>NZ_JACAQA010000009.1:41749-345584 GCF_013385425.1 Pseudomonas gingeri | reverse complement strand
TGGGTTTCATGGCGCGCTTACGCTGCGCCAGGGTCAGAACGACCCCAGTTTGACTGGCCTTGTATCACACTGATCTGGTCGGCACTTGCGATATCATCGTATTGCGACACCAGCACCGTCAGCGTGGTCAACGCCGCCAGCGGATCGAGCTGGCGGCTGCTGACCTCTTTAGATCGCCGGCGCCGGCAGTTCGACCGCAGACATTGAAGCAATGGCGTTCACGATATGGGGAAGTGGACCGATATGTCCACCTGTTCCTTGAGGTGTACCCGTCCGAATTAATAGCTCTCTCATGTGTCTTGGCGTTATTACCGTGCCAGTCCTTTTAAACCATGACTGCACCGCAATGACGGCTGCTCCTACAATTGCCGTGGCCGCAGAGGTTCCTGCAAACTCTGCGGCATAAGTCCTCGTACGCCCCTCATTAAAAAGATCACCAACGCCGCAAGTAGCCACATACCCATCACCACCCCACCCCTGTAAATGTATCGGGCTACCATATGTAGAAAAAACGGAGCAATTACGGCCGGTCCGTGTTCCAGAGCCGACGAGAATACTTCCATTGTCGCCACGGCTTCTATATTCCTCATAAAACGGATGGTCTAAATCTTCATGACCATTACCGGCAGCGGCGACAACAATAATTCCAGCATCAGTGGCCTGTTTTGTTATGTCCCAAACACCCCTATTAAAATCAGCGGGTACCAATCGGCCCTCACGGCCGCCCGTTTGCATTTCATATATAAATACGTCTCCGGCTCTTAAATGTTTCAAACCCTCAGCAATACCGCCAACGCGACCAAGAGGACCCTGCGAAATCCCGTAAAATACATCAACTTCATAGGCAACGCCCAGCATGCCAAATCCATTGTTTCTAGCAAAGACGACACCAGCAACTTGAGTCCCGTGGTCATTGGTATTCTCACCGGGCATTGGAACGAGCTCTATAAAATTAGCGCCTTCCAGATCTTCATGATCGTAAGAAAACTCGCCGTTTTCGATATCTGCACATCTAATTCCTCGCCCGGTAGCCTCAAATAATCGCCAAGCATTCATGGCATCAATACCAATGACATTTGATCCCAAATCACCTTGGAGATACTCTTGCCGATCAACGAAGTTCGGAGTTGTACTTGTGGGGCCTGCTGTACATTCGCCTGACGGCGTCGGAGCAGGCCCGACTGGATCAACCTCAGGCTCGACTGGCTCAATTTCAACATATTCTACAATATCCATATCCCTCAACGCCGTTGCGAGGCGCTGCAATTCTTCAAATGACATGGAGGGTGCGTTTTTGATATAGACGAGCCCCTTATATTGAGAAAAATCAATACTATTTTCTTCGTTTTTTATTTTGCCCGTCTCTGCCAATCCTGGAATGGCATGGCGATATTCTAAATCAGATAAAAAACTCGCATCCTTTGCTAGTTTTTCTGATTCATGAAAAAATATCTTTCCATTTGTTACATTGGAAATACTGTCTGGAGTGAACTTCACAAGTAAGTTATAGGCTTCATTCATCACGCACCTCCATGGAGCATACTGAGAATTACTTGCCCCGCAAACTGCAGCCAGGGCTGGGTATGTCCAGCTTCAGCCCGCCTTCTGGTCCCACTGCAGTAGCGCTCTTGCCGCTCTCGACTGCTTGCTCGTTATCGTCATTTAAGTCCTTAGGGAGCTCGGATCATGGCTGAGAATAGCAGAAGTGTGTCCGCCGTCACGCGTCGGAAACTGTTGGCGGGGACTGCAGTGGCGGTTATCGGGCAGTCCGTCCAGGCCGCTGACGTCGGCGATACGCACATTGGCGACGATGAACAGACAGGCCGACCCGCATGCCGGGGTCGAGGAGAAGAACATCGAACCGTTGCCAAAATCTTATTCAGCGGCGGAAATGTCAGAACGGCCCCCAGCTCGAGCGGGTACTCAATGACGAGGTACGGCCGGTCGATGTCATCGCCGCCCTGACTGCTGTTGGCGCGATGGGTGACGTGGGACTGTTGCAGCGAAGGTCCTTGGCCGGGCACTGATTGCACGATGTAGTGCAGGTTCAGATCGCGCTCCCAATGGCGTCCGCCGTCCCTTGTTGTGGACGGTAACCGCCGGTGTCCGTATCGAGCTTTTCCGGGACAGACCACGTTTTATCGGAGGGAGCGATTAAAGTGTGGTTGTCACTGTTTTTGTGAACGAAGAAAAATCGCAGCAACGGCCAGTCGTTCGTTATAAGACACCACTCTTTCTATTGAGTGAAATTTCCTAGAAAATCCCGGCGGCTTGCGCCTGCCAAAACACCTGGTCTAGTCTTCGTTCGTCACTGCCAATTCAGTGATCGGGTTTAGTAGCCCGCTGTTTAGCTAAGGCGCAATGCGTCACCGTCCTGTCAGGCACTGTTTGTTGCCTGCGCGTTATGGTGGCTGTGCGCAGGGCACCTCGGTGCACCGGTTCTTAGCTCGCCGGCTACTAACCTGCGTACAGCTGCCACCCTGTCGTGTAGTAGCGTCTCGGTAGCAGCTCAACCTGCGTTGAGAGAGCTAAATCAATGTCGAAGATAACCCCGACCCACCCGTCACACTTAACCCGATAGACGCCGACATCGAGCGCATATTCGCCCACTACAACCTGCCACCGGCAGAACCACCCATTCGCTACAAACTGCCTGAAAGCCTGTATCAGATTCGGGTGGATGTGCGTTCCGAGGAATCCCTCGTCACTGCTTATGAACTGTTGGAAGCAGCAGCCGCTACCGCCTACGAAGCGGTAGAAAACCTCAGTGGGTCAAACCGAAAGGTGGTGCTGGGCGTCGTGCACCTGATCGAGATGGCGCGGGCATTCGTGAATTCGGCGTTGGATGAGCGGGTAGTGGTACGTCCGTAAAAACGCCATAAAACCTGTAGGAGCCAGCTTGCTGGCGATAGCGATGTGCACAGCGCAGATAATGTGTCGAATGTACCAGCATCATCGCCAGCAAGCCGGCTCCTACAGGGTGATGTCATCTGCGAGGCCTGTGAACGAAAAAAACCGGCCGTTCGTCAAGCCAACCCCGACTCCAGCACCAACTGCTCCAACCCCAGCAGGTCCGGCACCTTCGCCACCCATTCGCCGACCTGCGCCGCCGACCTCTCCAGCCGGCACAGCGGCACATCGATAAAACTCAACTGGCTGTCGAGCTTGTACGAACGTATCGAGGCCAGAGGCGATTCTTTGTTGCGAAAGCATCAGAACCTTTTGTCGGATAGTGACTTCGACCTGTCAGTTCTGACAGTAGACCTCCCACCATTTGCAGCGCCCAATCAGGTGGCGCTGCGATCTCCAATGTCCGGCTCCACGGGCAGGGTCAAAAGCGCCAGTGACCGGAGAAACCAAGATGAAGAACCTGGATGATTTTACCGATTTCGAAAATGGAGAAAGGAACGGATGGGAAAATGAGATTGGATCTCCAGACGGGATACTCAAAACGGAAGCTGGCCCGGAAGGCCCGAATACTTTCTGGTCCGGCAAGCTGGAATGGAGACCCCCAAACACGTTTCTGCCCTCTCTCTTCAAGATGTTTACCCTTTCTGGCAAAGAGCAGGAAAAAGAGTGGCTTGAAATATCCTTCAAATACCGTGTTTACCCGCCGGAGCCGGGGGAAGCAACAACGATCACGGGCGTGATTACACAGCACTTCTCGATAGCCTATAACAATTTTTTTATAGATGAGTACACACCAACCAACGAGTGGCTCCAAGGTGATCCAATCAAAATCCTAGTTGTCTACTCCAATAACTTGAGCCATCTCTTGATCGGTGCGCGTAATGGGACAGGGCCCGGCGTGTCCCGTAAGATAGACATCGATGACATCAAGGTTGTGCGGACTCCCGTTAAATAGAAAGTTACTCCGGGTCCGGGTTGTCAGGCCAACCCGGACTCCAACACCAACTGCTCCAGCCCCAGCAGGTCCGGCACCTTCGCCACCCACTCGCCGACCTGCACCGCCGCCTTCTCCAACCGACACAGCGGCACATCGACAAAACTCAGCTGGCTGTCGAGTTTGTACGAACGCGGAATCCCCTGGATCACCAGCGCGATAAACTTCAATTCCGGCCGCCCGCCCAGGGCATTGAGCACCACGATCCGTGCCCGATCCCCCACCGCCAGCGGACAACCGCAGGCCGCCTCGAAGCTGATCAACGGCAATTGCTGGTTGCGCCAGGTCACCTGCCGCAGATACCACGGCGGCGCATCGCTGGCCGGCTCGCCGCGCTGGTAGTCGATCAACTCCGCCACCGCGACATTGGGCAGCAACAGGTAACGGTCCGCCAACGGCAGCATCAACCCTGTCAGGCTGCTGGTGCTGTGTTCATGCATGGAGCTGACTCCAATAGGCGATGCTTTCCAGCAACGCCGACTCCTGGTACGGCTTGCCCAGGTATTCGTTGACCCCAATGGCCATGGCCCGGTCCCGGTGTTTCTGCCCGGTACGCGAGGTGATCATGATAATCGGCAGGTCCTTGAGGCGCTCATCGTTGCGGATCCGCGTCGCCACCTCAAAACCGTCCATACGCGGCATTTCAATGTCCAGCAGCATCAGGTCCGGGGTGTGCTCCTCCAGCAACATCATGGCGTCCACCCCATCCTTGGCCGTCAACACGTTCATGCCGTTGCGCTCCAACAGGCGACTGGTGACCTTGCGTACGGTGACCGAGTCGTCCACCACCATGACCAGGGTCGGACGCACCGGCGTCGCATCCACGCTGGTACCACTGGACATGGACTGTACCGGCGCCCGCGACAAGGCGTTGCGCACATGGGCGAGCAAATCGAGAATCAGCACCACGCGACCGTCGCCCAGGATGGTCGCCCCCGACAGCCCCGGTACCGCGGCGAACTGCGGCCCGAGGTTCTTCACCACGATTTCCCGCGATCCCGCCAGGGCATCCACTTGCAGCGCCATGCGCTGATCGTTGCAGTGCACCAGCAACACCGGCAACGCCAGGCTCTGGCCGAATAATTTCGGCTTGCCCACGGTTTGCAGCAGTTCGCCGAGGTAACGCAGTTCGTAGGTCTGCCCGGCGTATTCGTAGCGTGGCGGATCGAGCTGGTAATAATCTTCCAGCTCACTCGGCAAGACCCGCACCAGCCCTTCGACGGTGTTCAGCGGCACCGCGTATTGCTCGTCGGCGCATTGCACCATCAATGCACGGTTCACCGAGACGCTGAACGGCAGGCGGATCTGGAAGTGCACGCCCTGCCCCGGGATGGAGTCGATACGCATGGTGCCGCCCAGTTGCCGCACCTCTTCGTGAACCACGTCCATACCCACGCCGCGCCCGGAAATCTGGGTGATCTTTTCCGCCGTGGAAAAGCCCGGCTGGAGGATGAACTGCAACACGTCGCGATCACTGATCGGCATGTCCGGCTCCAGCAGACCGCGCTTGATCGCCTTGCGCCGTACCGCTTCGAGGGGTACCCCGGCGCCGTCGTCACGTATATCGAAGACGATGTCGCCACCTTCGTGGGACAGGTCCAGGCTGATCAGCCCCTGCTCCGGTTTCCCGGCCGCACGCCGGCCTTCGGCACTTTCCAGGCCGTGGTCGACGGCATTGCGCAACATATGCTCCAGGGGCGCGACCATGCGTTCCAGCACATTGCGGTCCATCTCGCCCTCGGCATTGCCGACCACGAAATCGACTTCCTTGCCCAACTCCCCCGCCACCTGCCGGACGATACGCTTGAGGCGCGGCACCAGACGCTCGAACGGCACCATGCGCGTGCGCATCAGGCCTTCCTGCAACTGGGTGTTGACCCGCGCCTGCTGCGCCAGGAGGTTTTCCGCATCCTGGTTGCGCCCGGACAGGGTCTCCTTGAGGTCCAGCAGGTCGGAGGCGGATTCGAACAAGGCCCGGGACAATTGCTGCAACTGCGAATGCCGGTCCATTTCCAGCGGGTCGAATTCTTCATAACCCAGGCGTTCGGCTTCCACCTGCTGGCGACTGAGAATCCGCCCCTGGGTCTCGGTGTCGAGGCGGCGCAACTGATCGCGCATACGCTCGATGGTGGTCTCCATTTCGTTGAGCGCGATCCTGGCGTCGTTGACCTGCTGCTCGATACGGCCACGGAAGATCGAGGTTTCACCCGCCAGGTTGACCAGGTCTTCGAGCACATCCGCCGAAACCTTGACCATATCCTGGGCCGCCCGCTCGGCCTCGGCGACCGTCGGGGCCTCGGGCTTGGGTGCTGCCGGCGCGACAACCGGGGTCGCGACCGGCAGATTGACCGGCGACTGCCGGCCAAACGCCTGGATATCCTGGATCAGCGCATCGGCGGGCAGCACCGGCTGTTCGGCGCGCACCGCATCGAGCATATGCGCCAGCCGGTCATGGCCGGCCTGCAACAAGCCGAACAGCTCCGGACCCGGTTGCAGCAGCCCGGCCGACAGCCCTTCGTAAAGAAACTCCAGCTCGTGGGCCAGGTCGCCGATCGGCACGATTTCCACCATGCGCGCGCTGCCCTTGAGGGTGTGCAGGTCACGCAGCAGGGTTTCCACGTCCTGGCGATTTGCCGGCTCAGCCTGCCAGCGCAGCAAGGCCGCGCCGGAGCTTTCGAGGATATCGAACCCCTCTTCGAGGAAGATCTCCAGCAACTCCGGATCGTTGCCGGTCACCGACGTGGGCGCTTCGGCGGCCTCGCTCACCTCCAGCGGTGCGCTGCTGCCCTGGCGAAACTGGCGCAAGCACTCGATCAGCGCACTCGGATCGCCCAGGGGCTGATGCCCTTGAAGCTGGTCCAGCAGGACCGCCAGGCGGTCATGGCTTTTCTGTAACAGCAGCGCCAGTTCGGGAGAATGGTTGAAGCGCCGGTCCACCAGGCCTTCGTAGAGATTTTCCAGTTCGTGGGCCAGATCGCCCACCGGGCCGATCTCGGCCATGCGCGCGCCGCCCTTGAGGGTGTGCAGGTCCCGTTGCAGGGACAGCAGCGGCGCGGCGTTGTCCGGATCGTCGAGCCAGCGCTGCAAGGCCAGCCCGGCACTGTCGAGGATATCCGCGGCTTCTTCGAGGAAGATCACCACGATCTCGTCGTCGAGGTCCACTTCATCGAGGGCCTGGCTCGCTTCGGCGGTGGCGGCGCCCAGTTCGGCGATGCTCAGGGCGCGGCTGCCGTCAGTCTTGATCAGGCCGGTGGCGGATGGATCGAGAGCTTCGTCGAGCAGCTCGCGCAGGGCCCGCAGTCGCTCCGGTTGCGCCTTGATTTCCTGGCCGGCGGCCAGTTCGTCGAACATGTTGATCAGCGCTTCATGGGCACTCTGCGCCTCATGGAAAAACCGCTCGCTGACTGCCAGGCTGCTTTCTTCGACCGCACCGTAGAGGTCGAGCAAGGCTTCGCAGAGTTCGTCCACCGGGTGCAGGTCGGCACTGTGGGCGCCCTGGCCGAGGGTGGTCAGCTCGTCCAGCAGGCTGTTGAGCTCCTCACGCTCGCCGGGGTGCTGCTGCCAGCGCAGCAGCAGGTTTTCCGCGTCCAGCAGGATATCCATGCCCTGGGCCAGAAAGTTGTTGATCAGTTGCGGGTCACGCTTGGTGCCGCTGGTAACGCTGAGCAGCGACTCCAGCCGGGCCGCGAGCAGGGCCTCGGCACGTCGGATCAGCTCCGCGGCGCCGTCGATGGCCGCCAGCGGGTCGTCAGCCAGTTGCTTCAACCCTTGGTGCAACAGGACCTCGGCCTCCAGCAGCAACTCGACTTCATCCAGGTCCAGTGGCAACAGGTGGGCCTTGAACTCACGCACCAGGTGGTAAAACGGTGCCGCCAGTTCGGCAATCGGCCGTACGCCGGCCACGTAGGCGCTGCCCTTGAGGGTGTGCAACGCCCTTTGCAATTCGTCGCTGGCGGCCAGCGGCAGGTGTTCGGTGGCCTCTTCGAGAAAGTGGTTGAGGCTGTCCAGATGCGTCTCGGCCTCGTTGCGGAAAATATCCAGCAACTGCCGGTCGATGGCCTCATCGTCGGTCTCTCCCACGTCCCCGGGCGTGGCTTCGTCCGCAGCCGAACCCGCCAACTCATGGGCTCGGGCGGCCAGCAGGTCGACATCGTCGCGCTGGCGCTGGGCCTGTTCGGCAAACTCGCTGACCAGTTCCGGCAACACCTGCAGCACATCGTCGAGCAACTGGTGGACCGGCGCGTCGGCCTCGACGCTGTGTTCGAGCACACGGTTGAGCAGGTTTTCCACCGCCCAGGCCAGCTCGCCCAGCACCAGCGCCCGGACCATCCGGCCGCTGCCCTTGAGCGTGTGGAAGGCGCGACGCAGCTCGGTCAGGGCCGATTTGCTCTCGGTATTCAGCGCCCAGCGCGGCAGGTATTCGCGCAGCACATCGAGCACTTCCGCGCATTCCTCCAGGAAGACTTCACGTAATTCGTCGTCCACCGGAGCTTCGTCGCCCGGTGGCGGCAGCAGGCTGCCCGGGACCTGGCGGGCCGGCGGATTGAGGGCGGACACGGGGCTGGCCAGGACATCGGCCAGGGACTGCACCACCTGCGGATTATCCAGCACCTGCAAGTCCTGCATCACCTGGGCTTCGTTAGGGCTCAGGACATCTTCGAGCACCGGTACATCCTGCTCGGCAGGCGTATAACCCAGGGCATCGAGGCTTTCCTCGGCCATGTCCAGCACCCGCTCACCCGGCGCCTCGTGGTCTTCGCCCAAACGCTCGAGGTAGTACTCGATACTGCTCAGGGCATCGGCCAGGCGATCGAGTTGCTGCCAGGACGGTGGCTGCGGGCCGTTCAACAGATGGTCGTGGATATAACGATTACAGGTTTCCAGCAGGCTCGCGGCCCGGCCGAGGGGAATCATCGACAAGGCGCCACGGACCGAGGTCAGCAACTCGGGCAAGGGCAACAGGCGCTCGCGGTCCCAGTCGGCATCGATGTACTCGATGATCAGGTCCTTGGCCTGTTGCAGGCAGATCCGCGATTCCTTGACCACCAACTGGTGGATCTGGGTCAGGTCGGTGGTCGGCAGGCGGCTTTCTTCACGGCTTTCCGGCTCCACGGTGCCGATCATCCCGGCCAGGGTCGCCTCGACGTAGAGCAAGGCGCCGGCAACGTCCATCAGCACCGAGTCATTCGGCTCGCGCTGGCCCTGGACCAGGCCTAGAACCACCGCCGTCTGGTCAATGATGACCTTGCGCGGCTGGCCGAAGCCGAGCACCGCCAGAGTATCGGCGATCTGCCGCAGGGGCGCCAGCAGGCTCGACAGTTCATCGGTGTGCTGGCGGTCGCCGCGCACGAACAGGTCCAGCCGTTCCTTGCACCGCACCAGTTCCTCGCACAACGCCGCGACCACCGAACGCATGGCATCGCGGTCGGGGCCTGCCAGACGCGCCCGCTCCTCGTCGACCACCGCCGTATCGGGCAGGGCTTCATCCAGGCCATAACGTTCTTTAAGGGCGAGCATCTGCGCCGTCGGCTGGCGCGCCTTGGCGATATAGAACAGCAGGCTCTTGAGCAATTCTTCCGGGGCCGGCTGGTTGATTCCGGCGATGCCCTGCTCCAGCAGGCGCTTGAGTTCCTTGTCGGAGTCCTTGAGCAGACTGCGCAGGGCCGGGCTGTTGGCGATGACACCCGCGAGCATGCCCTCGACCAGCGCCGACGCGACTTGCCAGAGCGCCCCCAACGGTGCATTCAGACAGAGGATTTCAAGCCGGGCAAAGACCTTGGCCATATAGCCGAGGTTGGTTTCGTCGTCCTGTTCACGTAGCAAACCGACCAGCGCGGTCTGCAGCATCTGCCGCAACTTGCGCAACAAGGCCGGCAGTTCCGCCGGGGTCAGTTCGGCGAGGGTCGCCTCGTCCAGGGGCGGCAACTCCGGCAAGGTCGGGCTGAACAGGCTGGTTTCCGACAGCAGGCTTTCGCCCCGGGCACTGCGCAGGTCATTGAGCAGCGGCAGCACCACCAATGGCAGATCGCGGCGGGCACTGTGGACCCGGTCCAGATACAACGGCATCTGCCCCAGGGCCTGGCGCAGCAACTTCAGCGCTTCCGGCAGATCGACCACCCGCCCTTGCTGTACGGCCAGGGCCAGGGCTTCGGTTTCCTCGGCGAGCAGGGCCGCGCCGTAGAACTCGACCATCTGCAAGCTGCCATGGACCTGGTGAATGCATTCCAGGCATTCGGCGATGTCCAGAGCCGAATGCGTCGGCTCATCAAACGCATCCAGGGCCTGGCGCGCCTGCTTCAGGGTATCGGCGATTTCGCCCTTGACCCATTCGAGGGCCACATAGTCGTGCTGATCGCTCATGACGACTCCACTAACGGGTTTCACGCGCATCTTGCGCAGCAGGCAGGGTAAAGCCGGAGACCGAGCGCCGCAGCTGGCTGGCCATTTTCGCCAGGTTGCCGATGCTGTCGGCGGTGGCGGTCGAGCCCGACGAGGTCTGGGTGGTGATCTGCTGGATCACGTTCATGGTCAGCGAGATCTGTCCCGCCGACGTGGTCTGTTGCTGGGCCGCGTTGGAAATGCTCTGGATCAAGGCCGCCAGGGTCTTCGATACCCCTTCGATCTCTTCCAGGGCCACCCCGGCATCCTGGGCCAGGCGGGCACCGCGCACCACTTCGGTAGTGGTCTGCTCCATGGAGATCACCGCCTCGTTGGTGTCGGTCTGGATCGCCCGCACCAGGGTTTCGATCTGCCGGGTCGCCGCCGACGAACGCTCCGCCAGGCGCTGGACCTCATCGGCCACCACCGCGAAACCGCGCCCGGCATCGCCGGCCATGGAGGCCTGGATCGCCGCATTGAGGGCGAGGATGTTGGTCTGGTCGGCAATGTCGTCGATCAGGCTGACGATATCGCCGATTTCCTGGGAAGACTCGCCCAGGCGCTTGATCCGCTTGGCGGTGTCCTGGATCTGTTCGCGAATATTGTCCATGCCGTGGATGGTGTTGTGCACCACCTCGTTGCCCTTGTTGGCGATCTCCACCGAACGCTCGGCCACCGCCGACGATTCGGCGGCGTTGGCCGAGACCTGGTCGATGGACTCGGCCATATCGCTGATGGCGGTGGACGCTTCGGAAATCTGCTGGGCCTGGTGCTCGGAGGCCTCGGCCAGTTGCATGGCGGTGGCCTGGGTTTCCTGCACGGCGGCGGCGACCTGGCCGGCAGTGAGGTTGATGGTGGCCACCAGATCCCGCAGCTGGTCGACGGAATAGTTGATGGAGTCGGCAATGGTCCCGGTGAAGTCTTCCGTGACGGAAGCGGTCACGGTCAGGTCGCCGTCGGCCAGGTCTTCGATTTCATCCAGCAGGCGCATGATCGCGTGCTGGTTGCGCTCGTTCTTTTCGGCGGTCTCGTGCAACTGGCGATTGGTCTCGCGGACCATCACCAGGCCGATCAGGATGATCGAGGCCAGGGCCAGCAGGCCGAGGACATAACCGCCGATGGTATCAAGGGAGCGTTCGCCGGCAAGGTTTTCAAAACCGTTGGCCAGGTGCGAGGCTTCGTCCAGCAGGGTTTGCGACAGGCTGAAGATATTCCCGGCCGACTCGCGAACCTGGAACAGCTGCGGTGAGGTTTCGAGGATTTCATCCACGGAGCCTGAGACGAATTCGAACAGTTCGGCGATATCCCCCAGACGGGCGCGGGCGTCCTTGTCTTCGACCTGGGTGATTTTCAGGGTCGCGTTGCCCTGGAGCATGCCGTTGAGCACCTGGCCGAAACGCGCGGCATCGCGACCGAAGGCGTCGGCGGCCTGGGACGAGGTTTCGTCGCCGGCCAGCACCGTGTTCACCGCGCCGAGGATCCGCTCGGCCAGCAACGACTGGCGCTGGGCCATGGCCACCTGGGCCGCCGGGGCGCCGCGTTGCAGGAGAATCTCCACGACCTTTTCGTACTCGACCTGCAACTGCGGCACGGTTTCGGCCAGGGTCGCGGCCACCTGATGCAACGACAGCACGGTCTGTTCGCTGGCAAGGATGGCGTCGGTGTTGCGCAGCAGGTTTTCCCAATCCTGCTGCACGGCGTGCATTTCCGTACGCACGGCGGGCGGTGCGGCGGGCAGGCCGGTGGCCGGGTCGCCTTTTTTCAGGTAACCCCAGCGTTGGGCAAAATCGTTGCGCGCGTCGCTCAGCAGCTTGAACGCCGCGGCCTTGCCGGACGCCGCTTCCGTGGCGTTCTTGGCGATACGCTGGGACAGCACCCGCAGCTCGCCGGCATGGCTGATGTATTGTTTGTCGTAGGTGGACTGGGTGTTCAGGTAGGCGAAGTTGGCGAACAACAGCATGATGAACACGATCAGGGCGATAAACAGCACGATGATCTGCGAACGACTGCGCGAAGCCTCCAACGGCTTGCCGGTTTTAGCGTTTGTCATCGATCAGGCCCCTGCCTGTAAGGCTACATCCAGAAACCCCGGCGCCTGCGCCAGGGCAAACGGGCTGAACACCCACCAACTGCGTTCACGCTCGAAACGGCCCTGGACAAAGGGCGCCACCGCCGCATCCGGCGGCTGGACCGAAAGCCCCTGCTGCCCGCCCTGGGGAAAGTGCTGCAAACCGGCCACTTCGTCCACCATCAGGCCGGCGAACACGTCCTTGTATTCCACCACCAGTACCCGCCGCTGTTTGCGCAACGCGGACAGCTCATGGCCGAAAAACCCACACAGGTCCATGATCGGCAGCAGGCGCCCACGCAGGTTGGCCACGCCCTTGACCCAGGGTTTCACCCCCGGCAACAGGGTGTGACGCGGCTCATGCAGGACTTCGCCGACTTCGCCCATCGGCGCCACATACCAGTGCTCGCCGAGGCGAAAGCCGATACCGCTCCAGGTGTCCTGGCGGGCCTGTTGCGACGGCAGGTCGGCCGCCAACAGGCGACAGCGCTGGTCGATTTCCAGCAGCAGCTGGAAGGCAGTCTGCGACGGGCTCATGGGCGCGGGCCGTCAGCCGGCGAGGACGCTGTTCAGGGTCTTGATCAGGGTGTCTTCTTCCACCGGTTTGGTCAGGTAGTCGCGAGCGCCCTGGCGCGTGCCCCAGACCTTGTCGGTTTCCTGATCCTTGGTGGTGATGATGATCACCGGGATATGGCTGGTTTCACTGTCTTTGGTCAGTTGCCGGGTGGCCTGGAAGCCATTGAGGCCCGGCATGACGATGTCCATCAGGACCGCGTCGGGCTTTTCCTGGCGGGCCAGGGCCACGCCGTCGGCACCGTTTTCGGCCTTGAGCACTTCATGACCGTGCTTCTCCAGCATGGTGGTCAGTTTGTACATTTCAGTCGGCGAATCATCGACGATCAGGATACGTGCCATGGTGTTCCCCACTGCTTATAAGGCGGGCGGCCAGGCGGCCGACCGTCAATGTGCTTGTTCTACCGCCGCGAACCCCGGCACATGGGCCTTGATCGCGGCTAGCAGTTCTTCCTTGCTGAACGGCTTGGTCAAAAACTGATCGGAACCGACGATACGCCCCTTGGCCTTGTCGAACAGGCCGTCCTTGGAGGACAGCATGATCACCGGCGTGGACTTGAACGCACGGTTGTTCTTGATCAGGGCGCAGGTCTGGTAGCCATCCAGGCGCGGCATCATGATATCGACGAAGATGATACCCGGATGGTGATCGGCGATCTTGGCCAGGGCATCGAAGCCGTCGATGGCCGTGATCACTTCGCAACCCACGTGTTTCAACAGCGTCTCGGCGGTGCGACGAATCGTCTTCGAGTCGTCGATGACCATCACTTTCAAGGCTGTGGAATGCTGTTCCATATCTGCTCTACCATCGCCACAGCGACTCGATTGACTGCATTTAAGCGCTTTTCAGGCGCGAAGCCCTTGATGTGTAAGCGCTTCGAGCGGCATGCGAGCCTTTTTAGCACAGTCTCAAGATGCAATCTATCAACCGCCCCCGGCCCCACCCGGACAGGCGGTTTTTCCTTGACCGGGAATCGGTGTAGCGCCACTCTGACGCCACTTTTTCAAGTCATTTCGGCCATCACGGCCCATAGAGGATATAGCCCATGAGCGTTCGTCTCGGGATTGTCATGGACCCCATTGCCAACATTTCCTATAAAAAGGACAGTTCCCTGGCGATGTTGCTGGCCGCCCAGGCGCGCGGCTGGACCCTGTTCTACATGGAACAGCAGGACCTGTACCAGGACGCCGGCGTGGCGCGGGGGCGCATGCGTCCACTGAAAGTGTTCGCCAACCCCGAGCACTGGTTCGAGCTGGAAGCCGAGACCGACACGGCCCTGAGCGACCTGGACGTGATCCTGATGCGCAAGGACCCGCCCTTCGACATGGAGTTCGTCTACTCCACCTACCTGCTGGAACAGGCCGAGCGCGCCGGGGTGCTGGTGGTCAACAAGCCGCAGAGCCTGCGCGACTGCAACGAAAAGCTCTTCGCCACCCAGTTCCCGCAGTGCACCCCGGCCACCGTGGTCAGCCGTCGCGCCGATGTATTGCGCGAGTTTGCCGCCAAGCACGGTGACGTGATCCTCAAGCCGCTGGACGGCATGGGCGGTACTTCGATCTTCCGCCACCGGGTCGGCGACCCGAACCTGTCGGTGATCCTCGAGACCCTGACCGCCCTGGGCAGCCAGCAGATCATGGCCCAGGCCTACCTGCCGGGAATCAAGGACGGCGACAAGCGCATCCTGATGGTCGACGGCGAGCCGGTGCCCTATTGCCTGGCGCGGATCCCGGCAGCCGGTGAAACCCGTGGCAACCTGGCCGCCGGCGGTCGCGGCGAAGCCCGTCCGCTGACCGACCGCGACCGCTGGATCGCCGCCCAGGTCGGCCCGACCTTGCGGGAAAAAGGCCTGTTGTTTGTCGGCCTGGACGTGATCGGCGAGCATCTGACGGAAATCAACGTCACCAGCCCGACCTGCATCCGCGAGATCGACAACGCCTTCGGCACCGACATCGGCGGCCTGCTGATGGATGCCATTGAGCGCAAGCTGCAAGCCCGTTGATGTAGAACAGCCGAGAAAAAACCAACATTGCGTTATCATTCCGCGCTTTCGATACATGCGATGTTGGTTTCCTGGTCATGACGCTTCCCGCCGATCTGCCTCCCGAACTTTCCCGCCCCGGCGTACGCCCGGCGGATCGGCTTGGCTTCACGCTTTTCCTCGCGGCGCTGATCCACCTGGCGCTGCTGCTCGGTGTGGGCTTCAGCGTCGTCGAGCCCAAGCAGATCAGCAAGACCCTGGAAATCACCCTGTCCACCTTCAAGAGCGTGAAACCGCCGGAAAAGGCTGATTTCCTCGCCCAGGACAACCAGGAAGGCAGCGGCACCCTGGATAAAAAGGCGATACCCAAGACCACCGAGGTCGCGCCGTTCCAGGACAACAGCATCAATGAGGTCACCCCGCCGCCACCGACCAAGCAGGAAGTAACCGAAGCGGCACCGAAGGCGGTGGTCACCACGGTGGCGCCGAAGCCGAAGAAAGCCGTGATCAAGCATGAGCAGGTCAAGACCGAGGCGGCGCCCCAGCAACCGGCACCGACCTTCGACAGCTCGCAGTTGAGCAGCGACATCGCCAGCCTTGAAGCGGAACTGGCCAAGGAACAACAGTTGTATGCCAAGCGCCCGCGGATTCATCGCTTGAGCGCGGCCTCGACCATGCGCGACAAGGGCGCCTGGTACAAGGATGACTGGCGCAAGAAGGTCGAGCGCATCGGCAACCTCAATTACCCCGAAGAAGCACGTCGCCAGCAGATCTACGGCAATTTGCGGCTGATGGTCTCGATCAACCGCGACGGCTCGCTGTATGAAGTGCTGGTGCTGGAATCCTCCGGGCAGCCGCTGCTGGACCAGGCGGCGCAGCGGATCGTGCGCCTGGCGGCACCGTTCGCGCCCTTTACCGGCGATCTGTCGGACATCGACCGCCTGGAGATCATCCGCACCTGGCGTTTTTCCCGGGGCGACAAGCTTTCCAGCAACTGAATCGCGCCTACACCGCTTGTCAGGTCGCCCGCCCACGGCCACACTAGGGCTCATGAAAAACCTCACCCCGACGTACCTCAAGCATCATTTCCTGATCGCCATGCCGCATATGGCCGACCCGAATTTCGCGCAGACGGTGACCTATATCGTCGAGCACAGCGCGAACGGTGCCATGGGGCTGGTGATCAACCGCCCGCAAGCGCTGAGCCTGGCCGATATCCTCGAGCAACTGCGCCCGGACATCGAGCCGCCAGCCCTCTGCCAGCATGTGCCGATCTATACCGGCGGTCCGGTGCAGACCGACCGCGGGTTTGTCCTGCACCCCATCGGCCAGACCTACCAGGCCACCGTCGAACTGGAAGGCCTGGCGCTGTCCACGTCCCAGGATGTGCTGTTCGCCATTGCCGACGGTGAAGGCCCATCCCGCAGCCTGATCGCCCTCGGCTACGCCGGTTGGGAAGCCGGGCAACTGGAAGCGGAACTGGCCGACAACGCCTGGCTGACCTGCCCGTTCTCCCCGGACATTCTCTTCGAAACCGACAGCGACGCCCGCCTCGCCGCCGCCGCCGCGCACCTGGGGATCAACCTCAGCCTGCTCACCAGCCAGGCGGGCCACGCCTGATGGCCGCCATCCGCCTGCTGCTGGGTTTCGACTACGGCACCAAACAGATCGGCGTCGCCGTCGGCCAGATGATCACCGGCCAGGCCCGTGAGCTCTGCACCCTGAAGGCGCAAAACGGGATTCCCGACTGGAACCAGGTCGAAGCCCTGATCAAGGAATGGAAACCCGACGCCGTGGTGGTCGGCCTGCCGCTGAACATGGACGGCACCCCCAGCGACATGTGCGCCCGTGCGGAGAAATTCGCCCGCCGGCTCAACGGGCGCTACAACCTGCCGTTCTTCACCCAGGACGAACGCCTGACCACTTTCGAAGCCAAGGGCGAACGCATGGCCCGTGGCGGCCAGAAAGGCACCTATCGCGACAACCCGGTGGACGCCATCGCCGCCAAGCTGCTGCTGCAAAGCTGGATCGAAGAACACCCGACACCTGCCGAGTCCTGAACAGCGGCGCTGCCCGAACCTCTTACCCTCGCCTTGATCCCCCGCAAGGGCCCTTGAAGGAGCAACCATGAGCCTGCCCAATCCCGCCGACCTGATCAGCCAGATGGCCGTCGATCTCAACGCCCACCTGAGCAAGCGCGCCATTGTCGAACCGCGCTTTATCGGTATTCGTACCGGCGGCGTGTGGGTGGCCCAGGCGCTGCTCAAGGCCCTGGATAGCACATCGCCCCTGGGCACCCTGGATGTGTCCTTCTACCGCGACGACTTCAGCCAGAACGGCCTGCACCCGCAGGTGCGCCCGTCCGAGCTGCCGTTCGAGATCGAAGGCCAGCACCTGGTGCTGATCGACGACGTGCTGATGAGCGGCCGGACCGTCCGCGCGGCCCTCAACGAACTCTTCGACTACGGCCGCCCGGCCAGCGTGACGCTGGTCAGCCTGCTGGACCTTGATGCCGCCGAACTGCCGATCCGTCCCGATGTGGTCGGTGCAACACTGTCGCTGGCTCCCACGGAACGGGTAAAATTGTCCGGCCCCGCGCCGCTCCAACTTGAACTTCAAGACCTCGCCCTTTAAAGAGTCCCTTGCGATGACGCCTCTAGACGCCAAGCGCCCGCTGCAGCTCAATGATCAGGGCCAGCTACGCCACTTCCTCTCGCTCGACGGCCTGCGCCGCGAGCTGTTGACCGAAATCCTCGATACCGCCGACTCCTTCCTCGAAGTCGGCGCCCGGGCGGTAAAGAAAGTCCCGCTGCTGCGCGGCAAGACCGTGTGCAACGTGTTCTTCGAGAACTCCACCCGTACCCGCACCACCTTTGAAATGGCCGCCCAACGGCTGTCGGCGGACGTGATCACCCTGAACGTGTCCACGTCCTCGGCGAGCAAGGGTGAAACCCTGCTCGACACCCTGCGCAACCTCGAGGCCATGGCCGCCGATATGTTCGTCGTGCGTCACGGCGAGTCCGGCGCCGCGCATTTCATCGCCGAACACGTCTGCCCCCAGGTGGCGGTCATCAACGGCGGCGACGGCCGCCACGCGCACCCGACCCAGGGCATGCTCGACATGCTGACCATCCGTCGGCACAAGGGCGGCTTCGAAAACCTCTCGGTGGCCATCGTCGGCGACATCCTGCACTCGCGGGTGGCCCGTTCGAACATGCTGGCGCTCAAGGCCCTCGGTTGCCCGGATATCCGCGTGATCGCGCCGAAAACCTTGCTGCCGATCGGCATCGAGCAATACGGGGTGAAGGTCTACACCGACCTGGCCGAAGGCCTGAAGGACGTCGACGTGGTGATCATGCTGCGCCTGCAGCGTGAACGCATGACCGGCGGCCTGCTGCCCAGCGAAGGCGAGTTCTACCGCCTGTTCGGCCTGACCACCGCGCGCCTGGCCGGCGCCAAGCCGGATTGCATCGTCATGCACCCGGGCCCGATCAACCGTGGCGTGGAAATCGAATCGGCGGTGGCCGACGGCCCCCATTCGGTGATCCTCAACCAAGTCACCTACGGCATCGCCATACGCATGGCCGTGCTGTCCATGGCCATGAGCGGGCAGACTGCCCAGCGCCAATTCGACCAGGAGAAGGCCAAGTGAAACTGAGCATACTCGGCGCCCGCGTCATCGACCCGAGCAGCGGCCTGGATCAAGTGACCGACCTGCACCTGGAAGCCGGCAAGCTGATTGCCATCGGCGCCGCCCCGGCGGGTTTCGCCGCAGTCGACGTCATCGATGCCAAAGGCCTGGTGGCCGCTCCCGGGCTGGTGGACCTGAACGTCTCCCTGCGCGAGCCGGGCTACAGCCGCAAGGGCAATATCGCCAGCGAAACCCGCGCGGCCGCAGCCGGCGGCGTCACCAGCCTGTGCTGCCCGCCCAAGACCAAACCGGTGCTGGACACCTCGGCGGTGGCCGAACTGATCCTCGACCGTGCCCGCGAAGCCGGCAACACCAAGGTGTTTCCTATTGGTGCCCTGAGCAAAGGCCTGGAAGGCGAACAGTTGGCCGAGCTGGTGGCCTTGCGCGATGCCGGCTGCGTGGCGTTCGGCAACGGCCTGGAGAGCTTCCGCAACACCCGCACCCTGTGCCGGGCGCTGGAATATGCGGCGACGTTCGACCTGACGGTGATTTTCCACTCCCAGGACCATGACCTGGCCCATGGCGGCCTGGCCCATGAAGGCCCGACCGCCAGCTTCCTCGGCTTGTCGGGGATTCCGGAAACCGCCGAGACCGTGGCCCTGGCCCGGGACCTGCTGCTGGTGGAGCAGAGCGGCGTGCGCGCGCACTTCAGCCAGCTGACCAGTGCGCGCGGCGTGGCCCTGATCGCCCAGGCCCAGGCCCGTGGCTTGCCGGTGACCGCCGATGTGGCCTTGTACCAGTTGATCCTGACTGACGAAGCGCTGATCGACTTCTCCAGCCTTTACCACGTGCAACCGCCGCTGCGCACCCGCGCCGACCGCGACGGTTTGCGCGCTGCGGTGAAATCCGGGGTGGTGAGCGCCATCTCCAGCCATCACCAGCCCCATGAGCGCGATGCCAAGCTGGCGCCGTTCGGCGAGACCGAGCCGGGCATCAGCAGCGTCGAGCTGTTGCTGCCGCTGGCGTTGACCCTGGTGGAAGATGGCCTGCTGGACCTGCCGACCTTGCTGAAGCGCCTGAGCGCCGGCCCTGCCGAGGCTTTGCGCCTGCCGGCGGGCAAGCTGGCGGTGGGGGCGGCGGCGGATCTGGTGCTGTTCGATCCGAGCACCTCGACCGTGGCCGGTGAGCACTGGTTGTCCAAGGGCGAGAACTGCCCGTTCCTCGGCCATGCGTTGCCGGGAGCGGTGCGTTATACGCTGATGGATGGGCGGATCACACACCAGGCGTGATCCAGTATTTGTGGGAGCGGTGCTTGTCGGATCGCCGCACCGCCGCGAAGCTTTTAGCGTCCTTAAAACCGCCTTCGCGGGCAAGCCCTGCTCCTACAGATTTATGTCGTACACCAGATTGATATTCGACGAAGACTGTAGGAGCAGGGCTTACCCGCGAAGAGGCCCTTGAGGTCACCAAAAACTCCCAGAGAAAAGGGATTCGACCTCAACCCCGCCCGCTGTTCCTCAGCGACACCTGGTCATTCAGTGTCCAGAAGTCATACAGCACGCCAAGCCCCAGCAACCCGCCCGTCAGCAGATAAAGCAGCCCGGTCAGCCATTTGCCCTGGTACATCCGGTGAATACCGAACAAACCCAGGAACGTCAGCAGCAACCAGGCAACGTTGTAATCCAGCGGCCCGGCGGTAAAACGCAGATCCGCCTCGCGGTCCATGCCCGGAATCAGGAACAGGTCGATCAACCAACCGATCCCCAGCAACCCGAAGGTAAAAAACCAGATCGTCCCGGTAACCGGCTTGCCGTAATAGAAGCGGTGAGAACCGGTAAAACCAAAAATCCACAGCAAATACCCGAGTAAAACATTGTGGGTATTCGCCGGTGTGCCGTCCTGCCGATAGGTGTTCATCAACGCCTTCTCCGAGCTCGATAGATAAATATTTCGTAAAACCGTGTGACTTTTTTACTGTCTCAAAACATGTAACAAACCCTTACCAAAAATCGCTGAAAGCCTTGTGGGGCCTGACTTTCACGTGACTCGTGGGTCGGATTTCACAGCCGCAGGCCACTTTAAACCCCTGTATTGATTCGACAAACGGGCCCAGAAGTGACCAAAAAGCTGTTATAAAGTTGCGCGATTACCTATTTAGAGCCTTGCCTAATGCGACCATTTTTCAAGACATGGCTAACCATCTGCCTATTAATGCCACTGGCCGCCCACGCCACCAACCGTGAGCAACGTCTTCCTTCCGTCAACGGTCACACTGCCAAATCACCGGCTACCGTTGCCCATGCTACCGATCTGACCGCCCCTGTGGTCAAGCGCCCTGGCAAGCACGGCAGCCATGGCAAAGCCCGCCATGATAGCGTGGTGGCCATCAATCCGGCCGCACCGAACGCCAAGCAGAGCAGCGCCGTGCTCAGCCGTGCGGTGAATGTGCTGGGGACCCCGTATCGCTGGGGCGGCAGCAGCCCGAGCAAGGGCTTCGACTGCAGCGGCCTGGTCAAGTATGCCTTCAACGGCGTAGCGGCCAGTGATCTGCCGCGCACGTCCAATGCCATGGCCGCCGGCCACGGGCAGAAAGTCGCGCGCAAGGACCTCAAGCCGGGCGACCTGCTGTTCTTCACCCTCAAGAGCCGCAAGGTCAACCACGTGGCCATCTACCTGGGCAACGATCGGTTTATCCACGCACCGCGTCGCGGCAAGTCGGTGACCATCGACACGCTGAAGAAGCCGTACTGGGACAGCCATTACGTGATTGCCAAGCGCGTGATCCCGAAAGAGCAGAACCATATGCGGGTTGTGCAGCGCTGATTGGATTCGTGGTGCGCCTGTGAAGTTTTTGGCGCTCTCGAGGGCCTCTTCGCGGGCAAGCCCTGCTCCTACAGTGTTGCGTCGTTTACAAAATCGGTGAACGACGACGTACTGTAGGAGCAGGGCTTGTCGGGTCGCCGCACCGCCGCGAAGGCGTCAGAACAGCCACCACAAAGCTCCTAGGCCGGCCCCAGGCTCAAGCTATCCGCCCCCGCACCACCCGTCCCCTTCTCCAACTTGATCATCAGCCGCAAGTCATTGGCTGAATCCGCATACGCCAATGCATCGCGGTAGCTGATCACCCCCTCCTGATGCAATGCATACAACGCCTGGTCCAAGGTCTGCATCCCCTGTTCGGTCGAGCGTTTCATCAACGCCTTGAGCTCCTTGATCTCGCCCTTGCGAATCAGGTCGGCCATCAGCGGCGTATTCAGCAGCACTTCCACCACCGCCCGCCGTCCCTGGCCATCCCGGGTTGGAATCAACTGCTGGGCGACAATCGCCCGCAGGTTGAGGGACAGCTCCATCCAGATCTGCGGGTGCCGGTCCACGGGAAAGAAGTTGATGATCCGCTCCAGCGCCTGGTCGGCATTCGGCGCATGCAGGGTCGCCAGGCACAGGTGCCCGGTTTCCGCGAACGCCAGGGCATGGCCCATGGTCTCCCGGGTGCGCACTTCGCCGATCATGATCAGGTCCGGGGCCTGGCGCAGGGTGTTTTTCAGCGCCACCTCGTAGGAATCGGTGTCGATCCCCACTTCGCGCTGGGTAATGATGCAGTTCTGGTGCTCATGAACGAACTCGATGGGGTCCTCGACCGTGACGATATGGCCGCTGCCCTGCTGGTTGCGGTGGCCGATCATCGCTGCCAGGGTGGTCGACTTGCCGGTGCCGGTGGCCCCGACCAGCATCACCAGCCCGCGCTTGAGCAGTGCCAATTGCTCGATGATCGGCGGCAGCTTCAGCGTGGCCAGCTCGGGAATCCGCGTCTCGATGCGCCGCAACACCATGCCCGGTTGGCTGCGCTGGTAAAACGCGCTGACACGAAAACGCCCCACGCCCTTGGGGTGGATGGCGAAATTGCATTCGTGCAGGTGGGTAAAGTCGAGCTTCTGACGCTCGGTCATCAGGCCGAACACCGCGTCCTGGGTCTGTTCCTGGGTCAGCGGGGCGCGGGTCACCGGCAGGATCTGGCCGTTGACCTTGAGCGACGGCGGCAGGCCCGGGGTGATAAACAGGTCGGAAGCGCCCTTCTCGACCATCAGGCGCAGCAGTTTCTCGAACTCCATGGCTTCTCCGCGGCGAATCAGGCACACACCTGTGTGACAGCGTAGAAGCTCACGGGGGTTCGCGTCAGAAGTTGTCCGGGATCTTCGCCTTCTCCCGGGCATTGTCGCGGGTGATCAGGCCCTTGGTCAGCAGTTCCTTGAGGCACATGTCCAGGGTCTGCATGCCCAGCGAACCGCCGGTCTGGATCGAGGAGTACATCTGCGCCACCTTGTCCTCGCGGATCAGGTTCCGGATCGCCGGGGTACCGAGCATGATCTCGTGGGCGGCGATACGCCCGCCGCCGACCTTCTTCAGCAGGCTCTGGGAAATCACCGCCTGCAGGGATTCGGAGAGCATCGAGCGAACCATCGACTTCTCCTGCGCCGGAAACACGTCGACCACCCGGTCGATGGTCTTGGCCGCCGAGGTGGTGTGCAGCGTGCCGAACACCAGGTGACCGGTTTCCGCGGCGGTCAGCGCCAGGCGGATGGTTTCCAGGTCGCGCATCTCGCCCACCAGGATCACGTCCGGGTCCTCCCGCAGGGCCGAACGCAGGGCCGCGGAGAAACTCTGGGTGTCGCGGTGCACTTCACGCTGGTTGACCAGGCATTTCTTCGACTCGTGGACAAATTCGATCGGGTCCTCGATGGTCAGGATATGGTGATGCTTGTTGTTGTTCAGGTGGTCGATCATCGCCGCCAGGGTGGTCGACTTGCCCGAACCGGTCGGCCCGGTCACCAGCACCAGCCCGCGCGGCACCTCGGTGATCTTGCGGAACACCTCGCCCATGCCCAGGTCGCTCATGGTCAGGACTTTCGAGGGAATGGTGCGGAACACCGCGCCCGACCCGCGGTTGTGGTTGAAGGCGTTGACCCGGAAGCGCGCCACGCCCGGCACTTCGAAGGAGAAGTCGGTCTCCAGGAACTCCTCGTAGTCCTTGCGCTGGCGGTCGTTCATGATGTCGTAGATCAGGTCGTGGACCTGCTTGTGGTCCAGCGCCGGCAGGTTGATCCGCCGTACATCGCCGTCGACCCGGATCATCGGCGGCAGGCCCGCCGAGAGGTGCAAGTCCGACGCGCCCTGTTTGGCGCTAAAGGCCAGCAGCTCGGTGATATCCATGAGGCTCCCCAATACAGGTAGAATGCCGCAGACTTTTGACCTGCTGGCGAATTTGAATGACCACGATAGCAGACAACATCACCACCGTTGCAGCCCGCATCGCTGCCGCCGCACAGGCCGCCGGCCGCGACAGCGCCAGCATCGGCCTGCTCGCCGTGAGCAAGACCAAGCCCGCCGCCGCCGTGCGCGAAGCCCATGCCGCGGGCCTGCGGGACTTCGGCGAGAATTACCTGCAGGAAGCCCTGGGCAAACAGGCCGAATTGACCGACCTGCCCTTGTGCTGGCACTTCATCGGCCCCATTCAATCGAACAAGACTCGCGCCATCGCCGAGCATTTCGATTGGGTGCACTCCGTGGATCGCCTGAAAATCGCACAACGCCTGTCCGAACAGCGCCCGGCTGACCTGGCGCCGTTGAATATCTGCATCCAGGTCAATGTCAGCGGCGAGGCCAGCAAGTCCGGCTGCACCCCGGCCGACCTGCCGGCCCTGGCCGCGGCCATCAGCGCCTTGCCGAACCTGAAGCTGCGCGGGCTGATGGCGATCCCCGAACCGACCGAAGAGCGTGCCGAACAAGACGCCGCGTTCGCCACCGTGCGGACTTTGCAAGACAGCCTCAACCTGCCGCTCGACACACTTTCCATGGGCATGAGCCACGATCTCGAGTCGGCCATTGCCCAAGGCGCCACCTGGGTGCGGATCGGTACCGCGCTGTTTGGCGCCCGCGATTATGGCCAGGCCTGACATGGCCTCACACACTCGTCTTAAGGATCCGTCATGAGCAAGAATCGAATCACTTTCATCGGCGCCGGCAACATGGCGGCCAGCCTGATCGGCGGCCTGCGTGCCGAGGGCCTGGACGCCGCGCTGATTCGCGCCAGCGATCCCGGTGCCGAGACCCGCGCCCGGGTCCAGGCCGAACACGGTATTGAAGTGTTTGCCGACAACGCCGAGGCCATCCTCGGCGCGGATGTGGTGGTGCTGGCGGTCAAGCCGCAAGCCATGAAGGCCGTGTGCGAAGCCTTGCGTCCCAGCCTGAAGCCCCATCAACTGGTGGTGTCGATTGCCGCCGGTATCACCTGCGCGAGCATGAACCGCTGGCTGGGCGAGCAGCCGATCGTGCGCTGCATGCCGAACACCCCGGCGCTGCTGCGCCAGGGCGTCAGCGGCCTGTTCGCCACTGCGCAGGTGTCCGCCGAACAGCGCCAACAGGCGCAAACCCTGCTGTCGGCCGTCGGCAGTGCCTTCTGGCTGGACGAAGAACAGCAACTGGACGCGGTGACCGCTGTGTCCGGCAGCGGCCCGGCGTACTTCTTCCTGCTGATCGAAGCCATGACCGCCGCCGGCGAGAAACTCGGCCTGCCCCGTGACATCGCCAGCCAACTGACCCTGAAGACCGCCCTGGGTGCCGCCCATATGGCCGTCTCCAGTGACGTCGAGGCCGCCGAGCTGCGCCGTCGCGTGACCTCGCCGGCCGGCACCACGGAAGCCGCGATCAAGACGTTCCAGGCCGGCGGCTTCGAAGCCCTGGTAGAAAAGGCGCTTGGCGCCGCCGCCCACCGTTCGGCCGAAATGGCCGAGCAACTCGGTCAGTAATCCTCGAGGGAACCCTTAATGTTTGCATTCAATAGCGCTGCCATTTTTGTCATTCAAACCCTGGGCAGCCTGTATCTGTTGGTGATCCTGCTGCGTTTCATCCTGCAACTGGTCCGGGCCAACTTCTACAACCCGCTCTGCCAGTTCACCGTGAAAGCCACGCAACCCCTGCTCAAGCCCCTGCGCCGGATCATTCCAAGCCTGTTCGGCCTGGACATGTCCTCGCTGGTGCTGGCGATTGTCGTGCAGATGCTGCTGATGGCGGTGATCCTGCTGCTCAGCTACGGCGTCACCGGCAATATCGCCTACCTGCTGATCTGGGCGGTCATCGGCATCACCTCGCTGTTCCTCAAGGTGTTCTTCTTCGCCATGATCATCAGCGTGATCCTCTCCTGGGTCGCGCCCGGCAGCCATAGCCCGGCGGCCGAGCTGGTATTCCAGATCAGCGAACCGGCCCTGGCGCCGTTCCGCAAGATCGTGCCGAACCTGGGTGGCCTGGATATCTCGCCGATCCTGGCGTTCCTGGTGATCCAGTTGATCCAGAGCTATGTGATTCCGCCGCTGGCGGTCATGAGCGGCATGCCGGAAGTGCTGTTCCGCTTGATCTGATCAACTGTGGGAGCGGCGCTTGCCGCTGCTCCCCCCGCTCATTAGACTTACGCCTCATTCAAGCGTGAGCAGGGTCGATGTCCACTGTCTTTCCCCACGATTCCGTCGGGCTGGTCGTGCCGCAAACAGCACATTTCAGCGAGCCCCTGGCCCTGGCCTGCGGCCGTTCCCTGCCGGCCTACGACCTGATCTACGAAACCTACGGCACCCTCAATCCCGCGGCGAGCAACGCCGTACTGATCTGCCATGCCCTTTCCGGCCATCACCACGCCGCCGGTTTCCACAGCCCCGACGAGCGCAAGCCCGGCTGGTGGGACAGCTGCATCGGCCCCGGCAAGCCCATCGACACCAACAAGTTCTTTGTCGTCAGCCTGAACAACCTTGGCGGCTGCAACGGCTCCACCGGCCCGAGCAGCATCAACCCCGAGACCGGCCGCCCCTTCGGCGCCGATTTCCCGGTGCTGACCGTGGAAGACTGGGTCCACAGCCAGGCCCACCTCGCCGACCGCCTGGGCATCGGCCAATGGGCCGCGGTGATCGGCGGCAGCCTGGGCGGCATGCAGGCCATGCAATGGAGCATCACCTTCCCCGATCGCGTACGCCATTGCGTCGCCATCGCCTCGGCCCCCAAATTGTCGGCGCAGAACATCGCCTTCAACGAAGTGGCGCGCCAGGCAATCCTCACCGATCCGGAATTCCACGGCGGCTCGTTCCAGGAAAAAGGCGTGATCCCCAAGCGTGGCCTGATGCTGGCGCGCATGGTCGGGCACATCACCTACCTGTCCGATGACTCCATGGGCGAGAAATTCGGCCGCGGCCTCAAGAGCGAAAAGCTCAACTACGACTTCCACAGCGTGGAGTTCCAGGTCGAGAGCTACCTGCGTTACCAGGGCGAGGAGTTTTCCGGGCGTTTTGACGCCAACACCTACCTGTTGATGACCAAGGCCCTGGACTACTTCGACCCGGCAGCCAACTTCAACGATGACCTGGCGCGAACCTTCGCCGGTGCCACGGCCCGCTTCTGCGTGATGTCCTTCACCACCGACTGGCGTTTTTCGCCGGCCCGCTCGCGGGAAATCGTCGATGCACTGATGGCCGCGCGCAAGGACGTCTGCTACCTGGAAATCGACGCACCACAAGGCCATGACGCCTTCCTGATCCCGATCCCGCGTTACCTGCAGGCGTTCGGCAACTACATGAACCGAATTACGCTGTGAGGACGCCATGAGAGCCGACCTGGAAATCATCCAAGACTGGATCCCCGCCGGCAGCCGCGTGCTCGACCTCGGCTGCGGCGACGGCGAACTGCTGGCCTGGCTGCGGGACAACAAGCAGGTCACCGGCTACGGCCTGGAAAACGACCCGGAGAACATCGCCACCTGCGTGGCCAAGGGCATCAACGTCATCGAGCAGGACCTGGACAAGGGCCTCGGCAACTTTGCCAGCAACAGCTTCGATATCGTGGTCATGACCCAGGCCCTGCAAGCCGTGCACTACCCGGACAAGATCCTCGACGAAATGCTCCGGGTCGGGCGCCAGTGCATCATCACCTTCCCCAACTTCGGTCACTGGCGCTGCCGCTGGTACCTGGCGAGCAAGGGTCGGATGCCGGTTTCGGAATTCCTCCCGTACACCTGGTACAACACGCCGAACATCCACTTCTGCACCTTCGAGGACTTCGAGGCACTGTGCCGCGAGCGGACCGCCAAGGTGATCAACCGGCTTGCCGTGGATCAACAGCACCGCCATGGGTGGGCCAGTAAGCTATGGCCTAATCTATTAGGTGAGATCGGCATTTATCGCGTCAGCAGCCCAGGTCTCAGCGATCACCAGATCGCGGTATAAACCGCACTGCCTCGAGGAGAATGATCATGCTGCGTTCAATTGTGTTTCTGGTGGCGGCCTGCTTCGGCGTCACGGCCATGGCCGCCGATGCCATCAAGAGCGAGCGCCAGGAAGTCTTCGGTGACCTCACCGTGCACTACAACACCTTCAACTCTACCTATATTCAACCGGACACTGCCCAGCGTGCGGAGTTGGTACGCAGCAAGGACCAGGGTGTGATCAACATCTCGGTGGCCAAGGCCGGCAAACCGCTGGTCGCCCAGGTCAGCGGCAATGTGAAGGACCTGACCGGCAAGAGCGTCACACTGAACTTCAAGCAGATTACCGAGCAGGGCGCCGTCTACTACCTGGCGCAATACCCGGTACCGCAGCAGGAAAACCGCATCTTCGAAATCACCGTCACCGCCGGCGGTGATGCCCACACTTTCAGCTTCAATCAGGAACTTTTCCCAGGCGAATGATGAACTTCAGCCAACTGGTACTGGCCAGCCACAACGCCGGCAAACTCAAAGAACTCCAGGCCATGCTCGGTGGGTCGGTGCAACTGCGCTCGATCGGTGAGTTCAGCAGCGTCGAGCCGGAAGAAACCGGCTTGTCGTTCGTCGAAAACGCCATCCTGAAAGCCCGTAATGCGTCACGCATTTCCGGCCTGCCGGCGCTGGCCGACGATTCCGGGCTGGCAGTGGACTTCCTCGGTGGCGCGCCGGGTATCTATTCGGCCCGCTATGCCGATGGCCAGGGCGATGCGGCGAACAACGCCAAGCTGCTCGAGGCCCTGAAGGACGTCCCCACCGCCGAGCGCGGCGCGCAGTTCGTCTGCGTGCTGGCCTTGGTGCGGCATGCCGATGACCCGCTGCCGATTCTCTGCGAAGGCCTGTGGCACGGGCGCATCCTCACCGCCGCCAGCGGCGAGCACGGTTTTGGCTACGATCCGCTGTTCTGGGTGCCGGAGCGTGACTGCTCCAGCGCTGAACTGGGTCCGGTCGAGAAAAACCAGCTCAGCCACCGCGCCCGCGCCATGGCCCTGTTGCGCCAGCGCCTGGGCCTGAAATGACCCAGCCCCACGTAGCGCCGCCGCTGATCCACGGCAGCGCGCCAATCCCTCGGGCGGCCATGGCGCAGTTGCCGCCCCTGGCGCTGTATATCCATATCCCCTGGTGCGTGCGCAAATGCCCGTATTGCGATTTCAACTCCCATGCCGCCAGCCCGGTGCTGCCGGAAGAGGAGTATGTCGACGCACTGCTGGCCGACCTCGACCAGGACCTGCACGCGGTGTATGGCCGTGAATTGAGTTCGATCTTCTTCGGTGGCGGCACGCCCAGCCTGTTCAGCGCCCCGGCGCTGGGGCGTTTGCTCAAGGGCGTCGAGGCGCGTATTCCGTTTGCCGGCGATATCGAAATCACCCTGGAAGCCAACCCCGGGACCTTCGAACAGGAAAAATTCATCGCCTATCGCCAGTTGGGCATCAATCGGCTGTCCATCGGCATCCAGAGTTTCCAGGAAGACAAGCTCAAGGCCCTCGGCCGCATCCATACCGGCGGCGAAGCCGTGCGGGCGGCGGATATGGCGCGCCAGGCCGGGTTCGACAACTTCAACCTGGACCTGATGCACGGTTTGCCGGACCAGTCCCTGGAAGATGCCCTGGCTGATCTGCGCCAGGCCATTGCCTTGAAGCCCACGCACCTGTCCTGGTACCAGCTCACCCTGGAGCCGAACACGGTGTTCTGGAACCAGCCGCCGACCCTGCCGGAAGACGACACCCTGTGGGATATCCAGGAAGCCGGCCAGGCGCTGTTGGCCGAGCACGGTTACGCCCAGTACGAAGTTTCGGCCTATGCCCAGCCCGGACGGGCGGCGCGGCACAACCTCAATTACTGGAGCTTCGGTGATTTCATCGGTATCGGTGCCGGTGCCCATGGCAAGCTCAGCCACCCGGACGGGCGCATCGTCCGGACCTGGAAAACCCGCCTGCCGAAGGACTACCTGAACCCGGCCAAGGCCTTCCAGGCCGGGGAGAAAGCCCTGGCCAACGAAGAGCTGCCGTTCGAGTTCCTGATGAATGCCCTGCGCCTGACCGAGGGCGTTGACGCCGTCTTGTTTGCGCAACGTACCGGGCTTAGTCTCGACAGCTTGAACGAAGCACGCGCCGAGGCCGAACAAAGTGGCCTGTTGCGGGTCGAACCGTCACGCCTGGCGGCCACCGACCGCGGGCAGCTGTTTCTCAACGACCTGCTGCAATACTTTTTGACCTAAGGAAACCCCATGGACCTGGTACTCGACCTGCTCGCCACGGTATCGCGTTGGAGCCGCAGCAACCTGTCGGAAATCGCCCTGGCGCTGGTGGGCTGCCTGCTGGTGCTGTTTGGCGCGGATATCAAGGGTTGGATCGATCAACGCCTGGGCAGCATTGCCGGTGCCTTGCGCGTACCGCTGCTGGCCCTGCTGTGCATGATCGGCAGCGGCGCGGCCTTGATCTACGCCACGCCCTGGGTGGTGCGCGGCTTGAGCCAGTTCAACAACTACAGCCTGGCGCCGGTGTTGTTGGTGGTGCTGGTATTGATCGGGGTGGTGGCGGATCGGCGCTGATTGGAACGCGCTTCACCGCCATCGGCCTCAGGCCAGTTTCTCGAACTTCAGGTCCCACACCCCGTGTCCCAGTCGTTCGCCACGGCGTTCGAACTTGGTGATCGGGCGTTCGGCCGGACGCGGCACGCATTTGCCGTCTTCGGCCAGGTTGCGATAACCCGGGGCGACGCTCATCACTTCCAGCATGTATTCGGCATACGGCTCCCAGTCGGTGGCCATATGCAAGATCCCGCCGACCTTCAGCTTGCTGCGCACCAGCTCGGCAAAGGACGCCTGGACGATACGCCGCTTGTGATGGCGGCTCTTGTGCCACGGATCCGGGAAAAACAGCATCAGCCGGTCCAGACTGTTGTCCGCCACACAGCGGTTGAGCACTTCAATGGCATCGCAGTCGTAGACCCGCAGGTTTTTCAAACCCTGGGTCAACACGCCATTGAGCAGCGCCCCAACACCCGGACGGTGCACTTCCACACCGATAAAATCCTGCTCGGGTGCCGCCGCCGCCATCTCCAGCAGGGAATGCCCCATGCCGAAGCCGATTTCCAGCGAGCGCGGTGCCGAGCGACCAAACACCTGGTCGAAATCCACCGGCGCATCGGCCAGCGGCAGGACGAACAGCGGCGTGCCCTGCTCCAGGCCCTTCTGCTGGCCTTCGGTCATGCGCCCGGCGCGCATCACGAAACTCTTGATACGGCGGTGTTGGCGCTCTTCGCCTTCTTCCGGCTGGATTGGCGTGTCGTTCGATTCAGTCATCAAAGGCTCTTACTTGATCAGACCATCCAGCGGCGAGGAAGCGCTGGCATAGAGTTTTTTCGGCATGCGACCGGCGAGGTAGGCCAGGCGACCAGCAACGATGGCGTGTTTCATGGCCTCGGCCATCAGGATCGGCTGCTGGGCGTGGGCGATGGCCGAGTTCATCAGCACCGCCTCGCAACCCAGTTCCATGGCGATGGTGGCGTCGGAGGCGGTGCCGACACCGGCATCCACCAGCACCGGGATCTTGGCTTCTTCGAGGATGATCTGCAGGTTGTACGGGTTGCAGATCCCCAGGCCCGTGCCGATCAGGCCGGCCAGCGGCATGACCGCGATACAGCCGATTTCCGCCAGTTGCCGGGCGATGATCGGATCATCGCTGGTGTAGACCATCACGTCGAAACCTTCCTTGACCAGCACTTCGGCGGCCTTGAGGGTTTCGATCACGTTGGGGAACAGGGTTTTCTGGTCGGCCAGGACTTCCAGCTTCACCAGGTTGTGGCCGTCCAGCAGCTCACGGGCCAGGCGGCAGGTGCGCACGGCTTCGATGGCGTCGTAGCAACCGGCGGTATTCGGCAGGATGGTGTAGCGATCCGGCGGCAGGATATCCAGCAGGTTAGGTTCGCCCGGGTTCTGCCCCAGATTGGTCCGGCGCACCGCCACGGTGACGATCTCGGCCCCCGAGGCCTCGATGGCCAGGCGGGTTTCTTCCATGTCGCGGTATTTGCCGGTACCCACCAAAAGACGGGACTGATAGGTACGGCCGGCCAGCACGAAGGGCTTGTCGCTGCGAACAGTGCTCATTCGGAAATCCTCTTGAAAGGTTGAGGGCTTGCAGGGTGGATCAGGGCGTGGGACTGCAGGGGCGATTAACCGCCACCGATAGCGTGTACCACTTCGACCTGATCGCCTTCACGCAGGGCGGTGTCGGCATGCTGGCTGCGCGGGACGATATCCAGGTTCAGCTCCACCGCCACCCGCCGCCCGACCAGGTCGAGCCGGGCCAGCAACGCCGCGACGGTCTCGCCATCGGGCAGTTCAAAGGGTTCACCGTTCAATTGAATGCGCATGCGCCGGGCTGCCATCATTTTTAGGGGTCAGCATTCTAGCCCGATCAGTCCGGGCGACCCAAGCCATTCGTCGACCTGGCGCTCAGCTCAAGCCGCCTGCAGGCGCCAGGCGGCCAGACCGAGGCAGAACCAGCCGATCAGGAAGCCCAGGCCGCCGAACGGGGTGATGATGCCCAGCTTGCTCACACCGGTCAGGGTCAACAGATACAGGCTGCCGGAGAACAGGATAATCCCGAAGGCGAACGACAGGCCGGCCCAGGTGACCAGACGCCCCGGAATATGGGTCGCCAGCAGCGCCACGCCGAACAGCGCGAGGGCGTGCACCAGCTGATAGGTCACCCCGGTGTGGAAGATCGCCAGGTACTCCGAGCTCAGGCGGTCTTTCAGGCCGTGGGCGGCAAAGGCACCGAGGGCGACGCCGGTAAAACCGAAAAAGGCGGCCAGCAGCAAAAAACCACGCAACATGACGAACTCCATTCAGGGGGCACAGGGTCTGTATAATGGCCCGCTCCCACGCCCCGGCCAAGCCATCTCTATGTTGTCATTCCTTTTCCGCCGCCTCGTCACCGTCCTGAAATGGTTCGCCATCGGCAGTGTGTTGCTGGTGCTGCTGTTTCGTTGGGTGCCGCCGCCCGGGACCGCGCTGATGGTCGAACGCAAGATCGAGTCCTGGACCGATGGCGAGCCCATTGACCTGCAACGCAGCTGGCGCCCGTGGGAACAGATCTCCGACGAGTTGAAAGTGGCGGTAATGGCCGGCGAGGACCAGAAATTCCCCGAGCACTGGGGGTTCGACTTTGATGCGATCCAAGCTGCGTTTGAACACAACGAGCGCGGCGGTTCGATTCGCGGCGCCAGCACCTTGAGCCAGCAGGTGTCGAAGAACCTGTTTCTGTGGTCGGGGCGCAGTTATTTGCGTAAAGGGCTGGAGGCCTGGTTTACCGCGCTGATCGAACTGACGTGGCCCAAGCAGCGGATTCTCGAGGTGTACCTGAACAGCGTGGAATGGGACGACGGCGTGTTCGGCGCGGAAGCGGCGGCGCGGCATCACTTCGGCGTGAGCGCGGCGGGCTTGTCGCGCCAGCAGGCCAGCCTGCTGGCGGCGGTGCTGCCCAATCCGCGGGAATGGAGCGCCAGTCACCCGAGCACCTACGTGGCACGCCGGGCGGGCTGGATTCGCCAGCAGATGAGCCAGTTGGGTGGGGATGAGTACCTGAGCGGGCTGAACAACTCGCGCAAGGCACCCTGGGCGTTGTGATCTCCAGGACCTGATCGCGAGCAAGCTTGCTCCTAACAGTGTTGGCGGCGAGCCACAATGTTGTGAACGAGGCTGGCCCTGTAGGAGCAAGCTTGCTCGCGATGAGGCCTGTCCAGACGCCGAAAATTTCGAACGTCGAAACAAAAACGCCCCGATCAGATCGGGGCGTTTTTTATTGCTTCAGCACTTAAGCGGCAATCGACAACTTCAGCTTGTTCATCGCGCTCTTTTCCAGCTGGCGAATCCGCTCGGCCGAAACGTTGTACTTCTGCGCCAGGTCGTGCAGCGTGGCTTTCTCTTCCGCCAACCAGCGCTGGTAGAGAATGTCGCGGCTGCGCTCGTCGAGCACTTCCAGGGCTTCATGCAGGTTGCTGTTGGAGTTTTCGCTCCAATCGGCATCCTCCAGCTGACGCGCCGGGTCATACCGGTGGTCTTCCAGGTAGTTGGCCGGAGACTGGAAGGCACTGTCGTCGTCGGCTTCCGCCGCCGGGTCGAAGGCCATGTCCTGGCCGGTCAGCCGGCTTTCCATCTCGCGCACTTCACGGGGTTCCACGCCGAGGCTTTCAGCCACGCGGTGGACTTCCTCGTTGTTCAGCCAGGCCAGACGCTTTTTCTGGCTACGCAGGTTGAAGAACAGCTTGCGCTGGGCCTTGGTAGTGGCCACTTTCACAATGCGCCAGTTGCGCAGGATGAACTCGTGGATTTCCGCCTTGATCCAGTGCACGGCAAACGACACCAGGCGCACACCCATTTCCGGGTTGAAGCGCTTCACGGCCTTCATCAGGCCGACGTTGCCTTCCTGGATCAGGTCAGCCTGGGCCAGCCCGTAGCCGGAATAGCTACGGGCGATATGGACGACAAAACGCAGGTGGGCGAGCACCATCTGCCGAGCCGCCCCAAGATCCTGCTCATAATAGAGACTCTCGGCCAGTTCACGCTCCTGCTCCGGCGTCAGCAAGGGAATGCTGTTCACCGTGTTCACGTAGGCTTCCAGGTTCGCACCCGGGACCAACGCGTAGACAGGTTGCAAAGAAGTGGTCATACGAAAAAACCTCCGACTCACATAACTCGTGCAGTGATGCACTGCGAAAATTGACCGGGAACCGTAGGACAAGTTCCCTAAACCACCAATACGGTCAATACAAACGAAACCACATTAATCTGACATTAACTACTTCGGTGCCAGCTCACGTAAATGCCGTGCGACCGCAATCCAAGCACCGATATACCCCAAGAGCACCGCCCCAAGCAACAATGACAGACCATCGGCCACCGGCACACCGGCCAGGGAAAAGTCGCTGCCGTAGAGACCGGCCAGCCCGACCACCGCGTCATTCAGCCAGTTCAGGCCGTAAGCCAGCACTCCCCAGGACAAAAACCCGGCACCAAAGCCATAAAGCGCGCCCATATAGAGAAAAGGCCTACGCACATAGCTATCAGTGCCGCCGACCAGTTTAATCACTTCGATCTCGGTGCGGCGGTTTTCAATATGAAGACGAATGGTATTGCCTATCACCAAAAGTAATGCCGACACCAGCAGCACCGTCAGGCCGAAGACAAACCGGTCGCCCAGCTTGAGAATAGCCGCCAGACGCTCGACCCAGACCAGGTCCAGTTGCGCCTGTTGCACCTTGGGCAACTCGGCCAGGCGCTGGCGCAGGGCTTCCAATGTCGCCTTGTCGACTTCGTTCGGCGTCACCAGCACCACCCCCGGCAGGGGGTTCTGCGGCAATTCCTTGAGGGCTTCGCCCAGGCCCGACTGCTGCTGGAACTCGTCCAGGGCCTTTTCCTTGCTGATGTACTCGGCATCCGCGACGCCGGGCATGGCCTTGATCTGTTCGCTGAGGTGCGCGCCTTCGGTCGGGCTGGCATCCAGTTGCAGGTACAGGGAGATCTGCGCCGCGCGCTGCCAGGAGCCACCCAGTCGCTCGACATTGTTCAGCAGCAGCGACAAGCCCATGGGCAGGCTCAGGGCCACGGCCATCACCAGGCAGGTAAAGAAGCTGCCGATCGGCTGCTTGCCCAGGCGGCGCAGGCTGTCCAACAGGCTGGCGCGATGGCTTTCGATCCAGGCGCTGAGCAGGGTGCCGAAGTCCGGACCGTCGTCTTCGTTGCGTTTTTTCTTCGGCGGCTGCGGGTCGCTGGCTTTCGGGGCCACGCGTTCGGCTACCTTGGGGCTGCGAGTCGCACTCATTCGCCTGCCTCCCCGTCGCCGATCAATCGGCCGCGTTGCAGGGTCAGCATGCGGTGGCGCATGCGGGCGATCAGGGCCAGGTCGTGGCTGGCGATCAGCACGCTGGTGCCCAGGCGGTTGATGTCTTCGAACACGCCCATGATTTCCGCCGCCAGGCGCGGGTCGAGGTTACCGGTGGGTTCGTCCGCCAGCAGCAAGGCCGGGCGATGGACGATGGCACGGGCAATACCGACGCGCTGTTGCTGGCCGGTGGAAAGATCGCCGGGGTAGAGGTCGGTCTTGTCCGAGAGCGCCACGCGCTCCAGGGCCGAATCCACCCGCTTGACGATCTCGGCCTTGGACAGGCCGAGGATCTGCAACGGCAAGGCGACGTTGTTGAACACCGTGCGATCGAACAGCAACTGGTGGTTCTGGAACACCACGCCGATCTGCCGGCGCAGGAACGGAATCTGCGCGTTGCTGATCTGGCCCAGGTCCTGCCCGGCCAGCAGCAGCTTGCCGGTGGTCGGACGCTCCATCGCCAGCAGCAGGCGCAACAGGGTACTTTTGCCCGCGCCGGAATGCCCGGTCACGAACAGGAATTCACCACGACGCACCCGAAAGCTCAGTTCATGCAAGCCGACATGACCGTTCGGATAGCGCTTACCGACCTGTTCGAAACGAATCATGAATGCTCCCGCTCCGCGAAAAGGGCCTGGACAAAGGGTTCGGCTTCGAAGGTACGCAGATCATCGATCCCTTCACCGACGCCGATGTAACGAATCGGCAGGCCAAACTGCTTGGCCAGGGCAAAGATCACCCCGCCCTTGGCGGTCCCATCGAGCTTAGTCAATGCCAGGCCGGTAAGCTGGACCGTCTGGTTGAATTGCTTGGCCTGGTTGATGGCGTTCTGCCCAGTCCCGGCGTCGAGCACCAGCAGCACTTCGTGGGGCGCCTCTACGTCGAGCTTGGCGATCACCCGACGGACCTTCTTCAGTTCTTCCATCAGATTGTCTTTGGTGTGCAGGCGACCGGCGGTGTCGGCGATCAGCACGTCGATACCGCGGGCCTTGGCCGCCTGTACCGCATCGAAGATTACCGAAGCCGAATCGGCACCGGTGTGCTGGGCGATGACCGGAATCTGGTTGCGCTCACCCCACACCTGCAGTTGCTCCACCGCCGCCGCGCGGAAGGTATCGCCCGCCGCCAGCATGACCTTCTTGCCTTCAAGCTGCAGCTTCTTCGCCAGTTTGCCGATGGTGGTGGTCTTGCCGGCGCCGTTGACGCCCACTACCAGGATCACGAAGGGTTTGTGCTGCGAATCGATCTTCAGCGGCTGTTCGACCGGCTTGAGCATCGCGGTCAGCTCGGCCTGCAACGAGGCGTAGAGCGCGTCGCTGTCGGTCAACTGCTTGCGGGCGACTTTCTGGGTCAGGCTCTGGATGATCACCGAGGTGGCTTCAACGCCCACGTCGGCGGTCAGCAGGCGGGTTTCCAGCTCTTCGAGCAGGTCGTCGTCAATGGCCTTCTTGCCCAGGAACAGGCTGGCCATACCTTCGCCAATGCTGGCGCTGGTCTTGGACAGGCCCTGTTTGAGGCGGGTAAAGAAGCCGACCTTGGTCTCTTCGGAAACGGGCTTGGCCGGTTCGGCAGTCACCGGTTCAGCCACCGCAACCGGCGCCGGAACAACCACAGGCGCCACGACCGGCGCGGGTGCCGGGACTGGTGCAGGTGCAGAGACTGGAGCTGGAGCTTCGACAATCGGCGCAATGACCGGCGCTGGCACCGGTCCGGCGATGAACGGTTCAGGTGCGGCCACTTCAGCGACCGGCGCAACAGCCGTCAGCGGGATCGGCGGGGTGATATGCGGTGCCTGAACATCCTCGACCAGAGCCACCGGCTCCTCGGCCACGGGCAGGCTCGGCCAGGGCTCATGTACCGGGGCAACCGGCGCGACGGCCGGCGTTTCAACCACCGGCACGCTGAACGGCAACGGCTCGGCAGCCACCGGCAGTGCCTCGCTCACTGGCGCGGGCGTGGCCTCGGGGGTCGGTTGTGGCTGTTCGACGACGGCTTCCTGCGGTTTTTTACGCAGCCAGCCGAACAGGCTTTTTTTCTCGCCAGCCGGGGCTGGGGTCTTCTTGTCGTCGTTGGAACCAAACATGGAGGACGGCTATCTCACGGTAGCGACGCGCCAAGGTGGCGCTTCGGCAAATAATATTCTGATGCGCAACAGACTGCCTTTTGACCAGATTGTTCGCGCGCAACGCAGTATCCTAGCACCTCCTCGCCCGCCGACGCTAAGATCACGCGGGCCGTACTACAGGTTTGAAAACGAATGAATGCTCTAGCCCGCCGTGCCGCTGGCCTGTTGCTCAGCACGCTTTGCCTACCCCTGGCCGCCTTGGCCGCCGACCCGCAACCGACCCACGAATTCACCCTCGACAACGGTTTGAAGGTCGTCGTGCGCGAGGATCACCGCGCGCCCGTGGTGGTCTCGCAGATCTGGTACAAGGTCGGCTCGAGCTACGAAACCCCGGGCCAGACCGGCCTGTCCCACGCCCTGGAACACATGATGTTCAAGGGCAGCTCCAAGGTCGGCCCGGGCGAAGCCTCGCTGATCCTGCGGGACCTCGGTGCCGAAGAAAACGCGTTCACCAGCGACGACTACACCGCCTATTACCAGGTCCTGGCCCGCGACCGCCTGGGCGTGGCCCTGGAACTGGAAGCCGACCGCATGGCCAGCCTGCGCCTGCCGGCCGACGAGTTCAGCCGGGAAATCGAAGTGATCAAGGAGGAGCGCCGCCTGCGCACCGACGACAAGCCCATGGGCAAGGCCTTCGAGCGCTTCAAGGCGATGGCCTATCCGGCCAGTGGCTACCACACGCCGACCATCGGCTGGATGGCCGACCTCGACCGCATGAAGGTCGAAGAGCTGCGCCACTGGTACCAATCCTGGTATGTACCGAACAACGCCACCCTGGTGGTGGTCGGCGACGTCACCCCGGATGAAGTCAAAACCCTGGCCCAACGCTATTTCGGCGCCATCCCCCGGCGTGACACACCGCCGGCGAAGATCCCGCGGGAACTCGACGAGCCCGGCGAACGCCTGATCACCCTGCATGTGAAGACCCAGTTGCCGAGCCTGATGCTCGCCTTCAACGTGCCGAGCTTCGCCACCGCCGAAGACAAGCGTTCGGTCACCGCCCTGCGCCTGATCGCCGCCCTGCTCGACGGCGGCTACAGTGCGCGCCTGCCGTCGCAACTGGAGCGTGGCGAAGAGCTGATCTCCGGCGGCTCGTCGAGCTACGACGCCTACACCCGTGGCGACACCCTGTTCCTGCTTTCGGCCACCCCCAACAGCCAGAAGAAAAAAACCCTGGCCGACACCGAGGCCGGCCTCTGGCGCCTGCTCGACCAACTGAAAACCCAGGCACCGAGCGCCGAAGAGCTGGAACGCGTACGTGCCCAGGTGATCGCCGGCCTGGTCTACGAACGTGACTCCATCACCAGCCAGGCCAGCGCCATCGGCATCCTGGAAACCGTCGGCCTGTCCTGGAAAATGATGGACACCGAACTGGCCGACCTGCAAAGCGTCACGCCGCAGGATCTGCAGAAAGCCGCCCGTACCTATTTCACCCGCGAGCGCCTCAGCGTCGCCCATGTATTGCCCGAGGAGAGCGCCCAATGAGTCAGTCCAAGGGGCCACGTTTCGCCCTGCTCGCCCTGACCCTCGCCGTCGCGGCGGGCGGTATCGGCTTTTATCTGTTCGATGCGCGTAATACCCAGGCCAGCCAGGCCCTGGACGCGGCCAAGTCCGGCCACAAGCTGCAATCGCTGGCGGAGCTGGACGGCAAGGCGCCGGCGCACCGCAGCCTGAACGTACAGACCTGGAAAACCGCCGAAGGCGCCAAGGTGCTGTTCGTCGAAGCCCATGAACTGCCGATGTTCAACCTGAACCTGACCTTCGCCGCCGGCAGCAGCCAGGACGGCAACGCCGCCGGCCTCGCCGCGCTGACCAACGCCATGCTCAATGAAGGCGTGGCCGGCAAGGACGTCGGTGCCATTGCCCAGGGCTTCGAAGGCCTCGGGGCTGACTTCGGCAACGGTTCCTACAAGGACATGGCGATTGCTTCGCTGCGCAGCCTCAGCGCCCCGGACAAACGCGAGCCGGCGCTGAAGCTGTTCGCCGAGGTGGTGGGCAAGCCGACCTTCCCTGCCAACTCCCTGGCGCGGATCAAGAACCAGTTGCTGGCCGGTTTCGAATACCAGAAGCAGAACCCCGGCAAGCTGGCGAGCCTGGACCTGTCCAAGCGCCTGTATGGCGATCACCCCTACGCGCACCCGAGCGAAGGTACGGCACAGAGCATTCCGCCGATTACCCTGGAACAGCTGCGCGCCTTCCATGCCAAGGCCTACGCGGCCGGCAACGTGGTGATCGCGCTGGTCGGCGATCTGTCCCGCAGCGAAGCCGAAGGCATCGCCAGCCAGGTCTCCGCCGCCCTGCCCAAGGGCCCGGCCTTGCCGAAGATCGCCCAGCCGGCTGAACCGAAAGCCAGCGTCGGGCATATCGAGTTCCCGTCCAAGCAGACCACCATCCTGATGGCCCAACAGGGCATCGACCGCACCGACCCGGACTACGCAGCCCTGTCCCTGGGCAACCAGATCCTCGGCGGCGGCGGTTTCGGCACCCGCCTGATGAGCGAAGTGCGGGAAAAACGCGGCCTGACCTATGGTGTCTATTCGGGCTTCTCGCCGATGCAGGTCCGGGGTCCGTTCCAGATCAACCTGCAAACCCGCGCCGAAATGAGCGAAGGCACGCTCAAACTGGTGGACGACGTGGTCGCCGACTACCTGAAAAACGGCCCGACCCAGAAGGAAGTCGACGACGCCAAGCGCGAAATGTCCGGCAGCTTTCCGCTTTCCAATGCGAGCAACAGCAGCATCGTCGGCCAGTTGGGCCTGATGGGTTTCTATGACCTGCCACTCGATTACCTGGAAAACTTCGTGCAACAAACCCAGGCGCTGACCGTCGAGCAGATCAAGTCCGCCATGAACAAACACCTGAGTGTCGACAAGATGATCGTCGTCACCGCAGGGCCCACGGTGCCGCAAAAGCCCCTGCCGCCACCGACTGACAAACCCGCCGAGCAGCCGCTCGGGGTTCCGGAGCATTAATGGCCAGCCCATCGCGTCCCAGCAAGAAACCCGCTCACCCCCATAACGGTGTGAATCAACTGCGTATCATCGGTGGCGAATGGCGCAGCCGACGCCTGAGCTTCCCGGATGTCCCGGGGCTGCGGCCGACCCCGGACCGGGTGCGCGAAACCCTGTTCAACTGGCTGGCGCCCTATGTCGCCGGGGCCAAGGTGCTCGACCCGTTCGCCGGTAGCGGCGCCTTGTTCCTCGAGGCCCTGTCCCGTGGCGCGGCCATGGGCCAGGCACTGGACGCCAGCAACCTGGCGGTGGCCAACCTGCGCGAACACCTGGGCACCCTGCGTTGCAGCGTCGGCCAGGTGCAGACCGCCGACGCCATGCGCTACCTGGAAACCCAGGCGGCCACGGCCTTCGACCTGGTGTTCCTCGACCCGCCGTTCAACCAGAACCTGCTGCCCGGCATCTGCGCCCTGCTGGAAGAACGCCAGTGGCTGGCCGACGACGCGTGGGTCTACACCGAAAGCGAAAACGCCCCCTCGGGCCTCGGCCTGCCGGGCAACTGGCGCCTGCACCGCGAGCAGAAGTCCGGGCGGGTCCACTACGCGCTGTGGCAGCGCAGCATAGCCAGCCAATAACCTGAGCGGCGGTTCGAGCCAAGCCTCAGACCGCCGTCACTATCCCGCTACCGCCAGCCCCTCCGTCATCCGGATCAAGGTGTTCCTTTGCAGCTCAAAAGGCCCCCGAAGGATGAAATGCCCCTACCCACGATGTGCACTCGGCCTGCTTTTCCTGCCGGTCATCGCCCTCGCCACCCCCTTGCCCAGCACCCACGAGCTGATGCTCGACAACGGTTTGAAAATCATCGTGCGCGAAGATCATCGAGCCCCCGTCGTGGCGGCCCAGCTCTGGTACAAAGTCGGCTCCAGTCACGAACCACCGGGTGAATCAGGGCTTTCCCATGCCCTGGAACACCTGTTGTTCCAGGGCAGCAGCAAAGTCTGCCCCGGCCAGGCGTTCGAGATCATGGAACGCCTGGGCGCGCGGATCAACGCCTTCACCAACCATGACAGCACCACCTACGAATACCTGATGCCACGCCATGCCCTGGGCGTCGCGCTGGAAATCATGGCCGACCAGATGAGCACCGCCCGACTTTCGCCAGCCGCCTTCCGGCGTGAAATCGAGGTGATCAAAAACGAGCGGCTGCAGAACGTCGATGACACCCCAGGGACACTGCTCGACGAGAAGATGCGCAGCATCGCCTTTACCACCAGCGGCTATCGCACCTCGACCATCGGCTGGCTACACGACCTGCAACGCATGAACGCCCAACAACTGCAACGCTGGTACGCCACCTGGTACGCGCCGAACAACGCCACCCTGGTGGTGGTCGGCGATATCACCCCCGGGGAGGTCGAAACCCTGGCCCGGCGCTACTTCGCCGACCTGCCCGGCCGAACGCTGCCAGAGACCAAGCCCCCACTGGAGCTGAACGAGCCGGGCGAGCGACGGATCATGCTCCAGACCCGTAATGAGTTTCCCAGCCTGATCATGGCGTTCAACGTGCCCAGCCTGGTCACCGCCGCCGATCCGCATACCGCGCACACCTTGCGCCTGCTCAACGAACTGCTTGGCGTCGGCTCCGGCTCGCGGCTTTTCAGGGAGTTGAAGTTCCATGAAGAGCTGGTCACCCGGGCTCACTCGCGCTATGAGGCCTTCAACCGGGGAGACGCCTTGTTGAAGATCGTCGTCGACCTGGACACTCTGAAAAATCCCAGCCTGGACGACCTTCAGACACGTCTGTGGCAACTGCTCGACGAGCTCAAACGCTCACCTGTCAGCGCCCAGGAGCTGGAGCGCGCGCGCACCCGGATAATGGCGAAACGCGTCTTTGCCCTCGACTCCCTGGAAAACCAGGCGCAGAAACTCGGCGGCCTGGAAAGCGTCGGCCTGTCGTGGCCCCTGGAGGAACTGGAAGAAGAACAACTGAAAGCCGTCACGCCCCTGGATATTCAACGCGCCGCGCAAACCTACTTCACCCACGAGCGACTCAGCGTTGCCCTGGCCAGCCCCGGGAAAACCCACCATGAATAAGACTAACCTGGTGTTATCGAGCGTTCTGCTGACATTCATCTGCACCCCTGCCACCCCCGGGCCGAGGGCATCCGCTGGCGGCGAGCTGTCGACCGTCAATCCCCTGCAATCGCTGAGCGCGGTCCAGTACCTGGCCCCCACCCCCACCACCCGCCTTGTTCGCGGCTGGAAAACCCTCAGCGGGAGCAAGGTGCTCTTCGTTGAAACCCATGGCCTGCCCTTGCTCGATGTGGCCGTGAGCTTTGCCGCCGGCAGCCGTTATGACGGCGAGCAACCCGGCTTGGCGGCCATGGCCCTGAGCCTGCTCAACGAAGGGTCGGAGGGCAAGGATGTCGACACCATCCTGACCGCGTTCGACAGCCTGGGGGTGAAGCTGGGCAATGGCATTGACCGCGACCATGGCTTTTTCACCCTGCGCAGTCTCAGCGACGAAGCTGTCCGCACACCGGCCCTGCAGTTGTTGAGCGAAGTGTTGAGCAAACCCAGCTTCACCCGCGACGCCATCCGCCGGGTCAAGAGCGAGATCATCGACCGGCAAATGCGCGAGGATGTCGCCATCGACACCTGGATCAGTCATCGCTTTGCACCGCCGCTCTACCCACGGCACCCGTATGCCCAGCCTCTCTATGGCACTCGGGAAAGTATCGGGGAAATCACTGCCGAGCAGCTGCGCAGCTTTCACAGCAAGGCTTACAGCGCGGGCAACGCCATTATCCTGCTGGTCGGTGATCTCTCATTGGAGCAGGCACAGAGCATCAGCGTGAAGATTTCCGACGCTTTGCCCAAAGGTCCGGCATTGCCACCCACCGCCAGCGCCCGGCCTGAAGACAGTGTCGTCGGTACCTTCCATATCGAACAGCCGACCACCCTGATTCATCTGGATTTCGCCCAGATCGCTCCGCCCCGGAATCATCCCGATTACGTCGCCCTCTACGTGGCCAGCCTGATTTTTGGCGGCGGCTTCGACAGCCGCCTGATGAAAGTCCTGCGCGAACAGCACGGCGTCACCTATTCGGCTGAGGCCCAACTCAAGAACTGGCAAGCCCGGGGCCCGTTCCATATCAACCTCTCGACCCCTCCCGAATACCGCGAAGCCGTTATCCGGCGGGTCAAGCGGATGTTCGAACAACTCCTGAAAGACGGCCCGACCGAGCAGGAACTGCAGAACATCAAGCTGAGCCTGCGCGGTGACATGGCCCTGAATGGCGCCAGCAATGCGGATATCCTCCAGGCGCTGCTGGTGATCGCGCGTCACGACCTGCCACTGAGCCTGACGGACTACGCCGAACAGGCCCAGCAACTGACCCGCGAAATGATCAGGACGGCCTTGAACAAGCACTTTGATGCCGAGAGCTGGGTGGTGACCAGCACCGGCCCGAGCGTCGCCCAGCAAGCGTTGCCCGATCTCCAGGTGCGGGGACCCAGTTGCCAGCCTCGCGCCCTGCCGCCCGGATAAAAAGCTGCGGCAATGGACAGGACTGTGGCAATTTAGATGCATCGCACGCACAAGCGTGGCCGCCATGGCGACTTGCTGATGGCAGCACCCGACCTGTCCATTCCCACTTCGAGACTCGCTGCGTTGCCGCCATTTTCCCAGCCCACTCATTTACCGGGTTTCACCCCTGCCACAGGCCTGGGCAACCCACACCTGCAGACCTTGTGGGGGCCGCTCTGGCGCAAGACCGTCCACCTTGACCGTCGGCGTGAACGCCTGTGGCTTGACGATGGCGACTTCCTCGACCTTGACTGGCACGGCCCGCATGCCGCCGAGACGCCGTTGGTGCTGATCCTCCACGGGCTCACCGGTTCGTCGAACTCGCCTTATGTCGCCGGCCTGCAACAGGCGCTGGGCAACCAGGGCTGGGCCAGCGTGGCGCTGAACTGGCGGGGCTGTTCGGGAGAGCCCAATCTACTGGCGCGCAGCTATCACTCCGGGGCCAGCGAAGACCTGGCAGCCACGATCGCCCACCTCAAGGCCCAACGCCCGCTGGCGCCGCTCTATGCCGTCGGCTACTCCCTGGGTGGCAACGTGCTGCTCAAGCATCTGGGGGAAAGTGGCCAGGACAGTGGCCTGCAAGGCGCCGTGGCGGTGTCGGTGCCGTTTCGCCTGGACCAGTGCGCCGACCGCATCGGCCAGGGCTTTTCGCGGCTCTACCAGGCGCATTTCATGCGCGAGATGGTGGCCTATATCAAGAACAAGCAGCGCCAGTTCCAGCATGACGGGCGGATCGAGGGCCTGGCGACCCTGAGCGACCTGGGACCGCTGACCGGCATGCGCACCTTCTGGGATTTCGATGGCCGGGTCACCGCACCATTGCACGGTTTTGCCGATGCCCAGGATTATTATCGCCGCGCCTCCAGCCGCTATTTCCTTGGAGCGATTCGCACCCCGACGCTGATTATCCAGGCCAAGGACGACCCCTTCGTGTTTCCCCACAGCCTGCCGGAGCCTGACGAATTGGCACCGGGCATCCAGTTCGAATTGCAGGCCAAGGGCGGGCATGTGGGGTTTGTCGACGGCTCGCTGGGCAAGCCGACTTACTATCTGGAGAGGCGCATTCCACAATGGCTGGCCGATAGGCAATATTGAGCGGAATGCGCGATGCCTTTCTATCGATCAGGCATATTCGTGGTAGCTGACAGCGCCAAGCGGCGTGGCGATATCATTCACGAGTGGCACCAGCACTTGCCCATCCGAATAGCCATCTGGCTGATCCTCGACCCAGGCAAAAACTTCGGCTTCGAGTTCCGCATCCACCAGCCAGTCTTCCAGCATTTCAATCTCACGGTCTTGCAAGGACGCTTTTTTGTCCAGCAGCACACTACGGCCCAGCGCGAGCATCTTGTGATGGGTATTGTTCGCCAGGGTTTCAAAGTGTTTGGCGAGAGGTTCCATCTGCCCGCTGTATCGTGGCTCGGCAGGGGTTCGCGCCCCTGCCGATTCGTCCATTTCCTCTACCGACCTCGGATCGAGTTGATTATTCAACACGGCCTGTCCCATAAAAATCTCCTGTATCCGTTCTATCAAAGAGGTTTCTACAGCGTGCATCGCTCCACGCTCATGGGGATTAAGCCGGTTACGGAGTCCGGCCTGTAGGTAGATAAATCTCGGCCGCCGGGATAATCAGTCGCCCGTCGCCACCGCTCGCTGCGGATCGGTAATCCACTCGCTCCAGGACCCGGCATACAACGTCCCCAACGGATAACCCGCCAGGCACAGGGCAAACAGGTTATGACACGCCGTCACCCCGGAGCCGCAATACGCCACCAGTTCCCGTGGCGAGCGATCCCCCAGCTTGGCGGCGAAACGCTGCTTGAGCTGTTCCGCAGGCAGAAAACGCCCATCCGCGTCCAGGTTCTCGTTGAACGCCGCACACTGTGCGCCGGGAATATGGCCGGCCACCGGATCGATCGGCTCCACTTCACCACGGAAACGCGGCAGGGCACGGGCGTCCAGCAGGGTCATCGACGGTTGCCCGAGGCGCTGCTGCAAGTCTTCGACGCTGATCTGCAGCGCCGCGTCCGGCGTCCCCTCGAAGGTTCCACGACCGGCGGTGGGTGGATTCAGGCTCAGTGGCTGACCGGCCGCATGCCAGGCTTTCAACCCGCCATCGAGCAGGAACACACCGTCGCGCTTGCCCAGCCAGGCCAGCAGCCACCAGGCCCGGGCGGCGTACATGCCCGGGCCATCGTCATAGAGCACGACCTCGCTGTTGGCACTGATACCCCAGGCCCGCAGGCGCTCGACCAGGGCCACCGGATCCGGGAGCGGATGACGCCCGGTCAGCCCCTTGATCACCGGGCCACTCAGGTCCCGCTCCAGATCGGCGTGGTGTGCGCCTTCGATATGCCCCTGGGCATAACTGCGCTGCCCGTAATCCGGGTCATCAAGGGCAAAACGGCAATCCAGGATCACCAACCCGGGCCGGGCCTGGCGTTCGGCCAGTTGCCGGGGGCTGATCAGCTGCGCAAGGGACATGGCGAACGCCTCCTAAGTGAAGTGAATACAAAACAATTGTAGGAGCGAGCTTGCTCGCGATGGTGGTCCAGGCGCCGCGGGGTGCCAGGACGCCCGCGTCATCGTTGACGTCCATCGCGAGCAAGCTTGCTCCTACAACACCATAACCTAGCTTCCCTCATCCAGGGCCTGGGCCAACGGCACATAAAACTCACTGAGCAACTTGTCCACCGCCGCCCGCGACTGCGCGGTGACAAAACCCGACTCCAGCACCAGCACCTGATAGACCCCACGCTTGATCGATTCTTCGCTCAGGTGATGGGCATTCTCGCGGGTAGTGCTCAGGAAACGCACCCAGGAGGTCAGGATAATCCAGGCATTGAGGGTCAGGGCCTCGATCTGCACGGCATCCATCCCCAGGATCCCGGCCGCGACAAAACCCGCGTAGATCGCCTGGCCCTGGATCAGGCAGCGCTGGGAAAAACGTCGGTAACGGGCGGCCAGTTCGGCATCGCTTTCCAGCAGATGTTCAAGATCACGGTGCAGGAAGCGATAACGCCACATCGCCGCGAGCAAGGCCTTGAGGTAGAAACGCTTGTCGTCGATGGTCGCGGCGCGACCCTGGGGCGGGCGCAGAAAACTGTCGACCAGGGCTTCGTACTCGGCAAACAGCACGGCGATGATCGCCTGCTTGTTGGGGAAGTGGTAGTAGAGGTTGCCCGGAGAAATGTCCATGTGCGCCGCGATATGGTTGGTGCTGACACTGCGCTCGCCCTGCAGATTGAACAGATCCAGGCTGTTCTGGACGATACGCTCGCTGGTTTTTATTCGAGGGGCCATGACTTCAGCTTTACTTCCAGAAGACGGTATCGGCCATCTTACGGCCTATCCGGCCGCGGATAAATCGCCATGATTCTCAGCCGCTATCAGAACGCACAGGCACTCCCTGTTGACTTTCTGGAGCATTAGCTCTAAACATTTGTTTAAAAATAAAATCACACACCGGAGCGCGCCATGTCTGCCGAAATAGCCTATCTGCAGGAGTCTCAGCAGCAACTGGACCAACTCCAGCGCCAGTTTCAAGCGCAGCGCCAGGCTTACGCCGCGCACCCCATGCCTCCCGCCGAGCAACGCCGGCAATGGCTCGACAGCCTGCGCCAACTGCTCAGCGACGAACGCCAGGCGCTGATCGACGCCATCAGCCAGGACTTCGGCAACCGCAGCGCCGATGAAACCCTGCTCGGCGAACTCATGCCCAGCCTGCACGGCATCCAGCATGCCCGCCGCCACCTCAAGGGCTGGATGAAACCGTCGCGCCGTCGGGTCGGGCTGGCCTTCCAGCCGGCCTCGGCCAAAGTCGTCTATCAACCATTGGGAGTGGTCGGCGTGATCGTGCCCTGGAACTACCCGCTGTTCCTCAGCGTCGGCCCACTGGTGGGCGCGTTGGCGGCGGGTAACCGGGTGATGCTCAAGCTCAGCGAGTCGACCCCGGCCACCGGCCTGTTGCTCAAGGAACTGCTGGGCCGGGTATTCCCGGAAGACCAGGTGTGCGTGGTACTCGGCGAAGCCGAGATCGGCATGGCCTTTTCCAAGCTGCCGTTCGATCACCTGCTGTTCACCGGTGCCACCAGCATCGGCCGACACGTGATGCGCGCGGCGGCGGAAAACCTGACCCCGGTGACCCTGGAACTGGGCGGCAAGTCGCCGGCCATCGTCTCCCAGGACGTGCCCCTCAAGGACGCCGCCGAACGCATCGCCTTCGGCAAGACCCTCAACGCCGGCCAGACCTGCGTGGCGCCGGACTACGTGCTGGTGCCGGAAGATCGGGTCGGGTCCTTCGTCGAAGCCTACCGACAGGCAGTGCGCGGCTTTTATCCGACCCTGGTCGACAACCCGGACTACACCAGCATCATCAACGACCGCCAACTGACACGGCTCAACGGCTACCTCAGCGATGCCACCAGCAAGGGCGCGCTGCTGATTCCGCTGTTCGACCAGGGCCAGGGTCGGCGCATGGGCCACAGCCTGCTGCTGAACGTCAGCGATGAGATGACCCTGATGCAGGACGAGATCTTCGGCCCGTTGCTGCCCATCGTGCCGTACAAGGGCCTGGATGAGGCCTTTGCCTACATCAATAACCGGCCTCGCCCCCTGGCGCTCTACTACTTCGGCTATAACAAGGCCGAACAGCAACGGGTGCTCGATGAAACCCATTCCGGCGGCGTCTGCCTGAATGACACCCTGCTCCATGTGCCCCAGGAAGACCTGCCCTTTGGCGGCATCGGCCCCTCGGGCATGGGCCATTACCATGGCCACGAAGGTTTCCTGACTTTCAGCAAGGCCAAGGGCGTGCTGACCAAGCAGCGCTTCAACGCGGCGCGGCTGATCTATCCGCCCTACGGCAAATCGATCCAGAAACTGATCCAGAAACTCTTCGTTCGTTGATGTTCCACTGCCCAGGTGAATAACAAGAATGCCAAGCCTGTCTGAATCCCCCGAACTGAGCCGTCGCGGCGTGCTGAAACTCGGTCTCTGCGCCGGCGCCTTCCTCAGCAGCGCCGGGCTTGTCGCCAGCCTCAGCGGCTGCTCGGCCGGCCATCCGGCCAGCGGTTTTACCGTGTTGCAGGCCAATGACCTGCCGTTTTTGCAGGCGCTGATCCCGGTGATGCTCGAAGGCGCTGTCGCCGCCGAGAAAATCCCCGCCGCCATCGACCAGACCCTGGCGAGCCTGGACTACAGCCTCGACCACCTGTCGCCGGAAATGCTCAAGCTGACCCGGCAACTGTTCGACGTCCTCGGCATGGGCATCACCCGTGGGCCGCTGACCGGCATCTGGGGCAGTTGGGAAAATGCCAGCAATGCGCAGATCCACGGCTTTCTCAAGCGCTGGGAAAACAGCTACCTGAGCCTGCTGCGCATGGGCCACGCGTCACTGCTGCAACTGGTGATGATGGCTTGGTACAACCGCGCCGAAGCCTGGGCGCACTGCGGTTATCCAGGCCCACCGAAAGTCTGATCCTTGTAGATGCCCGGTTTCTGACAAAACAACAATAAAAGAGGCTGCACATGCCCGTACCCGATCTGTTTCGCGAAGGCCTGGCCCGAGGCTGGAAAACCTACAACGGCTCTCGCCTGGAGCAGGACCTGACGCTGGAGGCCGATGTCGCCATTATCGGCAGCGGCGCGGGCGGCGGCACCACCGCCGAAATCCTCAGCGCCGCCGGCTACAAGGTCCTGCTGATCGAAGAAGGCCCGCTGAAAACCAGCAGCGACTTCAAGATGCTCGAAGACCAGGCCTACACCAGCCTCTACCAGGAAGGCATCGGCCGCATGAGCAAGGACGGCGCCATTACCATCCTCCAGGGCCGCGCCGTCGGCGGTACCACACTGATCAACTGGACCTCGAGCTTCCGCACTCCGGACCAGACCCTCGAACACTGGGCCAAAGAGCACAACGTCAAGGGCCATGGCAGCGCCGAGATGGCGCCCTGGTTCGAGAAAATGGAACAGCGCCTGGGTGTCGCCCCCTGGGTCATGCCGCCCAACGCCAACAACGACGTGATCCGCAACGGCTGCGAAGCCCTCGGCTACAGTTGGAAAGTCATCCCGCGCAACGTGCGCGGCTGCTGGAACCTGGGTTACTGCGGCATGGGCTGCCCGACCAACGCCAAGCAGTCGATGCTGGTCACCACCATCCCGGCAACCCTGGAGAAAGGCGGCGAGCTGCTCTATCTGGCCCGGGCCGAACGCTTGCAGATCGAAGGCGATCAGGTCACCGGCCTGCTCTGCGTGGCGATGGACGAACGTTGCGTGGCCCCCAATGGCCGGACAATCCAGGTCAAGGCCCGGCATTACGTGCTGGCGGGCGGCGGCATCAACAGCCCGGGACTGCTGTTGCGCTCCAAGGCACCGGATCCCAGCGGCCAACTGGGCAAACGGACCTTCCTGCACCTGGTGAATTTCTCCGCTGGGCAGTTTTCCGAAGTCATCAATCCGTTTTACGGCGCGCCCCAGTCGATCTATTCCGACCATTTCCAGTGGAATGCCGGCGTCACCGGGCCGATGTCCTACAAACTCGAAGTCCCGCCCCTGCAACCGGCCCTGGCCAGCACCCTGCTGGGCGGCTTCGGCACGCAAAACGCCCTGCGCATGCAACAACTGCCGCATACCCACATGATGCTGGCGCTGATGCGCGACGGTTTCCACCCGGACAGTCCCGGCGGCAGCGTGGAACTGCGCGGCGACGGCACGCCGGTGCTCGACTATCAGGTATCGGCCTATGCCTGGGACGGCCTGCGCCGGGCGTACCACAGCATGGCCGAGATCCAGTTCGCGGCGGGCGCCAAGTCGGTGCTGCCGCTGCACGCCGATGCCGACTACGTGAATACCCTGGCCAAGGCCCGGGAACTGATCGACGAACTGAGCCTGGAGCTGTACCGCACGCGCCTGGGCAGCGCCCACGTCATGGGCGGTTGCGCCATGGGCGAAGAGGCGAAAAGCGCGGTCACCGATAGCCTCGGACGCCACCATCAGTTGCGCAATCTGTCGGTCCACGACGGCTCGCTGTTCCCCACCAGCATAGGCGCCAACCCACAGCTTTCGGTTTATGGTCTGACAGCCAAGCTGGCGACAGCCCTCGCGGAGCGCTTGAAAAACCCGTGAAAAAGAGGACTATTCGTCGCGTCTATAGTGCTTTCTTCCCGGTATCCTGACTTGGCCGACCGGAAAGGCTGCGATACCATCCGACTCCCCTAAACGGATACCCGCCAGGACGACGCGATGAACCGAGTGTTGTACCCAGGTACCTTCGACCCGATTACCAAGGGTCATGGCGACTTGGTCGAGCGCGCCGCGCGCCTGTTCGACCACGTGATCATCGCCGTGGCAGCCAGCCCGAAGAAGAACCCGCTGTTCCCCCTGGAGCAACGTGTGGAGTTGGCCCGCGAGGTCACCCAGCACCTGCCCAACGTGGAAGTGGTGGGGTTTTCCACCCTGCTGGCGCATTTTGCCAAGGAACAGAACGCCAATGTCTTCCTGCGTGGCCTGCGCGCCGTGTCGGACTTCGAATACGAGTTCCAGCTGGCAAACATGAACCGTCAGTTGGCTCCGGACGTCGAGAGTCTGTTCCTCACGCCGTCGGAGCGTTATTCATTCATTTCGTCGACCCTGGTCCGGGAAATCGCGGCCCTGGGCGGCGATATCACCAAGTTTGTCCACCCGGCGGTGGCCGACGCACTGACCCTGCGCTTCAAGAAATAACGCCGGGCGCAGGCACTGTCGAGGCTGGCTATTGCGGCCGCCTCGACGGGCGCGCGTGCACTGCGCGCGCCAATGCGGCACAATTGGCGCATTAGTTTTCATGTTGCCCGGCCTGCCGCCCGGGCCGGAGTGCCCATGTCCCTGATCATCACCGACGATTGCATCAACTGCGACGTCTGCGAACCCGAGTGCCCGAACGCCGCTATTTCCCAAGGCGAAGAGATCTACGTGATCGACCCGAACCTGTGTACCCAGTGTGTCGGCCATTACGACGAGCCGCAATGCCAGCAGGTCTGCCCGGTGGACTGTATCCCACTGGATGAAGCCCATCCGGAAACCGAAGATGAGTTGATGATCAAATACCGGAAGATCACCGGTAAGGCTTGAGCATTGTAGCGAATCCAAGGCCCTTTTCGCGGGCAAGCTCCGCTCCCACAGGTTTTGTGTCATACACAATATTTAGTCTTGGCTCAGATATTGTGGGAGCGGAGCTTGCCCGCGAAAGGGCCATCACTGACGCCGCAGCCAGCAAGGGCTGTACCGGGCGCCAGCAGATTACTGGTCGCCGTCAAACCCTTCCGCCGTGCAACCCAGGCAACGGGCAAAGGCCGCTTTCCCGGGGGCGAGCACCAGTGATTTGCCGGCCTTGCCCATGCCGTCGACACCACCGAATGCGGTAAACGGCAACGACACCACAAACACCGCCGTACCCACCAGGGTCGCGCCCACCAGCAAGGGACGGGCGATGATCAGGTCGGCGATCATCGCGTAGGCCGGTGGGTTCTGGATCGAGTAGGTCGGGTCGCCACTGGTACCATCGTCCGCCAGCACCGGCAACGCCTGCAGACCAAAACTCAGGGCCACAACCAGGGCCAGGGTGCGAAACGGGTTCATGGCACTATCCTTCAACAAAGCAATGGATGGCAAAGTCTTAACTATAACAGCGTCCGCACGCTTGTCAGGTCAGCTCTGACAACGCGGGCAGTACACGCTGGCCCGCTGCCCCAGACGAATCTCACGCAAGACAGTGCCACAGACCTTGCAATGCTCGCCACCACGCCCGTAGACGAAGAGTTCCTGCTGGAAATAGCCGGGTTGGCCGTCGCCGCCGATAAAGTCGCGCAAGGTGGTGCCGCCCCGTTCGATGGCCGCTGCCAGGATGCGTTTGATCTCGATCGCCAGCGCCAGGTAGCGCCCTCGGGAAATACTCCCGGCCTCGCGGCGCGGGTCGATGCCGGCGGCGAACAGCGCCTCGGTCGCATAGATATTGCCGACCCCCACCACCACCGCGTTATCCATGATGAACGGCTTCACCGCCATGGAACGCTTGCGCGACAGCTGGAACAGCCGCTCGCCGTCGAACAGCTCGGTCAGCGGCTCCGGCCCCAGGCGCGCGAGCAATTCGTGATTGAGCGGGTCCAGGCTCCAGAGCATCGCACCGAAACGCCGTGGGTCGGTGTAGCGCAAGGCCAACCCGGATTCCAGCTCGATATCCACATGCTCGTGCTTGGCCGCCGGCAAGCCGGCTTCCACCAGGCGCAGGTTGCCCGACATGCCCAGGTGACTGATCAGGGTCCCGACCTCGGCATTGATCAACAGGTATTTGGCCCGCCGCTCCACCAGCACGATGCGCTGCCCGGACAGGCGCACATCGAGGTCTTCCGGGATCGGCCAGCGCAACCGACGGTCGCGCACGATCACACGGCTGACCCGCTGGCCTTCCAGATGGGGCGCAATACCGCGCCGGGTGGTTTCGACTTCAGGTAATTCAGGCATGGCGGCCCCAGGTCAGGCAATAACGGGCTCGGCGACGACGCTCGGACGCTTAGTGAGTACCGAGTTCGCGGATGTTCTCTCTGAGGTTCTCGAAGTCATAGTCGGACAGGCCGACATAATCGAGCACCAGATGGCCGATGGCGTTCCATTCGTGGTCTTCGGCTTCGTTGCCCAGCACCCGATGGGACGCACAGATATGTTCAGCCATTTTCAGGATGGCCAGCAGGTTCTTCAACTGGCTGTTGCGGGTCGATTCGTCGCTGAAGATCGCCAGGGCATTGTGGTGATTGGCGATGGCGTTGGTCACATGCTCCGGCAGGCGCCAGGATTTGGCCGTGTAGTAGCCGACCACCGCATGGTTGGTGTTCAACTCGGCGTTTTCCGTGTCCACCACGCGCTGCTCCGGGCTGGCATTGGCGTAGGCCCGCTCCAGCACCGCCATATAGTTGGGGAAACGCTTGATCATCAGCGGAATGCCGCAATCGTGGAACAGCCCCAGGGCATAGGACTCATCGACCGCCTGGGCGCCGGTACGCTTGGCCAGGGTCAGGCTGGTCATGGCCACGTCCTGGGCGGTGTCCCAGAAACGATTGAGGGTGACGATGGTTTCATCAGCCATCTCACCCTTGATCGATTGCGCGTTGATCAGGTTGATGATCGAGCGACTGCCCAGCAGATTCACCGCGCGCTGGATCGAGGCGATCTTGTTCGACAGGCCGTAGTAAGGCGAGTTGACGATTTTCAGCAGCGCGCCGGAGAGCCCCGGGTCCTGGCTGATCAGCCGGGCGATCACCTCCAGATCCGGGTCAGGCATGTACTGCTCCATCTGCAAATCCACCATGATTTGCGGCTGGGGAGGCACGCTAATGCCTTGCAGGGCCTGCTGGATCTGTTCAGGTGAAAGTTCTTGGGACATGGGTACACACTCCGGGCGAGTGAGGGATTCTAGCGGAAAACCTGTACGCCATGGGCCAAGTGTACAATCGCTTACATGAAACATCGCACGCCGGGGACGCCCAACTCCCGCTATAATCCCGCTCTTTTTTCCCCGGAGCGACGTCATGTCCCTGCCTAGCCTACGCCTTAAAGCCAACGCCGACCGACGCCTGCGCAACGGTCACCTGTGGGTCTACAGCAACGAAATCGACGTGGCGGCCACTCCACTTCACGGCTTCAAGGCCGGCGACCAGGCCCTGCTCGAAGCTGCCGGCGGCAAGCCGCTGGGCATCGTCGCCATGAGCCCGAACAACCTGATCTGCGCGCGCCTGCTGTCGCGCGACATCAAGCTGCCGCTGGACAAATCGCTGCTGGTACACCGTCTCAACGTGGCCCTGTCCCTGCGCGATCGGCTGTTCGACAAGCCGTTCTATCGCCTGGTCTACGGCGATTCCGACCTGCTGCCGGGGCTGGTGGTGGATCGTTTCGGCGATATCCTGGTGGTCCAGCTCGCTTCGGCGGCCATGGAGCAGCACAAGGATGAAGTGATCGCGGCGCTGGTCCAGGTCCTGAAACCGAGCGGCATCCTGTTCAAGAACGACTCCGCGGCCCGTGACGCCGAAGGCCTGGAGCGTTATGTCGAGACCGTGTTCGGCCTGGTGCCGGAATGGGTCGCCCTGGAAGAGAACGGCGTGAAGTTCGAAGCGCCGGTCATGGAAGGCCAGAAAACCGGCTGGTTCTACGACCACCGCATGAACCGTGCGCGCCTGGCGCCGTATGCCAAGGGCAAGCGGGTGCTGGACCTGTTCAGCTATATCGGCGGCTGGGGTGTGCAGGCGGCGGCGTTCGGTGCCAGCGAAGTGTTCTGCGTCGATGCCTCGTCCTTTGCCCTGGACGGCGTGGAACGTAACGCGGCGTTGAACGGTTTTGCCGAGAAGATGACCTGCATCGAAGGTGACGTGTTCGAAGCCCTCAAGGAACTGAAGGCCTCCGAAGAGCGTTTCGACGTGATCGTGGCCGACCCGCCCGCCTTCATCAAACGCAAGAAAGACCTGAAGAACGGCGAAGGCGCCTATCGCCGCCTGAACGAGCAGGCCATGCGCCTGCTGAGCAAGGACGGGATCCTGGTCAGCGCCTCGTGCTCGATGCATCTGCCGGAAGATGACCTGCAGAACATCCTGCTGACCAGCGCCCGTCACCTGGACCGCAATATCCAGCTGCTGGAACGCGGCGGCCAGGGCCCGGACCATCCGGTACACCCGGCAATTCCGGAAACCCGTTATATCAAGAGCATTACTTGCCGGTTGTTGCCTAACAGCTGACTTTTCCGCGGCGCGGAGCAGCCCTGCTCCGCGCCTTGAGGATAATTAAATACCCGCCCCAATCCTCATTCAAACACGCCCTCGTTCAATCACACCTCTTACAACATACATGCGTCAAACCCACACCCACAACAACAAAAACATATAAATCGTCCTACACGACAAAGATCCCCCTTACAAAATTACTGGAAGCTTCCTACTTATTTTTCCCTTGCCAACAACCACAACCAAACTACTATTGAGATAGTCATTTCACAAATGACTAAGACAGCAATATCAGCCATTCAACTCAATGGAGTAACACTCATGAAAAAAATTAATCTGGAAGCCAAAAAAATCGCCAACCTTAATTGCTTGGCAGCAACCAAGCAGCGCTAATATCAATGAGGGATCGGGAAGTGCCGGCGGCCCGACCCCCTCTTGTTAGCATTCCCCAACAAGGTGGCACACCATGCATATAAATCCGAATCTATTTATTATTGCTCGACCACCACACCAGATCGTATGGAACTATAAAACACACACCCAGTACGAATTAAACGTTCATTATGCAAAACGTCTGACCGAACTCATAGACAATCCCGACTCATTTGACGCCAATGCTTCGATGGACGCAGAATTTCTCGCATCCGGAATTATTAGCGCAACAAAACACACGACCCTTGACTGGAACTGGGATGAGCTGTCGAAGATATTCCATATCGGCACCAAGGACATTCCTTACGAACATGAGATCCAAGATATTCAAGAGTGGTCAGTTCACTATCTGGCACATTGTGATGAAGTATTGAAAAAGCCGGCACCTGACTTCCTCTCAGAGCCCCCCCCCACACCCCCTCTAATCCATCTGCCACCCCCATTGTCGGCAGGGTCATTAAAGATGTCGTTGACCCACAGCCTGATCAGTAGAAAAACCTGCCGATCATTCAGCGAAGACGAAATATCCCTCAACCACGCCAGCACATTACTCTATCTCTCACTCGGTTATCTGAAAGAACGCGAGCAGGATATAGATGAGTCCATTCCCGAGACATTACGATCACGACGCAGCAGCCCTTCCGGGGGTGGATTGAATGCCTGCGATGGCTTTATCTATGCTCGTAGGATCAAGGGGATAGATCCCGGGATTTATCGCTATCATCCAAACCACCATGCATTGAGCCTCACAAGCCCGTTGCCTGCCAAACCTCTGGGTCTATTCCTGGCTGGTCAGCATTTCATCAACGCGTTGCCTTTCGGTGTGTTTCTCACCTGTCGCTTTGACAAATTGTGGTGGAAATATGAGCACTCGCGAGCCTATCGGATGGCCTACGTCGAAACGGGTCACATCTCCCAAACGTTCCAACTGATCGCCACTGCACTCGGGCTGAAAACCTGGCTGACCGGCGCTATGGCTGACGAACGAATCGAGGATTTGCTGAATTTGGAAAACAGTCCTGAACAAGTCCTGTTTTTCGTGGGATGCGGAAAGGGCGATTCAGAAGCTCAGTGCAAAGAACTCCGCACGCTGATCGAGGAACGGAGTGTTCAACAATGACACTTTCCAGCTCCATGGCCAACTCGCCCCTCTTTACTTTGGGAGACTGGGATAACAAAGCCTGTGTAAGAACAAGAAAAAGCAATTTTCTTTTTCCTTCCAAGCGAGAGCTGGAGCTTGAACTAGAAAGTAAATACTGGTTCCCTCCAACCTTCATGCCCTATCTACAACACCCATTAACCGTTAACACAGACAAGAAACTCAAGCAAAGACTAACAGCCAACCACTTGATTCATTTTCTCGACTACACCACCGTACTAGAACACAAAATCGTCAATCGGTCTGTAGAAACTATTATCCATGGGGAATTGCAAGATGACATACCTGAGTCAATGAAGTCCGCCGCCTTACAACTCTATACCGATGAGGGCTACCATGCATATTTTTCTTATGAAATAGCCAAACAGGTTTCAGAATACTATTGTATTCAGAGCCAAAGTCCTAGACCACTACGAATCACTCTCTTGCTTGACCTTATCGATAGAGTCGAGACAGAGCACAAACCACTGGCATGGTTCCTGATTGGTTTTGTATCCGAGACAATCATTGCCAAAGAGCTACTCAACGTCACCTGTAACACCATAATTTCCAGCGTATACCAGATTCTACGACAGCATCTGGAAGACGAAGCTCGACACAGTCGATTTTTCGCAGATGCTTTCTGCTATTTTTGGCAGCGCCTTGAAGCCAACCAACAGCTACTCACAGTAGAACTGCTGAAAAACATCATTCTGATTTTTTCAGAAGTTGATGAGCCGTGGCTGACAGAAAGTCTCCTCAGCACAGGTTTCTCCACCTCTCAAATCCGTACTATCATCTACCCACTCTTGAATAAGTCTACCGCTATCCAACGCATCCGAGTCGGTGCCACGCCTACTTTCCTTGCTATGAAAAAAGCTGGTGTTTTCGACAACAAACATAACAAACTTCCTTTCAAGGAAGCGGGACTGATCGATGATTGAGTTAAGTCATACCATAGAGAAAAACAAGAAAATCTCGGCTATTGCGCTCTTACTGTCCATGGTGTTGCTAGGGGTATTTCCTATCGATGTGCTGCTCCCGTCTGTTCCTTCACTGTCCTCTCATTTCAATCGATCCCCTGCCGACATTGCCCTGTCCATCAGCCTGTTCGCCGTCGGCATATCCATTTCTCAATTATTCATCGGGCCATTATCAGACAAAATAGGCCGAAAAAACCTCCTTCTGACCGGTATGGCGATATCCATGCTGGGGGCGCTGGGGTGTGCGCTAGTCAACGAATACAGTCTGTTTTTACTTTTTCGCCTAATCCAAGCACTCGGGTGCGGCTGTTTTGTGCTCTCACAAGCCCTCGTCCAAGATCTATTCGAGGGCAAAGAGCGAGATCGGTTACGCATTCTCATCGTTACCGCCAGCGGTATTTTCATATCGCTATCACCCTTGGCCGGCGCCTCATTGCAGAACCGGCTTGATTGGCCAGGCAGTTTCTATATATTTACCATAGTCGCCGCGGTGGTATTTATCAAAGCCTACCTGCTCCTAGAGAATCCTATCCCTATAGTGGAGCGCGCCCCTCACCGCTCAATTTTCCAATCCTATCGCCATATTTGCACAGATATAAAGTTCCTTGGCTATTGGCTAATCGCTGCGCTGGTTTTTACTTGTCACTTTTCGTTCATCGTTGCTTCACCATTGATATTCATGGAGCATTTGCAACTCTCCGAGTACGAGTTCTCACTAACCCTGTTGTTCTACGGCGCTGCTTATGTCATCGGCGGTGCAGTCGCAGGACTTCTAAGCACCAAAATAACCGCCAACACCCAAATCACAGTGGGCCTATGCTTTATTTTCTGCGCGGGCATGATGCTATTTTACCTGTCACATCACTTCGGTTTGTCGACAATAACGATGCTGATACCGATGATCATTTGTACTGCGGGCACCACTATCACTCGTCCTGCTGCGACCTCAAAAGCCATGGAGTGTTTCCCGGACCAAGCTGGCGCAAGCGCCTCTGCTGGCAACACGTTGATTTTCGTTTGCGGCGGACTGATCAGTGCGCTAGTCAATCTCAGCCCAGTGGCACTCGAAGCGACACTCGCCTTGTCCTTTCTGCTATTGAGCACGACCGGACTTGGCCTGAACACGCTAATCCAGCGACGTAACCAGCGGCCGGTTTTCGAGTAACACGATCCCGGTCGTCATCCTTCATACTCCATAATCCCAGCCTCGGCAGTTGCACCCTTTTCCTGTTGCTGGAACGCGGTGGCCATGGCCCGGGTCATCCGGTACACCCGGCGATCCCGGAGACGCGCTATATCAAGAGCATTATTTGCCGGTTGTTGCCTAACAGCTAAGATCGTACCCAGCTCGCTCCCCCTGTAGGACCGAGCTTGCTCGCGATGCGTTCCAACGGACACATCCTGACCCACTGCCAGCAAGACAATCCGAACCTCCCTCCATTAACGTTGTTCCTCCACTTGCACAGAGGACAACGGAATGTCCAGCTTCCCTCACACCCATCGACTACGCGTCGGCCGCTTTTCGGAACCGGGGCGCATCTACCTTCTTACCGCAGTCACCCTGAATCGCCAGCCGATCTTTATGGATTGGCACCTGGGCCGACTGGTGGTGAATGAGTTCAAGCAGGCCGAGCAAACCGGTGCCGCGCAATCATTGGCCTGGGTCGTGATGCCGGATCATTTTCACTGGTTGCTTGAACTGCACAACGGCGACCTGCCCAGGCTGATGCAGTGCACAAAATCCCGCAGCGCCCGCGCCATCAACAAAATCAGGGGACTTCAGACACCACTCTGGCAAAAGGGCTACTTCGATCGGGCACTGCGCCGTGAAGAAGACTTGAAAGCCATGGCTCGTTACATTGTCGCCAACCCGCTACGAGCGGGACTGGCCGAGCATATCGGCGATTATCCGCTTTGGGATGCCATATGGCTCTGACAGTACGCCCCCGTCTGTAGGAGCGAGCTTGCTCGCGATGGGCGTCAACGATAACGCGGGGTACCTGGTGTCCCGCGGTGCCCGAACTTCCATCGCGAGCAAGCTCGCTCCTACAGAATATTCATATCCGGAAACCACCAGTCGTCATCCCACACGCGTTGTGACCCCTGACACAACACTTGCCGCGATTCCTTCCGTCCACGACCCGTGTAGAATCAGCTTATTCATCGCCAGTCATCCCCCGGCGGGTTTATGAGCTCAGGCTGAAACGCACGGCGATCCCGTGGTGTTATCGGCAGCTTTCGGACACACGGCCATTTCTGAGTGTTCCCAAGGTCCATAGAAGCTCACTCCCCATTTGATACCTGATTAGCCGCCCGGAGTGCTCCATGCCTGATTACCGCTCGAAAACATCCACCCACGGCCGCAACATGGCCGGTGCCCGCGCCCTGTGGCGCGCCACGGGGATGAAAGACGCCGACTTCAAGAAACCGATCATCGCCGTCGCCAACTCCTTCACCCAGTTCGTTCCCGGCCATGTCCACCTCAAGGACATGGGCCAACTGGTCGCCCGCGAGATCGAACGCGCCGGCGGCGTGGCCAAGGAATTCAACACCATCGCCGTGGATGACGGCATCGCCATGGGCCATGACGGCATGCTCTATTCGCTGCCGAGCCGCGAGATCATCGCCGACTCCGTCGAATACATGGTCAACGCCCACTGCGCCGACGCCATCGTCTGCATCTCCAACTGCGACAAGATCACCCCCGGCATGCTGATGGCCGCCCTGCGCCTGAACATCCCGGTGATCTTCGTTTCCGGCGGCCCGATGGAAGCCGGCAAGACCAAACTGGCCGCCCACGGTCTCGACCTGGTGGACGCCATGGTCATCGCCGCCGACTCCAGCGCCTCTGACGAGAAGGTTGCCGAGTACGAGCGCAGCGCCTGCCCGACCTGCGGTTCGTGCTCCGGCATGTTCACCGCCAACTCGATGAACTGCCTCACCGAAGCCCTGGGCCTGGCCCTGCCGGGCAACGGTTCGGCCCTGGCGACCCACTCCGACCGCGAGCAACTGTTCCTCCAGGCCGGCCGCACCATCGTCGAGCTGTGCCAGCGTTACTACGGCGACAACGATGACTCGGTGCTGCCGCGCAATATCGCCAATATCAAGGCGTTCGAAAACGCCATGACCCTGGACATCGCCATGGGCGGTTCCACCAACACCATCCTGCATCTGCTGGCCGCCGCCCAGGAAGCCGAGATCGATTTCGACCTGCGCGATATCGACCGCCTGTCCCGGCACGTGCCGCAACTGTGCAAGGTCGCGCCGAACATCCAGAAGTACCATATGGAAGACGTGCACCGCGCCGGCGGCATCTTCAGCATCCTCGGCGAACTGGCCCGTGGCGGCCTGCTGCACACCGACCTGCCGACCGTGCACAGCAGGACCCTAGCCGAGGGCATCGCCAAGTGGGACATCACCCAGACCAGCGATGAAGCGGTACACACCTTCTTCAAGGCCGGCCCCGCCGGTATCCCGACCCAGACCGCGTTCAGCCAGTCGACCCGTTGGGAAACCCTCGACGACGACCGTGAAAACGGCTGCATCCGCAGTGTCGAGCACGCCTATTCGAAAGAAGGCGGCCTGGCCGTGCTCTACGGCAATATCGCCCTGGACGGCTGCGTGGTGAAAACCGCCGGTGTCGACGAGTCGATCCACGTGTTCGAAGGCAACGCGAAGATCTTCGAAAGCCAGGACAGCGCCGTGCGCGGCATCCTCGCCGACGAAGTGCAGGCCGGCGACATCGTGATCATCCGTTACGAAGGTCCGAAAGGCGGCCCGGGCATGCAGGAAATGCTCTACCCGACGTCCTATCTGAAGTCCAAGGGCCTGGGCAAAGCCTGCGCCCTGCTGACCGACGGGCGTTTCTCCGGCGGCACTTCGGGCCTGTCCATCGGCCATGCTTCTCCGGAAGCGGCCGCGGGTGGCGCGATTGGCCTGGTCCAGGACGGCGACAAAGTGCTGATCGACATTCCGAATCGCTCGATCAACCTGTTGGTCAGTGATGAGGTGCTGGCGGCACGTCGCGCCGAACAGGACAAGAAGGGCTGGAAGCCGGTGGAAGTGCGTCCACGCAAGGTGACCACGGCCTTGAAAGCTTACGCGTTGCTCGCCACCAGTGCCGACAAGGGCGCGGTGCGCAACAAGGCGATGCTCGACGGTCTCTAAGACATATATATGTCAAAAAGAACCGGCGCCCAGGCGCCGGTTCTTTTTGAAAGCATGTTTCTGGAGCGTCGATGAGTTCATTACATCGCATCAAAACGCATAATATGCACGTTGTTTGTGCTCCCCGTATAGAGATCCATCACCTGCTTATTATTAAAGTATCCCGCTAACATTCTAATCATCCCATCGACACCACTAAACTCGGCCGCGCCCGCATTACAATCAAAGAAAACCGTCGAACCTGAGCGGCTGCAAACAGCTGTCACATAATGACCGGGAATACCTATCAAGTAATATCCCGGCTCAGACATGACAATTCTCGATATCCGTTCCTGGCAGGGCCATGTCAAGACAGGATACATTTTCACAAATTTCAAGCCAACGACAGGTCCCAAGCGAGTACAGTTAATTGCCAATGCCTGAGCACTTGCCTGGCTGGCCGTCTGACCAACACCATCGACATGAACCTCCGCCAATCCGTTTTGAATCTTGAGCCCAAATTCTAATAAAGCCGACCAACTATATGATTTTGCATCCGTCAAGCTACGCAGCCCATGCTTGGCATAGAGCCCCAAAAAAATCATGCTTATCCCGCCACAAATACCTTGGCGGATAATTGAGCTTTGCTCGGCCCTGATCAGTTTTCCTTGACTGAACTTTTCTTTTTTAATGGCACCTGCAGACTTGGCCGCACACAAGAACACATTCGAAACACCCACAGCTTATCGCCTCCCAGCTCAACTCAGCTCATTTAAAACTGAACAGTATCCCTATAAAATCAAAAGCGTTATAGACGCAGCGACCCTGGGCCTGCTCCGTACACAACACGGTCTAAAGCTCGAAATAAATATTATTTAGTCCTCACCCGAACTTCAAGCCTTCCGTCAGCCACCCAAAAAGAAAAGCAATACTTAATATTTATAAGATAAGTCCGATTGTGAACTTCCCAAGTTTCAATTTATTAGTATCAAACAGCAACAGCCCCTGGCAAATGTCTATGACAGTCTTCATCCATGCTTCCCCGTGTTCCGGTCACGTCACCACGCCCAAGCGCCAGCGGCTTATTCCAAAAACGATGGAAGCCATTCCACATCGATATTAAATCCATATTTATCAAGCTGTTAGGCTTACCGGTTCACAATTGCCGACCAGAGCAATTGGCACCTATCGTTTTCCGGAGCTTCAATGAATCTGCCGCTGATTCTCAACCTGCTGGTGTTCCTCGCCCTGCTGCTGGGCCTGGCCCAAACCCGTCGTACCACCTTCAGCCTGGCGAAAAAAGTGCTGCTCGCCCTGGTGTTGGGGGTGCTCTTCGGTGTCGCCCTGCACAGCATCTATGGTGCCGGCAACCCGGTGCTCAAGGCCTCCATCGGCTGGTTCGACCTGGTCGGCAACGGCTATGTGCAATTACTGCAGATGATCGTGATCCCGCTGGTGTTCGCCTCGATCCTCAGCGCCGTGGCCCGCCTGCACAACGCCACATCCCTGGGCAAGATCAGCTTCCTGACCATCGGCACACTGCTGTTCACCACGGCCATCGCCGCGCTGGTCGGTATCGGCCTGACCAACCTGTTCGGCCTGACCGCCGAAGGCCTGGTGGCCGGCACCCAGGAATTGGCCCGCCTGCAAGTGATCCAGAGCGATTACGCGGGCAAGGTCGCCGACCTGAACGTGCCGCAGTTGCTGCTTTCGTTCATCCCGCAGAACCCCTTCGCGGACCTCGCCCGGGCCAAGCCGACCTCGATCATCAGCGTGGTGATCTTTGCCGCGTTCATGGGCGTGGCCGCGCTGCAACTGCTCAAGGATGATGCCGAGAAAGGCCGGAAGGTGGTGAATGCCATCGACACCCTGCAAGCCTGGGTCACCCGTCTGGTGCGCCTGGTGATGAAACTCACGCCCTATGGCGTGCTGGCGCTGATGACCAAGGTGGTGGCCGGTTCCAACCTGCAGGACATCATCAAGCTGGGCAGTTTCGTGGTGGTGTCGTATATCGGCCTGGGCTTGATGTTTGTGGTCCACGGCCTGCTGGTGTCCCTGGCCGGGATCAACCCGCTGCGCTTCTTTCGCAAGATCTGGCCGGTGCTGACCTTTGCCTTCACCAGCCGCTCCAGCGCGGCGAGCATTCCGCTGAGCATTGAAGCCCAGACCCGCCGGTTGGGGATTCCACAGTCGATTGCCAGCTTTGCCGCCTCGTTCGGCGCGACCATCGGCCAGAACGGGTGTGCCGGGCTGTATCCGGCAATGTTGGCGGTGATGGTGGCACCGACGGTGGGGATCAACCCGCTGGATCCGCTGTGGATCGCGACCTTGGTGGCCATTGTGACCTTGAGTTCGGCCGGGGTGGCCGGGGTCGGTGGCGGGGCGACGTTTGCCGCGCTGATCGTGTTGCCGGCCATGGGCTTGCCGGTGTCACTGGTGGCGTTGCTGATTTCCGTCGAGCCGCTGATCGATATGGGCCGCACGGCGTTGAATGTCAGCGGTTCGATCACCGCCGGGGCGATTGCCAGCCAGGTGATGCAGCAGACCGACAAGGCGCTGCTGGAGGCTGAAGAGCATGGGGAATTGGCGCAGGCTTGAGTCTTTAGGCGTCTGTTCTAACGTCTTCGCGGGCAAGCTCCGCTCCCACAGGTTCTCGGTCGTACACAAGATTCGGGTACGACTCAAAACTCAATGTGGGAGCGGAGCTTGCCCGCGAAGAGGCCCTCAAGACCATGCTCAGCCTCGGCACCTCTTAGGAACAGCGTTTAACGCTTTTCCCACACCTCGAAACTGAACGCCGGCTTACCCTCAGCCGCCGGGTGCGGTTCATCCGACACCAACCTCCACAGGCTTTCATCGATCTGCGGAAACCAGGCATCCCCCTCCGGGCTCAGCGCCACACGGGTCAGGTACAGCCGATCCGCTTGTTCCAGCCCCTGGGTATACAACTGCGCCCCGCCGATCAGCATCAGCTCGCTCGCGCCCTGCTCCAACGCCCACTGTTCAGCGCGCACCAGCGCCGCCGCAAGGGACGGAAAAACCTCCGCGCCTTCCAGCTGCAAACCGGCCTGGCGACTGACCACCAGGTTCAACCGGCCCGGCAATGGCCGGCCCAGCGAATCCCAGGTCTTGCGCCCCATGATGATCGGCTTGCCGAGGGTCGTGGCCTTGAAGTACTTGAAATCCGCCGGCAAATGCCAGGGCATGCTGTTGTCGACGCCGATCACGCGGTTTTCACCGAGGGCCGCGATCAGGCTTAAAGGGAGAGTTCTGTTCATGCCACCGAGGATACCAGAGCCCATGGGCCGACTCGGACATACGCCGACAAAATTAACTCGCCCTTTCCACAAGGGACAGCGGGATGCAGCTACCCGCCGCAGCGGTTATGCTTCCAGCTCACTTGAGCCCAGGACGCCGCGTGACTGAACCGACTCCCCTGCACCGCCTCTGGCTGACCGAGACGGTGCGCCTGCGCGAAGAACAGGCAGGCCCGCTGGAAGACCTCGAAGCCAATCGCCGCGCCCGCGCCGCGGGGGGCGACCTGCCGACCCGCATCCAGAACCGCGCCCTCTGGCTGGCCGAGCGCGATGGCCTGCTCAACGCGTTACACCATTGGTTGCAGGGCGCGCGACTGGCGCTGCTGGTCCTCGCGGTGCTGGTGATGGTCAGTGGCGCCGGCATGGCTTTCGCCGCCCTGGGCAACGGCCAGACGCCGGTCAATGTGTTCTGGGCCCTCGGCAGCCTGCTCGGCCTGAACCTGCTATTGCTGCTGAGCTGGGCCCTGGGCCTGGTCTTCGCCGGTGAACACGCGGCCAGCTTCGGCCGCCTCTGGCTGTGGCTCAGTGAAAAACTCGCCCGCGATGCCCAGGCCGCGCAATTGGCGCCGGCCCTGTTGTTGATGCTCCAGCGCCGACGCCTCAATCGCTGGGCCATCGGCTGCGTGGTCCACGGCCTGTGGTTGCTGGCCATGCTCAGCGCCCTGGTCTTGCTGCTGATGTTGATGTCGACCCGGCGCTACGGTTTTGTCTGGGAAACCACCCTGCTGCGCGGCGACACCTTTGTCGTGGTGACCCAGGCCCTCGGCGCCCTGCCCGCCTTGCTCGGCTTCAACCTGCCCGACCCGGAGATGATCCGTGCCAGCGGCAATACCGCGCTGAACCTGGAGAACGCCCGGCACGCCTGGGCCACTTGGCTGGTGGGAGTGCTGGTGGTCTATGGCGTGTTACCGCGCCTGCTGCTGGGCGGCTTTTGCCTGTGGCGCTGGCGCCGTGGCAGCCGCGCCCTGAGCCTGGACCTCAACCTGCCCGGCTACGCGCAACTGCGTGAACGGCTGATGCCCAGCAGTGAACGCCTGGGGGTCAGCGATACGGCACCCGACGCGCTGCACAACGCCGAGACCGGCACCTCCGCGCTGGAGAGCGAAGGCGCCTTGCTGGTGGCCATCGAGCTGGACAACCAGCGCCCCTGGCCGCCGACCTTGCCGAAAACCGTCAAGGACGCCGGTATCCTCGACAGCCGCGAGTCGCGGCATAAACTCCTCGAACAACTGACCCGCTTCCCGCCCGCACGCCTGGCAATCGCCTGTGACCCACGGCGCTCGCCGGACCGTGGCAGCCTCGGGCTGATCGCCGAACTGGCCCGCAGCGCCGGCGCGACCCGGGTCTGGCTGCTGCAGGCGCCGCCCGGCCAGGCCCTGGATGCCGATCGCCTCGGCGACTGGCACAACGCCCTGCAACAACTGGAACTGCCCTTTGCCGACAGCGCTCCGCTGAACTGGCTGGAGACCGGTCATGACTAAAGCCCTGAAACTGGCCGTGGTCGGTCACACCAATGTCGGCAAGACTTCGCTGTTGCGCACCCTGACCCGCGACGTCGGCTTCGGCGAAGTCTCCCACCGCCCCAGCACCACCCGGCATGTGGAAGGCGCGCGGCTGTCGGTGGACGGCGAAGCCCTGCTCGAACTCTACGACACCCCGGGACTGGAAGATGCTATCGCCCTGCTCGACTATCTCGAACGCCTTGATCGCCCCGGCGAGCGCCTAGACGGCCCGGCCCGCGTCGCCCGTTTTCTCAATGGCAGCGAAGCCCGCCAGCGCTTCGAACAGGAAGCCAAGGTGCTGCGCCAGTTGCTGGCTTCGGATGCCGGGCTTTATGTGATCGACGCTCGCGAGCCGGTGCTGGCCAAATACCGCGACGAACTGAGCGTCCTCGCCAGCTGTGGCAAGCCGCTGTTGCCGGTGCTCAACTTTGTCAGCAGCGCCGAACAGCGCGAGCCGGAGTGGCGTGAAGCCCTGGCCCGCCTGGGCCTGCACGCCTTGGTGCGCTTCGACAGCGTGGCCCCGCCGGAAGACGGTGAGCGGCGGCTGTATGAAAGCCTGGCGCTGTTGCTCGAAGGCGCCCGACCGCAGCTGGAACGGCTGGTCCTCGACCTGGAGGCCCAGCGGCGGGCGCGGCGGCAGAGCGCCAACCGCCTGATCGCCGAACTGCTGATCGACTGTGCGGCCTGTCGGCGCAGTGTGGTCAGCGCCGCCGACGCGCAAACCCAAGCCATCGGCGAACTGCGCCAAGCCGTGCGCCAACGGGAGCAACGTTGTGTCGAGGCTTTGCTCAAGCTCTACGGATTCCGCCGTGGCGACGCGGCGGCCGGCGACCTGCCGTTACTGGACGGGCGCTGGGGTGACGATCTGTTCAACCCTGAAACCCTCAAGCAACTCGGTGTAAAGGTCGGTGGTGGGATTGCCGCAGGTGCAGCGGCGGGTGCTGGTATCGACCTGCTGGTGGGAGGTCTGACCCTAGGCGCGGCCGCCCTGGCCGGAGCCCTCGCCGGTGGCGCCCTGCAAACCGTCCGCGGCTATGGCAGCCGCCTGCTGGGCAAACTCAAGGGCCAACGGGAACTGACCGTCGACGACAACGTGCTGCGCCTGCTGGCCCTGCGCCAACGGCAACTGCTGCAAGCCCTGGAGGCACGTGGGCATGCGGCGATGGAGAGCATCAAGATGAGCCTGCCGGTGGATACCCGTTGGCGTGAGGGCAAGTTGCCCGAGGCCTTGCACAAGGCCCGGGCACATCCGCAGTGGTCGTCGCTCAACCCCCAGGCCCGGTTGAACCAGCCAGAACGCCAGGAGCAAATCGATTTGCTGTTACAGCGTCTGGCTGAGACCTGAAGCAGGACGTTCAGCTATACCACTTGAACTTCAGAAAGGTCCGGCCCATGGACTTGATCCACTCCTCTTCGGCCCGGCTGACAATACCCTCACCGTCGGCATCGAAATAAACCACCGAATCCAGCGTCCCATTATTGTCGGTGTCATGGGCCGAGGCCTTGAAGACCAGGGTCTGGTTTCTCGGCGTCCCCGTCCCTTCATGAAGATGCAACCTCACCACATTCGGTGACTTGTCGTGGTGGTAGTTCTCGGCAAACACCTTGATATAGCGCTGCCAGCTTTTCCCTCGATTGAACCAGCCAAGCTTCAGGAACTGGTTGGCAAAGGCCCTGAGCAGCTTTTCGTCCTTGGCGTTGTCCCTGCCATCACCGTTGACGTCACCACCGAACTGCAAGTCCGTCACCCCATCGGCGGTCATATCGACCGACGCCGCCTTGAGCACCAGCTTGTCAGGCTTGCCGGGCACTTCCTCATAAAAGCGCAGCAACACCGTATCGGCCCGACCATTGCCGCTGCGATCCTGGGCGGTCATTCTCAAATAACGCATAAACAACTCCTTTCCATGTGAGCCACTACCCTAGTGCAGCGCATCTTTCAGCCACCAGACCAGGATTCCTGAGCCTGTGTACGAAACCGCGCCCTGTGCTGAGAGGCACGGCAACGCTCAGGACCACCCACCGCCCAGGCTCTTGTACAGGGCGATACGGTTGCTCACCTGCAACAAACGGGTCCTGATCAGGGCTTGTTGCGCCGTGCTCAGGCCGCGTTGGGCATCGAGCACTTCGAGGTAGCTGTTCAAGCCATCCTGATGGAGCAGTTGCGCCAACTCGACGCGGCGCGACTCGTTCAGCACCAGCCGCTGCTGTGCATTGAGCTGCCGATTGAGCGGCTCGTTCGAAGCCAGCGCATCGGCCACTTCACGAAAGGCCTGCTGGATCGAACGCTGATACTCGACCACGGCAATCTCACGCTGCACTTTCGACAGCTCAAGCTGCGTGAAACGCCGACCGATATCGAACAGCGGCAAGGTCACGGCGGGGGTGAAGGACCAGCCCTTGGCCTCGCCGGAAAACAGCTCGCTCAACTGCGGGCTGCTGACACCGAAGAAGCCGGTCAGGGAAATGCTCGGCAGAAAGGCCGCCCGGGCGGCACCGATATTGGCGTTGAAGGCCTTGAGCCGGGCCTCGGCGGCGCGAATATCCGGGCGGCGCACCAACAATTCGGAAGGCAGGCCCGGGGCAATCTCCGGCAACGTTGGCCCTTCGCTCCACTCCCCGGAGGACAGACGCGCGGGATCAAGCGTCGTGCCCACCAGCAACTCCAGGCGGTTCAGCGCCAGCCCCTGTTGACGCGCCGCGTCGGCCATCTCGGCCTCCAGGGTCAACGCCAGCGTATCGGCCTGACGCAACTCCAGTTCGCTCGCCAGTCCCAATTCCTGGCGGCGGCCGATCAGCCGTTTCGACTGGCCCGCCCGCTCCAGCAACTGTCGGTTCTGCCGGTGCAATTCAAGATAGGCACGGTGTTCGTAGTAAGCCGTCGCGACCTCGCCGACCAGACTGATCCCCACACTCAGGGCATCTTCTTCACGGGCCACCAGGCGTTGCCCGGCTTCGGTTTTCAACGCCCGGACGCGGCCCCAGAGATCCAGTTCAAAGGCGGTGATCCCCAGCCTGAACTGCCCTTGTTCGCGGATCACCGCCTTGCCAGTGGGCGAGTCCGCGGCGGAAATCTTCTGCCGTTGCACCGAACCGTCGATCCCGCCACTGGGCCATTGATCGGCGGTGGAAATCCCATACAGCGCCCGGGCCTCGTCGATGCGCAGGACGGCCACCTGCAGATCATGGTTATGGACCCGCGCCAGCTCGATCAGCCTTTGCAGCTCGGGGTCGGGAAAAACCTTGTGCCAGTCCGGCAACGGCACGGCATCGCCCTGGGGACTCGCGTCTCGCCAGTGCTCGGCCACGGTTGGCGACGGCTGCTGGTAATCGGGAATAAACGAACACCCGGCCAATAGCAGGACAACCAGCGTCAGCCCCGGGCTGCGCCTCATCATCCGAGCCCCCGCCGTTGCAGCAGACCCGGCAGTCCCGAGGACTTCTCGTCCGAAGTCTTTTGCCGCTGATAGAAAGCCTCCAACCGCGACAAGTAGAACCAGTGCTCGGGAGCCTCGGCAATAAACGACTCCATCGCCCGCGCCCATTGCGCCTGCATATCCGGTGCGGCGGCCCGGGTGATCCACCGAATCACATGCAGCTCACCGCAGCCGCCAAGCTCGGCACGATGCCCTGCCAGCAGCACATCGCACTTCATTTTCGCCGCCAGGAACATCGGCCCCTTGACGAATTGCGCGGCACGGCCGAACAGGTGGCCGTCCACCGGCTCGCCGGAACGTACTCCACCGAAACTCACCGGCAGGTCGGCAAAGATGATCACCTGGTCGCCGCGCTTCAGCGCCCGGGCAATCGCCAACGCGGTCTTTGGCGCGTTGCTGTCGAGAATATCCACACGATGCCCGAAGGCTTCCAGGCTCTTGAGGGAGCGCCGGGTCAGGGGATCGTTGAAGTTCCAGATCGGAATGATGAAACGCTTCGGTGCCGGATAGCGCTCGATCATGCAGGCCACCGCCATCCAGTATTCCCCGGTGTGCGCCAGCACGATGATGGTCGAGCGCACCCGCGTACGCGGCCAGTGTTGCTGCGGATCGTTCCAGGCAATTGCCCGAATCCAGGCCCGCAACCGCTCGGGATAATCGCGAGGGTAAAGCACCTGGTAGATCGCGCACTGCAACTGGATGGCGCTGTAGCGACAAGCCACTAGCCGACAGGCGCGGGGCTCCAGTCCAAACAATTCGAGGTTCTGCCGACAGGCGTTGTAGTCCGGGCCGCGCCACGCGGAGGGCAGCCGCAGCAGCACGACCGGCAACAGCGGCAAGCAACGGTGCGCAACCTTCAGCCGAAAGATCAGCGCCAGTCCTTTCACCAAGCGCGCCCGCAACCCGGCCTTGCAGCGCATCCACCACAGCCAGCGGCGGATCGGCCAGCCCGGACGAAACGGAGTCATCGCGCCGCGCCGCTCAACGGCCGCAAACGCCCCTGGTGCATCAGCAATACCCTGTCGCAGGCCAGGGCCACGGCCTTGTCGTGGGTCACGATCACACACAGCATGGGCAAGCGGCGCACGGTCTCGATAATCACATCGCGGGCACTGGGGTCCAGATGGGAAGTCGGCTCATCAAGCAACAACAGTTCCGGGCGCCGATACAGTGCCCGGGCGATCAACAGGCGTTGCTTTTGGCCCGAGGACAATTGCACGCCCATGGGTCCGAGCAAGGTATTGAAGCCATTGCTCAGTTTCAGGATGCTTTCCAGCAACCCGGCCTGCTCGACACAGCTCTGCAAACGCGTGCCGTCCAGCGGGTCGCTGTCCATCAGGATATTCTCGATCACCGTCCCGGCGATGATTTCGTCGTGGGCCGTGACATAGGCCACGCTCTGGCGGTAGCGGCGCAAACCGAAATGCCGCATCGCCTGGCCGTTGATCCTGAAGCGCCCGGTGTCCAGGGCATAGAACCCGGCGAGCACTTTCAGGAAGGTGCTCTTGCCGCAGCCCGAAGGACCGAATATCGCGATGCGTCGGTTCGGGCTTTCCAGGCTGAAACTCAGGTCCTCGAAGGTCGGCCGGTCGAACGAGCTGTAGCGAAAGCGCGCGCCTTCGATCTGGATCGAGCGCAAGGGTTGCTGCTGGCCAAGGGGATCGGCGCTGTACACACTCGACTCCACCTGCTCGACCGGTTCATCGACGATTTCCTCGACCCGCTTGAGCTCGACCTTCACCAGCCGCAGGTTCATATAGCTGTCGACCACCTTCAGCGCGCAGCCCATGAACATGTCCTTGTAGAGGACAAAGGCGAACAGGTCGCCGACGCTGTTCTCGCCGTGGAGCACGGCCAGCGCACCGAGGGCGCTGACCAGCAGCGAATGGCCATGGGACAACCCTTCGTGCACCACCTGGTTCATCGCCTGCAAACGCTGGACGCCGGCGCGGGCCATTTCGGTATCGGTGTGCTGGTTGCTCCAGTTCGCCAGCTTGGCCGCTTCGTAGTTGTAGAGCTTCATCGACTCGACATTGCCCAGGGTGCCGAGCAGGGTCACGTTGCGCGCCGTCTCGGCTTCGATCGAGGTCTTGTGGTGTTTCTCCATGACCGGCAGGGTCACGCCGCGAAACAGAAAGAACAGCAGGCACAACAGCAACGACAGGGCCGCCAGCTTGGCGTTGATCAAAGCCATCAGTGCGAGAAACGCCACGCCGAAGGCCAGGTCGATGGATATGTCCATCCAACCGGCGGTGAACTGCACGAAGGCTTTGTCGGTGGCCTGGGTCCGCCGCAGGATATCGCCGGGGGCGCGGCGCTCGAAATAACTCACCGGCAAGCGCAGCAGCCAGGCGATAACGCCGGTGGACAGGTCCTGGCTCAGGGCAACGCGCAGGCGCATATCGAGGACCGCCCGCAGCCAGGCGGCGAGGCTCTTGAACAGAAAGATCCCGCCAAAGACATAGAGGATCAGAAACAGGAAATCCTCGTCGTTCTTCGCCACCACTTCATCGATGGTCAGGGAAAACAGCTTGGGCGCGGCGATGGCGCCGAAGTAGCCGACCACAGACAGCAGGCCCATGGGCACCAGGTAACGCAACAGCCAGGTGTTCTTGCGCAGCACGCCGAGCGGGCCGAAGGTACCGGGAACACGCCGATGGACCTGGGTGGTGAAGCCCAGCCCCGGCAGCATTTCCAACGCCGCGCCGCTGAACATCGACAGCGCTTCTTCCCAGGTATAGAAACGCCGCCCCACCGCCGGATCGACGATATGCAGTCCTTGGCGATTGGTGGATTGCAGCACGACGAAGTGCATATTGTTCCAGAACAGGATCGACGGCGTGCGCAGTTGCCGCACATCGTGCAGTTGCAAGCGCAGCGGGCGGCAGCTGAAACCCAGCTCTTCGCTGACCTTGATCACCTGGAACAGCGACATGCCGTCCCGCGCCACCCGGTAGCGCTGGCGCATCTCGCGCAAGCTCAGGGCCTTGCCGTGATAACCGGCGACCATGGCAATCGAGGCCATGCCGCATTCGGACATTTCGTCCTGGAGAATCACCGGGACCGTGCGCTGGAACAACTGCCGCGAGCGGGCCAGGGCCTCGCGCAGGGATCGCTTGAGGCGGCTCATGCGGATTTATCCACAGGCCGCGCCGGGGAGCCCAGCGTCGGCAGGTAGTCAGGATTGCCCGCCAGCCCACGGAGCACCGGCAGGAACAACCACTCCATCAGGTTCAGGCGTTCCAGACGCAATGAACCGCTGAGGGTCATGCCGTCCTTGAGCCAGTCCTGGCGGATCTTGGTCCGTGGGTCGGAAAAGTCGAGCTTCACCTCGGCGCGATAAGTCGGCCCCGGTTCCTCGCCATCGGTCCTGGCACCGGGCGCGGCTTCCAGGTAGGTACTGGCGGTGCTACGGACAATCTGCCCCCTGATCACGCCATAACGCTCATAGGGAAACGCATCGACCCGCACGATGACTTCGGTGCCAGCGCCGGCAAAACCGATGGCCGCCGGGCTGACATCGAGGACCACCACCGGCGCCTCGTGCAGCGCCCGGCTGATGCGCAGCAACATCATCGGCTGGCCGCCCTGGGCCCGGGCCCCGGGGAACACCGAGACGGCATCGACCACGCCCTCGACGGGGGACAACAGGACATATTCCTGGCTCTTGTTGAGGTTCTCCAAACGCTCGCGCAAGTCATGGCGTTGCCGGGCGAGATCGCTGAGGCGGCTGCTGAGAGTGTGATCGGCTTCGCTGCCGCGCTGCTCCAGTTCGAGGATCCGTTGCTGCGCGCTGGCCTGGGCCAGGTCGTTATTGGCCAGGTCCTGGAGCACAGCCTCGTGCTTGACGATCGCCTCGTTCAGCGCCGCCACGGACACCGCGCCTTCGGCGGCCAGGCGTTCATGACGCTGGCGATTTTCCTGGGCAATCGCGGCCCGACGCTGGATCGAGCGCTTGATGGTGGCGGTGAGTTGCAGATCCTTGTGCAGTTGTTCGATCTGCAATTGCAGGAGTTTTTTCTGGGTTTCATGGGCCGAACGGGCCTGGCGTTCATCGCCCGTGGCATCGTCCAGCAAGCTGCCCAGACGCTCGGCGCTTTGGGCGGAAAGGGGTTTGTCGCTGCCTTCGTTGAAGCTTTCCGGCTCCAGGGTGCGGATACGCACCAGGGGCTGGTCCTTGCTCACCGAGTCGCCGGCCTCCACCAGCACTTCGCGGATATGGGCGGGGCGTTCACTGGTGATGCGCACCACATCGCGGGTCAGGATCCGGCCCGGGACATCTTCTTTCTTCGCGTAGTTGCCGATAAACAGCAGGACCAGGCCACCGGCGAAAAACAGGCAGACGAACCAGGCGAAGACCACGGGTGCCAGCGCCGTTCGCGGCGCGACCTTGCCCAACTCAAGCATAGGTGAACTCGTGCATGGCAACCGACGCGACAGGGCTCGCGCCAGTGAGGGAATACAGCTCTGAGGACACAACGCACCCTGTAGGAACCGGCTGGCTGGCGACGCGACCGCAAGGTCTCGCGTTGCCCATCCGGACGCCATCGCCGGCAAGCCGGCTCCTACAATGGGCGATAGCTATCGCCCTGGCAGCGGGATCAGCTGGCTTTCTTCAGGCCTTCGGAGATCCAGTCGACCGCTTGGTCGAGGAGCGGACCGAAATCGGTGAAGAACCCGGAACCACGAACGTCCTGGGTCTCTTCGAGGGTCATTTCCTGAAGGGTGTTTTCTTGTTGGGTTGCTTCCAGCATAGATGTAGACCTCGGCATTATTATTGGATGAAGACAACATCGAGTCGTGCGGCGAGAGCACCGTCGAATCGAACTTTCAGACAGCTCCGCAACGGCGCGCCGTGCTTGAACTGCGAGAGTCATCTTCAGCCAAGGTCGTATTTATTTATATCCGAATAGTCTCTGGCATCCCACGTCAAATCCGCATGGACCTGTGGTCACTTTTCCAGAATCAACGTAGGAACTTCTCCGCCTTGTCGCGCAACAGCCGCAGATCAATCACCGGCACGGCCTTGAGCTTGGCCTGCTCGTCCCAATGGCGCATCCGCAGGCTCACGGCACACAGCGGATCCTGCTCGAACTGCCGAGCCTCTTCTTCCGTCATGACACCGCCCTGGTACTCCAGGGTACGCCGGCTCGCTTCGCTCAAGCAGTCGTAGTATCCGGGCTCACGCAATGTCAGAAAACGCTTGGCCTGGACGTGATATTCCACCAGTCGCGCCAGCCGTTCGCTGAAGCCCGCCCGACGCAGATAGTCCGCGCCGAGGCGCTCGTGACTGACCACGCCATAACCGCCCATATCCCCCGTCGGTTGCTCGCCGGACGGGCAGATATGCCCGATATCGTGGAAGAACGCCGCCAGCACCACTTCATCGTCGAAGCCCTCGGCCAGCGCCAGCTGCGCGGCCTGGGACATATGCTCCAACTGGGACACCGGCTCACCGATGTAGTCGGCGCTGCCGAACTGCTGGTACAGGCCGAAGACCTCATCCAGCACCTGCTCGACGGGCTTCATGCCGACTCCCCCAGCAAACGGGCGATATTGCCTTCGGCCAGGGCCGGACCGACGCTCATGCCAACCCCGGTGTGCATCAGCGCGGCACTCACGCCCGGCACGGCCCGGAGGAACGAAAAGGGACCCGGCCCCCTGGAGCCGTAGACCCCCTGCCAACGCTCCAGCACCTGCACCTTGCAGCCCAGGGTCTGCTCGGCCAGTTCCAGCAGCCAGGTATCGACCTGTTCGGCATTGAACGGCGAGGCATCGCTGCCGTAGTGGTGGGAGTCGCCGATGATCAGGTCGCCATAAGGCGTCGGGCTGATCAGCAGGTGGATACCGTGTTCAGGCAGGTGCGGGCTATCGCGCAGGATCTCGGCCTGGACGGCCGCCGCTTCCGGCAGATCGGCAAAGGCGCCGTAGTGCACGCAGCTGAGGCCCGTGAGCAGCGCGTGTTGCAGGTTCAGCTCGACCTGGGGTCGGGCGCGGAGCATTTGCAGGCGGCAGATGCCCGGTTGCAACTGGCTGATGGGCTCGGCCAGCAGGGTCTGATAATCGTGGCCGGAACAGACGATGATCTGTTCCCCACGGAAGGTGCCGGCGGTGCTGTGCAACTGGCCGGACTCGACTTCGCGGACCAGGGTCGAGAAGTGGAAGGTCACGCCCAGGTCCCGTTGCAGGTACTCGATCAGCGTCGGGATCGCTTCGCGGGAATAGAGCTGTTGGTCGTCCAGACCGTGCAGCGCGGCGCGGTGATGGCTGAATTGGCCGCCGTAGAGATCGTTCAGCGCGGCGCCGCGCAGCAGTTCGACGCGGTAGCCCTGTTCCCGGGCGCGGCCGACGCAGAAGGCGTCCAGCAGATGTTCTTCGGCTTCGGTGCGGGCAAACAGGTATGAGCCGTTGCGCTTGAGGGCGAAACCGGCCTGCTGCGCCCACTGGGACCAGATCTCACGGCTGGCGCGAGCCAGTTCGGACATGATGCCCGGCGGCTGGCCGGTGACCAGGGCCTGGCCGAAGTTGCGCACCGAAGCGCCCAGGGGCGTGGCGCTGCGCTCGAAGACCGTGACCTTGAGGCCGCGCCGGGCGGCGGCGTAGGCGTGGGACAGGCCGAGGATGCCAGCGCCGACGATGAGGATGTCGTTGTGGTTTGTCATGGGGTGGGTCCTGAGGGGAATGGCCGCTGCGCGGTTCGCGGGCAAGCCCTGCTCCTACAGGTTCGCGTCGTACGTACATGATGTGTCCGACACAGACTTGTAGGAGCAGGGCTTGCCCGCGAAGAGGCCCGCGAGTCAAACAAGGATGTTACTGAGGCAACTTCTCCGACTTGCCGTCATAACGCTTGCGCCATTCGGTGAGGATTTCGTCGCGGTTCTTCGAGGCCCAGGCAAAGTCGTTCTTGATCAGGCGCTGCTCGTAATCCGCCGGCAATTCGGTCTGCGGCTTGGCAATACCCGGCTGTGCCAGCACGGCGAAGTTTTCCTTGTACAGCTCCATGGCCGCCGGGCTGGCCGAGAAATCCGCCAGCTTCTTCGCCGCCTCTTCATGGGGGGTGCCCTTCATCACCGCAGTCGCCTCGATCTCCCAACCCAGGCCTTCCTTCGGCAGGATGATGTCCAGTGGCGCGCCCTGACGCTTCAGCTGCACCGCCGGGTATTCGAAGGAAATACCGATCGGGAATTCACCCGACGCCGCCAGCTTGCACGGTTTGGAACCGGAGTGAACGTACTGGCCGATGTTCTGGTGCAGTTCATCCATGTACTTCCAGCCCTGCTCCTGGCCGAAGGTCTGCAACCAGGCGCTGACATCCAGGAAACCGGTGCCGGACGAGGCCGGGTTCGGCATCACGATCTTGCCCTTGTACTCGGGTTTGGTCAGGTCCTGCCAGCTCACCGGCTTGGTCAAATGCTGCTTCTCGGCTTCGACGGTGTTGAAGCAGATGGTCGCGGCCCAGACATCCATGCCAACCCAGGACGGCGGGTTCGCCGCGTCGCGATAGTGGTTGCCGATCTTGCCCAGGTCCTTGGGTGCGTAGCTTTGCAGCATGCCCTGCTGATCGAGGATCGCCAGGCTGGAAGCCGCCAGGCCCCAGACCACGTCAGCCTGCGGCCGCGCCTTCTCGGCCAGAAGCTTGGCGGTGATGATGCCGGTGGAATCGCGCACCCACTTGATTTCCACGTCCGGGTTGGCCGCTTCGAAAGCTTTCTTGTAGGCGGTCAACTGCTCGGACTCAAGGGCCGTGTACACGGTCAGTTCGGTTTTCGCGGCAAAGGCATTCAGGCTGAAAGCAGTGAGGACAGCAGCGGCAAGAGCCAGGGGCTTGAACATGGTGCGGTTCCTTGGTGAGTGTGGTTGGGTTGGGCAAATGGGTTGTGGCGGGATCAATGCCCGGGCTCGGTCTGCCGCCAGGCCTGGGAGCGGCGTAACACGCCGCGCGACGCCCAGGCCAGCAGCAGCGAGACGGCCACCGAGGTAAACAGGATCAGGCTCGACATGGCGGCGGCACCGCCGACATTGCCGGCGTCGTCCATATTCAGCACCGCCACCGCCGCGAGGATGGTGTCGGGGCTGTAGAGAAAGATCGCCGCCGACACCGTGGTCATCGCCGAGACGAACAGGTAACGCACGATGTCGAGCAACGCCGGCAGACAGATCGGCAACGTGACCCGCAAGTAGTGCCGGTAGAGCGGTGCCTTGAGCGACAGCGCGGCGGCTTCGAACTCGTTGTCGAGCTGGCGCAACGCGGTGGTGGCGGTCATCTGCGCGGTGGTCAGGTAATGGGCGATGGTGCAGACCACCAGCAGGGTCATGGTCCCGTAGAACACATTCAGCGGGTTGCCATTGAGGTTGAAGAAGAACACGTAGCCCAGGCCCAGGACCAAACCCGGGACCGCCATCGGCACGAAACCGAGGATGCGCAAGGCCAGGTTCAGGCCGCGTTGGCTGCGGGTTTTCTCCATCAGGTAGGCCCCGGTGAAAATCAGCCCGCTGCCGATCAGCGCCGTGCTCAGGGCCAGGGTCAGGCTGTTGCGGTAGGCCAGCCAACCGCTGCCGGTGGTCGCATTGAAGGCGTAGTGACTGAACGACAACGACAGGTTGTACGGCCAGAACTTCACCAGCGACGAGTACACCGCCATGCCGAATACCAGCAGCAGGGCCGCGCAGATCAACAGCACGATCGCCAGGTAGCAGGCGTCGCGGCGGCGTGACGGTGCCGGTTTGAATACCTGGGCCCGCCCGCTCATGGCCTCGCCATGACGGCGGCGCAGCCAGGCATCGACGGCAAAACTGAACAGCGCCGGCAACAGCAGGATCATGCCAATCAAGGCGCCACGCCCGAATTGCTGCTGGCCGACCACCGCCTTGTAGGCTTCCAGCGCCAGCACCTGATAGTCGCCGCCCACCACCACCGGCACGCCGAAGTCGGTGATCGTCAGGGTGAATACCAGGCAGAAGGCGGCGAATACCGCCTGGCGGCTGGCCGGCCAGGTGATGCTGTGAAACGCCTTCCAGGGACTGGCGCCCATGCTCGACGCGGCGTCGAACAACCGCGCATCGGCCAGGGACAAGGCCGAGATCAGGATCATCAGGGCATGGGGAAAGGTGTAGATGACTTCGCCCAGGACTATTCCCCAGAAACCGTAGATATTTTCCGACAGCAGGCCACGCAGCAGGCCCTGGTTACCGAACAGGTAGACCAGGGCGATACCCGGCAGCATCGACGGGGCCATCAGCGGCAACAGGGACAGGGCGCGCCACAGGGATTTGCCGGGAATCAGGGTCCGTTGCAGGGCGTAGGCAAACAGATAGGCCAGGGGTACGACGATGGCCGCCACACTGAGGGAAACCTTCAGGCTATTACCCAGCAGCCAGTGGAAATTGTCGCTGTTCACCAGTTCCTTTGCCGCGATCCAGCCACCGCCCTGCCCGGCTTCACTGCTGAAACCGCGCCAGAAGATCGCCAGCAATGGCAGCAGCACCGCCACACCCAGCAGACAGAGCCAGAGCAGCTTGCCGCCGACCACGAACAGACGGTCGCCGAGGCCGACCCGGGCAGTCTTCACGCTCGACTGCCGGGACAGGGCCAGGCTGATTTCAGCGGCCATCTCAGGCAAACACCTGGAGGCTGCGCGGCGGCAATGCCACCCAGATATCCGGCGCACCGAGACGTGGCATGTCCTGCGGACCGATTTCGGCCAACAGCGCATGACCGGGCAACTGGTTGAGTTCGAAGCTCATGCGGCAGCGATTGCCGAGGAAGGTGATCTCGCGAACCCGGGCCGGAAACAGGTTTTCCTCATGCACCGGCGGGTTGACGTTGATCGCCTCGGGGCGGCAGAACAGCCGACCGGAAGCCGCCCGTGCGGTGCCATCAGCCAGGCGCACATCCATGCCACCGACCCGCGCATGGCTGTCGCTGCTGCGCTGGAACGGCAGCCAGTTGCCCTGGCCGACAAATTCGGCGACGAACGGCGTGGCCGGCCTGTCGTAGATTTCCTGGGGCGTGGCGTACTGCTCGACCTTGCCGTTGTTCATCACGGCGATGCGGTCGGCCATCAGCATGGCCTCGTCCTGGTTGTGGGTGACCATCAGGGTGGTCACGCCGAGGTTGCGTTGCAGCTGGCGCAGCTCGGTGCACAGATGCTCGCGGACCCGGGCGTCGAGGGCCGACATCGGCTCATCCAGCAGCAACAGCGAGGGCGCCGGGGCCAGGGCGCGGGCCAGGGCTACACGCTGTTGCTGGCCGCCGGAGAGTTGCCCGGGGTATTTCTTTTCGCTGCCGAGCAGGCCGACCAGTTCCAGCATCTGACCGACACGCTTGCGGGTGACCTCGCGACCGCTGCCGGCCAGGCCGTAGGCGATATTCGCCTCGACCGTCAGATTCGGGAACAGCGCGTAGGACTGGAACAGGATGCCGTAGTCGCGGGCTTGGGGTGGCAGATCGGAGACATTGCGTTCGCCGAGGAACAGCTCGCCGTCGTCCTGACGTTCAAGGCCGGCGATGCAACGCAGCAAGGTGGTCTTGCCGCAGCCGGACGGGCCAAGCAGACAGACCAGCTCGCCGGCGGCCACGTCCAGGGAGACGTTGTCCAGCGCGGTGAAGGCGCCGAAGCGCTTGCGCACCCCACGGACCTTCATCGGGGCGCCGGGGTTGGCCAAGGCGTTGGCGATCGAGTTGTTCATGGACGGACCTCATCTAGCGGATGAGGGTCATGCTAGGGAGGGAATGCGTAGGCTATGTGGCAATGAGGCCAAAGTTGCCGATAGTGGTATTGGTAGATTTGGGTTTGAGGTATGGGTTGTCTGGACTGACGCCTTCGCGGGCAAGCCCTGCTCCTACAGTTTCGTGTCGTTCACAGGTTTTGTGTATGACAGCGCACTGTAGGAGCAGGGCTTGTCGGATCGCCGCACCGCCGCGAACGGCTGAGCAGCAGACGGCCATTCACCACCGATATCTCAGGCCGGCGCCATTTCCTGCGCCAACCCCAGAAACGCCGCCGGCAAACGCGCCGCCTTGCGTTCCTTGAGGCAATACAGGTATTCGGGAATCTGCGGGGCATTCTCGATGGTCAGCACCCGCAGTTGCGGGTCGTGAGGGACTTCCTGCCGGGCAATGATGCTGATGCCGATATTGCGTAGCACCGCCTCACGAATCGACTCACGGCTGCCGATTTCCAGCAGCGGGCCATAACTGACCTGCGCATTACGCAACAGCTCTTCCGTCAGATGCCGGGTGGTCGAACCCGGTTCTCGCATCAACAGGCAATGCCCGGCCAGCGCGCTCAACGGCACATGATCATGTACCGCCAACGGATGATTGCGATGCACCGCCAGCACCAGCGGATCACTGCCCAGCACCCGGCGGATCAGCCGTGGGTCCTCCAGCAACTGCGACGAAGCCGCCACATCGACCCGATAGTCCTCCAGCGCCTCCAGCACCTGCTGGGAGTTGCCGATCTCCACCGACACTTCCACCTGCGGCAGGCGTTCGCGAAAGGCCTTCACCAGATCGAGGATGTAATACGGCGCCGTCGCGGCAATGCGCAAGGTGCCCTGCACCTGCCCGGCGTTGCGCAGGAAAAACTCGATATCGGCTTCCTGCTGCAACAGCGCCTTGACCATCGGCAGCAAGCGCGCGCCGTCTTCACTGACACTCAAGCGCCGACCGCCGCGATAGAACAACTCGACCGAGTACTGGCTTTCCAGATGACGAATCTGGGTGGTCACCGTGGGCTGGCTGAGCCCGAGCTTTTTCGCCGCCAGGGTGATGCTGCCCAGGCGGGCGACCATATAAAACGCCTTCAGCTCGGCACTCAGCACATCACCCTCTCATTCGTTTACTTGCGCAACAGGCGCAACCCATTGAACACCACCAGCAGGCTGACGCCCATATCGGCGAACACCGCCATCCACATGGTTGCCAGCCCCAGGAAAGTCACCGCCAGGAAGATCGCCTTGATCACCAGCGCCAGGGCGATATTTTGCCTGAGGATACGCGCGGTCTGGCGCGAAAGGCGAATGAAAGCCGGAATCTTGCGCAGATCATCGTCCATCAGGGCGACATCGGCGGTCTCAATGGCGGTGTCGGTACCGGCGGCGGCCATGGCAAAGCCGATCTCGGCACGGGCCAGGGCCGGAGCGTCGTTGATACCGTCGCCGACCATGCCGACCTGATGGCCACGGGCATACAGCTCTTCGATGGCCTGTAGTTTATCGGTGGGCAACAGATCGCCACGGGCCTCGTCGATCCCGACCTGGGCGGCAATGGCCGAGGCGGTGTGGATATTGTCCCCGGTCAGCATCAGGGTCTTGATCCCCAGCGCGTGCAACTCGCGGATCGCCTCACGGCTGGAAGCCTTGACCGTATCGGCCACGGCGAACAGCGCCAACGGGCCGGAGGCGTCGAGCAGCAACACCACGGTCTTGCCTTGTTTTTCCAGGGCGAAGAGTTTTTCCTCCAGGGCCGCCGAGCAGAGACCGAGGTCTTCCACCAGGCGATGGTTGCCCAGGTGATAACCCTTGCCGCCGACCTCGCCGCGCACACCGCGCCCGGCCAGGGCTTCGAAGGCTTCGACGTCACGTAGCGTCCACTGTTTGTCCTGCGCATCCTTGGCAATCGCCAGGGACACCGGGTGATCGGAACGCGCCGCGAGGCTGGCGGCGATCAACGGCGCGGTCTCGACGAACAGTGGGTTGAGGACCAGATAGTCGGTCAGCACCGGCTTGCCGTGGGTGATGGTCCCGGTCTTGTCCAGGGCCAGGTAATCAAGCTTGTGCCCGCTTTCCAGATAGACCCCGCCCTTGACCAGAATGCCCTTGCGGGCGGCGGCGGCCAGGCCGCTGACGATGGTCACCGGGGTCGAGATCACCAACGCGCACGGGCAGGCGACTACCAATAGGACCAGCGCCCGGTAGATCCAGTCGAACCACAGGCCGTTCATGAACAGCGGCGGCAGCACCGCCACCGCCAGGGCGAAGGCGAACACCGCCGGGGTGTAGATTTTCGCGAAGGTATCGACGAACCGCTGGGTCGGCGCCCGCGCGCCCTGAGCCTGCTCGACGGCATGGATGATCCGCGCCAGGGTCGAATTGCCCGCGACGGCCGTCACCCGATAGTCCAGTGAACCCGCCTGGTTGATGGTGCCGGCAAAGACCTTGTCGCCCGGATTCTTCTCGATGGGCAGGCTTTCGCCGGTGATCGGTGCCTGATCGACGCTGGAGCTGCCGTAGACCACTTCGCCATCGAGGCCTATGCGCTCACCAGGACGTACCCGGACCAAGGCACCCAGTTCGATGCTTTTAACCTCACGTTCGACCCACTCGCCGTCATCCTGGCGCACCGTGGCCTTTTCCGGCGTCATCTGCATCAGGCCGCTGATGGCGTTGCGCGCGCGGTCCAGGGACTTGGCTTCGATCAGTTCGGCGATGGTGAAGAGGAACATCACCATCGCCGCTTCCGGCCACTGCCCGATCAGCACCGCGCCGGTCACGGCGATGCTCATCAGCGCGTTGATATTCAGGTTGCGGTTTTTCAGGGCGATCCAGCCCTTTTTATAGGTGGTCAGGCCGCCGCTGAGGATGGAAACCAGCGCGATGATTGCCACCACCCAGGTCGGGGCCACGGCGGTGAAGTGAATCACTTCGGCGACCAGGGCGCCGACACCGGACAAAGCCAGGGGCCACCAGGGTTTCTTCACCGGCGGCTGGCTTGGAGTTTCGGCGCTTGCGCCCTCTTCCAACGGCTCGGCCTGCATGCCCAGGGACTTGATGGCGTCGACAATCGGCGTGGTCGACGACAGGTCATGGGTCACACCGAGGATCCGGTTGATCAGGTTGAACTCAAGCTGCTGCACGCCCGCCAGCTTGCCGAGCTTGTTCTGGATCAGCGTCTGCTCGGTGGGACAGTCCATGGCTTCGATTCGGAAACGGCTCAACCGTGCGTCGGCGCTGGTGGTCTCGCTGAGTTTGATCAGCGCGGGGGCCTCGGCAGTCGAACAGCAGCTGTGGGCATGCCCGGCCGCCCCATGGGAGTGGGAAGCCTTTACCGGCTGGAGGACACGGAAAGACCGAGGCGCGGGCTTATCGGCCTGACCGTGGTCATGGCCGTGGTCGTGACTATGCTTGTGATCGTGATCGTGATCGTGATCGTGATCGTGATCGTGATCGTGGCCAGCATGGGCATGATCGCCGGCAGGCTTGTGCGAAGAGTGGATGGAGTCGCTCATGGGTGCGTCCCTGAAAGTGCTTGTTGCCAAGTGAACACCCTGTAGCCACTATAGGGTCAAGCACCCTTTTCGGAGATCGAACGATGAAGATTGGCGAACTGGCGAAACTCACCGACTGCCAGGTGGAAACCATCCGTTATTACGAGAAGGAAAACCTGCTGCCGGAACCGGCGCGCAGCGAGGGCAACTACCGCCTGTACACCCAGGCGCATGCGGAGCGCCTGACCTTTATCCGCAACTGCCGCAGCCTGGACATGACGCTGGAGGAGATTCGCAGTTTGCTGGGGTTGCGCGACAGCCCGCAGGATCAATGCGAAAGCGTGAATGCGCTGATTGATGAGCATATCCATCACGTCAAGGCACGGATCGACGGGTTGCTGGCGTTGCAGACGCAGTTGCTGGATCTGCGCCAGCGTTGTGGCGGCGGGCCGGATCTGGATCAGTGCGGGATCTTGCAGCGGTTGGAGGTCAGCGGCAGCGTGGTGGCGGCTGAAGAGCATTCACATGTCGGCAGAAGTCACGGGCATTGAGGGCCTATCGCGGGCAAGCTCCGCTCCCACAGGCCCCGAGTCGTGCACACCTTCTGTGTACGACGCAAATCCAATGTGGGAGCGGAGCTTGCCCGCGAAGCAGACGACGCGATACCGAGCCGAACTAGACCGCCATCGGCGCCGTCATCGGCGCATGGTGCTGGTAGCCTTCCAGCGAGAAATCCCCCGGTTCCACCAGCTCCAGCCACTCCGGCTGATAAACACCGGTCTTGGCAAACTCCGGCACACGGTCCGAAATCACCAGCTTCGGCATCGGGAACGGCTCGCGGGTCAGCTGTTCGTTGAGCATGTCCAGGTGGTTTTCATACACATGGGCATCACCGATGAAATAGGTGAACCAGCGCGGCGTATAACCGGTCAGGCGCCCGATCAGGCTCAGCAGTGCCGCGCCTTCGGTCAGGTTGAACGGCGTGCCCAACCCCAGATCATTCGAACGGATGTAGAGGGTCAGGGAAATCTCCTTGGTCTCCACATTCGGATGAAACTGATACAGCAAATGACACGGCGGCAAGGCCATTTCATCCAGCTGCGCACAGTTCCAGCCATGGAACAGAATCCGCCGGCTACCCGGATCCTTGATGATGGTGTCGACGCACTGGCGCACCTGGTCGATGGCCTTGTACAGCACCACATAGGCCTGGCCGTTTTCCTCGCCTTCGGCAATCCGCCGATAGCCCTGGCCCAGAGTCTGCTCGATGGCCGCCACATTGCTCTTGGCAATCTGCTTGTACGCCGGCCATTTACGCCATTGCACCCCATAGATCTCGCCCAGGTCGTCTTCGCCCTGGCGGAACGGGTTGGCCAGCCACTGGGCGTTTTCGTTGGCGTTCTGGTCCCAGACCTTGCAGCCCAGCGCACGGAATTCGGCGGCGTTGTTCACCCCACGAAGAAAACCGCACATCTCGCCAACGGCGGACTTGAAGGCCATCTTGCGGGTGGTGATCGCCGGGAAACCTTCCTGGAGGTCATAACGCAGCATGGCCCCGGGAAAACTGATGGTGTTCACACCGGTACGGTTGGCCTGCTTGGTGCCGTTCTTGATGACATGGGCGACCAGTTCGAGATATTGCTTCATGAGTTACCTGCATCCTTGAATACGGGGCCCGCGAGCCCCGATTCGAATTTAAAGCGCGGCGTCTTTCGCGGCCGGTGTAGTCGGGGCGCGGTGATAGGCGAACCACAGCAAGCCCAGGCCGCCGATGATCATCGGCAGGCTGAGGATCTGCCCCATGGTCACCCAGCCGAACGCCAGGTAGCCGAGCTGCGCATCTGGCACCCGGACGAACTCGACGACAAAACGGAAGATCCCGTAGAACAACGCGAACATGCCCGAAACCGCCATGGTCGGCCGCGGCTTGCGCGAGAACAACCAGAGGATCACGAACAGGGCCACGCCTTCCAGGGCGAACTGATACAGCTGCGACGGGTGACGCGGCAACTGGGCCGGGTCGCTGAACGGCGGGAAGATCATCGCCCACGGCAAATCAGTCGGTTTGCCCCACAGCTCGGCGTTGATGAAATTGCCGATCCGCCCGGCACCCAGGCCGATCGGAACCATCGGCGCGACAAAGTCCATCAGTTGGAAGAACGACTTGCCGTTGCGCCGGCCAAACCACCAGGCCGCCACCATCACCCCGATAAAGCCGCCATGGAACGCCATGCCGCCCTTCCAGACCTCGAAGATCAGCGTCGGGTTGGCCAGGTAGGCGCTCAGATCGTAGAACAGCACATAACCCAGGCGCCCGCCGACAATCACGCCCATGGCCAGCCAGAAGATCAGGTCGGAGAGCTTTTCCTTGGTCCAGGTCGGATCGAAACGGTTCAGGCGCCGGGAGGCCAGCAGCCACGCACCGCCAATGCCGACCAGGTACATCAGGCCGTACCAGTGGATTTTCAGCGGGCCGATGGCCAGGGCCACCGGGTCAATCTGCGGGTAAGGCAGCATTGCAACTCCTCGATAGAGTAAAAATTCAGGGCCCGGCGAACAGCAATCGCCCGGGCCGGCGGGTCATGTTGCAACAGCGCCATTAAGCCAATATTGCGCCGGCATGACTGAACCGAGCCTGTGGCTCAGATCAGGAACTTCAGGCCGACAATGAACAACAGGCCGGCAAACAGCCGCTTGAGCAACAGCGGCGACAGTTGGTGCGCCAGTTGCACACCGAACCGAGCAAAAAACATACTGGTCAGGGCAATCCCGAGCAAGGCCGGCAAATAGATAAAGCCCAGGCTGTGGGCCGGCAACAATGGATCGTGCCAACCCAGGATCATGAAACTCAAGGTACTGGCCAGGGCAATCGGCAAGCCACAGGCCGAGGACGTCGCCACCGCCTGCTGCATCGGCACGCTGCGCCAGGTCAGGAACGGCACGGTCAGGGAGCCGCCGCCGATCCCGAAAATCGCCGAGGCCCAGCCGATCACCGCCCCCGCCAGGCCGAGGCCGAACTTGCCGGGTACGCTGTGGCTGGCCTTGGGCTTGAGGTTCAGCGCCATCTGCGCCGCCACCACCAGGGCGAACACGCCGATGATCTTCTGCAGGTGCGGGCCGGCGATAGCCTTGGCGGTCAAGGCGCCGAGGCCCGAGCCCAGCAGGATGCCCACGGCCATCCAGGCAAAGACCGGCCAGAGCACCGCGCCACGCTTGTGATGCCCGCGAATGGTGTTGAACGAGGTGAAAATGATCGTCGCCAGGGACGTGCCCACCGCCAGGTGAGTAAGGATCAGCGGATCGAACCCTTGCAGGGTGAAACTGAACACCAGCACCGGGACGATAATGATCCCGCCGCCCACGCCGAACAGCCCGGCCAGCACGCCGGCGCAGGCCCCCAGGACCAGATAGAGCAGAAATTCCATGCGCGACCCCGCAAAACAAGTCCGGCATGGTAACGGAAGGAGGGACACGGCTCTACTGGATGGCGATGGATACCCTGCGTAGAGTGGGCAAAAACATCGAGGACCACCTGATGTGCCTGATTGTCTTTGCCTGGCGCCCGGGCCATGCCCAGCCGCTGATCGTCGCGGCCAACCGTGACGAATTTTATGCCCGACCAAGCCTGCCCCTAGCGCAATGGCCGGAAGCGCCGCAGGTCTATGCGGGGCGTGATCTGGAGGCGGGCGGGACCTGGCTGGGGATCGGGGCCCGGGGGCGCTTTGCGGCCTTGACCAATATCCGCAATCCGCACCAGCCGGTGGCCCGGCGCTCACGGGGAGAGTTGGTGGCGCGCTTTCTCACCGAAGACCTGCCGATTGATGAGTATTTAGCCGAAATTCGCGCAAGATCGGCAGAATATGCCGGGTTCAACCTGCTCCTGGGAACAGCGGATGCGCTGTGGCATCTCAATTCCCACGAGGGTGAACCGCGCCAACTGGCGGAGGGTGTCTACGGGCTGTCCAATGCCGGGCTCGATACGCCCTGGCCGAAACTGCTCAAGGCCCGCGCGGCGCTGTCCTGGGAACTGGCGGATCCGCGACCGGAGGCATTGCTGGCGATGCTCGGCGACCCGACGATCGCGCCGCTTGCCGAGTTGCCGGACACCGGGGTGGGACAGGCAACCGAGAGCCTGCTGTCCAGCGTGTTTATCGCCAGCCCCAGCTACGGCACCCGGGCCAGCACGGTGCTGATCAGCCACGCCGATGGCACGCGCCACCTCGTGGAGCGTAGCTTCGGGCCGTATGGCGGGCATCTGGGAGAGGTGGAGCTAAAGGTCTAGCTCCGCCCTCTCAATGCGTGACGGTCGGCACCACCATCCGTGACAGCCCGAGATTCTTCAGCGCCAACTGCAAGGTACTGCGAATCACCTGCGGGTTGTCGATGGTCATGACCTGGGCCAGCAGTTCCTGGGCCTTGCTCAGATTGATCTGGCGCAGCATCCATTTCACCTTCGGCAAGTTGGTGGCGTTCATAGACAGGCTGTCAAAGCCCATCGCCATCAACAGCACCGCCGCCATCGGATCACCGGCCATCTCGCCGCAGATACTCACCGGCTTGCCTTCGGCATGGGCGTCACGCACCACGTTCTGCAAGGCTTGCAGCACCGCCGGGTGCAGGTAGTCGTAAAGGTCCGCGACCCGTGGGTTGTTGCGGTCCACGGCCAGCAGGTACTGGGTCAGGTCGTTGGAGCCCACCGAGAGGAAGTCCACCTGCCGTGCCAGCTCGCGGGTCTGGTAGACCGCCGCCGGAATCTCGATCATCACCCCCACCGGCGGCATCGGCACGTCGGTGCCTTCGTCGCGCACCTCGCCCCAGGCCCGGTGGATCAGGTGCAGCGCCTCTTCCATCTCGTGGATGCCCGAGATCATCGGCAGCAGGATCCGCAGGTTGTTCAGACCCTCGCTGGCCTTGAGCATGGCCCGCGCCTGTACCAGGAAGATTTCCGGGTGGTCGAGGGTCACGCGGATACCGCGCCAGCCGAGGAACGGGTTGTCTTCTTCAATCGGGAAATACGGCAGCGACTTGTCGCCGCCGATGTCCAGGCTGCGCATGGTCACCGGTTGCGGATGGAACGCCGACAACTGCTCGCGATAGATCGCCAGCTGTTCCTTCTCGCTCGGGAAACGCTGGTTGATCATGAACGGCACTTCGGTGCGGTACAGGCCGACACCTTCGGCCCCGCGCTGCTGCGCCCGGGCCACATCCGCCAGCAGGCCGGTGTTGACCCACAGCGGCATGCGATGGCCGTCCGGGGTCACGCACGGCAGCTCGCGCAAGGCGTCCAGGCCCTCGGACAGCTGGCGTTCTTCTTCCACCACACCGGCGTATTGCTTGCGCAGGACTTCGCTGGGGTTGGTAAACACCTCGCCACGGGCGCCGTCGACGATCATCTCGATGCCGTCGACCTTCGAATACGGCAGGTCCACCAGGCCCATGACGGTTGGAATGCCCATGGCCCGCGCCAGGATCGCCACGTGGGAGTTACCCGAACCCAGTACCGAGACCAGGCCCTTGAGCTTGCCTTCCGGTACTTCGCCGAGCATCGCCGCGGTCAGCTCTTCGCTGACCATGATGGTGTTGTCCGGGTAGACCAGGGCTTGCTGGCGTTCAGACTGCAGGTAGGCCAGCAGCCGGCGTCCGAGGTCCTTGACGTCCGACGCGCGCTCGCGCAGGTAGGCGTCGTCCATCAGTTCAAAACGGTTGACGTGATCGGTCACCACTTGGCGCAAGGCGCCCTGGGCCCATTGGCCGGTCTTGATCACGTTGGTGATTTCGCTGCCCAGGGAGGCATCGTCGAGCATCATCAGGTAGACGTCGAACAACGCGCGCTCTTCCGGACGCAGCTGGGTCGCGAGTTTGGCCGAGAGCGTGCGCATATCGGCACGCACGCCTTCGATGGCGGTCTTGAACAGCGCCAGTTCGGCATCGATATCGGCGATCGCCTTGTCCGGCACCACGTCCAAGTCCGCCGGCGGCAACATGACCACCGCCGTACCCACCGCAGCACCCGGCGAACCCGGCACACCGATGAACTTGGCTTCCTGGATGCCCTTGCCTTCACGCCCCAGCCCACGGATCGAACCGGTGGCCTCGGCATGGGCGATAACGCCGGCCAACTGGGCGCTCATGGTCACCAGGAAGGCTTCTTCGCCCTCGTCGAACTGGCGACGCTCTTTCTGCTGGATCACCAACACGCCGACGACCCGGCGATGGTGGATGATCGGCGCACCGAGGAAGGAGGCATAACGCTCCTCGCCGGTTTCGGCAAAGTAGCGATACCGCGGGTGATCGGCGGCGTTTTCCAGGTTCAGCGGTTCTTCGCGCGTACCCACGAGGCCAACCAGGCCTTCGTTCGGCGCCATGCTGACCTTGCCGATCGAGCGCTTGTTCAAGCCCTCGGTGGCCATCAGGACAAAGCGGTTGGTTTCGGGGTCCAGCAAATAGACCGAGCAGACCTGGCTGCCCATGGCCTCTTTGACGCGCAATACAATAATGCCCAACGCCGCCTTGAGATCCTTGGCGGCGTTAACTTCCTGGACGATCTTGCGCAGCGTATTGAGCATGGCTCGGGGTCGAACTCCGTGTCAGTCGCGCGCCAACAGGCGCGGGGCAAGCTCTTTGAGCGCGCGACGGTAGACCTCGCGCTTGAATGTCACCACCTGGCCCAACGGGTACCAATAGCTGACCCAACGCCAGCCATCGAACTCCGGTTTACCGGTCAAATCCATCCGCACCCGCTGCTCGTTGGAGAGCAGGCGCAGGAGAAACCATTTCTGCTTCTGGCCGATGCACAGCGGTTGGCTGTGGGTACGCACCAGGCGTTGCGGCAAACGATAGCGCAACCAGCCCCGGGTACAGGCCAAAATTTGCACATCTTCGCGTTCCAGGCCGACTTCTTCGTTCAATTCACGGTACAAAGCGTCTTCAGGCGTCTCGTCCGGGTTGATCCCGCCTTGCGGAAACTGCCATGCATCTTGATTGATGCGACGTGCCCAGAGGACCTGCCCAGCATCATTCGTCAGAATTATCCCGACATTAGGACGGAAACCATCGGGGTCGATCACGGCAACCACCTCGCAAACGCATGTCATCGCATTGTTCCACAAAGGTTGTGAAAGCAGCAACGAGCCTGCCTACCTTATGTGCACTCTTGTGAAAAGACCGTATTCTGGAGGCCTTTTTACAGGCTTATCAGCGAGTAACCGCAATGCGTCTGGCTTTATTCGACTTGGACAACACACTTTTGGGCGGCGACAGCGACCACGCCTGGGGCGATTACCTCTGCGAACGGGGGATTCTCGACCCGGTGGCCTATAAAACCCGCAACGACGAGTTCTACCAGGATTATCTGGCGGGCCGCCTGGACAACGCCGAGTATCTGAATTTCTGCCTGGAAATTCTCGGCCGCAGCGAGATGGCGCAACTGGACGAGTGGCATCGCGACTATATGCGCGACTGCATCGAACCCATCGTGCTGCCCAAGGGCCTGGCGTTACTGGCCCAACACCGCGACGCCGGCGACAAGCTGGTGATCATCACCGCCACCAACCGTTTTGTCACGGCACCGATTGCCGCGCGGCTGGGGGTCGAGACCCTGATCGCCACCGAGTGCGAGATGATCGACGGCCGCTACAGCGGGCGCAGCACCGATATCCCCTGCTTTCGCGAGGGTAAGGTGACGCGTTTGAACCGTTGGCTGGAAGAAACCGGGCATGGCCTGGAAGACAGCTATTTCTATAGCGATTCGATGAATGACCTGCCGTTGCTGGAGCAGGTGGCCAATCCCGTGGCGGTGGACCCGGATCCGAATCTGCGGGCCGAAGCCGAGAAGCGTGGATGGCCGGTGATTACGCTGCGCGATTGATGGCCTATTCGCGGGCAAGCTCCGCTCCCACATTAGATTTGTGCCGTGCACAGAAGGTGCGTACGACTCAGGACCCGATGTGGGAGCGGAGCTTGCCCGCGAAGAAGGCGACTCGGTGTCAGATCAGACCGGCTTGGCGACCATCAGATAAAAAATCGCCATAAACGACAAAAACGCCGGCCAGCCCAGCACAAACCACCAGCGCATATAGGTCTCGGCCTGCATCGGCATCGCCGCTCCCGCGTGCAAGGCCTGCTCGGCCATTCTGTGCACCCGGATCTGCAACCAGACCACCGGCAACCAGCAGATCCCCGCCAACACGAACAGGCCCAGGCTCCCCATCAGCCAGCCTTGCTGGATCGGCCAGCCCGCCAGGTACATCAGCCCCAGCCCACTCAATGGCTGGAACACCGCCGTGGTGGTGGTAAAAGCCCAATCGGCGAACACCAGATGCTTGAAGGTCGCCGCAATCACCTCGACGTTGCCCGTGCGCCAGGCGCGCAAGGCGTAATACGCGGAACCGGCACCCAGGCCGAAAAGAATGGTGGAAGACAGGATATGCAGGGTTTTCAGCAGCAGGTAAGCACTCATCGACGCGGTTCGGTCCAAAGCAGCCAAAGGGTCGCCACCATCAGCACCAGATTCTTGGCGACGGCGGCATAAGGGTCAAACCAGTAGTGCGGCAGCACGAAGCTGATAATCAGGGTGTAGGCCCCCATCAACAGCAATTGCGCCCGGAACGTCCACTTGCGCGTACGCCGGAACAGCATTCCCAGGCCCAGCAGCCCGTCGCACAGCGACCCGGCGTAGACCGCGAACGCTGCGGAGTCCCCGCTTACCCCGGCCTCGGCCATGATCCGCAGGCTCCAGTCATAACCCGGCCCCAGGCAAACCACCGCCGTGCCCAGCCAGATCAACAGCATCACCGCCAGCAGCAAGGGCCGCAGCGCCGATTGGACACTCTGGCCGGCGTTCGGCCAGTCCTGCAGGCGAGTGGAGAGCGGCGCGGCGCGGTAACCACAGACCTCGGCCAGCGCCTCGGGACCGGCGACATTGTCACGCTGGGCCATGCGCAGGCTCTGGAGATTCAAGGCCTGCCAGCCCAGGCGCTCGCCCAGCCAGGCACCGGCCCGCGACAAGATCCCCGGCACCTTCACATACCGCGCAGGCCCCCAGCCCTGGGCCGCACGCAACTGATCGAGCACTTGCGCCAGAGTCAGCACTTGCGGCCCCACCAGCGGCAACACCTGGGAGTGCGCCGGCCAATGCCGCAGCAAGGCCAGCACGGCGGCGGACAAATCATCGATATGCAGCGGTTGCCAGCGCGCTTGCAGGTCAAGCAGTGGAATCAACGGCCACGGCGACAACCGCGCCAACCAGGCACTGCTGGCCCCGCCAGCCCCCAGCAGCAACGAGGGGCGCAGCACCACGGCCGGCACACCGAGCGTCATCAGGTAATCATCCGCCGCCGCCTTGCTCGCCAGAAATGGCACATCCGGCTGCTCGCCGGCGCCCAGCGCGGAAATATGCAGCACCCTCACGCCACGGCGCGCCGCCAGGTCGAACAGCGCTCGAGTGCCCAGGTCCTGGGTCAGGCGTAGCGCCTGCTCGTCGACGCTCAGCAACCCGGCGGCATTGATCAGCAGATCGATACCATGGGGCAGGATGAAATGCTTGGAGTCCTCGGCCAACCGATCCAGGTCGAGCACCTGCCATTCGACCCCCGGTAGCGAGCGCAGGTGATGATCACGGCTGGTGGCGATCACTTCGTGACCGGCGGCACTCAACGCCGCCAGCAAATGGCGGCCGACGAACCCCGTGGCCCCCACCAGAAGCACCTTCATGGCAAATCCCCGGCCTGACGGCTTAAACCGGTTTCGCGCCCATCAGGCCCGCAATGGCGACAAAACCGACAACCGTGAAAATCGCCAGGGCCAGCGTAAACCCTGGATGCCGCGCCGTGATGCCACGGCGCAGACGATTGAGGCGGACCACCAGCCACACCCAACTCAGGGTGCACAGGGTGTAGAGCACGCTCGAACCCAGCAGCCAGGTCTGCCCCAACGGCCAACCGGACAGGTGCACCAACCACCAGCCACTGACCGGCAGCACGGCCAGGCACAGCGCCATCAGCCCCCAAACGAAGAACCAGGGACGCTGCAAAGTGTGATTTTGAATGGTTGTATCGCCGGCACGGCGTCCGCGCCAAAGCCTGATCGTCACCGCCAGCGCGCTGCCCAGCAAAAGCACCGGCGCCGCACCGTGTAGCAGTTTCAAGGCAGTGAGGGTTTCCATTTCATCGTTTCCTTGGTTTTACGATCAACTTTCGAGCAGCAATCAGATGCAGAGTCGAACACATCCCGTGTAGGAGCATGGCTTGCCAGCGAAGGGGCCCATGAGAGCGTCAAAAGCTTCGCTGGCAAGCCAGGCTCCTACAAGGTTACGCGCTGCCTTTCAGAATGGAACCTGCCCATCAGCTTAGCAGCCATCCACCGTGTTTCAGCCGAGGAACAACCGATACGCCGGGTTATCGCTTTCATCCCAATACGGGTAGCCGATTTCCGCCAGGGCCGCCGGCACCAGATGACGCTCTTCCTCCGGCACCTGCAGGCCCGCGACCACCCGGCCATCAGCGGCACCATGGTTACGGTAATGGAACATCGAGATATTCCAGCGCCCGCCCAGCTTGTTGAGGAAGTTGAACAACGCCCCCGGGCGCTCCGGGAATTCGAAGCGCAGCACCATCTCGTCACTGACACGGGCCGCATGGCCACCGACCATATGACGGATATGCAACTTGGCCAGCTCGTTGTCGGTCAGGTCCAGCACCGGGAAACCCTGGCCGGTCAGGCTGTCGATCAGGGCACTGCGCGGATCGCTGTCGGGGTGGGTTTGCACGCCGACGAAAATATGCGCTTCGTGGCCGGTGTGATAACGGTAATTGAATTCGGTGATCTGACGCTTGCCGATGGCTTCGCAGAACGCCTTGAAACTGCCCGGCCGCTCCGGAATGGTCACGGCAATAATCGCTTCGCGCCCTTCGCCCAACTCGGCACGCTCGGCCACATGGCGCAGGCGGTCAAAGTTGACGTTGGCGCCGGAGTCGATGGCCACCAGGGTCTGCCCGGTGATCTTGCGCGACTCGACGTATTTCTTGATCCCAGCCACACCCAGGGCACCGGCCGGCTCGGTGATCGAGCGGGTATCGTCGTAGATATCCTTGATCGCGGCGCAGATCTCGTCGGTACTGACGGTGATCACCTCGTCGACATAGTCCTTGCAGATGTCGAAGGTGTGCTGGCCGATCTGCGCCACGGCCACGCCGTCGGCGAACAACCCCACGGTGGACAGGATCACCCGCTCGCCGGCGGCCATGGCCTGTTGCAGGCAGTTGGAGTCATCCGGCTCGACACCGATCACCTTGATCTCCGGCCGCAGGTACTTCACATAGGCCGCGATCCCGGAAATCAAGCCGCCGCCACCGACCGGAACGAAGATCGCATCCAACGGCCCCGGATGCTGACGCAGAATCTCCATCGCCACGGTGCCCTGCCCGGCAATGGTGTGCGGATCATCGTAGGGGTGGATATAGACGTAGCCTTTTTCCTCGACCAGCCGCAGGGAATGGGCCAGGGCTTCGGCGAAAGAGTCGCCATGCAACACCACTTTGCCGCCCCGGGAGCGGACGCCTTCGATCTTGATTTCCGGCGTGGTCTTGGGCATCACGATGGTGGCCTTGACCCCCAGCACCTTGGCCGCCAGGGCCAGGCCCTGGGCATGGTTGCCCGCCGATGCCGTGACCACGCCACGGGCGCGCTCGGCCTCGCTAAGCTGGGTCAGCTTGTTGTAGGCACCGCGAATCTTGAAGGAAAACACCGGCTGCAAATCTTCGCGCTTGAGCCAGACCTTGTTGCCCAGCCGCTCGGAGAGCTGGCGAGCGGTCTGCAACGGGGTTTCCACGGCAACGTCGTAGACGCGCGAGGTGAGGATCTTCTTGACGTACTGTTCAAGCATCGGAAGGCATCGCTGGCGGGTGTGGACAGGGACCGAGGAGTCTAACCCAGCGCTTGCGGCAACGACCACAGGGTTCCTGAGGTTTTATTGCCCGTGCCTGCGGCCAAACGGACAATGACCTTCCCCGCCCCGACGCTTATAATGCCGGCCTTTCGCACACCCCCTGCCCGCTTTCGGAGCCCGCATGACCCAGGATCAACTCAAACAGGCCGTGGCCCAAGCCGCTGTCGACTTCATCCTTCCCAAGCTCGATGACAAAAGCGTGATCGGCGTGGGCACCGGCTCCACCGCCAACTGCTTTATCGACGCCCTGGCGCAACACAAGGGCGCCTTCGACGGCGCGGTCGCCAGCTCCGAAGCCACCGCCGCGCGCCTCAAGGGCCACGGGATTCCGGTCTATGAGCTGAACACCGTCAGCGATCTGGAGTTCTACATCGACGGCGCCGACGAAAGCGACGAACACCTGAACCTGATCAAGGGCGGCGGCGCGGCCCTGACCCGCGAGAAGATCGTCGCGGCCGTGGCCAAGACTTTTATCTGCATCGCCGACGGCAGCAAGCTGGTCCCGGTGCTCGGCGCTTTCCCGCTGCCGGTCGAAGTGATCCCCATGGCCCGCAGCCATGTGGCGCGCCAGTTGGTGAAACTGGGGGGTGATCCGGTGTATCGCGAGGGCGTGTTGACCGATAACGGCAACATCATTCTGGATGTGCACAACCTGCAGATCACCAACCCGGTGGAGCTGGAAAGCCAGATCAATGCGATTGTCGGCGTGGTCACCAACGGCCTGTTCGCGGCGCGTCCGGCGGACCTGCTGCTGCTGGGCACCAGCGAAGGCGTGAAGACTCTCAAGGTCTGAGGCAAGCACCGCCCCCCCTCTGTAGGAGCGAGCTTGCTCGCGATGGGCGTTAACGATAACGCGGGGCGCCTGATGCCCCACGGTGTCTGTGCCATCATCGCGAGCAAGCTCGCTCCTACAGGGGGGGGCGTCGGGATTAACGGACGCTGCTGTTGAAGCGGCTGGCGCCCGGCAATTCCAGTACCAGCTCATCCCCGGCATTCAGCGGGCCGACGCCCACCGGCGTACCGGTCAGGATCACGTCACCGGCCTGCAACGAAAAGCATGCGGCCATGTACTGAATCATCGGCACGATCGGGTTGAGCATGTCGCTGCTGATCCCGTCCTGGCGAACCTGACCGTTGATGGTCAGGCGAATGCCGATCTGGGTCAGGTCCGGGAAGGTACTCCCCACCACGAACGGCGACAGCACGCAGGCACCGTCGAACGACTTGGCGACTTCCCAGGGCAGGCCCTTGCTCTTCAGCTCCGCCTGCTTGTCGCGCAAGGTCAGGTCCAATGCCGGCGCAAACCCGGAAATGGCATCCAGCACCTCTTCCACGCTCGGCTTGTTGGACAGCGGCTTGCCGATCAACACGGCAATCTCGGCCTCGTAATGCACCGAACCACGGTCCGCCGGGATGCTGAAACCACCTTCGATCGGCACCACGCAACTGCCCGGCTTGATAAACAGCAGCGGCTCGGTCGGCACCGGATTATCCAGTTCCTTGGCGTGCTCGGCGTAATTACGGCCGATGCATACCACCTTGCCGAGAGGAAAGTGAATACGGGTACCGTCGACATACTGGTGCTGATAGCTCATGACTGACTCCTGGTCTTTGTCATCAGTGACTTCTGGTTCAAACCGCGAAGATCTTGCCCGGGTTCATGATCCCGTTCGGATCGAACACCGCCTTGATCGCCTTCATGTATTCAATTTCAACCGGGGAACGGCTGTAGGTCAGGTAATCGCGCTTGGTCATGCCCACGCCGTGTTCGGCGGAGATCGAACCGTTGTACTTCTCGACGGTTTCGAACACCCACTTGTTCACGGTAGCGCACTTGGCGAAGAACTCGTCCTTGCTCAGGTTTTCCGGCTTGAGGATGTTCAGGTGCAGGTTGCCGTCGCCGATGTGACCGAACCAGACGATTTCGAAGTCCGGGTAGTATTCGCCGACGATGGCGTCGATTTCCTTGAGGAACGCCGGCACTTTCGACACAGTGACCGAAATGTCGTTCTTGTACGGCGTCCAGTGGGAAATAGTCTCGGAGATGTACTCGCGCAGCTTCCAGAGGTTCTGCAACTGGGTTTCGCTCTGACTCATCACGCCGTCCAGCACCCAGCCCTGCTCGACACAGTGCTCGAAGGTTTCCAGGGCCTGGTTGGCCACTTCTTCAGTGGTCGCCTCGAACTCCAGCAGGGCGTAGAACGGGCAGTCGGTTTCGAACGGCGCCGGCACGTCGCCACGGCCGAGGACCTTGGCCAGGGCCTTGTCGGAGAAAAATTCGAAGGCGGTCAGGTCCAGCTTGCCCTGGAACGCGTGCAGCACCGGCATGATCGAGTCGAAATCCGGGGTGCCGAGGACCATGCAGGTCAGGTTCTTCGGCGCGCGGTCCAGGCGCATGGTGGCTTCGACCACAAAACCCAGGGTGCCCTCGGCGCCGATAAACAGCTGGCGCAGGTCGTAGCCGGTGGCGTTCTTGATCAGGTCCTTGTTCAGTTCCAGCACATCGCCCTTGCCGGTCACCACCTTCATGCCGGCCACCCAGTTACGGGTCATGCCGTAGCGAATCACCTTGATCCCGCCGGCATTGGTGCCGATATTGCCGCCAATCTGGCTGGAACCGGCCGAGGCGAAGTCCACCGGGTAGTACAGGCCCTTTTCCTCGGCCACGTTCTGCAGGTGCTCGGTGACCACGCCCGGCTGGCAAACCGCGGTACGGTCGGTCAGGTTGATGTCCAGCACCTGGTTCATATAGTCGAAGGACACCACCACCTCACCGTTGGCCGCCACCGCCGCGGCGGACAGGCCGGTACGCCCGCCCGATGGCACCAGCGCGACCTTGTGCTGGTTGGCCCAGCGCACGATGGCCTGGACCTGTTCGGTGGTCTTCGGAAAGACGATGGCCGTCGGCGCGGGAGCGAAATGCTTGGTCCAATCCTTCCCGTAAGCATTCAGGGAGTCAGCATCGGTCAGGACCTTACCAGGCTCAACCAGGGTCTTCAGCTCATCAATCAGGGCAGGATGGGTCATCGACAGAACTCTCGAACAATTCATGGTCATCCTGAGGACGCTTCACGTCGCAGAATGAGTGTTTGCGGGTCGCATATGCTAGCATACGCCCCCCGCAGAAGCGTGCTATCAGGCCGATCTGCGGTGCCGGCGATCACGCCGCGCGGTCAGCTCAAGCTGTCCATTTCCCTGCCATTTTTCTCCGGGACACAGGTTTACGCAGATGAGCAAGACTTCTCTCGATAAGAGCAAGATCAAGTTCCTTCTTCTCGAAGGCGTCCACCAATCCGCCGTGGACGTCCTCAAGGCCTCCGGGTACGTCAATATCGAGTACCTGACTGGCTCCTTGCCAGAAGCCCAGTTGAAGGAAAAGATCGCCGATGCCCACTTCATCGGCATTCGCTCGCGCACCCAACTGACCGAAGACATCTTCGAACACGCGAAGAAACTCGTCGCTGTCGGTTGTTTCTGCATCGGCACCAACCAGGTCGACCTCAACGCGGCTCGCGAGCGCGGCATCGCCGTGTTCAACGCCCCGTACTCCAACACCCGCTCCGTTGCCGAGCTGGTGCTGGCCGAAGCGATCCTGTTGCTGCGCGGCATTCCCGAGAAGAACGCTTCCTGCCATCGCGGTGGCTGGATCAAGAGCGCGGCCAACTCCTTCGAAATCCGCGGCAAGAAGCTGGGGATCATCGGTTACGGCTCGATCGGTACGCAGTTGTCGGTTCTGGCCGAAGGCCTGGGCATGCAGGTGTTCTTCTACGACACCCTGACCAAGCTGCCGCTGGGCAACGCCACCCAGGTCTCGAACCTGACCGACCTGCTGGGCATGTCCGACATCGTCACCCTGCACGTTCCGGAAACCGCCGAGACCCAGTGGATGATCGGTGAGAAGGAAATCCGCGCGATCAAGAAAGGCGGGATCCTGATCAACGCCGCGCGCGGCACCGTGGTCGAGCTGGACGCCCTGGCGAACGCGATCAAGGACAAGCACCTGATCGGCGCGGCCATCGATGTCTTCCCGGTGGAGCCACGCTCCAACGACGAAGAGTTCGAAAGCCCGCTGCGTGGCCTGGACAACGTGATCCTGACCCCGCACATCGGTGGCTCGACCGCCGAAGCCCAGGCCAACATCGGTCTGGAAGTGGCGGAAAAGCTGGTCAAGTACAGCGACAACGGTACCTCGGTATCGTCCGTGAACTTCCCTGAAGTGGCCTTGCCGGCTCACCCAGGCAAGCATCGCCTGCTGCACATCCACCAGAACATCCCGGGTGTGATGAGCGAAATCAACAAGGTCTTCGCGGAAAACGGCATTAACATCTCCGGTCAGTTCCTGCAGACCAACGAGAAAGTCGGTTACGTGGTGATCGACGTCGACGCCGAGTACTCGGACCTGGCGCAAGAGAAGCTGCAACACATCAACGGCACCATCCGGTCCCGCGTGTTGTTCTAAGCCTCAAGCGCTGGACGAAAAAAGGGAGGCCTGCGAGGGCCTCCCTTTTTTTCTGACACGGATTTACTTCACGTTGACGGTGATGACTTTCGAGGCGACGGTCGGATTGAACTGCATATGCCCCTTGTCACCCGCCACCAGTTGCAAGGTGTGCTTGCCCGGGGTCAGGGTCAGCTGGGTTTCGGTCTGGGCCTTGCCGTAGTGGATCACGGTGTCGGTCGCCGGAATCGGCAGGGCTGGGTCCGGCAGGGCCTTCTGGTCGACCAGCAGGTGGTGGTGACCGGAGCCTGGCGTTTCGTCACCGGCCGGCTTGAGCACCAGGCCCTTCATGCCGAACTTGACCGTGAAGGTCTTGTCGACCGTGGCGCCGTTTTTCGGCGAAACGATAAAGACCTTGGCGTCCTTGGGCGCCGCAATACGCGGAAGATCATCCGCAACCGCCAGCATCGAAGAACCCAGCAAAACAGTAGCCAACGCAACACGAGACACTAAGGTTTTCATTAACTTCTCCAGTTTTCCGCAATTTCAGTACGGTTATGACAACTTTGTGGCGATTTGTGGTCCAAGGCACTCAATAACATAGCAAAGCGTGCCTGAACGGCGCGGTACATATTTGTATTCCAATTCGGGAGCGACCATGGGTTTTCTGCCTGGCCTATTAATTTTACTGCCTTTCGTCAGCCCTTTCGTCCAGGCTGAACTGATTGATGACGTCAACGACCGGGGCGAGTTGCGCATTGCCCTGGAAGGCGACATGCGACCCTTCGGCTTTACCGAAGACGGGCGCCTGACCGGCTTCGAAGTCGAACTGGGCGAACAACTGGCTCGGGAACTGGACGTGCAGGCCTCGTTTGTCCCCACCGACGTCACCGACCTGCTGCAAGGCGTCGAGAGTGGAAAGTACGATGTCGCCATCAACCACATGCCTATGACTGCAGAACTGAGAAAACGTTACGACTTCAGCGAGCCTTATGGTTATCCCAGCATGAAATGGATCACACACCGGGAAGAACCGCCGACACAGATCCCCTTCGCCATGCGCGACAGCTCGCTACCACTGGTTCCGGAGGACTCCGACGGGCCGACAGTGGCCCTGGCGATTCCGTTTCAGAAGGGTAACCCGGCGTTCCAGGCAAGCCTGGACAATGCGCTGCAGCGCATGAAGGCGGACGGGCGCCTCGCGGCGCTCTCAAAGAAGTGGTTCGGGATAGATGCGACTCAGCCGCCGAAGCCGTGAGCCAGCGGTTTACGGCTTCGGGTGATGCTCCAGGACCTGCAGGGCGATAAGCGCGTCAGGCAGTTCCAACTCACTGAACACCTGCACGCCGGCCTGCTTCAACAAGGCCGCCGTCACCCCTTCGCCGCGAACCTTCACCCCACTGAAGGTCCCGTCATAGGTCAACAGGTTGCCACAGGACGGGCTGTTGGCCTTGAGCACCGCGATACGGATGTCATGCCGCCGCACCAACTCCAGCGCCTGATACGCACCAGAGAGAAAAGCGTCGCTGACATCCTCGCCCTCGGTGGTGATCACCCGGGCCAGTCCTTCCAGTACCTGCGCGCCCTGCCCGCCGGGAATCTCCGCCGCCGCACGGGGCGTCGGCAGGCCACCGGCCACTTCCGGGCACAACGGCACCACCCGACCTTCATCCTGCCACTGGGACAGCTGCGCGTAAGGCCCGCTGGCGCCGCCGTCATAACGAACCAGATGCCCCAGCAAGCAGCGACTGACCAGAATCTTCTGCTTCATGGAAACGGATCGCTCCCGCGCCGACGAAACCAGCCGGTCAGTGACAGGCGTTCACGGGTCGCCGGCAAGACTTCATGGGGCACCTCCCCCGAGAGGAACAGCACCAGGCAACCGCCGGTCGGAACCACGTCATGCACCGAGCCGTCGTCAAGGTACATACGCAATTGGCCGCCGTGCTCCGGCAACCAGTCGTCGTTCAGGTAGATAACCGCCGACACCGTCCGTCGATCATCGTCACGGAAGCGGTCCACGTGTTTTTTGTAGAAGGCTCCGGGCGGGTACAGCGCGAAATGGCTTTCGAAATCCTCGAGCCCCAGGAACAGGCCACGGTTGAGGGCCTCGCGCAGGCTGTCCATCAAGCCCATGTATTCATCGCAGGGCCTGGTCTGGCCGGGTTCCAGCCACTGGATATGATCGCCACGAATTCCCTCGCGCACTTCCTGGGCAGGCCCGCGTCCCACGCCAGCCGGGGTCAGCTCGCCCTCGGCGGATCGCTGGCGGCACTCGGCGGCCAGGGCCAGGGTCAGCGCCTGCGGCAGGAAGATATTCTGCTGCGACCAGCCACGCTCGGCCAGGTCGTCGACGATACGTAACAGCAGCGGGTGATCAGAGGGAATGTGCATGCCGCGCATAGTATCCAGAAGCCCGGAAATCCGACAGAGCCCCCCGAACGACTTACAGGAATTCTCGACAAGTACCGCGCTCGCCGGGACAATAGCCGGCTGTAGACAGGAGTCCCTATGCGCCGTTTGCTTTTTTCGCTATTGATGTTCTGCACCTTGCCCGCCTGGGCAGACAACCACGACCAGTTGTACCGGGTCGCCGGTTGGCCGGAACAACGCGCGCATTTCAACGATGCCCTGAGCGCCGCCCAGCAAAAGTACCGCAACAGCCTGCCACCGGCGGTCTATGACGCACTGGTGAGCAACAGCAACCAGCGTTTCGCGCCCCAGGCCATGGACCAGCGGGCCGAGGCCCAGTTGCGCCAGAACCTCGCCAACCCGAAGCCGGCCCTGACGTTCTTCCAGTCACCGCTGGGGCGCAAGATCGTCTCCGCCGAACTGCTCGCCACCCGCCGCGACCAATTGGCCAAGAACGCCAAGGGCCTGCCGCATATCGAAGCCAGCGCCACCCGGCGCCTGCTGATCAACCATCTCGGCCGGGCGCTGCCGGCGCGCGAAGCCGGGGCGGAAGTCAGCCTGGCCATCGCCGGCGTCGCGGCCGACAGCCTGAGTTCGATGATTCCGGGGCTGCTCGGTGCCGGCGCGGCACAAAGCATGCTGAACGGCCAGCGCGAACGCTTGATGGAACAGATCGGCAACGACCTGGATAACACCCTGCTCTACGTCTATCGCGGCCTGTCCGACCCGGAGCTGGAAGAATTCAGCACCTTTGCCGAGTCGCCGGAAGGCAAGGCCTACTACCAGGCCGCGCTGGCCGCGATCCGCGCCGGGCTGGCGGTGGGACAGAACCTGCCAACCGCGCCGCCTGAAAACTGAAGGCAACACGGCCATGCCTGCAACGCTCGAAATCCGGGCGTAATATAAAAACTTGGGCGCCATCCATGCAGTAGGTTCGCCTCCCCCCAGGAGACCACCCATGTACAGGATCAACCTTGCTACCGCTGCTGATATCGAGGGTATCGCCCAACTGCTCCAGGCCAATTCCCCTTCCCAGGGCGGATCGCTGACCGGAGAGTTTCCTCTCGACAAGGTCAGGCAGATGGCCCTTGGCGGCTCCCCCGTGGTGGTTGCCTTCCGCGATGACCGTGTCGTTGGCGTATTGTTCAGCGCGCCGAAGGATATGCACCCCGCGCCGCCATCGATCCAGGCCATGCTGAGCGCATGGCCGGGTACGCCCGACGCCTACGTGTACGGCCCCGCCTGCATCGCCAGCACGGAAAGAGGCCAAGGCCTCCTGCCTAAGCTCTACGCGCAGCTTCAGCAGCATTGCCCGGGGCGTGAGGCAATTCTATTCATACGCCGGGACAACACCGCCTCGCTGCGAGCCCATGAACGCCTGGGCATGCACGAAGTCGCAGGCTTTACGCTGGAAGGCGACGAGTACGCCGTGCTCAGTGACCGACCGGTTATGCAATAAGACGCAGCGCCCTCGGTAGCCCCTAGGCGGCCTGCCCCTCAAGGGACCAGGCCGCGACCCACTCCCGCACATCGGCATAGGGATAGGCCTCCAGCGCCGAAAACCCCGGCAGCGCCCTGGCCTTCAACTTCGTAAACAACGGCACGCTGATACCGCAGAGGAAGCGCGTCAGGCACTCCGCACTCGGCGAATGCCCGTTGTGCTCCTGGTGCCTGTGGATAAAACCACTGCACAGCCCCGGAAAGTCGCGCTGATCAAGAGCAGGCAACGCCGGCGGCTCCGGCAGACACGCCACCTGCCCGTGACATACCGAACAATGCCCACAGCGCTCGGGCGCCTGCTCATCGCCGAAATAGCGGGCCAGCCGGTAGCCCAGACACTGCTCGGTGGCAAACAACGCCAGCATCGCGTGAATCCGCGCAATCTCGCTGACCTCGTGCTGGGCAAAATAAGCGTACAGCTCCAGGCTCAGGGCATGGGGATCGAAATCGCTGACCAACAGACTGTAGACCTCGGTCATCTGCTTGCTTTCCAACTCGATCCAGCGCCGTTCCTGGAAGAAGTCCAGGGCCTTCACCACCCGGCCGCGCTCGGCCTGATGCTGTTGATACAAGGCGTCGAAGTTCACCGTGGCCCAGGTCCGCGCGCGGCTGGAGGTCTGGATAATCGCCGAGACGAAGTCACGCCGCTCGCCCTCGAACTTCGCCAGCAACACCTCGGGTTCCACCAGGAACTTGAAACGGTATTCGGCAAAATACGCATAACGCGGCGCGATCAAGCCACGCAACTCCAGTTGCACCAGCAAGGTCTTGAGCGGCAACTGGCGGATATTGCTCTGATCCGCCAAAGGCCCGAGCAGGAACTCCCACTGGCCGTCCGGGATCGCCCCCTTCAGCTCATCCAGCACCCGCCGAATTCCCTCCAGCTCAGGCGTATCGCCGTAGACGAAGTTCTCCAGCACATTGAGGCTGTCGCGGTTGGCCAGCACCAGGCAATCGGAAGGCTGGCCGTCACGCCCGGCCCGGCCGATTTCCTGGCTGTAATTCTCGATGGACTTGGGCAGGTCGAAATGCACCACGTTACGGATATCGGCCTTGTCGATGCCCATGCCGAATGCGATGGTGGCGACGATGCAGTTCAACTGCCCGGCCATGAACTGCTTCTGGATCGCCTCCCGCTGCTCATGGGGCAAGCCGGCATGATAGGCCGTGGCCGGGATTTCGTTGCGGCTCAGGTGCTGGGCGATCTGCTCGGCGGTCTTCTGCAAGGTGACGTAGACGATACTCGGCTGCCCGAGGCGCCCGCCCAGCCATTCCACCAGCCGGCGATGCTTGTCCTGGCCACCGACCGATTCCACCAGCAGGTTCAGGTTCGGCCGATAGAAACCGGTGGTGACCACATCGTCCGGCGCAATGGCGAACTTGGCCTGCATATCGGCGATCACCTTCGGCGTCGCGGTGGCGGTCAGCAGCAAGGCCTGGGGAATGCGGAACTGGCGCTGATAGTCCGGCAGTTTCAGATAGTCCGGGCGGAAATTGTGGCCCCACTCGGAAATACAGTGCGCCTCGTCCACCACCAGCAGGGAAATCCGCACCTGCTGGAGAAAATTGCGGAAGCGCTCGTTCTTCAGGCGCTCCACGGAAATCATCAGGATCTTCAGCTCGCCGGAGCGCGCCCGGGCCATCACCGCATTGGCGTCATCGCGGCTCTGGGCCGAATCGATGCTCGCCGCTGCAATGCCGTGGCGTTGCAAAAACGCAAGCTGGTCCTGCATCAGTGCCAGCAGCGGCGACACCACCAGCGTCAGGTGCGGCAGGAGCAGCGCCGGCAGCTGATAACACAAGGACTTGCCGGAACCGGTGGGAAAGATCGCCGCCGCCGAACGCCCGGCCAATACCGCGCTGATCGCGGCCTCCTGGCCGTCGCGAAACTGTGGATAACCAAAAACCCGCTGGAGGGTGTCGTGCATAAGCTGTCACTCCGTTGACCGCTGTGGATAAACAAACCCTAGGCGGTCGGGCGAGAAAAGGTCCGAGGCAAGCATTACAAACTGCTACGGCGCGCCAGACTAGCGCAAAGCAGGCCGGGGTTGCGCGATGGCGACCAATACCCGGATACAAATCCCCAGGTGCGCCCCTGTGGAAATGCCGGTTACATCGAAGCTCCTTTGGCGACTGACAACCAGTCGCCGATCACTGCGCCGTTGAAACGGACGGTTCAACGGTCCTCGTTTGCACAGGAGCTTACATGGACACCGCACCTCGCCCCTTCTCTCGGTTGGCCCGTCACGGCCTGCTCCTGGCGCCTCTCTTGCTGAGCGGCTGCCTGTCCGGCCTGGACTCCAGCCTGCTCAAGCCGGGCGCGGCTGAGATCGAGCCGCTCTCCAGCCGCTTCGAAACCCCCGAATACAAGGCCCAACGCGCGCTGGCACTGGTCAAGGCGTCGGCACTTTATGCACAGGGCGGCACGGGCAAAGGCGTTAGCGTGGCTATCATCGACTCGGGCCTCAACCCTGAACTGTCCGAATTCAAGGACCGCCTCGCCACACTTGGCCACGATTACGTGCGCGACGTCCCCGAACTGATCGATCCCCACGGCCATGGCACGCAGATGGCCGGCATTATCGCCGCCAACCGCGACGGCCAGGGCATGCACGGCATCGCCTTCGATGCCAAGCTGATCGCCATGCGCATCGGCGACAACAACGAACCGTTCTTTTTCGACGATCAGATCGCCCGCGCCTGGAAAGACAGCTTCGCGGCCGGGGCCCGGATCCTGAGTAACTCCTGGGCCAACGACATTCCCGCCACCGAAATCACTGAAGCGCGCTACAAACAGGTGATGGGCGATTCCTTGCCGGTTGCTCGCCAGTTAGTGGCCGACGGCGCCGTGTTTGTTTTTCCCACGGGCAATGAGCTACGCCGCGAACCCCTGGCCGAACCCGGCCTGCCCGTGGCCTTGCCGGAGCTGGAAAAGGGCTGGATCGCCGTGGTGGCGCTGAAGAATGACGGCACGCTTATCAACCAGAAGTCCAACTACTGCGGCGTGGCCGAACGCTGGTGCATCGCGGTCCCGGGCGGGGATGGTGGCGTCGACAAAGGTTTGCTGACCACCAGTGCCAAGGGCGGCTACAAGGAAACCGCCGGGACCTCGCCCGCCGTGGCGCTGGTCAGTGGCGCGCTTGCCGCCCTGCAAAGTCGCTTTCCCGAACTCACCCCCCAGCAACTGCGTAATGTATTGCTCGACAGTGCCAACAACAGTGGGCTTTTTGCCAAGGGCGAGGCTTATGGGCGCGGCCTGATGGATCTGGCGGCAGCGACGCGGCTGGCAGGCGAGCGTGCGAAGCAGCAGCCGACAAATCTCGCCTACCGATAACGGTCCTGCGGGATAGAACACCCCGTAACGGCCCCCAGAAACGAACAACGCGCCAGACAGGGCGCGTTGTGGGGTTGGATCAGTGTGCGATTCAGCGATTTTTTACCCGCTCGATCGCCGTGTCGTACACCGGGTTGGCTTTCTGTTCCTTGGCCAACTCGTAGTGACGCTGGGCGTCGGAGAACTGCCCGGCGTCTTCATAGATACGGGCAATGTTGTAGTACGAGCTCGCGCGCACGGTGTTGGCCGAGTTGCCGGCTGCCAGGGCAACGGCCTTGCGGTTGGCCCAAATGGCTTCAGCAGTATTACCGGCCTTCTGATACGCCAGACCGAGGTTGCTGTAGGCCTGACCAAAGCCGTTGTTCAGATCGATGGCCTGACGGAAGAAGGCAATCGCCTGCTCCAGATTACCGGCCTTGTAGGCTGCCTCGCCTTTCACATTCAGCGCCTTCGCATCGATCTGCGCCGTAGAGCTGACCGCTACTTCAGCGACCGCGACCTTGTCGTCGAGCAGCGGCGAGACTTCATTCAACACATTCTTGGCCTCCACGGTCACACCGCTGAAGGTGTTGATGTCCTGGAAGTCACCGTTGCCGGTCATACGGAACACGGTCCACAGGTTGCCGCTGCGATTGACGGGAACGTAATAGGTACGGACCAGGGACTGCCCCATGTAGACAAATACCGTGGCCTGGCTGTTGGACAACTGGCGAGAGCCCGGATTGTTGGCGTTGGTGTAGTCATGCACCGCATACACATAGCTTTCGCCGTAGTGCTTCTTCTGCAGGGTGATGGTTTCCGGGCCATAGCTGTCGGTGTCATCCACGTCCAATTCGGCGTCGGTGCCCTTCTGCTGTTCGAAGTAGATATTGTTGCCGGGGAAAATCATGTGGGAGTCGAGGTCTGCCGGAGTCTTGCCCCAGGTCAGCACCACGCGCAGGCCGTCGAGGCTCTGCATCACTGGACTGACGGCATAGGTCATGTCCTTGCAGGGGCACTTGACCACCAGATTGGAATAACCGGTCTTCTTGATGATCAGCAGATTGCTGGCATCGTCGGCGAAGTTGGCCTCGAGAACGACCTGGCCCTGGGCGTTGGTCTTGCCCACCACGTTCTGCTCACCGTTGCGCTGCAACAGCACTTCGGCGTCGGCGATCTTCTGATCCTTGACCACGGCACTGAGGACTTCGATGGGCAATTGCCCGGCCTGGACCGACCAGGCGGCGGCACACAACGACAATACCGAGGCCACGCGAAGCAGAGACATACTTAACTCCCTTTAAGTGCAAAAATCGAGCACCGGATGGCGCCCTCAAAATTGGTGGGAAACATACCGATTTTTTGTCTGAGGTGCCTGCTTTTCAAAAGGAAAATTTCATTTTTGTGGAGCCATCGTTACTCGCCAACGGCCATTTGACGATTTAATCTGCAACTCCCCTCAAAGCCCACGAGAAAGCGCCGATAACCCGCTGACTCACCAAGGAAGGCAGCGGCGACATGCACCAACCCGAGCAAGAAGATGACGATGGCGTCATCCGTTTCAAGCGCCTGCACCCCGAACATTTTGACGTGGTGCTGGGATCGCACCCGGCCAAACAGAAAGTACCGCGCCCGGCGCAGCCCAAATCCTATGGAATGTGGGTATTGGTGCTGATACTGGTGGGTATGCTCGGCTACATGACGGTCAACCGTAACAGCAGCCACCCGATCCCTGTTGCGCCACTGCCAGCGGATGAGCCAGTGCCGATTGAAACGGCCAAGCCGTCCGAAGCGCCAGTGGAGCCGGTATCGCATCCAGAACCTACCGCCAAACTCGTGCCAGCGCCTGCACCGCAAGTGGTTGTCGTGGTGCAGACCCAGGCGCCCGCGGCAGCAGCACACGCCGCAGCCCCACCCACCCCGAAGGTCCAGGGCCTGGTGTCGGCCAGCTACCTGGCGGGCTACCAAGCCAACTTGAACGCACCTGAAGCCAGGCAGACACGCCAATACGAAATCGCCACGGTGAGCATTCGCGAATGGGATGGCCGCGACCGTTATCAGGCGAAATGGCGGATCTTCAACAACGTCATCGACAACGCCAGCGTCTGCGGCAACTTCCTCGCCGGCAGCACCGAGCGCCGTGAATGTCGCAAATCGGCGGAGGTCTTTTTCAAGGAACAGTGCGGCGAATGGGGCAAGCGCTGGGACCGCGACCAGGATGAGAAAAGCAAAGAGATGGAAGTGCGCTATTGCACCGCGATGAAGACATATAGCGCGGCGGAGTGAGTCAGAACCGGACGTCGATAATCGTCAGATCGTCATCGCTATCCGGCGCCAATAACGCACCACTTTCCAGATGTTTCCGTTGTTTGACAGGACAAAGGTCCGCCCAAAACCCGTCCGTTGCCAAAACCCAACGCGAGCCATCTGACACCTGGAATCGGCTGACCTGAGGAGAATGCTCACGCCTTGCGCTGAAACAGCGCGTCAGGCTGTGGCGGTCGGCATGTATCGCAATCTGTGCATGGGTCAAATCACCTCGCCAGTTGGCTCGGCAATGGGGCAAGGTCAGCCACTCAACCTCACCGGACTCTAGAACCCGACCCAAACAACAATCTCCGGCATGAATCGCAAGGACCTCGTCAGGGGTAAATAGCACGATCAAATAGCTGGTACTTGATGGGGCAAATACCCTGGCGAGTGAGTCATGCCCCTCACTCAGCAACTGTAATAACGCCGCTTCAACCCTGTCTGGATGCAATTGCTTTGCACTTAATTGCCCAAAACCACCCTCCATATGCGCAATCAGGGCCTTGGCCAACTCAGCGCTCTGCGAAGACGAAGTCGAGCCGTCAGCCAGCAGGTAAAGGTGGTGGTGCTCCTGTGAGGCAAATCCGGTGCAATCCCTGTTATCGCTCGTTCGCCCACCTTGAATCGTCAGTACATGGTCGATGGGCATGAACTGACTACCCCTTTGCCATCTGCTTCAGTCGACCAAAAATAATGGCCTCACGCCCACGATCGCCCCGAGCGGCGCTCTGCACCACATAGGAAAAATCCCTGTTGTTGATCAGTTCGGTCATATGCTCACTGAGATACTGCTTGAGCGGCAGAGCGGCATTGCTCACTTCGGCCACTAACTCCTCGCGCCCATCAACCAGGTTGACGATGTCCTCGATATCCTTGCTATTGAGCGTGTCACCACCGCCTCGTCCTTTGTAGGCTTCAAACTTGGTACCGAGAAAGTAGGGTGGCGCGAAGACACGTATTTGCGCACCGCTGGGCAGACGGTGGAGCCGAGCGTGCTGAAAACCCTCATCGAACCAACGGTTGCTGTAGCCCAGAATCGCTTTGTCGGAAGGCATGAAATCGACCTTCAACTCGCCAAGACGCATTCGACAATTAACGTCATCCAGAGGGCTTTCCATGAAGCCTCGACTACGAAGTTGCTCCATCAACCTTGGCCAACCTGCATAACCGGCCAGTTGCACGACCAGATCAACATCATCGGTAAAACGCAGGTCCTCAAGCGTCACCTCATCGGTCACCAACAAGGCCGTGGTGCAGCCGCCGACAAATGCCACCTGCTGGCAGAGTTCCTCACCCAGAGCCTGAGCGACCACATCCAGCATTTCCAACAGGGCTTTCTGTTGCTCACTCATGAAGAATCCATTTTCTCAGTAGCTGGTTCGCCACATCGGCTTCTCGCGGGCTTCCCAAACGTATGGCGTCGACCAATGCCAGATAGTGGTAAAGCAGGTAATCTCGCTTGACCGCCTCGGGGACAGTCTTGTAAATCGGAGCCACCGCCTGGCCCTTCTTTTTTCCCTTGGGATCCGGCCAGACCGGTATCAGATCGCCCCCGCTCATGACCTTTCCTTCCAGGATCGGTGCGGCAAAACCGGTAGGAATACCGCGAACTGTCGCACCGGGCCTTACCGGAAAAACGTACTTGAGCCCATTAGCCACAAGATCCAGCAAAGCACGACTATTGGCCTTTGGCAGGCCGTCTTCGTATCCAAGCGTTACGAGACCGATGTCACGGCAGCGAGTCAGGGCGTTTGAAACTTCACTTTTGCTCAAGCTCAACGACGCAGCCAAGGCTCGGACCGTGTAGCTGTCGTCGCTCTGCTGATCAGCAGGCTCAGCCTGATAGTCCCAACCTTGCCACTCCAAAGCGTCCGAGAGATGGAAGCTCATCGTGTCCCGATGACTGAACAAGTCCTCTGGATTGCCGTACAAAAATTGACCTATCTCACCAGTGCTTTCGGAAATTTCCAGCCGTCGCTCTCGACTCAGATCTTCCTGAGCCTGCTTTTCCAAGCTGATCAATTTGAAGAGAAGCAACACATCTTGACTTTTCATCTCAATAGAACCTCACATGTCCACAGTCCATGGACTGTGGACATGTAGCCTTTGCCAGTTGGATTTTGTCAAGAAAAAAGCACCATCAAACCGCTATAGCAGGCTGAATGGCCAAACCGATAGGTAGCCACCTGACAATCCAAAATGCCACGGCTTGCGGAGCCGTAATGAAGCCCCCTATAGTTCGCCCCGTCGCTGCCAATTCAGCGACCGGGTTTGGTCACCTGTCAGAGTGCGCACTAGCGCCACAGTGGATGTTGCAGGCGCGTTTCGTGCCAGCACGCTTCATGGCGGCTGTGTGCAGGACACCTTCGGGTGTGCCGGTGCGCTCTGCCGGTTGACCAACCTGTGCACAGTCCGCCACCCATCGCTTGGTCACGATGAGAGCGGATCCATGGAACTCATCAGAGCGCATACCTATGAATACTCAAAATCGCTATATCCCTCTCAGCACCAATTTCACCACTATTCCCGTCCTGGTCATCGACACCAACGCCAGCCTCGACGACCTGCAAACCAGCGCCTACCAACGCCTTCAGGCCGCCAGCGACCTGCTGGAAACCATGACGTGCGTGAGCCTCGTCACCACCTGCGACAAAGACTTCACTCACGTCACCAATGCCGCGTACCTGCTGGTGCGTGAAGGCTGCGACCTGTTGCAACTGGTCCAGCAGCGAACGATGGCGTTGAGCAGGCAAGTCGCTCAGTAACCCCCTCAAAGACAGGCCATCTCTCTATAGGAAATGGCCTACTTAGCTTGGGTAATTCACAACCCATTTTGAGAGTCTGGCTACGAGAATGAAGGTAAGAGCTGATCCACAGCAGGTATCAGCGCCTTCATTATTTGCATTCGGCTTTCTGACGCAGCCTCTCAATAGCCCGCAGAAAATCCCTTCTGGAGGTAATCAGGTGACAATTCAGACAATGCTCGAGCAAGCATATGCCTTGCCTATGCAAAAAACCGATGCTACTCTGCATATGCTAGACATATGCAGGAGCGACATCATGCGCACAGTCTCAATTTTCAAGAACGGAAAAAATCAGGCGATTCGCCTGCCAAACGACATGGCTTACGAAGGTGTAGGAGAACTGGAAATTACCCGCAATGGCGATGTGATCACCCTGCGCCCCGTGCGTCCCAGCTGGCAATCGCTGGCAGAAGTGCCCGCTGCTGACACGGACTTTCTGCAAGAGCGTCCGGACATCATCACCGATGAAGGTAGGTTCAACCTGTGACCACCTATATGCTCGATACCTGCATTTGCTCGTTCATCATGCGTGAACGCCCCGAATCCGTATTGAAGCGGTTGGTAGCAGAAGTTGGCCGAAATAACCGAATCGTAATTTCTGCGATCACTTATTCAGAAATGCGCTACGGACAGATCGGCAAGAAAGCGTCCGCCAGACACAAAACGATGGTTGATGAGTTTGTGAAACGCCTGGATGCTGTCCTGCCGTGGGATCAGAGCGCCGTGGACGCAGCGATCGAAGTAAGACGTCAATTAACTGATAGCGGCTCAATCATTGGCGGCAATGATACTGCCATTGCGGGCCACGCCATAGCCATGGGGTGCAAGCTAGTCACCAATAATCTGCGCGAGTTCAGTCGTGTTACAGGTCTTGAATACGAAGACTGGGTTCACTGAAGTATTACTCGCCAAGCTTGTTGTCTTGGGACGAGCAGATTGATAAAATAGCCACAACGCATCTGGTCAACCATTTGCCCACCTTCCGAGGCCCGCATCGATTCATCGAGCGGGCTTTCGTGCATCTGGGGATAAGAAATGCATACTTTCTTGTAAGTTATTTCTTTTAATATCGAAAGCCCTGTCTGAAAGATGCTCGCCATACTAAGCACGAAAAATAAATATTGTTATAAGGCAACCTCATACTGTTGAGGTCTGTTCCCGTGTATACCTGCCCATTGATTCATCAATTGAAACTCGATGCCCAAAGCCTCGCCAGCATCGAACAGATCAACAAAATCACTCGCATGACCCAGCTCGGTGCAGCCGTGACGTCGAGTGGCGTGATAGCCCGCTTATTCACCCGTAGCGTGCCGCTGGAAACGGCCTTCAACATCACCCAATACGACTGGAAGCTCTTCAGCGAAAGCACACATGCCTGGTCGAAAATACAGCGCAATCGAGTCGTCACCATCGCCAATGACCAGGCACTGCAGCACTTACACGATCGAGCTCAATTCGAGTTCTGGAAAGGAGTCGCCAATGGCTGCATGTACTAAGGCAATCTGGATCGGATGCCTTGGCGCACTGGCCCTTGGAGCCAGCGCCGATCAGTCCATAACCGTCGAGCAGCGCTTCCATGGCTTCGTTATTGCCGACTTCGCCAGGGCCACCGCCGCCATGGAGGCACAACAACAAGCCTGCCTAAACACGGAAAAGGTCCTGCCTGCCAATCTATTGTCCCCTGCCGGACTGGATGACGAAGAAAAGAAAATTGCCTTGCTGTACTTCAGATCCCTGGCGTCGTGGGAGTGCGAGAAGCATGCCACTCTCGAACTACTCGCTGCCACACAGATGGCCAGGGAAACAGGTCTGCCGGACTTCTCCGCAACCGACGACCCACAAAACCTGGCCGCCACTGTTCAGCTCATGGGCTACGACACAATGCTGCGTTATAAGGCCAGGTATCAGACCTTGCCAGAGTCGAAGCGCAGACAACTGGACGATCTGGAGATACTGAGACATCCCTTTAAACTACTGGAATCCGCTAGTGCAAACGGATTACCAGCACCCAGCCCATGAGCAAAAATCCCGCAGCCGTTCACAAACCGTCAAAAGTGGATACCCCTGAAGCTATCGACAGCAGAATCAGCCACACAATAAAAAACCGCCCCGAAGGGCGGTTTTCTTGAGGCGGATAACCAGACTCGATTACAACTTCGGCCCAGCCGCCTTGATCGCGTCGCTCACGTCGAACTTCTTGAAGTTCTCGATGAACAGACCCGCCAGCGCTTTCGCCGCTTCGTCGTAGGCAGCCTTGTCAGCCCAGGTGTTGCGTGGGTTCAACAGGCCAGTCTCGACGCCCGGTACGGCCAATGGCACGTCCAGGTTGATGGTGTCCAGGTGCTCGGTCTCGGCACCAATCAACGCGCCGCTCTGGATCGCGGCAATCACGCCACGAGTAGTCGGGATATTGAAGCGCTTGCCCACGCCGTAGCCGCCGCCGGTCCAGCCGGTGTTGACCAGGTAGACCTTCGAACCGAAACCACGGATACGCTTGATCAGCAGTTCAGCGTACTCGCCAGCCGGACGCGGGAAGAACGGCGCGCCGAAGCAGGTGGAGAAGGTCGACTTGATGCCGGCGCCCGAACCCATTTCAGTCGAGCCCACCAGAGCGGTGTAGCCGGACAGGAAGTGGTAAGCGGCCTGTTCTTCGCTGAGGATCGACACCGGTGGCAGTACGCCGGTCAGGTCGCAGGTCAGGAAGATCACGGCGTTTGGCTCGCCACCGAGGTTTTTCGGTGCGCGCTTTTCGATCAGTTCGCGCGGGTAGGCCGCACGGCTGTTCTGGGTCAGGCTGTCGTCGGCGTAGTCGGCCTTCTTGTTGGCGTCCAGCACGACGTTTTCCAGCACGGCGCCGTGCTGGATGGCTTTCCAGATCACCGGCTCGTTCTTCTCGGACAGGTCGATGCACTTGGCATAGCAACCGCCTTCGATGTTGAACACCACGCCCACGCCCCAGCCGTGTTCGTCGTCACCGATCAGGTAACGGCTTTCGTCAGCCGACAGGGTGGTCTTGCCGGTGCCCGACAGACCGAAGAACAGGGTCACGTCGCCCTCTTCGCCCATGTTCGCCGCACAGTGCATCGGCAGTACATCGACGGCCGGCAGCAGGAAGTTCTGCACCGAGAACAGGGCTTTTTTCATTTCACCGGCGTAACGCATGCCGGCGATCAGGACTTTCCTGGCCGCGAAGTTGAGGATCACGGTACCGTCGGAGTTGGTGCCGTCACGCTCTGGCACGCACTCGAACTCCGGCACGTTGAGGATCTGCCACTCGTCCTTGCCACCGGCGTTGTACTGGCCGGCTTCCGGGTTGATGAACAGGCAACGGCCGAACAGGTTGTGCCAGGCAGTACCAGTGGTCATCTTGACCGGCAGGTAGTGCGCCGGGTCGGAACCGACGTGCACGTGGGAAACAAAACGCTCACGCTCGCCGATAAAGGCTTCAACGCGGTTCCACAGGGCATCGAACTTGTCGGCCGGGAACTTGCGGTTGATCGGGCCCCAGGCAATGGCGTCCTGGGTGGAAGGCTCTTCGACGATAAAACGGTCGACCGGCGAACGACCGGTACGGTGACCGGTGCGCACGACCAGCGCGCCGGTGTCGGCGAGTTCGCCTTCACCACGAGCCAGGGCTTCTTTTACCAGATCGTCAACACTCAGATCGGTGTACACGGCATTGTTTGCTTGCGTCATGAGATTCCCCGTCGGCCACTGGCCGAGTGCTCCAAACGTTTTGTAGTAGAAAGTCGTGCACTACTACCGCGAAAAAAGTGGGCCGGATTATGCCAGAAAAGCCCAAAAAGAGTAGGGTCCTCCTGTCAGAACGCCCGTTTTCTGTCGTTTGACAGGAGATTTACCTGCGCTGAACCGTTTTAGTGACGAGTATCTGACGGGGTGTCGACGCCGGCACCTGCGAACAATTGCGAAACGTCAGCGGCATCGAACAGATAGCGCTGGTTGCAAAACTGGCAATCGACCTCGATATGGCCGCCGTGTTCGACCACCAGTTGCTGGGCATCTTCCAGCCCCAGGCTGACCAGTGCATTGCCCGAACGCTCCCGCGAACAGCTGCAATGGAAACGCAGCGGTTGAAGGTCGAACAGGCGCACGGCTTCTTCGTGGTAGAGGCGGTGCAGGACGGTTTCGTTGTCCAGGCTCAGCAGTTCGTCAGCGGTCAGGGTGCTGGCCATGGCGGTCAGGTGCTGCCAGCTGGCGTCGCGCTCTTCCTGATCGCGCAGGCGGTCGGCGGGCAGTTGTTGCAGCAGCATGCCACGGGCGCGGCGGCCGTCGGCGTGGAGCCAGAAGCGTGTGCCAACCTGTTGGGACATGACGAAGTAGTTGGTGAAACACTCCGACAGGGTTTCGCCGTCCAGGTCGACAATGCCCTGGTAGCGCTGGCCCTGGGTCGGATCGACGGTCAGGGCGAGGACGCCGTTGGGCATCAGGTCGGCCAGGGTCGCGTCAGCCGGGATCAGTGCCTCGTCGTAGCGAGCCAGACCACGGATCTCGCGCTCGCTGGAGCATTCGATCATCAGCAGCGGCACCGGGCCTTCGGAGCGCGCCTGGAGAATCAGCAGGCCATCGAACTTCAGGGTACCGACCAGCAACGACGCGGCGGCCATCAGTTCGCCGAGCAGTTGCGCGATAGGCTCCGGATAGGGGTGCTTGGCCAGTACTTCGGCGTAGCTGCGCTCCAGCGACACCAATTCGCCGCGGGTGTCGCTGTCATCGAAGATGAAGCGCTGGGTGTAGTCGGTGTCCGGTAGGTCTGACATAGGTATCAATTCTGGAAGTAGGAATAGGGGTGTTCTGCCCAGGGAAGTGAGCATTTTATGAACAAACGGGATTTGTACCAAGCAACATGGGGGCGAATGGCGCTCAGTCAAGGACTGAGGCGACGCGCTGCGCCCTATTCGGCGCCGCTGCCACGAAACTTGAACAGATCGCGTCGCTGTTTCTTGCTCGGCTTGCCGTCGGTGGTCAGGCCCAGCGCACCGGCCTTGCGTTGCGCCGCCGCGGCTTCGCGCTTGGCCAGGCTCTGCTCGGTCTCAGCATAGAGCGTCTGCGCTTCGGGAGCGCCGCGACGGACCAGCGACAGCGCCTGCACCACCACGGTCCGTTCGTCGAAACCGGTGCGAATCTGGATCTCGTCGCCCACCCGTGGCTCCTTGCCCGGCTTGCAGCGCTCGCCGCGACAATGCACCTTGCCGCTTTCAATCGCCGCCTTGGCCAGGGCACGGGTCTTATAGAAGCGCGCCGCCCACAACCACTTGTCCAACCGAACCTTGTCGTCCTCTTCCGCTTTCTGCGCCACTGTCCTTCCTCAAACTGAAATATTGTCGAACTGTACTACCGTTGCCGTCGAAGCTGAATGGTCCTGGCCAGTCTAGAATGCCAGGTGATCCAGGGGGTAATTTCACGACCTGAAACAGGTCGCAGAGATAACTATCGCCATTTACCCGATATTCTGCGTGAATACCGCAATTACGGCTGCCGGGCAGCCAGAGCGCCTTTTTCCACCGGTTGAGCATTTTGAAGACATTTGACCATTTGACTGTTGTGGGTCTGCGCGAGTGGGTGGCGCTTCCGGATTTGGGAGTCGCCGGCCTGCGGGCGAAAATCGACACCGGTGCCAGCACCTCCAGCCTGCACGCCACCGAAATCGAGCCCTTCGAGCGCGACGGTGAGCAGTGGGTGCGTTTCACCGCCCACCTGGGCAGCGTGGTGCAATTGCGTCACCGCCGCTGCGAAGCACCGTTGCTGACGATGAAGACCATCAAGAGCTCCAACGGCCATGCCCAGGTGCGTTATGTGATCGCCACCACCCTGGCCCTGGGCGACCGGGTCTGGCAGGTGCAGTTCACCCTCGCCTGCCGCAAAGCCATGCGTTATCGCCTGTTGCTCGGTTCCAAAGCCCTGATCGATGGCCAGTTGGTGGTCAATCCAGAGCACAAATACGTTCAAGACAAGCCGGTTTTCCCGGTCACTACTACCTCTGCCACAGGTGTTGCATGAAGATCGCTGTGCTGTCGCGTAACCCGCGTCTGTATTCCACTCGTCGCCTGGTAGAGGCCGGCGTTGCCCGCGGCCATGAGATGGTGGTGGTCGACACCCTGCGCGCCTATATGAACATCGCCAGCCACAAGCCGCAGATCCACTATCGCGGCAAGCCCCTGGAGGGTTTCGATGCGGTGATCCCGCGGATCGGCGCCTCGGTGACCTTTTATGGCTGCGCGGTGCTGCGCCAGTTCGAAATGATGGGGGTGTTTCCCCTCAACGAGTCGGTGGCCATCGCTCGCTCGCGGGACAAGCTGCGTTCGCTGCAGTTGCTGTCGCGGCGCGGGATCGGCTTGCCGGTGACCGGTTTTGCCCACTCGCCGGACGATATTCCCGACCTGATCGCCATGGTCAACGGCGCACCGCTGGTGATCAAGGTGCTCGAGGGCACCCAGGGTATCGGCGTGGTGCTGTGCGAAACGGCGACGGCGGCGGAGTCGGTGATCGAGGCGTTCATGGGCCTGAAGCAGGACATCATGGTCCAGGAGTACATCAAGGAAGCCGGTGGTGCCGATATCCGCTGCTTCGTGGTGGGCGACAAGGTGATTGCGTCGATGAAGCGCCAGGCCAAGCCCGGGGAGTTCCGCTCCAACCTGCATCGCGGCGGCAGCGCCAGCCTGATCAAGATCACCCCGGAAGAACGCATGACCGCGATTCGCGCGGCCAAGGTGATGGGCCTGAGCGTGGCCGGGGTGGATATCCTGCGCTCCAATCACGGCCCGCTGGTGATGGAGGTGAACTCCTCGCCCGGCCTTGAGGGCATCGAGGTGACCACCGGCAAGGATGTGGCCGGGATCATCATCGAGCACATCGAGAAGAACGGCGGCCCGAACATGACCCGGACCAAGGGTAAAGGCTGATTTCTACACTGCGTCGCGAGGCAGCATCAACCCCAGCGGCAAACGAACCCGCGCTTCCAGGCCACCACCGGTGCGGTTGCGCAGTTCGACATTGCCGCCATGCATCGAGGCGATCCGCCTGACAATCGCCAGCCCCAGGCCCGTGCCCTTGCCGCCACGGGCCTTGTCGCCCCGGGTGAAGGGATTGAAGATGCCTTCCAGCTCCGCCGGATCAATCCCCGTCCCACGGTCCATGACGCTCAGTACCACGTACGGCGCGCTGCTGTCGCCCGAAACATAGGCCGCCACTTCCACGCCCTCGCCGGCATGGTGCAAGGCGTTGCCGATCAGGTTGTTCAACAGCCGCTTCATCGACACCCGGCGCAACGGGAACGGCTGGATCGGTTGCAACCGCGTGCGTACCCGCTCTTCGCTCTGGTTATAGGGCGCCACCACTTCGCGCACCAGCTCGCTCAGGTCGACCTCTTCCACCGACTCGTCGCGACCGTCGCGGATAAAGGCGAGGAACTGGTCGAGGATGGCGTCCATGTCCTCGATATCCCGGACCATCTCATCGCTGAGATCGTCATGACTGCCCATCAGCTCCAGTGACAGGCGCAGCCGCGTCAACGGCGTACGCAAGTCATGGGACACACCTGCCAGCATCAACTCCCGTTCTCGACCCGCCTGTTCGACGTCCTCGGCCATCTGGTTGAAGGCCCGGTACACCTCGGTCATTTCGCTGGGGGTATCACTGATCGGCAACCGTACGCTGCGCCCCTGGCCGAGTTGCCGCGCGGCATCCACCAGACGCTTCAACGGCTGGTTGAGCTGGCTGACGAAGATCCAGGCCGACGCGGTGGAGAGCAGTCCGATGGCCAGGAACCACCCAAGCACGCTCCAGATTTTCTGCCCGCGCAACGGATGCGGGTACAGCGGCACTTTCAGCCAGCCGGCACCCAGGCTCGGCGCCCGCACCCAGAGGGCCGGCGGCGAATGCATGCGCAGCCGCACCTCGGTGTCGGCACCCAGCTCGGCCTGCATCTGGCGCTGGTAAATCTCACTGTAGGGCCAGTGCTGTTCACCTTCCGGCACCCCACCGCTGACCACCCGGATCAAGCCGGCGGCATCGGCGATCTTGTCGCGATCGTCCTCGTCCGCCGCCCAATAGGCACGCAGGGTCAGGGCCACGCCGTGACTGTACTGACGGTCCACCAGCACGTCTTCGTTCATCAGCAGGTACACCAGGGTCAGTGCCTTGGAGAACAGCACGACGATCAGCACCAGCCAGAGGGTACGGGCGAAGAAACTTTGGGGGAACCAGAGAGGGGTTTTCATGGGCAGCCGCTGGACACTTTGCAGAGGCGAGCGGGCGGGCTCGCATATTGCGGATTGCGACTCGCCCGGGGTTTACCCGGGCGAATCGTTCCTACCGATCAACAGGCACCCGTCAACAGGCACCGGGCATCGTCACTTGGTCGCGGCGCCGTCCGGCACGAACACGTAACCCACGCCCCACACGGTCTGGATATAGCGCGGCTTGGACGGATCCGGTTCGATCATGCGGCGCAGACGGGAAATCTGCACGTCGATGGAACGCTCCAGGGCATCCCATTCACGACCCCGGGCCAGGTTCATCAGCTTGTCGCGGGTCAGCGGCTCGCGGGCATGCATGACCAGCGCCTTGAGCACGGCGAACTCGCCGGTGGTGAGCATGTGCACTTCTTCGCCGCGCTTGAGTTCGCGAGTGGCCAGGGACAGCTCGTAGTCACCGAAGGTCACGCTCTCGTCTTCGCTGCCCGGTGCGCCCGGCACCGGTGCCGACTGGCGACGCAACACCGCCTTGACCCGGGCCATCAGCTCATCGGGGTTGAAGGGTTTGGCCAGGTAATCGTCGGCGCCCAGCTCCAGGCCCTTGATCCGGCTCAGCTCGTCGCCCTTGGCGGTGAGCATGATGATCGGCACCTGGTTGTTCGCCGCGCGCAGGCGACGGCAGGCGGTCAGGCCGTCTTCGCCGGGCAGCATCAGGTCGAGGACCACCAGGTTGAAAACTTCACGGGACAGCAGGCGGTCCATCTGTTCGGTGTTCGCCACTGCGCGGGCGCGATAGCCCTTGCTGGTGAAAAAACGTTCCAGCAGGCTGCTCAGCCCGGGATCGTCATCAACGATGAGTATTTTTTCGCCTTCAGCAGGGTTTGCAGTGCTGCTCATTGGATGCTCCTTTGATCTCGGCACGCATTATGGGCCCAGCGGCCCTTATCCGTATCCGGTGCATTGTTAGCAGATTTTTCCTCAACTACCAGTAAACGCTCTAAAGGCACCGCGCGGGTGCACAATCCCCGCAAGCCCGGAACGCTGGTTATAATGCGCCGCCTCTTGTCTCAGGCAACGTCTGATCATTGCTGTGGCGTGCCGCTCTTTATTTTCCAAGGCACACAGCAATGTGCTGATTTCATGGGTCTCAAGGCTGCCTTTTGATCCCAAACCAGATTCGTCCCGATGGCTTGAGAGCCTCGACGCGTCTGCTTTCACACTTTGTCAGGTGGTTTTATGGACAGCATCAACAGCCGCATCGCCGAAGAACTCGGCGTCCGCCCACAACAGGTCGAAGCGGCCGTCGCTCTACTGGATGAGGGCTCCACCGTGCCCTTCATCGCGCGCTACCGCAAGGAAGTGACCGGCAGCCTGGATGACATCCAGCTGCGTCACCTGGAAGAGCGCCTGCGCTACCTGCGAGAACTCGACGAACGGCGCATCAGCATCCTCGCCAGCATCGAGGAGCAAGGCAAGCTGACTCCGGAATTGGCCCGCGATATCAAGCTGGCCGACACCAAGACCCGCCTCGAAGACCTTTACCTGCCGTACAAGCAGAAACGCCGCACCAAGGGCCAGATCGCCCTGGAAGCCGGCCTCGGCGAGTTGGCGGACGGCCTGTTCAACGACCCGATGCTGAATCCGGAAGTCGAAGCCGCGCGCTTCGTCGACGGTGAAAAAGGCGTGGCGGACGTGAAGGCGGCCCTGGAAGGCGCCAAGTACATCCTGATGGAACGCTTCGCCGAAGATGCCGGCCTGCTGGACAAGCTGCGCAACTACCTCAAGCAGGAAGCCACCCTGAGTGCCCGGGTCATCGCCGGCAAGGAAGAGGAAGGTGCCAAGTTCCGCGACTACTTCGAACACGACGAGCCGCTGAAAAGCATGCCGTCGCACCGCGCCCTGGCGATTTTCCGGGGCCGCAACGAAGGCATCCTCAGCTCCGCGCTGAAGGTCGGCGACGAGCAGCCGGGCAGCATGCACCCGTGCGAAGGCATGATCGGCCAGCAGTTCGGCATCCAGAACCAGAACCGTCCCGCCGATAAATGGCTGGGCGAAGTGGTGCGCTGGACCTGGAAGGTCAAGCTCTACACCCACCTGGAAACCGACCTGCTGGGCGAGCTGCGCGACGGCGCGGAAACCGAGGCGATCAATGTCTTCGCCCACAACCTGCACGACCTGCTGCTGGCCGCGCCGGCCGGCCCGCGCGCCACACTGGGCCTCGACCCGGGCCTGCGTACCGGCTGCAAGGTCGCGGTGGTGGACTCCACCGGCAAGCTGCTGGACCACGCCACCGTCTACCCCCACGTGCCGCACAACAAGTGGGACCAGACTCTGGCCGTGCTCGCCGCCCTGTGCGCCAAGCATTCGGTGGACCTGATCGCCATCGGCAACGGCACCGCCAGCCGTGAAACCGACAAGCTGGCCGCTGAACTGATCAAGAAATACCCAGCCATGAAGATGACCAAGGTCATGGTGTCCGAAGCCGGCGCCTCGGTGTACTCGGCCTCTGAACTGGCCTCCAAGGAATTCCCCGACCTGGATGTGTCGATCCGTGGCGCCGTGTCCATTGCCCGCCGCCTGCAGGACCCGCTGGCCGAGCTGGTGAAGATCGACCCGAAATCCATCGGCGTCGGCCAGTACCAGCACGACGTGTCCCAGCTCAAGCTGGCCCGTGGCCTGGATGCGGTGGTGGAAGACTGCGTGAACGCCGTCGGCGTCGACGTGAACACCGCCTCGGTGGCGTTGCTGGCGCGGATTTCCGGCCTCAACCCGACCCTGGCACAGAATATCGTCAACCACCGCGATGAAAACGGCGCGTTCAAGACCCGCGCCGCGCTGAAGAAAGTCGCCCGCCTGGGCGAGAAGACCTTCGAGCAGGCCGCCGGCTTCCTGCGGGTGATGAACGGCGACAATCCGCTGGACTCCTCCGCCGTGCACCCGGAAGCCTACCCGCTGGTGCAGCGCATCGCCGCAGAAACCGACCGCGACATCCGTTCGCTGATCGGCGACGCCAGCTTCCTCAAGCGCCTGGACCCGAAGAAATTCACCGATGAAACCTTCGGCCTGCCCACCGTCACCGACATTCTCCAGGAATTGGAGAAGCCGGGCCGCGACCCGCGTCCCGAGTTCAAGACCGCAGCGTTCCAGGACGGCGTCGAAGACCTCAAGGACCTGGAGCCGGGGATGATTCTCGAAGGCGTGGTAACCAACGTCACCAACTTCGGTGCCTTTGTCGATATCGGCGTACACCAGGACGGCCTGGTGCATATCTCCGCACTGTCCGAGAAGTTCATCAAGGACCCCCGTGAAGCGGTGAAAGCCGGCGATGTGGTGAAGGTCAAGGTCATGGAAGTCGATATCCCGCGCAAACGCGTCGGCCTGTCGATGCGCATGAGCGACACCCCGGGCGAGAAAGTCGACGGGGCCCGTGGCTCGCGTCCGGGCTCGGCACCACGGCCGTCGCAGAACAGCGCGCCGCGCAAGGAAAGCACCCCGGCCGCGCCAAGCAACAATGCTATGGCTTCGCTGTTCGCCAACGCCAAACAGTTGAAGAAACGCTGATGGACATTCCTGAGGGCCTCACCCAGAGCGCTTTCAGCGAGATGCTCGGCTGCCGCCTGCAACGCCTGGAAACCGGTGTTGCCGAGGTGGCCCTGGCGCTGGAGCCGCACCTGCGCAATCGCGGCAACGTGATGCACGGCGGGGCGATTTTCAGCCTGGTGGACATCACCATGGGACTGGCCTGCTCCAGCTCCCATGGTTTTGACCAGCGCAGCGTGACCATCGAGTGCAAGATCAACTACATGCGGGCGGTGGCCGAGGGCGAAGTGTTGTGCGTCGCCACGGTCATCCACCCCGGCCGCCGCACCTTGGTGGTCGAAGCCGAAGTGCGCCAAGGCGACAAACTTGTCGCTAAAGCACAAGGCACCTTCGCTGTTCTCTAGCCGCCCTGGCTCGATTTGAGTTAATTTCGACACTGTGAAAGCAGTGTCGGGGTTTTCCCTTTCACTGCCTCCGACCCAGGGAGGAAGTGTCGGCGTTTTCTGATATTTACCAGGCGACCACGCCAGTTCTCAACTTCACCCTTGTAGACCGTCTTGCCCACCCCCATATTGGGGCGACCGACGCGTGAAGGAATCCAACTTGAGCGAACTTCTCAACCGCCGCCTGGCTCTGCTCGGCGAGCGCGACCACCTCTCTCTGCTCGAACAGTGCCTGCACGGCATCGAGCGTGAATGCCTGCGCGTCACCGGCGTTGCTCGTCTGGCGCAGACACCGCACCCCGAAGAGCTGGGCTCCGCACTGACCAACGAACAAATCACCACCGACTATTCCGAGTCGCTGCTGGAGTTCATCACTCCCGCCCTGGCCGACCCGGCGGACACCCTGGCCAGCCTGGACAAGATCCATCGTTTTGCCTACAGCAAGCTCGGCAACGAGTACCTGTGGAGCCCGTCGATGCCTTGCCCGTTGCCGGCGGAAGAAGATATTCCGATCGCCTATTACGGCACCTCGAATATCGGCAAGCTCAAGTATGTGTACCGCCAGGGCCTGGCCCTGCGCTACGGCAAGACCATGCAGTGCATTGCCGGGATTCACTACAATTTCTCCCTGCCGGAGCAGCTCTGGCCCGTGCTCAAGCAGGCAGAGGGTTTCGTCGGCACGGACCGCGACTACCAGTCGCTGGCCTACATCGCGATGATCCGCAACTTCCGCCGATACAGCTGGCTGCTGATGTACCTGTTCGGTGCATCGCCGGCCCTGGACGCCGGTTTCCTGCGCGGGCGTGCCCATTCGCTGGAACAGTTCGACGCCGATACGCTGTACCTGCCCTACGCCACCAGCCTGCGCATGAGCGACCTGGGTTACCAGAGCAACGCCCAGGCCGGCCTGACGCCCTGCTACAACGACCTGGACAGCTACATCGACAGCCTGCGCAAGGCGGTGGCCACTCCCTACGCACCTTACGTAGAGATCGGCACACACAAGGATGGTGAGTGGGTACAGCTCAACACCAACATCCTGCAGATCGAAAACGAGTACTACTCCAACATTCGCCCCAAACGCGTGACCTACACCGGCGAGCGGCCGATCCAGGCGCTGATGGCCCGTGGCGTGCAGTATGTCGAGGCGCGCTGCCTGGACATCAACCCATTCCTGCCGACCGGTATCGATCTGACCGAGGCGCGTTTCCTCGATGCGTTCCTGCTGTATTGCGCGCTGAACGACAGTCCGCTGTTCGAAAACAACGAGTGCGGCAATGCCACCTCGAACTTCCTCAGCGTGGTCAAGGAAGGTCGGCGCCCGGGCCTGCAATTGCAGCGTCGGGGTGAGGCGGTGGGCCTGAAGGAATGGGCCAACGAGTTGCTGGAGAAGATCGCGCCGCTGGCGGCGTTGCTGGACCGCAGCCATGGTGGTGATAGTCACGCCAAGGCGCTGGACGAGCAGCTTGCCAAGGTCAAGGATTCGTCCCTGACGCCATCGGCCCAGGTGTTGGCGAGCATGACCGCGCACAAGGAAAGCTTCGCGCAGTTCTCGATGCGCCAGAGCCAGGCCCATGCCGAGTTCTTCCGCAGTCAGCCGTTGAGCAAGGAAGAACAGGCCGGCTTCGAGGAAGCGGCTCGTAAATCCCTGGTGCAACAGGCTGAGCTGGAACAGAACGAGGTGGGGGATTTCGACGTGTTTGTCGGGTCGTACCAGGCGAGTATTCTGGCAATCAGTAATTGATGCGGCGTCTTCATTGACGCCTTCGCGGGCAAGCCCTGCTCCTACAGTTCCGTGTCCTACACAAGGTCAGTGGTCGACGACGTACTGTAGGAGCAGGGCTTGTCGGGACGCCGCACCGCCGCGAAGAGGCCCTTGAGACCGACAAAAAACCTCAAGGACCAGACCCGCTCATGAAGATCAGAGGGCTTTTTCGAAGATCTTCGAATTACGCTGATAGTTGTACAGCGAAGCCCGCGCGCTCGGCAGCCGCTCCACACTGCTCGGCTCAAAGCCACGCTCACGGAACCAGTGTGCCGTACGGGTCGTCAGCACGAACAAGGTCTTCAATCCCTGCTCCCGCGCCCGCGCTTCAATCCGCTCCAACAGCTCATCGCCGCGACCGCCATGGCGATACTCCGGGTTCACCGCCAGGCACGCCAACTCCCCCGCCTCTGAATCGGCAATCTGATACAACGCCGCACAGGCAATGATCATCCCCTCGCGCTCAACCACGCTGAACTGCTCGATCTCACGCTCCAGCACTTCCCGCGAACGCCGCACCAAGATGCCCTGCTCTTCCAGCGGGCTGATCAGGTCGAGCAAACCGCCGACATCTTCAATCGCCGCCTCGCGCACCAGTTCGAACTGCTCCTGGGCCACCAGCGTACCGCCGCCGTCACGGGTAAACAGCTCGGTCAACAGCGCGCCATCCTCGGCATAACTGACGATATGGCTGCGCGCCACACCGCCACGACAGGCCTGCGCCGCCGCATCCAGCAGCTCGCCCTGGTAATCGTTGCCCAGGCGCAACAGATGCGCGGGCACCTGCTGCGGACGCAGCTCGCGGACCAGCTTGCCATTTTCATCGATCAGGCCATGATCGGCGCCAAACAGCAGGAGCTTTTCCGCCTCCAGGTCGATGGCGGCACGGGTCGCCACGTCTTCGCAGGCCAGGTTGAAGATTTCCCCCGTGGGCGAATACCCCAGCGGCGACAGCAGGACAATCGAGCGCTCGTCCAGCAGGCGGTTGATACCCCGGCGGTCGACCCGGCGCACTTCGCCGGTGTGGTGATAGTCGACGCCTTCGAGCACGCCGATCGGCCGCGCCGTGACCAGGTTGCCGCCGGCCACCCGCAGCCGCGAGCCCTGCATCGGCGAGGCGGCCAGGTCCATGGACAGGCGCGCCTCGATGGCGATCCGCAGTTGGCCGACGGCGTCGATCACGCATTCCAGGGTCGCCGCATCGGTAATCCGCATGCCGTGGTGGTAATGCGGGGTCAGGCCACGGGCCGCCAGGCGGCTTTCGATCTGCGGACGCGAGCCGTGCACCAGCACCAGCCGCACGCCCAGGCTGTGGAGCAGCACCAGGTCGTGGACGATATTGCCGAAGTTGGGGTGCTCGATACCGTCGCCAGGGAGCATGACCACGAAGGTGCAGTCCCGATGGGCATTGATATAGGGAGAGGCATGGCGAAGCCAATTCACGTAATCGGGCATAAAACCTGAACCTGTATAAAAAACAGCCAATAGAAAATAGATGCAACGTCAAAACGCACAACGGGCTGTTGGTTATCGTCGGAACAGGCTTGGCGACACGCGCGCTCTCCTTGGTATCCAGGAAAAAATCAATGAGCCGCGCATTTAACGCAAGGTTGCGGCCGGGCTCAAGCAGTAATGTTGAATCAATTCACGCAGTAGATGCACGGTAGGCTGCAAACGTGACATTTCGAGGTATTCCCCCGGCTGATGCGCACACGCGATGTCGCCAGGGCCCAGGACCAGGGTTTCGCAGCCAAGGCGCTGAAGATAAGGCGCTTCGGTGCCGAATGCCACTGCCTCGGCGCGATGACCGGTGATTTTTTCCGCAACCTGGACCAGTTCCGAATCAGCGGCCTGTTCGAACGGCGGCACTTCGGGAAACAGCGGTGCGTAGTCGATCTTCACCTGGTGCCGTTGCGCCAGGGGTTCGAGCTTGGCGCGAATCGCCGCCCGCAGCACGCTCGGGTCCATGCCCGGCAAGGGCCGCAGGTCGAACTCCAGGGAGCACTGGCCACAGATGCGGTTGGGGTTGTCGCCGCCGTGGATGCAGCCGAAGTTCAGGGTCGGCTGGGGCACGCTGAATTGCGGGTTGTTGTATTCGCGCTGCCATTGCCAGCGCAGGCCCTTGAGCTCGCCGATGGCGTCGTGCATGGCCTCCAGGGCGCTATGGCCCAGGCTCGGGTCGGAGGAGTGGCCGCTGCGGCCGAGAATCTCGATGCGCTCCATCATCACGCCCTTGTGCAGGCGGATCGGCTTCAGGCCCGTGGGTTCGCCGATCACTGCGGCGCGACCGAGAGGCCGGCCGGCTTCGGCCAGGGCCCGGGCGCCGGACATGGAGCTTTCTTCGTCGCAGGTGGCGAGGATCAGCAACGGCTGCTTGAACGGTTGCTCGAGCAGCGGGATCACCGCTTCAATGGCCAGGGCGAAAAAGCCCTTCATGTCGCAACTGCCCAGGCCGACCCAGCGGCCATCGACTTCGGTCAGTTTCAGCGGGTCGGTCTGCCACAGCGCGCCATCGAACGGTACGGTGTCGCTGTGCCCGGCCAGCACCAGGCCGCCGGGGCCGCTGCCGAAGCTGGCGAGCAGGTTGAACTTGCCGGGGCTGACCTGCTGGATATCGCAGCTGAAACCCAGGTCGCCGAGCCAGGTCGCCAGCAGGTCGATCACCGGACGGTTGGACTGATCCAGGCTCGGCTGGGTACAGCTGACCGACGGCGCGGCAACCAGCGCAGCGAATTGATCTTTCATCGACGGCAACGGCATGACGCTGACTCCCGAACTCCAAGGCGAAGCTCATCATAGAGCCATCCGGCGACTGGAATAAACCGCCGCGACGCGTGCCGCCCGCTTGTCCTGTACACTGCACGGCCTAGGCAGCCCCCTTCTCCCCCGGCTGCGCTCCCGATCCTGGATTTTCCGGCCATGCAGAAAGAAACCGAAATCAAACTCCGCGTCAGCCGCGAAACCCTCGCCGCCCTGCGCGAGCACCCGCTGCTGAAAAAACGCAACAAAAGTGGCTGGGAACGTCGCGAGCTGACCAATCAGTATTTCGACACCCCCGAGCGCGACCTGGCCAAGGCCAAGGTCGCCCTGCGCCTGCGCCGTGACGGCGAAGAAGTGATCCAGACCCTCAAGACCCGCGGCCAGAGCGTCGCCGGTCTGTCGGAACGCAACGAGTACGACTGGCACCTGGCCAAGGCCAAGCTCGATGTGAAAAAACTCGACGGCGAATGCTGGCCCGAAGCGCTGGCCGAGCTGGACAAGAAAACCCTGAAGCCGATCTTCACCACCGATTTCGTCCGCGAACGCGCCGAAATCGCCTGGGGTCGCGGCAAGGCCAAGGTGGTGATCGAAGCCGCCCTGGACCTGGGCTTTGTCATCGCCGGCAAGCAGAAAGAAGAAATCTGCGAGCTGGAACTGGAATTGCGCGAAGGCGACCCGTCGGCACTGCTGGAACTGGCCGCCGATCTGGCCGAGAAACTGGCGCTGATGCCGTGCGATATCAGCAAGGCCGAGCGCGGTTATCGCCTGTTCGACGCCAACAGCTATTCGCTGAGCCTGCCGGCCCCGCAGTTGAGCGCCGAGATGCCGCTGGACGATGCGTTCGCCGCCTTGGGCTGGCATTTGCTCGCCAGCAGCCAGCGACTGGCCGAACAATACCGGTTCAACGGTCACTGGCGTTTGCTGCAGGACTGGGTCGAGCAGTTGATCGAATTGCGCGCCCTGCTCGGCAGCCTCGGCCAGGCCGCGCCACGGCAATCCACCAGCGAACTGCGCAGCGCCCTGGATGCGTTGCTGGAAGACTGGCGCCCACTGGTCCACGCCGGCCAGGAAGACGAAGACGTGCGCAAGGCCGCGCCGGAGCAGTTCCTGGAAGAGCTGGAAGATGTGCGCTGGGGCCTGTTCTCGCTGAACACCTCGCGCTGGTTGCTGGCCCGTAGCTGGACCGCCGAGCGCACCACCCGCGGCAATCGCCAGGGCGCGGCCCAGTTGCAGAACTGGTTGCCACGGCTGCTGGCCGAAGAAGCCACCTCGTTGCAACTGGGACGCTACCAGCAGCAACCGGAAGACCTCGCCGAACAACTGCCGCGTATCGAGCGCATCCAGGCCTGGCTGCATCTGGCCCGTGGCGTGCTGGAGTTGCCGGAGCTGGATCGCCTGTTCGGTGAAATGAACAAGCTGGCGCAACTGGCCGAGACCGATATCAGCGATGAAGTGCTGGAGGCCCGGGTGCAGCAGGCGCTGACGGTGTTCCAGAGCCGTGCCTGGAAAACCTTGTTGCGTCTGTAACGCCCCGCAATCTGTAGGAGCATGGCTTGCCAGCGAAGCTTTTGGCGGTAGTAAGGGCCTCTTCGCGGGCAAGCCACGCTCCTACAGGAAGGTGTCGTTCGGCAGGACGCTGTTCGACATCAGACTCACCGAAAATTTCTTGCATCGGTAAATCTGGTCTACATTTGAACCTGATAGATCAATAAAGCACTCTGGATTAACACTAAGTGCCTTCGGTTCTATCGCAAGACGTTCAGGCGACACCTTTAAGAACACCATCGTTTGCCCACCGCCCGGTAGGCATGCAGCACGACGGCATTGTGTGATTAGCCGTATCTGTCCCCTTTCAAGATTTTCTTAGAATGGTACGGATGGGTGCTGTCATGCAGCCTTCAGATGACGACGATGATGTTGCGAACCTGATGGGAAAGTTCGGTGCCAAGGCCGACCGCTATCGGGAAATCGAGGTGGCCCGGGTCTTCACCGAAACGCCAGCGCCCACCCCTGCGGCCCCCCAGCCTCCAGCCCCCACGCCTGCCGAACCGACCTCGCCGCCGCTCGTCCAGGGTGATACCGGCGCGCCTGAAACAACCGCAGCACCGTCCCTGCGCACACTGCTCCAGGATCTCGCCCGGCAACGCCAGGCGCAGGCCACGCAACAACCCCAGCCGGCCCTCGCCGCCCAGGTTCCGGGCCGGATCATTGCGGTGGTCTCGACCCGTGGCGGCGTCGGCCGCAGCACCTTGGCCAGTCTCCTGGCCATCCTGCTCAACAGCACTGACCGGCAGGCCATCGTCCTCGAACTCGACCCACAGAATGCGCAATACCATCACCTGGGCACCCGCCCACCCGCACAAGGTATCTGCCAGGCCAGCCTGGAACAGCGCAGCTGGCACGATCTTGCGCAAACCGGCTACGCCAACACCCGGCTGCTGGCCTTCGGCGAGAACGACCCGCAACAGTTGCAAGCCCTTGAACACCAGCTTGAAGGTGACCCGCACTGGCTGGCCCGCCACCTGAACGAACTGGCCCTCGGCAAGCACGACACACTGATCATCGACACCCCTCCCGGCAGCACGCTCTATCAGCAGCAGGCGCTGCACATGGCCGACCTGGTGATCGCCGTCGTCCGGCCCGACGCGGCCTCCCACGCCGCCCTCGAGCGCCTGATCACGGCGATCAAGCCTCACCTGGGCGGTGACAGGCCGGCAAGCTGCTGGTTCGTGATCAACGGCGTGGACAACGCCCACCCCTTGTCCGTGGACATCGCGCAGATCCTCGAGAGCCAACTGAAAACCCAACTGCTCGGCACGATCACCTGGGACGAGGCCATCGCCGAGGCGCTGGCCTATGAATGCAATCCGTTCGAGCAATCCGCCGAATCCCGCGGCTGCCAGGACCTCCTGGCCATCGCCGACAAGCTCCACGATCAGCTGGAGTCACAGCACCCATGACCTTCGAACGCCGCGTCCAACGCCTGCTCGGCACCGCCCTGCACCACCTCCGCCAATGGTCGCAGCCACTGCGCCTGGGCCTGATCCTGTGCGCCGCGATCCTCTGCGCCGTGGTCCTGGCCGGGGTGATCAGCGCGCCCGCGGACCTGCTCCAGCAAACCCTGTTCGGCCTTGCCTGCCTGGTCGCGGTCCTGGTCCTGCGACGCTTCGAAGGTCACCTGCCGATCATCGCCATGATCAGCCTGTCGCTGATTGCCTCCCTGCGCTACATGTACTGGCGCCTGACCGAGACCCTGGAGTTGGAGAATTTCCACGACATGCTGTTCGGCTACACCCTGGTGCTGGCCGAGCTCTATGCGCTGCTGGTGCTGGTCTTCGGCTACGTACAGACCGCCTGGCCGCTCAAGCGCCGGCCGATCCTGCTCAGCGAAGACCCGGCGCAATGGCCCAGCGTCGATGTGTTTATCACCACCGTCAACGAGTCGCTGGAGATCGTCAAGATCACCGTATTCGCCGCGCTACGAATGAACTGGCCGACAGACAAGCTCAAGGTTTATGTGCTGGATGACGGCCACCGCGAGGAGTTCCGGCTGTTCTGCGAGAGCGTCGGCGCCCACTACCTGACCCGCGACAACAACCTGCACGCCAAGGCCGGCAATTTCAACGCGGCGCTCAAGGTCACCCATGGCGAATACATTGCCGCCTTCGACGCCGACCACGTGCCCTCGCGCTCCTTCCTGCAAATCAGCATGGGCTGGTTCCTCAAGGACCCGAAGCTGGCGATGCTGCAGACCCCCCACGTGTTCTTTTCCCAGGACCCCTTCGAAAAAAACCTCAAGACCTACCAGCAGGTCCCCAACGAAGCCGAGTTGTTCTACGGCCTGGTGCAGGACGGCAACGACCTGTGGAACGCCGCCATGTTCTGCGGCTCCTGCGCCCTGATGCGCCGGGCACCGCTGGAAGCCGTCGGCGGGATGGATGAAACCACGCTCACCGAAGACGCTCACACTTCGCTGAAACTCAACCGCGCCGGCTACAACACCGCCTACCTGGCCCTGCCGCAAGCCGCCGGCATGGCCACCGAAAACCTCTCGCGGCATATCAATCAGCGGGTGCGCTGGGCCCGCGGCATGACGCAGATTTTCCGCACCGACAACCCCATGCTCGGCCGCGGCCTGACCCTGGGCCAGCGCATCTGCTACAGCAACGCCATGCTGCACTTCTTCTATGGCTTCCCGCGCCTGGTGTTTCTCACCGCGCCTCTGGCCTACCTGATTTTCGGTGCGCAGATCTTCCACGCCGCGCCGCTGATGGTGGCCGCCTACGCGGCGCCGCACCTGCTGCTGGCCAACCTGACCAACTCGCGCATCCAGGGGCGCTTCCGCCATTCGTACTGGAACGAGGTCTACGAAACGGTGCTGGCCTGGTACATCCTGACGCCGGTGCTGATGGGTATGCTCAGGCCAAAATCCGGGCACTTCAACGTCACCGACAAGGGCGGCGACCTGCACCATGGCTTCTTCGACTGGAAGATGGCCCGGCCTTACATCGTGCTGCTGGTCCTGAATATCGCCGCCGTGGTGTACGGGGTCTACGACTACCTCGGCGCCGATGTCACCACCGATGAAACGGTGCTGCTCAACCAGGTCTGGGCCCTGTACAACGCCCTGATGTGCGCCGCCGCCATCGCGGTCGCCAGCGAAACCCGCCAGGTACGGGCCGAACCCCGGGTCGAGGCGCAATTGCCGGTCGGTCTGCGGCTGGCCGACGGCACCGAGTATCACAGCCACACCCAGGACTTTTCCCAGGGCGGCCTGGGCCTGAAGCTGGCGCCGGGTCAATCGATTCCCCTCGGCACGCCGTTGCGGGTCTCGCTGTTTCGCCACCAGCAGCACTATCACTTCGACGGCAGCGTGGTCTTCAGCCGCGACAATACGGTCGGCATCCGCTTCGACCCGATGACCTTGAGCCAGCAAAGCGATCTGGTCCACCTGACCTTCTCGCGCGCCGACACCTGGGCGCGGAATTGGGGCACCAGCGTACCCGACTCCCCCCTCAAGGCCCTGCGCGCGATCAGTGTCATCGCCGTGCACGGCGTTTCCGAGTTGCTCAAGGCAACCCTCAGATTACCCGGCCAGGCGCTCGAACGGCGGCGCTCCGGCACCTCTTCCTCAGCACCTGCCCTGGACACGCCATGAGCCCGATATTCTCCGCTGGCAGCGATGGACGCTGCATTCGTTACGCCCTCCTGTTGCTGCTCTGCTGCGGCGTCTATCCGGGCTCCGGCAACGCCGTGACGCAAACAGACAACCGCAGCAGCCCCGCCGCCGGCGCCGGCCAGGCACCGGTGATCGCCGGTGACAAGAACAGCTACAGCCTGACCTTCAAGCAACTGGGACGCCGCGACCCCTTGTACCTGCGCGGCGTCGAGTCGACCGACAGCGTCGACTTCGGGATTCGCGCCGACCAGGTGGTGACCGGCGTCCAGGTGGTCCTGCATTACGGTTATTCGGCGCTGATGCTGCCCGAGCTGTCGCAGATCAACGTGTTGGTCAACGACAGGGTCGCCGTCAGCCTGCCGCTACCCCGGGAACAGGCCGGCAAGGATCTGGAGCGGGTGGTCGAGATCCCCGCGCGACTGATCACCGACTTCAACCGGCTGGACCTGCAACTGATCGGGCACTACACGATGCAGTGCGAAGACCCGTTGCACTCGAGCCTGTGGGCCAGGGTCGGCAACGACAGCCAGCTGAATATCCAGTATTCGCCCATCGCCCTGAAAAACGACCTGGCCCTGCTGCCGGTGCCGTTCTTCGACCGCCACGATGCGCGCCCGCTGGTCCTGCCCTTCGTCTTCGACGCCAACCCCAGCCCCGCCAAGCTGGAAGCGGCAGCGGCGATCGCTTCCAAGTTCGGCGCCCTGGCCAGCTACCGCACCGCGACCTTTCCCGCCAGCGTCGGGCAACTGCCGGCCAAGGGCAATGCGATTGTCTTCGTCACCCACCGCGAAACCCTGGCGCTGGGCGAGCTGTCGAGCAATCCGGCCAGCGGCCCCAGCGTGACCATGATGACCAACCCCAACGACCCCTATGGCAAGCTGCTGGTGATCAGCGGACGCAACGACGCTGAACTGAAGATTGCCGCCACGGCCGTCGCCCTGGGCAGCCAGTCGCTGTCCGGTGCCACCGCGCTGATCGACCACCTCGACCCGCTGCCGGTGCGCGTGCCCTATGACGCGCCCAACTGGCTGCCGACCGACCGACCGGTGAAGCTCGGCGAGCTGGTCGACGCCCGGCAATTGCATGTCTCCGGCTACAGCCCCGAGGACATCAAAATTGCCCTGCGCCTGCCGCCGGACCTGTTCGAATGGCGCGGACGCGGCGCCCCGCTGCTGCTCAAATACCGTTACACACCGCAGCAGTTCTCAACCAACTCGGCGCTGCTGGTGCACCTCAACGATCACCTGGTGCGCTCGATGCAGCTGCCGTCGATCCCCAATCTCAAAGGCGGACCGGACCTGCTCGAGTGGCTGAAGAAAGACGACAGCCTGCCGCAAGAAGCCAGCATGTACCTGCCCCTGGGCATCGCCACCTTCGAGTCGCAGCTGCAAATGCGCTACCTGTACGACTATGTCAAACAAGGCGAATGCCGGGACGTCATCGTCGAAGACATGCGCGGCCAGATCGAGGGCGACTCGACCCTCGACCTGAGCGGCCTGGACCACTACACCGCGATGCCCGACCTGGGCAAGTTCCGCGACAGCGGCTTCCCCTTCACCCGCCTGGCCGACCTCTCGGAAACCGCGGTGGTGATGCCCGACACCCAGGAGCCGGCGACCCTCAGCGCTTTCCTCACCGTGCTCGGGCGTTTCGGCGAATCCACCGGCTATCCGGCCACCGGCCTGCAAGTGATCCAGGCCCGTGACGTCGAGGGGGTCAGCGACAAGGACCTGCTGGTGTTCGCCACCGGCAACGACCAGCCCCTGCTCAAGCAATGGGCCGACGCGTCGCCGGCCCGTAGCGAAGGCAGCCGGCACTTCTTCGACCTGAGCGACCTGGCCTTGCGTATTCACGACTGGTTCAGCCCCGACTCGCAAGCGGCGATCCGCAAGACCCGCGCCACCCTGGAATGGTCGGGCCGAGGCACGCCTTATCTGGCGGGCTTCGAGTCGCCGCTCAAAAACGGCCGCAGTGTAGTGGTGGTCGCCAGCAGCGACCCGGCGCGACTGACCGAGGTCACCGCAGCGATGATCGGTGGCGATGACTACAAGGACCTGATCCAGGGCAGCCTGGCCGTGATCCAGGACAAGCAGATCACCACCCTGGCCGCCGACCAGCCGTACTACGTCGGTCACCTGGGCTGGTTCCGGCACTTGCAGCTGCTGCTGTCGCGGCATCTGAGCGGGATGCTGCTCGCCGTCCTGATCGGCTTCGTGCTGCTCTGTGCCTTGATCTTCCTGGGGCTGCGGGCCCAGGCCAAACGGCGGTTGTCGTGAATCCACGGCGCGGGAGAACAGGCATGCGCCACACCCTCACCCTGACATTGCTGTTTGCCCTGGCCAGCCCGGTCCTTCAGGCCCGGGCCGACGATCCACAAGTGCAACTGATCGAGCAAGGGCGCTACTGGCAGTCGCAGAACAACCCCGACCGGGCCATGGACGCCTGGAACAAGTTGCTGCTGATCGCCCCCGATCAACCGGAAGCGCTCTATGGCCTGGGGCTGAGCAACGTCCAACTCAAGCGCCCGGAGGAAGCGAAAAAGTACCTGGCCCGTTTGCAGGCACTGGTGCCGCAGCCCCGCCAGGCCCAGCAACTCGAACAGGACATTGCCCTGGGCAGCGATGAGCAGGCCCGACTGCTGGCCCAGGCGCGGCAACTGGTGGACGCCGACAAATACGACGACGCGGTGAAAGTCTACCGCCAGTTGCTCAATGGTCGGCAGCCCCAGGGCACCCTGGCCCGCGAGTATTACTACCTGCTGGGTTACACCAAGGGCGGTGAACAGGAGGCCCGCGCCGGTCTTGAACGATTGCTGCGCGAACGCCCGGACGACCGCGCCGTGGCGCTGTTCCTGGCCAAGCACATGGTCCGCAACCTCGACACCCGGGCCGAAGGCATCCGCCGCCTGGCGGTCCTCGCCAAGGACAAGGATGTCGGCGGTGACGCCAACGAAACCTGGCGCTTCGCCCTGACCTGGATCGGTCCGCCGGCGCCGGCGCAAGTCCCGCTGTTCGAACAGTTCCTCGCCGCGCACCCGAACGACAAGGAAATCCGCGACCTGATGAACAAGGGCAAGACCCTGGCCCGCAGCAGTGCGGCACCCGCCCGCAAAGTGCCCGCCTGGCAACGCGACCCGCAGGACGCCCAAGGCCTGCAGGCGCTTGAGGGCGGTGACCTGGCCGCCGCCGAGCAGGCGTTTCAAACCCGTCTCAAGGAAAAACCCAACGACCCCGACGCACTCGGTGGCCTGGGGGTCCTGCGGCAAAAGCAGGAGCGCCTGAACGAGGCCGAAGAGCTGCTGCTCAGGGCCACCCAACAGCCCGGCGGACATCCCTGGAAACAGGCACTGGACAACGTCCGCTACTGGCGACTGATGGCCGGCGCGAGCGAGGCGCAAAAGGCCGGACGTGAGGACCAGGCGCGGAAAATGATCGAACAGGCCGCCAGCCAGAACCCCGGCCAACCGGCCAGCCAGGTGGCGCTGGCCAACTTGCAGGCCGAGCGGGGCCAACTGGCCCAGGCCGAGGCCAGCTACCGGCGTATCCTCGCCAGTCATCGCGACGATCCCCAGGCCCTGAGCGGGTTGATCGCGGTGCTCTCGCAGCAGGGCAAAGCCGATGAAGCGCTCAAGCTGATCGACTCGATCCCGCCGGCGGACCAGGCCCGCCTGGGCTCCGCCGTCTCCATCCGCTCGTTGCGCGCCACCCAGGTCGCGCGGCTCGCCGAACAGCGCGGCGACCTGCGCGCCGCCGAGCAAGCCTATCGCCAGGCCCTGGTGGACGACCCGGGCAATACCTGGACGCGCTTTGCCCTGGCCCGGATCTACCTGGGGCAAGGCCGCACCCAGGCCGCCAAGGACCAGGTCAACGACCTGCTCAAACGCCACCCCGACCAACCCGATGCGCTGTATACCCGGACCCTGCTCTCGGCCCAGCTGGGTGAATGGCAGGACGCCCAGGCCAGCCTCGCACGCATCCCCCAGGCCAGGCGCAGCCGCGAGATGGACGAACTGGGCAAGGAGATCGCCCTGCATGTACAGACCGAAGCCGCCGTCGACAACCTCAGGCGCGGCCAGCGCCAGGAAGCCCAGGCGCTGCTGGCCCGCAGCCAGGCCCTGACCGCCGGCAAGCCGGATCGGGTGGCGATCCTGGCCGCGGCCTATATCGATGCCGGCCAACCGCAACAGGGCGTGGCCCTGATGCGCGACCTGGTGGAGCGCTCCCCCAGTCCCGACGCCAAACTGCAACTGCTGTACGCCGACATCCTGTTCAAGGCCGACCAGGACAACGATGCCGCGGACATCCTCCGCTCCCTGCAAGGGGCGCGGCTCAACGACAGCGATCACCGCCACTACGCCGAGCTGGTGAAGCTGTACCGCATCAAGCAGGCCGACCAGTTGCGCGAGAAAGGCAATCTGGCCGGGGCCTACGACCTGCTCAAGCCGACTCTGAAGCAATACCCCCATGACACCCAGGCGATTTCGGCGCTGGCGCGGATGTATGCCGCCAACGGCAATAACGCCAAGGCCATGGCCCTGTACAAACCCCTGTTGCAGAACGACCCGCGCAACGCCGACCTGCAACTGAGCGTGGCCAGCCTGGCCGCCCAGGACCACGACTACGCCCAGGCCGACAAGTCCCTCAAGACCGCCCTGGCGCTCAAGCCGGGCGTGCCGAAGGTGCTGACCAGCGCCGCCGCAACCTACCGCGCCATGGGCAAAAGTGCCGAGGCCGCCGAACTGCTGCGCCAGGCCGTGGCCATCGAAGGCGGTCAACGCCGCGACGGCCAGCCCTTCGACAGCCAGGACGACGACAGCGACAACCCGTTCCGCAATCAAACCGGACAGCCGCGTCGAGGTACCGCCCGTATAGCCGATCCGCTGGCGCCGGGCAGCGAGGCCGCCGATACGATGCCACCCGACCCGGCCATGGCCCCGCAGCTCTACAGTGCCTCGGACGCCGTACCCGACAGCGGCCTGGACAACGACCCGGCACCGAGCGCCAATCCCTTTGCCCCCGGCCGCCGTTCAGACGAGCCCGCGCGCCTGAACCAGAGCCCGGCGCAGCTCGCGCTGGACGAAATTCTCCAGGAGCGCAGCGGTTATATCGCCCAGGGCCTGAGCGTGCGCAGCAACAACAATGAATCGGGCCTAAGCAAACTGACCGATGTCGAAGCACCGTTCGAAGCCAACCTGCCCGCCGGCGACAATCGCGTGGCGCTGCGGGTGACGCCGGTTTCGCTGCACGCCGGCAGCGTCAAGAGCGACAGCCTCACCCGCTTCGGCAGCGGCCTGGCCAGCGGCTCCCCCGGTTCGCAGCAGGCCAACGGCGTGGGTATGGCCGTGGCAGTGGAGAACCCGGAGCACGGCATCAAGGCCGATATCGGCGTCAGCCCGGTGGGCTTCACCTACAACACCGTGATCGGCGGCGTGAGCCTGGACCAGCCGCTGGTATCCAGCCCCAACATGCACTACAGCATCGCCCTGTCGCGGCGCCCGGTCACCGACAGCGTGACCTCATTCGCCGGCACCGAGGACCGGCGGACCGGCGTGAAGTGGGGTGGCGTGACCGCCAACGGCGGACGCGCCCAGCTCGGCTACGACGACCAGGAAGTCGGGGTCTACGGCTACGGCGCCCTGCACAAGCTGGTCGGCAACAACGTCGAGTCCAACACCCGCGCCGAACTGGGTGGCGGGATCTACTGGTACCTGGACAACCAGCCCGACGACAAGCTGACCGTGGGCCTGAGCACCTCGGCCCTGTCCTACGAGAACAACCAGGGCTTCTTCACCTACGGCCACGGCGGCTACTTCAGCCCGCAGACGTTCTTCTCCATGGCGGTCCCGGTCACCTGGTCCCAGCGTTCCGACCGCTTCACTTACAAGCTCAGCGGCGCGTTGGGAGTCCAGCATATCGACCAGAAAGGCGCCGACTACTTTCCCGGCCACAGCGCCGAGCAGGCCGCCAACAACCTCACGTATCCGGGCCAGAACAGCACCGGCATCGGCTACAACCTGAATGCGGCGGGCGAATACCGGCTCGGTTCGAATGTGCTGCTCGGCGGTTCGCTGGGGGTGGATAACGCCCAGGATTACCGCCAGGTAAACGCCGAGCTGTACCTGCGTTACCTGTTCGAGAAGATGACCGGGCCCATGGCCTTGCCGGTCAGCCCCTATCGTTCGCCTTACTCCAACTGACTCCAGGGAGCGTGCACCGTGGCAACCTCATCCGTACTGGCGGGCCTGACCATCCTGATCATCGGCGACAGCCACCTGGCCACTCCGGATTTCCTGCTCAACCCGCTGCACGAGGCCCTCAGCCGACAGGGCGCCCAGGTCCACTCCCTGGGCATTTGCGGGGCCAATGCCGGCGATTGGCTCAAGGCCACGCCCAGCCCCTGCGGCGGCGCCGAACGCCGGGGCACGGCCGAGGCCACGGTGCTGGTTGGCGCATCGACCCGCTCGATCGGCGACTTGCTGGACAGCGACAAACCCAACCTCACCCTGATTGTCATGGGCGACACCATGGCCAGCTACGACAAACCGAGTTTCCCCAAGGCCTGGATCTGGAAACAGACCGACAGCCTGGTCAAGGCCATCGCCGCCCACCACACACCCTGCGTCTGGGTCGGGCCGAACTGGGGCAGCGAAGGCGGCATGTACGGCAAGACCTATGAACGGGTCAAGACGATGTCGGACTTCCTGTCGAAAAACGTCGCACCATGCAGCTATATCGATTCGTTGCAATTCTCCACCAAGGGCCAGTGGGCGACCATTGACGGCCAGCACCTGACCCGCACCGGCTACCAGACCTGGAGCGAGGACATCGTCAAGGCGTTGTTGCAGGCACCGGCGCTCAAGGCAGCGGGAAAATGAATCGGATGCGCGAACTGCTGCTGGGCCTGGCGACGCTGATAAGCTTCGCTGCCGCCCACGGCGATACCGCGCTGTATCCCACCGGGCCGAGCCAGGACTCGGCCTTCATCCGCTTCGTCAACGCCCTGGACAGCCCCCTCGACGTGCTCCCGGAGGGCGAACAGACACCTTCGACACTGGCCCCATCGGTGGTCTCGGTGTTCTCCGCGGTCCCCGCCGACAAACCGGTCACGGGCGCGTTGAGCAGTGCCGGCGTCAGCGTGCCGGTCAAGTTGAACCTGGTCCCCGGCGAGTTCGTGACCTTCGTGGTGCTCCCCGGCGACAAGGGCTTTGAACTGCTGACCGTGCGCGAACAACCGAAAGACTTCAATGGCCTCCAGGCGTCGCTGGCGCTGATCAACGCCGACCCGGACTGTACCGGCGGCGGTTTGCGTCGTGCAGGTCGGCAGGAGCAGCCGATTTTCCATGACCTGAACCCCGGTCTGCTGGAGCGACGCGACGTCAACCCGGTCAAGCTGTCCGTGCAAGGCTTCTGCGACGGTACCCTGGTCACCGCGCCCCTGAGCCTGGGCCCGCTGGAATCGGGAGAGCGCTACACGGTGCTGATCCTGTCCCAGAACGGCAAACCGGTCCTGGTGTTCGTCAAGGACATCTTTGCCCAATGAACCTTCAGGCCGGGCGCAATACCGGCAAGCTGGTGGTGGACTTGATCTCGGACAGGGCAACGATGGAGTTGACCTCCTGGATCCCCGGCACCATCGACAGCTTCTCGAAGAAAAACCGCTCATAGGCCTCGATGTCCGCCGTGACGATCCGCAGCAGGAAATCCACCGCGCCCATCAGCACATAACACTCCAGCACTTCCGGAAAACCGCGAATCGCCTCGGTGAACTCGGTGAAATTGGAGCGACCATGGGCGTTGAGTTTGACCTCGGCGAAGATCTGCGTGTTGAGGCCGATTTTCTTGCGATCGAGCAAGGTCACCTGGGCACGGATCACCCCCTCTTCCTTGAGCCGCTGAATCCGCCGCCAGCAGGGTGACTGGGACAACCCCACCTGCTCGGCAATCTGCGCGCTGGAAAGCGAGGCGTCTTCTTGCAGCAAGGCCAGGATCCGGCGGTCGTAGGTGTCCAGCTCGCCTTGCATAAAAAAACCCTCTAACTGGCTATTGTCGAATAGATCATCTCTTGATCAGAGCTTATCAGCCCATCATAGATAAGAAATACCCGGCTCGGCGTGTAAAAATCCCCCCAGCCTATCCCGTCGCCGCCCCAGGAAATCCACCATGCCTTCTCCCAAAGCCCTCCATGACGCCCCCACCCGTGCCGATGTCTGGGCGGCGGGCAATGCCCACTGCCAGGTGCGCTACCAGGTGCTGGCCGAAGCCGAGCCGGACCTGCTCTGCCGCCTGCTGAACCTGTTTGCCCTGCAGTTCCTGACCCCGCGACAGGTCCAGGCGCAACAGGACGACGGACTGCTGGCGATCGATATCGTGCTGGACGGCCTGAGCTGGCACCGCGCCCAGGTCATCGGTGAAAAAATGCGCAACCTGATCAGCGTCTGTTCCGTGGCCCTGCAACCGACCCAAGGCGCACAGCGGCACAGCGCACAGGCCGCGGGCTGACGGCTTTTTTGAAAAGAATCGCAATCTTTGTCTTGGTATCGACGCCAACGTCAGGCAGCCTCGCGTCTATTCTTGGCAATTGACGATCAGACAGGGACTACGTCTGAATCGCTGGTTGCAGGACCGACCGAATAGGAGCCCGCATGTCCGTCGCCCCCCTTCCCCAGGACCGCTGGCTGGATCTCAACGAGCTGTTGCGCGAACTGGTGACCCAGGGTTTTATCAGCCAGGAGGCAGCCGAACAGGCCCTGGCCACCCGGCGTACCGCGCGCGATACCCAGCAGCATCCGCTGGAGTTCATCGCCAGCCAGCAACTGGCCGACCTGAGTCGTCCCGGCAAACCCCTGGACCTGGAAAACCTCACCCTCTGGCTGGCCCGCCATGCCGGCCAGGCGTATCTGCGCATCGACCCGCTGAAGATCAACGTGGCGGCGGTGACTTCATTGATGTCCTACGCCTTTGCCCAGCGGCACAAGATCCTCGCGGTGGCGGTCGACCGCGACGGCGTGACCATCGCCAGCGCCCAGCCCCATGTGCGGGCCTGGGAAGCCGACCTCAGCCATGTGTTGAAGCTGCCGATTCGCCGGGTGGTGGCCAACCCGGTGGATATCCAGCGCTTCACCGTGGAATTTTTCCGCCTGGCCAAGTCGGTCAGCGGGGCCAGCCTGGCCGACCAGAAAAACCATAATCCGAGTAACTTCGAGCAGTTGCTCAACCTCGGCGCCAGCGACCAGGAGCCGGACGCCAACGACGCCCATATCGTCAATATCGTCGACTGGCTGTTCCAGTACGCTTTCCAGCAACGGGCCAGCGATATCCATATCGAGCCGCGTCGCGAACAGGGCACGGTGCGCTTTCGCATCGACGGCGTGCTGCACAACGTCTACCAGTTCCCGCCCCAGGTGACCATGGCGATTGTCAGCCGCCTGAAAAGCCTGGGCCGGATGAACGTCGCGGAAAAGCGCAAACCCCAGGACGGCCGGGTCAAGACCAAGACCCCGGACGGCGGCGAAGTCGAATTGCGCCTGTCGACCCTGCCCACCGCCTTTGGCGAAAAGATGGTGATGCGTATCTTCGACCCGGAGGTGCTGCTCAAGGATTTCGACCAACTGGGCTTCGGCGCCGACGACCTGCGCCGCTGGCAGGACATGACCCGCCAGCCCAACGGCATCATCCTGGTCACCGGCCCCACCGGCTCGGGCAAGACCACCACGCTGTACACCACCCTGAAGAAACTGGCGACCTCGGAGGTCAACCTCTGCACCATCGAGGACCCGATCGAGATGATCGAGCCGGCCTTCAACCAGATGCAGGTCCAGCACAATATCGACCTGACCTTTGCCAGTGGTGTGCGCGCGCTGATGCGCCAGGACCCGGACATCATCATGATCGGCGAGATCCGCGACCTGGAAACCGCCGAAATGGCGATCCAGGCCGCGCTCACCGGCCACCTGGTGCTCTCGACCCTGCACACCAACGACGCGCCGAGCGCCATCAGCCGCCTGCTGGAACTGGGGGTGCCGCATTACCTGATCAAGGCCACCGTGCTCGGGGTCATGGCCCAGCGCCTGGTGCGTACCCTGTGCCCGCACTGCAAGGCGCCGACCCAGTTGGAAGAAGACGACTGGCAAAGCCTGACCCGACCCTGGCAGGCGCCGATGCCGAGCGGTGCCCAGCGCGCCGTCGGTTGCCTGGAATGTCGCGACACCGGTTATCACGGGCGCGCCGGGGTCTACGAGATCCTGGTCCTGAACGACGGCCTGAAAGCGCATATCCACGCCGATACCGACCTCCTGGCCCTGCGTCGCCAGGCGTTCAAGGACGGCATGCGCAGCCTGCGCCTGTCCGGCGCGCAAAAGGTCGCGGCGGGGCTGACCACCGTCGAGGAGGTGTTGCGGGTCACGCCGCAGAGCGAGCAGCGCTGATGAAAGTGTCACGACATGCGTCCATTGCCGAGTAAACACTTTTTATCCCGGCAAGCCCCGTTACACTCAAGGTAACAGCCTTCTCGATCAACACTTGCAACAGGGAATCGTCATGCAAATCGGTAGCGTACTCCTGCTCTTCGTCGGCCTGGCCATTGCCCTGGTGTTCATGGGCTTCAAGGTCGTGCCCCAGGGTTATCAATGGACGGTGGAGCGCTTCGGGCGCTACACCAACACCCTCAAGCCGGGCCTCAATATCATCATCCCGGTCATGGACCGCATCGGGCGCAAGATCAACGTGATGGAAAGCGTGCTCGACATCCCGCCCCAGGAAGTCATCACCGCCGACAATGCCACGGTCCAGATCGACGCCGTGTGCTTCTTCCAGGTGGTCAACGCCGCCCAGGCCGCCTACGAGGTAAACAACCTCGAGCACGCCATCCGCAACCTGTTGCAGACCAATATCCGCACCGTGCTCGGCTCCATGGAGCTGGACGCCATGCTCGGCCAGCGCGACGCCATCAACGAGCGCCTGCTGCGCACCGTCGACGAAGCGACCGCGCCGTGGGGCATCAAGGTGACCCGCATCGAGATCAAGGACATCAGCCCGCCCGCCGACCTGATGGCGGCCATGTCCGGGCAGATGAAGGCCGAGCGGGTCAAACGCGCGCAAATCCTCGAGGCCGAAGGCCTGCGCGCCTCGGCGATTCTCACCGCCGAAGGCAAGAAGCAGGCGCAGATCCTCGAAGCCGAGGGCGCCCGGCAGTCGGCCTTCCTGCAATCCGAAGCCCGTGAACGCCAGGCCGAAGCCGAAGCCCGGGCGACCCAGGTGGTATCCGAGGCCATCGCCAAGGGCAACGTGCAGGCGGTGAACTACTTTGTCGCGCAGAAATACATCGACGCCTTGGGCAAGCTGGCCTCGGCCAATAACAGCAAGGTGATCCTGATGCCGCTGGAGGCCAGCCAGGTGATCGGCGCGGTAGGCGGCATCGGCGAGATCGTCAAGGCCACCTTCGACAGCAAGAAACCCTGAGGCAACGCCCATGTGGGAATTCCTGCAACACCTGTCGTTCTGGGACTGGCTAGCCCTGGGCACGCTGTTGTTGATTTTCGAAATATTCGGTGCCGGCGGTTACCTGCTCTGGGTCGGGACGGCCGCCGCGGCCGTGGGCGTCCTGACCTACCTGATTCCCGGCCTGCACTGGACCTTGCAGTTGCTGCTGTTCGGTGTGCTGTCGATCCTGACCGCATGGCTCTGGTGGAAACGCCAACGCAACAACGCCCGGCCCAGCGACCAGCCGGGACTCAATGAGCGTGGTCACGACCTGATCGGCAAGACCTTCGTGGTGCATGTCGCCATTGTCGCCGGGCGCGGCAAGATCAAGGTCGGTGACAGCGTCTGGATGGCCATCGGGCCGGATAGCGAGGTGGGTACCCAGGTCCGGGTGGTTGGTCAGGACGGCAGTACCCTGCGGGTGGAAAGGATTCAGTAAGGCCGATGGAACTACAGTGCGACGGCGAGCATCAAACCTTTCAGATACCCACACCGGAGTCACTCTCATGCGTCTCAAAACAGCAGTTGTCGCATTGGCCTTGTTTACCCTTCCCGTCGGCGCAGCGATGGCCGACGAGTTCTGGCGCAACGTCCTTTCCTCTGGCGCCACCACCGGCTCCACCTACCTGACCTTCAGGAAGGACCACAAGCTGGTGGCCGCCGCCCAGGACGATGCCAGCAGCTTCGTCGCCAGCAATGGCGGCATCCGTGGCCCTTATCTGGAGGCCGCGATGCAAAAACTGCGGGCCGAAAACCCGGACCTGAAGGTCACCGACATGCAACTGGCCAACGCCATCCTGGCGAAGAACACCGTCGCCGAAGACTGATTCAAACACTTCACCCACAAACCAGAACGCCGCTCACCCGCGGCGTTTTGCGTTGCCCGGTAAAAACCGCCGATCGACACCCAGGCACCGGCCCGACGTGCTCGTTCAGCGTCCGGACAGCAAAAAAAGCACCGAATTTTCACCTTAAAACAGTATCATCGCCAGCATTGCAGCCTTGCTGTCTACTCTTCACTGCCGGTAGAGCACTGTCGGCCTTCACATCGGACGTCACGACCCCATGAGCGAACTTCCTTTCCTGCCTTTTTCCAAACCGACCATCGACGAAGCGACCATTGCCGCCGTGGGCGATGTCCTGCGTTCCGGCTGGATCACCAGCGGTCCGAAGGTCGCGGCCTTTGAAGCGCAACTGTCGGAATATTTCGGCGGGCGTCCGGTGCGCACCTTCAACTCCGGCACCTGCACCATGGAAATCGCCTTGCGCATCGCCGGTATCGGCGCGGGCGACGAAGTGATCACCACGCCGATCTCCTGGGTGGCCACCGCCAACGTGATCATCGAAGTCGGCGCGACCCCGGTGTTCGCCGATATCGACCCGGTAACCCGCAATATCGACCTGGACAAGGTCGAGGCCGCCATCACCCCGCGTACCAAGGCGATCATCCCGGTTTACCTGTCCGGCCTGCCGGTGGACATGGATCGCCTGTACGCCATCGCCAAGAAACACAACCTGCGCATCGTCGAAGACGCGGCCCAGGCCCTGGGTTCGGAATGGAACGGCCAGAAGATCGGCGCCCTGGGTGACCTGGTGTCGTTCAGCTTCCAGGCGAACAAGAACATCACTTCGTCCGAAGGCGGCTGCCTGGTGTTGAACAACGCCGAAGAGGCCCGTCTGGCCGAGAAGTACCGCCTGCAGGGCGTGACCCGTACCGGCCATGACGGCCTGGACGTGGACGTGCTGGGCGGCAAATTCAACATGACCGACGTCGCCGCCGCCATCGGCCTGGGCCAGTTTGCCCATATCGATGCCATCACCCCGCACCGCCGCGGGCTGGCCGAGTACTATTTCGAGTGCTTTGGCAGTGATTTCGAAGAGAAATACGGTGCCCAGCTACCGGTGAAGGATTTCACCAACAGCAACTGGCATATGTTCCAGCTGGTACTGCCGGAGCGTCAGGACGGCCAGCCGGCGCGGGCGACCTTTATGGAAGAGATGAAGCAGCGCGGCATCGGCATCGGTTATCACTACCCGGCGATCCACCTGCTGAGCCTGTACCGCGAACGCGGCTTCAAGGAAGGCATGTTCCCGATCGCAGAGCGCGTCGGGCGCCTGATCGTGTCGTTGCCGATGTTCAACGCCATGACCAAGGCCGATGTCGAGCGTTCGGTGGCGGCGGTCAAGGCAGTCCTGAAGCCGTAACACCGTGATCGCGAGCACGCCTGCTCTTGTAGGAGCAAGCTTGCTCGCGATGAACGATAACGCGGTCAACCTGACGAATTACTCGCCGATAGCCTTCTTGTAACCCGCCGCATCCAGCAACTTCTCCAGCTCCGCCACATTGCTCGGCTTGAGCTTGAAGATCCACGCGCCGTGCGGATCGGAGTTCAGCAGCTCAGGCTCGCCGGACAACGCTTCGTTGACCGCGATCACTTCGCCCGACACTGGCGAATAGATATCCGAAGCCGCCTTCACCGACTCCACCACACCGGCAGCCTCGCCGGCGGCGAACACGGTACCGACTTCAGTCAGTTCCACGAACACCACATCCCCCAAGGCTTCCTGAGCATGGTCGCTGATGCCGACGGTGACGCTACCGTCAGCTTCCAGGCGGGCCCACTCGTGGCTTTCGGCAAAACGCAGATCAGCAGGGATATCGCTCATATTCAGTGTCCTCACATTTAAGTATCAGTGGCGGAGCGATTGAGGGCCCGCCGGAAAATTCAGATCAGGGTTTTACCATGACGCACGAACGTCGGCCTTACCACGCGAACCGGGTACCATTTGCCGCGAATTTCAACTTCAGCGCGATCAGCCGTGGCGGCGGGAACACGCGCCAGCGCAATCGACTTGCTTAGCGTAGGAGAGAAACTACCACTGGTGATCTCTCCTTCGCCAATCTCGGCGATCCGAACCACCTGGTGAGCCCGCAGAACGCCGCGCTCTTCCAGCACCAGGCCGACCAGCTTGAGCTTGGCGCCGGCGTTTTTTTCCGCCTCCAGGGCGCCACGCCCGATAAAGTCGCGATCAGCCGGTTCCCAGGCAATGGTCCAGGCCATATTGGCCGCCAGCGGCGAAACGTCCTGGTGAATATCCTGGCCGTACAGGTTCATGCCGGCTTCCAGGCGCAAGGTATCCCGGGCGCCCAGACCGATGGGCGAGATACCCGCGCCCACCAGATCGTTGAAAAAGCCGGGGGCCTGGTCGGCCGGCAGGATGATCTCCAGACCGTCTTCCCCGGTGTAGCCGGTGCGGGCAATAAACCAGTCGCCGTCACTGCGGCCTTCGAAGGGCTTGAGTTGCTGGATCAGTTGGCCGCGGGACTGGCTCACCAGTTCGGCGATCTTGTGCCGGGCCTGTGGCCCCTGGATCGCCAGCATCGCCAGCTCCGGGCGCTCGTGCAGTTGCACGTCATAGCCGCCGAGCCGGGCCTGCATCCAGGCCATGTCCTGATCACGGGTCGCGGCATTGACCACCAGGCGGTAACCGCTCTCGGTACGATAGACGATCATGTCGTCGACCACCCCACCGTGCTCATTGAGCATCGCGCTGTACAAGGCGCGACCGAGGCCGTCGAGACGCTCGACATCGTTCGCCAGCAGATGGCGCAGCCAAGCCTTGGCCTGGCTGCCGGTGATATCGATCACGGTCATGTGCGAGACATCGAACACACCGCAGTCACGTCGCACCTGATGGTGCTCCTCGACCTGCGAGCCGTAATGCAGTGGCATATCCCAACCGCCAAAATCGACCATCTTCGCGCCGAGGGCGAGGTGCAGGTCATAGAGAGGCGTACGCTGTCCCATGGGTTTCTCCTTCCGGGCGTGGCGAAGGCGCGGACAGGCAGGAAACCGGCTTGAGCCCTTTATGGATGGGGCCTTGAGTCCTGTTTCGTACCCGGTCTGTCAGACGGACCGCACCGAATGCCGCGCATTGTAGCCGCAAGGGGGAGCCATGACACCTAGCCGATTCGATGCGCCGAGCGGCGAATCAAACCGATCACCGGCAACAGGCCGACCAGCACCAGGGTCAAGGCCGGCAGCGAGGCCCGCGCCCACTCCCCTTCGCTGGTCATTTCGAAGATCCGCACCGCCAGCGTGTCCCAGCCAAACGGGCGCATCAGCAGGGTCGCGGGCATTTCCTTGAGCACATCGACGAACACCAGCAGCGCCGCGCTCAAGGCGCCGGGCAACAATAACGGCAGATACACTTTGCAAAAAAGTACTGGCCCACTGACCCCAAGGCTACGCGCCGCTTCGGGCAAGGACGGTCGGATACGCGCCAGGCTGTTTTCCAAGGGACCATGGGCCACGGCGATAAAGCGCACCAGGTAGGCCAGCAGCAGGGCCGACAGGCTGCCCAGCAGCAACGGCTTGCCCGCCCCGCCCAGCCAGCCCGACAGCGGGATCACCAGCACCCGGTCCAGATAGCTGAAGGCGAGCATGATCGAGACCGCCAGCACCGAGCCCGGCAGCGCGTAGCCGAGGTTGGCCAGGCTGACCCCGGAGCGGATCAGCCGGGTCGGCGCCTGGCGCCGGGCAAAGGCCAGCAGCAAGGCCACGCCGACGGTGATCAGGGCCGCCATGACGCCCAGGTAAAGGGTGTGCAGGATCAAGCCGGTGTAGCGCTCATCGAGATCGAAGCGACCGCGCTGCCAGAACCAGACCAGCAGTTGCAGCAGCGGGATGACAAAGGCGCAGGCGAATACCAGCAGGCACCAGGCACTGGCCGCCAGGGCCTTGAACCCGTGCAGGTGATAGAGCGGCTGGGCTCGCGGGCGCTCATTGCCGCTGCGCACGGCGCCACGGGCGCGGCGTTCGCCGTAGAGCACCAGCATCACCGCGAGGAGCAGCAGGCTGGCCAGCTGCGCGGCGCTGGAGAGGCTGAAGAAGCCGTACCAGGTCTTGTAGATGGCGGTGGTGAAGGTGTCGAAGTTGAACACCGCGACGGCGCCGAAATCCGCCAGGGTTTCCATCAGTGCCAGGGCCACGCCGGCACCGATGGCCGGACGCGCCATGGGCAGCGCCACCCGCCAGAACGCCTGCCAGGGCGATTGCCCGAGCACCCGGGCGGCTTCCATCAGGCCCTTGCCCTGGGCCATGAAGGCGGTGCGCGCGAGCAGGTAGACGTAGGGGTAGAAAACCAGCACCAGGACCAGGATCACCCCTCCGGTGGAACGTACCCGGGGCAGGCGCAGGCCGCTGCCGAACCACTCGCGCAACAGAGTCTGCACCGGGCCGGAGAAATCCAGCAGGCCGACAAAGACAAACGCCAGCACATAAGCCGGGATGGCAAACGGCAGCATCAGCGCCCAGTCCAGCCAGCGTCGGCCGGGAAATTCGCAGAGACTGGTGAGCCAGGCCAGGCTCACCCCCAGCAGGGTGACACCGAGGCCGACGCCCAGCACCAGGGTCAGGGTGTTGCCCAGCAGACGCGGCAGCTGGGTGTCCCAGAGGTGGGACCAGATCTGCAGGTCGATCGACTGCCAGGACAACAGCAGCACGCTCAGCGGCAGCAGTACCAGGGCGGCGACAGCAAATACCGGAAGGTACCAGCGGCGTTGGACGGGATGGGCCAAGGAAGTTCTCGGTAAAGGCTACGCAAAGGGACAGACTGGATGCTCTTTGTGGGAGCGGAGCTTGCCCGCGAAGAGGCCCTAAAGGCCGCCAAAAGCTTCGCGGGCAAGCTCCGCTCCCACAGGGTTTGTACTACCCGGTCAGTTCCAGCCAGCCCTGTCCATCAGGCGGATCGCCTCGGCCTGGCGCTTGCCGGCAATCTCGACGGGCAAGGTATCCGGCACGAACTTGCCCCAGCTCGCCACTTCCGCCGACGGCGGCACCGCCGGGTTGGCCGGAAACTCCTGGTTCACGTCGGCAAAAATGCGCTGCGCCTCGGGCGTGGTCATCCACTCCACCAAAGCCTTGGCCGCTTCCGGATGGGGCGCGTGCCGGGTCAGGCCGATGCCCGAGAGGTTCACGTGCACGCCGCGGTCACCCTGGTTCGGCCAGAACAGTTTGACCGCCAGGTTCGGGTTCTGCTTGTGCAGGCGACCGTAGTAGTAGGTGTTGACGATCCCGACGTCGCACTGCCCGGCATTGATCGCCTCCAGCACGGCGATGTCATCGGAAAACACATCGGTGGACAGGTTGCCGACCCAGCCCTTGAGAATCTGCTCGGTCTTCTCGGCACCATGGACCTCGATCAGCGTGGCGGTCAGCGACTGGTTGTAGACCTTCTTCGCCGTGCGCAGGCACAGGCGGCCTTCCCACTGCTTGTCGGCGAGGGCTTCGTAGCTGCTCAGGTCGGCCGGCTTGACCCGTTCGGTGGAATACGCCAGGGTCCGCGCACGCAGGCTCAGGCCGGTCCACGCATGGGCGGACGAACGGTATTGCAGCGGAATATTGGCGTCGATCACCTTGGACGTGAAGGGCTGCAGGATGCCCATCTTTTCCGCCTGCCAGAGGTTGCCGGCATCGACGGTGAGCAGCAGGTCGGCGCTGGCGTTTTCGCCTTCGGCCTTGATCCGCTGCATCAGCGGCGCTTCCTTGTCAGTGATGAACTTGATCTTGACCCCGGTCTTGGCGGTGTAGGCGTCAAAGACCGGCTTGATCAGTTCGTCGATGCGCGAGGAGTAGACCACCACTTCGTCGGCGGCGTGGGCAGTGCCGGCCATGAGGGAAAGGGCCAGGGCAGTCAGTAGACGCTTCGGTGCCAACATGGGCGCGGTCTCTCGATTTCGAAATGAGCGCGAAATGATAGTGACTCACATTTCGCTTCTCAAACCTAACCGGGGACGGAGGAGTTACCAGATGTTGCACGAGGCCCGTCAGGCCCTGGCCAGCTCCGGCAGGTCGCCCGTCAGCCCCAGCGCCTGGCGCACGAACAGCGCCTTGGCCTCGGGCATCTGCTCGACGCTTTTCAACCCGGTGTTACGCAGCCAGCGCAGTGCCAGCGAGTCCGCCTGGAACAGCCGCTCGAAACCTTCCATCGCTGCCATCAACCCCAGGTTGTGGGGCATGCGCCGCCGCTCGAAACGGCTGAGCACCCGCACATCCGCCAGCCGCTCGCCACGTTCGCACGCATGCAGCAGTTCTTCAGCCAGCACCGCCGCATCAAGAAAGCCCAGGTTCACACCCTGGCCAGCCAGCGGGTGAATGGTGTGCGCGGCATCGCCGATCAGCGCCAGCCCTTCGGCCACATAACGTTTGGCGTGGCGTTGACGCAGCGGCACACAGAGCCGTGAGTCCGCCGACAGCACGGTCCCCAGCCGACCTTCGAAGGCCCGCTCCAGCTCCCGGCAGAAGGCGTCCTCTTCCAGCAGCATCAGGCGCTGCGCCTGCTCCGGCGTGGTCGACCAGACGATCGAGCACCAGTCCTGCTGCCCATCACGCTCCAGGGGCAAAAATGCCAGCGGACCGTCATCGGTAAAACGCTGCCAGGCGGTCATCTGGTGCGGTTGCGAGCTGCGCACGCTGGTCACGATCGCATGGTGCAGGTAGTCCCACTCGCGGGTGGCACAGCCGGCCAGGCGGCGCACCGCCGAATTGGCCCCGTCGGCGGCGATCACCAGGGGTGCGCGCAGCTTGCGACCATCGGCCAGGGTCAGCAGCCAGTCGTCGCCGGAGCGGCGCATCTGCTCCAGGCGTGCATTGGCCAGCAGGCCCATGTCGCAGTCATGCAGGCGTTCGAGCAAGGCATCCTGGACCACCCGGTTCTCGACGATATGCCCGAGCACCTCGGCATGCACGCTGGCCGCCGAGAAGTGAATCTGCCCGGTGCCGCTGCCGTCCCAGACCTGCATGTCGCGGTACGGGCTGGCCCGCCGGGCGCTGATCCCGTCCCACACGCCGAGGCGTTCGAGAATCCGCTGGCTGGCGGCGGACAGCGCACTGACCCGCGGCTCGAAGGCCGCCTGCGGGTCGAACGGCTTGACGCTCAGGGGGCTGCCGTCGAGCAGGAGAATCTCCAGCCCGCTGTCTTTCAACGCCAGGGCCAGGGCGCTTCCGACCATTCCGGCCCCGACAATCAGCACATCTGCGCGCATTTCCATGCTTTAAGCCTTAGTGAAGGTTATGCGGACCTTGTAGGAGCAGGGCTTGCCCGCGAAGCTTTTGGCGGCCTCAAGGCCCCCTTCGCGGGCAAGCCCTGCTCCTACAGGGTTCGAGGTGTGGATACGGGCGCATTCCGGGCCCGGCCACGTCCTAGACATCGGAACGGGTACCCAGGCCCATCGCCTGCCGGGCGAACCAGCGTTTGGCCGGCGGCAGCAGGTCCAGGCCCAGCAGGCCGATATTGCGCCCCAGGGCCACCAGCGGCTGGGCATTGCCGAACAGGCGGGTGACCTGGTCGGAGAAGCCCACGGTGAGCTGTTGGTCCAGGCGCTGGCGCTCCTGATAGGCCTGCAAGGTGCTCAGGTCGCCCAAGGGTGCCGTGCTCGCCAGCAAGGCCTCGGCCAGGGCCTGGGCATCGCGCAGGGACAGGTTGAAGCCCTGCCCGGCAATCGGATGCAAGCTATGGGCGGCGTTGCCCAGCACCACCAGATGCGCACGCACCTGTTCTTCGGCTTCCACCAGGCTCAGCGGGTACAGGTGCCGCGCGCCGACCTGGCGCAAGGTGCCCAGGCGATAGCCGAACACCCCCTGCAACTCGGCGAGGAAACTGCGCTCGTCCAGGTCGGCCAGACGCTGGGCATCCATCCCGAGACGGGTCCAGACCAGCGCACAACGATTCTCCGGCAACGGTAGCAGGGCCATCGGCCCCTCGTCGGTAAAGCGCTCGAAGGCCATGCCGTTATGGGCTTCGCTGGGGGTGATATTGGCGATCAGCGCACTCTGGTGATAAGGCCGCTTGCGCACGCCGATCCCCAACTGCTCGCGCAACCCGGAACGGCCACCGTCGGCCAGGATCGCCAGGTCGCAGTCCAGCTGGGTTTCATCCCCCAGGGTCAGGCGATAGCCATCTTCCAGCGGTTGCAGGTGGGTGACCTCGGCCGGACAGCGCCAACTGATCACGTCCTGGTCCAGGACCTGCCACAGGCATTGCCCCAGCCAGGCGTTTTCCACCACATAACCCAGGGCCGGCACGCCCTCCTCCATGGCGGACAGCCGCGCAGTGGAGAAACGCCCGCGGTCGGACACATGAATCTGCTTGATCGGCTCGGCGCGCGGGCTGATCGACTGCCACACACCCAGGCGCTGATAGATCTGCCGGGCGCCGAAGGACAGCGCCGAAGAACGCGCGTCGTAGCTGGGTTGATAACTGTCGCCGGGGGCGAACGGTTCGATCAGGGTAATCTTCCAGCCCCGGGCCTTGGCCCCGGCCTGCAAGGCCAACGCCAGGCTGGCACCGACCAGGCCACCGCCGATGATCGCCAGATTGACCCGACTCATGCCGCCTGGATCCGGGCAGCCGCCATCAGCGCCTCGATCTCGGCCACGGTCTTGGGCACGCCGCCGGTGAGAATCTCACAGCCTTGTCTGGTCACCACTACATCGTCCTCAATGCGCACGCCAATGCCTCGCCATTTCTTCGCCACGTTCTGGTTGTCCGGGGAAATATAGATCCCCGGCTCCACGGTCAGCGCCATGCCGACCTCCAGCACGCGCCATTGATCGCCGACCTTGTAGTCGCCGACATCATGCACATCCATCCCCAGCCAATGCCCGGCACGGTGCATGTAGAAAGCCTTGTAGGCTTCGCTGGCGATCAACTCGTCGACATCGCCCTGCAGCAACCCCAGTTCCACCAGCCCGGCGGTAATCACCTGCACCGTCGCCTCGTGGGCCTGGTTCCAATGCTTGTTCGGCGCGATCTCGGCAAAAGCCGCTTCCTGGGACGCCAGCACCAGTTCGTAGATCGCCTTCTGCTCCGGCGAAAATCGCCCGTTGACCGGCCAGGTACGGGTGATATCGCTGGCGTAGCAATCGATCTCGCAACCGGCGTCGATCAACACCAGGTCGCCGTCCTTGAGCACTGCGTCATTCTGCTGATAGTGCAGGATGCAGCTGTTGCGCCCGGTCGCGACAATGGAACCGTAGGCCGGCATCTTCGCCCCGCCCCTGCGGAACTCGTAGTCCAGCTCCGCCTCCAGGCTGAATTCATGCAATCCGGCGCGGCTGGCTTGCATCGCCCGCACATGGGCACGGCAGGAAATCGCCGCGGCCTCGCGCATCACTTTCACTTCCGCCGCCGATTTATACAGGCGCATGTCGTGCAGCAGATGATCCAGGGCAACGAATTCGTTCGGCGGTTGCGCACCGAGGTGGGCCTTGGAACGGATCACGTTGATCCACTCCATCAGGTGCCGGTCGAACTCCGGGTTGCTGCCCATGGCCGAATAGACCCGGTCGCGCCCTTCGATCAGGCCCGGGAGAATGTCGTCGATATCGTTGATCGGGAACGCGTCGTCGGCACCGAAGTCGCGGATCGCGCCCTCCTGGCCGGCGCGCAGGCCGTCCCAGAGCTCGCGCTCGACATTGCGCTCACGACAGAACAGCAGGTACTCGCCGTGGGGCCGGCCGGGGATCAGCACGATCACCGCCTGGGGCTCGGGAAAGCCGCTCAGGTACTGGAAATCGCTGTCCTGGCGATAGACATGCTCGACATCACGATTGCGGATCGCCACGGCGGCGGCCGGCAGGATCGCGATGCTGTTGGGTTCCATCCGCGCCATCAGGGCCTTGCGGCGCCGGGCGTATTCCGCTTTCGGGATATGGATCATGGGCAGATGGAGCTCCCTGTCTGAAGGCTTCTTAGTGCAGAGAAGGCTTGGCAGCCGGTTCAGCCGGTTTGTTGATTTCGGTGAACAGCAGCAGCGGCGCGACCCGCAGGTATTCCATGACTTCCATATAGTCGCTTTCACCGTCGTCGGACTCTTCCAGGGCTTCCTGCACCTGGGCGATGGCCGCCAGGTCCTGGAGCACCTCGGTGGCCTCGGCGCTCAGGGCATTGGCGCGGTAGGTCAGGCCGAAACCGGCGAGGAAACCCTGGCACCACTGGCCCAGCGCAATCGCACGCTCGGTCAGGGGCGCATCGTCGGTGGGCAGCAACAGGACAACGGTCATGTCGTCGCTGGTAAGCTCGCCCTTGACCATCTCTTGCAGGCCGATCAGGGCGTTGCGCACGTTGTCTTGCGGTTCGCCTTCGAGCAGCTCGGCGGCGTCCACCAGCCAACTGTCAGCTTCGAAGCCGGCACCGGCGCAACTGCGGCCGAGCAACAGGCCGTGAAGTTCGGCGGGCGAGACAGGATGACCGCTGGTGCTCAGCAGGGTGGCAAAGGCGTTATACGGGGAATTCTGAATGGGCATGGGCGGCTAGGCGCCAAGCGGCGCAATGTCTAGAATGAAGGCCTTGTATCCTAGCATTCGCGCACGAGCCAGACCATCGGCCGTCCAAACGTTTGCTCCGCGCCGTGATTACTACCGCTCATCAGTCATATTCAGTGGATACCCGATGGAAGACACCGACCTGCACGCGCTGATGGCCAGACTCGAACTGTTGATTACCCGGGTCGAGCAACTAAAAAGCCAAAATGGACTCTTACTAGCTCAGGAAAAGACCTGGCGCGAGGAGCGCGCAACCCTCATTGAAAAAAACGAAATCGCCCGGCGTAAGGTCGAATCCATGATTTCGCGCCTCAAAGCCCTGGAGCAAGACTCATGAGTTCAAGCAATAACGTGACCGTGCAGATCCTCGATAAAGAATATTCGATCATCTGCCCGCAGGAAGAACGCAGCAACCTGGTCAGTGCCGCTCGCTACCTGGACGGCAAGATGCGCGAAATCCGCAGCAGCGGCAAAGTCGTCGGTGCCGATCGCATCGCCGTGATGGCCGCGCTGAACATTACCCACGACCTGCTGCACCGCCAGGAACGCCCGGATGTGCAGGCCAGCGGCTCGACCCGCGAACAGGTGCGTGATCTGCTCGAGCGTGTCGATTTGGCGCTGTCCACTGATCCGGACAACAGCAAAGGCTGATTCCTACAGCGAGTTTCGGGTATACTGATGCCACTCCCTGGAGTGCTTGCCAGTTGGTGATGTCCCTGAGCCGATTCGCAAAACCACGGGAGTTGCACGTTGGGGCCGGTGCGCATGTCCGCTAGACGGAAAGCCTTAAGGCCTCCTGCAACTTCCACCTTGAACTCTCGGGTTCAAGGGCTAAGCCGACAGCGGTACGTCGGGGAGCCTGATTTCAACCCAGTGCCGGCTTTCACTGCCGGCATTGGTGTTAACGAGTTGCCGTCCTGGCCGCTCGATTGCCCAAGCCAGATGCCATGACCGAACCTGCGCCGCCTTCCCGCCCGCAACTTCGACGACTGCTGCGCAAAGCCCGCCGCGCGCTCAGCGCCAGCGAACAACGCCAGGCGGCCCGTGGCCTGTACCGGCAATTGGCGCAACACCCGCTGTTTCGCCGCGCCCGCCATATTTCCCTGTACCTGCCCACCGACGGCGAGATCGATCCGCGCCTGCTGCTGCGTGAAGCACAACGGCGCGGCAAGCACACCTATCTGCCGGTGCTGAGCGCCTGGCCGCGCACGCGGATGGTGTTCCAGCGCATTCGGCCGGGGGAGAAGCTGCAACCCAATCGTTTTCGCATCCTTGAGCCAAGGGTCAAGCTGGCCGCGCAACGCAAGGTCTGGACGCTGGACCTGGTGCTGCTGCCACTGGTGGGTTTCGATGTGGAGGGCGGACGACTGGGGATGGGCGGCGGTTTCTATGACCGCAGCCTGGCGTACCTGGCCCGCCGTCAAAGCTGGCGCAAGCCGACGCTGCTGGGGCTGGCCCATGAATGCCAGAAAGTCGCGAAGTTGAATCAGGCCAGCTGGGATGTGCCGTTACAGGGCACGGTCACCGACCGCGCTTGGTATTTCGCGCAATAAAGAATCGGCTGGATCCGGCAAGAACCGCCGGGATCAGCGCTTGAACAGAGTCGACTGCTGAGGCAGCTTCTGGACGATTTCCACCGGCACGTCTTTCTTGCCGGACCAGAGGCCCTGGGCATAGCCCGTAGTGACCACGCCCAAACCGAACAAAATCACCAAAATCCATAGTAAATCCGGTTTGCGTTTCATCGATTGCCCCCCTAGGCAAATGATCCACGATGACAGCAACGGTTTTCGTTATAGGCCGTGCAGCAGCGTCAAGCTTAAAATCCCGGCATTTTGCGATAACGTGAAGCACTACGCAAACACTGGCGTCAACCGACCGTCGGTTAGTGCCCGAAATTGCCCGACAAATTGCCCAAGGAGCAAAACCATGGCCTATTGGCTGATGAAATCCGAGCCCGACGAACTGTCCATCGAAGGCCTGGCCAAGCTCGGCGAGACACGCTGGGATGGCGTGCGCAATTACCAGGCGCGCAATTTCCTGCGGGCGATGGCGGCCGGTGATGAATTTTTCTTCTATCACTCCAGCTGCCCGGAGCCAGGGATTGCCGGGATTGGTCGGATCGTCGCGGCGGCCTATCCGGACCCGACGGCGCTGGACCCGGAGAGTCCGTATCACGACCCCAAGGCCAGTGCCGAGAAGAATCCCTGGAGCGCGTTGCAGGTGGCCCATGTGGAGACCTTTGGCAAGGTGCTGGGGCTCGGCTATCTGAAGCAGCAGGCCGAGCTGGCGGAGATGCCGCTGGTGCAGAAAGGCAGCCGATTATCGGTGATGCCGGTCACAGCTGAACAGTGGGCAGCGGTTCTGGCTTTGCGCTGAAGCTACCGGCCTCTTCGCGGGCAAGCCCTGCTCCTACAGTATTGTGTCGTACACAAGTGGGCTGAACGACGCAGGACTGTAGGAGCAGGGCTTGCCCGCGAAGAGGCCCGCACTGACAACACATCATCCGACCATGCATCCCCCACCCGATTCAGGTTAGGCTTGCCGTTCATTTGACCAATATCAACGCGTTTCGCCGCGTATCCGGTCAAAATTGGACGCTACTGACGCAGGATGCCGTAATGTCGATGAATCAACACAGTTCCCGTCTTTTCGCCGGTGCCCTGCTCGTGCTGCTGGCCGCCGCCGGTGGCTTCGGCTACTGGAAGTCCCTTCACGACCGCCTGCCCGAAGGCCTCGGCATGGGCAACGGCCGCCTTGAAGCCACCGAAGTGCAGATCGCCAGCAAAACCCCGGGCCGGCTGGCCGAAGTGCTGGTCAACGAAGGCGACAAGGTCACCCGGGGCCAACTGCTCGCCCGCCTCGACACCCGCACCCTCGAAGCCCAGCGCAACCAGGCCGAAGCCGAAGTGCTGCGCGCCCGCGAGAACCTCGCCGCCAACCAGGCCAACGTGCAACTGCGCCAAAGCGAACTGTTGCTGGCCGGCCAGGAGCTCAAGCGCTTTCGCGAACTGTCCCAGCGTGGTTTCGCCAGCGGCCAGGTGATCGACCAGCAACAGGCCCGCTACGACACCAGCACCGCCGCGCTGACCGCCGCCAAGGCCCAGGTCTCGGCCACCAACGCCGCCATCGGCGCGGCCCAGGCCCAGGTCGCCCAGTTGACCAGCGAAATCGATGACAGCAGCCTGCGTGCGCCCCTCGACGGCATTATCCAGCTGCGCCTGGCCGAACCCGGGGAAGTTCTCGGCGCCGGCGGCCGGGTGTTGCTGCTGATCGACCCCAACGACCAGTACATGAACCTCTACCTGCCCGCCTCCGTGGTCGGCCGCCTGACCCAGGGCGACGACGCGCGGATCCTGCTCGACGCCCTGCCCGAACATCCCCTGCCGGCGAAAGTCGCCTTCGTCGCCGCCAAGTCGCAGTTCACCCCCAAGGAAGTGGAAACCCGCGACGAACGGCAGAAACTGGTGTTCCGGGTCAAACTGCGCCTGACCGAACCCGCCGCCGTGCCCCAGGCCAAGCCCGGCATGCCCGGCGCCGGTTACGTGCGCACAAGTCCCGTGGACTGGCCGGCCAACCTGAAATGAGCGACCTGGCGCTGCAAGCCAGTGGCATCCAGCATCGCTACGGCGATCAGCAGGCCCTGATCGACATCGCCTTCAGCCTGCCCGCCGGAACCCGCTGCGGCCTGATCGGCCCGGACGGCGCCGGGAAATCGAGCCTGCTGGGACTGATCGCCGGGGTCAAGAAACTCCAGCAAGGCCAGTTGCAGGTGCTCGGCGGGGCCATCGACGAGCGCCGCCACCGCAGCAGTCTGTACCCGCGCATCGCCTTCATGCCCCAGGGCCTGGGAGGCAACCTTTACCCCGACTTGTCGATCAGCGAAAACATCCGTTTCTTCGCCACGCTGTTCGGGCTGGGCAAGGCCGAGTGCGACCTGCGCATGCACAGTCTGCTGCGCGCCACCGACCTTGAGCACTTCAGCGAGCGGCCGGCCGGCAAACTCTCCGGCGGCATGAAGCAGAAGCTCGGCCTGTGCTGTGCGCTGATCCACGACCCCGACCTGCTGATCCTCGACGAGCCCACCACCGGCGTCGACCCGCTGTCGCGGCGGCGTTTCTGGGAACTGGTGGATGAATTCCGCCGCCAGCGCCCGCAGTTGACGCTGCTGGTGGCCACCGCCTATATGGAGGAGGCCGAACAGTTCGAGCACTGCCTGATGCTCGACCGTGGCCGCCTGATCGCCGCCGGCCTGAGCCAGGAACTGGCCGCCAGCACCGCGAGCGGCAAGCTCGACGACGCCTTCACCCATTTCCAGGGCGACAGCGGCCACGACAACCAGCCCCTGGTGATCCCGCCCCGGGACGCCGGCCAGACCGATATCGCCATCGAAGCCCACGAACTGACCTTGCGCTTCGGCGACTTCACGGCGGTGAACAAGGTCAGCTTCGCCATCGGTCGCGGCGAGATCTTCGGTTTTCTCGGCTCCAACGGCTGCGGCAAGACCACCACGATGAAGGTCCTCACCGGCCTGATGCCCGCCAGCGAAGGCAGTGCCACGCTGCTCGGCAAACCGGTGGACGCCGCGGACCTGGCGACCCGCAAGCGGGTCGGCTTCATGTCCCAGAGTTTCTCGCTGTACGGCGAACTCAGTACGCGGCAGAACCTTGAATTGCACGCGCGCCTGTTCGACCTGCCCAAGGCCGACAGCGCGACCCGGATCGAGGAACTGATCCAGCGCTTCAACCTTGGCGAGATCGCCGACCAGCCGTCCGGCGCCCTGCCCCTGGGCCTGCGCCAACGCCTGTCGCTGGCAGTGGCCGTACTCCATCGCCCGGAAGTGCTGATCCTCGACGAACCCACCTCCGGGGTCGATCCGGCGGCACGGGATGACTTTTGGCGCCTGCTGATCGAGCTGTCCCGGGAACAGGGTGTGACGATCTTTCTCTCCACCCACTTCATGAACGAAGCCCAGCGCTGCGACCGTATTTCCTTGATGCATGCCGGCCAGGTGCTCGCCTGCGATACCCCGGACGCCCTGCAACGACAGTTTCACGGCGACACCCTGGAGGCCGCCTTTGTCCGCTGCCTGGAGCAGGCGCAGGGCAGTTCGCCGGAACCGCAGGCCGCCAGCGGCGACACAGCGCTGCCGTCGTCCGGCCTGGCACCGAACAAGACCGGTTTCAGTCCGGCACGCTTGCTGGCCGTGGCCAGCCGCGAAGGCAAGGAACTGCTGCGCGACAAGGTGCGACTGGCCTTCGCCCTGCTGGGATCGCTGTTCATGATGGTGATCTTCGGCTACGGGATTTCCCTGGACGTGGAAAATCTTGCCTTCGCCGTCTATGACCAGGACCAGACGCCACAAAGCCGGGCCTACCTGGAAGCCTTCCGCGGCTCGCGTTACTTCGAAGAGAAAACCCCGATCCGCGATGCCGCGCAACTGCACCAGCGCCTGCAACGCTCGGAGATCAAGCTGGCGCTGGAGATCCCCCCGGGCTTCGGCCGCGACCTGTATGCCGGGCGCCAACCCACGGTCGCCGCCTGGCTGGACGGCGGCATGCCGTTCCGCGCCGAAACCAGCCGCAACTATGTCGAGGCCGTGCACCAGGCCAACCTCGAGCAACTGGCGGCGCAAAGCAGCCCGGCCTACGACGCCCGCCCCGCCGCCCGACTGGAAACCCGCTTTCGCTACAATCAGGACGTGGTCAGCGTGAATGCCATCGGCCCCGGCGTCATGGCGCTGATCCTGGCCTTTATCCCGGCGATGCTCACCGCCCTGGGCATTGTTCGGGAGAAGGAGCTCGGTTCGATCACCAACTTCTATGCCACGCCCCTGACCCGCCTGGAGTTCCTGCTGGGCAAGCAGGCGCCGTATCTGGTGGTCAGCCTGATCAACCTGGCCCTGCTGGTGGCGATGAACCGCTGGCTGTTCGGCGTGCCCTTCAAGGGCAGCGGCCTGACCCTGGCCCTGGGCGGCATGCTCTATGTGCTCGCGACCACCGGCATGGGCCTGCTGATCTCGGCCTTCACCCGCACCCAGATCGCCGCGATCCTCGGCACCATGATCATCACCAGCCTGCCGACCATCCAGTTTTCCGGATTGATCGTGCCGCGCTCGTCGCTGGAAGGCGGCGCCGCGTTGATGGGCATGCTGTTCCCCGCCGGGCACTTTCTCGATATCGCCGTCGGCACCTTCACCAAGGCCCTGGACCTGCGCGAACTATGGCCGCAGTGCCTGGCGTTGTTCGGGTTCTTCGTCGCCTTTACCGGCCTGAGCCTGCTCATGCTCAAGAAGCAGGAGGCCTGATGCACAAGCTCGCCCATATCCTGCGCCTCGGCATCAAGGAACTGACCAGCCTGCGCCATGACAGCGTCCTGCTGCTGTTCCTGTTCTATGCCTTCAGCGTGGCGATCTACATGCCCGCGGCCGGCTCGGTGATCGGCGTGCACAACGCCAGTGTCGCCCTGGTGGACGAGGACCGCAGCGCGCTGTCGCGCAAACTGGGCGATGCCCTGCAACCGCCGGAATTCCAGCGCCCGGCGCCATTGCCCTACGACCGCCTGGACGCGGCCCTGGACAGCGGCCAGTACACCTTCGTGATCAATGTGCCGGCCAACTTCCAGAGCGACCTGCTGGCCGGCCGCTCACCCACCGTGCAGGTCAACGTCGACGCCACCGCCATGAGCCAGGCATTCATGGGTGCCGGCTATATCGGGCGGATCTTCCAGCGCGAACTCCTCGAGTACGGCGGCCAGGCCGACGCCGCGAGCCAGACGCCGGTGCTACTGACCAGCCGGGCGTTGTTCAACGCCAACCTGGAGGGCGGCTGGTTCCTGGCGGTGATCCAGATCGTCAACAACATCACCATCCTGGCGATCATCCTCACCGGCACCGCACTGCTGCGCGAACGCGAGCACGGCACCCTGGATCACCTGCTGGTGCTGCCACTCACGGCCCTGGAAATCATGCTGGCGAAAATCTGGAGCAACCTGCTGGTGGTGGTGATCTGCACCTGGGTGTCGCTGGAAGTGATCGTCAAGGGCGCGCTGGGCGTGCCGTTGGCCGGCTCGTTGGGCTTGTTCCTGGGGGTGACGGCGCTGTATCTGTTCGCCAGCACGGCCCTGGGGATTTTCCTCGCGACCCTGGCCCGCTCGACTCCGCAGTTCGGTCTGCTGGCGATCCCGGTGATCATCCCCATGCTCCTGCTGTCCGGCGGCAGCACGCCGCTGGACAGCATGCCGACCTGGCTGCAATGGGTGATGCAGGGCTCGCCGTCGACGCACTTCGTCAGCCTGGCGTCGGCGATCCTGTTCCGCGATGCCGGGGTCAGCGTGGTCTGGCCCGACCTGCTGGCGCTGGCGGGCATCGGCCTGGTGTTCTTCAGCGTGGCCCTGGCGCGGTTCCGCAGGAGCCTGGCGTCCTAGGTTTACTGAACGATCAGGTTATTGAACAGCAGGTCCTCGACCACCGGCTTGCCGGTTTCGTCGTTCATCACCTGCTGAACCTGCTTCAGCGCTTCCTGGCGCATCTTTTCCTTGGCGTCGACGTTGCTCATCGAATCCACGGTCTGCTGGGCGAACAGCGCCACCAGTTGGTTACGGATCAACGGCTCGTTGGCCTTGACCGCCTTGGCCGCTTCCTCACCGGTCACGCGCAAGGCCACATCGGCCTTGTAGACCTTGAGTTTCGGGCTGCCATCAAGACCATAGTTACCGACAAACGGCGGCGTCAGGCTGATATAGCTGACTTTCGGACCCGCGCCTTCCCCTTCCTTGGCTTCTTCCGCCGCCACTGCCGCCAACGGCAGGGACAAGGCCAACATCAACATGATCAACGCTTTCACAATTCGCTCCTTATCCGGTTTGCGGCCTAGCATAGCGACCCGCACCGCCCTGCCCAAGCAAAAGCTTATGGCGGACTATCAGGGTGGGGCATGCTCGTTGACCCTTCGACTCACACACCTACACTTATCGGCCATCACTCCCAAAGGAATAGCCCGATGAAAGCCGTGCTCTGCAAAGCCTTCGGCCCCGCCGAAACGCTGGTGCTGGAAGAGGTCGCCAGCCCGGTGCCCGCGAAGAACGAGATCCTGCTGCAGGTACACGCCGCCGGGGTGAACTTCCCGGATACGCTGATCATCGAGGGCAAATACCAGTTCAAGCCGCCCTTCCCGTTTTCCCCGGGTGGTGAAGCGGCCGGCGTGGTCGTCGCGGTGGGCGAGAAGATCAGCCACCTCAAGGTCGGCGACCGGGTGATGGCCCTGACCGGCTGGGGCAGTTTTGCCGAAGAGGTGAAAGTGCCCGGCTATAACGTGCTGCCGATCCCCCCCGCCATGGACTTCACCACCGCCGCCGCCTTCAGCATGACCTACGGCACCTCCATGCACGCCCTCAAGCAGCGTGCGCAGTTGCAGCCGGGGGAAACCCTGCTGGTACTCGGCGCCTCCGGAGGCGTGGGCCTGGCCGCCGTGGAAATCGGCAAGGCCATGGGCGCCCGGGTGATCGCCGCCGCCAGCAGCGCGGAGAAGCTGGCGGTGGCCAAGGCCCTCGGCGCCGATGAACTGATCAACTATGGCCAGGACAATCTCAAGGATGAAATCAAGCGCCTGACCGACGGCAACGGCGTCGACGTGATCTACGACCCGGTCGGCGGCGACCTGTTCGACCAGGCCATCCGTTCCATCGCCTGGAACGGCCGCCTGCTGGTGGTGGGTTTTGCCAGCGGACGAATCCCGGAGCTGCCGGTGAACCTGGCACTGCTCAAGGGTGCGGCGGTGATCGGGGTGTTCTGGGGCTCGTTCGCCCAGCGCCAGCCCCAGGACAACGCCGCCAACTTCCAGCAACTGTTCAGCTGGTTTGCCGAAGGCAAATTGAAGCCGCTGGTATCGCAGACCTATCCCCTGGCGCAGACCGCCCAGGCCATCAATGACCTGGCCCAGCGCAAGGCCGTCGGCAAAGTGGTGGTGCAGGTGCGTTGAGCACCTGACGACAGTTTCACCCGGCACGCTGCCTGAATACCGCTATATTTTGCCCATGGCCCGGGCGCGCTCATGACGAGCGCGCCCCTGCATCCCATCGAGGCAAATCCATGCTCAAACTGCTACAGACCCTGCTCCCCGGCGTACTCGCTTTCTCGGCGCTGATACTCGCCACACCGGCCATGGCCCACAAGGAAGTCGGCTTGAGCGATGTCACGGTGCTGATCGTTCGCCACGGGGAAAAACCCGACCAGGGTCGCGGGCTCAGCCCCGCGGGTGAACATCGGGCCCAGGCCTACGCCAGCTACTTCGATCCCTTGTCGCTGGACGGCGCACAACTGACCCCGCAACGCCTGATTGCCACCAGCGACAGCAAGGAAAGCGACCGGCCACGCCTGACCCTCACCCCGCTGTCGCAGCGCTTGAACCTGCCCATCGAACAACCCTACGCCGACGACGAGGTCGACAAGCTGGTCAAATCCCTGGGCAAGGACAACAGCGTGCCGGTGGTACTGATCGCCTGGCACCACGGGCATATCGATAACCTGATCGAAGCCTTTGGTGGCGATGCGAAAAAGCTGACCGGGCAAAAGCATTGGCCGGAGGATGTATATGACTGGCTGATCGTGCTGCGCTTTGACCACAAAGGGCAGTTGATCGAGTCCCGCAGCGAAAAGATCGATGAACCGGCGTTTCCCGGCTGATACCGAAGGGAAGCGACGCTAAACCTCGTAGTGTCCTTCCCGGCTTACTGAGAGCCCCAATTGACGATGCCAACCCGGATTCAGGCCGAGGACATAGTCAAAGCTCAACACACTGAGCAGGTGCTTCACATCGTGCACATTACGGGCGCAATAGGCCTCTTCATGGGGGATAAAGAACAGGCAGGGAAAATCGATATCCGAAACCAGCGGACGCCCCGCTTCGTCGCTGTGGTGCACCACATCTCCGCCCTGATAGCCTTCCGTACGAACCGCAGTGTTCAGCGCGGTCCGGAGTAGATTGATACGTGGCGTAATGTTGCCCAGGTGGGGATCCTCATGCTGGATAAAAGACTTCAGCCCCTGACGCAGGCGATCACTGCCCGGCACCCGACGTCGGTCCGCCCCTGAGCGGGAATAGCTGCTGCGCCGGGGGAAAACCGCCCACAGGTCATAATCACAGGTGGTCGCGGCCCGATAAGTCTGGCGCACCTCCACCGGGCAATAGGGGTCGACAATGGCCATGACCGGGAGCAGGTTTGTCCGATCCTGTGCCTGGTTGAGTCCCGTCAGGTTATTGGACAGGCGGCTTTCCTGCGGTCCATAAAACACGCCCCAGAGTCCCTCGCCCTTGGTGCCCGCCACACCCGTTGTATATTTCAATATGAAACTCATGGAAACACCCGTTGGACCAGACGCCATATAACGCATTTCCTGGTTATTCCCACCCACCAGCGTCATGCACTTCAGCTGAGTTTCCAGTGCCTTGCGTCGCTCATTGGTTATATACAACGGCGTCTCGTCGCCCCCTGAACTGACTGCTCCTTGCAAGGCTTTACGCTGACTGGCGATATCCGGGTTTTTGGTAAATCTTGGATCCGCCAGGACAAACCCGGCCATCGGCCCCCAGGTGCAACTTTTGGCTTTATTGTGAAAGCCCTTGGTGGCATAACTTTCCAACAACAACCCCGTGGCGCAAGGCCCCACGGCCCGCACGGCAATGACACACTCGTGAGTGTCAGCCACACGCTGAAAGGCTCGGCCATGTTGTATTGGCATGCCGGTACTGACAATGGCAGATAGCCCACGCACTATATTCAGTTTCATATGGAGCTTTACCCGAGTGCAAAAGATCACTCGTTATAGCACTGCCCCAGCTCATTCATGAACGCGGATAATGAAACAATTCTTGAATATAAAAACGGCCCCACAAAGAATCTCTCTCTTTGATAACGTCTTCCACATCGATATCAAATAGCGCTTTTGAAGATTATAAAAATAGGGCGGTATATTTCACTGAATGGTTTTAAACATCGCCGTGATATTAATGCGAGGCCGAACGGCAGCGCTTGAGTCGCGCTTCCAGATTGCGATCCGGCATGGCGTGGCTGCGCAGGGCGCTGGCGGTCTGCTCGACGTAGTCGCGGGTGGTGCCATAACGCCCACAGGCGCTTTCGAGCACCTGGTTCAGCACATGGTCCGGCAGGTTGCCGGCATAGCTGGGCAAGTGCCGCTCGAGCACGAAACCCAGCGCCTGAACCGTCTGCCCCGTGGCCAGGCGGCAATTGAGCCAGTGCGGCCGATAGGACGGCACCGGCATCTCCCGCTGCCACAAGGCATAGAGCGACGCCTCCAGCTGATCGTCCGGCAACCGATAGGCAAAACCGCTGCAGGAACCGCCGCGATCCAGGCCGAACACCAACCCCGGAAACTCCGGCGTGCCCCGGTGTTCATGGGACCACAGGTACAAACCCCGGTGATAACCATGAACCCGCCCGCGCACCCGCTCCACGGCGGAGCACTCGGGACGCCAGATCAACGAGCCGTAGGCGAACAGCCAGACCGGTCCGCCCTTGTGCCGGGCCATGGTGGCCTGCATGGAGCAGAGCAGTTGCTCGTGGGTCAGTTGCGCCCCCAGTTCCAGGCGCGGCGGATAGGCCAAACTCGACAACGCGGGATCGATAGCGGTCATGGCGGATTGCGCGGGGTTCTTGATCATTACCAGTTGTAAGTCACTTTACCGTAATAAAACGCACCGCTGTAACCGTACGGCGAAAAAGTGCTGTAGGCCAGGTTGCCACCGTTGCTGGCGTAGGCATTGAGTTTCTCCGGGTATTTGTCGGTGACGTTGTCGCCGCCCACGGTAAAGGTCCAGTTCTTCAGCTTGTAGTCCACCGCCAGGTCCAGCAGCCAGGCCGCCTTGAAGGTCTGGTCATAGGTCGGATCGGCCTGGTAGCTGGTGAAGGAACCATAACGCACCAGGGTCGTGTGCAGCGTCCAGTTGCCGTAGTTGAAGTCGTTACCCAGGGTCAGCTTCTGCTCCGGCGTGCTGTCACCCAGCAGACCGAGCTCTTCACGGCGGTCGACCCGCAACAGATTGACCCCCAACTGATTGAGAATCGCCGGGTTGGCCTTCACGTCGGTGACCTTGGTGTGATTGAAGTTGTAGCCCAGGGTGCTGTTCCAGCGCACCCCGTTGTCCAGCTGGTAGCGATAGTTGGCCACCAGGTCGATGCCGTCGGTGCGGGTACTGGTTGCATTGGTGAAGTAGCGGGCGCTGGTGTAGTTGATATTGCCCACACCGTTGGCCTGCAGATAGGCGATCGCCGCGTTGTTCAGCGACAGGTTGGACGACAGGCTGATGCGGTCGCTGATATCGATCCGGTAGATATCGGCGGTCAGCGTCAGGTTGTCCGTCGGCTGCAGCACCAGGCCGAGGCTGTAGTTGCGGGACTTCTCCGGTTTCAGATCATCGGAGCCGAGCAACCGCGCCACTTTGCCGTTGGCCGGGAACACCCCGGTCTCCTGCACGGTCGAGCCGATCAGTTGCGAGGAGGTAAAGGCGAAGTTCTGCTGGGCCAGGGACGGTGCGCGGAAGCCGTTGGAGACGCTGCCGCGCAAGGCCACCTGCGGGGTGAAATCGTAGCGCGCCGACAACGAGCCGCTGACGTTGGCACCGAAGTCGCTGTAGTCCTCGCGACGTACCGCCGCCGAGGCACTGAGTTTTTCCGTGAAGTTGGTTTCCAGGTCCAGGTACTGGGCGAAGTTATGCCGCGAATAGCTGCCGGCATCCGATTCGCGGAAGCCGCCAAGGCCGGAACTGCCGGTCTGGTAATAGGACTCAGGCTGGCCGGCGCTGATCTGGTAACCCTGGCGCAGGTATTCGCCGCCGAACGCCACGGACACCGGATACGGCAGCCAGCCGAGGCTGAATTCCCGCGACAGGTCCAGGCTCAGTTGGCGCTGGTCGTTGCTCAGGGTGCCGTTTTCAAATTTGCGCGGGGTGTTCAGGCCCAGCGAGGTGTTGATCGTCTCGGTGCTCAGGTCGTACTGGTTCTTGCCGTAGTTGGCGGACAGGTCGTAGTGCCAGTTATCCGTCAGCAGGCCACGCAGGCCGACCACCAGGGAAGTGTCCTCGAGGTCGCCGCGAATCAGCGGCAGGTAACCGTTGGGGTAGATCGCCGGAAGGTTGTTCGAGGCATTGCTGGCGCGATAGAAGCCGGCGGTTTCGCCCCGGCGCTTGCTGTAGCCACCGAAGCTGTAGAGTTCGGCGGCGTCGTTGAAGCTGTAAGCCGAGTTGAAGGCCAGCTTGCCTTCGTCGCTGGCCGGCTCCCCCTGGCGGAACACTTGCTGGCCATAGGTGGTGGAACCGACGCTGGCGGGACGGTAGTCGTTACCGGCACGGTTGGTGTAATCGTTGTCGGCACCTTCGCCGGACAGGTTGAAGTAGCCGTTGTCACCGATGGCGAACCCGCTGTTGCCGGAGATCTGCCGCTGGATACCGTCGCCCTTCTTGTATTCACCGAACTTGCTGGAGATCGAACCGCCATGGTCGGCGTTCTTGAGGATGATGTTGATCACCCCGGCAATCGCGTCCGAGCCGTAGCGGGCGGACGCGCCATCGCGTAGCACTTCGATATGGTCGATCGACGACAGCGGGATCGCATTCAGGTCGGTCGGTGCCGAGCCCCGGCCCACCGCGCCGCCCAGGTTGACAAAGGCGCTGGTGTGGCGCCGCTTGCCATTGACCAGCACCAGCACCTGGTCCGGTGACAGCCCGCGCAATTGCGCCGGGCGCACCAGCTCGGCGCCATCCACCAGGCTCGGCCGCGGGAAGTTGATGGACGGAATCAACTTCGCCAGCACTGTGCCCAGCTCATCCGAGCCGGTGCCGCGCAGGCTGTCGCCGCTGATCACATCGATGGGCGACAGCGACTGGCTGGCCGTGCGCTCCTGGGAGCGCGTGCCGGTGACGATAACGGTGTCGAGCTTTGGCGCTTCGGCGCTTTCCGCCTCGGCGGCAGCCGTCGAACTGAAGGTAAAAGCGCTGGCGGCGGTCAGCAAATGTGCCGACAAAATCGCCGTGTACAAACGTTGTTGCGTGTTGCTCCCCATACCGCTCCCCTTTGAATCCAAGGTCGAGGCGTCTTGCCCCGAGTTCGCACGATCGGTCCGTGTGGCGAACGGTGTCGGTCATTGTGGTGTTGATTGGCAGATACAAAGCCGGTGGTCCGATGGGCATATAGCCTAATGTTATGTAACAAATAAATTAAATATCAAAATCATATAACGATAAGCTAAACATCGCGTACGGGAAAACCCCTACAGATATTTCAGAGGCCACGATCTGATAATCCGATTTGGACTTACGTATAACGGCCGCCTACTTCAATCGCTACGGTTTCACCAGGGGCCAATGACCATGAACCCATCACTCCTTATCCAGGCCCTGTGCCTGTTTCTGCTGGCGCCCAGCGCCTGGGCGTCGAACGATTCGGACGCGGCTGACAAGGGCTTCTGGTACCTGCAAACCAGCGTCGTTACCCGTCACTTCTCACCGGACCCGGACCACAATAATCACCAGGACCTGATCGGCCTGGAGCGCAATGACGCCTCGGGGTTTCTCTATGGGGCGGCGACGTTTCGCAACTCGTTCAGCCAGCGTTCGTATTACGCCTATGCGGGTAAACGATTCGAGAGCGCCAACTATCCGGTGTACCTGAAAGTCACAGGTGGCTTACTTCAGGGATACAAAGGCGAATATCGCGACAAGATCCCGCTGAATCACCTGGGCGTTGCGCCGGTGATCATTCCTTCCGTCGGCGCGCATTACGGGCCGGTGGCGGCGGAGGTGGTGTTACTGGGTTTTAATGCGGCGATGCTTACCGCCGGGGTGCGTTTCTGAGGGATTTGCAGCGGTCTTGAAGCCCTCTTCGCGGCGGCGCGGCGTCCCGACAAGCCCTGCTCCTACAGTTCTGTGTCGTACACAAAATCTGCAATCGACGCCGTACTGTAGGAGCAGGGCTTGCCCGCGAAGGCGATGGAACAGGCGCAGAAGAATCAAACGCCAGGCACTAAGGCCTGGGCGCGTAGGCAAACACATCGGCACGCATCTGATGTGCATCCATCCCGGCGTTCACCAGTGCATCCAACGTCGCATAGATCATCGCCGGCGAGCCGCTGGCATAGACACTCACCCCAGACAGGTCGGCAATGTCTTCGCGGACCGCCTCGTGCAGCATCCCGCAACGCCCTTCCCAGCCACACAGATCACTGACCACCTTGTGCAGGAACAGGTTCGGCAGTTGCTTCCACTCCTCCCAATGCTCCAACGTGTAGAAGTCCTCGGGCCGGCGCACGCCCCAGTACAAGTGCACCGGGTACTGGAAGCCACTGGAACGGCAATGCTCGATCAGGCTGCTCATCTGCGCCATGCCGGTACCCGCCGCGATCAGCACCAGCGGCCCCTCGGGCAGTTGGGCCAGGTGGGTATCGCCAAACGGCAGTTCGACCCGCGCCATGCCGTTGCGCTGCAACTGCTCGATCAAACCCTGGGCACTGGCTTCGCGCACCAGCACATGCAGCTCAAGATCGCGCCCGGCATGGGGCGCCGAGGCCAGGGAAAATGCCGACTTCTCGCCGCTGTCGCGTTCGATCATCAGGTACTGGCCGGCGTGATAACGCGGCGGCTTGCCCGCCGGCGCGCGCAGGCGCACGCGCCAGACATCACCACCGATCTCGGCGCATTCGATCAACTGACAGGCCAACTTGCGCACCGGCAGTTCTCCTTGCGCGAGCACGCCATCCCAGAGCACCACACAGTCTTCCAGGGGTTCGGCAATACAAGTGTAGAACTCGCCGTGGTCACGCACGTCACCGGCCTGCACGACCCGCCCTTCCACCAGCAGCGCGGCGCACACATGGCAGTTGCCGTTGCGACAGCTCTGCGGGCAGTCATAGCCCAGGCGCCGGGCACCGTCGAGAATCCGCTCGCCGGGCCGTATCTCAAGCACGGCGCCGGACGGCTGCAAGGTCACACGCATCAATCTATTCCTAACTGATTCCAAATGGCATCGACCCGTCGGGTCACGGCCTCATCCTTGACGATCACCCGGCCCCACTCACGCGTGGTCTCGCCGGGCCATTTGTGCGTGGCATCGAGCCCCATCTTCGAACCCAGGCCGGACACCGGCGAGGCGAAGTCGAGGTAGTCGATCGGCGTGTTATCGATCATCACCGTGTCGCGCTTGGGGTCCATGCGCGTGGTGATGGCCCAGATCACGTCGTTCCAGTCGCGGGCGTTGATATCGTCGTCGGTGACGATAACGAACTTGGTATACATGAACTGTCGCAAAAACGACCAGACACCCAACATGACGCGCTTGGCGTGGCCCGGATACGACTTCTTCATGGTGACGATGGCCATGCGGTACGAGCAACCTTCCGGCGGCAGGTAGAAGTCGGTGATTTCCGGGAACTGCTTCTGCAGGATCGGCACGAACACTTCGTTCAGCGCCACGCCGAGAATCGCCGGCTCATCCGGTGGCCGACCGGTGTAGGTGCTGTGGTAGATCGGCTTGATCCGGTGGGTGATGCGTTCCACGGTAAACACCGGGAAGCTGTCGACTTCGTTGTAGTAGCCGGTGTGATCGCCGTAAGGGCCCTCCGGGGCCATTTCCCCCGGATGGATCACGCCTTCCAGGACGATTTCCGCCGACGCCGGCACTTGCAGGTCATTGCCACGGCACTTGATCAGCTCGGTGCGGTTACCCCGCAGCAGGCCCGCGAAGGCGTATTCGGAGAGGCTGTCCGGCACCGGGGTCACGGCACCGAGAATGGTCGCGGGGTCCGCGCCCAGGGCCACGGACACCGGGAACGGCTGACCCGGATACTTCTCGCACCACTCGCGATAATCCAGCGCACCGCCACGGTGGCTGAGCCAACGCATGATCACCTTGTTGCGGGCAATCACCTGCTGGCGATAGATGCCGAGGTTCTGGCGGTCCTTGTTCGGCCCCTTGGTGACCGTCAGGCCCCAGGTGATCAGCGGCGCGACGTCGCCCGGCCAGCAATGCTGGACCGGCAACTTGCCGAGGTCGACGTCATCGCCCTCGATGATGATTTCCTGGCAGGGCGCATCCTTGACCACCTTCGGCGCCATGGCGATGATCTTGCGGAAGATCGGCAGCTTGGACCAGGCGTCCTTGAGCCCCTTGGGCGGCTCCGGCTCCTTGAGGAAAGCCAGCAGCTTGCCGATTTCCCGCAGTTCGCTGACCGCTTCGGCGCCCATGCCCAGGGCCACGCGCTCGGGCGTGCCGAACAGGTTGCCGAGTACCGGGATATCAAAACCGGTGGGGTTCTCGAACAGCAACGCCGGCCCCTTGGCCCGCAGGGTGCGGTCGCAGACCTCGGTCATTTCCAGGACAGGGGACACCGGAACCTGGATGCGCTTGAGTTCGCCGCGCTGTTCCAGGCCGCTGATAAAGTCGCGCAAGTCGCGATACTGCATGCGTGAGCCTCGTAGATCCGTGGCGTTCGGGGTGGGCAGTTTACCCGGTTCGCCCCGATACCGCGCAATCGAACAACACCCGGACAGCAAAAAGCCGGGTTTCCCCGGCTTTTGCGGCCCTGCTCGACTTACTTGCGTTTCATCGACAGGAAGAACTCATCGTTGGTCTTGGTCTGTTTCAGCTTGTCGATCAAGAACTCGATGGCAGCGACTTCATCCATCGGATGCAGCAGCTTGCGCAGGATCCACATGCGCTGCAACTCGTCGTCGGCAGTCAGCAACTCTTCGCGGCGGGTGCCGGAACGGTTGATGTTGATCGCCGGGAAGACGCGCTTTTCAGCGATCTTGCGGTCCAGGGGCAGTTCCATGTTACCGGTACCCTTGAACTCTTCGTAGATCACTTCGTCCATCTTCGAGCCGGTTTCAACCAGCGCGGTGGCGATGATGGTCAGCGAACCGCCTTCCTCGATGTTACGCGCGGCACCGAAGAAACGCTTTGGCTTCTCCAGGGCGTGGGCGTCGACACCACCGGTCAGGACCTTGCCGGAGCTCGGGATCACGGTGTTGTAGGCGCGAGCCAGACGGGTGATGGAGTCGAGCAGGATGACCACGTCTTTCTTGTGCTCGACCAGGCGCTTGGCCTTCTCGATGACCATTTCGGCCACTTGCACGTGACGGGTTGGCGGCTCGTCGAACGTCGAGGCGACCACTTCGCCGCGCACGGTGCGCTGCATTTCGGTCACTTCTTCCGGACGCTCGTCGATCAGCAGGACGATCAGGTGCACTTCCGGGTTGTTGCGGGTGATGTTCGCCGCAATGTTCTGCAGCATGATCGTCTTGCCGGCTTTCGGCGGTGCCACGATCAGGCCGCGCTGGCCTTTGCCGATCGGCGCACAGAGGTCGATCACGCGACCGGTGAGGTCTTCGGTGGAACCGTTACCGGCTTCCATCTTCATGCGCACGGTCGGGAACAGCGGCGTCAGGTTCTCGAAGAGAATCTTGTTCTTCGCGTTTTCCGGACGATCGAAGTTGATCGTGTCGACCTTGAGCAGAGCGAAATAACGCTCACCTTCCTTCGGCGGACGGATCTTGCCGACGATGGTGTCACCGGTGCGCAAGTTGAAGCGGCGGATCTGGCTCGGCGAGACGTAGATGTCGTCCGGGCCGGCCAGGTAGGAGGCATCCGAAGAGCGGAGGAAGCCGAAGCCGTCCTGGAGGATCTCCAGCACGCCATCACCGGAGATTTCCTCGCCGCTTTTCGCGTGCTTTTTCAGCAGGGAGAAAATCACATCCTGCTTGCGCGAACGGGCCATATTTTCTATGCCCATCTGTTCGGCCAATTCGAGCAGTTCGGTAATCGGCTTTTGCTTGAGTTCAGTCAGATTCATATAGGAATGACGTAATCATTTATGGAGGGGGGAGAAATTAAGCTTTTGGCTTAATGAGGCCGCGCCGCAGAGAAGGCGACAGGATCGCGTACTTGTTCGAAAAGGAGAGCGTCGGCGACGGCTTGCAGGGGGCAGTGGAGAAACCAGTGCGGGGCCGAATGTAACACCTGCAATTGTGAACGTCTAGCCCCTGACAACGAAAAAAGCCCCGCTATTTGCGGGGCCTTTTTTGCCGATGCCGACCTTACAGGTGAGCGTCGAGGAACGCGGTCAGTTGCGACTTGGACAGTGCGCCGACCTTGGTCGCGGCAATCTCGCCGTTCTTGAACAGCATCAGGGTCGGGATACCACGCACGCCGTGCTTGGCCGGGGTTTCCTGGTTTTCATCGATGTTCAGCTTGGCGATAGTCAGCTTGCCTTTGTAGGTCTCGGCAACTTCGTCCAGCACAGGGGCGATCATCTTGCAGGGACCGCACCATTCAGCCCAGTAGTCGACCAGTACAGCGCCCTCGGCCTTGAGTACATCAGCGTCGAAGCTAGCGTCGCTAACGTGTTTGATCAGATCGCTGCTCATGGAAGTCTCCGGATTTGTAAGCCAAAAAAAACGTTGCCCATCATAGCCGTCCTTCCTACGTACAGGAAGCCGCAGTTGATTGAGTCTAACTATGACAAATGATCAGTTTGGGTATAGCCAATACGGCCCCCGCACACAAATACCAACGGTCAGCCGGGCGTGACGAAGGCAATACCGGTGCGCAGGGCGGCATTGCGCACATGTTCCTGCATTGCCTTTTGTGCCGGCCCCGAGGCGCGACGCGCCAAGGCGCGGAGGATCTTGCGGTGCTCCTGCCAGGTTTCCATGGCCCGCTCCGCCCGGATGAACGGCAGTTTCTGGCTTTCCAGGAACAGCTCGGCGCTGGCACTGAGGATACCGGCCATGGCCTGGTTACCGCTGGCCAGCAGGATGCGTCGGTGAAAATCGAAATCCAGCCGCGCGGCCGCCTCGAAATCCCCGGCCTTGAGCTCCAGCCGCAAGGCCTCGACGTTGTCCTGCAAGGCATCCAGCTCATCGGCGGTCAAGGTCACCGCCGCCAGGCCGGCGGCAAAACCCTCCAGGGCATAGCGCAACTGGAAGATATCCTCCGCCGAGGCCTGGGCCGCGAACGGCCAGGCCAGGCCACCGGCCGCAGGCGCCAACTCCACCGGCGCCTGCACGAAGACGCCCTTGCCCGGTTGCACGCTGATCACTCCCAGGGCACTCAGGGACGACAATGCCTCGCGCAGCGACGCCCGGCTCACCCCCAGGCGCAGCGCCAGGTCGCGCTGCGAAGGCAGCACGTCCCCCGGGCCGAAACCCTCGTCGGCAATCAGTTTGCGAATAGCTTGCAGCGCCACTTCCGGGACGGCGCGGGAGATCGAATTCATCGTTTTTTTCAGCTGTCAGTCCGGGAAAGCGCTAGTTGTAAAGCTATTGGCAAGATCCGGCAAGTCACGCCCAGCGCTGGTTCAACGCCGCGAACCCATGCTCGATAAGGGTGCGAAAGCCCCGCAACTGTTCAGACCAGTAAGACCATGAAAAACCCTGCCACAGCAGCGGGGGCACGGCTTGGGGCAAGTGTGGCATGGGCTGTGCACTGCCCCGGACAGAGATTGCCTTCTGGATTCGGAGAGTTGCCATGACCAAACGCCGCAGCGCCCTGCTCACTGCCTTGCTGGCCAGCCTGATGCTGAGCCAGGCCCCCGCCCACGCCAATGGCCTGGACGACATTATCGCCCGTGGCACCCTCAAGGTCGCCGTGCCCCAGGACTTCCCGCCGTTCGGCTCGGTGGGCCCGGACATGAAACCCCGTGGCCTGGACATCGACACCGCGAAGCTGCTGGCCGAACAACTCAAGGTCAAGCTGGAACTGACCCCGGTCAACAGCACCAATCGCATTCCGTTCCTCACCACCGGCAAGGTCGACCTGGTGATTTCCAGCCTCGGCAAGAACCCGGAGCGGGAGAAGGTCATCGACTTTTCCCGGGCCTATGCGCCCTTCTACCTCGCGGTGTTCGGTCCGCCGGACGCGCCGATCAACGGCCTGGCCGATCTCAAGGGCAAGACCATCAGTGTCACCCGTGGCGCCATCGAGGACATCGAGCTGACCGCCGTGGCCCCCGAAGGCGTGACCATCAAGCGCTTCGAGGACAACAACACCACTATCGCCGCGTACCTGGCCAAGCAGGTCGACCTGATCGCCAGCGGCAACGTGGTGATGGTCGCCATCGCCGAACGCAACCCGAAACGCATTCCGGCCCTGAAGGTCAAGCTCAAGGACTCGCCGGTCTACGTCGGCGTGAACAAGAACGAACCGGCGCTGCTGGAAAAAGTGAACCAGATCCTCGCCACGGCCAAGGCCGACGGCAGCCTGGAGAAGAACGCCCAGCTGTGGCTCAAGCAACCGCTTCCAGCCGATCTCTGATCGCGCTTGCCTGAGGTCCGCCCCATGGCTTATCAGTTCGACTTCCTGCCGGTGCTGCACAACGCCGACCTGCTGTTGCGCGGCGCCCTGTTCACCCTGGAGCTGACCGCCATCGGCACCTTGCTCGGGGTCAGCCTGGGCATTGTCGGGGCGGTGGTCAGGGCCTGGCAGATCCGCCCCTTCGCGGCGATCTTCGGCGTCTACGTCGAGTTGATCCGCAACACGCCGTTCCTGGTGCAGCTGTTTTTCATTTTCTTCGGCCTGCCATCCCTCGGCCTGCAGATTTCCGAGTGGCAGGCGGCGGTACTGGCGATGGTGATCAACCTCGGCGCCTATTCCACGGAGATTATCCGTGCTGGTATCCAGGCGATCCCGCGCGGACAACTGGAAGCCGCCGCGGCGCTGGCCATGACCCGCTTCGAAGCCTTTCGCCATGTGGTCCTGCTACCGGCGCTGGGCAAGGTCTGGCCGGCCCTGAGCAGCCAGATCATCATTGTCATGCTCGGCTCGGCGGTCTGCTCGCAGATCGCCACCGAGGAGCTGAGCTTCGCCGCCAACTTCATCCAGTCCCGCAACTTCCGCGCCTTCGAAACCTACACCCTGACCACCCTGATCTACCTGGTCATGGCATTGCTGATCCGCCAGTTGCTGAACTGGCTGGGACGCCGCTACATCGCGAGGAACCGCTGATGGATTTCACCTTCTGGGACATCCTCAACAATCTGCTGGCGGGCCTGCAATGGACCGTCGCCCTGTCACTGACGGCCTTTGTCGGCGGCGGGCTGATCGGGCTGCTGGTGATGGTCCTGCGCATCAGCGACAACGGCTTTGCCCGGGGTTTCGCCCGGGCCTATATCGAGCTGTTCCAGGGCACCCCGCTGCTGATGCAACTGTTCATGGTGTTTTTCGGCGTGGCCTTGCTCGGGGTGGACATCTCGCCTTGGCTGGCGGCGGCCATCGCCCTGACGCTGTTCACCAGCGCCTACCTGGCGGAGATCTGGCGCGGCTGCGTCGAGTCGATTCCGGGCGGCCAGTGGGAGGCCTCGGCGAGCCTGGCGCTCACCCCGTATGAACAACTGCGCCATGTGATCCTGCCGCAGGCGTTGCGCATTGCCGTGGCGCCGACCGTGGGGTTTTCGGTGCAGGTGATCAAGGGCACCGCCGTGACCTCGATCATCGGTTTCACCGAACTGACCAAGACCGGCGGCATGCTCGCCAACGCCACCTTCGAACCCTTCACGATCTATGGCCTGGTAGCCCTCGGATATTTCGCCCTGTGCTACCCCCTGTCCCTCAGTGCGCGCTACCTGGAAAGGAGACTGCATGCCGCTTCTTAGAGTTTCTGCCCTGCATAAGTATTACGGCGATCACCACGTGCTCAAAGGCATCGACCTCAGCGTCGAGGAAGGCCAGGTGGTGGCGATCATCGGTCGCAGCGGCTCGGGCAAAAGTACCCTGCTGCGCACCCTCAACGGCCTGGAGTCGATCAACGACGGGGTGATCGAGGTCGACGGTCACTACCTGGACGCCGCCCGCGCCGATTTGCGCAGCCTGCGGCAAACGGTCGGCATGGTGTTCCAGCAGTTCAACCTGTTCCCGCACCTGAGCGTCGGCGAAAACGTCATGCTCGCCCCCCAGGTGGTGCAGAAAATGCCCAAGGCCAAGGCCGCCGAGCTGGCGCGGCAGATGCTCGAACGGGTCGGCCTGGGGGAAAAGTTCGACGCCTTCCCGGATCGTCTCTCCGGCGGCCAGCAGCAGCGCGTGGCGATTGCCCGGGCCCTGGCGATGTCGCCCAAGGTCTTGCTGTGCGACGAGATCACCTCGGCCCTGGACCCGGAACTGGTCAATGAAGTGCTCAGCGTGGTCCGCCAGTTGGCGAAGGAGGGCATGACCCTGATCATGGTCACCCACGAAATGCGCTTCGCTCGGGAAGTCGGCGACAAGCTGGTGTTCATGCACCAGGGCAAGGTGCATGAAGTGGGCGATCCCAAGATCCTCTTCGCCCATCCGCAGACGCCGGAGCTGGCGAATTTTATCGGCAGCGTGGAACAGCCGGCCTGAATGGTTATTCGCCCGGCAGCAGTTCGAAACGTCCGCGACCTTCGACCGATGTCTCGTCGCGTACCCGGGTCGCGCTGACCGGCAGGTGCGTGTCGATCTTGACCTGCGCCGAGAAAAACCGCCCCTTGGCCGGCAGGTCCCGGGCCAGCACCACCAGGCTCTGGCCCGGCGCCATCAGGTGGCTGGCAGAGGCCTCGGCCGGACGCCGCGCCGAGGCCAGGGTCACCGGCTTGCCGTCGAGCCGGGCATTGCTCAGGCCGACCGTGAAACGCCCCTGGCGATCAAAACGAAAGGCCTGTGGCCCCGCCGCCGGCCCATCGAACCGCAACACCATCGAGGTCGGCCAGGGACAGGCAATATTCAGGCTCAGCCGCCGGGTCCCGAGGAACAGGTCAGGCTGGCCGGGCGCCATTGCCAAAGCTCCCGGGCGCAGTGCACCCAGTTCGATCTGCGACTGGCTCAGCGACAGCGTGCAGTCATTGGCCCCGGCGGGGGCTGAAAACAGGACAAGCGCGACGCAACAACGCCGTAAAACCACGCGGACACGAGAGTTCATAGAGGTCTTCCATAGGGTTGACTTGCCCGGCAAACCGCCGTGGCCGTTTCATAAAGCCGATCGCTGTCCGCGGATTCGGGTATTTCGACCGGCAGCGTGCAGGCCGTGTGATCCGCCCGCCTGATCGTGAGCCGCTGGCCGGCCTCGACATCGCTCAGAAAAATCATGCCGCCGCCGACCACCGTGGTCAGGAAGGCCTTGTCTTCACTGAACACCGAGGCGCCCTGGGGCAACGGCTCGGCGTTTTCATCAGTGACCTTGAGCAGCAGCCGTCGAACCTTCACCACCGCGAAATCCACCCGATTGAATGAGCCGCGCCCGGCTTCAAGGCTTTTTGTTCCGTTGCGCAGGTCGATCCGCCGTGGCAACGAGCGGGTGTCGACTTCCAACTGGCTGCTGCGGTAGGCCGGCAGACCGGCGACCACCGCCTGGCCGCTGAAGTCGGTCCAGACCGGCCCCTGGGGCGTGGTGATCCGGGCGCCGGAAAGATCGCCCACCGAGACCACGCCAAAGGTCTCCTGGATCGCGTAGGGCGAGAACGTCAGGCCGCCCTCGTGCAGCGCAAGGCCTCCGGACAAATGTCCGCTGTAGCTACTGCTGGAGTCGCTGCGTGTCACCCCCAGGCCGACCTGGGTGTAACGCGGCATCAGGTTCAGGTTGCCCCGGGTGATCTGTCGGTCGCCCTTGAGGTCCTGTTCCAGCCCCAGGTCATAGCTGAGGGTATCGTTGACCCGCTCGCGGTAGTCGCCGCCGATATCGAGGCGCTCGCCACGGCGATTGAGGTAGCTGCTGATGCGCCGGTCGCCGCCCAGCGGGACACTGACCCCCAACCGCAGCCCCAGGCCCGAGTCGACGGCATGGCGGTCGCCGCCCGAACCGACGTCGGAATCCACGCTGAGGCTCAGGCTGGCGTAGCGGTAGCTCTTGCTCCACGTGCCGTGCAGACGCCGGGACAAGCTCCCGTCGAACATCACACTGCGCGAGTAACCGAGGCTGAAACCACCTAGTTGCGGGGCCGACCAGCCCAGCGCGGCGGTGTACTGGTGCTTGAAGCGTGAGCCGGGATCGTCCGCCAGCCCCACCTCGCCGATTTGCAGCAGATCGCGATAGCCGGCACTGCGCAGGGTGGCACTGAGGTCCAGGTCGACACCCGCCCCCAACGGACTGTTCAACGACAGGCTGTTCTGGCTCCCCGCCAGCGAACGCCGGGTGTCATGGGACAGGCTGTTGCGCAGGCCGACACCGACCTGCTGCCAGAGGCGGCTGTCGAGCGCCCAGCCGCTGGCACGGTAGTCATCGCTGCCAAGCAGCCCGGCGCTGAATGACGTGGCCTCGCCCAGTCCCCAGGTGCCGCTGCCGGTGGCGAGCAAGGGCGGCTCTTCGCCGCGACCGGTGGCGCCGCGCAGTCGCCCCAGGGCCATGTAGTAGCCGGGCTGGACCGCCGTGGCGCCCGGAAAGGATGCGGCCGGCACGACAAAGCGGCGCTCGCTGCCGGATTGGCCGATCACCCTGACCTCCAGGTCACTGGTGCCATTGAGCAACGGCAAGCCGCCCAGGCTGAACGGGCCTTGCGGCACCAGGCTGGTATGGATCAAAGCCCCGGACTGGCGAACCTCGACCCGCGACGCGTCGAAGGCCACCCCCTCGACCAGGACACCGCGCCCGGCCTGGCCTCGTTGCGCACCATCGGGCATGAATTGCACACCGGAAAGCCGGACCCCGGCAAACACCGGCCCGGCACTGTTGATCTGGCCAGCCTGGAAGGTCGTCTGCCACGGTCGGAAGTCCCGCTGCGCATAGGCATACAGATGCTCGGTCTGCTCTTGCCCGTCATTGGAGACGTGCAACTGACGGCTACGGACAATCCAGTCGCCGGCATTGAACCCGGCCTCGGTGGTCGCCGAGAAGAAACGCCCGCCGCCCTGGCGCGAGCGCGTATCGAAACCCAGCACCTCGTAGTTGAGCAGTCCGGCCGTGCCGCCACGGGCGTAGACCCCGCTGTCGAGCTCCGGTCCGCGCAGGGCCTGGGTCGGCACCAGCAGGACAACCTCCTCGCTGTTGGGTCGCAGGATGACCTGGGTCTGCGGGTACTCACGCACAAAGGCATGACAGGCGTCCTCATCGGCATCCGCGCCAACGTCGGGCCTCTTCAAGCCGGCCTTGTCCAGCAACCCGGAGGTGAAACACAACTCGCCGTCCCGGTCGAAACGCAGCTCCGCCAGCCCCAGGCGCTTGCCGTTGAGTTCCAGCGTCACCCGCTGCGCTCCTTCACGAAAGCGCGGCGCCGAGCGGAAATAGTCGGCCACCTGTGGATCGAGACCGCGCTCGGAAAGCACCGACAGGTCAAACTCCGCGTCAGCCGCATCGTCCTTTTTCTCGGCGGCGACCGGCTCGCCCAGTCCCAGCAAGACCGCGACGCCCAGCCCGCTCACCAGGCCCCGGCGCGGCGCCAGTACCTTCGCCAGCCTCGAGACAGGGGCCGGCTTGCCTAGGGATCCCACGTCACAGCGCCTCGAGCAGAATGGGCGCTTCGTGACGGGCCACGGCAAAACCATAGACCGTCGCCGGCTGCAGCGTGACCGAGGTGGCCGTGGGCTGAGTCGTGTCTATTTCCACCGCCAGCGTCTCCCCCGGAAGGACATAATCGCGACTCAGCATCACGCTGACCTTGTGCGGGTTGAGTTCCAGTTCCGGCGACAGGCGCACCACATAGGGACTGTCATTGCGCACCACCAGCCGGGACTTCTCCAGGTGCCAGGTCAGTTCCTTCCAGGGCGCCGGATGCCGGGCCAGTCCCTTGGGATGCAGGATCAGTGGCAGGTTCTGGCGCAGAGTGACGCCGACGGTAGCGCCGGGCCCGGTTTTGCGCTGGGGAATACCTTCGAAGGTGACGCGTTTCAGGCGCTGGGTCTTGAGTGGCTCGCCGTTGGCGCTGAGAAACCGCACCAATTGGGTCTCGCCGGCGTCGACCCGGGTCACGGGGGGCGTGATCACCACCAGCGACTCAAGATCCTCGGGAATCGATTCGACAGCCGAATGCAGCAAGGCCGGACCGCTGTCGGTGTTCTTGATCTGGATACTGGCTTCCCCCTCCTCTTCATAGAGAATCACCACCGTGGTTTCCGGCTGCATGCCATCGGCACGGGCGGCGCTCCAGAACACGCCCAGGAAAAAGAACAGCACACCGATAGACAATGACCTGAACATCGGCATAAGAGGCACAACTTTCAAGCAATACGCTCCTTGCGACTATATTTTTATTATTCAACAGACATAGAAAGAGAGTGCCGGCACAGAGTCCTGTGCCGGCAGCCTAGTTACTGACATCAACGAAAGTTAGAGATAACGCAGTTCCAACGTGGCCAAGCCATCCAGATACAGTTCCTGGGTAACATCCAATTCGGAGGTCTTATTGATCACCGGCTGAACTTCCAGGGTACCGCTGACCCGCTGCACCGATGCCGGATGAGTGGAGAGAAAGCCGCTCCAGGACATGATGTTCTGATACTGGCCCAGCGCACCGTTGCCACGGTTCCAGTTCAAACCGTTATTGGTCGAGACGATGGTGTTGACCAGCGGGAAATCCGCCACGGAATCCTTCACGCTCAGGGCATAGCCGCCGACCCGTTGACCGACCGCCGTGGTCCCCAGGCCGTAGTTGTAGGCATCGTTATAGCCCGGGCCGAGGGCCGCCTGCAGGATGCCCGGGACCTTGCTGCTGGAGCGGTTGTCGAGCGTCTTCACCCCCACCCGGGTGCCGCCGTCGCAATTGACCGTAAAAGGCACGCCCCTGGGCTGCAGGCGCGTATAGGCATTGGGACTCAATTCAGCGGCACGGATTTTCCCGAAATCGACCACACCGCCATTGTGCAGGCTCAGTGTGCAACTGGCCGGGACGATGGTCCCCTTCACCAACAAGTCCGCCGCGTTGGCATTGACCCCCAGTACAGCCAACAGAGCACCGAGCGTCCATCCAGATACCAACTTCATTTTCCTACTCCCTATTATCAAGTGTAAGCAGATGCTTGTTATTCAGAACTGCGGAATTCAATCCAGGTTCACACCCGAAAAAGAGTCAGCGCTTAGGCCTCCCGTCCGCAGTCCGATAAATAATTAACACCCCGGCATAATCGCCGGCCGCTAGTTTCCACGCTGGCACCTGACAAGAAAACCGGAAGCGGCCACGCTCTTGGTACGACGGATAGACAAACACTGCAAACTTTAATAAACATCACTGTCGTCACAATTCATGACGCAGGTCATCAATATGAAATATTTATGTAGGAAAATTGAAGTAATGATTGTCCACCCCCCTCGCTGCAAGCCCCAGGCCTGATGCTCACAGGCGTCCTACGTTGGCGTCAGGGCCTGATCGTGGCACGATGGCGAGGTTATCGACCGAGATCCTTCAACCATGCCGCATTCCCAAGCCAAGAATCTGTCCCTGATCGCCGCCATCGACCTGGGCTCCAACAGCTTCCATATGGTCGTGGCCAAGGCCCAGAACGGAGAGATCCGGATCCTGGAGCGCCTCGGCGAGAAGGTTCAGCTGGCGGCCGGTATCGACGAGGACCGTCAGCTCACCGAAGAATCCATGCAGCGCGGGCTCGACTGCCTGAAGCGCTTTGCCCAGTTGATCAACGGCATGCCCCTGGGCGCCGTGCGCATCGTCGGTACCAACGCCCTGCGCGAAGCCCGCAACCGCGGCGAATTCATCCGCCGCGCCGAGGAAATCCTCGGTCACCCGGTGGAAGTCATTTCCGGCCGTGAAGAGGCCCGCCTGATTTACCTCGGTGTGTCCCACACCCTCGCCGACACCCCGGGCAAGCGCCTGGTGGCCGATATCGGCGGCGGCAGTACCGAATTCATCATCGGCCAGCGCTTCGAACCGCTGCTGCGCGAAAGCCTGCAAATGGGTTGCGTCAGCTACACCCAGCGCTATTTCCGCGACGGCAAGATCACCCCGGCCCGCTACGCCCAGGCCTACACGGCGGCACGCCTAGAGATCATGAGCATCGAGCACGCCCTGCACCGCCTGACCTGGGATGAGGCCATCGGCTCCTCCGGGACCATCCGCGCCATCGGCCTGGCCCTCAAGGCCGGCGGCCAGGGCAGCGGCGAAGTAAATGCCGAAGGGCTGGCCTGGCTCAAGCGCAAGCTGTTCAAGCTCGGCGATGCCGAGAAAATCGATTTCGAAGGGATCAAGCCCGACCGCCGGGCGATCTTCCCGGCCGGCCTGTCGATTCTCGAAGCGATCTTCGACGCCCTCGACCTGCAACGCATGGATCACTGCGACGGCGCCCTGCGCGAAGGCGTGCTCTACGACCTGCTGGGTCGCCATCACCACGAAGACGTGCGCGAACGCACCCTCAGCTCATTGATGGAGCGTTACCACGTCGACCTGGAACAGGCGGCACGGGTCGAGCGCAAGGCGCTGCACGCCTTCGACCAGGTGGCGGATGCCTGGGAACTGGCTGACGGGGTCTGGCGCGAACTGCTGGGCTGGGCCGCCAAGGTCCATGAAGTGGGCCTGGACATCGCCCACTACCAGTACCACAAGCACGGCGCCTACCTGATCGAGCACTCGGACCTGGCCGGCTTCTCCCGGGAAGACCAGCAAATGCTCGCCCTGCTGGTGCGCGGGCACCGACGCAATATTCCCAAGGACAAGTTTGCCGAGTTCGGCGATGAAGGCATCAAGCTGATTCGCCTGTGCGTGCTGCTGCGCTTCGCGATCCTGTTCCATCACATCCGTGGCACCCAGGAAATGCCGCAGGTCACCTTGCGTGCCGACGGCGATAGCCTGGATGTGGTGTTTCCCAAGGACTGGCTGGAGCAGAACCAGCTGACTCAGGCCGACTTCGCGCTGGAAGCGGAGTGGCTGACCCGAGTCAACATTACCCTCAACGTACGCTGAGGAGCGGGTTGCTCAGGCGATCGAGCAAGGTCGCCTGGGCGCTACGGGCGTTCTGGTTGCCGGTCGGCGTGTTACGGATATACCGACCGTCCGACTGCAGGCTCCAGCTGTGGGTGTTATCGGTGAGATAACTTTCCAGCTCTTTCTTGACCCGCAGGATCAACTTCTTGCCCTCGACCGGGAAGCAGGTCTCGACACGCTTGTCGAGGTTGCGCTCCATCCAGTCGGCGCTGGAGAGGAACATCTGCTCCTCGCCGCCGTTGAGGAAGTAGAAGACCCGGGTGTGTTCGAGGAAGCGACCGATGATCGAGCGCACCTGGATGTTGTGCGAGACCCCGGCGATGCCCGGACGCAGGCAGCACATGCCGCGCACCACCAGATCGATACGCACGCCGCACTGGCTGGCCTTGTACAACGCGCGGATGATCTTCGGATCGGTCAGCGAGTTGAACTTGGCGATGATGTGCGCCGGCTTGCCCTCGACGGCGAACTGGGTTTCCCGGGCAATCATGTCGAGCATGCCCTTCTTCAGGGTGAACGGCGCGTGCAGCAACTTCTTCATGCGCAACGTCTTGCCCATGCCGATCAACTGGCTGAACAGTTTGCCGACGTCTTCGCACAGGGCGTCGTCGGAGGTCAGCAAGCTGTAGTCGGTATACAGGCGGGCGTTGCCGGCGTGGTAGTTACCCGTGCCCAGGTGCGCGTAGCGGACGATCTCGCCGGCCTCGCGACGCAGGATCAACATCATCTTGGCGTGGGTCTTGAAGCCGACCACGCCGTAGATCACCACCGCACCGGCCGCTTGCAGGCGGCTGGCCAGTTGCAGGTTGGACTCTTCGTCGAAGCGCGCCCGCAGCTCGATCACCGCGGTGACTTCCTTGCCGTTGCGCGCCGCGTCCACCAGGGCGTCGACGATTTCCGAGTTGGCGCCGCTGCGGTACAGGGTCTGGCGCACGGCCAGGACGTGCGGGTCCTTGGCCGCCTGGCGCAGCAGGTCGACCACCGGGGTGAAGGATTCGAACGGGTGCAGCAGCAGGATGTCCTGCTTGCTGATCACGCTGAAAATATTCTCGCTGTTCTGCAGCAGTTTCGGGATCTGCGGAGTGAACGGCGTGTATTGCAGCTCCGGATGACTGTCCAGGCCGGTGATGCTGAACAGCCGTGTCAGGTTCACCGGACCGTTGACCTGGTACAGCTCGGTCTCGTTCAGGTTGAACTGCTTGAGCAGGTAGTCCGACAGGTGTTTCGGGCAGGTATCGGCCACTTCCAGGCGCACGGCGTCACCGTAGCGGCGCGAGAACAGCTCGCCGCGCAGGGCGCGGGCCAGGTCTTCGACGTCTTCGGAATCCAGCGCCAGGTCGGCGTTGCGGGTCAGGCGGAACTGGTAGCAGCCCTTGACCTTCATGCCCTGGAACAGGTCGTCGGCGTGTGCGTGGATCATCGACGACAGGAATACATAGTTATCGCCAGGCCCACCCACGTCTTCGGGTACCTTGATGATCCTCGGCAGCAGGCGCGGCGCCGGGATGATCGCCAGGCCCGAATCGCGACCGAAGGCGTCGATACCTTCGAGCTCGACGATAAAGTTCAGGCTCTTGTTCACCAGCAACGGGAACGGGTGCGTCGGATCGAGGCCGATCGGGGTGATGATCGGTGCGATCTCGTCACGGAAATAACGACGGACCCAAGTCTTCAGCTTGGTGGTCCAGTAGCGGCGGCGGATAAAGCGGACCTGATGTTTTTCCAGCTCCGGCAACAGGATGTCGTTGAGGATCGCGTACTGGCGATCGACATGCCCGTGCACCAGCTCGCTGATCCGCGCCAGGGCCTGGTGCGGCTGCAGGCCGTCGGCGCCGGCCTGTTCGCGGGCGAAGGTGATCTGCTTCTTCAGCCCGGCGACACGAATTTCGAAGAACTCATCCAGGTTGCTGGAGAAGATCAGCAGGAACTTGAGGCGTTCCAGCAGCGGATAGGACTCGTCCAGCGCCTGCTCCAGCACGCGGATGTTGAACTGCAGCTGCGACAGCTCACGGTGGATATACAGGCTGCTGTCATCCAGGCTCGGAATCACCACCGCCGACGGCACCGCCACATGGGGGGCTTCGACCACCACCGGCGCGGGTTCCAGCTCCGGCGGGGTTTCGACGATCGGCTCGACCACCGCTTGAGCGTCTTTTACTTCAACTTCGCTGAGTCCTTCGGTATTCATCGAGTGTTCCTGTGAGGGCTATTTCTGCTCTCGTAGCAGTTGGGCGGCGCGGGCGGCAAAGTAGGTCAGGATGCCATCGGCACCCGCCCGTTTAAAAGCGGTCAGGGATTCAAGAATAACGCCTTCGCCCAGCCAGCCATTCTGGATGGCCGCCATGTGCATGGCGTACTCACCGCTAACCTGATAGACAAAAGTCGGCACCTTGAATTCATCCTTGACCCGAAAAAGGATATCCAGATACGGCATACCCGGCTTGACCATGACCATGTCGGCGCCTTCGGCGAGGTCGGCGGCCACTTCATGCAGGGCTTCGTGGCTGTTGGCCGGGTCCATCTGGTACGACGCCTTGTTCGCCTTGCCCAGGTTCAGGGCCGAGCCGACGGCATCGCGGAAAGGTCCATAGTAGGCGCTGGCGTACTTGGCCGAATAGGCCATGATCCGCACGTTGACGTGATCGGCCAGTTCCAGGGCTTCGCGGATCGCCTGGATGCGTCCGTCCATCATATCGGAAGGCGCCACCACCTGGGCGCCCGCCTCGGCGTGGGACAAGGCCTGCTTGACCAGTGCATCGACGGTAATGTCGTTCTGGACGTAACCGTGCTCGTCGAGGATACCGTCCTGCCCGTGGGTGGTGAACGGGTCCAGGGCGACGTCGGTGATCACCCCCAGTTCCGGGAAGCGGGCACGCAGGGCACGGGTGGCACGCTGGGCGATCCCTTCCGGGTTCCAGGCCTCGCTGGCGTCCAGGGACTTGAGTTCGGGCGGTGTCACCGGGAACAGTGCCAGTGCCGGAATCCCCAGTTCGACCCAGTTCGCCGCTTCTTCGAGCAGCAGGTCGATGGTCAGGCGCTCGACCCCTGGCATCGACGCCACGGCTTCGCGGCGATTCTCACCGTCCAGCACAAACACCGGCAGGATCAAATCATCGACTGTCAGAACATTCTCACGCACCAGGCGGCGAGAAAAATCATCACGGCGATTGCGACGCAGGCGGGTGGCGGGAAACAAGCGATTGGCGGGGGTAAAGCTCACGGCAGACTCCTGAGCCCGCACAAGCGGGCGAGCATGGCAGTTATAAGCGGCCATTATGACGAAGGAATTACAGTTGTGCTTACTCCTGCGACCCGTCGCCACAGCCGCTCCCCTTGTAGGAAATGTTAACGTCGAGACACATTTCGACACTTTCCTCTCTGTCCTCGAAGGGTTAGGCTGCGCGTTCATTTCGCCAGCATCCAGACAATGCTCCAACAATTTCTGCAGGATTTCGGCTACTTCGCCTTGTTTCTCGGCACGTTTTTCGAAGGCGAGACCATTCTGGTACTGGCCGGCTTCCTCGCGTTCCGCGGATACATGGACATCAACCTGGTGGTTATCGTGGCGTTCTTCGGCAGCTATGCCGGCGACCAGCTGTGGTATTTCCTGGGGCGCAAGCATGGCCGCAAACTTCTGGCACGCAAGCCGCGCTGGCAATTGATGGGTGATCGAGCGCTGGAGCATATCCGCCGCCATCCGGATATCTGGGTGCTGACCTTCCGCTTTGTCTACGGTTTGCGCACGGTGATGCCAGTGGCGATCGGCCTGTCGGGTTATCCGCCGGGCCGCTACCTGTTGCTCAACGGCATCGGCGCGGCGATCTGGGCCGCGGCCCTGGCGGCGGCGGCCTATCACTTCGGGGCGATTCTCGAAGGGATGCTCGGCAGCGTGAAGAAATACGAGCTGTGGGTGCTCGGCGGCCTGCTGGTGGCCGGCCTGCTGCTCTGGAGCTGGCGACGCATCCGCAGCGCGCGCCTGGCCCGGGCCGAGGCCCGCCTGGCCGAAACTACGAACCGGCCAGACGAATGACCCGCGGCTTGCTGCAGTAGTACAGGCCGATCAGGCTCAACAGGCTGTAGCTGAACACGCCGATCCAGCCCAATGGGCTGGCCGGCCACAGCCCGACCAACGGTGCCCACCAGACCAACGGCAGGTTGGACGCCAGGCGGACCAGCTCCAGCCGCAACGCCCAAGGGCGATTCTCCAGCGCCGCGCCGAGCACGAACAACCCCAGCACCAGGGTGCCACAGCCCAGCAGCAGCGCCGCCAGCGGCAAATGCTCGCCGAAGTTCATCAGGTAGCTGCCCAAACCGACATAGACCGCGAATTGCAGGGCCAGGTAGATCTGCTGACGGATCTCCAGGGGCACCTCGAATTTGCGGAACTGGCTCAGGTCCGGCTTGTTCAGCGGGTATCTGGCCGCGACATCGGCCGGACGCCAGCCAGTGCGCATAAACCAGATCCGCAGCTTGTCCCAATAGCTTTCCGTACGCCGGGCATCGGCCCATAGCTGCGCATAGAACTGCAGGTTGGCCCACAGCGGGTTCCAGCTGGCCAGCGGCGTGGTCACGCCGAAGATCACCGGCTCGCGTTCGTCCTCTTCCTGGAAGGTGCCGAACAGGCGGTCCCAGAGAATAAACACCCCGCCGTAGTTGCGATCCATATACAGCGCGTTTTGCGCATGGTGCGCCCGATGGTTGGACGGCGTGACAAAGAACCACTCGTACCAACCCAGCTTGGGCACGTGCCGGGTATGTACCCAGAACTGATACAACAGGTTCAGCGAGGCCACGCTGATAAACACCACCAGCGGCACGCCGAGCACGGCCAGCGGCAGATAGAAGATCCAGCTCAGGAGGAAGCCGGTGCTGGTCTGGCGCAGGGCGGTGCTGAGGTTGTAGTCCTCGCTCTGGTGATGCACCGAGTGGGCGGCCCAGAGGATATTGCGCTCGTGCCCCATACGGTGCAGCCAGTAGTAGCAGAAGTCGTAGGCGACAAAGGCGAACACCCAGACCCAGGGCTTTTGCGCGGACAGCTCGAACAGCGCCAGGTGCTGCAGCGCAAAGGCGTAGGTGAGGATCCCGACCCCCTTGGTCAACAGCCCGGTGGTGGTCGACAGCACGCCGGTGCTCATGCTGTTGATGGCATCCGCCATGCGATAGTTGCTCACGCCACGCCAGCGATCGGCGAGCAGCTCGATGACGATCAATGCAATGAAAAACGGTACCGCGTAAGGCACGAAGTCCATGGGGCCAACCTTCCAGAGTCGATCTGCAAAGATTAGGGGCTATGGCGGGAAAATCCGCTGACAATGAATGCCAAAGCTGTAGACATTTAACGCCAGAAACCAGGGAACGTCGAACGCGCTCCCTGTAGGTTCACGCGGCCCCTGTGGGAGCTGGCTTGCCAGCGATGAGGCCCTTGAGCCTTGCGGTGCCCATCCGAACGCCTTCGCGGGCAAGCCCTGCTCCTACAGTACGCCGTCGTTCATCGATTTTGCGTATCACACAACACTGTAGGAGCAGGGCTTGCCCGCGAAGAGTCCCTCGAATCTTGCGCCGCTCATACGAACGTCTTCGCCGGCAAACCCGCATTATCAGGCCGCCTGGACCCGACGCTTTTCCGCCAACCGGCTGCGGCTGTACAGCACCCCAATCGCCAGCAACGCCAAAGCCTGCGCCCCCAGCGAGTAGGCATCGGCATGAATCCCCAACCAGTCGAATTCAAAGAACGCCACCGGCCGCGTACCGAAGATCCCGGCTTCCTGCAACGCCTTGACCCCGTGCCCGGCAAACACCACCGACAAGGCGCACAGCAACCCGGCATTGATCCCGAAAAACAACGCCAGCGGCAGCTTCGCCGAACCGCGCAGGATCACCCAGGCCAGGCCGATCAGCAGCACCAGCGCGGTGCCGGCACCGGCCAGCACGGCGTTATGTCCCGCCGGCCCCGCCTGCAACCAGAGGGTTTCATAGAACAGGATGACTTCGAACAATTCCCGGTACACCGAGAAGAACGCCAGCAGTGCAAAGCCGAAGCGCCCGCCACCACTGACCAGGCTGCTCTTGATGTAGTCCTGCCAGGCCGCCGCGTGCCGGCGGTCATGCATCCAGACCCCGAGCCAGAGCACCATGACGCTGGCAAACAAAGCCGTGAAGCCTTCAAGCAATTCACGCTGGGCGCCACTGACATCGATCAGGTGAGCCGCCGCCGCCCAGGTCAGCAACCCGGCGACCAGCGCCAGACCCCAGCCGACATGTACGCTGCGCACCGCCGACTGCTGGCCGGTATTGCGCAGGAAAGCCAGCACCGCCGCCAGGACCAGGATCGCTTCCAGGCCTTCGCGCAGCAGAATCAGCAACCCGGAGATAAAGCTCAGCGACTGACTCAGGCCATCATTGCCCAGCAGATCGGCGGACTCCTTGAGCTTGCCCTTGGCCACACTCAGTCGCTGCTCGACCTGCTCCATCGGCAAGCCATCCTGCAACGATTGCCGATAGGCCATCAGCGACTTCTCGGTGTCCTTGCGCACCGTGGCATTGACGTTGTCCAGGGAGCTTTCCACCAGCTCGAAGCCTTCCAGGTAAGCGGCAACGGACAGGTCGTAGGCTTGTTCATGCTCGCCGGCGCGGTAGGCCGCGAGGCTCTTGTCCAGGGTCGTCGCGGTGTAGTCGAGCAATTGCCCCGGACCGCGCTTGACCTGGGGCGGCTGGGCGCGCTGGGCACGGAAGGCGACGGCGGCGGCCGGGCCTTCGGCGGCCTGTACTTCAGCCGGCGTCGAACGGGCCAGGTCGGCCAGGTTGTAGGTTTTCCCGTCGTTGGCGGCGGCAGGAGCGGCACTGAATCCGGCAATGTAAGTCGCCAGGTCCCAACGCTGACGCTCATCCAACTGGTCGGCGAACGCCGGCATATCGGTGCCTTCGACACCCAGGCCGAGGGTGGTGTAGATCGCGTAGAGGCTCAACCTATCCAGCCGCGCGGCATCGCGCAGGTTGGCGGGTGGCGGTGTCAGGCCGACACCGGCCGGACCGTCGCCCGCCCCTGCCTCGCCGTGACACACCGAACAATGCTGGGCATACAGCGGCGCACCACGAGTCGGGTCCGGGGTGATGATCGGTGCCTGGCTGACTTCATAGGCCACGGCCAGCTTCGCCCCCAGTTGCCGGGCCTGGCGGGCAACGCGTTCACCCTCCTCCCGAGCCGTCACGGCCGCCTGCAAACCCTCGATACCCTGAACCAGCTCAGCCTGTTCCGGCTTGGCCGGCAACGCGGCGACCAGCCCTTGCAGGACCTTGATAAATTCCAGCTGCTCACGATATTCGCCATCATCGACCACCTGGCCCGCGTGCACCGTGGGCGGGTAATCGGCGCCGATATAGTCCAGCAGATGCAGGGCCTGGGGTGCGCCCTCCGCTGTTTCGGCCAACAGGTTGAAGCTGCAGAGAGCGAACAGCGGCAGCATCAGCCACGCGAGGAAACGAGAGGGAAAAGTCATGGAAAGCCTAAATCTAAATGCGAAGTAACACATTGTTCCCTCTCAATACGTTTGGCTCAACCCTGATCGGTCCGATTCCTCAATGTTTTGCTCTGGGTCATGTATCGAGATGGCCATGAGAATGCCATCTCGACCATGGCTTTGTGCATAATCCCCGCCCTCAAGTCCCACTGCCCGTCAGCCAAGGAAAGGACCGACACGCCATGCCCTCGCGCCTCTTACTCACACTGCTGTCCTGTGCATTGCTCCTGGGCGGCTGCGGGCTGCTGCACAACTACGACCAGGAACTCCAGGCCACCAACGAGCAGCTGATCTCGGGCAACGTCGATGGCGCGCTGCAGTTGCTCGAGCGACACAACCCCTGGGACGACAAGGACCTGCTCTATTACCTGGAAAAAGGTGAACTGCTGCGGGCCAAGGGCGATCTGTCCCGCAGCCAGGACGCCTGGCGCATCGCGGACCAGCGGGTGTCCCAGTACGAAGAAGGGACGCAGGTCGTCGCCACCCTGAAGAACCTGGGGCTCGACCAGATCCTCGGCATCGGACTCATCGGCGACAAGTTTCATCGCTACGAGGGCTATGACTACGAGAAGGTCATGCTGACCACGCAAATGGCCCTCAACCAGCTGGCCCGGAACGACTTCGACGGCGCCCGCGTCGATATCAAGAAAAGCCACGAACGCGAAGCCCTGATCGCCACAGCGCGCGACAAGCAATACCTGGCGGTCGAAGACCAGGCCAAGGCCAAAGGCATCAAGCTGCGCTACAAGGACCTGCAGGGTTACCCGGTGACCACCCTCGACTCGCCGCAGGTCATTGCCCTGAAAAACGGCTACCAGAGTGCGTTCAGCCATTACCTCGCCGGCTTCGTCTACGAAGCCCTGGGCGAGCGCGACCTCGCCGCGCCGGGTTACCGCCAGGCCATCGAGTTGCGGCCCAATACACCGCTGCTGGAAAAAGCCCTGGCCAACCTGGGCAAACCCGCCGACACCTCTCCTGACAGCGACGTGCTGATCGTCGTCCAGACCGGCCTGGCCCCGGCGCTCGTTTCGCTGCGCGTGCCCATCCAGGTGCAAACCGAGGACGGCCAGGCGATCACCGTGAACCAGCCTTTTCCGGTGCTGGTAGCCGACAAGTCGACCGCGCCCCTCAAGCAGATCAGCGTGGATGGCAAACCACAGTCGCTGACCCTGCTCAACAGCACGACCCACATGTCATTGCGCACCTTGCACGACGACATGCCCGCGATCATCAACTTCGCCCTTGCGAGCGTGCGCTTCAATGCCGAACTGCAAGCCAAGGAGAACAAACGCAAACCGGACAAGGCATCGTCGGTTTACCAGGGCTTCACCGGTGACTCCGACACCCGCACCTGGCGCACCCTGCCGGACAACACCCAGGTCGCGCGCCTGCGCCTCAAGCCCGGCGCGCACAAATTGCTGCTGCCAGGTGTCAAAGGCGCGGTGCCGGTCAGCCTGAATATCGAACATCCCTTCCAGGTGGTGAGCCTGCGGGTCATCGGCAACCAGGTCTTCCTCCTGCCCGGATGACGCTAAAAAGCCATTACATAGCCAATAGCCATGGTTATACTGCCCTGCCTTCGTTATTGCGATATGGCATTAAAAGCTCCTCGTTTAATGAGGAATTGGCAGGGTAGCCGCTTTCCCTCTCAATGGGTCCATCTCAGCCCGACCAGCATGCTCGGCTGATTTTTTCATCAGGGAAGATTCCATGGCATCCCGTGCCCTCCTCTCGTTCGCCCTCGGCGCCGCGACCTTGCTGTCCGGCTGTTCGATGATGCGCAGCTACGACACCGAACTGGCGCAAACCAACCAGCAACTGGCCTCGGGCAATGTTGACGGGGCGTTGGCCCTGCTGGAAAAGAACAACGGCGATGCCGACAAGGACCTGCTGTATTTCTTCGAAAAAGGCGAGTTGCTGCAAGCCAAGGGCGACCTGGCCGGAAGCCAGAAAGCCTGGGGCAGCGCCGACCAGATGGTGGGTCAGTGGGAAGACGCGGTCAAACTGGACAGCGCCAGGTACCTCGCCCAGTTCGGCAGTTTCCTGATCAACGACAAGGTCCGCCGCTACGAAGGCTACGACTACGAAAAGGTCATGCTGACCACGCAGATGGCCCTGAACCAGCTGGCCCTGAACGACTTCGACGGCGCCCGTATCGCGATCAAGAAAACCCATGAGCGCGAAGCGGTGATCGCCGATCTGCGCGACAAGCAATACCTCAAGAGCGAAACCGAGGCCGACCAACAGGGCATCAAGACCCAGTACAAGGACCTCCAGGGCTATCCGGTGGCCAGCCTCGACGCACCGGAAGTGGTCGGCCTGAAGAACAGCTACCAGAGCGCGTTCAGCCATTACCTGGCCGGGTTCGTCTACGAAGCCATCGGCGAGAAAGATCTCGCCGCCCCCGGTTATCGCCAGGCCATCGAACTGCGCCCGAACACGCCGCTGCTGGAGCAGTCACTGGTCAATCTCGACAAGCCCGCCGGCAAGGATGACGACAGCGACATCCTGATCGTGGTGCAGAGCGGCCTGGCGCCGTCCCGCGCCTCCATCAGCATCCCGTTGCCGCTGCCGATCGACCAGCATCTGGTCATTACCCCGCTGTCGTTCCCGGTCATCCAGGCCGACACCTCGACGGCCACCTTCGCCCAGATCGGCGTCGACGGCCAGCCGCAGAACCTGACCCTGCTCAACAGCACCACCGCCATGTCCCGTCGCGCCCTGCGTGACGACATGCCGGGGATCATCCTGCGCACCAGCGTGCGGGCCATCAGCCGCGGCGCCGCGCAGGCCAAGCTGAACAAGACCAATCCGCTGGCCGGCCTGGCCGTGGGCATCACTTCCGCGGTCCTAGAAGGCGCCGACACCCGCACCTGGCGGACCCTGCCGGACACCACCCAGGTGCTACGCCTGCGCCTGAAAAAGGGTGAGCACCAGGTGACCCTGCCCAACGCCCTGGGCGGTTCCCGCGTGGCCTTCACCGTCGACCGACGCTATCAGGTCATCAGCCTGCGCGCCGTCGGCAACCAGGTGTTCACCAGCGGCGTCGCCACGCAACAGCTGGCGGATGCCGGGCCAACGGCCGTGGCCAGCCTCAAACAACCTTGAAGAAAGGAGTCTCGTGCATGCGTTTCAAACTGACTGTTGCCGTCGCCCTGGCCCTGCTGGCCGGGTGCGTCACCCCGCCGCCGCCACCACCGGCCCCCGGTAGCGCGGCGAGCAAGATCGTCGCCATGGGCGAAATGGAGAACATCGAGGTCGGTGCCATCCGCGTCGCCCGGGAAAACGGCTTCCTGACCGTCAAGGTGCAGCTGAGCAACACCCGCACCAAGAACAAAATGATGTATTACCGCTTTGCCTGGTTGGGCAACGACGGTTTCCCGGTGAGTGACGACGAAGTCTGGAAGACCCTGAACCTGTATGGCGCCCAAAGCACCTTCCTGCAGGCCATCGCCCCGACGCCCAAGGCCACCGATTTCCGTCTTGAAGTCAAAACCCCCTGAGTCGACGCCGCCCTCTCGCGTCCTTTTGAAGAGAATCAGTCCATGTTTGCACGCCTGTCCCTCCTCGCCGTCGTCGCCCTGCTGGCCAGCGGCTGCGCCAACAACACCTCGCCCGTACTGGGCGGCGGAAACATCAGCTACGGCGATACCAAGGCCGTGGAACTGGTGACCAACGAGTTCGGCTCCACCGACCTGCAGATGATCGCCGAGTCCATGACCCGCTCCCTGGCCCAGTCCGGTGTCTTGCAAGGGCGTCCGGTGGTGCAGGTCTACGATGTGAAGAACAAGACCAGCGAGTACATCGATACCCGCGAGATCACCACTTCGATCAAGACCCAGCTGATGAAGAGCGGCACCGCCCGTTTCGCCAGCGACAACACCGAGATGCAGAGCCAGGTCGACCAGTTGAAGCTGCAGAACCAGAGCGGCCTGTACAAGAAGAGCACCGTCAGCAAGACCGGTAACATGATCGCCGCCAAGTACCGCCTGGAAGGTTCGATCAGCTCGATCGTCAAGCGCAGCAGCGACTACAAGGACGTGTTCTACAAGTTCAGCCTGCAACTGATCGACGTCGAAAGCGGCCTGGCCGAATGGATGGACGAAAAAGAGATCCGCAAAACCACGGAGCGTTGAACAATGCGTGCATGGATTGGCATGATCGGCCTGGTCTGCGCCTTTGGCGTCCAGGCCGCGCCCAAGGTGGCGGTGGCGGACCTGGCGTACCAGGCGCAAGTGGAGCAGTACATCCACACTATTTCGGCGCGGGACAATCACCAGGAAAGTTATTACGGCGCCAACGGCTCGTCGAGCTATGACGAGTACGAAAGCCGCAACAGCTATATCGAGCAGGGCGAGCTGCGCCGCTTCACCGGCGATATCAAGGGCGAGATCCTGCGCAGCGGGATGTTCCAGCTGATCCAGGGCACGCCTTATACCGCCAGTTCCAAGGGCGATGTCTACGACGTCATCAAGCGGATCAAGGGCGGCAGCTTCAAGGGTGCCGACTACGTGCTGTTCGGCACAGTGTCGGACATCGACTTCACCCAGGACATCAACGAGCTGGCCAATACCAACAGTTACTCGGCAGTGCTGGGGCTGACCCTGGTGGGCGATTTCAGCCTGATCAATACCCGCACCTACGAGATCACCTCGGCGTTCACCGCCATGGGCGAAGGCCAGGACACCAAGCTGGTCAACAGCCGGGATGTCCACGTGTCGCTGAACCGTCCACGGGTGATCCGCGATGTGTCCAAGGCCCTGGGCGAGGATGTGGCGCGGCAGTTGAGCCTGCAACTGGGTGGACCGGACATGGGCCCGGGGGCAGCGCCGCCGCTGCGCAACAACCTGCCGCCGGATGAGGCGCCCCGGGTTCTGCACTGATCCGGGACCGAGTCGCCCCCTTCGCGGCGGTGCGGCATCTCGACAAGCTCCGCTCCCACAGAGGACAGGGTGTCCCCGGATTCCGGGGTCGACACAAAACCTGTGGGAGCAGAGCTTGCTCGCGAAGGCGTCCGCTCAGGCAACGATGAGCTTCAGGTGGTCGCCTTGTGCAAGGTCGCCAGAAAACCCGCCGCCCCCACGAACAAGCCAGCAAAGGTACGGTTCATCCGGCGCTGCTGCTTGGGCGTGCGCAACAGGCGCAGGACCTTGGCCGCCAGGCCCGTGTAACCGGCCATGACGATCATGTCGACGGCGATCATGGTCACGCCAAGGATCAGGTACTGATGCACCAGCGGTGCATGGGGATCGATGAACTGCGGCAGCACCGCCAGCATGAACACCAGGGCCTTGGGGTTGCTGACGTTCACCAGGAAACCGCGGAACATCAAGGTCAGCGGCTTGCCCACCGGGCGAATCGTCGACTCTTCGGCCATATTGCTGGGCAACGCGCGCCACTGCTTGACCGCCAGGTACACCAGGTAGACCACGCCGAACCATTTGATGGCGTAGAAAGCCGAGGAAGAGGCTGCCAGGATCGCCCCGACGCCCGCGGCAATCACCGCGATCTGCGCCGCCAGGCCCAGCTGCAGGCCGAGGGCATTCCAGTAGCCACGCAGGAAACCGTATTGCAGGCCGCTGGACATCGAGGCGATGGCGCCGGCACCCGGGGATAGGCTGATTACCCAGCACGCGGCAAAAAAGGCCAGCCATGTCTCAAGCAGCATCACGCACCTCGGATAGAGAGTTGTTACAAACCTCTAAGCTAATCCGTGGGCGTGAAATTGACTATCGTTTTTTGTCGCTCAGGACAACGCTTCCAGCTCCGCCTGCATGCTTTCCAGCAGCTCCAGGGCTTCCATCCACGCCTCTTCCAGCTGGGACTCGCGCACTTTCAACTTGGCCTGTTCGGCCAGCAGATCACGCAGCTCATCCTTGCGCGCCGCCTCGTAGACCGCGCTGTCACCCAGGCTCGCTTCGATCTTCGCCAGCTTCTCGTGCAGCTTGCCCAACTCGGCTTCGAGCTTGTCGGCTTCACGCTTGTGCGGGGCCAGTTGCTGACGCAACGCGGCGGCCTGCTGGCGCTGGGCTTTCTTGTCGGTCTTGTCGGCATTGACTGGCGTATTGCTCACCGGCGCATTGCGCTGGCGATACTCCACCAGCCAGCGAGCGTAGTCTTCCAGGTCGCCGTCGAACTCTTCGACCTTGCCGTCCGCCACCAGGTAGAAATTATCCGTGGTGCTCTTGAGCAGGTGACGGTCGTGGGAAACCACCAGCACCGCACCGCTGAACTCCTGCAAGGCCATGGTCAGCGCCAGGCGCATTTCCAGGTCGAGGTGGTTGGTCGGTTCGTCGAGCAGCAACAGGTTCGGCCGCTCCCAGGCGATCAAGGCCAACGCCAGGCGGGCCTTTTCGCCACCGGAGAAGTTCAGCACCGGCTCGTCGATGCGCGCGCCACGGAAGTCGAAACCGCCGAGGAAGTCGCGCAGGGTCTGCTCGCGCTCGGTCGGCGCCAGGCGTTGCAGATGCAGCAACGGGCTGGCCTTGGAGTCCAGCGAGTCGAGCTGGTGCTGGGCAAAGTAGCCGACCACGGTGTTTTCACCACGGGTCATGCGCCCCGCCAACGGCGACAGCTCGCCGGCGAGGTTCTTGATCAGCGTCGACTTGCCCGCGCCGTTGGGGCCGAGCAGGCCGATCCGGGCACCCGGGGTCAGTTGCAGCTTGACCTTCTCCAGGACGGTCTTGTCGCCATAACCCAGGCGTGCGTCGGACAGGTCGAGCAGCGGGCTGGAAATCTTATGCGATTCGCGGAAGACAAAGTCGAACGGCGAATCGACGTGGGCCGCGGACAGCTCTTCCATCCGCTCCAGGGCCTTGATCCGGCTCTGGGCCTGGCGGGCCTTGGTGGCCTGGGCCTTGAAGCGGGCGATGTAGCTTTCCATGTGCGCACGCTGCGCCTGCTGCTTCTCGTAGGCCTGTTGCTGCTGGGCCAGACGCTCGGCACGGGCACGCTCGAACGCGGTGTAGCCACCCCGGTAGAGGGTGATCTTGCGCTGGTCGACATGGGCCACGTGATCGACCACTTCATCGAGGAAATCACGGTCGTGGGAGATCAGCAGCAAGGTACCGGGGTAACTCTTGAGCCAGTCTTCCAGCCAGATGATCGCGTCGAGGTCCAGGTGGTTGGTCGGCTCGTCGAGCAGCAACAGGTCCGACGGGCACATCAGCGCCTGCGCCAGGTTCAGGCGCATCCGCCAGCCACCGGAGAATGCCGAGACCTGATGGTCCATCTGGTCGTTGGTGAAGCCCAGGCCGGCCAGCAGCTTGCGCGCGCGGGCATCGGCGGTGTAACCGTCAGCGCTGTCGAGCTCCGAGTGCAGACGGGCCTGGGCGGCGCCGTCATGGGCCGCCTCGGCCGCCGCCAGGTCGTGTTGCACCTGGCGCAGGCGCACGTCACCATCGAGCACGTAGTCGACCGCCAGGCGTTCGAGGGTGTCGACCTCCTGGCGCATGTGGGCGATACGCCAATCGGCCGGCAGGAAGCAATCACCCGAGTCCGGATGCAGCTCGCCCCGCAGCAGGGCGAACAGGCTGGATTTGCCGGCACCGTTGGCACCGATCAGGCCGGCTTTATGGCCGGCGTGCAGGGTCAGCTCGGCGTCTTCTAGCAGACGTTGCGGGCCACGCTGTAAAGTCAGGTTCTGAAGTCGAATCATAATGGCGGCGGAGTCTACCAGCTTCCCTCGCAACTGGCGCGGATCTCACCATGCATGCTGACCTGTGGACGTTTTCCCTGAACACTTACGCCAAGCCCGGCGTGGAACAAACCTGCCTGGCGCTCCAGGCCCAGGGGGCGAATGTCTGCCTGCTGCTCTGCGCGGCCTGGCTGGGCCGACGCGGAGTGCGCTGCGAGGCCGAACGCGCGGGGCAATTGCAGGCTCTCGCCGAGCCCTGGCACGACCAGGTGGTGCAGCCACTGCGGCAGTTGCGCACGCAATGGCGCACGGCGGCCTTGGAGGACGTCGAGTTGAAAGTGCTGAGGGATCAGGTCAAGGCGTTGGAACTGGCCGCCGAGCAGCAGCTATTGCAGCGACTGGAAGCGTTGGCTCGGGATTGGCCCGAGGTCGGCGCGGAAGATCTGGACACGTGGCTGGAGGCGGTGACCGCCCAGGCCACAAGCCTGAATAGCGACGCGCTGCAGCAGCTGCGCGTCGCGGTGAACCAGGCTTAGGAAGCGCTGGTCGGGGTTACGGCAGCAGGCGCGGCTGGCGCTGGAGCAGCCGGTGCGGCTGCGGCGACGCTGGCGGGCGCGACCGATGCAGGTGCCGCCGGCTTGGCTGCTACGGCTGGCTTGGCGGCGGTGACAGCAGGCTTTGCGGCCGGTTTGGCAGCCACGGCTTTTGCAGCGGGCTTGGCAGCGGCTGGTTTAGCGGCAACAGCTTTTGCAGCAGGCTTGGCAGCGGCTGGTTTAGCGGCAACAGCTTTTGCAGCAGGCTTGGCAGCGGCTGGTTTAGCGGCAACAACTTTTGCAGCAGGCTTGGCAGCGGCCGGTTTAGCGGCAGCAGCTTTTGCAGCTGGCTTGGCGGCAGCCGGTTTGGCAGCTACAGCTTTTGCAGCGGGCTTGGCAGCGGCTGGTTTGGCAGCAGCCACTTTTGCAGCGGGCTTGGCGGCGGCAGGTTTAGCGGCAGCAGCTTTTGCAGCTGGCTTGGCGGCGGCCGGTTTGGCAGCTACAGCTTTTGCAGCGGGCTTGGCAGCGGCTGGTTTAGCGGCAGCCACTTTTGCAGCGGGCTTGGCAGCAACTGGCTTAGCGGCAGCAGCTTTTGCAGCAGGCTTGGCAGCAGCCACTTTTGCAGCAGGCTTGGCGACAACCGGTTTGGCGGCAGCAGGTTTGGCGGCAGCGGGTTTAGCCGCGGCAGGTTTGGCAGCACGAGTCGACAGTGCCTTGGTGACAGCCTCTTTCACACGGCCAACACCCTGGGCCAGTTTCAGGCTTTCCTGGGCATCGCGCTTGAGTTGCAGGATGTAGCCACGGGTGTCCGACTGGCTGGCTTTCAGCTTGTCCAGCAACTCTTCGAGCTCACCGACCGCGCTCTTGGCCTTGGCTTGTGCCTTGGCTTTTCCGGCAGTGGCCGAGTCCTGCAATTTGGTCCGCGCCTTGTGCAGTTTTTCCTGGGCTTTACCGCGTTGTTTTTCCAGTTTGGCGAGCAGTTTTTCAGCATCAGCCAGGGCCTGGGTGCAAGCAGTTTCCAGATGTTCGAGCAGGCTGCCCGACAACTGTTGGAGCAGATGCAACGGAGTATTTACGGGCTTCTTGGTGGCCGACATGGTGTACCTCCTGACTGATGTGAATGCGGCTCATACTAGCCCTCTGGGACTACCGCCGCTAGGGCATGTTGACAGTATCGAAGGGCCCGCGTTGCATGCCTTGAAAAATGCTTCTTCAACAACTCATCCAGAGCACTGGCATAATCCTCCGAACCTGAGGTCGGAGAGTGCTTATGCCGCGTTATTTTCTGCTGTCACTGTGTGTGTTCTGGTCGCTTGCGCACGCCGCGCCAGAGGTCGCGAACGATGACGCCCACGACCTGGCCTACAGCCTCGGCGCCAGCCTCGGCGAGCGTCTGCGCCAGGATGCTCCGGACCTGCAGATCAAGGCCCTGCTCGACGGTTTGAAGCAGGCCTACCAGGGCAAGCCGCTGGCCTTGAAGGACGAACGCATCCAGCAGATTCTCGCCGCGCATGATGCCCAGGTCGCTCAGGAAGCGGCCAAACCCCAGAGCGAAATCGCGCTGGAAGCCGAGCGAAAATTCCTCACTGAAGAAAAGGCCAAGCCCGGCGTCCACGAATTGGCCGACGGCATCCTGATGACGGAACTGACGCCTGGCAGCGGAGAAAAAGTCGCGGCCAACGGCAAGGTCCAGGTGCGCTATGTCGGACGTCTGCCCAACGGCACGGTGTTCGATCAGAACCGACAGCCACAATGGTTCCGCCTGGACAGTGTGATCAATGGCTGGCGCAGCGCCCTGCCCCAGATGCCTGTCGGTGCGAAATGGCGCCTGGTACTGCCCTCGGCACAAGCGTATGGCGCCGACGGTGCCGGCGATCTGATCGCGCCGTACACACCGCTGGTGTTCGAAATCGAGCTGCTCGGCGTGGCCAGCTGACGCTGGCACCAGAACGAAAAACGGTGCGCCTGAGCGCACCGTTTTCATGTGTAGCCATTGGGATCAGGCCTGGGCTTCAGCCTTTTCCTTGTGCGCGGTATGCAGCACTTCGATCAGGCAATCCTCCAGCTCGAAGCGCTCGTGCAGCAAGCCGCCCAGTTCCTGGAATTTATGCGCCACACACTCGCCTTCATCGCACAGATCGTTGAAGGCCAGCAGCTTCTCGGTAATCACATCGATACGCGGGTAGATCGTCTCCGCCAGCTCCAGGCCACGCTTGTCGCCAAAGGCCTTGGCCTCGCCGGTCAACTGCTCGTAGATCTCGAAGTGGCCGGCCGACACATAGTCAACCAGCAGACCGCAGAACTCCTGCAAGGGCTTGGGGTTCTGCGCCAGTGCACCCGGCTCGGCACCGAGGGCATCGTAGGCCCCCACGAGCTCGTGACGCTCCTTGAGCCAGCGATCGATCAGCAGATGCACTCCACCCCAGCGTTCCTGAGCATTCCGACAACTTTCGAGCATGGTGATCTCTTCCCTTCTGGGTCATGCCGACCGACGCCTCGGACACATCGAGGCTCCTGACTTGGCCAAACAGAACAAGCTGATTGCGATAACGCGATGCGGGCCAGATTATGCCCGCTCGACACCTGCTTCAAGGTACGCAGGAGAGAAAGTTCATACAAGTGTTTAATCCGAGGCACGACTGCCGGTTACTTTTACGCCCCGCCCGACACCGAATCCGGCCCCACCAGCTGATAGATCATCAGCAGGCTCATACCCACGAAAGCCAGCAGGCTCCACTCGGGAATGCTCAGGTCGAAGAGGGTCCACTGGATCTCCGCGCATTCGGCCGTGGCCCGGAACATCAACTTGAACGCCTGGAGGGTGGGTACCTGCTGGATCAGGCAATGCAGGTCAGGCTGGCAGATCATCAGTTGCTCGGCCGGCACCCGCTGCAACAGGACCTGCCGCGCCGCCGTGGCGGCACCGGCGAGGGCCAGCAACAGGTCGAGGCCGCCATAGACCCAGCGGCCGATACGACCCGGGCCGTGCAACACCGCCACCAGGCTGACCAGGCAGAACCCGGCGAGGAAAAAGCGCTGGACGATGCACAGCGAGCAAGGCTCCAGCCCGGTCACACGCTCCAGGTACAGCGACGCCCCCATGACCAGGGCACCTGTCAACAAGGCCAGGGAGAACAGAGAACGTGAGCGGGCCAAGAACATGGCTTATCCGTAACAGGAGAGACAGGCAGTTACGGTAGAGGAAAGCCCTTGGCCCTTTCAAGGCGAGCCAGAGCAGACAATTCCTTAAGCCTGTAAGGAATTACCGACGGACATCCTATGAAACCATTAATTCAGAAGTAGGAATCAGACTTCGTCACGGCAAGGGAAGCATCCTGACACGCAAAGACGGGATGCCTGAAGCCGCATCCCGTCTTCCAGGCCACCTCACACCGGTAGTGGCGAGGCCAGCAGACGCTTGTCCAACAGACCCAGGCCCTCCTGGAACAACTGGTTGCTGCGCTCGGTATCACCGAGTTGGGCCAGCAGTCGCGCCAGCTCCGCGCAGGCTTCAGGGTGGCGCTGCACCCGCAGGCTGCTTTCCAGGTAGTCGCGGGCCTTGCCCCACAGACTGTTTTGCAGGCTCAGGCGTCCCAGCGTCAGCAACAGGCTGGCATCCTCGGGATGGTCTTTCAACCAGCCTTCGGCAGTCTGCAGCTGTCGGGCCGGGTCACGTCCGCGCAACAAGCCGTACAGACGCGCCAGATGGCTGTCGTACTGGCGCTTGAGCGCCGCGCGCAGGGTTTCTTCGGCCTCGGCGTCGGCACCGAGCTGTCGCAGTTGCTCGGCATAGGCCAACACCAATGGCGGCTCCTGGCGCTGGGCCGAGCTCAATTGCTGCCAGGCCCGCTCCAGCGCCTGCAGGCCCGCTTCGCCGTCCTCACGCTGGGCCGCCAGGCTCAGGTTCTCACCCCAGGCACGGCGTTCCAACTCGGCCAGTTCAGCCTTGGCCAGCACCTTGTCCTTGCGCAACTCCGGCAACAGACGGATCAACGCCGACCAGTCGCCACGTTGCTGATACAGGCGCTGCAACTGACGCAGGACCTGGATGCTATGGGGATGACGCTCGTGCATGGCCTGCAGGGTATTCAAAGCCCCCTCGCTGTCGCCACGGTCCACTTGCAACTGCGCGTGACTGAGGGCAATCGCCAACTCGGCCTGGGGCTGGCGGTCGAGGGCGCGCTCCAGCAGGCTGTCGCACTCCTCGTGCTTGCCTTGTTCGTTGGCCGCCCGGGCCGCGCCGAGGTAGTACAGCAGCGGCTGGCGTTCGGCCTCAGCGGCCCGTTGCAAATGGCGCTGGGCACTGGCCCAGCGGCCCTCGGCCAGGTCCATCTGGCCTTGCTCGATGGCCACCTGGGTGCGCCGGCTGCGATTGCGCCGGGACCAGGGATTGGCCACGGAGCCCGAGGTGGTCACCAACCCCACCAGGAATTTCACCAGCCACAGCACCAGCCATGCCAGCAGCAGCACGACCAGGAAGGCCCACAGGCTCGATTCGTAACGGAAGCTGTCATAGGCGATCAGGACGTAACCCGCGTGCCGCGAGATCGCATAGCCGAGGCCCGCCGCAATGGCGGCGACCAGTACCAGGATCAGGAGGAAGCGCTTCATGGGCTGGTCCCCTCGACCGGGGTCACGCTCGGGCTGACCGGGGTCTCGATCTCGACATGTCGCCGCTCGAGATAGGCCTGCACCGCCGCCAGGGTTCCGGCCAGATCAGGCGTGACCACGGTCACCGGCTGTTTGCTCAGCTCGGCCAGGCGCTCGAGCATGACCTTGCTCTGTGGATTGTCCGGGTTGAAGCTACCGGTCAGCACGTCCCGGGCCTCGGTCAAGGCCTGGGTGTAGACCCCGGCCTGACCATTCAAGGCGGCCCACTGGGCCTGTTCCAGGGCCAGGCCGAGGGCCAGGCGGACCTGCGCCAGGCTCTGCCCGGCGAGCAACGGCCGGATGTTCTTGTTGGCATTGAAGTCGATGCGGATATAACGCGAGATCTCATCCCACCACAGGGCCCAGCGGCTGGCGCCATCGCCGTCGGCGGTCAGGCCGAGCAGGGAGTCGCCGCGATCCTTGTACTCCGGCGCCAACTCGTTGAGCAGGGGCAACTGGTCGCGCAGGGCGCCCAGTTGCAGGAACAGGCCGGTACGGTCCGGCTGCTCGGTGCTGCGCAGCGCGGCCAGGCTCCTGGCCACCTGCTCGCGGGCGGCAAAGGAACCCGGATCGTTCTGTTCACGCAGGATATCGTCGGCGCCCTGCACCAGGGCCAGGGCACTGGTGATGTCCTGCAACGCCGACAAGCGCAGGCTCGCCAGGCGCAGCAAATGCTCGGCCTCGGCCAGGCGCCAGTCCTTGCGGCTGGCACCCAGCACGCTTTCCAGCTTCTGGTTCAGACGCTGCTGATCGCCCTGCAACTGCGTCACCAGGCGACGACGCTCCTCCAGTTCACCGGCACCCGGCAACTGATCCAGGCGCGCGGCCAGTTGCTGTTCGGTCAGCTTGAGGGACTGCGCCTGGCTGCCCAGGTCTTGCAGTTGTCCGCTCTGCTGCTGATGGTTGGCTTGCAGGTTGCGCACCTGCCAGACACCCCAGCCACCCGCCGCCGCGCCGGCGGCGCCGAGCAACAGGGCGAGGAGCGCCAGGCCATTGCCACGACGCGCCACGGGCGCCACCGGCGGTTGAACCGGGGTATCGACCACCGGCTGGGCTTCTTCTTTCGGCAAGGCTGTTTCGCTCACGTGTCCATCCTTTGCATTCTAGAGAGCGGGTACGGGATGCTCCCGCAACGCCGCTAGCAAAGCCGTGGCACTGGCACCACGACAATCCACCACATGTTGGGCCCCTGCGGCGCGGGCCATTTCGGCCACCCGCGGGCTTGGAACAAACAACGGCAGGCGCGCCAGTTCCGGCCAGGCCGTCGCCGCCAACTGGAGCAGGTGTTCAAAACCCTGCCCACTGCTGACCACCAGGGCGTTCAGGCGTTCCGCCGCGACGCGCTGGGCCAGGAAGCCCTCGGCATACTCGGGCAACAGCCGACGGTACAACTCAAGGTAGTCGACACTAGCACCCTGGCCGCGCAAACGCTCGGCCAGCAGCTCGCGTCCGCCCTCTCCGCGCAGGATCAATACCCGCGGCTCGGGGCACGCCAGCGCCTGCTGCAACGCCGGCAACGCCAACAAGGCCTCACTGTCGTCGCCCTCGGCGGGATAATCAACCTCGAGGCCGTAATCGACGAGGATCCCCGCAGTCGCGGCACCCACCGTGAACCATGGCAGGAACGGCGGCTGCGGCCAGTACTGGTCCACCAACTCAACAGCCAGGCGCGCCGCCGGCTTGCTGACCACGATCACCGCACTGTAGTGGGCCAGGTCGTAGATCATCGTCCGCCCGGCACCGTCGAGGGGCACGGGTTCGATCTCCAGCAGCGGCAGGCTGCTGCTGAATATCCCGGCCGCGGCCAGGGCGCTCGCCAGCTCCGCCGACTCTGACGCCGGCCGGGTCAACAACAGGCGCCAACCACTCACTCTTCGCCAGCCTCGCCATAGACGGCCTGGAGAATCGCGTCCGCGCCTTGGGCCAGCAGCGCTTGTGCGACCTGCACGCCGAGGGCCTGGGCATCACCTTGCGGAGCCCGGGCATCGGCGCTGAGCAGCAGGCCGCCCTTGGGATCGCCGACCAGCCCACGCAGCCAGATCTGCTCGCCTTCGAGCACGGCGTAACAGGCAATCGGCACCTGGCAACCGCCGTTCAGATGTTTATTCAAGGCGCGCTCGGCGGTGACCCGCACGGCGGTATCGGCATGGTGCAGGGGCGCCAGCAGGGCATGGATTTCCGTGTCGGCGCTGCGGCACTCGATACCCACCGCGCCCTGGCCACCGGCCGGCAAGCTGTCTTCGACACTGATGGCCGAGGTGATGCGATCTTCAAAACCGAGGCGGATCAGGCCGGCGGCGGCGAGGATGATCGCGTCGTACTCGCCGGCGTCCAGCTTGGCCAGGCGGGTGTTGACGTTGCCACGCAGGAAGCGGATCTGCAGGTCAGGCCGACGGGTCAGCAATTGTGCCTGGCGGCGCAGGCTCGAAGTGCCGACCACGCTGCCGGCCGGCAGATCCTCAAGACTGGCGAAGGTATTGGAAACGAAGGCATCGCGCGGGTCTTCGCGCTCGCAGATGCAGAACAGGCCGAGGCCTTCGGGGAAATCCATCGGCACGTCTTTCATCGAATGCACGGCGATATCGGCCTCGTGCTCGAGCAGCGCGGTTTCCAGTTCCTTGACGAACAAGCCCTTGCCGCCGATTTTCGACAGCGGCGAGTCCAGCAGCTTGTCGCCGCGACTGACCATGGGGACCAGGACCACCGACAAACCGGGATGAGCCTGCTCCAGGCGGGCCTTGACGTATTCGGCCTGCCACAGGGCCAGCGCACTTTTACGGGTAGCGATGCGGATTTCGCGAGAAGACATGGATCGATCCGTACTGAATAGATACGGCAGATAATAACAGCTCGGCCCGGCCCGCTTTGACTTGTATCAGCCAATAAGCGGCCTCCCTGGCCTGGAAATACCGGGTAGACGACCTTGCGCCACGCGCAAGGCACGGATTAAAGCTGTTGCATCATCTTGCGCACGCCGGCGACATGGCGTCGGCTGACGATCAGCGCGTCACCGCCCAGGCCCTTGAGGAACAGCTGGAAGTGGCCCAACGGCGTACGTTGCAGGCGCTCGATGCGTTCGCGGGCCACCAGCGCGTTGCGGTGAATACGCACGAAGCGGTCGCCGAACTCGTCTTCCAGGGCCTTCAACGGCTCGTCCAGCAGCACTTCGCCACCCTCGTGGCGCAGGGTCACGTACTTATGGTCGGCAATGAAGTAGATCACCTGGTCCAGGGGAATCAGCTCGATGCCCTTGCGGGTGCGGGCGCTGATATGACTGCGCGGACCGGCACCGGATTCAGCGGCGGGTCGTGTCAGGGCCGCCAGTTGCACGCGGTTGGGACGCTCGGCCTTCTTCAGCGCTTCGAGCAGGTGCTCGGCGCGCACCGGCTTGACCAGGTAACCCACGGCGCTGACCTGGAACGCTTCCAGGGCAAACTCGTCATGGGCGGTGCAGAACACCACGGCGGGCGGTGCTTCGCGCTCGCACAACCGCGCAGCCACTTGCAGGCCATCGAGACCGGGCATGCGGATATCGAGCAGGACCACATCGGGCCTCAGGCTCTCGATCAGGGACAATGCCTCTTCGCCATTGGTGGCGCTGGGCTCCAGGACACTGTAACCCTCGAGTTCGCCGACCAAACGGCTCAGGCGCTCGCGGGCCAGGGGTTCGTCATCAACGATCAGGACATTCATATTGCACTGGATTCCTGCGTGAGTCTCGCACAAGGATAGCGTAGACAGGTGAAGTGACGACCGTCACGGCGATCCACGCTAAGACTAGCGCGAGGCCCGAAAAGTGCCGTAAGTCGGGCACCGATATTTGCCAGTGCCAATTGAGTACCGCCCGACACCTGCCGCGGTGCGGCATCGTCGTAGGGATTGCTGATACACAATATGAACTCTCCCTCTTTATAGTCGGCTTCGACCCTGACCACGCCGCCTTCGATGCGCGGTGCGATGCCGTAGATCAGAGCGTTTTCCAACAGTGGTTGCAAGGTTAATTGCGGGATCGGCAAATCCTCTGGAATTGTGCCCACCCTCCAGTCCAACTGTAGACGGTTGCCAAGACGATATTGCTCAATCGACAAATATCGTTGCGCTAATTCCAGCTCGTCACGCCAGGTCACCAGGTTGCCGGGCCTGGCCAGGCTGGCGCGGAACAGGTCGGACAGATCCAGCACGGCCTGCTCGGCCTGTCGCGGATCGCTCACCACCAGGCTGGCGATACTGTTCAGGCTGTTGAACAGGAAGTGCGGGCGGATCCTCGACTGCAAGGCTTCGATGCGCGCCTGCAACTCCGCCTGCTGCTGGCGACGCCACTGACTCTGCAGATAAAAGTAGCGCAACATCAGGGCCGACATGATGAGGCTGATCAAACCATGGCGCAGATAGTGCCCAAGCGTACCTTCACCCGAGGGCGGGCCGGCCAGGGAAAAGTACTCGGTCAGGCCGGTACAGGCCAGGCTCAACCCGACCACCAGGGCACAGCACAGCACCCCGGCCAGCCCCGGGCGCAAGCGCGCCAACCAGGCCCGGGCACTGCACAACAACGCCGCCGACAACAGCACGATCCACTGCACATACAAGGAAGTCAGCGCCAGGCGCACCCAGTCGAAACCGACGGGCATCGGCTCGGCCAGCACCAGCACCATGACCAGCAGCTCGGCCAACACCACCAGCACCAGCAGCGCCTCGGGCAGGCAGAGTTCCGGAAGGAAGAATTCCTGGGTCGCGGGCGCGTCACGCCCTTCGTTCGATCGTGAAATAGGCATGGGCCCAGTCTCTGCGCCCGCGCCCGTGCCGACAAGCCGTTCGACAGATTCGGTCGAAATTTAATCCACCACGACCGCAAATCCACCCTGTGCACGCCGGCCGGCTGACGGGCCTCGGCGCAACCCTGTTATGATCGGTGACAACTTTTCCGGCAACCCACTTTCAGCAGATCACGAGCGAATCCATGAGCACCGACAAGACCAACCAGTCCTGGGGCGGCCGCTTCAGTGAACCCGTCGACGCCTTCGTCGCACGCTTCACCGCCTCCGTCACGTTCGACCAGCGCCTCTATCGCCACGACATCATGGGCTCCATCGCCCACGCCACGATGCTGGCCAAGGTCGGCGTGCTGACCGATGCCGAACGCGACAGCATCGCCGACGGCCTGAAAACCATCCAGGGTGAAATCGAGGCCGGCCAGTTCGACTGGCGCGTGGACCTGGAAGACGTGCACATGAATATCGAAGCGCGCCTGACCGACCGTATCGGTATCACCGGCAAGAAGCTGCACACCGGTCGTAGCCGCAACGACCAGGTGGCCACCGATATCCGCCTGTGGCTGCGGGACGAGATCGACCTGATCCTGGCTGAAATCACCCGCCTGCAAAAAGGCCTGCTGGAACAGGCCGAGCGCGAAGCCGGCAGCATCATGCCCGGCTTCACACACTTGCAGACCGCCCAGCCGGTGACCTTCGGGCACCATATGCTGGCCTGGTTCGAAATGCTCAGCCGCGACTACGAGCGCCTGGTCGACTGCCGCAAGCGCACCAACCGCATGCCCCTGGGCAGCGCGGCGCTGGCCGGCACCACCTACCCGATCGACCGTGAATACACCGCCCAACTGCTGGGCTTCGACGCGGTCGGCGGCAACTCCCTGGACAACGTTTCGGATCGTGACTTCGCCATCGAGTTCTGCTCGGCGGCCAGCATCGCGATGATGCACCTGTCGCGCTTCTCCGAAGAGCTGGTGTTGTGGACCAGCGCGCAGTTCCAGTTCATCGACCTGCCGGACCGCTTCTGCACCGGCAGCTCGATCATGCCCCAGAAGAAGAACCCCGACGTGCCGGAGCTGGTGCGCGGCAAGACCGGCCGGGTGTTCGGCGCGCTGATGGGCCTGCTGACCTTGATGAAGGGCCAGCCGCTGGCCTACAACAAGGACAACCAGGAAGACAAGGAACCGCTGTTCGACGCCGCCGACACCCTGCGCGATTCGTTGCGGGCGTTTGCCGACATGATCCCGGCGATCAAACCCAAGCACGCGGTGATGCGCGAAGCGGCGCTGCGGGGTTTCTCCACCGCGACCGACCTGGCGGATTACCTGGTGCGTCGTGGCCTGCCGTTCCGTGATTGCCACGAGATCGTCGGCCATGCGGTGAAGTACGGCGTGGAAACCGGCAAGGACCTGGCGGAAATGAGCCTGGAAGAACTGCGCACGTTCAGCGACCAGATCGATGACGACGTGTTTGCGGTATTGACCCTGGAAGGTTCGGTCAATGCCCGCAACCATATCGGCGGGACTGCACCGGCGCAGGTGAAGTTGGCCGTTGCCCGCGGTCAGGCGCTGCTCGCCAGCCGCTGATCCCTGTGTTGTAGCCGGCTTGCTGGCGATGAACAATGACGCGGTGTGTCTGATAGACCGCGTCGCTTGAATCGCCAGCAAGCCAGCTCCCACAGAACCGTGTTTCACCGCGAGATACCGTCGAGCCCCGCTCCTTGCAGGAGCCCGGCTTGCCGGCGATGGCGCCCTGATGAGCGCTACAAAACTATTTCTTGGCCGCAACCATCGCCAGGAACGCCGGCATCCCCGCTTCCTTGTCCGCCGCGATCCGCTGCACATTCGGCCACTGCTGCAAGCGTTCCAGTAACGCTTTGGCCTCAGGCATCTCGGCCAACAAATCAATCCCGAACAGCTTCTGGCCGACCGCGCAGGCCAGGTCGACGCTGTAGAGAAAGTAGATATCCGCCACGCTGAACTCGCTGCCCGCCACATAAGGGCCGAACGTGCCATGACGCTTGAGCGAGGCGAAGCCCAGCAGCAATTCGGCCCGGGTCTTCTCCTTGATCGCCTCCGGCACCGGCATCCCGAAGAAGGCCTCGGCGAACGACGCCCGCGCCGGCAACTCGATGTACAACTCGATTTCCTTGGCCAGCGCCAACACCCGGGCCCGCTGGAAAGGATCGGCCGGCAGCAGCTTCACCCCCGGCTGGGTGTCATCGATATAGGGCAGGATCACCGCGGTTTCGTTGATAAAACCCTGCTCCACGCCCAGCACCGGGACCTTGCCACGGGGGCTTATCGCCAGGGCCTCCGGGGTCTGCCCGGCATAAAACGGCACTTCCTCGAAAGGCAGGCCCTTTTCCAGCAGCGCCAACTTGACCATGTTGTAGTAGTTGCTGACCGCGAATCCATAAAGTTTGAGCATCACAAAGCCTCCAGGCCGTGCAGGGGGTTGGCCCCGGCAGTTATAGAACCTCGAAGGCTCTCTCGCCAGCAGCATCACGCCCCTGAATACAGTTAAACTGGCCGCCTTTCCTTGAGGAGTCCGCCATGAGCGAGCCAACCGATATCGACAACGACGACGAAGCGTTCGCCGAAAGCACCCTGGTCCAGGCCATCGAAAACCAGATCGAGACCGACAACCCGCCGGCGGCCAAGGCGATCTTCAACAAACTGACCCTGGTGGGTTACGAGCGCGAAGAGATCCTCAACCTGATGGCCCACGTGCTGGCGGTGGAGATCGATGCGATGTTGGATGAAGATCGCCCGTTCAATACAGAATGGTACGAGACCGCCTTGCGTGCCCTGCCGGAACTGCCTCCCGAGATTCAGTAACCCCACTGGATTTGCAGCGCCCCCTGTCTACACTGATATCGCCCCCTCACCACTCGGTCCCGGGGCGCTGTCCCCACCGTTCGACCGCATCCACATCGAAGACTGGACAGAGCGCTCAACTGCGATCACCTTAGGGGCGCTGTCGTCCAACAATTCCTAGAAAGTCTGGAGTCCTTATGTCGTATACCCCTGAGTTGGTTGCCGAACTGGAAATCCTTGCACTGTTCAATCTGGGCAATTCCCAGGAAGGCCTGAAAATTCATCAGACCGCCGCGCCAAAAGCCATCGCCGCCGCCCAACGGCTGTTCGAGAAAGAGCTGATCACCCAAGCCGACGGCGGTTACCTGACCAGCCTGGGCCGTGACGCAGCCGAGCATGCCCAAGGCCTGCTGACCATCCTGGCCATCAAAGAAGCCGCCTGACCCTTCGCCGCGCCCACGGGATCTCCTTCTGTCGGATCTCGCGGGCGCCGACGACAAAAACACTGAAAAACCGGCAGCACGAAGAAATTCTGTTTAAGCGTCCTGGCACTTCGGCGCTAAACTGCCAGCCTTGCGAACCCCTTCCTTTCGAGCCCCGCGAGCCGGTTTGAGTTAGACATGACGCGTACCCACGAAATTCGCCCGAATCTGGACGAGGGAATCGATCGCAAAGTCCTCAGCCAACTGCGTGCGCGCTTCCTGAAGCTCAACCAGGGGCGCATGAGTCGTGCCCTCGAAGGTCTGTCACCACGCCAACAGGTGGTGCTCAACCTGCTGCCGCTGTTTTTCCACGTCAATCACCCGTTGTTGCCCGGTTATGTCTCCGGCAGCACACCGGCCGGACTTTCGGACTATGAACCCGGCGAGCTGGCCCTGGCCGAAGCCCAGCGCCTGACCCGCTCGTTTTCCTACAAGACCCGCCACGGCAATCCACCGCGGCCGATCCACGGCCTGTTCCTGATGGGCAGCCTCGGCACCCTGGCCCAGGCCGAGCAGAGCGACATGGACATGTGGGTCTGCCACGCCAGCGATCTGAGCCAGGGCGAGTTGGCCGAACTGCGCAAGAAGTGCCAGCTGCTGGAGGAGTGGGCCGCCAGCCAGGGCGCCGAAGCGCATTTCTTCCTGATCGACCCGAGCCGCTTCGTGCGCGGCGAGCGCGATACGCAACTGAGCTCGGAAGACTGCGGCACCACCCAGCATTACCTGTTGCTGGACGAGTTCTACCGCACCGCCATCTGGCTCGCCGGGCGCACGCCGCTGTGGTGGCTGGTGCCGGTGTATGAGGAACAGCACTACGACCAGTACACCCACACCTTGTTGTCCAAGCGTTTTATCCGCGCCAACGAAACCCTCGACCTCGGCCATCTGGCGCGGATTCCGCCGGGGGAATTTATCGGTGCCGGGCTCTGGCAACTGTTCAAAGGCATCGAGTCGCCCTACAAATCGGTGCTCAAGCTGCTGCTGATCGAGGTCTACGCCAGCGAACATCCCCACGTCGAGTGCCTGAGCCTGCGCTTCAAGCAGGCGGTGTTCGCCAATCACCTGGACCTCGACGAGCTGGACCCCTATGTCGTGGTCTACCGACGTATCGAGGAGTACCTCAAGGCCCGCAATGAACCGGAACGCCTGGAACTGGTGCGGCGCAGCCTGTACCTGAAGGTCAACCGCAAGCTTACCGGCCAGAGCACGCGCAACCAGAGCTGGCAGCGCCTGCTGCTGATGCGACTGGCCGCCGAGTGGGGTTGGGACCGTCGGCAACTGGCGCTGCTCGACAGCCGCAGCCAGTGGAAAGTCCGCCAGGTCAGCGCCGAACGCCGGGCCCTGGTCAACGAACTCAACTACAGCTACCGCTTCCTGACCCAGTTCGCCCGCACCGAGCAGGCGGTCAGCCTGATCAACAAGCGCGACCTGAATGTCCTCGGCCGCCGTCTGTACGCCGCGTTCGAGCGCAAGGCCGGCAAGATCGAGTTCATCAACCCCGGCATCGCCCCGGACCTGGCCGAAGACACCCTTACCCTGGTCCAGTCGCCCAACCGCAAGGAACCGGGGCAAACCCACTGGGCCCTGTACAACGGCAGCCTGAATGCCCTCGAATGGGAAAACTTCGCCCCGATCAAGCGCAGCCGCGAACTGCTGGAACTGCTGGCCTGGAGTCATCGCAATGGTGTGATCGACCCCACCACACGCCTGTCGCTGCACCCCGGTAGCAGCGACCTGACCGAGTTCGAACTGTTCAACCTGCTCGGCAGCCTGCAACAGACCATCGCCCTGCCCCTGGGCAGCGTCAGCGAGGACCAGTTGCTGCGCCCGAGTATTGCGGCCGAAGTGCTGATCCTGGTGAATATCGGGGTCGACCCGCTCAAGCACCACCGCGACCTGAATATCCTGATGACCACCGAGCGCACCGACTCCCTGAGTTACGCCGGCGTCAGGGAAAACCTGGTGCTGACCCTCGACCAGGTCACGCTCAACAGCTGGAACGAAGTGCTGATCAACCGTTACGACGGTCCTCACGCGCTGCTCGACTGCCTGTGCAACTACCTCAACCACCTGCCGGTCGGGCGCCAGCTGCCGCGCTTGCGAGTGCGCTGCTTCTGCCACAACCGCGCGCAGTTCATCGCCCAACGGGTCGAGGAAGTGCTCAACACCGCCCAGGAACTGTTGCTCGGCAACCTCAATCATCGTTATCTGGTCCAGGTCCAGCAGCACTATCACGTCCTGGAGCTGGTGCAGGGCCGTGTCAAACATATCGCCCTGGACAGCCTGGCGGAGTTGCTCAGCTACCTGAACCAGGAACTGTCCGCCTACAGCCCGCTGTACGTGGACATCCGGGCGATGGAGGAGCACGACCTGGCGCTGGTGCTGCCCATGGGCCAGCCCGAATGCGTGCAGGTGTTCTACCGGATCAACGACACCTACGCCGAGCTGTACGTGCTGGATGAGTTCAATGCCCTCTGGCAACAGCGCCTGCCGTTCCATGACGAGCAAAGCCTGCTGGTGCCGCTGCAACGCTTCCTGCAGTCGATTCTCTACCGCCGCGAGGCGCTGATGCCCATGGAGACGACAGCGTCTTCGGCGGCGCTGGAAATCCTCTACTACCAGGTGCTGCCCTCGGGCCCCGGGCGAGCACGCCGGGTTGAACCCCGGCCGGCGCCGCAAACCCCGGTCAACAAGCCGTTCTATGACGTCCAGGCGATTGTCGGCAAAACCGGGACGGATACGGTCCAGGTCACCCTGTACTGCAATCAGCGGGAGTTTTCCGAACTGGAATACGGCGACCAGTTGTTTATCACGGTCGCCCGGGAAATCGTCGGGCAGCGCCGGGAAATCGAACGCTACCGCTGCTACATCACCGACCTGGACCTGAGTGCGCTGATCGGTGACGGACAGGGTTCGAGCAATCTCTACCTGCGCTACAAGGCCGAACTGGAAAGCGCGCTGAACCTGGCACTGGACCAGGTCTGAGGGCGCCAGGGCGGGCTCAGAGGTGGAAGTCGCCGGCGGCTTCCGGCTGATATTCCACTTCCAGCAGGTTCAGCTTCAGGGTCTTGCCGCCCGGAGCGGGCCAATCGATGTGCTGGCCGACCTGCAAACCGAGCAAGGCGCTGCCCACCGGCGCGAGAATGGAAATCCGCCCTTCATCGGCATTGGCGTCCTGCGGGTACACCAGGGTCAGGCGATAATCCTTGCCGCTGACCTCTTCACGGCAGTGCACCCGGGAATTCATGGTCACGACACCGGCCGGCACTTCTTCGTGGCCTACCACGCTGTCGGCACGGTCCAGTTCGGCTTGCAACGCGATGACACCGGGCAGCGTGTCGTCCAGGCTGTCGATCAGGCGCTCCAGACGTTGCACGTCAAGGCGGGTGAGGATGATGGAAGGTGCGGTGCTCATGATCCAGGCAGACTCCTTTTTTCTGCACGATAAAAGCAAAACCCCGCCACGAAAGGCGGGGTTTTCACAGGCCTCGTCGACACGAGGCGTACCCGGACACTACCACAGCGGCGTAAATACACAACCCGAGGAGGAAGGGGTTTGCCCCCGACAATCCGTCAGGCCTGCGCCTGGCGCTGCCGGGCCTGCTCGCAGATCTCCCGCCGGCGCGCATCATCCGCCGCGCGCCACTCGCGGATATCCTCGACGTGCCGAAAACAGCCGATACAAATTTTCTGCTCGTCCAGCCGACAAAGGCTCACACAAGGCGACGGCACGGCCGGGCTGACGTTGCTGTACAACGGCTTGGCGGGGCGTGCCGGAGCGGTTTGCTGCGTCACGATCAGATCTCTTCGAAGTCCAGGTCGACACCGGCCTGTTCCAGGGTAAAGCGCGCCAGGATCTCGTTGAGCTTCTCTTCGCTCTTCACACAGAACCAATAGCTGCCGTCTTCATCCTCGCTGCTGCTTTCCTTGTACTCGAAGTGATAACCACCGGTGGGCTTGGCCGTCGCCAGCCAGAGCTGACGCAGCGGCTCCTGGCGACTGAAGATCAGCTGGCTGCCGCCTTCGAACTTCGCGGTGAGCACACCGGCGGAGTTTTCCAGGTCCACATCCAGGCCACTCTCATCGAACACTTCTTCCAGGTTTTCCAGGGTGGAATCGACCAGATCGTGAAAACGGGCTTCAGTCAAACTCATTGCGCGAACCTCGAAAAATGCGTGTCCCTTCAAGCGCCGCAAGATACGAGCGCTCCCGGACGATTGCAAAGCATAACCACGTGAAGCCAAGAGTGACATCAATAATCCACAAACGGTGCCCGGGTGCCGCCGGACGGGCAGCGGCCCGCATAGGCAAGCCGCCGGGTGGCCGGTATACTCCGGCGCAATTAATGCTTTTTCAAAGGATTTCGCCATGAAGCGCCTGATCTCTTCCCTTGCTGCGCTCCTCGCGATCGCTTGCCTCGTCTCCGCCTGTGGTCAAAAAGGTCCGCTGTATCTGCCCGATGGCAGCCAGAACCCGGACGACCAGGCCAAGTCCTCGCAGGCCAAAGCGCACCAGCACGACACCTACTAAGGGATCACCATGGAAGCTTTTAACTACCGTGGCGGTGAGCTGTTCGCGGAAGGTGTAGCTTTGTCCGCCATTGCCGAGCGCTTTGGCACGCCGACCTACGTCTATTCCCGCGCCCACATCGAGGCGCAGTACAACGCCTATGCCAATGCCCTCGAAGGCATGCCGCACCTGGTCTGCTTCGCGGTCAAGGCCAACTCCAACCTGGGCGTGCTGAACGTCCTGGCACGCCTCGGTGCCGGTTTCGACATCGTTTCCCGTGGTGAACTGGAGCGGGTCCTGGCCGCCGGCGGCAGCGCCGACAAGATCGTCTTCTCCGGCGTCGGCAAGACCCGTGAAGACATGCGCCGCGCCCTGGAAGTCGGTGTGCACTGCTTCAATATCGAGTCCACCGACGAGCTGGAACGCCTGCAAGTAGTGGCCGCCGAGCTGGGCGTGCGTGCGCCGATCTCGTTGCGGGTCAACCCGGATGTCGACGCCGGCACCCACCCGTACATCTCCACCGGCCTTAAAGAGAACAAATTCGGTATCGCCATTGCCGATGCCGAGGATGTCTACATCCGCGCCGCACAGCTGCCGAACCTGGAAGTGCTGGGCGTCGATTGCCATATCGGCTCGCAACTGACCACCCTCGAGCCCTTCCTCGATGCCCTCGACCGCCTGCTGGCGCTGATCGACCGCCTCGGCGAATGCGGCATCTACCTGCAGCACATCGACCTCGGTGGCGGCGTCGGCGTGCGTTATCGCGACGAAGAGCCACCGCTGGTCGGCGACTACATCAAGGCCGTGCGCGAGCGTATCGCCGGTCGCGACCTGGGGCTGATGTTCGAGCCGGGCCGCTACATCGTCGCCAATGCCGGCGTGTTGCTGACCCAGGTCGAGTACCTCAAGCACACCGAACACAAGGATTTCGCCATCGTCGACGCGGCGATGAACGACCTGATCCGTCCGGCCCTGTACCAGGCCTGGATGGGCGTCAGCGCCGTACGTCCGCGCGAAGCCGCCGGGCGGGTCTACGATATCGTCGGGCCGATCTGCGAGACCGGCGACTTCCTGGCCAAGGAACGTCAGCTGGCCCTCGAGGAAGGTGACCTGCTGGCCGTGCACTCGGCCGGCGCCTACGGTTTCGTCATGAGCTCCAACTACAACACTCGCGGCCGCGCCGCCGAAGTGCTGGTGGATGGCGAGCAGATGTTCGAAGTGCGTCGTCGCGAGACGCTCGCCGAGTTGTATGCCGGCGAAAGCCTGCTGCCGGAGTAAGACCATGCTGCTGCGTTTTACCAAGATGCACGGCCTGGGCAACGACTTCATGGTCCTCGACCTGGTCAGCCAGCACGCGCATATCCAGCCCAAGCACGCCAAGCAATGGGGCGACCGCCACACCGGTATCGGCTTCGACCAGTTGCTGATCGTCGAGGCACCGAGCAATCCGGAAGTGGATTTCCGCTATCGGATCTTCAACTCCGACGGTTCGGAAGTGGAACAGTGCGGCAACGGTGCGCGCTGTTTCGCCCGTTTCGTGCTCGACAAACGCCTGACCGCCAAGCGCCTGATCCGCGTCGAAACCAAGAGCGGAGTCATCGAGCTGGATGTCCGCCAGGACGGCCAGATCAGCGTGAACATGGGCCCGCCGCGCCTGGTGCCGGCCGAAATCCCGTTCCAGGCCGAGCAACAGGCCACGAGCTACGCCGTGGATGTCGACGGCCAGAACGTCGACCTGGCGGCCGTGTCCATGGGCAATCCCCATGCGGTGCTGCGGGTCAGCGACATCAACAGCGCGCCGGTGCATGAACTGGGACCGAAGATCGAACATCACCCGCGCTTTCCGGCCCGGGTCAATGTCGGCTTCCTGCAAGTGATTGACCGCCACCGCGGACAACTGCGAGTCTGGGAACGTGGCGCCGGGGAAACCCAGGCCTGCGGGACCGGCGCCTGCGCCGCCGCGGTGGCTGCCATCAGCCAGGGCTGGATGGATTCACCGGTGACCCTCGACCTGCCCGGCGGACGCCTGTCCATCGAATGGGCGGGTGTCGGCGAACCGGTGATGATGACGGGTCCTGCCGTTCGGGTGTATGAAGGACAAGTGCGTCTATAAGCGAGCCAATACCATGACCGACCAGCCTCAGGTTCCAGCCGAACAGCCCAACGAGTCGCCTGCACAGAGCCTTGAGGCGGCGCAGGTCGCCGCCTATCTGGAGGCCAATCCGGATTTCTTCGTCGAGCACGAGGAACTGCTGCCGGCGCTGCGCATTCCTCATCGACGCGGCGATACGGTGTCGCTGGTCGAGCGCCAGATGAAGATCCTCCGCGAGCGCAACATCGAGATGCGCCATCGCCTGTCGCAACTGATGGATGTGGCCCGGGACAACGATCGCCTGTTCGAGAAGACCCGCCGCCTGATCCTCGCGCTGATGGACGCCACCAGCCTGGACGACCTGGTCATGGCCGTGGAAGACAGCCTGCGCCAGGACTTCCAGGTGCCCTTCGTCAGCCTGATCCTGTTCGGCGACAACGCCATGCCGGTGGGCCGCTGGGTCAGCCATGCCGAAGCCCAGCAAGCCATCGGCGGCCTGCTCTCGGAAGGCAAGAGCATCAGCGGCAGCCTGCGTGAGCACGAGCTGGACTTCCTGTTCGGCGAAGAACAACGCAAGCAGATCGGCTCCACCGCGGTGGTCGCCATCAGCTATCAGGGTGTACATGGCGTCCTGGCCGTGGCCAGCCGTGACCCGCAACACTACAAAAGCTCGGTGGGCACCCTGTTCCTCAGCTACATCGCCGAAGTCATGGGCCGCGTGGTTCCGCGCTTCACCCCCGCCCTGCGCTCGGTGCGCTAGCCATGGAGCGGCAGCTGGACGCCTACTGCGAGCACCTGCGCAGTGAGCGCCAGGTGTCGCCCCATACGCTGCTGGCTTATCGCCGCGACCTGGACAAGGTCCTGGGCTTTTGCACCAAGGAACAGATCGGCAGCTGGAGCGCCCTGGATATCCAACGCCTGAGGCGCCTGATCGCCCGCCTGCACCAGCAGGGTCAGTCTTCTCGCAGCCTGGCCCGCCTGCTGTCGGCGGTGCGCGGGCTGTACCAGTACCTCAACCGCGAAGGCCTCTGCACCCACGACCCGGCCACCGGCCTGGCACCGCCCAAGGGCGAACGCCGCCTGCCCAAGACCCTGGATACCGACCGCGCCCTGCAATTGCTGGACGGCGGGGTGGAGGACGACTTTATCGCCCGTCGCGACCAGGCCATTCTCGAGCTGTTCTACTCCTCGGGCCTGCGCCTGTCGGAGCTGACCGGGCTCGATCTGGAGCAGTTGGACCTGGCCGACGGCCTGGTGCAGGTTCACGGCAAGGGCAGCAAGACCCGCGTCCTGCCCATCGGCCGCAAAGCCCGGGAAGCCTTGCAGAGCTGGTTGCCGCTGCGCGCCCTGAGCAATCCCCTCGACGACGCCGTATTCGTCAGCCAGCAAGGCCGTCGCCTGGGTCCACGGGCCATTCAACTGCGGGTCAAGGCCGCCGGCGAGCGCGAACTGGGGCAGAACCTGCACCCGCACATGCTCCGGCACTCCTTCGCCAGCCACCTGCTGGAGTCGTCCCAGGATTTGCGCGCCGTGCAGGAGCTGCTCGGCCACTCGGATATCAAGACCACGCAGATCTACACCCACCTGGACTTCCAGCACCTGGCAACCGTCTATGACAGCGCCCATCCCCGGGCCAAACGCAGCAAGGACAGTGAGTAATGACGATTCAGCTGATCACCTTCGACCTCGATGATACCCTGTGGGATACCGCGCCGGTTATCCACAGCGCGGAGGCCGTTTTGCGTGAATGGCTGGCCGAGCATGCCCCGAACCTGGGCGGCGTGCCGGTGGAACACCTGTGGGCGATTCGCGAACGGGTATTGCTCAAGGAGCCGACGCTCAAGCACCGCATCAGCGCCTTGCGCCGGCGGGTTCTGTTCCATGCCCTGGAAGAGGCCGGTTATCCCCATGCGCAGGCTTTGCAGCTGGCGGAGGAGAGCTTCGAGGTGTTTATCCACGCCCGGCACCAGATCGAGGTGTTTCCGGAGGTCGAGCCGACCCTGGAGGCTTTGGGCCGCTCCTTTGCCCTGGGAGTGGTCACCAATGGCAATGCCGACGTGCGCCGCCTCGGGCTCGCCGACTATTTCCGCTTTGCGCTGTGTGCCGAAGACATCGGCATCGCCAAGCCGGATGAACGGCTGTTCCACGAAGCCCTGGTGCGCGGCGGCAATGTCCCGGCCAGCGCGGCGGTGCATATCGGCGATCACCCCGGGGACGACATCGCCGGGGCCCAGCAGGCCGGCCTGCGGGCGATCTGGTACAACCCGACGGGCAAGGCCTGGGAAGCAGAGCGGCAGCCGGATGCGCAGGTTCGCAGCCTGAGCGAGCTACCGGCACTGCTGGCCGGTTGGAATATCCCTGCCTGAGCGCATGCCCCTGTAGGAGCAAGCTTGCTCGCGATCACCGGCGCAGCCGGTGCCAAACACCTCTGTCCGCCCATGAAAAAGCCCGCAGCGACGGCGGGCTTTTTCAACAAAGCAGAAAACCGACGCTGAGACTCAGATAGGCCGGCTGCCGTATTTGTTATCGGGCTTCTTGGGCGGATCGGCCACCACATTGGCCTCGACTTCCTGCACCTTGCCGCCACGCGCCAGGAACTCTTCCATGGCCTTGGCCAGGGCGTCGCGTTCCTTGTTCTTGGCTTCAACGCTCGGCAGTTCGTCAACCGACACCGCAGCCTTGGCTTTGCCCTTGGCAGTCGGTACCGGTGCATCACCACCGTCGTCATCGGCAACATCTACATCTTCAGCTGACGCCGCTTCCAGACCTTCTTCGGTTTCGTCGTCTTCACCGACCTCGAGGTCGTCGTTTTCCAGATCATCGTCGCTCATGTTCTACCTCATGACTTGCGAAAAGCAGATTAGTTATAGCCCAGCTGTGCCGACTGTCGAAGGCCGCCGGAAAAAAATCAACATCCGCTGCATACCAGCGGCTTATGCCCCGTCACCGTAAAGGGTGGCAAGGACTTTACGAGCACCGCCATGATCCCGGTGCTCGCCCAGATAGACACCTTGCCAGCTACCCAGAGCCAACCGTCCCGCCGTCACCGGCAAAGTCAGCTGACAGCCTAGCAAACTGGCCTTGAAGTGCGCCGGCAGGTCGTCCGCGCCTTCGTCGTTGTGTTCATAATCGGCCTTGACCTGGGGTACCAGCCGGTTGAAAAAACGCTCGAAGTCGCGACGGACCGCCGGATCGGCATTCTCGTTGATGGTCAACGAGGCCGAGGTATGCTGCAGCCACAGATGCAAAAGACCGACCTGGCACGCCTGGAGTTCAGGCAAACCGTCGAGCAACTCCTGGGTCACCAAATGAAAACCCCGGGGCCTGGCCCGCAAGGTAATCAGGGTCTGTTGCCACATACAGTTCTCCGCCCTTCGGCGCGCATTCTAGCGCGCTGTGGAAAAAAGCAAAGCGCCTAATCCTCTTGCTTTGCTGTAAGCAATCGACCCTTACAAAAACGCCCTGGGGTTTTGGCCGTAATGCCTTTGGATAAATCCTTTCAGTCCCTTTTTCAATGACAAACTCCAGGCAAAAAAATGCCCGGCAAGCCGGGCATTTTTTTTCAGTGCGGTTACACGTTCAAGCCACGCTCGTTGTGTTGCGCCAGGTCCAGGCCCACCGACTCTTCTTCGTCGGTCACACGCAGCCCCATCACGGCATCCAGCACCTTGAGGATGATGAAGGTGACGATCGCGGTGTAGATGACGGTGAAGCCGACGCCTTTGCACTGAATCCAGACTTGTGCGGCGACATCGGTGGTAGCGGTGTTGAAGCCGCCCATGGACGGTGCGGCGAACACACCGGTCAGGATCGCGCCGAGCATACCGCCGATACCGTGCACGCCGAAGGCGTCCAGGGAGTCGTCGTAGCCCAGTTTGCGTTTCAGCGTAGTGGCGCAGAAGAAGCACACCACACCGGCCGCCAGGCCGATGATCAGCGAGCCCATCGGGCCCACGGTGCCGGCAGCAGGCGTAATGGCAACCAGACCGGCGACCACACCCGAAGCGATGCCCAGGGCACTTGGCTTACCGTGGGTCAGCCACTCGGCGAACATCCAGCCCAGCGCAGCGGCGGCGGTAGCGATCTGGGTGACCAGCATCGCCATACCGGCGGTGCCGTTGGCCGCCGAGGCGGAACCGGCGTTGAAGCCGAACCAGCCGACCCACAGCATGGCCGCGCCCATCAGGGTGTAACCGAGGTTGTGTGGCGCCATCGGGGTGCTCGGGAAGCCTTTGCGCTTGCCCAGCACCAGGCAGGCCACCAGGCCGGCAACACCGGCGTTGATGTGCACCACGGTGCCGCCGGCGAAGTCGAGCACGCCCCAGTCGCCCAGCAGGGAACCCGGGCCGCTCCAGACCATATGCGCAATCGGCGCATAGACCAGGGTGAACCACACGCCCATGAACACCAGCATCGCGGAGAACTTCATGCGTTCGGCGAAGGCACCGACGATCAGCGCCGGGGTGATGATGGCGAAGGTCATCTGGAAGGTGACGAACACCGCCTCGGGGAACAGCGCCGTCGGCCCGGTGATGCTGGCCGGCGTGATGCCCGCGAGGAAGGCCTTGGCCATACTGCCGACGAAGGAGTTGTAGTTGACGACGTTGGCTTCCATCCCGGTGGTATCGAACGCAAGACTGTAGCCATAAATGAACCACAGAACGGTGATCAGCCCGGTAATGGCGAAGCACTGCATCATCACGGAAAGAATGTTTTTCGAACGCACCATGCCGCCGTAGAACAGCGCGAGGCCTGGGATCGTCATGAACAGCACGAGGGCTGTGGAGGTCAGCATCCAGCTGGTATCGCCGGAATTGAGGACTGGAGCAGGTACCGGGTCCGCCGCCATGGCCAAGGCCGGCATTACGAGGGACAACAGGGCTCCTAGCCCTGCGAATTTACGCAGAGTCATATTGTTTTCTCCTGGGGCGTTGGGGTTTGGCGGCTTAGATTGCGTCGGTATCGGTTTCGCCGGTACGGATGCGAATAGCCTGTTCCAGATTGACCACAAAGATCTTGCCGTCACCAATCTTGCCGGTGTTGGCCGCCTTGGTTATCGCCTCGATAACCCGGTCAAGATCCTTGTCGTCAATGGCGACATCAATCTTCACCTTGGGCAGGAAGTCGACCACGTATTCCGCGCCGCGATACAGCTCGGTGTGACCCTTCTGCCGACCGAAGCCTTTGACCTCAGTAACGGTAATGCCCTGCACGCCGATCTCGGACAACGACTCGCGCACGTCGTCCAACTTGAACGGCTTGATGATGGCAGTGACTAGCTTCATGAAAACTCTCTCCCGAATTGGTGGACTTGCCCCAGGAAAACAAACCCGACTCAAGTCTAAGCGCAGTGCCTGGCTTTGTAACGCATCGTCGGTCCACATCTACCGCCCGACGCCAGCTAACCGCTGCCGGCGAAACTTCCCAGCTTCGCCTGCCGCACTGCATTCGTCACAGCGACTGCATCAGTGCATGGGTCACTGGCAACTAAGCAGAAAGCTTGCCAGCTCCGTAAAAACCAATGATTTCAGTCCCTTGGTCGCTATGGAGGGTGAAAAAGCACGTTGCGCCCGGGCTATACGCACAACAACGGTGCGCACTGCGCCAGCGCGATGCGCGATAACCGTGCGCCCGCCCCATGGAAATGACTATAGACACTGCGTGGTACACTGGTCGGTAATCTGTTTCCGGAACCTTAGCCATGCTTGCGCCCAAAGCTTTCCTCGATGCCCTGAGCGGCCACGCCTCCCGTTTGTTCAGCGGTGAAACACCCCTGCCCCGCCAGGAATTCGAAAGTCAGTTCAAGGTGCTGTTGCAGAGCGGCTTCAGCAAGCTGGACCTGGTCAGCCGGGAAGAGTTCGACAGCCAGATGGTGGTGTTGGCCCGGACCCGCGCGCGGCTGGAGAGTCTGGAGGCGAAGGTGGCGGAGTTGGAGGCGAAGCTGAATCCGCCAGTGGAGTGACGTTGCATCACCCGCTCCTGCTTCTTGCGGGAGCGGTGGATTACCGTTCGATCGCTCCTGCTGGAAATATTGACTCCTCGCAATCCCCTGTCTGAATCCTCCTACTTCACTCTCCCGTTAATCGACCAACGTTGACATTTAATCGTTTATAAACGACAAATGATCACAGCGAAGCTCGGTAACGGACAGGAGAACGAAGAATGAAAGACAGATCCCATGATGCAGCAATGGCCGGGGTGTTCCGCGGCGACCCGGCCTACGCGGCAGAACTGCTGAACAGCATCCTGGCAGACGGCGAACAGGCTGAGCTGCTGATTGCCCTTCGCCAGATGGCTGAAGCTTTTGGCGGCGTGCGTGGCGTCGCCAAGGCAGCCGAGCTAAATCCGACTCAGCTCTATCGAACCTTGTCCGCCGAAGGCAACCCGGCTGTCAGTAGTCTCACCGCGATCTTGCGTGTTATGGGGTTGAGGTTGGCAGTTCAACCACTGACTGCTCACTGAGAGAATGTGGGACGAAAAACGTCCCACTCAATTGAATACCCTGCGCTGAAACCTCTATCGAAAACACCGACCGTTATAATATCCTAAGCGAAATGCTCACGGTTTTTATTGCCTAATAGAACATGCGATATATATCTATTGTTCTAAAATTATCATGATCTATCTCGGGAACATCATCGATTAAATCAGACCTTACTCGTTCATTAGCTTGTCACCGCAACCCATCTATTGAAATACAGTTTTAATGCCCATGAAAAGAACATTAAAGTTCCTCATTTTCACTTCGCTACTTTTGACCGTCGGTTGCGCGAGCAAGATCAAGGTCCCCGAAGTCTCGGGAACCGTCCTTAAGGATGGCCAACCTGTGGAAAATGCGAAGATCAGGATCATTACCGAAGTCCCGCGAGAAACCACCACGCCTCTGCAACACCTGATGGTCCAGGCGCTCGCCCAAACCACAACACTGCAAACCCGTAGAGAATTCAAATTCGTGGTAACTGTCTCCGAATTGACCTACACCAATGCGAAAGGGGAGTTTTATTTCTACCCCTTCGAGGTTGATCTACCCGCCGCAGAAACCGATGACACACCTACGCCACGAAGTCGTGATCAAGCCGCTGAAAATCCGCTGCGCGGAGATACACCTGCGAGCCGGCTACAAATCCAGTTCGAATACAATAATCAATGGATTCGGGGATGGGGCTTTGAACGCGGAAGCCGGGCCTTGCCTCAAGAAGGTCTGGAACTGCAATGCGAGTTGCCGTCAGACAAAGGCACCGCCCCAAGGACGGAAGTTATCTGTCACGAAAGATAATAAAACGCTCCAATGTCCCCCAATCGCGGCGTTCATTGCCTGTCAGCCCTTCGACGAGAAGGAATCAGGTCTGCCAATGAGTCGCTGCTGATTGCGCCGTTATCGCTTCGAATTACAACCTGGGAGGCCGCTAGCTTCTTGGGCACGCGCACCTTGCTCTTTTGAGGTATCAGCGCGTCACCTAGAGCTCGTGTAGCGGTAGGTGCTTTCTTCTTACTCAAAAGAAGACTCGCATCCTGCAGATGGCGACCAAGCTCATCCTCGCCAGCGAGCTTGGCCAGGTCCTTTTCGAGTCCCAGCACCTGCATGATGGCCAGATAGGCACCGATGGTACTGCCGGACGAACCGCGCTCAAGGGCGCGCAAGGTCATCTGGGACATACCGGCGCGCTCGGCGGCCTGTTTGGCCGTAATTTTGCGCCGCAACCGAGCGAGTTTAAGCCGCTCGCCGAGGTCAGCAAGCAAGCGTTCGGTTGCCAGCAGAAGCGGCGCAGTTTTCTTGGCCATACTGTTATCACTTCACTTAAGCGAAGTAAGTGCAATTATTCTGGCTATATCGCGCTGAAGACACCAATTTAATTGCACTTCTGTTCAGGGTGTACCGAGTTGCCGTGTCGGATACTGATAAATCTCTGAGCTACGCAAATCATAGGTCGATTGCAGGTTAAGCCAGAGCTCGGGCGTGGTTCCCAAGCAGATGGATAACCGGAGCGCCACGTCCGCGCTAACACCTCGACGTTGAAGCACGATGTCATTAATTTCCGATGCTGAGACATTCAGAGCTCTGGCCAAGACCGCAGCCTCCAGCGCCAAAGGCTCCAAGTATTCTTCTTTGAGGATTTCGCCGGGGTGTACCGAGCGCATACCATTCTTGATCATTGTTCACCTCCGTAATGGCCAACGATCCCGCATGATTAACGCTAGGCGTCCTCATGACCAGACAACGAATCGTCTGGACACATAAAAGTCTCCACGGATCTTCCACACTCGACTAACCGCCCATAGCCGCTCCCAGATTGACGCATCTCCCACCGTCCCCGTTGAAACACATCATTTACTCCACGAAAAATCTAGAGACGAAATCGCCCCTTGCGAAACCCTACCCACCGCCCTAACCTCACAACTGCCGATCACCTCGGCACTGGGTTTGGCGACCCGGAAAGCTTAAGGCGCACGACGCCCACCATCCGATAGCGGGCGTTTTTTCATGCTCGTCGATTCGTGTCATGGCGGCTGTGCGTGGGAGATCTTCGGGTCTGCCGGGTTCCTTTTGCTCCGGTTCGCCAACCCGCGTACAGCTGCCACCCAATTGTTTGGCGACGATTGCCGGCAGTCCTTTCAAGCAAAAGGAGCTGTCTTGATGAATAACGCTGAAACGTATCTGGTTCCTCACGTCTTTACTCGTCACAAGCTCAATCTCCACGCGCTCCTGCTGGAAAACCAGGCCTGGTTCAGCGCTCGGGATCTTGGACGATTGCTTGGACGACATCTCGATGACCGTGCCGTTCGCAAGCTCGATGCCGACCAGCATCAGAGCCTGTGGATGCTCAGTCATGGCCGGGTCGAATACACACTCCTGATCAGCGAGTCCGGGGTTTACGCTCTGCTGATCTATCACTACTGCCCGGAATACCGGAGCCTGCGGGAGTGGCTGACTCATGACGTGGTACCGGCTCTCAGAGATGCAGAGCAACCCGACTCAACCGAGCGCCCCATCCTGAGCTTGCTGGATTGGCCCGAAATGTCCCTCAGCCTGCTGCACTGGAACAATCAGCCCTGGATCAGGCTGCAAGATGTTCCCCATATGCTGCCGGAGGGAGAACAGCCACGCAGCACTCGAAACGCACCGTGGTGGAAACGAGCGTCACGCCTGCTTCCATCGTTTTCGTAAGGTTGGGGCTCTGGGGCCTCCTCAATGCACCGGAGGACTGCACAGAGCCACCGGCACCAGCTTTCACACCCAAGCCATTGTCAAAACTGTTAGCCTATAGGCATACAAAATCTTTATTTTTGTATGCCTATGGGCTTTCAAAAACATTATTTTGTTAGCCTATAGGCTAACAAAAATGATACATTGTTAGCCTATAGGCATACACAAATACCTATTTTGACAGCTTATAGGCTGTCAAAAAGGAGATCTCATGCGTAATTCCTCACTCAGCAACCTGCGTCTGGCTCAGGTGGAACGGGCTCTCGAGCCCTTCGTAACCCTCAAAGGGAAAACTACCCCTCGTGGTGGCTGGCTGCGCTCGATTCGAGAATCCCTGGGCAGAACTGTACGCAGTCAGGCTGCTCTGCTCGGCGTGGCGCCCGCCACGCTTCAAAAATCCGAGCAATCGGAGGCAGATGACCGAATTACCCTCGGTCAACTGAGAAAACTGGCCAACGGGCTGGACTGCGAGCTGGTCTATGCACTGATACCGAAGAAGCCTTTGCATGACATGGTCGAAGAGCGCGCAGAATCGTTGGCCCGGAAAGAGGTCATGGGGGTTTCGCACATGATGGCCCTTGAAGACCAGCGCCCGTCCGACTCATTCATCGAACGCAAGGTAACTGAACGACGCCAGGAACTGCTGGCAGGAGCGTGGGCTCGACTATGGCGGTAGAACTCGAACTGAAACCCGGGCAAACCCCTCTCGACCATGACGAAGCCGCAGGCCTCAAGCCAAAACACATCAGTACCCAGGGCGAGCTTGACGAGTGGGAAGCGGAAAACCTGCTCAAGGCCCGGCAATGGCTGAATCGCCAGAAAAAGCTTGATGTGCTTAACGAACACTTCTGCCGCGACCTTCACAAGAAGATGTTCAGCGACACATGGAACTGGGCAGGCACATTCCGCAGAACTGAAAAAAATATTGGCTGCGATCCGATACAGATCTCGATCAAGCTGAATCAGCTCCTGGGCAATGTGGCGTACTGGGTAGAGAACAAGACCTTCACACCGGATGAGATAGCGGCTCGCTTTCATCACCAGCTCGTGTCGATACACCCCTTTCCAAACGGAAATGGTCGCCATGCTCGTTACATGACCGATGCACTTCTAAGGCAGTGCGGTTGCCCTGATTTCTCCTGGGGTAACGGGAATCTGGTTTCAACCAATGAGGTCCGTGATCGCTATATCCAGTCCCTCTGTGACGCCGATGCCGGCGATTACGCCCCACTTATGGTCTTCGTACGTAGTTGAGCCCCCCCTTGGGAACTACGTATCAAGCGCAGTGAGCGCCGGCCCGCTGTTGCCATCACTACCAAGAGAAAAAAGATTCCAATACAATTTCTTCGCAGCCCTGGCCATTCCACTCCCGGGTTACTGAAACGGTGAAGAACCTAGGTATATATGGCCCCGCTATGCGGGGCCTACTCGTTTCTGACGACCTCGCTGGCCGATGCTAACCCTGCTTCCCGCCCCCCACGAACAGACATCGAATCGTCTGGACACATAAAAGCCCCCAAGCCCCTCCCCCTCTCAACTAATCTTCCAGAACCGCAGGAAGCGGCCCCTTCGCGTTCAAGGAAAGAACATGTCCCTGGCCATCGTCCACAGTCGCGCCCAGGTGGGCGTGGAAGCCCCCGCCGTCACCGTCGAAACCCATCTGGCCAACGGCCTGCCGATGCTGACGCTGGTCGGGCTGCCCGAAACCGCCGTGAAGGAAAGCAAGGACCGGGTCCGTAGCGCGATCCTCAATTCAGCCCTCGATTTTCCGGCACGACGCATTACCCTGAACCTCGCTCCGGCGGATCTGCCCAAGGACGGCGGACGCTTCGACCTGGCGATTGCCCTCGGCATCCTGGCCGCCAGCGTGCAGGTGCCCGCCCTGACACTGGACAACCTGGAATGCCTGGGCGAACTGGCCTTGTCCGGCGCCATTCGCCCGGTGCAAGGCGTGCTGCCGGCGGCCCTGGCCGCTCGCGCCGCCGGACGTACGCTGGTGGTGCCACAAGCCAACGCCGAGGAGGCCTCGCTGGCCTCCGGGCTAACAGTGATTGCCGTCGACCATCTGCTGCAACTGGTGGCCCATCTCAATGGACATGCGCCGATCAAACCCTTCGAATCCAACGGCCTGCTGCACTTGAGCAAGCCCTACCCGGACCTGAGCGAAGTGCAAGGCCAACTCGCCGCCAAACGCGCCTTGCTGATCGCCGCCGCCGGGGCGCATAACCTGCTGTTCAGCGGCCCGCCCGGTACCGGCAAGACCCTACTCGCCAGCCGTCTCCCCGGATTGCTACCGCCGCTGGACGAACAGGAAGCCCTGGAGGTCGCGGCCATCCAGTCGGTCGCCAGCCATGTGCCGTTGAGCAGTTGGCCCCAGCGGCCTTTTCGCCAACCGCATCACTCGGCCTCGGGACCCGCGCTGGTGGGGGGCGGATCGCGACCACAACCCGGCGAAATCACCCTGTCCCATCACGGCGTGCTGTTCCTTGATGAACTACCGGAATTCGACCGCCGGGTATTGGAGGTTTTGCGCGAACCGCTGGAGTCCGGCCATATCGTGATTTCCCGCGCCCGCGACCGGGTGCGCTTCCCGGCACGCTTCCAACTGGTGGCGGCGATGAATCCCTGCCCCTGCACGGTCGACATGGACGACGTGGACAGACATAGTCTACATTGCGCGCCCCATGGACATTTAGACCCTCACACCTAGATGGCAACCCTAGAAAGAATTCGCTACACCCCCAGCCAAATTAAGCTGCTAGACGGTGAGTTGCACAGAACACCAGCGTCAGCTAAGAACATCATCGAGTCACTCCCGCAAATCGTTTGGGCTGACCAGACCCCGTGGAGAGAGGCGAACCTTTGGGCATTCGAGCAGGCGAGCAAAAGTACCGACTCGAAAACTACTTTATCTTCGATCACCCACCTTCACGCTTACGCCAAATGGCTAGAGAGCCAGGATGTTAAGTGGTGGCATTTTCCGGCGCGTGAGGCAGATCGATGCTTAGTGAGATTCCGAGGCGACCTGATCGCGGCTAGAGATTGCGGAGAGCTGGCACCGTCTACGGCGTCTCAACGCATGGCGGCAGTTGTCAGATTCTATAAGTGGTTGGCAGCGTCCCGGTTGCTGTCTACAGAATGGCCCATGTGGACTGACGAGCAAGTCGGCGTCCGGCTGGTGGATGAGTTCGGTTTTGCTAGAACGATGATGGTCGCGACAACAAATTTGGCGATCCCAAATCGCAAGGCTCCGGGAGAAAAACTTGAAGATGGGCTCATCCCACTTACCGTAGAGGCTGCCAGTCAGGTGGTCAGCTTCGCTTTGATACATGGGAATTATGAGCTCTACCTTCTATTGAGGCTCGGCTTCGGCACAGGGATGCGGATAGGCACCCTATGTGATCTGAGGATCGGCACAATTAAGCGGGCCGTACCTGATCCCATGTTCCCAGGCTTCAACAAGCTTGCGGTTGGCCCAGGAGCGCACCCACCAGTACACACTAAGTTCGGTGTTACTGGTCAGGTCTGGATCAGCGACGAAGATCTGAAGCTTTTGAATGAATACATTTATTCGACTCGAAGGTTAGCCCGCCAGAGCCAGGCTGCGCCTGGTAGCCGCGATGTGATCTTCCTGAGTCGTTACGGGAAAGCTTTCGGCCACGGGGATGGCAACGCCAGTCACGGTATCAGTGTGCAACTGGGCAGGCTGCGAAAAGACGGGATTTCAAATGGGATCAGCGCCTTCCGGAACTTCCGATTTCATCAAAGTAGGTGCACTTTCGCGACTGAACTCGCACGTATTGCACTAAAACACGGCACAGTTAGTACGGCTATTCAAATGGTTCGACAAGCGCTGCTCCATAAAAGCGAAAAAACCTCCCTGACCTACATTCGCTTCATCGAAAAGATGGAAGTGATGTCAGAAATAGCGGACGCCTTCACACGTGACTTCTTAGGAATAGCCGGCTCGGATGCATTCGGCAATGAGTGAAATTCTAGACCTAACCTTTCCAGCGCTCCCCTATGGCACGCATGAAGCTAGGTTTGACCTCGCTTCTTTGCTCTACATCGGGGCCTCGAAAGCTCCCGCTGACAAGGCTATGAAATTGATTGAGGCTGGCCATTTCGGCCTCCCTGACGCTAAGCGCCTCCCGCTGGCTCAGGCATTACATGACGAATTAAGTGCACAGATAGTCCGTGGCGTTCAGCCAGTTACTGTCAAAACCAGAATCCGCACTTTGCGGACCTTTTTCTCATGGTGTGACCAAAGCTCTTCCCAGGCGACTATAGAGCAAGTCGCTGCGTCCTACCAATCTTGGGTAGAACACTTGATCCAGAGAGTACGGGTCAACCGAGACTTAAAAAATATGACCGCCTACAGGCAGGCACAAACGATTGACAACCTACTAAAGCCTTGCCTCGGGCTCACTGTCGGTCTTCTATCCACAACTAGGCTTAGTGCGAACTCAAAAAAATATAAAGCCTTGGGTACAGAGGCTGACAAACAAAACTTAGAGGAGCTCTTTAGGTTCGGTAGCTTCTTGATGGATGTATCAAATAACTTAACAGTAGACGCGATGACTGGACCTCTGCCGTTAGTAATAAAATTAAAATCCGGTGATATACTTACTGAACAACCGGGACTGCAAAACATAAAAATCGAAGATTCTTGCCAAGCCGCCTCAGAAAAAAATAGATTTTTAGAGCGCAGGGCGGTAATTCCATCTCATCTTGTTTTTGAAAAGCGGAAATCCCTGGTAAACCTCCGGATAGAGGCCGAGATTTTAATTTTCATATCGCAGACCGGAATGAATCTTTCCCAAGCCGCAAGACTGAAAGTTGGAAATTTTAGATATAAGACTGATGGGGATGATGTTGTAGTTTACAGAGTCTACAAGGGGCGTCTTGGCGGCGAAGCTGAGTTTGTAATATTCAAAGAATATGTACCACTGTTTAAGAGATACCTAGAATGGATTAACATTTTAGGAGTCGCTGACGACGACCGATTGTTCCCTTTTGTTTATTCAAACAAGATCCCCGTCGAGGGGAGTTTTCCAACATTTCAGGGTATTATTGCTCGCTGTAGAACGCTAGGAATTAAACATTTTCGCCCTATGGCCTTGCGTAAATCTAGAATCAATTGGTTACTTCGGAAAAGTCGCAGTCCTGACCTCGTGGCTGAGATGGCCCAACATACAAAAGAAACCTTGCTACATATATATGAGGAGCCGCATCACCAAGCAGCGGCTGTAGAGATATCTCGATTCTATAGAATGACCGATCCAGCTGTCGCGTCAGTGGGGCCCGGAATGTGTATAGCACCAGTGCACCCCATGATGTCGAGCACGTTATTGGACGGAGCCTATAATCCTGATTGCTCAACACCTGCAGGTTGCCTTTTCTGCGAATACCAACGCGATATAGATAGCGAAGATTACGTGTGGTCTTTAGCTACCTATAAGTACCTAAAAGCGTTGGAACTGGATCGTTCTGTTCCTTCCAAAGAAACTAAAACAAATCACCACATAATTTCACTGATAAACCGCATCGATACAAAGCTCAACCATTTTTCTAAAAGTGGTGAGCCTCGTGCATCTTGGGTGATAGAATCTGAGAACAGAATGAGAGAAGGCCGCTTTCATCACAACTATGAGGGACTGATACAACTTATGGAGCTAGCGCGGTGATGCCGAGTATGGTTTTTGCAGGATTGAATATAGTTACAGCCACGGTATCGCCAGGCGACGTGAACTTTATGCCGAGCGCTTGGCCGCCCGCACCTGACTTTCCAATCTGCATATCTGCCGAGGGTGAAATCACAGCGAGGTATGGCGATAACGAGTGGGATCTAACACCATGGGCAGGCTTTGTACTAAAGCTAAACTTTGGAGAATCTAAGAGAAAAAATTTCGGAAATATCAGCCCGGAAAACTCTGAAATCTTCAAGCGCATTATAGCATTTTGGATTTACGGCCCTAATCCGTGTAGAGAAATCCGGACACTACAGAGTCAGTATGAAAATCTCAGACAGGTCTTCACACACTGCACGAAAAACAATATTGTCGCATCTGATTTGTATCGCTTCCCAAAAGTTATTGAAAGCTTTTCAAAGGTCATCTGGCCGTCCCAGGCTGGTCGACTTATCGTACTACTTCATACCTTATGGGAGCGGCGCGAGCATTCTGGAGTATACATTCTTGACGACAAAGGGATAGCCGAATTACAGTCAAAAATCCCTGTGCATGAGAAATCACAGACCGCTTATATACCACCCCGTATATGGCTATATCAATTAAGTCGGCTCCGTGATTTCCTTGAAGACTTCAGAAGTAATTTGGATGCTTTGGAAGCATGTGCGGAATACTGCCTTCAAGCATATGCTATAAGCGCCGGTAGCGTGGAAGCCGCATGCTCACTATTGACAAAGCATAATCGCCCCTTTATATCAGTAAACAACCCAACTAGAAATGATAAGCTATCTGGCGCTCATGGATTCGGACCCTTTTATATCACGGCCGAAAACTTCGGAATTTCGGATCTGCTAGAGAAATGGTGTGGAGATGTCCGACATAATGGCGTAACTATCTTATCGCAGTATTTTTCAATGGCTACCCAGATCGGCAAAGCATATTTACTAAATTTTACGCTAATGCGGATCGATGAAACCTCCTCGCTTCGATCCGATTGCTTGGTCATTGAAAAAGACAAGATTACAAAAGAGGATATCTACCTCCTCAGAGCATCGACTAGCAAAACAGTCGAGGACGATGAGGCATGCTGGATCACCTCTCCATCTTCTAAGGTAGCCATTGAGGTAATGAACTCAGTTAGTAAATTTAGGACTAGGTGTGCCTCCTTCAACTCAGAGATTTCACTGACTGAGGAAGACAGACAGAATCCTTTTCTTGAACTTAGAGCTTACGAGCCATGGCGTAGAAGTACCAGATTTGATACCACGCCAGATGTCCGGCGTAATGAACTGCATTACGGTATGTTTCCAACCAGATATCCAAGACTATTTGATGAGGGCGAGCTTCAGATCCAGGAAGGTGATTTAATGGGGGCTCTTCTGATCACTCCAACATTATCCCCTGCAAAATATGCTGTGGGTAAAACCTGGCCGCTTGCATGGCATCAGCTTCGGCGCACGGGGGCGGTTAACATGAGCGCCTCTGGGATTGTGAGCGACCCCTCCGTTCAGTATCAACTGAAGCACGCGAGTCGTGCCATGACTAGATATTATGGAAACGGTTATTACCATCTCAATGCAAATTTGAATCAAGAAGCGCAGGCTGAGTATATCCGCGCTATGTATGAATCAGTGGCTAGAAGCTTCTCTGCACTCAACACATCTACCTTCGTAAGCCCCCATGGTGAAAAGAGAAAAGACCAAATATTACATCTGGTCAGTGTGAATGATCACATCAAGCTTGTTAAGGCTGCGAAAAGCGGCGCGATTGGTTACCGCGAAATTCTTCTAGGAGCATGCGCCAACCCAACGCCCTGCCCCTATGGGGGGATAGACTACGTTGGTAGATGTGGAGGTGGCGATGGCAAACCCGCATGCCTTGATCTACTGATTGATAAGGGCAAAAAACAACAAATCCTAAAGCTGAGGGACATCCTTCAAAAACGTTTGAGAGACGCCGACGAGGGATCTCCGTTGCATACATCGATCAAATATCAGCTGCAGGCTATAGAGAGCGTCTTGGATGCCATCAAAAATTCCTGATTCACCTCGCGGCGGGCGTGCCGAGACAGCGTTCCGTGAGGCTTTTGACAGGCTCAAGCGGGGTAACCCGAACCTATTACCCAAAGGAGCGCGGGTTACTCAAAACAATGTGGCCAGGGAGGCGGGGTTAGATCCATCGGCTTTGAAAAAAGCTAGGTTTCCCACTCTTATTGAGGAGATCCAGCATTGGATCGACCAATACGGTGATCAGCAGCCCCGCTCTCCATCACAATCAATTTACGCCCAGCGCAATCGCAATAGGACGCTACGGGAGCAGATTGAGGCCCTCAAAAGCCAACGAGATAATGCTTTGGCTCTGCTAGTGGAGGCTGACTCAAAAATCCTTGAACTCACGATGGAAAATCAACGGCTCCAAGCAACAAAGCCAAAAAGCAACATTTCCAGGCTAGGTGGGTAATTGCAGAGACTTGCCCCCCCATTTGCATTCGGCATGACCAATCATTTCCAACGGATTTAACCATCAAACTGGGAGGCCGTGACCGGCAGAAGTAACCCAAAGCGGGCGTTGGCGAAAGGCTGCTATCGGTTTTTTTGGGGGGCCAGTCCCATGTCGCCCTAGCGTATCTACACTCTAGGCCTTAAGTCCCAAAATCTAGATTGATGGCTCGTTTCCAAAGAGTCAGGAGAAATGTAGTGCTTTCAATAACCCACCCAATTGTAATGTCGTATATCCATGAGCTGCCGGTAGGCCTGTTGCCGATAATTTTTAAGGGTGACTCATTGCCAAGGCTAGTGGTGAAGGCTAACAAGGAAATTATCCTATCGGCAAAGGTGCGAAAAAGTTTTTCGATACATTTGATCCCGTACGATGTTAATGGGGTTAAATCAGTGGGTTTTATGGCGGCGTTCTTCGATGACCAACAACACCCATTAGTTCTTTCTGGAGCGCTTGCTAAAGAATTGTTAGGGTATGAATTCTGTAAAGTGTTTTTGTCAGAAGAAGTGAATGTACACTTTTTCGACGAGCTTGGGCGTGAAACTCTCGGGTACAAGGCTCGGTTCAAGTCATCAAATATTCATCGGAGTCTATTAGAGCAGTCTGAGATTCCTAGTGCGGAAGGACTTAACCAAAGTGCGATACTGAATGATCTTCGAAGATGGTTTCAGCTGTCTGGGGAACGGGAGGACGAGCAGGCAATAAAAGTTGAATTCATTGAGCCGCTATTTCCCGAAAATTTTGTATTTGCCGACATGCGCGATGAGAGCCACTTGTATCATGGTAGTCCTCCCGTGAGCCACTTCACCCTAGAGCGCAATGAACCGGGAAGCTATCAGGAACAAGAGATAATCGCATTGTTGCAGCGAACGTTCGCACCTGAGGAAATTTATTTTTCACCAAAGCGGTATTACGACAGAGAAGAAGTCTCTGATATTCTGGTGATTACTAATGATAACGTTTTTGTTATACAGGCTAAAGACAGTCCTAACTTGGAAAAAACGATCAATCTTCCAATAGATAGAAAAAAGGCCACTGCACTCAAGGCACTGAAAAAAGCAGCTGCCCAGGTCAAGGGGGCTACGACCTATCTTAGGCGTAGGAAGCCGGCCGTTTTTTTTATCGATGATAAAGAAATAGTGGTGGACCTCGAAGGCAAAGGTTTATACGGCCTGGTGATCATGAAGGAATTGTTTGATGACAGTTATGATGAGTACACGTCGATTTTGATAGGTTTGTATGAGCAAACTCAAGTTCCCACAATTCCGCTTTCGTATAGCGAACTTCATCAGTACACTCGCTTTCTGGCCGGTGATGAAGCATTTCTTGAAGCTTTCATGAAGGTTTTCAACTGGGGGCATAAAACCGGTATGTTTCCTAGACTTCGGGTCATGGCGCCAGGATCGGTGGTCAATGAAGATCCACCACTGCCCTCTTAAATTTGTTCTTTGAGTTCGTAATCAGCTTTGGATCAGTCGGAACCAAAACCAGTGCTAGGATAATTGGCTGTATGGATGGAGCCTGGATAGCCGCCTGAGTTGAGAAACTTGGTGCTTGGCGATAGCGGTAAACCAAAGGTAATTAACGGGCAAATGTTCGGGTAGCTCCAAGCATCGCCTGTAGCACATGCAATGTCCGCTTTTAGCCCATGCTGCTGACCGAGACCGAGATACAGAACAAATTTTTGTCCTCCAAGGTTTTGTTCCCGAAGGCCAGAATTTAAGTCGAAAATAAAAAGCCCGTGTAATGCGGGCCTTCTTATGTATGAAGCTCAGCTAGGCCAGACCAGCACCGACAATCGTACCCAATAACTGCCATACAGATTCGTCTAGGAAACCAGAGGCAATTCAGTTATCGCCCATATTAATTTAATTAGGGGCCACCCATTGATCCAAAAAACGCACGCAATCCTGAACGGATTTGGATTTAGCCAGGTTTTCTGAAGTAAGCATATTTGTTTGATCCAAAATGACACTTAGGCTGCCGCCTGGCTTTTCGCGCTGCCCTTCGACGCATAACGCTGCCTTTAATCGCTTTGCAGCGAGGGCACAAACCTGATCAGGTTTTGCTTGCTTTGCAGCGACCCAGGAAAAGCGCTGATCCAAAAATTCGAACGTTCTCAGTATCGTTTCACTTTCCGACAAGCACTCAAGAGTCAAATCTTCCAATGTCCCTATATCTTGTGACCACTGCCTCCATATATAAGCTGAGACTTCGCCGTTTGTTGTGGACTGTGTAACAGCACGCGTTTCGCCGAACGGGGCCCATTCGACTTTAAGCCATTCTTTATCGCCGATTATAGCCAAGTCTTTTTGGATTTGATCAAGAGCTAGTTTCGAGCCTATCGCGTCAGCATCCGCGAACACGGCATAGCGTACCTTCGCGCTAGCACCATTCGCATCAGGTCCCCCAAAGCTTGACTGGACCGCCAAAAGTTCAAATACATCTGAAAGGAATGGGCCGATTGATTCGCTTCGCCGTGATGCCCCGCCAGAATTGAAAATCATCACCAGTGTTTCGCCTTTTGTCAGCAGGAAATCTGGAAGAAAGAACTTCTTGGCGAGGTCTAACCTTAGATCCTCAGCAGAACGAGTGAGCATGCTCTGGCGAAAAATATTTGAGAATGGGTAAGGGATCTCTGAAATTTTGAGTTGTTTTCTTTCAAAGCCAATAATCCGCCTCAATAAAAGAGCTAGGAATGCCGCGTCATGGGGCCCTTCGCAGAACAATAGGTGAATGTTCGAGAAGCTCGACATCAATTCGCTCCTCGCAAGTCTACATCTCCGATATCCAGCAGGCGCTTGAATTGGGGACCACTGAAATCACGAGTCCGAATACCATCTTCCGTATTCACAACAGCATGACAAGATAAATCATCTTTTGTTGCTATCTCCATTACGAATGCATCAATGCACTCCTTGCTATGGCTGGTGATGAAAACTTGCACATTGAATTTGAGTGCCATCTGATGAATAAATCGCGAAAACGGGCCTATCAAGCTGTAATGCAAGGCGTTTTCAAACTCATCTATCAGAACCACTCCGTGCTGCGCCGAAGCAAACAGTAACGAAAGTAGGAACATTCTTTGTAGACCTTCGCCATAAGAGGACAAATCCACCCCAGCAGGGAATTTGCTATCAATCACCACAAACCGCTGTCTCTCATCCGTCAGTCGAATATCTTCTAACGTCGGAAGCATATGTATCCGCAAGAATTCGAATATTTCCGGCAGGGCCTTAGACTGAACACTCTTGTGATAAAAACCTGAATAGCGATGCGGCTCATTGAAAAAGAATGGGCTGCTAAATACAATAGGGCAAAGTATACGAAGACTGTCAGCATGAGTCTCTCGATCTTGCCCCTTATAGATCCGATTGATTGAGTTAAGTTGATTGCTGCCGAAGGCAGAATTAATCTCCACAGATCCAAGATAACGAGTTCTGTCAAGAGTCGAATCTTCTTCCTGGCGAAGCTGAATTTCTACATTCGTTGCCAGATCGTCGAATATCCCTTCGATAAATAGTTGAGTCTGACCCAATTGTTCGAGCATCCATTCAGGATCCAGTTGATCCGTAGCCACCTTTCCGCGGCGGCGCATTATTTCTATAAGTCCATCGAAATCATTTTGCCTTGTTAATAGATAGATTGCTTCCAGTAAAGATGTCTTTCCGGAGTTGTTGATGCCCGCAATCAAATTAATTCGTGTGAGGCCGGTCATGTGTAGGCCCGCCATACTTCGATAGCATTTCACATGAATTTGAGTGAAGTGGGTATCCACCCGGTCACGGAATACTGCTTTCTGTTCGACGCCACTAAGGCCGATGGTTCTTGCACGATCGATAATGGTTTGTAAACGACCGCGTATACCTTCAAGTTCGGGCAGGTTCTCTGGGCGTATAGTTAACTGACTCAAGGACTTAATGTCAGCTACAACAGAGTTGATAGTGGATTCTTGTCGCTCCCGAAAGACCAAGTCGCTGCTTCGGTATGCACCATTCAGATCGCGGGTTTTCTTAAGATGCTCAAGTGCACGCTCATCCGAAACAACCTTGCCTAGCGTATCGATGTCGTCGCGCTTGGTGATCGCCGGGTCCAAATATTTGTCTCCGTAACCGATCGAACCATCTTCTTCCGGTTCATCCATAGGTTCGCGTGACAGTAGTGAGAAGAAGAAGTCTCGGTTGGCTGTATTGTGACTTTTCCGGTTGAAGTCATCCCATTGCAGCCAATCCTTCAAGGCAGCATTGCGTACTGCATGACGAAAAATGGGGAACATAGCCTCAGTAAACTGATCCCCATAATCGGAGGCCTGGTATTCAGCCACCATCGATAGGGCGCGTAGACCACGGCGTAATTCGACTGTACTAATACCGATGCGGCTGCGTATCTCTCCCTCTGTTAGTCCATGGGTGCTATGCAACGTCTCTAGCAACTTGGCCTGGTTCCACTCCCCCCATTTTTTGTTGCCGCTAATATGCTTGAGCGCCATCAGCGTCAAATGGTGGACCTCATCGGCATCGGAGTACAGAACAACCGGAACCTGGCTAAAAAAATCTGGATCTAGTTCCCCTAGATCGATCCCTTTGGTTTCATACTCCAGTTGCAGAAACTTGAGTGCGGCTATACGTCGATTGCCTTCGATTACTAGATAGCCAGAGCTCGGCAACTCCCGAACTTGGATTTGATCAACTGGTAAGTAACCGTTGGCTTTAAAGCTTTCGATCAAATCTTGGATGTTCTGGTTCCGATCGCCAGTCAGCAAACGCATTGTGCGTTGGGCCACAGTGCGATCCTTTACTTGATCGTCCGGTACCGCTTTCTGGTCTGGCTCGTGAATGATGCGGAAATTGTTCGGGTCGAGGTAAAGGTTGCGTAGGCTGACACGACGCATACTCGCTGTGGCTTTGGAGCTTGCCGGCTCCTGATCAGGAGGTGTCGAGTTGGACATTTTCAGTTTCCTTGAGTGTCATTTCTACAAAGCGCGCCATCTTCAAATGCGCACATGCCCTACCCACGACGCTAGTAGCGACATTTTTCCAGCCATCAATCTAAGGGGTAGTCCTATCCAGTTGTCATAATCGCATCGCCTCATGGATATATCTACTACTGCTCCCCCATGCTGAAGGGAGCGTAACCTTTGGTCTGCGAGGTAATGTCGAGCCTCCGCTTCTGGCCGATTCTGTTGAAAAAGTCGGCCATGGCTTCCACGGCAGAAAAGTACGCGCTTGAGATTGAAATCTTTACATTGAGCAGAGGATTCGGGGGCTTGGATTTCGCGTAGCTGCGCGCAAAAAAGGCATTTTCAGCAGTCAGTACGAGGGCAGTCTAGAAGGACCGACTTTTTCAACAGAATCGGCCGTTTTCTGCCGATCATGGTCACAAAGTGTGCATGGCAAATCTGGTGCAATCGGTGGTCAGCACGAATGCAAATGACTGGTCAGGTCGAATGCAAAGGGGTGGTCAAGTGGAGCGCAATTTCGCACTAGGTAAGGCCAATGGCTAAATTCCATTACCTATGGACATTTTCGGGGCTGATGTCCACGTTTATTCAAGATATCCATGGACGCTTTATGTTCCGTCCAAACCATTGGTTTACGCCGCCTTCAGCGCTTGTCCATTGATATCATGTCGACTGTGCATATGTGGATATCTTGGCGACCCCAGTGGACGTTGCCGCTGCACCCCGGAACAGATCCAGCGCTACAGCAACAAACTCTCCGGCCCGCTGCTGGATCGCATCGACCTGCACCTGACCGTGGCCCGCGAAGCCACGGCGCTCAGCCCCAGCCAGCAAGACGGCGACAACACCGCGCAGGCCGCCGCCAGAGTCGCCGAAGCTCGACAACGTCAGCAACAGCGCCAGGGATGCGCCAACGCGTTTCTCGATTTACCGGCATTGCGCGTGCACTGCAAGTTATCCACAGGCGATGAAAAATGGCTGGAGACAGCGTGCGAACGACTGACGCTTTCTCTGCGGGCAGCCCATCGGCTGCTCAAGGTGGCGCGCACCTTGGCGGATCTGGAGCAGGAGGAAAACATAAGCCGGGAGCATCTGGCCGAAGCGTTGCAGTATCGACCAAGCTCCAGTTAGATAAATCTCTTCTATCCGCTCAGTTGGGAACGCCTGGATCAGAATCCAAGTTTCCAGCAATAGCCATCTCTGCATAGACCTTCTGCTGGCCTATGCCCAAACACTTCTCCCACCAATCAGGGGGATTTGAAACGACCTCCCCCGTCACGTCTCGAATTATTTTGACCAGATCATATGATCGAAGCCCATCAACGTGTTCACTCAAACTACGGCTCGTGTTAGCCCACATGGGATCCATGTATAAAATCGATACCTTTCATACGCGCCAACTTAGCGGCAGGAACAAAATCAGAATCTCCAGCAACCAATATGACAACGTCCACCAACTTGTCGAGAGTGAGTGTTGTTATATCCATCCCAAGCTTCGTATCAACTGCTTTCTGCTGAACCTTGTAATGAAAATCGCCGTTCGTCAGTTCTGCCCATTGCCGTGCCCCCCTAAGCAGATCCTTCAGAGTATGGGCGTTAAGCTGCCATTCCCCGGTTTTAGCCAACTCTCCCAGACGCAACGCGGTCTTTCGGCTTGATCGCAGATGATCGTGCAGATCCCGCCGAAGCTGGTAAGGCGGATGGCTTTTGAAATTCAAATGATCTGCCGAGGTTTGTCCTTCCGATGCTATTGGCAGACGCACCTGATTTGACGGTGGCGGACAATCGTAATAGTAAACCCGGTACAGCTCTCGGGTTGCAGTTCGTGAGTCTTCAATATGAAGCCGAACGATTTTTCTGATAACTCGCGCTAATTGCTCCGCAGTAATAGAAAAATCTTTCCTAAAGTATTTTCGAATAAAAAACATGATTCTCTGGAAGAAGAATCCTCCGTCAATGAGGACGGCTGTTCGCTTCATTGGCTTTCTCCAGGCAAAAAAAAGCCCAGGACCGCTGGGCAGGTTCTAACTATTGCCTGCGCGCTGTACTGGGCTGTTGATCGAATAATATTCGCCTATGACGAAACAGTCAAACCAATGTCATATGCTGTTTCAAAACTCAGTGACAACAGGAATATCACGCGAACAAGGTCTGACCGACACACCACACCATCGGCCAACCCATCCCCTCCAGGTTATTCCTTGCTCAAATCCACCAACGGCGTGCCCCGCACCTCCGTCTTGCGCCCGTCCTGAATCTGCGTCACCCGCTGCACCGCCTTATCCACAGCCGCCTTGTCCGCCAGCAGGCTGTAGCTGATCTGGAACTGGCGTTTCTGCCCGGCCTCGATGGTCGGCACCAGCCCCAGCGGACGCTGGTAATGGCGGTTATAGGAGAAGCTGGTCCCCGGCTCCAGCCCGGTAACATAACCCTGCCCCTGGGTATCGGTGTTTTTCCACAGGGAGAACACCGGCAACTGTTGGGTATTGAACCCGAGCGAAACCCCGAGACTGCCGGCCTTGTTGTGCAACACCGCCAAGGTGTCGCCCTTGGCATCGGCATACGGCACGACGTTGTAGACGGTCTCGTCATAGTCCTTGGTCGGCGCGCGATAGGTCTGCCAGTCCGGCAGGTCGCCCTTGGCCTTGTCGTTGAATGGCGAGACCTGCTTCACCGGCGCCACGAAACGCGCGCCCTGCTCCAGGAACGGAGTGCTGAAGTTGCTGTGGTACAGCGCCTGGTATTCCTTCGGATAGTCGCCGTTGTTGGTCAGCGTGTCGTTGAGCGCAAAGCTCACGCTCCCAGGCACCGTCGACAGTTCGGTGACCACCGAGAAGTCGACTTTCTTGAACGCTTGCTCCTTCAGCTCGCCTTGCAAACGAATGGCATAAGGCGGCTTCTCATCGATATGCAACGTGACCTTGCTGGCCGGAATATTCGCCGCCCGCCCGTGCAAGGTGAGCAGTTCACCGTTATCGAGCCCCGGATGCCCGACCCACTCATAGCCGCAACGCACCACCAACTCGTTGAAGCCCTCCAGCCAGCCCAGGCCGCCACGGCCGTTGAGCTCGATAAAGGCCGGGTTGACCACTTCCTTGACCGGCGAGTCCCAGCCCAGGCGCACATTGCCCACGGACGCGTGCAGGACGTTCATGCCCCGCGTCGGGACCACCGAGAGTTTCATCGTGCCGTTGTCGATATCGACGATGCTGACCCCTTCCTGGCGGCCGCCATGCAAGGTGCGCATCGTCACGGAAAAAGGTTTGTCGGTCTTGATCCCCAGTTGTTGGCTGGTGATCTGCCGGTTCTGCGCGGGCGTGTCGCTGTCGAGCAGCACGTAGTCCCAGGCCATGGCGTGGGAAGCAGCGGTCAGGGCGGTGACACCGAAGAGCAAGCGGAGGGAAGTCATGGGCGGTCCTTGTTGGAATTGTCCGACTTTTATAGCGCTGATGAAACGATTCAGCAAGTCGACCAGAAAAATTCCCGTCAGCTCGATGAGCGCATGTACTACCACCCGTATTTCAGCGCCTGTGACGAGGCGCCGCCTCAGCGAAACTGATCCACTTCCTGGCGCAGCTCCGTAGCCAGGGTCTCCAGCTCCCGGGCCGTGAGCGCCAGGTTGGAGACGACTTCGCGCTGCTCGCTATTGGCCAGGGCAATACCCTGCAGGTTGCCGCTGAGCTGGGTCGCGGTGTTGCTCTGCTCCTGCGTTGCGCTGGTGATGACGGCGAACTGCTGCCCGGCCGACCGGCTCTGCTCGTCGATCTGCGCCAGGGCCGACGCCACATTGGCATTGCGTGACAGGCCTTCCTGCATCAGCCGATTGCCCTCTTCCATGGTGCTGATGGCGTGGCCGGTCTGTTGCTGGATGCTCTGGATCATTCCGGAAATCTGGTCGGTGGCTTCACGGGTACGCCCCGCCAGGCTGCGCACCTCATCGGCCACCACGGCAAAGCCGCGACCTTGCTCGCCGGCGCGGGCCGCTTCGATAGCCGCGTTCAGCGCCAGCAGGTTGGTCTGGTCGGCAATCGAGGTGATCACCCCGACAATCCCGCCGATCTCCTCGGAACGTTGCCCCAGGGCGTTGATCACCTCTGCCGTGCCACCGAGGGAGCCGGCGATCTGCTCCAGGGAGGCCGAAGCCTCCTCCATGGCGGTGCGACCGATTCGTGTCTGCCGGGCATTTTCCTGGGCCAGCCGTTCGGTATTGCCCATGTTGTCGGCGATATTCAGCGAGGTGGCACTGAACTGCTCCACGGCACCGGCCATGCTGCTGATCTCGCCGGATTGCTGCTCGATCCCTTCATAGGCTCCGCCAGACAAACCGGTGAGCACATGGGCACGTGCGCTGACCTCGGCAGCCGCCTTGCGGATGTGCTCGACCATCGAGGACAGCGCCTGCCCCATCTGGTTGAAACTCTCGGCCAACTGGCCGATCTCGTCATGGCTGGACACGTTCAACCGTACACTCAAATCCCCCGCCCCCAGGGCTTGCGCCTGGCGTACCAGGTCGCCCAGGGGCCGCAACTTGCTGCGCAGCAGCCAGATCGCCGCGCCGACGGCCAGCAGCATCGCCAGCAGGCTGCCGATCACCAGTTGAATGCCGACGCTCCAGGTCACGGCGCGGATCTCGGCCTTGGGCATGCTCGCCACCACGGTCCACGGCCCGCCGTCAAAGGTCGCCGCGACGCTGTAGAAGTCCTCGTTCTTGTCACTCCAGAAGCGCCCGTGGCCCGGTTGCCGGAGCAGATCGACAATCACCGGGACCGCCTGTGCAGGGTCCGTCACCCCAGCTGGCGGCACCAGCCAATGCTTCTGCTCATCGAGCAAGGCCAGGGAGCCGGCCGTGCCGATACGGAAGCGCTTGAGGTTGTCGAACTGGGCATTCTGCGCATCGGTGTAGTCGAAACCGACGAACAGCACCGCGATCACCTTGCCGCCGGCATCGCGTACCGGTGTGTACTGGGTCATGTAGGATCGGTCGAACAGCAGCGCCCGCCCGACGTACGCCTGGCCCGCCAGCAAACGCTGGTAGGCCGGATGCTGGTGATCGAGCAAGGTGCCGATGGCGCGACTGCCGTCCTGCTTGGTCAGGGAAGTGCTGACCCGGACGAAGTCCTCTCCACTGCGCACGAACAGGGTCGCGACACCCGCGGACATCTGTTTGAACGCATCCACCTCGGTAAAGTTGTTGTTCAGCAGTTCATTGCCCAGGTACAAGCCCGGAGCTTGCACGCTGCCCACGGCGATCATTTGCTCGGGGCGCACGCTCATGCCACTGCTGAAACGCTTTTCGAACAACCCACTCAGGCGCTGGGTACTGTCGCGCAGGGTGCTGTGGAAAGTGTTCAGTTGATCAGCGAGCAAACGCGCTTCACTGGCCAGGTGCTCTTCACGGGTGTCGAGGTTGGCGGAATCCAGCGAACGCAGGGCAAACACGGTGCTGCCACTGATCACCAACGCCAGGATAACGGCGAGTGCCAGCCCCAGTTGCGAGGCGATTCGAGCACGGGGTCGAGACATGGTACGGCTCCTGACCGGGCGGCGAATCCTGTGGAGACTGTCAGACCGCGCGGAAACATTTCCAATGAACAAAGTATGAGCAAACCGTTTTTTGACGCCGGTTCCCTGTCGGTAGATTCGGCGGCACCGACGAATACTTGAGTCATTTGGGCGGATATCAGTGGCCACCAAAAACAGCGTATCAGCCCAGACGCTCGACTTCAGGCAAGACCATGGCCGCGACCTCACCCTGGAGGAAATCACTGAGCCGCCGCAGACGCTCCCCACCCGGTCGGGTTTTCGGCCAGACCAGGTAATATTTCTCACCGCTGTCGACGGCGGTCGGCCACGGCAAACTCAGACGCCCCTGGGCCACATCCTCGGCCACCATCAGCAAGTCGCCCATGGAAACCCCATAACCCCGCGCAGCGGCAATCATCCCCAGCTCCAGGGTATCGAACAGTTGGCCGCCCTTGAGGGAGACCCGTTCGGACAGACCCATGCGCCCCAGCCAACTGCGCCAGTCGCGCCGATCGGGCGTCGGGTGCAGCAGCTCGACGCTGGCCAGACGCTCGGCATCCCAAGGCTGCTCATTGAGCAGCGTAGGTGCTCCCACCGGAATCAACCACTCGGAAAACAGGTAGCTGGCCTCCCAGTCGGGCGGGAAATGGCCGTTGCTGAGCAGCACCGCACAATCGAACGGCTCCTGGTTGAAGTCCACGCTGTCGATATCCATCCAGGCGCTGGTGAGCTGCACCTCATTGCCTTGCTGCAAATGCCGGAAGCGGCTCAGCCGCGCCAGCAGCCAACGCATGGTCAGGGTCGAAGGGGCCTTCATGCGCAGGATGTCGTCTTCGGCGCGCAAGGTATTGCAGGCCCGCTCCAGGGCACCGAAGCCCTCGCGGATACCCGGCAGCAGCAAACGCGCGGATTCGGTCAGTTGCAGATTGCGCCCGTTGCGCTGGAACAGCCGGCAGGCGAAGTGCTCTTCGAGCGTACGAATATGTCGGCTGACCGCACTCTGGGTAATCGACAGTTCCTCCGCCGCCCGGGTAAACGAGCTATGGCGTGCCGCCGCTTCGAAAGCGCGCAAGGCATACAAGGGAGGCAGACGACGGGACATGGGAAGCGCTCCGATAACGCAATGCGCCAACCCTAGCAGAAAGCGCCTTGCATGAGTTTTTATCATGCGAGCAATCGGTTTTATCCCTTTGTGCAAATGCCCGGGAACCCTGAGAATCAACGGTCCTCACTGCCTTGCACCTGTCGAGCCTGATGATCATGAAGCATTCAGCACGCACCGAACTCTGGGCCATCCTGCGGCTGTCCGGGCCGCTGATCGCCTCGCAGTTGGCGCATATGCTGATGGTGCTGACCGACACCCTGATGATGGCCCGGCTCAGCCCCGAGGCCCTGGCCGGCGGCGGCCTGGGGGCGGCGAGTTATTCGTTCGTGTCAATTTTCTGCATTGGCGTGATCGCGGCGGTCGGCACCCTGGTCTCCATTCGCCAGGGCGCCGGCGATATCGAAGGCGCCACCCGCCTGACCCAGGCCGGGCTCTGGCTGGCCTGGGCAATGGCCCTGCTCGCCGGCCTGCTGCTGTGGAACCTCAAGCCGGTGCTGCTGATGTTCGGCCAGACGCCGAGCAACGTGCACGCCGCCACGCAGTTCCTGACCGTGCTGCCGTTCGCCCTGCCCGGCTACCTGAGCTTCATGGCCCTGCGTGGTTTCACCAGCGCCCTGGGCCGCGCCACCCCGGTGATGGTGATCAGCCTGTGCGGGACCCTGGCCAACTTTGCCCTCAACTACGCCCTGATCACCGGGATGTTCGGCCTGCCCAAGCTGGGCCTGGTTGGGATCGGCCTGGTCACCGCCCTGGTCGCCAGCTGCATGGCCCTGGCGCTGGCCTGGCATATCAAACGGCATCCGGCGTACCGCAACTACCCTTTGCTGCGGGGCCTGTCGCGACCCAACTGGCAGTATCTGCGCGAGCTCTGGCGCCTGGGCCTGCCGATTGGCGGCACCTATGCCGTGGAAGTCGGCTTGTTCGCCTTTGCCGCGCTGTGCATGGGCACCATGGGCAGCACGCAACTGGCGGCGCACCAGATCGCCCTGCAGATCGTTTCGGCGGCGTTTATGGTACCGGCGGGGATTTCCTACGCCATCACCCTGCGCATCGGCCTGCACTATGGTGCCGGGCAATTGCTCGACGCACGCCTGGCCGGCCGGGTCGGTATCGCCTTCGGCGCGGCCGCCATGCTGGCCTTTGCCGCGCTGTTCTGGCTGGCACCGAATCAATTGGTCGGGCTGTTCCTGGATCGCAACGACCCGGCGTTCCAACCGGTCATCGAACTGGCCGTCAGGCTGCTGGCGGTGGCCGCCTGGTTCGAGCTGTTCGACGGCACCCAGACCATTGCCATGGGCGCGATCCGGGGCCTGAAAGACGCCAAGACCACCTTCCTCGTCGGTCTTGCCTGCTACTGGCTGATCGGCGCTCCGGCGGCGTGGTTGCTGGCGTTCGACTTCAACGGCGGACCGACCGGTGTCTGGTGGGGCCTGGCGCTGGGCCTGGCCTGCTCGGCGGTGAGCCTGACACTGGCATTTGAATGGCGGATGAAGCGGATGCTCGGACGCCATACGGCGCAAAGCCCACAGCCTGGCGTCATGGATGCAGCCTGAGTCGACAGGCTGCCTCCAGCGGCGTCAAACCACTTCCTGCACCGCCGGCTGAGCGGCGTCAAAGATCAGGTATTCCACCAGTTCAGCCAGCGGCAACGGCTTGCTGATCAGGTAACCCTGGACCTGGTCGCAACCGAACTCACGCAGCAAAGCCAGTTGCCCTGGCGTTTCCACCCCTTCGGCCACCACTTCCAGATGAAGGTTGTGGGCCAGGTTGACCATGGCATGCACCAACTTGCGGTTTTCTTCGCGCTGCTCCATGCCGCCGACAAAACTCATGTCCACCTTGAGCAAGGCAATCGGCAGGCTGTTGAGGTGCACGAAGGAGGAGAACCCGGTGCCGAAGTCGTCCAGGGAAAAACGCACCCCCAGCCGCCTCAGGGCATCCATGGTCTGCTTGACCAGGTCGCTGCGGCGCATCACCGCGGTTTCGGTGAGTTCAAATTCCAGCCATTGCGCCTCGACACCGCGCTCGTTAATCAGCCGGCTCAAGGTCGGCAGCAACTGGCTGTCCTGGAACTGCCGGAACGACAGGTTGACCGCCATGTGCAACGGCGCCAGGCCGCGCTCGCGCAGGGCCTGCATATCCCGCAGCGCCCGGGAAATCACCCAGTAGCCCAACGGCACGATCAGGCCGCTTTGTTCGGCCAGGGGCACGAACTCGCTGGGCGGCAACAACCCGCGCTCGCCATGGCGCCAGCGTACCAGGGCTTCGAGCCCAACGATCTTGCCGCTGCCCAGATCGAGGCGCGGCTGGTAGTGCAATTCCAGTTCATCGCGGCGCAGGGCCCGGCGCAGTTCGCTTTCCAAGTCGGCGAGGCTGCGGGCGTTGCGATTGATCCGCTCATTGAAGATATGAAAGGTGCAGCCCTGGGTGCTCTTGGCCTGCTGCATGGCGATATGCGCATGCCACATCAACGGGTCGGCCCCGGCGTTGGCACGGGTATGGGCGATGCCCAGGCTGCAACCGATCAGCAGGCTCTCGCCGTCGACCCAGTAAGGTTCGGCCATGGCCTCGACAATCCGTTCGGCCACCCTCTCGGCCCGTTGGGGCGCGCGACGGGTGTCGATCAGCAGGGCGAATTCATCGCTGCCCAGGCGCGCCAGCTGGTCACCGGCCTCGAGCTGGCTCTTGAGCCGCGCGACCACCTGCAGGATCAGCCGGTCGCCGGCCTGGTGACCCAGGGCGTCGTTGGCATGGCGGAAATTGTCCAGGTCCAGGTGCCCGAGGGCCAGGCCGCGCCCTTCGTTCTCGGCCAACCGCGCCGCCAGCAGGGTCTGGAACCCCTGGCGATTGGCGATACCGGTCAGCGGATCCTGCTCGGCCAGGCGTTGCAAGGTGTTTTCCAGCACGCCCCGTTCCCGCACATGGCGCAGGCAGCGGCGCAAGGTCGGCGCATCGAGGCCCTGGCGAACCAGCCAGTCACTGACGCCCAACGGCGCGATCAAGGGTTCTTCGTCCAGCAACAGGATGGTCGGCAGGTGGCAGCGTCCCGGCGCCGGCTGCAGGTTCGGCACCGTCAACAACAGCGCCGTGCGGTCTGCCTCAAACAGGCGGCTGACCACCTCCCAGGATGGCGCATGGATCAGCACGGCCGAATCTCCCAACGGAGCCAGACACTCGCGCAACAAGGCAGCCCACTCCGGCTCATCGGCCAGTAGCAGCAAACGCAAGGGTTCCACAGGCGTAGACAAGCTGACTCCCTAGACTCTGCAAATAACGTTGACGATCAACATTGCGACACGCTTCGGGGCGACTTTAAATACGAGTGATTATCAAGTGCTTCGTTGTGTAACACAAAGGTGAACAATAGCTGTAATTCCGCCGCGCATCCTGCGTGAAAGTAACAAAACCGGCAAATTTAGATAGCGCGGCACGTCACAGTGTCGGAGAGTCGCGGCAGAATCCCTCCAGCCTGTTAAAATGCCCGCCCTTTTCGCAACAGACTCCTGACTCCGTCATGTCCCGACTCAATCCCCGGCAGCAAGAAGCCGTGAACTACGTCGGCGGCCCTCTTTTGGTGCTCGCCGGCGCCGGCTCCGGCAAGACCAGCGTGATCACCCGCAAGATCGCCCATCTGATCCAGAACTGCGGCATCCGCGCCCAGTACATCGTCGCCATGACCTTCACCAACAAGGCCGCGCGGGAAATGAAGGAACGCGTCGGCACCCTGCTCAAGGGCGGCGAAGGCCGTGGCCTGACGGTGTCGACCTTCCACAACCTGGGGCTGAACATCATCCGCAAGGAGCATGCGCGGCTGGGCTACAAGCCGGGTTTCTCGATCTTCGACGAGGCCGACGTCAAGGCCCTGATGACCGACATCATGCAGAAGGAATACTCGGGCGACGACGGCGTCGACGAGATCAAGAACATGATCGGCTCCTGGAAAAACGACCTGATCCTGCCGCCCCAGGCCCTGGAGAATGCACGCAATCCCAAGGAACAGACCGCCGCCATCGTCTACACCCACTACCAACGCACGCTCAAGGCGTTCAACGCGGTGGACTTCGACGACCTGATCCTGCTGCCGGTGAAGCTGTTCGAGGAACATGCCGACATCCTCGAAAAGTGGCAGAACAAGGTCCGCTACCTGCTGGTGGACGAATACCAGGACACCAACGCCAGCCAGTACCTGCTGGTGAAAATGCTCATCGGCACACGCAACCAGTTCACCGTGGTCGGCGACGACGACCAGTCGATCTATGCCTGGCGCGGCGCGCGGCCGGAAAACCTGATGCTGCTCAAGGACGACTACCCGTCCCTGAAAGTGGTGATGCTGGAGCAGAACTACCGCTCCACCAGCCGTATCCTGCGCTGCGCCAACGTGCTGATCTCGAACAACCCCCACGAATTCGAGAAGCAGTTGTGGAGCGAAATGGGCCACGGCGACGAGATCCGCGTGATCCGTTGCCGCAACGAGGACGCCGAGGCCGAACGCGTGGCCATGGAAATCCTCAGCCTGCACCTGCGCACCGACCGGCCCTATAGCGATTTCGCCATCCTCTACCGGGGCAACTACCAGGCCAAGCTGATCGAGCTGAAGCTGCAACACCACCAGATTCCCTATCGCCTGTCGGGGGGCAACAGCTTTTTCGGCCGCCAAGAAGTCAAGGACCTGATGGCCTACTTCCGCCTGATCGTGAACCCGGACGACGACAACGCCTTCCTGCGGGTGATCAACGTCCCACGCCGGGAGATCGGTTCGACCACCCTGGAAAAACTCGGCAACTACGCCACCGAACGCAAGATCTCGATGTACGCCGCCACCGACGAAATCGGCCTGGGCGAACACCTGGACAGCCGCTTCACCGACCGCCTGGCGCGCTTCAAGCGCTTTATGGACCGGGTGCGCGAGCAGTGCGCCGGCGAAGACCCGATTGCCGCCCTGCGCAGCATGGTCATGGACATCGACTACGAGAACTGGCTGCGCACCAACAGCTCCAGCGACAAGGCCGCGGACTACCGGATGGGCAACGTCTGGTTCCTGATCGAAGCGCTGAAGAACACCCTGGAAAAAGACGAAGACGGCGATATGACCGTCGAGGATGCCATCGGCAAGCTGGTACTGCGGGACATGCTCGAGCGCCAGCAGGAAGAAGAGGAAGGCGCCGAGGGCGTGCAGATGATGACCCTGCATGCATCCAAGGGGCTGGAATTCCCCTACGTGTTCATCATGGGCATGGAGGAGGAAATTCTTCCACATCGCTCCAGCATCGAAGCCGACACCATCGAGGAAGAACGGCGCCTGGCCTACGTCGGCATTACCCGTGCCCGTCAGACCCTGGCCTTCACCTTTGCCGCCAAGCGCAAGCAGTACGGCGAGGTCATCGACTGCGCGCCGAGCCGTTTCCTCGATGAGTTGCCACCGGACGACCTGGCCTGGGAAGGCAACGACGACACGCCAACCGAAGTGAAAGCCGTACGCGGCAATTCGGCGTTGGCGGATATACGCGCGATGTTAAAGCGCTAGAATTGAGCATTTTTTAATCTATCTTCAGCGCAAAAGCGCTATTCGAGGACGTTCCGTGGAAGCACTGCACAAGAAAATTCGCGAAGAAGGCATCGTGCTTTCCGATCAGGTCCTGAAGGTCGACGCCTTCCTGAACCACCAGATCGACCCGCAGTTGATGAAACTGATCGGTGACGAATTCGCCGCGCTGTTCGCCGACTCGGGCATTACCAAGATCGTCACCATCGAGGCCTCGGGGATTGCCCCGGCGATCATGACCGGGCTGAACCTCGGCGTGCCGGTGATTTTCGCCCGCAAGCACCAGTCCCTGACCCTGACGGAAAACCTGCTGTCGGCAACGGTGTATTCCTTCACCAAGCAGGTGGAAAACACCGTGGCGATTTCCCCGCGCCATCTGACCAGCAGCGACCGTGTGCTGATCATCGATGACTTCCTGGCCAACGGCAAAGCGTCCCAGGCGCTGATCTCGATCATCAAGCAGGCCGGCGCGACCGTGGCCGGCCTGGGCATCGTCATCGAGAAATCCTTCCAGGGCGGCCGCGCCGAGCTGGATGCCCAGGGTTATCGCGTGGAATCCCTGGCCCGGGTCAAGTCCCTGGCCGGTGGGGTCGTCAGCTTTCTCTGAGCCGAGCCCGGATATCAGAGGCCTATCGCGCTCGAGTCCCGCAGCGAACCGGATAACTTGAACAGTTCGCTGTCGGTCTTGATCCCCAGCTTGCGGTAGGCCGACTGTTTCTGCGTGCTGATGGTATTGGCGCTGCGGGAGAACTTGGCGGCAATCCCGTTCACCGACATGCCATCCAGGAAGCAGCGCAACACTTCCCGCTCCCGCGGCGAAAGAATCTCATCGTGCGCACAGCCGCACGTGCGCTCGGCGGCGACCGACACCTTGCACAACGCCGCCTCCGACACCCCCACCTCCCGGGCCATGGCCGGGTGCAGGTAGATCTTGCCGCGGGCCACGGTACGGATGGCGGCCGCCAGTTCGTCCAGGCGCTGGGACTTGCCGAAGAAGCCCCAGCTTCCCGCCTGCAGCGCCAGCGACACGGTCGCCGGCGTGTATTGCGCCGACAGCACCAGGGTCCGGCACTCGGGATAACGCACCCGCAGCGCGCGGATCAGGTTGACGCCATCGATCTCCAGCGGCCCGAGCATGAAATCGACGACCACGACATCGGGCCGTCGCTGGGCCAGCGCGGCGAACAGTTCCCCACTCGTGGAAAAGGAACCGATGATCTCGAGATCGGACTCCTTGGATAACCACAAGGCCGTGCCAACCCTAATCACCTCATGGTCGTCCAGCAGCATGACGGTGCGGGGACCAGGAACTACGTAACTCATGGGATCAAACCTCCTGAACGATGAAAGCCAGGCCGGCAACGGGAGGGGCCCGGCTAAGACCTACAGAACTTTCAGACTTATAGCAGCCAGCACCGGGAGCACAAACGACAAACCATTCGAGAAATCACGAAACTGCCCAGGTTCGAGTTATCTCGATATGTCGGAAGTTTGGTTTGCACGAGAGTGATAACCCTCATCCGACAGGCTAGTACCTTCCCTGCCAGCCTATCGGAAGAGACATCAACTGAAACCATTCAAGGTAATCCGATGAAAATCTCTCAAGTCTCTGCCGCCGTTTCCCTTGCGCTCGCCGCCCTGATCGCCCTGCCGGCTTCCGCAGCCAACGACGGCATCATCAACTTCAACGGCTTGGTGACCGACGTGACCTGCACCATTGAAGGCGAAGCGCCAGGCGGCGGTACCGTGGTCAAGAACGTCGACCTGGGTGGTGTGCCCGCCTCTCTCCTGACAAACGCCGGCGATCGTCGGAACCTCACCGGCTTCACGATTCGCGTGGGCGCTCCAGGCGAAACGGCCTGCACCAACGGCCGCACCGCCATGGTCGCATTCGATCCGAGCAGCCCGGCGATCGATGTCGCCACCGGCCGCCTGAACATCGATGCAACCGCGAACGCCGCCAGCAACGTCCAGGTCGAGGTGACCAAGCGCGACGGCACACCGATCCACGTCTACAGCGAAAAATCCGAAGGCGTGGTCATCGCCAACAACCAGGCACTCATTCCCCTGGCCGCCCAGTACTACGCCACCGGCGCCGCGGGCGAAGGCGAGGTCGCCACCCGGGTCGGCTTCATGGTCGAGTACGCCGACTAAGCATCATCCAATGGACCTGCGCCCTGTCGTGGGTCCAGCCTTCAACACGAGAGCTTCGCCAATGAACAACCTGACTCGTTCGGGCATGGTCATCTGTGCCCTTCTGACGGCATCGCTGCACGCTACGTCCTCGTTTGCCGCCGTGATCATCCATGGCGCGCGCGTGATCTATCCCGCCGAACAACAGGAAGTCGTGGTCCGACTGGAGAACAAGGGCGAACGCCCCGCCCTGGTCCAGCTCTGGCTCGACGACGGCGACAAACGTGCGACACCCGCAACCGCGAAGGCGCCCTTCACCGCGCTACCGCCGATGCTGCGCATCGAACCGAAAAAGCAGCAGGCCCCGCGCCTGCGTTATACCGGCGAGCCGTTGCCCACGGACCGCGAAAGCCTGTTCTGGCTGAATGTGCTGGAAGTGCAGCCGACCGCAGCCGACGCCAAGGACAAGAACCTGCTGGAGCTGTCGTTTCGCTCCCGTCTGCGAGTGTTCTTCCGCCCCGAGGGGCTGCCCTATTCGAAGGCCGCCGCTGCACCGAAGCTGAGCTGGAAGCTGGTGCGCCACGAAGGCGGTCACGCCCTGGAAGTCGTCAACCCGACGCCTTATCACGTCTCCCTGGGCTCGGTCGAACTGGTGGGCAAAGGTGGCAACGAACGTTATCCGAAAGCCCCGAACAAGGAGGCCAACGACAGCCTGTTGCTGCCGGCCGGCGATATCAAGCGCTTCGCCCTGCCCGCCCTGCGGACCCCGCCCCCGGGAGCACTGAAGGTCGAGTTCAGCGCCATCAGCGATTTCGGCGCACGGGTCAGCCATACCGCCGACATCCCCTCTTGAACCGGACCGACGATTGCCCATGAACACCCTCAGATCCCAGCACACCGCCCGTTTCACTCGCCTCGCCGCCCGGCTCGCCCTGGCGACCCTGACGTTGATCACCTGCTTCACGGTGCAGGCCAGCGTCGTTATCACCGGCACCCGCGTGGTGTATCCGGCGAACCAGAAGGAGATGAGCATAAGGTTCGAGAACAAGAACCAGAAACCGGCGCTGGTACAGGTCTGGCTGGACAGCGGCGACGAGGAGGTGACGCCGGAACGGGCCAAGGTTCCGTTTGTCGCCACGCCACCGATCTTTCGGATGGAGCCGGACAAGCAGCAGGTCGTGCGCCTGACCTACACCGGTGAACCGCTGCCCAAGGATCGCGAGAGCCTGTTCTGGCTGAACATGCTGGAAGTCCCGCCCAAGGCCCCAGATTCGGAGCAGAGCAACCAGCTGCAACTGGCGTTCAAGACCCGCATCAAGCTGTTCTTTCGACCGCAGGGCCTGCCGTACGAGGCGGTACAGGCCACCGAAAAACTGCGCTGGACGCTGGTGAAAACCGAACAGGGGCCGGTCCTGGAAGTGCATAACCCGACGCCCTACCACCTGAACTTCGATTCGGTGGAGCTGCTGGCGGCGGGCCAACGCCATGCCAAGCCGGTCGGTGAGACGGCAGTCGCGAACATGGTCAATCCGCAGGCCAGCAACCGTTTCCCCCTGCCCAGCCTGAAGTCGACGCCGAGTGCCGGCGCCCAGGTCGAATTCCAGGTCATCGACGACTACGGCGCCCGCCACACGCACAAGGCCCAGGTCATGCTTTGACGGGCTGAATCCAAAACCGGCGTCCCTCGAACGCCCACCCGTAACGACACCTCCGGCCCCGTCGCGATCCACAACGCGCGACGGCAGGGAACGGCTTGCCCGAATCCGGCAATACACAAGGTTTGGAACGTTAGTGATGAGATCGAAGACACAACCTGTAGCCGGCGGATCGCACCCTGCGCGCAGCCGCCTGGCCCACGTCATTCACAGCCTCCTGCTGCTGGCCGCCGGCAGCGTCCTGGCCGCCTACGAGGTCGAGCAGGTGGAGTTCAACCCGGCCTTCTTTCCGGGAGGTGGCGGGCAGATCGACATCTCGCGCTTCAACGAAGGCAATGTGGTCCTGCCGGGACATTATCGTGCCGATATCAGCGTCAACGGCGGCTGGATCGGCCGCGACGAACTGACTTTCGCCGGTGTCGAGGGCCAGAAAAACGCGCAGCTGTGCCTGGATCGCGCCCTGCTGATCAGGCTCGGGATCGACCTCGACGGGGTGGCACAAAAGGCCGCCGACGCTGGCGAAACCGTTCCGCCGCAGTTACCGAGTACACCGGCCTGCGGCGATATCAGTACCTATCTACCCGGCGCCAGCGCCCGCTTCGATGCCGGCGAAAGCCGCCTGGACCTGCAAGTCCCGCAGATCTACCTGTCACGCAAGGCGCGCGGTTATGTCAGTCCGGAGCACTGGGACACCGGCGTGAACGCGGCGTTCGTCCGCTACGACGCCAACGGCTTCATGAACAACAACCAGGGCCGCTCATCGTTCTCCAACTCCCTGCGGCTGAACACCGGTCTCAATCTGGAGGGTTGGCACCTGCGGCACAACGGCGCCTACAGCAGCAACGATGCCGGCAGCAGCTACCAGAGCAGCGCCACCTATGTGCAACGGGAACTGCCCGGGCTGCAATCGCAATTCATGACCGGCGAGATCTACACCACCGGCGAGTTGTTCGACAGCCTGCGCATGCGCGGCGCCAGCCTGGCCACCGACGATCGCATGCTGCCCGACTCGCAGACCGGCTATGCGCCCATCGTCCGTGGCGTGGCCGAGACCAACGCCCGGGTCAGCGTACGCCAGCGCGGCATCCTGCTCGACGAAACCACGGTGGCCCCCGGGCCGTTCGTGCTCGATGACCTGTTCCCCACCGGCTACGGCGGCGACCTGGAAGTCACCGTCACCGAGGCTGACGGGCGCCAGCGGCAATTCATCGTGCCTTTCGCTTCCGATGTGAAACTGCTCCGACCGGGTTACAGCCGCTACTCGTTGAGCGTGGGCGAAATGGCCGAGCTCGGCGTCAACAGCAATCCCTGGCTGAGCCAGGGCACTTTCCAGTACGGCCTCAACAACCTGCTGACCGGCTATGCAGGGGCCCTGGCCTCGGAAGGCTATAACTCGCAAATCCTCGGCACCGCCCTCAACACCCCGGTGGGAGCGATTTCGCTGGATCTGACCACCTCCCATGCCGAGCTGCCGGGGAATGGCAAGCGCCGGGGCCAGAGTCTGCAGGCCCGCTACAACAAGAACTTCGCCGACACCGGGACCAACTTCGCCCTCGGGGCCTTCCGTTACTCCACCGACGGTTTCCTCACCGCGCGGGATACCGCGCGACTGCGCGAACTGGCCCGCGACGGCGGCAACCTGGACAATATCAGCCGGGTACGCGAACGCCTGGATATCAGCATCAACCAGAGCCTGGAGCGGGGTTCGCTGTTCCTTACCGGCTCGTCGCAGAACTACTGGAACCGCAAGGGCGGCAGCCTGAGCTTCAGCGCCGGCTACAGCAGCAACTGGCAACGCCTGAACTACACCCTCAGTGCCCAGCGCACCCGCGACCTGCTGACCGAGCGCAGCAGCAACCAGATCGACCTCACTGTCAGCCTGCCGCTGGGCTACTCGAACCGTGCGCCCAACCTGTCGAGCACGCTGACCCACGGCGACCGGCAAAACAGCATCCGCACTGGCCTCAGCGGCACCTGGGGCGAACGCAACGAGATCAACTACGGCGCTTCGGCCAGCCACGCCGACAATGGCATCGGCAACAGTTTCAACGCCGACCTGCAGTACCGCAGCCGCTACGCCCAGGCCTCCACCAGTTACAGCCAGGGCAACGGCTACCACTCGCAATCGCTAGGCCTGTCCGGCGGACTGGTGGCCCATGCCGACGGCCTGACCCTGACCCCGGAACTGGGCGACACCTTCGGCCTGGTCAACGCGCCCGGAGCCAAGGGCGCCTGGGTCGGCGGCAACAACGCACAGGTGGACGATAACGGCTACGCGGTGGTGCCACACCTCACGTCGTACCGCCAGAACGTGGTCGAGCTGGACCCCAGGGACATGTCCCACGACGTGGAGCTCAAGTCCGCCTCGCACAACGTCGCGCCCCGGGCCGGTTCCGTGGTGGTGATGAAGTACGAGACCAGCAGCGGGCGGGCCTTGATCATCAATGCCCTGCGCGAGGATGGCAGCCCGTTGCCCTTCGGTGCCGATGTGTTCGATGAAAGCGGCGTCAGCACAGGCGTGGTCGGGCAGAGCAGCAAGGCGTTTGTCCGGGTACCGCGCGATAGCGGCCAACTGACGGTCAAGTGGGGCTCGGCCAGCACGGACGTCTGCCGGATCACCTATGACCTGGGCACGCTCGCCGACTCGAACGGTTTACGTCAGATGGATGGTGAATGCCGGGCCGCCATGACCGATACGCCTCGGTCGGGTCCGTCGGATACCGCTGCGGATGGGGCTTGATCATGGTCGCCCATACCTGCTCCGCAAACGCCCCTGCCGACAGATTCCAGCCCCTACTTCACGCGAGAAAGAAAATGAAACGCCCCCTCCAGTCAGTTTGCGCATTGCTGATCCTTTCACTGCCGGTGGCGGCTCAAGCGGCGTGCAACTATTACCCAAACAACCCGCGCAACGGCGCGACTTTTCCAGCCACCATCAGCGTGCCGTCAAGCCTGGCAGTGGGAGCCCTGATAGCAAGAGCCTCCTTTGGTGGTACATACCCCAGCGGCGTCAGCACCTGCAGCCCTCCCATCATGCAGCAAACAACCGGGCGATATACAACCGCCGATTCGGTGACGCTTCCTGGTGTGGGAGGTGTCTATCGAACCAATGTTCCAGGGATTGGCATACGGGTCTATGCGACGCTCAGGGGGGGGACCCCCTACTTGCTGCCCCTCCACAGCAGCTCGACTTCACTGACCTATACAAGCTTTGAACACACCATCGTGACGATGGAGGCCCAGTTCTACAAAATAGGGAACGTATCAAACGGTACGGTCCCCGGCGCTAACCTCATGGTGAACAGCTGGGATGGGCGCACCATCCACACGGTTCTACTGAACAACCCCGTCAGCTTCGTCACCCCCACCGCCACCTGTGACCTCGCCGCTGGCGACGTCAGCCGCGTGATCGCACTGGACCCCGTGCGGATCTCGAACTTCACCGGCATCTCGATCGGCACCAAGAGTTTCGACCTGACCGCCAACTGCAGCAATGCCTCGAACGTCACCTTCAGATTCACCGGCACGCCGGATCCCGGAAACTCCGCGCTCTTTGCCAATAGCACCGGTTCGGCTCGCGGTGTTGCGCTATGGCTGCATACACCGGGCCAGACGGTAAGCAACAACAGTACTCGCACCGTCGCGGTTTCAGGCAACCGGGCCGTGCTGCGCATGGGCGCGGAGTACCACAAGACCACCGGCACCCTGACCAAAGGCACGCTGGTGAGCACCGTCACCGTCAACATCACCTACAACTGAGCCAACAGACCGCTCGCGGCAGCGCTCGTCGAATGCAATGCGTCAATCAACGCTTTACCTGACAAGGATACCTGTAATGAAAAAACCTCTTTTCGTATTGCCCCTACTGATTGCCGCTGCAACGATCACCGGCACGGCTCAAGCTGTCCAGACCGGCAGTCTGCGGTTCACAGGTGAGATCCAGGGTGGCACCTGCCACCTGGCCACCGGCGATGTCAGCCGCTTGATCGAGCTGCCTCCGGTCAAGGTCAGCGATTTCGATAGCGCCACTTGGGCCGGGCTCAAGACATTCGACCTGACCGCCAACTGCGACTCGGATATCAGAAGTGTCACCTTCACCTTTAACGGCACATCGGACTCCTTAGCGCCTGAACGCTTCGCCAATACCGGCACCGCCCGCGGCATCGCTACCGTGATTCAATCGCGCATCGGGGGAACTGCCTACAACTTCCCTGCCAACGGCAACCCTACCGCTCGCTCGCGAACCATTTCAACAACCGCCGGCCGTGCGGTACTGCCCATGGGCGCGCACTACATAAAGACCGTCCTCTTCGGCGTCTCCAAAGGCACGCTGATCACCACGGCCTCCGTGACCATTACCTATAACTGACGCCACAAGCCTTACCAGGCCGCCACCTTCCGTCGGCCCGCCAGAACGGACAACACCCGATGAAGACCTACCTGATACCCCTGGCGCTGTCGCTCGCGCCCATCGCCCCGGCTTCGGCCACGGAAACCCTGAACCCGGGCAATCTGCGCTTCGAAGGCACTGTCGAGGGCGGCACCTGCAACCTGATTGCCGATGACATCGAACGCGCCATATCCCTGCCACCGGTCAAGATCGATGACTTCGCGGGCGTCGACTCCGCGGGCCACAAGCCCTTCGAGCTGAGCGTCCGCTGCGACTCCGATATCACCAGCGTCACCTTCACGTTCCATGGCACGCCGGCCTCCTCGGATGGCGCCCGCTTCGCCAACACCGGCGATGTCAGCGGCCTGACGCTGTGGCTGTACTCGCAGCTGGGAGGCGTGCGACAGACCATCCGCGCCGACGGCAACGACAATACCCGCACCCTGACGCCGAGCGGCGGCCAGGCGGTGCTGCCACTGGGGGCGGCCTACTGGAAGTCCGGCGCGGTCAGCGAAGGCAAGCTGGAAAGCCTGGCGACGGTGGACGTCACCTACAACTGAGGCATGCGCCCTGCGCCAAGGCCCTGTCGCTAGCCGGCAGTGGCCTGCAACCCCGCCAGCAACAGGCGCTGGTACAACTCGTCACGCAGGCCTTGGGGCTGTGCCAGCCCCATGCGCTCCAGATGTACCGGGAACGCCGACGGCTCGGGCGCGTCCAGCGTCGCCTTGCCCAACTCAAGTGCCTCGGTGAGCTTGAATTTGCTCTTGAGCCAGTTCAGCGCCCGCAGCAGATCCCGCTCCTCCACGCTGAAATCACAGCCCAGCGGATACTCCGGGAACAACTGCGGGTGACGCGCGCGAATCGCCTGCAAACGTTGCGGGCTGTTATCGGCAAACCGCGAATCGAGACGGAAATTCCCCGGCAGCTTGCCGACTTTTTGCGCCTGCTCGATCAGCTCCGACTGAAAGCGCGAATCGGCGATATTCAGCAACGCTTCGATCACCTGGGCGTCGGTCTTGCCGCGCAGATCGGCAATCCCATACTCGGTGACCACGATATCCCGCAGATGCCGGGGGATGGTGCAATGCCCATACTCCCAGACGATATTCGAACTGACCTCGCCGCCCGACTCGCGCCAGCTGCGCAGGATCAGGATCGAGCGCGCGCCCTCCAGCGCATGGCCCTGGGCCACGAAGTTGTACTGCCCGCCGACACCGCTGAGCACCCGACCGTCTTCGAGCTGGTCGGCCACCCCCGCGCCCAACAACGTCATGGTGAAGGCGCTGTTGATAAAGCGTGCGTCGAGACGCTGCAGGCGCTTGAGTTCTTCCTGGCCAAACAGCTCGTTGATATAGCTGATGGCAGTCATGTTGAACTCGCCCAGCTTGTCCCGGGACAGCTCGTGCAGGCGCTGATAAAAACTGCGCGGGCCGAGAAAGAAGCCGCCATGCACCGCAATACCGCCCGTCTGCAGGGCACTGTCGAGGGTTCCGGCATTGGCCTGGCGTTGCTGCTCAAGGTCGGCGTAGACCTTGCGCCGCACGATACCCGCGTCCACCAGCACCAGCAGGCCATTGACGAACATCTCGCTGCAACCGTAAAGCCCCTTGGCAAACGACTCGATGCCACCCTCCTTGTCGAGCAGCACCTTCCAGGGGGACAGGTCGATATCCGCCAGCAAGGCCTGGTAACCCTCGTTGTCCGCCTGACGGGCCAGCAAGGCACCGGTCAAGGCGTCGCCCATGGAGCCGATGCCGATCTGCAGGGTGCCACCATCGCGCACCAGGGTGCTGGCGTGCAGGCCGATAAAGTGGTCCTGGGTGTCCACCGGCATATTCGGGGTGGAGAACAGGGTACTGCGTTCCGGTTCGTCGATCAGCAGGTCGAAGGCATCACGGCTGAGTTCCGAATCCCCGGGCATATACGGCAGATCGCTGTGAACCTGCGCCAGCACCAGGATGGTCTCCCCGGCGGCGCGGCGGCGGGCGATCATCGACAGCAGGTCGAGGGTGATGTCCGGATTGCAGCTCAGGCTCAGATGCCCGGGATGTTCCGGCGCCTCGGCCACCAGTTGCGCGATCAGGTTCAGGCCGGCGGCGTTGATATCGCGGGCGGCATGGCTGTAGTTGCTGCTGACGTAATCCTGCTGGGCCTGCTCGCTGTGCAACAGGCTGCCGGGCTGCATGAAGAACTGCTGGACATGGATATTCGGCGGCAGGCTGTCCCGGCGCAGGTCGGCGAGGAAATCCAGTTCGGGGTAGTCGCCGAATACTCGTTCGACAAAGGGTTCGAGGAAACGCCGCTGCAAACCGTCGCCCAGGGATGGGCGACCGAGACTCAAGGCCGTATAGATCGTCAGCCGACGCTCCGGCAATTGCCTGATGCGCTGGTAGAGCGCGTTGATAAAGCGGTTGGGTTTGCCCAGGCCCAAGGGGCTGGCCATGTGGATATGTGCCGGCAGCCGTGCCAGCACCTCATCGACCGCACGTTCGATAGAACAGGATTGCACCATCGGATCCTCCTCGCCTTTCCGTGAATTGAGGTTCGACCGAGCTTGCCGGGAATCTGCTGAAAATGACAGCCCACAGACACAGGATCGGGTTTTCAGCAGATGCAAAAAAGCCGCTCGTAAGCGGCTTTTTCAGAGACGATCGGTCTTATTTCAACCCGGACATTTTCTCGATCGCACCTTTGAGCTCGTCATCGGAGCAATCGGCGCAGGTGCCTTTTGGCGGCATCGCGTTAAGGCCGGTGATGGCCTTGGCCAGCAGGCCACTGAGGCCACCTTGGTGATCGGCGCGATCTTTCCAGGCCGCGGCGTCGCCGATTTTCGGCGAACCCAGCAAACCGGTGCCGTGACAGGCGTTGCAATGTTTGGCAATCACTTCATCCGGCGTCTTGGCACCACCGCCACCGCCCACGGTAGCCGCCACTTCCATGCCTTTACACTCTTCGCCCTGGACACACACCTTGCCCACCGGCTCCAGGCGCTTGGCAATGTCGTCATTGATGGTCGAAGCCTGAGCGCTGATGGCCCACAGGGCGACTACGGTTGCTGGTACGGCCAGCATTTTCATAATTGGATTCACGCGTACACCCTCAATGGTGGCTAATCACGCCCGCAACCACGGTTTCGCAGGCGGCGTGAGTATAACGGTTCGATTGCCACTGCGAAACAACCCTAATAGTCACAAGGGTATTAGCAAGTGGCCAATCAATACTACCGGGCGCCTTGAAATCCCTGACCTGACGCCTCTCTGTTAAAAATTCGCCGGTGTCGCTGCGCTGATTAGTCGCGCGGGGGTATCGAACGGGTTGCGGAAGCGATGCGGCTTGGTGCTTTCAAAATAGTAGCTGTCGCCCGCCTCGAGGACGAAAGTTTCTGCACCCACCACCAATTCCAGTCGGCCTTCCAGCAAAATGCCAGTCTCTTCGCCTTCATGGGTGAGCATTTCCTCTCCGGTGTCGGCACCTGGAGGATAGATCTCATTGAGAAAAGCGATAGCACGGCTGGGATGAGCACGACCGACCAGCTTCATGGTCACGGCACCATCGGAGATATCGATCAGCTCGTTGGCCTTGTAGACGATCTGGGTCGGTTTTTCCTGGAGGATTTCTTCGGAAAAGAACTCGACCATGGACATGGGAATGCCGCCAAGCACCTTCCTCAGCGAACTGATCGAGGGGCTGACACTGTTTTTCTCAATCATTGAAATGGTGCTATTGGTGACGCCCGCGCGTTTGGCGAGTTCACGCTGAGACAGACCTTTCAGTTTACGGATGGATTGCAGTCGTTCACCGACGTCCAATACGGCAGCCTCCCAGGGATTCAGGCGATGTTGTAATTGAGCGATATCATGGCATAGCGTTCAGTATTTACAACACTCAGGGCCGAATCCTGGTCGGCGGGACGATCTGTGGCGCGGCGGGTTGCCCGTTAGCTCCCGGTGTAGAGCAGTGGCACCCGGCGCAGGTTGCAGAAGATCTGATAAGGAATGGTCTCGGCCCGGGCCGCGACCTCACTGGCCAGGATGTTCTTGCCCCACAACTCCACCGTCGAGCCCAACCCGGCCTGGGGCACGTCGGTCAGATCGATGCACAGCATGTCCATCGACACCCGGCCCAGCAGTTGGCTCGGCTGGCCCGCCACCAGCACCGGCGTGCCGGTCGGTGCGTGACGCGGATAGCCATCGGCATAACCCATCGCAACCACGCCAACCCGCGTCGGCCTGGACGTCACGAACAGGCCGCCGTAGCCCACCGGCTCACCCGCCGGCAGCTCGCGCACGCTGATGACTTTCGACTCCAGGGTCATGACCGGCTGCAAACGTGCGGCGACAGGGTTTTCTTCTTCGAAAGGCGTCGAGCCGAACAGCAGGATGCCGGGACGTACCCAGTCGCTGGAAATCTGCGGCCACCCGAGCACCGCCGGAGAGTTGCGCAGGCTGACCTCAGCCGACAAACCCTGGCACGCGGCCTCGAAGGTCGCCACCTGTTCGGCGCTGCGCTGGCTGCCCAGCTCATCGGCGCGGGCGAAGTGGCTCATCAGGACGATTTTCGCCACTTTGCCGCTGGCCTGCAGGCGCTGGTAAGCCGCCTGATAATCAGCCGGTTCCAGCCCCACCCGGTGCATGCCCGAGTCGAGTTTGAGCCAGACATTGATCGGCTTGGCCAACACCGTCTGCTCGATGGCCTCCAGCTGCCAGAGCGCATGCACCACGCACCAGAAGTCGTGCTCGACGATCAGTGGCAGTTCGGCGGCCTCGAAAAAGCCCTCCAGCAACAGGATCGGCGCGCGAATACCCCCGGCCCGTAACTCGAGGGCCTCCTCGATACAGGCCACGGCAAAACCATCGGCCTCGGCTTCCAGGGCCTGGGCACAGCGCAGCGCGCCATGACCATAGGCGTCGGCCTTGATCACCGCGAGGGTTCGGGCACCCGAGACTTCGCGGGCCAATTGGTAGTTGTGACGCAGGGCTTGGAGGTCGATCAGGGCACGGGCAGGACGCATGGCGGCAAACTTCTGGACGGTCAACGGGGAATAAAAAACCGGTGCGAAAAGCAGTGAGACCGCCATCACACCGGGAGAGGGATCGTACTTAAGGCAGAGCGGCCACGACCGACAGCTCGACCAGGATTTCCGGTTCGCACAGCTTCGACTCAACCGTGGCACGGGCCGGCGCGACGCCTTTGGGCAGCCACTTGTCCCAGACCGAATTCATCCCGGCGAAGTCGGCATCGATGTCTTTCAGGTAGATCGTCACCGACAGCAACCTGCTCTTGTCGGTACCCGCCAGATCCAGCAAACGCTCGATATTGCCGAGGGCTTCACGGGTCTGGGTTTCAATCCCGGCGCTCATGTTGTCGCCAACCTGCCCCGCCAGATACACGGTACCGCTGTGAACAACGATCTGGCTCAGACGTTCATTGGTGAGCTGGCGCTGGATTGCCATGTTTTGCAGTCTCCTGGGGCGTTTTGCCGTAACGGGAAATATCGAGGCCTTCGGCGCTGATCTGCGGCTTTTTCTTCGCCATCAGGTCAGCCAACAGGCGACCGGAGCCACAAGCCATGGTCCAGCCGAGCGTACCGTGACCGGTGTTCAGGAACAGATTGCGGAATGAGGTCGCCCCCACGATCGGCGTGCCGTCGGGAGTGGTCGGACGCAAACCGGTCCAGAAACTGGCTTGCTCGAGGTCGCCGCCCTGAGGATAAAGATCGCCGACGATCATCTCCAGCGTTTCGCGCCGTTTCGGATTCAGCGACAGGTCAAAACCGGCGATTTCCGCCATGCCACCGACGCGGATGCGGTTGTCGAAACGGGTGATCGCGACCTTGTAGGTTTCATCAAGGATAGTCGAAGTCGGGGCCATGGCCGGGTTGGTGATCGGCACGGTCAGCGAATAGCCCTTGAGCGGGTAGACCGGTGCCTTGATCCCCAGCGGCTTGAGCAACTGCGGCGAATAACTGCCCAGCGCCAGTACGTAGCGGTCGGCGGTTTCCAGCTTGCCGTCGATCCACACGCCGTTGATGCGGTCACCCGCATGGTCAAGCCGTTGAATGTCCTGGCCGAAGCGGAATTCCACACCGAGCTTGATGGCCATTTCGGCCAGGCGGCTGGTGAACATCTGGCAGTCGCCGGTCTGGTCGTTCGGCAGGCGCAGGGCGCCGGCGAGGATATCGGTGACGCTGGCCAGGGCCGGTTCGACCCGGGCAATGCCGGCGCGGTCGAGTAATTCGTAAGGGACACCGGACTCTTTCAGTACCGCGATGTCTTTTGCCGCGCCATCGAGTTGCGCCTGGGTGCGGAACAACTGGGTGGTCCCCAGGCTCCGGCCTTCGTAGGCAATCCCGGTTTCGGCGCGCAGTTCGTCGAGGCAGTCACGGCTGTACTCGGACAGGCGGACCATGCGCTCCTTGTTCACCGCATAACGACTGGCGGTGCAGTTGCGCAGCATCTGCGCCATCCACAGGTACTGGTCGATATCGGCGGTGGCCTTGATCGCCAGCGGTGCGTGACGCTGCAGCAGCCACTTGATGGCCTTCAGCGGCACGCCCGGGGCGGCCCAGGGCGAGGCATAACCGGGCGAGACCTGGCCGGCGTTGGCGAAACTGGTCTCCATGGCCGCGGCCGGCTGACGGTCGACCACCACCACTTCGAAACCGGCCCGCGCCAGATAATAAGCACTGGTGGTACCAATGACGCCGCTACCCAATACCAGAACTCGCATGTGTCTATTCCTCAATCCACGGCCAGGCGCCGATGTTTAATGTTCAAAGCCAAGATGCGCGCAGTGTAAAAAACAATAGCCAGTGCTTTTCACTATATAAGTGCCTATATTTGGCGAGAATTCTCGGCACTATCGCTTTTGACGGAGGGGCATTCCCTAATGAGAACCAACCATCAGACCAAGCGCGAGCTGGACAAGATCGACCGCAATATCCTGCGCATCCTGCAGGCCGACGGGCGCATCTCGTTCACTGAGCTTGGCGAAAAGGTCGGACTGTCCACCACGCCCTGCACCGAGCGGGTTCGCCGGCTGGAGCGCGAAGGCATCATCATGGGCTACAACGCCCGGTTGAACCCGCAGCACCTCAAGGGCAGCCTGCTGGTGTTCGTCGAGATCAGCCTCGACTACAAGTCGGGCGACACCTTCGAAGAATTCCGACGTGCCGTGCTGAAATTGCCCCATGTGCTGGAATGCCACCTGGTCTCGGGGGATTTCGACTACCTGGTGAAAGCACGGATTTCCGAGATGGCTTCCTACCGCAAGCTGCTCGGCGACATCCTGCTCAAGCTGCCCCACGTTCGGGAGTCCAAGAGCTATATCGTGATGGAAGAAGTGAAGGAGAGCCTGAACCTGCCGATTCCGGATTGAGCCTAGACCAGTACCTGACGCGTGGTAGCGATGTATTCGTGCACCTGCTGCTCGGCCCGTGGATGAATCATCTCCACGGGACGTCGGCCATTGGGGCAAGGCAACGTGGGTGTGGTCCCGAACAAGCGACAGATCAGCGGACGCTCGTCATACACCGTGCAGCCGTTCGGTCCCAGGTGCACGCAATTGAGCTCGTCCAGCGCCGCTTCCTGCTCGGCGGCGGTCTTGCGCGGCAGGCGGGCCATCTCCTCGGACGAAGTGGTCACCGGCCCGCAACAGTCGTGACAGCCCGGCACGCAGTCGAACGACGGAATTTGCTGACGCAGAAAGCGGATTTTCTGACTGTTGCAACTCATCGAACGACGACCGGAAAGAAGAACAAGCGCGTATTTTGCCTGAAAAGACCACTCCCGGCAGCAAACCTGCTCATCTGAAGGAACGCGGTCCCCTGTAGGAGCCGGCTTGCCAGCGATCAGGCCCTTGAGTCATGCGCCCGCTGGCAAGCCGGGCTCCCACAAGTTTCGCGTCAAGAACGCCAGAACGGTTTCAAACCTTCTTTCCGGGCCTGCTCCGGGCTCAATCCGATATCGCTCAGTTCCTCGGGCGTAAGTGCAAGCAAGGTCTTGCGGGTACGCAGACGATGCCAGAACAGACCCATGGCACCGAAGGCCGGAGCGCCGCCACGGGCGGAAGACGCCATGACTACCCGCTCGTGCTCGATCACCAGTTCCTGACTGCGCAACACCAGACGCACATCGCTCATGCCGTTCATTACCTCTGCTCCTTTGTTACTCGGTTGCCATGAGTACATAGAATGGGTGAGCGGCCAAAACCATTACAGATTCAATCATTTTTTATTAATTCAATACAGATCTCGCCAAAGCGCGACTGAATCCTGTATTTTCTTCCTATCTGTACCGTCCAACGCTTTCCACCGTCGCCGAGAACTGCGCCATGACCCTCTACGTCAACCTTGCCGAACTGCTTGGAACCCGCATAGAACAGGGTTTCTATCGCCCCGGAGACCGCCTGCCTTCTGTACGGGCGTTGAGCGTGGAGCACGGTGTCAGTTTGAGTACGGTGCAGCAGGCCTACCGCGTCCTGGAAGACAGCGGGCTGGCCCAACCAAAACCCAAGTCCGGCTACTTCGTACCCGTAGGCCGCGAACTACCGGCGTTGCCGGTCATCGGCCGACCGGCACAACGCCCTGTTGATATCTCGCAATGGGAACAGGTGCTGGAACTGATTCGCGCCGTCCCTCGCGAGGACACCGTACAGTTGGGCCGCGGCATGCCCGACATCGACAGCCCGACCCTGAAACCGCTGCTGCGCAGCCTGGCGCAGATCAGCCGCCGCCAGGACATGCCCGGCCTGTCCTACGACAATATCCACGGCAACTTCGGACTGCGCGAACAGGTGGCGCGCCTGCTGCTCGACTCCGGCTGCCAGCTCGGCCCCCAAGATCTGGTGATCACCACCGGCTGCCACGAGGCCCTGTCCACCAGCATCCGCTCCATCTGCGAGCCGGGGGACATCGTCGCGGTGGACTCACCCAGCTTCCACGGTGCCATGCAGACCCTCAAGGGCTTGGGTATGAAGGCCCTGGAAATCCCCACCGACCCGATCACCGGCATCAGCCTCGACGCCCTGGAACTGGCCCTCGAGCAGTGGCCGATCAAGGCCATACAGTTGACCCCCAACTGCAACAACCCGCTGGGCTACATCATGCCGGAGTCGCGCAAACGCGCCCTGCTGACCCTGGCCCAGCGCTTCGACGTGGCGATTATCGAAGACGATGTGTATGGCGAACTGGCCTACACCTACCCGCGTCCGCGCACCATCAAGTCCTTCGATGAAGACGGTCGCGTGCTGCTCTGCAGCTCCTTCTCCAAGACCCTTGCCCCGGGCCTGCGCATCGGCTGGGTCGCGCCCGGCCGCTACCTCGAGCGAGTGCTGCACATGAAGTACATCAGCACCGGCTCCACGGCCCCGCAGCCACAGCTGGCAATCGCCGACTTCCTCAGAAACGGCCACTTCGAGCCGCATCTGCGACGCATGCGCAGCCAATACCAGCGCAACCGCGACCTGATGATCGACTGGATCAGCCGTTATTTTCCCGCCGGTACCCGCGCCAGTCGCCCCCAGGGCAGCTTCATGCTCTGGGTCGAACTGCCCGAAGGGTTCGATGCCCTGCGCCTGAACCGGGCGCTGCAGGACCAGGGCGTGCAGATCGCGGTGGGCAGCATCTTTTCCGCCTCGGGCAAATACCGTAACTGCCTGCGCATGAACTACGCTGCCAAGCCGACGCCACTGATCGAAGAGGCTGTGCGCAAGGTCGGCGCGGCCGCGATCAAATTACTGGCACAAAACGAGAGCAGTATCGATTGACCTTTACCCGCCGGACAGCGTCCATATGCCGACACCTACCGACCCGGGGCGATGACCATTGAAAGCCTGCTTGCTGCTCATTGCCCTGCTGTTGAGCGGATGCGCGACCCTGGATGCTCCACGGCTTCCCAGCCAGGCCCTGGCGGCGAGCGAATCGAGCTTCGGTCGTTCGATCCAGGAACAGGCCGCACCCTGGCAGGGGCGCTCGGGCTTTCGCCTGCTGCCCAACGGCAGCGAAGCATTCAGGGCCCGGGCCGAATTGATCCGCAATGCCCAGGTCAGCCTGGATTTGCAGTACTACATCGTCCATGACAGCCTGAGCACCCGCATGCTGGTGGATGAACTGCTCGAGGCCGCCGATCGCGGCGTACGGGTTCGCATCCTGCTGGACGACACCACCAGCGACGGGCTCGACTCGGTCATCGGCACCCTCGCCGCCCATCCGAATATCCAGATCCGCCTGTTCAATCCGCTGAACCTGGGCCGCAGCACCGGTGCCACGCGTACCCTGGGCCGTTTGTTCAACCTGTCGCAACAACATCGGCGGATGCACAACAAGCTGTGGCTGGCCGACAACAGCGCGGCCATCGTCGGCGGCCGCAACCTCGGGGACGAATATTTCGGCGCCCAGCCGGACCTGAACTTCACCGACATCGACCTGCTCGGCTTCGGCCCCGTGGCCGAACAACTCGGACACAGCTTCGACCAGTACTGGAACAGCGCCCTGAGCGCGCCCATTGGCGACTTCCTCTCAAACCCACCGTCCGCGGTGGAACTGGCCAAGGCCCGACAACAGCTCAAGGACTCGCTGGGCAGCTATCGCCAGCACAATACCGCCCTGTACCTGAAGCTTCGGGCCTACAAGAGCGAGCCGCGCATGGATATCTGGCGCCGTGAGCTGATCTGGGCCTGGAGCGAGGCGCTGTGGGACGCACCGAGCAAGGTCCTGGCCAGGGACGAGCCTGATCCACGCTTGTTGCTGGCCACACAGTTGGCGCCGGAACTGAAGAACGTCCATACCGAACTGATGATGATTTCCGCCTACTTCGTGCCTGGTCAACCGGGGCTGGTCTACCTGGCCGGGCGCGCCGATGCAGGGGTCTCGGTCAGCCTGCTGACCAATTCGCTGGAGGCCACCGACGTGCCTGCCGTGCACGGCGGTTACGCGCCTTACCGCAAGGCGTTGCTGGAACACGGCGTGAAACTCTTCGAACTGCGGCGCCAGCCCGGAGAGCGTGGCGGCAGCGGGCCGCACCTGTTTCATAGCGCTTCCTACAAAGGCTCGGACTCCAGCCTGCACAGCAAGGCGATGATTTTCGACCGGCAGAAATCCTTTATCGGTTCATTCAACTTTGACCCGCGCTCGGTACTGTGGAACACCGAAGTCGGCGTCCTGGTGGACAGTCCGGAGCTGGCGGAACACGTTCGGGCCCTGGCCTTGCGCGGCATGGCCCCGGCCCTGAGCTACCAGCCGCGCCTGGAGCAGGGACAGATTGTCTGGGTCACCGAGGACCACGGACAGCTCCACGAGCTGCACCACGAGCCGGGCAACTGGTGGCGCCGGTTCAACGCCTGGTTCGCCAACCATATCGGATTGGAGCGCATGCTCTGAAGGTTCACGAGGCCTGACCTGTGGGAGCAAGCTTGCTCGCGATCAGCCGGCAGGCTGATGTTTCGGCGGTGCCCGGAAGCCCGTCATCGCGAGCAAGCTTGCTCCTACAGGGAGGTGGCCGACTGTGCCGTGCCGAAGGCCCCTTGGCGCAACAGCAACACCAGCAGGCCCAAGGCCCCGGCCGCCATGAACAACGGCAAGGCATGCCCGCTGATCCACTGGCTGCCCGCACCCGCCACCAACGGCCCGATCAGGCAGCCGATGCCCCACAACTGCGCCACATGGGCGTTGGCCCGCACCAGCGCGTCGTCGCGATAACGCTCGCCGATCAGGATCAACGACAAGGTGAACAGCCCGCCCGCGCTGGCACCGAACAGCACCCACAGCGGCCAGATCAGCAAGGTGTCGAGCAGCAGAGGCACCGCCAGGCTCGACAACATCAGCGCCAGGGCGCAACCGATGAACAACGCGCGCCGGGACAGCCGATCGGCCAAGGCGCCAGTCGGCAACTGCAACAAGGCATCGCCCACCACCACGGTGCTGACCATCGCCAAGGCGATATCCGCCGTAAAGCCTTGGCGCAGGCAGTACACCGGCAACAAGGTCAGAATCATCGCCTCGAAAGCAGCAAAAAGCGAAATGGCCCAGGCAATGGCCGGCAAACCCCGACAGAAGCCCAGCAAGTCCGCCAGGGTGACGCGATTGGACTCCGTGGTTGGCGCACCGCTGCGCCCCAGCAACAGGAATGGCGCGACCACCAGCAGGCCCACGCCAACCCAGAAGCCGTAATCGCCTTCCGTGCCCACGGCGGCCAGCAGCAGCGGACCGGACAGCTGGCTCAGCGCATAGGTGCTGCCATAAAGCGCCACCAGGCGCCCGCGCCATTGCTCGACCACCAGTTGATTGATCCAGCTTTCGCCGAGGATGAAGACGATGGTCAGGATCACCCCGATCATCAGGCGCAGCACCAGCCACACCGGGTAGCTGGGCAGCAGCGCCAGCAAACCGATAGACAGGGCTCCCGCCCATAGGCAGAGGGCCATCAGCCGGGCAGTGCCAAAACGCGCCGCCAGATGGCTGGAGATACTGGCACCGAGCAAGACCCCGATGGCCGGCATCGCCGCCATCACGCCAATGGCAAAAGAGCCATAACCCCAGCTTTCCAGCCGCAGGGACACCAACGGCATGCTCACGCCCAGTGCCAGCCCGACACTGAGTACCGAAGCCAGCACGGCGAAATAAGTCGCCCAACGCATGTTCCACGCTCCTGTGGATAGTTTCTGTTCAAGACGACACAGCCGGACTTCCTTGCGGAGAGTCCGGCTGCGTCAGGGGCGTTGCTCGATCACGTACGCAGAGCCCTAATCAAGCTCCTGCAGGTTTCGTTGTGCCCTCAGGATCGATGCCTTACAACTTGATCCAGGTCGCCTTCAGCTCGGTGTACTTGTCGAACGCATGCAGCGACTTGTCACGGCCATTACCCGACTGTTTGAAACCGCCGAACGGTGCGGTCATGTCGCCGCCATCGTACTGGTTCACCCACACGCTGCCGGCCCGCAGGGCCTTGGCGGTCAGGTGCGCCTTGGAGATGTTCGCGGTCCAGACCGCTGCCGCCAGGCCATAGGGCGTGTCGTTGGCAATGCTGATCGCCTCTTCCACGCTGTCGAAGGCAATCACCGACAGCACCGGGCCGAAGATTTCTTCCTGGGCGATCTTCATCGCGTTGCTCACGCCATCAAAGATGGTCGGTTCGACGTAGGTACCACCGGTTTCCTGCAGGGTCCGCTTGCCACCGGCCACCAGCTTGGCGCCATCGGCATGACCCGATTCGATATACGACAGCACGGTGTTCATCTGCTGGGTATCCACCAGGGCACCGACATTGGTCTCCGGGTCCAGCGGGTTGCCCGGCTTCCAGGCCTTCAGCGCCTCAATCACCAGCGGCAGGAAGCGGTCCTTGATCGAACGTTCCACCAGCAGGCGCGAACCGGCGGTGCAGACTTCGCCCTGGTTGAAGGCAATGGCGCTGGCCGCGGATTCGGCGGCGGCCTGCAGGTCCGGAGCATCGGCAAAGACGATGTTCGGGCTCTTGCCGCCGGCTTCGAGCCAGACGCGCTTCATGTTGGACTCGCCGGAGTAGATCAGCAGTTGCTTGGCGATCTTGGTCGAACCGGTGAACACCAGGGTGTCGACATCCTGGTGCAGGGCCAGGGCCTTGCCGACGGTATGGCCGTAACCCGGCAGCACGTTCAGCACACCCGCCGGAATACCGGCTTCAACCGCCAGGGCGGCAATGCGGATCGCGGTCAGCGGGGATTTTTCCGAAGGCTTGAGAATCACCGAGTTACCAGTGGACAACGCCGGCCCGAGCTTCCAGCAAGCCATCATCAACGGGAAGTTCCACGGCACGATGGCCGCGACCACGCCCACCGGCTCACGGGTCACCAGACCCAACTGATCGTGGGGAGTGGCAGCCACTTCGTCATAAATCTTGTCGATGGCCTCGCCGCTCCAGCTCAGGGCCTGGGCCGCGCCGGGTACGTCGATATGCAGGGAGTCGCTGATCGGCTTGCCCATGTCGAGGGTTTCCAGCAAGGCCAGCTCCTCGGCATTGACCTTCAGCAACGCGGCAAAACGAATCATCGCCGACTTGCGCTTGGCCGGGGCCAGGCGCGACCAGACACCGGAGTTGAACGTCGCGCGGGCACTCTCGACGGCACGCTGGGCATCGGCCGCATCGCAACTGGCGACGCTGGTCAGCAGGCGGCCATCGACCGGGCTGATGCACTCGAAGGTCTCATTCGAGACCGCGGCGGTGTATTCACCATTGATGTAGGCACGGCCTTCAATCTTCAGCTCACGGGCACGTTGTTCCCAGTCAGCACGAGTCAGGGTGATCATTCGAGTGTCCTCCTCTTATTGAAATACTGGAACCGTGCGCTCTTGCGCCAGCACCGTTCGGAATTCTGCCCAACGGGCCCCGATTCAGGCCCATGGCACCCACCACCCTAAACCAGCGGCACCTGAAGTTTCAATATATTTGACAAAGACTCGTCAAACGCCGTTGCCATGTTCGTTTTAATAAACATAGACTCGGTGCTTGCGACCCAAGGCCCGTCACCGCAGAGGAAGAGCACCATGAGTATCCAGGACATCGTCGATTTCAGCGAAGCCACCACCGTACCGGAACGCTTTCGCCCGGCAGAGGAGAAAGTGTTCAAGGGCGATCCCGAGCAAACCATCTACAACCACTATGGCAGCCCCTGCGGGCAGATGAATGCCGGCGTCTGGGAGGGCGCGGTGGGCCAGTGGACGGTGAACTACACCGAACATGAATACTGCGAAATCGTCCAGGGCGTCTCGGTGCTGCGCGACGCGGACGGCAACGCCAAGACCCTGCGCGCCGGCGATCGTTTCGTGATCCCGGCGGGCTTCAAGGGCACCTGGGAGGTGCTGGAGCACTGCCGCAAGATCTATGTGGTGTTCGAGCAGAAAGCCTGATCAGACCTGGACGCACCAGATACGCGGATCCTGGACAGGCTGGGCCGGGTAGGGAATATCCACCTTGATGTCATCGCGCTCGAAACGCATCCGACTGTCAGCGGTTTTCTCGAACTCGTCCCTGGTCAGGGCCAAGATCCAGTAAAGATCCAACTGACCACAATCCTCGCTCACATGGGTAGCGACCGTCGCTGCCCTGAGGTCAATGCGGCCATCGCTCAAGACGAAGGCGGCATCAATCCCGACTTCAATTTTCTCGGGCTGTGTAGCCAGACGGTAGGAATGCGTGGGATTGAAGCTCCCTTGCATAACCTGGTTCGGCACCAGCAAACGCGTCCCTGCCGGGTCGTTAAAACGCGGCAGGAACGAATCGAAAACTTGCGCTGTCTGTCGATTGGACTCGGCAATGACCTCCCGAATACGTCGCCCCATCAACTCGTCAGGGGGAGTATCCAGAGGCGGCACCGAATCCAGCAGCATCGCTACGGGCGTTTCTCCCCGGGCGACGCGCGGCAGCCAGTCCACACCCTGCTGCTCAAGCAGATAGCCGGCTAAAGCACCCAACGCATAGCTTTCATGATCGGCAGCCAGATAATCATCTCGCGCCAGCAGGCTCAGTTCCTCAAGCATGAGTACCGACCACTCACGGGAGAGTGGACGCGCGCCCAGCACCAGCGGCCGGACAATCGCTTCCACATAACGCGCACTACCTTCGGAACGATCAGTGCCATGAATGTGCTTCAACTCGTCGGCATACCCGCTTGACCATTGGCGATACCAATAACTGGCCCGCCCCAAAGCATCGGCCTGCCCCTGAGCCGCCGCCAGCAGGTGACGGATCAACTGGTTGCGATGCATGCGCGGCTCGGCGGCGGCAGGGTACAAAGTGCTGCGATCCGATCCCGGGGAGAATACCCAGCTCTTTTCGTCCTCGGCGTAAAAATGAAAGGCTTCGTGGGTTGCCAGACTGAACACATCGGGAATCGCTCGCGGATCTTCCAGCCGCTGCAGTTCGTCCGCCGGCAGTTCCTTTCCTAGACCGACAAAGACAGACGGACGCCCCCGCCAGAGGATCTTGTCGAAGGATTTGTATTCGTAGGAAACCCCAAGCGTCCTGACCGCCTCCATATCGATCTCATTCCCCCCCTGCGCGTTCATCAGCCAGGCCCGCTGCCCGTCGCTGGTCAACAACTGGACATCCGCAAACACACGGGTGATTTCATTGAACCCGGCCAATGCGGACCAGCCGATCCGAGTGGCCTCGATCATCCTGCGTACGTAGGCATCGGTACTGGTTTCGGCCTTGGCCGACTGAGCCGCCGAAACCGCAATACTCCCCGCTGCCAGGACCACCAGCAGCAGAATTCCAAACATCCTCGCAATCATCATGAGCGTTCTCCACATCCGCATCCTTTCGGTGTTCACCCCAGTCTAGGAAAGGCGCAACGGGAAAAATGTAGGAATCAGCCACGCAATAGGCAGGAGCCGGCCGAAAAAAGGCGAAAAAAAACCCCGAACCAGTCGGGGTTTTTCTCGAAAAACAAAATCAATTACTTGATTTTGCCTTCCTTGTAGATCACGTGCTTACGAACAACCGGATCATATTTCTTGATCTCGATTTTGTCCGGAGTAGTGCGCTTGTTCTTGTCAGTCGTGTAGAAATGACCAGTACCGGCGCTCGAGATCAAACGAATCAATTCACGCATGATTTAGCTCCCTTATACCTTGCCATCGCGACGAAGTTCGGCCAGCACGACATCAATGCCGCGCTTGTCGATGATACGCATGCCCTTGGCGGATACGCGCAGACGCACAAAACGCTTCTCGGACTCGACCCAGAAGCGGTGATGCTGCAGGTTCGGCAGGAAACGACGACGGGTTTTGTTGTTTGCGTGGGAAATGTTATTCCCAGTCACCGGACCCTTACCGGTAACTTGACAGACTCTAGACATGCCTCAGCCCTCTAAAACCACATGCCCAACCCGGCATGGGTTGGCCGCTTAATCTCTCAGTCATTTGGCGCCAGGCGCCGCGTTTCTTTAAGGGTCTTACCGGCTACACCTACAAGCGAAGGAACCGGGCCCCTAGAAAAGAGCGCTGCTTTATACCAGAAAGACTCAGGTGCAACAACATCAAGTGCGATTAAAACCTCGACGGCGCACCGTCAATGACCGGCCAGGACGCCAGCAACCTGGGCTGGCGCCCTGAAAGGCCGCTCGTCGCACAATACCGGCCAGCGGCGCAAAAGGCCCGGCAAACCGTGCGGTGAAAATATCGGGGGAAGCAGGCAAACTGAAAAATCCGCTAAAAACGGGATAGTCAATTACCGTCCATACCTCTAGGGTAGGACTTTTCCAGACTGCACTCGCAGATGGGACAACGACCTGCAAAGGATACTGAATATGCGTCTCGCTGCCCTACCGCTATTGCTCGTCCCCTTCCTCGGGGTGTCGGCCCAGGCCGCCAGCACCCTGAGCGTCTGCACCGAAGCCAGCCCCGACGGGTTCGACGTGGTGCAGTATAACTCGCTGAGCACCACCAATGCCTCGGCCGACGTGCTGATGAACCGCCTGGTGGACTTCGACGCCGACAGCGGCAAGCTGGTGCCCAGCCTCGCTGACAGCTGGACCGTGTCCGACGACGGCCTGATCTACGAGTTCAAGCTGCATCCGGGGGTGAAATTCCATCACACCGACTACTTCAAGCCGACCCGTGACCTGAGCGCCGCCGACGTGCGCTTCAGCTTCGAACGCATGCTCGACCCGGCCAACCCGTGGCACCAGATCGCCCAGAGCGGCTTCCCCCACGCCCAGTCGCTGCAACTGCCGAGCCTGATCAAACGAATCGAGGCGGTTGATCCGCTGACCGTGCGCTTCACCCTCGACCACCCCGACTCGACCTTCCTCGCGGCCCTGAGCATGGGCTTCGCCTCGATCTATCCGGCGGAATACGCCGACAAGCTGATGGCCGCGGGCACCCCGGAAAAACTCAACAGCCAGCCCGTCGGCACCGGCCCGTTCGTGTTCGGCCGGTTCCAGAAAGACGCCTCGATCCGCTACAGCGCCAACCCGGACTACTTCGCCGGCAAGCCGGCGGTCGACAACCTGGTCTTCGCCATTACCCCCGATGCCAACGTTCGCCTGCAGAAGCTGCGGCGCAACGAATGCCAGATCGCGCTCTCGCCCAAGCCCCTGGATGTCACGGCTGCCAGTAAAGAGCCGACGCTCAAGGTGGAAAGAACCGCGGCCTTCATGACCGCTTTCGTCGCCATCAACAGCCAGCATCCCCCCCTGGACAAACCGGAGGTGCGTCAGGCGATCAACCTCGCCGTCGACAAGACCAGCTACCTCAAGGCCGTGTTCGAAGAAACCGCCGAGGCCGCCAACGGGCCGTACCCGCCCAACACCTGGAGTTACGCCAAGGACCTGCCCGGCTACGCCCATGACCCGGAAAAAGCCAAGGCCCTGCTGGCCAAGGCCGGGTTCAAGGACGGTTTCCAGACCACCATCTGGACACGTCCGTCGGGTAGCCTGCTCAATCCCAACCCGAGCCTCGGTGCCCAGCTGTTGCAAGCCGATCTCGCCGAAGTCGGCATCCAGGCGCAGATCCGCGTGATCGAATGGGGCGAACTGATCCGCCGGGCCAAGGCCGGTGAGCACGACCTGCTGTTCATGGGCTGGGCCGGCGACAACGGCGACCCGGACAACTTCCTGACCCCGCAATTCTCCTGTGCGGCGGTGAAATCGGGCACCAACTTCGCCCGCTACTGCGATGCGGGCCTGGACAAGCTGATCAGTGCCGGCAAGACCACCAGCGAGCAAGGGGTGCGCAGCAAGCTGTACGAGCAGGCCCAGGCGCAGATCCAGCAACAGGCGCTGTGGGTGCCGCTGGCGCATCCGACGGCCTTCGCCTTGCTGCGCAAGAACGTCCAGGGCTATGAAGTGAGTCCGTTCGGGCGGCAGGATTTTTCCAAGGTCAGCCTCAAGCCTTGAAACCGGCACACCCTGTGCAGGAGCCGGCTTGCCGGCTCCTGCAGGGGATCGTTCCCGGACCGCTACATCCAGCCCCGCTCCATCATCGACAAGGGCTCGCCCTCGCCGACGATAAAGTGATCGAGCACCCGCACATCGACATATTCCAGTGCCGTTTTCAGCCGCTTGGTCAGCACGTGATCAGCCTGGCTGGGCTCGGCAACCCCCGAAGGGTGGTTGTGACACAGGATCAACGCCGCCGCATTGTGCGCCAGCGCCCGCTTGACCACCTGCCGAGGATAGACACTGGTGTTGTCGATGGAGCCGTGAAACAGCGGCTCGAATGCCAACACCCGGTGCTTGCTGTCGAGAAACAGGCAGGCGAACACCTCATGGGGCTCATGACGCAGCATCGCCTTGAGGTAATCGCGGACCGCCCGCGGGCTTTCCAGCACCGAGTCGCGGCGCAGGCGCTCGGCCAGATGCCGTCGGGCCATCTCCAGCACCGACTGCAATTGCGCGAACTTGGCCGGCCCCAGGCCCAACTGGCGACCAAACGCCTGCTGGTCGGACTCCAGCAGATTGCGCAGGCTGCCGAACCGACTCAACAGGTGCCGGGCCAGGTCCACCGCGCTCTTCCCGGAAACCCCGGTACGCAGAAAGATCGCCAGCAACTCGGCGTCCGACAGGCTCGCCGCCCCCTGCTCCAGCAATTTCTCCCGGGGCCGCTCCGCCGCCGGCCAATCACGAATACTCATTCCACCTCCCTGTCCTTGTGGCGCCGCTGTTCCCTGGCGGTCGCTGTGTTATCTTAGCCCATCATTTTTACCCCTGATCTGGCCTGGGGAGGCGTCGTCAGGGGGTCGCCATCACCGGACTAAAAGGCAGGTCTATGCAGCGGCTGTATCGGAAACGCATCGTTCTCGGCGTCGGCGGCGGCATTGCTGCCTACAAGAGCGCCGAGCTGGTTCGCCGACTCCTCGACCAGGGCGCCGAAGTGCGCGTGGTCATGACCCGTGGCGGCAGCGAGTTCATCACCCCCCTGACCATGCAGGCGCTGTCCGGGCATCCGGTGCACCTGGACCTGCTCGACCCGGCCGCCGAAGCCGCCATGGGCCATATCGAGCTGGCGAAATGGGCCGACCTGGTGCTGATCGCCCCGGCCACCGCCGACCTGATCGCGCGCCTGGCCCAGGGTATCGCCAACGACCTGCTGACCACCCTGGTGCTCGCCACCGACGCCACCGTGGCCATCGCCCCGGCGATGAACCAGGCCATGTGGCGCGACCCGGCCACCCAGGCCAACACCCAATTGCTGCAAAGCCGCGGCCTGAAAGTCTTCGGCCCGGCCTCCGGCAGTCAGGCCTGCGGCGACGTCGGCCTGGGGCGCATGCTCGAAGCCACGGACCTGGCGCAATGCGCCGCCGATTGCTTCCAGCACTTGGCCATGACCGGCAAACACGTGCTGATCACCGCCGGCCCGACCCAGGAAAACATCGATCCGGTGCGCTACATCACCAACCACAGCTCCGGGAAAATGGGCTTCGCCCTGGCCGAAGCCGCGGTGGAAGCCGGTGCCCGGGTGACCCTGATCACCGGCCCCGTGCACCTGCCGACCCCGGACCGGGTGACCCGCATCGACGTGGTCAGCGCCCGCGACATGCTCGCCGCCTGCGAAGCGGCCATGCCTTGCGACCTGTTTATCGCCTCGGCAGCGGTCGCGGACTACCGCCCGGAAGTCGTTGCCCCGCAAAAACTCAAGAAAGACCCTACGAACGGCGACGGCCTGCTGCTGCAGATGGTGCGTAACCCGGACATCCTGGCCACCATCGCCAGCCGCGCCGACCGCCCGTTCAGTGTCGGTTTCGCCGCCGAAACCGAACATCTGCTCGACTACGCCGCGCGCAAGCTCAAGGACAAGAACCTCGACCTGATCGTCGCCAATGACGTGGCCAACCCCAGCATTGGCTTCAACAGCGAGGAAAACGCCTGCAGCGTGATCGACCGCGAGCTCCACGCGACGCTGTTTGCCCAGACCAGCAAAGGCAAGATTGCCCGCCAGCTGGTTTCCTTTATCGCCGAACGACTGAACCAGGTTTAATTTTCATGCACGCTTTGCAAGCCAAGATCCTCGACCCACGCATCGGCGGCGAATTCCCGCTGCCGCAGTACGCCACGCCCGGCTCCGCCGGTCTCGACCTGCGCGCCATGCTCCAGCAGGACACCGTACTGGAACCGGGCCAGACCTTGCTGATCCCCACCGGCCTGTCGGTGTACATCGGCGATCCAGGCCTTGCGGCCCTGATCCTGCCGCGCTCCGGCCTGGGTCACAAACACGGCATCGTGCTGGGCAACCTGGTGGGCCTGATCGACTCCGACTACCAGGGCGAACTGATGGTGTCCTGCTGGAACCGTGGCCAGACCGCCTTCAACATCGTCGTCGGCGAACGGATTGCCCAGCTGGTGCTGGTGCCGGTGGTCCAGGCGCACTTCGAACTGGTTGAAACCTTTGACGAAAGCCAACGCGGTGCCGGCGGCTTCGGGCATTCGGGCAGCCATTGACCTAAGCTGGTCCAGGCCCGGTCCGAACGGTGCGCGTTGAATTTCAGGATGACCCTCTCGGAGGCAGTATTTGAAAGGCTTCAAGCGCAGTGCAAAGACCGCCGGCGGTCATGAAAGCAACGGCCATGCGCCTCCAGGCGACGCCACCAGGCCCCTGTTACCGGGATTGCAGATTGCCTTGGGCGGGTTGGCCCTGGCCGCCGCGCTCCTGTGGTTTGGCGTAGTCGCGCCCTGGAACCAGGCGCTGCGCGGCAGCCTGGTGCAGACCCCGGGTGCCGTCGCGGCCGCGGGCCTGAGCCAGGCCAGCAGCGACCTGATCGCCCAGACCGAGGCAACGGCCCTTGATCCTTCGCTGCTCAAGGCCCTGCAAAGCCAGAACGCCGACCAGGTCAAGGCCGCGGAAGCCGGCTTGCGCTTCGCCAGCGGCCTGGTGGACGCGCAACTCTACCTGCCCGGCCAGGCCCAACCGAGCAATGACCGCGCCGCGCCGCTGAATTTCTCGGCGCTGGACCTGATCACCCGCGCCGAGCGCGGCACCCGACCCGCACCGGAAGCCTACAAGATCGGCCAGCGCTGGCTGGTCTACAGCGTGGCCTCACTCAAGGCGCCCGCCGCCACCCAAAGCAGCGGCACCCTGCTGCTGGTCTTCGACCTGCAACGCCTGCTCCAATCCCTCAGCACATTCCACCCGGAGACCGGCGAACTGCGCCTGACGCAGAGCGTCCTCGGCAGCCCGGAACAGGTGCTGGACCAGCGCGGAACGGCGGCAACCGACGAAATCGTTGCCTTTGGTACCGGCAACCCCAACTGGACGCTGAAATTCAGCCCAGGCCCCTCGCTCAAACTGTCCTATCCCCTGAGCGCCTACGCCCTGACAGCCCTCGCCGCCCTGCTCGCCCTCGGCGGCGTCCTGCTGGGCACCTACCTGCCGTACAAACGCCTGCGGAACCGTCTCGACGGCGATGCCCGACAGCTGGAGCAACTGTTTCGCGAACTCTCCGGCGGCAAAGCCGTCAAAGCCTTCAGCTTGAGCCTGCCGGCCCTCAATGGGCTGGCCCAGGAACTGGCGCGCTTTTCCTTGCGCAATGGTCATCCCGAGCCTGTCGGCAGTGATCCAGGCACCGCGATCCGCAGCGCCCCCGCGCCGATCCAGTCCACGACGCCAAGTACCGTCTGGGCCGATCCGCTGTTCCAAGACACCGACATTCTCGATATCGATATTCTCGACGAACACCAGGATTTCCTGGGAACGGAGCCCCCCCACACCATGAACAGCACCGCACCTGCCATCCCGAGCTTCCCTGACAGCATCTTCCGCGCCTACGACATCCGTGGCACGGTCCCGGAGACCCTGAACGGCGAAACCGCCTACTGGATCGGCCGCGCCATCGGCGCCCAGAGCCTGGCCCAGGGCGAGCCCAACGTGTCGGTCGGCCGTGACGGTCGCCTGTCCGGGCCGGAGCTGGTCCAGCAGTTGATCCAGGGCCTGCACGACAGCGGCTGCCACGTCAGCGATGTCGGCCTGGTGCCGACCCCGGCGTTGTACTACGCCGCCAACGTGCTGGCCGGCAAGTCCGGGGTGATGCTCACCGGTAGCCACAACCCGTCGAACTACAACGGTTTCAAGATCGTCATCGCCGGCGACACCCTGGCCAATGAGCAGATCCAGGCCCTGCACACCCGCCTCAAGACCAACGACCTGAGCAGCGGCAAGGGCAGCGTCGAGAAAGTCGACATCCTCACCCCGTACTTCGAGCAGATCCGCAACGACATCGTGCTGGCGCGGAAACTCAAGGTGGTGGTCGACTGCGGCAACGGCGCCGCCGGGGTCATCGCTCCCAAGCTGATCGAAGCCCTGGGCTGTGAAGTGATCTCGTTGTTCGAAGAGGTCGACGGCCACTTCCCCAACCATCACCCGGACCCGGGCAAGCCCGAGAACCTGGTGGACCTGATCGCCAAGGTCAAGGAAAGCCATGCCGACCTGGGCCTGGCCTTCGACGGCGACGGCGACCGCGTCGGCGTGGTGACCAACACCGGCAGCATCGTCTTCCCCGACCGCCTGCTGATGCTGTTCGCCAAGGACGTGGTGGCGCGCAACCCTGGCGCGGACATCATCTTCGACGTCAAGTGCACCCGCCGCCTGACGCCCCTGATCCGCGAATACGGTGGTCGCCCGGTGATGTGGAAAACCGGTCACTCGCTGATCAAGAAAAAAATGAAGGAAAGCGGCGCCCTGCTCGCCGGCGAAATGAGCGGCCATATCTTCTTCAAGGAACGCTGGTTCGGTTTTGACGACGGTATCTACAGCGCCGCGCGCCTGCTGGAGATCCTCAGCCAGGAGAAATCCAGCGCCGAGGAGCTGTTCGCGACCTTCCCGAACGATATTTCCACGCCGGAAATCAATATCAATGTGACCGACGAGAGCAAATTCAGCATCATTGATGCACTGCAACGCGACGCCGACTGGGGCGATGCCAACCTGACCACCATCGACGGTGTGCGGGTCGACTATCCCCAGGGCTGGGGCCTGGTCCGCGCTTCCAACACCACCCCGGTGCTGGTGCTGCGTTTCGAAGCCGACACAGACGCCGAACTGCAGCGCATCAAGGACGTGTTCCACGCCCAATTGAAACGTGTTGCACCTGATCTCCCACTACCGTTCTGACCTCTGGACGGTGTAAAAGCGTAGTCTTTGCACCGTCCGACCACTTGTTCCACCGGAGCCCTGAATGACCCTCGAACGCGATGCCGCTGCCAATACCGCCAAGGTTCTTTCCGAAGCGTTGCCTTACATCCGCCGATACGTCGGCAAGACGCTGGTGATCAAGTACGGCGGCAACGCCATGGAAAGCGAAGAGCTGAAAACCGGTTTTGCCCGCGACATCGTGTTGATGAAAGCGGTGGGGATCAACCCGGTGGTGGTCCACGGGGGAGGCCCGCAGATCGGTGACCTGCTCAAGCGCCTGTCCATCGAGAGCCACTTTATCGACGGCATGCGCGTGACCGACGCCCAGACCATGGACGTGGTGGAAATGGTTCTCGGCGGCCAGGTGAACAAGAGCATCGTCAACCTGATCAACCGTCACGGCGGCAGCGCCATCGGCCTGACCGGCAAGGACGCCGAGCTGATCCGTGCGAAAAAGCTCACCGTGACCCGCCAGACCCCGGAAATGACCCAGCCGGAAATCATCGACATCGGCCAGGTCGGCGAAGTGGTCGGGATCAACACCGATCTGCTGAACCTGCTGGTCAAGGGTGACTTCATCCCGGTGATCGCGCCGATCGGCGTGGGTGCCAATGGCGAGTCCTACAACATCAACGCCGACCTGGTGGCGGGCAAGATCGCCGAGGCCCTGAAGGCCGAGAAGCTGATGCTGCTGACCAACATTGCCGGCCTGATGGACAAGGAAGGCAAGGTCCTGACCGGTCTGAGCACCACCCAGGTGGATGGACTGATCGCCGACGGCACCATCTATGGCGGCATGCTGCCGAAGATCCGTTGCGCGCTGGAAGCGGTACAGGGCGGGGTTGGCAGCTCGCTGATCATCGACGGTCGCGTGCCGAACGCGGTGCTGCTGGAGATCTTCACCGATACCGGCATGGGCACCCTGATCAGCAATCGCAAGCGTCACTGATCAAGCCGAAGCACGGACTCGAAAACGCAATACCCCCTGTAGGAGCCTGGCTTGCCAGGCTCCTACAAGGATCGCGTCAGCCGTCGCTACGAGCGAAGGTCAAGGCAGTATTTACAGGCTCGCGCCGACCACACCTCAGCGCGTCAACTGCTCCACCCGCGCCCGATCCACCGCGAAGTCCTGCTGCGCCTGGACCCGTGCCGCCTGGTAGCGGGCAATATCGGCCCTCATCCGCGCCTGCTCATCCCGCAGCCCCGCGAGTTGCCCGAGCAATTGCGGCGGCACCTCGTGCCCCGCCCGCTCCTGCTCCGCCGCCTGGCCTTGCAAACTGGCCTGCTGCGCCAACAAGGCGTTGAGGTTGGTCTGGATACTCGCAATCATTGCGTCCAGCTCAGCGAGTTTCCGAGCCTGGGCCTTGTCGACCTCGCCGACGCTGGAATAACGCTGCAACAGCTGCGCATTGGCATCGGCCTGGGCTTTCTGCGCCTGCAAGCGCGCCAACTCCTCGGCCGTCGGCGCCGGCGCAATCGTCTGCACCACCCGACCGCGCGAGTTCAGCACCTGATAACCCTTGCCCGCGTACTCCGGCGGCACCTGGCGGTCGAGCACCGTGACGCCCTTGCCGTCGACATAGCGATACAACAGCACGCCGGATGCGTCCTCGGCCTGAACGGCAAAGGACACACAGAGCATCAGGGGCAACCACCGATACCCACGGCGCAAGGGAGGTCAGATTCCGTATTGCGCGCGATAAGCCTCAACCGCAGGCAAATGCTGCTTGAGCTGCTCATCGTCGGCCAGGAACTGCAGGACCTGGGTCAGGGAAACGATGCTGACCACCGGGATCGCGAAGTCACGCTCGACTTCCTGGATCGCCGACAGCTCGCCATTGCCGCGTTCCTGGCGGTTGAGTGCGATCAGCACGCCGGCAGGCTTGGCGCCCTGGGCCTGGATGATCTGCATCACTTCACGGATCGCGGTGCCGGCGGTGATCACGTCGTCGATGATCAGCACATCGCCGGCCAGCGGCGCGCCGACCAGGCTGCCGCCTTCGCCGTGGGCCTTGGCTTCCTTGCGGTTGAAACACCAGGGCAGATCACGCCCGTGATGCTCGGCCAGGGCCACGGCGGTGGCCGCCGCCAAGGGGATACCCTTGTAGGCCGGGCCGAACAGCACGTCGAACGCAATACCGCTCTCGACAATCGCCGACGCATAGAAACGCCCCAGCTGGGCCAGGGCCGAACCGCTGTTGAACAGACCGGCATTGAAGAAGTAAGGACTGGTACGTCCCGACTTCAGGGTGAACTCACCGAAGCGCAAAACCCCGCGATCGATGGCAAAACGAATGAAGTCGCGTTGATACGCCTGCATGAAAAAAGCCCCAAATACCACGGATTTAGCTAATTAGGTAGACCTTGGGGTATCATACACGCACGTGATTTTTGGGGCCATTTATGCGGATCATCAGTGTGAACGTCAATGGTATTCAGGCCGCAGTCGAGCGTGGTTTGCTCAGTTGGCTGCAAGCTCAGAATGCCGACGTCATCTGCCTGCAGGACACCCGCGCCTCCGCCTTTGAACTGGACGACCCAGCCTTCCAACTGGATGGCTACTTCCTTTATGCCTGCGATGCCGAAGTCCCCGCCCAGGGTGGCGTGGCTCTGTATTCGCGGTTGCAACCGAAGGCTGTCATCAGCGGTCTCGGTTTCGAGACGGCAGACCGCTACGGGCGCTACCTGCAAGCCGATTTCGACAAGGTCAGCATCGCGACCTTGCTGCTTCCCTCGGGGCAGAACGGCGATGAAGACTTGAACCAGAAGTTCAAGCTTATGGACGACTTCGCCCGCTATCTGGATAAACAGCGGCGCAAACGTCGCGAATACATCTACTGTGGCTCGCTGTACGTCGCGCAACAGAAGCTGGATATCAAGAACTGGCGCGACAGCCAGCAATCCCCGGGTTTCCTGGCGCCGGAACGGGCCTGGATGGACGAGATTGTCGGCAACATGGGTTATGTCGATGCCCTGCGCGAAGTCAGCCGCGAAGGCGACCAGTACAGCTGGTGGCCGGATAACGAACAGGCCGAGATGCTCAACCTCGGCTGGCGTTTCGACTATCAGCTGCTGACCCCGGGCCTGCGCCGTTTTGTCCGTAGCGCACGCCTGCCGCGCCAGCCGCGTTTCTCGCAGCACGCGCCGCTGATCGTCGACTACGACTGGACCCTGACCATCTAAGGGTCTTTTCGCAGTGACAAAAAAGCCGACTTCGCGTCGGCTTTTTTGCGTGTCGCCGCTGGATATGGCGGTGCCTGTGCGGCCGTCTTCGCGGGCAAGCCCTGCTCCTACAGTTCGCCGTCGAGCACAAAATCTGTGTACGACACAATACTGTAGGAGCAGGGCTTGCCCGCGAATAGGCCCTCAAAAGCGCCACAAACCTCGCAGGAACAGCACCAGGACCTACTTGATCGGCCGCCAGGTGAAGGGATAGCGGTAAGCCACGCCTTCATTGGCCTTGACCCCGGCAATGATGGTCAACACCACCGCCGCGATCACCAGCAAACCGAACAGCGGAATGCCGATCAGCACGAACATCAGCGGGATGCAGACCATCGCCGCAATCGCCACGGTGATCTGGAAGTTCAGCGCTTCCTTGCCCTGGGCGTCGATAAACGGATCCTGCTCGCGCTTCATCTGCCACAGGATCAGCGGCCCGATCAGGCTGCCGAACGGAAACCAGTAGCCGAGAAACGCCGACAAATGACAGAACATCGCCCATTGCCTGACTTCCTGGCTCGGTGTCGGTACGGGTAATTGCTCGTCACTCATGGCGCTCTCCTTATGCTGGTAACAGTTCGAATCCTCAGTCGGCCAAGGTGGCGTTCTGCAATTCGAAGATTTCGTTCATGCCTTTCTGTGCCAATGCCAGCATCGCGTTCAGGTCTTCCGGCTGGAACGGCGCGCCTTCGGCTGTGCCCTGGACTTCGATGAAACCACCGGTGCTGGTCATGACCACGTTCAGGTCGGTCTCGGCGGCCGAGTCTTCCAGGTAGTCCAGGTCGAGCACCGGCTCGCCCTGGTACATGCCCACCGATACCGCGGCGATCATCTGCTTGAGCGGGCTACCGCCCTTCAGGCCGCCACGCTTCTTGATCACTGCCAAAGCGTCGACCAGCGCGACCATGGCACCGGTGATGGACGCGGTGCGGGTGCCGCCGTCGGCCTGGATCACATCGCAGTCGACATACAGGGTCACATCGCCCAGCTTGGACATATCCAGCGCGGCGCGCAGCGAACGGCCGATCAGGCGCTGGATCTCCAGGGTCCGGCCGCCTTGCTTGCCGCGGCTGGCCTCACGCTGGTTACGCTCGCCGGTGGCGCGCGGCAGCATGCCGTACTCGGCGGTCAGCCAACCCTGGCCCTGGCCCTTGAGGAAACGCGGCACACCGTTCTCGACGCTGACCGTGCAAATCACTTTGGTATCACCAAACTCGACCAGTACAGACCCCTCGGCGTGTTTGGTGTAGTTGCGGGTGATGCGGATCGAGCGAAGCTGATCGGCAGCGCGACCACTTGGACGTTTCATTGGGAATACCTGTACGAGGACGGAAATCTACTGGGCATTATAGAGGCCAGGGACTGCGCTGGGCACCTCTAAATACCTCATGCCACCCGCCGACCCTGTAGGAGCGAGCTTGCTCGCGATGGACGTCAACGATAACGCGGGAAACCTGATACCCCGCGGTGCCTGGACTACCATCGCGAGCAAGCTCGCTCCTACGGGGGGTTTGGGGGCAGCGCCCGCACTGCGCTACAATCCTGCGCCTTGCTGCCCGTCGGCTTTAATTCATTCATCGGTATTGCCCGCCCAAACGGCGGCGAACCTGAATCGCGAGGTACTTCCATGGTCCACAGCATGACCGCCTTCGCCCGCGTCGAAAGCGCCGTCAGCCAGGGCACCCTGAGCTGGGAGCTGCGCTCGGTCAACAGCCGCTACCTGGAACCCCACCTGCGTTTGCCGGAATCCTTCCGCGACCTCGAAGGCGCGGTTCGCGAAGCCCTGCGCCAGGGCCTGTCCCGGGGCAAGCTGGAATGCACCCTGCGCTTTACCGAGGAAACCACCGGCAAGGCCCTGCAGATCGACCGCGAGCGCGCCACCCAACTGATCGCCGCCGCCGAAACCGTCGCCGGCCTGATCAAGCAGCCCGCCGCGCTGAACCCGCTGGAAGTGCTCGCCTGGCCCGGCGTGCTGGTGGCCGACGCCAGCGACCCGCAGGCCCTGAACAACGAAGCCTTGGCCCTGTTCACCCAAGGCCTCGAGGAACTCAAGAACGGCCGCCAGCGCGAAGGCGCGGAGCTGGCCCGCTTGATCGTCGAGCGCCTGGACGCCATCGAAGGCGATGTCGCGACCCTGCGCGAACAGGTTCCGCAGATGCTCGCCACCCAGCGCCAGAAAGTCCTCGACCGCTTCGCCGACATGAAAGCCGAGCTGGATCCGACCCGCCTGGAGCAGGAAATGGTCCTGCTGGCGCAGAAAAGCGACGTGGCCGAAGAACTCGACCGCCTCGCCACCCATATCATCGAAGTCCGCCGGGTCCTCAAGTCCGGCGGCGCGGCCGGCCGACGCCTGGACTTCCTGATGCAGGAACTCAACCGCGAAGCCAACACCCTCGGCTCCAAGGCCTTCGACCCGCGCAGCACCCAGGCGGCGGTCAACCTCAAGGTGTTGATCGAGCAAATGCGCGAACAAGTACAGAACATCGAGTAAGGCTAACCCGACATGACCCACAGCACTGGCACCCTCTACATCATTTCCGCACCGTCGGGCGCAGGCAAGACCAGCCTGGTCAAGGCCCTGATCGATGCCGAGCCGCAGATCCGCGTCTCGGTCTCGCACACCACCCGCGCCATGCGCCCGGGCGAAGCCAACGGCGTGAACTACCACTTCGTCGACCGCGCCGAGTTCGTGCGGATGGTCGAGCACGGTGATTTCCTCGAGCAGGCGGAAGTTTTCGGCAACCTCTACGGCACCTCCCAGAGCCACCTGCAACAGACCCTGGACGAAGGCCACGACCTGATCCTGGAGATCGACTGGCAGGGCGCCGAACAAGTACGTCGGCAAATGCCCGCGGCCCGCTCGATCTTTATCCTGCCGCCGAGCCAGCAGGCCCTGCGCCAGCGCCTGACCAACCGTGGCCAGGACAGCGACGCGATCATCGAAGGGCGGATGCGCGAAGCGGTCAGCGAAATGAGCCACTACGTCGAATATGATTTCCTGATCATCAACGACGATTTTGCCCACGCACTGGACGATCTGAAGGCGATTTTCCGCGCCAATCGCTTGCAACAGCTGCCCCAACAGCAACATTTCACTCAGCTCTTGAGTGAATTACTGGCATAAGCAACACTTCCCAAAAGCGCCGCGAGGGCTTTACATTGGTACTCGTAGCGCGTTGGTGAAGCGACCGGGAAAATCAGCGCTTCCCTAAACGCTGGTGATTTTTTAAACTGTTCAGTCCGCTCGCCCATCCGGGTAGCGTGATTACCGCATTTGCTACGAGGAACACCATGGCCCGCGTAACCGTTGAAGACTGCCTAGAACATGTGGCTAACCGTTTTGAGCTGGTCATGCTCTCCACCAAGCGCGCTCGTCAACTGGCGACCGGCGGCAAAGAGCCGAAGCTGGCGTGGGAAAATGACAAACCAACCGTAATGGCCCTGCGGGAAATCGCCGAAGGCTACGTGACGGACGCGTTCATCGCTGAACAGGATATCGTCCATGAAGACCCGGTCTTCGCCGCCTTCGAGGACGAGTCCAACGAGGCCGTCTAAGCCTATGCCTGGTCGACGTAGCACGGCGCAGGGTACAAGGCTTCGGCCGGGGGAAACCTCATGCCGAGCATAGACGCCCTCGCCGATCGCTTATCGACCTACCTCGGCGCCGACCAGGTCAACCTGGTCCGCCGGGCGTACTTCTACGCCGAACAAGCCCATGACGGTCAACGCCGTCGCAGCGGCGAAGCCTACGTCACGCATCCGCTGGCGGTGGCCAATATTCTTGCCGACATGCACATGGACCATCAGAGCCTGATGGCGGCCATGCTCCATGACGTGATCGAAGACACCGGGATCGCCAAGGAAGCGCTGCAAGCGCAGTTCGGTGAAACCGTGGCCGAACTGGTCGACGGGGTCAGCAAACTGACCCAGATGAATTTCGAGACCAAGGCCGAAGCCCAGGCGGAAAACTTCCAGAAGATGGCCATGGCCATGGCCCGCGATATTCGCGTGATCCTGGTCAAGCTCGCCGACCGCCTGCACAACATGCGCACCCTTGAAGTGCTGTCCGGCGAAAAACGCCGGCGCATCGCCAAGGAAACCCTCGAGATCTATGCCCCCATCGCCAACCGCCTGGGCATGCATGCGATCCGCATCGAATTCGAAGACCTCGGCTTCAAGGCCATGCACCCGATGCGTTCCGCACGGATCTACCAGGCGGTCAAGCGCGCCCGGGGCAACCGCAAGGAAATCGTCAACAAGATCGAAGAGTCCCTGAGCCACTGCCTGGCCGTCGACGGTATCCAGGGCGAGGTCAGCGGACGGCAGAAGCACCTGTACGGTATCTACACCAAGATGCGCGGCAAGCGCCGGGCCTTCAACGAGATCATGGACGTCTATGCGTTCCGGATCATCGTCGACAAGGTCGACACCTGCTATCGGGTCCTCGGCGCCGTGCATAATCTGTACAAACCCCTGCCCGGCCGCTTCAAGGACTACATCGCGATTCCCAAGGCCAACGGCTACCAGTCGCTGCATACCACCCTGTTCGGCATGCACGGCGTTCCGATCGAGATCCAGATTCGCACCCGCGAGATGGAAGAGATGGCCAACAATGGCATCGCCGCCCACTGGCTGTACAAGTCCAGCGGCGACGAGCAGCCCAAGGGCACCCATGCCCGGGCCCGCCAGTGGGTCAAGGGCGTGCTGGAAATGCAGCAACGGGCCGGCAACTCCCTGGAATTCATCGAAAGCGTGAAGATCGACCTGTTCCCGGACGAGGTCTACGTGTTCACGCCCAAGGGCCGGATCATGGAGCTGCCAAAAGGCTCCACGGCGGTGGACTTTGCCTACGCGGTGCACACCGATGTCGGCAACAGCTGCATTGCCTGTCGGATCAATCGCCGTCTCGCACCGCTGTCCGAACCGCTGCAAAGCGGCTCCACGGTGGAGATCGTCAGCGCCCCCGGCGCGCGCCCGAACCCGGCCTGGCTCAACTTTGTCGTCACCGGCAAGGCCCGCACCCATATCCGCCATGCCCTGAAGCTGCAACGCCGCTCCGAATCCATCAGCCTCGGCGAACGCCTGCTGAACAAGGTGCTCAACGGTTTCGACAGCGCCCTGGACAAGATTTCCGGCGAGCGCGTGCAGGCCATGCTCCACGAATACCGCCTGGAACTGATCGAAGACCTGTTGGAAGACATCGGCCTGGGCAACCGCATGGCCTATGTGGTCGCCCGTCGCCTGCTCGGCGAAGGCGAACAATTGCCCAGCCCCGAAGGGCCGCTGGCGATCCGTGGCACCGAAGGCCTGGTACTCAGCTACGCCAAGTGCTGCACGCCGATCCCGGGCGACCCGATTGTCGGCCACCTGTCCGCCGGCAAAGGCATGGTGGTGCACCTGGACAACTGCCGCAATATCAGCGAAATCCGCCACAATCCGGAAAAATGTATCCAGCTCTCCTGGGCCAAGGATGTCACCGGCGAATTCAACGTCGAGCTGCGCGTCGAGCTGGAACACCAGCGCGGCCTGATCGCCCTGCTGGCCAGCAGCGTCAATGCCGCCGACGGCAATATCGAGAAAATCAGCATGGACGAACGCGATGGTCGCATCAGCGTGGTCCAACTGGTGGTCAGCGTACACGACCGCGTGCACCTGGCCCGCGTGATCAAGAAACTGCGCGCCCTGACCGGGGTGATCCGCATCACCCGCATGCGCGCATAGCTCCCCAACGTAGCCGCCCATTACAAGGAACCCGTTCATGAGCAAGACCGTTATCAGCAGCGACAAGGCACCGGCCGCCATCGGCACCTACTCCCAGGCGATCAAGGCCGGGAACACCGTCTACATGTCCGGCCAGATTCCCCTGGACCCGAAAACCATGGAACTGGTGGAAGGCTTCGAAGCCCAGACCGTACAGGTCTTCGAAAACCTGAAGGCCGTGGCCGAAGCGGCTGGCGGTTCGTTCAAGGACATCGTCAAGCTGAACATCTTCCTCACCGACCTGAGCCACTTCGCCAAGGTCAACGAGATCATGGGCAAGTACTTCCAGCAGCCTTACCCGGCCCGCGCCGCCATCGGCGTTGCCGCACTGCCACGCGGCTCGCAGGTCGAGATGGACGCGATCCTGGTCCTCGAGTAACTGCCAGCCACGCCGCCCTCGAACAACCCCGCACTGCCTGGTGCAGCCCTCCCGCTGCGCCAGCTTCGTCTGCAAAGGATTCCACCATGCGCAAAGCGCTTGCCTTCTCGGTGTTTGCCCTCCTGCTCGGCGGTTGCGCCAGCGACCCTGCCAAATACGACATCAGCGGCACCTGGATCAACCAGGCCGCCATCGATGCCGCCGTTAAAAAGGGCAGCTTGCGCGAAGCCCTGGAGACCTACGGGCCGAACCTGGAATGGAGCATCGACACCCGTAACGGCCAGGCCCGCTACAGCAACGGTTTCGAGCGCCCCGAGGGCCATGTGCGCGCGGACGGCAAGCAGTGGCATGTCGACTTCTATGGCAGCGCCGGGACTGCGCTGGCGCGTGACGGCAAGGAGCTGATCCAGAGTGCCAGCGATTCGGAGCCTGAACAGCCATTCGTGCGGGCCCAGACCGAACTGCCGGCCAACGCGCCGGTGGGCGCCAGCTTCGAGCAGGCCTTGTACGCGGCCTACATGGGTGGCGACTGGAAGATCAGCAGTGGCCCGGGCGAAGGCGGCCAGGTGAAATTCCTGCCGGACGGACGCCTGGAAGGCTTGCCCGGTGCCGATCGCTACGCGCTGTGCCTGGCCGGCGATTGCGCCTCCATGAGCGGCGAGAACGACAGCATCTGGTTGCAGCAAGGCGGCAAGGGCGCCGCCTGGATCTTCGTGCGCAAGGGCAAGCAACTGGAAATCTTCCAGGCGTTGAACTCGGCCCAGGCCGATGAACAGCCGCAGCTCAACCCCGGTCCTCGCCAGTGGTTGCTGGAGAAGTAACCTCAGCAACGCCCCTCAAGAATCGCCGCATAACCCTCGCGGAAACTCGGATAACGCGGTGCCCAACCCAGGGCCCGCGCCCGGGCATTGCTACAGCGCTTGCTGCCGGTGCGGCGAACGCTGGCGTCCTCGGCCCACTCGGTCACCCCCAGGTATTCGCGCAACCAGCCCACCACCTCGGCCAAGGGCGCCGGCGCATCATCGACACCGATATAACAATCCTCCAACACCTTCCCGGCCCGATCAGCCTCCAGCAGAAACGCCAACAGTCCGGCCGCGTCGTCGGCATGAATCCGATTGCCATATAAAGGCGGCTCCACCGCCACCCGATAACCGCGCCGGACCTGGGTCAACAACCACTCGCGACCCGGACCGTAGATACCGGTCAGGCGCACCCGTGTCGCCGGAATGCCGCTGTCCAGCGCCACTTGCTCGGCCTCCAGCATCAAGCGCCCGGAATAACCTTCGGCTTCGGTCGGCGCAGTCTCGTCGACCCACTCACCGGTCTGCTGCACATACACGCTGCTGCTGGAGACGAACAGCAGGCGCCGCGGCTGCTGGCCCGATTGCCTGAGCCAGCTCAATACATGCCGCAACCCATCGACGTAGGCTGCTTGATAACCCGCCTCGTCGTGATCGGTCGCCGCGGCGCAATACACCAGGTAATCCAGCGGGCCACTCGGCCAGCGGTCAGGCCGCTGCTCGGCGAACAGGTCGCCCGCCACCCCGACGACACCCTCCGGCAAACGCGCGATCGAGCGGCGCAGGCCATGGACGTGCCAACCCTGGGCGAGCAACTGCGTCGCCAGGCGACTACCGACATCGCCGCAACCGGCAATCAGAACAGAAGGAGCAGACATCACGGATCTCCAGGAAAAAAGCCACAAACGAGTGCTGAAAATTGACCAGCGGTTAGCAATGGAAGAAAAAAAGAGAAGCTATTACTTTTGTTAACAAGAATTAATTGCAATAATGCACGTCCAAATGTTCTCGGCCCCACGAGGCCTGGAAGGACAAGACCCTCTTCATATCTTCTCTCAGGTCCGGCCAGCATGACACGCAATAAACGCCCCGCTTCGTCACCCCAGCCCCATAGCCCTTCGCGCGCCTGGCGCTCGACGGCGGCTTTGCTGCTCAGCCTGTTGCTGGCGCCGACCCTGACCTTCGCCGACGAAGCCCCGCCCCATGCCCCTGCGGCGACGGTCGTTCCGGCCCCGGCCGATCATGCCGCGCCTGTCGTCGCACCGACCGCCACCGTTCCAGTCCAGACCGAGAATGCCGCACCCGCCGACGATGCCGACGCGCTGCCTGCCGAGGACAACAGCCTGGGCATGGCCCACGACCTGTCACCCTGGGGCATGTACAAGAACGCCGATATCATCGTCAAGATCGTGATGATCGGCCTGGCCATCGCCTCGATCATCACCTGGACCATCTGGGTCGCCAAAGGCTTCGAACTGCTGGGCGCCAAGCGTCGCCTGCGCCGTGAGATGCTCGCCCTGAAAAAGGCCCGCACCCTCAAGGAAGCCAGCGAGACCGCCAACCAGGAGGGCAGCCTCGCCCACCTGCTGGTCCACGACGCCCTGGAAGAAATGCACCTGTCGATCAACAGCCGCGAAAGAGAAGGCATCAAGGAGCGCGTGAGCTTCCGCCTCGAACGCCTGGTCGCCGCCTGTGGTCGCACCATGAGCAGCGGCACCGGCGTGCTCGCCACCATCGGTTCCACCGCGCCCTTCGTCGGCCTGTTCGGCACTGTGTGGGGCATCATGAACAGCTTTATCGGCATCGCGAAAACCCAGACCACCAACCTTGCCGTGGTCGCGCCGGGTATCGCCGAAGCCCTGCTGGCCACTGCCTTCGGCCTGGTCGCAGCGATCCCGGCCGTGGTGATCTACAACGTCTTCGCCCGCTCCATCGCCGGCTACAAGGCCCAGGTCTCCGACGCCTCCGCCCAGGTCCTGCTGCTGGTCAGCCGTGACCTCGACCACCAGCCGCACGAGCGTTCCACGCAAGCGCCGCATATGGTGAAAGTGGGGTAATCAGCCATGGGCCTGCATTTGAACGAAGGCGGCGACGATCTCGCCGAAAACCACGAAATCAACGTCACGCCGTTTATCGACGTGATGCTGGTACTGCTGATCATCTTTATGGTGGCCGCTCCCCTCGCCACTGTGGACATCAAGGTCGACCTGCCCGCGTCCACCGCCAAACCGGCGCCGCGACCGGAAAAGCCGGTGTTCCTCAGCGTCAAGTCCGACCAGCGCCTGTTCCTCGGTGACGACGAAGTCAAGGCCGAGGCCCTGGGCCCGACCCTCGACGCCCGGACCCACGGCAAGAAGGACACGACCATTTTCTTCCAGGCCGATAAAGGCGTGGACTATGGCGACCTGATGCGCGTGATGGATGCCCTGCGCGCCGCCGGTTACCTGAAGGTCGGCCTGGTCGGACTCGAGACGGCAGCCAAGAAATGATCAATACGCGCCAAAAGCTGACGCGTTATGGCGCCAGCCTGGGCCTGGTGCTGGGCATTCATGCGGCGGCGATCATCGCCACCTTGAACTGGTCGGTGTCCAAGCCCATCGAGCTGCCGCCCCAGGCGATGATGGTCGAACTGGCGCCACTGCCCCCGGCTCCACCGCCACCGGCACCGCCCAAGGTCATCACGCCACCACAGCCGCCCGCGCCGGTGGAAGAGCTACCGTTGCCCAAGCTGGCCGAAGCGCCGAAGCCGACGATCTCGGTGCCCAAGCCGGTCAAGCCGAAACCCAAGCCGCAGCCGCCCAAGCCCCAGGCGAAGCCCGAGCCGGTGAAGGAAAAACCGACGGAAGAGAAACCTTCCGATACGCCGCCGACCAACACGCCAGCGGAGAAATCCGCGGCACCGGCGCCGGGCCCTTCGCCCCAGCAGATCGCGGCGAAAGCCAGTTGGGAAGGCACCTTGCTGGCTCACCTGAGCAAGTACAAGAAGTACCCGCCGGCTGCACAGTCACGGGGCAAGGAAGGTCTGAACCGCCTGCGCTTCGTGGTCGATGCCGAAGGCAAGGTGCTCTCGTATGAACTGGTGGGTCGTTCCGGCAACGCCGATCTGGACCGGGCCACCCTGGAAATGATCCGTCGAGCCCAACCGCTGCCCAAGCCGCCGGCCGATATGCTGACCAACGGCAGCATCGAGATCGTCGCGCCGTTCGTCTACTCCATCGACAAGCGCAACCGCTAGACACCGCAGGAGCTTGCCAGCGAAGAGGCCCCTGAGGCCGCCAAAAGCTTCGC
>NZ_JACAQA010000009.1:0-41690 GCF_013385425.1 Pseudomonas gingeri | reverse complement strand
CGCCAAAAGCTTCGCTCCCACAAAATCTCCGCTACGCCCGCACACAAGTTCACGTCCTACCGCCCGAACAAAAACCCACTAAAACCGCCCTGAACGACAATCGTCGTTCTTCCTGCGTCTGATAACGTGCGTCTATCGATTGCAGCCGTTATGCTTGGCCCGGCAACCTCATGGACGCTCGCTATGACTCTTACAGAACTACGCTATATCGTCACTCTCGCCCAGGAACAACACTTCGGCCACGCGGCCGAGCGTTGTCATGTCAGCCAGCCGACCCTGTCGGTCGGCGTGAAAAAGCTCGAGGACGAACTCGGTGTGCTGATTTTCGAGCGCAGCAAGAGCGCCGTGCGCCTGACCCCCGTCGGCGAAACCATCGTTGCCCAGGCGCAGAAGGTCCTCGAACAGGCCCAGGGCATCCGCGAGCTGGCCCAGGCCGGGAAGAACCAGTTGACCGCACCGCTGAAAGTCGGCGCGATCTACACCGTCGGTCCCTACCTGTTCCCGCACCTGATCCCACAACTGCACCGGGTCGCCCCGCAGATGCCGTTGTATATCGAAGAAAACTTCACCCACGTGCTGCGCGACAAGCTGCGCAACGGCGAACTGGACGCGGTGATCATCGCCCTGCCGTTCAATGAAGCCGATGTGCTGACCCTGCCGCTCTACGACGAACCGTTCTACGTCCTGATGCCGGCCTCGCACCCCTGGACCAAGAAGGAAACCATCGACAGCGCCCTGCTCAACGACAAGAGCCTGTTGCTGCTGGGCGAAGGCCACTGCTTCCGCGACCAGGTCCTCGAAGCCTGCCCGACCCTGGCCAAGGGCGGCGACGCGGCCCGGCACACCACGGTCGAGTCCAGCTCGCTGGAAACCATCCGCCATATGGTCGCTTCCGGCCTGGGCATTTCGGTTCTGCCGCTGTCGGCCGTGGACAGCCATCACTACGCTCCCGGCGTGATCGAAGTACGTCCGCTGACGCCGCCGGTGCCGTTCCGCACCGTGGCCATCGCCTGGCGCGCCAGCTTCCCGCGGCCCAAGGCGATTGAAATCCTCGCCGACTCGATCCGCCTGTGCTCGGTGGCCAAGCCTCCCGCAGCGAGCTGATCGACGTGGCTGAACTGTCGCAAGTGTCGGTCACGGCACTCAAGGGTGTCGGCGAGGCCATGGCCGAAAAGCTGGCCAAGGTCGGCCTGGAGAATCTCCAGGACGTGCTCTTCCACTTGCCCCTGCGCTACCAGGACCGCACCCGCGTGGTGCCCATCGGCGCCCTGCGTCCGGGCCAGGACGCGGTGATCGAAGGCGTGGTCAGCGGCGCCGATGTGGTCATGGGCAAGCGCCGCAGCCTGTTGGTGCGCCTCAACGACGGCACCGGTAGCCTGAGCCTGCGCTTCTACCATTTCAGCACCGCGCAAAAGGACGGCCTCAAGCGCGGCACCCATGTCCGCTGCTACGGCGAAGCCCGCCCCGGCGCCTCCGGCCTGGAAATCTACCACCCGGAATACCGCGCCATCAGCGGCGACGAACCGCCGCCGGTGGACACCACCCTGACGCCGATCTACCCGCTGACCGAAGGCCTGACCCAGCAACGCCTGCGCCAACTCTGCCAGCAAAGCCTGGCGATGCTCGGCCCGCGCAGCCTGCCGGACTGGCTGCCCCAGGAACTGGCCCGCGACTACCAGTTGGCACCGCTGGACGAAGCCATCCGCTATCTGCACCAACCACCCGCCGATGCCGATGTCGACGAACTCGCCCTCGGTCATCACTGGGCCCAGCACCGCCTGGCCTTCGAGGAACTGCTGACGCATCAGTTGTCCCAGCAACGCCTGCGCGAAAGCCTGAAGGCCCTGCGCGCACCGGCCCTGCCGAAAGCGCAACGGCTGCCCGGGCAGTTCCTCGCCAACCTCGGCTTCCCACCGACCGGCGCCCAGCAACGGGTCGGCAACGAAGTGGCCTATGACCTCAGCCAGCCGGAGCCGATGCTGCGGCTGATCCAGGGCGACGTCGGCGCCGGCAAGACCGTGGTCGCCGCCCTCGCTGCCTTGCAGGCCCTGGAAGCCGGCTACCAGGTGGCATTGATGGCACCGACCGAGATCCTGGCCGAACAACACTTCATCAACTTCCAGCGCTGGCTGGCACCGCTGGGCATCGAAACCGCCTGGCTGGCTGGCAAGCTCAAGGGCAAGGCCCGGGTCGCCGCCCTGGAGCAGATCGCCGGCGGCACGCCGATGGTGGTCGGCACCCACGCGCTGTTCCAGGACGAAGTGCAGTTCAAGAACCTGGCCCTGGTGATCATCGACGAACAGCACCGCTTCGGCGTCCAGCAACGCCTGGCCCTGCGCCAGAAAGGCGTCGGCGGACGGATGTGCCCGCACCAGTTGATCATGACCGCCACGCCGATCCCGCGGACCTTGGCCATGAGCGCCTATGCCGACCTCGACACCTCGATCCTCGACGAACTGCCGCCAGGCCGCACGCCGGTGAACACCGTGCTGGTGACCGACAGCCGGCGCTTCGAAGTGGTGGAACGGGTGCGTGCCGCCTGTGCCGAAGGCCGCCAGGCTTATTGGGTCTGCACACTGATCGAGGAATCCGAGGAACTCACCTGCCAGGCCGCCGAAACCACCTTCGAAGAGCTCACCGCAGCCCTCGGCGAACTGCGCGTCGGCTTGATCCACGGACGTATGAAACCGGCGGAAAAGGCGGCGGTGATGGCCGAATTCAAGGCCGGTGCCCTGCAACTGCTGGTGGCGACCACAGTGATCGAAGTCGGCGTCGACGTGCCCAATGCCAGCCTGATGATCATCGAGAACCCCGAGCGCCTGGGCCTGGCGCAACTGCACCAGCTGCGTGGCCGGGTCGGCCGGGGCAGCGCCGCCAGCCACTGCGTGCTGCTCTACCATCCGCCACTGTCACAGATCGGTCGCCAACGCCTGGGCATCATGCGCGAGACCAACGACGGCTTTATCATCGCCGAGAAGGATCTGGAGCTGCGCGGCCCCGGGGAAATGCTCGGCACCCGCCAGACCGGGCTCCTGCAATTCAAGGTCGCCGACCTGATGCGCGACGCCGATCTGCTGCCGGCGGTCCGCGATGCCGCGCAAGCCCTGATGGCACGCTGGCCGCAGCATGTCAGCCCGCTACTCGACCGCTGGCTGCGCCATGGACAGCAATACGGCCAAGTGTGATAGACCTCACAGTTTATAGACCATTAGGACGGCCAAGCTGGTTATACTGGGAAAATTGTAGGAACCCGGATACAGACCATGACAGAAGTTGCCCTCATCGATGCAACCCCGCACACCCCGTCTGTGGTCCGGCTGCTGCTCGACAAGCTCGCCATCCGCTATAGCGAAGTCCTGGACCACCCTGGTCTGCCGGCCGCGCGCAAGGTCCAGGCCGTGCTGCTCGACGATGCAGTCGGTGCACTGATGGTCCTGTTTCCCCAGGACCAACTGCTCGACCTCAACCGCCTGACCGAATTGACCGGCCGGCGCCTGACGGCGGTGCCCACCGAACGCATGGAACGCATGCTCGGCAAACACAACCTGCACCTGCTGCCGGGCTTGCCCGGACTGACCAGTTCGCCGTGCCTGTACGAAGAGCAACTGCTGCGTGTACCGAGCCTGCTGATCGACTCCGGTGAAGCCGGCCTGCTGCTGGAAATTTCCAGCGACGACTTCAAGGGTATGCTGAGCAAGGCCAGCGCCGCCAGTTTCGGCGAAGCCGTATCCAGTATCCGTCCCAACCTCGACCGCCCTCATGATGACCGCGAGGAAATCACCCAGGCCGTGCAAGCCTTCACCGCGCGGCGGATCCAGCAGCGCCTGGAAGCGACCATCGAGATTCCGCCCCTGGCGGAAACCGCACAAAAGATCATCAAGCTGCGGGTCGACCCCGACGCGACCATCGACGACATCACCGGCGTGGTCGAAACCGACCCGTCGCTGGCGGCCCAGGTCGTGAGTTGGGCGGCTTCGCCCTACTACGCCTCGCCGGGCAAGATCCGCTCGGTGGAAGATGCGATTGTCCGTGTGCTCGGTTTCGACCTGGTGATCAACCTGGCGCTGGGCCTGGCCCTGGGCAAGACCCTGAGCCTGCCCAAGGACCACCCGCAACACAGCACGCCTTACTGGCAGCAATCGATCTACACCGCCGCGGTGATCGAAGGCCTGACCCGCGCCATGCCCCGCGCCCAGCGCCCGGAAGCGGGCCTGACCTACCTGGCTGGCTTGCTGCACAACTTCGGCTACCTGCTGCTGGCCCACGTCTTCCCGCCGCATTTCTCGCTGATCTGCCGGCACCTGGAGGTCAACCCGCACCTGTGCCACAGCTATATCGAGCAGCATTTGCTGGGTATCAGCCGCGAGCAGATCGGTGCCTGGCTGATGCGCTACTGGGATATGCCGGAGGAGCTGTCCACCGCGCTGCGCTTCCAGCACGATCCGAGCTACGACGGCGACTATGCCGCCTATCCGAACCTGGTGTGCCTGGCCGTGCGCCTGTTGCGCAGTCGCAATATCGGCTCGGGCCCGGATGAAGAGATTCCGGATGCCTTGCTGGAACGCCTGGGGCTGTCCCGCGACAAGGCCGACGATGTGGTGAACAAGGTACTGGAAGCCGAAGTGCTGTTGCGCGAACTGGCTTCGCAGTTCAGCCAGGGCTGAAGCGGCGTCTGGAACACCGCTATCGCGAGCAAGCTTGCTCCTACAGGTTCAGCGTCGATCACAAATTGTGCGAACGACACGGAACTGTAGGAGCTTGGCTTGCCAGCGAAGAGGCCCTTGAGACCGCCAAAAGCTTCGCGGGCAAGCCCTGCTCCTACAGTCCGGCGTCGATCACAAATTGTGCGAACGACACGGAACTGTAGGAGCCTGGCTTGCCAGCGAAGAGGCCCTTGAGACCGCCAAAAGCTTCGCGGCGGTGCAGCGTCCCGACAAGCCCTACCCCTACAATTCGGCGCCGATTTCCAGCCATGTGGTGAAAATCAGAGCCGACTCAGGCCTTCTTCTTCCGCGGCTTGAGGTACTTCATCAAGCCCTGGAACCACATCACCAGCGCCGGATTGCCCTTGATCTGGATCGACTTGTCCTGAATCCCCGTCATGAACGCCAGTTGCTTGTTCTTCGCCTGCAGCGTGGCGAAGCCATAGGCGGCATCCTTGAAGGCAATCGCAAACGCAGGCTCCGGATAAGTCCCGGAGCGGCTGCTGATGCGCTGATCCTTGACGATAAAGTGGCGGGCGACCTTACCGTCCAGGGTCTGCAGCTGGAACACCAGGGCCTTGTCGGCCAGTTGCTGCTGGAAGGCGGGGTTTTTACGGCTGGCCCGGGCCATCAACAGACCCAGTGCCCAGAGAAGAAAGCGAAATTTCATGCACACAGCCTCGGCAGAAAAGATTAACGGCCGGCGCAGTGTAGCGCTTTACCTGAAGAACGCCACCGATCTCCCGTTTTACCCGGGAGATCGGCAGGCGTTTAACGCTTATACCGACAAATTGTCAGACGATCCGTAGCTTAGGCATTCGGGCAAGGTACCGGTGCCCAGTCGCCCAGGTCCGGGTTCTTGCACATGCTGTTGACCTGGGACTGACCGCTGGTGGCCACGTCCTGGCTGACGGCTTTCTTGGCGTTGGCGTCCTGGAGGGTCTTCTCGGTAGCCACTGCTTCCTTAGGCACGACCGGCAGCGCCGCCTTCTTCGCCACTTTCACCTTCTTGCCCTTGGTGGTGGTCGGCACGACCGGGTTGCTGTCGGCGGTCGCCACGGTGACCACGTCGGTACGCTGCACGCCGACCTGACGCAGATCCTGCTCATAGGCCTGGGTGTAGTTGTTCAGGTCTTCGGCCGAACGCCCGTTCACGGCGACGATCAGGTCATTGGACTCTTTCAGGCCCGAAACGATTTCCGCCAGGCGCTTGCGACCTTCGGCGTCGCCGACGGTCTTGGCCTTGCGTGCCGACACCAGGTTGGCGAACTCACGCTGGTAGCAGCTCTGCGACGCCTTGGCATAGGCCGTGTTGCGGTCCATGTCGGCGGCACTTTTGTTGATGTCCTGGGCATAGGAGCCGATGCGCTGGTTGTCATCGGTGATCTGCTTCTGCTTCTCGGTGTAGTAACCCGCCGCGCCACCCGCGAGGGCACCGCCGGCCGCGCCGATGGCGGCATTGCGGCCACGCTTGGCCGAGTCGTCGCCGGTCAGCGCGCCGAGAGCGGCACCGCCCAACGCACCGATCACCGCGCCGGTGGCGATCGACTTGGTCATGTCCGAGTCAGTCGCACGCAGGTGCTGCACCGGCTCGTAGCAGGTCGGGTAGAACTCGACCTTGGTCGTCGCGCCGACTTTCGAGGTCGGTGAAGTGGCGCAACCGCCCATCAGCACGGTGCTGAATCCGGCGGCAACCCACAGCGCGGCACGGCACTTGGAGGTCGAAACAAGGGGTTTGCTGGAGAAGATCATGTTTATTTCCCTTTTTTGGTTTTGACTTGCCCGGTACGGCACCCTGCCGTCCGAGTCCCCTCTACACTCGCCGGATACCGACCGCTCATGGCTGCTGGGCGGTCGATGCGAGTAACGCTTTCAAGATCGCCGCCGGATCGGCCCGCTGTTGCTTGCGGTAATCCCCGACATGACGAACGAACAAGGTGGCCCGTGCGACCAGGCTGTTGCCGAGCACGGGTTTGCGATTGAGTTCTTCCTTGACCCGCTGGAACTGCGCCTGGATCACCGCATCGGTATAGCGCGTGGCCGTTGCCAGGTTGTCGATATAGATCGCCACCGCGCCGTCCAGGGCGCTGGTGCCGTTCTCGATGGCCCCGGCGAACAGCTTGGCGGCGGCATCGTCCTTGGCATCGACGGCCTGCTGGCGGCTCTTCTTCAGGTTGGTCAGGCGAATGTTGTAGTTATTGACCGTCTCGGCCACCAGGGCCGCCGACTGGATCAGGTTGCCGGCCGCCTCTTCACGCTGGCGGGCGATCAACGAGACGTTGCGCTTGAGCTCTTCGTTGACCAGCCCCAGCTCGGCTTGCAGCTTCGGGTCGGTGCTGGCGGAAATGATCCCGTCCAGGCGCTTGGTCGGGTCCTGGGCGTCGTCGATGGCGTCGGTCAGGGACGCCAGGCGGCCTTCCTGCTGCCATTGGCTGAACAGCTCCTTGTAGCGCGAGCGCGGCGCCGAGAGCGCGCCGACGGCCACGCGGAAACCGGTGGTCTCGTTGCTCTGCTCGGTGCCGTCGGCGGCGAACAGCGGGTACTCGCGGCGCATGCCGGTAAACAACGTGCCCTCGCCTTCCAGGTAGTTACCGCCCTTGACCACAAAACCGCCGTAGGTGCCCTGGCGGCGTCCGGCATGCACCAGCTGGAAGGATTCCTGGACCATCTGCGCGGCGTTGCCGATCACGTCGAACATACCGATGGGATTGGGCAGCTTGGTGCCGATCGGCATCAGCCGCGCCGCCTGGCCGGTGCCGCCGGCCACCTGGTTGAACACCGCGTAGTCGGACAGCGGCCCGTCGCTGTCGCTCCCCGGCGCCCGCCGTGGAAACAGGCGGCCTTCCAGGTCCTGGCGACTGACCGCCTGGGCGCCACGGGCAGCGAACTCCCACTCGACTTCGGTGGGCAGGCGGACAAAGCCCAGGCCACCGTCGTCAGCCGACGAGCCACGGCCGCTGACCGGCAGCAGGTCGCGGTGATACTTCATCAACCAGGCGCTGTAGACCGCCGAGAAACGCTCGGCGTCAAAACGCGAGACCTTGACCTTGGGCAGGCGCCCGGCCACGCCACTCGGCGCATCACAGGCCGGCGCCGGCTCGCCGCTGGCCAGGGCTTGTGCCTGGGCCATCACCAGGGCGTACTGGCGCGCCGTGACCGGGTACTTGCCGATGAAATAGAACATCGGCTTGAGCGGCGAGTCGGCGTCGGTCTTCGGCAGGGTCGGGGCAATGGATTTCTGCCAGGCGCCGGGCAGGTCCTTGAGGGTGAACTGACCGTTGATAAAGTCGCGGCGATAGCCGGAAATAAACGACTGCTTGTAGCCCGGTTCATCCTCGCTGAAGGGATAGCCGAGGCTGATCTCACGGTCATCGAGGGTGCCGCGCGCCAATACATAGACCGCGCGAAACACCATCTCGCCCTCGCAGGGCAGCGGCAGGCTGATGTCATCGGCCAGGGGCTTGGGGTTGTCGAGTTTTTCGCTGTCCTCATCGGCCCGCGCCCAGGCCCCCAGGCACAGGGAAGCGATGAGAACCGCCAGGGCCGCGCCGCGCAACTTATACATCTCTGATTCCTTCCGAAGCTTCTATCCGCGCCACGCGCCAGCCCCCCAGGGCGGCAGCCAGAGCACAGACCGCCAACACGCTGAAAAGTGCCAGCAGGTAGTGCGGCAACAACAGGCGGCTGGCGTACTCGCCGGCCGCCTGTACGAACAAAAGGTTCAGGCCCCACTCCGCCACGCCGTAGAGCACGTCACTGAGCAGTACCGCAAACAGGCCGCTGTACAGCGCTTGCAGCACCACGAACAGCAGCAGTGCGCGGGTGCCGAGCCCGAGCAGACGCAACACCGACAGCTCGCGGCGCTTGCGCTCGACCGCCGCCAGGGCGCCGGCGAAGAGCGCCGCGAAGGCACCGGCCAGGGCCAATGCAGCGATGACCCAGAACACGATGCCGAGGTTGCGGCTCAGGGATTGCACCTGGGCAATGGTCTGGGCCTGGGTCGAGACCAGCAGGTTGCGCTCGGCGAAATAACGTCGCAGCGGCTCGACATCGGTCAGCCCGCGGGCATACAGGCGAAACCCCGGATAGACCCGTTGCGCGGCGGTGCCCGCCGGTTCCCCGGCCCAGCCAAGCACCGGCACGCCAAGGCCGTCGCGATAATCCTCGGCGGCCTCCAGCAGACCCAGCGGGGCGAACAACGCATCACGCTCGAAGGCCTCCAGCGGCAACACCGCCTGCACCTGAATCTGTGTGTGGCGGCTTTCCAGGCGACCGGCCACCTGCCGGCCGAAAGACACCTGCAACCAGTCGCCGGCCTTCACCCCGAGCTTCTCCGCCGCCGTCTGGCTGAGCAGCATCGCCGCCAGGCCGACCGGCGCGGGCAAGGCGCCGAGCAAGGGATCGCCCTCGGCGGTGGGCAGCATTTCCACATTGACCACCGGCCCCTGGCCGCTGGTCGAAAGATCGGCGGTCGCGGCGATCTGCCGGGTTCGCGGCAAGGCAAAGGCGACGTCTTCACGCTGCCCCAGCCCGGCGATAAACGCCGCACTGAAACGCCCGCCGCCGAGGGGAATGATCTCGCGCACCGTCGGGTCGCGCTCCAGGCGTTCGGTGAGGCTGCTGACCAGGCCGAACTTGAGGCCGAACAGCACCAGCAACGGCGCGATCACCGCCACCAGGGCCAGCACCGCACAGGCCGACAGCCGCCAGTCGGTGCGATAGTCCTGCCAGGCCAGGCCGGCGATCAGGGCGGCGCGGGTCATGGCGTCTGCTCCAGGATCGCCGTCACACCACCGTCGCCATCGCGCTGGCAGGCAATCCGCAATACCGGCACGCCGAGGTCGCGCACCAGGGCTTCGTCATGGGTCGCGATAACGCAACAGGCGCCCTGCTCCCGAGCCTGGTTCAGCAACAACTGCATGACCCGTCCGGCATTCAGCGGATCGAGGGCTGCCGTCGGCTCATCGGCCAACAGCAGCCGTGGACCATGGGCCAAGGCCCGGGCACAACTGACCCGCTGGCGCTGGCCTACTGAAAGCGCCTGGGGCTTCTTGTCCAGTTGATCGGCGATTTCCAGTTGCTCGGCGAGCCGCTGGACACTGCCGTCCTCCTTCATCCCCAGAAGCCGACGCGACAAGGCGATATTCCCGCGCACATCGAGAAACCCCAGCAGGCCGCCGGTCTGCAGCACATAACCGAGCTTTCGGCTGCGCAGGTCCGCCAGGCGATCGTGCTGGCCCTGACGCCAGAGCGCGGCAATATCCTGCGCACCCGCCGAATCGTCGAAGGCAAACAACCCCGCCCGGTCCGGCGCCAACACCAGCGCCAGCAGGTCGAGCAAGGTGCTCTTGCCGCAACCGCTGGGCCCGACCACCGCCCACTGCGCGCCGGGCGCCAGGCTCAGGCGCGGCACCTCCAGGCTGTAACGCTGGGCGCCTTCGCCCCGCGTCTTGCGCACTTCTCGCAGACTGATCATCACGGCAACGTCGACAACGGTACGCGGTACAGCGCATCACCCGGCTCGGCATCGCCGAACCGGACCCAATTGGCCACATCGTTGTGGAAGGTTTCGTAGAGGCGGATCTTCGAGTCCAGTTCGTCGATAAAGTCTTCCTGTTCGGCCACGCTCAGCGACAGCCACAGGTCCTGGGTCATGTTCAGCGACTTGCTGCGGTACGGCAGGCCTTCCAGGTACTCGCCGAGCAGGCCGCCGTCGGCCAGGTTGCCGCCCTTGCGCAGGGCCTGCGGATCGCGGCTCATGTAAGCACTGGCACTGGCGATTTCCTGGAAGAAATCCTTGGGCGAGGTCTGGGTCTTGCGCGCCGCGTCGACGATCAGTTTCAGCGACTGTTGCAGCTCGTTGAGTTGCAGTTTGGTCAGCATCACGCAGACCTGGAACGCCGGTAGCGCCGGATTGGTCAGGTCGCGGTCGGCGGTCCAGGCGCTGACCAGTTGCGGTGCCTGGCTGGCGGCCTTGTGGCCGAGAAAATCCATGTGCATGGCATAACCGATGGCCGCCGTCTTGTCCGCCAGGCTCGGCGAAGCGGCCAGCAGCGGTACGGCCTGGGTCTGGTTGCTGCGCACCTGGTGCACCAGGTTGGCGAACACCGAACCGATTTCGCCGACCCGCTCGCCCAGCTTGTGCACGTCGCCGCCCTGGACCGGGATATACAAATCGCCGATCTGCGGGTTGGCATCGGCGGTCAGGGTCCGGTACTGCTGCTCGGCGAACGCATGGTTCTTCTTCCCGGCATCGGTGCGCAGGTGCAAGGCGTAGATCTTGATCTGCTTGCCCAGCGCGGCCTGGCGGATCTCCGCTTCGTTCATTTTGGTGCTGCTGTAGGGATCGTTCTTGCGCAACGAGCCCGCATCGGTGACCAGCAGGATCAGCCGGCCGCCGTAGCCCGACCAGTCCATGCCATCGACCGCCTGCATGACCCCGGCAAAGGAGTCCTCGTTGAACGAGTGACTGGAGATCGTCGACGCTTTCACATCCCGCGCCAGCGCCAGGAAGCGCTCCGGGTCGCGGCCCTGGTCGAGGGTCACCAGGGTCTTGGTCAGGTACTGCAGGCCCGGGGTCTTCTGGATATTGTTGCGAAAGCCGATCAGGCCGAAGCTCACGCTGTCCAGCTCGCCACGCTGGGCAATCTGGCTTTGCAGCTCGTGGACCACGTCGCGGACCTGATCGATATAGGGTTGCATCGACTCCGTGGTGTCCACCACCAGCACGATGGCGGTGCGAAAGGTGTCGGCGGCGACTGCCGGGGCAGCGCCATTGCCGACGGCTTTCGGCGTGCTGCCGGGGTCGATGGAGGCGACATTGAGCAACTGCACCGGCTGGCCGTTTTCATCCAGGCTTTCGCGGGAATCGAAAATCGGCAGCAGGTAGAACTGGTTCTGCGGCACCGCGCTGGCGGCCGGCTCCAGGGCCAGCACGCGCTGGTCATCCTGGGGATTTTTCTGTGCATTGAGCAACAGGTTCTTCGCCGCCGAAGGATTGGCCAGCAGCTTGTCGATATCGGCGGCGTCACGCAGGAACATCACCGGCGCACGCCCGGAGCGCTCGGTAAATTTCAGCACCAGGCTCTGCTTCCAGTCGCTGACCGCATCCTGGGGCAACCAGCCTTCGCTGCGACCGTCAGTGGCGGCACCGACCCGCAGCCAGGCGCTGCCGTCGACAGTCTTGCGCTGGTAGACATAGAGCACCGAGAACGCCGGCAGCGGCTTGTCCGGCTTGGCCCCCGGCTCGCTGGCAAAACTCGCCCCGGGCTTGCTCAGGACCCGCTGGAACAGGGTCTTCTTGCCGGCCATCAACAAGGGGCGCTGGCCGCCGTCGAGATCCGCCGCCACGGCTTGGGTCACGCCAGGTGGCTGGGTCGGCGGCGGGTTGGAAGCCGGTGGCCGATTCAGCACCGACGGTGTTTTTGCCGGTGGCTGCGCCGCTGTGCTCGGCGTCGCGGGATGGCTGTCACGCCCCAACCACCAGTAACCGACGCCCGCCAAACCAAGGGCGGCGGCTACCGCCACGGCGACCAGCGTCAGCACCGGGCCACGCCGTTGTCCGGACTCGGCGGAACGGTCGAGCACCGGCGTAGCCGCGGGTCTTGGTGGCGGCGCAGGTGTCGGGGGCGCAGTGGGAATCTCGATCGACACCGGTGTCAGTCCACCCAGGTCGCTGGCGGGTGGCGCAGTCGGAGTCGGCGGCACAATCGCCAACGGCTGGACCAGAGTGGCATCAAGGTTTTCCGCCGGGAGGTTATCCAGCGCCCGCAGCAGGGCCGCCGCATCCGCGAAACGCGCCGCCGGGTCCTTGGCCAACAGCTGGCGCAGGACTTCCTGGTAGCGCCCATGCTGCAGCGGTAACTCCGGCAGCGGCTCGGTCAGGTGCGCCAGGGCCGTGGACAGTGCATCGGTGCCGATATAGGGCAACTTGCCGACCAGGATTTCATAGAGCACCACCCCCAGCGCATACAGGTCGGAACGCCCGTCGAGGTCCTGGCCCCGGGCCTGTTCCGGGCTCATATAGCTCGGCGTACCCACGGCAAACCCGGCCTGGGTGAACTGGGTGCGATCATCCAGCGACTTGGCGATGCCGAAGTCCGAGAGCACCGCGGTACCGTCGGCGCGAAAGAGGATGTTGGCCGGCTTCACATCGCGGTGCACCAGCCCCTGGGCATGGGCATACCCCAGGGCCGAGGCAATCTGGCGGACATATGCCAAACCCTGCTCAGGGCTCAGCCCCGCCGCGATCCGCTCCTTGAGCGTGCCGTTGGGCAGGTATTCCATGGCCATGTAATACAGCTCGCCGACATTGCCGATATCGTGGATGGTCACGGTGTTCGGATGCGACAGCCGCGCCAGGGTCCGGCCTTCGCGCAGGAAACGCTCGCAGAAGGTCGGGTCGGCGGCCAGGGCGGCCGCCATCACTTTCAGCGCCACCTTGCGCTCCAGCGACCGTTGGGTCGCCAGATAGACGGTTGCCATGGCGCCTTCGCCAATCTCCTCGCCTATATCGAATCCGGGAATCAGAATGTCCATGGTGTCGGGGGTCTTCAGGTGGCTTTGACGACAATCGCCGTGATGTTGTCGGGGGCGCCCCGGGTCAGGCCCAGGTGCACCAGGCTGCGGACCACGTCATAGGGGTCGGCATGGGCCAGCACGTCGCGGATCTCGGCGTCTTCGGCGGTCTTGTTCAAGCCGTCGCTGCACAGCAGGTAGGTGTCGCCGGGCAGTACCTGGAACGGCACCATCGACAACTCCACTTGCGCCTCCACGCCAATCGCCCGGGTGACGATGTTTGCTCGTGGGTGCACCCGCGCCTCGGCCTCGCTGAGCAGGCCGCTGTCCTGCAGGTCCTGGACATAGCTGTGATCGCGGGAAATGCTCTCCAACTGGCCGTCACGCAGGCGATACAGGCGACTGTCGCCGGCCCACAGGCACACGCCTTCGGCCCCACGTACCGCCAACAACACCACGGTGCTGCCCATCATCGCCACGCCACGGTGGGCGGTTTCCTCGCGCACGGCGGCATTGACCTCGGCCAGGCGCGAACGCAAGGCCGAGGTGTAGAGCCCCAGGGCGTCCGAGGGCGGGATGCGCCGCAGGGTGTCGACGATCAGGCTGCTGACGTAGTCCCCCGCCGCGTGCCCGCCCATGCCGTCGGCCACTACCCAGAGCCCGGCGCCGGGCAGCTCCAGGAAGGCGTCTTCGTTGATCTGGCGGACCATGCCGACATGACTGTAGCTGGCCGACTGGTAAGTGATTGCAGGTGTCTGTGCCATTTAGATCGACGCCCCCCTGCCCAAAAGGAAACTGCCGAAATCGGCGGTCGCCGGCAGGCCCGCGCAGCGCATCAGGCCGGCCTCGATCCGCTGCGAACCACGTCCCCACCAGAGGCTGCTGCCGACACAGGCCTGTTCGGCCAGGGCGCTGGCGCGGCTCGCTGCGTCGAGCGCGGCAAAGCGTTGCAGGCCGGCGAACTCGCTGCTCGGTGCCTTGTTGGCGAACGGTAGGCCACCCAGGTCCTGGACACCCTGGTCGAAAGCCTCGAAACCGGCGTCTTCCTCCAGTGTCGCCAGCAACAGGGCTTCGGCCCGTTCGAACCAGGCATCCGCGCCGCCGACCACCGCCGCCAGGGCGTGCTCGGAATCGAGGGCCACGGCCACGGTCAGTGGAAAATAGCGGCCGACCCGGTCGATGCTCGGCATCAACACCCCGGCCACCGCGTCCGGCCCGCAGACGCCCGGCGCCAGCACAAAACGCCAGAGCGGGCTGACCAGGTACACACCCAACCAGTCAGCACCGAGTTGCTGCTGGCTGGCGAGCAAGCCCGAGGCCAGCCAGGCATCCCAGGGCTGGATAAAGCTCTGCGGCAAACCGCGACTGACAAAATCGCCGCGACTGGCCAGCTTGCCGTAGAAACCCACCGTTGTCATAACCGCTCCGGCAGGCTGAAGCCATTGAGCACGCGGCTCTTGAAGGGATTGAAGGCACTGCTGGCGCGCAACTCGTAGGAGATGCTGGCGCCATCCACCCGCAAGCGCAGGTTGAAACGATCCGGCGCGTTGCCGGCCACCAGGTCCGATTGCTCCAGCAGGCGGAACCAGGCCCAGGGCCCGTCCAGGGTGATCCCGGAGCGCCCGCTGGCCGACGGCGGCGTGATCGACAGGCGCACCACGCCGACGCTGCCGGGGTTCGGCCATTGCATCGCCACCGGCCGGCTCGGGCCATGGTCATAACCGACCTGCTGGCCGTCGAGCTCAAGCTGGAACTGGGTGATGGACGCATCCATCGCCACTGGCTTGAGTTCGAAACGTACGGTCGGCTGGGTACCGCCCGAGCGGAAAAACGCATCGCGAATCGCTGCCGCGCGTTGAAAGGTCTGCAACACACCAGGGGCAATCCCGAGTTTCTGCGCTGCCCCCGGCTGCCACCGCCAAGGGGTTGCCGAGGTGTCGACATAGGGTTGCAGATACTTGCGGAAGTAGTTGTCCATCACCCCACCAACGCCGAAGAACAGGCCGAAGTCCTCCAGCGTCGCATCCCGGGCACTGCCGGGCGCCAGCGGATAACGGCCGCTGAGGGATTGTCGGTAGACGTTGACCACTTCGCTGGTCCAGGCCGCGTTCAGTTGATTGCGCACCCCGCCCATCATGCTGTTGGTGGTGGAAGTAACCACCGACTTGACCAGACCCTGGACCAGCGGTGGCTGGCGTTCGGCATTCAGGCTGACCCGCGTGGCGGCGGCCGAGGCCTGGTTCTTCGCCTCACCAAGCAGGGCATCGCCACTGGCACCGGACATGGCGCTGACCTGCACGTAGAGCGCATTCAGGTCCGCCAGCAAGGCATCGATGGCCGCCGGCTCGCCTTCACCCTTGTTGACCAGGGCATTGAGTTCGGCGAAGTGCGCACTCACCGGGTCTTGCGTCTCCACCGGCGCAGCATTGCCCGTCGCCTGTTCCTGACCGAGCAGGGAACCGAGGCGCTGCTTGAGTTGATCGACATTGCCCGCGACCGGCTTGCCTTGGGCCGCCAGCAGACGCTCGTCCTGTTGCAGATCCGTTTCCTTGGCCACCGCCACCAGCAGCTTTTTCAGCGGCGAGGTCGGACCGGAAATCACCCGCAGCACATCCGAGGCCTGGGCCACGCTGGTGATGGGCACGAAGTCGATATCGGCGAGCAAGGCATCCCACTGGCGCAGATAGTCCTGGAAATACAGGCGCCGCACATCCGCCGCGAGGCTGGCGACATTCTGCTGTTCGGCCGGGTCGCGGCCCAGCACCCATTGCTCTTCGGCAACGGTATTGGCCTGGTTCAGGCTGGTCAGCAGAAAGGCCTGGCGATAACCCTTGGCAGTGAAGAAGCCGCTCAGGGGATCGCCCAGGGGCTTGCCGCTCTTGCGACTGAACACCAGCGCCGCATCCCGCCCGGCGGCCTCGTTCAGACGGAAATCCGGCACGCCTTCCGGCAGCTTCTGGCGTTTGACCCGGTCATAGACCCGTTGCGCCACCGGCAGCTGCTGCAGTTGGCGGCGCAGGTCGTCGATCAGCCGTTCGTCCAGCCGGGCATTCGGTGGACGGCGTTCGAACAGGGCTTGCAGATGCTCACCGAGGGCGGCGCGCTGCTCCGGCGGCAAGTCTCGCGGCAAGCTGCGGTCCCAGTCGAGGGCGATCCAGGCCTTGATGAACTGCGGGTCGTAATGCTCGTTGTCGGCCAGCATCAGGTAGGCTTTCAGGCCTTCGTAGAGGAAGTCCGAATTGCCGCCGCCGTGCAGTTGTTCTTCGACCCGGGTCAGCAGGCGCGGTGCGAACACCGCGATCAGCAACTTGCGATAGACGCTGGCGGACTCGGCTTCGAGCATATCGCCCTGGTACAGGCCCAGGCCTTCGGCCCAGTTTGGCGCATCGCCGGCCAGGTGCTTGACCGCATTGAGCAACGGCAGCACCGCCAGCACGTCGCGTTGCGCCGGGCTGAGCTCCTGCACGCTCTGGCCCAGGGGCGCGACCTTCTGGTCGACCTGGGCGATATAGGCCTCGTTGGCGCGGAAACTCACCCACCACAGCGTACCGACCACCAGCACCACCGCAACCGTGGTCGCCAGCACCCCACGGGCCAACCATTTGCGCCGCTGTTCGACCTTGGGGTTGACCCCCACCAGCCCGCGCTCGGCGAAGGCCACGGCGGTGAACAGCTTCTCGATAAAGTAGCTGCGCCCGCTGCCGCTCTGGCGCGCCAACTGCTGGCGGTCGAGGTTCATGCTCTGGGCCATGGCGCCGATCAGGCGGTCGATGGGGCTGCCTTCCTGGGTGCCGCTGGTGAAATACACCCCGCGCAACAAGGCGCGATCTTCATAGGCATTGGGCTTGAACACGCCGTCGAGGAAATCCTGCAAGCAGGTCTTCAACGCACCGAACTGCTGGGGGAAACCGTAGATCAGGTCGCGCCGCGCCGGGTCGCGTTCCTGTTGCAGACGCTCCACCAGCCGCGCATTGAGGCGCTGCTCGAGCCCGGCAAACTCTTTTTGAAAACTCGCCAGCGGACCGGCGGCGTTCTTGCCGTCGTCCAGGTCGAAGGTCATGCCCCAGACCTGGGCCCGCTCTTCCTTGCTCAGGGCGTCGAAGAACTCCATGAACCCTGGCACCAGGTCGAGCTTGGTCAGCATCAGGTAGATCGGGAAACGTACACCGAGCTGGGTGTACAACTCCTGGATACGGGCGCGGATCGCCGTGGCATGGGCGGCGCGCTCGGCGTCGGTGCTGAGCAGCAGGTCCGAGAGGCTGATGGCGATAAAGGCGCCGTCGATGGGACGCCGCGGACGCTGGGTTTTCAGCAGATCGAGGAAACCCAGCCAGGCCGCCTTGTCCACCTGGGCATGGCTGTCCTGGGTGGTGTAGCGGCCGGCGGTGTCCAGCAGCACGGCTTCGTCGGTGAACCACCAATCGCAGTTGCGCGTACCGCCGACACCGCGAATCGCCCCGGCGCCGAACTGCGCGGCCAGGGGGAAATGCAGTCCGGAGTTGACCAGCGCGGTGGTCTTGCCCGAACCCGGCGGGCCGATGATCACGTACCACGGCAGCTCGTAGAGGTTGCGACGTTCATCACCGCCGAGCTTGGCTTTCTTGAGCAACGCCAGGGCCTCGGCCATGCGCTGGCGCAGGGTCGCCAGTTCTTCGGCGGTGGCGACGCTGGCGGGGTCCGGCGGGGTTTCCGCGGCCAGGCTCTGCATGACCTTGGCGGCCTGGCGCCGGGCCTGGATCAGACGGAACACGCGGTAAGCGATCCACACCGCGAAGATCAGGATGATCAGCGTCCAGCGCCGACCTTCCGGCACCAGCACTTCCAGCAGCGGACCGACAAACCAGATGATCAGGCTCAGGGCGATCAGCCCCAACAGCGGAATCACCCAGCGAACGACAAAACTGAAAAACGCCTTCACTCGACGCCCTCCGCCAAGACTGTGATTTCCACCCGACGATTCTTCGCCCGGCCCTCGGCCGTGGCGTTCGAAGCCAGCGGCTCGGTGTCGCTACGCCCTTCGGCGCTGAAGCGTGCAGGCGTGCCGGTTTTCGCCGCGAGGATCTGCAGCACCTGCTCGGCCCGGGCCTGGGACAATGCCCAGTTGGACGGGAAACGCAGGGTGGCGATGGGCCGGTTGTCGCTGTGCCCGGTGATCCGCACCTGGCCTTTCACGTTGCGAATGGCATCGGCGATGCGCAGCATCAGCGGCTGGTAGTCGTCGACAATGCTGGAACTGGCCGAAGCGAAGAGTTCGTCGCCGCGAATCGTCACCACCGAGCGGTCGACCTTGTCTTCCACGGCGACCTTGCCGGCCTTGATGTCATCGGCGAGGAAACCGGCCAGGCGTGGCCGTTCCACCACCTTGGGCTGGATCACCGGACGGTCGATGGTCTGCACCGGGATCTCGCCCAGGGCATGGATATTGCGAAACACCGGCTCGGCGTCGGCGGCCAGCTTCAGGCGCAGGCCGAACAGCAGGACCAGCAACAGCGCCAGGCCGACGGCGATACCGACCCAGGGCGGCATGAACTGGCTCAGGCGATCCCGCACCACCGTCAGGCCGCGCCAATGCGGCGACAGCTCGCGCTCATATTCGCCACGGGCACTGCGGATCGCCGCGCTGGTGCGCTCGCGCAGGGCATCGAGCTGGCTGCGACCGTCGATCATCACCCGGTAGCGGCCTTCGAATCCGAGGCAGATGCACAGGTACAACAGCTCCAGCAGATACAGGCGTTCGCGCGGACTTTGCAGGCAATGGTCGAGCAACTGGAAGACCTTCTCGCCACCCCAGGCTTCGTTGTGCACGGTGATCAGCAGACTCTGCTTGCCCCAGTCGCCGGCACTGCCCCAAGGCGTGCTCAGCACCGCTTCGTCGAGGGCGGTGCACAGCGCGTAACGCGCCAGCAGCACCTCGTTGCGGGCCATACCGGCACCTTCGGCACGCTCTTCGAACTGGCGCAGATAAGCCAGCAATTGCGCCCGCAGGCTGGCCGGCGCCGGATGGGCGATGGTGTTGCGCAGACGCGTCAACAGCGCCAGCAAAGGACCGGCAGCGCTCTCCAGCGGGTTCAGGCCTTGGGACTGGCCGATCGGCAGCGGCGCGGCCGGCACCGACAGCGGTGCCGCCGGTTCGGCGCGGGCAGGCTCCGGCGCCCGGCCACCGGGACGCGGCATAAACTGGGTACGGTCGTTGGCAGGCAAGGGCTGGCCCGACAGATCATCATTGGCATTCATCGCGGCTTATCCTCGGATTGCCCAGAAGGCCAGGTTCAAGCCGGGAAAATCACCGGCGACATGGAAGGCGAAGCCGCCGGAATTCACCAGTTGCTTCCAGTGCTCACTGCCGCGGTCGAGTTCGTAGTAGGTCGACCCGGCATGGAACGGAATCTGTCGTGGCGCCACCGGCAGCGGCAGCAGGCCGATGCCCGGCAGTTGCAGGTTGACCAGGTCGCGGATGTGCTCCACCGAACCGACCTTGCTCTGCTGGGCGAAGCGCCCGCGCAGGGTTTCGCTGGGGATATCGGCGCGCACCACGAGGATGAAGCTGGCGTTGTCGATCAGGCCGCGGTCCGCCAGCATCGCGACGTGGATGCCATAGGCTTTCTCGACAATCGGAATCGGCGTCGCCTTGCTGTCGATCAACATCGACAGGGCTTCGCGCAGGGCCTGCATGACCGGCGCGAAGCTCAACGCCAGATCATCGTGTTGATACGCCGGGAACGTGGCCGGGCGCCGACCGCTGCTGGAGAAGGTGGCAAACTCGCCGGCCAGGCTGACCAGCTCGCTGTACAGGCGCTCCGGGTGCAGGGGACTGATCTGGCTCAGGTGGCTGATCAGCGGCTGGGCGCGGTTGACCAGTTGCAGCAGCATGAAATCGGCAATCTCCGAGGCACCGCCGGCGCCCGAGGCCACCACGCGCCCGGCCAGGGCTTCGCCACGCTGGTGCAGCAGGCCCAGCAGTTCGCTGCGAAACGCCGTCAGCGGCTTGCTCGCGGTCACATCAAGTACCGGCGGCACATAGCTGTCGTCGAGGACCAGGGCGCGGTCGGCGCGCTTTTCCTTGACCCGCACCAGACCGATGGCGGCGTAATCGCCCAGGCCATCTTCGGCGGTCAACAGACGCAAGGCCCGCGAACCCAAGGCCACCGGCGCGCGGTTCTCGAACGGCGCGTTATCGTCACGGACTTCGCGGACCTGGCTCAGGTAACGCGCACCACCCAGCGCCTCGCCTTCGTCGACGGTGTCCCGCGAGCCGGCGCGCTTGAGCGGCAAGGCCAGGTAGACCAGGCCGTCGCGCAGGCTTTCATCGATGGTCAGCGGGCTCGGTGCCAGGTCATCGTGAGGGATATTGAACGGCGTGCCATCCGGCAGCAGGCCCCGGGCCGAGACGATGGCCAGCTTGCCCTGGGCCAGCAAACCCTGGTCGATCAGCAGCTCGGAAAAACCCCAGGCACCGACGGCCAAGGGTCGGCTGCGCGCGTCGATCAGGTTCTCCAGATAGCGGTCATGCTGCTGGAAGTGCTGCGTTCCGATGAACATGCCTTCCGACCAGACCACTCGATTGTTCCAGGACATGGCTTCTCCGTTTGCCTAGGGGGCGGTGCGGGTTGGGGTCACGACAATGGCGCTGCGTACGGCGCGCACATCGAGGCTGATCTGATAGTCGTTGAGCTGCTTGGGCGCGATGGTCAGCAGCGTGCGCCAGAGCGCCTGGTCGACTTCGCGATAGCCCACCACCAGGCCGACCTGGCGGGTCGCGGGGTTGAGGGCTCGTTCGATATCCAGTTGCTCGCCGGGCTGGACCAGGACTTCATCCTGGTCGATCAGGTCGGCGCCGAGGGTCGCCTGGGCGCGGTCGGCCAGGGCGAAGTAGTCGGCGCGGTTGAAGTTGGCACTGTTCTTCAACTCGAAAATCCGCACGCGCACGGGTGCGGGCACGCCGTCGGCGCCGGGGTTGAGCCCGCCAATGGCGTGGAAATGCAGGGAAGCGGTAGCGCTGTCGGCCACGGGGGCGTCAGCAGGCGCTGGGGCAGCCGCGTCCTTGGCACATGCGCCGAGCAGCAGCGTAAGGGCTGCGGCCAGTAAAACTCGGTGAATCATCCTGCGTCCTCAATGACGTTATGAACTTTCCGTTAAATCCTGTTTTGCAGACAACCTTCTAGAGCTGGGGTGCCTGTACTGGCCTCTTCGCGGGCAAGCCCTGCTCCTACAGTTCGCCGCCGAACACAAAATCTGTGTACGACACAACACTGTAGGAGCAGGGCTTGCCCGCGAAGAGGCCCTCAAGATCGCCACCCACCGCTCAGACAACCCCGCAACTACAAACGCTTGCGCAACCGCGCACTGTGCTCCTCGTAAGCCCGACTGAACTCCCGCCCAAACAGGTCCTGGAAATCCTCTTCGGCCTCACGGGAAATATTCGTGTACAGCTCGGTGAACTGCTGCCAGTACTGGGCCTGGCGCGAACCGCTGAACAGGTTCGACAACCCACCGGGCTTGCCCATGCGGGTCTCCAGCGCCGACGGTTCAAAACGCTTGAGCAGGTGCTTGATCGCCGCCTCGACACCCGCCATCACCGCCATCTGGTGCGCCCGCAGGTCATCGAAACTGTCGCTGACCGCCTGGTCCGGCGCCATAAACGCCTGGTTGCCATGACGCAGCAGCAGGAGCAGCGCTTCATCGGCATTCGGGGCGAATTTCAGCGGGTTGTTTTCCACCGGGCGGATCAGCGTCTGCTGCATGCGGAACTCGCCCTTGAGACTGCTGCGGGCCCGCAGCACATCGATCAGGCCCTCGACCATCAGCCGGTAGCTGCGGCCGATGGCTTCCATCTGCGCCTCCACCTGGGCGGTGTCGATACGCAACTGGTCGAGGCCGGCGCCACGCAGGAAGGCTTGCAGCAAATCGGCTTGGGGCGCACCGCTCGACACCGCCACGGGTGCCGGCTGGCTGACCGGGGCCACTGTCGGCGTGGGCATGGGAATCGGTGTCGGCTCGGCGACAGCCTCGGCAATCGCCACAGGAACAGGCGCCGCAATCGGCGCGCTGGCCGGCGCCTTGGGCGTGTCGCCAAACAAGTCCCAGTCTTCGGGAATCACCCCGGCGCCCGGCGCTTTCGGCAGCACCACGGGTGCCGGGCTGATCACCGGCGTGGGCGGTCGAAAGTCATGCTGCTGCGCCGGCACATGGTCCGACTGGGTCGCCGGAGGCACGCTCGCCGGCGCCAGGAAATCAAACAGGTCCGGCAGCGTATCCATCGCCGAACCGCCCTGGAAATGCGCGGCCGGGGTGCTCACCGGCGAGGCGGCCGGAACAGCGGCCGCGCGCCCCATCAGCGCTTCGAAACTGTTGGACGAATCGCCCCCCGACAGGCTGTCCCGGGCCAGCTGCAGGTTGAAATCGATACGCGCACGGATCTCGTATTCACCGATGCGGATGATCTCGCCGTCCTGCAACGGTTCGCTGTTACCTCGACGCAAACGAATACCGGCCTGAACTAACTCCACGCCATTGGTACTGGTGTCCGTCAGATAGTAACGACCATCCTTGTATTGAATAACGCAATGTTTCGAGGAAACCAGCCGCTCCGGATCGGGAAGAACCCAGTCATTCTCGGAACTACGGCCAATTGCCATCACCCCGGTGTCCATGGATTTCTCCGGACATTGACCAGGGGTGATCTTGTGATAACTAGTGATAGTCAAACACAGCGACATTGCGCCTCCTTGCAGTACATCCACGCGCGAGCCACCCGGCACAAACACCTTGCGCCGAGCCCCGCCATGGCCACGAAAATCCGCTAAAAAACCTATCTTTTTCAGCCAGTTCGCCGAATCTAGCGAATTCTACCTACAAAATTATTAAAAACGCACACGCTCTGACTCAGCAGTCGACAGCCTTGACGAGTGTGTCACAACGGTAACAAAGGGCCGATAGCTTACCTTGACAAGCTATAACTACTACACCAAAAATGCACAACTTCTTGTTTACAAGTGATAGCTCAATGATATCACCCTGTATATACCCACGAGAAATATGAGAGTTTTCTGAAGGAACTTTCGGAACAAATGCCTGACTATCCAGCAGGCCGATAAGGAGATCGAATTTGGTGGATGTGCCGTTGTTGCTCGCCGCTGTTTCAGCGAACTCGCCTTGTGGCGAGGATCTGGAATATGACGCGCAATTCTTGCAATTGGAGCGTGATGCCCAAGGTAAACCCGAGCGCATCATGGGCGACTCGGTGCAAGCGGCCGAACCGCCGGCGTGGCGCGCCATCGAGCAGTCGAGCACGGCGCTCCTGCAACGCAGCAAAGACCTGCGCATCAGCCATTTTCTCGTGCAAAGCGCCCTGGCCCTCGACGGTTTTCCGGGACTCGCCAATGCCCTGGCCCTGGTCAGCCAGATGCTCCAGCATTACTGGGCCGAACTCTATCCGCTGCTCGATGCCGATGACGACAACGACCCCACGGTGCGGATCAACGCGCTCTCGGGGCTGGCCTGCGAAACCAATATCCGCCTGTTGCGCGAAAGCGTGCTGACCCGCTCCCGGGCCTTCGGCACCGTGACCCTGCGCGCGGCGCTGAATGCCAGCGGCCTGCAAGGTTTCTCCGACGAAAGCCTGAACGCCGACGAACTGTCCGGCGCCCTGCGCGACAGCGACCCCGAGCAGCTTGCCGCCGTACGCACCGCGCTCAACGAAGCCCGTGGCGCCGTCGACGCCATCGAGCGTTTCGTCAGCGACCAGGTCGGTTCGGCCGAAGGCGTGGATCTCAGCGCCCTGCGCCAGCCGCTCAAGCTGGCCTTGCAGATCCTCGCCGAATACGCGCCCGGCACTGACACCGGCGAATCGACCGCGAACGCATCCGAGCCGGCCCCCGCCGTGCATGGCGAAGACAGCGCCGCCCCGATCGCCCCGCGCGGCGCGCCACCGGGCGAGATCGGCAACCGCGACGATGTCCTGCGCAGCCTCGAGCGTCTGCTGAACTACTACGCCCGCCACGAGCCCTCCAGCCCGCTGCCGGTGCTGTTGAACCGGGCGAAAAACCTAGTGCACGCCGACTTCGCGACCATCGTGCGCAACCTGATTCCCGACGGCCTGTCCCAATTTGAAAACCTGCGGGGCCCCGAGGGCGACTAAGCCCGCCGAGACCGCGCCGCTTAGTTAACGGCAACCACCGATAACGCCAACACCGTCGCTTGAGCGACCAGGAGCAACAACGTGGCGAACACCAGCTCTCAGAAATTCATTGCGCGCAACCGCGCGCCACGGGTCCAGATCGAGTACGACGTAGAACTCTACGGCGCCGAGAAAAAGGTCCAGTTGCCCTTCGTCATGGGCGTGATGGCCGACCTCGCCGGCAAGCCCGCCGAACCGCTGCCAGCGGTGGCCGACCGCAAGTTCCTGGAAATCGACGTCGACAATTTCGACTCGCGCCTCAAGGCCATGCAGCCACGGGTGGCGTTCCACGTGCCGAACGAATTGACCGGCGAAGGCAACCTGAGCCTGGACATCACCTTCGAAAGCCTGGAGGACTTCAGCCCGGCCAACGTCGCGCGCAAGGTCGACGCCCTGAACAAGCTGCTCGAAGCCCGCACTCAACTGGCCAACCTGCTGACCTACATGGACGGCAAGACCGGCGCCGAAGAAATCATCATGAAGGCCATCAAGGATCCGGCGTTGCTCCAGGCCCTGGCGAGTGCGCCAAAGCCCCAGGACTCCGAGCCCAGCGCTTAATCAGGACGAACGATCATGACCCAGTTGCAGCAAGACAACCAGGCGTTGCCCGGCACCAGCACCGAGCCCAGCGAATTCGCCAACCTGCTGATGCAGGAATTCAAACCCAAGACCGAGCGCGCCCGCGAAGCCGTCGAGGGCGCCGTGCGCACCCTGGCCGAACAGGCCCTGGCGCAGACCGACCTGGCGTCCAACGACGCCATCAAGTCCATCGAATCGATCATCGCCGCCATTGACGCCAAGCTCACCGCGCAGGTCAACCAGGTGATCCATCACCCTGAGTTCCAGCAGCTGGAAAGCGCCTGGCGCGGCCTGCACTACCTGGTCAACAACACCGAAAGCGACGAACAGCTGAAGATCCGCGTGCTGAACATCGCCAAGCCGGAGCTGCACAAGACCCTGAAGAAATTCAAGGGCACGGCCTGGGACCAGAGCCCGATCTTCAAGAAAATGTACGAAGAGGAATACGGCCAGTTCGGCGGCGAGCCTTACGGCTGCCTGGTGGGCGACTACTACTTCGACCAGTCGCCACCGGATGTCGAGCTGCTCGGCGAGCTGTCCAAGGTCTGCGCGGCGATGCACGCGCCGTTCATTGCCGCCGCTTCGCCGACCGTGATGGGCATGGGCTCGTGGCAGGAACTGTCGAACCCCCGCGACCTGACCAAGATCTTCACCACCCCGGAATATGCCGGCTGGCGTTCGCTGCGTGAATCGGAAGACTCGCGCTACATCGGCCTGACCATGCCGCGCTTCCTGGCACGCCTGCCCTATGGCGCCAAGACCGATCCGGTGGAAGCCTTCGCCTTCGAAGAAGACACCGACGGCGCCGACAGCGCCAAGTACACCTGGGCCAACGCGGCCTACGCCATGGCGGCGAACATCAACCGTTCGTTCAAGCACTACGGCTGGTGCTCGCGGATTCGCGGCGTCGAATCCGGCGGCGAAGTGCAGAACCTGCCGGCCCACACCTTCCCCACCGATGACGGTGGCGTGGACATGAAGTGCCCGACCGAAATCGCGATTTCCGACCGTCGCGAAGCCGAGTTGGCGAAAAACGGCTTCATGCCGCTGCTGCACAAGAAGAACACCGACTTCGCCGCGTTCATCGGCGCCCAGTCGCTGCAGAAACCGGCCGAATACGACGACCCGGACGCCACCGCCAACGCCAACCTGGCCGCGCGCCTGCCGTACCTGTTCGCCACCTGCCGCTTTGCCCATTACCTCAAGTGCATCGTGCGCGACAAGATCGGCTCGTTCAAAGAGAAGGACGAGATGCAGCGCTGGTTGCAGGACTGGATCCTCAACTACGTGGACGGCGATCCGGCCCACTCCACCGAAACCACCAAGGCCCAGCACCCACTGGCCGCGGCGGAAGTGGTGGTCGAGGACGTCGAGGGCAACCCGGGTTACTACACCTCCAAGTTCTTCCTGCGCCCGCACTACCAGCTCGAAGGCCTGACCGTTTCGTTGCGCCTGGTCTCGAAACTGCCGTCGGCAAAAGGGGCGTAAGCCCAAACCCGCAACCACAGCGCACCCGCCCCCACGCGGCGGGTCCTGGCTAATCACATCGTGGTGAAGACCACACTGGAGAAAACATGGCTGTTGATATCTTCATCAAGATCGGCGACATCAAGGGCGAGTCCCAGGACAAGGCCCACAAAGAGGAAATCGACGTCCTCAACTGGAGCTGGGGCATGTCCCAGTCCGGCAACATGCATATGGGCGGTGGCGGTGGTGCCGGCAAGGTCAATATCCAAGACCTGTCGTTGACCAAGTACGTCGACAAGGCTTCGCCGAACCTGATGATGCATTGCGCCAGCGGCAAGCACATCGACAAGGTCACCCTGGTGGTGCGCAAGGCCGGCGGCGAAAGCCAGGTCGAGTACATGAAGATCGACCTGGAAGAAGTGCTGGTCACTTCCCTGAGCACCGGCGGTTCGGGCAGCGATGATCGCCTGACCGAAAACGTCACCCTGAACTTCGCCCAGGTCAAGGTCGAGTACCAGGAGCAGAAAGCCGACGGCTCCAAGCAAGGCGGCCCGGTCAAGTTCGGCTGGAACATCCGCTCGAACATCAAGCTCTGACCCCTGCGCCCCTGGCGCTCAGCGTCGGGGGCGTGCGGTGTTACCCCGAATTCGATTCATTCCCGGTGTCCGAGCATGGCCAAGCCTTCGTTTCCCGTTCAGTGGCGCTGCCGCCGCGCAGTGTCCAGCCCCTGTGACGTCGCGCGATGAGCAACGTGGCGAGCGACCTCACCCTGCGCGAACGCCTGCAACCGTCGCTGCTCGACCGCCTGACCGACGACGAACCGGGCACTCTCCAGGAAGGCAGCGACAAACGCGTGCTGTCCCTGAGCCAACTCAAGGCCTCGGTGCTGCGTGACCTGACCTGGCTGCTCAACAGCACCAGCCTGCTCGACGCCGACGCCACCCTGCACACCCCGGCCGGCACTTCGGTGATCAACTACGGCCTGCCGGCGCTGGCGGGCAACAGCGCGTCGAGCATCGATGTGGCCGCCCTCGAAGGCCTGATCCACACCGCCATCACCACCTTCGAACCGCGCATCCTCAGCCATACGCTGCGGGTCCGGGCCCAGGTCGCCCACGGCGAGATGAACCACAACGCCCTGAGCTTCGAGATCGAAGGCGATCTCTGGGCATTGCCGGCCTCATTGCCGCTGCTGCTGCGCACCGACCTCGACCTGGAATCCGGCCATGTCCGCGTGGTGCCCGCCGAGCAACGGAGACGTTCATGAACCCGCGCCTGCTCGACCTGTACAACCAGGAGCTGCAACACGTGCGCGAAAGCGCCGCCGAGTTCGCCAAGGAATACCCGAAGATCGCCGGACGCCTGACGCTGTCCGGGCTCGATTGCGCCGACCCCTACGTCGAGCGCCTGCTGGAAGGTTTCGCCTACCTCACCGCGCGGGTGCAGCTCAAGCTCAATGCCGAATACCCGACCTTCACCCACAACCTGCTGGAAATCGCCTACCCGCACTACCTGGCGCCGACACCGTCGATGACCGTGGTGCAGTTGCAGACCGATCCGGACGAAGGCTCCCTGGCCGGCGGTTTCACCCTGCCCCGGGACAGCGTGTTGCGCGCCACCTTGGGCAAGGACACCCAGACTTCCTGCGAGTACCGCAGCGCCCACGCGGTGACGCTGTGGCCGTTGCAGGTCAGCCATGCCGAGTACTTCGGCAACCCGTCGGCGGTGCTCGGGCGCCTGGCCGCCAGCGAGCCGAAGGCCAAGGCCGGCCTGCGCCTGACCCTGCGCAGCGGCGCCGAACTGCCGTTCAACCAGCTCGACCTGGACAGCCTGCCGCTCTACCTCAACGGTGCCGACGAGCAGCCGTTTCGCCTCTACGAGCAACTGCTGGGCAATGCCTGCGCGGTGTTCGCCCGTGCCCCCGGTGGGGATTGGGTCGAACGCCTGCCCGCCGATGCCCTGCGCGCCTGCGGCTTCGACGACCGCGAAGCGGCGATGCCGGTGGTGGCACAAGCCTTCCAGGGCTATCGGCTGCTGCAGGAATACTTCGCCCTGCCCCAGCGCTACCTGTTCGTCGAATTCGCCGAACTGGGCCGCGCGGTCAAACGCTGCGCCGGCCAGGAACTGGAACTGATCGTGCTCTTCGAGCGCTTTGACCCGAGCCTGGAAAGCAGCGTCGGCGCCGCGCAGTTCGTGCCCTTCTGCACCCCGGCGATCAACCTGTTCCCACGTCGGGTGGACCGTATCCACCTGTCCGAGCGGGTCAACGAACACCATGTGATCGCCGACCGCACCCGGCCCATGGACTTCGAGATCCACTCGCTGACCGGCGTCACCGGCCACGGCACCGGGCCCGACCAGCCGTTCCTGCCGTTCTATGCCGTGCGTGATCCATCCCGTTATGGCCGCGACCAGGCCTACTACACCCTGCGTCGCGAACCACGGGTGCTGTCCAGCGAACAACGGCGCAAAGGCACCCGCTCGACCTACGTCGGCAGTGAAACCTTCATCAGCCTGGTGGACAACCGCCAGGCGCCCTACGGCCACGACCTGCGCCAGCTGGGCGTCAGCGCCCTGTGCACCAACCGCGACCTGCCGCTGTTCATGAACGTCGGCAGCGGCAAGAGCGACTTCACCCTGGCCGACAGCGCGCCGGTCTCGGCAATCCGCTGCCTGGCCGGCCCCAGTCGCCCAAAGGCCAGCCATGCCCACGACAACCAGGCCTGGCGCCTGATCAGCCAGCTGTCGCTGAACTACCTGTCGCTGAGCGAAGCCGGCCAGGGTGCCGCCGCCCTGCGCGAATTGCTGCGCCTGTATGGCGAAAGCAACGACGCCGCCCTGCAATTGCAGATCGAGGGCCTGCGCGAGGTCAGCAGCAAACCCTGTACCCGGCGCCTGCCGATGCCCGGGCCGATCGTCTTCGGCCGTGGCCTGGAGATCACCCTGGAGTTCGATGAAAACGCGTTTCGCGGCACCGGGGTGTTCCTCCTCGGCGCGGTGTTCGAACGCTTCCTGGCACGCTACGTGTCGATCAACAGTTTTACCGAGACGGTGATCCGTACCACCGAACGCGGCGAGATCATGCGATGGAAAGCCAAGCCCGGACGCCGTCCGACCCTGTGAGCACGCTCACGGCGATGCAGGCCGAACCCTGGGAATACGACTTCTTCCAGGCATTGCGGCGTATCGAGTGCGAATCGCCGCACCTGCCGCGCTTCGGCCATTCCCAGCGCCTGAGCGACGACCCGCTGCGCCTCGGCCAGCAGCTCGACTGCGCCTTCGCCCCGGCGACCCTGGCGTCGATGACACCGGCCAGCGAGACCACACCGGCGCGACTCGAACAGTTCTTCTTCGGCCTCGGCGGCCCCAACGGCCCGTTGCCGCTGCACCTGACCGAGTACATGCGCGAGCGCCAGCGCAACAATGCCGACAGCACCAGCAAGCGCTTCCTCGATGTGTTCCACCATCGCCTGCTGAGCCTGTTCTACCGGGCCTGGGCCGAAGCGCGGCCGACCGTCAGCCATGACCGCCCGGACGACGACTACTGGTCCGCGCGCCTGGCCGCCCTCAGTGGCCGGGGCATGCCCAGCCTGCTGAAACAGGGGCTGATCCCGGACACCGCCAAGCTGCACTTCAGCGGCCACCTCGCCGCCCAGACCCGCTACCCCGACGGCCTGCGCGCCATCCTCCAGGAGTATTTCGGGCTGCCGGTGCAGATCGAGGAGTACGTCGGCCAATGGCTGCACCTGCCGGAGCGCAGCCGTGTCGGCGTCAGCGCGCACCAGCTGGGCGTCGACTTCTGCATGGGCCAGCATGTCTGGGACCGCCAGCACAAATTCCGCATCCGCGTCGGCCCGCTCAAGCTGGCCGACTACATGGGCCTGCTGCCCGACGGTGAACCCTTCCGCCACCTGGTGGCCTGGGTCGCCGAATACCTGGGGCACGAGCTGGACTGGGACCTGAACCTGGTCCTGGAACAGCCGCAAGTGCCCAAGCTGCAACTCAACGGCCAATTCCGCCTGGGTTTCAACACCTGGCTCGGCCAACCCCAAGAAGACGCCAAGGACCTGATCCTGGCCCGGCACTACGCCGATCAGGCCACCTCGGCCCACCATTCAAGGAGCCCGGACCATGGGTGAAATCAGCCGCGCCGCGTTATTCGGCAAACTCAACAGCGTTGCCTACAAGGCCATCGAAGCCGCCACGGTGTTCTGCAAACTGCGGGGCAATCCGTATGTGGAACTGAGCCACTGGCTGCATCAGTTGCTGCAATTGCAGGACTCGGACCTGCACCGCCTGATCCGCCAGTTCAACATCGAACCGGCGCGCCTGGCCCGCGACCTGACCGACGCCCTGGACCGCCTGCCGCGCGGCTCGACCTCGATCACCGACCTCTCGTCCCACGTCGAAGAAGCCGTGGAACGCGGCTGGGTCTATGGCAGCCTGATGTTCGGCGAAAGCCAGGTACGCACCGGCTACCTGATACTCGGCATCCTCAAGACCCCGAGCCTGCGCCATGCCTTGCTGGCGCTGTCGTCGGAGTTCGACAAGATCAAGGTCGAGGCCCTGAGCGAACGCTTTGACGAATATGTCGGCGACTCGCCGGAAAATCACCTGGGTGCCAGCGACGGCTTCACCGCCGGGGCGGTGCCGGGCGAAGCCAGCGGCGCCATGGCCCCCAGCGCCATGGGCAAGCAGGAAGCCCTCAAGCGTTTTACCGTGGACCTGACCGAGCAAGCCCGCAGCGGCAAGCTCGACCCTATCGTCGGTCGCGATGAGGAGATTCGCCAGTTGGTGGATATCCTGATGCGTCGGCGCCAGAACAACCCGATCCTCACGGGCGAAGCCGGCGTCGGCAAGACCGCCGTGGTCGAAGGCTTTGCCCTGCGCATCGTCGCCGGCGACGTGCCGCCAGCCCTGAAAGATGTGGAGCTGCGCAGCCTCGATGTCGGCCTGCTGCAGGCCGGCGCAAGCATGAAAGGCGAGTTCGAACAGCGCCTGCGCCAGGTCATCGAAGACGTCCAGGCCTCGCCCAAGCCGATCATCCTGTTTATCGACGAAGCCCACACCCTGGTGGGTGCCGGTGGCGCCGCCGGCACTGGTGACGCGGCCAACCTGCTGAAACCGGCACTGGCCCGTGGCACCTTGCGCACCGTGGCCGCGACCACCTGGGCCGAGTACAAGAAACACATCGAGAAAGACCCGGCCCTGACCCGCCGTTTCCAGGTGGTGCAGGTCGCCGAGCCGTCGGAAGACAAGGCCCTGCTGATGATGCGCGGCGTTGCCTCGACCATGGAAAAACACCATCAGGTGCAGATCCTCGACGAAGCGCTGGAGGCCTCGGTCAAGCTGTCGCACCGTTATATTCCGGCGCGCCAGTTGCCGGACAAATCCGTCAGCCTGCTGGACACCGCCTGCGCCCGGGTTGCCATCAGCCTGCATGCGGTGCCCGCCGAAGTGGATGACAGCCGTCGACGTATCGAAGCGCTGGAAATCGAGTTGCAGATCATTGCCCGCGAACATGCCATCGGCGTCGATACCGCCGCGCGACGCAGCAACAGCGAGAACCTGTTGAACGCCGAACGCGAGCGCCTGGCCGAACTGGAAGTGCGCTGGGCCGATGAGAAAGCCCTGGTGGACGAACTGCTCGCCACCCGCGCCGAGCTGCGCGCAAGCGCCGGCGTGGTGGACATCGATATCGAGCTGGGCCACGCGCTGCGGGAAAAACTGGTCGATCTGCAACAGCGCCTCAGCACCCTGCAAGGCGAAACCCCGTTGATCCTGCCGACCGTGGACTATCAGGCTGTGGCTTCGGTGGTGGCCGACTGGACCGGCATTCCGGTGGGCCGCATGGCCCGCAACGAACTGGAAACCGTGCTCAACCTCGACCTGCATCTGCAGAAGCGCATCATCGGCCAGGACCATGCCCTGCGGATGATCGCCAAGCGCATCCAGACCTCCCGCGCCGGCCTCGACAACCCGAGCAAGCCGATCGGCGTGTTCATGCTCGCTGGCACCTCGGGCGTGGGCAAGACCGAAACCGCCCTGGCCCTGGCCGAAGCCATGTACGGCGGCGAGCAGAACGTCATCACCATCAATATGAGCGAGTTCCAGGAAGCTCATACCGTTTCGACGCTCAAGGGCGCCCCGCCCGGCTATGTCGGTTACGGCGAAGGTGGCGTGCTGACTGAAGCCGTGCGGCGCAAGCCTTACAGCGTGGTGTTGCTGGACGAGGTGGAAAAGGCCCACCCGGACGTGCACGAGATCTTTTTCCAGGTTTTCGACAAGGGCGTGATGGAAGACGGCGAAGGCCGGGTGATCGACTTCAAGAACACCCTGATCCTGCTGACCACCAACGCCGGTACCGAACTGATCTCGCATCTGTGCAAGGACGCCGGCAACGTGCCGGACCCGGAGGAGATCGCCAAGGCGCTACGCCAGCCGTTGCTGGAGATTTTCCCGCCGGCGTTGCTGGGGCGGTTGGTGACCATTCCTTACTATCCGCTGAGCGACACCATGCTCAAGGCGATCACCCGCTTGCAGTTGGGACGGATCAAGAAGCGCGTGGAAAGCACCCACAAGGTGGCCTTCGATTTCGACGACGGAGTGGTGGACCTGATCGTTTCGCGCTGCACCGAGACGGAGAGCGGCGGCAGGATGATCGACACCATCCTGACCAACAGCCTGCTGCCGGACATGAGCCGCGAATTCCTCACGCGCATGCTCGAAGGCAAGGCGCTGGCGGGGGTGCGGATCAGTGAGCGGGATAACGAATTGCATTACCAGTTCAGCGACGCGGGCGCCTGATCCGACGTCTTCGCGGGCAAGCTCCGCTCCCACAGTGTCTGTGTCGTTCCCGTATTTTGTGTACGACAGAAGACCTGTGGGAGCGGAGCTTGCCCGCGAAGAGGCCCGCCCGAACACCACAATACCCAGAGATAACCCATGCTATTCACCCAAGCCACCCGCCTGGCCCAGATCAACAGCCCCCTCGGGCCGGATGTCCTGTTGCTCAAGGATTTCGGCGGCGGCGAGGAGCTGGGGCGGCTGTTCGACTACGAATTGCACCTGACCTCCAACGACGGCGCCCTGGACCTCAACCAGTTGCTGGGCAAGCCCATGAGCCTGTCGCTACAGGTCCAGGGCGGCCTGCGCCACTTCCACGGCATCGTCGCCCGCTGCAGCCAGAACGTCAGCCAGGGCCAGTTCGCCAGCTACTCGGTGACCCTGCGCCCCTGGCTCTGGCTGCTGACCCGTACCTCCGACTGCCGGATCTTCCAGCACCAGAGCATCCCGCAGATCATCAAGCAGGTGTTCCGCGACCTCGGCTTCTCAGACTTCGAAGACGCCCTCAGCCAGCCCTATCGCGAGTGGGAATACTGCGTCCAGTACCGCGAAAGCAGCTTCGACTTCGTCAGCCGGCTGATGGAACAGGAAGGTATCTACTACTACTTCCGCCATGAAAAGGACCGCCATGTGCTGGTCCTGGCCGACGCCTACGGCGCCCACCACAGCGCCCCGGGCTACGAATCGCTGCCCTACTACCCGCCGGACGGCCAGCATCGCGAGCGCGACCACCTCAACGGCTGGCACCTGGCCCAGGAAGTCCAGCCCGGCTCCCTGGAACTCAACGACTACGACTTCCAGCGCCCCAGCGCACGGATCGACGTGCGCTCGGCCATGCCGCGCCCGCACACCGCCGGCGACTATCCGCTGTACGACTACCCCGGCACCTACGTGCAGAGCCAGGACGGCGAGCACTACGCACGCACCCGTATCGAAGCGATCCAGAGTCTGCATGAACGGGTCGAACTCAACGGCAACGCCCGCGGCCTGGGCTCCGGGCACTTGTTCAGCCTCACCGGCTTCGGCCGCCAGGACCAGAATCGCGAGTACCTGATCGTCGGCGCCCGTTACTACATCGCCCAGGAAAACCTGGAGTCCGGCGCGACAGGGGCCGGCGCGCAGTTCGAAAGCAGCCTGAGCTGCATCGACGCGCAACAGAGCTTCCGCCCCTTGGCGAACACCGCGCGGCCCACCGTCAAAGGCCCGCAGACCGCCGTGGTGGTGGGCCCGGCCGGCGAGGAAATCTGGACCGACCAGTTCGGCCGGGTCAAGGTGCACTTCCACTGGGACCGCCACGACCAGTCCAACGAAAACAGCTCCTGCTGGATTCGCGTGTCCCAGGCCTGGGCCGGCAAGAACTGGGGCTCGATGCAGATTCCGCGGATCGGCCAGGAAGTCATCGTCAGCTTTCTCGAAGGCGATCCCGACCGGCCGATCATCACCGGCCGGGTCTACAACGCCGAACAGACGGTGCCCTACGACCTGCCCGCCAACGCCACCCAAAGCGGCATGAAAAGCCGTTCGAGCAAGGGCGGCAGCCCGGCCAACTTCAACGAAATCCGCATGGAAGACAAGAAAGGCGCCGAGCAGCTGTACATCCATGCCGAGCGCAACCAGGACATCGTGGTCGAGGTCGACGAGAGCCATGCGGTGGGCCACGACCGCAACAAGAGCGTGGGGCGCGACGAGACGGTGACCATCGGCTCGGTGCGCCTGCGCGCGGTCAAGGACGACGACATCCTGGTGGTCGGCCGCAAGAAGACCGACAGCATCAGCCAGAGCTATGTCATCGAGGTCGGCGAAAACCTGCGCCTGGTCTGCGGTGAAAGCGTGCTGGAACTGAATGCCAGCGGCCAGATCAACCTGAGCGGCGTGCAGATCAGCTTCCATGCCTCGGGCGATGCCGAGTTCAACACCGGCGGCACCCTGCACCTGAACAACGGCGGCGGCCCCGGCGCGTCGCCCGAAGGCCAAGGCGTCAAAGGCAGCATCGACGCCAGCGTCAACGCGATGTTCCCCAAGCCCAAATAACGAGATTCGCGAGCCATGACCTACCGCCTCAATGAATTCCAGTTCGCCCTGCCCGAGAGCGAGCTGCTGGACGCCTCGATCAATATCCTCAAGTTTCCGGAGCTGGGGACTTCGCTGATCGTCAGTCGCAGCCAGCTGGCCGAGGGTGAAACCCTGCAAAGCAACTTCGACGCCCAGCTCAAGCGCCTGGAGCAACAGGTCCAGGAACTGCGCTACCAACCGGGCCAGGCCGTGCGCCTGGGCGCCGATCAGTCGGTGGATGGCATCGAGCTGCGCAGCCAGTTCAGCAAGGGCGCGGAGAAGGTCTTCCAGTACCAGCTCGCGCTGGTGTTGCCGGGCACCCGCAAGATGCTCGCCCTGAGTTACGTCAAGGCTGACAAGTTGGGGGATGCCGAAGCGGCGCATTGGGCGACGATCAAGCAGTCCCTGCAATTCGACCGGGTGGTGTGACGGAAGCCGTGCATGTCTGACGCACTGTGGGCCGCCCGGCTGGGCGATGGACTGTCCCATACCTCGATGATGGCCGATATTCTCGGCGGTGTGCTGGAGGTCGCAGCCAATGTGGCAATCACCGCACTGGCGACGGCAGCGGTGGTTGCCGCGACCGGGATCACCGTTGCGACCGGCGGGCTGGGCGCCTGTGTCCTCGGCGCGGTGGTCGGGGTCATTGTCGGCGTGGCGATGAGCAAGACCGGCGCCGACAAGGGCCTGAGCAAGATGTGCGAGGACATCGGCAACGGCCTCTTTCCGCCCACGGTGCAGGCGACGATTCTCAGCGGCTCCACCGACACCCTGATCAACTCGATTCCAGCCGCCCGCGCCGCCGGTGCGGTGCCGTCCCATGTGGCTCCGGCGGGCACGCCCGAGAGCGAAGACGCCGCTCCCGCCGAGAGTGACAAGGCCGAGGAACCGGGCTTCCTCGATATGGCCAAGGGCTTTTTCTCGCAGATGTGGCGGCCCACGGTGGCGACACCGGCACCCGGTGCGGTGCCCAAACCGCTGGACCTGGTGACCTGCATGAAGCATCCGCCGATGCCGCCGCAGTTTCTTGCCGAAGGTTCGGAAAAGGTCAGCATCAACGGGCAACCCGCCGTGCGCAGTGGCGATCGCAGCACCTGCGATGCCACCGTGGTTTCGGCTGGGCTGATCTCGCCCAATGTCACCATTGGCGGCGGTTCGGTGGTGGTGCGCGAGATTCGCAGCGGCAAGACACCCGGCGTCGGATTGGCGATTACCGCGCTGATGATGCTCAAGGGCAGCAAGGGCAAGTTCCTCAGCAATCTGCCGTGCATGTTGCTGGCCGGGGTCAATTCTTTCGTCACCAGCCAGGCCATCGGTGCGCTGACCAACGCTATCGCGGGTTCGCCGAATCCGGTGCATGCCGCGACGGGCGCCAAGGTGCTGGGCAGCGAGGACGAGCTGGACTTTGTCCTGCCCGGCATCCTGCCCATCGACTGGCAGCGTTTCTACAACAGTCGTGATGAACGTCGCGACACATTGCTCGGTACAGGCTGGAGCCTGCCCTATGAAATCGGCGTGCGTATCGAGGTGCATCCCGAAGGCGGCGAGCGGCTGATCTATACCGATGAACAGGCGCGACGTATCGATATGGGCCCGATTCCGTTGGGCGGCGCGGTGTTCAGTCCGGGGGACGGCCTCGCGGTGCGGCGCAACGGTAATGGACAACTGCTGATCGAAAGCGATGACGGCTTGTATCGTCTGTTCGAACCGACCCTGGCCGATCCTTCGACTCTGCGCCTGAGCCAACTGGGCGACCGCAATGACAACCGGATCTATCTCGATTACGACGAGTCGGGGCGGCTGGTTCGACTGCGCGATACCCTCGATCTGGTGCAAGTGGAACTGATCTACAGTACCCAGTGGCCTCGGCGTGTCAGCCAGATCGAGCGGTTATTTGCCGACCAGCAACGCGAAGTGCTGGTCAGCTACGACTACGACAGCAGCGGCGACCTGGCCGAAGTGCGCGACAGCCTTGGTCAAGTGCAACGGCGCTTTGCCTACGATAACGGGCGGCGGATGGTCGAACATCAGTTGCCTACCGGGCTGCGCTGTTTCTATCAGTGGGCGCAGGTCGAACACCTTGAGTGGCGAGTGATTCGCCACTGGACCGATGACGGCGACGAATATCTATTCGACTACGACCTGAGTAACGGCATCACCCGTGTCACCGATGGCTTGAAGCGTGTGAGCATCCGTCGCTGGAACCCGCAGCACCAGATCACCGAATACAGCGACAACCTCGGCCATACCTGGCACTTCGAGTGGAACGACGAGCGCCAGTTGCTCGGCGCCACCGATCCCCAGGGCGGGCGGCATCAGTTCAGCTACGACGAAGCGGGCAATCTCAGCGCCAGCGTCGATCCGTTGGGGCGCAGCGAGTCGACCTTGTGGCTGGAACACTGGTCGCTGCCGCTGGTGGAGACCGACGCGGCGGGCAACAGCTGGCAATACCGCTACGACCCGCGCGGCAACTGCACCCACGAGACCGATCCACTGGGGCAAGTCACCCAATACCGTTTCGATGCCCAGGGTCAGGTGGTCGAGATCATCGACGCCACGGGTAAAAGCAAAACCTTGCAGTGGAACGACCTGGGGCAGTTGATTCGCCATGTCGACTGCTCGGGTTCGCCGACCACCTTCAGCTACGACCGGCGCGGTCATCTGCAGGTGGTCACCGATGCCCTCGGTGAACGCGTGACCTATCAGCACGATGCCCAGGGTCGTCTGTTGCAGAGCCAGTTGCCGGACGGTCGCGTCGAACAGTACCTGCGCGACGGCAGCGGCCAACTTACCGGTTATGTCAATCCGGCTGGGCACAGCACGGGTTATCAATACGACCGTCGCGGCCAGGTACGCCAACGCATCGATGCCCATGGCCGGCAGGTGCAGTTCGGCTATGACGCCTATGGGCGTTTACAGGCGCTGACCAATGAGAATGGCGAGAGCTATCGCTTTGCCTGGGATGCCGGCGACCGCCTGACCGAACAACGCGATCTCGACGGCAGCGCCCGCTGTTATGCCTATGACATGCTGGATAACGCGATCCGCGTGGAATACGTTCCGGCACCGTTTGGAAATGGGCTAGCGCTGGTACCGACGCAGCCGGTGGCCCCCATCGTCCACCAGTTGGAACGTGATGCGGTGGGTCGGCTGATCGCCAAGGTCACCGATGATGGGCGTACCGAGTACGCCTACAACCCGCAGGACCAACTCACCGCCATCACCTTTACCGACAACGACGGTAATGAACAAAAGCTCGGCTTTGCTTATGACGCCCTGGGCCAGTTGCAGGAAGAACAGAGCGCGGCGGGTAGCTTACGGCATCACTACGATGAGCTGGGCAATCTGATCCAGACGCAGCTGCCGGATGGGCGTTGGCTCAACCGGCTGTATTACGGCAGCGGACATCTGCACCAGATCAATCTGGACGGCCGGGTTATCAGCGATTTCGAGCGTGATCGCCTGCACCGCGAGGTGTTGCGCACCCAGGGCCAGCTCAGCACCCGCAGCGAATACGACCGTGTTGGACGCCTGCGCTCACGCTTGCGCCGCCCTTCCAGCCAGCCATCAGCATTGCCGGCGCCAGCGCAGAAGCATTTCGACTACGACCCCAGCGATAATCTGATCGGCCGCCTCGACCGCCAGCCACGGGGCGACCAACGCCAGTTGCTGCATTACGACGCGACGGGTCGGATCATCGCCAGCCAGGACAGCGTGCAGGGCCAAAGCGAAACCTTCGCCTACGACGCCGCCGCCAACCTGCTGGACGGCCCGTCCGCCAGTGCCGGGCTGGTGGTGCACAACAAGCTGCTGACCTATCAGGACAAGCGTTATCGCTACGACGCCTTCGGCCGGATGATCGAGAAGCGTAGCGGCAGTCAGCGAGTGCAACGCTTTGCCTATGACGCCGAACATCGGTTGATCGAGGTGCGCAACCAGGACGGTGCGCGGGAAACCGTTGTGCGCATGACCTACGATCCGCTGGGGCGGCGTATCGGCAAGACCGAGCACGACAACAACGGCTATCCGCTGGGCGAAACGCACTTTACCTGGGATGGCCTGCGCTTGTTGCAGGAACATCGCAATAGCCAGACCAGCCTGTATCTGTATGCCGATAACGGTTATGAACCGCTGGCCCGGGTCGATGGCAGCGGGGAATTGCAGAAGGTCCGCTATTACCACAACGACCTCAATGGCCTACCCGAGCAACTGACCGAAGCGGATGGAGCCACGGTGTGGCAGGCGCGGTATCGGGTCTGGGGCAACACCCTTGAAGAAATACGTGAGCCGTATTACATCGAGGACCAGAACCTGCGATTCCAGGGTCAGTACCTGGACCGGGAGACCGGGCTGCACTACAACACGTTCAGGTTTTATGATCCGGATGTGGGGCGGTTTACGACGCCGGATCCGATTGGGTTGGCTGGCGGGATCAATCTTTATCAGTACGCGCCCAACCCACTGACGTGGCTGGATCCGCTGGGCTTCAAGGGATGCAGCGTCAAAGCCGGAGACGGCAAAACTCACGACATCGTCCTTGAGCTGACCAAAAAGCAATACAGACAAACATTTGGCCATATCCAGAGTGTTATCAAGTCACGAGGTAAGGACATATTCACTATCAACAGGAAAGGCGCCGATCAGAACAGGAAGACTTCTCTGTCAGGGTTCCCCGCACGTAAAGGAAAGGACAGGGACGAGTTCCCCATGGCCATGCTCAAGGAAGGTGGTGCAGGCGCGAGTGTCAGGTACATCAACCCGAGTGATAACCGGGGGGCTGGGTCCTCCATTGCCCATGCACTCAGCCCTTACCCAGACGGCACCAAAGTAAAATTTATCGTTAAATAATTTTCGGGAGATTCCCTATGAAACTGACCGACGTTCTCGAGATTCTTTCCCAAGGCGACAGCCCCGTGGCGACGTACCTCGAGAAAATTCCTTCAAAATTCACCAAAAGCAGCAAATTGCGTCTGGAAGCGTTCTCCAAGCTGGCTTACGTTTTGTACGTCACCAAGGAGAAAGAGCAGGCAAAATTTATCGTCGACCGACTTGCCGAAGTCCCTTTTGAAAATAACTATGATTATTGGGAATGGGTTGAAAGTGCTTTAGTTCTCAAGGGATTACTGGCCAAGGAAAGTAACGAGACTTCTGCTTACGACAGCGCGCTGGCAAGCGTATTAGAAGCAATGAACAGCGGCAGCGAACTGCAAGTCAAGGTTAAGCTCAGCGTGCATAACCGCTTTTTGGAAGGCGAAACACTGGACGATGAGAAGATACGATTCTACGCGGATAAAGGTGATGCCATTGCAGAGTGCAATGAACGAATCATATTGCTGATAACACTGCTCAAGTTAAAATTTTTTGATACCGAGGCCTCCTATCCTGTTGAAAAAATAGAGCACGAAATCACAGAACAAACAGACCGGATAAACAGCCTCATTTCGACAGTCGGACTGTTCAAAATCACGCCATTCAAGTGAGTTTACGCTCTTCTGCGCCAACGATCCAAAGCGTTGGCCAATAAGATATCTAAATCCAAACGTTGGAGCGCCCCATGAGCGGAGATTAACGATGATCGAAAACACATTCTCGAACGATGAGGCGGCCATTAGCCCGGCAAATCTCGACAATCTGGAGTCTGTAATCGGGAAGAAGCTGCCTGCCCCCTTTCGAGACCACTATCTCAGGTACAACGGCGGTGTTCCGGAGCGGACCTATTGGCTCGGTGAAACCTTTGACGAGCCCTTGGAGGTTGCTGCCTTCAAGCCCCTTGCCAATACATCCGCCACCCTGCTCTCCACTTATCAATCCATGCTGAAGAAGCAGGTTATTCCCGCGCATCTGCTTCCTTTTGCGAACGACTGGGGTGGTAACTTCTTTTGCCTGAATCTTGACTCAGGAGCGATCAGCTATTTCACGACCGATAGCTTTGATAGCGATCTAAACCCTGACGAGAATCAGGTCAGAGCCGAAACGCTGGTCTGCTCGAACTTTACCCGCTTCGTTCAAGGGCTGATCGACGAAGAAGATCTGGACGAAGAATAGGCATTTCCTCGATCAATACTCACCAGGCCAGCCCCTGTCAAAGGGCGAAATATTTTTCCAGAAATCCAATGTTTCCCAGACCCCTCAGGTGTGGGGAACATTGTGCGCTAGTAGAGAGCATGAATATATTCACCCTGAAAATACTTTATGCTCCCTATCTAACAAGATCATAAAAAATGCCGACTGTGATTGAAACCCATGAACGCGCATTTTTTGACTGACACGCAGCTCTATCAAGCTGATCTCAGGAGAAAGACCGGCCAAGACCTTTTTCACATGGGGATGTAGTGGTCAACTGATCCCGG
>NZ_JACAQA010000008.1:31193-48879 GCF_013385425.1 Pseudomonas gingeri | reverse complement strand
GGTCAAGACAGTTGCTCCTACAAGGGTGGTGTTCGGCCTTCATGCCCGGTGCTGCGCGCAACACCACCTACACCTTGATCCCGCGCCGATCCTCCCGCGGGCACTGGGCAAATCGCGCCCGGTAGCTGCGGGTGAAATATGATGGCGACTCGAACCCACTGGCGATGCTCACCTCCAGCACGCTCATGTCCGTCTGGCGCAACAACTGCCGCGCCTTCTCCAACCGCAAGCCCAGGTAGAAATTGCTCGGCGTGTCCTTCAGATACAGCCGAAACAAACGCTCCAACTGGCGCCGCGTGACCTTGATCGACTCCGCCAGCTCCAGCGTGCTCAACGGCGGCTCCATATGCTGTTCCATCTCCCCGACCACATGCACCAGCTTCTTGTTGCTGATGCCGTAGCGCGTTGCGATCTGCATGCGCTGGTGGTCCTTGCGCGGGCGGATACGCCCCAGCACGAACTGCTCGGACACCTGGATCGCCAGTTCCGGGCCGTGGGCCTGGCCGATCAGGTCGAGCATCATGTCGATGGACGCAGTCCCCCCGGCACAGGTGATCCTCCGGCGATCGATCTCGAACAGTTCCTGGGTCACTTCCAGCTGTGGATAAGATTCCTTGAAGGCCTCCAGCGCCTCCCAGTGCAGGGTCACCCGGTGCCCTTCCAGCAGACCGGCTTCGGCCAGCACCACGCTGCCGGTGTCGATACCGCCCAACGTCACGCCTTCATGGTCCAGGCGCCGCAACCAGTGCGCCAACGTCGAAGTGGCGAACTTCAGCGGCTCGAAACCCGCCACCACCAATAACGTCGCCCCCTTCTTCAACGGCTCCAGCGCCGCATCGGCGTTGACCGACATGCCATTGCTCGCCAGCACCGCCCCACCATCGGCACTCAATACATGCCAACGATACAGCTCGCCGCGAAAGCGATTGGCCACCCGCAGGGGCTCGATCGCCGAGATAAAACCCATCGCCGAAAAACCCGGCATTAACAAGAAATAGAAATCCTGGGACATGGAACGCGCTCGCAAGACGGGTAGCGTTCCCGACGTGATACGCCAGTTGCACTACGGCCACAAGAGCACAGGTCGCTGCTGTGCAAGAGTCGGTCGCCGCTGTGCGTTTTCAGCAAGGCCGGGCTGCGTAACGTGGCATCACCGGCGCACGAAGACACCGGGCCCCACAATAACGTCCTGCCGAGGAAACCATCATGAAACGACTGATCAGCCGCTGTGCGCTTGCACTCACCGGTACCGCGCTCCTGAGCACAGGGGTCATGGCCGCGGACCAAGCCTCCTGCCAGAACGTTCGCCTCGGCGTGGTCAACTGGACCGATGTCATGGCCACCAGTGCCATGACCCAGGTGCTGCTCGATGGCCTGGGCTACCAGGTCAAGCAGACCAGCGCCTCCCAGCAAATCATCTTCGCCGGCATCCGCGACCAACGCCTGGACATGTTCCTGGGCTACTGGAACCCGCTGATGACCCAGACCATCACCCCGTTCGTCGACGCCAAGCAGGTCAAGGTCCTGGCCGAACCGAGCCTCAAGGACGCCCGCGCCACCCTGGCCGTGCCCACTTACCTGGCCGACAAGGGCCTGAAGACCTTCGCCGACATCGCCAAGTTCGAGAAAGAGCTGGGCGGCAAGATCTACGGCATCGAGCCCGGCTCGGGCGCCAACACCCAGATCAAGGAAATGATCGCCAAGAACCAGTTCGGCCTGGGCAAGTTCCAACTGGTGGAGTCCAGTGAAGCGGCCATGCTCTCGGCGGTGGATCGCGCCGTGCGGCGCAAGGAAGCCGTGGTGTTCTTCGGCTGGGCGCCGCACCCGATGAACGTCAACGTGCAGATGACCTACCTCACCGGCAGCGAAAACGCCCTGGGTCCGAACGAAGGCATGGCCACCGTCTGGACCGTCACCGCGCCGACCTACGCCGAACAATGCCCGAACGTGAACAAGCTGCTGAGCAACCTGACCTTCAGCGCCGCCGACGAGAGCCGCATGATGCAACCGCTGCTCGACCACAAGGACGCGCTGGAGTCAGCCAAGCAGTGGCTCAAGGATCACCCACAGGACAAGGCCCGCTGGCTGGAAGGTGTGACCACCTTCGATGGCAAGCCTGCCGCCGACAACCTGCAATTGACCAGCAAGTAAATCACCGAAAATCGCACCCGCAGCCCCTGATGGCTGCGGTGTGAACCACCACGCCTGTAAGGAACCCGCACCATGAACCACGACGTCATCATCACCTGCGCACTCACCGGTGCTGGCGACACGACCGGCAGAAGCCCTCACGTTCCGGTCACGCCCAAACAGATCGCGGCGGCTGCCGTGGAAGCGGCCAAGGCCGGCGCCACCGTGGTGCATTGCCACGTGCGCAACCCCGAGACCGGCAAATTCAGCCGCGACGTGGCCCTGTATCGCGAAGTGATGGAGCGTATCCGCGAGGCGGACGTGGACATCATCGTCAACCTCACTGCCGGCATGGGTGGCGACCTGGAAATCGGTGCCGGCGAAAACCCGATGGAGTTTGGCCCGAACACCGACCTGGTGGGCCCACTGACCCGTCTGGCCCACGTCGAGGCGCTGCTGCCGGAAATCTGCACCCTGGACTGCGGCACCCTGAATTTCGGCGACGGCGACACCATCTACGTCTCCACCCCGGCGCAACTGCGCGCTGGCGCCAAACGTATTCAAGAGCTGGGTGTGAAAGCCGAGCTGGAAATCTTCGACACCGGTCACCTGTGGTTTGCCAAGCAACTGATCAAGGAAGGCCTGCTGGACGACCCATTGTTCCAACTGTGCCTGGGCATTCCGTGGGGCGCTCCGGCGGACACCACCACCATGAAGGCCATGGTCGACAACCTGCCGGCGGGCGCGGTGTGGGCCGGTTTCGGCATCGGCCGCATGCAAATGCCGATGGCGGCGCAAGCGGTGCTGCTGGGCGGCAACGTGCGGGTCGGCCTGGAAGACAACCTGTGGCTGGACAAGGGCGTGCTGGCGACCAACGGCCAGTTGGTCGAACGCGCCTCGGAAATCCTCAGCCGCCTGGGTGCCCGCGTCCTGACCCCGGCCGAAGGGCGGGTGAAGATGGGGCTGACCAAACGCGGTTGATCCCCTGACACCCCTCTGCTCCCAAAGAACACCGCAAAACTGTAGGAGCAGGGCTTGCCCGCGAAGCTTTTGGCGGCTTCGAGGGCCCCTTCGCGGGCAAGCCCTGCTCCTACAAGTGATCGTATTGCCAAAACCCTATTGCGCAGGAAGTTGCCATGAGCTTTATCACCGAAATCAAAACCTTCGCCGCCCTGGGCAGCGGTGTCATCGGCAGCGGCTGGGTCTCCCGCGCCCTCGCCCACGGCCTCGATGTGATCGCCTGGGACCCGGCGCCCGGCGCCGAAGCGGCCCTGCGCAAGCGCGTCGCCAATGCCTGGGGTGCCTTGGAGAAACAAGGCCTGGCTCCAGGCGCTTCGCAAGACCGCCTGCGTTTTGTCGCCACTATCGAAGAGTGCGTGAAAGACGCCGACTTCATTCAGGAAAGTGCCCCGGAACGTCTTGAGCTGAAACTCGAACTGCACGGCAAGATCAGCGCCGCGGCCAAGCCCAACGCCTTGATCGGCTCCAGCACCTCGGGCCTGCTGCCCAGCGAATTCTATGAAGGCGCCACCCATCCGGAGCGCTGCGTGGTCGGTCACCCGTTCAACCCGGTGTACCTGCTGCCGCTGGTGGAAGTGGTCGGCGGCAAGAACACCGCCCCCGAAGCCGTGCAAGCCGCGATGAAAGTCTATGAATCCCTCGGCATGCGCCCACTGCACGTGCGCAAGGAAGTCCCGGGCTTTATCGCCGATCGCCTGCTGGAAGCGCTGTGGCGCGAAGCACTGCACCTGGTCAACGACGGCGTCGCCACCACCGGCGAAATCGACGATGCGATCCGCTTTGGCGCGGGTCTACGCTGGTCGTTCATGGGCACCTTCCTGACCTACACCCTGGCCGGTGGCGATGCGGGTATGCGGCACTTCATGGCCCAGTTTGGTCCCGCATTGCAACTGCCTTGGACTTACCTGCCAGCACCGGAACTGACCGACAAGCTGATCGATGATGTGGTTGACGGGACCAGCGATCAGTTGGGCAAACACAGCATCTCGGCCCTGGAACGCTATCGTGACGACTGTCTGCTGGCGGTGCTGGAAGCGGTGAAAACCACCAAGGCCAAGCATGGCATGAGTTTCAGCGAGTAAGTTTTTCGGTGTCTGGGCGGACCCTTTCGCGGGCAAGCCCTGCTCCTACAGTTTTGTGTCGTACGCAAAAAATCATTCGACGCTGGACTGTAGGAGCAGGGCTTGCCCGCGAAGACGGCCTGACAGCCCCCCCTCATTCGTGATCTGTTTACCTCTTCGGACACCCACCATGCCCACCCTCACCACCTACACCACCGAAGTCATCCCCGACTGGGTCGACTACAACGGCCATCTGCGCGACGCCTTCTACCTGCTGATCTTCAGCTACGCCACCGACGCCCTGATGCTGCGCCTGGGCATGGACAGCGACAACCGCGAAGCCACCGGCAGCTCGTTGTTCACCCTCGAACTGCACCTCAACTACCTGCACGAAGTCAAACTCGGCGCCCAGGTCGAAGTACGCACCCAGATCATCGGCCACGACGCCAAGCGCCTGCACCTCTACCACAGCCTGCACCTGGTGGGCGGCGACAAGGAACTGGCCGGCAACGAACAGATGCTGCTCCACGTCGATCTGGCCGGCCCGCGCTCGGCCCCCTTCACCGACGCCGTGCTGGAAAAACTGCAAGCCATCATCGAAGGCCAGAGCGACCTGTCGCCCCCCGAATACATCGGCCGCGTGATTGGATTGCCCGCGAAAAAATAAGAATCCCCCGAAGAGGAGCTCACCGTGAACACCGCCGCCGCGTTTGCCGATTTCCGCAGTTACCCGCTGATCAGTGCCCTGACCGCCGCGCATCCGCTGCCGGATCGTATCGAGGTCTACTGGGCGGACGGGCGTATCAGTCCGTACCATCACGTGTGGCTACGGGACAACTGCCCGTGCCCGCAGTGCGTGTACACGGTGACCCGCGAACAGGTGCTGGAAATCGTCGATGTGCCCGAGGGCCTGGCCCCCGCCACCATCCGCATCGACAACACTGGCTGCCTGTGCATCGACTGGCAGGACGGCCATGCCAGCCGCTTCGACCCGGGCTGGCTGCGGGCGCACGCCTATGACGACAAGTCGCGGGTCGAACGCCAGGCCGGCAAGCCGAAAAGCCGGCTGTGGACCAGTAGCCTGGAGTTGCCGGTGTTCGAATTCGCCGCGCTCAAGGACGATCCGAAAACCCTGCTGCATTGGTTATTGGCATTGCGCGACACCGGCCTGACCCAAGTCCGCGGCGTACCGACCGAACCTGGTTCGCTAACGGAGGTGGCCAAGCTGATCTCGTTTATCCGCCAGACCAACTTTGGCGTGCTGTTCAACGTGCAATCCAAGGCCGACGCCGACAGCAACGCCTATACCGCCTTCAACCTGCCGTTGCACAGCGACCTGCCAACCCGCGAGCTGCAACCGGGCCTGCAATTCCTGCATTGCCTGGTGAATGATGCCGAGGGTGGCGAGAGCATTTTCGTCGATGGCTTTGCCATTGCCGACGCGCTGCGCCGGGAAGACCCGGCGGCGTTCCGCGCCCTGAGCGAGATCCCGGTGGAGTTCCGCAACAAGGACCGGCACAGCGACTACCGCTGCATGGCGCCGGTCATTGCGCTGGACAGTACCGGGCAGGTCAGCGAGATCCGCATGGCCAACTTCCTGCGGGGCCCGTTCGAGGCCTCGGTAGAACAGATGCCGGTGCTGTACAACGCCTATCGACGCTTTATCGCCATGACCCGCGAAGCGCGCTTCCGGATCATGCAGCGGCTCAACCCGGGTGAACTGTGGTGCTTCGACAACCGCCGCACCCTGCACGCCCGCAATGCCTTCGACCCGGCCACCGGGGCCCGGCATTTCCAAGGCTGCTATATCGATAGGGATGAATTGTTGTCGCGGATATTGGTGTTGCAGCGCTGAGGGCTGATCGTTCGAACACACTATCTCGGTTGAACGGATATTTGGCGGCGATTGCTATTTGTCGATCAAAGCGCTAGTATTTTTCCCGTCGACACGGACCGGAACCTTGGAAGCAAGGGGTGTTGATTTCGGTGATGTAAATCACTCCCAGCCAGTGAGCGGGATAAGCGGAAACGCGAAAGGATAGGCCGATAAAGTGATTCACAAAGACCCCGATGCGAAAGCGTCGGGGTTTTTTGTTTGCAAAATATAACAGAATCGCCAGTCCTGGCACTTATATTAACAGCAATATGGATGCTCTGTTTTAAACAGACCTACCAGCATTCCGCATCTCCAGAATATATCGCACATTGTGGGGCTTACCCTTCTTGGGGAGATTTCCACGCCCCCAAGTTGCTATTTCGTACGCAGAGACTATCCGCACCTTGAGTAAGTTGCTCGTTCCCGCCGGTTTGCTGATCGAGAAAAAAATAGCGTAATCGTGCAGATCCAGACAAAAATAACGCTGACTGTTCACTACAAAGAATGGCAGAACAATGCTGTCGATAAAGCGTCTGTGTATATAGTCGACGACCTGAGCACTGCAATGGTAGCGGTCAGCGCAAAAATATCGCCGTTCACCACGGAACGTGAGCCGCTCACCATGGCCTTTGTCATCAGTGAAGCAGTGAAAGCCAAACTCGAACTTTACCGTCACTTGTTGTCGTGCGATATCAAACACCAGCTCGAACGGCTGCAGGTGTTTCATCGTGAACGTCCGCCCACCAATGATCAGGTCATTCCATTGCATTTGATACAGCCGTGCGAGATGAAAGTAGCGAGCAATAATAACATCGGTTGATTTGAACGCGATGTCACGCAACCCGTAAGTACAGTCTGCCCGCTACAAAATCGTATCCAGATTTAAATTCCCTGGGCTGACGCCATTAAAGTTTACTCGCGAAGAGTGCTCGCCTTATCCGCCAACATCATCACCCGTTGCTCTACCACACCCAACACATCACAACCGTCATCAAGCAACGTATACATCACCTCCAGCACATGCCGGAAATCCTGCTCATCCAGATTATTGATCGTGGCACAGGTCAGGGTTTGCGAAAGATCGCGGGCACCACGCAGTCGGCGACTGGCGAATGCGCAAAGGTCGCGCAGGGGTGCATCAGGATTGAAGAATAAGACGGGGGTATCGGTGGTGTTGGATTGAAATGCAAGGAAGTTCGTCATTAAGGGCTCCATTTCAAGGGTAACAAACCACCTTCAATGCGAGGGTGATTGGATGGCTCCGTGAATGGACCGCGACGTCCAGTCATTGAATTGGCAATGACTGGAGGGACTATAGAGACGTTACACGGCCATGTACAAGCAAGTACGAGCCGGGATTTTTGAGAAAATGTTTCAATGTTTGTAGACGTCACGTCGATTACCGATCCTCACGACCAGGATACAAACCACTTGGTCCTGGATCTCCGAGATGATGCGGTAGTCGCCGACACGGTACTTCCAGAAATCTCCCAACTTGGAACCCTTCAAGGCCTCGCCAATACTGCGAGGATCCTCAAGATCCGCCACGCGCCCTCTGAGAAATTTCAGAATTCGCTGTACCGTCTGTGGGTCGAGTTTGCTCAGTTCTTTGGCCGCAGAAGATTCAAACTCAATCTTCCACGCCATACTGCCGCTCCAACTCTTCCAGCGTTACGGTTTGACTTCGGCCAGACCGAACATCCGCCAAGCGTTGCTCGGCCAGGTAGATATCCTCAAGATGATCAAGGTGTTCGAGGATCGCTTCTCGGGCATAAAATGTCTTGGTGCGACCGGTCGCGGTCGCCAAAGCTTGCAGACGGCTCTCGATCTCCACGGGCAGACGGATGGCGAGCATGTTGTGTACTCCCTCATAAGAATTGCTATACACGTATAGCTTAACAGTTCACCAGCCAACAGCGGCTGCCTTTCATCGGAAGCAGACTGACCTTCCAAGGCAAAAAAAACCCCGATCAAGCCGTGACAGGATCGGGGTGAGAGAGTGTGTCCGCAGAGACCCGCGCCGAGGGTGACCAAACCGTCGACAGGTCTACTGGTATCCAGTGTGCTCGCTTGCCCTGCCCGCGAGTTAGCCGAAAACGACCTGTTCATAGGTATCAGAGCCACTCGGGCAATCGGCTCTTGCCGACACTGCGCAGGGCTACCAGAATCGAAGCACGATCACATCGGAACAAGGACCAGCGCCATGATGTACGCGGATTTGATTGACCAGGAAGACCTGTTGGGCCAGCTCAAGTCCCTCGGCCTGCAAGTGCCGAGCGGTGCCACCGCCGAGCAAGCCTGCGAATGTGCGGTACGCGGCCTGGACGACGCCAGGGCCTATGAGCTGCGCAAGATGGTCAAGGATATGTACACCAGCAGCGCGACGATCTTGCCGGCCGTGCGCCAGGCGATAGACAAGCAGTTGTTGCCGGCGCTGGCGCGGTATCAGCAGACGCGGCCCTGACAGACCCGCCCTGTAAGCTTTCTGCCGCAAGCTGATTTTTCTGCATCGTTTGCAAAACTTTCAGCGATCTTGAAGGCCTCTTCGCGGGCAAGCCCTGCTCCTACAATCCTGCGTCGTGCGCCAATGCTGCGCACGCCGCGAAACTGTAGGAGCAGGGCTTGCCCGCGAATGAAGGCGACCCGGGCTTAGAGCCTCACGCTGGCAAACGTCGACTCATTACGCGCCTGGCTCAACGCCGACATCGGCCCGGACAACGGCGCCAATACCAACGCCTGCGGAATCGGCATCATCGCCACCTGCTGCGTAGTGTTGGAACCCACACGCTCGTCACGCGGCGGAATACCGAAGTACTCGCGGTAGCACTTGGAGAAGTGCGGCGTCGAAACAAACCCGCACACCGACGCCACTTCGATAATCGACATCGGCGTCTGCTTGAGCAACTGCCGCGCCCGGATCAAGCGCAGTTTCAGGTAGTAGCGCGACGGCGAACAATGCAGGTACTTCTGGAACAACCGCTCCAGCTGTCGACGGGACACGGCGACATACACCGCCAGTTCGTCCAGGTCGATCGGCTCTTCCAGGTTGGCTTCCATCAGCGCGACGATTTCCTGCAGCTTCGGCTGGTTGGTGCCGAGCATGTGCTTGAGCGGCACACGCTGGTGATCCTGTTCATTACGGATACGCTCGTAGACGAACATCTCCGAAATCGCCGCCGACAACTCACGACCATGATCACGGCTGATCAGGTGCAACATCATGTCCAGCGGCGCGGTGCCGCCGGAGCTGGTGAAGCGGTTACGGTCGAGGGTGAACAGGCGGGTACTCATGGCCACGCGTGGGAAGGCTTCCTGCATCGAAGCCAGACATTCCCAGTGCACGCTGCAATCGAAACCGTCGAGCAACCCGGCGCAGGCCAGGGCCCAACTGCCGGTGCACACGGCACCGAGGCGGCGCGATTGACGCGCCTGGCTCTGCAACCAGGACACATGTTCACGGGTGACGGTGCGTTGAATGCCGATGCCGCCGCAGACAATCACGGTGTCCATGGCGGGCGCTTTGTGCATGGAGGCATCAGGGGTGATCTGCAGGCCGTCGCTGGCCCAGACCTGTCCGCCGTCGACGCTCAGGGTCGTCCAGCGATACAGCTCGCGGCCGGACAATTGGTTGGCCATCCGTAGGGGTTCTACGGCGGAAGCCAGGGAAATGAGCGTGAAATTGTCCAGCAGCAGGAAGCCGATGGATTGAGGCGCACGGTTCTGGGGTTGAGCCCCGGGCTGGAACGACGTCATCGCGAAATCTCCTCACACAAAGCGGGTGATGGCCTCAGGCGGAGGCTCTTGTTATGGCCCTCGATCTCTCGCGGAGAGGGGCTTTGCAATGACAGAGCAATTGCCATGCCGAAAGTTGAATGGGTATTCAATAACTCCTGAAAACGACGTCGCGGTGTGTCTATATAGCCCTTGCCACGAGTGCGGGTTATAAGGCGTGGGAAAGGTCTGTAAGCGCCAGGCTCAAGGGGCTTGAGCACTTCGGTAGCACTTGTGTTCCGGGCGCTGAGCGGCGCCGGGAAGGAGTGTCACCGCAAGCACGGTCGACCGGCGGTAACGGGGTGAAAAGCGGGTGTTGCGAAGGGCTACCAGTTACCTGTTTGCGACGCGCCAAAAGGTGGCGCGCCTTGGGGTGAATGGGCGATTTGTGCACAGGTTTTATTCTATGTTGCCTGGGCTGACGTCTTCGCGGGCAAGCCCTGCTCCTACAGTTTTTCGTCGTTCACAGAACTTGTGTACGCCACCACCCTGTAGGAGCAGGGCTTGTCGGATCGCCGCACCGCCGCGAAAGGGCCGGCACAATCACTACATCCCCTGGATCAGCACTCCACGGCACTGACCGCCAACCCACCCCGCGAAGTCTCTTTATATTTGTCATGCATATCGGCCCCGGTATCGCGCATGGTGCGGATCACCCGATCCAGCGAAATAAAGTGCTGACCGTCGCCGCGCAAAGCCATCTGCGCGGCGTTGATCGCTTTCACCGCGGCAATCGCATTACGCTCGATGCACGGCACCTGCACCAACCCGCCGACAGGATCGCAAGTCAGCCCCAGATTGTGCTCCAGACCGATTTCCGCCGCGTTGCACAACTGCTCCGGCGTCGCCCCAAGCACCTGCGCCAACCCCGCCGCCGCCATGGCGCAAGCCGAACCCACTTCACCCTGGCAACCGACCTCGGCTCCCGAGATCGAGGCGTTCTTCTTGCACAGGATGCCCACCGCCGCCGCCGCGAGGAAATAGTCGACGACATTGGCGTCGGTCACCACCTCGCTGAACTTCATGAAGTAATGCAGTACCGCCGGGATAATACCCGCCGCGCCATTGGTCGGCGCCGTCACCATGCGCCCGCCCGCCGCGTTCTCTTCGTTGACCGCCAGGGCGAACAGGTTCACCCACTCCATCGCACTCAAGGTCGAGCCGATCACATTGGGCTTGTTCAGTTCCTGCAGGCTGCGGTGCAACTTGGCCGCGCGCCGACGCACATTCAAACCGCCAGGCAGGATGCCTTCGTGCTTGAGGCCCTGCTCCACACAATCCTGCATGGCCCGCCAGAGTTTCATCAGGCCACTGCGAATCTCGTCCTCACCCCGCCAGACCTTTTCATTGGCCAGCATCAGCTCGGCAACGCTCAGGCCATGTCGCTGACACAACTCGAGCAATTCCACCGCGCTGGAAAAATCATACGGCAGCACCGTGCGGTCCATGTCCGCCACGCCGCTTTCCGCCTGGGCCTGGTCGACGACAAAACCGCCGCCCACCGAGTAGTAGGTATCGCGATGCCGTTCTTTACCTTCTTCGCCGAAAGCGACCAGGGTCATGGCATTGGGGTGGAAGGCCAGGTTCTCGTCGATCAGGCGCATGTCCCGCGCCCAGACAAACGGAATCGCCAGGCGGTTATCCAGCAGCAAGGTGTCGGTTTCACGCAAGGTGGCGATGCGCAGGCCGATCTGCGACGGATCAATCGCATCCGGCCATTCGCCCATCAGGCCCATGATCACCGCGTTGTCGCTGCCATGACCGATGCCGGTGGCCGACAGCGAACCGTAAAGCTGCACTTCAACCCGCGTCACCTGCGCAAGCTCCCCCCGCTCACGCAGCCCCTGGACGAACAACGCCGCGGCGCGCATGGGCCCCACGGTATGGGAGCTGGAAGGGCCGATGCCGATCTTGAACAGGTCAAACACGCTGATTGCCATTGTTGCGAAGTCCTCTGAGTGCCTGTTCCAGACGCCTGAGCGTCCGGTGGCGAAGCTGCTACGCTCAAGCATCGCAATCCGCCGGGATAAAGCATCATCAGCCTTTTGAAAGCCCACACGACGTCTCACACCGACGCAACCATGCCCAGCAACGCCAGCGTCCGCGCACAGGTAATTTCCGGCGTTTTTTTGCGGCGCAGAGGGGAAAAAAGGCCGGAAAAAAGCTGTAAACGACCTCACCGACACTGGAAGCGACCCTCCCTGTACTGGATACGACGCACCCTGTAGGCGACAGATTTAGGCTGGTACATGATCAGTCTCGACTCGATTGCAAGGCACCGGGGTAGAGCCGTCCTCAGCGCCTACAACCGCAACACAAAATAACTAAGCGCGATCGTCCAGTCGGACCACTGCCAAAAATAAACATCCAGGAGTCCACCCCATGAAAGGTTCCCCGTCGTTGTTGTTGGCCGCCATGCTGAGTCTGCCGATGCTGGCCCAAGCCGCAGAGCCAGCACAGTGCAGTACCGTTAACTTCTCGGATGTCGGTTGGACGGACATCACCGCCACCACCGCCACCACCAGCGTGGTACTTGACGCCCTGGGCTACAAAACCAAGACCACGATGATTTCCGTGCCGGTGACCTACAAGTCCCTGGCCGACGGCAAGAACATGGACGTGTTCCTCGGCAACTGGATGCCGACCATGGAAAACGACATCAAGGCCTACCGTGATGCCGGCACCGTGGAAACCGTGCGTACCAACCTGAAAGGCGCCAAGTACACCCTCGCCGTGCCCCAGGCGCTGTACGACAAGGGCCTGCATGACTTCGCCGATATCGCCAAGTTCAAAAAGGAACTGGACGGCAAGATCTACGGTATCGAGCCGGGCAACGACGGCAACCGCCTGATCCAGAGCATGATCGACAAGAACGCCTTCGGCCTGAAAGACGCCGGCTTCAAGGTCGTCGAATCCAGCGAAGCCGGCATGCTCTCGCAGGTCGACCGTGCGCAGAAACGCGGCACCGCCGTGGTCTTCCTCGGCTGGGCGCCACACCCGATGAACAAGCGCTTCAAGATCGAATACCTGACCGGTGGTGACGACTACTTCGGCCCGGACTTCGGCGCCGCGACCGTCCTGACCAATACCCGCAAGGGTTACACCCAGGAATGCAGCAACGTCGGCCAACTGCTGAAGAACCTCGAGTTCACCGTCGACATGGAAAGCTCGTTGATGGGCAACATCCTCGACGACAAGATGAAGCCTGAAGCCGCTGCCAAGGCGTGGCTGCAGAAGAACCCACAGGTGTTGACCACCTGGCTGGCGGGCGTGACCACCATTGACGGTAAACCAGGCCTGGAAGCCGTGAAAGCCAAGCTCGCGCAATAACCGCCATGTCCGGGCGGGTTCGCCCGCCTGGACTGGCATTTATTTCCCCGCATGTGGACGTTCAATACCATGCTGACTGAACATAAAATCCCCCTGGGCCAGTACATCGCGGCGTTCGTCGAATGGTTGACGAAGCACGGTGCCAACTACTTCGATTTCATCGCCTCGACGCTGGAAGCGATGATCCACGGCGTGACCTTCGCGCTGGCCTGGTTCAATCCGCTGGCATTGATCGCGCTGATCGCGGCGATCGCCCACCTGATCCAGCGCAAATGGGGGCTGACCGCCTTCGTGATCGCCTCCTTCCTGCTGATCCTCAACCTGGGATACTGGCAGGAAACCATGGAAACCCTGGCCCAGGTGATGTTCGCCACCCTGGTCTGCGTAGTGATCGGCGTGCCGCTGGGCATCGTTGCCGCGCACAAGCCGATGTTCTACACCCTGATGCGTCCGGTCCTCGACCTGATGCAGACCGTACCGACCTTCGTGTACCTCATTCCAACCCTGACCCTGTTCGGTCTGGGTGTCGTCCCCGGTCTGATCTCCACGGTGGTGTTCGCGATTGCCGCGCCCATCCGCCTGACCTACCTGGGTATCCAGGATGTACCGCAAGAACTGATGGACGCCGGCAAGGCCTTCGGCTGCTCGCGCCGTCAACTGCTCTCACGGATTGAACTGCCCCACGCCATGCCGAGCATCGCCGCCGGTGTCACCCAGTGCATCATGCTGTCGTTGTCGATGGTGGTGATCGCCGCGCTGGTGGGTGCCGATGGCTTGGGCAAACCCGTGGTCAACGCACTGAACACCGCTGATATCGCCCTCGGCTTCGAAGCCGGCCTGGCGATCGTATTGCTGGCAATCATGCTCGACCGTATCTGCAAACAACCCGACGCACAGGTAAGGGGTGACGCATGAGCATCATTCGCTTCGACAAGGTAGACGTCATCTTCTCCAAGAACCCGCGAGAGGCCCTCGCGTTGCTGGACAAAGGCCTCAAGCGTGAAGAGATCCTGAAAAAGACCGGCCAGATCGTCGGTGTGGAAAACGCCAGCCTGGAAATCGAGAAAGGCGAGATCTGCGTGCTGATGGGGCTGTCCGGCTCCGGCAAGTCCAGCCTGCTGCGCTGCATCAACGGCTTGAACACGGTCAGCCGTGGCCACTTGTTCGTCGAGCATGAAGGCCGGCAGATCGACATCGCCAACTGCACCGACGCGGAACTGAAGATGATGCGCACCAAGCGCATCGCCATGGTGTTCCAGAAGTTCGCCTTGATGCCCTGGCTGACGGTGCGCGAGAACATCAGCTTCGGCCTCGAGATGCAGGGTCGTCCTGAAAAGGAACGCCGCCAACTGGTGGACGAGAAGCTGCAACTGGTCGGTCTGGAACAATGGCGCAACAAGAAGCCCGACGAACTGTCCGGCGGTATGCAACAACGCGTGGGCCTGGCCCGCGCCCTGGCGATGGACGCCGACATTCTGTTGATGGACGAACCCTTTTCGGCCCTCGACCCGCTGATCCGCCAAGGCTTGCAGGACGAACTGCTGGACCTGCAACGCAAGCTGCAAAAGACCATCGTGTTCGTCAGCCACGACCTGGATGAAGCCCTGAAGCTGGGCAGCCGTATCGCCATCATGAAAGACGGCCGGATCATCCAGTACAGCAAGCCGGAAGACATCGTGCTCAACCCGGCGGACGAATATGTGCGTACCTTCGTCGCCCACACCAATCCGCTCAATGTGCTGTGCGGGCGCAGCCTGATGCGCACCCTGGACAACTGCAAGCGGGTCAACGGTTCGGTGTGCCTCGACCCGGGCGGCGATTCGTGGATCGACCTGGCCGAAGGCAACACCGTCAAGGGTGCCCGCCAGAACGGTTCCGTCCTGAACCTGCAAAGCTGGGTGCAGGGGCAAGCGGTGGAAGGCCTGGGGCGTACGCCGACCCTGGTGGATTCGAACATCGGTATGCGCGATGCCTTGCAGATCCGCTACCAGACCGGCCACAAGCTGGTGCTGCACGACAACAACAAGGTGGTGGGGATTCTCGGCGACAGCGAGTTGTACCACGCGCTGTTGGGCAAGAACCTCGGTTGAGACCGATGCAAAAACGCCGCGAGCGCATCGCGGCGTCTTTGTTTTCGGAATGTCGTTTTACCGCTGACCGCAGGGGAAGAGCCACCGGATAACGGTGATTTGTCGTAACCTCGGTTTTTTGTTAATTGAACGTTCAATCAAAACAAAATAGACTGGTCCCCATGCCGGTAGCCGCTTCCTGGCTACCAACAGGTCTGAGGAGAGGTGCACGATGCCCAAGGTCGGTATGCAACCCATACGCCGTCAGCAATTGATCGCCGCGACGTTGACGGCGGTCGACCAGGTCGGGATGGCGGATGCCAGCATTGCGCTGATCGCCCGCTTGGCCGGGGTTTCGAATGGCATCATCAGCCACTATTTTCAGGACAAGAATGGCCTGATCGCCGCCACGATGCGCTACCTGATGAATGTCCTGATCGAGAACGTCGCCGCGCGTCGCCTGGCGCTGACAGACGACAGCCCGCAGGCCCATCTGCGGGTGATTATCGAAGGCAACTTCGATGCCAGCCAGGTCAATGGCCCGGCCATGAAAACCTGGTTGGCCTTCTGGGCCACCAGCATGCACCACCCGTCTTTGCACAGGTTGCAGCGGATCAACGATCACCGTCTGTATTCGAACCTGTGTTGCCAGTTCCGCCGCGTCCTGCCGCTGCCCGCAGCCCGCAGCGCCGCACGCGGGCTGGCCGCGTTGATCGACGGTTTGTGGTTGCGCGGCGCGTTGTCGGGAGACGCTTTCGACACCGCACAGGCGCAACGGATCGCTTACGAATACATGGATTTCCAACTGGCTAAGCAGGAGCGCTAGAGCACCGGGAAACGCTCGGCCCCTGAACGACTGCCGACCGGTGTTGCCAGAGCCTTACTGGCGTACCTGGCGGTTAACGCCAACCACTTATGCACTTGCGAGGACACTATGGCCCGTTTCGAACTGCAAAAACTCTACATCGACGGCGGTTACTCCGACGCCAGCGGCGATGCCACTTTCGATGCCATCAACCCGGCTAACGGTGAAGTTCTCGCCAAAGTGCAACGCGCGACCAAGGAAGACGTCGAGCGGGCCGTGGTCAGTGCCGAGAAGGGCCAGAAAATCTGGGCCGCGATGACCGCCATGGAGCGTTCGCGCATCCTGCGTCGCGCCGTCGACATCCTCCGTGAGCGCAACGACGAACTGGCCGCCCTGGAAACCCTCGACACCGGCAAGGCTTACTCGGAAACCCGTTATGTCGACATCGTCACCGGTGCCGATGTGCTGGAGTACTACGCAGGCCTGGTGCCCGCCATCGAGGGCGAGCAGATTCCGCTGCGCACCACCTCGTTCGTCTACACCCGTCGTGAGCCGCTGGGCGTGGTGGCCGGTATCGGTGCATGGAACTACCCGATCCAGATCGCCCTGTGGAAATCCGCCCCGGCCCTGGCCGCCGGCAACGCAATGATCTTCAAGCCAAGTGAAGTCACTTCGCTGACCACCCTGAAACTGGCCGAGATCTACACCGCGGCCGGCGTACCGGACGGCGTGTTCAACGTACTGACCGGCAGCGGCCGTGAAGTCGGCACCTGGATGACCGAGCACCCGCGTATCGAAAAAGTCTCCTTCACCGGCGGCACCGACACCGGCAAGAAAGTCATGGCCAGCGCTTCCAGCTCGTCGCTCAAGGACGTGACCATGGAACTGGGCGGCAAGTCGCCGCTGATCATTTTCGACGACGCTGACCTCGATCGCGCCGCCGACACCGCGATGATGGCCAACTTCTACAGCTCCGGCCAGGTCTGCACCAACGGCACCCGCGTGTTTGTGCCGAGCCATCTGAAAGCTGCGTTCGAAGCCAAGATCGTCGAGCGTGTGGCGCGGATTCGCGTCGGTAACCCGGAAGACGAGAACACCAACTTCGGCCCGCTGGTCAGCTTCGCCCATATGGAAAGCGTGCTGGGCTACATCGCCAAGGGCAAGGAAGAAGGCGCGCGCCTGCTGTGCGGCGGCGAACGCCTGAGCGCCGGTGAGTTCGCCAAGGGCGCCTTTGTCGCGCCGACCGTGTTCACCGATTGCAGCGATGACATGACCATCGTCCGCGAAGAAATCTTTGGCCCGGTGATGAGCATCCTCAGCTACGAAACCGAAGAAGAAGTGATCCGCCGCGCCAACGACACCGACTTCGGCCTGGCCGCCGGGGTGGTGACCCGCGACCTGAACCGCGCCCACCGCGTGATTCATCAACTGGAAGCCGGTATCTGCTGGATCAACGCCTGGGGCGAGTCCGACGCCAAGATGCCGGTCGGCGGCTACAAGCAGTCGGGTGTCGGCCGTGAAAACGGCATCAGCTCGCTGAACAACTTCACCCGGATCAAATCGGTACAGGTCGAGTTGGGTGACTACGCCTCGGTGTTCTAAGACCCGAGTCTTGTATTGCCCG
>NZ_JACAQA010000008.1:1379-31141 GCF_013385425.1 Pseudomonas gingeri | reverse complement strand
TTGCCCGCGAATCGAGTGCAAGGCACTCGTCCTGAGACGCCCCGCCCCGACCCACTTCAACGAGGGCTGCATTTCATGTCCCAAGAATTCGATTACATCATCATCGGTGCCGGCTCCGCCGGTAACACCCTGGCCGCCCGCCTGACCGAAGACGCTGGCGTCACGGTCCTGCTGCTCGAAGCGGGCGGTCCCGACTACCGCTTCGACTTTCGCACCCAGATGCCCGCCGCCCTGGCCTTCCCGCTGCAAGGCCGGCGCTACAACTGGGCCTACGAAACCGATCCGGAACCGCATATGGACGGTCGCCGGATGGAATGCGGTCGCGGCAAGGGCCTCGGCGGCTCCTCGCTGATCAACGGCATGTGCTACATCCGTGGCAACGCCCTGGACTACGACGGTTGGGCCAAGCTGCCCGGCCTGGAAGACTGGGCCTACCTCGACTGCCTGCCGTATTTCCGCAAGGCCGAAACCCGTGACATCGGTCCAAACGACTATCACGGCGGCGAAGGCCCGGTCAGCGTGACCACGCCCAAGGCCGGCAACAACCCGCTGTTCCACGCCATGGTCGAAGCCGGCGTGCAGGCCGGTTACCCGCGTACCGTCGACCTCAACGGCTACCAGCAGGAAGGTTTCGGTCCGATGGACCGCACCGTCACGCCCAAGGGCCGTCGCGCCAGCACCGCCCGTGGTTACCTGGACACGGCCAAGCAGCGCTCGACCCTGACCATCGTCACCCACGCCCTGACCGACAAGATTCTGTTCGAAGACAAGCGTGCGGTCGGCGTGCGTTACCTGCTGGGTTCGGCCGAAGAACCGGTCGAAGTCCGCGCGCGCAAGGAAGTCCTGCTGTGCAGCGGCGCCATCGCCTCGCCGCAGATTCTCCAGCGCTCCGGCGTCGGCCCGGCCAAGCTCCTGCAAAGCCTGGACATCCCGGTGGTCCACGACCTGCCCGGCGTCGGTGAAAACCTCCAGGACCACCTGGAGCTGTACCTGCAATACGCCTGCACCCAGCCGGTCTCGCTGTACCCGTCGCTGCTGTGGTGGAACCAACCGGCCATCGGTGCCGAATGGCTGTTCAACGGCACCGGCATCGGCGCCAGCAACCAGTTCGAAGCCGGCGGTTTCATTCGCACCCGCCCGGAATTCGAGTGGCCGAATATCCAGTACCACTTCCTGCCGGTGGCGATCAACTACAACGGCAGCAACGGCGTGAAAGAACACGGCTTCCAGGCGCACATGGGTTCCATGCGTTCGCCGAGCCGCGGTCGGGTGCAGGCCAAGTCCAAGGACCCGCGCCAGCACCCGAGCATCCTGTTCAACTACATGGCCACCGAGCAGGACTGGCAGGAATTCCGCGACGGCATCCGCCTGACCCGGGAAATCATGCAACAGCCGGCTTTGGATATTTACCGTGGGCGTGAAATCAGCCCGGGGATCGAGGTGCAGACCGACGAGCAACTGGACCAGTTTGTCCGCGAGCACGCCGAGACCGCGTTCCACCCGTCCTGCTCGTGCAAGATGGGCACCGACGAGATGGCGGTGGTCGACAGCCAGGGCCGCGTGCATGGCATGCAGGGGCTGCGGGTGGTCGACGCGTCGATCATGCCGATCATCACCACCGGCAACCTGAACGCGCCGACGATCATGATCGCCGAGAAAATCGCCGACAAGATCCGTGGCCGCCAGCCACTGCCGCGCAGCAAGGCCGACTACTATGTGGCCGGCGAAGCACCGGTGCGTGGCAAGCCACTGCGTGAAGTGAGCCGTACCGCGTAGTAACCGCTGAAAAGCTTCGCGGGCAAGCCCTGCTCCTACAGTTTTTTGTCGTTCACAGAATTTGTGTACGCCACCACCTTGTAGGAGCAGGGCTTGCCCGCGAATGCGTCAGTTCAGGCAACATCAATCTCCCACCACATAACGTAAACAATCCCCACACCGCCCTACCCTTGCTCCTACCCCCCGCGCAGGCCTAATCTAATGGCGCGCAAACGTTTCACCCCCGCCCCAATTCGACACGCCGCCACATTGCTGGCCACGAGGCTTTCCCATGTTTGATGTCGTATCTTCGAGCAAATGGCCCACCGGCTACCTGATCAATCCCAACCCCGAGCCCATGGACCCCAAGTGGCTGACGGAATTCAGCAAGATCCCGGCCGCCGCGGTCAGCGACTGCCTCGGTCGTAACGTCGGTGGACTGGGCCTGCGACCGTTCCACGGCAACACCCCGATGCTCGGCAATGCCCTGACCGTACGCGTGCGCCCGGGCGACAACCTGATGATCCTCAAGGCCATGCAGATGGCCCGCCCTGGCGATGTACTGGTGATCGACGGCAGCGCCGACCTGACCCGCGCCGTGTTCGGCGGCATCATGCGCGCCATGGCCCTCAAGGCCGGTATCGTCGGCGTGGTGATCAACGGCGCCCTGCGCGACCTCGACGAATGGCAGACCGGCGAACTGCCGGCCTACGCCATCGGCGGCGTGCACCGTGGCCCGAGCACCGACGGCGGTGGCGAGATCAACGTACCGATTTCCTGTGCCGGCATGCTGGTGACCCCGGGCGACCTGATGATCGGCGACGGTGACGGCGTTGTCGCCGCGGCCCGCTCCGAACTGCCGGAACTGCTGATCCGCTGCCACGACCTGCTGGCGCGGGAAAAAGCTACACTGGCGGCGATTGAAGCCGGCACCCTGGACCCGGACCGCTTCGACGCGATCCTGCGCGCCAAGGGCTGTCCGCTCTAAGGTCAACAGCCTCAAGAGCTTCGCGGGCAAGCCCTGCTCCTACAGTTTTTCGTCGTTCACAACACTTGTGTACGACACTACCCTGTAGGAGCAGGGCTTGCCCGCGAAGAGGCCCTCCCGAACACCCCGCACAAGGAGGTTCCCCATGTTCGACTTCCACCCCCAGCTCAAGCAACGGTTCGCCGGCTTGCGCACGGGCGCTGAATTCTTCTCGCTGCGTTACGTGCGCGAATCCGGCCAATACCTGTCGGTGCGCAAGAACGTGGCCGAACCCCCAAGCCTGCGCCTCGACGAAGGCGCGATGCTGACCGTCCGCGTCAACGGCGTCGAAGCCTATGCCGCGACCAACGACCTGTCCCAGGCCGGCCTGCAAAGCGCCCTCGAACGTGCCGAAAACTACGCCCGCTTGATGGCCCCCCACGCCCTGCTCGACCTGCGCCAACAGGCCGTCTCCAGCGACCGCGCCGATTACCGCTCGCCCCAGCTCGACCAGCCCTTCCCGTCACTGAGCGACTGCTACGCCCTGCTCGGCGCCGAATCCGCCGCCGTGCCCAAGGACGAGCGGCTGGTCAACTGGGAAGTCAGTCTCGGCCTGACCCAGGTCGAACAGATCTACCTCAACAACGCCGGCGCCGAACTGCGCCAAGCCCTGCGCTTCGTCTACCCGGGCCTGAGCGTCACCGCCTACGACGGCGCGGACAGCCAGACCCGGACCCTGGGCCGGGAAAACTTCGGCCAGCAAGGCAGCGCCGATGTCATCGGCCGCTCCGGACTGATCGGCGCCGGCACCCGGATCGCCGACCAGGCCCTGCAATTGCTGCTGGCGCCCAACACCCCGCAAGGCCCGCGCGACCTGCTGTTGACCCCGGACCAGATGATCCTGCAGATCCACGAATCCATCGGCCACCCGCTGGAACTGGACCGCATCCTCGGCGACGAACGCAATTACGCCGGCACCAGCTTCGTCAAGGCCAGCGACTTCGGCAGCCTGCAATATGGCTCGGCGCTGCTCAACGTGACCTTCGATCCGACCATCGCGCAGCAACTGGCCAGCTACGGCCATGACGACGACGGCACCCCGGCCCGCAAGGAGTTCCTGATTCGCGAAGGCCGCCTGCTGCGTCCACTGGGCGGCGCGCTGTCACAGTTCCGCTCCGGCCTCGACGGCGTCGCCAACAGCCGCGCCTGCAGCTGGAACCGCGCGCCCATCGACCGCATGGCCAACCTCAATATCGAACCGGGCGACCAGTCCTTCGCCCAACTGGTCGGCGGTATCGAGAAAGGCATCCTGATGTCCACCAACCGTTCCTGGTCCATCGACGATGCCCGCAACAAATTCCAGTTCGGCTGCGAATGGGGCCAGCTGATAGAAAATGGCGAGCTCAAGGGCGTGGTGAAAAATCCCAACTACCGGGCAATTTCCGCACAGTTCTGGCGCAATCTCAGCGCCGTCGGCAACGCCGAGACCTTCCAGGTCCTGGGCACGCCGAATTGCGGCAAGGGCGAGCCGAACCAGGTGATCCGCGTCGGGCATGCCTCGCCCGCCTGTGTCTTCAGCAATGTCGATGTGTTTGGAGGAGATGCCTGATGAGTACTTCACTGAGTCAGGTCGAACACTTCCGCGCGCTGGTCGAGGGTTTGCAGAAACAACTGCACGCCACGGAACGTTTCACCCTGGGTTATGCCGCCGAGTCGTCGGACTTTATCCGTTTCAATCAGGGCCGGGTGCGCCAGGCCGGGCAGGTGCAACAGGCCAGCTTGAGCTTCAAGCTGATCGACGACGGTCGCCACGCCGACTTGCAGATCACCCTCTCCGGCGAACCTGAGCCGGACCGTCAGCGCCTGGCGGACGGTCTGCAACAACTGCGCGAAATCCTCCCGCTGTTGCCGGCGGACCCGTACCTGCTGCTCAACCACAACGCCTGGCAAAGCCAGAACGTGCAGAGCCATCCGTTGCCGGAAACGGCGCGAGTACTGGAGGAAATCAGCCGCGCCTCGGTCGGCCTGGACCTGGTCGGGTTCTACGCCGCCGGTCCCATCAGCCGGGGCTTTGCCAGTTCCGACGGGGCCTTTGGCTGGCACCAGGCCAATAGTTTCAACTTCGACTGGAGCCTGTTCCACGAAAACGGCCAGGCGGTGAAAGCCAGCTACGCCGGCCATGACTGGAACAGCGACGGCTTTGCCCGGCGCTTCCAGCAGGCCCGTGAGCAACTCGAGTTTCTCGGCCGACCGTTGCGCACCTTGGCGCCGGGCGAGTATCGCGCCTACCTGGCACCGGCGGCGCTGGAAGAAGTCATGGGCATGCTCAGTTGGGGCGGCTTCTCGGCCCAGGCCATCGGCAGCAAGCACAGCCCGCTGCAGAAGCTTTACGCGGGCGAGGCCAGCTTCAGTCCCAGCGTCTGGCTCAGCGAGCAGATCAGTGGTTCGTTGAGCCCGGCGTTTTCCAACGAAGGCTATCCCCGTGGCGACGTGTCGTTGGTGGCCGCGGGCGCGGCGGACCAGCAGTTGATCAACTCCCGCAGTGCCGCCGAGTACGGGCTGACCACCAACGGTGCCAGCGGCGGCGAGTATCCCGGTGCCTTGCAGATGCGCGCCGGGCAACTGGCCCAGGCCGATATTCTCAAGCGACTGGGCACCGGCTTGTATATCAGCAACCTGTGGTACCTGAACTACTCGGACCAACCGGCGGCGCGGATGACCGGCATGACCCGCTTCGCCACCTTCTGGGTGGAGAACGGCGAGATCCAGGCGCCGGTCAGCACCATGCGCTTCGATGACAGTGTCTACAGCCTGTTGGGCAGCCAGTTGGAAGCCCTGACCCAGGAACGCGAGCTGCTGCTGTCGGCGAGCACCTACGACCAGCGACAGACCGCGTCGAACCTGCTGCCGGGGGCGTTGATCAGCAAGTTGACCCTGACCCTGTAAACCTGGAGTCCGTTCTCACGGACACCGCAAAACCTATAGGAGCAGGGCTTGCCCGCGAAGCTTTTAGCGCTCTCAAGGGCCTATTCGCGGGCAAGCCCTGCTCCTACAGGTCCGCGGCGGTCACAAGATCTCTGACCGAAACACCCGCATACCTATCCGTTCAGTCAGTTGCCCTGACGCCGCCCGGCGCGCTATATATCCCTCTGTTTTTTTCACACTATCAAAACGCCACCCTCATACGGCAACACCCAGAGAAACCAGACTCGACCCGCGATTTCCTTACTCAACGCCGCACCTCTTTCATCCCCCGAAAGTGCTTTGCTGGAGCTTGATATGAATCATGGAAGCTTTGTCATCAACAACCTGTACCGGCACTTCAACATCCATGTCGAACGTATCGGCGACGATCCCCGGCGCAAGACGGTCCTGCTGGTCAACGGTGCCCTGGCCACCACCAGCTCTTTCACCCGTACCAGCAAGTGCCTGGCCGAACACTTCAACGTGGTGCTGTTCGACCTGCCCTTTGCCGGGCGCTCACAACCCTACAATCCCGATCCGGGGTTGGTGACCAAGGACGACGAGGTGGAGATCCTCCTGGCCCTGGTGCAGCGCTTCGAGGTCAATCACCTGGTGTCCGCCTCGTGGGGCGGCATTTCCACCCTGCTGGCCCTGACCCGGCACCCGCCGACCATCGAAAGCTCGGTGGTGATGGCCCTGGCGCCCGACCTGAATCCACCGATGCGGGCGTATGTGCAGCGCGTCCACGAACTGATCGCGGTGGACGACAAATCCGCCATCGGCCACCTGCTCAACGACACCGTCGGCCACTTCCTGCCACCACGCCTCAAGGCCACCAACCACCAGCACCTGTCCTCGATGCCCAGCACCGAATACCGCCAGGCGCGCTTTCATATCGACCAGGTGCTGCAGCTTGGCGACGGTAATTACCTGCGGGCCTTGTCCACGATCCAGAGCCCGGTGCATTTCATCAATGGCGCCAAGGACATCTACACCCCGGCCGCAGGTGCGCGGGTGTTCCAGGAATATATCCCCCGCAGCAGTTTCTCCGTCGCCGAAGACACCGGCCACCTGCTCGACCTGGAATCACGCCAGGCCGCCAACGCGGTGCATCAGGCTTTGCTGGGGTTTCTGCTGTCGCCCGGATAGCATCGCGTCCTGTAGGAGCCGGCTTGCTGGCGATCCAGGCGACGCGGTCCATCAGGCACACCGCGTCATCGTTCATCGCCAGCAAGCCGGCTCCTACAGGTGGCGGGTGTGTTCAAGATCTCCGGCAACGAGCACGCGCCTACACCGTTCCTGACCGATCAGGCATACTGCAACTACGTAGCCAGCTAACAAACAGAGCCGCCCATGCCTGATCGTGCCCCACTCGACGTAACGACCGCTCGCTGGCTACCGTGGGTGGTAGCCATTGCCTTCTTCATGCAGTCCCTCGACGGGACCATCCTCAACACCGCACTGCCCGCCATGGCCCTCGACCTGGCGGAAAACCCCCTGCGCATGCAGGGCGTGGTGATCGCCTACATGCTCACCGTGGCCCTGCTGATCCCGGCCTCGGGATGGGTTTCCGACCGCTTCGGCACTAAACGCATCTTCTTCAGCGCGATCCTGCTGTTCAGCATCGGCTCCCTGCTCTGCGCCCTGTCGAGCTCGCTTAACATGCTGGTGGGCGCGCGGATCATCCAGGGCCTCGGCGGTTCGTTGATGCTACCGGTCGGCCGGCTGGTGGTGCTGCGGGCCTACCCGCGTTCGGAGCTGGTGCGGATCATGGGCTTCATCACCATCCCCGGCCTGCTCGGCCCGTTGATCGGCCCGACCATGGGCGGCTGGATGGTGCAGTACCTGACCTGGCACTGGATTTTTTTGATCAACCTGCCGGTGGGCCTGCTCGGCTGCTATGCGGTGTGGAAGTTCATCCCGGACCTGCGCGGCAGCGAGCGCACGCGCTTCGACGGCATCGGCTTCCTGTTGTTCGGCGCGGCGATGCTGCTGATCACCATCGCCATGGAGGGCCTGGGCGAGCTGCAACTGCCGCACCTGCGGGTGATGTTGCTGCTGTTCGCCGGCCTCGCGTGCCTGGCGGCGTATTGGCTGCGGGCCGGGCATATCGATAATCCCTTGTTCGCGCCGTCCTTGTTCAAGACCCGGACCTTTGCCGTGGGCATCCTCGGCAATCTGTTCGCCCGCCTGGGCAGCGGCGCCCTGCCGTTCCTGGTGCCGTTGCTGCTGCAAGTGGCCCTGGGTTACTCGCCGTCCCAGGCCGGGATGAGCATGCTACCCCTGGCGGCGGCGGCGATGTTCGCCAAGTCGATCGCCCGGCCGCTGATCGAGCGCCTGGGTTATCGCATCGTGCTCACCGGCAACACCCTGGCCCTGGGCATCATGCTCGCGGTCATGGGCCTGGTCACCGAGCAGACGCCTTACCCCTTGTTGCTGGCCATGCTGGCGATTGCCGGGGCGATCAACTCGCTGCAGTTCACGGCGATGAACACCGTGACCCTGATCGATCTTGACGACAAGTCCGCCAGCAGCGGCAACAGCCTGCTGTCGGTGGTGGCGCAATTGTCCCTGAGCCTCGGGGTGGCGTGCGCCGGTGCCCTGCTCGGTGGCTTTACCGCCGCGGTCGGCAACGATGGCGTGGAGACGGTGCTCGGCGCCTTCCAACTGACCTTCCTCACCGTGGGCATCATGGCGATGCTGGCGGCGACGATTTTCCTGCAGCTTTCACCCCAGGACGGGCGGCGGGCCAGGGTGGTTCAGGAGCAGCATATCGAGCACTAATGGGACATTGAAAACACCACGGATCCTGTAGGAGCAGGGCTTGTCGGGACGCCCCACCTGAAGGGGCCGTGAGATCGCTAAAAGCTTCGCGGGCAAGCCCAGCTCCTACAGGTTCTGCGGCGGTCATAGGCTCTGCGCCTACTGGCAAAGAAGATGTACGGGCAGTATTTGGCTACTTTTCGTCCAGAATTTGCGGCGCCGCCAGCCGGGACTGATACACTGCGCGACATTTTGTTTTGCAGGCCAGTCCCGTGACCACCATCGCCACCGCGTTTAACTCTTTGCCACTGTCCGCCGCCATGCTGGCTAACCTCGACTCCCTCGGTTATGCCCAGATGACGCCGATCCAGGCGCAAAGCTTGCCGGTGATCCTCAAGGGCATGGACCTGATCGCCCAGGCCAAGACCGGCAGCGGCAAGACCGCCGCCTTCGGCATCGGCCTGCTGAACCCGATCAACCCGCGCTTCTTCGGCTGCCAGGCGCTGGTGATCTGCCCCACCCGCGAGCTGGCCGACCAGGTCGCCAAGGAAATCCGTCGCCTGGCCCGCGCCGAAGACAATATCAAGGTGCTGACCCTCTGCGGCGGCGTGTCCCTCGGACCGCAGATCGCCTCCCTGGAACACGGCACCCACATCATCGTCGGCACCCCGGGGCGTATCCAGCAGCACCTGCGCAAGGGCTCGCTGGTCCTGCACGGCCTCAACACCCTGGTCCTCGACGAAGCCGATCGCATGCTCGACATGGGTTTCTACGACGCCATCGAGGAAATCATTGCCCAGCTCCCGGAACGTCGGCAGACCCTGCTGTTCTCCGCCACCTATCCGGTGAGCATCAAGCAGCTGGCCTCCAAGTTCATGCGCAACCCGCAGCAGGTCAAGGCCGAGGCGATGCATGCCGACAGCCAGATCGAGCAGCGCTTCTACGAGATCTCCCCGGAAGAGCGTATGGAAGCCGTGGTCAAGGTGCTCAACCATTTCCGTCCTGAGTCCTGCGTGGCGTTCTGCTTCACCAAGCAGCAGGTCCAGGAAACCGTCGACCACCTGACCGCCAAGGGCGTGTCCGCCGTGGCCCTGCACGGTGACCTGGAACAGCGCGACCGCGACCAGGTCCTGGCGATGTTCGCCAACCGCAGTATCTCGGTGCTGGTGGCCACCGATGTGGCGGCCCGCGGCCTGGATATCGATGCCCTGGACATGGTGATCAACGTCGAACTGGCCCGTGATTCGGAGATGCATATCCACCGTGTCGGCCGTACCGGGCGGGCGGGCGAGACCGGCCTGGCGATCAGCCTGGTGGCGCCGTCCGAAAGCCTGCGCGCGCGGGCCATCGAGGAAGTGCAGAAGTCGCCGTTGAACTGGGACCAGCTCGACAACCTCAAGTCCCAGGGCGGCAGCCCGCTGCTGCCGGCCATGAGCACCCTGTGCATCGCTGCCGGGCGCAAGGACAAGGTCCGTCCGGGCGACATCCTCGGTGCCCTGACCGGCGACGCCGGGATTCCCGGTGCCCAGGTCGGCAAGATCGCGATTTTCGACTTCCAGGCCTACGTGGCGGTGGAGCGTGGCGTCGCCAAGCAGGCCTTGCAGCGCCTGAACGACGGCAAGATCAAGGGCCGCTCGCTGCGCGTGCGGATTCTCTGAATATCGAGGGCCAGCTCGGTCCCCACCATGGATCGGCTGGCCTTGCTCGCGCAAACAGCGGAAACCTGTAGGAGCAGGGCTTGCCCGCGAAGACGTCAGTATTATCAACCTGATCTTTCGGATAGCCCACACCGGCCCCTTCGCGGGCAAGCCCTGCTCCTACAAGGTTTCGTGGTGTTTTCAAGATCACGTTACCCTATCCGCAGTGTTTTCAAGACCGCATTATCCTAATCGCCTTCCGAGGACATCGTTGTGCCCGTTACTGAAGTTGTGATCATCGGCGCCGGTGCCGCCGGCTTGATGTGCGCCTTTACCGCCGCCGCCCGCGGGCGTCAGGTGATGCTGATCGACCACGCCAACAAGGCTGGCAAGAAAATCCTGATGTCCGGCGGCGGTCGCTGCAATTTCACCAATATGTACAGCGAACCCGGCAACTTTCTCTCGCAGAACCCGCACTTCTGCAAGTCGGCCCTGGCCCGCTATACCCAGTGGGATTTCATCGCGATGGTGGCCAAGCACGGCGTGCCCTACCACGAGAAAAAACTCGGCCAGCTGTTCTGCGACAACAAGTCCAGCGACATCCTCGGGATGCTCCTCGACGAGTGCGACCAGGCCGGCGTCAGCCTGCACCTGGACACCGCCATCCAGCACATCGAAAAGCTGGAAAGCGGCTACCTGCTGCAAACCACCCTTGGCCAGATCACCTGCCAATCCCTGGTGATCGCCACCGGCGGCCTGTCGATCCCGACCCTGGGCGCCACCGGCTTCGGTTATCAGGTGGCCAAGCAGTTCGGCCACCAGGTGTTACCGACCCGCGCCGGGCTGGTGCCGTTCACCATTACCGATCAACTCAAGGCCCTCTGCACCGAGCTGTCCGGGACCTCGGTGGATTGCCTGGTGAGCTGCAACGAGCAGAGCTTCCGGGAAAATATCCTGTTCACCCACCGGGGCCTCAGCGGCCCGGCGATCCTGCAGATTTCCTCGTTCTGGAATCCCGGCGATACGTTGCATATCAACCTGCTGCCGGACCACGACGCGCTGGACTGGCTGCAACAGCAACAGGCCGAACGGCCCAACAGCGAGCTGAAGACCCTGCTGGGCGAGTTGTTCACCAAGAAGATGGCCAACCTGCTGGCGGACCACTGGTTCGTCTCCAAACCGATGAAGCAGTACACCCCGGCGGAGTTGGCCGAGGTCGCGCAGAAGCTCGGCGACTGGCGACTGGTCCCGGCCGGCACCGAAGGTTATCGCACCGCCGAAGTGACCCTGGGCGGTGTCGACACCCGGGAAGTGTCGTCGAAAACCATGGAATCGCTGAAAAGCCCGGGGCTGTATTTTATCGGTGAAGTGCTGGACGTCAGCGGCCACCTGGGCGGCTTCAATTTCCAGTGGGCCTGGGCCTCGGGCTATGCGGCGGCGCAATTCGCCTGATCCTTGGGACAATCGCTGATCACGGAACAAATTTTGCTGTAGACGATGTGGCGCCATTGTAATGCCGCCCGTCTACCCATCATTCAGATCAATCGCTTGGCAGGCTCTCTCACCTTCATGGCATCCACCTCGTTCAACCAGTCCCTGCGCCGTCTCTGGGCGCTGGACAAATTCAGCTATAGCGTTCGGGTGTTTATCGCCCTGACCGGCATCATGACCCTGTGCTGGTTCCAGAACGAGATGAAGCTCCTGATCCCGTTGTTCCTCGGAGTCATCGCCAGCGCCCTGGCCGAGACCGACGACAGTTGGCAAGGTCGCCTCAACGCCCTGGCGGTGACGCTGGTGTGCTTCAGTGTCGCGGCGTTCTCGGTCGAGTTGCTGTTTCCCTATCCGCTGGTCTTCGTCTGTGCCATGGCCCTGGCGGCCTTTGCCCTGACCATGCTCGGCGCCCTGGGCGAACGTTATGGCGCGATAGCCTCGGCAACCCTGATCCTCTCGGTCTACACCATGATCGGCGTCGACCAGCGCGGCGGCGAAGTCGCCAACCTCTGGCACGAGCCGATGCTGCTGGTGACCGGCGCGGCCTGGTACGGCGTGCTTTCGGTGCTCTGGCAGGCGATGTTCTCCAACCAGCCGGTGCAACAGAGCCTGGCCAGGCTGTTCCGCGAACTGGGTTACTACCTCAAGCTCAAGTCCTCGCTGTTCGAACCGATCCGCCAACTGGACGTCGAGGCCCGGCGCCTGGAGCTGGCCCAGCAGAACGGCAAGGTGGTGGCGGCGCTGAACAGCGCCAAGGAAATCATCCTGCACCGGGTCGGCAACGGTCGGCCGGGGTCGAAGGTCAGCCGCTACCTGAAGCTGTACTTCCTCGCCCAGGATATCCACGAACGCGCCAGTTCCTCGCACTACCCGTACAACGCCCTGGCCGAAGCGTTCTTTCACAGCGACGTGCTGTTCCGCTGCCAACGCCTGCTGCGCGAGCAAGGCAAGGCCTGCCAGGCCCTGGCAGTGTCGATCCAGCTGCGCCAGCCGTTCGTCTACGACGCCAGCTTCGCCGAAGCCCTGGGCGACCTGCACGCCTCCCTGGAACACCTGCGCATCCAGAGCAACCCGGCCTGGCGCGGCCTGCTGCGTTCGCTGCGGGCCCTGGCGGCCAACCTCGGCACCCTCGACCGCCTGTTGAGCGACGCCAGCAACCCCGACAGCCTGGCCGACGCCACCGACAGCAGCCTGCTGGACCGTTCACCGCGTAATTTCAAGGATGTCTGGACGCGCCTGCGCACCCAACTGACCCCGACTTCGCTGCTGTTCCGCCACGCCCTGCGCCTGCCGCTGGCGCTGAGCATCGGCTACGGCATGGTGCACCTGGTGCACCCGTCCCAGGGCTACTGGATCATCCTCACCACCCTGTTCGTCTGCCAGCCGAGCTATGGCGCCACCCGGCGCAAACTGGGCCAGCGGATCCTCGGCACGGCCATCGGCCTGACCGCCGCCTGGGCCTTGTTCGACCTGTTCCCGAGCCCCTTGATCCAGGCCTTGTTCACCATCGCCGCCGGGGTGGTGTTCTTTATCAACCGCACCACCCGCTACACCCTGGCGACCGCCGCCATGACCCTGACGGTGCTGTTCTGTTTCAACCAGGTGGGCGACGGCTACGGCCTGTTCCTGCCGCGCCTGCTCGATACCCTGCTGGGTGCGCTGATCGCCGGCCTCGCGGTGTTCCTGTTCCTGCCGGACTGGCAAGGTCGGCGCCTGAACAAGGTGCTGGCCAATACCCTGAGCTGCAACAGCCTGTACCTGCGCCAGATCATGCGCCAGTACGCCCAGGGCAAGAGCGACGACCTCGCCTACCGCCTGGCCCGACGCAACGCCCACAACGCCGATGCGGCGCTGTCGACCACCCTGGCGAACATGTTGATGGAGCCGGGGCACTTCCGTAAGGAAGCCGACGTGGGGTTCCGCTTCCTGGTGCTCTCGCACACCTTGCTCAGCTACCTGTCGGGACTCGGCGCGCACCGCGACAATCAGTTGCCGGAGGCGGTGCGCGATCATCTGCTCGAGGGTGTCGGTGCGACGCTGGCGGCGAGTATCGAAGAAGTCGCCGTGGGCCTGGCGAACAAGACCCCCATCGCCATTCAGAGCGATGCCGAGGAAGCCCTGGCCAATGAGTTGGAACAGATGCCGGACGAGATCGACGAGATCCAGCGGCTGGTGCAGACCCAGCTAGCGTTGATCTGCCGCCAGCTAGGACCGTTGCGTACCTTGGCGGCGCACCTGATCAAGGATCCGGAAGAAAACGCAGAATCCTAAAAACGCCACACTCCCCTGTAGGAGCTGGCTTGCCAGCGATGAGGCTCTCAAGACCGCCAAAAGCTTCGCTGGCAAGCCAGGCTCCTACAGACCGCACTGAACACAGATTTCGCGTACGACAAAAACCTGTAGGAGCAGGGCTTGTCGGGGCGCCGCAGCGCCGCGAATAGGCCCTTGAGCCTTGCATCGCCCTTGCGGCCGCCATCGCCGGCAAGCCGGCTCCTACAAGGTTTCGCGGAGGTGGTTACATCCCGTGCAGCTTGAGCAGCCGATCATAGCTGCCGTCGGCCTTCATCGCCGCGATCTCGCGGTCGAAGCAGGCGACAATCTGCTCATGCTGCGGGTTCTTCAGGCTGACCAGGATATGCAGGCTGTTCTCGCTCAGCGGCTTGGGCAGGAACTCCACGGCATTGCGCACCCGTGGCGCCTCGCTCTTGAGGTAATAACGCGCCACATACTCGTCTTCCAGGGTCAGCTTCACGCGGTCCGCCGCGAGCATGCGCACGGCCATGGCAAAGTTGTGCACCGGGATCTTCTGCAACTGGGTGTCACCGTCAAAATCGGCGCTATAGGCGTAGTCACGCACCACCGCAATCGGCAGGTCGTGCAACTGGCCCAGGTTATCGAACTCGATGGCCGACTCCTTGCGCTTGAGAAACAGCACACGGTTGACCAGGTACTCGGCCGAGAACTGCCCCAGCAAGGTGCGTTCGTCGCTGTACCAGGCATTGATCAGCACGTCATAGCGCCCTTCGCCCACGCCCTTGAGCGCGCGTGCCCAGGGCACCTGCTCGAAGTCGCTGGCATAGCCGGCCCGCGCCAGCGCCGTGATGACGATATCGGTGGCCAGGCCACCGTTGACCAGCGTCGCGTCGGTAAACGGCGGCCAGCCATCGGCCACCAACCGTAACTTGTCCGCGGCGGCGCCCTGTGAAAGCAGCAGCAATCCAAGCAAAACAAAAGCTCGATGCAATCGCGGCATGCTAAAGATCCTTAGCGGGCACATAGCCCAGCAGAGTTAGCCGAAGCCGGAGGAGCACATCCAAAAGCAACCGGCTACCTCCCTGGTCCTAACATTAGCTCATCCGAGCCAGAGCAAAAGCACGGCTTGGCAGATTACACAAAGATGACGATGGCGAGCAAAGCCAATGATATCAAGTAGCCGCCAGTGAACCGAAATACCGGTTCAAAATCCCTTGCAAGGAGCTTTCCAGCACCGGCCCTGTCGGGCAAAAGAAATCCGCGGTTGGCGACCTCGGATAACGCGCCTAGTATCGCTATCAAGTTATTGAATCCAGAGGCGAGCATGACCACTGACTGGCTCTGCAAACACCATGGCGACCTGAGCAAGGAACAGTTGTACAGCATCCTGCAACTGCGGACCGAAGTCTTCGTGGTCGAGCAAAAATGTCCCTACCAGGAAGTCGATGGGCGTGACCTGGAGGGCGACACCTGCCATCTGATGGGCTGGCGCGATGATCGACTGGTGGCTTACCTGCGTCTGCTCGACCCGGAATCCCAGGGGGGTGACGTGGTGATCGGGCGGGTGGTGATCGCCCCCGAGGCTCGCGGCCAGGGGTTGGGGCATGAGCTGATGGCCCAGGCGTTGAAGCAGGCCGGGAAGCTTTGGCCGGAAGTACCGATCTATCTGTCGGCCCAGGCGCACCTGCAGAATTATTACGGGAGCTATGGGTTCGAGGTGGTGGGCGAGGTGTATCTGGAAGACGATATTCCGCATATCGGTATGCGCAAAAGCTGAGGTTTTTGGTGTTCTCCAGGGCCTCTTCGCGGGCAAGCCCTGCTCCTACAAAGTTAGGCCGTACACAAAAGGTGTGTTCGACACATAACTGTAGGAGCAGGGCTTGCCCGCGAAAAGGCCGGCACAGGCGCCACAAACTCAGGGATAACCCAGCACCTGCTTGATCGAAACCAGGTTGCGACCAATCCAGCTCTTGTCGATCGCCCCCCAACTACGAATCCGGTACTGCCCGGCGTGATTGCGCGCGCCGTCTTCCTGCTCAAACTCACAAACAATGTCCAGGTCCGCCAGGGCCAGGATCGTATCCTGAGCCGTGCGCCGTGGCATGCCCGTGGCTTCGGTCAGGGCCGGAACGCTGCTGGCAATCTCGCTGTCGATCAGCCATGCCACGTACAGACGGCGGTAGAAACTGCTCTTGGTCTTGCTGACGTCCATCCGGTAGTCCTTGAGGTTGACCTTCCAATGCTTCGACTCAAGCGCACACTCGGCGCCTACGGAGTTGCAGATTTGCCCTGCAGATCGCGCCAGGTCAGGTACACCCGCAGGTCGAACTCCAACTGGTGATAACCGGGCTGCATGTATTCGCACAGCTGGTAGAAGGCCTTGTTGTGATCGGATTCCTTCAGGTGCGCCAACTCGTGCACCACGATCATCTTCAGAAACTGCGGCGCCGCCTCCTTGAACAGCGAGGCGATGCGGATTTCCTTCTTGGCCTTGAGCTTGCCGCCCTGGACCCGCGAGATCGCCGTGTGCAGGCCGAGGGCGCGGTGGGTCAGGTCGAGGCGGTTATCGAAGAGCACCTTGTCGATGGCCGGCGCATTGCGCAGATGTTCCTGCTTCAACGCCAGGGCATAGCTGTACAGCGCCTTGTCGCTCTGCACCGCATGCCGCTCCGGATAACGCTGGCTCAGGTAGTCGCCCAGGGCGTCCCGGGCGATCATCTGGCGGACCTGTTCCTGCAAGGACGTGGGATAAGCCTGAAGGTATTTCAGCACAGTCATGACAGGCCTTACGTACACCGAAAAAGAAACCAGTGTAGCGAATTCAGGCGGACAACGCGCTCCAGTCAAACGCCGAGCCGAAGCCGGTGGCGTCCTTGGCCGTCAGCGGCCGGGCCACCAGGAAGCCCTGGACCATCGGGCAACCATTGGCCTTGAGCCACTGCCATTGCTCCACGGTTTCCACGCCCTCGGCGATCACCAGCAAACCAAACTCCTTGCACAGGTCGATCACCGTGCGGGCCAGGGCCGCATCCCGTGGTGAGTCGAGGATCTTGGCGATCAACTGTCGGTCGAGCTTGAGCGTGTCCAACTCGAGGTCACGCAGGTGGTTCAGCGAACAGTGTCCCGAACCGAAATCGTCCAGGGCCACGCGCACGCCCTGGGCGCGGATCCGCCGCAGTTGCTTGCGCGAAGCCTCGTAGTCCTGCATCAGCGCCGCCTCCGTGACCTCGACTTCCAGCTGGTGCGCCCGCAGGTCATGGCGCTCCAGCACCTCCTGCAACTCGTCCGCCAGGTTCGGCATACAGAACTGTGTGGCGCTCAGGCTGACGCTCAGCACCAGGTCATCGGCAAACACGCCACTCCAGGCATGCCGCTGAGTGGCCGCCTGGCGATAGATCCAACTGCCCAGCCGGCTGATCAGCCGTACTTCTTCCAATAAAGGCAGGAACAACCCCGGCGGCACATCACCGACACTCGGATGGTGCCAGCGCAGCAACGCCTCGAACCCGCGCAGGCGGCCATCCTCCAGGGACACCTGGGGCTGGTAGACCATCTTGAATTCCTTGCCCTCGATCGCCGAACGGACACTTTCCTCGAGCATCAGGCGCGAGCGGGCCCGACCATTCATCTCGTGGTCGTAGTAGCGATACTGCTGACGGCCGGCGCGCTTGGCCTCATACATGGCGATATCCGCCGCCCGCAGCAGGCCATCGAGATTGGCCCCGCAATCGGGGTAAGTGGCAATGCCGATGCTGACGCCGAGCGTCATTTCCATGCCGTCGATTTGCTGGCGAATCGAAACCCGCTCGATCAACCGCTCGGCGATTTTCGCCGCCTGCTCCGGGTGCTCCAGATTGAGCAGGGTGGTGAACTCATCACCGCCCATGCGCGCAAGAATATCGAAGGGATTGAGGCAGGACTTCAACTGTTCCGAGACCCAGCGCAGCACCCGGTCGCCGGCTTCGTGCCCCAGGGAATCGTTGACCCGTTTGAAGCCGTCGAGATCCAGGTACATCAGCACCAGGGACTTTTCCGCGCTGTCGCTGCGGCGCAGGGTATTTTCCGCCGTCTGGTAGAACCCCCGGCGGTTGAGCAAGCCGGTCAACGGGTCGGTGACCGCCTGGAACTCCAGTTGCTGGTGCAAGTGCCGCACCACCGACATGTCCAGCACCGTCACCACCATGGCCTTCTGGTCGGCGGGCAGCGGTGCGCAGGACAAGGCCACCGGCAGCATCTGGTCCTGGCTGGTGCGCAAATACGCATCATGCAGGCGATAGGTTTCGCCCTTGCGGTACTCCTCGTACAGCAATGAGCTGTGCCAGTTGGGAAAGTGCGGGTTCTGCAGGAAATCCAGGAACGGCTGGCCGGCCAGGGCGTCCAGCGACAGATTGAGCAAGCGCGAAATGGCCGGGTTGGCGAAGCGGATCGTGCCGTCTTCGTTGACCACCAGAATGCCTTCGGCGGCATTCTCCAGCACCGAGGCATTGAACGCCCGCGCGGCTTCCAGATCGCGGCTCAGGCATTGCAGGGCCCGGCGGTTACGCTGTTGTTCCAGCAACGCCTGGACCTTGGGCCTGAGGATATCGGGGTTGAAGGGCTTGAACAGGTAATCCACCGCGCCACTGGCATAGCCCTTGATCACAGCGTCCGGGGACTGCTCGTTGGCGGTGAGGAAAATAATCGGGGTCAGACGGGTGCGCTGGCTGCCGCGCATCAGGCGGGCCACTTCAAAACCGTCCATCCCGGGCATCTGTACATCCAGCAGCACCAGGTCAATCTCATGCTCAAGCAGCAACGTCAGTGCCTCAATGCCTGAGGCGGCAGTAACCACCTGCCAATCCTGACGTTCCAGCAAGGCACGCATGCTGATCAGATTTTCAGGGTAATCATCGACGACCAGAAGGACGGAACTACCATCACCGGGTATCTGTTGCACGCAATCCATGCTGCTTCTCTTGTTCGGGGAACTCCACCGGAAATCTAGGAAACCGGGCTAAACCTAAGGACTACTCTAGACCGGGATTGTGCAAAGCGTAGTGAGCAATAGGCCATCATCCAGACATGGCCACAATCTCCCGACTAACGGTCGTTTATCACCTTCAGGACGCGGCCCGGAAAACGCCTCGGGCCTGCAAGACCGCGTCATACCACGGTGACGACCGTTAATACGGCCGGTCAGTGTTATGAGGTCCTATATTCCGCAATTGGTTCAATTTCGTAGATTTCGTCGAAACGCACCGTATTGTATAAGCCGAATTCGCCGTGATAGGTCAGTGTTCGGTGCGTCCAGTCGATGCTGCACAGCTCGCCGCGCTCGGACTCCACCGTCCCGCCGTGCAGCCTGCCGCGCAGGTTGATTTTTTGTTTGCGCTTGAAGTACTTCAGATATTCAGGCTCGTTCTGTGCTTCCTCTTCGTCCATAGTGAGACCCTTTTTTTGTTAGCGATGGAACGTTCATCGTGGGAAGTCGCCCCGTGAAAAACAACTGTCATAAATAACAGGTGTTTATATCGCTTCTTAATAAAAGCCCAACACGATCCTTCTATAGCGGGCCGCGCGGGCCGGCTTCGTCGACGGATTGGCGTCAACCGTTCGCCGGTTCGGCGTTAACAAACTATTCTTCAGCCGTTATAAAGGACGCCGAAAGCGCGGCCCCAAGCGGTTTGTCTGAATTTTCCCAGGCTCAATCGCGGCCCGCGCGTAAACGGCTTACAAGGAAGGAACAGACATGATCGACCTGACCACCTGGAACCTCAGCGTTCCCGTCGGTACCCCGCCGGCGACGATCGATACGCCCAAGCTGGTGCAGGGCTTCAAGGATCAGTACTTTCACTCCGACAGCGGCACCTTGTTCTTCTGGTCGCCGGTCACCGGTTCCAAGACCGAAAACGCCATCTACCCGCGCAGCGAATTGCGCGAGACCTGGCCCGATGGCCGGCTGCGCAACTGGTTGTACAGCGAGTCCAACAACTACCTGCGCGCAACCCTGGCGGTGAACCAGGTGCCCTCGTCGGGCAAGATCGTCATCGGCCAGATCCATGCGTACAACAGCACCCAGCCGATGCTCAAGGTCGAGTACCAGTACAAGGACAGCCGCAAGAGCGGGATCATCGTGGTGAAGATCCGCAACCACCCCGACGACAAGAAAAGCCGGGTGATCGAGATCGCCGACAATGTGCCGTTGGATAAAGCCTTCACTTATGTGATTCACCTGAGTCGCGGCGGTTATCTGAGCGTGCAGGCCGCCGATGCGTCCTGGTACACCCAGATCAGCAGCACCTGGCGTGAAAAGCCGCTGTATTTCAAGGCCGGGGTCTATGTGCAGGACAATACCGGCTACACCAGCGAGGGCGGGATGGTGACCTTCTACAAGTTGGATATTGATCATGTGAAGGGGTGATATTACCGCCGCTTCTTAAAGAGAGCTTTTATGCATTGAGGCGCTCTTCCCTATTCGGAAACCGTCTATAAACCTGTCAGTTCTGACAGTAGACCGGTTTGCAAAGCGTGCTCAATCTATTCAGTAACTGACGATTACTGGCATGCAGAGGCGGGTATGGAAGAGGTCTGGGTCATGGAATCCAGCGCTCCGGGTTGTTACATGCCACTTCGAAAGTGGTGTTCATCACGTGAACACGCCATGGGTACTACGCAATCTATAAGGAGAGTTGTCATGAAAGATGAAGCGATCCCTCGTGATGCTACAGGCCCTGAAAAAACGGCCAAGGGCGCCCCGGGCGGGGCTGTGGAGATCGAAGAGGGTATCTATAAAATCTACACGAATTTAAATAATACCAGTGTTGTTGATATGGCTGTGAGCGGGAGCGACCAGCGCGTCCACCGTATTAAGCTGTACCATGATAATAGTTCACTCGAATCCACGTGGGGGCTTCTCCGTAGGCCAGGTGGATACTACCTGCTTATCAACCAAAGGGAAAAAGATCTGGCTGCCGGAGAGATGAAAGACGACAGTGTAGGGGCGTCACCTATCACCGAGCGGCCTGCCCAACTGTGGATGTTCAAGAGTGCGGGCCCCGACCTCTACTATCTTGAAAATAAATATGACGGCAAAGTGATGGATGTGGCAGGTTCCCATACGGAGGATAACTCCAGCATCATCAATTATCGTCATGTGGGTTCGAAAAATCAGAAATTCAAACTATTAAAAATCGATGGACCAAAGTGAGATTCATGGCGCAAGGATGTCTGACTGGCGGGCAACCGGCGCATCGCTGAGAAACGATGCGCCGGTTGTGGGTATTATATTGACGTCTCGCCTCCAAAATATTTAATAACGACCCATCAGGAGGGTGCTTTCCCTGGCATTTGAATCTACGTGGCGCCCCTTCGGAAAGAGCGCTTATCCAAAGAGCACCACGCCCATGCTACGCGACATACCAAGGAGAGCTATCATGCAAGATAAAACCACCTCCGTTGACGGCGAAGCCTCTGAGCAGACACCCAAGGATGCACCCGGTGCGGCTATAAAAATTCCAGACGGCGTCTATAAAATTTACACCTCCTTAACCAATACCCATGTTATTGACATGTCTCTGAGTGGCGGCATTATAGACGACCACAGCGTCAAGCTATTCCATGACAATAACGAACCCGAATCCACATGGAAAATCTCTTACATTAGCGCCCACGACGCGCACATCATTAACAATGGGAAATTGACTCAGCTAATGCTCAAAGTGATCGGGGATTCTGGCGTATATGCTTCATATGATACATCCTCGCAATCACGGGCTTATCATTGGATTTTCAAGAGCGCGGGTACCAACGTGGTCTATATCGAGAACAAAGCTAGCGGTCACGTATTGGATGTGGAGGGCTCTAACACGGTGGATAACACCAGGATTCTCGCTTGGCCTTATAAAGGATCGACCAATCAGAAATTCAAACTGGTCAAAATAGGGAACCTTTAAAGCGATAGTGATGCTATATGCAATTCGAAATGTGAGGCCGCTGAACGCGGTCTTGTGGCGAACGGGCTTGCCCTAATGCCGTTCAGTCAAGAAAATGAGATATTGAAAACACCACCTAACCTGTAGGAGCAGGGCTTGCCCGCGAAGCTTTTGACGGTCTTACGGGCCCCTTCGCTGCGATGCGGCGTCCCGACAAGCCATGCTCCTACAGGAACTGCGCTCGACCTTGACTGAACGGCATTAGGGCAAGCCCGCTCGCCACATTCAAGTATCCAAGCCGCCATAACTCACAGATCAATTAAAACATTGCTTTATATTTTAAGGCACTACTCACTATTCAAAAACCATCTATAAACCTGTCATTTCTGACAGTAGACCGGTTTGCAAAGCCTGCTCAAAATATCCAGCAACGACCCCTCAGGAGTGTGTTTTCCCTGGCATTTGAGTCCACGTGGCGCCCCTTCGGACAGAGTGCTCATCCGGATGAGTTCCACCCCCATGCGATGCAAAATACCAAGGAGTTTTATCATGAAAAATGAAACCATCTCAGGTGACGGAAAAACCTCAGAGCAGACGACCAAGGGGGCCCCAGGGAACAATATGAAAGTGCCTCTTGGCACCTATAAAATCTACTCATCTTTATCTTATCCTAACTGGCTCGTTGATATGTCTCTAAGCGGGGGAAACCAGGAGCGCAATGTTAAGCTTTTTCAGGACAACAACGAGACCGAATCCACATGGATATTTTTCAACGAAGAAAATGATTATACATACACAATTAGAAACGGAAAAGAGCGAGACCTATATCTTTCCTCGATTAAAGCCGATAGCGTAGTCGCTTACAATTATGGCAATTCATTATCTAAGAGCCATCGCTGGAGCGTTAGAGATGCAGGCAACGGCTTTGTCTATATCGTTAGCGCAGGAGAACTCGTATTGGATGTAAAACAATCTATCACTGCCAATAATACTGACATTATCACGTCGGGCTATGCAGGCACGGCAAACCAAAAATTTAAGCTGGTACGCATATAAGACTTTTAAAGTCCTAATGAAGATGTATTCATGGTAAAGAATGCAAATTAGCAGGTAACCGACGCATCGTATGGAAACGATACACCGGTTGCGGGTGCCTCTGAAGCGCCCCAGTTCAACCATTCGATCGCGGGCGGTGTAGACGCGCTTGATGACCGCCACAACGGTTAATGCCCCTGCTGTTGAGGTCCGTACCAACGCTATACATAACCTGGGATGACCTGTCAGATTTTTACGCTGTCATTTGCAGGCCATTTCCTAGAAAATTGTAATCGCCCCTGAGCGGCTTGCGCCTTTGAATTCTTCGCGTCTAGTCTTCGTTCACCACTGCTTATCAGTGGTCGGATGTGGAAGTCCGAAGCCCAGAAAAGTGCACAGGCGCTCAAATACGAATTCGACTGTTCATTCGTGTCATGGCGGCTGTGCGCGGGGTACCTTCGGGTGCGCCGGGGTTTTCTGTGGCCCGGTCTTCCACACCTGCGTACAGCTGCCACCTTCTTGCGTGGAAGTGAGAGCCGGCAGCTTCTTGTTATCCACAGGAAGTCACGAATCATGAAAAAGCTCGTCCCCGATCCACCCATCAACTACACCCGCCAGCGCATCACCGCGATCCTCAGAGAAACCAACGAAGCCTTGCTGCAAGTGATGCGCGACAGCAAGCGTCCCCTGCTGGACAGCCTGCCCTCCACCGGCCTGAAAACTTTCGGCTGTCTCGACGGAGAAAATCACCCACTGTTTGCCGTCCGCCCCGGTATCACTGCCGAAGAAGCGTTGCGGCATGTTTCACTGTTGCTGATTGGAGCGGAAGAAATCTCCGATGAAATCACTGACGCCAGTGGTATTGAGCGCGGCCTGATCGGCTCCATGGTCCGCTCCGTGGAAATGGCCCGGGCGGTGGTGGATGCGCTGCTGGAAGGCGCGGCCATAGGGCCGGCGTAAACGCGGAGAGCCACGAGGAAGGCGGCGGATAATCAATCATTCCGCCGCCCTTTTATATCAGGCTTGAGCTTATCGCTCGCAGCCTTGCCCAGTATGGCGACTAAGGCTTGGCCTGACCTTTTGGTGCCACCTCCGGCTTGAGCGTGGCCTCAGCCGCGCCCTTGAAACCGGGTTTCACCTCCGGCGCGAGCGTAGCCTTAGCCGGACCTTTAAAACCCACCTCTGCTTTTTTTACCTTCTTGCCCTTTGAGCTCATGACCGTACACTCCCTTACAGTAAATGAACCCTGAAAGTGCCGGACTCGAACACTTCTGACTACTGTCAGAACTGACAGTTTTTTATATTATTTCCGACTTCCTCATATTCTGTAAGCTTCCATAAAGTCGTTCCCTTTACAGATTCAATGACTCAGTCATTGCCAAACAACAGACTGGTATCCCCGCCTCTCAAAACGCCGCTTTATGCTTTAAGGTGCTATTCGATATTCGGAAACTGTATATAAAACTGTCAGCATTGACAGTAGACCAACTTTCAAACCGTAAGTAACACTTTCCACACCTACTATTAGCAACATGTAGAGGTGGATATGAAATGGGCCTTGGTCATGGAATCCAGTGTTCACGGTTTTTACGTGAGTGAAATAATGGAGTCAAAAGACAAGCCAAACTATCACCCCACTCACCTTCGGGGTTGGCGCTGGATCGCCGTCAATCCGGGTGAAGAGGTAAAGGTCGGCGATATCTGGCAAGGTCACTCCTTTCATCCCCCTGAAGTCGGATACAAGGGCGATCACTTGTGAGGCACAACCACCTCCAGTTGATTGACTCTACTCATCGCGCTCGACCAGTTCCGCAAGAGACTTGAGGTCAATGCGCTCATCGACCAGGTCAAGGGCCATACCGAGGGATGCGGTCACTCGAAACAAGGTATGGAGCCCCACATTCTCACCAGCCTCAAGATCGATAATGGTTTTACGGTTGCAATGGGCCCTCTCCGCAAGCCGAGCTTGGCTGTAACCTTTCGCACGCCGCAAGAGACGCACTCTTTCGCCGAGAGCGACCGGGTTGAGGATCAGCATTTTGTAACCTATAGCGGATATTGCTCACTAAAAAAATCGATTATGTCCACCTTAGCGGACATTCCCAAGCACCTTATGTCAGAAACAACGATCAACGTGGTCAAAAAACGAACAATAAAAAACCGTCTTTCGACGGTTTTTTATAACACCCAGTGGTCTTAGTTGACCTTGGCGTTCAACTCACCTTTCAGGTAACGCTGGAACATCGCTTCCAGGGAGATCGGCTTGATCTTCGAAGCGTTGCCGGCAGTCCCAAAGGCTTCGTAACGGGCGATACACACGTCACGCATGGCGGTCACGGTGGCGCCGAAGAATTTGCGCGGGTCGAACTCGCTCGGGTTGGTGGCCATCAGGCGACGCATCGCACCGGTGGACGCCAGGCGCAGGTCGGTGTCGATATTGACCTTGCGCACGCCGTGCTTGATGCCTTCGACGATTTCTTCAACCGGGACGCCGTAGGTTTCCTTGATGTCGCCACCGTACTGGTTGATGATCGCCAGCCACTCTTGCGGCACCGAAGAGGAACCGTGCATCACCAGGTGGGTGTTGGGGATGCGCTTGTGGATTTCCTTGATGCGGTCGATCGCCAGCACGTCACCGGTAGGCGGCTTGGTGAACTTGTAGGCGCCGTGGCTGGTGCCGATGGCGATGGCCAGGGCGTCGACCTGGGTCTTCTTGACGAAGTCTGCGGCTTCTTCCGGATCGGTCAGCATCTGGCTGTGATCGAGCACGCCTTCGGCGCCGATACCGTCTTCTTCACCGGCCATGCCGGTTTCCAGCGAACCCAGGCAACCCAGCTCGCCTTCAACCGAAACACCACAGGCGTGAGCCATGGCCACGGTCTGTTGGGTCACGCGGACGTTGTAGTCGTAGTCGGTCGGGGTCTTGCCGTCTTCGCCCAGGGAACCGTCCATCATCACCGAGCTGAAGCCCAGTTGGATGGAGCGCTGGCAGACGTCCGGGCTGGTGCCGTGGTCCTGGTGCATGCACACCGGGATATGCGGGAATTCTTCGATGGCGGCCAGGATCAGGTGACGCAGGAACGGGGCACCGGCGTATTTGCGGGCACCGGCCGAAGCCTGGACGATCACCGGGGAGTCAGTCTTGTCAGCGGCTTCCATGATGGCGCGCATCTGCTCAAGGTTGTTGACGTTGAAGGCTGGAACGCCGTAGCCGTATTCGGCTGCGTGGTCCAACATCTGGCGCATGCTGATAAGTGCCATTGTGTGTGTCTCTCCCGGTCGAGGGTCGTTAATCGTGCAAGCCTGCCGGAGCGGCGGCTGCTATTCAAGTCATTGCAGATCAGGGGTCAGCCCGGCCTGCGGATTCAGTGTCAAACGCCGGCCCCTTGTAGGAGCGAGCTTGCTCGCGATGGTGGTTCAGGCACCGCGGGGTATCAGGTACCCCGAGTTATCATTAACGTCCATCGCGAGCAAGCTCGCTCCTACAGGGGACCGCGCTCGGCCGTTATTGCGCCTTGCAGGCCCGGCCGATCAAATCGTTGGTGGCAACCCAGTAAACCAGGCCTTCCTCACCTTTTTTGTGAAACGCCAAAACGTTATCGCTGTAAAGCACACCGCTGTCGACGGCACCGATCTCGGGTTTGAGACGGTACACCTGGTCACCGCTGGCCAAGCGCACATCCACCGCCTGCTGCGTCGTGTCGACATAACGCCAGAGCACTTCGGCGTGACTGTCACAGGTCCAGTGCGTCCAGTTGTCCGCCGGAGCCGACGCCTGGTTGAAGGTGGCATTGAAAGCCGCGCAACCACTCAGTGCTGCCAGTGAAACAAGGGCGATAAAGCCTTTCATGCCGGTTCCTCGACTGGCGACCCCTGGCCGCCAGCACTGCACGTAGTGAATCTGACCCGTCAGGGACAACCCCGTTCCCGGGTCCCGGACGATGCGTCGTATTCGGGGCTCAGGCCTTGGCGCGCGCTTCCAGCACTTCCACGGCCGGCAGTACCTTGCCCTCGACGAACTCGAGGAAAGCACCACCACCGGTGGAGATGTAGGAGATATCCTTGGCAACACCGTACTTGTCGATGGCCGCCAAGGTGTCGCCACCACCGGCAATGGAAAACGCCGAGCTGTCGGCGATGGCCTGGGCCAGGACCTTGGTGCCGTTGCCGAACTGGTCGAATTCGAACACACCGACCGGACCGTTCCAGAGGATGGTCTTCGACGACTTCAGCAGTTCGGCGAAGTGCGCGGCGGTTTGCGGGCCGATATCCAGGATCATGTCGTCAGCAGCCACGTCGGCGATCAGTTTCACGGTCGCCACGGCGCTCTCAGCAAACTCCTTGGCCACCACCACGTCCACTGGCAACGGAACGCTGACCTTGGCGGCGATGGCGCGGGCGGTGTCGAGCAGGTCCGGCTCGTAGAGGGACTTGCCCACTGGATGACCGGCTGCGGCCAGGAAAGTGTTGGCGATGCCGCCACCGACAATCAGCTGGTTGCAGATCTGGCTCAGGCTGTTGAGCACGTCGAGTTTGGTCGAGACCTTGGAACCGGCGACGATGGCAGCCATCGGCTGGGCCGGGGCGCCCAGGGCCTTGCCCAGTGCATCCAGTTCGGCGGCCAGCAGCGGACCAGCAGCGGCCACCTTGGCGAACTTGGCCACGCCGTGGGTCGAACCCTCGGCGCGGTGCGCGGTGCCAAAGGCGTCCATCACAAACACGTCGCACAGGGCGGCGTATTGCTTGGCCAACTCGTCGCTGTTCTTTTTCTCGCCCTTGTTGAAGCGCACGTTTTCGAACAGCACGATATCGCCGGCCTTGATCTCGACACCGTTCAGGTAATCGGCCAGCAGCGGCACATCACGGCCCAGGGCCTTGCTCAGGTAGTCGGCGACCGGCTTGAGGCTGTTCTCGGCCGAGAACTCGCCTTCGGTCGGACGGCCCAGGTGCGAGCAGATCATGACCGCCGCGCCTTTTTCCAGGGCCAGCTTGATGGTCGGCAGCGAAGCCAGGATACGCGCATCGCTGGTGACAACACCGTCCTTGACGGGGACGTTGAGGTCTTCGCGGATCAGTACGCGCTTACCTTGCAGATCGAGGTCGGTCATCTTCAACACGGTCATGGTCGCAATCTCTGGTTTACGGTTGTTGGTGGACAACGTGCAGGTAATGTTCTGCAACGTCGATCATTCGGTTGGCAAAACCCCATTCGTTGTCGAACCAGGCCAGCACGTTGACCAGCCTCGGGCCGGAAACGCGGGTCTGACTCGCATCGACAATCGCCGAATGAGGGTCATGGTTGAAATCACAGCTGGCGTGGGGCAGCTCGGTATAGGCCAGCAGGCCCTTGAGCGGGCCGCTGGTGGCGGCCTCGCGCAGGATCCGGTTGACCTCCACGGCATCGGTGTCGCTGACGGTCTGCATCGTGATGTCGAGGCAGGACACGTTCACCGTCGGCACCCGTACGGCTTTGGCCTGGATTCGCCCGGCAAGTTCCGGCAGCAGGCGTTCGATGCCCCGCGCCAGACCGGTGGACACCGGGATCACCGACTGGAACGCCGAGCGCGTCCGGCGCAGGTCTTCGGCGTGGTAGGCGTCGATCACCGGCTGGTCGTTCATCGCCGAGTGAATGGTGGTGATGGACACGTATTCCAGGCCGATGGCCTGGTCCAGCAGGCGCAACAGCGGCACGCCGCAGTTGGTGGTGCAGGAGGCGTTGGAGACCAGACGCTCGTCGCCGGTCAGGCAGTCCTGGTTGACGCCGTAGACGATGGTGGCGTCGACATCGGTCTCGCTGGCCATCGGCTGGGAGAACAACACCCGGGGCGCGCCGGCGGCGAGGAAGCGCTCGCCGTCCTCGCGGGTGTGGTAGGCGCCGGAGCATTCCAGCACCAGGTCGACGTCGAGCGCGGCCCAGTCGATGTGTTCGGGGGTGGCACAGCGGAAAACTTTCACGCAGTGACCATTGATATGCAGACAATCGTCCTCGACCCGCACTTCGCCAGGAAAGCGGCCGTGGGTGGAGTCGAAACGTGTCAGGTATTCGAGGCTGGCCATATCGGCCAGATCGTTGAGGGCAACGATTTCAAAACCGGCCCGATCCCCTCGCTCGAACAGCGCACGCAGGACACAACGACCGATACGGCCATAGCCGTTGAGTGCAACTCTGTAAGGACGCGGTTGGGGCATGGGGATCTCGCCGAGGCTTGAATATCAAGCAACCCGTGCCGAAGCAGGGGTTTTGTGGGAACGGGCTTGCCTGTGAGTCTGGGGGTTAGGCGGTGTCTGTGAGGCCGCCTTCGCGGGCAAGCTCCGCTCCCACAGGTTTGATGTCGTGCCACAACTTTTGGCCAGACACGGACACTGTGGGAGCGGAGCTTGCCCGCGAAGAGGCCGGAGCAGACAACCCCACTCCCGGACTTAGTCTTCCAGCAGCTCTTCAGCCTGACCCAGGATATTTTCCAGGGTGAAGCCGAACTCTTCGAACAAGGCTGGCGCAGGTGCCGACTCACCGTAGGTGGTCATGCCGATCACACGGCCTTCCAGGCCCACGTACTTGTACCAGTAGTCGGCATGGGCGGCTTCGATGGCGATACGCGCACCGATCTGCAGCGGCAGCACTTCCTGCTTGTAGCTGGCATCCTGGGCATCGAAAATGCTGGTGCACGGCATCGACACCACACGAACCTTGCGGCCCTGCTCGGTCAGCTTGTCGAACGCCTGCACCGCCAGGCCCACTTCCGAACCGGTCGCGATCAGGATCAGCTCAGGCTCGCCCGCACAATCCTTCAACACATAACCACCACGGCTGATGTTGTCGATCTGCACGGCATCGCGGGTCTGGTGCTGCAGGTTCTGCCGGGAGAAGATCAGCGCCGAAGGGCCGTCCTTGCGCTCCAGGGCGTTTTTCCAGGCCACGGCGGATTCCACCGCGTCGGCCGGACGCCAGGTGTCGAGGTTCGGCGTGCAACGCAGGCTCGCCAGTTG
>NZ_JACAQA010000008.1:0-1337 GCF_013385425.1 Pseudomonas gingeri | reverse complement strand
TTCTTCATCAGCGCCGACATGCGTACCGCGTTACGGGCGTATTCCATGAACATCAGGAAGGTCGCGCCGTAAGGCAGCAGGCCGCCGTGCAGGGTCACGCCGTTCATGATCGCGGTCATGCCGAATTCACGCACGCCGTAGTACATGTAGTTGCCGCTGGCATCTTCAGCGCTGACGCCCTTGCAACCTTTCCACAGGGTCAGGTTGGAACCGGCCAGGTCGGCCGAACCGCCCAGCAGTTCGGGCAGCAACGGGCCGAAAGCGTTCAGGGTGTTCTGGCTGGCTTTACGGCTGGCGATGGTTTCGCCCTTGGCCGCGACTTCGGCGATATAGGCCGAGGCTTTTTCGGAGAAGTCAGCCGGCAACTCGCCGCTCAAGCGACGCACCAGCTCATTGGCTTCAGCCGGGAAGGCTGCGGAGTAGGCCGCGAAACGCTGGTCCCACTCGGCTTCGACAGCGCGGCCGGCTTCCTTGGCGTCCCACTCGGCATAGATGTCGGCCGGGATTTCGAACGGGCCGTGGTTCCACTTCAGCGCCGCGCGGGTCAGGGCGATTTCCGCGTCACCCAGTGGGGCGCCGTGGCAGTCTTCCTTGCCTTGCTTGTTCGGCGAACCGAAGCCGATGGTGGTCTTGCAGCAGATCAGGGTCGGACGCTCGCTTTTGCGCGCGGTCTCGATGGCGGTCTTGATCTCTTCCGGATCGTGGCCGTCGACGTTGCGGATCACCTGCCAGTTGTAGGCTTCGAAACGCTTCGGGGTGTCGTCGGTGAACCAGCCTTCGACTTCGCCGTCGATGGAGATGCCGTTGTCGTCATAGAAGGCGATCAGCTTGCCCAGGTCCAGGGTACCGGCCAGGGAAGCGACTTCGTGGGAAATGCCTTCCATCATGCAGCCATCACCGAGGAACACATAGGTGTGGTGGTCGACGATGTTGTGGCCGGGACGATTGAACTGCGCCGCCAGGACTTTTTCCGCCAGGGCGAAGCCCACGGCGTTGGCCAGGCCTTGGCCGAGCGGACCGGTGGTGGTTTCCACGCCCGGGGTGTAGCCGTATTCCGGGTGACCCGGGGTGCGGCTGTGCAGTTGGCGGAAGTTCTTCAGGTCGTCGATCGACAGGTCGTAGCCGGTCAGGTGCAGCAACGAGTAGATCAGCATCGAGCCATGGCCGTTGGACAGCACGAAGCGGTCACGGTCGGCGAACGACGGGTTGCTCGGGTTGTGCTTCAGGTAATCACGCCACAGTACTTCGGCAATATCCGCCATACCCATGGGGGCACCGGGATGGCCGCTGTTGGCTTTTTGCACGGCATCCATGCTGAGGGCACGAATGGCGTTGGC
>NZ_JACAQA010000071.1 GCF_013385425.1 Pseudomonas gingeri | reverse complement strand
TTGTTTTCGTACAGAGCCTAGGCAGTTGAAGGTTGGCTAGAGATTTTTCCTGGCTTCTCGATTCGCAGCCGCGGCGCGTCGAAGTCAGTTCAGGCCTGGGCAGACAGCTCACGCAGTGCTCGCCCTGACAACCTCCCCGGATTAGCCGAGTGCTCCCCCGGGGGTATTGTGTCAGGCTATGCCGTTTTCACTCGTAGCTCCTAGTTTCGCTAGGAGCTTTTTCATGCTCAGGACGAGTCATTCAAGATGTTGATGAAGCTGGCGCCGAAGAAGCGGCGCAACCCACGTAATTTCTATCTGGGTATCGCTGCGGTGATACTGATTGCCGGGATTGGACGCTATTTCGCGCTCAAGGCTGAGCAGGAGAAGGTGGCCCAACAGGCGCTGCTGGTCGAGCGCCTCGCCCAGTTGGACGCGACCCTGCCAAAGAAACTGGATGCAATTACCACCCTTGAGTACGTCGGTTTGACGTACGGTGACACGATCTTCTACCGCTACAGGATCGACTTAGCAGCGAGCAGCCTCTCCGAGGAACGCAAGGCCAGCATGGAGGCGAGAATACGCCGTGATCTGGAACAACTGGCCTGCAAGGAACCGCAGTTGCTGGCGATGATGCGCAGGTTCAAGTTTCACCAGGAGCATTACTACCTGGCCAGGAACAGCACACTCTTTTCCATTGAGCTTCACCCTGAACAGTTGAACTGCCCAGGATGATGCCGATAAGGTGGTCGCCGTCGCTTGTTCATCGCCTCAGGCCATTCCCTAGACCGCAAGCGTCCAGCCAATCCGTCTTGCATGACTAGGCCGGCATCCACTTATGCGGCAGCAGCAGCTCGATCTCACTGGCTCGTTGCGTCGGCAACCGCGTCAGCACATCCTTGAGATAAGCATACGGATCATGCCCATTTATGCGCGCTGACTGGATCAAGCTCATGATCGCTGCTGCCCGCTTGCCGCTGCGCAGCGACCCAGCAAACAGCCAGTTCGACCGCCCAAGCGCCCAAGGCCGGATCAAGTTCTCGATCTGGTTGTTGTCGATGGGCACAGCACCATCTTCCAGGTAGCGCGTCAGCGCTAACCAGCGTTTAAGGCTGTAATCCAGGGCCTTGGCCGTGGCCGAACCCTCGGGCACAAGTTCGCGTTGGGCCAACATCCACTCATGCAGTTTTTCAGCAATGGGCACCGCTGTTTCCTGGCGTAGTCGCCAGCGATCTTCGTCGCTCATTTCCCTGGCATGTCGCTCGACCTCGTACAGGCCGCCGATTGAGTGCAACGCCTGCTCCGCCAACTGGCTTTTATTTGCTACATGCAGGTCGAAGAACTTGCGGCGCGCATGCGCCATGCAGCCGATTTCGGTGATGCCCAGCTCGAAGCTGGCCTTGTAGCCGGCGAAATCATCGCAGACCAGCTTGCCGTTCCATGTGCCTAGGAAGTTACGCGCATGTTCGCCGGCACGGCTGGGGCTGAAGTCGTAGACCACGGCCTTGAGTGCCGAGAATGGTGTGCTGCTGTAGGCCCAGACGTAAGCACGATGGGTTTTCTTCTCGCCTGGAGCGAGCATTTGTACCGGCGTTTCATCGGCGTGGACTATGCGTTGGGCCAGCACTGCTTCGCGCAGCGCATCGACCAGCGGCTGAAGCTGCACGCCGGTTTGACCCACCCACTGCGCCAGCGTCGAGCGCGGGATGGCTAGTCCGGCACGGCCGAAGATCTTTTCCTGTCGATAGAGCGGCAGATGGTCAGCGAACTTGGCAACCATCACGTGCGCCAGCAAGCCGGCGGTGGGGATGCCCTTGTCGATCACCTGCGGTGGTACCGGCGCCTGGATCAGCGTTTCGCACTGCCGGCAGGCCCATTTCCCACGCACATGCTGTTCGACGGTGAACACGCCCGGCGTGTAGTCCAGCTTCTCGCTGACATCTTCGCCAATACGCTGAAGCTGGCAGCCGCAGGTGCACTGGGTGTTCTCTGGCTCGTGGCTGATCACGGTGCGAGGGAGTTGCAGCGGCAACGGCGCACGCTTGGGTTGCTGGTGTGGTTCCGCCTGGGCGGGTGCTGGATGAAGTGCTTTTAACTCGGCCTCGATGGCCTCGAGGTCGGTATTGAGCAGGTCATCGAGCAAGCTGCCTTGCGCCGGGCTGATCTGCTCGCTGCGCTTGGCGAACTTGTGGCGTTTGAGAATGGCGATCTCGTGAGTGAGTTGCTCAATGATCGTTTCATCACGATGGATTTTTCTGTCCAGGGTGTCGACCTTGGACATCAACTGCGCAGCCAGCGTGCGCAGTTGTTCGGGAGTCATTTGGTCGAGATCGGGCAAGGAAGTCATGCCGTGGACTTTACCAAAGCAGCCCGACTGCTACAGCTAAAAGGCAGCGTTTAAAGCAATGTAATTGCGCCACCTGTACCTACTTGTCATCGCCAATGTAAAAC
>NZ_JACAQA010000070.1 GCF_013385425.1 Pseudomonas gingeri | reverse complement strand
CCTGCGAGGAATACGACAGCGGGCAGAACGCCGGGGCCAGCGCCAATATGGCCAAGTACCTGGCGGCCAAGGCGTCCTGGGAAGCGGCCAACGCCTGCCTGCAGACCCACGGCGGTTTCGGTTTCGCCTGTGAATACGACGTCGAGCGCAAGTTCCGCGAGACTCGCCTGTACCAGGTGGCGCCGATCTCCACCAACCTGATCCTGTCCTACGTGGCCGAGCACCTGCTCGAACTGCCGCGCTCCTTCTAAGTGATCGGCGCAACAACCCGGCGCGTCAGCCCAGGCAGGCGCCGCTGGGGAGCCATGACCAGAGAGATAACACTCATGAGCCAACCCAAAGGTCCACGTCCACTTGATGGCATCACCGTCGTCAGCCTTGAGCATGCTATTGCCGCCCCCTTCTGCACCCGACAACTGGCCGATCTCGGCGCGCGCGTGATCAAGGTCGAACGTCCAGGCAGCGGCGATTTCGCCAGAGGCTACGACCAACGCGTCAACGGCCTGGCCTCGCACTTCGTCTGGACCAATCGCTCGAAAGAGAGCCTGACCCTGGACCTGAAGCAGGATTCCGCCAGCGAAGTGTTGGACCGCTTACTGGTCGGCGCCGACGTCCTGGTGCAAAACCTGGCACCCGGTGCGGCTGCAAGAATGGGGTTGTCCTTTGAGGCCTTGCATCAGCGTTTTCCACGTCTGATTGTGTGTGATATTTCAGGCTATGGCGTCGGTGGTCCCTATGAAAAGAAAAAAGCCTATGACCTGTTGATCCAGAGCGAAGGTGGATTTCTTTCGGTCACCGGTGGCCCAGGCGATGAAGCAATGGCCAAGGCCGGATGCTCGATCGCCGACATCGCGGCCGGCATGTACGCCTACACCGGCATCCTGTCCGCGCTGCTGTTGCGTGAACGCACCGGCGAAGGCAGCCACCTCGACGTGTCCATGCTGGAAAGCCTGGTCGAGTGGATGAACTACCCGATGTACTACGCCTACAACGGCGCACCGCCACCACCGCGCGCTGGTGCTGCGCACGCCACCATCTATCCCTATGGCCCCTTCCCTGTCGGTGACGGCACCACCGTGATGCTGGGGCTGCAAAACGAGCGTGAATGGCAGCTGTTTTGCGAGAAGGTATTACTTCAACCCGAACTGGCCAAAGACGAGCGCTTCTCTGCCAACTTCAAGCGTGTCGAAAACCGTAACGCACTACGGGAACTGATCATTGAGTCGTTCTCCACGCTCAACTTCGACGCCGTGATCGATCGCCTGGACCGCGCTCAAATCGCCAATGCACGAGTGAACGACATGCAAGGTGTCTGGAGCCATCCACAACTTGAGGCCCGAGGACGCTGGCGAACGGTTGAAACCTCTGCGGGCCCCATTCCAAGTCTGATCCCGCCCGGCAGCAACAGCGCGTTCGAATCCCGCATGGACGCCGTACCGGGCCTGGGCCAACACACCGAACAGGTGCTCAGGGAACTGGGGCTGGGAACGGAGCACATTGAACAAATGCGCGCCGCCGGGGCGATTTAGTCGCGACCTGATCATCCGCAGCCCGACTGAAACCATCAAAGATTTTCGAGAGAACACTGACCAATGAAGATCCTGGTAGCCGTGAAACGCGTGGTCGATTACAACGTCAAGGTCCGCGTCAAGGCGGACAATTCCGGCGTCGACCTCGCCAACGTCAAGATGTCGATGAACCCGTTCTGCGAAATAGCGGTGGAAGAAGCGGTACGCCTGAAGGAAAAAGGTGTAGCGACTGAAATCGTCGTCGTCTCCGTCGGCCCGTCCACCGCTCAGGAGCAATTGCGCACCGCGCTGGCCCTGGGTGCCGACCGTGCCATCCTGGTTGAATCGGCTGAAGAGCGGACCTCCCTGGCCGTGGCCAAG
>NZ_JACAQA010000069.1 GCF_013385425.1 Pseudomonas gingeri | reverse complement strand
GTATCGGCATCGACGCCCTCCAGGAGGATATCTTCGGGAATCACCATATGCAGTTCGGAATGGCCGGGAGTACCGGGGTCTAGGTCGCGTCCGCCGGGGCGTGTCAGCTTGATGTAGACGTTGGTGCGGGGCGAAGGATCGGGATCGGTACCGGGCAGCGTGACCGTATAGTCCAGGATGAAATAACCGGTGGTCAGGCGATCAGATTCAATGAACAGCGGTACGGACTTGCCGATTTGGCTGTTATCACCGATGAAACCCGAGGTCATCACTTGGTTATTGAGCCTGACATTGACGCTGTCGCCGATATCCATGTCGTCCCCCCACGGCGGGACCTCTACCAACAAGCCCTCGGGGAAGGTGGTGACGGCCCCGATATTGATGCCCCAGCTGTCAGCAGGCATGGGTGGGTTAGGGCGCTGTTTAGAGGAGATCGTGATTTCAGCGAGCGCTAGAGTACCGGCTGAGCGGGTCATGGCGTAACTCCAGTCAAGGTTGACGGTGGAGTTTATTGGGCGCCGCAAACGGGAGGCTGGCTACTGTCAGAAATGACAGGTCGAGCAGGTTATCCGACCAATGGC
>NZ_JACAQA010000068.1 GCF_013385425.1 Pseudomonas gingeri | reverse complement strand
CTACGCAGGAATGCTTTCATGAAAAAGCCATCCCCCTCTGCCAGGCCAGGCAATGGCAATCCATTGCGGGACCTTTACGCGCCGATCATCCCCAATATGGCCCCGCCCTTCGAAGACTACCAGGGCGGTATCGGCGCCGCATTGGTCGAAGGTGGTTTGAAATGCATCGTCGACCCTTGGGAGCCCATGGAGAACGGTGACGCGATCGGCTTCTACTGGGGTAATGAACAAGCCCCGGTCTGGACGGACGTGATCGACGGCAATGCCAACGAGCAACTGTTCTTTACAATCAGCAAGGGTTTTATCGTCAGAGGCGATGCCGACCCGGTGTTCTACCGGGTGACCGTCCCGGGTCAAACTCCCGAGGACTCAAGGCGGCTGAGGTTGTTCGTCAAGCTTGACCGCCCCGGCGGCTACGACGATAACCCGTCGATTCCCGGCCATTCGGGCCTGCGCTATGTGGTGCCACAGGAGATTATCGACAATGGCGTCGGACCGATTGAAGCCGACGCCGGGGTGGATATCACCATTATCCACTACGAATTCATGCGCAAGAACGACCTTATCCGCCTGGCCTGGGGGCGAGCCA
>NZ_JACAQA010000007.1 GCF_013385425.1 Pseudomonas gingeri | reverse complement strand
AAGGTTTTCGTACAGAGCCTAGTATGTTGCAGTTCAGCGCTCAGGGTGGTCACTGGCCCACTATCGCCCTCAATGCTGGAGTTCGAAAGGTGAATTGGCCGGACGCTTACTCTCAAGGTACTAGCAACCACGATTTTTTAGTAAATTAATCTGGCGCTTGGTGGATCACTTTTTTGCGGTACTTAACTCATCGGGAACGGTACAAATCTTCTCCATCCAAACGAGACGGAGATTGTACGATGGCTCTCACCGATATCGCGGTCCGACACACCACACCTCGTGCCAAGGACTACACCCTTCCTGACTAGACGGCCTAGCTCTTTTCGTGAATACGAGAGACGCCAAGTGCTGGCACTTCCGCTTTTCCTGGGCGGATAAGCAACCTCGTATTTCTCTCGGCACCTATCCTGAAATTAGCTTGCGATATGCTCGCGTTCTGCGTGATGTTGCCAGGGGTCTGATCTCCAGGGGCATTGATCCGCGGGCCCATCGACGACAGGAGCGCAATGCCCTACGCCAGGCCTCGGAAAATACCTCGGAAGTGGTCTTTCAGTATTGACGTGATTCGAAGCGTTGAGTCTGAGGATGCGCTAAAGGGGGGGCGCTGGCGGCGGGGGAGAAGCGCCGAACCTGGTTAAATCAACTTTCCGGTATGCCATCGTCGAGGTAGGACACTCGACAAGCAACGGTTCAAGCTGACCGAGGGGCCAAGGCCGCCGATCCATATCAACTGCTGCTCAATGGTGGTAGCAGTTACCCGCTTCAGCAAGCTGTTTGCCGAGGGTGCCACGCGCGCCTCCATTGGTGACGATGGCCCGCAGCAGGTGAGAGCGGACCTCAGCTATTACGACTGGCTCAAGCAGCAGCCTGCGGCGTTCCAAGACAAGGCTATTGGTTCTAAGCGCGCCAAGTTGTTCCGCGAGGGCGGCCTAAGCATAGAGCGCTTCTCCCAGCTACAGCTTGATCGCAACCTCTCGCCTCTGACCCTGGCGCAAATGAAAGCTCTTGAGCCGCTGGCCTTTCAGCGAGCAGGACTATGAACAAGCTTTGACGTGAATGCCCAGTACAGAGCCAGAGCCCAGACCGTTGCTGCAATCGGCAAGGAGCCAAGACCGATCAGGGCTCCGATTGACATAACGCACAGCAACATCATCGCTGTTGGTTTCTGATGCCGTCGGATCATGGCGACGCAGTAGGGCGCAAAAGCAACAAAGCACAGCACGACAATCGTGTTGTTAGGCGTCACGGGCATTTCGCTTTCCTTATGGGGTTTGAAGTCCATCGAGCTTATCTCCCTCGGAATTAAAGTCCAGCCATAACCCCCGCTCCAAATTCACTACCCCAGGCAAGATCTGCACCTACATCTCTGGGAGACAACCAATGCTGAAATTCCAACTGGATGCCCTGGATCCGAGCTCAGCCGACGGTTCCTGCTGGGATTAGCCTGACCTAGCGTTTCAGCGGCTCGTCAGATCCGACCTGCATCAGTTTTCCTGAACGTACATGAGCTGTCTGAAATCCTGTTCGACAGCCTTTCTGGCCTCATGCATTTCGTATTCCACTTTCTCGAACAGTTTTTGCAAGTTAGGCGTTTCTCCTTGTCCCAGTGACTCGCCTGAACGCATGGCTACTCTGGACTGATCCAATGTCTTTGCCGCTGCGACATAAAAGCTGGAGACCTTTTCTGAGGTCTTCCTTGAGAAATAGATTTTGTTTTTTTCGTAGCTTTCAACAAAGGCATCGAATTTGGGCAATGCAATTTCATAGGCCTGTTGGATTGACGGTCGTTTCCTTCCGAAATAATCCGGGCGGATAGTGTCGTATATCGCTTCGTGAAGATCGACGAGCAGCTTGTAGCATTCGTCGATGAACATAGCTCTTTTCTCGATCAGCTTGGCATGGCCCAGTTGCACCGCGTGACGTTCGATTTGTAATTCATGCTCAAGGCTTTGTGTCTGACGAGCGTGTTCGGTTTTGAGCTGCTCTATAAAAATCTCGTTGCGGGCCTTCTCTTTCGAATTGATCCGGTCCCTCCAAAAATTGCCCAGCCATGCGGACAAACCGGCAATGGTGACGCCGCTACTGATCAGGCCAGTTAAAGAGTTGAAAAATTCATCCATGCTGCACTGCTCTCTTGCGAAAAATGGTTGAAAAAAGTAGCGCTCATCAGAATTTCTTCGGTCCCAAAGCCATGTCGTGGATACGTCCGGCAGGAAGGTCGAGCCCGGAGGCAATTTGTAAGGTGGTTTTATTATTTTTTTCAAAGGTGTTGATGTCTTTCGAGGCTGCGCGCAAGGCGCTGATCCAGTCTCCAGCACTTTCAATCTTGCCTTTGAGTTGCAAACCATTGCGGACTTTTGAGTCAAAAGCGGGGCCGACGCGGCCATTGGTGACCAGCATGATTGCCTTGGAAATTCCGACTACTCCGGCTAGCCCGTGGCGTGGAGCCTTTCTCTTGCGAGCCGGGTTGTTGCGCTCATAGGACAATCTTTCGAAGTTATTCCACAGCTCATGCAGGGCATAAATGGATTGCGGGTTGAAGGAGCCCGGGTTGGCCATGTCGAACCCACTCAGGATCTGAGCATAGGGCAGTGCCTGAGCAAAAAGATCATCTATATAAGGGGCGGGGTGAACCGTCGCACCTGTGGTTGCAAGCTGCCTCATGGGATTGCCCCGGCAGGCTTGCCAACGGCCTAGTGTCAGTTTCAGTTCATGAGGGCGGCGCTGATTCGGGGTGTTCAGCCAGTCGCTCCAGTGCTGCACGTAGACAGGGTTGAACCGAGCGATTCTTTGCTTGAGTTCGGCAATGGTATCCATGGCAATGCCTGGCATGTGATCTCACTTTGAGTGTCGAGAAGCAATCGATAGGGGGTAAGAGCGGCGCTGAATTTGGTGCCGCCAGCATGGTTACAGCGAAGCGAGTGTGGGCTGTTTGGGTTTGACCAGTGCCAGATACACCCCCGCACCTTTCCCAGGAACGATGTAGTTGGCGTCGCACAGATCGGTCACCAGGGTTGGTGCCATGGCCAGTTCAAGCTGGATAGCCGTTGCGTATCGGAATGCGCTATCGCTCAGGCTTTCGCTGAAAGTGTTTAGGAACTCTTCACAGGTCGCGAATTTCCCATAGCTGTAGCCACCCTGCTGGTCCTGGTAAAAGCGTGAGTAGACCAGCAGTACGATGCCCCAGCGCTCGATGATTTCGTTGGGCTTAGTCGAGGGAATGGGCTTGATCAGGTCCTTACGAATGCCCTTGATTTTGTCGTAAGCGTTTTTGTTGTTGTGAACGATCTTGAACTCGATAGCTTTCGACGGTGTTTCGCCATAGCTGTCTTCGACCCAGATATCCACCTTGCGCCGTTCGGCGGCGATCAGCCAACGGGGAACGTTGATGCGGTCAGGCAGGGCACTGTCCGGCTTGAACTCTTCACAATCATCCAACTGGCCACCGAGACCGAACCGATCACGATGGATGTCCAGCAGTGCTGCCGACTCCAGGCTCAGCCACAGCTCCGGCGCTACGGTGACGACGATTGATTTGAGGATGCGTTTGCGTTCTTCTTGTTGCAGATGAGTCAGTAGAAAATCGGTAAAGGCGGGAACGAAGGACATGAGATCTCCGTATCAGGTCCGAGAGGTGGCGCAAGGTTGATCAACCGGCAGACATCATAGAACGAGTCGACGAGAAAAACTGCTACCCCGAAGGGCTTTCTGAAGCTACGGAGCTTGCGTTCGCCATGAGGACGAACGCAGTTTTGCAGCGTCTCAGCGAGACGCCGGCACTACCTGTTTGATAAACAGCTCCAGAGATTTTTTCTTCTCTGCGTGGGGCAGGCTGTTGTCGCACCAGAAACTGAATTCATCGACGCCCAGTTCCTGGTTGTACGCGGCCTTCCTTGCCGGGCGTTTTGCTTGACCTTGATCTCGACTGCCACGTATTGAGCATTCGAAGCGACTCTGGTTGGACGAAACGGAATGGGGTCACACGGCAAATGAGTTCGACTGGTTCGATACGCGGCGCGGCCGCTGCGCAGCTTGGTTTTGACTATCAGCTCAATGTTTCGATTCTCGCCGCCTTCCAATTGCTGCTCATCTCCAAGGCCGCCACGCGCCTGGTGCTTGAGCATGCCAACGAGGAGGATCTCGAGGCCGATCTTGCGCCCGACGTTCCGGGGCGGATGCAGCCCGATGATCTCCGGCGCATACAAGCTCGTGGTGCAGGTCAAGCGCAACACAGGTGAGCCCTGGTCGATCGACGATTTCGTAAAGCTACTAAAGCACGGTTCCGACAAGCCCGGCGGCCGCCGCAAGGCGCTTCAGCATCTAGACGACCCCGACACGTGCTATCTCCTCGTCACCACTGCCGGTGTGAAAGGTGTCGCCCGCGGTCTCTAGGTCGACGGTTTCGAAGACGCGGCCGACAAGGGTGGGTTCAAGGGTGCCGATATTTCTGACCTGCTGAGTGCGCCAAAAATCATTTTTGAAATGGAAGCTGAAAAACACATTTCTTGCCATCGTGTAGCTCCTTAAGGGAAGGTGGTTGCGGGGCGCTGAAGACAAGGTGATCGCGTAAACCTACCTGAACATAGGGTTTGGATCCAGTGTGCAACGGCATAGGGCCATTTGAATGGCAGCTCGCAGGCTTTCGTCGTCTATCGGGCAGGTGAATCCACCTGCCAGTCGAACCGCCAACTGCTCAAAAGTCATCACTTGGACGCCATGGCGGCCTTCTCGGGCCAAGGCCACACGTTGATGGCGCATGGCTAGGCGGTCCTGCACTACAACGGTCGAACGTTTCGCAAAAGACATCGCTGCTCCTTCAGAGTGATACGTAATGATCAAGCGCTTGTATTGTGCTGGTCCGCCAATCCAATAGGCCTCAACTAGCTTAAATTCAGCTCGCCGACTGTCTCTGGGCAAAAAATACTGCGGTAGAAATATCGAGTGAGATTGAGGCGAAAGACTTCATAAGCAACGGCTCTGGCAACGCCCAATCCCATTTTTCGCGCAGCATGTTCTCCACATCTGCGAGAGTCGAATCGAGATCGCTTGGGTCCAAACTGCCCACGGCCTTGAGTGCGGCTTTTGCCTGATCGATGTTCGCGTCGATCTCTATAGCAAGGCCCGAGTTATCACAAGAAAGGCCCACATGATTGAGCAGCAGGCGTAGCGCATCATTGGCGTAATCACCTAGCCAACTGATCAAATAACATTTTCCGCTCGACTCGATGAGGTAACGCTCGCCAAGACCCAATGAGACAAATGTCTTTCGAGCTTCATCGAGTAACGCTTGAGCGCCGCGATCGATAAACGGGCAAGCGGCCGTGTCTGCCAGGACTGCGCGCATCTCTTCGCGCACAGTGTCATGCACCATAGCGCCCAAACCATCGAACTGAGGAGGGGCACCACCGCGTGCGGCTGAAACAATAATGACCTTGGCCTGGAGATCAACATCACGCACCTGCCATCTCCGGCCTCCAAAGATGATGCGTTGATCCTTGGTCAACGGGCGGCTTACGGGGACTGAACCGAGTGCTTTTCCATCACACACCAAGCGGAATTCTTCATCGCTGGTGAATGCGCTGTAGAACTCATAGTGGTTGATCAGTCGCTCTCCAACCGTCCCAGGAAGTAGCAACCCTGAGCTGTCCTGAACAATGAGTTCATGCTCCCCCAGATACTTGAGCAGCTTCACAAAGTCTGGCTTCTCAACCTTTGGAAATGCTCCCTCAGCAATCAAGCTTTTCCAGAGATCTGCAGCAGATGCGCCGCCGCACTGGGCGATGACGGAAAGGCATTGTTGAACAAGGGTGGACGCGTGAATGCCCTGAGCCCTGGGAGGCTCAAACCACCCCCTGGCCAGCAGTCGAACCATGGCAATGGTCTGGACCAGCCCTTGGCGCAACTGATCCGATAGGCTAGACCCATCTGTGAGTGGTGATTCTTTGCAGTAAACGCGGAGTGTCGCATTTTCTCCTGGGCGTCTGCCCGAACGCCCTAAACGCTGTCGCAGACTCGCTACCGATGGAGGGGCACCAATCTGAACTACCGTCTTGATATTGCCGATGTCTATTCCGAGCTCAAGCGTCGTGGTGCAAATCGCCGATGCTGCCTGGTTGCCCGCCTTGAGCGCACGCTCAGCTTGCTCCCGTAGATCCTTTGAAAGGCTGCCGTGATGAGGCCAGAATTCGTTGGGCACGCCATCTTTCTCACAGCGGCGACGCAGTTGGTCTGCGTACCATTCAACCTGAGCCCGACTGTTCGGGAAAATCAGGTTATTACTGCCGCGTAACACCTTGTATAGATGATCAGCAATCGCGAAGTCAGGGCTTGCCTCGTTTTCCGTCTCGTCTTCATTTTCCTCCTGATCAGAGCGCTCGGCGGGCTTTTTTTTGAGCCCGCTCATTGGCGGCTGGATGTAACCGCGAACTTGCACCTGAAGTGTCTGGTTGGAGTTTTTTGACTCAATGATGGTAACCCCATCGGCATTTCCAGGACGCAAAAATTCCGACGCCATCTTCATATCACCGAGTGTCGCTGACAGCCCGACCCTAGGGAGACGGTGCCCGGCGACAAGTTCTACCCGATGCATCAGTGACTGAAGTTGTTTGCCTCGTTCGCTACCGATGAACGCATGCAGTTCGTCCACGACGATATAGCGCAGGTGCTTGAATACCCCGCCGAGACTTGAACCTCGGTTGACGAATAGTGCTTCAAGGGACTCAGGGGTGATCAACAGCACCCCCTCAGACGACTTTAGGAAACGGTGTTTTTTGCTTGATGAAATGTCCCCGTGCCAAGCTACTACGGGAATCTCAAGCTGCTCACAGAGGCGGCTTAACCTGTCCCATTGATCGTTGATTAAGGCCTTGAGGGGGCTGATATACAATACAGCGCCAGGCGGGTCATCGTCGTTAAGCAAATTCGTCAGTATGGGAAGGAAGGCGGCCTCGGTTTTCCCCGCTGCTGTAGCTGCGGCGATGATGACATCCTGATCGGCATCCACCAGAACAGGCACAGCCCATTCCTGGGCGTCGCGCAAGGAAGTCCAGCCTTCAGCCCAAATCCATCGCTGGATTCGGGACTCTAGCTGGTCGAAACCCGATGACTCAGAGTGTGAAGGTGGCAAGTTCATCGTCCGCATCGACTTTCGTATCTTCTTCGCCGCCCGAGTCCTTGGCGACCTCGACAGCTCCAAGCATCGTCCGCCAATCGGCACCCGGGTTTTGCTCCAGGATGGCCAACAGATTGATGAATGCTGTGATCGTGGTACGCGGCGTACGGAAGTAGGCTTCCCCCAAGCGCTGATTACAATGCGCCATGAACAGTGGGAGCGCCTCGTCAGGCAGTAAGTACTTTTCAGCATCACCGCCAGCGTATACATGACGAAGCTTCTGAAGCAGCACATAGAAGTCTTCTGGGGTCAGGCTGGTGAGGCGGATGACAGGGCCCGAAAGATCCACGAGCCCGGATTTGGCAAACGAGTTCTCGGCCAGTCGCGATTGCAGGGCAGGGTAGCTGAACAGACCTCGACGAGTGTCCATCAAAAACTCGGGCGTGCCGCCCAATACGAAACCAAGCCCCTCGGACGACCCCTGCAAGGAGTCATTGAGGATACGGAGAATCTGCTCGTAGTTGGCATTACGAGCCTGCGTATTCGCCAGCTTGTAGAGGTTAACCAGTTCGTCAAGGCAGATCATCAGACCTCCGAACCCAGCGAGTCTGACGAATCTGGAAAGCAGCTTAAGCTGATCGTAGACAGAAGCATCATCGATGATGGTTCGCACTCCCAAGGCCGCTCTGGCATCAGTCTTGGTGGTGAACTCGCCACGCAACCAACGAATGGCGTCGGCCTTGAGTTGCTCGTTGCCCTCGTCGAAACCTCGGCAATAGGCTGCAATCACCTCCGCAAAATCATACCCGTTGACCATCTCGGTCAACTCGGCCAAGTGAGTACGGATGACAGTCTCGCTGTCAGTGCCTGCTGCTTTTGCTTCAGTTTTGGCTTGGGAGATGAATTTCTCAACAATGCCTTGCATGGCCCCACCGTCAGGCTTTGTGCGTGTCGACATGTTTTTGGCCAGCTCGGAGTAAAGCGAGCGTGCCTGTCCCCCCGTGGCATGCAGTCTGCGATCAGGGTTCAAATCTGCATGCATGGTCACGAGTTTTCGCTCCATAGCGATGGCTCGAACCAAATTCAGAAAGAACGTCTTTCCTGCACCGTACTCACCAATAACAACCCGGAAGGCTGAGCCACTTTCGACTAAACGACTGACGTCCTTGATCAGTGCGTCGAGTTCGCCCACTCGGCCCACCTGAATCAAGTGTTGGCCGACGCGAGGAACAACGCCAGCGCGTAGCGATTGAATGACCGCGTCGCGATCCTTGGCTCTGATAGTGCTCATAGGGCTAACTCTTCCAGAATGTTTGTATTGATCTCGACGGGGTCATCACCCTCAGTGACTGGCATGTCGAAACGTTCAAAGGCCATGTCGTTGATTTGTTCCAAGGCACCATCGAGCATCAGATCCATGTCGCTGGCGGCGGCTTCAAGTTCGGAACGGCTCCACTCAGGACGTGAGATCAACAAACGAAGGAATGCAGAATGCTCCAAGTCGAGGCCCGCAACGTCTGCCCTTGACTCCGGAGCCGATTCTGTATTTTCAACGGGTTGCTCGGCCTCCTCGATCTGATCATCTGTGAATACCTGGGCAAGAAGGGCGGAGACCTCGGCCGTCTCTCGTTGCAGTTGTGCAATCCGCTCATGATCGAGCACGAAGCCTTGCTTCGCAGTTGCAGAGACCTGTGCGCCAGGTTCGGATTGGGGAGAACTGGTTGCTGGCTTAACGTGCGCCATGCTCGCTCCGGATGCAGCTCCGTGAAGGTCGCTATAAAGCAGCTGACTATCCAGTTGCAACGCCTTATAAACTCGCTCAAGAAGCTTCACCTCTGACGGACTGACGGTGCCATCGGCTTGTGCCAGGTGAGCCAGGAAGCTAGCGATTGTACGCTTTGCTTCGACGCTCAGCGGATCGAGCTTTTTCTTCAAGCTTGCGAGTGTTGGTGGTTGCTGGAGCTGGATTTGCAAATGCGCCTTGAGACGCTTGCGATGGGCAACGCTCAGGTGACTCCATGAGTCGATGTACTGAGCAAGCAGCGTGACCTCCTCATTGGAGGTGTCACCATCGGCAGATGCTACTGCACTGGCCAGATCAAGAGTTACTGATGCTGCGTTATATGCCGCAGAAGCCCGGAGTGAGCCGTCTTCGGGCTGGGTCACGAACAATGCTATTCGGTCTTCAGCTTTGGGTGTCCTGCTGCCGGTTAGCACGTCGGGCTCCATACCGATATGAAGCGACTCCAGAGCGCGTGCAAGCGCGAGTACCTTGTCGCGAGACACAGTACCGGCACTCTTGAACCGGCCCGCGAGTTCACCAAAGCTCATGACAATCAAATCGTCGCCGATCTTGGATTGCAGCTCGTCCAACTCTGTACGGGCCGTCGCGGGCCATAGGGTGACCGGCAGTTGTAGAAGGCCTTCAAGGGCTTCTGCGCTTTCAGGGTTTCGTCCCAAATAACGGCTGTAGGGCTCAAGCTCGCTGGTGCATAGCTCGACAAGCAGTTGCAAGTTTTTACGTGTTCCTGAGGTTGCCGTGACGTCAGGAAGATCACCCAGATTAAGCATGGGTGCCTTTAACACCGCAGATGCCGGGCGGTAGCTGGTCTTAAGCTTGGTCTTGTTCTGCGCCAGGATCAGCCCCTTAGGATGGAGGCTTGCGTATTTGAGCTTGAACAGTGTTGAGAAGACTTCCTTGCAGCGCGTCACGGGGGTGCGTTTACCGATGTTGGGGTCGGCTAGCGCCCATGCCAACGCCCAATCGGCATTCAGTGGACGTTTGTTGGAGGCGTGTTGGCCCAAGCCTATGCGTAGCGGCAGCGGCATTTCGTCGTTGCAAGCAGCAACTATGGGAGGTGGGCTGAGGTAGAGGTTTGGGTCAACAATAGTGTTGCTCAGATAATCCAGAAAGCCCTCTGCATAGCCCCTGAACGACCGATTGTCCCCATAGATATTCAGTAGGCGTTGGATTTCTTCGACTATCAATGGACGCTCTGAATTCGCCTTGGGATCGTTTACGGCATCAACAAATACCCGACGTTCCAATCCATAGAAAAACAAAAAGACGTAACCCGTGTCCGCCATCGGATTACTGCGCCCACTCTCCAGCCATTGTAGATACCCGCGTCGAGCCTCTGGTGTGATGGAGTGAAAACTTGGCCAGTAAGACATCAGCCGTTCTTCAATATCGACGTATGTCCTGGCTATCCGGAGCTTTGGGTTGATCAGCGAGGGCTCTTGCGCGTCGTGTCGGCCACCTAGCGTACTTCCGACATAGAACATACCGCCGGGAAGAGAAAAACCAGAAACAATGACAGCTTCGCCTGCTGGGACCCAGCGAGCATCAGACTTCTGTGAACCTGCACCTGGAATTTTAAAGGAGGTGGTGGGGAGCGAGCCGAGTTGGACGGTATAGAATTCGGAGGTTTCCTCAGCATCCATGTTGCTCGTTGAAACCTCACGCATAGAGAACGTCAGTCCTGTGCCTTGTGGCTGCTGCAGGCGAGTTGTCTCTGAAACTGATGTTGTGATTTGATCGCGCTGTCGCTTTGCGCGATGTGCCAGCAACCATAGAGTCGCGCCGATGCAAGCTATGACACCAATGGCGATCCAGGCATTCTTTGGGATCGTAGCGACTGCACCGAAGGCCAGTGCAAAAAGAATCAGGATGCCGGTGCCACTGGAGTTTTTTGCCTTCTTCCTTGCCATGAGTCATTTCAACCTTGAAAGATGGGTGCTGGCGCAATGGCAGTATCCGACAATTTCGAGGCCTGAGCCATGGGGTAAACAGAGCGAGTGGTCGGAAAAATTAATCATCCCTCAGATGAGTGTCACAACTGCTCACCATGGTTGATATTCAGTTATGACCCACATGGAGACTCGAACTCATTCAAGGTCCTGCCTTGGTTCGCGGATTATTTTGCTAGCCTGAGGCCGTCGACCACTCGTTCCCGCGATGCAGGCTTGATTAAGTTCAGTTCTATTCTTTACGAATCTGTGCGGGGGAGAAGGTGACTGCCATTCTTGTGAGTTGACTGGTGTGTGGGGGAGGTTGGGACGTTTTTTAGGTGGGGACTCATCTCCTGTTGATCCTGCGCAGACACCGCCAGCTTGATGATCGTCCGTCCATTGGCTATGGGGAGAATCCAATAGCCTTGCTTAGAATTACCCATTTTTTGCTCTTGAACCCCCCCAAAAAACAAGTCCAAAATTGAGTCTTTTCCTACTTCGGCAATAAAAGAAAATCCTTAGATTTCAATGGGTAGGACGCCAGATGCGAGTCTCGTTTCCCGCTCCAAATATAGCGCTGTAGACTTCCACTGAATTCTGCAAGCGATTGAAAAAAGGACCTTCGGGTCCTTTTTTCATTCCAGCGAAAACCACCGGAATCCAGTAGCAGCCAACCGATTTAAGTCTTGAATTGAGCCGGTACTCTGGGTTGTACATTCGAGTCCAAAAAGCGGACTCGAACTCGGTCGGTTTGTCGCTGGGAGCGGTATCGGTAGCGAGGTGAGCATCCAGGCCTGACTCTGTTCAGGAGCTCACTATGGCACTTTCAGATACGGCTGTTCGGCAGGCTCGCGCCACGGGCCGCTACTACTGACTGGGCAAGCAAAAGCGCATGCCCCTCGGCCCTTATCCGTAAATTACCCTTAGATAAGCACGTATTTGTGGCAGCCCGCAGACCGTTAGCGATATCGCCAGCCGCCGCCCTTGTTATCCCCATGGGCGGCATCACCGGCTACACCAAAGGCTCTGAATGGTCAGTGCTGGCCTCATCAGAACGTCGTTCCAGAACGCCATGCTCAATTTTTTCAGCTGCCCGGCGCAATGCCGGCAAATAGCGCGCGACCGCCTGCTCGATGGTCATCGCCTTCGCTACATACACCAAATTGAGACAGCCGAGTATCCGTTGTTCTCCGTGAATGGGGACAGCAATCGAGGCGATTCTTTCCTCCTTGTTCCATCCCATGAAGTTTTCGCCATAGCCGCGATGGCGGGTTTTGCGCAGCAGGTTGTCGAGCGCTTCTGCGTCGTGTGCCAAGCGGCTTTCTTCGTCATTGCGGCTGGCGAGTAATTCAATGATTCGCTCACGCTCCACGTCGGGGCAGAACGCCAGGTAAGCAAGCCCCGTGGCGGTCAGCAATACCGGCAGGCGGCGCCCAACCATGGAGCGGTGAAAGGACAAACGACTGAAGCGGTGAGTGGTTTCGCGTACCACCATGGCGTCCACGTCCAGGGTGCACAAGTCAGTCGGCCAAACCACTTCCTGCATCAGCTCGGCAAGCAGCGGAGCGGCCAACCCGCAGATCCATTGTTCGTCGCGAAAACCTTCGCTCAGCTCGCGCACTTTCAGGCTCAGGCGATAGCTATCGTCCGATTCGCTACGGCGCACGTACCCCTCATCCTGCAGTGTTTCGAGCAGGCGCCGAACGGTCGTTCGATGCAGACCGGTGAGCTCGGCCAGCCGTGCTGTACTGGCACCGCCATCGAGGCGATTCAGCGTGTTGAGCAACTGCAGACCTCGGGTCAGGCCACGCACGGTCTTATATTCAGTATCGGATGCAGATGCCATAATTATTAAATAAACCTATATAAATCAATGATGTGCACTTAGTGCTCATGCAGGCTGTTTTTCATTGTAGGACGATAATGGGCATCCCTATACTGGCCCCAATAATTACAAATGCCCTTAAATCGGGAGATTAACCATGAGCCAAGCTTACACCTCTACCGCGGTCAAAAGCCTGTTGGCCAAACGGCATTACAACCTCTGGCGCCGCTAGGCGGGTCGACCTAACCCTCTAAAAAACCAAACAATTCCCCTGTGCATTACGTGCCAAGGGGTGAGGCTCTGCTTGCCTGAAAAACGCTCAGGTCGGCAGTTGCAGCACTGTTTCAAGCGGTGAGAATAATGAAAATATTGGATTCAAACGCTTCAAAAAATGCCTCGTCAACCGACCATTCTGCCCAGGTTGTCGTGATCGGTTCCGGCCCGGTAGGTTTGGCAATTGCCAACTATCTCGGCCAGGTCGGCATCGATGTACTGGTCATTGAGAAGCTCGACAAGTTAATCGACTACCCGCGTGCCATTGGTATCGATGATGAATCCTTGCGCACGATTCAGGCGATCGGGCTGGTCGACCAGGTATTGCCACACACCACGCCTTGGCACGCCATGCGGTTTCTGACCTCCAAGGGGCGTTGCTTTGCCGATATTCAACCGATGACCGATGAGTTCGGCTGGTCGCGGCGCAATGCGTTTATTCAGCCGCAGGTCGATGCCGTGCTGTTCGACGGGCTCAAGCGCTTTGATAACGTGCGGACCTTGTTCTCCCGTGATGTGGACGACCTCAGTCAGGATGCCACCGGCGTGACTTTGCGCATTGACGCGCCCAGTGGCGTCAAAGAAACAGTCCGTGCTGATTACCTGATCGCCTGTGACGGGGGAAACAGCTATATACGCCGTGCTCTGGGCGTGTCTTTCGACGGCAAGACCGCACCGAACCAATGGATTGTTGTCGACATCGCCAACGACCCGTTAGGCACGCCGAATGTCTACCTCTGCTGCGACCCGGTTCGTCCCTATGTTTCCGCTGCGTTGCCCCATGGCGTGCGTCGCTTCGAGTTCATGGTCATGCCCGGAGAGACTGAAGCCGAATTGAGTAAGCCGCAGAACATGCGCCGCCTGCTGGCTAAAGTCCTGCCGGACCCGGATCGAGTTGAGCTGATCCGCAGTCGGGTATACACCCATAACGCGCGCCTGGCCGGCAAGTTCCGCGTCGAGCGTGTCATGTTGGCCGGAGACGCCGCACACATCATGCCGGTGTGGCAAGGGCAGGGTTACAACAGCGGCATGCGTGATGCCTGCAACCTGGCCTGGAAAATGGCCCTGGTGATCAAAGGCCTGGCCAGTGCCGCATTGCTTGATACCTATGAGCAGGAACGTCGCGACCATGCCAAAGCGATGATCGACCTGTCGGTGTTGGCCGGACAGGTGCTCGCACCGCCCAAGCGTTGGCAGGGCACGCTGCGTGATGGCATTTCCTGGTTAATGAACTACTTGCCGCCGGTCAAGCGCTACTTCCTGGAAATGCGTTTTAAACCAATGCCGCAGTACTCCGCTGGCGTCCTGGTGGCCGCCGGTCCAGACATAAAAAACTCGCCGGTGGGGCGCATGTTCATTCAGCCAAAAGTGCTGACCGATGCCGGTCAAGACGTACTGCTGGATGAAGTCATTGGCAGCAACTTTGCGATCATCGCCTGGGGCAGCAATCCCACATGGGGCTTGAGCCCTGCGCAGATCATCTTCTGGCGCAATCTGGGTACCCATTTCATTCAGGTATTGCCAAGCGTCCAACTGCAAGCCAAGCGCGAAGTCAGCGAAGACGTGATCCGCATCGGCGACAGCAGCGGACGTCTCAAGGAATGGTTCGGCCGTTACCCGGCATCTATCGCGGTAGTCCGCCCGGATCGTTTCCTGGCTGGGTTGGCTATCCCGCAAACGCTGGGCAGTGTTTGTGACGCACTGGCCAACGCACTGTCGGCCACGCCGCAAGTGCCCGAAGTCTGCTCCGCGAACAAGGTGGCTTGAGATGAGTGCCTACCTTCACTGCATGTCTCACAGCCCGCTAGTGGGCTTTGTCGACCCGGCGCCTGCGGTATTGGCCGAGGTCGGTTGTAATGTCGATGACGCCCGTGCACGAATCGCCACATTCGATCCTGAGTTGGTCATTTTGTTCGCGCCAGACCATTACAACGGATTTTTCTATGACGTGATGCCGTCGTTCTGCATTGGCATGGCGGCGCAGGCCATCGGTGACTTCGGCACAGCGGCCGGTAGGCTCGCAGTGCCGAAAAAGCTGGCTGAGAGCTGTGCTGCAGCAGTGCTCGAGGCGGGCGTCGATGTTGCCATTTCTTATTGCATGCAGGTCGACCACGGCTTTGCCCAGCCGCTTGAATTGCTGCTGGGTGGTCTCGATCAATGCCCGGTGATTCCTGTGTTCATCAACTCCGTGGCCGTCCCGCTGCCGACCTTCCAGCGCGCCCGTATGCTCGGCGAGGCCATCGGCGGCTTTGCCAGAACGCTGAACAAACGGGTCCTGTTTCTCGGCTCCGGTGGTTTGTCGCACCAGCCGCCCGTACCGGAACTGGCCAAGGTGGACGCGCGCATGGCCGACCGGATGATGGGCAGCGGTCGCAACCTGCCTGCCGATGAACGTGAAGCACGTCAGCAGCGGGTCGTCCTCGCGGCCCAGCGCTTCACTGAGGACCAGAGCTCGCTGCATCCACTCAATCCGGAGTGGGATCAGTGGTTTCTCGACATTCTGGCCGACGGTCGCCTGAGCGAGCTCGATGTCCTGGGTAATGCCGAGCTATCGGCACTTGCCGGCAAATCCGCCCATGAAGTGAAAACCTGGGTGGCAGCTTTCGCCGCGCTCTCGGCGTATGGCCCGTACCAGGCCAGCGACCGCTATTACCGCCCGATACCCGAGTGGATCGCCGGCTTTGGTGCGCTCAGTGCCCAGCCGTCGAGCTGAGTCTTGAGTACACACAACGGCTCGCTGCGTATGTCCAAAGCCTGACCGCAGTGCTCTATAACCTGGATTAAAGGAAGCATGAGATGACCGCAACGACTCACCTACTGACCGAGGCCGCCACGAGCAAGTTCGCCCGCATCACAGAAGGCGAACTTGACCTTCAGCTGCATTACAACGATGCCGGACAGGGCACCGAGACGGTCGTGATGCTGCACGGTTCCGGACCAGGCGCTAGCGGCTGGGCAAACTTCAATCGCAACATCGAATCGCTGACTGAAGCCGGTTATCGCGTGATCCTGATGGACTGCCCAGGCTGGAGCAAGAGCGACCCGATTGTCTGCTCAGGCTCACGTTCTGATCTTAACGCCCGCGCCCTGAAGGGGTTGCTCGACGTGCTCGGCCTGGAGCGCGTCCATATCCTTGGCAACTCGATGGGAGGGCACAGCGCGGTCGCCTTTGCCCTGACCAATCCGCAGCGCGTCGGCAAGCTGGTGCTGATGGGCGGTGGCACGGGCGGCCCAAGTGCGTTCACACCCATGCCGACAGAGGGCATCAAGCTGCTGCAAGGTCTGTATCGCGAACCGACCATTGAAAACCTGAAAAAGATGATGAATGTCTTTATCTATGACGCCGGTAGCTTGACCGAGGAGCTTTTCCAGACCCGCCTCGACAACATGTTGTCGAGGCGCGATCACCTGGAGAACTTCGTCGCGAGCTTGAAAGCCAATCCCAAGCAATTCCCCGACTTCAGTCCGCGCCTCGGCGAAATCTCTGCGCAGACTCTGGTCATTTGGGGCCGTGACGACCGCTTCGTACCTATGGACACGGGGCTGCGTCTGATTGCCGGATTGCCGAACGCGCAACTGCATGTGTTCAGCCGCTGCGGGCATTGGGCGCAGTGGGAGCACGCCGACGCGTTCAACCGCATGGTGCTGGATTTCCTGAGCCACTGAACCCGTTGCGCAATGATTTTCCACGCCTTGCTGACAGGGCGCAGGTCTATGCGGGAGCCGTGTGCAACCCCCCAGGTGAGTGATGAGTGTGACCCAAGAGTCTCTTGAACAAATGGCCCGCGCCTTGCGCCAGGCCGAGGCATGCGGTGAAGCGATTGAGCCGCTGCGTGAACAGATTGGTGAAGGCAACGGCGACGCTGCTTACACCATCCAACGCCTCAACGTCGCCCATGCCGTTGCCAACGGGCGTCGTGTGGTTGGCCGCAAGATCGGCCTGACCAACCCGAAGGTCCAGCGGCAGTTGGGCGTGGATCAGCCGGACTTTGGCACCTTGTTTGCCGACATGTGCTACGGCGACAACCAGGTTGTGCCGGTGAACAGCGTATTGCAGCCGAAGATCGAGGCCGAAATTGCCTTGATCCTCGAACATGATCTGCCCCGTATAGACACCAGCTTTGCCGATGTACTGGCGGCCACAGGGTGGGTACTTCCAGCGCTGGAAATTGTTGGCAGCCGAGTGCAGGGCTGGAACATTCGCTTCGTCGATACCGTCGCCGACAACGCCTCCAGTGGGTGTTTCGTGCTGGGTGGTCCGTCTCGGCGCCTGGAGGGGCTCGACCTGCGTTTGGCGAGCATGCGCATGACCCGCAACGGTGAAGAAGTATCCAGTGGCAGTGGTGCCGAATGCTTGGGTCATCCACTCAATGCGGCGGTCTGGTTGGCCCGCACCATGGCGCGTCTGGGGGAGCCGCTCAAGGCAGGCGACATCATCCTGACTGGCGCCCTTGGCCCCATGGTATCTGTCGGTGCCGGCGACCGTTTCGAGGCGGTGATTGAAGGCATCGGTCAGGTCGCTGTCGAGTTCAGTGCCGCGTGATCGGCGACTTACGTGCATATGAGGTACACATTATGAAAAAACTGAAAGTCGCCATCATCGGTTCCGGCAATATCGGCACCGATTTGATGATCAAAATCCTGCGCAACGCCAAGCACCTGGAAATGGCGGTCATGGTCGGCATCGACCCGACCTCCGATGGCTTGGCCCGCGCCCAGCGCATGGGCGTGGCCATAACCCATGAAGGGGTGCAAGGGCTGACTCGCATGGACGTGTTCAAGGACATCGATTTCGTTTTCGATGCCACCTCGGCCGGCGCCCATGTGAAGAACGACGCGTTCCTGCGTTCGATCAAACCGGGGATCCGCCTGATCGATCTGACCCCGGCGGCCATCGGTCCGTACTGCGTACCGGTGGTCAACTTGGAGCAAAACCTCCACTCGTTGAACGTCAACATGGTCACCTGCGGTGGCCAGGCGACCATTCCGATGGTCGCCGCCGTGTCGCGGGTGGCCAAGGTGCATTACGCTGAGATCGTCGCTTCCATCGCCAGCAAATCGGCGGGTCCTGGCACCCGCGCCAACATCGATGAGTTCACCGAAACCACCTCGAAAGCCATCGAAGTGATCGGCGACGCGAGCAAGGGTAAGGCGATCATCGTGATGAACCCGGCCGAACCACCATTGATGATGCGCGACACGGTGTTTGTGCTGTCCGAAGCCGCCGACCAGGCTGAGATCGAGGCCTCCATCGAAGAGATGGCGGCCGCGGTGCACGCTTATGTGCCGGGCTATCGCCTTAAACAGAAGGTGCAGTTCGACGTCATCCCTGAGTCGGCAGCGCTGAAAATTCCTGGCCTGGGCACGTTCTCCGGGCTGAAGACCTCAATCTTTCTCGAAGTCGAAGGCGCCGCCCACTACCTGCCAGCCTATGCAGGCAACCTCGACATCATGACCTCCGCTGCCTTGGTCACCGCCGAGCGCATGGCGCAGTCGATGTTGAACGCCTAAGGAGAATCACCATGAGTTTCTATCCCGGTAAAAAACTGTACATCTCCGATGTCACCCTGCGCGATGGTAGCCATGCGGTTCGTCATCAGTACTCGATCCAGAACGTCCAGGACATCGCGCGGGCTCTGGACAAGGCCAAGGTCGACAGCATCGAAGTGGCCCATGGCGACGGCCTGCAAGGCTCCAGCTTCAACTACGGCTTTGCTGCCCACACCGACCTGGAGTGGATCGAAGCCGCCGCCGATGTCATCAGCCACGCAAAGATCACCACTCTGTTACTGCCTGGCATCGGCACCGTGCATGACCTGAAAGCCGCCTACAACGCCGGTGCCCGTGTGGTGCGCATCGCCACCCATTGCACCGAAGCGGACGTGTCCAAACAGCACATCGAATATGCCCGTGAACTGGGCATGGACACCGTCGGCTTCCTGATGATGAGCCATATGATCCCGGCCGCGCAGTTGGCCGTGCAGGCCCAGTTGATGGAGAGCTACGGCGCGACCTGCGTGTACATGGCCGACTCTGGCGGTGCCATGAACATGCAGGACATTCGCGACCGCTTCCGTGCGTTCAAGGCAGTGCTCAAGCCCGAAACCGAAACCGGTATGCACGCGCATCACAACCTGTCGCTGGGCGTGGCCAACTCCATTACCGCGGTCGAGGAAGGTTGCGACCGGATTGACGCCAGCCTTGCCGGCATGGGCGCCGGTGCCGGTAACGCGCCGCTGGAAGTGTTCATCGCCGCCGCCGAACGTCTGGGCTGGAACCACGGCACCGACCTCTACACCCTAATGGACGCCGCCGACGACATCGTCCGCCCGTTGCAGGACCGTCCAGTGCGCGTCGACCGCGAGACCCTGGCGCTGGGTTATGCCGGGGTCTACTCAAGCTTCCTGCGCCACGCGGAAATCGCTGCTGCCAGATACGGCCTGAAGACCCTCGACATACTGGTCGAACTGGGGAAACGGCGGATGGTTGGTGGTCAGGAAGACATGATCGTTGATGTGGCGTTGGACTTGCTTAACCGCTGAGAAAAACTGGCTGGCCCGCCCACGTGGTGGGTCAGCCAACCCATACCCTCTATAACAATAAAACGGGTAATAAATGTATGAGACGTTTTCTGACACCGTGCTTTTACAGCGTTTCCACTCCCTCTCTGCGGTGTAACGTGCAGAGGGTTCCCTGCCATGAATAAGGTTCTCACGAAGCGCCAGCTTGAACTGGTATTGACCATTGCCTTGTGCTTTCTGGTGGCGTTGATGGAAGGTTTGGACCTGCAAGCCTCTGGCATCGCCGCCCAGGGCATGGCGGCGGCTTTCAGCCTGGAAAAGATGCACATGGGCTGGGTCTTCAGCGCTGGCATCCTTGGGTTGCTACCGGGGGCCTTTGTCGGCGGCTGGCTGGCCGATCGCGTCGGCCGCAAGCGCGTGCTGATGGGGTCTGTCGCCCTGTTCGGACTGTTCTCTCTGGCGACGGTTTGCGCCTGGGACTTCAGCAGTCTGTTGGCTGCCCGTTGCCTGACCGGTGTAGGCCTGGGCGCCGCGCTACCGAACCTGATTGCACTGACCTCCGAGGTCGCCGGTCCACGCTTGCGTGGCCGCGCGGTCAGCATGATGTACTGTGGTGTACCGCTGGGCGCGGCGCTCGCTGCGACCATTGGCATCGCCGGGTTCTCGGGCGGCTGGCAGGTGGTGTTCTATGTCGGCGGTCTGGTGCCACTGGTAATCGTGCCATTGCTCGGGCTGTATTTGCCTGAATCAGCAGTGTTCCGCCTACGTCAAAGCCAGGCCGAGCAACCGGGGAACGCCGCGCGGGTGAGCGTCTTGCAGGGACTGTTTGGCGACGGTTCGGTGACGGTGACATTGCTGCTGTGGGTCAGCTACTTCTTCACCCTCATGGTGGTCTACATCCTGATTAACTGGCTGCCGAGTTTGCTGGTCGGTCAAGGCTTCACCGGCAAGCAGGCCAGTTGGGTGATGTTTTCCCTGCAGATGGGGGCTGCGGTCGGCACCTTGCTACTCGGCGTCTTGATGGATCGTCTGCCAGCCTGGGCATTAGCAGCGCTGATTTACCTTGGGATCCTCGCTTCGCTGACCGCTCTGGGCGTGTCTAGCCAGATTGAAAGCATGCTGATGGCAGGTTTTGTCGCCGGCTTTTTCGCCACGGGCGGGCAGGGCGTGCTTTATGCCCTTGCACCTCAATTCTATCGCACTGAAGTACGTGCCACCGGCGTGGGCAGTGCCGTGGCGGTGGGGCGTTTGGGGGCAATGAGCGGCCCCTTGGTCGCGGGCCAGATGCTCGCACTGGGCACCGGTACCGCCGGCGTGATGTTGGCCTCTGCGCCAGGCATCGTGATTGCTGCACTAGCAACGTTCTGGCTGTCCGTGCGACGCAAAAAACTACTGTCTGACTGAAGCGTTGAACGCTTCTACTGCGCAGCCTACGGCACGCGGCAGAGCCCCCGTTCGCCTTTTTTAACCTGGTCAACCCTACTGGTTACTGCTTTGCCGTGCCCGTTTTCCGGGGGGGATAGCAGTGCCGGATTCAATTATAAAAAAGAGAAAGGTCGTAAGTCATGAAGAGAACAACACGTATCAACACACGGGGTCTTTTTTACTGCGCAAGCCTGAGCCTGCTGGCGGCGGGACTTGCGTGCAACGTGCAGGCGACTGAAGGGGGAGGGTCCAGCTACCCCATGGGGGCTGAAAACTACCTGACCGGGGCCCTGCCGCCGCCAGGGTTTTACGGAATGGCTTATGCCAGCCACTACGATGCGGACTCACTGCGCGGCAACAACGGGGAAGAACTGCCAGTGGATTTCCGAGTACAGGCCAGTTCGATTGATCCGCGTTTTATCTGGGTGACCGACCGGCAAATACTGGGCGGCTCCCTGGCGTTCCATGCCGTCATGCCGTTGGTTGACCTCAAGGTTGACTTCAATGGGCAGTCGCAACGCAAGCAAGGGTTGGGCGATATGACGTTTGGGTCGGGGCTGGGCTATCGGCTGACCGATAAACTGCACGCCATCGTCGCCCTCGATGTGATTGCCCCGACCGGTGAATATGATCGCCGTGACCTGGCCAATATCGGTCGTAACTACTGGGACTTCCAACCGGTCTTGGCCTTTTCGTATATCGACCCTGTGGGTTTGAATGCTGATGCGAAAATCATGTATGACTTCAATATGAAAAATAACGCGACCGATTACACATCAGGTCAAGAGTTTCATGTGGACTACTCGGTGGGTTGGGGTCTGGGCAACGGTTGGGTAGTCGGTTTGGGCGGCTACGTCTATCAGCAGACCACGGATGACCGGCAATACGGTGAAACCATCGAAGGCAACAAAGGGCACGCACTTGCCATTGGACCTTCAATTAAATACGCCAGCAAAAAAGGCTGGTTCCTGACCGCAAAATGGGAGCAGGAATCCGACGTGCGAAATCGTGCGCAAGGCGATGCCTACTGGTTGAAACTGGGGGTGCCGTTCTGAGAGAGGGTTATCGAAAAGTAGCCAGGAGCGGTCAAGGGATTGATCTCAGCCCCGACTTTTAATCCTGGAGGTCTCCTCCTGTCTGCGCGTAGGCTCAGGCAGGGGGATTACCGCAACGCATCGGGGAATGGATATCCGTGCACCGAGTACATGACTTCAGTAAGGAAGACTCCCGCGCCTGGTCTGCGAAGTGTACCCATCAATAAGCGAGTGCAGGGCGCAGAGCAAGTCGCCAGAAAATTAAATAAGACACTCGATGGAGATCAACCTAAGCTTGGAGCCGCTCTGCAACCTGCTGGATAAAGTCACGCATCCATATCACCGCGGGATCAAAATGATTGCGCGGATGCCAAGCCAATTGCAGGCTAAAACCGGGGCCGACGAAAGGCAGATCGTAGAGCTCTAAATCACCGCCGAATTGAATGAAGTGAATGGCCGGCAATGTACAGACATAGTCACTGCTGCGTAGCAGATTAGGGATCAGTGAGAGTTGCGGTAGCTTCATGACTACCCTGCGCTGGCGCGCCTGATTGGCCAGGTATTCATCCATATAGCCTTGGGCGTTGCCTGATGCGCTGGAAACCAGCAAGTGGTCGAGATTGCAATAGGTATCCAGATCCAGAACAGCGGTACCACGTGGATGGCCCGGACGCTGGGCCATGACAAAGCCTCCTTCATACAGGGTACGGGCCTTCATGCTGCTGGGGATCATCCGATCCAGGTCTATAAGCAAATCCACTTCTCCGCGTTCAAGCTCGGTTGCGATATGGTCAGGCTGTGGTCTATGGATGTTCAGTCGTAATTTGTGCGGACCGAGCGCTTGCAGGCGCGCGACAAGCTTTATGCCCACTGCCAATATTGCATCGTCACTCATGGCGATGTTGAATTCGCGGCTGTCCTTGCAGGGGTTGAAGTCCGGTTGAAAATTGATGACTTTCTCCAGTCCCTTGAGTGCCGCGCTCAAGGGGATAGCCAAGGTTAATGCCAAGGCGGTGGGGGTCATGCCTCGACCACTTTCAGCGGGTAACAGCAAGGGATCGTTGAACAACGTCCGCAGTCGCCCCAATTGCGCGGACATGGCGGGTTGGCTGACGTCCAGTCGTTGGGCTGCGCGGGTCACGTTGCGTTCCTGCAGCAGTATCTCCAGAGAGACCAGCAGATTCAAATCGACCTGGGACAAATCCATACACACTCCTACGCAGCATCAAAGAAGCAACTGTCACCGGCGGCTTTGCGCAATGGCTGCTTCAATTTATTTGTCAGGATTATACGTCAAATAACTGTCATTTATTTGATCTATTGCTGTCTGTGGATTACTTTTGCTGCGTCAGTCAGGTTTCAGTGCGTGCCATTCAGAGCGGAAGGCTCTGCTATCAACGTTTAATTTGATAACGGCTTAGATAGAGATCTAATAAATTGTCGTCGAACATCTTCGAACATAGCTTGCGAATATCGTGGGGCGTGCTGGTGCGTCTAACTGTTTTAGCGACTCCCCACCTTCAGGAAAGCTGATAAATGCACCATAAAATTATTGTTGGTAGTTGCTTTTTGATTGGCTGCTTCAGTGCTAGCGCTTATGCCGATGAAGAAATGTTTTCTTCAGCCTCCCAATGGATGACCGGCGACTGGGGTGGTCTTCGCACCGCGCTACTTGATAAGGGCTACGACGTCCAACTCAGTTATCAGTCAGAAAGCGCCGCCAACCTCAGTGGTGGCTACGATCACGATCATACGGCACGTTATACCGACCAGTTCAATATCGGAGGCGCCCTTGATCTACAGAAAATCCTGGGTTTGCCCGCCGCGAATCTGCAACTGCAGGTCACTGAACGCAGTGGTCGGGACCTGACCAATGATCGTTTGGCAGACTCACGTACCGGCACGATTGGCTCCTCCGTGCAAGAAAACTACGGACGCGGCCAGACATGGCGGATCACGGTTTTGGCCTATCAGCAGAAGTTCTTCGACGATGTGCTCGATATCAAGGCCGGTCGCTTGCCGATAGGCAGTGATTTTGACTCGACTGGCTGTGTGTTCCAAAACAACTCGATGTGTGGTGGGTTGGTCGGTCACGCATCTACTGTGTGGTTCAACTCGCCGGTCGGTCAGTGGGGTGGACGGATCAAGGTCAATGTAACGCCTCAGGTGTATGCCCAAGTGGGTGCGTACGAGTACAACCCAACGCTGCTGGATAGCAACAATGGCTTTAAGTTGAACACCTCGGGTCGGCAAGGCACGACCTATGTCGGGGAACTGGGCTGGACACCTTCGCTGGGCGCGGAAGGGATGGCAGGCAAGTATATGGTTGGTGGGTATTGGAACTCAGCCGATGCAAACGATGTGCTCAAGGATGACAACGGTGTCGACAAGCAACTCTCTGGTTATCCTGCTGATGTACATGATGGTCGTTATGGCTGGTACGCCTACGCACGCCAGCAAGTCACGACGGTCGACGGTGATGCCAAACGTGGTTTGAGTCTGTTCGCGCACTACTCGGGGTACGACAAGGACACTAGCACGCTTGACTGGCAGGCTCAGGTGGGGGCTATTTATGCGGGGCCGTTTGATGCACGCCCTCAGGATTCTCTCGCTTTTGGCCTCAGTGAGCTGCATGTCAATCCGGCACTGACAAAGAACCAACGTTTGTATGATCAGGCCAACAATCTCATCGACTATGCTAACCCGGCCTATCGGCCAATCCAGCATGCGGAATATGCGGCCGAAATTCACTACGACTTCAAACTGACGAACTGGCTCATGGTGCGGCCTAATCTGCAATACCTGGCCAACCCAGGCGGCGTGTACGAGGTGGACAATGCCTTCGTTGCCGGGTTGACCGTCAACACCGTTTTCTAAAAGGTCGCATCCCCAACCGAATTGGGGCGCTTATGCCCCGTCAATGACCTGTTATCGCAGGATAAAGACATGAGTAGCCTGAACACGACTAAACGCTCCAACGCGATGAGGCCCACTCGGCGGACATTGCTCAAGAGCCTGGTGACTGCCTACACCGCCTCGTTGATTCCGTGGGCGTTGGCCGAACCTGTAGACAGCGCCGACCAAGGTGCGTTTGTCGCCATGTCGGCGATCATTGCCGGGCGCCAGACCCTCGACAGTGAGCTGGCGAAAAACCTGTACCGGGCACTGCTTGCCGACGATCCAAACTTCGCCAGCGCTGTCATGGACCTGCTGGCGCTGGTCAACGAACGCAAGAGCGACCCGCTGGCATTGCAAAAAATGCTTGATGACGAAAGGTCGCCATTGGCACCTGTTCCGCGAAAAATCGCCACTGCCTGGTTTATGGGCGTCGTGGGCAGTGGTGAGCATGCGCGCTGTCTTGCCTACGAAAATGCCCTGAACGCCATAATTGTCGCCGATGTGCTCAAGCCGCCGACCTATGCCTATGGTCCTTATGGCAGCTGGGCAAAAAACCCCAATGAAGAGGTGCAAAATGTCTGACCAGCTATCGGCTGATATTGTTGTTATCGGCTCGGGAATCTGTGGATCGCTGGCGGCGTTGAAACTGGTGAAACAGGGCGTATCTGTTCTGATTCTCGAAGCAGGTGGGCCGATCGAGCGCGGACGGATTGTCGCGGCGTTCCGCAATTCCACGCGCAAGAGTGATTGGATGTCACCTTATACCTGCTCGGAATGGGCACCACACCCAGTCTATAAACCCGTCGATAACGGCTATCTGGTGCAGGCCGGGCCCTATCCGTATCCGGCGGAATACATTCGTGGCGTCGGGGGCACCACTTGGCACTGGGCTGCTCAGGCCTGGCGTTTGGTACCGGGCGATATGCGCATCCACAGCTTGTATGGCGTGGGTGTCGACTGGCCGCTGACGTATGAGGAGCTTGATCCTTTCTATCAGGAAGCGGAAGAAATCTGGGGCGTTTCGGGCGCGGAAAATACCGGCTCGCCGCGCAGCAAGCCATTTCCAATGGACCCCGTCACCGAGCCTTACGCCATGCGCCGCATCCGTGAGCGGCTTGCCCCGACTTACGCAGTGGTAGGGAATACAACCGCGCGTAACAGTCGCAGCTACGCCGGGCGACCCGCCTGTTGTGGCAATAACAGTTGCCAGCCGATTTGCCCGATTGATGCGCAATACCACGGTGGTATCGCGATTCAATCAGCGGTGGATGCAGGTGTCAGATTGCAGATCAATGCAGTGGTCTACCGTATCGAGCACGACGATAAGGGGCGCATTGTCGCGGCCCACTATTTCGACCCGGATAAAAAGTCCCATCGGGTCACTGGAAAGACCTTCATCCTCGCCGCCAATGGCATCGAGAGTCCCAAGCTTTTGCTGCTGTCTGCCAGCGACAAATACCCCAATGGTCTGGCCAATAGTTCTGGCATGGTTGGGCGCAATCTGATGGACCATCCCAGCACCTCGGTCACCTTTGATGCCGATGAGGCGTTGTGGTTGGGCCGCGGGCCACAAAGCCCCAGCTCGATCAACACGATGCGCGACGGAGCCTTTCGCAAAGAGCACGCGCCTTACCGCCTGGACTTCACCAATATTTCGCGAGTCAACGGCGCAACCGATTCATTGCTCGCCAGCGGTGTCTACGGTCCGGAATTCGAGAAGCAACTGCGTCACCGTGCCGCGTTCGAAATGAGCCTCAAGGACGTTCTGGAAGTGTTGCCCAACCCGGAAAATCGCATCACCCTCAGCTCGCAGAAAGATGCATTGGGCATTCCAAAACCACAGGCGCATTACGCCATCGATGATTATACCCGGCGTGGCGCGCAGGCCTCGCACAGGGATTTCGCGCGCATCGTCGAACTCATGGGCGGTACCAATGTGCGCTACAGCGCTGAGGGCAATTTCGCCAATAACCAGCACATCACCGGCACCATGCGCATGGGGGAAGACCCGAAAACGTCCGTGTGCGATAGCTTCGGCCGGACCCACGATCATGAAAACCTGTTTATTTGCAGCACCGGCGTCATGCCGACAGCAGCGACCATGAACTCGACATTGACGGGTGTCGCCCTGGCACTACGTACCGCACATCACATACTGCCCGATCGCATCATCGCTCGCGTTTCGCCCTTGGGTTCATCGATCGAACAAGTGCGAGGCTGACCTTCAATGAATTGGAAAAAATGCCTCATTAGCCACCTGGTTATCATGGCCACCAGCATGGTCACCCTGCAAGCCGGCGCTTCGACACCTGATAACGAGCTGATACAGCGCGGCAAGTACCTTTCGACTGCTGGCGATTGTGTAGCCTGCCACAGCGCGCCTGGAGGCAAGCCGTTTGCCGGTGGGTTGAAGTTGCCAACACCCATCGGTGAGATCATCGCCACCAACATCACCCCATCAAAAGCCGCCGGGATCGGCAACTACACACTGGAGCAATTCAGTGATGCGTTGCGCAAGGGCATTCGCGCCGATGGCAAGCATCTGTACCCGGCCATGCCTTATACCTCCTACGCCAAGATCAGCGATGACGATATCAAGGCGATGTACGCCTATTTCATGAGCGATATCGTTGCCGTTGACACGCCCGTCAAGCCGACCCAGTTGCCATTTCCGTTCAACATTCGCTTATCGATGGCTGGCTGGAATCTACTGTTCCTCGATAGCCAGCCCTACAAGACCGACCCTGCGCAAAGTACTGAATGGAATAGAGGCGCCTACCTGACTCAAGGCCTGACCCACTGCAGCGCCTGCCATTCGCCACGCAACCTGATGATGGCCGAGGTTACCTCTAAGCCGCTGGCCGGCGGTGAAGTCGGGACGTGGCACGCGCCCAACATTACATCTGATCCCAATAGCGGCGTGGGGGGGTGGGATACCGATGAGCTGGTCAAATACCTGAAGACTGGCGAGAGCCTGGGTAAGGGGCAAGCGGCTGGGCCGATGGCCGAAGCGGTCGACAATAGCCTGCAGCACCTCACCGACTCCGATCTGAAAGCTATCGCGGTCTATATCAAGAGTGTGCCTGGGCAGCGTGAGGCTGCGGACAGTAAGCCGGTCTATGCCCTGGGTCAGAAAACCGATGAATTGAGCAGCCTGCGTGGCGTTGCCTTGCCTGCAGACCCGAACAAGATGACGGGTGCACAAATTTACGATGGTTATTGCGCTACTTGCCACCAGGCCCAGGCCCAGGGCAGTTTCGACGGCGGCTTGCCTTCCTTGTCGCATAACACGACGGTCGGGCGCAGCAATACGCAAAACCTGGTGATGGTCATCCTCGACGGGGTTCATCGTAAAGGCGATGGGTCGGATGTCAGGATGCCTGGTTTCGCCAGGGTGTTGACTGACCCGCAGATCGCGACGCTGGCCAATTACCTGAGCAAACACTACGGCAACCCTGATGTCAGTGTGAGCATGGGGCAGGTCGCGCAACAACGTGCCGGGGGGGCGAAGTCCCATTTGGCGGCTTTGGCACAGGGGGCCATCGCGGTGGGTGTTGTTGTCTTTCTCGCACTGGTTTTCTGGCTGATCCGCCGTCGACGTCGTACTTCATAAGAGGGGGGCTTATAGCCTCGAAGAGGGCGAAGTAGTGTACGTGAGGGGCCTGGTCGAGCCGGGAATGAACTCACTGATGCAATATGAAAGTCGCCAGGGTTTGCAGGTCGCTCGGGCTCAACTGTGCGAAAGGTGGCATCGGGATATTCCCCCATTTACCGGTGCCGCCGTGCTCAATGCTGGAGATTACCTTGGCCAGTGCCTGTGGGTCATTGGCATACTTGGCCGCCACATCCTGATACGCCGGGCCCACGACCTTGTGATCAACCGCGTGACAAGACAGGCAGGAGTTGCTCTGGAGCAGGGCCATGGCGTCGACTTTGGCTGCAGGCGCGGCTGGGGTCTGGCTCGCCGATGGCGTTGAAGCGGCCTGCACATCGGCGTCGTTCGCATCGGCACTACCATAGGTGACCGCAAGATAGGCGCCGATCATATTCACGTCCAGATCGCTGATCGGAGCACCGTACACGTGCTGCATCTTGCTGGCTTCGCCAGTCCACTGTGCCAGGCTGAGGCCAGGAGGCTGGAAGTTGATGTAATCAGCGGAATGGCAGGTGGAGCACTTCTGCTGAGCCAACGGGTAGCCGGGCAGGGCGCTGGGTTTGAGCACGGCCGTTTCGGGCGGCAAGGTGATCGCGAGTGGCGCTGCGCTAGCCATGGCGGCCAAACAAACCTGAGCGGCACACAGTAAGGTGGTCATGGGTTTCATGCGGGGCTCCTCAGGCAACGGTCACATGGCTGGTTTCTGCGACGTGGCGACGATAGCCCCCCGGGTTCCAGTCGGCTCGCAGTGGCTGCGTTTCACCCGCCCGATTGCTGGCTCGCACCATCAACTGTGTGGCGCCCTTGCTGCTAAAGGTGATCGGCAGCGTCCACTCACGGAAGGAGTAACGGCCAAGATCCTTCCCAAGTTTGGCCTCGCGCCATTTTTTTCCGCCGTCGATCGACACTTCGACCTTGTTGATCCCAACACCGCTGTCGAACGCAATGCCCTTGATTTCCACAGTCTTTTTCAGCGGCAGCACATCGCCGTGTTTGAGACTGGTGATGAAGCTACGTACCGGTAACTTGGAAATCGGCACTGTTTGCGCCGCGGTGGTGCCGGGGGCGATGCAGAAACAATCGTTGTCCGGAACGCGGTAACCCTTGGCCATGAAAAAACCGTCGTAGGTGTGGTCGACGACTTCGATCTCACTCAGGTGCTTGACCCAGTACGTGCCGAAATAGCCCGGCACCACCAGACGTATCGGGTAACCGTTGAGAAATGGCAGGTCGGTACCGTTCATCGACCAGGCGATCATGGGTTCGCCGTCCATGGCATGGCTGATATCCAGTGCCTTGATGAATTCCGGTGTGCTCGTCAGCACAGGCTTATCAAGTCCACGGAATGTCACTTGCCTGGCGTCTGCTTTGACACCGGCCTTTTCCAATACTGCCTTGAGCGGTACGCCCACCCAGCGGGCATTACCCATTGATTACCCAACTGAGCCCCAAACACACGCGGCATCGAGAAGCCACGACTGTTCCCCGAACACTGATTGACGGCCACTACTTCCACCGGTTCCACCAGGGTCTTGAGTTCTGCAAGGGAAAGTGAGAGCGGTGTGTCGACCGAGCCCTTGATCGTCAAACGGTAAGTCTGCGGATCAATGCTGGTAGGGATATTGGCCAGGTGGTAGCGCACGAAAAAAGCGTCATTGGGTGTGATGGGCCCGTCATTGAAGATGGGGAATGGCGTCTCAAGGTGTGGCGGGCGGGTGGTCACCAGGGTCAACAGCCGTTTTTGCGGGTATTGCACCAGCGGCCGTGGGCCGGCGGCAAAGGTCACTTCTTCCGGTGTTTCGTCGGCTGCCTTGGCGAGGTTTGCCAATGGCGAAGCCGCCAAAGCCAGGGCGAAGGCATCGCGTAGAACGCGTCGGCGGCTCGGGTTGCTGTTATTGACAGGACTGAACTTCATGCGGCTCTCTCCTTGTTGTTTTTACTGAGATGCATCTGATGGCACCCTGCATACCCCGTTAGGGAGGAGAGGCATCCGATGTCATGCGCAAGTGGTTTTTCGATTGACTGACCGATTTCGATGGGCCAGTCAGTATCGTCACGCGCAAAGCGGCGGCTTTTCATTGGGCGTCAGTAACTTGGCCGTTGATGACGGAGGGCGCTGGCACGTGCGTTGTTATAGTTATAGTTGGGATTTTTCGCCCACTCGTACCCTTCGCGTTTTGATTTTAGTCTGTGCTTCTTTCGTGGTGCCGAGGCTGGTACCGGCAGCCCCAGGGAGTTGCAGCCAAGCTTGCCCCGCATCGGTGGGGAGCCGCAGGGAGATGTGCCTCACACAAGCAGGACTATAGCGGCGTCAGCACATTCATCACCGTATCCAGTGCCACGCGCGTATCGTCCAGTTGCACCAGCGACGCATGCCGGGCGCCGAGGGCGTCACGGTTCTTGATCGCGGTGAGGATCGCCTTGTGCCGGGGCAGGCTGAGGCGCTGGATATCGGGGCGGCGGTTGGTGATGCTGATGGACTCGCGCAGCGGCAACGACAGCATGTTGCACATATAGGCGAGCAAGTCGTTGCGCGTGGCGTCGGCAATGGCCCGGTGGAAGTCCAGGTCGGCCTGCAGCAGCGCGTCGTGGGTCTGCGCCGTCTCCATGCCCCGGTAGGCATTTTCGATGGTGGTGATGTCTTCGTCGGTCGCGGTGGACGCGGCCATGGCGGCAATTTCCGGTTCGAGAATGCGGCGTACACCCGCCAGGGTGTTGAAAAACTCGCTATGGGGCGTGGACTGCATCAGCCAGGACAGCACGTCGGGGTCGAGCAAGTGCCATTTCACGCGAGGCCGTACCACCGCCCCCACCCGTGGCTTGGAATACACCAGGCCCTTGGCGCTGAGTACGCGGGTCGCCTCACGCAACACCGAGCGGCTGACTTTGTACTCTTCGCAGAGCGTGGCTTCCATGGGCAGTCTTTCTTCCGGCTTGAAGCGTCCGGAAACGATGTGCATGCCCAAATCCTGAACGATTTGGGCGTGCATGCTCTTACGCGGCTTGGGCGACTGCTGATCCATAACGAGGAGGTTGCTCTGGCTAAATACCCTGCATCATACCATTGCAATTAGTGGGAATGACGCGGGACTTCCGCCCCACGGCAACCCACCAGGAAATCGAAGTCGCAACCCTGGTCCGCCTGCAGCACATGATCGATATACAGCTGGCGATAGCCGCCGACGAGCAACGGCTGTGGCGGCTTCAGGTCCGCCATGCGCGCGGCCAGCTCGGCGTCCGGGATATCCAGGTGCAGACGGCCGTTGGCACAGTCGAGCTCGATCCAGTCGCCTTCGCGTACCGTGGCCAAGGGCCCGCCGGCCGCGGCTTCCGGTGCCACGTGCAAGACCACCGTGCCATAGGCCGTGCCGCTCATGCGCGCATCGGAAATACGCACCATGTCGGTCACCCCTTGGGCCAGCAGCTTGGCCGGCAAGCCCATGTTGCCGACTTCCGCCATGCCCGGATAACCCTTGGGCCCGCAGTTCTTCATCACCAGGATCGAGTGGGCATCGACGTCCAGTTCCGGGTCGTTGATCCGCGCCTTGTACATGTCGAAGTTCTCGAACACCACCGCGCGGCCACGATGCTGCATCAGTTCCGGGCTGGCCGCCGAAGGCTTGAGCACGGCACCTAGCGGCGCCAGATTGCCGCGCAGTACGCAGATGCCGCCGTCTGCGCGGATCGGGTTGGCGAGGGTGCGGATCACTTCGTCCCGGCCGTAGATCGGCGCGTCTTTGGTGTTGTCGCCAAGGGACCTGCCGTTGACGGTCAGGGCGTTGGGGTGCGGGATCAGGTTGGCTTCACCGAGGCGGCGCAGCACCGCCGGCAGGCCGCCGGCATAGTAGAACTCCTCCATCAGGAAACGCCCCGACGGTTGCAGGTCGACGATGGTCGGTATGCCGCGACCCATGCGGGTCCAGTCGTCCAGGTCGAGCTCGACGCCGATGCGTCCGGCGATGGCTTTCAAGTGAATCACGGCGTTGGTCGAGCCGCCGATGGCCGCATTCACGCGGATCGCGTTTTCAAAGGCTTCCCTGGTGAGGATTTTCGACAGCTTCAAGTCCTCGCGCACCATCTCCACCGCGCGCATGCCGGACATATGCGCCAGCACATAACGGCGCGCATCCACCGCCGGAATCGCCGCGTTGTGGGGCAGGGAAGTGCCCAGTGCTTCAGCCATGCAGGCCATGGTCGACGCGGTGCCCATGGTGTTGCAGGTGCCCGCCGAGCGCGACATGCCGCCTTCGGCCGCGAGGAAGTCATCCAGGGTAATGGTGCCGGCCTTGACCTGTTCGCTGAGCTGCCAGACCACGGTGCCCGAGCCGATGTCCTGGCCCTTGTGCTTGCCGTTCAGCATCGGCCCGCCGGTGACCACGATGGCGGGGACGTCGCAACTGGCCGCGCCCATCAGCAGCGCCGGAGTGGTCTTGTCACAGCCGGTCAGCAGCACCACGCCGTCGATGGGGTTGCCGCGAATGGCTTCCTCCACATCCATGCTCGCCAGGTTGCGGGTGAGCATGGCGGTGGGGCGCAGGTTCGATTCTCCGTTGGAGAACACCGGGAACTCCACGGGAAAGCCGCCGGCCTCGATCACCCCACGTTTGACGTGCTCGGCAATCTGACGGAAATGCGCGTTGCAAGGGGTCAGTTCCGACCAGGTGTTGCAGATCCCGATGATCGGCTTGCCGTGGAACTGATGGTCGGCAATGCCCTGATTCTTCATCCAACTGCGGTACATGAAGCCGTTTTTATCGGCGGTACCAAACCACTGGGCGGAGCGTAGGGCGGGCTTTTTATCAGACATGACGACTTCTCTTATTGTATGACTATATGTTCTTTATGTAGTTAACAATAGGCGCAAAATCTTCTGTTTGGAAGCATTGTTTAGTAAATAGTACTACTATATAGTCGTTTTCAGATGAGGTGCGACCCTGGCGGATTTCCGCGAGAGGCGTTCCCCGAGCTTCTATAAAAATAACAATCGGAGATCGATCCATGAGCCAGGAACCGCGGCTTATACGTCGTATCACGCTGAAACTGATCCCCTTCCTGATCCTGCTGTACCTGATCGCCTATGTGGATCGCTCGGCCGTGGGTTTCGCCAAGTTGCACATGGGCGCCGACGTTGGCATCGGTGACGCGGCGTATGGCCTGGGGGCCGGTCTGTTCTTTATTGGCTACTTTCTGTTTGAAATTCCGAGCAACCTGATGCTTGACCGCTTCGGCGCACGGCGCTGGTTCGCGCGGATCATGGTGACCTGGGGCGCCATCACCCTCGGCACGGCGTTCGTCCAAGGGCCGTACAGTTTCCATCTGATGCGCTTTTTGCTCGGCGCGGCGGAAGCCGGGTTTTTCCCGGGGGTGCTCTACTACATCACCCAGTGGTTCCCGGTACGCCATCGCGGCAAGATCCTCGGGCTGTTTATCCTGTCCCAACCCATCGCAATGATGATCACCGGGCCTGTCTCAGGCGGCCTGTTGGGGATGGACGGCCTTCTTGGCCTGCACGGCTGGCAGTGGCTGTTCATCGTCATCGGCACACCGGCGCTTCTGCTGACCTGGCCGGTGTTGCGCTATCTGCCGGACGGCCCGAAGCAGGTCAAATGGATGAGCGAGGACGAAAAGACCTGGTTGGCCGGCGAGCTGAACAAGGACTTGCAGGCCTATGGCCAGACCCGCCACGGCAACCCGCTGCACGCCCTGAAAGACCACCGCCTGTTGCTGCTGGCGTTGTTTTACCTGCCGGTGACGCTGAGCATTTACGGCCTGGGCCTGTGGCTGCCGACCTTGATCAAGCAGTTTGGCGGCAGTGACCTGACCACTGGTTTCGTTTCAGCGGTGCCCTATATCTTCGGCATCATCGGGCTGTTGATCATTCCCCGCAGTTCCGATCGCTTGAATGATCGTTACGGTCACCTGGCGGTGCTTTACGTGTTGGGTGCGGCCGGCCTGTTCCTCAGCGCCTGGCTGAATGTGCCGGTGCTGCAACTGGCGGCGCTGTGCCTGGTGGCGTTCGCGCTGTTTTCCTGCACGGCGGTGTTCTGGACGCTACCGGGGCGGTTTTTCGCCGGTGCCAGCGCGGCGGCGGGCATTGCGTTGATCAACTCGGTGGGCAACCTGGGCGGCTATATCGGCCCATTCGTGATCGGTGCGCTCAAGGAGTACACCGGCAACCTGGCCTCCGGGTTGTATTTCCTTTCCGGGGTGATGGTGTTCGGGCTGCTGCTGACCGGCGTGGTCTACCGCGCGCTGGAGCGCAAGCACCTGCTGCCGGCCGACTCGTTCGCTGCCAGCGCCCGCAGCGCCACGCGTACTTAATCGACTATCAGGAGAAGACACATGCGTTTGGTTCAGTTCGAATTGCGTAACGGTGAGCGTCGGGTAGGCGTGGTTGAAGGCAGCACCTTGCGCGAAGTACGAAGCGCGCACAGCGTGCGCGAGCTGGCGCTGGCCGCCATCGAGGCGGGCGTCAATTTGCAGCAGCAGGTGCAAAGCCTCGGCTTGGGTGACAGCCATGACTACGCCGCGCTGTTGGCTGACCTGAAAGTCCTGCCTCCGTTGGATCACCCGGACCCGGCCCATATGTTGGTCAGTGGCACCGGATTGACTCACCTGGGCAGTGCCTCGGCGCGGGACAAGATGCATCAGCAGGCCGGTGATGACAGTGCGATGACCGACACCATGCGCATTTTCAAATGGGGCGTGGAGGGCGGTAAGCCGGCGTCCGGACAGGCGGGCGTACAACCGGAATGGTTCTACAAGGGCGATGGCAGCATCGTGGTGCGTCCCGGCCAGTCGTTCCCGGTGCCGCCGTTTGCCGAAGACGCCGGCGAGGAGCCGGAGATCAGCGGCCTGTATGTTATCGGCCCTGATCGCAAGCCTTATCGCCTGGGGTTTGCGGTGGGCAACGAATTCTCCGATCACGTAATGGAGCGCAAGAATTACCTGTACCTGGCCCACTCCAAGTTGCGCAGTTGCAGCTATGGTCCGGAGCTGCGGGTGGGGGAGTTGCCCCGGCACCTGGCCGGCAGCAGCCGTATCCTGCGCAACGGTGTGGTGATCTGGGAAAACGAATTCCTCAGTGGCGAGGCCAACATGTGCCATAGCCTGGAAAACCTCGAATACCACCATTTCAAGTACAGCCAGTTCCTCACGCCCGGCGATGTGCATATCCACTTCTTCGGCACCGCGACCCTGTCATTCGCCGACGGTATACGTACCCAGCCAGGCGATGTGTTCGAGATCAGCCAGGCCGAATTCGGCGCGCCGTTGATCAATGCTGTCGGCAACGTCGACGCGGTGTTCGAGCCCGGTAACGTCGTCACTCTTTAAGGAAATCACCATGACCCGGTTTTCAGGCCACAACTATATCGGCGGCCAGCGCAGCGCCAACGGCACCATCAAGTTGCACAGTGTCGATGCCAGCAGCGGTGCGGTCTTGCCCCATGATTTCTACCAGGCAACCGCGCAAGAAGTCGATGCCGCCGCCAAGGCTGCCGCGGCGGCTTACCCGGCTTACCGCGCCTTGAGTGCGCAGCGTCGCGCGAAATTCCTGGAGGCGGTGGCCGACGAGCTGGACGCGCTGGGGGATGATTTCGTCGAGCTGGTCTGCCGCGAAACCGCGTTGCCCGCCGCCCGTATCAAAGGCGAGCGCGGTCGTACCAGCGGGCAGATGCGCCTGTTTGCCACGGTGCTGCGTCGCGGTGATTTCTACGCTGCGCGCATCGACAGTGCATTGCCTGATCGCCAACCTTTGCCGCGTCCGGACCTGCGCCAATATCGCATCGGTCTGGGGCCGGTGGCGGTGTTTGGCGCCAGCAACTTCCCCCTGGCGTTTTCCACGGCGGGCGGTGACACCGCTGCGGCACTGGCGGCGGGATGTCCGGTGGTGTTCAAGGCCCATGGCGGTCATATGGCGACGGCCGAGCAGGTCGCCGATGCAATCATTCGTGCGGCACAGGCCACCGGTATGCCGGAGGGTGTGTTCAATATGATCTTCGGTGACTGGGTCGGTGAAGCGCTGGTCAAGCACCCGGCGATCCAGGCGGTGGGCTTCACCGGCTCGCTCAAGGGCGGACGCGCCTTGTGCGACATGGCGGCGGCACGTCCACAACCGATCCCGGTGTTTGCCGAGATGTCGAGTATCAACCCGGTCATCGTTTTGCCCCAGGCGCTGCATGTGCGAGCGGAAACGGTCGCCCGCGACCTGACCGCTTCGGTGGTGCAGGGCTGCGGTCAGTTCTGTACCAACCCCGGCCTGTTGATCGGTATTGCCTCGCCGGCGTTCGCCGCGTTCACCCAGCAGGTCGCACGGCTGATGGCCGATCAACCGGCGCAAACCATGCTCAATGCCGGCACCTTGAGCAGTTATGGCAAGGGCTTGGAAAAACTGCTGGCGCACCCGGGCATCCAACACTTGGCCGGTAGCGCTCAAGCGGGTAATCAGGCGCGGCCACAGCTGTTCAAGGCTGATGTCCAGTTACTGATCGACGGTGATGAGGTGCTGCAGGAAGAAGTCTTCGGCCCGACCACCGTGTTCGTCGAAGTCGCCGACCAGGCGCAACTCAGCGCTGCCCTGGGCGGCCTGCACGGCCAACTCACGGCGACGATCATTGGCGAGGCGGCTGACCTTGAACAGTTCGCCGAGCTGACGCCCTTGCTGGAACAGAAAGTCGGCCGGATCTTGCTCAACGGCTACCCGACCGGTGTCGAGGTCTGCGATTCGATGGTCCACGGCGGTCCATATCCGGCGACGTCCGATGCGCGGGGCACCTCGGTCGGGACCCTGGCCATCGACCGTTTCCTGCGCCCGGTGTGTTTCCAGAATTACCCCGATGACCTGCTGCCCGACGCGTTGAAAAACGCCAACCCGTTGCGCATTCAGCGGCTGGTGGACGGCATGCCATCGCGCGACCCGCTGTAACGCGCGCACCGATTTTCCGGATAAGGTCCGGCTTCACCGCTGTACTACGTACTCTCAAAAAAACAACAAGGAGTCATCGTATGAATAGTCGTCGTGGTATCCGTTCCCTGTGCTGCGCCGCCGTGGCGGTCTCGGCCATGAGCTTGAGCGGGCTGTTGCTGGCCGCTGAAGAAGTGAAGATCGGCTTCCTGGTCAAACAGCCCGAAGAACCCTGGTTCCAGACCGAGTGGGCGTTCGCCGAAAAAGCCGGCAAGGACCTGGGCTTCACGGTGATCAAAATCGCCGTGCCGGATGGCGAGAAAACCCTGTCGGCCATCGACAGCCTGGCCGCCAACGGCGCCAAGGGTTTTGTCATCTGCCCACCGGACGTGTCCCTCGGCCCGGCCATCGTGGCCAAGGCCAAGGCCAACGGTATGAAAGTGATCGCCGTGGATGATCGCTTCGTCGACGCCAAGGGCGGTTTCATGGAGGACGTGCCGTACCTGGGCATGGCCGCGTTCGAAGTGGGACAGAAGCAGGGCGCCGCCATGGCCGCCGAAGCGAAAAAACGCGGCTGGGACTGGAAAGACACCTACGCGGTGATCACCACCTATAACGAACTCGACACCGGTAAGAAGCGCACCGACGGCTCGATGAAATCCCTGGAAGAAGCCGGCATTCCCAAAGACCATGTCCTGACTGCGGCCCTCAAGACCCTGGACGTCCCCGGCAGCATGGACGCCACCAACTCGGCCCTGGTCAAGCTGCCCCGTGGCGCGAAAAACCTGATCATCGGCGGCATGAACGACAACACCGTGCTCGGCGGCGTACGCGCCACTGAAAGTGCCGGGTTTGCCGCGGCCAACGTGATCGGTATCGGCATCAACGGCACCGACGCCATCGGCGAATTGAAGAAAGCCAACAGCGGTTTCTTCGGATCGATGCTGCCTAGCCCGCACATCGAGGGCTATAAAACCGCGCAGATGATGTACGAGTGGGTCACTGCCGGCAAGGAACCGCCGAAATACACCGCGATGGATGAAGTGACGCTGATCACCCGTGACAACTTCAAGCCGGAACTGGAAAAGATCGGCCTGTGGAAATAAGGCGGTTCGCTTTCCTTGGCGGCCCTGGTAGCCGGGCCGTCTGATGGCTGTGATGAGGTGGTTATGCACGCGCAACTGAACGAACGACACACTGTTGGTGCCAGCCTGTGCTTCAGCGGCATCGGCAAGACCTTTCCCGGGGTCAAGGCGCTCGATGACATCAGCTTTACCGCCCATCCGGGTCAGGTACATGCCCTGATGGGCGAGAACGGCGCGGGCAAGTCGACGCTGCTCAAGATCCTCGGCGGCGCCTACATCCCCAACAGCGGCACCCTGCGCATCGGCGAGCGGACCATGGCGTTCAAATGCGCCGCCGACAGCATTGCCAGCGGCGTCGCGGTGATCCACCAGGAATTGCACCTGGTGCCGGAAATGACCGTCGCGGAAAACCTGTTCCTCGGGCATCTGCCTGCGCGTTTCGGTGTGGTCAACCGCCGTCTGCTGCGTCAGCAGGCGCTTGTCTGTCTCAAGGGCCTGGCCGATGAGATCGACCCCCAGGAGAAGCTCGGTCGTCTGTCCCTGGGCCAGCGCCAATTGGTGGAAATCGCCAAGGCACTGTCCCGTGGCGCCCACGTGATTGCGTTCGACGAGCCCACCAGCAGCCTGTCCGCACGGGAAATCGATCGTTTGATGGCGATCATCGGGCGCCTGCGGGACGAGGGCAAAGTGGTGCTGTACGTGTCCCATCGCATGGAAGAGGTGTTCCGCATCTGCGATGCGGTGACGGTGTTCAAGGACGGGCGCTACGTGCGCACGTTCGAGGACATGGGCACGCTGACCCACGATCAACTTGTCACCTGCATGGTCGGTCGCGATATCGAGGACATCTACGACTACCGTCCACGGGAGCACGGCGCGGTGGCCCTCAAGGTCGACGGCCTGCTGGGACCGGGCTTGCGCGAGCCGGTCAGCTTCCAGGTGCACAAAGGCGAGATTCTCGGCCTGTTCGGGCTGGTCGGCGCGGGACGTACCGAGCTGCTGCGTTTGCTCAGCGGGTTGGCGCGCAGTAGCGCCGGGCATCTGGAACTGTATGGGCAAAAGCTGCTGTTGCGTTCACCGCGCAATGCCATTGCCGGTGGCGTGCTGCTGTGCCCTGAAGATCGCAAGAAGGAGGGCATCATTGCGCTGTCGAGCGTGGCTGAAAACATCAATATCAGTGCCCGTGGCGCGCATTCGGGCTTCGGCTGGTTGTTGCGCGACAACTGGGAGAAGAGCAACGCCGACAAGCAGATCAAGGCGCTGAAAGTCAAAACCCCCAACGCTGAGCAGAAGATCATGTACCTGTCCGGTGGCAACCAGCAGAAGGCCATTTTGGGCCGCTGGCTGTCGATGCCGATGAAAGTACTGCTGCTCGATGAGCCGACCCGGGGCATCGATATCGGGGCCAAGGCCGAGATCTACCAGATCATCCATAACCTGGCCGCCAGCGGTATCGCGGTGATCGTGGTGTCCAGCGACCTGATGGAAGTCATGGGCATTTCCGACCGCATCCTGGTGCTGTGCGAAGGCGCGCTGCGTGGCGAGCAACGCCGCGAACACGCCACTGAATCCAACCTGCTGCAACTGGCTTTGCCGCGCCAACGCGCCGACGGCCAGGCGAACTGAGAGGTAACTATGACCAGCCAAGACCAAGCGCTGCCGATGGCGCGCAAACCCCTGGACCTGCGCAGCCTGCTCGACAATTGGGCGATGTTGCTGGCGGCGGTGGGGATCTTCCTGCTCTGCGCCTTGCTTATCGACAACTTCCTCTCGCCGCTGAACATGCGCGGCTTGGGGCTGGCGATTTCCACCACCGGGATTGCCGCCTGCACCATGCTGTATTGCCTGGCGTCCGGGCATTTCGATTTGTCCGTGGGCTCGGTGATTGCCTGCGCCGGCGTGGTGGCGGCCATCGTGATGCGCGACACCGACAGCGTGCTGCTCGGCGTCGGCGCGGCGCTGCTGATGGGCCTGATCGTCGGACTGATCAATGGCATCGTGATCGCCAAGCTACGGGTCAACGCCCTGATCACCACCTTGGCGACCATGCAGATCGTGCGCGGCCTGGCTTATATCTTTGCCGATGGCAAGGCGGTCGGGGTGTCCCAGGATCAGTTCTTTATCTTCGGCAACGGCCAACTGCTGGGCGTACCGGTGCCGATCCTGATCACCCTGGTCTGCTTCCTGTTCTTCGGCTGGTTGCTCAACTACACCACCTATGGCCGCAACACCATGGCTATCGGCGGCAACCCGGAAGCTGCGTTGCTGGCCGGGGTCAATGTCGATCGCACCAAGATCATCATCTTTGCCGTGCATGGTCTGATCGGCGCCCTGGCGGGGGTGGTCCTGGCCTCGCGCATGACTTCCGGCCAGCCGATGATCGGCCAGGGTTTTGAACTGACGGTGATCTCTGCCTGTGTGCTGGGTGGGGTGTCGTTGAGCGGCGGTATCGGCATGATCCGTCACGTGATTGCCGGGGTGCTGATTCTGGCGATCATCGAGAATGCGATGAACCTGAAGAACATCGACACCTTCTACCAATATGTGATCCGTGGTTCGATCCTGCTGATGGCCGTGGTGATCGACCGTATGAAACAACGTTGAGAGCGATGATGCTTAGCGGTTGGTAACGCTCCAATCTCCAATGTAGGAGCTGTCGAGCTTCAGCGAGGCTGCGAAAGCGGCAGTACAGTCAACATGGATTTGGCTGACCCACCACTTTCGCAGCCTCGCTAAAGCTCGACAGCTCCTACAGGTTCAGGTTCAGGTGCAGGTGCGGGTACAGGCTCAGTCGGCGGAGAACTTCAGCACCGTCTTCTGGGTATAAGTCTGACCCGGGTCCAAGCGTGCTGAAGCGAAGTTCGGCTGGTTGGGCGCATCGGGAAAGTGCTGGGTTTCCAGGGTAAACGCACCCCAATGGTTGTAGGTCTTGCCCGCCTTGCCCTTGACCGAACCATCGAGGAAATTGCTGGTGTAGAACTGCACACCGGGCTCGCTGGTGTAGAGCTGCAAACGGCGTCCGGACGCCGGGTCGTGCACGTCGGCGGCCAGTTTGCCGACGTCACCCTGGGTGTCCAGTACCCAGTTGAAGTCGAAGCCACCCTGTTTCGGTTCGGCGAATTTGAGCTGGGCGTGATCGTCCTTGATGTGTTCGCCAATGGCGGTGGGTTTCAGGAAGTCCATGGGCGTGCCCGCGACAGGGGCCAGTTCGCCGGTGGGAATCAAGGTGCTGTTGACCGGCGTGTAGTGGCTGGCGTGCAGGGTGGCGAGCTGTTTGAGCACATCGCCGTTACCTGCACCGGCAAGGTTGAAGTAGCTGTGGTTGGTGAGGTTCAGCACCGTGGGTTTGTCGGTGCTGGCTTTGTAGTCGATGTGCAGCTCGTTCTTGTCGTTGAGACTGTAAGTGACCTCGGTGGTCAGGTTGCCGGGAAAGCCCATTTCACCGTCTTTGGACAGGTAGGTCAGGGTGACACCGACCGAATCCTTGTTCTTGACGGGCTTGGCTTTCCACACGTGTTTGTCGAAGCCTTGGGCGCCGCCATGCAGCGAGTTCGGGCCGTCGTTGAGCGGCACCTGGTAGCGCTTGCCGTCCAATTCGAAGGTGCCGCCCGCCAGGCGATTGCCAAAGCGGCCGATGGTGGCGCCGAAGAACGCCGTGCCGCCCTGATAGCCCTGGACAGTGTCAAAGCCCAACACCACGTCGTCGAACTTGCCGTGCTTGTCCGGCACCTTCAATGACTGCAGCACGCCGCCGTAGGTGATGACCGTGGCTTGCACGCCATGGCTGTTGCGCAACACGTATTGCTCGACGGCGGTGCCGTCGTTGGTTTTGCCGAAGGGGTTATGTTCGCTGGAGAGGCCGTTCGCCTGGGCACAGAGGCTGGTCATCACCAGCGAGAGGCCGATGCCGGAAAGCAGGTGTCTGGATTGCCGCATGACTGAGCTACCTTTTATTGTTTTTGATTAAATAGTTAGACTATTGTCTTTTTAAAGCGGAAAAGACGGTTTATTTATAGACAATACCTCGATATTTGCAATATAAAATAAGACTAAATAAGATCGGAGTGACCGTCACATGAATACCCAACACCCACCTGGCCGCCCAGCGTCATACCCGGATCTGCAAGATAAAACCGTGCTGATTTCCGGTGGCGCTTCGGGCATTGGTGAATCCATGGTCCGTGCCTTTGCGCGCCAGGGTGCCAACGTCGCTTTCGTCGACCGGGCACAAGCTCAGGGCGAACGCCTGGAGGCGCTGTTGCGTGCCGAGGGTCACAGCGTCGAGTTCGGTCATTGCGATATCACCGACGAGATCGCCTACAAAGCCGCCATAGGCCGTTTCGCCCAGACCCTGGGGCCGATCAATGTGCTGGTGAGCAATGCCGCCAATGACGTTCGCCACACCCTGGATGAAGTTGATTCGAACACCTTCGACAGGCTGATCTCCGTCAACCTCAAGCACGCCTTTTTTGCCGCCAAGGCCGTGGTACCGATGATGAAGGAAATCGGGAGCGGTTCGATTATCAACCTGGGCTCCGTGGGCTGGATGATGGCTTCCAGTGGATACCCGGTGTACGCCGCCAGCAAGGCTGCCGCCCATGGCATGACCCGAGCCCTGGCCCGTGAACTGGGGCCCAGTCGTATCCGTGTGAATACCCTCGTGCCGGGCTGGGTGATGACCGAAAAACAACTGACGATGTGGGTGGATGACGCGGCCAGGGAGCTGATCGCCCGCAGCCAGTGCCTGCCGGGCAGTGTCGAGCCTGAGCATATCGCCAATATGGCGTTGTTCTTGGCGTCGGATGTGTCGGCGATGTGTTCCGCGCAGAACTTTATCGTGGATGGGGGATGGGTTTAAGCCAGCCCAACCATCCTGGCCAGTTCGACGGTACGATTGGCATAGCCCCATTCGTTGTCGTACCAGGCATAGACTTTGACTTGAGTACCATTGATGACCATAGCCCCATGCGGACAATGGTACTGTCATGAAGTCAGTGAGTTCTGTTTTACACCGATTGCAGCGCATCGCGGCCAAGACTGATAAAATCCATTAGCTTCCTAAGTAAATGACCATGAGACGCCCATAATGAGTAATGAGCTGAGCGAGGAGGAGATGCGCCTGGCGCTATTTGGCCCCTCCAGCCCAAGCAGCGATCCTTTACCAACGCCTGAACCTGAACCCGTGTTCGTACCCGCTTCTGCGCCAACCCCCAAGCCTCGAGGTGTTGCGAAAGCACTCTCGCCAAAGCTGCGAGTCACGCTGCGTGCGACCAAGCAGTTCGGTGGTGACGTCGAGGTGCTGACCTATGATGCCAATACCCTGAGCACCTTCATCGCTGAGCAGGAGGCCAAGGCCGAGGCCAAAAAGAAGAAGTTCCGGTATTTCGAGTTGGTGTCGATCAAGCCCATCTAGCGGCTGTGATTCGGCTCACCGGATAGCTAGCGTCGGTGGAGTTCGTTGCCCGTGAAAATGATAGGTGTCCTACTGCGCCGAAGGGAAGCTATCGTCGGGGGCGGAACGGTGAATTCAGTGTGCTCGGCATTTACGGTGTACGACCACGTCCAACGGTAACTAGCGTTCGTTCATCAGCCAATGATCGGCGTCTTCCTGGCCGGTCTTCTGACCCTTAAAATATCATTTTTTAGAATTAAGATGTTTATTTTATATTAATATTAATAATATTAGTTTATAGCTAAATAGAATTATATTTTTGATATTGATTCCGTTATGTTTGGCCCCTACAACCTACCCCTAACCTCGGATGGTACCAATCGTGATCGAGATTCTGCGTACCATGCCGCAGAGCGCAGCTCGGACCCACCTCCGAACCTGCGTGGCATGACAGGGTGATCTGCCGCTGATCCCTGGAGCAGAGTCGTTGGAAGGGAGTTCGACGTATGTTGCTCATTCAATCCTGTGATGTGATTTTTTCCTCCCGTCTTGTCCCTGACAGACGCTACGCAATACTGCGGCCCCCTCCTGGTTTTCCTCCCGGCGCATAGCTTGGTCTCCCGAGTGCCACGCCCCATCGCGCAGGTTTTCCAGCGCTTGTAATGGGCGCTCGGCACCCATCGGAAAAACGCGTATGCCGCGCTGTCCTGACGACAGCGTGAATACCCGACTTCGCGATTTGGATGCATCGCCAATGATGGCGACCCGTTGGAGTGGATATGAAACGAGTCATACAACATGCCCGGGAGTCGACTTCAGCCTTGCGGCTCAGTCCGGCAGTCGTGGCCATGGGGAGCATGTTGCTGTCAGGAGGAATCCAGGCCCAGGAGGCCTCGAATCAGGATGATCGGACCTTGTCCACCGTGGTGGTCACCGGTAACCGGGGGGGCGAACAGCGCACGGTGACCAGCAGTCCGGTGCCGATCGATGTGGTCAGCGCCAAGCAATTGCAGAGCACCGGCAAGCCCGGCTTGATGGAAGCCTTGAGTGCGCTGATTCCATCCTTGACCCTGCCGGAAAAAACCGGCTGGGACGCCAGTGGCATGGCTCGCGCGCCCAACCTGCGGGGCTTGAGCGCCGCTGAAGTGTTGGTACTGGTCAACGGCAAGCGCCGCCACACCAGCGCGACCTTGAACATCAACGGTATCAACACCGGTGCGGCGCCGGCGGACCTGGATTTCATCCCCATCAGTGCCATCGATCATGTCGAAGTGCTGCGCGATGGCGCCGCCGCCCAGTACGGCTCCGACGCCATTGCCGGGGTCATCAACGTCATCCTCAAGGCCGACACCAGCGGCACCTCGGTGACCAATGCCGGCATCGGCTATGACGGCAAGAAGCAGACCGTCCAGCAAAGCCTCAACAAGGGCTTCGAGATAGGTGACGGCGGCATCGTGCAGTTGGCCCTGGATGTACGCAGCCAGAACGATGACAACAAGGCCAGCGCCAATGGCTATAGCTACGAGCAGGCCTATGGTCTGGCGGGCAAGTCCACCTATGGTGGGTACGGCACACCCAAGATCAATCTGCAGACCCTGGGTTACAACGCCGAGTTGCCGATTGACGACCGGTTCAGTCTGTATTCCTTCACCACCTATTCGCACCGCAAGGCCGAGCAGGGGCAGAACTTCCGCTTGCCGACCATCACCAACACGATTACCACCGGCCCCAATGGTTATCCGGCGGGGTATGTGCCGACCTGGTACATCGATGAAGACGATTTCCAGGCGGCGTTCGGTGGCAAGGGCAAAGTCGGCCAGTGGGACTGGGACCTGTCCACCACCTATGGGCGCAACGCGGCGGAGCAGGGGACCTGGGACAACCAGAACCCCTCCCTGGGTGAGGCGACACCCAACAGCTTCAAGTCCGGCACCTGGATTTCCACCGAACTGACCACCAACCTGGATTTCAAGCGCGGCTTCGATATCGGCCTGCAAAAGCCACTGGACCTGTCCTACGGCTTTGAGCATCGACGCGACGGCTACGAGGTGAAGGCCGGGGACTGGGCTTCCTATGCCGACGGTGGTTACTGCGTTGCACCTGGCAACTGCGCCTCTTCCGGAGCCCAGGTCACCAACGGCATCTCCCCGGACGAAGCCGGCAGTGCGTCGCGCAACAGCCTCGCCGGCTACGTCGATGTGGGCTTCAACCCGGTTCCGGATTGGTACGTGGGCACGGCGCTGCGCTATGAGCATTACAACGAAGGGGTAGGCGCGACCCGCAGCGGCAAGCTGACCACACGTTATGATTTCACCCCGCAGTTCGCCGTGCGCGCGACCGTGAGCAATGGCTTCCGTGCGCCGTCCCTGGCCAACAGTTTGTTCAGTGCCCGCTCGACCACCTACGGTGTGGTGGATGGTGTCTATCAGTCGATCAATTATGGCGTGCTGCCGGTGGGCTCGGCCGCCGCCAGGGCCTTGGGTGCCGAAAACCTCAAGCCCGAGCGATCCACCAACTTCAGCCTCGGGTTCACCCTGACACCCAGCGATCGCCTGAGCCTGACGGCCGATGCCTATGTGATCAACCTGCGCGACCGCATCACCCTGACCAATACCTTGCTCGGGAGTGAAGTCACCCAGGTGCTGCTCAACAACGGCATCAACTCGACCTCCGGCGGGCAGTACTTCATCAATGGTGCCGACACCCGCACCAAGGGCGTGGACCTGGTCGGCAATTACAGCCAGGACCTGGGTCGGTTCGGTTCCCTGAAGTGGACCGCGGCGTTCAACTGGAACCAGACCCGGATCCTCGACTACAAGGCCTCCACCTCGATCCTCGGCACGCCCTATGAACTGATGGATCGCCAGGCGCGCAACCTGATCACCGACATCCAACCCAAGACCAAACTCATTCTGGGGGGCGACTGGAGCGTCGACCGCTTCAACCTCAACCTGGCTTTGACCCGTTACGGCTCCTACAAGGAGGTCAATGACGCCAACGACCGCTCCCTGGATCGGGTGTATGGCGCCAAATGGATTGCCGATCTGGACCTGGGCTACAACCTCAGCAAAGCGCTGAACATCGCCATCGGGGCCAAGAACCTGTTTGACACCTACCCCAAGAAACAGGGGGTGCCCAGCAGCACCATGGTCAGCAGCTACGGCACTTACTCACCCTTCGGTTTTACCGGCGGCTACTACTACACCCGCCTGACCTACGCCTTTTAAGGCTACCGCCGCCGACGCTGTTCGGTCCCCCTGGAAAAACACCCTGATGTGTTATTGCGTGCGAGGAATAGATCATGCCCATTGTTGCCAAACCCTTTGACCTCATCGATGAGGTGAATGCCTACCCGGTTCGCAGGAGCCGTGCACCGACTGCAATCAAGGCCTTGCGGGTGGTGCCGTCCCGTCATCCCTGGCGCTGGGCCGGATCGGTGTTCGCCGTGCTGGTGCTGTTTGCCATCGGGCATTCCCTGGCCACCAATCCTCGCTGGGAATGGGGGGTGTTTGGCCAATGGTTCTTCTCGGCATCGGTGCTGCGAGGCCTGGCGCAGACGCTGTTGCTGACCCTGTTGAGCACGGTGTTCAGCATCCTCCTCGGCACCGCGCTGGCGCTGGCACGCCTGTCCGGCTCGCCGTTGCTGGCGGCGCTGGCCTGGGGGTATATCTGGTTTTTCCGCTCGATGCCGGCGTTGCTGGTGCTGATCATCCTGTACAACTTCGCCTATCTGTACGACCACATTGTGCTGGGCGTGCCATTTACCGACCTGGTGTTTGCCCAGTGGTCGACGGTCGATGTGCTCAGCCAATTCACCGTAGCGGTACTGGGCTTGAGCCTGATGCAGGGCGCCTATGCGGCGGAGATCATTCGCGGCGGCCTGATCGGTGTGGACGCCGGCCAGCATGAAGCCGCGGCGGCGCTGGGATTGCCGGCGTCGCGGCGGGTTTTCCGGATCATCCTGCCCCAGGCGCTGCGTTCGATCCTGCCTTCGGGTTTCAACGAAATCATCGGCCTGGTCAAGGGCACTTCCATCGTTTACGTGCTGGCCCTGCCGGAGCTGTTCTACACCGTGCAGGTGATCTACAACCGCACCCAGGCGGTGATCCCGTTGTTGATCGTCGCCACGGTCTGGTACCTGATCATCACTACCGTACTCACCAGTGCCCAGTACTACGTCGAGCGGTACTTTGCCCGCGGCACGGCGCGGGTCTTGCCGCCGACGCCATTGCAGCGGGTGCGCCACTGGCTCAAGGAGCAATCCCATGGCTGAGGCCGCCATCCAGGTGCCCGCCGGGCGCATCCAGATCCAGGGCGTAGGCAAGCGCTTCGGCAATCAGCAGGTGCTCAAGGACATCGACCTGAGCATCGAGCCGGGCCAGGTCACGGTGATCCTGGGGCCTTCCGGCTCCGGCAAATCAACGCTGCTGCGCACCATCAACCACTTGGAGAAAATCGACAGCGGCCACATCACCATCGACGGTGAATACGTCGGCTATCGACGCAAGGGCGACCTGCTCTACGAACTCAAGGAGCGGGAGGTTCTCAAGCGTCGGGTCGAGGTCGGCTTCGTGTTCCAGAACTTCAACCTGTTCCCGCATCTCACGGCCTGGGAAAACATCGCCGAAGCACCGCTGGCCCACAAACGCTGGAGCAAGGCCCAGGCCCGGGCCAAGGCCGGGGAACTGCTGGCCCGGGTTGGCCTGGCGGATAAAGCCGATGCTTATCCGCGCCAGCTTTCCGGCGGTCAGCAACAGCGGGTCGCCATCGCCCGGGCCCTGGCCCTGGATCCCAAGGTCCTGCTGTTCGATGAACCGACCTCAGCCCTCGACCCGGAATTGGTGGGTGAGGTGCTGGACGTGATCAAGGGGCTGACCCGGTTGGGCGTCACCCTGGTCATCGTCACCCACGAGATTGGATTTGCCCGGGAAGTGGCGGATCACGTGGTGTTTCTCTGCGATGGCCAATTGATCGAACAAGGGCCGCCGGAACAGATCTTTCGCCAGCCCCGTCATCCACGCACCGTCGCCTTCCTCGGCAAGGTGCTGTGAATTTTCCCGTGTTAAAGGAGTAACTGCCCATGTTGGTAAAGACTGCCCGTGTGACCTTATTGGCGCTTGCCGTCAGCCTCGCCCTGCCGGTATTGGCCGCTGAAAGCGCCAGTGTGCCGACTGTGCAAAAGGTTGATCTGAGTCCCGACCGCCAGCGCATCCATGCCCCGCGCAACGAGGCGGCCATCGCGCAAATCCCCCCGGGCTTCAAGTTCGCCCAGCCCGGCAAGTTTACCGTGGCCGTGTCGGGGGTGGCCGGGCCGCCCCTGGCGCTGCTGGCCAATGACGATAAAACCACGATCGGCAGCGAGGCCGACACCGCACAGTTGGTGGCCGACAGCCTGGGTCTGCAATTGAACGTAGTGCAGACCAGTTGGGAGGATTGGCCCCTGGGCGTCAGCTCGGGTAAATACGACGCGGTGATCAGCAACGTGACCGTGACCGAGGCCCGCAAGAAGCGCTTCGACTTCGCGACCTATCGCCAGGACGTCCTGGGTTTCTACGTCAAGACCACCAGCAAGATCACCTCCCTCAAGGAGGCCCGGGACATCGCCGGGCTGAAGATCATCGTCGGCTCCGGCACCAATCAGGAAAAAGTCCTGCTGGCCTGGAACGAGGCCAACGAAAAGGCCGGTATCGCACCGGCGCTGTTGCAGTACTTCGATGATCAAGCCGCGGCGCAGCTGGCGGTGCAGTCGGGACGCAGCGACGCCCTTTTTGGCCCCAATTCGGTGTTTGCCTATTCGGCGGCGATCACCGGCGGCATCAAGCTGGTGGGCATCGTCAACGGTGGCTGGCCACTGCGGGCCGATATCGCCGTGACCACCCGCAAGGACAATGGACTGGTCCAGCCGATCCACACCGCCCTGGAAGGCGCGATTGCCGGCGGTCAATACGAACAGGTGCTCCAGCGTTGGGGCCTGGATGTGGAGCGCATCGACAAGTCACTGATCAACCCACCCGGCTTGCCGGATTGAAGCCTTCAGGGGGAGTAATGAATATGGGACTGACTCGACGTGAAGCGCTTTCCAGCATCGCTGCCGTGGGGGGCGAGAAAGCGCTCAAGGATGCGCTTGCCGTATTGGGATTGGGGCCTTCGTCGCACCGGCGGCCGCAACCCTTGAAGCTGCAAAAGGACCTGGGGCAGGGCACCCGTGTGCTGGTGCTCGGCGCCGGGATTGCCGGGCTGGTGACTGCCCTGGAACTGACCCGGGCCGGGTTCAAGGTGCAAGTGCTGGAAGCCCGTGACCGTGTGGGGGGCCGTACCTGGAGCCTGCGCAACGGTGATCGGGTCGACTACAAGGATGGGCGCACGCAGACCGTGGCCTTTGACCCGGGCCTGTATTTCAACGCAGGCCCGGCGCGGATCCCCAGTCAACATCGGACCTTGCTCGATTACTGCAGTGAACTGGGCGTGCCGCTGGAAGTATTGGTCAACAGCAGCCATGGCGCTCAGGTGCGCCCGGACCTGCAACAGCCGGCGTTCACCGTCGGCCAGGCGGTCAACGATGCCCGTGGGCATCTGTCGGGGTTATTGGCCACAGCGGTGCGCCGTGATGCCCTGGACGATGTGTTGAGCGCCGAGGAACGTAGCCGCCTGCTGGCGTTCCTGCAGGTCTATGGTGACTTGTCACAGGCGCTGGCTTTCGAAGGCAGCATTCGCTCCGGCCACCTCGAATCGCCCCGGCATCCCGGGGCATTGCCCGCTCGCCCGACCCCGGTGGCCCTGGAGCGACTGCTGCATCCGGAGCTCTGGGGCGCGTTGCTGCACACTGAGTTTCCCGAGTTCTCGGCCACCATGTTCCAGCCGGTGGGCGGGATGGATCGCATCACCGATGCCTTCTATCAGCGCCTGACCGAACAGGTGCAACTGGGTGCCCAGGTGCGCCGTATTCGTCAGCTCGAGGACGGTGTGGCGGTGACCTATCACGATCAGCACAGTGGCCGCGAACAGGTGGTGCGTGCCGACTATCTGGTGTCGACCTTGCCGCTGCCGCTGCTGGCCAGACTGGACACCGACTTCAGCGATCCGGTGAAGGCGGCGCTGCTCAGCACCCGCAGTGATCAGGCAACCAAGGTGGCCTGGCAATCCCCGCGCTTCTGGGAAACCGATTACCGCACCTACGGCGGGTTGTCCTGGATCGAACACCCGGCGCGGGTGCTGTGGTACCCCAGCAACGACCTGAATACCCGCGAGGGACTGTTGGTGGCCGGCTATGTCACAGGTCCTGGTGCCGATGCCTTCGGCGAGCAGCCCCTTGAGGCGCAATACGCGACCTCCCGGGAGGCGGTCGAGCTGCTGCACCCGGGGTACTCCCGGCAACTGCGTCACCCTCTGGCGGTGTCCTGGGAGCAGATCCCCTACAGCGAAGGCCCATGGCTGCAACGCGAACACTTTCCCGCCGAGGCCAGTGCCCTGCTGGAAGAACCCCATGGCCGGGTGTATTTCGCCGGCGACGGCCTGGTGCAAAGCGGTGTTGGCATCTGGCAGGAGTCGGCCGCCAATTCGGCGCGCCATGTGGTCGGGCAGTTGGCCGAGCGAATCATCCAGCAGCGACAGGCAGCGGCCCTGGCCGCGTCATAAGCATTCATTGAAGGAGAAACAAGATGAGCAGCAGCATTCAACGTACCAGCGTCGGCGATTTCCCTATCTCGCAAACCGTGACCGTGCCGGCCTCCGCCGGCCTGGTGTTCGTCAGTGGCACCTTGCCGGACCTCGCTGACCCGCAAGCCTCGGCGGGTACTCCGGCGGCCTATGGCAATACCGAGGTGCAGACCGTTTCAGTGTTCAACAAGCTGCGCAAGATCCTCCAGCAACAAGATCTGGACCTGGGGGATATCGTGCAGTTGCGAGTGTTCCTGGTAGGCGCCGAGGAGGCGGGCGGCAAGCTCGATTTTGCCGGACTGCAAGCCGGGTATACGCAGTTTTTCGGCACCCGCGAGCAGCCCAACAAACCGGCACGTACGGCCTTGCAAGTGGTGGCCTTGCCATTGCCCGGCGCCCTGGTGGAAGTCGAGGCGATAGCGGCCAGGACGGCCTGATTGCTCGTCCTGTCATTCAGTGGAAAGCGCTGATCACCAGGGTGTGATCAGCGCTCAGAGATCGTAGCGCACCGACAACAACAGGGTTCGCGGGTCGTTGATCGAGTAGTAGCGAGCACCGCTGGAGGGCACATAACCGACCGCTTGCGGGTAGGCCCGGTCGAGCAGGTTCTTCACTGACAGCGTGGTGGTCCAGTGACCGTCGCCGCTGACATAGCTGGTGTGGGCGTTCCAGAAGGTTTGTGTCGGGATTTCCTGGATATCATCGTTCAGCGCATTGGCGTAGGACTTGGTCTGGAATTGCGCGTCGGTGCCGGCCTGCAAGGTGCCGGGCAGCCCGATCGGGATGGTGTAGTTGAGGCCGACGCTGGCGTTCCAGCGTGGCGAGTACACCAACTGCTTGCCGTCGGCATTGACGCCGGCGCCGCTGGCATTTGCGAAGTCGTCGTACTTGCTTTGCAGGTAGCCGAGGTTGGCGGTCAGTTGCAGGTCGCTGCTCAGTGCGGTCAGGGTTTCCAGCTCGACGCCGTAGGTGTGGGCCCGACCGACGTTGGTCCGCAGGCTCACGCCCAGCGCCGGGTCGTAGGCGTTGGTCTGCAGGTCCTTGTAGTCGTTGTAGAACAGGGCGACGTTGGCCCGCAGGCGTTGGTCGAAGAAGTCACCCTTGAAGCCGGTTTCCCAGGTGGTGACGTCTTCCGGGGAGAAGGCCTGTTCGGCGGCGGCCAGGGTCGGTGCGCGGTTGTCATAGCCACCGGCCTTGAAACCTTTGGCGACGTAGGCGTACTGGTTCAGATGCGCGGTCCAGGCGTATTCGAAGCCGAGTTTCGGGCTGGTGGATTGCCAGGACTGGCTCACATTGGCGGTGAAGTTGGTGCCGGTGATCTGCCGGTTGGTATTGATGGCGTAGTTGGTGTAGTCGAAGTTCTTGTGCTCATGGGTAGAGCGTAGCCCGGCGATCAGCGACAGCCGGGGCGTGATCTTGTAACTGCCCTGGCCGTACAAGGCGTAGCTTTCGGTGTCTGTGGTGCTGTATTGGCCCTGGCCGATCACCTGGTTGCGCGCAATCGAGTAGGTCAGGCTGTCACGGTCGGCTTCGAATTTTTCACGGTACAGGTACAGGCCGGTGCTGAAGCTGAAATCGTCGTAGTCGCCGTTGAGCTGGAATTCCTGGGTGCCATAGTTCTGGTTATAGGTGATCAGGTTCTGCTGAATCAGCGCGGCCTGTCCCGAGTTGTCATAGTCCACGGGTTGGTTGAACGCGGAGTAGGCGGTCACCGACTTGAAGTTCAAGTGGTCATCGATCGTATAGATGGCGCGCAGTACCGAACTGCCCTGATCGAGACGGTTCTTCGGATCGAGGCTGCTGTAGCTGGTGAATTTGTCGAAGTGGCCGTTGGCATCAAAGGGGGTGTAGCTGGTGGTGTCGCCACGGTCGAAGGTGCCGGCCAGGGTCAGTTGCACGTCCCACGGCGAATCGATGGGATTGAAGCGCAGCTTGCCGCGGTAGGACTGGATATCGATGTTGTTCACGTCCTTGCCGCGGGTCGGGTCGGAAACGGTGCCGTCCCGGCTCAGGCGAATCGCCGAAAAACTCCCGAACAAGGCGTTGTCCACCAACGGGCCGCTGATCAGCAGGCGGGTGTTCTGCGCGTCGTAGTTGCCGGCGCCGAGTTCGAAGAAACCCCGGGTTTCCTGGGTCGGGTCGCGGGTGATCACCCGGATCGCTCCCGCGCTGCTGTTACGTCCATAGAGCGTGCCCTGGGGGCCGCGCAAGACTTCGACGCGTTCGACGTCGTTGAAGTCGAGCATCGAGGAAATCGCCCGTGGGATATACAGGTCATCGGCGTAGACCGCGACGGCGGACTCCTGGATCGGATCGGTCTCGCCGATGCCGCGAATGCCGTAGGTCTGCGCACTGTAGGAAATCGACTGACGGCTCAGGCTCAGGTTCGGTACTTGCCCGGAAAGGTCGCGGATGCTTTTGATCTGCTTGTCCTCAAGGGCTTTTTCGTCGAATGCGGAGATCGCCAGCGGGGTCTTTTGCAAGTCCTCGGCGTGGTGTTCGGCCGTGACCGTGACAACGGGGAGGGCTCCCTCCTTGGTGTCTTCGTCGGCGTGGGCCGACAATCCGAACAGAGCCAACGATATGGCCAGCGTCAGACGGTTTGAAGTGAAGATGTCGTGCATGGTGAACCCCTGGTGTGTAGAAGTGACGTTGGTGTCGTTATGTTTTTTGGGCAAAGCGTTGCCGGGGCCATGATCCGAAAGCCATGGCAGCGGCGGTTTGAGTCGGTTTCAGGTTTGGGTGCGGCGGTTGACCGTGGAGTGATGTCGGCCGGAAAAAACGCGCAGTTCCGTGGGCCTCCACCTGGTCAGGGGTCGGTGATGGTTGTAACAATATTTGTATATTAAGCGGCTGTAAAAGTCTGATTAGTTATAAGTTAATTATAAAAAATAGGCATTAAATTTATAATTTAGATGCGTAACTCTGATGTTGTTGTGGGGCGATCAAAACGTCATCGCGGGCAAGCCACGCTCCCACAGGGGATGGATAACCCGTGGGTACGCGACTTGCCCGCGATGACAAACGGTGGGTAGTGCCTAGGTGCTCCGTCTCGGCAACATCCCGTCGGAGCACCTGAAGCACACAATCAATAAAGGCCCTGACCCCTTGAGTCCTACCCCAGAACAAACATCGCCACCGCCGCCACCCCCATCACGGCCGTCGCCACCCAGCCCAGGACAATCAACGGCCGGCTTGCCGTGAAGTCTCCCATCACCGATTTCTTCGACACCAGCATGATGATGACCACCATCAGCGGCACCGCCACGACCCCGTTGATCACGGCACTCCAGAACAGCGCTTTCATGGGGCTGATGGGCGAGTACTGGATGGCCAGCGCGGCAAGTACGCTGATGGCGATGATGCCGTAGAACCCCCGGGCGTCGCGTACTTTACGTTCGAGGCCTTCATTCCAGCCCAACGCTTCGGAAAGGGCGTAGGCGCCAGAGCCCGCGAGCACCGGTACGCCGATCATGCCAACGCCGAGTATGCCGAGGGCGAAGAGCAGGTAGGCGAAGTCACCGGCCAGTGGCCGCAGGGCGCTGGCGGCTTGTGCCGCGGTGTTGATGTCGGTCACGCCAGCCACGTTCAGGGTTACGGCCGTCGCGAGAATGATGAAGTAGGCGGTGATGTTGGAGTAGAGCATGCCACTCCAGGTGTCCCAGCGGATACGTTGCAACTCCTTGCGCGCTTCGCGCGGGTCTTGATTGAGCGGTGCATTCAGGGGTGGGTTCTGCATGTCCTCGACTTCTTCAGAGGTCTGCCAGAAAAACAGATAAGGGCTGATGGTCGTGCCGAACATCGCGACGACCACCGCGGCAGCGGTCGCGTCCGGGGTGAAGTGGGGCCAGACGGTACGCAGGGCGACCTGCTCCCACGGGATATGCACGGTAAACAGTACGGCGGCGTAAGCCAGCAGCGAAAGCGTCAGCCACTTCAGGAAAAACACGTAGCGGTGGTAAGGGACGAACATCTGCAGTGCCAGTGTCCCGAAGACGAAGAGCGCGGTCATGAGGTGTCGGTTGATGCCACTGACCAGTTCCGCCACCTCTCCCATGGCGGCCACGTCGGCAGCAATGTTCAGGGTATTGGCGATGAGCAGGAGCAGAACGACACTCTGTAGCACAATGGGTGGAAAGGCCGTCTTGATGTTGGCCGCGAGTCCCTTGCCGGTGACTCGGCCGAGGTTGGCGCACATCGATTGAACGGCGGCCATCAGGGGAAAGGTCAGCGGCATCGTCCACAGCATGTTCAAGCCGAATTGGGCGCCCGCCTGTGAGTAGGTGGCGATACCGCTGGGATCGTCGTCGGCCACGCCGGTGATGAGCCCGGGGCCCAGCTTCGACAGCGGGTGCTCTTTCAGGCGCCCCCACAGAACCCGGAAAATATTGGTACGGGGAGCGCGTTCAACGTCCATCGATACACCTCAAGAGTGCTGCGCCGGGAAGGGGGGAGTGAGCGATGCTGTTGAGGGGCAACGGTTTACACCGATGACAAGTATAGAGGTCAAGGTTGCCCATCTCTATATGAATACAGGGCTATTGTTTCAAACGTTTGATCCAGTCATAAAGGTTGGCGCCATCCCTCGACAGTTAGCTACCTGAGCATCGGCACAGATAGTACTGGCGACGGTCATCCACCTCCAGGTCGAACAGTTTCATCCATTCACCCGACAGGCAAGGTCCATAGTGAACATCGATACCCGCATCAAATTCCGCCATCTGCTGTGTTTTCTCGAAGTGGCCCGCCAAGGCAGTCTGACGCGCGCCTCGGACAAACTGGCGATCAGCCAGCCGGCGCTTTCCAAAACCCTCAAAGAGCTGGAAACCCTGCTGGCCACAACTCTGTTCGCGCGCAGTAAAAGCGGTGCGGTGTTGACTGAAGCCGGGGTGGCTTTTCTGCGTTATGCGGGGCCGAGTGTACAAGCGCTACGCGAGGGGGTGAACAGCTTGCGTTCCGGCGAGCATGAACCTGTCACCGCGAGGCTCGGCGTACTCTCCACCGTGGAAAGCTTGCTGGTACCGGAAGTCGTCTGCCGTTTGCACGCTCGACATCCTGCGCTGGTCGTCAGTGTGGTCACTGGGCCGAGTGCGTACCTGCTGTCCCAACTGCGGGTCGGTGAGTTGGACCTGGTGGTCGGCCGCATGACCGAGAGTCCGCAGATTCTTGGGCTGGCATTCGAACATCTGTACAGCGAGTCCATGACCTTGGTGGTGCGTAACGGCCATCCGCTATTGGCCGATTCGCGGGCGCCTAAAAATCTTGAAGACTACCCATTGGTATTGCCATTGGCGGGGACGACGATTCGCAAGTTTGCCGACAGTCTGTTTGTGCAGCATGGCATCAGCCCGCCAAGCCAGAGACTGGAAACCCTGTCATTAACCTTGAGCCGACGTTACGTGCAGTGCAGCCAGGCGATCTGGGTGGCGCCATTCGACGCTGTACGGCAAGACCTGAGTCGAGGTGAGTTGGTGGAGCTGGAGCTGGGGATTCGCGAGCCCGGTGGTTCGGTGGGGCTGTGCAGCAATCCGGCGCTGCCGATGCCATTGGCGGCCCAGTGGTGTGTGGATGTGCTGCGGGAGGTCGGGCAGGAGTATCGAGATGGACGTTATCCGTAACCATTTGGATAGAGGGGCAATATTGCGTGAGGTGATATCAGGGAACTGCGCCACAGGCTGCAACTCGGCAGGGCGCGCAGTTGACCGGCGCCCTGCTTTTTTCGTCTTGTTACAGCAGCGACAGCGGGTAGCTGATAATCAACCGATTCTCGTCGAACTCGTTGGTGCTGTAGTCTCGACGCATGTTTGAGTTACGTAGCCTCAGCGACAGGTTTTTGAGGGTGCCTGACTGAATGACGTAAGCCAGCTCCGACTCCCGCACCCACTCCCGGCCGTTGCTGGTACTGGTGGTGTGCACGTTGTCGCCACGGATGTAGCGGTTCATTATCGTCAGGCCGGGGATGCCGAGGGCGGCGAAGTCGTAGTCATGGCGCAGTTGCCAGGAGTGCTCGCCGGCGTTGTCGAAGCTGGAGTTATAGCTGTCGTTGGCCAGTGTGCCGCCGCTGGTGCCATTGACCCGCATCCAGTTGTCGCCGTTGACCTTTTGCAGACCGAGGTAAAAGGTGTTGGCTGCGTACCTTGCCGAAAACATCCCTGACCAGGTTTTGTTATCAAGATGACCTGTCAGATGGCTGCCATCGTCCTTTCCGGTGAAGAAACCGAGGTTGGCGCCCAGTATCCAGTCGCCCATCGGCTGACGGTGAGTCAGGTTGAAATACTGTTGCTGGTAGATATCTTCCAATTGGGCATGCCACACGCCGACTTGGGTGCGATTGTCGTTGAAGGTGTATTCGGCACCACCAAAGTTGAAGCGGTCGGACGTCACCTTCGGCACGTTGAATAGCGACATGTCCTCCATGAGGCCATCGTTGCGTGGGCTGTTGCCACGGAACTGGCCGCCATAAAGCGTCAGGCCGTCGATTTCCCTGGACGTGATCTGTCCCCCGCGAAAGGTTTGCGGCAGCGAGCGGCCGTCATCGGAGCGCAGGATGGGCAGTACGGGCATCCATTCACCGACCTTCAACTCCGTCTTGGAAAAGCGCGCCTTGACGGCCACTCCAGTACGTCCGAAATCATCTGCCGGAGAGCCGTCACTGTGGATGGGCAGCAACTGCGTGCCCCCCGTGCCCTTGCTGCCATCGAGCTTCATTGAATACAGCCCCAGCACATCGACACCAAAGCCGACCGTGCCTTGGGTGAAGCCGGAGCGGGCGTCGAGGATGAAGCTCTGGGTCCACTCCTGGGCAGTGCGTTGCGCGTTGGCGGGGTTGACGAAATCACGATTGATGAAGAAGTTCCGAATATTCAGATTGACGTTGGCATCGTCGATAAATCCGGCTGCCTGGGTGGTGACTGGAACAAGGACGCTGGCGGCGACAGCGGCTGGAAGTGCGCTGATGAGATGACGAATTTCGGGCATGGCAAGGGACCTTCTTATAGTTATATGAGGGCATCGAATTCGGGGCTGGTTAGTGCTTTTGAACATTTCTTGCGGGGAATGCTTCAAGAAAAGAGGCCTGGAGGGCGGCCTCTTTTACCAACAATCAAGGGTGATCAGTCCTTGATGACTTCAACATCGCGCGGGGACATGAAGTACATCCAGATCAGGGCGATGAAGTACATCGCCGGGATCATCATGAGCAGCACGCTGTAGTTGTTGTTTGTCGCGGTCAGTACCGCGCCGACGATCTGGGTCATGAACATGCCGCCAATCGCAGCGCACATGCCGCCGAAACCGAACACGGTACTGATCAGGTCCTTGGGCGTGTAATCCATCACCAGGCTCCAGATATTCGCAGTCCAGGCCTGGTGTGCGCCGACGGCCAGGGCAATGGCCAGTACCGCAATCCACAAGCCGCTGGCATTGGCGGCGAAAATCACGCCGATGATGGTGATCGCGAATATCAACATCGATAGCAGTCGCGATGTGGTCGCACGCATGCCGCGACCGATCAGCCAGGAAGAAAGGATCCCGCCGCCGATACTGCCGAAGTCGGCCGTCAACCAGATCAGCATGAGCGGAATACCCATCTGGGTAACGCTGATACCCAGGTTGTATTGCTGATTGAGGAACGGCGGCAGCCAGTACAGGTAGAACCAGAACACCGGTGCCGTGAGCGCATAGGCCAAGGCAAACGCCCAGGTGCCGCGCATACGCAGGATGCGTGAGAAGGGGACTTTGGCCGACGCCGGCTCGACGTCCTTATTGATGTAATCCAGCTCGCTTTGGCGCACGGTGGGGTGATCTTCGGGGTTGTGGTACTTCAAGCTCCACCACACCACCCAGATCAAGCCCAGCAGGCCCATGCAGATGAACGCCGCTTGCCAGCCCCATACGGACAGGATCAAGGGCAGCAGGGCAGGGGTCATCATCGCGCCAACGTTGGTCCCGGCATTGAATATGCCGGTCGCGACAGCGCGCTCACCGGCTGGGAACCACAGTCGCGTGGTCTTCATGCAGGACGGGTAGTTGGCGGCTTCGGTCAGGCCGAGAACGAAACGGCAGACCATGAAGCCGACGGCAGAGGTCGCCAGGCCATGGGCGCCCGTGGTGAAGCTCCACAGCAACACGGCCAGGAAGAACGCACGCTTGACCCCGACCCGATCGATGAAGCGGCCTTGCAGCACAAAGCCGATGGCATAACCGACCTGGAACCAGAAGTTGATGTTGGCGTAATCCATCGCCGTCCAGCTCATTTCCTTGGCGAGGAGCGGCTGCATAATGCCAAGGGCGGCGCGGTCTATGTAGTTCAGTGTGGTGGCGAAAAATACCAGGGCGAGCATGCCCCAGCGGGTTTTGCCAACGGCCATGGCATCGCGGATTTTTTCACCGATACCCGGGGGCGCCGCAGTTGTGCGGGAAGTTACTTCGGTTTGAAACATGGCTAAGGCCCTATTCTTGAAATTGTTATGAGCTGGCGGGTGACACGACCGGGGACGATTAAATTCCCAAGGCATTGGCTAACGGTGTTGCGGGCTCGTCCTATGAATGTGCAGCTAGTTTTGAGCAGCGAGCGAAACAGCGTCAATTGGCAAAGGCGGCTTCTGTTCGATAATCGAACACAAAACTAACTGGTTAGTACATTTGTGATTGTCGTGCTAATTTCTCAAGCGAATAATTCGCTGCAGCACCCAGCATGGCCCCGAACAGGCTGATCAATCCGGTGCTTTAACAGGGCGGCCCGTAGCAGCCGCATTCATCCAGGAGCCCGCAGCATGCAGCGTTCGATTGCCACCGTTTCCTTGAGCGGTACCTTGCCGGAGAAACTCGAAGCCATTGCGGCCGCGGGTTTTGACGGTGTGGAAATCTTCGAAAATGATCTCCTTTACGATGATGGCAGTCCGCGCAACATCCGGCAGATGTGTGCTGATCTGGGTATCGCTATCACCTTGTTTCAACCGTTTCGCGACTTCGAAGGCTGCCGTCGTGATCGCTTGCAGCGCAATATCGACCGCGTCGAGCGAAAGTTCGACTTGATGCAGGAGCTGGGCACCGACCTGGTTCTGGTGTGCAGTAACACCGCTACGGATTCGCTGGGCGATGAACGTATTCTTCTGGATGACCTGAGCCTGCTCGCCGAGCGCGCCGGCGCTCGAAACCTGCGGATTGGCTACGAAGCGCTGGCGTGGGGGCGTCATGTCAACACCTGGCAGCAGGTGTGGAACCTGGTACGCCAGGTCGATCATCCGGCGCTTGGCGTGCTGCTCGACAGCTTCCACACCTTGTCACTCAAGGGCGACCCCAGCGCCATTGCGCAGATTCCCGGCGACAAGATTTTCTTCGTGCAGATGGCTGATGCGCCGCTGTTGGCCATGGATGTGCTGGAGTGGAGCCGACATTTCCGCTGCTTCCCCGGCCAGGGGGAGTTTGATCTGGCCGGATTCCTCGCGCCAATCCTGCGTAGCGGTTACACCGGGCCGTTGTCGCTGGAAATCTTCAACGATGGCTTCCGTGCCGCGCCGCCTCGAGCCAACGCGGCGGATGGCCTGCGCTCGCTGCTGTACCTGGAAGAAAAAACCCGCAGGCTGTTGGAAAAAGACGTCGCGCCGATCAACACCGACATACTCTTCAACCCACCTTCGGCAAGCCGCTATGACGGCGTTGAGTTCCTCGAGTTCGCGGTAGATGAAGCCCAGGGTGCACGGCTGTCCACTTGGCTGGAGAACCTCGGCTTTGCCCGTCTCGGTCAGCATCGCTCGAAAGCGGTCAGCCTGCTGGGTCAAGGCGATATCAAGATCGTGCTCAACGCCGAACCCTATTCGTTCGCCCATAACTTTTTCGAGGCGCACGGTCCTTCGCTATGTGCCATGGCGCTACGGGTCGAGAACGGCAGTGCGGCATTGGAACGCGCGCAGATGTACAAGGGGCAGCCATACCGTGGCCTGGTCGGTCCCAACGAACGCGAGATTCCTTCCGTACGTGCGCCGGATGGCAGCCTGATCTATCTGGTTGAACCGACCGAGGCGGGCAAGTCGATCTACGACAGCGATTTCAAGTTGGAGCCACAAGCGATGCCGGGAGGAGGCTTGCAGCGCATCGATCACATGGCGATGGCGTTGCCTGCGGACAGTCTCGACAGTTGGGTACTGTTCTATAAAAGCTTGCTGGACTTCGAGGCCGACGACGAAGTGGTGTTGCCCGATCCCTACGGCCTGGTCAAAAGCCGGGCGTTGCGCAGCCAATGCAGCACCGTGCGCTTGCCGCTGAACATCTCGGAAAATCGTAACACGGCGATCTCCCATGCACTGTCCAGTTATCAGGGCTCAGGGGTGCACCACATCGCATTTTCCTGCGAGGATATCTTTGCTGAAGTCAGCCGCGCCAAGGCGGCTCAGGTGCCGCTGTTGGATATCCCGCTCAATTACTATGACGACTTGGCGGCGCGCTTCGACTTCGACGATGAGTTCCTCAGCGAGCTGGCCTATTTCAACGTGCTCTATGACCGCGATGCCCAGGGTGGCGAGTTGTTCCACGTCTACACGGAGCCGTTCGGCGACCGCTTTTTCTTTGAGATCCTGCAACGCAAGAATGGTTATGTCGGCTATGGCGCGGCCAACGTAGCGGTGCGACTGGCCGCGATGGCCAAGTCCCGTAGAGGTGCCGTGCGCCAGGCCAGGCTCTGAATGAGACTTCCTTCCGGGAGACGCTCAGCCCATAATCGGGCGACTCCAACGCGGTCGTGAGCCCAGAATGACGAATTTCGCCGATGCCGGTGCACCTCAACCCCTCGAAGCACGGCACAAAGGCCGAAAAAACAACCCGGAACAAACCCGCAAGGACATCCTCCAGGCAGCCATTGTCGAGTTTGTCAGCCTGGGTTTGTCCGGTGCGCGGGTCGACGCCATCGCCGAGCGCACGAAAACATCGAAGCGCATGATCTATTACTACTTCGGTAGCAAGGAACAGCTCTACGTTGAAGTCCTCGAGAAGCTCTACGGCGACATCAGGCGAACAGAAAGTCAGCTGCAACTGGCCGAGCTGGAACCACTGCAAGCCATCCAGCGCCTTGTGGAGTTCACGTTCGATCACCATGACCGCAATGTCGATTTCGTACGCATCGTCGGCATCGAAAACATCCACAACGGTGCCAACGTCAAGCAGTCCCCGGCGATTCGCTCGATGAGCCATCACGTCCTGGAGACAATCAAGGAAACGTTACTGCGCGGTGAAGCCCAAGGGGTTTTTCGTCGGGGCGTAGAGGCCATCGATTTGCATATGCTGATCAGTTCCTTCTGTTTTTATCGAGTCTCCAACCGGCATACCTTCAGTGAGATATTCCAGATCGATCTCTCCGAGGAACAGATCAAGCATCGGCACAAGGCGATGATTTGCGAGTCGGTGCTGCACTACTTGCAGGCCGGCATCTGATATTCACGCTCCCGCGCGAAGACCCGCGGCGGCGCGATTGATAGACGCACCGCCTCGGTTTTTCGGGCTCAGCTGTTCATGCTGTTAAAGTGCGCCTGCATGCGCTCGGCGTCGGCCGGGCACTCAGTGAACAGCTCGAAGGCCTTGACTGCCTGGAACACGGCCATGCTGCCGCCATCCAGCGTGCGGCAACCCAAGGCGCGAGCCTGTTTGAGCAGCTCGGTTTCGAGTGGGAAGTAGACGATCTCGGCCACCCATAACCCGGCGTGCAGAAGTGTCACCGGCAGTGGCGTGCCAGGCAGTTTTGCCATGCCCACCGGGGTGGTATTGACCACGCCATCGGCCGCCGCAAGGGCTGCTGCTAGATCCCGCCCGACAATTGCCCGTCCAGCTCCGAAGTGTGCGTTCAGGTTATCAACCAGAGCCTGGGCGCGACTCGGATCAACTTCAAATATCGCCAGTTGCCCGACCCCTTCGGACAGCAACGCATGTGCCACCGCCGCACCGGCGCCGCCGGCCCCCATCTGTATCACGCGGTGACGCGCGGCCTGGGCAAGACCACGGCGAAACCCTTCGGCAAACCCAAGGCAATCGGTGTTGTGGCCGATGCGCTTGCCCTCCCTGAACACCACCGTGTTGACCGCGCCAATACCGCGAGCCTCGTCAGAAAGCTCATCGAGCAAGGGGAGGATGGCCTGCTTGCAGGGATAGGTGATATTGAGCCCGGTGTAACCCATCCGTTCAGCGCTCTTGAGCAGTTCGGGCAGCCCGTTGACGTCGAGTTTCAAGGCATCCAGATCGATCAGCCGATACACATAGCGAATGCCCTGGGCATCACCTTCCTGTTCGTGCATGGCCGGTGTACGCGAGGCTTGGATACCAGCACCAATCAGGCCGGCCAGTACGGATTTCTTGTTCAGGTTCATGGCGATCAGACTTTCAATAGGTGGGCGAAATGTTCAAGGGCGAGACGGTAGCCGTGGGTTCCCATTCCGCAAATCACGCCGACAGCAATGGCCGAGACAAATGAGTGATGGCGGAACTCTTCACGTTTGTGCACGTTGGACAGGTGCACTTCGATCACCGGTAACTCTGCGGCGATCAAGGCGTCGCGGATCGCCACGGAGGTATGGGTCCAGGCTGCCGGGTTGATCACGATGCCTCCACAGCGACCTCGGGACTGATGAATCCAGTCGATGAGTTCACCTTCATGATTGGTTTGGCGAAATTCGATTTGCAGACCGTGAGAGGCGGCCGTGCGTTCACACAGATCGGCGACATCAGCCAGTGTTTCGTAGCCGTAAGTGGCCGGCTCACGAGTGCCCAGCATGTTCAGGTTCGGGCCATTGAGCACCAGGATTACATGAGTCATTGCAATGACCTCCATTGTTTTTTTCACGCATCGGCAGAGGCAGCCAAGCAGGCGTCGTGAAAATGTACCAAATGGTTAATTTCGTCAACGGGGTGGCGCATCGATGTTGAGCCTGAGCGAAGGCCGAAAAGCCGACGAGAGGGCACACGTCGGCCGCAAAGCGTGATGGGCAGGGAGGTTCGGCTCTGGTGCCGGGTTTGGGAGAGCCGTTTGAGTCAGAGAAAACCTGTGCGGTTATCGCCCATCTACGGCACCTCATGGCCCTGTGCCGAGCTCAGAAGCTCGAACCAGTGATCTTTCGTCAGCGTTAGCTGGCAGGCATCTACCGACTCACGTAGCACCTCGATGCGTCTCGAGCCCGAGATGAGCAGTGGCCGGCTGGGCAGTGCAAGCAGCCAAGCCATCAGGACCGTTGTAGCAGGCGCACCCAGTTGCTCTCCCAGGTGTGTCAGGGTCTCCCTGACTCGGCTGGCCACGGGGTCCGAATCGGTAAAAATACGCCCGCCACCGAGCGGCGACCAGAGCATGGGCGCGCACCTGAGCTGTTGAGCCTGGTCGAAGGTCCCATCATAGAGAGGGGCCAGTTGCAGCAGCGAACATTCGACCTGGTTGGTCACCAGTGACAGACCGTTGGCGACCATTCTGTCCTGGAGCAGGGCGAACTGGGAGGGGGTAAAGTTCGAGACACCGAAATCCCGTACTTTTCCTTCCTGATGCAACGCGTTGAAGGCCCGTGCAACCTCATCCGCATCCATCAACGGATCGGGACGGTGGATCAGCAGCACATCCAGGTACTCGGTATGCAGGGCGCGCAGTGAGTGCTCGGCCGAGGCGACAATGTGCTCGAAACCGGTGTCATAGGTCTTGAGTCGATGCTCCGGCCGCCGAGACGAGAGCAACTTGATTCCGCACTTGCTGACCAGTTGCATCTGTTCGCGCAAATGCGGGGCGGCGGCGAGCACTTCGCCAAACAAGGCTTCAGACTGATAGTTGCCGTAGATGTCCGCGTGATCGAAGCTTGTCACTCCGAGTTCGAGCGCGGCTTCAATCAGTTGCCGGCGCTCATGGACGGACAGCGACCACTCGCTCAAACGCCACATGCCAAAGATGATCCGTGAAAACTCCGCCCCTTGTGGGGTGAGGGATACTCGTGATGAGGTGCTCATTAATATTTCCCTATCATCCTTGCTCATGACGTTATGGACCAGGCAGCCCTTCGTGACACTCGGATTCAACTGAGCGGGAAGCCAGGCGCAAGCGCTCAGGATTCAGCATCGGCCCAGCGTTCGCGTATCTTGAGGATTTCAGGCAGGCAGTCCAGAAATATCCCTACCAATTCAGGGTCGAAATGCTGGTTGCATTGCTGGCGTATCAGTCCTACGGCGTCCTCGACAGACCAGGCGCGTTTATAGGGCCGCTCACTCGTGAGGGCATCGAACACATCGGCTATGGCGACCACACGGGCGACATGGGGGATGTCTTCACCGGCGAGTCCATTGGGGTAGCCGCTGCCGTCCCATTTTTCGTGATGGCTCAGCGCGATGATTTGCGCCGTATGCAGCAGCCCTGAAGGGTGGTCACCGATAATTTTGGCGCCGATCACGGTGTGCTGGCGCATGATCTGCCATTCATCGTCCGTGAGCTTGCCAGGCTTTTGCAGGATGGCGTCGGGGATACCGATCTTGCCGACGTCGTGCATCGGCGCGGCATGCAGTAAATCATCCGCTGCGTAGCGGCTATAGCCCGCGGCCAGGGCCAGCGTCTGCGCAAAGTGGCTCATGCGTATGACGTGCAGGCCGGTCTCGTTGTCCTTGAACTCGGCCGCCGTGCCCAGGCGCTGGATGATCTGCAAGCGTGTATCGCGCAGCTCCTGTGCCTGCACGAGCGACAAGTGGGTGCGCACGCGGGCTTTGACGATACCGGGATGGTAGGGCTTGCCTATGTAATCGACCGCGCCCAGTTCCAGGCCGCGTGTCTCGTTGTCGACCTCGCTCAGCGCGGTGACGAAGATCACGGGGATGGCGCTCGTGCAGGGATCTTGCTTGAGCGCTGTGCAGACGTCGTAGCCTGAAAGGCCTGGCATCATGATGTCGAGTAAAATCAGGTCCGGGCGATCAGTGCGCACAAGTTCCAGGGCCTTGTACCCGTCTTTGGCGAAGAGTAGTCGGTAGTCATCCTGCAGCGTGTGGCGCAGGACCTGAAGATTGATTGCCTCATCATCGACCAGCAGCAAGGTCGGGCGTTGGTCTGTCATTCGCTTCATAGCCGGCTCACGCTTGGGGTTCCGTGGCATGGGTGGTGACGAGCTGCAGCAGCAGCGTGTGAGCGTGGTCTAACTCAAAGGTATCAACCGCAGTCCGCAAAGCTTGGACTTGCGCACGTTCGCCGAGACTTTCCAGGCCCGTGCACACCTTCTCCAGTACCGCATCGTTCAATTCACTGTGCTCAAAGCATGTCAGCAGAGTCTGCATGTGGGCGAGGAGTTCGGGCTCCAGCATGGGCGGTTGAGGTACTTTGTTATCGACGACGAGTGCCTCACTGGCCTGTAGCTCCTTGGCGGCTGACTGCAGCAAGAGGCGCAGTTGGGTGATTTGCGGTCGTGCTTCCTCGCGCCATCCTGTCCTGACCATGTCCTCCAGTGTGCTGGCCAACTCAGTCACGGCCGGTAGGGCAAGATTACCCGCTGCGCCGTGAATGCTATGGAGACTGAGCAGTGTCGCCTCCCAATCAACTGAGCGCTCTGCTTCATCCGGGAGTGGATGGTTGACCGCCGTTGCGCTCAGGAACTGCTCAAGCGCTTTGGCCAATCTCGTTTTACTGCCCCATAGCGAGGTGCCGGCTATCCAATCGATCAGCAGGGATGGCGGTGCGGTTCGACCCTGCTCGCGGGAGGACGAGGGGCGACGTTCGAGGTTCAGCACCTGCGCGATCTCATCGAATAACCGTGGCGCGTCCAGTGGCTTTACGGCAAAGCCGTCCATTCCGGCCTGGCGTGCGGTTTTCCGGTCCTCGGCCATCACGCTGGCGGTAAGCGCAATGACGGGGGTGTGAGGGCGAGAGTGGGTGCGTTCGTACTGGCGGATCAGCCGAGTGGCTTGCAGGCCGTCGGTGCGAGGCATATGGACATCCATCAGCACCAGGTCGAAGTGTTCAGTCCTGAATTTCTCTACCGCCTCATCCCCATCATGAGCCATCACGATGGTGTGTCCGCCGGCGCCCAGTGTCAGTGTCAGGAGCTCCAGGTTTTGGGCGACGTCGTCGGCGATCAGGATCTTCAGGGGCGGCAGTGCCTGATGGTAGGTCGTGGGTTTAAGGGCCGCCGGTTTTTGTCCGATGGGCAGGGGCAGCAGCACGTGGAAGGTGCTACCGCATCCGAGCGCGCTTTCGACCTCGATGCGGCCGCTCATCTGCTCGACCAACTGGCGCGCGATCGTGGTGCCTAACCCCGTGCCACCGAAACGACGGCTGATGGAAGCATCGGCCTGCGTAAACGGTGCAAATATCGACTCGGCCTGCTGGGGCGTCATACCGATGCCCGTGTCCTTGACCTTCACATGCACACCGTCGGGCTCATGGCTGAACGAGATATCGACGCGACCGTGTTCAGTGAACTTGATGGCATTGCCGACCAGGTTGGTCAGTATCTGCAGGATGCGCAGCGGATCGCCGCGGAAATATTCATTCATGTCGCTCGGGTAGTGCGTGGAGAGGGTCAGGTGCTTGGCGTGTGCCCCCAGTCGCAGGGAGGACTCGATCTGCAGTGCCAGACCTTTGAGCGAGAAATCTATGGCCTCAAGTGCCAAGCTGCCATGTTCCATCTTCGAGGTGTCGAGGATGTCGTTGATCAACCCGAGCAGGGATCTTGATGATTGCCGTACGGTGTTCAGATGGTTGCGTTGGATCGATGTCAGATCCCCCTGCAACAGGAGCTCGGTGAAGCCGATGATGGAGTTCATCGGCGTGCGGATTTCGTGGCTCATATTGGCCAGAAAGGTACTTTTGGCCGTGGCCGCGCGTTCGGCCCGTTCAGCGGTCTCGCGCAGCGATGCCTCCAGTGTATGGCGTTCGGTGATGTCGGTCACGAAACCGACGAACAGCAACTCGTTGGGCAGATCAACACGGCCGACGGCCAGACGCATCGGCATCAGGCTACCGTCTTTGCGCAAGCCCATGACTTCTCGACCTATTCCGATGATCTTCGGTGTGCCGGATGTCTGGTAATTGTGGAGGTAACTGTCATGCCGAGACTGGTCGGGTTCGGGCATCAGCATCTTGATGTTACGGCCGAAGACTTCCTCGGCCGTCCAGCCGAACAGCCGTTCCGCCGAGTGGTTGAAGCTCTGGATCAATCCATGGCTGTCGATGGTGATGATGCCGTCGACGGCGGTGTCGAGGATGGCACGCATGCGTGACTTGCTGTCCTCGATCTTGAGATTGTTTTCCTCCATCGTCTGGTACAGCTTGCGTGAGTGCATCAGTCCATTGAGCGCAAATACCAGCACAGTCACCGTGACGGTGAAGGTGGAAAGCGCAAACGAGGCGAAGGTCGCGTTGATCAGTACGCTGGCGGTGGCGTTGTCCGGGGTGCCGATGAAGCGTACGGCGGCCATGCCGGTGTAGTGCATGCCGGCGATCGCCGAGCCCATGAAGGTGCCACTGATCAGTAACCGCCTGATTGAGTTGAGCGCGGTGTGTTGCAGCCCGTAACTCACCCACAGCGCAAACACCGCGAGGCTGATGGCCAGCAAGATAGAGAGGGCAAAGGTGAGGGGGTCATAGCGCATCTGCAACGATGTTTGCATCGCGGCCATCCCGATGTAATGCATCGTGCCAATGCCCAAACCCACCAGGGTGCCGCTCATGACCAGGTGCGGCAGCGTCACTTCACGCCTTGTCAGCATCAGCAAGGCGAACCAGGACGCCACGCAGGCGGGTAGCAGGGAGAGCAGGGTCAGGGCGGTGGCGTAGTTGACGTGGGTGTGGAGGTCGAATGACAGCATGCCGATGAAGTGCATGGTCCAGATGCCGCCACCCAAGGCGATTGCGCCAGTGCTGATGGCGACGTGCCGATACCAGGCGTTTTCAGCTTTGCGCGCGATCTGTGCGGTTTGCAACGACATCGTCGCCGAAAAGATCGACACCAGAATCGAGAGCAGCACCAGGCCCGAATTGTGGGAACCGTGCACATAGGGCATATCGATTGACGTGTCGATGAAAAAGGCTTTTAACCCTTCCATATGGTGTTCATCTCTTTGTAAGGAGGGTCATCGATTCCATGAGAAGGCGTCCATGGGAAGCCGTTCATTGGATTCGCCTTTTTCGAGGCGCAAGTAGCAACTTCCTGTGTCGGCGACCTCTTTAAGTTCTTGAATGCTTTTCGAGTGGGAAGACTCACCTTGAAGCGAGGATGCGCTCGCCAGGGGGATGCAACTGATCGGTTTGCTTTTCCTGCTGATCAGCTCGGCAGTCTGCATCTTCCTCCCTCATCACTCTGTTGCTGCAGCGATCCACGACTACTTGTATCCTTGTTCAAGAAAAGGACGAATGGCTGCCGCTATTGCCTTGGTCCAATAGTCGCTGAAACGGAAAACCGGACTTTCCATAAGGTTGTAATGTGAAGCGTGATACCCATCTGGTTGTGCTTTTGCTGTTGGTTATCGGTTGCTCCCTGGCATCACTGACGGTCTGGAAGGTGTTGGCCTCTCGAGATCGAGCGCTGGAAGAAGTGAACGTCCATGGCTTGAACCTTACCCAGGCGCTTGCTACTTATTCCGAAGGCATCGTCCGCCAAAGCTCGCTGCTTTTGCTCGGGCTGGTCGAACGGCTGGAAACCGAAGGTAGCGGGCCTGCGCAGATTCAACGGCTGAGTGCATTGGTCAGCCGCCAGGAGCCGCTGATGCCACAGCTCAGTAGTATTGCGATCTACGATAATCAGGGGCGCTGGTTGATGTCCTCCAACCGGCCGATTCCAGTCGGGGCGAACAGTACTGATCGTGCCTATTTCATTCATCACCGTGACGATCCATCCCGTGAGATCTTTATCGGTCCGCCAATCCAGAGCCGATCTAATCAGGAATGGGTGATCACCGTCAGCCGCCGTTTCAATAATCCTCACGGTGCCTTTGCCGGGGTAGTGGCGGTCACCTTGGGGATCGAAAACTTCCTGCGGTTGTTTGGAACGATCGACCTAGGGCAGGAGGGCGCTATCGGCTTGTCCTATACCGACGGTACGTTGCTGGTTCGCTATCCTTTCCGTGAGCAGGACATGGGACGCAACTTTTCCAAGTCGCCCATCTATGCAAAGTATCTTGTCGATCGATCAGTCGGCACTGCGTCGTTTACCTCCAGTCTGGACGGCGTGGAGCGGCTCTACGCTTTCCGAAAGAGTGACCGGCTGCCGCTGATAACGACTGTGGCACTAGGCAAGCGCGAAGCCCTCGCCGCGTGGCGAACGGAGGCACTGCTGTCGGCGGTGGTGGTGACGGGGTTGTTGGGGCTCACCGGTGTTATCGGCTGGTTCTTGATCCTGGATATCCGTCGGCGAACCCAGGCGGAAGATCAGTTGCGTGGAGCTCAGCAACAGTTGCTCTCATCGAATCGGCAGCTTGAGTTGCTCGCGATGAAGGATGCCCTGACCGGTTTGGCAAATCGGCGCTGCTTTGATGAGAGCCTCGCCATGGAGGCTCGGCGAGCACAGCGTGAGGGTACGACGCTGGCATTGATGATGATCGATATCGACTACTTCAAGCGCTTTAACGACTCGTTCGGGCATGTGGCAGGAGACGCATGCCTGCAGACGGTTGGCAGAATCTTCGAGGCGTGCGTAAGGCGACCGTCAGATCTGGTGGCACGTTATGGCGGAGAGGAGATGGGCATCATCATGCCTGACACCGACAGTGACGGTGCCGCGGTGGTGGCGCAACTTATCCTCGACCGTTTGAAGCAAGAAAACATTGCGCACAACACCAGCCCATTCGGACGGCTGAGTGTGAGCATTGGGATTGCCACAGCCACGGGGTCTCAACTGGACCATTTGCAAGGGTTGATTGAGGTGGCAGATCAGGCTCTCTATAACGCCAAGGCGTTCGGACGTAACCAGTTTGTGAGTGGCGGGTTGTGATCTGATTGATACAACAGGGCTATATGGAAAATGAAAGTGAAAATATTATTCATCGCGTCGCTGGGCATTTTATCGCTCATTCAAGCATCACTGTCTTTTGCGGATAACGCCAATGGAAAAAATCTCTATTCACAGAGATGTGCCATGTGCCACGGAGCAGATCTCAAGGGAACAGGACCATTGGCTAATAAAAGCAATCCTCCTGCACCTGACCTCACAACATCCGTTTTCAAAAAACGACTAAATGATTATCCGGGCGTTATTGTGTCATCGATAATACTTCGTCCAAATGGAGACTTGATTCCAAAAACGTTGCGAGAGAATGGTGTAAAACTATCGCCATTCGCTTGGAAGGTTCAGGATTTTCGCGATTTAAATCAATATATGAAGGGTGTAATTTCAAAAAGTCGATGATTTTTAGAGGTTGAAGACGGATCGCTCACTTAGGTGTGTTTGCCATTGGCTTACCGAGATCCGTCTAGCCGCTCTAGCTGACAGCATGCCTGCTGGCGCGGACATAATAATTATCAAACTCACCACTTTCGACGAACTCAAAGCCATGACGAATGTAAAAGCGATTTGAGGCGCTTTCTTTGAGGGCCCCCACCTTAATTGAACGCCCGTTCTCATCAGCTTCTCTGAAAATTTGGGTGAGCACTTCAGAGCCTATTCCCGTCCCTTGAGCGCCAGGTATCACGTACAAGTGGTCAAGCAGAAGCTCGCGCTGATGGTCTTTGATGACTACAAAACCGACCAGATCACCACACACCTCCACACGGCGTGTACTGTTCGCGTCGAAACCATCGAGAAACCGTTCTCGCGCACGCTCAGGATCAAATCGTCCAACCCGCTCAAGGCTTTCGCGCATGGCTTCAATCCGGATAGCTACCAGATCTTCCAGGTCGCTGCTGGACGCAGGGCATAAAATGACAGGGGATTTTCGATTTGAAGAAACTGGCATAACTAACACTCTCGCTATGGCGGGTGACTCATCATAGAGAATACGAGTCGCATAACCAGCCCAAGTCACTCAATCCGCACCCTCTCACCCTGGGACCAGACACCTAGAGCGATTGCGCCAGGAACTCGCTGATCACACCAAGCACTTGCTGCTGGATCAGCGCCCGCGGGCGGCCCCCATCACCATCCCGGCAGATGATCCCGTCACCGGGGTCGTTTTGCTCAATCAGTTGCACAGCGTCCGGTTTGCAGGGGGCCATGAAGCTGAAGTGGGTGGCGTCGCTGATTTCCAGGTAGCGCACTGACGCTTGAGGCAGGCGCCTGGCCAAGTCCGCTGACTCCAACCTTGCCGGCAGTTCTTCCGAGGGCCAACCAGCGGCAATCACCAGTACTGGTCGGTGCAGGTCTGCAAGGCTTTTATCGGTGAAGCCTCGGGACAGGCCGAGGTCCAATGAAACGATGGCGGCCACGCGCGGGTCGCTTAAATTACTCGACAAGCGCTGCCGGGATTCGGCGGTGGCCCCGGCCTGAATATCTTGATAAACCTTGCAGCCGGCAAGTACAGGATGAGCCGTGCAGTCCTCGGCAAAGCGTTGCGGATCCTGCGTGTGGGGACCCCGGCGTTTACGTACGGCCAATAAAATCGATCAGAGAACAGGCTGCATCCAGCCGACACGCTGTCATCAAGCTCCCGGCCGATAGACTTTTCATTCTCCGGTGGCTGGGCCGTCTGTCGCAGATCGTAGCAGCTGGTTCAGCCAGCTGACCATCAGACGGGTAGAAAGCGGCTCACCCTGGCCTGCAACAGTTCGATCAGTTCAGGCGCCATCATGTAGCCGAAGCTCGTCCGCTAGAACCAGGTTTCCATTTGCACCCCCAGTTGCCAGACGCCTCCAGACCTGAAGCCCTTCTGGCCGAAATCATCGGTTGAGCTGAAGTTATCGAGGTTCCTCGACCAGTTCATATAGGTGGCGAACAGGCGCAATTCAGGGCGGGTGAAGAAGTCGCCGGTTTGCAGCTTGAAGGTGGGCGCCAAGGTGAGTTTCCAATAGTCGCCGTCGGCTGTATGGCGGCCGGCATAGCCCCGCGCATCCAGGTCCATGGTCTGCCAGCTCAGCTCATATTGCATTTCGAAGTTGCGGCTCAGTTCATTGGCCAATCGCACGTTGAGCGTCAAGTAGCGATAGTCGTCGCCGGGGACATAGCGATCCTGGCTATGTTCGGCAATCAGGGTCGGTGCGATGCGCCAATCGTCATTCAGGCGAGTATGACCATAGAGTGCCAGCCGCAACGTCTGGGCCTGCTCAAGCAAGTCGCCATCGGCGCCAATGTTGTTGACCTCCGCTCCCAGTCCTTTGCCGTACAGCAACGCGGCTTTGAAATAGCCTTCACGACCGAAAAAGTCTGGTCGATGGTAGGCGAACAGGCCATGGGAGCCGCTTTCGGCAGGGCTGAACCCCGCCGCATTCAGCCGGGTGCCGCCGTCCATCAGCCTGGCGTCGTTCTGGCTTGAAGTAATACCATTGAGCATGAGCTGCCAGCGACCATCATCGAAAAATTGGTTGAGGGTCGCGACATAGCTCCGGATGTCCTTGTTTTCCTCTGTACCGAAATCACCGTAGGAACGGCTCATCAGGGAGGCATTGATGCGCCAGTTATCGGCAAGGCGGACGTCGTAGATCCCGCCACCGGTCCCGGCCAGGAACACAATGCCCCGGTCAAGCCAATGGATGTCGTAATTGTCTCGATCAAAGCGCTTGCCGGCCCATAAGGTCGCGTCGCGCAGCATGGGGGTGTTCTGGAATGACGCCAGATGGCTGAGCTCGGCATAGGACTGGCGCACATTGAGCGAGCTTTGCGCCGCGGTCCAATCGTTGGGGGTTTCCACACCGTCCGCGATCTCAAACAGGTACTTGGAGCGCGTGCCGTTATCGGCTTGGCTTTGCTTCGAGAATTTCGCCTCTGCGTAGGTGTCCACCTCATTGCCAAGGCGCCCAACCGACCCACCAATCGATCCGGCGGGGGTGATGTTGGGGCCGCCCCGACCGGCGCCACCGCCATCGGTCATCATCCCGGAACGGGCATACGCGCTAAAGGAGAAACCTTGCGCGACGTCCTGGATCGAATCAACCGAAGAGGCGAGGGGCGAGGTGCGCTGCTCCATGGACTGCTGGCGTGTTTCAATCCCGGCGACTCTCTCGCCTGGAGGTAATTGCGTTGTCGTGGGTGACGCGGCATTGACGGCGAGCTGACTCTTGAGGCGCTCGACCTCCCTGTGCAATTGGGCAACGTCGGTTTCAGCCGTCGCTGCCCGCTTCTCGGCGGTGGCGGTCCTGGCTTCCAACTGAGCGAGACGCTCCTCAACGGTCAAGGCTGGTTCGGCAAGCAGGTTGGTGGTTGAAAAAAGCAGGGCAAAGATACCCAGAAGCGGCGTATTACGCATGCTGACCCTCTTGTTTTTGTATTGGGGCACTACACACCTTTCAAACGAGTCCTTGTCCCTGGTCGAGTAGGCATTTGCGAGAGATCGCAAGTGTTCCTGGAGTCGCCGGCAGCGCGGCTTTTACCCAGTTTGCGTATCGCGATATCACCGGCAGTTGCACTCAACCCACTTGACAACGAGCCCGTCCAGGACGCGTAATGTGTTGCGATGTTAACGTTAACTAAAATAAAAACAAGAGGACTGTTCCATGTCGATCTCAATGAAACGTGAGTACTGGCTCATCAGTGGTTTGCTGTATTTCTTCTTCTTCTCGTGGTCATCCAGCTACTCGCTGTTCTCGATCTGGCTGCATCGAGTCATCGGCCTGAATGGCACGGAAATCGGCTTTGTTTTCGCGGCCAACGCCATTGCGGCGCTGCTGATTCAGCCGTTCTATGGCGCGCTGCAGGATCGGCTTGGCCTGTCGAAAAAACTGCTGGTGTGGATTGGCATCCTGCTCTGCGCGGCGGCCCCGTTTGCGATTTACGTATATGCCCACCTGCTGGCTCAGAACGTGGTGTTGGGGGCTTTGGTCGGAGCGGCTTTTCTGGCCTTGGCCATGCTCGCGGGCGTGGGCGTGATCGAGTCCTACACGGAGCGATTGTCGCGTCACGCGGGCCTTGAGTTCGGGACCACCAGAATGTGGGGTTCGCTGGGCTGGGCCAGCGCGACGGGTGTGGTTGGCGTGGTCTTCAACATTGACCCGGATATCGCGTTTTACCTGAGCAGCGCTGCCGGCGTTGCGTTCTTGTTGATCCTCTCCAGGCTGGATTTGAGCCGCTTCAGTCAACCCGGCGTAGCCGGAAAGGGGGCAGCGATGCCCGTGCGCGTGCACGATCTCTGGAAGTTGCTGAGGCTACCGCGTTTTTGGGCATTCAGCTTGTACCTGACCGGTGTGTGCGGGATCTACATGATCTACGAACAACAGTTTCCGGTGTATTTCTCCTCTTTCTTCCCGACCCCGGAGGAGGGCACCCGTGCTTATGGCTACCTGAATTCATCGCAGGTGCTGCTTGAGGCCGTATTGATGTTGTTCGCGCCATGGGTGGTCAGCCGTACAGGCGCCAAGTACGGACTGATTCTGGCGGGCAGCATCATGTTCGTCCGGATTCTGGGCTCCGGGCTGGCCATGCAGGCTTGGACCGTCGCCGCCTGCAAGATGTTGCATGCGTTGGAAGTGCCCATCCTCCTGGTTTCGGTATTCAAGTACATATCGCTCAACTTCGATTCGCGCCTGTCCGCCTCGATCTATCTGGTGGGCTTCCAGTTCGCCCAGCAATTGACCGCGATGCTGCTTTCGCCTCTGGTGGGCTACGGCTACGACCATGTCGGTTTCTCGAGTGTTTACGTGCTGATGGCTGGCCTGGTCGGCGGGTGCCTGCTGCTGTCATGGACCTTGTTGCGCACCGATCCAGCCGGCACCTCTTCTCCCGCCAAGGTTACCGAACCGCTGGAGCTTCCGGCCATTGTTCAATCCGCCACTCGTTACGAACCCTAGTAAGGATCACACCATGCACGCTGCACTGCTGGATGAAGCGCATCGCGCCATCGAAAGAACAATACCCGAACGCGGCGATGACTATCGCCTCGGCTATCACCTGTCGCCTCCGGCGGGATGGATGAATGATCCGAACGGGCTGGTCCATTTTCGCGGTGAATACCATGTGTTCTACCAGCACCACCCATACTCTGCGCACTGGGGCCCGATGTACTGGGGGCATGCCAAGAGCCGCGACCTGGTGCATTGGGAGCATTTGCCCATCGCCTTGGCGCCCAGTGATAGCTACGATCGGGACGGGTGTTTTTCAGGATCGGCGGTGGTCATGGATGACAGGCTTTATCTGGTCTACACCGGGCACACCTGGTTGGGTGTTTCGGGGGATGACCGGAACATCCGCCAGGTCCAATGCCTGGCCAGCAGCACAGATGGCCTCTCGTTCACGAAACACGGGCCGGTGATCGAGACGGCACCGGATCCGGACATCATGCATTTCCGTGACCCCAAGGTCTGGCGGCAAGGCGAGCAATGGTGGATGGCCCTGGGGGCGCGCCAGGGAGACGACCCGCAGTTGCTGCTTTATCGCTCCGAAGACCTGCACCACTGGCAATACCTGGGCTGCGCCCTGAAAGGTGTTTGCGAGTCGGACGGCTACATGTGGGAGTGTCCGGATCTGTTCGAGCTCGGCGGGTGCGACGTCTTTCTCTATTCGCCGCAAGGTTTGAAACCCGACGGCTACGATAACTGGAACAAGTTCCAGAACAGCTATCGGCTGGGCCAATTGGATGACCGCGGGCATTTGAGCGAGTGCGGCAAGCTGTACGAGCTTGACCACGGTCACGATTTTTATGCCGCACAGACACTGCTGGCGCCAGACGGGCGACGTTTGCTTTGGGCGTGGATGGATATGTGGGACAGCCCGATGCCGAGCCAGGCGCAACACTGGTGCGGCGCGCTTTCGTTGCCGCGCGAGTTGAGTCGCGACGGTGAACGGTTGCGCATGCGCCCGGCCCGAGAACTGAAAGCGCTACGGCAAGCCAGGCGAACGCTGCAGATCGGCGTGATCGAATCACGCTATTGCTCACTGGATGTTCGCGGTGCACTGCTGGAGTTTGAACTCGAACTGGACCTCGCGGGTAGCACCGCCGAGCGCTTTGGCCTGGCGCTGCGCTGCAGTGAAGACCAGCAAGAACGCACATTGCTGTACTTCGATGCCATGGCCCGACGTTTGGTGCTCGACAGGCAATGCTCGGGCGCCGGCGTAAGCGGTGTTCGTAGCGTACCGGTGGCGCCAGGGCAGCAGCAGATCGCCCTGCGGGTCTTTCTTGATCGCTCGTCCATCGAGGTGTTCGTCGACGATGGCACCTATAGCCTGACCAGTCGGATTTACCCACGGCCCGACAGCCTCGCCGTCAGTGCATTCGCGGTCAATGGGGCAGGGCGGTTCGGGGAAACTGCTGTCTGGGATCTCGCCGATCTGCGGCTCTGATGACAGCGGATGTGCCATGGGTGCCGCCGGCCGCCGGTCATGGTGTTGTTATGCATTTACCAAGCATGACATGATGCCCGGCCAGACAAGCAATGGCACCCGCGAATGGCTTCAGTTAAAGATGTCGCACGGCTGGCGGGGGTTTCCTTCATGACCGTTTCCAGGGCACTCAACACCCCGGAAAAACTGAACCAGGAAACCCTGGCGAAGGTTCGTCAAGCGATTGAGACCCTGGGTTATGTGCCCAGCCTTTCAGCTCGCAAGATCCGTGGTGGTCACTCCAGTGGCAAGACCATTGGCGTCTTCGCGCTTGATACCGCGACAACGCCCTTCGCCGTGGAAATGCTCCTTTCAATGGAGCGCACGGCACGGGAAAACGGCTGGAACGTTTTCATCCTCAACGTGTTCGAAGCGCCGCCGAACCAGCAAACCATCGATCTGATGCTGTCGCATCAGCCCGACGGAATCATCTTCAGCGCCATGCAGTTACGCACGGTCGAAATCCCCCAGGTATTGCGCAGCCTGCCTCTGGTACTGAGCAACTGCATCAGTTCGCAAGCTGGCGTTGCGTGCTACATACCGGACGATGAAGAGGGTCAGTATCTGGCGGTAAAAAACGCATTGAAGCGAGGCTACCGGCGTCCGCTGTGCATCAGCCTGCCGCAAAGCAGCCTGGCCTGGGAGTGGCGTCAGCGCGGGTTGGTTCGCGCCCTCGCCGAGGTCCGCCTGTCGGTCGACGATATTCCCCAATACAACCTGTCGACCGATGATGCCTATCAGGAAACAATGGTCGCGCTGGAGCTGCAATTGCGCGGCCCGGATAGCAAGCCGGCGTTTGACCTGCTTATCTGTGGTAACGACCGGATTGCGCTGGTCGCCTATCAATACCTGCTCAGCCGTGGCCTGCGTATTCCAGAGGATGTGGCGGTCCTTGGCTACGACAACATGATCGGGGTGGCCGAGTTGTTCTATCCGCCGCTGAGTACCGTGCAACTACCGTACTACGAGATGGGGCGCCGTGCCGCCGAGCATGTGATTCAAGGCCGGGACGACCCTTCGACTCACAGGGTTGCATGCCCGCTCGTCGAGCGTGAGTCCTGGTGACGACGCTCATCTACGAAACGCCATATTTCCAGCCCAGCGCGCAATCCTGCGATCACTCATAAACCCTCGGAAAGCTGACCAGCCACGGCACCAAGCAGTGGTTGGTCAAGTTCGTTCAATTAAAAACAAATATCCCTATATATGGGATGAATAAATATATATTGAGATTTGTTTAAGCCAGGGTCTATAGTCGCCGCATCAGCTCTACGCACTCACTGTCCAAAAATAAATTCAGGTGAAGCGATGCAGGCGCAATTGATCGCGCTCGATTGGGGGACCACCTCCCTTCGGGCTTACAAACTCGCTGCTGACGGCCAGGTGCTCGAACAGCGCTCGCTGTCGTCGGGGATCATGCAGTTGCCCAGTGGGCCGCGGATGATCGCCGGCCAGATGTGCACCGATGGTTTCGAATTGGCGTTCGACGATGCCTGCGGTGACTGGCTGGAGGCGCAGCCCGAGCTGCCAGTGATCGCCTGTGGCATGGTCGGCAGCGCCCAGGGCTGGCGCGAAGCCGCTTACTGCGACACCCCGGCGAATGTCGCCAACCTCGGTACGTCCTTGCAAACCCTGCGCAGCCTGCGCGGCGTCGAGGTGCATATCGTGCCCGGCGTCATCCAGCGCTCACCGCTGCCGAATGTGATGCGCGGCGAAGAGACCCAGGTCCTCGGTGTCCTGCAAAGCCTGCCGACGGGTGCTGGCGACAATCTGCTGATCGGCTTGCCCGGCAGCCATTCGAAATGGGTCGAAGTGGCCGAGGGTTGCATCGTGCATTTCGACACCTTCATGACCGGCGAACTGTTCGCCATCCTCGGCGAACACAGCATTCTGGGTCGTACTCAACAACGCGGTGCGACCTTTGATGGCCTGGCGTTTGATCGCGGCGTACAGGTGGCATTGTCCACTGACGGCGAGATCGGCCCGCTTTCGACCTTGTTCAGTGCCCGCAGCCTTGGCCTGACCGGCGAGCTGAGTGCCACCGAGCAAGTCGACTACCTGTCGGGTTTGTTGATCGGTCATGAACTCGTGGCCCTCGCCGACGTACAGCGTCGCCGACGCGACAGCAGCCACTTGCCCGCGATCATTCTTATCGGCAATTCCCAACTTTGTGCCCGCTACAGCCGGGCGCTCGATGCCTGCGGCTTTGCCCCGGTGAGCCTGGCCAAACAGGCCACCGAGCGCGGTTTATGGCACCTGGCCGAAGCAGCCGGGCTGCTCGGCTGAGCGTCCGCGTTCAACTACCAGGAGGTCTGACATGCTCAAGCAAGCACTGGCGAAAAACGGGCTGATCGCGATCCTTCGCGGCCTGCGTCCGCAAGAGGCGGCGGCCATCGGCGAGGTGCTTTACCAGGCCGGTTTTCGCGTTATTGAAGTGCCCCTCAATTCGCCTGAACCCTACGAAAGTATTCGCATCCTGCGCAGCCTGTTGCCTGCCGATTGCCTGATCGGCGCCGGTACGGTGCTGACCCCGGAACAGGTCGGGCAAGTGAAGGCGGCCGGCGGCCAGGTGATCGTCATGCCCCACAGTGACCCCAAGGTCTTGCGCGCGGCCAAGGCGGCGGGCCTGTACCTGTCGCCGGGTGTCGCCACGCCGACCGAAGCCTTTGCCGCGCTGGCCGAAGGCGCCGATGTCCTGAAGATGTTCCCGTCCGAGCAAATGGGCCCGGCGGTGGTCAAGGCCTGGCTGGCGGTGTTGCCGGCAGGAACCTTGCTGATCCCGGTCGGCGGGATCACACCGGACAATATGCGGGTGTTTGTCGAGGCGGGCGTCAGCGGTTTCGGCCTCGGTTCCGGGCTGTTCAAGCCGGGCCTGACACCTGACGAAGTGGCTGTCCGCGCCAAGGCTTATGTGCAGGCCTGGAACGCATTGCGTTAAGACTTTCCGGCGCCGTGGGCGCTGCCTCTGAACAAGAGAGACAACACGATGAAAATCACCAGACTGACCACCTTTATCGTTCCACCACGCTGGCTGTTCCTCAAGGTCGAAACCGACGAGGGCGTGACCGGCTGGGGCGAGCCCGTGGTCGAAGGCCGCGCCCATACCGTCGCGGCGGCCGTGGATGAGCTGTCGGACTATCTGATCGGCAAGGACCCGCGCAATATCGAAGATATCTGGACCGTGCTCTATCGCGGCGGTTTCTACCGGGGTGGCGCGGTGCATATGAGCGCCCTGGCCGGGATCGACCAGGCGCTCTGGGACATCAAGGGCAAGGCGCTCGGGGTCTCGGTCAGCGATCTGCTGGGCGGGCAGGTTCGCGACAAGATCCGGGTGTATTCGTGGATCGGTGGCGACCGTCCGGCCGACACCGCCCGGGCTGCCCGGGAGGCCGTCGAGCGGGGTTTCACCGCCGTCAAAATGAACGGTACTGAAGAACTGCAGTTCGTCGACAGTTTCGAAAAAGTCGACCTGGCGCTGGCCAACGTCGCCGCCGTGCGCGATGCGGTGGGGCCGAATGTCGGTATCGGCGTGGACTTCCATGGCCGGGTCCACAAACCCATGGCCAAGGTGCTGATGAAGGAGCTCGACGCCTACAAGCTGATGTTTATCGAAGAGCCGGTGCTCAGCGAAAACTACGAAGCCCTCAAAGAACTGGCGCCGCTGACCAGCACGCCAATTGCCCTGGGTGAGCGCCTGTTTTCCCGTTGGGATTTCAAGCGGGTGCTCAGCGAAGGTTATGTCGACATCATCCAGCCGGATGCTTCCCATGCCGGCGGCATCACCGAAACCCGCAAGATCGCCAATATGGCCGAAGCCTATGACGTGGCCCTGGCGCTGCATTGCCCGCTGGGTCCGATCGCGCTGGCGGCGTGCCTGCAGCTGGACGCGGTTTGCTACAACGCGTTTATCCAGGAACAGAGCCTGGGCATCCATTACAACGAAAGCAACGACCTGCTGGACTACGTCAAGGATCCGCGGGTGTTCGATTACGACAAGGGCTTCGTAAAGATCCCCAACGGCCCGGGCCTGGGTATCGAGATCAACGAGGAGTACGTCATCGAACGTGCGGCCATCGGCCACCGCTGGCGCAACCCGATCTGGCGCCATGCCGACGGCAGCTTTGCCGAGTGGTAAGGCCATGGATCAGACAGGAGGATTAGTCATGCAATGGCAAGCGGTGAGCGAACAGCGCTTCATGTTGTCGGAAGGCCCGTTCTGGGACGGTCCGACCCAGGCCCTGTACTGGGTGGATATCGCCGCTCGGCTGGCCTGCCGCCTGAGTGGCGGGCACTACCAGCAGTGGCAGTTGCCCGAAGCCGTGTCGGCATTCATCCCGTGCGAGCGCGGTGATGCCTTGGTGACCCTGGCCAGTGGCGTTTATCGCCTTGATCTCGACTCGCCGTCGCAGCAGCCGGTCCTGAGCCTGTTCTGCGTGGCCGACCCGGTGAGCGGCAACCGTGCGAACGAGGCCCGTTGCGATGCGCAGGGAAGACTGTGGCTGGGCAGCATGCAAAACAACCTGGCCGCCGATGGCAGCGACTTGCCGATCACTCGGCGTTCAGGCGGCTTGTTCCGGGTCGATCCGGATGCTCGCGTCACTCCTTTGCTGGAGGGGCAGGGCATCGTCAACACCTTGCTCTGGGACGCCACGGGCACGCAGCTCTACTGCGCCGATAGCCTTGATGGCCAACTCTATCGTTATGCCATCGAGGTCGATGGTTTGCTGGGCGCGCGCAGCCCCTGGGGCCAACCATCCAGCCGTGGTGTGCCGGACGGTTCGGCCATGGACAGCCAGGGCTATGTCTGGAATGCCCGCTGGGGCGGTCATTGCCTGATTCGCTATGCCCCCGACGGCACGCTCGACCGGGTCATTGAGTTACCCGTCGAGTACCCCACCAGCTGTGTTTTCGGCGGGCCCGATCTGTCCACGCTTTACGTCACCAGCGCCCGGCCGGCGAGCAGCAGGGAAGGGAAAGATGGGGCTCTGGACGGCGCGTTATTGATGGCCGACGTTGGCGTGAAAGGCTTGGCCTGCCAGCGTTTTTCCGGCTGAACATCTGACTGACAGGAGTATTTGAAATGGCTGAAGCGCTGTCTTTACCCGAGGTTCCGGAGCCCACCTACGGCGACCGATTGAAAGACAAAGTGGTGGTGGTGACCGGGGCGGCCCAAGGGATCGGCGAGGCGATTGTCGCCTGCTTCCAGGCACAACAGGCGCGGCTGGTGATCGGCGATATCCAGGGTGAGAAAGTCGAGCGTGTGGCGGCCCGCTGGCGTGAACGTGGCGCCCAGGTCCATGCCCAGGCCGTGGACATTACCTCCAAGGAACAATGGCGTTCCCTGGTGGACCTGGCCATTGAAAAGTTCGGGCGCGTTGATGTACTGGTCAACTGTGCCGGCGTGAATGTGTTTCGCGACCCGCTGGAGATGAGCGACGAGGATTGGCGCCGCTGCTTCGCCATCGACCTGGACGGCGCCTGGTTCGGTTGCCGCACGGTATTGCCGCACATGATCGAGCAGGGTATCGGCAACATCATCAATATCGCCTCGACCCATTCCAGCCACATCATTCCGGGCTGCTTTCCCTACCCGGTGGCCAAGCATGGCCTGCTCGGGCTGACACGGGCGCTGGGTATCGAGTACGCGCCCAAGGGCATTCGGGTCAACGCCATTGCCCCGGGCTATATCGAGACCCAGCTCAATGTCGACTACTGGAACGGCTTCGACGACCCCCACGCCGAACGGCAACGGGCCTTCGACCTGCACCCGCCACGACGTATCGGCCAGCCGGTCGAGGTGGCCATGACGGCGCTGTTCCTGGCGACCGACGAGGCACCGTTTATCAACGCCACCTGCCTGATGATCGATGGCGGCCGTTCAGTGCTGTACCACGAGTAACGCCCAGCCGGCCGTTGGGCCGGGCAGTCTTTCCGTACGTAACGAACCAATAACAACAAGAGGGTTACTTATGTTTATTCAGCGCAACATCCGCTCTCTGACCTGCGCCGCGGCGCTGGTCGCCGCCAGCAGTTTCAGCGGTTGGGTCTCGGCCGAAGAGGTGAAGATCGGCTTTCTGGTCAAACAGGCCGAGGAGCCCTGGTTCCAGACCGAATGGGCCTTTGCCGAAAAGGCTGGCAAGGACAAGGGTTTCACGGTGATCAAGATCGCCGTGCCCGATGGCGAGAAGACCCTGGCGGCCATCGACACCCTGGCCGCCAGCGGCGCCAAGGGGTTTGTCATCTGCCCGCCGGACACCTCGCTGGGCCCGGCGATCATGGCCAAGGCCAAGATTAACGACCTCAAGGTCCTGGCCGTAGATGACCGCTTTGTCGATGCCCACGGCAAGCCCATGGAAGACGTTCCTTATGTCGGCCTGGCGGCGTTCAAGATCGGCCAGAAGCAAGGCACGGCGATGGCCGATGAAGCGAAAAAACGCGGCTGGGACTGGAGCGCCACTTACGCGGTGATCAACACCTTCGACGAACTGGATACCGGCAAGAAGCGCACCGACGGTTCGGTCGACGCACTCAAGGCCGCGGGCCTGCCGGCGGACCATATCCTCTTCACGGCGCAGAAAACCCTCGATGTCCCTGGCAGCATGGACTCCACCAACTCGGCCCTGGTCAAGCTGCCGGGCACGGCGAAGAACCTGATCGTCGGCGGCATGAACGACAGTGCCGTGCTGGGCGGCGTGCGGGCCACCGAAAGCGCCGGTTTCAAGGCGGCCAATGTGATCGGTGTCGGCATCAACGGCACCGATGCCATCGGCGAGCTGAAGAAGGCCGACAGCGGCTTCTACGGTTCGATGCTGTTGAGTCCCGATACCTCGGGTTATGAAACCGCCAGCCAGATGTTTACCTGGGTCAGCACCGGTAAGGAACCGGCCAAGTACACCGCCCTGGATACCGTGACCTTGATTACCCGCGCCAACTTCCAGCAAGAGCTGACCAAGATCGGGCTGTGGAAATGACACGCCTTCGGCGCAAGGGCTGGACCTTGCACCTGACGTCCACCCTGTGGGTTGCGCAGTGCGCGGCCCGGTGCGGGAGATAGGTTATGTTGGAACACTCGAAGGCGGCCGCGAGCCTGCGCTTCAACGGCATCGGCAAGGAGTTTCCCGGGGTACGGGCGCTGGCGCAGATCAGTTTCGAGGCGCGGCCCGGCAGCGTGCATGCGCTGATGGGCGAGAACGGCGCGGGCAAGTCGACCCTGTTGAAGATCCTCGGCGGGTTCTATTCGCCCAACAATGGCAACCTGCAGATCGGCGAGCAGGTCATGAGTTTCAGGTCGGCGGCCGACAGCATTGCCCATGGCGTCGCGGTGATCCACCAGGAACTGCATCTGGTGCCGGAAATGACCGTGGCCGAAAACCTGTTGCTGGGACACATGCCCTCGCGCCTGGGCATGGTCAATCGCCGGGAAATGGTGCGCAGCGCCCGCCAGCTGCTCAAGGGCCTGGCCGACGAGATCGATCCCAATGCGCGGTTGGGCAGCCTGTCCCTGGGCCAGCGGCAAATGATCGAGATTGCCAAGGCCATGTCGCGTAATGCCCATGTGATTGCCTTCGATGAACCCACCAGCAGCCTGTCGGCGCGGGAGATCGAGCGGCTGATGCTGATTATTGCCCGGCTGCGGGATGAGGGGCGGGTGATTCTGTATGTCTCCCATCGCATGGAAGAGGTGTTCCGCATCTGCGATGCGGTGACGGTGTTCAAGGACGGCCGTTTTGTCTGCACCTTCGAGGATATGCAACAGCTGAGCATCGACCGGCTGGTCAGCAGCATGGTCGGGCGCGATATCAAGGACATCTACGACTACCGTCCTCGCCCGCAAGGTGGCCAGGCCTTGCGGGTCGAAGGCCTGCTCGGGCCGGGCGTATTGGAACCGGCGAGTTTCAGCGTGAACAAGGGCGAGATACTCGGGCTGTTCGGCCTGGTCGGCGCCGGGCGCACCGAACTCTTGCGGCTGTTGGCCGGCCTGTCCCGCAGCAAGGCTGGACGACTGGTGCTGGATGAGCAGACGGTGGCGTTCAAATCGCCGCGTGATGCCATTGCGGCGGGGGTGCTGCTGTGTCCGGAGGATCGCAAGAAGGAAGGCATCGTGCCCCGTGCCAGTGTGGCGGAGAACATCAATATCAGCGCCCGGACTCATCACGCCGGCTTCGGCTGGCTGATCCGCGGCGCTTGGGAGCGGGACAATGCCCAACAGCAAATCGCCGCGCTGAATATCCGTACGCCTTCGGCCAGCCAACCGATCCTCTACCTGTCCGGTGGCAACCAGCAGAAGGCGATCCTGGGGCGCTGGCTGTCGATGCCGATGAAAGTGCTGCTGCTCGATGAGCCGACTCGCGGCATCGATATCGGTGCCAAGGCCGAGATCTACAAGATCATCTACAACCTCGCCGAGCAGGGTATTGCGGTGATCGTGGTGTCCAGCGACCTGATGGAGGTCATGGGCATTTCCGACCGCATCCTGGTCATGAGCGAAGGCGCGATTACCGGTGAACGGTTACGCAGCGAAGCCGACGAAGCCAGTCTGTTGCAACTGGCCCTCCCGCGTTCGCGGGACTGAAAACCTATTGAGGTGTCTATGTCACAGGTCAAAAATACACACGCATTCTGGCTCGGCTTCAATCAGCGCAAGTTCTTCGATGATTGGGTGATGCTGCTCGCAGCCATCGGGATCTTTGTGCTCTGCGCGCTGTTTATCGATAACTTCATGTCCTCCCTGAACATGCGCGGCCTGGGCCTGGCGATTTCCACCACGGGGATTGCCGCCTGCACCATGTTGTTCTGCCTGGCCTCGGGGCACTTCGACCTGTCGGTCGGTTCGGTGATCGCCTGTGCGGGGGTGGTGGCCGGGATTGTCATTCGTGATACCGACAGCGTGTTTTTCGGGGTCTCGGCGGCGCTGGCCATGGGGCTGTGCGTGGGCCTGATCAACGGGATCGTGATCGCCAAGCTGCGGGTCAACGCACTGATCACCACCCTGGCAACCATGCAGATCGTGCGCGGGCTGGCCTATATCTTCTCCAATGGCAAGGCCGTCGGGGTGATGGACGAAGGCTTCTTCGTCTTCGGCAACGGCCAGCTGTTCGGTGTGCCGGTGCCGATTTTGATCACCGTGCTGTGCTTCATCTTTTTCGGCTGGTTGCTCAACTACACCACCTATGGTCGCAACACCATGGCCATCGGCGGTAACCCGGAAGCCGCGCTGCTGGCCGGCGTGAACGTGGACCGGACCAAGATCATCATCTTCGCCGTGCATGGGCTGATCGGCGCGCTGGCCGGGGTGATCCTGGCCTCGCGCATGACCTCGGGCCAGCCGATGATCGGCCAGGGTTTCGAGCTGACGGTGATATCCGCCTGTGTGCTCGGCGGGGTTTCCCTGAGCGGCGGGATCGGGCTGATCCGCCATGTGATTGCCGGCGTGCTGATTCTGGCGATCATCGAGAACGCGATGAACCTGAAGAATATCGACACCTTCTACCAGTACGTCATTCGCGGTTCGATTCTTCTCGGGGCGGTGATCATCGACCGCCTCAAGCAACGCTGAGGGCGCGGGGATGAACAGTACGCCAGTGCCGGAATTGAGCTGCCGGGAAAGTCTCTTCGGTCATCTGGAGGACGGTACGCCGGTGCACAAGTACCAGCTGGGCAACCGTCACGGCATGCAGGCCAGTGTGCTGACCTACGGCGGCATTCTCCAGGCGCTGCTGGTGGCGGACAGAAACGGCCGCTACGAGGATGTGGTGCTGGGCTTCGACGATATCGCGGGCTATCAGCGGCATCATCGTTTGTACCTGGGCGCGCTGATCGGGCGTTACGCCAATCGGCTGGCGGGAGGTCGGTTCGAGTTGTCGGGGCGGATTTATCAGGTACCGCTCAATGACGGCGCCAATGCCTTGCATGGCGGCCCCGAAGGTTTCGACAAGAAGGTCTGGGAGGCGCAGCCCGTCCAGGGCAGCGATTGGGTGGGTGTGAAGCTCAGTTACCTGTCCGTCGACGGCGAAATGGGTTTTCCCGGCAACCTGCGGACCCAGGTCACCTACAGCCTCGACGATGACAACCAGCTGCGCATCGAGTATCAGGCGGTCAGCGATGCACCGACGGCGGTCAACCTGACCCAGCATGCCTACTTCAACCTGGCCGGCGCGGGTAACGGCGATATCCTCTCGCAGGTGGCGACGCTCCATGCCAGCCATTACCTGCCGGTAACGGAGCAACTGATACCCCGCGGTGAGATGGCGCCTGTGGCCGGTACGCCGATGGACTTTCGCCAGGCCACGCCGATTGGCCGGCACATCACCGATGACCATCCGCAATTGCGCATCAGCGGTGCGGCGCAGCAGGGTTTCAATCATCACTGGAGGCTGGATGCCGAGGGTGATCTGAGCCGATTGGCTGTCGATATCCACGATCCCCAAAGCGGTCGCAGGTTGCAGTTGCACACCACCGAGCCCGGGGTGCAGTTCTATACCTGCAATGCCTTCGACGGCAGCGCCCAGGGCAAGGCGGGCAAGCCTTATCCGCGTTGGGCCGGTTTTGCCCTGGAGACCCAGAACTGTCCCGATGGCATCAACCAACCCGGTTTTCCCCGGGCCTGGATCGAGGCGGGGGAGGTCTATCGCCAGACCACCGTGATCCGCTTCTCGGCGCAGTGAGCGGAAGGCCTGAAAAGTGACATGCAGGCGGGCCAGTGAGCGGCCATAATGGCCTTCGTTTTCGTAGACCCTTTTATAAGGCTGCATATGCTGGACGACACCCTGAAAAACGCCAAGGACTCTGCACCCACCGGCACCCAGACGCTGCTCCGGGGCTTGGGCGTGGTGCAGGCGGTGGCCAACGGCGCCCGGGATCTCAAGGAGATTGCCCGGCTGATTGGGACCACGCGCAGCACCACCCATCGCCTGGCCAGTTGCCTGGTGGACGAGCGCTATCTGCGGGTGGTGCCGCAAGTCGGCTATCTGTTGGGCCCGAAGCTGATCGAGCTGGGTTTCCAGGCCCGCGAAGCCCTGCCGCTGGTGACCCTGGCTACGCCATTCCTGGATGAATTGTCGGCGCTGACCGGCGACACCATCCACCTGGCCATTCGTGAAGACGATGACGTGCTGTATCTGCACAAGAATCCGGGGCGCAATGGCCCGGAAATGCGTTCGCGGGTCGGCCATCGCATGCCGCTGGCGCGGACCGGGATCGGCAAGGCGCTGATGCTCGATTGCTCGCCGGAAGAATGGCAGCGCCTGTATCAGATCAGCCTGCCGGTGGGCGGCAAGAACGCCCTGTGGCCCCAGCATGTGGAACAGACCTGGGAGCAGTTCCGTGCGCGCATGCAGGAGTATGTGGCGGGGGGCTATGCCTTCGACCTGGAAGACAACGAACCGTCGATCCGTTGTGTGGCCGCGCCTATACGGGATGCCAGCCGGAAAATCGTTGCCGGTATCAGTATCGCCAGTACGGTGCCCTATATGCCACTGGAGAAAATGGCCGAGTTGATCCCGCAGATCAAAAGCGCCGCCGCACGGATTTCCGCGGAACTGGGTGCCAAATCCTGAGTGGTCCGCCTTTCACACCACGAAGCGATTCACCAACTGATTGAGATTGACCGCCAGTTTTGACATCTCATTGCAGGCACTGGCCGTTTGGCTGGCGCCTGCGGAGCTCTGTGCGGCAAGCTCGCGGATACTGACCAGGTTGCGATCGACCTCACGGGCCACGTGGGCCTGCTCTTCAGAAGCGGTCGCGATCAGAAGATTACGTTCATTGATCTGAATCATGGCGCTGGCAATCTGATCCAGGGAGCTACTGGCTTCTTGAGCCACGCCAAGGGATTCGGTTGCCAATGCTTTGCTGGTATTCATGGCTTCCACGGCGTGCTCCGAATCGTTCTGAATCGCCGCAATCATCTGCTCGATCTCTTGGGTCGATTGCTGGGTTCGGTGGGCCAAAGCCCTGACCTCGTCGGCAACCACCGCAAAACCACGGCCTTGTTCACCGGCTCGTGCGGCTTCAATGGCGGCGTTCAACGCCAGAAGGTTGGTCTGCTCCGCGATCGCCCGAATCACCTCGACGACTTTATTGATACCCTGGGCCTGATTTGACAGACCTTGAATCTGCTCGCTGGTGTTTTCAACATTACCGCTCAGCTTTTGAATGGATTTCAATGTCTGAGCCACCCGCTTCAGGCCAACCTCGGTAAAGCCCTGGGTGCGCCTGGACTCTTCGGAGGCTGACTCCGCGTTACGCGCGACCTCATCAACCGCAGCACTCATCTCGGTGACGGCCGTAGCGGCTTGATTGACTTCGTCGTTCTGTGAAACAAGGCCTCGGCTGGACTCCTCGGTGACCGCTGTCATTTCCTCGGCCGCGGAGGCCAGTTGGGTGGAGGACTCGGAGATCTGCACAATGGTATTGCGAAGGTTTTTCTGCATCTGCGCCAGTGCCTTCAACAGTCGTCCGGCTTCATCGGTCCCGCTCACCCGTACTTCCTTTGACAGGTCGCTACTGGCGATACGCTCGGCGACGGACAAGGCATCGCTGATGGGGGAGGTGATGCTCCTGGTCAGAACTATTGCCAACCCGACAGTCAGAATCACTACACCTGCAATCAGACCGACAACCAGCCAAAGTCCCGTGGAGTAGAGATGGGCTGCATTTCGACCCGCCAGTGCCGCGCCCTCGTTATTGATGTCGGTCAGGTCTTTGATCTGCCCCTCCATCAAGGTGGTGATAGGCCGGATGCTTGTCGCATTCAGGCTGGCTATCGCAGGCAAGTCAGCGCGTTTCATCAGTGGTTCGAGACTGTCCAACTGCCTGGAGTACGCCTCGGCGGATGCCTTTACCTTCAGATAAAGCGCGCGCTCCTGGTCGCTCGCAACCAGAGGCTCATAATTGGCCACCGCCTCCATGAAAGCCTTTCGGAAGCCCGGGAAGGCTTCAGCCGTCTTTTGAATACCTTCGGGGTCAGCAATGCTGCGCTGGACTTCGAGTCTCAGGCGCATCACCCCAAGGCTCATCAATGCCGTTTGTCGGACGCTGGGCATCCAATTGATTTCGACATCTTTTTCCGAGTCCCGCAGGCCGCCCATCTGCACTACCGCGACTGCGCCGAGGATAAAAACCAAGGCAATGATCAAGGCGAAAAACAGCGCTGAGCGCGGGGCTACATTGAGATTTCTAAGGCGCATACGGGCTTCCTCGTTTCCAGGAAAATGCTTGAGCTGTCCAAGAGGCTAGTACAGGTGGGCCAGGAAGCCGAAAAAAACGAGGTATGCGTCAGCATTCAATGGGGAGCCGCCAGCGCGCACTGCTGCTCTTGGGGCTGCAGCAGTGCGATCCTTTGGCCAAGCGCGTTACACCATCAAGGGGCCAAGCGCACCGCACCTCGGGGGGAATTGGCTGGTTGCAACCTGAATACATGGAACAGCACCGTCAGCAGCACCAGGAACGCCGGTCCTATGTAGAGTGCCACGCGGGTGTCCGGGAAATAGGCCATCAGGCCCACCACCAGCACCAGGAACGCCAACGCCAGGTAGGAGCTGATCGGGTACAGCCACATGCGGTATTTCAGGCCCGCACGTTCTGCTGCGCTCAGGCCTTTGCGAAACCTGAGCTGGGCCAGCAGGATCATCGCCCAGGTCCAGATCGCACCAAAGGTGGCAATCGAGGTGACCCAGACGAAGACCTTTTCCGGCACCAGGTAGTTCAGCAGTACACCCAGCAACAACGCCGCGATGGACAACAGCAGCGCATTGCGCGGCACACCGTTGCCGGCGGTTTTGCCGAAGGTTTTTGGCGCCTGGCCGTTCTGTGCCAGGCTGTAGAGCATGCGCCCGGTGCTGAAGATCCCGCCGTTGCAGGAGGAGAGCGCCGCGGTGATCACCACGAAGTTGATGATGCCGGCAGCGGTCTTGATGCCCAGCCGCTCGAAGGTCATGACAAAGGGGCTGCCCTGGGTACCGATTTCGCCCCAGGGGTAGATCGACAGGATGACGAACAAGGCCCCCACGTAGAACAGCAGGATGCGCCAGAACACCGAGCCGATCGCCTGGGGAATGGTTTTCTCCGGGTTGCGCGCTTCTCCGGCGGTCAGGCCGATCATTTCCACGCCCAGGTAGGCGAACATCACCATTTGCAACGACATCAGCACGCCGGTGACGCCGTTCGGCATAAAGCCGCCATGGTTCCACAGATTGGAAATCCCCAGTGCCACGCCATCGTTACCGAAACCGAAAGCGATCACACCGATCCCGCCCACCACCATTGCAATGATGGTGACGATCTTGATCAGGGCGAACCAGAACTCGAACTCACCGAAGGCTTTCACTGCGATCAGGTTGACCGTGCCCATGCTGACCAGGGCGGCGAGGGCCCAGGTCCAGCGCGGCACATCGGGGAACCAGACGCCCATGTACACCGCCACCGCGGTGATTTCCGCCACGCAGGTCACCAGCCACAGGAACCAGTAGTTCCAGCCGGTGAGAAATCCCGCCAACGGGCCCAGGTAATCTTGTGCGTAACGGCTGAACGAGCCGGCGACGGGGTTATGTACCGCCATTTCGCCCAGGGCGCGCATGATCACCAGGATCGCCAGGCCGCCGATGATATAGGACAGCATGATGGCCGGACCGGCCATTTGAATGGCCTTGGCCGAACCGAGGAATAGCCCGACACCGATACAGGCGCCGAGGGCCATCAAACGAATATGTCGTTCACCCAGTTCACGTTTGAGCGGACCGCCTTGAGCAGTCCCCCCGTTGGGCAGATGGTTGTCTGCGCGCATAGAAATACAACCTCATCTTGTTATTGGATATAAACCACCGAGCGTTGGAAGTACCGACGGATAGCCCGTACTCGCTCAACCGGGTCGACTTTTTGGGCGACCGGTCTTGCAGGGCAACACCTGCGAGATCAGCGGGATGGGAAGTATAAAAAGCGGACTACAGGCGTTTTCACTGTATAAGTGGTTGATTTAAGAGATAAGTATCGGAAAGTTGTACTTGGATGGAGGTGCCTTAGCGGGTGTTATCTGCTTTATCAAGCAAGAAGTGATGCCGAATATTACCGAGCAAAGGCGTGCAGGACCGGTATCCGTGACCTCACACGCTTGCGGGAGGGCTAGGGGCCAGAGCCATGAGTGAATCATGATGACGCTCTGTTATGTCATCGGCCGGAAACAGGCACTCGACCCGCAACTCCTGAGCCGCGACGGTTTGAGGGGTGCCCACGGTGGACACCATCGAGAAGTAGTTGAAAATCACACCGTCTTTCACAAAGCTCAATGGTATGACTGGTAAAATATCGTTTGCGTCCGTACCGAGCAAAGGCTTTTGCCATTCGGTCTCAACCTTCGGGTAAGCGAGTAATGAGGCAAGCAGTTCTTTCGTATTATCATCTATCACACGACCGACCGATTCGCGTAAAACCCGTTGAAGCAGGCTTTTCGCCACGCGCTCCCATCCGATGATGAAGGGGCGCATACCCTCCGGATCAAACATAAGATGCAAGATGTTGCGAGGGCCTCTGCGAGCATTCATATCAATAAAATTATTGAAAAAACGCAGAGACGACTCGTTTGCCATAAAGACATTCCAGTATCGATCCATCACTATCGCAGGGTAGGGATTGTGATGCCTCAATATACGTTCCAGTGCTTTGTTGACGTGTTGCATTTCCCCCGAATCCCAGGCGGCTTCGGAGTAGATCGGCGCATAGCCCGCTGCCAGGAGCAGTCCGTTTCGCTCGCGTAACGGAACATCCAATACCTGCGCAAGGTCCATCAAGGTTTTTCGCCCGGGAACGCTGCGACCACTTTCAATAAAGCTGATATGACGTTGTGACACCCCAGTATCCAACGATAGATCAAGCTGGCTTTTACCCCGGGCTCCCCGCCATTGACGTAGCAACTCTCCGAGTTGGCTGGGCGGTGATTTTTCTTTTCGGTTCGATGGGGTCATCTGGGGTGTGCCTAACTATAAAAATACCCATGGGGACTATCAACGGCGTCGCTGAATTATAAGCTCATCCACCCAGGCAAGCGTCGATATTCACTGGTTCCAGGCATGGGCCTGGAACGATTCCTCCAACGGTGGATGGGTTACGCTTGCGACGTAATTGGTGATGGCCGATGCAGCAACCACATTGATCACTTCCAGAACCTGTTCGTTGTTGAACCCCGCGTCAAGAAAAGCGTGTAACGTTTGTTCGCTGACATGACCGCGCGCTTCGATAAGGCTCTTCGCTAAGTTGGACAGTGCGGCATGTTTCGTATTCCTGGGAGGACGCCCAGCACGTATCGCTTCCACGTCGGCAGGGTCCAGGCCTTCCTTCAAGGCAAGGAAAGTGTGAAAAGCAACGGGCCACGATGAGGCGTTTGTCACGGCATTCGTCAGCAGCAACGTTTGGAGTTGATCTTCCGTGAAACCTCCACGGTGTGCGTTTTGAAAAACGCTAATGAAACTGTTGATCAGCGTCGGAGAACCGGCCATTGCGCCTGCAATATTCGGGATAAAACCAAAGGCTTGTTGCAAGGTCTCCAGAGCGGGTTTCGATTGTTGTGGAGCAGACTCGACTGTATAAATCTTGAAATTGAGCATGTTTGTTTCTCCAAGTTTCATGACGCGAGTCATGGTTGAGTCGCGTTGAATGAATCTATAGGTCGCATTCATGCTGCTCAATTACGTGGCAGGTAATAGTGATCGACACCCTCAGGTGTTGACGCCTTACGTACTCCCGAGCCCGTATCCCGAGTCGACTCTACGCGCCACGGTTTTCGTTATGTTCAACGTCGTGCAGAAAGTTGTTGCGGCGCCAGAAACGCATCGTGGAAATAATTACGGAATGCGTGCATCGCCGGGCTGAAATCACGTTCGCGATGCCACGCCAGGCCGACGCTCATCGGGGTGACCTTGTCGGTGACCGTCAGGGTTTCGATGCGTTTGCCTTCCAGGGACCAGGGCCGGTGGACCAGGTCCGAGAGGATTGCCACGCCGCTGCCATTGGCAACCATGCTGCGTACGGCTTCCACCGAGCTGGTACGCACCCGCACGTTGGGTTGTTGGTGCGCGTGTTCCCAATAGCGCATGGCGCTTTGCTCGGCTTCATCGACGGTCAACAGGATATAGGGCTCTTTCGCGACATCGGCGAGGCTGACGGCCGCGCGTTCGCACAGTGGGTGATGGCTGGGCAGCCAAAGTCGACGTTCCGAGTTGAAGAGAATTTCCGAAACGATATCCGGGTGAGTGAGGTTTGCAGTGAGCACCACGGCCATGTCGAATCGACCTTCCAGCAGGCCCTGTTCGATGGCTTGCCGTTCTTGTTCGTGGACCTCGATGGCCACGTCCGGATGCCAGTGTTCAAGCCGTTGCAGATGGTGCGGCAGGAAGTAGCCGATCACGGTATAGCTGGCGGCCACCCGTAACAACCCACTGGCGCGAATGTCGGGCAGCGGACTGTTGAGGGCGTCGTCGACGCTGCGCAAAATCACGTAGGCCCGGTTGAGAAAGTGCCGCCCGGCATCGGTCAGGCTCATGCCCTGGGCCGAACGCTGGAACAACAGCGTGCCGAGCATGGCTTCCAGTTCCTTGATCGCCGTCGTGACGGCCGACTGGGAAATATTCAAATGAATCGCTGCTTGGGATATTTGCCCGATCTCGGCGGTGGCGACGAAATAGCGGATCTGGCGCAGGGTCAGTGACATGAGCACTCCGAACGATGGCGTATCTGTTTTTCAGAAGATACCCTATCTGTTAATAGATCTTCCCAAGGGGGTGCCTGGAATCTAACGTGGCCTGCATGAAGTCACAAGTGTCAGGAGCAAGCGGCATGCAGGCAGTAGATTTCAACTCGGACATGGGCGAAGGTTTTGGCCCATGGACCATCGGCGATGGCGTCGACCATGAACTGATGGGCTTTATCAGCTCGGCCAACATCGCGACCGGTTTTCATGCCGGCGACCCCAGCACCATGCGCCGTACCGTCGAGCAGGCCAAGCGCCTGGGCGTGGGCATCGGCGCACATCCGGGGTTCCGCGACCTGGTGGGTTTCGGCCGTCGGCACATCAACGCCCCGGCCCAGGAACTGGTCGACGACATGCTTTATCAGTTGGGTGCCCTGCGTGAACTGGCTTGGGTTCAAGGCGTAGCGCTGCAACACATCAAACCCCACGGCGCGCTTTACATGCACCTGGCCCGGGACGAGGAGGCGGCTCGTCTGCTGGTGGAAAACCTCCAGCGCCTGGAGCCTGAGTTGCTGCTGTATTGCATGCCCGGCTCGGTGATCTGGCGCGTCGCCAACGAATTGGGTCAACCGGTGATTCGCGAGTTCTACGCCGACCGGGAGTACGACCTCAGCGGTTCCATCGTCTTTACCCGCAACGTGCGTGCCTACGATCCGGCCCAGGTCGCCGCCCGGGTGGTGCGTGCCTGCCAGGAAGGCGTGGTGCGCACGGTCGAGGGAGAGGACCTGGCGATCGAGTTCGATTCCATCTGTTTGCACAGCGATACGCCGGGTGCACTGGCATTGGTTGAAACCACTCGCAAGGCGCTCGATAGCGTCGGGATCAACGTTCGCGCACCGCGCTGACCTTTTACGAAACACCCGGCGCCGAGACGCCAGGGTTTGAACAGCCTTTCATTTTTGCCTGCCTTTCTACAACTATTCCAAGAGGAACAGACATGGCCGAACACTCTGTAATTACCCCATTGCCCGGGACCTTCTATCGCAAAGCCACCCCGGAGTCGGCGAATTTCGTCGAGGAGGGCGCGCAGGTCAGCGCCGATACGGTGATTGGCTTGATCGAGGTCATGAAGCAGTTTTCCGAACTGACCGCCGGGACGGCGGGTCGCCTTGGCGCATTTCTGGTGGAAGACGGCGATCCGGTGGAGCCGGGTCAGGTCATCGCAACACTCGACGGCGAGTGAGGGGGCGATCATGACTAAAGGCATTCGTAAACTGCTGATCGCCAACCGTGGCGAGATTGCCGTGCGGATTATCCGTGCCGCCCAGGCGTTGGGCATCCCCACCGTTGCCGCCTGCAGCGAAGCGGACATCGATTCCCAGGCGGCGCGCATGGCCGACGAGGTGCACGTTCTCGGCCCGGCCCGCGCTGATAAAAGTTACCTGAATGTCGCGTCATTGCTGGGCGCCTTGCACGCCACGGGTGCCAACGCGGTACATCCAGGCTACGGCTTTCTCTCGGAGAACGCGGACTTTGCCGAGGCCGTCCTTGGAGCCGGCGCTATTTTCGTTGGACCCAGCCCGGACACCATCCGGCGCATGGGCGACAAGGCTGAGGCGCGGCGCACGGCTCAAGAAGCCGGGGTACCGGTGGTCCCAGGCTCGCCCGGCGAGCTGTTCGATGTCGAATCGGCACTGGAGGCGGCAGAATCAGTCGGTTTCCCGCTGCTGATCAAAGCCTCGGCCGGTGGCGGCGGACGGGGTATTCGCCTGGCGGAAAACCCCCGGCAACTGAGCGAGGAATTTCCCCGTTCCCAGCGCGAAGCCCAGGCGGCGTTTGGCAATGGCGCGGTGTATCTGGAGCGCTTCATCAGCAAGGCCCGGCACATCGAGGTGCAGGTGTTGGGCGACGGTCAGCACGCCGTGCACTTGTTTGAACGTGAGTGCTCGCTGCAACGTCGGCGCCAGAAGATCTTTGAAGAAGCGCCATCGCCGGTACTCAGCCAGCAACAACGCGAGACGCTCTGCGCCAGTGCCGTGCGCCTGACGGAGTCCCTGGGCTACAAGGGCGCCGGGACGTTGGAGTACCTGTATGACGACGCGACGGGTGAGTTCTTCTTTATCGAGATGAACACGCGAATCCAGGTTGAGCACCCGGTCAGCGAACTGATCACCGGTATCGATCTGGTGCAGGCCATGTTGCGCATTGCCGGCGGTGAGCCCTTGGGCTTCAAGCAGAGCGATATCCGGCTCAACGGTGCCGCGCTGCAAATGCGCTTGAACGCTGAAGACCCCGCGCGGGATTTCTTTCCCAGCCCGGGTCTGGTCGAGGCACTCGTCTGGCCGCACGGTGAAGGCGTTCGTGTCGACACTCATCTGTATCAGGGGTATCGCGTTCCACCGTACTATGACTCGCTGCTGGCCAAGCTGATCGTGCATGGCGCTGATCGCGCCGAGGCGTTGGCCCGGGCCCGAACAGCGGTGCAGCAGACCACACTCGCCGGTATGGCCAGCACCTTGTCGCTGCACGGCGAGCTGTTGGAGCAACCGTGGTTGCACCGTGCCGACTTTCACACCGGCACCCTGGAAGCCTGGCTGGCCGAGCGCCGCAGTGGAGGTGAAGCATGAGTCATCCGATCCGCTACAGCTTTGGCGCTGACGAGCATCTGTTTGCCGAAGTCAGCGACAGCATGTCTCTTGAAGCATTCTTCAAGGGCATGGCGGTCACTCGTGCGGTGGAGCGTCTGGCGCTCGAGGGTGTGCTCGATGTGTGCCTGGCCAATGCCTCATTCCAGATCCGGTTTGACCCGGACCGCATTGCCCCTCATACCTTGCTCGAAGCCGTAAAGAGGGCCGAGGCGGGCGCGGTCGCCGAGCGCACCCTGCACACACGCATCATCGAGATTCCGGTGCTCTACAACGACCCCTGGACACACGAAACGTTGATGCGCTTTCGCGACCGTCATCAGGACCCGAGTGTCACCGACCTGGAGTACGCCGCGCGGATCAACGGCCTGGCGGACGTCGACGCGTTCATCGCGGCCCACAGCGGTGCACCCTGGTTTGTCTCGATGGTCGGTTTCGTCGCGGGGCTGCCGTTCATGTTCCAGATGGTTGAGCGTGAGCGTCAGTTGCAGGTGCCCAAATACCTGCGCCCACGCACCGACACCCCGAAATTGACCCTGGGGCACGGCGGTTGCTTTGGCTGCATTTACTCGGTACGCGGCGCCGGTGGTTATCAAATGTTTGGGGTCACGCCGGCACCGATCTATGACCCTCAGCAGAAGCTGGCCTACCTGAAAGAGCACATGGTGTTTTTCCGCCCCGGTGACATCGTGCAGTTCAAACCGATGAGCCGCGAGGCGTATGACCAGGCGGTGGACGAAGTGGAGGCCGGGCGTTTCGATCTGCGAATTCGTCCGCTGGAGTTCTCGTTGGACGCCTTTCTGGCCGATCCCGTGGGCTATGCCAAGTCGTTGCAGGAGGTGCTGGCATGATCAAGGTACTCAAACCCGGTCTTGCCACGTCCGTCCAGGATCTGGGCCGTGAAGGTTATTACCACCTGGGCATTCCGCCTTCCGGTGCGCTGGATCAATACGCCCTGAGTGCCGCCAACCAATTGGTCGGTAACCCGGCAGGTGCCGCCGCGCTGGAATGCACGCTGCTGGGTCCGGAACTGGAGTTTCAGCAAGACGCCCTGGTGGCGGTGTGCGGTGCGCACATGACGCCGCGGGTCGACGGCGTGGAGAGGCATCAAGACACCGCGTTCACGGTGAAGGCCGGCCAGGTACTGCGCTTTGACTTCCCCAGGGTTGGCGCTCGCACTTATCTGGCCGTGGCCGGCGGCATTGACGTACCGCTGGTCCTCGGCAGTCGATCTACCTATGCGCTGGGCGCGCTCGGTGGTTTTGAAGGGCGCAGGCTGGTGGCCGGCGATGAGCTGCCCGTCGGCATGGCCGGTGGCAAGGGCCGCGCCGGAACCAGTTTGCCCATGGCGTTACGGCAGTCGTTGGGGGGCGAAATCACCCTGCGCGTCGTGCCGGGTCTGTACTACGAACGCCTGACCGACTCCGCGGCGAAGAGCTTTTTCGCCGAGCCGTGGACGGTAGGCTCGGAAGCCGACCGCATCGGTTATCGCTTCAAGGGCGGCAGCGCCCTGGGTTTTCAACCCCGTGAGCAACCGTTCGGGGCCGGCTCCGACCCGTCGAACATCGTCGACAGTTGCTATCCGATCGGCTCGATCCAGGTGCCTGCCGGGCTAGAACCCATCGTCCTGCACCGCGACGCGGTGTCCGGTGGTGGCTACGCGATGATCGGCACGGTGATCAGTGCCGACCTCGATTTGATTGGCCAGATGCAACCGAACCAGAAGGCCCGCTTCACAGCGGTCACCCTGGAGGAGGCGCTGGAAGCGCGACGATCCTATAAGAAAAAGCTCAGTTGCCTGAGCAAGCTGTTCCCTTCCTGATTCTGCCCGCCGCATCGCGCGGGTAATGCCAAACGGTAAGCCAATACCACACGTGGGTGTGGTGGCGGCTGCCCGCGCTTCAATCCTTGACTGGTCCTGGAGTTCACGCAGATGGCTGCTTTATCGCAATCGAGTCAAACCGGGCAAGACCCGGCCAATCACCCTGTTCCGCCGACAGCGCGCATGGGGCGACTGTCCCTGACCATGGCCTGGTGGGCCGTGTGCAGTGCGATGTTCTACATAGTGGTGGGCGCTTCGCTGGCGTTGTCTTACGGCGCTCGCAACGCGCTGATTGGCATGGTCCTGTCGGTGATCAGCTATGGACTGGTCAACAGCGTGCTCAGTCGCTTCGCGATCCGCAGCGGTCTGTCGGTGGCGTTGTTTTCACGGTTACTGTTCGGCAGTACGGGGGCCTGTCTGGCAACGTTGATCTTCTTTTCAACCGCCATCTATTACGCAGTGTTTGAAGGTTCGGTTATTGCCGTGGCCCTCCATCATCTGTACCCGGAACTGGTCTATCCGCTGGCCGCATTGTTGGTGGTGTTGTACAGCGTGCCGATGATTCTGGGCAGCGTGCAGCACTGGTTGGACAAGCTCAACGGTGTGTTGCTGCCGGTGTATCTGGGCGGCTTGCTGGTGGCGGTGGGCTTGTCGATCGGTCGTTATGGCTATCAGCCGCAATGGCTGGATTTCGGCCCGGCAACGCCCAATGCGTTCGGCTGGTGGGATTGCTTCGGCGCCTATATGGGCGTCTGGGTCTTGATGCTGTTCACCTTCGATTACGCCCGTTTCGGCAAGCCTGAGGATGCGCAGTATCACGGTCGCTGGAACTTCGGCATGCCGTTCTATGGGGTGACCTTTCTGCTCAACGGCGCGGCGGGCATTTACCTGGTCAGCAGCATTCCCCATGAAGGGGCACTGAACGAAGTCTCGGTGGTGATGGCGATCCTGCAGTTGATGGGCCTGTGGGGGCTGTTGTTTGTCTGGGCCACGCAAACCCGGATCAACACGGCCAATTACTACTTGGCGACACTGAACATGCAGGCATTCTTTGGGCGTTTTGGCATCCGCGGTTCGTACCTGATGTGGGCGCTGGCGGTCGGGGTGATCGTTTATGGCTTGATGCTTGCCGACGTATTTGCCTACTTGCTCAAGGCATTGGCCTATCAGGGCATTTTCGTGGTGGCCTGGGTCGGCGTGGCATTGGCGCAGATTCTCTACGGCCGCAGTGATATCGCGGCGCTGGAACGCGTTGCGACATTCAATCCAGTGGGCTTGACGGCCTGGTTTGGCTCGACTGCCCTGGGGCTTGCATTAATGTTTTCCGGCAGTGCCCTGAGCAGTTTTTCCGCACCCTCTACGGTAATAGTTGCGTTTGCCTTGCAGGCGGGTTTGTCCCATCAACGCCGATTGCGGTTGGCCTGATAAAAGAAATGAGCGGGAAGACAGGCTTTTCGCTCATCCGTAGAGCTCGATCAGGCCAGGCGATCGGCCAGCGCCAGGGCCTGTTCGGTGGTGTTCTGGCGAGAGGCCAGGTCGACGTCAGGCCCGAGAATGGTTTTCTCTACATAGAGCGAATGCACGTCGGTCACACCAATAAAGCCCAACCAGGCTTCCATATAAGGTTTCTGGAAGTCCATCGGTTGCGTGGCAGGTTCGGAAAAGTCCATGCCGCGCGCATACACGTTCACGGCCGTCTTGTTATGCAGCAAACCCCGCAGGCCGTGTTCCGGGCTGAATTCAAACAGTACGTCTTTCTGCGAAACCACGTCGATAAAGTGCTTGAGCTTGTAGGGTACTGCGAAATTCCACAGCGGAACGGAGAACACCAGTACGTCAGCCTGATGCAAGTGAGCCGCTAGATCTTTCAGGGTCGTCCAGGCGGCGTCCTGTTCCTCGGTCAATGGGGTGCCGCTCAGGCCGGCATATTTGGCATCCATCACCGGCCCGTCAAACTCCGGTAGGTCCAGGTTCCACAGGTCCAGGGTGACGACTTGGGTATCCGGCGCGTTGCGCTGATAGCGAGCAATGAACTGGCGGGCGATTTCCAGGGAGGCGGAGCGCTGTTTGCGCGGGGAGCATTCGATATGCAGAAGGACGGTCATGGCGGGCCTCAGGGAAGGGGAGAGAAGACCCGAGCATTGCAACATAGCGCTACTTGAAATATAAATCGTGTTTTACAGACTTATTGATCACGTATCAGCATATGTTCGATGCCTTGTTGCTCAAGACCTTCGTCGCGGTGGTGGATGAAGGCGGCTTCAGTCGCGCCGCGGCCCGCCTGCACCTGACCCAGTCGGCCGTCAGCGGTCATTTGCGGCGCCTGGAAGAGCAGGTGGGCAAGCCGCTGCTCACCCGCACCACCCGCTCCCAACAACTGACGGCCGATGGCGAACGGTTGATGGCCTATGCCCGGGGTATTCTGGCGCTCAATCGGGATGCCTGGGCCGAGCTGACCCGTTCGGCGTTTCAAGGGAGTTTGCGCATCGGTGTTTCGGAAGAGTTCGCCGATGCCCGTCTGTTGCGGGAGTTGCAGGCCTTCGCCGCCGACTATCCGGGCATGCAGCTCAAGGTGCAGGTCAGTATTCCCGGCTCGTTGCTGACCCTGATGAAGCAGGGCGAACTGGATCTGGTGGTCGGTTCGTTGTGTGAGTCCAGCGAGCCCGGCCTGGCGTTATGGCAGGAACCCCTGGTCTGGGCCTGGTCCGCACAACCTTTAGGCACCTTGCCGACACCCTTGCCCCTGGCCCTGTTCCCGGAGCCCTGTCCTTACCGGGAGGCCGCGTTGACGCGCCTGGCCCAGGCCGGCATCACCCAGCGCACGGCCATGCTCTGCACCAGCTATGCCGCGTTGCAGGCTGCGGCCCTGGCAGGCTTTGCCATCGCGCCGATGACCCTCAGCCAAGTGTCCCAGGGATTGGCAGTCCTCGGCGCCGAGCATGGCTTGCCGCCGCTGCCCGATGCCGAGTTCCGTTTATTCAGTGCGCCGGAGGCGGACCCGCTGATTATCGAGGCGATTACCCGGGTGATCATCCGCTACGGCGCCAGCCGTCACTAGAGGGCAGTTCCAGGGCGGGGAATGCTCCCCCCTGAATATGAAGAATGACTTATGGGCAGGCGAGGCGTCAGCCCCCTGCAAAGGTTGAGGACTGACGCCTTCACGGGCGGGTTTTACCAATCGACCGCGTAACTCACGCTCAAGGTCCGGCCTTCAGCATTCGGATAAGGCGCGCGGGCATTGGCCTGGGCGAACATGTTCTGGTAGTTGCGGTTCGCCAGGTTGTAGACACCACCTTCCAGGCGACCCACCGGCAACGCTACCGAACCCAGCAGGTCGAACAACGTGTAGCCCTTGATATCGCGACCGTTGTTGTCCTTGAAGGCCGCGTCGTAGTCCGACAGGCGCATGCCTTGCAGGCGCAGGTTGTAGTCGCCGTGCTCATAACCGACGAAGGCGGTGGTCTTGGCCGGGGAAATGCGTGTGGCCGGCAGGTCGATCCATTTGCCGTTCTGATCGGTCTCGCCCTTGGCGTAAGCGTAAGTGCCGCCCACCGACCATTGATCCGTCACGTTGTAGCTCAGGCTGGTTTCCACGCCGCGCACGCGTTCCTTCTGGTTGATCAGACGCAGCACGCGGTTGTTGGCATCATAGAACTGGGTGACGTCCGAGGTGTTTTCGTACGCGGTGACGCTGGCCTGCCACTTGTCCCAGTTGCCACGCCAGCCCAGTTCATAGCTGTTGACCTTGATGGCCTGGGCGTTGAGGTCATGGATGTTGTAGGTACTGCTGACGTCACGCAGGAAGCGCTGGATATCCGGTAGGGAAAAGCCCTGGCTGAAGTTGGCGAACAGGTCCTGGTTTTCGTTGAGGTGATAGACCGCCCCGAGGTTGTACAGCGTGTCGTTGTAATTCAGGGTGCCGCCGGGCAGCGTTGCGCGATTGCCGGTCTGGACGATTTCGCCATAGGCGATGCTGTCGGCGATCTCGCTTTCGATCCATTCGCGACGCACCCCGCCACGCAAGGTCCAGTCGCCGACGTCGTAGGACAGCTGGCCGAAAATGGCCTTGGTGGCGGTCACGGTGTCCGGGCCCATTTCAAAGGTGGTACCGGTCTTGGTGTAGGTCAGCCCATTGACCCGGTACTGATCGCCGCGTTGGCGCGAGGTTTCGTGATCATAGTCGGCGCCCCAGACCAGTGTGCCGGTGGCCGGGCCGATGTCCGGCATCTTGCTTTCGATCGCCGCCCGCAGGCCGTAGACATCCTGGATGCTGTTGTTGTCGGAGACTCCGGCCAGGCCCCGTGACAGGTCCGGGAAAAACAGCGCATCGGCACGCCGCCAGTAGCTTTCGACCTGCAGGCCCTGACCGTGGAAATCCTTGTCGGTGTAGTTGAGGTTGACCGCCTGGTTATGGGTGTAGGGCTGGTCATCCAGCTTCAGGCCTTTTACCGCGACGGCATTGTTGGTGATGCGCGGGTCCTTGGTGTAGTCGGTGTCCTGTTGGTCCTTGTAGTCCTGCAGCGACAGGCTGATCTTCTTGTCGGCATCCAGCGCGTAGCCGAAACGACCTTGCAGGTCGTAGGTGCTGGTGTCCATGTTGCTGCCCTGGGACGTGTCCTGGGGAATGCGGTTGCCGTTGCCGTCGAACTGGTCGTTGCGTTGCACGGTGTTGGCCGACACGTACCAGTCCAGCGCGTCCTTGTGCCCCGTGGCGCTCTGGAAGGCTTCGTAGGAGAAGCCCTTGTTGTTGAGGTTGTTGCCGGTGGTCATGCCGATCTTGCTGCTGAACGCCAGTTCCTCACCCTTGTTGCGCTTGGTGATGATGTTGATGATGCCGCCCGACGCGCCCGCGCCGTAGACGCTGCTGGCGCCGGACACCACTTCGATGCGCTCGATGCTTTCCGGGGCGATGCTGTTGAGCTGGCGGTAGTTGTCCCGTGTCGCGTTCTGGGAGACCCCGTCGATCAGGATCAGCGTGTTGCGTCCGCGCAGGGTCTGGCCAAAGTTGCTCATGCCACCGGTGGAAGGGGAGATGCCCGGCACCAGTTGCCCGAGGATATCCGCGACCCGCCGACCGGCACCGGTCTGCTGGCGGATCTGCTCTTCGTTGATCACCTGCACGGAGCCTGGAATCGAGGCAATGCTGGTTTCGCTGCGGGTGGCGGACACCACCATTTCCTGCAGTTGCAGGGTACCGGGTGCCGCCTGGGCGGGTTCGCTCTGATCGGCCCAGGCCGGTGTGCTCAGCGAGCCGATAAAGGGCAGGAGGATGGAAAGTTGTATTTTTTTCATGGCTCTTTCTTTGTTTGATTCGCAGAAGTGTGGGTCGATAAAACGCCGGTTTCCGGCGTTCGTGAAAATGATCGGATGGCGCGGATACCCAGGGCGGCAATGGCGTAGGTGAGGGCGACGAGCCAGAAGCTGTGGGCCACGCCGACGATTCCCATGCCGATGCCCCCCAGCAAAACCCCGCACAACGCGCCGGCTTTGGCGGCGCTGTTGCCCAGGCCCAGGGCAAAGCCTTGCTGGCTGGGGGCAACGGTGTTGGCGATCAAGGTGTAGGCGACGGGCAGCAGCGCGCCTTGCCACACGCCCCACAGCAGCCGGCTGGCGAGAAAGCCCATCCATTCGCTGGCCACGGCGGTAAAGGCCAGGGTCAGGGCACAGGCCCAGGCAACCCATTCGATGACCCGCAAGGTGTGCGCGGGCTGATGGCGGTCGAACAGTCGTCCCCACAGCGGCGCGGACAAGGCCAGGGTGGCGGCACTGGCGGCATAGCTGGCGCCGATCAACCATCCAGGCGCGTGCAGGACGTCCGCCACGTACAAGGCATAGAACGGTTGCGGCATCATCTTGGCGGCCTGGATCAGCACGATGACCCCGAGCATGGCCCCCAGCCAACCCTTGGGCAGCGCTGCGTGCGCCGGTTTTTGCTTGGCCGGCGCACGCTGTGTGTCACTGGGTAAAAACAGACTGATCGCCGCACACAACAGGCAAATCGCGGTAGCGCTGTAGCACAGCAAGGCGAACCCCGAGATATCCATCAACCAGCCGCCCAGCACCGGCCCGGCCAGCGAGCCGACCGCCGTGGCCGATTGCAGGCGGGCGAGAATCTGCCCCCGCCCGCCGGCGCCGCAGCAGGCCAATGCGTAGGCCTGGGCCGCCGCGATAAACCCGGCCAGGGCACCTTGAACCACCCGGATGCCCACCAGCAGCCAGGGATCGAAGGTGATCGCGGCCAGCGCCTGGCACACCGCCAACGCCAGCAGCGCCCGAATGATCATCGGCTTGTGCCCGGTGCGGTCGCCCAGTCGCCCCCACATCGGGGTCAGGATCATCGCCGCCATCATCGGCCCGGCGTACACCAGCGAAGACAGCAGGCCGGTGTACTGGGCACCGGCGGCACCGAGCAGCTTCTGGATCTGCAGGGGCCAGAAGGGGCCGCTCATTTCCATGGCCCCCATGGACACCAGTTGAATCCCGACCAGCAACCGCAGCGCCGTGTCGTTAGCTGCCATCGGCGTTGACGCTCAGCGGGTTGCGCAGGCGCCCGACGATATCGGCGTGACTCTCGAGCAGGCGCATGCGCATAAACGACTTGGCGGGCCAGTCCTGTTCCAGCAGGGCCTGGCGCTCGGTCGCCCAGCGCTGCGGTTCGACCTGCTCGCGCAAGTCGTCGAAGCACTGGCGGACCTGGGTTGCCAGTTCACTCCAGAGCAGGGCCTGGGGGATGTCGAAGTGGCGGGCGCTGAGCAGCACCAGTTCGCCCAGATGACACATGAAGACCGTATGCAGCAGCTTGTCGCGCACGAAGCCGGCATCGTCATACAGGGTCATCTTCGGATCATGCAGTTCGATGTCCAGGCCCTGTGCGTGCAAGGTCTTGCGGTCGATCCGGATATCGCCGAAGTCACGCAGCAACAGGCGGCTCAACTGTCCGTCCGCGGCCATGATCATGAAGCTGTTTTGCTGGTGGGCCTCGAACGCCACGCCGTAGCGCAGGTACATGCCGAGCAGGGCAGGGACCGCAATCGACGCGTAGTCGTGGAAGAACGATTGCATGGCGGCGCTATCGTCCGTGCCCTTGGCCAGGCGCACCCACTGCCTCAACAGCGGTTGGCCGTGCTGGTCGATGGCAAACAGACTGCCGACCGGAATGGCCATTTCGCCTGGTTGCAACTGGCTCAGCGGGTTGTCCCGGTACAGTACGGCCAGGTGGCGGGAACGTTCGTCGTCAACCGGTTGTGGCTTGAAATGCACACCGATGCGTTCGGGAACGATACCGAGAATGTTCCGGATCCCGGGCTCGCGCGCCAGGATGCTTTGCATCAGGTGGCTGATGCGCGGGCCCATGCGCGCCGAGCGTGGTGAAACGGTGCGCTGCACGCTGGTCAGTCGCAGTGACACCGGCAGCTTGACCATCGGCGCGTCACGGCGGCCTTCAGGCAATACGGTGCGGAACGACATGGTCGGGTGGGCGGTGAACGCGACGATATCGGTCAGGACCAGCAGGCGGTCACCGATTTCGTTGGCGAAGGTCTGCGGCAACTCCTGGCGTGCCTGCCAGGGATGGGCCGGTAGCGGCAGGTAGTCGCCGGCTTCAAGGCCCTGGCGGGTCAATTCAGCGGTCAACTGTTGCGCGGCCTGGGGGAAGTGGGCTTGCCACCACTGCCAGTAATCCATGGTGCCAGCCAGTGATTCGACATGGGCAAACTGGTGGTGCAATGCGCAGAGCATCACCGGGAAACGGGCTTCGAATTCCGGTGAGAAGTCGATGACCTGGTCTGTGCTCAAGCCCAGTTTGGTCTTGTAGTTGGGGTGCCAGGGATGGCCCAGCGTGCCCCACTGTTCCAGCAGGGAAGTGGGGTTGGCGATGCTCGGCTCATCCTTGAGCCAGCCCAGCAGATTGTCGCTGTGCGCCGGGTCCATGGATTCATGCAACTGGAGTGTCCAGCGCTCGTGGAAGGCCAGGCACAGGGTGTCGTTGGCGAAACTGTCGTCGAGTTCTTCGTTGAGGCGGCGCAGCACCTCGGCGTCGGCAGGCGACTCGAGGCCATGGTTGAGCAGGCTCAGCAGCTCCGAGGGAAACTGGATCTTGTGCGGGGGATGATCATCGCCGTACGCCGTGATGTCGCCCCGCAGGTCCCAACTGCTCATGCGTCCAGGGCGCAGATGGTCGAAGCACAGGCGGGTGCGGTCGGCGAGGGTCAACCAGCATCGAGGGGGCTCGTCGTATTCGAGCGCGCCGGCGTCCAGCAGACCTTCGCGGAACAGCGCCTGGATCAAGCGCTGGAAACTGCGCTCGGCGGCAGGTGCAAGGGTGTTGACCAGCGCGTCGAGAGTGATGTGGTTGGCTTGGAAAAGAGGGGTGCCGAGCGCTTCGCTCCAGCGACTCAGCAGGGCTTGCGGTTTCTTGCTGTATCCATTTTTCAAGTCTGACTCCTTGTGCACGGTCTTGAGTGAAAGCACGCGAAGGATAGCGAGTTAAAACACGAAAACCAATGATAATCATTGTTATTAGTATCTTTAAGTTTGCATTGTCCCAGGATGGGCGGTCATTTTTGTTTCTATAAAACCGCTCTATCCCGCGTCTTATAAGGGCTTCGAAGATTTTCTCGAGGCCTGTCGGATCCACTCGCCGGGAGGCATGCAGTGACGTCCTACACAAAAGCAGGACTGTTCTGCTATCGGTTTTGTGCGGTCTGGCCTCCTTCCCGGATGTCAGGAAGCTGCCCGGGAATCGTCGAGCACACAGGGATTTTCGGGACCGCCTGCCTGGCCACTTATGCTACAAATGACGCCTTATCCCGTTTAAGGGCCTTCAGCCTATGCGGTTATGTTTTTTTGACGGACTGGATCGCATCGAGATTGCCGACAGGGCCGGGTTTGCTCATGACCCGTTCGATACGAGGACGGGTAACCGAACCTACGACCAGCGAGCGGTCAGAATGGACCTGGGTGAGACGTGGCAGGTGGAGCGTTTTGTTCGCCGATATTTCCAGGGTGCCGGAGAGATGCATCGTCTGCGCTCCTTGCTCTCCAGCCAGTTGGCGCATAGCCATCGCTTACCCGACGCGGAGGTGCTGAGACAATTCTCTCGCAACCTCCAGAATGGGCATTTGTGTGCCTACGTTTATCCCTACGTCCCCATGGCGCGCACCCGGGTACCGGCGTCGGAGGCCGCGGGTCGGATTGATGCGCCGGCCGCAAGGCCCGCGGTTCGCCGTCCGGCAAAAAAGCCCAGTGTGGAAACGGATACGCTAGCACCTGTCTTGCCACCTCCCGCTCAACCCGAATCCCAACTGACGTCCACGTCGCCTGCCTCCCGGGAACTGCTGGATCGAGGTTGGGGCCGCGCTTGGGGGATATTCATCTTTGCCCCGGCAGGATTGCCGATGTCCGCCATACGTTTACATCTGAAGAAATTTCTTCGCGTGCGAACCGAAGACAAAAAGCTGCTGATGTTTCGGTATTACGATCCACGGGTTTTATCGGTCTTCCCGCCCACCTGCACCGATGAGGAGTTCACGAAGTTTCTCGGGCCATTGAACCGTCTGCTGGTCGAATCGGACGAAGGGGCGCGATGGAACCTGTTCGATCTGGAGGATCAAAGGCTGCGGATCGTGTCAGGAGCGCATTGATACATTACGTCGGGTGCCTCCCACCCTTCCGATAGCTCGGTGCCTTAGGCTTGGGCGGCTGGCAATTTCCGCTCATAACGCGTAAAACGCCTCTCCAAGCCCTCGTCCAGAGGGCTTTGTCATCTGTATCCCCGCACTCCAATCCAAAGAATCCAAGCATGAACCTACGCCGTATCGCAGTGGGGCTGTCCGCCCTTGTGTTGTTTTCTGCCAGCGCCGCACAAGCGCGCAACCTGCTGGATCTTATCGATCCACCCAACCAACACGAGAAACAAGGGCACCGTTCGGGTTCCATCAGCCAGGGCGCGGCGATCGACCTGTATTCGAGCCAACAGCAACAGGCTTCATTTGACGGCTGTGCCGACTTGTTCCCGGGTGCCAAGCCGATCAGCACCGCCAGTGTGCCGGCCACCATGAAACCCATGGCCCTGTGTTCCGACAGCTTTGCGGTGCTCTACTCGCAAACCAGCAAGACCCCGCTTGTGGTGGTGGAACGCCTGAGCGCTGCCCAGCTACAGGATGCAAAGGGGGAGGAGCGTACCAACCAGTTCTACCCGGACCCGCGCATCCCCAAGGGCGCGCGAGCGGAACTGAGCGACTACCGGGCCCAACATCCGGCCGTGGACCGTGGCCATCAGGCGCCGGCGGCCGATGCGCCGAATGCGAATGCCATGGCGCAGTCCTTTGCGCTGTCGAACATGGTCCCGCAGGACCCGACCAATAACCGCAAGATCTGGAGCAAGGTCGAGGCCGATGTCAGAAAGTTCGCGGCGCGTGCCGAGGGCAATGTGTTTGTCTTTACCGGTCCGATCTTCGACGAGGGCCATGGGACCATTGGCGATGACCAGGTCTGGGTGCCCACCCGCTTGTTCAAGCTGGTCTACGACGTATCGTCCAGGCGCGCCTGGGCCTATGTACTGCCGAACGCGGAAACCCGTATCGAAAAGCCGATGGACTATGAGACGTTCGTGAAAACCACCGGGCTCAAGCTGCTGGATCAGCTGCCGGTTTCGGGCTCGGTGGTTCGTTCTTGAACGGAGTGTCCCATCATCGGATACGGGGTTCGCAGGCGTGTGATTCAGGTTTTCACATCAAATAGCTGGCGGCCGATGCTGAACGCAGAGGCCAGATGCACCATGGGATTTTCTGTCTCGGACTCAAGCATCAGCTCCGAGGTCATGACCTTGGCACCGCAGTAGTTGAAGATGCCATGATCAATTTGCGTCTTCATCGCGGTCGCATAGCCATGCCTGTCATAGGTGTCCGGGTCTGCTCCGCCAACCCCCAGCAGGTGAATGGAAAGGTGACCGAGTTTCTTGATCAGCGGGGCGTTGGGGCGAAACTCAAACGCCCAGCCATTCGAGAACACCCGATCAATCCACCCCTTGAGCAGGGCTGGCATCGACCACCAGTAAACGGGGTAGACAAGGACCAGCGCATCCGCCCGGTCAATCCGTTGCTGTTCAACGCGAATATCAGAGGGCGGTAGTGCCTCGTTATGGTGAACCGCCAAGTCCCCCGCAGTGAAACGCGGATCAAAGCCTTCAGCGTGGAGGTCGGCGATGGCATAGGTGCTGCCTTGATTGGTCGTTGACAGACCTTCCCCAACTCTAGCTGCTATCCCATGGGTGAGGGAGTCCCGGTCATGGTGGGCGACGACGATGAGTGCATGCATTTGAATCTACCTCCTGGAGGTTGAGGTTCGGAGTAGGGGCTTATATACTTTTGGTAAGTTTTTAAACCTACTATTGGTATATAGTGATGTCAAGCGCTGAAGGGGAAGCACAGGGGCGCTCGTCGCCCCGGGTACGTATGCTGCGGGAGGATCGGCTGCGTCAGTTGCTGGAGGTGGCTTGGCAGTTGGTGCGCAATGAAGGCACCGAGGAACTGTCGCTGGGACGGCTGGCCGAGCGCGCAGGGGTGACCAAACCGGTTGTGTACGACCATTTCCAAACCCGGGCGGGGCTGTTGGCGGCGCTCTACCAGGATTTTGATGCGAAACAAACATCACTGATGGACGCGGCTCTTCAGCAGCTCAAGCCCGAGCTTTCCGATGCCGCGCGCGTTATTGCAACGTCGTACGTCGATTGTGTCCTGACCCAGGGCAACGAAATCCCTGGTGTTATTGCCGCGCTGGTGGGGTCACCAGAGCTCGAAAAAATCAAAAGGCAATACGAAGCGATTTTCTTGGCAAAGTGCCGAAGTGTTCTGCTTCCTTACGCCGGCGGCGGTGAAATTTCCCATGCCAGTCTTCGAGCGATGCTGGGGGCGGCCGAGGCGCTGTCGCATGCGGCGGCGACCGGAGAAATCGAAGCCTGGCAGGCTACCGACGAGCTCTTCAAGACGATAGTGAGCATGGTCGAGAGGGCCAGTCAGCTGCGTGCTCATAAAGTCCAATTGTAGTGACCCATGACTTTGTGCGGGACATCGAGCCGGCGCTGTTTCCTGCAGCGCCGGGGCGTGTTCGCCTCGCGTAAGATCAGAAAAACAGAATGCCGATCCTCCCTGTCATTGAGGCGAGGGCCTTGTCAGTTCAAAATACATGATGTAAAACATCTATTAAATAAAGGTTGTAACCAATCTATTCTGTCCTTCCCCCGACGAGATGCGGCACGTCCCGCAAGCCTAAGGAACACTCCATGCTGTCTACATTGGTCGCAAACCGCCTGGCGCGGCGTCAGGTTCACTATGGCTGGGTGGTGGCCGCCGTCACTTTCCTGACCATGCTGGTGATGGCCGGCGCCATGGGGGCGCCGGGGGTGTTTATCGTGCCCCTGGAGCATGAATTTGGTTGGAGCAGTGCGCAGATCTCCGGGGCCCTGGCGATTCGTTTCATGCTGTACGGGCTGATGGGGCCTTTCGCGGCAGCGTTCATGAACTACTTCGGCCTGCGCCGGGTGGTGCTGGTGGCGCTGGTGATCGTGCTGGGCGGCATGATCGGGTCGATGTTCATGAACAGCTTCTGGCAACTGGTGCTGTTATGGGGCGTGGTGGTCGGCGTCGGCACGGGACTCACCGCCATGGTGCTTGGGGCCACGGTGGCGACCCGCTGGTTTTCCCATCGTCGCGGCCTGGTGGTCGGGTTGCTGTCGGCCAGCTCCGCTACCGGCCAACTGCTGTTCATGCCACTGATGGCGTCCTTGACGGAACACTATGGCTGGCGCTTGGCGCTGAGCTTCATTTGCTGCGCCATGGCGGTGGTCGTGCTGGCAGTGCTGGCCCTGCTGCGTGATCGTCCGGTGGACCTGGATTTGCCGCTGTATGGGGAGAAAGAGGTCCTGCCGGCACCCGCCCACCGGGGCAGCTTGCTGCAGATGCTGATCAGCCCGCTGAAGGTGCTGCGCGACGTGTCGGGCAGTTGGACATTCTGGGTGCTGTTCCTGACGTTCTTCGTCTGCGGGGCCAGCACCAACGGGCTGATCCAGACCCACTTCATCAGCATGTGCGGCGACTTCGGCCTGGTTGCCACCACTGCGGCGGGTATCCTGGCGATGATGGGGATCTTCGACTTTTTCGGCACCGTGGGCTCGGGCTGGTTGTCGGATCGTTTCGATAACCGCTGGCTGTTGTTCTGGTATTACGGCTTGCGCGGCATTTCGCTGATGCTCCTGCCGTTTACCGACTTCACCGTGTTCGGCCTGTCGTTTTTCGCCGTGCTTTATGGCCTGGACTGGATCGCCACCGTACCGCCCACGGTCAAGCTGGTGGCGCAGAAGTTCGGCGGCGAGCGGGCCAATATCGTCTTCGGCTGGGTGTTTGCCGGCCATCAACTGGGTGCGGCCTTTGCCGCCTATGGCGCCGGGCTGACGCGGACCTTGCTGGCCACCTACACGCCGGCGTTTTTTATCGCCGGGTTGCTCTGCGTGATCGCCGCGTTGATTGCCCTGTCGATCCCGGTGATGCTGAAAAAACCGGCGGTGCGTTCGCAATCTCCAGCCTAGTGGGGTTAGCCAGGGCAGCAGAATGCCCTGGCTGTTTCCTCTCATTGCCTTCAAACACTCAAGGCCAGGTAGTCGGTGTATCCCTTCTGGCTGCCGCCGAAGAAGGTGGTGTTGTCCGCGTTATTCAGCGGCGCATCAGCCTTCAAGCGCTCGACAAAGTCCGGGTTGGCCAGAACCATCTGACCGTAGGCCTCCATGTCCGCAAGTCCGGCAGCCAGGTCGGCGCCAATCTGTTCCCGCGGGCGGCCAGGGCGGTTGACGATCAGGGTGTTGTCCCAGGCCTTGCGGATGTCCGCCAGAAGCGAGTCGTCGCCTTTATGCAGGATATGGAGGTAAGCAAGGCCGAGCTTGTTCAGTTCGGTCACCAGGTAGCGGTAGAGGTTCGGACCTTCCTCACCTTCATCGATACCCCACATCGTGATGCCGGGCGAGAGGCGGAGGGCGGTTTTATCGGCACCGATTTCCTCGGCGATGGCGGTCACGACCTCAATGGCAAAACGCGCGCGGTTCTCGATTGAGCCACCGTATTCATCGGTTCGGGTGTTGGCGCTGGGGGCCAGGAACTGTTGGACCAGGTAGGCGTTGGCGCCGTGAATTTCGACACCGTCGGCCCCGGCTTCAATGGCCCGGCGCGCGGCGAAGCGGAAATCAGCGACGGTCTGACGTACCTCCTCGGTGCTCAATGCCCGTGGCACCGGGATGTCCTGCATGCCTTTGACAGTGAACATGGGCGTATTGGGTGCGATGGCGGACGGTGCCACGCCCTGGCGATGATGGGGCGTGTTATCGGGGTGGGACATGCGACCGGCATGCATCAACTGGATAAAAATATGCCCACCGTGGGTGTGTACCGCGTCGGTGACTTTCTTCCAGCCGGCCACATGGGCATCGCTATAGATACCCGGTGTGGTGAGGTAACCCTGACCATCGTCGGACGGCTGTGTACCCTCGGTAACGATCAGGCCGACGCTGGCGCGCTGGGCATAATATTCGGCCGCCAGTTCCCCCGGGGTGCCATCGAACTCCGCGCGGCTGCGGGTCATGGGCGCCATGACCAGGCGGTTTGAAAAGGTGGCGTTGGCGACGTGTATGGGGCTGAAGAGTGAGCTCATGGTGCGATCCTCGAAAGTGTGTGTTGCTGGAGACGCATCATCAGCTTTATTATTTTTGGGATAAATACGGCATTCTGGATTTGATTGATCCATATATGGAGCAATTGGCGTGGAACTTCTGAACGATATGGCGTTGTTTGTCGAGGTCGTCAAAGCCAAAGGATTTCGCGGGGCGGCCGAGGTGCTGGGCATGCCGAACTCGACCCTGTCCCGGCGTATCAGTGCCCTGGAGAAGGCGATCGGCTTGCGGCTCCTGCATCGGACCACGCGCAAGGTCGAGGTGACTGAAGCCGGGCAGATCTACTTCGAGCGCTGCAAGCGCATTGTCGATGAGGCCCGGTTGGCCCATGAACAGCTTGGCGAGATGCTTGCGCAACCCAGCGGGGTGCTGCGGGTCTCATTCCCCGTGGACTTTGCGGTCACTTACCTGGCGCCCCTGATCGCCGAGTTTGCCGGCCTCTATCCGGGGATCACCTTCGATCTGGATCTGACCTCCCGGCGCGTCGACCTGGTGAGCGAGCCCTTCGATGTCGCCATTCGGATTGGCGAATCGCAAGACTCGCAGCTGATCGCACGACCCCTGGCCTCCCTGGTGTCCTATCTGTACGCCTCGCCGCGTTATCTCGAAGTGTCGGGCGTGCCCGGCACACCCAATGATCTCGAACGGCATCAGTGCCTGAATATTCAGAAGGCCGGGGCCTGGACGCTGACTGATGGCGTACAAACCCTCTCGGTAGGGGTAGGAGGGCGCTTCATGGTCAACAGCGTCGGGATGCTGCGGCGGCTGGCTACGCTCGACCAGGGCATCGTGCTGATGAACGAGGAAATCATTGCCGATGAACTGCGTAACGGCCAACTGCGTCGTGTCATGCCTGAGTGGCAGGGCAAGCCGGTGACGGTTTATGCCGTCACCGAGACCCGCTTGCTGCCGGCCAAGACCCAGCGTTTCATCGAGTTTCTTCGCGCACGCCTGGCGTGAGCGTGGCGACCGCTAGGCCAGCGGTGTAGACAGCGGTTGTTCGGGTGCCTCCTGATGGTGGGTGGTGCCAATGAACATGTACATCGCCGGCACCATGAACAGCGTCAGCAGGGTACCGATCGAGAGGCCGGCGAAGATCACCAGGCCCATATCGTGGCGCCCGGCCGCACCGGCCCCGGAGGCCCAGACCAGCGGCACCACGCCCAGCACCATGGCCGCGGTGGTCATCAGGATCGGTCGCAAGCGCACCGCCGCGGCTTCTTCGATGGCCTCGCGCTTGCTGCGACCGGCGCGCTGCAGTTCGTTGGCAAACTGCACGATCAGAATCCCATGCTTGGTGATCAGCCCGAGCAGGGTCACCAGGCCCACCTGTGTGTACACGTTGATCGAGGCGAAGCCCATGGTGATAAAGGCCAGCGCGCCGAAGAGCGCCGGTGGCACCGAAAACAGGATCACCACGGGGTCGCGGTAGCTCTCGAACTGGAAGGCCAGCGCCAGGTAGACGATCAGAATGGAGAACAGCAGGAGGCCGACGAATCCGCCCGATTCCTGCATGAACTGACGCGACTCACCCGACGCATCGGAGGTGTAGCCCGATGGCGCGACGTTGTGCAGGATGCTGTCCAGTTTCGCCAGCAGTTCACCCTGGGCCACACCACTCACGCCTGAAAGGGTGGCCGAGTTGAGCTGCTGGAAGTGGTTGATGGACTCCGCTTCCGTGGTGGTCTCGATATGCGCCACCGTGCGCGCCTGGATCATGGCGCCGGAGGGCGTGCGAATGTAGTAATCGAGGATCTGATCGGGGTTGAGACGGTCGACCTGCAGGACCTGTGGAATGACTTTGTACGAGCGCCCGGCGGTGGAGAAATAGTTCACGTAATTCCCACCCAGCGCCGCCGAGAGTGCCGCGCCGACATCGGCCTGGGTCATCCCCAGGGCGGCGATCTTGTCACGGTCGACGATCAGCTTGGCTTGTGGCTTGTCGATCTTCAGGTCCAGGTCCGAGAACCAGAACAGCTGCTGCTTCTGGGCCTCTGCCATGACCGCCTGGGCGACTTCATTCAAGTTCTCGACGGACTCCGTGGTGGTGATCACAAACTGCACCGGCAAACCCTGGGCACCCGGTAACGACGGCAGCGGAAAGGCCGCCATCTTGGCGCCGGCCACCTGGTTCCACTTCTGTTGCAGGTCCAGCACCAATTCCGCTTGCGAGCGACCACGCTCTCCCCAGGGCTTGAGCAGCACGCCGCCGAGCCCCTGATTGAGCGCGGGCACCCCGGTGAGCTGGAACATCTGCGCGTACTCGGGTTCGGTTTTCGCGATCTGGAAGACCTGGTCAGCCAGCCGCTCCATCTGCTGGGGAGAGGCCGTCGGTGCCCCTTTGATCTGCATGAACACCAGCCCCTGGTCCTCGGTCGGCGACAGCTCGCTCTTGGCGGTCATGCCGCTGGCGGCCACCAGCAGGAACAGGATAAAGCCAAAGGTGACCAGCACCGGCCAGCTGTCCAGCCCGGCCGACAGGACCCGGTGATAGCGGTGGCGTAGCCGGTCGAAATAGCGATCCAGCAGGCGGGCAAAGCGACCCTCTTCCTGTCCCGGTTTGAATAACCGTGAAGTCATCATCGGCGAGAGGGTCAGCGCCACCACGGCCGACACGGTCACGGCGCCCGCCAGGGAGAAACAGAACTCCTTGAACAGCGCGCCGGTGAGCCCCGTGCGCAGCCCGATGGGGACGTACGCGGCAATCAACACCACCGTCATGGCGACAATCGGACCGCCGAGTTCCCCGGCCGCGATCATGGCCGCTTCCATTACGCCTTTGCCTTCTTCCTTGATATGCCGGTCGACGTTCTCCACCACAATGATCGCATCATCGACCACAAGGCCGATGGCCAATACCAGGGCGAGCAGGGTCAGCAGATTGATCGAGTACCCCAGCAGGAACATGATGAAGAAGGTCCCGATCAGCGACAGCGGTATTGCCACCAGCGGAACAATCACCGCGCGAAACGAACCGAGGAACAGATAGATGACGATCGAGACGATGATCATCGCCTCGACGAGGGTCTTCACCACCTCATAGATCGAGGTATTGATGAACTCGGTGGAGTCGTAGACGATCTCGCCCCGGACGCCGCTCGGCAGTTGCGATTGCAGGTCGGGGAAAGCCTTCCTGACGCTGGCGGCGACCGTCAGGATGTTGGCATTCGGTGCCACTTTGATCCCGATGAACACCGAGCGCTTGCCGGAGAACGCGACGCTGGTGTCGTAGCTCTCCGCCCCCAGGGTCACCGTGGCTACATCTTCCAGGTGCACGAGCGCATCGCCGTTCTGCTTGATGACCAGCTGTTTGAATTCATCCACGGTATGCAGGTCGGTGCCGGCGGTCAGGTCGACCGTGATCATCTGGCCTTTTGTCGAACCCAGGGCCGACAGGTAGTTGTTGTTGGCCAGGGCGACGGAAACGTCCTGCGCCGACACGTTGTGGGCGGCCAGCTTGCCCGGGTCGAGCCAGGCGCGCATGGCGAATTGGCGCCCGCCCAGGATCTCGGCCGTCTGCACGCCTTCGAGGGAGTCGAGCTTCGGCTTGACGACCCGCAACAGGTAGTCGGTGATGTTGTTGGTGGGCAGTACATCGCTGTAGAAACCCAGGTACATGGCGTCCGTGGTCTGTCCGACCGCCACCGTGAGCACCGGCTCCTGGGCCTGGGCCGGTAGCTGGTTCTTCACCGAGTTGACCTGGGTGTTGATCTCCGTGAGTGCCTTGCTGGCCTCGTAGTTGAGCCGCAGGGTCGCGGTAATGGTCGAGATCCCGGTAATGCTCGAGGAGGCCAGGTAATCGATGCCCTGGGCCTGGGCGATGGCCGACTCCAGGGGTTGGGTGATAAAGCCGGCCACGGTGGCGGCATCCGCACCGTAGTAGCTGGTGGTGATGGTGACCACGGTGTTTTCAGTGCGTGGCCACTGGTTGACCGGCAGCCCGAAGATCGAGCGCAACCCCAGTATCAGGATGAACAGCGAGATGACAACGGCCCAGACCGGTCGCTTGATGAAGATATCGGTAAGCTTCATGGGGCGCGCGACCTATTGTTCTTGCGGCTTGGGGGCCGCGTCGTTCAAGGGCGCGCCTTGGGTATCGACCTTCACCGGTGAGCCATTCTTGAGCTTCATCTGGCCACTGGTGATCACCTGGTCGCCTTCCTTCACGCCGGACAGAATGGCCACCTGGTCACCGCGGGTCGGCCCTGTCTGGATAAACGTCTGCTGCGCCGTGAGCACATCGTTGCCCTGGTCGTTCTTCTGCACCGCGGTGAACACCGTCGTACCGTAAGGGTTATAAGTGACGGCGGTCTGTGGCACGGTGAGGTAGCGCTGCTTCTCTCCGGACTGCACGACGGCTTGGGCAAACATGCCGGGCACCAGGCTTTGCTTCGGATTATCGACGGTGGCTTCAACGACGACATTGCGTGTGGTCGGATCGAACCTGGTGTCGATGGCCGTGACCTTGCCGGCGAAGGTCTGCTTGGGCAGGCCGCCCGCCGTGACCGCGACGGGCAGGCCGAGGGCAATCGCCCCCACTTGGGCTTGCGGTACGTTGAAGTCGATATAGATGGGGTTGAAGGTTTGCAGGGTGGCGATCTTGTCGCCGGGGTTGAGAAATTGACCGGGATTGACACTGGTGATCCCGATCTTGCCGGCAAAGGGCGCACGGATGGTTTTCTTCGCCACCAACGCCCGCTGCTGTTCTGCAGCCGCCATCTTGGCTTTCAAGTCAGCCTCGTCCGCCTCGACCTGCGCCTGGGACACGGCGCTCACCGCCAGTTGTGCCTTGTCGCGTTTGAGGACCGTGCCGGCCAGGCTGGCGGTGGCTTCGAGGGAGTGAAGCTGGGCGATGTCCGAATCCGCATTCAACTGGACGAGCAGGTCGCCGGCCGCCACCTCCTGGCCCGGTTTGAAGCCGAGGGTGCGCACGATACCGCCGACCTCGGTGGTGACATCGACACCCCGTACCGCCTTGATCGACCCCACGCTGGAAACGCTCGGCTGCCAATCGGCGAACTCGGCGCGCATGACCGTCACCACGGCAGGGGGTAGCGGGATCTTGGATTGGGCGATCAGCTTCGAGATCTGGGTGAATTTCACCCCCGCGATGATGGCGACAATGACCAGCACCACCGCGATCATGATGAGCATGGGCTTGAGTAGCCGGCGTTTGCGTGCACCGCCAGGTTCAGTCGGCTGGGGCGATGGAGCAGCGGCAGTGTTGGCGTCAGCCATGGTTTTTTCTCGCTGTTTCAAAAACGGTCGGGGCTGCCCAGGGAGGCAGGGGCCACATCGGTTCGGTTCCACCATCCGCCGCCCAGTGCCTGGAAGAGGGCGGTGGTGTCGCTGTAGCGGGTGCTCTGCACCTTGACGCGGGTGAGTACCGCGTTCTGATAGTTCTGTTGCGCCGTCAGCAGATTCAGGTAACCCACGGCGCCAAGGCGGAACTGCGCCTGTGCCAGATCCAGGCTTTGGTGGGCAGCCTGTTCGGCTTGCACCTGCTGGTTGAGCGTATCGGCGTCCGCTTGCAGTGCCCGGAGTGCGTTGGCGACATCCTGGAAGGCGGCGATCACGGTGCTGCGATAACGTGCCGCCGATTCATCGTAGGCGGCCACAGCGGCCTGCTTGCGATGCTCCAGTGTGCCCGCGTCAAAGATCGTTTGGCTGACTGAGCCTGCGAGACTCCAGAATCCCGTGCCCGACGAAAACAGCCGGGTGCCACCCAGCGCACTGGAGCCCAGTGTTCCGCTGATGCTGAATTGCGGCAGTTGATTGGCAACGGCCACGCCGATATTGGCGCTGGCTTGGTGCAGTTGCGCTTCGGCGGAGCGCACATCGGGTCGCTGCTCGACGATGGTCGAGGGCAGGCTGAGCGGCAACTGCTCGGGCAGATGGAGGGAGGCCAGGTCGAAACTCTCCCCCTGATCCTGATTGGGAAAGCGGCCGAGATAGGCCATCAACTGATTACGGGTCTGGGCGAGCTGCTTTTGCAAGGGCGGCAAGGTCGCGCGGGTTTGGGCCAGTGCCGCCTGCTGCGTGAGCACATCGGTATTGGCGATCGCCCCCAGCCGCCGCTGCGACTGCAGGAGATCGAGCTGATCGCTCTGCAGGCGAATGATTGCCTGGGTGGCCGTCACCTGATCGCGCAGGGAAGCCAGGGTCACGGCGGTGTTGACGACATTGGAGGTCAGCGTGAGGTAAGTCGCCTCCAGTTGGTAGCGCTCATACTCGGCCTGCGCCGTGGAGGATTCTATCTGGCGTCGGCCGCCCCCGAATACGTCCGGGTCGTAAGAGACGCTCAGCGATGCTGAATTGACGGTGAGAATCCGCGCGGGCGAACCAAAGGTATTGGCGGTCGATGGCAGCTGCCGTGTCTTGGATGCACTGCCACTCAGGGAGGGAAACAGTGAAGACTGCTCGGCATAAGCCAGTTCATTGGCCTGGCGGAGGGCTGCTTGAGCGGCGGCCACGTCCGAATTGGCCTTCAGCGCCTCTTCCACCAGCGCGTTCAATGTCGGCGAGCGAAAAAGCGTCCACCATTGGCCGGGAATATCCATGCCCTCGACCAGCTTTTGCGCGGCACCTCCGTCTGCCACGTCCGCCGAGGCGGTGGTCGTCGCCAGTTTCTCCTGCGAATAACCGGCATTTTTAGCGACACTGGGCCGGGTAAAGTCCGGGCCCACGGCGCAGCCCGTGAGCAGGGCGATGCAAAGTACACCGGCAGGAGCAAGCATCTGCCAGGTGTGAGAAATCGCCTGCCGCCGGGGTTGCTCTTTCATGGGCTCTCTAGTTAATCCATTAGTCAGTTTATGAATAGATCAAGCCTGCGCCCTTTGCCTCCTTGAGCGACGATTTATGCGCAAACTGCGAGAGGAGGGTAGCGCCGGGCCCAAGGCGCTAGTACCCGGCAGAAGACTAATTGCTGATTTAATGACCGTTAAGTCAAGTGAATTTTCTTGTGGGCGCGGACTCAGCGATTGACGCGTTGTTGCAAGTGCGCGGGATAGCGCTCGCCCACGACGGTAATCTGCGCCATGGCCGATTCGATGGCACTCAGGTCCGTAGGCGTCAGGATGATCTCGGCCGCGCCGATGTTTTCCTCCAGGCGATGCAGTTTGGTGGTGCCGGGTATCGGTACGATCCAGGGCTTTTGCGCCAGCAGCCAGGCGATGGCGATCTGAGCGCGGCTGGCGCCTTTGCCATCGGCGATCTGGCCGAGCACTTCGACCAGATGAGCGTTTGCCTTGCGATTTTCTTCAGAGAACCGCGGGACCAGGTTGCGGAAATCACCGGCGGCGAAGGTGGTTCGCTCGTCGATCGCACCCGTCAGGAAACCCTTGCCCAAGGGGCTGAAAGGCACGAAGCCGATGCCCAGCTCTTCGAGGGTCGGCAAGATTTCCGCTTCCTGCTCGCGCCACCACAGAGAGTACTCGCTCTGTAACGCGGTGACCGGTTGAACCGCATGGGCCCGGCGAATTGCTTGCACGCCCGCTTCGGACAGGCCGAAGTGCTTGACCTTGCCTTCTTCGATCAACTGCTTGACGGTCCCGGCCACCTCTTCAATCGGAACGTTCGGATCGACCCGGTGTTGATAGAGCAGGTCGATGCGGTCAGTACGCAGGCGCTTGAGCGCGGCTTCCGTTACCGCGCGAATCGTCTGCGGGCGGCTGTCCAGGCCTTCCGAGACCAGGCCGTCCTTGAAGCCGAATTTGGTGGCAATCACCACCTGGTCGCGAATGGGCGCCAGCGCCTCACCCAGCAAGGTCTCATTGGCATAGGGGCCATAGGCTTCGGCACTGTCGAAGAAGTTCACGCCCTGGTCGAATGCGTGGCGAATCAGCTTGATCGCCGCCGCCGTTTCCTGCGCCGGCCCATAGCCGTAGCTCAAGCTCATGCAGCCCAGGCCCATGGCCGAGACTTCCAGGCCGCTGTTACCTAATTGACGTTTGCGCATGCTCTATCTCCTTCATAACGATGGGATGAATGAAGGCAGCTTAAATTGCTGTATAAATATCAACAATTAGGCTGAGGTTTCATGTGCTATTGAGGGGGATTCATCAATGATTCGTGCAGGATTACCGGAGTTGACGGCGTTCGTTGCCATTGCCGAGCAACGCAGTTTCAGTGGTGCGGCGCGACTATTGGGGGTTTCGCCGTCGGCGCTCAGTCATTCGATGCGTGGCCTGGAGGCGCGCCTGGAGCTGCGCCTGTTCAACCGCACAACACGATCCGTCGCCCTGACCGAAGCGGGGGATCAGTTGTTCCAGAGAGTCAGGCCGTTGCTAGGGGATCTGGAAAGTGCGGTGAACGAAGTCACCTCGGCGCGTAATACACCGTCAGGCTCGATTCGTCTCAGTGCGTCGGAATCCTCTTTTCGGCCACTGATCCGCCACGTCATCCCGGGCTTTCTCGCCGCCAACCCTCAGATCCATATCGAGTGCATTGCCGACGGCCGTCTAGTGGACATTGTCGCCGATGGTTTTGATGCGGGTATCCGTCTTCACGACGACGTGCCCCGGGACATGATCGCGGTGCGATTTGGCCCGGATATTCGTTTTGTGGCCGTCGCATCGCCCGACTACCTTGAGCACCACGAGGCGCCCAAGGCGCCCCATGACCTCAAGCAACACCGTTGCATCCGTTTCCGTTTTGCCAGTGGAGCGTTATTTCGCTGGGACCTGGAGCATCTGGGCAGGAGCGCGAACATCGACGTGGACGGTCCGATGACCATGGACAACCTCAACCTGATGGTCGAGGCGGCCCTGGCGGGTATCGGTGTGGCCTGGGTGCCCGAGGCGCAAGTGACGGAGCACGTGGAGGCCGGGCGCCTGATTCAGCTGTTGCCGGAATGGAGCCCTTACTACCCTGGGCTCTGCCTGTATTACCCGGCCAATCGACATCCGCCCATGGCGCTCAGATTGTTTGCCCAGGCCGTGAGGGAGTGGGCAAGCCAAGGATTGTGAATGATGGGCAACATGGGTGAAGCCCGGGCACAGGCCCGGGCCCACTGCACTCATGGCATTTGCGGCAGTTCTTGAGGGCGCAGGTCGAACACCAGCACTTCGGCATCCGCGCCATTGCTCAAGGTCAGCACCTGTTCATCCCGAACCCGCACGCCATCGCCCTCCTGCAGTTGCACGCCGTTGAGTTCGACATTGCCCCGGGCCACATGCACGTAGGCATAGCGATCGGCGGCCAACTCCAGGGTGGCGCTTTCCTTGCCGTCAATCAGCGCGGCATAAACCCGCGCATCCTGACGCACGCTCAGTGAGCCGTTGGCCCCGTCAGGCGAGATGATCAATTGCAGCCGACCGCGTTTTTTCTGAGTACTGAAGTGCTCTTGCTGATAACGCGGTTTGGCGCCGACGACGTCCGGCACGATCCAGATTTGCAGGAAGTGCACCGGCCGGTTGGCCGAGTGGTTGTACTCGCTATGGGCCACGCCACTGCCGGCGCTCATCAGTTGCACGTCGCCGGGGCGGATCACCGAACCGGTGCCCAGGGTGTCCTTGTGTTCCAGGGCGCCTTCGAGCACATAGGAGAAAATCTCCATGTCCCGGTGCGGGTGTTGACCGAAACCCTTGCCGGCGGCCACCCGGTCGTCGTTGATCACCAGCAGGTCGGAAAAACCCTGCTCCCGCGGGTTGCGGTAATTGGCGAAGGAAAAGGTATGGAACGACTTCAACCAGCCGTGATTGGCGGCGCCACGCTCAGAGGCTTTGCGAAGGGTCAGCATGATGAGATCTCCCGTAGGGACGAGAATTCGTCCGAGTGAGGAGAAGGTTAATGTTTACCGATGGGAGCAATAAGTAGATGGAAGTTGAAACATTGTCTCTTTCAGGTTGACAGTTTTGTGCGGGAAATCACGTATTCTCGGCCGCCGTTCTTGCCATATCCGGTCATACTGTCCTATGTCGGCGTGAAGCTTCTATTCTTTTTATATCAATGAGTTAAAACCCATGAAAACAGTGGCGATGGTGCTGTTCCCGGACTTTCTCCTGCTCGACATGGCCGGGCCCATGGAGGTGTTTTCCATCGCCAATCGTTATCTGGGGCCGGACGACCACTATCAGCTGTCGCTGATTGGCACTGAGCACGAGGCGGTGCGGGCTTCCAATGGTGTCCGGGTACAGGCTGACACGCACATCGATCAGGCGGATGGGGGCTATGACCTGTTGCTGGTGCCTGGCGGCCCCGGCGCCTATAACGAAAAAAATCCGTCGCTGCTCGCCTGGCTCCAGGACGCTGTCCGGCGGGTGATCTGTTATGGCTCGATCTGCACGGGGGCCTTCGTGCTGGGGCATGCCGGTTTACTGGATGGCTATCGCGTGACGACTCATTGGCACTATACGGAACGGTTGATCAAGGCTTTCCCCAAGGCGACGGTGGAGACCGATCAGATTTACGTCCAGGACCGCAACCTGATCACCTCTGGCGGCGTCACTGCCGGCATTGACCTGGCCTTGGCGGTGGTCGCCCGGGACCACGGCAAGAAAGTCGCCCAGGACGTGGCCAAGGTATTGCTGGTGGCGATGACGCGCCAGGGCGGACAGGCGCAGTACAGTCCGTTGATGGCGGCGGTGTCACCCCATGAAACCCCGGTCACCCGGGTTCAGCATCATGTGCTCGAACACCTCGATGAAAGCTTCAGCGTCGAACGCATGGCCGGGCTGGCGAATATGAGTGCGCGGCATTTTGCCCGGATCTTTACCCGGGAAGTGAACATGACGCCGATGGCGTTTGTGCAAAATGCACGCATCGATTGCGCCAGGCGTCTGCTGGAAACCAGCGACTTGCCACTTAAGACCGTGGCCTACAAAAGCGGCTTCGGCAGCGTACGGCACATGCGCTTTCTGTTCAGTGAGAAACTCGGCCTGACCCCCAGCCAGTACCGCGAACAGTTCAGCTAGAGCGCTCTTGTCCGTCCCGCGCACTGGGATGGCCGTAGCGCTCCTCCCGTGGTGGTTGTACCGTCACCCATGCCTGCCAAGATACCCATGAATTTTAGCCATGGAGGTGCGGGAACCTGGGGCAACGCGCGCAACGGAGCATGCAGTACCTTTGGGCCGGACCAGGTTTTCAGCACGTGAGCGTGCATGAACGACCTCAGAGACTTAAACCGCGATGGGCCGCTGCGCTTCGGTCCCTATATGTTCCACCCCTGGCAAAGGTTGATTCTCGACGGTGACAGGCCCCTGCGCATGGGCGGGCGGGCGCTGGACATTCTCCAGGTGCTGGTCGAGCGCGCCGGCAATGTGGTCGGCAAGGAGGAGCTTATTGCGCGGGTCTGGCCGACCTCGGTGGTCGAGGAAATCAATCTGCGGGTGCACATCGCCGCCCTGCGTCGGGCCCTCGGTGACGGCCGGGAGGGGCAACGCTACATCGTCAACGTTCCCCAGCGTGGTTACGTCTTTATCGCCCCGGTGCAGCGGATGGCGCATGGTACGGCGGTCGCGATCGACATTTCTCCCAAGCGCCAGCACAACCTGCCTGCGCGGCTGACCCCCGTCATCGGTCGAGACGCGATGCTCGGCAGTGTGGTCCGGCAGTTGCCCGTCCACCGTTTCATGACCCTGGCCGGCCCTGCCGGCATCGGCAAGACCAGCGTGGCGTTGCGTGTGGCTGAATTGCTGCTGCAGCACTACCGCGACGGTGTCTGGATGATTGATCTTGCGGCAATCGATGATCCCGCGCGGATCATCGGGTATCTGGCGCACACCCTTGAATTGGACGGCGGTGTGGACGCCCTGAGGTCATGGCACGCCTTGCTGGTGTTCGATAATTGCGAGCATCTGCTCGAAGGCTGTCGAGCAGTCGTCGAGAGATTGCGGGTTTCGGCGCCACGGCTGTCGATCCTGGTCACCAGCCGCGAACCGCTGCGGGCACTGGCTGAAACAGTGCTGCACGTGCCGCCCCTGGTCGTTCCGCCCACATCGGCGTTGCACAGTGTGGCCGATGTCATGGGCTATTCGGCAGTGCAGCTGTTTGTCAGTCGGGCCCGAGCCCGTCAGCCAGCCTTTTGCTTGCGCGAGCGGGACCTCCGGGCCGTGCGCGAAATCTGCCGTCGACTCGATGGCTTGCCGTTGGCCATCGAGTTGGCGGCGGCGCAGATCGATGCGCTGGCACTGGTGGGACTGCAAGCCCAATTGGGCAACTGCCTGCAACTGCTGACCCAAGGCCGGCGTACCGCCGTTCCACGGCATCAGACCCTCAAGTCCGCATTGGACTGGAGTTATCAGCGCCTCAGCCCGCTGGAGCAAACCGTGTTGCAGGGTCTGGCGGTGTTCAAAATGGCCTTTACCCTGGAGGCTGCCGTCGGCGCCATCAGCTGTGCGGTACTGCGCCCCACCAGTCTGGTGGACGTGGTGGAACGCCTGGCGCGCAAATCGCTGTTGTCGGTCGAACAGCGCAACGGCGTGACACGTTACCGGTTGCTCAACACCACCCGCGCCTTCGCTCTGGAAAAGCTTGAGCGCGGCGGACTGCTGCGGGCGTTTGAAATGCGCTACGCCCGCTACTTCAGCCCGGCACATTGGGCATCACGGGGCACGGTGCCGTTGCAATTCGTCGAGCAACTGACGAGCTTTGGTTAGGTCCGGTGTGGCAAAGCCTTCGGTGAATCGGGCGTAGAGTGGGGCGAGCAGCTCATGAGCTTGCTGGAAGTGACCCTGGCGCTGCCAAAGCTGTGCCAGTGAGGTGGCGCTACGTAGCTCCCAGGCCAGTGCACCCTGGGCTTTTGCTACGGCCAGCGCCTTGAGCAGAACCGTCTCGGCCGCGTTCGTGCGGTTGGCTGTCAGCAGCGTATTGGCCCTGGCTCGAAGGATTTCCGCCGTACTCCAGCCGGCCATGCCGGTTTCGGCGCGTTCCAGCAAGGCGTCATCGAGAAAGCCGGTGTCCAGGGTCACCATGATGTCCTTGATCAGCCCGGTGCCGGGTGGCGGCGACGAGTACTCAGCGCCGCTATCGATCACCTGGGCATAGCGCCGGGCCCAGGTGTAGAACAGCAGCACCGAGTGCTTCTGTGCCTGCTCCAGCAACTGGCGCAACAGTTCACGGGCCGTCCCGGTGTCGCCGTTGTAGTGGGCGATCAGGCAGCCGGACAGCGCCAGGGTGTAGCAGATGGAGGTGCCGTGGTTGATCTGGATCGCGATATCCAGGGCCTGGCGAGCCGTGTGCCAGGCTTTTTCCGGATGGCCTTGCAGCCAGAGGATCCGCGCCAGGATCGTCAGGGCGGCGACGCTCTGGTCGTATTGCACGCCAAAGCCGCGGGTAAAGCGATTGAGGTGGCCGCTCTGGGTCATGCGCTGGATGACTTGCTCGGCATTCTCCCGCGCTTGTGGCTGGTCCCCGGCAAAGTGCAGGGCCAGCACCCGCAAGCGATGGGTGCTGAGGGACATCGCGGCGGTCCCGTTGCCGAGCAGACCCAAGCGGTCGAACTGCCGGCTTTGCTCCAGGGCCTGTTGGTAGTGGCCGCAACTGAGGTTGACCGCCATATGCCCGGATACCGCCCGGAGCTGGCCGGCCACATCGGCGCAGCTTTCGGCCAGGGCGTGGGCGCTCACGAAGGCGTCGACCGTTTCGGCGGTCCCGCCCTGGGCGTGGTAGCAGGAGCTGCCGAGGGCGAGCTTGAGGGCCATGGTCAAGCGAGGGCAGGGTTGCGCGGCCGCCTCCAGCCGTGCCAGAGCCTTGCGTACATACCCTCCGTGTTCCTTGAGTAGCGACAGTTCCTGCCACAGCGGCGTCGAGGCGGCTGTCAAACGGATTGCCAACAAAGACGGACCATCGCCCTTCAAGCCCCAGTCGAGTGTCGCGCGGATGTCTTCCAGGCCTCGGGCGTAACGTTCGATCCATAGCTCGGACAGGGTCAGTTCCCAGTCCTCTTGAGCCTGGTGCATCAAGGCCAGGCAACGTTCGGCGTGACGCTCGCGGACCTCCGCCAGCTCGGCGGCCTGGTCGAGTTTTTCCAGGGCGTAGCTGCGGGTGGTGTCCAGCAGGCGATAAAACACCTCCTCGTCACCGACTTCCACGTTCAGCAGGGACTTGGCCACCAGTTGGGTGATCGAGGCAAAAACCCGGTCGGGAGCGATATGTTCGCCGACGATCACCGCCGCCGCCGATGCCAGGGTGAATCCTCCCCTGAAGATGCCCAGCCGGCGCAGACAGGCCTGCTCGCAGGCATTGAGCAGTTCGAAGCTCCAATCCAGTGTGGCACGCAAGGTCTGATGACGGCCCAGTGTCGTATGGGAGCCCTGGGTCAGCAGGCGAAAACTGCCTTGCAGTTGCGTCAGCAATCCCTCGATCCCCAGGTTGGCCACTTGCGCCGCCGCCAGCTCGATCGCCAAGGGAATACCGTCCAGGCGCCGGCAGACTTCGATCGCCATCGGCAACTCGTGGTCGGCCAATTCAAAACTGTCGTGGCTGGCCATCGCCCGCTCGACGAACAATTGCAAAGCCGAAAAGCCCAAGGCCTGAGTGCGGTTGAGCGTGGCGATGGGTGGCGGGCAGTCCAGCGACTCCAGGCGTTGCACGAATTCGCCTTCGGCCCGCAGGCTCTCGCGGCTGGTGGCCAGGATATGCACCTGTGGCGCCGCGCGCAGGATGCTTTCGCAAAGCAACGCGATGGCATCGACCAGGTGTTCGCAGTTGTCGATGACCAGCAACATCTGCCGCTCGCGCAGGCACGTCGCCAGGCAGTTCATCGGCTCGCCGTCATGCAGCGCCAGGTCCAGCAGCGTTGCCAGATGAGCGCTGATCATCCGCGGGTCGTGGATAGGGGCCAGGTCCAACAGTCGAATGCCGTCGCGGTAGTGACCGATCAGCTGTTCGGCAACGCGCAGCGCCACGGTGGTCTTGCCGATGCCACCGGGGCCGACCAGGGTGATGAAGCGCAGGTCGGGCAGTTGTGTCACGAGGCTGTCCAGCAAGGCGTGACGCCCGATCATGCGGGTGCGACGTATCGGCAGGTTATGACCCTTCGGCTCGTCCGAGGCGCTCCCGGGGCTTTGCTCGATAGTCTCGAGAGAGACGGGCGCGACAAAGCTGTAGCCACGCTGAGCGACCGTGATGATGTAGCGCTGGCCAGCCTGGCCGTCGCCGAGGGCTTTGCGCAGTGCGGCGATGTGCACGCGCAGATTGGTGTCTTCGACAACGCTTCTGGGCCAGACTCGGGCGATCAATTGCTGCTTGCTGACCACATTCCCGGCGTGCTCCAGCAGGATCAACAGAATGTCCAGGGCGAGCCGCCCCAGGCGCAGGCGCTGATCGCCCTCCATGACCAGGCGTTGTCCGGGGTAGATCCGGTAGGGGCCGAAAAGCACGGCCTGCGCGGGGGGAAGGGCCAACAGATTACTCCTCTGGAAAATTAACAACGTTTAACTCGTCCTGTGCCCGTTCTACGTTCAAAAATCCAATCCTTCAAGTTCAACGCAAAGCTCAGCCTTCTTGCAACGACAACCCCGAGGAGCAATCGCCATGAGCACATTTACCACCCGTGACGGTACCGAGATCTACTACAAGGACTGGGGTACCGGTCAGCCCATCGTCTTCAGCCACGGCTGGCCGCTGAATGCCGACAGCTGGGAGGCGCAGATGATCTTCCTGGCCTCCAGGGGGTATCGGGTTATCGCTCATGACCGTCGTGGCCATGGCCGCTCCAGCCAACCCTGGTTTGGCAATGAAATGGACACCTACGCCGACGACCTGGCCCAATTGATCGAGTTGCTGGACCTGAATAACGTGGTGCTGTTCGGTTTCTCCACCGGCGGTGGCGAAGTGGCGCGCTACATCGGTCGTCACGGTACCGGACGGGTCGCCAAAGCGGGACTGATTTCTTCGGTGCCACCGCTGATGCTCAAGACCGAAGCCAACCCGGGCGGTTTGCCGATCGAGGTGTTCGACGGCCTGCGCCAGGGCTCCCTGGCCGACCGTTCGCAGTTGTACAAGGATGTCGCCAGCGGGCCGTTCTTTGGTTTCAACAAGCCGGGTGCCCAACCTTCGCAGGGCATGATCGACTGGTTCTGGATGCAAGGCATGATGGCCGGCCACAAAAATGCCTATGACTGCATCAAGGCGTTCTCGGAGACCGATTTCACCGAAGACCTGAAGAAGTTCGACGTGCCGACCCTGGTGGTGCATGGCGACGCTGATCAGATCGTGCCGATCGAGGCCGCCGGCATCGCCTCGGCCAAACTGATCAAAGGCTCGAAGCTGTTGGTCTATCCCGGTGCCCCCCATGGTCTGACCGACACCCACAAGGATCAACTCAACGCCGATCTGCTGGCGTTCCTCAAGGGTTGATTGCTTGTGAGCGCGTACTGATGAACCGTAACGATCTGCGTCGCGTCGACATGAACCTGTTGGTGATTTTCGAGGCCCTGATGTTCGAAAAGAACCTGACCCGAGTGGCTGAAAAACTGTTCATGGGGCAGCCGGCCGTGAGCGCCGCGCTGGGACGCCTGCGGGATCTGTTCGACGACCCGCTGCTGCTGCGCAACGGTCGTGGGATGGAGCCGACGGCGCGGGCGTTGGCGATCCTCAAAGAGCTGCAACCGGCGATGGACACCATTTCGGGGGCGGTCAGCCGGGCCAAGGCGTTTGACCCGGCAACCAGCTGCGAGGTGTTTCGCATCGGCCTTTCGGACGATGCCGAGTTCGGTTTGTTTCCGCCATTGCTCCGGCAGTTGCAGGAGGAGGCGCCGGCGGTCGTTGTGGTGGTGCGTCGGGCCAATTATCTGTTGATGCCGGCTTTGCTGGCATCCGGGGAAATCTCCGTCGGGGTCAGTTACACCACCGAGTTGCCGGCCAACGCCAAGCGCAAGAGGCTGCGTGATATCGCCTGCAAAGTGTTGCGCGGTGACAATCGCCCCGGTCAGCTGACGCTCGATGAATACTGTCAGCGACCCCACGCCATGGTGTCGTTTTCCGGCGACCTGAGCGGCAACATCGATCTCGACCTGGCCAAGGTCGGCCGTACCCGGCGCGTGGTGCTGGGGGTTCCGCAGTTCAGTGGCTTGCGGGCGATGCTCGCCGGTACCGAAATGATCGCCACGGTGCCCGACTACGCGGCTTGCGCGTTGGTTGAAGGCGGTGCCTTGAGAGCGGAAGAACCGCCGTTCCCCATCGAGGCGGCGCAACTGTCGATGGCCTGGAGTGGCGTGCACGACAACGATCCGGCGGAGCGCTGGTTACGTTCGCGGATCAGCCAGTACATGTCTGAACCGTTGAACATCCCTGATCCTCTCACCGGAGCTTCGTATCATGCCTGATTCCAATCGCCTCGATCCCGTCGGTCGCCCGGCGCGGGGGGCTGATGAAGTCGTGACACTGATCGTCAAACACCGGGTCAAGGTCGGCTTTGAGGCCCCCTATGAAGCTTGGCTACGGCGTATTGTCGGCATTGCCGGGCAGCGCGAGGGGCATTTGGGCGTGGACGTGATTCGTGGCAGAAGTGCCGGTCTCGACCTGTTCACCTGCGTGCTGCGCTTCTGCTCCACCGAGGCGATGCAGCGCTGGCTTGATTCGCCTCAGCGGCTGGAGCTGGTCAACGAAGCCGCCCCGATGCTCGCCGACGGTGATCGGACCGAGGTCCATCCAGTCAATGCGTTCTGGTTTTCACCGCCGGCGGATGCCACCTCGCCACCCCCGCGTTGGAAGCAGGCGGTGCTGACATTGATGGTGATCCTGCCGCACACCCTGCTGGTGCCGCTGATCTGGGGACCGGTACTGCGGCTCGACGCGTTCCTCTCCAATTACCTGATCTCCACCTTCCTGATCACCCTGACCATCGTGCTCTCGGTGGTGTACCTGTTCATGCCCCTGGCGACCCGACTGTTTGCCCCCTGGTTGACTGCCGCCCCGTCTCATTCCACTTTGTCCGAGGAAACGCGATGAACGCCGATCTGATTTTGTTCAATGGTCAATTCCACACGGTTGACCGTGCCAAGCCCCTCGCCAGTGCGGTGGCGATCCACGATGGCCGCTTTGTGGTGGTGGGCACGGATGCCGAAGCCATGGCCTTGCGCGGTTCGAGTACCCAGGTCATCGACCTCAAGGGCCGTTGCGTCATCCCTGGCCTCAACGACTCGCACCTGCACCTGATCCGTGGTGGCTTGAACTACAACCTGGAGCTGCGCTGGGAGGGTGTGCCTTCCCTGGCCGATGCCCTGCGCATGCTCAAGGAGCAGGCCGACCGTACGCCGACGCCGCAATGGGTGAGGGTGGTGGGCGGCTGGAACGAATTCCAGTTTGCCGAAAAGCGTATGCCGACCCTGGAAGAACTCAACCAGGCCGCACCGGACACACCGGTATTCGTCTTGCACTTGTACGACCGCGCCTTGCTCAATCGCGCTGCGCTGCGGGTCGCCGGCTACACCCGTGATACGCCGAACCCGCCGGGCGGCGAGATTGTCCGCGATGCCAAAGGCGACCCGACGGGCATGTTGGTGGCGCGACCCAATGCGATGATTCTTTACTCGACCCTGGCCAAGGGACCGAAGCTGCCCCTGGAGTATCAGGTCAACTCGACTCGCCAGTTCATGCGTGAACTCAACCGTCTCGGCCTGACCAGCGCTATCGATGCCGGTGGTGGTTTCCAGAATTACCCGGATGACTACGCGGTGATCGAGCAGTTGGCCAAGGACCAGCAACTGACCATTCGCATCGCCTACAACCTGTTCACCCAAAAGCCCAAGGAAGAACTGAGCGATTTCAAGAACTGGACCGGCAGCGTCACCTTGCACCAGGGCGACGACTACTTGCGGCACAACGGTGCCGGGGAGATGCTGGTGTTCTCCGCCGCCGACTTCGAAGACTTCCTCGAACCGCGTCCGGACCTGCCGCAGACCATGGAAGAAGAGCTGGAACCGGTTGTGCGCCATCTGGTGGAGCAACGTTGGCCGTTCCGTTTGCATGCGACGTACAACGAATCCATCAGCCGCATGCTCGATGTGTTCGAGAAGGTCAATCGCGACATTCCATTCAATGGCTTGCCCTGGTTCTTCGATCACGCTGAAACCATTACCCCGCAGAACATCGAACGGGTGAGGGCGTTGGGCGGCGGTATTGCGATTCAGGACCGCATGGCGTTCCAGGGCGAATACTTCGTCGAGCGTTATGGCGCCAAGGCTGCCGAAGCCACGCCGCCGATCAAACGGATGCTGGCCGAGGGTGTCCCTGTCGGCGCGGGCACCGATGCCACGCGGGTTTCCAGCTACAACCCGTGGACCTCACTGTACTGGATGGTCAGCGGGCGTACCGTGGGCGGCATGGAATTGCACCGCGAAGGGCTTTCCCGGCAGACCGCACTGGAGCTCTTCACCCATGGCAGCGCCTGGTTCTCTTCCGAGCAGGGCAAGAAAGGCCAGATCAAGGTCGGGCAACTGGCAGACGTTGTCGCCCTGACCGCGGATTTCTTCCAGGTCGAAGAAGAGGCCATCAAGTGGATCGAGTCGCTGCTGACCGTGGTCGGCGGCAAGGTGGTGTATGCCGCCGGGGACTTCGAAAAACTCGGGCCAGCCAGCGTGCCAGTGCTGCCGGACTGGTCGCCGGTAGCCAAGGTTCCTGGTCATTGGCGCCCGACGTCGCCGATGCAGGCTCAGGTTCACCATTGCAGCGGACCCTGTGCCGTTCACTCCCACAGCCATGAGCGGGCGCGTCTGTCGAACGCACCGGTCAGTGACTTCCAGGGGTTCTGGGGCGCGTTCGGCTGCTCGTGTTTTGCTTTCTGACGATCAAAAAAAATGCCGGCCAAAGCCGTCGGCATCCCTGTGCAATATCCATCCACCAAGGAGTTTTACATGAGCAACGTTCCGTACAAACGTCTGAACAAAGATGATGCCGTTGTGCTGTTGGTCGATCACCAGACCGGGCTGATCTCGCTGGTGCAGGATTTCTCACCCAACGAATTCAAGAACAACGTACTGGCGCTGGCAGACCTGGCCAAGTTCTTCAAATTGCCGACCATCCTGACCACCAGCTTTGAAAACGGCCCGAACGGCCCGATGGTGCCGGAGCTCAAGGAGCTCTTCCCGGATGCGCCGTACATTCCACGCCCTGGCCAGATCAATGCCTGGGACAACGCCGATTTCGTCAAGGCGGTAAAGGCGACCGGTCGCAAGCAACTGATCATTGCCGGCGTGGTGACCGACGTGTGCGTGGCGTTCCCGACCTTGTCTGCCCTGGCGGAAGGCTTTGAAGTGTTTGTGGTCACCGACGCGTCGGGCACCTTCAACGAAACCGTGCAGCAGGCGGCATGGGCACGGATGACGGCGGCGGGTGCGCAACTGGTGAACTGGTTCTCGGTAGCCTGCGAGCTGCAAGGCGACTGGCGCAACGACATGGAAGGCCTGGCGAACCTGTTGTCGCCGCGCATTCCGAATTATCGCAACTTGATGAACAGCTATTCGGCCCTGACCTCCAGATAAGTTCTGGTGCACTGCTGGTTCGAATGAATGCCCGCCACTGTGCGGGCATTTTTTTGATCAACGTTTCTGCAGTCACCCAGCGGGCCTTTCAATCAAGGCCTCATCACCGATTAATGGGCTGTCAGAAAAGGAAAAAGTCGCTATAACGTGTTTGGCTGTCAACCAGAGAGTGACAATGAACCCGTTCGAAGATATGCGTATTTTTTGCCAGGTCATGGACTCCGGCAGCTTCACCGCAGCGGCGGATCAGTTGGGCCTGTCCAAGCAGTTTGTCAGCCGGCGTCTGATGCAACTGGAGGAACGTCTGGGCGTGCGACTGATCAATCGCTCGACCCGGCGGCTGGACATGACGCCCCTGGGGCAGAGTTATTACGAGTCGGCTTTGCGCCTGCTCAGTGAGGTCGAGCAAGTGGAGCAGGGCATCGCCGGTCAGACGGTAGAGCCCCGTGGCACTGTTCGCCTGAGCGCTCCACTGTCGTTTGCGATGGCGCATTTGAGCGAGGTGTTGCCGGCTTTCTTGCAGCGCTATTGCGACGTCACGGTTGAAGTGGATCTCAGCGACCGACCGGTAGATTTACTCGGTGAGGGCTACGACCTGGCATTGCGCATCGGGGTGCTGGAAGACTCGACGCTGATTGCCCGGCGTATCGGGTCCATCCAGCGGGTGTATTGCGCCAGTCCCGCTTACCTGGCCGAGCGCGGCACCCCGGTCAAACCCGAGGATGTGCAGGCCCATGACTGCCTGCCTTACGGCCATGGCCGCCAGGTGCAATGGCGTTTCGAAGGGCAGGGCAAGCCATTGATCGTCAATGTCACGGGACGGATGCGGGTCAACAATGGTGAGTTGCTCAAGGACGCCGCCATCGCCGGCATGGGTATTACCTATTTGCCGACCTTCATTGTCGATTCGGCCTTGAAGGATGGGCGGCTGGTGCCGGTACTGGCTGACTTCTGTCCTGAACCGTTGGCGTTATCGGCAGTTTATCCGCAGCATCGCCAGGGCTCTCGACCGGTGCGGGCGCTGATCGAGTTCTTGCGTGAACGGCTGGATTGCGACGTTACCCTCGCTCAAAGCGCTCGGCACACATGAGTGGTTGATCGCCAACATGCTCGGTGTCCACTGGGACTCTTTGCGCATCAATGAAATCTATCCGCGACTTCGTGCCGCTCCCCGCGCTCGCTGCGAAACAGTTTATCGGCGGTTTTTTTCTGGTCGGCGGACAGCGTGCCGTACAGCGCGCTGAACGAAGTGGCAAGCTTGTGCAGATTGTCCGCGTGCATCTGTGCCAGCCTGGCATAGGACTGCATCGCCTCATCGGCATTTAATGAGGGCAGCTTCTGCGCCTGATCCAGGTAGGCCTTGTCGGTACCGTGTGCATTGTCACGCATGGTTTTCGCATAGGCGTCCCACTGGGCGGACTGCTTGTCGGTGATCTTCAGTTTGGCGCGCAGTTCGTTGATCCGCTTCTCTACCAGGTCTTCGTATTTTTTGGCGTGACGGGCGGCCGTTTGGGAGACAGCGTCAGAGCTTCTCGCTGCCATCGTCGGTGCCGAGAAGGAAGCGCTGAGGACGGCCAGCATCAACACAGCGGGCATGGCTGCTTTGAACGCGAAGTTTTTCATATTCGGATATCCGGATTGAGGGGGGCGGCATCTATATGCCCCAACCTTACCACCGAGGACGGGTCAGGAGTATCGCGGGTAAATCCACGGCAAGAGGGCGGGTAAATACCCGCCCTCTTGCCCAGGTGACAGGGGTCAAGCTGACCCCCTGGATCAGCTGTTGAGTTTTTTCGGGTACGAATCCAGCAGTACCTTGTCCTGGAGACCGTCCAGGAGTTCCTTCAAGCGCGCGGCGCCCTCTGGCGTCTTGTCCGTCTTGTCCGGGTGCAACGCCCGTTCCAGCACGGCCATGAAACTCTGGGTTTTCGATGTGTTGACGGGGGTTGAGGTGTGATCCACCAGGTGCCCCATCACGTATTTGAAGATATTTGTGGATTGGCTGGCCGACTGGGTCACCGCCGCATTGGTCAACTTACCGTCTTTGTAAGCGATATTGGTCTGGCTGCTGGCGTTGTCGCTGATCTGGTAGAACAGGTAGTTCTGCGAGTCCGCGTTGCTGCTCAGCTTCAGCTTCTGGCCCGCGGACAGCGCCTGGTGATAGCTGGCGGTCAGGTTCGATTGCTGGTCCTGCTCAATGGAGCGATTCTGCGAATCATTGCCCTTGAGTTGAGTGGTCTGGGACAGGTTATAAGCAAAGGTATCCCGCTCGCTGGGACGCATCGGGTTGCTCGCCTGGCTTGCCTGCGTCATCGACGCGGAGAAATCCGCCAGGCCGGTCAACAGCTTGCGATCCAGATTGGTGGGGGCGAGTGGATCGACGGCTGCCGGCGTGGAGGTCGCACTGGTGACGGGATAGTTGCTGTTCAGGGAGGAGAACGCATCCTTGAACATCGACATCATGTCGCGATCCGCGTGACCTCGGGCGGCTGCGGCATCAATCTGCTTGAGGTAGCTCTGCAGGGCCTTGGCCTGTTGGATGGGATTGCCGAGAATCGCCTGGCTCTTCAGGTCCACGGACAGTTGCAGATCACCTGAAGGGCCGCTCATGCTGACCGAGCGTTTCTGGCTGTCGGCATGGAACTCGAGGGTCTGGTTGTTTTTGTCGTCAATCTTGAGCTTGGTGCTCAGGTCGACCGAGGAAAATACCTTCGAGTCGAACTGGGTCAGGGCATCCAGCTTCAATTGAGGCGGCTCGGCGGTCAAACCGTCGATTGCCGCCTGGAAACCTTTGGCCATCTTGGCCAGGGCCGCACTCTCTTCAGCCGTGAGGTCGCCGCCTTCCACCTGGGCCTGCACGGCCATTCCATCGTCCTGGTTCGCCAGGCTCAAGGTCACGGTTTTACCGCTGGCGGTCTTGAGGGTCAGGCTGATCGTGCTGTCGGCATTGCTGCTGTGCAGCTTGGACTGTGCAGCGGCGATCCCGGCGGCGTTGAGCGGTCTGATGTCGGACTGCTGGACAACCGATTGCGAGATGTTCTTTTTGCCGTCGGCCAACTGTGACATCAGCGCGGCACCCAAGCCGGCAAAGCGGGCGGCGTTGGAGTTGGAGCTATTGCTGAGGTTGCCGCCCATCGTGAACGACACCTTGTCCAGCGGGCTGCTTTCCCAGGTAGGTGCCTGCGCGGCGTTAGGCAAGGTTCCACGGGCATTGTAGGTATTGATTTCGACCACGTTGTTCTGGCCGAGAAGCACGGTGGACGCCGGTGCGGAAACAGCCGCGGTTGTTTCGACAGGCTGGGCGCCAGCCGGCGTATTACCGACAAGCTGGGAAGGGTTCAGCGTCAAAACATTGATCGACGATATCCCTGTCATGGAACCTCCTGGGGCAAGAGAATTATTCTATGTACAGGAGTGTATCGACGACGACACAAATAACTTTAGGGCGTCAGCGGCAGGCCGGAGAACTGTTGTCCAGTGCACTGAGCCTTTGTAATAGAGGGATTCAAGCGCCTGTCCCCGGATACCGTGTCTCCATCACGATCGACAACGCATCGGGTCGCCAGAATTCCTGGTCGAACTCCACCGGCTGGTTCGCTTCGCCGAAGTTCAGCCGCTCCAGGTAGACGCTGGTGGAACCCACCGACAGTTGCAGCAACTGCGCCTGTTCCTCGTTGACCGTGCCGATATGCATCTCCAGCTCGCAACGCGACTGCACCCGCGAAAAACGCTCGCGCAGCAGGCGGCCCTGGAGGCATTCGGTTCTCGGCGTGCGGCGCTGGGGCTCTACACTAACGAATCAGCTCGCCGCTCGTCGAGTCCACCGGCCCTGGCTGTTCCTGGGACTTCAGGTCCTGCTGCCAGGCCCGCAGGCCATAGATCGCCAGCACCACGAAGCCGGCGTACAGCGCGGCCGTCAGTTGCAGGTCCTTGAACAGGAACAGGCCGACGTAGATCACGTCCAGCACGATCCACAGCCACCAGCTGGCGACATACTTGCGCGCCGCCCAGACACTGGCCACCAGGCTGAAGGCGGTGAGCGAGGCGTCGACCCACGGCACCGCCGCATCGGTAAAGCGGACCATCAGTCCCCCCAGCAGCACCGCGCCCACGGCTCCACAGAGCAGGCCGAGCAAGCCTTCGCGCAAGGACAACCGGGCCACATGGACCTTGCCCTCGCTCAGCCCACCCTGGCTCCAGCGCCACCAGCCATAACCCTGCAACACGGCGAAGATGCCTTGCAGCAATGTATCGGAATACAGTTTGGCGTCGTAGAAGATCCAGGCGTAGAGCAGCACGGCAACGACACCGACCGGCCAGCACCAGCGAATACGCCGGGCGGTCAGCCAGACGCCGAGGACATTAACCAGGACGGCGATGATTTCAAGTGTGGACATGCGCGGATTCCTTGACGCAGGCAATGGCGGCGGCTTGACCAGGCGGTGGGCGAGAGGTCGGCCTAGTTTGGTATTGAAATCGATACTTATCAATGAATTACCCTACATTCTGGCGAAATGGCCTTGCCGGCCAGCGCAACGCTTTGAAATGTTTTGAAGATATTTAATATTGGACAAATTGACGCCATTGGATTGGCGTCCTAGTATCGCCGCCGGGTGATGGCATAGCGCTATCTGAAGGGCGCCTTGTCGCCTGCGATGTATCGAGATCTCGACATGGATGTTCGTCAGTTTGTCTTCCTGGGCCAAGCGGGTAATGGCATGCCCATGCTCAATATCGTCGCGCCGAATACCCCGGGGCTGTCGCACACCATGGAAGGGGGTTGCAGAACCATTCTGTGGAACGAAAGCATGGATCCTTGGCGGCCTCTGGATAAAGTGGCGGAGCCGTGCGGCGTCTCTCCATCTCCACTAGGTAGCAGCGACCCCGGCAGGACCAGTGATACTTCCGCGAGTCGCTGGCCTCGGTTTTTCGCTCGTATTTTTGATATGTGCTGGGAATTGGTGCTCGTCGCCGTAGTGTCGGGTTTTTTAGTCGGTAAATATTTTCCTGGTATCTTTGACTGGGCTCATAAACCAGGGGCCGCTGAGGTGCACTACGTCTTATGTCTCCCGGTTGCACTTATATTAGATGCCTTGTTGTATCGGATCGCCGGGAATACACCCTGTAAGGCGTTGTTCAGGCTGAAAATTGAAACGTCAGATGCGAAGCCATTGGGTTTTTTTCAATACCTCCATCGGAACTCTCTGGTGTGGGCGAGCGGGCTCGCTTTCGGACTGCCTATTTTCAATTTATTAACAATGGCGAATCAGGCGTTCCTACTGGGAAGTGGGCGGCGCGCGAGTTATGACGAATCCTTGAATTTTTGGGTGCGTTCAAGGCCTTTAAGTCGTGTGCGTAAAATCGCTTCTGGTATCGTCTTCATGGGGGTTTTAGGAGGTTTCTCAGTATTAAGTTCCCTGAGTCCGACGACTCAGCGTGAGTGGGTACAGTACCTCATGCAAAAAAATAACTACGCTTGGGAGAATCCACTGACCCATCTTAACGCAAGTATTGAGCCTTGGTGGGAATTTTCAGTAAAAGTAAATAGCGACGGTCAGCAAGTATATGTATTCTCCGAGAGGGTCGGCGGTGCTCAAATTGTTTTTGCTATGCAGCAGACAGGTGATGCCCTGGATGAATATGTACATGCCTTTCAGGAAAATACGGCTGCCAATATGCGCTTCTCGGACAGGGGACGCTTTTTTGAGAGAGCGGGGCGTCAATACTGGCAAGGTTATGGTCGAATGGTTAAAGATGGCCGTATTCGGCTTAAAGTTGAGATTGTTCAGTCTGGCTCTGATTTTTGGCGAGTTGTCATAACCCAGAAAAGCCCTTACGATTATACGGATGAGTTAGTGGGGAAACTCCAGGCTGAGCTATTGAGTACGGTCAAGTAGTCCATAATGATGGAGTGAGGATAACATGCAAGAAAGCCAGCAGGCAGTTTGCTTGAGACTGGATATGGACTTTTTTGAGTGTGATCCGAATCATAAAATTGGGATATCCCTTAATGTTAAGGATAGGTTGCGTCCTTTGAATGGTATGCGTATAAAGCCTGAATCAGGAACGTGCGGCTGGTATATATGGGCTGGAGAAGTATTTTCTGAAGCTTCAGATTTTTTTGTTCCTTTACATGTTTCGCATGTTGAAAGCTGGGAGCCACTATTGCTTCCGTACTTGGGCCTCCCACCTGGATCAAGATTTCTCATCACGGAACAGTACGAGGATGTCTGGTATGACGCCAAGCTTCTCAGTATCTGACTGGTAATCTAGAAAACTAAAAGCGGCAAATTTATTTTTGAAGGGTGTCAATAACTAGGTGTTCAGTCTCGGAGAGTCATGGTGCATCCTTAACCACCGAGCAAGAGGATGCATTATGGAAGGACGTCTTCATGGTTCAGCCCGGACAACGCCGCGAATTCGAGCCGAGCTCCAAGCGTCGCAAGAGTCGAATCGCAAGCTTGCAGCCCGTTACAGATTGAACGTAAAGACCGTAGCCAAATGGCGCTCACGGTCAACAACCAAGGACTCGCGAATGGGGCCTGCCCGGCCGCGTAGCGCAAAGCTGACACCGAGTGAAGAACAGATGGTGGTTGAGTTCCGTCGGCGGACAATGCTGCCTTTGGACGATATGCTGGGGCATCTTCATGAGTGCCTTCCCCAACTGAGTCGCAGTGCTCTCGTGGGCAAAAAGCCGGGCTGGGCTTTCCCATCTGCCGGTTGGTGGGAATCGTTTGTCTCGCCAGCGGTGCTGTTTTGGATGCCTCGTTGGGACGTTTTCGCGGTAAAGGAGGCGATGAGCAGACTCTGCTGATGAGACTGTATTTCAGCACGTTTGGGGGCTTGTTCGGAGTTTCCTTAGCGGCACTGGCATCACACGCTGATGAAATTATTTCCGTTTTTTCAATGATGGCTCATTGCCTTTTGTCGAGCGCTGCCGATAACGGTTCGTTGGACTCATCAAAAAATGGAGATACACAATGTTCAAGCAGTTCACCTTCACCGCTTTGCTGGCACTGACCGCCCTTACCGCTGGCTGCGCTTCGGTAAAAATGGCTGACGACAACCAGGACGCTCAAGCCAAGACGTTTCAGGTCAGCCCCGACAAAGCCAACATCTACGTTTATCGCAACGAAAGCATGGGCGCCGGCGTGAAAATGCCCGTCGCGCTCAACGGCAAGCCAGTAGGGCAGACCGTTGCCAAGTCTTACCTGATGCTCTCTGTCCCGGCGGGCCAGCAGACGTTGGTGTCTTCGGCAGAAAACGATTCCGAGTTGAAACTTACGGCTGAAGCCGGCAAGAACTATTTTGTCTGGCAGGAAGTGAAAGTAGGTTTCATCAAGGCCCGCAACAACCTGCAAGTTGTCGACGACAAAACCGGCCGTGCCGGTGTCAGCGAAAGCAAGTTGATCCAGGCTCAGTAAGGTTCCGGTCGCTCCCGCGTGCAGTGCGGGAGCGATTCAATCAAGCGCTTATCCCGCCTCGCAGATGTACCTCGGAAAAGGGGACGCATTTGATTGGCACTTAACTCTCTTCGGATGCCTGCTTTCCTGACATCCTCCGTTGCTGATCGACGTGTTTTCATCAGTATGGGGTAAGGCTTGGGTCTTCGCTTTAGCGCGCGGCTCAGTAGCGCTCAATCAATACGCGAAATGGACTGCCGAAAAAACTCATATTTCCCACGCGCTACAGGCATGGGAGAATATTGCGTGCGCCAAACCCCAGGGCTACAGTTCGGCTGTCGCTGCAAATTCAGCGACTCGGGTTTTGCAGCCCGGAACTACAGAGGCGCACAGCGCCGCGAAAGCGGTTTTTGTGCTCGCGTTATGGCGAGCTGTGCGCAGGAGGCTTCGGCCTGCCGGTCCTCTGTTCCGGTCTGCAAACCTGTGTACAGCTTGCCACCTTTCGTTTTGCAGCGTGGGGTGACGAGTTCCTTTTCTTAACAGAGGAGCTTTACCGTGACCAAGAAAATCACTCCAGATCCGCCGGGTGTTCGCAAAACCCTCAGTACCGCCGACAGGGCGATGTACCTGCGCAAACTTTCCAACGAACCCGAGCCGGCCCCGGCAAGCACACCCCGGTTGCTCGATACCCTCGCGTTCACCTGCTCCAAACCCGTCACCCCCGAAGCCCCGTACAAGCCTACGCTGTTCGCCATCCAACCAGGCATCAACGCCCAGGACGCACTGACCTACGTTTCCAATCTGCTCGAAACGGCGGAGCTCAATGGCGACGAAATCAGCCTGCATACCAACCCCGTCGAGCGGGCGTTGTTCTGGGGCATGCTGCATTCGGTGGAGGTGGCGCGTGCAGTGGTGGACGCCTTGCTTGAGGGTGCGGCCCCGTCCAATCAGCTGTCCTCACGCAGTGGACAAACTGTCGATTGATTGAGGCTGTGAGCAAATAAATCTGCTCCCGTTTCCCCACTCAGAGAGATCAAGTATTTGGCTGCTTGATCTCTTTTTCGTTTAAGGCCAACGCAAATCTTGCTGCCTTCCTTGTACCCGCCAATTCACGTACGCTTTGAAGATCGTTCAACTCTGTATTAGACGCAATGAGCATTGCGTAAGACTCAGGCAAGACAGCCCGGTCGAGATTTATTGCAGACGAAGAATCATTCTAAGGGAACTAGAACATGTCATCCGCCAAGAGCGTCATCAGCAGCAATCGAGACGCCTGGAACGCCTCCGCCGACCACCACAGAACCAGCCGCGCCTGGACGACTCTCCTCGAATCAGTCGGCATGCCGGACTTTTCATGCCTGGATGCAACCCTGACCGAGCGCTTGCGTGAGGTCGGTATCGCCGGCAAGGATGTTATCCAACTGGGCTGCAACAATGGCCGCGAATCACTTTCGTTATTTGCCCTGGGCGCCCGAACCGTCGTGGGGCTGGACCAGGCCTCTGCCTTTCTGGACCAGGCACGCGAGCTGACCGCTCGCTCTCCCCATACACCGACATTCGTCGAGTCCGATGTGCATGAGTTACCAGCCGATCTTCACGAAAGTTTCGATATCGCCCTGATCACCATCGGCGTCCTGAACTGGATGCCAGACATCAAGGCGTTCTTCGTCCACGCAGCGAAGACGCTCAGGCCGGGCGGCACGCTGGTGATCTACGAAACCCATCCCTTTCTGGAGATGCTGGACCCCGAGTCTACCGACCCGTGGAGAATCTCCAGCTCCTACTTCCAGACCGGCCCAATCGTTGAAGACAAAACCATCGTCTACGAAGGCCAAGCCGAGGCCAACGGCATCAGTAGCTACTGGCATCCTCATACCTTGACTGAAATCATCACCGGCGCGATCAGTGCCGGTTTGCGCATCAGTCATTTCTCGGAGTACCCGCACTCCAACCGGGAAGAGATCTATGACATCTATGAAGACGGCTATTGGGCTGTGCCAATGTGCTACACCCTGACGGGCATCAAGATGTAGCGAGGATGAAGCAACCGGTAGACAAGCAACACGCAACACTCCAATAAAAAACAAGGACCCGTTCATGACGTTCAATCTCCCCCGCACCTTGCTGGCGACCACCCTCGGCCTGGCGCTCGCCTGCGGTTTCAGCGCACCGGCCTGGAGCGCCGAACCCCATAAACAAATCCAGGCCGACGCCGAACAGTACAAGGCCGAAGCCCTGAAGTTGCTGGAACGTCTGGTAAATATCGATTCGGGTTCGGGCTACGAGCCGGGCCTGACCCAGGTGCGCGATATCGCTGTCGATGAGCTGAAAAAACTCGGCGCGACCATTGAACTGGTGCCCGACGCACACGCCCGTAACAGCCACGTACTCGCTACCTTCAAGGGCTCCGGCAAGGCCAAAATCCTGTTGATGGCGCATATGGACACGGTGTTCAAGGAAGGCTCGGCAAGCGAGCGTCCATTCCAGATCAAGGACGGTCGCGCCTACGGCCCTGGCGTAATGGATGACAAGGGTGGCATCGTCGCCGGGATCTATGCCCTCAAAGTGCTGAAGAACCAGAACTTCCAGGACTACGCGCAAATCACCTTCCTGCTCGACGCCAGCGAGGAAACCGGCTCGGAGATCGCCTCCGAACTGATCCGGAACACCGCCAAGGCCCACGACGTCACCCTGAACCTGGAACCCGGTCGTCCGGCCGATGGCCTGGTGGTCTGGCGCAAGGGCAGCGCCACCGCGGTAGTCGAGATCAAGGGCAAGGCCGCGCACGCCGGCGTGGCACCGGAGTTGGGACGCAACGCGGCCATGGAAGCAGCCCACCAGATCCTGCAACTGAGCAAGCTGGGCGATGAAGAGAAGAAGACCACCATCAACTTCACCGTGCTCAAGGCCGGGGACCGGATCAATGTGATCCCTGACCAGGCCACCGCCAAGGCCGATGTGCGGGCGGCATTGCCGGAGGAGTTCGATCGGATCGAGAAGGACCTGGCACGGGTTTCGGCCAACAAGCTGATTCCGGAAACCGAGGTCAAGACCAGCCTGTTGCGCGGTTTGCCGCCGATGCCGGAAACCGCCGAGTCGGATGCGCTGGTGACCATCGCCCAGGGGATCTACGGTGAACTGGGCCGCAAGCTGACTATCGAGGGCAGCGGCGGGGCGGCGGATGCCAGCCTGTCGGCGGGCGTGGGCACGCCGACGCTGGATGGCTTCGGGATTGTCGGCGGTAATATCCATACCCCCGAGGAATACGCCGAGGTGGAAAGCGTGTCTCCCCGGATCTATCTGCTGAGCCGCATGATCATGGACCTGGCCAAGCGCTAGGGCCTGGTTTTGTCAGATCGTTCCCGCAACGCCGGGAACGATCTGAGCGCAGGTTGCCCCCAACTTTGCATCAGCCCGCCTGGGTATAACGTTCGATAGTGGGCTGTTCTCGATGCTCCACCGTCTGCCTGAATACTCAGCCAGAGACGTGCAGTACTGATGCCAGCGCGCTCCAGTCTTACAGCAAGATCTGGGCTGATGGGGGCATGCCCATGAAGGAGCTCCGTTCAGTGGTAGTCCAAGTAGTTGACCAATTCGACGTCCGTTCCTACGAAACGGAAGATTACACGCCAGTTGGCGGTCACGGTGATTGGCCAGAATCCTGACATTTCACCTTCTAGCGCGTGTAGCCTCCAACCAGGAAGGTTCACATCATCTGGAGTCTCTGCCCGGTTTAGCGCGAGCAATACGCCGGATACGCTTTGCCTGGTCCGGGCTGATACCACTGGTTGAGCCGCTTTCGAAAAAAATCCGAAGGACTTTTGCCTCAATCGACAAAGATGATCTTCGACACCAGGTCCGCGCTGTTCTTGGCCTGCATCTTTTTCATCAGGCGGGCACGGTGGACTTCCACGGTCCGATGGGAAATCGCCAGCTTGCGGGCTACTTCCTTGCAGGTCAGGCCGTTGACGATATGCATCGATATTTCCCGTTCCCGCGGCGTGAGGTCCACCGTGGCGTGGTGTGCCCGATCCAGGCGTTCGAAGTGCCAGACCATCAGCTTGAACGGATCGTCCGGAGTCAGGGTATAGCCCTGGGACCTGGCCCAGAACACCTCGCCGTTCTTGTGCTGCATAAAACGTTCGTCGGCGTAGGAGCCGCTCTTGCTGCGGCGCAGCCAACTGCGACTGCGATTGCCGATGGTCTTGTAGTCGGCCTGGGACGGGTAGATCAGCAGGGTCAGCTGCCCCAGCAGCTCTTCGCGCGGGTAACCGAACAACTCCAGGAAGGCCTCGTTGCAATCGAGCATCAGGCGATTGCCGGTGATCAATTGCGCTGCGGGCGAGACCATGAAGGCCAGGCGCTGAAGGTCTTTCAGTTGTTGTGTGAAGACGGTCATTGGCATCCTGCCTCAAGGTAAGTCCGATACTGGCGATTTCCGGCCCGGAATCGCTACGTACCCAGGTAGGTAGTTGTACTAACTGGCGAGCGATACCGGCGATGCGCCATTGTAAGCAATGCCTGATCCATGCCAAGAAGAAAATCACCATGATTCATGATTGTGTCTCCATTGTTGCGGCCGGCCACTCGCGCTTTGGCCGGCTTGAAGGTTCCACCCTGGAAGATCTGATCGTTCAAGTGACCCGTCAGGCGCTGACGGATGCCGCGATCTCGGCTTCGGAGATCGATGCGTTATTCCTCGGGCATTTCAATTCGGGCCTGGTCCCGGACGGTTTTGCCAGCTCGTTGCTGCTGCAAGCCGACCCGGGGCTGCGCTTCAAACCCGCCACCCGCTGTGAAAACGCCTGTGCTTCGGGCTCGGCGGCGATCCAGGCGGGGATCAACGCGATTCTCTCGGGCTCCGCCGAGCTGGTGCTGGTGGTGGGCGCCGAGAAGATGACCGGCAACTCCACGGCCGAGGTCACCAAGGCCCTGGCCGGTGCCGGGTACCAGAACAATAGCGAGGAGGCGGGCTTGAGTTTTCCGCAACTGTTCGGCCTTGCCGCGCAGCAGTACCGCCAGCGTTACCACTGCCCCATGGCGTCCATGGCCGCCATCGCGTCCAAGAACCACGCCAATGCCATGGCCAATCCCCTGGCCCAGATGCATCGGGTGATGGATTTCGAACACTGCAACAACGTTTCCCGGAGCAATCCCTATGTCGCGCCGTCGCTGCGCCTGACCGATTGTTCGCTGATCAGCGACGGCGCGGCGGCCATTGTGCTGGCCTCGTCCCGGCGCGCGCAGCAGTTCCGCCGCGAGGTGCGGATCCGCTCTACCGCCCAGGTCAATGATCTTCTGCCGATCGCCCGCCGTGACATCCTCGCCTTCGAAGGGCCGCAGCGGGCGATCCACTCGGCCCTGCGCAGCGCCAGTGTGACCCTCGGCGACCTCGGCTTTGCCGAAGTCCATGACTGCTTCACCATCGCCGAGCTGCTGATCTACGAAGCCATGGGCCTGGCGCCCCGGGGCGAAGGGCATCGGGCCCTGGATGACGGCACCGTGCGCCCGGGTGGGCGGCTGCCGGTGAACCTGTCCGGCGGACTCAAGGCCAAGGGACACCCGGTGGGCGCGACCGGGGTCTCGATGCATGCCCTGGCATTTCGGCAACTGACCGGCGAACCGATTGGCCTCGCGGCCCAGAATCCCGAGTTCGGTCTGGTATTCAATATGGGTGGCATGGCGGTCGCCAACTACGCTTCGGTTCTTCAGGCACGCAGGAGCTGAGCATGAATATCGCCAACTGGCTGGAAGACACCGCCTTGCGTTGTCCGGAGCAACCCGCCTTGTTCGAGGGGCTGAGGCAGGTCGCCAACTATGGGGCCTTTGTGGCCCTGGTTCGGCACCGGGCCGCGTATCTGGTCAACGAGCACGGGATCGTCCCTGGTGATCGTGTCGCCCTGTTCATGCTGAACTGCTGTGAATACCTCGAGCTGCTCTACGCCATCTGGTGGGTCGGCGCCGTGGCGGTGCCGATCAACTGCAAGCTGCACCCTGTCGAGGTCAGCTGGATCGTCGAGAACGCCCAGGCCCGGCTGATTTTCACTGACGGTGGCGAGGTGTTCGCGCCCGATATCCCGCTGCCGGGTTGCCGAGAGCTGGATCGGGAAGACATGGGCGAGTTCGAGCCGGTGGCTTCGACGGCGCTGGATACCCCTTGTCTGCGTCATGCCGATGACCTGGCCTGGTTGTTCTACACCTCCGGCACCACCGGTCGATCCAAGGGCGTGATGCTGAGCCATGGCAACCTTATGGCCATGTCGCTGTGCTATCCGCTGGATGTGGACCCGGTCAGTGCCGAGGATGCCGTGGTCTATGCGGCGCCGATGTCCCACGGTGCCGGTCTCTACAACTTTATCCACGTGCGCCGTGGCGCGCGCCATGTGGTCCCTGAGTCCCGTGGCTTCAGGGCCGACGAGCTGTTCGGCCTGGCGAACTGGCTGGGCAATGTCAGTTTGTTCACGGCGCCCACCATGCTCAAGCGCATGGTCGAGCAGGCCCGCCGTCAAGGCTATAGCGGGGAGGGCATCAAGACGATTGTCTATGGTGGCGCTCCCATGTACCAGGCGGACCTGAAGGAGGCCCTCGTTACTTTCGGGCCACGACTGGTGCAGATCTATGGCCAGGGCGAGAGCCCGATGACCATCAGTGCCTTGTCCCGCCAGGTGATCGCCGATCGCAAACACCCCGAATGGGCGAGGCTGACCGCGTCCGTGGGCCGCGCCCAGTCCTGCGTGGAAATCCGCATCCTCGATCCCGGGCACCGGCCGCTGCCGGTTGGTCAGATGGGCGAAATCGCCGTGCGCGGGCCCACCGTCATGCAAGGTTACTGGCGCAACGAGGCCGCAACGCGCCAGACCCTGGTGGAAGGCTGGCTGCTGACCGGTGACGTGGGCTTTGTCGACGAGGCCGGTTACCTGACGCTCACCGACCGCTCCAAGGATGTGATCATTTCCGGCGGCAGCAACATCTATCCCCGGGAAGTCGAGGAAGTGCTGGCACAGCACCCGGGGGTCTTTGAAGTCTGTGTGGTCGGCGAAACGGATGCACACTGGGGTGAATCGGTGGTAGCGTTCGTCGTCGCGCGCATCGCCGGGACGCTTGACGAGTCGTCGCTCAATGCCTGGTTCGTCGAGCGCATGGCCTCGTTCAAGAAGCCGAAGAAGTATGTCTTTCGCAGCGATCTGCCGAGAAACAGCTATGGCAAGGTCCTCAAGACCGAACTGCGCCTGTGGTTGAAGCACAGCGCCAATGACACCCTCGTTCCCTGAACAACCCTTTTACGGATAGCCATCAGACAGGAGTCCCTTCCATGGGAATGCAACACACAGACCCGGCCCGGCAACGACGCCGGGCGTTTATCGGTGCCACTTCCGGCCACCTGATCGAATGGTACGACTACGGCGTCTACGGCTTTCTCGCCGTCTATATCGGCCGGTCGTTCTTCGTCTCCGACGACCCCACCACCAGTCTGCTCGCCAGTTTCGCCGCCTTTGCCCTGAGCTTTTTCATCCGCCCGTTGGGCGGACTGTTCTTCGGCCCGCTGGCGGACAAGATCGGTCGACGCAAGACCCTGATCACGGTGCTGGTGATGATGGCCGGTTCCACCTGCCTGCTGGGGTTGTTGCCGACCTATGCAACCTTGGGGATTGCCGCGCCGATCCTGCTGGTGCTGATTCGTTGTGTGCAGGGTTTTTCCGCCGGCGGCGAGATCGGCACCATCACCAGTTTTATTTCCGAGTACGCGGGGCCAGGACGGCGAGGCTTTGCCACTTGCTGGCTGATGGTCACGGCGGTGCTTGGCCTGTTGCTCGGTGGCGCGGTGGCCAACGGCATGACCTGGACCCTGGGCGCAGAGCTGATGCAGGACTGGGGTTGGCGCATTCCCTTTTTGATGGCGGCGCCCCTGGGCCTGATCTCGATGTACATTCGCCTGAAACTGGAAGACAGCCCCGAGTTTATCGCCTTGCTGCAGGCCGGGCAGACCTCGAAGGCGCCACTGCGGGAAGTCTGGCAGTGGAAACGGGCGATTGCCCTGGTGTTCTTTATCATCACCCTGCACAGCTCGATCTTCTACCTGGTACTGACCTTTGCCTCGACCTACATGTCGAGCATTCTCAAGTTCGACAGCGGCACGACCCTGCTCTACGTCTTTACCGCCAGCTTCTCGGCGGCCTTTGTCATGCCGTTCGGCGGGGCGTTCACCGACCGCTACGGGCGCAAGCCGTTTCTGCTGGTGGTGGGGAGCCTGGCGACCCTGGCGATGTTCTGGCTGTTCAAGTCGGCGCCGACGGCCACGGCGGCCTCGTTTTTCTGGCCGCTGATGGCGGTGGCGATCCTGTTCGGGCTGTATGCCTCGTCGACCTACGCACTGATGAGCGAACTGCTGCCCACGCGCATCCGTTCCACCGGTATCGCGGTGGCGTACAACATTCCGGTGGCGGTATTCGGTGGCAGCGCGCCGCTGATTTCCACCTGGCTGATCAAGTTGACCGGGGACATTACTTCGCCCTGGTACTTCTATGTCGGCACGGGGGTGGTGTCGCTGATTGCGCTGGTGTTGTTGCGTCAGGGGGATTTTGTTGCCAGCACCGGTGCGGCCCAGACCCGCAAAGTGGTGCCGAGCGCCGCTGCACCGATGCCGGCCAGTTAATGAGATCTTGAGAACGCCACAACCTTGTAGGAGCAGGGCTTGCCCGCGAAGGCGTACTTGAGGCCGCCAAAAGCTTCGCGGGCAAGCCCTGTTCCTACAGGACCGTGTTCAGCCTTGATTGGGCACCGCTTCCCTGGGCGCCAGAATCAGGTCCCGCGCAGAATAGAAACCCTGCACCAACCGATTCTTGGCCCGGTACTCGCACAACACCAGCAGGGTCTCCGGGAGATGGGCGGCCGTTGAGCCGTGCTTGACCACCATTATCTTGCCGCCCGAGCGCAGGCGTACATGTGAACCAGGTTCGAATGTGCCCATCATCAGTGACCTCACAAGGTTACAAGGTTTTTTGTGTCCGCTGCGTCCAACCCCCACCGAGGGCCTTGTAGAGATTGACCTCGGCGGTCAGTTGCGACAGCCGATCGGTGATCAGGCTCTGCTGGGCGCTGAACAGTGAGCGCTGGGCATCGAGAAAGGTCAGGCTGTTGTCGACGCCGATACGATAGCGGCGTTCCGCCAGGCGGTAATACTCCTGGTTGGCCTGCACCAGATCGTTCTGCGCTTTCAATTGGTTCTTGTAGGTCTGGCGTGCCGCCAGGCCGTCGGAAACTTCCTGGAAGGCGGTCTGGATCGATTTCTCGTACTGCGAGACGCGGATGTCCTTCTGGATCTTCGAGTAATCCAGGCTCGCCTGCAGGCTGCCGGCGTTGAAAATCGGGATATTGATCTGCGGTTGAAACAGCCAGCCTCCCGAGCCGCCCTTGAACAGCCCGGACAGTTCATTGCTGGAAGTCCCGGCGTTGGCGGTCAGGGTGATGCTCGGGAAAAACGCCGCGCGGGCGGCCCCGATGCTGGCATTGGCCGACTGCAACTGATATTCGGCCTGGAGGATGTCCGGACGCCGTTGCAGCAGGTCCGAAGGCAGGCCGGCCGGTACTTCGGCGAGCCAGTCGGAGGCCAGTGGGCGGCTGGACGGGGTGTCCGCGACCGCTGTGCCCACCAGCAAGGTCAGGCTGTTGAGGTCCTGGGCGACCTGGCGCTGAAAGGTCGCCAGGCTGGTCCTGGCGCTTTCCACCGAGGTGCGCGACTGGGCCAGGGCCAGGGACGAGGTGGTGCCGACTTGCTGGCTGCGTTCGGTCAGGCGCAGGCTCTTCTCGTAGGAGCTGAGGGTGTCCTGGGTCAAGGCCAGCAGTTCCTGGTCGGCGCGCCAGGTCAGGTAGGCGTTGGCGACACTGGCCACCAGGCTCAACTGGGTGCTGCGCCGGGCTTCTTCGCTGGACAGATAGGTCAACGAGGCCTGGTCACTGAGGGCGCGGATACGTCCGAACAGGTCCAGTTCATAGGAGCTGATTCCCAGGGTCGCCGAGTAGGTGCCACTGGTCACCGCGCTGCCGGTTTGCGTGAGACTGGCCGGCAGGCGCTGGCGGGTGCCGCTGCCGTTGGCGCTGATCGCCGGGAACAGGTCGGCGCGCTGGATCTGGTATTGCGCCTGGTAGGCCTGGACATTGAGGGCCGCCACACGCAGGTCGCGATTGTTCAGCAGCGCGCTTTCGATCAGTTGTTGCAGCGTCGGATCGCGGAACAGCTCACGCCAGCCCACGTCCGCGGCCATCGTCCCGGAGAGAGCCGGGGCGTAGGCGGGTGTCTGCGGGTATTGTGCGGCGACTGGCGCGGCGGGGCGCTGGTAGTCCGGGATCAGCGAGCAGCCGCTCAGGGCAAAGGCCATGGCCACCCAGGGGCTCAGGGATTTGTTCATTATGCTCCTATCATCCACTTGGCCAACCCATGTCGCCCGCTGACACCCAGCTTGGCCGCGGAACGCTTGAGGTAGGTTTCGATGGAACTGTTCTTGACGCAGAGTTTTTCTGCGATCTCAGGTACGGTGCCGCCGGCCAGCAGCCCCAGGCAGACCTCTTTTTCCCGCACCGAGAGCGTGACCTCGCAAGCACTCAGACGCTCGTTGAACTCGCGCTGCAACTGCGTCTGTTCCAGGGCAACCAGGTTGCGTGGGCTGGACCCACTCGGGCTTTTTGCGCTGGATTGGCGATGGGCACGGGCATGTCGCTCCGTCAGGGGCAACAAGGTCTCGGAGAGGTATTTCAGAAAGGACAGCTCTTGCAGGGTGAAGTCGCGATCCACCCGTGGGCGGTGCAGCGAAATCACACAGCAACGATTGGCCTTGCGCGAAATCAGGCTGCACTGATGGGATGTGCCGAGGCAGTTATTGTCCTTCTCGTTTTTCATCCGGGCATTGAGGTGGATCAGCAGGGCGTCTTCCACTTCCAGCACGCGCTTGACCAAGGGATGGTCGTTGCGGTGCTTGGCATTGGTTGGGCAGACCGCTTGCATCTGCGGGCTCAACTCAAGACCGGCGTAGCCCAGCAACTGGACATCGACAACCGCCGATTGGGCGTCGTCGACGGTCCATTCGCTCAGTTCAACCCGGCTGACCGCCACCGAAGCGTTGATCAGTTGGTGCATGTTCGTCAGGAATGTTTCATTGCCGACGCTGGAAACCAGTTTCCCCAGCTCCAGGTAAATGTGGCTTTTCTCTACATCTTTGGCATTCGTCTGTTGGTTCATATGCTGATCCTGCATATCAGAAGTAGCTTGCAATCCTGTCGTCGGGGAGTACGAAGTCCGTCCGCCTCCCCGGGACGCTCAAACCATTTCTAGCCTTGATACCTGGAAGTTCAGGTATCACCCGTGAATCCCTTCACAAAAACGATTCAGTCAGTAGTGATAATTAAGCTCAGTTAAGTAGGAAAAGTCTGTAGTGGAAAACAGGGACATCCTACGCCGCGGAGCCGGCGCTGTTTAGTTGACGCTGACATTTTGAGAATGAAAAGCGCTCCTGTCTGAGATTCATGACACTTCACCTGCCTTCAGCGCCTGGGAAATCGCCTGGCCCAGCGCACTGACATAAGGGGCCTTGACCAGTGTGTTGTGGGTTCCGGGCAGCGCTGTGACGCTTGGCGGGGTCCCGAGCAACGCCCCCCAGCCCAGCAGCGGGTCGCTGCGTTCCTGCCCGCTGGCGGTAAACAGCGTGACCTTGAGCGGGGTGGCCGGGCTGACATAGGCGCCGACGGCCAGGCGCGTCGCATAGGCCACCGCGAGGTGGCTGCGCAACAAGCCGGCATCGACGTCCTGGGGCAGCTCCTCCGGCAGCAGCCGGTGGCTCATGCACAGGGCCAGCATCGCCTCGATGGCTTCTTCTTGGGCCAGCTCGGTCAGTTGTCGGCGCACATCCGGATCGACCTGCCCGGGCAGCCAGGCCATCAGGAATTGCCCTTCGCTCAAGGACTCCGGCGCGGCCGGCGCCGGGCGGGCCGAGGCGTCGATGATGCCGAGGAACTCCAACTGCTCGCCGCCGGCTTGCAGCTGACGGGCCATTTCATAGGCGATCAGGCCGCCGGCCGACCAGCCGGCGAGGCGGTAAGGCCCTTGTGGCTGGACCTGGCGAATCGCCGCCAGGTAACGCGCGGCCATGGCCGGCACTTCGAACAAGGGTGTTTCGCCGGCGACCAGGCCACTGGCGGCCAGGCCGTAGAGCGGCACCTGTGGGTCAAGCACCGGGGCCAGGTCGCGGACATATTGCACTTCGCCGCCCAGGGGGTGGACCAGGAACAGCGGCCGTTGCGAGCCGGTACGGCGTACCGGCACCAGATTGCTGTGCTGACCGGGGCGCGTCTGGCCGTCCAGGGTCCGGGCGAAACCGGCGATGGTCGGTTCGACGAACAGATCGCGCACGGCAATCGGCTTGCCGAGCACCTTGCGCAAGCGCGAGGCCATTTGCACCGCCATCAGCGAAATACCGCCGAGGCTGAAGAAGTCGTCATGCCGGCTGACGTTCTCCAGCTTGAACAGGTCCTTCCAGAGGTTGGCGATGGCGATTTCGGTATCGCCCTGGGGCGCTTCGTAAGGCAGAGCCTCGGACGGCTGTGCTTCAACGGCGGCGGGGACTGCCTCGGCATGGGCCGCACGCGGTAGTGTCGGGGTGTTCTCCAGCACCTGGCCGATCGTCTGCTGCGCGCCGGCCACCAGGTTTTCCAGGACCTTGGCAAACAGCCCGGCGATGGCCTCCACCGTCGCGGTGTCGAACAGGTCGCTGGCGTATTGCAGGCTGCCGCCGATGTGATCGGCGGTGTCCACCAGCGACAACGACAGGTCGAACTGAGTGGTGCGGTGCGCGCTGTCCAGGGACTCGACCTGCAGGCCGGGCAGTTGCAGCGGTGCCGGCGGCGTATTGTCCAGGCTCAGCATCACCTGGAACAACGGGCTGTGGCTCATGCTGCGGGTCGGCTGCAAGGCACTGACCACCTGCTCGAACGGCAGGTCCTGATGGCTATAGGCCGCCAGTGTCAGGTCCTTGATCCGCACGAGCAGCTCGGCGACACGGGTGTCGGCTCCGCCGGCAACGCGCAGCGCCAGGGTGTTGGCGAAGAAACCGATCAACGGCTCCAGTTCCGGACGTTGACGGTTGGCCACCGGGGTACCGACCACCACATCGTTCTGGCCACTCAGATGACTCATCAGCACCGACCAGCCGGCCAGCAGGACCATGAACAGCGTGCTGCCCTGGGCCTGGCTGAAGGCGCGCAGGTCGGCGCTCAAGGCCGGCGAGAAGGCGCAGTTGACGATCCCGCCGGCATAACTCTGGATGGCCGGACGCGGACGATCCAGGGGCAGGTTCAGCAGGCTCGGCGCACCTTCCAGATGCTGGCGCCAGAAGTCGACCTGGGCTTGCAGCGCCGGGCCGTCGAGGGACTGGCGCTGCCAGGCGGCGTAGTCCACGTATTGCAGGGCCAGGGCCGGCAACGGGTCCTTTTGGCCTTGGCTGAACGCGGTGTACAGCACGCTCACCTCATGGGCCAGGACACTGTTGGACCAGCCGTCGGAGACGATGTGATGCAGGGTGATCAACAGCACGTGCTCTTCGTCGGCCATTTGCAGCAGCAAACCACGCAGCAATGGCCCCTGGCTCAGGTCGAACAACTGTGTCGCACTGTCCTGACCGAGGCGGGCCAGGGTCGCCGCGCGTTCATCACTCGGCAATTCGCGCAGGTCCTCTTGTGCCAGCGGGAAGCGGGTATCGGCCGGAGCGATTTTCTGCAGCGGTTCGCCGTCCACCAGTTCAAAGCGCGTGCGCAGGGTTTCGTGGCGTGCCACCAGGCGATCCAGGGTGGCGTGCAAGGCGGCCTTGTCCAGCGTGCCGGTCAGGCGCAATGCCGTCGGCAAGTGGTAGGCGGCGCCGGCGGCGTGATCCAGGTGATCGAGGAACCACAGGCGTTGCTGGGAGAACGACAACGGCAGGCGGCCCGAGCGGTTGGCCAGGGGAATCGATTGCGCTTCGCTCGGTGCCGAGGCGTTGACCAGTGAGGCCAGGCCCCGCACGGTCGGTGCGTCGAACAGCTCGCGCAGGGTGATTCGCGCGCCGAGCTTGCGCCGCAGCCGCGAGAGCAACTGCACGGCCAGCAGCGAATGGCCGCCCAGTTCGAGGAAACCGTCGTTGCGCCCGACCTGATCCAGGTGCAGCAAGCCTTTCCAGATCTCGGCGATGGCCAGTTCGGTATCGCCTTGCGGCGCCTCGTAGGCCTTGCTGGCCAGGGCGTCCTGGCCGGGGGCGGGCAGGGCGCGGCGGTCGAGCTTGCCGTTGGCGGTCAGCGGCAGGGCGTCCAGATGGACGAAGGCGCTCGGCACCATGTACTCGGGCAGGTGCTTGAGCAGCTCGCTGCGCAGGTGTTCGGCCGGAACCGGCTCGCCACAGACATAGGCGACCAGGCGCTGGTTCTCCGAATCACCCTGGCTGTCGTCGCGGGAGATGACGATCGCTTCGCGCAGACCCGGGACGGCCAGCAGGGCGTTTTCGATTTCACCCAGCTCGATACGGAAACCGCGGATCTTCACCTGGAAGTCGTTACGGCCCAGGTACTCCAGGGTGCCGTCGGCCAGCCAGCGGCCGAGGTCGCCGGTTTTGTAGAGGCGAGCATTCGGGACGTCGGAGAACCGGTCGGCGATAAAACGTTCCGCGCTCAGTTCGTCGCGGTTGAGGTATCCGCGGGCCACACCGGCACCGCCGATATGGATTTCCCCGGCCACGCCCAGTGGTGCGGGTTCGCCACGGGCATCGAGGACATGCACCTGGACATTGGCAATCGGCCGGCCGATGCTCGGTTTTTCACCGAGATCACGGATCAGGTCGATGGTGGCGTCCACCGTGCACTCGGTCGGGCCGTACATGTTGTAGAAGTGGATGGTCGGGCAGTTGCGCAGTTTTTCCCAGGTGCTGGCATTGATCGCTTCGCCACCCAGCAGCACGCTGATCGGCTGGTAGCTGCTGCGTTCCAGCAGGCCGGCGGAGAGCAGGGTATCGAGCTGCGACGGGGTCGAGTCGAAGGCATGCACCCGGTGCTGTTCAAGGAAGTCCAGCAGCTCGCCGCCACTGGCGCGGATCAGTTGCGGGATGATCACCAGCTTGTGGCCGGAGAACAGCTGCGAGATGCTCTTGATCGACATGTCGAAGAAGAACCCGGCGTTAAGCGCCACGGTAGCTGGCGTCGGGCAATGCTGGTGGGTGGTGCGGGTCAGCACGTTCCAGAAGTTGAACACCGAACGGTGCTCGACCATCACGCCCTTGGACTGGCCGGTGGAACCGGAGGTGTAGATGACATAGGCCAGGTTTTCCGGCGTCAGGCCTGGAACCGTCGGGTTGGCGTCGAAAGCCTCATCGTCAGTGGCACGTAGCGACTCGGCGGTATCGAGCAGCAACAGCGGCGTATCGCCAGCCGGTAGCGTGAGCGCTGTCTGAGTCAACAGCGCCCGCGGCTGGCTGTCCTGCAGCATGAAGGCCATGCGGTCGGCAGGGTGGGCCGGGTCGATGGGTACATAGGCGCCGCCGGCCTTGAGCACACCCAGCAGGCCGACAATCATGTCCAGGCTGCGTTCGGCGCAGATCGCCACGCGTTCGTCCGGCCGTACACCGAGGGCCAGCAGTTGCCGGGCCAGATGGTTGGCGCGGCGGTTGAGCTGGCGATAGCTCAGTTGGCGGTCTTCGCAGACCAGGGCCACGGCGTCGGGATTGGCACGGACCTGGCTTTCGAACAGGGCATGGATCGGCTCTGCCGGCGCGAACTCGGTAGCGGTGTTGTTGAAGCTGTTGAGCAGCAGTTGCCGCTCGGCTTCGGGCACGACGTCCAGGCTGCTGGCCAGACGTGCCGGGTCTTGCTCAAGCGCCTCGACCAGCTCGGCAACGGCCTGGCCAAGATAGGCGGCGATACGGTGCGGGTCGATACCACTGATGGATTGCGCGGTCAGGGAGAAACCGCTGGCCACGTTCGCTACGGCAATCTCGATCGGGTAGTTGGTGCGGGTTTCAGAGGCGATGAAGTGGATACCTTCATGCTCGCCCATGTCCTCGACGTTCTCCCCGGAGGCATTCACCAGGTCGCCGTGACGGCAGTTGAGGATCACCGTGAACAACGGCAACGACGCATCCACCGCACTGCAACGCTGGGCCAGGGCCAACGGCGCCTGCTCGTGGGTCAGGAGTTCACTGAGCTGCTGGTAGGCGTCCTGGACGATATCGCCCACGCTGTGGTGTTGCAGGCGAATACGCATCGGCAGGGTGTTGATGAACATTCCCAGCGCATGGTCGGCACCGGTGGTGCCCTGGGAGCGCCCGGACAACACGGTACCGAAGATCCCGTCGTCGCGCCCGCTGGTGGCCGCGACCACCAGGCCCCAGGCCGCATGGAACAGCACCGAGGTCGGTACGCCCTGGGCGCGCGCGGTGCGATAGACCCGGGCACTGAGATCTTCGCTCAAGTGCTGCACCGCACGCTGGATCCCGGCGCCGTTGCCGCGAACATCGAGCACGCCATAAGGCGCGGTGGTGGCATCGACATCGGCCAGCAGGCGGCGGAAGTAGGCCTCATGCTCGGCTTGGGAAACGCTGGCGGCCTGGGCGATGAAATTGCGGTAGGGCTGCGACGGCGGCAGGCTGTCGGCCTGGCCGGCCAGCACCGCCTGGATCTCCAGCATGATCAGGCGCAAGGTGACGTTGTCGCTGACCAGGTGGTGGTCGAGCAATGCCAGCAGCCACTGTTCGCGCCGGGCATCGTAGGTGATATGCGCGGCGATCAGCGGTGCCTGTTGCAGATCCAGGCGCAGATGATGGGTGTCGGTACGCTGGCGTAACGTCTCCAGGGCGTCTTCACCGGGTGCTGTCTCCAGGTTGATCACCGGCAGTTGGGCCCGGCGATGAACCACCTGCACCGGTTGCGGCAGGCCGTGCCAGCGCAGGGCGGTGCGCAGGATGTCATGGCGGTTGATCACCACCTGCACGGCGGCGAGGAAGTTGTCCAGCAGCGTGCGAGTGGTAAAGGTCACCACGGTGCGCATCAGGTAGGCGTCGCCTTCGGACTGCAACAGGTGGTGGAAGAGGATGCCTTCCTGCAAGGACGACAGCGGGTAGATGTCCTGCACGTTGGCGGCGCCGCCCGGAACATCGGCGACGATTTGTTCGATCTCCTGCGGGCTCAGCGTCACCAGTGGCAGCATCTGCGGGGTCAGCGCGGTGCAATCGGTCGGGATCAGGTTGGCCGGGACCACCCGTTCGGCACGGCTGCCGCCGGCGAGGACGGTGGCCATGGCCTGCAGGGTTGGCGCCGAGAACACGGTGCGCACATCCAGTTGCAGACCGGCCTGGCGCAGGCGTTCGATCAGGCTGATGACCAGGAAGGAGTGACCGCCGAGTTCGAAGAAGTGATCCTGGCGACCGACCCGCTCAACGCCGAGCAATTCCTGCCAGGCAGAGGCCAGGGTGGTTTCGATCGCCCCCAGCGGTGCTTCGTAGCGGCGGCTGACGGCGGCGGACAGGTCCGGTGCCGGCAGGGCCGTACGGTCGAGCTTGCCGTTGGTGGTCAACGGCCAGGCCGCGAGGGTCACGAAGGCGCTCGGCAGCATATGTTCGGCCAGCACGCCGGCCAGTTGGCTGCGCAGGGCCGAGGACTCGGGAGCGCTGCCGTCTTCGGCGATCAGGTAGGCCACCAGGCGTTTGTCGCCGGGTTGGTCCTCACGGACGATCACCAGGGCTTCGCGGACTTCGGCACAGGCCAGCAGTTGCGCCTCGATTTCACCCAGTTCGATACGGAAACCGCGGATCTTGATCTGCGAGTCGTTGCGGCCGACGTAGACCACGCCGCCATCGGTGCGGTAACGGGCGACGTCGCCGGTGCGATACAGGCGGGCACCCGGCACATCGGAGTAAGGGTCGGCGATAAAGCGTTCGGCGTTCAGCGCGTCACGGTTCAGGTAATGCCGGGCGACCCCGGCGCCACCGATATAGATCTCGCCATTGACGCCCACCGGCACCGGTTGCTGGTAGTCATCGAGGATGCGCAGGCACAGGTCCGGCAGCGCCGGGCCGATCAGGCTCGGTGCGGCGGTGTCGATCTCGGCCTGGCTGACCGGGTAGTAGGTGGCGTGCACGGTGATCTCGGTGATGCCGTACATGTTCACCAGGCGGGTGCGCGACAGCGGGGTACTCGCGGTCCACGGCCGCAGGCTGCGAAAGTCCAGGGCCTCGCCGCCGAAGATGACTTCGCGCAGGCTGTGTTCTGCCTCGCTGCGACCGCGCGCCTCGATAAACTGGCGGAAGGCACTCGGGGTCTGGTTCAGCACGCTGACCTGCTGCTGGCAGACCAGGGCATAGAAGTCATCCGGCGAACGGGCCACGTCACTCGGCACGATCACCAGCTTGCCGCCGTAACTCAGGGCGCCCCAGATTTCCCAGACCGAGAAGTCAAAGGCGAAGGAGTGGAACAGCGTCCAGGTGTCGCTGTGGTCGAAGTCGAACAACTCGGCGGTGGTGTCGAACAGCCGCGCGACGTTGCCGTGCTCCACCAGCACGCCCTTGGGCAAACCGGTGGAACCCGAGGTGTAGATGACATAGGCCAGGTGCTGCGGCGCCAGGCCCAGTTCGTCGGCCCGCGGGTTGAGGTCCAGGTTGCTGTCAGCGGCGGCGTCTTCGCGGTTCAACTCGTCGAGTTTCAGCACTGGCACGTTATGCGCCAGCAGGGCATCGAGGCAGGCCGTCTGTGCGAGCAACGCCACCGGTGCGCTGTCGTCCAGCAGGTAGGCGAGGCGTTCGGCCGGGTAGGCCGGGTCCAGCGGCACGTAGGCGGCACCGGCCTTGAGCACGGCCAGCACTGCGCAGAGCATGTCGACGCCGCGCAGGGAGAGGATCGCCACCCGATCATCCGGGCGCACCCCCTGGGCGAGCAGGGCGCGGGCAATGCCGTTGGCGCGGCGGTTGAGGGCCTGGTAGCTCAGGCTCTGTTCGCCGAAGACCAGGGCGGTGCGCTGCGGGTGATTGGCCGCCTGGGTTTCGAAACGCTGGTGAATCAGTTGCTCGACAGCGAATGTCGCTTTCGGCGGTAGCAGCGCCGGCGAGGCCTGGCGTTGCGCGGGGGTGAGCAATGGCAGGCCGAGTACCGGTTGCGCAACATCTTCGATCATCGCTTCCAGCAGGATCTGGAAGTGCTGGGCGAAGCGTTCGACGGTGGCGCGGTCGAACAGGTCGCTGGCGTACTCGATCACCCCGGCCAGGGTACCGTTGCTGCTGCCGAGAGTCAGCATCAGGTCGAATTGCGCGGTTTCATGGGCCTGGGCCACGGGCACCAGGCTCAGGCCCGGCAGGCTCAGTTCGACGCCAGCCGGGGTATTGTCCAGCGACAGGGCGACCTGGCACAACGGGTTGTGGCTCAGGGAGCGTGGCGGCTGCAAGGCCTCGATCACTTGCTCGAACGGAATGTCCTGGTGTTCGTGGGCCGCCAGGGTGGTCTGGCGGACCTGCTCCAGCAGTTGCGCCACGCTCGGGTCCTGCCCGAGGTCGACGCGCAGGGCCAGGGTGTTGACGAAGAAACCGATCAGGTTTTCGGTTTCGGTCCGGCCGCGGTTGGCGGTCGGTACGCCGATCACCACGTCGCGCTCGTTACCCAGGCGCGCCATCAGCACCGACCAGGCACTGAGCAGGCCCATGAACAGGGTGATGTTGTGGGCCTGGCAGAAGCGCTCCAGGCGTTGGTACAGCGCCGCATCGATCTGTACCGGTACGTCGCCGCCACGGTAGCTCTGCACTGCGGGGCGTGGCCGGTCGGTGGGCAGGGACAGCAGCGCCGGGGCGCCGCCCAGGTGTCCACGCCAGAACTCGGCCTGTTCGGCCAGGCGCTCGCCGGTGAAGGTGCGGCGCTGCCACGCGGCGTAGTCGGCATACTGGATCGACAGGGCCGGTAGCGGGTCTTCCTGCTGCTGGTTGAAGGCTTGGTAAAGGGCGGCGAACTCCTTGACCAGCACCCCCACCGACCAACCGTCGGAGATGATGTGGTGCTGGGTGATCAGCAGGATGTGTTCGTCATCCGCCAGGCGCAGCAGGCGCCCGCGAATCAGCGGACCCTGGCGCAGGTCGAAGGGCGCCGTGGCTTCGCTGTTGCCAATGCGCGAGGCGCTGAGGCTGGCCTGCTCGTAGGACAGCGTGCGCAAGTCCTGCTCGGCCAGGGCGAAACCGCAGTCCGCCGGGGCGATAATCTGCACCGGCTGTTCGCCGTGGCGTTCGAAGGTGGTGCGCAGGCTTTCGTGACGCGCCACCAGGCGGTCGAGGGCGGCCTTGAGTGCGACGTGGTCGAGATTGCCGCGCAACAGCAGCGACATCGGCATGTGATAGGCACTGCTGGCGCCGGGATCGAGCTGGTCGAGGAACCACAGGCGTTGCTGGGAGAACGACAGCGCCAAGGGCGCGCTGCGCTCGACCGGCTCGATGCTGTCGGTCCCGGTCGCTTGCAGGCCGCCGACCACCCGCGCCAGTTCGGCCACGGTCGGGTGGCTGAACAGCTGGCGCAGCATCATCTCGCCGCCCAGTTGCTGACGTACCCGGGAAACCAGTTGCGCGGCCAGCAGGGAGTGGCCGCCGAGTTCGAAGAAGCCGTCATGCCGGCCCACGCGTTCCAGGCCCAGCAGTTCCTGGAATATCTGCGCCAGGGCCAGTTCGGTGGCGCCTTGCGGTGCGGTGTAGCCGCGCTCGGACATGGCATCCAGGTCCGGCGCCGGCAGCGCGTCCTGGTCCAGCTTGCCGTTGCCGGTCAGCGGGTAGGCCGCCAGGCTGACAAAGGCGCTGGGGATCATATAGTCGGGCAGGGTGGCGCCCAGTTGTTTGCGCAAGGCCGCGATTTCCAGGCGGACCGACGGCTTGGCGATCAGGTAGGCGATCAGGCGTTTGCCCTGGCCCACGTCATCGCGAGCCAGGACCCGGGCTTCGCGCACGCCGTCACAGGCCAGCAGCTTGGCCTCGATTTCCCCCAGCTCGATACGGAAACCGCGAATCTTCACCTGGGCGTCCATCCGACCCAGGTGAATGATCTCGCCGTTGTCCAGCAACTTGCCCAGGTCCCCGGAGCGATACAGGCGCTCACCGGGACGCAGAGGGTCGGCGATAAAACGTTCGGCGGTCAGCTGCTCACGGTTCAGGTAACCGCGACCGACCCCCAGGCCGCCGACACAGATTTCCCCGGCCACGCCGATGGGCAGCAGGCGCTGCTGGGCGTCGAGGACATAGGCCACGGTGGTCGGGATCGGCCGGCCGACATTGGAGATACCGGCAGCGATATCTGCCGTCGCGATGGCCTTGTAGGTCACGTGCACGCAGGTTTCGGTGATGCCGTACATGTTTACCAGCGCCACATGGGCGAAGGCTTGATGGAAGGCGTCGAGCTTGCCCAGCTCCAGGCTTTCACCGCCGAAGATCACATAACGCAGGTGTTCCAGGCGCACATCGCTGCGGGCCAGGGCGGCGCCGCTGAGCTGCAGGAAGGCCGACGGGGTCTGGTTGAGCACCGTCACCTGTTCGCGTTCGAGGAAACCCAGCAGCTCCGCCGGATCGCGGCGCAGGGCTTCGGGGACCAGGGTCAGGCGGCCACCATGGAGCAGGGCGCCGTACATCTCCCAGACCGAGAAGTCGAAGGCGTTGGAGTGGAACAGCGACCAGACATCCTCGGCATTGAAGGCGAATTCCGAGCGATTGTTGTGCATCAGCCGCACGACGTTGCGGTGTTCCAGCAGCGCACCCTTGGGTTCGCCGGTGGATCCCGAGGTGTAGATCACATAGCAGAGATGATCCGGGGCGTTGAGGTTGGGCAGGTTGGCCGAATACCGGGCGTTGTGGGGCGCCGCATGGATCGATTCGGGCGCGAAGACTTCAATGCCGAGCGCCAGCAGCGCGGGGCTGATGTCCTGGCCGGCGATGGCCTTGCTGGCACCGCTGTCGCGCAACACATAGGCGATACGTTCAGCCGGCGAAGCGGGATCGATCGGCACATAGGCGGCGCCGGCCTTGAGCACCGCCAGGGTGGCGATGATCATCGCCAGCGAGCGCTCCAGGGCAATGGCCACCAGTTCCTGCGGTTGCACGCCCGCGTCGCGCAGACTGTGGGCCAGGCGGTTGGCCTGTTCGTTGAGTTGGCGATAGCTCAGGCGTTCTTCGCCGAGGTTGACGGCGATATTGTCCGGGGTCAGGCGTGCCTGTTCCTCGAAGATCTGGTGCAGGGTCAGGCTGTCGGGCCAGGCGGCTTCGGTATTGTTGAAGTCGAGGACCTGCCGCTGACGCTCGGCCGCATCCAGCAGGGCGACGTCGTCGACACGCTGTTGCGGGGTGTCGACAAAGGCCTGCAACAGGCGCACGTAGTGACGCATCAGTTGCTGGATAAATTCAGGGTCGAAGAAGTCGGCGTTGTAGGCCAGGTGACCATTCCAGTGTTGTTCGCCGGCACTGATCAACAGGTGCAGGTCGTTCTTGCCGTAGCCCAGGTTGGTTTCCAGGCTGTTGACCGCAAGCCCGGCGATCAGGGTGCGACTGTCGCTGACGGACTGGAAGTTGAACAGCACGTCGAACAGCGCGGTGCGGCTCATGTCCTTGGCTGGATTGAGGGCCAGCACCAACTGGTCGAACTGCATGTGGCGATGACGACGGGCGTCGGCCAGGGTGCCGGCAGTCTGTTCCAGCAGGGTTTGCAGGGTGGTATCGCTATCGCAGGTGCCGCGGATCACCAGCAGGTTGTCGAGCGGGCCGACCACGTCTTGCAGGGCCGGTTCACGGCAGGATGCGGTGGTGCCGATCACCAATTCATCGTGCCCGGCATAGCGCCGCAGCAGGGCGGTGAAGGCACTCAGGGCCAGGCTGTCGGCGCTGACGCCGACGTCCCGGGCCAGCTCGCTGAGGCGCTTGACCAGTGCCGCCTCGATAACGAACTCATGGGTGGCTTCGCTGAAGACATGGACCGCCGCCCGTGGGCGGTTGAGTGGCAGCTCCAGGGCTTGCAGCTTGCCACGCAGTTGATAGGCCCAGTAGGCCCGCAGGTTCTCGCGCACGGCGGCCGGCAGTTGGCGCTGCCAGGCGGCGAAGTCGCTGTAACCCAGGGACAGCGCCGGCAGGTTGGCCTCGCGCTCGGCGCAGGCGGCTTCATAGAGTGACAGCAGGTCACGCTTGATCAGTTGCATCGACGTGCGATCGGCCAGCAGGTGATGCACGGCCAGGGCCAGCACGGCGTTTTTCTCGTCCGCGCGAATCAGGCTGGCACGCACCAGGCTGCCGCCGTTCATGTCCAGGGGACGGCGGGTTTCGGCCAGGGCCAGGGCCGTCAGGTTGCCCGGAGTACCCTGGAGCTGTTCCAGCACCAGGCTCGCCGGGCCGTCAAAGCTCTGCCAGGCGCTGGCACCGTCGGAATGCACCCGGCAGCGCAGGATGGCGTGGCGGGCCAGCAGCCCGTCGAGGGCGGTTTGCAGGGCCTGGACCTGCAGTTCGCCGAAGATCTCCAGCAGCAGCGCGACGTTGTGATAGACCGGGTTGGCCGCGTACAGGTAGCCGGTTTCGAAGGTGTCGACGAACCAGACCCGTTCCTGGTGATAGGACAGCGGCAGCCGTGCCGGGACCGGCACCAGCGCGCTGACCTCGGGCAGCGCCAGGGCCGCGTCCAGTTCCAGGGCGCCGAGTCGGGTTTGCGGGGCTTCGGTGAAGCACCGCAGCAGGCGTTCGAAGCGCGCCGCCAGGCGTTCGACGGTACTGGCGTCGAACAGGGCGGTGGAATACGACAGGCTGCAGGACAGGCTCGAACCGCCTTCGTCGATGTGCAACGACAGGTCGTGCTGGGTGTTGTCCTTGTGCGACGGCAGGAACTCCAGGTTCAATCCCGGCAGTTGCAACTGCCCGCCGGCACCGCCGGCGTTGGTGTAGAGCATGGTCTGGAACACCGGACTGTAGCTGGCGCTGCGAGGTGGCTTGAGGGCCTCGACCACTTGCTCGAACGGGGTGTCCTGGCGGCTGGCGGACTCCAGCAGCAGTTCCTTGACCTGTTGCAGCACCTGGTCGAGGGTCGGGTTGGCGTCCAGGCGCACCCGCAGGGCCAGGGTGTTGACGAAGAAACCGATCAACGCCTGCACGTCCTGGCGGTCGCGGTTGGCGGTCACGGTGCCGATCACCACGTCCTGCTGGCCACTGATCCGGCCCAGCAGGACCGCCCAGGCGGCCATCAGGGTCATGAACGGGGTCGCGGCACGGGACTGGGCGAAGCGGGTGATGGCCGCGGACAGGGCCACGGGCAAATCGAAGCTCAGGGTCTCGCCACGGTAGCTCTGCACCGCCGGACGTGGCCGGTCGGTGGGCAACGCAAGCAAGGCCGGGGCGCCGGCCAGGTGACTGCGCCAGAACTCGACGTGCCGGCTCAGGCGTTCGCCTTCCAGGTGCCGGCGTTGCCAGGCCGCGTAGTCGGCGTATTGCAGGGCCAGGGCCGGCAGGGGATCGGCCTGGCCGGTGCTGAAGGCCTGGTACAGCGCGGCGAACTCCTTGACCAGCACCCCGATGGACCAGCCGTCGGAGATGATGTGGTGCTGGGTGATCAGCAGGCGGTGTTCATCGTCGGCCAGGCGCAGCAGGCTGCCACGGATCAGCGGCCCGTTCAGCAGGTCGAAGGGCGTCGTGGCTTCGCGTTCGCTCAACCGGGCGGCCTGTTCTGCCGCCAGCTCGACGGAGAGGTGGCGCAGATCGTGCTCCGCCAGGCTGAAGCCGCAGTTGGCCGGCGCGATGATTTGCACCGGCTGCTCGCCGTCACGGCGGAAGGTGGTACGCAGGCTTTCATGGCGGGCCACCAGTTGATCGAGGGCGGCCTTCAGTGCGTTGTGGTCAAGGCTGCCGCGCAGCACCAGTGCCGCCGGCATGTGGTAGGCGGCGCTGGCCGTCGGGTCCAGCTGATCGAGGAACCACAGGCGTTGCTGGGCGAACGATAGCGCCAACGGACCGTCGCGGTCCACGGCAACCATGTCGTCCGAGGTGGTATCGACGGTCCGCGTGGCGCCGCGCTGCTTGAGCAGGCGCAGCATGGCGGCACGTTTCAACTGGTCGAGACTATCGTTATGTGAGTTCAATTTATCAAGCATCCTTGGAGACGATAGCGAGCAGTTCGCTTTCAGACAGCGAAGCCATTTCTTGTTGCAGGTCCAGCAGTTCGTCCGACTCGTACTGCGCCAGTTGCAGGGTGGTGACCAGGTCGGCCAGGGCCTGCAGCGACGGATGTTCGAACAGGCCCCTCAGGGGCACTTCGACACCGAAGGTCTCGCGGGCCCGGAGAGTGACCTGCACGGCCAGCAACGAATGACCGCCGAGTTCGAAGAAGTCGTCATGCCGGCCGATGCGTTCGAGGCCCAGCAAGTCGGCCCAGATCGCCGCCAGCAGGGTTTCGGTCTCATCGTTGGGCGCTTCGTACTCGCGGTGGGCGAAGTCTTCGGCGGCAGGGACCGGCAGGGCGCGACGGTCGAGCTTGCCGTTGGGACTTAGCGGCAGTTGCTCGACCAGCACGAAGGCTGACGGCACCATGTAGTCCGGCAGTTGCGAGCTGAGGTAAGGCCGCAGCGTATGGCTGGCATTGCGTCCGGCCAGGTGCGGCTCGACGCTCAGATAGGCCACCAGACGGGTGCTGCCCGGAACATCCTCGCGAGCGATCACCGCCGCCTCGCGTACGCCCGGCAGGGTCAGCATCAGCGCTTCGATTTCACCGGGTTCGATACGGAAGCCGCGGATCTTCACCTGCTGGTCGTTACGGCCGAGGAACTCGAGCACCCCGTCGGGACGCATCCGCACCAGGTCGCCGGTGCGGTACATCCGTGCGTCGTCGCTGAGGCCGAACGGGTCGGCGAGGAAGTGTTCGGCGTTCAATTGCGGCCGGTTCAGGTAGCCACGGGCAATCCCTTCGCCACCGATATACAGCTCACCCGAAACCCCCAGGGGCACCGGCTGGCCTTGCGGATCGAGCAGGTACAGGCGGGTGTTGGGAATGGCCTGGCCGATCGGCACCGTGCCCTGTTCATCACCGGAGCAGCGGTGCACCGTGGCCCAGACCGTGCCTTCGGTGGGACCGTATTCGTTGTACAGGGTGATGGCCGGTTCGAAGCTGGCGCACTCCTGCACCAGCAGCGGCGGGCAGGCTTCGCCGGCGACAATCATCTCGCGCAGGCTGGCGTGACCCTTGCCGCTGGCCAGGCTGCCCAGCACCAGGCGGCCCAGGGACGGCACGCAGAGCAGGGTGGTAATCGCCTTTGCCTCGATGAAGCGGGCAACGGCTTCGGGATCGCGGGCGGTTTCGGCATCCGGGATGCACAAGGTGCCGCCGCTGACCAGGGTACCGAAAATCCCCGCCACCGAGCTGTCGAAGGCAATCGAGGAGAGCAACAGGAAGCGCCGGTCTTCGTTCGGTGCGTAGACGGCACAGCGGGCCAGGGTCGAGGCCACCAGGTTGCGGTGCTCGATCATCACGCCCTTGGGCTTGCCGGTGGAACCGGAGGTGTAGATCACATAGGCCAGGTGTGCCGAGGTCAGGGCGCCGGCGGCGAACTGTGGATTTTCCAGGTTGGCTGCCGGCGTCGGCGTATCGGCCTGTTCGAGCGCCAGGTAGCGGGTCGTGCCAGTCAGTTCGCCCACCGCCGCGCGTCCGAGCGGATCGGCCAGCAGCAAGCGCGGTTGGGCATCCTCGACAATCGCGACGAGGCGTTCGGCCGGGTAGGTCGGGTCCAGCGGCACATAGGCGGCACCGGCCTTGAGAATGGCGAGGATGCTGACGATCATCGCCGCGCCGCGTTCGACACAGATGGCGATCAGGTCACCTGGCTGGGTGCCGGCCGCGATCAGCTGTTGGGCCAGGTGGTTGGCGCGGGCGTTGAGTCCGGCATAGTCGAGGCTGCCCTGGGCATCGACCAGGGCGATGGCTTCCGGCGTCCAGCACACCTGCTCTTCGAACAGTTGCTGGATGCAGGCGTCCGTCGGGTAGTCCAGGCGATTCTGGTTGAAGGTTTCGAGCAACAGGGTGCGCTCCGCGGGCGGCAGCACATCGAGTTGCGTGAGGGGGATTTTCGGCGTGTACATCAGCGCCTGGGTCAGTTGCTCCAGGGCACGCTGCATCAGGGCGCAGAGGCGTTGCGGGTCCACCGGCCGCACGCTTTGCACCAACAGGCCGAGATCGTCGCCGTAGTCGTTGACCGACAGGGTCAGCGGGTAGTTGGTCCGCTCGGCGCTGTCGAGCATGCGCATGCCCGGCCATTGCAACTGGCTGTCATCGCTCTGGTGGCGGTAGTTGAGCAGGCTGGTGAACAGCGGCAGGGCCTTGGCCACGCCACTGCAACGTTGGGCCAGGGCCAGGGATGCCTGTTCGTGGGCAAGCAGCTCGCCGAGGTCGCGGTGAGTCGCCAGGACCAGCTCATGGGCCCCTTGCGTGGCCAGTTGCACCCGCACCGGCAGGGTATTGATAAAGACTCCGAGGGCCCGTTCGGCACCCGCCGAACCTTGCAGGCGACCGGCGACCACGGTGCCGAAGACCACGTCGTCGCGGCCGGTGCAGCGGGCCAGGACCTGGGCCCAGGCCACATGGAACAGCACCGCCGGGGTCATTCCGCGTTCGCGGGCCTGGGCCCGGATACGCCGGCTGAGCTCGCTGCTCAGGTGCACCTCGGCTTCTTCGATGTGGTTGCCGTCGCCCTGGACTTCCAGCAGGTCGAACGGCGCGGTCGGTGTATCGACATCGGCCAGGCGGCGGCGGAAGTAGGCTTCATGGACTTCAGCCGGAGTGGCCTGGGTCTGGGCGATAAAGTCGCGATAGGGTTGTGGCACCGGCAGGCTGTCGCCCTGGCCGTGGAGGATCGCGTGGATTTCTTCCAGGACGATTTCCAGGGTCACATGGTCGCTGGCCATATGGTGGTTGAGCAACGCCAGCAACCAGCGCTCGGAGTGCGGATCGCGGGCGATACAGGCGCGCATCAGCGGCGCCTGGCGCAGGTCCAGGCGCAGTTGCCGTGGATCGTTGAGGTTGCGCAACTGCTCCAGCGGGTCCTTGTCGCTGTCGAGGGTGACACTGTGCACCGGCAGGCGAGCGTGACGTTGCACCACTTGCACCGCCTGGGGCAGGCCGTCCCAATGCACGGCCGTGCGCAGGATGTCATGCCGCTCGATCACCTGCTGCAGGGCACCGATAAAGGCGTCCAGGTGCTGGCGGTCGTCGAACTCGATCATCGAGCGCACCAGGTAGGCATCGCCTTCATGGCCGAGCAAGTGATGGAAAAGAATGCCTTCCTGCAGCGGCGCCAGGGGGTAGATGTCCTGGATATTGGCGGCCCCGCCGGGCACGGCGGCGACGATTCGCTCCAGCTGCGTGGCGTTCAGCGTCACCAGCGGCAACATATCCGCTGTCAGCTGTGTGCAATCGTCCGGGATCCGGTTGGCCGGTGCCTGGAACAGCGCTTCACTGGCCTGGCCCACGGCCAGGGCCAGCTCGCGCAGGCTCGGGGCGCTGAAGACCCGCCGCACATCGGCGTTCAGGCCTTGTTCGCGCAGGCGTTCGATCAGGCTGACGGCCATCAGCGAGTGGCCGCCGAGCTCGAAGAAACCGTCATGGCGACCGACACGTTGCAGACCGAGCAATTGCTCCCAGATCGTGGCGATAACTTGTTCCACGGGGCCCTGAGGGGCCTCGTAGGTACGGCTGGCGTAGGCGTCCTGGCCCGGCTCCGGCAGGGCCCGACGGTCGAGCTTGCCGTTGGCGGTCAAGGGCAGGACATCCAGCACCACAAAGGCGCTCGGCACCATATGGCTGGGCAGGCGGGTCAGCAATTCGGCGCGCAATTGCTCGGCGCTGGCCGGTTCGCCACAGAGGTAGGCGATCAGGCGCTTGCTGTCGGCTTGTCCGGCCTGCTGCTCGCGGGCAATGACTGCCGCCTCGCGAACACCTGGCAGGGCGGCGAGGGCCGCCTCGATTTCCCCCAGTTCGACCCGCAGGCCACGGATCTTCACCTGGTCGTCATTGCGCCCGAGGTATTCCAGGGTGCCGTCGGGCAGCCAGCGGCCGACGTCGCCGGTCTTGTACAGGCGGGCGTTGGCCAGTGCGGAGAACGGGTCGCTGATAAAACGCTCGGCGCTCAGTTGCGGCAAGTTGAGGTAGCCGCGGGCAACGCCGACGCCGCCGATATGGATCTCGCCGCGGACCCCCACGGGCAGCAATTGACCGTGGTTGTCGAGCACATGCAGTTGCATATTGCGGATCGGCCGGCCAATCGGGATCGACCGCTCCTGGTAGGTCGCCAGGTCTGTGTCCGCCGTGTGCCAGGCGACCACGTCGCTGCACTCGGTGGGGCCGTAGCTGTTGATCACCGCCGGGCGTGGCAGGGCGAGTTTTTCCAGCATGGCGATCTGGATCGGCTCGCCCCCCAGGACCACGCGTTTCAGGCAGGCCAGGGCCTGTTGTGGGTCAGCGTCCACCAGGGCGTGGAAGGCACTCGGTGACAGGTTGATGTGGGTGACGCCGGCCTTGGCGATCTGCGCGACGATGGCCGCAGGGTTGAACGGTTCTTCGGCCAGGTGCAGCGCGGCGCCGACCATCAGCGGCGCAAGGATATTCTTCTGGGTCAGGTCGAAGTTGTAGGAGGAGGCCAGCAGCACTGCGTCCCCGGCATGCAGCGCCAGGTCCTCGAGGTACCAGTCGAGCAGGTTGCGCAGGCCGCGATGTTCGACCATCACGCCCTTGGGCAAGCCGGTGGAGCCCGAGGTGTAGATCACATAGGCCAGATGGCTGAAGTTCAGCGCCGACACCTGCGGGTTGTGATCCGCTACGTCGAGCAGCGTCGGGTCGTTCAGTTCAAGGGTCGCCAGGCCCGCGGGCAGCGGCAGTTCGTCCAGCCCTTGCTGGAACACCAGGGCCCGTGGCGCGCTGTCGGCGAGCATATGGGCCAGGCGTTGCGCCGGGTATTGCGGGTCCAGTGGCACGTAGGCAGCACCGGCCTTGAGGATACCGAGCAGGCCGATAACCATCTCCGGACTGCGGCGGGCGCAAAGGCCGACGGTGTCGTCAGGGCGCACGCCGAGAGCGATCAGACGGTGGGCGATACGGTTGGCCCGGGCATTGAGCACGGCGTAATCGAGGGTTTGTCCGGCGCAGACCAGTGCCACCGCGTGCGGGGTGAGTGCCGCCTGGGCCTCGAAGACACGCTGGGGCAGACGCTGCGGTTGTTCGTCCAGGGGCGTTTGCGCTGGATTGAAGGTCGTCAGCAGTTGCTCGCGTTGTTCTGCGTCGAGCCATGGCAGGCTCGCCAGCGGTTGTCCGGCATCGCCGAGCAGGGCGTCGAGCAGGTGCAGCAGATGGCGGCTCCAGCGGGCGATGGTGCTTTCGTCGAACAGATCGGTGGCGTATTCGAACTGGCCACGGATGCTTTCACCGTCGTCGTTGAGCGACAGGCTCAGGTCGAACTGGGTGGTGCCGGTGACTTGAGGTAGTGGGGTCAGTTCCAGGCCGGGCAGGGCCAGGGCCTGGTCACGGGGGGTGTTGCCGAGCACCAGCATGGCCTGGAACAACGGACTGTGGCCAAGGCTACGCTCCGGTTGCAGGGCTTCGACCACCTGCTCGAACGGCAGGTCCTGATGGCTGTAGGCGTCGAGGGTGGTGGCCTTGATCTGCGCCAGCAACTGGTCGACGCGGTGGTGGGCCTGGACATCGACCCGCAGGGCCAGGGTGTTGACGAAGAAGCCGATCAGCGCTTCGGTTTCCTGGCGTGGGCGGTTGGCCACCGGAGTACCGACCACGACTTGCGCCTGGTTGCTCAGGCGCGACAGCAGGATCGACCAGGCCCCCAGCAGGGTCATGAACGGGGTCAGGCCCTGTTGCTGGCTGAACTGGCGCAGCTTGGCACTCAGTGCAACGGGGAGTTCCAGCGGCAAGGTCGCACCGATATAACTCTGCACGTGTGGCCGTGGATGATCGCTCGGCAGTTCCAGCAGGCCGGGCGCACCGCTCAGGTTTTCGCTCCAGAAACGGGTCTGGGCCTGCAGGCGTTCGCCTTGCAGGTGCTGTTGTTGCCAGTTGGCATAGTCGGCGTATTGCAGGGCCAGCGGTGGCAGCGGATCGTCGAGACCCTGGCTGAAGGCGCTATACAGGCGGTTGAACTCGCCGATCAGCACCGCCACGGACCAGCCATCGGAGACGATATGGTGCTGGGTGACCAGCAGGATATGCTCGTCTTCGGCCAGTTGCAGCAGGCGTCCGCGGACCAGCGGACCCTGGCTCAGGTCGAAGGCAGCGTGGACTTCGGCCTGGCCCAGTTGTTCGACCGCCAGTTCACGGGCTTCGCCTGCCAGGGCGCGGAGGTCGTGCTCGGCCAGGGTAAAGCCGATGTCTTCAGTGGCGAAGCGCTGACTGACTTTGCCGTCCTGCCGTTCGAAGGTCGTGCGCAGGCTTTCATGCCGGGCGACGATGCGGTCCAGGGCACGCTGCAAGGCATTGCGGTCGAGCTGGCCACGCAGGCGCAGGGCCGCCGGCATGTGATAGGCGACACTGGCGGCATGGTCCAGCTGGTCGAGGAACCACAGCCGTTGCTGGGCCAGGGACAATGGCAGATCCTGGTCGCGGGAGACCGCTTCAATGGTCTGGACCGACGACCGGGCCGCCTGGTCCACGCACTCGGCCAGGCTACGCAGGGACGTCAGGCCGAACAGGGTGCGCAAGTCGATCTCGACGCCAAGGTCCTGGTGCAGGCGGGCTTGCAGTTGCACGGTGAGCAGCGAGTGGCCGCCCAGTTCGAGGAAACCGTCGTGACGACCGACCTGATCCAGGCCGAGCAGGCTTTTCCAGAGTTCGGCGATGGCGACTTCGGTATTGCCTTGCGGTGCTTCATAGGCCTTGCTGGCCAGGGATTCCAGGCCAGGAGCGGGCAGGGCGCGGCGGTCGAGCTTGCCGTTGGAGGTGAGTGGCAGTCTGTCCAGGTGCACAAAGGCGCTGGGCACCATGTACTCGGGCAGGTGTTTGAGCAGCTCGCTGCGCAGCTGTTCGGCGGACGCCGGCTCGCCGCACAGGTAGGCCACCAGGCGCTGGTCTTCCCGGGCGATGACCACGGCCTCGGTGACGCCGGCACAGTTCAGCAGCACATTTTCGATTTCACCCAGTTCGATACGGAAACCGCGGATCTTCACCTGGAAGTCGTTGCGGCCCAGGTACTCCAGGGTGCCGTCGGCCAGCCAGCGGCCAAGGTCGCCGGTTTTGTAGAGGCGGGCGTTTGCGACTTGAGAGAACCGGTCGACGATAAAACGCTCGGCACTCAGTTCGTCGCGGTTGAGGTATCCGCGGGCCACACCGGCACCGCCGATATGGATTTCCCCGGCCACGCCCAGTGGTGCAGGTTCGCCACGGGTATCGAGGACATGCACCTGGACGTTGGCAATCGGCCGGCCGATGCTCGGTTTTTCACCGAGGTCACGGATCAGGTCGATGGTGGCGTCCACCGTGCACTCGGTCGGGCCGTACATGTTGTAGAAGCGGATGGTCGGGCAGTTGCGCAGCTTTTCCCAGGTGCTGGCGTTGATCGCTTCGCCACCCAGCAGCACGCTGATCGGCTGGTAGCTGCTGCGTTCCAGCAGGCCGGCGGAGAGCAGGGTATCGAGCTGCGATGGGGTCGAGTCGAAGGCATGAACCCGGTGCTGTTCAAGGAAGTCCAGCAGCTCGCCGCCGCTGGCGCGGATCAGTTGCGGGATGATCACCAGCTTGTGGCCGGAGAACAGCTGCGAGATGCCCTTGATCGACATGTCGAAGAAGAACCCGGCGTTAAGCGCCACGGTAGCTGGTGTCGGGCAATGCTGGTGGGTGGTGCGGGTCAGCACGTTCCAGAAGTTGAACACCGAGCGGTGCTCGACCATCACGCCTTTGGACTGGCCGGTGGAGCCGGAGGTGTAGATGACATAGGCCAGGTTTTCCGGCGTCAGGCCCGCGACCGTTGGGTTGGCATCGAAAGCCTCATCGTCAGCGGCACGTAGCGACTCGGCGGTATCGAGCAGCAACAGCGTCGTATCGCCAGCCGGCAGGGTGAGGGCTGTTTGAGTTAGCAGAGCGCGTGGTTGGCTGTCCTGCAACATGAAGGCCATGCGGTCGGCAGGATGCGCCGGGTCGATGGGTACATAGGCACCGCCGGCCTTGAGCACACCCAGCAGACCGACAATCATGTCCAGGCTGCGTTCGGCGCAGATGGCCACGCGTTCGTCGGGTTGTACACCAAGGGCCAGCAGTTGCCGGGCCAGATGGTTGGCGCGGCGGTTGAGCTGGCGATAGCTCAGTTGCCGGTCTTCGCAGACCAGGGCCACGGCGTCGGGATTGGCACGGACCTGGCTTTCGAACAGGGCATGGATCGGCTCTGCCGGCGCGAACTCGGTAGCGGTGTTGTTGAAGCTGTTGAGCAGCAGTTGCCGCTCGGCTTCGGGCACGACGTCCAGGCTGCTGGCCAGACGCGCCGGGTCTTGCTCAAGCGCCTCGACCAGCTCGGCAACGGCCTGACCAAGATAGGCGGCGATACGGTGCGGGTCGATGCCTTCGATGGCCTGGGCGGTCAGGGAGAAATCGACACCCTCATCCGCAACCGCCACTTCAATCGGGTAGTTGGTGCGCGCTTCGTTGCTCAGGAAGCGCACGCCCTCCCAGGCCAGTACCTGATCCTGGTTGGCCAGGGAGCCGCCATCGCTCGAATGACGATAGTTGAACAGGCTGGTGAACAGCGGCAGGCCTGCGGCCACCCCGCTGCAACGTTGGGCCAGGGCCAGGGAGGCCTGTTCGTGGACCAGCATTTCACTGAGGTCGCGATAAGTCTCGTCCACCAGCGCGGCGACACCGAGCTGGGCCAGTTGCACCCGCACCGGCAGGGTATTGATAAACACCCCGAGGGCGCGATCAGCCCCGGCCGAGCCTTGCAGGCGCCCGGCAACCACGGTGCCGAACACCACATCGTCGCGGTCGGTGCAGCGTCCGAGCACCTGGGCCCAGGCAATATGGAACAACACTGCCGGCGTAACCCCGGCGGCTTGCGCACGGGCGCGGACCTTGCGGCTCAGGGCCGGATCGAGGCGCACGCTGGTTTCCGTTACCCGGGCACCGTCGCCCTGGATATCCAGCACGCCAAATGGCGCGGTCGGCTCATCGACAGTGGCCAGGCGGCGGCTGAAGTAGGCTTCGTGGACCTCGGCCGGCGTGGCGAGGATCTGTGCGACAAACTCGCGATAGGGTTGCGGGGCCGGCAGCTCGGTTGCCTGACCCAGCATCAGGGCGCGGATTTCCTCGAGCACGATCCCGAGGGACACGTGGTCGCTGATCATATGGTGGTCGAGCAGGGCCAGCAGCCAGCGCTCGGAGTGCGGATCGCGGGCGATGCAGGCTCGCATCAGCGGTGCCTGTTGCAGGTCCAGGCGCAAGTGGCGTGGATCGCTCAGGCGCTCCAGCTGGCGGCGCGGGTCTTCGTCCGGTGTCAGGGTGAGGGTCTGGATTGGCAGTTGGGCCCGGCGATGGACCACTTGCACCGCTTGGGGCTGGCCGACCCAGTGCACCGCGCTACGCAGGATGTCATGACGGTCGATCACTGTTTGCAAGGCTTCGATAAAGGTATCGAGGCGCTGGCGATCATCAAACTCGATCAGCGAGCGCACCAGGTAGGCGTCGCCCTCGTGGCCCAGCAAGTGATGGAAGAGGATGCCTTGCTGCAGTGGCGCCAGCGGGTAGATGTCCTGGATATTGGCGGCACCCCCGGGAACGGCGGCGACGATCCGCTCCAACTGGGCGGCGCTCAGTGCCACCAGCGGCAACATCTCCGGGGTCAACCGGGTGCAATCGGCCGGGATACGGTTGGCCGGGGCCTGGAACAGGGCCTGGCCGTCGCGGCTGATGGCCTGGGCCATTTCCCGCACGCTGGGGGCGGTGAACACGGTGCGCACGCTGGCGTTGAGACCGTGCTGGCGCAGGCGGTCGATCAGGCTGACGGCCAACAGCGAGTGGCCGCCGAGCTCGAAGAAACGGTCATGACGGCCGACCTGCTCGATGCCCAGCAGGTCCTGCCAGACAGTCGCGACAATCTGTTCGATCTCGCCGCGCGGTGCCTCGTAGGCACGGCTGGCGAAGGCGTCCTGTCCCGGAGCGGGCAGGGACAGACGGTCCAGCTTGCCGTTGGGCGTCAAGGGCATGGCTTCCAGATGCACATAGGCACTCGGCACCATGTAATCCGGCAGGGCTTCGAGCAAGGCGGCACGCAGTTGTTCAACCGGTAGCGGTTCACCGCACAGGTAGGCGATCAGGCGTTTGCTGTCGGACTGGCCGGGTTTGCTTTCCCGGGCCACCACCACGGCTTCGCGGACACCGGCGCAGGCGGCGAGCACGGCTTCGATCTCGCCCAGTTCGACACGGAAACCACGAATCTTCACCTGGTCGTCGTTACGGCCCAGGTATTCCAGGGTGCCATCGGCGCGCCAGCGACCAAGGTCGCCGGTCTTGTACAGGCGGGCGTCGGGGTCGGTGGTGAACGGGTCGGCGATAAAGCGCTCGGCACTCAGTTCGGCACGGTTGAGATAGCCACGGGCCACGCCCACGCCACCGATATGCAGTTCCCCGGCCACACCCAGCGGCGCCAGGTGGCCGGCGGCATCCAGTACATGCAATTGGGTATTGCGCACCGGCTTGCCGATGGAGCGGAAATCCTCGTTGTCACGCTCCATCAGGCGGATCGAGGCGTTGACCGTGGCTTCGGTCGGACCATAGGCGTTGAACAGTGCCGGGCGATGGCCCTCACGTTCGAACCACTGGGCCACGGCCTGCTTGCCCACCGCTTCGCCGCCGATCATGAATTGGCGCAGGGAGGTCGGCAGCGCCACATCGGCGTCGCGGCTGACCTGTTGCCAGAACACCGTCGGCAGGTTGGCCACGGTGATCGCGTACTGCTCGCACAGGGCGGCAAAGGCCGCGGTGCCGGCGATCCAGGCATCGCTGCGCAGCACCAGGGTGGCGCCGGACAGCAGCGCGCCGAAGATCTCTTCCACCGACATGTCGAAGGTCATGGTGGCGAATTGCAGGACGCGGTCCTGCGGATTGAGGCCGTAGCGCTCTTGCAGGGCACCGATCTGGTTGCACACCGAACGGTGTTCGAGCATGACCCCTTTCGGCTTGCCGGTGGAACCGGAGGTGTACATCACATAGGCCAGGTGCCGTGAGGTCAGGCCGCTGATCCGCGGGTTGGCGTCGTTGCCCGGGGTGTCTTCCAGCCGCAGATGGGGGATCGACAGCGGCGGCAACTGTTCGGCCAGGTTGCCCTGGCTCAACAGTACCCGTGGAGAACTGTCGTCGAGCATGTGTTGCAGGCGGTCCTGCGGGTAGTTCGGGTCGAGCGGCACGTAGGCGCCGCCGGCCTTGAGGATGGCGAGGATGCCGACGATCATTTCCGGGCTGCGTTCCACCAGCAGGGCCACGCGCTCATCCGGGTTCAGGCCGGCGGCGATCAGGCGATGGGCGATACGGTTGGCCCGGGCGTTGAGTTCGGCATAGCTGAGGGCGATACCTTCGGCCTGCACGGCAATCGCCTCGGGACGTGCCTTGACCTGCTGTTCGAAAACTTCCTGCAACAGCAGGCCTTCAGGGAACGGCACCAGGGCCGGGTTGAAATTGCCGAGCAGTTCGCGGCGCTGTTGGTGATCCAGCAATGGCAGGCTTGCCAGCGGTTGCGAGGCATCCTCGAGCAGGGCGTCAAGCAGGTGCAGCAGATGACGGCTCCAGCGGGCGATGGTGCTTGCGTCGAACAGATCGGTGGCGTATTCGAACTGGCCGTGAATGCTTTCACCGTCGTCGTTGAGCGACAGACTCAGGTCGAACTGGGTGGTGCCGGTGACCTGGGGCAGTGGGGTCAGTGCCAGGCCGGGCAGGGCCAGGGCCTGGTCACGGGGGGTGTTGCCGAGCACCAGCATGGCCTGGAACAATGGACTGTGGCCAAGGCTACGCTCCGGTTGCAGGGCTTCGACCACCTGTTCGAACGGCAGGTCCTGATGGCTGTAGGCGTCGAGGGTGGTGGCCTTGATCTGCGCCAGCAACTGGTCGACGCGACTGTCGGCCTGGACGTCGACGCGCAGGGCCAGGGTGTTGACGAAGAAGCCGATCAGCGCCTCGGTTTCCTGGCGCGGACGGTTGGCCACCGGGGTACCGACGACCACTTGCGCCTGGTTGCTCAGGCGTGACAGCAGGATCGACCAGGCCGCCAGCAGGGTCATGAACGGGGTCAGGCCCTGCTGCTGGCTGAACAGGCGCAGCCTGGCACTCAGCCCCGTCGGCAGTTCCAGTGCCAGGGTGGCGCCGAGGTAACTTTGCACCTGTGGCCGTGGGTGATCGGTGGGCAGCTCCAGCAGGCCTGGTGCGCCGCCGAGGTGCTCGCTCCAGAAACGGGTCTGGGTTTGCAGGCGTTCGCCTTGCAGATGCTGTTGTTGCCAGACCGCGTAGTCGGCGTATTGCAGGGCCAGCGGCGGCAATGGGTCATCGAGGCCCTGGCTGAAGGCGGCATACAGGCGGTTGAACTCGCCGATCAGTACGGCCACCGACCAGCCATCGGAGACGATGTGGTGCTGGGTGACCAGCAGGATATGCTCGTCTTCGGCCAGTTGCAGCAGCTGCCCGCGAATCAGTGGGCCCTGGCTCAGGTCGAAAGGCTTGAGGGCCTCGGTCCGGGTCAGTTGCTCGACCTCCTGTTCGCGGCTTGCGTCGGGCAGCAGACGCAGGTCGTGCTCACCCAGGGCAAAGCCGATATCAGGGGCGGCGAAGCGCTGGCGGACTTCACCTTCGTGGCGTTCGAAGGTGGTACGCAGGCTTTCGTGACGGGCGACAATGCGGTCCAGGGCACGCTGCAAGGCATTGCGGTCGAGCTGGCCACGCAGGCGCAGGGCCGCCGGCATGTGATAGGCGACACTGGCGGCATGGTCCAGCTGGTCGAGGAACCACAGCCGTTGCTGGGGCAGGGACAATGGCAGATCCTGGTCGCGGGAGACCGCTTCAATGGTCTGGACCGACGACCGGGCCGCCTGGTCCACGCACTCGGCCAGGCTGCGCAGGGACGTCAGGCCGAACAGGGTGCGCAAGTCGATCTCGACGCCAAGGTCCTGGTGCAGGCGGGCTTGCAGTTGCACGGTGAGCAGCGAGTGGCCGCCCAGTTCGAGGAAGCCGTCGTGACGACCGACCTGATCCAGGCCGAGCAGGCTTTTCCAGAGTTCGGCGATGGCGACTTCGGTATTGCCTTGCGGTGCTTCATAGGCCTTGCTGGCCAGGGATTCCACGCCAGGGGCGGGCAGGGCGCGGCGGTCGAGCTTGCCGTTGGAGGTGAGTGGCAGGTTGTCCAGGTGCACAAAGGCGCTGGGCACCATGTACTCGGGCAGGTGCTTGAGCAATTCGACCCGCAGTTGTTCGGCCGGTGCCGGTTCGCCGCACAGATAGGCGACCAGGCGTTTGCTGTCCGGTTGGCTCGGATCGTCCTCGCGGGCAATCACCACCACTTCACGAACACCGGCACACAGGGCCAGGGCGGCTTCGACTTCGCCGATCTCGATACGCAGGCCGCGAATTTTCACCTGGAAGTCATTGCGGCCCAGGTACTCCAGGGCACCGTTGGCCAGCCAGCGACCGAGGTCGCCGGTCTTGTACAGGCGTGCCTGGGGATCGTTGGAAAACGGGTCGGCAGCAAAACGTTCGGCGCTCAGTTCCGGCTGGTTCAGGTAACCGCGGGCGACACCGATGCCGCCGATATGCAGTTCCCCGGCCACGCCCAGGGGCTGCACCTGGCCCAAGGCATCCAGCACATGCATCTGGATATTGGCAATCGGCCGGCCGATCGGCACGCTTTCGCCCGGATCGGTGGGACGGCACTGCCAGGCGGTAACGTCGATGGCCGCTTCGGTCGGGCCATACAGGTTATGCAGCTCGACCCCCGGCAGTTGTTGTTCGAAGCGCCGTTGCAGGCCACGGGGCAGGGCTTCGCCGCTGCACAGCACCCGACGCAGGGTAGGGAAATCACGGGCCGCGCGGTGTTCGAGGAACAGGTCGAGCATCGACGGCACGAAGTGCAGCAAGGTGATGCGGTTGTCGCGCATCACCTGGGCCAGGTAGTCCGGCTCCTGGTGGCCGCCCGGGCGGGCCATGACCAGTTCGGCACCGGCGAGCAGCGGCAGGAAGAACTCCCAGACCGACACGTCGAAACCGAACGGGGTTTTTTGCAGTACCCGGTCATTGGCGTCGACGGCATATTCGTCGCGGGCCCAGAGCAGGCGGTTGACCACGCCCAGGTGTTCGTTCATCACCCCTTTCGGCGTGCCGGTGGAACCCGAGGTGTAGAGCACGTAGGCCAGGTGCGTCGGCAGCAGGCCGAGGGCCTGGGTGTCCGGGTTGTAGGCGGGTTGCGCGGCCAGTTGCGCGCTGTCGTTGGTATCGTCGAGCACCAGCACCGGCACGTTCAAGGATGCCAGGCCGTCGAGCCATTCATGGGTGGTGAGCACCGCGCGCGGGGTGCTGTCGCCCAGCATGTAGGCCTGGCGGGCGCTCGGCAGGTCCGGATCGATCGGCACATAGGCGCCGCCGGCCTTGAGAATCCCCAGCAGCGCGACGACCATTTCCGGGCCACGGCGCAGGCTGACGGCCACCCGGCTGTCCGGCTCCACGCCCAGCTCGATCAAGCGATGGGCGAGCTGGTTGGCCCGGCGGTTGAGTTGCGCGTAGCTGAGCAACGGTCCGCCATCGCCGCGTACGGCGCAGGCGTCCGGACGTTGGGCGGCCTGCTGTTCGATCAACTGGTGGATCAGCACATCGCGGGGATATTCATGGGCGGTGGCGTTGAATTCGAGCAACAGGCGCTGACGTTCGTCCTCGCCCATCAGGGGGAAGTGCGCCACCGGCGTGTCATGCTGTTCCAGCACCGCTTCGAGCATCGCGAACATGCGCTGTTGCAAGCGCTGGGCTTCTTCGAGGCTGTAGTAGGCGGTGTTGAAGTTGAAGTCGAGGTGGACGTCTTCGAACGGGTGGTAGTCGCGGACAAAGATCGCCATCGGCGTCTGCTCGTAGCCGTTGTCCATGGTGATCACCCGCGATGAGGTGCCACCGAACTGATCGTCGCCGTCCAGGCTTTCGAACGACAGCGAAACGTCGAACAGTTGCCGGCGTCCGCTCTGCGCCAGGCGCAGGGTGCGGTTGAGCTCGGCGATGGGGAAGCGCTGGTGGCGGTAGCAGCGGCGCAGTTGCCCGCCGGCGGCGTTCATCAGGTCCAGCAACGAGCCCTGGGGATCCACCGCCAGGCGAATCGGGCTGACCGAGGAGAACATCCCGGCGGTGGCTTTCTGGCGAGCGGTGGTGCGGTTGTGCACGGGCATGCCGATGACGATTTCATCGACGCCCACGGTGCGGCAGAAATAGGTGCTGACGACGCTGATCAGCACATGGGCCACCGACAGGCTGCGTTCGCTGGCGAACTGCGTCAGGGCGTTGTACAGGGCACGCGGCAGCATGGCCTGGACCTGCTCGCTGGGGGCCAGTTCATTGGCTTTGCCGGCCTTGAAGTCGGCCCGGCGTTGCAGCAGCGACGGTGGCAATTGCGCGTAGGTGTCCTGCCAGAACTGGCGGTCGCGCTCGTAGCGCGAGGACTGCAGGTAAGCCCGGTCCTCTTCAAGGAACGACAGGTAGGAATGGCCTTCGGCAACCTCTTCGTTGCCGGCCAGCAGACCGTTGTAGGCGGCGCCCACGGCATGGCCGATCAAGGCCACGCCGATACCGTCGGTCACCAGGTGGTGGTAGCGGTTGAGCCAGTAATGGCGCTGCGGCCCGCAACGCACCAGGCGCGCTTCCCAGAGTTGTCCGGTCAGCGATTCGAAGGGTTGACGGAAGGCATCGCGCAGGTAGGCCATGGCCAGTCCGGCATCGTCGTCGGCCTCGGAGAACTCCACGACTTCCAGCTTGACCTTGACCTCGGGCAGGACCCGCTGGCGGCCGGTGCCACCCTCGTGGCTGAAGCTCAGGCGCAGGGTGTCATTGCGGTTGGCGACCATTTCAATGGCCTTCTCGAACAACGGGATGTTGACTTCGCCCTTGATCTCCAGGGACATGCCGATGTTGTAGTAGGGCAGATCCGGGTGTGCGATCTGATCGAGCCAGATGCCCTGCTGGACCGAGGCCAGTTCGTGGGACGCGCAGGCTTGCGCGGACAGCTTGTCGGTCGACGAATCCATTTCGGAGCACCTGTTTGCAGAATCAGTGGGTTCGTCTCCGCTCGAAGCGCAGTGGTGCGTAGGAGTCAGGACAACTGCCTGTCGGCGGGACGAAGGAAAAGCGTGGGAAAAAACTAGAGCATCCACTGGGCGATGTCTGTCATGGGAAGCAGGGACAACCCCGTGCGGGGGCCATCGGCGCGTTTGGGACCGCGCGCGCGAGTCTGTTATATCAACGGCCCTGAGTGTTCTTGCGAGGGTCGCACAATGTCATTGATCGCCGAAGTGGATCGCCCTGAGTCGAAGTTCTGGAGTCTGTCGCGGTTTCCCAATCACCCCCAGGCGGGACCTGTCGAGGTGATCGATGCGTTGACGATTTCCCGGGAGGAATTCACCCGTCGCTACGTCAACCACAACCGTCCCTGCCTGGTGAAAAATGCCGTGCGCCACTGGCCGGCGTTCGAGAAATGGCAACGCCTGGATTACTTCAAGACGCATTCGCGCAACAACCCGGTGGTGGTGCGCTCAAAGATCGTCTCGGAGGTCATTGGCTGGTCGAACCCCGAGGTCAAGGCGACGTTGACCGAGTATGCGGGCACGGTTTACCGGGAAATGCCGTTTCACGAGTTTCTCGATGAGTTGGGCCAGGGGAGTGACCCCCTGGTGGCCGACAGTTGTCGTTTTTCCGAAGGCTCGGCCATCGAGCAGATGAAGAATGATGTCGGCGGCCTGCCGTTCATGCCGCAGCTGTCCAAGTCCCGGCACTACCCCTCCCATCGCAGTTTCCTGTACCGCAATTCCTACACCGACTGGCATTTCCATGTCGTCGACGAGACCTTCATGGCTCAAGTCGTCGGGGCCAAGGAGGTCCTTCTGCTGCCGCCGGACGAGACCAGTTGGCGGGCGCTGCAGCCGGTCGTCGAAGAAGCCGGCTACCTGTACGACATCGATACCCGGCGTTTCCCCGGCACCCGTGGCCTGCAGGCGTTGCGCACGGTGGTGGAGCCGGGCGATGCGCTGTATATCCCGGTGTACTGGTGGCATGCGGTGCAATCGATGGATGACGCATTTGGCGCGACGGTGGCCGCGACCTTTCCGACGCCCTTGCATGTCAGTGGCGATATCCGCTCGCCGATCGCCAGGCGGGTACTGCGTACCTATCTATTTTCCCGCCTGGCGCCGCTGGTGCTGGGAGCGGTGGCCTACTCCCTGGCCTGGCGACTGGGGCAGCGGGTGAAGTCGGTGTTCACGCTGCGCGATGTGCGCCCATGAGCCGCAAGCGCCGTCTGCCGGCCTTCGACCTGGGGCGAAGTTTCTATTTTCTGTGGTGCGGTGAGTCCCTGGCGATCGTCGGCACGGCGCTGATGGAGTTCGCCCTCGGCGTCTGGGTCTACTCCCATACCGGCTCGGCGGTGGCGTTTGCCAATGTGGTGCTGGCGGCGACCTTGCCGGCGGTGGTGTTCCTGCCCTTGGCCGGCGGGCTGGCCGACCGGGTCAGCCACCGGCTGATCATTGTCTGTTGCGACGTCAGCCTGGCGCTGCTGCTGTTCGGCGTCATGGGCCTGCTCTGGTTCGACCGGCTGGAGCCGCTGCACCTGTATATCTTCAACTGCATGGCCTCGATCGTCTCGGCGTTCCGCAAGCCGGCCTATCAGGCGGCGGTCAATTCGATCGTCTCCCCGGACAAGTTCACCCGGGCCTCGGGCCTGATGGGCATCAGCAAGAACGCTTCGGCGCTGGTGGCGCCGTTGCTGGCCGGGGCGATCATGGCCAGGGCCGGGTTTGTGCCGATTCTGGCGGTGGACCTGATCACCTTCTGTTCGGGGACCTTGCTGGTGATCAAGGCGTTTTCCCATGTGCGGCCGGCACCGGAGCGCGCCGATGCTGTCGGCAAGAGCTCGGTCTTGCGCGGCTCGCTGAACAATATCACCGCGGCGCTGAAGTTTTTTGCCGCCAGCCACGTGATGGCCGGCTTGCTGTTCTACACCATGCTGCGCAACGCGCTGTTGTCATTGGCAACGCTGATGATGACGCCGTTGCTGTTGTCCACCCTGGGCAGCCAGACCCTGGGCCTGGCCTACACCTGGGCGGCGCTGGGCGGATTGTCGGGCGCCGGGTTGCTGATTTCCATGGGCAACCCGCGGCGCTTGATGGTGCTGGTGGCGGTGGCCGACCTGCTGTTGTCGATCTGCGTCATTGCCATGGGCGCGGTCTCCCATGCCGTTGCCTATTGTGCCCTGGCCTTTGTCGCGATCACCGCGGCGAGTGTCGCCGATGCCAGCGTGAACTCGTTGTGGATGCGCAAGATCCCCACCGGCAATCGCGCCAGCGTGTTTGCCCTGATCAGCATGTTGACCATTGCCACCACGAGCCTGGTGATCTTCGTCGGCGGTCTGCTGGTGGATCACTGGTTCCAGCCGGCGTTGCTGCCTGGCGGTGCCTATGCCGAGTCGATCGGCCACTGGATCGGGGTGGGTGCGGGACGTGGCGTGGGCATGTTGTTTGTGGTGGCAGGGGCATTCTTTGCGTTGCTGTCCCTGACGGTCCTGATCTACGGGCCGATGCGTCGCCTGGAGGGTGCGCCGGCTGAAGCGGTGCCCCTGCGCAGCGGCGATACGGCCCAGGCCGACGCTCTGTGACAACCGGGTAGGGCACCCCTGTGCGATGGGGTGCCCTTGTGGGTTGTACCGGATTCCCGTGACAGACAGGCCAGGTCCCCTGGGTCAACCTTTGCAAGCTCCCGCGCAACGTCCCGGATTCGACAGGACTGCGCCGCACTGCCATCCGAGCCGACCACAATCGATAAAGGAGGACCTATGCGTCCGTCGTTTTATGAACCCAAGCGCTTTCCCAAGCTCAAGCACCTTGCCGACAACTGGGAAGTGATCCGTGAAGAGTTTCTCGCCCTCGATGCCCCGACCCTGACCATCAACCGCGTTGGCAAGTCGATCACCGAGATCGTCGATGAAGTGGCCGCCCATATGGAGGCTGGCGGCGAGTATGGCTGGCTCTGGGGTTGGGGCGACGACATGGACGTCATGCCCGAGTGGACCCAGTACGGCCTGGTGGCCTACGACACACCGATCCCCTATGCCCAGGCCGCCATGCCGGGGACCATCGAGCTGTTGAAACAGATTCCCGGGATCAAGCTGTGCGCCTTGCTGCGCATGGAGCCCAATGTGTTCCTCGGTACGCACTCACACACCGGCACCTGGGAAGAAGGCCTGCTGCACATGCAGTTGACCATCGACGCGCCGGCCACCCAGAACTATGCCTACCTCAACGTCAACGGCAGCTTCAACCAGAGCACCAATGGCAACCTGGTGATCTTCGACGGCTCCCTCGACCACTTCGCGGTCAATGCTTCGCGGGCACACCGTACCGTGCTCTATCTTGAGTTCCATCGTGAAAAACACATGGATACCTGAGGTCGACAGGAGCGGGCCGAGTGATCGGGCCGCTCCGCAGGTAGAGTACGGTTGTTGTAAAACCACAAACTGTAGAGGCCCGGCTTGCGGGCCGTACTCATTGCGCCTCGGTAGAAACCTCAATCGACAAATTCCACATGGCGGGCCATTTGACCCAGGCATCGCTTCTGCGCGATGCGGGTCAAGGCGGTCTCTACCGGCTGTCCTGGGACACTCTTCTGGACGGTCAGGCGACCACAGGCTGGAGGGTTTCTTCGAGGAAGTGGAAAGCGGTCTGTTTCGAGTACTGGGTGGAGGCAAAGAACGCCAGGTGGCTGCCGTTGTGCTCGACATGCAGGGTGGCATCGTCGATCGACGCGGCGATATAGCGTGAGCCGCCAATATGCGTGGTTTCATCCGCGTCGCCGGCCACCACCAGGGTCGGCACGTTGATGCGGGCCAGCCGCGACGCCAGCTCGGTCTTGTTCAAGGCATCGTTCAGGCGCGCATAACGATAGAACAGTTCCGGGTTGACGTAGGGGTAGAGCACCACATGGGCGATCGGCTCCGGCGTGGTGGCCAGCGTCGCCTGGTCGAGGAACATCGCCTGCAGGTCGGTGGCTTCCTGGCGGTCAAAGGCCGCCGCTTCCATCAGCCATTCGAAGTTCTGCTGATGGGTGGTGCGCAGGTTGTTGTCGCCCAGGTTGTAGTCGCCGTGCCACAGGCTCAGGGAGGTGACCCGGTTGTCGTGGGCGGCGGCCGCACTGAGGGCGATCACCGCACCGCCACAGATGCCCATCAGGTGCGCCGTCGGCAGTTGGTAGTGATTCATCACGCTGATCAGGTCGGCGACCTGGGCTTCGGTGTCCACCGCGACCTGGTCGAAGGACGCGCAGGAGCCGAACAGGCCGCGGGTCTCCCAGGTGACCACGAAGAAGCGCTCGCTGAGGACGTTGAACCAGTCGCGGCAAAGATCGAAGGGCATGCCGCAGGGCAGGGCCAGGACAATCGCCGGACGTTCCCGGTTGGTGCTCGCATGCACCGACAGGGAAACGTTGTCGCGGGTGGTCAGGTGCAGTGTCTCGACTTCCGGCACGGCACCGCTGAATTCGAAATGCTTGAGCAGTCGCCCGAACGCCTTGGCCTCTTCGGTATCGTCGAAGTGGTCGTAGCGGTAGTCGAGCGCCTGGCAGATTTTCCGGCTGATAAAAAACTCGAAGGACGACAGCTGTGCCTCGCCACCGTGCAGGTATTGCACGGTGCGCACGCCGATCCGCGCAAAGGCGGCGTTGATCGCCCGTTCCGTGGCTCTCACGCTGGGGGAAGCCTGCTCGGGGAGCAGGCCGTTGTCCGGGGCGAGAAAACTCAGGCACATGGGATCGGGCAAATGGATGGCAAGGTGCCTAAGCATCCTCACGGTCTCGCACAGGCGCATCGCTGCGTCGGTGGAAATAGTCATGGATTTCAACTCCTGTAGGCACATTGCCAGGCCAACTGTCGCCTGGCTGCTGTGGGTCAGACCGCTTCGAATTTCTTGCCGCGGGTGGTATGGGTCACGAGACGGTTGTATTCCGGTGTCTTTTCACCGATCACCTGTACCGCGCCGTATTTCTCCAGGCTGATGCGACCGCCGTACTCTTCGATATGGTCCGAGTCCGGGTAGATCTGTACGTGCGACGGCACATAACGCGAGGCGAAGCCCATGCGCATTTCTTCTGTTTCGCCGCTGTGGGGGTAGGAGGCGTGCATCAGGGTCGACCAGAAAATAATGAACTGGCCGGCTTTCATCTGCATCGGTACGGCCGCTGCCTCGTCGGGCTTCCAGTCCTTGTCGATCTGCAACTGGCGATAGTCGTAACCAAAGAAACCACGACGTACGCCGTCCTTGACCACCTCGCTGTTGTTGGCTTCGGGGTCGTAGCTCATGCGCTTGGTTTCGTCGTAGTTCATGCTGTTCTGGGTGCCAGGAATGAACTGCAGGCAACCATTGGCGATGTTGGCGTCGGTGAACGCGGTCCAGACGGTGATGGTGCCACCGAACTCTTCGGCGTCCGGCCAGAGGATCTGCGGTTTGCCGGAAGCGTTGGCAAAGGTGTCGGCCTGGTGCCAGTCGGTACCTTCATCACCCGGGTATTTAGGGAAGAACTCGGTGCGCCAGCACAGCACATCCGGGCCGAGGATGCTTTCGACGCGGTCGCAGATCTGCGCGCGGCAGATGTGGTTGGCGAGGAATTCGTCATCCAGGTGACGGTCGTAGTTGGCGATGTTGGTACCGGCGGAGATGGCGTCCAGGTCCTGGTAGGCCGCGGCGCTACGGTCGAGCAGGCGCAGACGGGTGCGTCTCCAGGTTTCTTTCATTTCTTCCGGCGAGTAGGCGTCGAACGGACCGATAAAACCGTTCTTTTCGAACGAGGCACGCTCTTCCGGGGTCAAGGCGAATTTTTTGCTCACGGGCTTTTCCTTTTCGGTCAATGGGCTTGAACAAGAGTGCGGGAGATGTAATCGGCCAGCGCTTTGGCGGTGGCGCCGTCGGCCAGGACAGCCGGGTCGATGTTGATCTGGTAATGGCTTTTGAGCTTGCTCAGGGAGCGGATCAGGGCCAGGGAGGTGCCGCCGAAATCGAAGAAGTCATCGTTCAGGCCGATGTTCTTCAGGCCCAGGTCTTCACCCCACACCTTGAGCACGAACTGCCCGGGTGCAACGATGCGCGAGATGTAGTCGGCGAGGACCTTGGCGGTTGCGCCGTCGGCCAGGACACCGGGATCGATGTTGATCTGGTAATGGCTTTTGAGTTTGCTCAGGGAGCGGATCAAGGCCAGGGAGGTGCCGCCGAAATCGAAGAAGTCGTCATTCAGGCCGATGTTCTTCAGGCCCAGGTCTTCGCTCCAGACCTTGAGTACGAGCTGCTCCGGTTCGCTGAGACCCTGGGCGTCCACCGAGTGCGACGGGGTGACGCCGGCGGTCGGCGAGGGCAGCTGTTTCTTGTCGATCTTGCCGTGAGCGGTCACTGGCAGTTGGGTCAGCGCCAGGTAGGCCGAGGGACGCATGTAGTCCGGCAGGCTGGCTGCCACCAGGGCGGCCACTTCGCTGCGGGTCTGCTCGGTCCAGGCGCCGAGGCCCTGGGTCGGGACCACATAGGCCACCAGGCGCAGGTCGCCATCGCCGTAGTCATGGGCGCCGACATGGGCGGCAGAGACGCTCGGGCTGGTTTGCAGGCAGGCTTCGATCTCGCCCGGCTCGATACGGAAACCGCTGATCTTCAGCTGTTCGTCGCAACGGCCGGCATAACGGTACTCACCGTCATTGTCGAGGATCAGCAGGTCGCCGGTGCGGTAGGCGCGGATCGAGGTGCCGGGCAACTGGATGAAACGCTCGGCGTTGAGCTCGCTGCGATTCAGGTAACCCTGGGCTACGCCGGCGCCTTCGATGTACAGCTCGCCGGCCGTGCCTTGGGGCACCGCGACCTGGTTGGCGTCGAGCAGATGCAACTGCCAGCCGTCCAGGGGTTTGCCGATGGAGACCATCGCGCTGCTTTCCAGATCCTGGCCGAGTACGCGCTTGAAGGTGCTGTGCACCGTCGCTTCGGTAATCCCGTACATGTTGATCAGGGCCGGTTTCTGGTCGCCATGGCGTTCAACCCAGGGACGCAGCACGGTGGCCGGCAGCGCTTCGCCACCGAAGACCACATAACGCAGGGCCAGGGGCGCGGTGGCGCCGCGATCGGCCTCGTCGAGGCCACGGAAGGCCGACGGGGTCTGGCTGAGCACGGTCACGCGCTGGTCGGACAGCCATTGGCGCAGGGCGGCAGGCGAGCGCGAGACGTCATACGGTACCACGCTGACCTGGCCGCCGTGGGCCAGGGCGCCCCAGATTTCCCAGACCGAGAAATCGAAGCCGATGGAGTGGAACATCGACCAGACGTCCTGGGCGTTGAAGCCGTAGGTCCGTTGTGTGCTTTCCAGCAGGCGGCTGACGTTGCCGTGGGAAACCAGTACGCCCTTGGGCTCACCGGTGGAACCGGAGGTGTAGATGACGTAGGCGCTGGCCTGGTCCGGGTCGCGGCGGCTGCCGTCAACGCTCAGTTCCAGCGCGGGCGCGGACAGCAATTGCTCGAGGGACAGCACACGCAGGGACGGGCTTTTCGGCAGGTTCGCGGCATCGCCGATCACCAGGCCCAGGCCGCTGTCACGGACGATGTGCTCAACGCGTTTGCCCGGGTATTGCGGGTCGACCGGGACATAGGTGCCGCCGGCCTTGAGGATGCCGAGCAGGCTGATGATCAGGTCGGCGCTGCGCGGCAGGTACATGCCCACACGCAGGCCATCCTTGACGCCTTCGTGACGCAAACGTGCGGCCAGCTTCGACGACAGCGCCTCGAGCTGGGCATAACTCAATGTCCGAGTGGCGTCGGACACCGCCGTTCGCTCGGGAAATTCACGGGCCCGGGCACTGAATATCTCATGCAGGAAGGCACCGGGCGTGAGAGGGGCTGGCGGGGTGTTAACCGATTCGCCAGTGTTCTTGATCGGCATGACTAACGCTCCTGTGTAATAACAGGTGCAACGTCTTTTCGCCGTGGCGAAAGACGTTGCACTCGAGACATCCCTGCGGCCTGGAGGCTCCATTCGAAGAGCCGGCACGATCCGCAGTTGCCGCATTTCAGCACCGACCGCGGGCCTGCGTCTGTCGCGGGAAATGGGGACAAACGCGTGCCGACGGTGATCGCGACGCATCCGCCGCCCGGGTCACCGCTGTCCCGGTTTGCGGTGACAGACAGCCCCCCGCCATCGGTGTTTTTATCCTTGCGCGGCGGCGGAGCCTGTTGATCTTGCCCCGTACAACGTGGATGTGAGGGGCTGTGGTCCAGGAGTTTGTTCATGAGTCTTCAAGCTAACGTTTCGCCTGTTTTCACCGAAGAACCGCTGGCGGATGCGCCGGCCTGGCCCGACCGGGCGGGGGATCCATCGGTACGTTTGTCCCTGCTGGCAGCCGACAGCAGTTTGCCCGTGGTGATCGAACCGGCCGCGCCTGGCCTGGATCCGGTGTTGTGGGCGAGTGCGCAACGCGAGGCGATCGAGGCGTTGCTGTGCCGTCACGGCGCGGTGCTGTTCCGTGGTTTCGAGCTGGGCTCGGTGGCGGCTTTCGAGGCCTTTGCCGAGGCGCTGTCGCCCGGGTTGCACGGCACTTATGGCGACCTGCCGAAGAAAGAAGGCGGGCGCAATGTCTATCGCTCCACGCCTTATCCCGAGCGCGAGATGATCCTCTATCACAACGAGAGTTCGCACCTGGAAAGCTGGCCGCGCAAGCAATGGTTCTTCTGCGAGCAGCCGTCACGGGTCGGTGGCGCGACGCCGCTGGCGGACATTCGCCAGGTGCTCCAGCGTCTGCCGGCCGAGGTGGTCGCGCGTTTCGAAAGCAAGGGCCTGATGTACAGCCGTACCTTTACCGCCGGCGTCGAGCCGAGCTGGGAATCGTTCTTCGGCACCCCTGAACGCAGCGTCGTCGAACAGCGTTGCCGCGAGCAGGGCACCGACTTCGAATGGCTCGACAGCGACACCCTGCAGATTCGCACCCAGTGCCCGGCGGTGATCAGCCATCCGTTCACCGGTGAGCGCTGCTTCTTCAACCAGGTGCAGCTGCACCACCCGTTCTGCCTGGGCGAGGAAATGCGCGAGGACCTGCTCGACATGTTCGGCGCCGACCGCCTGCCACGACTGGTCAGCTATGGCGACGGCTCGGACATCGAGGACTCGGTCATGGCCTTGATCGGCGAAGCCTACGAGGCCTGTGCGGTGCGCTTCGACTGGCGCAAGGGCGATGTGGTGATGCTCGACAACATGCTCGCCGCCCATGCCCGGGACCCCTACGAAGAACCCCGTCTGATCGTCGTCGCCATGGGCGAAATGACTGCCCGGGATGACGTCTGGCAACCGACCTGAGTGATCGCAATCGAGTGACCCTGGACTTTCAACGACCGGCCATTGCGCGGGCTAATGCATTCAAGGACAGCAACCAATGAAAAACGAGCAAGAGAAGAAGGCCAAACCTGGCTCGGTCATGCGTCTGCTGTGGCGCAATCATCCCTGGCTGACGCTGATGACCCTGTTGACCGGGATCATCAGCGGGGTGGCGTCCATCGCGGTGATCAAGGTGATCAACGAGGCGATTCATGAGGAAAGCTTCCAGTTGCAGTCGTTGTACTGGTTCGTCGGCCTGAGTGCGGTGTCGCTCTTGTTCCGCAACGGTGCCGCATTGTTTCCGGCCTACGCCAGCATGCGCATCATGACCCGCCTGCGGATTGCCCTGTGCCGCAAGATCCTCGCCACGCCCCTGGAAGAGATCGACCGCCGCGGGGCACCCAACGTTCTGACGATGCTGACCAGCGATATTCCGCAACTCAACAGTACCCTGGTGATCATGCCGTCGGTGCTGGTGGAGTTGGCGGTGCTGCTGTTCGGCATCGCCTACCTGGCCTACCTGTCCTGGGTGGTGTTCGCGGTAACCGTCGGCCTGATGGTGGTCGGGGTGGCGCTGTACCTGTTCTTTTTCCTGGGCGGTATCTCCTTCTCGCACAAAGTGCGTGACGAGTTCACCTCGTTCAACGAATACACCCACGCCCTGGTGTTCGGTCTCAAGGAACTCAAGCTCAACGGCATCCGGCGCCGCTGGTTCAGCCGCTCGGCGATCCAGGAGTCCTCGACCCAGGTGGCGCGTTACAACTTTATCGAACGGCTCTGGTACACCGCCGCCGACAACGTCGGCCAGCTGACCTTGTCGCTGCTGATCGGTTGCCTGCTGTTCGTCGCGCCCATGCTCGGGGTGATCGATACCAATACCATGACCGCCAGCGTGCTGGTGGTGCTGTACATCATGGGCCCGCTGTCGCTGCTGATCGGCGCCATGCCGTTGCTGGCCCAGGGCCGTATCGCCGGCAGCCGCCTGGCGGATTTCGGTTTCTCGATCAACGACCCGCACCCGGAGCCGGAAGCCCTCGCCAGCGAATCCGCCAATGTGCTGCGCCTGGATCACAAGAAGTCCTGGGACAGCATCCAGTTGCGCGACGTGCACATGAACTATCAGGACCCGCTCACCGGCACCGGGTTCGGCCTGGGGCCCATCGACCTGACGGTGCGTGCCGGCGAACTGATCTACATCGTTGGTGGCAACGGCTGCGGCAAGAGCACCCTGGCCAAGGTTGTCTGCGGCCTGTACATCCCACAGGGCGGGCAGGTGCTGCTCGACGACAAGCTGATCAACGAAGCGTCACGCAGCGACTACCGTGACCTGTTCTCCGCGGTGTTCTCCGACTTCCATCTGTTCAACCGGCTGATCGGTCCCGACGAAGAAGAGGACGCCAGCACCGAACTGGCGCAGAAGTACCTGGCGACCCTCGGCCTGGAAGACAAGATCAAGATCGAAGGGCTCGGTTATTCCACCACCAAGGCCCTGTCCTACGGTCAGCAGAAACGCCTGGCGCTGGTCTGCGCCTACATGGAAGACCGGCCGATCTACCTGCTCGACGAATGGGCCGCCGACCAGGACCCGCCGTTCAAGCGCTTCTTCTACGAGGAACTGCTGCCGGACCTCAAGCGTCGCGGCAAGACGGTGTTGATCATCACCCACGATGACCAGTACTTCCAGTTGGCCGACCGCATCATCAAGTTGGTGGACGGGAAGATCGTCTCCGACGTGAATTGTTCGGTGCAGGGCAAGCGCGCCTGATTTCCAGCGCTGTTTAACTTTTCCAGGACCGGCCCTTCGCGAAGCTGAGCGAGGTCGGCCGGCCCCTGGACCTGACTCAATTTCCAGTTGTCGCCGCCTTTTGCGCGTGGCGAGGCTGACCCTTTGCGAGAAGAAATGTATGGCTCTTGCCCTGACCGCTGCCCAACGCAATATCTGGCTGGACCAGATGACCCAGGGCGACTCGCCGTTGTACAACATTGGCGGCTACCTGGAGATTGACGGGCACCTCGACCCCGAGGTGTTCCAGCAGGCCGTGAACCTGTTGATCGATAAACACGATGCCCTGCGCATGGTCCTGCTCGAGCAGCGTGACGAGCAGGGCGTGCCGTTGCAGGCCTTCGCCGCGACACTGCCGGTATGGGTGGCACCGCTGGACCTGCAAGCACAGGCGGACCCGCGCCAGGCTGCCGCGAGCTGGATGCAGCGTCAGTTCGAACGGGCCTTCAAGCTCGATGGCGGCCCGCTGTTCCGACTGCATTTGCTCAAGCTCGAAGCGCAGCGCTTCTACCTTGTCATCCACGCCCACCATATCGTGCTCGACGGTTGGGGCATCGACGAGCTTTTTGCTTCCCTCTGCCAGATCTACAACGCCCTGCACGATCAGCGCACGCCTGATCTGTCGGCGCCGTCCTATGTCGATTTCATTGACGACGATCGCGACTATCGCCAGTCGCCGCGTTTCGTTCGCGACCAGGCCTATTGGTTGGAAAAATACCGCGATATCCCCGAGCGCTTGCTGCTCCCGCGCTATCGCCAGGCCCAGGCTGAAGGCCCGAGCCGCAGCAGCCATTTCGCCCGCGGTTTTGCCCGGGGCCTAGAGAATCGTATCGACGACCTGGCCGGCAAGCTGCAGGCCTCGCGTTTCCACGTCCTTCTGACCGCACTGTACGTCTACTTCACTCGGACCCAGCAGCGCGATGAGCTGGTGATCGGCTTGCCGATCCTCAACCGCTCCAACGCCAGCTTCAAGAAGACCCTGGGGCTGTTTGCCCAGCTCAGCCCGGTGCGTTTGCAGTTCAGCGCCGATCTGCCGTTCGCCGAACTGGTCCAGGGCATCGGTCGGGCGCTCAAGCAGGATTACCGCAACCAGCGTTTCCCGGTCAGCGATCTCAACCGCCTGCTGGAGTTGCGCCGTACCGAGCGTACGCAGCTGTTCGACCTGACCTTCTCCTACGAGCAACACAACTCCCTGCTGCGCTTCGGACCGGCGAGCGCCCGTGCGGTGAAGTGTTCGAACAATCACGAACAGACACCGCTGGCGATCCATCTGCGGACCAATGCTTACGATAGTGAATCCCGGCTGCACTACATCTACAACGAGGCGTATTTCCAGGCGGGCGAGATCGAGTCCATGGCCGAGCGCTTGCAGCATGTGCTGGACCAGGGGCTGGCGGATGCACAGTTACCGGTTTGCGGGTTCTCCCTGCTCAATGCCAGCGAAACCGCGCAGTTGCAGGCTTGGAATGCCGAGCCACAACACTTCGCCGAAGACCGCACCATTCACCAGCAGTTCGAAGCCCGCGCCGCCGAGCGGCCGGATGCCGTGGCGCTGGTGTACCAGGGTGAAAGCCTGAGCTATGGCGAGCTCAACGCTCGCGCCAACCAGGTTGCCCATCGTCTGTTGGCCCTGGGTGTGCGCCCGGACGATCGGGTGGCGATCTGCGTCGAACGCGGTCCGGCGATGATCATCGGCTTGCTGGGGATCCTCAAATCCGGCGCCGGTTATGTGCCGCTGGACCCGGCTTACCCTCGCGAGCGCCTGGCCTACACCCTCGGTGACAGCGCCCCGGTGGCCTTGCTCAGCCAGCACGCGGTGCAGGAAGCCTTGCCGGCAGTGCAGGTGCCGGTCATCAATCTCGACGATGCGGATCTGCGGGACGAGTCCATGCGTAATCCGCAGGTGGTGGTGAACCCCACGCACCTGGCCTACGTGATCTACACCTCCGGCTCCACCGGCCTGCCCAAGGGCGTGATGGTTGAACATCGCAACGTCGCGCGGCTGTTCTCGGCCACCGACGCCTGGTTCGGCTTCAATGAAACGGACGTCTGGGCGCTGTTCCACTCGTTTGCCTTCGACTTCTCGGTCTGGGAAATCTGGGGCGCGCTGCTGCATGGCGGTCGTTTGCTGATCGTGCCGCAACTGGTCAGCCGCTCCCCCGAAGACTGCTACAAGCTGCTCTGCAGCGCCGGTGTAACAGTCCTCAACCAGACCCCAAGCGCCTTTCGCCAGTTGATCGCTGCCCAGGACGAGAACCCGCAGGCGCATGTGTTGCGCCAGGTGATTTTCGGCGGTGAAGCTCTGGACACGGCGATGCTCAAGCCCTGGTACGCCCGGGAACTGAACAGCGCCACGCAACTGGTAAACATGTATGGCATCACCGAGACCACGGTGCATGTGACCTACTACCCGCTGCAGGCCGAAGATGCCCAACGGGTGGGCGTAAGCCCGATCGGCAAGCGTATTCCCGACCTGCGCCTGTATCTGCTCGACGGCTACGGCTATCCGTTGCCGCCCGGCGTGGTGGGGGAGCTGTACGTCGGTGGCGCGGGCGTGGCCCGGGGTTATCTCAATCGCGACGAGCTGAACGCTTCCCGCTTCCTCGACGATCCGTTTGACGCGACCCCGGGTGCCCGCATGTACCGCTCCGGCGACCTGGGGCGCTGGCTGGCCGATGGCAGCCTGGAATACCTGGGTCGTAACGACGAACAGGTGAAGATTCGCGGTTTCCGTATCGAACTGGGCGAGATCGAGGCGCAACTCGGCGCTTGTGAGGGCGTGCGTGACGCGGTGGTGCTGGTGCGCGAGGACGAACCAGGCGACAAGCGCCTGGTGGCCTATGTCATCGGCAAGGCCGGCGTCGAACTGGACGCCGCGCAACTGCGTGATCAACTGCGTCTGGTGCTGGCCGAGTACATGCTGCCAAGTGCCTTTATCAGCCTTGAAGCCTTCCCGCTGACCGCCAATGGCAAGCTGGACCGCAAGGCACTCCCGGTGCCGGCGGCCGAGGCCTATGCCCGACGCGAATACCAGGCCCCCGAAGGTCCGGTGGAAACCACCCTGGCCGGGCTGTGGGCCGAGTTGCTTGGTGTCGAGCAGATCGGTCGGCATGATCAGTTCTTCGAACTGGGCGGGCATTCGTTGCTGGCGGTGAAACTCATCGAGCGCATGCGCCAGGTCGGCCTGAGCGCCGATGTCCGTGTGCTGTTCGGCCAGCCGACCCTGGCCGCATTGGCGGCCGCCAGCGGCAAGGGCGGCGAGATTGTCGTGCCGGCCAATGCGATCCCCTCCGGCTGCCAGCACATCACGCCGGACATGTTGCCCCTGGCTCAACTTACCCAGGCCCAGATCGACCGCGTGGTGGCCGGTGTCCCGGGCGGTGTCGGCAATGTGCAGGACATCTACGCGCTGGTGCCTCTGCAGGAAGGCATCCTCTATCACCATCTTTCGAGCGACGAGGGCGATCCGTACCTGTTGCACGCCCTGCTGCGGGTCGACACCTTTGAACAGTTGCTGGGTTTTGCCGAGTCCTTGCAGGCGGTGATCGACCGTCACGATATCCTGCGCACCGCAGTGGCCTGGGAAGAGCTCGATGAGCCGGTCCAGGTGGTCTGGCGCGAGGCGCGGCTGCGGGTCGAAGCCTTTCTGCCGCATCCGGACCAGGGTGATGTGGCCGCTCAGTTACAAGAACATTTCGATCCGCGACGGATTCGCCTGGATTTGCGTCAGGCACCGATGATGCGCCTGCATTATGCCGAAGACGCCGACAACGGCGGCTGGGTCGCGGTGTTGCTGTTCCATCACCTGATCGATGACGCCACCTCCCTGGCCCTGCTGGGCAAGGAGATCGAGGCGTTCAGCCGGGGCCGCGGCGCCGAACTGGAAGCTTCGGTCCCGTACCGCAACCATGTGGCCCAGGCCCGCCTGGGAGTGAGTCGCGAGCAGCACGAGGCGTTCTTCCGCGAAATGCTCGGTGATGTCGACGAGCCCACTTTGCCCTTCGGCCTGCAGGATGTGCAGGGCGACGGCAGCGGTGTCGAGGAAGCGCTGCTGTCGGTAGACCCGGATCTGGCCCAGCGCCTGCGTGCCCAGGCCCGGCGCCTCGGCGTGAGCAACGCCAGCCTGCACCATCTGGCCTGGGGCCAGGTGGTGGCGCGCTTGTCCGGGCGTCGCGACGTGGTCTTCGGCACCGTGCTGATGGGCCGCCTGCACAGTGGCCAGGGCGCCGAACGGGCCCTGGGCATGTTTATCAATACCTTGCCGCTGCGGGTGGCCGCGGGCGAGCAGGGGGTCCAGGCGGCGGTGCGGACCACCCACGCGCGGCTGGCGGCCTTGCTCGGCCATGAACACGCGCCGTTGTCATTGGCCCAGGGATGCAGTGGCGTGGCGGCACCGACGCCGTTGTTCAGCGCCCTGATGAACTACCGGCATGTCGCCGTGGGTGCCCAGGGACCGCAGGACGCCGGCCAGGCCCGGACCTGGGCCGGGGTCGAGGTGCTTGGCGGCGAGGAACGGACCAACTATCCGTTGTCGTTGTCGGTGGACGACCTCGGCGAGTCCTTTGGCCTGACCGTCCAGGCCGTGGCCGGGGTCGGTGCCGAACGGATCGCCGGTTATATGCATACCGTGCTGGAGCACCTGACCGAGGCCCTGGAGCAACAGCCGGATGCGCCGTTGCACAGCCTCGACTGGTTACCGGCCAGCGAGCGCCGCCAGTTGCAGGAAGACTTCAACGCCTTCGATTGCATCTATCCGACGGACCTGTTGCTGCACCAGATGTTCGAGGCCCACGCGGCGGCCCGGCCTGACGCGGTGGCCGTCACCTATGAAGGCCAGCGCCTGAGCTACGGCGAACTGAACCAGTGGGCCAACCAGATTGCCCATCGGCTGATCGCCGAGGGCATCGGCGCCGACGATCGGGTGGCGATCTGTGTGGAACGCAGCCTGGAAATGATCGCCGGCCTGGTGGGCATTCTCAAGGCCGGTGCCGGTTATGTGCCGCTGGATCCGTCGTACCCGGCCGAGCGCCTGGCCTATATGCTGGAGGACAGCGCGCCGAAGGTGCTGCTGACCCAGCGCGGCCTGCGCGAACGCTTCCCCCAGGCGCTGATGCCGGTGTTGTTGCTGGAAAGCGAAGCGCGGATCGAGAGTGGTATCGACACCGCGCCCCGGCACAATCCGCAGATCGAGGGGCTGAATGCGCAACACCTGGCGTACCTGATCTACACCTCGGGTTCCACCGGCCAGCCAAAGGGCGTGGCCATGCCCCACGGGCCGCTGGTCAACCTGATGCACTGGCAGATCGCCCAGACCGTCGAGCACGGTCGGCCCGGACAACGGACCTTGCAGTTTGCCGCCCTGGGCTTCGACGTGGCCTTCCAGGAAGTCTTCAGTACCTTGTGTGCCGGCGGCGAACTGTCGCTGATCCATGGCGATATCCGCCTGGATTTCCGTCGCCTGTTCCAGCATATCCGCGAGCAGCGCATCGAACGCCTGTATATGCCGTGCATCGCCCTGCAAGCCCTGGCCGAAGCCATGGTCGCCGAAGTCGAGCAACCCGAGTGTGCGTTGCAGGACGTGATCACCGCCGGTGAACAACTGCGAATCACCGAACCGATGCGGCGCTTCTTCGAACGCCTGGATGACGCGCGCCTGCACAATCACTATGGCCCGACCGAATCCCACGTGGTCACGGCGCTGACTCTGACGGGAGATCCGCAGGCCTGGCCGACCTTGCCGAGTATCGGCCGGCCGGTGGCCAATACCCGTATCTACCTGCTCGACGAGCAATTCCGGCCGGTGCCGGTGGGTGTGGCGGGGGAGCTCTACATCGGTGGTGCCTGTGTCGCCCGCGGCTACCTGAACCGCGACGAACTGACCGCCGAACGCTTTATCCGCGATCCGTTCGCCACTGCCGAAGGGGCACGGCTGTACAAGACCGGCGACCTGGGTTGCTGGCAGGCCAACGGCCAGATCGACTACCTGGGCCGTAACGACGACCAGATCAAGATCCGTGGCTTCCGTATCGAACTGGGTGAAATCGAAGCGCGCCTCGGCCAATACCCGGGCCTGCGGGACACGGCGGTGCTGGCCCGTGAAGACCGTCCCGGGGAAAAACGCCTGGTGGCGTATTTCAGCGTGCAGGCCGGACAGGTGGCGCCCGAAGCCGACCAGATGCGTCTGCATTTGCAGGCGCTGCTGCCGGACTACATGATTCCGGCGGCCTATGTGCACCTGGAAAAACTCCCGGTTTCACCTAACGGCAAGCTGGACCGTCGTGCGCTGCCGGAGCCTTCGGCCGATGCCTTCGTCAGCCGCGACTACCAGGCGCCGCTCGGCGACACCGAAACCACCCTGGCCGCGCTCTGGTGCGAAGTGCTGGGTGTGGAGCGGGTCGGTCGCCAGGACCATTTCTTCGAACTCGGCGGCCATTCGCTGCTGGCGGTCAAGTTGATCGAGCGCATGCGCCAGGCCGGCCTGAGTGCCGACGTCCGCGTGCTGTTCGGCCAGCCGACCCTGGCGGCGCTGGCGGCGGCCGTGGGCGGCGGGATCGAGATCGTGGTGCCGGCCAACGGTATTCCCGCCGGCTGCGAACGCATCACCCCGGACATGCTGACCCTGACCAGCCTGGACCAGGCCAGTATCGACCGCATTGTCGCCGGCGTGCCCGGTGGCACCGGCAACGTGCAGGATATCTACCCGCTGGCGCCGTTGCAGGAAGGCATTCTTTATCACCATATCGCTGCTGAAACGGGCGATCCGTACCTGTTGCAAGCAACTTTCGCCCTGCAGGACCTGGCACAGCTGCGCGGTTTCGCCGAAGCCTTGCAGGCGGTGATCGATCGCCATGACATCCTGCGCACGGCGCTGGTCTGGCAAGGTCTGGAAGAACCGCAGCAAGTGGTCCTGCGCCACGTCGAACTGCCGCTGGAGCAGATCGCGCTGGACCCGGCCGCGGGCGATATCCTCGGCCAGTTGCAGCGTCGCTTCGATCCCCGCGAGTGCCGCCTGGACCTTGGCCAGGCGCCGCTGATGCACCTGGCTTTTGCCCAGGATTCGGCCAACCAGCGCTGGGTGGCGATCCTGCTGTTCCACCATATCGCCCTCGATCACACCGCCCTGGATGTGATGAGCGAAGAGATGCTCGCCCATCTGCATGGCGCGCCCGGGCAACTGCCGGCGGCGATGCCGTACCGCAACTATGTGGGCCAGGCCCGCCTGGGGGTGAGCCGCGAGCAACATGAAGCGTTCTTCCGCGAAATGCTCGGCGATGTCGACGAGCCGACCTTGCCGTTCGGCCTGCAGCAGGTGCAGGGCGACGGGCAGGGCGTCAAGGAGGTCCGCCGCGATCTTCCGGCTGAACTGTGTCAACGCCTGCGCACCCAGGCCCGGCAACTGGGGGTGAGTGCCGCCAGTCTGCATCACCTGGCCTGGGCCCGGGTGCTGGGCAGCGTCAGCGGCCGTGAGGACGTGGTCTTCGGTACCGTGCTGTTGGGCCGTATGCAAAGCGGCCTGGGTGCCGATCGTGCACTCGGGATGTTTATCAATACCTTGCCGTTGCGGGTCGACGTCGGTGCCTGCGCGGTACGCCAGGCGGTGCGCCAGACCCACGCCCGACTCACCGCACTGCTCGGCCACGAGCATGCGCCCTTGGTGCTGGCCCAGCGTTGCAGCGCGGTGGCGGCCTCGTCGCCGCTGTTCAGCGCGTTGCTCAACTACCGGCACAGCCCGGCGCTCGAAGCCAGTGGTGGGGATTATTGGGCAGACACCCAGGTCCTCGGCGTCCGCGAGCGGACCAATTACCCCTGTGCCTTGTCGGTGGACGACCAGGGCGAAGGCTTCCTGCTGAGCGTGCAGGTGGCGGCCGGAGTCGACGGTCAGCGGGTCTGCGGTTATATGCAGACCGCCTTGACCCAGCTGGTCGAGGCCCTGGAATCCGCGCCGGATTCAGCGGTGCGCGACCTGGCGGTGCTGCCGGAGGATGAGCGTCGGCAATTGCTGCAGGACTTCAATGCCACGACAACCGATTACCCGATGAGTCGCACCGTGCACAGCCTGTTCGAGGACCAGGTACGCCTGCGGCCACAAGCGACGGCGGCCGTGCACCATGGCCAGGCCCTGAGCTACGCGCAGTTGAACCGACGGGCCAACCAGCTTGCCGCCTATCTGCTCGGTCTCGGCGTGCAACCGGGGGCGCGGGTGGCGATCCTGCTGGAGCGTTCCCTGGACCTGCTGGTCAGCCAGTTGGCGATTCTCAAGTGCGCGGCGGTCTATGTGCCGCTGGACACCAAGGCGCCGCTGGAGCGCCAGCAGTTCATGCTTGAAGACAGCCAGGCCGCGGTCCTGCTGACCCGGGGCGGTTTTGCGCTGGCCAGCGGTACGGCGACGCGGGTCGATCTCGACACCATGGTGCTGGACGCCTTGCCGACGGATGACCGGCAATTGGCGCAATCGAGCGAAACCCCGGCCTACATCATGTACACCTCCGGCTCCACCGGGGTGCCCAAGGGTGTGGTGGTGCCGCACCGGGCCATCACGCGGCTGGTGATCAACAACGGTTATGCCGACTTCAACGAGCAGGATCGGATCGCCTTCAGCTCCAACCCGGCGTTCGACGCCAGCACCATGGATGTCTGGGGCGCCTTGCTCAATGGCGGCCAGGTGCTGGTGGTGGACCATGACACGCTGCTCGAACCGGCGCGTTTCGGCGAGCTGCTGATCAGCTCCGGGGCCACGGTGCTGTTTGTCACCACGGCGGTGTTCAACCAGTACGTGCAACTGATCCCGGAAGCCATCAAGGGTTTGCGGATCCTTCTGTGCGGTGGTGAACGCAGCGACCCGGCGTCGTTCCGCCGCCTGTTGGTGCTGGCGCCGCAACTGCGCCTGGTGCATTGCTACGGGCCGACCGAAACCACCACCTATGCCACCACCTATCACGTGACCGCGGTGGCCGAAGATGCCGAGAGCGTGCCGATCGGCCGTCCTATCGGCAATACCCAGGTCTATGTCCTCGATGCCCGCCAGCAATTGCTGCCCCTGGGCGTCAGCGGTGAAATCTGCATCGGTGGCAAGGGTGTGGCGCAGGGTTACCTCAACCGCGCCGACCTGACCGCCGAGAAATTTATCGCCGACCCGTTCAGCAACGAGCCCGGCGCCTTGCTCTATCGCACCGGCGACCTTGGCCGCTGGTTGGTCGATGGCCAGCTGGAATGCCTGGGGCGTAACGACGACCAGGTAAAGATTCGCGGTTTCCGGATCGAACTCGGGGAAATCGAGGCGCGCCTGAGCACCCATCCGCAGGTGCGCGAATGCATCGTGCTGGCCCGCGAGGACGTTCCCGGCGACAAGCGCCTGGCGGCCTATATCACCACGACCGGCGAGCCGGCCACGGTGGAAACACTGCGCGGCTACCTGCAAGGCCTGTTGCCGGAGTACATGGTGCCCAGCGCCTATGTGCAACTGGACGCATTGCCGCTGACCCTGAATGGCAAGGTCGACCGCAAGGCGCTGCCGGTGCCGGAGTCGGATGCCCTGGCCCGTGGCGATTACCAGGCGCCGCAAGGCGAAGTGGAAATCCTGCTGGCATCGATCTGGGCCGATGTGCTCAAGGTCGAGCGGGTCGGGCGTCATGACCACTTCTTTGAACTGGGCGGCCATTCGTTGCTGGCGGTCAGCCTGATCGAGCGCATGCGCCAGGTCGGCCTGAGCGCCGATGTGCGCGTACTGTTCGGCCAGCCGACCCTGGCCGCGCTGGCGGCGGCGGTGGGCGGCGGCACGGAAATCGTGGTGCCGGCCAACCTGATTGCCGATGACTGCGCACACCTCACCCCGGACCTGCTGCCGCTGATCAAGCTGACCCAGGCGCAGATCGACCAGGTGCTGGCGAGCGTGCCGGGCGGCGCACGGAATGTGCAGGATATCTACCCGCTGGCACCGTTGCAGGCGGGCATCCTTTATCACCATATCAGCGCCGAACAGGGCGACCCCTATGTTCTGCAAGCGCTGTTCGGCCTGCGGGACCGCGCGCGGCTGGAGGATTTCAGCAACGCCCTGCAAGGGGTGATCGACCGTCACGACATCCTCCGTACCGCCGTGCTCTGGGAAGGGCTCGACGAACCGTTGCAGGTGGTCCTGCGGCGGGCCACGCTGGAAGTCACCGAGCTGTTCCTCGATCCGGCGGCCGGTCCGCTGGCTGAGCAACTGCACCAGCGTTTCAATCCGCGCCACTACCGCCTCGATGTGCGCCAGGCGCCGTTGATCCGCATTGTCTTTACCCACGATGCGGCCGCTGACCGTTGGCTGGCGATGCTGCTGTTCCATCATATGGCCCTCGACCACACCGCGCTGGACGTGGTCCAGCATGAGATCCAGGCGCACTTGCTCGGCGAGGCCCATACCCTGGGCGAAGCGATGCCGTATCGCAACTATGTGGCCCAGGCGCGCCTGGGTGTCAGCCAGGCGCAGCACGAGGCGTTTTTCCGTGGTGTGCTGGGCGATATCGACGAGCCGACTCTGCCGTTCGGCCTGCAGGATGTGCAGGACGGCGGACGTGAAATCGAAGAGGCCAGCCTGGCCCTGGCGCCGGAGTTGAGCCTGCGTCTGCGGGCCCAGGCCCGCCAGGCCGGGGTCAGTGCCGCGAGCCTGATGCACCTGGCCTGGGCGCGGGTGCTGGGCAGTGTCTCTGGCCGCGAGCAAGTGGTGTTCGGCACGGTACTGCTGGGCCGCCTTCAGGCGGGCGAGGGTGCTGACCGGGCGTTGGGGATGTTTATCAATACCTTGCCGCTGCGGGTCGATATCGGTACGCAGACGGTGCTCGCCGGACTCAAGGCCACCCACGGCCAACTGACCGCGTTGCTCGGGCACGAACATGCGCCGTTGGTGCTGGCCCAGCGTTGCAGCGGCGTGGCCGCGCCGGCACCGTTGTTCAGCGCGTTGCTCAACTACCGCCACAGTGTGGTGGCCGCCCCCACGGCCGAGCATGAAGCGGCCTGGAGTGGTATTGAAGCTTTTGGCGCCGAGGAGCGCACCAACTATCCGCTGACCCTGAACGTCGATGACTTGGGCGATGGCTTCAAGCTGTCGGTACTGGTGACGGCCGAGGTGGGTGCGCAACGCCTGTGCGGTTATATGCAGGCGGCGGTGGCGCAACTGGTCCAGGCGCTGGAACAGACCCCGGCGGCGACGCTGGACAGCCTGTCGATCCTGCCGCCGGCGGAGCGTGAGCAGGTGCTGGTCGGTTTCAACGCCACCGCCACCGATTCGCCACGGCATACGACGGTGCACGCTCTGTTCGAGGCCCAGGTACAGCGCACGCCTGAAGCCGCGGCGGTGGTGCATGACGCGACGAGCCTGAGTTACCGCGAGTTGAACCGGCAGGCCAATCGCCTGGCGGCGGAACTGCTGGAACTCGGCGTGCAGCCTGGGGAGAGCGTGGCGCTGTTGTTGCCGCGCTCCATCGATCTGGTGGTCAGCCAACTGGCGGTGCTCAAGTGCGCGGCGGTCTATGTGCCGCTGGATATCAATGCCCCACGCGAACGCCAGGCCTTTATGGTGCAGGACAGCCAGGCCGTGCTGGTGCTGACCTACAGCGCTGAAACCCTGGACCAGGGTGTACGGCGTCTTGACCTCGACACCCGGTCTGTCAACGCAGAGCCGGCGGTCAACCCGGACCGAGCGGCAACCGCCGAGTCGGTCGCCTACATCATGTACACCTCCGGCTCCACCGGCACGCCCAAGGGTGTGCTGGTCCCGCACCGGGCCATCGGCCGCCTGGTAATCGACAACGGCTACGCCGACTTCAATGCACGGGATCGCGTGGCCTTCGCCTCCAACCCGGCTTTCGACGCCAGCACCCTGGATGTCTGGGCGCCGCTGCTCAATGGCGGTTGCGTGGTGGTGGTCGAACACTCGGTATTGCTGTCCCAGGATGAGTTCCGGGCGCTGCTGCTGGCGCAATCGGTCAGCGTGCTGTGGCTGACCGCCGGGCTGTTCCATCAATATGCCGACGGCCTGATGGAGGTCCTCGCCCGCTTGCGCTACCTGATTGTCGGTGGTGATGTGCTGGACCCGGCGGTCATCGCCCGGGTACTGGCGCAAGGCGCGCCGCAACATCTGCTCAACGGCTATGGCCCGACCGAAGCCACGACCTTTTCCGCGACCTACGAGATCACCTCGGTGGGCAGCGGCGGTATTCCCATCGGTCGACCGATCGGCAACAGCCAGGTCTACGTGCTTGATGCACGTCGCCAACCGGTGGCGGTAGGCGTGCCCGGCGAGCTGTATATCGGCGGGCAGGGCGTGGCCAAGGGGTATTTGAACCGGGCGGAATTGAGCGCCACGCAGTTTGTCGCCGATCCGTTCAGCGCCCAGGCGGGGGCACTGCTGTACCGCACCGGTGACCTCGGTCGCTGGAACGCGGACGGTAACCTGGAGTACCTCGGCCGCAATGACGGTCAGGTGAAGATCCGTGGTTTCCGTATCGAACTGGGTGAAATCGAGGCCGCTCTGGTCACGCACCCGGCGGTACAGGAAGCGGTGTTGCTGGCACGGCAGGACGACGGTGAGAAACGCCTGGTGGCCTATTTCACCCTGGGCGAGTCGCAGCAGACGCTGGATATCGAAAGCCTGCGCAGTCATCTGCAGGCCTGTCTGCCGGACTATATGGTGCCCGCGGCCTACGTGCGTCTCGACGCGCTGCCGCTGACCCCCAACGGCAAGCTGGACCGCAAGGCCCTGCCGGCACCGGATGCCCAGGCACTGGTCAGCCGTGGCTACGAGGCGCCCGAAGGCGTGGTCGAAACCACCCTGGCGGCGATCTGGGCCGAGGTGCTCAAGGTCGAGCGGGTAGGGCGTCACGATCACTTCTTCGAACTGGGCGGGCATTCGCTGCTGGCCGTCAGCCTGATCGAACGGATGCGCCAGGCCGGCTTGAGCGCCGATGTGCGCGTGCTGTTCGGCCAGCCGACCCTGGCCGCATTGGCGGCGGCCGTCGGTGGGGGCTCTGAAATCAAGGTCCCGGCCAATGCCATCCCGGCCGGTTGCACCCGGATCACGCCGGACCTGCTGCCCCTGGCCGATCTCGACCAGGCCGCCATTGACCGTATTGTCGCCAGCGTGCCGGGCGGGGTGACCAATGTGCAGGATATCTACCCGCTGGCACCCTTGCAGGAGGGGATTCTTTATCACCACCTGGCGGCCGAGCAGGGCGATCCGTACGTCTTGCAGACCCTGTTCGAGATGGCCGGTCGCGAGCGCCTGAGTGCCTTTATCGACGCCTTGCAAAGCGTTATCGAACGCCATGACATCCTGCGTACCGCCGTGCTCTGGCAAGGGCTGGAGACACCGATGCAGGTGGTCTGGCGCCAGGCACGGTTGTATCTGGAGCAGGTCGAACTCGATCCGGCCGAGGGCGATATCGCCGAGCAGTTGCATGAACGCTTCGACGCACGTCATTCGCGGTTGGACCTGACCCAGGCGCCGCTGATGCGCCTGGTCTTTGCCGAGGACGCGCCGAACCAGCGCTGGGTGGCGATGCTGTTGTTCCACCATATGGCCCTGGACCACACCGCGATGGATGTGGTGCGCCAGGATATGCAGGCGCACCTGCTCGGCCTGGCCGGACAGCTCGGTGCCGCCGTGCCGTATCGCAACTATGTGGCCCAGGCCCGCCTGGGTGTGAGCCGCGAGGCCCATGAAGGGTTCTTCCGCGAGATGTTGGGCGATATCGATGAGCCGACCCTGCCGTTCGGCCTGCTGGATGTGCAGGGCGACGGTCGCGATATCGAGGAAAGCAGCCTGGCGCTGGACAGCCGGCTGGACCTGCGCCTGCGGGCCCAGGCCCGTCAACTGGGGGTGAGCGCCGCCAGCCTGGTGCACCTGGCCTGGGCCCAGGTACTGGGCAAGGTGTCGAGCAAGCGCACGGTGGTGTTCGGTACCGTGCTGATGGGCCGGATGCAGGGCGGCGAGGGTGCCGACCGGGCGCTGGGGATGTTTATCAATACCTTGCCGCTGCGGGTGGACCTGGGCGGGCAGGGCGCGCGGGACGGGGTCCGGGCGACCCATGCCCGGCTCACCGCGCTGCTCGGCCACGAACATGCGCCGTTGGTGCTGGCCCAGCGTTGCAGCGGGGTGGCCGCGCCGTTGCCGTTGTTCAGTGCACTGCTCAACTACCGGCACAGTGCCGCGGCGGAACAATCGGGCGAGGCCCTTGAGGCCTGGCGTGGTATCGAGGTGCTCAGTGGCGAGGAGCGCACCAACTATCCGTTGACCTTGAACGTCGACGATCTGGGCGACGGTTTCAAGCTGACGGTGCTGGTCACCGGCAGCGTCGGAGCCGGGCGCGTTTGCAGCTATATGCAGACAGCGTTGGAAAGTCTGGTGGGGGCGTTGGAACAGTCACCGGCCACGGCGCTCGACAGTCTGTCGATTCTGCCGGCCGCCGAGCGCGAGCAGTTGCTGGTGGGGTTCAACGATACGGCGCTGGATTATCCGCGGGAACAGACCATTCACGGGTTGTTCGAAGCACAGGTCGAGCGTACGCCGCAGGCCCTGGCGGTGGTGCATGGCGGGAAGCGCCTGAGCTATCGCGAGCTTAACGAACAGGCCAACCGTTTGGCCCATGCGTTGCGCAAGCAGGGTGTGCAGCCGGATTCGCGGGTCGGGATCTGCGTTGAACGTGGGGTCGAGATGGTCGTCGGCCTGCTGGCGATCCTCAAGGCGGGCGGTGGTTATGTGCCGCTGGATCCGGCTTATCCGGTAGAGCGGATTGCCTATATGTTGCAGGACAGTGCTCCGGCAGCCGTACTCGCGCAGGCCGCAACCCGTGACTTGCTGGCAGGGGTTTCGGTGCCCGTGATCAATCTCGATCAGGGCACCTGGCAGGACGAGTCCGTCCAGAATCCAGAGGTGTCGGGGCTGACCTCGGCGCATCTGGCGTACCTGATCTACACCTCGGGTTCGACCGGCCTGCCTAAAGGAGTGATGATCGAACACCGCAACACGGTGAGCTTCCTGACCTGGGCCCATGCCGCTTTCGACGGTGGTTCGGCGTTGAACAAGACGTTGTTCTCGACTTCGCTGAACTTCGACCTGGCGGTCTACGAGTGCTTTGCCCCTCTGACCTCGGGCGGCAGTATCAACGTGGTGAAAAACGTCCTGGAGCTGCAACACGGCGAACACGATATCGGTCTGATCAACACTGTGCCGTCCGCCCTGAAGGCCTTGCTGGAAGTCGACGGCCTGCCGGAGTCGGTGCACACGGTCAACGTTGCAGGTGAGGCGCTGAAACGCAGTCTGGTGGAATCGCTGTTCGAGAAGACCGGCGTCCAACGCCTGTGCAACCTCTATGGCCCTTCGGAAACCACCACCTATTCAAGTTGGGTAGCGATGGATCGCGAAGACGGTTTTGCCCCGCATATCGGCAAACCGGTGGGCAACACCCGGTTCTACCTGCTGGATGAACAGCAACAACCCGTTCCGCTGGGTGTACCGGGTGAAATCTACATCGGTGGCGCCGGTGTGGCCCGGGGTTACCTCAATCGCGACGACCTCACCGCCGAACGTTTCCTCCAGGACCCGTTCAGCCAGGACGCCTCGGCACGGATGTACCGCACCGGCGACCTGGGTCGTTATCTGGCGGATGGCAATATCGAATACCTGGGCCGTAACGACGACCAGGTGAAGATCCGTGGTTTCCGTATCGAACTGGGCGAGATCGAAGCGCGCCTAGCCAAACATCCGGCGGTGCAGGAAGCCGTGGTCATGGCCCGCGAGGACGTGCCGGGCGACAAACGCCTGGTGGCCTATTACACCGTCCAGTCCACGGATAGCGAGCCGGCCATCGACAGCCTGCGCGGCTGGCTGCTGGGGCAACTGCCGGCCTATATGGTCCCGGTGGCCTACGTACGACTCGACGCACTACCGCTGACCCCCAACGGCAAGCTCGACCGCAAGGCCCTGCCGGCTCCGGACGGCGGCGCGCTGATCAGTCGCGGCTACGAAGCCCCGCAAGGCGAGACCGAAATCCTGATCGCCGAGATCTGGCAAACCTTGCTGGGTATCGCCCAGGTCGGTCGGCATGACCACTTCTTCGAACTGGGCGGCCATTCGCTGCTCGCCGTGAGCCTGATGGAACGCATGCGCCAGGAAGGCCTGGAAGCCGATGTCAGGACCCTGTTCGAACACCCCACCCTCTCGGAATACGCGGCAACGACGGAAAGAATGGAGATTGTTCTGTGAGCGTGATCGAACTGTTGGCAATACTGAAAGAGAAAGATGTGCAACTTGCCGTCAAGGGCGACCAACTGGTCGTCAGCGGCAGGCGACAGTCCCTCACCGAGCCCGCCGTGCTGGCGATGTTGCGCGAGAACAAGGCGGCGTTGATCGAACTGATCAATGCCGGCGAGTATTCCAGCGGCAAGGCCGGGGAAGTGGAGATTCCGGCCCAGGCGATCCCTGCCGGCTGCGCGCGCATCACCCCGGACATGCTGCCCCTGGTCCGGCTCGACCAGGCGGCCATCGAGCATATCGTCGCCAGCGTCCCCGGTGGTGTCGGCAATGTGCAGGACATCTACCCGCTGGCACCGTTGCAGGAAGGCATCCTCTATCACCATATCGCCGCCGGGCAGGGTGATCCCTACGTCCTGCAGGCGCAGTTCGCGATTGCCAGCCGGGCTCGTTTCGACGAGTTCACCACGGCCTTGCAGCAGGTGATCGACCGTCACGACATCCTGCGCACCAGCGTGGTCTGGGAAGGCCTGGACGAACCGGTGCAGGTGGTCTGGCGCCAGGCGCGGCTGGTCCTCACTGAAATCGAGATCGACCCCGCTGCCGGCGCGGCTGGCGAGCAACTACGACAACGCTTCGACCCGCGCCACTACCGTCTCGATATCAGCCAGGCGCCTTTGCTGCGCCTGGCCTTCGCCCACGATGCGGCCAACCAGCGCTGGGTGGCAATGCTGCTGTTCCATCACATCGCCATCGACCACGCGGCCCTGGAAGTGGTGCAGCAGGAAATCCATGCGCACCTGTACGGCCAGGCCCAGGCCCTGGGCGAGCCGGTGCCGTATCGCAACTATGTGGCCCAGGCCCGACTCGGGGTCAGCAGCCAGCAGCACGAAGCGTTTTTCCGCGAGATGCTCGGTGATATCGACGAGCCGACCCTGCCGTTCGGCATTCAGGATGTGCGCGGCGACGGTCATGGTGTCGAAGAAGCGACCCAGACCTTGCCCGCCGAGCTGAGCCGGCGCCTGCGGGCCCAGGCCCGGCAGCAGGGTGTGAGTGCGGCGAGCCTGCATCACCTGGCCTGGGCCCAGGTGCTCGGGCGCCTGTGCGGGCGCAACGATGTGGTGTTCGGCACCGTGCTGCTGGGGCGGATGCGCGGCAGCGAAGGGGTTCGCCGGGCCCTGGGGATGTTTATCAATACCTTGCCGCTGCGGGTTGCCGTGGGCGAGCAGGATGTGCGGGCCGGGGTCAAGGCGACCCATGCGCGGCTGACCGCGTTGCTCGGTCACGAGCACGCCTCGTTGTCCCTGGCCCAGCGTTGCAGCGGCGTGGCCGCGCCGACGCCGTTGTTCAGCACCTTGCTCAACTACCGGCACAGTTCTGCTGAGGCGGTGACGGGGGAGGCGGTGCAGCTGTGGGAAGGGATCGAGGTGTTGGGGGGCGAAGAACGCACCAACTATCCGCTGATCCTGTCCCTGGATGACCTGGGCGAAGGTTTCAGCCTGAATGTGCAGGCGCTTGCCGGTATCGGTGCGCAGCGGGTCTGCGGGTATATGCAGACGGCGTTGGAGCAGTTGGTCCAGGCCCTGGAGCGGGCTTCGACTTCGGCGCTCAACAGCCTCTCGATCCTGCCGGCCGATGAGCGCGAACAGTTGCTGGTGGGGTTCAACGATACGGCACTGGATTATCCGCGGGAACAGACCATTCACGGGTTGTTCGAGGCGCAGGTTGAGCGTACGCCGGATGCTTTGGCGGTGGTGCATGGCGAACAGCGCCTGAGCTATCGCGAGCTTAACGAGCAGGCCAACCGTTTGGCCCATGCGTTGCGCAAGCAGGGTGTGCAGCCGGATTCTCGGGTCGGGATCTGTGTCGGGCGTGGGGCCGAGATGGTTGTCGGGTTGCTGGCGATTCTCAAGGCGGGCGGCGGTTATGTGCCGCTGGACCCGGCTTATCCGGCGGAGCGGATTGCCTATATGTTGCAGGACAGCGCTCCGGCGGCGGTGCTGGCTCAGTCGGCTACCCAGGCATTGTTGGCGGGCGTTACGGTGCCCGTGATCAATCTCGACCAGGACACCTGGCAGGACGAATCCGTCCAGAATCCGCAGGTGCCAGGGCTGACCTCAGCGCATCTGGCTTACCTGATCTACACCTCGGGTTCGACCGGTCTGCCCAAAGGCGTGATGATCGAACACCGCAATACCGTGAACTTCCTGACCTGGGCTCACGCCGCTTTCGGTGATGAGGCGTTGAACAAGACCTTGTTCTCCACCTCGCTGAACTTCGACCTGGCGGTCTACGAGTGCTTTGCACCGCTGACTTCGGGCGGCAGCATCGAGGTGGTGAAAAACGTTCTGGAGCTGCAACAGGGCGAACACGATATCGGTCTGGTCAACACCGTACCCTCAGCCTTGAAGGCGCTGCTGGAAGTCGATGGTCTGCCGAAATCGGTGCACACGGTCAACGTCGCCGGCGAGGCCCTTAAACGCAGCCTGGTGGAGTCACTGTTCGAGAAGACCGGCGTCCAACGCCTGTGCAACCTCTATGGCCCTTCGGAAACCACCACCTATTCAAGCTGGGTAGCGATGGATCGCCAGGACGGCTTCGCCCCGCATATCGGCAAACCGGTGGGCAACACCCAGTTCTACCTGCTGGACGAGCAGCAACAGCCCGTCCCGTTAGGTGTTCCGGGTGAAATCTACATTGGCGGCGCCGGTGTGGCACGGGGTTACCTGAACCGCGACGACCTGACCGCCGAACGCTTCCTCCAGGATCCGTTCGCAACCACGCCGAATGCCCGGATGTACCGCACCGGCGACCTCGGCCGCTATCTGCCGGACGGCAATATCGAGTACCTCGGCCGTAACGACGACCAGGTGAAAATCCGTGGTTTCCGTATCGAACTGGGCGAGATCGATGCCCGCCTGGCCAAACATCCGGCGGTCCACGAAGCCGTGGTCACGGCCCGCGAAGATATTCCGGGCGACAAGCGTCTGGTGGCCTATTACACCCTGGCCGATGGACATACCTCGGTCGATATCGACAGCCTGCGCCGTCATCTGCAGGAAAAGCTGCCGGAGTACATGGTCCCGGCCATCTACGTTGTGTTGGACAAGCTGCCGCTGACCCCCAACGGCAAGCTCGACCGCAAGGCCCTGCCAGCCCCGGACAGCGATGCGCTGGTCCGTCGTGGCTACGAAGCGCCCCAAGGCGAAACCGAAATCACCCTGGCACGGATCTGGAGCGACCTGCTCAAGGTCGAGCAGGTCGGACGTCATGATCACTTCTTCGAACTGGGCGGCCATTCGCTGCTGGCCGTCAGCCTGATCGGCCATATGCGCCAGGCCGGGCTCAGTGTCGATGTGCAGGCGCTTTTCAGTCAGCCGACCCTGGCCGCTCTGGCCACTGTCGTGGGCGGCGGGCGGGAAATCGTCGTTCCGGCCAATGCCATTCCGGCAGGCTGCGAGCGTATCACCCCGGAGATGCTGCCCCTGGTCAACCTCGACCAGGCCGCCATCGAACAGATTGTCGCGAACGTGCCCGGTGGCGCGGCGAATGTGCAGGATATCTATCCGCTGGCGCCGTTGCAGGAAGGCATTCTCTATCACCATCTGTCTGCCGGCAGCGGCGATCCCTACGTCCTCCATGCACTGTTCACGGTGCCGGACCGCCAGCGCCTGGACGCTTTCGCCCTGGCGTTGCAACAGGTTATCGATCGCCATGACATCCTGCGCACCGCCGTGCTCTGGCAGGGCCTGGAAGAGCCGGTCCAGGTGGTCTGGCGCCAGGCCCGCCTGCACCGCGAGGCCCTGGAGCTTGACCCGCGTGCCGGTGATGTAGCCAGCCAGCTCAAGGAGCGTTTCGACACCCGTCACTCGCGCCTGGACGTGACCCGAGCGCCACTGATGCAACTGGTGTTTGCCGAAGATGAAGCCGAGCAGCGCTGGGTGGCGATGCTGCGCTTCCATCATATGGCCCTGGACCACACCGCCCTGGAAGTGGTCCGTCATGAAATCCAGGCACACCTGCTGGGGCAGGCCGCGCAGTTGGGCTGCCCGGTGCCGTATCGCAACTATGTGGCCCAGGCGCGCCTGGGTGGGCGTCGGGAGGAACACGAAGCGTTCTTCCGCGAGATGCTGGGCGATATCGACGAGCCGACACTGCCGTTCGGTTTGCAGGATGTGCAGGGCGACGGTCATTCCATCGAGGAAGCCACCCGCGTGCTGTCGCCGGCGCTGAGCCTGCGCCTGCGGGCTCGTGCCCGGCAGTTGGGCGTGAGCGCGGCCAGCTTGCATCACCTGGCCTGGGCCCAGGTATTGGGCAAGGTTTCGGGCAAGCAGGACGTGGTCTTCGGCACCGTGTTGATGGGCCGGATGCAGGGCGGCGAGGGGGCCGACCGCGCGCTGGGGATGTTTATCAATACCTTGCCGCTGCGGGTGGCCGTGGGCGGGCAGGGCGCGCGTGCCGGGGTCAAGGCGACCCATGCGCGACTGACCGCGCTGCTGGGGCACGAACATGCGTCCCTGGCCCTGGCCCAGCGTTGCAGCGGCGTGGCCGCGCCGACACCATTGTTCAGCGCCTTGCTCAACTACCGTCACAGTGCCGTCGGCAGTGTTTCCGAAGAAGCCGCTCTGGCCTGGCAGGGTATCGAGACCCTTGGTGGTGAGGAACGTACCAACTATCCGTTGACCTTGAACGTCGATGACCTGGGCGAGGGCTTCAGCCTGAATGTGCAGGTCAACGCCGAAGTCGGCGCCATGCGGGTCTGCGCCTATATGGAGGCGGCACTGGAGCATCTGCTCCAGGCGCTGGAGCAGAACCCCGAGGCGCCACTGAGTGGCCTGTCGATCCTGCCGGCTGACGAGCGTGAACAACTGCTGGTGTCGTTCAACGACACGCTGCTGGATTATCCGCAGGCGCAGACCGTCCATGGTTTGTTCGAAGCGCAGGTGCAGCGTACGCCGGACGCCTTGGCCGTGGTGCATGGCGGGCGCCGCCTGACTTATCGCGTGCTTAACGAGCAAGCCAACCGTCTGGCGCATACCTTGCGTAAACAGGGTGTGCAGCCGGACTCACGGGTCGGGATCTGTGTCGAGCGCGGGGCGGAGATGGTCGTCGGCTTGCTGGCGATTCTCAAGGCGGGTGGCGGTTATGTGCCGTTGGACCCGGCTTACCCGGCGGAGCGGATTGCCTATATGTTGCAGGACAGTGCTCCGGCGGCCGTACTGGCGCAGACCGCAACCCGTGATTTGCTGGCGGGTGTTTCGGTGCCGGTCATCAATCTCGATCAGGGCACTTGGCAGGAAGAATCCGTCCAGAATCCTGAGGTGCCGGGGCTGACGTCGGCGCATCTGGCGTACTTGATCTACACCTCGGGTTCGACTGGTCTGCCCAAGGGCGTGATGATCGAACACCGCAACACCGTGAACTTCCTGACCTGGGCCCATGCCGCTTTCGGCGGTCCGGCGTTGGAAAAAACGTTGTTCTCGACTTCGCTGAACTTCGACCTGGCGGTGTACGAATGCTTCGCCCCCTTGACCTCAGGCGGCAGCATCGAGGTGGTGAAAAACGTTCTGGAGTTGCAACAGGGCGAGCACGATATCGGCCTGATCAACACAGTGCCATCGGCGCTCAAGGCGTTGCTGGAAGTCGATGGCTTGCCGGAATCGGTGCACACGGTCAACGTCGCCGGCGAAGCGCTGAAACGCAGTCTGGTGGAATCGCTGTTCGAGAAGACCGGCGTCCAACGCCTGTGCAACCTTTACGGCCCGTCGGAAACCACCACCTACTCAAGTTGGGTGTCGATGGATCGCGAGGACGGTTTCGCCCCCCATATCGGCAAACCCGTCGGCAACACCCAGTTCTACCTGCTGGATGAACAGCAACAGCCCGTTCCGCTGGGTGTTCCGGGTGAAATCTACATCGGCGGCGCCGGTGTGGCACGGGGTTATCTGAACCGTGAAGACCTGACCGCCGAACGTTTCCTCAACGACCCGTTCAGCCGGGAAGCCTCGGCGCGGATGTATCGCACCGGCGACCTCGGCCGTTACCTGCCGGACGGCAATATCGAATACCTTGGTCGTAACGACGACCAGGTGAAGATCCGCGGTTTCCGTATCGAACTGGGCGAGATCGACGCCCGCCTGGCCAAACACCCGACCGTCCACGAAGCCGTGGTCACGGCCCGCGAGGATATTCCGGGCGACAAGCGCCTGGTGGCCTATTACACCCTGGCGGCCGGGCAGACTTCAGTCGATATCGAATCTCTGCGCAGCCATCTGCAAGAGCAGTTGCCGGAGTACATGGTTCCCGCCATCTACGTGCTGCTTGAGGCCATGCCGCTGACCCCCAACGGCAAACTCGACCGCAAGGCCCTGCCGACCCCGGACGGCGATGCGCTGATCCGCCGTGGTTATGAAGCGCCCCAGGGCGAAACCGAAACCATCCTGGCACGGATCTGGATGCAGCTGCTCAATGTCGAGCAGGTCGGGCGCCACGATCACTTCTTCGACCTGGGCGGCCATTCGTTGCTGGCCGTCAGCCTGATCGAACGCATGCGTCAGGCCGGCCTGAGCGCTGATGTCCGCGTGCTGTTCAGCCAGCCGACTCTTGCGGCCCTGGCTGCTGCCGTGGGCGGTGGGCGTGAAATCGTCGTCCCGGCCAATGCCATCCCGACCCCTTGCGCGCACCTCACCCCGGACATGCTGCCGCTGGTCACTCTCGACCAGGCCGCTATCGACCGGGTTGTGGCTAAGGTGCCGGGCGGCGCGGCGAACGTGCAGGATATCTACCCGTTGGCGCCGCTGCAGGAAGGCATCCTCTATCACCATCACCTGGCCGTGGACCATGTCGACCCGTATCTGCAACACGCGCTGTTCGCCTTCGACAGCCGCGACCGGCTCGACGCCTTCGCCCGGGCCCTGCAAGGAGTGATTGCACGCCACGATATCCTGCGCACCGCGGTGGTCTGGGAAGGCCTCGATACGCCGCTGCAAGTGGTCTGGCGCCAGGCGACCCTGGCGCTGCACGAAGTGTCGCCGGACCCGCTCGCCGGTGATACCGCCGGACAACTGCGCGGGCGCCTCGATTCTCCGCAGACCCGCCTGGATATCCGTCGGGCGCCGATGCTGCAGCTCGACTATGCACAGGACCCGTCCAACCAACGCTGGATCGGCCTGTTGCAGTACCACCACCTGGTCAACGACGCCACCTCCCTGGGGGCGTTGGTGGGCGAAATCGAAGCCCATATGCAGGATCGCCAGGCGCAACTGCCGGCCTCGATCCCGTACCGCAACTATGTGGCCCAATCGCGCCTCGGTGTGAGCCAGGCCGAGCACGAGCAGTTCTTCCGTGAAATGCTCGGCGATATCGACGAACCGACCTTGCCCTTCGGCCTGCAGGATGTGCAGGGCGACGGCCAGGATATCGAAGAAGCCCGCTGTGCCGTGGACAGCGGCCTCAGCCGCCGCCTGCGGACCCAGGCCCGGCAATTGGGCGTCAGTGCCGCGAGCCTTTGCCACCTGGCCTGGGCCCGTGTGCTCGGTGCGGTCTCGAGCAAGGACGAAGTGGTGTTCGGCACCGTCCTGCTCGGTCGCCTGCAAGGCGGCGAGGGCGCCGACCGTGCACTCGGTATGTTTATCAATACCCTGCCGCTGCGGGTGGCACTGGGTGGGCTGGGTGTACGTGAAGGGGTCAAGGCCACCCACTCACGCCTTACCGCTCTGCTCGGTCACGAACATGCGCCGCTGACCCTGGCGCAACGTTGCAGCGGCGTGGCGGCGCCGACCCCGTTGTTCAGCGCGCTGCTGAACTATCGACACCTGGCGAGTGGCAGCAGCGACCTGCCGGCCTGGAACGGCATCGAGATGCTCGGTGGCGAAGAACGCACCAACTACCCGCTGACCCTGTCGGTGGACGATCTGGGCGAAGACTTCGCCCTGCACGTCGGTACCTTGGCCGGTACCGGGGCACAACGGGTCTGCGGCTATATGCTCAGCGCCCTGGAAAGTCTGGTAGAGGCGCTGGAGGAAACGCCGGCCTTGCCGCTGGAGCGGCTGTCGATCCTGCCCGCCGATGAGCGCGAGCAACTGCTGGTAGGGTTCAATGCCAGCGCTCGCGACTATCCACGGACGCAAACCGTCCATGGCCTGTTCGAAGCCCAGGTGCGGGCGCGTCCCGAGGCTTGCGCGGCGATCCACGATGGCGTGTCGCTGACCTACGCCGAACTCAACACCCGGGCCAACCGCCTGGCCCGCCATCTGCGCGGTCTCGGTGTACAACCGGGCGACAGCGTGGCGATCCTGCTGGAACGCTCCCATGAGCTGCTGGTCAGCCAACTGGCGGTGCTCAAGTGCGGCGCGGTCTATGTGCCGCTGGATATCAACGCCCCGGTCGAGCGCCAGGGTTTCATGATCGAGGACAGCCAGGCCCGGGTCCTGCTGACTCGCCGCGAGGTGCCGCTGGTCACCAAGGTACAATGTGTGGACCTCGATCATCTGAGTCTGGAACGCCTGGACGGCGATGACCTGGCGATGCCGCAGTCCAGCGAAAGCGTGGCCTACATCATGTACACCTCCGGCTCCACCGGCACCCCCAAGGGTGTTCTGGTGCCGCATCGGGCCATCAGCCGCCTGGTGATCAACAACGGTTATGCCGACTTCAATGCCCGGGATCGGGTGGCCTTTGCCTCCAACCCGGCATTCGACGCCAGCACCCTCGACGTCTGGGCGCCGCTGCTCAATGGCGGTTGCGTGGTGGTGATCGGCCAGGCCGACTTGCTCTCCCCGGAAAACTTCCAGCGCCTGCTGCTGGAACAGTCGGTCACGGTGCTGTGGATGACCGCCGGCCTGTTCCATCAATACGCCGCGGGCCTGGGCGACGCCTTCTCGCGCCTGCGTTACCTGATTGTCGGCGGCGATGTGCTGGACCCGGCGGTTATCGCACGGGTCCTGGAGAACGCCGCTCCCGAGCACCTGCTCAATGGCTACGGCCCGACCGAAGCCACGACCTTTTCCGCAACCTATGAAATCACCCGGGCGGACCGCGGCAGCCTGCCGATTGGCCGGCCGGTGGGCAACGGCCGTCTTTATGTGCTCGATGCCCAGGCCCAGCCCGTGCCGCTGGGGGTGATCGGTGAGCTGTATATCGGTGGCCTGGGCGTGGCCAAGGGGTACCTGAACCGGGATGAGTTGACCCGGGAAAAATTTGTCGCCGACCCGTTCGACAGCGACCCGCAGGCGCGCTTGTATCGCACCGGCGACCTGGCGCGCTGGCGTGCCGACGGCAACCTGGAATACCTGGGGCGTAATGACGACCAGGTGAAGATCCGTGGCTTCCGGGTCGAACTGGGCGAGATCGAAGCGCGCCTGGCCGAACATCCCGAGGTCAAGGAAGCCGTGGTGCTGTGCCGCGAAGAGACCCCGGGCGACAAGCGCCTGGTGGCCTATTTCACCCCGGCCTTTGTCGGGGCGGTGGAGCGGATCGACGCGTTGCGCGGGCATTTGCACGGGCAGTTGCCGGAATATATGGTGCCCATGGCCTATGTGCGCCTTGAGCGCCTGCCGCTGACGGCCAACGGCAAGCTGGATCGCAAGGCCCTGCCGGCGCCGGATGAACGGGCGTTGATCAGCCGTGGCTACGAGGCGCCCGAGGGAGCAACCGAGACCTTGCTGGCGCAGTTATGGTCCGAGCTGCTCAAGGTCGAGCAGGTCGGTCGACATGACCACTTCTTCGAACTGGGCGGGCATTCATTGCTGGCGGTGACGCTGATCGAGCGTATGCGCCAGGCCGGCCTGAGCGCCGATGTCCGGGTGCTGTTCAGCCAGCCGACCCTGGCGGCGCTGGCCGCGGCGGTGGGCAGTGGTCGTGAAATTCGCGTGCCGGCCAATGGCATTACCCTCGATTGCTCGCGTATCACCCCCGAACTGTTGCCGCTGGCGAACCTGGACCAGGCCGCCATCGACCGGATCGTCGCCACGGTGCCGGGGGGCGTTGCCAACGTCCAGGATATCTATGCCCTGGCGCCGTTGCAGGCCGGCATCCTCTATCACCACCTCAGCGCGGAACAGGGCGATCCCTACGTGCTGCAATCGCAGTTCGCCTTCGACAACCTGGAGCGCCTGGAAGAATTCGCCAGCGCCTTGCAGTTCGTGATCCAGCGCCATGACATCCTGCGCACCGCGCTGGTCTGGGAAAGCCTCGACGAGCCGGTGCAGGTGGTCTGGCGTCAGGCGCAGCTGGTGCGCGAGAGCCTGGAACCGGACCCGCAGGGCGTTGATGTGGCGAGCCAGCTGCATCAGCGTTTCGACTCGCGGGACTACCGCCTGGATATTCGCCAGGCACCGATGCTGCGGCTGATCCAGGCCTGGGATACGCAAAACCAGCGTTGGCTGGCCTTGCTGCTGTTTCATCACCTGGCGATGGACCATACCGCGATGGATGTGGTGCAGCACGAGATGCAGGCCTATCTGCTGGGGCAGCAGGCGCAACTGGGCGCGCCGGTTCCGTATCGCAACTATGTGGCCCAGGCCCGCCTGGGCGTGAGCCAGGAGGAGCACGAGCGCTTCTTCCGCGAACGGCTCGGTACTGTCGACGAACCGACCCTGCCGTTTGGCTTGCAGCTGGCTGATGTTCAAGGCATCGATGAAGCCCGTCTGCCTGTTGGGGTTGCGCTGGGTCGCCGTTTGCGAGTCCAGGCCCGTCAACTGGGGGTAAGTGCCGCCAGCCTGGTGCATCTGGCCTGGGCCCAGGTACTGGGCCGGGTTTCGGCCCGCGACGACGTGGTCTTCGGTACGGTGCTGATGGGCCGGATGCAGGGCGGCGAAGGGGCCGACCGCGCCTTGGGCATGTTTATCAATACCTTGCCTCTGCGGGTGGTCCTCGGCGCTCGTAGCGCACGGGAAGGGGTCAAGACCACCCACGACGAACTGACCGCGTTGCTTGGCCATGAGCATGCGTCCCTGGCGCTGGCCCAGCGTTGCAGCGCTGTCAGCGCGCCGCTGCCGTTGTTCAGCGCCTTGCTCAACTACCGTCACAGCAGCGTTGTCGTGACGGACGAGGCGCTGACGGCCTGGCACGGCATGCAGGCCCTGGGCGGTGAGGAGCGCACCAACTATCCGCTGACCCTCAACGTCGATGACCAGGGCGAAGACTTCCTGTTGACCGCCCAGACTGTTCCGCTGATTGCGGCTGAGCGAATCTGCGCCTATATGCAGCGGGCCTTGCACAGCCTGGTCGATGCCCTGGAGCAGACGCCCCAGGCGCCATTGCAGGACTTGTCGGTGCTGCCGGAGGCTGAACGTCGGCAGTTGTTGGAAGCCTTCAATGCCACTGCGGTCGACTATCCGCAGGATCTGACCTTGCATGGCCTGTTCGAAGCTCGGGTTGCCACTTGTGGTGACGCAGTAGCGGTTGTGGACGAGAAGGGCAGTCTGACTTATGACGCACTCAACCGTCAGGCCAACCGTATCGCTCATCGTCTGATCGGTCTGGGCATCGGCCCTGATGATCGGGTGGCGATCTGTGTCGACCGTAGCCTGGAAATGGTCGCGGGGTTGATGGGTATTCTCAAAGCTGGCGCCGCTTATGTGCCGCTGGACCCGGATTACCCGATTGATCGTTTGACTTACATGCTGGAGAACTGCGCCCCGGCGGTGGTCCTCAGCCAAGAGGCTTTGCGTGCGCTGCTTCCAGCCAGCAACGTACCGGTGCTGTTGCTCGATCCTGAGTATGCCGAACGTGAAGGTTTCCTCGCACAACCAGATAGCAACCCGTTGCGCGCTGAAGTCCGTCCCGAGCATCTGGCTTACGTGATCTACACCTCCGGCTCGACCGGCCAGCCGAAAGGCGTGATGAACGAACACCGTGGCGTGGTCAACCGCTTGCTGTGGATGCAGGACGAATACGGCCTGAATGCTTCGGACAGCGTGTTGCAGAAGACGCCATTCAGCTTCGACGTGTCGGTCTGGGAATTCTTCTGGCCGCTGTTCAACGGCGCACGGCTGGTGATGGCGCGTCCGGGTGGTCATCGTGACCCGGGCTATCTGCGCGAAGTGATTCGCGAGCAGAAGATCACCACCTTGCACTTCGTGCCGTCGATGCTGGATCTGTTCCTCGCCCATGGCGAGGCCGGGGACAGTGGCCTGCTGCGGGTAATGTGCAGCGGTGAAGCCTTGCCGGGCCATCTGGTGCGGCGCTTCAAGCAGCAGTTGCCGGAAGTCGGCCTGTTCAACCTCTACGGTCCAACCGAAGCGGCGGTAGACGTGACGGCTTGGGATTGTGCCGGTCCTTTGGACGAAACCCCGGACAACACGCCTATTGGCAAACCGGTGGCGAATACGAAGATCTACCTGCTGGACGCCAGTCGTCAGCCAGTACCGCTGGGTGTGGCAGGCGAGTTGTATATCGGTGGTGTGCAGGTGGCTCGCGGTTACCTGAATCGCCCCGAACTGAGCGCCGAGCGTTTCCTCGACGACCCGTTCAATGTCGGTCGTATGTACCGCACCGGCGACCTCGGTCGCTATCTGCCGGACGGCACGGTGGAATACCTGGGCCGTAACGACGACCAGGTGAAGATCCGTGGTTTCCGGATCGAACTGGGCGAAATCGAAGCGCGCCTGGCTGCTTATCCTGGGGTCAAGGAAAGCGTAGTCCTGGCTCGGGAGGACAACCCGGGCGAAAAACGCCTCGTGGCCTACGTCACCGCGCAGCAGCCTGAAACCGTGTTGGAGATCGAAAGCCTGCGTGGCCATCTGCAAGGCGCATTGCCGGAGTACATGGTCCCAGCCGCCTACGTGCAGCTCGATGCACTGCCACTGACGCCTAACGGCAAGCTGAATCGCAAGGCGTTGCCGGCGCCAGATGGTGGCGCATTGATCAGCCGTGAATACGAGGCTCCACAAGGGGAAGCCGAAACCGTACTGGCGCAACTCTGGGCGGAACTGCTCAAGGTCGAGCGCGTAGGGCGGCACGACAACTTCTTCGAACTCGGCGGTCACTCGCTATTGGCCGTGACGCTGATCGAACGCATGCGCCAGGTCGGCCTGAGCGCCGATGTGCGGGTACTGTTCGGCCAGCCGACCCTGTCGGCATTGGCCGCGGCGGCGGGCGGCAGCACGGAAATCGTGGTGCCGGCCAACCTGATCCCCGAACGCTGTGAACACATCACCCCGGACCTGTTGCCACTGGTCAGCCTGACCCAGGCACAGATCGACCGGGTGGTGGAAACGGTGCCTGGCGGTGCCGCCAATGTGCAGGATATCTACCCGCTGGCGCCATTGCAGGAGGGCATCCTGTTCCATCACCTGTCGGCCGGCGAAGGTGATCCCTATGTGCTGCAATCGCAGTTCAGCTTCGACAGCCGCCAACGCCTGGATGACTTTATCCGGGCGCTGCAAAGCGTGATCGATCGTCACGATGTGTTGCGCACCTCGATCGTCTGGGAAGGGCTGGAGACACCGGTGCAAGTGGTCTGGCGCCAGACCCGGCTGATGGTCGAGTTCCTTGAGTCGACCCCGGGAGACGCCGGACCGCTGGCACAACTGCTGCAGCGCTTCGATCCGGCGCACTTGCGCCTGAATCTGCAACAGGCGCCGCTGCTGCACCTGGCGGTCAGCGAAGATACGCTCAACCAGCGCTGGGTGGGCGTGCTGCTGTTCCATCACATTGCCATCGACCACACCACGATAGCCGTGGTGCAACAGGAAATGCAGGCCAGCCTGCGTGGGCAGGCGACGCCATTGGCGCCGGCCATGCCGTATCGCAACTATGTGGCCCAGGCCCGCCTGGGTGTCAGCCAGGAGGCCCACGAAACCTTCTTCCGCGAGATGCTCGGCGATATCGACGAGCCGACCCTGCCGTTCGAACAGCAGGAAGTGCGGGGTGACCAACAGGCGATCGCCGAAGCCCACCTGACGCTGGACCTTGGGCTGTCCCAGCGCCTGCGTGGCCGTGCCCGGCAATCGGGTGTCAGCGCGGCAAGCCTGGTGCACCTGGCCTGGGGCTTGGTGCTGGGCCGCCTCTGCCGACGCGAGAAAGTCGTGTTCGGTACCGTGCTGCTGGGCCGGATGCAGGGCGGCGCGGGCGCGGATCGGGCGCTGGGGATGTTTATCAACACCTTGCCGCTACGTCTGGACCTTGGCGCCTTGGGCACGCGGGCCGCGCTCAAGGCGGCCCATGGCCGGCTGACGGCGCTGCTGGGCCATGAGCATGCGTCCCTGGCCCTGGCCCAGCGTTGCAGCGGGGTGCCGGCGCCGACGCCGCTGTTCAGCGCCTTGCTCAACTATCGGCACGGTGCCGGTGAGGTCAGCCAGCAGGCGCTGGATGCCTGGCAGGGTATCGAAAGCCTGGGGGGCGGCGAGCGCACCAACTATCCGCTGACGCTGTCGGTGGACGATAACGACGTGGGCTTCAGTCTGACGGTACAGGCGACTGCCGGCGTCGATGCGCAACGGGTCTGCGGTTATATGCAGGTCGCGCTGGCGAGTGTGGTGGATGCCCTGGAGCTGAACGCCGAGGTGCCGCTGGGACGGCTGTCGGTGTTGCCGGCGACTGAGCGTGAGCAGTTGTTGTTCGGGCTCAACGCCACCGCGCTGGATTACCCGCAGGCGCAGACCATTCATGGGTTGTTCGAGGCGCAGGTGCAGCGTACGCCGGAGACCCTGGCGGTGGTGCATGGCGAGCGTCGTCTGAGCTATCGCGAACTCAATGAGCAGGCCAACCGCCTGGCGCATACCCTACGTAAGCAGGGTGTGCGGCCGGATTCTCGGGTGGGGATCTGTGTTGAGCGTGGGGCTGAGATGGTTGTCGGGCTGCTGGCGATTCTCAAGGCAGGCGGCGGTTATGTACCATTGGACCCGGCTTATCCGGCGGAGCGGATTGCCTATATGTTGCAGGACAGCGCCCCGGCGGCGATCCTGGCACAAGCGGCTACCCGTGATTTGCTGGCGGGCGTTACGGCGCCCGTGATCAATCTCGACCAGGACACCTGGCAGGATGAGTCCGCCCAGAATCCGCAGGTGCCGGGGCTGACTTCGGCGCATCTGGCCTATCTGATCTACACCTCGGGTTCGACCGGTCTGCCCAAGGGCGTGATGATCGAACACCGCAATACCGTCAACTTCCTGACCTGGGCCCACAAGGCTTTCGACGGTTCGGCGTTGAACAAGACATTGTTCTCCACCTCGCTGAACTTCGACCTGGCGGTCTATGAGTGCTTCGCCCCTCTGACCTCGGGCGGCAGCATCGACGTAGTGAAAAACGTCCTGGAACTGCAACACGGCGAACATGATATTGGTTTGATCAACACCGTTCCATCCGCGCTCAAGGCCCTGCTGGAAGTGGGCGGCGTGCCGAAATCGGTGCACACGGTCAACGTGGCGGGCGAAGCCCTTAAACGCAGCCTGGTGGAATCGCTGTTCGAGAAGACCGGCGTCCAACGCCTGTGCAACCTCTATGGCCCTTCGGAAACCACCACCTACTCAAGCTGGGTGGCGATGGATCGCGAAGACGGCTTTGCCCCGCATATCGGCAAACCGGTGGGCAACACCCGGTTCTACCTACTGGACGAGCAGCAACAGCCCGTTCCGCTGGGTGTTCCGGGTGAAATCTATATCGGCGGCGCCGGCGTGGCCCGGGGTTACCTGAACCGTGATGACCTGACTGCCGAACGCTTTCTCCAGGACCCGTTCGCCATCACGCCAAATGCCCGGATGTACCGCACCGGCGACCTGGGTCGTTACCTGGCGGACGGCAATATCGAATACCTGGGCCGTAACGACGACCAGGTGAAGATCCGTGGTTTCCGTATCGAACTGGGCGAGATCGAAGCGCGCCTGGCCAAACAGCCCGAGGTTCAGGAGTCGGTGGTGATGGCCCGTGAAGATGTGCCGGGTGAAACCCGCCTGGTGGCGTATTTCACCCTGGCCAACGTCGGTGTGGTGCCGGACAGCGGCACCCTGCGGGCTTATCTGCAAGGACTGCTGCCGGACTATATGCTGCCGGCGGCCTATATGCAGCTCGACGCCTTGCCGCTGACTCCCAACGGCAAGCTCGACCGCAAGGCCCTGCCGGTGCCGGACAGCAGCGCCTACGCCTCGCGTGTCTACGAAGCCCCGGTGGGTGACGTGGAAGTCCGGTTGGCGGCACTCTGGGCCGATTTGCTCAAGGTCGAACGGGTGGGGCGCCACGACCACTTCTTCGAGCTGGGCGGCCATTCGTTACTGGCGGTGAGCCTGATCGAGCGGATGCGCCAGGCCAATCTGGAAGCCGATGTGCGGGTGTTGTTCGGCCAGCCGACGCTGATCCAGGTGGCCGCCTCGGTGGGCACCACCCAACGGCTGGAGGTACCGCAGACGAAGATTCCGATGCTCAATCGCAAACGCCGTATCTGAAGCCCCGGCACGGCCCGCCCGATTCGCAATCGGTCGGGCCGTCGCCCCTTTCTTTTCTCCCTCCTGTGCAACCCCCGGCAGGGCGTGCTTTCAGCACGCCTTGTCCCGGCTTCCCATGACAGACAGTCGCCCGTGGATGCTCTAATTTTTGAGGCCTGTGGGGAGCATGGCGAATGGGATGTTTCGCTGGTGTCAGTGGACCGCAGCCCTTTGTTGCTGCGGACCCGATCACGCCTGCGCCCGGACTCCCGTGTTGTCTTCGAGCTTCGAAGCCCCTCCGATCTTTTATCGCGCGAAACGCTGTCTCCGACACCGAGCCTTTGGGCTGTCACCCTCTCCGAAATGATAAACAGCAGGTTATTCGATGCACTTCAGCGAATTGATGGCAGTTCTTTCCACGCACGCGATCCGTCTTCAACAGGAAGAAGACGATCTGGTGATTCTCGGTGACGATGAGGGCCTTGACAGCGCCGTGCTCGACAGTCTCGGCGTGCATAAGGCGGAACTGCTCAAGCTGGTGGCTCGAAACGGTGGGGACTGGTTGAGCCCGGCCTTCCGGATTACCGCGGACATGCTGCCGCTGGCCGGCCTCAGCCAGGAGGCGATCGACCGTATCGTCGACGCGGTGCCCGGTGGTGCCGGCAATGTCCAGGATATCTACCCGCTGGCGCCCCTGCAGGAAGGCATTCTCTATCATCACCTGGCCGCCGGGCAGGGTGACCCCTATGTGCTGCGGGCGCTGTTCGGCGCCGATAACCGCGAACGCCTCGACGATTTCGCCCAGGCCCTGCAAGCGGTGATCGAGCGTCACGATATCCTGCGCACCGCCATGGTCTGGGAGGGTCTCGACGAGCCGGTGCAGGTGGTGCTGCGCGACGCCACCCTGGCGGTGGATGAGCTTGAACTGGCAGCCGCCGACGGGGATATCGAAACCCAGTTGCGCGAACGCTACGATTCCCGGCATTACCGCCTCGACCTGCGCCAGGCCCCGCTGATGCGCCTGGTCTGCGCCGAGGACCGGGCCAATGCGCGCTGGGTGGCGATCCTGCTGTTCCATCACATCGCCATCGACCATGCCGCGCTGGAGCTGGTGCAGTACGAGATGCAGGCCTACCTGCTCGGCGAAGGCCATGCCTTGCCCGAGGCGGTGCCGTATCGCAATTATGTGGCGCAGGTCCGGCTGGGGGCCGGGGCCGATGCCCATGAAGGCTTTTTCCGCGACATGCTGGCGGACGTCGATGAACCGACCCTGCCGTTTGGCGTGGTCGAGAACCCGGGCAGCGATCCGCTGATCGAAGAAGTTCGTATGCCGGTCGATGCTGCCTTGAGCCTGCGCCTGCGGGCCCAGGCCCGGCAGTTGGGGGTCAGCGCCGCGAGCCTGCATCACCTGGCGTGGGCGCGGGTGGTGGGCGCCGTTTCGGGCAAGTCCGATGTGGTCTTCGGCACCGTGCTGATGGGCCGGATGCAGGGCGGCGAGGGCGCCGATCGGGCCCTGGGCATGTTTATCAACACCTTGCCGTTGCGGGTGAAACTCGAGGGGCACGGGGTCCGTGAAGGGGTCAAGACCACCCACGCGCGCCTGACCGCCTTGCTCGGCCACGAGCACGCCTCCCTGGCCCTGGCCCAACGTTGCAGCGGCGTGGCCGCGCCGGCGCCCTTGTTCAGTTCGCTGCTCAACTACCGCCACAGTGCCGCCGAGTCGCTGGCTTCGGCCGAGACCCTGCAGGCCTGGGCCGGTCTGCACAGCCTCGGCGGTGAAGAACAGAGCACCTATCCGATCACCCTGTCGGTGGACGACCTGGGTGAAGGCTTCAGCCTGGCGGTCCAGGCCCTGGCGGAGATCGGTGCGCAGCGCGTCGGCGACTATATGCTGGCGGCCCTCGGTGGGTTGGTCGAGGCTTTGGAGCAACAGCCACAGACACCCTTGCAGCACCTGGAAATCCTTCCGCCGGCCGAGCGTCAGCAAGTGCTGCACGACTTCAATGCCACGGCGCGCGACTATCCCCGGCACAGCAGCCTGCAGGCCCTGTTCGAACTGCAAGTGGCGGTGCGGCCCGACGCAGTGGCTGCCGTCCAGGATGGCCAGAGCCTGACCTACCAGCAACTCAACAGCCGGGCCAATGGCCTGGCCCGTCACCTGATCGGCCTCGGCGTACAGCCGGGCGAACGGGTGGCGTTGCTGCTGGCGCGCTCCTTCGACCTGCTGGTCGGCCAACTGGCGATTATCAAATGTGGCGCGGCCTATGTGCCGCTGGATATCAACGCGCCGGCGGAACGCCAGGCCTTCATGCTGAACGACAGCGCGGCGCGGCAGGTCCTGACCCTGAGCGGCAGCGCGGTGCCCGAAGGTATCCAGCGGGTCGATCTGGACACCCTGGAACTGGACGCCGATGTACCGAACCCGACACTGGCCGGGTCCTCCGAGTCGGTGGCCTATATCATGTACACCTCCGGCTCCACCGGCACGCCCAAAGGGGTACTGGTGCCGCACCGGGCCGTCAGCCGCCTGGTGATCAACAACGGTTATGCCGATTTCAACGCCGATGACCGCGTAGCCTTCGCTTCCAACCCGTCCTTTGACGCCAGCACCCTGGACGTCTGGGCACCACTGCTCAATGGCGGTTGCGTGGTTGTGGTGGAGCAGTCGGTGTTGCTGTCCCTGGACGAGTTCCGCGCGCTGTTGCTGGCACGGTCGGTCAGCGTGCTGTGGATGACCGCCGGCCTGTTCCATCAATATGCCGACGGCCTGATGGAAGCCTTTGGCCGCTTGCGCTACCTGATCGTCGGCGGCGACGTGCTGGACCCGGCGGTGATCGTCCGGGTATTGGAAGAGGGCGCGCCGCGACATCTGCTCAACGGCTACGGTCCGACCGAGGCCACCACCTTTTCCACGACTTATGAAATTACTTCGGTGGGCAACGGTGGTATCCCCATCGGCCGGCCGATCGGCAACAGCCAGGTGTACGTCCTCGATGCCTTGCGCCAACCGGTGGCCGTGGGCGTGGCCGGCGAGCTGTATATCGGTGGACAGGGCGTGGCCAAGGGCTATTTGAACCGCCCGGAGCTGACCGCCACGCAATTCATCGCCGACCCGTTCAACGCCGAGGCCGGAGCACTGCTGTACCGCACCGGCGACCTGGCGCGCTGGACCGCGGACGGGGTTGTCGAGTACCTGGGGCGTAACGACGACCAGGTGAAAATTCGTGGTTTCCGTATCGAGCTGGGCGAGATCGAAGCACGCCTGGCCGATTGCCCGGGCGTCAAGGAAGCCGTGGTGCTGGCCCGTCAGGATGAGCCCGGACATAAACGTCTGGTGGCCTACCTGATTGCCGAGGCCGACAGCAGCTTGTCGGTGCCGGAGCTGCGTCGCGAGCTGGCGGCGTCCCTGGCCGAATATACGGTACCCAGTGCCTTTGTCGTCCTCGAGTCGTTCCCGCTGACCGCCAACGGCAAGCTGGATCGCCGGGCCTTGCCGGCACCGGACGCCGACGCCTATGCCAGTCGCGAGTTCCAGGCCCCCGAGGGCGAGCTGGAAATCACCCTGGCGCGGCTTTGGTCCGAGTTGCTGAAAGTCGAACGGGTCGGACGCCATGACCACTTCTTCGAACTCGGTGGGCACTCGCTGCTGGCGGTGAGCCTGATCGAGCGCATGCGTCAATTGGGCCTGAGTGCCGACGTGCGCGTGCTGTTCAGCCAGCCGACCCTGGCGGCGCTGGCCGCTGCCGTCGGTGGCGGTCGTGAAATCAGCGTACCGGCCAACCTGATTGTCGACGGTTGCCAGCGGATCACCCCGGACCTGCTGCCGCTGGCCAACCTGACCCAGGCCCAGATCGACCAGGTGGTGGCGACGGTGCCGGGCGGGACTGCCAATGTGCAGGATATCTACCCGCTGGCGCCGTTGCAGGAGGGGATTCTCTATCACCACCTGGCGGCCCGGGCCGGCGACCCCTACGTGTTGCAGACCCAGTTTGCCTTTGACAACCACGAGCGTCTGGGCGCCTTTGTCCAGGCCTTGCAGATGGTGATCGACCGCCATGACATCCTGCGTACCGGGGTGGTCTGGGAGGGCCTGGATTCACCTGTGCAAGTGGTCTGGCGTCAGGCGCGCCTGCACCTTGACGCGCTTGAACTCGACCCTGCCGCCGGCGATATCGGTGCGCAACTGCACAGCCGCTTCGATCCGCGTCACTACCGCCTGGACGTGAGCGAGGCACCGCTGATGCGTCTGGCCTATGCCGAAGATCCGCTCAACCAGCGGATCACCGCGATGCTGCTGTTCCACCATATGGCCCTGGACCATATGGCGATGGAAGTGGTGCAGCATGAAATGCAGGCCTGGCTGCTCGGTGAGACCGAGGCCTTGTCGGCGCCGGTGCCATATCGCAACTATGTGGCCCAGGCGCGCCTGGGTGTCAGCCCGGCCGATCATGAAGCGTTTTTCCGCGACATGCTCGGTGAGGTGGAGGAACCGACCCTGCCGTTCGGTCTGCAGGATGTACAGGGCGATGGCAGCGATATCGAGGAAGCGGTCCAGGCGTTGGATGCGCAGTTGGACCAGCGCCTGCGGGCTCAGGCCCGGCAGTTGGGGGTGAGTGTCGCCAGCCTGGTGCACCTGGCCTGGGCCCAGGTGCTGGGCAAGGTGTCGGGGCGCCGGGATGTGGTGTTCGGCACTGTGTTGATGGGCCGGATGCAGGGCGGCGAGGGTGCCGACCGGGCACTGGGGATGTTTATCAATACCTTGCCGCTGCGGGTTGCCGTGGGCGGGCAGGGTGTACGCGCCGGGGTCAAGGCGACCCACGCGCGGTTGACCGCGTTGCTGGGCCACGAACATGCGTCCCTGGCTTTGGCCCAACGTTGCAGCGGTGTGGCTGCGCCGACGCCATTGTTCAGCGCCTTGCTCAACTACCGGCATAGCGCCGTCGGCAGTGTTTCCGAGCGGGCCGTACAGGCCTGGCACGGTATCCATGCCCTCAGTGGCGAAGAGCGCACCAACTACCCGCTGACCTTGAACGTCGACGACCTGGGCGACGGTTTCAACCTGACCGCCCTGGTGGCCTCGTCGATCGGTGCGCAGCGGGTTTGCGGCTATATGCACACGACGCTGGAGCATTTGGTGGAGGCTCTGGAGCAGACGCCGCAAGCGTCGTTGCAAGGCCTGTCGATCCTGCCGGCCAGCGAGCGTGAGCAGTTGCTGGTGGGATTCAACGACACGGCACTGGAGTATCCGCAGGCGCAGACCGTTCATGGGTTGTTTGAAGCGCAGGTGCAACGTACGCCGGATGCCCTGGCAGTGGTGCATGGCGGGCGCCGCCTGACTTACCGCGAACTGAACGAGCAAGCCAACCGCTTGGCACACGCCCTGCGTAAACAGGGCGTGCAGCCGGATTCGCGGGTCGGGATCTGTGTCGATCGCGGGGCCGAGATGGTCGTCGGCTTGCTGGCGATTCTCAAGGCGGGTGGCGGTTATGTGCCGTTGGACCCGGCTTATCCGGTAGAGCGGATTGCCTATATGTTGCAGGACAGTGCACCGGCGGCGGTGCTGGCGCAGACGGCTACCTGTGACTTGCTGGCAGGCGTTTCGGTGCCGGTGATCAATCTCGATCAGGGCACCTGGCAGGACGAATCCGTCCAGAATCCAGAGGTGCCGGGGTTGACCTCGGCGCACCTGGCGTACCTGATCTACACCTCGGGTTCGACCGGTCTGCCTAAAGGCGTGATGATCGAACACCGCAATACCGTGAACTTCCTGACCTGGGCCCACGCCGCTTTCAATGCGGGCGCAACCTCTGTGGGAGCCGGCTTGCCGGCGATGACGGCGGTGAATCCAACATCGCCATCGCGAGCAAGCTCGCTCCTACAGGGATCGGGTTCGGCGTTGGATAAGACGTTGTTCTCGACCTCGCTGAACTTCGACCTGGCGGTCTATGAGTGCTTCGCGCCCTTGACCTCCGGCGGCAGCATCGAGGTGGTGAAAAACGTCCTGGAGCTGCAACACGGCGAACACGATATCGGCCTGATCAACACCGTGCCATCGGCGCTCAAGGCGTTGCTGGAAGTCGATGGCTTGCCGGAGTCGGTGCACACGGTCAACGTTGCCGGTGAGGCGCTGAAGCGCAGCCTGGTTGAATCCCTGTTCGAAAAAACTGGCGTCCAACGTCTTTGCAACCTCTACGGCCCGTCGGAAACCACCACCTACTCAAGCTGGGTGTCGATGGACCGCGAAGACGGTTTCGCCCCGCATATCGGCAAACCGGTCGGCAACACCCAGTTCTACTTGCTGGATGAACAGCAACAACCGGTCCCATTGGGCGTACCGGGTGAAATCTACATCGGTGGCGCCGGTGTGGCGCGGGGTTACCTGAACCGCGACGACCTCACCGCCGAACGCTTCCTCCAGGACCCGTTCGCAAGCACGCCGAATGCCCGCATGTACCGCACCGGCGACCTGGGTCGCTACCTGGCGGACGGCAATATCGAATACCTCGGCCGTAACGACGACCAGGTGAAAATCCGCGGCTTCCGTATTGAACTGGGCGAGATCGACGCCCGTCTGGCCAAACACCCGGCGGTCCATGAAGCGGTGGTCACCGCTCGTGAAGACATCCCGGGCGATAAACGCCTGGTGGCTTATTACACCCTGGCCACCGGGTACACCTCGGTGGAGATCGACAGCCTGCGTCAGCATCTGCGGGAGAAGCTGCCGGAGTACATGGTCCCGGGTATCTACGTTGTTCTGGAGAAGCTGCCTTTGACCCCCAACGGCAAGCTCGACCGCAAGGCCTTGCCGGCCCCGGACAGCGATGCGTTGGTCCGTCGTGGCTACGAAGCCCCTCAAGGCGAAACCGAAATCGCCTTGGCGCAGATCTGGGCCGACTTGCTCAAGGTCGAGCAGGTGGGGCGTCACGATCACTTCTTCGAACTGGGCGGCCACTCGTTGCTGGCGGTCAGCCTGATCGGGCGCATGCGCCAAGCGGGTCTGAGCGCCGATGTCCAGGTGCTGTTCGGCCAGCCGACCCTGGCCGCGCTGGCCGCCGCCGTGGGCGGGGGCCGTGAAATCAGCGTGCCGGCCAACCTGATTGGCGAAGGGTGCGAGCGTATCACCCCGGATATGCTGCCGCTGGCCAATCTCGACCAGGCCGCTATCGACCGTATTGTCGCCAGCGTGCCGGGTGGCGTGGCGAACGTGCAGGATATCTATCCGCTGGCGCCGTTGCAGGAAGGCATTCTCTACCACCATCTGTCAGCCGTGGACGGCGACCCCTATGTCCTGCACATGATGTTCACGGTGCAGGAGCGTCAGCGGCTGGACGATTTTGCCCAGGCGCTGCAACAGGTCATCGACCGCCATGACACCCTGCGCACCTCTGTGCTCTGGGAAGGCCTGGACGAGCCGGTCCAGGTGGTCTGGCGCCAGGCTCGGTTGCAATGCGAAGCCGTGGAGCTGGACTCTGGGGCCGGTGACGCCGCCGGCCAGCTCAAGGAGCGTTTCGACAGCCGTCATTCGCGCCTGGACGTCACCCTTGCGCCGCTGATGCAACTGGTGTTTGCCCGGGATGAAGCCCGGCAGCGCTGGGTGGCGATGTTGCGCTTCCATCATATGGCCCTGGACCATACGACCCTGGAAGTGGTCCGCCATGAAATCCAGGCGTATCTGCTGGGGCAGGCCGAGCAGCTCGGCAGCCCGGTGCCGTATCGCAACTATGTGGCCCAGGCGCGCCTGGGCCTGAGCCGCGAGGAACACGAGGTGTTCTTCCGCGACATGCTGGGGGATGTCGACGAACCGACGCTACCGTTCGGCCTGCGCGAAGTGCAGGGCGAAGGCCAGCAGATCGAGGAAGCCTCGCAGGTCCTGGCGTCGAGCTTGAGCCTGCGCCTGAGGACCCGTGCCCGGCAGTTGGGGGTGAGTGCCGCCAGCCTGCACCACCTGGCCTGGGCGCGGGTGATGGGGGCGCTGTCGGGCAAGTCGGACGTGGTCTTCGGCACCGTGTTGATGGGCCGGATGCAGGGCGGCGAAGGTTCCGAGCGGGCGCTGGGGATGTTTATCAACACCTTGCCGTTGCGGGTTGCCGTGGGTGAGGAGGGCGTACGCGCCGGGGTCAAGGCGACCCACGCGCGGCTGACCGCGCTGCTCGGCCATGAATATGCGTCACTGGCCCTGGCCCAGCGTTGCAGCGGCGTGGCCGCACCGACACCACTGTTCAGCGGCCTGCTCAACTACCGGCACAGTGCCTCGGAGCAGGTTACCGAACAGGCCGTGCAGGCCTGGCAAGGCATCGAGATCCTCGGCAGCGAGGAGCGCAGCAACTACCCGCTGACCCTGTCGGTGGATGACCTGGGTGAAGACTTCGCCCTGAGTGTCCTGGCTCCGGAGGCGATCGGCGCGCAACGGATCTGCGACTATATGCACACGGCCCTGGTCAATCTGGCCGACGCCCTGGAGCAGGCGCCGCTGACGCCGCTGTCCGCGCTGTCGGTCGTCCCGGCCGCCGAACGCCAACTGCTGCTGGAAGACTTCAACCGCAGCACCGCGCCTTATCCCGCCGGCCTGACCATTGCCCGGCAGTTCGAAGCCCAGGTTCTCGCGACTCCCGACGCGCTCGCGGTGGTCCATGAAGGCCAGGGCCTGAGCTATGTCGAGCTGAATCGCCAGGCCAACCAGCTGGCCCATCATCTGCGCGGCCTTGGCGTACAGCCTGATGACCGCGTCGCTATCAGCACGCGGCGCAGCCTCGACATGCTGGTCGGCCTGGTGGCGATCCTCAAGTCCGGCGCCGGTTATGTGCCGATCGATCCGTCGCACCCGGCGGAACGCCTGGCCTACCTGCTGCGCGACAGCGCCCCACGGGTGCTGCTGACCCAGGCCGAGCTGCTTGAACGCCTGCCGGTGCAGGACGTGCCAGTGCTGCTGCTCGACGCCGAATCCCGCCACGCCGCGGGTGTCGACGCGCAACCGCGGAGCAACCCGGATATCGCCACACCGTCCAGCCTGGCTTATGTGATCTACACCTCGGGCTCCACCGGTGAGCCGAAGGGCGTGATGGTCGAGCACCGTCAACTGTCCAATCTGGTGAGCTGGCACTGCCAGGCGTTCGCCCTGGAAGCGGGCAGCCAGACCTCCAGTGTCGCCGGCTTCGGCTTCGACGCGATGGCCTGGGAAGTCTGGCCGGCACTGTGTGTCGGCGCTACCTTGCACCTGCCGCCGGCTTCTGCCGGCAGTGAAGATGTCGACGGCCTGCTGGCCTGGTGGCTGGCGCAGCCCCTGGACGTCAGCTTCCTGCCGACGCCGATTGCCGAATATGCCTTCAGCCAGTCGTTGCAGCACCCGACCCTGCGCACCCTGCTGATCGGCGGCGACCGCCTGCGGCAGTTCCCCCAGGGCCAGCGCTTCGCCCTGATCAACAACTATGGCCCGACCGAAACCACGGTGGTGGCGACTTCCGGGCTGATCGACGAACACGCCGCGACGCTGCATATCGGCAAACCGGTGGTCAATACCCGGGTCTATCTGCTCGACGAACAACTGCGTCCGGTACCGCTGGGCGTGCCCGGTGAACTCTATATCGGTGGCGCGAGCGTGGCCCGTGGTTACCTGAACCGCGCGGCACTGACCGCCGAACGCTTCCTCAAGGACCCGTTCAGCAGCGAACCCGAGGCGCGGATGTACAAGACCGGCGACCTGGCGCGCTGGCTGGTCGACGGCAATCTCGACTACCTGGGGCGTAACGACGACCAGGTGAAGATCCGTGGCCTGCGTATCGAACTGGGGGAAATCGAAACCCGCCTGGCCAGCCACCCTGAGATCCAGGAGGCTGTGGTCCTGGCCCGCGAAGACCACCCCGGCGACAAGCGTCTGGTGGCCTATTACAGCTCGGCTGACGCCACGCTGGAAATCGAAACCCTGCGCGCCTACCTGCAAACGCAACTGCCGGACTACATGGTGCCGTCGGCCTATGTCGCCCTGGACAGTTTTCCGCTGACCGCCAACGGCAAGATCGAGCGTCGGGCACTGCCGGCACCGGATCTGACGGCCCTGGTCAGCCGTGGCTACGAAGCGCCCCAGGGCGATATCGAAATCACCCTGGCGCGGCTCTGGGCCGATGTGCTCAAGGTCGAGCGCGTCGGTCGGCATGACCATTTCTTCGAGCTCGGCGGCCACTCGCTGCTGGCGGTCAACCTGATCGGGCGCATGCGCCAGGTCGGCCTGGCGGCGGATGTCCGCGTGCTGTTCGGTCAACCGACCCTGGCCTCCCTGGCGGCGTCGGTGGGCGCGGTCAGCGACCTGGCGGTTCCGGCCAACGGGATTGCCGCGGACTGCCGGCGCATCACCCCCGACATGCTGCCGCTGATCAGCCTGGACCAGGCCACCCTCGACCGCGTCGTGGCCACGGTGCCCGGTGGTGCGGCGAACGTGCAGGATATCTACCCGCTGGCACCGTTGCAGGAAGGCATTCTCTACCACCACCTGAGCGCCGAGCAGGGCGACCCCTATGTGCTGCAATCGCAGTTCGCCTTTGACAGCCGCGCCCGCCTGAACGATTTCGCCCAGGCGCTGCAAGCGGTTATCGACCGGCATGACATCCTGCGCACCTCCATGCACTGGGAAAGCCTCGACGAGCCGTTGCAGGTGGTCTGGCGCCATGCCGAGTTGAGCATCGAGGAGGTCCATCTGGATCCCCGTGTCGGCGATATCGCCGAGCAGTTGCAGGGGCTTTTCGACCCACGCCAGGTACGCCTGGATGTCCGCCAGGCACCGATGCTGCGCCTGGTCTTCGCCCTGGATACGGCCAACCAGCGCTGGCTGGCGACCTTGCTGTTCCACCATATGGTCCTCGACCACACCGCGCTGGACCAGGTGAAGCAGGAAATGCAGGCCTGGCTGCTGGGCCAGACCAATCAACTGGGCGTCTCCGTGCCCTATCGCAACTATGTCGCCCAGGCTCGCCTGGGGGTCAGCGAGCAGGCCCACGAGGCGTTCTTCAAGGACATGCTCGGCGATATCGACGAGCCGACGCTGCCGTTCGGCCTGCAGGATGTGCAGGGCGATGGCCATGCCATCGAACAGGCCCATCTGGCCCTGGACGCCGGTTTGAGCCAGCGCCTGCGGGTCCAGGCCCGTCAGTTCGGGGTCAGTGCCGCGAGCCTGGTACACCTGGCGTTTGCCCAGGTCCTGGGTCGGGTCAGCGGGCGTGAGCAGGTGGTGTTCGGCACCGTGCTGTTCGGCCGGATGCAGGCCGGCGAGGGCGCCGAACGGGCCCTGGGGATGTTTATCAATACCTTGCCGCTGCGGGTTGACCTGGGTGAGCGGGAAGTCCGTGAAGGGGTCAAGGCGACCCATGCGCGGCTGACCGCCTTGCTCGGACATGAGCACGCCTCCCTGGCCCTGGCCCAGCGTTGCAGCGGCGTGGTTGCGCCGGCGCCGCTGTTCAGCGCGTTGCTCAACTATCGCCACAGCAGCACGGTGGTGACCGAGCAAGGCCAGAGCGCCTGGCAAGGCATGCAGGCCCTGGCGGGCGAAGAGCGGACCAACTATCCGTTGACCGTCAACGTCGATGATCTGGGCGACGGCTTCTACTTCACCACGCTGGTGGCCGCGACCATTGGCGCGCAACGTGTTTGCGGTTACTTGCAGACGGCCCTGGACGGGTTGGTCCAGGCCCTGGAACAGGCGCCACAGACGCCGTTGCACGCAGTGTCGATATTGCCGCCGGCCGAGCGTGAGCAGTTGCTCGAAGACTGGAATCAGTCCGGCCAGGACTATGCCGCCGAGGCATTGATCCATCAGCAGTTCGAAGCCCGTGCCGAAGAACGGCCGGAGGCCGTGGCGCTGGTGTACCAGGATGAAAGCCTGAGCTACGGCGAACTCAACGCCCGTGCCAACCAGGTTGCTCATCGTCTGCTGGCCTTGGGCGTGCGCCCTGATGATCGGGTGGCGATCTGTGTCGAGCGCGGCCCGGCGATGATCGTCGGCCTGCTGGGTATCCTCAAGGCCGGCGCCGGTTATGTCCCGCTGGACCCGGCTTACCCTCGTGAGCGCCTGGCCTATACCCTCGGCGACAGTGCCCCGGTGGCTTTGCTGAGTCAGCATTCGGTGCAGGAAGCCTTGCCGGCGGTCCAGGTGCCTGTTATCAATCTTGACGATGCGGATCTGCAGGACGAATCCGTCCGTAATCCGCAGGTGCCAGGGCTGACGGCCGCGCATCTGGCCTATGTGATCTACACCTCCGGTTCCACGGGCCTGCCCAAGGGCGTGATGGTTGAACATCGCAACGTTGCGCGGCTGTTCTCGGCCACCGAAGAATGGTTCGGCTTCAATGAGCAGGATGTCTGGGCACTGTTCCACTCGTTCGCCTTCGACTTCTCGGTCTGGGAGATCTGGGGCGCGCTGCTGCATGGCGGCCGTTTGCTGATCGTGCCGCAACTGGTCAGTCGTTCGCCTGAAGATTGCTACGCGCTACTGTGCAGCGCTGGAGTCACGGTACTCAACCAGACCCCGAGCGCCTTCCGCCAACTGATCGCTGCCCAGGGTGAAAACGGCCGGCCACACTCGTTGCGCCAGGTGATTTTCGGCGGCGAGGCGCTGGATACGGCACTGCTCAAGCCCTGGTACGCCCGGGACCTGAACGCCGCTACACAGCTGGTGAACATGTACGGCATCACCGAAACCACGGTGCACGTGACCTATTACCCGTTGCAGGCCGAAGACGCCCAGCGCCTGGGCGCCAGCCCGATCGGCAAGCGCATTCCCGACTTGCAGCTGTATGTCCTCGATGACCGTCGCGAGCCAGTACCGGTGGGCGTGGTCGGCGAGCTGTATGTCGGTGGCGCCGGGGTTGCCCGGGGCTACCTGAACCGTGCCGAACTGAGTGCCGAGCGTTTCCTCGACAACCCGTTCAGCCGCGAGGCGAATGCCCGCATGTACCGCACCGGTGACCTGGGTCGCTGGCTGGCCGACGGCAGCCTGGAATACCTCGGTCGTAACGACGAGCAGGTGAAGATTCGCGGTTTCCGCATCGAACTGGGCGAGATCGAAGCGCAGCTTGGTGCCTGCGAGGGCGTGCGGGATGCGCTGGTGCTGGTGCGCGAAGACGAACCCGGCGACAAACGCCTGGTGGCTTATGTCATCGGCGCTGCGGGGGGTGAGCTGGACGCCGCGCAACTGCGTGAGCAACTGCGCCAGTCCCTGGCCGAATACATGCTGCCAAGCGCCTTTGTCAGCCTGGAAAGCTTCCCGCTGACCGCCAACGGCAAACTCGACCGCAAGGCCCTGCCGGCCCCGGATCGCTCGGCGGTGGCCAGCCGTGGCTACGAGGCCCCTGAAGGTGACACCGAGATCGCCATTGCGCGGATCTGGCAGGAGCTGTTGCAACTGGATCAGGTCGGTCGCCATGACCACTTCTTCGAACTGGGCGGCCACTCGCTGCTGGCGGTGAAACTGATCGAGCGCATGCGCCAGGTCAACCTCAGTGCCGATGTCCGCGTACTGTTCGGCCAGCCGACCCTGTCCGCCCTGGCGGCCGCGGTGGGTGGCAAGCACGAGGTCGAAGTCCCGGCCAACCTCATCCCCGAAGGTTGTGAACACATCACCCCGGACATGCTGCCGCTGGTGTCCCTGAGCCAGGACGATATCGACCGCGTGGTCGCCGGCGTGCCCGGTGGCCTGGCCAATGTGCAGGATATCTACGCCCTGGCGCCGTTGCAGGAGGGGATTCTGTATCACCACCTGGCCGCGGCCCAAGGTGACCCGTACCTGCAATATGCGATGTTTGCCTTTGACAGTCTCGAACGCCTGCACAGTTTCGCCCAGGCCCTGCAAGGCGTGGTGGCGCGACACGATATCCTGCGTACCTCGGTATTCTGGGAAAGCCTCGATGCGCCGGTGCAAGTGGTCTGGCGCGAAGCGACCCTGGGTCTTGAACAGCTTGAGCTGGACCCGGCGAACGGTGAAGTGGTCGAACAACTGCGTGAACGCCTCGATCCACGTCATACCCGCCTGGATATTCGCCAGGCGCCGATGATGCGCATCGGTTATGCCCAGGACCCGGCGAATAAGCGCTGGGTCGGCATGCTGCTGTTCCATCACCTGGTGGACGACGCCACCTCGCTGCGCATTCTCTGCGGCGAAATCGAGGCGCATATGCTCGACCGCCAGGCCGAGCTGCCGCCGTCCGTGCCGTATCGCAACTACGTGGCCCAGGCCTGGCTGGGTGTCAGCCGCGAGGAACACGAAGCGTTCTTCCGCGACATGCTCGGCGATATCGAGGAACCGACGCTGCCGTTCGGCCTGCAGGATGTGCAGGGTGACGGTCATGCGATCGAGGAAGTGCGGCAACGTGTGGACGACGACCTGAGCCGTCGCCTGCGCTTGCAGGCCCGTCAGCTCGGGGTCAGTGCCGCGAGCCTCTATCACCTGGCCTGGGGTCGTGTACTGGGCGTGGTGTCGGACAAGGACGATGTGGTCTTCGGCACCGTCTTGCTCGGTCGCCTGCAAGGCGGCGCCGGGGCCGATCGGGCCCTGGGCATGTTCATCAATACCTTGCCGCTGCGGGTGGCCCTGGGAGAGCAGGGCGTGCGCAGTGGTCTGAAGGCCACCCATGCCCGACTCAGCGGGCTGCTGGCCCATGAACACGCGTCGCTGGTACTGGCGCAACGCTGCAGCGGCGTGTCCGCTTCGACGCCGCTGTTCAGTTCCTTGCTCAACTATCGGCAGATCGGCGATACCAACGTGACCGACCAGGCGTTGGCCGCCTGGGAAGGTATCCAGGCGCTGGACGGCGAAGAACGCACCAACTACCCGCTGACCTTGTCGGTGGACGATCTGGGTGAAGGTTTCAACCTGACCGTCATGGCCGAAGGGCAGATCGGTGCCGAGCGGGTCTGCGGCTATATGCACTGCGCCCTGGAAAACCTGGTGCAGGCCCTGGAGCAGACGCCGGACACGGCCCTGGGCGCGATCAATATCCTGCCGCCGGGCGAACGCCAGCAATTGCTGGAAAGCTGGAACACTCCTCATGCGCTGTATTCCGATGACGCCTTGATCCACCGCACCTTCGAAGCCTGGGTGGTGGCGCAACCGGAAGCCGTGGCCCTGCAGTATGAAGGGCGCACACTGACCTACGCTGAGCTGAACGCCCGCGCCAACCAGGTCGCCCATCATTTGCTGACCCTGGGCGTGCGTCCGGATGACCGGGTGGCGATCTGTGTCGAACGCGGCCTGGAGATGATTGTCGGGCTGTTGGGTATCCTCAAGGCGGGTGCCGGCTACGTGCCGATCGACCCGGCCTATCCGGCCGAGCGTATCGCCTACCAGTTGCAGGACAGTGCTCCCGTGGCGGTATTGGTCGATGCCGCCGGCCTGGCGCTGCTGGGCACCTTCGACGGCCCACGGGTCGATCTGCGCAGCCCGGCGCTGCAGGCCCAGTCGAGCAGCAATCCACGGGTCAGCGGGCTCAGCCCGCATCACCTGGCCTATGTGATCTACACCTCCGGTTCCACCGGCCTGCCCAAGGGCGTGATGGTCGAGCACCGCAACGTCGCGCGGCTGTTCTCGGCGACCCAGAGTTGGTTCGAGTTCAATGAACAGGATGTCTGGGCCTTGTTCCACTCGTTCGCCTTCGACTTCTCGGTCTGGGAAATCTGGGGCGCGCTGCTGCACGGCGGGCGTTTGCTGGTGGTGCCACAACTGGTCAGCCGTTCACCAGAAGACTGCTACGCACTGCTGTGCAACGCCGGGGTAACGGTGCTCAACCAGACCCCGAGCGCCTTCCGCCAGTTGCTCAACGCCCAGGGCGAGAGCGATCTGCGCCATTCCCTGCGCCAGGTGATTTTCGGTGGCGAAGCCCTGGAAACCGGGATGCTCAAGCCGTGGTACGCCCGGGTGGCCAACGCTGGCACGCAATTGGTGAACATGTACGGCATCACTGAAACCACGGTGCATGTGACCTACTGCCCATTGGTGGCGGCGGATGCGCAGCGGGCGGGCGTCAGCCCTATCGGCGTACGGATTCCCGACTTGCAGTTGTATGTGCTCGACAGCCGCCGCGAGCCGGTGCCGGTAGGCGTGGTCGGCGAGCTGTATGTCGGCGGTGCCGGGGTGGCCCGGGGTTATCTGAACCGTGCCGAACTGACCGCCGAGCGTTTCCTGGCGAACCCGTTCAGCAAGGAGCCCCTGGCGCGCTTGTACAAGACCGGCGACCTGGGTCGCTGGATGGCCGATGGTAGCCTCGATTACCTGGGCCGCAATGACGACCAGGTGAAGATCCGTGGTTTCCGTATCGAACTGGGTGAAATCGAAGCGGCGCTGGCTGCTTGCGAAGGCGTCCGCGAGGCGGTGGTGCTGGCCCGTGAAGACGAGCCGGGGGATAAACGCCTGGTGGCCTATGTGATCGCCGCGCCGGGCCAGGAGGTGGTTGCCGCCGAGTTGCGTGGGCAGCTGTTGCTGTCCCTGGCGGACTATATGGTGCCAAGTGCCTTCGTAGCCCTGGAAGCCTTCCCGCTGACCACCAACGGCAAGCTGAATCGCAAGGCCTTGCCGGCACCGGATGCGCAAGCCCTGGTGCGCCGTGACTACGCGGCGCCTGAAGGTGCAGTGGAAATCGCCATCGCGCAGATCTGGCAATCCTTGCTGCAACTGGAGCAGGTCGGTCGCCATGACCACTTCTTTGAACTGGGCGGGCATTCGCTGCTGGCGGTGAAACTGATCGAGCGCATGCGCCAGGTCGGCTTGGCCGCCGATGTGCGGGTGCTGTTCAGCCAGCCGACCCTGGCGGCCCTGGCCGCGGCGGTGGGCGGGCATCAGGAGGTGCGGATACCGGACAACCTGATTGCTCCGGGCTGTGAGCGTATTACCCCGGACATGCTGCCCCTGGCCGATCTGGACCAGGCGGCCATCGATCGCATTGTCGCCAGCGTTCCGGGCGGTGTGGCCAATGTGCAGGATATCTACGCCCTGGCGCCGTTGCAGGAAGGGATTCTTTATCACCACCTGGCGGCCCACGAGGGTGACCCCTATGTCCTGCAGGTGCTGTTCGCCTTCGACAATCGCGAGCGCCTGGGCGGTTTCGCCCAGGCCTTGCAGAGCGTGGTCGATCGCCATGACATCCTGCGTACCAGCGTGGTCTGGGAGGGATTGGACCAGCCGGTGCAGGTGGTCTGGCGCACCGCGCAACTGGGTGTGGAAGAGGTGGCGGTCGATCCGGCGGCGGGTGACGTGCTGGAGCAACTGCATGAACGTTTCGACCCGCGCCATTACCGTCTGGACATTGGCCAGGCGCCGCTGATGCGCATCGCCTACGCACCGGACATGGCCAACCAGCGCTGGGTCGGGATGCTGTTGTTCCATCACATGGCCCTGGATCACACCGCGCTGGAAGTGGTGGTGCAGGAAATGCAGGCCAACCTGCAAGGTCTGGACGGGCAATTGCCGGTGCCGGTGCCGTATCGCAACCATGTGGCCCAGGCCCGCCTGGGCGTCAGCCAGCAGGAGCACGAAGCCTTTTTCCGCGAGATGCTCGGCGATATCGACGAGCCGACGCTGCCTTATGGCATTCAGGATGTACAAGGCGACGGCAGTGGTGTCGACGAAATCCGCCAGGTGCTTGACAGCGGTTTGAGCCAGCGCCTGCGCAGCAGCGCGCGGCAACTGGGGGTCAGTGCCGCGAGCCTGGTGCACCTGGCCTGGGCCCAGGTGGTGGGCCGGGTCTCGGGTCGTGAGGAAGTGGTCTTCGGCACCGTACTGATGGGCCGCATGCAAGGCGGCGAGGGCACCGACCGGGCCCTGGGGATGTTTATCAATACCCTGCCGCTGCGCCTGAGCGTCGGCGCCCAGGGTGCATTGGCCGGGGTCAAGGCGACCCACGGGCGGCTGTCGACCCTGCTCGGCCACGAGCATGCCTCGTTGTCCCTGGCCCAGCGTTGCAGTGGCGTGCCTAGTTCGTTGCCGCTGTTCAGCACGCTGCTGAACTACCGTCACAGTGCCAGCGGTGTGGCTTCGTCCGAAGCGCTGTCGGCCTGGCAGGGTATCCAGACCCTGAGCATGGAAGAGCGCACCAACTATCCGTTGTGCCTGAACGTCGATGACCTGGGCGATGACTTTATGCTCACCACCCAGGCGGTGGGGCAGATCGGTGCCAAGCGGGTCGGCGGTTATATGCAGGCTGCCCTGGCGAGCCTGGTGGAAGCACTGGAACACAAGCCGCAGGCGGTATTGAACAGCCTGTCGATCCTTCCGGATGACGAGCGCGAGCAGTTGCTGGTGGGGTTCAACGATACGGCGCTGGATTATCCGCTTGAACAGACCATTCACGGGTTGTTCGAAGCACAGGTCGAGCGTACGCCGCAGGCCCTGGCGGTGGTGCATGGCGGGAAGCGCCTGAGCTATCGCGAGCTTAACGAACAGGCCAACCGTTTGGCCCATGCGTTGCGCAAGCAGGGTGTGCAGCCGGATTCGCGGGTCGGGATCTGCGTTGAACGTGGGGTCGAGATGGTCGTCGGCTTGCTGGCGATCCTCAAGGCGGGTGGCGGTTATGTACCGCTGGACCCGGCTTATCCGGCGGAACGGATTGCCTATATGTTGCAGGACAGTGCTCCGGCGGCGGTGCTGGCCCACTCGGCTACCCATGAGCTGTTGGCGGGTATTTCGGTGCCGGTCATCAATCTCGACCAGGGCACCTGGCAGGACGAATCCGTCCAGAATCCGCAAGTGCCGGGGCTGACTTCGGCGCACCTGGCTTACCTGATCTACACCTCGGGTTCGACCGGCCTGCCTAAAGGCGTGATGATCGAACATCGCAACACCGTGAACTTCCTGACCTGGGCTCACAAGGCTTTCGATCACGAGGCCCTTCAGACTCACACAACCCTCCTGAGTCACACAAACCCTGTGGGAGCCGGCTTGCTGGCGATTGACGTCAACGATAACGCGGTACTGCTGAATCACACCAAACCTGTGGGAGCTGGCTTGCCGGCGATGACGTCCGATCAGGCGATGCAAGACTCACGGGCCTCATCGCCAGCAAGCCGGCTCCTACAGGGACCGGGTTCGGCGTTGGAAAAGACGTTGTTCTCGACCTCGCTGAACTTCGACCTGGCGGTCTACGAGTGCTTTGCACCGCTGACTTCGGGCGGCAGCATCGAGGTGGTGAAAAACGTCCTGGAGCTGCAACAGGGCGAACACGATATCGGCCTGATCAACACCGTTCCATCGGCACTCAAGGCGCTGCTGGAAGTCAACGGATTGCCTGAGTCGGTGCACACGGTCAACGTGGCGGGTGAAGCCCTTAAACGCAGCCTGGTGGAAAACCTCTTCGAGCAGACCGGCGTCCAACGCCTGTGCAACCTCTACGGCCCGTCGGAAACCACCACCTACTCAAGCTGGGTAGCGATGGATCGCCAGGACGGCTTCGCCCCGCATATCGGCAAACCGGTCGGCAACACCCAGTTCTACCTGCTGGATGAACATCAGCAACCCGTCCCACTGGGTGTTCCGGGTGAAATCTATATCGGTGGCGCTGGCGTAGCCCGAGGCTACCTGAACCGCGATGACCTGACTGCCGAACGTTTCCTCCAGGACCCGTTCAGCCTGGCCCCGGCGGCACGGATGTACCGCACCGGCGACCTCGGTCGTTATCTGGCGGACGGCAATATCGAATACCTGGGCCGTAACGACGACCAGGTGAAAATCCGTGGCTTCCGTATTGAACTGGGCGAGATCGACGCCCGTCTGGCCAGACACCCGGCCGTCCATGAAGCCGTGGTCATGGCCCGCGAAGATATCCCGGGCGACAAGCGCCTGGTGGCCTATTACACCCTGGCCGCCGAGCACACTTCGGTGGATATCGACAGCCTGCGCCTGCACCTGCAGGAGCAGTTGCCGGAGTACATGGTCCCGGCGGCCTACGTGCAGCTCGAAGCACTGCCGCTGACCCCGAATGGCAAGCTGGACCGCAAGGCCCTGCCGGCACCGGATCTGCAAGCGGTGATCAGCCGTGGCTACGAAGCACCCGAAGGCGATATCGAAATCGCCCTGGCGCAACTCTGGCAAGAACTGCTGGGCCTGCCCCAGGTCGGCCGGCATGACCAGTTCTTTGAACTGGGTGGCCACTCATTGCTGGCGATGCGTCTGATTTCGCAGATCCGCCAGCGACTGGGGGTTGAGGTGGGCCTGGCGCAACTCTTTGCCCATCCCGAACTGATGGCCCTGGCCCAGGTGATCGCCCAGGCCGGGCGCAGCACGCTGCCGGAGATCGTGCCGGTGGCCCGTGACCAGGCCTGGCCGTTGTCCTTCGCCCAGCAGCGCCTGTGGTTCCTCGCGCAGATGGAAGGCGCCAGCGCGGCCTACCATATGCCCGCCGGCCTCAGCCTGCGTGGCACCCTCGACCGCGTGGCCCTGCAACGGGCACTGGAGCGCATCGTTGCGCGCCACGAAGGCTTGCGCACCACCTTTATCCTGGGCGATGACGAACAACCGTTGCAACGGATCGCCTCGGCGGATGCCGGCTTCAGCCTACAGTTGCACGATTTGCAGGGGCTGGCGGCGGCCGAGGAGAAACTCCAGGTCCTGGCCAGCGAGGAGGCCGTGCAAGCCTTCGATCTGGAACAGGGGCCGTTGATTCGTGGCCGTCTGATCCGTATGGCCGAGGACCACCATGTCCTGTTGCTGACCATGCACCATATCGTCTCCGATGGCTGGTCGATTGCCGTGCTGACCCGCGAGCTGGCCGCGCTCTACGAAGCGTTCAGCCAGGGCCGGGACGATCCGTTGGCGCCGTTGGCACTGCATTACCTCGACTACGCCGTCTGGCAGCGTCGCTGGCTCAGTGGCGAGCTGTTGCAAAAGCAGTGCGGTTATTGGCAGCAAGCCCTGGCAGAGGCCCCTGCGTTGTTGATGTTGCCTACCGATCGGGTCCGTCCGGCACAGCAGGACTATGCCGGTGCCGCGCTGCCGGTGGCCTTCGACGAAAACCTGACCCGTGGCCTCAAGGCCCTCGGCCAGCGTCACGGCACCACCTTGTACATGACCGTCATGAGCGCCTGGGCGGCGCTGTTGGGCCGTCTGGCCGGGCAGGACGACGTGGTGATCGGTTCGCCGGTGGCCAACCGCATGCGCAGTGAAGTCGAAGGGCTGATCGGCCTGTTCGTCAATACCCTGGCGATCCGTGTCGACCTCAGCGAGCAGCCGACGACCGAGTCCCTGTTGGCGCGGGTCAAGACCGCTACCCTCGGCGCCCAGGCGCATCAGGACTTGCCGTTCGAACAAGTGGTGGAAGTGATCAAGCCGGTGCGCAGCCTGTCTCACAGTCCGGTTTTCCAGGCGATGTTGACCTGGCAGGACATGGGCGGTGGCGACTTCGCCCTGGGCGATCTGCAACTCGAAGGCCTGGGCTCGACCCAGACCCTGGCCAAGTTCGATATCTCGCTGGACCTGGGCGAGGCCCAAGGCCGTCTGCTCGGTTCGCTGGAATACGCCACGGCGCTGTTCGACGAAGGCACCATGGTTCGTTACCTCGGCTACTTCCAGCGCCTGCTGGAAGCCATGGTTGCCGACGACAGCCAGGTGCTGGAACGCGTGCCGTTGCTCGATGCCAGCGAACGTGAGCATTTGCTGCTGGGCCTCAATGCGACTGAAGTACCTTATCCGCAGGACAGTACGATTCATCAGCTGTTCGAAGATCAGGTCCGGGCGCAACCGGAGGCCATCGCGGTGGCGTTCCAGGCGCAGCGCCTGAGCTATGGCGAACTGAACCGCCAGGCCAACCGACTGGCTCATCATCTGATTGGCCTGGGCATCGGCCCGGACGATCGGGTGGCGATCTGTGTCGAGCGCGGTGTGGAGATGATGGTCGGCTTGTTGGGTGTGCTCAAAGCGGGTGCGGCCTATGTACCGCTGGATCCGGCTTATCCGGCCGAGCGCCTGGCCTATATGATCGAGGACAGTACGCCGTCGGCCTTGCTGACCCAGCGTGCATTGCAGAGCCATTTACCCGCACTGGCCGTGCCGCTGGTGCTGCTCGACGACGATCAGCGCCAGGGCTTCAGCGAGCGTGACGACAACCCCGTGGTGCCGGCCCTTGGCTCGCGCAACCTGGCTTACGTGATCTACACCTCCGGTTCCACCGGTAATCCGAAAGGGGTGATGATCGAACACCGTGGCCTGGTCAACTACAGCGTCGACGCCGCCCGCCTGTTCGGCCTGACTGCGACAGACACCGTGCTGCAACAGAACACCCTGAACTTCGACCTGTCGGTGGAGGAAATCTTCCCGGCACTGCTGGCCGGGGCCACCCTGGCGCCAAGCCGCGAGATCTTCGGCAGCGAGGGCTCGGAGAATCACGGTATTCGCCCGACCTTCCTGCATATGACCGCCGCTCACTGGCACACCCTGGCCGCCGAATGGCACAGCCAGCCGCAAGTTGCCGCGCAACGTCTGGAAGGCGTGCGCTTGATCAACGTCACCGGCGACGCCCTGTCGGCACAAAAGCTCAAGCTCTGGGATGAAGTCCGCCCGGCACATACCCGCTTGATCAATACCTACGGTCCGACCGAGGCAACGGTGTCCTGCACCGCCGCTTATGTCACCCACGATGCGGTGGCCGGTAGCGAAGGCAGTGGCAACGCGACCATCGGCAAGCCGATGGCCAACACCCGTATCTATCTGCTCGATGCCCATCAACAACCGGTGCCCTACGGCGTGGCCGGTGAAATCTTTATCGGTGGCGACGGCGTGGCCCGGGGTTACCTGAACCTCGAACAGGTCAACGCCGAGCGATTCCTCGTTGATCCGTTCAGCACCAGCCCTGATGCCCGGATGTACAAAACGGGCGACTTGGCCCGCTATATGGCCGACGCTCGTATCGAGTACCTGGGCCGCAATGACTTCCAGGTCAAGGTCCGTGGCTTCCGGATCGAACTGGGGGAAATCGAGGCACGCCTCGGTGGTTGCACCGGGGTCAAGGAGGCGGCGGTGATTGCTCGCGAAGACCGTCCGGGAGAAAAGCGTCTGGTGGCCTATGTGGTCGCCCAGCCTGAAGCGAACCTGAATGTTGCCGGTTTGCGTGCGGAACTGGCACCGCAGCTTGCCGAATACATGCTGCCAAGTGCCTTCGTGATCCTCGACGCCTTGCCGTTGACACCGAACCGCAAGCTCGACCGCAAGGCCTTGCCGGCCCCAGCGGACGATGCCTTTGCCAGCCGCGAGCATGTCGCCCCGCAAGGCGCCACCGAGACGGCCCTGGCGCAGATCTGGCAGAGCCTGCTGAATCTGCAACAGGTGGGGCGTCATGACCACTTCTTTGATCTGGGTGGGCACTCGCTGCTGGCCATGCGCTTGATTTCCCAGGTGCGCCAGCGCCTGGGCGTCGAGCTGAGCCTGGCGGATATCTTTGCCCAACCGGAACTGGCGGCATTGGCCCAGGTGCTGGCGCAAGCCGCCGGCAGCAGCCAGCCGCCGATCGTGCCAGTATCCCGTGACCAGGCCTTGCCATTGTCGTTTGCCCAGCAGCGCCTGTGGTTCCTGGCGCAACTGGATGGCGGTAGTTCGGCTTACCACATTCCAGCCGGGCTGCGTTTGCGTGGTGCCCTGGATCGAATCGCCCTCAAACGGGCGCTGGATCGTATCGTTGCCCGTCACGAATCACTGCGTACCACCTTTGTGCAACTGCAGGGGCATGACGCGGAACAACGTATCGCCCCGGCCGACATCGGCTTCAACCTGCAATTGCACGTACTGGCTGGCCAGGCAGAGGCGGAAGAAGAGCTGCTGTCCATCGCCGCCGAAGAGGCTCGCGAGAGCTTCGACCTGCTGCGTGGACCGCTGGTGCGCGGGCGTCTGGTGCGCATGGCCGATGATGACCATGTGCTGCTGGTGACCTTGCACCACATCATCTCCGACGGCTGGTCCGCCGGCGTACTGACCCGCGAACTGGGCGTGCTCTATGAGGCCTTCCGCCAGGGGGCGGAGGATCCGTTGCCGGCCTTGCCGGTGCAGTACGCCGACTATGCGGTTTGGCAGCGCAACTGGCTGAGCGGTGAAGTGCTGCAACAGCAAGGACAATACTGGCAACAGGCCCTGACCGGTGCCCCGGTCCTGCTGGCACTGCCAAGCGACCGGCCGCGTCCGGCGCAGCAGGACTACAGCGGGCATCTGTTGGGCCTGGCCCTCGATGCCGACTTGACCCGTGGTCTCAAGGCGTTGAGCCAGCGGCAGGGCACCACCTTGTTTATGACGGTCATGGCGGCCTGGGCTGCGGTGTTGAGCCGCCTGTCCGGCCAGGATGATGTGGTGATCGGTACGCCGGCGGCCAACCGTCTGCGCGCCGAGGTGGAGGACCTGATCGGGTTCTTCGTCAACACCCTGGCGGTACGGGTCGAGGTCTCGGCGGCTCTGAGCGTCGAAACCTTGCTGCAACAGGTCAAGCGCCAGACCCTGGCCGCCCAGGCCAACCAGGACTTGCCGTTCGAGCAGGTGGTGGAAGTGGTTCGTCCGCAGCGCAGTCTGTCCCACAGCCCGATTTTCCAGGCGATGTTGTCCTGGCAGAACACCGAGGACGTCGATCTGGCGCTCGGCGATATGACCCTGCATGGTGTCGGGGTGACCAGTCGCACGGCCAAGTTTGACGTGCTGCTGGATATGACCGAGGTGGGCGACCGTCTGTTCGGCACTTTGGAATACGCCACGGCGTTGTTCGACGAGTCGACCATGCAGCGTTGCCTGGGTTACCTGGAAGCCATGTTGCGTGGGATGGCGGCCGATGAGCGGGCGCTGGTCGCGGAGATTCCGTTGCTGGATCAGGAACAGCGTGGGCAGTTGCTGGAAGCCTTCAATGCCACTGCGGTCGACTATCCGCAGGATCTGACCTTGCATGGCCTGTTCGAAGCTCGGGTTGCCACTTGTGGTGACGCAGTAGCGGTTGTGGACGAGAAGGGCAGCCTGACTTATGACGCGCTTAACCGTCAGGCCAACCGCATTGCTCACCGTTTGATCGGCCTGGGCATCGGCCCGGATGATCGGGTGGCGATCTGTGTCGATCGTAGCCTGGAAATGGTCGCGGGGTTGATGGGTATTCTCAAAGCCGGCGCTGCGTATGTGCCGCTGGACCCGGATTACCCGATTGATCGTCTGACTTACATGCTGGAGAACTGTGCTCCGGCGGTGGTCCTCACCCAAGAGGCTTTGCGTGCAGTGCTTCCAGCCAGCAACGTACCGGTGCTGTTGCTCGATCCTGAGTATGCCGAACGTGAAGGTTTCCTCGCACAACCAGATAGCAATCCGCTTCGGACCGAGGTTTATCCCGAGCATTTGGCCTATGTGATCTACACCTCCGGTTCGACCGGCCAGCCGAAAGGCGTAATGAACGAACACCGTGGCGTGGTCAACCGCTTGTTGTGGATGCAGGACGAATACGGTCTGGATGCCTCGGACAGCGTGTTGCAGAAGACGCCATTCAGCTTCGACGTGTCGGTCTGGGAGTTCTTCTGGCCGCTGTTCAACGGCGCACGGCTGGTGATGGCGCGTCCGGGCGGTCATCGTGACCCGGGCTATCTGCGTGAAGTGATTCGTGAGCAGAAGATCACCACCTTGCACTTTGTGCCGTCGATGCTGGATCTGTTCCTCGCTCATGGCGAGGCCGGGGGTAGCGGTTTGCTGCGAGTCATGTGCAGCGGTGAAGCGCTTCCGGGGCATCTGGTGCGACGCTTCAAGCAGCAGTTGCCGGAAGTCGGCCTGTTCAACCTCTACGGTCCAACCGAAGCGGCGGTAGACGTCACGGCTTGGGATTGTGCCGGTCCTTTGGACGAAACCCCGGACAACACACCTATTGGCAAACCGGTGGCGAATACGAAGATCTACCTGCTGGACGCCAGTCGTCAGCCAGTACCGCTGGGTGTGGCAGGCGAGTTGTATATCGGTGGTGTGCAGGTGGCTCGCGGTTACCTGAACCGCCCCGAACTGAGCGCCGAGCGTTTCCTCGACGACCCGTTCAATGTCGGTCGTATGTACCGCACCGGCGACCTGGGTCGCTATCTGCCGGACGGCACGGTGGAATACCTGGGCCGTAACGACGACCAGGTGAAGATCCGTGGTTTCCGGATCGAACTGGGCGAGATCGAAGCGCGCCTGGCTGCTTACCCTGGCGTTAAGGAAAGCGTAGTCCTGGCTCGGGAGGACAACCCGGGCGAAAAACGCCTCGTGGCCTACGTCACCGCGCAGCAGCCTGAAACCGTGTTGGAGATCGAAAGCCTGCGTGGCCATCTGCAAGGCGCACTGCCGGAATACATGGTCCCGGCGGCCTATGTGCAGCTTGATGCTCTACCACTGACGCCCAACGGCAAATTGGACCGCAAGGCCCTGCCGGCCCCGGATGGCACGGCACTGATCAGCCGCGAATATGAAGCGCCGCAAGGCGAAGTGGAAAGCGTACTGGCGCAACTCTGGGCGGAATTGCTCAAGGTCGGGCGCGTAGGGCGGCACGACAACTTCTTCGAACTCGGCGGTCACTCGCTATTGGCCGTGACGTTGATCGAACGCATGCGCCAGGTCGGCCTGAGCGCCGATGTACGGGTGTTGTTCGGCCAGCCGAGCTTGTCGGCACTGGCGGCAGCGGTGGGCGGCAGCACGGAAATCGTAGTGCCGGCCAACCTGATCGTTGAAGGCTGCACGCATATCACTCCGGATCTGCTGCCATTGGTCAATCTGACCCAGGTGCAGATCGACCGGGTAGTGGCGAGCGTACCGGGTGGCGCGGTGAATATTCAGGACATCTACCCGCTGGCACCGTTGCAGGAGGGGATTCTCTATCACCACCTGGCGGCGGAGCAGGGCGATCCCTATGTGCAGCAGGCGCTGTTCTACCTGGAAGACCGCGCGCGGCTGTTGGCGTTTATCGACGCCTTCGAGGGTGTGATCGGTCGCCACGATATCCTGCGCACCGCCGTGTTGTGGGAAGGCCTGGACGAGCCGTTGCAAGTGGTGCTGCGTCGGGCACCGATGGTGCTGGAAGAAATGACCTTTGCGCCTGAGTCCGGTGATATCGCCAGCCAGCTGCGTGGGCATTTCGATCCGTTGCACTACCGGCTCGATGTGCGTCAGGCGCCATTACTGCGCCTGGCGTGCACCTACGACGCCGCTCAGCAGCGTTGGGTCGCCTTGCTGCTGTTCCACCACATGGCCCTCGACCACACCGCGCTGGACGTGGTGCGCCACGAGATGCAGGCCTATCTGCTGGGGCAGCAGGCGCAACTGGGGGCGGCGGTGCCGTATCGCAACTACGTGGCCCAGGCCCGTCTGGGTGTCAGCCAGGCGGCTCACGAAGCCTTCTTCCGCGACATGCTCGGCGATGTCGACGAGTCGACCCTGCCGTTCGGCCTGGCCGATGTGCAGGGTGACGGCAGCGCCATCGAGCAGGCCCACCTGATGGTCGACGAAACCTTGAGCCTGCGCTTGCGTCAATGTGCACGCCAGCTCGGCGTCAGCGCCGCCAGCTTGCATCACCAGGCCTGGGCCCAGGTGGTCGGCGGCCTCAGCGGTCGCGAGGACGTGGTGTTCGGCACCGTGCTGATGGGCCGGATGCAAGGCGGCGAGGGGGCGGATCGGGCGTTGGGGATGTTTATCAACACCTTGCCTTTGCGCATCGAGGTCGGAGCGCAGGGTGCCCGGGCCGGTGTCCGGGCGACCCATGCCCGCCTGAGCGCCTTGCTCGGTCACGAGCACGCTTCCCTGGCCCTGGCCCAACGTTGCAGCGGCGTCGTCGCTCCGGCACCGCTGTTCAGTGCCTTGCTCAACTACCGGCACAGTGGCGGGCAGCTCGACAACCAAGCCCAGGCGGCGTGGAACGGGATCGAGAGCCTGGGGGGCGATGAGTGGACCAACTACCCGCTGTCCCTGAGTATCGATGACCTCGGCGAAGCCTTTGTGCTGACCGCGCAAGTGGTGGCCGAAATCGGTGCCCAGCGCATCTGCGGCTACATGCATGCTGCGCTGGACAACCTAGTGGAAGCGCTGGAACGCACGCCGGAAATGCCGTTGCACGATCTGTCGATCCTGCCGCTGGCGGAACGTCGGCAACTGTTGCTCGACTTCAACCGGACCGAACGTGCCTATCCCCACGGCCAGTTGATCCATCAGCTGTTCGAGGCCCATGCGGCGGCACGGCCACAGGCAATCGCGGCTCGTCAGGGTGAGTTGACTGTGAGCTACGGTGAACTTGATACCCGCGCCAATGCCTTGGCCCACAGCCTGCGCGAGCAGGGCGTGGTGCCGGGTACCCGGGTGGCGATCCTGCTGGATCGTTCGATTGACTTGCTGGCGAGCCTGTTGGCGACCCTCAAGTGCGGCGCCGCTTACCTGGCGCTGGATCGCCTGGCCCCCGAGGAGCGCGTGCGCTTCATGCTCGAGGACAGCGAGGCAACGGTGCTGCTGACCCGCAGCGACCTGTCGGCCCCCGAAGGCACGCCACGCCTGAACCTGGATACCCTGGAGTCGCTGACCCTGGCGGTCAACCAGGCGCCACCGGCACTTGAGGGCAACACGGCGGGAGACACCCCGGCCTGCATCATCTACACCTCCGGTTCCACCGGTCAGCCCAAGGGTGTGATCGTCAGTCACAACGGCCTGGCGCGTCTGGTCCAGGACAATGGCTACTACGATTTCTCTCCCGAGGATCGCGTGGCCTTCTCCTCCAACCCGGCGTTCGACGCCAGCAGCCCGGAAATCTGGGGTGCCTTGCTCAATGGCGGGCAGTCGGTGATTGTCGAGCATCAGGTGCTGCTTGAACCGACGGCCTTTGCCCAGTTGCTGCAGCGCAGCGAAGTGACGGTGTTGATCACTTCCACGGCCTTGTTCAACCTGTATGCCGGGTTGATCCCCGAAGCCCTGGCGGGACTGCGCATGGTCATGTGCGGTGGCGAGCGGGCTGATCCGGCGTCGTTCCAGCGGGTGCGCGAGCACTCGTCCACGGTCCGCCTGTTCAACGGTTACGGTCCGACCGAAGCCACCACCTGCGCCAGCCGTTACGAGGTGTTCGACATACTGCCGGGCACCCTCGGCCTGCCGATCGGCCAGCCCAACGCCAACGTGCGCATCTATGTGCTCAATGCCCGGCGCGAGCCGGTGCCGGTGGGTGTGGTCGGCGAGATGTATATCGGCGGTGCCGGGGTCGCGCTGGGTTACCTGAATCGCCCGGAAATGACCGCCGAACGCTTCAGCGACGACCTGTTCGCCGAGCATCTCGGTGGCCGGCTCTATCGCACCGGTGACCTGGCGCGCTGGCTGTCGGACGGCAACCTCGAGTACCTGGCGCGCAACGATGGTCAGGTGAAGATCCGTGGTTTCCGCGTGGAGCTGGGGGAAATCGAGACCTGCCTGCATCACTGTGCCGGTGTGCGCAACGCCGTGGTGGTGGCGCGCGAGGACAGCCCGGGCGACAAGTACCTGGTGGCTTATTACACCGTGCAACCCGACGGCGAAGTCCCGGAGTCCGAAGCTCTGCGTGCGCAACTGGCCGCCGACTTGCCGGAATATATGGTCCCGGGTGTCTGCATTCGCCTGGATGCCTTGCCCCTGACGCTCAACGGCAAGGTCGATGTGCGGGCACTGCCGGCACCGGAGGCGGAGCAGTTCGCCACCCACGCCTTCGAGGCGCCGCACGGCGATCTGGAACATCGTCTGGCGCAGGTCTGGGCCGAGGTGCTCGACCTGGAGCGGATCGGGCGGCATGACAGTTTCTTCGCCCTGGGCGGTCATTCGCTGCTGGCGGTGCGCCTGGTCAGCCAGCTGACACTGGCCGGGTTGCCGGTGTCGCTGGCCGAGCTGTTCCAGCACGCCAGTGTCGCGGCGCTGGCCGGGTTGCTGGAAAGTCGCACAGGTGAAGTGCGTTCGAATGAGCAACTGGTGCCGGTACGCACCACCGGTAGCCAACGGCCGTTGTTCTTGGTTCACGAGTTCACCGGCCTGGACCTGTACTTCCCGACCCTGGGTCAGCATATCGACAGCGATATCCCGGTCTACGGCCTGCCTGGCGTGGCCCTCGGGCAGACGCAGTTGCAGACCATGGAATGCCTGGCGACCCGTCTGTTGCACCTGATGCGCACGGTCCAGCCGCAAGGGCCTTATCGCCTGGCCGGCTGGTCGTTCGGCGGGGTGTTGGCCTATGAGATCGCCATCCAGTTGGTTGGCCTCGACGAGGAAGTGGAGTTCGTCGGCTTGATCGACACTTATCTGCCGCGCCTGGTGGATCAGGGCCGGGCCCGCTGGAATCCGGACAGCGCCCACCGACAGCATCTGCTGGAACACTGCGAGCGGTTCTGGACGGGGCGCGCGGAGTCTGCGGATGTCCTGGCGCGGTTGGAGGCGTTGCGTGCGCAACTGCAGTCCTTCGATTTCGACGGCCTGCTGCAACGCTGCCGTGAGCAGGGCGTGCTGCCACCGGAACTCGATGTCTATGGGGCCAGCGATCTTTGGCAGTACCTGGATCGCGAAGTCGCCCACGGTCATGCCCAAGCTCACTACACGGTGTACGCCAACAGCGTGCCGGTGCATCTGTTTACCGCCAGCGAGCGGGCCCATGACGCACCGGCCCACAGCGGCTACCTGGGTTGGGATGATGTGCTGCCGCTGAGCCAGTTGCACAGCATCAAGGTGCCGGGTGATCACCAGAGCCTGATGCAGGCGCCGCATATCGAAGGTCTGGCGCAGGCGATCAACACGGCGCTGGCCGGTCTGGCCGGTCGTCCGTCGCCGACCCGCGGTGTTCACCAACCGTTGCTGACGATCCAGGGCGGGAGCCGCGATCACACGCCGGTGTTCTGCGTGCCGGGGGCCGGCGACAGTGTCACGGGCTTTATCTGCCTGACCGATGCGTTTGGTCCGCACTGGCCGATCCATGGCCTGCAACCGCGCGGGCTGGATGGTCGCACGGTGCCCTACAGCCTGGTGGAGACGGCCGCCGAGGCTTATCTGCTGGCCATCGACAGCGTGCATCCGACCGGGCCGGTGCATCTGCTCGGTCACTCCTTCGGTGGCTGGGTGGTCTTCGAAATGGCCCAGCGCCTGACGGCGCGGGGTCGCGAGGTGGCTTCGCTGACCTTGATCGACAGCGAGTCGCCGGGGGGCAACGGTGTGGTGGGTAAACCTTATACGGCGATGGGCGTGCTGGAGCGCCTGATCGAGACCATGCAACTGGCCGCGGGCAAGTCGATGGAGGTCGACCGGGCCGCCTTCGCGGCGCAGGACGATGCCGGCCAGATGCGCTTGCTGCATGCCGGGATGGTGCGGGCCGGGTTGTTGCCGCAGCGTTCGGCGCCGGACTCGATGCGTGGGCCGGCACGGGCTTTCGGCACGGCCTTGCGTACCCGTTATCAACCGTCGTCGATCTACACCGGGCCGGTTCGCCTGGTGCTGGCCGACGACCCGGTGCTGGACGCGGCGGGCAACCAGCGCGAGCAGCAGTCGATGGTCGCCGGCTGGCGCCGTTGTGCACCGGATCTCACCGTCTGGCGTGGGCCGGGCAACCATTTCACCATCCTCAAGGCGCCGCATGTGCAACATCTGGCGAGCTGGTGGCGAACCCATCAATAACACAGTCTCTTCAAGCCCGGCGGCGGGGCCGCCGGGTCAACCCTCAACACATTCGTGGCTTTCTATGAAAAAGTTGAAGTTTCGCAAAGTGGTAATCGTGGTAGTGCTGCTGGTTCTGGCGGCGATTATTTTCTACAGCGTGCAGGCCCCGGCAAAACCGCCGGAGTACCTGACCGCCAAGGTCGAACGCGCGGATATCGAGAACTCCGTGCTGGCCAGCGGGGTACTGCAAGGTATCAAGCAGGTCGATGTCGGTGCGCAGGTCTCGGGCCAGCTCAAGTCGCTGAAGGTCAAGCTGGGCGATAAGGTCACCCAGGGCCAGTGGCTGGCGGAAATTGATCCGGTGGTGCTGCAGAACGCCCTGCGCCAGACGCAGGTCAATGAAGAGAACCTGATCGCGCAGAAACAGGCGGCGGCCTCGCAACTCAAGGATGCCAAGGCGACCTACGAGCGCTACAAGCTGCTGCGTGAGGACGACGCGATTTCCAAGCAGGACTTCGAGACCGCGCAATCGAACTTCGAGGTCAAGGGCGCCAACCTGCTGTCGCTGGAAGCGCAGGTCAGGGACGCACGGATCCAGGTCGAGACCGCCCGGATCAATCTGGGCTACACCCGCATCGTCGCGCCGATCAACGGTGATGTGGTGGGCATCGTGACCCAGGAAGGCCAGACCGTGATCGCCAGCCAGCTGACGCCGGTGATCCTCAAGCTCGCTGACCTGGACACCATGACCATCAAGGCCCAGGTCTCCGAGGCCGACGTGATTCATATCGTCCCGGGCCAGGAGGTGTATTTCACTATCCTCGGTGACGCCGACAAGCGTTATTACGCCAAGTTGCGCGGCACTGAGCCGGCGCCGCAGAACTTCCTCGATGCCCAGGCCACCGGCGCCAGCAAGCAGAACACCGCGGTCTTCTACAACGCCTTGTTCGATGTGCCGAACCCGGATCATCGCCTGCGCATTTCCATGACCGCCCAGGTGCATATCGTCCGTGACCAGGCCAAGACCGTATTGACGGTGCCGGTGGCGGCACTGGGTGACAAGAACCAGGACGGCACCTTCCCGGTACGGGTGGTGGATGATCAGGGCCAGGCGCAGATCCGCAATGTGCAGACCGGCATCAACAACAATGTGCGGGTCGAGATCAAGAGCGGCCTGGCCGAGGGTGACAAAGTCGTGATCGGCGAGCCGTCGGCAACACCTGTGGTAGCGGGAGCCTGACCATGAGCCGACCCCTGTTGGAACTCAAGGGCATTACCCGCCGTTTCGTCGCCGGTGAGAAGGATTTCATCGCGCTCAATGACATCAACCTGACGATCAATGCCGGCGAGCTGGTGGCGATTACCGGCGCCTCGGGCTCCGGCAAGTCGACCCTGATGAACGTGCTCGGTTGCCTGGATCACGCCAACAGCGGCAGCTACAAGGTCGACGGGCGTGAAACCAGCACCCTCAGTGACGATGAGCTGGCGGAGTTGCGCCGGGATCACTTCGGCTTCATTTTCCAGCGCTATCACCTGTTGCCGCACCTGGGGGCGACCCACAACGTCGAAATGCCGGCGGTCTATGCCGGCACCGGCGAGACCAAGCGCTACAGCCGCGCCCAGGAACTGCTGGTGCGCCTGGGCCTGGCGGGGCACCTGGAACATCGGCCGAGCCAGTTGTCGGGCGGTCAGCAGCAGCGGGTCAGTATCGCCCGGGCGTTGATGAACGGCGGCGAAATCATCCTCGCCGACGAACCCACCGGGGCCCTGGACAGCGTCAGCGGCAAGGAGGTGATGAAGATCCTGCTGGAGCTCAACAGCGCCGGGCACACGGTGATCCTGGTGACCCACGATGAAAAGGTCGCGGCCCATGCCGAGCGCATCATCGAGATGCGTGACGGCGAGATCATCGCCGACCGGGTCAACGCCAATCGCCCGGTGGTCAACGAAAAAGCCACCGAGCGCCTGCCGGCCAAACCCAAGCAGGGCAACCGGCTGATGGCCAGTCTGGCGCTGTTCCAGGAGGCCTTCGTGATGGCCTGGGTGGCGCTGATCTCGCACCGTATGCGGACCTTGCTGACCATGCTCGGGATCATTATCGGCATCACTTCGGTGGTGTCGATCGTGGCCATTGGCGAAGGGGCCAAGCGCTATGTGCTCAAGGACATCCAGGCCATCGGCAGCAACACCATCGAGATCTTCCCCGGCAGCGACTTCGGCGACAACAAGGCGGGGTCCATCGAGACCCTGGCGCTGTCCGATGTCGCGGCCTTGAGCGGCTTGTACTATATCGACAGTGCCTCGCCGAATATCGGCCGCAACCTGTTGGTGCGCTACCGCAACCTCGATGTGACGGCGACGGTCAGTGGGGTCAGCCCGAGTTACTTCCAGGTGCGCGGCACCAAGATAGGCTCGGGGGTGTCGTTCACCAAGGACGACGCCAGGCGCCAGGCGCAGGTGGTGGTGATCGACTACAACACCCGTATCCGCCTGTTTGGCCCGACGGTGGACCCGCTGGGCCAGGTGATCCTGGTGGATAACCTGCCGTGTACGGTGATTGGCGTGACCGAGGACAAGAAGAACATCTTCAACACCAGCAAGAACCTGAATATCTGGATGCCCTACGAAACCGCGGCGGGTCGGGTGCTGGGCCAGAGCTTCCTGGACAGCATCACGGTGCGGATGAAGGATGGCCAGCCGAGCAAGGTGGTCGAGGACAACGTCAGCAAGCTGATGGAGAAACGTCACGGGACCAAGGACTTCTTCACCTACAACCTCGACAGCGTGATGCAGACGGTACAGAAGACCAGCCAGTCGCTGGCCTTGCTGTTGTCGTTGATCGCGGTGATCTCGTTGGCGGTAGGGGGCATCGGGGTGATGAATATCATGCTGGTATCGGTGACCGAACGGACCCGTGAGATCGGCATTCGCATGGCCGTGGGGGCACGTCAGTCGGATATCCGCCAGCAGTTCCTGGTGGAGGCGGTGATGGTCTGCCTGATCGGCGGGGTGATCGGCATCAGCCTGTCGTTCGGCATCGGTTATGTGTTTTCACTGCTGGTCAAGGAATGGCAGATGGTGTTCTCGGTGAGCTCGATTGTCACCGCGTTCATCTGTTCGACGCTGATCGGTATCGTCTTCGGCTTCGTGCCGGCACGCAATGCCGCGCGGCTTGATCCGATCGAGGCGTTGGCGCGGGATTAAGAAGAAGGGCCCGTCGTTTGTACGACGGGCCCTTTTTGATCTCTCGGGGTGACGCTGATCGTGTGGGAGCGGTGCCTGCCCGCGAAGCTTTCAGCGTCGCGGGCAAGCACCGATGGGCTCAGCCTACCGCGCTGACGCTGGTAACCCGTGCCGCGCTGCTGCTCTTGAGAGCCTGTTCGAAGCGATCGAGGACCTGGCCCACTTCCGACTCGGTAATGTTCAGGGGGGGCAGGAAGCGCAGGACTGCGCTATGGCGTCCGCCGGTCTCGATCATCATGCCGTTGTCGAAGCACTCCAGCTTGATCGCCCGCGCCCGTGCGCCATCACCCAGCCCTGGACGCGAGCCGGTGCCCGGCTTGACGATTTCCACCCCGAGCATCAGGCCACGGCCGCGCACATCGCCGATAAAGGGGAAGTGCCGGGCAATATCCTCCAACCCGCTTTGCAACTGCTCGCCGCGCCGCGCGGCATTGCCCACCAGGTCGTGCTCCCTGATGTAGCGCATGGTCGTCGCCCCGGCGACCATGGCCACCTGGTTGCCACGGAAGGTCCCGGCGTGCATGCCCGGGCCCCAGGTGTCCAGGTGCTCGGCATAGACGATCACCGACATCGGGTAGCCGCCACCGATGGCCTTGGACAGCACCAGGATATCCGGCGTGATCCCGGAATGTTCGATGGCGAACAGGCTGCCAGTACGCCCCAGTCCGGTCTGCACTTCGTCGATGATCAGCAGGATGCCCTGCTCGCGGGTGATCTCGCGCAGGGCCCGCAGCCACTCGGCCGAGGCCGCGATGCAGCCACCTTCGCCCTGGACCACTTCGACCACCACCGCCGCGGGCTTCGACACACCGCTTTCCGGGTCACAGAGCACGGTGCGGATGTAGTCGATGGAGAGACGGTCGGTGTGTTCGCCATCGGTGCCGAACGGGCAGCGGAAGCGGTAGGGGAACGGCAGGAAGTGGGTGCCCTGGGCTATCAGGCCCGCCTTGGGATTGAGGTTGCCCATGGCCGATAGTGCCCCGGCGGTCATGCCGTGGTAGCCGCCATGGAAGGCCATCAGTGGGGAGCGTTGAGTGTAATGGCGGGCCAGCTTGATCGCCGCTTCGACCGCGTCCGAGCCGCTGGGGCCGCAGAAGAGGATCTTGCTGTGGTCACGCAGGCCGGCCGGCAGGGTCGCGAACAGCTCCTGGACGAAGGCGTGCTTGGCCGGGGTGGCCAGGTCCAGGGCCTGCTGCAGGTGATCGCTGTTGAGGAACTCGATCACCGCATCACGCACCACCGGTGGGTTGTGACCCAACGCGAGGGTGCCGGCATTCGACAGGCAGTCGAGGTACTCCTGACCGTTGGCATCCTTGACCCGCATGCCCCTGCCGCTGACAAACAGGCGTTGGAACGTCGCTGCATAGGTGCGCGCGTTCGACTCCAGTTTCTTGAGATTACTTAACTCTTCCATAGTCGATCACTCATTGGCACAGGTGCGAATTCATTGGCGGCTCATTTCGAGCTGAGCCCGATTCTGTAAGAGCCCTGCGGTGATCGCCACTTTATTGCGTCCGGGATGTCCCCGTTTTCCACGCCAGACAGGCCGTGGCTGCTGGGGTTAAATGCGTGCCACGAAAGGACTTTATGGCGCGGGAAGAAAACACCGCGCCGGCCCTCGTAGCCGTCTGCGCCATCACCCGTTTTCCTATTTCCCAGGACGCCTGTGCCTAGGTGTCTTCGAGAGCGTTATGCCTATCGCCAAACCTGCCGCCCACCGCCTGCTGTCGATGTTGTTCGCGACGCTGTTGGGCGGTTGTACCTTGGGGCCGGATTACCACTTGCCGGCAGTGGCCGTGGCTCGCCAGTGGCATGCGCCGTTGCCCCATGGGGCAACGGTGGTGGGGTTGCACGATTGGTGGCAGCAGTTCAATGACCCGGCGCTGGCGACCCTGCTGCAGCTGGCCGAGGTGGACAGCCCTTCCCTTGATCGGGCCCTGGCGCGTATCGCCCAGGCCCGCGCAACCCTGGCCGGCAGCATCGCCGACGCCCAGCCGCAGCTCAACGGCGGGCTGACCAAGGCCCGGGCCGGCCTGCGCCAGAGCGGGTTGAAGCAGCGCGGCACCACCTCCGGTGCCACCCTTGATGCGGCCTGGGAACTGGACCTGTTCGGCAAGCTGCGGCGCACCGACGAAGCGTCGCGCAACTTGCTTGAGGCCCGTGTCGATGACTGGCATGACGCCCGGGTGTCGCTGGCCGCCGAGGTCGGTGATGACTTCGTGCAATACCGCGGCTGCCAGATGCTGGTGAACGCTTACCGAGACCAGGCGCAATCCCAGGACCAGACCGCACGCCTGACCCGGCTGTCGTTCCAGGCCGGCTTCACCTCCGCCGCCGACGCCGCGCTGACCGATGCCAGCGCCGCCGCCAGCAGCGCGACCCTGACCAATCAGCAAAGCGAGTGTGATGTGTTGCTCAAGAGCCTGGTGGCCCTGACCGGCGGCGCCGAAGAACAGGTGCGCGAAGTGCTCGCCCAGACGCCGGCGCGGCTGCCCGAGCCGGCGTTGCTGGACGTGCGGGAAATTCCCGCCAACCTGTTGCGCCAGCGCCCGGACCTGGCCTCCAGCGAACGCGAGCTGGCCGCGGCGAATGCACAGATCGGCGCTGCCCAGGCCGACCGACTACCGAGCCTGAGCCTGGTCGGCTCGTTTGCCGTGGGCAACACCAGCGGCGCCTACAGCCGGAACTGGAGCCTCGGCCCGCAACTCAGCGTGCCCCTGTTCGATGGTGGCAAGCGCCGGGCTGCGGTGGACTCGGCCCGGGCCGGGTACGACGCGGCCCTGGCGACCTATCGACAGACCCTGCGCACGGCGGTCATGGAGGTCGAGCAATCGCTGGTACGCCTGGATGCCACGCGGCATTCGGAAGTCGATGCGCAGCGCGCCACCGACGGTTACCAGGAATATTTCCAGGCCATCGATCGTAACTGGCACGCCGGCAACGCCAGCCTGCTGGATCGTGAGTTGGCCCGTCGTTCGGCGTTGTCGGCGCAGATCGAGCTGATCACCTTGCAGCAGAATCAGGTGCGCTACTGGATCGCGCTGTACAAGGCCCTGGGCGGTGGCTGGCAGGATAATCGCGCGGGACTTGCCGGCGCCGCACCGACGCGAGGCGGGGCATGAAGTCGAGCCTGGGTTATGGGCTGCTGGCGGTTGCCGCCCTGGCACTTTCGGGGTGGCTGCTGTTTGGTCGCGCCGCCTCGGCACCGGCTGCCGCGGTCGTGCCGGCCACCAGCCTGAGTGTCGAGACGGTTCAGCCGCGCCGCGAAGACTGGCCGCAGGAGTTGCTGGCCAGCGGTGCGCTCGCGCCCTGGCAGGAAGCCGTGATCAGTGCCGAAACCGGCAGCCTGCGCATCGCCAGCTTGAACGCCGATATCGGTGACCGGGTGAAGCAGGGCCAGGTGCTCGCGACCTTGGCCGATGACAGCGTGCTGGCCGAGGAAAACAAGCAGAAAGCCGCGGTCGCCCAGGCCGTTGCGCAGTTGCAGGAGGCCCGTTCCAATGCGCGGCGTGCGGCATTGGTCGGGCAGAGCGGGGCCTTGTCGGAGCAGCAACTGGAAGAATATCGGGTCAAGGTGCAGACCGCCGAGGCCAATCTGGCGGCGGCGAACGCCGACCTGCGCACCACCCGCATCAAGCTGACACAGACCCGCATCGTCGCGGTGGACGACGGGATCATCTCCGCCCGCAAGGCCTTGCTCGGCGACGTGGTGGCGGCTGGCGCCGAACTGTTCCGGATGATTCGTGATGGCCGTATTGAATGGCAGGCTGAACTGGACGCGCAACAGTTGTCGGGAGTGCGGGCCGGCCAGCCCGCCCGCGTGACGCTGCCAGGTGGCACGCAGGTCGAAGGGCGGGTGCGGCTGGTCTCGCCGGTACTCGACAGCAAGACCAGCCGGGCGCTGGTCTATGTGTCCTTGCCGAGGGGCTCCATGGCGCGGGCCGGCATGTACGCCAGCGGCCGTATCGAACTGCCGACCCGTGCGGCGCTGACCGTTCCGGACACCGCCGTGGTCCTGCGCGATGGGCGTTCCTACGTGTTTGTGCTGGGCCAGGACATGCATGTCAACCAACAGGGCGTAGAGGTCGGGCGCCGTCGCGGGCAGGCGCTGGAGATCGTCGGCGGCCTGGCGGAACAGGCGCGGATCGTGCGCAGTGGCGGCGCATTCCTCAGTGACGGGGCGAGTGTGACCCTGGTCGGCAGCGAGGCCCTGGCCCGATGAATATTTCCGCGTTGTCGATTCGTTACCCGGTCCCGGCGGTCATGCTGTTCGTGCTGCTTACCCTGTTCGGTGTGTTCGGCCTGGAACGCCTCGGCATCCAGGACTTCCCGGACACCGATCTGCCCACAGTCGTCATCAGTGCCTCGCTGGAAGGCGCGGCGCCCGAGCAGCTGGAAACCGAGGTGGCACGCAAGATCGAGGACAAACTGACCTCGCTACGGCTGTTGCAACATGTCACCACGCTGATTGCCGACGGCAGCGTGAGCATCAACGTGACCTTTGCCATCGACAAGGACGGCAACGAAGCCCTCAATGAGGTGCGCAATGCGGTGGACAGCGCCACGCCGGAGTTGCCGGCGAACCTCGATACGCCGTCGGTATCGCGCCTGACCACCAATACCTCGGCGCTGCTGACCTATGTCATCGGCGCACCGCGGATGGACGAAGAGGCCTTGTCGTGGTTTGTCGACAATGAACTGAGCAAGCAACTGCTGGCGGTACGCGGGGTGGCCAAGATCGTCCGGGTCGGTGGCGTGGACCGCGAAGTCCAGGTCGACCTCGACCCGGCGATGATGGCCGGCCTGGGCCTGAGCGTGAACGACGTGGCCGGCCGCCTGCGGGCCATGCAGAAAGACAATTCCGGCGGCCAGGGTGACCTCGGCAGCGGCCAGCAGGCCTTGCGCATCCTCGGCGCTATCGACGATCCGGCGGCGCTCGGGGCCATCCGCATTCCCATCAGTGACGGGCGCATGCTCGCCTTGCAGCAGTTGGCCACGGTGCGTGATACCCATGCCGAGCGCAGCACCCGGGCTTATCGCGACGGCCAGCCGCTGATCGGCTTCCAGGTGATCCGCTCCCTGGGCTTTTCCGACGTCGGGGTGACCGCCGATGTCCGCCAGGCGATGAGCCGGTTTGCCGGGCAACACGAGGATATTCACGTCGAAGAGGCGAGTAACACCGTTGCACCGGTGCTGGACAACTATCGCGGTTCCATGGCGCTGTTGTACGAGGGCATGTTGCTGGCCGTCCTGGTGGTCTGGTGGTTTCTGCGGGACTGGCGGGCCACCATTGTCGTTGCCACGGCACTGCCGCTGTCGATCATCCCGACCTTCGGCGTGATGTATTTCGCTGGCTTCACCCTCAACACCATTTCCCTGTTGGCCCTGGCCCTGGTGATCGGCATCCTGGTGGACGATGCCATCGTCGAGGTGGAGAACATCGCGCGGCACCTGCGTATGGGCAAAAGTCCACGGCAGGCGGCGATCGAGGCTTCCGACGAAATCGGCCTGGCGGTGCTGGCAACCACCGTGACCCTGGTGGCGGTGTTCCTGCCCACGGCCTTTATGGGCGGGATTTCCGGCAAGCTGTTCCGGCAGTTCGGCGTGACCGCCAGCACGGCGTTGATCTTTTCCCTGTTGGTGGCGCGCTTGTTGACGCCGATGATGGCGGCGTATGTGCTCAAGGCCGGGCCGCATGTCGAGCATGACAGCCGCTTGATGACTCGTTACCTGGGCTGGATCCACGCCAGCCTGACCCGGCGCAAGGCCACCATGGCCCTGGTCGGCGTGCTGTTGCTCGGCTCCCTGGCGCTGATTCCGCTGCTGCCCACCAGCTTTCTGCCGGCCCAGGACAATGCCCGCAGCACCATCAGCCTGGAATTGCCGCCGGGCAGCAGCCTGGCGCAGACGGCGGCGATCACCCTGCAGGCCGATGCGCGCCTGCGCGCCATCGCCGAAGTGGCCCACGTTTTCGCCGCAGTGGGCAGTGGCGATATCGCCGGCGGTGGTAATCGCAAGTCGGTCCTGACCGTCGACCTGCTACCGCGCAACCAGCGCGAGCTCAAACAGTCGGCGGTCGAAGCGAAGATGCGCGACGCCCTGCGGGGGTTGCCCGGGGTGAGGGTCAATGTCGGCGGCGACAGCAGTGGCGAACGCCTGCAAATCGTCCTGGCCAGCGATGACGGCGACTTGCTCGAACGTACCGCCACGGCCCTTGAGCCGCAGTTGCGGCAACTCAAGGGCATCGGCAACGTGACGTCGAGCACGGCGGTGCAGCGCCCGGAAATCCAGATGCGTCCGGATTTTGTCCGCGCAGCCGAACAAGGCATCAGTAGCCAGGACATTGCCGACACCTTGCGCATGGCCACCTACGGCGATTTTTCATCGTCCCTGGGCAAGATCAATCTGTCCCAGCGCCAGGTGGATGTCCGGGTGCGCATGCAACCGCAGGTGCGCAGTGACCTGGAGACCATCGCCCAGTTACGGGTCAAGGGCCGTGACGGCCAGGTCGCGCTGGCTTCCCTGGGGCAGATCAGCATGGGCAGCGGCCCGGCGCAGATCGATCGGCTCGATCGCCTGCGCAATATCACCCTGTCCATTGAACTCAATGGGCGCAATCTGGGCGAGGTGATGGAGCAGGCCAGGCAGTTGCCGGTGATGCAGCACCTGCCGGCCCAAGTGAAACTGGTGGAGCAGGGCGAGTTGCAGTTGATGAGCGAGTTGTTCGGCAACTTCAGCCTGGCCATGGCCGTCGGCGTGTTCTGTGTCTATTCGGTGCTGGTGCTGCTGTTCCATGACTTCATGCAGCCGCTGACCATCCTCTCGGCCTTGCCCCTGTCGTTGGGCGGAGCCTTGTTGGCGCTGTTGATCGGTGGGATGAGCTTTTCCCTGGCCTCGGTCATCGGCTTGCTGATGCTGATGGGGATCGTGACCAAGAACTCTATTCTATTGGTGGAGTACGCGATCATGGCCCGTCGTGATCAGGGCATGAGCCGCTATGAGGCGTTGATCGATGCCTGCCACAAACGGGCACAGCCGATTCTGATGACCACCATCGCAATGGGCGCGGGCATGCTGCCGACGGCGCTGGGATGGGGAGGGGAGTCGAGTTTCCGCCAGCCGATGGCGGTGGTGGTGATCGGCGGCCTGTTGGCCTCGACGGTGCTCAGCCTGTTGGTGGTGCCGGTGATCTTTACGTATGTCGATGATGGGCTTGAAGGGGTCAAGCGGTTCTTTCGCACACCTCGATAGATGCAACAGGCTGCTATCGAGGTGTTTTCACGAATGAGAGCAAAACGTCAGAGGGCGTTTTGCAGGGCGAGGGTGTTTTCCAGGCCCGTCCTGGCGTCCGCCGAATGCATCCAGCGGATCAGCGAACGACGACCGCCGATGCCCATCTTGATGGAGGCACGCTTGAGATAGCTTTCCACTGTATTGACCCGTAGCGCCAGCTGGTCGGCCAGTTCCGGTGCCGTACGCCCGGCCAGCAGGCCGACGCAGACTTCGGTTTCCCGTGAGGACAGATTCAACCCGGACATCTCCAGGCGTTCGATAAAGCGCAGACGCAAGGCATCCATGCCGCCGTTTTCCAGCTCCTGGGTGATCGAGAGGGCTTCCTGACGGACCGGCGTCGGCAACAGGGCCTCGATATGCTCGCCTATCATGGGCAGCAACAGGCAGGAGAAATCCTGGAGGAGCGCGCGTTCCTGCGTGGAAAACCCCAGGGACGGATTGGATCGATAGACCGACAGTGCGTAGCAGCGATTTTTCGTGCGGCATATCAGGTGCAGGTGGTTGGGGGAAGCGTGCTGCGTGGACGCTCGCTGGCAGCAGGCCAGCTCGGTTTGAGGTGCCGGCCAGGTGTCGTCACCTGGCTGGGCGGGCTGCTTGACCGACGAGGCATTCATCAGGGTGTCGGTGCAGATCGGGCTGATGCCCACGCCACCGATACTCGAGGTGATCGACTGTGCGGCATTCGCGGTGTCGATCCGCAACTCGGTGATGTGCGTGGCGTCGACGGGCAGTTGGGCAGCAATCAGGTCATGCAGCACGCGCGGAAAATTACGGTTGCCGGTGTTGGCAATCACTTTGCCGACTGACGGGAAAAGTCTTTGCAAGTTCATCCGTTCTCCATTTTTTTATTCTGGGCACATCGGCAAGCGCCGCCCACGGTCCATGAGGATTATTGGTACGTATTAGTTTATTTGGGTCATATAACGAGTTTCGTTGCTTAAATGAGTCGCGCCGTAATCGACGGCAGGCAATGCAATCAACGGCGGCTGATCGCCTGTCAGGCACTGCATATGATTTATCTTGAGCATATTGTCATAGATTCTGGGCGTACACTCCAAGGTGCCATAGATGACTTTCTCACCCTTGCTGCCTTGTGCCACATTGTGTCGATGGAGGGCCCAGCCAGAGCGCCTTAGAATTTTTTCCATCATGGCATCTACAATAACCTCATAAGTGCTGACCTCTTGGCTACGGGCAAACTGTAACATTGCCATGAACAGTGCGGCGGTACGAAAATCAACTTTGGTCTTGCTGAAGTCGTTGCTCGATGTGTCGGTGCTCAACAGCGCAAAGCGGGTGGCCTCCCAGCAGTCAAACGGGTCGGGCCTGGACAGATCGTCACTGAGCATGAAGCTCAAGGCGCCACACATCAGGGTCGGTTTACAGGAGGGGCGAAGTCTGACACAACCGGTCACCAGTGGCCCTTTGTGGGAGTAAATATAGATCGCATCATCATTGTCATATTCATCGAATTCATAATCGCTGCCGGAGTAGCTTTCAATATCCCATTTCCGGCGATCGATAAAAGCGGCTTTGCGGATACTGAGTATTTGCTCTAATGCCTGGGTCGGCAGTTCGCTGTAGCTGGCGATAGCGATATGCACGTCGGAGAAAATGTACGAGTGCTCGGAGAAAATGTACGAGTGAGGGAAATAGCCGATCATAAGTACGTCGCGGATAGGGAGGAGGTGCTTATTTATAGTGATCCTGTATAAGCGCGGCAACTGTACTTAAGTGCAGGTGGCTGGCGAGGGCAAAGTACTGTTTAATTGTCGTCGTGAGACTTTCGCTGATCCGGCTGTTTATCGGTGTTTGGCAGGTTGTACGATAACTGTGATGGGTGGGGGGATTATAAGAAGGTGGTCCCCGTCGCTGTGACAATGCTCACGAGTTGGCCTTCTATTTGAAGAGTCTGGACGCGAATTCATCAAGCTGCAACAAAGGCAAGGGTGTTTTTGCTGTTAATAGGAAAACGGATTTTCCACTCTGGAAAATAAGTCGACTGGAAAATAAATCTATTTTGGATTTTCGGGGGGGGCATGTATTACATTGCAATTGCAATGCTCACGGTATTACTGGTGCCAGGGCCGACCAATTCGCTGCTGCTGCAGTCTGGGGTCAGTCGCGGTCTGGGCGGTTATTCACTGAAGTTGATTCTTGCCGAATGGATGGCCTACCTGATCCAGATTTCCGCCTGGGGTATATCCATCGATGCGCTGACCGCCAATTACGGCTGGGTGGTGGTGGCGACGAAGATCCTCGCGGTGGTTTTCCTGTTCTACATTTCGCTGAAGCTGTGGTTTTCGGTGCATCTGGATACGTCAGGCAAGCCCGCTGCCATCTCGGTTTCGGCGCTGTTCCTGGCGACACTGACCAATCCGAAAGGGCTGTTTTTTGCTTCGTTCGTTGCCCCCGCCGGAACCTTCATGCACCTGGAAAGTTATCTTTCATTCATGGCGATCTTCTCCCTGGTTATTCTTCCCGTGGGGATTGTTTGGGTGGGACTGGGAGCGGTCTTTGGGCGCAATCTGCCATCGATAATATCTGGTAATCGGGTCAATAGATTTGTTTCATTGGTCATTGGTTTGTTTGCCAGTATGGCATTGTATAACTTGGCCTCGAAAGTAATATTGGCGTGACGAGAACACGTGAGTCGGCCCCGCAAGTGCGAGACCTGTGCGGCGATGAAGGGGGGGCGACTCGAGCGTGGACAGTTAAAAGATATTGTGCCGAATGGCCTTGACCATGGCCTGCTTGACATTGGTACAGCCCATTTTTTCGGTGATTTTCTTGGCGTAGAATTTCACCGTCCTTTCAGTGATATTCATGATCAGGCCGATTTCCTGGTAATTCTTGCCGAGGGCCAGCCAGTGGAGGAATTCAATTTCCCTGGGACTCAGCGAGAGAAGCTCTTCCTGGCTCACCTCAATCGGTCGATATTGATGGGCAATGGTTCCGATGGCCTTGATCAGGAACATGTTCGACTGGACGATACGATCAAAGTCAGGGTCGCCCTCAACACAGGGCAGGTGCAGGGAACCAAAGGCGCTGCCGGGCTCATGAAGGGGAATGCTGAAGCCTTGATCAATGCCATAGCGCGCGGATTGTTCGAAGACTTTGCTGGGCGCATGAGTGCAATCGTTTACCGTCGTCCAGAAGAACGGCCGCGAAGTGATGGCCGCGTTGGCCATCACCGGGTCGGACTTGTAGAGCGCCTGCTTGCGGTAGGTCTCAACCCATTCGGCGGGGTAGCTGCTATGGATCGAGATATCACCGTTATCAACTAAGTGCGAATCGAGGTAGACATAGGCAAATCGTGTTATTTCCAGTTTATAGAATACCCAGGTCAAGACATCTACATAGGTTTTTGTGCTGGCCCCAGGGATGTTGTTCTCAACTTCTCTAACCAAGTCAAACGTATGTTTGATTGTGCGGAGTTTAGGCATGACAAGCGGGCTCCGGTTGGCTGGATGTGCTCTGTTATATGGATCCAAATGGGGTATGTCTGACTTATAGCATCGCCCGAAAACCATTTCAATATGTGTCAAATAGAAAACATAATTTGACGCAAGGGTGATTAAATCACTTATTTTTGACGCTTCGTGCTTTCGTCGGCTCGGCCAAGTGGTCAAGTTTTCTCGATGATTAAGGGCGTATTAAGAGTTTCGGGATAATCGCAGGGGGATGTAATGGGATCAGAGCGCCGCTCTCTTCATTCCTCCCTCAGGCCTGACGGAACCGTTCGATAGCGCCGCCCCCTCAGTCTCAGCTAAGTTTACCTGGGTAGTCTCCTCCCTGCGCCGATTGTGGCGCCGTTAAGGAGACGTCCGCAGATGAAAGCGCTGACCACAGCCGACTGGCTGAACAAGGTTCCGGAAGTGACACTGTCCTTCTGGGTGATCAAGATCATGTCCACCACCGTAGGCGAAACCGCGGCCGATTTCCTCGCTGTCGACGCCGGCCTGGGGCAGGGCCTGACCAGCATCGGCATGGCCGTACTGCTGGCCATCGCCTTGTTCGGCCAGTTGCGAACCCGTGCCTACACCCCTTGGATCTATTGGCTCAGCGTGGTGCTGGTGAGTGTGGTCGGGACGCAGATCACCGACCTGCTCACGGACAAGCTGGGCATCAGCCTGTATGTCAGCACGGCGATCTTCTCGGTGTTGCTGGCGATCAATTTCGGCATCTGGTATGCCCGCGAACGCAACCTTTCGATCAATGAAATCGTCACGCCGCGCCGGGAGTGGTTCTACTGGACGACAGTGCTCTGCACCTTTGCTCTCGGTACGGCGGCGGGCGACCTGGCCACCGAGGCCCTGGGGCTTGGCTTCACCCTCGGTTCGCTGATTTTCGCCGGGTTGATCGCCTTGACCCTGATCGCCTGGCGCCTGGGCGGCAACGCCGTGCTGACTTTCTGGATCGCCTACATCCTGACCCGTCCGTTCGGTGCGTCCCTGGGCGACCTGCTGACCCAGGCCAAGACCTACGGCGGCCTGGGCATGGGCGCCGCCTGGACCAGCGCGATCTTCCTCAGCGTCATCCTGATCCTGGTGGTCGTCGCGCAGTTCAGCGTCGGCAGCCGCAAGCTCGTCACTCGATAACCCATTCAAATACACCTAAGGAATTGTCATGTTCAACGTTCAAACCGTTATGCGCAAAGCCGCTGTTCTTTCCGTGATTGCCGTCCTCGGCCTGGCCGCCGGCTGCTCCAAACCCACTGACGCGGCCAAGGTTGCCGCGGCACCGGGCACGGCCAGCGCACCTGTGGCAGCAAGCCAGGCACCGGCCTCGAAACTCGGCGACCTGTCGGCCTTCCAGAACATTGCCGTCGATGTCGCCGCCCTGGTCGAGAAGAACGATCTGGCGGGCGCCAAGACGCGGATCAAGGACCTGGAGCTGGCCTGGGACTCCGCCGAAGCCGGCCTCAAGCCGCGTGCCGCGAGCGATTGGCACGTGCTCGACAAGGCCATCGACAACTCGCTGGATGCCCTGCGTGCCGGCAGCCCGAAACAGGCCGACTGCAAGGCGACGATGGATGAGTTGCTGAAAACCTTCAACGCCATGCAAGGTAAAAAATGATCTTGAGTCACCCGGTTCGAATTTTGTTGGCCGGATAAATCGCTTCGTGCACGGGTGAACAGGTGCTTCAATGCAGGCTCGGCAATCATCACGCAGGATGAGCGCCGAGTCTTTTTTTAGCGGAGAGGGATATGCGGGTATTACTGGTCGAAGACGATCCCATGATCGGTGAGGCGATCCAGGGCGCATTGATGGATGCCAGTTACGCCGCCGACTGGGTCAACAACGGCACGACCGCCCTCACGGCGCTGGACACCCAGCACTATGACCTGGTGCTGCTCGATCTCGGCCTGCCGGGCAAGGACGGGCTCGAAGTGCTGGGTTGTATTCGCGCCCGCGGTAACGGCGTGCCGCTGTTGATCATCACCGCCCGCGACAGCCTCGATGATCGCCTGGAGGGCCTGGATGGCGGTGCCGACGACTATCTGCTCAAACCTTTCGACATGGCTGAATTGCTCGCGCGCATGCGCGCCGTCCTGCGCCGCAAGGGCGGTACCGCGCTGTCGCAACTGAGCAACGGCGTGGTCTCCCTCGACCTGATCTCGAAACAAGCCAGTACCGTGGCAATCCCCGAGGTCCAGCTCTCCAGTCGCGAGTTTGCCTTGTTGCAGGCCCTGCTGATCCGACCGGGGGCGATTCTCTCGCGCAGCGATCTGGAAGACCGGATCTATGGTTGGGGCAACGAGGTGGAAAGCAACGCGGTGGAGTTTCTGATCCACGGCTTGCGACGCAAGCTGGGCAGCCACGTGATCAAGAACGTCAGGGGCATGGGATGGATGGTTTCAAAAAACGCCTGAGTGAGTCGGTCCAGCTCAGGCTGTCGGTCTCGCTGTCGCTGGCGATTCTGATCGTCGCCCTGCTGGCCGGAGTCTTTGCCTTTGTCTCGGCTTTCGACGAGGCCCTCGAAATGCAGGACAACACCCTGCATCAGGTGGCCGTGCTGTTCGAGCGCCAGCAGATGACGCTGGCCTATCCACGGCCGGAGGGCGTGGTTGCCGGCGACGATGAAGAGTCCCGGGTGACCGTGCAGTATCTGGGCGATGACAAGCGAGCCCCGGCCAATGTCGAGACCGGTGGACCGCTGCCGCTACCGGCGACCCTGGCCGATGGCCTGTCGACGCTGACGGTTGCTGGCGAACCGTTCCGGGTGCTGGTCAGGACCTTGGGCAACGGTCAGCGCATCGCGGTGGCCCAGGAAACCGGTATCCGTGACAGGGATGCCCGTGAAAGTGCCTGGCGCGGCCTGTTGCCGTTTCTGATCCTGTTTCCCGTGCTGCTGCTGGTGGTGGCTGACCTGTTGCGCAAGTTGTTCCGGCCTATCACGGTGCTGGCGGCGGAGATCGATCGGCGTGGCGAGCAGGAGCTCCACGCGATTGACGAAAATCATGTTCCGGCAGAAGTCCGGCCCTTTGTGCTGGCGATCAATCGCCTGCTCGGCCGGGTCGCCCAGTCGATGGAAAGCCAACAGCGTTTTGTTGCTGACGCCGCCCACGAATTGCGTTCGCCGCTGACTGCACTGTCCCTGCAAGCCGAGCGGCTGGCTGCCACCGAGATGTCGGGGCTGGCCCGGGAGCGCCTGTTTGTCTTGCGGCGGGGCATCGAGCGGGGCAAGAGCCTGATCGAGCAACTGTTGGCGCTGGCCACCGCCCAGTCGAACGCGATGCCGTCCAGTGCGCCGGTCTCGGTGCACGCGGTCTATCGTCGGGTACTGGAGGACTTATTGCCGCTGGCCGAACTCAAGCAGATCGATATCGGTGTCGAAGGGGCAGAGGACGTGCACCTGGCGCTCAGCGAGATCGACCTGCTGGCGCTGGTCAGGAATCTGGTGGACAACGCCATTCGTTATACGCCCGCCGGTGGCCGGGTCGACCTGTGGGTCAGCCGGGAGCAGGGTGGGGTGCTATTGCAGGTCAAGGACAGCGGCCCCGGTATCGGCGTTGAAGAACGCGAGCGGGTGTTCGATCCCTTCTATCGCAGCCTGGGCAGCCAAGCAGTCGGTTCCGGACTGGGGCTGTCCATTGTCAAGGCCATTGCCGAGCGTACCGGAGCGCGTATCCGCCTGGCGTACTGCGATGAGGTGGCGCAGCGAGGGTTGTGGGTTTCGTTGTGGTGGCCGCTGGCGGCGTCAGACGGTCATTGAATTTTTGCAGGGGGTTCCTGCCTCCGAAAGTGTTGGGCAAGTTTCGCCAAGGCCGGCCGATACATGATGACCGGTTTTTTGCTGTGAGGCATAGACCGTGTGTGAGTTGCCGCATTTTCTCCGGATTTAACCCGCGCTCATCACTGAACAGTAATCGAGGCATTGTAGGCTCGTTGGGTTTGTGTGCAGGCGCTTGAGTGCTCTTTTATCAAAGGTATAGCCTGAAATGTCAAAAGGCCATAGCGGCCGAACCTACAAAGGCTTAACCTCTGTGAGGTCAAGGGGGTGAGGTAAATAAGATAAAATGCTATTCACAACAATTTGGTGCCAGGTTATGAAAAAACAGCGCGGTTTTACATTGGTTGAACTAATGGTTACTGTGGCAGTTGTTGCAATTTTGGCTGCCATCGCCTATCCGTCGTATTCGAGTTATGTTAATCGCAGCAAATTATCTGAAGGGGCTAACGCTTTGGCTGCCTTGCAGGTCAAGATGGAATCCTATTATCAAAATACCCAAACCTACCAGAATGGTAGTGTCTGTGGCGTGCCTCCCGTCAATACGACTAATTTTACGATTACCTGTGCCACCAATAATGGTGGGCAGGGTTATACCTATACGGCCAGCGGAACAGGGTCGGTGGCGGGCACGAATTACACCATTGACGAGCAAGGCAACAAGGCGACCACCGGATCTTCTAACAGTGCCTGTTGGATCATTACCGGGTCGGAGTGCTGATCATGCACCGCCAAGCGGGGGTGACGCTGTTGGAAACCATGGTTGCCATTGCAATCATGGGTATCGTGATGGCCTGGGGGCTTCCGTCATTGAGCGATGTCATTTCCAACAACACCATAAAGTCCACCGCGGACGTGATTTTTTCGGCCCTCCAGGAAGCCCGATCCGAGGCGCTGAAGCGTAATACGTCAGTTTCCGCCACCCTCACTGCTACAGCAGTCACGCTCGCAGGCAGTAACTATGCTAAAACCATAAGTTTGGCGGGGGCGGGCACTGGGACAACGATCAGCCAAAATCCCGCCGGCGCGATTACGTTCACTTCTACTGGGCAGATTGCGGCCTCGGCATCCTATGTCATCTCGATTACAAACGCTTCCTGCCCGGCAAGTAATGCTTGCCTGAAAGTTGAGGCATATGGCGGCGGTTTTATCAAGGTTTGCAACCCTTCGCAAGGTGACAGAAATGCCTCGAACTTTTGCTCGTAAGCAGCACGGATTCTCGCTGATTGAGTGTTTGATCGCACTCTTGATCATGACGGTTGGTTTGTTGGGCAATGCCGCCCTGCAAGCGAAACTGTCAAACGAGTCTGCCAAATCGGATGATCGGGTAAAGGCCACCAATCTGGCTAAAGTGCTGTACGGTCAGATGGTGTCGGACGCCTCGAACCTTGCAAACTACGCTTATCCGGGGGCGGGCACTACCAGTTCGGCTGCCGCTTGGGCTGTGGAAGTCAAAAAATTGCCGGGGGCCATCGATCCCACGGTGAGCGTGGCGGCTGACGGAACTTGTTTGATTACGATTCAATGGCAAATGCCCCAGGATAATGTTGTGAATACCTACAGCGTTCCTTTCCAGGTAGATAAGACGTTATGAGGCAAAAGGGCTTCTCTCTTATTGAAGCAATGCTGGCAATGGTGATCGGCTTGATCATGTCGCTCGCCGCCACCTCGCTGGCCATCTCCTATGACGCGGGGAGAATGAGCAACATCGCCTCTAACACCGCTAACAGTAACGGGACTACGGCTGCCGAGACCATCAACACGGCGCTTGAAATGGCCGGGGCCGGACTGATCAGCAATTACGGTCAAATCTGCACCCATCTTTATTCAACTACGGCAACGAATACGAATTCAGGCATCGAGCTGGATATGATAAAGCTCGATGTGACGACAGACCCCAACTCCAATCATGTCATCTTTGCCTATGGCAGCGGTGGCAGCGCGGCTTCACTGCTTAAGGTTTCAGTGTCATTGGCCAACCCCAACGACGATATCGGTGTGCCTCTTGTCGGCTCGGTGGCGACCGGAGACGATATTCTGCTGGCTTATAGTTCCGCGGGGAGTGGCGCTGATTGCACCTTGCGGCGCGCGACGGCCCCCAATGCTGTAAACGGCAGTGCCGGAATGGTGAATATAGGTTTGTCAGCGACGGCGGAATATAACCAGGCCATTGCCGGGGTGCCCACTTATGCCGCGGATTTTTATATCGTACCTGAGCAGGTTTTCAACTATCAGGAATGGTACTCGGAAAGTGCAATGTTGAAATTCAAGAACAAAATTACCGGTAAGGTTAGCATCGTCGCCGACGGGGTGGTTTTCTTGAGAGCGCAATACGGTGTGAACAGTGGTCTTGGACTGACATGGCAAGACCAGCTTCCCAGTCAGCTCAATAGCTTGAAGGCCATACGAACGGGCATAGTGGTTCGTTCAGGGAATCGAGAAAAACAAGCCAACGCAGCTAATTGCACAAGCACAACGAATGCGACCATCAATTTTGATAGTTGGCAGAATGCGGCGAATGGTTCAGGTTCGGTAGATGTGTCGGCCCTGACCAACACAGACAGCACAGTCCTGATTCCTGATTGGCGGTGCTATTTTTACAAGACCTACACGACGGTAACACCACTGCGTAGCTTGGCTTGGGCCACGGCTCAATAAGGAGGTGGTGATGAAAAATAACCAGAAAGGTGCGGTGCTTATTCTCACCCTTGTGTTGCTGACGATATTTTTGATTGCCTCGGTTGGGTTGATCCGCTCCGTAACGATGAATGTCACCAGTGTCGGGAACTACTCCTACCGGGAAGGGGCCTTGAGCGCCTCCGATAGCATATTGACAAGGGTCAAGACCTATATCGCCGGTAAGGCAGATTTGACAGTGGCTGATCCCAATGTCTACTCCCCAACCATTCTGACCAATAGAGATGCCAACGGTTTACCCCTCCCTTGCTCCAGTGGAGATGGCTGGAGTTGCCTGACCCCAGTGGCGCTGTCCAGTAATTATTCTTCCACCTACTACATTGAGCGGCTTTGTACGGTCACTGTAGTCACCAGCACGGGAACGCAGTGCCAGGTCGAAAAACCGACAACGGCTAATGGCGGTAGCTACAGCCTGCGGGGCGGCAATCAAGATGGTAAATCGCTGGTGACGTACCCTGTTTTGTACCAGGTAACGGTGAAGACTTCTGGCCCCAAGGGCACTATGGTCACGACCCAGACAACCATTTCAAGATAACCAACGCAGTCAGTCTTGTTAAAGAGATCGAGGATGGGGGGCGCATGCATAAGCTGGCGAGACTGTTTGTAATGATTTTTCTGGCCGAGGTTGTTTCTCCGGCTTTTGCAGCGGCTACGGACATTGCTCAACTTCCATTGGGCATGCTGAATGTGGTTGAGCCCAATATGATACTGGGGATTGACGATTCCGGGTCGATGGACACCGAAGTGTTGCTGACGAGTAATGACGGTGCTCTATGGTATAACTCGACTTCCGGGAAAGCCGGCTTTACCGGATGGAATAGCTCCGATGTTTATAGTAGTGGTTACTATGCTCCGAACTATAACTCTGTCGGAGCGACAAGCACGACCTGGCTGAAGTATGAGTATCTGTTTCCCAATAGTTCCCGGAAATACGTAGACACCGCGGCGGCCGGGGAGGGCTACGCGGCACCCTTCATTCCGAGTTACGCCTACTTGCGAGATTATGAGTACAATCCCCTGTACTACAATCCCAATACAACTTATGTCCCGTGGGCACCTGATTTTTATAATGGCACCACGACCACCTACAGCAATTCAACTCCCACTGCGGCTCGAATCCACCCTACGGAAACGCCCACTGTGACCTATGACCTGACCAATACGCTAACCAGCGGTACTAGCGGATGGACGTTCAGGTTTTATACCGGGATGGTGATTCCGGGAGCCGTGATTTCAGGAATCAAGAACGGCAGTGCCAGCATCACCACCAATGTGACGGTGGGCACGAGCTCGGGTTATACGGGCTCGACGTACTACGATATTACGATCCCTTATTATCCGGCCACCTATTGGGTTAAGGATGCGACGTGCACGACCGGGACGCCTACGTGTGCAACTGCTCCAGATGGGAGCCTGCTGCACCGATACGAAATCAAGTCAGGCAACATATTCCCGTCGGGCCGCAGCTATACGGCGGAAATGCAAAACTTTGCCAATTGGTTTACCTATTACCGCAAGCGTCGACTGATGTTGTCCTCTGCCATGGCTGCTGTACTGCCTCAATTGACCAATCTTCGCATGGGCGCCCGCTGGATGGATTCCAGCAACGTGGCCAATATGGTTGATCTTAACTCAACGACACCGGCGACCAATTACCAGTACCTGCTTGGGTTGATCTATCGCGTGTTTGGTGCTGGTGGTACGCCTACCCGTACACTCTTGCAAACGATTGGTGGCCTTTATGTGAACGACACCACCAAGACTTACATTCAATACGCTTGCCAGCGCAATAGCGTCATGATCGTGACTGACGGGTTTGCTGACGCCACGACCACGACGCCTCCCACTTATTCGTCCAGTCCGTGGTTCACTTCCGCGCCCTATACCACTATCTATCCGGGCACGCTGGCGGATTTGGCGGCTTATTACTTCAGCACGACCGCTGGTAGTTCCAGCTTTACAGCGGGCCGGGTGCCTTACGATCCGAATGCGACATCCCCAAGTGCGGACAAGAACCCTAACCTGCACATGAATATGTATGGGATGACCCTGGGGGCGCAGGGGACGATTTTCGGGACGGGCTCCAATCAAGATAAAAGTCCATACACCTATGCCCCCACCTGGCCCAACCCCAACGTGTCGCACAGTCCGACTGCCGTTGATGACCTGTACCATGCAACGATAAACGGTCGTGGCAAGATGCTGTTGGCCACCGACAGTGTGAGCGCCACCGCTTCAATCAAGAGCATCATTGCCGATCTGCTGAACAAATCGGGAGCGGGGGGCGCGATCAGCGTGTCCAACATCAATATCCAGCCAGGTGACAATACGGCCTACATCGCCAGTTTCAATGCGTCCACTTGGTATGGCGACTTGGTGGCTGCACCGATTGATCTCACCACGGGGAACACATCGGCTACCAACTCACTGTGGAGTTTTCAGTCAACACTGGATGCCCAGGGATGGACGAGCAGAAAGTTTGCTTCTTATACGGGTAGCAGTGGTGCGGTGTTTCCCGGGGGACTGAGTTCCACACAAACAGCGCTTCTTAATTCCCCGAACGCCACGGACAATCTCACGGTTGCCAACTGGTTGGAGGGGGATCGTTCCAACGAAGGTACACTGTACCGTACTCGTACCCATGTCCTGGGCGATCTGGTGGATGCGGAACCGGTGATGGTGAATGACAAACGCTCCTGGAGCATAACGACTGACAGTACCTATACGACTTTCGGTCAGACGATTGCCGGGCGCAAGAGTGTCGTCTATCAGGGCGGTAATGACGGTATGCTGCATGCGATTGATGCCAGCAACGGTAGCGAGCTGTGGGCCTATATTCCAAACCTGGTGCTTTCAAAGCTTAACCAGTTGTCCCAGAAAACCTACAACCACATGTTCACTGTGGACGGCACGCCGACCGTTCGTGATGTCAATTCTTCAGGGACATGGAAGACTTTATTGGTGGCAGGGCTTCGCGCGGGAGGGAATGGTTATTACGCTCTTGATGTCACGAACCCGGCAGCCACCAGTTCGGCGGACCTGGCCTCGAAGGTGAAATGGGAGTTTCCCAACGCCAGCACTTCGTCGAGCGTGACCAATAACGTAGGGCTTTCTTATGGCCAGCCCTTGATTACCAATACGGCCGCCGGATATGTCGTCATGGCTTCATCGGGCTACAACAACAGCGGGGATTATGCGGGCCATATGTTCGTTCTGAACCCTGATACCGGTGCCGTGATTCGTGACATTTCTACTGGCTACGGAACCTCACTGGCTCCTGCAGGGCTGGCCCACCTTTCAGCGTATTCCTCGGATGGGATCACCGCATCGGCTGTCTATGCGGGCGATCTGAATGGAAATGTCTTCAAGTTCAATATCTCGGATGCCAATCCGGCGAACTGGTCCGTTGCCCGCATTGCGGTTTTGCAGGACAGCAGTGGCGCCACCCAACCCATTACTCAGAGTGTTGAAGTGGGGCAAGTGAACAGCAAGACGGCGATCTTTGTCGGCACCGGTCGGTCTCTGGCCACGTCGGACTTCAGCTCCACGCAAATTCAAAGCGTTTACGCCTTTCTGGATGATGGGACGATTTACACGGGTGGCAGTTCGCCCCGTAGCGTGCTTGTTCCGCAGACGGTCACCGTGGCGGCGGGTGGGGTCCGGACCATTACTCAGAACACCGTTAACTACTCAACGCAAAAGGGCTGGTATTTTGATTTACCCGCCGGGGAGGGGGTGACGTCGGACATGCAGTTGGCTTTCGGTACGTTGATTCTGAACTCCAACGCCCCGTCCAGCGCAGCCTGCAGTTCGAATAGCTATCAGTATCAAGTCGATGAGGGGACCGGCGGGCAGCTGGATAACTCGTACTTCGCCACGGGTATCACACCTTGGGCAGGTCGGAGTCTGGGAAGCAATCTCTCATCCCGTCCGGTGGTCGCTGTTCTTTCCAACGGGACAGTGATCAGTTTTAGCCACGGCTCCGATAACAGCGTGATCAGTCTCGGCTTGCTCGGCAAGGGCGCGACAGCCATGCACAAGATTTTTTGGCGGGAGGTGCGAGGCTAGCGTGCAATAAGCTAATGCAAAAAAGATATTTATTGATGGTTTTTAAGATCGTATAGCTTTAACCCAGTGCTGATCAATCGCTGGGTTCCTTGTCTTTCCCCTGCCTTGAGCAGCTGTTTATCGGCGTGTCAGTTCGACTGATTGCGGGATGAATACCTTTTCAAATCACAGGGGAGTGAACCATGCCGAACTCGCTGGACATCACCGCGCTGCCTTTGCTGGACCTGTCCTTGCTCGAGGGCAGTTGCGAGCAGCGTCAGGGCTTTCTCGATGCACTGCGCCATGCCGCGCGGGACGTGGGCTTCTTTTACCTGACCGGACATGGCATCGACAGCGCGCTGTTGCAGCAGGTCCAGGTCCACGCCCGGGAGCTCTTCGCCTTGCCCGAGGCGGCGAAAAACGCGGTCGGCATGATCCATTCGCCACACTTTCGCGGGTACAACCGCGCGGCTTCGGAGATCACCCGGGGCCAGCCGGACCTGCGCGAACAGTTCGATGTCGGTGCCGAGCGTGAAGCCCTGGCGCTGGATGAAAACACCCCCCGTTGGGCACGCCTGCAAGGCCCGAACCTGTGGCCTGTCGAGTTGCCGCGACTCAAGCCGTTGCTGCTGGAATGGCAGCAGGCGATGACCGCCATGTCGCTGCGCCTGCTGCGGGCTTTCGCCCAGGCCCTGTCATTGCACGAACAGGCTTTCGACCCGCTGTATGGCGACAGGCCCAATGAACATATCAAGCTGATCCGCTACCCCGGCCGCGCACCAGGCGAAAGCCGCCAGGGCGTGGGTGCCCACAAGGATTCCGGCTTCCTCAGTTTCCTCTTGCAGGACCAGCAGGCGGGTCTGCAAGTGGAGGTCGAGGAGGGCCGCTGGATTGATGCGTTGCCCCGGGACAATACCCTGGTGGTGAATATCGGCGAATTGCTCGAACTGGCCACCAACGGTTATCTGCGGGCCACGGTACACCGGGTGCAGTCTCCGCCACTGGGCAGCGAGCGCCTGTCGATTGCCTTTTTCCTCGGCGCGCAACTGGATGCGGTGGTGCCGCTGTATCCCTTGCCGACGGCGCTGTTGCGCGAAGCGCGGGGGCCGGCCAGCGATCCAGCCAATCCACTGTTACGCGATGTCGGCTGGAACTACCTCAAGGGCCGCCTGCGTTCCCACCCCGATGTTGCCCAACGCTTCTACGCCGATGCACTGCTCCCCAAGGCGCTGAGCGCCTGACCCCCATCATTTGATCAAGGACTATCAGCATGTTGAAAAAAACCGGATTGACCCTGGCGGTCTGGGCGGGCCTGTTCTCTTCGTTCGGCGCCCTGGCGGCCGAGCCGCTGCGGGTGGCGGCGGACCCGGTGCCCCACGCACAGATCCTCGCGTATGTGCAGAAAATCGACCCGCAGTTGAACCTCAAGATCATCGAGATTCCCAGCGGTGTGAACTCCAATGAGCTGCTGGCCCATGGCGATGTCGACGCCAACTACTTCCAGCACCTGCCGTACCTCAAGTCCCAGGAGCAGGCCCTGGGGCAGAAGTTCGTGGTGGCGGCGACCGTGCATATCGAGCCGCTGGGGATCTATTCGCACCGGCACAAAAGTTTTGACCAGGTGCCGCAAAAAGGTACCGTCGCGCTGCCCAACAATGTCACCAACCTCAGCCGCGCGCTGTACCTGCTGCAAGACAATGGCCTGATCAAGCTCAAGCCCGGCTTCAATGATCCGGCCATTGACCAGGCAACGCCCAAGGACATTGCCGAGAACCCGAAACAGTTGAAGATCCTCGAGATCGAGTCGCCGCAGTTGCCCCGCGCCCTGGATGATGTCGACCTGGTGGTGATCAACGGCAACTACGCGCTGGAGGCCGGACTGTCCCCGGCCAAGGATGCCCTGGGCCTGGAAAAGGCGGCGAACAATCCCTACGCGAATATCCTGGTGACCACTCCGAAACTGCAGGCTGACCCTCGGATCAAACAGCTGGCCAAGGACCTCAACTCAGCCCAGGTGGCGGAGTTCATCACCGACACTTACTCGGGCTCTGTGATTCCGGTGACGGTCGCGGACCGCCAGCCATGATCAGCGTCGAGCAGTTGAGCAAAAGCTACGGCGAAGGACAGGCGCCGGTCCTCGACCAGGTGTCCCTGAGCATTCCGGACGGTGCGATCTACGGGATTGTCGGGCGTAGCGGTGCCGGCAAGTCGACCTTGCTGCGTTGTCTCAATCTGCTCGAGCGTCCCAGCAGTGGACGCGTGGTGATCGACGGCCAGGACCTGACGCTGCTGTCCGACCAGGCATTGCGCCAACAGCGCCAGCGCATCGGCATGATCTTCCAGGGATTCAACCTGCTGCATTCGCGCAATGTCTTCGACAATATCGCCGTGCCGCTGGAGATCGCCGGTCTCCCCAAGGCCGCTCGCCAGGCGCGGGTGCGCGAGCTGCTGGATCTGGTCGGCCTGGGGGGCAAGGCCGAGGCGTTTCCTTCGCAACTGTCCGGCGGGCAGAAACAGCGGGTAGGCATCGCCCGGGCCCTGGCTGCGCGGCCGGCCTATCTGCTCTCGGATGAAGCCACCAGCGCCCTCGACCCGGAAACCACGGCATCGATTCTTGAGCTGTTGCGCGATATCAATCGCCGGTTGGGGCTGACCATTGTGCTGATCACCCATGAGCTGGACGTGATCAAGTCGATCTGCGATCACGCGGCTGTGCTGGATCAGGGGCGGCTGCTGGAGTCCGGGCCGCTGGAAAGATTACCGGCCGAGCGGGATTCGTCTCGCGATCGCTCCTTGCTGTCGAGCTACAACCTGCCGTTCAAGAGGGCCGTCCCAGCGCTGAAACTGGCCAAGGTGGTGGATTTTCTCAAGCAGCGCGGGGGCAGGGCTGAGCCGTCATGAATCGAACCGTCGACTGGAACGAGATTTTCCAACTGCTGCTCAATGCCACGGGCGAAACGCTTTATATGGTGCTGTTGGCGGGATTGTTCACCTTGCTGATCGGCTTGCCGCTCGGCGTCCTGCTGTTTGTCAGCCGCCGCCGTGGCCTGTACCCCATGCCTCGCTTGAACAGCAGCCTCAGCGCGCTGGTCAACCTCGGCCGCTCGCTGCCGTTCGTGGTGATGTTGATCGCCTTGATTCCACTGACCCGGCTGATTGTCGGCACCACCCTGGGCAGCACCGCCGCCGTGGTGCCGATTACCATCGGTGCCTTTCCGTTTTTTGCCCGTATCGTCGAGAACGCCATGGATGACGTCGACAAGGGACGGATCGAAGCGATCCTGTCCATGGGCGGTGACATTCGCCATGTGATTTTCAAAGTACTGTTGCCCGAAGCCCTGCCGGCCTTGCTGGCGGGGATCACCCTGACGCTGGTGATGCTGATCGGCTTTTCATCCATGGCCGGGGTCATCGGCGGTGGCGGTTTGGGGGATCTGGCGATTCGTTATGGTTATCAGCGCTTCAACAACCAGGTGATGGTCGCCACGGTGATCGTGTTGGTGATTCTGGTGCAGGGCGTGCAAAGCCTGGGTGACCGATTGGTACGTTCCCTGGCGCATCGGCGCTGAGCCGCTTGCTCAGTCCTGATTCCTTGAGATCGGCGACTGCATCCTGGTGGTCCGAGAGGGCAGAGTGGGGAGACCGAAGTCGATTGCCAGGCTCTGCTTTCAAGAAGCGGGGCTGGATTTGAATACACCGCTGAGGACAAACGCATAGCGCTCCGGACGGATAAAAAAGGTGGTCCGGTCACAGCAGCGGCCATCGGCAAAATACGAGGTGCGCTCCATCACCAGCAGCGCCGCGCCACGTTTCACATTCAGGGTATTGGCCAGGTGCTTGTCGGCTTCCTGGGCGCGAATCGCCATATCGGCGCGGGTGACCGGGGCGCCGGTGATCGATTCCAGGATCGAATAGATCGGGCGGTTCTCGACAGCCGTCCACACTACATTCGCCAGTTCGGCCGGCAGATGGCTGCGGCCCAGGGCGATGGGGTCGTCGTCGACAAAGTGCAGGCGCTCCAGCAGCAGGCACTGGTCGGTCTCCGCAAACAGGGCGTGCAGCGCCTCGGGCACCGGCTGCAACTGATGATCGAGGACCCGCATGCTCGGCTTGAGGCCTTGCAACAACAGCGCCTCATGAAAACTGCGCAAGGCATCGAGACCATGGCGAACCTGCTTGGCCGCGACGAAGGTGCCTTTGCCTTGCTTGCGTTCCACCACGCCGTCGTCGCTGAGCTTGCCCACGGCCAGGCGGATGGTCACCCGGCTCACCGCAAAGCGCTGGCCCAACTCGGCCTCCGAGGGCAGCTTGCCACTGGGTTCGTAGGCGCCGCGCTGAATCTCCTCCAGCAACTGATGGGCTATCTGTTCGTAGAGCGAGGTGGTGCTGTCACGAAGAATGGGCGTGGACACTGCGGGGTTCCGTGATCTGAGAAGCCTGGCGCCCGGCGGAGCCTTCACTTCTAAGGTTATAAAAATCGGTTATTGGGATGACTTGTATTAATACGTATTATGTCAGGTATTCCCATTGTAGACGACCTGACGACACTTGCCATGCCAGAAAACCTCCTTCGTGCGCCGCAGCCAGCCGATGCATTGAGCGTCGAGCAGATCAGCTTCAGCTACCCCAATGGTCATCGGGTGTTTTCCTCCTTCAGTCTCAGTGCCGCCCCCGGTGAGTTTGTCGCAATTCTCGGGCCGTCCGGCTGTGGCAAGACCACCTTGCTGAACCTGTTGTCGGGGTTTGTCCGACCGCAGGCGGGGCAGATCCGTTTGAACCAGGCCACGGTGAGTCCGGAGCGTTCGGAGTTGGGTTATGTGTTTCAGTCGCCGCAGTTGTTTCCCTGGCTGACAGCCCTGGAAAATGTCCGTTTCGGCTTGCGCATGGCCGCTGATAGCAGCGAGTCGCAGCAGCGCGAACAGGCCATGCAGTACCTGCGCCTCGTCGGCTTGGAGCAGGCCGCGCAACGTTTGCCCCATCAGCTTTCCGGCGGGATGCAGCAACGGGTCTCGCTGGCTCGTACCCTGGCGCTGGAGCCGGAGGTCTTGCTGATGGATGAGCCGTTCGCCGCACTGGATGCCATCAGCCGTAACCACATGAATGAAGAAACCCTGCGCATCTGGGCCGAACTGGGCCAGACCGTATTGTTCATTACCCATGACATCGACGAAGCGGTGTTCCTGGCGGACCGGGTCATCGTCCTCAATATTGCCCCGGGCGGTATTCACAGCGAACTGAAGATCCAGCTGCCACGGCCACGCTCCAATCTGAAAACCCGCCGCCTGCCGGCTTTCCTCGATTACCGCAATGAACTGATGGAGCGTATTTCCCAGGTCATGGCGCTGTCCGAGGCCCGTGTTTCCTCTCCCTCTCCCTGCCTTGAACTCGAGTCGATCCAATGATCAAACGTACGCTGCTTGCCCTTTCATTGTCGGTTGCCGCCATGGCCGGCAGTTCATTGGCCGTCGCTGGGGAAGCCAAGCCGCTACGGGTGGGGTATGTCTTCGCCATGGCCAACGCCCCGGCATTGATCGCGGACAAGGAGGGGTACTACCGTGACGAAGGCCTGAACGTGGATCTCCGGGCGCTGGGTGATGGTCCGGTGATCCAGCAAGCGCTGGCGGCCGGTGAGCTGGACGTGGCCTATGTCGGTACGCCACCGGTGTACCAGTGGTTTTCCCGAGGCTTGCAGAGCCGGATCCTGGCCAAGGTCAATTACGGCCAGGCGGCGGTGATCGTCGACAGCAAAAGCCCGATCAACGCCCTGGCCGAGCTCAAGGGTAAAAAACTTGCCGGGGTGAAGAAGGGCAGCGGCATGGACGTGCTGCTGCGCGGCTATGTGCTCAAGGAAAAAGCCGGGCTCAACCCTGACCATGATCTCGATATTATCGACATGCCCCCCGGCAATATGAACGCGGCCCTGGAGCGTGGCATTGTCGATGCGGCGTTCTCCTGGGAACCCTTTGTCAGCCAATCCTTGCTGCGGGGTTCGAGCCGGGTCCTGTTCGATGTCAACCAGGCCTTGCCCCAGTACCCCTGGTACGTGGTGATCGCGCTGCCGAAAACCTTGCAGGAACGCCCGGACGACGTGGTCAAACTGCTGCGCGCGCATCGCAAGGCCATTGCCTTTCTCAACGAACATCCTGACGAGTCGAACCGGATCATCGCCGAGGCATTCAAGCTTGAAGCGGTGCAAGGGCCGGACGGCAAGACCATCGCCCCGGAAACCATCGTTGCCCAGGCCCGTACCCGGCTGGGGTGGTCGGCGGACCTGGAGGCCACGGACATCCAGTTTATCCAGCGCCTGATGAACTACTCCCATGACCTGGGTTTTATCGACACCACGCTCAAGACCGAGCAGATCGTCGACACCTCCTACCTGGAAAAAGCTTCGCGCTGAGTCTGCCCATGTCCTTGCCAAAACCGAATTGGGGATGGGCCTCGCTGCCGTTCCTGCTGTTGATCTGGGTGGCCCTGGCCAGTCGTTTTCCCACCTACATTTTGCCGCAACCCTGGGACGTCGCCCGCGAGGCCCTGCGTTGGTTGGGCGACGGCTCGCTCTGGCAGCACCTGCAAGCCAGTGTCCTGGAAGAGCTCGGCGGGTTCTGCGCGGCGGTGATTGTCGCCGTACTGCTGGGGGCGGCGGGTGGGTTGTCTTCGCGCTTGCGTGACTTTATCGCACCACTCAACAGCCTGTTCATGGCCATCCCGCCGATCGCCTGGGCGCCGCTGATCATGATCATCTTCGGCCTGGGTTATGTGTCCATCGTGCTGGTGATCTTTATCGCCGCGGTGTTCCCCATGGCGGTGACGATCCAGGAGGGCGTGCAGGGCATTCGCGGCGGGGAAGTTCGCGCGGCCCGCACGCTGGGGGCCAGCCCCTGGCAGTTGCTGGCCCATGTCTACCTGCCGGCCTCGCTGCCGTTTGTCACGGCGGCCCTGCGCATCGGCTTCAGCCAGGGTTGGCGGGCGCTGGTGGCGGCGGAAATGATCGGCGCCTCCCGGGGCATCGGCTGGATGGTCTCCACCGGTGGCCAGATCGGCAACAGCAGCCAGGTGCTGCTGGGCATTGTCCTGATCGGGCTGACCGCCTGGCTGATGGAGAGTTTTGTGTTCCGGCGCATCGAGCGTCATTACCAGCAATGGCGCGAGCAATAAGTCGCCGGTGCCCCTTTCAAACCTTCGCTGAACCCATACGAGGTGTCATGTGAGTAACCAGTTCGATCCCCGCGAAGCCGGGCACTACATTGCCCCGCAAGGCCTGTATGAACGCAACAAGCAACGCCCCTTCCTGGGGGCGATCAGCTGTGATCGGCAGACCCTGGTGGCCGGCCAATGGGACGAGATCACCCTGGTCTACGAGGTCGGTGGCAGCGGCTTGGCGGACGGTGCCTGGTTGAAGCTGGCGTTCAAGTTCTACTCCGACTGGGCGTTGTTCCAGACCTCGAACCCGGCCGGTCCCAACTACGTCAGTGCCGAATATCAGGCCGGTGAATTGGTGCCGGGGCAGAGCCAGGCCACGGTGCAGCACCTCAAGGTGCGCTTTGACCAGAAGGGCCATGAGCGGCCGTTCCAGAAAGCCGTGATCATCGATATCGTCGACGGATACCTCAATCCTGGCGACCGTATCGTCATCCGCCTTGGTGACCGACGCCAGGGCGGCGCGGGTACGCGGGTGCAGAGTTTCGTCGAGAAGGACTTCCGTTTCCGCTTGTTTATCGACCCGCTGGGCAGCTCGAAGTTTGCCGAAGTGCCGGGTGATCCGTTGCTGGATATCGTCCCGGGACCGGCGCAAAGCGTGCAACTGATCGTGCCGCGGCTGGTCAGCGCGGGTGAAGCGTTCGACGTGCTGCTGCGGGTCGACGATGCCTGGGGCAATACCTGTCGCCAGCTGCCACTGGAAGGGCTATTGACCCTGACCGGTCCTGAAGGCGAACAGCGGCAACAGCCGTTCCGCCTGGCGGCCGAGGGTTGGGCGATTGCCCGGCTTGAGGGGTTGAAGTTCGGCGCGGTAGGCGAGTGGCGCTTGTCAGCGGAGGTGCAGGGGGCGTTTGTGCGCGGGGCCCGGGCCTTTGTGACGGTCGACCCGGCGGGTACGGCATTGCGTCCGCTCTATGCGGACCTGCATGTGCATTCCGACGACACCGTGGGCACCAATGACACCTTGTACAATCTCAGTTATGGCCGTGACGTCGCCGGGCTCGATGTGCTCGGTTATACCGCCAACGACTTCAATATCACCGAGCAGCGCTGGGACCAGGCGGTCAAGTTGATCCACGAGCTCAATGAGCCGGGTCGCTTTGTCTGCTATCCCGGGACCGAATGGTGCGGCAATTCCTGCGCCGGCGGTGACCGCAATGTGGTGTTCCTGCACGGTCGAAAGCCGGAGTTTCCTTTCGACAACCAGGGGCGATTGGTTCGTTCCTTCGAATGGAACGAGTTTACTGCCGGGACCATCAAGCCCGGTGCCTGGCCGGTGGACGAGCTGTATGCCGCCTATGCCAAGGACCCCGAAGGCCATCTGATGATGCCGCACGTGGGTGGGCGTCGTTGCAACCTGGATTGGCATCATCCGGAGCTGGAACGTCTGATTGAAGTGGGCTCGGCGTGGGGGCAGTTCCATTGGGTCTACGCCGAAGCCTTGCAACGTGGATATCGGGTGGGGGCTGCCGCCAACAGCGATGAACACCAGGGCCGTTGCGGCGGCGGTGTGCCGGCCACGGCGGTGTTCGGTTCCCGTGGCGGGCTGACCGGGGTGGTCGCCGACAGTTTTGACCGTGACAGCGTCGGCAAGGCATTGCGTGCCCGTCGTACCTTTGCCACCACCGGCGAGCGCTCGTTCGCCAGCCTGCGCCAGGGTGCGCACTTTATGGGTGAGGTGTTCACTGCACGGGCGGATGCGAGCCTGGATTATCGCTTGCTGGGGGAGGCGGGTTGGGAGCAGGTCGAGTTGTTCGACGGCGAGCAGCGGGTCTGGTCGCGCAACCTGCATGAGGAACTGGGTTTCTCGGGGCACGGCATTCGCCTGCGGTTGGGTGGTGCACGGATCAAGGACCGTTATCGCGGTGCCTACTGGACGGGTGAGATCCGGGTCACTGGCGCGGTGATCAAGGGCTTCCGCGCATTGGGTCTCGATCATCCCGAACAGACCGTGTGGCGCAAGGATGCAACGACACTGGCGTTTCGCACCGATACCAATGGTGATACCGACAGCATCGAGATCGATCTGTCGCAACTGGCGGGGGCGACCTTGCAGATTCACAGCCGTATCGATAATTACATCAAGGTCGGCGACCCCTCCGAGCCACAACCTTATGTGCATGCGCCGACGGTGCTGATGGAGTTGTCCGGTGAGCAACTGCTGGCCCAGGGGCAGGTAATCGAGGAACTGCCGGGGGCGGAGTTGAAGGTGTCCCTGGAGCGGACAACCGACGCGTTGTTGCCGCGAGAGGTGCAAGGGCGGATCGAGCTGGCGGCGTTGCGGTTGGAGGCGGGGCGTGAGCATCCGTTGTTTATCTGTGCGCGGCAGCGGGATCAGTCGAGGGTCTGGACTTCGGCGTTGTTTTTGACGGTGTAGGCCGGCCAGGAAGCGCAGGGCGCCAACCATCCAGGGCTGGCGCCTTGGGTTGAAACAGGGTATCTGTTTGGGCATCGCGAGGATGCTGGACTCAGGAGCGGATGATGGCCAATACACCGGATAACGATGAAGCCCTGGAGGTCCAGCGGATGTGCGAGGTTGCGCAGTTGTACTTGAAGAGAACCCTGACACCCCGGGAGGTTGAAGAGATCGTCGCTTTTGTGGCGGCTAAAAGGGCGCGGACGGAAAGTCGCCAGAAGGGATGATGAATGAGCCTTTACAGGTTTCGTGTCTCGTCAGTATTCGAGGTGCGTATGCCTGCGATCCTGTTCATCTGTATCTATCTGGCGCCCTGGTGGCTTGATAGAGTTTGAGGCTCTTCTCGGCAAGGAACGGCTCCATGGACCTGACTGCTATCCCCTTCGGTACGACTGATTGGTCGACTATCGAGCCCGTCGCCCATCCGGGCCAGACAGGCACCGCCTATTGGCGGACCTGTCAGTTTGGCGCTACCCGTGTGCGGATGGTCGAGTACAGTCCCGGATACCTGGCCGACCACTGGTGCTGGAGAGGGCATATCCTGCTGTGCCTGGAGGGTGAGTTGGACACGGAGCTGGAAGATGGCCGTCGGTTTACACTGGCTGCGGGGATGAGCTATCAGGTCGGCAACAATAACGAGGGGCATCGTTCATCCACTACCAACGGGGCCAAGTTGTTTATTGTGGACTGAGCACGTCGTCTAATATGGCTGCGGTTATTTCCTTAAGAAATTGCATGGCCTGGAACTGGGGGAGCTTGACCGTCCGTTGAAATGACTTTCAAAAAAACGCTCAAGACAGTTGCTCCCACAGGTATTGTGTTTGCCCCTATGATCAGTAGAGGGACCTGGGCCTGCAGAAAATGGCTCGCAATGGTTCCGGAGCAAATCGGTTCAACCGATCCGGTCAGGACCATGCACCGTTCCACCGTCACATTCCACCTCGACGGTATCGTCCAGAAGGCCACGGCGAAAGAAGGTGCAGTGCGGATTGCCCATGCTGCACGTCATACGGGGCCTGTTTTTCCGCCTTATTTTATCTTGGGCATATCCAGTATGGATCTGATAAAGGCGTCGTCGGCATTGACCAGGAGTTCAGACACGTACCACTGGCCTTGCACCTGCCTGAAACCGATATGAATACCGATTAATTGCCCGTCATCGCGTTCGATCAGATAGGCTCTGTTTTCAAACACTTCACCTTTGGTCTCTTTGGGGGTCAAGTGTATTTTGTATATTTCATGTTTCCCGAGCCAGGCGGAAAGTGTGTTCTGGCTTTTGGAGATGAGATCCTTCTCCTTGGTTTGCCACTTGTCAAAGTGTCCGGAAAAAGCCTTGCTCCAGCAATCCGAGGCCAACTTGTTTTCAATGCACTGACTGTATTGGTTCTCGAACTCGTCTTTGTAGGCAATGGCGTCGTTGGCGTAGGCGGAACTTGCAGTTGCCAGGAGGGACAGGCAAAAAACAGCTTTCTTGAACATTCTGATCTCATCTTGAATTTAGGGATTTGCCTTTCGGTTCAACCCTGTCTTGCTTAGCCACCGGCATTCGCTTTCGCTCTTGCAGCCACCGATGGATCACGCGTCGTGGTCCTACAGTACCTCACCAGGTTCAGGAGTGGATAGTCGGCTTCGGAAGCCGGCGATGACAGCGCGCCCGGCGCTGTCATCGCGGTGCCGGGAGGAAGGGCTCGATCAGGCCGCGTTGGCTTCTTTCTTCAGGCTCTTGATGTCAATCACGAAACGGTATTTGACGTCGCCCTTGAGCATGCGGCCATAGGCTTCGTTGATGTCCTGGATATCGATCATCTCGATATCCGAGACCAGCCCGTGCCTGGCGCAGAAGTCCAGCATGTCCTGGGTTTCCTGGATGCCGCCGATCAGGGAACCGGCGAGGCTGCGGCGCTTGAAGATCAGGTTGAACACCGAAGGCGAAGGGTGCGGACTGTCGGGGGCGCCGACCAGGGTCATGGTGCCGTCGCGCCTGAGCAGGGCGAGGAAGGCGTCCAGGTCGTGGGGCGCGGCCACGGTGTTGAGGATGAAGTCCAGGGTGTTGGCGAACGCGGCCATTTCATCCGGGTTCTTCGACACCACGACTTCATCGGCGCCCAGGCGCAGGCCGTCTTCGCGCTTGTTCGGCGAGGTGGTGAACAGCACCACATGCGCGCCCATGGCATGGGCGATTTTCACCGCCATGTGCCCCAGGCCGCCGAGACCGACCACCCCGACTTTTTTGCCAGGACCGACTTTCCAATGGTGCAGCGGCGAATAGGTGGTGATGCCGGCACACAGCAGCGGCGCGACGGCTGCCAGATTGGCTTCACCGTGGGAAATGCGCAGGACGAACTTTTCCTTGACGACGATATTGTCCGAATAACCGCCATAGGTGTTTTCACCGCCGAACACCGGGCCGTTGTAGGTGCCGGTGAAGCCGCTCTCGCAATATTGCTCTTCACCTTCGACGCAGGATGCACAGTGCTGGCAGCTGTCGACCATGCAGCCGACACCGGCCAGGTCGCCGACCTTGAATTTGCTGACATTGGCACCGATCGCGGTAACCCGGCCGACAATTTCATGCCCCGGTACCGACGGGTACAAGGTGTTGTGCCATTCATTGCGCGCGGTGTGCAGGTCGGAGTGGCAGACGCCGCAGTAGAGGATCTCGATCTGCACATCATCGGCGCCGGGAGCGCGACGTTCGAAGGTGAAAGGCTTGAGTGAATCCTTGGGATTTTGGGCCGCGTAGCTATACGTCTTGGTCATGGCGTCGTCACCTTGGGTTTCATGGGGCAGGAAATAACTTGACCAGCATAGCCACTGAATCGTTCAGGCGGATGACGATCCTGAGACAGGAAGACAAGCCGGTCTATCCGTTTCCGCAAGCCCCCCCCCGATTGGCTCAGCCCTGCCACATGGACAGTTCGACGTCTTCGGCGAACGGCGTGGACAGGTAACCCTCGGCAGGATTGCGCACCCGTGCCAGGTACTCGGGGCTATGGTCGGCATTGTCGGCGATGATAAGCGCGCCAGGCCGCAGGCGGCTCTGCAGCAGGCCGAGGATCTCGGGGTAGAGCGCCTTGGCACCGTCGAGCAGGACCAGGTCGATGCTTTCCGGAAGGTCGACACTGAGGGTTTGCAAGGCATCGCCCTCGCGGATATCCACCAGGTCGAGCAGCCCGCCGAGCGCCAGGTTGTTCCGTGCCCGTAGCACCTTGGATGGCTCGAATTCGCTGGTGATCAAGCGGCCGCCGCCATTGTCCCGCAGGGCGGCGGCGAGGTGCAGGGTCGAGAGGCCGAACGAGGTGCCGAATTCGACAATGGTCCGTGCCGTGCAACTGCGCGCCAGCATATACAGGAGTGTCCCGGTCTCTCGCGAGACCGCCAGGGGAAAATCCTTCAGGCGGGTATAGAACTCGAGGTAGTCGGTCTTGCTGCGCATCAGGCGCACGCGCTCTTCTTCCGAGATATTGCCGGCGGCGACGAGGGTTGGCCAGGTTTCATCGGCCTCGGCGAACAGGCGGTCGAGCAGGGGCGCGAGGGGGGCTTGGGTCAGGGTTTTCATGGGATTTTCCAAGTGGGGTCGGTGAGGGTTTATAATGCGAATAAACCTTCATGTTTTCTATTCGCATTGCGAGCCTTGCCCATGACCGATCGCCCAAGTACGCGGATTTCCTCACGTAAACAGCCCAAGCAGGCTCGATCCAATGATCTGGTCGATTCGATTCTGCAAGCGGCTATTCAGGTTTTGGCGAAGGAGGGCATGCGCCGCTTTACCACTACGCGGGTGGCTGAGCGGGCCGGGGTCAGTGTCGGTTCGGTGTATCAATACTTCCCGAACAAAGCCGCGATCCTCTTCCGCCTGCAAAGCGATGAGTGGCGCGAGACCAGCGAGATGCTGCGCGGCATCCTTGAAGACACCCGTAATCCGCCGCTGGAACGGTTGCGTCTGCTGGTTCACGTCTTTATCCGCTCCGAATGCGATGAGGCCGAGGTGCGCGTGGCACTGGATGACGCCGCGCCGTTTTATCGCGATGCACCCGAGGCGCAGGAGGTAAGGGCGGCGGGCAAACAGGCTGTCGAAGTGTTCATGCGCGAGGTACTGCCCGAGGCCTCGGACGCGACCCGGGCCGTGGCCGGCGATCTGATCAAAGTGACACTCAGTTCGGTGGGCAAGCAGTTTTCGGAAAGCCCACGGACTCCGGCGCAGATCGAAACCTATGCGGATGCCATGGCCGACATGTTTTGCGCCTACCTGCGGGGCCTCGGACACTGTTGACAGCCCTCGTCGGATCAGGCCGCCTGATCCAGCACCTGGTCATCCCGTTCGGTATCGCTGTTATTCTCGACCGAGCTCCGGTCGAGAAACAGAAACACCACGGCGGCCGTCAGCACGGTGATAGCCGTCAGTACCCACAGCAAGGTGCTGAACGCGGCACTGTAGCCCTCGGCCAATGCCGCGCGTCCGGCGGCGGGCAGCAATTGCATGGCGCCGGCAAGATCGCCGGTGGCCAGATGCTGTGCGGCGCCAACGATATCGGGTGTCGCCGTGCCGCCGAGGTGGCTGGCGGTGAAGGCCGACAGCAGCGCCATGACGACGGCAATGGCCACCCCTTCACCGGCCACCCGGGTGGTGCTGAAAATACCGGTGGCCATGCCGGCGCGCTCCTTGGGCACCACGCTGACCGCCATGCCATCCATCAAGCCCCAGGGCAGGCTGATGCCGACACCGATGACGAACATGGGCCAGGCCAGCGCGGTGGTACTGCTGCCCACCGGTACATGGCCCAGCCAGAACAGCCCGGCGGCACACACCAGCAAGCCACTGCCGCACAAGGTCGAGGGCGACAACCAGCGGGTCAGGTAGCCGGCGACAATCGGCAATACCAACAGTGGTGCCGACAACGCCACCAGCAACCAGCCGGCGGCGATCTCGCTCATGCCTTCGATGCCGACGAAACGGATCGGCAGCAGGATCAGCAGCACCACAAAGGAATAGGCCGGTGCGGCCGCCAGCAACTGCACGCCGACGAAGCGCGGGAAGCGGAACAGTGTCAGGTCGAGCATCGGCTGGGCGACCCGCTGTTCGATGATGACGAAGGCGGCGAAGGACAGCAGCGCGACGGCGAACAACCCGAGCACCAGCGGATCGGCCCAACCGCTTTCCGGCGCCTTGAGGATGGCAAAGGTGAAGATCCCCAGCGCCCAGGTGAAGGTGATCGCACCGGGCCAATCGATGCCGGCCGCCTCGGGGTTGCGCGACTCGTTCATATAGCGCGTGGCCAGGATCAGTGAAATCGCCGCCAGCACGGTGATCAGCAGGAAGATCACCTGCCAGCCGAACGCCTCGATCATCACGCCGGCGGCCACGGGACCGAAGGCCAGGCCGATACCGAAGCTGGTTCCGACGAAACTGAACGCCCGGATGCGTCCCGGGCCTTCGAAGACTTGGGCCAGGGCGGCCATGCCACTGGAGAAGGCGGCCGCGGCGGCCAGTCCCTGGGCTGCGCGCAGGACGTCGAACAGTGCCAGGTCAGGGGCGAAGGGTAAGGCCGCGGCGAGCAGGGCAAAAGCGCTGACGCCGCCGATAAAGACTTTCTTGCGGCCATAGTTGTCAGCCAGCGCGCCGGCCAGCATCAGGCAACTGCCGAAGGTCAGCATAAAGGCGTTGGTGACCCAGTTCAGTTCCATCGGCGAGCCGCCGAAGGTGCGGCTGATGGCGGGCAGGGCCACGGCCGCCGCGGTGAAGTTGAAGGGCATGGTGATGGCCGTGATGCAGACGGCCAGCAGTATCAGCCTCTGTTGAAGCAAGAGTGGAGTGGGCATCTTGAGAGATCCTTGTAGCGGGCGGGTGTATCTGCCCTGGGTAAGCGAGACGACGGCCGCGATTTGCTGGTTTGTCCGGGCTGTCGGAACATGCAAGGATTTTAATGAGCGGGTAATCTGGCAAAAAGCGGTAAAAATTCCGCTCATATCGGAATAAAAGGATCGAATAGGAGGCGGCAGGTGGATCGACTGAGTGGCTTGATGGCCTTTATCCGCACGGCCGAACTGGGCAGTTTCGTCGCGGCGGGCAGGGCGTTGGGGCTGTCGGCTTCGGCCGTCGGCAAGGGCGTGACCCGGCTTGAACAGCAGTTGGGCGTGCGGCTGTTTCAACGCTCGACCCGCAGCCTCAGCCTGACCGACGAGGGCCGGGTGTTCCAGGAGCGTTGCCGGCGCATCCTCGATGACCTCGACGATGCCCAGGCGACCTTGTCGCAGTCCACGGAAATCCCCCGTGGGCGCTTGCGCATCAGCATGCCGGCGGCCAGCTATCATCTGTTCCAGTCGGTACTGACGGCGTTCATGGCGCTATATCCCGATATCGAACTGGACCTCGACTTCAGCGACAAACTGGTGGATGTGATCGAGGAAGGCGTGGACATCGCTATTCGCAGCGGCGAACTGCCGGACTCGCGGCTGATGAGCCGACCGTTGCCGGGCGTGCAACCAGTGCTGTGCGCCGCGCCGGCTTATCTGGAACGCCATGGCACGCCGCAGACCCCGGCTGAACTGGACGATCACCTGGCGGTGCGTTTTCGCTACTTCAAGAATGGCAAGCTGCTGGACTTTCCGTTATTGCGCGAGGAGGGCGCGCGGGAGCCACGGACCCGCACGGTGATGATCAGCAACAATATGGAAATGGTGCTTGCGGCACTGCTCAAGGGCTTTGGTCTGGGCGTCATCCCGGATTTCCTGGCCCGCGAGGCCCTGGCCGACGGCTCGCTGCGCTGCCTGCTGCATGGCTATCTGATCCCTCCGGACAGCATGAGCATCGTCTGGCCTTCGAGCCGTCAGCTGTCGCGCAAGATTCGCGTGTTCGTGGATTTCATGTGCGAGCGGCTGGAGCAGGAGGCGGTGCAACTGCGCGCGACTCTCGCGCAGGAGTGTCTCTATGCCCGCAGGAGCGAGAGTCCGCTGGCTCGCGATGGAGCTGAGCGCTGATCCCGTACCTCAGTCATTGCCGAGCAATGAGCGGGCGAAGTCATCCGAGGCGATAAAGTCCAGGGTCTTGCGCAGTTGCAGGGATTCCTCCGCACCGAACGCCTGCTCGAAACGGCACGACATCCGCTGGGAGATCTGCCGGGCTTCTTCGTATTTGCGCAGGCCTTCCTCGGTCAGCAGCACGCGCCGGCTGCGCCGGTCGAGCTCGTCCACCTGCAACACCACCAACCCGTCGCGCACCAGCGGCTTGAGGGTATGGCCGAGTGCAGAAAGGTCCATCACCAGGGACTGGGCCAGGTCACGCATTTTCGGCCGGTCGGCGCGGGCGATATGCGACAGCAGGGAATACTGGGTAGCTTTCAGGCCGCAGGCTGCGAACGCTTCGTCATAGATTTGTCCCAGGCGCCGGGACGCACGGCGCACAGCACCGTTCGCGCAACTGCTGGTCTGGGGGCTGTCAAGACTGGGTGGCGCACATTTCAAGGACTGATCACTCTCTAATGCAAAGGTCGAGCCAGTAATTATGCCTGTGACCGCCTCGAGAACAAGGTTTTTTCAGGTCATGGTCGAAAACGGCCTATCTGACAAGAAATATACTTGCGTATGCCTCTAAGATCTATATCGTGGCATATACCTCTTTATGACCTGGATGTCAGGGCAATTTGCCCGGGTGGAAAAGGCGACAGGGCAGAAGCAGGGCGCTACGGCCAGCGTCCCTCTCGCCTGCATCACGTACCTTCTTCCGTGTTCAATCCCCTGTCTGGATCACACCTATGCTGAGCCTTGTGCGCATTGCATTACGGCGCCCCTACACCTTCCTGGTGTTGGCTATCTTCATCCTGATCGTCGGGCCGCTGGCCGCCTGGCGTACGCCGACCGATATCTTTCCGGAAATCCGCATCCCCGTGATTGCCGTGATCTGGCAGTACACCGGGTTGCCACCGGATCAGATGGCCGGCCGTATCACCTCGCCCTTCGAGCGGGTCCTGACCACCACGGTCAACGACATCCGCCATATCGAGGCGCAGTCGCTGAACGGTTTCGGCATCGTCAAGGTGTACTTCCAGCCGGGGGTCAATATCAGCACCGCGAACGCGCAACTGACCTCGGTGTCCCAGGCGATCCTGCGCAACCTGCCACCCGGCACCGTGCCGCCCTTGATTCTCAATTACAGCGCCTCGACGGTCCCTATCGTGCAACTGGCGTTATCGGGTAACGGGCTCAGCGAACAGAAGCTCGGCGACCTGGGGCTCAATACCGTGCGCCTGTTGCTCACTTCGGTGGCCGGTGCCGCCGTGCCTTATCCGTTCGGCGGCAAGACCCGCCAGGTGCAGATCGACCTCGATTCAGCGCGGATGCAGGCCCGCGGGCTTTCGGCCCAGGACGTCGCCACCGCCCTGGCGACGCAGAACGTGATCACTCCGGTGGGCACGCAAAAGATCGGCAGCTACGAATATATGCTGCAACTGAACAACGCGCCTTCGGACTTCCGCGACCTGGAAAACCTGCCGATCAAGACCGCAGACGGTACCACGGTATTGATTCGTGACGTGGCGACGGTGCGCGACGGCAACCCGCCGCAGACCAATATCGTCCACGTAAACGGCAACCGCTCGGTGTTGATCCCGGTGCTCAAGACCGGTTCGGCCTCGACCCTGGGGGTGATCGCCGGGATCAAGGACAAGCTGGCCGAGTCCAAGGCGGCCTTGCCGCCGAACCTGAATATCGACCTGATCGGCGACCAGTCGCTGTTCGTCCGTGCGGCGATCAGCGGTGTAGCTCGCGAAGGGATCATTGCCGCGGCACTGACCAGCCTGATGATCCTGCTGTTCCTCGGCAGCTGGCGTTCGACGGTGATTATCGCCGTGTCGATTCCGCTGGCGATCCTGTCCTCGATTGCCACCCTGTCGATGCTCGGCGAGACCCTCAACATCATGACCTTGGGCGGGCTCGCGCTGGCGGTGGGGATCCTGGTGGACGATGCCACGGTGACCATCGAGAACATCAACTGGCACCTGGAGCACGGCAAGCCGGTGGAGACGGCGATACTCGATGGCGCCGCGCAGATCGTCACGCCGGCGTTTGTCTCGCTACTGTGTATCTGTATCGTGTTCGTACCGATGTTCTTCCTCGACGGGGTTGCGCGTTTCCTGTTCGTGCCGATGGCCGAAGCGGTGATCTTCGCCATGATCGCCTCGTTCATTCTCTCGCGGACCCTGGTTCCGACCCTCGCCAACTACCTGCTCAAACCCCATGTACATGGGGATGACGGGAAGCCCCATGTAGCGCCGTCGAACAATCCGCTGGTGAAGTTCCAGCGCGGCTTCGAGGCGGCTTTCGAGACCTTTCGCGGGTATTACCACGGGGCCCTGGAAGGTGCCTTGCAGCATCGGCGTACGGTCGTGGTGGCGATGCTGGCCTTTGTTGTGGCCTCGTTCGCCCTGGTGCCGTTCCTGGGGCGCAACTTTTTCCCCGAGGTCGACTCCGGGCAGATCCTGCTGCACGTGCGCGCTCCGGTGGGCACACGGGTGGAGAGCTCCGCGCAGCTGATTGCCGAGATCGAGAAGTCGGTCCGCACGATAATCGAGCCCGAGCAACTGGCCGCGCTGGTGGACAATATCGGCTTGCCCATCAGCGGTATCAACACCGCCTACAACAACACCGGGACCGTGGGCTCCCAGGACAGCGATATCCAGATCAGCCTGAAAGAGGGACATCGACCAACCGCCGAGTACATAAAGGAACTGCGCGAGACCCTGCCCCGTGAGTTCCCAAATGCGGTGTTCTCGTTCCCGGCCTCGGACATTGTCGGGCAGATCCTCAACTTCGGCTCTTCGGCGCCGATCGACCTGCAGATCAGCGGTAACAACCTGGCGGCCAACTTCACCTACGCCAGTAGCCTGCTGCGTGATATCCGCCGGGTCCCCGGCGTGGTGGATGCGCGTCTTCAACAGTCGCAGCAACTGCCGACCTTCAAGATCGATGTCGACCGGACCCGGGCGCAACTGGTCGGCCTGACCGAGCGTGACGTCACCAATAGCCTGGTGGTCAACCTCGCCGGTTCCAGCCAGGTGGCGCCGACGTTCTGGCTCAACACGGCCAACGGCGTGTCCTACCCGATCGTCCTGCAGACACCGCAATACAGCCTCGACAGCCTGGCAGCCCTGCATAACCTGCCGTTGACGGGTAATGCCAGCGCCGCCGCGGACCAGACCCTCGGCGCCCTGGCGTCGATCGAGCGCAGCCATAGCAACTCGGTGGTGACCCAGTCGGATATCCAGTCGGTGGTGGAGATCCTGACCTCGATCCAGGGCCGTGACCTGGGCGGGGTGTCCGCGGATATCCAGAAGATCATCGCGGCCCATGCCAGCGACATCCCCACCGGTTCGAAAGTACAGTTGCAGGGCCAGGTGCAGACCATGAACTCGGCCTTCAACGGCCTGCTGTTCGGCTTGCTCGGCGCGGTGGTGCTGATCTATCTGCTGATCGTGGTCAACTTCCAGTCCTGGAGCGATCCGTTCGTGATCATCACTGCCTTGCCGGCGGCCCTGGCCGGGATTGTCTGGATGCTCTTCGTGACCCACACGCCGCTGTCGGTGCCGGCCCTGACGGGGGCGATCATGTGCATGGGCGTGGCCACGGCCAACGCCATCCTGGTGGTGAGTTTCTGCCGCGAACGCCTGGCCGAACACGGCGATCCGCTCAAGGCCGCCCTGGAAGCCGGTTTTACCCGCCTGCGCCCGGTGCTGATGACCGCCATCGCGATGATTATCGGCATGGCGCCGATGGCCCTGGGCCTGGGGGAGGGCGGTGAGCAGAACGCACCGTTGGGCCGCGCCGTGATCGGCGGCCTGGGCTTCGCCACCATCGCCACGCTGTTCCTGGTTCCACTGATTTTCAGTCTTGTCCATGGGCGCGATGCGCGCGCCGCATCACCTGCCATTGCTGCTCAAGGGGTCTGACATGTCCACCGATACCACCGTACCCAATCCGACCCCCCGCGCACGCTCACGCCGTGGTTTGATCGCTCTTGTGTTGGGACTGGCGTTGCTGGTCGCCGTCGTGGTGCTGGGCATCAGCGTGCGGGCCAACGAGTCGCGGGAGCTGAAAACCTGGACCAACGCCCAGGCGCTGCCCAGCGTCAACCTGATCACCCCGGGCGTCCAGCCCCAGGGGCCGGTCCTCAATCTGCCCGGGCGGATGGAGGCGTATTCGCGGGCCTCGATCTTTGCCCGGGTCAACGGTTACCTCAAGTCCTGGAAGGTCGATATCGGGGCCCACGTCAAGGCCGGGCAACTGCTCGCCGAGATCGATACCCCCGAGCTCGACCAGCAACTGCTACAGGCCCGTGCCAACCTGGCCTCGGCCCAGGCCAATGCCACGCTGGCGCAAACCACGGCCAAGCGCTGGCAGGCGATGCTGGCGTCCGATTCGGTGTCGCGCCAGGATGTCGATGAGCGCACCGGCGACCTGGCGGCGAAACTGGCCAACGTCAAATCGGCCCAGGCCAGTGTCGAGCAGTTGGTCGCGACCAAGGGCTTCCAGCGCCTGACGGCACCCTTCGACGGCGTGGTCACCGCGCGCTCCACCGATGTCGGCGCCCTGATCAGCGCCGGTGGCAGCGCCGGGCGGGAGTTGTTTGCCGTTTCGGATGTCAGCCGCCTGCGGGTCTATGTGCAAGTGCCGCAGACCTTCTCGCCGCAGATCCGCATCGGCACCACGGCCCGGCTCACGGTGCCCGAGTACCGCAAGGAGTCGTTCAACGCCCGGGTGATCGCCACCGCCGACGCGGTGACGGCGGCTTCCGGCAGCACCCTGGTGCAACTGCTGGTGGACAACCCCGGCGGTCGCCTGTTGCCGGGTGGCTACACCAGCGTGCAGTTCGACCTGCCGGTCCAGGCCGATGTGCTGCGCCTGCCGGCCAGTGCCCTGGTGTTCGATGAGCACGGCATGCGGGTCGCGACCCTCGACAAGAACGATCATGTGCTGTTCAAGACCATCAGCATCGCCCGCGACTTCGGCGATACGGTGGAAATCGGCAGCGGCCTGGACGCCGGCGACCGGGTGATCGACACGCCGCCCGATGGCCTGGGCGACAACGATGCGGTGCGGGTGGAGGCCAAGCCCCATGGCTAAGCGCAGCCTGCTGTGGCCATTGGGCCTGTACCTGATCGCCAGCCTTGGCCTGGGCGCCTGCTCGCTGGCGCCGGAGCTGAAAGTGCCGAAGACCCCGGAGCCCGGGCAGTTCCATACCCAGGGCCCGTGGACGCTGGCCACGCCCGACGATCAGGCCAGCCGGGAAGGCTGGTGGCGGATCTACAAGGACCCGCAACTGGATGCGATGCAGCAGCAGTTGCTGGTCAACAACCCGGACCTGAGTGCTGCCTTGGCGCATTATGTCCAGGCCAGGGCGTTCGTCGACCAGACCCGCTCCGGGTTGTTTCCCAAGGTCGAGGCGATCGGCAATGGCCAGCGTATACGCCAGTCGGATACGCGCCCGTTGCGCTCGGCCACGTCGCCGAATGTCTACGACTCGGCAACGCTGGGTATCGAGGTCGACTATGAAGTCGACCTCTGGGGCCGCGTGCGCGACACGGTCGCGGCCGGTGTCAGCGAAGCCCAGGCGTCACAGGCCGACCTGGCCTCGGTACGCTTGAGTCTGCAGGCCCAGTTGACGGACAACTACATCCACCTGCGTGGCCTCGACTGGCAGAACCAGTTGCTGAGCGAAACCCGCGATGCCTATACCAAGGCGCTGAGCCTGACCGAGGGGCTGCACGGTGCTGGGATCGTCTCCGGCCTGGATGTGGCGCGGGCCCGTACGCAGTTGTCCTCGGTCAAGTCGCAGTTGAGCCAGAACCGGGTCCAGCGGGCGCTGATCGAGCATGCAATTGCCGCGATGCTGGGGGAGTCGGCGTCGACCTATGCCATTGCCTCGAACACCGCGCCGATTGCCTTGCCCAGTGTGCCCACGGGCCTGCCTTCGACGCTCTTGCAACGGCGTCCTGACATCGCTGCCGCCGAACGTCGGATCGCCGCGGCCAACGCCCGTATCGGCGTGGCCAAGGCCGCCTGGTTCCCGGCGATTACCCTGAGTGCCCAAGGGGGCTATCAGAGTGACGAGTTCGCCAACCTGCTGACGGCCCCGAACCTGTTCTGGGCGATTGGCCCTTCGCTGGTGGCGACCCTGTTCGACGGTGGTGCGCGCCAGGCCCAGGTGGATATCGCCAAGGCCGCCACCGATGAAGCGGCGGCCAAGTACCGCAGCGTGGTGCTCGGTGCCTTCGAGCAGGTCGAAAACAACCTTTCGACCATCGCCGGGCTCGACAACGCCCTGGTCGACCAGCGAGACGCAGCGGCGGCCGCACAGTATTCCGAAGACCTGTCCCTGGCCCGCTACCGTCAGGGCGCCGTGGCTTACCTGGATGTGGTGACGGCGCAGGTCGCCTCGCTGGAAGCGCGGCGTTCGGTGCTGGAACTGCAGACCCAGCAGTTGAGCGCCAATGTCGGCCTGATCAAGGCGCTGGGCGGCGGTTGGAATATAGCGCAGTTGAACGGCAAGCCCGAGGTTGCAGTCAATCAGGCAGCAGCAGGCAGCACCACGGCACCCCATTGAACCCAAGGAGTCTATCGAGCATGACGAACCCATCGGAGTATCTGCCACCCAAGGTCTGGACCTGGCACACCGAGAATGGCGGGAAATTCGCCAATATCAACCGGCCGATTGCCGGTGCGACCCACGACCAGGACCTGCCGGTCGGACGTCACCCGCTGCAGTTGTATTCCCTGGCCACGCCCAATGGCCAGAAGGTCACCATCCTGCTCGAAGAGCTGCTGGCCCTCGGTCACTCAGGGGCGGAATACGATGCCTGGTTGATCCATATTGGTGAAGGCCAGCAGTTCGGCAGTGGTTTTGTCAGGGTGAATCCGAACTCGAAGATTCCGGCGCTGATGGATTACAGCGGTGCAAAACCGATCCGCATCTTCGAGTCGGGGGCCATCTTGCAGTACCTCGCCGAGAAGTTCGGCGCGTTCTTCCCGACCGAACCCGCGGCCCGGGCCGAATGCCTGTCCTGGCTGTTCTGGCAGATGGGCAGCGCGCCGTACCTGGGCGGTGGTTTTGGGCATTTCTATGCTTATGCGCCGACCAAGATCGAATATGCGATCGACCGTTTTGCCATGGAAACCAAGCGTCAGCTCGATGTGCTCGACCGGCAACTGGCGGTCAGCGAATACATCGCGGGCAGCGAGTACAGCATCGCCGACATGGCGATCTGGCCCTGGTACGGTGGTCTGGTGAAAGGTCGGCTCTACGAGGCGGCGGAATTTCTTTCGGTACAGGATTACCGGCATGTCCAGCGTTGGGCCGATGCTATCGACGCACGTCCCGCCGTGCAACGTGGGCGCATGGTCAACCGGGTGTCCGGGGAGCTCTCCGGGCAGTTGCGCGAGCGCCACGATGCCAGCGATTTCGCTACCCGCACCCAGGACAAGCTGGCTGTTGCGAGCGAGTAACCCTGTCGATAGCGGCGTCTAAGCAAGATGATGAGGTGGCGTGCGCTGGCCGCCCGGGTGAGGACGTGACAAGCTGGAGCGTGCTTATTATAATTTGATTATCATAAGCCGCTTCAGAGTGTCGGTATCTCCATGGAAAGCAAGACTGCACGCTTGACCGTACTCATTGATCCGGTCAAGAAAAAGGCCCTTGAGGAGCTTTGCGCTGCCCAGGACCTGACGCCGTCCCAGGTGGTCCGCCAGTTGATTCGCGACTACCTGGAAACCCACGGTGTTTCCTATTCGACCCAGAGCAAGACCGCCGGCAAGGTGCAATGACACGGCCGTTCGACGCCGGGCAGACAGGCTTTACTGCCCGGGTTCACGGGTTGCGGTCAGTGCCGAATTGAAGTCGGCATGATAGTGCCCAGGCCCCAGCGCCTGGAGTATCCCGGCCTTGCGCAGCTTGCCGAGGACTTTCTCGTTGGCTTCGCACAATTTCACGACAATGTCTCGGCCATGTAGCTGCTCGATGACTTCGAGCAGGGTCTGCAAACCCGTGATGTCCATGAAGGGCACGTGATTCAGGCGAATGATCAGGGTCCCGGGATCGGTGTGGGTTTGTGCCAGCACCCGTTCGAAGGTCTCCGCCGCCCCGAAGAACAGCGGCCCCTCGATGCCATACACCAGGACATTGGGCGGTAACTCGACCTGGCCGTTGAGGCGCAGCTCGACCTCCAGGTCCTTGCCGACCATTTTCTGCACTTCCACCGAAGACGCCATTCGCCGCATGAATTGCAGCATGGCGAGAATGACGCCGATATTCACGGCGATGGTCAGGTCGCTGAAGACCGTCAGCAGGAAGGTGATCAGCAATATCGCGATATCGGCCCGTGGCGCCCGCTGGAGCATGCGCTTGAAGTGCTTCAGCTCGCTCATGTTGTAGGCCACGACAAACAGGATGGCCGCGAGGGCACACAGCGGGATATTCGAAGCCAATGGCGCCAGGAAGGAAATCAGCAACACCAGGGTCAGTGCATGGGCCAGGCCGGCGAGGGGGCTGTTGCCGCCGTTGCGGATATTGGTCGCCGTTCGGGCGATGGCGCCGGTCGCGGCAAAGCCGCCGAACAAGGGGCTGAACAGGTTGGCGATGCCCTGGCCGATCAATTCCTGGTTGGAGTCATGCCGGGTGCCGGCCATGCCGTCGGCGACCACCGCCGAGAGTAACGACTCGATGGCGCCCAGCATGGCGATGGCGAACGCCGGGCCGATCAATTCGATGATTCGCGGCAGGGTCACTTCCGGCAGGCTCAAGGTCGGCAACCCCTGGGGGATCCCGCCGAAGGCGCTGCCGATCGTGGCCACCCCGGGAAACTGGAAAAACGACTGCATGACGGTGGCGACCACCATCGCGACCAATGGCCCGGGCACGCGTTTCATACCGGGGAGCCTGGGCGTGAGCAATACCAGCAGCAGGCTCAGGCATGCCAGCAGGGTTGTTGCCGGGTGAAGCTGCGGCAGCGCTTGAAGCAGGTGCCAGAGCTGTTCATGAAAATGACCGGCGGCGACTTTCGGCAGGCCGAAGAAGTCTTTCCATTGTCCGACCCAGATAATCACGCCGATACCGGCGGTGAAGCCTACGATCACCGGGTCGGGGATGAACTTGATAATGGCGCCGAGCCGGGTGATCCCGAGCAGCAGCAGGATCGCCCCGGCCATGAGCGTCGCTATCTGCAGGCCGTCAATGCCGTAGCGGGCGCTGATACTGGCCAGGATCACGATAAAGGCACCGGTGGGGCCGGCGATCTGTACCCGGCTGCCACCGAACAAGGACACCAGCAGGCCGCCGACAATGGCGGTATAGATGCCTTGTTCGGGCTTGACCCCCGAGGCGATGGCAAAGGCCATGGACAGCGGCAGCGCGACGATTCCCACGATGACCCCCGCGACCAGATTACGCGGCCAGTGCTTGCGCCCCAGCAATCCGGATTTCCACGCTTCTCGTATCGCGATCATGACGCTTGCTCCACGGGGGTCATGTGCATAACATTAACATATGATGATAATAAAGCAGCAATAGGATTCTGTAGTCCCAGCCGATGCCGGAATCCTTTCTGTCCGCCGTCGTTGAATCAACGGGAGCGTCCGGAAAGCAGCCGTAGCCAGGGCGGTAGATGCAAGGCGCCCATGATCAGGTACATCGTCACCATGCCGTCGAGGGCAAAGGTTCCCTGCATCGACGAGCAGGCCATCTGCGTGCCCGGGCTGAGGGCCGTGAGCAGTGCCATGCCGGCGAAGGTTGGGGCCGCGGCCAGGCACATCCAGTCGGCAATGCTCAGCGCATTGCCGGCTGGCGCTCCGTTCGATCGATCTTCATTTGTTCGACTGGACAAGAGCATGTTGCTTACTCCTGATCGTATTCGTCGTGGCGGCGCCACCAGATACCCTGCTCGTTGCGGCCCTTGGGCGCGCGGTCGAGCCACTGGTACATGCCCCAGATACCGTCCAACCCACGGGCATAGCTGGAGTAGGTGTGGTAGATCTCGCCCTCTTCAAGCACGAAGGCGCTGAGACCGGGCCGTTCGCGAATGAAGGTGGCTATGTCGGTGCCGGTGGCGGCGGCGGTCCGGGCAATCGGACTTTCACTACCTTGCAGTTGCCACTCCTTGACGGTCTGGCCTCTCTGTGGCCCCGCCAAAGGCGCCTCGCGCAGGTAGTTGTAGACGATGCCGCCTTCGCGCTGCTGCTCCTCGCTGAACCAGACATTGAAGTCACTGTTGAAATCGCTGCCGAACGAGCTGGCCCAGTCGAAGCTCCAGCCCATGCGCTGCTTGAACGCCTGCAGCTTGGCCAGCGGTGCCCGCGAGATGGCGGTAAAGGCGACGTCATGGTGTTCGAGATGGACAACGATGCCATTGAAACCATCGGCGATCGACGAGCAGGATGGGCAGCCGGCGCTGTAGTCAGGCCCGAACATGAAGTGATAGACAAGGAGCTGCGAGCGACCCTTGAACAGCTCCAGCAGTGAGACGTTGCCCGCCGGGGTATCGAAGCGGTAGGCCTTGTCGATCCGTACCCAGGGCAGTGCCTGGCGTCGCCGGGCCAGGGCGTCGCCGCGCCGGGTCAGTTCTTTTTCATCGGCCAGCAGGTCGAGTCGCGCCGCCAGCCATTCTTCGCGTGTGCCAATCTTCTGTGTGCTCATCATGGTTCTCCATTTGCCAGTGCTCGTCGTACCATCGGTCGTGCGAGCGGTTGGTGGTTGGTCGTTAACAGACTAGGACGGGGCCGGAAGAGGGTGGGAGTGACAAGTTTGACGGGATGCCCATGGACGCGATGATCACGGCGGCGGCGCGGCTGCTTGCCAGCGGGGATGTCCTCGGCGCCTTGAAGCGGGTGGCCCTGCGCGACGACGGGCCCGGGCTTGCGCTGCGTGGCATTGCCATGGCGCAGTTGGGTGAGCTGGTGCGTGCCAGGGCGCTGCTCAAGCTGGCAGTCCGTGCCTTCGGGTCGCAAGAGGCGGTGGCGAGGGCACGCTGCATTGTCGCCGAAGCCGAGATTGCACTGGTCTCCCGTGACCTGGCCTGGCCGGTCAAGGCACTCGCCGACGCGCGGGCGGTCCTCGAGGGGCATGGCGATCGCTTGAATGCCGCGCATGCGCGTCATCTCGAAGCCCGGCGCCTGCTGTTGACCGGTCATCTTGGTCAGGCCGAACGTCTGCTGGACGCGCTTGAGCCGAGATTGCTGGCGCCGCCCTTGAGGGCCGCTTACGAGTTGGCCTGCGCCGGGATCGCCATCCGGCGCCTGCACACGGCGGCGGCACGCGCTGCGTTGCAGCGGGCGGAAAATGCCGCCCATGAGGCGGGTATCGGCGCATTGGCGGCTGAAGTCGAAAGCGCCTCGCAGGTCTTGAAGATACCTGCGGCACGTCTGATCACGGGGGGTGAGGCGCGTTTGCTGCTGTTGGAGGAAGTAGAGCAGCTGTTTGCCTCCGCGGCGTTGGTGGTGGATGCCTGCCGCTACGCTGTGGTTGAAGGTCACACCCAGGTATCGCTGACGACGCGACCGGTCCTGTTCGTGTTGCTCCGTGCCCTCGCCGAGAGCTGGCCGGGTGCGGTCTCGCGGCAGGTGCTGATCGCCCGGGCATTTCGCGGCAAGGAGGCCGATGAATCGCACCGGGTCCGGCTGCGGGTCGAAATAGGGCGGCTGCGGGGTGAGATTCGCGCGTTCGCGCAGGTGAGGGCGACCGGCGAGGGCTTTGTGCTTATGCCGCGACAGGCCCATGAGGTGGTTATCCTGGCGCCGCCTGTCGAGGAGCGGCACGGTTCGCTGCTCGCCCTTTTGGCCGATGGTGAAGCGTGGTCGAGTTCGGCCCTGGCGATTGCGTTGGGGAGCAGCCCGCGCACGGTGCAGCGGGCGCTCGAAGCCCTGGCGACGACAGGCAAGGTGCAGGCTTTCGGTCGTGGGCCGGCCTGCCGCTGGACGCTCCCGTCCGTGCCGGGGTTCCCGTCAACTTTGTTACTCCCGGGGCCGCTGGGCAGCGACTAGACTGAGGTCATGAAAAACTCTCAAGCTGAAATTCTTCGTGAATACGGGCCTTTTCCAGGGGCCGACTCGGTTGCGGGCGTGACCTATGACGGCCAGCACGTCTGGTTTGCCTCGGGTGACAGGCTCAATGCCCTTGACCCGGAAACCGGGGCGGTGGTGCGCTCGATCGATGTTGCCGCGCAGGCCGGCACCGCGTTTGATGGCCGGTACCTGTTCCAGATTGCCGAGGGGCGCATCCGCAAGATCGATCCGAAGACCGGCGAGGTGCTTTCGAGCATACCGGCCCCCGGCGATGGCGGTGACTCCGGGTTGGCATGGGCCGAGGGAACGCTCTGGGTCGGGCAGCATCGGGGGCGTCGGATTCATCAGGTCGATCCCGAAACCGGGGCGGTTCTGCGCATTATCGAATCGAAGCGTTTCGTCACGGGGGTGACCTGGGTTGATGGCGAGCTTTGGCACGGTACCTGGGAAGACGACAAGAGCGATGTTCGGCGGGTGAATCCGCAGACGGGCGCGCTGCTGGAGCGGATCGATATGCCGGCTGGCATGGGGGTGTCGGGGCTTGAGTCCGATGGCCAGGATCGATTTTTTTGCGGTGGCGGAAACAGCGGCAAGATCCGGGCAGTCCGTCGACCCAGATAAGCAGAAGGTTGCCAGCGAGGCCGGTGGTGCCTGTTTGGGCACCATCGCTGGCAAGCTCGCCGGCCGCTGGTTGGGCAGCCTGGCGCTTTCAAACGTGCGCGAAACCTAGGCCATCAGGCCAGGATGATTTCCTTGAACCGGGCCTTCAGTGCCTCGAACGCCACTTCTTCGCTGGCCCGCTGATTGGTCACCAGCACATCGATGCGTTCCGGCGGGCAGAAGCTGATACGGCTCTGTACGCCGAGCTTGCTGTAGTCGGCAAGGATCACCACCCGTTCGGCGTGCTCGGCCATGGCCCGCGCCACCTCGCTTTCGCGGTGATCGTAGTTGCTGGCGCCGTGGTGGGCGTCCACGCCTACCGGCGAGAGCAGCGCGAGGTCGGCGCGATAGCGACCGATTTCCGCCACCGTGGTTGCGCCCACCGTGGCCGGTGAACGGTCACCGAGGGAACCGCCGAGGATGATCACTTCGTTGTGCAGGCTGCCCGGTGCGCTGCCGCGCAGGTGCAGCGCGACGTTGAACGCGTTGGTAATCACCGTCAGCCCACCCAGCTTGGCCAGTTCCTGGGCAAGAATTTCAGTGGTGGTGCCAGCGTCGATAAAGATCGTCTGCCCATGGCTGAGCAAACCCACCGCGGCACGGGCCAGGTCACGCTTGAACTTGACGTTGATATGCGCGCGCTCGGCTATCGGCGCCTCGTCCTCGACCATGATCGCGCCACCGTGGATGCGTTTCAGCTCGCCCAGGGCTTCCAGCGCCACCAGATCACGCCGCACTGTTTCGCGGGAAACATTCAGTTCCGTGACGATGCGGTCGGTGGTCACGCGCTGCAAGGTTGCCAGCAGTGCACGAATCCGCTGGTAACGCTCTTCTTGCCACATACCTCATGTCCTTGCTGTTGGGATCAGTATCCGAGCACGCATTGTGGGAGACGGGACAGCGCTGTCAAGTCGGCGGCCCATCACCACCGGTGAGAAAGTGTCGATGTGCCATAAATGTGTAATATTGTGGCATTGTTGTATTTATGTGTATTTGGCGTTAGCCTCATTGCCGGGCGGCCGGTTCCCCTGCGCCCTTGCCTTGAAACACGCACTCGCCGTCGCCTCCGTTTGCGACCATTCTTCTAATTCCAGGAGTTATGCCATGCAGCGTCGCCAGTTTCTGAACACCCTTGCCGCCGTTTCCGTTGTCAGTCCCTTGTTGTTGAGCGGCCGCCTTGCCGAGGCCGCGACGACCAAGGCCGTGCCCAGCGAGTTGGACCCGGCGCGCTGGTCGCCGTTGAACCAGAAGCGCCTGCAGGCGGTGATTGACCAGCATGGCGTGAAGAGTGCGTCCTATCACCCGGACAAGCGTCCGTATGCGGTGTTCGACTGGGACAACACCTGCATCATGAACGACTGCGAAGAGGCGCTGCTGGTCTACCAGATGAACAACTTGCAGTACAAACTCAGCCCCGACGAGTTTGCCGCCGTGCTGCGCCAGGACGTACCCAACGGTCCGTTCATGAAGGATTACCTCACGGTCGACGGCAAGCCGGTGAACATGGAAGACATCGCCGCCGACGTCGAAGCCGACTACCGCTGGCTGCACGCCAACTACAAGGGCCTGGCCGGCAGCAAGAGCCTGGAAGAAATCCACGCCACCGACCAGTTCAAGGACTTTTTCACCAAGCTCTACTTCATGTATGACGCGATCTGCGACAGCTATCCGGTGGAGATCGGCTACAAATGGATCATCTACTTCTACAAGAACATGAGCACCGCCGAGTTGCAGGCGATGGCCGAGGCGTCCAATAACCACGACCTGGGTGATGGCCTGCGCAAGGTCAAGTACGAGAGCCCGAGCAGCCTGCCGGGCAAGGCCGGGGTGGTCGCCGATACGCACTTCCACGGTATCCGTATCCACGAGGAAATCCGTGGTTTGATGCACACGCTGCGGGCCAACGGCATTGACGTGTATGTCAGCACCGCGTCCATCGACGATGTGGTCCGGGTGTTCGCCGGCAACCCCAACTACGGCTACGGCGTGCCGCCGGAAAACGTGATCGGCCTGCGCCTGTCCATGACCGACGGCAAGTACGACAGCAGTTACCTGCCGAACTGGCACTTCAACTACGGCCCGGGCAAGACCATCGGCATCAAGAATATCCTGGTGGCGAAGAAGGGTTATGGCCCGGTGCTGGTGGCCGGTGACAGCGACGGCGATGCCTGGATGCTGCGTGACTTCAAGGACACCGCCGTGGGCGTGATCGTCAACCGCATGAAAAAGGGCGAGATCGGTGCCGACAGCCAGAAGGCCGCCGAGCAGTTGGGCAAGGCCGATGCGCGGTTCATCCTGCAGGGCCGCGACGAGCAGACCGGCCTGATGATCCCGGACGAGAAATCGATCAAGTACGGCAAGACCGAGCGCAAGCTGCTGGCCTGAGTCCGTCGGCTCGCGGGTGGCGCAAGGTCGCCCGCGAGTCGCGCGGTTATCTGGGTTGTTGATCCGGGCGCCGTCCAGGGTCGCAAGTCAGTTGTTGCGCACTCTTCAACATTCCGTTCAACGTGCACTATCCCTCTACGACTTTTCCTCGATTGACCGTTGTTACAGTGATTTCTCGAACGCAAGTGATGTGACTTGCCGTGAGGTCATCAACCGGTTTTTCTATTTATCGAGAGTCGTTTTATGAATACCGACGCCCCCGTCAGCAACACCGCGCTTATCCTGCTTGAGGGCAGGAACGATATCCCCAACGTCAGCGACCTGGCCACTCATAAAGTACCCGGCCCTGATCTTGTTACGGTAGTGACCTTGCGCGATCTGACTCACCCCGATCAACCGGTGACGCTGGATACGAGCCGGCAAAAGGGCGTGCTGTTCAGTGTCAAATACGCGTTGTGCCAAAGACAGGCCAGGGGCCGCTATGAACTGTTCAGCCGAGTGTATTTCGGCGACACGCTTACCCATGAGGGACACCACCCGGTGACACTGGGTGATCAGGATCAAAGGGGTATCGTCATTCGCGTGGATCCCAGGACCAGTCCGCCTCCCGCGGCGGTTACCCGGCTGGTGGTTCTTGAGGGCACTGGCGATTGGACAACCCGGGAAGCTCGTGATCCAGATCGGGTGACGGTGGTCAAACTGATGGATGTCACTGATCCCGCACAGCCGATCATTATGGACATGAGTCGAAAAACAGGAAGTCAGTTCGAAATAAAATACGCCCACTGTCAAGTTCGGCCAGGGCATGTCTATCAATTGTCAGGTGAGACTTACCAGAAAGATCAGATCACTCATGTCGGAAGTATGGGGATTAGCCTGGATGGCAATGGGCACAAAGGCCTGTCCATAGAGTTTCGTAAACTTGTTGATCGGGACCTGATGCCGCGCGAGCGCTGAGACCGATCTTTTGCGGGGGACGTACTACACTGGTGCAGTGATGGCGTCCGCCGCATTTGAACGCTCAAGCAGCCTGGCCTCGGAGTAGTTTCATGAAAACAAGGAACATCAGGTTGACTTCCAGATCCCTGCTCGGTTTCGGGCTGATCTGTCTGCTGCTGATCAGCCTCGGGCTGACCTCGCTGTACCGTATGAAAGAAATCCACGATGCCTCCCTGGAGTTGCAAGCGAACTGGTTGCCGAGTGTGCGCCAGGCCGCTCGTATTCAGAATGCCGCGTTGCTCTATCGACTCGATGGCCGCCGTTTCGTCATGGATGACGACCGCCAGAGCAAAAGCTCCCTCGACAAACTGGCCGCGCTGAAAACCACCCTGAGCCAGGAAACCGAGAAATACGCATCGATGGTTTCCAGCCCCGAGGAAAAACAGCGTTATGACCAGGTGATCGTGAATGTGCGCACTTACCAGGACCTGCTCGATCAACTGGTGGGCATGAGCCAGACCGCGTCCTTCGAGGCCATGACCCATTTCATTCGTGACACCAGCAGCGAAGCGGCGAAAAAACTGCAGACGTCGATTGAAGCGCTGATGAGCATCAACGAGGAGGGCGCCGGGCGCTCGGGGCAGGTGGCGAATGCCAGCTATGACAGCGCATTCCTGCTGACCCTGATATTCATTGTCCTGGCCCTGGTGGTCACCTGCGTCGTGGCGCTGCTGTTTACCCGCAGCATCGCGCAGCCGATCAATGCCTTGCGCCTGTCGATGCAGAAGATCGCCGACGGCGACCTGAAGAGCAAGGTGGAGATCAGCGGACGGGATGAAATCACCGACTTGCAGACCGTCGCCGCCGCCATGCGCTCGAGTCTGAAGAACACCATCGAGCATATCGCCGACTCATCCCGGCAACTGGCTTCCGCGGCGGAGCAGATGAGCGCGATTACCCACGAGTCGACGGCGGGTATTCAACAGCAGAGCATCGAAACCGATCAGGCTGCCACTGCCGTCAACCAGATGACCGCGGCCGTGGAAGAAGTGGCCAGGAATGCCGTTTCGGCCTCAGAGTCGACCCAGGCTTCGGAGCGCTCGGCGCGGGTCGTCCAGGACCGTGTGGGCGAGACCATCGACTCCATCGAGCGTTTGAGCAGCCGCGTCGAACAGACCAAGAGCGATATAGAAGGCCTGGCCGGGCAAGCCCTGCACATTGCCAAGGTGCTTGACGTGATCGGCTCCATCGCCGAACAGACCAACCTGCTGGCGTTGAACGCCGCCATCGAGGCCGCACGGGCCGGCGAGCAGGGCCGTGGCTTTGCGGTAGTGGCGGATGAGGTGCGCGCGCTGGCCCATCGGACCCAGCAGTCGACCCAGGAAATCGAGCAGATGGTCAAGGGCATCCAGGTCGACTCGAAGAAGGCTGTTGAATCGATGAACCACAGCAGCGAAGAAACCCGGGTGACCCGCTCGCTGGCCCATGAGACGGGCCTGGCAATCAAGGAAGTGACCTTGTCCATTTCCCATATCAATGACAAGAACCTGCTGATCGCCACGGCGTCCGAGCAACAGGCGCAGGTGGCCAGGTCGGTTGATCGCAACCTGGTGAGCATTCGCGATCTGTCCATCCAGAGTTCATCGGCCGCCAGCCAGACGTCGATTGCCAGCAGCGAACTGTCCAAACTGGCCGGGGGCCTGAATCACCTGATTGCGCGGTTTTCACTGTAGCCAGGCCCCTGGGGGGAGGCGCTTGAGTGTGACAAGAAACCAGGATGTCCATCATGCTAAGACAGATACAGGTGAGCGAGCTTCGTGTCGGCATGTATGTGCAATCCTTCTGTGGCTCCTGGATGGACCACCCGTTCTGGCGCAGTCACTTTCTGCTGGATGATGAAACGGATCTGCAAAAGATTCGTGCTTCCGGCCTCGCCGCGCTCTGGATAGATACCGACAAGGGTCTGGATGTCGAGGTCGGGGAACCCGCTGCGCCGGAGCTCGAGGCACTGGCGATTCCGGCGCAGGAGCGGCCACGCAATCGCCCACGGATTGCCATGAGCGACGAGGTGGTCCATGCGCTGAATCTGTGCGCCCGGACCAAGGCCGCGGTACTGAGCCTGTTCGGCGACCTGCGCATGGGCCGGGCGGTTCATCCCGAGCAGATCTCCCACCTGATCGCGGAAATCTCCGATTCATTGATGCGCCATCCCGACGCCTTGATCAGCCTGGCCCGGCTCAAGACCAGCGATGAATACACCTACATGCATTCGGTGGCGGTGTGCGCGCTGATGATGAGTCTGGCCTACCGCCTGAACCTGCCCGAGGGCCTGGTGAAGGAGGCCGGCATGGCGGGCATCCTGCACGAAGTGGGCAAGATGATGGTGCCTGCCGAGTTGCTCGGTAAAACCTCGCCACTCACTGAGGCCGAGTTCGATATCCTGCGCCACCATCCGGAGATCGGCGCGAAGATGATTCTCGACACCCACCATTTCAGCCCGAGGGTGGTGGATGTCTGCCTGCATCATCACGAGCGAATCGATGGCAGCGGCTATCCGCACAAACTCTGCGGCACGCAGATCAGCCTGTTTTCGCGGATGGCCGCGGTGTGTGACAGCTACGACTCGGTGACCTCCGAGCGACATGGCAAGCAGGCCTGGACGGCGGCCGAGGCCATTCGAAAAATGGCCGATTGGAAAGGCCAGTTCGATGAGCAGATCTTCCATGCCTTCGTCCGCTGCATCGGCATCTATCCGGTGGGAGCCCTGGTGCTGTTGCACAGCGGTCGCCTGGGGATCGTCCTGGAGCAACACGAGCATTCATTGCTGACGCCCCGGGTGAAGGTGTTCTACTCCGCGAAGCTGCGAATGCCCATTGCCCAGAGTGTTATCGATCTTGCCGTTGTCAGCGAACAGGACTCGATTGTCAGCCTGGAGTCGGTCAAGAAGTGGGGATTCAAGCACCTGGACGAACTGTGGTCGGGTATTTCCATCGGCAAGCAATCGATCTTCAGTACCGCCTAGGGGTCAGGCGGTGACTTCCACCGCCAGTGCCTTGACCAGGAATTCGATAAACGCCCGGGTCTTCTGCGGCACCCGGCGCGCCGAGGGATAGACCGCGTTGATGCTGATCGCCGGGGCTTGCCACTCGCACAGCACCGGCACCAGGGTACCGGCGGCCAGGGCGTCCTCGACGATAAAGTCCGGCAGCAGGGCGATGCCCATGCCGGCTTGTGCCGCCTGGGCCAGCAGGTCGCCATTGTTGGCATGCAGGGGGCCGGTGACATTGACCCGCTGGGTTTCCTTGCCATTGCTCAGTTGCAGGCTGACACCGCTTTGCAGATAGCCGTAGTTCAGGCATTGGTGGGCCGTCAGGTCCTTGGGTGTTTGCGGTGTGCCTGCTCGGGCCAGATAGGCCGGCGAGGCCACCATGATGCGCGGCGCTGGAGCGAGCAAACGGGCGACCAGGGACGAGTCTGGCAGGCTGGCGATGCGGATGGTGACATCGAAGCCGCCGCGCACCGGGTCGACTTGCTGGTCGCTGAGCACCAGTTGCAGTTCCACGTTCGGATGCTGTTGGTGAAACAGTGGGATCAACGGCCCCAACCGCCGCAGGCCGAAGGACATGGGCGCGTTGACCCGCAGCACGCCGCGCAGTTCGCCGACGCCGTCGCGGGCCCGTTGTTCGGTTTCATCCAGGGACGCCAGCAGCTCGCGAGCCGCCTCGTAGTATTCCGCGCCGGCTTCGGTCAGGTGCAGGCTGCGGGTGGTGCGTTGCAGCAGTTGCACGCCAATGGCCTCTTCCAGCGCCTGGATCTGCTTGCTGACTTTCGAGCGCGGCACATCCATGGCCCGGGCCGCCGCGGCAAAGCCATTGGCGCCGACGGTGGCGACGAAGGCGCGCATGCAGTCGATACGATCCATATTGTCTCTTTTCCAGAATCAATGCTTTGCCGATTCTAGGGCGTTGACTTGAGCTTATCCAGCTCCGGGGATGGCGCGTCTCGAATTGATGTTCCTGTAAAAAATTTCATCCTGCGGGGAACAGGCTGAAATGCACCGATCGATAGGATGAGCCCAAGTCAGCCGGAACCCGTGCTGACGAACTCAAACTATTGGAGAGTGACTGATGAAATCCCTTAAAGCGTTGTTGATCGTAACCCTGATGACCGCCTCCGTCGCGGCGATGGCCGAAGGCGGCGGTGATAAAGTCATGGCCCGCATGGACGCGGCCCGTGATACATCCATGGCCTATTACCAGCAGGCTGAAAAGGCCCAGGCCGTGGCGGCCGGCAAGCAGGCGTCCGATAGCGTCGAACGCACCAACTGACGGTGCGGGTCGAGCAGCCCAGCGGTTCGCCCCACAGGCGTTTGACGCCTGGTGAGGCGGGCCGGGTCAGGAGAGAAAAGGCATCAAGCGAGTCGCTGACTAGCCGTGTGGCAGGAGGACTCGAAAAGAGCGTTGTCCCGGGCAGAGGAGTAACCGACTGCCCGGGTTGTCATTGGCGTATCAGTGAGCCAGCAGGGCTTCGAGCTTTTCCTGGTCACGGGCGAACTGACGAATACCCTCGGCCAGTTTCTCGGTGGCCATGGCGTCTTCGTTGGAGGCCCAGCGGAACTGCGCTTCGTTCAGGTTCAAGCGTGGTTCACCGGCGGCCCCCGGCACCAGTCGACGTTCCAGCTGGCCTTCGTCCTGGCCCAGTTTTTCCAGCAGGTCGGGGCTGATGGTCAGGCGGTCGCAACCGGCCAGTTGTTCGATCTGGTTGAGGTTGCGGAAGCTGGCACCCATGACCACGGTCTTGTAGTCGTTGGACTTGTAGTAGTTGTAGATACGGGTGACCGACTGCACGCCCGGATCGTCGGCACCGCTGTACTCGTTGCCGGTGGACTTCTTGTACCAGTCGTAGATCCGGCCCACGAACGGCGAGATCAGGAACACCCCGGCATCGGCGCAGGCCGCGGCCTGGGCGAAGGAGAACAGCAGGGTCAGGTTGGTCTGGATACCCTCTTTTTCCAGCTTTTCGGCGGCGCGGATGCCTTCCCAGGTCGAAGCCAGCTTGATCAGCACGCGGTCACGGCCTACGCCGACCTTGTCGTACAGCTCGACCAATTGGTGGGCCTTGCTCAGCAGGGCACTTTCATCGAAGGACAGGCGTGCGTCGACTTCGGTGGAAATCCGCCCTGGAATCACTTTGAGAATGCCACTGCCCACGGACACCGCGAAATGGTCGCAGGCCAGGCCCACATCGCCCTTGGCGTGGGACACGGCGGCCTTGAGCAGGTCGGCGTAGCCTGGCAGCGCGGCAGCCTTGAGCAGCAGCGAAGGGTTGGTGGTGGCGTCGACCGGCTTCAGGCGGGTAATGGCGTCGAGGTCGCCGGTGTCCGCGACCACGGTGGTGAATTGCTTGAGTTGTGCAAGCTTCGAAGTCATGAGCGTCTCTGTCGGGAAGGGCGTGGATCCATGCACTGATTGAGTGCGGCTGCGGTGAAAAGTTCGGTCAGTCGAATGTCATCAAGAATGCCGCCGAAGCAGGGGTTTGTGCAACCCAAACTGTCGGGCGGTTCAGGTTTGTGCACTGGGCATCAGCGTGGCGATCAAGGCGCGGATGGTCCCGGGCAGGGCTTCGAGTTCGCGCACCAGGATGCTGCGCTCGCGAATCGCCCAGGGCTCGTCCAGCGCCACGGTCACCAGTTCCATGGTCCGGCTGTGCCGCATGGCGGCGGACTCGGGAATGATACCGATGCCCACCCCGGCCTCGACCATGCGGCAGATGGCTTCGAAGCTGGAGACCTGGATACGCAATGACAGGGTCTTGCCGAGCCGTTCGACATGCTCGCGCAGAAAGCTTAGCAAGGTGCTGCCTTCATGCAGGCCGATATGCTGGAACGCCAGGGTCTGGCCGAGGGTCACCGACGGCTGCGCCGCCAATGGATGGTCCACCGGCATGATCAGCACCAGGCGGTCGGTGCTGAAGTGCATCACCTGCAGGCCGCTGGCTTCCACGGGACCGGCGATGATGCCCATGTCGGTGGTGCCGTCGAGTACGCCACGAACGATATCCCGCGACAGCCGTTCCTGCAGGTCCACCGTGACCCCGGGACGCTGGGAGAGAAAACCGGCCAGCACCTCCGGGAGAAACTCGGTCACCGCCGTGGTGTTGGCAAAGATACGGATATGCCCGGCCGAATCGCCGCCGTAGCTGGTGAACTCGCTCTTCAGATAGTCGACCTGACGCATGATCAGCCGCGCATGTTGCAGCAAGCGCTGGCCGGCCGGGGTGACTTCCACGCCACGGCTGTCGCGGTACAGCAGGCGGGTGTCGAGTTGCGCTTCCAGGGCCTTGATCCGCGCGCTGGCGGCAGCCGGGGAGAGGAAGGCGCGCCGGGCGCCCTGGGTCAGGCTCGGCGATTCGGCGATATGAATGAAGAGGCGTAGATCCGCCAGGTCGAAATGCATGGGGCGACTCCGGTCAGGGGCTGCGTGCAGGTAGGACGTTGGCGTTCAGCATAACTGAACGCCGGCTTATAGAAATGCAAATTCTCGGAACGGGCTGCACCTTGCATCATCGGTTCATGACAACAACCGGCAAGGGGAAAACCTTCCATGAGTGCAACGGATCTGAGTGCCTGGCTAGGACGGACCGAAGAAGCCCACGACCAATTGAGCCGCAACCTGCTCAAGCGTATTGCCGCGACCTTCGGCGAACCGGCTCCGGCCCATGGCGAGGCGTTGCCGCCGCTGTGGCAATGGTGTTTCTTCCAGGAACCGCTGGCCGAGAGCCTGTTGGGCGGCGACGGTCACCCGGCCCGTGGCGGCTTCCTGCCGCCGGCGGACAATCGCAACCGTATGTGGGCCGGCGGGCGCCTGGAGTTCTTCGAGCACCTGCGTGCCGGTCACGATGCCACCCGGCTGTCGACCATCAGCCATATCGAGGAAAAACAGGGGCGTAGCGGTGCCTTGCTGTTTGTCACCGTGCGGCATGAATACTCCCAGGACGGCCGGCTGGCGATTCGCGAAGAACAGGACATCGTCTACCGCGAGCCCACCCCCCCGAAGCAGAGCAGCGGCGAAGCCCTGATCGAGGGCGGCTGGCGCGAAGCCGTGGAGCCGACGCCGACCCTGCTGTTTCGCTACAGCGCCGTGACCTTCAACGGCCACCGCATCCACTACGACTACCCCTATGTCACTGGCACCGAAGGCTATTCCGGCCTGGTGGTGCACGGTCCGATGATCGCCACCCTGAACCTGCGGGCGTTCTGCCGGGCCAATCCCCAGGCGACCCCGCGGCGTTTTTCCTATCGCGGCGTGCGCCCGCTGATCGCACCACAACCCTTCGAAGTCGGCGGACGGATCCTCAGTCCCGGGGTCGCCCAGCTCTGGGCCGGCAACGCCGCCGGCCTGGCCCAGCAGGCTGAAGTGCACTTCGACTAACAATAAAAAGGCCGTCACCCGATGAATCCGAATAACAACGAAGAACTCAAGGCCATTCGCGAAGGCGTGCGCGCCTTGTGCGCTGAATTCGATGCCGCCTACTGGCGCAAGATAGATGAAGAGAAGGGTTTTCCCGAGGCTTTCGTCAAAGCCCTGACCGACGCCGGCTGGCTGTCGGCAATGATTCCCGAAGAGTACGGCGGCTCCGGCCTGGGCTTGGCCGAAGCCTCGGTGATCCTTGAAGAAGTGAACCGCTGCGGCGGCAACTCCGGCACGGTGCACGGCCAGATGTACAACATGTTCACCTTGTTGCGCCACGGCAGCGAGGCGCAGAAAAGTTTCTACCTGCCGAAGCTGGCCAGTGGCGAGTTGCGCCTGCAATCGATGGGCGTCACCGAGCCCACCACCGGCACCGACACCACCAAGATCAAGACCACCGCGGTCAGGCACGGCGACAAGTACGTGATCAACGGCCAGAAGGTCTGGATCTCGCGGG
>NZ_JACAQA010000067.1 GCF_013385425.1 Pseudomonas gingeri | reverse complement strand
CGGGATCAGTTGACCACTACACTTCGGCCTCTTTTTTAGTTCCAGTAAATTCTTCTCAAGGGTAAGCGGATGGCGAACACACCTATCAAACTCCAGCATTAAGGGCGATGGTGTCCGCGTATTTTTTAGCGGACGCGATCGCCCTTATCGCCAGGATTTTCATGCGCCAACGAAGCTCTTACCCCAAACCGTTCAAAGCCCAAGTCGTCCAGGAATGCCTGCAACCTGGAGCGACGATTTCTAGCGTGGCCATCCATCACGGCATCAACGCCAACGTGATCCGCAAGTGGCTACCAATGTACCGGGATCAATCACCCGCAACCCTGCCAGCCTTCGTCCCCATAAAAAATGTCCCAAAGCGCGCAACAGAAGAGATGGTGATCATCTCGCTGCCTCTGGGCGATAAATCCATCACAGTAAAATGGCCCGCCTCGGATCCGGACGGCTGCGCGCGTTTTATTTGTGGCCTCGCTCAATGATTCGCGTCGATTCCATCTGGCTCGCTACCCAGCCCATGGACATGCGCGCCGGCACCGACACGGCACTGGCCCGGGTGGTTGCCGTGTTCGGTGCGGCGAAGCCGCACTGCGCTTACCTCTTTGCCAACCGCCGGGCCAACCGCATGAAGGTGTTGGTGCATGACGATGTTGGTATTTGGCTGGCGGCGCGGCGATTGAACCAGGGCAAATTTCATTGGCCGGGCATCCATCGTGGGACGGATGTCGAACTCGACCCCGAACAACTTCAGGCGCTGGTACTTGGATTGCCCTGGCAACGAGTAGGTGTCAACGCCGGCCCAAAA
>NZ_JACAQA010000066.1 GCF_013385425.1 Pseudomonas gingeri | reverse complement strand
CGGAATTAGTTGACCACTACAGGAGGTACATGCCAATGTAAATTTTCATTTCGCCTTTGTTGTTTCTCAACTCATCGTCAGGCGTGTTGATTCTCAAGAACAGACTACCGCTGTCATTGAGGGTGTTGGCGTAACCTTCATTGTAAATCGGCCTGCTCTTTCCTGAGGTGCCAAACTTATAGAGAAGCTGTCCTACCAGTGCCCCTGGGCCGGTGTAGGGAAATGAAGCGGGCGGGATTCTTCCCGCCGTGCCTCCAGCGTCGCAATAGTCTGTTTTGCTCCAGGCCCATCTGTCGTTGGGTCGTGGAACAGGAACCGGAAGCGCCGAACTGGCAGGAACGAATGTCTCAATCCAACCGCCCACCACCTGTTGCCTGGCTCGTTGAGCCACGCTGGTGTTGGCAGGCACTTCAACTATCTCTCCAGACCCCGTTCTCGGGGTCGTGTCGGGCTGCCTGTTCCAGACAAATCCGTACTCTTTGATATCGGCATATATTTTCAAGCCAATACCGGTCATTTCTCCCGCCAAACCAATGACTTTGGACCCGGGAGTGGTGAAGCTTGCGGCCAGGCTTTGAAATTTACTGATGGTCCCCACCACATTATCGGCATCGCTTTTGACCCGTTGCACCACATCATTCATATAGTTTCCAATGTCCTCCAGCGTTTGACTGAGGTCTTTCCTCGCGTACACCGTAAAGGGGACATTGGGCGTGTAACCGGACGTTGTGCCATACAGGGTCTGGGTCGCGCTGATGGAGTCCGTACCGGGATCATGTGCCAGGTTGGGAATGACCCAATGGCCGTCGGGCCCCACCCTGGCGGTGCCAAATACATAGTCGCCGCCTGTCCTGTAGACCGTCACCGTGGCGCCGGGGGTGGCACTGCCGTAAATACTGAAGGGCGAGTAGGCAGCGGATTGTGGGTTGTCGATGACGGGTGCCGAGGTAATGGGGAAAGAGGGGGGATTCATGTCAACCCAGAACTGTTGGATCGGTGCAAAGCTTGATCGGCGGTCGCCCAGTGTTTGAGTGGCGGTGATGGAGTCGTGGCCTGCGTATTGCGTCACGTTGGGGATTTCCCAGTATCCGGAGGCGCTCACAATGGCCGTATCAGTTCCGTAGGTCCCTCCTGTCCCGTAGACCGTCACGGTGGCGCCGGGAGTAGCGGTACCGGAAATGAGGAAAGGGGTGTTGACATAGCCTTTCGGATTGTCGATCCGGGGGACGTCGAGGGGGGCGGCGGGTTGCACCTGGAAGGGCAGGTTAGGTGCGTAGCCAGACGTTTGACCATTCAGCGTTTGAGTGGCGCTGATGGAGTCGGGGCCAGGATCCTGGGTGATGTTGTTGAGAGACCACTCCCCATTGTCGTTCACCTGGACGCTGCCAAAGGTGTATTGCCCTCCTGTTCGGTAGACCGTGACGGTAGCGCCGGGCGTGGCCATGCCGGAGATGGAAAAAGGCGAGGTGACGGTACCCGTCGGGTTGTTGATCTGCGGGGCACTGGTGATTGGGTACAACGAGCTGCTGACAGAGAACGAAAAATTCTGCCATTCAGAGGTCACGCCGCCGAGCAGCTGGCGTACGGAGAAAGTGAAAGGACCCAGTGGCAGACTCGTCTCGAGTACTGTGCTCCAGCGACTGTTCTGATCGACCTGTGCCTGTCCGAGGAGACTGCCATTCTGTTGCCAGATTTCGACCGATGCACCGGGGAAACCTGTTCCTGAAAGGGAGGCGTTCTGGCTGGGCAGGGCGGTGTCGGGAGCCGGGGTGTCGATGGCGGCAATGTCTGAGGTATTCATAGTGTTTCTCCCTCAATCAGGTTGAATGGGAGAAGCGCTCGGGACTTCAGAAACGCGAGCGTTTCCAGGAATGGACGGAAGCCAGCACCGATGCTACGCGCCTTTTCCCGTCCGGTATGGAAGCGATGCTAGGCTCTGTACGAAAACCTT
>NZ_JACAQA010000065.1 GCF_013385425.1 Pseudomonas gingeri | reverse complement strand
GATATCGCGCTGGCGATGATCAGCAAGCTGTACGGTATCGAGCGCGAGCTCAAAGATGCCAGCGATGAACAGCGTTATATCGGTCGCCAGGAAAAGAGCCTGCCGATCCTGACCCAGTTGAAAAGCTGGCTGGAGAAAAGCCAGCCGCAGGTCACGACGCAGAGCCCTCTGGGTAAAGCGATCAGTTACATGGCGAGCAACTGGGGTTGGCTGCTGCGTTACGTGGAGACCGGTTTTTTGCCTATCGACAACAACGCCGCTGAGCGCGCGATCAAGCCGTTTGTGATTGGACGCAAAAATTGGCTCTTCAGCGACACGCCCAAAGGGG
>NZ_JACAQA010000064.1:282-3260 GCF_013385425.1 Pseudomonas gingeri | reverse complement strand
GGTTTATGGGGCGCTTACGGTAAAGCGATCAGTTACATGGCGAGCAACTGGGGTTGGCTGCTGCGTTACGTGGAGGCCGGTTTTTTGCCTATCGACAACAACGACGCTGAGCGCGCGATCAAGCCGTTTGTGATTGGACGCAAAAATTGGCTTTTCAGCGACACGCCCAAAGGGGCGTATGCCAGTGCACAAATTTACAGCCTGGTCGAAACCGCCAAAGCTAACGGCCAGGAGCCGTATACGTGGCTGCGCCACGTACTGGAGCGGCTGCCGCTGGCGACATCGGTAGAAGACTGCGAGGCCTTGCTACCGTGGAACTGCTCGCCAGAGATGCCAAGGTAAACCGGAACCTACCCCCTACTTTTGCGGTAGGTGGGGTTTATGGGGCGCTTACAAAAAATCGACCGGGTTTATATGAATAATGAGATACGACCGATTAGGCGGTTGTTTTTACAAGTGAATGGATGTTTGAGGCGTGAGCAACGGGTTGAGTGGCTAGAGATAAAATGATCTAGGAAGGGCTAGAATTTTCTCGCACATGAGAGCAGCGGAAAAAAAGGGGGCTTTTACACCCCCGCTCATGTAGGAGCGTGTTCAAGATTCTTCTCATACAGCGTTGAGGCTTTGGTATGCTCCAATTTTTCTAACCGGGCTCTCAATAATAGCGTTATATATAGAAACGCCGTTCACCATAATGGTATCAAGGCTCGCAAGCATATAGTCTCCTGGCACCAGTAAACCATGCAGAGATTAGAACCATACATAGAATTTTTGATTTGCAATCGGACTCGAAGAGTTTCGAATAAAAGTTGTGACGCCAATACCCGCTCCTGTTGTGGCCAACATGAGTGACAAAATCTTGTTATCTTTAAGGCATGTAAAATATAGACGACCATCTCCTACCTCTGTATATGTCCAGCTTCGCCATAAACTATTAACATCAGGCAAGACGCGGACAGGCGTCAACGCGGATTTTGTTTCTCCATTCAGGTACAGGTTAGATTTGGCGCATATGATATAGCAGGATGATTCACCCCAAGGCTCAATCATCCACTCTTGGAAAAAATCACTGCCTGTAGTCACAGTCTTAAGATAACAATCAGTTGCGTCGCGGTAACCGAGACAAAATTTTTTGTCAAAATCTGTGTATATTCTGAATGGGCCGCGGCGATCTTCTGGCCCCCGATCCGAGTTCTGTTCAGGTGCCTGACCTGGCGTTGTAGAATCGGGGGTAAGGGGATGCTTTTTCATTACCGTTCTCCTTTGCTTGCTGATGAGGTAACAGCAATGGATACAGCAATGGCGAAGAGTAGAGCGCTTGCCAACGACTGGCTGACACATAATACCCGAGCCCTCAGTATAGCTGAGCGATGGAAAACGCAAGCTTACCCACGCGCCGCGCGTGAGGATCATGCGCCTCCATGCAGGTGTTTTGGGTGATTATTGGCCGGGCTTTTTTGGGCGTCTGCGTGTCACGAAAACAGCGGCAATAGCAACCATGGTGGAGCCGATCATGCCAGCACCGATTTCAGGATGCCCTAAGTGGATGAGATACCCGCCCAATAGCAGTACTCCGAAAGCCAACGCGCCACCGATGTTTTGCCCTCGCCGTTCACGTTGTTCGATCAGGTGCAATGAATTAAACCTAACTATCAGGTCAGTAGCTTGATTATTTAACGTTGCAGTAAGTTCCTCTTTACGAACATCAAGCATACCCATCTCCATTTTGTGCCGATGGGTTTGTTCGTTCTTCATCAACTCGAACATTAGTTTGGCGCTGCTCTCTACAATGGATTAGTATTCTCTTAGTTGCCGTGCTGACAGGGTACCTGCAAGGTGGCGCTCTTCGGCAATCGAAATGGCGACTATCGAGATTGCGTCGAGAGTGGCTTTGCTTTAGCTGCTTTTGAGCAGTGCACTGATAGCGGGGTCGTATTCTCCCAACGCTTGCAGCGCTGCGGAAATTTTTTCTACGATTTCGCAGGACTCGGCAGTGGGGTCTGATTCGAGTGCTGTCTCTTTTTCACCAGGTATTTTAGGTTCTGTATTTTTTGTCATCGGTTAAGGAACGGCCCTTAGACTTGAGTTCGCCGGGAGTTACGCACCGCTACGAAAAATTGTTTAGAGGCTGCTTGATAGTCGTCAGTCAACCTTTTGATATCACTGCCCAAACTACGGGCACTGCTATAGCGATCAATATCAACGATTGATTTCAATGCGGTCACTGCCCGGATGTCTTGAGAGAGCGGTGAGCCTTCACTGACCTTCTTGGCCAGTTTGTCAGCTTCCTCGTAAGGGTCGCCGTCGGGATATAGGTTCAGAACGGAAGAAAATGCGTCGAAATCCAGTTTGTACTTCGCCATGTCTGCGGTGCCTCGTCGTGCTTGCCCTGCGGTTTTGTAGGACCAGTCCATCCTTCTGCGTTTAAAACATTGAATAGGTACATATACTGAAAATATAGCCAAAAGCGTAACAGCGTAAAGGGCTAAACCTATTCAAGATGTTAGCTCGGTGCCTAGATTTGGTGCCCGAGATGTTAAAGTCCTCCATATATTGTTTTTTCAGTGTCCCCCGGTGTCAGGATAGTTGTCGCCTTTCCGAATTTTCCTGAAAAAGCAGATCGGGGGCGGAAAGAGACTGTTCGTGCCGTACTATTCACCGGAACGCAAAGCCGCATTACTCAAGATGCTGCTTCCCCCACTGAGCCTGTCGATGGCCGAGGTTGCTCGGCGCGAAGGGGTCAGCGATATGTCATTGGCCAACTGGCGCAGAAAGGCCCGCTCTGAAGGAAACGCAGTGTCCGAGAACACCCCACCGGCCCAGAGCTGGACCGCCGAAACCCAGTTTGCCGTCGTCCTTGAAACCGCCGGCTTGTCCGAAATTGAACTGGGTGAATACTGCCGTCGCAAAGGCCTGTACCCCGAGCAAATCAAGGCGTGGCGGCAAGCCTGCATCAACGGCCAGAAGGCAGACAAAGC
>NZ_JACAQA010000064.1:0-215 GCF_013385425.1 Pseudomonas gingeri | reverse complement strand
AAAGACAAGGCGCTGGCTGAAACCGCCGCGTTGCTGGTGCTGCGAAAAAAGCTCAACGATTACTGGGGGATCGACAACGAGGACAACTGACCGCCTTGCCGGAACGGCAGTTACTGGTGACCTGGTTGAGTGAGAGACCAACTTCCTGGCAGGCCATAATTTTTCGGGCTCCTGCCATCCTAGCCTCACTCAACCAGGTCACCAGTAACTGCCGT
>NZ_JACAQA010000063.1 GCF_013385425.1 Pseudomonas gingeri | reverse complement strand
CTAGGCTCTGTACGAAAACAAATGTCGCAAACACCTCATAGAGCAGGCGAGTGAGACCATTGCTTCAAAGCTTTTCGCCAGTTTGTCGAAGCGCGTGACGATCCGCCGATTCTCTTTCAGCCAGCCGAACATGCGTTCGATGATGTTCCGCTGGCGGTATTTTGGTCTGTCGAACAGACGGGGAAGTCCAGGTTTGGGTTTGCGCGTCATCTTGCGGTAAGGAATCACCGGCTGCACTCGATAACGATCGCAATAGCGCCGTAGATGTTCGGCATCGTACCCCTTGTCAGCCAGCAACCACCGGCAGCGCTTGCGGGGGCGGCCCCGACGGCCAGGTACATGAGCGTCGTCAAGCAACGGCTGAGCGTAGGCAATATCGCTGGCCTGTCCGCCCGATAGCTTGAAGCACAGCGGTACTCCGTTGGAGTCGCAGAGCATGTGAATTTTGGTCGTCAGACCGCCGCGACTTCGACCTAGCGCGTGGTCTTCTGGTTCTTCAGGCCCCCCTTTTTTCCGGCACCGGAAGAGGCTCGGGTTGCCTTTACAGCGGTGGAGTCGATCATCCAGGTGTCCAAATCAATCAGCCCTTGCTCGTTGAGCTTGATGTGCAATCGCTTGAGCATCTGATCGAACGTGCCTCGATTTCGCCAATCTCGGAACCGCTGGTAGACGGTTGACCAAGGCCCGAAGCGCTCGGGCATATCGCGCCAGGCGGCACCTGAACATAGAACCCACAAAATGCCGTTGAGCATCAGTCGGTCATCGGCTCTAGGCCGGCCACCGCGTCGGGGTTCAATGAAAAGATCTGCGACCAGTTCCCAGTATTCATCAGGGAGTTCGTACCGTTTTGCCATCGGAGGCTCCTGCCTTTGATGGTCGCGGACTTTACTGGATCCTGGCTTTCATGCAGCTTGAATGGGTTACGAAGGTTTTCGTACAGAGCCTA
>NZ_JACAQA010000062.1 GCF_013385425.1 Pseudomonas gingeri | reverse complement strand
GACACGCCCCGGCGGACGCGACATGGACCCCGGTACTCCCGGCCATTCCGAACTGCATATGGTGATTCCCGAAGATATCCTCCTGGAGGGCGTCGATGCCGATACCCCCTTCGTTCCGATCGAAATCAAATCCCCCGTTGCCGGGATGCCGGCCTATCCCAATATCGAAGAAGGCGACCGCATTTTCCTGTACTGGGGGAGCGAGAAAATCGAGCACGTCGTGACTGACGAGGAAGCCAACGACCCCGACAACCACGTGATTGTCATCACCGTCGACAAGGCGGTGATCGACAAGGAAGGCGACTCCGAGGCCGACGGCATTCCCGTGGCTTTCTATGTCCTGGATGTGGTCAATAACCGCTCCGAGGACTGGAGCGCCACGACTTATATCGACGTTGACACCGGCAGCCCACGGCTCGGCGCACCGCTTATCAAGGAGGCGGACAACAACAAACTGGACATCGATGACTTGCCCGACCCCGACACAGTGACCGCGCAAGTCATTGCCGTCGGCAGCGGTTTTGCCGTGGGGGACGAGATCGAGATGCGCCTCAGAGGCGTGACCAATGATGGCGAGGCGGTGGATAAAACCTATCCCCTGGTACAGATCGACAGTATTAACAAGGTGATCGATATACCACTGCCCAGCATCGATGTCCGTCTCCTGGTCAACACCCGGGCGGCATTCTCCTACCGTTTGATCAAGTCGGACGGCTCCGACGACCGGCTCTCCAAAAGCCAGTTCATCGAGGTCATCGGCGAGGCCACGCAACTGGCCGCGCCCATCGCCAAGGACGCTATCGCCGGCACCCTTGATCCAGCGTTGCCCAGCACCCTGATCGAGATTCCCTGGGATGAAAGCATGACCAAAGGGCAAGTCATCGACCTGAAGTGGCTCGGCACGCGAGGCCCCCAGATTTACTTGCCAACCCTTCCCCCTCGCCTGATCAGCGATGGCGAAGAGAGGGACAAAGAGTCGCTCTACATCTCGGTCGACGGGGAGCATCTGCGCGCCATCGATGGCGGCACATTGGAGCTCTTCTATCTGCTGCTGCGCGATACGGAGGCTCGCGAAGTCGTCAGTCGCCAGTCCCTGCATGCCGACCTGCTGAACATCGGCGAGCCCGTCGCCGAGCTGCCTCCTCCGGTGGTCGAACGCGAACAGGGCGGCGTTCTCGACCCCGCGGATGTACCCAACGGTACCCGGCTGATTGTCCGGCAATATACCGATCAGATTCGCGGTGATGAGGTGCACTATGTCTGGAACGGCTCGCGAACCGGGATAAAAATCGACTCTGCCCCGGTCACTGAAATCAACGAGAATTCGGACATCCCCTTCTCCATCCATTTTGATCTGGTCAAGAATAACGAGGGGGGCACCGTGAAGGCCTCCTATTGGGTGACCCGTGTGACGGGAAGGATCAGTCCCTCGGAGGTCCTGCCGATGTATATCGGCACGCCCATGGACCTGGCCGCCCCCAGCGTCAAACAGGCCACCGGAGTATCGCCCAACCAGCAACTCAATCCGGTGGCGGCCAAGGATGACCTGACCGTGGTCATTCCGAATTACGGCATCCAACCCGGTGATCAGGTCCGAGTGACCTGGGCCGGCGCACCTGGCGGTGGTTCGTACACCACCCCGCTGCTAGCGCTGCCGAGCAGCCGAGAGATCCCTCTTCCGGTTTCGGTCCTCGCCTACAACCTGGACCGGTCGGTGACGGTCACTTACACCGTAACCCCTAGCGGCGGCAGCGAATCCGAGCCGTCCCGTGCATTGACGCTGAACGTGCAGGCGATACCCGACATCAGTCTGCCCATGCCGCTGATTCCCCAGGCCGCGCAAGGCGGCATTGGCAGTGAACTGGATCTGTCGACCTTTATCGGCGATGCGCGGGTCACCGTGGCACCGTGGCCGCTGATCGCCGCCGGTCAGCGCGTCTGGCTGCGCGTCGAGGGGACGGCGATTGACAACTCGCGCTATACCATCACCCTCTACACGGCTTCCATAATCGGTGCCCCGCAAATGACGGACGGATTGTCCGAGGAGCTGTTGCGTAGCGAACTGGAGAAGTTGCGTGATGGTTCGCCACTGAATGTCGTGCTGCAAGTGACCTTTGATCGTAGCTCGACCCAGGCCAACGCGGTCGATTTTCCGCTGCGCACCTATACCCTCAAGACTGTTGCACTGGTGGCACCAACCCTGACCGATATCACCGACTCCAAGGGCACTGTGGTCGGCGGGACCACTGTCGAAACCAGCGTCACCGTCACTGGCACCGGCAGCAGCGGTCGACAGATTCAGCTCATGAACGTAACGGGCCCCATTGGCAATCCGGTCGGGATTCCTGACAACAGCACGAACTGGAGCGCTATCCTCACAAACTTGGCTCCCATGGTCTACAACATCAGGGCACAAGCGCTGTACGGCACAGGCCTACCCGACTCGGCGATGAAAGCCTTTATCGTCACCGCCGTGGTCACCCCGACCATTGTCGATATCGTCGACTCCAAGGGCTCGGTGGTCGGTGGGACCACTACCGAGACCAGCGTCACTGTCATCGGCACGGGCAGCAGCGGTCAACAGATCCAATTGATGGACGGAGACAACGCCATTGGCGGTCCGATCGACATTCCTTTCGGCACCACCGCCTGGACCGCGCCCCTCACGGGACTGACCACCAAGGCCTACAACATCAAGGCAAGAGCGCTGTACGGCACTGGCGTGCCCGATTCGGCGGCCAAAGGCTTCAACGTGCAGGCCTCTGCAACACCGACCATCACAGCGGTCAGCGAAAGCGCCACCCCTGCCATCCCCAACGGCGGTGTCACCGCTGCCACCTCGGTGGTCCTGACTGGCCGCGCCAGCCCTGGATTCAGTATTGACCTCTTCGACAACGACACCCCACCACCCAAGGGCACCTTCGTCGCCACCGGTGGCACCTGGACCACCACCACGCCCATCGCCGTGGCACCCGGTCCCCACAGCTTCACCGCCAAGGCCAAATATGGCAGCGAACCGGTGTCAGAGGCCTGGACGTTTACCGTCATTACCCTGACCGATCAGAACAAACCTTATATCCAGCAAGCCGAGAACAATGGCACCGGCGCGACCCTCGACCTGGGCACCTTCGCGGGCGATGCCACCGTCAAGGTGAGCCCATGGCCTGGTATCGCGGCGGGGCAAAGAGTCTGGCTGCGCTGCCTGGGTAAAAAGGCCAATGGCAGTGATCACATCATCACCCTGTACACGGCGTCGGAAGTGATTCCGACGGAAGTACCCAACGGACTTTCAAAAAACATCCCACGCGCGCAGTTGGAAGAGCTGGGAGACAGCACCCCGTTAACGGTGCAACTCAAGATCAAATTCAACGGTTCCAGCTCGGAGGATGCCGCCACCGCCTTCCCGCTGCGCGCCTATACCGTCAGGGCCATCGAACTGATCACTCCGACCCTCGACAGCGTCAAAGACGCCGGCGAAGTTGAAATTCCGGACGGCACCACGACAGTCAGCCTCACATTGAAGCTCACGGGTACAGCAAGCAAGGGGCAAAAAGTCGAGATTTACGAGGGGACTGGAAACGGTGCGGCTCTCAAGGGCGACGCGACAGCCAATGCAAACACGGGTATCTGGACAAAAGACATAACCGTCGATATCGGTTCACGCCGTCTGTATGCCAAGGCGTCCTATCCTGTCAGTCCGGTGTTCTCAAACGTGCGCCTTTTAACCGTGGTCGAGGTGGTTGTCCCGACCCTTACCGATATCCGCGACTCCCAGGGCTCTGTTGTCGACGGGACCACTGTCGAGACCAGTGTCACCGTCACCGGCACGGGCAGCAAGGGTCAACAGATCCAGTTGCTGGACGGTCCAGCCAATATTGGCAACCCGTTCAGGGTTCCTACCAACAGCACGAACTGGTCCACTCCCCTCACAGGGCTGACCGTCAAGGCCTACAGCATCAAGGCCAGAGCGCTGTACGGCGCTGGCGTGCCCGATTCGGCGGCCAAAGGCTTCAACGTGCAGGCCTCTGCAACACCGACCATCACAGCGGTCAGCGAAAGCGCCACCCCTGCCATCCCCAACGGCGGTGTCACCGCCGCCACCTCGGTGGTTCTGACTGGCCGCGCCAGCCCTGGATTCAGTATTGACCTCTTCGACAACGACACCCCACCACCCAAGGGCACCTTCGTCGCCACCGGTGGCACCTGGACCACCACCACGCCCATCGCCGTGGCACCCGGTCCCCACAGCTTCACCGCCAAGGCCAAATATGGCAGCGAACCGGTGTCAGGGGCCTGGACGTTTACCGTCATTACCCTGACCGATCAGAACAAACCTTATATCCAGCAAGCCGAAAACAATGGCACCGGCGCGACCCTCGACCTGAGCACCTTCGCGGGCGATGCCACCGTCAAGGTGAGCCCATGGCCTGGTATCGCGGCGGGGCAAAGAGTCTGGCTGCGCTGCCTGGGTAAAAAGGCCAATGGCAGTGATCACATCATCACCCTGTACACTGCGTCGGAAGTGATTCCGACGGAAGTACCCAACGGACTTTCAAAAAACATCCCACGCGCACAGTTGGAAGAACTGGGAGACAACACCCCGTTGACGGTGGAACTCAAGATCAAATTCAACGGTTCCACCTCGGGGGATGCCGCCACCGTCTTTCCGCTGCGCACCTATACCGTCAAGACTGTTGTATTGCTGGCACCGAGCATCACCACGGTCCGGGATCCCACCAATAATGCTGTAATCCCCAACGGTAGTGATACTTACGCGACCACCTTCATCCTGTATGGCACGGCCCAGAAGAACGAGCATCTCCAAGTCTTCGACCATACCACCTATATAACCGACGTCGACGTCGACGGCGACGGCAACTGGAATCGACTGGTGGGTCCACTCACTCCGGAGGACCACCTACTCACCGCCAAGGCGATGTATGGCAATAACCCAGAGTCCAATGCTTGGCGTATTAAGATACTGCCTCTCATCCGTCCCGTTATCACCGGTTTCACCAACGGTCGCGCGGTTGCGAACGGCGGTAGCACCCCATGGCCATTTCAAGGTCCCCCGACGTTCATAACCGGCCGGCGCGGTAACGTAGCTATCAGCGGCACAGCCTATTTACGCAGTAACGGCGGCGAATGGGCGGCGTGGCAATATCAGAATGACGAAGGAGACTCAACCAACTTCAAGCTCACCAAAGGAGGCGTCCAGAGCTTCAATCGAGGCCACTTCGAGATCAAGGTTGTGACAATCCTCGGCCAGGACGGTGAGAATATATGGTCATTTGACGTGTATTGAAAATTCTGGCCCGCCCTAGCGCCAACGGACGGGAAAAGGTGACCGATTTATTTGGGTCATAAAGGGGGGAGCTTTGCTCCCCCCTTTCATTTTTCGTCAGCCTGGTTTTGACCTGACTGCTTCATTGCACCTCTTCAGCAGTCAAACCCGCAGCCGCCACCCCAGCACATCCATCAGGTCGCAGCCATCGTGCGACGAAATCCGCGCCATAGCGCCGATGACATCTTCCACCTGTCGGATAACCTGCCCGACCTGTCATTTCTGACAGTAGACGCCGTATTTCATCTGCCGGTTAATAACTTCTGGGTTGTAGGTCTCGCCGCCTCTTCGGCGAAACATGCTACGCAGGAATGCTTTCATGA
>NZ_JACAQA010000061.1 GCF_013385425.1 Pseudomonas gingeri | reverse complement strand
GGCAGTTACTGGTGACCTGGTTAAGTGAGGCTCGGATGGCCGGCGCCCGAAAAATTATGGCCTGCCAGGAAGTTGGTCTCTCGCTCAGAACCGTGCAGCGCTGGACTGAAACCGAGGTTGTTCAGGCGGACGCCCGAACGACCACGGCACGGCCCAAGCCGCGCAATGCGCTAAGCGAGGTCGAACGACAAGCGATCATGGAGCTGTGCAACAGCCCGGGCTACGCCCATTTGCCGCCCAACCAGATCGTGCCGAGGCTGGCCGACCAACAGCGCTATCTGGCGTCGGAAGCGACGTTTTATCGGGTGCGGCGTGCGGCGGGTCAGCAACAGCATCGTGGTCGTAGCCAGCGTCCCCGGCGCCACGCAGCACTGACGACTCACGCGGCCCAAGGCCCCAACCAGGTGTGGTCGTGGGACATCACCTACCTGCCGTCTCCGGTACGCGGTCAGTATTACTACCTGTACCTGATCGAGGATATTTACAGCCGCAAGGCCGTGGGCTGGGAGGTTTACGAAGAGGAAAGCGGCGAGAAGGTGGCTGCGCTACTGCAACGTAGCGCGATCGGCGAGCAGTGTTTGCACGAGCCACTGGTGCTGCACTCGGACAATGGGGCCCCGATGAAATCGCTGACGCTGTTGAGCAAAATGCATGAGCTGGGCATCACGCCGTCACGTGGCCGACCGCGAGTGAGCAATGACAACCCGTACTCGGAATCACTGTTTCGGACGTTGAAATACTGCCCGCAATGGCCGGCAGATGGCTTTGCCAGCCTGGACGCCGCACGCGCCTGGGTCATGGATTTTATGCGTTGGTATAACCACGAGCACCGGCACAGCCGAATCCGCTTCGTGACCCCCGGCCGAACGGCACCGTGGTCAGGATCATCAGATCCTGGCTCGGCGTCATGAGCTGTACGAGCAAGCCCGGGAGAAAAGCCCGGAACACTGGTCTGGACAGACGCGAAACTAGGAGCCGATGGGTACGGTGCTGTTGAACCCGGATCGGGAGCAGCCGCTTGAGAAAAGAGCAGCATAGTTAGACGGTGACGCGACAACTACCTTGAAAAACGCCGATAACTCGATATTCGTGCTGCCAACGCCTTCGTAAGATGATCGCATCAGCATTGACGATCTTTCGCGCCATCGACCAATACGTGAACCTAACGGAGCCTTACCGGCTGATCAAACAGCCCGAGAACAAACAGCGTGTCGGGGAGATTCTATACTCCTGCCTGGATGCGTTGCGACTTGGTGCGCTCGCACTCTGGCCAGTGATGCCTGGCAGCATGTCGCTACTGCTGAAGAGCCTGGGTTGCCTGGACGACGGCTCAACGCCCACCTTCGACACAGGACCGAGGCTGCTGAGTGGCTTCCACATCCAGGAAACCCATGTATTGTTTCCCCGTTTTCAGGAAGTGGACTAGATAACAGCAACGCTATCTGTATCAGCGACCCAATGCGTAGCACGGGTCGTTACCGCTATTGCGCTCAGGGCTGAACCTTGACTCCGCCCCAAGATTGACAAATCTGATCATCCAGAAGACCATCTGACTATGATCCATACACCCAGCATGAACATGATGTGCACCTTGATGACCGCTTCTGGCGGGCCATGAGGTTATGCGCGCTTAAAACATGACGTAATTACCCCAAGGCCCCGCCAGAAAATGGACGGGGCTTTTTAGTTTTCCGTCCGCCTCTGGCTAACGGAGAATAAACATGTTCACGATTAGACGAGCAACGCAAAGCGACTCCCAAACAGCATTCGACATTCGCCTTCTAGCGATACGGCACCAATGCGTCGGCGCCTATACCACAGAGCAGATACTGGCCTGGACAGCAGGATCGCCTGAGAATGGGTATAGCGAACTGATGGAAAAGCACTTCTATCTGGGATGTATTCGGGGTACCCCCGTGGCGACAGGCATGCTTGATCTGGAGAAAAGTGAAATCGGCGCGATCTTTGTACTCCCAAGCTTTATGCAGCAGGGCATAGGCATGAAGGTCCTGGACCACCTTGAACACCTGGCTCGCGACTTGGGGCTGGAGAAAGTCAACCTGGACGCGACTTTGAACGCTGCAGAGTTTTACCGGCGATGCGGTTTCGTTGGTGATGCCCCTGCGATTTACCATTCACCCTCCGGGCTTCAACTGGCTTGTGTTCCTATGGTGAAAGAGCTGGTGTAAGTTTCGGAGTCGATCCGCCGCGCCTGGCATATCGTCACGCCGACAACGGTCCTGCGCGTAAGGGATGTTCCAGTCCGTTCCAAACGTCCGACTCTGTAGTGATCAAAGAATCCCGGCTACAACGTTAAGTATTTGCTCGAGCCCCCACCGCTTTTAGCCTGTCAGAAGTGTCACCGCCGACTCCGGTGGTGACACAGGCCGTCCAGAAATCAGGCGTCGGTTCAAAAATACGCAGACACCATCGCTTAATGCTGGAGTTCGGAAGGTGTATTGACTGGACGCCTACCCATCAGCGCCCCGCTCCGCCGTTTCAAGTTGGGTTGCCTCGGCGTGCTCTTGAAGGTGGCGAGCCGTTACCCATTCCAGCGGGATACCGAGCAGGTGCAGCAGATGGACTGCCGAGGGCGAATACATCATCAACAGCCTCAGAGAGGATCGTGTCTGTCACGCTGATGGCGTAAAAAGGGCGTTTTGTAGTTCCTGCCGAGCGAGAGGAAATTCCTCAAGCGCCACCCGGACGCTCAGCGTATCGCGGGCTTTAGCCAGCGCTTCAGGCCCCATGATCACAATGGTTCGTATGGCGGCCCAGCGCGTGAAATGGTTCTCCTGGTCTGAGACCAGCAAGAGTACTTTTTCAAAGTCTGCATCGTCTGATGCGTGCTCTGCCAACAGCCTGGCCATGCCGAAAATATCAATGGGGTAGGCAATCTGATGCACACCCAAATACATCGCCCTGTCGATCAATTCGTCAAAAGAACAGTCCATGAAACCTCATAAGGTAAACAAAAATCCCCACGCACCTGAGTCCACTGGTAGCCCAGTCAGCCTCTAAAAGTGCAACCGTAATGGCCAAGCTTACCTGCCCGATCTGCCTGTGTCTGGGATCGTCGATACCGCTGGGGCTTGACCAATCACTCGTGGTCAAAAGCCACCTACCGAGCAGCCGGCGGACTCGACTCAAAGCCGACGCAGAAGCTGCAGGTGCGCAGGTTTTCAGCGAGCGGCTTAACCTGAGTGCTGGGCATGATCATTCAGCTTTTGCCAGCGTCGAGCGAAACCGAAAGCTTTGTGCCGTATGGACTGCGAGAGCGTTTTCCGAGAGGAGCACTGAAGCAGTATTTCGGACAGGTTGTGATCAACAGGAAACCCTTCGTCCAACCATTTGATCGCCAGCCGAAGCCAGTACTCAGAGTCAGAGTCCAGCGCCGTGACAAGCAACTCATGCAGCGAGATCTCTGCTGGAAATGGCCTTTTAATTTCCAGAGCAGATAGGGCAGCAGCAAGGTCCAGCTTTACGGACTCGTACGGCTTTTCAAGCAGTGGCAGCAGCCACACGTAGCTAAAACGCAGAGTCATCGTCTCAAGAATCTCATATGGCTTACTCGTTGATGGCCAAGCCCCCTTGAGCTGGCTCATTGGCCCCAGGCATGTAACTCAGTGCCAACTCCCTTCGTCGTATTACGACTTTTCCCACTCTCGCTTCATGGCCGCCTCACTGGGACGGCCATAAGCCGAACACGAAAACCGGCACGCTGCCTCCTGGTGTTTCAGCGGCCGAACAGAGGCATGAGTGCATCATGTGTCTGAAAATATGCCATTGCTCAACGCCTGTCGAAGGCGACTGACAGCGGCAATGGAAAGCTAGATATTAAGGAGCAATACATGGGATTTCTAACAGGCAAGCGCGTCCTGATCGTCGGTGTCGCCAGCAAGTTGTCCATCGCCTCGGGTATTGCCGCGGCCATGCATCGCGAAGGCGCCGAACTGGCCTTCACCTACCAGAACGAAAAGCTCAAAGGCCGCGTGGAAGAGTTTGCCGCTGAGTGGGGTTCAAGCCCTACATTGTGCTTCCCCTGCGACGTGGCCCGCGATGAGGACATCGCCCTGGTCTTCGAGAAACTAGGCCAGCAATGGGACGGGCTAGACTGCATCGTCCATTCCGTGGGCTTCGCCCCCAGCGACCAGCTTGAGGGCGACTTCACTGAAGCCACCACCCGTGATGGCTTCCGCATTGCCCACGACATCAGCGCGTACAGCTTCGTAGCCCTGGCAAAAGCTGGGCGTCCCTTGATGAAAGGCCGCAATGGCAGCCTGCTGACATTGTCCTATTTGGGCGCAGAACGAACCATGCCCAACTACAACGTCATGGGCATGGCCAAGGCCAGCCTGGAAGCCGGCGTCCGCTACCTGGCCAGCAGCCTTGGCCCGGAAGGTACCCGGGTCAATGCCGTGTCAGCGGGTCCGATCCGCACCCTCGCCGCCTCCGGTATCAAGAACTTTCGCAAGATGCTGGCCGCCAACGAAGCCCAGACCCCGCTGCGCCGCAATGTGACCATCGAGGAAGTCGGTAACGCTGGCGCTTTCCTGTGCTCCGACCTGGCATCCGGTATCAGCGGTGAGATTTTGTACGTGGATGGCGGCTTCAATACCACCGCCATGGGTGACTTGGGCGATTGACGCACAAGACTGATTGAAGTTCCCTCCTCCGTAGCTTTGCCGTTAGGCTACGGAGGCGTTATTTCAGCAACCGTCCCCCAATTATACTCCGTGGCCAGCCGATTGACTTGAGAGCGGTCAAGATGTATTCCCCCTACGCTTACCCTACGCCACCTAAAATGCGGCAGGACTAGAGACTGCTGGTGGCGGTGTGGATAGAATCTGGGCCTCCTAGCGCTGGCGAGCCCGAATCAACTCGGGGCTGTTGCAAGGCATGCGAGCGACCTCATAGGAAATGGCCGAAATACTTCACAAAGGATTCCACATGCGTATTGCAAGTCTCGTGCTCTCTGTAGTGGTCAACTGATCCCG
>NZ_JACAQA010000060.1 GCF_013385425.1 Pseudomonas gingeri | reverse complement strand
TGGGTTTCATGGCGCGCTTACGGCGTTTTTGTTCCTATGCTCAACACAGCCACACAGCAGTTTCAGATCGTTGGCACTCAGCGAGTCGCTGCGCTCCTGGCGCAGATCGGGCACGAGTCCGGCAAGCTCAATAAGGTCGTGGAGAGCACCTACTATTCAGCCGCCGCGCTGATCTCACTTTTCAGTCGGGATCGCATCAGCGTTGACGATGCCAACAGCTATGGGTACACGACTGCTCAGCGAGCGAATTCGCAGGCTATTGCCAATTGCATCTATGGCAGGTCATGGGGACTGAAGCACCTGGGAAACACCCAGTCGGGCGACGGCTGGAACTACCGCGGGCGTGGCCTGATTCAGATCACCGGCCGGGCGAACTACCAGGCGTGCGGCGATGCCGTGGGTGTGGACCTGATCGGCAACCCGGACCTTCTGGCCAAGCCGCAGTACGCGGCATTGTCGGCAGCCTGGTACTGGGCGACCAATGGGCTCAACACCCTGGCCGACGCAGGCAGCTTCGACGCTATCTCCCAACGGCGCTGCTGACCGCTAGGCCCTGTATGCAACCGCACAGCAGGTACTAGCATGAACGCACAAGTCGCAAAGCTGCTGGGATACCTGGTGCTCGCACTGGCACTGATCGGCGCGGGGGCGGCAGGTGCATGGCAGTGGCAGTGGCAGGCCAATGCCTACGGCAAGAGGCTGGCAAGCCAGGACGATGCCTACCAAGCCGACTTGACCAGAATAGTCACCGCTGGTGCCGCGCAGGCGCGCCAGGCAGTGGAAAAACAACAGGCCGCCGAGCAAGCCGTGGCCGCTATCGATGCCAAAGCCTCACAGGAAAAATCCGATGCCCTCGCCCAAAACGATTTGCTCAGCAGGCCGTACAGCAGCTCTCAGACTGACAATGCCCAGTTTCATGCTGATGTCGCTGCTGCTCAGCACCGGCTGCGCATCGCTGACACCTGATCAAGTGGTTCGTAAGCGCCCCATAAACCCCA
>NZ_JACAQA010000059.1 GCF_013385425.1 Pseudomonas gingeri | reverse complement strand
AGTTTTACATTGGCGATGACATCTCCTGGCTCAGTTTAGGAGATCACCACACTTGCTGCGAAACAAGGGTGGCGAACTGTACGCAGGTTCGCAGACCGGTGAGCTAGGACAACCGGCAGGCATAAGCCTCCTGCGCACAGCCCGCCATAACGCGGACATAAAAAAACCGCTGACGCGGCGCTGTGCGCTAGCTCATCTACCGGGCTGCGAAACCCGCATCGCTGAATTTGCAGCGACCACAGAAATGTAGACCCAGCAGCGAGCGCACACAACATTCTCCCACGACCAAAACAAGTAGGAAATATTAGTTTTTTTGGACGGCCGTTTCTCGTCATGTCGCCTTGGGAGACGTCCCTCCGAGTACGCATATACATAGGTAGTTGTTCGATTGATTGAGTCCGTGTGTTCTGGAATGGGGGGCTGGATGGTCATGGAATCCACATACAGGTTCAAGCAGCGAGCCATCTATCGGGTGAGACCCACGAGGATCAATATTTTCGGGGCCGTTTTAGAAATGAGTAGAAAATATTTTTCTCAGGTGTGGACGTTTTGTGGACGCTATCGTGGCCAGATCCAGGCTTAACCCCTCCAGATAGGCCAAAGCCACGCTTGGCTCTACTCAATCAGTATTGAATGGCTGCCCTATCGCGTACGGTATCATAGTGTAATACCATGAATAACAAGCAGCTCAGCACCCTGAAGGCCGTCTTCTCGAAGCCCACTCCGGCCACGCTGGAATGGGCTCGTATCGAATCGCTGTTTGGTGCCGTCGGCGCCAAAACCATTGAAGGCAATGGGTCGCGAGTACGATTTGAACTGAACGATGCGGTCGGAACCTTCCACCGACCACACCCCGATAAAGAAGCAAAGCCTTACCAGGTTCGTGATGCTCGGGCTTTCCTTGAACAAGCAGGAGTTACCCCATGAACGTGATGAATTACCAGGGCTATGCCGCCCGAATCGAGTACAGCGAAGAGGACGGCCTTTTTGTCGGTCACATCGCAGGCATTAAAGATATCGTTGGATTCCATGGTGAGTCGGTTCAGGAGCTTCGAGCAGCGTTTGAAGAGGCTGTCGTCGATTACCTCGACACTTGCGCCAAGCTCGGTCGTGCTCCACAGAAGCCCTACTCTGGAAATCTGAGCCTGCGACTGGCTCCGGCGCTTCACGCCACAGTGGCTGTCAAGGCGCAATTGGCTCACAAGAGCATCAATCAGTGGGTTTCTGATGTCCTGGATCGCGAAGTCCACGCCTGAACCTTCTCGCGCCAGGTGCGCAGCCGTCTCAATCTCTTTCTAGGTATTCGGTCCCGACTCGCTCGAAATCGATCAGAAAGAAGCCTTGGATTTTTTACGTGTGGACACTTTGTGGACGTTTTCAGCTTTTTGAAAACACAAAAATACTGACCGCGTACCGGAGACGGCAGGTAGGTGATGTCCCACGACCACACCTGGTTGGGGCCTTGGGCCGCGTGAGTCGTCGGTGCGGCGTGGCGCCGGGGACGCTGGCTCCGACCACGATGCTGTTGCTGACCCGCCGCACGCAGCACCCGATAAAACGTCGCTTCCGACGCCAGATAGCGCTGTTGGTCGGCCAGCCTCGGCACGATCTGGCTGGGCGGCAAATGGGCGTAGCCCGGGCTGTTGCACAGCGCCATGATCGCTTGTCGTTCGACCTCGCTTAGCGCATTGCGCGGCTTGGGCCGTGCCGTGGTCGTTCGGGCGTCCGCCTGAACAGCCTCGGTTTCAGTCCAGCGCTGCACGGTTCTGAGCGAGAGACCAACTTCCTGGCAGGCCATAATTTTTCGGGCTCCTGCCATCCTAGCCTCACTCAACCAGGTCACCAGTAACTGCC
>NZ_JACAQA010000006.1:181698-227071 GCF_013385425.1 Pseudomonas gingeri | reverse complement strand
CGCCTGGCCTGGGGGCGAGCCATTGTGGAGCACACCGTCCAACCGGACGAGGTGGACACGGATATCCCGATCCATGTCGACAGAACGGTCATCGAGGACGCTCTAGACGGCCAGATCGACATCGCTTATCAGGTGGTGGATGTCTGCAAAAACTATCCCGATGAGCGTGAACCCTGGTCCGTGATTACCACCGTGCAGGTCGACGTGGGCGGCAACCGCCTCGATGCGCCGCAGGTGTTGGTCAACGATCGTCCCGTCCGAGAGATTGACCTCGAACAGTTGGCGGGGGCCGATGTCATTTGCCGGGTGTACGTCAATGCAACCGATCATGCCGTCGGCGATACCCTGCGCCTGACCTGGGTCGGCACACCGGCCCAGGGCAATACGCCGGTGATCGTCGGCCCTCTCGACAGGACCGTCGAATTCATCCCTTTCCAGTACGACTTTCCCATCCCCTACGAATACGTGGAGGCGATTGCCAAGGGACGGGCGTCGGTGTCTTACGTACGGATCAGGAGCGGTACGGCGGATCACCCGTCGAAAAGCGCCAACGTCACGGTGGTGGGTGATATTGCCTTGCCCGAACGCCCGAGTTTTGTGGAAGCGAGTGGCAGCGTGCTGGACCCGGACCTGAATTTCTACACCATTTCAGTGCCCTATTACCCAGGGCGCCAGCCCGGGGATCACCTCTACATCGTGTTTGAAGGACTTGACGCCAGCAACAACCCCACTGGTTTCGACATTAACGCCTATGTGAGTAATGAATCGAATGGCGATCCGGTCCTGCGTAATGTGGACAAGAATGAAATCAAGCGACTCGATGGCGGTTCACTCACCGTCTACTACTGGATCAATAGCCAACGTAAATCACAGGAGTTGACCTTGTCCGTCGGTAGCGGTCAGCCCGACCTGGACAAACCCGACGTTATCCAGGCCAATAACGATGTCCTGAATCCGGACGATGTGAATCCGAGCATCGGGGCCGATGTCGAGGCGCCTTATACGGGCACGCTGGTGAATGACATTATCGGGTTGCGCTGGAGGGGTTCGCTCATCAGTGCACCGGATCAAGAGACACCTCCGCTCAGCTCAGGCTCGGCCGGTAGACCCTACCCCTTTATCGTACCGTTTCAGTATGTGATCGGTAACTTGAACGGCACGGTAAACACCGACTATTACATCAAGCGTACGGGCTCTCCGATTCAACGCTCGCTGGTACGTGAGCTGACCATCGGTGCGACCTCTGGGGGTGAACCGATCATCAGCGATATCCGTGACTCCAAGGGCAGCATTGCACCGGGCGGGAGCACGAGTGAAACGAGCGTCACCGTCATCGGTACGGCGATCAAGGGCGAGCAGATCCAACTCTACGATACCGGCAACCCCGTTCCCATCAGCATACCGGCCACGGCGGATCCCACTACCGGTATCTGGCGCGTGGTGATCAGCGGGCTTGCCTACAAGCTCTATATCCTCAAGGCCAAGGCGCTTTACGGCACCGGCGCGGAGTCGTCCGAACGGCGTTTTACCGTTCGGGCGAGTGTCGCACCGACCCTGGACAACGTTAAGGACGGGAATGGGGCCGAGATTGCGAATAACACAACCACGGAATGGCCGAACGTGACCTTGCATGGCAAGGCCCAGGGTAACGAGAGACTCAACGTGTTTGATGGCCGTCAATTGCTGGGTGTCGTTAATGTTCCCGCCAATGGCAATTGGCAATACCCGGTGAATCGATTGTTGTCAGGCCCCCATAGTCTGCATGTCGAGGCGCTTTATGGCAGTGGACTTCCGCCTTCGGCCACCCGCAGTTTCACGGTACGGCTGAATCTGCGCAGACCGTCGATACCCAAGGCCTATAACCCTCCGGCGAATGATCGCATCCGCATGAGTGATATCTACTATGACGATTACCTAGAGGTCGAAGTCCCGCATTACACCGGCATGGACCCTATCCATACGCTCAAGGTCCGTTGGGAAGGTCGGGTCGACTATCACGACGGAGCGATTGTCCCGGTGGGACCTAACCCGGGGCCCAGGCGGCTGCGGGTGCCCAGGCTGGAAGTGATCGACAATATCGGTCGCTCGGTCCAGGTGGGTTACAGCGTGAAGGAAACCGCCACCAGCGAGACACTGGAATCGGTGCGCACGACGCTGCATATCGATGCGCAGGCTTTGAATTTACCGGCGCCGGTATACTCCAGTGCGAACAGAAGAATCACCGTGAGCCATGCCGATATAAGGACCGGTTACAAAATCAGGATTCGATGGACGGGTGTTGTCGTTCACGACGGACCTGAAGTCGATCTGACAACGGGGCAGGCCTATCAGTTTGATGTGCCGGCTGGCTGGATCAGCGAGAACCAGGGCACAACGGTGCTGGTTAACTATACGGTCCACCGTACCGGTACAACTGATCTCCTGATGTTTTCGCAGGTGTTGAGGTTGCACTTTTAAACGAGCAATCAATAGCGCTTGTCGAGCGTGGGAGGGCCTTCGGGCTCTCCCTGTCTCGGTTGTTGACCTCTGTCATTACAGATCTTCTGTTCGAAGACAAGGGTGTTCACAATGAGAAAAATACACTTGGCCGGTCTGATGATCGCCTTCCTCGTCGGTTGCACGTCTTCTACGTTTCAGGCGACGAACGTTACGACGGCGAATATTAATCAACGGAGTGGTGAGGAAACGGCTGCAAACTTGACAAGGCAGTACAATAACACCGCTGCCAATTGCGGATCGTCGACCACGCCCGCTTTTCTGTGTTCGGGTGTGACCTTGAGAATAACGAAAACCAGCCCGAATTATGATCCTTGGGAGCATAGCGACTTTTCGAGGGAAACGGATGCGGTATCGTTTTCGTTTTTGAGGGCGGATACGAAGTTTGTGCGCACGCCTTGGGGAGGGACTAATGGCCTTGTTTTCTACCCTTATTTTTCTGCGCCCAGCGACAAAATCAGACCTGAAGTCATCTGTTATTTTCCCTTGGACGGTGCAACTTTCTATCGAACCGCGCCGGGGCAATTCGGTTGCCGTGACAGTATCATTACCTACCCCTTCCCTGGCGTCAGTCGACCTTGTCGCGAGCAAAATATCACCACGGCCGAAGAATGGATCGCGCATTATCGAAACCCTGCGGGAAGCGCCAGGCCGAACGCGTATTCGTGTTCTTTCATGGTCAGAAATGAGTTGAATGCAGAGGCTGTGCAGGCATTCAATCAAGCCATTCGCGTAAGAGGATTGTTGGGGGCGACAGCCTTTGCTGATCACAATGAGCTTCGGATCAAGGCCTGGCCTGAGAATCAACCTGCCGTCCTGCCGATCGAAGCGTTTTTCTACACCGTGGTCGGTTCGACCAGCGGCTTGGCCAATGCCCGAATTGATCAGCAAAAATACCATGACCGCACTAACGGTCTGGTGGTACCGATCATCCGTCTGACGCTCCCGGCGATACAGGCAGATAATGCAACGTTCAGTTATAACGCTGCGGATCAGGCCGTATTACCCACTCCGACCAAGCCCCGGCCTTTAGTCCTCAAGGCCTATAAAACAACCGGAAATGAGCAATGGCTCAGGATGGCGGATATCTACACGGATGACGTAGTTAATGTCGAAGTTCCGCACTATACCGGGATGGACAAAGACGACACCCTCAAGCCGCGTTGGGAGGGTCGAGTCAACTACAGCGGGGCGGTTACCACTGTGGGCAACCCACCAGGAAAAAGACTGATCCCGATTCCGCGGATGGAGGTCATCGACAATATTGGCCGAACGGTTGACGTCGGATATTCCGTCAAGGAGAAGGGGACCGGCGATACGATAGAGTCTGAAAAATTGACACTGCATATCGACCCTCAGGCCGTGACATTACCGCCGCCTACTTATTCGGGTTCAACCGTGCTCGTTAATGTCGGACAAGCCGGTTATACGGTTGGTGTTCGTTGGGTGGGCGTAACCACTCATGACACCGCTGTACAAAATGTCGTGGTCGGTCAAGTCAATACCTTTGCCATCGACAATGCCTGGATCACCGAAAATCGCGGCAAGACCGTGCTGGTCAACTATTCGATAAAACGCTCGGACAATACAGGGGATCGAATGTTTTCCTGGGTGCTTCGGGTTCCGCTCTGAAGGCTCGCGTCTCTCAACATCATGGAGCCCCCATCGCGTGATACGCGGTGGGGGCTTGATGAGTGAGGTGATTCAAAAATTGACCCTGAGCACCTGAGAGAATATCCGCTGCTCGCTACTGTTCGTACGGACGATCGAATAATTGATCAGCACGGTTTTTCCGCTGTTCTCGGTTATCCAGGCGCTGGGGATATCAAAGGTGTTGGATCGGCCGGTGGTCACATCCTGTGTTTCAGTGTCGCGAGTGGTGGTGCCTGTCCAGCGAACCCTGACGCTATAGCCGGTCTGTCCGCCATAATTCACGGCCACCTTATAGGTCGAGGCGGCGTACGTGGGGGCTGGAAGCGGATGAATCGCCTGAGGGTCGATATGCAGTGTCAGTCTTTCAGACTCTATCGTATCGCCGACTCCTTTTTCCTTGACGGAGTATCCGACCTCGACCGTTCGGCCGACATTGTCGATGACCTCCAGGCGAGGAATCGGGATCAATCTTTTTCCGGGTGGATTACCGACTTCGGTAATCTCACTGTTATAGCCGACCCGGCCCTGCCAGCGCACCCTGATGGTATCGGTGGCGTGCATGCCCGTGTATTGAGGGATCTCCACATCCACGTGGTCATCGGTGTAGATATCGCTGATTTTCAGGTGATCTCCCGCCGCGTTATAGGCTTTGGGGACCTTGGGTTTGAGTTTTGTCGGTGTGCCGGGCAATACCGCTTGATCTTCTGCTCGGTAGGCAAAGGTGGCGTTGCCCGACTGAGTCGTCGGTAAGGTGAGTAAAATGATAGGGGCGACAAGCCCCCCTGTCTCGTTATAAAAGTCCTGTTGGTCATGCCGTGCAGTCGCCAATCCGCTGCCAAAATAGAAAAAGGCCTCGAGTGGAAGCGTGTTTCCGATACCCTGAGACCAGGTGGCCAGCCTCAGTTCATTTTGTACGGTGAACGACTCTGCGGCATTCAATGCCATGGCTTGCAGGCCGGCATTGAATGCGCTCACCGCGCCTGTGCCCAGCCCCGACCTGACATTAAAGCCACATTGGTGTCGTCTGCGAGGCTCTGCGGGGACGCTTAGATAATGTGCCTGCCACTGCGCGGCGGTCGTGATGCCTTGGTCCTGACACTCTCGACTGCTGCTGGGATCGGCGATATTCGTATTGTAATCGCAGCCTTGCTTATTCGGTCTGTTGTCGGTGTCGGCATCGAGGGGGAATAGGCAGAGTACTTGAACATTTACTTTTCCCTCCGGGCGCCGGAGTGGAGGGTAAAAAATAAACCCATTATTGTAGCCGAAGGCTAACTTGTTATATTTTGAATCGGCCCGTAAGTAGGAAAACGAAACGCCGCCGCTTATTTGAGAGGGCGGGCTTGGATCCCAGGCGTGATAACTGCCTGCTTTGGTCGCCCTGAAAATAATGCCTGAGCATAGAAAGGCCGCCAAGCTGGCGGAACCGCAATTAGCGGCCCTGTCGTTATAGCGCTCAGTCAACTGTCGGGCGGTTTCCGCGCCCGCGCGCTCATTGGCCTTATAGCTCTGAATATTCGCGGGTAACGTCGGCGACTGAACCGTACAGCCCGATAACAAAGCGAGTGTGAGGATTATAAGTGATGTCATTTTCATGACGTGACCCAGATAATATTCGACACGCATCATGTTCATCCAACTCCCGAAAGGGGGGGGCTGAGAACGGACCCTACCGAATTGCACCCTGCGTCGAGGGGGGTGGAGTCCGAGCCCAGGTTCAATAGCGCGAAATGGCGTTTCGTTCTCCTATAGGCGTGCGGATGTCCCATTGCCTCGGCTGGCTTGGAGTAAGCCTGAAGGAGTGATCATGAAGGCGTTGGCCGCTCCCACGGCTCACCCGCTGGAGTTCCGTCTTGATTTCAGCTAGTTGCCCGCCGCGTTAGTAAGCCTCGGGTAGCTAGGGCTCGAGTTTTTTCGGTGTGCCAGGAAGTACTGCCTGGTCCGCTACGTTGTAGGTAAACGTGGCGTCTTCCAAGGGCGTGCCGGGTAAAGTGAGACGAATGATAGGGACGACGATACCCCGGGTTCGGTCATAAAATTTCTTCTGGTCGATTCGTGCATTCGCCAGCCCGGTGTCGGTATAGAAGAAGGCTTCAATCGGTAATATTCCGGGTTGAGTCTCAGGCCAGGCTTTGATGCGCAGTTCATTGTGATCGGCAAAGGCTTCAGTGGGTATCAGTGAGCGTACCCGAATGGCTTGATTGAAGGCCTGTACCGCTTCAGCGCCCAAAATATTGGCGACTATGAAGGCACAGGAGTGCGAGGTTCTATCTTGAGGGACCCCGTAATAGTGGGTCACCCACTGCTCGGCAGTGATAATGTTTTGTTCCCGACACGGCGTGCTGTCAGGAAAAACATGCGGAGGGACAATGCTGTCCCGGCATCCATACTGCCCAGGCGCATCCCGATAAAATGTGGCGCCGTCGAGCGGGAAATAACAGATCACTTCAGGTTTGAATTTTTCGACGGGGGTACTGAAGTAAGGGTAGAAAATAAAGCCGTTGGCCCCACCCCAAGGCGTGCGAGCGAGTTTCGCATCGGCTCTCAAAAAAGAAAAAGAGACCGCGTCGGTTTTTAGTGAAAAATCGCTGTGATTCCAAGGGTCGAAATTGTCACTGGTGGTGGTGATTCGTAATATCACGCCCGAGCAGAGGAAGGCCGGGGTGGTCGGCGTTCCGCAGTTGGCGGCGGTATTGTGATAGGCCATGGTCAGGCTTCTGGCAGTCTCTTCACCACTGCGTGAATAAGCAGGGTTGAGCGAGCGGTTCGATTCCGGGAGCGGAGACAGCGCACAGCCCACTAGCAGAAGAATAAATACCGTCATCAGGTATCGGGTTTTCATGTGTTTATCTTCTTGTGCCGGTTGAAAGGAGAGAGCACTGCGAAGTCAGAAAGGCCGTAGATGCTGGAGGTATTAACCTGCGGATAGGGGGCGGTGTCTACTGTCAGAAATGACAGGTCAAGGAGGGAAATGCGCACCGTTGGTCGGATGGTCTGTTCGGGTTGTCATGTCTGATGGCAGACGCAGTTTTTTATCGCGCGGGCTTGCCCTGATGCCGTTCAGTTAAGGGAAATGGAATATTGAAAACACCTTCGTCCCTGTGGGAGCGGAGCTTGCCCGCGAAGCTTTTAGCGGCCTCAAGGGCCTCTTCGCGAGCAAGCTCTGCTCCCACAAGGACCGTGTTCGACCTTAACTGAACGGCATTAGGGCTTACCCGCTCGCCACACGTCTCAGTCGGGCTTGGGATCGTGTTTAACTGACGGGCATCAACCCTTGCCCTGCCTCAGCTCCAGACGTGAACCGGCCACCCGGCCTTCTCCGCTTGCTCACGCAGCACCGGATCGGGATTGACCACCTGCGGGTGATCAACCTTGAGCAACAACGGCAGATCATTACGCGAATCCGAATAGAAACTCGCGCCTTCCAGGTTCTCGCCTTCGGCATCCAGCCATTCCATCAAGCGCACGATCTTGCCTTCGCGGTAGGTGAGGGTGCCGACGGTGTGGCCGGTGTAGACGCCGTGCAGGATATCGAGGTCGATGCCCAGCACTTCGTCGATGCCGACGCGCTCGGCAATCGCCTTGACCAGGTGGATGCCCGACGCCGAGATCACCAGGATCCGGTCACCCGCCGCGCGGTGGGCGGCAATCGCCTTGCACGCATCGCTGTAGATCAAGGGCTCGATCACGTCTTCGACCCAGGGCGCCACCAGGTGGGCGATTTCTTCCGGGGTGCGCCCGGCCATCGGCTCCAGGCTGAACAGCATGTAGTCTTCCATGGCCAGTTCGCCCTTGCCGTAGGCGTCCATCAGCTCGTTGTTGCGCTGCATGAACGTCTCCGGGTCGACCCAACCCAGGCGCACCATCTGCTCGCTCCAGAGGGTGGCGCAGTCGCCGTGGATCAGGGTGTCGTCCAGATCAAAAATTGCCAGGGCCATCAGTACTGCTCTCTCTTCAAACGCGCTAAGGACATCAGGCTACCTCACATAGGGCACTCGGATCGATAGACAGCGACAAACGCCGGCCTTCGGGGTGCAGGTCGGCGGCCGAGCGGTTGAGCACGTCCACCACCAGTTCCACGCCCCGGGCCTCGACCCGGTAACGAATCACGTTGCCCAGCAAGCTGTGACCGCGAATCAGCGCGTCCAGTTCACCCTCGGCACGCAGTTCGATGGCTTCCGGGCGAATGGCGATGCGGCTGTTGATCGGCCGTTGCAGCAGGCGGCTGGCCGCGTCGGCGTCGAGCAGGTTGTAGTTGCCGATAAAGCCGGCGGCAAACACGTCCACCGGCGCGGTGTAGAGGGATTCGGCGTCGCCGCTCTGGACGATCTTGCCCTGGTTCATCAGGAAGATCCGGTCACTCATGGTCAGGGCTTCTTCCTGGTCATGGGTGACGAAAATGGTGGTCAGGCCCAGTTCGCGCTGGATCGCCCGGATCTGCTCGCGCAGGTGTTTGCGAATCCGTGCATCGAGGGCCGACAGCGGCTCATCGAGCAACAGCAGGCGCGGGCGGGTGACCAGGGAGCGGGCCAGGGCCACGCGCTGGCATTGGCCGCCGGACAACTGGTGCGGGTAGCGCGCGGCGAAGTCGTGCAGTTCCACCAGCCTGAGGGCTTCCATGACGCGCTTGTGGCTGTCGTCGGCATTGACCTTCTGCATCTTCAGGCCGAAGGCGACGTTCTGTTCCACGGTCATATTGGGGAACAATGCGTAGCTCTGGAACACCATGCCGATCGCGCGTTTCTGCGGGCTCAGCGGGACGATGTCCTGGCCGTCGAGGAGGATCTTGCCGCCGTCCACCGAGGTCAGGCCGGCGATGCAACGCAGCAGGGTGGACTTGCCGCAACCGGACGGGCCGAGCAGGGTGACGAATTCACCCTTGGCGATTTCGCAGTTGATATCACTGAACACCGTGGTGCCGGCGTAGGTTTTTTTCAGGTTCTGGACACTGATGAAGCTCATTGGCTTTTGTCCTTCTCTTTTGGTGAAGAGCTCAGACGATTGGCGACCCAGGTGAGTACCAAAACGAAGAGGAAATAGGAAATCACGAGGGCGCTGGTGAAATGGCCGCTGCTGTTGCGCATGTTGTTCAGGTACACCTGCAGGGTTTCATAGCGGGTACCGACCAGGATGTTGGCGAACACGAACTCGCCGAACAGGAAGGAGAACGACAGCAGCAGCGCGACCATCAGGCCCTTGCGCAGATTCGGCAGCACCACCAGGAACGCTGCCTGCCAGGTGCTGGCACCGAGCAGGTGGGCGGCGTCCATCAGGTCGCGCAGGTTGATCGCTTGCAGGTTGTTGGTGATCGCCCGGTACATGAACGGCAAGGCCACGGTGAAGTAGCAACCGATCAGGATCCACGGCGTGCCGACCATGGCGAACGGCCCGGAACCGTAGAGCTGCAACAGGCCCACCGAGGACACCACCGGCGGCACCGCGAAGGGCAGCAGGATGAGGATGTTCATCAGGGCGTCGAGCTTGGGGAAGTGGTAGTGCACCACGAACAGCAACGGCAGGATCAGCACCACCGACAACACCAGCGAGCCGACGCAGACGATCAGCGACTGGCCGAAGGCATTGAGGAAGCGCGGGTCGCTCCACAGTTGCAGGTACCACTTGAAGGTGAAACCGGCGGGCAGGATGGTCGCCGACCAACTGCTGGCCAGGGAGTAGACCAGGGTGCCGGCCAGGGGCAGCAGCAGGATCAGGAACAGCAGGTAGACCACCCCGCGGTGGTACAGGGCGGCGGAGCCGGGTTCAGCGCGCGACATGGTAGCTCCTTTTCAACAGCCACTGGTGGATCACGGTCACGAAGGTCATCAGGCCCACCAGCACCACCGCCAGGGCACTGGCCATGTTCGGGTCGAGGCTGATGTCGCCGGAAACCATGGCGGCAATACGGATCGGCAACACGTTGAAGTTGCCGGTGGTCAGGGCATACACCGTGGCGTAGGCGCCGAGGGCGTTGGCCAGCAGGATGACGAAGGTGCCCAGCAGTGCCGGGGTCAGCACCGGCAGGCCGATATGCCGCCAGAACTGCCAGCCGTCGGCGCCGAGCAGCGCGGCGGACTCGCGCCAGTCTTCGCGCAGGGCGTCGAAGGCCGGGTAGAGCAACAGCACGCCGAGGGGAATCTGGAAGTAGGTGTAGAGAATGATCAGGCCGGTTTTCGAGTACAAGTTGAAATCCTGAATGATCCCGGCCTGTTTCAGCATGATGGTGAAGGTGCCGTTGAAGCCCAGCAGGATGATGAACGCAAAGGCCAGGGGTACGCCGGCGAAGTTGCTGGTCATGTTGGCGAATGAGTTGACGAAGTCCCGCAGGCGCGAGTCGACCCGGCGCAGGGAGTAGGCGCCGAGCACGGCGATCAGCATGCCGAACACGCTGGACCAGAAGCTGATTTCCAGGCTGTACTGGATCGCCTGCAGGTAGAACTTCGAGCTGAAGATCTTGCTGAAGTTGGCCAGGCCCCAGCCGTCGTCTTCCGACTGCACGCTGTTGATCAGCACCCACGCCAGCGGCGCGATCTCGAACACGATAAAGAACAGGGCAAAGGGCACCAGGCAGAGCACGGCGAGCCATTTGCCACGGGTGAGTGAATTCACTTCAACAACTCCCGGCATACAGGTTTGTCATGGGGGACGCCCAGCAGTTCGCAGATGGTGCCGCAGAGCTGCGTCTGCAGGGGCGTGGCGTCGGGGTTGAAACTGAAGGCATCGCCGAGGACGAACAGCGGCACTTCGCGCTCTTCGGCCAGCAGGCCGTTGTGTGAGCGGTCGTTGTTCATGCCGTGGTCGGCGGTCACCAGCACCTGATAGCCGGCGTCGAGCCAGCCTTGCAGGTAGTCGGCCAGGATGATGTCGGCGGAACGCGCGCTGTTGCGGTATTGCGCGGTGTCGAGGCCGTGCTTGTGACCGGCGTCGTCGATGTTCATCGGGTGCACCAGCAGGAAGTTCGGCGCGTGTTGCAGGCGCAGGCTTTCGGCATCGGCGAACAGATGGGAATCGGGGTAGTGGTCGACCCAGTAGAAATGGCCGTGCTGGATCGCCAGGTTTTCATCGCGGGTATGCCGGTCGCGGGCGGCGACGAAGGGCGTGCGGTTGTACAGCTCGCTGACCCAGTGATAGGCCGCCGCCGCGGTGGTCAGGCCGGCGTCGCGGGCGTAATGGAACACGCTGCGCTGGTTGGACAGGCGCGAGACGTGGTTGTGCACGATGCCGCTGCGGATCGGAGCCACACCGGTCAGAATGCATTCGTAGAGCGGTCTTGAGAGCGAGGGCAACTCGCATTCCAGTTTGTACAGCGCCGCGCGTCCTGCGCCTGCGTAAGCCTGGAGATGGCCCATGGCATGGCGGGCGACCTCATAGTTCAGGCCATCGAGCACGACCAGGATAACGTTGTGCGGCATAGACCGGGCCTCGTCATGAAGGGGAATATCAACCTCCCCCGGTAGGAGCGAGCTTGCTCGCGATGGACGTCAACGATAACGCGGGAAACCTGATGCCCCGCGGTGTACCGGCGACCCTCGCGAGCAAGCTCGCTCCTACAGGGGAGCCCATTGTTCCCGCTACCGTGCGGGAACAATGGTTGTGGGTTATTGCATGTTGATGATGACTTCTTCCTGCCACTTCTGCGGCAGTGCCTTGGAAGTTTTTTCCCATGCATCGGCGTCTTTGATCGGCGTGACTTTCTTGTACTGCTCGTTAGGCAGCAGCTTGGCCTTCACGTCTTCCGGCAGGGTCAGGTGTTCGGCACGGATCGGACGGGCGTTGCCGCGCGCCAGGTTGATCTGGCCGGCGTCGCTGAAGATGTACTCACGCGCCAGTTTGGCCGCGTTCGGGTGCTTGGCGTATTTGTTGATGATGGTGGTGTAGCCGGAGATCACCGAACCGTCCGATGGAATCAGCACCACGTAGTCATCCGGGTTGGCCATCTTGGCCTTGTAGCTCAGGCCGTTGAAGTCCCAGACCACGCCGACTTCGACTTCACCCTTTTCCATGGTGGCGATGGTCGGGTTGGCGAGCGACAGGCGACCTTGCTTGGCGATCTCGGCAAACATCAGCAGCGCGGGCTGGATGTTCTTCTCGTCACCACCGTTGGCCAGGGCAGCGGCCAGTACGCCGTTGGCGGCCTGGGCAGCGGTGCTCACGTCACCGATGGAAACCTTGTATTTACCGGTCTTGAGGTCAGACCAGCTTTTCGGCGCTTCGGAGCCGTGCAGCAGCTTCTTGTTGACGATGAACGCGATGGTGCCGGTGTAGGCCAGTGCCCAGTTGCCGTCCTTATCCTTGGCCCAGGCCGGAACCTGTTCCCAGGTGCTTGGCTTGTAGGGTTGGGTCACGCCCTGCTTGACCGCGATCGGGCCGAAGGCGGCACCGACGTCGCCGATATCGGCGCTGGCGTTGTCTTTCTCGGCGGCGAACTTGGCCACTTCCTGGGCCGAGCTCATGTCGGTGTCGATGTGCTTGAGGCCGTACTTGTCGCTCAGGTCTTTCCAGGTGCCGGCCCAGTTCGCCCAGTCATCGGGCATGCCGACGCTGTTGACGGCGCCTTCTTGCTTGGCGGCGGTTTCCAGTGCTTTCAAATCGGTGCCAGCAGCCATGGCCGAGGTGCACAGGGCAATGGTCGAGCCTAACAGTGATGCCAGGAAAAGCTGTTTCATCCGAAGCTCCTTTGGGCGTTTTCAACGCGGCGATTTTTATAAAAAGTAGTGCGGTGGTTTGAATCGTTTGGTCTAGGTCAGCAATACCTGAGCCAATTTAAGCTTGCTGGATGACACTTTGATGTCGGCATCAGTCCTGCAAGGTTTTTTATCGGTGGTGTTCATGACCACCCCGTTAAGCGTAGACCATAGTTAACTAGCTGATATTAAAGGGTTTGATCATTATGGAACGACCGTACACATGCACCGTTTCGTCGCTTTGTCACATATCAGTCATCTGTATTGCCTAGGCTGGGCATTACAACTGGAGACCGCGATCCCGTGCGGTTGTGCCCTAAAACAGTGCTGGTCTAGTCCAGATAGGTAACGTTGATGCGTGAAGAGGCTCCAAAGGCGGTGACAGCCATCGGTCAGGCCCTGCATGAGCAGATCGGACACGGCTTGTTGCCACCGGGTAGCAAATTGCCCGCCGAGCGCAAACTCAGTGAGTTGTTCGGTACCACCCGGATCACCGTGCGTGAGGCCTTGTTGCAACTGGAGGCCCAGGGGCTGATCTATCGCGAGGAGCGTCGGGGCTGGTTTATTTCGCCGCCGCGCCTGGCCTATAACCTGATGCAGCGTAGCCACTTTCACGCAATGGTCAGTGCCCAGGGGCGGGTGCCGTCGACCCAGGTGATTTCGGCGCGTTTGCAGCCGGCGTCGGCGGCGGTGTGTGACTGGTTGCAGTTGCCGGCCTTGTCCAGCGTGATCCAGATCTGCCGGGCGCGGCGGATCGATGAGCGGCTGGTGCTGTATGTCGAGCATTACCTCAATCCGCAGTATTTCCCGGGGATTCTGGAGTTTGATTTGAACCAGTCGATCACCGAGCTGTATGCCCGGCATTACGACCTGCATTACGGGCGGGTCAGGTTCGAGATTGTGCCGACGTCACTGCAGGTCGAGGCGGCCGCGGCGTTGCGGGTGTCGGTGGGGAGCCCGGGCTTGCGCATTGCCCGGGTCAACTATGACCAGCATGAACGACTGATCGACTGCGATCTGGAGTTCTGGCGACATGATGCGATTCATGTCGGGGTGGATGTGGTTTAGCCATTCCCCCCTGTAGGAGCGAGCAAGCTCGCTCCTACAGGTTCGTGGCGCTCAGGATTTTGGTGCGGCTTCCGTTTCCGGGCCGCCACCGGCGGTCACCACCTGCACACTCAACCGCGGCGTCGCCAGATCCAGCCCGGCCTCATCCATGGTGCGCTTGAGCGCCAGGTTGAAGGCCCGGGAAACTTCCCACTGCCGGATCGGCGCGGTCTTGAACCGAGCGCGCAGGATCGCGCTGCCGGACTCGAAACTCTCTACCCCCTGGATCTCCAGCGGCGACCAGATATTGCGCCGTTGCAACGGGTCGCTGCGCATCTTCTGGCCGACATCGCGCATCAGCTTGATCGCGTTGTCGATGGGCATGTTGAACGGGATCGCCACCCGGAAGATCGCGTAGCCGAACTCCCGCGAGTAGTTCTTGATGCTCTTGATCTCGCTGAACGGAATGGTGTGGACGATCCCGTCGATATCCCGCAGCCGCACCGTGCGGATGGTCAGCCCCTCCACCGTGCCGAGGTGGCCGCCGACGTCGACGTAGTCGTCGATGGCCAGGGAGTCCTCGATAATGATGAACAGGCCGGTGATCAGGTCCGCCACCAGCGACTGCGCACCAAAGCCGATCGCCAAACCGATCACACCGGCACCGGCCAGCAGGGGCGTGACGTTCATGCCCATGTTCGCCAGGGCGACGATCAGCGCAATGATGAAGATCGCCACGAACAGCACGTTGCGGATCAGCGGCATCATGGTCTGCGCCCGGGCATTGGCCAGGCCTTTGCGCGAACGGGTCAGGGCGTGATGCACGGCGGTGTCGCTGAGAATCCACACCAGCCAGGCGAAGATCAGCGTGCCGCCGAGGCTGAACAGCCTGACGCTGACCTCATGCCCCTCGCCCTCGGTGAAGCCGATCAGCGACATGCCCCAGACCCGCAGGCCCAGTTCGATAAACACCAGCCACACCGCCAGGTGCACCAGGGTGTAGCCGAAGTTGTTCAGGCGCTCGGAGTACAGGGCATGGCGCTTGTGGCCGCGATGGGGTTTGAGGGCGTGGCGGCGCACCAACCCGTTGATCACCATGCACAACACCACCAGCACGGTGCAGATCAGCGACTGGCGCAGGGCCGTGCTGGTGTCGCCGGCGGAGATGAAGGTGGCGAACAGCGAGATCGCCACCAGGATCAGCGCCGGGACGAACCAGAAGGTGCCGAGGATCGCCAGGGTGTCGCTCAGGGCGCGGCGGTTCAGGCGCCGGGACAGCGGCTGGTTGCGGATCAGGTGGGCGATGGGGCGGCGGAACCGCACGATGAACAGTCCAGTGGACAGCGCCGCCATGACATTGGCGAAGGTCGCGGCGGTGTGGGCCAGGTGGCTGCCGAGGCTGGCGATCATCCGTGGGTCGCTGAGGGCCTCGCCAAAGGCGGCGAAGCTGCCGATCAGCCACAGCGGCCGGAAGGCCCGGCGGCGGAGGATGTACAGGGCCTGATGGCGATGCTGGCCGTCGAGCACGGAGAAGGCGATCACGCAGATGGCCGAGAACAAGGTGCCCACCACCAGGGCGTAGGCCAGCACCATCGCCAGGTTCTTGCCCAGGGACGAGGGCAGGGCGTAGCTCATGTACACGGTGATGAGCAGGGCGATCAGCCAGGGCCCGAGCTTGCGCAGGGCGAAGCGCAGCAGGTCGACGGTGCGCGGGTGTTGTGGCAACTCCTCGCTGAGGCCGAAGCGCAGGCGCACCTGGCGCCCGAGCCAGATCATGGCCCAGGCGAGGAAACTCCAGAGCGCAAGGATCAGGGCGAAGGCGAAGACCATCGGCACCCACTCGCTGGCCGGCAGCGTCAGGTCCATCAGTTCACCCTTGGCCAGGTCGAATTCTTCCGACCAGCGACTGAGGGGGCTGTCGTCACCGGAAAACTGTTTTTCGAAGCCGGCGAGGGTGCTGCCGATCAGCCCCAGCACGCCTTCTTCGGTGGCCGGTTGGGCTTTCCTGGTGCTGTCGCGCAGCTTCTTCAGGTCGCTCAGCAGCTTGGCGCGTTGCTGGTCGTTCTCCAGGTTCTTGATTACCTCATCCAGGGATTGCGCCAGGGGCTCGCTGGGGACCGGCTGGGTTTTTTCCGCGCTGGCCAGCAGGCTCGGCAGGCCGGCTGCGTCGGCGCTGACCGATGGCAGGAGGCTCAGCAGGCAGATGAATACAACGACGGGCAAGGCGAGAAGGCGGGCAAGCACTGGGCAGTCAACCATGGACGATACGGGTCGACGAAGTGTACGTCAGCCGTGGGGCCAATGCATTTAATCGGTCAACTGGGCGAGGATCTTGTAGACCACGGTGCCGAGGATGAACAGCATCCCGATCCAGATCAGCAGGACCCCGGCGTTGCGCTCGCGAAAGTTGAAACCGACGGCCAACATCAGCATGCCGCCCAGGATGGGAATCAGCATGGTGTGGAAAGCGAAGGGCGTGATCATGACAACGACCTGATCGAGGGGGATACCTTGAGTCTAGGTCGGTTTGGCGGGTGTGTATCAGACCTGGAGGATAACGCTGAACTGTAGGAGCAGGGCTTGCTCGCGAATCGCAAGGACGCCGCGGTGTATCAGGGTAACCGCGTTATCGTTCTTCGCGGGCAAGCCCTGCTCCTACAGGTTTTGTGTCGCTCTCGGGTTCTATGGCAACTCGCGGCTGGCGTAGAACGCGCTCAAGACTTTCACCAGGTGCGCCAGGTCATGGCTGCCGGCCAGTTCGCGGATCGAGTGCATGGCGAAGGTCGGCAGGCCGATGTCCACCGTACGCACCCCCAGGTGGCTGGCGGTGATCGGGCCGATGGTCGAGCCGCAACCCATGTCGCTGCGCACCACGAAGCTTTGCACCGGCACTTCCTCGGCCATGCACAGATGACGGAAGAACCCGGCGGTTTCGCTGTTGGTGGCGTAGCGCTGGTTGCTGTTGACCTTGATCACCGGCCCGGCATTGAGCTTGGGACCATGGTTGGCGTCGTGTTTGTCGGCATAGTTGGGGTGCACGCCGTGGGCATTGTCCGCCGAGACCAGCAGGGATTTCTGGATGGTCCGCACGAACTCGTCGCCTTCGGGCAGCAGGCGGCGCAGGGTCTGTTCCAGCATCGGGCCGTCGGCGCCGCAGGCGGAGCAGGAACCGACTTCCTCATGGTCGTTGCAGACCAGCACACAGGTTTCCTCGCTGTCGGCGGTGAGCAGCGCTTGCAGGCCGGCGTAGCAGGACAGCAGGTTGTCCAGGCGCGCACCGGCGATAAAGTCGCCGTTCAGGCCGATGACCGCGGCGGCCTGGGTGTCGTAGAAACTCAGCTCGTAATCGAGCACCACGTCGGCATTGAGGCCGTGTTCGCGGGCCAGTTGCTCGGTGAGCACGGCGCGGAAGTCGACCCGCTCATCACCGGCGAACTGCGCGAGGATCGGCGGCAGCTCGTTCTGCGCGTTGATCGCCCAGCCCTGGTTGGCCTCGCGATTGAGGTGGATCGCCAGGTTGGGGATGATGGCGATGGGCAGCTTGAAGTCGATCAGCTGGCTCTCGACCTTGCCATCGCGGCGGAAGGTCACGCGTCCGGCCAGGGACAGGTCGCGGTCGAACCAGGGGGCGAGCAGGGCGCCGCCGTAGACTTCGACACCCAGTTGCCAGAAGCCCTGGCGTTGCAGTTCCGGCTGCGGCTTGACCCGCAGGCACGGGCTGTCGGTGTGGGCGCCGACCAGGCGGATGCCGCCCAGCAGCGGCGAGGCACGGCCGAGCTTGATGGCGACAATCGAAGAGTCATTGCGGGTGACATAGTAGCGACCGTTGGCCTCGGTGTGCCAGGTCTCGCGCTCGTCGAGACGCTGGTAGCCCGCCGCTTCCAGGCGCTGAACCAGGCTGGAAGTGGCATGGAACGGGGTAGGGGAGGCCTTGAGGAAGTCGATCAGGCCTTGGTTCAACTCTTCGCGCATAAGTAGCTCCAGACAGCAGTGCCAAGAGTTTACCGTATTTGCGGAGGGTTCCCACACACTCAGAAGGGGGCCGGGCACTCGAAGCGCAGGCGTTCGCCGCTTTGCGGGTGGGTGAAGCTCAGCATGCTGGCGTGCAGGCACAGTCGTGGCCAGGCGGCCAGGGCCTGTGGATGGGCGTACAAACCATCACCGAGCAATGGGTGACCGATGGACAGCATATGCACCCGCAGTTGGTGTGAGCGCCCGGTGATCGGGGTCAGTTCCACCCGGCACCAGTCGCCGCAACGCTCCAGGACCTTCCAGAAGGTCAGCGCGTGCTTGCCGAACTCGTGGTCGACCACATGGCGCGGCTTGGTCGGCGGGTCGTAGCGCAGGGGCAGGTCGATGCTGCCGCTGTCCAGTTCCGGCTGGCCCCAGCAGAGTGCGGTGTAGGCTTTTTCGGTTTCCCGGTCGTGGAACTGGCGCGACAGTTCGCGGTGGCTGTCCGGGTCGCGGGCCAGCAGGATGATCCCCGAGGTTTCCCAGTCCAGGCGATGGACGATACGGGCTTCGGGGTAGCCGTTTTCCTGCAGGCGGGTAATCAGGCAGTCCTTGTTGTCATCGGCCCGCCCGGGGACGGAGAGCAACAGGGTCGGCTTGTTCACCACCAGTACGGCGGCATCCTGATGGAGGATATGGATATTGGACAGCGGCATTAAAACAGTCTCGTAACAAACGCCAACGGCGGCCCGAGGCCCAGCCTCCTGTAGGAGCGAGCTTGCTCGCGATGGTAGCCAAGACACCGCTGGGCATCAGCTGCCCCGCGTTATCGTTGACGTCCATCGCGAGCAAGCTCGCTCCTACAGAAAGGCCAGGTCCCGGGCCGCCGTGGCTCCGGCCGGATCGATCAACGATCGGGCAGGGTGATATTGAGTTCCAGGATCGAGCAGCTGCCCTGGTTTTCCAGCGCCACGTGCACGTCGTCGGACCCGATATTGACGTACTTGCGGATGACTTCCACCAGTTCCTTCTGCAAGGCCGGCAGGTAATCCGGGGTGCTGCGTTGGCCGCGTTCGTGCGCCACGATGATCTGCAGACGCTCTTTCGCGACCGACGCGGTGCTTACTTTTTTGCTGGCACGAAAGAAGTCAAAAAGGTTCATTGCTTAGTTGCCTCCAAACAGGCGCTCGAAGAGTCCTTTCTTCTTCACATCGAGGAAGCGATGTTCCACGGTCTTGCCCAGCAGGCGGTCGACCGCGTCGCTGTAGGCCTGGCCCGCATCGCTCTGGTCGTCGAGAATCACCGGCACGCCCTGGTTGGAGGCCTTGAGCACCGCCTGGGATTCGGGGATCACGCCCAGCAGGGTCACCGCGAGGATGTCCTTGACGTCTTCGACGCCGAGCATCTCGCCGTTGCTGACGCGCTCGGGGTTGTAGCGGGTCAGCAGCAGGTGTTCCTTGATCGGCTCTTCGTTGTTCTCGGCGCGGCGCGATTTGCTCGCCAGCAGGCCGAGCATGCGGTCGGAGTCACGCACCGAGGACACTTCGGGGTTGGTCACGACGATGGCTTCGTCGGCGAAGTACATGGCCAGGTGGGCACCGGTCTCGATACCGGCCGGGGAGTCGCAGACGACGAACTCGAAATCTTCCTTGAGGGCCATCAGGACCTTTTCCACGCCTTCCTTGGTCAGCGCGTCCTTGTCCCGGGTCTGGCTGGCGGCCAGCACGTAGAGGTTTTCCAGGCGCTTGTCCTTGATCAGGGCTTGCTGCAGGTTGGCTTCGCCCTGGACGACGTTGACGAAGTCATACACCACGCGACGCTCGCAGCCCATGATCAGGTCGAGGTTACGCAGGCCGACGTCGAAGTCGACGATCACTGTCTTGTGGCCCCGCAGCGCGAGGCCGGTACCGATGGCGGCGCTGGTGGTGGTCTTACCCACACCACCCTTGCCGGATGTAACCACGAGAATCTTGGCCAAGGTGTATCACCCCTAAAGGAAAAAAGGACTTTCAGCCCCTGAAGAACGTCACTAAAAAATAACTGTAGTCGTGTAGCGTCGGTTGGAAATCGAGGAAAAGTCTGAAGAGCCTCGGGTTATTCTTACCTTTCGCGATTTCCCACACCGTTCGAGCTGTTTTCGCTACGAGAAGGTGACATTTTGGAAATGGCGGCAAGTATCCGTTAAAGCCGGATGATGTTCAACACGTCGCCCGACAAGCTGACCTGAACAGCGGTGCCCCACAAGGGATCGCGGCGCAAATCCTCGGAAACCTTGTACTGGCCGGCGATGGAGATCAGTTCGGCACTCAGTTGCTGGCAGAAAATCCGCGCCTTGGTATCGCCCTTGATGCCGGCCAGGGCGCGACCGCGCATGGGGCCATAAACATGGATGTTGCCATCGGCGAGAAGTTCCGCGCCGGGGCTGACGGAAGAGATCACCACCAGGTCGCCGCCCTGGGCGTAGACCTGCTGGCCGCCGCGTACCGGCGAGGTGATGATCTTCGTCGGTTTGATGGTCGGCTCGGGTGGCTTTTCCGGTTTTTTCTTTTCCAGGCCTTCAGTCGGGTCGACCGGCCGTTCGCGGGCGCCGGACGGCGGCAGCACCGGCAGGTCAATGGCAATCGCGGCGGCAATGTCTTCGATGCGGTTGGCGCGGATCGCCAGGGTGCGCAGGCCATGCTGGCGGCAGACGCGCATCAGCCCGGGCAGGTCGATGGGGCCCTGGCCGTCCGGCAGTTTGTCCAGCGCCAGCACCAGTGGGGTATTGCTGAAGAAGTTCGGGGCCTGGGCGACCTTGGCCGCCAGTTGCCGATCGAGGGCGTCGAGGTTGTTCTGCGCCAGCTCCAGCACCGTGATGGCGAGCATACTGCCCTTCAGCTGGAACACGGGATCCTGGTCTAGCAGTTCGGTTTGGCTCATGGTCGGGATAACGCAGCTTGTCACTAAAAGTGCCGAGACTTATAACGAGAACGCCCTCGGGCCGCAAGCCGCCGCGAACCGTTGTAGAATGCGCGGCCTTGTTGTCTGTCCGGAATCACCCATGGATCGCCCGCGTTTTCGAGCTGCTTTTCTTCATCCCCGCTACTGGCTGCTATGGCTGGGGTTGGGCTTGCTGTGGCTGATTGTCCAGTTGCCCTATGGGCTCCTGTTGTGGCTGGGACGTTTTCTCGGGGCGGTGATGTATCGGGTGTCCGCCGACCGACGGACCATTGCCGCGCGTAATCTGCAACTGTGTTTTCCGGCGTTGTCCGACGCCGAGCGCGACCAACTGCTGCGGAAAAATCTCGCGTCCACCGGGATCGCCTTTTTCGAAATGGCCATGAGCTGGTGGTGGTCCAAGCCGCGCCTGGCACGGCTGGCTCATATCGAAGGCCTCGAACATCTGCAGAACGCTCAGCGTGAGGGCAAGGGCGTGATCCTGATGGCCCTGCATTTCACCACCCTGGAGATCGGCGCGGCCTTGCTCGGCCAGCGCCATACCATCGACGGCATGTACCGCGAGCACAGCAATGCGCTGTTCGATTTTATCCAGCGCCGTGGTCGTGAGCGGCACAACCTCGATTCCCTGGCGGTCGAGCGCGACGATGTGCGTGGCATGCTCAAGTTGCTGCGCGCCGGTCGGGCGATCTGGTACGCGCCGGACCAGGACTACGGGATCAAGCAGAGTGTGTTCGTGCCGCTGTTCGGTATCCAGGCCGCCACCGTCACCGCCACCAGCAAGTTCGCCCGCCTGGGCAAGGCGCTGGTGGTGCCGTTCACCCAGCAGCGCCTGGCCGACGGCAGTGGTTATCGGCTGGTGATTCATCCACCGCTGACGGACTTCCCAGGGGAAACCGAAGAGGTTGACTGCCTGCGGATCAATCAATGGGTCGAGGTGGCGCTGCGCGAATGCCCGGAGCAGTACCTCTGGGCCCATCGCCGTTTCAAGAGCCGGCCGCCGGGTGAGCCCAAACTCTATCCAAAACGCCGATAAAACCATCCGGGTGTTGCGGCGGGGGGCAGGCGTGGTGTATCAGGATGTTACTGATTAATGGAGTGTCGCGATGAGCCCAGCTGAACCGGTCACCGGCCTGATTCTCTCTGGAGGGGGCGCGCGCGCGGCCTATCAGGTGGGGGTGCTGGCGGCGATTGCCGAGCTCTTGCCCGAGGGGGCGCCTAATCCCTTTCCGGTGATCGTCGGCACTTCGGCCGGGGCGATCAATGCGGTCAGCCTGGCCAGTGGGGCGATGGATTTCACCGCCTCGATCGAGCGCCTGACCGCATTCTGGCAAGGGTTTCGCAGCCATCTGGTGCTGCGTAGCGATTGGCCGGGTGTGATACGCCAGGCCAGCCGCTTTGTCGGTCACAGCCTGCTGGGCATGGGTGCGCAAGTCCCGGTGGCGTTGCTCGACAGTTCGCCCTTGCGCGACCTGCTCAATGACAAACTGCATCTTCCGGGTATCGACCACGCCATCGAGCAACAGCAGTTGCACGCCGTGGCGGTGACCGCGTTTGGTTATGAGTCCGGCCAGGCGGTGACCTTTTATCAGGGCAAGGGCGCTATCGACTCCTGGTTGCGCCATCGCCGGGTCGGCGTGCCGACCCGGCTGACGGTGGAGCACTTGCTGGCGAGTTCGGCGATCCCGCTGCTGTTTGCCCCGGTCAAGCTGGACCAGGAGTACTTCGGTGACGGTGCGGTGCGTCAGTCGGCGCCCATCAGTCCGGCGCTGCATCTGGGGGCGACCCGGGTGTTGGTGGTGGGGGTCAGTGGCAACCCGCGGGGTGTCGACACCGCCACCGAGCGGACGTATAGCGGACAGCAACCGAGCCTGGCGCAGATTGGCGGGCATATGCTCAACAGTACGTTTATCGACAGCCTGGAAAGCGATATCGAGTTGTTGCAGCGCTTGAATCAGTTCAGTCGGATGTTGCCGACACAACCGCGCAGCCTGGGCCTGGCGCCGGTGGATGTGCTGGTGATCGCACCGAGCCAGCCGATCGATGAAATCGCCGCGCGCCATCGTCATGAGTTGCCGGCGGCGTTGCGCTTTTTCCTGCGCGGGCCGGGGGCGACCCGGACCAGCGGTGCCGGGGTGCTGAGTTACCTGCTGTTCGAGGCGTCTTATTGCAGCGAGTTGATCGAGCTGGGGCGTCGTGATGCGCTGGCCAAGCGCGATGAGCTGTGCCGGTTCCTGGGGTTGCCGCAGGTTTCGCTGGTGGCGCAGACGGCGTCGGCGCTGTAGGCCCCAGACCTGCTTCGAGGCCAGTCAGTCTTATGTCGATCTTGAAAGCACCGTGGAACTTGTAGGAGCAGGGCTTGCCCGCGAAGGGGCCCGTAAGACCGCCAAAGGCTTCGCTGGCAAGCCATGCTCCTACAGGGACCGTGTTCAGTCTGTTGATTAAGCTGTTAGCAGGTTCGCCGCCAGATAACGCGCCACCGACTCCTCGCTGCAACTGCCCAGGGTTTCATGCCCGGGCAGGGCCTGGAACACCTTGGCGTGAGCCGTGCCCATGACCAGCCCCTTGCCGATGCTCGAAAGCATCTCGACATCGTTCATCCCGTCGCCAAATGCGATGCACTGGCTCAGCGGCACTTGCAGGAAGTCCGCGAGTTTCTTCAGGGCACTGCCCTTGGACACGCTGCTGGCCATCATTTCCAGGCAGAAGGGCGAGGAAAAGGTGCTGTGCACCTGATCGCCCACCAGGCGCTTGAGCTGTTCATCCAGGATCGCCAGGGCCTCATGGTCCTTGTCCTTGTGGATAAAGAAGACTTTCTCTACCGCCTCGATGGGGAACTCATCGTCAGTCACTACCGTGGGAGGAAAGCCTTCGTTCTGCATGAATCTCTTCAGCAACTGGCTATCGGCATTGGTGAACCATTGGGACTGGCCATACAGGTTGGTCACCAGGTTCGGGTCGTGCCGGGTGGCATCCAGCAGCGCTCGCACCGCCTGCGGCGACAGATGCTCGCTGGCGTCCAGGGTCTTGCAGGCACTGCTGACCCGTGCGCCGTTGGCGGTGATCAGGTGAACCTTCAGGTTGTAGGGCCGCAGGATCGCCTCGACATCGGGCTGGCTGCGCCCGGTGGCGATAACCACATGCTTGCCGGCCTCCAACAGGCGCTTGAGCACTCCATGGGAATAGTCGCCGATGCGGTCATCCGGTAGCAGCAGGGTGCCGTCCAGGTCGGTGGCGATCAGGTGGTACATATTTATGTCCTTGTCAGGCCTGTGAGTCTTTAATATCCCGAACAGGCCCTGCAAGGTCCGGGTTTATTCAGCAATCTGCAGCTTGCGCGCCTCGGTGTAGACGTAGCGGACTTTCTCGTATTCGAACGGCGAGTTCAACTGGCCATAACGGAAGCTGGTGGTGTAGCGCTTGTCGATGGCCTCCAGCAGATAGATCTCCGGGTGGTCGGAACTGACCTGGGAAACGTTGAGGAAGTTGATCTGTGATTCGGCGGCGAAGTCGAACACCAGCCCCGTGGTATCGCGCAGGTTCGACGGCCCGAAGAACGGCAGCACCAGGTACGCCCCGCCCGGTACACCATAGAAGCCCAGGGTCTGGCCGAAGTCTTCGGTCTGGCGTGGCAGGCCCATCCTGGTCGCCGGGTCCCACAGGCCGGCGACGCCGATGGTGGTGTTGAGCAGCAGGCGCCCGGTGGTTTCCAGCGCGCGCTTGCCCTTGAACTGGAACAGGCTGTTGAGCAGGTTGGAAACGTCCCCCAGGTTACTGAAGAAGTGGCTCACCCCCTCGCGCAGGAAGGTCGGCGTGACGTAGCGGTAGCCATCGACCGCCGGCAGGAACACCCACTCGTCGAAGCGGTAGTTGAAGTGATAGACGTGGCGGTTCCAGGACTCCAACGGGTCGTAGACGCTCAGGGCGTTGAGGGTCGAACGTTCGAACTCACGCTGGTCCAGGCCCGGGTTGAACTTGAGCTTTTTCAGCGGTTCGGAGAAACCGTCCGGATCCGGCACCACGGTGTCATGGGCCTTGCTGTTGTCGGCCAGGGCAGGGGTTGCGCAGAGCAGGGCTGCGATCAACAAAAGAGATTTAGCCACGGAAGAACTCCAGCATGGCGTCGGCGTTGACGCGGTAATTGAGGTTGCCGCAGTGGCCGCCATGGGGGTAGACCGTCAGACGATTGCCAAAGGTGCTGCGCAGGAAACCCAGGTCGCCAGGGCCGAGGATGACGTCGTCGGCGTTGTGCATCACGGCGATTTTCGGGCTGTCGTGCAGGTAGTCCTTGAGGGCGTAGAGGCTGACCTGGTCGATCAGTTGCAGCAGGCTGCCGCCGTCGCTGCGGGCGCGCCACATCGGGATCACCTGTTCGGTCAGGTAGCAGTCGAAATCACACTGCAGGGCGCGCTTGAACATCGGCGTCAGGCTGGTGCCTTCGCTGATCGGGTACTTGGGCGGGGTGATCAGGCCGCGGCGGTTGATCAGGTCCGAGGTAAAGGCGATGTCCGCCGCCGAAAAGCGGAAGGTGGTACCGATCAACATGGCCATCTGTTCATTGGTCAGGTGCTGCTTGGAATGCTGGAAGTCGTAGACCAGGGCGTCGTTGAGGTCGATGTAGCCCTTCTGCTGGAAGTAGCGGGTCAGCTTGCCCAGCACCAGTTCATAGAAGGTGGTGGTGTTGTTGATGCCCTTGACCTCGGTCTGCACCAGTTTGTCGAGGTTGGTGACCGAGGTGTAGAGGTTGACCGGCGGGTTGAGCAGCAGGACTTTCTTGAAGTTGAAGCTGCGCCGGGTTTCATCCAGCTTGCTGACGAAGGCGGCATCCAGGGCGCCGAGGCTGTAGCCGGTGAGGTAGTACTCGGTCACCGGCAGTTTCGGTTGTTGGGCGCGTACCGCCTGCATGACCCGGTACATGTCCTCGGCGTCTTCCTGGCTGATGCCGGGGGTGGCGAAGCGCGAGGCGGCACTCATGAAGTCGAAGCTGGTGGGCGATGACAGCTGCACGACGTGGTAGCCGGCCTGGTAATAGAGCTTTTTCAGGTACTCGTTGATGCTGCTGTCATAACGTGCGCCGGTGCCGGAGATCAGGAAGATCAGCGGTGCCGGGTGATCCTGCTGGGCCAGGCGGTAGGTGAGTTTCTTCACCGCCCAGAAATTGTCCGGAAGGATGAAGTCGCGCTCGGGGCGCAACTTGAGGCTGTAGTCGGCCTGGTGGATGCTGTCGTCGTCGGGCAGTTTCGGCCGCAGCGCCGGTGGCGTGGTGGCGATGGTCGCTTCAAACGGGTTGGTCAGCGGGTAGCCATAACTGGCGGCGTCGACATCGACTGCCAGGGCGGACGCACTCAAGATGAGACCGCCGATAAAGGCAGCGAGGCGCAGAGAACGGAGCATGACTACATCCCTTTGAAGGAAAGCACTGAATGAGGTTCGCAGGCTATGACCATCGGGGTACTGCCGAAGTGCCATGTCCCGACGCTAAAAAAGCATTTTAGATGGGGTTGCGACGGGTATTTGCCTGGCCACGATACACTTTGCCGCAGTTTGCCGAGCAGTTATGTGTGGCGAGCGCTTGCATAGGCGCTTCTGGCGATTATGCTGGGCGCCGTTTTCGCTTATCGGAGTTGTCCATGTCTCGCCGTTTGCCGCTGGTTCTGCTGCTTATTGTCCTGCCGTTATGGCTGGCTGCCAGTTATGGCGTGCGTTATGGATTGATGGAGGACGGGCAGTGGGTCGGGCTGTGCCTGGACGAGGCGTCGCGCTGGCAGTGCCAGGCGCGCTCCAACCTGGGCTGGTTGATCCACTTCAAGGCGCTGGGCTGGACGGCGTTGGTCGCGGCGCTATTGGCTTTTGTCGCGCCGGGGCGTTTGGGGCGGGCCTTGGCGGTATTGGCGCTGCTGGCCGGGTTTCCGGCGCTGGCGTTGTACAACACCAGTCTGGCAGTGTTTGCGCTGGTGATGGCGGGGTTGCGGTTGGTGCGGGCGGCTTGAGATAACGGTGGAGCTTGCGGACGCTTTTGTGGGAGCGGTGCTTGCCCGCGAAGAGGACCTTGATACCGCTAAAAGCTTCGCGGGCAAGCACCGCTCCCACAGGTTATGCGTAATATTGCGCTCCTGCGGTGTTGTTATTGACGAACCCGCACACTGCGCCACAGCGCAGCCACCATCAGCACGCTGACCAGCGCCCAGCCCCAGGCCTGCTGGTTGGCCAGGCCTTCACGGTACAGCTGCGGGGCAATACCGGCGCCGATTATCAAAGCCAGCAGCCCCATCTCCCGACGCGGGCCGCGCACCGGACGTACCAGGAACACCAGCGCCGGCAACAGCAAGGCCGCGCTCGGGAAGCTGCGGTAGCGTGGATCGAATACCAACTCCAGCATCATCACCGCCGCTGCAAAGCCCGCGCCTGCCAGCAGCCAGCCGGCGCGTTGCTCCAGGGATTTGAACAGGCCGGCGCGCCAGCCGGCCTGGCTACCCAGGGTCAGTGCCGCATGGGCCAGCACCAGCAGGTTCAACAGCTCCAGCAGGCCGGCCCAGACCCACTCGCTGGTAAACCGGCTGGTGACCCACGCCAATTCGCCCCAGGCACCTATGGAACAACCTGCCAGCGCCCCCAGCAGCGGCAACAACAGCGCCGCCCGGGTATTGCGCACTCGCCCGGCCAGCAGCAAGGTACCGAGGAATATCACCCCACCGAAGCCCAACCACAGCGGCCATTGCGGCAGGTTCGAAACCGGCCCGGCCAACACGCCCTTGTCCTGGCGGTCGGCATCGAACAGCCCCCAGTAACCGCCGACCGCACCTTCGCTGCCGCGTTTCCACGGTTGGTCGAAGGCCTCGATCAGGTTGTAGTGCCAACCGTTCTGCTCGGCCAGGGTGACAAAACCGCGAATGAACTTCGCTTCGTTGACCCGGCTCGGCAGGGCGGTTTCACGCTGGCGGCCTTCGCTCGGCCAGCCGGTTTCACCGATCAGGATGTCCTTGGGGGCGAACCGCTTGCCGAATACCTCGCGGACCTGGGCGACATGTTCGATCGCGCGGTCGATCCCGGCAGGGTCATCTTCCCAGTACGGCAGCAGGTGAATGGTCAGGAAGTCCACGGCCGGGGCGACCTGCGGATGCTTGAGCCAGAATTCCCAGACGTCGGCATAGGTCACCGGCTGCTTCACGTTGGCCTTGACCTTGTGGATCAGCTTGACCAGTTGGTCGCCGGTGACTTCCTTGCGCAGCAGGGTTTCGTTGCCGACGATCACCGCGCTGACCACATCGGCGTTGGCGTTGGCCGAGGCGATCAGGGCATCGACTTCCTTCTCGGTGTCCACCGGGTTGCTGTTGACCCAGGCGCCGATCATCATTTTCAGGCCATGTTTGCGCGCCAGGTCCGGCAAGGCTTCGAGGCCGGTCATGGAATAGGTGCGAATGCACTCGAAGCGGGTGGCCAGCAGCGCCAGGTCGGCATCCATGCGCTCGACACGAGGCTTGAACGGCTGGTCGAACGGCGATTGGTCCTTGGCGAACGGCGTATAGGAGGCGCATTGCAGCTTGTGGGTCGGGGTCGCCGCATCGGGCAGGATCACCGGCTGGCCGAGGCCATACCAGAAGCCGCAAAGTGCAAGAAGTCCGAGCAGGCTGGCGAACAACAACGGGAGGAGCGGGAAACGGGCAGTGGCGGACATGGTCGGGCCGTATGGGAACAAAGCCGCGCATATTACCCGGATTTCCACCGGCCTTGGGCCTGTGCAGTATTTTGTCATGCAAAGTTCGAGCGCAATAAATGAAGGGATTTCCCAAGCCCCCGATTGCTGGCGTTCTGATGTCGTTTCTCGTTGTCTTGAGGTCGCTGTCAGAGCAGGTCGATGGGCGAGGCGGGTTGATGATCAGGGCGTCAGAACTCCGCTGATGATCGGACGGGTTCAAGGGTGAGGCGTGATGGGGGCGCCATGCACTATAACAATACGTTGACGTCGCCCGGCAGTCGTCGGGTGCAGCATTTCGGGGAAGTAACGATGAAGATGCGACGACTCTTAGGCGCAGGTGCCGCTCTGGTACTGGCGATCAGTTCCAACCTGGCCGGTGCGGCGGCCAAGGAAGTATCCATCGGTTATGTCGATGGTTGGTCTGACAGCGTGGCCACTACCAACGTGGCGGCCGAGATCATCAGGCAGAAACTGGGTTATGACGTCAAGCTGCAAGCCGTCGCGACCGGGATCATGTGGGAAGGGGTTGCTACCGGCAAGCTCGATGCCATGCTCTCGGCCTGGTTGCCCGTGACCCACGGTGAGTACTGGGCCAAGAACAAGGACAAGGTGGTCGACTACGGCCCCAACTTCAAGGACGCCAAGATCGGCCTGATCGTGCCGGAGTACGTCACGGCCAAGTCCATCGCCGACCTGAAGACTGACACCACCTACAAGAACAAGATCGTCGGCATCGACGCCGGTTCAGGCGTGATGCTCAAGACCGACCAGGCCATCAAGGACTACGGTCTGGACTACAAGCTGCAAGCCAGCTCGGGGGCGGGGATGATCGCCGAACTGACCCGTGCCGAGAAGAAGAACGAATCCATTGTCGTCACCGGCTGGGTGCCGCACTGGATGTTCGCCAAGTGGAAACTGCGCTTCCTGGACGATCCGAAGGGCGTCTATGGCGCCGCGGAAACCGTGAACAGCATCGGCAGCTTGAAGCTGGAAGCCAAGGCGCCGGAAGTGGCGGCGTTCCTGAAGAAGTTCCAGTGGGCCTCCAAGGATGAGATCGGCGAAGTCATGCTGGCGATCCAGGACGGCGCCAAGCCGGAAGCCGCGGCCAAGGACTGGGTCGCCAAGCACCCGGACCGCGTAGCCGAGTGGACCAAGTAACCCACCTGCCCGCGTAGTACCCCGAAAAGGCCGCATGATATTCCGTCATGCGGCCTTTTTGCGTCTGGGTGTCTGTCATCACCGCCTACACTGAGTCAGAGCGTCTTCGCCTGAAAACTGGCGAAACCGTAATGTCGTTCTAATACTAAGGTCGTCTGGTTTCGCTTCTCCAGCCGCCTAAAGTGAAAAAGGTTTCATCTCATCTGTGCTGCGAGGATAAAAACAATGAACGACAGCATTTACCTCTCGATTCAAAACAGCCCCCGCTTCAAGGAGCTGGTCAGGAAACGGGAACGCTTCGCCTGGACACTGTCGGCGATCATGCTCGGACTTTACTCGGGTTTCATTCTGTTGATCGCCTATGGGCCACAGATCCTGGGCGCTAAACTCAGTCCCGGCTCTTCCATCACCTGGGGCATCCCGTTGGGTGTCGGACTGATCGTTTCGGCGTTCGTCCTGACGGCCATCTATGTGCGTCGCGCCAATGGCGAGTTCGACGACCTGAACAACGCGATTCTCAAGGAGGCCCAACAATGATCCGGCGTCTATTGGCAGTATTGGCCGGCTCGGCTTTCGCGCCCCTGGTCCTGGCGGCTGACGCCCTGACCGGCGAAGTGCACAAGCAACCTCTCAATGTGGCGGCCATCGCGATGTTCGTGGTGTTCGTCGGCGCCACCCTGTGCATCACCTACTGGGCCTCCAAGCGCAACAAGTCGGCTGCCGACTACTACGCGGCGGGCGGCAAGATCACCGGTTTGCAGAACGGTCTGGCGATTGCCGGCGACTATATGTCGGCGGCGTCCTTCCTGGGGATTTCCGCACTGGTCTATGCCTCGGGTTATGACGGCCTGATCTACTCCATCGGCTTCCTGGTGGGCTGGCCGATCATCCTGTTCCTGATCGCCGAGCGCCTGCGCAACCTGGGCAAGTACACCTTTGCCGATGTGGCGTCCTACCGCCTCGGGCAAACCCAGATCCGCTCGCTGTCGGCCTGCGGTTCGCTGGTGGTGGTGTCCTTCTACCTGATCGCCCAGATGGTCGGTGCCGGCAAGCTGATCCAGCTGCTGTTCGGCCTGGACTACTACGTGGCGGTGATCCTGGTGGGGATCCTGATGTGCCTCTATGTGTTGTTCGGCGGCATGCTGGCCACCACCTGGGTGCAGATCATCAAGGCGGTGCTGTTGCTGTCCGGTGCCTCGTTCATGGCGCTGATGGTGATGAAGCACGTCAACTTCGACTTCAACATGCTGTTTTCCGAAGCGGTCAAGGTTCACCCCAAGGGTGAAGCGATCATGAGCCCCGGCGGCCTGGTGAAGGATCCGGTCTCGGCCTTCTCGCTGGGCCTGGCGCTGATGTTCGGTACTGCCGGGCTGCCCCACATCCTGATGCGGTTCTTCACCGTGAGTGATGCGAAGGAAGCGCGCAAGAGCGTGTTGTACGCCACCGGGTTCATCGGCTACTTCTATATCCTGACCTTTATCATCGGTTTTGGCGCGATCCTGCTGGTCAGCACCAATCCGGCGTTCAAGGATGCGGCGGGCGCGCTGCTCGGTGGCAACAACATGGCGGCGGTGCACCTGGCCAACGCGGTGGGTGGCAACATCTTCCTCGGCTTTATCTCGGCCGTGGCCTTTGCCACCATCCTCGCGGTGGTGGCCGGTCTGACCCTGGCCGGCGCCTCGGCGGTGTCTCATGACCTGTATGCCAGCGTGATCAAGAAGGGCAAGGCCAACGAAAAGGATGAGATCCGCGTCTCGAAGATCACCACCATCGCCCTTGGCGTGCTGGCGATCGGCCTGGGCATCCTGTTCGAAAGCCAGAACATCGCGTTCATGGTCGGCCTGGCGTTCTCGATTGCCGCCAGCTGCAACTTCCCGGTGCTGCTGCTTTCCATGTACTGGAAGAAGCTGACCACCCGTGGCGCGATGATCGGCGGCTGGATGGGCCTGGTCAGTGCGGTAGGGCTGATGATCCTCGGCCCGACCATCTGGGTGCAGATCATGCATCACGAGAAGGCGATCTTCCCGTATGAGTACCCGGCGCTGTTCTCGATGGCCATTGCATTCGTCGGGATCTGGTTCTTCTCCATTACCGACAAGTCGGTGGCGGCGGAGAAGGAGCGGGCGCTGTTCTTCCCGCAGTTCGTGCGTTCGCAGACCGGTCTGGGGGCGAGTGGGGCGGTTTCTCACTAAGGGTTGTATAGGCTTCTCTATATAAGCTGTGTTGCAACGAAATGCCCCGGTCGAGAGACCGGGGCATTTTTGTTGGGCGGTCACTGTGCTGGTTTGCCGGTGGTGGGGCATTGAGCTTTGTGTTGTCTGACAGGGCCTCTTCGCGGGCAAGCTCCGCTCCCACAATTGTTCTGTGCCTGACCGGAGGTTTGCGGTGCACGCGCCATCTTATGGAGGAGGGGCTGACTCAATGCCTATGTCTGGCCCCTGTCCTGTGGGAGCGGAGCTTGCCCGCGAAGGCGTCCTGACAAGCGCCGCAGGACCCGGCAGGGCGCCACAAACAGAAACGGCCTCTATCAAGAGGCCGTTTCCGTTGTCGCTAAGACGCTATTGCAAGACAGGGGTTACTTGCGGTCTTCCAGCTTGGTGATGTCACGCGACTCGTAGCCGGTGTACAGCTGGCGCGGACGGCCAATCTTGTACGGGCTGGAGAGCATTTCCTTCCAGTGGGAGATCCAGCCCACGGTCCGCGCCAGGGCGAAGATCACGGTGAACATGCTGGTTGGAATGCCGATCGCCTTGAGGATGATCCCCGAGTAGAAGTCGACGTTCGGGTACAGCGAACGCTCGATGAAGTACGGATCGGTCAGGGCGATCTCTTCGAGACGCATGGCCAGTTCCAGCTGCGGATCGTTGTTGATGCCCAGCTCTTTCAGGACTTCGTCGCAGGTCTGCTTCATCACGGTGGCGCGTGGGTCGCGGTTCTTGTAGACCCGGTGACCGAAGCCCATCAGCTTGAACGGATCGTTCTTGTCCTTGGCCTTGGCGATGAACTTGTCGATGTTCGAGACATCGCCGATTTCATCGAGCATGGTCAGGACCGCTTCGTTCGCGCCGCCGTGGGCAGGGCCCCAGAGTGCGGCGATACCGGCGGCGATACAGGCGAACGGGTTGGCACCCGAAGAGCCCGCCAGGCGCACGGTGGAGGTCGAAGCATTCTGCTCGTGGTCGGCATGGAGGATGAAGATCCGGTCCATGGCCTTGGCGAGCACCGGGCTGATCGGTTTGATCTCGCACGGGGTGTTGAACATCATGTGCAGGAAGTTTTCCGCATACGACAGGTCGTTGCGCGGGTACATCATGGGTTGACCCATGGAGTACTTGTACACCATCGCGGCCAGGGTCGGCATCTTGGCGACCAGGCGAATGGCGGAAATCTCGCGGTGCTGGGCGTTATTGATGTCCAGCGAGTCGTGGTAGAAGGCCGACAGGGCGCCAACCACGCCGCACATCACGGCCATCGGGTGGGCGTCGCGACGGAAACCGTTGAAGAAGGTCTTCAACTGCTCGTGCACCATGGTGTGATTCTTCACGGTGCTGACGAACTGGGCCTTCTGCTCGACTGTCGGCAGTTCGCCGTTGAGCAGCAGGTAGCAGGTTTCCAGGTAGTCGGATTTCTCGGCGAGTTGCTCGATCGGGTAGCCGCGGTGCAGCAGGATGCCGTTATCGCCGTCGATATAGGTGATCTTCGACTCGCAGGAAGCGGTCGACATGAAGCCAGGGTCGAATGTGAACCGGCCCGTGGCCGTCAGGCCCCGCACGTCGATTACATCGGGACCAACGGTGCCGGTTAAAATGGGCAGCTCGACGGGGGCTGCGCCCTCGATGATCAACTGCGCTTTTTTGTCAGCCATGTGGCCTCCTATTTATGCTTGAAATCATCAGACAGGCCCCCCACGCAGGGCCCGCACCACTATAGTGAGATAAATTCGAATGTCAATTTGCCAAAAGTCTTGTCGTAGGCGGCTTTGGGCGGACCTTTTCCTCGAAATTGACGGCTATTTACGCCTTTTATCCGGCTAACGCAATGCGCTATTAGGGGTAGTCCTTTGCGTTGTCATTAGTAGCCTAACTGTCTATACTCGGCACCCGACCGCCAGGGGCTTTTGGGCCTGTTTTACTGGGGGTCGTCACTCCCTGGGTGGTGGGTACCTGACCAGTGCACTTGCCCAACAACTTTGCCCTGATCGTTAGGGCTCATCAGTGAAAAAAAAGCCGTGAAAAGCCAACGACCTGTAAACCTAGACCTAAGGACCATCAAACTCCCCATAACCGGCGTTACGTCGTTTCTTCACCGTGTATCCGGCATCATTCTCTTCCTGGGCCTTGGCTTCATGCTGTATGCATTGGGCAAATCCCTGGGTTCGGAGGAAGGTTTCGCCGAGGTGAAGGCGTGCTTGACCAGCCCGCTGGCCAAGTTCATTGGATGGGGGCTTCTGTCCGCCTTGCTGTATCACATGGTGGCTGGTGTGCGCCATCTGATCATGGATATGGGCATCGGTGAAACGCTGGAAGGCGGCAAACTGGGCTCTAAAATCGTCATCGCCATTTCCGTGGTGCTGATCGTTCTGGCGGGAGTTTGGATATGGTAACCAGCGTTACGAACCTATCGCGTTCGGGCCTCTACGACTGGATGGCGCAGCGCGTATCTGCTGTCGTTCTCGCGGCTTACTTCATCTTCCTGATCGGATACGTCGTTGCGAATCCGGGCCTGGGCTACGCCCAGTGGCACGGGCTGTTCGCCCACAACGGGATGCGCATCTTCAGTCTGTTGGCCCTGGTGGCCCTGGGCGCTCACGCCTGGGTCGGCATGTGGACCATTTCGACCGACTACCTGACGCCGATGGCGCTGGGCAAGTCCGCGACAGCAGTGCGTTTCCTTTTCCAGGCAGTATGCGGCGTTGCGATGTTCGCCTACTTCGTCTGGGGTGTGCAGATTCTCTGGGGTATCTGATTCATGGCTAACATTCCAACGATTTCTTTCGACGCCATCATCATTGGCGGCGGCGGTGCGGGCATGCGTGCCGCGCTGCAACTGGCCCAGGGTGGTCACAAGACGGCCGTGATCACCAAGGTGTTCCCGACCCGTTCGCACACCGTATCGGCCCAGGGTGGCATCACCTGCGCCATCGCGTCCGCCGACCCGAACGATGACTGGCGCTGGCACATGTACGATACCGTCAAGGGTTCCGACTATATCGGTGACCAGGACGCTATCGAATACATGTGTCAGGAAGGCCCGGCTGCCGTTTACGAGCTGGACCACATGGGCATGCCGTTCTCGCGTACCGAGCAGGGTCGTATCTACCAGCGTCCATTCGGCGGTCAGTCGAAGGATTACGGTAAAGGCGGTCAGGCCGCACGGACTTGCGCCGCTTCCGACCGTACCGGTCACGCGCTGCTGCACACCCTTTATCAGGGCAACCTGAAAGCCGGGACCGTGTTCCTGAACGAGTACTACGCTGTCGATCTGGTGAAGAACCAGGACGGCGCGTTTGTCGGTGTGATCGCGATCTGCATCGAAACCGGCGAAACCAGCTACATCCGCGCCAAGGCCACCGTCCTGGCCACCGGCGGTGCCGGTCGTATCTACTCGTCCACCACCAATGCCCTGATCAACACCGGTGACGGCGTCGGCATGGCCCTGCGTGCTGGCGTGCCGGTACAAGATATCGAAATGTGGCAGTTCCACCCGACCGGCATCGCCGGCGCCGGTGTACTGGTCACCGAAGGTTGCCGCGGTGAAGGCGGTTACCTGATCAACAAGCACGGCGAGCGTTTCATGGAGCGTTATGCTCCGAACGCGAAAGACCTGGCCGGTCGTGACGTGGTAGCACGTTCGATGGTCAAGGAAATCATCGCCGGCAACGGCTGTGGCCCGAATGGCGACCACGTGCTGCTCAAGCTCGACCACCTCGGCGAGGAAGTGCTGCACAGCCGCCTGCCAGGTATCTGCGAACTTTCCAAGACCTTCGCCCACGTCGACCCGGTCGTTGCCCCGGTTCCGGTCGTTCCAACCTGCCACTACATGATGGGCGGCGTTGCCACCAACATCCATGGCCAGGCGATCACCCAGGACGCCGAAGGCGTCGACACCATCATCCCGGGCCTGTTCGCGGTCGGTGAAGTGGCGTGCGTATCGGTTCACGGTGCCAACCGCCTGGGCGGCAACTCGCTGCTCGACCTGGTGGTCTTCGGCCGTGCGGCCGGCCTGCACCTGGAAAAAGCCCTGACCGACGGTATCGACTACGACGACGCCACCGACGCCAACATCACGGCGGCACTGGCACGTCTGTCCGCTCTGAACGAGCGTACCGACGGCGAAGACGTGGCGACTCTGCGTCGCGAGCTGCAAAGCTGCATGCAGAACTACTTCGGTGTATTCCGTACCGGCGAATACATGCAGAAGGGCATCGCCCAGTTGGCTGACCTGCGCACTCGTATTGCCAACGTCAAGATCAACGACAAGTCCCAGGCCTTCAACACCGCGCGTATCGAAGCCCTCGAGCTGCAAAACCTGCTGGAAGTGGCCGAAGCCACGGCGATTGCCGCTGAGCATCGCAAAGAGTCCCGCGGCGCCCACGCCCGTGAAGACTTTGAAGAGCGCGACGACGAAAACTGGCTGTGCCATACCCTGTTCTTCCCGGGTGAGAAGCGTGTGACCAAGCGTGCCGTTAACTTCTCGCCGAAGACCGTTCCGACTTTCGAACCAAAAGTCCGGACTTATTAAAGGGTGATCGATATGTTGCAAGTCGAAGTTTATCGTTACAACCCTGACACCGACGCCGCGCCGAAAACCCAGGTTTTCCAGGTCGACACCGGTGGCAAGGACTTGATGGTGCTGGACGTACTGGCCCTGATCAAGGAACAGGACGAAGGTTTCTCCTATCGTCGCTCGTGCCGTGAAGGCGTGTGCGGTTCCGACGGCATGAATATCAACGGCAAGAACGGCCTGGCGTGCATCACACCGCTGTCCGCCGTGGTCAAGGGCAACAAGCTGGTGGTGCGTCCGCTGCCTGGTTTGCCGGTGATCCGTGACTTGGTCGTCGATATGAGCATCTTCTACAAGCAATACGAGAAGGTGAAGCCATTCCTGCAGAACGACACGCCGGCTCCGGCCATCGAACGTCTGCAGACGCCGGAAGAGCGCGAGAAGCTGGACGGTCTGTACGAGTGCATCCTGTGCGCTTGCTGCTCGACTTCCTGCCCGTCCTTCTGGTGGAACCCCGACAAGTTCCTGGGCCCGGCCGCCCTGCTGCAAGCGTACCGCTTCCTGGCAGACAGCCGCGACACCAAGACCACCGAGCGTCTGGCTTCGCTGGATGACCCGTTCAGCGTATTCCGCTGCCGCGGGATCATGAACTGCGTCAACGTCTGTCCGAAAGGCCTGAATCCGACCAAGGCCATCGGTCACATCCGTAACATGTTGCTGCAAAGCGGCGTGTGATTCAGCGGCTGTAACCTGGCTGTTGTAAAACGGCAGTTGTAAATAGTGGCACCGCTGTAACCGTAGAAAGGCCAGGGCGCGGGCTTCAACCCGCGCCCCGGCTATAACCAGAGCAACGGCTCATAAAGCTGTGGCTCTTATTTTTGAAGAAATGAGACCAGCAGGGGCATCCGGGCTGGTACCCGGACTATCAGCGTGATCCCAAGTGGCTTGTTCTGGTCTCGGCATTCGGACTGTTGCAAGCGTGCGTGGTGTTTTCGCCGGTGGTGTCCCCTAACCGAGGGTGACCAAGCATGCAAGAAAGCGTGATGCAGCGCATGTGGAACAGCGGCTATCTTTCAGGTGGTAACGCTGCCTATGTGGAAGAGCTCTACGAGCTCTACCTGCACGACCCTAACGCTGTGCCAGAAGAGTGGCGCACCAAATTTCAGACGTTGCCCGCTGACGGCAACGCTGCCACCGATGTTTCGCACTCGACAATCCGCGACCATTTCGTCTTGCTGGCAAAGAACCAGCGCCGCGCCCAACCGGTTTCCGCCGGCAGCGTGAGCAGTGAGCACGAGAAGAAGCAGGTTGAAGTGCTGCGATTGATCCAGGCCTACAGGATGCGTGGCCACCAGGCAGCCCAGCTCGACCCGCTGGGACTGTGGCAGCGTCCTGCACCCGCAGACCTGTCGATCAATCATTACGGCTTGACCAATGCCGATCTTGATACGACCTTCCGTGCCGGCGACCTGTTCATCGGCAAAGAGGAAGCGAGCCTACGCGAAATTCACGAAGCGTTGCAGCAGACATATTGCCGCACCATCGGCGCTGAATTCACGCACATCGTCGATACCGAGCAACGCCACTGGTTCCAGCAGCGTCTGGAAAGCGTGCGCGGCCGTCCGATCTTCTCCGCGGAAATCAAGAGCCACCTGCTTGAGCGCGTCACCGCTGCCGAAGGCCTGGAAAAGTACCTGGGCACCAAGTACCCGGGCACCAAGCGTTTCGGTCTGGAAGGCGGCGAGAGCCTGATTCCGATGCTCGACGAGCTGATCCAGCGTTCCGGTTCCTACGGCACCAAGGAAATCGTTATCGGCATGGCCCACCGTGGCCGTCTGAACGTGCTGGTCAACACCTTCGGCAAGAACCCGCGCGAGCTGTTCGACGAGTTCGAAGGCAAGAAGAAGGTCGAGCTGGGTTCCGGTGACGTGAAATACCACCAGGGCTTCTCGTCCAACGTGATGACCACCGGCGGTGAAGTTCACCTGGCCATGGCGTTCAACCCGTCCCACCTGGAAATCGTTTCCCCGGTGGTCGAAGGTTCGGTTCGCGCCCGTCAGGACCGTCGCAACGATGCGGCCGGTGACAAGGTTCTGCCGATTTCCCTCCACGGTGACGCGGCGTTCGCCGGTCAAGGCGTGGTCATGGAAACCTTCCAGATGTCGCAGACCCGCGGTTTCAAGACCGGCGGCACCGTGCACATCGTGATCAACAACCAGGTCGGTTTCACCATCAGCAACCCGCTGGACTCGCGTTCCACCGAGTACGCCACCGACGTTGCGAAGATGATCCAGGCGCCGATCCTCCATGTGAATGGCGATGATCCGGAAGCCGTCCTGTTCGTGACCCAGCTGGCCATCGACTACCGCATGCAGTACAAGCGCGACGTGGTGATCGATCTGGTCTGCTACCGTCGTCGTGGTCACAACGAAGCGGATGAGCCTAGCGGCACCCAGCCGTTGATGTATCAGCAGATCACCAAGCAGCGCACCACCCGTGAGCTGTACGCCGAGCGCTTGGTTCAGGCCAAGGTGCTGGACGAAGAGCGTGTCCAGGCGAAGATCGACGAGTACCGCAACGCCCTGGACAACGGTCTGCACGTGGTAAAAAGCCTGGTCAAGGAACCGAACAAGGAGTTGTTCGTCGACTGGCGCCCGTACCTGGGTCACGCGTGGACCGCACGTCACGACACCCGCTTCGATCTGAAGACCTTGCAGGAACTGTCCGCCAAGCTGCTGGAAATTCCGGAAGGCTTCGTGGTCCAGCGCCAGGTCGCGAAGATCTACGAAGACCGTCAGAAGATGCAAGCCGGCGGCCTGCCGATCAACTGGGGTTACGCCGAAACCATGGCGTACGCGACCCTGGCGTTCGAAGGTCACCCGATCCGCATGACCGGCCAGGACATCGGCCGCGGTACGTTCTCGCACCGTCATGCCGTGCTGCACAACCAGAAAGACGCGGGCACCTACATTCCGCTGCAGAACTTGTACGAAGGTCAGCCACGCTTCGACCTGTACGACTCGTTCCTGTCGGAAGAAGCCGTGCTGGCGTTCGAATACGGTTACTCGACCACCACGCCTGAGGCGCTGGTGATCTGGGAAGCCCAGTTCGGCGACTTCGCCAACGGTGCCCAGGTGGTTGTCGACCAGTTCATCACCAGTGGCGAGCACAAGTGGGGCCGTCTGTGCGGTCTGACCATGCTGCTGCCGCACGGTTATGAAGGCCAGGGTCCGGAGCACTCCTCGGCCCGTCTGGAACGCTACCTGCAGCTGTGCGCCGAGCACAACGTCCAGGTCTGCGTGCCGACTACCCCGGCACAGATCTACCACCTGCTGCGTCGTCAGGTCATCCGTCCGCTGCGCAAGCCGCTGATCGTGCTGACGCCGAAGTCGCTGCTGCGTCACAAGCTGGCAATCTCCACGCTGGAAGATCTGGCCGAAGGTTCGTTCCAGACCGTTATCCCGGAAATCGACGCTCTCGACCCGAAAAAGGTCAGCCGTCTGATTCTGTGCAGCGGCAAGGTCTACTACGACCTGCTGGAAAAACGCCGTGCCGAAGGCCGTGACGACATCGCTGTGGTGCGTATCGAGCAACTGTATCCGTTCCCGGAAGACGACCTGATCGAAATCCTGGCGCCGTACAAACACCTCAAGCACATCGTCTGGTGTCAGGAAGAGCCGATGAACCAGGGCGCCTGGTACAGCAGTCAGCATCACATGCGTCGCATCGTTGGCGGACACAACAAGTCGCTGGTACTTGAGTACGCCGGCCGTGACGCCTCTGCCGCACCGGCTTGTGGTTATGCATCGATGCACGCTGAGCAGCAGGAAAAACTGCTGCAAGATGCCTTTACTGTTTAACGCCTTCGCGCACCTGAAACCGAATTTAAGGAACCACAGATAATGGCTATCGAGATCAAAGCCCCCACTTTCCCGGAATCGGTTGCCGATGGCACCGTTGCCACCTGGCACAAAAAACCGGGCGATGCTGTCAAGCGTGACGACCTGATCGTCGACATCGAAACCGACAAAGTGGTCTTGGAAGTACTCGCAACCGCCGACGGCGTGCTGGGCGCTATCGTCAAGAACGAAGGCGATACCGTTCTGTCCGACGAAGTCCTGGGCTCCATCGTTGAAGGCGGCGCTGCCGCTGCCGCTCCTGCCGCCGCCGCTGCTCCTGCGGCTGCCCAGGCCGCTGCTCCGGCCGCCGCTGGCGAAGACGATCCGGTGGCCGCACCGGCCGCGCGCAAGCTGGCTGAAGAAAACGGCATCAACATCGCTTCCGTTGCCGGCACTGGCAAAGGCGGTCGTGTGACCAAGGAAGACGTGGTGGCTGCTGTTGCCGCCAAGAAAGCCGCGCCTGCTGCTGCTCCAGCCAAGGCTGCCGCTCCAGCTGCCGCCGCCCCGGTGTTCGCTGCCGGCGATCGCGTCGAGAAGCGTGTGCCGATGACCCGCGTTCGTGCCACCGTGGCCAAGCGCCTGGTTGAAGCACAGTCGAACATGGCGATGCTGACCACCTTCAACGAAGTGAACATGAAGCCGATCATGGACCTGCGTTCGAAGTACAAGGACCTGTTCGAGAAGACCCACAACGGCGTGCGCCTGGGCTTCATGTCGTTCTTCGTGAAAGCGGCCACCGAAGCGCTGAAACGCTTCCCGGCGGTCAACGCTTCCATCGACGGCGCCGATATCGTCTACCACGGCTACTCTGACGTGGGTGTCGCGGTGTCCAGCGATCGTGGCCTGGTGGTCCCGGTCCTGCGCAACGCCGAGCTGATGAGCCTGGCCGAGATCGAAAACGGCATCGCCACCTACGGCAAGAAAGCCCGTGACGGCAAGCTGTCCATCGACGAGATGACCGGTGGTACGTTCACCATCACCAACGGTGGTACATTCGGTTCCCTGCTGTCGACGCCGATCGTCAACCCGCCACAAGCCGCCATCCTGGGCATGCACAACATCAACGAGCGCCCGATGGCGGTCAAAGGTGAAGTGGTGATCCTGCCGATGATGTACCTGGCGCTGTCCTACGATCACCGCCTGATCGACGGTAAGGAAGCGGTGTCTTTCCTGGTGACTATCAAGAACCTGCTGGAAGACCCGGCTCGTCTGCTGCTGGATATCTGATTGCGCCCAGGGGGGCAGGGCGCTGGCGCCTTGCCCGCTTGAACGATCAGCTTCGTCCCACGACGGTCCCCACGCGGGGCCGTCCGGTTTGATTCGATAAGGAATGACACATGACTCAGAAATTCGACGTGGTAGTGATTGGCGCGGGCCCTGGCGGCTATGTAGCCGCCATCAAGGCAGCGCAACTTGGTCTCAAGACTGCCTGCATCGAGAAGTACCAGGATAAAGAGGGCAAGCTGGCCCTCGGCGGTACTTGCCTGAACGTTGGCTGCATTCCATCCAAGGCGCTGCTGGACAGCTCCTGGAAGTACCATGAAGCCAAGGATGGGTTCGCCATCCACGGTATCTCCACCGGCGCCGTGAAAATGGACGTCGCCGCGATGGTTGGCCGCAAGGCCGGTATCGTGAAGAACCTGACCGGCGGCGTGGCCATGCTGTTCAAGGCCAATGGCGTGACTTCGATCGAAGGCCACGGCAAGCTGCTGGCCGGCAAGAAAGTCGAAGTGACCAAGCCTGATGGCACGGTTGAAGTGATCGAAGCCGAGAACGTGATCCTGGCTCCAGGTTCGCGTCCGATCGACATTCCACCTGCCCCGGTTGACCAGAACGTGATCGTCGATTCGACCGGCGCCCTGGAATTCCAATCCGTACCGAAGCGCCTCGGCGTGATCGGCGCGGGCGTGATCGGTCTGGAGCTGGGTTCCGTCTGGTCCCGTCTGGGTTCTGAAGTGACCGTGCTGGAAGCCCTGGATACTTTCCTGATGGCTGCCGACACCGCCGTCTCCAAGGAAGCGCTGAAAACCCTGACCAAACAGGGTCTGGACATCAAGCTGGGCGCTCGCGTGACCGGTTCCAAGGTCAACAAGGGCAAGGAAGTGGTGGTGACCTACACCAACTCCGAAGGCGAACAGACCATTACTTTCGACAAACTGATCGTGGCCGTTGGCCGTCGCCCAGTGACCACCGACCTGCTGTCGGCTGATTGCGGCGTGACCCTCGACGAGCGCGGTTTCGTCCACGTTGACGATCACTGCGCCACCACCGTGCCGGGCGTCTACGCCATCGGTGACGTGGTTCGCGGCATGATGCTGGCACACAAGGCCTCGGAAGAGGGCATCATGGTTGTCGAGCGCATCAAGGGCCACAAAGCCCAGATGAACTACGACCTGATCCCGTCGGTTATCTACACCCACCCGGAAATTGCATGGGTCGGTAAAACCGAACAGGCTTTGAAAGCCGAAGGCGTTGAAGTTAACATCGGCACCTTCCCGTTCGCCGCCAGTGGCCGTGCCATGGCAGCCAACGATACCGGCGGTTTCGTCAAGGTCATCGCTGATGCCAAGACCGACCGCATCCTGGGCGTCCACGTGATTGGCCCAAGCGCTGCCGAGCTGGTACAGCAAGGCGCGATCGGTATGGAATTCGGCACCAGCGCCGAAGACATCGGCATGATGGTTTTCTCCCATCCGACCCTGTCCGAAGCGTTGCACGAAGCGGCGTTGGCAGTGAATGGCGGCGCCATCCACATTGCCAACAAGAAAAAACGCTGAGTAGATAATAAGAAACCACGGCGGTCTGCCCGTCGTGAGCCTTGTGCGCAAGACTCACCGCGGAACGTCCGCTGGACGCAGTCTTGCGTCGTCGGGCCGGGCAACCGGAAAACGACGCAAGCAGCAGTCACAGGTGGTGCGGCACTGCAATCAGTGCAGCACCGAATGCGCAGTACCTAACGAAGACGGTAAAAAGCATGAATCTTCACGAGTATCAGGGTAAGCAGCTGTTCGCTGAGTACGGCCTGCCAGTATCCCAGGGTTTTGCGGTAGATACCCCGGAAGCAGCAGCAGAAGCTTGCGACAAGATCGGTGGGACCGAGTGGGTTGTCAAAGCCCAGGTCCACGCTGGTGGTCGCGGTAAAGCGGGCGGCGTTAAGCTGGTTCGCAGCAAAGAAGACGCTAAAGCCTTCGCACAGCAGTGGCTGGGCAAGCGTCTGGTGACCTATCAGACTGATGCCAATGGCCAGCCTGTCACCAAGATCCTGGTTGAATCGTGCACTGATATCGCTAAAGAGCTGTACCTGGGCGCTGTCGTTGACCGTTCGAGCCGTCGCATCGTGTTCATGGCTTCCACCGAAGGTGGCGTGGACATCGAGAAAATCGCTCACGACACCCCTGAGAAAATCCTCAAGGCCACTATCGATCCACTGGTTGGCGCTCAGCCATTCCAGGGTCGCGAGCTGGCATTCCAGCTGGGTCTGGAAGGCAAGCAAGTGACTCAGTTCGCCAAGATCTTCGTTGGTCTGGCCAAACTGTTCAAGGATCACGACCTGGCCCTGCTGGAAGTGAACCCGCTGGTGATCAAGGCCGACGGCGATCTGCATTGCCTCGATGCCAAGATCAACATCGACGCCAACGCCATGTACCGTCAGCCCAAGCTGAAAACCTTCCACGATCCGTCCCAGGACGATCCGCGCGAAGCGCACGCTGCCAAGTTCGAACTGAACTACGTAGCCCTGGAAGGCAACATCGGTTGCATGGTCAACGGTGCCGGCCTGGCCATGGGTACCATGGACATCGTCAACCTGCATGGCGGCAAACCAGCCAACTTCCTCGACGTGGGCGGTGGTGCAACCAAGGAACGCGTAACTGAAGCGTTCAAGATCATTCTGTCCGACACCAACGTCGCGGCCGTACTGGTCAACATCTTCGGCGGCATCGTTCGCTGCGACATGATTGCCGAAGGCATCATCGGCGCTGTGAAAGAAGTCGGCGTGAAAATCCCGGTTGTTGTTCGCCTTGAAGGCAACAACGCTGAGCTGGGCGCTAAAGTACTGGCAGAAAGCGGTTTGAACATCATCGCTGCTACCAGCCTGACCGACGCTGCTCAACAAGTTGTCAAAGCTGCGGAGGGCAAATAATGAGCGTCCTGATCAATAAAGACACCAAGGTTATCTGCCAGGGTATCACCGGTTCGCAGGGTAGCTTCCACACCCAGCAAGCCATCGAATACGGCACCAAGATGGTTGGTGGCGTAACGCCGGGCAAAGGCGGCACCGAGCACCTGGGCCTGCCCGTGTTCAACACCGTGAAAGACGCTGTAGCTGCCACTGGCGCCACCGCCAGCGTGATCTACGTTCCAGCTCCTTTCTGCAAGGACTCGATCCTGGAAGCAGCGTTCGGCGGCATCAAGCTGATCGTCTGCATCACCGAAGGCATTCCGACCCTGGACATGCTGGACGCCAAGGTCAAGTGCGACGAGCTGGGCGTGATCCTGATCGGCCCTAACTGCCCAGGCGTGATCACTCCAGGCGAATGCAAGATCGGCATCATGCCAGGTCACATTCACTTGCCAGGCAAGGTCGGTATCGTTTCCCGTTCCGGCACCCTGACCTACGAAGCTGTGAAGCAGACCACTGACGCCGGTTTCGGTCAGTCGACTTGCGTCGGCATCGGCGGTGACCCGATCCCGGGCTCGAACTTCATCGACATCCTGAAGCTGTTCCAGGAAGACCCGAAGACCGAAGCGATCGTCATGATCGGTGAGATCGGCGGTTCGGCTGAAGAAGAAGCGGCGGCCTACATCAAGGCCCACGTGACCAAGCCGGTTGTTTCCTACATTGCTGGTGTGACTGCCCCTGCGGGCAAGCGCATGGGCCATGCGGGCGCAATCATCTCCGGCGGCAAGGGCACTGCGGACGAGAAGTTCGCGGCCCTGCAAGACGCCGGTGTGAAAACCGTGCGTTCGCTGGCAGACATCGGCAAGGCCCTGGCCGAGCTGACCGGTTGGGCGGTCAAGTAAGCCTCGCGCTTAGCTGACGCAATACCGGCAAAGGCCACCTTCGGGTGGCCTTTGTGCTTTCTGGGTGTCAGATAAGTTTGTGCCGTCTGTGCCGGCCTCTTCGCGGGCAA
>NZ_JACAQA010000006.1:0-181653 GCF_013385425.1 Pseudomonas gingeri | reverse complement strand
CGGGCAACAACGATTCCATATGAAAACGCGACCCGAAAGTGTCGCTCGCAGGACATGATCGCCCTCAAATAGTGCGCCTTGCACCTGAGTTTGCTAGGATGCCCGCCTCTTTGCGTCCGCTGCCCACAAGGCCGCCGCGCGCTAAACGGGTCAACCCCATACGGGTCGACAGCATTTCCCTCACCCCACGGGAAATCCCTCTCTAAATTCCGATTCAGCAGTGTGGTATTTCCTGAAATGAAAGTGTTGAAAGGCCAGGACATCCTGGCACTTGGCTTTATGACCTTCGCCCTGTTCGTCGGGGCCGGCAACATCATCTTCCCCCCGATCGTCGGTTTGCAGTCCGGACCCCATGTCTGGATGGCGGCGTTGGGCTTCCTGATCACCGCGGTCGGCCTGCCGGTCATCACCGTGGTCGCGCTGGCCAAGGTCGGCGGTGCCATGGATGCCCTGAGCAGCCCCATCGGCAAGGTCGCCGGCGGTTTGTTGGCCGCGGCCTGCTACCTGGCGGTCGGCCCGCTGTTCGCCACCCCGCGTACGGCCACTGTGTCCTTCGAAGTCGGCCTGGCACCGTTGACCGGTGAAAGCCCACTGGCGCTGCTGCTCTACAGCTCGGTGTACTTCCTGCTGGTGTTCTTCATCTCCCTGTACCCCGGGCGCCTGCTGGACACTGTCGGGCGTTTCCTCGCCCCGCTGAAGATCATTGCCCTGGCGGCCCTGGGCATCGCGGCGTTTGCCTTGCCGGCCGGCGATATCGGCACGGCCACCCCCGAGTATGTCGCGGCTCCGTTCTCCCAGGGTTTCATCAATGGCTACCTGACCATGGATACCCTCGGCGCCCTGGTGTTCGGTATCGTCATCGTCAATGCCATCCGTTCCCGCGGTGTCGATTCGCCCCGGCTGATCACCCGCTACGCGATCATTGCCGGGTTGATTGCCGGGCTCGGCCTGGCGCTGGTGTATATCAGCCTGTTCCGCCTGGGTTCGGGCAGCCATGAAATCGCGGCCGGTGCCAGCAATGGCGCGGCGGTGCTGCACGCCTATGTGCAACATACCTTCGGCTCCCTGGGCAGCGGTTTCCTCGCGGTGCTGATCTCCCTGGCGTGCCTGGTGACGGCGGTGGGCCTGACCTGCGCCTGCGCCGAGTACTTCAGTCGTGTCCTGCCGCTGTCCTACAAGAGCCTGGTGATCATCCTGGCGGCGTTCTCGCTGCTGGTGTCGAACCTGGGGCTGACCAAGCTGATTGCCTTCTCGATCCCGGTCCTGACCGCGATCTACCCGCCGTGCATCGCCCTGGTGGCCCTGAGCTTCTGCCAGTCGTTCTGGCATGCCCAGGGGCGGATCGTCGGGCCGGTGATGCTGGTGTCGTTGCTGTTCGGCATGATCGACGCCCTCAAGGGCGCCGGGCTGGCGGACTGGATGCCGGCGCAGCTGTCGCACCTGCCGCTGAGCGAGCAGGGCCTGGCCTGGCTGGTGCCGTCGGTGGTGATGCTGGCGATTGCGGTGGTGATCGACCGCCTGCTCGGCAAGCCTGACGAAGTCCTGGCCTGACCGCGTCCCCTGTAGGAGCCGGCTTGCTGGCGATGCGATCTGTTAGTCGACATCGTTGTCGCCTGGAATATCGCTATCGCCAGCAAGCCGGCTCCTACAGAGGGAGATGGCAGGCGGTAGAGGGTATGTGGCAGACGCCAGAAAAAATAAAACCCGCACTTGGCGGGTTTTATTTTGCGTGAAGGTTTTTGCCGGTGAGTCCTTGCAAGAACCTCCAGGGCAATCAGGAGCCGGTGGCTTCCTTGGATTGCTCTTCAACCGCCGCTTTGTTGGATTCAGCCTGAGCTTTGGCAGCTTCGGCGTTTTCCTTGGCGGCCTCGTTCACCTTATCCTGAGCTTCGTTCATGCTCTTCTGAGCTTCCTGGGCGTGTTGGTTGGCGTCTTGAGCTTTGTCCTCGGATTTTTTATCGCAGGCGGCGAGACCGAGGGTAGCGGTCAACATCAAGGCAATAGCTAAAGTCTTACGCATGGGGGTGTTGCTCCTGTGTGGATATCACTGACTACTGGCCTTCAGAACACAGCCCCAAGGGATTAGTTCCTTGATTTTAAAAGATATATAAGTGCCGACCGAGCGGAACTTTTTCCTGATGTTTCGTTTTTATGGACGTTTTTCTCCGGATGAGAGCTATCAGTTCATGAGCCAGAACCCGATTTTCGAGCGTGCCACACGCTTTCTCAGCGCCATCCGCCACTGCCAGGTCCTCGGGCTGCGTTTGCACAGCGCCGATGCCACGGGGTTGACTGTGATCCTGCCCTACAGCGCCGAGATCGTCGGCGACCCGAACTCCGGGGTGATCCACGGCGGGGTGCTGACGACCCTGATGGACACCGCCTGCGGCATGGCCACCTTGTGTGTCCTGCCCGAGTTCGAGGTCTGTCCGACCCTGGACCTGCGCATCGACTACATGCACCCGGCGGCGCCGCACAAGGACGTCTACGGATTCGCTGAATGTTATCGGGTGACCCGCGACATCATCTTCGCCCGCGGTTTTGCCTATCAGGATGATCCCCAGCAACCCATCGCCCACGTGGTCGGCACCTTCATGCGCATGGGCAAGGGCATCAAGGGTGCCCACAGCTTCAGCGGCTCGCTCAACGGCGGTGCGGCATGAGCAACGACTTCAAGAAAATGTTGCAACAAGCCCATCAGCAGGGCGACTACGGGCAATTGCTGGAGCTTATCCCCTACGCCAAGCTGATCGGTATCCAGTGCTCACGCCAGGGCGACGAGCTGTTGTTCCGCCTGCCGGCAAACAAGGACAATATCGGCAACCCGTTGCTGCCGGCGATTCACGGTGGCGTGATCGCCGGTTTCATGGAACTGGCCGCCGCCCTGCACCTGCTGGTGTTTACCGGTTCGCCGGGGGTGCCCAAGGTCATCGACTTTTCCGTCGACTATCTGCGCGCCGGGCAATATCGCGACACCTACGCCCGATGTGATCTCTGTCGCCAGGGCCGGCGGGTGGCGAACCTCGCCATCACGGCCTGGCAAAGCAGCGAGGCCGAGCCGATTGCCACCGCCCGGGCTCACTTCAAGATCGAGGAAACACTTCCGGGCACTTGAAATCCCCGTCATAGCCCCCAACTTTGATGACAACCCGCCGCCAACCCTTTCGGGGGCGGCCACTGCCATCCAATTGGAGTTTGATGACCATGAGTGTGGAAACTCAAAAGGAAACCCTGGGCTTCCAGACCGAGGTGAAGCAACTGCTGCACCTCATGATCCATTCGCTGTATTCCAACAAGGAAATTTTCCTTCGCGAATTGATCTCCAACGCCTCCGACGCTGTCGACAAATTACGTTTCGAAGCCCTGTCCAAGCCTGAGTTGCTGGAAGGTGGCGCGGAACTGAAAATCCGTGTGAGCTTCGACAAGGACGCCAACACCGTCACCCTCGAAGACAACGGTATCGGCATGAGCCGCGACGATGTGATCACCCACCTGGGGACCATCGCCAAATCCGGCACCGCCGATTTCATGAAGAACCTCTCGGGCGACCAGAAGAAGGACTCGCACCTGATCGGTCAGTTCGGCGTGGGCTTCTATTCGGCCTTTATCGTCGCCGACCAGGTTGAAGTGTTCAGCCGTCGCGCCGGCCTTTCCGCCAGCGAAGGCGTGCACTGGTCGTCCAAGGGCGAGGGCGAGTTCGAAGTCGCCACCGTCGAGAAAGCCGACCGTGGTACCCGCATCGTCCTGCACCTGAAGTCCGGTGAGAACGAGTTCGCCGATGGCTGGCGTCTGCGCAATATCATCAAGAAGTACTCCGACCATATCGCTTTGCCGATCGAGCTGCCGAAAGAAGTGGCCGCTGTCGAAGGCGAAGAGAAACCTGCCCCGGAATGGGAAACCGTCAACCGCGCCAGTGCCCTGTGGACCCGTCCACGCACTGAAGTGACGGATACGGAATACCAGGAGTTCTACAAGCACATCGCCCATGACTTCGAGAACCCGCTGAGCTGGAGCCACAACAAGGTCGAAGGCAAGCTGGAATACAGCTCGTTGCTCTACGTACCGGCCCGTGCCCCGTTCGACCTGTACCAGCGTGAAGCGCCGAAAGGCCTCAAGCTCTACGTGCAGCGCGTGTTCGTCATGGATCAGGCCGAGTCCTTCCTGCCGTTGTACCTGCGCTTCATCAAGGGTGTGGTCGACTCCAACGACCTGTCCCTGAACGTGTCGCGGGAAATCCTGCAGAAAGACCCGATCATCGACTCGATGAAGTCGGCGCTGACCAAGCGTGTCCTCGACATGCTGGAAAAGCTGGCGAAGAACGAGCCTGAGCAATACAAGGGCTTCTGGAAAAACTTCGGCCAGGTGATGAAAGAAGGCCCGGCTGAAGATTTCGCCAACAAGGAAAAAATTGCCGGCCTGCTGCGTTTCGCCTCCACCCTGGGTGACGACGGCGAGCAAGTGGTGTCCCTGGCCGAGTACCTGGCCCGCGCCAAGGAAGGCCAGGACAAGATCTACTTCCTGACCGGCGAAACCTACGCCCAGGTCAAGAACAGCCCGCACCTGGAAGTCTTCCGCAAGAAAGGCATCGAAGTGCTGCTGCTGACCGACCGTATCGACGAGTGGCTGATGAGCTACCTCAACGAGTTCGACGGCAAGAGCTTTGTCGACGTGGCCCGCGGTGACCTGAACCTGGGCAACCTGGACTCGGAAGAGGACAAGAAGGCTGCCGAGGAAGTCGCCAAGACCAAAGAGGGCCTGGTTGAGCGTATCAAGACCGCCCTGGGCGACGCTGTCAGCGAAGTGCGGGTTTCCCACCGCCTGACCGACTCCCCGGCGATCCTGGCCATCGGTGAGCAGGACCTGGGCTTGCAGATGCGCCAGATCCTCGAAGCGAGCGGGCAGAAGGTGCCGGACTCCAAGCCGATCTTCGAATTCAACCCGACGCACCCGCTGATCGAGAAGCTCGATGGCGAGCCGGACGAAGACCGCTTTGGCGATCTGTCGCACATCCTCCTCGACCAGGCAGCCCTGGCGGCCGGTGACAGCCTGAAGGATCCGGCGGCTTATGTGCGCCGTCTGAACAAGCTGTTGGTTGAGTTGTCGGTTTAAACTGGTTGTACGAAAACCCGCTTCGGCGGGTTTTTTTATCCTTGGATGTTTTTATCGGAGTCCGAAATGAGCCAAGTTACTGTGAGTTCGGTGGTCTATCAGATCGATGGCCAATCCTATGAGAGCCGTCTGGCCTTTGATGCCGGCCACAAGGGGCCACGTCCGGGCCTGCTGATGGCGCCGAACTGGATGGGCGTCAGCGCCGGCGCCGAGACGATCGCCCAGGCGGTCGCGGCCAAGGGGTATGTGGTGTTGATCGCCGACCTGTACGGTCAATCGGTTCGTCCGAGCAATGGCGATGAGGCTGGCGCGGCGATGATGCCGTTGAAAAATGACCGTGCCCTGCTGCGCAAACGCATGCAGGCGGCGTTCGAGGCGCTGCAAAGCCAGGGGCTGGCCGTGGTGGATCCGGCGCAGTTGGCGACCTTCGGTTTCTGCTTCGGCGGTTGCTGCTCGCTGGAACTGGCTCGCACCGGCGCGCCGTTGAAAGCGACGGTGTCGTTCCACGGCACGCTGGATACGCCGAATCCAGCGGATGCGCAGAACATCAAGGGCTCGGTGCTGGTGCTGCATGGCGCCTCCGACCCGTTGGTGCCGAAAGAGCAACTGCCGGCATTCGAAGAGGAAATGAATGCCGCGGGTATCGATTGGCAGCTGTTGAGCTACGGCGGCGCGGTGCATTCCTTTACCGACCCGCATGCCAATGTGCCGGGCATGATGATGTATGACGCGAAGACGGCCGGCCGTGCGTTTGTGTCGATGCACAATCTGCTGGAAGAAGTGTTCAAGGGTTAAGCGTTCTGGCGGTCTTGAGGGCCTCTTCGCGGGCAAGCCCTGCTCCTACAGGGTGGTGTCGTGCACAAATCTTGTGAACGAGAAAAAACTGTAGGAGCAGGGCTTGCCCGCGAAAGCGTCCTCAAGCACGCCGCAGACCTCGCTGATAAACCCGACTCGTAAGGTTTCTCTGATTCAGGTTTTTTCCGCCGCGGGCTTGCGCGGCAACTCGATCCGCTCGCTTTCCCCCGGCACCGTCGGCCAATCCCTGGCCGCCCAGCGTGCCCGTGCCTGATCGATCAACACCGGATCACTGGCCACGAAGTTCCAGTTCATCCGTCGTGGCCCATCCAGCGGCGCCCCGCCGATCACCACCAGATGACATTCACCCTCGGCGAACAGCGTGAGGCTTTCCCCGGTCGGCAGCACCACCAGGCTGCGCGGCTCCAGCGCTTCACCCTCCAGCTGTGCCTCGCCTGCCAGCACATAGACCGCACGCTCCTCATACTCATCCGCAATCAGCAGGGTGGTCCCGCTTTCCATGTGGATATCGGCATACAGCGTCGGCGACAGCACCGGCACCGGTGAGGTCAGGCAAAAGCCGCTACCTGCCACCAGGCGGATGCGCACCCCCAGATTGTCACTGACGGGCAGGCTGGCAGCCGGGTGATGGCTGTAATGCCCTGGCCCCTGTTCCAGCACCTTGGGTGACGCCAGCCAGATCTGCAAGCCATGCAGGCTGGAACCACTGGCGACCAGATCGGCCGGGGTCCGTTCGACATGGGCGATGGCGCTGCCGGCGGTCATCCAGCTGACATCGCCAGGCTTGACGTGCTGCTCGGAGCCGAGACTGTCCTTGTGCACTATCTCGCCGTCGAACAGGTAGGTCAGGGTTGACAGGCCGATATGCGGGTGCTGCCGCACATTCATCCCGTGCCCCGGTGGATAGCGGGTTTCCAGCATATGGTCGAAAAACACGAAGGGGCCGACGCTGCGGCACTGGGCCGAGGGCAGGGGCCGCAGGATCGGTTGGCCTTCGACATCCTCGGCGCGAGGACGGATCACCAGTGGTGTGTTCATGGCAGGGCTTCCTGGCTCAGCGGGCGATGCGCAGAGCATAACCCGCTTTTTCGCCGTTGCCCTTACTGGCTGAACGCACCTTCGGACAACAGGGTTTCGATGCTGACTTCGGTGGTGGTCATCAACTTGTGGATCGGGCAGCGATCCGCGACTTTGTGCAGCTCTTCGCGCTGGGCATCGCTGAGCACGCCCTTGAGGGTCAGTTTGACCAGCAGGCCGTACTTGCCTTTCTGTTCCTGGCTGTTGTCGCGCTTGACCTCGACGGTGACCCCGGTCAGCGGGATGCCTTTCTTCTGGGCATAGAGCTTGAGGGTCAGGGCCTTGCAGGTCCCCAGGGCGGCGTCGAAGTAGTCGTGGGGTTCCGGTGCTGAGCCTTCGCCCCCCGCCGTCTTGGGCACATCGGCAAACAACTGATGATCATCGATCTGCACGCTGTGACGAAAACCTTCGCTGGATTCGGTGTTGATGGTGATGGTCATGACAAACCTCATGAAGAGTGACGGGAAAAGACCCTGAACTTTATAGATCACTACGCCTGAGTGATGTTCAGCTTTTTTCCCGCTCACGCCCCTGGCCTTTTACGTTGTGGGCATCGACTGATCAAGGACGAGGTCTTCCACCATGCCCGCCACCGCCTGCTGGAGGCTTATGAGGGGGTTTATGAGGAGGCTTGTGATGGGGTGGCTTATGAGGCGGTTTATGATGTTGGGGTGGCCGATGGTGACTCCACCCTGGTTTTTGAAAATGCCAACCGTGGGGGCCGTGAACCCAACGTGCAGGGGTGTAGGCATACCCCGGTCGAGCCGGTACCCAGAAGCCGTTTACCCATACACGGCGACCGCCTACGAGATTCCAGTACCCGGGTGCCCAGATATATCCCGGGCGAGCTGGCGGAACAACATAACTCGGTGGGGGAGGTGCGCCCAAGTTGATATGAATGCCCACCTGGGCATTTGCAATCGAGGGCAGACTACTTGCAGCGCTGATGACAACAAATGCGAGGGAGCAGAGAAAACGTTTCATGTTGGCTCCTTTTCAGGAGATTTGCTCAGCATGAGTATAGAACAGAGGCCTTGTTTGCAAGTATCTGACGGGATTTGGTGCAGAACGTGCGCAAGCCCGCTCGCCACAGGACCGTGTTCACTTTCAGGAGGTGTGTTCCCTTCCAGCAGGTAAAAAAAAGCCCCGAACCAGTCGGGGCTTTTTTATCTCGCGATCAAGCCGGGCTTACTTGCCCTGCCAGCGCTTCAGGACCAGGGTGGCGTTGGTGCCGCCGAAGCCGAAGCTGTTGCTCATCACGTTGTTCAATTCAACGTTTTCGCGGGTCTTGGTCAGTACCGGCATGTCAGCGACTTCCGGGTCCAGCTCTTCGATGTTGGCGGAGCCGGCAATGAACTTGCCTTCCATCATCAGCAGGCAGTAGATCGCTTCGTGAACGCCGGCGGCGCCCAGGGAGTGACCGGACAGGCTCTTGGTCGAACTGATGACCGGGGCCTTGTCGCCGAAGACTTCACGTACACCTTTCATTTCCGCGACATCGCCAACCGGAGTCGAGGTGCCGTGGGTGTTCAGGTAGTCGATCGGACCGTCGACAGTGGCCATGGCCATCTGCATGCAACGGACCGCGCCTTCGCCGCTTGGCGCGACCATGTCGTAGCCGTCGGAAGTTGCACCGTAGCCGACGATTTCCGCGTAGATCTTCGCGCCACGGGCCAGAGCGTGTTCCAGCTCCTCGACCACCACCATGCCGCCACCGCCGGCGATGACAAAACCGTCACGCTTGGCGTCGTAGGCGCGGGAGGCCTTTTCCGGGGTTTCGTTGTACTGGGTGGACAGCGCGCCCATGGCGTCGAACAGGAACGACTGGCTCCAATGTTCTTCTTCACCGCCACCGGCGAAGACGATGTCCTGCTTGCCCATCTGGATCTGCTCCAGGGCGGTGCCGATGCAGTGAGCACTGGTGGCGCAGGCGGAGGAGATCGAGTAGTTCAGGCCCTTGATCTTGAACGGAGTGGCCAGGCAGGCGGAAACGGTGCTGCCCATGGTCCGGGTCACACGGTACGGACCGACGCGCTTGACGCCTTTTTCGCGCAGGATATCCAGCGCTTCCATCTGGTTCAGGGTCGAGGCGCCGCCCGAGCCGGCCACCAGGCCGGTACGCGGGTTGGACACCTGCTCTTCGCTCAGACCGGAGTCGGCGATGGCGTCTTTCATGGCCAGGTAGGCGTAAGCCGCCGCGTGGCCGACGAAGCGATAGATCTTGCGATCGATCAGTTCCTCGAGATTGAGGTCAATGGAGCCGGAAACCTGGCTACGCAGACCCATTTCGGCATATTCCGGGTTGAAGCGGATGCCAGGGCGGCTTGCACGCAGGTTAGCGGAGACGGTCTCTTTGTCATTGCCCAGGCACGAAACGATGCCCAGACCAGTGATAACGACGCGGCGCATGCGAATAACCCTTAGAAGTTGTCAGTGGAGGTGAAAACGCCGACCCGCAGGCCTTCGGCGGTGTAGATCTCGCGACCGTCGACCGTTACCGAACCGTCGGCAATGGCCAGGTTCAGCTTGCCTTTGAGGACGCGTTTGATCTGAATGTTGTAGGTGACTTTCTTGGCGGTCGGCAGGACCTGGCCGAAGAATTTCACTTCGCCCGAGCCCAGCGCGCGGCCACGGCCCGGCAGACCCTGCCAGCCGAGGAAGAAGCCGACCAATTGCCACATGGCATCGAGGCCCAGGCAGCCTGGCATCACCGGATCACCTTCGAAGTGGCACGCGAAGAACCACAGGTCCGGGTTGATATCCAGTTCGGCGACCAATTCACCTTTGCCGTACTTGCCGCCTTCTTCGCTGATATGGGTGATGCGATCCACCATCAGCATGTTCGGGGCGGGCAGTTGCGCGTTACCTGGGCCGAACAGCTCGCCGCGACTGCAGCGCAGCAGATCTTCCCGGGTAAAGGCGTTTTGTTTGGTCATGCGAGCTCCTCAATAGTCCCATGCGGCAGGTGGGGCAAATCTTCCCGGCCGATCGAAGCGTTCATGCCTCGAAGCGACAGCCTACTCATAGACTATTGCGTTGTGGTGAAAGTCACAGCACCAAGGACATGAATGTACACTTGTGCACTGAAATTTTTATTCAAGCCGGTTTTCCAGCTCATTCGGGTGCCTAAGACTGCCGCACTTTCGTCTTTCACGCCAGTCGCACGTCGTATTCAGGGCAGCCATTGCTGGAGAATCTGTTGTAAATCCACGCGTTTGAAGGGCTTGGACAGGTAGTCGTTCATGCCCGCGCGCAGGCAGCTTTCGCGGTCGCCCTGCAAGGCGTTGGCGGTCAGGGCGATGATCGGTACCTGAGCGTACTCCGGCAACTGGCGGATTTGCCGGGTGGCTTCGTAGCCGTCGACGATCGGTAGCCGGCAGTCCATCAGGATCGCCGCGAACAGGCCGTTGCGGGCCCGGTCGATGGCCTGGGCACCGTCGGTGGCCAGGCTGACATCGAAGCCCAGGCCACGCAACATGGCGTCGATGACCGTCTGGTTGACCGGGTTGTCCTCCACCAGCAGCACCTTACGTCCTTCGCCATGGCCGCTGGGCGCGGGCGCCAGGACGGCGGCCTGGGTCGGATGGTGCAGGGCCAGGGGGATTTCCAGGGTGAACACCGAACCCCGGCCTTCTTCGCTGCGGGCATGCAGGGTGCCGCCCATGCGCTCGGCCAGGGTCCGCGCAATCGGCAGGCCCAGGCCGGTGCCGCCGTAGCGCCGGGAGATCGAGCTGTCGGCCTGCTGGAAGGCGTCGAACATCAGTTCCAGGCGTTCGCTGGAAATACCGATGCCGCTGTCGCGCACCGTGCAGGTGAACCACAGCACATCGTCGTCCAGCGCCTGCCAGTGCGGTTCGATGCCGACGCTGCCGTGTTCGGTGAATTTCAGCGCATTGCCGATGAGGTTGACCAGGATCTGGCGGATCCGCGTCGGGTCGCCCTTGACCTGCAAGGCCTGCATATCCGTGGGGATCTGCAGGTCCAGGCGCAGGCCGCGCTGGCTGGCGTTGTGCTGGAAGGCCTGGGCGCAACTGCCGATCAGCTCGGCGAGGTTGAACGGAATATGTTCCAGCTCCAGGGCCGAACGTTCTATCCGCGAGAAATCGAGGATGTCGTTGATCACCTTGAGCAGGTGTTCGGTGGACTCCGAGGCCAGGGCCGCGTATTCGCTCTGTTCCTCGGTCATTTCGGTGGTTTCGAGCAGTTGCAGCATGCCCAGTACACCGTTCATCGGCGTGCGCAGTTCGTGGCTCATCATGGCCAGGAAGTCCGACTTGGCATTGTTCGCCCGCTCCGCCTCTTCACGGGTCTGTATCAGTTGGGCGATGGCCTGGTGCTGTTCGCGACTGGCCTGGTCGAGGGCGCCGGCGAGGTTGTTGATATGCCGCGCCAGGGCGCCGAGCTCGGCGTCGTCGACCACTGGCAACTGGGTCTTGTAGTCACCCTGTTGAATCGCCTTGACCGCCAGGCCCATGGCGCTGATCGGCTGCGCCAGGCTGGCTGCCAGGCGCCGCGCGAGGAGAAAGGTGAAGATCAGGGCGAACAGCGCGAGGATCCCGGCCTTGAGCAGTATTTCCTGTTGCCGCTGGCTGAAGGCGTCATTGGACATGCCGACAATCACCCGCCCCAGGTAGTCCTCGCTCTGCGTTACGCCGGGTGCGCTGCCTTCCTGCAGGAAGTCATTTTCCAACTGAATCCGTTGCAGGCGTACCGGCGCCTGGAACAATTTCACCGACTGCAGCCGGAAGTGTTCCTGGGAGGGCTGCTCGACATACACCAGGATATTGTTGCTGCGGTCCTGAACCTCGAGGAAACGCACGTGGGGGGTGGCCAGGGTCGCCCGCATCAGGCTTTCGAGGACTTCGTTGTTGCCGGAAATCACCCCGTATTCGGTGGCCGGCGCCAGCTGGTTGGCGATCAGTTGACCGGTGTGGTCGAGCTCCTGGCGCAGGTCCTGGATCCGCACGAAGGTGAAGAAACTGATCAGCAGCAAGGTCAGCAACAGCGCGGGGCCGAGGCTGATCATCTGGGTCCGGGCGCTGATGCCCCAATACCGTCGCAGGGTCATGGGCGGGTCTCTCCTTCGGCCAGCCGGGAGGCGAGCGAGGCTTCGTCGATCGGTTCGATACCCAGGGAACGGGCGACTTGCGGGTTGCTCAGGACCTTGAAGCGTTGCGGGTACAGGCTGCCCGGCCAACTGGACGGGGCGCGGTCGAGCAACTGGTCGAGGACCGCCAGCCAGTCGGTCTGGTCGCTGAAGGTGCTGGCCAGGCTGCCGGCCTTGACGAAGCCGGCGTTGGGGCCGATCAGTGCCAGTTGCCGGGCATAGCTGCTGAGCAGCAGGTTCTTCGCGGTCCTGGGGTTGTACAAGGTCGGGTCGTCCAGCCCGAGCAGCACGTCGCAGCTCTTGAGCAGGGTTTGCAGGGGCCGGCTGTCGCCGGTGTCGTCCCAGCGCTGGGGGACGATCTCCAGTCCCAGGGGGCGGGCCGCCTGGTTCAGTTCGGCCAGCAGGAATTCGCTGTCACGGGTATAGAGCACGCCGATCCGCCTTGCCTGGGGCATCACTTCGTGGATCAGGCGCAGTTGGCGCGACAGCGGCGGGTCGCTCCAGAGCAGGCTGAGATTGGCGGTCGCTGCGCTGTCCAGGCGTTGCATGGCCTGCAGGCGGCTGATACGCAGGACCAGGGTCGCCGGCCCCTGTTTATCCTTCAGCCGCCAGTCCAGGCTGGGTGGGTCCAGCAGGATCAGGCGGGTGGCCGGGGGCAGGCGGCTGGGTTCGGGCATCTGCGCCAGGGGCACGAAGCGTATCTGGTCGTGCGGGCGCTGTTGCGCCAGGGCGGCGGTAAAGGCCTGGACCCCGGGGCTGTCCTCGACGCCGGTCAGCAGCACCTCGGCCGAGCGAGCCGGGAGGCTCGCCAGCAGCACGAGCAGGGCCAGGCCCAGTCGCCTCAGGCGCCAGCTCCATGCCGATGTCATCCTTGACCCCAGGCGGCTCATGTTCAGAACTCCAGTTCTGCGCTGAAGTACAGGGCACTGCGCTGGTTGTAATTGTTGTCGGGCCAGGTGATGGGCTGGTCGTCGAGACGTTGTTGCAGCATCCCGGCCAGTTCCAGGCTGGCCCGGCGAAAGGGAATCCGCTTGGCCAGGCGCAGGTCGACCCGTTCGAAGCGATACTGGTTGATGGCGTCGTCGCCATAGTAGAAGACCGAACTCGACCAGCCGCCGCCCCAGTCGCGCATCCAGCCGGCCGAGCCACTGTTGCGGGCGGTGAACTGCTTGTCGACCGGGTTGCTGGCCTGGACATCGACATAGGCATAGGTCAGGCGCAGGCGGTTGGCACTGTCCAGGCGCCAGTCGAACTGGGCTTCGCTGCCGGTGAAGCGGGAGCTGTTGACGTTGCTGGCGATAAACTGGTTGTTGCGCAACGGCGTGCTGATCATGTCGCTGATTTCGTCATAGAACAGCTTCACGTCCAGGCTCAGGCCGATCTCGGCGAAGAAACCGTTGTAGCCCAGTTCCCGCGAGCGCATTCGCTCCTTGTCCAGGTTTCCCGGGCCACGGGTCTGGACGAAATACTGGCCGCTGGTCTGGCCGTAGGTGGGCGAGCTCAGGTTGGTGACCTTGTAGCTCCAGTTGACGTTGTTCTCGAACATATCCGGCGAGCGGATCGCTTCGGAATAGACCGCGCGCAAGCCGTGCCGGGGATTGATCAGGTAGTTGACTGCAAAGCGCGGGGTCAGGGAGGCGCCGGTCAGTTGCGCGTCTTCGTACATGGCACCACCCTGCACCAGCCAATGCTCGCTGGCGCGCCATTCGAGCTGGCCGAACAGGCGCCAGGTACTGTCGTCGATGGTGCCGTTGAAATAGGTCTCGGAGTCGGCCTTGTCATAACGATAGTTCATGCCGCTGACCAGGCGCAGGCTGTCCGAGAGGCTCAGGGTGTCCTGCAGTTCGAGGTCGTAGCGGGTCTCGCGGGTGCTCTGGTCGATATTGCCGCAGACCGTCTGGCTGGCGCCCTGATTGAACCATTGGTCCAGAACCTGATTGGCCAGTGCCTGTTCCGAGACGCCACCCGGAGGGGGCCTGCCGACTGCGTACTGGGTCATGTTACGTGCCAGGTTTTCGGCATAGTTGGGGTTCAACTGCCACAACTGAGTCAGTTGTGGGCTGAATGACACCTTGGCATCACAGGCTTGCCAGACCTGCTGGCGATCCCAATGTTGGGCCGAACCCTGGATATACAGGCTGTGTTGGGGATTGATATCCAGGTTCCAGCGCAGGGAACCGGCGTAGTCCTTGGCCAGCACATCGGAGTTGTCGCCGGCCGCGGTGATCCCGGGGAACACCGCCTGGTAGGTATAGGGCCGCTGGTTGGTGCCGTCCTTGACGTTCAACTGCCAGTCGATGCTCTGTTGTTCGTTGAGCATCTGGCTGACCGAGAGGCTGACCCGGGTGACACGCCGGCCGTCGCGGTAGTCATTGCCCAAGTGGTCGCTCTGGAACCCCTCGTCCTCCTCGCCGGACATCGACAGGCGCAGGTCGCCGGTACCCCAGCCGGTGCCCTGGCTGGCGTACCAGTCATTGATGCCGCGCTCGCCGCGGGTGATCTTCAGGGTTGAGCCATGGGTGCTGCCCGGTGACTTGGTGAGGATATTGACCACCGCCATCAGCGCATTGGCGCCGTAGCTGACGGTGTTCGGGCCGCGAAATACCTCGATGCGCTCGATATCCTCGAGGGCTACCGGGATATCGCTCCAGTCCACGGTCGCCAGGCCCGCGCGATAGACCGAGCGGCCATCGATCAGCACCTGCATGCGCCGGGCGTTGGAGGCATCGGTGCCATGGTAGTTGATGCTGGCCTGGTTGCCGTTGGTGTAGCCGACCATCATCCCCGGCACCAGGCGCAGCAGCTCGCTGATATCCCGGGCGCCGCTGGCCTTGATCAGTTCGTTGTCGATGACCGTCATGCTGCCGGGTACCGCGGCCGGCGATTGTTTCAGGCGGGTGGCCGTCAGCACCTCGGGCAGGGGCTGGTTTTCCATAAACAGGTCGTCAGCCAGCAACGGGCCGCTGAACATCAGGGCCAGGACGAAGGAGGAACGCGTGGTGGGAGGGCCAAAAGACACGGCACAGCCTTGAAAAAAATAATAGCCGTGCATGTTAACCGAGCTTGCCGGGTTTGCCATGGCGTATGGCCGTCATTGTATAGGCTGAATCGGTCAAGCGCTCAGGCCAGGGGATTCGTATTGGGGCTGGCTGCCGGTGGCGTGCTCCGTATAATGCAGCCATCGCCATTGGTAGGGATAGACGGGTTACATATGACTGAACAGTACCCAATCGCGGTTCTGGGGGGCGGAAGTTTCGGCACCGCCATCGCCAATCTGCTGGCCGAGAACGGTCACCGGGTGCGCCAATGGATGCGCGATCCCGAGCAGGCCGAGTCCATTCGCGTCAATCGTGAGAATCCGCGTTACCTCAAGGGCATCAAGGTGCATCCGGCGGTCGAGCCGGTCACCGACCTGGTCGCGACCCTCGAGGACTGTGAACTGTTTTTTGTCGCCTTGCCCTCCAGCGCCTTGCGCAGTGTGCTGGCGCCCCATGCCGGGCGCCTGGTGGGCAAGCTGCTGGTGAGCTTGACCAAAGGCATCGAGGCCCACACCTTCAAGCTGATGAGCGAGATCCTCGAAGATATCGCCCCGCAAGCACGGATCGGCGTGTTGTCCGGGCCGAACCTGGCCCGCGAAGTGGCCGAGCACGCCTTGACCGCCACGGTGGTCGCCAGCGAGGACGAAGAGCTTTGCAGCCGTGTCCAGGCCGCGTTGCATGGGCGGACCTTCCGCGTCTATGCCAGCGCTGACCGCTTCGGCGTCGAGCTGGGCGGAGCGTTGAAGAACGTCTACGCGATCATTGCCGGCATGGCGGTGGCGCTGGACATGGGCGAGAACACCAAGAGCATGCTGATTACCCGGGCCCTGGCGGAAATGACCCGCTTTGCCGTCAGCCAGGGCGCCAACCCCATGACCTTCCTCGGCCTGGCCGGGGTCGGCGACCTGATCGTCACCTGTTCCTCGCCGAAGAGCCGCAACTATCAGGTCGGCTTTGCCCTCGGCCAGGGCCTGAGCCTGGAAGAGGCGGTCACCCGCCTGGGTGAAGTCGCCGAAGGGGTCAATACTCTCAAGGTGCTGAAGGTCAAGGCGCAGGAAGTCGGAGTCTATATGCCCCTGGTGGCCGGTTTGCATGCCATTCTGTTTGAAGGGCGAACCCTGACCCAGGTGATCGAGCTATTGATGCGCGGCGAGCCGAAAACCGATGTCGATTTTATTTCCACCAGCGGTTTCAACTGATATTCAGCGCCACGGGAGCGAGCCATGAACGAGTCCAAGTACGAATCCATTGTGTTGCGCATTGTCTGGATGCTGGTGTTCCTGCTGGTCTGGCAGGTCGCGCAGTTCATCCTCGGCGGGGTGGTGCTGGTGCAGCTGGGTTACAGATTGTTCTACGGCGCGCCAAGCGCCAACCTGATGAACTTCGGCGACAGCCTGAGCCAGTTCCTGGCCCAGATCGGTCGCTTCGGCAGTTTCCATACCGAACAGAAGCCCTGGCCGTTCGCCGATTGGCCGACCCCTCGGGCTCCGGAAGGCGAAGCCCCGCATGTGGTGCCGCCAGCGCCGCATCCGGCCCGTGATGAGGAGCCCAAGCTATGAAAGTCTGGGTTCTGCGTCATGGTGAAGCCGAACCCCAGGCCCGCAGCGACGCCGAACGGGCGTTGACCGCCCATGGCCGCGAGCAGGTCCTGCGCAGTGCCGCGCACCTGATCGGCCAGCCATTGCAGGCGATCTACGCCAGTCCTTACCTGAGGGCGCAGCAAACCGCGCAGCTGGTACGTGATGCGCTGGGTTTCGATGCAGAGATCATCACCGTGCCCTGGCTGACCCCCGAGGGTAATCCGCGGGATGTCAGCCAGCGGCTCGACACCGGCGAGAACCTGTTGCTGGTCAGCCATCAGCCGTTGGTGGGCAATCTGCTCAGCCTGTTGCAGCACGGCCATGTGCGCCAGCCGGAGCCCATGGGCACCGCCAGCCTGGCCGAGCTGGAAGGGGAGTTGCCGCTGGACGGGGCGATGACGCTGCTGGGCGTCAGGCACCCCTGAGGTTCAGTGACTCAACACCGCGCCGAGCAGATCGGTGCGGGTGTTTTTCAAGGTCGCGGCGTTGACCTTGGCGCCCTTGAACAGACAGGCTTCAAAGTGACCGGAGAGCACCGCATTCCTCAGGTCGCAATGGCTGAAGTCGTTGCTTTTGAAACCACTCGAGAGCAGCGCGCCGTTGAGGTTGGCCGCCCTGAAGTCGGCCTCCTGGTATTGCCCGAAAAATCTCACCCCGCGTAAATCGCCGCCGCTCAGGTCGACGCCGATCATATTGACGTTGGTCACCTGCAAGGTCCGTAACGCCTGGCAGATGGACGCCTTGCTCCAGTACCTGAACGCACGGCGGGTTTCGTCGTCCTGGAATGGCAGGCACGCGACGGCTTGATGATCCTTGGTGGCAATGTTCTGGGCGCAGCGCTTCAGGGCGTTGGTCAGTTGCGGTGACAGCGAGGGCGGCACCCGCAAGTCGAAGAGTTTCTTCTGCACATGCAGGGATACCCGGCCGCCACCGTCCAGGTGAACGCCGTCCCAACTGTTGAGGATGCCGGTAAAGCGCGCGGCGGCGGCCACCATCAATTCCAGCAGGTCGGCCAACGGGTACTGGCGCAGGGACGGCGCGCTGCCGAGGAACACCCGAGCCTGGGCCAGTGAGTCCTTCAAACCCAGCAGGGTCAGGTCCCGTTCGATCTGCGAGAAATCGTCTGGCATCAGCTCGCAGATCGTGCGGCTGTGCAGCTCGCTCGGGTGGGGGGTTGAGAGAACGGGGACCTGGGGGTTACCCGTGGGCATGAAGCGACGAAGAAGACGGCCTATCGTTGCCATGGAGATCTCTTGCAAGGGCTGGAAGGCGGAAATTCGACGCGATATGCCCCTTGGCGACTATCAGATTCCGCCCGGATTTCCTCGTGTGGGCTGTTGCCTCCTGCGTGCCGCAGGGCCTTTTTCAGCTTGCGAGCTTCTGTTCTTCCGTGAAATAGTCGACCGAGCGTCTGCTTGGTTGGCTGGCCGCCGGCATGACGAACAACCACAGTAGGGGAATCAACCATGGCTTTGTGGCGCACCGTACCGAATCTCGAACAACTCAATGCCTTGCAGAAAAACACCATCGGCGAACTGCTGGATATTCGCTTCGAAGCCTTTGACGATGAATCGCTGACCGCCAGCATGGTGATCGATCATCGCACCCACCAACCCTACGGGCTGCTGCACGGCGGCGCCTCGGTGGTGCTGGCCGAAAGCGTCGGCTCGATGGCCAGCTACCTGTGCATCGACGCGAGCAAATTCTATTGCGTGGGCCTGGAAATCAACGCCAACCACCTGCGCGGCTTGCGCAGCGGGCGGGTGACCGCCGTGGCCAAGGCCATTCATATCGGTCGCACCACCCATGTCTGGGATATCCGCCTGAGCAGTGACGAGGGCAAGGCCAGCTGCGTGTCGCGCCTGACCATGGCCGTGGTGCCGCTGGGGCAAACACCGCCGGCGCGCTGAGCCGGGTCATAGCCATGGCCGGACTGTCATCATTCCTGGCAGTTACGGTCATTGCTGTGGGACCCGCGCGTGCCGACAATGAACACCTGTCTTTTTCGAGATGCTCCCGGTATGTCGCAACCCGTGTTCTTTGCCCACGCCAACGGTTTTCCCTCGGGGACCTACGGCAAGTTGTTCGCCGCGCTGGCCCCGGAATATCAGGTGGCGCATCTGCAACAGCATGCCCACGACCCGCGTTTCCCGGCGGACGATAACTGGCACAACCTGGTCGACGAACTGATCCACCATCTGGAGCAGCAGCCCGAACCGGTCTGGGGTGTCGGCCATTCCCTGGGCGGTGTCCTGCATCTGCACGCGGCCCTGCGTCGCCCGCAGCTCTACAGGGGCGTGGTGATGCTTGACTCGCCGGTGCTGACCCGTGCCGACCAGTGGGTGATCCGCGCCGCCAAGCGCCTGGGTTTTATCGATCGGCTGACGCCGGCCGGGCGCACCCTGGGACGGCGGGAAGAGTTCACCGACCTCGCCGCCGCGCGTCAGTACTTTGCCGGCAAGACCCTGTTTCGCGGCTTTGATCCGGAGTGCTTCGACGCGTACCTGCAACATGGTCTGCGCCAGGACGGCGGGCGCTTGCGCCTGAGCTTCGATCCGGCCACGGAAATCAGCATCTATCGTGGTGTGCCGCACACCAGCCCGGGCCTGGCCCGGCATTTGAAGGTGCCACTGGCGGTGGTCCGTGGCCAGCAGAGCCGGGTGGTCATGCCCCATCACACCCGCAGTGTCGGCCGCCTGCCCCATGGCGAATCCCTGAGCATGCCCGGCGGCCACATGTTTCCCCTGGAGCGTCCGCAGGACACCGCGCGTTTGCTCAAGGACATTTTCGCCCGCTGGGAACGCCAGGACGGGCAGGGACGTTGCGCATGAGCCATCCGGTCGAAGAGGTACGCCTGAGCCTGCCGCATATCGAGTTGGCGGCTCATCTGTTCGGTCCCGAGGACGGGCAGCCGGTGATTGCCCTGCACGGTTGGCTGGACAACGCCAACAGCTTCGCGCGCCTGGCGCCGAAGCTGCACGGCCTGCGTATCGTCGCCCTGGACATGGCCGGGCACGGGCATTCCGGACATCGACCGGTGGGCGCCGGGTATGCGTTGTGGGACTACGTCTACGATGTCTTGCAGGTGGCTGAACAGTTGGGCTGGAAGCGCTTCAGCCTGTTGGGGCATTCGTTGGGCGCGATTGTCTCGATCGTGCTGGCCGGTGCCTTGCCGGAGCGGGTGACGCGCCTGGCCCTGATCGACGGCGTGATTCCTCCTACCAGCAGTGGCGAAAACGCCGCCGAACGCCTGGGCATGGCCTTGCAGGCGCAGTTGGAATTACAGGACAAGCGCAAGTCGGTGCATGGGACCCTGGACCGGGCCATCGAAGCGCGCATGAAAGGGATGGTGGCGGTCAGCCGTGAAGCCGCTGAATTGCTGGCCCAGCGCGGACTGATGCCGGTGCCCGGCGGCTACACCTGGCGCAGCGACAACCGCCTGACCCTGCCGTCGCCGTTGCGCCTGACCGAGGAGCAGGCCATGGCCTTTATCCGTCGTATCGCCTGCCCGGCGCAGTTGGTGGTGGCCGAGCAAGGCATACTGGCCCAGCACAAGGACTTGCTCGATCGTCTACCCTTTAGCCTGGAGCACCTGCCGGGTGGGCACCATCTGCACTTGAACGACGAGGCCGGGGCCATCCTTGTCGCAGACTGTTTCAATCGCTTTTTCTCCACGCCTTGACTTGTCGCCTGCAACTGTCGAGGCTTGGTGGGTTGAAAGGGAGACAACCATGCCAGACCTCGACCTCCACACGACCTTGAGTCGTCCTGTTCCGGCACGTTCTGTTCCGGTTATCGCGCTTACCGTTCAGGCCCTGTCTATCCGATGATGAAGTTATCCACAGCCCTGGCCTGCGCCTTTGGGATGGCCTGCTGCAGTTCGCCGCTTTTCGCCGCCGATGTACCGGGCAGTCATGACCTGGCGCTGGTGCCGCGTCTGGCCGATGCGCAGATCGTCGACTATCGGGCGCCGGCCGAGCTGGAACGGATTTATCCACAGAGCGCGATCCGCAAGATCAGCAACCGCCTGCGCACCGATGCCCAGGTCAGCGCCCGTGGGCAGATGACCTCGGTGACCTATGAGCTGCCGCCCGAGCATGGCGCCGACGAAGCCTTCACCGCGGCGCGCGAAGCCTTGCAGAAGGAGGGCGCGCAGTTGCTGTTCTGGTGCCAGGCTCGCGACTGTGGGGAAAACAGCCTGTGGGCCAATGAAGTGTTCGGTAATTCCACGTTGTCCGGTGCCGACGATCAGCAGGCTTACCTGCTGCTGCGCCTTGCGGCCCCGGCGGACAATTCGCTGGTGGCGTTGTACAGCATCACTCGCGGCAACCGCCGCGCCTACCTGCATGTGGAGCAGTTCGCCTCCGCTTCGCCGCTGGGCGAATTGCTGCCCACCTCCGCGACCTTGCTGCGGGAACTGCGCGATACCGGCAAGCTCGATTTCCCGAAATTGGCCGGCGCCCCCCAGGATACCTGGGTCACCCTGATTTCCCGGGGCCTGAACCTGGACGCTACCTTGCGGGTCAGCCTTTCTGGAGCCTCCGCCGAGGCCTGGCGCCAGGCGCTGATGGCCCAGGGCGTGAGGGCCGCGCGCCTGGAGGCGGGCAGCGCCACCTCCAGCGGTTTGCATATCGAATTGCTGCGTTAGGCGCTGTACGAATGACCACCGAGAGACGATCATGCGCGTTTACCGCTGAACCCGGGTCGTCTGTCGGTAAACGCCTGACCCGGGCTTGGCCTACGCTTTCATTGCCGTCTCTTGTCTGGAAAGACCATGCCCAATAATGATCGTCTGCTGGTGCAGATACTGCTCCTGGTACTGTTCGGTGCCACCTTGTGGGTGCTGGCGCCGTTCTGGTCGGCGCTGTTCTGGGGTGCCGTGCTGGCGTTTGCCAGTTGGCCGCTGATGCGCCTGTTGACCCGTGTGCTCGGTCACCGCGAATCCCTGGCGGCCGGGCTGCTGACGTTGGGCTGGATGTTGCTGGTGGCCGTGCCCCTGGTCTGGCTGGGGCTCAACCTGGCGGACCATGTGCGCGATGCGGTGACCTTTATCAAGGATGCCCAGGTCGACGGACTGCCCGCGGCCCCGGCCTGGCTGGGCAGCTTGCCGATCGTCGGCGAGCGCCTGGTGGGCCTCTGGAACACCATCGACCAGCAAGGCGCGGCCATGCTGCTGGCGATCAAGCCTTATCTGGGGCAGGTCGGCAACTGGTTGCTGGCGCGCAGCGCGCAGATCGGCGGCGGGATCCTCGAACTGACCCTGAGCATTGTCTTCGTGTTCTTTTTCTATCGCGACGGTCCGCGACTGGCGACCTTTATCCACGGCTTGCTGGAGCGGCTGATCGGCGAGCGTGCCGATTACTACCAGGAGCTCGTGGCAGGCACGGTGCAGCGGGTGGTCAACGGGGTGATCGGCACGGCGGCGGCCCAGGCCCTGCTGGCGTTGATCGGTTTCCTGATCGCCGGTATTCCCGGGGCCCTGGTACTGGGCATCGCGACCTTCCTGCTCAGCCTGATTCCCATGGGGCCGCCGCTGGTCTGGATTCCCGCCACGGCCTGGCTGGCCTGGAAAGGCGAGTACGGGATGGCGGTGTTTCTCGGGATCTGGGGCACGTTCATCATCAGTGGCGTGGACAACGTACTCAAGCCGTACCTGATCAGCCGTGGCGGCAACCTGCCGTTGGTGATTGTGTTGCTGGGAGTGTTCGGGGGCTTGATCGCCTTCGGCTTTATCGGCCTGTTTATCGGCCCGACCTTGCTGGCGGTGGCCTACAGCTTGCTGATCGACTGGAGCGCGAGCCAGTCGCGGCGTGAAGAGAAGTCCTGATCTTCGTTCGATCTTGAAAGCAGCACCGAACCTGTAGGCGCGTGTCTTGCCCGCGAAGAGGCCCTTGAGACCGCTAAAAGCTTCGCGGGCAAGCCACGCTCCTACAAGGTCAGGTGTGTTCTTACAGCCGATGGATCAGGCCGCGGCGGCAGTGACGTTACCGCTCTGCGCCACGGTCTGGCTCTTGAGGTTGACCATCAAGCGGCTCAACGCCTCTTTGATGTTGTCCTGGGCGGTCTGGCTATTGGTGCCCGAACCGGTACCCGAGCCGCTACCACTGTTGCTGCTGCCGCTCGCATTGGCCAGGGCCTGGAGCAGGAACGTGGTGGCGTTGAAGCTGCTGCTGGTGGTGCTGCTGGTCGCGTCAGTGCTCGAGCTGCTGGTCGAGGTGCCCTGCAAGGCGCTGGTCAACTCGGCCTGGCTGATGCTGCCGTCGCCATTGGTGTCCAGTTCACTGAACAGGTCAGTGGCGGACACGGCTTGTGGCGGTGGTGGTGGCGGCTGGATTCCGGACAGGGCCGAAGCCAGTTCGCTGCTGCTGATGCTGCCGCTGTTGTCGGTGTCCAGAGCGCTGAACAGCGAGGAGCTGTCGGCGGTGCTGCCGGCGTTGGTCAGCCCGGCGGCCAGTTCGCTGCTGCTGATGGAACCGTCACCATTGGTGTCCAGGGACTGGAGCAGCTCATCGGCCAGTTGGGTATCGGGCTTGCCGCCGCCATGACCGCCGTGGGCGTGAGGCTTCATCGCCGACAGTTCGGTGGCACTGATGGTGCCGCTGCCGTCGGTGTCCAGCGCGCTGAAATTCTGACTCAGGTCATTGAGCACTTTGCTGCCGCTGTTCTGCGACAGGGCGGCGTTCAGTTCGTCCTTGCTGATGGAGCCGTCACCATTGGTGTCGAGCTTGGCCAGCAGTTGCTTCTGGAACTGTTGCTGGCGTTGTGTCGCTGTCGTGCTGCTGGTGTTGTAACCGGTATAGCTCGAGTAGTTGCTGACGCTACTGATCGTGCTCATAAGTGCACACTCCCTAAGTGTTGGCAAAGCCAATGACAGTGCATCGGCTTGTGCAGACTCCAAGGCTCAGGTGTCGAGGGTGTGTGGGCTTTGTACCTGTTGTTACACAGAGGGCTCAGACCCGGGGCAGACGGACCACGGCGGTCAGGCCGCCGCCCGGGGTTTCCTCCAGGGTCAGCTCGCCGCCCAGGCGCTGGGCCGCTTCCCGGGCGATGGTCATGCCCAGGCCGACGCCGCCGGAGTTGCGGTTGCGCGAACCTTCCAGGCGATAGAAGGGTTCGAACACCGCCTCGCGTTTTTCCGCGGCAATCCCCGGACCATGGTCGATCACCCGGATCAGCAATTGCCGACGGCTGTCTTCCAGGGTGATCAGGGCGTCGCCGGCATAACGCAGGGCATTGTCCAGCAGGTTGTTCAGGCACGAACGCAATGCCATGGGCTGCACCAGCAACGGCGCGCAGTGGCCGCTGGCCTGGACCTGCGAGCCCTGGTCCTGGGCGTTTTCGCAGAGGGATTCGACCAGCGCCTGGACGTCCATCCATTGCATGGCTTCGCTGGTGCGCTGCTCATGCAGGTAACTGAGGGTGGCATCGAGCATGCCGATCATGTCGTCCAGGTCCTGGCGCATCTGACCCTGGAGTTTCATGTTGTCGACCTGTTCGAGCCGCAGCTTGAGGCGTGACAGCGGCGTGCGCAGGTCGTGGGACACCGCGCCGAGCATGCGCCCGCGTTGCTGCACCTGTTCACGGATGCGTTGCTGCATCAGGTTGAAGGTGTTGGCCGCCAGCCGTGCTTCACGGGGGCCGGTCTCATCCAGCGGCGGGCTGTTGAGGTCTTCGCTGAGGCGTTCGGCGGCGTCGCTCAGGCGCTGGATCGGCCGCGATAGCAGCTTGGCGCCATACCAGGCGACAATCACCAGGGAAATGATCTGCAGCGTCAGCGGCACCAGCGGTCCGCCGAACCAGGGGCGGGGCGGGCGGCGGTGGGGCGGCGGATGGTCGGGGTCGAAATTTTCCATCATGCCGGGAGGTGGCGGTGGTGGTGGCCCGCCACCGTAATGATGGAACCAGAGAAAACCCAGCAAATGGGCGAGGATGATCGCCACCAGCGACACGCCGAACAGGCGACCGAACAGCGTGTCGAGGCGTGCGCGCATCAGCCGATCTCTTTTGCGTCGAACAGGTAGCCTTCACCGCGCACGGTCTTGATCAGTTGCGGCGATTTCGGGTCGTCGCCGAGTTTCTGCCGCAGACGCGAGACCAGCAGGTCGATGCTACGGTCGAAGGCCTCGATGGAGCGACCCCGGGCGGCATCGAGCAACTGCTCGCGGCTGAGGACCCGGCGCGGGCGTTCGATAAACACCCAGAGCAGGCGGAACTCGGCGTTGGATAGCGGCACCACCAGCCCGTCGTCGGCGATCAGCTGGCGCAGCACACTGTTCAGGCGCCAGTTGTCGAAGCGGATATTGGCCCGCTGTTCGGTGCGGTCGTCACGTACCCGGCGCAGGATGGTCTGGATCCGGGCCACCAGCTCACGGGGTTCGAAGGGCTTGGCCATGTAATCGTCGGCGCCCAGTTCCAGGCCGATGATCCGGTCGGTGGGTTCGCAACGGGCGGTGAGCATCAGGATCGGGATGTCCGATTCGGTGCGCAGCCAGCGGCACAGCGACAGGCCGTCTTCACCCGGAAGCATCAGGTCGAGGACCACCACGTCGAAGGTTTCAAGCTGCAAGGCCTGGCGCATGCCGGCGCCGTCGGTGACACCGGTGGCCTGGATGCTGAAGCGTGCCAGGTAGTCGATCAGCAGTTCGCGGATGGGAATATCGTCATCGACGATCAGCGCGCGGACATTCCAGCGCTTGTCATCGCCCGGTGAGAGCGGTTTGTTGACATCAGCCAGAGGAGCGGGAGTGTTCTGCATGCGGGCGATTATCTACCGGTAAGCGGCCAACCACGAAAGAGGGGCCGCGAATTGTTGCAGGATAGGTACCCGGTCCGAAGGCCGGAATCCCTTTCAAGTGTAGCTATGCACGAAGCTACAGGGGGCGGATGTTGGCCGCTTGTCGGTTTTGTATCGAGACTGATACAAGCGGCCCGCGTCAAATCGGTCATCTCCCTGGAACTCCTACGGATTCTAGGGTGTAACTCCTACGTAAAGTCACTCTTTACGCCTTCTTTACGCATCGCCCCCGGCCTCGCCCTCGTTCCTTTACGGCCTCCCTCACGACAATAAGCCCCACACACGGCCGTTGCCGTACCAAGGGGAAATTCCATGAGCATTCTGGACGGGGTGTCACTGCTGCTGGCTGTGGCGCTGTTCATTTATCTACTGGTTGCGCTGTTGCGCGCGGACCGGAACTAGGAGCGGCAGGTATGCACAGTTATGACTATTTGCTGATCCTGGCGTTTCTCGTGCTGGTGCTTGCGCCGGCACCGGCATTGGGGCGGTTCTACTACAACGTGATGGAAGGTAAGCGGACCTGGCTGACGCCGGTGTTCGGGCCGCTGGAACGGGCCTGTTATCGCTTGTCCGGGGTCGATGCCAGCAGCGAGCAGAGCTGGCAGAAATATGCCCTGGCCTTGCTCGCCTTCAACCTCGCGGGCTTCCTGGTGTTGTTCGCGATCCTGCTGTTCCAGCAGTACCTGCCGCTCAACCCGCAGAATCTGCCGGGTCTGGAGTGGACCCTGTCGTTCAACACCGCCATCAGTTTCATGACCAACACCAACTGGCAGAACTACAGCGGTGAAGCGTCCCTGAGCTACCTGAGCCAGATGGCCGGCCTCACGGTGCAGAACTTTGCCAGTGCCGCCACCGGCCTGGCCGTATTGGTCGCTCTGTGCCGCGGCATCAGCCGACGTTCAACGGCGACCCTGGGCAACTTCTGGGTCGACATGACCCGTGCCATTCTCTATGGCTTGCTGCCGATGTGCCTGATCATGGCGCTGTTCCTGGTCTGGCAGGGTGTTCCGCAGACCTTCGCCCACTACGTCAATGCCGTGACCCTGCAGGGCGCCGACCAGGTCATTCCCCTGGGCCCGGCGGCCAGCCAGATCGCGATCAAGCAATTGGGTACCAACGGCGGCGGTTTCTTCGGCGTCAACTCGGCCCATCCGTTCGAAAACCCGACCGCCCTGAGCGACCTGATCGAACTGGTGTCGATCATCCTGATTCCGGCGGCGCTGGTGTTCACCTTCGGGCATTACGTCAAGGACCTGCGCCAGAGCCGAGCCATCATGGGTTGCATGCTCGCCCTGCTGCTGATCGGCGGCGCGGTGTCGCTGTATGCCGAATATCAGCCGAACCCGGCGTTGCACAATCCGCTGGTGGAGCAGACCGCTCCGTTGGAAGGCAAGGAAACCCGCTTCGGTACTACCGCCAGCGTGGTGTGGGCGGTGACCACCACCGCCGCCTCGAACGGTTCGGTCAACGCCATGCATGACAGCCTCAACCCCCTGAGCGGGATGGTGGCGCTGGTCAACATGATGGTCGGCGAGGTGATCTTCGGCGGCGTCGGCGCGGGCCTCTACGGCATGCTGCTGAACGTGCTGATCGCGGTGTTCCTCGCGGGCCTGATGATCGGTCGTACTCCGGAATACCTGGGCAAGAAACTCCAGGCCAAGGAAGTGCAACTGCTGGTGGTGACCTTGCTGGTGATGCCAGTGGGCACCCTGGTGCTCGGCGCGCTGGCTGCCAGCCTGCCTGGACCGGCCGCGGCCGTCAGCAACCCGGGGCCCCATGGCTTCAGTCAACTGCTGTACGCCTACACCTCGGCCACCGCGAATAACGGTTCGGCGTTCGGTGGTTTCAGTGCCAACACCGCGTTCCACAACCTGATGATGAGCCTGAGCATGCTGCTCGGTCGCTTCGGTTACATCTTCCCGGTACTGGCCCTGGCCGGCAGCCTGGCGATGAAGAAGACCGCACCGATTGGCCAGAACAGTTTTCCGACCCATGGCCTGCTGTTTGTCACGTTGCTGACGGTGACCATCCTGCTGGTGGGTGGCTTGACCTTCCTGCCGACGCTGGCGCTGGGCCCGATTGCCGAACATCTGAGCATGGGTTTCTGAGGAAATAATGATGAATATGCCTCTTCCCGCAGCAAAAACGGCGCAAGCCAGACCGGCCGAGCCAGCCAAGACCGCGATGTCCGCCCTGTGGCGTCCGGCCCTGGTCCAGGCTTTTGTCAAGCTCGACCCGCGCCAGTTGCAACGTGCACCGGTGATGTTCGTGGTCGAACTGACGGCGATCCTGACCACTGTCCTGTGCTTTGTGCCGGACAGCACTGTTTCGATCTTTATCTCCGCCCAGATCGCCCTCTGGCTGTGGTTCACCGTGTTGTTCGCCAACTTTGCCGAGGCCCTGGCCGAAGGGCGCGGCAAGGCCCGCGCCGACAGCCTGAAGGCCGGCAGCGAAGGCCTGGTGGCCCATCGCCGCAAGGCCAATGGCAGCTTCGAATCGGTTCCCGCCGCCAACCTGCGCAAAGGTGACGTGGTACGGGTGGCCGCCGGGGAAATGATCCCTGGCGACGGCGAGGTGATCGAAGGGATCGCCGCGGTCAACGAAGCGGCGATTACCGGTGAATCCGCACCGGTGATCCGTGAGTCCGGCGGCGATCGCTCGGCGGTCACCGGCAATACCCGGCTGGTGTCCGACTGGCTGATCGTGCGCATCACCGCCAACCCCGGTGAGTCGACCCTGGACCGCATGATCGCGTTGGTGGAAGGTGCCAAGCGCCAGAAGACCCCCAACGAAGTGGCGCTGGATATCCTGCTGATCGGCTTGACCCTGATCTTCCTGCTGGTGGTGGTGACCCTCCAGCCGTTCGCCCACTTCTCCGGTGGCAGCCTGCCGCTGGTGTTCCTGGTGGCATTGCTGGTGACCCTGATTCCGACCACTATCGGCGGCCTGCTCTCGGCCATCGGTATCGCCGGGATGGATCGCCTGGTGCGCTTGAATGTGATCGCCAAATCCGGCCGCGCGGTGGAAGCGGCGGGTGACGTGCATGTGCTGTTGCTGGACAAGACCGGCACCATCACCTTCGGTAACCGTCGCTGCACGGCGGTCTACGCCACCCCTGGCGTCAGCGCCAAGGAGCTGGCTGAAGGCGCCTTGCTGGCTTCGCTGGCGGACGACACCGCCGAAGGCAAGTCGATTGTCGAGTACCTGCGTGAACTGCATCCGCAGCAAGAACCGACCGCGGCCGAACTGACCGCCGTGCCGTTCAGCGCCGAAACGCGGCTGTCGGGTGTCGACTACCAGGGCCGGGTCTATCGCAAGGGCGCGGTGGATTCACTGCTGGCCTTTGTCGGCCAGAAACGCAGCGACCTGTCACCGGTTTTGTCCCGGGAAGTCGACCGGATCGCCCAGAGCGGTGGTACGCCGTTGCTGGTCTGCGCCGATGGTCGTCTGCTGGGGGCCATTCACCTGAAGGATGTGGTCAAACCAGGCATTCGTGATCGCTTCGCCGAATTGCGCAAGCTGGGTATCCGCACCGTGATGGTGACCGGCGACAACCCCCTGACCGCCGCCGCTATTGCGGCCGAGGCGGGGGTTGACGATGTGCTGGCCGAAGCCACTCCGGAGAAGAAACTGGCGCGGATTCGCCTGGAGCAGAACGACGGTCGTCTGGTGGCGATGTGCGGTGACGGTGCCAACGACGCCCCGGCACTGGCCCAGGCCGACGTCGGCATGGCGATGAACGATGGCACCCAGGCGGCGCGTGAAGCGGCGAACATGGTCGATCTCGACAGCGACCCGACCAAGCTGCTGGACGTGGTGCAGATCGGCAAGGAATTGCTGGTCACCCGAGGGGCGCTGACCACCTTCTCGATTGCCAACGACGTGGCCAAGTACTTCGCCATCCTGCCGGCGCTGTTCGCCTCGATTTATCCACAGCTGGGCGTGCTCAACGTCATGCACCTGACCAGCCCGCAGAGCGCGATCCTCTCGGCGATCGTGTTCAACGCCCTGATCATCGTCGTGTTGATCCCGCTGGCCCTGCGTGGCGTGCGGGTGCAGGCGGCGAGTGCCGCCCACCTGTTGCGGCGCAACCTGCTGATCTACGGGCTGGGCGGGATCGTGGTGCCGTTCGTGGGGATCAAGGCCATCGACATGCTGCTGACGGCGCTGCACCTGGTGTGACGCGTTTTTCTGCAGGGGCCGGCAAGCCGGCGCCTGCAGGTTGTGTACCCCTGAATTTGAGGAATTGAACATGTCCAGCGTAGTACGTCCGGCCTTGAGCCTGTTGGTCCTGATGACCCTGATTACCGGTGTCGCCTATCCCCTGGTGGTCACCGGCGTGGCCCAGGTGGTCTTCCCGGCGCAGGCCAATGGCAGCCTGGTGCGTGATGCCGACGGCAAGGTCCGTGGCTCGAGCCTGATTGCCCAGGATTTCACAGGTGACACCTGGTTCCATCCGCGGCCTTCGGCGGGGGCCTTTGCCACCGTGTCGAGCTCGTCGAGCAACCTGAGCCCGAGCAACCCGGCCCTGGCCACGCGGATCTTCGACGATGCGACCAAGCAGGCGGTGCCCGGCCAGGGCCCGGTGCCTCTGTCGATGCTGACCACCTCGGCCAGCGGCCTCGATCCGCACTTGCCACCTGAAGCGATTCGCTATCAACTGGCGCGGGTAGCGCAGGCGCGCAACCTGCCGACGGCCGATGTCGAGCGACTGGTTGAAATGCATATCGAGCAACCGCTGATTGGCCCACCGGTGGTCAATGTGCTTGCCTTGAATGCGGCCCTGGCCGAAGTTTCGAAGTAACGCGGCCAATGCCGCCAACACCTTTGTGGGAGCCGGCTTGCCGCCGATGAGGCCCTTGGAGCCTGCGTCGATCTTTTGGTCGCCATCGCCGGCAAGCCGGCTCCCACAAGGTGTCAGCTTTATAAGTGAGAACCGATGACATGAGTGATTCCGGTCGCGCCGACGCGCTCCTAGCAGAACTGCCCCGCGACGGTCGTGGCCGGCTCAAGGTCTTCCTCGGCGCTTCGCCCGGTGTCGGCAAGACCTACGCCATGTTGCAGGCCGCCCACACTCAACTGCGCCAGGGTGTGAAGCTCCTCGCCGGGGTGGTGGAAACCCACGGCCGTGCGGAAACCGAGGCGCTGCTCAGCGGTTTGCCGCAGCAGCCGCTGGTGCGCTCCGAATATCGCGGGGTCCTGCTTGAAGAAATGGACCTCGACGGCCTGCTCAAGGCCAAGCCCAAGCTGGTGCTGGTCGATGAACTGGCCCACAGCAACGCCCCCAACAGCCGTCACGTCAAGCGCTGGCAGGATGTCCAGGAGTTGCTGGCCGCCGGTATCGATGTGTTCACCACGGTCAACGTCCAGCACCTGGAAAGCCTCAATGACCAGGTGCGCGGTATTACCGGTGTACAGGTCCGTGAAACCTTGCCGGACTGGGTCCTGCAGGAGGCCGACGAACTGCTGCTGATCGACCTGCCGCCCCGGGAACTGCTGGAGCGCCTGCGCGACGGCAAGGTCTATGTGCCGGAGCAGGCCCGCGCCGCCATCGATGCATTTTTTACCCAGACCAACCTCACCGCCTTGCGCGAACTGGCCATGCAGACGGCCGCGGCCCAGGTCGACAACGACCTGGCCCTCGGTTACCGGACCCTCGGCCAGGCGGCGCCGGCCCTGCGCGGACGCCTGCTGGTGGGAGTGGATGGCGATGCCCAGGCCGAGCGCCTGGTGCGCCATGCCAGTCGGGTCGCCCAGCGCCGGCATCTGCCCTGGAGCCTGGTGCATGTGGACAATGGCAGCGTGCGCGACGAGCAGTCGCGCCTGCGTCTGCAAAGTGCCCAGCAACTGGCCGAGCGTCTCGGCGGCGAAGTGGTGCTGCTGCGCGCCGGGGAAGTGGCCAAGACCCTGATTCAACATGCCGCCGAACGCCGCGCCAGCCTGGTGCTGGTGGGGCAGTCACGGCAACGTTGGCATCGCCGACTGTTTGGCGGAGGCCTGGCGGCGCGTTTGTTGCGCAGTGCCCACGGCCTGGAAATCAACGTGCTGGACCGTGACGAAGAGCAACAGGTGGCGCGTACCCGCGATCCGCAAGCGGTGGTCTGGTTCGACTACGCGATGGCTCTGGTGGCGACGATCCTGGCCACCGCCCTGGCCTGGGGCGTGGCCAGTGTGCTGCCATTGCCGAATATTTCCCTGGTGTTCCTCGCCGCCGTGTTGCTGGTGGCGGTGCGCAGCAGCCTGGGGCCGTCGCTGGCCTGTGCGGTGCTGTCGTTCCTGAGTTACGACTTCCTGTTTATCCCGCCGAAATTCTCCTTCGCCATCCAGCGTGAGGAGGATGTGCTGACGCTGCTGTTTTTCCTCTTGATGGCAGCGCTCACCGGTAACCTCGCGGCGCGTCAGCGGCGGCAACTGGAGGCCCTGCGCGATACCCAGGAAGAAACCAGCGAACTGCTCGACCTGTCGCGCAAGCTGACCGCGGCCACTGATCGCCAGGCAGTCATCAGTGCCGCTTCACAGCACCTCAGTGGCTGGGAAGAGCTGCAAATCTGTCTGCTCAACCGCGATGGCCAGGGCGGCTGGAAAGTCGAGACCGGTGGCCCGCAGACCTTCTCCGAGTCCGAGCGGGCCGCCGCCGATTGGGCCTGGCAGCACGACCAGCCAGCGGGCATGGGCACCGGCACCTTGCCGTTCGGGCGTTGGTGGTGGTGGCCGTTGTCGGCGGAAGAGGGGCCACTGGCCCTGTTGGGTGTATCCCCCAAAGAGGGACAGACCCTGAGCGGGCAGCGTCGCCGTTTGTTGACCGCCCTCAGCCAGCCGCTGGCCCAGGCCCTGGCCCGGGCGCAGTTGGCCGATGACCTCGAGGCCGCTCGCCTGCACGGCGAAACCGAACAACTGCGCAGTGCCTTGCTCGCCTCGGTGTCCCATGACTTGCGTACCCCGCTGACGTCCATGCGCGGCAGCATCGACAGCCTGTTGGCGTTGGGCGAGGCGATTCCCCTGGAAGATCGCCGGGAACTGCTGGAAGGCACCCGCGACGAAGCCGAGCGCCTGGACCGTTATATCCAGAACCTGCTGGACATGACCCGGCTCGGCCACGGGGCGCTGAAGCTGGCCCGCGACTGGGTCGCGCCGGCGGATATCATCGGCAGCGCGCTGAACCGGCTGCGAGCGGTGTTGGCGCCGTTGCAGGTCAGTACCGAGTTGCCGGCGGATTTGCCGCTACTCTATGTGCACGCGGCGCTGATCGAACAGGCGCTGATCAACGTGATGGAAAACGCCGCGCGCTTTTCACCGCCCCAGGGGCGCCTGCAACTGCGTGCCGGCACCACCGACAAGGAGCTGTTTTTTTCCGTCAGTGACGAAGGACCGGGGATTCCGCAAGATGAGCGGCACAAGATTTTCGACATGTTCTACACTGCCGCCCGTGGCGATCGCGGCGGGCAGGGTACGGGCCTGGGCCTGGCGATCTGCCAGGGGATGGTCGGCGCACACGGCGGACATATTGCCGTGGATGATGGCATTGACGGCCATGGCACCTGTATCACCCTGTTCCTCCCTTTGCAGGAGCAACCGGGCATTGAAAGTGAAGCCTGATATGCTTTGGCCACCGATTGCCATGATGTTAAGACCATGACCCAGACCACGACCATCCTGGTCATCGACGACGAACCGCAGATCCGCAAGTTCCTGCGCATCAGCCTGGTGTCCCAGGGCTACAAGGTGCTGGAGGCCGGTACCGGCGCCGAGGGCCTGGCCCATGCCGCCCTGAACAAGCCGGACCTGCTGGTGCTCGACCTCGGCTTGCCGGACATGGACGGCCAGCAGGTGCTGCGTGAGTTTCGCGAATGGTCCACGGCGCCGGTGCTGGTGCTCTCGGTGCGGGCCGGCGAGGGGCAGAAGGTCGAGGCGCTGGATGGCGGGGCCAACGACTACGTGACCAAGCCGTTCGGTATCCAGGAGTTTCTCGCGCGGATTCGCGCCCTGTTGCGCCAGGCGCCCAGTGGCGAGGCCCAGGAGGCGGCGCTGACCTTTGGTCCGCTGACCATCGACCTGGCCTACCGGCGGGTGTTGCTCGATGGCGCGGAAGTGGCGCTGACCCGCAAGGAGTACGCGGTGCTGGCGCAACTGGCGCGGCACCCCGGGCGGGTGATCACCCAGCAGCAGTTGCTCAAGGATATCTGGGGGCCGACCCATACCGAAGACAGTCACTACCTGCGGATCGTGGTCGGGCATCTGCGCCAGAAGCTGGTGGATGACCCGACCGCGCCACGGTTTATCGTGACCGAGGCGGGGGTCGGTTACCGGTTGCTCGATAACTAGCCCTGGCGCCCTTCTTCCTCATAGCGGTCCAGCGTATCGCTGGCAATCAAGCGTCCCAGGGCGATCAGCTCCGGGGCCTTGTAGAACTCGAAGAAGCGGCACACCCGCTTGGGCACGTTGATCAGGATATCCGGCGGGTAGCCGGCGATCTTGTACTGCGCCAGCGAGGTCTGCATCACCTCGAAACTCTGGTTGATCAGGTCCAGCAGCGAGGCCGGGCCGACGTTGTCGATGATGAACGAGCCGGTGGCGGACTTCGGCGCGCCGTCGTTTTGCGGTGCGGCAGCCGGTTGCCGGGCCTGGGGTTCCTGGCCATCGAGCCAGGGATTGCCGACCTGGGCAGCCTCGCTGGCGAGGGTCTGTTGTTCCAGGCGCAATAGCTCCTCGGCCTGTTTACGGCGGAACGGCAGGCGCGAGCCCATGGAACTGAGCAGGTTGTTGAAGCGGCTCTTGAACGCCGGCGGTCGTTGGATCACCGGTAGCTGGTACTGCTTCTGGTTGGTGGCGTTGAGGTTGACGGCGATGATCAGGTCGCAGTGGCTGGAGACCACCGGAACGATCGGCAAGGGATTGAGAATGCCGCCGTCCACCAGCATGCGGTTGCCTTGCATCACCGGGGTGAACAGGCTGGGAATCGCCGCCGAGGCGCGCATCGCCTGGTGCAGGCAACCTTCCTGGAACCAGATTTCCTGCTGGTTGGTCAGGTCGGTGGCGACGGCGGTGTAGGGAATACGCAGGTCCTCGATATTGACCTCGCCGACGATCTTGCGGATCTGCCCGAAGACCTTTTCGCCGCGAATGGCGCCCAGGCGAAAACTCACGTCCACCAGGCGCAGCACATCCAGATAGTCCAGGCTCTCGATCCAGCGGCGGTAGTCGTCGAGTTTGCCGGCCGCATAGATGCCGCCGACCACCGCGCCCATGGAGCAACCGGCGATACAGGCGATGTCATAGCCGCGTCTTTCGATTTCCTCGATCACCCCGATATGGGCATAACCCCGGGCCCCACCCGAGCCCAGCACCAGCGCAACACGTTTTTTCATGAGTCAGTCCTTGAACAAGCGGTTGTTAACAATGCACCTCCGGCGAGGCGGGTACAATCGTGGCATCGGCTGTTCTTTGCCGTTGAATTGTCTCGACTGCACCCATCGTCATCTTGATTGGCTAAGCTTGAGTGAAAGACCAAGGCACTTTTTGCCTGGCGTGCCGTCATAACCTGCACAAGTGTTTATTTTCTCCTGAGGTGTCATCGATGAAAGCCTGGATCTGTGTGCCATTGATTGCGTTGGCGTTGGCCGGTTGTGCTGGCAAAACTGCCTACCGGGACAGCTGTGGTACCGAACTGGATGCCGCCTGGCACGAGCTGGACCTGGCCAAGGCCGAAGGTTTTGCCGGGACCGTGAGCTACTCCAAGGCGCTGTCGCTGCTGACCGGGGCCAAGACCCAGCAGCAGTTCGAAGCCTATGAGGGCTGTACCAACAAGGCCGAGAAAGCGCGTTTCTACATCCGTGAGTCCCGCGCCGGACGTTGAGCCCATTAGTGCGGTCCCTTATAGACGCATGGCATGCCCAATGCCCGTCAGTCAAGGCCGAACACAATCCCCGTAGGAGCAGGGCTTGCCCGCGAAGAGGCCCGTGAGGCGGCCAAAAGCTTCGCTGGCAAGCCAGGCTCCTACAGGTTGGGTGTTGTTGCAGAAAGCAGGTTCGGTGTTGTTATGGAAAATAGCGCTATTTCACAAACCTGCATTGCAGTAGAAACACGGTAGTATCTTCGGCTTCTCCCAAGTTCGGATGTCTGCCTATGCGCAGTAAACTGGAAGCCTGTCTGCAGGCCGTGAACCAGGTAGTGTTGGGCAAGGATGCGCAGGTTCGCCTGGCCCTGACCTGCCTGCTGGCCAACGGTCATCTGCTGATCGAAGACCTGCCCGGCATGGGCAAGACCACCCTCAGCCACACCCTGGCCAAGGTCCTTGGCCTGAGTTTCCAGCGTATCCAGTTCACCTCCGACCTGTTGCCCAGCGATATCCTCGGCACCTCGGTGTTCGACAAGGACAGCGGGCTGTTCGTGTTCCACCCGGGACCGATCTTTGCCGAGCTGGTGCTGGCCGACGAAATCAACCGGGCTACGCCCAAGAGCCAGAGCGCCTTGCTCGAAGCCATGGAAGAAGGCCAGGTGACCATCGAAGGCGCCACCCGGCCCTTGCCATCGCCGTTCTTCGTGATCGCCACGCAAAACCCCAGCAGCCAGGGCGGCACCTTCGCCTTGCCGGAGTCGCAACTCGATCGTTTCCTGATGCGGGTATCCCTCGGCTATCCGGCCCGGGCCGCGGAAAAGGCCCTGCTGCAAGGCGTGTCGCGCCGCGACCTGTTGCCAAAACTGCAACCGCTCCTCAACCATGCCGAATTGTCGGCGCTGCAACAGCAGGTCAAGCAGGTGCGCACCAGCGATCCGTTGGTGGACTATGTGCTGCGTCTTGTTGGCGCGACCCGCGACCAGCCGCAATTCGCCTGGGGACTGTCACCACGCGCGAGCCTGGCGATCCTCGCCGCCGCCCGTGCCTGGGCGCTGTTGGCCGGGCGCGACTATGTGGTGCCGGAAGACGTCCAGGCGGTCCTGCCCTCGGTGGTCAGCCATCGCCTGCGCGAGCGTGCCGATCCCACCGGGCAGGGCGGTGGTGCCCTGGTGCAGTGGCTGCTGCGCGAGGTGCCGGCGCTTTGATCCGGCGCCTGCGCGAGTACTGGCAGGCCTGGCTGGCGCGGCGCCTGCCGCCTTCGGCGCGGATTCAACTGACCCAGCGGCAGATCTTCATCATGCCCAATCGCGCCGGCGGGGTATTTGCCGCGCTGCTGGCGCTGATCCTGATGGTCGCCATCAACTACCAGAGCAGCCTGGCCTACGCCCTGTGCTTCCTGCTGCTGTCGGTGTTCGTGGTGGCGATCCTGCATACCTGGCGCAATCTGCAGGGGCTGGTGCTCAGTGCCGGGACCGGGCCTGCGGTGTTTGTCGGCGAGCAGGCGCGTTTTCTCGTGCGCCTGGAGAGTGCCGGCAAAGCCCATCAGTCCATTGGCCTGGGCTGGTCGGCGCAGGCTGTGCACAGCGTCGATGTGCCGCCCGCGGGTTTCTGCGAACTGGAGTTGAACCGGCCGACCCTGGTGCGCGGCTGGCTGCACGCGCCGCGCATCGGTGTCGAAAGCAGTTTTCCGCTGGGGATCCTGCGGACCTGGAGCCGGCTCGACCTGGGACAGAAGGTGCTGGTTTATCCACAGCCCCTGGAAGGCGAGCTGCCGACCCTGGCCAGTGCGCTCGCCGATGACCGCGAAGAGGGGATGCGCGCCCACGGCCAGGGTGTCGATGACTACCAGGGCCTGAAGGTCTATCAGCCCGGCGACTCCTGGCGGCGCCTGCACTGGAAAGCCTACTCCCGTGGCCAGGGCCTGCTGATCAAGGAATTCGCCCGGCTCGACGGTCGTGAGCTGTGCCTGGACTTCCTGGCCCTGGGCGGGGATGTCGAGCAGCGCCTGTCACGCCTGTGTTATTGGGTGCTGGAGTTGTCCCGTCGCGAGACCATGTTCTCCCTGCATCTGCCTGACCAGATGCTGGACAGCGATACCGGTGCGGCCCACTGCGAGGCCTGCCTGCGGGCCCTCGCGCTGTTCGGGAAAAGCCCATGAGCGCCGCGCCACTGATTTCCCGCGCCAGCCTGGTCTGGTTGCTGGTGGCCCAGACCCTGGTGATGCTGCCGTTCTGGTTCCATGTGCCGCCGTGGATGGTCGGGTTGTGGCTCGGCTGCACGGTCTGGCGGATTCAGGTCTACCGCATGCGCGCGCGTTTTCCCGGACGCCTGATGGAACTGCTTCTGTTGCTGGTCACCATCGGCGGTATCTGGCTCTCGCGCAGCAGCCTGATCGGACTGGACGCCGGGGCGGTGCTGCTGGTGGCGATGTTTATCCTCAAGCTGGTGGAAACCCGCACTCGCCGCGATGCCCTGGTGCTGATTTTCCTCGGGCTGTTCTGTGTCGCGGTGGCCTATCTGTTCGAGGACAGCCTGCCCTGGGCGTTCTACAGCCTGCTGCCGGTGGGGGCGCTGCTGGCGGCCCTGGTCGGTTTGCAGCAAGGCGCGACGACCCGGCCGCTGAAGACCTTGTGGTTGTCCATGACCCTGTTGCTGCAAGCCTTGCCGTTGATGCTCCTGCTGTTCCTGTTTTTCCCCCGTATCGCGCCGCTCTGGTCATTGCCGTTGGCCATCGACAAGGCACAGAGCGGGTTGTCCGAAAGCATGTCGCCGGGGGATGTGGCCGAGCTTGGGCGTTCCGCGGAACTGGCCTTTCGCGCCAGCTTCGAAGGCCCCATGCCGGCGCGTCGCGACCTGTATTGGCGGGCGCTGACCCTGGAGCAATTCGATGGCCGGCGTTGGAGCCAGGCGCCATCGGTGAACTACAGCCAGGCGCCGAAATGGCAGGCCGCTGGCGAGTCCTGGCGCTACAGCATCATTCTCCAGGCCAGCGGCAAACCCTGGTTGCCGGCACTGGATGTGGCCCGCACCGATCAGGTCGATGTGCACCAACTGGCGGACTATCGGGTGCAACGCCAGCGGCCGGTGCAGCAGGTCTTGCTCTATCGGGCCGAGTCCTGGCCGCGGGTGATGCGCGATCCGCAACTCAGTGACCGGGCTCGGCGCCAGGCCTTGCAGTTGCCGACCCAGGGCGATCCGCGCAGCCGGCAGTGGGCAACACAGTTGCGGCAAACTTATCCACAACCCCAGGCGCTGGTGGCGGCGCTGCTCAAGCATTTTCACGACGAGCCCTATTACTACACCCTCAAGCCGCCGACCCTGGGCGCCGACAGTATCGACGCTTTCCTCTTCGACAGCCGCCAGGGCTTCTGTGCGCATTATGCCGGGGCCATGGTCTACGTGTTGCGGGCGGCGGGAATTCCGGCGCGAATGGTGGCCGGCTATCAGGGCGGTGAGCTGAATCCGGGGGGCAATTTTCTCACGGTGCGTCAGTTCGATGCCCACGCCTGGGTCGAATACTGGCAGGACGGACAGGGCTGGCGCAGCGTCGATCCGACCTATGCGGTGGCTCCGCAGCGTATCGATCAGGGCTTGGAGCAGGCCCTGGCGGCCGACGAGGATATGCTCGGCGCCTCGTCACTCTCACCACTGCGTTACCCACATCTGACCTGGCTCAATAATCTGCGCCTGGGCTGGGATAATCTCAATTACGGTTGGCAGCGCTGGGTCCTGGGTTATCAGGGCGACCAGCAATTGCAACTGCTGGGGCGCTGGTTCGGCGATCTCACCGCCTGGGCCCTGCCGGTCGGTCTGGTGCTGATCCTGGGGCTGCTCTCGCTGTTGCTGCTGCGCCCCTGGCGCAATACCTCCGATCCGTCGCTACGGGTATTCGCCGCCTTTGAAAAGCTCCTGCGTCGGCGTGGGCTGGTGCGCGAACCGGGCGAGGGCCCACAGGCGTTTGGCGAGCGGGCGGCCCGGGAGTTGCCACGCCAGGCGGAAAATATCAATGCATTTGTCCAGAGCTTCGTGGCCCAGCGCTATGCTGAACAGGCCCCGTCGATGGATGCATTGCAACAGAGGTTGCGGTCATTGCGTCGTAGTCTTGGAAGTTCGATTTGGGAGTAAGTGTCGAATGTCTGCCCTGGTGGATGAATTGGTGGTTCAGGTCCTGAGCCTGGAAGTGCGCTTGTTGGCCTGTCATGCGCGGGTGGATGCGCTGACCGACGAGGAGGGCCTGCATGATTTACGCACTACGGTACGGCGTCTGCGCAGTTTGTTGCGGCCGTTGCGTGGCTTGCCGGGTGTCGAACAGGTCGAGCAGGCGGCGCAGCAGGTCGGCAGCCTGACCACGCCGATTCGCGATCGTGAAGTGCTGGCCGCCTACCTGCATCGGCAGGGGCATCATGTGGCGGCGGCGCGGCGTACGGAACAGTTGTCCGATGATTACTGGGCCGTGGCGCGTAGTCCCGAACTGAAACAGCTGTTCAGTGTGCTCGATGCCTTTCCGCGTTTTCTCCGGGCTTCGCAACACCAGGGCCTGTTGAAGGGCCTGCACAAACGCATCGAAAAGCGCTTGGCCAAACAGTGGGAGGCGCTGGATGAAGCCTTGCATGACCCGCTGCATGACCGCCATCGGTTGCGGCTGTTGATCAAGCGCGTACGTTACGCCGCCGAAGCCTATCCGCATCTGAACCGCTTGCCGGCGCCAGCCTTGAAATCCTTGAAGTCGGCCCAGGAAGCGCTGGGTGATTGGCATGATTGCTGGCAATGGTTGTTGCGGGCGGAACAGGAGCCGGACCTGCAATCCTGTGTGACGGGTTGGCGCAGGACCATGGCCCTGGCCGAGAACAAGGCCGACCGGGTGCTGGATCGGTTGAGCGAGACCTGTTTCAGCTGAGTGCCGACGGCTTGTTTGACCGCTGCTTTGGCCGGTATGAGTGCTGTGTGCTGCGAATGAGCTGGTTACTATTCTGTAGGATTTTTTCCAGCTGAGGTCAGCATGCGCTTTTCAGATTTGCTCGATGCGGTTCGCCGCGAGCCCAAGGGGCTTTCCATTCCTGCCGAGTGGGCGCAGGGGCGCGCCACGTTTGGCGGCCTGATGGTGGCGCTGCAATACGAGGCGATGCGCGCCCGGGTACCGGCCGAGCGGCCGGTACGTTCGCTGGCGATCACTTTTGTCGGGCCGGCCGAGCCTGGGGTGCCCATCGATTTTGAAGTCGAGGTGCTGCGCGAGGGCAAGGCGGTCAGCCAGGTGCTGGGCCGGGCCATGCAAAATGGCCAGGTGGTGACGTTGGTTCAGGGTAGCTTTGGCGCGTCGCGGGAATCGGTGGTGGAGGTGGCGGCTGAGCCGGCACCCGCGTTCAAGCATTGGGACGAATGCCCGGAGGCGCCCTATATCCCGGGAGTGATGCCGGAGTTCATGCGTAATCTGGCGATGCGCTGGGGCGTGGGTGGCATGCCTTTTACCGGTAACAAATCCCGCGAGATGGGCGGCTGGGTGCAACTGCGTGGGGATGTCCGGCAAGAGCCGCTGACCGAGGCGCACTTGCTGGCCCTGGTGGATGCCTGGCCGCCGGCGGTGTTGTCACACCTGGGCAAACCGGCGGCCGGCAGCACCCTGACCTGGACGGTGGAGTTCGTCCAGCCATTGCTGGAACTCGATACCCTGGACTGGTGCAAATACCGCGCGGTGATCGAGCATGCCCGCGACGGCTATGGCCATGTGGCGGCGGCGTTGTGGAGCGCCGATGGACGGCTGATCGCATTGAGCCGGCAGACCGTTACCGTGTTTGCCTGAGGCCGGCAAGCCGGCCTTCAGGGGAACGGTGCTGGCTCAGGCTTCCAGTGCCAGGCTTTGACCTTTGCTGCGCAGGCTGAATGCGGCCACCAGGCCCAGCACGCCAACGGCGAAGTTGGTCGGGTTCTGCGCGAACACGCCGGAACTCACCAGCAGGAAGGACAGTGCGAACAGGGCCAGCGCCAGCAGTTGCATGCCTTCGCGGGTGCCATCGTTCGAAGCTTGGGGGGCAACCCGCCATTGCCAGGCGGGGAAGTTGGGGTGACGTTGGCCCATGATCGTGTCCTCTGTTCGTGTAGTCGGTGAACAGAGAGTAAGCCCGGCCAGCTTTCCGGGCGAATCAACTCTTCCTATCGATCCTATAGTTTGAGCTGGCCAATCGCCTTGCTCAGCTCTCCCGCCAGCTTCGCCAGGTCATGGCTGGTGGTGGCCGAGTCCACGGTCTGTTGCACGGTGTTCTCGGTCACGTCGCGGATGCTCACCACCGCCCGGTTCATTTCTTCCGCGACCTGGCTCTGCTGTTCGGCGGCCACGGCGATCTGGGTGTTGCTTTCGCGCATCTGGGCCACCGCGCTGGTGATCTGCGCCAGCGCTTCCCCGGCTTCCTGGGCCTGTTGCACGCAGTCGTCGGCCTTGAACGAGCTTTCCTGCATAAAGTCCACGGCGTCGCGGGTGCCGGCCTGCAAGGCGGAGACCATGGTGGTGATCTCGTCGGTGGAACTCTGTACGCGCTTGGCCAGGTTGCGCACCTCATCGGCGACCACCGCGAAACCCCGACCCATTTCCCCGGCCCGGGCCGCTTCGATGGCGGCGTTCAGTGCCAGCAGGTTGGTCTGCTCGGCGATGCTGTGGATGACGCTGACCACGCCATTGATCTTCTGGCTGTCCTCGGCCAGTTGCTGGATCATCGTCGCGGTCTGCTGCACGCCGCTGGACAGCCCGGTGATCGATTGCTGGACCCGGTTGACTACGACGTGCCCGCTGCCGGCCAGGTCGTCGGCGGTTTTCGACAGGTCACGGGTGGCGCCGGCGTGCTGGGCGATGTGATAGACCGTGGCTGACATTTCGTTGATGGCCGTGGCGGCCTGGTCGGTTTCGCTCTGCTGGCCGAGCATGCCGTGGCGCACGTCGTTCATGCTCGAGGCCAGGCGCGCGGCGCCGACATCCAGTTGCGCCGCCGTGCGCGCCACCGTGCCGACCACCCGCTGATAGCCGGCTTGCATGGCATTGAAGGCGCTGGCCATTTGTCCGACTTCGTCCTTGCCGGCCAATGGCACACGGGCCGAGAGGTCGCCGGTCTTCTCCACGTGGAGCATCACGTCCTTGAGGGTATTGAGCTGGCTGAGCAGGAAGCGGATCAGCAACTGCGAGGCGCCGAGCATCGCCAGCATCAGGATGAACACGGCCACCGCATAGTTGGCGAAACGTTCGCTGAACACCTGGGCCAGGCTTGGCGCATAGGCGAGTACGGCGACCTGCTGTTCGCCACGGCCGAGCACTTGTGCGCCGAGCAGCGGGTTGTCGCCGAACAGTGGCATATAGTCGTAAGCGACCCAGCCGTTGGCGTCCTTGAGACGCGGCAACATCTGCCCCTTGAGGGTCGGCGTTTCACCGGCCTTGAACGGCAGCAGGTTGTCGGCCTCGGGCCAGGCCTTGTCTTCGGGCCAGGCGGCGAGCAAGTGAGCCTGGGCCTGGACCGCGGCGCGGGAGGCGTCGGTGCGGGCCTGTTGTTCCAACTGCACGGCGTACAGCACCAGAAACAGGGTGGTGACAAACGCGACCGCGTTCACGGCCCAGAACTTGTATTTCAGCGAGATATTGCTAAGCCAGGCACGCATGGTGGGTCTTCCCTGATAGGGCGGAAACAGTTTTGGCAAGGTGCCATTATTGTGCCGCTACTCAGGGAGGCAATTGTTGATATGGGTCAATGCCGCTTCAGTCGAGGCCCGGCAAATTGAAGAACGCGCGGGCGCAGGCGCTGGTGTGGGCAGCCAGGTCTTCCTGGCTTTCGTCGCGGTGCAGGGCCACTTCACGCAGCACTTCGCCCAGGTATGCCGGCTCATTGCGGCCGTTCTTCGGCTTGGGCCGCAGGCTGCGCGGCAGCAGGTAGGGCGCGTCGCTTTCGAGCATCAGGCGGCCCCGGGGAATCTCCCGCACCAGTGGGTGCAGGTGGGTGCCACGACGCTCATCGCAGATCCAGCCGGTGATGCCGATATGCAGGTCCAGGTCGAGATAGCTGAACAGCGCCTTCTGCTCGCCGGTGAAACAGTGCACCACGGCGGCGGGCAGGTGGTCGCGGTAGTCCCGCAGGATCTCCAGCAAACGGACGTTGGCATCGCGCTCATGGAGGAACACCGGACGCTGCAACTCCACGGCCAGGGCCAGGTGTTCCTCGAGGACTTTTTCCTGTTGCGGGCGCGGGGAGAAATCGCGGTTGAAATCCAGCCCGCATTCGCCGACCGCGCAGACGTTCGGTTCCATCAGCAGGGCTTTCAGACGAGCGGCGCTGCCGGCCCTCCAGTCACTGGCGGAATGGGGGTGGATGCCAGCGCTGGCGAACAGCCGCTGACCGCTCTGATCCAGCTCCCGGCACAGCTCCAGCGCCTGTTCGCTGGCCTCCAGACTAGTGCCTGTCACAATCAGTTGGCAGACTCCGGCGGCATAGGCACGGTCGAGTATTTCCTGCTGTTTGCCGGCAAAACCGGGGTTGGTCAGGTTGACGCCGATATCGATGAGTTGCATGGTGCTACCTCAGGCCACAGGCCGAAAAGCATACCAGAGCTGTAGATTTATAATAAAAATCAAGAACTACAACGAGTTATGACTGTCTCTTAAAGCCGGAAGAAAACATCGGTTGGCATGACCTCGGTGCCGTACCCAGTCTTTCGCACTTTTCGCGTTCAAAAGACGCTCGATTTCAGTTGTTCGACTTCAGGCCACCTTCGTCTGAGGCTGGGCAGTATTCTTTCCGGAGAACGGATGAAGAAGCGACCCTCGCTGTTGCTCCTGCTGTGCCTGTCCCTGCTGCTGCCGTTGCCGGCGCTTGCGCGGTTGGCCGGGCCGTTGGAAATCGCCCAGCCGGGCAAGGTCCGTGACCTCGCGGAGATTCGCAGCAGCCGGGTCCTGCGGGTATTGGTCAACCAGAGCCGCAACAGCAGCGGCGAGGTCCAGGGCGAGGTCATTGGCCTCGAATACCATCGCCTGCGCGCCTTTGAGCAGTTCCTCAACAGCCAGGCCCGCGACAACCAGGAGATCACCCTCAAGATCATTCCCAAGGCCAAGGACCAACTGCTCGGCGCCTTGCAGCGTGGGGAGGGTGATCTGGTAGCCCCAGGGGAATTGCTCGAAGTCCAGCCTGGGCACGCGGTGCTCGCCAGCGATCCCCTCGGCAATACGGTGCCGTTACTGCTGGTGGGGCTCAAAGGCGAGAAGCGCTTTACCCGCTTTGAACAACTGTCCGGCCGGACCCTGGCCCTGACCCCCGGCAGCGCCGCGGGTGAGGCGGTCAACCAGATCAACCAGAAACTGGCCTTGCGCAAGTTGCCGCCGGTCAAGATCGAATGGGTCGATCCGAGTCTGGCGGCAGAGGATGTGCTGGAGATGGTCCAGGGCGGGATCTTTCACCTGACCGTCGTCGAGCAGCCGATTGCCGAACGCTGGGCGCGGATCATGCCCAAGCTGCGTTTCGACAAGCAGGTGCTGGTCAGCGAGCCGGGGCAGATGCACTGGTTCGTACGCGACAATGCTTCAATGCTGCGGGCGAGCATCGACCGCTTTCTCAAGACCTACAAGGCCCCTTCGGACCAGGACACGGCGTTTCTGCGGATCTATCGACGCCTGTACCAGGTGCATTATCCGCTGAGTCGCAGTGATCGGGCGAAGCTGGAAAAGCTCCGTCCGGTCTTGCAACGGCATGCCCAGGCCCAGGGCATCGACTGGCTGAACCTGGCGGCGCTGGCCTTCAAGGAATCGGCCCTGGATCCCGGCGCCCGGGGTGCCAGCGGCGCGACCGGACTGCTACAGATCACCCCCTCGGCGGCGCAGCGGGTCGGCGTCGGCAATATCCAGAATGTCGATAACAATGTGCAGGCCGGGGCCAAGTACCTGGCGATGATCCGGCGCAAGTTCTTTGCCAGCCCCAAGCTCAACGAACGCGAGCGCATGGCCTTTGTCCTGGCGGCCTACAACATGGGCCCGGAACGGGTCCAGGGCATGCGCGCGGAGGCCCGTCGCCGTGGCTTGAATCCCAACCAGTGGTTCTTCCAGGTCGAGCGCATTGCCATGGAGCAGGTGGGGATGAACGCGGTGAACTATGTGAACAGCGTGAACAAGTATTACCTGGCATTTGACCGCGAGCGCGACTCCCTGGAGCCGAATGCGAGGAAGATCGCCTCTCGGAAGTAATCTAATAATTAGATTGTTTTATCAGGTTTTTTGCGCTTTTTACATTTTAAAAACTGATTAATATGAGGCCCATCAACCCCTATATCAAAAAGGATTCACCGATGAGCACCTTGATCAATCGCGTTCTGAGCACCCGCGCCGGTTATGGCCTGACTGTCCTGCGGATTTTTGTCGGGATCATCTTTGCCGCCCACGGTTCGCAGAAGCTCTTCGGTCTGTTCGGCGGCTACGGCCTGGCCGGCACGGCGCAGTGGATGGAGAGCATCGGCCTGGCACCGGGTCACCTGATGGCCCTGTTGGCGGGCGGCACCGAGTTCTTCGGCGGCCTGGCCCTGATCATCGGCCTGTTGGCCCGTCCGGCGGCGCTGGGCCTGACCTTTACCTTGCTGGTGGCGATCTTCTCGGTGCATATCCACAACGGTCTGTTCATGGCCAACAATGGTTATGAGTTCGCCCTGGCCCTGTTAGGTGGGACACTCGCGGTACTGATCGAAGGGGCCGGCAAACTCTCGGCGGACGCGGCCATCGCCCGCTCGTAGAATCCAGACGACAGCGCAAGCCTTTGTTGGAGCTGGCTTGCCGGCGATAGCGTCCGATTCGGCGATGCAAGGCTCACTGGCCTCATCGCCAGCAAGCCGGCTCCCACACGAATACGACAAGCCCGCATTTTTGCGGGCTTGTTCGTTGTGGAGGATTCTTGACAGCCAGCCACCGGCTTCTCTAGGATAAATACATGCGCCGATTTAAACAGCTACTTGCGGGGCGCCAGGTGGATCAAAAGACCGCCGACAGAAGCTTGAGAGAAGCTTCGAAATACCGCTAAAGCGCTGGTTCGGTGTTGCCTCACACCTGCCCGGCAGATCGTTGAGGTGGAGACACGCACTTTGAACAACCCACGCCCCGTTGTACGTCTGACGCCCATCACGGCGAATCTGCCTTTTCGCAACCCTAAAATCCTCCTCGGCGGTACACACCAGCCCACGCTGCTGCGTTATCTCGACGGCTGGCCACGACGCAAGGGTCGCGCCTCGGCGTTCCTGATCCAGTTTGTCGAGGACGGTGACTCCTTGGCCCGCTTTGCCGATAACAGTTTTGATCTGGCGGTGATCCAGGCGCCGGATGCCGAGCACGCCCAAGCCGTGATCCGCCAACTGACCCGCGTTGCGCGGCAGGGGTTGATCACGCGGCGCTAGAGACGTCAGGTGGCATGACCGCCGGCAGGTTCAGGGATAGTCGATGGCGGTGACGTACACCAACTGCTCGCCAGTGGGCGCCATCACCCGGATCTCCGCATCCAGCGCCTTGCCGATCAGGGCCCGGGCCAGTGGCGAATCGATACTAATCAGGTTCTGCTTGAGGTCCAGTTCGTCCGGGCCGACGATACGATAGCGCGATTCCTTGCCGTCTTCGTCTTCGATGGTGACCCAGGCGCCGAAATACACCTTGTTCAGGTCGCTGGGCCGTTCGTCGACCACCTTCAGGCTTTCCAGACGCTTGGTCAGGAAGCGCACGCGGCTGTCGATCTCGCGCAGCATCTTCTTGCCATAGGTGTATTCGGCGTTTTCCGAACGATCGCCCTGGGCCGCCGCCTCGCTCACCGACTGGGTGACCTGGGGGCGGCGCACATGCCACAGCTCGTGCAACTCGGCGCGCATGCGGGCCTCGCCCTCGGGGGTGATCAGGGCGGTGCCGGCAGTGCGGGGTGGGCGGTAGCGACTCATTGGTATCCCTTGGCGAAACAAGACCTTGAGTCTATCAGCCCTCGCGCAGCACTGTCAGCGGGCTGACATTCAGCGCCCGGCGGGTGCCGAACACACCGGCGCCGCCGACCATCACCGCACCGATCAACGGCAGCAGCAACAGCCAGGGATGCAGGTGCCAGGGCAGGTCGAAGGCGAACCTGTAGAGCACCCAGCTCACCAGTTCCGTGCCGAGGGCTGCCAACAGGCCGCTGGCCGCGCCCAGCAGGCCGAACTCGATCCGTCGTGCCTTGACCAGCAGTTTTCGCTCGGCCCCCAGTGCCCGCAGCAGCGCACCTTGGCGGATGCGTTCGTCGAGGGTCGCCTGCAAGCCGGAGAACAGCACGGCCATGCCCGCCGCCAGGACGAACAGCAGCACGTACTCCACGGCAATGGTCACCTGCGCCAGGATACTGCGCAGCTGCTCCAGCAGGGCTTCCACCTGCAAGATGGTTACTGCCGGGAAGGCCCGGGACAGTTCGACGACGTCCTTGTCGTGCCCCGGTGCCAGGTAGAAGCTGGTCAGGTAGGTCGCCGGCAAGTCCTGCAGGGTGCCGGGCTGGAAGATCATGAAGAAGTTCGGCTGGAAGTTGTCCCAGTTGATGGTCCGCAGGCTGGTGACCACGGCCTCGCGATTGGCCCCGCCGACGCTGAACACCAGGTGATCGCCGAGCTTGAGCTTCAGGCTCTGGGCAACCTTGGTTTCCACCGAGACACCGGGAATGTCCCCGCTGGGTTTGTCCGGCCACCAACTGCCTTCGGTCAGGGTGTTACCCGGCGGCAGGTCGGCGGCCCAGGTCAGGCTCAGGTCGCGCTGGGTGGCGCGATCGCCGCCGGAATCCTTGCTGACGATCTCCTGCACCGGGGTGCCGTTGATGCTGATCAGCCGGCCGGGCACCACCGGATAGATCGGCGCCGACTTGGCCGCGAGCTGGATCAGGTGGTCGCGAAAACCGTCCTTGTCCGCCGGCAGGATATTCAGGGCGAAATAGTTCGGTGCATTTTTCGGCAACTGGTTCTGCCAGGTATCGAGCAATTCACCGCGCAGCAGGGCGATCAGGGCCATGGACAGCAGGATCAGGCCGAATGCCAGGGACTGCCCGGCCGCCGCCAGCGGATGGCGCAGCAACTGGCCCAGGCCCAGGCGCCACGGCAACGAGGCCCCGGCCAGCAGTCGGCGCAGGCTTTGCAGGCCGAGCAGCAGCAGTCCGCCGAGCACCAGCGCGGCGATCACCCCGCCACCGAGCAGGGCGAAGGTCAGCAGCAGGTCCAGGCTCAGGCGCCACATGATCAGGCCCAGTGCGAGCAAGGCCGCGCCGTAGACCAGCCAGGTGCTGGCCGGGATCGGCAGCAGGTCGCGGCGCAGTACCCGCAGCGGCGGCACCCGGCCGAGGGCGGCCAGGGGCGGCAGGGCGAACCCGGCCAGCGCCACCAGGCCGGTGCCGATACCGGCGAGCGCCGGCATCAGCCCGCCCGGCGGAACGTCGGCGGGCAGCAGGTCATGGAGCAGGGCGAACAGGCCCAGTTGGGCCAGCCAGCCGAGCAGGGCGCCGCAGACACTGGCCAACACGCCGAGCATCGCCAGTTGCAGGCTGAACAGGGTCATGGTTTCCCGGCGTGACAGGCCCAGGCAGCGCAGCAGGGCACTGGCGTCGAAGCGCCGGGCGGCGAAACGGCTGGCGCTGAGGGCCACGGCGACGCCGGAGAGCAGCACCGCCACCAGGCTGGCCATATTCAGGTAACGCTCGGCCTTGCCCAGGGCGCCGCCGATCTGCCGGTTGCCGTCGCGGGCATCGAGCAGGCGCTGGTTCGCCGCCAGGCCGGGGGTGATTGATTCGCGATAGGTCGCCAGGGCGTTCGCCGGACCGCGCCACAGTTCGCGGTAGTCGACCCGGCTGCCGGGCTGGACCACGCCGGTGGCGTCGAGGTCGGCGAGGTTGATCAGCACCCGCGGGGTCAGGCTGTAGAAGTTGACGGAGCGATCCGGCTCATAGGTCAGGACCCGGGCCAGGCGCACTGTTTTCATGCCGACGTCGATGCTGTCGCCGATCTTCAGGTCCAGCGCGGTCAACAGTCGTGCTTCGACCCAGGCCTCGCCGGGTGCCGGTCCACCGCCGGCGGTTTCGGCGCCGAACGGTTCGGCGGCGCTCTTGAGTGCACCGCGCAGCGGGTAGTGTTCGTCCGCGGCCTTGATGCTCGACAGCTGGATAGCATTGTCGGTGGCGATCACGCTGGAGAACTCGACCGCCCGCGCATGTTCAAGCCCCAGGTCGCGGCCGGCCTGGATCTGTTCCGGACGGGCGCCGGAGGTGCCGTCGAGCACCAGGTCGGCGGCGAGGAATTCGGTGGCCCGCAGCAACATCGCGCCGTTCAGGCGCGCGCCGAAGTAGCCGATGGCGGTGCTGGCCGCGACCGCCACCAGCAAGGCGAAGAACAGCACCCGCAGTTCACCGGCGCGGGCATCGCGCAGGAGCTGGCGTGTGGCGAGGCTGAACAGGCGCAACAGCGGCAGGCGTGCCATCAAGGCTCCAGGGGGCCGACCAGATGGCCGGCGTCAAGACGGATCAGGCGCCGGCAGCGATGGGCCAGGCGTTCGTCGTGGGTCACCAGCACCAGGGTGGTGCCGCGTTCCTGATTGAGTTCGAAGAGCAGGTCGCTGATGCGCTCGCCGGTATGGCTGTCGAGGTTGCCGGTGGGTTCGTCGGCGAACAGTACATCGGGTTCGGCGGCAAAGGCCCGGGCGATTGCCACCCGTTGCTGCTCGCCGCCGGACAGCTGGCGTGGCGAGTGGGTCAGGCGCTGGCCCAGGCCGACCCGTTCGAGCAGGTCGCGGGCGCGTTCGCGGGCGTCGCTACGGCCGTCCAGCTCCAGGGGCAGCATGACGTTTTCCAGGGCATTGAGGCTGTCCAGCAGTTGGAAGCTCTGGAACACGAAACCGACGTGTTCGGCGCGGATCCGCGCGCGCTGGTCTTCGTCCAGTGTGCTCAGGGCCCGACCGGCCAGGGTGACTTCGCCGGCGCTGGGCAGGTCGAGGCCGGCGAGCAGGCCCAGCAGGGTCGATTTGCCCGAACCCGAGGCACCGACGATGGCCAGGCTGTCGCCCTTGTTCAATGTCAGGCTCAAGGGGTGCAGGATGGTCAGTTCACCTTCCGTGCTGGGAACCACTTTGCTAAGGTTCTGCGCGGTGAGAATACTTTCGCCCATGGAGAATCCGATGCGAGTGTGGTTTTTGAGTGCCGGCCTGGCCTTGATGTGCATGGCCCAGAACGCGGCGGCGGGTACAGTGCTGATCGTGGGCGATAGTATCAGCGCGGGTTTCGGCCTGGATACCCGCGTGGGATGGGTCGCCCTGCTGGAAAAGCGTCTGAAGACCGAGGGTTTTGCCGACCAGGTGGTCAATGCGTCCATCAGTGGCGACACCAGTGCGGGGGGCCAGGCGCGGCTGCCGGCGCTGCTTGCAGAGCATAAACCGCAGGTGGTGGTGCTCGAGTTGGGCGGCAACGATGGCCTGCGTGGGCAGCTGCCGGCGCAATTGAAACAAAATCTTGCATCGATGATCGACAAGTCCCAGGCCACGGGTGCAAAAGTGCTGTTGCTGGGGATGCAGATTCCGCCCAATTATGGTCAGCGCTACACCCAGGCCTTTGCCAAGGTCTATGGTGAGCTGGCCGAGGAAAAACACGTCGCCCTGGTGCCGTTTTTCCTCGAAGGCATCGGCGGCCATCCCGAACTGATGCAGGCTGACGGGATTCACCCGGCACCCGCGGGGCAGGGGATGTTGCTCGATAATGTCTGGCCGAGGTTGAAACCGCTGCTTTGAGCTTTTCTAGCGGCCGGCTTTGGGCTAATGTGGCGCCCCGATTTGGAGCCCCCGATGCAGCGTCCCGCCTGGTCCTTGTTTGCCTACCAACTGATCGAACCCGACGAGCAGCTCGATCTGTTCGCCTGTCAGGAAGTACGCGTGCACCTGGTCACCCGGCAGTTGGAACTCGGCGGCTCGGCCGATCGCACGCTGTGCGGCACGCTGTTGCCGGCCCAGCCGCGCTGGTCGGGGGTGGACCGCTCGATTTTCCAGGACCAGCGCCTGTGCCCCCTGTGCCGGGCGATTCTCGAGTCGCAGAAGCGCGGTACGCCGCCGATCTGGCCGGAACTGCGCTTCGAGCTCTGAGCCCCGGCAACCTGTACCGTACCTGTCTCGTTACGATTGTCCCGGCGTGGCATCTCCCTTGCAGGTGCGCTGTCGGTGTACAATTGCTGTCTATTTACTTACGTCGATCATGCGAAGGATGTCCCGGATGTTATCGCGCTTTCCCGCCGTCACCCGTTGCCTGTCTGTTGCCGCCCTCTGTGTGGCAGGTCCCGTTTCGGCCCTGGAACTGCCGCTGCCACCGCCTGGCGAGGACATCGTCGGCCAGGTCCAGGTGATCAAGGCCAAGTACGAGGACACCTTCGCTGACCTCGGGACCACCTACGACCTGGGTTATTCGGAAATGGTCGCGGCCAACCCGGGCGTCGATGCCTGGTTGCCGGGCGCGGGGACCGATATCGTCCTGCCGACCCGCTTCATCCTGCCGCCGGGCCCGCGCGAAGGCATCGTGATCAACCTGGCCGAATATCGCCTGTACTACTTCCCGAAAGGCCGGAATGTGGTCTACACCTTCCCGCTGGGGATTGGTCGCGAAGGCTGGGGTTCGCCGGTTGCCCACACCACCATTACCGCCAAGATCCCGAATCCGACCTGGACCCCGCCGGCCTCGATCAAGGCCGAGCACGCCGCCGAGGGTGATCCGCTGCCCAACGTGGTGCCGGCCGGTCCCGACAATCCGCTGGGCCCGTTCAAGTTCACCCTGGGTACGCCGGGCTATCTGATCCACGGTTCGAACATGAAGTTCGGCATCGGCACCCGCACCAGCCACGGTTGCTTCCGCATGTACAACAACAACGTGCTGGAGATGGCTGGCATGGTGCCGGTGGGCACTTCGGTGCGGATTATCAACGATGCCTACAAGTTCGGCGTGAGCGGCGGCAAGGTGTTCCTGGAAGCCCATACACCGCTGGACGACAACGGCAACCCTTCGGTGGTCGACAAGCACACCGCGGTGATCAATGCCTTGCTCAAGCGTGAAGACCTGGCGAACAACCTGCGGGTCAACTGGGATGAAGTGCGTGACGTGGTAGCGGCCGAAGATGGCCTGCCGACCGAAATCGCCGTGCCAGGTGCGCCGTCGATGGTCTCCAACGCGCCCGATCTGCAGCAGTAAGGGCGTTGTAAATGACCCGCCCGGGCCTTGAGGCCCTGGCGGGTTTTTTATGCCTGCGCGCCGACCACTTTCTGCCAGGCAAAAAAAAGCCGATCCAGTAATGGATCGGCTTGATAACAACCCCGAGGGATTATTACTTCTTGCTTGCTTTTTCGAGCATACGCAGAGCGCGCTCGTTAGCTTCGTCAGCAGTCTGTTGTGCTTTTTGAGCAGCAGCCAGAGCTTCATCAGCTTTGCGGTAGGCTTCATCAGCACGAGCCTGGGCACGAGCAGAAGCGTCTTCAGTAGCAGTCAGACGGGCTTCAGTTTCTTTGGATGCGCTGCTGCAACCAGTGGCCAGAACGGCGGCCAGGGCCAGAGCAGAGAATTTCAGAACGTTGTTCATCGTGTTCCCCTTCAAGGACTTTCTATTAATAACCATCTCCCCAGAGTGGGGATATAGTCGGCATACATACTACCCATTACTTGTAGTAAGTAAACTGACGTAACGCAAGAAGCAAAAAAAATTTTTGGAAGAGAATATTTTCAGCTAACTTTTCATCATCCTGTATAAAAAATGTGCAGCAACCGGGCGTGATTCGGGCGCTTTGGGCAAGTCCAATCTGCACTAGTGTGCCAGTCACAGGGACTGTCCACTGCTCATACACGCGTCGCGCTAGTCGCGGCGAATGACTCTTTTCTTCCACCGTCGGCAGGGCGGGGAGGCATCTTTGCCAATTGAAAAGTGACTTTAAGAAGCACTGTTCGTCTTACAACATAACATTCCGGCAATCTTCAGCCGCTGTTCAGGTTTTTCAGCGAAAGGGCCCGTTTGGCCGGGCTACCATGAGCCGGTCGGACCATATGACGAGCGTGTCTTGAGCAGGGCGGGCAGGACGCCTACTATCTGTCAGGTGCCCACTTGTTCGGGAGCTGTCGGCTCTTCTCGTTGTCCAACCAGGCACGGGGCGGCGTAGGATATTTGTGATGATTTGGCTGCTGTATCGATTTTTCGTACAGAGCTGGATGATACCTTCGTCGGAAAAACATGTAAGGTAGGGTCAGAATCCAAGACCCGCGAGGAGTAGTGATGAGCGAGGCGTTGTCCATCCACCATGACCAGGCAGGTCATCAATTCGAGACCAATGTGGACGGTCATCGTGCCTACCTGACCTATATGGACCTGGGTAAGCAGACCCTGGATATCTACCGTACCTTCGTGCCGAACGCCTTGCGCGGCCGCGGGATTGCGGCGGCGCTGACCGAACAGGCGCTGGCCTATGCCGACCAGATGGGTTACACGGTGATTCCTTCCTGCTCCTATGTCGAGCGTTACATGGAACGTCATCAGCGGCATGCCGCGAAGATCTGAGTCCACGACGCACACAAAAACGCCGGGCAATGCCCGGCGTTTTCGCGTCTGCGTGTCCGGTCAGCCGCGCTGACGCTTGGGCAACACGTCCTTGAGCTTGGCATGCATGCTGCGCAGGGTTTTTTCGGTGGCGCTCCAGTCGATGCAGGCATCGGTGATCGACACGCCGTATTGCAGGTCGGCGAGGTCTTTCGGAATCGCCTGGCAACCCCAGTTCAGGTGGCTCTCGACCATCAGGCCGATGATCGACTGGTTGCCTTCGAGGATCTGGTTGGCGACGTTCTCCATCACCAGCGGTTGCAGGGCCGGGTCCTTGTTGGAGTTGGCGTGGCTGCAATCGACCATGATGTTGGCCTTGATCTTGGCCTTGGCCAGCGCCTGTTCGCAGACCGCGACACTGACCGAGTCATAGTTCGGCTTGCCGTTGCCGCCGCGCAGGACCACGTGACCGTAGGCGTTGCCCTTGGTGGTGACGATGGACACGCCGCCTTCCTGGTTGATGCCGAGGAAGCGATGGGGGCTGGATACCGACTGCAGGGCGTTGATCGCCACGGTCAGGCCGCCGTCGGTACCGTTCTTGAAGCCCACGGCCGAGGACAGGCCCGAGGCCATTTCGCGGTGGGTCTGGGATTCGGTGGTGCGCGCGCCGATGGCCGACCAACTGATCAGATCCTGCAGGTACTGCGGTGAGATCGGGTCAAGGGCTTCGGTGGCGGTGGGCAGGCCCATTTCCGCCAGGTCCAGCAGCAGCTTGCGACCGATATGCAGGCCGTCCTGGATCTTGAAGGAGTCATCCAGGTAAGGGTCGTTGATCAGGCCCTTCCAGCCGACGGTGGTACGCGGCTTCTCGAAATACACGCGCATCACCAGGTAGAGGCTGTCGGACACTTCGGCGGCCAGGACTTTCAGGCGTTCGGCGTATTCGTGGGCAGCCTTGATGTCGTGGATCGAGCAAGGCCCGATGACGACGAACAGGCGATGGTCAGTGCCATCGAGAATATTGCGGATCACCTCGCGACCTTTGGTCACGGTGCGCAGGGCGCTCTCGCTCAGGGGAATATCACGCTTGAGCTGATCGGGAGTGATCAGCGTCTCGTTGGAGGCGACGTTAAGGTCGTTGATCGGTAAATCAGCCATCGTGTTACTCGTCAGGTCACGGATGCCGGCCGCCAGCGATCCCCGCGCGGCGGAGCGCAGCAGATTTAAGCGCGTCGGGGAGCCGAACCTTAGCGCGTTAGGCGGGGGGCGGGCAATGGCCTGGCCGGTTTAATCGAGTAAAGCTCGCACATAAGGGCGCTCCAGGCTGGCTTGGGAGAAGTCGCTGGCGTGTTCGCGAACCCATTCCTGGGCGATGACTTCGATGTTTTGCCGATCTTTGCTTTGTTGCTGGCGGGTTCGCTGGTAGCGTTCGATCTGGCAGACCTGCTCGCCCATGCGCGCGCCGAACAGGGTTTGTTCGTCGACAAAGGCAATGCCCACCCGGTAGCCGTGCTTGCGTTTCAGGCACCAGGCCACGTAGCCCGGATAACAGGCGCTGGCACCGAGGCTGGGAATACACATTTGCAACGCCGAGCCTTTGCGCCAGCCACGCGGTGAATAGCAGGAGACACCGCCCAGGCTGATGCGGTCGAGTTGGTGAAGAGAAATGCAGGAGTGCTCAAACAGGGTCAATGTGACGGGAACGTCATCGGGATGAGGAAGAAAGCGCACCATGAACAACGACTCCCTGCGTCGGTCAGTGGAAAAACTTTCCAACAGTATAGTGAAGAGCCTGGAGTTGACGGATTTTGATATCGACCGGAATCTATTGGACTTGCCAGGTGTTTCATTACTGATATTCACCAGTGTCGGCTGTGCCTCCTGCCGTTTCGCCCGGGAGGTATTGCCGACCCTGGCCTTGCCGGTCGAGCGCTTGTGCTGGATCGATGCGGGCGACAACGGCGGGGCGGTGCAGCGTTACGGGGTGTTTCATCTGCCGGCGCTGTTTGTGGTCAAGGACGGTGGTTTTCATGGAGCTGTGCAGTCACGCCTGGCCGTGAACGAGCTTGCCGACGGGGTTCGGCAGGCCTTGAGTCTTGTACCAGAGGAGTTGCCATGACAGGTTCAGCGAGCAGGCCGCGTATCGGCATTATCGGCACCGGTGCGATCGGTGGGTATTACGGTGTGATGCTGGCGCGGGTCGGCTTTGACGTGCATTTTCTGTTGCGTAGCGAGTTTTCGGCGGTGGCTGGGGACGGCTTGCGGATCGACAGTGCGGTGCACGGTGCCCTGCATTTGCAGAATGTGCAGGCCTATGCCCAGGCCGCCGACATGCCGCCCTGCGACTGGTTGCTGGTGGGCGCCAAGACCACCAGCAACGCCAGTCTCGCGCCGCTGATTGCCCAGGCCGCGGCACCGGGGGCGAAGGTGCTGGTACTGCAGAACGGCCTCGATGTGGAGGATGAACTGCGTGCGCTGTTGCCCGAGTCCCTGCATCTGTTGGGCGGGCTGTGCTTTATCTGCGTGCACCGTGCCGGCCCCGGGACCATCGTGCACCAGGCCCTCGGCGCGGTGAACATCGGTTATCACAGTGGTCCGTTGCTCGATGATGCGACGGCTCGCCAGGCTCTGGTCGAAGAGGGGGCCGGTCTGTTCCACGCGGCGGGCATCGAGTCCCAGGCCATGGCCAACCTGCAGCAGGCGCGCTGGCAGAAGCTGGTGTGGAACGTGCCTTACAACGGTCTGTCGGTGTTGTTGCGGGCCAGCACCACGCCGTTGATGAGCGATGACAGCAGCCGCGAACTGGTCCAGGCGCTGATGGCCGAGGTGGTCCGGGGTGCCCAGGCCTGCGGTCATGAGCTGCCGGTCGGTTATGCCGAGCACCTGTTCAAGGTGACGGAGAAGATGCCGGACTACTGGCCGAGCATGTACCACGACTTTGTCCATAAGCGGGCGCTTGAATTGGACGCCGTCTATGGGCGTCCGCTGGCCGCGGCAAGTGCCGCCGGTTGCGAGTTGCCGAAGATCCGAGCCCTGTACCAGGCCCTGGCCTTTATCGACGCGAACAATCGCCAGGATTGAATGCGCTCCTGTAGGAGTCGGGCTTGCCCGCGAAGAGGCCCTTGAGCCTTGCGTCGATCATGCGGCCCTCTTCGCGGGCAAGCCACGTTCCTACAGGTTTCAGGTGTTTTCAAGATCGGGTTTCTTCAAGGATGAGCAGCGGGGCCGGCCCGACCAGCCGTGCTCCGAGGTCTGCGGGGCGCTGCTAAGCTCAACTGAACTCCGCCATTCTGGCAGTCGAGGAGGCCCCATGATCCGTTCGATGTTGTACGCCACCGACCTCGGTCTGTATGCGCCTTATGTCATGCAGCATGCCCTCGAGTTGGCGCGGACGTTCAAGGCCGATTTGTATGTGGTGCACGCCGTCGAGCCGATGGGGTTGTTCGCCGAGTCGGTGTTGCAGAGCTACCTGGACGAGCAGGCATTGAACGAATTTCACAGCCAGGGTCTTAACACCGTGATGGCGACCATTGAGCAGCGGGTGCTCGACAGCTTTCGCGAGGAGTGTGCCGACGGGCTGCAGGACCTGAGCATGATCCAGTCGATCAAGGTGCTCCAGGGCGATCCTTCGCAGGTCATTCTCGAACAGGCCCGGGCTCTCTCGGTGGACCTGTTGATCGTCGGCAGCCATAGCCATGGTACTGGTAGCGAGGCGCATTTGGGGCGCACCGCCGCGCGGGTCCTGCAGTTGGCCCAGGTGCCGGTTTACCTGGTACCGCTGTTGCAACGCCGTCGCTATGGCGATGTCTGAGTCGGAAAGTCAGGGTTTTGATAAAAAAGTTCTAGATTTATTCTTCAAACCATTCATATAGTTATATATCGCCGCTGTTACTGCGGCGTTTACCTGCTTTGAGGGATACATATGAAGCTTCAACAACTGCGCTACATCTGGGAAGTGGCGCACCACGACCTCAACGTTTCCGCGACCGCGCAAAGCCTTTACACCTCTCAGCCGGGTATCAGCAAACAGATCCGCCTCCTCGAAGACGAGCTGGGTGTCGAAGTCTTCGCCCGTAGCGGCAAGCACCTGACCCGCGTCACGCCCGCCGGTGAACGTATCATCACCACGGCCGGCGAGATCCTGCGCAAGGTCGAGAGCATCAAGCAGATCGCCCAGGAATTCTCCAACGAGAAGAAAGGCACCCTGTCGATCGCCACCACCCACACCCAGGCGCGTTATGCCTTGCCGCCGGTGATCAGCAGCTTTATCAAGCAATACCCGGACGTGGCCCTGCACATGCATCAGGGCTCGCCGATGCAGATCGCCGAGATGGCCGCCGACGGTACCGTGGATTTCGCCATTGCCACCGAAGCCCTGGAGCTGTTCGGCGATCTGGTGATGATGCCGTGCTATCGCTGGAACCGTTGCGTGGTCGTGCCCCAGGGCCACCCACTGACCAAGCTGCCGAAGCTGACCCTGGAAACTCTGGCCGAATACCCGATCGTCACCTACGTGTTCGGTTTCACCGGGCGTTCCAAGCTGGACGAGGCCTTCAGCCATCGCGGCCTGACCCCCAAGGTGGTGTTCACCGCGGCGGACGCCGACGTGATCAAGACCTATGTCCGCCTGGGCCTGGGCGTTGGTATCGTCGCCAAGATGGCGGTGGACCCGGTACTCGACAAGGACCTGGTGGTGCTCGATGCCAGCGAGTTGTTCGAGTCCAGCGTGACCAAGATCGGTTTCCGTCGCGGCACTTTCCTGCGCGGTTTCATGTGCGACTTCATCGAGAAGTTTGCGCCGCACCTGACCCGTGAGGTCATGGCCAAGGCCATCCAGTGCCACAACAAGCAGGAACTGGAAGAGCTGTTCGATGGTGTCGAGCTGCCGGTGCACTGAGTCGCCCGAACATGAAAAAGCCCCGACTGGTTCGGGGCTTTTTTGTGCCCGCTGTCAGGCGCTTGAGGCACATAAACTGTGGGAGCGGAGCTTGTCGGATCGCCGTACCGCCGCGAAGCTTTTGGCGGCCTCAAGGGCCTATTCGCGGGCAAGCTCCGCTCCCACAGGTTTTGCGCTGTTCAGGACTCCTCAGATCTTGGCGATCAGATTGCCCGAGTGCAGGCCGCATTCCTTCTGCGTGGCTTCCTCCCACCACCAGCGGCCTTCGCGTTCGTGCTGGTTCGGCAGCACCGGACGGGTGCAGGGCTCGCAGCCGATGCTGATAAAGCCGCGCTCATGCAGGCTGTTGTAGGGCAGTTCGAGCATGCGGATATAACCCCAGATCTCTTCGCTGCTCATCTGTGCCAACGGGTTGAACTTGTACAGGGTGCGTTCCGGGGTGGAGAAGGCGCTGTCGATTTCCAGTGCCGCCACCTGGCTGCGGGTGCCCGGGCTCTGGTCGCGACGCTGGCCGGTGGCCCAGGCGCTGACCCCGGACAACTTGCGGCGCAGCGGCGCGATCTTGCGGATACCGCAGCATTCGCCGTGGTTGTCCTTGTAGAAGCTGAACAGGCCCTTGGCCTTGACGAACGGCTCGAGCTCATTGTGATCCGGGGAGATCAGCTCGATATCGATCTTGTAGTGCTCGCGCACCTGATCGATAAAGCGGTAGGTCTCCGGGTGCAGGCGACCGGTGTCGAGGCTGAAGACCTTGACGTTCTTGTTCAGTTTCCAGGCCATGTCCACCAGCACCACGTCTTCCGCGCCGCTGAAAGATATCCACAGGTCATCGCCAAACTGGGAAAAGGCCAGCTTGAGAATGTCCTGGGCGGACTTGTTAGCGTATGTCGCGGCGAGTTCTGCGACGTCGAACGGTTGGCTCATCAGGCGGTTCCTACAGTCAGTGGCGCTTTGCGCTCGAATAGGTGAATAGTAACAAAATCCTTCGGCGCCGGCCCCATGCTCAAGCACGATCCCTTGCGGGCACAGGCTTCAGAGGCTTTGCAGGGTGTCGAGCAAGACCTTCACCTTGGTGATGGACTCCTGGTATTCCGCCTGCCAGTCGGAATCGGCGACGATGCCGCCGCCGCCCCAGCAACTGACCTGGCCATCCTTGACCAGCAGGCTGCGGATGGCGATGGAGCTGTCCATCTCGCCGCGCACATCCAGGTACAGCAGCGAACCGCAATACAGCGCCCGTCGGGTCGGTTCCAGCTCGTCGATGATCTGCATGGCGCGGATCTTCGGCGCGCCGGTGATCGAGCCGCCGGGAAAGCTGCCGGCGATCAGGTCGAGGGCGTCGCGGTCGTCGGCCAGGGTCCCGGTCACGCTGCTCACCAGATGGTGCACGTTGGGGTAACTCTCCAGGCTGAACAGTTCCGGGACCCGTACCGAACCGATACGGCAGGTGCGCCCCAGATCGTTGCGCAGCAGGTCGACGATCATCAGGTTTTCCGCGCGGTCCTTGCTGCTGGCCAGCAGTTCGGCGGCGTTGGCCGCGTCTTCAGCCGCGTCGCGGCCGCGTGGGCGGGTGCCCTTGATCGGGCGTGTCTCGACCTGGCCCTGGCTCACCTTGACGAAGCGCTCCGGTGACAGGCTCAGCACCGCGCCGTGGTCGGGCAGGCTCTGGAAGCCGGAGAAGGGTGTCGGGCAGGCGGCGCGCAAGGCGCAATAAGCGACCCACGGATCGCCCTGGCAGTCAGCCCGGAAGCGCTGGGCGAAGTTGACCTGATAGCAGTCACCGGCCTGGATATAGTGCTGGATACGTTCGAAGGCCTGGCGGTAGGCGTCGGCCGTGAGGTCCGCGGTCATCGGGCCCTTGAGCTGGAATTCGTTGCTGTCCCGGGCGGCCGGCTGGCCGAACAGCTGGATCAGCCGTTCGCGCTCGGCGACTTCGACGCTGGGATGGAACACCAATTGGCTGCTGCCTTGCTGGTGATCGCTGATCAGCGCCCAGGCATACAGGCCGAAACGCGCATCGGGCAGTTGCAGGTCGTCCCGCGCCTGATTGGGCAGCTGTTCCAGGTGGCGGCCGAAGTCGTAGCTCAGGTAGCCGATCAGGCCGCCGGCAAACGGCAGTTCGCACGCCGCCGGAAGTTGTGCTTCGCCCAGGTGCGCCAGGTTGTCCCGCAGGCGTTGCAGGAACGCCGCGCCACGCTCGTCCGGCAACACCGCCAGTTGCTCCAGCGGCCAGGCGCTGAGCAGGTCGTAACGCCCGCGCTCGGCCTCGGGCCGGCCGCTGTCGAGCAAGACGGCGCCGGGCGCATGGCGGATCGCCGCGAAGTAATGGGCGGGATTGGCATGGTAGGGCAACGGATGTACGGTGCAGGTCAACATGGGGGGCGGGTCAGCCATGGGAGCGCGGTGCGCGATTGTAGTCTCCTGTAGGCGTTGCTCCTAGGGGCATGTCGCTGGATGGAGATTGCCTTGTAGGATCTGTCGTTGTGCAGTGGATCAGTCGTTGAGTGCCGGCACATGGCCGAACAGTTTCTGGACAAAACGCACCCGTGCCTCCGGCGTCTCGGTGATGCCCGCGGCGGCCAGTTCCGCCAGGTGGGCCTCCACGGCATGGGTCCGGTGGGTCAGCCCGCAGTCGTTGGCGATCTGGATATTCAGGCCGGGGCGGGCATTGAGTTCGAGGATCAGCGGGCCCTTGTCCTGGTCCAGGACCATGTCCACGCCGATATAACCCAGGCCGCAGAGCTCATGGCAGCCGGCCGCCAGTTGCATGAAGGCGTCCCAGTTGGGCAATTGCACGCCATCCACCGGATGGGTGGTGTCCGGGTGCTTGCGGATGATGTTGTTCAGCCAGGTGCCGCGCAGGGTGATCCCGGTCGCCAGGTCCACGCCCACGCCAATGGCGCCCTGGTGCAGGTTGGCCTTGCCATGGGACTGGCGGGTCGGCAGGCGCAGCATGGCCATTACCGGGTAGCCCATCAGTACGATGACGCGGATGTCCGGCACGCCTTCGTAGCTGATGCTCTTGAAGATCGGGTCGGGGGTGACCCGGTATTCGATCAGCGCGCGGTCGCGGTGCCCGCCCAGGGAATACAGGCCGGTCAGGATGCTGGAGATCTGGTGCTCGATTTCCCCGTGGCTGATCAGGCGTCCGGAGATCGAGCGATAGTGGCCCTCGAAACGGTCGGCGATCACCAGGATGCCGTCGCCGCCCGCGCCCTGGGCCGGCTTGATAACGAAATCACGGCGCCCGTCGATGATCGCTTCCAGCCGGTCGATTTCCTTTTCCGTGGAGATCACCCCGTACATTTCCGGCACCTGGATGCCGGCGGCGATGGCCCGCTCCTTGGTGATGATCTTGTCGTCGACGATGGGGTAGAGGCTGCGCTTGTTGTACTTGAGCACATAGTCCGCGTTGCGCCGGTTGATCCCCATGATGCCCCGGGCCTCCAGGGCTTTCCAGGTTTTCCACAGGCCGAACATCAGGCGTTTTCCTTGAGGAACGCCTTGAAGCGCAGCAGTTCGGTCAGGCGGTAACCGCGATAGCGACCCATTGCCAGCATGAAGCCCACCAGGATCAGCAGGATCGCCGGGAAGGTGAAGACGAAGTAGATCAGCTCCGGCACGGTCATGATCAGGTGCGCCAGGGAGGCCGCGAACAGCGTGCCGATGGCGACTTTCAGGGCATGATTGGCGCCGCGCTCTTCCCAGGTGATGGACAGGCGCTCGATGGTCATGGTCAGGATCACCATCGGGAACAGTGCCACCGACAAGCCACGTTCCAGGCCCAGCTTGTGGCTGAACAGGCTGATGGCGGCGATCAGCACCACGACGAAGGTCAGTACCACCGACAGCCGTGGCAGCATCTGCAACTTCAGGTGTTCCAGGTAGGAGCGTAGCGACAGCCCGAGGGCGGTAATGATGGTGAACAGCACGATGCCGAAGCCCAGCTGGGTTTCACGGAAGGCCAGGGCGATCAGCACCGGGGTGAAGGTGCCGAGGGTCTGCAGGCCGATCAGGTTGCGCAGGATCAGGATCACCAGCACGCCGATGGGGATCATCACCATGATCATGAAGGTCTGCTGGGTTTGCAGCGGCAGGCCATAGAGCGAATATTCGAGGAAGTTGGCGTCGGAGTTCTCGTCGGTCAGCTTGGCCAGGCGGATCGCGTTCATCTCGCTGTTGTTCAGGCTGAAGGTGACGCCGGCCTTCTTGCCGCCCTCGACGCTGATCAGGTTGTCGGCGCCGGTCCACCAGAGCAGGCGGTCGGACGGCAGGCCCTGTTCACCGGTGTCCGGGTTGAAATACAGCCAGTCCGTGCCGTTGAAGCTGCGCAGCCAGAGTTCCGGGGTCTGCGGTTGATCGGCCACAAGGCGCAGGGTGTGGGCGCGTTCCATCGGCACATGGGCGATGGACAGCAGCAGTTCGATGATCTGCGCCTTGTGCGGGGTCGACGGATCGCCGGCCAGCAGCAGCTTGACGTTGTCGTCGCCGAGGTTGTTGACCCGCTTGATGGTTTCGCCGATGAAGGTCTCGACGTCCGCCGAGTGCTGGCGGATCGGCGCGAGCAAGGCGTCCGCGGCGATTTTCTCCGGCCCCTCGATCGCCATGCTGTCGCGGAAGGTCGGACCTTTGACCTTGGGTTTCTCGCCGGTATAGCGCTTGGTCAGCACCAGGCGGTAATACAGCGTCTGCTTGCCACTGACCTTGCGTGCCGACCAGGTCACCTTGCGGTTGCCGTCGGCGCGGTTGACGCTCACCCCGTAGTTGTTGGAAATGAAGCTCTCGTTGAGGCTGACGTAGTCGCGGCTCAGGGGCGGCACGAACATCTGGATCTTCACCGGTTCCTTGGTGCTGGCGACGAACTCGACCTTGGCGTCGATGTTCCACAAGTCGTCCGTGGCATCCTCGGTGACGGGAATCCCCAGCACGAAAATCTGATAGGCCGTGACCGAAGCACCCAGCAACACCAGTACGGTGATGAGGATTTTCAGGTGGAGGGTGAGAGAACGCATTCGGATTACTCGGCGGTTTGTGCGTCGTGGCTGCAGGCGGGTTTGCCGGCAGCGTACTTAAGACTGGGGTCGACCAGCGCATCGAAGCGCTTGAGGGCTTCGGAGCCGATCAACAGCGGGTATTGGAAGCTGCTGCGGTCGGTCAAGTTCACTTCTATGCTGCGCAAGGCGCTGCCCATGCAGATTTCCAGGGTGATCACCGGGCGCGCGGTATAGGCGTTGCCCTCGTCCGGGTCATAGTCGCCGGCACGGCGCTTGATCTTGCTGACGCGGGCCAGGGGCAGTTCTATCGGATGCGAGTGGGCGGCGTCGATCGCCAGGTAGAAGCGCACCCAGCTTTCACCGTTGCGTTTGAACCGGTGGATGTCGCGGGCACTGAGGGAAGCGGTCTTGGCACCGGTGTCGAGCTTGGCCGGCACTTGCAGGTCGATCCCGGCCAGTTGCGCGTACTCGTTCAGGCCGTACACCGTCTTCTCGGTCGCGAGGCTGATGCCAGGCAGACAAAACAGGCAGAGAAGCAGTAGGGAGAAAGGCGTGAGTCTCATAAATCCTGGCGCGTATCGGGCAATCTTGATTCAAGGGGACTGGCAATATCGCGCAAGCATCCTCGTACGTCTGTCAGGAAAATATGACAGTCAGCGCATCGGCGGAAGCGCGCGGCATTCTAGCATGCTGGACTTGTCGCGCCAGCGCCGGACGCCTCCCTCGTCGGATAGGTCGAGGTTTGTTCCTTGAAGCGCGCTGTTTCAGTGCTTCTTAGACTATTGTCGACAATACCAATTAATTCTTTGACTGATTTGCTGATATTGGCTAGTTTTAGCGCCATTGATGGATAAGGTGTCGACAATATGTTGCATGAGCTGGAGCCACCCGCGATTGCCCAGGACGATTCGGAAACCTTGTCCGAGAACGTCTTCCGGCGCATTCAGGCGGCGATCGTCAAGGGTGAAATCGCCCCCGGCAGCAAGATTTCCGAGCCGGAGCTGGCCCGCACCTATGGCATCAGCCGCGGCCCGCTGCGCGAGGCCATTCACCGTCTGGAAGGCCAGCGCCTGCTGGTGCGCGTGCCCCATGTCGGGGCGCGGGTAGTGTCCCTCAGCCAGGCCGAGTTGATCGAACTCTACGAAATCCGCGAGTCCCTCGAAGGCATGGCCTGTCGCCTGGCGGCCGAGCGCATGACGGCCGAGGAAATCGAGGAGTTGAGAGAGGTTCTCAATACCCATGAGCGCGACGCGGCGTTCCAGGCCGGGGTCGGCTATTACCAGCAGGAAGGCGATTTCGACTTTCACTACCGGATCATCCAGGGCGCGGGCAACCGCACCCTGACCCAGATGCTCTGCGGCGAGCTGTATCAGTTGGTGCGCATGTACCGCATCCAGTTTTCCGTCACTCCCAATCGGCCACGCCAGGCGTTCGCCGAGCACCACCGGATTCTCGACGCCATCGCCGAGCGCGATGGCGAATTGGCCGAACTGCTGATGCGCCGCCATATCGGCGCGTCGAAACGCAATATCGCGCGTCACTACCAGGACGCCGTCCAACCGACAGCTACGAAGCGAGGTGAGTCATGAGTCAGGGTTCCAACAAGAGCACGCCCGGTCAGCGTTTCCGCGATGCGGTCGCCAGCGAACAGCCCTTGCAGGTGGTCGGCGCGATCAACGCCAACCACGCCTTGCTGGCCAAGCGCGCCGGCTTCAAGGCCATCTACCTGTCCGGTGGCGGTGTCGCTGCCGGCTCCCTCGGGGTGCCGGACCTGGGCATCACCGGCCTGGATGACGTGCTCACCGATGTACGGCGGATCACCGATGTCTGCGACTTGCCGTTGCTGGTGGATGTCGACACCGGCTTCGGGGCCTCGGCGTTCAACGTGGCGCGCACGGTCAAGTCGATGATCAAGTTCGGCGCGGCGGCGATCCATATCGAAGACCAGGTCGGCGCCAAGCGTTGCGGCCATCGGCCGAACAAGGAAATCGTCACCCTGCAGGAAATGGTCGACCGTATCAAGGCGGCGGTGGATGCCCGTACCGACGACAGCTTCGTGATCATGGCGCGTACCGATGCCCTGGCCGTGGAAGGCCTGGAGTCGGCCCTGGAACGTGCCGCCGCGTGCATCGAGGCCGGTGCCGACATGGTCTTTCCGGAAGCCATCACCGAACTTGAGATGTACAAGCTGTTCGCCAGCCGCGTGAAGGCGCCGATCCTGGCCAATATCACCGAGTTCGGTGCGACGCCGCTGTTCACCACCGAACAGCTGAAGTCCGCCGACGTGTCCCTGGTGCTGTACCCGCTCTCGGCGTTCCGTGCGATGAACAAGGCGGCGGAAAACGTCTACACCGCGATTCGCCGCGACGGCACCCAGGCCAATGTGATCGACACCATGCAGACCCGCATGGAGCTTTACGATCGTATCGATTACCACACCTTCGAGCAGAAGCTCGATGCGTTGTTTGCCCAGAAGAAGGGCTGAGACCTGACTACCCTGACTTGCCGGGTCCCTAATAAATTCAAGAATTGGAGAGAGCAATGGCTGAAGCAAAAGTACTGAGCGGTGCCGGCCTGCGTGGCCAGGTCGCCGGGCAAACCGCCTTGTCCACCGTCGGCCAGGCCGGTGCCGGCCTGACCTACCGTGGTTACGACGTGCGTGAACTGGCCGCCGAGGCGCGTTTCGAAGAGGTCGCCTACCTGCTGCTGTACGGCGAGCTGCCGAATGCCACCGAACTGGCGGCCTACATGGGCAAGTTGCAGACCCTGCGCGACCTGCCCCAGGCACTGAAAGAAGTGCTCGAGCGGATTCCCGCTGATGCCCACCCGATGGACGTGATGCGCACTGGCTGTTCCTTCCTCGGGAATATCGAGCCCGAAGGCGACTTCGCCCGCCAGCATGAAGCCACCGACCGGCTGCTGGCCGCGTTCCCGGCGATCATGTGCTACTGGTATCGCTTCAGCCACGAAGGCAAGCGCATCGACTGCGTGACCGACGAGGCTTCCATTGGCGGGCATTTCCTGCACCTGCTGCATGGCAAGGCGCCAAGCGAGTTGCACCGCAAGGTGATGGACGTGTCGCTGATCCTCTACGCGGAGCACGAGTTCAACGCCTCGACCTTTACCGCGCGGGTCTGTGCCTCGACCCTGTCCGACCTGTTCTCTTGCATCACCGCCGCCATCGGTTCCCTGCGCGGCCCGCTGCACGGCGGCGCCAACGAGGCGGCGATGGAAATGATCGAGCGTTTCAGCTCGCCCCAGGAAGCCGTCGAAGGCACCCTCGGCATGCTGGCGCGCAAGGACAAGATCATGGGCTTCGGTCATGCGATCTACAAAGACAACGATCCACGCAATGAGGTGATCAAGGGTTGGTCGAAGAAACTCGCCGATGAAGTCGGTGACACCGTGCTGTTCGCGGTTTCCGAAGCCATCGACAAGACCATGTGGGAGCAGAAGAAACTCTTCCCCAACGCCGACTTCTACCATGCCTCGGCGTACCACTTCATGGGCATTCCGACCAAGCTGTTCACGCCGATCTTCGTCTGCTCGCGCCTGACCGGCTGGGCCGCGCATGTGTTCGAGCAGCGTGGCAACAACCGCATTATCCGTCCGAGCGCCGAGTACATCGGCGTCGAACAGCGCAAGTTCGTGCCAATCGAGCGTCGCTGAAATAATCGAGTCCCAGACCATGAATAGCCAATACCGTAAACCGCTGCCCGGCAGCCACCTGGATTTCTTCGACGCCCGTGCGGCGGTCGATGCCATCCAGCCCGGGGCTTACGCGACCCTGCCTTACACCTCCCGGGTACTCGCCGAGAACCTGGTCCGTCGTTGCGACCCGGCGACGCTGACCGATTCCCTGAAGCAACTGATCGAGCGCAAGCGCGACCTGGACTTCCCCTGGTTCCCGGCCCGGGTGGTCTGCCATGACATTCTCGGCCAGACCGCCCTGGTCGACCTCGCCGGCCTGCGTGATGCCATCGCTTCCCAGGGCGGCGATCCGGCCCAGGTCAACCCGGTGGTGCCGACCCAACTGATCGTCGACCACTCGCTGGCGGTGGAATGCGGCGGTTTCGACCCGGACGCCTTCACCAAGAACCGCGCCATCGAAGACCGTCGCAACGAAGACCGTTTCCACTTTATCGACTGGACCAAGAAGGCCTTCAAGAACGTCGATGTGATCCCGCCCGGCAACGGCATCATGCACCAGATCAACCTGGAGAAAATGTCCCCGGTGATCCAGGCGCGGGACGGCGTGGCCTTCCCCGACACCTGTGTCGGCACAGACAGCCACACCCCTCACGTCGATGCGCTGGGGGTGATCGCCATCGGTGTCGGCGGCCTCGAAGCCGAGAGCGTGATGCTCGGCCGGGCCTCCTGGATGCGCCTGCCGGAAAGCGTCGGCGTCGAACTGACCGGCAAGCTGCAACCGGGCATCACCGCCACCGACATGGTGCTGGCGCTGACCGAGTTCCTGCGTAAACAGAAAGTGGTCGGTGCCTGGTTGGAGTTCTTTGGCGAAGGCGCCTCGGCGCTGACCCTGGGTGATCGCGCGACCATTTCCAACATGGCCCCGGAGTACGGCGCCACGGCGGCGATGTTCTATATCGACCAGCAGACCATCGACTACCTGAAACTCACCGGGCGTGAAGACGAGCAGGTCAAGCTGGTGGAAACCTACGCCCGCCACACCGGGCTCTGGGCCGACAGCCTGAAAGGCGCGGACTACGAGCGTGGTTTGAGCTTCGACCTGTCCTCGGTGGTGCGCAATATGGCCGGTCCGAGCAACCCCCATGCCCGCGTCGCCACCAGCGACCTGGCGGCCAAGGGCATTGCCGGCCAGTGGGACGATGTGCCGGGGCAGATGCCCGACGGCGCGGTGATCATCGCCGCCATCACCAGTTGCACCAACACCAGCAACCCGCGCAACGTGATCGCCGCCGGCCTGATGGCGCGCAACGCCAACAAGCTCGGCCTGACCCGCAAGCCCTGGGTCAAGTCGTCCCTGGCGCCGGGTTCCAAGACCGTGGCACTGTACCTGGATGAAGCCGGGCTGACCAAGGAGCTGGAACAGCTGGGCTTTGGTGTCGTGGCCTTTGCCTGCACCACCTGCAACGGCATGTCCGGTGCGCTGGACCCGGCGATCCAGCAGGAAATCATCGACCGTGACCTCTATGCCACGGCCGTGTTGTCCGGTAACCGTAACTTCGATGGACGTATCCATCCCTACGCCAAGCAGGCCTTCCTGGCATCGCCGCCGCTGGTGGTGGCCTATGCCATCGCCGGGACCATCCGTTTCGATATAGAGAAGGATGTGCTGGGCCTGGACGCCGACGGCAAGGAAATCCGCCTCAAGGATATCTGGCCGAGCGACGAAGAGATCGACGCGGTGGTCAAGGCCTCGGTGAAGCCGGAGCAGTTCCGCAAGGTCTACATCCCGATGTTCGCCATTCACGAAGACACCGGTCCCAAGGTCACGCCGCTGTACGACTGGCGGCCGATGAGCACCTATATCCGCCGTCCGCCGTACTGGGAAGGCGCCCTGGCCGGCGCGCGACCGCTCAAGGGCATGCGCCCGCTGGCGGTGCTGCCGGACAACATCACCACCGACCACTTGTCGCCGTCCAACGCCATCATGCTCGATAGCGCGGCCGGTGAGTACCTGGAGAAAATGGGCCTGCCGGAAGAGGACTTCAACTCCTACGCGACCCACAGGGGGGATCACCTCACCGCGCAGCGCGCGACCTTCGCCAACCCGAAGCTGTTCAACGAAATGGTCGTGGAAAACGGCAAGGTCAAGCAGGGTTCCCTGGCGCGGGTCGAGCCCGAAGGGCAGGTCATGCGCATGTGGGAAGCCATCGAAACCTACATGGAGCGCAAGCAGCCGCTGATCATCATTGCCGGTGCCGACTACGGCCAGGGCTCGTCCCGTGACTGGGCGGCCAAGGGCGTGCGGCTGGCTGGGGTCGAGGCGATTGCCGCCGAAGGCTTCGAGCGTATCCATCGCACCAACCTGGTGGGCATGGGCGTGTTGCCGCTGGAATTCCTGCCTGGGACCGACCGCAAGACCCTTGGCATCGACGGCACCGAGACCTTCGATGTGATCGGCGAGCGCACCCCTCGTAACACCCTGACCCTGGTGATCAATCGCCATAACGGCGAGTGTCTTGAAGTGCCGGTGACCTGCCGCCTCGACACCGCTGAAGAGGTCTCGATCTATGAGGCCGGTGGTGTCTTGCAGCGTTTTGCCCAGGACTTCCTTCAATCGGCCACGGTGGGTTGAAGGCGTTGCCGGGGCGGCAGTTGAAGCCCCGGCCTTGTTCATGACAGGTCGGCCTGCCAGTGATTGCAGCGCAAGATTCAGCGCCGCCATCGCCAGCAAGCCGGCTCCTACAGATGTGTGTTTTGCCGCGAAACAGCGTCGCGTCCAGACTCAGCAGGAGATTTCATGGCCCACGTAGCGCAAATCAAGATCCCCGCCACCTATATGCGCGGCGGCACCAGCAAGGGGGTGTTCTTCAACCTCAGCGACCTGCCCGAAGCGGCGCAATTGCCCGGTGCGGTGCGGGATGCGTTGTTGTTGCGGGTGATCGGCAGCCCCGACCCCTATGAGAAGCAGATCGACGGCATGGGCGGGGCGACCTCCAGCACCAGCAAGACGGTGATCCTGTCCAAGAGCATCAAGGCCGAGCACGACGTCGACTACCTGTTTGGTCAGGTCTCCATCGACAAGCCGTTTATCGACTGGAGCGGCAACTGCGGCAACCTGTCGGCGGCGGTCGGTTCGTTCGCCATCAGCGCCGGCCTGGTGGATGCCGGGCGGATCCCGCGCAATGGCGTGGCGGTGGTGCGGATCTGGCAGGTGAATATCGGCAAGACCATCATCGCCCATGTGCCGATCACCGAGGGCCAGGTGCAGGAAACCGGTGACTTCGAGCTCGACGGCGTGACCTTTCCGGCCGCCGAAGTGCAGCTTGAATTCATGGACCCGGCGGCCGAGGAGGAGGGCGCCGGCGGTTCGATGTTCCCCACCGGCAATCTGGTGGACGACCTGGAAGTACCGGGTGTCGGTACCTTCAAGGCGACCATGATCAATGCCGGGATTCCGACGATCTTCGTCAATGCGGCGGATATCGGCTACACCGGTACTGAGTTGCAGGGCGATATCAACAGCGATCCCAAGGCCCTGGCGATGTTCGAGACGATCCGGGCCTACGGTGCCGTGCGCATGGGCCTGATCCGGCATATCGATGAGGCGGCGACCCGTCAGCACACGCCGAAGGTGGCGTTTGTCGCGGCACCCGCGAGCTATACCGCGTCGAGTGGCAAGCCGGTGGCGGCGGCCGATCTGGACCTGTTGGTGCGAGCCTTGTCCATGGGCAAGCTGCACCATGCGATGATGGGCACGGCGGCGGTGGCCATCGGTACCGCGGCGGCAATTCCCGGCACCCTGGTGAACCTGGCGGCGGGCGGTGGCGAGCGCAGTGCGGTGCGTTTCGGTCATCCGTCGGGTGCCTTGCGGGTTGGGGCGCAGGCTTCCCAGGTCAACGGTGAATGGACCGTGGTCAAGGCCATCATGAGCCGCAGTGCGCGGGTCCTGATGGAAGGCTGGGTACGTGTGCCGGGTGATGCTTTTTGAGCTGAACCACCCTCGGAGTGAAGCAAAGATGAGCGCCAACGTTGATCTGAACAACCGTCCCGATTACGACCAGGTCCTGCAGGATATCGCCGACTATGTGCTCGACTATCAGGTCGAGTCCGCGGAGGCGCTGGATACCGCGCGCAACTGCCTGATGGATACCCTCGGCTGCGGCCTGTTGGCCCTGCGCTTTCCCGAGTGCACCAAGCACCTCGGGCCGCTGGTCGAGGGCACCATCGTGCCCTTCGGCTCGCGTGTGCCGGGGACGAGCTTTCGCCTCGATCCGGTCAAGGCGGCCTGGGATATTGGCTGTATCGTCCGTTGGCTCGACTACAACGACACCTGGCTGGCGGCCGAGTGGGGTCATCCTTCGGACAACCTCGGCGGGATTCTCGCGGTGGCCGATCATCTGTCGCAGAAGCGTGTGGCCAATGGTGAGGCACCGCTGAGCATGCGGGTGGTGCTGGAGGCGATGATCATGGCCCACGAGATCCAGGGCGTGATTGCCCTGGAAAACTCTTTCAATCGGGTCGGTCTTGATCATGTGCTACTGGTGAAAGTCGCCTCCACCGCGGTCACCGCCAAACTGATGGGGGCCAGCCGTGAACAACTGCTGGCGGCGCTGTCCCATGCCTTTGTCGATGGCCAGGCGCTGCGCACCTATCGTCACGCGCCGAATGCCGGTTCGCGTAAATCCTGGGCGGCGGGCGATGCCACCAGTCGTGGCGTACGCCTGGCGGATATCGCCCTGCGCGGGGAAATGGGCATTCCCGGGGTGTTGAGCGCGCCACAATGGGGCTTCTACGATGTGCTGTTCAGCCATACCAGCAAGGACCTGGCGCTCAAGCCCGAAGACAAGCGCACCTTCAGCCTTTCCCAGCCCTATGGCAGCTATGTCATGGAAAATGTGCTGTTCAAGATCAGTTTTCCCGCCGAGTTCCATGCCCAGACGGCCTGTGAGGCGGCGGTGACGCTGCACCCGCAGGTCAGGAGCCGCCTGGGCGAGATCGACCGGATCGTGATCACCACCCATGAATCGGCGATCCGCATTATTTCCAAGGTCGGCAAACTGGCCAATGCCGCCGACCGCGACCACTGCCTGCAATACATGACGGCGGTGCCGCTGGCCTTCGGCAATCTGGTGGCCGAGCACTACGAGGACGATTTCCACGCGGCCCATCCGATCATCGATGTGTTGCGCGAGAAGATGGTGATCGTTGAAGACCCGCGCTACACCCGTGAATACCTGGAGGCCGACAAGCGTTCGATCGCCAATGGGGTGCAGGTGTTTTTCAAGGATGGGACCAGTACCGCGCAGGTGGTGGTGGAATACCCGATCGGCCATCGTCGGCGCCGGGCCGAGGGTATTGCGTTGCTGGAAGACAAGTTCAAGGCCAATCTGGCGACGCGCTTTACCGCCCAGCGCAGTGCCGAAATCCTCGCCCTGTGCAAGGATCCGGCGCGCCTGGAGACGACGCCGGTGCATCGGTTTGTCGATCTGTTCGTGATCTAGGTGCTTTACTTGAAGCGCCGCTCCACACCTTTCTCCACAAGAATCTTCGCCGAAATCTCTTCCACCGAGAAATGCGTGGAGTTGATATGGGCGATGTTCTCGCGGCGAAACAGGTTTTCCACCTCGCGCACTTCGAATTCGCACTGGGCATAGCTGGAATAACGACTGTTGGGCTTGCGCTCGTTGCGGATCGCGGTGAGACGGTCCGGGTCGATGGTCAGGCCGAACAGCTTGTGCTGGTGGGCGCGCAGGGCGGCCGGCAGTTGCAGGCGTTCCATATCGTCCTCGGTCAGCGGGTAGTTGGCCGCGCGGATGCCGAATTGCATCGCCATGTACAAACAGGTCGGGGTCTTGCCGCAACGCGACACACCCACCAGGATCAGGTCGGCCTTGTCGTAATAGTGGGTGCGGGCACCGTCGTCGTTGTCCAGGGCGAAGTTCACCGCCTCGATGCGCTCCATGTAGTTGGAGTTGCCGCCGATGGAGTGGGACTTGCCCACCGAGTAGGACGAGTGCTCGCTCAGTTCCTGTTCCAGCGGGGCGAGGAAGGTGGAAAAAATGTCGATCATGAAACCATTGGACGTGGCGAGGATCTCACGAATGTCCTGGTTGACGATGGTATCGAAGATGATCGGGCGAAATCCGTCCTTTTCGGCGGCGATATTGATCTGTTGTACCATGGCCCGGGCTTTGTCGACGTTGTCGATGTAAGGACGGGTGAATTTGGCGAAGGTAATGTTTTCGAACTGCGCCAGCAGGCTTTGACCCAGGGTTTCGGCGGTGATACCGGTGCCATCGGAGATAAAGAAAGCAGATCGTTTCATTTGCGCCTTGGGCCTTAAGCTGGTGACGATTCTTGGATATGATAGGCGGGATTTGTCCGCCAGGAATGACGGGCATTCTCACTTATTTTCCAGGTCCAGGCCACATGGCGGATAACCTGCCCATTAGAGCAGTCCGCTCCTGAGCTTTTCCAACACAGTTAGTGGAGAGATCACCTTGGTAGAGTACGTAGTTTCCCTCGATAAGCTCGGCGTCCATGATGTAGAGCACGTAGGGGGCAAGAACGCATCCCTGGGCGAGATGATCAGTAACCTCGCGGGTGCCGGTGTATCGGTCCCCGGCGGCTTTGCCACTACGGCTCAGGCGTATCGTGATTTTCTCGAACTCAGTGGCCTGAACGACCAGATCCATGCGGCGCTGGATGCACTGGACGTCGATGACGTCAACGCCCTGGCCCGCACCGGTGCACAGATCCGCCAGTGGATCATGGAAGCCGAGTTCCCCGAGAAGCTCAACGCCGAGATCCGCACCGCCTTCGCCACCCTGTCGGCGGGCAACCCGGACATGGCCGTGGCCGTGCGTTCCTCGGCCACCGCCGAAGACCTGCCGGACGCCTCCTTCGCCGGCCAGCAGGAAACCTTCCTGAATATCCGCGGCGTGGAAAACGTCATCCGCGCGGCCAAGGAAGTCTTTGCCTCGCTGTTCAACGACCGCGCCATTTCCTACCGCGTGCACCAGGGCTTCGACCACAAGCTGGTGGCCCTGTCCGCCGGCGTGCAGCGCATGGTGCGTTCGGAAACCGGCACCGCCGGGGTGATGTTCACCCTCGACACCGAGTCGGGCTTCCGTGACGTGGTGTTCATCACCGGCGCCTACGGCCTGGGTGAAACCGTCGTACAAGGCGCGGTCAACCCGGATGAGTTCTACGTGCACAAGGGCACCCTCGAAGCCGGTCGTCCCGCCATCCTGCGCCGCAACCTGGGCAGCAAGGCGATCAAGATGATCTACGGCGACGAAGCCAAGGCCGGTCGTTCGGTCAAGACCGTCGATGTCGACAAGGCCGAGCGCGCGCGTTTCTGCCTCAGCGACGCCGAAGTCAGCGAGTTGGCCAAGCAGGCGATGATCATCGAGAAGCACTACAAGTGCCCGATGGACATCGAATGGGCCAAGGACGGTGATGACGGCAAGCTGTACATCGTCCAGGCGCGTCCGGAAACCGTGAAGAGCCGCACCCAGGCCAACGTCATGGAGCGCTACCTGCTCAAGGAAACCGGCACCGTGCTGGTGGAAGGCCGTGCCATCGGCCAGCGCATCGGCGCCGGCAAGGTGCGGATCATCAAGGACGTGTCCGAGATGGACAAGGTCCAGCCAGGCGACGTGCTGGTTTCCGACATGACCGACCCGGACTGGGAGCCGGTGATGAAGCGCGCCAGCGCCATCGTCACCAACCGTGGCGGGCGAACCTGCCACGCGGCGATCATCGCCCGTGAGCTGGGGATTCCGGCAGTGGTCGGTTGCGGTAACGCCACCCAACTGCTGAAAGACGGTCAGGGCGTGACCGTTTCCTGTGCCGAAGGCGACACCGGTTATATCTTCGAAGGCGAACTGGGCTTCGATATCAAGAAAAACTCCGTCGATGCCATGCCGGAACTGCCGTTCAAGATCATGATGAACGTCGGCAACCCGGACCGCGCTTTCGACTTCGCACAGTTGCCGAACGCCGGCGTGGGCCTGGCCCGCCTGGAATTCATCATCAACCGCATGATCGGCGTGCACCCCAAGGCGCTGCTGAACTACGCCGGGCTGCCACCGGAAATCAAGGACAGTGTCGATAAACGCATCGCCGGTTACGACGATCCGGTCGGCTTCTATGTCGAGAAGCTGGTGGAAGGTATCAGCACCCTGGCGGCGGCGTTCTGGCCGAAGAAGGTCATCGTGCGCCTGTCGGACTTCAAGTCCAACGAATACGCCAACCTGATCGGCGGCAAGCTCTACGAGCCGGAAGAAGAAAACCCGATGCTGGGCTTCCGTGGGGCCTCGCGTTATATCAGCGAGTCGTTCCGTGACTGCTTCGAACTCGAATGCCGTGCCCTCAAGCGCGTGCGCAACGAGATGGGCCTGACCAACGTCGAAATCATGGTGCCTTTCGTCCGTACCCTCGGCGAAGCCAGCCAGGTGGTCGACCTGCTCGCCGCCAACGGCCTGGCCCGTGGCGAGAACGGCCTGCGGGTGATCATGATGTGCGAGTTGCCGTCCAACGCCATTCTCGCTGATGAATTCCTTGAGTACTTCGATGGTTTCTCCATCGGTTCCAACGACCTGACCCAGCTGACCCTGGGCCTGGATCGTGATTCAGGGATCATCGCGCACCTGTTCGACGAGCGTAACCCGGCGGTGAAGAAGCTGTTGTCCAACGCCATCCAGGCTTGCAACAAGGCCGGCAAGTACATCGGCATCTGCGGCCAGGGGCCTTCCGATCACCCGGACCTGGCGCTCTGGTTGATGGAGCAGGGCATTGAAAGCGTGTCGTTGAACCCGGACTCCGTGCTGGAGACCTGGTTCTTCCTGGCTGAAGGGCAAGCCCAGGCCTGACCCCTGTGGGAGCTGGCTTGCCGGCGATGCGTCCTTGAGGGCGCCAAAAGCTTCGCTGGCAAGCCAGGCTCCTACAGGTTTTGTGTTGTGCGCAAAATCTGCGTACGACGCTGTCCTGTAGGAGCAGGGCTTGCCCGCGAAGGCGTCCTTGAGAACGCTGAAAGCTTCGCTGGCAAGCCATGTTCCTACAGACTTATGTCGTAAGTAGAACCGGTCTTCGATGTTGTAAAATCTTATTTTCAGGGCGAGTCCACTTGGGCCGCCCTTTTTTGTGCAAGAGCCTTATGCAAAGCAGCAGCAATCTTTTTCCGGTCGCTTTGATCAGCGCCGAGCGTCGTGGCGATCTCTGTGAAGACGTCTATCGTTTGAAACCGGCCAACAGCCCCGACGCCACCGTCGAACTGGCGGTCACCCGCCTGGGCCTCGCCGACGAGCCCGAGGCCCGTGGCGTGCCGGTCATCCTGCTGCATGGCAGCTTTTCCAATCGGCGCTTCTGGTATTCCGCCAAGGGCATCGGCCTGGGCGCCTACCTGGCGCGTGCCGGGTTCGACGTATGGATCCCGGAAATGCGCGGTCACGGACTATCGGCGCGCAACCACAGCTATCGACGCAATCGCGTGGCCGATTACGCCCGTTATGACCTGCCGGCCATTGCCGCGTTCGTCCGTGAACAAAGCGGGCAGATTCCCCACTGGATCGGCCATTCCCTGGGTGGCATCACCCTGGCGGCTGCCTTGGGCGGTCAATACCTGGGCGCCCCTGCCGTCGCTTCGGCGGCATTGTTCGGCTGCCAGGTCAGTCGCACCTACTGGCCGTTGAAGATTCCGCCAGTGGAGTGGGGCGGTCGCCTGCTGCTGCGGCGCTTCGCCCACTTGTCCGGTTCGCGCCTCAAGCGCGGCCCTGAGGACGAGCCCATCGGCCTGGCCCTCGAAAGCCTGCGCTGGTACGGCCTGTTCGGGCGCTTCCGGGACGCCGAGCGGGATTGGTGGGGTGGCCTGGCCGAAGTGGACGTGCCGGTGCTGGCCGTCACCGCGGTGGGCGATCACCAGGATCCGGCCTGGGCCTGTCGCAAGCTGTTCGAGCAGATCGGATCGGCGCACAAGCACTTTCTCTGCCTGGGCCGCGAGCAGGGTTTCAGCTCGGATTTCGGCCATGTCGAGATGCTGGTGAGCAAGCCGGCACAGGCTGAAGTCTGGCCAAGGGTGGCCGATTGGTTGCGCGACCAGCAGGTTTTCCTACAGGCTGAGTCAGCCGTTGTTCAGGAAACGCCCTGACAAGGGCATTTCGCTCACGGATGGTAAAGGCTAAGATATGACGCATTGAGCGGTTTGGGTCATTGTCTAAACATTCGACCGGGGCAAGCGTTTCATCTTGTAGCGCGACCTGCGTAGTCTGGCATTCTCGATTCCACCTACAGGAGTTTACCCATGGACCATTACGTCACCCCCGATCTGTGCGACGCCTATCCGGAGTTGGTACAGGTGCTTGAGCCGATGTTCAGCAACTTCGGTGGCCGCGATTCCTTCGGTGGTGAGATCGTCACCATCAAGTGCTTCGAGGATAACTCCCTGGTCAAGGACCAGGTCGAGCTCGATGGTCGGGGCAAGGTGCTGGTGGTCGATGGCGGCGGTTCCCTGCGCCGTGCCCTGCTCGGCGACATGCTGGCCGAGAAGGCGGCGAAGAACGGCTGGGAAGGGCTGGTGATCTACGGCTGCATCCGTGACGTCGACGTGATCGCCCAGACCGACCTGGGGGTGCAGGCCCTGGCCAGCCATCCGATGAAAACCGACAAGCGTGGCATCGGCGACCTCAATGTCCCGGTCACTTTTGCCGGCGTGACCTTTCGCCCGGGCGAGTACATCTACGCGGACAACAACGGTGTGATCATCGCGCCGAGCCCGCTGAAGATGCCTGAGTAAATTTTTTGCAACAAAATGGGGTAAGGATGTTCGAGGAAGAAAACGCGCAGTGGGGGCTGGTTCATGCCCTGGTTCTGGATGGTAAGGGCGGTGCGCGCTCGATTGCTCGGACAGAGCTCGATGGCTTGCAGTTGCAGCCGGAGGAAAGCCTCTGGCTGCACTGGGATCGCAGCCATCCGCAGACCCACACCTGGTTGCGCACCTCCAGCGGCCTGAGCGAGTTCAACTGCGACCTGCTGCTGGAAGAGAATACCCGGCCACGCCTGTTGCCATTGCCCGATAGCGAGTTGCTGCTGTTTTTGCGCGGGGTCAACCTCAATCCCGGTGCCGAGCCTGAAGACATGGTCTCGGTGCGGGTCTTTGCCGCCCATCAGCGGGTGATTTCCCTGCGTTTGCGGCCGTTGCGCGCCACCGATGAGTTGCTGGTGCAACTGGAGCAGGGCAAGGGGCCGAAAAACGCCGCCGAACTGATCCTTTACATCGCGCAATACCTCACCCTGAAGGTGCAGGATCTGGTCAGCGATCTCTCGGAAGTGGTCGATGACGAAGAAGAAAAGATAGATGCCGACGAACGGTATAGCCCTGAACATGGCGCCATCGTGCAGATACGTCGTCGAGCGGCCGGACTGAAACGTTTCCTCGCGCCGCAGCGGGATATTTTCGGCCAGTTGAGCCGGATCAAGCTGCCCTGGTTCGCCGACGAAGAAGCCGGTTACTGGAACGAATTGAACAACAGCCTGACCCGTTACCTGGAAGAGCTCGAATTGACCCGCGAGCGCGTGGGGCTTGTACTTGAGGCCGAGGACCGACGCCTGAACGTGCGCATGAACAAGACCATGTACCGTTTCGGGATCATCACCGGGATCTTCCTGCCGATGAGCTTCCTGACCGGTCTGTTGGGAATCAATGTCGGCGGTATTCCGTGGTCCGGAGACCCCTATGGTTTTGTCATCGCATGTCTGCTGATCGTCGCCGTTGCCGTCGGACAATGGTGGCTTTTCCGACGTTTGCGCTGGGTTTGAAACATGTTTCATGTGACCTGCAAAAAAGTGATCGCGTCTTTCACAGATATACCGAGAGGTGCGTATGCACGATCCGTTCGAACAATCTCTGCGTGACATGCTCAAGGCCTCGCCGTCCACCCGTGACGACGACGCTTGCCTGGGGCGTGTCCTGAAAACCGCCAACCGGCAGGTCGGCGCCGGTGATCTCTTCAGTCTGATGGGCCGTTGGCTGCAGGCGCTGATGATTGCCCTGAACAACGGATCGGCCCATGTTTTGCCGGTCTCTCGTCGTACCCCTATTGCTCGCTCCACGGATAAGGCTGACTGAATATGGAACTTGATCTCTGGACCCAGAGCCTCGTCACGGCAATGACTGCCTTGTGGACCAAAGTCGCGAATTTCATCCCCAACCTGTTCGGGGCGCTGGTGGTGGTGTTGCTGGGCTTTGTCGTGGCCAAGCTGCTCGACACCCTGCTGTCCAAGCTGTTGGCCAAATTGGGCCTGGATCGCCTGATGGGCGGCACCGGATTGACCAAGCTGCTGGGGCGTGCCGGCCTCCAGGTGCCGATCTCGACACTGATCGGCAAGATCGTTTATTGGTTCATTTTGCTGATTTTCCTGGTCTCGGCGGCCGAATCCCTTGGACTTGAACGAGTTTCAGCTACGCTCGACATGCTGGCCCTGTATTTGCCGAAGGTATTCGGCGCGGCCCTGGTGCTGCTGGTGGGGGTTTTGCTGGCACAGCTGGTCAGCGGGCTGGTGCGTGGCGCGGCCGAAGGGGTTGGCCTGGATTACGCGTCGGGCCTGGGGCGGGTTGCCCAGGGCCTGGTGATTATCATCAGTATTTCGGTGGCGATCAGTCAGTTGGAGGTCAAGACCGACCTGCTGAACCATGTGATCGTGATCGTGCTCATTACCGTTGGCCTGGCCGTTGCGCTGGCCATGGGCTTGGGTAGTCGGGAGATCGCCGGGCAGATCCTGGCGGGAATTTATGTGCGTGAGTTGTATCAGGTTGGGCAACAAGTGCGAGTGGGTGAGGTCGAAGGACAGATTGAAGAGATTGGCACGGTCAAGACCACATTGCTGACCGATGAGGGTGAGCTAGTCTCTCTCTCCAATCGGATCTTGCTGGAGCAGCATGTGAGCAGCCGCTAACCCGGCAAACCCTGCTACTCTATGCCGCCGCAAAAATGCCCGCAGCCATGGCTGCGGCGGACATTGACCTGACTGTCGGCCCGACTCGTTTTGAATAAAGCTCAATCGCTCTCCATGCGCTACGACCCCCGCGAACTCACCGATGAGGAGTTGGTGGCGCGTGCGCATTCGGAGCTGTTTCATGTGACCCGCGCCTATGAAGAGTTGATGCGGCGCTATCAACGTACCTTGTTCAGCGTTTGTTCAAGATATTTAGGGAACGAACGCGATGCGGACGATGTCTGTCAGGAAGTGATGTTGAAGGTGTTGTATGGCCTTAAGAACTTTGAGGGTAAATCCAAGTTCAAGACATGGCTATATAGCATCACGTACAACGAATGTATTACGCAGTATCGCAAAGAGCGCCGAAAGCGGCGCTTGATGGATGCGTTGAGTCTTGACCCCCTCGAGGAAGCGTCTGAAGAGAAGACGCCGAAACCTGAGGAAAAGGGCGGACTGGATCGATGGTTAGTGCATGTGAACCCGATTGACCGGGAAATTCTGGTGCTACGATTTGTCGCAGAGCTGGAGTTTCAGGAGATTGCAGACATCATGCACATGGGCTTGAGCGCCACGAAAATGCGCTATAAACGGGCCCTCGACAAATTGCGTGAGAAATTTGCGGGTATCGCTGAAACTTAGTTCAGCGCAAATGTCTCTTACGTGTAGGCAAGTTCTGCTACACTTGCCGCCGAGTTGTCCCCCGGTTTGTGGGACTGCTATACAATCACCAGATGGGGATTTAACGGATGAAACTGAAAAACACCTTGGGCTTGGCCATTGGCTCTCTCATTGCCGCTACTTCGTTCGGCGCACTGGCACAAGGCCAAGGCGCGGTCGAAGGTGAAGCGTTCTGGGGCAAGACCTGGAACCACAGCGTCGACGATTACCAGAATGGTCGCACTCCTGGCGTCTCGATCGGCTACTTCCTGACCGACGACGTTTCCGTGAACCTGACCTACCGTAAGGACGACTACACCCGTTCGAGCGGCGCCACTGGCAACCAAGAGATCAATGGTGATCACTTCGGTCTGAAGTCCCAGTACCACTTCGGTCAAGTCGGCGACATGTTCCGTCCTTATGTTGAAGGCGGCGTGTCCCACGGTAGCATGACCAACGTAGCCGCTGACGGCCACACCAGCCGTGACGGTTCGACCTACCTGACCACCGGTGCCGGTGTGAAGGCCTACATCACTGACAACCTGTACGCTCGTGTTGGCGGTGAAGCTGACTACAAGCTGGACAACGGTCGTTGGGACTACCAGGCTCTGATCGGCCTGGGCGTGAACTTCGGCGGCAGCGGCGGCAAAGTAGCTCCGGCTCCTGCTCCAGCTCCAGTAGAAGCGGCTCCAGCTCCAGTAGCTGAATCCGCTCCAGCTCCAGAAGTTGTCAAGGTTCAGCTGGACGTCAAGTTCGACTTCAACAAGGCCATTGTCAAGCCTAACAGCAAGGGCGACGTGAAGAACCTGGCTGACTTCATGAAGCAGTACCCACGTACTACTACTACTGTTGCTGGTCACACTGACAACGTCGGTCCTGACGCTTACAACCAGAAGCTGTCCCAGCGTCGTGCTGATGCTGTGAAACAGGTCCTGGTCCAGGACGGCGTAGCTCCTAACCGCATCCAGTCGGTAGGCTACGGTAAAACCCGCCCAGTGGCTGACAACGCCACTGAAGCCGGTCGCGCGATCAACCGTCGCGTAGAAGCTGAAGTAGAAGCCCAACAAGGTCAGTAATGACTTTGCGGTAAGAAAAAGCCCGGCTTAGGCCGGGCTTTTTTTCGCCTGCGATTTGAGCCCGGCACGGGCACCGACCTATGCTCGTGTGCTTTCGGACAACGCTTCATCAGATTTTCATCATGATTGGCGGGCGCCACCCGGCCATCATCGCACCGCTCAATAAGAACGAGACGGGGCGCAGTGTGCAGAGTGATCAACTATCCGCGACCAGGTGTCCGGGCTTTTTATATGGTGAACAGGTCGTACAGGTACAGGCGGGGGAGGCCGGCGTGTGCCTGGCCCATGACGAGGCGAGCGTGTCCTGGTGCCTGCCGCCGGGCTGGCAGGGCTTGCTGGTGGCGCGGGGCATGTTGCGGGTCATCGGCGGTGACCTGCTCAGCGAGCGCCCCGTGGAGGCGAGCCTGGTCAAGCTGCAGGTGTTTATCGACCAGGGCATGGGTTTCGAACGGGCGCGATCGGCCGCGACGCCCTGGGCGGCCTTGCCCTTGTCAGCCGGGGTATCGGCCAGCAGGACCTTGTTGGAATCCTGGTATATCGACTGCGCCTTGCGCGCCGATCCCGCCCATCAAGGCTTTGCCGAAGTCCTGCGGCAAAGCCCGAACTACTGGCTGGTGCGTTTTCTCCTGGAGCAGGGCACGGCCAATGAAAAACTGATTGGCCTGGCCAAGCGTTATGGCGTGTCGGTCTCGCATTTTCGAAGGTTGTGCCATCAGGCGCTGGGCTGTGCGGCCAAGCCCGAGTTGCGTGACTGGCGCACGGCCAAGGCCCTGCTGAGCATGATCGGCGGCGAGTGTTCGTTGACCGATGTGGCGCTGGAGTTCGGTTATGCCTCTTCGTCGCACTTTTCCAAGGAGGTCCGTGAACTGCTCGGCGTGGCGCCCAGCCGCCTCTGCGATATCCAGGCGTCCATGGGTTTGATGATCTCGTGACAGTCAAGACGTCAGCAACTGACGTGTTCCTCGGGGGTGTGGCGATGTGTAGCCCGAAAGAGGCGCTCAAGGAGATGAGCGAAACCGGTAACGAACAGGTGCAGGGCCTTTATGCCCATGCCTGCCAGTTCCAGGAGCAAGGACGCCTGGAGGAAGCGGAAAAACTCTTCCGTTTCCTGTGTATCTACGACTTTTACAACAGCCATTACTGGATGGGGCTGGCGGCGGTCTATCAGGTCTCCGGGCACTACCGCAAGGCCATCGAGCTGTATGCGGTGGCGTTTGCCCAGGACCGTGGCGACTACCGGCCGATGTTCTATACCGGCGAGTGTCAACTGGCGCTTGGCGAGCAGGCCAAGGCTCGGGATTGTTTCGACTATGTGCTCAGGCAGGCGGTTGATGGCGAGCTGCCACGGCGCTCGCGGGCCTATCTCGAGGATTTGCAGGCGGACTCCATGCCGTCATGTTCCGGCGCGGTTTGCGGGAAAGCGAGTCTATGAGTTACCTGGTTCCGGGAGAGTGTGACTACTTTATCGAGCAACAGGTGATGGTGTTGCTGGCCGAGCATTTTTCACTGCCACGCAGAAAGATCCGTTTCGAGTCGAGACTGCTCGAAGACCTGGGCAGTGGCGACGTCGACTTTGCCGAGCTGGTTGAGCGGCTCAATGCGGCGTTCCGTATCAGGCTGTCAATCGACGAGGTCGGGCGCTGGCGGACTGTGGCTGATCTGTGTCGCCTTGTAGGAAATGCCCGGGGAGAGGCGGGGAGCTACCAGAGTTCCTGCATTAGGGCGCAGTTTGTATGAAGGAATCAGCCTTGAGCCTGTAGGTTTTGTCGGTGCTGCCATCTTGTTGAATATTCCTTTTCTATGCGGGAAATGTCCTACCGACATGGCTCGATGTGAATTCCTATAGTCGTGACGTTCCTCGTGAATAGACCCTTTTCCCGGGTTTATTTTTGAATGGTCGTACATCTCTATAGAGGATTGCGTCGAGGTTATGGACAGCGCCACTGGAAAGACTCCGCGACAAACCTTCGTCTTTGGCCAATGGATATTGCAAAGCGATGGAAACCTGGTGAGGTGCGGCCGGGGAATTCATCTGCCGCCCAAGGAGTTGCAGGTGCTGCGCCTGTTGCTGGGTTCGGCTGGACGACTGGTGACCAAGGACCGCTTGCTCGACAGCGTCTGGCCGGGCATGGACGCGGCCGAGGAGTCGCTGACGCGCTGTATCTATGTGCTGCGCAAGTTGCTCGAGGAGAGCAAGGGCTATATCGCCACCGTCTACGGCAAGGGCTATCGCTTTACCGGTCCGGTGGTGCCGTTGCTGCCGGTGTTGGGGGACCCTCTGAGCGTCTTGCCGACCGAGCGGGTGGCCACTTGTTGCGAGCCCTGGAGTGCGCTGCAACTGGCCGATACCTGGCTGGCCCTGTCGATGCTGGGGCTGTGTGATCGCGGCGCGGGGGTCGAGCAGGCCCGGGCGGCGGTCGCCCGGGTCCTGGAGCTGGAAGCCGGCAATCACCAGGCGCTGGCCCGCCTGGCCCTGGTCACCAGCCTGCAAGGTTGCGCCGAGGCAACCGCATTGCCGCCTTGCGGATAAGTCGGGCTCGTGGTGCGCCTATGGTTTTTGCCGGGGCCCGGCTATAATCGCCGGCCACTATCGCCGCCATCCGAGTCAAGCCCGCCCATGTATAACCTGGCCCGCCAGTTGTTGTTCAAGTTTTCTCCGGAAGTCTCCCACGATTTGTCCCTGGACCTGATCGGCGCGGGTGGCCGCCTGGGGCTTAACAGCCTGTTGTGCAAGGCTCCGGCGTCGAACCCGGTGACGGTCATGGGCCTGGACTTTCCCAACCCGGTGGGCCTGGCCGCGGGCCTGGACAAGAACGGTGCGGCCATCGACGGTTTTGCCCAGCTGGGCTTCGGTTTCGTTGAAATCGGCACGGTGACGCCGCGGCCGCAGCCGGGCAATCCGAAACCACGGATCTTCCGCCTGCCCCAGGCCGAGGCGATCATCAATCGCATGGGCTTCAACAATCTGGGGGTGGACAACCTGGTGTCGCGGGTGCGCGCCGCACGCTACAGCGGCATCCTCGGCATCAATATCGGCAAGAACTTCGACACGCCGGTGGAGCGTGCCGTCGATGATTACCTGATCTGCCTGGACAAGGTCTATGCCCATGCCAGCTACGTGACGGTCAACGTCAGTTCGCCGAACACCCCGGGCCTGCGCAGCCTGCAATTCGGCGATTCGCTCAAGCAACTGCTCGAGGCCCTGCGCGTGCGCCAGGCACAGTTGGCCCAGCAGCATGGCAAATACGTCCCGCTGGCGATCAAGATCGCTCCGGACATGACCGACGAAGAGACCGTGCTGGTAGCCCAGGCGTTGCTGGAGTCGGGCATGGACGCGGTGATCGCCACCAACACCACCCTGAGCCGTGTCGGTGTCGAAGGCCTGGCCCATGGCGACGAGGCCGGTGGCCTGTCCGGCGCGCCGGTGCGCGAGAAGAGCACCCATACCGTCAAGGTGCTGGCTGCTGAACTGGCCGGGCGTTTGCCGATCATCGCGGCGGGCGGTATCACCGAGGGGGAGCACGCGGCTGAGAAGATCGCCGCCGGGGCCAGCCTGGTGCAGGTGTATTCGGGGTTCATCTACAAGGGGCCGGCGTTGATTCGCCAGTCGGTGGATGCCATCGCGGCGTTGCGGCGTTAAGCCTGCGGCATTAAAAAGGGCTCCGTAGGAGCCCCTGGGCCGAAGCCCGCCGCCCGGATGGGGCGTGCATGGTAAGTCGGTTGTTGCTCAAATTGTCATGTCGGAATGTGCCCTGATCAGCCGACAGCGTGAAGTTCGTTGAGTCTGTGGATTCCCGCAGTGCCGGTCATACCGTCCCAGTTGTCGCCGCGTCCTTCTCGCCAGCCATTGATCCAGGCTTGGCGCACCGACGGTAGAGTAAAGGGGCAAAGCTCGCGGGATTTGCCATGAACGCCGTATTGATATCCGCGTAAAAATGCTCTTTCCAACGGATCACGCTTAAGTCTTCTCATAGGGTGTTGCCCTCACTGGTTGACTGTTATATGTCCCGTCGACCTCTTGGCGAAGTCGGGCAGAATGCATCTGCCGTTGGTGCTCGCTGCCGGCGTGGCGAGCTCCGCCCTGGTACGCAAAAGCGCTTGGGCGATTTCGCGGTAGGGCGGGGTGTTGACGCCATTGCGACGTCAACCTGTTGTGAGTTCTAACCAATGCGCAGGGGCGTGTGAATGACCGTTTTGTCATAAGGACGTAACGATAATGGTGTTAAGGCCATAAGATGTGATGGCCGTTTGCTCGTATCGCTGGAGAAAACCCAGCTACGATCAGCCCTTAGATGAATGATGAGTTTCATTCTCTACTGCGAATACCGACCCGTTGTCGTCAGGTATTATTCGACGAAGGGTCACGATGTGACTTTTTGTTACGAGAGTTTTTGTTAAAAAGAGTTTTTATTACGAGAGTTGAGCTGTCCAGGCATCAAGGTTCTTTCAATCCAAGGGTTGAAGGATCTGCTTGGGTGGACAGGCGCAATGGTGCGCCACACGAGCGCTCTTCGAGAAAAGCGCTTGATCGAAACCGAGCGGGCGATGCGTTTGCCCGTTCCTTGAAGGCTATAAGCCCTGGAATTCCCATGTCGGATCGTTACGAACTCTTCCTCACTTGCCCTAAAGGCCTTGAAGGCCTGCTTTTTGAGGAAGCCGTCGGGCTTGGCCTTGAGGAGGCGCGCGAGCACACCTCGGCCATTCGCGGCACGGCCGATATGGAGACCGCCTATCGCCTGTGTCTCTGGTCGCGACTGGCCAACCGCGTGCTGCTGGTGCTCAAGCGCTTCCCGATGAAGGACGCCGAGGATCTTTACCATGGCGTGCTCGACGTCGACTGGCAGGACCATATGGTCTCCGACGGGACCCTGGCCGTTGAGTTCAGCGGTCACGGTTCGGGCATCGACAACACCCATTTCGGTGCCTTGAAGGTCAAGGATGCGATTGTCGACAAGCTGCGCACCCCGACCGGCGAGCGTCCGTCCATCGACAAGATCAGTCCGGACCTGCGCATTCACCTGCGCCTGGACCGTGGCGAAGCGATCCTCTCCCTCGACCTGTCCGGCCACAGCCTGCACCAGCGTGGCTATCGTCTGCAGCAGGGCGCCGCGCCGCTGAAGGAAAACCTCGCGGCGGCGATCCTGATCCGTTCCGGCTGGCCGCGGATTGCCGCCGAAGGCGGGGCCCTGGCCGACCCGATGTGTGGTGTCGGGACCTTTCTGGTGGAAGCCGGGATGATCGCCGCCGATATGGCGCCCAACCTCAACCGCATTCACTGGGGCTTCGACGCCTGGCTCGGGCATGTACCGGCGCTGTGGAAAAAACTTCACGAGGAAGCCACCGTGCGCGCCGAAGCCGGCCTGGCCAAGCCGCCGCTGTGGATTCGTGGTTATGAAGCCGATCCGCGACTGATCCAGCCTGCGCGCAACAACATCGAGCGTGCCGGCCTGAGCGAATGGATCAAGGTTTACCAGGGTGAGGTGGCAACCTTCGAGCCGCGCCCGGACCAGAACCAGACAGGCCTGGTGATCTGCAACCCGCCCTATGGCGAACGCCTGGGCGACGAAGCCAGCCTGCTCTATCTTTACCAGAACCTTGGCGAACGCCTGCGCCAGTCCTGCCTGAACTGGGAGGCGGCGGTGTTCACCGGTGCCCCGGACCTGGGCAAGCGCATGGGCATTCGCAGCCACAAGCAGTACTCGTTCTGGAACGGCGCCTTGCCGTGCAAGCTGTTGTTGATCAAGGTGGTGCCGGATCAGTTCGTCACCGGCGAGCGTCGCACACCGGAACAGCGCCAGATCGAACGCGAGCAGGCTGAAGTCCTGGCGCAGGAAGTGGCTGAAGCACCGAAATTCAACAAGAACGGCAATCCGATCAAGCCCGCGCCGGTTCCCGCGCCAGTGGTCGAGCAGGCGCGCCTGAGCGAAGGCGGGCAGATGTTCGCCAACCGTCTGCAGAAGAACCTCAAGCAGTTGGGCAAGTGGGCCCGGCGTGAAGGCGTCGACTGCTATCGGGTGTACGACGCCGATATGCCGGAATACTCGCTGGCCATCGACCTGTACCACGACTGGGTGCACGTCCAGGAATACGCCGCGCCCAAGTCCATCGACCCGGAAAAGGCCCAGGCCCGACTGTTCGATGCCCTGGCGGCGATTCCCCAGGCGCTGAATGTCGACAAGAGCCGCGTGATCATCAAGCGCCGCGAGCGCCAGAGCGGCACCAAGCAATACGAGCGCCAGAGCGCCCAGGGCAAGTTCACCGAGGTCAACGAAGGTGGCGTGAAGTTGTTGGTCAACCTGACCGATTACCTCGACACCGGTCTGTTTCTCGACCACCGGCCGATGCGCCTGCGGATCCAGAAAGAGGCGGCCGGCAAACGCTTCCTCAACCTGTTCTGCTACACCGCGACCGCCAGTGTGCACGCGGCCAAGGGCGGTGCGCGCACCACCACCAGCGTCGACCTGTCGAAAACCTACCTGGACTGGGCGCGGCGCAACCTGTCGCTCAATGGTTTCTCCGACAAGAACCGCCTGGAGCAGGGGGATGTGATGGCCTGGCTCGAGGCCAGTCGCGATGAGTTCGACCTGATCTTCATCGACCCGCCGACCTTCTCCAACTCCAAGCGCATGGAAGGCGTGTTCGACGTCCAGCGTGACCACGTGCAGTTGCTCGACCTGGCCGTGGCGCGCCTGGCACCGGGCGGCGTGCTGTATTTCTCGAACAACTTCCGCAAGTTCCAGTTGGACGAGCACCTGGCGACACGTTATGCCGTCGAGGAAATCAGTGCCCAGACCCTGGACCCGGATTTCGCCCGCAACAGCAAGATCCACCGCGCCTGGAAAATCAGCGCCCGCTGATCACCACGGATCCCGGGCCCTGATGTTCAGGTCCCGGGTTATTCGTCCGAGCCGGCCACGTTGGGCTGGCGGTACAGGTCCAGCAACACCTGGTCTAGCACCGACGAGGCCCCCCAGGGTTTTGGGTCGTTGAGAATCGCCACCACCGCCCAGGTGGTGCCGTTATCGTCGCGGCTGAAGCCGGCGATGGCACGCACGGTGTTCAGGGTCCCGGTCTTGATATGCGCCTCGCCCCGCATGGCTGTCTGCTTCAGGCGCTTGCGCATGGTGCCGTCGGTACCGACGATCGGCAGCGAACTGATGAACTCCGCGGCATAGGGGCTCTTCCAGGCCGACTGCAGCATGCTCGCCATTTCCCGCGCACTGACTCGTTCGGCACGGGACAGCCCGGAACCGTTCTCCATCACCAGGTGCGGCGCGATAATGCCTTTCTTCGCCAGCCACTGACGCACCACCCGCTGCGCCGCCTTGGCGTCATCGCCGTCGGCATCGTTGCGATACTCCGCCCCCAGGCTCAGGAACAGTTGCTGGGCCATGGTGTTGTTACTGTATTTATTGATGTCGCGGATGATTTCCGTCAGGTCCGGCGAATAGGCCCGGGCCAGCAGGCGTGCGCTCTTGGGCACCACGTCGGAACGGTCCTTGCCATGGATGCTGCCACCCAGTTCCTGCCAGATGGCGCGTACGGCACCGGCGGCGTAGGCCGGATGGTCAAGCAGTGACAGGTAGGTCTGCGAGCTGCAGCCTTCGGCCAGTTGGCCGCTGACGGTGACCAGGGTGCTGCCGTCATCCTGGGCCACCGGGTTGTAGCGCACGTCGCCGGAGCACTGTTTGGCATTGACCGCCTTGACCTGGTTGTCGATGCGGATACTGGCAATCGGTGGTTCCACCGAGACCAGTACCTTGCCCGAGTCGTTGCGCGCGACGAAGCGCAGGGCCTTGAGGTTGACCATCAGCGCATCGGGCTTGACCAGGAACGGCTTGTTCTCGTCGTTGCCGTCGTCATTGAACTCCGGCAACTGCGGCTGGATGAAGAAACTGCGGTCGAGGACCAGATCGCCGGTCACCTGGTTCACGCCGTTGGCGCGCAGGTCGCGCATCAGCAGCCAGAGCTTTTCCATGTTCAGCTTCGGATCGCCGCCGCCCTTGAGGTACAGGTTGCCTTGCAGGACGCCGTTGCTCAGGGGGCCATCGGTGTAGAACTCGGTTTTCCACTGATGGTTGGGGCCGAGCATTTCCAGGGCGGCGTAGGTGGTGATCAGCTTCATGGTCGAGGCCGGGTTCACCGACACGTCGGCATTGACCGCGGTGGGCACGCCTGGGCCGTCGAGTGGCACCAGCATCAGGGACAAGGCGTCGTTTTGCAGCTTGCTGGCTCTGAGCGCCTGCTGGACTTTGGGAGAGAGGGTGGTGTTGACGGGCGCTGCGTAAGTGGGGAAGGCCAGGGGAAGGAGAAGGCCGGCGAGCAGCAGCGGACGTAAAGATTTGATCATATGAAGTAGAGCCCTACCGTCGAGGGGAAAATACGAGGGCATGTGGACAAAAATCCCTCAATGGTCGTGAAAGTGACGGCATTATGCCCGAAGGCAATCAAGCTTGGGCCTTGGGCCAGGCGCGCATGGCTGATTTTTTTCCACGGATCGACCAGCTGTCGCCACAGATCCGGGCAATTGCAGCCTTAAACTGATAAAGTGCCGCCCGTTATTACTTTTGAGGATTGTTTCATGGCGACTAACCGTTCCCAGCGTCTGCGCAAAAAGCTGTGCGTCGATGAATTTCAGGAGTTGGGTTTTGAGCTGAACCTGGATTTCAAAGAAGACCTGAGTGAAGAGGCTATCGACGTTTTCCTCGACGCATTCCTGAAAGAAGCGATGGAAGCCAACGGTCTGGGCTATGTCGGCGGCGATGACTACGGTCTGGTTTGCCTGCAGAAACGTGGCTCGGTCAGCGTTGAACAACGCGCTAACGTTGAAGCCTGGCTCAAGACCCGCAGCGAACTGACCTCCGTTGAAGTCAGCCCGTTGATGGACGTCTGGTACCCGGACAAGCCGATCAATCCGGTCGCCTGATTTCCCGGTCAGTACATAAAAAAACGGACAAGCCTGGCTTGTCCGTTTTTTTATGCCTGGGATTTGATCAATCGTAGATGGCTTTCTTCTTCCAGTCGGCGTCGGCCTCGACGTCCTTCAGGCCCTGGGTCAGTTCGTTGACGTCTTCTTCGGTAGGCTTGATGTTGGTGAGCACCATGGAGTTGGCCCGGGCCAGCAGCTTCTCCATGAAGATCAGCTGTTCGTTATAGACAGCCGGTTCAGGCTGCTTGCGCAGGTATTGCACGCCACGCTCGAAGGCCAGGCGCGCCTGCCCCGGTTGTTCCTGTTGCAGGGCATGCTGGCCGAGATTGTTGAAGAACTCTATATGCAGCAAGACCAGGATATGCCGCACTTCACGGATCCAGTGCTTGGCTTCGGTGGCGGGGAGGAAACCGTCCTGGGCGGCACGGGTGATCTGGCCGTGCAGGGCTTCAAGGAGGAAACGTACATCCTTGGCCTTGGCTTCGGTCTGGATCGGGCCGGGCGGGTTGTTGATCGGAATCGACTCACCCTGGCTGACCAGCGCCGTGAGTTCGGTCACCCGAGCCCTGAACTTGCTGTTGGTCTTGTCCATATTCAACAGGCGCTGGTTCACGTTGAGTTCCAGGCGTGTCAGCAGCAGCTTGAGGGCCGGGCTCATCAATTGGCCGGGAAAGGTCTCGGTGATTTCGCCGCAACGACGCAGGCGGTCGTTGAGTTCGACCTTGACTCGGGCCTTCTCGAGTTTGCGGCTTTCAGCCATATGATTGAGGAAGCCGATGGCGATCAGGAGAAAGATCCCGGCTGCGACCAGCAGGGTGATCATGAGTGGTGTCACCGTTAAGACCTCTTCAAGGTGTAATGCGAACGAGTGTAGTGGCTTGGCGTTTTCGCCGATAGCATTGATCGACGCGCTGCATGGCGCCTGGGATAGAGCACGTCGCCACTATTTCCCTCGATCACTATAGCGTCTTGTCGGGCGCCAGAATATAGGCGCCAAGGGGCAGACGCGCGGGGCGCCGGGAAAGGCCTGTAAAGGGTGGCGAAGTCATTGATTTAAATAAATTTATCCTTGGGGGTTGACGACCCTTCGATCCATCCATAGAATGCGCGCCACTTGCAGCGTAAAGCACACAGCGAAGCGCGGCAGGGAGTGAATGTTGTAGTGTGTCCCCTTCGTCTAGTGGCCTAGGACACCGCCCTTTCACGGCGGTAACAGGGGTTCGAGTCCCCTAGGGGACGCCATTGCGGGAATAGCTCAGTTGGTAGAGCACGACCTTGCCAAGGTCGGGGTCGCGAGTTCGAGTCTCGTTTCCCGCTCCATTTTTAAACAGCACTGCTTTCGGGCGGGGCTGAGTGAAACCAGAACCGATCTCTTCGGAGTCGGATTTGGGCACTGAAATACACACCATGTGTTTCAGTTAGCGTGTCCCCTTCGTCTAGTGGCCTAGGACACCGCCCTTTCACGGCGGTAACAGGGGTTCGAGTCCCCTAGGGGACGCCATTTGCGGGAATAGCTCAGTTGGTAGAGCACGACCTTGCCAAGGTCGGGGTCGCGAGTTCGAGTCTCGTTTCCCGCTCCATATTCAACAAAAACGCCGCTCAGTGATGAGCGGCGTTTTTGTTTGTGCGTGATTTATCTATTAAGGCAGTGGACCCGCCCCATGGCGGGTCCTGAGAGGGATCAGAGCTTGGGCATCTGCCCTATGCGCCCCATCATCTCGGTCACGATCTGCAGGTCCATGAGGAATTGCTCGACGCTCTTGAACTCGTTGTCGGTGTGCCCGGTGTACTTGACCTCGGGCCTGGCCAGGCCGAACTGCACGCCATTGGGCAACTCATGGACCGAGGTCGCGCCGGCCGAGGTGCCGAACTTGTGTTCCATGCCCAGGTTCTCGCTGGCCACGACCAGCAATGCCTTGACCCATTCACCCTCGGGGTTGCGGTACATCGGTTCGGCGATCGAATAGTTGAAGGCTGGTGCAATGTGGGTCTTTTGGCTCCAAGTGCTCAGCTTGCCGGCGATTTCGCCTTTGAGCGTTTCCGGAGATTTGCCCTTCGGCACCCGCAGGTTGACTGCGAGCTTGAAGGTCTTTTCATCCATCCCGACATAGGTCAGGGACGCCGTCAGCGGTCCCATGAAGGCATCGGAAAATCCCACGCCCAATTTACCACCCAGGTAGTCCAGGCCCCAGTTGTCGGCGGCATAGCGGGCGGCGTCGGTGATGTGGTTGTGCTTGAGCGCGATCTTGCCGTCCAGGCTATTGATGAAGTCCAGCATCCTCGCCACCGGGTTGACCCCTGACTCGGGCTCGGAGGAGTGGGCGGAAACGCCGGTGACCGTGAGCTTGACCTCCTGGCCGATGACTTTGGCGCTGATCTCGAAGTTGCCGCCATTGCGCTTGGCATAGTCAGTACCGGCCTGCTGCAGGCTGGCGGCCAGTTCGGCGGGCTTGTCACTCGCCAGGGTGGCGACCGATGTCGAGGGTATCTGGTTGGTGGCCATGCCCCCGGTCAGCGAGAGGATTTCCGCGCCTTTGCCCTCGGCCTGGCGTCGGGCAAAGTTGGCCATGACCGTGCCGTAGCCTTTCTCGGCAATCACCACCGGGTAGCCGCCGTCCAGCGCCAGATTGTAGTTGGGGACCGGATTGTGTTTGAAGTAATAGGGGATGGCGTCGCCGCTGGTCTCTTCGGTGGTGTCCACCAGCAGTTTGAAGTTTCTCGCCAGTGGCAGCTTTTCTTCCTTGATGATTTTCATGGCGTAGAGCGCCACCACGATGCCGTTCTTGTCATCCTCGGTGCCCCGGCCATACATGCGGTCGCCGATCAGGGTGACCTTGAACGGGTCGAGGCGGGTGCCGTCTTTCAGTACCCAGTTTTCCGGCGTCACCGGCACCACGTCGGCATGGGCGTGAATGCCCACGACTTCATCGCCGCTGCCATCCAGGGAAACTTCATAGACGCGGTTGTCGATGTTGCGAAAGTTCAGGTTGAAGGCCTGGGCCAGATCCTTGATTTTTTCGCCGATCCTGATGAATTCGGGATTCTCGTGCTGGGCCACGCCGTCCACGCGGAAGGTCGGGATGGCTACCAGCTCGCGCAAGGTCTCGGTAGCCGCATTGCCGTATTTCACCCGTGCATAAAGGCCCAGCAGGCGATGGATCTCATTTTGCTGTTCGGGGGAAAGGGTCTTGTTGTCGAGGAAGGCGCTGATGGCCGGACCGAGGTCGTCGGTCTTGGCCAGCTCGCTCTTGCCCAGACGTGCGAGGAACTGCCTGAAATCCGTGACCGATGCGTCATTCAGGGTACTGAGGATGGCCGCGTTCTGTTGGGGGGCGATGTTGGCTTGTGCGGGCGTGGTGAACAACGAAAGGCTGGTCAGCATCAGGGTGGTGGTGGCCAGGTGTTTGAGTGGGAAATTCATTGCGGGAAGCATTCCTTTGCAAGCAGTTTGTGAGAGATATCTGATCGATAGGACAGATATTTTTCCAAACTAACACCATAGGGCCGCTGTACGGGAGCCCCTTGGTGTGGGATTTTTCTTAAGGAAATGCAAACCGCGCTGGATTTTTCCCGCTCAAAGGCCTCGTCGGTGGGCTGCTTATAAAGACAGCATCAGGCGCCCGGCAAACAGAATCAGCACCACGCCCATGGTGCGTTCGAACCAGTGGCCCATCTTCAGGAATGCCTGGCGGACCCGTTCGCTGGAAAACAGCAGGCTGACCAGGATGAACCACAGTGCATTGACGCTGCACATCCACAGGCCATAGAGCGCCTGGATTTCCAGCGGGGTCGAGGCGCTGACCACCGTGGTGAAGATCGCCAGGAAGAATAGGGTGGCCTTGGGGTTGGTGGCATTGGTCAGGAAGCCGACCATAAAGGCCTTGGCCGGGCTCTGTCGCGGAAGTTCATCGGCGGTCTGGCCGAAATCCGAGCGCGCCGCCCGGGCTTTGCTGCGCAGCAGGTTGATGCCCAGGTAGAGGATGTAGCCGCCGCCGATCACCTTGGCGACGTTCAGCAGCCAGGGTGCGCTGTGCATCAAGGCGCCGACGCCGAGCAGGGTATAGAGCACATGCACCGAGATCCCGGCACCGATGCCGAGGGCGGTGATCACGCCGATCAGCCGGCCAAAGCGCACGCTCTGACGGATGGTCACGGCGAAATCGGGGCCAGGGGCGACCACGGCGAGAAAGTGAATGGCCGCCAGGGCGAGGAATTCGTTCAAATAGTGGGGATTCATGGTGATTCCGGGATGAATGGTCGTCAGGTCGGTTGGGTGTCGCCAGTATAAAAAGGCTGTTAGCCTGTGATAATCCGATCAAATATCAATGGACCTGTGCGTCATGAGCATCAATCTGCCGCTGGCGTTGCTGAGCGAAATGGCGATTTTCGTCAAGGTGGTCGAGACCGGCAGTTTCTCGGAAGCCGCGCGCCAGCTCGGTTTATCGCCCTCGGCGGTGAGTCGCTCGATTTCCCGTCTGGAAAAGGCCCTGGCGACCCGCCTGCTGCAGCGCACCACACGCAAATTGCGGCTGAGCGACAGCGGCGAGGAGACCTTCAAGCGCTGCCGGGAAATGGTCAGTGCGGCGCGATCGGTGATGGAGATCAGTGGTCAGTACACCCACGAGGCCCAGGGGCTGGTTCGGGTCAGCGTGCCGAAGGCGGTGGGGCGTTTTGTCGTGCATCCGCATATGCCGGAGTTTCTGCGGCGTTATCCACAGGTGGATGTGCAGATGATTCTCGAAGATCGACCGGTGGACCTGATCGAGGACAATGTCGACCTGATCCTGCGTATTACCGATCATCCGCCGGTCGGCCTGGTAGGGCGCCAGTTGATGCCCATCGAGCATCTGCTCTGCGCGACGCCGCAGTACCTGGCTGAACACGGCACGCCGCAGCACCCCCATGACCTGCTGGAGCACAGTTGCATCTATCTGGGGGACACGCCCAATGACGCGCGCTGGAAGTTCAGGCAGGGCAGCAAGTCGGTGACCGTCGGGGTCCGCGGGCGTTATGCGGCCAATCACACGGGGGTGCGGCTGGATGCGGTGTTGCAGCATATCGGCATTGGCAGCCTGCCGTATTTCACGGCGCGGCATGCCCTGGAACAGGGCTTGATCGTCCAGGTGCTGCCGACCTGGACGTTTCTGGCCTCCTATCACGGTGGCCTTTGGCTGCTGTATACGCCGACGCCCTACCTGTCGCCGAAGTTGCGGGTGTTTATCGACTACCTGGTGGAGCGTCTGGCCCGGGAGCCGACATTGCGCAAGGCGCTGTAGGCTCCCAGCCTGATGGAGCGGCTTGTATCAGTGCTTGCTGTCCTGGGTCGAGAGCGCCAACAGCTGCTTTTCCTGGTTCCAGTCGAACGGTTCGTCGTTCTGCTCGGCTTCATAGCGGCGCTCTTCCAGCGCCTGGTACAGCTCCAGTTCGTCATCCGGCATGTAATGCAGGCAGTCACCGCCAAAGAACCACAGCAGGTCGCGGGGTACCAGGTGGGCAATTTGCGGATAACGCAGGATCACCTGGCACAGCAGGTCCTGGCCCAGGTACTGGCTTTCCACCGGTTCGACCGGCAGTTGCGCGCGCAACTCATCGAAACGTTCGAGGAACAGCGCGTGACTTTCTTCGGGGACCTGCTCGGCTTCGCCGACGGCGACCAGAATGCTGCGCAGGTGGTCGAGCAGGACCAGGTGATCGGCAACGAGGTTGGACATGACAGGGGGCCTCAAGGGTAAAACGGGCGCGAGAGTATAAGGCTCTCGGCGCCCGTTGTCGTGTCAGGCTCCGTAGCAGGCACCTGACCCGCGCACCTAGCGGACCTTGCCTTTGCCAGGGCGCAGTTCTTCCTTGCTGAAATCATCCACGTCGATCACCTTGCGCCGGGCAGCTTCTGCCTGGCGCAGGCTTTCGGCTTCGGCCGGTTGCAATACGCCGGCCTCCAGGGCGGCATCGATGGCCGACTCTTCGGCGCGCGGCTTGACCTGGCCGCTCTTGAGTGCGACGTGCAGTTTTTTCTGCAGCTCATGGCTGGCGCCCAGCAAATCGTAGGCGTGTTGCAGGGCTCCAACCGGATCGCTTGCCGATTGCGGGCGGTAGCAGCCTTCAAGCACGGCTTCCAGCGCCGGATCGCCCTTGGCCCGACCGAGCACCGCAGCGACTTCGGCATCCAACTCGTCGCAAGGGCCGGTATGTCGACGACCGAAGGGGAATACCACCACTCGCAGCAGGCAGCCGAGCACGCGGTTCGGGAAGTTTTTCAGCAACTCGTCGAGGGCCCGTTCGGAGTGTCCGAGGCTCTCTTCCATGGCCCAGGTGAACAGCGGTTGCAGATAGTCCGGGGAGTCCAGGTCGTGATAACGCTTGAGCGCCGCCGACGCCAGGTACAGATGGCTGAGTACATCCCCCAGGCGTGCCGACAGCCGTTCGCGACGCTTCAATTCGCCGCCCAGCAGCATCATGCACAGGTCCGCCAGCAGGGCGAACGCCGCCGCCTGGCGATTCAACGCGCGGAAATAACCCTGGCTCAGGCGATTGCCCGGCGCCGCTTCGAAGTGCCCGAGCCCGAGATTCAGGACCAGGGTGCTGGCGGCGTTGCTGACGGCAAAGCCGATATGATCGAGCAGCAGCTTGTCGAACTCCACCAGCGCCTGGTCGTGGTCCTCGCGGGCGGCCAGGGCCATTTCCTTGAGGACGAAGGGATGGCAGCGAATCGCGCCCTGGCCGAAGATCATCAGGTTGCGCGAGAGGATGTTTGCCCCTTCCACGGTGATGAAGATCGGCGCGCCCTGCCAACTGCGGCCCAGGTAGTTGTTCGGACCCATGATGATGCCTTTGCCGCCGTGCACATCCATGGCATGGCCGATGCACTCGCGACCGCGTTCGGTCAGGTGATACTTGAGAATCGCCGAGAGCACCGAGGGTTTCTCGCCGAGGTCGACGGCATTGGCCGTGAGCATCCGCGCGCTGTCCATCAGCCAGGCGTTGCCACCGATGCGGGCCAGGGCTTCCTGGATGCCCTCGAAGGCGGCCAGCGGTACGTTGAACTGTTCGCGGACCTGGCTGTACTGGCCGGTCACCAGGCTGGTGAACTTGGCCGCGCCGGTACCCACCGCCGGCAGGGAGATCGAGCGACCCACCGACAGGCAGTTCATCAGCATCATCCAGCCCTTGCCGAGCATGTCCTGGCCGCCGATCAGGAACGACAACGGGATGAACACGTCCTTGCCCGAGTTCGGGCCGTTCATGAAGGCCGCGCCGAGGGGCAGGTGGCGCCGGCCGATCTCGACCCCCGGGGTGTCGGTGGGAATCAGCGCGAGGCTGATGCCCAGGTCTTCCTCTTCGCCCAGCAGATGCTCCGGGTCATGGGCCTTGAAGGCCAGCCCGAGCAAGGTCGCCACCGGGCCGAGGGTGATGTAGCGCTTTTCCCAGTTCAGGCGCAGGCCGAGGACTTCCTCGCCTTGCCATTGGCCCTTGCAGATCACCCCGGTGTCCGGCATGGAGCCGGCATCGGAGCCGGCCAGCGGCCCGGTCAGGGCAAAGCACGGGATATCGTCGCCGCGGGCCAGGCGTGGCAAGTAGTGATTGCGTTGTTCATCGGTACCGTAATGCAGCAGCAGTTCGGCCGGGCCCAGGGAATTGGGTACCATCACGGTGGAGGCGAGGTCGCCGCTGCGGGTCGCCAGTTTCATCGCCACCTGGGAGTGGGCATAGGCGGAAAAGCCCTTGCCGCCGAACTCCTTGGGGATGATCAGGGCAAAGAAGCCGTGCTCCTTGATATGCGCCCAGGCTTTGGGCGGCAGGTCCATGGCCTGGCCGATCTGCCAGTCGCTGACCATGGCGCAGAGTTCTTCGGTCGGCCCGTCGATAAACGCCTGTTCTTCCTCGCTCAACCGGACCTTCGGATAGGCCAGCAGCTTGTTCCAGTCCGGGCGCCCGCTGAACAGTTCGCCATCCCACCAGACGGTTCCGGCGTCGATGGCATCGCGCTCGGTCTCGGACATGGGCGGCAGGACCTTGCGGAACCAGGCGAACAGTGGGGCAGTGAACAGCCTGCGGCGCAGGTCGGGCAGCAACAGCGCGGCCGCGACCACCGCCAGCAACACCCACAGCACCAGCATCAGAGCGCCCGGCCCATGGCCGAACCGGCCCATCGCGATCAGGTAGACGGCGACTATGCCGAGTACGGGAAGCGGAGCGATTCGGCGATGCGCCAGCCAGGCGACGCCGATCACCAGTACCAGTATCCACAACAGCAGCATATTCAATCCTCCATAAAGACAGCGCCAAAGCACCGATTGAGCTTAGTCGGCATCCGGTAAACAGGGCTTGGGGATGTGTGTTCAAATCTGTAGGCACATGTTTACAAGTGTAACGGCCCGGGCGGCCTGGTCTAAAAGTGAGCAGGCTACCGATAGTGACCGTCCCGTGTCGGTGGAGTTCGTCGATTTCGTCACGCTCTGCATCACGACGCGTGTTATCCGCTCTGCTACTTTCCTTGTGCGCAAGGATTTGAGCCTGCGCTGTTCGGGCGTAGACTGCGTCGGCATTTATCCATCGAGAGGCGGTCATGCTGAAAATCTGGGGTAGGAAAAATTCGTCGAACGTCAGGAAAGCCTTGTGGTGTGCCGAGGAGCTTGGCCTGCCTTACGAGTCTCTGGATGCCGGCGGAGCGTTCGGTGTCGTCGATACACCCGAATATCGTGCGAAAAACCCGAACAAGCTGGTGCCGATGATCGAGGACGGTGATTTTGTCCTCTGGGAATCGAACACCATCGTGCGCTACCTGACCGCCAAGCATGCCGCCGGCTCCCACTGGTTCTCCAATGATCTGCAGGCACGGGCCCAGGCGGACAAGTGGATGGACTGGACCACCTCATCCTTTGCCACCCCGTTTCGCGGGGTGTTCTGGGGTGTATTGCGGACCCCCGCCGAGCAACAGGATTGGGCCGCGATCAACGCTTCGCTGAAGATCTGCGCCGACCTGTTGCTGCGGGTCGATGCGGCGCTGGCCGAGCAACCCTACCTGTCGGGTGACGAGATCGGCATGGGTGATATTCCCCTCGGCAGTTTTATCTATGCCTGGTTCGAAATGCCCATCGAACGCCCGCCGATGCCTCATTTGAGTGCCTGGTACGAACGCCTGAAACAGCGTCCGGCCTATCAGCGGGCGGTCATGACCGCGTTGACTTAATAGCCACTATTAACGCCGGTTGCTGTACTTGTGCGGCGAGGCCAAGCACCATGAGCCTGGTTCGCCGCCGTTGCATTCAAAACGGTGTGCCCTTATTTAGTTCTTTCCTCCCTTCTTGGTGCATGAATCCGATATGAGTTCCGCTCTGTCCATCCGGCAGCTAACCAAAACCTACGGCAACGGTTTCCAGGCCCTGAGTGGTATCGATCTGGATGTCGCCGAAGGTGATTTCTTCGCCCTGCTCGGCCCTAACGGTGCCGGCAAATCCACGACCATCGGCATCCTCTCGACCCTGGTGAACAAGACCGGCGGTACGGTGAAGGTGTTCGGTCACGACCTGGATCGCGAACCCGCCGCACTCAAGCGCTGCATTGGCGTGGTGCCGCAGGAGTTCAACTTCAACCAGTTCGAGAAGACCTTCGATATCGTCGTGACCCAGGCCGGGTACTACGGCATTCCGGCGAAAATCGCCAAGGAACGCGCCGAGCAGTACCTGACCCAGTTGGGCCTGTGGGACAAGCGCGACGTGCCGTCGCGGTCGTTGTCCGGCGGCATGAAGCGCCGGCTGATGATCGCCCGGGCGCTGGTGCATGAACCGCGCCTGCTGATCCTCGACGAGCCGACCGCCGGGGTCGACATCGAACTGCGTCGTTCGATGTGGACCTTCCTCACCGAGCTGAACCAGAAAGGCATCACCATCATCCTCACCACCCACTACCTGGAGGAGGCTGAACAGTTGTGCCGCAATATCGGCATCATCGATCACGGCACCATCGTCGAAAACACCAGCATGCGCCAGTTGCTCAGCCAGCTGCATGTGGAGACCTTCCTGCTCGACCTGAAGAATGACCTGCAGCAGCCGCCCCAGCTGATCGGCTATCCGAGCAAGCTGCTCGACAGTCGCACCCTGGAAGTCCAGGTCGACAAGGCGGTGGGCATCACCGCGCTGTTCGGGCAACTGGCCACGCAGCAGGTCGAAGTCCTGAGCCTGCGTAACAAAACCAATCGCCTCGAGGAGCTGTTCGTGTCCCTGGTGGAAAAAAACCTGTCGAAGGTGGCGGTATGAGTTCGGAACTGCAACCCAACCTGGTCGCCCTCAACACCATCGTTTACCGCGAAGTCCGGCGTTTTACCCGGATCTGGCCGCAGACCCTGCTACCGCCGGCCATCACCATGGTCCTGTACTTCGTGATCTTCGGTAACCTGATCGGCAGGCAGATCGGCGGCATGGGTGGTTTCACCTATATGGAGTACATCGTGCCAGGCCTGATCATGATGTCGGTGATCACCAACTCTTACGGCAACGTGGTCTCGAGTTTCTTCGGCAGCAAGTTCCAGCGTTCCATCGAGGAATTGATGGTTTCGCCGGTCTCGCCCCATACCATCCTGATCGGCTACACCCTGGGCGGTGTGCTGCGCGGGCTGATGGTGGGGATTATCGTGACCTTGCTGTCGCTGTTCTTCACCGATTTGCAGGTCCATCACCTGGGCGTGACCGTGCTGGTGGTGGTACTGACGGCGACGATCTTCTCGCTGCTGGGGTTTATCAACGCAGTCTTTGCACGTAACTTCGACGATATCTCGATTATCCCGACCTTCGTGCTGACGCCGCTGACCTACCTTGGCGGGGTGTTCTACTCGATTACCCTGCTGCCGCCGTTCTGGCAGACCGTGTCGCTGGCCAACCCGGTGCTGCACATGGTCAACGCCTTCCGCTACGGCATTCTCGGGGTCTCGGACATCCGCATCAGCGTGGCCATCACCTTTATGGTCGTGGCGACCCTGGCCCTCTACATCGGTTGTGCGCGGCTGCTGGTCAGCGGCCGCGGTATGCGCCAGTAACGGGTTTCATGGATGGCGGCGTCGTTCCAGGCGCCGCTTCCATTGCCTGGCCACCCACCAGCGCCAGTAGCTCATGGTCAGGTAATAACCCAGGGCGCCCAGCGCCACTCCCAATACCAGCGAACCCAGCAACAGCGGTTGCCAGAGCGTCGACAGCTGCCCGCTGATCCAGGTCCAGGTCAATTCATCCGGCAGGCCGCGGGGCGGCACGTGCAGCAACCAGGCACCGAGCTGGTAGGCGCAATAGAAAATCGGCGGGATCGTCAGTGGATTGGTCAGCCACACCAGGCTGACGGCAATCGGCATATTGCCGCGCACGAGAATCGCCAGAAATGCCGCCAGCAGCATCTGCAAGGGCATCGGCATCAAGGCCGCGAACAAGCCCACCGCCATGGCCCGTGCCACCGAGTGCCGATTGAGGTGCCAGAGGTTCGGATCGTGGAGCAGGGGACCGAAAAAACGTAAGTGTTTGTGTTCCCTGATGCGGGTCGGGTCCGGCATGTAGCGTTTGAATAAGCGACGCGGCATAAGGCTTCTCGGGCAGTTCAGGCGGGCAGTATGCCCGGATTTTACGGGCGGCCGATTCAGACTTTGTGACAGTAAATAAAGCACCGTCCGCATAACCCGGCTATTCCGAGAGCTGAACGGGTTCAAGGAGTGCTTTATGCGAACAGGGATGTTGGCGCTGGCGGCGGGGTTTGTGCTCTTGCGATTCCTGCCGCAACTGCCGCCTGGATGGCTGTTGCTGGTGCTGCCGGTGCTCGGCTTGATGTTGTTGCCGTTTCGCACTTATCCGCTGGCGTTATTCCTGTTCGGCTTCAGTTGGGCCTGTTTCCAGGCGCAACGGGCGCTGGACGATCGACTGGCGCCGGCGTTGGAGGGCCAGACCCTGTGGGTGGAAGGGCGGGTGGTCGGTCTGCCGCAGCGGGGAGAACAGGTGGTGCGCTTCGAACTGGACGGCGCGATTTCCCGTCGGGCCCGGCTGCCGGCGCGTTTGCGGTTGTCCTGGTTCGGCGGCCCGGATCTGCGCAGCGGCGAGCGCTGGCGCCTGGCGGTGCAGCTCAAGCGTGGACACGGCTTGCTCAATCCCGCCGGGTTCGACTATGAGGCCTGGCTGCTCGCCCGGCGTATCGGCGCGACCGGCACGATCAAGGATGGGCAATTGCTGGGGCCCGCCAGTAGTGCCTGGCGCGATACGATCAGGCGGCGTTTGCTGGAAGTCGATGCCCAAGGGCAATCGGCCACCTTGGTGGCACTGGTGCTTGGTGACGGTTCGGGACTGTCAACGCAGACCTGGCGCGTGCTGCAGGACACCGGCACCCTGCATCTGCTGGTGATTTCCGGCCAGCATATCGGCTTGCTCGCGGGATTGGTCTACGCCCTGATCGCCGGGTTGGCGCGTTATGGCCTGTGGCCGGGCCGCTGGCCCTGGCTGCCTTGGGCCTGTGGCCTGGCCTTTGCGGCGGCGCTGGGCTATGCGCTGCTGGCGGGTTTCGGCGTGCCGGTGCGCCGGGCCTGCGTGATGCTTGCGATGGTGCTGTCGTGGCGTTTGCGTTATCGCCATCTGGGGGCGCTGGTGCCGTTGCTGGCGGCCTTGAACCTGGTGTTGTTGTTCGACCCGCTGGTGAGTCTGCAGGTGGGATTCTGGCTGTCCTTTGCCGCCGTGGCGGTGCTGATCTTCACCTTCAGTGGGCGACTGGGTGCCTGGAGCTTCTGGCAGAGCTGGAGCCGTGGGCAATGGGTGATTGCCCTCGGCCTGCTTCCGGCGTTGCTGTTGCTGGGCCTGCCGGTCAGTCTCAGTGCGCCGTTGGCCAACTGGGTCGCCGTGCCCTTGATCGGTCTGTTGGTATTGCCTCTGGCCCTGCTCGGCACGCTGCTGTTGCCGCTGCCCTGGTTGGGCGAGGGGCTGCTGTGGCTGGCCGGCGGTTTGCTCGCTGGGTTGTTTCAAGGGCTCGAATGGTTGGCCGCGCAAGTGCCGGCCTGGATACCGGCGGCTGTTCCGTTGTGGGCCTGGGCGCTGAGTGGCCTGGGTATCCTGCTGCTGTTGCTGCCGGCCGGTATTCCTCTGCGTCCCTTGGGGTGGCCATTGGCGGCGTTGGCGGTATTCGCGCCTTCAACGCCAGTGGCCCAGGGCGAGGCCGAGGTCTGGCAACTGGATGTCGGCCAGGGCCTGGCGATCCTTGTCCGAACCCGTGAGCACAGCCTGCTGTATGACGCCGGACCGCGCTTCGGCGAGTTCGACCAGGGCGAACGGGTGGTGCTGCCATCCTTGCGCAAGCTGGGGGTACGCCGGCTCGATACGCTGTTGCTCAGCCATGCCGATGCCGATCACGCCGGTGGGGCCCTGGCCGTGCAACGCGGTTTGCCGGTGAGCGAGGTGCTCGGCGGCGACGTCGAGGGTTTGCCTGCGGCGTTGCAGGCCCAGCCGTGTGCCAGTGGCCGGCACTGGCAGTGGGATGGCGTGCGCTTTTCCCTGTGGCGCTGGCCCCTGGCCCGCGACAGCAATCAATCCTCCTGCGTCTTGCAGATCGAAGCCAATGGTGAGCGTCTACTGCTGACCGGCGATATCGATATCGAGGCCGAACGGGCCTATCTCGAGAGTCCGTTGGCCGTTGCCAGCGATTGGTTGCAGTCGCCCCATCACGGCAGCCGCAGTTCCTCATCAATGGTTTTCCTGCAACGTCTGGCCCCGCGCGGCGTGCTGATTTCCCGTGGGCGCGGCAATGCCTTCGGTCATCCCCACCCACAGGTCATCGCGCGTTACAAAGCTCTGGACATGGCTATCTTCGACAGCGCGGAGCAGGGCGCACTGCGCCTGGTGCTGGGGCGTTTCGACGAGCCGCGGTCCTTGCAAGCCGCACGACGCTTCTGGCGGCAATAGTCCGCTGCCTTTCAATAACCCTGGGTTATTAAAGTCCCCCGGCATGCGTCATCACGATCTTCGGCCCGCGCAACCCCTATGTTAGAGTGGCGCACTTTTTCGAGGGGACTGTCACTGTGTGGGAATTGGTCAAGTCCGGCGGCTGGATGATGCTGCCGATCATTTTGAGCTCCATCGCTGCAACGGGCATCGTCGCCGAGCGCCTATGGACGCTGCGGGCCAGCCGCGTGACCCCGGAGCATCTGCTCGGGCAGGTCTGGCGCTGGATCAAGGACAAGCAGCTGGACAAGGAAAAACTCAAGCAACTGCGCGCCGATTCCCCCCTGGGCGAGATCCTTGCCGCGGGCCTGGCCAACTCCAAGCATGGTCGCGAGATCATGAAAGAGTGCATCCAGGAAGCCGCTGCCCGGGTCATCCACGAACTGGAGCGCTACCTCAGCGCCCTCGGCACCATCGCCGCCATGGCGCCTTTGCTCGGGCTGCTGGGTACGGTGCTGGGCATGATCGATATCTTCAGCTCGTTCATGAGTACGGGCATGACCACCAATGCCGCCGTGCTCGCCGGGGGGATTTCCAAGGCGCTGGTCACCACGGCTTCGGGCTTGATGGTCGGGATTCCGGCGGTGTTCTTCCATCGTTTCCTGTTGCGCCGGGTCGATGAGCTGGTGGTGGGCATGGAGCAGGAAGCGATCAAGCTGGTCGAGGTGGTGCAAGGCGACCGCGACGTCGACATGCCAGAGGGCAAAGCGTGAAATTCCGCCGCAAGCCCCTGGAACCGGTGGATATCAACGTGACGTCGTTGATCGACGTGGTGTTCGTCCTGCTGCTGTTTTTTGTCACCACCACTACCTTTACCCGCCAGACCGAGTTGCGGGTCGACTTGCCGCAGGCGGTCAGCGGCTCGCCGGCCGAGGACCATATTCCCAAGCAGCTGGATATCGCCATCAGTGCCGAGGGTGTCTACACGGTGAACAACCAGCGCCTGCCGAGCAATGACCTGGCCAGCCTGATGGACGCGGTGCAGAAAGAGTCCGGTGGCGATACCAGCCTGCCACTGTCGATCAGCGCCGATGGCAAGACCCAGCATCAGGCCGTGATCACCGCAATGGATGCGGCCGGCAAGCTGGGTTTCAGCCATCTGCGCATGACCACTGTCGAAGCGGCGCCGGCCCCCTGATGAGCTTCTCCGAGCGCCTGCTCGCCGCCTGGTACGATGGTCATCCGGCATTGACCCTGCTGCGCCCGCTGGAGTGGTTGTATCGGCGGGTGGTCGACGGCAAGCGTGCGCGTTTCGTCGCGGGCGAAGGCACGATCTACCAACCGCCGGTGCCGTTGATCGTGGTGGGCAATATCACTGTCGGCGGTACCGGCAAGACCCCGATGATTCTCTGGTTGATCGAGCATTGTCGGCAGCGCGGCCTGCGGGTCGGTGTGGTCAGTCGCGGCTACGGTGCCAAGCCGCCGCAGTTGCCCTGGCGTGTGCACGCCGATCAGGCGGCAGCACTGGCCGGTGACGAACCGCTGCTGATCGTCCAGCGCAACGGCGTGCCGTTGATGATCGACCCGGACCGCAGTCGAGCGGTCCGGGCCTTGCTGGCGACGGAAAAAATCGACCTGATCCTTTCCGACGATGGCCTGCAGCATTACCGTCTGGCCCGCGACCTGGAACTGGTACTGATCGATGCCGTCCGGGGCCTGGGCAACGGCCGTTGCCTGCCCGCCGGCCCGCTGCGCGAACCGATTGAGCGCCTGCAAAGTGTCGATGGCGTACTCTACAACGGTGCCAGCGAGGACCGTGACAACGGCTTCGCCTTCCACCTGCAGCCGACGGCGCTGGTCAACCTGCTGACCGGCGAGCGCAAGCCCGTCGATCATTTTCCACCCGGGCAGGCCGTGCACGCGGTCGCCGGTATCGGCAACCCGCAACGTTTCTTCAACACCCTTGAAACGCTACACTGGCAGCCTGTGCCCCACGCCTTTGCCGATCATGCCGAGTACAGCGCCGCGGCCTTGAGCTTCGAACCGACGCTGCCACTGGTGATGACCGAAAAGGATGCGGTGAAATGCCGGGCCTTCGCGGCGCCCGACTGGTGGTACCTGGCGGTGGATGCGTTACCGTCCGAGGCCTTCAAGGCCTGGTTCGACACCCAGCTGCTGCGCCTGTTGCCCGACCGTCTCTTGCCCTAAACCCGTTTTTATCCAGGGAATCCTCATGGACACCAAACTGCTCGACATCCTCGCCTGCCCGATCTGCAAAGGTCCCCTCAAGCTCAGCGCCGACAAGACCGAACTGATCAGCAAGGGCGCGGGCCTGGCCTATCCGATCCGCGACGGCATTCCGGTCATGCTGGAAAGCGAAGCCCGGACCCTGAGCACCGACGAGCGCCTGGACAAATGAGCACCCCGTTCGTCGTCGTGATTCCGGCGCGCTTTTCCTCCACCCGCCTGCCGGCCAAGCCGCTGCAACTGATCGCCGGCAAGCCGATGATCCAGCACACCTGGGAGCAGGCGTGCAAAAGCAGCGCCCAGCGGGTGGTGGTGGCCACTGATGATGCACGTATCGTCGAGGCCTGTCGGGCCTTTGGTGCCGAAGTGCTGCTGACCCGCGAAGATCACGAGTCCGGCACCGATCGCCTGGCCGAGGTCGCCACTTTGCTGGGCCTGGCGGCGGATGACATCGTCGTCAACGTCCAGGGCGACGAGCCGCTGATTCCCCCTGTGGTGATCGATCAGGTCGCGGCCAACCTCGCGGCCCACAGTGAAGCGCGCATGGCCACCCTGGCCGAGCCGATCCACGACGTGGAAACCCTGTTCAACCCGAATGTGGTCAAGGTGGTCAGCGACATCAACGGCCTGGCGCTGACGTTCAGCCGCGCGACCCTGCCCTGGGCGCGGGATGACTTCGCCATCAGCCGCGAGCAACTGCCGTCAGGCATACCGTTCCGCCGGCATATCGGCATCTATGCCTATCGTGCCGGCTTCCTGCATGACTTCGTCAACTGGGGCCCATGCTGGCTGGAAACCACCGAGCGCCTGGAGCAGCTACGGGCGCTGTGGCACGGCGTGCGGATTCATGTCGCCGATGCCTTGGAGGCGCCACCGACCGGCGTCGATACGGCGCAAGACCTCGATCGCGTTCGTCGGTTGCTGGAGGTCTGATGCGGGTTCTGTTTGTCTGCCTGGGCAATATCTGTCGTTCGCCCACGGCCGAAGGTGTGTTGCGGCACAAATTGCGTGAGGCCGGCCTAGCCGAACAGATCGAAGTGGCTTCCGCCGGCACCGGTGCCTGGCATGTCGGCAAACCACCGGATACTCGCAGCCAGCGGGCGGCGCGGATGCGCGGCTATGACTTGTCGGCCCAGCGTGCCCGACAGGTCGCGGCGGCGGATTTCAACCGCTACGATCTGATCCTGGCCATGGACCAGAGCAACCTGCGCAACCTCAAGTTGCTCCAGCCGGCCCAGGGCAAGGCCGAACTGGACCTGTTCCTGCGACGTTATGACGGGGCGGTGGAGGAAGTGCCGGACCCGTACTACGACGAAGAACAGGGTTTCGAGCAGGTCCTGGACCTGATCGAACAGGCCAGCGATCGGCTGGTGATCGAACTCAAGGGGCGTCTATGACCCTGCAAGTGCAAGCCGGGGTCTCCCTCAAACCCTATAACAGCTTTGGTGTCGATGTTCGTGCGCAGTGGTTCGCCGAGGCCCACAGCGATGCCGATGTCCGCGAGGCCCTGGCCTATGCGGCGCAGCATCAGTTGCCGTTGCTGGTGATCGGTGGCGGCAGCAACCTGTTGCTGACCGCGGATATCCAGGCGCTGGTGTTGCGCATGGGCACCCGGGGGATTCGCCTGCTGCGCGATGATGGCATCAATGTCGTGATCGAAGCCGAGGCCGGCGAGCCCTGGCATCCCTTTGTGCTGTCGACCCTGGCCCAGGGCTGGAACGGTCTGGAAAACCTCAGCCTGATTCCCGGCACCGTTGGTGCAGCCCCGATGCAGAACATCGGCGCCTACGGGGTCGAGATCAAGGATGTGTTTGCCGGCCTGACCGCGCTGGATCGCGAGACGGGTGAGTTGCGCGAGTTTTCCCTGCAGGAATGTCAGTTCGGTTATCGCGACAGTCTGTTCAAACACGCCGCCGGGCGTTGGTTGATCCTGCGTGTACGCTTTGCCTTGAGCCGTGCCGAGCATCTGCACCTGGGCTACGGCCCGGTGGCCCAGCGCCTGGCCGAGCAGGGTGTGAGCCAGCCGACCGCCAGCGATGTCAGTCGGGCCATTTGCAGTATCCGCAGCGAAAAGCTGCCCGATCCCGCTGTGCTGGGCAATGCCGGGAGTTTCTTCAAGAACCCCCTGGTGTCGGCTGCCCAGGCTGCCGAATTGAAGTTGGCGCATCCCGGGCTGGTGAGTTATCCACAGCCTGACGGCCAGGTGAAACTGGCGGCGGGCTGGTTGATCGAGGCGGCGGGCTGGAAAGGTTTTCGCGAAGAAGATGCAGGTGTACACCTTTTGCAGTCCTTGGTGCTGGTCAACTATGGCACGGCGAGCGGCCTGCAATTGCTGGCCCTGGCCCGGCGGATCCAGGCTGACATTTTGCAACGATTTACCGTTGAGCTGGAAATGGAGCCGAATCTCTACTGAGGCTATGCTTTTTCGGTGATAGCGCTGGCATCTGTCGCAGCGTTATCACCGGCAAGCCCGATTCAGAGCGATCCAGCGTACACAAGGCTTTTTTCCGAATACGGCTTTCCCTTCGCCGGCCAACGGCGTAAAAACAGATCCCATGAAAGGCCCGATGAAGCGTTTGCTTCATGAGAGAGCCTGTTAGCCTGAGTCGATCCGCCCCGTGTCGAACCGTGGCACTCAACGGCGGATGGCTCGACCCCATAACCTTGAACTATGCGGGCGTGCCCATGATTACCCTGAAACTCAACGGTCAAGACCATCCACTGGACGTCACCGAGGACATGCCGCTGCTCTGGGCGATCCGTGATGTGGCGGGTTATACCGGGACCAAATTCGGCTGCGGCATGGGACTGTGCGGTGCCTGCACCGTGCACATCGACGGGCTGCCGGCACGTTCCTGCATCACCCCGGTCGGCTCCGTGGCGGGGCAGAGCATCAGCACCATCGACAACCTGCACAGCGATCCGGTCGGCCAGGCTGTGCAGCAGGCGTGGCTGGACGGCGGCGTTGCCCAGTGCGGCTTCTGCCAGGGCGGGCAGATCATGTCGGCCACGGCCTTGCTCAAGGTCAACCCCAAGCCCAGCGATGCCCAGATCGAAGAGGCCATGGTCGGGAATATCTGCCGTTGCGGGACCTATAACCGCATCAAGACGGCCATTCACCAGGCCGCGGCCCATCTGCGGGAGACCAAGGCATGAACCCGTCCCTGAACGATTTCGTCCTGAGCAATCTCAGCCGGCGTGGCTTTCTCAAGGGTGTCGGCGCCACCGGTGCACTGGTCCTGGCGGCAAGCTGGGGCCTGCCCGAGGCCTTTGCCGAAGGCGAGCAGAAATATGGGGCCGACCATATGCCCAATGGCTGGGTCGATGATCCCAAGGTCTATGTGAGTATCGAGGCCGATGGCAGTGTGACGGTGATCTGCAACCGCGCCGAGATGGGCCAGGGCGTGCGCACCAGCCTGAGCATGGTGGTGGCGGACGAGCTTGAGGCCGACTGGGCAAGGGTCAAGGTCAAGCAGGCGCCGGGCGACGAGGTGCGTTTCGGCAACCAGGACACCGACGGTTCCCGCAGCATGCGCCACTGGTACGAACCGATGCGGCGTTGCGGCGCGGCGGCCCGGACCATGCTCGAACAGGCGGCGGCCGCGCAGTGGAAAGTCCCGGTGGCGGAATGCCGGGCGCAGCTGCACAAGGTTATCCACAGCCCGAGCGGGCGCGAGCTCGGTTACGGTGCCCTGGCGGCCGCCGCCGCCGCACTGGCCGTTCCTGCCCGCGACAGCCTGAAGCTCAAGCAAGCGTCGGAATTCCGCTATATCGGCAAGGAAGCGTTCCGGGCCATCGACGGCGCGGATATCGTCAATGGCCGAGCGTTGTACGGTGCCGATGTGCATTTTGAAGGCACCGTCTACGCCACTGTAGCTCGTCCTCGAGTGTACGGCGGCAAGGTCAAATCCTTTGATGCCAGCGCCGCGCTGAAGGTCCCGGGCGTGCTCAAGGTCGTGGAAATCGAAAGTCGTCCGTTGCCTTCCGAGTTCCAGCCGCTGGGTGGTGTGGCGGTGATTGCCAGCAATACCTGGGCGGCGATCAAGGGCCGCGACGCGCTGATGATCGTCTGGGATGACGGCGTCAATGCCGGTTATGACTCGATTGCCTACCGCCAGGAACTGGAAGCCTCGGCACGCCAGCCGGGCAAGGTGGTGCGCGATACCGGCAATGTCGAGGAGGCCCTGAAACGCGCCGACAGCCAGTTCGAAGCCGGTTATTACCTGCCGCACCTGGCCCAGTCGCCGATGGAACCGATGGTTGCCATCGCCCGTTTCAACGACGGCCACTGCGAAGCCTGGGCGCCGACCCAGGCACCCCAGGTGACCCGCGAGCGGATCGCCGAGCGCCTGGGGATCGGCTTCGACCAGGTGACGGTCAACGTGACCCTGCTCGGCGGCGGTTTCGGGCGCAAGTCCAAGCCTGACTACATCATCGAGGCGGCCATTCTTGCCAAGGCAATGCCGGGCCAGGCCGTGCGCGTGCAGTGGACCCGCGAGGACGATATCCACTATTCGTATTTCCACACCGTGTCGGCGGAATACCTGCGGGCCAGCCTGAACAAGGATGGCACGCCGTCCGGTTGGCTGCACCGCACCGTGGCACCGAGTATCACGGCACTGTTCGCGCCCAATATGAACAACGAGGGCGCCTTTGAACTGGGCATGGGCTTTACCAACATGGCCTACAACATTCCCAACGTGCGCCTGGAAAACCCGGAGGCCAAGGTGCATACGCGGGTGGGCTGGTACCGTTCGGTATCGAATATCCCCCATGGTTTCGCCATCCAGAGTTTTGTCGATGAACTGGCCCATAAAGCCGGCCAGGATCCACTGGCCTATCAGCTCAAGTTGCTGGCGCCGGATCGCCAGATCGACCCGCGTACCCTGAGCGATCAATGGAACTACGGTGAGTCCCCCGAGCGTTATCCCATCGATACCGGGCGTATGCGCGCAGTCCTGGAAACCGCGACCAAGGCCGCCGGCTGGGGGCGCAAGTTGCCGCCGGGGCGTGGCCTGGGGCTGGCGGTGCATTACAGCTTTGTCACCTACGTGGCCGCGGTGATCGAGGTGGAGGTCAAGGATGACGGCAGCTTGATCGTGCACAAGGCCGATATCGCCGTGGACTGCGGTCCGCAGATCAACCCGGAGCGGATCCGCTCGCAGTTCGAAGGGGCCTGCGTCATGGGCCTGGGCAACGCCGTGCTGGGCGAGATCAGCTTCAAGGAGGGCAAGGTCCAGCAGGACAATTTCCATATGTACGAAGTGGCGCGCATGTCCCTGGCGCCGAAGGAGGTGGCGGTGCATCTGGTCACGCCACCGGGCGAGGTGCCGTTGGGCGGTGTCGGTGAGCCGGGCGTGCCACCGATTGCGCCGGCGCTGTGCAACGCGATCTTTGCCGCCACCGGCAAGCGTATCCGCAACCTGCCGGTGCGTTACCAGCTGCAAGGCTGGAACCAGGTGAAAGCCTGATGGACAGTGTCGATCTGAATGTCCTGCGCAGTGTCCTGCAATGGCGTCGCGCGGGGCAGCGGGTGGTGCTCTACAGCGTGGTCCAGACCTGGGGCAGTGCGCCACGGCCGCCGGGGGCGATGCTGGCCTTGCGCGAGGATGGCGTGGTGATCGGCTCGGTGTCCGGAGGCTGCATCGAGGATGACCTGATCCAGCGTTTGCAGGATGGACGCCTGTCGGAAGACGGGCCGCCGGTGCAACTGGTGACCTATGGCGTGAGCCGTGACGAGGCGGCGCGTTTTGGCCTGCCCTGTGGTGGGACTTTGCGCCTGACCGAGGAGCGGGTAGGCGATCCGGGTTGGGTGGCGCAGTTGCTGGCGCGCTGCGAGGCCCATGAGATTGTCGCTCGGGAGCTGAACCTGGCCACCGGCGAAGTGACCTTGAGCAACGCGGGCAAGAGCGACACCCTGAGTTTTGACGGTGAGCGCTTGCGGGCGATCTACGGTCCGCGCTGGCGCTTGCTGCTGATCGGTGCCGGTCAGTTGTCGCGCTACGTGGCGGAAATGGCCCGGTTGCTGGATTTCGAAGTCTTGATCTGCGATCCACGCAAGGAGTTCGTCTACGGCTGGGAAGAACAGCACGGGCGTTTTGTACCGGGCATGCCCGATGAGGCGGTGCTGAATATCCAGACCGACGAACGCACGGCGATCGTCGCCCTGACCCATGACCCCCGGCTTGACGATATGGCGCTGCTGACGGCGCTGAATTCCCGGGCGTTTTATATCGGTGCGCTGGGCTCGCGGGTCAATAGCCAGAAGCGCCGAGATAATCTGGCGGTGTTGGGCTTGAGTGCGGAGGCCATTGCTCGCCTGCATGGTCCGATTGGCCTGCATATCGGCAGCCATACACCGGCGGAGATTGCCTTGTCCTTGATGGCGGAAGTCGTCGCGATCAAGAACGGCGTCGAGTTACGGCAGAAAAAGCCGGAGCTGGCGGCCAGTGAGTGAGGAGATCGCGGCTATTGTCCTGGCGGCGGGGCAGGGCAGTCGTTTTCGACAGGCGGCGGGGGCCGATCAGGACAAGTTGCTGGCGCGCTGTGTTGGGCGTGATGGTGTCGAGCGGGCTGTGTTGGAGCATGTGCTGCTGAGTTTGCCGCAGGGGCTTGGAACCCGGTTATTGGCGACGACGGCGGATCGCTTGGAGGTCATTCGTCTGGCGCAGGTGTATGGCTGCCGGGTGCTGCTGATCGAGTCGACGGGCATGGGCGACAGTCTCGCCGCTGCAGTGACGGCGACGGCCGAATCGGCGGGCTGGCTGGTGGTGCTGGGGGATATGCCGTTTATCCTGCCGGGGACGATTGCACGGGTGATGGCAGGGATTGAAGGCGATGGAGTTTTCGTGCCGGTTTTTCGAGGTGAGTATGGGCATCCGGTGGGATTCGGGCGTTCGTTTGGACCGGCCCTGATGGGTTTGTCGGGAGATCGCGGGGCCAAGCCGCTGTTTGCGGAGGGTAAAGTGCGAGAGGTTTCTGTCGAAGATCCTGGTGTGCTTTGGGATGTAGATGTACCGGCAATGCTTACTCCTGGCGGCTACAGCTAAGGTTTCCTATGCGATTCCCCTCTATGGGAATCAAGCAGATAAAGCGTTCCTCCCCTGTCAACGCACGTGGGGTAATTGAAAGTGTTGTTTCTATTCCACTTTTCGAGAATTTTATATTTTCGAAGTCGGCATCGGTAAAGTCGGCTCTTAAGGATTTTCCCTCAAAACTACAGAATTTTTTCCTTGAGGAAATGCTCCAGTTTTTATCAGGATCTAAAATTTCTACATTCAAGCAGGGGTAATTGTCGCGACTTATCAAGTAGCGTGCGACTGTGCTTCCAAAGCGCCTGGAGTCCACTTCGAAGATTGATCTGTAGCTGATTTCTTCGGCCATTGTGCTTGCTGTGTAGAGAAGTACTAACGCTGTTATTTTTTTCATAAAGTTACCTCAAATGCCTTATACGTCTGTTGAACCTGTCGGATGGTACGTTAGGCCAATTCAAGCGGTTGCTCATGATGTTCAATAACCTTGGGAGATCGTTTTCTACAAAGTGCCTTTGCAATAGGAGTCTGGCGTCAGCGTCGTAGTCTCCTCTGTATCTTAAGTCGACTATCAGATCCTGAATTTTTTTTTCTATTGTGTCCCAGTCCAGGGCTCCATATTCGCGATTTTTGGAAAGCTTCTCTGAAATTCGGATAACTTCGCTCTTCATGAATTCATAGACTGGGATGAATAAATCATGCTGTTGCTTTCTGGATATGGAAAACCTCTTTATCTCCAGGCTGGCAGCCTTGAGATAGTTTCTTGCCGCCTGACCATGAAGCCCTTTGGCGCCAATCAACCAGCTATACAACGGCTCAGGAATATTGGCCGCCGCCAGATCGGCTTCGGCATTTTTGTTCTGTCCCAGATCATACCCGCGACCAATGGTTATTCCCGATGCCCCACCCGGCCAGTGCACCTTGCGACTGAAGTAGATATGCAGCGGATGGGCAGGATCATCAATATCATTACCTTCCACGTCAAACGTCAGCTGTCCTCGCTCCACCGTGAGCCACTTGAGGTCGTTTTCATCTTCGATGACCACAAAGTTTGCCAATAACCCGATGGGATGAAAGTACCAGGCTTTCCCGTCCGGATTGATCCCATGCTTTCCCGCCAACTCGGCCCACCAGGACAGTTTCTGAATCCGCTTTTTCTCCTGCTCCCAGCGTTTATTGGGTTCGCTGTCACTGTGTCGTAGCAGGTGATCCAGCTCATTCCATTTGGCGGGGTTCCAGAACCACTCGCTTTCATAATGAACAATCAACTGCGAAATGGCTTGGGCGTGATGGGGATTGTCCAGCGCGGCGCGAATTCGCTTTGGTGTCAGCAGCGGGCTGACCGCGATGGAATCAGCGTTGCCCTGGATAATCTGGCGCAGTCGGGTCTTGATCGGGCCGTTGTTCGCCTTGTGCACCTGCAAGTCGTAGTCGGCCTGTTGTGCCTTGCTGAACAACTCCATGGCCTGGAAGTGACAGGCCAGCTGTTCGCTATGGCAGGTCGTTTCGCGCAGGCAATCAAAGCCGGCCCAATCCCACGGGCTGTAGTCGTCGAAGAACAGCGCACTCTCGCCCAGCCAGCCGCTGACACGCTGGCCACTGGCATCGGCCATGCGGTTCTTGAGGTGCCACCAGTGCTGGGTGTAGGGCTTCAGGCCGGGCAGGGCAAAGGTGTCGCGGATCCGGTGATCGGACGGCAGGTTATCGAGGACCACCCGTGGCAGGATCAGGCCCGGGAGCGTCCGCAGGCTGCGTTTTGCCATCTTCGGCGGGTGACTGGCGTTGATATCAGGAGTGTGTGGCACCAGAGCACTGGCGATTCTACTGATGCGGGCCAGGCTTCTTTCACTCTCGGGGAGGCTGGCGGCATAGGCGCGACTCTTTTCGATAAAGGCCGGCACATCGTCGCAACTGAAGACTTCCAGATGCAGCAGGCCTTGGCCATCCCCATGACTGGGTGTACTGAAGATGCCGGGATGACCGATCAGTGCTCCAGCCTTGATGGCGAACGGAGTATCGAGAGAGATGACCCGGGCCTTGGCTTGAGGTTCTTCCATCCAGAAAGCCGGCCTGGCTCTGCCGGGGTCGCGCTGGTAGTGCTCCCAACTGAGTAAATGCATATAGAGGCTGTAGAACGTCAGCGACTGTGGCGGCAGCGGGGAGATTGCGCTGTACGGCTGGCCGGGAAGGCTCAGGCAATGCTTGATCAGCACGAACCCCGTTGAATAGGCCGCCGGCTCGCCGTTGGCCTTGGGGGAGGTGGGGTAGGCCTGATCGATGCGGTAGGCAATGACTTCGCCATCGGCAATGCACCGTACGGCCTCCTGGTCGAGGAGCGCCGCCGTGTTCTTGTCGAAATGCACCCCGCCATGCCAGAGGCCGCCTTGCCCCAGCGGGTAGGTGCCGCCCGTGGCTTTGGCCAGGGCGTCGTAGCAGGTTTGCGGGTCCGCGACTTCCCGGCTGCGAGCACCTGCAACCTTGAAAGGAAAGCACCAGGCCAGCCTCTTGTTTGCGTTCTTCATGAACATTGCCCTCTCACCCGTCCCTGAGAGGCTGACTGTGCGCCGACGAAAAGCGGGAGTCAGTCAGTGGGCTTCAGTTTGTGATGTAGGGCTTTTCCTTGCTGCATGGCGGCTGGATCTTCAGGCAGGAAAGGAGGTGGGCTATGAATGGTGGACAAAAAAAGCCCCGCCTGCATCGCTGCAGGCGGGGCTTTTCAACAGCCGTCAGAGTCAGGCGAGGGGTTTAGGCTCGTGGGCTTCTTCCTGGGCCTTGTGGTTATGTTCAACCACTTCTTCGACGGACTGCAGGTTTTCGTCGATGGTCGGTGCAGCCGCTCCGCTTTCAGTCGGCACGAACTCCGCTGGAGCCGCTTCAGGCGCAGGCGTCGGTTCGGCAGCGACCACGGCTTCTACTGCGGGGGCAGCAGCGGCACGTTCGGCAGCTTCCTGAGCCAGGCGCTCTTCTTCACGCTTGCGACGACGCACTTCACGCGGATCGTTCGGAGCGCGACCGTTGCTGGTCAGGGCGCTGGCCGGAGCCGCCTCGGCAACCGGTGCAGCGACTTCAGCCACGACTGGAGCAACCACCGGAGCAGGCTCTGGCTGTGCAACCACGGCTGGCTCTTCAGCCACCACAGTTTCGGTCACGGGTGCCTGAGGTGCTTCGACGGCTGGCTCGGACCATTGGAACGTGGCCTGGACTTCCTGAGCCGGCTCTGGCGCGGGCTCCGCAACCGGAGCTTCGACGACAGGGGCTGGAGCAACAGGTTCTTCAACGACTGGCGCTGCAACAACCGGTGCTTCGACAACCGCGGTTTCGATGGCCGGTTCAGGTGCCACGAATACCGGCAGTTCAGCGGCAACCGCTGGCTCGACGGCGGCTTCAACCACGGGCTCGGCTTCACGAACCGGGGCGACTTCCACTTCCGGTACCGCTGGCGCTTCCACCGGGGTGGTGGCTTCAACGACCGGAGCTTCAACCTCCGGGGTTTCCTGGATCGCGGCAGTGGCCAGTTCGGCCTGCTGATGCGCCTCGGCTTCGGCTGGAGCACTGATCACGCTGCTGGCGACAGCGGCGGTCACGGCCAGGCCGGCAGCCAGTTCGGCACCGGTAGCGTGCTCATGGTGCTCTTCGCTGCCTTCTTCCGAACCTTCGATCACGTTGCCGTTGGCATCACGTTGACGCTCACGACGGTTGCTGCGGCGACGCTGACCACGGGAGCGGCGACGTGGACGATCGCCACCCTCGGCGTTGTCCTGGCCGTCGTCCTGCAGATGCTCTTCGCCCTGCAACACTTCTTCTTCACCGGCAACAGCAGGTTGCTCGGCACGCGGTTGGCGTTCTTCACGCGGTGCACGCGGCTGACGTTCTTCACGTGGCGCACGGGCTGGACGCTCTTCAGCGACTACAGCAGCCGTTGCAGCAGCGGCGACGGCCGGTGCGGCATCCAGTGGCTCGCGCAGTTCACGCACGCGTTCTTCACGCTCGCCACGTGGCTTGCGATCTTCACGCGGGGCGCGCGGTGCACGTTCTTCACGCGGAGCACGTGGAGCACGTTCCTCGCGGGCTACGGCCGGGGCTTCGTCACGCACTTCGCGGACTTCACGTGGCGCACGCTCTTCACGCGGCGCACGTTCTTCCCGTGGGGCGCGTTCTTCACGCGGCTCGCGCGGTGCACGTTCTTCACGTGGCGCACGTTCTTCGCGCGGCTTGCGCTCTTCATCGCGGCGACCGTTACGGTTGCGGCTCTGCTGGCGACCGTTGCGACGCTCTTCGTTACGGGCCGGACGCTCGGCTGCCGGTTTTTCAACCACGGCCGGTGCAACAGGCTCTTCCTTGCTGGCGAACAGGCTGACCAGCGACTTCACCAGGCCCTTGAACAGGCTTGGCTCGGCGATAACCGGTGTGGGTGCGGCAACCGGAGCGGCGACTTCTTCGGCCGGAACCGGAGCGTTGGCGCGGACCGGAGCGGTCTTGACCGCCGCTTCCTGGCGAACCAAGGTACGGGTGGCCGCGGCCGGCTGGACTTCTTCCACTTCGGCAGCGGCAGCGGCGATTTCGTAGCTGGACTGGTTGGTGTGGGCTTCCGGGCTGTCATCACGCAGACGTTGCACTTCGAAGTGCGGCGTCTCGAGGTGATCGTTCGGCAGGATCACGATGCGTGCACGGGTACGCAGTTCGATCTTGGTGATCGAGTTGCGTTTTTCGTTGAGCAGGAAGGCTGCAACCGGGATCGGCACCTGGGCGCGGACTTCGGCGGTGCGGTCCTTCAGGGCTTCTTCTTCGATCAGGCGCAGGATCGCCAGGGACAGCGATTCGACGTCACGGATGATGCCGGTGCCGTTGCAACGCGGGCAGACGATGCCGCTGCTTTCGCCCAGGGACGGACGCAGGCGCTGACGGGACATTTCCAGCAGGCCGAAGCGCGAGATACGGCCGACTTGTACGCGGGCACGGTCGGCTTCCAGGCACTCGCGGACTTTTTCTTCCACGGCGCGCTGGTTCTTGGCCGGGGTCATGTCGATGAAGTCGATGACGATCAGGCCGCCGATGTCGCGCAGGCGCAACTGACGGGCGATTTCTTCAGCGGCTTCCAGGTTGGTCTGCAGCGCGGTTTCTTCGATGTCGCTGCCTTTGGTGGCGCGCGCCGAGTTGATGTCGATGGACACCAGGGCTTCGGTCGGATCGATGACGATGGAGCCGCCGGAAGGCAGTTCGACGACGCGCTGGAAGGCGGTCTCGATCTGGCTTTCGATCTGGAAACGGTTGAACAGTGGCACGCTGTCTTCATACAGCTTGATCTTGCTGGCGTACTGCGGCATCACCTGGCGGATGAAGGTCAGGGCTTCGTCCTGGGCTTCAACGCTGTCGATCAGCACTTCGCCGATGTCCTGGCGCAGGTAATCGCGGATGGCGCGGATGATCACGTTGCTTTCCTGGTAGATCAGGAAAGGCGCGGAGCGATCCAGCGAGGCTTCTTTGATGGCGGTCCAGAGTTGCAGCAGGTAGTCGAGGTCCCACTGCATTTCTTCGCTGCTGCGGCCAAGGCCGGCAGTGCGCACGATCAGGCCCATGTCGGCCGGGGCAACCAGGCCGTTCAGCGCTTCACGCAGTTCATTGCGCTCTTCGCCTTCGATGCGACGGGAGATACCGCCGGCACGTGGGTTGTTCGGCATCAGTACCAGGTAACGACCGGCCAGGCTGATGAAGGTGGTCAGGGCGGCGCCCTTGTTGCCACGTTCTTCTTTCTCGACCTGGACGATGACTTCCTGGCCTTCGCTCAGGACGTCCTTGATATTGACGCGGCCTTCGGGGGCTTTCTTGAAGTATTCGCGGGAGATTTCTTTCAGCGGCAGGAAGCCGTGGCGCTCAGAGCCGAAATCGACAAAGGCAGCCTCAAGGCTTGGCTCGATGCGAGTAATCCGGCCTTTATAGATATTGGCCTTCTTCTGCTCGCGTGCACCGGACTCGATGTCCAGGTCGTAGAGGCGCTGGCCGTCTACCAGGGCAACACGCAACTCTTCGGGTTGAGTTGCGTTAATCAGCATTCTTTTCATGTAGTACCGTCGGTTTCCGGGCTGCCGGAAACGGCGTTCGGCACACACGACTTCTCACGGTCGGTGTCAGGTGCGTCAGGAGTGGTTGGCCATTCCTGTGTCTGGCGAGGTTCGTCCAGAGGGGACGAAGTCGCGACTCACGCGTCCTGCTTCTTGGGGTGACAAAAGGCACCTCACAAGCAAAAGCTCTGTCAGGAGGAGGAATCAACCGCGGGTGTGGACGATATGAAGCGTCTTGATAAAGCCTAATGCTACACAGTCCGACGGTTGTGCATCTCCACCCTACACGTATCCCTGATAATTCGGGTGCGGCCGCGCGCAGAATCCGCAGCGGGTTGGCATTTACCGTGTTCTCCGAAAGGGGAAAGCACGCTCATGGCTAATTAGGCGTTGTTTCCGATGCCTTCGCCCAGGTGTGACTCGTGACCGACTGCACTTTGTGAACTGGCCGTTAATACCGGCTCGGGAAACGAGTGTTGACTCAGTTTTCCGGCGCGCTTCAGGCCTCATGTCACCTGCGCTCGTTACGATCGCGAACCTTTCCTCGAACGGCGAAAGCCCCGTAGGACGGCCTCGCATCCTGATGAATTGCGTTGGGCAGGGCCGGCTGTTGGCCGTTGGTCCTCTGTCCAGCCGCTTTTGGCGGCGTTCGCGACTATAGCAGCAATGATTAAGTGCTTCAATTCCATAAAAAATTGTTATCATCGCCGGCATGACGACGACTACCCCCCCGACTCCAGGCGTACAACTGCTTGAGGTCTCGCCGGAATATGCCGGCCAGCGCATTGACAATTTCCTTCTCGCTCGGCTCAAGGGTGTGCCCAAGACCTTGATTTACCGCATTTTGCGCAAAGGCGAAGTGCGAGTGAACAAGGGGCGCATCAAGCCCGAGTACAAACTCCAGGCCGGCGATATCGTGCGGGTTCCGCCCGTGCGCGTCCCCGAGCGCGACGAACCGGTGCCTTTGGCCCAGGGGCTGTTGCAGCGCCTGGAGGCTTCGATCGTGTTTGAAGACAAGGCCCTGATCGTGATCAACAAGCCGGCCGGTATTGCCGTGCACGGCGGCAGCGGCCTGAACTATGGCGTGATCGAAGCCTTCCGTCAGTTGCGCCCGGATGCCAAGGAGCTGGAACTGGTCCATCGCCTGGACCGCGACACCTCCGGACTGCTGATGATCGCCAAGAAGCGCAGCATGTTGCGCCATCTGCACGAAGCGCTGCGCGGCGACGGCATCGATAAACGTTATATGGCCCTGGTGCGTGGTAACTGGGCGGCTTCGATCAAGCAGGTGCGCGCGCCCTTGCTCAAGAGCAACCTGCGCTCCGGCGAGCGCATGGTCGAGGTCAACGAGGAGGGCAAGGAGGCGCTCACGGTGTTCAAGGTACTGCGCCGTTTCGGTGATTTCGCCACCATGGTCGAGGCCAAGCCGGTGACCGGTCGGACCCACCAGATTCGTGTGCACACCTTGCACGCCGGGCACTGTATTGCTGGCGACAGCAAGTACGGTGACGATGGTTTCACCAAGGAAATCCGCGATCTGGGCGGCAAGCGCCTGTTCCTTCACGCCTATATGCTGACCGTGCCGCTGCCCGATGGCGGCGAATTGAAGTTGCAGGCACCGGTGGATGAAATGTGGGCCAAGACGGTGGAGCGACTGAGTGCGGTCTGAATACAAGCTGCTGATTTTCGATTGGGACGGCACCTTGGCCGATTCCATTGGTCGGATTGTCGAGGCGATGGGGGTGGCGGCCGCGCGTTCGGGTTTTGTCCCGCGCGATGAGACGGCGGTCAAGGGCATTATCGGTCTCGGCTTGCCGGAAGCGATCTGCACCCTGTACCCGGCGATCAGCGATGAAGAACTGGTGGTTTTTCGCCAGCACTATGCCGACAGCTACATTGCCCTTGAAACGGTTCCTTCGCCGCTGTTTCCAGGCGTCCTGGAGTCCATGGAGGCGTTTCGCGCCGGCGGCTACCAGTTGGCGGTCGCGACCGGCAAGAACCGTCGCGGCCTGGATCGGGTATTGAAGGCCCATGGCTGGTCGGATTATTTCGATATCACCCGCGCCGCCGATGAAACCGCCAGCAAGCCGCATCCGCTGATGCTCGAGCAGATTCTCGCCCATTGTCGTGTCCCGGCTTCCCAGGCCCTGATGGTCGGGGACTCGGTGTTCGATTTGCAAATGGCTCGCAATGCTGGCATGGATTCAGTGGCTGTAGGTTATGGTGCCTTGTCGATGGATGAGTTGCGGGTGTTCGAGCCGCGCTTGGAGATTGACAGTTTTCCACAGTTGCATGCCTGGCTCGATGGCCGGGTCAATTGAATTCGTTGGGGTGAGTACGCATGTCTGATGAATGGGGCGCGCCGCCAAAGGCGAATGCCGAATCGGGTTCGGGTGATGACAGGAGCTGGAAGCTGCTGGAAAAGACCTTGCTGGCCGGTGTGCAGGAGCAACGTCGCTCGCGGCGCTGGGGGATCTTCTTCAAGCTGCTGACCTTTGTGTATCTGTTCGGCGCGCTGGTGATGTTCTCGCCGCTGATCAATATGGAGAAGAGCGCCGGTCGTGGGGCTCACTACACCGCCCTGATCGAGGTGCGCGGGGTGATTGCGGACAAGGAGTCGGCCAGTGCCGACAATATTGTCGGCAGTCTGCGTACGGCCTTCGAGGATCCGAAGGTCAAGGCGATCATCATGCGTATCAACAGCCCGGGCGGCAGTCCTGTGCAGTCGGGTTATGTGTTTGACGAGATTCGTCGTCTGCGTGGCCTGCACCCGGATACCAAGGTGTACGCGGTAATTTCCGATATCGGGGCTTCCGGCGCCTACTACATCGCCAGCGCGGCGGACGAGATCTATGCCGACAAGTCCAGCCTGGTCGGTTCCATTGGGGTGACGGCGGCCGGCTACGGTTTTGTCGGCACCATGGAGAAGCTGGGTGTGGAGCGTCGCCCGTACTCTTCGGGTGAGCACAAGGCGTTTCTCGATCCGTTCCAGCCACAGAAGGCCGATGAGACCAGGTTCTGGCAGGGTGTCCTGGACACCACCCACAACCAGTTCATCGCCAGCGTGAAGAAGGGGCGTGGTGATCGCCTGAAAGACAAGGATCATCCCGAGCTGTTCTCCGGGCTGATCTGGTCCGGCGAGCAGGCGTTGCCATTGGGCTTGATCGACGGCCTGGGCAGTGCCAGTTCCGTGGCGCGGGATGTGATCGGCGAGAAGGAGCTGGTGGACTTTACCGTTCAGGAATCGCCTTTCGATCGCTTCTCGAAAAAGCTGGGTGCCAGTGTCGCCGAGCAGTTGGCGATGTGGATGGGCTTCCAGGGTCCGACCTTGCGCTGATGTTCGTGCAGCCATAAAAAACCGGTCGTGAATGACCGGTTTTTTTATGGGCGGAATGCAGGGTTCCGGTATGTAGGAGCAAGCTTGCTCGCGATCAGCCGGCAGGCTGAGGGCGTGCCGATGGCGCGCATTACGGAATCTGTACGCCTTCGACCAGCAACATGTCCACAAGACGAATCAGTGGCAGTCCGATCAGGCTGGTGGAATCCGGTCCTTCCGTGCTCTGGAACAGGCTTACGCCCAGTCCCTCGGCCTTGAAGCTGCCGGCACAGTCATAGGGTTGTTCGGCGTGCAGGTAGCGTTCAATGCGTTCGACCGTCAAGCTGCGCATCTGCACGCTGAAGGGGACGCAGTCCACCTGGCATGCCCCGGTCTGGCTGTTGAGCAGCGCCAGTCCGGTGAGAAAGCTCACGCGAGTGCCGCTGGCGGCCAGCAGCTGTTCGCGGGCTTTCTCGAAGCCGTGGGGCTTGCCGAGTATCTGTCCGTCGAGTACCGCGACCTGGTCCGAACCGATGATCAGGTGCGCCGGATGATGGGCGGCCAGGGCCCGGGCCTTTTCCTTGGCCAGGCGTTTGACCAGCTCGATGGCGGCTTCGCCGGGACGCTGGCTTTCGTCGATATCCGGCGAGGCGCAAGTGAAAGGCAGGCGCAGGCGGGTCAGCAATTCCCGGCGATAGGCCGAGCTTGAGGCAAGTAACAAGGGCAGCATGCGGTTCTCCTGAGGCAGGTCGCCGATTCTAGTCGGCCGGCCGGCTGACGGACAGGGCCTAATTTCCTTTGACAGTGGCAGGGTGCATCCCTAGAATGCTGCGCCTATGTTGAATGACCCGATTCCACCTCACGTTGACCCGCGCAAATTGGCTGATCGTGGCACCACCCTTCAAGGTGAACTGCTGCTGGCCGATTTGGAGAGACTCTGCGACTCGCTTTCCGACACTGTCGGTACGGTGCAGGCTAAATTCGTTTTTGAACGAGATGAACGTAAGGCCGTGATGATTCACAGCTTTATCGACACCGAGGTCAAAATGGTTTGCCAGCGTTGTCTTGAGCTGGTCACCCTGCCGATCCACAGCGAATGCAGTTATGCTGTGGTGAAGGAGGGTGCGAATACCCAGTCGTTGCCGAAAGGTTATGACGTGCTGGAACTGGGCGAAGATCCTTTGGATCTGCAGGCATTGATCGAGGAAGAGCTTCTGCTCGCCTTGCCCATTGTGCCTGCTCATCATCCGGAAGAATGCCAGCAGCCGGCGGGGCTCGATGAGCCCGAACCGAGCGAGGACGAGGTAACGCGGTCCAACCCGTTCAGTGTATTGGCGCAGTTAAAGCGTGACCCAAACGTTTAGGAGTTAATCAATTATGGCTGTTCAGCAGAACAAAAAATCCCGCTCCGCCCGTGACATGCGTCGTTCGCACGACGCCCTCGAGGCAAGCACCCTGTCCGTGGAAAAGACCACCGGTGAAGTTCACCTGCGTCACCACGTATCGCCAGAAGGCGTATACCGTGGCCGCAAAGTGATCGACAAGGGCGCTGACGAGTAAATCTTGTCCGCTCAGATCATCGCGATCGACGCAATGGGCGGGGACTTCGGTCCCCGCAGCATTGTCCAGGCCAGTATTGCCTGTCTGTCTGCTACACCCTCGCTGCACCTGACCCTCGTCGGTCAACCTTCCCAGCTTGAACCCCTGATCGCCAGTTATCCGACTGTGGATCGCGCGCGCCTGACCATTACGCCTGCCAGCGAAATCATCACCATGGATGAGCGTCCGTCCCAGGCCCTGCGTGGCAAGCCGGATTCGTCGATGCGCGTGGCCTTGCAGTTGCTGCGCGATGACAAGGTCCAGGCCTGTGTCAGTGCCGGCAATACCGGGGCCTTGATGGCCTTGTCGCGGCATGTGCTGAAGACCTTGCCGGGGATTGATCGTCCGGCCATGGTCGCGGCCATCCCGACCCAGCGCGGCTATTGCCAGTTGCTGGACCTGGGGGCGAACGTCGATTGCAGTGCCGAGCACCTGTTCCAGTTCGCCGTGATGGGCGCGGTGGCCGCCGAGGCCCTTGGCGTGCTGCGGCCGCGTGTTGCGCTGCTCAATGTCGGCACCGAGGACATCAAGGGCAACCAGCAGGTCAAGCTGGCGGCGACGCTGTTGCAGCAGGCACGGGGGCTGAACTACATCGGCTTCGTCGAAGGCGACGGGCTGTATCGCGGCGAGGCCGATGTGGTGGTCTGCGACGGTTTTGTCGGCAATATCCTGCTCAAGTCCAGCGAAGGCCTGGCGACCATGATCGCCGCGCGGATCGAGGCGCTGTTCAGGCAGAACCTGGCCTCGCGCCTGGTGGGTGCCCTGGCCTTGCCGCTGCTCAAGCGCCTGCAGGCCGATCTCGCCCCGGCGCGGCACAATGGCGCGAGTTTTCTCGGCTTGCAGGGCATTGTCATCAAGAGTCACGGCTCCGCCGGTGTCGAGGGTTTCCAGAGCGCGATTGCCCGAGCCCTGATCGAGATCCAGGAAAACCTCCCCGAGCGCCTGCATGGTCGCCTGGAGGAGCTATTGCTTTAGGCGTTTTCCCGCGGGAATGCTTAAATGTGACCGCTCAGTTCAATCAGCCATCCAAACTGACAGTTTCTTGCGTCCGCCAAGGCGGGACGTCAATTCTTCGACGACAAGATCATTAGGGGCTTGTTACATGTCCACATCCCTCGCATTCGTCTTTCCAGGACAGGGTTCGCAGTCCCTCGGCATGCTTGCCGAGCTGGGCGCGCAATACCCGCTGATCCTGGAGACCTTCAAAGAAGCCTCCGATGCCCTGGGCTATGACCTCTGGGCACTGACCCAGCAGGGGCCGGAAGAGCAACTGAACCAGACCGACAAGACCCAGCCCGCGATCCTCACCGCCTCCGTCGCCTTGTGGCGCCTGTGGCTGGCTGAAGGTGGGGCGCGTCCGGCCTATGTCGCCGGTCACAGCCTGGGCGAATACAGCGCGCTGGTCGCCGCCGGCAGCCTGAGCCTGGGTGATGCGGTGAAATTGGTGGAGCGCCGTGGCCAACTGATGCAGGAAGCGGTTCCGGCCGGGCAGGGGGCCATGGCGGCGATCCTCGGGCTGGACGATGCCGATGTGATTGCGGCCTGCGCCGACGCAGCACAAGGTGAAGTGGTCAGCGCGGTGAACTTCAACTCGCCGGGCCAGGTGGTGATCGCCGGGGCCAAGGCCGCCGTCGAGCGCGCCATGGAAGCCTGCAAGGCCAAGGGTGCCAAGCGCGCCCTGCCGCTGCCGGTCAGCGTACCGTCGCATTGCGAACTGATGCGTCCGGCCGCCGAGCGTTTTGCCGAATCCGTTGCCGCCATCGACTGGCAGGCACCGCAGATCCCGCTGGTGCAGAACGTCAGTGCCCAGGTGGCCACGGACCTCGCAACCCTCAAGCGCGACCTGCTGGAACAGCTCTACAAGCCAGTGCGTTGGGTCGAGTCGGTCCAGTGCCTGGCGGCCAACGGCGCCACCGAACTGGTCGAATGCGGCCCTGGTAAGGTGCTGGCCGGCCTGAACAAGCGTTGCGCCGATGGCGTCAATACGTCCAACCTCAATACCCCGGATGCCTTCGCCGCCACGCGCGCGGCGCGGGCCTGAATCAGGAGAAGCCTGCATGAGTCTGCAAGGTAAAGTTGCACTGGTCACCGGCGCCAGCCGTGGCATCGGCCAAGCCATCGCCCTCGAGCTGGGGCGTCTTGGCGCCGTGGTCATCGGCACCGCGACCTCGGCCTCCGGTGCCGAGCGAATTGCCGCGACCCTCAAGGAGCATGGCATTCAAGGCACGGGTCTGGAACTTAATGTAACCAGCGATGAGTCGGTTGCCACCGTTCTGGCGAGCATCGGCGAGCAGTTCGGTGCGCCGGCGATCCTGGTCAATAATGCCGGTATCACCCGCGATAACCTGATGATGCGGATGAAAGATGACGAGTGGTACGACGTGGTCGATACCAATCTCAACAGCCTGTTCCGCCTGTCCAAGGGCGTTCTGCGCGGCATGACCAAGGCCCGCTGGGGCCGAATCATCAATATTGGTTCGGTTGTGGGTGCCATGGGCAACGCAGGCCAAGTAAACTACGCGGCAGCCAAGGCCGGCCTCGAAGGTTTCAGCCGTGCATTGGCGCGTGAAGTCGGTTCGCGCTCGATTACGGTAAACTCGGTGGCTCCAGGGTTCATCGACACCGATATGACCCGTGAATTGCCTGAAGCGCAGCGTGAAGCCTTGCTGACGCAGATTCCGCTGGGCCGCCTGGGCCAGGCTCAAGAGATCGCGCAAGTGGTCGCTTTTCTGGCTTCGGACGGTGCGGCATACGTGACTGGGGCTACAATCCCGGTGAACGGCGGGATGTACATGTAATTCAAATGTGACGGATTGCTTCAAAAAAATGTCATACCAGCTGTCTAAAATCCGTTATAAAGCTGCAACTTATTGAGGGGCAGAGGGCAAAGGGGGACAAAGGCTGAAGCTTTCGGTTGAAAAGCTGAAAAGCCTTTCTATACACTTACCCACCGGCCAGCTGCCTGAATTTTTCCATTAGGAGTGAAAACAAGGTATGAGCACCATCGAAGAACGCGTCAAGAAAATCGTTGCCGAGCAACTGGGCGTCAAAGAAGAAGAAGTCACCTTGGCTGCTTCCTTCGTTGAAGACCTGGGTGCCGACTCCCTTGACACCGTTGAGCTTGTGATGGCTCTGGAAGAGGAATTCGAGACCGAAATCCCTGACGAAGAAGCTGAAAAAATCACTACCGTTCAAGCAGCTATCGATTACGTTACTGCCCATCAGGCGTAATAGTTTGTAGTCGTTGCCCGCTGTCATGGAAAAACCGCACTGCCATCACGGCGTGCGGTTTTTTCTTTAGGTGTGAGGCAAAGTGTCGTCAACAGGATAAAGGAGAGTGCTGTGTCGCGTAGACGCGTCGTAGTCACCGGCATGGGGATGTTGTCGCCATTGGGTACGGATGTTCCGAGTACCTGGCAAGGCATTCTGGCTGGCCGTAGTGGCATTGGTCTGATCGAACACACAGACCTTTCTGCCTATACCACCCGTTTTGGCGGCTCGGTAAAAGGTTTCAATGTCGAAGAGTACTTGTCGGCCAAAGAAGCCCGCAAACTCGACCTGTTCATTCAATACGGCCTGGCAGCCGGTTTCCAGGCAGTGCGTAACGCCGGCCTTGAAGTGACCGATGCCAACCGTGAGCGCATCGGCGTGGCCATGGGGTCGGGTATTGGTGGTCTGACCAATATCGAGCAGACCTGCCGCACGTTGCACGACCAGGGGCCACGGCGTATTTCGCCGTTCTTCGTGCCCGGGTCGATCATCAATATGATTTCCGGTTTCCTGTCCATCCACCTGGGCGCTCAGGGGCCGAACTATGCCATCGCGACGGCGTGCACCACCGGCACCCACTGCATCGGCATGGCGGCGCGCAATATTGCCTACGATGAGGCCGATGTGATGATTGCCGGTGGCGCCGAAATGGCGGCTTGCGGCCTCGGCATGGGTGGTTTCGGTGCTTCCCGGGCGCTGTCCACGCGCAATGACGAGCCGGCCCGTGCCAGCCGTCCGTGGGACAAGGGGCGTGACGGCTTCGTGCTGTCCGACGGTGCTGGCGCCCTGGTGCTCGAAGAGCTGGAGCACGCCAAGGCCCGTGGCGCCACCATCTATGCCGAGCTGATCGGCTTCGGCATGAGCGGCGATGCCTACCACATGACCTCGCCACCCGACGACGGTGCCGGTGCGGCCCGCTGCATCGCCAATGCCATGCGCGATGCCAAGCTGAACCTGGATCAGGTGCAGTACATCAACGCCCATGGTACTTCGACCCCGGCCGGCGACCTGGCCGAAGCCGAGGCGATCAAGCGGGTGTTCGGTGAGCAGGCCTACAAGCTGGCGATCAGTTCGACCAAGTCGATGACGGGCCACCTGTTGGGCGCCGCCGGTGCCATCGAGGCGATTTTCAGCGTGCTGGCCATCGCCGACCAGGTTGCACCGCCGACCATCAACCTCGATGAGCCTGATGAAGGCTGCGACCTGGATTTCGTGCCCCACGAAGCCCGGCGCATGCCCATCGATGTGGTGCTGTCCAACTCCTTCGGCTTTGGCGGTACCAACGGCTCCCTGGTGTTCCGCCGGTTCGCCGAGTGATGGACAGCTGGGTCGACGGCCGGCCGGGCGACGCGTTGTCCCTCAAGGACCGCGGCCTGGCCTACGGCGATGGTCTGTTCGAGACCATCGCCGTGAAAGCCGGCAAGCCGCTGCTGCTCGAGCGGCACCTGCAACGCCTGGCCGAAGGTTGTCGACGCCTGGGTATCGCGGCGGATCACGGGTTGGTTCGCCGCGAGTTGCTCGCCTACGGTGCGGCACTGGGGGAGGGCGTACTCAAGCTGATTCTCACCCGGGGTGACAGCCAGCGCGGCTATGCGGTGTCGGCGGATGCGCAACCGCGACGGATCCTGCAAGGCAGCCCGCCGCCGACTTATCCAGAGGCCTACCAGCAGCACGGTATTGGCCTTTTCCCCTGTACGACACGTTTGTCCGAGCAGCCCCTGCTGGCCGGGCTCAAGCATCTCAATCGCCTGGAGCAGGTCCTGGCCCGTGCCGAATGGCAGGGGGGAGAACAGGCCGAAGGCTTGATGCTCGACACCTCCGGTCGGGTGATCGAAGGCGTGTTCAGTAATCTGTTCCTGGTGCGGGCGGGTGTGCTTCGCACCGCCGACCTCAGTCGTTGCGGCGTGGCGGGGGTGATGCGCGCGCAGTTGCTGGAAGAGGCGCGGGCACTGGCAATCCCTGTTGATATTTCCGATATCAGCCTGGAGCAATTCCGGCAAGCTGATGAAGTCTTTCTCTGTAACAGTGTCTATGGTGTCTGGCCCGTCCGGGCTTTTGCCGACCTGAGCTGGTCGGTTGGCCCGCTCACCCGTAAACTGCAAGGCATTGCCCGCGTGCTATTGGAAGTTTGAATTGAGACGTAAATTCTTGGTGCTGCTGCAAGCCGTACTGGTGCTGGCCGGTTTGCTGCTGGGCGGTTCCGCCTGGAAGCTGCATTCGGCATTGGAGCAGCCCCTCAACCTGACGCAGGAACAGCTGCTGGATGTCCCGGCCGGTGCGACACCGACGGGCACTTTCAATCGACTCGAGTCCGAAGGCTTGCTCAAGGACGCCTTCTGGCTGCGCCTCTACTGGCGTTTCAATCTGGCCGGGGTGCCGTTGCACAGTGGCGAGTACCGGATCACGCCGGGCATGGACGTGCGTGCGCTGTTGTCCCTGTGGCAGCGCGGCGAAGTGGTGCAGTACAGCCTGACTCTGGTCGAAGGCTGGAATTTCCGCCAGGTGCGTGCGGCTCTGGCCAAGAACGAAAAGCTCCAGCAGACCCTGAGCGGTCTCAGTGACAGTGAAGTCATGACCAGGTTGGGGCACAAGGATGTGTTCGCCGAGGGGCGTTTCTTTCCGGACACCTACCGCTTCGTGCGTGGCATGAGCGACGCCGAACTGCTGGAGAAGGCCTATGATCGTCTTGATAGCGTCCTGGCCCAGGAGTGGCAGAAACGCTCCGCCGATGCGCCCTATACCGAGCCTTATCAGGCCCTGATCATGGCATCGCTGGTGGAAAAGGAAACCGGCGTGCCCCAGGAGCGCGGCCAGATCGCCGGGGTGTTCGTGCGGCGAATGCAACAGGGCATGTTGTTGCAGACCGACCCGACGGTGATCTACGGCCTGGGTGAACGTTATACCGGCAAGCTCACCCGTGCCCACCTGCGTGAGGCCAATCCCTACAATACTTACATGAATGTCGGCCTGCCGCCGACGCCGATTGCCATGGTCGGACGCGAGGCGATTCACGCCGCGTTGAACCCGGTAGCGGGCAACAGCCTGTACTTTGTGGCGCGCGGCGATGGCACCCATGTCTTTTCCGACGACCTGGACTCCCATAACAACGCGGTGCGTGAGTTCCAGCTCAAGCGCCGGGCCGATTACCGCTCCAGCCCTGCGCCGGCGGCTGCTCCTGCACCGACGGTTTCGACTGCTACTCCGGCACCTGCACCTGCGCCGACGGCTCCAGCGGCCGCGCCGGCCCCGGTTCAGAGCCCGGCTCCCGAGGAGCCCGAGCCAGAGTCGAAACCCGCGTCGGCCCCGCTTGTCGAACCTGTACCCGCGGCACCCGCGTCAACCGAAGCCGAGGCGAAAGACTCGCAATGACCCTGATTAAGGACTGCCCGTGACTGGCTTGTTTATCACCCTGGAAGGCCCGGAAGGCGCCGGCAAAAGTACCAACCGCGATTACCTGGCCGAGTGCCTGCGGGCCCAGGGCGTCGATGTCCTGCTGACCCGCGAGCCTGGTGGTACGCCGCTGGCCGAACGGATCCGCGAACTGCTGCTGGCGACCAGCGATGAAGCCATGTGTGCCGATACCGAACTGCTGCTGGTGTTCGCTGCGCGGGCCCAGCACCTGGCCACGGTGATCCGTCCGGCCCTGGCCCGTGGCGCGGTGGTGCTGTGCGATCGTTTTACCGATGCCACCTATGCCTACCAGGGCGGTGGTCGCGGCCTGTCCCATGAGCGTATCGCCACCCTGGAACATTTTGTCCAGGGCGAACTGCGTCCGGACCTGACCCTGGTCTTCGACCTGCCGGTGGAAGTCGGCCTGGCCCGGGCCAGTGCCCGGGGTCGGTTGGATCGTTTCGAGCAGGAAGGCCGGGTGTTTTTCGACGCCGTGCGCAGCACCTACCTGAAACGCGCCGAAGCCGATCCGTCGCGCTACCGGCTGGTGGATGCGGCCCAGACGCTGGCCCAGGTGCAACAATCCCTCGACCGCCTGCTGCCGGAAATCCTGGAGCGGCACCGTGGCTGAAGCCTATCCCTGGCAGGACAGCCTCTGGCAGCAAATGGCCGGGCGGCCCCAGCATGCCCATGCCTATCTGCTGCATGGCCCGGCGGGCATCGGCAAGCGCGCCCTGGCCGAACGGCTGATGGCGCTGCTGCTGTGCAAGAGCCCGACGAATCTCAATGCCTGTGGGCACTGCAAGTCCTGCCTGTTGCTGAACGCCGGCAGCCATCCGGACAACTACATCCTGGAACCTGAAGAAGCCGACAAGGCGATCAAGGTCGACCAGGTCCGCGACCTGGTCAGTTTCGTGGTCCAGACCGCGCAACTGGGTGGGCGCAAGGTGGTGCTGATCGAGCCGGTGGAGTCGATGAATATCAACGCCGCCAACGCCTTGCTCAAGAGCCTTGAAGAGCCCTCCGGCGATACCGTGCTGTTGCTGGTCAGCCATCAGTCCAGCCGCTTGCTGCCGACCATCCGCAGCCGTTGCGTGCAACAGGCCTGCCCGCTGCCGAGCGAGGCCATGAGCCTGCAATGGCTGGCGACGGCGTTGCCGGACAGCAGTGCGGAAGAGCGGGTCGAATTGTTGACCCTGGCGGCGGGTTCACCCCTGGCCGCGGTCAGTCTCCAGGCCCAGGGCGTTCGCGAACAGCGGGCGCTGGTGGTCGATGGGGTGAAGAAATTGCTCAAGCAACAGCAATCGGCCACCCAGTTGGCCGAAGGGTGGAATGCGATTCCCCTGTTGTTGCTGTTCGACTGGTTCTGCGACTGGTCGAGTTTGATCTTGCGTTATCAACTGACCGAGGACGAAGCCGGCCTGGGCCTGGCCGACATGCGCAAGGTGGTGCAATACCTGGCGCAGAAAACCGCCCGGGACAAGGTCCTGTCGATCCAGGACTGGATTCTCGCCCAGCGCCAGAAAGTCCTGAGCAAGGCCAACCTCAATCGGGTGCTGCTGCTCGAAGCGCTATTGGTGCAATGGGCAGCTTTACCTACCCAACACTGAGGCGATGGGCCTAGAATCGGCTATCTGCATGACCGGAGCGAGTATGAACGAACCCATTGGTCCCGGCCCGCGCAACGGCATCCTGTCCCTGACCATCAAGGACAAGTCCGTGCTGTACGCGGCCTATATGCCTTTTATCAAGAACGGTGGGCTGTTCATCCCCACCAGCAAGAGCTACAAGCTGGGCGACGAGGTGTTCATGTTGCTCAACCTGATGGACGAGCCGGAAAAGATCCCGGTCGCCGGCAAGGTCGCCTGGATCACCCCCAAGGGTGCCCAGGGCAACCGCGCGGCGGGCGTCGGCGTGCAATTCAACGACGGCGACAACACCGCTCGCAGCAAGATCGAAACCCACCTGGCCGGCGCCCTGAAGTCCGACCGTCCCACCCATACGATGTAGTTGTCGCCTTTTTATGCTTGTAGATTCCCATTGCCACCTCGACCGTCTTGATCTCGCCGAACATGCCGGCTCCCTCGATGCGGCGCTCGACGCAGCGCGTCAGCGCGGAGTCGGGCACTTCCTGTGTATCGGCGTGAGTGTCGACAATGCGGCTGATGTGAAGGCCCTGGCCGAGCGTTACGCCGATGTCGATTGTTCGGTCGGCGTGCACCCGCTGGACGTCAAGGCCGACGCCGCGCCGGCGCTCGACTGGTTGCTGCGCGAGCTTGAGCACCCCAAGGTCGTGGCCATTGGCGAAACCGGCCTGGACTACCATTACGAGCCTGAAGCGGCCGAACTGCAGCAGGCGTCCTTCCGCTTGCACCTGCAAGCAGCCGCGCAGACCGGCAAGCCGGTGATCGTCCACACCCGTGGCGCGCGCGCCGATACCCTGGCGTTGCTGCGCGAGGCGCAACTGCCCCAGGCCGGCGTGCTGCATTGCTTCACCGAGGACTGGGAGATGGCCAAGGCCGCACTGGACCTGGGCTTCTATATTTCCCTCTCGGGCATCGTCACCTTCCGCAATGCCGACGCCTTGCGCGACGTCGCGCGACAAGTGCCGGCCGACCGCCTGCTGGTGGAAACCGACTCGCCGTACCTGGCGCCGATTCCCCATCGCGGCAAGCCGAACCTGCCGCAATATGTACGCGATGTCGCCGATTACCTGGCGATGCTGCGCGGGGTGCCCTATGAGCAGTTCGCCGAGCAGACCACCGAGAACTTCAAGCGCCTGTTTCCCCTGGCCCATGTGTGCGCCTGAGCCGAGAGGCTAAATCGCAGGCAAAAAAAACCCGGGTTCTGGGGGGTGAATCCGGGTTAAGACCATTAGGAGTAAAACAAAGGTACGCGGTCCTTCGGCACCTTTATCAGCGCGTCACTTGGGGGAGATGTCACGCCGACAGTTCAAGTATTGGCCAGGATTGCCCGACGTCCAGTCAGCATTGCTCATTTTTTAAACAGATTTGGAATACAGGCGCTTCTATTGAGTTCTCATCGTGCCAGGACGCTTTTCGGCGGCCGGCGGCGGCGACGATCCGTGACCACTGCGAAGATTTTCTGACCGGGGCGGCCTGATTCGTCGACAGTGAAAACTAAAAGCCTCGGATGATTCGTGCAATTTGGCGCGAGTCAGGCATAATACTTGGCTTCGATTTTGCCCCTACAGACCTTTTCTTATGCACAAAGAACCCCGTAAGGTCCGTGAGTTTCGTCGCCGCGAGCAGGAAATTCTCGATACCGCGCTAAAGCTGTTCCTCGAACAGGGTGAAGACAGTGTCACCGTCGAGATGATCGCGGATGCCGTCGGTATCGGCAAAGGCACCATCTACAAGCATTTCAAATCCAAGGCGGAGATCTACCTGCGCCTGATGCTCGACTACGAGCGTGACTTGAACGAGCTGCTGCACTCGGCGGATGTCGACAAGGACAAGGAAGCCCTGTCCCGGGCCTACTTCGAATTCCGCATGCGTGATCCCCAGCGCTATCGCCTGTTCGACCGCCTGGAAGAAAAAGTGGTCAAGGGCCACCAGGTGCCGGAGATGGTCGAGGAGCTGCACAAGATCCGCGCGTCCAACTTCGAACGCCTGACCTTGCTGATCAAGGGCCGTATCAGCGAAGGCAAGCTCGAGGACGTGCCGCCGTACTTCCACTACTGCGCCGCCTGGGCCCTGGTACATGGCGCTGTCGCGCTGTACCACTCGCCGTTCTGGAGCAATGTGCTGGAAGACCAGGAAGGTTTCTTCCAGTTCCTGATGGATATCGGCGTGCGCATGGGCAACAAGCGCAAGCGCGACCCTGAAACGCCCGTCAGCTAAGATATTCGGCCTGGTGATTGCGCCACGTTCCCCTATATGGCGCAATGCCCCGGGCTTATACTCAGGGATAGGGCTTGTCAAAACTTGATTTTTAAGTCAAGTTTTGCGCGTTCCACAGTCCATCGCCGGAGTGTCCCATGATCGTTGACCGTCAAGGCAGGCGTTTTCGCAATCTGCGCATCAGCCTGACATCCGCCTGCAATTATGCCTGTACCTACTGCGTGCCCAATGGCAAGCGGCTGGTGGCTGCCCAGGACGAACTGTCGGCGCAGGCCATGGCACGGGGCGTGGCCTACCTGATCGAGGCGGCGGGGATCGAGCGCTTGCGCATTACTGGCGGCGAGCCGCTGGTCAGCCCGAAGCTGGAAGCCTTTATGGGCGCGGTCGGCCAGATGGGCCTGGACGATATCAGCCTGACCACCAATGGCCAGTTGCTTGCGCGCAAATTGCCGCTGCTGGTGGAGGCCGGGATCAAACGGATCAACGTTTCCCTCGATACCCTGGATGCCAGTGCTTTTCGTACTATCGCCCGTGGTGGCGACCTGGCCAGCGTACTCGACGGTATGGAGCAGGCGCGGGCGGCGGGACTGAAGATCAAGGTCAATATGGTGCCGTTGCGCGGGCAGAACCTGGACCAGGTGATGCCGCTGCTGGATTATTGTCTTGAGCGCGGCTATGAGCTGCGCTTTATCGAACTGATGCGCATGGGCCACCTGGCCAGCGATGGCAATGCCTTTCTCCAGCAGTTCGTCAGCCTCAAGCAGTTGCTCGGGCTGATTGGCGAGCGCTATGAATACCTGCAGGCCGATGCCCCGGTGGATGCCACCGCCGTGCGTTATGCGATTCCGGGGCGTGGTCACTTTGGGGTGATCGCCAACGAAAGCGTGCCGTTCTGTCGGACTTGTTCGCGCTTGCGGTTGTCGTCCACCGGCTGGCTGCATGGCTGCCTGTCGTCGAGCAACCGGCATTATGTCGGCGACCTGCTCGACAAGCCGCGCCACGAGGCGTTGCCGGCGTTGCAGCGGCTGCTGGTCAAGGCCTTGGGTGACAAACAGGAAGTGGCTTTTTCGGGCGGCGCGACGGTGATGAAAATCATCGGCGGCTGATCTGGCGCGGAAGCTGCATCCACGCGACTATTCGCCGGTTTTCCGTCACCGGCCTCTGGAGGATAGGATGCGTAGCCTGGTTGTGCTGCTGGCGTTTTTAGCGCTGGGCGGCTGCATGAAAGTCAGTGATCTGGGGGAAGGTGTCCGTTATCAGGCGAGCGATGTGGGACTGCTCGACCATAGTGATACGCGCCGGATCCGCTCGTTCCGCATCCAGCCGGACTCCTTTATCTACATTGCCCAGGGCGCTTTCACGCCACCCGGCAGTGCTTACCCGCGTCCCAACGTGGTGGCCGAGGAAGCCTTCAACGGCTTCGTCGAATATTTCCCCATGGTGCGCCGCGCCCGCGCGCCCCTGGGGCTCGACCAGGCCATGGCCGAAGCCCGTTCCGCCGGCGCGCACTACCTGCTGTACACGCGCTTCGCCAAGGCTGACGACCGTATCGGCAACTACGACGAATGGGCCGACCAGGAGTCCGTCGACCGCCTGGGCGTGGACAGCGGGGTGATCCAGATCATGCTGATCGAGACCGGCACCCAGTACCTGATCGATACGGCACGGATCAAAAGCCGTGGCGGCTTGCTGACGTTCCACAACAACAAGCCCGAAGACCTGATCGCCGCCCCCTTGGCCGAATATGCGCGTAGTCTGTTAGGCGTCGGTGAACAGTGGATGTCGGATTGAGTATGAGTGAGTCGGGCAAGGCCAACGACCTGTTGGCGCAAATCCCCAGGACGGAAAAAGGCCTGCCGCCGGTCCACTTGTGGAATCCAGCGTTCTGCGGCGATATCGACATGCGTATCGCCCGTGACGGCACCTGGTATTACCAGGGCACGCCGATTGGCCGCAAGCCGATGGTCAAGTTGTTCTCCACCATCATGCGCCGCGACGGCGATGATTATTTCCTGATCACGCCGGTGGAAAAGGTCGGGATCAAAGTCGACGATGCGCCCTTTGTCGCGGTGACCCTGGAGGTCGAAGGGCAGGGCGAGGCACAGCAACTGCGGTTTACCACTTACGTCGATGAACAGGTGACGGCCGGTACCGAGCATCCGATCCGGGTGGTGATCGATCCGATCAGCCAGGAACCGGCGCCCTACGTGCATGTGCGCAGTAATCTTGAAGCGCTGATGCATCGCAATGTGTTCTACCAACTGGTGGAACTGGCGGTCAGCCGTGAGATCGACGGCCAATCCTGGCTGGGGGTCTGGAGCGGGGGCGTGTTTTTCCCCATTGGCCTGGAGCCCTGAATTGTCTCCGCCTGTCGGCGGATCGCCAGCAAGCTGGCTCCTACAGTGAACCCGGGCACGACTATATTTTGTGCCAAGCCCGAACCTGTGGGAGCTGGCTTGCTGGCGATAGCGCCCTGGAAAACACCACCATTCATCTCCTTGTAAAATAAATCCCTTGCACCTCTGAGCCTCTTTCGGTTATCAATTTGTACATGATTAGACATGTCCGATTTGATAAGAAAAAAAGGGTGGTCGATGAGCTTATCCGGCGCATCGAAAGCGGTCTTCTTGGAGACGGCTTGCTGTTGCCGGGTGAACATCAGTTGGCCGAAGAATTCTCGGTGAGCCGTGGCACGCTGCGCGAGGCCCTGGCCGAGCTCAAGCGGCGCAACTACATCGCGACCCAGAGCGGCGTGGGCTCCATCGTCACCTACGACGGCATTCCCCTCGACCAGCGCGCCGGCTGGGCCCAGGCCCTGGCGGACAGCGGGGCGCTGATCAACACCGAGGTGTTGCGCCTGGAAGCGGTGACGCGGCCGGACCTGTTCAGTCGCTATGGCACCGAGCAGTTCATCGCCCTCGACCGGCGCCGGCGCAATACCGAAGGCACCGCGGTTTCCCTCGAACACTCGCTGATACCGGCCAGCGGCGGCCTGGAAGGCCTGCCCAACGTCGGCCTGATCGACAACTCCCTGACCATTACCCTGGCGGCCTACGGCTATGTCGGTGATCGCGGCGATCAGTGGATCGGCGCCGAACCCCTCTGCGCGGAAGATGCCGAACTGCTCGGGCGTCCGCTGGGCACGGTGTTTCTCAAGGCCTTGCGAACCACCTACGACAAGCGGGGACGTTTTATGGAGCAGGTCGAAAGTCTGCTCGATCCTTTGCATTTCCGCCTGCACCTGGCGTTTGGAAACCCGACATGACCCCGATTCATCGAGCCCTCGGTGCCTTCTACGGCCTCGCCCTGGGCGACGCCCTGGGTATGCCGACCCAATCCCTGAGTCGCGCCCAGATCCGGGCTCGCTTCGGCAGCATCACCACGCTGGTCGACGCCGGTCCCGACCAGCCGATCGCGCCGAACATGCCCGCCGGCTCCATCACCGACGACACCGAACAGGCGATCCTGGTCGGGCAGTTGCTGATCGACGGTAACGGCCATATCGAGCCGGCGCTGCTGGCCGAACGGTTGATCGCCTGGGAAGCGGTGATGCAGGCCAAGGGCTCGCAGGATCTGCTCGGTCCATCGACCAAGCGCGCCATTGAAATGATTCTGGCCGGCCACAGCCCCGAGGAAGCCGGGCGCTACGGCACCACCAACGGCGCAGCCATGCGCATCACCCCGGTGGGCATCGCCGCCGATGTCGACCAGCCCCAGCACTTTCTCGAGGCGGTGATCCAGGCCTGCCAGGTCACCCATAACACCAGCCTGGGAATCTCCAGCGCCGCCGCTGTCGCCGCGGTGATTTCCTGCGGGATCAACCGCCAGAGCCTGGCGCACGCGCTGGATATCGGCACCGAAATGGCCTTTACCGCCGAACAGCATGGCCATTGGGTCGCCGGCGGGCGCCTGGGGCCGCGGATTCGCTGGGCCCGTGAGCTCGTCCGCGATTGCCCGGACGCCGAACTGGCCGACCTGCTGTATGACGTGGTTGGTACCTCAGTTGCCTCCCAGGAGTCGGTGGTGGTGGCCTTCGCGCTGGCCCAGCGGGTCGTCCTCGGCAAGTTCAACGCCTTCGAGGCCCTGTGCCTCGCCGCGAGCATCGGCGGCGACACCGACACCATCGCCGGCATCCTCGGCGCCATGCTCGGGGCCTGTGACGGCCTGGACTGCTGGCCCGCCGAGATGGTCGCGAAAATCATCGAAGTCAATGCGCTGGAACTGGTACCGCTGGTCCAGGGGCTAATCGCCCTGCGCGACGCCTGACACACAACAACACGCAATGGACTGCAGACGAAGGGGGCCCGGAAGTGGCCCAGGGGTTTCTACACCTTCCGCACTGCCCAACAACCACAACAATTGGCATCAGGAGCTGAACACCATGACCTCATCAAAAGCCGGACAAAGTGCCGGCCAACTGGAAACCCGCGGTATAGAACCGGTCCCGGAAGCCGAGTGCAACGGCCATCCGTTGCAACTGTTCTGGGTCTGGTTCGCGGCCAACATCAGTATTCTCGGCCTGCCTCTGGGGGCAACCCTGGTGGCCTTTCGCGGGCTGGCGATCTGGCAGGCGATCATCGTCGCGATTCTCGGCGCGGCGGGCTCCTTCGCCGTGGTGGGGATCATCTCCATTGCCGGTCGGCGTGGCCATGCGCCGAGCCTGACCCTGTCGCGAGCGATTTTCGGCGTGCGCGGCAATATCGGTCCGACCATCGTTTCGCTGATGTCGCGCCTGGGCTGGGAAACGGTCAACACCACCACCGCGGCGTTCGTGCTGCTGTCCTTGTGTTCGATCCTGTTCCACTCACCCGTAGAGGCCAAGAGCGCGCCAGTGCTGACGCTGCTGTTTATCGCCATCTTCGTGCTGCTGACCCTGTCGGTCTCGGGCCTGGGGCATGCCACCTTGCTGGTGATCCAGAAGTGGGCGACCTATGTCTTCGGCGGCCTGAATATCCTGGTGGGCGGTTTCCTCTGCGCGACCATCGACTGGAGCGCGGTGTTCAACGCCACCCCGGCGCCCATGAGCGCGATGATCATCGGCATCGGCACCATGGCGGCGGGCACCGGGATCGGTTGGGCCAACGCCGGCGCCGACATGTCGCGCTACCAGCACAAGAGCGTCAAGGCGGTCCGTCTGGTGGCCTCGGCGGCCTTCGGCGCGGGTATCCCGCTGGTGCTGCTGATCACCCTCGGCGGCCTGCTGTCGGTGGGCAACCACGATCTGGCCCAGGCGACTGACCCGATCATCGCGATCCGTGACATGCTGCCGACCTGGATGGCCGTGCCGTACCTGATCACCGCGTTCGGCGGGCTATTGTTGTCGAACAACCTGTCGGTGTACTCGGCGGGCCTGACCACCTTGACCCTGGGCCTGAAGGTCAAGCGCGTGCATGCGGTGATCGTCGATATCGTCGCGATCTTTGTCGGCTCCATCTACTTCATGTTGATCGCCGACAGCTTCTACGGCCCGTTCATCACCTTCATCTCGCTGCTGGCGGTGCCGATCACCGCCTGGGTCGGGATCTTCGTGGTCGACCTGGTGCATCGCCAGTACTACAGCCCCAAGGACCTGCTGGACGTCAGTCCGACCAGCGCCTACTGGTATAGCGGCGGCATCGAATGGCGCGCCTTCGGTGCCTGGGCCGTGGCGATTGTCCTGGGCTTCAGCTTCACCACCATCGGCACCACCGCCGAGACCACCTGGTTCCGTGGTTTCCTCTCCGATTCCTGGCTGGGCCACAACGGCCTGGGCTGGATCGTCACCTTCCTGGTTGCCGGCGGTATTTACGCCGTGCTCGGCGGCGCGGCGGATCGTCGTGCGGCCTTTGTAGAGAATGCCAATGGCTAGACTGATGCATACCGGCCAGGTCATGGTTGACCTGGTCATGTCCCTCGACCAGCTGCCGGCGACCGGCGGCGACGTGCTGGCGAATGCCGCCAGCTTTGAAGCCGGTGCGGGTTTTAACGTCATGGCCGCGGCCCGGCGCAATGGCCTGCCGGTGGTCTACCTCGGGCGCCACGGTAACGGGCGCTTCGGCGACATCGCCCGCCAGGCGATGGCGGCGGAGGGGGTCGAGATCGCCCTCGAGCGCGATGGTGCGAAGGACACCGGGCTTTGCGTGTCGCTGACCGAGGCCAGCGCCGAGCGCACCTTTATTTCCTATATCGGAGCCGAAGGCGGTGTCTCGGCTGAAGAGCTGGCGCGGGTCTCGGTGCAAACCGACGATTACGTCTATGTCAGTGGCTACAGCCTGCAATATCCGGACAAGGCACCGGCGCTGCTGGAATGGGTGTTGTCCTTGCCGAAGGCGGTGACGGTGGTGTTCGATCCGGGTCCGTTGGTCAACTCGCCGGATGCAGCCCCCATGGCGGCCTTGTTGCCGCGTATCGATATCTGGACCAGTAACAGTGTCGAATCCCTGCGTTTTACCGGCGCGGCGGATATTGCCGGTTCCCTCGACAATCTGACCGGGCGTTTGGCCGACGGTGCGCTGCTGGTGGTTCGCGATGGCCCGAACGGTTGTTGGGTCAGTCGGGTCGGGGAGCACCGGCATGTGCCTGGTTTCAAGGTACAGGCGGTGGACAGCAACGGCGCGGGCGATGCCCATGCCGGTGTATTCCTCGCCGGGCTGGCGGCGGGGCTGGATGCCGTCGAGGCGGCTCGCCGCGCCAATGCGGCGGCGGCCCTGGCGGTTACACGCTGGGGGCCGGCCACCTCGCCCGGGAAGCAAGAAGTGGATACTATGCTGGCGAACGGCTGAATCCGGCTCCTGTAGGAGCAAGCTTGCTCGCGATCCGCCGGCAGGCGGGATTTTGGTGGCGCTCCGTGGATCGCCATCGCCGGCAAGCCGGCTCCTACAGGGATGGAGTGCACCAGTGAAGCTGTAAGAAAATCCTGTAACAGATAGTGGTTTTGCTTTAACCCGGAAGACGAAACACTGGAAACCCATACGCCAGCTGTTCTACCCTAGTGCGTTGGCTACCTTTGCGACCTCTGGACCCCGGCCGTGTGCACCGGGCCACCAGATGCATGAAAGGTAGCGTGTCCTTTCGACTTCTGTGACGACGCCCGTGAAACTCATCATTATCGCTGTTTACGTCTTGTCCATCGCGTACGTACACCTGCGCGGCAAGGTCCGGCACAAGCTGGGCCGGCAATTGAGTGACCACTCGACTTTCCTCGCCCCGATCAACTGCTTCCTCTACCTGTTCTCCAAGGTACCGAGCCGTCCGTACCTGGACCCGGCCGGCTTTCCAGAGCTCAAGCCGCTGCAGGACAACTGGCAGGAAATCCGCACCGAGGCCCTGGCCCTGTTGCGCGCCGGTGAGATCAAGAAATCCGAGACGCCCAACGACGTGGGCTTCAACTCCTTCTTCAAGACTGGCTGGAAGCGTTTCTACCTCAAGTGGTATGGCGACAACCATCCTTCCGCCGTCGAGCTGTGCCCGCGCACCACGGAGCTGCTCAACAGCATCGGCAGCATCAAGGCAGCGATGTTCGCCGAGTTGCCGCCGGGTTCGCGCCTGGTTCGCCACCGCGACCCCTACGCCGGTTCCTTGCGCTACCACCTGGGCCTGGAAACGCCGAACGATCCGGGCTGCTACATCAACGTCGATGGCCAGGACTACCATTGGCGCGATGGCGAGCCGGTTATGTTCGACGAGACCTTTATCCACTACGCCGAAAACAAGACCGACCAGAACCGTGTGATCCTGTTCTGCGATGTCGAGCGCCCGTTGAAATATCGCTGGGCGACGGCGTTCAACCGCTGGTTCAGTCGTAATGTGATGTCCGCCGCCGCTTCGCCGAATGATGCGAACGACAAGACCGGTGGGATCAACAAGTTCTTCACCAAGATCTACGGCATTCGCCTGCGGGGCAAGGCCTTGAAGAAAACCAACCGCACCCGCTACTACCTGGAGAAGTGGGCGATCTTCGGTGGTTTGCTGGCGTTGTTCCTGCTGATCTAGTTCAGGTTGTCGCTTAACGAATTCGGCCGGGCCCCCAAAGGGAGCCCGGCCGATTTGTTTCCATAATTGTCCAGGTCGTTACGCCGCCTGGAAGTCATGATCGACTAGCGCTCCAGTACCCCACGAAATGCAGCACTCAGCGCTCGCAAGGTTTCCTGAGAACGAGAGTCCGTGGGACGCGCATGCAGGATGATTTCGGTGATCGGCAGCGCCGGCAGCCCGAGTTGCTCACCGACTTCGATCGCGCCGGCCGGTGCCACCCGTTTGGCCAGCGCCGCCACGCCGAGCCCGGCACTGACCGCCGCGCCCACCGCCATCACGCCGCCGCCGATAAACACTTCGGTCCAGGGGATGCCCGCATCATCCAGCACCCGCACCGCCAGATGCCGCACGCCACAGGGCGCGGCCATGGTCGCCAGGCGCAGGACGCTGCCGGGGGTGTGTTGCCAGGTGGGTGCGGCGAACCAGCCGAAGCGCTCCACCACCAGCACCTCGCCGTCGTGACGGTCGCCTTCGCTGCGCACGATGGCGGCGTCCAGCTCGCCACGATCGAAGGCCGCGCCGAGGTCCCGGGACGAGGCGATCCGCACCTCGATGATCAGCAGGGGATCGTAGTGCGCCAGGCGACTCAGCAGGGTCGGCAGGTCCGGTCCCGCGACATGGTCGCTGATGCCGATGATCAGGCGACGATTGGGTGTGGCGCTCATATCCCCCAGCGCCCGTTCGTGGGCCTGGAGCAACGCGCGGGCGGCGTGGATAAATTGTTCACCCGAAGGCGACAGCCGCACATGGCGGGGTGTGCGCTCCAGCAAGCGGTAGCCGAGACGTTCTTCCAGGCGCTTGAGCTTCAGGCTGATGGCCGCCTGGGAGGTGTCCAGCGCCTGGGCCGCGCGGGTGAAACTGGCGAAATCGGCAATCAGCACAAAGGCCTGGACAGTGTCGATATCGAGAGGCTTGACGGCTTCAGTCATATCTATCTCTTATCACACATATATTTATAGATATCTTGTTGTAATTATCGATCTTGCGCAAGCTGGCTCCAGGTTCTCGATAACCTTTTCCCACAGGAGTGTCGTCATGTTTGCCAAACAGTATTCACACCGCTTGCCCGCCAACTATGACATGGGCTTGATCCGCCGCCGGGCCAGCGAGTTGGGGCCGCTCTGGGACGATACCCAGGGGCTGGTCTTCAAGGCTTTTATCGCCGAGGAGCGCGGGGTCTTCGGGGCCCAGGCCAATCTGTATTCGTCGGTGTACCTCTGGGCCGATCCGAGCGCCGCTGCGGGCTTTCTGATGGACGAGCGTTTCCAGCGGGTGATCGACTCATTCGGTCGTCCGGATATCGAGGCCTGGTTGCCGCTGGATCTGCAGCTGGGCAGTGCGCCGCAGGCCCGGGCGCTGTATCGCGAAACCTTGCCGTTCGATGCGCAAGCGGATCGAGTGCGGTTGCTGGCCGAGGAGGTGGAGCGTAACCAGGCCATCGTTCGTCAGGACGACACGGTGGCGGTGTTCCTCGCGCTGGATACGGCGGCCTGGCAGTTGATCCGGATCACCCTGTCGTCGTCCGAGCCTGACCGCCATCGCGCGGGTAAGGCGTATGAAGTGCTGTACCTGGCACAACCGGGCCTCGAGCAATAGTGATTCAAACCGTCGCACAATCCGCATAGCATGGGCGACTTCACCGACTCTGGAAGCGCCCATGTCCCTTGAAATACGCGAAGCCCGGCCCAGCGATGCGCCGCAGATCCTGGCCTTCATCACTGAACTGGCCGAGTACGAACGGGCCCGCCATGAAGTGATCGCCAGCGTCGTCGACATCGAGCGCAGCCTGTTTGGCGAAGGTGCCACGGCCCATGGCCTGATCTGCCTGCGTGATGGCGAGCCGGTCGGTTTTGCGGTGTTTTTCTTCAGCTACTCCACCTGGCTCGGGCGTAATGGCCTGTACCTGGAAGACCTCTATGTTTCACCGCAACAACGCGGTGCCGGCGCCGGTAAGAAGCTGTTGCGGCACTTGGCGCAGATCGCCTGTGCCAATGATTGCGGGCGCCTGGAGTGGAGTGTGCTGGACTGGAACGAGTCGGCGATTCGCTTCTACGAGTCCATCGGTGCGCAACCCCAGAGTGAATGGGTGCGCTACCGGATGGATGGTGAGGTGTTGAAGAACTTTGCCTATTCGCAGGACTGAGCGGGGATCCTGAAACACCGCGAATTTGAATGCGCCGCGAAACCTGTAGGAGCAGGGCTTGCCCGCGAAGCTTTTGGCGGCCTTGAGGGCCCTTTCGCGGCGGTGCGGCGAACCGACAAGCCGCTCCTACAAGGGATCCTGTTCAGGCTTACCAAATGGATTACGGCAGTTTATTTAAACCACTGCCACAACAGCAGCGTGCCAATCAGCCCGACCACTGAAACGATGGTCTGCAACACCGACCAGACCCAGATTGTCTGCTTGAGCTGCAAGCCGAAGTACTCGCGCACCATCCAGAAGCCGGCGTCGTTGACGTGGCAGAAGAACACCGAACCGGCACCGATGGCCAGGGCCACCAGCGAGGCCTGGGTGGTTGCCAGGCCGGCCATCAGCGGCGCGAGAATACCCGCCGTGGTGGTGGTCGCCACGGTCGCCGAACCGGTGGCCTGGCGCAAGGCCACGGCAATCAGCCAGGCCAGCAGGACGTAGGACAGGTTGGCGCCGGTGGCGACCTTGCTGATGGTGTCGCTGATGCCGGCTTCCAGCAGGGTCTGTTTCAGGCCGCCGCCGGCGCCGATGGTCAGCAGCAGCATGGCAATCGGCCCGAGGCTTTTGCGCAGCACGCTGCCGACCTGGTCGCGGGCCATGCCGATGGACCAGCCCAGGCAGATCACCGCCGCGATCACTGCCAGGCCCAGGGCGATCAAGGGTTCGCCGAGAAACTTCAGGGTGATGGCGAGGTTGCTTTGCGGCGCCATGGCGACCTTGGCCAGGGTGCTGCCGAGCATCAGCAGTACCGGCAGCAGGATGATCAACAGTGAAATGGCGAAGCTCGGCTTGCGCCGGGTCTCGACCTTGGCGGTGAACAAGGCGCCGATTTCCGCCGGCTCCTTCACATCCAGGCGTTTGGACAACCAGATACCATAGAGCGGGCCGGCGAGGATCACCGCCGGCACCGCGATGCAAAAGCCCAGCAACATGGTCATGCCGAGGTCGGCGTGCAAGGCGCTGACCGCGATCAACGGGCCCGGATGGGGCGGCATCAGCGCATGCAGGGTGGTCATGCCGGCCAGGGCCGGGATCGCCACCTTGAGCAGCGGCTGGCCGGACTGGCGGGCGATCACGAAGATGATCGGCACCATCAGCACCAGGCCGACTTCGAAGAACAGCGGCAGGCCGATGATCATCGCGACCATTGCCATGACCCAGGGCAGGGCCTTGCCCCGCGCATGGCGCAGGAGGGTCGAGGCAATGCGGTCGGCGGCCCCGGACTCGGCCATCAGCGCGCCGAGCATGGCGCCCAGGGAAATGATGATCCCGGCTTCGCCGAGCAGGCTGCCGGCGCCCTTGCTGAACGCCTTGGCCACTTCTTCAGGGGGCAGCGAGGCGCCGATCCCGGCGACGAAGGTGCCGATCAGGATGGACAGGAAGGGCGGCAGTTTGGTCAGGCTGATCAGCACGATGATGGTGGCGATGGCCAGCAGGCAGCAGACGATCAGACGGGTGTCGTGGGCAAGCCACGCGGCATGTGAAAGATCCAACGGGAACCCCTTCTTGTATTATTTTGTTACGCGGTTGGAAGGAATATACCTGATGGATTCATATAGATGATTAGATGAGCCAGGTTTTTTTGCGAACGGGAGTATGAAAGTCCGGACGGGTTTACGCTGTTCGCCAGCCAGCCCGGGGGGGCTCAGTCCATCAGCATCGGCGGCAAAGTGCCCAGCAGCGATACCGCGAGAATCGCCCCCAGGCCGAGCAGCCATTCGACCGTCACACTGGTGCGCAAGACGCTGAAACGCCCGCCAGGGCTCATCACCCGGTTGAACAGGGCCAATCCCAGCATCAGCGCGACCATCAGCACCTTGATCAGCAGGATCAGGGCGAAGCCGCTGAACAGTGGCGTCGGCCAGAGGGCTCCGGTGAGTACCCGCACATTGATCAGACCTGTGGCGATAATCACGGCGACCAGCAGGTAACCGAGGTCGCCGAACCGTCGCAGGACCCGCTTGATGTCATGTTCCGCCGGCTTGCTCAGCATCAGGGCGAGCAACATCAAGCCGCCGACCCAGGCACCGACCCCGCTCAGGTGGATGAACTGGTTGAGCATCAGCAAGCGACCGTCGAGGCCGTCGAGCATGGCGCCGTGGCCGACCGGGGCGAGGGTCGCCAGCAGCAGGAAACCGAGCAGCAGGTTGATGGCCGGGCGGGCGTTGGCCAACAGGCTGATCACCAGCAACAGGGACAAGCCCAGGTGCCAGCTCCAGACCTGACCGAAAAAGGTCTTGCCCAGGACCAACTGCAGGGTGGCGGGATTCAGGGCGTCGGCCCAGTCGCCGGTCATAGTGGCGGTGGTCAGCAGCAACCAGCCGCCGGCGCTGAGCAACCCCAGCAGCGCCAGCCAGCGCTTGATTTCGAGCAGCCCCCGGTCGAGTGCCGGGCTGGCCGCGCTGCCGATCAGCCAGGGCCTGAACAGGCAGGCCCCGAACAACGACAACACCACGGCGAAATGCAGGAAGCGGCACAGGACCATGGCGTTCTGCATAGACTCAGTTGCCCACCGTGAAGCTGTAGTTGCCTTCGCTCTTGTGAGTGTCGACCGACACTGCGTGCCACACGACCTTGTACTGGCCAGGCGGGAGAGGAGCCGCAGGGGTAACGATCAGGGTTTTCTTGTCGGACGGATCGGTGGCGATGCTTTTCAGCGTGACCGCTTTATCGGCGCTGCTGAGTTCGACTTTGGTGAACTTGGCTTCAACCCCTTCGCTGAACACCAGGCGCAATTCGGCCGGGGCGCTGACGGTGGCATCCTTGGCCGGGGTTTCGCTTTTCAGGTGGGCATGGGCGAAGGCGCTGTTCGCACCGGCCAGGCCGACCAGCAGGAGCAGGGCGCCGAGGGTTTTCTTGAGCGGGACGACAACAGGCATCGATCAGTTCCTCGTGGGATCAAGTGAGCTGACTATACTAGCTCGCTCTGCAGCCGAACGTCGCATTTGAGCCTTTGTTCGCTTGAGCGATACTTGCAATCCCGGCTGAGTGACTTCCCGGTATGTTGAGCCACGACACGGACTGCCTTTCGGAACACACCCTTATGTCGATTCGTTTGAGCTTTGTTTGCCACGCCCGCACCGAGGCCCAGCGCCTGGGGCGTTTTCCGCTGGACGAACCGGTGGAGCCCAAGGGCTTGCTCAAGGCGGCCGAGCTGGCGGCGCGTTTGAAGAAACCGGTGCGCATCCTCAGTGCCCCGGAAACCCGCGCCTGGCAGACCGCCGAGGCCCTGGGGGCGGAGGTCGAGATCGTCCCGGAACTGGGAGACCTGGATGTCGGCGAATGGCAGGGTGTCATGCTGACGGATTTGCTCGAGAGCGAACCAGAATTGCTCGCGGCCTGGACCTCGGACCCGACGCAGATCCCGCCGGCGGGTGAGTCGGTGGCGGCGTTGTGTGCCCGGGTCGGGACCTGGCTCGAGGGTTTTCGCGAGGAAGGGCATTTTATCGTGGTGACCCACCCCTTCGTGATCCGCGCGGCACTGCTGCACGCGCTGGGGGCCGGGCCCACCTCCTTCAATTCGATCGATATCGAGCCCTTATCCGTGGTCGACCTGCGCCGTAACGGGCACTGGCGGTTGCGCTTCTGAGGCTGCGCGCTGTTGTCTTTTTCGATGACGGGGTTGCCAGGCTCGAACCGACCGTAGCATGATCGAGCCCATGAACCGGAATCCGTTGAACCTCACCCAGACCACCACGACCGCCTATGGCGGGCGTGAGGTCGGTGCGTGAGTCGGTAAACGCAGCGAACCCAGGCCCCGCCAGCAATGGACGGGGCCTTTTGGTTTCTGGGTCTTTGCTGGCATCACACGGAAGGAGAAACACCCCATGCAAGCAGACAATGCACAGCGTTCGGCCCTGTTGATCATCGATATGCAGGTCGGTCTGTTCCACGGTCCCGACCAGCCCTGGGAAGGGCAGCGGGTGCTGGAGAATATCAATCAGCTGATTGGCGCGGCGCGGCAGGCCGGTGCGCCGATTTTTGCGGTCCGGCATACCGGCCCTGAAGGCTCGCCGATTGCGGCGGGGAGTGCGCCCTGGCAGTTGGTGCCGGAGTTGCGGGTGGATCCCGCGGTGGATCGTCTGGTCGACAAGACGCGCCCCAGTTGTTTCTTCAATACCGGGCTGGCCGAGCAGTTGGATGATGCCGGTGTGCAGCGCCTGGTGATCGTCGGGATGAAGACTCAGTATTGCGTCGACAGCACCAGCCGCCTGGTGCGGGATCTGGGTTTCGAGGCGGTGCTGGTGGGGGATGCCCATACCTGCATGGAAACACCCGGGTTGTCGGCCAGGGCGATTGTCGAGCATCACAACGCGACCTTGAACGGGGCGTTTGTGCGGGTGCTGAACACGGTTGACGTGCGGTTCTGAATGGCGACCGCTGCGCGGTCATCGCTGGCAAGCCAGCTCCCACAGAGGTCTGTGCCTACTCCGATGGAGCGTTCACCGTTGCTCTTCTGTGGGAGCCGGCTTGCTGGCGATAGCGGTCTATCTGGCGCCGCTGACCTCAGGGTTTTTTCACCGGCGTCGGCAAGGTCACCAGCGAGACGTAGTCGTTCCAGAATTTCTTCTGGTCCACCGCGAACACGATTTTGGCTTTCTGCGTCCCCACTGGCGGGCTCTTCTTGTAGCCCAGCGCGCGGCCGTAGTCCGGACCGAAATGGGTGTCGACATCGATCCACATATCACGGGACTCGGTGACGATCTCAGGTTCGGCCAGGAACAATGCCGGCAGGCTGTCCCAGGTAAAGCTGTGATAGCCCGGGTTCTTGGCGAACTCTGGCCCGAACACGCTCTTGTACAACTCCGGCACCGCGCCCTTGGCCGCAATCACCCGGTTGTAGACAGAAGCATCGAAGGTGACTTTCTCGCAGACATCGTTGGGGAAGATCACGTGTTCGATCGACGAGCGCAGGACTATCTTCGCCGCCTCCGGGTCGAACCACCAGTTGAACTCCGCCGCCGGCGTGGTATTGCCGGGAATCTCGATGGCGCCGCCCATGTACACGATGCGCTTGATCAGCGGCACGATATCCGGCGCCTGGCGGATTGCCAGGGCCAGGTTGGTCAGCGGACCGATGGCCAGCAAGGTCACTTCATGGGGGTATTTGCGCACGCTGTCGATAATGAACTGCGGCGCGGTTTCGCTGCGCAGCTTGGTATGGGTCGCGAGGCCATCGGGCGGCGCGACCAATTGCGAAGCCGAGGTCGGCCGCGGGTTCTTGAATGCCCCGGGCCAGCCGGCGCCGAACATCGCCTGCTCCTGTGGATAAGTGGCGAAGTCATGCAGCAGCGGATAGGCCGCGCCGGAGTAGACGCCGATCTCCTTTTCCACCCCCATGCGTTCCACCGCCTTGAGCGCGTCGACCTGTTCCTGGTCGACCCAGGCATTGCCGCTGACCAGGGTCATGCCCAGCAGGTCGATCTTCTTCTGCGCATGCAGTTGCGCCAGCATGATAAAGGCCTGGCCGTCGTCGTTCAGTACGTTGAAATCGGTGTCGATGATGACTTTTTCAGCCGCTTGCAGCGAGCCGGCGGACAGGCCGACAGCCAGCGCCAGCGCGCAGCCCTTGAGAAAGCGTTGCATGGTGATGTGCCCCAATGAGTTGTTGTTGTATTGCGGTAATCCAGCATGCCTGCCGACGCCTGGAAAGGCCATCGGCAGGTAAGTGGTTACTTAACGATTGACCAGTTTTGCCGGCAGGGCGATCACCAGGAAGCTGCTCAGGATCAGGCAGCCGGCGAAGAACCAGAGGGCTCCGGCGCTGCTGCCGGTCAGGTCGATGGCCACGCCCATCAGCGAGTTGCTGACCAGCCCGGCGATGTTCGCCAGCGAGCAGGCCAGGGCAAAGCCAGTGGCCGCCGCGGTGCCCTTGAGGAAGGTTGCCGGCAGGCTGAAGAACACCGGCACCGCGCCGATGATCGCCGCCGAGGCAATGGCGAACAGGGCCACCGTCGCCACCACGTTATGGGTGAAGAAGGTGCTGGTGGCCATGGCGACGGCGCCGACGAAAAACGGCACGATGATGTGCCAGCGGCGTTCGCGATGCTTGTCGGAACTGGCGCCGATCAGCAGCATGCCGAGCAGGGCGGCGACACTTGGCAGGGCGGTCAGTACACCGATATGGAAGGTGTCGGTGATCCCCGCATTGCGGATGAAAGTCGGCATCCAGAAGCCCATGGCGTAGGCGCTGAGCAGGATCGAGAAGTCGATACCGCCGAGCATCCAGACCTTGAGGTTGAAGAAACCGTCGCGAAAGTGCTGCTTGCTGTCGGGGCTGCTGGCCTCGTCGTTTTTCAGTTCGCTTTCGAGGACGGCTTTTTCTTCTTCATTGAGCCATTTGGCCTGGCGGAAGTGGTTCGGCAATGCCCAGAAGGTCAGGATGCCGAGCAACACGCTGGGCACGGCTTCGATCAGGAACAGCCATTGCCAGCCGCGCAGACCGTTGACCTGGTCGAAGTGACCCATGACCCAGCCCGACAACGGTCCGCCGATAACGCTGGAGAGCGGCAGGCCGATCATGAACAGGGCGATGATCCGCCCGCGTCGATGGGTCGGGAACCAGGTGGTCAGGTAGAACAGCACGCCCGGCAGGAAGCCGGCTTCGGCGGCGCCGAGGAGGAAACGCAGGATGTAGAACTGGGTGGTCGAGGTTACGAGCATGGTGCAGGCCGAGAGCAGGCCCCAGGTGATCATGATCCGCGCGATCCAGATTTTCGCCCCGACCTTTTCCAGTACCAGGTTGCTCGGTACTTCGAAGAGGATATAACCGACGAAGAACAGCCCGGCACCGAGGCCGAAGGCGGTTTCGCTGAAGTGCAGCTGGTCGAGCATCTGCAGTTTGGCGAAGCCGATATTGATCCGGTCGAGGTACGCGGCCAGGTAGCAGAAACACAGGAACGGGATCAGTTTCCAGGTGATCTTGTGGTAAAGCGCTTGGGTCGGGTCGGCGACCGAGGTCGCTGATGTTGCATTCGCAATGGGCATTGGTTGTCTCCTGGCGGTGACTTATGGTTTTTATTACAGCCGCTTTTTCCAGCACTCTGGAGCGCGGTAAAGGCGGCTTCCAAAGGCAGTGTCAGAAGACTGGGCGTCACGCTCCGCACGGAGGCGACGCTCAGTTTTTTACGCGACCATGCTCTGTGGCACGGTTCTGCGGTCAAGCTCCCTGGAACTTCGAGATCGCTTCCTGTTTGCTGACGACATCGCCGTACTTGCTGTCGATGTCGAACAGATTCGCTTCATGGGGCGCCGGATGGCGGTCACCCACGCATTCACGTACCACGATGGTCCTGAACCCGTGCTGCACGGCATCCACCGCCGTCGCGCGGATGCAGCCGCTGGTGGAACAACCGGCCAGCACCACGGTGTCGATGCCCTGGGCGTGCAACTGCGAGGCCAGGCTGGTGCCGAAAAACGCACTGGCGTATTGCTTGCTGATGACCACTTCCGACGGCAGCGGCAACACCGCTTCGCAGAAGGCCGCCAACGGATTGCCTTCGACCATGTCCTTCATCACCGGCGCCTTGCGCACCCAGATGCCGCCATCGGCGAAATGCCCCGGATGGTAGCGAATATTGGTGTGCACCACCGTAACTCCATGCTGCCGCGCGCAGTCCAGCAGCTCGACGCTTTCGGCCACGGCGCTGACCACGCCAGGGGCGAACAGTGGCGCGCCCTCGGTGGTGTAGCCCTGCATGAAATCGATCATCAGCAGGGCCGGTTTCTGGCCGAAGCCGATCCGCTGGCCCCAGACGCCCTGGTAATTGTCATTGGCGCTTTGTTCGCTCATCTCAAGGCTCCCACAGGTTCAGGTTCAAGTCAGGCTCACGCCGAGGAAGTCACCGAAGGCAGCGAAGAAACCGTCCAGGTCGTCCCAGGGAATCATGTGGCCGGCATTGGCCACGTGGGCGACCTGGATGCCCGGTTGCAGCGCGCGGATTTCGGCTTCGTCCTCCGGCAGGATCACGCCGCCGCGACCGGCCACCAACAGCAGGGCGGGGGCCGTGAGCCGAGGCAGGTCCTGGTGGAAGTCCACCGTATGGAAGTCGTTGAACGCCCTGACGATGGCCGGTTCGTAGCAGGTGTGCAGCCATTCGGCGCGCAGTTGCAGTTGCTCCGGGGTCCAGGTGGCGCAGAAGGCACGCATCGCCTCGGCGTCCATCCCGATCAGCGACTGGCGGATCGAGTCGACGTACCAGGGCAGCTTGCTCGGGTACTCGCGACGACCCGGACCGGACACCGGCGGGTCGATCAGCACCAGGCTCTTGACCCCGGCGGGGCTGAGCACGGCACTGCGCACGGCAAAGCGCGCGCCCATGGAGTGGCCGACCAGATGGTAGGTGTCCAGGCCCAGGGCGGCGGCAAAGGCGGCGATATCGCTCGCGCAGGTCTCGGCGCTGTAGTCCAGTTCCGGACCGCTGGATGAAAGGCCGCGTCCGCGGACATCCAGCACATAGGTATCGAAGTGCCGGCCGAAGCGTTCGGCAACGAAGCCCCAGGTGATCGCCGGGCTGGTGATGCCGGGGATCAGGATCAGCGCCGGGCCCGTGCCGCCATACCGCAGGTAGTGCTGGCGGATACCGTTGGCCTGGACGTTGCCGCCGTGGACGAAAGTGCTCACGCCGCCACCCCCGATTTCAGCACCTGGGCGTAGAGGTCGTAACCGTAGACCCAGGCCGGATCTTCCTGGGTGCGCAGCCAGGTGTTGGCGTTGGAGACCGCCTGGACCCGCGAGGCGCGCTCCTTGCGGTTGGCTTCATAGAGTTCGAAGGCGGTACGGTGGTCGCCGAGGCCGGTTTCCTGCAGGCAGCGGGTGAGCATGGCGGCGTCTTCGATGGCCATGCCGGCGCCCTGGGCCATATGCGGTTTCATCGGGTGGCAGGCATCTCCCAGCAGCACCAGGCGACCACGGCTCCACAGCGGCAGCGGATTGCGATTGCGCAACGGCCATTTGGTCACGGTGTCGGTGGATTCGATCAGCGCCTGCACGGTGGGGTGGTAACCCTGGAAGGCTTCGAACATCTCTTCGCGGCTGCTGTCGACAAACGGGCCTTCGAAGTCCAGCTCCGGGTGTGGCACGCCGGTGACGTAGTAGTACTCATCGCGTTTGCCGGTGGTGTAGTAGACCATCATGTGCCGGTCCTCGCTCCACCACTTGATGCAGTCCTCGAAGTTGAGGTCGTAGCGGGCCAGCTTGTCGCGGGTGATCAGCGCGCGGTGGGCGACCCAGCCGCTGTACAGCGGTGCTTCGTGGCCCAGCAGTTCCTCGCGGATCTTCGAATTGATGCCGTCGGCGCCGATAACGATATCGGCGCTGGCCGTGGTGCCGTCGGTGAAGCTCAGGCGCACCTGGTCGCCGGTGTCTTCGATCTTCTCCAGGCGCTTGTTGAAGTGCAGGGTGCCGGGCTTGATCGTCGACATCTGCAAGGCATGCAGGTCGCCACGGTGCACGGTGACATAGGAGGCGCCGTATTCCTTGCGAGCGAACTCGCCCAGGGGAATGCGCGACAGATAGTCACCGCTCATGCCATCGCGACTGAACCAGTGATCCGGGTGCGAGCCCATCTGGTCGAGCTGCTGCTCGATGCCCATGCGGCGGAAGATCTTCATGATATTCGGACCCATGTGGATCCCGGCGCCCAGGCGGGAAAACTCCGGGGCCTGCTCGTAGATCGACACGTCGAATCCAGCTTGTTGCAACAGCGTGGCGGCGGCGGCGCCACCCAGGCCCGCGCCGACGATGGCGATTTTTTGCGTGCTTGCCATGGGGCTTGCTCCTCGTTCCGAGTGTGGGGTGGCGGATTCGGCCACCGGGTTTTTAAAGTGTATACGCTCTTTTTTTAAAAAGACTAGCGCCTCTGTAAAAATTAAATTTTTACCGGTTTTAGCCTCTGGTAACGCTAAGTAACCTTATTTTGTTGGGTGTGTGTGAGTTTGTAACGTTTTGGTCTACTGCTTGCAGAGCGCTGTGAATTCAGGTCTTATCGATGATAAATGGCGTATACGCTATAAAAACGCACTAGACTGAAGCGTCGCGCCTCGACTTGGTGCAGCGCGAGCGAAGAGGAGAGAGGAAAATGCCGGTAAGTGATTGCGAACTGACGCAGATGTTCGAACACGTGTTGAAGCTGTCGAAAGTCGACTCGACCCAGAGTGTCGCGGTGCTCAAGAGTCATTACTCCGATCCGCGCACCGTGCGTTCGGCGATGGAGGCGGCGCAGCGCCTGGGGGCCAAGGTGTACGCGGTGGAATTGCCGTCGTTCAACCACCCGACGGCCATGGGCAACGATATGACCGCCTACTGTGGCGACACCGCGCTGACCGGCAATATCGCCGCGCAGCGGGCGCTGGAAGCGGCGGATCTGATCGTCGACACCATGATGCTGCTGCACTCGCCGGAACAGGAGCAGATCCTCAAGACCGGCACGCGCATCCTGCTGGCGGTGGAGCCGCCGGAAGTGCTGGCGCGGATGCTGCCGACCGAGGCCGACAAGGTGCGGGTGCTGGCGGCGGAAGAGCTGTTGAAGAAGGCCCGTTCGATCCATGTGACCTCCCGCGCCGGCAGCGATTTCCGCGCGGCGCTGGGGCAGTATCCGTCGGTGACCGAGTATGGTTTCGCCGATGAGCCGGGGCGTTGGGATCACTGGCCGAGCGGCTTTCTGTTCTCCTGGCCGAACGAAGAAACCGCCGAGGGCGTGCTGGTACTGGATGTCGGCGATATCCTGCTGCCGTTCAAGACCTATACCCGGGAGAAGATCACCCTGGAGGTCGAGAAGGGTTTTATCACCTCGATCCACGGTGGTTTCGAGGCCGAGTACCTGCGCGACTACATGAAGTATTTCAATGATCCCGAGGTGTACGGCATCTCCCATATCGGCTGGGGGCTGCAGCCACGGGCGCAGTGGACGGCGATGGGGTTGCACGACAAGAACGACGGCATGTGTATGGATGCCCGGGCGTTCTATGGCAACTTCCTGTTCTCCACCGGGCCGAATACCGAGGTCGGCGGGACGCGCAAGACGCCGTGCCATATGGACATTCCGCTGCGCCATTGCGATGTATACCTGGATGACCAGGCGGTGGTGATCGGCGGTGATGTGGTGGCGCCGGAGGCGTCGCGGGCGCGCTGAGTCTGGGGTGAAGGGGCTGTCAGTGAGGTTTTTGGTGGTCTTGCGGGCCCCTTCGCGGGCAAGCTCCGCTCCCACAGTTCGGGTGTCTACCGATACTGATAGGTATGACGCGGTACTGTGGGAGCGGAGCTTGTCGGATCGCCGCACCGCCGCGAAGAGGCCGGGCCGGACAACCTCACACTTGAGTCTGCCCCCCAACCTGTCCATCATGCCTGCCCATTCTCCCTCGCCTTTTCGAGCCTGCCGTGCCGGATACTCCTGATTCCAACCCTTATGTGTTTTCCGAACAAGTCGGCCACCTGCTGCGCAAGGCCTACCAGCGGCATATGGCGATCTTCCAGCAGAATGTCGGCGACTCGCAGCTCACCGCCGTGCAGTTCGTCACCCTGTGCGCGGTGCGCGATCACGGCCCCAGCTCCCTGACCGAACTGGTCAAGGCCACCGCCGTGGACCAGGCGACCATTCGCGGTATCGTCGAGCGGCTCAGGGCCCGTGAGTTGATCACCCTGGAGCCGGACCCGGAAGACCGGCGCAAGGTCATTGTCGGTTTGTCCGAGGCCGGCAGCCGGCTGGTGCAGCAGACCGTGCCCTGCGCGGCGAAGATCAGCGAACTGACCATGAGCAACCTCAATCCCGCCGAACAGGTCGCGGTGCTGTTCCTGCTGCGCAAGATGATCGACGACCGCGACGAGTAACCCTTTCTGGATGCGGGCCTGTGTGGGAGCGGAGCTTGCCCGCGAAGAACGATGACGCGGTCTAGCTGAAGAACCGCGGTGTCCCCCTTTCGCGGGCAAGCTCCGCTCCCACAGGTTTTGTGTTTCTCCAATGCCATGGTCGGACGCCTGAAAGTCCAACTGGCACTCTTCTTGCTCTCCTTTCATGTAGTAACCACTTCATCGAAAAAAGTGTGTCGTCAGGAGACATCGTTCTCAACCCATGCCCTTTTCATGTAGTAGTTACTTCATCAAATGAAGCGAGCGCATTCCATGACGATGCAGGAAATCACGGTAGCCCTTGAGGTCAACGGCCAACGCCATTCGGTGACGGCCATGGCCGATACCCCGCTGTTGCTGGTGCTGCGCAACGACCTGCGGCTCAACGGCCCCAAGTACGGCTGCGGCCTGGGGGAGTGCGGGGCCTGCACGGTGATCGTCGACGGCGTGGCCGCGCGCTCCTGCGTGTTTCCCCTGGCCGGCGCCGAGGACCGGCAGATCGTCACCCTCGAAGGCCTCGGCAGCCGCGAGGCGCCACACCCGGTGCAACAGGCCTTTATCGACGAGCAGGCGGCCCAGTGCGGCTATTGCCTGAACGGCATGATCATGACCGCCAAGGCCTTGCTCGACCGTATCCCGCACCCCAGCGAAGCGCAGATCCGCCAGGAACTGTCGGCCAATCTCTGTCGTTGCGGCACCCATATCGAAATTCTTCGCGCGGTGCTGCGTGCCGCCCGTCCATTGCCTTGAACCAGGATCGACGACCATGAGCGACGCCATCCCCACCCGCGACCAATGGCTGGCCAAGACCGGCGTGCTGCTGATCGTCGACGATATCCTGCCGCCCTCGGGGCCGGTGGCCAAAGGCGGCACGCCGCGGGTCTTGCCCAAGGAGCTGGGGCTGTTTATCGCGGTCAACGACGATGGCCTCGTCTATGCCTTCAACGGCCATGTGGACCTGGGCACCGGTATTCGCACCTCCCTGGCGCAGATCGTCGCCGAGGAGCTGGACCTGGAGGTGGAGCAGGTGTGCATGGTGCTCGGCGACACCGAGCGCGCGCCGAACCAGGGCGCAACCATTGCCAGCGCGACCTTGCAGATCTCCGCGATTCCCCTGCGCAACGCCGCGGCCGAAGCCCGGCGCTTCCTGCTGGAACGGGCTGCCGGGCGCTGGTCGCTGAACGTGGCGGCGCTGCGGGTCGAACGCGGTATCGTCAAGGCGCCGGATGGCCGGGCCCTGGGCTACAGCGAACTGGTGGCGGGCGAGCACGACCAGTTGCGTATCAGCGGCGGTGCGCCGCTCAAACCGGCCGAAGACTATCGGCTGGTGGGCAAGGGCACGGCGCGGGTGGATATCCCGGCCAAGGCCACCGGCGAGCTGATCTATGTCCATGACATGCGCGTGCCGGACATGCTCCATGGTCGGGTCGTGCGCCCGCCTTATGCCGGTTTCGATTGCGGCGACTTTGTCGGCAACAGCCTGCTGGAGGTCGATGAGTCATCCATCGCCCATATCCCCGGGATCGTCGCGGTGGTGGTGATCCGCGACTTTATCGGGGTGGTTGCGTTGCGTGAAGAACAGGCGGCGAAGGCGGCGCGGGAACTGCGGGTACGCTGGAAGGACTGGACGCAGAAGCTGCCGGACCTGAGCGATGTCGAGCAGGCGATCCGCGACAACCCAAGGATCAAGCGTACGGTGCTGGACCAGGGCAATGTCGATGCGGCCCTCGCCGGCGCCAGCCAGCGCATGCCGCGCACCTACCTCTGGCCCTATCAGATGCATGCTTCCATCGGCCCGTCCTGTGGCTTGGCGGATTATCACGAGGAGGGCATCCGGGTCTGGTCCGGCAGCCAGAATCCGCACCTGTTGCGGGCCGACCTCGCCTGGCTGCTGGAGTACCCGGAAGAACGTATCGAGATCATCCGCATGGAGGCGTCCGGCTGTTACGGCCGCAACTGCGCCGATGACGTCTGTGCCGACGCCCTGTTGCTGTCCCGCGCCGTGGGCAAGCCGGTACGGGTGCAACTGACCCGTGACCAGGAACACGCCTGGGAACCCAAGGGCACGGCGCAATTGATGGACATCGATGGCGGCCTGAATGCCGATGGCAGCGTGGCGGCCTACGACTTCGAGACCAGCTACCCGTCCAATGGCGCACCGACCCTGGCCTTGCTGCTGACCGGGCGGGTCGAGCCGCTGGCGGCAATGTTCGAAATGGGCGACCGCACTTCGATCCCGCCTTATGCCTATGAACATATGCGGGTCAGCATCAACGACATGTCGCCGATTGTCCGGGCGTCGTGGATGCGCGGGGTGTCGGCCTTGCCCAACACCTTTGCCCATGAGTCCTATATCGACGAGCTGGCCTTCGCCGCCGGGGTCGATCCGGTGGAATATCGCCTGCGTTACCTGCCGGACCAGCGGGCCGTGGACCTGGTGAAATCCACCGCCGAACGGGCCGCCTGGACCCCGCGCACCGCGCCGATGCAAACGCCGAACGAAGACCATCTGCTGCGCGGTCGCGGCTTTGCCTATGCGCGTTATATCCACAGCAAGTTTCCCGGCTTCGGCGCGGCCTGGGCGGCCTGGATCGCGGATGTGGCGGTGGACCGGCAGACCGGCGATGTCTCGGTCACCCGGGTGGTGATCGGCCATGATTCGGGGATGATGATCAACCCCGACGGCGTGCGGCACCAGATTCACGGCAATGTGATCCAGTCCACCAGCCGGGTGCTCAAGGAGCGGGTGACCTTTGAAGAGTCGGCGGTGACGAGCAAGGAGTGGGGCGGTTATCCGATCCTGACCTTTCCCGAGGTGCCGCAGATCGATGTGCTGATGATGCCGCGCCAGAGCGAGCCGCCCATGGGCGCCGGCGAATCGGCCTCGGTGCCGAGCGCGGCGGCGATTGCCAATGCGATCTTCGATGCCACCGGGATTCGTTTTCGCGAACTGCCGATTACCCCCGAGCGGGTGTTGCAGGCGCTCAATGCCGGCACCGCCGGGGATCCGCCGAAGTCGCCGGAGAAACGTTCGAAATGGTTGTTCGGCTCGTTGTTCGCGGCCTTCGGCGCGCTGCTCGGCATGGCCGCCACGGCCTGGCCCTGGCATGGGGAAATCGCGCCTATCGCCCCGCCCAGTGCCGGGACCTGGTCGGCGGCAACCCTTGAGCGCGGGCGCTTGCTGGCGGCGGTCGGCGATTGCGCGGTGTGCCACACGGCGCCGGGTGGTGTAACCAATGCCGGCGGACTGGCGATGGAGACGCCGTTCGGCACGCTGTACAGCAGCAATATCACCCCGGATGTGAAGACCGGTATCGGCAGCTGGTCGTATCCGGCCTTCGAGCGGGCGATGCGTGACGGCATCGGTCGTGACGGGCGCAATCTGTATCCGGCGTTTCCCTATACGGCGTTTCGCAATATCAACGATGCCGATATGCAGGCGCTGTATGCCTACCTGATGTCCCAGGCGCCGGTCAGCCAGGCGGCCAAGGCCAATGCAATGGGGTTTCCGTTCAACCAGCGGCCGTTGATGGCCGGCTGGAATGCCCTGTTCCTGCGCAAGGGGGAAATCCAGGTGCAGCCCCAGCGTAGCGAGCAATGGAATCGTGGGGCTTATCTGGTCAACGGATTGGGGCACTGCGCGGCTTGTCATTCACCGCGCAATCTTCTGGGTGCGGAGAAGGGCGGGGCAGCGTTTCTGTCCGGGGCCATGGTCGATGGTTGGGAGGCGCCGGCGTTGAACGGCTTGTCGAAGGCGCCGACGCCGTGGACCGAGGATCAGTTGTTCAGCTACCTGAGCACCGGTTACTCCGATGCCCATGGCGTGGCGACGGGGCCGATGGGGCCGGTGGTCACCGAGCTGGCGAAATTGCCGAAAGAGGATGTGCGGGCGATGGCGGTGTACCTGGCGTCGCTGAACGGGGCGGATGCTGAAGCGCAGGTGGTGGAGAAGGCGACCCGGCCGGTGGCCGCTGCGCAGAAGGTGGTGCCTGAGGTGAAGTTGTCACTGAGTAACGGTCAGCGCCTGTTCGAAGGTTCCTGCCAGGGTTGCCACGCCGATGGGCTGGGGCCGAAGTTGTTTGGGGTCAGCCCATCACTGGCGACCAACAGCAATGTGCACAGCGATGTGCCGGACAATCTGCTCAAGGTGATCTTGCAGGGTATCCAGAATCCGGCGACCCGGGATCTGGGTTATATGCCGGGATTCAAGGACAGCCTGTCGGATACCCAGGTGGCGGAGTTGGCGGCGTATCTGCGCAGTCGGTTTGCCGGCGAGGCGCCGCCGTGGCAGGGCTTGGAAAAGACCGTGGCCCATGTTCGAGCGAATCCTGGTACTCACTGATGAACGCTATTCGTTGTAGCACCACAACCCTGTAGGAGCCTGGCTTGCCGGCGAAGAGGCCCTCAAGACCGCTAAAAGCTTCGCTGGCAAGCCAGGCTCCTACAGGTCCGCGGGGTTTGCAGAATTTAAGGCAGGCGCAGCACCCCACGCACCACCAGGTCACTGATAAACGCCAGCCAGTCCTGCTGCTGGCGTTTCTCCGCCAGCGGTTCCCCCAGGAACGAGCTCAGGGTGTGCTGGTTGGAGTTATAGAAATAACAGAGCGAGGCGATCATCAGGTACACATGTTTGATATCCAGGTCCTGGCGAAAGATGCCCTTGGCCTGGCCGGCCTCGATGATCGGGCGCAGCACGCCCACCGCTTCACCGGAAAGCCGGCGCAATTCACCCGACTGCTGCGCATGCCGCCCCTTGTGCAGGTTCTCGATGCTCAGGATGGCGACGAATTCGGGGTGCTTGACGTAGTAGGTCCAGACGAAGGCCACCAGGTCCTGCAAGGCTTGCAGCGGTTCCTCTAGGTTCAGCTTGAGCTTGCTTTCGGCTTTGTTGAACTGCTCGTAGATATGTTCCAGCACGCAAATGAACAGGCGTTCCTTGCTGCCGAAGTAGTAGTAGAGCATGCGGTCGTTGGATTCGGCCTCGCGGGAGATGCTTTCGACCCGGCCGCCGGAATAACCGTCGCGGGTGAACACCTTCACCGCCGCGTTGAGAATACGCGCGCGGGTCTGGTCGGCTTGCTGGGCTCTGATGCCGGTCTTCTTGTTCACGTCGGCATTCCTTCTGTGGGTCGGAAAGGGACGCGAATATAGCATGGGGGCCGTTGCGTGGATGCAGGCCCGGTGGGAGGGGCAGGAGCCGGTTTACCGGCTCCTGCCGTGGCGCACGCAGCCTTGATCAGGCCTTGAGGGTCGCCATGTCGATCACGAAACGGTATTTCACATCACCGGCGATCATGCGGCTGTAGGCCTCGTTGATCTGGCGGATGTCGAGCATCTCGATGTCGCAGGTGATGCCGTGCTCGGCGCAGAAATCCAGGACTTCCTGGGTTTCGGCAATGCCACCGATCAGCGAACCGGCCAGTACCCGGCGCTTGAGCACCAGCTTGGCGGCATGCAGTGCCGGGTCCACCGGCTCGATCAGGCCCACCAGGATATGCACGCCGTCGAAGGCCAGGGTGTCGAGGTAGGGGTTGAGGTCGTGCTGCACCGGGATGGTATCGAGCAGGAAGTTGAAGCGGCCCGCGGCGGCGGCCATCTGCCCGGCATCGGTGGAGACGATCACATGGTCGGCGCCCTGGCGACGACCTTCCTCGGCCTTGCTCGCCGAACGGGTGAACAGGGTGACTTCGGCGCCCATGGCCTTGGCGAACTTGATGCCCATATGGCCCAGGCCGCCCATGCCGAGAATCCCGACCTTGTCCCCCGGCTTGACGCCATAGTGCTTGAGCGGCGAGTAGGTGGTGATGCCGGCGCAGAGAATCGGCGCGGCGCTGGCCAGGTCGAGTTTTTCCGGAATGCGCACGACGAAGTGTTCGCTGACCACGATGCTGTCGGAGTAACCGCCCATGGTGTTGCTGCCATCGACCCGATCCGGGGTGGCGTAGGTCATGGTCGGGCCTTCCAGGCAGTATTGCTCCAGATCGGCGGAGCAGGCTTCGCAATGACGGCAGGAGTCGACCATGCAGCCGACGCCCACCAGGTCGCCGACCTTGTGCCGGGTAACGTTGGCGCCGACGGCGGTGACCTTGCCGACGATTTCATGGCCGGGCATCAACGGGTAGACGGCAATGCCCCATTCGTTGCGGGCCTGGTGGATATCGGAGTGACAGACGCCGCAGTAGAGGATCTCGATGGCGACATCGTCAGGTCGCGGCGAGCGACGCTGGAAGGACATGGGGGCGAGGGGCGTGGTTGGCGACTGGGCGGCATAACCGATGGCGGTGTACATGAGGAGCCTCGCAAAGCTGTGACGGTTGAGGCGATGCATTGTCGGCGTCGAAGCTGGACACGGCCATGGCGATTCCTCCGCGTGTCTTGCCTATTCCTCCGGTATCGCGATTTCGCCATTCGCCTGTGTCCCCGGACCTGCGAAGATGTTCCCATCCCTTTTTCCGTGAAGTTTTTGCCATGCAGTTGACCCGTCATCTGGACGCCAATGCCCCCCTGGTTGCGCTGATCGAGCCCCTGGCCACCCGTGACGGCTTCGTCCCGACCCTGTTGCCGGGCGTGCAGGTGTTGCGCGTCGGCTGTGATGTGGCCCGTGGTCCGCAGATCTACGAGCCGAGCCTGATGATCATTGTCCAGGGCAGCAAGCTGGCCTACCTGGGGGTGCGGACCCTGGAATATGGCGCCGGACACTATCTGATCCAGGCCCTTTCGGTGCCCTTCGAGTGCGAGACCTTTGCCGGCAGTGATGGCGCGCCCCTGCTGGGGATTTCCGTTGCTATCGACCGGGCGGTGCTGGGGGAGCTGGTCTTGGCCATGGGCTTCAACCATGACAGCCCGGCGGCGGCCCAGACCCCGGAATCCATGGCCTCGGTGGTGCTGGATGACAGCATGCGCGGTTGCGTCGAACGCTTGCTGCGTTGCCTGCGGGACCCGCTGGAGTGTCGTGTCATGGGTGAGGCGCGGGTGCGCGAGTTGTTGTTCGCCGCCTTGCGCGGGCCGCAGTCGGAAGTGCTGCGTGCGCTGGTGGAGCAGCAGGGGCATTTTTCCCGGATCGCGGCGTCCCTGGGTCTTTTGCATGCCCATTACACCGAGCCCTTGAACGTCGAGACCCTGGCCAGTTGCGCGAATATGAGCCTGTCGACCTTTCACGAGCATTTCAAGCGCGTCACCCTGCTGTCGCCGGTGCAATACCTCAAGCGCCTGCGTCTGCTCAAGGCGCAACAATTGTTGCTGGCCGACGGCCTCGGTGTGGCGCAGGTCGCCCATCGGGTCGGGTATCAGAGCTCCTCGCAGTTCAGTCGCGAGTACAAACGCTACTTCGAACGCAGCCCCGGGGACGAGCGGGCGGCTTGAACCTGGCTTGACGCGCAGGCCGCCACCTCGCCGATCACCAGGATCGCCGGGCTCTTGAGTTCGAACGCCAGGGCATCCTCGTGCATATGCGCCAGGTCGCTGCGGCACTCCCGTTGCTGGGGCAGCGAGGCGTTTTCGATCAGTGCCACCGGGGTGCGGGTGGCGAGTCCGGCGGCGATCAGGCTGCCGCGTATTTCCGCCAGCTTGGCCACGCCCATATACACCACCAATGTTGTGCCGCTTTGCGCCAGGGCGGTCCAGTCCAGAGGGCTGTCGTCCTGGGTGTGGGCGGTGACGAAACTCACGCCGCGGGCCACGCCGCGCAAGGTCAGCGGGATGCCGAAGTGGGTGGCGCCGGCCAACCCGGCGGTGATGCCATTGACCACTTCGACCTCGATCCCGCGGGCTTGCAGCCAGTCGGCTTCTTCACTGGCGCGGCCGAAGATGCACGGGTCGCCGCCCTTGAGGCGGACCACCGATTTGCCCTGGCGGGCGTAACGCAGCATCAGCCGATGGATAAAGGCCTGCGGCGTCGAGCGGCAGCCGCCGCGCTTGCCCACGGCAATCACCCGGGCGTCGGGGCAATGTTCGAGCACGGCGCGATTGACCAGGTCATCGACCATCACCACCTGGGCACCCCGCAGGACGCGCGCCGCCTTGAGGGTCAAGAGCTCCGGGTCACCGGGGCCGGCGCCCACCAACCAGACTTTGCCATGCATATTCAGTTCTCCAGGAGAGGTTCGCTTCAGCCGTGCAGTCGCCAGGCCAACAGGATCAGATTCAACAGCAGGGAGCCAAGGGCCAGGGTGCGCCAGACTTTGATTGGCTCGCGCTCCAGCAATGGACGGGGGCGCGGTGCCGGCAAGTGTTCGGCCTGTTGCAATGCCAGCAGCCATTCTTCGGCGGTTTCGTAGCGCTGGGCCGGGTCGCTGGCCAGGGCTTTGCCGAGGCTGTGTTCGAGCCAGTCGGGCAGGTCCGGACGATAACGACTGGCCGGCACCGGCGAGCCGAACCGGGGACGTTGGAAGGCTTCGATTTCGCCATAGGGGTAGTGCCCGGTCAGCAGGTAATACAGGCTGACGCCGACGCTATACAGATCCTGCGCCGCACTCGGTGGCGCACCGCCGTAGGCTTCCGGGGCGATATAGCTGGGCGTGCCGGGCAACTCGGCATCGCGCTGGCGGTTCAGGCCGGGGCAGTAGGCCAGTCCGAAGTCCAGCACCCGCAGCTCGCCGTCGGTCCCCAGCAACAGGTTTTCCGGCTTGATATCACGGTGCAGGAGATTGCGCCGGTGTAGCAGGCCCACTGCCCGCAGCAGTCGTAACGCCAACTCCAGCCCCTGGTTGAGACCCAGTTGGCCGTGGGCGTCGAAGTGTTCGGCGAGAGTTATCCCCGGGTATTCGCGCATCAGGTAATACAGGTGTTGACGCTGCTCGGCGGGATGCACTTCGGGGAAGTGGCGGCCCGTCATGCGCCGCAGGAACCATTCCTCCAGCAGCAGGCTCTGGACCGCGGCCGTGTCGTCCTGGCGTTGCACTGGCAGGGTCTTCAGCAGCCAGGGTTGCTGCTGTGCATCGTGGACCCGGTACAGCAGCGACTGACGGCTCTGTTTCAACAGACCCTCGACCTGCCAGCCCTCGAACCACTGCCCCGGTTTCAGTGTCGGTGGCAGTGGCCATTGCTCGGCTTGCCCAAGCAGATCGTCGAGATCGGTGTCGGCCAGTTCATCGATGCGCACCAGTACGGCACTGGCATTGTCCTGGCTGCCGGACCGATGCGCGGCCTCGACCAGGGCCAGGGTCGCCTGTTCCAGCGGCAGGTCGCGCTGCAGGATATCGACGATCGACGCGTCGCTGAGGGTGGCCCAGACCCCGTCACTGAGGATCAGGAACTGTTCGTCCTGGCGCAGCTCGCCTTCCAGGTAGTCGACCACCAGATGCTGTTCCAGGCCCAGCGCCCGTTTCAGCACATGCTGCATGCCGGCCTGGTCCCAGACGTGATCCTCGCTGATGCGTTGCAACTGTCCGGCAAACCAGCGATAGACCCGGCAATCACCGATATGCGCGAGGGTGAATGAACGCCCGCGCAGCACCAGCGCACTGAGGGTGGTCAACAGCGGTGACTGCCCGCCATGGGCATGCAGCCAGCGATTCTGCGCCAGCAGCAGCCGGTCCAGGGCTTGCGACACGCCCCAGGTCGGCGGCGTGGCGTAATAATCCAGCGCCAGGGCCTGCAAGGTCGAGCGCGCGGCCAGGCCGCCGTCGGCGCACTGGCTGACACCGTCGGCCAGGGCGAACAGATAACCCTTGCTGGCGGCCAGGGCGGCTACCGGGATCACCAGGCGCGTCGCATCCTGGTTCTGCTCCCGGGGGCCGCTGGCGCTGGCCTCGGCGTAGCTGAGTTGCAGACCCATGGTCCTGGCTCAGACCCGGGCGGCGGAAAAGGCCGCCGAACCCCAGGTGGTTCTCCAGCGGCGCTTGACCCCGTACAGGCCGAACCAGGCGATCAGCCCCAGGCTGGCGAACAACCACAGGGCGAGCTGGTAGTCACCGGTACTCTGCTTGATCGCTCCCAGCCCTGCCGTAAGTAGAAAACCGCCGATACCGCCGGCCATGCCGACCAGGCCGGTCATCACGCCGATTTCCCTGGTAAAGCGCTGCGGCACCAGTTGGAACACTGCACCGTTGCCCGCGCCGAGGCCGAGCATGGCAATGACGAACAGCGCCAGGGCCGCCACCGAGCTGGACAGGTGGAAGCCCACCACGCCGATGCACAGGGTGGCGATGGCGTAGGTGCCGAGCAGGGCCCGAATCCCGCCGAAACGATCCGCCAGGGCGCCGCCCAACGGACGCATCAGGCTGCCGGCGAACACGCAGGCGGCGGTGTAATAACCGGCGGTTTGCGGGTTGAGGCCGTACTGGTCATGGAAGTAACCGGGCAGGGCGCTGGCCAGGCCGATAAAACCGCCGAAGGTGACGCTGTAGAAAAACATGAACCACCAGCTGTCACGGTCGCCGAGGGCGTTCAGGTAGTCGGCCATGGATTTGGCCTTGGCGCGGTTGGGCGCGTTGCGCGCCATCAGGCTGAACAGTACCAGGGTCAACACCAGGGGAATCAGGGCCAGGCCGAACACGTTGACCCAACCAAAGGCGGCGGCCAGCAGCGGTGCCGCCAGGGCGGCGATCACGGTGCCCGAGTTGCCGGCGCCGGCGATGCCCATGGCCTTGCCCTGGTGCTGCGGCGGATACCACTGCGACGCCAGGGGCAGGGCGACGGCGAAGGAGGCCCCGGCCATGCCCAGGCACACACCCAGCAGCAGGGTTTGTTCATAGCTGTGCACGCCCAGTTGCCAGGCTGCCAGCAGGGCCACGATGACAATCACCTGGCCGATGATGCCGGCGGTTTTCGGTGACAGCTGGTCGGCGAGCATGCCCATGATAAAGCGCAGGATGGCACCGGCCAGGATCGGCGTGGCTACCATGAAGCCACGCTGTTGGGTGGTCAATTGCAGGTCGGTGGCGATCTGCACCGCCAGTGGCCCCAGCAGGTACCAGACCATGAAGCTCAGGTCGAAATACAGAAACGCCGCGAACAGGGTCGGTGTATGGCCGGCTTTCCAGAAACTGTTGTGCATCTAACACCTCATCTGCCAAAGGGTTCAACGAAGGCTCGGAACCTGCGCACGGGTGATGTTCACCGGCCGCCTGCCCCCGTTTACCGACGCTAAAAACGCAAAAACGCCGCATCCCGGTTCGTTTGCACGAAGGGGATTGCGACGTCTTTGTCGGAGTGGGGCAGCCGCCGTTGGCTACCGGGTATTGCCTGAGCACTATATGTGCCAGCTTTCAGTTTGAGTTCATTCAGCGCTCAAGCGCGGCCTTTGCAGGGCGTTGCCCGTGGCGCGAGGGCGAGTCGAGGGGAAAAGGCCCGTGCCCCACAACGCAGCCCGTTGGCGCGGCTGTGCTGCGTTGCGGTGCATGTCACTCGAGCAGTTCGCTCATGGCGATCACCTGCTCGGCGACCTGGATCAGCTTCTGCTGTTTGCTCATGGCCTGGCGGCGCATCAGGGTATGGGCGGCGGCCTCGTCGCAGCCCTTCATCTTCATCAGCAGCCCCTTGGCCATCTCGATGCGCTTGCGCTCGGCGATCTGCTGGTCGCGGGCCTGCAACTGCGCGCGCAGGTGCTGGTCGCTTTCGAAGCGGGCCATGGCCACGTCCATGATCGGCTGCAGGCGCTGGGACTGGATACCTTCGACGATATAGGCGCTGACCCCGGCCTTGATCGCCTGGCGCATCACGGCGGGGTCGTGTTCGTCGGTAAACATGACGATCGGTCGCGGTTGATCGCGGCTCAGCAGCACCACCTGTTCGAGCACGTCACGGCTGGGGGAGTCGGTGTCGATCAGCAGCACATCCGGGCGCACCGCCTCGACCCGCGCGGGCAGGTCGATGGTCAGGCCGGATTCGTCGACCACCTCGAAACCGGCTTCGCTCAAGGCCGTGCGCAGGCGCCCGAGCTTTTTCGAGGTGTCGTTGATCAGCAGGATTTTCAGCATGACGGCCAGCTCCTGTCAGTGATCATTGAGGGCATGCAGGGCAAAACCACGGGCGTAGGCCTCGGGGGCGGAACCGTCCCAGACCTGGCCGTCGAGCAGTCGGCTGCTGCGCATCGGGGTGCCGGGCATGGGAATGTCCAGGGCGTTCGCGGCGCGGCTGTAAAGGTCGAGTTGCTGGACCTGGCTGGCCACGCCCAGGTAATCCGGCGCCTCGCGCAGCAGGCCCCAGCGGCGGAACTGGGTCATGAACCACATGCCGTCGGAGAGGTACGGGTAGTTGGCCACGCCACGGTCATGGAAGGTCAGGGCATGGGGATCTTGCCAGTGCCGGCCGAGGCCGTCGTCGTAGCGACCGAGCAGACGTGGCTCGATGCTCGCCAGGGGCGCGTCGAGGTAGTCGCTGCCGCTGAGCAATTGCGCGGTGCTGCGCAGGTTTTCCTGGCTCTCTTCGATAAAACGGCTGGCTTCCAGGATCGCCATCACCAGGGCTTGCGCGGTGTTGGGGTATTCCTCGACGAAGGCGCGGGTGCAGGCCAGGACCTTTTCCGGATGGTCCGGCCAGATCGCCTGGCTGGTGGTCAGGGTAAAGCCCTGGCCCTGCTCGATGGCATGGGCGGCCCAGGGTTCGCCGACACAGAAGCCGTCGATGCGTCCGGCTTGCAGGTGTTCGAGCATTTGCGGTGGCGGTACCACCACACTGTTGACGTCTTCCAGCGGGTGGATGCCCTGGCTGGCCAGCCAGTAATACAACCACATGGCGTGGGTGCCGGTGGGGTAGGTCTGGGCGAAGGTCAGTTTGGCCTGGCCGTTGCGGGCACGCTGTTGCAGGGCCAGGGCGCTGGTGACGCCGGCGTTCTTGAGCGGTTGCGAGAGGTTGATGCTCTGGCCGTTCTGGTTCAGGCCCATCAGCACCGCCATGTCGGTGGCCGGTGTGCCGCTGATGCCCAGTTGGATGGCGTAGATCATGCCGTACAGGCCATGGGCGGCATCCAGTTCGCCGCTGACCAGCTTGTTGCTCAGGCCGGCCCAGGAGTTCTGGCGCTGCAGATTCAGCGTCAGGCCATAGGGTTGGGCGAAGCCCTGGGTGGCCGCGACCACCAGGGAGGCGCTGTCGCTCAAGGGCATATAGCCGAGGTTGAGCACGTTCTTTTCCGGGGCATCGCTGCCCGCTACCCAGGCCAATGGTGACCTTGCCAAATCGTTGTGCATGCGGTGATTCCTGAAACTGTGGGGCTGACGCCTGTCACAAGGTGGAGCAATAGTTATGCCGATAGCCGTCGGTCAAGGCCGAACACGCTCCCTTGTAGGAGCATGGCTTGCCAGCGAAAGGGCCCGCGAGACCGCCAGAAGCTTCGCGGGCAAGCCCGGTTCCTACAGTTTTGCGGTGTATTGAATATTCCGCTCACTCAATAGACATCACGCAGATAGCGTCGATCCTTGCTCATGGCACTGACATACAGTCCCGCCGCACCAGCGCTCATCCGGCCGTGGACCTGGACGATTTTCTTCAGCGCGGCATCGACATCCTTGGCCATGCGGCTGGCATCGCCACAGACATAGACGCTGGCCCCTTGCTCCAGCCAGCTCCAGAGCTGCGCGCCGGCTTCGAGCATGCGCTGCTGCACGTAGATCTTTTCAGTCTGGTCACGGGAGAAGGCGGTGTCCAGGCGGCTCAGGTGACCGCTGCGCAGCCAGGCCTCCAGTTCCTCGCGGTAGTAGAAGTCGCTGGCGGCGCGTTGTTCGCCGAAAAACAGCCAGTTCCTGCCCTCGGCGCCCTGGGCCTGGCGTTCCTGCAGGAAGGCGCGAAACGGCGCGATGCCGGTGCCGGGGCCGATCATGATCATCGGCGTGCGCGGATCTTGCGGGACCCGGAAGTGCGTGGTGCGCTGGATAAACAAGCGCGCGCCGGTGCTGGTGGCGCGGTCGGCGAGAAAGCTCGAACAGACCCCGCCACGGATCTGTTCGCCATGCCGGTAGCGCACGGTGGAAACCGTCAGGTGCACTTGCGCCGGGGTGACTTTCGCGCTGGAGGAAATCGAATACAGCCGTGGCTGCAAGGGCTTGAGCAGGCTGATTAATTGGTTGGCGCCAAGGCTGATGGGGAACTCGTGCAGCAGGTCCGGCAGTTGCCGGCCCCAGAGCCAATCCTTGAGCCGGGCCTGGTTGGCTTCCTCCTGCAATTCATCCAGCCAGGGACTGGCGCAGAGCCCGCAGACCCGGCGCAAGATCTCCGGGGTGATCCGGGTGATATCCAGGTGATCGAGCAGGGCTTCGCGCAATCTCATCGGCGCCTTGTCCTTGAGCGTGACCCCGCTGTCGCCGTCCAGTTGCAGGATATCCAGCAGCTTGTCGACCGACTCCGGACAATTGCTCGGCCAGACGCCGAGGGCATCGCCGGCCTGGTAGGGAAAGTCCTGGTCGCCGAGGTCGAACACCAGATGGCGGGTTTCCTTTTCCGCGCCGGGGGCATTGAGCACCTGGTTGTGCAGGAGGCGGGCGTGCAAGGGGTGATGGCGGCTGTAGGGGCTGCCGATGTCGGTCAGGGCGGGTTGTGTGACAGCGTTGGCGACTATGGTCGGGGGCGCGGACGGGCCGCTGAGCGCCGTGCACAGGGTTGTGAGCCAGGGTTCGACGGCTTGCTGGGCATCCTGCTCGCACTCCAGGCGCGGCAGCAGGCGTTCGGCGCCGAGTTCGCTCAGGCGCTCGTCGAGCTTGCGGCCGAAGCCGCAAAACTGGTCGTAGTTGGTGTCGCCCAAGGCCAGCACGCTGTAGCGGCTTTGTGCCAGGGCCTGGCCCTCGGCACCTTGCAGGGCCTGCCAGAAACCTGCGGCATTGTCCGGCGGGTCGCCGTCGCCAAAGGTGCTGGTGACCAGCAATACGCTGCTGGCGGCGCGCAGGTCGTCAAGGCCGGCCTCGTCCATGGCCCGCAGGCGGGTCCGTTGGCCGGCGCTGTCCAGGCGCTTGGCGCAGGCCTGGGCCAGTTCTTCGCTGTTGCCGGTTTGTGAGGCCCAGAGCACCAGCCATTCAGCGGTGGGGGCCTGGAGGTCGGCGGCGGCCTGTGGTTCCAGCGCGGTGCCCGCCGTACGGGAAAACAGCCCGGCAAGCAGGCCGTCCAGCAGCAGACGTTTATCGGCGCCAAAAGGCGCGCTGGCGGGCAGGGTGGGCACGCCCGGCGCCTTGGCCTCGGCACTGCGCAGGCCCAGCAGGTAACCCTGCATATACAAGTGTTCGTCGGCGGCCAGGCTCAGCTCTGCCGGAATATCGAGGTTGAGCAGGCGGGCGAAAGCGTTGATCTGCATGGGGGAAACATTCTCCGGGGCGGCAGCCGAGGCGTCGGTCAGCGCGAGTTCGGGGGCAAGGCGGGTGGGTTCTGGAGCCAGGGCCAGCAGGTTGACCGCACAGAACTTGAAGGCCGGCTGCAACGACACTGGGTCGATGGCATCGCTGGTCACGGTATTGATCGCCAGGTTGTCGCCGAACACATCGTTCCAGTGAAAGGGTGCAAAACAGTTGCCCGGCCGAACCCGCTCGGTGATCACTGCCGGGAGTACCGCACGGCCCCGCCGCGAACGGATTTGCACCGGGTCGCGTTCCTTGATGCCCAGGCGCGCGGCATCCTCGGGATGAATTTCCACGAAGGGGCCGGGGTTGAGTTTGTTCAGGGTCGCCACCTTGCCGGTCTTGGTCAGGGTGTGCCATTGGTGCTGCACCCGCCCGGTATTGAGCACCAGGGGGAATTCCTCATCGGGCATTTCCGTCGGCATCAGGTGCGGCCGGGCAAAGAACTGCGCCTTGCCGCTTTCGGTCGGAAAGGCGATTGCCGGTTGCTGGCCGTCCTGGTCGTATTTCAGCGCCTGGCTGAGGCCGTTGTTGAGGTAGCGGATCGGATTGCGCGTGGGCCCCCGGGCCTCGGCACACGGCCATTGCAGCGGTTGCTCGCGCAGGCGGGCATAACTGGCGCCGCGCAGGTCATAGCCGGTCTTGGGGTTCCAGGCCTGTTTGATTTCCTCGAACACCGCCTCGGCGCTGTCATAGGTAAAGGCCTCGGCATAACCCATTTCACAGGCCACGCGGGCGATGATCTGCCAGTCGGGGAGGGTTTCACCGGGTGGCTGCACGGCCTGTTGCATCAGGGTCAGATTGCGTTCGGAGTTGATCATCACGCCTTGCGCTTCGGCCCACAGGGCGCCGGGCAGGAGGATATCGGCGTAGCGGTTGGTTTCGGTATCCAGGTAGGCGTCCTGGCTGATCACCAGTTCGGCGGCTTGCAGTGCCTCGATAACGTTCTGCCGGTTGGGCACGCTCGCCACCGGGTTGGTGCAGATAATCCAGCAGGCCTTGATGCTGCCGGCGCGCAAGGCCTCGAACATGGCCACCGTGCCTTCGCCGGCTTCGGCCCGCAGGCTGCCGGGAGCCAGTTGCCAAAGCTGCTCGATAAAGGCACGGTCATCAGCCACCAGCGCCGAGCGCTGACCCGGAAGGCCGGGGCCCATATAGCCCATCTCGCGACCGCCCATGGCGTTGGGTTGCCCGGTCAGGGAAAACGGCCCGCTGCCAGGGCGGCAGAGGGTGCCGGTGGCCAGGTGCAGGTTGCATAGCGCGTTGGTGTGCCAGGTGCCTTGCACGCTCTGGTTGAGGCCCATGGTCCAGCAGCTCATCCAGTTGGCCGCCTGGCCGATCCACTGTGCGGCCTGGTGCAGGTCGGCCTCGGCCAGGCCGGTCAACTCGGCCACCCGGGCCGGTGGGTAGTCTTCGAGGAAGTCGGGCATGACTTCCCAGCCTTCGGTGAAGGCGGTGATAAAGTCGCGGTCGTCGTGGCCGTTTTTCACCAGCAGGTGCAGCAGGCCGTTGAGCAGGGCGAGGTCGGTGCCCGGTTTGATCTGCAGGAACAGGTCGGCCTTGTCGGCGGTGCCGGTGCGCCGCGGATCGACGACGATCAGCCTGGCCCCGGCCTTGACCCGGTCGAGCAGGCGCAGAAACAGGATCGGGTGACAGTCGGCCATATTCGCGCCGATCACCAGGAACAGCTCGCTGTGCTCGAAATCCTCATAGGAGCCCGGCGGGCCGTCGGCCCCCAGGGACAGTTTGTAGCCACTGCCGGCACTGGCCATGCACAGGCGCGAGTTGGATTCGATATGGCGGCTGCGGATAAAGCCCTTGGTCAGTTTATTGGCCAGGTACTGGGCTTCCAGGGACATCTGCCCGGACACATAGAGCGCCACGGCGTCCGGGCCATGGCTGTCGATAATGTCCCGCAGGCGTTGGGCGGTGGCGCTGATGGCCTGGTCGATACCGACGCGCGCCGGGTCGCGGCTACGTTGCGAACGCAGGAAAGCGTGCTCCATGCGTCCGGAATTGGCCACCGCCTGGCCGCAGGTGCTGCCCTTGGTGCACAGGCGACCGAAGTTGCTCGGGTGTTGTTTGTCGCCCGAGACCTTGACGATCAGATTGTCCTCGACCTGCATGACGATGCCGCAACCCACGCCGCAGTAAGGACAGACGCTGCGCACGGTGTTGCTGGCCAGGTGGGTATCGGTCATGGTGCGTCCTCGGGGTTGGAAACCGGGTCCGGCAGAAACGAAAAAAGCGCCTGCTGCTCCACGTTTTTCAACGGGAGCGGCACGGCGCCTTTGTCGTGAATGTTGCCTGAAGAGTGAAATACACAGCCATCGACGTTGATGGCCTGGTCAGGCTGTAGCAATGCGCGCGCCAACTGCTTCGGTGGTGGTCGACAGGGTGCGTTGGATAAGGCTGACATGGGGTGAGGCCAGGGAGCTGGTGCAACTCCGGGAGATGAAAATCAGCGTCCTGATGGGGCGAGTCGAGTCTTGTTGCACTGTTTTGGCGCTTTGTTGCCTGGTTGGGCTTGAACTTTTCCCAACGTCAGTCAGCTAAGGAAATGGGCTATTGAAAACACCGCGCAACTGTAGGAGCAGGGCTTGCCCGCGAAGCTCCTAGCGGTCTCGCGGGCCCCTTCGCGGGCAAGCCCTGCTCCTGCAAGGATCGTGTCAGGCCTTGGTTTTTGGGCCTTGGCACAAGCGATGCATAGCCCCTTGCACCTCACCGCGATGGCGCGAGTGGGATGCCCCGTCGATCAACGGCGATCGTTTGGCCACAACCGGCCCGGGTACACATGACTGCGTCGGGCCCACGGGCCGGCAGCACGAACAGGCAAAGGCGCCTGGAACCTTTTGGTTCCGGGCGCTTTTTTTTGCCTTCGAAAAACCGGATTGGCTTTGACGGATGCTTCCTATGAACAGCTATTCAGCGACCTCGAACAACCGGCCAACACTGTTGGTGATCGGCAACGGCATGGTGGGTCATCACTGCGTTGAGCAACTGGTCGAGCGCGGTGCCCTGGCGCAGTATCGGATTCATGTATTCAGCGAAGAACCGCAGCGCGCCTATGATCGCGTGCATTTGTCCGAATACTTCAGCGGTCGTGATGCTCAAGCCCTGGCTCTCGGCGATATCGCGCTGTACCAGACCCCGGGTGTCACCTTGCACCTGGGCCGCGCGGTGCTGGAGATTGATCGCGAACGTCGCGAGGTGATCACCGCCGACGGCCGTGTGGCCTATGACAAGCTGGTGCTGGCGACCGGTTCCTTTCCCTTCGTTCCGCCGATTGAAGGCGCCGAGGGCGACTCGCGGCTGGTCTATCGAACCCTGGGTGATCTAGACCGCATCCGCGACGCGTCTAAAAATGCCCGGCGTGGCGTGGTGGTCGGTGGTGGCCTGTTGGGCCTGGAAGCAGCCAATGCCCTGAAGTCCCTGGGTCTCGAAGCCCATGTGGTGGAGTTCGCGCCACGGCTGATGCCGGTCCAGCTGGATGAGCAGGGCGGTCAGGCGCTCAAGGACCGGATCGAGGCGCTGGGGGTCAGTGTGCACCTGTCCCGTGGTACCCAGTCGATCAGCACCGGCAGTGAATACCGCTACCGGATGAACTTCGCCGGCGAGGATTTCCTCGAGGCCGATCTGATTGTGTTTTCCGCCGGTATCCGTCCGCAGGACGCCCTGGCCAAACAGTCTGGTCTGGAACTTGGTCCACGTGGTGGGGTGGCCATCGACAGCCAGTGCGTCAGCAGCGATCCGGACATCTACGCCATCGGTGAATGCGCGGCCTGGAACGGCGGCATCTTCGGTCTGGTCGCTCCGGGCTACCAGATGGCCCGCGCGGTCGCCACGCAACTCTGCGGTGAAGACAGCGAGCCGTTTATGGGCGCGGATATGTCGACCAAGCTCAAGTTGCTCGGCGTCGATGTCGGCTCCATTGGCGATGCCCATGGCGCCACGCCAGGTTCACGCAGCTACCGCTTTATCGACGAGGCCAGTGCCAGCTACCGGCGCCTGGTGGTGTCCGCCGATGGCAAACGCGCCTTGGGTGCGGTGCTGGTCGGTGACAACAGCTACTACGACACCCTGCTGCAGTACGTCAGCAACGGTATCGACCTGCCCGCCGACCCGGCCGGGCTGATCCTGCCATTGGGCGAGGCGACACCGGCCCTGGGGGTGGATGCCTTGCCCGCGACCGCCACCGTGTGTTCCTGCCATAACGTCAGTAAAGGGGCGATCTGCTCGGCCATCGACGGCGGTTGCAGCGAGCTCTCCGAACTCAAGGCCTGCACCCGCGCCGCCACCGGCTGTGGTGGCTGTACCGCGCTGCTCAAGCAGGTCTTCGAGCACGAGTTGAGCGCCCGTGGCGTCACGGTGGACAAGAGCCTGTGCGAGCATTTCGCCCATACCCGCCAGGAGCTTTACGCCATTGTCCGGGTAGAGCGCATCGAGTCCTTCGACGCGCTGCTGGCTCGCCACGGCAAGGGCCATGTCGGCTGCGATATCTGCAAGCCGGCGGTGGGTTCGATCCTTGCCTCGTGCTGGAACCAGCCGATCATGGACCCGGCGTTGGTGCCGTTGCAGGACACCAATGACACCTTCATGGCCAACATGCAGAAGAACGGTACCTATTCGATCATCCCGCGTATCGCCGGCGGCGAGATCACCCCGGACAAACTGATCGCCCTCGGCGCGGTGGCGAAGAAATACGATCTGTACACCAAGATCACCGGCGGCCAGCGGATCGACCTGTTCGGCGCCCAGTTGCACGAATTGCCGCAGATCTGGGGCGAGCTGGTGGATGCCGGATTCGAGACCGGTCACGGCTACGGCAAATCATTGCGCACGGTGAAGTCCTGTGTCGGCAGCACCTGGTGCCGCTATGGCGTGCAGGACAGCGTCGCCATGGCCCTGCTGCTGGAGAACCGCTACAAGGGCGTGCGTGCGCCGCACAAGTTCAAGCTCGCGGTTTCCGGCTGCACCCGCGAATGCGCCGAGGCGCAGAGCAAGGACATCGGCGTGATCGCCACCGACAAGGGGTGGAACCTTTATGTCGCCGGCAATGGCGGCATGCGTCCGCGGCATGCCGAGTTGTTCGCCACCGACCTCGATGACGCGACCTTGATCCGCTACATCGACCGCTTCCTGATGTTTTACATCCGCACCGCCGACCGCCTGCAGCGCACCTCGGTGTGGCGTGAAAGCCTGGAAGGCGGCCTCGACTATCTCAAGGCGGTGATCATCGACGACAGCCTGGGCCTGGCCGACGAACTGGAGGCACAGATGGATCTGCTGGTCGATCGTTACCAGTGCGAATGGGCCAACGCCCTGCAGGACCCGGAGAAACTCAAGCGCTTCCGCACCTTCGTCAATGACACCGGCGGCGATCCCGCCATCCGTTTCGTCGAGGAGCGCGGCCAGCGTCGTCCGGCCCGTGCCGATGAACTGCAGCTGATCCCTGTCGCCGAGGAGTTGAACTGATGAATGCCACGACCCTGGAACGTCCGCAGAATGCTGTGGAATGGAAAACCCTGTGTAATCGCGCCGATTTGGTGGCTGATTCCGGAGTGGTCGCCTGGCTTGACGGCGCCCAGGTGGCACTGTTCCATCTGCCGGCTATCGGCGGTGGCGAGCAGGTCTTTGCCATCGATAACCGTGATCCGAAATCGGGGGCCAATGTGATTGGCCGTGGCATCGTCGGTACGCTGAAGGGCGAGCTGGTGATTGCCTCGCCCTTGTACAAACAGCACTTCCGCCTGGCGGATGGCTCCTGTATCGAATACCCCGAGCAGCGCTTGCGGGTCTGGCCGGTGCGCTTGAACGGCGATCGGGTGGAGGTGGGGGTGAACTGAGGCACAGCGCTGGAGCGTGAGGGCGCTATAAGCTTCGCGGGCAAGCCCTGCTCCTACAGTTAAACGTCGATCACTGATGTTGTGTACGACACGACATTGTAGGAGCAGGGCTTGCCCGCGAAGAGGGCCTTGAGGACATTACAAGCTCTGCGGATAGCACAAACTTCAGTGCATTCTCAAGTAAGCAGAAAGGCCCCCGAAGGGGCCTTTCTGTTGTGCCGAGGACTTACATGTTCGGGTAAGTCGGGCCGCCGGCGCCTTCCGGGGTGACCCAGGTGATGTTCTGCGAAGGGTCCTTGATATCACAGGTCTTGCAGTGCACGCAGTTCTGGGCGTTGATCTGGAAACGCTTCGCACCGTCTTCCTGGGTGATCACCTCATACACACCGGCCGGGCAGTAACGCTGTGCCGGCTCATCATAGAGCGGCAGGTTCTTGCCGATCGGAATGCTCGGGTCCTTCAGCTTCAGGTGGCAGGGCTGCTCTTCTTCATGGTTGGTACCCGAGATGAACACCGAGCTGAGCTTGTCGAAGCTGAGCTTGCCGTCCGGTTTCGGATAATCGATTGTCGTCGAGTCCTTCGCCAGCTTCAGGCAGGCATAGTCCGGCTTGGTGTCGTGCAGGGTGAACGGCAGTTTGCCGCCGAAGATATTCTGGTCGAGCCAGTTGAAACCGGCGCCGATGATCGGGCCGAACTTGTGCATCGCCGGGCCGAAGTTGCGGCTGGCGAACAATTCTTCGTACAGCCAGCTCGATTTGAACGACTCGACGTAGCCGTGCAGCTCATCGCCACCCTCGGCACCGGCCAGCAGCTTCTCGGCCACGGCTTCGGCGGCGAGCATGCCGGACTTCATCGCGGTATGGCTGCCCTTGATCTTGGCGAAGTTCAGGGTGCCCAGGTCGCAACCGATCAGCGCGCCGCCGTTGAAGACCATCTTCGGCAGCGAGTTCAGGCCGCCCTTGCAGATGGCGCGGGCGCCGTAGCTGATGCGCTTGCCGCCTTCCAGGTACTGCTTGAGCACCGGGTGATGCTTGAGGCGCTGGAACTCGTCGAACGGCGACAGGAAGGTGTTGCTGTAGGACAGGTCGACGATCAGACCCACCACCACCTGGTTGTTTTCCAGGTGATAGAGGAACGAGCCGCCGGTGTTCTCGGCGCTCATGATGTCCAGCGGCCAACCGGCGGTGTGCACCACCAGGCCTGGCTCATGCTTGGCCGGATCGATTTCCCAGATTTCCTTCAGGCCGATGCCGTAGTGCTGGGCATCGGCATTGCTGTCGAGCTTGAAACGCGAAATCAGCTGCTTGCCGATATGCCCACGGCAGCCTTCGGCGAACAGCGTGTACTTGCCGCGCAGTTCCATGCCAGGGGTGTAGAGGCCGTCTTTCGGATGGCCTTCACGGTCGACACCCAGGTCACCGGTGATGATCCCGCGAACCACGCCGTTCTCGTCGAACAGCGCTTCCTGGGCGGCGAAGCCCGGGTAGATTTCCACGCCCAGGTTCTCGGCCTGCTGGGCCAGCCAACGGCACAGGTTGCCCAGGGAGATGATGTAGTTGCCTTCGTTGTGCATGGTCTTGGGCACAAAGAAGTCGGGAACCTTGGTCGAGGTCTCGTGGCTGCGCAGGACATAGATGTCGTCGCGCTTGACGGGGGTGTTCAGCGGCGCGCCGAGCTCTTTCCAGTCCGGGAACAGTTCGTTCAGGGCCCGTGGCTCGAACACCGCGCCGGAAAGGATATGGGCACCGACCTCGGAACCTTTCTCCACGACGCAGACGCTGATTTCCTGACCCGCTTCGGCCGCTTTCTGTTTCAGCCGGCAAGCGGCGGACAGGCCTGCGGGGCCGGCACCGACGATGACCACGTCGAATTCCATGTATTCGCGTTCCACAGACTCTCTCCTACTCAAGGCTCACATTTTTCTAATTGGAGGTTTGGTGTCGCGCTCCAGTATTCCTGCACCACGTCGGGAGGAGGATCACGGATGAGACATCTTTCTCTCTAGGCGGCGCATTATATCTACACCACTACCAGCGTCCAATACAAACGTTTGTTTGAATTCGCTGCAGGCTAGATAAATCAAAGAAGCGCGGCTTATGACTGGCCATTTTGCCGTATTGACCGGAATGGGCGTTCCGGTCAAGATACGGGCGGTTTCGCGCTCGCCGTAGGCTGAATCAAGGATTCAGGAGCCCCTCTAAAGACAGGGCGAAGGCAGTGGGAAGTACAGCGGCATGCCGTTCTGGCGCTGAGTTTACACGCCTTGACGGTTCATGACTGCCCGGTCACGTCCGACGGACGGTATAGGGTGGTCGGCGTTGGTATTTTCCTTATCAAGTGCCGGCGTTTTTGGAGGTGCCCTTGTGCTTCTTATGGAGTCGTGCGCCGTTGAGCATCAACCGCCAGGATGAGTCCTGGCGATTTCCTTTTCACCGGAGAGTAACGAGGAATCCATGAAGGTTCTTGTAGCTGTCAAACGCGTTGTCGATTACAACGTCAAGGTCCGCGTCAAGGCGGACAATTCCGGCGTCGACCTCGCCAACGTCAAGATGTCGATGAACCCGTTCTGCGAAATCGCAGTGGAAGAAGCGGTACGCCTGAAGGAAAAAGGCGTCGCGACTGAAATCGTCGTCGTCTCCGTTGGTCCGTCCACCGCTCAGGAGCAACTGCGTACCGCGCTGGCCCTGGGTGCCGACCGTGCCATCCTGGTTGAATCGGCTGAAGAGCTGACCTCCCTGGCCGTGGCCAAG
>NZ_JACAQA010000058.1 GCF_013385425.1 Pseudomonas gingeri | reverse complement strand
TTTGTTTTCGTACAGAGCCTAGAGTGAAAAGCCTCAAGCAATATGACTCGGGGGCAACAAGATTGCGGCCGTTATTACTTCCGGACAAGTCTCTGACGTTGTATACGATGGCACTGATTTCGTAGTTCTTGATCAGCTTCCATCGTCTCTAAAGTAGGTTGTTGGCTTGATTGAAAATGCAAAAATGTCGATTGCGGCAGCCAGCGCGACCACAACTTTCACTGCTGATGAGGTGATTGTAGAAACGGCTCTTGGCGGCTCCGCTTATCAGCTGCCAAATTTCAGCAAGACGATTAACTTGGCAACTACCGGTGTCGGCGGAATGGATACCGGGACAGCCCCAGTATCTGGCTTTGTTTCGATCTACGCGATATACATCCCGACAACTGGCGCTTCCGGCTTGCTTGCGTGTGCGCAGGCGATAAGCAATGGCGGCGTGTACAGTGGCGCAAATATGCCAGCCGGGTATACTGCGTTAGCTCTTGTGTCCGCGTGGCCGACTAATAGCGGTGGGCAGCTCATCGCCGGGTTCCAGGTTGACCGTGGCATACTGATTGCTCCGGTGACAGCAATTTCGGCGGGGTCGGCTTCGTCTTATATATCATTAATTATTGCTACAGCCGTTCCATCAGCTGCACAAACAGTCAGCGGAATCATTGTCGCTAACGGATCATCAGCAACCACCGTATATGTAGCCGGTAGCGCTTCAGGAATAGGGCAGAAATCTACCGACGGGAATACAACCGGGACAGTTGGCCCGACCGCTCCATTTAGTGGGTTACCACTAATCACGTCGCAGACTATTTATTACTTTCAGTCAGGCGGCACAATCGGCGTTAACATAACGGGATATACATTCTAATGACTACTGTATACGTGCAATTCACAGGTGATACTCAAACAGTGATTATGTGCTCTTTCTGCGGGCCGCAAGATCCCGATATTTATCCAAACCAGGGCGAGGTAGATGATACCGATCCGCGCTACCTTGTATTCCTTGATCCGAGCTCAACGCCGGCGGCAATTCTCAAGGCCAAGCAAGACCAGAAGGCTGCCCTGCTGGTTTCCGCCTCTCAAGCCGTGACGCCGGTCTTCTTGGCATTGCAGCTCGGCGATGCCACTGATGCTGAAACCGTTGCTGCAAAGGCATGGCGCGACTACTACACGGCGCTGCAGCCGTAGACGTGACTGTTGACTCGCCAGCGTGGCCGATGCCGCCAGCGTCCTGAAGTCACCTGCCCGAGGTCCGAGCCCGCCAGCGCGGGCTTTTTTTCGCCTGGAGAAACCCATGCCTATCAGTCAGCAGCAATTGCTGCAGATCCTCCCGAACGCCGGTCCAGTTGCCGGCGTTTTGTAAGCGCCCCATAAACC
>NZ_JACAQA010000057.1 GCF_013385425.1 Pseudomonas gingeri | reverse complement strand
CGGTGATCGATGGCGCCTCGTTCGGTGTGAGCCTGGCGGGATTTATCCTGATTGGCGTGCCCGGGGTAGGAGTCGCTCTGATCCTTGTGGGCATGGCCCTGGCCGTTGTGAATATCCTCTTGAATGCCATCGTCAGCCTCGCCCAGCTGGAGAATTATCGCTGGGATGAGAAGGTGGGGCTGTTCTTCAGTAATCTGTTCGGCGCCTCGACGCTGCCGGGGATCCTGACCCAGCAGCAGATGCGCCAGGCGGCGGATCGGCTGTTCGAGGGGAACGCTGATTACACGCAAGGTGCCATCAGCAGCGGCTTGTATGAAGAAGGTATCGATCTTCTTCTGACGCCGATGATCAATGATGTGGACGATCAGGATCAGACCAACCCGATCAAGGACATCGGGATGGTGAGCCAGGACACCAGCGTTCGCCAGCAGCCCAGGGGGTACACGTTGTCGCCGGCGGGGCTTGTTCCGGCTGATTTGGCCGTTTGGTCGGATGCCAAGGACAAGGGCAAAAGCGAGCAGGTCTACAAGGGCTGGTACCTGCGCCGTCGGGAGGCTCGCCGGGGGCGAGAGCGCAAGCTGATGGTGACGATGCCTTCCACGCCGAGTACGCGGCTGGAGGTGCTGGATTTTGGTCCGATACCGACGATCCTGCTGTTCGGCGCCACACCTCACCTGTTGCTGGAGGCCAATCCGTTCGGCTGGGCAGCGGGAGAGTCCCCGCAGGAGCAGGCCCTCAACAAATACCAGGTCAGGTTGCATCCCGAGACCGCCTACACCCTGCAGTTCAAAAAGAGCGTACTGACCTCAAAAGACTTTGACTCGAACTTTGGCAGCCGAACGGAGTTGATCGTGCCCGAGGGGGCCTTCCTGCGTTTGCCTCAAGTGAGCCTGGACCTGTCCGGCCAGGAGGATGCCCGCGAAACGCTGGCGGAGTTGGACCTGTCCCTGCCTTCGCTGGAGGTCATCAAGTTCAAGGACAAGAGTACTTTCCGGCTCGACCTGGTGAATGCCGCTGACCACGGCGCCTGCGCGCTGGAGCAGGTGGTGCGGACCGTCCAGCTGCCTGCCTATATCCGCTTCAAAAGCGGAGAAATCCACCCCGTGATGGCGGTGGTGGGGGAAGGCTCACGGATCACGCTGAGAAACTCGACGGGACGTTCGCTGCTGCTGCTAAGGCGGGAGGTTCGCCGTTGCGAGATTGAGATACAGGCATCGGTCAGCGGTTTTGCAGTTTCCGTTTAGGTACGAATCTGACGGTTCAATAAAGTTTAAGCACTTTAAGGGAATATAAGTGATGCGTGACAGGAAAGTAATAAAGATTACCGGGCATGCCGCCGCGGCGGACTCGAAGCTGGAAAAGGTCGAGTTGATTCTGACGGATACTTCGCTGAGATATTATGATCTCACCACCCGGCTGGACCCACGGGTAACATCTGTTAACAGGCAATCGTTCAAGGTGGAGGATCGTGATCAAGCCAAGCTGCAGGTGTCGTTGGAGGGCAATTTTTTTGTCAGCGAAGTCAAAGATGATGAGTTGATTCTAAGAAAGAACATAGAGAATAATTTAAAGCTCATTCTGCAAAACCAGACCCTTACCTTGAATCCTGATCTCTATTACGGAAATCGTTTATATAATGTTCTGGAAATGGATTTGCCGGAACTTCTTATTCCCGGGAATAACCAGCCGGTGATGTTGGGGAGCGCCGCCAGTCGGCCCTATGACTCGACAGCGCTGGTATTCAATGCAGAGAAGGAGGCGGATCTCGATCGATACCCAGGCGACACCCTGGTCAATTACGAAATCAAGCTGACCCGGCATGACGGGCGGCCGACGATCCCGACAACAGGGTATCTGAGTTTTGAGGAGATAAAGAAAGCCAAAGCAAAAGGTTTCGTTATTCTTCCGAGTGTTCCGACGTCAGCCTTCCATTTGAGCTCCCTGCAGTTTTCCTACCGTATTACGACGCGTGGGGGCGCTCGGATCAGCTCTTTGGAGGACGAAAAAAAAGATTTCCTGCTGATCATGGCTCGCGCGTCAAGCCATCAGCTTATCGATATGAAGGCCATCAACAAGACCCATAGCCTCGACTTTTTGGAGATGAAATGTCTATTGAATAGCCAGGACCTGTTCAAGTATTTGAATATCGATTTTCCTCGGTTCAGGGTCTTTTATGATTCGGGAAGTGAGGTGTCCTATAACAGTGTGCACCACCTTGGACTTTCAACGGCGGTCAAGAAAGTAGAGCATGGACTGCTGATTGATATGGCGTCGCTCGCATCGGTCACTTATCTTGATCAGGAATCTTTTTTACGCATGAAGGGATTGGCGTATTTTGAACAGGCACCACCGGAAATTGTCAATTTTTCCTATGAAATGCTCGACGCACATTATCAGCCGTTGAGCGAGGAACCCTATGTAGGTCGTGGTCACTTTAGAAAAGTCATCGAAGACGCTGCCGCGACGCGATTGTTCAATTTGGACAGGCAGGGCGATCCCTACTTTTTTCAGTTGGATATCAAGGACCCTTTAAAAGAAAATACCTCGGTTTGTTATTATCGAATCCTTCTGACGCCTCTCTTTCCCTCGGCGGCAATGGATCAGGTGTTTTTCTCCGAAGTTGACTTTTACTTTGATCGCGCGCTGACATTTTCAGCGATTGCCCAAGGGGCGGATCTCCCCCATGAGGACCTGGATATAGATCCCGTGGTCGAGGATTCCAAGCTGGAAGCGTTTCTTGAACAACATGTTTTGGCCTATACGGAGATTCCTTTCTCTTTTGAAAGAATGGCGAAAGATGTGTTCATGCGCGGGGGCTTTCCCGAAGCGGTGGCGAAGAATGTCTCTGTTCATGGCTATTCGAAAAGCGGAAGAAAGCTATTCAGTAGCGCCTGGCTGAAAAAGGCCAGCCTCGAAGAAACACCCGCCTGGTGGCAGGGTGTGGAAATACTGGTGCTCTGTATCTGGATGAAAAAGAGTGCCCTTTCGGCAACCCCTTCACCTTACACATACCGCGCGGAAAGGGAGTTTGAAGGGGGCACTTATGACGCACCGTATTTTCTGACCGTCGAAGGGAAATTCAATCCGTATACCTACATTCCCTGCCTGAAAGGCAACCATGAATATGAACTGGATCCGCTCTTTTCCAACATCCTGTATGTGGGGCAGGGGCGCAGCAAGGTTCAAGGTCGCGGCTCACCGAATACGATTTATCTGATGTGGGACTCCCACACCACCTTTGATTTCGCCGCGGAGGAAGACCTTCGCAAGGGCATGGCGCCTTCTCGTCTGAAGCTGATGGGGGTCGAACTGGAGCACATCACGATGCAGGTCCCGGGGCCGGAGGATGAGCGTTGGGGGAGTATCGTTTTAGAGTGGGCCGTGCTGGTCGATCCTGAAAAGGAGCTGGCCGCGACTCAGGATTCCGTGCTTCTGGCCAGGTTGGGGGGGCGCCAGACGTCGCTCAAGGAAGGCTCGTTGACGCTGGTCAATTTCTTGAAGGAGCCGATCGGCGAGTTTCTGGAAATCGAGATAAGGGGACGCCGGTACAGCCTGGAAGTGTCGCAAAACGACGGAAAGGTCCATTGGCGGCGACACGTTGACCTCAGTCGTGAAACGCTGGGTGAGAAAACCGTTCTGCGTCAGTGGAGTGGCAAGACAGAGTACGTGTTGCGCAACAGCATTCTGGGGCAGGCCAATACGCCCCTTTATCCCAGCGAAGACGGTCAGGATATTTTGATCGCGCGGGGTGACGTGGCCTATCTGCATGGCGGTCGGCATGAAACCCAGCTGGTCGGAAATTTACCCGAGAACTTTTTCTACCTCAACCAGGGTGGAACCGACAATGTGATTGCCAACGGTTATAGAAATACTATTGAAATTTCCGATGTATTGGGCGGGGACAAGGTGCTCTTCCTGTCTACAAAGAAAGAGGCGGTCAACTTTATTTCAGCCCCTGCTGTCAGTTTCAGAACGGCGCAAATAAAAGAGGATGACCTGTTCTTTTTTCTGGAAACGGACGAGCACCTGCTGACGATTTGCTTGAAAGGCATTCTGGCGTGGCAACGCTCCGCGCAAAAACGACTCAGCCTGCTGCTTGAGGAGGGGATGTTCAGCGCCGATCAGTTGATTGAATTCTTGAAACAGTCGGAGTTGAGTCATCGAGAGGAGGCTTATCGGTTCCAGTCGGCTCTACCGGAGCCGGCTCTTCAACAAGGCTTTACTCAATTGGCCGATAGGGTGGCTGAGGATAAGCACTCCAAGGCGTATCTGAAGGATCAGATCAACCAGTATGACGTGGTCGAAAAGGAATAAGGAGAAGCCCTGATGTCTGCGCAAGTCAAGTTCTTGGAGATGAACGAAGGTCGTTATAAGGTAGCGTGCCCTTTTTATGGAGAAAAGGACTATGCCTTCACGTTCAAATTTACCGCTGTTCACGCGGTCTGGCAGGCCCATGATGCCGATTCCGCCAGTCTTGTCGCCAAACCGAATATCTGGATGGGCGAAGAGAAAGAAGATCATTATGTTATTGAACAACGGCCAGGGGCTGCTGAGGAACGGGTGCTTTCTTATCGGCTAGGCCGAAGTTTTACATTGGTCTGCCTGAACGATCAGTTGTATCTGATGCTCAGGGTCTGGGAGGAAGATAAGGAGGGCAAGGTTTCAGCGGCGAGTCGGCGTAATAAAAGCGCGGTGAAAGTCGCCACCCGCATGGTCTCGGGAAAAGTCGAGCCGCTGATGTTCTCCCATCAGGATCCCTGTGTCATCAAACTGGAAACCAGGGAGGGGCTCTCGACCGTCAAGGTATGGAACACTAAAAAAAACGCGGAAGCGCCCTATATCCTGAGTGATTTCGGTGACGCATTTAATGATTTTTTCTCTGGTTTTAGTGAGTTTCAGTTCAATACCATTCCCGTGGCCATTAAAAATGGTCAGCACTCCTTGCGCCTGGAGAGAGTGGCGGCCTGGGTGGGCAACGCCCAGCCGGAGGGGGTGGAAAATTTCAGGGATTATCTGGAAGAAAAAGATCAGGTATTGAAGTGCTTTGGATATCGGCAATTACCTCTGGAACGCTTGTCTGCCTATTATCCGTTTCAGAAAAACAGATGGGGCACACTCAATGACGAGCTGTTTTACGCCGTGGAAAATACCCATTTCGATATCGAAACGACCCAGGGGCTGTGCTTTGATGCATTTAAAAATAAAGTCTCCCTTTCTTTAACGCCTTCGGCAGGCCAAGGGGCCTCGGGCAGTTTTATGTTGAATGTGTTGTTGAAGGAGCCGAGGTTGTTTGAGATCACGACGGTCGGCTCGTTGATTGATACGTGGAGTCGCAAGGAGCCAGTCTTTTCAAAGCGGCAATACGGGTTGAACTTTAAGAAAATTGTGGAGGACGTGGAGCGTTTTGATCCGACCGCGACCTTTGTTCCCGGTGCTCACTATAAAGATCGAACCCTTGCGGAAATGATCAAGATCGGTGCATTGGCGAGCAGGCTTCCGCTCTTTATGGAACAGCTGCGGGTGTCGAATTTTGAGGTGACGGGGCAACTGAAGGCAACCATGAGTCAGCTTCAGGTCAAACTGAACGAAGATAAAAAGGCCCTTTACACCCGTCGAGCCGATATTGGCGTTCTCACCTGCAAGACCTCCGTACCACAGAACAGCATCGTATTCACTGTGCAAATGCTAAGGCGAATGAAGGCCGACTCAGTGACTGGGGAACTGAGTCATGAAGAGAAAATGGTTTTCCATGACGACCAGGGTAACGACCGTGGGGCGATAGACTTGAAGGATTTCCCGTGTTTCCTGCTGCTTTCTCTGAGTGATGATCGAAAGGCCTTCAATGTATGCGCTGCCCGTACTGACAGCGATCTTTCCCGCGGGCTGGACGCTTCTTTGACGTATGCGATTGCCCCCGCCGCCGATCAAACCAAGCCTCAAGACAATCAAACCGTCAATGAAGTCATGCTGACGCTCGGCCTGGGAAGTACAGGGGGAGGCGGCCCGATGATCTCGATCAAGGATTTGAGTTTTTGGCGTAGTGCATTGTGGCGCCGTGAGGGGGGGCTGACGGTCGGGGATAAGGTCGACAAGGACTATAACGTGAAAACATTGGCCCACTTAAGCTTTTCCGGTTCGCTCAATCCTCTGGTCGAACAATATAAGAAATCTTTGAAGGTTTAGGTGGGTGTATGCAAAAGTTATCGTTTGACTACAGCCTGAATCAGTATGAGATATCAGGCGCTGGGCTGGACAAGGAAAAGCTGGCCTATCTTGAGTCCATCCTGAAGGTCTTGAAGCGCTACGCGGTTGTTTTTCCAAGTCTTTATTTGGAGGATACAACGATCAGGGCAACGCTGTTCGGGAAGACTTACACCCTGGGCGAAATCTATACCCAGGGGAGCGGGGAGCAGCGAGTGATTTATCCCTGTTTTCGACATCAGTGGAGCTTTGATTTTACCCGGGATATTCAGTCCTTTGTGCTTTGGCGGGAGATGAATGAATCGCTAAGAGCGACTTATTCGGAGCTTGAGTCGGATTTGTTGACCGCAAGAGAGGGCGTTGCGCACGCGCGGGTCCATTTGGCCTTGCTCAAGGATTTCATCGCAATGGCCAAGGCCGAGGGCAATCACCTGACTGAAAAGCGGGAAGAGTTGAGCTTTTTGAAGGGGTTGATCTCACTCTATTATCTGGGTGTCGTCCAAAAAAAATGGCGGGTGTTTCAGGGTGTCAACTTACCGGTGAGCCCCTCCCGACCGGGTGTGCGTGTGAAACGTGCTGTGGGCACGTCGCTCAATCTGCTGATTGGTGAGGATATTGCCAGTACCCTGCTGTATCAATCACTTATAACCTATGAAAATCAACATCCGTTGACGCTGATCGATTTTTATTTTTCCTACAAAAATAGAGGTGCGTTGAAAGATCCCGATGATTTAATCAAGTTCTCCATTTCGTTTAAAGAGGTATTTCGACGGATCTATGGCAGCGAATGGCAGATCAGTGCAATCGCTTTTCCCACCATTGTCGATGTCTTGAACCCCAGTGCGGCAATCCCCATGGATCCAGAGGACGCTCATCGATATATCGGCAATCTGGATAAGGAGTTTGTACGTTTCAGAAAGGAAAATCTGGATCGGTTGATTGGGCTTGATCAGGACTTGGGCGTCCACAGCATCAGCAGCTACCATCAGGCGCGATCACATGATATCGATACGTTCTTCGGTCGCGGCCGACCCAGTCCGATTAATGTCCTATCGATTGATTACATCAGCCCACGGGCGGCAGGTGCTCCGTTTGACGGCATCATCAACATCGTCGGTCATGCGGATATTTTTGGTTTGGCCGGCGTCTCCAGTGCTGAGAGAGTAGCCGGCTGGATATACAGTAATGTTACGAGCGTATTTGGAAGGGAACCTGCCAGGTTCAAGGAAATCAGGTATCTTAATTTTGCCGCGTGTAATTTCCCCAAGGCCATGGCGGAGTATGTCGCGGCGCTTTTTGTCGAGCGCTGCCTGGAGGCGGGGCGCTTTGATGTACGGGGCGGGGACGGTGTAGAAAGACGCTGGATCCCGAATATAACCGTTATTTGCAGTCCTCACGCTTCTTTGGTGGCGTCCGCAAGCTCAGGCCTGGTACCGTTCAATGCGACGGATATCAAGGATAGAATGGCTCCTCTTCCGGGTGTCGTGCTAAGAATCATGAAGGAGATGCAATCGGCCGAGTTTATTGATTTTATATCGAAGACTGGCGCTTGGGATTTTGCTGCGCCCGCGGTTCAGCGCTTCTTGCAGGAAACCCATGTGTTTTCCGTCGCCGGTCTGGTCAAGGAGGCTTTTCAAGGCGGTGTTGTATCAGAGGCTGAGTTTGACCAGGCCAAGCAGGAAAAAGCGTCTGGTTATAGTGTTTATGAGCGCGATCTGGAAGAGGAACGAAAGAGGAGAAGGGCTGAGACAGTTGCGATTGGTGAAATGCCGTCTTTGCTGCTTGGGCCTTTGGCAGAGGCGCGGCACATTGCCCGTATGGAACACTTGGCTTATGAGATGGTTTCCATCAGGCCCAAGGGCGCGGAAGCATTTTTACGGGTCAACACATTTGAAACCATGCGCCAGTTGCACGGGTATTATGCGGAAATAAAAAATCGCTATCTCTCTCGCAAACCGGATGGAACCATTGATGCCGATGCGAAGGTCAATAGTCAACAGTACAAGAGGGCCTTGGAGGATTTGAGAGCAGAAAACAGAATCAAGATTCTGATTGATCCGTTCGATCCTGGATATCATTACAAACGGCAGTTGATACTCAAGGGCTTTCGTGAGCATTTAGGTATTGCCTATCGGGAGTTTCAGGATTTCCCGTTCTACAGTGCGCACTATTCCCCGTTGTATGGTGTGCAACCTGATAATTATGCAACGACGTCCTACTACAGTCAGCAGTTGGCGCAGATTCTCTTTGTCGTTACCAAGCAAGAGTACAGGGAGATGACAGGGATTGAGGTGGACAGGATTCACATGTCCCCTGAAAGTAGTGTGCCGGACTCTATCTTCACTAAGGTTCAGCAGCACTTTAACGCTTTGACCATGAGGGCAATAGTGATTGGCGCACCCCTCTATCTCAGTCTTTTGGGCAGCGAGCAATTTGGCGTGTCGACGCGAGACCTGAGAGCGCTGCTCGAATCAGGCGAGGAAACCAAGATTCTTCCCGCCATCGATCAGCTGGAAAACAGTCTGAAACGAAAGAAGGCGTTGCTGCAGGATTCGACGTCCTTGATACACCTGCAAGAGACCCAGGAAAACCTCGGTCGTGCCAAGACCGCCATCGAGAAAAAGCAGCTGTCTCCCGCCGTTCTGAAGACCAGCGCCCGCGTGG
>NZ_JACAQA010000056.1 GCF_013385425.1 Pseudomonas gingeri | reverse complement strand
TGTAGTGGTCAACTGATCCCGGACACGGTTTTGAGTTTTTCTTCGGTTTTCGCTGGGGCCAGCCCATCGTTAAATTGATGAGGCCGGATCCAGTTGTAGTGATGCATCAGGTACTGGCTGATGTCTCGCTGAGCTTGCTGGCCGGTCATGTAGCCAGTGGTCGGTATCCATTCTGTTTTCAAGCTGCGAAACACCCGTTCCATCGGCGCATTATCCCAGCAATTTCCTCGGCGACTCATGCTCTGGCGCATGCGGTAGCGCCACAGCCGTTGGCGAAATTGGCGGCTGGCGTACTGCGATCCTTGATCCGAGTGAAACAGCAGCCCTTGAGGCTTTCCACGTTGCTCATAAGCCACGTCCAGCGCCTTGATCACCAGCGCTGCATCTGGCTTTTCTGATAACGCCCAGCCCACAACTCGACGCGCATATAGATCCAAGACAACCGCAAGGTAGTGCCATTTACCCTGCGCCCAAATGTAGGTGATGTCACCACACCAGACCTGGTTGGGCGCCTCGACATCAAACTCGCGGTTCAAGATGTTCGGGATATCAGGCCGCTCCACCGTCGCTTTTTTGTAGGCGTGTGATCCCGGCTGCTTGCTGACCAGTTCCAGCTCGCGCATCAGGCTGCGTACCTTGAACCGTCCGATTTGCTCACCCTCGTCTTGCATCATCACCATAATGCTGCGGCTGCCCGGCGCACTTCGTCCCCGGGTGAATAGTTCGTTCACTCGACTACGCAGCCTGAGCCGCTCAACGTCCGGGGTTAGCCGTCTGAGACGATGTGCGTAGTAACTCGAACGGGTGACGTCGAACAACTCGCACAAGCAATCAACGGGCTCATGGGCGCTTAGCTGATTGATCAGCGCGTACGCTCGAGATCTTCCGACATCAAGAGCGCGGTAGCCTTTTTTAGGATCGATTTCTCTCGTTCAAGGCGAGCGATCCGAGCTTCCAATTCCTGGATTTTTTGCTGCTCTGGAGTCAGCGCCTTGCTTTGCGGAGTGATGCCGGTGCGTTCCTGTTGAAGCTGGCCGACCCAACGGCGCAGTACTGATTCACCAACGCCGAGCGAGCGGCTAGCCTCGATGAAACTGTAGTTTTGCTTGAGCACGAGGTCGGCGGCCTCGCGTTTGAATTCAGCGGAAAAGGTACGGCGTTGTTTGGTCATCTGACACCTCGATCTGGCGGGTATTCTCGCCTAAATGGGTGTCCGGGGTTAGTAGACCACTACA
>NZ_JACAQA010000055.1 GCF_013385425.1 Pseudomonas gingeri | reverse complement strand
TCATGAAAGCATTCCTGCGTAGTGTGTTTCGCCGAAGAGGCGGCGAGACCTACAACCCTGATGTCATTCGTAGTCGTTCAGGCGAGGGGGAGTTTGCCAATCAACAACTCCAGCAACTCGGAGTAACTGTACTGCCCGGTGGCTTTGCGCTTGAGCGTGTAGCGAATCTTGACGATGCGGTTGATATTGGCGTCGACCAGTTGCCGTTTGATCCTGAACTCCACCGGCTGGCCGGCGCTCGGGACGGTGATCGGCACCCAATCGCTGGCCGTGCCGTCGACGGGATTGCCGATCCAGTAGTACCTCAGCACATCCCCCGCGGCCGTGCCCGGATAGTCCACGTACAAGGTCACCGCACCGGTGACCGCCTCATAATCCAGCACATCGTCCGGCGCTTCGATAACCCTGGGTTTCGGCAAGTCGGCCTGTATCGCCCGCACCTTGACCGCCAGGTGGTCGGACTCCTTCACGCCGTACAGCATCACATCGTCCCGGGAAACCCGGTAGAACAGATCGAGACTACCGTTGTTCAGCGCCGTGATGTGTTCAGCCGAGACCGGCATATCGATAACCGTCCCGACTTCATCCCGCGTCACCGGATGTACGTCTTCATAGGGGTAAGGGTTGTTGTTGGCGTCGATGCCCAGCCAGACCATATCGATCCAGTCGCCATAGTCCATCCCCGGGTACGCCGGAATCTGCACGATGGCCCAGGGCTGGTCGGGTTCCAGGGTATCGCCAATCAACTCCTTGATCGTTGGCGCGGGCAGCAGGATCGGGTCGCCCGCTACGGTGGCAAAGGCATGTTTGGACGACTGGGGCAGGTCACCGTTGATCTTCTCCAGCTTGTACCAGCCATCGCCGGAGCCCCCGGCGATGGCGCGGATCTCGGCATTGGGAATCTTGAACTCGACAATCCCCGGTACGCTGCTGATCACCTTGCTCTGACTATTGATCAGCGGGCTACCAATGGAAGGCGTGCCGGTCCAGGTCAGGGTCAGGGTGTCATTCAAGGCAAAAACAGGCCTTGAAACGAAGACATAGAGGGTCACATCCTCTTTGCCCAGCAGTTCCAGGTCGATCACGCCATTGTCAGCGTCCTGGATGATCGGCGGATCCAGGAACGAGGCGCCGGCCTCGACCACCACCGTGGTTTTTTTAGAGTAGCGACTGGAGAAATTCCAGACTTCGTCGAACACTTCGTAGTGCACCAGCAAGTCGTTGCTGTCACCCGCGGCGAGGATGGTGTCCTGCTCGATCCGCAAGGTAACGGGCGCGGTGCCGAGGGCTTCGTCCTCGGTGATTTGTCGACGGACAAAGACACTGCCCCACTTCAGTTGGATCGTGTCACGGGCGCTCCGATTCGGATAATGCTCGATCACCAGCGGCACGCCCCTGGCGGCCCAGTCGGCATCGACGGTGCCCAGATCCGGCGGTAAGCCGGGTTTTTGCAGCCCCGAGTGGCCATCGGGGTCGCTCGGATTCCGGTCGGGCCCGCCCGGCCGGTCGATCTTGACCCTTATGCTCAACCCGATTGATTTCTCGGGGGTCGTCGAATCGACCCGGGTCAATTCATAGAACAGCTCGCCCCATTCGGGAACGATCGGATCGGTCGACACAAAGAGGTTCACGCGCTTATTGATATTCCCCAGTTGAACCGTGGCATTCCCGATCGCGGTGGTGCCCCAATACACTTCGAGCTTGTCGCCTTCCTTCATGTCATCGTCGGGATCACCGGGAGTGCCGTAGGGATCGATCACACACAGCAGGCCCAGGGGGTTTTCATCCTTGTCCAGCATCCTCTGATTGACCCCACCGTCATGCCCTACGACCGGATCGACCATGCCCGACAAAAACAGCGGCAATAACCTCAGGGGGCGGTTCTCAAGATCGAGGGGCGGGAACAGCAAGCGGCTGAAAGCGTTCAAAGCATTCATGGTTGTATCCTTGCCAGGCTGGCAGCTGGACTGAGGGCGGAGGCCTCGCATGCGCGCTTCGAATCGACGACTTGACCTGAAGGTGGCGAGCACCAGGGCTTGGGCTGATGGGGGTTATTTGATCCCTTGGACCTGGTCTTGGCTACTGTCAGAAATGACAGGTCAACGGGCTGGACAGGCGCCATTGGTCGGATAACCTGCT
>NZ_JACAQA010000054.1 GCF_013385425.1 Pseudomonas gingeri | reverse complement strand
TGTAGTGGTCAACTAATTCCGGACACCTCGATAGGTAATTTCTACACCATCGCCCGCTCGTAAACGGTCGGTGGCAGATACCCCAGTTTCGAGTGCAGTCGCTCGTTGTTGTAAAACCCAACGATGTACTCGGTGATGTCACGTATTGCCTCGCCATGGTTGGCGTAGTCACGGCGCCATACACGTTCCATTTTCAGGCTCAGGAAGAAACGTTCCATCACGGAGTTGTCCCAGCAATTTCCTTTGCGACTCATGCTTTGCTGCATGCCATTTCGTTCCAGCAGCGCTCTGTAGCTCGCGCTTGCATACTGACTCCCCCTATCCGAATGGGCGATCAGTCCCGGTGCCGGCTGGCGCTGGGCAATAGCCAGTTGCATAGCGTTGCATACCAGCTCGGCAGGCATGTTTGGGGCCATGGACCAGCCCACGATCTTGCGTGAGAACAAGTCCAGCACCACGGCCAAGTACAGCCAGCCACTGCGGGTCCGGATGTAGGTCACATCCGCCACCCACGCCTTGTTCACCGCATCGGGATCGAACTGACGATTCAGCACATTCTCGGCGATCGGCAGATCATGATTGCTATCCGTCGTGTGCACAAATTTGCGCTTCCAGGCCGAGCGAAGTCCGTTGGCCCGCATCAAGCGGCGGATTTTATAAAGGCCTATCTCGATCCCCTTGGCGTGCAGGGCTTTACGCAACGGACGACTGCCGTAGCAACCGCCACTTTCGCTATACGAAGCCTTGAGCTGTACCGTGATCGGGCAAATCGGTGCCGGCGCTTGGGCGCGTTTGTTGGCCTCGTAAAAGCCGGAGCGGCTGATGCCCAGCAGCCGACAAACATGAGCCACCGAATAAGCCTTCTGTTGCAACTGCCGAACCAGGCGGTAGGTCACTTCAGCTCGCGGGCAAAGAAGGCTGTAGCTTTTTTTAGGACATCGTTGTCCATCTTGAGCTGCCGGTTTTCTTGCTCCAACTGCCGAATACGCTGTTGCTCAGGTGTCAGCGGCTTGCCGATCCCGGCTTGTCCCAACTGCTCCGATTCATACTGCTGGACCCAGCGTCGAACCGCTGAATCGACCAGATTGAGATCCCGGCAGACTTGTGAAACGGCCAACCCCTGATCTGTGATCATTTTCACGACTTGCAGCTTGAAGCTGTCGTCGAATGTCCTGCGCTTGTCGGTCATGAAAAACTCCTCGATAGATGCATTTTCCACCTATCGGGGTGTCCGGGGAAATTAAACCACCACA
>NZ_JACAQA010000053.1 GCF_013385425.1 Pseudomonas gingeri | reverse complement strand
GACACGCCCCGGCGGACGCGACCTAGACCCCGGTACTCCCGGCCATTCCGAACTGCATATGGTGATTCCCGAAGATATCCTCCTGGAAGGCGTCGATGCCGATACCCCCTTCGTTCCGATCGAAATCAAATCCCCCGTTGCCGGGATGCCGGCCTATCCCAATATCGAAGAAGGCGACCGCATTCGCCTGTACTGGGGGAGCGAGAAAGTCGAGCACATCGTGACAGACGAGGAAGCCAAGGATCCCGACAACCACGTGATTGTCATCATCGTCGACAAGGCGGTGATCGACGAGGAAGGCGACTCCGAGGCCGACGGCATTCCCGTGGCTTTCGATGTCCTGGATGTGGTCAATAACCGCTCCGAGGACTGGAGCACCACGATTCGTATCGACGTTGACACTGGCAGCCCACGGCTCACCGCGCCGATTATCGAGGAAGCCTTCAACAACGTCCTGAACATGGACACCTTGCCCAACCCCGACACGGTGACCGCTCGCGTCATGGCGATGAACCTCGTCCCCGGCCGCACCGACTTCGCCCCGGGCGACGAAATCGAGATACGCCTGCGAGGCATCTCGCTAGAGGGCGAAACGGTAGACCGTGTGTATGAGCTTAAAACCGTTACCAGTGTGCCCAGCATCGTCGATATTCCACTGCCCAGCATCGATGTCCGTCTACTGGTCAACACCCGGGCGGCGCTCTCCTACCGTTTGGTCAAGGCGGATGGCTCCGCCGACCTGCGCTCCAAAAGCCAGTTCATCGAGGTCATCGGCGAAGCCAGGCAACTGGCCGCGCCCATCGCCGAGGACGCTATCGCCGGCACCCTTGATCCCGCGTTGCCCTATACCCTGATCGAGATTCCCTGGGATGAAAGCATGACCGAGGGCCAAGCCATTGACCTGAAGTGGCTCGGCACGCGAGGCCCCCAGATTTACTTTCCAACCTTTCCTCTTCGCCTGATCAGCCATGGCGAAGAGAGGGACAAAGAGTCGCTTCACATCTCGGTCGACGGTGAACATTTGCGCGCCATCGACGGTGGCACGCTGGAGCTCTTCTACCTGCTGCTGCGCGATACGGACGCCCGCGAAGTCGTCAGTCGCCAGTCCTTGCATGCCGACCTGCTGAACATCGGCGAGCCCGTCGCCGAGCTACCTCCACCTGATGTTGAAGGCGAGCAGGACGGTGTCCTTGATCCTGCGGATGTGCCCGCCGGGACTCGCTTGATTGTCCGGCAATATGACGGGCAGATTCGCGGCGATAAGGTGCACTACGTCTGGAACGGCTCACGAACCGGGATCAAAACCGACTCCACCCCAATCACTGAAATCAACGAGACTTCGGATATCCCTTTCTCCATCAACTTCGACCTGATCAAGAACAACGAGGGAGGAACCGTGAAGGCCTCCTATTGGGTGAAGCGTGTGACGGGAAGGATCAGTCCCTCGGAGGTCCTGCCGATGGATATCGGCACGCCCATGGACCTGGCCGCTCCCAGCGTCAAACAGGCCACCGGAGTTTCGCCCAACCAGCAACTCAATCCGGTGGCGGCCAAGGATGAACTGACCGTGGAGATTCCGGATTACGGTATCCGGCCTGGCGATCAGGTCCGCGTGACCTGGGCCGGCACCGCCGGGGCCGGGTCTCATACCACCCCGCTGCAGGCGCTGCCCGGCAGTCGGGAGATACCTGTCCCGGTGGAGGTCCTCGCCTACAACCTGGACCGGTCGGTGACGGTCACCTACACCGTGACCCCTAGCGGCGGCAGCGAATCCGAGCCGTCCCGTGCATTGACGCTGAACGTGCAGGCGATACCCGACATCAGTCTGCCCATGCCGCTGATTCCCCAGGCCGCGCAAGCTGGCATTGGCAGCGAACTGGATCTGGGGACCTTTATCGGCGATACGCGGGTCACCGTGGCACCGTGGCCGCTGATCGCCGCCGGTCAGCGCGTCTGGCTGCGCGTCGAGGGGACGGCGGTCGACAACTCACCCTATACCATCCCCCTCTACACGGCTTACGAGGTCGTTCCCTCGGAAGTGACGGCCGGGTTGTCCACACCGCTGTTGCGCAGCGAACTGGAGAAATTGCGCGACGGCTCGGCATTGAACGTCGTGCTGCAAGTGACCTTCGATCAGAGCTCGACCCAGGCCAACGCGGTCGATTTTCCCCTGCGCACCTATACCCTCAAGACCGTTGCACTGGTGGCACCGACCATCACAGCGGTCAGCGAAAGCGCCACCCCTGCCATCCCCAACGGCGGTGTCACCGCCGCCACCTCGGTGGTCCTGACTGGCCGCGCCAGCCCTGGATTCAGTATTGACCTCTTCGACAACGACACCCCACCACCCAAGGGCACCTTCGTCGCCACCGGTGGCACCTGGACCACCACCACGCCCATCGCCGTGGCACCCGGTCCCCACAGCTTCACCGCCAAGGCCAAATATGGCAGCGAACCGGTATCAGGGGCCTGGACGTTTACCGTCATTACCCTGACCGATCAGAACAAACCTTATATCCAGCAAGCCGAGAACAATGGCACCGGCACGACGCTCGACCTGAGCACCTTCACGGGCGACGCCACCGTCAAGGTGAGCCCATGGCCCGGTATCGCGGCCAAGCAAAGAGTCTGGCTACGCTGCCTGGGTAAAAAGGCCAATGGCAGTGATCACATCATCACCCTGTACACGGCATCGGAAGTGATTGCGCCGGAAGTGACCAACGGACTTTCAAAAAATATCCCACGCGCGCAGTTGGAAGAGCTGGGAGACAACACCCCGTTGACGGTGGAACTCAAGATCAAATTCAACGGTTCCACCTCGGACGAGGCTGCCACCGTCTTTCCGCTGCGCACCTATACCGTCAAGACCTTTGCACGTTTGGAGATCGACACCAGCACCGTGCAGCTCAACGGTTTTTTCGTTTACACCGGCATGCAACGAAACGCCACCCCCATGCCGGCAGGGACCACGATCACTCGCCGGCCCACGAGTGGTACCCCGCCATTTACCTACCGCTCGTCAAACAACGCGGTCGCTCAGGTTGACGGCAACGGTGTGGTCATCGGTTATAAAAACGGTCAGGCAACGATCGAGGTAAGCGACACCTTTGGGCAGACGGTTTCATACCTGATCGTGCGCTCGAACGCCTGGAAAATCGCCACGATTCCCTCGATCCAGGGGGCCAATGCCCCGGCCTGGGCAAACTCCGTGGGGGCGAATAACTCCTTCAACTCATCCCGTCCAGATGGCGGCACCATGGCCGCACTTCGGCAATATTATGTAATGGCTATTGGCTGGAACTACGATCATTGGACCGGGCAGTTCGAGAACAACAACCCTAATTGGCCCCTCTTCACCAATCCCTACACCGGATATATCAGTACATCGGCCAGAGAAGCCTGGTTAGGGGCGTATTGTCGGGTGCCGGACAATTAAGGATCACTCAACTCATCGGTGGATTGCGCCATGGTTGACCCATACCGAGGTATCAACGAGGACGCCCTTCATTGAGCATCCTCGCGGCGACGGCGGATCATGAGCCATTGGTCGGATAACCTGCT
>NZ_JACAQA010000052.1 GCF_013385425.1 Pseudomonas gingeri | reverse complement strand
CAGAAGGTCTGGATCTCGCGGGTCCAGCATTCCGACCTGATGATCCTGCTGGCCCGGACCACGCCCCTGGCCGAGGTGCAGAAGAAATCCGAGGGCATGTCGATCTTCCTGGTGGACCTGCGCGAGGCCATCGGCAACGGCCTGACCGTGCAGCCCATCGCCAATATGGTCAACCACGAGACCAACGAGCTGTTCTTCGACAACCTGGAAATCCCCGCTGACAGCCTGATCGGCGAAGAAGGCAAGGGCTTTCGCTACATCCTCGACGGCCTGAATGCCGAACGCACGCTGATTGCCGCCGAATGCATCGGTGACGGCCGCTGGTTTATCGAAAAGGCCAGCGCCTATGCCCGCGACCGGGTGGTGTTCGGCCGCCCCATCGGGCAGAACCAGGGCGTGCAGTTCCCGATTGCCGAAGCCCATATCGAGATCGAGGCCGCCGACCTGATGCGCTGGCGTGCCTGCGAGGAATACGACAGCGGCCAGAACGCCGGGGCCAGCGCCAATATGGCCAAGTACCTGGCGGCCAAGGCGTCCTGGGAGGCGGCCAATGCCTGCCTGCAGACCCATGGCGGTTTC
>NZ_JACAQA010000051.1 GCF_013385425.1 Pseudomonas gingeri | reverse complement strand
CCCGCGAGATCCAGACCTTCTGCCCATTGATCACGTACTTGTCGCCGCGCTTGACCGCGGTGGTCTTGATCCTGGTGGTGTCGGTGCCGGTGGTGGGCTCGGTGACGCCCATCGATTGCAGGCGCAACTCGCCGCTGGCCAGCTTCGGCAGGTAGAAGCGTTTCTGCGCCTCGCTGCCGTGGCGCAACAGGGTGAACATGTTGTACATCTGGCCGTGCACGGTGCCGGAGTTACCGCCGCAGCGGTTGACTTCCTCAAGGATCACCGAGGCTTCGGCCAGGCCCAGGCCGGAGCCGCCGTACTCTTCGGGAATCATTGCCGACAGCCAGCCGGCGTCGGTCAGGGCTTTGACGAAAGCTTCGGGGAAACCCTTTTCTTCATCGATCTTGCGCCAGTAGGCGGCATCGAATTCAGCGCACAGGGCACGAACACCCTCGCGAATGGCATTGAGTTCTTCAGAGTTGCGGTCAGTCATTATTATTCTCCTCAACGCGTCACGCACGGCATTGGCCCTGCGTGAGCGGGTTCGGGCATGGAGCAATCAGATCGGGTTGAAACCCAGCGCAGCGCGAAAGCGATTTTTGACGTAGTGACCATCACGCGGTGGCAGCACCCGTGGCGGGTTTTCCGCCTTGATCTTGATCGTCGCGAGCTTGACGCCATCGCGCGTTGCGAAGCGCTCGCGCAGGTTATGTACACCTTCCATGTCGCGGACTTCGTCGGTCCAGCTGAAGCCGCAGGTCTTCGCGACTTGATCGAGCTTGATGCCGAAGCCGGCATGGCTGACCTGCATGCCGGTTTCACCGAAATGGCCGTTGTCGAGCACGGCGATGGTCAGGTTGGCGGGCTTTTGCAGCGCAACGGTGGCCAGGGCGCCAAAGCCCATCAGCAGTTCACCATCACCGGTGACCACGATCACCGACTTGTCCGGCTGGGCGTTGGCCAGGCCCAGGCCGACGGTGATTGCGCTGCCCATGGCGGCCCAGAGGTAGTAATTCAGGTCGTGGTCACCGGCGGCCATGACGTCATAGGACGCTGACCCCAGGCCGGTCACGACCAGCACGTCTTTGCGGTCGGCCAGCAGAGCCTTGACCACTTCGCGACGGCACAGGGTGTGGTTTGCGCTTACTTGACCCATTTCTTTTCTCCAATCAGACGCTGACCGAGCAGCAGGGCACAGGAAGAATCACCGTTGAATGCCATGGTCGCCGCGCCGTGCAGCAGCGGGGCGACGTCTTTCGGATCATCGGCACGCCAGGTCATGACCTTCATCAGGTTCAGGGAGGCCTCGGTGGCCTGGCCCATGGGGTTCTGCCAAGCGTTGAATTCGGCCCAGTCGCCGCGCATGGTGACTACCATCAGCAGCGGGAAGCCGGCGCAGACCTGAAGCGCCAGGGTGTTGATACAGTTGCCGACACCGCTGGATTGCATCAGCAGCGCACCCCGTTCGCCGCCGAGCCAGGCACCGGCGAGGTAGCCGATCCCTTCTTCTTCGGTGGTGAGCACGACCGCCTTGATGTCCGGGTCCGCATACGACATGCGGATGGCCGCCGAGTGACCTGCGTCCGGTACGAAGACCACATGTTTGACGTCGTGGGCCTTGAGTACGCGGAATACGTCCTCCTGCCAATCCGTCCCTACGGTTTGTTCAGCTTCTGTTGACATGCCAGTCTCCCAAGCGGTGCTGCTTTTGTGTTTTCACACATTCTGGGAGGGATGGAAGGCAGCGACGACTACCGTTTTTGTCTTTGAGATATGCCCATTTTCTATAGCTCGGCTGTGGAGTCGCTGGGTATTGGGAAATTGCGATAGCCATGCGTTATTGGAAGGATAAAACCTGATTGCTGTGGACTGAGGACCAGGTTCAAGGCTTTAGTGTACGGCGATACAATTTAGGCATATCAGCTAGAGCGTGATCCGCTCTTATTAGGAAGGCAGGACTAGGGTAGTTTTCGGCTACGTCGTAACAGCACTTGGCCGACGCCACTACAACAATAAGATCCGAGGGTTACACCTATGTATAACAGCCTCTTGCAGTTGGCTTGCCCCGTCCTGTCCTCTGTCCATGATCTGTTTCACCCGCATCCACCCTCGGTCTGCCGGTACCGGCATTTCGCACTTGCCTTGTTCATTCCTTAGTTCGTCGGTTGCACACCGTCCTTTGATGGCTGTTGCCTGATCAAGGGATGTTGTTCCCGGCTATTTCCAGAAATACAACAACAGGTGCTCTATGAAAAACAGGCTACCGGCTGCGGCAGGCATTTTGATCGCCATGCTGCTGGGGATCTTTATCGGCTATATGATTTTCCTCAACTTCCCGGACAAGGCGATGGCCACCAAGGTGGCCGGTTACATCTCGATCGTCTCGGATATCTTCCTGCGTCTTATCAAAATGCTCATCGGCCCGCTGGTCTTCTCGACTCTGGTAGTGGGCATCGCGCATATGGGCGATGCCAGTGCTGTCGGCCGGGTATTCGGCAAAGCGCTGGGCTGGTTCGTCACGGCTTCATTGCTTTCATTGTCGGTGGGGCTGGTCATGGCCAACCTGCTGCAGCCCGGGCACAACCTGGGGTTGCCGTTGCCAGATGTGAGCAGCGTGACCAACCTGCAAACCTCGGTGTTCACCCTCAAGGATTTCGCCACGCACCTGGTGCCCAGATCTTTCGCGGAGGCTATGGCCACCAACGAAATTCTGCAGATCGTGGTGTTCTCGATTTTTTTTGGTGTCGCCTTGGCCTCCCTGGGAAAAAAGGCCGAGCGACTGGTGAATGTCATTGAGGATCTGTCCCATGCGATGTTGAAGGTCACTGGTTATGTGATGAAGCTTGCACCGCTGGCGGTGATGGCGGCCATGGCCGCGACCGTCGCGGTCAACGGGCTCTACATCCTGGTCAAGTTCGCGGTCTTCATGCGCGACTTCTATTTCGGGCTGATCGTGCTCTGGGCGATGCTGGTGTTTGCCGGCTGGATGTTTCTGGGGCGGCGTGTATTCAAATTGGTGGTGCTGATCAGAGAGGCTTTCCTTCTGTCTTTCGCCACGGCCAGTTCCGAGTCGGCTTACCCGAAGCTTCTCCACGCGCTGGATCGTTTTGGGGTCAAACGCAGGATCTCGAGTTTCGTCATGCCCATGGGCTATTCCTTCAACTTGGATGGCTCGATGATGTACTGCACATTCGCGGTATTGTTCATCGCCCAGGCGTATGGCATCGAGATGTCCATCGGTACCCAGACCAGCATGCTGTTGACGCTGATGCTCACCTCCAAAGGCATGGCTGGCGTGCCGCGTGCTTCGCTGGTGGTTATCGCCGCTACCCTGACCCAGTTCGATATTCCCGAAGCGGGTCTGCTACTGATTCTGGGGGTCGACACCTTCCTCGATATGGGCCGGTCGGCGACCAATGCCGTGGGCAACTCCATTGCAACGGCGGTAGTGGCCAAGTGGGAAGGGCAGTTGGTGAGCGAGGATGAGGCCGAACGCGCCGGTGCTGTGCTGGGGGCGTCGGATCGGGTCGGGGAGAAACCGCTGACGGTCTGATCCGTTCGGGGCACGGGTGCAGGATAAGAGGGTGAGCATTCACAAACGTGGTGGCTCACCCTTTTCGTTTATCCGAGGGAAGGTAGGTGACCACGCCAGCGGGTTATTGGTAAAGACGCAGGAGATGCACCTGCATATATAAAAAACCCTCACATTGCGCTGTCGTGGGCAGGCAGTGAGGGCAAAAGGGAACGCGGTGCAGGTGACGCTCAGGACTTGCGTTGCAGGGTGTGGTAGCCCAGTGCCGATCTGGCTTCCCTGAGGGATTTTCCTTCAGTGAGCAAGGCCCGGATGTTGGCTTCCACGGCTTCGATCGCGCGGGCAGACGCAGCCACTTCACGGGCGCGATCCCGGGGCACGATGACCACGCCGTTGGCATCCGCGACCACGATGTCCCTGGCGCAGACGCGGGCTTGGCCGATGGAAACCGGCTGATTGACCGACTCGACTTCGACCCGATCCTTGCCGGTGCGCATGAACCGGCCTTTGCTGAACAACGGGTAGCCATCACCTAGAGCCTTGCTGACATCCCGGCAGACACCATCGATCACGGTCGCGGCAATCCGTTTACTCCCGGCATATTGGGTCATGATGTCACCCCAGACGGTGCAGTCGGTGCGTCCGTCGTTGTCGATGACCACCACATCGCCTTCCGCCACGTCGTCGATGAAGTCGCCGACCGTGCCGGGTGGGCAGCTGGCGGTGACGTAGCGCACGGTGAAAGCCGGGCCAACGACCACTTGGCGGTAGTTATCCAGGGGCATCACGCCCAGGCACTGGCCAGGCAGACCCAGTTTGTCCAGGGCATCGGACACTCCAGGCGTATCCAGACCTTCAAACAGTGCAACCAATTCTCTGTCTTGGGGGGACATGTGTAACTCCTCGCAGTGATGACAGCATCGTTCATGAACAAGCCGCTCAAACGAGCGGCTCGGTTTTATTCAAGGGGGCTTCAGCCAGGGGAACTTGATCTCGCCCGTGGCTCGGAAATGGTCAGCAAGAGGACGAAACTGATAAATGATCCGATCGCCAGCCAGGCAAAGACATAGTTCCAGCCATAGTTGTCCAGCAGCAGTCCGGTAATGAAGGGCGTGGCCGCGGCGCCCAATTGACCGATCATGTTCACGATGGCGTTGGAGATGGGGAACGTTTTTTTGGTGGTCAGTCCCATCGGGTAGACCATGTAGGAAGAGAAGCCCAGGCTGAGGACGACACCGGTCAGCATCAACAATAACCCGTAGGGCAAAGGTTCGGCGGGTGAGCTGATCAGCAGGTACATCATCAGCGATGTGCCCAGTGCCGACAGCAACATGCCGGGTTTTCGCCGCCCACCGAGCAGCCGATCCGAGCAGAAGCCGCCGATCAGGTTCCCGAGTACCGCACCCACCCATGGCGCCGCCGATACCAACCCCATGTTCATGATCGAGAATTGTTTGACGGTCATCAGGTAAGTTGGAATCCAGGCCAGCAATACACTGGAGACGCCCAGTTGAAAGCAGTAGCTGGTGGCGCAGCCCCAGATGTTCCAGGAGGCGAACACCTGCTTGTTGGTTTCCAGGGGGGCTTCATGACGAGCCCGTATGAGACGATCCAGTCTATCCAACCATGCCGGGGTCTTCTGGGGGCTGGTTTGCTGGGCCGTCTGGGTACTGTCGGTTTCTTCGGTAATGTAGTTGAGCTCGGCTTCGTTGACGAACCGGCTGCGGGAAGGGTGATTGGTGACCATGAAATACCAGACCACCGCGAGGACAATGCCGGGTACGGCGAAAAAGTAGAAGATTTCTCGCCAGCCCCAGACCGAAATAATCACGGCACAGAGTGGCGGTACGATCACGGGACCGAACTTGACGGCGGACAGGAATATCCCCGAAGCCGTACCTTTTTCTCGCGGGGGAAACCAATTGTTGATAGTCGTGGTCATGCTGATCGGCAGCGGACCTTCAGCGACACCAAGGCCCAGGCGATACAGTTTAAGGGCAAACAGCGAGCTGGCCGTACCCACCAGGCCAGTCAGCAATGAGGTCAGTACCATGGCGCCTGGCAGGATCCTGCTGACCCCGAAACGGCCGAAGGCAAAGCCAGAAGGGATCTGTGCCAAGGCATAAGCCAATAGAAACATGCTAACCAAGCCACCGGCCTCAGCATTGCTCATATCGAACTCTTTACGAATAAATGGCAGGGCGACACCGAGGTTGGCCCTGTCGGCGGCAGCGATGGTGTAAATCAGGAAGATCAGGGCCGCAACCACCCAGCGGTAATGGCTACGCACAGCAGGTTTCATGACTTCAGGCAGGGACATGATGGTGGACCTTATTTTTCTATCGGTGTTGTCCAGCCAAAGTAGTGATTGTGACTCTGCAAAAAAAGCGACAAATACTCCTGCCAACAAATCGCTTTTATTGATGGGAGTGCACTGTGGAAGGCATGCTTTATAGCGTGCGCAGGCATAAAAAAACCGGGCTGAAGGCCCGGTTGCATGACGTGGGGAAGACCATCCTGTAGCGGGCTCCGCTTGCGCAAAAGCATCGCTCCTTGCGCTGGGCTACAACACCATGTGGCTGAAGTCACAGCACTGTGCCGCCAGACGCGCCACTTCGACGCTCAGGCCCTGAAGGCGATCGGCACGGTGTGCGGCGATGTAGTGGATGGGAGGCAATGGGGGCTCGGTTTCGATGATCTGCAACCGGCCCTGTTCCACCAGCGGTGAGAGGCACTGGCGAGGTAGGTAGCTGATGCCGATACCGGAGAGCGTCAGCCCCAGTTGGGCGATCAGGTAGTTGCTTTTGATCGTGCGGTTGACCCGGACATCGTTTTGGGCGAGCCAGCGCTCATAGATCAACCCGGTGCCGGAGCCACCGCCCTGGGTCAGTACGGTGTACGAGGAGATGGCCTGCATATTCATTACTCCGTTGCCCTGATGCAGTGAAGGCGCACACATCCAGGCGTTCTCCACCGAACTCAGCGGGGTGCTGACGAAACGGGCGTCGGCAAAAATGTCGGGCACGATGATCAGGTCGAGCTGATCGTTCTCCAATTTCGCCACCAACTCGGTGCTGAGTTCGATCGAAGGTTCCAGTACCACTTTGGGATAAGCGCTGCGGATGCCCTCGATCAGCACCGGTAGCCAAGTCATCGCGGTCAGTTCGGTGACGCCGATACGAAAGCGCCGGACCAGCACCTCCTTGGAACTGATGCGCTCAAGCAGGTAATCGCGTTGGCGCAGGATCTCCGAAGCCTGCTCGAACAGCTCCGTGCCTTTTTCCGTCAGGCGCGCACTGCGTTTGGAACGATCGAAAATGGGCATGTCAAAGGCGTCTTCCAGTTCCTGGATACGCTTGGAGACGGCTGACTGGGACATGTTCAGTTTCATGGCGGCGGATTCAAAGCTACCCAGTTCCACAATCCAGTAGATGGCTTCCAGTTGCTTGAACGTGATCATTGCTCAGGCTCGATTGAGAAAAAGTGATCCATTATTAATGAAATACATCGAGTCTGCCGAACCATAAAGCGAAACCCGGCGATGACCGGGTTCGTTCACATCCATTTGGATCGTCTCGGCCCCTTCAAAAACCGTTTGTAAGGGGCAGGGCGTCAAACCCGGGCAACATGCGGTTTTGTGTGCCCTTGCAGTCCGGTACGTTCTTCAATCTCACCGCTGCCGCTGATATACCCATAGCGCGACAGATTCGGCATCAACATCGAGGCGATGAACGTAATGGTTACGATCGCAGCGACGTAGAAGAAGAAATACTCCTCTATCCCCTGTGATCGAAGCGACAAGGCGACGTATTCGGCGGTGCCACCGAACACTGCATTGCCGACGGCATAGGGAAAGCCCACACCCAATGCACGTACCGCCGGGGGGAAGAGCTCGGCTTTGACGATCCCGGCAATCGGGGTGTAGAGCGACGCAATGGCCAGGCCAGCAAAGACCAGTAGGAACGCCGTAAATGGGCTACTCACCGACTGCAGCGAATAAAGCAACGGAATCACGAATAGCATGGCCAGCCCGGAAAACATCAACATATGAGCCTTGATCCCGATGCGGTCGGCCAATAAGCCGAACAGCGGCTGGCAGAGCATGAAGCAGACCAGGGCGGCCGTCATGATGAAACTGACCGTTTCCGGGCTGAGCCCGGCGGAGATCACCAGGAACTTCTGCATGTAGGTGGTGAAGGTGTAGAAGTACAGCGAGCCGCCGATGGTGAATGCCACCACCAGCGCGACGGCCCGTTTGTGTTTGAACATGCCGCGCAAGGAGCCGGCATCTTTGCGGGCCATGTCTTTTTTGCTGGCGGTTTCATGCATTGAGCGCCGCAGATACACCACGACGATTGAACTCAGGGCACCGATGAAGAACGGAATCCGCCAGCCCCATGTGTGCAATTGCTCGGCACTGAGGGTCTGCTGGAGAATGACCACGGTCATCAAGGCCAACAGTTGACCTGCGATGATGGTGAGGTACTGGAAGGAGCCATAGAAGCAGCGACGGCCGGGTGTCGCGATTTCGCTGATGTAGGTGGCGCCGGTGCCGTACTCCGCGCCGACCGACAACCCCTGGATCAACCTGGCGGCCACGAGCAGAATCGGTGCTGCAACCCCTAGGGTGTCGTAGGTTGGCATGATGGCAATCAACAGTGAACCGGCGCACATCATGAACACCGAGATGATCATCGAGGCCTTGCGGCCGCGAGTGTCGGCGAGCCAGCCGAAAATCCAGCCGCCGAGTGGGCGCATAAAAAAACCAACAGCAAAAACACCGGCGGTTGCCAGTAGTTGGCTGGTGGTGTCCCCTTTGGGGAAAAACGAAGCGGCGAAGTAGATGGCGGTATAGGCGTAAATGAAAAAGTCGTACCACTCCACCAGGTTGCCTGAGCAGGCACCGATGATTGCCTTTATGCGGCTTGGGGTATCCACGGGGCCGGTCTGGGCCACGTGGTTTTTCGAGCCTGTGATAGATGTCGACATGATGTTCACCCTTTCTTCAAGGCGAGGCGATACGAGGCGCACGCTAATGCGTGTCCGACGTGACTGACTCGATGGATTGATCGGCTTAACGAAGAGGCGTGAGTCCGCTCTCTGTCCGGTTTTCTGAAAAGAAGGGGGAGGGAGGATGCACGAGGGAGGCAAACGGCCCGTGGCCCAGAAAACTCGAATAAGCCAGGTCAGAACAAACGGTGGAAATCATGGCGCGAGCCCTCGAATCTTATTCTTGTAGTGAGTCGAGCGCTCTTCGGCGCTGACGTTGATTGCACGCTACCGCAGAGTGAGAAGGGCAATAAGCCGTCAAGCAGGCCTAACTGATATACCCAAATTCTATAGCTGGGCGTGCAGCCCTGGCAGGTAGGGGGATACAGCCCGCTCGACGGCCGCAAGCCCCGCAGCACGTGGTGTGCAGAGCACTCCAAGGCTCGTGAATACGGTTACACTGATTATCACTTTCGGCGCATATCGCGCCGAGCTCGATACTGACTGGCCCGGTAATGGATGTTGTTCAACTCAAAACCTTGATTCATGTGGCCGAGCTGGGCAGTCTCAGCAAAGCCTCGGACCGTCTTCATATCGCGCAACCGGCACTCAGCCGGCAAATCAGAATGTTGGAGAAAGAGCTCGGCGCCTACCTGTTCGAACGACACGGGCGGGGGATGGAAATTACCGATGTCGGCCGCGAAGTGCTGGCTCACGCGACTCGTATCATGGAGGAAATGGAGTCGATTCGGAGTTCGGTCGTCGGTGGCAGGTCGTCTTTCCGCGGAACGGTTGTCATCGGTACAACGCCGACAGTTGCCCAGATTGTCACTGTACCGCTGGTGCGCAAGATCCGTGAGGCGCATCCCAATCTTGCCGTCAGGTTTTCTTCGGCCTTCAGCGGTTACTTGCTCGATTGGGTTCAGCGCGGTGAGTTGGAGCTGGCCATTTCCTACGACCCTCAACCGCTGCATACGCTTCGAATCGTGCCGGTGATGATGGAGAACCTGCTGCTGGTTGGCCCCACTAGTGCCAACTTGCGCATCGATACGCCGGTGTCCTTCGAGTCTTTGGCCGAGCAGCAGTTGATATTGCCCAGTGCTCGACATGGCCTTCGCGTGATCATGGACAACTGTGCGCGGGAAGTCGGGATCAAGCTCAAGACCAGTATTGAGGCAGACTCGTTTGGCGCGATGATCGATCTGGTTCGCCATGGCTTCGGTCTGACGGCCTTGCCACTGGCGTCTATCTATTCGCAGGTCGAAGCCGGCGAGCTGTGCGCGGCGCCGTTAGTGGATCCCGTGCCCATGCGCAAACTGGTTCAGGTTTTTCCGGCGGACAGACGCGTCAGTCCCGCAGCTAAATTTGTTGGCGATGCCTTTATCGAAATTGCCGCTGATCTGGTCGATCGAAAAATTTGGGCGGGATACATGCTTTGAGTCATTGGCTGATGTGTCGCCCCCTGTGCGTCGGCCCCCTGCAATGACTGACCATCTTTGACCAACACCTTTTGAGGGAGCCCCCCCGTTGGCCTTCAACAATACGCCACTCGTACTCATCCCCGGATTGCTATGCGATGAGCGCCTATGGGCGCATCAAAAGGCTGCACTGGAACACGCCAGGCCCATCTGCATTCCCGATGTCTCTCTCGATGCCAGCATTGCGCAGATGGCGGAGCGAGTACTGGATGAGGCCCCTGCGTGTTTTGCACTGGCGGCCTTGTCCATGGGCGGTTATGTGGCCATGGAAATCATGCGCCGGGCGCCTGGGCGGGTGATGAAACTGGCCCTGATAGATACCATGGTGCGACCGGATGATGAGGCCCGAGCCAAAGCGCGACGCGGCCTGCTGAGTCTTGCCGAACTTGGCCGGTTCAAGGGGGTGACGCCACAACTTTTGCCCAAGCTCATGCATCCCCGTTGCATCGGTACCGCTGTTGCGGACACCGCCCAGGCAATGGCGCACGCGATAGGCAAGGACGGTTTTGTTCGGCAGCAACAGGCAATTATCGATCGCGCGGACTACCGACCCGTACTGGAAACGATTGCAGTACCTACCTTGATCGTGGTGGGTGAGAACGACGAGATCACGCCGCCGGTGGAGTCAGAAGAAATCCATCGGGGCATACCGCATTCACGTCTGGTTGTGCTGGCTGAATGTGGACATCTGCCACCGCTCGAGTATCCGCAGTTGACGACGCAACTGCTGAGTCGATGGCTTGATGTGTAGTTGTCCTGATGGACGTCATGGTCGGTCCGATCAACTGAAGGCGTCCAGGGAAAACTCGATAAAGCTGCGCAGCTTCGGGGTGACACGACGGTCGGGGGCATATAGCAGGTGCATCGGACGCGTCGGCACTTTGTACTCCGGCAGCAGTTCGATCAGCGTACCTTCGATCAAGGCTTCGCGTACCAACTCCACGGGCTGCAGCAGGATACCCAGGCCTGCCAGTGCCGCGCAGAGCAATGGCTCGCCGTGGTCCACCATGAGTCGGCTTGACACGGGGACCACAACGCGTCCTTCCGGCCCATCGAAGGTCCAGTGTGTGCGCAACTCGGTATGGGTAAATCCCAGGCAAGCATGGACTTGCAGGTCCCGAGGGCTGTTCAGTGGTGGATGCTCGGCAAGATAGGACGGAGCAGCACAGAGCGTCAGGCGGTATGGCGCCAGAGGGCGAGCGATCAATCCACTATCGGAAAGCGTGCCGATGCGGAACACAACGTCATACCCCTCGTCCACCAGATCAACCGCGCGATTGCTCAGCGTGAGCTCAACGTCGACCTTGGGGTGCTTCTTCATGAACTCCGGCAGTCGCGGTGCCAACGTGTGCATGCCGAAGCTGACCGGCGCATTGACGCGCAGCTTGCCCGTCGGCAGTGCGCGGGTCTCGGCGGCCAGGTTTTCGGCCGCATCCACTTCAGCCAGAATGATTCGCGCCCGTTCGTAGAACGCTCGACCGAAGTCGGTCAGGCTCTGTCGGCGGGTCGTACGTGTGAGCAGGCGGACCCCCAGGCGGGCTTCCAATGCTTGCACATGCTTGCCAACCCGTTGAGAGGACATCTGTAACGCCTCGCCTGCCGCACTGAACGAGCCCAAGTCCACAGACTTCACAAAGACTGACAAGCTTGTGAGTCGATCCATTACAAACCCTGCGTTTCAAATGATGATTCATTCTAGGTATTTATCGCAGGCAGGCACAGGTTCAGGATGCCTTTTCTCGTTTCGCATCTGTCAACAGTCTTTCCCAAGAGGTTTTTAAATGAGCATCAATCAAAACAAGGACGCGATGTCGCGATTCCTGGGGTTTATCAATAACGGTGGCGAATCTCTCGCGCGCGAAATCGTCTCTCCAGACGCCATTTTCCACGTGCCGGGGCGAGCAGAAGCGCTCAAGGGGCCCGCAGGGTACCTGGATATCCTTGCCATGATGCGCGCCGGTTTCCCAGACATCCAATGGACGCTTGAGGAGCTTATTGCGGAGGATGACAAGGTCGCCGCACGCTTTATCATGCGGGGGACTCACCTCGGTCACTTTTTCGGCGTAGCGCCCACCGGTAGGAAAATTGAGGTGCAGGCCATGAATTTCTATCGGTTCCTGGATGGCAAGGTCATCGAGGAGCGCGGACAGCCCGACCTCCTTGGCCTGTTGCAACAAATTGGTGCCGTCCCGGGCCAAGCATCTAACTGAAGCCTGGAAGCTCCATGGTCAAGGCCAATCCCCCGGCACCGGGAGTTCCTCTGGCCTGCGGCTACAACTGACCTCGGTTGCTTAAGACTCGGATAACATCACTTTTTTTCCAGAAATCGAGCTGGAAAGCGCTGTGCTCCGCATGATTGCCGAACAATCGATAGCGTGGAGAAATCACAGCGCTCAAACCACAATACTCAATGTGCTAGCAGGTTCTCGACACCCAGATCCTCGGGCCTGGCGACACCGAGCAGACCCAGGTCGCGCTTGAGTTCAGCGCCGATAAGTTTGAGTGCATGCCGCACGCCTGCTTCGCCGGCCACGGTCGCGGCGTAGTTGAACGGCCGCCCGATAAAGACCGCCTTGGCCCCCAGCGCCATGGCTTTCATGGCATCGGTGCCCCGGCGCACGCCGCTGTCGAGCATCACCGTCATATCCGGTACCGCCTCCACGATACGCGGCAGGATTTTCAGGGGGGCCACGCTCCCATCCAGTTGCCGCCCGCCATGATTCGACACAATCACCGCATCAGCACCGATGTGTTGGGCCCTCACCGCATCCCGTGGGTTCAGGATGCCCTTGATGATCAGCTTGCCCTTCCAGCGGCGACGAATGTCGATGACATGCTCCCAGGTGAGATGGCCTCGGTCCGAAAAGTCCCGCAGCACATTTCTTGAGAGGATAGGTGCGCCGCGAGTCGCGTAATTGTTCTCGAAATGCGGCATCCCGTGAACGATCAAGGTCCGCAAAAATGTTCCGAGCAACCACCGGGGATGCAGAAGCCCTTGGGCGGCCAATCTCAGGCTCGGACGCAGTGGTGTCGAAAAGCCCGCTCTGATGTTGTTTTCCCGGTTGGCGGCTACCGGCGTATCGACCGTCAGCACCAGGGTTTCAACAGGGGCTGCGGCAACGCGATCAATCAGGGCATTGATCTGTTTCCCCTCTCCCGGGAGATAGGCCTGGAACCAGGTACCCGGCGCTTGCTCCATCACCTCTTCCAGGCGGATCAATGAAGAGCCACTCATGATGCACGGTACCTTCGCCTGGGTCGCCGCGCGGGCCAGCACGATATCGCCGCGGTAGCTGGTCAGCGCGGCAATGCCCATGGGCGCAATGCCGATCGGAGACGAATAGGTTTCGCCAAGCAACCTCACCGACGTATCGACGTGCGCCACGTCCACCAGCACGTTTGTCAGGAAGCTGTAGTCCAGGAATGATGCCCGGTTTGCGATGGCCGAGAGTTCGTCTTCAACAGCGCCTGATACATAGGCGAAGAGGGGAGCGGGCAACAGGCGTCGCGCCAGGGGCTCGAAATCCTGGAGTGAAAGACAGCGGTGCAAGGGGGAGGGCATAGGGCTCATCCTAGAGGCGTGGGCTGCGGTGCGGCGCAAATATGATTACTAAAAGAGATGCTAAAACATAGATAAATATCGCTAAAAGTATTTTTTGATTCTCCCTAAGATCAAGTCTTCGTGAAAGCACACCTAATAACACCGGGAGATATCATGTTACTTCCAGGCACCCGTATCGAACCATCGCCTGTGCTTGCTTCTGATGCCTTGATCAAAGCATTTGCCTCTGTGGTGACACCTCATATCAGCGACAACATGGGGCGCCATATCGGTGCCCGAGGCCTGACGCGCTACAACCGCACAGGCAAGCTTGTCGGTACTGCACTGACGGTCAAGACCCGTCCAGGCGACAACCTCTACATCTACAAAGCGATGATGATGCTCAAGCCTGGTCACGTGCTGGTGGTGGATGGGCAAGGCGATACCAACAACGCCGTGATCGGCGAGCTGATCAAGTTGTATGCCCTGCAACGGGGTTGTATCGGCTTTGTCATCGACGGCGCGATTCGTGATGTGGCGTGTTTTGAGAACACCCCGTGCTATGCCAGAACGGTCGTGCACTGCGGGCCCTACAAGACGGGGCCGGGCGAGATCAATGTGCCGGTGTCCATTGGCGGGATGGTGATCAACCCGGGGGACATCGTTGTCGGTGATGAAGACGGATTGGTGGCTTTCTCCCAGGAGGCCGCCGAGCAAGTGCTGGCCAAAGCCCGTGAACACGAAGCACACGAAGAGCGGGTGAAGGCCGAGATCGCCACCCAAGCGATCGAACAATCGTGGATCAGCAACGCCCTCGTCAAAGCCGGCCTGATGTGAGGAGGCCATATATATCGGGTTTGTTGCTGTAAATCGCTTATAGTCGGATAAGGCTATATGCCATTATGCTCAAAATTCAGCGACAGGATTCCGGTGGCCCCAGGTCAAGGTGTTTACCTGAGCCTGTCCTGATTGGAGTGCTATTCAAGAGCAGGGTAAATGCATAACCCCATCGTCTCTCCATTGGCTCCAGTGCCCCTGTTCGAGTTGTCAGCGCGGGCACACACGAAAAAAAGACGTCTGGTCCTGGCCGCCGCTATCGGTAATGGCCTGGCGACTTATGATTTCACGGTCTACAGCTTTTCGGCAGTGGCCATCGGCAAGTTGTTCTTTCCTTCCGGCAACGCGTTTGCATCGCTGTTGCTGTCATTGCTCACCTTTGGCGCCGGGTTCGCGATGCGTCCGATCGGCGCGTTGTTCATTGGTCATCTGGCCGATCGCCAAGGGCGAAAGGCGGGCCTGACCTGTTCTATCGCATTGATGACGCTGGGCACCGCGTTGATGGTGTTTGCGCCGCCCTATAGCGTCATGGGGCCGGTGGCCACGCTACTGATCGTCGCCGCGCGGCTGATGCAGGGGTTCGCGGTGGGCGGCGAGATTGGCGTTTCCTCGGTGGTGCTGATGGAGCTGACCGCCCGGAAAAACCGTTGTTATGGGGTCAGCTGGCGCGCGGCGAGCCAGGCCGCCGCCGTGTTGGCAGGGGCTCTGGTCGGCGCCTTGACCACGATGCTGCTGAGCCCTGAGGTACTGCTCCAGTGGGGATGGCGCATTCCGTTTGCCGTTGGACTGTTGATCGGACCGGTCGGCTGGTACCTGCGTCGGCAAATGCCTGATGCTGCGATAAAAAAGTCCCGCCGCCCGGCCATGAAGACACTCCTGGCGCACCACTCCCGGCCGTTCTGGCTAGGCATCCTGTTGATGGCAACACCGACGGCGGGCATTTATATACTGGTGTTTTACATGCCCATTTACCTGGTCGGCACGCTGCATATGCCGGCGGCCGTCAGCCTGCTGTCCGCCTGTCTGTCGAGTACCCTGATTTTCATCGGTGTGCCACTACTGGCCCGCGTTGCCGACAGGCAACGCCTGCGCAAGCCGATCCAGTATTGGACGATGATCAGCAGCATCGTACTGGTTCACCCGGTTTTCCTGCTATTGACGACAGGGATTGGCGAGCCGCTCTCATTGCTGCTCATCGGTGGCTATTCGCTGCTGTTGCTGTGTAGCAACGCCGCCACCACGGTGATGATGTTGGAAGCCTTCCCCCGTCATTATCGGGCGACTTCCATTTCGACGATCTATAGCCTGGGAACACTGATTTTTGGCGGCTTTTGCCCCTTTATCGTGACCTGGATGATCGGCGTGACCGGCAATCCAATGGCGCCTGCCTGGTATCTGTTGGCCGTCATGTGTATCAGTCTGTTCGCACTGATCCTGTTTCCAGACAGCCTTCAACGACTACGCTCGATCAGATCCGCGAACCATTGCGCAGACGCTGCGACGCGATGAACCGCAGATCCTGTGGTGCCATTTCGTAGGTCCGACGAAAGGCTCGGCTAAAGTCCGAAGCGCTTTTGAAACCCAGCCCATAAGCGATATCCGTCACCGGCACGTTCGGGGATTTGACCAGTTCATCGGCCGCTTCGCGCAGCCGGCGATTGCGAATATAGGCGCCGAGCCCCCCCTCATGCTCGAACAGACGATAGAGCGTAAGGCGGGGTAATTGCAGGGCTTCCAACAAACGTTCGGGGGACAGTGAGGCTTGATGGAGGTTGGCCTTAATATAACGTCGGGCTTTGTCGAACATGGCCGCGCGCACCGCGGCACGTGCATTGCCGCTGAGTTTGCTCTGTTTGCCAAGCTCGGCGAGCAGCAGTTGCACACTCACATCGAAGGTGCTGCCCGCTTCATGTGCACTCAGTCCGGGAAGGTTCCTGGAAAACGCCAACACCTGCTCAATGAACAATTGCATCAGGGGAGAAGCGTTTTCAAACACTCTGCCGTGGATGGCTTCTGCATGGGGGAAGGCAGCGTCCACAACCGGTCGGGGTACGAAAAATGTCAGCACCCGGCAAGCGCTGCGTTGCATGCGTATCGGCTGATTCAGATCGGTGACGAAAATACTGGCGGTCGAATGCCCTTGACGAAGTGACAGGCCGCCCCTCCCGACGGACTCGATCCCCCCCGACGTGAATACCTGAAAGACATAATCGCGCTGGGTATCCGTGGAGATACGTGCCACTGAACGATCGAGCACCATGGTATCGCTGAGGCAATCGGTAAAGCGCCCAGTGCCGAGATCGTATCGGTCGATGACTCCCTGGAAAGGGGCTTCGACTTGCGTCAATGAAGGCAACACATCGATGACATGGCCGACCCGCTCCCGCCAGGCCAGCAACTGCCGAGGTACTGGCTCACCACTGACATTGAAGTGATGGTGCTGGAGTTCGAGAACAGGCCATGGACCACCATAAGGCTCTTTGATTGCGGGGCTATCCATCCAATTGTCTCCGCCAAGGCGTCGGTCGCCACACGTTAGCGCAACGCTACACTCAGGTTCAAAAAAGTTCAGCAACTGATACGCACGGTCAAGTGCTTTCCGGAAAATCTGGCAAAATGCCACCCTGAAAAATTAGCGCCTAAAAAGCTGCCAGTCAGGCCGTGATTCAGGAGGACGAGCTGTTCTGCATGGTCGATCCCGAAAATCACAATGACCCTTTTATTACCGTTGGGGAAAACACCGCATGCACTCGTCCAGACATCCATCATCACGAACACCAGGCCGCTTGACGGTCCTGGCCATCGCCATTGCCTCGGCGTTGGCCGCAGGTCAGGCCAGTGCCACCCCTCCTGCTATTGGTCTTAACAACAGCACCCCGCTCCCCTCGCTGAACAATCCGCTGGGGACCAGCATTAATGGCGGCGTTAACGGGATTGTCAACTCCTCCAGTATCGGAACGTTGAGCAACAGCGGCACTGTCTCTGGCGGCAGCGGTGGCATTTACAACAGCGGTACCATCACTTCGCTGAACAATGAGACGGGCGGCACCGTCTCTGGCGGCGACACGGGTATTAGCAACGGCGGCAACATAGGGACGTTGAGCAACAGCGGCACCATTCACGGTGGCTCCTCCTCTGGTGTTTACAATTACGGCAGCATCGGGACACTGAGCAACAGCGGCAGTATTTCCAGTGACACCAACGGTGTGGCTAACTTCGGTACCCTCACCTTGCTGAACAATGAGACGGGCGGCACTATCTCTGGCGGGCTCGTGGGTATTTACAACGGCGGCGCCGCTACTCTCAGCTCGCTGAACAACGAGACTGGCGGCATTATCTCTGGCGGGCGCACGGGTATTTACAACGCCGGCAGCATCGGGACCCTGAACAACAGCGGTTTCATCACGGGTAACCTATACGCCCTTTACAACATTTCAGCGGCGACTCTGGGCACTGTTACCAATGCCGGGACCATCGCCGGCGCGATCCGCAATGACGCGGCGCAGAGCCTGACAATCAACGGCGGTACAGGCTCGGTGTTCGGCATCCTGACGGGAGCAGGCGACGGTAGTGTGAGCACCAGCAACATCGGTCAGATCACCAATAGTTTCTCGAACCTGGTATTTGGCTCTGGCAACCTGTTGCTCAATGACAACATCACCGTTTTGGGTGACCCTACCCATACGGTGTCCAACCTGGCGGCCACGCTGCAGGTCAATAACACGATCCATATCAACGGCAATTACCAGCAGGGCGCCAACGCCAGCCTGATCCTCGGCGTGGCCGACAATGCCGTGACCACCGGTAATGTTGCCACCGACAGCGGTTACGGCCGCCTGGTGGTGTCCGGCAGCGCGAACATCGCTTCGGGTTCCACGATCGGTTTGCAGAAGCTGGGCAGCTATGGTTTTGCCCAAGGCCAACGCTACGTGGTGATTCAAGCCAACTCCACGGGGACGAACTACAACGCCAACACCCTTCACTACACGGTTGCGGGTTTTAACGCAGCGGGCACCAGTGTGGCCGATGGCGCCAACAGCGACTTGTTGGTAACGCTGGGGTCGACAGCGCCGCTCAACCAGGCCACCAGTGCCAATGGCACCGCCCCCCTGGCCGGGCTGTTCCATTACGACGGTCTGAATGCCGACTTGATGAACCTGTTCAACGCCGCTGCCGCCCTCGACTCTTCGGCCGCTGGCAACCACGCCGGGGCCCAGTTGAGCCCGACCGCGAACGCCAGTGCCGCCACCCAGGCGTCGACCGCTTCCACCGTACAAGTGCTCAATGTCGCCGCGGCGCACCTCGATGGGTTGCGCACCGCACAGAACGACAGCGTCGGCAGCGGTGTCGCCACAGGCGAAAGCGCCAGCAACACCGGGCTCTGGGGCCAGGCCTTCGGCGGCAGTTCGCGCCTGGGTGAACGCGACGATATCGCCGGTTACCACGCCCGCTACAGCGGTTTCCTGCTGGGCGCCGATGCCGCGTTCAACGACAGCTGGCGCGCCGGTGGCCTGTTCAGCTACACCAAGACCACGGTCAACAACGACGGCGACAACAGCGGCAGTTCCGCCGATGTGAAGTCTTACGGTCTGTTCGGCTACGCCAGCTACCAGGGCCAGCCGTGGTATCTGGACCTGTCGCTGGGGGCCATCCAGCATCAGTACGATACCCAGCGTGAAATCAGTTTCAGCGGTTTCAACGGCGCGGCCAAAGGTCAGCATGACGGGATGCAGTACATTGCTTCCGCCCAGGCTGGCTACCCGATCGACCTCGGCCCGACCCTGGCTCACACCATCCTCACGCCGATTGCCGGTTTGACCTACAGCACCTTGCGTCAGGATAGCTACACCGAGAGCGGCGGCAATGGCGCGGCGCTGCACCTGGACTCCAGCAACACCACTTCGCTCAAGAGCGACCTGGGCGCCAAGCTGGAGCGTTCCTTCGCCACCTCTTACGGCAGCGTGGTGCCTTCGGCGCAACTGACCTGGCGGCATGAGTACCACGACAACGGCCTGCAATCGGTCGCCAACTATGCCGCCGACACCTCGGGCGCCACCAGCTTCACCAGTCCGGGCGCGAAAGCGATTGCCGACACCGGCGTGCTGGCGTTGGGCGTGACCCTGCTGCACAGCGAAAACCTCAGCCTGGGGGTGAAGTACACCCTGGAGGCGGCAAGCGGTTACACCGCCAATACCGGTGATGTGCAGGTGCGCTGGAACTTCTGATCCGCTACATTGCGCCTAACCGAAAACGCCTGTTGTTCAGTGATGAACAATGGGCGTTTATCCGTCAGTGGGCAGCGGATGTGGACGAAAATCCTTTGCACAGTAGTCTCTACTCCCTATTTGAAGGCCCCCCATGAGCGGCACACCGACAACTCCCGGTACTCCACAACTGACGTTTGCCGAAGCCATGACGCTGGCCCATCAACACTGGAACGCGGGCCAGGCACAACAGGCCGAGCAACTGTGCCAGCGGATCCTGGGGCAATGGCCGCAACAGGCCGATGCCCTGCATTTGCTCGGGCTGATTGCCCACGCCTTCGGTCGTCTGGAGTTGGCCGTGAGCTACCTGCGCCAGGCTTGCCAAACACTGAGCGCACCGGCGATCTACTTCAGCAACCTGGCCGAGATGTGCCGCCAGCAAGGCCTGCTGGTGGAGGCCGAACAGGCGGCTCGACAGGCTGTTGCGCTGGACCCCGCGCTGGTGGATGCCTGGAGCAACCTGGGGATCATCCTGCAGGAAAGCGGCAAACTGGACGACAGCCTCGAGTGTCTGCAGCGCGTCGTGGCGCTGCGGCCGCAAGTGGCACAAGCCCATAACAACCTGGCCAATACCTATCGCCGCCTGGATCGACAAGACCACGCCGGTTGGCATTACAAGCAGGCGTTGAACCTCGACCCGAATTACGCCGAGGCCTACAGCAACCTGTGTTTTTTACTGAGTTCACAAGGGCATTTCGATGAGGCGGTGGCGGCCGGACGACGAGCTGTCGAACTCAGCCCGCGGCTGGTCGATGCGTACCTGAATATCGCCGAAGCCGAAACTCAACGCTTGAACCATGGCGAAGCGTTGCGTTGGTTGGATGCACTGTACCGGGTTGCCCCCGGCCATGTCGGTGGCTTCACGGCACGGGCCATGCTCTTGAAAAAGGGCGGACTCTTCGACGAGGCCCTGCACTGCGCGCGGCAAGCGTTGGCATTGGCACCCAATGACGCCAGTGTGCACAACGCCATGGGCAATGTGCTTCAGGCCAGCGGCCTGCACGATCAGGCCCTGGAGCATTTCAATCAGGCGGTGGCGTTGCCTGGCTCGGTGACCGAAGAGGCGATGATCGCACGGGGCACGCTGCTCCTGGAAAGTGGCCGCAAGGAAGAGGCCGCCGTGGCCTTCGAACAGGCGCTGAGCGCGTTTCCGGGGTCGATCCGCGCACTGACGGGGCGTTCGGACAGCAAGACCTTTAAACCCGGTGATACCGATATCGCGGCCATGGAGGCCGGGTTGGTGCGCGAGGGCGGTCTGCTGCTGGCCGACAAACTGTTGGCTCACTTTGCCTTGGGCAAGGCGTATCTCGACACGGGCGATTCCGCGCAAGCCTTCCATCACCTGGATAGCGGAAACCGACTCAAGCGCTCCACCTTTGCCTATGATTCCCAGACCACGCGGCAATGGATGCAGAGCATTGCCGGGTTGTTCACCGATGAATTTCAATCCGCGCGGCAAGGGCAGGGAGCGGCATCGTCGCTGCCGGTCTTTATCATCGGCATGCCACGCTCCGGCACTACCCTGATCGAGCAGATCCTGGCCTCCCATCCGCGGGTGCAGGGCGCGGGGGAATTGTCGTCGCTGCGTCTGGCGGTGGAAAACCAGGGAAGATTTCCGCAAAACCTGGCCAACGGCTCGGCGCCGGATCTGGCCAGGATCGGTCATGACTACCTGGAGCGAATCAAACCCCTGGTCGACGCACGGGATCGCCTGGTGGACAAGATGCCGGGCAATTTTGTCTATGCCGGCCTGATTCCGCTGATCCTGCCTGGTGCCCGTATCATTCACTGCCGCCGCGATCCGGTGGATACCTGCCTGTCCTGTTACAGCAAGCAATTCAGCGGTGATCAGCCGTTCAGCTACGACCAGACCGAATTGGGGCAGTTCTATCGCGATTATGAAGCCTTGATGAGTCACTGGCGCCAGCTGCTGCCCGCCGAATCCTTTATTGAAGTGGACTACGAGTCGGTACTGGACGACCTTGAAGGACAGGCCAAGCGCTTGATCAGCTTTATTGACCTGCCGTGGGACGAGGCCTGCCTGGACTTTCACAAGACCCGGCGCGTGGTGCGTACCGCCAGCGTCAATCAGGTGCGCCAGCCCCTCTACAAGACTTCGAAAGGCCGCTGGCATGCCCATGCCGAACAGCTTGGGTCGCTGTTGGCGGCGCTGGGCCTTGCCGAGGCATGAAAGGCTTGAACTGGGGGCTGTTCACTTTTCTGTGTGCGTTGCTGGGAATACTCGCCGGCTGTGCCGATCCGAACCGGCATGCCGAAACCCTGGCGCACAGTGCGCACCTGCAGCGAGAACAGGTCGATACCGACAGCTTTGTGCTGACCAGTTTTTACCGGATAACCCGTCCTGACCTGCCGCTGAACCTCTACATCGAGGGCGATGGCCTGGCCTGGCGCTCACGTACCACGCCGTCGGAAAATCCAACGCCGCATCAGGCCGAGGGCCTGGCGTTGGCGGCGGCGGATCCGGGGCCCAATGTTGTGTACCTGGCACGCCCCTGTCAGTTCACGCCGCTGGCGATCAGCCCGCGCTGTGATAAAGCCTACTGGACGCAAAAGCGCTTTGCCGAGGACGTGGTGGTGGCGATGAACCAGGCCGTGAGCCACTTTGCTCTCCAGGTGCCAGGCCAGCGCATCCATCTGGTCGGTTATTCGGGAGGTGCCGCCCTGGCGGTATTGATTGCTGCCAGGCGTAGTGATATCGCCTCGTTGCGCACCGTGGCCGGTAACCTCGATCACGCCGAAGTCAATCGCCTGCATCAGGTGTCGGCGATGCCGGAGTCGCTCAATGCCATCGACGTTGCACGCCAGGTGGCGTCCATCCCTCAGCTTCACTTCAGCGGAGGCGATGACAGTGTCGTGCCGCCGGTGATTGCGCGGCGTTTTGTCAGCGCCACTGCCGGTGTCTGCGCCTATAGCCAGATTGTGCCGGGCATGGGTCATGAAAGCGATTGGGCGCGCCTCTGGCCGCAATTACTGCTTATCGCTCTGCCGTGCTCCTCGAGTCGTTGAGTGCGCTGCCTGATCAGCGTCGCCCGTTCCGGGTGCTCACATCCACCCATACGGCCAGCACCAGGATGCTGCCTTTGACAATCATCTGCCAGTAGCTGTCGACATCGAGCATGGACATGCCGTTGTCCAGGCTGGTGATGACCAGCGCGCCGAGGAGGGCGCCGTAAACGGTGCCCGAGCCACCGCGCATGGAGGTGCCGCCGATGAAGCAGGCGGCAATGGCGTCGAGTTCGCCCATGGTCCCGGCCGAGGGTGAGCCCGCGGCCAGGCGCGCGGTATTGACCACGCCGGCGAGGGCGCACATCAGGCCCATGATGCCGAAGATCCACAGCTTGACGGCCTGCACGTTGATGCCGGACAGGCGCGTGGCTTCCATATTGCTGCCCACCGAATAGATGCGTCGTCCGAACACGGTCTGGCTGGTGATGTAGCTGAACACCCCCAGCAGCATCAGCAGAAGCAGCACCGGCACCGGGATCCCGTCGTAGCTGTTCAGGGTATGGACGAACCCGGCCAGCACCGCGCCGATCAACACCACGCGCAAGACGTCACGCACCAGCGAGTGTGCCACCAGGCCATGGAGGGCCCGATTGCGGCGCTGTTTCCAGGTCAGGAAAAGTGTCAGGGCGAGCAGCAGTATGCCCAGGCCTGTCCCGACCGTGTGTGGCAAATAACCCTGGCCGACATAGACCAGCGACGGTGATACCGGGGCGATGGTGGTGCCGCCGGTAATCCCCAGCAGAATGCCGCGAAACGCCAGCATGCCGCCCAGGCCCACAATGAATGACGGGATGCGCAGGTAGGCGGTCATAAAGCCGTTTGCCAGGCCAATCATCCATCCGCACAGGGCGACAATGCCCAGGTTCGCCAACAGCGGTACGTGATAGATCACGTCGAGAATCGCCGCCAGGCCACCCAGCAGGCCAAGCAACGAGCCCACCGACAAGTCGATCTCGCCGCTGATGATCACCAGCACCATGCCGCAGGCGAGAATCCCGGTGATGGACATCTGCCGCAGCAGGTTGGAGAGGTTGCGCGGGGTCAGAAACCCACCGTCGGTCTGCCAACTGAAAAATAGCCAGATAATCGCCACGGCGATCACCAGCGCGAGCATTTTGTAGCGGGTGAAGAGTTGTTTGAGCTGATTCATCTACGCGGTTTTCCGATCATTATTGTTATGGTCATCGGGAGAGCTGAGGGCGGCGGTGAGCAACTGTTCCTGGGTGAGTTCGTGGTTGATGAAGTCGCCGCGCAGCTGGCCTTCGCCGATCACCAGGACGCGATCGGAAACGCCCAGCACTTCGGCCAGCTCCGAGGACACCATGATGATCGACACGCCTTCGGCCGCCAGCGCGCCCATCAGCTTGTAGATCTCATACTTGGCGCCGACATCCACCCCGCGGGTGGGTTCATCGAGAATCAGCACGCGGGGGTTGGTCAGGAGCATCTTCGCCAGCACGGCTTTCTGCTGATTGCCGCCGGAGAGGCTGGTGATCGGCAGGAACGGGCTCGCGGTCTTGAGGTGCAGGCGCGAGATTTCCTTGTTGATGCTGCCCAGTTCGGCTTCGGCGTCGATACGGGTCATTCTCGAGTAGTTGCCCAGCACGGCCAGGGTGATGTTCTGGCCGACCCCCAGGTCCGGAATGATGCCCTGGCGCTTGCGGTCTTCAGGGACCATGCACAGGCCGGCGCGGATGGATTTGAGCGGCGTGCGGGTGTCGATCGGCCGGCCGTCCAGCCAGACTTCACCTTCATGGCGGCCGGGGTAAGCGCCGAACAGTGCCGACACCAGTTCCGTGCGACCGGCACCGACCAGCCCGGCGATACCGAGGATTTCCCCGCGCTTGAGGACAAACGAAATATCGTCGACCCGTTTGCGCCTGGGGTTGTCGACGTCGTAGCAGGTGATGTGGCGCGCCTCGAAAATTACCTCGCCGATCTCATGGGGTTCGGTGGGGTAGAGCGTGCTCATTTCCCGTCCGACCATCTGGGTGATGATCGTCGGGATGTCCAGGTTCGCCATGGCGGTCGTGGCGATGTGCTTGCCATCGCGGATCACCGAAATGGTGTCGCACACGGCGGCCACTTCATCCAGCTTGTGGGAGATATAGACGCAGGCAACGCCCTTGGCCTTGAGGTCGCGAATGATATCCAGCAGCACCTCGATTTCCGAGCGGGTCAGGGCCGATGAAGGCTCATCGAGGATCAGCAGGCGCGCCTGCTTGTTCAGCGCCTTGGCGATTTCCACCAGTTGCTGATAGCCACCGCCATACTGTGAAACCGGTAGCGAGACGTTCATGTCCGGCACCTTGAGCTCACGCATCAAGGCTTCGGCACGGTGGATCATCGCCGGGTAGTTCATGCGCCCGCCGGGCAGCGTCAGCTCGTGCCCCATAAAGATGTTTTCGGCCACCGACAGGTCGGGGACCAGGGTCAGCTCCTGGTGAATGATGACGATTCCGGCGGCTTCGGTGTCGCTGATGGACTGCGCCTTGAGCGGCTGCCCGTCCCAGAGAATTTCGCCTTCCCAGGTGCCATGGGGGTAGACCGCCGACAGGACTTTCATCAGCGTGGATTTGCCGGCGCCGTTCTCGCCGCACAGACCCACGCATTCCCCCGGCTTGACCTTGATATCGATGCCATTCAGGGCTTTGACACCGCCAAAGGATTTGACGATGCCATTCATTTGCAGCAGGTAGTCGGACATAGCGAGGTACTCACAGGGTACAGCTCGGTGGGTCACTGTCCGGCAATCTGCGCTTTGGTATAAAACCCGTCTTTTTCCAGCAGGTCGATATTGTCTTTGGTCAAGGGGATCGGAGTGAGCAGGATGGTGTCGACCTTCTTGCTGCCGTTGTCGGATTGCGAGCTGTAGCTGGGTTTCTCGTTACGTGCCAGTTGCACCGAGAGCTTGGCTGCTTGCGAGGCGATCAGTTTCAGCGGCTTGTAGACGGTCATGGTCTGGGTGCCATCGATCACCCGTTTCACCGCTGCCAGGTCTGCGTCCTGACCCGAGATCGGCACCTTCCCGGCCATCTGCTGCGCGGCCAGTGCCTGGATGGCCCCCCCGGCGGTGGCGTCGTTGGAGGCGACGATGCCATCGATCTTGTTGTTGTTCCGGGTCAGGGCATTTTCAACAATGCTCAGGGCTTCGGTGGGGTTCCATTCCTTCACCCACTGCTGGCCGACAATCTTGATATCTCCCTTGTCGATGGCCGGTTGCAGCACTTTCATCTGGCCTTCGCGCAGGACCTTGGCGTTGTTGTCCGTGGGCGCGCCACCGAGCAGAAAGTAGTTGCCCTTGGGCGCCGCTTTCAGCACGCCGTTGGCCTGCATCTCGCCGACCTTTTCGTTATCGAAGGAGATATAGGCGTCTATATCGGCGTTGAGGATCAGTCGGTCATAGGACACCACCTTGATCCCGGCCTTCTTGGCTTCGGCGACGGCATTGGTCAGCACGGTGGCGTTGAACGGCACGATGACGATCACATCGACACCACGGGAAATGAGGTTTTCAATCTGCGAAATCTGCTTCTGCTCGTTGGCATCGGCCGACTGCACGAAGACCTTGGCGTCCATTTTTTCCGCCGCCGCGACGAAGTAATCACGGTCTCGCGACCAGCGTTCCAGACGCAGGTCATCGATGGAGAAACCGATCTTCGGGTGGGCGGCATCGGCCATGACCGGTAGCGAGAGCAGGGCCAGAGCGCTGGCGAGCAGAGTGCGTTTTAGTGCGTTCATGATGGTGCGTCCTTTTATTGTTGTTGGAAAGACACTGCCTGGCGATGAATAAGCTGCCGGTGGAACTGTAGAGCGTCGCAGGGCGCCGCGAGCATGGATTTGTCGTGAGAATGTCACCGCGACGCCAGGGTTCGCCCGCCTTCAGGGGTAGATGAAACGATTCACCACACCTTCGAGCATCTCCTGCCGACCGCTGACGGCCTGCGGATTCAGCTCGTGGCTGAAGGCATGTTCGGCCAGTGATTCGAGGCTGAACTCACCCGCCAGCACCGCCTGGCCGAGTGGCTGCTGCCAGCCGGCGTAGCGTTGATCCTTGAATTGCTGGAGTCGGTCGTTCTGCACCATGGCCGCCGCGCGCTCCAGGGCCAGGGCGAGGACGTCCATTGCCGCGACGTGGCCGTGGAACAGATCGACCTCGTCCACGCTCTGGCGACGGACCTTGGAGTCGAAGTTGAACCCGCCATTAGTGAACCCGCCGGCCTTGAGGATTTCATAGGTGGCCAGGGTCATCTCCTCGACGCTGTTGGGGAACTGGTCGGTGTCCCAGCCGTTCTGCGGATCGCCGCGGTTGGCGTCGATGCTGCCGAAGATCCCCAATGAGACGGCCGTGGCGATCTCGTGATGGAAGCTGTGCCCGGCCAGGGTCGCGTGGTTGGCCTCGATATTGACCTTGATCTCGTTTTCCAGCCCGTACTGGTGCAGGAAGCCGAAGACCGTGGCGCTGTCGTAATCGTATTGGTGCTTGGTCGGCTCCTGGGGCTTGGGTTCGATCAGCAGGTCGCCTTTGAAGCCGATCTTGTGCTTGTGCTCGACCACCATGCGCATAAAGCGCCCCAATTGTTCACGTTCGCGTTTCAGGTCGGTATTGAGCAGGGTTTCGTAACCCTCGCGACCGCCCCACAGTACGTAGTTGGCCCCTTTGAGCCTTTGGGTGGCGTTCATGGCGCTGAAGACCTGGGCGGCGGCGCAGGCGAACACTTCCGGGTCGGGGTTGCTGGCAGCGCCCGCGGCAAAGCGCGGGTTGCTGAAGCAGTTGGCGGTGCCCCACAGCAGCTTGATCCCGGTTTGTTCCTGATGGCGCTCCAGGTGATCGATCATCTGCGCGAAGTGATTGCGGTACTCCTTCAGCGAGTTGCTTTCCGGGGCGACATCGGTGTCGTGGAAGCTGTAGTAGTCGATGCCCAGTTTGGAGAAGAACTCGAAGGCTGCTTCGGCCTTGCCGATGGCCAGCTCCATCGGATCCCCGGCATGCTGCCACGGACGCTTGAAGGCGCCGGCACCGAACATGTCCGCCCCCGGCCAGACGAAGGTGTGCCAGTAGCAGGCCGCCATGCGCAGGTGCTCGCGCATGGGTTTGCCGAGGACCAGCTTGTCGGCGTCGTAGTGGCGGAAGGCTAAGGGTGAGTCGCTGCTGGGGCCTTCGTAGCGAATCTTGTCGACAACGGGGAAGAACGGCATTGGAATGTCCTTGTTGTTCTTGGCTGTACCCCGATACTAGCAACGGCCCGGTGGCTGAAAATTATGAAAATCATCAAGGCGCAGTGCGATTTTGAGTATTGAGATTCGTCGTTTGCGCGCCTAGTCTGTGTTGACCGGTCCAGGATCAAAACAATGAAAACCGTCCCGCCCGTCCACCGTATTGCGCTGTTGTTCAACGGCAGCAAGATCTACGATCGCGGCATTATCAGTGGCATCGGCAACTACCTGAGCAGCACCCGTGCATCCTGGGACCTGTTCCTTGAGGAGGATTTTCTCTGTCGGTTGAAAGGGATCGAGCGCTGGCAGGGCGATGGGATCATTGCCGACTTCGACGACCCGCTGATCGGCGAGGCGCTGGCCGGGATCAAGTTGCCAGTGGTGGCGGTGGGCGGGTCCTATCAGGATGCGCGCGCCTATCCGAAGGGCATTCCCTATGTCGCCACCGACAATGACGCACTGATGAAACTGGCCTACGAGCACCTGATCGAGGCCGGGTTGACCCGCTTTGCCTGCTTCAGCCTGCCTGAAGCGCAAGCCAATCGCTGGGCGCAGGAGCGGGAAAAAGCCTTTCGCCGGCTGCTCAAGCGTGATGGTTTGCCTGTCGAGGTCTATCGCGGCATGGGCACTAGCGCGCCGCTCTGGGACAGCGCCGTCGAACAGCAGATCGCCTGGTTGCAAAGCCTGCCCAAACCCATCGGCATCATCGCCGTCAGTGACGCCCGTGCCCGGCAGCTGCTGCAAGCCTGCCTGACCGCCGGGATCGCCGTGCCGGAGCAGGTGGCCTTGATCGGCATTGATAACGACCCGCTGACCCGCAGCCTGACCAGGGTGCCGCTGAGTTCAGTGGTCCAAGGCACCGAGACCATGGGCCGGACCGCCGCGCACCTGCTCCATCAGATGCTGCACGGCATGCCGTCCACGGGCACGCAGATACTGATCCCCCCGGATGCGATCAATGTGCAGGCCTCGAGTCTGCATCAACCGTTGGGCGATCCCTACGTCATGCAGGCGCTGCTCTTTATCCGCCAATACGCCTGCCAGGGTATCAAGACCGCGCAGGTGGCCGCGTACGTGGGCGTGTCGCGCTCATCGCTGGAGTCGCACTTTCGGACGGTGCGCGGCTGCAGCGTGCACGACGAGATCCTGCGCTTCAAACTGGCGGCGGCGGCCAATGGACTGGAACACACGGATTCGGCGATTGCCGATATCGCGCAGAATTGCGGCTTCAAATCGGCGCAATACCTGCACACGGTGTTCCGTCGAGAGTTCGGCTGTACGCCGCGGGAGTATCAGCAGGGCTCCCACGTAGCGATTCATTGAGCGAACGGTCAGCCGGATTTCATCCTCCCCAACCCTGGCGCACCGCTTTTCGAATCCCCTCCAACAGCATCGCAAACGCCGGGTTGTCATTGTTCTCGCGCCAGATCAGATGCAGCTCGCTTTGCACGCCTTCGCCCAGATCGATGCTGCGAAATACCACGTTCTTGAATACGACGCTGGTGGCGCAGCGAGGCACCAGGGCCAGGCCCATGCCGGCGTTGACCAGGGCCAGGATGGTCAGCGAGGAGCCAAGCCACTGCACGTACTGCGGGGCAACGCGGGCGGAGCGGAGCATGCCGGTCAGCAGCTCATTGAAGGGCGGGTAGGCGGAGTGGGAATACATGAGGAAGGGTTGCCCATCGAGGTCCTGGACGGACACGGTTTCAGCACTGGCCAGCGGGTGACTGCTGGGGACGGCCAGCACGAACGGCTCACGCACCAGGCATTCGGTGGCGTAGCCCGGCTCCAGTAAAGGCGCGCGGACGATGCCCAGGTCAATACGGCGAGCGCGCAGGGCTTCGTGTTGTTGGTAGGTGTTCATCTCCGACAGCTCGATTTTGACATGGGGCTGTTTGAGCCGTGCCTCGGCGATGACCTTGGGCAGGAATTCGTACACCGCACTGCCGATGAAGCTGATATTGACCGAGCCGATATCCCCTTCGGCAAAGCGCCGGGCGCTTGCGGCGGCTTGCTGGGCACGTTCCAGCAGGTTCTGCGCTTCGATGAAGAAAGCCCGGCCGGCGGCGGTCAGGGCCACGCTGCGGGTCGAGCGGGTGAACAACGCCACACCCAGATGGTGCTCCAGCAGTTGAATCTGCCGGCTGAGGGGCGGTTGCGTCATGTTCAGCCGTTCGGCGGCACGACGGAAGTTGAGTTCGGTCGCCACGGTGGTGAAGCAACGCAGTTGCGTGAGTTCGAACATTGATCTAATCCAGGTATCAATCGAATGCCAGGTTAGATTAGACGGGATCAATGGCGGGGTCCATGATCGGCGGGTCCCTAAAAAAACAATGATCGGGAGTCGCCCTTGAATACCCTCCAGAGTCCGCCGGAGCCGAATCTGCTGGCCCGCGCGGCAGCCAAGGTGAAGCGCCATGTGCTGCCGCTGTTCGTGGTGATGTTTATCGTCAACTACATCGACCGGGTCAATATCGGCTTTGTGCGCAGCCATATGGAAACCGACCTCGGCATCGGCGCCGCGGCCTATGGCTTGGGGGCCGGGCTGTTTTTCATCGGTTACGCGATTTTCGAAGTTCCCTCCAATCTGCTGCTGCAACGCTACGGTGCGCGGGCCTGGCTGACGCGGATCATGTTCACCTGGGGCGCGGCGGCCATGGCCATGGCCTTTGTGCGCGGCGAAACCAGCTTTTATGTGCTGCGCTTTGTCCTCGGTGCGGCCGAAGCGGGTTTTTTCCCGGGGATCATTTACTACTTCACCCAATGGCTACCGTCGAGCGAGCGGGGCAAGGCCATGGCGATCTTCCTCAGCGGCTCGGCCATTGCCTCGGTGATTTCCGGCCCGGTGTCCGGCGCGCTGCTGAACGTCAACGGTTTCAGCCTGCATGGCTGGCAGTGGATGTTCCTGATTGAAGGCTTTGCCTCCATCGTGCTCTGCGGTTTTGTCTGGTTCTGGTTGCAGTCCCATCCGCGCCAGGCGAAATGGCTGAGCGACGAGGAAAAGGCCGCATTGATGGGCGCTATCGCGCTGGAACAGCAGGCCCGCGAAGCCGCGCTGACGGTCAAGCCATCGATGTTCAAACTGTTGGCGGACAGGCAGATCGCCTTGTTCTGCTTCATCTACTTTTCCATTGCCCTGACCATTTACGGTGCCACGTTCTGGTTACCGAGCATGATCAAGAAAATGGGCAATATCGGTGATTTCCACGTCGGCCTCCTCAATTCGATTCCGTGGATCATCTCGATCATCGCGATGTATGGCTTTGCCGCCATGGCCAGTAAATGGAAACACCAGCAGGCCTGGGTGGCCTTGACCCTGGTGATTGCCGCATTCGGCATGTTCATGTCCACCACCGGCGGGCCGATCTTCGCCTTCGTCGCCATCTGTTTTGCCGCGATCGGTTTCAAGGCCGCCTCGGCGTTGTTCTGGCCGATTCCCCAAGGCTATCTGGACGCCCGCATCGCCGCCGCGGTGATCGCCCTGATCAACTCCATCGGCAACCTCGGCGGTTTTGTCGCACCGACCGCATTCGGTTTCCTGGAGCAGAGCACCGGCTCCATCGAAGGCGGGCTTTATGGCCTGGCCGCCACTTCACTGGTGGCGGCGGTGGTGATCTTCTTCGCGCGCACCGCGCCGCGTGGCGACATCTCTCGCCCGCAGCCCGGTAAACCCGCCGAGAACCGGGCCGCCAAAACATCGATCAGTCATCAAGCCTTGGGCCTGGGCCCACAGGGAGCAGCTTCTTGAAAATCAAACGTGTCAGCGTCACCCCCATCGCCTTTCGCGATCCACCGCTGCTCAACGCCAGCGGTATCCACGAGCCCTTTGCACTGCGTTCGATCATCGAGATCGAGAGCGACAACGGTTATATCGGCCTGGGCGAAAGCTACGGCGATGCCCCGGCTCTGGCGATCCAGCAGCAACTGCAAGATCAGTTGATCGGCCTCGATCCGTTCAATCTCAATCAGTTGCGCGCAATCGTGCAGGCCACGGTGGCGGCGAACAAGATCACCAGCCTCGCCGGGGCGGAACTGGCGCCGGGCTCTCATGCCAGCAAAGCGGTGAGCAACGCCTATTCGGCCTTCGAAGTGGCCTTCCTGGATTTGCAGGCGCACTCACTGAGTGTGCCCCTGGTGGACTTGCTGGGCGGTGCGATCCGCGACGAGATTCCGTTCAGTGCCTATCTGTTTTTCAAATACGCCCGGCATGTCGACTCGCCCTACAAACCGGACAGTTGGGGCGAGGCGCTGAACGAAGAACAGATCGTCGCCCAGGCGCGGCGCATGATCGAGACCTATGGTTTCAAGAGCATCAAGCTCAAGGCCGGTACGCTGGAGCCGGAGCATGAGGTCGCGTGTATCAAGGCGCTGAAAAAGGCCTTCCCGGGTTACCCGCTACGGATCGACCCGAACGGCAACTGGTCCCTGGAAACCTCGATTCGCATGGCCGAACTGTTGGGCGATGACCTGCAATATTACGAAGACCCGACACCGGGCCTGGAGGGCATGGCCGAACTGCACAAACGCACCGGGCTGCCGCTGGCGACCAATATGGTGGTCACCGATTTTGATGAGTTTCGCCGCAGCGTGGCCTTGAACAGCGTGCAGATCGTGCTCGCCGACCACCATTACTGGGGCGGCCTGCGCGACACGCAGGCACTGGCCAAGATGTGCCAGACCTTTGGCCTGGGGGTGTCCATGCATTCCAACTCGCACCTGGGGATCAGCCTGATGGCCATGGCCCATGTCGCGGCCTCGGTGCCCAACCTCGACTACGCCTGCGACACCCATTACCCCTGGCAGGAGCCCGATGAAGAGGTGATCAAGGGCGGCAAGCTGCCGATTGTCGACGGCTGCGTGAAAATCACCCGCGCTCCCGGCTTGGGCCTTGAGCTGGATCACGACCAGTTGGGCAAGCTGCATGACCAGTACTTGAGCTGCGGCATCCGCCAGCGCGATGACGTGAAGCAGATGCAGCGTTACAAGCCGGACTGGAAGGCGCTCAAGCCGCGTTTTTGATTTTCGGGCAAGGCGACTTCAGGCCGCGGCGAGCAGGCGTTAGAGGTCCATGACCATCTCGTGCCAGGCCATGCCACCGTGGTCGGAAGGCGAGGGCTGCACGTAGCGATAGCCCATGCGCTGATACAGCGCCACGTGCTGCTCCTTGCACATCAGGTGGATGGTTTTCTTGTCCAGTGCCTTCATGCGCCGGACGAACTCGTCCATCATCCGCGTGGAGTGGCCTTTACCCTGCTGCGCGGGATCCAGCACCACGGACATGATCACCACGTTCGGCGCCTCGGCTGAATGCCCCACCAGTTCCTTGAAGGGCTCATCGGACATCACCACCTCGTGGGCGCAGCCACTGTTGATGAAACCGATGACCTCGCCGCCATCCTCCAGAATCAGAAAACCCTGCGGGTACTGGGCGATGCGCGTTGCAATCTTCTCCAGGGTCGCGGCTTCATCGCCTTCGTAGGCGCAGGACTCGATTTGATAGCAGCGCGCAGCGTCTGACGGCGCGGCATTGCGAAAGCTGAGGGTGGACATTGCGGTTCCTGGTCGTTGGGTGGGTCTTGAGGGAGACGGGAGGCGCTATGTTAGAGCAAGCAGGTGGCGGATGAGGAGGTACTCGGGTGCTTAATTCCACCGCGTTGACGTTCGCCGAGGTTGGGCGCCCCAAGGATCAGTGTTGTCTGATGCCGGGGCGCTTGTTCAGGCGATGGACTCAGGACTGCGCGGACAACCAGGCGCGCCAGCCGCCCCAAGCGCTGATATCCGTGGCGCCCTCCAGGCCATAGGCGTCGCAAATAAACCCGGTCTCCCAACGACCATCGTCCAACTGCACCTTACCCAATCCCAGTGGGGCCGGGATCCCGGTCAGGAACGAGCCCAACTCGCTGCTGGGCAATTGCCAGACCTCCACGGCGATGGCCACGCCACCTTCAGCGACCCGGACCATCCCCGGACGCTTCAGCGGGCCGCCGGCCAGTGCGTACAGCCGGTAATCCGGTGAACTCCGGGTCGTTTCGAGCAGGCGCGCGCCGCGTTGCTTGAGCTGCCCGTTAAGCGCCAGGCCGTCAAGGTGCGCGCCGCAGACCACCAGGCGGGCCTGATCATGGCGAGCCTCATGGGCAGGTTTTTTGCCGCCCTGATACGCATGGGCGAGGCTCAGCAGGTATTGATCGGTGAAGGCCCGACCCAACAAGGTCACCCCCCAGGGCAAGCCGTTGGCCATGAAGCCGCTCGGTACGGCCACGGCGGCATAGTCCAGCAGGTTCATGAAGTTGGTGTAGTAACCCAGCTCGGCGTTGCGCAGGACCGGCTCTTCGGCAAGCTCGGCCAAGGTCACCGGGCGACCGATGGTGGGCGTCAGGACACAATCCAGCCCGGCCATCAGGCGGTCGCACTGCGCCTTGAGTGCCTGCAGGCGATACTGCGCGCGGAAGGTTTGCACGCCGCTCACCTGGGGAGCTTTCGCCAGCACCGCATGGATCACGGGCAGCACGGCATCTGGCTGAGTCTGCGCCAGTTCGCCGACGACGCTGTAACGCTCGGCCACCCATGGACCTTCATAGAGTAGCCGTGCGGCCTCAAGAAACGGCGACAGGTCGAGACTGACCGCTTCGCCGCCCAATGCCTGCAAGCGCTCGATCGCGGCGGCAAACAGCCCCGGTCCTTCAGTACAGCCGAAAAACTCCAGGTCCTGGGCCCGTGGCACGCCAAATCGAAACGGCCGCACGCTGCCGAACGCCGTGCCATCGTTCCAGGCGGGATTGGCGCGGCTGTATTCATCTTCAGGATCCTGCTGCGCGATCAGCGCCAACAAGCGGCTCGCCTCGGCGGCACTGGCGGTGAAGGTCGTCACGCAGTCGAGGGTGCGACAGGCCGGTACCACCCCGGCCGTGGACAGCAGTCCCCTGGTCGCCTTGAGCCCCACCAGGTTGTTGAGCGCCGCCGGCACCCGGCCCGAGCCCGCGGTATCGGTGCCCAGGGCAAAGCTGGTCAAACCCAGTGCCACCGTCAAGGGCGAGCCCGCGCTGGAGCCCCCCGACGGGTATTCAGCGAGCACGCTGTTACGGCAGGGGCCATAGGGTGAGCGGGTGCCGTTGAGGCCGGTGGCAAACTGGTCGAGGTTGGTTTTACCCAACGGCACCGCCCCCAGGTCGATCAACTGCTGGACAACGGTCGCCGAACGCTGCGGGGTATAGGCGAACGCCGGGCACGCCGCCGTGGTGGGGATACCCGCCAGATCGATGTTGTCCTTGATGGCAAAGGGCACGCCGTACAACGGCAGGCTTTCCATCGTGCTGGATTCAAGGGCGACCAGGTAAGGCTCCAGCTCCTGGGCACTGAGCAGATGGATGAACAGATTGAAGTCGGGATTCAACGTCTCGGCCTGTTCACGTAGGGCGAGGATCAGGCGCCGTGGCGAGCATTCGCCGCTGGCGTAGCGTGCCCGCAGCACGTCCAGTTGCAGATCGGTTTTCATGGCTTTTCTCCTGTAGGGGGGACGGGCTCAATCACGACCACCCGTTGCCCGGCGCGCACCGCCGAGCCGGGTTGCACGAGCACTTCTCGAACAATGCCGGCACAGGGCGCAAGCACCGGAATTTCCATCTTCATCGACTCCAGCACGACCAACGCCGCGCCTGCGGCGACCCGCTCGCCGACAGCGACCTGAACCTGCCAGAGGTTCCCCGCAATGGGGCTTTCCACGCTGGTTTGATGAGCCGGCAAGGGCGCCTCTTCGGGTGCCTCGACAAGCGCTTCGCTGCTTTCGAAGTGCGCTTGGCCGCTGTCGATCCAGCGCCGTCTTTCGGCGGAAAAAGCGCTTTGTTGCCGGTCTCGGAACGCTTGGATGCTGCTCGCTTCACTGGCCAGGAAGTCCTGGTAGTCGGCCAGGCGCAATTGGCTGTGCTCGATGTTCAAGTCGAAGCGACCGAGGGGGAAATCGCGACGGATGCGCAGCAACTCCTGCGCGCTGACCGGGTAGAACCGGATCTGATCGAAGAAGCGCAACAGCCAGGGTTTGCCGGAGAACGCCGCCACTTCGCGGTAACGGTTCCACATCTGCAGCGTACGCCCGACGAACTGGTAGCCGCCGGGGCCTTCCATGCCATAAACGCACAGGTAGGCGCCGCCGATACCCACCGAGTTCTCGGCGGTCCAGGTCCGCGCCGGGTTGTACTTGGTGGTCACCAGGCGATGCCGGGGATCCAGCGGCGTCGCTACCGGTGCCCCGAGATAGACATCGCCCAGGCCCATGACCAGATAGCTGGCCTCGAACACCGTGCGCTGTACTTCATCCAGGTCGGGCAGGTCATTGATGCGGCGAATGAACTCCAGGTTACTGGGGCACCACGGCGCATCCTTGCGCACGGTGGTCATGTATTTTTCAATGGCCAGTTGGCAAGCCGGGTCATCCCACGACAGCGGTAAGTGCACGATGCGAGAGGGGACCTGCAAGTCGCGGGCAGCACAGACCGCGTCCCATTCGCCAGCCACGATCTCCAGCAAGTGGGCCAGGGGGAGTTGTTCGGGTTGGTAGTGGACCTGCAACGAGCGGATACCGGGGGTAAGGTCGATGACCCCCGGCAACGCCTTGGCTTCGAGCGCCTGCATCAAGGCGTGGCCCCGGAAGCGCAACACCAGGTCGAGCTCGGCGGCGCCGATCTCCAGCAGCAGGTGGGTATCACCGGCCAGGCGCGCCACCAGGCGGGTATCGTCCTGGCCCAGGTCCAGCACAATGGGGGATTGCAGCCCGATCACGGCGGCGTCCCTGGGAGGCTCGGCGGTCAGCGCCGCGGTGGCGAGTTGGCGTGCCTGGGCGAGATTGGTCGGGATGAACCGCACCTTGTCCCCGGCCTTGAGTTGCCCCAATTGCCAGAGGTCGGCCTCGATCACGGTCACCGGACACACGAAGCCACCCAGGCTGGGGCCGTCGGGGCCGAGAATCACCGGCATATCCCCGGTGAAATCCACCGCGCCGATGGCATAGGGGTTGTCGTGGATATTGGACGGATGGAGCCCGGCCTCGCCACCGTCGGCCCGAACCCACTCGGGTTTGGGGCCTATCAGGCGCACGCCGGTACGGCTGGAGTTGAAATGCACTTCCCAGTCGGTGCTGAAGAAAGTGTGGATGTAGTCTTCGGTAAAGTATTCCGGTGCGCCGTGGGGGCCGTAGATCACGCGGATAGAGCGCAGCGCCGCCAGCGGCGGTTGCCCGGCAAGCACCGCGCCGGCCGTTGCGTCGGTCAGCGGGGCCAGGTGCAGCACGTCACCGGCGCGCAACGCCCGTCCACCGTGGCCACCGAACTGACCGAGGGTGAAGGTGCTTTTGCTGCCCAGGTAATCCGGCACCTGCACGCCACCGCGCAGGCATAGATAGCTGCGTGCGCCAGCTCCGGCGATGGTGCCCAGGCTCAATACCGAACCGGCCTTGACCCGCAGCGCGGTATTGATTGCCACTGCTGCGCCATCGAGCGTCACTGGCAACACCGCGCCGGTCACCGCCAGCACGGCGTCAGTATTGAAGCGCAGGCTTGGCCCGCTCATGGTGATCTCGAGACCGGCGCAACCCTCGGGGTTGCCCAGCAACAGGTTACCCAGGCGCAGCGAGCGGCTGTCCATGGGCCCCGAAGGCGGAACGCCCACGGCCCAATAGCCCTGGCGCCCGGGATAATCCTGCACGCTGGTCTGGGTGCCGCCACTGAGTACTTCGAAGGTGTGGGCGTGATAGACCAGCGCTTCCAGGCAACGGGTCCAGGGCTGGCCGCTGGCGAACGGCACATCGAGCAGGATCTGGCGAAGGTAGTCGCGGTTGGTCTCGACGCCGTAAAGCTGGCTTTCGCCCAGCGCCCGGTGCAGGTGCAGGCGCGCCTGCTCGCGGTCCTCGGCCCAGGTGATGACTTTGGCAATCATCGGGTCGAAGTAGGGCGGGATCTCACAACCGGCCTCGACCCAGGTATCGATACGCAATGCCTGGCCATCGGCCGGTGGGAATTTCACCGCCGTCAGCAGGCCCGGGCTTGGCTGGAAGTCCTTGCCCGGATCTTCGGCATACAGACGGGCTTGCACCGCGTGGCCGCGAGGTTGCAGGCGGGCGCCCAATTCGCCGAGGGGCGGCAAGTCTCCCGCGGCCAGCTGCACCATCCAGCGCACGAGGTCGACGCCCCAGACCTGTTCGGTCACCCCGTGCTCGACCTGCAGGCGGGTGTTCACCTCCAGGAAGTAAAAGCGTTGATCGTCGCTGTCGAAGACAAACTCGACGGTGCCGGCGCTGCGGTAGTTGACCGCCTTGGCCAACTGCACGGCGGCGTTGCAAAGGGCTTCGGCCATGCCGTCGGGCAGGTTCGGTGCGGGAGTTTCTTCAAGGACCTTCTGGTTGCGTCGCTGCACCGAGCAATCGCGTACGCCCAGGGCCAATACCTCGCCGGCACCGTCACCGAATACCTGGACCTCCAGGTGGCGGGCGCGCTGGATGTATTTCTCGATAAACACCCCGGCGTTGCTGAAGTTGTTCTGGCCCAGGCGCTTGACGGTCTCAAAGGCTTCCTGCAGCTCCTTGGCGTCGCGGCACACGCGCATGCCGATGCCACCTCCGCCCGCGGTACTCTTGAGCATGATCGGGTAGCCCACCTGCGTCGCGGCCCGCAGGGCGTCGTCGAGGCCGTCGAGCAGGTCGCTGCCTTCCAGCAACGGTACGCCCTGCTGGCGGGCGAGGGCGCGGGCGGTGTGCTTGAGGCCGAACAGCCGCAGTTGTTCCGGCGTCGGGCCGACGAAGGCGATCCCGGCGGCTTCGCAGGCCTCGGCAAAGGCGGCGTTTTCGGAAAGAAAGCCATAACCGGGATGAATGGCCTGGGCGCCGCTGGCCTTGGCCGCGGCCAGGATCTTGTCCACCACCAGGTAGGTGTCGGCCGCGGCCCCTTCACCCAGGCTCAGGGCCTGGTCGGCTTCAAGGATGTGGCGGCTGGTGATATCCGCTTCGGAATACACCGCCACGCCCTTGACGTCGAGTTCGCGCAAGGTGCGCAGGAGACGGCAGGCGATGGCACCGCGGTTGGCAATCAACAGTGTGTCAAACATGACGGATTCCCTGGAGGCGGCGCTGGTCCGCCTCGGCTGGGGTGCGGGTCGTCCCACAGTTTTTCGAAAGGGTCTCGGGGTCGTCCCCAGACCGCGATCAAGGCCGCTTGCGAGGCAGTGTCTGGCCCGAGCGACTCTGGCAAATCGTGAACAGCCATAGCCGCAGGGGCTTGAGCCAGGGTTTCAGTCCCATATCAGCAGCTCCGCGGGGGTGGGGTTATAGCCATTGCACGGGTTGTTCAGTTGCGGGCAGTTGGAAATCAACACGATCACGTCCATCTCGGCCCGCAACTGCACGTACTTTCCGGGGGCGGAGATGCCGTCCTCGAAGGTCAGGGCGCCTTCGGGCGTTACCGGCACGTTCATGAAGAAGTTGATGTTCGGGCTGATATCCCGTTTGCCCAGCCGACCATCGTGGGTGCAGGCGCGCAGGTAGTTGTCGCGGCAGCTGTGCATGTGGCGTTTGTCCAGGGCATAGCGCACGGTGTTGCTTTCCTGGGCGCAGGCACCGCCGAGGGTGTCGTGGCGACCGCAGTTGTCTTCGACGATGGTCAGCAAAGGGCGGCCAAGATTGGAGTAGAGCACGCTGCCGGTGCTCAGGTAGACGTTGTTCTGGCGCCGCAGGGTGCGTTGGACGTCGTAACGTTCGCGCGGGTTGGCCGCGCTGTAGAACAGCGTGTCAACGGCCTGGTTGCCTTCGAGGTCGAGGATGCGCAGGGTCTGGCCGGCCTTCACTTCGGTGAGCCAGGGCTCGCCCGCCGGGACGGTGGCCCGGTAGACGGCTGATTCGGGATGCAGGTGGGTGGTCATGGGGTCGTCCTCAAGCGAACAGTCGGTCGGTGTTGATGAAGCCGCGCAGGTTTTCGGGGCGCGAAGTCCGGCAGTGTTCGGCGACGCTGGCGTCGGCGCTCATAAAGGTCAGTTGCACCGGTTTTGGCGCGTATTCAGGGGCGGGGTCCATGGGGTGTTGCAGTGCGGTGATGATGAACAGGGTGTCCATCGGCGCGTAGAGCTCAATGCAGTCGCCCGCTTTGGAATGCGCTTCGACAAAGTGAAAGGCACCGTGAGCGTCGACGTCGACGCGACTGAACAGATTGAGGGTCATGGACAGGTCGCAGAGCCCCAGTCCCCACTTGCCCATCTCCACCAGCAGGTTGTCCGCGCCGTTGCGGTAGAACCCGTTGCGCAGCTCCTGGTAGCGACCGCGGCCGTACTTCTGTTCGACTTCGTCGGCGCAGAGCACGCCACCGAGGCTGTCGCTCCAACCGCAGGTGTCACGGGTGATAGCAGCCAGCACCCGGCCCATGTCCGAGTACAGGCAATGGCCGGTCGTCAGCTTGGCGGTGTGTTGGCACTTGAGACTGTCAGGCAGGTTCAAACGCTCGGTTTTCTCATGGGCGTTGAACAGCATCAGGCTGACGTTGGCGCCGCCTTGAAGGTCGGTCAGGCGCAGTAGCTGCCCGCGCTTGAGCACGAAGGAAAGGTGGCCGCCGCCGGGCAGGCGTTCGTCGGCAAAAACAGCAGTGTCATTCATGGGGTCAGTCCCAGGATCGGTTGAAGAGCGCTCGCCAGCGAGGTCGCGAGGGCCGCCTGGGCCTCGCTACGCTTGCTGTTGAGCGGCAGGTCGTAAGTAATGCGGGCCCCATAGGCATAGGGCGCATGGGGATCGACGCGCACCTTGTCGAAAACCATCAGTCGGGTGCCCAGGCTGAAGCCTTCGCTGAGGTCGTGGGTGACCATGAATACGGTCAGCCGGGTTTCGCGCCACAGGTCCAGCAGCAGGGCGTGCATGTCCTTGCGGATACCGGGGTCGAGGGCACCGAAGGGTTCGTCAAGCAGCAGCACCCGTGGCTTCATGATCAAGGCCTGGGCGATGGCCAGGCGTTGCTGCATGCCGCCCGAGAGCTGCGCCGGGTATTTGTCCAGGGCATGACCGAGACCGACCTTGTGCAGCAGCGCCGCCGCCTGTTCGCGGGCGGCGCGTTTGCGTTGGCCGAACAGCCGGCCCAGCAGCGGCGCCCGGGGCAGTTCCAGGCCCAGGGCGACGTTGTCCAGCGCGCTCAAGTGGGGGAACACCGAATAGCGCTGGAACACCACGCCACGGCTCGGGTCCGGCTCCGCGGCCAACGGTTGGCCGTCGAGCAGGATTTCGCCACGGCTTGCTCTTTCCTGGCCCAGCAACAGCCGCAGGAAGGTTGATTTTCCGCAGCCGGACGTACCGACCAGGGTGCATAACTCGCCTTCGGCGATGCTCAGGTTCAGGCCCTCCAGCACCACATGGTCGCCATACTGCTGCCACACATTGTTGACTTGGATAAAGCTCATGAGCGGGCTCCTTCGTACCAGGGAAAGGCACGCCGGGTGAGCTGTTTCAAGCCCCAGTCCATCAGCCAGGCCAGCAGGGTGATCCACACCACATAGGGCAAAATGACGTCCATGGCCAGGTAGCGGCGCACCAGGAAGATCCGATAGCCCAGGCCATCTTCGGAAGCGATGGCCTCGGCCGCGATCAGGAACAACCATGCCGATCCCAGCACCAGCCGCAGGGAAATCAGCAGCCGTGGCAGCAGTTGCGGCAGGACCACGCGCAGGATCAGGGTCCAGGTCGAGGCTCCCAGGGTCTGGGCCTTGATCAGCAACTCGACGGGGATTTCCCGGGCCCGTTGTTCCAGGTCGCGGGCCAGTATCGGCGTGATGCCGATGACGATCAGCATCACCTTGGACAGTTCACCCAGGCCGAAGACGATAAACAGGATCGGCAGGATCGCCAGCGGCGGCACCATGGACAGCACCACCAGCAACGGCGACAGCGGCGCGCCGAACAGCGGCAGCGTGCCCGCGGCGATGCCCAGGCACAGGCCCGCCACGGCGCTGACGCCCAGGCCGATGGCCAGGCGTCGCAGGCTGGACGCGGTGTCCTGCCAGAGCACATAACCACCGCTGCGCTTGTCCTCGCTGAAGGCCATGCGTTTCACCGCATCGGTCATCTGCACGGCGCTGGGCAGCAGCTTGTCGTTGGGGTTGTCTGCCAACCGCTGCGCGGAGCCCAAAAAATAGGCACACAACAACAGGGCGAAGGGCAGGATCACCAGCAACAAGCGTGTGGGCCGATCAGGGTGACGATTGATCAGGTGCATGGACGTGTCCTCTGCTTACAGCTTGCCGTCGACCGCCATCTGCACGTAGCCGGGGTCAAAGCGCAGCTTGAGATTGCCCTTGTCGCCGCGAGTGACCTCATGGGCGAAGCGCATGCCGACCGCGCTGCTGTCCTTGGCCGCCTGGCCAAGCAGGCCATGCTCAAAGGAGAAGCCAGAGACCTTGTCCATGGTTTTCGGCAGTTCGGGGCTGTTGACGAAGTCCAGCATCTGCTGCGGTGTACGGAACAGTTGGGTCGTCGCCAATTGCGCCTTGAAACCGGCCAGGTCGGTGCCGGAGGCCTTGGCCATATGTTCCAGGGCCGCTTCGCCGGCGGCGGACTGGCTGCCCATCAAGGCCACGACTTCGAACCAGGCGCCGGTCAGGGCTTTACCCAGCGCGGGGTTGTCTTTGAGCGTCTGGGTATTGACCACCATCATGTCGATGATCTCGCCAGGGATCTTGCTGGAGTCGAACACCTCGGTGACCCCCGGCTTGGCCTTGATGTCGGCGAGCATGGGATTCCAGGTCGTGACGGCCTGGACGGCGTCGGTGTTGAAGGCGGCGGAAATATCCGCGTCGGACGTGTTGACGACTTTCAGGTCCTTTTCCTGCAGATCGACGCTGTCCAGTGCGCGCGCCAGCAGGTAATGGGAGACCGAAAGTTCGACCAGGTTGACGTTCATGCCCTTGAGGTCGGCGACGGTCTTGCCGCTGCCCTTGATGACGATGCCGTCGTTGCCGTTGGAGAAGTCGCTGACCAGCAGCGCGGTGCTGTCCACGCCACCGGCGGCGGGGATGGTCAGGGCGTCCATGTTGGTCATGGTGCAGCCATCGAACTGGCCGGCGGTGTACTGGTTGATCGACTCCACGTAATCGTTGAGCTGGGTGACCTTGATGTGGATGCCGTATTTTTTGCCCCACTTGTCGACGATGCCTTGGGCTTGCGCATACTCCCAAGGCATCCAGCCCGCATAGATCGTCCAGCAGACGTTGAAATCAGTCTTGGCCGCGGCGTTGGAAGGCAGGCTGACCAGCAGGGCAATACCGGCGGCGAGGAGGGCGGATAGAAGGGGTTTTCGCATGGTAAGACTCCAGTTGAGGATGGGCGGACAGGGAGCAGCGCGACACCTGTATGAATAGGTGGTCTGTCTCCCGGGCTTTTATCCCGCCGTGTAACCTCAACTGGAGGTCGTTGGCTCTCGGACCAGTCACTCGCTTTTCAGCGAGCCGGAACCCTAGCCAACTATTTGCAAATTGTGGTGCGTCTAGCTCGCGCTACTCCTGCACGCCCTGTTCCTTGCGAGAGGCGTGCCAGATCATGGTCATTTCTCCAACGCCAGGCTCAAGGGGGGAAAGCGGCGAGATACAGCGGGTTTTCCGGGGCTGAGTTCGGTTGCTTTGCACCGCCCATCCTCGAGAGATGCTCCGGGTTGGGGCGGCTCGCACTCGATTGGGGCGATCCGGCGAGGCCGGAATATACGACGTTGTTTAAAAAACTCGGGTGTTTCACAGCGGAAATACACGAAACCGTTAAACTGACACCCCAGGAGCGGATTATATCCGTCCAGCTTGTTTTCATCGCAGTGCCTGACACGAGGTGCTTTGGGTGAGAGAGTCGTACACTCGGTTGTAAAGACAGCGTCGCGCTTCTGGTGCCTTACGTGCTCCCAAGGGCGTAGGGCGGTGATTACAGGTATACAGTGGTAAGAGAAATGGACTCTAGCGTCGGGTTGATCAGTGGCGAAGAAGCGGAGCCCTTTTTCGTGCAGACACTGGAGCAGGCAATTGATGCCGTGGTGGTCATTGATGATCACAATTGCGTGGTGTTCTTCAACGGGGCGGCCGAGCAGCTCTGGGGGTGTCCGCGCAGCGAAGTACTGGGCCAAAACGTCAATACCTTGGTGCCCCAGGCTGTCTATGCCCAGCATGACGGTTTTATCAGCGCCAACCGCGAGACCGGGGTCAACAAGATAGTCGGCAGCAGCCGGGATCTGCGTATTGTGCGCAAGGATGGCGAAGAGCGCTGGGGCTCGTTGTCCATCTCGAAAATCACCTTGCAGGGCCGCATTCTCTACGCCGCCTTTCTCAAGGACATCACCCAGGCGCGCTTGAAGGACATCGAGCACCGCTTGCTCTCGATATCCGTCAATGCCACCCGTTCGGCCACCTGTATCGCCGATGCGAATGGAGACCTCATTTATGTCAATGACGGGTTCGTTCGCTTGTTGGGCTATTCCCGTGAAGAGGTGATCGGTCAGTCACTGCTGATATTCTTTACCCCGGGTACCCAAGCCAAGGCGAATGCACAGCAGGTGCTGGAAAAGCTCCTCGGCGGTCAATCCAATGAAACCAGCGCGCTGATCGGCAAGCGCAATGGCCAACGGCTGTGGCTGCATGTTTCCTCGACGCCGGTGCTCGATGCCCGGGGCAAGGTCGAAAACATCGTGATCGTGTTGACCGACATTACCCGGACAAAGCTGCATGAGGTGTTGCAGGACAAGATCATCGGCGCGCTGTTGAAAGAGGCGTCGCTGGAGAGCGTGCTGACCTTGCTGTGTGAGGAGATTGAACACATTGCCCCCGAGGTCGCTGTTTCGATCCTCAGTGTGGACAAGAACGGAATCCTCCACCCCTTGGCCAGCCCGGGCTTGCCGCCGGATTACTCCAGGGCGATCGAGGGCCTGTCAGCCGGTCCGGCCAGTGGCTCCTGTGGCACGGCGGCCTACCGGGGCGAGCCGGTTCTGGTGACGGACATTCACCACGACCCGCTCTGGGCCGACTACAGGGCCCTGGCTCAACAGTTGGCTTTCCAGGCGTGCTGGTCGGTTCCGATCCGCAACGCCGCGGGACGGGTCGCGGCGACCTTTGCGCTCTACTTCCGGGAGTCCCGCGGACCGGATCCTCTTCATACCCATCTGGTAACGGCAGGTATCCACCTGTGCCTGCTGGCCCTGGAGCGGGAAGAGGCCCGGCAGTCCATTCTGCGATTGGCCTTTTATGATGCCCTGACCGGCTTGCCCAATCGCAATTTCCTCCTGGCCCAGGCCGAGCGGACCCTGCTTGAAGCGGCTGAAGAGCAGACCGAACTGGCGGTATTGTTTGTCGACCTGGACCGTTTCAAGCAGATCAACGATGCCCTGGGGCACGCCTCGGGGGACGAACTGCTGCAAGTCATGGCGCAACGGCTGCGCAGTGTGCTGCGGGAGTCGGACATTGTCGGGCGTTTGTCCGGGGACGAGTTCGTGCTGGTGTTGCCACGGATGGGCGCCACCCAGGTCACGTTTTTTCTTGAGCGGCTGCTGCTGACCCTCAGCGTCCCGGCCACCGTTGCCGGGACTTGCGTCGTGTTGTCGGCCAGTATCGGCATCAGCCTGTTCCCCAGGGACGGGCAGGATATGGAAAGCCTGCTGCATTGCGCCGATATCGCCATGTACCAGGCCAAGCGCGTCGAACGCGGCAGCTTCAGCTTCTTTCTCGAGGAGATGAACAAGACCGCCCAGGAGCGCTTGATGCTGGAGACGGACTTGCGCAGGGCCCTGGCCGGCGATGAGCTGTATCTGGCTTATCAGCCGCAGGTGGATCTGCGCAGCGGACGTCTGGTGGGGGCCGAAGCGCTGGCGCGTTGGGTGCATCCGACGCTGGGCCCTATCGGCCCCGACCGGTTCATTCCTCTGGCCGAGGAGTGCGGGCTGATCAATGCGCTGAGTCAATGGGTGCTGGAGCAAGCGTGCGAGCAACTGGCGCAGTGGCGTCGGCAAGGGTTGGGGATTCCTTCCTTGTCGATCAACCTGTCGCCGATCAACTTCCACAATCGCAATCTGGCCGAGTTGATCGACCGGCAATTGCAATATTGCGACTTGCAGCCGAGCGACCTGTGTGTGGAGTTGACCGAGGGCGTCTTGCTGTCCAATAGCGCTAGCACCGAGCAAACCCTCCGTGATTTGCACGCCTTGGGCGTGCGCCTGGCCATTGATGACTTTGGCACCGGCTACTCCAGCCTGGGGTATTTGCGGCGCCTGCCGATCAGCGAGTTGAAACTGGACAAGAGTTTCGTCGACGACCTGGAGCGCGATGCTTCCTGCCGTGCCCTGAGTGAGTCCGTCATTGGTATCGGCAAGGGGCTTGGCTTGCACGTGGTGGCTGAAGGCATTGAACAGGTCGCCCAGTGCGATATTCTCGTGGCGCAGGGCTATGAGGTGGGGCAAGGCTATTTGTTCTCGGTCCCGCTGCCGAGTGAGGCGTTTGCACAATGGGTCATGGCGCGTGACACCGAGCGCTGCGTGGACGAAGGCAGCATGGTGATGACCGCGATCACGGACAACCTCAGCCGGCCATAAGTGGATCTGCCTCGTTCTGCGCATAACGCGTGGGTGGCAGCCCGACATGGCGGGTAAAGGCGACGCTGAACGCGCTCGCCGAGCTATAGCCCACGCGTTGTGCAATCTCCGCCAGGCCACCTTCCTTGCGGCGTAGCAGATTCTTGGCCAGAGCCATGCGCCAGGTCAGCAGATAGGCCATCGGCGCTGTCCCCAGTGCGCGGTTGAAGCGCTCGAAGAAGGCCGAGCGGGAGAGGGCGGCCTCTTTCGCCAACTGCGCAATTGTCCAGGCTTGGGTCGGGCTTTCGTGCATTCGTCTGATCGCCACGGCGAGGCGTTCGTCGGCAAGCCCGCGCAAGAGGCCGGGTGAGGTGGCGGGCCCCGCCGTGGAGCGGAGGGCCTCGATCAGCAGCACTTCCAGCAGGCGCTCCAGGATCACTTCCCGCGCCGGCCGCCGCTCGCGGGACTCTTCGCTCACCAGTTGAACCAGGGTGGTGAGTCTTTTTTCGCCGCGAACATGGATCAACCGCGGGAGCAGCGACACCAGCAAAGCCGCGTCCGGCGAGCCGAAGACGCAGTGCCCCACCAGCACCAGCACTTCGTGCGGCCCGTCTTGCACACCCAAGCGGAACCCGCCCTGGAGCTGTGCGACGGGCGCTGTCTGAACGTCCTCCGGCGGCGGCTCAAGACTCGACATCGCAAACCCCGGCGAGGAGGGAATCAGGACAAAGTCGCCGGCCTGGAGCTCGATCGGCTCGCGTCCCTCAACCGCGAGGCGGCACGTACCTTCGAGGATCACGCAGTAGAAAGGCTGTCCGGCTTCCGATCGGCGAACACGCCAGTGACCCGCGCCGCTGACGAGCTTCGAGAACGGCGCGCACGGCTGGAGCAGGCTGACGACTTCCGATAACGGATCAATCACGGCAGGACTCCTGCGAATGAGATATGGACTTTGGAGTGTAGCAAGTCCGGATACGCGGCCGTATCGTTTCCGTACCGCCTATCACCTGCAGGAAGTCATTGATGAAAACCGTTCTGATAACAGGCTGCTCATCCGGTTTCGGCCTTGAAACCGCCCGATACTTTCTCGACCACGGTTGGAAAGTCATCGCCACCCTGCGCACGCCGCGCGAGGACTTGTTGCCGCACTCCGAGCACCTGCGTGTGCTGGCGCTCGACGTGACCGACCCGCAGAGCATCCAGCGGGTGGTAGAGGCTGCGGGCCCCATCGATGTGCTGGTCAACAACGCCGGGATTGGCATGTTCGGCGCCCTTGAAGGTACGCCGATGGACGCCGTTCGCGATATTTTCGAGACCAACACCTTTGGCACCATCGCACTGACCCAGGCGCTGCTGCCCCAGTTCAGGCAGCGCAGGGCGGGCACGGTGGTGAACGTCACGTCGAGCGTGACCTTGAAGCCCCTTACGCTGCTTTCCGTGTACACCGCGAGCAAGGCGGCGATCAATGCGTTCACCGAGTCGCTGGCCCTGGAGCTTCAGCCATTCAATATCCGCGTGAGCCTGGTACTCCCGGGACGGGCGCCTGAAACACGCTTCGGTGAAAACGCGCAGGCGCGAATACTCATCCCCGAGGCGTATGCCGATCTGGCGAAGAACGTCTTTGCACAATGGGCTCAGTCGTCGGAGATCACCTTGGCGCGCGATGTGGCCGAAGCGGTGTGGCGTGCTGCCAACGATCCGGCGGCGCCGCTTCGCATTGTTGCCGGAGCGGATGCCTTGGCCTTGCTATAGGAGCCGTCAGCCGTTGGCGATTTCAATGCTGATCAGTTTATTGGCCCGGAACGGCGCCAGCAGCGATTCATCCGCCAGCGAATCGGTAATCAGCGTCCACGGCCCTTTGAGGGGCGACCAATGTTGCTGGAGTGCGCGCCCCAGTTTTGTCGCGTCAGCCAGCACGAAGGCCTGGGCCGCGCGTCCGATCATGTTGGCCTTGAGGTAAGCCTGATCGGCACTGGCTTCGCAGAGCCCCAATTCGGCCACGACACCATCGGCGCTGAGAAAGATCTTGTCGGCACTCAAGTGCTCCAGGGTTGCCTGCGCGGCGGCCCCGAAGGTCGACATGCTGGAGGCCCGCAGCTCGCCACCGAGCAGGGTGATCTTGGCCTCCGGGAGCCGAGCCAGGGCCGGCAGTGCGAGGATATTGTTGGTGATCACATGCAAACCACGCCGTTCCACCAATAGCTCCGCCAAGGCGCAGGTCGTGGTGCCGCCGTCGAGCAATAGCGTGTCGTTGTCCCGCACATGGGCCAGCGCTGCACGAGCAATGGCGAGTTTTTCCTGGCTGTGTTGATAGCGCCGCTCCTCGACGGAGGTTTCCGGCTCACGCAGGCCGACATGGGCAGCCCCGCCATAGGTGCGCAAGATCAGGCCTTCTTCCGCCAAGGCGGTGAGGTCCCGGCGCATCGTGGCTTCGGAGACGCCGAAATGCAGGCACAACTCCTCGACGTTCGCAGTGCCTGACAGCACGAGATTGAGAATGGCTTGGCGGCGTGTGGCAACTTTCATGGATGTCCTGGAGATCTGGCCCGAGTGCCTTTATACGGTTTTTCAACGAGGCCGTAAAAGGTCGCCCGGAAAACTCAGCGGGTAAAACGCCCTGGGTCTCCGAGCGTTTTACCGGTCAAGGGTTCAGACGGGTTGCGGGCTCGGGGTTGGCGGCTGTTCCTGGATCGGCTCGACGTCGCCCAGCAGAAACAGATAATTGAGAATGGCGACGACAATCAATCCGGCGGAAAACAGCAGGGCGGGAATGAATGAGCCTGTGGCGGCGACAATAAACCCGGTGATGATCGGACCGACCACGCCGCCCATATTCGACACGGTATTCTGCAGGCCGGCCAGCATCGAGGTCATGCCCCGTGGCGCCACATCGCCGGGCAGGGCCCAGACCTGAGTGGCCGCGACCGTGGTGCCGGACTTGGCAATACACAGCAGGACGATAGCCAGCCACGACGACTCGGCGAAGGCGGCGAAACCGATGCAGGAAGCCATCAACAGGCCGACCACCAGGAAGGTCTTGCGAATCCGCGTCAAGGACCAGCGCCCCTGGCGGTAGATACGGTCGGACAGCCAGCCGGCAAAAATCTCCACCAGCATGGCGATCAGCAACGGCAGCGCCGCGACGAAGCCCATGGAAATCAGGTCCATGCCGCGCTCTTTCACCAGATAGGTGGGCAGCCAGGTGATAAAGAAGTACGAGTTGTAGTTGATGAAGAAAAAACCCAGGCACATGGCCCAGACGTTGCGGTAGCGCAGCAGGTCGTACCAGCGCAGGGTCGGCTTGTCGCCGGTGCCTTCCTGGCGGCGCTGGCCTTCGCGGATGTATTTCAGTTCGGCCGCGTTGACCCCGCTGTGCTGTTCGGGATCGTTTTTGTAAAAAGCAAACCAGACCAGTGCCCAGACGATGCCGATGGAGCCGCTCAGGACGAACGTCATCTTCCAGCCCACCAGGGCGATCAGCCAGACGATCAAGGGCATGGCGATCGCGCCGCCGAATTTCGAGCCGCTGTCGAAGATGCCCGCGACGGTGGCGCGCTCCTTGTCCGGAAACCAGCGCGAGGCGATCCCGGCGTTGCTCGGATAGGCCGCCGCTTCACCCACGCCCAGGCCGACCCGCAGCGCGAACAAGGAATTGAAGCCGTTTGCCAGGCCGGTCATGGCGGTGGCCACCGACCACCAGAGCACCGCGCCGCCAAGGGTGATTTTCTGGCCGAAGCGGTCGGCCAGCCAGCCGGCCGGCAGTTGCAGCAGGGCGTAGGACCAGAAAAACGCCGACATGATCAGGCCCATTTCCGCGGTATTCAGGGCGAACTCTTTGCTGATGATCGGGGCGGCGGCGGAAAGTACGACACGGTCGATGTAATTGACCGCAATGGCGGTCCACATCAATCCGGCGATCAGCCAACGTACCGAGGAAGCCTTATTATTGTTATGCATGGTTCCAACTCCGGGTTCGGTGTTCGGGGTGTTTGGCAACAGCGTGATCGCGCCCACGACAGGCCGGTGGGCCTACCCATTGAGTGGCTTGAAGTCGGGGGCGCGGACGAGCTAGAGGCCGTTCACCACGTGTTCGGGGCGTGCATTGGCCTTCAGCACCGCGACAATGTTGCGCACGCAAGTCAGGCTCAGAATGTCCAGTGCCCCCGGCGTGTAGCCGGCGATATGCGGTGAGGCGATCACGTTCGGCAGGGCATAGAGCGGGTGGCGGGTGACCGGTTCCTCCTCGAAAACGTCCAGCGCGGCACCACCGAGGCGGCCGTTTTGCAGCGCGGCAAACAAGGCGTTCTCATCGATAATGCCGCCCCGTGCGGCATTGATCAGATGGGCGTGCGGCTTCATCAAGGCCAGGCGCTCGGCACCGATAAGATGGTGGGTCGCGTCGTTCAGACCGATATGCAACGTGACGTAATCGGCCTCGGCCAACAGCGCATCCAACGCCACCAGACGAATACCCTTGGCCTCGGCAAAGGCCTGGTCCGGGTAGGGATCATGGGCGATCACCTGCATCGAGAAGCCTGCCGCGCGCCGCGCGACCTCCTTGCCGATATTGCCCAGTCCGATGATGCCCAGGGTCTTGCCGTGGACATCGGCGCCGAACAAGCGCGGCCATTCGCCGGCCTTGGTCTGTTGATCGGCCAGGGCGATCTTGCGGGCCGAGGCCAGCAGCAGGGCAAAGGTGTAATCGGCCACCGCATGCTTGTTGGAGTCCGGGACGTTGCAGACCCACACCTTGCGTTCACGGGCGGCGGGCAGGTCGATGTTGTCCACGCCGACACCGTGCTTGCAGACGATACGCAGCTCGGGCAGTGCATCGAGCACGCGGGCGTTGATGCTGTTGAAGGCGACGATGGCCGCTTGTGCGCCCTTGGCCTGGGCAATGAACTCGTCTTCGCCGATGTCGGCCGGCAGGTTGACGCATTCGATGGCCTGCTCGCCCAGCAGGGTCAGGGGGGCTGTCGAATATTTGGCAAAAGACGGTGAGGTGCAGACGATTTTCATGGTGATGTCCTCATATTGTTTTTATAGGTTTTGCTGACTCGGGCGTTCGCGGGTAATCAGGCCGCCGTGCTGCTGCGCTTGTGGGCGGCCAGCTCCACGGCCTGGCGCATCGCCTCGGTCAGGCTGCGTTCGTCGGCGATCCCCTTGCCGGCAATGTCGAAGGCGGTGCCATGGTCGACGGAGGTGCGGATCACCGGCAGGCCGACCGTGACATTCACCCCGGCTTCGAGGCCCATGACTTTTACCGGGCCATGGCCCTGGTCGTGATACATCGCGACCACCGCATCGAAGTCACCGCGCCCTGCGCGGAAAAACAGGGTGTCCGCCGGCAGCGGTCCTTCCACACGCCAGCCGCGGGCATGCAGCTCGTCGATGGCCGGTTGGATCTTGGTGGCTTCCTCGCCATAACCGAACAAACCGTTCTCCCCGGCATGGGGGTTGATGCCACAGACCGCGATCAGCGGGTCTTCGATACCGGCGCGTATGAGGGTTTCGCGGGCGCGCTCAATGGTGCGTTTCACCAGGCCGGGCTCGATCTTGGCGATGGCATCGATAATGCCCATATGGGTGGTGACATGAATCACCCGCAGGGTCGGCGTCATCAGCATCATCGAGACCTCTTCGATGCCGGTCAGGTGCGCCAGCAGCTCGGTGTGGCCCGGGAAAATATGGCCGCCCGCATGCAAGGCTTCCTTGTTCAGCGGCGCGGTGCAAATGGCGTCCAGCTCACCGGCTTCGGTCAGTTGCACCGTGCGCTCGATGTAGCGAAAAGCGGCATCACCGGCGATAGCCGAGAGCTTGCCGTAGGGCAGGTCGGCGGGGATCAGCCCCAGGTCGATGCAGTCGACGATACCGTGTTGAAAGCGTGCCTGAGCCGGGCGTTCAATGCTGTTCACTTTCAGGCTGCCACCGACAATGCGGTTGGCATCGGCCAGTCGAGCGGCATCGCCGATCACCAGTGGCCGGCAGGTTTCGTACAGTGCGGCGTGGGCCAGGCATTTCATGATGATTTCCGGACCGACGCCGGTGGCATCGCCCATGGTGATGCCGATAACGGGACGCTCAGACATAGTGGTCTTCCTTCGTTAAAGTTGCGGCGTGGCGGTCAGTTGCCGCCAGGCATCGAAAAGGCTGCTCGGCTGGCCGAAGCCACCGGCTTTGGTCACGACGGCCAGCTCACGGCCACGCCAGCGGGCGCGGGAGAAGACCACACCGGGGGCCAGGTCGCCCTGAAGGTCCAGGCGCTGGATGCCGGCGGCCCCGAGCATGGCGCGGGCGGTTTCGCCCCCGGTGGCGATCAGCGCGCCCGAGCGCAGCAGGGCAGGCTGGAGCAATTGGGCCAGGGCCGTACTCAACTGCGCGGCCTGGCCGGGATCGCGCTGCTCCTGTTGCAGGCTGACCAGCACATGCCGACCCTGTTGCTGGGCCGTCTCGATTGTGGCGGCGATGGACTGCCATTCGGCCATCTCCGGTCCCGCGCACAAGGTGGCGGGGGCAAGGCGCAAGTGCAGTTGATCGCTGTGTTCGGCCAGGTAGTTGGCTTGCACCTGGGAGTGTCGGGACATACTGCCGACCACGGTCAGCACCGGCCCGTTGATCGGCGCATTCAACTGAGCTGATACCGGCGGAAATCCCAACGCCTGCGGCAGGTGTCGGGCCAGCCCGGCGGAGCCGACCCAGAACAGCCGCTTATACAGAGCCGCCGATGCCTGGGCGATATTCGCCAGGTCCGTCTCGGTTTGCGCATCACACACCAGTGCCTGTACCCCGGCGACCAAATGCCTGAGCAGATCGGCCTGCAATCGCTCCGTGTCGCGTACGGCATCGAGAGACAGCGTCGCACAGCGCAGACCTTGCGTCCTCAACTGCTCCAGCAGATTGGCCGTGCCCGCGAGGCGCTCATTGCGCCAGACATCGGTCTGATCGACGGGAACGCCGTCGAGGTGCTGAACGCCGCCCACGGTGGTCCGGCCCATCAGCGGAAAGGCCGGCGCCACCAGGGCCATGCCGCGAAGGGCCTGCAACGCGGCCACTTCGCTCGCCACATTACCGCGCAGGGTGGAGTCGATCTTTTTGTACAGCGGCAACTCGGCTACCTGATCCATCGCCAACACATCGCGATGGGCCACGGCGGCGGCTTGCGCACTGAGGCGCCGGGAGTCGAGATCGAGGGCGATCACCTCCGCGCCCAGCGCCGTGCCGAGCTCCAGCCCGACGTGGCTGAGAATCACCTGGGTGACCATGCGCCCGGCAAAATCGGCGGCGCAGTCAGCCGCCCCGGAAAGGTCATCGGCAATGATCAGCAGGCGCGGCAGGGGCGTGGTGCTCATGGCAGCAGGCACCGATAAAGCTGCTGGATATCGTCGAGGCTGAGGGTCTTGGGGTTGTTGGCCATCAAGCGCGTCACCTTCGACGCGGCCACTGCCATGTCCGCCAGATGCTCTTCGGCCACGCCGAATTCGCGCAGGTTCTGCGGGATATTCAGGGTCGCCGTCCACTCGCTGATCTGTTCGATCAGTTTGCCGGCGGCCGCTTCGGCGCTGTCGCTTTCCAGGGCTACGCCACAGACACAGGCGGCGCGCTTGAGGCGGGCGGCGCAGCTGTCCAGGTTGAAGGCCATGACATGGGGCAGCAGCATCGCGTTGGCAACGCCATGGGTAACATGGAACTTGCCCCCCAGCGGATAGGCCAGGGCATGCACGGCGGCGGTGCCGGCGCCCGTCAGTGCCAGGCCGCCGTACATCGAACCCAGCAGCATATCGCCACGGGCCCGCACCGAGTCGGGCTGTTGATAGGCCTCGACGATGCTGCCGGCGATCAGGCGCATGGATTCCAGGGCAAAGGTGTCGCTGATGGGGTTGGCCTTGGTGGAAATAAACGATTCCAGCGAATGAGTAAACGCATCCATGCCGGTAGCGGCCGTGATCGCCTTGGGCAGGCTCAGGGTCAGCAAGGGGTCGAGGATCACCAGGTTGGGCAGCAGGTGCCGGCTGACGACACCGATCTTCAATTCTTCGTCGGGCAGGGTGACGATGGCGTTGGGTGTGACTTCGGAGCCGGTGCCCGAGGTGGTTGGAATCAGCACCATCGGCTTGCCGGGGTTGCCCACCTTGTCGATCCCGAGCAGCTCCTTGAGCGGGGTATCGTTGGTCAGCATCACGGCGAACAGCTTGGCCGCATCGAGCACGCTGCCGCCGCCCACGGCGATCAAGGCGTCCGGTGCAAAGGGCGCGACCTGCTCGTGAAAGACCCGCTCGATGTTTTCCAGGGTCGGTTCGATTTCGACGTTATCAATCGTCTGCACGGCGATGCCGCGCCTGGCGAACTGTTCTTTGATTTTCGCGGTGACACCGAGCCGGTGCATGGCCTGCTGGGTGACCAGTACCACCTGCTTGAGCGGGGTATCCAGTAGATACAGCTTGTCGCCCAACTGCTCCAGGCTGCCGGGGCCGTGGATGATGTTCTTGACGGTCTGGAAGTGATAGGTCGCGGACATGTCGGCCCCCTCAGGCGTTTTGGCGGTAAACAGCCAGGATCTCTTCGAGTTTTTGCGTGGTCGCCGCATCGAGGGGCGCGACCGGGGAACGGCAGGGGCCGACCGGCACGTTCAACAGGTCGGTGGCTTTTTTCAGCACCGAGGGCATGGTGCCCAGGGCGAAGGCATCGCGCAGCGGACGCAATAGTTCCTGGGCGGCCTTGGCGGTGTCATGGTTGCCGGCCTGGAACTGGTTCCAGATGGACATGACCACATGAGGCACGGCGTTGGCGGTGGCAGCCACGGCACCGTCGCCGCCGGCGAGCAGGTTCCAGTAGATCAGGGAGTCGGTGCCGGCGAATACCGCGAAGTCGTCGCTGCGGTATTTGATCATCTGCACCAGGTTGTCGAAGTTGCCGGCGCTGTCCTTGATGCCTTTGATCTGTGGGTGTTGGGACAAGGTGGCCACGGCACCGATGCCGATGGACATGCCGGTCTTGGCCGGAATGTTGTACATCATCACCGGCAACGAGGTGGCGTCACCGATGGCTTCGTAATGCTTGATCAGTTCCGCCTGGCTGACGGCATTGAAGTACGGGGTGATAACGGACAACGCATCGGCGCCCATGCCTTCGACGCGTTTGTTCATTTCAATCACTTCGCGGGTGCTGAACGCCCCGGTACCGACCATAACGGGCAGGCGGCCGGCCGAAGCGTCGAGGGTGATGCGGACGATTTCGAGTTTTTCTTCATCGGACAGGGCAAAAAATTCACCGTTGGTGCCCAGCACGAACAGGCCGTGGACACCGGCTTCGATCAGGCTTTCGACCAGGCCGCGCAGGGCTTTTTCGTCCAAACGCTGGTCTGCGGTAAACGGGGTGACTAAAGCGGGAACGATGCCGTGGAATTTCATGAAGAGGGTCTCTCGTTTTGTTGTAATTGGGACGAGAGTGATTGAAGTGATCGTGAATGGCAAGGACTAATGACTGAAAAAATCACTAAAGTGGTTTTTTGTAGGTGAGTGTTTTTGTGTTTTTGCGTGAATCGATCATTTTTCCGGGGCGAGAATACTGCTGGTCTTTGGGCCTGACTTCGCTGTTATGCGGCTCGTTGGGATTGCTGTTGGCGCCGATGCCGAGGGAATACCGTGTTTGAGCCGCGTAACCGCCTGATGACCCCGCTTTATGTCCGTACCGAGACCTTGTTCCGCGAATAAATCTGCCGGCATTGCGCGGCAAATCCCACGATGAAAAAGCCTAGCCATACCAGCAGCGTGCTCAGCACCACAGGCGCCATCGGATGATCGGCAATCGGATGCGAGACGGGGAGGCGGGTCAGGGTTTCATTGGTGGCGGGCACGAATGACAGCAGGAAACTGAACGACAGCCCGAATGCGCTCAAATACGGGCGCGCTCGCCCCAGGAAACTCACTGCTGGCGCCCACGCACCGGCGTAGGCGGCAAGCAGCACAATGACGCCAAAGGCATGCCCGGCATTTAAACCACCAGTACTGGAGACCCCAAAGGACGTGGCGACCGTGAGCGTCAAACTGATGAGGTAGAGACTGCCGGCGCGGGTCTTCGGGTCGATCTTGTAATAGCGGATAAAGCTGTAGGCGCCTGCAATCACGGGGATCAGGCTGATAACGGTATGGATGGCGCCTAAAGTCGATATGGGATGAGTCATGGAATGTATCTCTCTACTAGTTGGTTGGGTATAAGGGCAAAATAAAAGACCGGTCTTCGCCAGTCTTCTCGGTATGGATCAGCGGGTTGAAGTCAGCCGGCTGATGGACAATTGAACCAGCGCCTGGAAGGTCTCTGGATCGCCGAACCCACGCGCGGCCAGCATGGCTCCATGCACGCTGGCCATGAACGCCTTTGCCTCGATCGTCGAACTGTCTTGCAAGTGAAACTGCCCGGTGGCGGTGCCCTTTTCGAGGACCGATGTGAGCCAGTCGGTCAGGTCCTGGAAATGCCCGCGAACTTCGGCCGCCACTTCGTCAGGAATCGTCGGCAGTTCGACGGCCAGCATCGCGCAGATACAGAACGGAGAGCTGCCACTACGGATACAGGTGGACCAGTAATCGACGTAGGTATTGAGCTGTGCCAATGGATCGGCAATCTGTCGGCCGAGCGCCGCCAAGCCTTCCCGTGCTTGCTCGCGATACCGCGCGACCACCACGCGAACCAACTCGGCCTTGCTGGGGAAATGGTGATGAATGGTGGCCTTGGTGATACGCACCCGCTCGGCAATATCCGCATAACTGAAGCTGTTGTAGCCCCCGACAGTCAGCAATGACTGGGCATACTCGGCGATTTCGGTCGCCTTCGGGGACAGTTCTGTGTTCATAGACAATTCCATAAAATTACCGCGCAACGCTGGATATACTCGGCCCCGTGAGAGGGGGTTGAGTCAGCCTGCTGGCTGTTGGATGGGGTAAACCTACTAGTAGGTTGGTTTTCTGTCCAAGCGACGGCTCCCTACGAAAGGGAAAGCCTGCGGTCGGTCAATGGAGGCGATTTACATGTATGTATTTCTACAGGCGGCTCGCGTGGTGGTGCAGGGCATAAAGGCGTTGGGCATCGCGGCGAGCAATCGCCCTGGAGACGCCTTGACCCATGGCAATGCCGTGCTTGAGCAACGACACGCGGTGCTCAGCCAGTCGTATGTTGACGACGGCATCTTCGGCTTCGAAGGGAAGCCCTATGTAAAGGCGGTCGCCGCTGCGGCGCGGGCGTCACGAGCGGGAAACTGCGAGGAACAGGCGTGCCTCGCGTTCGATATGCTCGCCAGTACCGGGATCGCGCCGCTCGAACTGATGTCCCTGCAAAACCACGTGGGAATGGAAGGCTATCAGGGCCCTGCGGTAAGCGGCGCGATTACAGGGATTGTGGAGGCCGATTACGCGGGCCCTGATCACGTCTTCGTCGTCTGCGGCCGGAGCGCGCAGACCAATCTGCAAGACCCCACGACCTGGAACAACGACGCCGTCATCTGTGATCCTTGGGCGAAGAGGGCCTATTTCGTGGCCGATATGGCGGATGAGATGAAGCTTATCAATCGGGTCAGTGGGGGCAGCATGGCTACTTCTCAAAAGTATCGTTTTGAGGGGGCGGGGTGGTGAGTTTTGAGTTTTTGGAAAGCAAAGAGGCTGGCAACGCGAACGTTGCCGCCTTGATGGTCAGTGTTGCGGTGAACTGCGTGAAGCTCGGTATTGCGCCGTAATCAGGCGTTGCTGTAGGTGCCGCAGAAACCCGGCTTCGAAGGCGTCGCGCCGATCACCTTCCGGATAGCCCCGGCGAGCCTGGGTCAGTTGCCACCACAACGGCTGGGTGGCGCGTCGGTCCAGCCAGAGCCCCGCGCAGCGTCCGCCACTGGCGATTTCCTGGGCGAATTGCTCGTCCCAAGGGGTGGGGCTTTGCGATGAGGCATTGGCGCAGGCGTTGAGGCTGATGGTGGTGGTTGAAGCGGGAGAGGGGGGATCACGTTGTCGCAGGATGGCCATGTCGTAGAGGGCGATGGCGTCCTTGATCAGTTTGTCGGCCAGCTTCTGCTGCTGGTCATCCTGAAAGGCCAGGGTTCGGGCACCGTCCAGGCAGAGCCGGGCGGCGTGGCGTAAATGATCGACCGCTTCGGTGGGGCTCAGGGAGGCGAGTTTGATCAAGGTGGGTGTGGGTAGGCGTGAGAGCAATGTTCGATCAATCATGGAGAGGGGCTCCGTGTAGTGGTCTACTAACCCCG
>NZ_JACAQA010000050.1 GCF_013385425.1 Pseudomonas gingeri | reverse complement strand
GCCATGTAACTGATCGCTTTACCGTAAGCGCCCCATAAACCCCACCTACCGCAAAAGTAGGGGGTAGGTTCCGGTTTACCTTGGCATCTCTGGCGAGCAGTTCCACGGTAGCAAGGCCTCGCAGTCTTCTACCGATGTCGCCAGCGGCAGCCGCTCCAGTACGTGGCGCAGCCACGTATACGGCTCCTGGCCGTTAGCTTTGGCGGTTTCGACCAGGCTGTAAATTTGTGCACTGGCATACGCCCCTTTGGGCGTGTCGCTGAAAAGCCAATTTTTGCGTCCAATCACAAACGGCTTGATCGCGCGCTCAGCGGCGTTGTTGTCGATAGGCAAAAAACCGGCCTCCACGTAACGCAGC
>NZ_JACAQA010000005.1:394651-765333 GCF_013385425.1 Pseudomonas gingeri | reverse complement strand
TGGGTTTCATGGCGCGCTTACAGTGGTTCCAGTAGTGGCGACATGTCCAAAGCCACCAGCACCGCCAGCGTGGGCGATGCAGGCACCGTCGAACTCTCTCCATCTGCTGGACGGACTGTTTGTAAGCGCCCCATAAACCCCACCTACCGCAAAAGTAGGTTCCATAGGCAGAAGCCGTTGAGCTCCCAATATAATATTTTCACTCGATTGCGTGGCTTGTTGAGGAAGACAAAAAGCACGGGGTCGAACACGGCGACTTTGATATCCAGCTCGACGAGGGCAGCGAGGCCATCGATGGACTTTCGAAAGTCCACGGGTTTGGGGTAGAGGTAGACTTTTTCTACTTTTGCATCGGGTCGCATCATGGCAGCAGGCTCCGGAAAGAATTCGGGAGCGCAGCATCGGGCATCAAATATTGGCTTGGAATGTGGGTTTCATGGCGCGCTTACGTTCATTTCGCTAACAACGTGACCGATTTTCAGCCTATTCAGAAACAGCCGTTCACGCCCCTACCGAAATGAACGATCACGATGAGCGAAATACGCACTAGGCAGTTCTTTTGAGCCACAACAAAAATCGATGGCCGTACAGAAGGAGAACAGGCAATGAACAGTATGTACCGCCGCTCGAAGAAGCGTTGATATGTATGCAGAGCGGTGAGTATTTCAAACCTTCCTCAGGGGCGCTTAGATATTTTTGGTCCTCTGGAGCACATACTCATTGCACCCAAGGCCGCCTGCGCATGTTTTCAATCGTATAAGGCTGAAGCCCCTTGATCTGTAGAAATCCATGACCTCTTCCGGCTTACTAACCTCGAACGGATATCCACCAATCCAGTCCACAATGTCATGCCATGCTGACATGCCGCGTTGTTTGCTATATGCGCTCCACGTGACGAGGGGTTTTCCGAACACAAAATCTTTCGCAAGAGTTCGACCCCACTGTTTATAGAGAGTATAAAGCGCAAGCGGCAAGCGAAGAACGCGGAACTTATTATACAGTTTCTTCAGGCGAAGCCAGCGTCGACTCTCGAAACCCTGATTGTTGTACAGTGAGATAAATAGCTTACCGTCGCTAGCAACCAGAGGCGCAACATTTGCCAGAGCATCCCACATGTGTCCGGTGTGATGCAGTACGCCCCAAGAGTAAACGATATCGAATTGACCGAGCTTATCCAGATACTCGGTATCAAGCACCGAGGCCTCGTTCACCGTCCACTGAGAATCATTGCTGAAATATCTGCGTCGAAGCTCAGTGGTGCACGCCACGGATTTCGGGTCATAGTCGAACGAAAAGACCGTGGCGCCAAGACGCCGGGCGGCAAGAGAGAAAAGGCCACTACCGCTACCGATGTCGAGAAAATTTTTGCCCTCAAGCGAGTCTACTTCGAGCATGGCACGGAGGCTTTTTTCAGCTTCACTGATGCGTTCTTCGTCAAGCACAGAAAGGAAATTTGACCAGTTTTCACCGAATGAGAAACGATCACCGCTAGCCAATTCCTGCTGATGCGTCCGTGCGTTGGACATTTTTTACCTGCAATTTTGGATGATTTTCTAAATGATATCAGACACCTCCGATCCGTGACAGTGAATTAGCCAGGAGCGTGACGATCAAGACAGTCGGTGACGCACTGATTGAAGCTGAAGTGCTCGTTTGGCAGGGACGCCGGAGAGGGTGGGACTTTACACCCCGGTTCGCTCCTTGCTGGGTGCCAAAGCCAGGATCCATTGCAAGATTATCAACGCCAGCCCGAAACTGCCCCCTTGGAGTACAGGCAGTATCTGGGAATTGCAGCATAATCAGTCCAAGAAAACGTCCGCACCTCCTGCTGTGCTCCCGTTCTCTTTCTGGAGCCTGCACGTCATGATGCGACCCGATGCAAAAGTAGAAAAAAGTCTACCTATACCTCAAGCCTGTTGACTTTCGAAAGTCCATCAACGGCCTCGCTGCTCGCTCTATGTCGAACTGGGTATCAAATTTGCCTCGGGTCGCATCATGACGTGCAGGCTCCAGAAAGACTCGGGAGCACAGTATCGGGGATCAACCTGAGATTTTAGATGTGGGATTCATGAATCCCTCTCCACAGAAGCATAGCTAAGGCCAGCGGCTTGAATGGTTAATTCATTTACCTAACAGCAACGATATACTATGTGGCCAATATCATGGATTGGTGATAGATTTCAATAAGGAAGCAAATAACTCACCATTGAATGGCCAAGCTCAGCCCCCCCCAACAAATACGGATAACAATACGCCCGAGCAACGGTTGCACCTCAAAACACACCCATCCCCATCTCCCGATAAAATAGCACTTCACCACGAGCAGAATGTAACTACCGAGCCTGCTTAAACGCCAAAGCGGTTTCGTTAAATGACTCTTCTATCGATTTCGGTGGAGTCCATCCCAGCAAATCAAGATTTTTCCTAATGTCGACCTGCAATGATGAACAAAGACGCTGCGCCACCTCGCGTCGTCCGAGCATCGTAGCGCCAAGAATCAGTAATGCCGACGGAATGGGTAACAAACGCGCGGAACATCCCAGTGCAACACCCAGCCTTTGTAACAATTCAGTTGTAGATACATCATCCCCATCGCTAACCAGAAATATCTGATTAGCCGCAGCAGGATGCCTGATACAGGTGACAATCAAATCAACCAAATTACTCATCGCTACCAGGCTACGCTTGTTTTTTACAAACCCTAACGGCAGGGGAAGCCCTCTACTTAACCAGTTGAGCATACTGTAAAAATTGGCCTTCACACCGGGACCATAGACTAGGACTGGCCGAATAATCACAACCTCCATACCGGAGCTGGCCGCGAGAGCCCGAAGGCCCATCTCAGCCTCCATTTTAGAAACCCCATAGGGATCCACTGGCGCCGGCAGATCATCTGCTTGAAATGGAAAGCCGGGAAAAGTATATTCTCCATTTACCTTTATTGAACTAATAAAAACAAATCGACGGACTCCAGCGGAAGCGGCCTGGGACGCCAACGCGAGTGTCTCATCAACATTAACTTTGCGGTACTCCGCGAGTGGATCGACTGAAGAGTCATCCATCACATGAACCCGTGCGGCCGCATGAATTACGCAATCACACCCTTGCGGAAACAGCTCTGCAGAAAACGCAGCAAGAGACATTGTTGGAATGATTGAGACACTTTCTGGAAAATCGACATCTCTTCGTCGAACTAAAGCGAAGACTTCAAACTCATCAGATCCCGAAAGCTGATCAATCAAAGCGCCGCCAACAAACCCCGTACCTCCAGTGACAAGAAGCTTCGTCTTTCCGTTCATACGCTAAGTTCCAGATTTCGATAAATACTCAAGTGCTGCTGAACTATTTTTTCAACAGCGAACTCGCGCTCAGCCAAAACTCGCCCGGCCTCACCCATGCGCCGACGCATAACCGAGTTGGTAATCAGTAACTCCAGCGCGGCAGCAAGTGCTCCAGCATCTTGAACGGGCACCAACAAACCACTCTTGCCCACATCAATTGCGTCTCGACAGCCAGGCACATCAGTCGTGACGACAGCGCGACCACAGGCGGCGGCTTCGACGAGCACCTTCGGCAACCCTTCCCGATATGACGGCAACGTCACAACATGGGCATGCGCAAATAACTGTGCGACATCTTTACGAAACCCAAGAAGCTGAACAACACCTTCCTCACGCCAAAGTTTTAGCTCCTCTTCGGTTATTGTCGTAGGATTGCCTGGATCAATATCGCCAATCAATTGAAATGTCGCGCTGACTCCACGCGCCCGAAGCAATTTTGCAGCCTCAACAAACTCAACGACACCTTTATCACGCAAAAGCCGAGCAGCTAAACAAACAATTGGAACCCCAGACCTTTCGAAAGTATTCTCATAATGAGAAAGATCGACACCTGACCCACGAATCAAAATAGATCGCGAGTATTCTAATGCACCTAACGAGACAAGTAAGTCACGATCATCGGAGTTCTGAAATATCACTTTCAAATTCCGCTTACCAAAGGCAACCCTGTAAAAAAAAACGACAAACTTTCGCAACGCCACAGCTTTAACGCCGCGAGACAGAAATACAAACCCAAGTCCAGACACCGCCGCAACGACGCCTCCCACTGGAGCCAAGCGAGCAGCAATGCCACCATATATAACGGGCTTTATGGTAACCAAATGCAGTAAATCAGGTCTAATTTTCCAAAGTAAACGCCATAGAAAATATAACACCAATAACTCTTTTAGTGGATTCCTGCCACTTCTAGAAAATGGCAGCTCATGATGTAAAAAACCGAGCTCCCGAATAACATCAACAGCCCCCCCCTTCATACTAGCAACATGAACCACATAGCCATTTTTTTTTGCAGCCAGTGCAATCTCCAGACGATGAGAGAGAAAAAATCCCGGATCATTAACAACAATCAAAAGAACCTTTTCCATCTCATCTCGCCCTCAAAATAAAAATTAACGATTAAAATATTCAGCCCTCCTGCTTATGAGGATTTTTTTGACCATTACTTGAAAAACTAACCGCAATTAGCGCACCCAAAATAAACCAAAAAATTCGCTGATATAGAATCTCATGAAAAAGACTCATGAATACAAAACAAAAAATCAGCAAGATGGCAGCGCCATTACGAACCCTATTGACCTTATCTACTACCAAACATTTCACGACCAGTATGAAGGAAAACAAAAAACCGGTGGCCCCCACTACCCCCGTCTCAGCCATCAGCCAAAGAAACGTATTGTGAATAATGATGGGAAAACCAACCAACTCGGGACTTTTCATGAAAAAATAGCCAAGTCCCCGCCCAAAGACAGGAGCCTCAATCCAAACTGAAATGGCCTGTTTAATCAACATCCAGCGCACAACATCGCTCGACTGATCAGAGAAACTAGGTTGAACTTTTTGCGCGTTACTAGTCGCTTGCAATGTACTAGCCGAAAGAAATTTAACAGTTTCGGGCAAATACAAAATCAACAACCACAAAACAATACTGACCATCAATGCTTTGAGTAGAACTCTCCACTGAGCTATGCGGGTTAGCGATGCAAAAGCAAGTAGCAGAAACATAACAAATATACCAGAACGTGATGAGGTGTAGTAAAGACCGGTCATCATCCACCCCAGGGACAAAACAAAAAGCACCTCGCATTTCACGCGCGGAAAAAACCTCAGGCGCTGGTCTTTATACATGGGAAGCAAGCCAATAAAGGCAGCAGATACTGATAAAATTTGAAATGCAAGAGCGTTGCGGTTCTCAGCATAACCTTCAATAGCAGGAGTGAAGCCTCGCCACTCGATAATTTTATAAATATGCAAAAAATGCAAAACCATCTGAGACAATAAAATCAGGCAGAGCACGACAACCATGACTTCAATTATACGTCTCGCGCCCCGAACTCCATGATAAGAAACCGCCAAGTATCCGGAAGCTAAAAAACCCAGTAAAACCAGCCAGCCAAAAATCTTGCTAAACGCCCAAGAGCTACTACCAAAATTCAACCAACCATGAAAAAAACCGAACAATAAAATAACAGACATCAACAATAATAGATAATTAAATCGAGGTACACGCCAAAGCGGCAGCTGCCGCTGAAAAATCGAATCTAAGAAAACAACGGACAATGCCAGAACGGCAAAGGGATCAGCGATATTTATATTTATAGTTGAGCCAGCGACAGGAAAATGGACCTGAAACATTACAAAAAGCGCAACTGAGAAACACAGAATCCAGGCGGCAACAGACTCAATGCTTACCCCCCTAATTACAGATTGGTAAGGCTTAATTGAGACAGCCGACAAATGCATGCTACTGACGGCTTTATTAGTTTTTAATGCGAACGGCGCCATAAAAATAATAGCGCCTACGGACAAGACACCGCATAAAATAGACGCTGCCATAGCCTTATCCGATTCGACATGCAAATACCCTAAAAAATAAACAGCTGCTATTTCACGCAGCCCCCATCCACCGAAGCTTATAGGCAACCCCGCCGCAAATGAAACTACAGCAGCAACAGAAAAAACCGAAAACCAATCGGTGCTCGGCACAACAAAATTAAACAACAGAGCAAAGCTACTGAGCATTAACACTGAACTAACCAATGTAATAAACACCAACTCAAAAAAGCGCAGAACATTCCTCTTTGTAAATAGGCTCTGATAAAACAACCGCTCAAAACGACTAATCGAAAAAAATAAACTGACAAACACCGCAAGCAAAACCAACGGTACTATTTCATCAAACGGAACAAGAGCAACGTACTCCTTAACTGCCGTCCCCAGCAAATACCCTCCGCCTATGAAGGCTAGAACAGCACTAATACAACCAACCAAAACACGCTCATAGGCAGCAATAACAGCATTTTCAACAGCGCTAACCCCCGCTGCTTGCAAAACTGCCTGGCGCCCGGCCATCTGGCCAAATAACGGGATAATCAATAAAGATGCAATATTGGCGGCACTACTTGCTCGAAACACTAGCCCCCAAGGAAGTCTAAATCCAACATGCGACAAGATGCGCCAATAACGATAAATGACCACCAGCACATTCAACGTAATCAACAGAAAGACCCCGACGCTCAGCGACAAAGGAAATGCTTTCAGTTGCTCATATACACTCGCAGGGCCAAAATAGGCAAACAGGGCAACAATCAAAAAAACTGACGTTAACACTCCAACGTAACGCCTACTTCCTTTGAAGAAACTCATATTTCCCCTCGATCCATTTTACCCAAAATTCAAACGAGAAGTCTTGCCGAACAACTCATGCATTCTATCCCATCGATCTCCACCGCCAACCACGCAAGAGGAAGTTGGTAAAAAGAACACTTTAGCAACAAACAGTAACCATGATGTTAACGCATATTATTTTCCAGCCAAGTTTGAAACATGAGAATATCCCAAAGATGGTACGCCCAATTACGGCTACCACAAAGGTGCTCAGACCATTTTCGGCGAATCGGCTCAGGTCGAAAGAAACCCTCTTGACGTAATCTGGACTCATCCAGCAATGCCTCGGCCCAATCCCGTAAAGGCCCCCGTAACCAGACATCGATAGGAACCCCGAAGCCCATCTTTGGTCTATCAATCAATGACTGAGGAACATGCCTATATAGTACTTGCCGTAACACCCACTTCCCGACACCATCGCGTTGCTTGAGGGACTGGGGTAACTGCCACGCGAACTCAACGATCCGGTGATCCAGCATAGGTACGCGAGATTCAAGGTTGACGGCCATCGCTGCACGATCAACCTTTGTCAGGATATCGTCTGGTAAATAGGTCAACAGGTCCAGAACCATCATGCGTTCAACCGGCTCCAGGTCGGTAAGATCTGGCATAAGTCCTGTCAACAATGTTTGAGGCTCATGTCCGCCGATCACCAACTGCGACGGATCCGCCCAGTGCGACACCAGACCATGGTAGAGACCACCGATCGACTCGCTTCCCAGCACCCCTGCGCCTTTATGTAGTTTGTCACCAAAACGATGACTGAAATGTGCCGAAGGTAGCCAGCCGAACAACTTTGACCACGTGTCCGGCGAAAGCGCAGTAATGGAACTGGCAGCAACTTTGCGAAGAGAAAGAGGCAATCGAGACAGTTTGCTCCAGGCATTGGATGCTGCGGTATAGCGCGTATAACCACTGAAAAGCTCGTCACCTGCGTCACCTGACAAGGATACGGTAACATGTTGTCTCGCTAGCTGAGAAACCAAGAAAGTCGGGATCTGGGACGAATCGGAGAAGGGCTCGTCGTAAATAGATGGAAGCCTTGGGATCACCGCCATAGCCTCCTGTGGCGTGATATACAATTCCGTATGATCTGTTCCTAAATGCCTCGCAACCGCCTTTGCATGTTCAGCTTCATTATAGCCTGGCTCATGGAAACCGATGGTAAATGTCTTCACCGGGCGACTGGACTGCGCTTGCATAAGCGCGACAATCGTAGACGAGTCAATACCACCCGACAGAAATGCACCCAATGGTACATCAGCCATCATTTGCTGCGCCACAGCCGACTTCAGCAACACTTCCAGTTCATCGACTGCCTGAAGAGGGTCTCGATATTTCTGACGAGCGGCCGTCCCATCAAGCACAGAGCTCAAAGCGGACCAGTATTCTCGAATCAGCGGCTCACGTTGATCCATCGAGACAGTAAGCATGCAGCCTGGCTGCAGCTTATGAATATTCTCGTAGATCGAAAAAGGTGCGGGCACATAGTTGTGACGCAGGTAGAGCGCCAACGCGTTCCGGTTTACAGTCGCATGAAACGCCGGATGTGCGCGCAAGGCCTTAAGTTCAGAGCCGAATAGAAAAACAGCCTGCTGCCCCTGCCCCTGCCCCTGCCAGCCGTAATATAGAGGTTTTTCCCCCAATCGATCTCTCGCAAGTATCAGCACCTTCTGTTCAAGGTCCCAAAGTGCGATGGCAAACATCCCGATGCACTGCTTCAGGGCTTTCTCTATCCCCCAGAGATCAAAGGCAGCGAGTAGCGTTTCAGTATCTGAATGACCGCGCCAAGAAGGAGGTCTGCCCGCGCTCTCCATCAGGCGGCGTAAATCCAAATGATTATAGATTTCACCATTGAAAACCATGACGTAACGGCCAGACACCGAAGCCATGGGTTGATGGCCCGCCGGTGAGAGGTCGACAATCGCCAGTCGCCGATGAGCCAGCCCCACCCCAGACTCCGGTTTTACCCATATGCCATGGTCATCAGGGCCACGGTGAATGATTGCGTCGGCCATACGCGAGCATTCATTTAGCAGTAAAGATTCTGTCGACTGCCCAGGCCATTTCAACTGTCCAGCTATTCCACACATGAGATTGACTACGTCAGTGGTTGTTTTTTAAGGCGGCATCTGTGTCGCGGCCACAATAGATATCTGCGTAACCTTGAAGGCAAGCCTCCATGGAAAATACGGTTTCCACGCGTAGATGCCCGGCCTCGCCCATTCTTCTTCGCTCGGGATCCCGCGCTACCGCCAAGAGCGCATCAGCGAGCTCGCCCGAAGCACAAGGTGGCACTACCCACCCAGTAGAACCGTGCACCACTGCCTCAGCATTCCCCCCCACATCGCTGACTACCATTGGCAGCTTTGCAGCCATTCCCTCTAGCACTGCATTGGAAAAACCTTCTTCGTGAGAACAAAGAACACCAACATCAGAAGCATTGAGCAGGTCCGGAACATCCTGCCGGGAGCCGAGAAAACATATTTTCTCGCCAAGCCCCAGCGAGAGAGCTTGCTGACGCAGTGTATTACCGATTCCGTCATCTCGACCTACGCAGAGGCAAACCCAAGGTTGAGGAATCAGATCCTGGATCTTGGCGAATGCCCGGATCAGGTCGGCATGACCTTTATAAGGTATGAGATTGGCGATCATAATAAAAACCAATGCATCATCCGGGATGGACAGGTCATTGCGTACCGTAGCCCTGTCTCGAGGTTGTGCGAAACGCTCTAGGTCGACACCATTATAGATAAGGCGTGCCTGATCTTTTGTGACACCTTCGGAAAGCAGGTCCTCAATGACAGCGACCGAGTTACCACAGACACGATCCATACGAGGATGCAGCCAATGCTCCAACCGGCGGTACAACCGATGCTTGGCCTGATACAAGTTCAAGCTCCTACGGCTCATCATCTGACGAGCTCTCGGGCAGAACAACAAGACCACACCACCTACGATATAAGCAGCGGGTAAAAAGAAGTGAACCACTTGAGGGCGCCTGCGCCAACACAGCCACCAAAGAGCAACCGCCGAATAGAGCAATCCCGCCCAGGCAATCGCGCGCTCATCGCGCAGAAAGCGGCGAATCCAGCCTGGAAGCATTACACCATGGACAGGAACACCTCCTTCGATAAAAGCATGCGTCAAAGGCCCACCTGTCGTAATGGTGAAAACTTCAGGTTGAAACCCCCGCTCGCGGAGCGCTGTTGAAATACGCAGCAGATGCTGCTCCGCACCTCCGATTTCCATGGACCCTATTACATAAAGCAATTTCATATACGAACTCAAAATTGACTGAGAAATGCTTCGGATCTGACACGTCATCTCCTACACACTCTTCAATTCGCCTCAGCGAGACCTTCCAATAACTGCAATGCTGTACGCGTACCCTCGGTTTTGAAGGAGTCGCAAGGCTGCTCTGGGCAAGAACCTACGCGACGCCCTATGCACCGGAGTAGCAGCTAGATCCCCATAGCCAAATTTGGAGACCACCTCCATGCCGGCATCCCTGACAATTGAGGCGAGCTCATCTACTGAGTAAATTCGCTCATCAGTTATGACGCCTGTATAAGCGGTGTACTTTGTAGGAATTTGAATAAGTACGTACTTTGAGCACTTGGCCTGCTCTTCAAGAAGCCGAACAGTAACGTCTCGATCGAAATGCTCAAGTACACCACAGGAAAAAGCCAAATCGAACTGACCCTGAAGCCCCGAAAGATCAAAAGCATCCGCCACCTGAAATGCCGCGGTTGCACCTAAACGCTGAGCATGCTGATTGGCGAGCTCGACCAGTGTCGGCTCATTATCTATTCCAATCACCTTGTATCCCAACGAGGACAAGTACATATCAGACCAGCCAGGCCCACAGCCCACATCCAAAATTCTGGACGAAGGCGCGCAATAGCGCTGGATCATGCCATAAAGAACTTCGTGAAACCCCCAATGCGCGACTGCGGACGTCAGCCAATTGGAGTTAAAGGCGCCGCAGGAATCAAAGTACTCATGCCAGCGATCTGCCATTTTTATTCCTCCGTTAGAATTTTGTGGGCACTGAAGGTAAGGATAAATCCATATCCCAGCCTATCCAGAATTTTTTCCAGTGGTAGCGTGACAAGACGATCCAACCTACTAACCATCTTTACCAGCCATGAAGGTTTGCCCTTCCATTTACACCAAAACAAATCCGGATCTTCCAACTGCTTCCACTCTGCAAAAGCCTCCCCCGAACTGTAACCGAATAATCGCTTAATTAGGTAAAGCCCTCCACCACTCAAACTTCCTCCAAAAATCTTTTGATCTGTGGAGGTACGAACCAGGTTCAAAGCATGCGCCTGGCACAACCGCTTTACCGATGAATGAGTGAATAGTGTAAGGTGACGAGGGTAATCATCAGCTTGATAGTACCGTGCCTGTATGGAGTTCATATTGGTGACAAGCACAATGAGACGCCCACCAGGCTTTAAAAGATGAGAGGCCTTTTCAATGAAGCGCACAGGGTCGTAGACGTGCTCCAGAACGGCCCAAAAGGTAATGACATCATATTTTTTTTCTGCGAAATCCATTTCGAGGAAATCACCATAATGTATCGGGAGCTTTGCCGGATTCGGTATTTCAGAATCCATTTCCACTCCTTCGACGGCCCAACCCTGATTTCTCATGAACCAGATGAATTCGCCTTTCTGCGCTCCGATATCGAGCAACGTACCTGGAGAGATCCCATCCAGCCATTCAGCTTTTGCGTGAAGCTGTCGTTCACGCTTTTGAATGATCGAGGTCCAATCCATTTGCCCCTCAGCCCCTTCCCACGACCAGTAAAAGGCTTCAGGATAATAATCCCCCATGTCGTGAGCACTTGGCCTAGGGCTCAAGTATCCGGCCCCACACGCCGTACACTGTTGTACTGCAAATGGATGATCGGTTACACGAAATACGTAGTCATACGTGGTAAAAAGCTGCTTCTTTTGCGCTGATCCACATAGCGGACAATCAATTTCAACGATCTTCTTTATTTTTCCCATAAAAACTCTCCGGGCCTCTATCATGACGCTAATCAATTATGTGCCCGTACCAAATGAAGCGAAGGCGTAAGAAGTCTAAATCCTAGCAATACAACAACTGCGGGCGCGGCAGATAGTGCTAACGCAATAGCCTGTGCACCCAACATGCCACGAAAGACGAAGTAACACAAAAGTATCGTGAGTAAGCTGGAAGCTGCCATAAATGAAAGAAGCTTGGGGCGAGACTGAGCCTGCCAAAGCTTGGCAAATACGTTACCCAAAAGTGCAAAACCAACCCCTGTGGTTAGCCAAAACCAAAGCTGGGTTACTTTATATGCCGCCTCAGAATCAAAACGCCCACCAAACAACAATAGAAGTAGAGGCTCACCCAGAAACCAAACCAATAAAGTACTGGCAACGCCAATCACAAAAGACACCAATGCGGCTTGTCGTAACAACCGCCTAACACTATTATAATCTTCCTCAACAACAAGCATTGAGAATCGGGCCAACAACAATGTCGAACTAGACATCACAAGTAACTGAACCAACGAAGTGTGAAGCCGGTAGGCGTACCCGAATGAAGAAACTACACCTTCCCCATAAGAGGCGGCCCAGACCATAGGTAATGACGAAGCCATATTGGAAAAAAAAACGCCTGGTAGAACCCACCCACCCAGAGTAAGCATGTCGTACCCTTGCAGTAAAAAAGCCCTCCAGGTTGGTAAAGCGCCAAGAATGGAAAATTTGCTTTTACTCAAACCAAACAGACAAATGATCAACTGCGCGAACAACCCGATTAGCGTTCCGAGAACAAGACTCAACAGCCCAGCACCTGGCCACACCAACAAAATCAGCCCACCTAGTATGCCATTTACGATCGGAGCACCCGCCGCATAGGCAAATTTTTCGCGCATGGCGAGTATATACCCCATGCAATCATTGGCAATATTAAGAGGAACCAGCAATACAACAAACGATAGAGTAAACAAAAAAGTGTCGTGAACCGATGGCTGGCTCTGGGCTGTCAGCCACTGAGTCAGCCATGGAATGGATACAAAAATCAGCAACGCCAGGATGGCTCCGAGCGCGACACAGCCCCAGAATATGGCTCGCTCAAATGCCTCTGTCGCTGGCAGACCAAATCGGGCGTACACACGGGCACGTACAGGGAAAAAGCCTGTCTGAATAACACCTGCCACTATGCCGGAAATCAATGTCGGGGTTACAAGCGCGAGATTATACCCATCAAGCTCACTACCAACACCGAAATATCGTGCGGTGAACCACAACTTAAAAAAAGCTGCAAGCTGAGAAAGAACCGTAAGCAGCGATACAATCACTAGCTGCCGACTCATCTCAGAGGCCACGCATGTAGACTGTTCTCAAGACACATTGCTTACATACCAGTCGAGTGCCTCATGGATCCCCTCAGCAAGACGATGGCTGGGTTGATAGCCCAAGAGCGACGAGGCCTTGCTGATATCGGCCAACGAATGTCGGACGTCGCCCGCGCGAAAGCCTCTATAAACAGGCTGCGCTTGACTCAACTCTTCACGTGAAACAGCTAAGCCATCCCTGATCAACCTGAACAGGTCATTAAGTGAAGTCCTATCCCCCACCGCCACATTGTAAACCTGATTCACTGCTTCAGAAGAGGTGGCCGTAGCCGCCAGGAGATTAGCTTGAACCGCATTGGCAATGAAGCAAAAATCACGGCTGGTTTCTCCATCACCATTGATGTAGACCGGCTCACCACAAAGCAGAGAGGCCGTCCATTTCGGGATTACAGCAGCATAAGCACCATTAGGGTCCTGACGAGGACCGAACACGTTGAAATAACGCAGCCCAATGGTGGAAAAACCATACACGCGAGCAAAAACGTCCGCATAGAGCTCATTGACATATTTTGTAACCGCATAGGGGCTCAGCGGTTTGCCGATTTTGTCTTCAACCTTGGGTAGCCCGGGGTGGTCACCATAGGTGCTACTACTTGCGGCGTAGGTAAAACTCTTCACCTTCGCGTCTCGCGCGGCAACCAAAATATTCAGAAACCCTGCGATATTGGTTTCGTTGGTAGCGATGGGGTCAGCAATACTACGCGGAACACTACCAAGAGCAGCCTGGTGTAAAACGTAATCGACACCGTACTCGTCACTCCATCGCATGGCACAATTACAATCCTCAAGCTCTCGAACATCCCCTTCAATAAAGTGAAATCGCTCCCACTGTTCAGGAGAGACCAACGCCTTCACCTCTGTCAGGTTATGACGATGCCCGGTGATGAAGTTGTCCAAACCGACCACACGCTGGTCAAATTTGAGAAGACGTTCGAGCAGGTTACTACCTATGAAACCAGCCACACCGGTAATCAACCAAGTACGCGGCTCGCTCAACAAATGTTGCTGTAGCTCTTGGAAAGTGCTCATACACGCTCTACTCCTTTTTACAAGCGGCCGTCTGCAACGCCCATTGGGAGAATACTTTTTACGTCAAAAAGTACAGCATCCGGCTCGCCACACCCTTTGATACCAGCAGCCCCCATAGCCACGAACTCCTGATGCCCCACTGCCAGAATGATCCCCGCGTAGCTCCCTTGTTTGGGCTTTTCACGCAAGCAAGTCAACCCATACTCATCGAAAGCCTCGTTAACATCGATCCAAGGGTCATATACATCGACTTCGCAGCGGTAGTCCTTCAAGGCATTGACAATATCCACAACCTTTGTATTCCGCAAATCAGGGCAATTTTCCTTAAATGCCAACCCCAGTACAAGTACCCGGCTACCCAAAACCGGCTTACCTTTGCGCAACATCAATTTTACCGTGCTATCAGCAACGTGTCTGGCCATGCTGTCATTAATTCGACGACCCGCCAAAATCACTTCCGGGTGATAACCAACCTCTTGCGCCTTGTGGGTAAGATAATAGGGATCAACGCCAATACAATGCCCGCCCACCAACCCAGGGCGAAATGGTAGGAAGTTCCATTTAGTTCCTGCCGCTTGCAGCACCTCAAGCGTATCGATACCCAAATGATGAAAGATCAGGCTTAACTCATTCATCAATGCAATATTAAGATCACGCTGGGTATTTTCGATTACCTTGGCCGCCTCCGCCACTTTTATACTGCTAGCCAGGTGAGTACCCGCAGTAATGATTTCTGCATACAGCCGGTCTACCGCTTTCGCAACCTCCGGAGTGCTACCGCTTGTCACCTTTTTTATAGTAGGCAGGCGATGCTCTTTATCTCCAGGATTTATACGCTCGGGACTGTAACCACAAAAAAAATCTCTATTAAACTTTAGCCCACTGAACTGCTCCAGTATCGGCACACATATCTCTTCTGTCGCACCAGGAAACACAGTGGACTCGTAAATAACAAGATCACCACTTTTCAGTACCTTGCCAACAGTTTCACTCGCCTTGACCAATGGTGTCATATCTGGCCGATTTGCAGTATCCACCGGCGTAGGCACGGTTACGATATATATTTGCACGCCATGCAAATCTTCGATATCACAACTATATCGCAAGTGTGAAGCCGCACAAAGCTCCTCGCTACTGCACTCGAGCGTGTGATCGCTACCAGCCTGCAGCTCCGAAATTCGGGAACGCTGGATATCAAAGCCGATAACTGGACGCTTTTTGCCAAACTCGACAGCCAACGGCAATCCGACGTAGCCTAGACCGATAATTGCAATTGCTTTGCTGTTCAAGTCCATTACTTGATTTGCCCTTCATCAATAGCTAATAAAATCGCCACGCATAATACACAGGCTGGGATATTGATCATTTACTTAAAAAATATATCATTTAAATTCTAGTATAAAAAAATGAAACCTAACAAAATCACACCTACCTCCGATGAAACAAATTGCACAATGTGCAGTTCTACCTCATCAACCCTGCCGAAATTCCCTACCCAAGGCACTTAATATGAATAGTGTAGCCGACTTGACCATGAACCCAAGCACACTCCGAACCAAGAGCCAGGCAGTTTATCGCATCAATGCGGAGTAAACAAATTAAGTGATCAATTTACCAGGTGCGCAGCCCTGAAAATACTCCCCAATCAAATATCCTCCTCCTCATTCACCCGATCCCTTAACTCCTTCCCTGGCTTGAAATGCGGCACAAATTTCCCATCCAGACTCACCGATTGCCCGGTCTTCGGATTGCGCCCAACCCGCGGAGCGCGGTAATGCAACGAAAAACTCCCAAACCCGCGGATCTCGATGCGGTCGCCGGTTGCCAGGCATTGGGACATTTGCTCAAGCATGGTCTTGATGGCCAGCTCCACATCCTTGGATGAAAGCAGCCCCTGATGGGTGACAATTCGTTCGATCAGCTCCGACTTCGTCATATTTTTCCCTTCTTTTTCAAGCAGCTAGGAAAGCACTTCGAAGGTTTTAGCATGAGCGGAAGGTTTTGAACAGCCCATCTATTGACTTATCTGCATGCAGAAGAAACAAGGAACAGGATCGTCTAATTACAAATCACCAGCATGGTGCGAGTGACGGCGCCAGCCGGATTCCAGCCGAAAAGATAGCCATCCCCTTCATCCTTGGCATCGCTGGACCGGGTGACGACCTTATAGCCCTGAGCCTTGCACTCAAGGGCAGCCCGCGTGTAACACTTGTCCCAGTCCGACCCAAGTCCCGAACAGTCGATCTCGACACCGCTCACGCCCCGCCTGACGTGGGTCGTCGCCTGGGTGACGCACCCCGCAAGTAACAGCAACGCGAGGACAACCATTAGCTTGCTCATTCCTTTCCTTACTGACGCGCTCCCCGAACCGCTCACGAAGCACAGATCTACGATCCTGACGACAAACGTTTTTACACTGATAAATAAGACCGTCGCCACCCTGAATTCGTTTCAGATTTTGAACGTCAAATCGTGGGCACAAAAAAGGGCGACCGAAGTCGCCCTTTTTCTATGGTCCGACAGAACTTAGTTCTGTTTTTCCATCTGAGCACGCAGCAGAGCACCGAGAGTGGTGTCGACTGGAGCATCCGAAGCAGCTGGCTTGTCGCGCAGGCTCTGGATGGCTTCTTTTTCGTCTTCAACGTCTTTCGACTTGATCGACAGCTGGATCACGCGGCTCTTGCGGTCAACGCTGATGATCTTGGCTTCTACTTCTTCGCCTTCTTTCAGAACGTTGCGCGCGTCTTCAACGCGGTCACGGCTGATTTCGGAGGCTTTCAGAGTCGCTTCGATATCGTCGGCCAGAACGATGATGGCGCCTTTGGCGTCAACTTCTTTCACGATGCCTTTAACGATGGCGCCTTTGTCGTTAACCGAGACGTACTCGGAGAACGGGTCGCTTTCCAGTTGCTTGATACCCAGGGAGATGCGCTCGCGCTCTGGGTCAACCGACAGGATAACGGTGTCCAACTCGTCGCCCTTCTTGAAACGACGAACGGCTTCTTCGCCCACTTCGTTCCAGGAGATGTCGGACAGGTGAACCAGACCGTCGATGCCGCCGTCCAGACCAATGAAGATACCGAAATCGGTGATCGACTTGATGGTGCCGGAGATTTTATCGCCCTTGTTGAACTGGCCAGAGAAATCTTCCCATGGGTTAGATTTGCACTGCTTGATGCCGAGGGAGATACGACGACGCTCTTCGTCGATGTCCAGAACCATGACTTCCACTTCGTCGCCGACTTGTACGACTTTCGAAGGGTGGATGTTCTTGTTGGTCCAGTCCATTTCGGAAACGTGTACCAGGCCTTCAACGCCTTCTTCCAGCTCAGCGAAGCAGCCGTAGTCGGTCAGGTTGGTAACACGAGCGGTGACGCGAGTGCTTTCTGGGTAACGGGCTTTGATAGCAACCCATGGATCTTCGCCCAGTTGCTTGAGGCCCAGGGAAACACGATTGCGTTCGCGATCGTACTTCAGAACCTTGACATCGATCTCGTCGCCAACGTTGACGATTTCCGATGGGTGCTTGATGCGCTTCCAAGCCATGTCGGTGATGTGCAGCAGGCCATCGACGCCACCCAGATCGACGAATGCGCCGTAATCGGTGAGGTTCTTGACGATACCCTTGACTTGCTGACCTTCCTGCAAGGATTCCAGCAGAGCTTCACGCTCGGCGGAGTTCTCGGCTTCCAGGACGCTGCGACGGGAAACGACAACGTTGTTGCGTTTCTGGTCGAGCTTGATGACCTTGAACTCGAGCTCTTTGCCTTCCAGGTGCGTGGTGTCGCGCACTGGACGGACGTCAACCAGAGAACCTGGCAGGAACGCACGGATGCCGTTAACGTCGACAGTGAAGCCGCCTTTAACCTTACCGTTGATAACGCCCTTGACCACTTCTTCGGCTGCGAAGGCTGCTTCCAGAACGATCCAGCATTCAGCGCGCTTGGCTTTTTCACGGGACAGCTTGGTTTCACCAAAGCCGTCTTCAACCGAATCCAGCGCCACGTGAACTTCGTCACCGACGTTGATGTTCAGCTCGCCAGCATCGTTGTAGAACTGTTCCAGCGGGATCAGAGCTTCAGACTTCAGACCGGCGTGGACAGTGACCCAACGAGCTTGGTAATCGATATCAACGATAACACCGGTGATGATCGAACCAGCCTGAAGATTAAGGGTCTTCAAGCTCTCTTCAAAGAGTTCCGCAAAGCTTTCGCTCATTTTAATTCCTGTTGATAAGGGCGAAGAATACGCCCATCTGCCACACCCCAGACGGTGTGGGTTACGTTCATATGAAAGAAGCCGCGCAGGACTATGACTGGTCCCCTGCACACCTCTTGGTCACCCGGCGATATCGCGAATGGCGATCTCGCTCATGATGCGTTCCAGCACCTGCTCAATGGACAATTCCGTAGAATCCAGCTGTATGGCGTCAGCCGCCGGCTTGAGCGGGGCTACCGCTCGCTGGGTGTCACGCTCATCGCGTGCACGTATCTCATCTAGCAGACTCGACAGACTAACATCATCGCCCTTGGCCTTCAACTGCAAGTACCGGCGACGAGCCCGCTCCTCGGAGCTGGCGGTCAGGAAAATCTTCAGCGGCGCATCGGGAAACACCACCGTGCCCATGTCCCGGCCATCGGCCACCAGGCCTGGCGGCTCCTGGAACGCCCGCTGGCGTTGCAGCAAAGCCTCGCGCACCGCCGGCAACGCCGCGACCTGGGAAGCCCAGGCGCCGACCTGCTCGTTGCGGATATCTTCGGTGACGTCGTCGCCCTCGAGGATGATCCGCGCCGTACGATCACTGGTCGCACCGACGAACTGTACATCCAGATGAGCGGCCAGGGCCTTGAGCAGTTCCTCGTTGGTCAGGTCGACCCCATGGTTGCGCGCGGCGAATGCCAGCAACCGATAGAGGGCGCCGGAATCCAGCAGGCACCAGTTCAGGCGCTTGGCCAGGATCCCGGCGACCGTGCCCTTGCCCGAACCGCTCGGCCCGTCAATGGTGATAACTGGAGCTTGAATATTCACGACCGTGCCTCTTTGTGATCATCATTGGCGTTCAAGGTGCCCTTGCGGGCCCGGCGGGCCAGGATTCTGCCGAAATGCTCGCGCGCCGCTTGCGCACGCTGGAATACTTCCAGCAACTGAGGCCCATCCCCGGCATCGACCGCATCGCGCAAGACGTCCAGGTCACCGCGAAAACTGTCCAGCGCACGCAGCACAGCGTCCCGGTTGGCCAGGAAGATATCGTGCCACATCACCGGATCACTGCCAGCAATCCGCGTGAAATCGCGGAATCCACCGGCGGCGTAGCGAAAAATCTCCAGGTTCTCGTTGCGCTTGGCCAACGAGTCCACCAGGCCGAAGGCCAGCAGGTGCGGCAAATGACTGGTCGCCGCCAGCACTTCGTCGTGACGCTCGACCTGCATGTGCTCGACATCCGCCCCCAGGGCCCGCCAGAGCGCATCAACCGTCGCCAGCGCCGACGGATCGGTCTCGGCCAACGGCGTCAGGATCACCTTGTGCCGACGGAACAGCGCACTGTTGGAGGCCTGCACGCCACTCTGTTCGGACCCGGCAATCGGGTGCCCCGGGACAAAACGCGGCGGCATGGTGCCAAAGGCCCGACCGGCGGCACGCACGACATTGCCCTTGGCACTGCCAACATCCGTGAGGATCGCCTGCCCCAGGTCCATGCCCGCCAGCAAGCCGAGCATTTTCTCCATGGCCAGGATCGGCACCGCCAGCTGAATCACATCGGCGCCCTGGCAAGCCGTCGCCAGATCAGTCTCACAACGATCGACCACGCCCAACTCGACCGCGAGCTCACGGGATTGCGGGTCGAGATCGACACCCACCACTTCCCGGCACAGGCCGCTTTCCCGCAGCCCCTTGGCAAAGGAGCCGCCGATCAAACCCAGGCCGACCACCACAAGGCGGCCGATCATAGGCTTCACAGATTGCATCGACATGACATCAACCACGGGCCAGGACCTTGGCCAGCGCCTCCAGCAAACGACTGTTCTCACTGGCCAGGCCAATGCTGACCCGCAGGTGCTTCGGCAGGCCGTAACCGGCCACCGGACGCACGATCACCCCTTCACGCAGCAGCCCCTGGTACACCGGGCCCGCCTCACGACCGACATCGACAGCAATGAAATTGGCCTTCGAGGGAATCCAGCTCAGCCCCAACTGGCGAAAACCTTCTTCCAGTTGCTGCATGCCGGCTTCGTTCAAGCTTCGACTACGGGCGACATACTCGACATCGTCAAGTGCCGCACGGGCCGCGACCAGCGCCAGGCTGTTGACATTGAACGGTTGGCGAACGCGATTGAGGATATCCGCCACGGCGGGCGACGACAGCGCATAACCGACACGCAAGGCCGCCAGGCCGTAGGCCTTGGAGAAAGTTCGAGAAACCAGCAGGTTCGGATAGCTTGCCAGGTAGTTCAGGCCATCCGGCAGGTCGACACCTTCGGCATATTCGATATAGGCCTCGTCCAGGACCACCAGGACATCCTGCGGCACAGCGGCGAGAAACGTCTCCAGCGCCCTCGGGCCGAACCAGGTACCGGTCGGGTTGTTCGGGTTGGCGACAAACACCACACGGGTGTTTTCGTCGATGGCCGCGAGCATCGCCGCCAGGTCATGCCCGAAGTCCTTGGCCGGAGCCACACGGGCCTCGGCATTCACCGCCTGGGTCACGATGGGGTAGATCGCAAAGGCATGTTCGCTGAACACCGCGTTCAACCCCGGCGCCAGGTAGGCACGGGCGACCAGTTCGAGAATATCGTTGGAACCATTGCCCAGGGTCACCTGGCTGGCCTGCACCCGGCACAGCTCGGACAGACGCTGCTTGAGCTCGAAACCATTGCCGTCCGGATAACGGGTCAAATCCGCCAGGGCATCGTGAATCGCCGCCAGGGCCTTGGGACTCGCCCCAAGGGGATTCTCGTTGCTCGCCAGCTTGATGATCCGCGCCGGATCAATATCCAGCTCACGAGCCAGTTCATCCACGGGCTTGCCCGGAACGTAAGGCGACAGTTGTTGCACGCCCGGCTGAGCCAGGGCGAGGAAGTTACCGCTCATGATCAACGCCTTTACAGAACCGCTTTCGGGTAGGAGCCCAGCACCTTGAGGGCGACGGCTTCCTGACTGATCTTCTCCAGCACACCCTTGACCAGCGGATCACGATGATGGCCAACGAAGTCGATAAAGAACACATACGTCCATTTACCACTGCGCGAAGGTCGGGTCTCGATACGCGTCAGGTCAATCCCGTTGTCGTGGAACGGCACCAGCAGCTCGTGGAGCGCGCCAGGCTTGTTGCTCATGGAAACAATGATCGAGGTCTTGTCGTCGCCGGTAGGCGGCACTTCCTGGCTACCGATCATCAGGAACCGCGTGGAGTTGTCCGGACGGTCCTCGATTTTCTCCGCCAGGCGGGTCAAGCCATACAGGCCGGCCGCCATGTCGCCGGCAATCGCCGCCGAGTTCCACTCGCCCTTGACCCGCTTCGCCGCTTCGGCGTTGCTGGAAACCGCCACGCGCTCGACGTTCGGGTAATGGGCGTCCAGCCACTTGCGGCACTGGGCCAGGGACTGGGCGTGGGAGTAGATGCGACTGATGCTGTCGGTCTTGGTGTTTTCGCCCACCAGCAGGTGGTGGTGAATGCGCAGCTCGACTTCACCGCAAATCACCATGTCGTGCTCGAGGAAACTGTCGAGGGTGTGGTTGACCGCACCCTCGGTGGAGTTTTCCACCGGCACCACACCAAAATTCACCGCGCCGGCCGCCACTTCACGGAAGACTTCGTCAATCGCCGCCATCGGCTTGCTGATCACCGCATGGCCGAAATGCTTCATGGCCGCAGCCTGGGTGAAGGTACCTTCAGGACCCAGGTAAGCCACTTTCAGCGGCTGTTCCAGAGCCAGGCAGGAAGACATGATCTCGCGGAACAGCCGCGCCATTTCTTCGTTGCCCAGCGGCCCCTGGTTGCGTTCCATGACCCGCTTGAGCACCTGGGCTTCACGTTCCGGACGATAGAACACCGGCACTTCGCCCTCGGCCAGCGAGGCCATTTTTACCCGCGCGACTTCCTGGGCGCAGCGTGCGCGCTCGCTGATCAGTTCGAGAACTTTCTCATCGAGGCTGTCGATACGCAGGCGCAGTGCCTTGAGTTCTTGCTCGGACATTAGCCGTGTTCCTTCTCGAACGCTGCCATGTACGCCACCAGCGCGTTCACCGCGTTGATGTCGACGGCGTTGTAAATGGAGGCGCGCATGCCACCCACCGAACGGTGGCCCTTGAGATTCAACAGGCCCTGCTCTTCGGCGCCGGCCAGGAACGGCTTGTCCAGGCGATCGTCGGCCAGGCGGAACGGCACGTTCATCCAGGAGCGGTTGGTCTTGTTGATCGGGTTGCTGTACAGGTCGCTGGCGTCGATGAAGTCATACAGCGTGCGCTGCTTGATTTCATTGAGCTTGCCGATGGCTTCGACGCCACCCTGCTCCTTGAGCCACTCGAAAACCAGGCCCGACAGGTACCAGGCCAGGGTCGGCGGGGTGTTGTACATGGAGCCGTTGTCGGCCGCGACCTTGTAGTCGAGCATGGTCGGGCAGATCGAACGGGCGCGACCCAGCAGGTCTTCACGGACAATATTGACGACGATGCCGCTCGGGCCGATGTTCTTCTGCGCACCGGCGTAGATCATGCCGAAGCGGGAAATATCCACCGGACGCGAAAGGATGTCCGAGGACATGTCGGTGACCAGCGGCACATCACCGGTTTCCGGAATCCAGTCGAACTCCAGGCCGCCGATGGTTTCGTTCGACACATAGTGAACATAGGCCGCGTCTTTCGACAGCTTCCATTCGTTCTGGCCGGGAATGGCGAAATAGTCATAGGGCTTGGCGCTGGCGGCGACATTGACGTTGCCGAAACGCGAAGCTTCCTCGATGGCTTTCTTCGACCAGATACCGGTCTCGATGTAGTCGGCCTTGCCGCTTTCGGGCAGCAGGTTCAGCGCGACCTGGGCAAATTGCTGGCTGGCGCCGCCCTGCAGGAACAGCACCTTGTAGTTCGAGGGAATATCCAGCAGGTCACGCAGATCCTGCTCGGCCTTGGTGGCGATGGACACGAACTCATCGCTGCGATGGCTCATTTCCATGACCGACAGGCCCTTGCCGTGCCAGTCGAGCAGCTCGGACTGGGCACGCAAAAGGACAGCTTCAGGCAGCGCAGCAGGACCCGCGCAGAAGTTATAGGCTCGTTTGCTCACATCCACTCTCGCTATGCTTTTCAATACACACCGGCCTGCGCCCTACTCCAGACCGGCTACGCCTACGGTGGAGAGTAGAGCAGACAGGCGCTTTTAGTCCTGCGGTTGCGCCTCGTCGGTCGCTGCATCCAGCGCCTGGTCGTCGGCCGCGTCATCGATCAGCACTTCGCCGTCGAACTCGACACCGTCTTCCAGTTCTTCGCCTTCGACTTCCGAAGGTTCCTGGACGCGCTCCAGGCCCACCAGCGTTTCATCGCTGGCCAGCTTGATCAACGTCACACCCTGGGTATTACGGCCCAGGCTGGAGACCTCATCGACACGGGTACGTACCAGCGTGCCCTGGTCGGAGATCAGCATGATCTCCTCACCGTCGAGCACCTGTACCGCACCGACCAGACGGCCGTTACGCTCGTTGCTGACCATGGCGATCACACCCTGGCCGCCGCGCTTGTACTCGGGGAACTCGCTGATCGCGGTGCGCTTGCCGAAGCCGCGCTCGGAAGCCGTGAGAATCTGGCTGCCTTCTTCCGGGATAATCATGGAGATCAGCTTCTGCCCTTCGTTCAGGCGCATGCCGCGTACGCCGCGGGCCGTACGACCCATGGCACGGACGTCGGACTCCTTGAAGCGAGTGACCTTGCCGGCGTCGGAGAACAGCATGACCTCGCGCTCGCCATCGGTGATCGCGGCGCTGATCAGCACGTCGCCTTCATCCAGCTCCAGGGCGATCAGGCCAACGCTACGCTGACGGCTGAAGGCTTCCAGCGGGGTCTTCTTCACGGTACCGTCGGCGGTCGCCATGAAGATGAAATGACCTTCGGTGTATTCCTCCACCGGCAGCATGGTGGTGATGTATTCACCCTCATCCAGCGGCAACAGGTTCACCAGCGGACGGCCACGGGCAGCACGGGACGCTTCGGGAATTTCGTAGGTCTTGAGCCAGTACACCTTGCCCTTGCTGGAAAACAGCAGCAGCGTGGTGTGACTGTTGGCAACCAGCAGGTGGGCAATGTAGTCCTCGTCCTTGACGCCGGTCGCCGACTTGCCTTTGCCACCGCGGCGCTGGGCCTGGTAGGCCGCCAACGGCTGCGTCTTGGCGTAGCCGCCGTGGGAGATGGTCACCACGCGCTCTTCTTCCGGGATCATGTCGCCCAGGGTCAGGTCGAGACGGGCATCGAGGATCTCGGTACGGCGCACGTCGCCGTACTCGGCACGAATCACTTCCAGCTCTTCGCGGATCACTTCCATCAGGCGCGTGGCGCTGTTGAGGATGCGGATCAGCTCGCCGATCTGGTTGAGGATCTCCTGGTACTCGGCCAGCAGCTTCTCGTGTTCCAGGCCGGTCAGGCGGTGCAGACGCAGTTCGAGGATGGCCTGCGCCTGTTCCGGCGACAGGAAGTACTTGCCGTCGCGCAGACCATACTGCGGGTCCAGGGTCTCCGGACGGCACGAGTCGGCACCGGCACGCTCGACCATCGCCACGACCGCGGACGATTCCCAAGGCATGCTGATCAGCGCTTCCTTGGCCTCCGACGGCGTCGGCGAGGCCTTGATCAGCGCGATCACCGGGTCGATGTTGGACAGCGCAACGGCCTGGCCTTCGAGGATATGACCACGCTCGCGAGCCTTGCGCAGCTCGAACACGGTACGCCGGGTCACGACTTCGCGACGGTGACGGACGAAGGCTTCCAGCAAGTCCTTGAGGTTGAGGATCCGCGGGCGACCGTCGATCAGCGCAACGATGTTGATACCGAATACGCTTTGCAGCTGGGTCTGGGCATAAAGGTTGTTGAGAATCACCTCTGGCACTTCGCCACGGCGCAACTCGATGACCACGCGCATACCGTCCTTGTCGGACTCGTCGCGCAGCTCGGTGATGCCTTCGAGCTTCTTCTCTTTAACCAGCTCGGCGATCTTCTCGATCAACCGGGCCTTGTTCAGTTGGTACGGCAGCTCGGTGATGACGATCTGCTGGCGACCACCGACCTTGTCGATGTCTTCGATGGTCGAACGGGCGCGCATGTAGATGCGCCCACGACCGGTGCGATAGGCCTCGATGATGCCGGCACGACCGTTGATGATCGCGGCGGTCGGGAAGTCCGGGCCCGGGATGTACTGCATCAGGTCATCGACGGTCAGCTCGGGGTTGTCGATGAGCGCCAGGCAACCGTCGATGACTTCACCGAGGTTGTGCGGCGGGATATTGGTCGCCATGCCCACGGCGATACCGCTGGAGCCGTTGACCAGCAGGTTGGGGATACGGGTCGGCATGACCGCCGGGATCTGTTCGGTGCCGTCATAGTTCGGCACCCAGTCCACGGTTTCCTTATGCAGGTCGGCCAGCAGCTCGTGCGCCAGCTTGGTCATGCGCACTTCGGTGTATCGCATGGCCGCGGCGTTGTCGCCGTCCACCGAACCGAAGTTGCCCTGGCCGTCGACCAGCAGGTAGCGCAGGGAGAATGGCTGCGCCATCCGAACAATGGTGTCGTAGACCGCGGTATCACCGTGCGGGTGATATTTACCGATCACGTCACCGACCACACGGGCAGATTTCTTGTACGGCTTGTTCCAGTCATTACCCAGTTCGCTCATCGCGAACAGCACACGCCGGTGCACGGGCTTCAAGCCATCGCGCGCATCAGGCAGTGCCCGCCCGACAATCACGCTCATCGCGTAGTCGAGGTAGGACTGTTTCAGCTCGTCTTCGATATTGACCGGGAGGATTTCTTTGGCCAGTTCGCCCATGAGAAGCCTGATTCCTTTTTCTGGTGAAACTTCGTCACATCCATATGGGACGAACGAAGCTCGCCGCCGCGGGCCTGATGCCCTGCAACGACTTACGACAAATCAACGAGTTATGCCTTGGATCTGCGCAGTGAAGGCAGCCGGTTCGGGCTGCCCTGGAAACCGTCGGATGTTATCACAATCGCCGCCACGCACCTACCCCGGCAGAGGCAAGGAAGTAGACGGGCGGCCGCTGCAACCGACCGGGAGCGCGCCGAGAGGGGCTTAGAGGCAAAATGACTGCCTTTTGGGCCCATAAAATACCCCATGGCCAGGGACAAAAGCCGGTCAATGCAGGCGTTTTCGACACATCAATTGTGCCATCTTCGCGGTGTCCGGACGCTCGACGATGCCTTTTTCGGTCACGATGACATCGATCAGGTCCGCTGGCGTCACGTCGAAGACCGGATTAAAGGCCTCGACCTCGGCCCCGACCCGATGACCGCCAACACTCAACAGCTCGCTGCCGTCGCGTTCTTCGATCGGGATATCGTCGCCACTGGCCAGGTCCATGTCGATGGTCGAGCTTGGCGCCACCACCATGAAACGCACGCCGTGGTGCATCGCGCAGACCGCAAGCTGATAGGTGCCGATCTTGTTGGCCACATCGCCATTGGCGGTAATGCGGTCGGCACCAACGATCACCCAGGTCACACCCTTGGTCTTCATGATGTGCGCGGCGGCCGAGTCGGCGTTCAGGGTCACCGGAATGCCTTCGTTGGCCAGCTCCCAGGCGGTCAGGCGCGAGCCTTGCAGCCAGGGTCGGGTTTCATCGGCATAGACCTGCTCGACCATCCCTTCCAGGAAAGCCCCGCGAATCACCCCCAGGGCCGTACCGAAACCGCCGGTGGCCAGGGCGCCGGTATTGCAGTGGGTGAGAATCGCCTGGGCATTGCCCTGGTGCTTGCGGATCAGGTCGACCCCCAGTTGCGCCATGGTCAGGTTGGCCTCGCGATCACTTTCATGGATCGCCATCGCCTCGGCCTCCAGGGCCGCCAGCGGATCGGCGCCATCCTTGACCCGCTCCAGACGCTCACGCATGCGGTCCAGAGCCCAGAACAGATTGACCGCAGTGGGTCGCGAGTTCGCCAGCAAGGCAAAATCGACTTCCATCGCCGCCAGCCAGTCGCCGCCCGCGGCCAGACGTGCCCGTGCCGCCAGCACGACACCGTACGCCGCGCTGATGCCAATGGCCGGTGCACCGCGCACCACCATCGAACGAATCGCCTCGGCGACCCCCGCCGCACTGTCGTAGGCCAGCCAGGTTTCCTCGAACGGCAAAATGCGCTGATCGAGCAGATACAAGGCACCATCACGCCAATCGATGGCCTTCACTTTTTCCGCAGCCAATAGCCGATCGCGCATGATTCACCCCACACTCCGGAACAAAAGCCGCCGATTATAGCGATCCCCCCGTGGGGGCGCTCGGGTATACTTCGCCATTATTTCAGATAAAGCCCGGAAGCCGTCCACGATGCCGAATACCGCCGCCCCGCTCGATCTTCTCCTGCTGCCGACCTGGCTGGTTCCGGTCGAGCCCGCCGGCGTGGTACTCAAGGAGCATGGCCTGGGCATTCGTGACGGACGCATCGCCTTTATCGGCACTCGGGCCGAGGCCTTGAAACTCGGTGCCAGGGAGGTCCGCGAACTGCCGGAAACCCTGCTCGCCCCCGGCCTGGTCAACGCCCACGGGCATGCCGCCATGACCCTGTTTCGCGGCCTGGCCGACGACCTGCCGCTGATGACCTGGCTGGAGCAGCATATCTGGCCCGCCGAAGCCCAATGGGTCGACGAAGCCTTCGTCCGTGATGGCACCGACCTGGCCATCGCCGAGCAACTCAAGGGTGGCATCACCTGTTTCTCGGACATGTACTTCTTCCCTAAAATCGCCAGCGAACGCGTGCACAACAGCGGCATGCGCGCGCAGATCGCCATTCCGATCCTCGATTTCCCGATCCCCGGCGCCGCCAGCATCGATGAGTCGCTGCGCCAGGCCATCGAGCTGTTCGGCGACCTGAAGCATCACCCACGGATCAAGATCGCCTTCGGTCCCCATGCACCCTACACCGTTGGCGACGAAAACCTGGAAAAAGTCCGGGTCATCGCCGAAGAGCTCGACGCCGCGATCCACATGCACGTGCATGAGACCGCCTTTGAAGTGCAGCAGTCCGTGGAACAACGCGGCGAGCGTCCGCTGGCGCGCCTGGGCCGCCTCGGCTTGCTTGGCCCACGCTTCCAGGCCGTGCACATGACCCAGATCAGCGATGACGACCTGGCATTGCTGGTAGAAAGCAACAGCAGCGTGATCCACTGCCCGGAATCGAACCTGAAACTGGCCAGCGGCTTCTGCCCGGTGGAGCGCCTGTGGCAAGCCGGCGTGAACGTGGCCGTGGGTACCGATGGCGCGGCGAGCAACAACGACCTCGACCTGCTCGGCGAAACCCGTACCGCCGCTTTGTTGGCAAAGGCCGTCGCCGGTTCCGCCACGGCCCTGGACGCACACCGCGCACTGCGCATGGCGACCCTCAATGGCGCCCGGGCCCTGGGCCTGGAGCAGGAGATCGGTTCGCTGGAAGTCGGCAAAGCCGCGGATATGGTCGCCTTCGACCTGTCAGGCCTGGCCCGGCAGCCGATCTACGACCCGGTGTCGCAACTGATTTACGCCAGCGGCCGCGACTGCGTGCAACATGTCTGGGTCGGCGGCAAGCCGCTGCTCGAAGACCGCCGCCTGACTCGCCTGGACGAACAGCAGTTAGGCGCCACGGCCCGGGCCTGGGGCCAGCGCATCGGCGCCCAGAAGCCATTGATTGACGCGCCATAGAGTGCATGAATTGAAGATGACGCAACGCCCGGCGGGCGACATCAACCTGATTTCCAAGCTTTAGAGGATAGTCCATGAGCAACGTCGACCACGCTGAAATCGCCAAGTTCGAAGCCCTCGCCCATCGCTGGTGGGACCGCGAAAGCGAGTTCAAGCCGCTTCACGACATCAACCCGCTGCGGGTCAACTGGATCGACGAACGGGTCAAGCTGGCCGGCAAGAAGGTCCTCGACGTCGGTTGCGGCGGCGGCATTCTCAGCGAGGCCATGGCCCAGCGCGGTGCCACCGTGATGGGCATCGACATGGGTGAAGCGCCCCTGGCCGTGGCCCAGCTGCACCAGTTGGAGTCCGGTGTCAGCGTCGAGTATCGGCAGATCACCGCCGAAGCCCTGGCCGAGGAAATGCCCGAGCAGTTCGACGTGGTGACCTGCCTGGAAATGCTCGAGCACGTTCCCGACCCGTCCTCGGTGATCCGCGCCTGCTTCCGTATGGTCAAACCCGGCGGCCAGGTGTTCTTCTCCACCATCAACCGCAATCCCAAGGCCTATCTGTTCGCCATCGTCGGCGCGGAATACATCATGGGCCTGCTGCCGCGCGGCACCCATGACTTCAAGAAATTCATCCGCCCCTCCGAGCTCGGTGCCTGGAGCCGCGAAGCGGGCCTGGCGGTCAAGGACATCATCGGCCTGACCTACAACCCCCTGACCAAGCATTACAAGCTGGCGGCGGACGTCGACGTCAACTACATGATCCAGACCCTGCGCGAGGAGTAACCGATGCGTTTGAGAGCGGTTCTCTTCGACATGGACGGTACCCTGCTCGACACTGCGCCGGACTTCATTGCCATCTGCCAGGCCATGCTCGCCGAGCGCGGCCTGCCGCCAATTGCCGATCGGTCGATTCGCGACGAGATCTCCGGCGGTGCCCGTGCCATGGTCGCCGTGACCTTTATGATGGACCCCGAGTCGCCGGGCTTCGAAGACTTGCGCCAGGAGTTCCTCGAGCGCTACCTCAAGGCCTGCGCCGTCCATAGCCGCCTGTTCGACGGCATGGCCGAGCTGTTGGTCGACATCGAGAAGGCCAATCTGCTCTGGGGCGTGGTCACCAACAAGCCGCTGCGCTTCGCCGAGCCGATCATGCAACAGCTGGGGCTGGCAGAGCGCTCGGCGCTGCTGATCTGCCCGGACCATGTGACGAACAGCAAGCCCCACCCGGAGCCGCTGATCCTCGCGTGCAAGATGCTTGATCTCGACCCGGCCAGCGTCTTGTTCGTCGGTGACGACCTGCGCGATATCGAGTCCGGTCGCGACGCCGGCACCCGCACCGCCGCCGTGCGCTACGGTTACATCCACCCGGACGACAACCCTGACCACTGGGGCGCCGATGTGGTGGTCGACCATCCGCTGGAGCTGCGCAAGGTATTGGATAACGCGCTGTGCAGCTGTTGAGTCTGCCAGCTGTTTTACATTTGTAGAGGTTTAGCCATGTTCGATTACTCCGCCCGCCCGGACCTGCTCAAGGACCGCGTCATACTGGTCACCGGTGCCGGCCGCGGCATCGGCGCCGCCGCCGCCAAGACCTACGCCGCCCACGGTGCCACCGTGCTGTTGCTGGGCAAGACCGAAGCCAACCTGAGCCAGGTCTACGACGAGATCGAAGCCGCCGGCCACCCGCAACCGGCCGTGATCCCGTTCAACCTGGAAACCGCCCTGCCGCACCAGTACGACGAACTGGCGGCCATGATCGAAACCGAATTCGGCCACCTCGACGGCCTGCTGCACAACGCCTCGATCATCGGCCCGCGTACCCCGCTGGAACAGCTCTCCGGCGAAAACTTCATGCGTGTCATGCACGTCAACGTCAACGCCATGTTCATGCTGACCAGCACCTTGCTGCCTCTGCTCAAGCTGTCCCGGGACGGTTCGGTGATCTTCACCTCCAGCAGTGTCGGCCGCAAAGGCCGCGCCTATTGGGGGGCCTATGGCGTGTCCAAGTTCGCTACCGAAGGCCTGATGCAGACCCTGGCCGACGAGCTCGATACCGTGGCCCCGGTGCGCGCCAACAGCATCAACCCTGGCGCCACCCGAACCAGCATGCGCGCCCAGGCCTACCCCGGTGAAAACCCGGAAAACAACCCGACACCGCAACAGATCATGCCGGTCTACCTGTACCTGATGGGGCCCGACAGCAGCGGCGTCAACGGCCAGGCCTTCGACGCGCAGTAAACCCTCGCCCCACCGCGCCGCGTGTGCCGGAATACCGGCGCGCGGCGATCTGCCCCCCAAAAGCCATCAGTGCAAGTCAAACAATTGCCGCCCTTGCCGGCCGACGACACTTGCCCCTAAAAATCAAATCCCTGAATTCAAACGACTTTTATTCGATTGAACCGATTGGCACGACTTTCGCTCTAACTTCTTCAACACGCAGCGTAAGAGTCGTTTCCAAACCGCTCTTTCGCCCACCCTGTAAGACCGTATTCTGTGCTTAGGGGCTTGCCACTATGAAAACGCCGACCCAGACCAACGCAATTGATTTTGATCGCGCCAGATTGCAACGTCTGGGCTTTGGCCAGCTTCCCCCCGCCCAGCAACGCCCCATCAACCTGGCCCAACTGCGCCATCAACTGACCCTGCAGCTGCAGGTCAGCCTGGAGCCGGAGCGCATCCTGGACATCTTCTTCCGCGAGATCCAGCGCGTGGTGCCACTGGATGCCTTGAGCTACCTGCACCCGGCCAGCGACTTGCGCCTGGAGTTCGGCCAACGCGGCCATCACTTGATCAGCTATAGCCTCAGCCATGAAGGCGAGCAACTGGGCGAGTTGATATTTCGCCGTGGCACCCGCTTCAACGAAGAGGAACTGGGCAATCTGGAATCGGTGCTGGCGAGCCTGCTGTACCCGATGCGCAACGCCCTGCTCTACCGCGCCGCTACCCGCTGCGCACTGCGCGACCCGCTGACCGGAACCGGCAACCGCATCGCCATGGAGCAGGCCCTGCAGCGGGAATTCGAACTGGCGCGCCGCCATAGCCAGCCGATTTCGGTGCTGATGCTGGATATCGACCACTTCAAACAGATCAATGACAACCACGGCCACAGCGCCGGCGACAAGGTGCTGAAAATCGTCGCCACGTCGATCAAGGACCAACTGCGCAATGTCGACCGGGTGTTCCGCTATGGCGGCGAGGAGTTTCTGATCCTGCTGTCCAATACCCATCGCGAGGCCGCGGCATTGGTCGGTGAGCGCCTGCGTTATGCGGCGCAAGACCAGGATTACGATTTCGATGGCCAGCGGATCAACCTGACGGTGAGCCTGGGTTGCGCCACACTGTTGCCGGGGGAGTCCACCGAAAGCCTGCTGCGCCGCGCGGACAATGCCCTGTATGTGGCCAAGCGCGAAGGGCGCAACCGCCTGGCCATGGCAGGTTGAACGCGCGACACAAACCGGAAATTCAAGACTGCACGCAACCCCTGTAGGAGCCAGCTTGCTGGCGATGAGGCCTGTGAGCCTTGCATCGCCTGATCGGCCGCTATCGCCGGCAAGCCGGCTCCCACAGTGACTGCATCGAACTCAGGATCGAGGTGCCACCAGTCAACCCTCGGCGAGAGCGGCCTGGCGCTCGCGGGCGACCGGAGCCTTTTCCCCATGTTCCAACTGCATGCAACGTTCAAGGAACAGATACATGTAGTCATAGCTCTTGCAGATCGCCTGCCGCAGCTCGACCTGCAGTGCCTTGGCGGGATTATTGCCGGCCAGGGTACAGATGATTTCCAGGGCTTCCCACGGATGGGCATCATCGTACTGGGCATGCATCTTCAACCATTTCATCGCACGCTTGCGGTCTTCCTCCGGGAAAGCCGCGGCATAGACCCCCGTCGAACAGACCAGCGCCGACCACTCGCCGGTGGCCCCTTCAATGGCGTAGTTGGTCGCGGCAATCCCGACGATCAGCGCATCGGCCGAACTGGTATGCCAGCACCAATGACTCAGCGCGTGCAGCTCGGGCGCGACCTGTTGTGCCTGCAGGTCCTCGAGGGTCACGCCGTGGGCGCGGCTCCAATGCAGCCAATAGTCGGCGTGGTTCAGTTCCACGCGGATATTGCGCATCAGCCAACGCCGCGCCATGTCCTCGCCGGGATGGCGGGCAAAACGGGTCTTGGTGAGGTTCTGTGCCATGTATAACGCAAACTGTTCAACCACCGGCCAGCCGCCAATCAGATAGTGGCGCATGGTTTTCGCGCTCAACCTGTTGTCGCGCATCCGCTGGTAAAGTTCGTGTTCGACAACCCGGCGCTTGCTCTCGCTACAGTCCTGAATGAGCTGCTGCGCCCACGCGGGGTAGCTGGAGGCCTCCATAAGTGGGCCGGTTCTGCTGAAAGTGTCGATCACTGTCGGGCTCCTTCTGAGTGGTGATTTAAGCAGATCAGCAAAGGTTTCAGCGGAATGTACCAGGCGCCTTGAACAGGAGAGGCCGGGGTCGAGCGGGCCGACACAACAGGCTGTCACAGGTGAACAACTGCGGCCGCTCGACAATATAGCCTTGAGCATAGTCGACACCGATCTCGAGCAGGGCCTGCTCGATCTGCGGTGTTTCAACGAATTCTGCAATCGTTCGCTTCCCCATGACATGGCCGATGTGATTGATCACCTCGACCATGGCGCGGTTAATCGGGTCGTCCAGCATATCCTTTACGAAACTTCCATCGATCTTCAGGAAGTCTACAGGCAAATGTTTGAGATAGGCGAATGAAGACATTCCCGCGCAAAAGTCGTCCAACGAGAACCGACAGCCCAAGTTCTTGAGTTCATTGATAAATCGTATGGCGCTGCCGAGATTGGAAATGGCGCTGGTTTCAGTTATTTCGAAACAAATCATATCCGGCGGAATGCCATGCAGCTTGAACTGCTCATGCAGGAAGCCGAGGAAGCCGTCGTCGCCAATGGTGGTACCCGACAGATTGATCGCGCACATCGCCATCGCGCCCCCGCGCTTCTGGGCGATGCATTCGGCAATGACCTTGAAGACGTTCTGCACCACCCAGCGATCCAGTTGGGTCATCAGGCCATAACGCTCGGCGGCCGGGATAAAGCTGTCGGGCAGGATCATACGCCCGGCCTCGTCGTGCAAACGCAGGAGGATTTCCACATGCCCACCGGTGTGATCGGTGTGTCCCAGGGCGGCAATTTCCTGGGCATACAGGCAGAACCGGTTTTCCTCCAGGGCCATGTGCAAACGCTGGACCCAGGCCATCTCGCCGAAACGCAAGGACAACTCCGAATCGTCCGCGTGATACACCTGGACCCGGTTGCGACCCTTCTCCTTGGCCATGTAGCAGGCCATGTCCGCCGCCCGCAGCGAAGCCTCCAGGGTGGCCGGTGCCTGGGCAATGTGCACCAGGCCGATACTGACCGTGGTCACGAACGGCCGCCCTTTCCAGACGAAATGCAGGTTCTGCACGGTCTGCCGCAGGCCTTCGGCGATCTTTTCCGCGGCCTCCGACGGGCAGTTCTCCAGCAGGATGCCGAACTCGTCACCGCCCAGACGGGCCAGGGTATCGCCCTCGCGCAAGCCGGATTGCAGCAAGGCACAGATGTGCCGGAGCAATTCATCGCCGGCGGCATGACCGCAGGTGTCATTGACCAGCTTGAACTGGTCCAGGTCGAGGAACATCAAGGAGTGGCGTGCCGGTTGGCGGCTCAGGTTGTACAGCGCCTGTTCCAGGCGATACTCGAATTCACGCCGGTTGGCCAGGCCCGTCAAGGCGTCATGGGTGGCCTGCCAGGACAGGTTGGCAATGTACTGGCGCTCCTGGGTCATATCGTGCAGCACCAGCACCGTCCCACTGACTTTGCCGGCGTTGCGGATCGGCGCGCCCACCAGGGTCACCGACACGGTGCTGCCGTCCAGGCGCTGGATCAGCTTGGAATGCTCGCTGCCACCGCTCAGCCGGCCGCTGAGAATATGTTCGATCAGGGTAAAACCTTCCTCCTGGGCATTTTCGTCGAGCAGGTTGAACAGTGCCGCCAGGGGCAGGCCATGGGCCTGTCCGGCCTTCCAGTGGGTCAGGTGCTCGGCGGCCGGATTCATATAGGCGATGGCGCCTTCCACATCGGTGGTGATGACCCCGTCACCGATCGACTCAAGGGTAATCTGCGCCCGCTCTTTTTCCAGTTGCAAGGCATCGGCAAAGGCATGGCGCTGGGCCAGCAACTTGTGCGTGCGCAGCAAGGCCAGGGCGATCAGGCCCAGGGCGGTGGCCAGGTTGGTGATCAACAACAAGCGCAGAATGACCCGCGAACCTTCTCCCAGGGCATCGCTGAAGGCTTTAGCAGCCGGTGTCACGCCATCATTGATGGCAAAGATCTGGCTCTTCCAGCGCCGGATATCGTTGTTACTCTCCTGGTTGACCGAGATCGCCCGGTGCATCTGCTGGGCGACAGTGTCCAGTTGCAACAGATAACTGTCGCCCACCGCCCATTTTTCAATGGCTCGTTCCAGGTAACTGAAGTGCCGGAAGTTCAGGTATAACCAGATGATGCTGGAGGCATCGTCGGGGTGGTTGCCGCCTTGCAGTATCCCACGCCGAGCGGCCGCCAGGTCCGGGGTCGACGAATCCAGGGCGACCCGCAGGTCGTGTCCGCCCTGGGGCACGGCGATCGCTTCCTGGTATTTACGGAAGATCGTTTCGTCGCGACTATCGGCGTACAGGTTGAGGTAGTAGATGGCGTCCTTCTGGCCCTTGGACCAGAGGCTCTCGCCCGCCACATAACCGCGCACGGCGGACAGCACATACAGGCTCAGGCAGCCCAGCAGGGCCTGAAACAGGACAACAGCAATAAATGGCCAGACGATGCCCAACAGCCGTGGCGTTCCGAGAGTCCGCGTTTGCTTCATGAGATCCCTTGCATCAGCACTGCCAGATGAGCACTCGAGAGAAATCCACTTCTGATAGCACAGCCTAGGCTAATTTCCATGACACCGAAGGGATCAACCTCCCCCCTTCCAGATCACCGGAACTCATCCATCGTTCGCACACACAGAGAAAAAAGTCTTTCCTTCAGTCAATTCAACCACTAAGCACAGAAAACCCGATAAAACTCAAGCGCGTCAAATTTTTTGCAGGTGCCCGTACAACTTCGCGTAGAGGCCACCTTCGGCAATAAGCTGCTGATGGTCGCCGTCCTCGGCGATGCGCCCACCGTCGAATACCAGCACCCGATCCGCCTGTTTCACCGCAGACAGCCGGTGGGCAATGATCAGGGTCGTGCGACCGCTGAGAAACCGGCTCAGGGCCTGATGCAGGTTGTATTCGGTGGCTGCGTCGAGGGCCGAGGTCGCTTCATCGAGAATCACCACTTTGGGTTCGGCCAGGACCATCCGGGCAATCGCCAGACGCTGACGCTGACCACCGGACAAACGCACCCCGGAGCGCCCGACAATACTGTCCAGGCCTTGTGGCAACAGGTTGATCGTAGCGTCGAGCTGGGCAATTTCCAGTGCCCGCCAGCAAGCTTCATCGCTGCGCTCGCGGCCCATGGTCAGATTGGCGCGCACGGTATCGTTGAACAACGCCGGGTGCTGTAACACCACCGCGACGTTCTCGCGCACGGTGTCCAGGCCGATCTCGGCCTGGGACGCGCCGCCAAAGCGAATGGTCCCGGACTGGGGCGTGTAAAGACCCAGCAGCAGTTGCACCAGGGTGCTTTTACCGCCGCCGCTGGCGCCGACAATCGCGACTTTTTCGCCAGGGGCGATGGACAGGTCCAACTGATCGAGCACCGGTTCCTCGCCATAGGCAAAACTCAGGCCCTGTACCTCGATACCCACGGTGTCGCGCCCAATGAAAGGATCGACGCCACCGGGGTACTGCGGTTCATCGGCACGTGCCAGCAGTTCGTTGATCCGCTCGAGCGCACCGCCGGCGGCATAGAAGGCATATTGCAGGTTCAGCAACTGCTCCACCGGCCCGATCATGAACCAGAGATAACTGAACACCGCGAGCATCTGGCCGATGGACAGGTCCGAGAACAGCACCGTGAGCATCGCCGCCGCACGGAAGATATCGATGCCGAACTGGAACAGCAGCCCCGTGGCCCGGCTCGAGGCATCGCTTTTCCATTGCGACGCCACGGCGTAATCCCGTACTTCCCGGGCACGGGTCCCCAGACGGCCGAGGAAAAAGCCCTGGCGATTGCCGGCACGCACTTCCTGGATCGCGTCGAGGGTCTCGGTCAGGGCCTGGGTAAAACGCGAGGTGCTGTCGTTTTCCAGCTTCTTCAGATGCTTGACCCGCTTGCCCAACTGCACCGTGGCATAGATCACCAGCGGGTTGAACAGCAGGATCAGCAGCGCCAGCTTCCAGTGCATCCAGACCAGGATGGCCGAGGTGCCCACCAGCGTCAGCATCGCCACCAGAAAGCGGCTCAGGGTCTCGCCGACGAACTTGTCCAGGGTGTCCAGGTCGGTCACCAGGTGCGTGGTCACGGTGCCACTGCCGAGGCTTTCGTACTCGCCCAGGGAAATACGCTTCAAACGCTCGATCAACCGGGTGCGGATGCGGTAGACGATGTCCTTGGCCAGCCCGGCGAACAGCCGCGCCTGGACCACGTTGAACACCAGGGCCGCACAACGCAGGGTCAGGGTCACCAGCAGCATCAGGCCGATATAACCGACGGCGCGCTGCCAGGGATCGGGCAGCAGGTGGTTCATCACCTTGAGCGCGGCATCGCCGTGCCCCAGCAGGACCTCGTCCACCAGCAATGGCAACAGCAGGGGAATCGGCACACTGCACAAGGTCGCCAACACGGCCACCAGGTTGGCGATCCACAGCGCTTTCTTATGGTGCAGGGCCAGACGCCGGATTTCGGCCCAGCTCAAGCGGTCCACAGGGGGTTTGACGGGTTCGGGCTGTTCAAGCACTGGCCGCGCGCTCCAGCCATCGGCCGAGCAGCGGGGCAAGTTCAGCCAGCGGCTGGTAGCCATTGGTCAGCAGCGCCAACTGGCCATTACGTTCGGCCAGCAGGGTCGGGAAACCGGCAATCCCCAGGTCCTGGACCCAGGTGAAATCGGCCGCGGTGGCCGCGTGTTGCTCGGCCGTGTCGAAGGCGCCGGCAAACTCGATGCGCGGCAAACCGGCTTGCTCCGCCAGCTCCACCAGCACGCTGGCTTGGGTGACATCCCGACCCTCGACATAAAAGGCCCGCTGGATCAGCCCCACCAGCGTCCACGCACAGTCCGGCGCCAGGCTACGCGCGGTGATCACGGCGCGGCAGGCAGGCTCGGTGTCGTAGATGAAACCGTCAGGCAAGGCGCCGTCGAGCTTGAACGGTTGGCCGGTGGTCTCGGTGACCGCCTGCCAGTGCTCCATGATATAGCGCCGGGTGGTCGGCTCCAGCGCGGCGCCGCTGCCGGTGCGCAGGCCGCCCATCACCAGGTGCAGTTCGACCCCCGCCGCCTGGGCCTGCTTGACCAGTGCCTCGGCCACCGGGGCAAATCCCCAGCACCAGGAACACATCGGGTCCATCACATACAGCAGGCGCGCGGACATGGCTCAGCCCTCGGAAGATTGACGATAGTTGTAACCGATCGGGTGCGGCTGGTTGCGCGCCTTGGCCAGTTCGATCTGTTTCTGGCGGTCAATGGCGCTACGACGGGTTTTCTCGCTCAAGGTGTCCCAGCAATGCGGGCAACTGATCCCGGCCACGTAGTGCTCCGAGGCACGCTCCTCGACGCTGATCGGCGTACGACAGGCATGGCATTGATCGTAGTCGCCTTCGCTCAGGTCATGGCGCACGGTGACGCGGTTGTCGAAGACAAAGCAGTCGCCCTGCCACTTGCTCTGCTCCTGGGGTACCTCTTCGAGGTACTTGAGGATCCCGCCCTTGAGGTGATAGACCTCGTCGAACCCCTGGCTGAGCATGTAGCTGGAGGCCTTCTCGCAGCGAATGCCGCCGGTGCAGAACATTGCGACCTTCTTGTGTCTGGCCGGGTCGAAATGGGCTTTGATGTAGTCGGGGAATTCGCGAAAACTGGTGGTTTTCGGGTCGATGGCGCCTTCGAAGGTACCGATCGAAACTTCATAATCGTTGCGGGTGTCGATCAGCAACACTTCCGGGTCGGCGATCAACGCATTCCAGTTCTGTGGATCGACATAGGTGCCGACCTGCTTGTTCGGGTCCACGCCCTCGACCCCCAGGGTGACGATTTCCTTCTTCAGCTTGACCTTGGTCCGATAGAACGGCTGGTCGTCGCAATAGGATTCCTTGTGGTCGATGTCGATCATCCGCGGATCCAGCTTGAGCCAGGCGAGCAGGCCGTCGATGCCTTCGCGGCTACCGGAAACCGTACCGTTGATGCCTTCTTCGGCGATCAGCAGGGTGCCTTTGATACCGTTGTCGACCATCGCCTGCAGCAGTGGCTCGCGCAGGGCAACGTAATCTTCCAGGGTGACGAACTTATAAAGTGCCGCCACGACTATGGGTTGAGTCATGGGTGATTCTCTCCAGGTGGCTGCCCTCGCAAAGGGCGAACCGGATGCAAAAAAAACGCGCCGACAGTGCGGCGCGTTGCGGATTCTAGCAAAAAAACACCGGTCAAAAAACCAGCATCAATGCCCTCCGCCGGCGCAGACCGGCGATGCCGGGGCCACGCCGATTTTCACCCACTCTTCAGGGGTGTAGGTATGCAGGGCCAACGCATGGAATTCACTCATCAGGTCACCCAGGGCGGCATAGACCTTCTGGTGGCGCTTGACGCTGTTCAACCCGGCAAACTGTGCGCTGACCAGCACCGCCTTGAAGTGGGTCTGCAACCCACGGCTGTGCATATGGCTCTCGTCCAGGACTTGCAGGTGCTCGGGTTGCAGGGCGCCCAGTGCGGTTTCGATACGTTGCTGCATGCTCATTCCAGGCTCCGCTTACGGCTTTTTCTTGACCGCGGGTGCCGGCGCCTTGGGCGTCAGCTCGTTGGTCATGTCTTCCAGCAGCTTGTTCACCACCGGTACTGCGCTTTCCAGTTTGGCCTGGGTCATCTGGGCCGATTGCTGGGTCAGTTGCGGCATTTTTTCCAGGACTTTCTTGCCCAGTGGCGACTGGTAGAACGCGACCAGGTCCTTGAGTTCGGATTCGCTGAAGTTGTCGGTGTAGAGTTTGAGCATGTCAGGCTTGAGCTTGTTCCAGCCGATGGCCTGGTCCAGGGCGGCGTTGGCCTTGGCCTGGTAGGTGTCGAGCAACGGCTTTTTCGAGGCCGGTGCCTGGGTCTGCTCGAAGCGCTGGGCAAACATTTGCTGTACTTGCGCGTAGACCGGGGTGCCCAGCTTGTCGGCGTGGGCCAACGTCAGGAAAGCCTCGGCACTGGCGTTGTGGCTGGCGGTATCGGCGAAAACCTGGCCGCTGGCGCATACCAGAGCAACCGCGGTACAGATGGCACGAAGACGGGTCATCGAGTTTCCTTTCTAAACAGGCGAGGTAAAACCCCAAGGGCATCCATTCTGCGCCTAACAAAGTGTGTCACTCAACCCCGTGGCCAATGCTCGGGTGTCCGATGGTCGCGAAGAGAGTAAAACCTGGAAGGGAACCCACGCGTTCGATCAGGACCTAAACTGCGCTAACCCGCCATCAGGAGTGAAACCGAATGAGTCGCATCGAAACCGACAGCCTTGGCCAGGTAAACGTACCGGAAGAGGCCTACTGGGGCGCCCAGACCCAGCGTTCGCTGATCAACTTCGCCATCGGCACGGAAAAAATGCCCCTGGCGGTCATGCACGCCCTGGCGTTGATCAAGAAGGCCGCGGCCCGGGTCAACAACCGCAATGGCGACCTGCCCGCCGATATCGCCCGGCTGATCGAGCAGGCCGCCGACGAAGTGCTCGCCGGCGAACATGACGACCAGTTCCCGCTGGCGGTCTGGCAGACCGGCAGCGGCACCCAGAGCAATATGAACGCCAACGAAGTGATTGCCGGGCGGGCCAATGAACTGGCCGGCAAGGGCCGTGGCGGCAAATCGCCAGTACACCCCAACGATCACGTCAACCGCTCCCAGAGCTCCAACGACTGTTTTCCCACCGCCATGCACATCGCCGCCGTCCAGGCGGTGTACCAGCAGTTGCTGCCGGCGATGGCCGAACTGTCCGGCGGGCTGGCGGAACTGGCGGCACGCCATATGAAGCTGGTGAAGACCGGGCGCACCCATATGATGGATGCCACGCCGATCACCTTCGGCCAGGAGGTCTCGGCCTATATCGCGCAACTGAACTACGCCGAGCGGGCGATTCGCGCGGCCTTGCCGGCGGTCTGCGAACTGGCCCAGGGCGGCACCGCCGTCGGCACCGGGCTGAATGCGCCCCATGGTTTTGCCGAGGCGGTTGCCGCCGAACTCGCGGCGTTGTCCGGCTTGCCGTTTATCAGCGCGCCGAACAAATTCGCCGCCCTGGCCGGCCATGAGCCCCTGACCACCCTCTCCGGCGCCCTGAAAACCCTCGCCGTGGCCCTGATGAAAATCGCCAACGACCTGCGCCTGCTGGGTTCCGGGCCGCGTGCCGGATTTGCCGAGGTGAAGTTGCCGGCCAACGAACCGGGCAGTTCGATCATGCCCGGCAAGGTCAACCCGACCCAGTGCGAGGCGCTATCGATGCTGGCCTGCCAGGTCATGGGCAATGACGTGACGATCGGCTTTGCCGCCAGCCAGGGTCACTTGCAGTTGAATGTGTTCAAGCCGGTGATCATCCATAACCTGCTGCAGTCGATCCGACTGCTCGGCGATGGTTGCAGCAACTTCCAGCAGCATTGCATCGCCGGGCTGGAACCCGACCCGGTGCAGATGGCCGCGCACCTGGAGCGTGGCCTGATGCTGGTGACGGCGCTGAATCCGCATATCGGCTACGACAAGTCGGCCCAGATCGCCAAGAAGGCCTACAGCGAAAACCTCACCTTGCGTGAAGCGGCGCTGGCCCTCGGCTACCTGACCGACGCCGAGTTCGACGCCTGGGTCCGGCCGGAAAACATGCTTGAATCCGGCAAGAACGGCTGACGTCGAGCGTTAATTTGCCATCAAACGCACCCGCCGGGCCTTGAGCCCGGCCATCAGCGACGGCCCCAACGCCACCAGCGCCGAGCCCAGCACCACCAGCAACGCGCCGCCATACCCCAGGCCATTGATATCTTCGGGCTGTACGAAGCCGGGCCACAGCCAGGCCGCCAGGGCCACCGCGGCAAAGGTCACCAGCGGCGTGATCGCCAGGGTCGCACTGACCCGCGAGGCTTCCCAGTGCGCCAGGGCCTCGGCAAAGGCACCGTAGGCCACCAGGGTATTGAGGCAACAACCGAGCAACAACCAGCCTTGCAACGGACTCAGTTGCAGGACTTCGCTCGGGTGCACCCAGGGCGTGAGCAACAAGGCACAAAACAGGTAGATCACCATCATCACCTGCAACGAATTCCATACCGTCAGCAATTGCTTCTGGCTCAAGGCATAGAAGGTCCAGACCGTGGACGCCAGCAACACCATCAATACCCCGGCGGTGTAAGTCCCCAGGGAGGTCAGCAACTCTTCCAGGCGCTGATTGAAAAACAGCCCGAAGCCGAACAGCAGCACCAGCAAGCCGAGCCCCTGCCCCAGGCTGAAGCGCTCCTTGAACACGAACAGGCTGGCGATCAGCAGGAAAATCGGCCCCATCTGCACCACCAACTGCGCGGTGCCCGGACTGAGGCGGTTCAAGCCCATGAGGTAAAGCACGTAGTTGCCCACCAGGCCGAGCACCGCCATCAGCACCAGCCAGCCGCCTCGTGGCCCGAGGACATGCCGGCTCGGCAACCGCCGGGTCGCCGCCAGGTACACGAACAGAAAGCCCCCCGACACAATCAACCGGCACCAGGTCACGGTCACCGGGTCCATCACCTGCAATACCTGCTTGAGCTTGATCGGCAAAATGCCCCAGAGCACGGCGGTCAACAGCGCCAGGAACAGGCCATAGCCCCAGCGACCGGATGAGATATGCATGAAGAGTCCTGCGGACGTGTGGGGGAAGTCGCCATTCTAGGCCTTGCCAGGTCGGCAACACAGCCGGGGAAGACAGCCCGATACGACCTTGAGCATGCCAGAAACGCCGCCAATAAACTGGCCATGACCATTGATCGGAGGATCAGGTGAGCTATCTTCATAAGTTTTATGCTAGATTTCTGACAGCTACGCTCACCAGCGAGATTTCGCCATGTTCGGCAAACGCGCACAAGACAACACCGAGGCCACACATTTTCGCAGTGGCCGAGTGACGACCATCAACGGATTGTTTTTTTTCAGCACTCGGGAAAACACACTGGAAGGGCCGTTCTTTACTCGCACCGATGCCGAGCGCGAAACCCAGCTGTATGTAAAACGCATGCAGCGGGCCAATGCCATCCAGGCCAGCCAGACCCTGTAGCAACGGGGTCTGGTCCAGGTTCAGAGCAACGCTTCGAACAGCCCCGTCGCCCCCATCCCACCGCCCACGCACATGGTGACGATGCCATAACGCAACTTGCGTCGTTGCAGCTCACGCACCAGGTGCCCGACCTGGCGCGAGCCGGTCATGCCGAAGGGATGGCCGATGGAAATCGAACCGCCGTTGACGTTGTACTTGTCGTTGTCGATACCCAACCGATCACGGCTGTACAGGCACTGCGAGGCGAACGCTTCGTTCAACTCCCACAGATCGATATCCGCCACGCTCAGGCCCCTGGCCTTGAGCAGCCGCGGCACCGAGAACACCGGGCCGATGCCCATTTCGTCCGGTTCACAACCGGCCACGGCAAAACCACGGAACAAGGCCTTGGGCGTCAGCCCCAGTTCCAGGGCTTTTTCCAGGCTCATCACCAGGGTCATCGAAGCGCCGTCGGACAGTTGTGACGAGTTGCCCGCGGTCACCGAACCGTCTTCGGCAAACACCGGCTTCAAACCGGCCAGGCTTTGCAATGTGGTGTCCGGGCGATTGCAGTCATCACGCTCCACCACGCCTTGCAGATACTGGATCTGCCCGCTGGCCTTGTCTTCAACCGCATAGGTTACGGCCATGGGCACGATTTCATCGTCGAACAAACCGGCGGCCTGGGCGGCGGCCGTGCGCTGCTGGCTTTGCAACGCATACTGATCCTGCTGCTCACGACTGACACCATAGCGTCGGGCGACGATCTCGGCGGTCTGGCCCATGGGGAAATAGATCCCCGGCACCTGCTCCTTGAGCAGCGGGTTGATCAGGTTGTCGGTGTTGACGCTTTTCATCGTCAGGCTGATGGACTCGACGCCACCGGCAACGATGATCTCACTGCAACCGGATGCGATCTGGTTGGCGGCAATGGCAATCGCCTGCAACCCCGAGGAGCAGAAGCGATTGAGGGTCATGCCGGCGGTGCCGGTGCCCAGCTTCGACAACACCGCGACATTACGCCCGATGTTGTAGCCCTGGGCCCCCTCGTTGGAGCCGGCGCCGACGATGCAATCCTCGACGCTGGCCGGGTCTATGCCGTTGCGGCTGAGCAAGGCGTTGACGCAATGGGCCGCCATGTCATCCGGCCGGGTCTGGTTGAATTTGCCGCGAAAGGACTTGGCCAGGCCAGTCCGCACGCTGTCGACGATCACCACTTCACGCATGACCCACCTCGTTGATTGTTGTTGTCGGTTGGAAGGATCGAGCGAGCATAAGCCCACCCGATTCCCGACCGCGACAATCATTCATCCGGCGTATGCGCGGCCATCGTCCTACTTCGACTTACCCTTCTTCCCATATGCTTCGAAGGCGTCCTCGATGGCCCGGTTGATCGTGCGCAGCACCTTGACCCGGGCCCAGCGCTTGTCATTGGCTTCCACCAGCGTCCAGGGCGACACTTCGGTGCTGGTACGGTCGACCATATCGCCGATGGCATCGCGGTACAGCTCCCATTTCTCGCGGTTGCGCCAATCGTCTTCGGTGATCTTGAAGCGCTTGAACGGAATTTCTTCGCGAGCCTGGAAACGCTCCAATTGGGTTTGTTTATCGATGGCCAGCCAGAACTTCACCACGATCACTCCGGCCTCGCTCAGTTGCTCCTCGAAATCGTTGATTTCACTGTAGGCACGCATCCAGTCGGCCTGGCTGCAGAAGCCTTCAATCCGTTCTACCAATACACGGCCATACCAGGAACGGTCGAACACGGTGAACTTGCCACGCGGCGGGATATGCCGCCAGAACCGCCAGAGGTACGGCTGGGCACGTTCGTCCTCGGTCGGCGCGGCGATGGGGACGATACGGTACTGCCGTGGATCGAGCGCCGCGGCGACCCGGCGGATCGCTCCGCCCTTGCCCGCCGCATCATTGCCTTCGAACACCGCCACCAGCGCGTGCCGACGCATGCGCTTGTCCCGCAGCAGACCGGCCAGCCGCGCCTGTTCGGTAATCAGTTGTTCTTCATAGTCGTCCTTGTCCAGGTGCTGACTCAGGTCAAGGCTGTCCAGCAGACTGAGTTCGTCCACCCCCGACTGCAGCGGTGCGGCATTGGTCGGGCGCGGCTTGGCGTCCTTGGTCTTGAGCGCCGTCTGCAAGCCTTCGAGCAGGATCTTGCCCACGGTCAGGCTGCGGTAATGCGGATCGACACCTTCGATCACATGCCAGGGTGCATAGTCGTTGCTGGTACGACGCAGCACCCGCTCACCGAAATGCACGAACTTGTCGTAAGTCTCCGACTGCTGCCAATCCAGCGGGCTGATGCGCCAGCTGTGCAGGGGATCATCCTGGAGAGATTTGAGGCGGGCCTTCATCTGTTTCTTGGACAGGTGGAACCAGAACTTGAAGATCAGCGCACCTTCGTCGCAGAGCATGCGCTCCAGGCGCTCGGCGCCATTGATCGCCTGGTCCAGCACCGCGTCCTTGAAATGGCCGTGCACCCTTCCCTGCAACATCTGGCTGTACCAGTTGCCGAAGAACACCCCCATGCGCCCCTTGGCCGGCAACTGCCGCCAATAGCGCCAGGCCGGTGGCCGGGCCAGTTCTTCATCGGTCTGCTGGTCGAAGGTGCGGACCTCGATCAGACGCGGGTCCATCCATTCGTTGAGCAACTTGACCGTCTCGCCCTTGCCCGCCCCTTCAATGCCATTGATCAGCACAATGACCGGAAAGCGCTTTTGCTGCTGGAGTTCGAACTGCGCCTCCAGCAAGGCTTCACGCAGGGCCGGGACTTCGGCGTCGTAGGTTTCTTTGTCGATGGCGTGACCGATTTCGGCGGATTCAAACATGGGCGACTCCCTTCCAAGATAGAGCAAGACTAACGGATCGGACCACGCTGTGTGGCGGGAAATCCCCAGGCCTTGCCATGGATCAATCCAGCGCCCGGCAATGGGCTAGAATAGCCGCCTTGTTGCCGTCGAGTGCCCCCATGACCCGCGTATCGCCCACTCCTCCCAGCCACGCCCAGATCGACTGGGATGATCAAGGTCGCCCGCACTCTAGGGTCTTCGACGACGTCTATTTCTCCGACCAGTCGGGCCTGGACGAAACCCGCTACGTCTTTATCGAGCAAAATCGTCTGAAAGAGCGTTTCGAGGCCCTCGGGCCGAACGAGCGGCTGGTGATCGGCGAAACCGGCTTCGGCACCGGACTGAATTTCCTCTGCGCCTGGCAGTTGTTCGAAACCTGTGCGGTAGCGGGCGCCCGACTGCATTTCGTCAGCGTGGAAAAGTACCCACTGAGCCGCGCCGACCTGCAACGCGCCCTCAGCCTCTGGCCCGAACTGGCGACGTTCAGCGCGCAATTGCTCGGGCAGTATGTCGCCATTCACCAGGGCTTCCAGCGCCTGCTGCTGGACAATGGCCGGGTGACCCTGACACTGCTGGTCGGCGATGCCCTGGAACAGTTGCCGCAACTGGATGCCCGGATCGACGCCTGGTTCCTCGATGGCTTTGCCCCGGCGAAAAATCCCGAGATGTGGACACCCGAACTGTTCGCCGAACTGGCGCGACTGGCGGCCCCCGGCGCGACCCTGAGCACCTTCACCAGCACCGGCTGGGTCCGTCGCTCGTTGAATGCCGCGGGCTTCAAGATGCGCCGCACGCCGGGCATCGGCCATAAATGGGAAATCCTGCGGGGCGAATTTATCGGCTGGCCCGAAGACACCGCCGAACCGCCGCAGGCCAAGCCCTGGTTCTCCCGCCCACGACCGCCCGGCGGCGAACGCCGGGCCCTGGTGATCGGCGGCGGCCTGGCCGGTTGTGCCAGCGCGGCGAGCCTCGCCGCCCGTGGCTGGCAGGTCTGCCTGCTGGAGCGCCACGATGCCCTGGCCCGGGAAGCCTCGGGCAACCCGCAAGGCGTCCTCTACCTCAAGCTGTCGGCCCATGGCACCGCGCTGTCGCAACTGATCCTCAGCGGTTTCGGGCATACCCGGCGCTTGCTCGAGCAGTTGCACAAAGGCCTCGACTGGGACGACTGCGGCGTCTTGCAACTGGCCTTCGATGAGAAAGAGGCCGAGCGCCAGGCCCAATTGGCCAAGGCCTTCAGCCCCGAGTTGCTGCAGGTCCTCGATCAAGCCCAGGCCCAGGCCCGTGCCGGCGTGGCCCTCGAGCACGGCGGACTGTTCTTCCCGGAGGGCGGCTGGGTCCATCCGCCGGCCTTGTGCCAGTGGCAGGCTCATCACCCGAATATTGAAATACGCCCCCATAGCGACGCCGTCGAACTGCGCAAGGTCGACAACCAATGGCAGGCGTGGGACGCCGACACCCTGCTGGACAGCGCCCCGGTGGTGATACTTGCCGGCGCCGCCGAAGTGAAACGCTTCACCGCCAGCGCCGCGTTGCCGCTCAAGCGCATTCGCGGGCAGATCACCCGCCTGGCGCAGACCGCCGGCAGCGCCGCCTTGCACACCGTGGTCTGCGCCGAAGGTTATGTCGCCCCGGCACGCCTCGGTGAACATACCCTCGGGGCCAGCTTCGATTTCAAGAGCGAAGACCTGACTCCCACCACGGCGGAGCATATCGGCAACCTGGCATTGCTACAGGACATCTCGCCCGACCTGGCCCTGCGCTTGAACGCCGCGGGCTTGGCTCCAGAACAACTGCAAGGCCGGGCCGCCTTTCGCTGCACCAGCGCCGATTACCTGCCGATCGTCGGGCCGCTGGCGGACCCGCAAGCGTTCGCCGAGGCCTACGGCATCCTGGCCCGGGATGCCCGGCAGGTGCCACAGGTCCCCTGCCCCTGGCTCGAGGGCCTGTATATCAACAGCGGCCACGGCTCCCGTGGCCTGATCAGCGCACCGCTTTCGGGTGAGCTGCTGGCGGCGTGGCTGGAGAACGAACCGTTGCCGCTGCCCCGCAGCATTGCCGAGGCCTGTCATCCGAATCGTTTCGCCTTGCGCGCCCTGATTCGCGGCACGGTCAAGCCTCGGACGAACGCCTGAACCGGCGCCCCGACCAGACATCAGAGCGGGGCGGGATGCTCATCCAGTTCGTACTGGGTCAGCCCTTCGAGAAAACGTTGCTCCTCGGCGAGGCGGCTCTCCATCAACATCGACAAACTTCGGGAATACCTGTCGCTGAGCATCTCCGGGGAATTGTTCAGCAGTTGTTCCTCCTGCTCATGAAACGGCCTGTTGAAGAGGGCGAAATCCCGTGGGTACTTCTTCCTCAGGTAGTCGATCCAGAAATCGCGCGAAGCAATAAAGGTCTTCATGGCCGCTGTCGCCTCAGCCTGCCGTATGCGACCGCGGGCTTCCAGGATCTGCTCTTCGCTGACACCGGCAATGGATCTGAAGAACATCTCCTTCGGCTGCCCGGGCAAATACAGCGAACGTCCCAGGCCGACCCGATAGGCCAGATTCACTTCGATCTCATCCACCATACCGGCTGAAGGCCGCTCGGGCTGCTCGTACAGCGCCTTGACATGCTCCCGGGCAATCTCATCGATACGTTCCAGGCGAAACAGGCCCCGCGCCAACTTCAGCAACTCCGTCGGCTCACTACTCCTGAGCGCCAGAAACCGGGCCCTGGCCAGCAACATCCGGACTTCCAGGTGACTGAAGTTGCGTGCGGCGCTGTCCACACAGGTCAGCGGATCGGCCGCCAGGTCGAACAGCTCACGCCGCAACGTGGTGTTCTCGGCGGCTTCCGCCAGCACCTCCCAGACGCGTCGCGTCAAGTCGGCGCGAGTCTTCTGATATTCCGCGCTGCTGCCCAGGCGTCCCAACAACGCGAACAGTTCCCCGGAGCCCTCCTCTTGCCGCAAGTCATGCCACAGGTCGCGCAGGTTGTCGCGGCGCTCGCCCTCCTCGATATCGGCCAGCCAACGCTGACGCGCACTGTAGTCATCCAACGCCAACTCGGTATCGGGAATGCCGAAGGTAATGCCGGTGCGCGCCCGATAGGCGGCCAACAGGTTCTGGTGATACTCCGACAAGGGGTTGTTACGCAGAATGATCCGCCGATTGATCGGCGAAGGTGCCGTGTAGATCGCGTTCGGCACAACCTGAATCCGGTTGTCACGCAGATCCGCCTCGTACAGGCGAACCCGCGTCAACAGGCCCACTGGCAAACCGTCGATACCTGTCCCGCGCAGATGCAGGCGGCGTAAACGCGGCATCTGGCCAACATCCAGCAAGCTGACATCGAAGTTGCCGTTCAGGTTCAGGGTTTCAAGATCGTGCAAACCCGACAGCACACCGACGGCGTTCGGCGTCAGGGTGATCTGGTTGTCCTGCAGATACAGCTCCCTGAGCCGGCTCATATCGGCAATCGCATTCGGCAGGTACTCCAGCCGATTGTTATTCAACTCCAGCAGGCGCAGGTTGGGAAAACGCTCGAGAAAACCTTCTGGGATCCGACTGATTCTCATGTTCTTCAGCGAAAGCTCGGTGACATGATCAAAACTGATACCGGTGGGCAAACTTGGCAGGCTGTCGACGCGCAAGCCCGCCAGGCTCAGGCTGTGACCGATGGCCGCGCCATTTTCGTTGTAGGTAGCCGGTGTCTGCCGTCGCCAGCAACGCTCGATGATCTCGGCCGCCTGTTCACGGCTCTCGGCCATGCCTCCCAACCAGGCATGCGCCCTCACCGTCTGCCCTCCTCGCCAATCGGCCAGGGTCGAGCGCAGTTGCCGGAGCTCCTCTTCGAGCGCCTGGAGCCGAGCTCTGACCTCAAGAGGATCATCGCCAAAAGAAAAATAGAGATTGCGCGCCTCCGCCTCGCAGAGGTCTGGATACAGCCGGGTCAACCGGCGTAACCCGCGTCGCGAGCCATGGACAATGCCACGCCTGACACGCAGGCAACCGCCCATATAGCTGTCGCGCCATGTCGGCGAACGCGTTCCTGGCTTGCGTGGCGGCAGGCCGAGTATCTCTTCGAGCTCAGCCCGTGGACGCAGCAGGATCTTGGACATCAGCAACTGGTGCAGCAAGTCGGCCTCGCCCAGCTTGACCCCCATCGCCTCGCGCTCGCTCACCCGCAAGCCGCTCAATACCGCCGAGCTCAGGGCCTGGGGCCCATTGACCAGCGGCCCCAGGCTCAGGCCCTCATTATCAAAGGCTTGATAGCTCTGTGCAGTCCTGACCAGAACCCGGCGCCGGGGCAAGTCGTCATCGCCCATCTTGAACAACAGGCGTCCGTCGAAGCGCTCCTGGCGAATCTCCCAGCGCACATCCGCCGGCCACCCAACCATCGTTTTCAGGAGGGGCAACTGCAACCTGGCGCCATCCAGATCGCCCGTTTTTTTGAGAAAACCACCGTCCAGCGCGTGATTGACTCGAATCTCACGCCTGCTTTCGCCGGCCTTTTCAATCAATTCCAAGGGCAGACGCCCGCCAAGGCTCAAGCGCCCTTTCAGTACGTCGTCCGTCTGTCCCAGGATTTCACGCAAGACCCCGTCCGGTAAATCGGCAAAGCCTTGCCTGAGGCTCATCGGCAAGCCGACATTGGTCACGCAGCACAAACGGTAGAGGCGCTGGAACACCGTGGGGCGCTGTTCGCGTACATGGGTGCGCAGCAGCCCTTCCAGAAGCGCCGACGTCTGGTCGGGATCCGCCCCCGGACCGAGCAGCATCCGCTGCTCCTGGAGTGTCAGTTTGTCCAGGACCATCGCCAATCCATCCGCCTCGATGTCCCTGGAGCGGAGCATGAGCCGCATCGGTTGCGTTGTCAGATCCGCCCCGTACTCCTTGAGCGGCTTGCCTGCATCGTCCAGCAACATGAGCGTGCGATTCCGGGGCCAGCTCTCGAGGCTGGGCAGAATCTGCAGCTTCAGGTCGAGCACACGTGCCGCGGCCGATCTCGGCGCGGTGGACGGCACCAGCAGCCAGCTCAATTCATTGTCCAACCTGAAGCGCTGTATCGAGTCCATCAGGGAAGCCGGGAGCTTGGCATTATTCATATGCAGGCGACGCAATAGCGATTCGTCGAGTCGATGAATCGACAGGATCTCCTCGAGGTTTTTATCACTCAAAAACCGCACGTCAGGCCCCAGGCGACGCAGCAGGTGAACCGGATCGTGCCACTGTAAAGGCCATTCGTGAGCCAGCCTCCAGGCCCCGGCGCCATTGTGCTCAAGCCAGGGTTCGTAAGCCGACCCACGGTTCGGATGGCACAGACGCCAGGCCCCGGAAGCCTTATCCCGGTAGGCCCGGTAAGGCTCGCCGGCGATATCCAGATAACGGTGTCCATCGCCAGCATCGTCCCCCAGGTAAAAACCTTCAGGGTCCAGCCCTCTTTCCTCCAGTTCGGGGACATCATGGCGATAGGCGCGCAGGTCGGCCTGCCACAGCCGGTAGCGACCATCGCTCGACTTGATCGGCAGCAGGCTGTCAAAAAAGTCCGAGGGCCGCTGAAAAAAACCTTTGAGGGCCTTGCTCCCCCAGTGCATGACCACACCCAGGGCCACCATCGTCGCAATGTCCTCGGCCACCGACATCATGTGCGAGATCGCTTCGTCACGCTCACCGCGCCGCCAATCCTCATAGCCCTCATAGGTCTCCGCCAACAGTTGCCCGACCGCCACCCCCATCATCAGCAAACCCAGCCAGGGGTTGGCGAAGGCGGCCAGGTTGAGCAAGGTCATGCCCAGACCCAACAGCGACTGCCTCCTGGCCTCGCGGGCAGCCTCGTCAACATCTTCGGTCGGGACCGCCACGACCCGCCCATCGTCCTGAAGCCGCAGGATCTGTTGTCGATAGAGGTGAAAAAACAACTCGCCGCTCAGCAACTCCAGCTTCAACGATAAATCGGCAGACGGATTCAGGGACTTGGTGAAGTTTCCATAGGCATCCCGGGTCTCAAGGGTCAGGCGCCCCCTCAACTGCGACAGGAACCTCGGCAGATCGCGCTGGCTGACAAAACCACAGAAGAACGCTTCATACGAGGGCTGCCAAAGACGGCTACGCAGTTCGGCGTGGAATGCCGCGAGCGAGGCATAGAGTTTGAAGCGGGTGAGTGGATCATTGGGAATATGCACCAGTACCCGATCCTTCATCGCGGCCGTTTCGCTCGCTGGCACATTCTGCATCGTGAACAGACAAATACCCGGTAACGAAACACCCAGCACTTTCAATCCATTGACCACCATCCTTGAGCCATCCGGGGCAACGGCGATATTCCATTCGATCAACTTGCAGATCTGTTGATGGGCAATCTGATCGATGTCTTTTTTCATGTAAGCGATATAGGCATCCACCAGCATATCGGCTTTCTTTTGCTGGACGATGGCGGACTCAATGCGAAACTCGTCGTCATCCGCCGACTCCCCCTCACTTCCCTGGAGATGAAAAGCCTGGCACAGGTGATGCTGATAGACCCGGCCCAGATCAAGCTGGCGCACCAGTTCGACGAAATCCTCCAGGCTGACTTTTGGCACCCGCTTCGGGTCGCCACTCAGGCTTATATGGGATTTTGGAGGGAGGCGTTCGTCCGCCTCGAAGTTCTGCAACGCGGCCTCCAGCAAACTGCGACTGGTATAGGTCATCGGAAAGACTTGAGACGACTCGATGGGATAGCGCAGTGACGGCCATCGATCGGCAATTTTCACGTGGTCCCGGTAGATATCCAGGCCCGGCCCGAATCGACTCAGCAACGCGTGCTCCAGAACCGACGCGCAAAACTCCCGGACGGGTTTCAGGTCCTTGAACCGCTCGGACAGTTCCTCCTTGAAAAAAAGACTGCGCTGCAGGTGCTCGCGCAGGCGCGCGATATCTTCGGGGCGGGCCGCCAACAACCAGGGCGGAGCATGGGCATTGATCACATCTTCGTTTTCGCTTTGCTCGTCCAGGGCAGACGGCACAAAACTGGGAATAGCTGACATTTCAAATATCCTTTTTTAAAAGCCCGCCGCCGCGACTGATCAGGGCAGACAAAGGCCCCAGGCCGTTATCCGCCAAGGCCTGGGCCACTCGCGCTCCGGCAAATTGCGCCAGGGGCTGACAATGCTCGAGTGCCGCGTCCATTTCCATCGAGGGTATCAGTCTGCCGAAGCTTGAAACGCTCAAAAAATCTGTTATTTATCAGTAAGTTAAATCAAAAATAAAAATCCTTTCGGATAGCCGGATAACACCTCTGCGCGCAACACGCCGCGCCACCGGGGCTCAGCCCTGGTCGCAGTCGCGTGGCCGGGGCCAGGTACGCGCGGGTTTCTGCGCCTTGACCTCGTCGCTCGCTTCGATGCCGACGGTGTCACTCCCCAGCAAGGCCTCCAGTTCCGCGATGCTGCGGATGTAGCGGTCCAACGGCTCAAGCGTCGCCTGGTTGGGGATGTACCAACTGATGGCCTGGGTCTTGCCATCCGCATCGGTGGTCAAGATGGTTTTCCAGAAGGCATCAGGTGTGCGGATACCATGGGACTCGAGGAAGAAGTCATTCGCCGGGTTATCGTGGATCACCCCGCCGTAGACCTGTACCGGCGCCAGGTCGCGATAGCATTCCGAAACCTCCTCCGTTTGCACCCAGATCCCCTGGTTGAAGCGCGCGGCCTGGGGCACGATATTGCTCATGTAATGGGCCTGGCGAATCGCCAGGCCGCTGTGGTCCATTTGATTGGAGGGCACCAGATGCCCCCGGTCCCAGCCGGGTACCGCGCTGTATCCTCGAGTGGAAAATTGCGTCGGGCAGCCGGCGGGCAGATCAGGGTCCAGTTCAAAGCCCCTGGGCCGCTTGGCATTGCCCTTGTCGGCGGTCAACTGATACGCGTACCTGAGCGCCGTGCGATTTTCACAGTCATAGGTCAGGGTAAAGCCCTCGCGGACCAGGGTGATCTGCCCGGGAGGCGGCGCCAGATCCGGCAATGGCGAGACACAGCCGCCAAGGCCCAGCAACAGCCCCCCCAGGAGCGCTCGGCGGCCGGCACTGGTAAACGCCGCGTACGAAACCGGCCTGATGGGGTGTACTGCATTGTTCATTTTGATGTTCCTCATCAATAACGATCTGCCCTTGGCAGTCCGTCAGGAAGAGAACATTCTTTTGTTGCCTATGTCTGTCAGAACGGGACGAAATGAGCGAGGGGCCTGTCATTACACCTTGGCGTTATAGCCCGACAGGCCCTGGCACAGTAGCATCAGGCCCCTTAGCCGCCAGAGACGATTCCATGCTGATTCCCTACGACCAACTCGAACCCGACACCCTCACCCGCCTGATCGAAGACTTCGTCAGCCGCGACGGTACCGACAACGGTGACGACACGCCCCAGGAAACCCGCGTGCTGCGGGTACGCCATGCATTGAGCAAGGGCCAGGCGGTGATTCTCTTCGATCTCGAAAGCGAGCAATGTCAGTTGCTGCCCAGGCACGCGGTGCCGAAAGAGTTTTTCGACTGATCGTCAGACAACGGAGTCGCGGACAGGCTCCGGCTCCCCCAGTTGGGTCAGGATCCGACGGTAGATTTCCGCACGGTGCACATTGACGTTCTTCGGTGCCTCGACACCGAAACGAACGTGGTTACCGTTAATGGCGAGAATTCTCACGGTGATGTTATCGCCGATGGAAATCATCTCGCCGACGACGCGGCTCAGTACAAGCATGGCACTCAATCCTCAAGGGTTTATGAGCGCCCAAGACTGCCCGGCCCGATGAGCAGCTTCAATGCAGGCACGGCAAATCAGCCGGCCCTGACCCACAGGGCCGACTCGCCCTACAGAATAAGATTACTGGCTGAGCCAGGTCGGAGATTTTACCGAAGAGAGCCGGATTCAGGACGGTGAAAAGCGCGGCCCCAACAGAATGATGCTTGCACCGAGGACACAGAGCGCGGCGCCCAACCAGTCGGAACCGAGGGGCCGGATACGCTCGATCAGGCCCAACCAGGCAATCGAAGCAATGATGTAGATACCGCCGTAGGCCGCGTAGGCCCGACCGGCGTAGGTTGCCTCGACCTTGGTCAGCAGCAGCGCGAACAGCGTCAGGCTCAACAGCGCCGGGGCGACCCACCAGGCGCTCTTGCCCAAGCGCAGCCACATCCAGAAGGCATAACATCCGGCGATTTCAAACAGTGCCGCGAGAAAGAACCACAGGTAGTTGATCACAATAAACGCTCGTCAGGATTGCCCATTGCCGGCAACCCTAACCAGCCGTCGATCCGTGGGCAAGCTCAATGCGGGACTTGTTTGGCCTTGGCCCGCATCTTGTCGGCCATCACGGTCATTTCGTCATAGAGCAACTGCGGATTCTTCTGTTTGAGGGCCCAAGCCATGCGCCCTTGCTCGTGGGGCAGAATCATGAATTCGCCCAGGCCGACCCGGGTATAGATGTAGTCGGCGATGTCGCTCGCGCTGATCGGCGAGCTTTCCAGCAGCTTGCCGACCTGGGCCTTCATCGCCGGCGTAGGCCCGCGGAAAGAGTCCAGCAGATTGGTCTGGAAAAACGACGGGCAGACCACGTGCACGCCGACTTCCTGCTGCGCCAGTTCGATCAACAGGCTTTCCGACAACGCCACTACGCCAGCCTTGGCCACGTTGTAGTTGCTCATGGCCGGCCCCTGCATCAGCGCCGCCATGGAGGCGATATTGATGATCTTGCCCTTGCTCTGTTCCAGCAGCGGCAGGAACGCCTTGCAGCCCTTGACCACCCCCATCAGGTTGATCGCGATCTGCCAATCCCAGTCTTCGAGAGACAACTCGCTGAAGAACCCGCCCGAGGCAACACCGGCATTGTTGACGATCACATCGATGCCGCCGAATTTGACCTCACACGCCTGGGCGAATGCCGTCAACTGGCTGTAGTCGCGCACGTCGCAACGCTGGGTGAAACCATCGCCGCCAGCTTCGCGCACCAGCCTGAGGGTTTCCAGCAGGCCCGGCTCGCTGACATCCGACAGCGCCAGACGCCAGCCTTCGCGGGCCCAGCGCAGTGCGATTTCGCGGCCAAGACCGGAGCCGGCGCCAGTGATCATGATGCGATTGTGCATAGCAGATGCCTTGTGGGTTCTGAGGACGATGAGCGGCAGTGTAGCGAAGGACGCTCGAAGGCCCATGCACCATCAGATTGCTGAATGCTCCAGGCAAAGTGACGACTGAGGGGGAAGGCGCAGCTTTATTGTTCGACACCGCCAAGGTGGGAACGGTCGATCAATAAAACAATAAGACGAGGGGGCGAGAAAGGTCGGAAAAAAACTGAATTTTCTTCTCGGCGCTCAAGTCGGACTTATCAAGCAGCCTGTTATTCAACAGCTGAACGTGCGCGATAGCGTCTCGAAAAACAGAACAAGGAAAGCACCATGAGTCTTATTCTGATCGTCATCCTGATCCTGCTGCTGGTCGGTGGCCTGCCCGTTTTCCCACACTCCAGAAGCTGGGGTTATGGTCCATCGGGGGTGATCGGGACAGTCTTGATCGTACTGCTGATCCTGGTACTGCTCGGCAGGATATGAACCTGCTGGCTTGAGTCGGCTCGCGACGGTCCGGTTGACGATCATCGCGAGCCAGCGAGTGCGGTATCAGTCGTTGCTCGGTTTGTTCACGGCCTGCAACACGTATTGCGGCAAGGCAAACGCACCGAGATGGATCTCGGGATTGTAGTAGCGCGTGACAATACCGCTGCCAGCAAAGCGCTGGCGCAGGGTTTCCAGAGACAACTTGCGCGACGCGGTGTGGGTCGCGCCCCAGGCGAAGGTCATGGCACCGCCGATGTAGGTCGGTATCGCGGCCTGGTAGAAGTGCCAGTCCGGGAACAGGCTGCGCAGGCGTCCCGCGGTGGTCTGCACTTCGGCCAACTGCATGAACGGCGTACCGTTCTGGGTCACCAGGATGCCGCCTTCGTTCAGGCAGCGACGGCAGGCCTGGTAGAAATTTTCGGAAAACAGCACTTCACCGGGACCGATGGGGTCGGTGGAGTCGGAAATGATGACGTCGAACTTTTCTTCGGTGGTGGCGACGAAACGCATGCCGTCGTCGATCACCAGGTTCAGCCGCGCATCGTCGAACGCGCCCTTGGAGTGCTCCGGCAGGAACTGCTTGCACATCTCGACCACGGTGGCGTCGATCTCGACCATGGTGATGTGCTCGACGCCGCGATGCTTGGCCACTTCACGCAGCATGCCACCATCACCACCACCAATGATCAGCACGCGCTTGGCACTGCCATGGGCGAGGATAGGCACATGGGTGAGCATTTCGTGGTAGATGAACTCATCGGCCTCGGTGGTCTGGATGACACCGTCCAGGGCCATGACCCGGCCCATGCGGGCGTTTTCGAAGATCACCAGGTGCTGGTGCCCGGTGCGCACTTCGTGCAGCAGCTTGTCCATGCGAAAGCGCTGGCCGTAGCCTTCGTAGAGGGTTTCCTGGTAGTGGGTTTCAGGCGTATTGCTCATGGGAAGTGCTCCGGTGAAGGCGAGTGGCAACGGACGGTTCCCCGCCCATGGCGGGCTATCGAACAAGCAATGGGCACCAGCGGCCATAGCCTCGATAATCCGGGAAAGGCGCGCATTTTACGTTGCGAACTATGACAGGTCGAATCGTCCCGGGACAAAGGCCGCCGACTTCCACGGTCAAGGAACGAGATATTTGATCAGCAGTGCGGTGACTGTCGACACGGTACCGACAAAGCCAATGGCAATCGCGACCGGGTACCAGAACGTTTCACGGGTCATCTTCCCCGCCTCGGCATTGAGCTTGCGTTGCTCGGCGATAAGCTTGGCAATCTCGACATGGGTTTTCTCAAGCTGGGCCTGTTCCATACTCATCTCCTGCATGGGCTAATCCTTTAGCGTAGGGTTTCGGGACAGGTCCTCCCTTGAAGCCAGAGAAGAGACCTGGGGGCAAAGCTTCCAAGCTTTTTACCCTGCTCGAACCCTAGGACTTCATCCGTGTAAATACCATCAGCCCCCTACAACCAAAATCGTAGGCAATTTCCGAGACGCAACCAGAATGTGCCCCCTCTGCCAGGGTGGCACCTTGTTCAAGCGCGCATTTGACCGCCACTAGCGCAGATTGCCACGCGGCCCGGCGATGGCCCAGATGATCAGGCCGAGTACCGGCAGCAGGATGATCAGCAGGATCCAGAGGATCTTCATCCCGGTTTCGGCGCCGCTTTTCAGCACATTGAGGATGGCCCAGATATCCAGCGCCAGGATGATCAGGCCGATCAGGCCGTTGAAAGTGGAACCCATGGTCTTGCTCCTAGATGAGGATCTGCCCCCATAGGATAGCCGGCCGCCGCCAGGGTTCACTTTATTGCTGCGCGTTCAACCGCGGCGACTCAGACGTGCAGCGCGACTCTCAGGGCTTCCAGGGAGGGCGCGGCGGCAATCCCGACCTCTCCACACAGGGCCAGCACTCGCGGCAGGTCATTGCCGTAGACCAGCACCGCCTGCAGTTCGTCGTCGAGCAACTGGCTGAAGTTCACCAGTACGTAGCCGCCCATCTCCGGGTTCATGCTGCTCAATTGGACCTGGATACGGTTCAAGGCGGTCAAGGCCTCGACCTTGGCCAGCTGCTTGGGCTTGATATTGAAAGGCACGTCCTTGCCGAAGGACTCGACGATCCGGGCGAACAGGTCCATGTAGGTGTCGGCCTGGAACAGCACGGTCTCGGGCAGGCTACCGACCACCACCCACTCGCCCAGGGGAATCGGAAAACTGTCGTCGTAGTTGATGTCCGGATTGGCCGCCAGGAAACCGGCCTGGTCGGCGTAGGCCTGGGCTGCTTCATCGGCGATCTGCAGGATTTCGGCCTCGCTCATGCAGCCGGAGCTGATTTTGCTGATGAGTTCGACGAGGGCGGTTTTCATGGACAGGTCCTGCAGAGGAGAAAATGACGGCCGCGAAGAATACACCAATTCCCCCTGAAGCCGGTCCATCCGCGCCTGAATCCCTGTCGACGGGCTGGCGAACGGTATCACCATGGCACCATTTGGCATTTTTATTTTCATAAAATTGATTTATGAAATAAAACATGTCATTTATAGCCGCGACAAGATCAGGCGGAGCTACCCGCCACGCCAATCCGGACGGCACCTCGCCCACACTTCACAAACAACGGGAGTCAACAATATGAACAAGACAGGACTTCTAGGTGCCCTGGCCCTCTGCGCCTTCAGCATCCTGGCCCATGCCGACGAGGACAGTCTGCGTATCGGTATCGAAGCCGCTTACCCACCCTTCTCCTACAAGACCCCGGAAGGCAACCTCGGGGGGTTCGATTACGACATCGGCAATGCCCTGTGCGATGAAATGAAGGTCAAGTGCCAATGGGTGATCCAGGAGTTCGACGGGATGATCCCCTCGCTCAAGGTGCGCAAGATCGATGCGGTGCTGTCGTCGATGTCGATCACCGACGACCGCCTGAAATCCGTCGACTTCAGCGAAAAGTACTACCACACCCCAGGCAAGTTCGCGATGAAGGCCGGCAGCCTGATCAACGATCCGCTGGTGGATCTCAAGGGCAAGAAGGTCGGCGTGCAGCGCTCCTCCACCTACGACCGCTTCGCCACCGAACAACTGGAGAAAGCCGGCGTCGAGATCGTGCGCTATTCCTCACAGAACGAGGCCTTTCTTGACCTGGCGTCGGGTCGCCTGGACGCCACCCTCGCCGACATCGTCAACACCGACGAGAGCTTTATCAAAACCCCGGCGGGTAAAGGCTTCGCGCTGGTCGGCCGCGACATCAACGACCCGAAATACTTCGGCCGGGGCGCCGGTATCGCCCTGCGCAAGGGTGACACCGCGAACGCCGCGCGCCTGAACGCGGCCATCGATGCGATCCGCGCCAATGGCAAGTACCAGCAGATACAGGCCAAGTACTTCGCGTTCGATATCTACGGCGAGTAAACCTTCCCGTGACCTTGGCGCCGGCTTGCCGCGGGCGCCCTTCTCCCACTTGTCCCGCGCGCCCGACGGCGCTTCGGGCGAGGAGTTTCATCATGCTCCACGGTTACGGATCGAGCATCCTCGAGGGTGCCTGGCTGACCCTCAACCTGGCCCTGAGTGCGATGGCCATGGCCATTGTCCTGGGTCTGATCGGTGCCGCCTTTCGGTTATCCCCGCTCAAATGGCTGGCGATGCTGGGCGAGGGTTACACCACCCTTATCCGCGGCATCCCCGACCTGGTCCTGATTCTGCTGATTTTCTATGGCGGTCAGGATCTGGTGAATCGCCTGGCTCTTGCACTCGGCTACACCCACTACATCGACATCAACCCCTTCATGGCCGGTGTCTGCACCATGGGCTTCATTTTCGGCGCCTATCTCTCGGAAACCTTTCGCGGTGCCTTCATGGCCATTCCCGGCGGCCAGGGCGAGGCCGGGATGGCCTATGGCATGAGTGGCCTGCAGGTGTTCCGGCGGATCCTGCTGCCACAGATGATTCGCTTCGCCATTCCCGGTTTCACCAACAACTGGCTGGTGCTGACCAAGTCCACCGCGCTGATCTCGGTGATCGGCCTGCAGGACATGATGTTCAAGGCCAAGAACGCCGCCGATGCCACCCACGAACCCTTCACCTTCTTCCTCGCCGTGGCGGCGCTTTACCTGATGCTGACCAGCCTGTCGCTGCTGGTGCTGCGTTATCTGGAAAAACACTATTCGGTCGGCATCAAAGCCGTCGAGCTGTAAGTGGAGAGCCACCGATGATTCTCGATTACAACCTGATCTGGCAAAACCTGCCGCTGTATCTCGGGGGGGCCTTGCTGACCCTCAAGCTGCTGCTGATCTCCCTGGCCCTGGGCCTGATGCTGGCCATCCCCCTGGCGCTGCTGCGGGTCTCCCGCTCGCCGCTACTCAACTTCCCGGCCTGGCTGTACACCTACGTGATCCGCGGCACGCCGATGCTGGTGCAATTGTTCCTCATCTACTACGGCCTGGCGCAGTTCGAAGCAGTCCGCCAGAGCCTGCTCTGGCCCTATCTGTCGAGCGCGACCTTTTGCGCCTGCCTGGCCTTTGCAATCAACACCAGTGCCTACAGCGCAGAGTTGCTCGCCGGCAGCCTGAAGTCGACACCCGGCGGCGAAGTCGAGGCCGCCCGGGCCATGGGCATGTCGCGCATGACCCTGTACCGACGCATTCTCCTGCCCTCGGCCTTGCGCCGCGCGCTGCCGCAGTACAGCAACGAAGTGCTGATGATGCTGCAAACCACCAGCCTGGCGTCGATCGTCACCCTCGTCGATATCACCGGCGCGGCGCGCACCGTCAGCGCGCGCTTCTATTTGCCCTTCGAAGCCTTTATCACCGCCGGCCTGATCTACCTGGCCATGACCTTCGCCCTCGTGCGTCTGTTCAAGTTGGCCGAGCGCCATTGGCTGGCGTATCTGGCGCCACGCAAGCACTAAGGAACCCCCATGCAGCAGATCAACTACGTCCTGCCCTGGAGCGCCACGGGCACCGAGCGCCAGCTGTCACTGTTTCGCTTCGGCAGCGGCTCGCGCAAGGCCTACATCCAGGCCTCCCTGCACGCCGACGAACTGCCCGGCATGCGCGTCGCCGTCGAGCTCAAGCGCCGCCTGCGTGAACTGGAAGACCAGGGGCGCTTGATCGGTGTGATCGAACTGGTACCCATGGCGAACCCCATCGGCATCGGGCAGATGTTCCAGGCCACCCATCAGGGTCGCTTCGAGTTCTCCAGCGGCAGCAACTTCAATCGCGACTTCCCGCAACTGACCGACGCCGTGGCCCGGCAGTTGGAAGGCCAACTGGGCGCGGACGCCGTGACCAACGTCGGACTGATTCGTCGCGCCATGCTCACGGTTATCGAGCATCTGCCCCCGGCCACCTCGGAACTTGACGGTTTGCGTCGCCAGTTGTTGCGCCATGCCTGTGATGCCGATGTGGTGCTCGACCTGCACTGCGACTTCGAGTCGATCATGCTGCTCTACGCCCTGCCGCAAAACTGGTCGCGCCTGTGTTCCCTGGCCGCGCGCCTCGGCGCCGGAGCCGCCCTGCTGGCCGAGGATGCCGGCGGCAATGCCTTTGACGAAGCCTGTGCCAGCCCTTGGGTGCAACTGGCCAAACGCTTCCCACTGGCCAATATCCCCCTCGCCTGCATAGCCACGACCGTTGAGTTGCGAGGTATGGCCGACACCGATCGCGAGCCCTGCATCGCCAGCGCCGAGCAGATCCTCGGCTACCTGGCCGAACAGGGCCTGATCAGCGGTCAATGGCCGGCCGCGCCCGCCCTCTGCTGTGAAGCCACTCCGTTCGCTGGAGCGCAATATGCCTACGCGCCACACCCCGGCGTGGTCAGTTTCCTGCAGCCGCTGGGTGCGCGAGTCAAGGTCGGCGACCCGCTGTTCGAAGTCATCGACCCCGTGACCGACCAGCGCAGCGTGGTGACCGCCAGCACCGACGGCATTCTCTATGCCCGCGAACGTCTGCGTTTCGCCCAACCCGGCTTGTGGCTGGCGAAAGTCGCCGGTCGTACCCCTATTCGCCAAGGTCGCTTGCTCAGCGACTGACTTCAGCAGAGTGAACACAGCATGAACAAACTTGAAATTCAGGACCTGCACAAAAGCTACGGTGCTCACGAAGTGCTCAAGGGCGTGTCGCTGGAGGCAAAAGCCGGTGATGTGATCAGCCTCATCGGCTCCAGCGGCTCCGGTAAAAGCACTTTCCTGCGCTGCATCAATTTGCTTGAACAACCCAATGCCGGTCAGATACGGCTCAATGGTGAACAGCTCAAGCTGGTGGCCAACGCCTCGGGCGGGCTCAAGGCCGCCGAGCCGAAGCAACTGCAACGCATGCGTTCGCGACTGGCCATGGTGTTTCAGCACTTCAACCTGTGGTCGCACATGAGCGCCGTTGAAAATGTCATGGAGGCCCCTGTGCAGGTCCTCGGTGTGTCCAGGAAAGAAGCCCGGGAAAAGGCCGAACACTACTTGAACAAGGTCGGCGTGGGACACCGCCTGAACGCCTATCCGGCGCACATGTCCGGCGGCGAGCAGCAGCGTGTGGCGATAGCCCGGGCCCTGGCCATGGAACCGGAAGTGATGCTCTTCGACGAACCCACTTCGGCGCTCGACCCGGAGCTGGTCGGTGAAGTGCTCAAAGTCATGCAGGACCTGGCCCTGGAAGGTCGCACCATGGTCGTGGTGACCCATGAAATGGGCTTCGCCAGGGAGGTCTCCAACCAGTTGGTATTCCTCCACAAAGGCCAGGTCGAAGAACGCGGCAACCCGCGCGAAGTGCTGCGGGGGCCCCAGTCCGAACGTCTCCGGCAATTCCTCTGCGGCAGCTTGAAATAGCCGCCGCCTGACGCCCCGACCATTGCCGGCCCCGCACGTCGACGGCCGGCTTCGGATACACTGGCACCCGCCCTTCCACCCCCAGAACCTGTTGAGCCGGATATGCCGACCCCCTCGAAAAACACTACGGTCTATGCCGCACCGGTCATGCGCAAACTGGCGGAAATCGTTGCCGACCTGCAGCCCTCGTTGCGCAAGGTGGCCGACTTCATCCTGCGCCATCCGTTGAAAGCCGCGACCCTGACCATCGAGGAGATGGCCCAGGCCACCGCCACCTCGCCCGCCGCGGTCAACCGCCTGGCCAAGGCGCTGAACCTGGGTGGCTACACCGGTATGAAAGCCGAGCTGGTGGCGACCTTGCAGCAGATGGTGTCGCCGGTGGACAAACTGCGCAACGAACTGGCGCACCGCCCCGGTGGCGCCTTCGGCTTGCATGAGCAGATCGAGAGTGCCATTGGTAACCTCGGCACCACCGGCACCAACAACCACCCCGAGACCTTCGAAGCCTTTGTCACCTGCCTGACCCAGGCCCGCAAGATCTACATCCTCGGGTTTGGCAACAGCGTCTACATGGCCGGCCTCGCGGCTTCGACCCTGATGCCCTTCTGCGCCGACGCGACCGCCATCAGCATGGAGGGCGGTAACGAAAACGCCGCTTATCGACTGGCCGCCATTACCGACCAGGACATCCTCCTGGCGATCTCGCTGCCACGCTATTCCCTGGATACGTTGCAACTCTCGCGGTTTGCCCACGAGCGTGGCGCCACGGTGCTGGCCATCACCGACTCGCCGGCCTCGCCGCTGACCGGCATCGCCCAGCACGTGCTCTTTGCCCCGGCCGACCACGCCGTGTTGACCAGTTCCAACATCGCGGTACTAGCGTTGATCGAAGGCTTGGTAGCCGGGGTGATGGCGCGCAACAAGGAAGCCGTGAAACTGGCAACCGAACTCACGGAAAGCGTGATGTCCTACCTGCACATACCCGGCAGCAGCAAGCCAACGAAAAAGTGAGCATGGCCGCCGCGTGGTATTTGCAGCAGTGCGTCAGCCGAGGATTTTCTGCAACTGCGCCGCCGTGTCCTGGGCGCCCATGGTCTGTGCCGCGGCCAATGCGGTGACGCCGTTGGCGTCCTGGGCCCGGGGATCGGCGCCCTGGCTGAGCAGGTAATCGACAATCGTGGTGCGATTGAACATCGCCGCCATCATCAGCGCCGTGCGGCCGTCCTTCGACGTCCCCTCGACCTGGGCCCCGCCTTCGATCAGCAACCTGACCATCTCCAGGTCGCCCTTGAACGCCGCGCCGGCAATCGGGCTCTGGCCGTTATCGTTTTGTATCTGCGGATCAGCCTTGTGCTCCAGCAACACACGCACCGCATCGGCATGCCCGTGGTAACTGGCCAACATCAGCAAAGTGTCGCCCTTGTGGTTACGCAGGTTCGGCGGCAGGCCTTTGCTCAACAGGGCCGCAAGCATCGGCGCATCGCCCTTGCGCGCCACATCGAACACCTGTTCGGCGAACTCGGCGGCTTGGTCTTCGGTCATTTGTCGGGCCTGGTCGGACATGGAGCGCTCCTTGGCGTTGCTTGGACAGGGCTGTAAAGGACTCCAGTTTCCCGAGCCTCCTGCTCGCTGTCATGCCCTATTTTTCAAGCGCTTCCATAGAGACAATCAATAAAAGCCAGCGGGAGGTCCGGCGCCAGGCCTGCGCCAAACGACCAGACATCGGCAAAATGCAGGATGCACGATGGCCTTTCTTGCAAAATGCACGACCGCGTAAAACCAACAAAAACATAACTTATTGTTTTATAAGTAATTTTTTAAAATCCCATGCTGGCACAATCACTGCACCTATGACTCCATGCCCTACATGAGCTAAAGGAGTCCATAGACATGAGCCTGATCCAGGAAAAGTTTGCTTCGGTATTTTCCAACTACAAGGTCACGACCCAAGCGCGTCCGGATGGCGGCATCCTGCTGACCCTGCAGGCCAGCGACGGCAAGCAAGTCCGGCGCTCGGTTTCCTACGCGCAATTACACACCGCGGAACAACTCACCTGGGTGATCAGCGCCATTCGCCGCGACCTCGCCAGCGAGCCCGGTGAACTACCGTCGATCGCACTGTTGCAAAGCCAGAACCGCTTCGCACTGCCGACCTATCAGTAAGTCAGTAAGCAGAAAACCACAAGCACCCCGTTGAAGCCTGTCGGACTCTCCCGGCAGCCCTTCCACGGGTGCCATGCAACTTGCCTGCACCCTCTCACACCAAGCCACGATTAACCGCCTCTCCCACGGCATGCGCCCGATTGCTCACACCCAGTTTGTGATAGATATTGCGCAGATGAAACTTGACCGTGGCTTCGGAAACATCGCGAATAACGCTGATTTCCCAGACGGTTTTGCCCGCCCGCGCCCAGCGCAACACTTCCAGTTCCTTTTCGCTCAAGGTTTTGCTCTTTGACAACCGGCACCGGCGGGGCTTGTCCAGCGCGGGCAGGACGACAACGTGGGACGGTGCCTTGGAGGATTGAATAAAATCCTGTTTATTCCGCCCTCGCGAATCGGCAATATCGACCACCCTGCAAGAAACTCTGCGCACGACATCGGCACCCAGCATTTCGGGAACGTTCATGATTGTTTCTCCCTCTGGTTTCAATAGATCTCCCTGCCGTGACCAATGCTTCTTAGCCACAGACAAACACCCATCAAAAAACAGAGAGTTACACAGAAAGGGGATTTAACAAGCAACCACAAACACAAACAGGGATGCCCGACATTTCAACAGGCAATTTCCTACAACTTAAAACACACAAGGCCGACTCAAGTTTTAATCAAGACGACCGTCCATGCTCTGTTTAACCTAAAGTGTCGCCAGATCAATCTCGGCAAAACTGCTCACGTTCGGGTGGCCGGGCAGTTCTCCACCGTCGCGCGCCAGGCCGCAGGTCAGCATGCCAGCCTGGCGGGCGGCATCGAGTTCTTCGACGATATCCGAGAGGAACAGGATCTGGCTTGCCGGGCAACCGATGGCTTCGCTGATATGTCGATAAGACTGGACTTCGCGCTTGGGTCCCGAGGTGGTATCAAAATAACCGCTGAACAAGGGCGACAGGTCACCGGCCTCGGAACAGCCGAAGATCAGCTTCTGTGCCTGGATCGAGCCCGAGGAATACACATACAGCGCCAAGCCCTGCCCGTGCCAGTCCTGCAGCGCCCGGACCGCATCCGGGTACACATGCCCCTTGAGCTGACCGGCTTCATAACCCTGCTGCCAGACCATGCCTTGCAAGGCCTTGAGCGGCGTGGCCTTGCGGTCCTCGGCAAGCCAGTCGAGGAGAATCTCGATCACCCGCTCGACATCCGCCGCCGGCTCACCGCTGTCCAGCCGCACCGCCCCCAGTTGCACCGCCACCTCCGGGCGCTCGGCGTGTTGCCGGACAAAATCCGGCAAATGCCCGGCCGCGTAGGGAAACAGCACGTCGAAGACAAAGCTCACCGCACTGGTGGTGCCTTCGATATCCGTGAGGATGGCTTTGATCGGCATGTCGGATCCTTCTGGGTGGAATGGCGGACTCAGTCTTCGAGACGCGGGAAACGGTTGGCGATGTCCTCGCCGGTGAACTGGGCGACCCAGCCTTCGGGGTTGTTGAACAGGCGAATGGCGACGAAATGTGGGTGTTCGCCCATATCGAACCAGTGCGGCGTACCGGCCGGTACCGAAATCAGGTCGTTCTTTTCACAGAGCACGGCGTAGACATACTCGCCGATGTGCAGGGAGAACAGACCGCGACCGGCAACGAAGAAACGCACTTCGTCTTCGGCATGCCGGTGCTCGTCGAGGAACTTGGCGCGCAACTCAGCCTTCTGCGGGTGATCACTGTTCAGGCTGACGACGTCGACGGTGATGTAGCCGCGCTCGGTCATCAGACGGTCGATCTGTACCTGGTAGGCGGCGATCACCTCTTCCTGGCTGGCACCGGGCTGAATCGGCGCGGCAGCTTGCCAACGGTCGAAACGCACCCCTTGCTCGGCCAGGGTCGAAGCGATGTCGTCGACGTGGGTCAGGACCTTGTTCGGGAGGTCCGGGCTTGAAACGTGATAGACGGACAGGCTGCTCATGGGACTCTATTCCTCGACTGGGCTCTGCGTCGACCTGCTCTGGAGGCCGGTCCGACGCGCCGGATAATCAGATAATCAACAGTTCGTGCAAAAACCGATATTCAGGAAGACCGCAGCGAACGGACTTTCAACTCACATTCAAAGAGAAACTCGAACGCTTCGATCTGGCGCAGGGCGTCGCTCATGCGCGCCCCCCAGGTGTAGAGACCGTGCCCGCGAATCAGATAACCGACGCAATCGGGATGCACCTCGAGCCAAGGCTGCACCTTGGCTGCCAGCCGCGCAATATCCTGGTCATTATCGAAGATCGGTACCCGCACCCGGGACTCATGGGTCGTGACCCCGGAGAAAGCCTTTTGCAGCTCATAGTCTTCGAACTCGATGAACTCGCCGGGCGTCATCCGCGACAACACCGTGGCATTCACCGAATGGGTGTGCAACACCGCGCCGATCTCCCCGCGCCAGGTATAGAGCTGGGTGTGCAACAGGGTTTCGGCCGAGGGCTTCTTGCCCGGCTCCAGGCTGTTGCCCGCCAGGTCGGTGGCGAGCACATCGTCCGGGCCCAACTGCCCCTTGTGCTTGCCGGACACCGTCAGCAGCGCCTGGCTGGCCGACAGGCGGGTCGAATAGTTGCTGCTGGTGGCCGGCGACCAGCCGCGACCATACAGAAAGCGCCCGGCCTCGATGATCTCCAGGCTCAATTGTTCACGGGTCAGGTTCATGGCCGCTCCTCCTCCATGCGTGTGGCAATGATAATGGCCGCGGCCAGGGCCGCGAGGCTGGCGATGCTGAAGGTCCAGGCCGGCCCCAGGCTGTTCCAGCTATAACCGGCGTACAGCGCGCCCAAAGCCCCGCCCGTACCGGCCAGTGCAGCGTACAACGCCTGCCCCTGGCCTTGCTGGCGCGCGCCGAAGCTACGTTGCACGAAATGAATGGCAGAGGCGTGAAAGCTGGCAAAGGTCGCCGCGTGCAGCACCTGGGCGAACAACAGCACCGCCAGGTGATCGGCCAACGCGCCCAGCAGCAGCCAGCGCACGGCGGCCAGGAGGAAACTGGCCAGCAGCACCCGACGGACCGAAAAGCGCGCGAGGACCCGGCTCATGGCCAGGAACATCAGCACTTCCGCCACCACCCCCAGAGCCCAGAGCATGCCGATCAGCCCACGCGTGTAGCCGAGGCTTTCCAGGTGCAGGGTCAGGAAGGTGTAGTAAGGACCATGGCTCATCTGCATCAGCGCGACACAGGCATAGAACGCCAACACCCCGGGGCGGCGCAACTGTCGCAGAAAACCTTCGCCAGGCACTCTCGGGCCCTGGCTCGGCGGCTGGGCATTGGGCACCCAGGCGCTGCTCAGGACGATACCGGTCATGATCAGCACAATGGCCACCGGGTAGATATCCAGGCTCAGGGCCTCGAACAGGCGTCCGAGTGCCACCACCGTGAGGATGAAACCGATGGAACCCCACAAGCGGATCTGGCTGTAACGTGCCGCCTGGCCCTGGACCTTCAGATGGGCCAGGGTGATGACTTCGAACTGTGGCAGCACCGCGTGCCAGAAAAACGCATGCAGGGCCATGACCAGCGCCAGCCAGGCGTAGCTCTTGTCGAAGAAGATCAGCGAAAACGCCAGCAAGGTGCAGACCGCGCCGAAGCGCACGATCGCCAGGCGCCGGCCCGTGTAGTCACCCAGCCAGCCCCAGATATTCGGCGCCACGCAGCGCATCAGCATGGGAATCGCCACCAGCTCGCCAATCCGCGCCGGGGCAAACCCCAGATGGTGGAAGTACAGCGCCAGGAACGGCGCCGTCGCTCCCAGCAAGGCGAAGTAGAACAGGTAGAAACTGGACAACCGCCAGTAAGGGAGCGGCGCCCCCGGCATTACAACTGGCCCAGTACCGGTGTGCCGACCCGCACGTCCGCGTTCTGCCCGCGGTGACGCAGCAGGTGGTCCATCAGTACGATCGCCATCATCGCTTCGGCGATCGGGGTGGCACGGATGCCCACGCAAGGGTCATGACGGCCCTTGGTGATCACGTCCACCGGGTTGCCATGGATATCGATGGAGCGTCCCGGCGTAGTGATGCTCGAGGTCGGTTTGAGGGCCAGGTGCGCGACAATCGGCTGGCCGGAGGAAATCCCGCCAAGGATGCCGCCGGCGTTGTTGCTGAGGAAACCTTCCGGGGTCAGTTCGTCGCGATGTTCGGTGCCGCGCTGGGCCACGCAGGCAAAACCGGCACCGATCTCGACCCCCTTGACCGCGTTGATGCTCATCAGCCCATGGGCCAGTTCCGCATCCAGGCGGTCGAAGATCGGCTCGCCGAGGCCCGGCATCACGCCTTCGGCAACCACGGTGATCTTCGCACCGACCGAATCCTGGTCGCGCCGCAACTGGTCCATATAGGCTTCAAGCTCAGGCACCTTGTCCGGATCGGGACAGAAAAAGGCATTCTGCTCCACCGAGTCCCAGGTCTTGAACGGGATTTCGATAGGGCCCAGCTGGCTCATGTAGCCACGGATAACGATGCCCTGGCTGGCGAGGAATTTCTTCGCGATGGCACCGGCCGCCACGCGCATGGCGGTTTCCCGGGCGGAACTGCGGCCGCCGCCGCGATAATCGCGCCCACCGTATTTATGGTGATAGGTGTAGTCGGCGTGGGCCGGGCGGAACAGGTCCTTGATCGCCGAGTAGTCCTTGGACTTCTGGTCGGTGTTGCGGATCAGCAGGCCGATGGCGCAGCCGGTGGTACGGCCTTCGAAAACCCCGGAGAGGATCTCCACTTCGTCGGCTTCCTGGCGCTGGGTGGTGTGGCGGCTGGTGCCCGGCTTGCGGCGGTCGAGGTCGCGCTGCAGGTCGTCCAGGGACAACTCCAGGCCCGGAGGGCAGCCGTCGACAATGGCGACCAACGCCGGGCCATGGCTTTCGCCTGCGGTGGTGACAGTGAACAGCTTGCCGTAAGTATTGCCGGACATGCAGGGCGCTCCGCGAATCGAGTCTAGATCAAGCGTGGCAGTATACGCGGGCTATCCCCGTAGTTCATCCTCGAACCTTATCCTCGATGGCGAGTCGAACCGACACTCTGTAGATAATGGCGTGATAATGCTGCGATTGATTCTGATGGCCCTGACCCTGTTCAGCGGTTTTGCCCAAGCCTCCGTGCTGCTACAACAACCGATCACCCTGGACACCGGCAGCGGCGAGCTGTTCGGCTCGTTGCTGCTGCCGCGCTCCGACGCACCGGTACCCGTGGTGTTGATCGTGTCCGGCTCAGGCCCCACCGATCGCGATGGCAACAATCCCGATGGCGGTCGCACCGACAGCCTCAAGCGCCTGGCCGGGGTACTGGCCAGTCACAATATTGCCAGCGTGCGCTTCGACAAGCGTGGCGTGGCCGCCAGCCTGGCGGCCGCACCCGACGAGCGAACCCTGAGTATCGAGGGATATACGGCGGATGTGGTGGCCTGGGGCGAAAAGCTCAAGGCCGACCCGCGTTTCGGGCCACTGATCCTGCTCGGCCACAGCGAGGGCGCATTGATCGCCACCCTGGCGGCGCCCAAGCTGGACGTCGCGGCGCTGATCAGCGTCGCCGGCAGCGGCCGCCCGGTCGACAGCGTGGTCCGCCAGCAACTGGCCAATAACCTGCCGCCGGCCTTGATGTTGCGGGCCAACGCTCTGCTCGACAGCCTCAAGGCCGGGCACCTGGACAACGATATCCCCGCGCCGCTGATGCCGATTTTCCGTCCCAGCGTCCAGCCCTACCTGATCAGCCTGTTTCGCCAGGACCCGGCGGCGGCTTTCGCCCGCCTGAAGATACCCGCACTGATCGTCCAGGGCCGCAACGACATCCAGGTCGGCGTCGGCGATGCCGAGGCGCTCAAGGCCGCCAAGCCGGACGCGCAGCTGGCGCTGATTGACGGCATGAACCACGTGCTGCGTATCGTCCCCGAAGATATCAAGAGCCAGCTGGCCTCCTACAAGGACCCGCAACTGCCTCTGGCCGCCGAACTGGGCAGCCGGATCCTGGCCTTTATCGACGGGCTGCCGCATCACTGAGGCCCGGCTTGAGGGCGTCAAAAGCTTCGCGGGCAAGCCCAGCTCCTACAGTTCAGTGTCGTGTGTAAAATTTGTGTTCGACACTGGACTGTAGGAGCTGGGCTTGCCCGCGAAGAGGCCCTCAAGACCGCTACAGGACCGGTGCCAGGCCCAAGGGCACTTTCTGCTCCAGTCCTGCCAAAAACGGCCGATAAGTCATTGCCGGTACCGATATTGTGACCGGCAAGCTGGATACGGACAGGATCTTGCCGAATGACTGAACCCCAAGCCTCAACCGAAAACACCGCCGAAGCCGCCGAGGCCCCGCCCGTGGAGCTGCCGTGGGCGGACGTCCAGGCCGAGCACTTCAAGCTGCTGCGCCTGGCGCCCCTGCCCACCGAGCGCAGCACCGGCGCCCGCCCCCTGCGGTTTGTCCAGTTCGGCTACGCCGAGCGCCATAGCAAGGAACGCAGCCTGCTGCGCCTGGAGATCCAGCTGCCGGGACAACGGGTGCGCAAGGAACAGAACCACCTGGACGTGTGGGTCGACCACAGCACCCAGCGCGTGCATTTCGGACCGGAAAGCGGCTTGCAGGTCGAGCCGATGAATCGCGGTATCGGACGTTTCCTGGCCGCCCAGGCCGCGATCTGGGCCCAGAAGAAAGGCTCACATTACGTGGTCGATGGCGCCACCCTGCAAAACAAGGACGCCTTGAACGAAGACACCCGCCTGCGCCGCGATCACTTCCTGAAAGTCCAGGGTTACGAAGTCGAATACGCGGATGCCCCCCTGCACCTCAAGGGCAGCTACAAGGACGTGCGGGTCGGCGACCTGCGCACGGCGTGGAACACCGAAAAACTGCAATTCGTCGAAATACTCGAAGCGGCGCAGATGCTGCAGACCGCCGAACAGAACCTGCTGGAACAGGAAGTGAAGCTGCGCCAGCAGGAAGAACGCGTGAGCAAATTCAAGCGTGAAGACACCGGCCTGCGCTTCACCATCACCTGCCTGGTGGCCTTTGCGATGTTCCAGGCCGGCTTGCTGATCTGGATCGCGACCCGTCACTGAACCTTGTGGCGCCCATCCAAGGGCGCCAGGGTCAGGCCAACGGCGAAGGCTTCAACCCCGATGCAACTTGCTCATCAGTTCCGCCTCGGCCTGGGTCAGGCCGCAGGACTGCGTCAATTCATCAACGCTGGCCCCCATCCCCACCAGCCGTGCCGCCTGGGCGAAGGACAGGCTCGACGGATCACGCTGCTCCAGCTGGGCAAGCTTTTCCGGCAAGGGTGCGACGACGGCCCGCAGCTCGTGCAGGTCCTCGCCCATGCGCACGGTGCCGTTCTGGAAGTTATCCACGCGCCGCGCCAGCTCCTTGATGCGTTGGTCCCGCAACGCATCGCCCTCGGCCTGCTGCCCGGCAATCAGACGCTGGTTGCGGGCATAGACCACAAACATCCCTACGGTCCCGGCCCACAACAGGGCCAGGAGAATAACGGCGACCTCAAGAATCAATCAGATGCTCTCCAGCTCGGACCATTCTTCTTCGCTCATCATCTTGTCCAGCTCAACCAGAATCAGCAGTTCGTTGTTCTTGTTGCACACGCCCTGGATGAACTTGGCCGATTCGTCGTTACCCACGTTCGGCGCGGTTTCGACTTCCGACTGACGCAGATAGACCACTTCGGCCACGCTGTCGACCATGATACCGACCACTTGCTTGTCGGCCTCGATGATCACGATACGGGTGTTGTCGTTCACTTCGGTCGGCATCAGGCCGAAACGCTGGCGGGTGTCGATCACGGTGACCACGTTGCCGCGCAGGTTGATGATCCCCAGCACGTAGCTCGGTGCACCCGGTACCGGGGCGATCTCGGTGTAGCGCAGGACTTCCTGGACGCGCATCACGTTGATCCCATAGGACTCGTTATCCAGCTTGAAGGTTACCCATTGCAGGATCGGATCTTCGGAACTCTGTGCGGACGACGACTTATTCATACCCCTGACCCTCAATGACCGTTGATACGGTGTGTGCTCTGGCAAGCCTCGCGGGGGGACCGCGAGGACGCCGTTATTTGTTCGTTGGTTTGCTGGCTGGTTTACCGGCCGGCTTGTTCGTTTGCAGATGTTTCACCGCACCGCTGGCGATCAGTTCAGCCAGTTCGGAGACGTCGAGCAACGCACACATGTGTTCGATGACCGTGCCGGCCAGCCACGGCCGCTGTCCACGATGGGTACGCCATTTGATTTCGTTGGGGTCCAGGCGCAGGGAACGGCTGACCTGATGCACCGCCAGCCCCCATTCGTAGCCCTGGACCGAGATCACATATTGCAGCCCCTGGCGGAAATCGTCGCGATAGCGGTCCGGCATCACCCAGCGCGCGGTATCCAGCACTTTCAGGTTGCCGGCCTGGCTCGGCAGGATCCCGAGGAACCATTCCGGCTGTCCGAACAATGGCGTCAGCTCGTGCCCCGCCAGCGAATAGATCGACCCCAGGCAGACCAGCGGCACCGCCAGGGTCAGCCCGGCGACGTCGAACAGCAGGCATTCGAAAGGCTCGGCCGCCCAATGGGGACGCTCGTCGCCCTGCATCGGTGGCGGCGGGATATTCGCCGCGGGCGGCAGATGCACCTCGACCACCGGCTCCACCACCACGGGCGCGACCGGCACAACCTGCGGTATCGCCACCGGCGCTTCCAACACCACTGGCACTGGCGCAGGCGCCGCCACCACGGGAGCGGCAACCACGGCTTGCGCGGCCAGGGCATCGCGGGCCTGCTCTTCGAGCACGGCGGCCTGGAACTCGTCCAGCTCGCTGGCCGCGCTCGGCTCTACCAGCAGCGGTACCGCGACCGGCACCTCGACGGCGACGGCGATTTCCACCGGCAACTCTTCGGTCGCCTCCTGCAGCAGTGCATCCAGATAGGATTGCAGCGCCACTTGCGGCCGTGTGGTGATTTCGACAGGACGGATCATGTGCATGCCCATGGAGATGTCCCGTTACAGTAACCTGTAAAGGGTATCGGCTGGACAGGCAGATGACTTGAGGACTGGGACACGTCAGGCCACCTGCGGAATGAGTTGTTGGGTGAGCAAGTGCTTGAGCAAGGCCCGATAGGCCAGCACGCCCCGGCTCTTGCCGTCGAACTGCGACGGTGTGACACCCGCCCGGCTGGCATCGCGCAGGCGCGTGTCGACCGGAATGTAGCCTTCCCAGATGGTCTCCGGGAACTTGTCGCGCAGGACCCGCAGAGTCCCCATGGACGCCTGGGTCCGGCGATCGAACAAGGTCGGTACGATGGTGTAGGGCAAGGCCTGCTTGCGTGAACGGTTGATCATCGCCAGGGTGTTGACCATCCGCTCCAGGCCCTTGACCGCCAGATGTTCGGTCTGCACCGGCACCACCAGTTGCTGGCTCGCCGCCAAGGCGTTGACCATCAGCACACCCAACAGCGGCGGGCTGTCGATCACCGCGTAATCGAAATCCTGCCACAACTGCGCCAGACTCTTGGCGATCACCAGGCCCAGGCCGCTCTGGCCCGGCGACAAGCGCTCAAGGGTCGCCAGGGCGGTGCTGGAGGGCAACAGGGAAATCCGTTCGTCGCTGGTGGACAGCAGCAATTGCCCGGGCAAGCCCACAGGCACCGTGCCCCGGTGCTGGAACAGGTCGAAGGTGCTGTGTTCCAGGGTATCGGGGTCATAACCGAAATAGCTGGTCATCGAGCCGTGGGGGTCGAGGTCGACCACGACCACGCGCTTGCCCGCCTCGGCCAGCAATCCGGCTAAAGCGATGGAGGAAGTGGTCTTACCGACGCCACCCTTTTGATTGGCTACTGCCCAGACTCTCATTCAGTGTATTCCTCCCGCCCGGCGTCAAGCCGGCCGAGAAATAGCGCCAAGTTATAGAGCAGGTGCCGGAGATTTGACGGCCTTCTCGCGTACCGCTTGCTTTATCGCTGGCGGTGCAGTTTGTGTGCCAGCACGCTTCAAGGCCGCGTCCGGTGTTGCATTGGCCGTACCGGTACCGGTCAGGCTGCGGCGTACGTCGAGATTACGCGACACCACCAGCACCACCCGCCGGTTGCGCGCCCGACCTTCGGCGGTGGCATTGTTGGCCACCGGCTGGAACTCGCCATACCCCACCGATGCCAGCCGGCCGGGGTTGACCCCGTCCATGGCCATCATCCGCACGATACTCGCCGAACGGGCCGAGGACAGCTCCCAGTTGGTGGGATATTGCGCGGTACGGATCGGCTGGTCGTCGGTAAAGCCTTCGACGTGGATCGGGTTGTCGAAGGGTTTGAGGATCTTCGCCACCTTCTCGATGATGTTGAACGCCATGTCACTGGGCATTGCATCGCCGCTGCCGAACAGCAGGCTGGAGTTGAGTTCGATCTCGACCCACAGTTCGTTGCCGCGCACGGTCATCTGGTTGGAACTGATCAGGTCGCCGAACGCCGCGCTGATATCGTCGGCGATGCTCTTGAGCGGGTCCTTGGCCCCCTGGCCGATGGCGGCATCGGTCTGATCGACATCCTTGATCAGCGGGTCGGCAGGCTTGACCGTGACCGGGCGCTCGTCACCGATGGGAATCGGCTTGAGGCTGCGGTCGGCGTCGTTGAAGACCCCGACCAGCGCCTGGGAGATCACCTTGTACTTGCCTTCGTTGATCGAGGAAATCGAGTACATGACCACGAAAAAGGCGAACAGCAGCGTGATGAAGTCAGCGTAGGAAACCAACCAGCGCTCGTGATTCACATGCTCTTCGTGTTGGCGACGTCTGGCCATGTCTACTCCATCACTCCATGAAGCCTTGCAGCTTCAATTCAATGGAGCGCGGGTTCTCGCCCTCGGCAATCGACAGGATGCCCTCGAGGAGCATTTCCCGATAACGCGACTGGCGAAAGGCAATCGACTTGAGCTTGCTGGCCACCGGCAGCAGTATCAGGTTGGCACTGGCCACGCCGTAGATGGTCGCGACAAAGGCCACGGCAATCCCGCTACCCAGTTGCGAGGGGTCGCCGAGGTTGCCCATCACGTGAATCAAGCCCATCACCGCACCGATGATACCGATGGTCGGCGCATAGCCGCCCATGCTTTCGAAGACCTTGGCGGCCTCGATATCACGGCTTTCCTGGGTGTAGAAGTCCACTTCGAGGATGCTGCGGATGGCTTCCGGCTCGGCACCGTCGACCAGCAGTTGCAGGCCCTTGCGCGAGTAGGTGTCGGGCTCGGCCTCGGCGATGCTTTCCAGGCCCAACAGGCCTTCCTTGCGCGCCGTCAGACTCCAGTTGACCACGCGCTCGACGCCGGCAGGCAGATCGATACGCGGTGGAAAGAGGATCCAGATAAGAATCTGCATGGCGCGCTTGAACGCGCTCATCGGCGATTGCAGCAAAGCCGCGCCGATGGTCCCGCCCAGCACGATCAAGGCGGCCGGACCGTTGGCCAGGGCCCCCAGGTGACCACCTTCGAGGAAGTTGCCGCCGATGATGGCGACAAACGCCAGAATCATCCCGATAAGGCTCAACACATCCATCAGAGACAAGCCTCGACCAGGTGCTTGCCGATTTCATCGAGGCTGTACACCGCATCGGCCAGCTCAGCCTTGACGATGGCCATGGGCATGCCGTAGATCACGCAACTGGCTTCGTCCTGGGCCCAGATGGCACTGCCGCCCTGCTTGAGCAGGCGCGCGCCTTCACGACCATCGGCGCCCATGCCGGTGAGAACCACCGCCAGAACTTTGTCACCGTAGGACTTGGCCGCGGAACCAAAGGTGATATCCACACAAGGCTTGTAGTTCAGACGCTCATCGCCTGGCAGGATTTTCACCGCGCCACGCCCGTCGATCATCATCTGCTTGCCGCCCGGAGCGAGCAGGGCCAGCCCGGGACGCAGGATGTCGCCATCCTCGGCTTCCTTGACGCTGATCTGGCAAAGCTTGTCCAGACGTTCGGCAAAAGCCTTGGTGAAGGCCGCCGGCATATGCTGGATCAACACGATGGGCGCCGGGAAGCTGGCCGGCAACTGGGTCAGGACCCGCTGCAGGGCTACCGGACCACCGGTGGAGGTACCGATGGCAACCAGCTTGTAGGCCTTGCGCTTCGGCGCGCCGGAGGTCGAGACCGCGGCGTGTGCGGGCGCCGGAGCGCGACTGGCCACCGGGGTGGTGCGCACGGGGGCCGGAGCCGGGCTGCCGTAGCTGCTGGACACCGGTGTCGGCGTAGGGGCCGGAGACGGCGCGGCAGCAGGCACACTGCTGAAGCGGCGGTTACTGCGCGAAATGCTGTGAACCTTCTCGCACAGCAGCTGCTTGACCTTCTCCGGGTTGCGCGAGATATCTTCGAAATTCTTCGGCAGGAAGTCCACGGCCCCGGCGTCCAGCGCATCGAGGGTGACCCGGGCGCCTTCGTGGGTGAGGGACGAGAACATCAGCACCGGCGTCGGGCAGCGCTGCATGATATGCCGCACCGCCGTGATGCCGTCCATCATCGGCATCTCGTAGTCCATGGTGATCACGTCCGGCTTGAGGGCCAGGGCCTGATCGATGGCTTCTTTACCGTTGGTCGCCGTACCGACGACCTGAATGCTTGGATCCGCCGAAAGAATTTCCGAGACGCGGCGGCGGAAAAACCCCGAATCATCCACCACCAGGACCTTGACTACCATAAACACTCCGTTAGGCACGGCGGCGGGCTTAAGCCCAGCCGCCGGGCCAGAATCAAATACGCCGTGCGGCGTAACGCTTGAGCATGCTCGGCACGTCGAGAATCAGGGCAATGCGACCGTCACCGGTAATGGTGGCGCCCGACATGCCCGGGGTCCCTTGCAGCATCTTGCCCAGCGGTTTGATGACCACTTCTTCCTGGCCGACCAACTGATCGACGACAAAGCCGATCCGCTGGGTGCCCACCGAAAGGATCACCACGTGGCCTTCACGCTGCTCTTCATGAGCGGCCGAGCTGACCAGCCAGCGCTTGAGGTAGAACAGCGGCAGGGCCTTGTCGCGGACGATCACCACTTCCTGGCCGTCGACCACGTTGGTGCGCGACAGATCGAGGTGGAAGATCTCGTTGACGTTGACCAGCGGGAAGGCAAAAGCCTGGTTGCCGAGCATGACCATCAGGGTCGGCATGATCGCCAGGGTCAACGGGACCTTGATGACGATCTTCGAGCCCTTGCCCTTGGTCGAGTAGATGTTGATGGTACCGTTGAGCTGGGCGATCTTGGTTTTCACCACGTCCATGCCCACGCCACGCCCTGACACGTCGGAAATCTCGGTCTTGGTCGAGAAGCCCGGGGCGAAGATCAGGTTGAAACAGTCGGTCTCGCTCAGGCGATCGGCCGCATCCTTGTCCATCAGGCCCTTCTTCACCGCGATACTGCGCAGCACGTCGGCGTCCATGCCCTTGCCGTCATCGGAGATCGACAGCAGGATGTGGTCGCCTTCCTGCTCGGCGGAGAGGATGACCCGACCGCTGCGGGACTTGCCCATGGCTTCGCGGTCGGCCGGTTCTTCGATACCGTGGTCGACCGAGTTGCGCACCAAGTGGACCAGCGGGTCGGCCAGGGCCTCCACCAGGTTCTTGTCGAGGTCGGTCTCTTCGCCCACCAGTTCCAGGTTGATCTCTTTCTTCAACTGCCGGGCCAGGTCGCGAACCAGGCGCGGGAAGCGGCCGAAGACTTTCTTGATCGGCTGCATGCGGGTTTTCATCACCGCGGTCTGCAGGTCGGCGGTTACCACGTCGAGATTGGACACGGCCTTGGACATGGCTTCATCGCCGCTGTTCAAGCCCAGGCGCACCAGGCGGTTACGCACCAGCACCAGTTCGCCGACCATGTTCATGATTTCGTCCAGGCGCGCGGTGTCGACCCGCACGGTGGTTTCCGCTTCGCTGGCGGCCGGCTTGTCGCCTGCGGCAGCGGCAGGAGCCGGGGCACGGGCCGGAGCCGGTGCGGCAGCGGCGGCAGATGCGGGTGCGGCCTTGGCCGGAGCAGGTGTCGCGGCCGGGGCCTTGGCAACAGGTGCGGGGGCGGCAGCGGCAGCCGGTTTGGTCGCGACCGCCGTGGTCGCGGCCACTTCGGTGAACTTGCCCTTGCCATGCAGCTCGTCGAGCAGCGATTCGAATTCCTGGTCGGTGATCAGGTCGCCGCTTGCAGCGCCGGTTTTCTCGGCCGCCTGAGCCGCAGCCGGAGTGGTATCGAGCGCCTCGACCTTGAACGAACCCTTGCCATGCAACTGGTCGAGCAAGGCTTCGAATTCGTCGTCGGTGATATCGCTACTTTTTTCAGCCCCACCGCTGGCCGCCGCCGGTGCTGCCGGCGGAGTCGGCGCCGCGACGGCATCCGGCGCGAACTGGCCCTTGCCGTGCAACTGGTCGAGCAGGGATTCGAACTCGGCGTCGGTGATTTCATCGCCACCAGCCTCGCCTTGTACCGCAGCCACGGCCTTGGGCGCCTCGGCTTCGGCCTTGACGCTGTTCAGGGAGTCGAGCAGCATTTCGAATTCGTTATCGGTGATGTCGCCGGATTCGCTTTCAGCGACCGGTTCCGGCTCCGCCACTTCGGCCACTGGCGCGGCCACTTCCTCGGCACCCGCCGGCTCCGCCAGGCGCGCCAAGGCCGCCAGCAGCTCCGGAGTCGCCGCAGTGATCGGGCCACGTTCACGGACTTCGCTGAACATGCCATTCACCGCATCCAGCGCTTCCAGGACCACGTCCATCAGCTCCGAGTCGACGCGTCGCTCCCCCTTGCGCAGGATGTCGAACACGTTCTCGGCGATGTGACAGCACTCCACCAGCTCGTTGAGCTGGAGGAAGCCGGCGCCCCCTTTTACAGTGTGAAAACCGCGAAAGATTGCATTGAGCAGATCCGCATCATCTGGCCGGCTTTCCAGCTCGACCAGTTGTTCGGACAGTTGCTCCAGAATCTCGCCGGCCTCAACCAGAAAATCCTGAAGGATCTCTTCATCGGCGCCGAAGCTCATGTGTTTGGGTGCTCCTAGAATCCAAGACTGGAAAGCAAATCGTCGACATCGTCCTGACCGGACATAACGTCTTCACGTTTATCGGCATGAATCTGCGGACCTTCACCCTGGGCCATCTGTTTTTGTGGGTCTTTTTCGGCAAGAAGCGCATCGCGGTCATGTTCGATACCGGCAAAGCGGTCGACCTGACTGGCCATCAGCACCAATTTGAGCAGATTGCTTTCCACTTCGGTGACCATCTGGGTCACGCGCTTGATCACCTGGCCGGTAAGGTCCTGGTAATCCTGGGCCAGCAGAATATCGTTCAGTTCGCTCGAAACAGCGCGGGTTTCCTGCTCGCTGCGGGACAGGAAGGTCTCGACCCGCCGCGCCAGCTCGCGAAACTCCTGGGCACCGACTTCGCGCCGCATGAAACGGCCCCAGTCGGCACCCAGGGCCTTGGCCTCGACGTTCAGGCCAGTGATCCTCGGGGTCGCACTCTCCACCAGGTCCATGGTGCGATTGGCCGCTGCTTCGGTCAGCCTGACCACATAGGACAGGCGCTCGGTGGCGTCGGTGATCTGCGACACTTCCTCGGCCTGCGGCATATGCGGGTCGATCTGGAAGTTGACAATGGCGCTGTGCAATTCGCGGGTGAGCTTGCCGACTTCCAGGTACAGGCCACGGTCACGGGTCTGATTCAGCTCATGGATCATTTGCACCGCGTCGCCAAACCGGCCTTTTTCAAGGCTGTCGACCAGCTCGCGGGCATGTTTTTTCAGGGTTAGTTCAAAATCACCCAGTGAAGATTCGTTGTGCTCCATAGCGCCCCCGTGGTGGACTTCATCAACCGATGCGTTCGAAGATCTTCTCGATCTTCTCTTTCAACGCCTGGGCCGTGAATGGTTTGACCACATAGCCGTTTACACCGGCCTGGGCAGCTTCGATGATCTGCTCGCGCTTGGCTTCAGCGGTCACCATCAGCACCGGCAGGTGCTTGAGCTTTTCATCGGCGCGCACGTGGCGCAGCAGATCGATACCGGTCATGCCGGGCATGTTCCAGTCGGTGACCAGAAAGTCGATGCTACCGCTGTTGAGGACGGGAATCGCGGTAGTACCGTCGTCCGCCTCAACCGTGTTGGTGAACCCGAGGTCACGCAACAGGTTCTTGATGATCCGCCGCATCGTTGAAAAATCATCAACGATGAGGATTTTCATGTTCTTGTCCAATTCGACCTCCAAGCAGTCTTAAACGCGTACAGCACCTGGACGCGCTGTTCAATCAATTCGGCACAGCACTCAACGACTGCATGGAAACGCCATCCGGCCGAGTCACCCGCAAGACGTCAAACGCCCTGCCGGTCTCGTTCGCAGTGTTCCCACACTGCCCTCAGCGCGCTCGCCACTCCCCCAAACGCCCCCGCAAACGGGCCGCGCACTGGCTGTGTAACTGGCTGACTCGCGACTCGCTGACCCCCAGCACCTCACCAATTTCCTTGAGGTTCAGCTCCTCGTCGTAGTACAGCGCCAAGACCAGTCGCTCACGCTCCGGCAAATTGGCAATCGCATCCGCCAGCGCTGCCTGGAAGCGTTCATCCTCCAGGTCGCGCGACGGCTCGAGATGAGCACTTGCGCCGTCCTCGTGCAGCCCTTCATGGTCGCCGTCCTGCAACAGGTCGTCGAAACTGAACAGGCGGCTGCCCAAGGTATCGTTCAAAATCCCGTAATAATCGTCGAGACTCAATTGGAGTTCGGCTGCAACCTCGTGATCTTTAGCGTCACGGCCGGTTTTTGCTTCAATTGCGCGAATTGCGTCACTGACCATACGGGTATTGCGGTGTACCGAACGTGGTGCCCAGTCGCCCTTGCGCACTTCATCGAGCATCGCGCCGCGGATACGAATGCCGGCATAGGTCTCGAAACTGGCACCCTTGCTCGCGTCGTACTTGGTCGAGACTTCCAGCAGCCCGATCATCCCGGCCTGGATCAGATCCTCGACCTGGACACTGGCCGGCAACCGCGCCAGCAGGTGATAGGCGATACGTTTGACCAACGGTGCGTAACGTTCAATCAATTCATATTGGCTGTCACGCGACGACTTGGAATACATGCGATAGCCACTGGCAGTCATAGCACCGGTCCCGCACTCGTTTGATGCACCAGACGCTCGACGAAAAACTCCAGGTGCCCCCGTGGATTGGCGGGAAGCGGCCAGGTGTCGACCTTCTGAGCGATAGCCTTGAACGCCAAGGCACATTTCGAACGAGGGAATGCCTCGTAGACCGCACGCTGCTTTTGCACGGCCTTGCGCACACACTCGTCATAAGGAACGGCGCCGACGTATTGTAAGGCCACGTCCAGGAAACGATCCGTGACCTTGGTCAACTTGGCGAACAGGTTGCGGCCTTCCTGCGGGCTCTGGGCCATGTTGGCCAGCACGCGGAAGCGGTTCATGCCGTAGTCGCGGTTGAGCAACTTGATCAAGGCGTAGGCATCGGTGATCGATGTCGGCTCGTCGCAGACCACCAGCAGCACTTCCTGGGCCGCGCGGACGAAGCTGACCACCGACTCACCAATGCCCGCGGCGGTGTCGATCACCAGCACGTCGAGGTTGTCGCCGATATCGCTGAATGCCTGGATCAAGCCGGCATGCTGCGCCGGGCTCAGGTGCACCATGCTCTGGGTCCCCGAGGCCGCCGGCACGATACGAATCCCGCCCGGGCCTTGCAACAGCACATCGCGCAGCTCACAGCGGCCTTCGACCACGTCGGCCAGGGTACGTTTGGGTGTCAGGCCCAGCAGGACGTCGACATTCGCCAGCCCCAGATCCGCATCCAGCAGCATGACGCGCCGGCCAAGCTCAGCCAGGGCCAGGGATAAATTCACTGACACGTTGGTCTTCCCGACGCCACCTTTGCCGCCGGTCACCGCGATCACCTGTACGGGATGCATGCTGCCCATGTTCTCTTCTTACCTTGTCTTGCTTAGACGGAAGGCCACATAACTGGCTGCGCGTTCACTTGTCGGAACAATGCGTGGCAGACCATCGATGTAGGTAATTTGCAACGTCTGAATACTCATCTCAACCCACCCGTTTTGACGGGCTGTGGTAGATATCAGCGAACATATCGGCCATGGCTTCCTCGCTGGGTTCTTCCTGCATTTGCACACTGACCGCCCTGGACACCAATTGATGCCGGCGCGGCAGGTGTAGATCATCCGGAATGCGTGGCCCGTCGGTCAGGTAGGCCACTGGTAATTCGTGACTGATGGCCAGGCTCAGCACTTCGCCGAGGCTCGCCGTTTCATCAAGTTTAGTCAGGATGCAACCGGCCAGCCCGCAGCGCTTGTAGCTGTGGTAGGCGGCGGTCAGCACCTGTTTCTGGCTGGTGGTGGCCAGGACCAGATAATTCTTCGCCTTGATCCCGCGTCCGGCCAGGCTTTCCAGTTGCATGCGCAACGCCGGATCGCTGGCCTGCAGTCCGGCGGTGTCGATCAGCACCACGCGCTTGCGCAGCAGCGGGTCGAGGGCCTGGGCCAAGGACTGGCCCGGGTCGACATGGGTCACCGAGACGTTGAGGATCCGCCCCAGGGTCTTGAGTTGCTCCTGGGCACCGATACGGAAGCTGTCCATGCTCACCAGCGCGATGTTCTGCGCGCCGTACTTGAGCACGTAACGCGCCGCCAGCTTGGCCAGGGTGGTGGTCTTGCCCATGCCGGCCGGGCCGACCATGGCGATCACACCGCCTTCTTCCAGTGGCTCGATCTCGGGCGTGACGATCATCCGCGCCAGGTGCGCCAGCAGCATGCGCCAGGCCTGGCGCGGCTCCTCGATCCCGTTCACCAGTTCCAGCAGGTCCCGCGACAACGGCCCGGACAGGCCGATACGCTGCAGGCGACGCCAGAGGTTGGCCTGTTGCGGCTGACGACCTTGCAACTGGTTCCAGGCCAGGGAGCCGAGCTGGACTTCCAGCAGCTCGCGCAGGCCGTTGAGCTCCGAACGCATCGAGTCGAATACTCGCTGGTCCACCGCCGGGGCGTGTGCGACAGGCGCTGGCGCCGGGCGCCGCGGCTCTTCGAAAGTCGGTTCGATCAGCGGCTCGGCGGCGGTCAGCGGCAGGCCGGCGAACAGTTGGCGATTGGTCGTGGCGTCGGTATCGCCGTCGCTGCGCAGGCTCAGCTCGGCCTGGGCGGTAACGATACGCGACTGAGTCTTGCGCAGCTCGTCTTCGAGTTCCATGTTCGGCACCCGCGGCGACAGCGCCGAGAGCTTGTAGTCCAGGGCAGCCGTCAGCTCGACACCGCCCGCAATCCGGCGGTTGCCGATAATGGCCGCGTCGGAGCCCAGCTCATCACGAACGAGCTTCATGGCCTGACGCATATCGGCGGCGAAAAAACGCTTAACTTGCATAACCCACTACCTCAGCCGTTGGGCCCTACTGTCGCAACGATGGTCACTTGCTTGTTGTCCGGAATTTCCTGGTAGGCCAAGACATGCAGACTTGGCACCGCCAGTCGTCCAAACCGCGAAAGCATCGCGCGAACCGGTCCAGCTACCAGCAGGATCACCGGCTGCCCTTGCATTTCCTGGCGCTGGGCGGCGTCGATCAACGAACGCTGGAGTTTCTCAGCCATGCTCGGCTCCAGAAGAACGCCTTCTTCCGAGCCTTGTCCGGCCTTCTGCAGACTATTGAGCAATATCTGTTCCAACCTTGGTTCCAAGGTGATCACAGGCAGCTCGGACTCAAGCCCCACAATGCTTTGGACGATTGCGCGGGACAATCCGACGCGAACCGCGGCAACCATAGCGGCAGTATCTTGACTCTTGCTGGCATTGTTGGCGATCGCTTCGGCAATGCTGCGGATATCCCGGACCGGCACGTGTTCGGCGAGCAGGGCTTGCAGTACCTTGAGCAGATGCGACAGGGAAATGATCCCCGGCACCAGCTCTTCGGCCAGCTTCGGCGAGCCCTTGGCCAGCAACTGCATGAGTTGCTGGACTTCCTCGTGGCCGATCAGTTCGCTGGAGTGCTTGTAGAGAATCTGGTTGAGGTGCGTCGCCACCACGGTACTGGCGTCGACCACGGTATACCCCAGGGACTGCGCCTGGGACCGCTGGCTGACCTCGATCCAGACCGCCTCCAGGCCGAAGGCCGGGTCTTTGGCGGTGATCCCGTTGAGGGGACCGTAGACCTGCCCCGGGTTGATCGCCAGTTCGCGATCCGGGTAGATCTCGGCTTCGGCCAGGGTCACGCCCATCAGGGTCAGGCGGTAGGCGCTGGGTGCCAGGTCGAGGTTGTCACGAATATGCACCGTGGGCATCAGGAAGCCCAGGTCCTGGGAGAGCTTCTTGCGCACCCCCTTGATCCGCGCCAGCAACTGCCCGCCCTGGTTACGGTCCACCAGCGGAATCAGGCGATAACCGACTTCCAGGCCGATCATGTCGATGGGGCTCACGTCATCCCAACCCAGTTCCTTGGTTTCCTGGGTTCGCGCCGGCGACGGCAGCAGCTCCTGCTGGCGCTGGACTTCGGCCAGGGCCTGGACCTTGGCGACGTTCTGTTTTTTCCAGACCAGATAGGCGATGCCGCCGGCGACGGCCGCCAGGCTGATAAAGGAAAAGTGCGGCATGCCCGGCACCAGGCCCATCACCGCCATCAGGCCGGCGGCGACACCGAGGGCCTTGGGGGAGGCGAACATCTGCCGGCTGATCTGCTTGCCCATGTCTTCCGAGCCGGAAGCCCGGGTCACCATGATCGCCGCCGCTGTGGATAACAACAGTGATGGCAATTGCGCCACCAAACCGTCACCGATGGTCAGCAGGGCGTAGACCTTGCCGGCGTCGGCAAAACTCATATGGTGCTGAAAGATCCCGACCGCCATGCCGCCGATCAGGTTGATGAACAGAATCAGCAGGCCGGCGACGGCGTCACCGCGGACGAACTTGCTGGCACCGTCCATGGAACCGTAGAACTCGGCTTCCTGGGCGACTTCCAGGCGGCGCAGCTTGGCCTGTGGCTGATCGATCAGGCCGGCGTTGAGGTCGGCGTCGATCGCCATCTGCTTGCCGGGCATCGCATCGAGGGTGAAGCGCGCGCTCACCTCGGAAATCCGTCCGGCGCCCTTGGTGACCACGACGAAGTTGATGATCATCAAGATCGCGAAGACCACGATACCGACCACGTAGTTGCCGCCGATCACCACCTCGCCGAAGGCCTGGATCACCTTACCGGCGGAGGCATGACCTTCCTGGCCGTGGAGCATGACCACCCGGGTCGACGCCACGTTCAGCGCCAGGCGCAGCAGCGTGGCGATCAGCAGGATGGTCGGGAATACCGCGAAATCCAGCGGTCGCAGGGCGTAGACGCAGACCAGCAGGACGACAATCGACAGGGCAATGTTGAAGGTGAAGAACACGTCCAGCAGAAACGCCGGCACCGGCAACATCATCATCGCCAGCATGATCAACAGCAGCACCGGCACACCGAGGTTGCCGCGGCCGAGGCTGCTCAGGTTGCTGCGCGCCGAGTTGAGAAGTTGAGAGCGATCCACCGGTATTCCTCGTCACCTTGAAGCAAACTTTTGACGCCGGGAGCGTCATAGGCCTGCCACTGCAAGAAGCCTTCCAACTTTTGCAGTCCAAGGTAACGAGCCGCCTCGAACCAGGGGTTCTACTGGGCGACCCGGATGTCGTTCGCGGTCAACTTGCCAAACTGCAGATCACTCCCTTTCACGTACAGGATCCCGCGATTCAACCAGGCATCCTCGACCTTGACCTGGTCTTCATGGAAATACCCCAGAACGACAATCGCCGTCGGGGCACGCGAAAGCAGGTCATGCCCCAGCATCAAATTGAGTGCCCACTGAAATTCGATGATGGGCAAATCGGCAATGACGATCCGGCGCTTGCGGTCGCTCCAGCGGAAGTCCTGCTGGGCCGTGATAAAGACATCATCGTCGAAAAACTCGAAAACCGGCTTGCCGTAACGCCTCGAAAGCCCATTGGCGGACCAATCACTCATATAGTCATTCGGATTGCTGAATACCCCGCAGAGTTGCTCGAATGAACGAATACTTCCCGCATTGCCGGAAAAGTAATTGTACGAATAGTGATAGGCCAGACCGGCCAACTCGGGACGGATGGCGTTGATAGGAGCATCGAGGTAACCCGGAATATGGGTGTTGGCTGCTTCTTTGAAACGTTCAAAATCCAGTAACAACCTGAAAGTGATCGAATAGCCGATCGCACCGATTTCAGGTTTGTCCTCCAACCTGCCCGATACAAATAGCAACCCCATCCCTTCCAGCCGCTCATATTGCTCGTTGCTCATGATCGTTCGCTCCCATGATGGCCATCCCTGAGAAGAATGAAACCTCCATGGAGCCTATAAGGCGCCAGGCAAACGAACGCAGTCTACTGTCAGAATTGACAGTTTTATGCAAAAAGCACTGCCACTGGTCGTGCCGCCGAGACAAGAGCTGGCGCAGGGTGCGCAACGAAGAAGACGTGCAGCCAAAAAAACCACTCTGATAGCCTCATCCCCGCCCTATTGTCGCTTTAGTTAAAAACAATCCAATAAACCACACTCTTAGTACAACTCAACATAAAAAACTGTCAGTTCTGACAGTTCACGAGAAATCTTCCCCCCCCCTATCATCGTTATGCAACACGGAATGACAAGCACACATCGAATATCCGCCATCGCGGGGTTAGCTTGCCCCTACCCCTCCAAACTCAACGGATGCAGATTCATCCAAACAAAGAGAGACACCCTCATGAAAGGACCCACTCAAAACTTAACTGCTCCTGGAAGCATAGATAGTGAATTTGGATTTCTAGGCTCGTTCTCTGACTTCAGGACGGGCACTCTGCTCATGAGCATCGCTGGTCTGCGCCCCCGCGGAGAAATACTCTTTGTCGGGACGCATCTGGAAAACAACCAACTGAGTTTTCAACTGGCGCAACTCACCAATCTGGGACGCCTTGATCCGTCTTTTGGCCCAGATGGCACCGGCAGCCTCCTCGGCGTATTCAAAACAGGAAGCGAGGCCACCGCCACTGGGGCTCAGATACTCAAGGATGGCAAAATACTCTTGGCCGGCCATCACCGTTCATTCGCAGGAGAGTCCCGAATTGCACTGGCACGCTTCCTGGAAAATGGGGCGCCTGACGAAAGTTTTGGCAATAAGGGCAGCGTTATTCTCCCTCGTCTCACCGACGCGCCACCCAACCTCCCCCAGGACCACCTTTCCACCCTGAGAAACCGCAGAACGCTGCTGAGCCACCCCAGGTCAAATATCGTTGTGGACCCCGATGAAAAAATTATCATCGGACAAAACGCGCTTTTGCTGAGGCTGGAAAAAAACGGAGAGATCGACCATAGCTTTAACCAGACCGGTCATCTTAATCCTAATACCGTCATCAACGCGGTTGCTGTGTCGGCCGATCGAAAAATCACCATCGCGGGAGTGGATAGCGAAGGGGCCAACTTGGCACGCTTCAATGTCGATGGTTCTCCAGACCTCGACTTCGGGCACGGCGGCAGGACTTCATTCGGCGTAGGTTATCCTTCAGCCGCCATAAGCCTGTCCCTACATGATGACGGGCGTATATTCGCAACCGGTGTGTCAGACATGGATCCCGGCGATATATGGGGAGCCGGGCTCAGGGGATTGCTCGCGGCATTCACCGCCAATGGTCGCCTGGATCCGGCATTTAATAATGGCGCGCCCCTGGTGAGCGACTTTGGCATTACAGACGGCATGGGCTGGTTTGATATAGGCGGTACACCCGATGAAATAGTTGTCGTGGGTTATGCAGGTTTGCTGTCAAGGGAGAGCGGCCTTATCGCACGCTATCTGGCCAATGGTAATCTCGACACCACCTTTGGCAATGGATCAGGATACGTCAGACGATTTTTTCCAGGCTCACGCGGTGTATGGGAGTCAGTGATCGTCCAGCCGGACAAAGGCATCGTAGTTACGGGTGATACCCCGAGGAACGTCGTCTCCCGCTACCTCGGAACATAGGCCAGGCGGCCCGGAGGCTCGGTGTTTTTCGGGCCTGTTCAGGAATCGCGGCGTAAATCCGGCGGAATCGGCAGGTCGCCCTTGAGCGGGTCGGGGCGCTTGCCCTTGCCGGCACGGTACTGGCGGATCTGGAAGACGTACGCCAGCACTTGTGCCACCGCCAGGTACAGGCCCGCCGGAATCTCCTGATCCAACTCGGTGGAGTAGTAGATCGAACGCGCCAGGGCCGGCGATTCGAGCAACAGGACGTCGTGTTCGACGGCGATCTCGCGGATCTTCAGGGCCAGGAAGTCACTGCCCTTGGCCAGCAACACCGGCGCCCCGCCCTTCTCCGCGTCGTATTTGAGCGCCACGGCATAGTGGGTCGGGTTGGTGATCACCACATCCGCCTCGGGAATCGCCGCCATCATCCGCCGCTGGGACATTTCGCGCTGCAACTGGCGAATCCGCTGCTTGACCTCCGGCCGCCCCTCCTGGTCCTTGTGTTCGTCACGTATTTCCTGCTTGGTCATCAACAGGCGCTGGTGGGCGGTATAGAGCTGCACCGGGACATCCACCGCGGCAATGATCAACAGCCCCAGGGACATCCACAAGGTACTCCAGCCCACCAGCTGCAGGCTGTGGATGACCGCCGACTCCAGCGGTTCATGGGCGATCCGTACCAGGTCGTCGATATCCGAGGACAACACCGACAGCCCGACGAACAGAATGATGGTGAACTTGCCGACCGCCTTGAGCAGCTCCATCACCGACTTGGCCGAGAACATCCGCTTGATCCCCGGGAAGGGGTTCATCCGACTGAACTTCGGGGCCAGGGTGCCGGGCGAGAACAACCACCCGCCGAGGGCGATCGGCCCGATCAGGGCGGCGGCCAGGGCGGTCAGCAGGATCGGCTGCACGGCCCAGATAGCCATTTCCCCGGAGCGCATGAGAAAAATCCCCATGTAGCGCTGGTCGAGCACCACTTCCCGGCTCAGGGTGAAATTCATGCGCATCAACTCGGCCAGATCCTGGGCCAGGGCGCCGCCGAACACCAGCAGCGCGCCGGCACCTGCCATCATCACGGCAAAGGTATTGAGTTCCTTGGAGCGGGCAACCTCACCCTTCTCCCGGGCATCTTTTTTCTTTTTGTCCGTGGGGTCTTCTGTCTTGTCCTGGCCGCTCTCGCTCTCTGCCATGGTTCAGCGCACCCGTGCCAGTCCACGTAAAAACTGCAGGGCCTCATCGGCTAGCGGTTGATACTGGTTGAGAATATCGCCCAGGCTGACCCAGAGAATGATCATCCCCAGCACCAGGATCAGCGGAAAACCAATGGAGAAGATGTTCAGCTGCGGCGCGGCACGGGTCATGATGCCGAACGCGATGTTCACCACCAGCAACGCGGTGATCGCCGGCAGCACCAGTACCAACGCCGCCCCGAGCACCCAGCCGAGCTTGCCGGAGATTTCCCATAAATCCGTGGTCGACAGCCCGCTGCCCACCGGAAAGGTGGTGAAACTCTCGGTCAGCACTTCGATGACCACCAGATGACCGTTCATGGCCAGGAACATCAGCGTCACCAGCATGGTGAAGAACTGTCCGATCACCGCCGCCGAGACACCGTTGACCGGGTCGACCATGGACGCGAAGCCCATGCCCATCTGGATCGCGATGATCTGTCCGGCCACCACGAAGGCCTGGAAAAACAATTGCAGGGAAAAACCGAGCAAGGCACCGAAGATGATCTGCTCGGCGATCAGCAGCAACCCGCTCAGGTCCAGCGGATGCACCTCGGGCATCGGCGGCAGGCCGGGGGCGATGACCACCGTGATTGCCAGGATGAAATACATGCGGATCCGGCGCGGCAACAGGGTGGTCCCGAAGACCGGCATGGTCATGATCACCGCGCCGACCCGAAACGCCGGCAGCATGAAGCTCGCGACCCAGCTGCTGATCTGCGTGTCGGTCAGCGCGAGCAGCGACATATCAGCCGATGACCTGCGGAATGCTGCCGTACAGCGACAGGATGTACTCCATGAACTTCTGCACCAGCCAAGGCCCGGCGACAATCAGGGTGACCAGCATCACTAACATGCGCGGCAGGAAGCTCAGGGTCTGTTCGTTGATCTGGGTGGCGGCCTGGAATATCGCCACAATCAAGCCCACCACCAGGCTCGGGATCACCAGCACGGCGACCATCAGGGTGGTCAGCCAGAGGGCATCACGGAATATGTCGACTGCGACTTCAGGAGTCATTACACATCACTCGCTCTAGACACCGCCAAAACTGCTGGCCAGGGTACCGATGATCAATGCCCAGCCATCCACCAGCACGAACAACATGATCTTGAACGGCAGGGAAATAATCAGTGGCGACAGCATCATCATCCCCATGGCCATCAGCACACTGGCCACCACCAGGTCGATGATCAGGAAGGGAATGAAGATCATGAAGCCGATCTGGAACGCGGTCTTCAATTCCGAGGTGATGAAGGCCGGCACGATAATGGTCAGCGGCGCCTGGTCGGGGGTGGCGATGTCGGTGCGCTTGGACAGGCGCATGAACAGCTCCAGGTCACTGGTGCGGATCTGCGCCAGCATGAACTCCTTGATCGGCACTTCGGCCTTGAGCACTGCATCCTGGGCCGTCATCTTGTCGGCCAGGTAGGGCTGCAGGGCGTCATGGTTCACCTTGTCGTAGACCGGCGCCATGATGAACATGGTCAGGAACAGCGCCATGCCGGTGAGGATCTGGTTCGACGGCGTCGACTGCAGGCCCAGGGCCTGGCGCAGGATCGAGAAGACAATGATGATCCGGGTGAAACTGGTCATCAGCATGACGAACGCCGGGATAAAGCTCAGCGCCGTCATGATCAGCAGGATTTGCAGGTTGACCGAGTATTCCTGCTGGCCGTTGGCCCCGGTGCCGAGGGTGATCGCCGGGATCGACAATGGATCGGCCGCCAGCGCCAGAGGCGCCGCCAGCAGCAAGGCCAACGTCAAGACAAACCGCAAAGCACCCATCACTTCTTATCCTTACCCAGCAATTCCATCAGGCGCTGAGCGAATTCAGGCGTGGCCTGCTCGCCGCTCGGCACCTGGACCGGTTCCTTGAGCACATGCAGCGGGGTGATGGTGCCCGGCGACAGCCCGAGCAGGATCTGCTCGTTGCCGACCTGCACCAGCACCAGACGGTCACGCGGCCCGAGGGCACGCGAGCCGATCAGTTCGATGACCTGCCGCCCCTTCGCCCCCGGCCCGACCTGTTGCATACGGCGCAGCAGCCAGGCGAGGACAAAGATGATCCCCAGCACCAGCAGCAAGCCGAGCACCAGTTGCGTCAGTTGCCCGGCCATGCTGCCGGGCGTACTCGGCGTGGCCGCTGTCGCCGTGGCCAGCGGTTCGGCCGCCCAGGCACTGAGCGGCGACAGCAGCAGGATGCCGAGAAGCCTGTTCATTCAGCGCAACTTCTTGATGCGTTCGCTCGGGCTGATCACGTCGGTCAGACGGATACCGAACTTTTCGTTGACCACCACCACTTCACCGTGGGCGATCAGCGTGCCATTGACCAGCACGTCCAACGGCTCGCCGGCCAGGCGATCGAGTTCGATCACCGAACCCTGGTTCAATTGCAGCAGGTTGCGGATATTGATATCGGTGCTGCCGACTTCCATGGAAATCGACACCGGAATATCGAGGATCACTTCCAGGTTCGGACCGTCCAGGGTCACCGGGTCGTTGTTCTTCGGCACACTGCCGAACTCTTCCATGGGCAGGCGGCTGCCGCCCGACGAATTGCCGGAGTCAGCCGCCAGCAAGGCATCGATATCGGACTGGCCGGCATCGCCGGTTTCTTCCAGGGCAGCCGCCCATTCGTCGGCCAGGGCCTGGTCGTCGGCGGAAGTCATATCGTTATCATTAGCCATCAGTTGTCCTCGGCAAGCAGAAATTCAGTTAACACAGCGCATTCCTGATCGACACCCTAGCGGCGCCCGATCGCCTCAATCACTTGCAGTGCCAGGTTGCCCTTGTGGGAACCGAGCTTGACCTTGAACGACGGCACGCCATTGGCGCGCATCACCATCTCTTCCGGCAGTTCCACCGGAATCACATCACCCGGTTGCATGTGCAGGATGTCCCGCAGGCGCAACTGGCGACGGGCGACCGTAGCGCTGAGGGGCACGGCCACATCGAGCACGTCTTCGCGCAGGGCCTTGACCCAGCGCTCGTCCTGGTCGTCCAGGTCCGATTGGAAACCGGCGTCGAGCATTTCCCGCACCGGTTCGATCATCGAGTACGGCATGGTCACGTGCAGGTCGCCGCCGCCACCGTCAAGTTCGATATGGAAGGTCGACACCACCACCGCTTCGCTGGGACCGACGATGTTGGCCATGGCCGGGTTCACTTCCGAGTTGATGTACTCGAAATTGACTTCCATGATCGCCTGCCAGGCTTCCTTGAGGTCGATGAACGCCTGCTCCAGCACCATGCGCACCACCCGCAGTTCAGTGGGGGTGAATTCACGGCCTTCGATCTTGGCGTGGCGGCCGTCGCCGCCGAAAAAGTTGTCCACCAGCTTGAACACCAGCTTGGCGTCGAGAATGAACAGGGCGGTGCCGCGCAACGGCTTGATCTTCACCAGGTTGAGGCTGGTGGGGACATAGAGCGAGTGCACGTATTCGCCGAACTTCATCACCTGGACGCCGCCGACCGCCACGTCGGCGGAACGGCGCAGCATGTTGAACATGCTGATGCGGGTGTAGCGGGCGAAACGTTCGTTGATCATTTCCAGGGTCGGCATGCGTCCGCGGACGATGCGATCCTGGCTGGTCAGGTCGTAACTTTTGACACTGCCGGGCTCGGCAGCGGTTTCGGTCTGTACCAGACCGTCATCGACGCCATGCAAGAGGGCGTCGATCTCATCCTGGGACAGCAGATCCTGCACGGCCATGTCGTGATCCTACTGCAATACGTAGTTAGTGAAGAGCAGCTGTTCGACCACCACTTTGCCGACTTCCTTCTGCGCCACTTCCTGCACGCTGGCAGTGGCTTTCTGGCGCAGCAGTTCCTGGCCGACCGGGGTCGCGAGGGTTTCGTAGGTCTGGCCGGAGAACAGCATCACCAGGTTGTTACGGATCACCGGCATGTGCACCTTGAGGGCATCCAGGTCGGCCTGGTTACGCGCCAGCAAGGTGATGCTCACCTGCATGTAGCGCTGGCGGCCGCTGGCGTCCTTGAAGTTGGTGACAAAGGCCGGGGCCATGGGCTCGTAGATCGCCGGCTGCTTGCCGCTGGGGGCGGCTTCGGCCACTGCCGGTGCCGGCTTGCTCTGGGCACTGTGCATGAAATACCAGGTCGCACCCACTGACAGGCCGATGGCCAGCAGCACGCCCAGCACAATGACGATGATCAGCTTGAGTTTGCTTTTACTGCCGGGTTCTTTTACCGCTGCTTCGCTCTTCGCCATGCCAATAATCCGTCACTATTCGATTTTTCATAGTCGCACGGCAAGGCTGGAGCAAGTGTTATGCCAGATCGGGCATGAGGGAAGTACTGTCTTCGAAATACAGCGGAACCTGTAGGAGCAGGGCTTGTCGGGACGCCGTAGCGCCGCGATGAGACCCTTGAGACCGCCAAAAGCTTCGCTGGCAAGCCATGCTCCTACAGTACCGTGTGCAGCCGAAAAATGGATGCACACCGAAAGCCCCGGGATCAGGCGTAATAGTCGACCGCGCTGGAGCCGACCACCACGCTGGTGCTGGCGGCAGCGGCCGCTTCGCTGACCGTGGCAACCGATAGCTCATCCTCGCTGTCGCCACTGAGGCTACCGCCACTGCCGCTACCTCTGTGCGCCTGCTGTTGTTGCTGCTGCGCGCCCTGGCCCTGGCCGGCCCAGCCACGGGCCTGGTCGGAAACCGTGACATCGGCCTGACCCAGACCTTGCTGTTGCAGCATGTCCCGCAGGCGCGGCATGTTGCCTTCAAGGGCATCGCGCACCCCGGCGTGGGCGCTGATGAAGCTGATCTGCGTCGGTTGGTCGGCGGACATGTTCACCTTGATATCCAGACGCCCCAGCTCGGCGGGCTGCAACTGGATCTCCGCCGACTTGAGGTTGGCGCTGGAGAGGTACATGACCCGATTGACCACTTCTTCGCTCCAACCGCTCTGGTGCATCGCCAACGGCTGGTTGGCCGGCAGTGCATTCGCGGTCTTGGGCGTGGCCGCCTGGGTCAGCGCCGCCAGGCGATTGGCGAAGTCGTCGACCCGGGTGTCACTGGAGGCACTCTTGATATCCTTGAGACCGTCATCGATCAGGGTCTTGAAGGATTTGTCGCCGCCCTGGTCGCTGCCGTCCGGATCGGTCTTCTGATCCAGCATCGTCACGACGTTATTGGCCTGGTTCTGCGCCAGCGTCGAATCGGTGGCGTCGGTGTTGGCGCTGGTGTTGTCGGTGGATTTCGCAGAAGCCTGGCCGCCACTCGATACGTGACCGCCCTGCTCCATGGCCAGGCGTACCGCCGGCAGATTGTCCAACGGGTCGGCGGCCGGATCGAAATCATCGCCAGCGGCGGGGGTTGTCGCGGCAGCCGGTTTGGCCGCGGCGCTGACCGCTGCCGCCACCGGCGCCTGGACCAGGGCCGGGTCGACCGGCGTTGCCGGAGCCGGAGCCTGGGTCGCCGCAGCAGCGGCCGCCTGGAGCAGAGCCGGATCAACGGCCGGGTCCGGCGTCGCTACGGCGACCGGGGTATCGGTCGCCGTGGTGTCGGTACCGTCGCTGGAAGCGGTCTTGTCGTCGGACTTGGCCGTATCGGTCGAGGCCGTCGTGCCGTCGGCCGCGGTCTTGTCAGAGGCGCCCTTGTCATCGGCGGACGCTGTCTTGCCATCCACCTTGGTCGTTTTGTCGGCAGGCAAGGATTTGCCGCTACCGGCAACCGATGACTGCGCGGAGGCATTCGGGTTGTCGGCCTTGCTGGCCGGTGCGTCCGGCTTGGCCGGCGCCACGGGGGCCTTGTCCGCCATCGACTTGAGCGGATTGAAGGCGACCTTCACCGGATTGCTCTGGGTGCTCTGGTAGACCTGCGCAAAGCTGAAAGCATTGTCCTTGGGCGGTGCGACAACGCTCGGCGCAGGAATGACAGGGTCCGCCTGCGGCTTGACGGCAGCGTTGGCCTGGAGGAGCGAATTAGGGACGAGTGACATGGATACGGTCTCCGCTGCACAAGGATCGTAAGTACAGTGCAGGAAGCAAAAGCAAGGTTCGGGCCATCTTTGCCCGACCGACTCGGATGCTCCCCTTACCGGGGCTAGGGCCGGACCGGAAAGCGCTCGCGCTCGCTTTCGTAAAAACGCCGCACCACTTCATATTCACGGTCGATCTGGTTGATCAGCTCTTCGACACCGACCCGCGGCGATTGCGCGGCCAACTGCTCCAGCTGCCGGCAAAGTTCGGCCAGGCGCAATGCGCCCATGTTGCTGCTGCTGCCCTTGAAACTGTGGGCCGCCGCGCCGAGATCCACAGCATTGCTCGCCTGGTGCAATTGCCCCAGGCGTTTGCTCGAATCCTCGAGAAAGGTATCCAGCAACAGCGGATACTCATCCTCCATGATGTCCTGCAATGCACTGAGTGCATCGCGGTCCAGATGTTCCATATCGTTGTTCACTTGATCGCTCCCTGCTCCACACACGCGAATTATGCCTGAGCCTCCCACGAAAACTCCACGTGGGCGCTGCGCCCGCCGTCCGACCAGCAGGCATTACGGCCGAGCTGGCGCACCAGCCCCACACCACGCCCCGACAGCCGTTCGGCCCCCACGGGACGCTCCATCACACGGGTCACGTCAAAACCCTTACCGCTGTCATCGACCTGTATGCTCAACCGACCGCCCTCGCCCTGCGGGATCACCTGCAGGCGTACACGGACGAAGCCCTCCTCCAGTTCGAGCAGTCGCCGATTGCGTTGCTCATAGTATTGCGCAAATCCCTGCACATCGCGCTTGAGGCTCGAATCCAGGCCGAGGACACCATGTTCCAGGGCGTTGGAGTAGAGCTCGGCGAGAACGCTGTAGAGCGCCCCGCTCTGGGTGCGCAGGCCATGCACCTCCATCAGCAGCTGCAGCATGTACGGCAACGGATTGAAGCGTTTGAGGGTGGCTGCGCGAAATTCGAAGCTCACCGACCAGTCCAGCGGGCAGGACTCGCCGCTGTCGGAGTAGATCATGGCGTTCGGCAACTGCTGCGTCGGTGCCGGCAAACTGACCTGGACCATGCTCACATCATCGCGGGCCTCGCCGCGAAAGCGATGCAAGGCGTCCTGGATATCCTCGAACAGGCGATCCGGCTCCCGATTGGCGGCGAAGACTTCCTGCAGGCGCTCGACGCCGAACAACTGCTCGTCGCTGTTGCAGGTATCGATCACCCCGTCGGAGAGCAGAAATACCCGATCGCCCTGGGCCATGGGGTAGACGTCGGTGCGGTGGTCGAACGACTCGGCCCCCAGCACCCCCAACGGCAGGTTCCGCGCCACCAGCGGCTGGCGCTCTCCCGTGGCGACCCGATGCAGGTAGCCGTCCGGCATGCCGCCATTCCACACCTCCACCACCTGGCGCTGCGAGCTCAGGCAGAGAAAGGTCGCGCAGCAGAACATGTCCACCGGCAGGATGCGCTTGAGCTTGGCATTCATCTCCCGCAGGGTTTCCGCCAGGCCATAGCCCTTGGCGGTCATGCCGTAGAAGACTTCCGCCAGCGGCATCGCCCCGACCGCCGCCGGCAGGCCATGGCCGGTGAAGTCGCCGAGCAGCACATGCATGTCACCGGCCGGGGTATAGGCCGCCAGCAACAGGTCACCGTTGAACAGCGCATAAGGCGATTGCATATAGCGGATATTTGGCGCGTTCAGACAGCCGGCGTGAGCCACCTTGTCGAACACCGCCTTGGCCACCCGCTGTTCGTTGAGCAGGTAGTCATGGTGCCGGGCAATCAGGTCGCGCTGTTGCAGAACGGTGTCCTGAAGGCGCCGGAGACGGTCCATGGCCTTGATCTTGGCCCCGAGGATCACCTGGTTGTAGGGTTTTTCCAGAAAGTCGTCGCCGCCAGCCTCCAGGCAACGCACCAGCCCATCGACTTCGGTCATGGAGGTGAGGAAGATGATCGGCACCAGCGACTCGCCGGCCAGCAACTTGATCCGCCGCGCCGCTTCGAAACCGTCCATCACCGGCATCATCGCGTCCATCAGGACCAATTGCGGCCGCTGCGCCTCGAACAGGGCCACCGCCTCGGCGCCATTGCTGGCGGTCAGCACTCCGTGGCCCTGACGCCTGACGATGCTCGAGAGCAATAAACGATCGGCCGCACCATCCTCGGCGATCAGTACCGTCAGCGACTCCGCTCCCGACTGCATGCAAGGTCAGCCGATATCGAAGAGTTTGTCGAAATTGGAGATGGCGAGGATCTTGCGCACGTCCGAGTTGCTGTTGATCACCCGTACATCGGAATGATCACCACCGGCGTGATCGCGCAACAAGAGCAACATGCCCAGCGCGGAGCTGTCCAGATAGGTCGCCTCTTTCAGATCGACCACAATGGACGACGGTTTCTTGGCAAGTCCCTCGTAAGACTCACGAAATTCCTGATGCCGGCCAAAATCGAAACGCCCCTTGATCGAGATCGTCAATTTTGCGCCATCGGGCGATACTTCTGCGACTACAGCCATGATCCTGCTTCCTTGTCAGTGGCGACGTGTACAAGGTTTAGCACCCCACCGAGGGTAGGGCAACCGTGAGCGTCAAAAATCCTGCAGATCAATACGGACTCTGCCGGGGCAAACGCTGGGACAGCTCATCCAGCAACTTCTGTTCACGCTTGTCTTCCAGATGGCGCGCCTCGTCGACATAACGTTGCACCAGCTTGCGCAAGCCTTCGACCCGGGCGTAGGCCTGCTGCCAGGCCTCGCGCGCCTTGTCGAGATTGTTCTGGTGCCAGGCCAGGCTCTGGCGCTGCTGGCCGACCGCGGTATCCAACTGGGTGAGGAACTGCTGGTAGCCCAGCAACCACTGGCCGGAGACTCCAAGGCTGCCACGCTGGATCCACTGTTCCTGGTATTCGAGACGAAAACGCTCGAGATCCTCCAGCTTGTTTTGCGCGACCCGCACCTGCCCCTGGAAATAGCCGAGACGCTGGACCGCGGTACGCTCGGTATTTTCGGCCATATCGACCACCGGGGCCAGGCGCGCGGCACGGCTCAGGGCCATGATCGATTAACCGCCGGCCACGGGAGCGAACACCGACGCCAGGTGCGCATCGCTTTCGCCCAGGCTGATATTGGCGTTCAGACCCTGGCGCAGGTACTGGACCATCGCCGGCTGCAGGGCAATCGCCGTGTCGGTCTCGCGATCGCCGCCGGCGACATAGGCACCGACGCTGATCAGGTCGCGACTCTGCTGGTAACGCGACCAGAGCTGCTTGAAGTGCTGGGCGCGGCTCATGTGTTCAGGGCTGACCACCGCCGGCATGACCCGGCTGATGGACGCTTCGATATCGATCGCCGGGTAATGGCCTTCCTCGGCCAGGCGCCGGGACAGGACGATATGGCCGTCGAGCACGCCCCGCGCCGAGTCGGCAATCGGGTCCTGCTGGTCATCGCCTTCGGACAGCACGGTGTAGAACGCGGTGATCGAGCCGCCGCCGGCCTCGGCGTTACCGGCCCGCTCCACCAGCTTGGGCAGCTTGGCGAACACTGACGGTGGATAGCCCTTGGTCGCCGGTGGTTCGCCGATGGCCAGGGCGATTTCCCGCTGGGCCTGGGCAAAACGGGTCAGGGAATCCATGAGCAACAGGACATTCTTGCCCTTGTCGCGGAAATACTCGGCAATCCGCGTGCAGTACATGGCCGCGCGCAAACGCATCAGCGGTGCATCATCCGCCGGCGAAGCCACCACCACCGAGCGTTTGAGGCCTTCCTCGCCGAGGATGTGCTCGATGAATTCCTTCACCTCGCGACCCCGTTCGCCGATCAGGCCGACGACGATGATGTCGGCCTCGGTGAAGCGGGTCATCATGCCCAGCAGCACGCTCTTGCCCACGCCGGTACCGGCGAAGAGTCCGAGGCGCTGGCCGCGGCCCACGGTCAACAAACCATTGATGCAGCGAATGCCCACGTCCAGCGGCTGGCTGATGGGGTCGCGGTTGAGCGGGTTGATGGTCGGACCGTCCATCGGCACCCAGTCCTCGGCCTTCATCCCGCCCTTGCCGTCGAGGGCACGGCCGGCGCCGTCCAGTACCCGCCCGAGCATGCTCATGCCCATGGGCAGGCGCCCGGTATCGGCCAGCGGCACCACCCTGGCACCCGGCGCAATGCCGGCCACGCTGCCTACCGGCATCAGGAAGACCTTGCCACCGGAAAACCCCATCACCTCGGCCTCGACCTGCACCGGGTGATAACTGTCGTCGTTGATGACCATGCAGCGCGCGCCCATGGCGGCACGCAAGCCCTCGGCTTCGAGGGTCAGACCGACCATGCGCAACAGGCGTCCTTCGAGAATCGGCTGCCCAGGCAGGTCGATGGCTTCAGCGTAACCGCTCAAGCGCTTGGCGAAGCTGGTGCGTTCAAGACGCATCGGACAGGTCCGCTGCGGGAGCCGTCGTCAGCGCTTCCTCCAGCTCCAGGGCCATGTCCGGCACCGCCGGGTGCAGGGATTGCTCGTGGAGCTGATCGAACAACTGTGCGATGGCCTTGCTGATACGGGTTTCAATGGTCGCATCGATCCGACTGTGCTCGGTTTCGACCCGGCAGCCGCCGGCCAGCAGGGCCTCGTCCTCGACGATGCGCCAGCTGGCTTCGTGGCGCTCGCGCAGGGCCTTGACCTGGTCGAAGTCCTGGGGGTTGATGTGCAAGCGGACATTCTCGGCGCCCAGCGGCAACAGCTTGAGGGCTTCGCGCAGGACATGCTCGATCTGGCTGGAATCGGTCTTCAGCTCACGCTGGATGACCTCGCGGACCATATGCTCGACCAGCCCCACCAGGCCCTGCTCGATCTGCCGGTCCTGCTCGGCGATGGGCGCGAACAGATTGCCCATCAGCGCTTCCAGGGACTTGAGCTTGGCACTGAGGGCGACTTCGGCTTCCTGGCGGACCTTGAGCTGGGTACTGTGGAAACCTTCGCGTTCGCCCACGGCAAAGCCTTCGTTGTAGGCTTCCTGGCGAATGCTTTCGAGTTCTTCAAGGGTCAGCGGCTGGACTTCCTCCAGCGGCACTTCTTCCATCTCGGCCGGCGGTTCTTCCACCGGCTCGGGTTCAGGCTCCTCGACATGCGGGTCGAAACTGGGCAGCGACCAGAGGTCGAAACCGCCCACGTCCCGGGCGCGGATCAGATCGGTTGGATCAGTCATGGCTTGATCCTTAGATCATCTCTTCGCCGCCCTTGCCACCGAGCACGATCTCTCCGGCTTCGGCCATACGGCGGGCGATGGTAAGGATTTCCTTCTGCGCGGTCTCCACGTCGCTGACGCGAACCGGACCCTTGGCTTCGAGGTCGTCGCGCAGCAGTTCCGCCGCACGCTTGGACATGTTCTTGAAGATCTTTTCCTTGACGCCTTCGTCGGAGCCCTTGAGCGCCAGCACCAGCACGTCCGAAGACACTTCGCGCAGCAGCGCCTGGATACCGCGGTCGTCGACGTCGGAGAGGTTGTTGAAGACGAACATGAGGTCTTCGATCTGGGTCGACAGGTCCTCGTCGACTTCGCGGATCGAGTCCATCAACTGGCCTTCGATCGAGCTGTCGAGGAAGTTCATGATGTCCGCGGCACGCTTGATACCGCCCAGGGTGGTCCGGGCCGCGTTGGAGTTGCCGGAGAACTGCTTCTCGAGAATCTGGTTGAGTTCCTTGAGGGCCGCCGGCTGCACAGTGTTCAGCGACGAGACCCGCAGGATGATGTCCAGGCGCACCTTGTGGTCGAAGTTGTTCAGCACTTCGCCGGCCTGGTCGGGGTCGAGGTACGCCACGACGATCGCCTGGATCTGCGGGTGCTCGTAACGGATCACATCCGCCACCGCCCGCGGTTCCATCCACTTGAGGCTGTCCAGGCCGCTGGTGTTGCCGCCCAGCAGGATCCGGTCGATCAGGCCGTTGGCCTTGTCTTCGCCCAGGGCCTGGGTCAGCATCTTGCGCACGTAGTCATCGGAGCCGACGCCCAGGCTGGTCTGGTCGCCGACGATCTCGACGAACTCGCTCATGACCTGCTCGACCTGCTCGCGGTGCACGTTGCGCATCTGCGCCATCGCCACGCCGACCCGCTGGACTTCCTTGGGGCCCATGTGGCGCAACACTTGTGCAGCATCCGTGGAGCCCAGCGACAGCAGCAGGATCGCGGCTTTGTCGACCCGGGTCAGCTTCTGGTTGACGGCGGCGTTATTACTCATCGGCGTTAATCCACTCTTTGACGACCTGTGCCACACGGCCCGGATCTTCGGCTACCAGACTCTTGATGGCGTTCAGCTGTGCGTCATAACCTTCACTCGGGCTCGGCAGCAGGATGCTCTGCGGACCGCCCAGGCTGACGCGGTCGTTGGCCAGTTCGCCATCCAGGCCGCCCATGCCACCGAGTTCGACGTCGCCGCCAAAACCGGCCAACTGCTTGCCCTTGCCGCCATTGGTGATGTTGTTGAGTACCGGACGCAGCACACCGAATACCAGTACCAGGATGAACAATACGCCCAGTACCTGCTTGACCACATCCCAGAACCAGGGTTGCGAGTAGAACGGAATATCGGCGATCACTTCCCCGCGCTCGGCGGAGAACGGCACGTTGATCACGCTGACGCTGTCGCCGCGGCTGGCCTCGAAACCGACGGCATCCTGGACCAGGCGGGTGAAGCGCGCCAGTTCGTCGGCGCTCCACGGCGAACGGGTGGTCTCGCCATTGGTCGGGTTGATCTTGACCTGATCGTCAACCACCACCGCCACCGACAGACGGGTCACGCGACCTTGCTGTTGCTTGGTGTGGCTGATGGAGCGATCCAGTTCGAAGTTCTTGGTCGATTGTTGACGCTTGTCCGCCGGATACGGCGCCAGCATCGGTTGGCCGGTGGCCGGGTCCATGATCTGCTGGCCGTTGGCATCGAGCAGCGGCTGGCCGGCGGCGATGGCGCCGGAAGAAGCCGCTGCGCCGCCGGTGGTCTGCGGCGCGGTGGCCGGGCCTGGCGGTTGGTTGCTCAGAGCACCCGGCACGCCTTGTGGGCCGCTGCTGGCGGTGCGCTGTTCGGTGGTCGACTGTTCGCTGCGCAGCGCCGGCTGGTCAGGGTTGAATTGTTCGGAGGTCGACTCGACCGCGCTGAAGTCCACGTCGGCGGAGACTTCGGCCTTGTAGCGATCGTTGCCCAGCACCGGTTGCAGGATGTTGTGCACCCGCTGGGTGAGCATGCTTTCCATGCGCCGGCTGTAATCGAACTGCTTGCCGGCCATGCTCAATTCAGAATTTTGCGCCTGGTCGGAGAGCAGGTTGCCTTTCTGGTCGACGACGGTGACCTGCGACTTGCTGAGTTCCGGAACACTGGTGGCCACCAGATTGATAATCGCGAGCACCTGTCCGGGCTCAAGGGTGCGGCCGGAATACATCTCGACCAATACCGAAGCGCTGGGCTTGCGCTCATCGCGAACGAACACCGAGCTTTTCGGGATCGCCAGGTGCACGCGGGCGGCCTTGATGTTGTTCAGGCTGGAAATGGTCCGCGCCAGTTCGCCTTCCAGGCCGCGCCGATAACGGGTCGCCTCCATGAACTGGCTGGTGCCCAGGCCCTGGTCCTTGTCGAGAATTTCGAAACCGATGTTGCCGTCGCTCGGCGTCACGCCGGCGGCGGCCAGCTTGAGGCGGGCGCGGGACACGTCATCGGCTTTGACCAGCAGCGCGCCGGAGTTCGGCTCGACGGTGTAGGGAATATCCGCCGCCGCCAGGGTTTCCATGACCTGCTTGGCATCCATACCGGCCAGGCTGCCATACAGCGGCCGGTAGTCAGGCTGTTGGGACCACAACACCACGGCAAAGCCGATCGCCACGCTGGCCGCCAGGCCGACCATCAGGCCAACCTGACGGAGCATGGTCATTTCGGAAAGATTTTCCAGAAAGGACAACCCGAACAGCGGCGGTTTACCGTCTGCGGGGCCGGACTTGGCCGGTACGTTATCGGCGAGAACTTCTGCCATGACTATTTACGTCCCTAACCCTTAGACCGGCATCTGCATGATGTCTTGATACGCCTGGACCAGCTTGTTGCGCACCTGGGTCAAGGCCTGGAACGAGACACTGGCTTTCTGCGAGGCGATCATGACGTCCGTCAGGTCGACACCGCTCTTGCCGATTTCGAACGCCGTGGACAGCTGGCCAGAGGCTTGCTGCACGTCGTTGACCTTGTTGATGGCATTGCCGAGCAAATCGGAAAAGCTGCTGCCACTGACTTCCGGCGCGGCCACAGCCGATTTGGGTTGAGCCATGGCATCCATTTGCATGGAGCGCATGTCCAGCATCAATCGATTAAATTCAACACCCTGGCTCATGAACGTCTCTCTCCGGCGGCCTGCATTTTTTTGACACTTGTGCAGCTGTTAGTGAAGGGTTAGCAACAAGGGTGCCAGCTCCTTGTCGTTCTCGAACAAAATCCGATACACGACGCACAAGCCCGAATCGGCCTAGCTGGCAAACAGATAGGCCTCGACATCCATTCCGGCATCGCGCATCTGCGCCAGTTTGTAGCGCAGCGTACGCGGGCTGATACCCAGTCGCTCGGCGGCCTCCTTGCGCCGCCCGCGCTCGGCGCGCAGGGTGTCGATGATCATCTGGAATTCGCGCCGACGCAGGTCGTCGCCCAGGCCACCCGCCTGCTCCCCCGCTGCCGCCTCGACCAGCACCGGCTCGCCGACAGACGGCCGGTTGGTCAGCGCGAGCCCTGGCAGCGGCGCCGCGCCGACCGGGCCGGCCAGGCAGAAATCCTCGGCCTGGATCAGCCCCCCCTGCTGCAGGATCAGCGCCCGCTGGATCGCATTGTCCAGCTCGCGCACATTGCCCGGCCACGGATAGCCGATCAGACAAGCCTGCGCCTGGGCCGACAGTCGAACAGAGGCATGTTTCATTTTGGCGCTGTGCTTGGCAAGTAGACGTTCGGCCAACGGCAGAATATCGGCGGTACGCTCGCGCAACGGACGCCAGGCCAGCGGAAAAACCGACAGGCGATAGTAAAGGTCTTCACGGAAGCGTCCCGCCGCCACTTCTCCCGCCAGGTCGCGGTTGGTGGTGGCCACCACGCGGATATCCAGGGTGATCGGTTTGCGTGCACCGACCCGCTCGACCTCGCGCTCCTGGAGCACACGCAGCAGCTTGGCCTGGAGACCCAGGGGCATTTCGGAAATCTCATCGAGCAGGATAGTCCCGCCATCGGCCTGCTCGAACTTGCCGGCCTGGGCCGCGATGGCCCCCGTGAACGAGCCCTTTTCGTGGCCGAACAGGGTGGCCTCAAGCATATTGTCGGGAATCGCCGCGCAGTTGATGGCGATAAACGGCTGGCTGGCACGGGGTGATTGCTGGTGGATATACCGCGCCAACACCTCCTTGCCGGTGCCGGACTCGCCAGAAATCAGCACCGTCGAATCGCTGCGCGCCACCCGCGCCGCCAGCTCGAGCAACTGCGCACTGGCCGGCTCCGAGGCGATCGGCCCCTCGCTGTCTACCGCGCCCGGCTGCCCCAGGGCATGCCGAGCCACCAGATCGAGCAGGGCCTTGGGCTCGAACGGTTTGACCAGGTAATCGGCCGCGCCCTGGCGCATCGCATCCACCGCCCGCTCCACCGCCCCGTGGGCGGTCATCAGCAATACCGGCAATTGCGGCTGGCGCGCGCGCAGCAGGCCGAGCAACTGATGCCCGTCCATGCCCGGCATATTGACGTCACTGATCACCAGGCCGAACGACTCCGCGGCCACTGCCTCCAGTGCTTCCTCGGCCGAACCGACCGCGTGGAACCGATGCCCGGCCAGCAGCAAGGTATCGGCCAGCGCCTCACGCAAGGCATGATCGTCCTCGACCAGCAGGACCTTGAGCAGCGGTCTCATTGTTGAGCCTCCTCCATGGCGCCAGGAATCAGCGGCAGGCAGACCATCGCACAGGTGCCACGCCCCAGCCGCGATTGTAATTGCATGTCACCCTGATGCGCCCGGGCAACGGCCTTGACCACCGCCAGGCCGAGGCCGGTGCCGGTGGTCTTGGTGGTAAAGAAGGGTTCGCCCAGGCGCAGCAGCACGGTCGGGTCGATACCCGAGCCATTGTCACTGACGCACAGGCGCAAGGTCGCGCCACGGGCGTACAGGTGCACCTTCAGGCGCACCTGGCCGGTGGTAGCCTGCTGGGCGTTTTCGATCAGGTTCAGCAGCGCGCCCACCAGGGTGTCGCGATTGCACAGCAACTCACCGACATGACTGTCGCACTGCCAGCGCACCGAAGCTCCCTGGACATGGGTCTGCGCCGCTGCCTGCAGCGCCTGCATCAAGCCATTGGGCGTCAGCCGATCGGTCAGCGGCAGCTCGCCACGGGCGAACACCAGCATATCGCGGACCTGGTGCTCCAACTCGTGCAGGCGCTCCTTCAAGCGCCCGGCAAAGCGTTGCTGGGTCTCGACCGGCAAGGCCTGCTCGGCGAGATGGCTGGCATAGAGCAAGGCCGCCGAGAGCGGCGTACGGATCTGGTGCGCGAGGGACGCAACCATACGTCCGAGCGAGGACAAGCGCTCGTGCCGGGCCAGTTGATCCTGCAGGCGACGGGTTTCAGTCAGGTCATTGAGCAGCACCAACTGACCCGGCTCGGCATCCAGCGAGCGGGTGGAGATCGACAGACGCCGACCGTCCTTGAGGGAGATTTCATGACCGTCGTCTTCACGTGGAGCAAAGCAACGAGCGATCACCTGACGCCAGAGCTCGCCGACCAGAGGCAGGCCGAGCAACTCCCGGGCCGCCGGATTGGCTTCGCTGACGATCCCCAGGGAATCGATGACGATGACCCCGCCCGGCAACAGGTCGAGCAGGTTCTGCAAACGATTGGCCAAGCGCTCTTTTTCCGCCAGTTCGGCCATGCGCTGGGCGCTGACCACGGCCAGCTCGCCCTTGAGCTCGGTGACCCGGGCCTCAAGCAGGCTGTAGGAATCGTTGAGTTGCGTCGACATCTGATTGAACAGCGAGAAAGCCTGCTCCAGACCCAACCGACCGGCCTGCTCGACGGACGACGAAGATCCCGAGGCTTCAGGGACAGGTGACATCGGGGCGGCTTGGGGCATGGTGCTCTCTCGCTTGGCTGACCGTCATTTAAACGGAACGTTACAAGAGACTTAGCAATACCCGTGCCGAAAAAAAACCAGCCATTTTTCAGCAGCTTGAAAAACAGGCGTCAATCATCCGCCTGTTCATCACCCTCGCGACGGCTCATCCCGTACTTGCGCATCTTCTCCACCAGGGTGGTGCGACGGATACGCAGGCGCTCGGCGGCGCGCGCCACGATGCCATTGGCGTCGTCCAGCGCTTGCTGGATCAGGCCCTGCTCGAGGCCACCGAGGTAGTCCTTGAGGTCCAGGCCTTCGGGCGGCAGCATTGCCGAGGTGGTGAAGTCCGGGGTATGGCCGTTGATCGCGACCCGCTCTTCGAGATCGCTGCGCAAGCTGTCCACCAGTTGCTCGTCTTCGTCATCGACGTAGCGGAATTTCTTCGGCAGTTCGGCGACGCCGATCACCCCATACGGATGCATGATCGCCATGCGCTCCACCAGGTTGGCCAGTTCGCGGACGTTGCCCGGCCAGGCGTGACGGCACAGCGACATGATCGCCGCCGAATTGAAGCGAATGGAACCGCGCTTTTCGTGTTCCATGCGCGAGATCAATTCGTTCATCAGCAACGGAATGTCTTCGACCCGCTCACGCAGCGGCGCCATCTCGATGGGGAACACGTTCAGGCGGTAGTAGAGATCTTCACGAAAGCTGCCGACCTCGATCATGCTTTCGAGGTTCTTGTGGGTGGCCGCGATGATGCGCACATCGATGCTCTGGGTCTTGTTGCTGCCCACGCGCTCGAAGGTCCGCTCCTGCAGCACGCGCAACAGCTTGACCTGCATCGGCAGCGGCATGTCACCGATCTCGTCGAGGAACAGCGTACCGCCGTTGGCCAACTCGAAACGCCCGGCACGGGTGGTGATAGCCCCGGTAAAGGCGCCCTTCTCGTGACCGAACAGTTCGCTTTCCAGCAACTCGGCCGGGATCGCCCCGCAGTTGACCGGTACGAACGGCGCATCGCGGCGCTTGGAGTGATAGTGCAGGTTGCGCGCCACCACTTCCTTGCCGGTGCCGGACTCGCCAAGGATCAGCACGCTGGCGTCGGTGTCGGCCACTTGCTGCATCATCTGGCGCACATGCTGGATGGCACGACTGGTGCCGACCAGGCTGCGGAACAGGTTGGGCTCGCGCTGACGGCCGCGCTCACGGGCCTGGTCATACATCTCGCGATAGACCTGGGCGCGGTGCAGGGAGTCGAGCAACTTGCTGTAGCTGGGTGGCATCTCCAGGCTGGACAGGACCCGGCGACGCTGGTCTTCGGGCAGGTCGGCAGAAGAAATTTCGCCGAGAAGCAACACGGGAAGGAACTCATCCCAGGTTGACAGTGTCCTAAGCAAGCCTGTCAGTCCGCTCACGGCATTGACCGTCCCGATCAGGACGCACAATACCTCACGACTGGACGACAAGGGGCCGACCATCTGCTGCCAGTCATCGCTGGTGCAGGAAATATTTTCTTCGCCGAGAAAATTTAAGATCACCGCCAGGTCGCGGCGGCGAACGCTATCGTCATCGATCAGCAGAATTTTGGTTTCACGCCACATGCAATAGCAACTTCCCTAGTCAACTCGATGCCCGGTATGGGTGGGGCAAGCTAGACATCCGAGGCCGGACAGGGCCTCCAAGGACGACTGAAATCTGGAAACAGCACTAGTTAAGTCAAAAAAGCGTACATAGTCAAATTTATGGCGCAATACGGTTCGATTAACCCAACATTAACCGAACAGATGGTAAACCTTTGCGGCGTTCCTTGCTTGCTGGATCTTCGACATCTCATCGACTATTGACTGACGCTCCCCCATGGCCGCCTCCAGCAACATGCGATAGACGTGCAGCAACTCTTCCAGCTTGACACGCAATGCATCCTCGTCCAGACCCGTCTCGCCCAACACATCTTCCATGCAAGCGCGGCAGGCAAGGTCCAGCTGGGTGATGGCCTCCCAGTCACGCTCGGCCAAAGCCTTTACCAGGGCTTCGCGGGTTTCTTCGATACGCTGCAGTACGAGACTCATGATGCACTCCTTAGAACTGCGGACCCGGCGGTGCGATAGCGTCCCAACCTTCCTTGACCGTTGTCAGCAGGCCGGCGACTTCGTCGAGCATCCCGATGTCCGACTTTACATTGGCTTGCAGCAGGCGCGTCATCATATAGGCGTAAAGACTGTCCAGATCGCTCAGCGAATCGGCTGACTTTTCCAGGTCCAGGCCTTCGCGCAAGCCACCAACAATATCGATGGCCTTGCCGATGGCGACACCCTTGGCGGCGACGTCCTTGCGCTCGATGGCGCCTTTGGCCTGGGCGATGCGATCCAGACCACCTTCCATCAACATCTGCACCAGACGGTGAGGACTGGCCTCGGAGGTCTGTGCCTGGGCTCCCACCTTCTGGTATTGCCGAAGGGCCAACATCGGATTCATGTTCTACCTCATTGCCACTCAAGAGTTCGTATAGGAAGTGTATCGCCTTTGAGTCATAAAACTTTAGACCCGGAAAACAAAAACCCGGCAAGCGGTCAGCGCAGCCGGGTTTTTGGCGTGGACGCCGGGGATCAGCCCGACTTCTGCGCGTCCAACGAGGTGAAGAACGATGTGATGCTGCTGGCGGTCGCCTTCAACTGCCCGACCAACAGGTCCATGGCGTTGTACTTGGCCGTCAGGGTAGCGGTCAGGCTGGTGACATGCAGGTCCAGCGCCGCCTGCTGATTGGTCAGGTCACTGGACTGGGTGTTCAGGCTGTCACTGCGCTGATCGAGCACACCGCCGGTCTGGACATAGGGGGCAATCGCCGCGGTCATCCGCGCCAACACACCGTCCGCGCCGGCGTTGGCGGTGGTACCGGTAAACAGCGTCTGCACCTGACCACTCAGGCCATCAGTGGTCATGGCCCGGTTGAACGTCGTGGAGTTGAAGTTCAGGTTACCCGTAGTCGGATCAGTCCCTACACCCAGTTGCGAGAGCACCGCCAACTGACTACCCGGCCCAGGCGTGGTAAGCACGCCACGGATACTGGAAATCAGGGCGCGAGGCAAAGAGTCACCGGTGAACGCCGCCGGCTGGTTATTACCACTGGAATCGGTCGTTGCGGTACTGAGGGTGCCGATGGTCGTCATCAGGCTGTTGTAGGCGTTCACAAACGTCTGGATAGAACTCTGCAGACCGGTGGTGTTGGTACCCACGGTGACCGTGGAACTCGACCCCGCCGAGAGCAGATTCAGTGTCAGGCCACTGACGGCCCCGGTGACGGTATTGGTCTTGCTGGTGACCGCCAGGCCATCAATGGTGATTGATGCATCCTTGGCCAGACCATTGACCGCCCCGGTGCTGGTAGCCGTCGGGGGATTGGCCATCGCCTGGGTGCCATCGATTTCCAGGCCGGCAATACCGCTGACCGACAAGTCGGAACCGGCGCCGGTGGTGGTGGAACCGAACACAAGACGCGAAGCACCGCTACTGTCGGTCACGATGTTGGCGGAAATACCGTTGCTCGCCAGCGTGGAGTTGACCGCGTCACGGGTGCTCTGCAGCGTTGCATTGGCCGGAATGGTGACATTGTAATTAGTGCCATTTTGAGTGATGGTCAGGGTACCACTCGGAATGGCACTGGTCGCACCGCCGGAAAAAGCAGCACTGGAAACCTTCGAACTCGTGGCGAGGTTACCCACCTGGATATTGTAGTTACCGGCTACCGCGGTATTGTCAGTGGTGGCCGTCAATACGGACGGCGATCCGGAGGTTGCCGAGAAGCCAGCGAACTGCGGAGTAGTCGTGCTATTGAGGGCGGCCAGCGCGGTCTGGAAGGTCGTCAGCGCACTTTTCAGCGAACCCACACCAGAAAGCTTAAGCGTAACGCTTTTTGTCGAGGTATCTATCTGAGTCTGGGCGGCCGCTTTATCGGAGCCGACCAACGCGTTCACGATCGAGGTGATATCCAGGCCGGAACCCAGGCCCACAGACGGTGAAATTGGACTTGCCATGTTTATCTCCCTTCAATTTGCAGTCAGTCTTTTGACCCCTATCAGCGCCAAAAGTACCTGCACACACGATTCATGCCAGCTGTCAGGCTTTCGCGTCAAACAGCACACTACTCGCTGAACTCAAACTGTCAGCCAGTTTCAAGGCTTCCGCCGTAGGGATCTGTCGGATCACTTCACCACTGTCACTGGCGATCACCTTGACCACGACTTGCCCGGAGTGCTCGTCGATGGAAAATTCCAGGTTGCGCTTGATCGATTGAACGAACTTCTCGATATCCTGCACAGCCTGCTTGAGTCTGCCGGAAGAATCCGAATCCTTGCTGGTGGCCGAAACGGGTGTTACCGGATCCGCCTGAGGCGCCGCCGTGGCCGATACCGACTTGTCAGCAACAGGACTGGAACTGGCCGGCGCAACAGCTGGGTAAGACAGACTAAGCTTTACACTCATGTCCATATCTATCACCTCTCAACGTGAAAAAGCGAGAGAGTGTGACAAGCACACCCCCCCGCCAAAACTCATTCCGAAATTACTGAAGCAGCTTCAGTACAGCGGAAGGCAGTTGGTTGGCCTGAGCCAGAACCGAGGTAGAAGCCTGTTGCAGGGTTTGTTGCTTGGTCAGTTCAGCGGTTTCAGCGGCGAAGTCGGTGTCTTGTACGCGACCCTGTGCAGCGGTCACGTTCTGAGTCACGTTGTTCAGTACGTCGATGGTGCTGGTCAGACGGTTTTGCGAAGCACCGAGGTTGGCACGGGTAGCACCGATGGCAGCGATTGCAGCGTCGATCGCGGTGATCGCGTTATCAATGTTGGAAGCTGCGGCGGCGCTGGTAGCACCGGTCAGAACCAGAGTACCGCTGTCCACGGACAGGCTGACGGCGTCGAACTTGGAGCTCAGGGTCAGGCTGATCTGGTTGGCGGTACCGGTGTTGGAACCCACTTGCAGGGTAACTACGCCAGCCGAACCGTTCAGCAGGAACTTGCCGTTGATCTGGGTGCTCGCGGAGATACGAGTCAATTCGTCCGACATCTGGGCGAATTCAGAGTTGGTTGCGGTCTGGTCGGCGGTGCTGTTGGTACCGTTACGGGCTTGAACAGCCAGTTCACGCATACGCTGCAGAATGTCGGTGTCGGTTGCCATCGCGCCGTCGGCGGTCTGTGCCAGGGAGATACCGTCGTTGGCGTTTTTGATCGCAACGGTCTGACCACGGATCTGGCTGGTCATACGAGTAGCGATCTGCATGCCAGCGGCGTCGTCAGAAGCGCTGTTGATTCGCAGACCGGAAGACAGGCGCTCCATGGCGGTGGAGAGAGCACCGGCGGCCTTGTTCAGGTTCTGTTGGACACCCAGGGAAGTGGTGTTGGTATTTACGCTCAAAGACATGACGAAATCCTCGTTGGTTGGGTACTGCGGCTTCCGGCCCTGGCAAGCGCCGGGTATGGCCTAGAGAACCTTCGTAATAGTTATCGTCGGGATTGCAAGTTGCTTGAGGGCTTTTTTCAAAAATTTTGCCATCACCCTGCCACCCCTTTGAAAACAAGGGCTTGGCGCCCTGTTCCAGGAGGAAAAATGACGTCAGGGAATTGCCGCCGACTCCAGCAGCCCCACCAGTTCGTACTCCATCCAGTCGGCCAGCCCCAACCAGTCCTGGGATTCCTGGCAAACCAGCATTCGGGTCAGCAGTTGCGCCCACTGCTGCCGAACCTCCCCAGGCGCGCTCGCCAACGCCAACTGCGCGGCATCGAACACCTCGACCATGTTCAAGGCCGCCTCCACATCACGACCCAGACGAAACAGCCCGGCGCATTCGCGGGCATCCTCGACACACTGCGCCAGCCGGCTCATTGGACAAACTCCTGGTCGAACCCGGTACCGACGATCTGCGCCCCTGCCCTGCTGCTGTTGAGGAATGCCACCTGCGGGTGACGGGCGATATAGCGCTCCAACTCCACCAGGTAACGACGGAAGTTCAACTGCGTCCTGACCCGTTGCCCCTGGCCGTCCAGTACCCAGTGCTGCGCCAGCTCGACACCCGGGCCGAGATCGCCATCCTTCCAGCCCGCATGGGTCTTGTTCATCGGGAAGGCGAAGTCGGCGCCGAACAGGGTGATGCGCGCCGCGCCCATCTTCACCGCCAGGTCGACCGCCGGGTGCAGCACGCTGCCGCCGACGAACAACAGGCCGCGCCGACACCGCTCACGTACCGAGGCATAGATCGGACTGATGGAATAGCCGCCGTAACGCGGGCCTTTCCAGGCGTGCAGCACCTGGGGATCGCTCATCGGCATATAGACCAGGGGAATACCGTCGGACGCTTCGACGGGCAAATGCCGGAAACCGATGCGCTGGTCGATGCTGACCACGATATCCGGCCGGATCCCCTGCTCACGCAAAGGCCGGTAGGCAGTGTCGACACTGATGAACAACGGCCGGTCCGGCTGCTCGCTGATCGCGCGCAGCTTGGCGAACTGCTGCTCCAGCGTCGGCCCGGTGCCGATCACATAGATATGCTGGCCCGGACGCGTCGCAAACAGCTCGGAGACATCGCGGTCCGCGCCAAACACCTCGCGGGTGTCCAGCAGACGCTGGACGATAACCGCGGACTGCGGATCGAACTCGCGATTATTGAAGGTCAGGTGTACTTCGCCGACCAGACGATCACGCATCCGCGCATTGCAATCATCGGCCAGCACCAGTTCGGCCGGCAGGGCAAAAAACGGCAAGAGAATCTCGGGATGGTCGGCGGCGTAGCTCAGATCGACCCGAGGATCGGTCAGCCAGGATTGCTGATCCAACAGCCCCAGCACCAACTTGAACAACGCGCCATTGAGGACATGGACACACAGGCGTTTCAGGGTCGGGCGCTCCAGCAGGATCTGTTGCAGATCGCCCAAGCCGGTGCCGTAAAGGTGCAGCAAGTCGCTGTCCGGCGGCAGACTGGCGGCCTGCAGGCGGGCCTCGGCGACGCGATCATGCCGACTGGTGAGCTGGATGCCACCCACGCTCAGGGTCGAGCCCAGCCCTTCCAGCAGTTCGACCGGCAACGACTCGCTGTCCTCGGCCAATAGCCGCGCCAGCAAACCCGGCCAACGGTCGCCGATGACCTGCAGATTCTGCTCGAAACTTTCGCTCATGCCGCCGCCCTCAACATCCGCGCAAAAAAATGGCGCTCAAGGTTATCTCACCTGGAGCGCCATTTTGCGACCCTTGGCATCAAGGCCGATGAATAATCGCCGATCCCCACGACAAGCCCACGCCAAAGCCACTGAGGGCCACGCGCTTCCAGGTCGAGTCCAGGACATGTTTCTCCAGCAACAACGGAATACTCGACGACACCGTGTTACCGGTCTCAACCATGTCCTTGATGAACTTCTCCGGCTCGCCCTCGAAACGCCGCGCCACGGCATCCACGATCGCCGCGCTGCCCTGGTGAATGCAGAACGCATCGATATCGTCCGCCTGCAGGCCGGACTCTTCCAGCAACTCGTGCAGGTGCGCCGGAACCTTGAGCAAGGCGAAGTTGAAGACCTGGCGGCCGTTCATGAAAAACACGCCATTGCTGACCTTCAGATGCGGCGCGCCGGACCCGTCGGTGCCGAACTTGGCCTTGCCCAACTGCCAGGGCGCGTCTTCACCCATCCAGGTGGCCGTCGCCGCATCGCCGAAAAGCATGGTGGTGTTGCGATCTTCCGGATCGACGATCTTCGAATACGGGTCGGCGGTGACCAACAGGCCGTTCTTCAGACCCGCCGCTTCCATGAAACCCTTGATCGCGTAGATGCCATAGACATAACCGGAGCAACCCAGGGAAATATCGAACGCCGCCACGTTGGTGGGCAGGCCGAGTTTGTCCTGGACGATGGCGGCGGTATGCGGCAGGCCTTCCTCATCGCCGTTCTGGGTGACCACGATCAGTGCGTCGATGGATTCGCGCTTGAGCTCGGGATTGCGGGCGAACAGCGCATTCACGGCTTCGACACACAGGTCCGAGGTTTCCTGACCGTCATCCTTGCGTGGCAGGAAGGCCGAACCGATCTTGCCGAGGATGAAGGCTTCATCCTTCTCGAATTTTGCACCTTGTGCGTAATTGTCCACGCCGGCTACAGGCACGTAGCTCGCAATGCTCTTTATGCCAATCATTACGGCTTCCCAATAATAAACAGCTGAAAACCCTCGTTCACCAGGACCAAGGGCTGCCGACAAACAGAGATTTGACGCCGCCCACGGGGGAGCGACTGCCGGAAGAGTAAAAGGCTATCACCGGACCCTTTATGAGCCGGGCGCCATCTTCCAGGTCGATACAATACAGTGAAGATGCGCGTTATGACTCGCAGGTCACGCTATTTTGCCGAATCAGCGCGACAAAACACTATTCGACCAGCGACCAGGACAGCGGCGTCCCACGCTTGAGGGCCTGTCGGGCCGTGCGCCCGAGCACGGCGTCGAGATGCCGGGGTGCCAGTCCCAGGCCGGGGCGGATCGCCCGCAGGTTGTCGGCGCTGAAGGTTTCCCCCACGGCCATATCACGGGTGATATACAGCGAGCGGCGATACACCAGGGACTTGCGTTCCGCCTCGGTGACGCCGTAGTGCACCTGGCCCAGGGCCTGCCAGGCGCGTTCGGTCTCGATGACCAGGCTGGCCAGTTCCGCCGGCTCCAGGGAAAAGCTCGAGTCCACCCCGCCATCAGCGCGATCCAGGGTGAAATGTTTCTCCACCACCGTTGCCCCCAGGGCCACCGCGGCTACCGCCACCCCCACGCCCATGGAGTGATCGGACAAGCCGACCTGGCAGCCGAACAATTCGCGCAGGTGAGGAATGGTTCGCACATGGCTGTTTTCCGGGCTGGCCGGGTAGGTGCTGGTGCATTTGAGCAGTACCAGGTCCTTGCAACCGGCAGCCCGGGCGGCGCGCACGCTCTCATCCAGCTCGGCGACACTGGCCATGCCGGTGGAAATGATCAGCGGCTTGCCGGTCGCGGCCACACGCCGGATCAACGGCAGGTCGGTGTTTTCGAAGCTGGCGATCTTGTAGGCCGGCACGTCGAGGCTTTCGAGAAAGTCCACCGCCGTTTCATCGAAAGGCGTGGAAAACGCCAACATGCCCAGCTCCCGGGCACGGGCGAAGATCGGCGCGTGCCACTCCCAGGGCGTATGGGCCTTTTCATACAAGGCATAGAGCGACGAGCCAGCCCATAGGCTGGCCGGGTCCTGGATAAAGAACTCGCCTTCGTCCAGGTCCAGGGTCATGGTCTCGGCGGTATAGGTTTGCAGCTTGAGCGCATGGGCACCGGCCTTGGCCGCCGCTTCGACAATGCGCAGCGCCACCTCCAGCGACTGGTTATGGTTGCCGCTCATCTCGGCAATGATGAAGGGTGGCGCGTCCGCGCCTATCACCCGCTGGCCGATCTTGAAACTAGTCATGGTGCTGATCCTTTACCACGCGCTCGAAACGGCAAGCCGACTGGACATAGCCGCCGTGACGGAACAATTCGATGGAAGCCGGATTATCCGGCAGTACCTGGGCGTCGATCACCGTCACCTGCGGCCAGTGCTCGCCCACGACGGCTTCGCCACGAGCCAGCAGCACCCGGCCCCAACCGAGGCCGGCGCGGCCCTGGAACAGATACAGCGAGACTTCCGCGCGACTGCCCGCCAGATCGTAGCGCAGCACGCCCACCGGGCCATCCGCGGCCTCGGCGATCAATAGCAGGCGTCCGGGGTTGAGCAGGCTCGCGGCCAGCCAGGCCTGATGCGCCTCCCAGCCGATGGGCTCGGGACTCAACGAGGCACGGCGTACCGACTCGGCATTACGGCCGTCGAACAACAACTGCGAATCCGCGACCGTGGCCCGCCGCAAGGCCAGACTGGAGCCGGCCAAGGCCACGGCAAACCGTCGCGCCCCCAGCCCATCCACCAGACGCCGCGACTGTGCGGCCAGGCTGCGCCGCAGACTGACATTGCCCAGGACAAAACCGATGGCCTGGCGCAGGCTGTCGACCGTCACCTCATCGCTGCTGCCCAGGTAGACATGCACCCCGGCGGCCGCCAGCCGCTCGGCATTCGCCCGCTGATTCTCCGCCACGGCAATGCACAGGGTCGGCAGGCCGAGGACCGCACGTTCCCAACTGGTACCGCCACCGGCCCCGATAAACAGATCGGCCCGGGCCATCAGCGCGGCGAAATCGCTGACAAAAGTCTGCACCCGCCACTGCGGACGATCAACCGCCATGGCCTGGATCGAAGCCAGCATCGGGTTGGCGGTGCCGGCGATAAAATCCACTTCCAACTCGTTGAAGTCCGCCAGGGCCTGCATGGCCTTCCAGGTTTCGCCGGCCGCATCCAGGCCGCCAAAATTCACCATTACCCGCCGGGGCTGCAAGACGATCGGCACAGCCCCCTGGCGGAACTCATCACGAATCAGCGCGTAACGGGGACCGAAGAGCTCACGGCAGGGCCGCAAGCAGCGGTGGGCGTACTCGGGGTCGCCGGCGGTGAAATTCTGGTCGAAGAGCAGATCCACGGCATGCTGGCGATTGTTCAGGTCGTCGATCGCCGCAATCTGCCGCGCCCACTGGCGAGCGGCGGTTTGCCAGGCGTGATCGAGGCCATAGTGATCGACGATAATCCAGTCGAAGACCGGCTCGGTGACCAGGCAGGCACCCAGCGCGGCGATATCCGCCTGCCACGGCAACGGGGCCTCGATGTCCGCACCGGGCTCCTCGCCTGCGTACTCGGCCGGCAACGCCAGGGCCTGAAAGCCCTGCTCGGCGATGCGTGCCAACGAATGGCCGGGCAAGGCCCGACAGGCGAACAGCACCTCGGCGCCGCCACTGCGCAGCACTTGCGCGAGGCTCAGGCAGCGCGCCACATGCCCGCTGCCAATGGCCGGCGAGGCATCGGCACGGATCAACACTCTCATGGCTCCAGCTCTCCACCAACCAGCAACGCGCTGTAAAGGTACTCGGCGCGCCGCCAGTCCTCGTCGGTGTCGATGTCCTGGACCAGATGGCGCGGCAGGATGACCGGCAGGCTTTTTTCCGAAAACAGCACGTCGCCTCGCAGCCAGGCCGCGCTGCGCCCCCAGTAGAACTGCCCGGCATCCTGGAAGGCGCGGGGCAGATCCTGGGAACGGGTCTGTCGATGCTCGGGATACAGCGGCGTCAGCGCGCCGTCCGCGCCGAGCGTCAAAGCGCGCTGTACCGGAAAACCGAATTCGCAAACCGAAAACGCAAAGGACTTTTCAGCATGGGCTTCGAGCAGCTCCAGCCCCTGGCGCAAAAAACGCGCCTGCAACAACGGCGCCGTGGCGTAGATACAGCAGGCATGCTCAAACAGGTATCCGGCCTGCTGCAAGGCCTCCACCGCATGGGCGATCACAGCGGCAGTACCGGTGAAATCATCGGCCAGGGCCGCCGGACGCATAAACGGCACCTGTGCCCCCCGGGCCCGGGCCAGGGCAGCGATTTCCTCGTCATCGGTACTGACAATCACCCGCTCGAACAACCCCGAATCGAGCGCCAGGCGAATCGAACGGGCAATCATCGGCTCGCCATGGAACAGCTTGAGATTCTTGCGCGGGATGCGCTTGCTGCCACCACGCGCCGGAATGATTGCAATCGCACTCAAGGACGTTTTTCCAGCAGGAACCAGTTGATATCGTCGGTCGGAAACTGCGGATCGCGGTGGTAACTGAAGCCGTAGTCCAGCAGTTGCAGGTCCGGATAACGATCGAGCATTTCCCCGGCAAAGTCACGCTTGAACAACTTGCCGCTGTTACCACGATAGGACACTTCCACCGGCACCGGGTTGTAGTACTCGGCAATCAGGATATAGCGTCCGCTCAGGGTATATAGCTGATCATAGGCCGTGGCCAGCAGCTCAGGCGCCAGGTGGATCAGCACGCCCTTGCTCAGGGTCAGGTCGAAGGTCCGCTCGCGCGGGTAATCGAACAACGAGCCGTGCCAGATCTCGGCGATGCCCAGGTCACGGGCCTGCTCGCAGGCCTTGGCGTTGATCTCCACGCCCTGCAGGGCGCACTCGGGCAGGAGCTGGTGCAAGGCCAGCAGGTTGTTGCCGGTGTTGGTGCCCAGTTCCAGCAGGCTGGAGAGCCGGCCGGTGCGCGCCAGGGCCTTGGCGAACAGCGCCAGGTTGGCGGCGACCAGCGCCTGCCCCTGGTTGCGACCCACGTATTGGTCGCCGAACTCGCCACGCCAGAACACTTCCTGTTCGCTGAACTCACGCATGTCGGGTGTTTATCCTCGGGCCATTGAGCGTCGTTTAACCGACAAGATTTCGTAATTGTTCGACCACATAGTCCTGCTGCTCCTCGGTGAGCAGCGGGAACAACGGCAGGCTGAGGGCTTCGCCGAAGTAACGCTCGGCTTCGGGGAAGTCACCGTCCTTGAAGCCCTGCTCGCGGTAGTAGGGTTGCAGGTGCACGGGAATGTAATGCAGGTTCACCCCGATGCCGGCTGCGCGCAAGGCGTCGAAGACTTCGCGCTGGCTGACCCTCATCTGTTCAAGCTGCAAGCGCACCACGTACAGGTGCCAGGCGGACTCGGCACCCGCCTGGGCCACCGGCAATTGCAGCGGCAGGTCGGCCAGCAAAAGGTCATAGCGGCCGGCCAGTTCACGGCGACGGGCGACAAAGCTGTCGAGCCGGGCCGTTTGCGACAGCCCCAGCGCGGCGTGCAGGTCGGTCATCCGGTAATTGAAGCCCAGTTCCAGTTGCTGGTAGTACCACAGCCCTTGCGCGGGAACGTTCATCTGCGCCGGATCACCGGTGATCCCATGGCTGCGCAGACGACGCAGGCGCTCGGCCAGTTCGGGGCTATTGGTCAGGACCATGCCGCCTTCGGCCGAGGTGATGATCTTCACCGGATGGAAACTGAAGATGGTCATCGCGGCAAAGGCACCGCAACCCACCGGTCGCCCGAGGTAGGATGCGCCGACCGCATGGGACGCATCCTCGATCAGCGTGAAGCCATAGCGCTCGGACAATGCGGCGATGGCGCGCATATCGCAACTCTGGCCGGCAAAGGCCACGGCCACCACCACCTTGGGCAACCGCCCGCTGGCCTCGGCAACCTCAAGTTTGCGCGCCAGCAGGCCGGCATCGAGATTCAAGGTCAGGGGGTCGATGTCGACGAAGTCCACCTCGGCGCCGCAGTAGCGAGCGCAGTTGGCCGAGGCGACAAAGGTATTCGGGCTGGTCCACAAGCGATCCCCCGGCCCCAGGTCCGCCGCCAGGCAGGCGATATGCAAGGCCGCCGTGGCATTGCACACCGCCACGGCAAAATCGGCCTGGCAATGTTCGGCCAACGCCGCCTCGAAGCGCGGGATGGTCGGTCCCTGGGTCAACCAGGGCGACTTGAGCACCTCGACCACCGCATCGATATCGGCCTGTTCGATGCTCTGGCAACCATAAGGAATCTGATAAGGCGTCATACCGGCAGCCCGGCGTGCAGATCGGCAATCTGCATCACGTTCAGGAAGTCTGGGTTGGTATCGGAACGGTATTCGAAGTCCTCATCCACCGCCTTGCCGCGCTCTCCCAGACCGTCCACGGCGAAATCGACATCGACGCTGGTGAAACGAATCGATGGCTGGATGGTGTAGTGGTCGGCGAACTCCAGGGTCATGCGCGCGTCGTCCAGCGGCACCATCAACTCATGCAGCTTCTCGCCCGGCCGAATGCCCACGTGTTTGTGCGGCAGATGCCCGGCCATGCCGGACGCCAGGTCGACGATGCGGATCGACGGGATCTTCGGTACGAACACTTCACCACCGTGCATGCGCGCGAAGCTGTCGAGCACGAACTGCACACCATGGTCGAGGGTGATCCAGAAGCGGGTCATGCGCTCGTCGGTGATCGGCAGTTCCCGGGCCCCCTCGGCAATCAGCTTGTTGAAAAACGGCACCACCGAACCCCGAGAGCCGGCCACGTTGCCGTAGCGCACCACGGCAAAGCGGGTCGCCTGCTCGCCGGCGATATTGTTGGCGGCGACGAACAACTTGTCCGACAGCAGCTTGGTGGCCCCATAGAGGTTGATCGGGCTGGCCGCCTTGTCGGTGGACAGGGCGACAACCTTCTGCACGCCATTATCGATGGCCGCGGCAATGATATTTTCCGCCCCGTTGACGTTGGTGCGAATGCACTCGGTGGGGTTGTACTCGGCCGCCGGCACCTGTTTCAGGGCCGCGGCATGCACGACAAAATCGATCCCGCGCATGGCCAGGCGCAAGCGCTCGGCATCCCGGACATCACCGAGAAAATAGCGCATGCACGGCGCGTTGAACGTCTGCTGCATCTCGTACTGCTTGAGCTCGTCGCGCGAGAACACCACCACCCGCCGCGGCTGGTACTGCTCCAGCAGACGACGGATGAAGTTGCGGCCGAACGAGCCGGTGCCGCCGGAGATGAAAATCGATTTGCCGTTGAACATACCGTGAGTCCCTTTAACTGTCTGCCAGGCTTAAACGAGCAACTGCGCCCATCCCACTGGACTGGCACTGCCCAGACTGAAACCTTTTCCTGTCAGGGACAGGTGCGGGTTGTAGGCCGGGTCGCGCTGGAAGTTCACCGCCCACTTCTCGAGCAGGGCCGCCAGAGCCTCTGGCGCCTCGGGCAGAAGACCCGGGTGGAACACTTGCACTTGCGGCGTCCACGACACCAGGCCGCCGACCTGGCCGATCTTGAGACACAGATCGACATCGGCGAAGGCCTCGGCGAAGTCGCCTTCGTCCAGGCCACCGACCGCCTCGAAGAACGCCTTGCGCACCATCAGGCACGCCGCCGAGACCGCCGAATAGTTCTGCTCCACCGCCAGCCGCTGCATATAGCCCCTGGCATCCGTCTTTTCACCGACAAAAGGCGAACCGACACCACCGTTCAAGCCGAGAATCAGCCCGGCCTGGGAGACCTTGGTATCACGGCTGTAGAGCTTGGCGCCGACCACGCCGACTTCCGGGCGCAAGGCCTGGTTGAGCAGCGACTCGATCCAGTTGGGGTTGACCACTTCGCTGTCTTGCGCGAGCAGCACCAGGTACTCACCCAGGGCCTGATCTGCCGCCGCGTTGCAGAATGCCGAGGTGCTCGACCAGTCGGCTTGCAACACACTGACTTTACCGGCCTGAGGCTGTTCTCGGAGCCAGGTCGCGAGGGCTTCGCTGTAGCTCGGGTGATCGGCCACCAGCACTTCGTATTTCAGGTAGCGGGTTTTTTGCAGCACTGCGCTCAGGCAGCGCTCCAGTTCGGCGAAGTCGGCCTGGCCATGGAGAATGATCGACACCAGCGGGCGTTCGGTATGCCGATAATCGACAAAGTAGCTGCCCGGATTCTGCGAAGTGACCTGGGCCTTGTAGCCCCGCGTGCCCAGATGGCGCAGCAACGCCAGGCGCTCATGGGCGTTCTCTTCAAGTGCCGGTACGCTGGAAATCAGCAATGGCTCGTCCAGATGGGCCAGTCCGGCCATGCCGCCCTGCTCGATCAGACGCAGCAGCAGATCGAATTCCAGGGCTTTGCTGAAGTCGGCCTTGTAGCCGCCAACCTCCAGCAACACTTCACGGCGAATCAACCAGTGCCTGGCCATCAGCGCCGGTACGCTTTGCAGCAGGTCGAGGTTGAAGCTCGGACGGAACACATCGATCAGCGCGCCATTGGCGTCGCGCTGGATTTCATCGGTGGCCACCGCACGGCAACCTTCGGCCTCACGCAGTTCGAGACTGGCGCGCAACAGGCCACTGGCGGTGAACTCATCCCCCGCCTCGGCCAGTAGCAACCAGTCACAGGGCAGTTGGCGGATCGTCTGGTTCAACTTGTCGACCAGATTGCCCGGTGTCACCCGGATAAAGTGCAAGGTGTTCTGCAGGGTAGTCGCCGCCTGCGGCTCGCCCGTGGTGAAGACGACGATGCGGAAGGCCTTGCTGTGCCCTTCCAGCAGGCTGTCGAGGGTGACCTGCAACTTGCCGATGTCGTTGTTCAGGTCCAGTACCAGCAGGCCGAAGACCGGACCGCTGCCCTGCGCGATCTGGTAATCGCCAATCACCTCAAGCTCGCCGGCGGACGGCTCACGGGCTTTCAGCCAGTCGAGCAGGCGTCCCGAGAGCATCGCCTCGAAGGTCGAGCGATTGTCTTCGGTGGAAACGGCGTCCAGGCGCTCGGCCCAGGCGAACATATCCCGCGCCTCTTCCTCTTCGCCGAGAATCTCCAGTTGCCGGGCCAGGCGCTTGACCACCCGCCGGTTGAACAGGTTGCACTCCTGGGCCTGCCACAGGCGGTCCGCCACGCTTTCCGGGGTGTCGTTGTTGTGCGCGCGCATCAGCGCGTCCTGACGGGTCCATACACCCTCCAGTCCCATCAGTTGCACACGACCGGCCGGCATCGCATGGAGCAGGAATTCGAACTGGGTCAACTGATCGAAAAATGCCTGGTTGTAGTAAGGCATTTCCACGTACTGCTTGGGCCCGAAGCGCCGCACGGGTGCGTCCTTGATGCTGATCCAGGTGGACTCGAACAGCCCTTCCATGGTCAGTGCCCGCCCAGTGCGCAAGCTGTCGGTCATGGCTTCGAAACTTTCCAGGGCGAAGGCTTTGCCCTGTGCCGGATCAAGCCCTTCGATCGCGGTAGGCAGGGAGGCCAGGAACTCGGCAAAGGCCTCGCGTTCGGCCACCGACTTGGCATCGGTGTAGGTCAGCGAGTGGTAGACCTCGGTGCTGTGTTCCGAATCGCCATAGTTGACCTCACGGACCACATAGGGAATCGGCAGGATCCGCGCCTTGGCCCGGGCGAGCATGTAGTAGACATGGCCGATTTCCTGCCATTGGAAACTGGTGCCTTCAGGCAAGGCCGAATGCCAGTCGCGCATCAGGGCGGTACGATGGACGGCGTAGAACGGCGGCAGGTATTGGTACATATAGTCCACCACGCGATCCTGGGCCCGCTCGGAGGCGTAGTCCTCACAGACCTTCTTGTCGCGACGGTAGTAGCTGACGCTGCCCGCCAACGACAGGTACATCATGCAGTAACCATGGCACATGCCGTAGTCGGCATTGTTCTCCAGGAACGCAACCGCCTCGGCCAACGCCCCGTGAACGATAAAGTCGTCGTCGGCGGCAAACACCATGTACGGCGTGGTCACGCTCATCACGCCATGGGCGAACTTGTTCTGCAATTTCCAGTAGTCGTACTGCGGCACGTGCAGGTACTCGATCGAGTCATGCCCCTGCGCGACTTCGGCGTAGGCCACGGGGGAAGAGTCCAGCACCAGCAGTTTGCAAGGCAACGCGCTATAGAACTTCACCGCCCGACGCAGGAACGCCGGCCGGTTATGGGTAACCAGCACCACGGTCAACAAATCACCCAGGAGCTGCACATTCCCCTGACGCGATGCCTGTTCAGAAACGTACTTGCCTTGCATAACCTTTCCCCAAAACTGCGAATCGACCAATGAACTCAGGATGATGTGGCTATTTAGCGAACCCGGCGCAGGTAGCCGTCAGGCGCGACGGTGACCAGCAGCTTGTTCTCCAGCTGCTTATCGATCTCGAAATCGCTGTTCTCTTGCAGGTACGCCCAGACCGCGGTCTTCGGGTTGTCACCCGGGCCCCATGGACGATCAGGGAAAAACTCCGGCGGCATGTCCTCGACCACCGTATCCATCACCACGCAGTAGCTGCCGACGGAAACCAGCGGCGCGTAAAGGCGCAGCTCTTCCAGTACGTGATCGTGGGTATGGTTGGAATCCAGGACCAGGATGACCTTCTTGCCCGCGGCAGCCGCACGGACCTGCTCGGCGGTCGACTGCTCGATGCTCGAACCCTCGATCATGCGGATGCGCTTGCTCATCGGATGGCTCTCGATGGCCTCGCGGTTGTGCCGGCGGATATCAAGGTCGATGCCCAGCACTTCGCCGTGGCCTTGCAGCTCAAGCAGCGAGGCGTAGTAGATGATCGAACCGCCATGGGCGATACCACACTCGATCACCAGGTCCGGCTTGACCTGCCAGATGATCTCCTGCATCGCCATCATGTCCTGGGGCAGTTGAATGATCGGCCGGCCCATCCAGGAGAAGTGGTAGCTGTACTTGTGCTTGGCCGACTCGTTGAAGAAGTCGCGGGCCAGGCCCTGGAGTTTTTCGTCCTGGCCCTGGGCGGCGATTTCGGCTTGGCATTCGGCTTCGAAGGCTTGCATAACGGTCTTGGTCATCATTCAGTCTCGGCAAAAGTTCATTGAAAGGAGGCGCTGTCGACGGCGTGGTAGACGTAACGTCCGCCCGTCATGCGCTTGATTTCTTCGAGGTAATTGGAGTTCATCACAAACAGGTTGGCGCCAATGGGCAAGGCATCCAGGGCTTCCTCCGGCGACGACACGCGCACACCGCTGAGGGGCAGATAGCGCCCCTGCTTGGCCGGGTTGATATCCACCACCTGGTCCACCGCCACTCCCGCCCGCTGCAGGAACAGCGAATAGATCACCCCCTTGGAGGACGCGCCCCAGATACACGAGCCTTGCTCGGGCGCCTCGCGGATGATGCGGATCGCCTTGGCCAGGCTGGCGGTGAAGTCATTCGGCAGCTGTTGGCGCGGAACCGGCTCGGTCGGCGTCAGGCGCAGGCTGCCGAGGTCGGCGACGATATACAGGTACTGCCCGCCGAACAGATGGCCGGCCTCGTGCACGGTGCCGAACAAGCGGCGCAGGTCATCGAGACGGAAGTAGTTGACGTGTTCGTAGAACAGGTCGAACCAGGCCCGGTGCTCGACGATCCAGTCAAAGCACGGCACCTCGATATAGATCTGCCCGCCCTGGTTGGCCTCGGCCATCGCCGCCAGGAACGCCACCGGGTCGGCGATATGCTCCAGCACGTGGCGCAACACCAGGGCATCGGCGGCCAGGCCGAGGCCACGGGTGAACGGTGCCTTGATCACTTCGGGGTTGCTGCCTTCGTAGGCCGGGTCGATACCGGTGATGGCGTAGCCGAGGCCGCGCAGCAGCTCGAGGAAATAACCCTTGCCGCAACCGACCTCAATCAGGCTCCGGCCCTTGAAGTGCCGGGCAATGATGCCTTCCACGTCGCTCAAGTGCTGCTGGAACTGGCCGGAATGGGCCTGCTCGTTCTGATAGTCGCTGTCGTAGCTCAACTTGTCGGCATCGAAGGCCTGGTTGAAGATCAAGCCGCTGACTTCGTCCTGTACCAGCACGATATCGGCGCGGGCCGAAGCCCTGGCCGAGGCCGCGTCGGCAAAGGTGCGGTTTTGCAGGACCGGCAGATCACCTGCCCGATACAACTCATGCGCCATGTTCGACTCCCAGTAGCTGTTGCAGTCGCTCGGCCACGGCCCAGAACGCCATGGGCTCGTGACTGGCATAACCGTAGTGACCCAGGTTCAGCGCGATGGACGATCCGCGCTCGCGCAGACGCTGCTCGACCAGGGTCCGGACCGCAATCGGGCGGCCGCTGGCGCAATTGACCACGCCGGAAAAATCCCGCTGTTCCAGCAACCGGGCCAGGTAATCGGCGGCCACTTCAATGGCCAGGTAATCACGCAGTTGCTCGCCGGCCGACATGTTGAAGTGACTGTCACCGGCCGCGATGGCACGGTCCAAGCTGGCCAGCAGGCTGTTGGGGTTCTGCCCCTCGCCATGCAAATAGAACAGGCGCGCCCACTGCAGGTTGAACGGCATCTGCTGGCGCAACGTCTCCAGGAACAGGCGCAGGGTGTTCTTCGCCAGTCCGTAGGGATTGCTCGGCTGCGCCGGCGTCGCTTCGCTCAACGGCCCACTCTGCAAGCCATATTCGAAGCAGGTGCCGGTCACCAGGACCTGGGGCACACCGGCTTCGACCGCCTGCTTGATAAAACGGTAATCGGCGAACAGGTTGTGTTCGAAGTGAAACAGCGCCTGGTAGTTCGGCAACCCCGGCCAGGCCAGGTGGGCCAGGGCATCGACGCCCTGGGTCAGCATGGCAACATCAAGGTCCACGGCATGCACGTCGGCGGCGATAAACTCCACATCGTCGATCCACGGCAACTTGCGCGCGGCCTCGGGATCGCGAGCCACGGCCCGCACCGAATGCCCGCGCGCCAGCAAGGCCGAGACCAGATGGCGACCGACAAAGCCGGTCGCACCGGTCACCAGCACTTTCAGGCCGCTCACAGGATCGTCAACTCGGGTACGGCGACGACAAAACGCCCGCCCCATTCACGCACCACGGCCTGCTGCTGACTCACTTCCTGCAACAGGTTCCACGGCAACACCAGCACGTAGTCGGGCTTTTCCGCCTCGATACGCTCAGGCGAGACCACGGGAATACGACTGCCAGGGAGAAACTTGCCCTGCTTGTGCGGGTTGGCATCGGCGACCCAGGCCAGCAGGTCCGGACGGACCCCGGCATAGTTGAGCAAGGTGTTGCCCTTGGCCGCCGCGCCATAACCGACCACGCGCTTGCCTTCGGCCTTGGCCTGCAACAGGAAACGCAACAGCTCGTGCTTGATGCGCTCGGCGGCCGGCGCCAGGGTGGCGTAGAACGCCGGGGTTTTCACCCCCGCGGCCAGCTCGGCGTCCAGCACCTGGCGGACCACCGTCTGCACCGGGCGACGCGCACCGTCGGCGCGCTGCACGAAGACCCGCAGTGAACCGCCATGGGTCGGCAAGCCGCCGACGTCGAAGATTTCCAGGCCATTGCGCACGCACAAGGCCTGCACCGCGGTCAGCGACAGGTAGGAATAGTGCTCGTGATACAAGGTATCGAACTGCTTCCCGGCAATCAGGGCCAGCAGGTGCGGGAACTCGAAGGTGGCCACTCCCGTGGGCTTGAGCAGCGTCGCGAAGCCCTGGAGAAAATCATTGATGTCCGGCACATGGGCCAGCACGTTGTTGGCCGCCATCAGGTCAGCCGCCCAACCCTCCTCGCGCAACTGCAACGCGGTATCGCGCCCGAAGAACAGCTCGCGGATCTCCAGGCCTTTGTCCCGCGCCGCCTGGGCGGTGCTGCGGGTCGGCTCGACACCCAGGCAGCGGATACCGCGCCCGGCGACATACTGCAGCAGGTAGCCATCGTTGGCGGCCACCTCCACCACGCGGCTGTCCGCGGTCAGTTCGAAGCGCTCGACCATCTCGGTCACATAGCGCTCGGCATGCTCCAGCCAGGTACTGGAAAACGAACTGAAATAGGCGTAGTCGGCGTCGAACAGCGTATCGGCACGGGTGTAGTCCTCGGTCTGCACCAGCCAGCAGCCCTGGCACACCGCGACTTTCAACGGCAGCCACGGCTCGGCCTGCTCCAACTGGTCAGCCCGCAGGTAGGCATTGGACGGTGGCGAAGTCCCCAGATCGATCAACGGCAAGACCAGCGGGGTGCCGCAACCTCGGCAGTTCATAAACGCACTCCAGGGAAAGACGCATCGATCAGGGGGTGACTGCTGTCCCTGGGCGACAGATTTTTGACAGCCTCGGGCCAGGCGATTGCCAGGCGCGGGTCGAGCACTGACAGACCGCCCTCGGACGCGGGCGTGTAGTCGGCGCTGTGCAGGTAAAGCAGTTCAGCATCGTCGCTGAGGGTCTGGAAACCGTGGGCGAAGCCGGCGGGAATCAACAGGCCGCGACCGTCGCCGGCACGCAGGTACTCGGCGTGCCAATGCAGGAAGGTCGGCGAATCCGCACGCAGGTCCACCGCCACATCCCAGACTTCGCCACGCAGGCAGGTGATCAGCTTGGCCTCCGGGGCCTGGGCATTCTGATAATGCAGGCCGCGCACGCTGCCACGCTCGCGGGTGCAGGAGTGGTTGATCTGGCGGATATGAAACGGCTCGCCGAACGCACTCAGGCTGCCTTCGCAGAACAACCGGGAAAAATGCCCGCGCTGATCGGCGTGATGCTTGTGCTGTACGCTGAACAGCCCCTTGAGGGGCAAGGCATGAATCAGGAACTCACTCAAAGCTCACCCCGGTACAGATTCAATTGCGCCAGGGTCACGCTGCGCATGTCCTCGGCGTTTTTCCAGGCCAGGTGCCAATCGAGGGTGTGTTCCAGGCATTGCTGCAAGGACCAGCGCGGTTGCCAGCCGAGCAACTGCCGGGCGCGACTGCTGTCCAGGCGCAACAGACCGGCCTCGTGCAGCTCGCTGGGCTCGACCCGCAGGCCCGGCGCCTGGGGCCAGCGCCCGGCGAGTCGAGCGACGACGTCGCCGACACTGCACATGTCGTCCTCGCCAGGCCCGAAGTTCCACGCCCCGGCCGCTTCCGGCCCACGCTCATACAGCGCGGCGGCCAGTTGCAGGTAACCGGCCAGCGGCTCCAGCGCATGCTGCCAGGGCCGTACCGCCTGTGGATAACGCAGGGTCACCGGCTCATCCGCCGACCAGGCCCGGAGCACGTCGGGAATCAGCCGTTCCGGGGAGAAGTCGCCGCCGCCCAGGACGTTGCCGGCCCGCGCGGTCGCCACCGCCAGGCCATGGGCCTCGTAGCGTTCGGCCGGGAAAAAGGAGGCCACATAGGACTGCGCCAACAGTTCGCAACAGGCCTTGCTGCTGCTGTAGGGATCATGGCCGCCGAGGGCTTCGTTCTCGCGATAGGGCCAGGCCCACTCCTGGTTGGCGTAGACCTTGTCGGTGGTGACCAGCACACAGGCACGCACCCCACCGACCTGACGAATCGCTTCCAACAGGTTGAGGGTACCCATGACATTGCTCGAATAGGTGCCGAGCGGATCGCGATAGGCTTCGCGCACCAGCGGCTGGGCCGCCAGGTGCAGGACAATTTCCGGTTCGGTCTCGGCGATCAGTTCAAGCAAGGCGCCGAGGTCGCGCAGGTCGCCGCGCTGGTCGTTGAGACTCTCGCCGACCCGGGCCAGTTCGAACAGGCTGGGGTCGGTACTGGGATCGAGGGCGAAGCCGCTGACCTGGGCACCCAGGCTCTCGAGCCACAGTGCCAACCAACTGCCCTTGAACCCGGTATGGCCGGTCAGCAGGACCCGCTTGCCGCTCCAGAATGCCCGGCTCAGTCCCACTGCTTCCATGGGGCCTCCCCGCTCTGCCACAGTTGCTCCAGGTGATTCTTGTCCCGCAGGGTGTCCATCGGATGCCAGAAGCCGTCGTGCTGGAAGGCGTTCAGTTGCCCCAGGGTGGCCAGTTCGGCCAAGGGTTCGGCTTCCCAGACGGTGCTATCGTCACTGAGCAGCGACAGCACCTTGGGCGACAGGACGAAGAAACCGCCATTGATCCAACCGCCATCGCCACGGGGCTTTTCGATAAAGCCACGGACCATGTCACCGTCGCGCTCCAGCGCGCCGTAGCGGCCTGGCGGCTGTACGGCAGTGACCGTCGCCAACTTGCCGCTGGAAAGGTGGAAGTCCACCAGCGCGCCGATGTTCAGGTCCGAGACGCCGTCGCCGTAGGTGAAGCAGAAGGCCTCTTCGTTCTCCAGGTAACGCCCGGCACGACGCAGGCGGCCGCCGGTCATGGTGTCTTCGCCGGTGTCGATCAGGGTAACGCGCCATGGCTCGCTGTAGTTCTGGTGAACGTCCATGCGATTGTTGCTCATGTCGAAGGTGACGTCGGAGGTGTGCAGGAAGTAGTTGGCGAAGAAGTCCTTGATGGCGTAGCCCTTGTACCCCAGGCAGATCACGAAGTCGTGGATACCGTGGGCCGAGTACTGCTTCATGATGTGCCAGAGAATTGGCTTGCCGCCGATCTCGATCATCGGCTTGGGCTTGAGGTGCGATTCCTCGCTGATCCGCGTGCCCAGGCCACCCGCCAGAATAACTGCCTTCATCAACGTCCCCTCTTGTTCGACACAGGGCCTGCTCAGGCGCTGTGGGACTTCCCAGACTGCCGGGTCAAATCGCGCCAGCGGCACGCGGCCCGTGGGCCGCGTCGCCAAATGCACGATTTATGGCGATATGCAGGGGGACTTGCAGGAAACGCGCCAGCTCCACAGCGGGATCAATCGGCCAGCCAGCCGTTCTCCCAGTAACGCAGGTTGTCGCCACGCAACATGTAGTCGCGCAGGACGATCTCACGCAGTTCATCCCCCATGCGGTAGCTGGCATCGGGATCGGACAGGTGCATGCGAATCGCCTGCAGCCACTCATCGGTGGAGTTGCTCTTGACCTTGGTGCACGGCAGGTAGCCGGTATAGGCCTTGGTATCGGTGCAGATCACCGGATAGCCGCAGGCGCCGTATTCCAACAGCCGCAGGTTGCTCTTGCAGTCGTTGAAGATGTGGAACTCCAACGGCGCCAGGGCCAGGTCCAGGTTCAGGCTGGCCAGCTTCGCCGGGTACACCTCCAGCCCGATCACCCCATGGAACTCATGCATGTAAGGGCGCAAATCGTCCGGGCACATGCCGAAAAAGACCCAGTCGACCTCTGTCGCCAGCTCGCGCACGACCTCGGCGATCACCGCCAGATCGCCGGAGTGACTGGTACCGCCGCCCCAACCGACACGGGGCTTTTTCGAGGTCCGGCGCTGTCCCTTCAAGCCCGTCCACAGGTGGGTCGCGAGCATATTGGGAACGACCCGGATATCGCTGTGCATGGACGACAGGGCATCGGCCAGCGGCTCGGTCGACACCACGACCCGATCACACAGGCCGATGCCGCGACGAACCAGCGCCTCCATCTCGTCACGGGTCGGCATGTTGCGCACATGGGCGTTTTTCTTGGTCGGCTGGATCACATAGTCATCCAGCTCGTAGACGCGCCGGGCATTCGAGTAAGTCTTCAGTGGCACGCACTCATTGATCGGCCCTTCGGTATAACGCCCCTGCAGCACGATAACGTCAGGAGACTGACGCTCCACTTCGATAATCGACGGCATTTCATACATGACCCGCCCCACCGCCCGCCCCGCGGCCTGCAGTTCGATCAGTGGCTGCGTCACCCGGTAATGGCCGATGGCCGAGGCATTCACCGGAATGGCCAGAACCCTCGGCAGGCTGCGAACCGAAAACGGACTCCAGCCGGACAGCAAACCCGGCTCAAGACCAAAACTGCCGTTGCCCATGGCGCGCAAGCCAAGGTTGGGGTTGTAGGCAGGATCCCGAGCGATCACGGGCAGCCAGCGCAGGTAGAATGCCTCTTGCTCACGCTCACGCTCGGCTTGCTGGTCCGCCTCGAGCATAACGCTTGGGCGAGCCCCCAGGGCCAGTTGTGCATGCGGGGTCCAAACCACCAGATAACCGCTGCGCCCGATCTTCAAGCACAAATCGACTTCACTGAGCGTCTGCACAAACTGTGCTTCATCCAGCCCCTGCACATGATCGAACACGCTCTTGCGCACCATCAGACAATCGGCGCCGACCGCACTCAGGTCATGGGCCACCTGCAAACGATGCATGTAACCCGCGGACTGCAGAGACTCGCCATAGAAAGGCACGCCTGCCGGCCCATGCAACCCAAGCACCAGACCGGCATGTACCACACGCCCGTCGGCATTGAACAACTTGGGGCCCACTACGCCGACTTCCGGACGCTGCGCATGGTTGAGCATCTCGTCGAGCCAGAAGCCGTCGGTCACCACCAGATAGGGGTTGAACAGCAACAGATAGTCGCCCCTGGCGTGCCCGGCAGCGGCGTTGATGACGGCAGCCTGGCCCTGCTGGGCAAAGGTCAATACGCGCAAACGCGCGCTACCCATGCTCGCCATGGCGCTCAGCCAAGCCAGCGCCTCGGGACTTTCACTGCCGTTGTCCACCAGCAGCAGCTCGTATTCGCTGTAAGCGGTTTTTTCCAACAAGGTTTCGACACAACGCTGCACCGCCGCCAACTGATCCTTGCAGACGATGATGATCGAGACCAGCGGTCGATCGGCGTGCAGATAATCCACACGGTTGAACAGCGCCTGCCCTCTGTCACGCAACTCATGGGCCACGCCGAGACGCTGCAGATGCGCCTCGAGCAGGGGGGCGTTGCGCTCCAGCAACTCGGGCAGTGACATCCACTGCGAAAGCGAAAACACCGACTCCACCAACACCTCGGTGATATGCCCGACCACCTGGGTACCGAATTGCTCGACCAGCCGCCAAAGCAGGTCGTGAGGCGCCAATTCACCGTGTCGCGATTCAAAGCCACCGAGCGCCAGGAAAGGCTCGCGCTTGAAGGCCAGCGCACGCCCCACATACGGATAGCTGCGCATCAGATCCAGGTTGAAGTCGGACTTGAACACCGGCTCCGCCGGCTCGCCATCGCGCAAACAGCTCTCGTCGCTATAGAAACAGCATTCCTCCCCGGCCTGCACGATGCGATCAGCCAGCACCAGCAGCGCGGGTTCCACCAGGCGATCCCCGGCACGCAACAGATAAAACCAGTCGGCGCCGTCAATCTGGGCCAACAACTCATTGAGTTGCTGCTGCCAGTCCTCCAGCAAAGGCAAGGTAAATACCCGGTCCAACAGCACGGCTTCGCTACAGGCGTCGGACAGTACCAGTGTCAACTCCGCGGGATAGAGCTGCCCGGCCAGACTCTGCAGGGAACTGTCCAGGGCGGCGAAACTGCCCTCGCGATCGATCACCACCGCCACGATCTTCGGCTGCCACGGCCACTCGAGCAGAGCATCGGGCAGCAGTTTGCGCTCGGGTTCCGTCAGGGTCCGACACGCCAGCCACTGGGCATACATTTCGGAAAAACTGTCGCTGGTAACGCCGACGCGCCAAATCTCGGTAGTCTGCTTGGTGCCCAGGGTCCTCAGCAACGCCAGTTCGCCCCAGACCCGTGGCGACTCATCGGCACGGGTCAGCGGCAACAAACGGACCCAGCCAGGGGCCGGAGCCGACTCACCACTGCGCGCCTTGAGCATTTGCAGTAGCCATTCACGCTCCGAGAGCAGCGCATCAAGCATCGCCTGCTGCCGGCTGGGTCGCTCCGGGTAACGGCGCTCGACACTCAGGACGTGGTTCAGCATCACCATATTGCCACGACGCAACAGGCAGATATAAAGCGCGAACTCCAGTGAAGCAACAAAACAATGCCCCGGCTGGGTCAAGGCGGGCAGCCATTCCAGCACATCCGCACGGCGCAACAGCGCATTGCTGAAACCACCCAGGATATTGACCGGAAAGGTCTCGAAAATCGCCAGCAGGTCTTCGCCCTTGAAGACCGAGCAAGTAGGCGCCAACGTAGCGTTCTCAAGACGAATCGGCAGTTGCAGATCGTCAGCGTCCCAGAACATGCGTTGCGCCAGCACCAGATTGACGTCGACCTGCTCGGCCAGCACCCGTGCCTGGCGCTCGATACAGGCGCCAAACAGCTGGTCGTCATCATAGAGAAACTTGATGAATTCGCCCCGGGCCAACTCAAGCCCCGCGAGCACGTTAGCCACATGCCCCAGCTTGCGCGCGTTACGGACATAACGTACCGCCCGCCCCGCCTCTTCACTCATGGTCTCGACCAGACGGCCAATTTCGTCATCCTGGCTGTCATCGCACACGATGATTTCGAGATTGCCGTAGCTCTGGCCCAAGGCACTGTGCAGGGCTTTGCCAAAAAAGCGTGGATTGACGGCGGGAATGACGAGACTGACGAGTGGGACTGGGTTCACGACGGGGCTCGCAAGCGGCGCGACTCACCCGATCGGACGAGCCACTGGAACCGCTGAAAAAGGCGGTTGATGGAGGCGCGAGAGCCACGATGGCTCCCGCGCCCGGGTCGAATCAGATCTTGTTGAACAGGCCCAATTGACTGATTTTGCTGAAGGCCAACTGCGCCGCCTGCAACATGGTCTGCTGCAGGGTCAGCTGGGTCATGACCGCCGCCGGATCGGCGTTGACAATCACCCCCTGGCTGGTGGTGTTGGCTATGACCAGGCTCTGGTTGGTGGCGTCCTGGGCATCCAGGACCTGGCCGCGAGTACCGATGGCAGTGACCGCACTGCCCGCCTGCTCCATGGCGCTGGTGACGTTGCTGACACCGGCGTTCATGGTCGCCAGCAGTTTTTGCTGGGCAACCGGATTGCCATCGGCCGGCGTGTTCAACGCACCAATCATCTGGTTCAGGGTGTCGAGGATATTCTGGGTCTGATGATTGTTCGGCTGGACCACAAACTGGTCACCGGCAGTCGGCGCACCGCTCAAGGTCAGACTGACCCCCGCCGCCGTCGCCGTCGAACCGGCCATGGTGCCTGAGGACACCGGCCGGCTGCTGGCCGTGATCGGCGAGGCGTAGAGATCATAGTTCGTGGCACTGGTGAACTTGAGAATCGCCCCGCTGGTAGGGAAGGTGCTGTCGTAGGCCGCCTGGTTGGTTGTCGTCGCCCCGGTCACCACCGTGGTCGACGGGTTGCCGGCGCTGCGCGAGGTATTGAAGGTATCCGGCTGCGCCGCCAAGGTAAAGGTATGCCCGGCAATCACGGTGTCCGGCACATCGCCGGACTGCAGGTTGAGGTTCAGACCCAGGTCCACGCCACGGAAGGTGACCGTCTGGTTCGCGCCGTTGCTGTTGCTGATCACGCCGTTCTGGCTGGCTTCGGAAGTGACGTCGTTGCCGCCGGCATCGGTGATCTTGATCTGGGTACTGCTGAGGAAGCTGACGGTATACGGCTGGCCGGCGGTGAACTTGGCGTCGTAGGTCGCACTGTTGCTGACCTGGCCGTTGGACAGGGTGACGCGACCGTCGTCCACGGCCGGCGAAGTCATGGTGACCTGGGTACGGGCGGTGTTGATCGACTGTTGGAACGCGTCCCAACCGGTCACGTTGCTGGCCACCGAATTATTGTCACCAACGGCCAGGTTCATCTGCGACTGATCGCCGTTGTAGCTGTAGGTGCCGTCGGAGTTGGCGCTATAAGGCGGAGTACTGGTCTTCGAACCGGCGAACAGGTAGTTACCGTTGGCATCCTGGCTGTTCATCAGCCCGAGGACCGTCTGCTGGATCTGCCCCAATTGCTGGGCGTAGGCCTTGCGATCGGCATCGGTGTTAGTACCGTTGATGGCCGACAGCCCGATTTCGCGGGCCGATTGCATGGCATTCTGAATCGCGGTCAAGGCCGTTTCCGACTGGCTGAACGAGCTTTTGAGCGAGCTGATATTACTCGAGTACTGGGTCAGCGCAGCGCTTTGCTGGCCCAGTTGCAACAGCCGCGCCGCGCCCACCGGGTCATCGGCGGCGGTGTTGAACTTGACCAGGCTACTGGCCTCGGCACTGGTCTTGAGCGTGTCGTTGTAGCCGCGCTGGTAGTTGGCAGCCGTGGTTTCGTAATACTGGGCGGTGGAAATGCGCATGAATCACGACTCCTTAAAGGCTGCTGAGCAGCGTGCTGAAGATGGCCTGGGCGGCTTTGATAATCTGCGACGCGGCCGTGTAGTACTGCTGGTACTTGACCAGGTTGGCGGACTCTTCGTCCAGGTTGACGCCGGACAGGGAGCTTTGAGCGCTCGTGGCGTTGGTCAGGATGGTCGTCGTCGCCGTGTTGTCCGAGGTCGCCTGGGCCGCCTTGGTACCGACAGTGGAGATCAACGAGCCATACGCATCGGAGATGCTGCTGCCGCCGCTCGTGGCACCGGTGCCCACGGTCTTGCTGTTTTGCAGGGCGGCCAGGGCGGTGCTGTTGCGGTTGTCCGAAGAGCCGGCACCGGTCATCGACATGGTGAAGCTTTCACCGGATTTCGGGTTACCGCTGACCGTGGTCTGAACCGTGAAGGTCTTCTGCACGCCTGCGCCGTCCAACACCGGGTTGCCGCTGGCGTCGACCATGTTGATTTTCAGGTTCAGTGTGTTGGCCTGCCCCGGCACGATGGTCCCGGTGCCCATCACGTTGCCCTGGGCATCGGTCAGGGTGTAGCCCTGGGTACCCGCGGTCGCACCGGTACCCGGTGCGCCGAAGACGATCTTGGCCGGCGTGCCGTACTGGATTGCATCCTGCAACTGCGCGTTGTTCGTCGCGTTGGACGTGCCCAACTGGTCAACCAGGGTCGGCTGGGTGTAGGTACCGCCGTTGTTGGCACTGGTGACACCGGCCAGCGGCGCCGCGGCGGCAATGTTCTGCGCGTTGGTCATCACCGTCTGGATATCACTGGCACCGCTGCGGGTCGGGGTCACCTTGAAGCTGTCGCCGGCACTCATCGCGCCGCCGGTCAGGCTCAGGGTGATCCCGTCGATCACCGGTGGCGGCGTGGTGGCGGTGCTGAAGGAGCCCATGGCGGTGCCGTCCGAGCGCGTGACGCTGTAGTTGGTCGCGCTGCTGAAGGTCACCTGGTAATCGTTGGTGGTCAGCGCACCGGTGTCGGCGATGGTCACGTTCAGGTTGCCGGAACCGACGCTGTTGTTCGCGTTGGCGATGCTGCGCTGGCTGATCAGGGTGGCGCTGTTGATATCGTTGAAGATCGGCGAACCGAAGTTGCCGTTCTTGTCGATGCCCTGGGCCTGCTGCTTGTTCATCTGGTCGGCCGCGACCATGGCAATACGCCCCAACGCGTTGATCGAAGGGTCGAGCACATCGCTGCGATAGCGCAGCAAGCCACCGATCTCGCCACCGGTCACGGTCGAGGTGATGTCGATGGTGCTGGTCCCGCGATCCAGTTGCAAGGCCGACTGGCTCGGGTCGTCCTTGCTCGGCACGGCGGACAGGGTGTTGGTGCTGTTGCCCATCACCAGCGGCTGACCGCTGCCGATGTAGACGTCATAACTCGAACCACGCTGAACCACCTGGGTACCGACCAGTTCGGACAGTTGGCGAACCGCCTCGTCACGCTGGTCCAGCAGGTCGTTCGGCGCACCGGCGGCGGTGCTGATCTTGGAAATCTGATCGTTGTACTGGGCGATGGTGCTCGCCAGCTTGTTCACCTGGCCGGCCATGTCCGACAGGTTGGTGTTGATCCCGGTGTTCTGGGCGCTCAACTGCTGGGAGAGGGAGTTGAGCTTGCTGCTCAACGCCTGGGCGCTGGCCAGCGTGGTCTGGCGGGACGCATCATCCGTCGGGGTGGTCGACACGCTTTGCAGGGAAGTGAAGAACTGCTGCAACGAAGCGGTCATGCCGGTGTTGGTATCCGACAGCATGGAGTCGGTCGGCGTGACCTGGGCCAGGTACGAGGACGAATCGCTGTTGAGCGAAGTCGCGGTTTGCAACTGCGCATCCAGGTAGGCACTGTAGACCCGGCGGACATCCGCCAGGGTCGTGCCGGTACCGATGAACACGTTGCCGTATTGCTGCGAGGCAGAGCTGGTCTGAACGGTTGACTGACGTGAATAGCCGGCCGTATCAACGTTGGAAATGTTGTTGCCGGTGGTGTTCAAAGCCGTCGAGGCCGCGTTCAACCCCGTCATACCAATATTGAGCAAGCTCATGATTCAGACCTTATAAATTCGTGGAAGCGCCCGCCGCAGCGTAGTTCTGGTAGCTCTTCATCTGTTTTGCTATTTGCGAAATCTTGCTGGCGTAGTCCGGGTCGGTGGCATACCCGGCCTTTTGCAACTCGCGTACAAACTGTTCAGGTTTATCGGCCGACTTCAGCACATCTTGATAGCGATTATTACTTTGCAGCATGGTCACCAGATCGTGGAAGCTGTCCTGGTAGGAGGCATAGGAACGGAAGTCCGCCGTCTCCTTGACCATCTGGCCATTTTTGAACTCGCTGGTGATGGCGCGGGCCTGCGGCCCTTGCCAACTGCTGCCGGCCTTGATGCCGAACAGGTTGTGACTGCTGCTGCCGTCCTGCTGGCGCATGACCGATTTGCCCCAACCGGTTTCCAGGGCTGCCTGGGCCACTAGGTAACGCGGGTCGACACCGATGCGCCTGGCCGCCTGTTCCGCCATCGGCAGCATGGTGGCGACGAATTCGTCGGGCGAACTGAACGCCTGTTTGGCCGGCGCCAACGGCGGCTGGGCCACGGCGCGACCATAGATCTGCATGCGCGTGGTAGGCACATTGCTCAAGCCGTGGATGGCCTGACCCTGGAGCACGGAATCGCTGGCGGCGCTGTTGCGCGCCGGCACAGCCTGGGCGTTGACCGTGGCCAGGCTGCCGTCGGCCGACGGCACCAGCCCGGCGACCAGGCGATCAGTCAACTTGCTCGGCAACGCCAGGCGGCGCTCGTTGAGCTTGGCCATGTCGTTGTGCAGGCTGCCGTCGCTGTTGTGGATCGGGCTGGCGACCCGCGAGGCCCACAACGGCCGCTGGCCATTGGAGCGCGCGAATGGTGAAGCCGCGGTCGCGGCCGTGGTGGTGCCAGCATTGATCGGTGTCGGCACCGGCGTTTCGCCCGCAACCGTACCGGCCGGCGGCCCGACCTTGAGCCCGCCCTGGGAGGGATGCGTCGGTTTGTTCTTGCTCATCTGGCGCACCAGCACATCGGCCAGGCCGATACCGCCACCCTGGCGCGACATGGTCACGGCCAACTGATGGTCGTACATTTCCTGGTATTGCTTGGTCGCCGGGGTATTGAGCGGATTGTCCTGGGCCATTACATCAGTGGCCGCGCGCGCGGACTTGAGCATTTCGCCAACGAACAGCGACTCGAACTCCTGCGCCACCTTGCGAATGTTGGCATCGCTGTCGCGGTTGCCGACCTTCAGGCTGTTCATCCGGTTCAGGTCGCTGTAGGCACCGGAGTCGCCGGTGCTTGCCAACCCGCTCTTGCGCATATCCACCATAGCGACGGCCTCAAATCACGATCAGGTCGGCTTGCAAGGCGCCGGCCTGTTTCAAGGCTTCGAGGATCGCCATCAAGTCGCCTGGCGCCGCACCCACCTGGTTCACCGCACGGACGATCTCGTCCAGGGTGGTCCCCGGGCCAAACTTGAACATCGGCTTGGCTTCCTGCTGGGCGTTGACCCGCGAACGCGGTACCACCGCCGTGGTGCCATTGGACAGCGGCCCCGGCTGGCTGACGATCGGGTCTTCGGTAATAGTCACGGTCAGGCTGCCGTGGGTCACCGCGGCCGGCGACACCTTGACGTTCTGGCCGATCACGATGGTACCGGTACGCGAGTTGATGATGACTTTCGCCACCGCCTGGCCCGGATCGACCTCGAGGTTTTCCAGCATCGACAGGTAGTCGACCCGCTGGCTCGGATCCAGCGGCGCGGTGACGCGAATCGAGCCGCCGTCGATGGCCTGGGCCACGCCCGGGCCGAGCAGGTCGTTGACCTTGTCGACGATCCGCTTGGCGGTGGTGAAGTCGGAACGGTTGAGGTTCAGGGTCAGGCTGTTGCCCTGGTTGAAACCACTCGGTACCGCGCGCTCCACCGAAGCCCCACCGGGAATACGGCCGGCCGACGGAACGTTGACGGTGATCTTCGAACCGTCCGCGCCAGAAGCATCGAAACCGCCCACCACCAGGTTGCCCTGGGCGATGGCGTAGACGTTGCCGTCGATACCCTTGAGCGGCGTCATCAACAGGGTGCCGCCGCGCAGGCTCTTGGCGTTACCGATGGACGAGACGGTGATATCCACCACCTGCCCCGGCTTGGCGAACGCCGGCAGGTCGGCACTGATCGACACCGCCGCGACGTTCTTCAACTGCACGGTACCGGCGTTGGCCGGCACCTTGATGCCGAACTGCGAGAGCATGTTGTTGAAGGTCTGCAGGGTGAACGGTGTCTGCGTGGTCTGGTCACCCGAACCGTTGAGACCGACCACCAGGCCATAACCAATCAGCTGGTTGGAGCGCACACCGGAAATACTGGCGATGTCCTTCAACCGCTCGGCCTGGGCACCGAGAGCGGTGGACATCAGCAGCACAGCCGCCATCAGATGCTTGAGATTGAACATGGTCGTAGCACCTAGAAAGGCCAGAGCGGGCTGAGGAAGAAGCGGTCGAGCCAACCCGGCTGGCTCGTATCGGCGAAGGCGCCGGTACCCGAGTAGGTAATGCGCGCATCGGCCACGCGAGTGGACGGAACGGTGTTATCGGTGGCGATATCATCCGCCCGGATCATCCCGGCGATGCGCACCAGCTCATTGCCGGTATTGAGGGTCAACCACTTCTCGCCCCGTACGGCGATGATGCCGTTGGGCAGCACGTCAGCCACGGTCACGGTGATCGAGCCGGTCAGGCTGTTGCTCTGCGCGGCCTTGGAGGAACCGTCGGTGGTCTTGGTACCGCCATAGCCGATATTCAGGTTTGCGTTGCCGCTGGTCACCGCCGAGCCGAAGAGCGTGGTCAGGCCAAAGTTGTTGGCATCTTTCTTCGACAGGTCGGAGTTGGCATTTTTGCTCGCCTGGGTGGCTTCATTAAGGGTAATGGTGACAATGTCACCGACCCGGAAAGCCTTGCGGTCGCCATACAGGTTCTGCTCGAAGCCGGCCTGGTAGATCGAACCGTTGTTCGCCGCGGCGGGCAACGGGGTACGCGGCAACACCGGCGCGTAATACGGGTCATTGGGCTTGGGTGGCGGGCTCATGCAGCCGGCCAACAGCGCCATCGCGCTCAACGCGAGCATGGAAAACAACCGATTCATGACCCTATTACCTCACGGTGTTGCAGGCGCCCTTCAGGCCGCCTCATAGACTTGATTACAGGTTCTGTGCGACGTACTGGAGCATCTGGTCGGCGGTGGAAATCACCTTGGAGTTCATCTCGTAGGCACGCTGGGTGGTGATCATGTTGACCATTTCTTCCACGGTGCTGACGTTGGAAGTTTCCAGGGTGCTCTGCTCGGTGGTACCGAAACCGTTGAGACCCGGGGTGCCGACCTGCGGCGCGCCGCTGGCGGCGGTTTCCAGAAACAGGTTGCCGCCCTTGGCCTGCAGGCCGGCCGGGTTGATGAAGTCGGCGGTCTGGATATTGCCGATCACTTGCGAAGTCGGGCTGCCGGCGACGGTGATCGAGACCGTGCCGTCCTGGCCGACGGTGAAGGTCTGGGCGTTGTTCGGGATGATGATCGCCGGCTGCAGGGTGAAACCGTTGGCGGTGACGATCTGCCCGGTGTTGCTCAGGTGGAAGGTACCGTCACGGGTGTAGGCCGTGGTGCCGTCCGGTTGCAGGATCTGGAAGAAACCGCGACCGTTGACGGCCATGTCCAGCGGCTGGTCGGTGGTTTGCAGGCTACCGGCGGCGAAGTTCTTCTGGGTGCCGACGATCCGCACACCGGTACCCAGTTGCAGGCCCGACGGCAGTTCGCTGTCCTGGGTCGACTCGGCACCCGGCTGACGCTTGATCTGGTACAGCAGGTCCTGGAACTCGGCGCGATCACGCTTGAAGCCGGTGGTCGAGACGTTGGCCAAGTTGTTGGAAATAGTCGTCAGGTTGGTGTCTTGTGCCGCCAAACCTGTTTTTGCAACCCATAGAGCCGGAAGCATTCTGTTCTCCTTCGCGCGCCTGTTTTACGGCGCTACGTTCTGGTGATTAGCTGTTCTGCAAGACCCGAGCCATAGCCGTGTCATCTTCTTTGGCGGTGTTCATCATCTTGATGTGCAATTCGAACTGCTTGGACAGGGCCAGCACCGAGGTCATTTCCTCCACGGCATTGACGTTGCTGCCCACCAGGAAGCCCGAGACCACCTTGACGTTGGCGTCGACCGGCGCGGTCGTGCCGTCCTTGGTATGCACCACGGCATCCGGCCCCTTGATCATGTTCTTCAGATCCGGGTTGACCAGCTTGATGCGGTCGACTTCCGCCACCACCCGCGGCCCTTCGCCCATGGCGCGAATGCTGATGGTGCCGTCCTCGCCCACTTCGATCTTCGACTCGGGTGGCACGGCGATCGGCCCGCCATTGCCCATGACCGGCATGCCGTTGCCGGCACGCAGCACCCCGAGGGCGTCAATATTCATGCTCGCGGTGCGCACGTAACCTTCGCCGCCGTCAGGTGTCTGCACGGCCACCCAGCCGTCACCGGCCACCGCCACGTCGAGATCGCGACCGGTCTCGACCATCGGACCCGAGTCGAAATCCGTGCCCGGGCGCTCGGACATGGCGTAGGCACGTGACGGAAAGCTGTCACCGAACACCGGCATGGAACGAGCCTGTTCCAGGTCACGTTGAAAACCGTTGGTCGAGAGGTTCGCCAGATTGTTGGCATGGGCCTTTTGCGCCAGAGCATTCTGGGCCGCACCGGTCATTGCCACGTAAAGGTACTTGTCCACAGTCTTTCCTCTTCCTGACGGGCGTTTGCCGCCACCGCTGTACTGCGAGAGGCGCAAGCAATTTCCGAACCAACTTTTTTCTTGACGCAGGACAAGCCCTCGTGACGGGGCTTGAGTACCTTTGGCTGGCTTTCAAGGTCTTGAGGGCAGACGAAAAAACGGCGCGGTTATGCCGCTGGCGGCAAGTATCGGTCGTTTCCCCTCGTGCGGTGGGCGCCAGAAAACCACCCTGGAATAGACCTTGCAAGCCAACCCGGCAGACGGCAACCAACGTCAAGTTTGCCCCGTGACTGCCGACATTCAGAATTAGCCACAGTATTCAGGAGGGCTGACGTGAACCTGTACATCAACCAACTACAGAAAAAAGCTGACTTCAAGGAAGAGATCTATTCAGGCGCCATCTTCCTGGACACCCAGTTGGCGACCGCCAAGGAGCTCTGTGGTTTTGCCAAGGAAAGCATCACCCTGGCCTTTGACGGCGAGACCGATCACCAGTCCCTGCACACGATGATGCCGGTCGAGGAATTCGTCAGCCGGGTGACCCGCCTCAAGGGCCAGTTCACCAACAGCCAGCGCGTCAAGGACCTGATCCTGGCGTTCATCCATGAAGTCGGCATCGACCCGCGCGAGTACATCTTCGATGTGCCGCGCCTGCGCGTCGTGCCCAACTACAACTACCTGCACGCCGGCGTCAGCTACGCCTACAAGCCCCATCGCGACACCTGGTACGGCAGCGTCGATTGCCAGATCAACACCTGGATGCCGGTCTACACCATCGCCCCGAACCAGACCATGATGATCAACGCCGGCTACTTCGAAAAGCCGGTGCTCAACACCTCGAAGGACTGGAGCCTGAACGACTGGATCAACAACCAGCGGCACAAGGCCAAGGAAAACCTGACCGAGGAAGTGCGCGTGCACCCGGTACCCCTGGCCGACATCGATACGTCGTCGGAAGTCCGCATTGCCGGCAACACCGGTGAGATGCTGATCTTCTCCGGTTCACATTTGCATGGCACCGTACCCAATTACACCGAACAGACCCGCTTCAGCGTGGACTTCCGCCTGATGCACCTGGACGACCTGCAACACAAGCGCGGCGCCCCCAACGTCGACAGCGCCTGCCCGGATGTCGGGGCCGGCTTCAAAGACTACTTCCACGCCCACGACTTCTCGAATTTCCAAGGAATCTATCAATGACCAAGCGCCGCATTACGCCTGCCGAGGCTCAATACAACGAAACCCGTGCCGGCGTGCTCAAGCGGGTCGATGCCGAATACGTGGCCGACGCGCCGTTCGTGTTCGCCAACCGCATCAACGTGACCGCCGCCCTGTCGCGCATGGAGCTGTTCAAGAAGGTCATGGACGTGCCGGGCGCGATCATCGAATGCGGCGTGTACAAGGGCAACTCGCTGATGCTCTACATGCACCTGTCGATGATCCTCGAGCCGTACGCGATCAACCGTTCGATCGTCGGCTTCGACACCTTCGAAGGCTTCACCAGCATCAACAAGGATGAAGACCCGGCCGACATCAACGAGAACATGTTCTCCGACACCGACCAGTCGCTGATCCAGGACATGATCGATGCCAACGACCTGCTGCGTCCGGTCAACCGCATCCCGCGCTGCGAACTGGTCAAGGGCGATATCTGCAAGACCGTGCCGGAATTCGTCAAGTCCCGTCCGGACCTGGTGGTGGCCATGCTGATCCTCGATACCGACCTCTACGAACCGACCAAGGTCGCCCTGGAAACCTTCCTGCCGTACATGCCCAAAGGTGCCATCGTGGTACTCGACGAAGTTGCCTATCGCAACTTCCCGGGTGAAACCAAGGCCCTGCGCGAAGTGTTCGACATGAACAAGATCGAGCTCAAGCGCCTGCCGTTCGACTCGTGCGTGGGTTACTTCCACATCTGATCGAGCCAGGGGCGGGAGGCCTGGTTACTGCCCGCCCTTGACGACCTCATATTCCTTCAGCTTGTTGGCAATGGTGGTATGGGAAACCCCCAGCCGCTTGCCCAGCAAGCGACTGCTCGGATGCTCCGAGTACAGGCGCTCCAGCACCGCCCGCTCGAACCGCCCGACAATCTCGTCCAACCCGCCCTCCAGGGAAAAATCCCCCAGGGGTTGGCGCACGCCATAGTCCGGCAACCGGATATGCTCGGCCTTGACCACCCCGCCCTCGCAGAGGGAAACCGCCTGGAACAGCACGTTCTCCAACTGCCGGACATTGCCCGGCCAGTGATAGTGCGCAAGACGATCCATCGCCGCCGGCGCCAGCTTCGGCAAGGGGCAACCGATCTGCCGACTGGCCTGGTCGAGAAAATGCTCCACCAACGGGGTCAGCCCGTCCAGGCACTCACGCAGGGGCGGGATATGCAGGGACAACACGTTGAGACGGTGATAGAGGTCCTGGCGAAACTCACCCCGCGAACACAGCTCCGAGAGGTCGACCTGGGTCGCGCAGATCACCCGCACATCCAGGTACACCTCCTCGTCGCTGCCGACCCGACGGAACCCGCCATCCTGGAGAAAGCGCAATAACTTGACCTGCAGGCGCGGACTCATCTCCCCCACCCCGTCGAGGAACAAGGTGCCGCCGGCGGTCAGTTCCAGCAGCCCGAGCTTGCCCTCGGCCCGCGCGCCCTCGAACGCGCCGGGACCATAGCCGAACAGCTCGGTTTCAGCCATGGACTCCGGCAAGCCGGCGCAGTTGAGGGCCATCAACGGCGCCTGTCCCCGCGGGCTGGCCAGGTGGCAGGCCCGCGCCAGCAATTCCTTGCCGGTCCCGGTCTCGCCTTCGATCAGCAGCGGTGCATCCAGCGGTGCCATGCGCCGGGCCTCGCGAACCACCGCGGCCATGACTTTCGAGCTCTGGAAAATACTGTCAAAGCCGCGCAACTCCTGCTTGCGCACGTTGTAGATGCGCTCGCCGACCTGGTCGGCGCGATGCAAGGTCAGCACCGCGCCGGCCATCGCCTCGCTGTCATCGTGTTCAGACTGCAACGGCGCGATATCCGCCAGGAAAACGTCACCCTTGATCTTGACCCGCAGGCCATTGATCCGCGACTGGTTGGCGCGCACCAACTCCGGCAGGTCGAAATCCGGTGCATAACGCGCCAGCGGGATGCCCGGCACCTCGTCAACCCTGACCCCGAGCAACTGCGCTGCCGCGCGGTTGGCCGCGACAATCGAGCCGCCCATGTCGATGGACAGCACCGGAAACTCCAGGGCCCCGAGCAAGGCGTTGAGCTCCATATGCCGACGTTCGCTGGGCATCAGGCCGACGCGTTTGACGCCGAAAACCCCGGCGATGGTTTCGAACTTCGGCCGCAGGGCCTGGAACTGCAGGTTGATCAGATTCGGGCAGTGCAGGTAGATGGCATTGCCCTGATCACCGCCGACTTCGCCACGGGCGACGTTGATGCCGTAGTCCACCAGCAGATTGAGAATGTCGCGAAGAATGCCGATGCGGTTCTGGCAGTGCACTTTGATACGCATGGAAAGGCTCGAAAAGGGTGATAGCCGGGCCCCATGGGCCCCTGCGGAGCGGGCACTTTTTTCAGTACGCCGCAGTTAGTCGTAAAGATTATGTGACGAAAAGCCGCTTGATCGCCACGTCAAAACGCCTTACGCATCAGCAAAACGCCATTTCGTAACGATTTCTTTACGAAATCTCGGCATGCATCCTACCCCTTCGCGCTTTGCCCTGGATGCGCACGCCCCCTCAACGGGTTAACACTAAGCCCATCGCAGCACATAACAAGAACGAATCCCCCAGCAGGAGAGCGGTATGAAGCAGACGCACTACGTGGCTCGCGAGCCCGATGCGCAAGGTTTTATCGACTACCCGGCCGCCGAGCATGCCGTGTGGAACACCCTGATCACTCGCCAACTGAAAGTGATCGAAGGCCGCGCGTGCCAGGAATACCTGGACGGCATCGAAAAACTGGCCCTGCCCCACGACCGGATTCCGCAACTCGGCGAAATCAACCAGGTCCTCGGCGCCACCACCGGCTGGCAAGTCGCCCGGGTACCGGCGCTGATTCCGTTCCAGACTTTTTTCGAACTGCTGGCCAACAAGCAGTTTCCGGTGGCGACCTTCATTCGCACCGAAGAAGAGCTCGACTACCTGCAAGAGCCGGACATTTTCCACGAGATCTTTGGCCACTGCCCGCTGCTGACCAACCCCTGGTTCGCCGAATTCACCCACACCTACGGCAAGCTCGGCCTGCAAGCCAGCAAGGAGCAACGGGTGTACCTGGCGCGCCTGTACTGGATGACCATCGAATTCGGCCTGGTGGACACCCCGCAAGGTCGGCGCATTTATGGCGGCGGCATTCTCTCCTCGCCGAAGGAGACCGTGTACAGCCTGTCCAACCAGCCCGAGCATCAGCCCTTCGATCCGCTGGAAGCCATGCGCACGCCGTATCGCATCGACATCCTGCAACCGCTGTACTTTGTCCTGCCGAACCTCAAGCGCTTGTTCGACCTGGCCCACGAAGACATCATGGGCATGGTCGAGCGCGGCATGCAGCTGGGTCTGCACGCCCCGAAATTCCCGCCCAAGGCCGCCTGATCCGCGACATTGAGCGCTACGTGCGTCTTTCTCGAACCGACGTTTTCGAATAGCGTATTCGAACGGCGTCCTTGAATAAAAAAACGATTTCAGGAGTCCATCATGAACACCTTGAACCAAGCCCACTGCGAAGCCTGCCGCGCCGATGCCCCCCAGGTCAGCGACGAAGAACTGCCGCTGCTGATCAAACAGATTCCGGACTGGAACATCGAAGTGCGGGACGGCATCATGCAGCTGGAGAAGGTCTTCCTGTTCAAGAACTTCAAGTTCGCCCTGGCCTTCACCAATGCCGTCGGCGAGATTTCCGAAGCCGAAGGCCATCACCCGGGTCTGCTGACCGAGTGGGGCAAAGTCACCGTCACCTGGTGGAGCCATTCGATCAAGGGCCTGCACCGTAACGATTTCATCATGGCGGCACGCACCGACGAGGTCAGCCACGCCGCCGAGGGCCGTAAATAATGCATTTCGACGCCATCGCGCGTGTACCCGGCGACCCGATCCTCGGGTTGCTGGAGGCTTATGCCCAGGACCCCAATCCTCGCAAGTTCGACCTGGGCGTCGGCGTCTACAAGGATGCCCAGGGCCTGACCCCGATCCTGCGGTCGGTCAAGCTGGCTGAACAGCGGCTGGTGGACGAGCAGCGGACCAAGTCCTATATCGGTGGCCACGGCGACCTGCGCTTTGGCAGCCTGCTCAACGAGCTGGTGATGGGTGCGGACTCGCCGCTGATCGCCGCCCAACGTGTCGGCGCGACCCAGACCCCGGGTGGCACCGGCGCCTTGCGCCTGAGTGCCGACTTTATCGCCCACTGCCTGCCGGGTCGCGGCATCTGGCTCAGCGATCCGACCTGGCCGATCCACGAGACCATCTTCGCCGCCGCCGGTTTGAAGATCGGTCACTACCCTTACGTCGACAGCGATAACCGCCTGAACGTCGAGGGCATGCTCGCCGCCCTGGAGCAGGTGCCGCAGGGTGATGTGGTGCTATTGCACGCCTGCTGCCACAACCCGACCGGTTTCGACCTGTCCCACGACGACTGGTACAAGGTGCTGGACATCGTCCGTCGCCGCGAACTGCTGCCGCTGATCGACTTCGCCTACCAGGGCTTTGGCGATGGCGTGGAGCAGGATGCCTGGGCCGCGCGGTTGTTCGCCCGGGAATTGCCGGAAGTGCTGATCACCAGTTCCTGCTCGAAGAATTTCGGCCTGTACCGCGAGCGCACCGGCGCACTGATCGTCTGCACCGGCGATGCTGAAAAACTGCTGGATGTGCGCAGTCAACTGGCGGCGGTGGCCCGTAACCTGTGGTCGAACCCACCGGATCATGGCGCGGCGGTGGTCACCACCATTCTCGGCACCCCAGAGTTGAAGAGCCTGTGGGCCGATGAAGTGGAAGCCATGCGTTTGCGTATTGCGCAACTGCGCAGCGGCCTGGTGGAAGCCCTGCAGCCCCATGGCCTGGCCGAGCGCTTCGCGCATATTGGCGTACAGCGCGGCATGTTCTCCTACACCGGTTTGTCACCGGCCCAGGTCAAACGCCTGCGCGACGAGCACAGCGTGTATATGGTCAGCTCCGGCCGGGCCAACGTGGCGGGGATCGACGCGACGCGCCTGGATGCGCTGGCGCAAGCGATTGCCGCGGTCTGCAAGGACTGACACCGTCCTGTAGGAGCAGGGCTTGCCCGCAAAGCTTTTGGCGGCTGTGAGACCGCCTTCGCGGGCGAGCCCTGCTCCTACAGATTCCGTTGTGTCCTCAAGATCTGACCAGGCTTGATGCCCACCTGACTCACGCCCCCTTCTCGATCAACTGCCCGAACGCCTCGAGCTCGCCCTTCTCCAGGTCCGAAACCAGGATGAAGCGCAGGTGATCACGTCGCCACGACACCACGTTGTACCCCCGCAAAGACAAGCTCTCCCGAGCCCGATCAGCCTCGGCTGTCGGCAGGATAAACAGGTTGATGGTGTGCTTGGCATGCCGATACGCCAGTGCTGCGGCGGTCTGGTGTTGCAGATAATCCAGCCGGCCGCCCAACAACGGGTAACCCTGCGCCGCATAATCGAAGACCGGCGGCGCGAAATCGAGCTTGCCGGTAAACCAGGGTTTCACCGTATGCCGGTCGGACGACACCACATCGTTCAAATGCTCGGCCATCAGCGAACGCACATGACTGGACACCGCCTCATCCAGCCAGGGTTGTTCGGCGGACGGCGTCACCACATAGAGCATGACCGCCAGGCTCAACGCCAGGGTTGAAAACGCCGGCGCCCACCAGCGCCCCGATAGCGACCGCAACCCCTGCATGAAACCCGCCATGGCCGAAGATCGCTCTGGGGCAGCGCCCAACAGCCCCAGGTTCAGGGCCTCGGGCGCGCGGTAATAGGGGGCGCGATTTTTGACGTCGTCGATCAATTGACGGGCCTGCTCATACCGACGTGCGCACTCGGCACAACCCGCCAGGTGCCCGGCCACCCGCGCCGTGGTCGCCGCGTCCAGTTCATGGTCGAGGTAGCCATGGATCAATTCATCACAGGTCTTGCAGTCGAGGTCATTCATAAGGGTGCAACTTCAGCAGTTCGCGCTTGAGCATCGCGCGGGCCCGGGCCAGCCGCGACATGACGGTGCCCAAGGGGATATCGACGATTTTCGCTATGTCCTTGTAGGGCATGTCTTCCAACTCCTTCAGGACGATCACTTCGCGAAACGCCGGCGCCAACGCCAGCAGTGCCAGGCGGACCTGCTCGGCCGCCTGGGCGCGGATGATCTGTGACTCGGGTGTGCACACATCGGCCATTGCCGGGTCGTCCTGCAACCACTCCTCATCAAGGGTCACCCAACGCGATCCCATCGAGGCCTTGAGCCAGTTGTAGCTTTCGTTGCGGACAATGGTCAGGAACCAGGCCTTGGCATTGCCGTCGACAAAACGGTGCTGGAACTTGAAGGCCCTGAAGGCACTTTCCTGGACCACATCCTGCGCGGCGCTCTCACTGTCGGTGAGCCAGCGCGCGAGGTTATAGGCCGCATCCAGATGCGGCGCAAACAGCGCCTCGAATCGCTTCATAGTGGCTCCGATACCTTTGTTCCTATAACGGTGAAAGGTCCTGTTTTATTCCCGAAAGAATTTTTTATTTCCTGGAATAAAGCCCCGCGCCGCCCGGTTTTACAGATGTGAGCTCAATCACTGTAGACCGCCAGCGAGGGCGTTCCCATGGACCTGCACCCAACACCCCACGACAAACGTACCGACGGCCCGCTCGACCCCGACCGCCGGACCCTGCTCAAATGCTCGGCCTGGGCCGGCGCCGGGGTCCTCTGGGCCCTGAGCGGCGGCATCCCGCGGGCCTTTGCCCTGGACCAGAACGGCCAGACCAGCGACCCGGCCGCGCTGGCCGCGAACTTTCACTTCGTGCAAATCAGCGATTCGCATATCGGTTTCAACAAGGAGGCCAATCCCGAACCGGTGAAGACCCTGCAAGTGGCCATCGACAAGGTCATCGCCCTGCCCAAGCGGCCGGCGCTGATTCTCCACACCGGGGATATCACCCACCTCAGCAAGCCGGAGGAATTCGACACCGCCGCACAATTGCTCAAGGCCCTGCCCGCCACCGTTCACTATGTGCCAGGCGAGCACGACACCCTTGACGAAGGCGGCGGCCAGCTCTACCTGCAGCGGTACGGCAAGGGCACCAAGGGCAACGGCTGGTACAGCTTCGACGACCACGGCGTGCATTTCATCGCGCTGGTCAACGTCTTCAACTTCCAGGCCGGCCATGAAGCCAACCTCGGCGCCGAGCAGATCGCCTGGCTGGCCGATGACCTGCGGGCGGTGTCGACGAGCACACCGATCGTGGTGTTTACCCATATTCCGCTGTGGACCATTTACCAACCCTGGGGCTGGGGCACGGAGGACGGCGACCAGGCCATTGCCCTGCTGCGCAAATACGGTTCGGTGACCGTGCTCAACGGCCATATCCATCAGGTGATCCAGAAGGTCGAAGGCAATATCACCTTTCACACCGCGCGCGGCACGGCCTACCCGCAACCAGCACCAGGGGCGGCACCGTCACCGGGGCCGATGACCGTGGCCGCCGATCAGCTACGCAATTACCTGGGGATTACCGATGTCCGCGCGACACAAGGCGATCACCCATTGGCACTGATTGATTCGACACTGATTTAGGAGAACATTCGAATGAAAAGACTTTTGCACGGACTGGCGCTGATTTGCCTGACGGTCTCGATCCCGGTGTGGGCGCAAGATGTGAAGATCGATATCAAGGAATTCATGTTCGGGCCCAAGGACCTGACCGTTGCGCTCGGTACCAAGGTGACCTGGGTCAACGATGACCAGATCCCCCATACAGTGGCCGAAACCCACAAGCTGTTCCGCTCGGGCGCGCTGGACACCAATGACAGCTTTTCCTATGAGTTCAAGACTGCGGGCACCTACGAGTATTTCTGTGCCCTGCATCCACAGATGATCGGGAAAATCATCGTCACTCCCTGAACCGAGGGGGCCGGCTTGCCGGCTCCCACAGAACTGACGAATGGCTGTCGAAGCCGGGGCGAAAAAATCTTTCTGTCATTTCCCCTGCTGTATCCTGCCCAGGCTTTTTAAAAGCGCGGATCTACCCAGCGATTTAAAAAACAGACCTTGCGAGGAGCGACGACGATGCATGAGATACCCAACTTCCCCTTCCCAAGCCTGCACGAGACTGAGCAGAAAAACCCGTCACAAGCCGCTGCCCAGCAGCCGGTAAACAACGAGGCCGCAGAAAGCCTCAAGGCCGACAGCGAAGACTGAACGCTTGCTCAACCGGTCGCGTGAAAAGCCCGTTCCCTGGTGTTTTTCACGCAACCGGATACAGGCGCCCGCCAAGCTTTTTTCGATTTAACTCCCCTGCAACCCGCTTCGCACCGTTATCATAAGCCTCCTATCTTTTTTCTCCGCGGCAACGGTGGTTCTTGTCCATGTCTGATACCCAGCGCCCCCTGGCGGTCACGCTGCAAGTCGTTTCCATTGTCCTGTTTACCTTTATCGGTTACCTGAACATCGGCATTCCCCTGGCCGTGCTGCCCGGCTATGTCCACAGTGACCTGGGCTTCGGCACGGTGATCGCCGGGCTGGTGATCAGCGTCCAGTACCTGGCGACCCTGTTGAGTCGTCCCTATGCCAGCCGGATCATCGATAACCAGGGCAGCAAGCGCGCGGTAATGATCGGCCTGCTCGGCTGCGGCCTGAGCGGTGTGTTCATGCTGGTCTCGAGTGTTCTCCAGGCGATGCCGTTGCTGAGCCTGATCAGCCTGTTTATCGGCCGCCTGGTGCTGGGCAGCGCGGAAAGCCTGGTGGGCTCCGGGTCCATCGGCTGGGGGATCGGCCGGGTCGGTGCGGCGAACACCGCCAAGGTGATTTCCTGGAACGGCATCGCCAGCTACGGCGCGCTGGCCATCGGCGCACCACTGGGCGTGTGGCTGGTCGGTCAGTTGGGCCTGTGGAGCATGGGCGTGAGCATCCTGTTGCTGGCCACGCTGGGGCTGTTGCTGGCCTGGCCGAAACAGGCGGCACCGATTGTCGCCGGCGAGCGCCTGCCCTTCCTTCATGTACTGGGCCGCGTACTGCCCCACGGCACCGGCCTGGCCCTGGGCTCCATCGGTTTCGGCACCATCGCGACCTTTATCACCCTGTATTACGCCACCCAGCACTGGGCCAACGCGGTGCTCTGCCTGAGCCTGTTCGGCGCCAGCTTTATCGGTGCGCGGCTGCTGTTCGGCAACCTGATCAATCGCCTCGGTGGCTTTCGCGTGGCGATCGCCTGCCTGTCGGTGGAAACCCTCGGCCTGCTGCTGTTGTGGCTGGCACCGGATGCCCATTGGGCACTGGCGGGGGCGGCATTGAGCGGGTTCGGTTTCTCGCTGGTGTTCCCGGCACTGGGAGTGGAGGCGGTGAACCTGGTGCCGGCCTCCAGTCGCGGCGCGGCGGTGGGTGCCTACTCGTTGTTTATCGACCTGTCGCTGGGCATCACCGGGCCCTTGGCCGGGGCCATTGCCGCGGGCCTGGGCTTTGCCTCGATCTTCCTGTTCGCCGCCCTGGCGTCGTTTTCCGGGTTACTGCTGAGCCTTTATCTCTACCGGCAGGCACCGAAGCAGCGAGCGTTGCGGGAAAAAACCTGAAGGCCTAGAAATCGATCTTGCCGCGCCCGGCCTTTATCGCACCACGCTGGGACTTGCCTTCCAGGCGGCGCTTCTTCGAGCCGAGGGTCGGCTTGGTCGGGCGGCGTTTCTTCTCCACCTTGGTGGCAGTGAGGATCAGTTCGACCAGGCGTTCCAGGGCATCGCTGCGGTTCTGCTCCTGGGTCCGGTATTGCTGGGCCTTGATCACAATCACCCCTTCGCTGGTGATGCGACTGTCGCGCAGGGCCAGCAGGCGTTCCTTGTAGAACGGCGGCAGGGACGAAGCCGGAATATCGAAACGCAGGTGCACCGCGCTGGAGACCTTGTTGACGTTCTGCCCGCCCGCGCCCTGGGCACGAATGGCCGTCCATTCGATCTCGGCATCCGGCAGATGCACATTGTTGGAAATCACCAGCATTTGAAAAGCGTCCGACATCAGGGCGTTCAGGATACCTGATCTGTACCACGGCGAGCCGGTTCGCCCGTGTCCCGACCGTGCAGAAACGACAAACCCGGCGGCCGCCGGGTTTGTGCTTGCAACGGATAAAAGCCTACTTCACCGCCAGCAATGCCTGTTGGGCACTGCGCCGATTCTTGATGCCGTAGCAGACCCACATGAACGCCACCCAGACCGGAATCGCGTACACCGAGACCTGGATCCCCGGAATCATCAACATGACGCCAAGGATGAACACCACAAACGCCAGGCACACATAGTTGCCATAGGGGTACCACAGGGCCTTGAACAGCGGGCTCTGTTGGGTGCTATTCATGTGCTGGCGGAACTTGAAGTGCGAGTAGCTGATCATCGCCCAGTTGATCACCAGGGTCGCCACCACCAGGGACATCAGCAATTCCAGGGCCTGTTGCGGCATCAGGTAGTTCATCACCACCGCGATGAAGGTCACCAGCGCCGAGGCCAGGATCGAGCGCACCGGCACGCCGCGCTTGTCGATCTTGGCCAGCGCCTTCGGCGCATCACCCTGCTCGGCCATGCCCAGCAGCATGCGGCTGTTGCAGTAGGTGCCGCTGTTGTAAACCGACAGCGCCGCCGTCAGCACCACGAAGTTGAGGATATGCGCCGCCGTGTTGCTACCCAGCATCGAGAACACCTGGACGAACGGGCTGCCGCTATAGGAGTCGCCGGAAGCGTTCAGCGTGCTCAGCAGGCTGTCCCAGGGTGTCAGCGACAGCAGGATCACCAGGGCACCGATATAGAAAATCAGGATCCGGTAGATGACCTGGTTGATGGCCTTGGGAATCACGGTTTTCGGCTGGTCGGCTTCAGCGGCGGTGAAACCGAGCATTTCCAGGCCGCCGAAGGAAAACATGATGATCGCCATGGCCATCACCAGGCCGCTGACGCCATTGGGGAAGAACCCACCGTGTTCCCACAGGTTGCTCACCGAGGCCTGCGGACCGCCGTGGCCGCTGACCAGCAGGTAGCTGCCCAGGGCAATCATGCCGACGATCGCCACCACCTTGATAATCGCGAACCAGAACTCCGCCTCGCCGAAAACCTTGACGTTGGCCAGGTTGATCGCGTTGATCAGGACGAAGAAGGCTGCTGCCGAGACCCAGGTCGGGACATCGGGCCACCAGTAGTGGATGTACTTGCCGACGGCGGTCAGCTCCGACATGCCCACCAGGATGTAGAGGATCCAGCAATTCCAGCCCGACAGAAAGCCGGCGAAACCGCCCCAGTACTTGTGGGCAAAGTGGCTGAACGAACCGGCGACCGGCTCCTCGACGATCATCTCGCCCAACTGGCGCATGATCATGAAGGCGATAAAACCGCAGATGGCGTAGCCGAGGATCATCGACGGACCGGCGGACTTGAGCACCCCGGCCGAACCGAGGAACAGGCCGGTACCGATGGCGCCACCGAGGGCGATCAATTGGATATGACGATTTTTCAGGCCGCGTTTAAGCTCGCCCGAAGCAAGGGGTGTATCAGGGGTCATGCGTCACCTGTTTGTTTTTATCTGTGACGAAATCGAACCCATCACGCTTATGACGCGATGGAGTGAACAAGGCGGGTAGCCTTGAGTGCACGGGCTTTCGGAGCATCGCAAGGTCGCCGTCGAAAGCCACAAAAATGCGCGGGTACGCAGTTGAGTCACAGGTAAAACGCCGCGCATTGTACACCGCCAGACCACCACTGGCAGGCATCCGCGCATCTCACCGCCCCCAGCGCGGGAGGACAAGGGGCCTTTTCGCCATAAAGAAAAATCCTACAGAGCCCCTCGGCAACTATTCCTTACGCCAATCCGAACCTCTTATTTTCAGGCGCTTTTACTGTCCAGATCGTCAGGTTTTCCTGACAAAGTGTCACGTTTTCTTGCCAACAAAGCCGTATACGGCCCCCGTTCGAAAATTGACAGACAGACTGTTTAGCGCGGGCTTTAGCGGGTGAATCGCTGTTTTTCCAGAAGAAGTTTTTTGCTCTGCAAGGCTGCAAAAAAAATTTGAAAATATTTTTTTGCGCCTATCGAGATACTGCACTAGGTTTTCAGCCACTTGCCGAAGCCTACAGTCGGCAAGCCGGAGAATCGGTTTTTATGCATAGGAATTTTCCTAGCAAAAAGCCTTTTCGACCGTCCAGCAATAACATTCCCAAGGAGATTCACCATGCAAGTCTCGGATCAGGACGTGAGCACTGAACTGCAACTGGACGATTGGTTTGAAGCCCCGACCCACGACGCGGCCGTGGAAATGATGCAAGCCGATGCTGTCGTGCCCTTTGGCACTGCGATGTGGCCTTTCTAAGGCCTCCAGGTGGGTGCGGTTTACCGCACCTACCCTCTGCTGCCCCAGGAACGACGTCATGGACAAGACCCGCGCCCTCGAACACTTTCTCTACTACCTCGCCCGTCATCCGGCCCTGGAAGGACTCGACCAGCCGAAGGTCCTGCTCGGCCATACCCCGGATTACAGCGAAATCACCGCGGCCATCATCGAGCAGGACGCCGAGCGCCGACAGTTCGACTTCAGCGCGCTACGCCTGGACCTTGAGCCAGCCCCGAGCCTGATCGAGGCCATCAGCGACAGCGACCTGTATATCTTTTTCTACGACTCCTCGATGCTCTCCCCGCCTCGCCCGCAAGGCCCGGAGTTCCTCCACGCATTGCATGGGGTCATGGCCGAGCAATGGCGCAAATCGCTGCTGTTCAAGGATTACGGCGATTACTTCTACGACACCTTCAGTGTCAGCCCGCAACGCATTGCCGACCTCAACGACAGCCTGATCCGCCGCATGTCCCGGGCCACCACCCTGAGCTTCAAGGACCGCCACGGCTCGCACCTGCAGGCGCCGCTGAGCAGTATCCGCAAGTGGACCAATATCAATGGCGTGGGCAACCACGACCTGGCCCCGGCGGAGATCGCCACCCACAGCGACGCCATCAACGGTTGCGTGAAGTTTGTCGGGACCTTTCTCGGCACCATTCCCTTTGCCCGCAAGTACGGAGTGCTGGAGTCGCCACTGGAGCTGTGGATCGAGGACTCGACCATCCGCCGCATTGCCACCGAAGTGCCTGGGCTGGAGGCGGATTTCAACAAGTACCTGAATGCCAATCCATCCAACCGTAGGGTCGAGGAACTGGGGATCGGTACGAATGAGGGGGTCAAGGCCCTGTATGCGCGCAACTCGGGTTTCGAGGAGCGCCATTGCGGCCTGCACCTGGGGTTGGGCGGTGGCGCCAAGGGCAGCCATCACCTGGACCTGATCTTTGCCAGCGGCGTGCTGGCGCTGGATGACAAGCCGGTGTTTGACGGGCAGTTTGCGTTTTGACCTGCCCCAAAAAACAAAACCCCATGACGTTGGCTCGTCATGGGGTTTCGGGTCTCGCGGTGCGCTCAAGCGCCTGCTTTACTCAGGCTTGCGACGCCCGAACCCCGGACGCTGGCCGGAACCGGCCGGGGCGCCACGACGCTTGCCCGACGGCGCGTCCTTGTCCAGGACCAGGCTTGGACGCTTGGTCTTGGGTGCCGGCTTGGCCGGACGCTTGCTGTCCGTCGGACGATCCGCCACTGGCGTACCACGGGTCGACTCACCACGACCGGCCGCCGGACGCGGGGCACGCGGTGCGCGCTCGCCATCCTGACGAGGAGCCGGCTTGCGGGCTGGACGCTCGCCTTCAATCCGCGGCTCGCGCTCACTGCGCTCGGCAGGTGCACCGGCGGCCGGACGCAGGGTCCGCACACGCTCGCCCTTGCCCACCGGACGAGAGGATTTGCGCTGCATACGCTCCAGCTTGTCCTTGCTCTTGGCATTGAGCTGCGGCATCGCTACCGGCGTCAGGCCGACCTCGGCACTGAGGATGTCCACTTCGTACTGGCTCATTTCACGCCAGCGGCCCATCGGCAGGTCGGAGTTGAGGAACACCGGACCGAAACGCACACGCTTCAGACGGCTGACCACCAAACCCTGGGATTCCCACAGACGACGCACTTCGCGGTTACGACCTTCCATCACCACGCAGTGGTACCAGTGGTTGAAACCTTCACCGCCAGGCGCTTCCTGGATATCGGTGAACTTCGCCGGGCCGTCTTCGAGCATCACGCCGGCCTTGAGCCGGGCAATCATCTCTTCGTCCACTTCACCACGGACACGGACCGCGTACTCGCGGTCCATTTCGTAGGACGGGTGCATCAAGCGGTTGGCCAGCTCACCGTCGGTGGTGAACATCAGCAGACCGGTGGTGTTGATGTCCAGGCGGCCGATATTGATCCAGCGGCCTTCTTTCGGACGCGGCAGCTTGTCGAACACGGTCGGACGGCCTTCCGGGTCGTCACGGGTGCAGATCTCGCCGTCGGGTTTGTTGTACATGATCACGCGGCGAACCGATTCGGACGCCTCTTCGCGCTTGATCACCTTGCCATCGATGGTGATGGCGTCATGCATGTCGACGCGCTGGCCGAGGGTGGCGTCTTTGCCGTTGACCTTGATCCGGCCTTTGCTGATCCAGCCTTCCACGTCGCGGCGCGAGCCGACGCCGATACGGGCCAGGACCTTCTGCAGTTTTTCGCCTGCTGGGCCGATTTCCTGGTCGTCTTTCTGCTTGATATCACTCATCTGGGCACCTCCCGGTGTGTCGATTCAGGCCTTGGCCTGAAGAAATTGAATCTGTTGCCTGGGCGAAGGGATCGCCGCGGGGGCGCGAATCATACGCCGATGTTGGCCATTATGCACTCTCGCAATCAATCATCGAGCAAGCGGCGTTCCTGTTCGATCGCCTCGGCCAGGGCCAGGGCTTCGGCTTCTTCATCGGTCAGCTGCGGCCGGCCGGCGGCCTTGTCCAGGGCCGCGACCGCCGCGAGCAATTGTTCCCGGGCCTGCTGGGCACCGACGAGATCCGGCTCCGGTACTTCTGGCACCGCGGGCTCTTCGACTGTTTCCGGCTCTTCTTCGAGCACTTCGTCGGCCTCGACTGCTTCGACTGTCACAGCGGGCTCAACAGGTTCAGCTCTTTCAAGCCCAGATTCCTGCAGCGGCAACTCGCCCGTCGGCACCATCGCGCCGTCACGCAGCAAATCGTCAAAGTCGGTCTTGATCCCCTCCTCCATGGAGTCCAGCTCCAGCAACAGGGTATGGAAGCTGGTTTCCTCCTTCGGCGCCTCGGCACCCTCCGGATCGAGACTGGCATCGGCCAGGGCCTGCAGGCTCGCGGGCACCGGCGCATCCTCGACATCGAACAGCGGCTCGGGCTCCATCTCCCGCAGTTCGGCCAGGGGCGGCAGGTCGTCAAGGTTCTTCAGGTTGAAGTGATCGAGAAACGCCTTGGTGGTGGCGAACATTGCCGGCTTGCCCGGCACCTCGCGGTAACCGACGACCCGAATCCACTCACGCTCCAGCAAGGTCTTGACGATCTGGCTGTTGACCGCCACGCCACGCACATCCTCGATCTCACCCCGGGTGATCGGTTGACGATAGGCGATCAACGCCAGGGTCTCGAGCATCGCCCGGGAATAACGCTGCGGACGTTCTTCCCAGAGCCGCCCGACCCAGGGAGCGAATTTCTCGCGCACCTGCAGACGATAGCCGGAGGCCACCTCCCGCAGCTCGAAGGCCCGCCCTTCGCAGGACTTGGCGAGGATCGTCAGGGCTTTCTTGAAGACCGGCGGCTCGGGCCGTTCGCCCTCCTCGAACAGCTCGAACAGCCGCTCCAGGGATTGCGGCTTTCCCGAGGCCAACAGAAAGGCTTCAAGCAGCGGGGCCAGCTCGCGGGGTTCACTCAGGTTCATGGATTGTGCTCGTTATTCAGCGCGCGCCCGCACATGGATCGCCGTAAAGGGTTCATTCTGCACCAGTTCGACCAGGGATTCCTTGACCAGCTCAAGAATCGCCATAAAGGTCACCACCACCCCCAGCCGTCCTTCCTCGGCGGTAAACAGCTCGACAAAGGGCACGAAGCCGCCGCCCTTGAGGCGTTCCAGTACATCGCTCATGCGCTCGCGAGTCGACAGTTGCTCACGACTGACCTGATGGCTTTCGAACAGGTCGCCACGGCGCAGGACCTCGGCCATGGACATCAACACTTCTTCCAGGCTCACGTCCGGCAACAGCTTGCGCGCCCGGGCCTCGGGGGCATCGAGCTTGGGCACCAGCACATCGCGGCCGACCCGGGGCAAGGTGTCGAGGCCCTCGGCGGCGCTCTTGAAGCGCTCGTACTCCTGCAGGCGACGGATCAGTTCGGCCCGCGGGTCGTCCTCTTCCGCCTCGATTTCGGCCGAACGCGGCAGCAGCATCCGCGATTTGATCTCGGCCAGCATCGCCGCCATCACCAGGTACTCGGCGGCCAGCTCCAGGCGCACCGACTTCATCAACTCGACATAACCCATGTACTGGCGGGTGATTTCCGCCACCGGGATGTCGAGGATATCGATGTTCTGCTTGCGGATCAGGTAGAGCAGCAAGTCCAGCGGGCCTTCGAAGGCTTCGAGAAAGACTTCCAGGGCGTCCGGCGGGATATACAGGTCCAGCGGCATCTCGGTGACCGCCTGGCCATAGACCAGGGCGAACGGCAGTTCCTGCTGGGCATCGGCCTGGCTGTCGACGTTTTCCACGGCGGACATTCAGGCCTCGACCATGAACGGCGCGGGGTCGCCACAGCCCACGCGGATCACTTCCGGCTCGCCGTCCGCCAGGTTGATCACGGTCGAGGCCTTGATCCCGCCGAAACCGCCGTCGATCACCAGGTCGACCTGATGTTCGAGCAACTGGCGGATCTCGTAGGGATCAATCATCGGATCGGTCTCGCCGGGCATGATCAGACTGACGCTCATCAGCGGCTCGCCCAGTTCTTCGAGCAGCGCCAGGGCAATCGGATGGCTGGGGATGCGCAGGCCGATGGTGCGTTTTTTCGGATGCAGCAACAACCGCGGGACTTCCCGGGTGGCATTCAGGATAAAGGTGTAGGGCCCCGGCGTATGGGCCTTGAGCAGGCGAAACAGGCCCGTGTCGACCTTGGCGAACAGCCCCAACTGCGACAGATCGCTGCAGATCAGCGCAAAGTTGTGCTTGTCGTCCAACTGCCGCAAACGGCGCACCCGCTCGACCGCATTCTTGTCGCCGATCTGGCAACCGATGGCATAGGACGAGTCGGTGGGATAGATCACCACCCCGCCCTTGCGAATGATTTCCACCGCCTGTTTGATCAGGCGCGCCTGCGGGTTTTCCGGATGAATCTGGAAAAATTGACTCACGTTTTCTACCTGTTCAGACGACGGCAGTAAGTTGCTCATGTTTGAAGCGACACCAGAGTGGCGGCAGATCTTCAGGAACCGGGCGGTATTCACCGATCTCGGACCAGCCTCCAGGACCATGGAAATCACTGCCGGCACTGACCAGCAGCCCGAACTCACGGGCAAGGATCGCCAGACTGCCTACCTGCTCGGCGGGTTGATGCCCATTGACCACTTCGATAGCGTGGCCACCTGCTTGAATATAGTCGCCAATCAGCTTGCGGCGCTTGCTGCGGGTGAAATCGTAGTGCCAGGGATGGGCCAGACTGACCCAGGCGCCGGACTCGCGCAGGGTGCCGACGGTGTCTTCCAGGGTCGGCCAGTGCAGCTTGACGTCCCCCAGCTTGCCCGCGCCGAGCCACTTGCGAAAGGCTTCGGCACGGTCCTTGACGAAACCGGCACGCACCAGGAAATCGGCGAAATGCGGACGCGCCGGGGCATTGCCGCTATCGCCCAGTTCCTGCTGGATCGCCCGCGCGCCTTCCAGCGCGCCGGGCATGCCCTTGAGCGCCAGCTTGCGGCTGATTTCCTCGGAACGCAGCCAGCGGCCCTCGTGCAAGCGGGCGATGGCCTCGACCAGCGCCGGCGCCTCGACGTCGAAGCCATAGCCCAGCACATGGATGGTCGCGCCACCCCAGGTGCAGGACAATTCGACGCCGTTGACCAGCCGCATCCCCAGCCCATCCGCCGCCGCACGGGCTTCGGCCAGGCCTTCGAGGGTGTCGTGATCGGTCAGGGCCAGGACCCGCACGCCTCTCTCGTGCGCACGGGCGACCAGGATCGCGGGCGCGAGGGCACCGTCGGAGGCCGTGCTATGGCAGTGCAGATCGATTTCCACGGGGATTGAATAACCTCTAGGCGGCGCTTTCGCTGGCAATGATGTTTGTTATTATGCCGTCACATCCTGCTTCTGGCTGCCACTGTGAAACAATTCATCGATTTCATCCCGCTCTTCCTGTTCTTCATCGTCTACAAAATCGAACCGCGGGTCATGGAGATCGCCGGCCACAGCCTGACCGTGGGCGGTATCTACAGCGCCACGGCCATGCTGATCATCAGTTCCCTGGTGGTCTACGGTGCCCTGTTCATCACCCACCGCAAACTGGAAAAAAGCCAGTGGCTGACCCTGATCGCCTGCCTGGTCTTCGGCAGCCTGACCCTGGCCTTCCACAGCGAAACCTTCCTCAAGTGGAAAGCCCCGGTGGTCAACTGGCTGTTCGCCCTGGCCTTTGCCGGCAGCCACTTCATCGGTGACCGCCTGCTGATCAAGCGCATCATGGGCCACGCCCTGAACCTGCCAGAGCCGATCTGGACCCGCCTGAACCTGGCCTGGATCGTGTTTTTCCTGTTCTGCGGCGGCGCCAACCTGTTCGTGGCGTTCACCTTCCAGCAGTACTGGGTCGACTTCAAGGTGTTCGGCAGCCTGGGCATGACCCTGCTGTTCCTGGTCGGCCAGGGCATCTACCTGTCCCGCCACCTGCATGACACCGACCCGACCATCCCGAAAACCGAGGACTGACATGCTCTACGCGATCATTGCCACCGACGTCGAAAACTCCCTGGACAAACGCCTGGCCGTGCGCCCGGCGCATCTGGAACGGCTGCATCAGCTCCAGGCGCAAGGGCGCCTGGTCCTGGCCGGCCCGCACCCGGCCGTGGACAGCAACGACCCGGGCGCCGCCGGTTTCAGCGGCAGCCTGATCGTCGCCGAGTTCGACAGCCTGAGCGCGGCGCAAGCCTGGGCCGAGGCCGATCCGTTCGTCGCCGGCGGGGTCTACGCCCAGGTGCTGGTCAAGCCGTTCAAGCAAGTCCTGCCATAAATTTCTCCCCTCGCGATGAACCTTCAGGGTTCATCGCGGCCCAATCGCTCATTATTCTCGTTCAGCAGCCGACAACCTGCCCAATGCCGATTGGAATCAGGAGTTTGCGATGCGCCAGGGTCCGTTGTTGCTGCTAGTGGTCATCTTGTCGATAGGGGCCGCCGCCCACGCCGAAGAGAGTCAGGGGTCGAGTAATTCCACCCCCCTGTCCTTGAGCGCCGGTAGCCAGATCACCGATTTGCAGCAACGCTTGAAAGAAAGCGAGCGACAACGAGAAGAGTTGAGCAAACAATTGCAGAGTGCCGACGCCGAGCGCGAAAGTGCCCAGTTGAGCCGCCTGCGCCAGGAAAACCAGCGCCTGAAGCTGCAACTCAAGGAAGCCCAGGCCAGTGCCGGACCGCGCCTGCTGACTGATCAGCAGCAATGGTTTGTCACTGGCGGGGGAGTTGCACTCGTGGCCCTGCTCTGCGGTATCTTCGCCAGTGGCGGACGTAGACAACGTCGGCAATGGCTGAATTGAGCGGCCAATAGCGATCCGTAATCGAGAGAGTCATGAGCGACCTGTTACTGATAGACGATGACCAGGAGTTGTGTGAACTCCTGACCAGTTGGTTGAGCCAGGAAGGCTTCCAGGTACGCGCCTGCCACGATGGCCAGAGCGCGCGCAAGGCCCTGGCGGACAGCGCCCCGGCCGCCGTGGTGCTGGATGTGATGCTACCCGATGGCAGCGGCCTGGAACTGCTCAAGCAATTGCGCAGCGATCACCCGGAGTTGCCGGTCGTAATGCTTTCGGCCCGCGGCGAACCCCTGGACCGTATCCTCGGCCTGGAGCTGGGCGCCGATGACTACCTGGCCAAACCCTGCGATCCCCGGGAACTGACCGCGCGCCTGCGCGCCGTACTGCGCCGCAGCCACCCGACCGCGACTCCGAGCCAGATGGAGCTGGGTGACCTGTGCTTCAGCCCGGTGCGTGGCGTAGTCACCATCGACCAGCAGGACTTCACCCTCACCGTCTCCGAAAGCCGCCTGCTCGAAGCCCTGCTGCAGCAACCCGGCGACCCCCTGGACAAACAGGAACTGGCGCAGATCGCCCTGGGCCGCAAGTTGACCTTGTACGATCGCAGCCTGGATATGCACGTGAGCAACCTGCGCAAGAAGATCGGTCCGCACCCGGACGGCCGCCCACGCATCGTCGCCCTGCGTAGCCGCGGTTACTACTACAGCCTGTAAACCCCTGTGGGAGCTGGCTTGCCAGCGATGACTGACGCAAGAGCGATGCAGGATTCAACCTCATCGCTGGCAAGCCAGCTCCTACAAGGGTCGGCATTGCCAGTCAGGCAAGTGTCAACCCGGGGCAAAAACCTCTTTACTCAAGCTTTACCCTCCCCTGACCGCCGCTGACCTTGAACTCCTTAATCTGTACTCATCCGGACTGACCGGAATCGAGACAAGGAGAAACACCATGCGCAAGACCCTTATCGCCCTGATGTTCGCTGCTGCACTCCCTACCGTGGCCATGGCCATGCCTCAAGACGGTGGCCCGATGGACGGCCCGGCATACGGTCACGACCAGCATCACGGCAAAGGTGGCTTCCAAAAACTGGACCTGACCAAGGAGCAGCGCCAGCAGATCCGCAAACTGGTGGGTGAACAACGCCATGATCGCAAGGCAATCGCCATCAAGTATCTGGAAAAGCTCTCGCCTGCCGACAAGGCTGCCTTCAAAGGCGAACTGGATGCCGCTCACCAGAAGACCCAAGGCCAGATCCGCGCCCTGCTGACGCCTGAACAGCAGAAGACCTTCGACGAAATGCAGAAAAAGCAGGCCGAGCGCCGTGCCGAATGGACCGAATTCAAAGCCTGGAAGGCGCAGCAGGCGCAAAAAGCGCAATAATCCGCTTATGCTCCAGCCCGACGGCCAACGCCGTCGGGCTTTCTTCGTTTGTACCGTTTGGTTGAGGACTTGCTGTGCGATCACTGTTCTGGCGCATCCTGGCCAGCTTCTGGCTGGCCATTGCCCTTGTCGCGGGCCTATCGATTCTGCTCATGCACATCCTCAACCAGGACAACTGGATTCTCAGCCGTCATCCGGGGTTGAACACGCTGGCCGAAGAGTGGACGCAAACCTACGAAAGCCAGGGCGAAGAAGCCGCCCAGGCAATTCTGGAACAGCGCAAGCAGCGTTATCACATTGATGTGCAAGTGCTCAACGAAGGCGGCGATCCGCTGGTCCGCGGAACCTTTCCACGTCGGGCCGCGGCCTTTGAAGCACGCCAGAACAACGATGACCGCAAGCTGCCCTGGCGGCGCCTGACGGTCGAATACACCAGCCCGAAAAGCGGCGAAACCTACCTGCTGATCTACCGTATTCCCCACCCGGAACTGGACGCCTGGCACCGCGAAAGCCTGCTACGCCCCCTCAGTGCCTTGGGCATTGCCCTGGTGGTGCTGACCTTGTTCAGTTTGCTGGTGACCTTGTCCATCACCCGCCCCCTGAGCCGTCTGCGCGGTGCCGTGCATGACCTGGGGCAGACCACCTACCAGCAAAACAGCCTGGCGAAACTGGCGGGGCGGCGCGACGAATTCGGTGTGCTGGCCAAGGACTTCAACCTGATGGGCGCGCGCCTGCAAAGCCTGATCAGCAGCCAGCGCCAATTGCTGCGGGATGTCTCCCACGAATTGCGCTCACCACTGGCACGCCTGCGCATTGCCCTGGCCCTGGCCGAACGCGCCGGTCCCGAGGAGCGCGAACGACTCTGGCCACGCCTGACCCGCGAATGCGACCGGTTGGAAGCGCTGATCAGCGAGATTCTCACCCTGGCCCGGGTCGACTCCGACCAGGCCAGCGCCGAAGAGGTCGACCTCACCGAGCTGATCACCACCTTGCAGAAGGACGCCAACCTGGGCTGCCCGGAACAGCCGGTGCACTTCGACGGCGAACCACCGTTGAGCTTCAAGGGCTGGCCGACCATGATCGAACGGGCTGTGGATAACCTGCTGCGCAACGCCCAGCGTTTCAATCCCGAGGGCCAGGCCATCGAGCTGACCGCGCAACGTCAGGGTGAGCGCATCGAAATCAGCGTGCGCGACCATGGCCCCGGCGTGGAGCCCGACCATCTGGCACAACTGGGTGAACCCTTCTACCGGGCGCCCGGGCAAACCGCCCCGGGCCATGGCCTGGGACTGGCCATTGCCCGGCGGGCGGCGGAACGGCATGGTGGCAGCCTGGTGCTGGCGAATCACCCCGAGGGTGGGTTTATCGCAAAACTGGATCTGCCTTTGGAGCCTGGGGCACTGGTTTAAGTGGCTATCAGGGATACTCTTGCCGGGCGTGCAGCACGGTGACTATCTCGATGAAATCTGTAATGCGGTAAACCACCAGATAGTTTGGATGCACGATGATTTCACGAGTGCCAGGCACACGACCAAACCGATACAAGCAGGGGTGTCGAGGAAGAGCTGAGGTCGCTGCCTCAATGGCGTCGTTTAAATTCTCGGCCGCCACAATATTTCGATCAGCGATGTAATTCAGGATCTCACGGAGTTCGGCCCGAGCTTCGGGCCGCCACTCAACCCGCATCGTTCCGATTGCGCTTCGAAGCGATCAAGGCACGCATTTCCGCCATCACATCATCATGTGGAACGTTAGGACGAGGGTCATCCAGGGAAGCCTGCACCTTGGCACGAAACCAACGGTCATAGCTGGCTGCCTGCTCTTCAGTCTCGAATTCCGACACTATGGGGGATAGTTGGGCGCTCATAAGGGCCTCCGGTGTAGATGCAAACCAGTTTACGCCCTATGAACGCCTGCTGTCTCAGCCTGAAGCTTCAGAAAACATTTCAAGCCGACCAGGCGCTGACAAACTGCGTCAGATCGACCTTCGGTGGCTGGCGCAGTTCGTTCTGCGGCGTGCCCAGGTACAGGAAGGCGATCACTTCCTCGTCATCGCCAAGCCCCAAACCCTTGGCCACATGGCGTGAATAGGACAGCTCGCCGGTGCGCCACACCGCGCCGATCCCCTGGGCATGGGCCGCCAGCAGGATGCCGTGGGCCGCACAACCGGCGGCCAGCAACTGCTCGGACTTCGGGACCTTGAAGTGCTCCTGCAAACGCGCCACCACCACAATCACCAAGGGTGCGCGCAAAGGCATGGCATGAGCCTTGTCGATGGCCGCCGGGTTCGCATCGCCCTCTTGCAGGCGCACGGCTTCAGCCAGCAGGCTACCCAATTGCTCGCGGGCCGCGCCCTCAACGGTCAGGAAACGCCAAGGCCGCAGTTGCCCGTGATCCGGTGCGCGCATGGCGGCGGCGAAGAGGATATCGCGCTGGGCCTGGGTCGGAGCCGGGTCGAGCAGGCGCGGTGCGGATACACGGTTGAGCAAATTGTCGAGAGCCTCCATCGGCCACCTCCTCTGGAAAATGATCGGGCTATTCTAGCCAGATCCCAGGCGGCCGTGCCGGTTTACATGATCGGGGTCACAGGTAAAATGGCGCCCGTCCCCCTTTCCCGAGCCTATTTCATGGCGATGCCGACCCTGCGCATCATTGGTTTCATCATCGGCATCTTCCTGATCACCCTGGCTGTCAGCATGGTCATCCCCATGCTGGTGCTGGTGGCTTTCGAACGCACCGGCGACCTGCCGGCCTTTCTCTGGGCCAGTACGATCACCTTCCTCGCCGGCCTGGCACTGGTGATCCGCGGTCGCCCGGAACAGGTACAACTGCGCCCCCGGGATATGTATCTGCTCACCGTCTCGAGCTGGGTGGTGGTGTGCATTTTCGCCGCGCTGCCCTTCGTGCTGACCCTGCACACCAGCTACACCGACGCCTTTTTCGAAAGCATGTCGGGGATCACCGCCACCGGTTCGACCGTGCTCAGCGGCCTGGACAGCATGTCCCCGGGCATCCTGATCTGGCGCTCGCTGCTGCATTGGCTGGGTGGGATCGGCTTTATCGGCATGGCGGTGGCGATCCTGCCGCTGCTGCGCATCGGTGGCATGCGCCTGTTCCAGACCGAATCCTCGGACCGCTCGCAAAAGGTCATGCCGCGTTCGCACATGGTGGCGCGCCTGATCGTCACCGCCTACATCGGCATCACCCTCCTCGGCAGCCTGGCATTCTGGTGGGCCGGCATGAGCCTGTTCGATGCGATCAACCACGCCATGTCGGCGATTTCCACCGGCGGTTTCTCCACCTCGGACCAGTCCCTGGCCAAATGGAGCCAACCGGCAGTGCACTGGGTGGCCGTGGTGGTGATGATTCTCGGCAGCCTGCCATTCACCCTCTACGTGGCGACCCTGCGCGGTCACCGCAAGGCACTGATCAAGGACCAGCAGGTGCAGGGCTTGCTCGGCCTGCTGCTGGTGACCTGGCTGGTACTCGGCACCTGGTACTGGTGGACCACCAACCTGCACTGGCTCGATGCCCTGCGCCACGTCGCACTGAACGTGACCTCGGTGGTCACCACCACCGGCTTTGCCCTGGGCGACTACAGCCTGTGGGGCAACTTCTCGTTGATGCTGTTTTTCTACCTGGGCTTCGTTGGCGGCTGCTCGGGCTCGACGGCCGGCGGGATCAAGGTGTTCCGGTTCCAGGTCGCCTATATCCTGCTCAAGGCCAACCTCAACCAGTTGATCCATCCCCGGGCGGTGATCAAGCAGAAATACAACGGTCACCGTCTCGACGAAGAGATCGTGCGTTCGATCCTGACCTTTTCGTTCTTCTTCGCCATCACCATTTGCGCCATCGCCCTGGCTCTGTCGCTACTGGGCCTGGACTGGATGACCGCGCTTACCGGTGCCGCCAGTACCGTCTCCGGCGTGGGGCCGGGCCTGGGCGAGGTAATCGGGCCATCGGGGAATTTCTCCACCCTGCCGGACGGTGCCAAGTGGATCCTGTCCCTGGGCATGCTACTCGGCCGGCTGGAAATCATCACGGTGTTCGTTCTGTGTATCCCCGCATTCTGGCGTCATTGATCGAGGCCACCGCCCCCAACATCCGCGCCCGGTATTCGCCGGGCGTGACCTCGAACCAACGGCGGAAGGCGCGAAAAAAGTTGCTCGGGTCAGCGAAGCCCAGCAGATAGGCGATTTCCAGCAAGGTCATGCGCGGCTGCGCCAGGTATTGTTCGGCCAACTCACGACGGGTGTCGTCGAGCAGCGCCTGGAAACTGGTGCCCTCCTCCTGCAAACGGCGCTGCAGGGTGCGCTGGGACAGGTGCAGGGTCTGCGCCACCACTTCGCGCTTGGGCTCGCCCTGGGGCAGCAGGCGACACAACACCTGGCGCGCCTTGTGGGTCACCCGGCTTTCCGAGAAGCGTGCCAGATATTCGCCGGCAAACCGGTCGTGGAGCAAGGCCATGGCCTCATTGGCGGTCGGCAACGGCGCTTCCATGTCGGCCTGCTCGAAGATCAGCGCATCGTAAGGTGCGTTGAATACCAGCGGCGCATGGAACACTTCCTTGTAAGGACCGAGATCCTCCGGCTCCGTCCCCTGCAGCAACACCTTGCGCGGCTGCAAGGTGCGCCCGGTCAGCCAGCCGCACAGCGCCAGGGCGCAGGCCAGGGACGCCTCGGCGCTCTGGCGGGTGGGCGGCAGATGGTCGCCGTGCACCGTCAGGATCAATGCATAACCCTCGGGCAAGAGGCGAAAGCTCAAGTCGGCGCTTTCGGCGATGATCCGCTGATAACGCACCAGGCGCCGGAAACCCTCGGCCAGGGTCTGGCTGGACATCAGCGCGTAGCCGGCAACATGAAAGGACGCCGGGCGCACCACCCGGCCCATGTTCAAACCAATCGCCGGGTTGCCGGAAAGCTCCACCGCGCGCTGCCAGAGGCGCGTCATCGAATCCTGGGGAAAACGCGCATCGGGGTCGTCCAGGGCTGCATAATCGAGCCCCAGCTGCCGGAACAGGACGCGACAGTCCAGGCCATCCATCTCCAGCGCCTTGACAATCCCCATCGCCCAGCTTGCAGAAGTCGTTCTCTCGCTCATGGCCTTTTCTTGCATGATAAGTCGTATAGGACGACTAATGGCCTAAGGATACTAAAGTGGCGTCTATTGTCACTGGTCGCCGCTGCCAATCACTCTAGACTCAAATAAGCTCCCCGTGGAACCCTCCATGGGCGAGGTCGCCAACGCGGAGAGTACCCCGTGGAAAACATCAGAAAATTCAACAGCTTCGCAGAGTTCTACCCCTACTACCTGAGTGAACACGGCAACAGTACCTGCCGCAGGTTGCATTTCGTCGGCACCAGCCTGGTGATCTTTTTCCTGGCATTGGCCATCGGTCGCGCCTCGGGAGGGTTGCTGCTGGCGGTGCCCGTGGCCGGTTATGGCTTCGCCTGGGTCGGCCATTTTTTCTTCGAGAAGAACCGCCCGGCCACCTTTGAACACCCCTTCTACAGTTTGCTCGGCGATTTCGTCATGTTTCGCGACATGATCCTCGGCAAGGTACCGTTTTAGGCCCGGGGGGCCAGCAAAGCGTCCTGCGCAGCCACTGCCAGGACGCGGGCAAGCCCTAGACTGAGTCCGGCAGCGATAAAAACCACAAGAGGACAGCCGATGACCGGACAAGCCCGCTTTACCCATATGCAGGACGGCACCCAGGAGGATTGGGCGGTGATTGCCGCCGACTTCAGCGCCTACGCACGACAACTGCCGGCACGGATCCTGACTCACCTGAAGCTGCTGGAGGGTGATTTCGGCGGTTTCCCGGTGGATCGCCTGACCCATTCGCTGCAAACCGCCAGCCGGGCCTGGCGCGACGGACGGGACGAGGAGTACGTGATCTGCGCGCTGCTCCACGATATTGGCGACACCCTGGGTTCCTATAACCACCCGGACATCGCCGCGGCGATCCTCAAGCCCTTCGTCAGCGCAGAAAACCTGTGGATGGTGGAAAAGCACGGAATTTTCCAGGGCTACTACTTCTTCCATTACCTGGGAATGGATCGCCATCTGCGCGAGCAGTTTCGCGAGCACCCGCAGTATCTGGCGACCATCGAGTTCTGCGCCAAATACGACGCGGCGGCCTTCGACCCGGACTACGAGAGCCTGCCCCTGAGCTTTTTCGAACCGATGATGGAGCGCGTATTCGCCCAACCCCGGCAGTCGATCTACAAGGCCGCGATGGCGCAGAACCAGACGGCCTGATAGGGGCTAACCCGCCTCGGCGACTTTTTCCAGCTCCAGCTTGAGCTGCGCCTCTTTCGCCTGGGCATCCGCCAGGCGATACAGCTCGATGGTGCCATCCCAGTGTTCGATCAGGGCGGTGCAGGACTCGACCCAGTCACCGCAGTTGAGGTAGTCCACTTCGCCGACCTTGCGGATCTCGGCATGGTGGATATGCCCGCACACCACCCCATCGAGCCCGCGCTTCACGCATTCGTGGGCGATCGCCTCTTCGAAGTCGCTGATAAAGCTGACCGCGGTCTTGACCTTGTGCTTGAGGTAGGCCGACAACGACCAGTAGCCATAACCGTAGCGGGCCCGCCAATGGTTCAGCCAGCGATTGAGGGTCAGGGTGAACTCGTAGGCCGAATCGCCGAGGAACGCCAGCCAGCGGTGATACCGGGTGATCACGTCGAACTGGTCGCCATGGATCACCAGCAGCTTGCGCCCGTCGGCGGTGTGGTGCACCGCTTCGTCGACCAGCTGGATATTGCCCAGGATCAGTTTGGAGTAACGGCGCAGGAACTCATCGTGGTTGCCGGTGACATAGACCACCTCGGTGCCACGCTTGCTCATGGTCAGCAGCCGGCGGATCACGTTGGTGTGCGCTTGCGGCCAGTACATGCCGCCACGCATCTTCCAGCCGTCGATGATATCCCCCACCAGGTAGATACGGTCGGCCTGATAGCCCTTGAGAAACTGCGACAGGTGTTCGGCCTGGCAGTCGCGGGTCCCCAGGTGCACGTCGGAAATCCACAGGGTTCGCACACGCTGCTTACGGCTGGGTTTGGCAAGCTCCGCACGGGTCATGGGCATTCTCCGGATTTTTCCTGAGCTTGCACCGGGGCAGTTAATAGTCCATGACAGCTACATGGCAGTCCGATGACAACCGCCCGAACGGCAAGCGGTGTAGACTGCGACGATGCCAAGGAGACCGCGATGGGACCGATCCTGACCCTGCGCCACTACAGCCCCGACCTGATCAACCACAGCCATGCCCATGCGCAGCTGGTGTTTGGCCTGTCCGGCCGGCTCGACTTCGAGATCGAGGGGCACGGCAGCCAGGTGGTGCAGCAAAGCGTCGCGGTGATTCCCTGCGATGCCCATCACGTCTGCGCCAGCCCCAACGGCAGCCGCTGCCTGGTGCTGGATGTGCCCGACGAACGCTGGTTGCTGAACACCCTGGGCGACCATGCCGAGGCCAGCCGGCGTCTGCTCGACACCGCCGGGCCACGCACCCTCGACGCCGCCCAGGGCCAACTGGTGCAGTGGCTGGCGGCCAGTCCCGTGGACGACCCGTTGATCGCGCAACAGGGCGCCGTGCTGCTGCTTGCCAGCCTGAACAGCCCCGGCAGCCGCCCATTCGCTGGCAAGCGCCTGCCCCTGGCCGCCCTCAACGCGCACATCGATCGCCATCTGGCCCACCCGCTGCAGGTGACGGACCTGGCGCGTATTGCCGACCTGTCCAGCGCCCGCCTGCATACGCGCTTTGTCGCCGAATGCGGGCAGACGCCCATGGACTATGTGCGCAGCCGTCGCCTGCATATCGCCCTGGGACTGCTGCGCGAGTCGACCCTGCAGATTGGCGAGATCGCCAGCCGCGTCGGCTACCAGTCGCAAAGTGCCTTTGCCGCCGCCGCGCTCCGCGAGTTCGGCCGCACACCCGGCGCGTTGCGACGCGAGTCCTGAGACAAACGACAGCAGGCACGCGACAGACAGGCACACTGGCCGCCCTCTAGACTGCGGCTCTGTCTGTCAGCGTTTTCAAGGACCACCATGACTCCCCGTTCCGCCCTGGGCGCCCTGCATATCGGCGCATTGATGTTTGGCCTGACCGGCGTGTTCGGCAAACTCGCGAGCGCCGCCCCGGCGATCATCGTTTTCGGCCGTGCGGTCTTTGCCGTGCTCGCCCTCAGCCTGTTCGCCCGCCTGGCCCGCAATCATCACTGGCAACCGTTGCAGGCACAGGACTGGCGGCGCCTGCTGCTCAGCGGCCTGCTGCTGGCCGGGCACTGGGTCAGCTTCTTCATTGCAGTAAAAGTCGCCGGTGTGGCCGTGGCGACCCTGGGTTTCGCCAGCTTTCCGGCCTTCACGGTGATTCTGGAAGGCGTGATCTTTCGCGAGCGCATCCGCTTCAATGAAATCCTCCTGGTGGTACTGGTCAGTATCGGCCTGGTGCTGGTCACGCCCGACTTCAACCTCGCCAGCCAGGCCACCGGCGGTTTGCTCTGGGCCGTACTGTCCGGCCTGCTGTTCTCATTGCTGTCGCTGGCCAACCGGGCCGGCTCCGGGCGGATTCCCGCCGTACAGGCAGCGTTGTGCCAGAACCTGGTGGTCGCCGCCTGCCTGCTGCCCTGGGCCGCCCCGGATCTTGCGCAAGTACCAAAGCTGGACTGGGTCTGGATCGCTCTGCTCGGGGTGTTCTGCACAGCCGTGGCCCACAGCCTGTTCGTGGCCAGCCTCGCGGTGATCAAGGCACGTACCGCCGCGGTGGTCTTTGCCCTGGAGCCGGTGTACGGGATCACCGCGGCCTGGCTGCTGTTCGGCGAAAACCCGACCTTGCGCATGTTGATCGGCGGCGCCCTGATCATTCTCGCCATTGTGGTGTCCAGCCGCCTGGGCGCGGCGGCCGCACCGCAGGACAACCGGGAAGCCGCGTCAGTTCATTGACGAAAACCCAATCCGCCTATACTGGTGACATCCGCAACAGTTTGCTGTCGTTCACGGAGATCAGGGTTTCTCGACGACAGCTGCAGTGATTCCCCCCTGAATCGACTCGATTCGAGCGGCCCTCCCCATCAACATGTTGGAGGGTTTCATCCATGGACATCGTCAGTCTTTTGATTCAAGCCATCAGTGGCGCCGTGGGCGGTAACGTGGCCGGGTCGGTCCTGCAGAAATACAACCTGGGGCCGGTCATCAATTCCATCCTCGGCATACTCGGCGGCGGTCTCGGCGGGCAGTTGCTCGATCTCTTCACCAACGGCAGCGTAGGCAGCGGTAGCGGCGCACTGGACCTGACCTCGATCCTCGGCAGCATTGCCAGCGGTGGCGTGGGCGGTGGGGTGCTGATGGTCATCGTCGGGCTCATCAAGTCGAAGCTGAGCCCGTCGTAACGGCGCGCCTAGCGGGGCCGGTCGTTGTGCCCGAGGTCGCGCTCGGGGTCGATCCGGTCCCGTACCCGCTGCTTGAGGACTTTGGCTTCGGGAAAGCCGCCGTCCTCCTTGCGCTCCCAGATCTGCACCTCGTCGCAGGTGATCCGGAACACTCCGCCGGTCCCCGGCTCCAGGGCCACCTGGCCGAGATCATCGGCGAAGGTGCTGAGCAGTTCCTGGGCCAGCCAGGCGGCACGCAGCAGCCATTGGCACTGGGTGCAGTAGGTGATGACGATATGCGGTTTACGTGTGGTCATGATTGCACCGGGCTCATGAAGAATAGGTCGTCGCTATAATAGCGGCCTTTTTATCGCCCCTCCCGAGATCATGATGCGCCGCCTGTTGTCCTGCCTGCTCCTCTGTCTACTGCCCCTGGCGCTGCAAGCCGCCGAACCGCCGCGACCGAAGATCGGCCTGGTGCTGTCCGGCGGTGCCGCCCGTGGCCTGGCCCATATCGGCGTGCTCAAGGCCCTGGAAGAACAGGGCATCAAGATCGACGCCATCGCCGGCACCAGCATGGGCGCGGTGATCGGCGGGCTGTATGCCTCGGGCTACAAGATCGACGAGCTGGAAAAGCTCGCCCTGGGCATCGACTGGAAACAGGCGCTGTCCGACGCCCCGCCACGGGAAGACATCCCGTTTCGGCGTAAACAGGATGACCGCGATTTCCTGGTCAAACAGCAGCTCAGCTTCCGCGACGACGGCAGCCTGGGCCTGCCGCTGGGAGTGATCCAGGGCCAGAACCTGGCCTTGCTGCTGGAAAGCACGCTAGCCCATGCCAGCGGCACCCGTGACTTCGACAAGCTGCCGATCCCCTTTCGCGCGGTTGCCACCGATATCGCCAGTGGCGAAAAAGTCGTGTTCCGCCGCGGCCACCTGCCCCAGGTGGTCCGCGCCAGCATGTCGATCCCGGCGGTATTCGCCCCGGTCGAGCTGGACGGGCGCCTGCTGGTGGATGGCGGCATGACCGACAATATTCCGCTGGATGTGGTGCGCGAAATGGGCGTCGACATCGCCATTGTGGTGGATATCGGTACCCCGCTGCGCTCACGCAAACAACTGGCGACCGTGGTCGACGTCCTCAACCAGTCGATCACCCTGATGACCCGGCGCAACTCCGAAGAACAGCTGGCCACGCTGCACCGCAATGACATCCTGATCCAGCCGGCGCTGGCCAGTTACGGCAGCACCGACTTCGGCCGCGCCCAGGACATCATCGACGCCGGTTATCGCGCCACGCGCATTCTCGACGCGCGCCTGGCCGGCTTGCGTTCGCCGCCCAACCCCGACGCCGAACTGGTCGCCGCCCGTGCGCCCGAACAACGTACCCCGGTGATCAATACGATCAGGATCGAGAACGACTCCAAGGTCAGCGACGCAGTGATCCGCTATTACATCCGCCAACCCCTCGGCGAGCCGCTGGACCTCGAGCGCCTGCGCATCGACATGGGCACTCTCTACGGCCTGGACTACTTCGAGCAAGTGCAATACCGGGTCGCGCGCAAGGGCCAGGAACACACCCTGGTCATCAGCGCCCGGGGCAAACGCAGCGGCACCGACTACCTGCGCCTGGGCTTGAACCTGTCGGATGACATGCGCGGCGACAGCGCCTTCAATCTCGGCGCCAGTTATCGGGTCAACGGCATCAACAGCCTCGGCGGCGAGTGGCTGACCCGGGCCCAGATCGGCGATCAGCAGAATCTCTATAGCGAGTTCTATCAACCGCTGGACACCGGCTCGCGCTACTTTGTCGCGCCCTATGTGAACCTGCAAACGCAGAATGTGGAAGCGACCCTGGATAACGATCCGATTGCCGAATATCGCCTGGAACGGTACGGCTTCGGCTTGAACATCGGGCGCCAGATCGCCAACAACGGCGAGATCCGTCTCGGTATCGGCGAAGCCTGGGGCCAGGCCGACGTGAAGATCGGCGATCGCAGCCTGCCGCGGGTGAGTTTCAGCGAAGGTTTCTACGCGCTCAAATACTCCTTCGACTCGCTGGACAACGTCTATTTCCCGCACACGGGGGAAAACATCAACCTGACCCTGCGCGAGTTCGACCCGAGCCTGGGTTCGACCCAACGCTACCGGCAGTGGGAGTTCACCCTGGACAAGGCCCTGAGCCAGGGACCGAATACCTGGATCCTGGGGGGGCGCTACGGACGTACCCTGGACGACGCCGAAGTGGTCACTTCGAGTTTCCTGCTGGGGGGCGCACGGCAGCTATCGGGGTTCCGCCAGGATTCGATTGCCGGGCAGAACATCAGCCTGATGCGCGCGGTCTATTACCGCCGGTTGACACCCCGGGCCTACCTGCCGCTGGATTTCCCCCTGTACCTCGGCGCCTCCCTGGAACGCGGGCGGGCCTGGAACAACGACAATCAATTCGACACCGGCTACATCAATGCCGCCAGCGTGTTCCTGGGCTTCGATACGCCACTGGGGCCGTTGAACTTCAGCTATGGCCTCAATGACGACAATCAGAAGGCGCTGTACCTGAATCTGGGACAGACCTTCTGATATTCCCAGGGGCGAGCCGTATCAGCGAATACTGGCGAGCAAGGTGCGCGCCGTCTGCTTCAGGGGTTCATCGCCTTCGCGCAGCAGCTCGAGGAGCAGTTGACTGGCATGGTCCAGGTCGCCGACATTGATGCAGGTTTGCGCCTGCTCAAGCTTGCTGGCCGAAGCCTGCTCGCGCTCCAGGCTGTCGAAGTCGACTTCCAGGGGCTCGATGTCCAGGGGCTCGGAATCACTCATGAAACCATCGAGAAACGCGTCGTCCAGTGAGTCCCCGTCGTCGGGCAGGCTCAACTCCACTTCGCCCACAGGCGCGGGCACAGGCTCTGACTCAAGCTCGGAAAAATCGCTGAGGAACTGCTCGTCCGGCATCTCGAACACTTCCGGCAGCTCATTGAAGCTCTTGGTGAAGATCGGCTCGGGCTCAGGCTCCAGCTCGACAGGCAAAACCGGCTCTTCGGCGGTCTTGCTGCGGGGATGGGGCGTATTGTCGAACGGGCTGACCAGGTCCCAGTCGGCGTCCATGGACAGGTCATCGAGGTTGAGCTGGAATTCGTCCTCCAGCGGCTTGTCCGCTACAGGGGCGGTTGCAGTCGTCTCCTCAGCCGGCTCTTTCCAGTGTGCCGCCAGTACTGGCGCGACCGCTGCCACGGCGCCGGCCGCCGCCAGAACGGCGACCGGGGACGCAGCGGCTGGAGCTTGGGGTGGCGTGGCGGCAGCGCTTTGCAGTTTCGGATACTTGGCGCGCAATTCCTGCAGGGCCGACTCACTGAACCCGGCCTCCAGCAGCTTGCGCTCTTCCGTTGCGTAAGCCGCACTGTCGCCCTGCTGGGCCAGCACATCGAGCAAGCGCAGGTGCAAGTCCGTGCGCTCGGGCTCCTTGAGCATGGCCTCGCGCAGAATGCCCGCCGCTTCGCTGAAGCGACCATAGGCGATGTAGATACTCACGCCTTCAAGGGCATCAGGCACTTCGCTGGACTGACGCGAGGCCACTGCGGCCACCGGCGCCACCACCGGCTCGACCCGCGTCGACGCGGGCGTTGCCGGCTTGGTCGGCGGGGTCGGCGTTACCACTCGGCTGACCATCGGCTCCGGAACCGGAGCCACCGGAGGTACCGCCTCGGGCACCTGTTCAGCCTGCTGGCGGTTGCGGCGCAGGATAAAGGCCACGGCCAGCAGCGCGATCAGCAACAGCACCGCCCCCCACAGCAGCCAGTTCGGGCCATCGGCAGTCTCGGCGGCCGGTGTCGGCGCTACCACTGGCGCGGCCACCACGGCGGGGGCCGGCGCAACAGCCTTGGTCTTGAGTTCCGCGAGTTGTGTCTGCAGTTCAACGGCCTGTTTCTGGCTGCTGGCAATCATCTCGTCCTGCGCCTTCAACCTGACCTGCAGATCCTCGACGGTCTTCTGCAACTGCTGGTTTTCCAGGGCGGCCTTGGCCAGCTCCTCGGCGTTTTGCGCTGTCTCGGTCACGGCAGCAACCGCATTCTGCGTGGCGGCAGCCGCGGTGGCCGTAGCCGCGGCGGCCAGGGTCGGGGCAGCGGAAGACGCCGGGGCCGCAACCACTGCGACGTCCGGCAACAACAGGCTCTGGCCGACCCGCAAACGGTCACTGCCCGGATTCAGGGCACGAATGCCCTGGGACAATTCATTGACCGACGCCTGACTGCCGGCTTCGCGCAGTCGCTTGGCAATAACCCAGGGGTTATCCCCCTTGACCACGGTGTAGTGTTTGCCTTGCAGCGCAGGCGGCGGTGGGATATTCGCCACCGAAGCCGGTTGCTCAAGGGCAGCGCTGCGAGCAGGCAGGTTGTAACCGGCCGGCAGGTTGCCCGGCGGATCGAGCAGCACGGTGTATTCGCGCAGCAGGCGCCCGTTGGGTCGGTTGACCTGCACCAGGAAATTCAGAAAAGGTTCGCTGACCGGCTTGTTGGTCTGCACCTGGATAACACTGCTGTTGCCCCGCAGCACAGGGGTAAAGCGCAGGTCATTGAGGAAGAACACCCGCTCGACGCCCGCCCGGGCGAACTCCTCGGGTGTTGCCAGGCTGACCGACAGTTCGCCGTCGGCCAGGTCGCCCGGCTCGATCAAGGCGATTTCCGCGTTCAACGGCTGATTGAGCGCCGAATGCAGGGTGATATCCCCCAACCCCATGGCCGGGGCCAGCGCCGAATACAACAACCCGCCGGCCAGCACGGCCAACAGGCGAGCCCGGTTCAGGGTGGATTTTCCAATGGAGCACCGCAACGCGGACTGCAAACTCTCGAGCATGAGCATCCCTTACTGGCGTGACGGCCCGCGCACGCGGGCCGGACACCGACACAATACACAGAACCAGTAACTCTTATAGTCTGCGGCGCAAAGACTATCAAAATTCGTTGAAGGCTTTACAAACTCGCTGAGGACTCCCAAGCCCGGCGGCCTGGGAATGCCTCAAGATTTTTCCAGGTTCGCCAGGATCCGGCTATGGACCCGCATGCAGATCCTCAGTTCTTCATCGTCGACACCGACGAACAGCTCATGGCGCAACGCAGTGGCGATGGTCTCGATCTGTTCAATCAGGGGCCGTGCCGAGGGACTCAGGACGATTTTCTTCGCCCGCCGGTCTTCCAGCACGGCCTGGCGCTGGACCAGCCCCTGGGTTTCCAGGCTGTCGAGCAGACGGGCCAGGGTCGGCCCTTCAACCCCCACACTCTGGGCCAGCTCGCGCTGGGTCGGGGCCTCGGTAAAACGCGCCAGGTGCAGCAAGACCAGCCAGCGCGCCTGGGACAAGCCCAGGCCCGCCAGACGGCGATCCAGTTCCGCACGCCAGCCTCGCGACATGTGCGCCAACTGCATGCCAAAACGGTGTTCATCGGTCAACGGCATAAAACACTCAGGGTTAGACTTAAAATAGACAAAACTAATTATTAGTCAGCTAAGCATGACCCATGCCCGGAGGCAAGGCTTGCTCAGCGCTGAATCGTTACTTGTCGTGAATAAGACAGTGACCGGGGACAATACCGACCTCACATTTCAAATTCCGCCTGCAAGGCGGCCCGCACGCAGTACAGCACCCCTTCCGGCACACGGCCGGCAAACAGTTCGGCAATCGCGGTCACCGGAGGCAATTCGCCTTCGCCGTCGAGGAAGGCGTCCTGGATTTCCCCCAGCAGATCCTCCGGCAAGTCCAGCGCCTGCTCCAGCGACAGTTGCTGGCGGCCGACGGCCTCGGCCAGCAAGGTATAGACATTCTTTTCCGAACACTGCAACTGGCCGGCGATCTGCAACGGCGTCATACCGGCCCGGGCCAGGCTGATCAGTTCGTGGCGGATATCGGCCACGGTTTTCGGGGTTTCTGCCTCGCCGCCGAGGACTTCGAGGAACGCCTCGCCATAACGCTCCAGCTTGCGCGCGCCGATACCGCTGACCTTGGCCATTTCCGCCAGGGAAGTCGGCTGGCTGCGGAGCATTTCCAGCAAGGTGGAGTCGGGGAAGATGACATAGGGCGGCACGCCATGTTCCTGGGCCAGCTTGCGCCGCAGGGCACGCAGGGCTTCCCACTGTTCGCGCTCCTCGCCACGCACCAGCTGGCTGGCAGGGCTGGCGGAGACACTTTTGGCCGTGGTCTGCGGCTTGAGGTCGCGGCGCAGCTCCAGGCTCACTTCGCCCTTGAGCAGGGGCCGGCAGCTATCGCTCAGACGCAGGCCGCCGTAGCCTTCCAGGTCGATATCGGCCAGCCCGCGGGCCACCAGCTGGCGGAACAGGGTGCGCCATTCGCCTTCGGCCAGCGCCTTGCCGACACCGAACACCGTCAGGTGCTGATGACCGAAACTGCGCACCTTGTCGTTTTCCTTGCCCAACAGCACATCCACCAGGTGTCCGACGCCATACCGCTGGCCGGTACGGAAAATCGCCGACAGCGCCTGGCGCGCCGGTTCGGTGGCGTCCCAGGTCTGCACGCCATCGACGCAGTTGTCGCAATGCCCACAGGGTTGCGGCATGTCTTCATCGAAATAGGCCAGCAGGGTCTGGCGACGGCAGCGGGTTTCTTCACACAGGGCCAGCATGGCGTCGAGCTTGTGGTGCTCCAGGCGCTTGTGCCGCTCGTCACCTTCGGAGTTCTGCAGCATCTGCTTGAGCATCACCACATCCTGCAAGCCATAGGCCATCCAGGCATCCGCCGGCAGGCCGTCGCGGCCGGCCCGACCGGTTTCCTGGTAGTAGGCTTCCAGGGATTTGGGCAGATCCAGGTGGGCGACAAAGCGCACGTTGGACTTGTCGATGCCCATGCCGAAAGCAATGGTCGCCACCATGATCAGCCCTTCCTCGTTGAGGAAGCGCTTCTGGTTGGCGGCACGCACATCGCTGGCCAGCCCGGCGTGGTAAGGCAACGCCGGATAGCCTTGCTCGCAAAGCATCGCGGCCACTTCATCGACCTTCTTGCGCGAGAGGCAATAGACAATCCCGGCATCGCTGCGGCGCTGCGAAAGGAACGCCAGCAGCTGCTTGCGCGGCTGCTCCTTGGGCACGATGCGGTAGAAGATATTCGGCCGGTCGAAGCTGGAGAGGAAGCGCTCGGCATTCTGCAGATGCAGGCGATTGACGATTTCTTCGCGGGTCCGCTTGTCGGCCGTGGCGGTCAGGGCGATACGCGGCACATCCGGGAACAGCTCGGCCAACTGGCCGAGTTGCAGGTACTCGGGACGGAAGTCGTGGCCCCATTGCGATACGCAGTGGGCTTCATCGATGGCGAACAGGGCGATCTGGAGGTTCTGCAGGAACGACAGCATACGCGGCTGCACCAGGCGCTCGGGGGCCAGGTAGAGCATTTTCACTTCACCGCGACGAATCCGTGCCGCCAGGTCACGTTGCTGTTCGGCGCTCAGCGTGGAGTTCAAGGCCGCGGCAGCGACGCCCAGTTCCTCGAGGGTCGCCACCTGGTCGTCCATCAGTGCGATCAAAGGCGAGACCACCACCGTCAGGCCCTCGCGCAGCAACGCCGGAACCTGGAAGCACAGCGACTTGCCGCCGCCGGTCGGCATCAGCACCAGGGCGTCGCCACCATTGGCCACGCGCTCAATAATGGCACCCTGGCGACCACGGAAGCTGTCGTAACCGAAGATGTCCTTGAGGACGCGTTGAGCCTGTTCGAGCATAACCACTCCAAAAATCATCGAAACGCTTGTTCAAAGGCTGGCTGAAGATTCACCGTTTTCACGAAAAAAACCGTAAGCAGGCATTTCCCAGCGGCCCCGAGGGTCAGCAGCGCATCACAAAACGCGGCAGTATACCCGAGCGTCCGACGGCAATGGGCGGTGCCGGTCGGTTAAGGGAATTCAGTGCTTGCTGGCCTGAGGGCTCAAGAACGCCTAGAATTGCTTATCGTTTATTCCCAAGGTAGCCCCTCAATGTCCTTCGCTGAGCAACTCACCCGCCTGCAAGCCTTCCTCGACGCCGACGAGCTGCACGAAGAGGCGCTGGACTATGTCGCCGCCCACGGCTACCTGACCGCCTTGTCGATCTGCGCCGAGATCGTCCCCGATCGGGAATGGATCGACGCCCTGTTCGCCGAGGAGCCGCACTACAGCGACGCCGCCCAGCGCGAAGAGATCGAAGCCACGCTGATCCAGCTCAAGGCCCATATCGCTCGCCAGCTGGCGTCCGATGAAGAATTCGAGCTGCCGTGCGACCTGGACCTGGGCGACGACCCGGACGACTCCGAGCTGCGCGGCTGGTGCATCGGCTTCATGGAAGGCGTGTTCCTGCGTGAAGAGGCCTGGTTCGAAACCGCCGAAGACGAAGTCAGCGAAATGCTCCTGCCGATCATGGTCGGTTCCGGCCTGTTCGACGAACAACCCGAGTTCGCCGATATCGCCGCCGATGCCAACCTGATGGACGACATGATCGTACAGATCCCGGAAGCCCTGACCGCGCTGTACCTGCTGTGCAACGCCCCGGACGAAAAACCGGCCATCCTCAAGCCACGTCATCACTGAGTCGGCTGACGGCATGAACTCAATCGCCCGGCACTGCCGGGCGTTTTTTTTCGTGGTTGCGCAGGAAAGTCTCTTCACCCATCGCCCGAATCTGCCCTTCGATCAGTGCTTCGAACGGCCGCAGCAACGCCGCGAACGAAACCGGTGCCTCAAGGGTTTCCAGCGCCTGGACAATCGCCTCCAGCGTCGACAACGCGCCCGGCTCCGGCGCCTTGCGCAATCGGTAGCGCGACACCGCCCCCGCCCCCAGCGTCACCCGTGGCAACGCCGCCAGCAATGGATTGAGGTAGAGCATCTTGCGCGCCTTGCGCCAGGTGCCGTCGGGCAGCACCAGCAACAGCGGCAACTCGCTCGGTGCGGCCGCATAAACCTGCAAGGGCTGTGCATCCTCTGCCGGGAACAGCAATTTCGCCTGGTAACCGGGCTGTTGCAGCAACTGGGGCAGGTCCTCGAAAACCTCACCCACCCGCAACTCGGCATTGGTCAACCCCAATGCCGCCAGCCGGGCGGTGTTCAAGGCATGGTTGACCTCGCTGGGATGCTGCAACAGCAGCACGCGGGTGCGGCTGTCCAGCTGTGGGATCAGTGCGCACAGGCAGTGGCTTTCGGGACGCAGGCAGCGTTCACAACGGGCTCTGGACATTGAGTTATACCGATCAGGGCTGGTTGAGCTGGGCTTTGAGCAGGTCACGAAAGGTCTGGATCAACGGCTCGCGACTGCGGCCCCGGCGCAGGATCATGGAAAACGGCGCCTGGTAGCCGAAGGTCGCCGGCAGCAATACCCGCAGGTCACCCTTGTCGGCCCAGGGCTGGGCGTAGTGCTCCGGCAGGTAGCCGATATAGGCGCCGGACAGCACCAGGATCAATTGCGCCTCCATACTTTCCACGGTCGCCGCGCTGTGCTTGAAACCATGGCGCGCCAGCTCGGCCTGGCTCCAGTAACCGCGTCCGACCATGCGTTGCTGGGTAATCACCTGTTCCGGGATACGCCGTTCGTTGTACAGCGGATGCCGGTTGCTGCAATACAACCAGTGCTGCTCACGGTACAGCGGCTGGTAGACCAGCCCGCTCATGCGCGTGGAGAAGGCGCCGATGGCCAGGTCGAGACGATTGTCCTGCACGCCGAGCTGCAATTCGTAGGGACTCATCACCGACAGGTGCAGGTGCACGGCCGGGTGCTCCTGGCTGTAGGCGCCGATGGCCTCGGCCAGGGGCAACGCCGGCTCGCTGACCGTGGAATCGATCACCCCCAGGTTCAAGGTGCCGCGCAACTCACCCTTGAGGGCCGCGGCGTATTGCTCGAAACCTTCGAGCTCACCCAGCAGGCGCAGGGTTTCCTGATGGAAAAGCTCGCCCTTGCTGGTCAGGCTGAAGCCGCCGCGCCCGCGATGACACAGGACCAGGCCCAGGGACGCTTCCAGCTGGCTCATGTAGGTGCTGATCGCCGAGGTCGATAGATTGAGCTCCTGCTGGGCGTTGGCGAAGCCCTGGTGCCGGACCACGCTGACGAAGATGCGCAATAGTTTGAGGTCGGGTAAAGCGTTGGCCATGGGAGTTCCTGGGGAAAGTCTGCATTGCCGGAAACAATTCTGTCCGCCCAGTTTCCCATTAGTTTAGAAAAATCTGAACTAACTATTTGCCGTCAGCGATTCTTCCCGCCCGGCGCCTTTCGCAGAATCGCCCCCTGATAACCAAAATAAATGATGAGGCTTACCCGTGGACAAGATTCTTCACCAACCACTGGGCGGTAACGAAATGCCGCGCTTCGGCGGTATCGCCACCATGATGCGCCTCCCGCACCTGCAATCGGCCGCCGGCCTCGACGCCGCGTTCATCGGCATCCCGCTGGACATCGGCACCTCGCTGCGCGCCGGGACCCGTTTCGGCCCGCGGGAAATCCGCGCCGAGTCGGTGATGATCCGCCCCTACAACATGGCCACCGGTGCCGCGCCCTTCGATTCGTTGTCGGTGGCCGACATCGGTGATGTGGCGATCAACACCTTCAACCTGCTGGACGCCGTGCGCATCATCGAAGAGTCCTACGATGCCATCCTCGAACACCCGGTCATCCCACTGACCCTGGGCGGCGATCACACCATCACCCTGCCGATCCTGCGGGCCATCCACAAGAAGCACGGCAAGGTCGGCCTGGTGCACATCGACGCCCACGCCGATGTCAACGATCACATGTTCGGCGAGAAAATCGCCCACGGCACCACCTTCCGCCGCGCCGTGGAAGAAGGCCTGCTGGACTGCGACCGGGTGGTCCAGATCGGCCTGCGCGCCCAGGGCTACACCGCCGAAGACTTCAACTGGAGCCGCAAGCAGGGCTTCCGGGTGGTCCAGGCCGAAGAGTGCTGGCACAAATCCCTCGCCCCGCTGATGGCTGAAGTGCGCGAAAAAGTCGGTGGCGGCCCGGTGTACCTGAGCTTCGACATCGACGGCATCGACCCGGCCTGGGCGCCCGGTACCGGCACCCCGGAAATCGGCGGCCTGACCACCATCCAGGCGATCGAGATCGTCCGCGGTTGCCAGGGCCTGGACCTGGTCGGCTGCGACCTGGTGGAAGTCTCGCCACCCTACGACACCACCGGCAACACCTCGCTGCTCGGCGCCAACCTGCTGTACGAGATGCTCTGCGTACTGCCCGGCGTGGCCCACCGCTGAGGAGTCGCCATGAACGACCGTGACCAGGTACTCGAGGCCGCCGCCGAGCTGGTGGCCGCCTTCGCCGCCAATGATCGCGAAGCCTACTTCGGCGCCTTCAGCGCCGATGCCAGCTTCGTTTTCTACACCCTCGAACAGCCCTTGCTGTCACGCGATGCCTATCAGGCGCTGTGGGACAACTGGCGGGCGGAGGACGGCTTCGAGGTGATTTCGTGCACCTCGAGCAACGCTTTCGTCAGCCTGCAGGGCGATGTGGCGATTTTCATCCATGACGTGGCCACCGAGCTGCGCATGCAAGGGGAGCTTCTCTTTAGCCAGGAGCGCGAAACCATTGTGTTTCGCAAACAACGAGAATCAGGCCCATGGCTGGCCTGCCACGAGCATTTGTCAGCAAAACCCCAGGGAATGCCCTCCCCTTAGCCAACCCCGGTAGCCCTCGCGGAAGACGAGGGCACCGCAGTGATCGGAGCGATCATGAATAAAAACAACAATGAAAAAAGCCTTGGCAGCATTGAAACCAACGGGGTCGAACAGATCCCCGACCACGAACGCGATGCCCGACCCAGCGACCTGTTTCGCCTGATCTTCGGCGGTGCGAATACCTTTGCCACCGCCGTGCTCGGCAGTTTCCCGGTGCTCTTCGGCCTGTCCTTCCAGGCCGGTGTCTGGGCGATCGTCCTGGGCGTGGTGCTAGGCGCGCTGATCCTCGCGCCCATGGGCCTGTTCGGTCCGATCAATGGCACCAACAACGCCGTGTCCTCCGGGGCGCACTTCGGTGTGCACGGGCGGATCGTCGGCTCGTTCCTGTCGCTGTTGACCGCCATCGCGTTCTTCTCGCTCTCGGTGTGGAGCTCGGGGGATGCCCTGATCGGCGGCGCCAAGCGGCTGGTCGACATGCCGGAAACCGACCTGACCCTGGGCCTGGCCTACGGCCTGTTCGCGATCCTGGTGCTGACGGTATGCATCTACGGCTTCCGCTTCATGCTGTGGGTCAACCGCATCGCCGTATGGGCCGCAAGCCTGTTGTTCCTGCTGGGGATCTTTGCCTTTGCACCGGCCTTCGACAGTCACTTCGCCGGAACCGTGGCGATGGGTCAGGCCGGTTTCTGGGCGGCCTTTATCGGCGCCGCGCTGGTGGCCATGAGCAACCCGATTTCCTTCGGGGCGTTTCTCGGCGACTGGTCGCGTTATATCCCCCGCGAAACCTCGAAAGTCCGGATCATGCTGGCGGTGATCGCCGCGCAGATCGCCACCTTGATCCCCTTCCTGTTTGGCCTGGCCACCGCGACCATCGTGGCGATCAAGGCACCGGACTACATCACCGCGAACAACTATGTCGGCGGCCTGCTGGCCGTCTCGCCGACCTGGTTCTTCCTGCCGGTGTGCCTGATCGCGGTGATCGGTGGCATGTCCACCGGCACCACCTCGCTGTATGGCACCGGACTGGACATGTCCAGCGTGTTCCCACGACTGCTGTCGCGGGTCAAGGCGACCCTGCTGATCGGCGTGCTGTCGATTGCCTTTATCTTCATCGGACGCTTCGCGGCGAACCTGGTGCAGAGCGTGTCGACCTTCGCCGTGCTGATCATCACCTGCACCACCCCGTGGATGGTGATCATGATCATCGGCCTGCTGGTACGTCGTGGTTACTACTGCCCGGATGACCTGCAAGTCTTCACCCGCGGCGAAACCGGCGGGCGCTACTGGTTCAGCCACGGCTGGAACTGGCGCGGCCTGGGCGCCTGGATCCCCAGCGCGCTGGTGGGCCTGTGCTTCGTCAACCTGCCGGGGCAGTTCGTCGGCCCGCTGGGCAACCTGGCCGACGGCATCGACATCAGCCTGCCGATCACCCTCGGGCTGGCGTCGCTGATGTACCTGGCGCTGCTCAGCCTGTTCCCGGAGACGGCAGAGGTTTATGGACCGCAGGATGCGCGCAGCCGGGATGGCAAAACATTGAAGCCCGGGATGCGCCAGGCGGCCTGATACTGCCGTGGCGAGCCCCCTCGCCACAGCATGTGCCTTGAACTTTGCTCGACCATAAAAAAGATAATCGGAGACACGCCGTCATGGCTTTGGATTTATTGGTTGTACTCATTTATGCCGCTGGCATGCTCGTGCTCGGTTACTACGGCATGCGCAAGGCCAAGACCCACGAAGACTACCTGGTGGCCGGACGCAACCTGGGCCCGACGCTGTATATGGGCACCATGGCCGCCACGGTACTGGGCGGTGCCTCCACCGTCGGCACCGTGCGCCTGGGCTATGTCCACGGCATTTCCGGCTTCTGGCTCTGCGCGGCCCTGGGTTTCGGCATCATCGCGCTGAACCTGTTCCTCGCCAAACCGCTGCTTAAACTGAAGATCTTCACCGTGACCCAGGTCCTGGAGAAGCGCTACAACCCCATGGCCCGTCAGGCCAGCGCGGTGATCATGCTGGCCTACGCGCTGATGATCGGTGTGACCTCGATCCTCGCCATCGGCACCGTGCTGCAAGTGCTGTTCAACCTGCCGTTCTGGCTCTCGGTACTGCTGGGCGGCGGCGTGGTGGTGGTCTACTCGACCATCGGCGGCATGTGGTCGCTGACCCTGACCGATATCGTCCAGTTCGTCATCAAGACCGTGGGCCTGATGTTCATCCTGTTGCCGATCTGCCTCTACCGCGTCGGCGGCTGGGACCAACTGGTGAGCAAGCTGCCGGCGAGCAGCTTCAGCTTCACCACCATCGGCTGGGACACCATCATCACCTACTTCCTGATCTACTTCTTCGGCATCCTGATCGGCCAGGACATCTGGCAACGGGTGTTCACCGCCAAGGACGAGAAAGTCGCGAAGTATGCCGGCAGCGTCGCCGGGGTCTACTGTATCGCCTACGGCCTGGCCTGTGCCCTGATCGGCATGGCCGCCCATGTGCTGATTCCCGACCTGGCCAACGTCAACAATGCCTTTGCCGCCATCGTCAAACAGTCGCTGCCCGATGGCATTCGTGGCCTGGTGATCGCCGCGGCCCTGGCGGCCATGATGTCCACCGCCAGTGCCGGCCTGCTGGCCGCCTCCACCGTGCTGACCGAAGACCTACTGCCGAAACTGCGCGGCGGCAAGCAGTCGAGCCTGGGGATCAACCGCCTGTTCACCTGCCTGACCGGGATCGTCGTGCTGGGTATCGCCCTGGTGGTCAGCGACGTGATCAGCGCCCTGACCCTGGCCTACAACCTGCTGGTGGGCGGCATGCTGATTCCGCTGATCGGCGCAATCTTCTGGAAGCCCGCCACCACCAGCGGCGCCATTACCAGCATGGCCCTGGGCTTCATCACCGCCCTGGTGTTCATGATCAAGGACGGCCTGGACGCCAATACCCCGATCTACTACAGCCTGGCCATCGGCCTGATCAGCTTCGTCGTGGTCAGCCTGTTGTCTCCGCGCCCGGCCGGCGTCGCCAGCGCCATCTGATACCGCGGTTACTTCAGCGGGTGCGACGTCGGTTGTCGCACCCGTTTTTTTTGCCTGCCGCCTTCCCCCATTGACCGCCCTGCGCACGCTCAGGGAGATGAACGGTCAGGTCCCGCGCAAAACTTGTGCTGTACTGGCCTATAGCGACTACCTTTTTGATTAACCGGAAGGTACAAGGATCGCGGGTGTCGTAGTTTGGCCACTATCGCAATGCCCCAGGAAAGGGTCGAACAATAAGAAACCCTTCTTCGAGGCTCTTATGAACAGACTCGAGATTCATCAGCAAATCTGCCATTCCATTGAAGAACAACTGTCGCTGAAATGGTCGCAAGATCCGTCAAAGGCCACGGACAACACCTGTTCCCTTGATCTCGTCGAGTTGTTCCACAACCTTGAGTGCCTGTTCGATGTGCGGCTGGATCTGAACCGCGACCTGATAGGCATCACCACCCTTGGCGATCTCAGTCGATTTATCTATGAAAAAACCCGGCCCGCCGAACCCGCCGGATTCCCTCCCCCAGGCACACTCCCGCGGCCCTTGCCGCAAAGGCAACCGGGGAGACCGGGCGCATGAAAAGAGCCGATATTCGCAAGAGCGTGCATGATTTCGTCAGCCAACGGCTCGACGACCACCAGGCGTTCGCTGACGATCAGAGTTTGCAGGGATTAGGATTCGACACCCAGGACATTGAAGACCTGATGTTCCATCTTGAAGATGAGTTTGATCTGACGGCGTTTACCGAAGAGGAAGACCGCTTGCTCAAGGAAGCGGTCACGGTCAACGACTTGAGTCGTTTCCTGGAGAAAATCGCCAGGCACTGAACTTCGCCAACACGGCACGGCGAAGAGCGCTGAACCCTGTTGCCGGCCCGTGGGCGCTTAGCGACGCGGCTGGCGGCGACGGCGATCATCGTCGGTACGAATAGGTACCGGCTGCAGTGGCGGTTCGATCAGACCCAGGGCAACACCGAGGTCATGGAGCCAGGTTTGCAGTTTGTCTTTCATATAGCCCCCTTCAGGGTAATGCGAGCGACGGGATTCTGTAGCCGCTTCACACAGATCATAGCCCTAAGTCCTACGCAATGCTGTCCCTTGCAGCAGGATCTTTGATTTAAATCATGGCAAAACGCTTCAAGCCGACGCGCGGAGCCCTTCGGCACTGTCCGCCAGGGGCAGCAAGGCGCTTTTCTGCAGCTCGATCCAGGCCGCCAGGTTGGCGCCGACCATGCCTTTGCGCCACATCAGCCAGGTGGTGGCGCTGGCAAAAGGCTCGACCAGCCGATGCACCGACACGCTTTCCCGCCCGGGCAGGCTGGCCAGCATCGACTCGGACATCATCGCCACGCCGGAGCCGGCGGTGACACAGGCGAGCATTCCGGGATAGGACTCGATCTCGATGGCCCGGCCCATGGCCGCGTGATAGTGGCCGAACCAGGCCTCCAGGCGCAGGCGGTAGGCACAGCCGCGGCGAAAGGTGAAAACCGGCTGCCCCTGTACTTCCAGGGCACTGCGCACCGGCGGGTGATCGGCCGGTGCGATCAGCACCAGGGTTTCATCGCAGAATGCAAGGCCGTCGAGCCCCGCCAACTGCAGCGGGCCATCCACCAGGGCGGCATCCAGGCGCCCGGAGACCAGCCCTTCGAGTAATTCGCCGCTGGGCGCGGACTGCACCTGCAGGTTCACTTCGGGATAGGTGCGGTGATAACGCGCCAGCATCGACGGCAGGTAAATCGCCGCGGTGCTGTACATGGTGCCCAGCACGAAGTCCCCCGCCGGTTGCCCGCCACGCACGGCAGCCTGGGCCTCGTCATGCAGCGAAAACAGCCGGTTCGAGTAATCGAGCAGGACCTTGCCGGCCGGAGACAGTTGCAGGCGCTGACGTTCACGCAGGAACAGTTCGACCCCCAATTGCTCCTCGAGCTGCCTGATGCGCGTGGACAGGTTCGACGGCACCCGGTGCAGGCGCTCGGCGGCGCGAGTGATGGAACCCTCCTCGGCGACCGCGTGGAAGATCCGCAATTGGCTGAACTCCATGACCCTCTCCAAAACTGAACAAGTTACTCACTATTATTCATTTTTAAAGAAAGTCAATCGATCCTAGCCTGACGGTCATAGTCCTCTGCCGGGAAATGACGCCATGTCACCTCTGATTCGTTTAACCGCCTGCTTTATCGCCCTGATGATGGCCATGGGGGTGGGCCGCTTTGCCCTGACCCCGCAACTGCCGCACCTGATCAGCGAAGGCCAGATCGACCTGACCGCCGGCGGCCTGATCGCCGCCGCCAATTACCTGGGCTACCTGCTGGGCGCGGTGGACGCCATGTTCGCCCGGCGCGCGCACCATGTCCGCCTGCGCCTGCTCGCCGGCCTGTGGTTATGCGTGCTGTTGACCCTGGCCTCGTACTGGGCCCATGGGTTCTGGTCACACTGGCTGTTGCGCTTCGGCACCGGGGTGGCAAGTGCCTGGGTAGTGGTCATGATCACCAGCCTGAGCCAGCCGCTGGCCCATGCCGTCGGCCGTCCACGCCTGGGTGCCTGGGTGTTTGCCGGTCCCGGCCTGGGCATCGTGCTCACCGGCTTGCTGGCGCTGGGCTCGAACCTGCTGGGAGAGAATTCGTCGACCCTGTGGCTGGTGTACGCCGGCGTCGGCCTGCTGATGTTGCTGTTGATCCTGCCCTTCCTGCCGCTGCCGAGCGCCACACCCGTGGCCACAACCACAGCCGCACCCGTGATCGTGGACACAGAACAGCAATCCATCGGTCATCTGGGCCTGGTCTATGCCTTGTACGGCCTGGGCTACATCATTCCGGCGACCTTTCTTTCGCAGATGGCCAGTGCGCGCTTCCACGGGCAATGGCAGGCCGATCTGTTCTGGCCCGGCTTCGGCTTGGTCGCGGCCCTTGGCGTGGTGCTGGTGAGCCTGCGGCGCGCCAAACCCGACAGTACCCGTCGCTGGTTGATGGTGACGCTCTGGCTGCAGGCCGCCGGGGTCTTCGCCTGCCTGTTGTCGAGCGGCCTGGGGCTGGTGCTGGGGGTGATTCTCTGCGGTACGCCGTTCCTGGCCTGCATGCAGTTGGTCATGCAGCGCTCGCGGGAACTGGCGCCGCACGCCACCCATCGCAATGCCGGGTGGCTGACCGCCTGTTTCGCCATCGGCCAGCTCTGCGGGCCGTTGCTCGCGGCCTTGAGCAGCCACTTCAGCGGTGGCCTGCAACCGGCCTTGATCGTGGCGGGCAGCGGCCTGGTACTGGCGGGACTGGTGGTGTTGCGGCCGGTGGCGGCCGCAGCGCCCGGGGTGGCCCTGGTGCGACGCTGAGCCTTGCAGGGTTGCGACAGGCAGGACAGCTACGCAGTCCATCGCCAGCAAGCCGGCGCCTACAGAATCACGCTGAAACGCGATTATTGTGGGAGCTGGCTTGCCGGCGATGACGTCAGCCCGGGCAACATCCACACTCAGCTCAATTCGATGCGATCGGCATGGATCACAATCTGCCCTTGCTTGTAGAGCGCGCCAATGGCTTTCTTGAAGTTGCCTTTGCTGACCCCGAACAAACCGCTGATCACGGTCGGATCGCTCTTGTCGCTGACCGCCAGCACCCCGTTGTTTTCACGCAACTTGGCGAGGATCTTGCTGTTCAGGCTACCGGAAGCTTCTTCGCCAACGGGTTGCAGGCTCAGGCTGATCTTGCCGTCGGCGCGGATCTCCTTGATAAAGCCCTTTTCCTCTTTGCCGGCCCGCAGGAACTTGAACACTTCGTTCTTGTGAATCAGCCCCCAATGCTTGTTGTTGATGATCGCCTTGAAACCCATGTCGGTAGCTTCGGCCACCAGCAGGTCGACTTCCTGGCCGGGCGTGTAGCTGGCCGGAGTCTTGTCCAGGTAGCGATCCAGGCGGGCCGTGGCGGTGATGCGACGGGTATGCTTGTCGAGGTAGACATGCACCACGCAATAGTCGCCGGCGCTCAACTGGCGCTTCTCTTCGGAATACGGCAACAGCAGATCCTTGGGCAAACCCCAATCGAGGAACACACCAATACTGTTAACTTCCTTGACTTTGAGACTGGCGAATTCACCGACCTGAACTTTGGGTTTTTCCGTGGTGGCAATCAACTTGTCAGCACTGTCCAGATAAATGAAAACATTCAGCCAGTCTTCATCTTCACTGGGAATATCCTTGGGGATATAACGGTTGGGTAGAAGAATCTCGCCGTCCGCGCCGCCGTCCAGATACAAACCGAAATTAGTGTGTTTAACCACTTGCAAGCTGTTATAACGCCCGACTAAAGCCATTTCCAATACCCTCATTGCGTGGCTGGCATTCTACCCGAGTTTGACGACGCTGTTTCACAGCGCTTGCCCCCGGCTGAAAAGCCCGCTGCAAGGCTTGATTTTCAAGGGGTTGCCGACAGAAACAGGTCCGTTCGTCAGACCGACGACTGTGCTCGCCCTCGAAATTCGACCCTCGCGTGGAAAATATCGAGGCCGGGTTACGAGTCAAAACAGTAGCTTAGCCAATAATAACAAGGCCCCCACCACGTCTTGGCGAATACCCCACTACCTTTGCCCTGGATATTTATCAAGCAATTGTCAAGTCTTTCAGGTAGAATGATCGATCCAGTTAATATCTACACAGGTTAATGGCCGCCATGCGCGTAAAAGCATCGAACAGCAAAGCAAAGCCCGCTCCAGCCGTTGAGACCAGCGATTCGATCAACGAGCAAATTGCGGCTTTCCTGAAATCCGGCGGCGAGATCCAGCAAATTGCCAAAGGCGTCAGCGGCCAGACTTTCGGCCCGTCGAAACAGATCACCCTCGGCAAAAAGTAATTCCCCCGCGCAACACCCAAGCCACTCTGCGCTTTGAACCTCAAGGCGCAGGGCTGAAGCAACACTCCCGCCCCCATTGCAGATACCGCGCCGATCACCCGTGCACAAATCCCCTTGCGCCCGTATCAGCCGCCATGGTCATCGATGGAAACCATTGAGCGGTTGAACCACTGGCCGCAGAAGCGTTCCATGGAGAGATGCCCCCATCAGGATTCATCCATGTCGTACCGGCTGACCTCCCTCTTCTGGTTGCTGCTCCTGAGCCTGACCATCGGCGCCTGCTCGCGGGCAGGCCTGGCCTACCGCAACCTCGATGTGATCATTCCCTGGACCCTCGGCGACTACGTGGACATGAACCGCGGGCAGAAAGACTGGTTCCGCGAACGCCTCAAGGAGCACCTGCACTGGCATTGCACCACGCAACTGCCGGACTACCTGGACTGGCTCGAGCGCGTGCAGCAGATGGTCGAAACCCGTCAGGTCACCGATGCCAACGTGCAGGCCCGCACCGCCGAGGCCCGCCAGGCGATTGCCCAGGTCACGCGCACCGTCACGCCCTCGGCGGTCGAGTTGCTGCGGGGCCTGAGCGATCAACAGGTAAGCGAGATGAGCCAGGCTTTTGCCAAGGATCAGCGTGAACATCGAGCGGAGTACGTGACCCCGCCCGTCGACGAACAGATCCGCGACCGCGCCGAGCGCATGAGCAAGCGCCTCAAGGGCTGGCTGGGGCCATTGAGCCTGAGCCAGCAACAGCGCATCACCGCCTGGTCCACCAGCCTCGGCGAACAGAACCGGCTATGGGTGGCCAACCGGATGAACTGGCAGATGCAGTTGAGCGAGGCGGTCGAACAGCGTCAGCGCGCGGACTTCCCGCAACGGATCGAACAGTTGCTGCAAGATCAGGACAGCCTGTGGACCACCGAGTACCGCCAGGCTCACGAGCGTGCGGAGCAGGCCACCCGCAGCCTGCTGGTGGCGCTGATGGCCGAGAGCAACGCCGACCAACGGACGCGGCTACTGAAGAAGATCGACGAAATGCGCCAGGACTTCTCGCAGCTCAAATGCCTGAAAACCGCTCAGGGCGGTTGAGCAAAAGCCGTCGTCTGTTGGCCCGGGGCTCAGGCGATCTGCACCTTGGCGGCCAACTGATCGAAGGTGGCCGGGTCCAGCGCATCAACCTGCTCGTCGAGTACCTGCAAAGGGTGATCGTTGCCGGGAATGCTGCTGTCAAGCAGGCTCAACAGGGCAGAGCCACGCGGCGTAAGGATAAAGTTCTCGCCATTACCGCCCTCGTCCTCCGGGCGGCTCTCGATATAGTCGTGCTTGAGCAGCAGCCGTTCGTAATCGGCCGCCAGCGCCTTCAGGTCATCGAGATTGCCCGTCGCCTGTCCCTGCGCGGCCTGGGCCGTGGCGTGCTCCTCGGCGTAGGCCCGGGGGGCGAAGCTATGACCGGCGCTGTTCTGCACCTCATGGAGCAAACGTTCGATCAGTTCCCAGTTGTAAGTCGTCATCCTGATTAACCCTTCACGTGTGAGAGTGAGAAGCCCTGCATAAGGATAGAGTAGTGTCGGCCATGACGGTTCAGCCGGTTTGCACCCACGGATGACCATTGGGCGGAAACCGCCCGACGCCTGGCCGATCGAGCCCGGGAGAAACGACACGGGGCAGCCTGTGCTGCCCCGTCCTTGTTCCGTCAGACCTTTCGATCTAGAGACTGTCGCTGGTGGAGAACCCGCCGCCACTCCCTGAGCTGGAAGAACCGGACGAGCTAGCGGAACTGGAACCGCCCGACGAACCGCCCCCAAAGAAGCTGCCCGAACTGCTGTGCGAACCGCGGCTCCGACTGCTGCTCGAACGGGCACTGCTGCTCGGGCTGGGAGCAACCCTGATGAACTCGCGGTTATTGTCCACCTCACTCACCACCTGGGAGAGCGACAGGGCGCCCCGCATGAACCCGACGAGCAAGCCATCAAGATCCACGTTCTGATAGTCGTAGCGGGAACTGATGAGTCCCCCTGACTGCAACGTACGCTCCAGTTGCTTGGCCAGCTCATAGCTGGCCTCGGCGTCCCGGCACTGCCGCTCCAGAGAAGGCACGCGCAACCGCAACACCTCCAGCTCAGCGCGCAGATCACGTACCCTGCGCACCAGCTCGTCATCCTGCGCACCCTGGGTCTGTCCGGCCAGTTGCTCCAGGGTCAGGTCATTCATCTCGGCCAGTTGCCGGGACAACAGCTCGGAGGCCTTGGCGAAACCCTCGTCACGCTTGCTGACGTAGGGCGCCAGGCGCTGATGGAGCGCATTGGCCTGCGCCTTGCCCGCTTCCAGCGCCTGCTGCGCTTGCCGCTGACGCTCTTGCAAGACCGGCAGATCGCTGGCGGACAGGGCACGTTGATGCAGCCGCGCGCGCTCGGCCTCCTGGGCCGCCCGATTTGCCTGACGCTCCTTGCCAACTGCTTCATTGGCCCGCTGCATGGCCAGCAGCGTGCGCTCGGCGGCACTGTTCTGGGTGAAATTGCACAGTCGCGCCACCCAACGGTCCAGCCCGCGCCAGACAAACCGACCGACATAACCCTCGGTACCGAATCCGCGGTCGCGCAGATAGACATAAAGCGGGTCGGCCTGGAATGCCTGGAGCTTGAGCCGACATTCATCGCGCAGTTCCTTGTAGGACTGCTCGTCGGCCTCGCTGATCAAGGCGGCCTGCTGCTGGGCCCGGAGGTCCTGCTCGACTTGCTGATCAAGGTCCGCCACCTGGGTCTCAAGCGCCTCGGCCAAGCCCGAGATCACCTGCAACTGCCCGGCAATGCCCTCCTCCACCTGCGCCAGCTCCTGACGCAAAGCGGCCTCCGCCTGCTCGCGCTGGTCGAGCAAACGCTGAACCTCGACAGACAGCGGGGCACCGCCGGACAGCTGATAATTGGCGATATGCGGAAAGGCGTTGCCGAGCCCCTGCTGCAGGCGCAACTCCTGATCGTGGGCAGCGGACAACTCGAGCTGCAGTTGGCGCAGCTGTGCCTCCAGGTTCCGGGAGTTGTCGCGGATGGAAGCTTCTATGCGGCTCGCGTTCATTACCACTCCAGGATGTAATCAGGTTTGGTTTTGACCGGTCCTTTGACGAACGTAAAGGACAGCGAGTTGGCCGCCTTTTTCCCCATCAGGCGATCATCGACAAGGCCATCCGCCTGCTTGTCATTCTTGGCCGCCTGGTAGGTGGCCTGATTGACCCGCACGCCAAATATCGAGGCATAACGCCGCTCCCCGGTCTCGACACTGGTGATGGGCAACGGGACGACATTGCCCGAGGCGTCGAGCGCCTCGGCCAGCAGGTACCAGGACTTGCCCCCGGTCGGATCGAAATTGCGCTCAACCATCGACTTCTCGCCGGTACGGCTGACCACTTCCAGGGTCAAGGGTGTCGCCGCTATCGCCCGCAGTTGCTCAACCTCCTTCAATCCCTGTTCGGCGGCCGTCGCATCCATGACCTTGACGGCCTGATCGACCTTGGCAAACAGCGGTTGGAACTGCCCGGCATCGGCGTTGCTCAAGCCCATCTTGCGCACTTGTTCCTGCGCATCCTGCAGCTTCGTCAACCAGGGCCTGATCGTGTCCGTTTGCGCGCTCAGCGCATCCAGCTGAGTCGCCAGTGCCTTCATGTCGGCACTGTCCTTCTTCAGGCTCTTGACCGCCGAGGCGGCCAGCTTGGAGTCCTCTTTGTAACTCTGTTCCGTGACGTGCACCGGCAGCGTGATCCGTTCTGCTGCACGCGCGGTCTCCAGCACCGGCCCGGTCTGTTCAAATACCTGCCGCGCCGCCGGCAAATTCGCCACAAGCCCATCGGCCTTCAGCGTGGAGACACGCTTTTCCAACTGCTCACGCTGCCCGGCATGGCTTGCAACCAGCGCCCTAGCCTCATCCACTCGACCCTGTGCTGCGCTCAGCGACGCCTGAGCAGAAAACTCCGAGACCGACGGCGCAACCAACAGCACCCACAACCCAACTCCCAGGACACCTACCGTAGGCAGCAGCCAGCGTCCACGAGTGATATAGACCCGTGCCAGCAGCCGGGTCATCGAGCCGAAAGTTGCCGGAGCCTGATACGTCAGGCGGTTGGCGAAGAAGTTGCGAACGCCCTCTTCGACCAGGGCATCCTCCACCTCGATGCCCTTGGCCCGGTAAAACTCACGGATCTGCTCGGCCACCCGCAGGCGATGCTTGGGCAGGTCCAGCTGTTTCTGCAGTTCGGCCTGGCTGAAACGCATCTCGTCGATCAGCGCCATGGCCCCCATCTGCTCGGTGAGGGAGACAACGTTGCTCACTTCAGATCCCCTTTTGCAGGAGCGCGCTGAAGCGACGCTTGCTGTCCTCGGTGATCGACTCGATTTCCGCCGCCGCCGCCGAGGACTCCTTGCGCAGTTCCTGGATCAGACTCAGGCTGCTGGCCTGGAAGTCCACCACGGCATCGGCCAGGGCCTTGACCGAGCTGGCCTTCAGGGTCGAGCCGTAGCCGGCCTTCAACGCCGCATTCAGCTGCTCGCCGCCGACCTTGGCCTGGATCTCCAGGCTGGAGTTGATCCCCTGGTTCATCGCATTCAGGGTGTTGGTCACTTCGGCCAGCCCGCCGGACGAAGTAAAGCCCGCTGCCAGGCCGGTCAGGACGATTTCGTTGGTGGCGAAAAAGCTCACGGCACGCTGGTACAGCCGCTCTTTCACGCTGTGGTACTGGCTCAGGCGCGCAAACACCAGCTCGGCCGCGTTGTAGGCGGTCTTCAACTGATCGGCGATATCGGTGATGATCTGGTAACGTTTGTCCTCGTCCTGCAGGTCGCGCAAGGCGACATCCCGTGCCAGTTCGAGCTTGGCCCGTTCGGTCGCTTCCAGCTCGGCACCCTCCAGGGCCGCGCCGGCCTCGGTCAGGCCCTGGCGCCCGCTATCCATCTTCGCCTGGGCGATTTTCTGCACTTCGCAGGCATCTATCTCGGCCGTTTTCATCGCCAGGCGATAGTCCTGATAGGCTTCGAGAATCAGGGTTTCCAGCTGGATCTGCTCATTGGCCGACTTCGCCACATCCAGGTAGTTCTTGCGAATGCTCTCGAAGCGATCCGGGATCGAACCGCGGCGCATATTCATCCAGCCCAGTTGGATGCGCTCGGAGAATTGCAGCTTGCCGTCGGCCATCCATTCCATCATCTGCCGGGCATCGGCCTGGATCGAATCGAAGCTGGCGGCGATATCGGCATAACGGGTGCTGACGTCCATGCTCTGCAACTTGTCGCGGACCACGGCATTGAACACCGTGGACTGTTGCAGCGTGGCGGCGATGGCGGTGACGCGGGTGGCGTCATACACCGATACCTTGTCCAGCAGTGCCAGCACGGGAGCATTCTGGTCCGGGAAAGTGATGCCGATGGAGCGCAAGGCAGACATGGAGCGTTCGAGGTAGTTCATGAGCATATTCCCTATACGGAGCCTTCCAGGGCTCCATCATCCTGCCAACGTGAGCGCGAAATAATACCAGAGCGTCGTTGTTGAAGTTCCCATCTGACTGCCGTTTTTTAGCAAAGTGCCACTACCGCCCTTCACTATTTGAAGGGCAGCTGCGCAAGCATCGCCCCACAAAAACGCCAATGCCCCGACAAGTCGGGGCATTGGTGGGAGAGCAACCGCTTCACTGCGTTTTCACGCAACCGATAGCGGGTTATTCGGCAGCCGGGGCTTCCGGCTTGCGGCGCTTGAGCGGCGCCATACCGTCCTTGCTGACCAACGACAGGGCATCGGTCTTCGGCCGGTTGGCGATCTTGCGTTTGGTCGGTGCCTTGGCGGCCGACTTCTTCTTGTCGCCCTTGGCGTCGGTCTTTTTCTTCTTCACGCCGACAGCCTTGCCCGAAGCCTTGACCTTCTTCGGCCCGCCATAGGTGCCCTTGACTTCCTTGATGGTGCGGCGCTCGAAGCTCTGCTTGAGGTAGCGCTCGATGCTCGACATCAGGTTCCAGTCGCCGTGGCAGATCAGCGAGATCGCCAGGCCGTCGTTACCGGCACGCCCGGTCCGACCGATACGGTGCACGTATTCGTCGCCGCTGCGCGGCATATCGAAGTTGATCACCATGTCCAGGCCGTCCACGTCCAGGCCGCGAGCGGCGACGTCGGTGGCCACGAGGATCTTCACCCCGCCCTGCTTCAGGCGGTCGATGGCCAGCTTGCGGTCCTTCTGGTCCTTCTCGCCGTGCAGGACGAAAGCCTTGTATTCCTGGGCCACCAGGCGACCGTAGATACGGTCGGCCATGGCCCGGGTATTGGTGAAGACAATGGCTTTCTGATAGGTCTCGTTGGCCAGCAACCAGTTGAGGATCTGCTCTTTATGCTGGTTGTGGTCGGCGGTGATGATCTGCTGGCGCGTGGTGTCGTTCAGTTGGCTGACCGCATTGAGCTGCAGGTGCTCAGGGTTGTTCAGGACCTTGGCGATCATGTCGCGCAGGCCGGAACCGCCGGTGGTGGCGGAGAACAGCATGGTCTGCTGGCGGTTGGTGCATTCGTCCACCAGGCGCTGCACGTCTTCGGCAAAACCCATGTCGAGCATGCGGTCGGCTTCGTCGAGCACCAGCACTTCGACTTCTTTCAAGTCCAGGTTGCCGGCGTTCAGTTGCTCGATCATCCGCCCCGGGGTGCCGATCAGGATATCCGGCACCTTGCGCAGCATGGCGGCCTGGACCTTGAAGTCTTCACCACCGGTGATCAGGCCGGACTTGATGAAAGTGAACTGGGAGAAACGCTCGACTTCCTTGATGGTCTGCTGGGCCAGCTCACGGGTCGGCAGCAGGATCAGGGTCTTGATGCTGACGCGAACCTTGGCCGGGCCGATCAGGCGATTGAGGATCGGCAGGACGAACGCGGCGGTCTTGCCACTACCCGTTTGCGCCGTCACCCGCAGGTCACGCCCCTGCAACGCCAGTGGAATGGCCGCGGCCTGCACGGGCGTAGGCTCGACAAATTTAAGCTCGGCCACGGCTTTGAGCAGGCGTTCGTGCAGGGCGAATTCGGAAAACACGGGTGCTACCTCGAAGAAATACAAAATATCAGCGGCATAGGGTAACGGTTTCGAGCGCCGAGGCCGAGTTTCTTTGTGAAAAGCGCGACAAACAGCTCTGTTTTTGTGAGCGGATTTGTCTGTAACAGTCATCTTTGAAGTGTTAAATGCTCTAATCCCCCAGTTATTTCCTTCAGAAGATTCGTCATCCCCCATGGATATCAAACAGCTCTGGCTGCGCGCCCAGGACTTTTTCAGCGCCCTCGATCAACATCCCCTGCTGCAAACCGGGCTGGGCCTGGCCTTGTTGCTGATCGTGGCGCTGGTGCTCGGCCGGGTGGCGCGTTATGTGATCCTGCATACCGCCCGTCTGCTCGGGCGCCAGCCGGCGCTGCACTGGGTCAATGACCTGCTGCAGAACAAGGTCTTCCATCGCCTGGCGCAGACCACGCCCTCGCTGGTGATCCAGTTCGGCCTGCACCTGGTACCGGAACTGAGCAAGAACGGCCTGATCTTCTTCGGCAATGTCGCGCTGGCCTTTACCTTCCTGTTCCAGGTACTGGCCATGAGCGCCCTGCTCAATGCCCTGCTGGATATCTACGCACGCACCGAACATGCGCGCACGCGCTCGATCAAGGGTTATGTGCAGTTGGCGAAGATGGTGCTGTTCGTATTCGGCGCCATTGTGATCATCGCCACGCTGATCGACCGTTCGCCGCTGTTGCTGCTCTCGGGCCTGGGCGCCATGTCGGCGGTGATCCTGTTGGTCTACAAGGACACCCTGCTGTCCTTCGTTGCCAGCGTGCAGTTGACCAGCAACGACATGCTGCGGGTCGGCGACTGGATCGAGATGCCCCAGGTCGGCGCCGACGGCGATGTGGTGGACATCACCCTGCACACGGTCAAGGTGCAGAATTTCGACAAGACCATCGTCTCGATCCCGACCTGGCGGCTGATGTCCGAGTCGTTCCGCAACTGGCGCGGTATGCAGCAATCCGGTGGCCGGCGGATCAAGCGCAGCCTGTTCATCGACGCCGGCGCCGTGCGTTTCCTCCACGATGACGAAGAACAGCGGCTGAGCCGGGTGCGCCTGCTCACCGACTATATCGCTCGCAAGCAGGCCGAGCTCAAGGCCTGGAACGAAGCCCAGGGCAATGTCGCGGCGATGGCGGCGAACCGTCGACGCATGACCAACCTGGGGACCTTTCGCGCCTACGCCCTGGCGTATCTGAAGAGTCATCCGGAAGTACAGCCGGACATGACCTGCATGGTCCGCCAGATGCAGGCCACGGCCCAGGGTGTGCCGCTGGAGATCTACTGCTTCACCTCCACCACCGCCTGGGCCGACTACGAACGTATCCAGGGGGATATTTTCGATTACCTGCTGGCGGTGCTGCCGGAGTTCGGCCTGAGCCTGTACCAGCAGCCGAGCGGCAACGACCTGCGGGCCGGGATGTTGCCGGCGCTATTGGGCGCCAGCCATATTCCCGAGCCGCAGGAGCACGCGCTCTAGGCTTTGAGCGGACGCGCGCCCAGGCGGCTGATCCAGACTGCCGCAAGAATCACCAGGCCGCCGAAGAACAATCGCCCCAAGGGTTCATGCTGGTTCCAGATCAACAGGTTGATCAGCAGCCCCACCGGCACATGCAGGTTGTTCATCACCGCCAGCGTGGCGCCATTGACCAGGCACGCGCCCTTGTTCCACCAATACATCCCCAGCGCCGTGCTGACCAGTCCGAGGAACACCAGCACGCCCCATTGCAGCGGCCCCTCGGGCAGGTAGTGGGCCTTGCCGAACAACAGGAACGCCGGCAATGCCACCGCCAGCGCGCCCAGGTAGAAATAGCCGAAACGCCGGTAATGCGGCAGGTCGCTGGGATGACGCGCCACCAGGTGCTTGTAGAGCACCTGTCCGGCGGCATAGGTGAAGTTGGCCAATTGCAGCAGCAGGAAGCCCATGAAGAAATCCGGATTGATCCGGTCGTAGCGGATCACCGCCGCACCGGCCACCGCCACCAGTGCCGCGAGCAAGGCCCAGGGATTGAAGCGTCGGTTCAAGGCATCTTCGATCAGGGTCACGTGCAACGGTGTAAGGATGGTGAACAGCAGCACCTCCGGCACCGTCAGCACCCGGAAGCTCAGGTACAGGCAGACGTAGGTGACGCCGAACTGCAAGGCGCCGATCAGCAGCATGCCGCGCATGAACGCCGGCTCCACCTGGCGCCAGCGGGTCAAGGGAATGAACACCAGCCCGGCCAGCAGCACCCGCACCAGCACGGCAAAGTAGCTGTCGACATGACCGGCCAGGTATTCACCGATCAGGCTGAAGGAAAACGCCTGGAGCAGCGTGACGAAAAGTAGATAACCCATAAGCCCTCACATATTGCCGCCCATCCCACAAAATGAACGGGCCTGCCATCGAATGGCCGCGACCTTAGCGACTTTCTGCCGCGCAAGGAATCCGAGGCGAAAAAAAACCCGATCGGGCTGGGCGGCCGGATCGGGTTGCATGCACTCAGGGAGCAACCAGTGCAAAGGGAGGTTCTGCGCGTACAACTTGAAGGGGTTACTTGAAGAACTGTCGCTACTAAAACAATCGGCGATTAGCTGAACATTAAGCCCTCAAGCAACTTGGGCAATCCGCGCCTTGGCCTGGTTCAGGCCTTTTTCCTGGAAGTCGCCGCCCATGTTCAGGCCTTCGGCATGAATGAAGGTGACGTCGTGGATACCGATAAACGCCAGCACCTGGCGCAAGTAGGGTTCCTGATGATCGTTGGTGCCACCGGCATACAACCCGCCGCGCGCGGTCAGGACATAGGCTCGCTTGCCGACCAGCAGCCCTTGCGGGCCGGTGTCGGTGTACTTGAAGGTCAGGCCGGCCCGCAGCACATGGTCGAGCCAGGCCTTGAGGGTGCTCGGGATCGCAAAGTTGTACATCGGCGCGGCCAGCACCAGCACGTCCGCCGCCAGCAGCTCGTCGGTCAGCTGGTTGGAGCGCTCCAGCGCCGCCTTCTCGATGGCCGTACGTTGCTCGACGGGTTTCATCCAGCCGCCCAGCAGGTGGCTGTCCAGATGCGGCACCGGATCGGTTGCCAGATCACGGACAGTGATCGGATCGGCCGGGTGAGCGGCTTGCCATTGACCGATGAATTGCTGGGTCAACTGGCGGGAAACCGAGTCTTGCTGGCGGGCGCTGCTTTCGATAATCAGTACGCGGGACATGGGATGTAGGCTCCATCGCTAGGGGCTGTAAGTCGATGGAGTGAAGATTAAACAGCACTTAGCCGATAAAAAAGCCGAAAAAATGACTACAACCTATCTATAAATTTGTTGATAGGCGGAGCATGCTTGGCAGAATGCTCCTCGGGGGGTCATTTCGCTACGCAAGTCAGTCCCAGGCTCAACCGGATGATGCTGCGGGTGAATTTGGCGCTGGCATTCTTGCTCTTCCCGGCCGGCAGATCGAGCTTGCGGGTCCGTGGGGCCTCGGGGCCGTTACGGAACACCACGGTGCACAACGCGTCGGTTTTCCCGTAGTTGTTCACCTGGATGGAACCGATATCCGTATCGGTATCGAAGGTCGTGTAGTCGATGCTCAGGCCGTTGAGTTGTTTTTCGACCTCGATGGGATAGGCGAATGCCGTCAAGGGCAGCATGGCCAGCAACACACAACAGATTTTTCTCATTCGGCGGTCTCCATTAGGGACCGCCAGCTTAGGACAAGAGGAACCCAACTTGAAAGCGCCCCGCGTGACCCTTGATCAATGGCGAACGCTGCAGGCCGTGGTCGATCACGGCGGCTTCGCCCAGGCCGCCGAAGCCCTGCATCGTTCGCAGTCGTCCGTCAGCTATACCGTGGCCCGCATGCAGGATCAGCTCGGGGTGCCGCTATTGCGCATCGACGGGCGCAAAGCCGTGCTCACCGAGGCCGGCGGCGTGCTGCTGCGGCGCTCCCGGCAACTGGTGAAACAGGCCAGCCAGCTGGAAGACCTGGCCCACCATATGGAGCAGGGCTGGGAAGCCGAAGTGCGCCTGGTGGTGGACGCCGCCTACCCCAATGCCCGCCTGGTCCGGGCGCTGACCGCGTTCATGCCGCAGAGCCGCGGTTGCCGGGTGCGCCTGCGCGAAGAAGTGCTGTCGGGGGTGGAGGAAGTCCTCCTCGAAGGCGTCGCGGACCTGGCCATCAGCGGCTTCAATATCCCCGGTTACCTGGGCACCGAGATGAGTGCGGTGGAGTTCGTCGCCGTCGCCCACCCGGAACACGCCCTGCACCGCCTGCAACGCACCTTGACCTTCCAGGACCTGGAAAGCCAGCTGCAGGTGGTGATCCGTGACTCCGGCCGCCAGCAACCGCGCGATGTCGGCTGGCTCGGTGCCGAGCAGCGCTGGACCGTCGGCAGCCTGGCCACCGCCGCCACCTTTATCGGCAACGGCCTGGGCTTTGCCTGGCTGCCGCGACACATGATCGAACGGGAAATCCGGGAAGGCCTGCTCAAGGTGCTACCGTTGGATCAGGGCGGCAGCCGCCACCCGACCTTCTACCTGTACTCGAACAAGGACAAACCCCTGGGGCCGGCCACGCAGATTCTCATCGAACTGCTGCGCACCTTCGACACCGCGCCGCTGGACGCCCCCTTCGCCGCTCCCCAGCAAGCCTGACAGGACGTTGACCGATGGCCTATTTCGAACACGAAGGTTGTACGCTGCACTATGAGGAATACGGCCAGGGCACACCGGTGTTGCTGATACATGGCCTGGGGTCCAGCACCCTCGACTGGGAAATGCAGATACCGGCATTGTCAGCGCAGCACCGGGTAATCGTCATGGACATGCGCGGCCACGGTCGCTCCGACAAGCCTCGCCAGCGCTACAGCATCGCTGGGTTCAGCGCCGATGTAACGGCCCTGATCGAACACCTGAAACTGGACCCTCCGCACCTGGTGGGCCTGTCCATGGGCGGGATGATCAGTTTCCAACTGGCAGTGGATCAGCCGCAAATGTTCAAGAGCTTGTGCGTGGTTAACAGCGCGCCCGAAGTCAAGGTCCGCAAGCCCGGCGACTACCTGCAATGGGCCAAGCGCTGGAGCCTGGCCCGGCTGCTGGGTCCGAAGCGCATCGGCAAGGCCTTGAGCGTGATGCTGTTCCCAAAACCCGAGCAGGCAGAATTGCGGCGCAAGATGACCGAGCGCTGGGCAAGAAACGACAAACGTGCTTATCTCGCCAGCTTCGACGCCATCGTCGGCTGGGGTGTCCAGGAACAACTTTCACGGATTGCCTGTCCAACCCTGATCGTCAGCGCCGACCATGACTACACACCGGTCGCGTTGAAGGAAAGCTATGTCAAACTGATTCCCGATGCGCGTCTGGTGGTGATCGCCGACTCACGCCACGCCACGCCGCTGGATCAACCCCAGGTCTTCAACCAAACCCTGCTTGAGTTTCTAACCGCAGTCGAAACCACCACCCAGGATCACTGAACCATGCTGAAAAAAATCGCCCTGTTCACCGGCTCCGTCCTGTTCGCCGCCAACCTGATGGCCGCCACCGATGCCGCCAAGGCGCCCCATGTAGAACTGGTGACCACCAACGGCACCATTGAAATCGAGCTGGACCCGGTGCATGCGCCGATCAGCACCAAGAACTTCCTCGCCTACGTGGACAGTGGTTTCTATAACAACACCATCTTCCACCGGGTGATTCCGGGCTTCATGGTCCAGGGCGGCGGTTTCACCGCGCAAATGTCGCAAAAGCCGACCCAGGCGCCGATCAAGAATGAAGCCAGCAACGGCCTGCACAACGTGCGCGGCAGCTTGTCGATGGCCCGCACCTCGGACCCGAACTCGGCCACCAGCCAATTCTTCATCAACGTGAAGGACAATGACTTCCTCGACCCGGGCCGCGATGCCGGTTATGCGGTCTTCGCCAAGGTGGTCAAGGGCATGGAGGTGGTCGATATCATCGTCAACTCGCCGACCACCACCAAGCAGGGCATGTCGGACGTGCCGTCGGACCCGGTGTATATCAAGTCGGCCAAGCGGATCGACTAATGGCAGGCGCAAGCCACAGGCCGGGTGCCTCTGGCTTGCGCCGCTTCATCTTCAAGGAGAGCCCGCCTGACGGGCGTCAGAACCCATGCTCTATCGTCGTTTTGAACAACTGATCGATATTTTCCGCGACGCCCCCACTGCCGCTCCGCCAAACACTGTCCTGCCCTTCTACCTGTATTACCTGCGCCAGGTCTGGCCAAGCTTCGCCGCACTGTTGATCGTGGGCTTGTTCGCCGCGCTGATCGAAGTGGCGCTGTTCAGCTACCTGAGCCGGATCATCGACCTGGCCCAGGGCACGCCCAATACCGAATTCTTCCAGGTCCATGGCCGCGAACTGCTGTGGATGGCCGTGGTCGCCCTGATCCTGCGGCCGATCTTCTTCGGCCTGCACGACCTGCTGGTGCACCAGACCATCAGCCCCGGCATGACCAGCCTGATTCGCTGGCAAAACCACAGCTATGTACTCAGGCAGAGCCTCAACTTCTTCCAGAACGATTTCGCCGGACGCATCGCCCAGCGCATCATGCAGACCGGCAACTCGCTGCGTGACTCCGCCGTCCAGGCCGTCGATGCCATCTGGCATGTGCTGATCTACGTCATCAGCTCCCTGGTGCTGTTCGTCGAGGCCGACTGGCGCCTGATGATCCCGCTGCTGATCTGGATCGCCTGCTACATCGGCGCGCTGTACTACTTCGTGCCACGGGTGAAGGCGCGCTCGGTGATTTCCTCCGAAGCCCGTTCCAAACTCATGGGCCGGATCGTCGACGGCTACACCAATATCACCACCCTGAAGCTGTTTGCCCACACCCGTTTCGAGCAGCAATACGCCCGTGATGCCCTGGTGGAGCAGACCGAAAAAACCCAACTGGCGGCCCGCGTGGTGACCAGCATGGACGTCGTCATCACCAGCCTCAACGGCCTGCTGATCGTCACCACCACGGGCCTCGCGCTGTGGCTGTGGACCCAGTCGCTGATCTCGGTCGGCGCCATTGCCCTGGCCACCGGTTTGGTGATCCGTATCGTCAACATGTCCGGTTGGATCATGTGGGTGGTCAACGGCATTTTCGAAAATATCGGCATGGTCCAGGACGGCCTGCAGACCATCGCCCAACCGGTCAGCGTCACCGACCGCGAGCAGGCGCCGCGCCTGCGGGTCACCCAGGGCGAGGTGCGCTTCGAGCATGTGGACTTCCACTACGGCAAACGCAGCGGGGTGATCAGCGACCTCAACCTGACGATTCGTCCGGGGGAGAAAATCGGCCTGATCGGTCCGTCGGGGGCCGGCAAGTCGACCCTGGTCAACCTGCTGCTGCGGCTCTATGACCTGCAAGGCGGGCGGATCCTGGTGGATGGCCAGGACATTGCCGAAGTCGCCCAGGAAAGCCTGCGCGAACGCATCGGCATGATTACCCAGGACACTTCGCTGCTGCACCGTTCGATCCGCGACAACCTGCTCTACGGCAAACCCGATGCCAGCGACGCCGAACTCTGGGAGGCGGTGCGCAAGGCCCGGGCCGATGAGTTCATCCCGCTGCTGTCGGATGCCGAGGGCCGCACCGGCTTCGACGCCCATGTCGGCGAGCGCGGGGTGAAACTCTCCGGTGGCCAGCGCCAGCGCGTCGCGATTGCCCGGGTCCTGCTCAAGGACGCGCCGATCCTGATCATGGACGAAGCGACCTCGGCCCTGGATTCGGAAGTGGAAGCGGCGATCCAGGAAAGCCTGGAAACCCTGATGGAAGGCAAGACCGTGATCGCCATTGCCCACCGTCTGTCGACCATTGCCCGCATGGACCGCCTGGTGGTCCTGGAAAATGGCCGGATTGCCGAAACCGGCAGTCATGCCGAGCTGTTGGCCCATGGCGGCCTATATGCACGCCTGTGGCAGCACCAGACCGGCGGGTTTGTCGGTATCGATTGAACGTCACCATCGCCCTCGGAAGGGGGCGGTTGACCCATCAGGCCTGCCGGTAAGGCAGTGCCGCCTTCGCCTCTTCGGCATAGGCCAGGATGCCCACCCGTTCCTGTGCAAGGAAATCCTTCACCGCCGTGCGCAACCCCGGATGACGCAGGTAATGCCAGGAGTGGGTGATCACCGGCTCGAAACCGCGAATCAACTTGTGCTCGCCCTGGGCACCGGCATCGAAGCGTTGCAAACCCTGGGCGATGGCGTAGTCCATGCCCTGGTAGAAGCAGGTCTCGAAATGCAGCCGGTCGAACTCCGCCAGGCAGCCCCAGTAACGTCCGTAGAAACTGTCGCCGCCGATCAGGCTGAAAGCCATGGCCACGGGCCGCCCGCCCTGCTTGGCCAGGACCACGCGGATCGACTCGGGCATGCGCTCGGCCAGCAGGCTGAAGAATTCCCGGGTCAGGTAGGGCGTCTGGCGTCGCACCGCATAGGTATTGGCATAACAGGCGTAGACGAAGTCCCACTGGGCCTCGCTCAACTCGCGGCCTTCCAGCCATTGGAAATCGAAGCCCTGTCCGCCGACCTGCTCGCGCTCCTTGCGCATCTGCTTGCGCTTGCGCGAACTCAGGGTATCGAGGAAGTCCTGGAAATCCCGGTAGCCGCGGTTCTGCCAATGAAACTGGCAACCGTAACGCAGCAACCAGCCGGGTTGTTCGCCCAGGGCGGCATCGGCCAGGGCATCGGTGAAGTTGATATGGGCGCTGGAAAGCTCTTCGATCTCCAGATAACCCGGCAAGGCGGCCAGCAACTCGAAACCGTCTTCGGCCTTGGCCGCCAGCAGCCGCGCGCCGCCCACCGGACTGAATGGCACGGCGGTCAACAGCTTGGGGTAGTAGGCGATGCCCGCGCGCTCGCAGGCCTCGGCCCAGCCATGATCGAACACGTACTCGCCATAGGAATGCCATTTGCGATAACTCGGCAAGGCCGCCAGCAGCCGACCGTCCTCCACATGCAACAGATGCTCCGGCTGCCAGCCCGAGTGCGGACCGAGGCTGCCGCTGTCTTCCAAGGCACTCAGGAACCCATGGCTGAGGAATGGCTGGCCGTCGGGCACCAGCGCATCCCATTGCTCGGCAGCGACCTCAGAGAGGCTTTGCAGACGTTGTAACGGCATCGATATCCCCAGGCAGGTGCAACATGCAGAGCGAGTATCGCGCATGTGTGGCAGGAAGGGCGACAGGTAGAGCGGAAAACCGATAGCGGTCTGAAAGTCCGCCGGGAAGGGAATCTTAAAAACTATTTCATTGGACTTGAAAGTCGCCTGGGAACACCATTCCAGAAGGTTACAGAACAGCGGCCGGGCTGTTTGACCGAGGGCTTTGAGGGCAGGTATCGCGCACGGACAGAACCCCTGGGCGCGTCCAAAAGCCAGACAAAAAAACGCCCCGCGCGACAGAGCGTCGAGCGGGGCGCCAAAAGAGCGGAGCTTACAACAGTGGAATCGAGTAGCTGACGATCAGACGGTTTTCGTCCTGGTCGCCGCTGGAAGCAACGATGGTGTTGGTACGCCACATGGCGTTTTTCCAGGCGAAGCCGAGGTTCTTGAGGGGGCCTTCAGGAATCACGTAGGACAGGCTGATATCGCGTTCCCACTCGCTCTGGTTGCCTGCGGTGTTCTGAATATTGTCGCCATGCAGGTAGATGATACCGGCGGTCAGGCCAGGTACGCCGACCTTGGCGAAGTCATAGGCGTAACGAGCTTGCCAGGTACGCTCGCCGGCACGGGCGAACTTCTGGATCTGCATGTCGGTGATGGTGCTGTTGGACGAGCCGTCACCCTGGTTCAACCATGGGAAGTCGCTGTCGCCTTTGGTGTACTGATAACCAGCGCCGAAGGTGTGACCGGAAACCGAGTACAGGGCTAGATAGCTGTACAGGTCATTATCGACCTTGCCCTTGGTCACAGGTGCGTTATCAGGGAAGTAACCAGTGGTGTAGTAAGCAGAGGTGTTACCGTTGGCACCGTTGTCGCGGCTACGATAGTAACGCAGGTCGCTTTTCAGCACGCCCGGACCGATGGCCCAGTTGTGTACCAGACCCAGGAAGTTCTGCGAGTAGAAATCTTTCAGCTCGCCGAAGTAGTACGAAGCGACCAGGTCCTTGGTGATCTTGTAGTCGGCACCGGCGTACTGGAACTTGTTGCTGAACCGGCCCGCAGTACCCTGGGAGTAGTTCGAGCTGGCGTTGGCACCGGCAATCGACAGATCTTCGTCGTTGCTCGAGTTACGGCCCTTGGCTTTCTCGACCTGACCGAGGGTCAGGGTCAGATCCTTGATCTCGTTCGAAGTGATCTGGCCACCGGTGAAGGTTTGTGGCAGCAGACGACCATCGTTGTACTTGATCACCGGGTTGTTCGGCAGCAGGGTACCGATCTTCAGTTCGGTCTGCGAAACGCGGACTTTACCGGTCAGGCCCAGGCTACCGAAATCATTGACTGCCTTGGCATTGTTGCCGTTGGTGGCTTCGGTCGGGAATACAGTGCCGCCAGCGGAGGTTTTGCTCGCGCCGTTGGTACCACCACCGGTGTCCAGACGGATAGCTTCCAGAGCCATGACATCCAGACCGAAACCTACGGTGCCTTGGGTGTAACCGGAGTTGAAGCGCAGATCGAAGCCTTGGCCCCATTCCGAGTTCAGGTTCTGAGCGGGCTTGCCGCTACGGTTATCGGTGTTGATGTAGAAGTTACGCAGACCCAGGGTCGACGTAGCGCCATCGATAAAACCTTTCGCATCAGCTTGCCCATCGGCGTACGCCTGCTGGGACAAAACCCCTACGGCCACTGCCAGGGCCAAGGTGCACTTGTTCATTGTTTCGCTCCTCTGGATTCAAACTTTTTCGGGTCTATTTGTGGCGTCCGTTGCCATCACGCGGGTGCGCAGCCATTGCCGGGGCCTGACCTGCTTTGTTGGGAGGGAATCTTGGCGTGGGGTTATTTCAGAGCGGTTTCTGGTCGATTAAGGTTTTGTGACAGCGGAACTTTTTCCGACAGGCACAAATAATCGCAAAGCCCCGGTTTACGGGGCTTTGGCAGAAAAATAATGGCTTTTTAGAACTATGGTTTTCCAGCATCCTGGCGCTGAGCCGCCAACTGGGCGGACAAGGCCTCGAGATTTTCGACCGGCGGTTCGGGCATATGCTTCAGGGTGGCCTGCATCAAGCGCATCTGACGGATAAAACGCCGGCAGTTGGGGCAGAACATCAAGTGATGGCGCACCATCAGGCGCTCCCGAAAGCTCAGCTGGCCATCGAGATAGTCGCTGGAACGTGCCACTTGTTCCTTGCAGGTCAGCATTCGCCGGTCTCCTCAAAATGCTCCACGGTCGCGAAAACTTTCAAGCGTGCCCTGTGCAGCAGCACCCTGACATTGGAGAGCGAGATCCCCAGAAGATTACAGATCTCCTCCAACTCCAACCCCTGGCGTTCGCGCAACAACAAGACACTGCTCTGCAACTCGGACAAACTCAACAGCGTGTGCTCCAGGCACTGACGCAGTTCATCCTCGCTGAGCAGGGCTTCGGGAGTGTCCTCATGCCAGGCGTGGGGAGCCAGTGCCCAGTGGCCGTCAGCGGCAAAGCGTTCGTCGCCGATGGTGCCGTGGGGCGACGGCAGGTCATCGAGCAGCACTTCGCGGCGGTTCTGCTTGTAGCGATTCTTCGCCGCGTTGGCGGTGATGGTCAACAGCCAGGTCTTGAGACTGGAACGTCCCTGGAAGCCCGCCAGGTTGCGCACCACGGCCAGCCAGGCATCCTGGACCGCTTCATCGGCCTGGCGACTGCCGACAATGGCATAGGCCACCGCGCGCATCGCGCTCTGGTAGGTGCTGACCAACTCCTTGTAAGCCCGTTGTTCGCCTGCCAGCAAGCGTTCGAGCAGTTGACTATCGTCCATTGCCGCCATTCACAACCTCGCGTTCGGATTTCCGGGACGTCATAGAGCATCAGTTTTTTTGCCGCTGCTCCATCCCCATGTTCAACACGAGAATAGCGATCGCTCCCTGAAACGCATCGGAACAAGGAAGCCCCCCTTCCCGCCTGGCGCGCACACGATGCCAGACGGGAGGGCGCCGATCAACGCTTGCGCAGGATCACGCTACCGATCGAATAACCGGCGCCGAACGAACTGAGCACGGCCAGCGAACCCGTCGCCAGATCGTCCTGGTTCTTGTGGAACGCAATCACCGAACCTGCAGAGCTGGTGTTGGCGTAAGTGTCGAGAATCACCGGCGCCTCTGCTTCCGTGGCCTCACGGCCCAGCAGCTTCTTGACGATCAGATGGTTCATGCTGAGGTTGGCCTGGTGCAGCCAGAAGCGCTTCACATCGCCGATGTTCAGCTGGTTTTCCTGCAGATGCGCGGCAATGAGTTCGGCCACCATCGGGCAGACGTCACGGAACACCTTGCGACCTTCCTGGACAAACAGCTTGTCCGGGGCACCGATGCCCTCTTCCGCCGCGCGGTTGAGGAAACCGAAGTTGTTGCGGATGTTATTGGAGAACTGGGTCAGCAGCTTGGTGCCGACAATCTCGAACTGATAAGGCGAGGTCGCCAGGTCTGCCCGCTCCACCACCACCGCCGTCGCCGCATCACCGAAAATGAAATGGCTGTCACGGTCGCGGAAGTTCAGGTGGCCGGTGCAGATTTCCGGGTTGACCATCAGGATCGCCCGGGCCTGGCCCAATTGAATGCTGTTGCTGGCGGTCTGGATACCGAAGGTCGCCGAGGAACAGGCGACGTTCATGTCGAAGCCGAAGCCCTGGATACCGAGGGCTTCCTGGACCTCGATGGCCACCGCCGGGTAAGCCCGTTGCAGGTTCGAGCAGGCGACGATGACGCCGTCGATGTCCGCGGCGGTCTTGCCCGCGCGTTGCAGGGCCTGTTCGGCGGCACCGATGGCCATCTGGCAGAGGATCGACCACTCGTCGTTGGAACGCTCGGGCAGGCGTGGGCGCATGCGCTGGGGATCGAGAATGCCATCCTTGTCCATGACAAAACGGCTCTTGATACCGGACGCTTTCTCGATGAACGCGGCACTCGACTCGATCAGCGCCTGAACTTCGCCGCGCTCGATGGCAGCGGCGTTTTCGAGGTTGAACTGCTGCACATAGCTGTTGAAAGACTGCACCAGCTCCTCGTTGGAAATGCTGTTGGCCGGGGTGTACAGGCCGGTGCCGCTGATGACGACGTTATGCACGCTCGTTCCTCTATTCTGTTCAGGCAGAAGGCATTGGCACATTCGTACCAATACGTAAAAGGGCCAATCCCGTCAAAACGGCAAAGGGCCTGGAGTCGTTTTCTTCCGTCCTGGTCGGGCAAGCAGCGCTCAAACCATGGAATCGGCATTTATAGCCGCCAAGTGTGCCATAAACATTGGGATTTGGCCCTAGGGCCGAGATCAAAGGAGCACAACCGGGCCCCTGGGAGCCCGGCCATAAAAACCTGCATCAGGCTTCCACCTGGCTCCATTGCTTGCTCAGGCGCTTGTCCGAAATCGGTGCCTTGGTCCCCAACTGCTGGGCAAACAGCGACACCCGATACTCTTCCAGCCACCAGCGATACAGCTCCAGTTGCGGATCGCGCTTGCCTTCCTGGGCATGCTTGGCCGCGCGCGCCTGGTATTGGGCCCAAAGTCCAGCCAGCTCAGTGCTCCAGACCCGGTCCTTCTGCACCTGGGACGGCAATTTTTCCAGGCGCAGCTCAATGGCCTTGAGGTAACGCGGCAGCTCCTTGAGCCAGACACCCGGCGTCTGCCGGACGAAACCGGGATAAACCAGCTGGCTCAGTTGCTGCTTGATGTCATTGAGTGCCACTGCCTGGGCCAGGTCGATCTTGCCCTTGAAGCGTTTTTGCAGACCGTGCCAGAGCTTGAGGGTCTCCAACGTCAGGCGCGCCAGGCGTTCGGCATGCTCGGTCCAGGCACCGCGCTTGCGTTCGGCCAGGGACGCCAGCCCGACGCCATCGCGCGGCAGGTTGTCCTCACCTTCCAGCACGCAGCTGTCGAGGCTCGCCAGCAGGATATCTTCGACCAGCGCCTCGACCCGACCCAGTTCGCGATAGAGCAAACCCAGTTCGGTCAGGCCCGGCAACTTGCCACGAAGAAATTTCGCCGGCTCGGCCAACTGCTGCAGCAGCAGGCGCTGCAAGGCCCGGCGATGCTGGAACTCGGCTTCGGCCGGGGTGGAGAAACGCCCTTCCTTGACCGTACCGCCCTCTTCAACCAGCGCCGGGTATACCGTCATCGACAGCCCGGCGATCTTCTGCTGGGTGCTCTGGGCCACCGTGGCGAATTCCTTCGCCTGCACCGGCTGTTGGCTTTTCGCCGTCTGCGGCACGGCCAGGGCCGCCTGGCTGGCTTCGGCAAAGCGCGCCGTCAACTCGGCCAGATCACGACCTTCGCCGAGGAACTTGCCCTGGGCGTCGACGATTTCCAGGTTCATCCGCAGGTGGCTTTCCACCTGCTGCGCCGCTTCGGCCCAGGCTTCATCGCTGACCCGCGCGCCGGTCATGCGCAGCAGCTCGCGGCCCAGGGTCTGGGGCAAGGAGCCCTCGGCAAACTCGATCCGTTGCAACGCCGCCTTGACGAAATCCGGCACCGGCACGAAGTTCTTGCGCAAGGCCTTGGGCAGGTTGCGCACCAGGGCGATGCACTTGGCTTCGATCACCCCCGGCACCAGCCACTCCAGACGCTCGCCGGGCAAGGCCGGCAGCAGCGGCGCCGGCACCCGCAGGGTGACGCCATCACGCGGATGGTTGGGCTCGAAGTGATAACTCAAGGCCAGGGCCAGGTCGCCCAGGTGCAGGGTATCCGGATAGTGCGCGGCGGTGACTTCACTGGCTTCGCGGGCGAGGACATCCTCTTCGCGCATGATCAACAGTTGCGGGTCTTTCTGGCTGTTGACCCGGTACCAGCTGTCGAAGGTCGCGGTCTGGTGAATCTCCGCCGGCAGGCGCGCGTCGTAGAAGGCGAACAGGGTTTCTTCATCGGCCAGGATATCGCGACGGCGGGCCTTGGCCTCCAGCTCGTCGAGTTGTTCGAGCAATTGCTGGTTGGCGCTCAGGCACCGGGCTTTCGATTGAATCTCGCCGCGCACCAAGCCTTCGCGGATAAACAGCTCGCGGGAAGCGACCGGCTCGATGGGACCGAAGTGCACCGGACGGCGGCCGACCACGATCAGGCCGAACAGGGTGATCTGCTCGAAGGCCACGACCTGGCCGCGCTTCTTCTCCCAATGGGGCTCGAAGTGGTTCTTCTTGATCAGGTGCCCGGCCAGGGGCTCGATCCAGTCCGGCTCGATCTTGGCGACCATCCGCGCATAGAGCTTGGTGGTTTCCACCAGTTCGGCGGCCATCAGCCATTGCGGACGCTTGCGGCCCAGGCCCGAGGACGGGTGGACCCAGAAACGCCGCTGGCGGGCGCCCAGATAGTCGCCGTCTTCGGTCTTCTGGCCGATCTGGCTGAGCAACCCGGACAACACCGCCTTGTGCAGCTTGGGATAGTCCGCCGGCTCCTTGTTGACGCTCAACTGCAGGTCGCGGCAGATCAGGCCCAATTGCCGATGGGAATCACGCCATTCGCGCATCCGCAGGTAATTGAGGAAATTCTTCCGGCACCAATTGCGCAACGCACTGGCGCCGAGGGCCTGGCGCTGTTCCTCGAAACCGCGCCAGACATTGATCAACCCGGCGAAATCCGAATCCACGTCCTTCCACTGCGCGTGGGCCTGGTCGGCGGCCTGCTGGCGCTCGGGCGGACGCTCACGCGGGTCCTGCACCGACATGGCGCTGGCGACGATCAACACTTCCTGCAGACTGCCGAGGGTGGCCGCCTCCAGCAACATGCGGCCCATGCGCGGGTCCACCGGCAGGCGCGCCAGTTGACGGCCCAACGGGGTCAGCTGGTTCTCGCGGGTGACCGCCGAGAGCTCCTGCAGCAGGTTGAAACCGTCGCTGATGGCCTTGCCGTCCGGCGGTTCGATAAACGGAAACGCCGTGATTTCACCGAGCCGCAGGTGCAGCATCTGCAGGATCACCGCCGCAAGGTTGGTGCGCAGGATCTCCGGGTCGGTAAATTCCGGACGGCCGTTGAAGTCGTCCTCGCTGTACAGGCGAATGCAGATACCCGGCTCGACCCGGCCGCAACGGCCCTTGCGCTGGTTGGCGCTGGCCTGGGACACCGCTTCGATCGGCAGGCGCTGGACCTTGGCGCGGTAGCTGTAGCGGCTGATGCGTGCCGTACCGCTGTCGATCACATAACGGATACCCGGCACGGTCAGCGAGGTTTCCGCGACGTTGGTCGCCAGCACGACCCTGCGCCCCGGATGGGACTGGAAAATCCGTTGCTGCTCGGCCGGCGACAGGCGCGCATATAAAGGAAGGATTTCAGTGTGCTTGAGCTGGGCCTTGCGCAGCATGTCCGCGGCGTCGCGAATCTCCCGCTCGCCGGGCAGGAACACCAGCACATCGCCCGGGCTCTTGCGCTCGCTGCGCTCGAAGGCGGCGATCTCGTCGAGGGTGGCGATAATCGCCTGGTCGACGCTCAAGTCTTCCTCGACGCTGTTGCCCTCTTCATCCTGTTGCGAGGTCAACGGGCGATACCAGGTGTCCACCGGGAAAGTCCGTCCGGACACTTCGACAATGGGTGCATCGTTGAAGTGTTTGGAAAATCGCTCCAGGTCGATGGTCGCCGAGGTGATGATGACCTTCAGGTCCGGGCGCCGGGGCAGCAGGGTTTTCAGGTAGCCCAGCAGGAAATCGATATTCAGGCTGCGCTCGTGGGCCTCGTCGACGATGATCGTGTCGTAGCGTTCCAGGTAGCGGTCGTTCTGGGTTTCCGCCAGGAGGATACCGTCGGTCATCAGCTTGACCAGGGTATTGGCCTCGCTCTGGTCCTCGAAGCGCACCTGATAACCGACCAGTGCGCCCAGGGGCGTGGCCAACTCGTCGGCGACCCGGCTCGCGACACTGCGCGCGGCGATCCGGCGTGGCTGGGTGTGGCCGATCAGGCCATGCTGGCCACGGCCGATTTCCAGGCAGATCTTCGGCAACTGGGTGGTTTTACCCGAGCCGGTTTCGCCGGCGATGATCAGCACCTGGTGCTTGAGCAACGCTTCCTTGATCTCGTCACGCTTGGCGGCGATGGGCAGGCTGTCGTCATAACGAATCAACGGCACGCTCTTGGCCCGGGCCGTGACCTGGGCGCAGGACGCCTGCATCCGCTCGACCCACTGGGCCAACTTGCTTTCGTCGGGCTTTTTGCGCAACTCGAGCAACTGCCGCCGCAACCGGTGGCGGTCGGCAATCATGGCCTGGTCGAGGTTTTTCAGCAGCTGGTCGATAGCGGGCGATTCGTCAGTCATCAGGTACGCAAAGGTCGTCTATTTTAGGCAGGCGCGGATTGTCGCAGATTTGCGCCGAAAAATGATGCCAACTGCGTTGCCGAACCACCCCAACGGGTTATTCGTTGCTCCAATCCTTGCGCCGATAGGGAAACACGTCGATCACTTTGCCCGCCCGAATCGCCTCTTGCAGGCCTTTCCAGTAGTCGGCGTTGTACAACTCGCCATGCAACTGGTCGAACAGTCGGCGCTGCGCCATGTCGGCAAACAGGAAGGGCGGGAACTCCTCGGGGAACACGTCCAGTGGCCCGATGGAATACCAGGGCTCCGAGGCCATTTCATCCTCGGGCGTGCGCGGCGCGGGAATGTGCCGGAAGTTGGCCTCGGTGAGGAAGCAGATTTCGTCGTAGTCGTAGAACACCACACGGCCATGGCGGGTGACACCGAAGTTCTTCAGCAGCATGTCGCCGGGGAAGATATTCGCCGCGGCCAGTTGCTTGATCGCCTGGCCATAATCCTCCAGCGCCTCGCGAACCTGGGCGTCATTGGCATTTTCCAGGTACAGGTTCAGCGGGGTCATGCGCCGTTCGGTCCAGCAGTGGCGAATCAGCACCGTGTCTCCTTCGACCTGCACCGTGGACGCGGCCACCTCCAGCAACTCTTCCAGGCACGCCGGCTCGAACTTGCTCAAGGGAAAGCGGAAGTCGGCGAACTCCTGGGTGTCGGCCATGCGCCCGACCCGGTCGACGCTTTTCACCAGACGGTACTTTTCGATCACCGTGGCGCGGTCGACGTTCTTCGACGGTGAAAAGCGGTCCTTGATGATCTTGAACACAGTGTTGAAGCCCGGCAGGGTAAACACGCTCATGACCATGCCACGCACGCCCGGGGCCATGATGAAACGGTCGTCGGTGTTGGCCAGGTGATTGATCAGTGCCCGGTAGAACTCGGACTTGCCGTGCTTGTAGAAACCGATGGAGGTGTACAGCTCGGCAATATGCTTGCCCGGCAGAATGCGCTTGAGAAAGCCGACGAACTCCGCCGGCACCGGCACATCCACCATGAAATAGGAGCGGGTGAAGGAAAAGATGATCGACACCTCGGCTTCGTCGGTGATCAGCGCGTCGATCTGGATGCCATGTCCTTCGCGGTGCAACAACGGGATCACCAACGGCCATTGTTCATCATGGGTGTAGATGCGCCCCACCAGGTAGGCGCCCTTGTTGCGGTAGAGCACCGAGGAGAACAGTTCGACGCTCAACTCCGGGTCCTTGCACACCCAGTCCGGCAGATTCTCCCGCAACCGGGCTTCCAGGCGCCGCAGGTCTCCCGGCAAATCGGCGTAGGCCTCGCTGAAGCTGTAGTCGGCGAAGATCTGTTCGAGCATGCCGGACAATTCGCCCTGGGGCCGATAGATCCGGGTCTGCGCCGCCCGCGCCCGGCGTAGGGAGGGCCGGGTGGTGTGGATAAACATGCAGCCGTCGCTGATCAGGTCGTGGCTGAACAGGCCGCAAAAGGTCGAGTTGTACCAGGTCTCCGCCAGTTCATCGTCGAAACGCAGGTCGATCAGGCTGATATAGGCGCTTTTCACCAGGGGCCAGAGCGTGACATCGAGCAAGGTACTTTCATCGAAACCGGCGCGCAGCCGGGCATTGACCTCGCCGACCTTCTCTTCATACAGGTTGATCCGCGCCGCCGAAGCCACCTGCCCTTCCTGCCAGCGCGCGCCTTCGAAACGGCTGCGGGCACCATCGGTGATCTGGCGAAAGTGCTCACGGTAATCATCGAAGCCATCGAGGATCATGCGAGCGATATCAGCGGCCGGCCATGGCTGCGGCATAGTGGAACCCCTGCGCTGTTTGTTCGAAGTTGTTCTGTTCGCGACTCGCTTGAGCTTAGAGGCCAACCCTCGGGCAACGCAACCATTGCCTTGCCAGTTACATGCGGTGACACTTGCCCGCCCTACCCTGCCAAGGAAGCCACCGTGAGACCCGTCGATATTCTGCGCATGTTCATGCTGGCCGCCGTCTGGGGCGCCAGTTTCCTGTTCATGCGGATCATTGCTCCGGTGCTCGGGGCCTTTCCCACCGCCTTTTTCCGTGTTTCGATTGCCGCTGTCGGCTTGCTGGTGATCCTCACGCTGATGCGCGTCAACTGGGACTTCAAAGGCAAGTTCAAGGTCTGCCTGATGCTCGGCGTGATCAACTCCGGGTTGCCGGCGACATTGTATTCGGTGGCGGCGCAAGTGCTGCCGGCCGGCTATTCGTCGATCTTCAACGCCACCACCCCGCTGATGGGCGTGCTGATTGGCGGCTTGTTCTTCCATGAAAAACTGAGCCTGAACAAGCTGGTGGGGATCTTCCTCGGGTTGTTCGGGGTGGCGGTACTGACCCGTGCCGGGCCGGTGACCTTTAACCTGGAATTGCTGATGGGGGCTGCGGCCTGCCTGCTGGCCACCACCAGTTACGGTTTCGCCGGTTTCCTGACCCGTCGCTGGCTCGACCATCAAGGCGGCCTCGATCCACGGCTTTCGGCCATGGGCAGCATGTTCGGCGCGACCCTGGTGATCCTGCCGTTCTTCGGTTACAGCGCTATCACCCATCCGCCGGCCAACTGGGGCGGGATAAGTGTCTGGCTGTCGCTGCTGGGGTTGGGCCTGGTGTGTACGGCGTTCGCCTACATCATGTATTTCAAGCTGATCAGCGATATCGGCCCGGTCAAGTCGATGACCGTGACCTTCATGATCCCGGCGTTCGGGGTGTTGTGGGGGGCGTTGTTTCTCGACGAACCGCTGTCGATGGCCCATGTGTATGGCGGGGTGTTGATTGCGCTGGCCCTTTGGCTGGTGTTGAAACCAGGGGCAGCGTTGAAAGCGGTCAGTGTGGCTGACCGCTAAATGTTGCGTTATGCCGACTGACGTCATTGCTGCAGGAGCAGAACGTGCTCGCGAGGGGGCCCTCAAGACCGCCAAAAGCTTCGCGGGCAAGCCCTGCTCCTACAGTTCGGCGTCGGATACAGATTTTGTGCACGCCATGGACCTGTAGGAGCCTGGCTTGCCAGCGAAGGGGCCCTCAAGATCGCTAAAAGCTTCGCGGGCAAGCCCTGCTCCTACAGGTTTATGCCGTATGCGAAATGTGTGTTCGACACCAAACTGTAGGAGCAGGGCTTGCCCGCGAAGGGGCCATAACCGGCGCAGCAGCACTCGGCTACTGCACCGACTCTCAGCGTTTAGCCAGCCTTGCGAAACACAAACACCAACCCGACGATAATCAGCCCCATCCCCAGCATGCTCAGCGCCGCCAAGCGATTACCGAAGATCAGGTAATCCATCACCGCCGTCACCGCCGGCACCAGGTAGAACAGACTGGTGACATTGACCAGATTCCCCCGGGCAATCAGCCGATACAGCAACAAGGTCGCCAGCACCGAGACCACCAGCCCCATCCACAGCACCGGCAGGATAAAACCGCTGCCGGTTTCAAAGTGGAACGGCTGGAACGGTACGAAAGCCCCGCACAGCAGTAACCCGGCCAGATACTGCACCGGCAGCGTGCCCAGAGGGTTATCGGTGATACGTTTCTGCATGATCGAGCCCAAGGTCATGCTGGCCAGGGCCAACAATCCGAACAGCATCCCGGCCAGGGACATCCCGGCCAAACCGATCCCCTGGTAAACCACCAGGATCAGCCCCGCCAACCCCAGCCCCAAGCCGAACATCCGGCTCCAGGAACGCTGCCGCTCCATCAGCACCGCGGTCAGGATCGGCTGTACCCCCATGATCGTCGCCATGACCCCGGGCGTGACCTTCAGGTCCAGGGCCAGCAGATAGAAAATCTGATAGGCCCCCAGCAGCACCAGCCCGGTCGCCGCCGCGTAGAACAACGGCTTGCCCATCCGCGGCAGCTTGAACTTGAGCAATGGCACCAACACCACCAACCCCAACAGGGCGATGGAAAAACGGATCAACAGAAAAGCGAACGGCGAAGCATGCGCCAAGCCCCACTTGGAGAAAATCGCCCCACTACTCCAGAGCAGGACAAACAGACTCGTCGAGGCCGCCGCGGTTGCGGATTGTTTGGAAAAAGCCAACATGGATACCACCCGTGATTCAGGCAAAAGCCGATTCAGCCCAAGGCTGAACATTCAGTAGTTTTTTTCAGGCGGGCACAGGGGAACAGCAAACGCTGCTGATCAGCCCGAAACGCCAACATCCGGCGGTGATACGACTGCGTACACCGGCGTGCTACTGACAGGTGGGGGGTAATGACTGATCTGCGCAGGCTGTTGGTTCCCGCACGGCACGACCACAGCGTTGAGCGCTGAATCGACTACCGCATTGAGAAAGGAAACCGGCATGGGCTGATCTTTTGCTGAGGGAGGTGAATCGGTTGAAACACCGAGCGCCGACTATAACCAGCGCCCGGTCGCAATTGCAACAGGTCAGCCGAACAGCCAATAGCCGAGGGCGGCGAACACCACTACCGCCAGCACTGGGCGCATGGCGCGATAAGCCTTCGGATTGGCACGCTTGAAACGCTTGACCACACCGCTGATGCTGTCGCTGAAGCGCTTGCTCCAGGCATAAGCCTGGTTGATCCCGCCGACCCGCTCATCATCGAGGTTCTGCGGCGCGGTGGCGCGGCCGAGGAAGGCGCTGACCCGGCGGTTGACCGCAGTCATGAAGCGGCTGCTCAGCGGACGCTCGATATCGCAGAACAGAATAACCCGGGTCTGCTCGGTTTCATTCTTGACCCAGTGCACGTAGGTCTCGTCGAACATCACGTCTTCACCGTCGCGCCAGGCGTAGACCTGACCATCGACGAAAATCCGGCAATCGTCAGAGTTCGGCGTGGACAACCCCAGGTGATAACGCAGGGAACCGGCAAACGGGTCACGGTGCGGGTTGAGGTGACTGCCACCCGGCAACAGGGCGAACATCGCGCCCTTGACGTTGGGGATCGAGTTCACCAGTGCCACGGTTTTCGGGCAGAGCAGTTCGGCCGACGGCAGGGCCTTGTCGTACCACTTGAGATAGAAGCGCTTCCAGCCCTTCTTGAAGAACGAGCCGAAACCGGCGTCGTTGTTCTTCTCGGCGGCGCGGATATAGCCCTCATCAAACAGATGCATGGCCTCTTCGCGGATCACTTCCCAGTTGTCCTTGAGCACATCCAGCTCGGGAAACTTGCTGCGGTCCAGGTAAGGCTTGGACGGTACACTGGAAAACAGGTACATCAAGGCGTTGTACGGCGCGAACGCGGCGGAATGGTTGACGAATTGGCGCAACAGGGGCAACCGCGCCTTGCCGCGCAGATGCACGTAAAGCGTACTGCCCAGGAACAGCAGCAGGACTGCGGCCTTGGCGGCAAAGGAAAAGGTCATTCAACACTCCTCGAAAATGGGCAACGCACGCGTGGCCTGTACAACTTGACTCACCCGACGTGGCAGCCGGCCATGATAAACATTACCGGCGCCGGGAAAAACCCATGCCTTCACAGATTCAACGTTGCCGATCCGGCAATAAAGCATCTGTTTAACAGGAAACCGCTGAACGGTAGCTGATCCAGATCAGCGGATTCTGCCCCTGCCCTCCAAACCGAGCGCGGCGCTACCCGGCTTACTGCTGAATTTCCTGCTCGCTGAACAGATCGCTGAACAACATGCTCGACAGATAACGTTCACCCGAGTCCGGCAATACCACCACGATGGTCTTGCCCTGCATTTCCGGCGTCTGCGCCAACCGCACGGCAACGGCCATGGCCGCGCCGCAGGAAATCCCGCAGAGAATCCCCTCTTCCTGCATCAGCCGCAGGGCCATGGCCTTGGACTCTTCATCGGTGACCAGTTCCACCCGGTCGACCATCGCCAGATCGAGGTTTTTCGGCACGAAACCGGCGCCGATGCCCTGGATCTTGTGCGGGCTGGGCTTGATCTCGGCCCCGGCCAGGGTCTGGCTGATCACCGGCGAGGTGGCCGGCTCCACCGCCACCGAGAGGATCGGCTTGTGTTTGGTCAGCTTGATATAACGGGAAACCCCGGTGATGGTCCCGCCAGTTCCGACACCGGCCACCAGCACATCCACCGCGCCGTCGGTATCGTTCCAGATTTCCGGGCCGGTGGTCTTTTCATGAATGGCCGGGTTGGCCGGGTTGTCGAACTGCGCCGGCATGAAGTACAGGGCCGGATTGCTGGCAACAATCTCCGTAGCCTTTTCGATCGCGCCTTTCATGCCTTTGGCCGGCTCGGTCAACACCAGCTCGGCGCCCAGCGCCTTGAGCACCTTGCGCCGTTCCAGGCTCATGGAGGACGGCATGGTCAGCAGCAGCTTGTAGCCCCGGGCGGCGGCGACGAAGGCCAGGCCGATGCCGGTATTGCCGGAAGTCGGTTCGACAATGGTCATGCCTGGCTTCAATTTTCCGCTGCTTTCCGCGTCCCAGATCATATTGGCGCCGATCCGGCATTTCACCGAATAGCCTGGGTTACGCCCTTCGATCTTGGCCAGGATCGTCACACCACGAGGCGCGATACGGTTGATCTGAACCAGGGGCGTATTACCGATGGAATGGGCGTTGTCGGCGAAAATACGGCTCATGACGGGGTCCTTTGGGCAACGGTGAGTTGGCTTTCAAGGGTATGCCCCGAGCTGGCGGGCGTCCAGTCATGGCGAACGTATAGCGTTGCCGGGGGTCCATCGCCTATAGACAACCTTCGGGACACCACCATGAAACGTCGTTACAGCTGGCCATTGTGGGGACTGGCGAGCCTGGCCCTGCTGCTGGTGGTCCTGGACCTGGCCCTGCCTTCCCTGGTGCGTCACTATTTGAATGAAAAACTCGCCGATATGGGCGATTACCGCGGCCAGGTGACGGATGTCGACCTGGCCCTGTGGCGCGGCGCCTACAAGATCAACGGCCTGGAGATCGTCAAGGTCACCGGCAAGGTGCCCGTGCCGTTCGTCAAGGCGCCATTGATCGACCTGTCGGTGAGCTGGAAATCCCTGTGGGAGAACCATGCGGTGGTGGCACAGGTGCTGTTCGTCAAACCGGAACTGAACTTCGTCGACGGCGGCGCCAACAACAAACAGGCATCCCAGACCGGTCAAGGCACCGACTGGCAGGCTCAGTTGGGCAAACTGCTGCCCATCACCCTCAATGAGGTGCGCATCACTGACGGGCATATCACCTTCCGTAACTTCAATTCCAAACCGGTGGTCAACCTGCAGGCCACCCAGGTCAATGCCAACCTCTACAACCTGACCAACGTCGTCGACCTCAAGGACCACCGCGACGCCCGTTTCGAGGGCAAGGCCTTGTTGCTCGGGCAAGCGCCCCTGGAAACCAACGCCACCTTCGATCCGCTGAGCAATTTCGAGGATTTCGAATTCCGCCTGCGGGCCACTGGCATTGAATTGCGGCGCGTCAACGACTTCGCTTCGGCCTACGGCAAATTCGATTTCAACGCCGGCAGCGGCGACCTGGTGATCGAGGCCCAGGCCCATAAAGGCCAGCTCACCGGCTATATCAAGCCATTGCTGCATGATGTCGAGGTATTCAACTGGCAACAGGACGTCGAGAACCCGGACAAGAGCATCTTGCGCTCGGTGTGGGAGGCTCTCGTCGGTACCGGCGAAACCCTGTTGAAGAACCAGCAGAAAAACCAGTTCGCCACCCGCGTGGAACTCAGTGGTAGCGTTCACCAGCAGGATATCAGCGCGTTCCAGGCCTTTTTGCAGATTTTGCACAATGGATTTATCCAGGCCTTCAATGCTCGTTACGAACAACCGCAGCCGACGACTGGCCAGAAGCCCTGACCGGGTCAGGATCTGACGCCCCATTCAGAGACTGAATAAGCCGTCTGCGTTCACACTCGACCGGGCGCCGCGTTATAGTCAGGGATGATTTTTTTCCGCCCGCCCCAAACCGGCCGGCGTTATCGTCCGAGGAATTGCAGATGAAGTTCGAAGGCACCCAGGCCTACGTTGCCACCGATGACCTGAAGCTGGCCGTGAATGCCGCCATCACCCTGGAGCGTCCGCTGCTGGTCAAGGGCGAACCCGGCACCGGCAAGACCATGCTGGCCGAGCAACTGGCCGAATCCTTTGGCGCCAAGCTGATCACCTGGCACATCAAGTCCACCACCAAGGCGCACCAGGGTCTCTACGAGTACGACGCGGTCAGCCGCCTGCGCGACTCGCAGCTGGGCAACGAAAAGGTCCACGACGTTCGCAATTACCTGAAAAAGGGCAAGCTGTGGGAGGCCTTCGAATCCGAAGAGCGGGTGATCCTGCTGATCGACGAAATCGACAAGGCCGACATCGAGTTCCCCAACGACCTGCTGCAAGAACTCGACAAGATGGAGTTCTACGTCTACGAGATCGATGAAACCATCAAGGCGAAAAAACGCCCGATCATCATCATCACCTCCAACAACGAGAAAGAGCTGCCGGACGCCTTCCTGCGCCGCTGCTTCTTCCACTACATCGCCTTCCCGGACCGCGTCACCCTGCAGAAGATCGTCGACGTGCATTATCCGAACATCAAGAAGGACCTGGTCAGCGAAGCCCTCGACGTGTTCTTCGACGTGCGCAAGGTCCCGGGCCTGAAGAAAAAGCCCTCGACCTCGGAACTGGTGGACTGGCTGAAACTGCTGATGGCCGACAATATCGGCGAAGCGGTGCTGCGCGAGCGTGATCCGACCAAGGCCATTCCGCCCCTGGCCGGTGCCCTGGTGAAGAACGAACAGGACGTGCAGCTGCTTGAACGCCTGGCGTTCATGAGCCGTCGCGGCAGCCGCTGAGTTCGCTTTTTTCAACAAAAGCGGGGGCGATTGCCATGCTGCTCAACCTGTTCAATGAAATGCGCGCCGCCAAGGTTCCGGTGTCGGTGCGCGAACTGCTCGATCTGATCAACGCACTGAAACAGCGCGTGACCTTCGCCGATATGGACGAGTTCTACTACCTCGCCCGGGCGATCCTGGTGAAGGACGAGCGGCATTTCGACAAATTCGACCGGGCTTTCGGCGCCTACTTCAATGGCCTGGAAAAACTCGACGACCATCTTCAGGCCTTGATTCCCGAAGAATGGTTGCGCAAGGAATTCGAACGCTCACTGAGCGCCGAGGAACGCGCGCAGATCCAGTCCCTCGGCGGCCTGGACAAGCTGATCGAGGAGTTCAAGAAGCGCCTGGAAGAACAGAAGGAACGCCACGCCGGCGGCAACAAATGGATCGGCACCGGCGGTACCAGCCCGTTCGGCTCGGGCGGTTTCAACCCCGAAGGCATTCGCGTCGGCGACGCCGGCCAGCGCCAGGGCAAGGCGGTCAAGGTCTGGGACCAGCGCGAGTACAAGAACCTCGACGACCAGGTCGAACTGGGCACGCGCAATATCAAGATCGCCTTGCGTCGCCTGCGCAAGTTCGCGCGCCAGGGCGCGGCGGAAGAACTGGATATCGATGGCACCATCGACCACACCGCTCGCGATGCCGGATTGCTGAATATCCAGATGCGCCCGGAGCGACGCAACACCATCAAGTTGCTGCTGTTGTTCGATATCGGCGGCTCGATGGACGCCCATGTGAAGATCTGCGAGGAGTTGTTCTCGGCCTGCAAGACCGAGTTCAAGCACCTGGAGTACTTCTACTTCCACAACTTCATCTATGAGTCAGTGTGGAAGAACAACCTGCGGCGGGGTTCGGAAAGCACGTCGACCCAGGACCTGCTGCACAAGTACGGGGCCGACTACAAAGTGATTTTCGTCGGCGATGCGGCCATGGCCCCCTATGAAATCACCCAGGCCGGCGGCAGCGTCGAGCACTGGAACGAAGAAGCCGGTTATGTGTGGATGCAACGCTTCATGGCCAAGTACAAGAAGCTTGTCTGGATCAACCCTTATCCCAAGGACACCTGGAATTACACCGCGTCGACCGGGATCGTTCGGGATCTCGTGGAGGACCAGATGTATCCGCTGACCTTGCGCGGGTTGGAGGAAGGAATGCGGTTTCTGTCCAAGTAGAACCGCATCGACCGGTCCGACGCACGATCCCTGTAGGAGCGAGCTTGCTCGCGATGGTCGTTAACGATGACGCGGGGCACCTGATCCCCCACGGTGCCTGGGCTACCATCGCGAGCAAGCTCGCTCCTACAGGGGGGCGGTGTCAGGCGAACCGGCGCATGAATTCGACCTGCTGCCGATGCGCCGTCTCCTGCACCACCGGCGCCAGCCTGATCTGGGTCCCTGGCAGACATTGCGCCAATCGCGCCAGCGACAATGGCGTCAACGCCCCCAAACGTGGATAACCACCAATGGTCTGCCGGTCGTTGAGCAATACAATCGGCTGCCCATCCGGCGGCACCTGGATCGCTCCCAGGGGAATGCCCTCGGAAATCATCGGCTCGCCCTGGTACTTCAACTCCGGCCCCAACAGCCTAATCCCCATGCGATCGGCGCGACTGTCCAGGGTCCAGACACTGTTGAATGCATCGAACAGACTTTGCCCGCTGAACTCACCGATCTGCGCCCCGAGCACCACCTGCAACGGCGCACTGGAACTGAAATCCGGCACCTGCGCCCCTGACAATCCTCTCGGCGTCGACGCCTCCCCGCGATACTCCAAACGCCCACCCTTGGCCAAGGGCCGCCCCATACCATCCAGCCCACCGAGTTCCTCACGAACCACACAAGCGGCACTGCCAAGGACCTGCGGCGCGATAAAACCACCCGGCGCCGCCAGATACGCCCGCGCCCCCGACAACGGCTGCGTCAATTGCAGACGCTGGCCTTTCCTCAAGACAAAACTGCACCAGGGTGCCAACGCCTGACCATCCACCCGCGCGCCGAGATCGGCACCGGCCAGGGCCAGGCAGCAATCCTCCTCAGCCACCAGCGTCAGCCCGCCCAAGGTCACTTCCACCACCGCGGCGTCCGGCGCATTGCCCAGCAGATGGTTGGCCCAGAACATCGATACCCAATCCAGCGCACCGCCCTGGGTCACGCCCAGATGACGCACGCCAAACCGCCCCGCATCCTGCAACAGGCACAGAGGTGTACTCGCCTCGATCGACAGATGGCTCATGCCAAGCCCTCCAGCGGCGTGTCATCGCCGCCCAACGTAATGAATTCAGCGTGATCGATCGCGGCAAAACGCACCGTATCGCCCGGCTGCATCAGGCTATAACCGTCACGTTCACGGTCGAACAGTTTGCTCGGTGTCCGCCCGATCAGGTTCCAGCCCCCCGGGGAAACCACCGGGTAAGCCGCGGTCTGGCGCTCGGCAATGCCCACGCTCCCCGCCGCCACCCGCTTGCGCGGCGTGCTGATCCGCGGCGCGGCCAGTCGTTCGTCGACCAATCCCATAAAGGCGAACCCCGGGGCAAAACCCAAGGCGAACACTTGATACTCGCGCTCGCTGTGACGGCGAATCACCTCGCTGACCGACCAGCCGCTGCGTTCGGCCAACAAGCCCAGCTCCGGACCGACACTCGGGTCGTACCACACCGGCAACACATGGCATTGACCGTCAGCCCCGCTGCTCGGGGTCAGATCGGTCAAGGCCTCGGCAATCAGCTCCCGGGCCTGGGACGGGCTCAACGCCAGCAGGTCGTAATGCACCATCAAGGTGGTATAGGACGGCACCAGGTCGATCAGGTGCCCGGCAAATCCTGCCCGCAAACGCTCGCCGGCGGCGAGCATCCACGGCATGTTTTCCTCGGCGATCACCTCGAACAGCCGCACCATCAGACAGTCGATCCCGACCACTTCGATCCGTGGCTTCATACGGCGGGCTGCCGATCCAGGGCCTCGCGGATACGCTGCACCGCAGCCACCGAACTGGCGTTGTCGCCGTGCACGCACAGGGTATTGGCCTGCAGGCGCAGCGCACTGCCATCGCTGGCGATAAGGTTGTCACCACGGGCAATGGTCAGGGCCTGCTCGACGATCCGTTCAGGCTCGTGATGCACGGCACCGGGCAACTGCCGGGAGACCAGGCGCCCGGCGCTGTCGTAGGCACGATCGGCAAAAGCCTCGAACCACAACTCGACGCCGTATTCATCGCCCAGGGCCTGGGCCGCGCTGTTGTCGCGCATCGCCAGCAGCATCAACGGCAGGTCCCCGCCGTAGGCGGCAATCGCCTGGATCACCGCCCGCAGTTGCTCGGGATTGGCCATCATGTCGTTGTACATCGCGCCGTGGGGCTTGACGTAACTGACCCGGGCGCCCTGCGCCCGGCAGATGCCGTCCAGCGCGCCGATCTGGTAATGCAGCAGATCCTGGATTTCCTGGGGCGTGCAGGCCATGGAGCGGCGGCCGAACCCCACCAGATCGGGATAGGCCGGATGGGCCCCGATACGCACATCGTTGGCCAGGGCCAGCGTCACCGTCTTGCGCATGATGCTCGGATCGCCCGCGTGATAACCGCAGGCCACATTGGCGCAATCGATAAACGGCATGACCTGCGCATCCAGACCCATGGTCCAGTTGCCATAGCTTTCGCCGATATCGCAATTCAATAACAAGCGGCTCACGGTGGTTGCTCCTGTGGGCTTTTAACTTTTCTTAATGTGGGACTTTTCGCAAATACCCACAGATTACTGCGCTTCGAGTTCCTTGCCACGGGTTTCCGGCAGGCTCAGGGCCGCGAGAATCACCACGCCGTAGGACACGGCGGCAAAAGCGCCGATCCCCAGGCTCAAGGACACTTTCTGGCTGAGCAGGCCGATCAGCAGCGGAAAAAACGCCGCCAATGCCCGCCCGATGTTGTAGCAAAAACCTTGGCCCGAACCGCGAATCCGCGTAGGGAACAGTTCGGTGAGAAACGCGCCCATGCCGCTGAAAATCCCCGAGGCGAAAAAGCCCAGGGGCAAGCCCAGCCAGAGCATGACTTCGTTGCTGACCTGCAGCTGGGTGTACAACAGCACGATAATGAAGGAGCCGACGGCGAACAGGATGAAGTTCTTCTTGCGCCCCAGCAGATCGGTCAGGTACGCGCTGATCACATAACCGATGTAGGAACCGGCGATCACCATGGCCAGGTAACCGCCCGTGCCGAGTACGCTCAGGCCGCGCTCGGTCTTCAGATAGGTCGGCAACCAGGCGGTGATGGCGTAATAACCACCCAGCGCGCCGGTGGTCAACAGGGAAGCCCGCAGGGTCGTACTGAGCATGCCCGGGGCAAAGATCTCGTAGAAGTGCGTCGGGTTGCTCGGGGCTTCCTGGTTCTTGGCCTGGCGATAGACCTCCGGGTCCTTGACCAGGCGCCGAACGAAAATCACAAAAATCGCCGGCACGATGCCCAACACGAACAGGGCACGCCAGGCGTCCTCGGGCGGCAGCAGGGAAAACAACAATGCATAGAGGATCGCGGTCAAACCCCAGCCCAGGGCCCAGCCCGATTGCACCATGCCGACCGCCTTGCCGCGATCCTTGGCGCGGATCACCTCGCCCATCAGCACCGCACCGGCGGTCCATTCCCCGCCGAAACCGAAGCCCATCAAGGTCCGGGCCACCAGCAACTGGTGGTAGTTCTGGGCAAAGCCGCAGAGAAAGGTGAACACGGCGAACCAGAGCACCGTCAGTTGCAAGGTGCGTACCCGGCCGATGCGGTCGGAGAGAATCCCGGCGATCCAGCCACCAAGGGCCGAGGCAATCAGGGTACTGGTGGAAATCAGCCCGGCCTGGCCGGTGGTGAGGCCCCAGAGGGCGATCAACGTCGGGATGACGAAACTGAGCATCTGGGTGTCCATGCCATCCAGGCCGTAACCGATCTTGCAACTCCAGAACGTACGACGCTCCTGCTGATCGAGGTTGCGATACCAAGTGAACGGACCGGGTGGGCCCTCGGCTTGGGTGACATCCAGCGAGCCTGGCGTAGTCATGGGGGAAGTTCTCCGCATAAAACTTATTGGTATTGTTCTGGCGACCAGCGGGGCATAGGCTTATCGTGCCTGACCGGTCGAAGGCCATTTTTCGTTGGCCGTGCCCTCTGCGTCCAACTAATTAAAGTCCTGCCCTGGCATAAGAAAAAGTTGATTGCATGAACCTCAAATTTCTCGAGACCTTCGTCTGGGTAGCACGACTGAAGAGTTTTCGCCTGACGGCGGACAAGCTCTTCACCACCCAGGCGTCCATTTCCAGCCGTATCGCGGTGCTCGAAGGTGAGCTCGGGGTGAAGCTGTTCCTGCGCGATTCACGCGGCGTCAGCCTGACTCCCGAAGGGCTCAAGGTGCTCGACTATGCCGAGCAGATGATGGACACCATGCAGGCCCTCAAGCATGCCATCGAGATCAGTTCGACCAAGGTCGGGCGCCTGCGCATCGGGGTGATGGACACGGTCATCCATACCTGGCTCAGCCCGTTGGTGGCGCAGATGTCGGATCGTTTTCCGCTGGTGGAAATCGAACTGGTGGCCGATACCGCGCTGAACCTCTGCGATCAGCTGCAAAAAGGTTTTCTCGACCTGGTGCTGCAAACCGACCTGTTGCGCCAGGAATCGATTCGCAGCCTGAAGCTGATCAGCCACCCGATGGGCTGGGTGGTGGCCAGCAACTCGATCTATAACCGCGAATACGCAAGCCTGGCCGAGATCGCCCGGGAGCGCATCGTGACCTTCTCGAAAAACTCGCGGCCGCATCAGGAAATCCTGGGCCTGATGCAGGTCCATGGCGTGCCGACGCCGCGGCTGAACTGCGTCAACTCGGTGTCGGCGATTACCCGGCTATTGCGTGATGGTTTCGGTATCGGCGCCCTGCCGTCGGTGCTGGTGCGCGAAGAGCTGATGCGCGGCGAGTTGACCTTGCTGGCCTTGGACGTCCGCCCGCCGAACCTGGAAGTGGTGGTGTCCTGGCGGGTCGGCGTGGAGTTGGTGGAGGAAATTGTCGCGCTGTGCCAGGAGGTCTTGCACAGCTATGCGGACAAGATGGGCGAGCAGTATGTGGTCCTGAGCAAGCCCGCCCTCCCCGGTCAATAACCTCGTTCGCGCCGCGCCAGGCGTTCACGCTGGCGCTTGCCGCCCAGCACCACCCAATCCACCAGGCGGAAGAAGCCTTCGATCACGAACGAGAACAACAGCGCCGCGCCCATCGCCCAGCCGATCGCCTCGGGCGACAACAGGACCTGGTAGGTGTAGCCCTGCAAGGTTTCCTGGCGGATATCCGGATCGGCCGCATACGCCACCTGTAACGCGCGTTTGTACCAGGGGCCCTGCATCGCCTGGAACTGGTCGTCCAGCAGGCGCTGACGGGTGAGCAAGTTGCCAAGGCTATCGGCATCGCTGCGGAACACCGGGTCGTCACTGGCGCGATAATGCGCCACCAAGGCCTGCAGATCACCGTTGAAGAACTGCTCGGCGGTCTTCTGGAAACCCTGGAGGTTGGTCTGCGCTTCTATCAGATGCGCTTCGACCCGCTTGGCATAGTCATTGATAAAACCCGGTACCTGGACACCGATCAACAGCCCCAGGGTAAACAGAATCAGCCGCAGGTAACTCAACCACATAACGGACTTCCTTATTCGGTTTGGCCCTGGCTGACGCATTCACCGCGTCGCCACAGACTCCATTGGCCCGGTTCGTAGCGGGTCCAGGTTTCGTTTTCGGTCAAAGGTTCGGTGGCGATCACCGTCACCACGTCATTGGGCGTGGTTTCGGCCTGGAAGTCGACGATCACATCGACATCCTTCAACCGCGCCGGCCCGAACGGCGCGCGCCGGGTGATTTGCGCCAACTTGGTCGAGCAATAGCAGAACAGCCAGTCGCCGTCGCTGAGCAGGCAGTTGAACACGCCCTTAGCGCGATATTCGGCACAAGCCTGGACCAGGGACGGCAGCAGTACTTCGATGTCCACCGGCTCCGGAAAGGCCTGGCGCACACGGTTGAGCAGGTCGCAGAAGGCCGCTTCGCTGTCGGTATCGCCTACCGGACGATAAAAGCTGGTCGGCGGCTGGAAGTCCGCCAACTGGCCATTATGGGCGAAACACCAGTTGCGGCCCCACAGTTCACGGACAAAGGGATGGGTATTGGACAGGCAGACCTTGCCGACATTGGCCTGGCGGATATGCCCGATCACCACTTCGCTCTTGATCGGGTAACGCTGCACCAGGTTCGCGACCTCGGACTCGCAGCTCGCCGCCGGGTCCTGGAACAGCCGCAAGCCACGGCCTTCGTAGAAGGCGATGCCCCAGCCGTCACGATGGGGGCCGGTACGCCCCCCGCGCTGCATCAGGCCGGTAAAGCTGAAAACGATATCGGTCGGTACATTGGCGCTCATGCCCAACAATTCACACATGCTCGGACTCTCGCTTCAATGCAGTGACGCGCTTACAGACGCGGTTCGACCCGCGGGCGACCATTGCCACCGGTCGGCGGCTGACGGCCAAAACGCTCGTTGCGCTCGGCTGCGCTGAACGGTTGATCGTCTTCCTCGGGCTCGGTCGCCGGGACAGTGCCGGCCGCGACGGGCTGCGGGCGACGGGCCTTGATGGAGCGCTCGATGGGCCAGCGGATCAGCGCGAAGAGCAGATAGACGCCCACGGCGATCATCAGGTACATGAACAGATCGGAAACCGCGCGCCAGGCGTTGTTGCCGACCTTGAACATCAGGTCCAGGGCTGTAATGGCCACCGCCGGGGCGAATTTTTCCTTCACCGGGTCGATAATGGTCGGGCTGAACAGCAGCACCGCCATCACCACCCGCAGCGGCTCCCGCAGCCAGCGCCAGATCCAGCGGGTCAGGCGAAACCACACCAACAAGCAGCCCAAGGCGGCGAAGGCGTAGCAGCCCCAGGCGATCAAATAGTCGTTCTCGGTCATGGTGTCCATGGCAAGGCTGGCAAGTAGACGCTTATGATAACGGCTTTTCGCCGGTCCGGCTGCCCCGCCGTCAGCGATCAGCCAACAGAGAGTTGCCCATGTCCTTCGATAGCAACGTCAACAGCGCCCCGATTGCCCGCCGCGACGCGGGCGCGGACCCTTACGCCTGGTTGCAGGAACGCGACAGCGATGCCGTGCTCGACTACCTCAAGGCCGAAAACAGCTACCAGGAAGCGCAACTGGCCGATCAAGGCAAACTGCGCGAAAGCCTGTTCGAGGAGATCAAGGCGCGGATTCTCGAAACCGACCTGTCCCTGCCCTCGCCCTGGGGACCGTTCCTGTACTACACCCGCACCACCGCCGGCGACGAATACCCGCGGCATTACCGCTGCCCGCGTCCGGCCGATGGCAGTCTGACGGTGGATGAAAGCGCCGAAACCCTGCTGCTCGACCCCAACATACTGGCCAAGGGCGGCTTCTTCTCCCTCGGTGCCTTCAGCGTCAGCCCGGATCACCAACGCCTGGCCTACAGCCTCGACACCAGCGGCGAAGAAGTCTATCGCCTGTACGTCAAGGAGCTCGACAGCGGCGCGGTCAGCGAACTGCCGTTCGAGGACTGCGATGGCAGCATGACCTGGGCCAACGACAGCCAGACGCTGTTTTTTGCCGAACTGGACGACACCCATCGGCCCCACAAGCTGTACCGCCACCGCCTCGGCGACAGCACGGCCGAGGAAGTCCTGCACGAAGCCGACGGGCGCTTCTTCCTGCACTGCTACCGCAGCAGTTCCGAACGCCAACTGGTGGTGCTGCTCAACAGCAAGACCACCAGCGAAGCCTGGGCCCTGGACGCCGATACCCCGACCCAGGCCTTTACCTGCCTGGCGCCACGGGTCGAAGGCCACGAGTACTTCGTCGACCACGGCCAGCACCAGGAACAGTGGAGCTGGTTTATCCGCAGCAACCAGGACGGCATCAACTTCGCCCTGTTCCACGCCCCGGACCATGGCGTACCGGGCCGCGACGACTGGCAATTACTGGTGCCCCACGACGACCAGGTGATGCTCGAAGGCCTGACCCTGAACGCCTCGGCCCTGTGCCTGAGCCTGCGTGAAGGTGGCTTGCCGATCATCGAAGTGCGCCCCCAGGGCCTGCCGAGCTATCGCGTGCACCTGCCGGATGCCGCCTACAGCCTCTACGTGCAGGACAGCCTGGAATTCACCAGCCAGACCATCCGCCTGCGTTACGAGGCCCTCAATCGGCCGGCCCAGATCCGCCAACTGACCCTGGCCAGCGGCGAACAGAGCGTCCTCAAGCAGACCCCGGTGCTGGGCGATTTCGACCCCGACGCCTACGTCAGCCAGCGTCTCTGGGCCACCGCCGCGGACGGTACCCAGGTACCCATCAGCCTGGTGGTCAAGCGCGAACTGCAAGGCCAGGCCACCCCGCTCTATCTCTACGGCTACGGCGCCTACGGCGAAAGCCTCGATCCGTGGTTTTCCCACGCCCGCCTGAGCCTGCTGGAACGCGGCATGGCCTTCGCCATCGCCCATGTGCGTGGCGGCGGCGAACTGGGTGAAGCCTGGTATCGCGCCGGCAAGCAGGCGCACAAGCAGAACACCTTCGACGACTTTATCGCCTGCGCCGAGCACCTGATCGCCGAAGGCCTGACCACCTCGAAACAACTGGCCATCAGCGGCGGCAGTGCCGGCGGCCTGTTGATCGGTGCCGTGCTCAACCAGCGCCCGGAGCTGTTCCAGGCCGCCATCGCCGAAGTGCCGTTCGTCGATGTGCTGAACACCATGCTCGACCCGGACCTGCCGCTGACCGTCACCGAATACGACGAATGGGGCAACCCCGAGGAGCCCGAGGTGTACGCGCGGATCAAGGCCTACGCACCGTATGAAAACGTCCGCGCCCAGGCCTACCCGGCCGCCCTGGTGATCGCCGGCTACAACGACAGTCGCGTGCAATACTGGGAAGCGGCCAAGTGGGTAGCGAAACTGCGCGCCACGAAAACCGACGAGCATCTACTCTTGCTCAAGACCGAACTGGACGCTGGCCATGGTGGCATGAGCGGTCGTTATCAGGGATTACGTGACGTAGCCCTCGAATACGCCTTCGTGTTCAAGGTTCTCGGCCTGGTCTGAGGAACTCTGCCCGGCCCCCTTGTCTTAACCCTGGGCCGCCGGGCTTTAATGCCCGCACAGAACAACAGGCAACAAGAAAAGACCGTGAGCCATGTCAGAACCGACCTTACTGAATAACGAAATCCGCGACATGCTGATGGACAGCGGTTTGTTCGCCAGCCTGCTGCCGGCGGATTGCCTCGCCGCTGCCGGCTATTTCAGCATCAGCAGCGTCGCCAAGGGCGAAGCCATCTTCAATGAGGGGGATGCCGGGACCTTCATGTGCATCATTCACTACGGCAGCGTGAATGTGCAGAAGAGCAACGCCGAGGGTCAACCGGTGGTGATCGCCACCCTGCGCGCCGGTAGAGCCTTTGGCGAGATGGCGGTGCTCGATGGCGAGCGGCGCTCGGCCAGTTGCGTGGCCGCCAGTGATTGCCAGTTGCTCAACCTGGGCAAGGATTCCCTGGAAAAGATGCTCAACGATGCGCCGAAGATCGCCGCCAAGATCATCCGTGCCATCGCCATTGCGCTGTCCAGGCGACTGCGCATGGCGGACGGCCAACTGCTCTCGCAACAGATCTAGCTGGAGGTCTCCTTCGCCTTATCCGTCTTGTCGCTTTTATCGTTCTTGTCCGTCTTGTCGTTCTGTTCCGGACCCGGTTGGGTCTGGTCCTTGGGCGGCTGCGGCAACTCGATGCTGGGCAGCGGCTCGCCGGGTTTTGGCGGTGTGCGCGGGGTGATCTGCGGGGACGGCGTCGGGGTGGCCGTGCTCGGCGCTCCCGGTTTCGGCGTGACCGGTATCGGCGAGAGATCCTCGGCCCGTACCGTGGTAATGGTAAGCGCGGTCAATGCAATGACCGCTACAATAGCGCGTTTCATCAATGGCTCCGTTGCCAGACTTCTCTGTCTGCCATCAGGCTACTCGCAACGCGGCTATTTTGCCCCTCCCAATGAGATTTCCATGAAACGTTTCGTTCTGCTGGACACCGCTCCGATTCCTGAAAACGGCGGTGCCCTGTGCCTGTTCGAGTATGGCGAAGACTTCGTGATCAAGATCCAGGGCGGTGACGGCGGGCAATTGATGAACACCCGCATGCACGGCTCCGAAGATGCCCTGGCGGAAATTCCCTGCCGCAAGGTCGCCGGCCGGCCGCAATCGCGGGTGCTGATCGGCGGCCTCGGCATGGGCTTCACCCTGGCCGCGGCCCTCAAGCACCTGGGCAAGACCGCCGAAGTCGTGGTCGCGGAACTGGTGCCCGGCGTCGTCGAATGGAACCGCGGTCCGCTGGGGGAAAAAGCCGGCCGGCCGCTGGATGACCCGCGCACGGTGATCCGCCTGGAAGACGTGGCCAAGGTCCTGCAGGCCGAGCCCAACGGCTTTGATGCGATCATGCTCGATGTCGACAACGGCCCCGAAGGCCTGACCCAGAGAGCCAACAGCTGGCTCTACTCGGCGGGCGGCCTGAGCGCCTGTGCCAAGGCCCTGCGGCCCAAGGGCGTGCTGGCGGTGTGGTCGGCCAGCGCCGACAGCCACTTCAGCGACAAGCTGCGCAAGGCCGGCTTCAAGGCCGAGGAAGTCCAGGTCTATGCCCACGGCAACAAGGGCACGCGCCACACCATCTGGATCGCCGAGAAGCTCAAGAACTGAGCTAAACTTTGCCGCATAACCGTCATTAACCTATTCGACAAGGTGACCCCATGAGTTCGGCCAACCCTCCCTCCCATACCGCCAAGCTGGACCGCATCCTGGCCGATGCGAAACGCGATAAAGAGATGGGCTATCGCGACAAGGCGCTGAAGATGTATCCGCACGTGTGTGGTCGCTGCGCCCGTGAATTTTCCGGCAAGCGCCTGAGCGAGCTTACCGTGCACCACCGCGACCACAACCATGACAACAACCCGCAGGACGGTTCCAACTGGGAACTGCTGTGCCTGTTCTGCCATGACAACGAGCACTCGCGCTACACCGACCAGCAATACTTCGGCGACGGCTCCCTGAGCAGCCCGAAGATCGCCAAGGCCACCCACAACCCGTTCGCGGCGCTGGCCGGGTTGATGAAGAAAGACGAGTAAAAGCTACACCGTGAATCGCTGAACCAGCACGTTCAGGTCGCCACCCAGGCGCGACAGTTCAAGGCTCGCCGTCGCCGTGCGGGCACTTGACTGCGCCGATTCGTCGGCGATATCGCGCACGCGGGCCAGATTGCCGCTGATCTGTTCGCAGGCGCGGGTTTGCTGATCGGCAGCCGTGGCAATCTGTGAGTTCATCGACTGGATCAACGACGCCGACTGGCGAATTTCACTGAGCACGCCACCGGCCTCACGGGCCAGGATCACACTGGACAGGCTCATGTCCTGGCTCTGGCGCATGATCGCCGTGGCCTGTTCGGTACCGCCATGCAGGGCCGCGATCAACCCCTCGATTTCCTCGGTGGAACGCTGGGTACGCTGGGCCAGCGCCCGCACCTCATCGGCCACCACTGCAAAGCCCCGCCCGGCGTCACCTGCGCGAGCCGCTTCGATGGCGGCGTTGAGGGCCAGTAGATTGGTCTGCTCCGCCACCTCGCGGATCACCCCGAACACCCCGCCGATACGTTCACCGTCTTCACGCAGACGCTCCATCGCCAGGGCGGAACGATCGACGTTGAGTACCAAGGCTTCAAAGTGCTCGATCGCCTGGGTCACCACGCGGTTGCCCTCGACGCTGCGCCGCTCGGCCGCCTGCGCCGCCTCCGAGGCCTGCTGCGCGTTACGGGCGATATGCTGGGCACTGTCGACCATTTCACCCATGGCGCCGGCAACCTCTTCGGTCTGCTGGCGCTGCTGCGAGACTCCCGCGCTGCTATGGGCGGTGATCGTCGACAAGCCTTCGGCGGCCTGGGTCAGTTGACGCGTGCCTGCGCCGATGCTGCCGATCAGTTGGCGTAGGTGCCCGGCCATTTCCCGCATGGCCGTCATCATCTGCCCCAGTTCGTCACGCCGATGGCTTTCCAGGTTACCGGTCAGGTCGCCCGAGGCGATCTGCCGGGCCAGGGTCAGGGTCCGCTTGAGCGGCGGAACGATCTGCCGGGTCATGGCCCAGGCGGACAGCAAGCCCAGCAACAGCGCCAACCCGCCCGCCAGCAGCAGCTCGCCACGGGCCATCCGTACATCGTGAGCGCGTCCCTGTAGTTGCAGTTGATAGACCGCTGCACTCAGTTGCTGCAAGTCACCCGCCTGCGCCAGCATCGCCTGCTTGGCCTGCTGGCTCTTGAGCACGCTGGCGCTGAAGTCCACGACCCGATCCTGGTAGATCACCGCCGCCTGCAACGCGCCCAGCAAGGGTGTCTGCAAAGCATCACCCGGCAGTTGCCCGTACAAGTCGTTGCCCTGCACGCGAATGCGGTCGGCCATCTGCGAAACGCGCAACTGCGCCTCGGGTTGTGGATCGGCGATATACAAACGCACCTGATCGCGCAATTGCGCCATCAGCCATTGCAGCTCGGCCACCGCCTGCGCCTGATCGATGGTGACCGCCGGATCGCTGCGCATCTGCTGGAAGAGTTGGGTACGCAAACGCGTCAACTGCTCGGCGATAGTCTCCATCACCGGCACCATGGCCTTTTCCGCTTCCCGGGCCTGGCGTCGGGCCGCGACGAACTCGGCAAAACTCTGTTGATAGGCCCGGGCCACCTCGCGGATACGTGTGAGAGTCGTCTGTGCGTCGGTTTCCAGGCTCATCTGCAGCTTGTCGACACCGGCATACAACGCCTGCATCTGCCCGGCATAGGCATCCACCGCCGCGCTTTGCCCGGTGCGGTCGAATTCGTTTTCCTGCAGGCGCACGGCGGCGATCTGGGTGTCCAGCGAGACACTGTCCACCAACGCCTCGCTGCGCATCGTCAGTTGCCCGATGCTGTACCAGGCAATCGCACTCAGCAGCGCCGTGAGCAGCAACACGATGCCAAACCCCAGGGTCAACTTGCGACGTACCGAAGCGCCCATCAACCAGTCAGCGACCATAACGAACTCTCCTGTGAAGCCGTCAACCGGCGAGGCAATGCGCCAAATGCCTTGAGGCACGTCGAGATGCCAGGCATTCTAAATCGAACGATCTAAAACACAAGGCCAAGATTTTTTCAAACGTTTGTAATTTAAAGCCCTATACCTTCTCAACAGGGCAAAGTACCAGTGTATGCGACTTCCTCCTTTATTCCTGTACCGAGAGCGTCTTCGATGAAACTGAACCAACTGATTCAAAATCTGCTGGGCGCCCGCCAACCGGCGCAGGTTTCGCGTCCGGAACAGGAGTTGTTGTCGAGCCTGTTGGTGATGGCCTGGGTGGTGGAGGCGCGTGATCCCTATACCGGCGGACATCTGTGGCGAGTGGCGCAGTTTTGCGAGTTGCTGGCGAAAAAAGCCGGCTTCGCGGTGGAGGAAGTGGCGCGGATCGCCCTGGGCGGTTTTGTCCATGACCTGGGCAAGGTTGGTATTCCCGACGCTGTGCTGCGCAAGCCCGGCCCCTTGAGCGACGAGGAGTACGCCGTGATCAAGACCCACCCCGATATCGGCTTCAGGCTGCTGCATGCCCACCCCCTGGCCACGCTGGTGGAAGATGCCGTGCGCCTGCACCACGAAATGCCGGATGGCCGGGGTTATCCCCTGGGGCTCAAGGCCGGCGAGATTCCGCACCTGGCGAGCATCGTCGGTATCTGCGACGCCTTTGATGCCATGACCAGCACCCGCCCCTATCGTGCGGGCATGCCGCAGGCACAGGCATTGCAGATCATCGGCAAGAACCTGGGGAGCCAGTTCGATGCGCACTTCGGCGCCTTGTTTATCGAGTTGGGGGAGCCGGGTGTCTTGAGCCCGATCATCGGCCATACCGACCAGGGCATTCCCCTGCGGCACTGCGGCATGTGCGGACCGACGGTGGTACTCAAGCGCGCGCACCGCGCAGGCGACCATGTGTTCTGCGGCAATTGCGGCGCCGACTATCTGCTGCTGCAGAAGACACCAGACAGCGTGCTGGAGCTGGAGGCCACCGGCACCTCTGGCAGCGCGAAAGACCTCAGCCCCGAGGCCGATGTCGAATTGATCGAGCGCCTGGTGCAACACCAATTCGTCCCGGTGCTGCGCGAGCAAGCGAGCTCTCGCCCGCACTAACCGGGTTGAGCCTCAGGCGGCCGGGCCCTTGGCGGTCTGGCCGAAGAGGATTTTCTTGCCGTCTTCCGTCTCCGTGGCACGCCGCGAATACGGCTCCCCCCGGGCATAGGCGCGCAATGTCGCCGGACGTTGTTCGATAGCGTGGAGCCAGCGACTCAGATCCGGGAAATCCTCGATATTCTGTTGCTGACGCTGCCACGGCGCTACCCAGGGATAGCAGGCCATGTCGGCGATCGAATAATGCTCGCCAGCAATGAACTCACGCCCTTGCAACCGACGGTCGAGCACACCGTAGAGACGGTTGGTCTCATTGACATAACGGTTGATGGCGTAGGGTATTTTTTCCGGCGCATACAGCCCGAAATGGTGATTCTGCCCGGCCATCGGCCCCAGGCCGCCCATCTGCCAGAACAGCCACTCGGTCACGGTCTTGCGCCCACGCACATCGGCGGGCAGGAACTGCCCGGTCTTTTCCGCCAGGTACAGCAGGATCGCCCCCGACTCGAACACCGTGATCGGCTCGCCGTCATCGGCGGGCGCGGTGTCGATGATCGCCGGCATGCGGTTGTTCGGCGAAAACGCCAGGAACTCCGGCTTGAACTGGTCGCCGGCGCCGATATCCACGGGATGGATACGGTACTCAAGACCCGCCTCCTCCAGGAACATTGTGATCTTGTGGCCGTTTGGCGTAGCCCAGTAGTAGAGCTCAATCATGCGATTCCCCTCGTAGACGCACTATTTCAATAACCCAAAGACCGGTCGCACCAGCCCTTCCAGCAATTCCCGTTCCGGCCTTGAGCGGGCCAGCACCCGCAGTCCCATCAGCACCGCCAGGCACATACGCGCCAGATCCTCCGCCGGCTGTGACGCATTGATGCTGCCCTGGGCCTGGCCGGCACTGATACAGCGCCGGAAAAAGCTCTCCATCCCCTCCTGGACCTTGGCCAGTACCGCCTTGAACTCCGGATCGTGGGGCGCCACCTCAAGGGCCGCGTTGACGATGAAACAGCCCTTGTGCTCAGGATCGCTCAGGGACAGTTCGATGATCTCGTTGAAGAACGTCTGGATGGCTTCGCGGGGCGGCAGTTGCTGCTCCAGGCGCACGGAACGCTCGCAGAAGCCGCGCTTGATGTAGTGATCGAGGGCCAGGCCGAAGAGCGCGCGCTTGTCACCGAAGGCGTTGTACAGGCTGGCCCCGGTAATCCCCATGGCCAGCGCCAGATCCCGTACGGAGGTGGCCTCGTAGCCACGGGCCCAGAAGCAGCGGATCGCCGCCTCCATTGCCCTGGCCTCGTCAAATTCTCTTGGTCGCGCCATAACTCACACATGGATTCAAATTGAAGTAGCGCAGATATTCGTTGAAACAAACGACGATTGCCACGCGCCAGCGTTTCGTCCTATTTTATAACACTCGATCCAAAACATCTGCCAGGACCTTTCGACATGATCCGTTTCTTTTTCCACCCGACGCCCAATCCGGCCAAAGTCGCCCTGTTTCTTGAAGAAACGGCGCTGCCCTACGAGCTGGTTCCGGTCGATACCAGCAAGGGCGAGCAGCACAGCCCGGAGTTCCTGGCAATCAATCCCAACGGCAAGGTTCCGGCAATCCTCGATACCGAAGGCCCGAACGGCCGCGAAGTCCGGGTGTTCGACTCGAACGCGATCCTGCTGTACCTGAGTGAAAAGACCGGACTGCTCGGCGGTGAACCCGGCGATCGGGGCGAACTGCTGTCGTGGATGATGTTTATCGGCACGGGCCTGGGACCATTTTCCGGCCAGGCGGTGCACTTCCAGCACTCGGCCCCGGAAAGCATCCCTTACGCCATCAATCGTTATCGCCGTGAAGCCGAGCGGCACTACCGGGTACTTGACCGGCACCTGGCCGGGCGCAGCTATATCGTCGGTGACAGCTATACGATTGCCGACATCTCGGCCTGGGGCTGGATCGATCGGGCTGCCCGCGTGCTCAAAGGCGAAGAATCGCCATTGGCGGCCTACCCCCATCTGTCGGCCTGGTTCCAGCGCATCGACGCGCGGCCAGCCGTGGCCCGCGCCCGCCAAGTGGGCAAGAGCCACGCCTTCAAGCAAGTCAACGACGAGCAAACCCGACGGGCGCTGTTCCCTTCGAACTATCCCGACACCACGAGCTGACGGAGATGCCGGTATAATCGCGTCTTTTTCCTGGAAGGCACCCGGCTCGTGGCAAACAAAAGGTACAGCTGCATTGGTTTGTATAACCCCAAGTCACCGGAGAACGTCGGCTCGGTGATGCGTGCGGCTGGCTGCTACGGCGTGGCTTCGGTGTTCTACACCGGCAAACGCTACGAGCGGGCGCGGGACTTTGTCACCGACACCAAGAAAGTCCACCAGGACATTCCGCTGATCGGCATCGACGACCTGAAGAAAATCCTGCCCCTGGGCTGCGTGCCAGTGGCCGTCGAACTGGTAGAAGGTGCGCGCTCGTTGCCCGAATACACCCATCCGGATCGGGCGCTGTATATCTTCGGCCCGGAAGACGGCTCGCTGGACAAGGACATCCGCGACTGGTGCGAAGACGTGGTGTATATCCCGACCACCGGTTGCATGAACCTGGCGGCGACGGTCAATGTGGTGCTGTACGACCGCCTGGCCAAGGGTAACAACACCCGTTCCGGTCCGAAGTTCTAGGCTTTACTTCAGCAGCCCGCTCGCCAGCACCTTCGACGGCTCACCCATCACGCTTTCGCACAGCTGGATAAATTCCTCGGTGCTGACGGTATCCAGGCGCATCGCCGCCCGGCTGACATCATCGAGGGAACGCTTGCCATCGGTCTGCTGGCGAATCTCGCGATCCAGCTCCTGCAACAGCAACACCGCCCGTGCCACCGTCGCCCTGTCCACCTGTTCCCCCCGCAATGTGCCGACCTTGCGACTGAGCCGGGTCAAGCGCACCTGCAACGCCTGGTAACGTTCCTCGCTCATCCCACCGGCACGGCGCAACAACTCGATCGCGTAATACTGAGCCAGGCCTTCGCCGACCCAGTCACTGTGCTGGCTGTCATTGATCCGCCCGAACACATGAACCAGCTCGCGCACCAAGGCACTGTCCCCGGACTCGCTGATCAGCGGGGCGGTGCTGTGCAGGTAGATCGAATCGCGACCCGCCTGGCTGCCATGGGCCATCGACTCCCCGGCCCCGACCACCAGCAACTTTCCGGGATTGCGCGGAAACACTTCCTGCAGCTTGGGCCAGACGAAGGTCAGCAGCGTCAGCACATCCATGCGCCGCATGCCTTCGCCCCGAGGCGCCGCGACCGTGACATCGGTTTCACCCAGGCGGGTCCGCCGGCTGCCCAGGTCGCCGGCCAGTATCCAGCCGACCGGCCGGTCGAACAGGCGTGAAACGTTGTCGATACGAAAGCGCTGCTTGCCGATACGCGGCCAGGCGGTCTCGACGCTTTTCCAACCGCCGGGCAATTCGAATTCCAGGCGCGAGACCAGTTCGGTGCCGTCGTGCTGATCCAGATGGGCCGGCGGTACCAGGTCCTCGCCTCGCAACAGTGCCCAGGTCGGCGTCATCCGCGTCTCGAACGTGCCGTTGCTACGTGGATGGTTGAGACTGACCCGATAGCTCAGGCTGGCCTTGCCCGATGCCGGATGCCAGACACCACGGCGGCTGTCCGGCGTAGACCCGGAGCTCAGTTGCCACTGCCCGTCGGCCATGAAGTCACTGTAGTAATCCTGGTTGCCGAGATCGAAATCCAGGCTACGCACCGCCGAACCCTGCGCCAGGGTCAGGCGCACCTCAGCCTGGTCGCTCTGGGGCAACAGACGCACCCGATAGTCCAGGTCGACTTTTTTCCCGGCCCAACCCAGCCCGCTGAACACCATCAGCAGCAGGAACGCCGGCAGCCTGCAAGGTAACGACATGGAGTTCCTCGGGGTTGGCGGACATCAGCCGGCGCGGAAAATCAGATGATCTTCCCAGTCCTCTTCCGGCACGCTGCCTTCGGCAAGCATGCGCCCGGACTGGGAAATCCGCTCGTGGTGCACCACGTCGCGGTCACCGCAGACCAGATGGTGCCAGAGCGGCAGGTCCTTGCCTTCGCTGACCAGGCGATAACCACAGGTCGGCGGCAACCACTTGAACTGGTCGGCCTGGCCCGGGGTGAGCTGGATACAGTCCGGCACCGAGTCGCGACGCTTGGCGTAGTCGGTGCACTGGCAGGTTTTCAGGTCCAGGAGCTTGCAGGCAATGCGCGTGTAATAGACGCTGTTGTCGTCTTCGTCCTCGAGCTTTTGCAGACAGCACAGGCCGCAACCGTCGCACAGCGACTCCCATTCCTCCTGATCGAGGTGCTCGAGGGTCTTGCGTTTCCAGAAGGGTTCGACTTTCGCGGCCATGGTTCAGACATCTGCATCGGGGAGTGAAAAGGCCGCCAGTCTAGTGCGCCAAGCCTTTGCGGCCAAGCGTCGGCGACTATCGGTTGAACAAGGCTTGTCAGGCCGCCTGCGGCGCAGTAGCTTTCTCGCTAATTTTCCCCAGTCAGGACTGTGCCATGAGCATCAACCCACGCATCGCCGATCACCCGATCGATCCCCAGTTCACCCAGCGCTGGTCGCCGCGCGCCTTTACCGGCGAGAGCATCCCGGAACAAACCCTGCTGAGCTTTTTCGAAGCGGCCCGCTGGGCGCCTTCGGCCTATAACTCGCAACCCTGGCGCTTTCTCTACGCCCGCCGCGACACGCCGAACTGGGAACGTTTCCTTGGCCTGCTGAACGAATTCAACCGTGGTTGGGCGCAACACGCCTCGGCCCTGGTGATCGTGATTTCGAAAACCACCTTCACCGCTCCCGGCGCCAGCGAAGAAACCCCGGCGCTGTGGCACACCTTCGACACCGGCTCGGCCTGGGGCCATCTGGCGTTGCAAGCCAGCAACAGCGGCTGGCACAGCCACGGCATGGCCGGCTTCGATCAGGAACTGACCCGCCGCGAGCTGAAGATTCCAGAAGGTTATGCACTGCATGCGGCAGTGGCCATCGGCAAGCTGGGCGACAAGGCGAGCCTGCCGGATTACCTGCAGGCCCGCGAAACCCCAAGCCCACGCCAGCCGCTGAGCACGCTGGTGGCTGAAGGCGATTTCAGCCTGTAACCCTCGCAGTTCCGCTCCACCGCGGACTGTAGGAGCAGGGCTTGCCCGCGAAGCTTTTAGCGATCTTGAAGGCCCCTTCGCTGGCTGGCCATGCTCCTACAAGGTGCCTGGCCAGCCCTGCAAACCGGGACCATCAATACCCGCGCTCGAAATCCACTTCCCCGCGCAACGCTTCCCCGGCCTGATAGGCCCGCAGGTTTTCGACAAACAACTGCACCATCATCCCCGGCGAAGTCGGTGCCGAACTGTGCCCGGTCAACAACAACCCCCAGGCCGTCCAGAACGGATGACGCTGCGGTAACGGCTCCTGCCGGCAGACATCGATCACTGCCCCCGCCAGATGCCCTTCCTTCAAAGCCTCCACCAGGTCCGCATCGACCACCGCCACGCCGCGCCCGACGTTGATAAACAGGCCGGTAGGCTTGAAGCGCTTGAACAACGCCGCATCGTACAGATCATGGGTATTGGGCGTGTTCGGCAACAGGTTGATCACATAGTCCACCTTGCCAACCCACTCACCCAGGGCTTCGAGCGCCGCCACCTCGATAAACGGTGCCTGCTCCCGCGCGGTACTGGCAATACCATACAACTCGACCCCAAAGGGTTGCAGGAACTGCGCAACGCTCTGGCCGATATCTCCGGCGCCGACAATCAGCACCTTGCGCCCCGCCAGGCTCTGGCCCATGCGGTTGTCCCACTTGCGCTCGACCTGGCTGACCAGGCGGGCCAGGACCTCACGCTCATGCCCCAGCATATAGGTCAGCACATACTCGGCCATCACCTGGCCAAAAATCCCCACCGCACGAGTCAGTCGGTAGTTCCGTGGCAGGCCCTCGGCCAGCAGCGGGGTGACACCGGCCCAGGTCGATTGCAACCACCGGGGGCCGTGCCCCTGACGCAACAGGGTTGCCAACAGGTCCGGCTGCCCCAGCCAGACCGGGCAATCGGCCGCCATGCTCGACAGCGTGGCCGAATCGCTGCTGGTCATGACTTCAAGTTCCGGGGCCATCTGCTGCAGCAAGCTGGCATAGAGGGCGTGGTCGTGTTCGGCAATCAGAACGCGCATGGTTCAAACCTTTCAAAAACAGTGCAGGCAGCCGCCGACGGAGTTCGCTCCATCGTCATCGGCCACTGCCAGAAAATACAGTCCATTTGAGTCGAGCACTCCGGACAGAGCACTCAGAGATGTCCGTCAGATCGGATCATTGCGCCGCAACAGCTCTTCGGGCAAATGTTCGATGTATTCGTCTTCGGCCGGCGGCATCTGCAGGTGATAGCCCTGCTTCTCGAGGTTCTCCAGCACCTGGTGGATATCTTCGCGCGACAGCGTGCGCTCGGGTGTCAGGACCAGGTCGAAGGCATGATGCGGTTTACCGAAGGCCAGCAGCAGATTTTCCGGAACGCGCTCCAGAGCATCGCTCTTGAGCACGTAGAGGTACATCTCGTTCCGACGCGGGCTTCTGTAGATGGAGCAAATACGTTTCAAGGCTGTTCTCCGGCAGTGGCCAGGCTGTCGAGCAGCGCCTGGCCCATCAACTCGCGGCGCCAGCCACGCAGCGAATCGGGCAATTGGTAAGGTCCATGGGGAAAGCCGCTCTTGATCAGCGCTTCCAGGGTTTTCTTGCGCAGCATCAATTCCGGCGCAACGCCCAGGCGTTCGGCTTCGGCCTGACCGAGGGCACGCAGGCGCTTGACCAGCGCCGAGGCTTCGATCGGCAAGGGCTCGGGCACCGCCGGTGGCCATTGGTCGATTGGCGCGCTACCGGCCTGCTTGATCAGCTCCAGCAGGAACTCGCCATCCTGGCGCACGGTACGCGGGTGCATGTCCTCGATGCGGGCCAGGGCCACCAGGTTGTCCGGCTGGCTCTTGGCCAACGGCCACAAGGAGTGCTCGCGGATGATCCGGTTACGCGGCAGATCGCGGGCGCGGGCTTCGCGTTCGCGCCAGGCGCACAGCTCGCGCAGCACGACCAATTGCGCACGGGACAGCTTCCAGGCCAGCTTCGCCTCGCGATAGACCTCGTAGGGGTCGACCTCGCGACGCAGGTTGGCCACCAGTTCCGCGCCGTCTTCCAGGACCCAGGCGTACTTGTCGTCCGACAGCTTCGGGCGCAGGCGGGTGTAGACCTCGGCCAGGTGCACGGCGTCTTCGGCGGCGTAGCTGACCTGGGTTTCCGACAGCGGACGCTGCAACCAGTCCGAACGGGTCTCACCCTTGGGCAGCTCGATACCCAGGACTTCCTGCACCAGGCGCGAATAGCCCATGGAAAAACCGAGGTTCAGGTAGGCGGCGGCAAGCTGGGTGTCGAACAGCGGCACCGGCAGGCTGCCGGTCAGGCGCAACAGCACTTCGAGGTCTTCACTGCAGGCGTGCACGACCTTGACCACGGCCGGGTCTTCGAGCAACGCCGCCAGGGGCCGCCACTGATCGATGGTCAGGGGGTCGATCAGGTAGGCACGCTCGCCGTCACCGATCTGGATCAGTCCGGCAATCGGATAAAAGGTGTCGACCCGCATGAATTCGGTGTCGAGGGCAACAAAGGGTAACTGTTGCCATTGGGCGCAATGCCGACCGAGGCTATCGTTGTCGCGAATCCAGTGAATATCGATGGCCACACGGCTCTCCCTTGAAGAATGGCACGCAGTATATCTCGCCACCGGGGTTTGCGAGCACTCACTCTGCAAGTGCCGAGACGAAAGAGCTGACTGAACGAAAAGAATAGTCTTACTTAGCGATTTGAAGTGTTCACGCCAGGATCAACTGTTCTTGCGCAGCACATAGAGGCGACGCATGGCGTAACCCGGAAAGAAGTCGCGGTGACCAATGATGTCAAAGCCGGCTTCGCGGAATTCCCCTTCGACCAGCGCCTTGCCGAACAGCACGCGTTGCGAGTCCTGGCCATACGCCTGAGCCTGACGCCGCCGATGCCAGGCCATGACCTTGCCGTCCATCCATAACGAGAGGATCACGGTGTCGCGGCTGACCCGGTGGAACTCACGCAGGATCACCAGCCGGTGCTCTCTGTCGCCCAGATGCTGGAACAACGGCATACAGAAAATGCAGTCCACCGCATTCTCAGGCAAGCCGATGGCAAACACCGAGCTTTGAAAGGTCCTGACCCGTTGGAGCAGATCGACGGGATGATGGACCGCGCATTGATCCAGTATTTCCTGCGAAGGGTCGGCCGCGAGGATCACCCGGTTGCCGCGCTCGGCCAGCACCGGCCAGAAACGTCCGGTACCGCTGGGCAGATCGAGGACCAAGCCGGGCTCGCCGGCCAGCTTCAGCGCCTGGCGCACCCACTGTTTTTCCCGCGCCAACCCCAGGCGCCGGATCAGGCCGTGGGGAGACTTCTCCAGGCGAGCCCGGGCATGCTCGCGTGCATGCTGGCGGGCAAGTTCAAGCTCATCGGTTGAGGGTGGCTGCGCAGGCATGACTTGCAAACTCTCGGGGGTGGACCTGTGCCGGGCGGGTCGAACACACGGGATCGGTTTGAGGGGGTGCCGGGAGCCCAAAACACTCGCTCGACAACGCTTCGAACCTTAGTCAGGCACGCATCAATATTTCGTGAAAAATTCCCGCCCTTATTGTTCAACAGATTACCGGACCGTCATTCACGCCTGCTGCAAATACCAGCGCCAGTCCTGCTCACCGACCTCGCCCATGAACTGCCGGTATTCGGCGCGCTTGACCGCCAGGTAGACCCCGAGGAACTCACGGCCAAACGCTTCCCGTGCCCAGGCGGATTCTTCCAGGGCGCGCAGGGTGGTCAACCAGTCGGTGGGCAGGCGCTTGCCGGCCTGGGCGTAGCCGTTGCCTTCGACCGGCGCACCGGGGTCAAGGCGCTCGCGAATCCCGCGATGAATCCCCGCGAGAATCGCCGCCGCTGCCAGATAGGGGTTGGCATCGGCGCCGCAGATGCGGTGCTCGATATGCCGCGAAAAGGCCGGTCCGCCCGGTACTCGCAGGCTCACGGTGCGGTTGTCGACACCCCAGGTCGCCGCCAGCGGTGCATAGCTGTTGCTCTGGAAACGCCGGTAGGAGTTGGCATTCGGGCAAAACATCAGCAACGCATCGAGCAGGGTCGCAAGCATGCCGCCCACCGCCTGTTTGAGCAGCGGCGTGCCGTCGCCGGCTTCGCTGGCGAACAGATTGTTACCCGCCGCGTCCGCCAGGCTGACGTGCATGTGCATACCGGTACCGGCCAGATCGTCGAACGGCTTGGCCATAAAGCAGGCAATCATTCCGTGTTTGTGCGCCACGCCCTTGACCAGGCGCTTGTAACGCACCGCCTCGTCCATCGCCTGCAAGGCATCGGTGCGGTGTTCCAGGGTAATCTCGACTTGGCCCGGAGCGTACTCGGAGATCGCCGTACGCGCCGGAATACCCTGGAGTTTGCAGGCACTGTAGAGGTCGGCGAGGAACGGCTCGATCTGCTCCAGCTCCCGCAGACCGTAGACCTGGGTAGTGTTCGGACGTCCACCGTCAGCGTCGCGGGCCGGCTGCGGCCGACCCTGGCTGTCACGCTTCTGGTCGAGCAGATAGAACTCCAGCTCCGCCGCCATCACCGGGTGGTAGCCGTCGGCCTTGAGCCCATCGATTACCCTGGCCAGCAGATGCCGCGGATCGGCTACCGTCGCCGGCAGCCCCTCGCTGGGGTGCATGCTGACCTGCACCGCCGCGGTCGGGATCAACCGCCAGGGCATGCGCTGCAAGCTGCCACTCAAGGGATAGGCACGGCAATCGATATCCCCCACCTCCCAGACCAGGCCGGAGTTCTCCACATCATCGCCGTTGATGGTCAGACCGAGAATGGTGCTGGGCAGCGGGCGGCCACTGACATAGACCGCCAGCAGTTCGTCGCGGTGCAACAACTTGCCGCGGGGGACGCCGTTGTTGTCGAGGATGAACAGCTCGAACATCTCGATATCGGGGTTGAGCTCCAGAAAACTCAGGGCTTCTTCGGTACAGGCAAAGGCTGGGCAGGCAACACTCATGGGATTCTCGTCTTCCGCGTCGGGCAGGCGCGCACGCGCCCACCGGGTCGATCGCAACGGCCAGGGCAGGCCAATGGCGATCAATGAAAAAACTCAACGGGGAAAACCGACATCCGGCGGGCGCGCGTGACGGCAATGCCATAGCGCCCAGAAGGCCAACTCGGAAGGCAAGGCCACCAGGCTCGGAGAGGCACGCAACAGCGGACGCCGCCGCGAGCGGACACCAGGCGTCGAGGCGCCCGTCCCTGCTGCGTAGCCGATCCCGCCGAGCCAATCGTCCATATACCTGCCGCGATAAACCTGAGACCGCCAGCCTCACACGAGCACCCGGGTGATTAAATTCAGTTTTGAAGAAGCTTGCATGTGCAATGACTAAACATTGCGCCACTGCCCCGCCAGCCTCGCGAACGCCTGGCAGGCCGCACTGCGCCAGGCCCCCCGGCGACTGAGCAGGGCCACCGTGCGTTGTGGCAACCCCGGCGTCAGCTCCAGCGCCACCAGCCCCGGCTGTTCGAGGGCAATGGCCGCCGGCAGGATCGTCGCCAACTGACCGCGACGGACCAGTTCGACAATCGCACTGATAGAGTTGGCCTCGATGGCGATGCGCGGCACGATACCGTGCTGACGGCAATACAGGTCGATGTGCTGGCGCGTGGCGAAATCCTGGCTGAGCAGGACCAGCGACTGCCGCTCCAGCTCATCGGCAGTGAGGGTCTTGCCCGTCGCCTGCGGATGAGCCGCACCCACCATCAGGCTCAAGGTTTCGCTGAACAGCGCTTCACCCTGGATATCCGCCAGGTGCATCCCGGTAAAGGCAATGCCGATATCCAGCCGGTCCTCGGCCAACGCGGCCTCCAGGCGATCCTGGGTCATTTCCTCGACACTCAGGGTGATACCCGGGTAAAGACTGTGGAAGCGATGCAACAGCGGCGCAATGAGGTACGCCGTGAAGGTCGGCGTCATGGCCAGGCGCAGACTGCCGCGACTCAGATCCTGCACATCGTGCATCGCCCGCTTGCCCGCCTCCAGGTCCTGCAGGGCCAACCGGGCAAAACGCACATAGGCCTCGCCGGCATCGGTCAGACGGATGCTGCGTCCCGAGCGGTCGAACAGCGCCGCCCCGAGGCTGTCCTCGAGTTGCCGGATCTGCTGGGACAAGGTCGGCTGGGAGACATGCAGGGCCTCGGCGGCCCGGGTGAAATTGCGATGTTCGGCGACGGCCAGCAGGTAACGGATATGACGCAGCAGCATCGGGCACTCAACTATAGGTAGGACTTATAGCTTTCATAATAAGCCGGTCTTGGACGCTATGCCTGAAAACTTCCATCCTTGCCCCATCAGCCACACGCAAGGAGACACATCATGCAAGCCATCATCGACGGATTCCTGAAGTTCCAGCGCGAAGCCTTTCCAACCCGCAGCGCCCTGTTCAAGCAACTGGCAACCACCCAGAGTCCCGCTACCCTGTTCGTCACCTGCTCGGACAGCCGGGTGGTACCGGAACTGCTGACCCAGCAGGAACCCGGCGATCTGTTCGTGATCCGCAATGCCGGCAATATCGTGCCGTCCTACGGCCCGGAGCCGGGCGGCGTCTCGGCCACGGTGGAGTACGCGGTGGCGGTACTGGGAGTGCGCGATATCGTGATCTGTGGCCACTCCGATTGCGGTGCGATGACGGCGATCTCCACCTGCAAATGCCTCGATCACCTGCCGGCGGTGGCCAACTGGCTACGTCATGCCGAGTCGGCCAAGGTCATCAACGCCGCCCGCAACCATGTCTCGGCCGAGGCGCGACTGGATGCCCTGGTGCGGGAAAACGTGATAGCCCAGCTGGCCAATCTGAAGACTCACCCGTCGGTCGCCCTGGCGCTGGAACAAGGTCGGCTGAACCTGCATGGCTGGGTGTACGACATCGAGAGCGGCTCCATCGCGGCTCTCGACGGCAGTACCGGTCGTTTTGTCTCACTTGCCGAACAGCCGCAAGCCTGCGCGCTATCGACACAACCGCCACAAGTTGCCTGACCTGAATCCTACTGACGAAAGCGAGGAAATCACCATGTTGCAGTCCCAATTCGCACAAGCTCCACGCCTGGCCCTGGCCGACACCATCATCGACGCCAAGCAGCGCCTGAACCTGTCCTGGCAGGACCTGACCGACGGCACCGGCCTGAGCCTGGCCTTCGTCACCGCCGCCCTGCTCGGCCAGCACCCGCTGCCGGCCAGCGCCGCCAACGTGGTCTGTGAAAAACTCGGCCTGGACCAGGACGCCAGTCGCCTGCTGCAAAGCGTGCCGTTGCGCGGCAGCATTGGCAATGGCGTCCCGACCGACCCGACGATCTATCGTTTCTACGAAATGATCCAGGTCTACGGCAGCACCTTGAAGGCCCTGGTCCACGAACAGTTCGGCGACGGCATCATCAGTGCCATCAACTTCAAGCTGGATATCAAGAAGGTCGAGGACCCGGACGGCGGCTCGCGCGCGGTCATCACTCTGGATGGCAAGTACCTGCCAACCAAACCGTTCTGATAAAACGACAAGGCCAGGGCTGAATGCAGCCCTGGCCTTTTCACAGGCTCACACCCGCAATGGGTTTTATCGCCTGATCAGATCGCAACCTTGGCGTAGGACTCGCGATCCAGATCCACCACTTCCACCGAAAGCTGTACTTCAATACCTTCCGGCCAATCACCAAGATCCTTCAATCCCGCCAGCAGGCTCTCGGAAAGTTGTTTCTTGATCTGTGCCGAGCGCCCGCTCAACAGCGCCAGCTTCACATGCACGAAGCCGCGCTCGCCCAGCCCTGTCCCCACGCGAAACGCCCCCAGTTCCATGGCCCGGCTCTTGATATCGAACTCGGCGCCGAACTGCCCGGAGGCCACCAGCGCATGGTTGATACGCAGCAACGCCTTGTCGGCGTCGAATTCAGTCAGGTTGGGGGTGTATTCCAGGAAAACGTGAGGCATTTACAGGCTCCAAAACAGCGGAATAGGAAGGCACACAGATATAGCACGCGGCCTTCGGGAAAGATCGTGAAACGATAGCGCATTGGCGCGCCGGCTGCTCCTGGACCAAATACAGAAGGGTCAAGGTAAAAAAACGGCGTAAAGACTTTGAAAATCGTATCCGAACTACTACACTCGAAACCAACACACACCCTGGTCACTACCGAGGTGTTTGACGATTGGCTGCGGCGATTGAAAGACCCCATCGCCAAGGCACGCATCCTCTCCCGCCTGATCTCGGCGCAATTCGGCGCGCTGGGCGATACCAAGAGGGTCACCGACGGGGTCGGTGAAATGCGTATTCATACAGGTCCTGGCTATCGCGTTTATTTCGCTCGCCGGGGTGAAATTCTGATTCTGCTGTTGTGTGCGGGCGACAAGTCATCGCAAAAACGCGACATCAAACACGCCAGGCTGATCCTGAGCGAGATCGAACGAGGTGATCGAACATGACCACGCTGAAACCCTTTGAGGCCAGTGATTACCTGAGCGACGAGGCAACCATTGCCGAACTGCTCAACGTGGCCCTGAAAGACAAGAATCCCGACGTATTTCTCGCGGCACTGGCGGCTGTTGCCAAGGCTCGTGGCATGACACGGGTTGCCCGCGACTCCGGCATGGGTCGCGAGAGTCTCTACAAGGCCCTCGCTCCCGGAGCCAAACCCCGCTACGACACCCTGCTCAAGCTGGTTGACGCCCTGGGCGTGGAACTGGTGGTGCAACCCACCTGAGCCAACCCGCCAGGGCGACCGGCCCCCTCAAGGCGCCAGGGGCTGGCGATCACTCATGAAATGCTCAAGCCGCGAACGCAGCCAACGCTCGGCCGGATCGGTATCGACAATCCCGAGCCAGACCATCGACAGGTCCAGGTTCGGCACCTTGAACGGTAGCGGTTCGTCAAACAGCAACCCTGACGCTGCCATGGCCTTGGCCGTGTAATCCGGAAGGCTGGCGACCAGATCGGTGCCCGCGAGCAGGGCCGGCAAAGCGCTGTATTGAGGCACCGAGAGCACCACATGACGCTTGCGGCCGATTTCCGCCAGCCACTCGTCCGCCAGACTGCTGATATTGGCGGTATGGGACACCAGGACATGCGGCCGCGCGCAGTACTCATCGAGGCTCAAGGGCGCCGTCGAGGCGTCGGCGCGCAGGATCATCGGCTGGATATGGCGCAACAGCTTGCGCTTGGCATTGGCCGGCAAACCGCGGGTCTGGCTGATGCCCACGGTAATGTCGCCGGAGGCCAACAGGTCGGGAATACGCCAGTAGTCGACGTGCTGGACCACGATCACCACATTCGGCGCTTCCTGGCGCAAGGCTCGCAGCAGCGTCGGCAACAAGCCGAACTCGACATCGTCCGACAGGCCGATGCGAAAGGTCATGGTGCTGCTGGCCGGGTCGAAGTCGTGGGTCAGGCTCAAGGCATTCGACAGCGAATCCAGCGCCGGTGACAGGTGCTGGATGATCTCCTCGGCCCGCGCGGTGGGCTCCATGCGATGGCCGACACGGATAAACAGCGGATCGTTGAACATCACCCGCAGGCGATTGAGCGCCGAACTGATGGTCGGCTGGCCGAGAAACAGCTTCTCCGCGACCCGCGTCACATTGCGTTCAAGCATCAGTGTTTCGAAGACCACCATCAGGTTGATGTCAGCCTTGCGCAATTCGTTGCGGTTCATCTGTGACCCCTGGTCCTCGATTGCGCCTCAGTGTAGGAACGCAACAAGGGACGTGTCTAGACGACGAAGGGACGGTTGCGCGGACAAATATTGAATCAACAGCACTATGACGCACACCCTATCGTTTCAAAAGTGCTTGGGTTTAGAGCAGACTAAAACGGTATAGGGCACGCAGCTTCTGCCCTAAAATTGCCCTAAATTAATCGTCGGAAACGAAAAAGCCCCTGAAAACTTCAAATTTTTCAGGGGCTTAGTCGTATTTAATAATGGCGGAGAGATAGGGATTCGAACCCTAGGTACCGGTGAAGGTACAACGGATTTCGAATCCGTCCCATTCGGCCACTCTGGCATCTCTCCAACGGCGCGCATCATAACAACACTTTTGCCGGAAGCGAAGCCCCAACTGCAAAAAAATTACGTGCTATCAGATGCTTGCGTCGATTACAGCGGTACGCCCAGACGCTTGGCGACTTCTTCGTAGGCTTCGATGACATCACCGAGGCCCTGGCGGAAGCGGTCCTTGTCCATCTTCTTGCGTGTTTCCTTGTCCCACAGGCGGCAGCCGTCCGGACTGAACTCGTCGCCCAGGACGATCTGGCCGTGGAATACGCCGAATTCCAGCTTGAAGTCCACCAGCAGCAGGCCGGCGTCGTCGAACAGCTGGCTCAGTACTTCGTTGACCTTGAGCGACAGCTCTTTCATCTTCGCCAATTGCTCGGCGGTGCCCCAACCGAACGCCACGACGTGGGATTCGTTGATGAACGGGTCGCCCTTGGCGTCGTCCTTGAGGAACAGTTCGAAGGTGTAAGGGTTGAGCTTCAAACCCTCTTCCACGCCCAGACGCTTGACCAGGCTGCCGGCCGCGTAGTTACGCACCACGCATTCCACCGGGATCATGTCGAGTTTCTTCACCAGGCATTCGTTGTCGCCCAGCAGTTTGTCGAACTGGGTCGGGATACCGGCCGCTTCGAGCTTCTGCATGATGAAGGCGTTGAACTTGTTGTTCACCATGCCCTTGCGGTCCAGCTGTTCGATACGCTTGCCGTCGAACGCCGAGGTGTCGTTGCGAAACAGCAGGATCAAACGGTCGGCGTCGTCGGTCTTGTAAACCGACTTGGCTTTGCCGCGGTAGAGTTCTTCACGTTTTTCCATGATGGGCTCCGCTTGTTAAGTTGTTGGGCCAGGCGATATGTCGCCAGTCGAGCCCTGAATCTTGATCGGCCAATTGCAGCCAGTCCGGGTCGCACCCAAGGGTGTCGACAAAACATTGCCGGGCCAGCCGCGGCAGGTTGTTCTTGCTGCTCAGATGGGCCAGTACCAGGTGTTGCAGGTCTTGCCAGCCCAACTCGGCCACCAGGCTCGCGGCCTGGTGGTTGTTCAAATGTCCCAGTTCACCACCGACCCGCTGCTTGAGAAAGGCCGGGTAATGCCCACGACCCAGCAGGTCGCGGCAATGGTTGGACTCGATCATCAAGGCATCGAGACCGCTGTAGCTGTCCATGACCCTGCCGCAATAGGAACCCAGGTCGGTCAGCAGGCCGAAACGCCGCCGACCGTCGCTGAACACATATTGCGTCGGCTCAAGGGCATCGTGGGCCACCGACACCACTTCGATGCTCAAGCCGCCAATCCGCAAGGTCTCGCCACCCGCCACGAAACCCGCGGGTTCGATGGGCTTGCGCAGGCCGCGCAAGGTGCCACGACTCAGGTACACCGGTAGATTGTAGCGCCGAGACAGCAAACCCACGCCATGCACGTGGTCGGCATGTTCGTGGGTCACCAGAATCGCGCTCAGTTGCGTCGGGCTCACCCCAAGGCGCGCCAGGCGTCGCTCGGTTTCCCGCAGCGAGAAACCACAATCGACCAGGATCAGCGTGTCTTCACTGGCGATCAGCGTGCCGTTCCCTTGGCTACCACTGCCGAGAACGGCAAACCGCACCGGATCAGCCCAGGTTGTCTTGAATCACGCCCAACACCCGACGGGCCACATCGGCCGGTGCCACGGTGTTGATGTCTTTCTCGACGGTGACCTGGACGTTGTCGCCGACCTTGCTCAGGCGAACCTGATAACGCACGGCACGGGTTTCGATCTCTTCCTTGCTCGGCTTGCTGCCGAACAGACGGGCGAAGAAACCAGGCTCGTCGTTCTTCTTCTCGGCTTTTTCCGCCAGGTTGATGTAATAGAGACCCAGGCTGCGGTTGATGTCTTCGACACGCCACTCGCCCTGCTCCAGAGCACGGCCGACACTCGACCAGGCACGGTCAAGGTCTTCACCAACGTTGAGCACCGGGTTGCCGCTACCGTCCTGGCTCAGGGCGACACGGCTCGGGGTATCGAAATCACGCGCGGCCAGCAAGGACACCGAACCGCCCTTCTCGGCGCTGCGGCTCATGCTCGAGAGCATTTCGTCGACCAGGGCCGAATCCAGGCCGAGGTTGACCGAATGCGGGGTGAAATCGACGTTGGCGGTGCTGCCAGCCGGGCGCTGGGCGCTGACCACGTAGACTTCACTGGTGTTGCGCTGCACGCCCGGCTCGATACGGACCCGCACACGGGTTTCGTTGTCACCCGCCGCGAGGCGCTTGCCCATGGCCGCCGAGAGCTCGCTGGAACGCTGCCAGGCCGTGGTGAATTCACCGGTCTGTGGGCGTTGCGCGTCGATCCGGAAACCGTTGTCCTGGAAGAACTGCAACGCCACTGGCCAGACTTCGGCCGGGGTGTGCTGGGCCATTACCCAACGCGTGTCGCCGCTTTTCTGCAGGCTGTAGTCGCTGGCGCTGGCCGCAACCTGCAAAGGCAGCGGACGCGGCACTTCGAACGGCCCCTTGGCGGTGTCGTCGGCGACGTTGCGTGGAATCGGCAGCAGCGGGTCAAGACGCTTGCTGGTGCTGACATCCGCTGGCAATTGCATCGTCGGCGTCTGTTTCGAGTCCAGGTAGTCGCTGCCGCGGTCGCGGAAATATCCTTCCGGGCCCCACAGCCAGGCGCAGCCACTGGTGCTGGAGATAATCAAGGCAAGTGCAGAAAGTCCGGCCAATCGCTTCATGCGGGGTATTTCCTCAATTAAACCAGGACGCCGGACTGGCGCATGGCCTGCCGCAGCGGTTCGTGACAGGCAGCACTGAGCCAGGTGAGCGGCAGACGGATACCGTCCGGCATCAAGCCCATCTCATGCAGCGCCCATTTCACGGGGATAGGGTTGGATTCGATGAACAGGGTCTTGTTCAGCGGCATCAGTTTTTCGTGAATCGCCCGGGCCTCATCGGCCTTGCCAGCCATGGCGGCGGCGCACATCGCGCTCATTTCACGGGGTGCAACGTTGGCGGTCACCGAGATGTTGCCCTTGCCGCCGAGCAGGATCAGCTCGACCGCGGTGGCGTCATCACCGGAATACACCAGGAAATCACTGCTCACGCCAGCCAGGATCGCCTTGGCTCGCGCCAGGTCACCGGTGGCTTCCTTGATGCCGATGATGTTCGGCACGCTCGACAGGCGAATCACGGTCTCGGCCTGCATGTCACACGCAGTACGGCCTGGAACGTTGTAGAGGATCTGCGGGATGTCGACAGCTTCGGCGATGGTGCGGAAATGCTGGTACAGGCCTTCCTGGGTCGGCTTGTTGTAATAAGGGGTCACCAGCAGGCACGCGTCGGCGCCGGCGGTTTTCGCATTGGTGGTCAGTTCGATCGCCTCACGCGTCGAGTTGGCGCCCGTACCGGCAATCACCGGGATACGACCTGCCACCTGGTCGACCACGCGACGAATCACTTCGATATGCTCGTTCACATCGAGAGTGGCCGACTCACCTGTGGTGCCGACCGCGACAATGGCGTTGGTGCCGTTTTGCAGGTGGAAGTCCACCAGTTTGCTCAGGCTGTCCCAGTCAAGACGACCCTGTGCATCCATGGGTGTGACCAGTGCCACCATACTGCCCGCAATCATGCAACCGCTCCTGCCGGAAAAAGAGAGCGGTAATGGTACTGGCGCCATCAGGCTTGTACAAGCGAAGTACTGTCTATGAGCATTCCCCTGAGCGCAGGTTTTCGCTACCCTTCAGACTTTGATCGGTACTGAGTCGCTCAAGTGCCGGGTTCCAGTCTCCATTTTCGCTGCCCGAAGCCCGCTCCGGCCTGGCCGCCGCCCGTCCCCTGCGAGACGGCAACCGGCACCAGCGCTCGATTCCAGGCCTCGCCATCCGCATCCGGATCCCCGAACCCAGCCCCTGACCGCCCCCAAGGTACTGACCGCTCATCGCTTTAGGAATGCTGCATGTCCACCCCCACAGTCCGCGAACAATTCCTTGTTATCAGTGCCCTCGGCGCCAACCCCATGGAGCTGACCAACGTCCTGTGCCGCGCCAGCCATGAAAATCGCTGCGCCGTCGTAACTTCACGCCTGACCCGCCATGGCGAGTACAGCGCGCTGGTCCTGCAGATTTCCGGCAGCTGGGACGCCCTGGCGCGCCTGGAAGCCGGCCTGCCGAACCTGGCGAAGAAGCACGCCTTCATTGTCAGCGTGGTGCGCAGCGGCGCCCTGGAAAGCCGTCCCCAGGCACTGCCGTACGTCGCTTATGTCAGCTCGGCCTACCGCTCGGACATCATCAACGAGCTGTGCCAGTTCTTCATGGACCACAACGTCGAGCTGGAAAACCTGACCTGCGACACCTACCTGGCGCCCCAGACCGGCGGCACCATGCTCAACGCCACCTTTACCGTGACCCTGCCTGCCGGCGTGCAGATCAGTTGGTTGCGCGATCAGTTCCTGGACTTCGCCGACGCGATGAACCTCGACGCCCTGATCGAACCGTGGCGCCCACAGAACCCAATGTAAGGAAACCCCCATGGCCGTCCTTCTCGATCAACCCGTCGCCGATTTCCAGGCCCAGGCCACCAGCGGGCAGACCGTCAGCCTCGCCGACCTCAAGGGCAAGCAGGTGGTGATCTATTTCTACCCCAAGGACAGCACCCCGGGTTGCACCACCGAGGGCCAGGGCTTTCGTGACCAGTACGGCGCCTTCCAGGCCGCCAACACCGAAGTCTTCGGCGTATCCCGCGACAGCCTGAAGTCCCACGAGAACTTCAAGGGCAAGCAGGAGTTCCCCTTCGAACTGATCAGCGACAAGGACGAAGCCGTCTGCCAGCTGTTCGACGTGATCAAGTTGAAGAAGCTCTACGGCAAGGAATACCTGGGCGTGGACCGCAGCACTTTCCTGATCGATGCAAACGGTGTGTTGCGTCAGGAATGGCGCGGCGTGAAGGTTCCGGGCCACGTCGACGCGGTACTGGCGGCAGCCCAGGCGCTGAACGAGGCCTGAGCCGACGCGCTGCGTCAGGCCTTGCGCAACCAGTAGCGATAAACGCCGGACGCTTCCTCTTCATGAATCAGGATATGTCCGGCAAGCCTGGCGAAAGTCCGAAAATCGCGCTGCGATCCGGCGTCGGTGGCAATGACCTTGAGCACCGCGCCACTGGCCAGGCGATTGAGTTCCAGCTTGGCCTTGAGCAACGGCAGCGGGCAGTTCAAGCCACTGGCGTCCAGCTCGGCATCGTGCTCTACAACTTCGGTCATTGCTTCACTCCTGGCGCGCTGCCGGATGGTCGGTTCGAAGCGCCTAGGATACCCCAAGTGGAAGCAGCTCTGGTCGCAGGCGCAGTGTCCGGCTACAGTAAGGACTTTGCCGACTCAGAGCCCTGTGCATGACCTTTCTGCGCCCCACCCTGTTGACGCTCGCTTGCCTGCTCGCCTCTCCAGGCTTCGCCGACGACCTGCCGTCACTCGGCGACGCCAGTTCCGCCATTGTCTCCCCGCAACAGGAATTCCAGCTGGGCCGTGCCTGGCTGAGCCTGCTGCGCAGCGAGGTCAAGCAACTCAATGACCCGCAGCTCAAGGATTACGTCGAGACCACCGTCTACAAACTGGCGGAAAGCAGCCAGGTCCAGGACCGTCGCCTGGTGTTCATCCTGATCGACAGCAACCAGCTCAACGCCTTCGCCGCGCCCGGCGGGATTGTCGGGATCAACGGTGGCCTGTTCCTCAACGCCCAGACCGAGGGCGAATACGCCGCGGTACTGGCCCACGAACTGGCGCACTTGTCACAACGCCACTTCGCCCGGGGCGTGGAAGCCCAGCAACGCATGCAACTGCCGATGATGGCGGCACTCCTGACCGGGATCGTGATCGCGGCGGCGGGCGGCGGTGATGCCGGTATTGCCACTATTGCCGGCACCCAGGCCGCGGCGTTCCAGGAAAAACAGCGCTTCTCCCGTCAGAATGAGCAGGAAGCCGACCGTATCGGCATCCTCACCCTGGAAAAAGCCGGTTACGACCCACGCTCGATGCCGACCATGTTCGAGCGCCTGATGCGCATCTACCGCTTCGACGCCAAGCCACCGGAATTCCTGCTGACCCACCCGGTCACCGAATCACGGATCGCCGACACCCGCAACCGCGCCGAGCAATCCAAGCCCGGCGGTATCGAGGACAGCCTGCGTTATCAGTTGATTCGGGCCAGGGTGATACTGTCCTATGAAGACTCGCCAGGGTTGGCGGCCAAGCGCTTCCGTGCGCAACTGGACGAGAATCCCAAGTCCGACGTGGCGCGTTATGGCCTGGCTATCGCACAGATCAAAGGTACGCAGTTGAACGAGGCCCGGGCGACCCTCAAGCCGCTGCTGGACAAATCACCCAACGACATCACCTACAACCTGGCCCAGATCGACCTGGACACGGCGGCCAGCCGGTTCCCCGAAGCCCTGCAACGGACCGACAAGATGCTGCTGCAATATCCTGCCAGCTACCCGCTGAAGCAGGAACGCATCGACCTGCTGATCAAGCAGAATCGTCCGGCCGAGGCGGAAAAGGGCCTGGACGACCTGTTGAAGACTCGCCAGGACGATCCGGATGTCTGGTATCAGCTCGCCGAAACCCGTGGCCAGTCCGGCAATATCATCGGCCTGCACCAGGCGCGAGCCGAGTATTTTGCCTTGGTCGGCGACTTCAAGCAGGCGATCCAGCAACTGGACTTCGCCAAGCGCCGCGCGCCGAACTTCCAACTGGCTTCACGCATCGATGCGCGCCAGAAGGAGTTGATTGATCAGGAGCGCATGGTCAAGGACTTGATGGGCGGCTGACAACATCCGCCCCCTGTAGGAGCGAGCTTGCTCGCGATGGTAACCCTGGCACTGCGGGGTATCAGGTGCCCTGCGTTATCGTTGACGTCCATCGCGAGCAAGCTCGCTCCTACAGGGGTGAGCCGTCGCCAAATGCCTCTCAGGCATTCCCCGCCAGTTTCATCCGCGCCGCCTGGGTGAAATCCAGCATGCGCTTGAGCGGGCGAACCGCGCGGGGAATCACCGCCGGGTCGACGAAGATCTCGTTGCTGCCCTCGCGCAGGCACTGCAAGGTGCGCTCCAGGGTATTCATCGCCATCCACGGGCAATGCGCGCAACTGCGGCACGCCGCGCCATTACCGGCGGTCGGCGCCTCGATAAAGACCTTGTCCGGGCACAACTGCTGCATTTTGTAGAAAATGCCGCGGTCGGTGGCCACGATAAAGGTCTTGTTCGGCAGACGCTGCGCCGCCGCGATCAACTGGCTGGTGGAACCCACCGCATCGGCCAGTTCGATCACCGACTCCGGCGATTCGGGGTGCACCAGGATCGCCGCCTCGGGATACAGCGCCTTCATGTCCTCCAACTGCTTGGACTTGAACTCCTCGTGAACGATGCAGGCGCCGTCCCAGAGCAACATATCGGCGCCGGTTTCCTTCTGGATATAACGCCCCAGGTGCTTGTCCGGCGCCCAGATGATGGTTTCGCCGTTGTCCATCAGGCTTTCGACGATCTCCAGCGCGCAACTGGAGGTCACCACCCAGTCGGCCCGTGCCTTCACCGCCGCCGAGGTGTTGGCATACACCACCACCGTGCGCTCGGGATGCTGGTCGCAGAACGCGGAAAACTCGTCCACCGGGCATCCCAGGTCCAGCGAGCAGGTCGCTTCCAGGGTCGGCATCAGGATGCGTTTTTCCGGGGTGAGGATCTTGGCGGTTTCGCCCATGAAGCGCACACCGGCCACCAGCACGGTCTTGGCCGGATGGGCGGCGCCGAAACGGGCCATTTCCAGGGAGTCGGAGACACAGCCGCCGGTCTCCTCGGCCAGCGCCTGGATCACCGGATCGCAATAGAAGTGGGCCACCAGCACCGCATCCCGGGCCTTGAGCTCGGCGGCGATATCGGCCCGCAACTGCGCCTCTTCGGCGGCACTCAGGGGTTTGGGTTGCTTGGCATCAAGGTGGGCTTGAACCAGAAGGCGTTCGGAAATCTGCGTCATGTTCGCAAGACCTGCAAGCGCGAGAGCGCGAAAGTCGAGTATACCCCGGCCCCCGCCCCTTTCCGAGACGGGATATTAGGTGCAACGTATGGACCGGGAGAGTGAATCCATCAGGCATGGACTGCTTTGCAGCGCCGCAAGGCTACAGAATATCCAATGAATTCAAAAGATTATTCTGATCTTCGGACAAGTGGGGGCAAAGCGTTGGATAATCCGCCCATTGAAGAGGCCTGGATGGCAACCGATGAGATCCGATGAGTACCTCGTAATGACCCGCAACGAGTGGGCGGAACTGCGTGCCAGCACGCCGTTGACCCTCTCGGAAGAAGACCTGTCGGCATTACGCGGCGTGAACGAAGACGTCTCCCTGGAAGATGTCGCCGATGTCTATCTGCCCCTGTCGCGGCTGATCAACCTGCACATTGGCGCCGCCCGCCAACTGACAGGCATCCGCGATACCTTTCTCAGCCGCCCGACCCACCGTGGTCCTTACATCATTGCCATCGCCGGCAGCGTCGCCGTCGGCAAGAGCACCTTTGCCCGCGTGCTGCAGGCGGTGATGGCGCGCTGGCCGGATCACCCCAACGTCGCCCTGGTCACCACCGACGGCTTCCTCTACCCCAACAGCAAGCTGGTGGCCGATGGCATCATGCACCGCAAGGGTTTTCCAGAAAGCTACGATCGCAAGCACATGGTCAAGTTCCTGGCAGCGGTGAAAGCCGGCGAGCACAATATCGAGGCGCCGATCTACTCCCATGTCAGCTACGACATCGTGCCCGACCAGTTCCAGGTGATCGACCAGCCGGACATCCTGATCTTCGAAGGCCTCAACGTGCTGCAAACCGATGGCGTCGATGGGCTGAAACCCTCGACCATCGTCTCCGACTTCTTCGATTTCTCGGTGTACCTGGATGCCGATGAACAAGATATCGAGCACTGGTACGTGGCGCGGTTCCTGATGCTGCAGAAGACCTCGTTCCGCGCCCGTGGTGCCTATTTCCGCAAACTGGCCGACCTGACGCCCGAGGAAGCCCCCGAAGCCGCGCGCCAGATCTGGCGGGACATCAACCGCGTCAACCTGCTGGAAAATATCCTGCCGACCCGCGAACGCGCCGACCTGGTGTTGCGCAAGGCGTCTGACCACTCAGTCAGTGAGATCTGGTTACGCTGAGGGTGCTACGCTGACGCATTGACCCTTCGAAAACTGGCAGTAACCTGTCATATAATTCGGGTCGCAGGGAGCAGGCCGATCCATCAGCGCTCAGACCACGAGCGCTGCGCGGCCACTACCCTGTTCATACTCCCCATCACTCATGCAGAGTTCCCATGAAGCTCCTCAGCGCATTGTTGAGCGTCACCTTGTTGAGCGTCCCGGTCTCGGCATTCGCCGAAGGCGGTAGTTCGCGGGTGACTGCACGCATGCAAGCCCAGCGCGACGAGTCGATGGCGCGCTTCCTCGAACGTGAAGATGCCAAGGCGATTGTCACCGCCCAACAAGCCGCCAAAGCTCGCCTGGCGGCTCGGATAGCAGGCTCAGCACCTGCCGAAGAAAGGTCTGTGGACCAGCCCTGAACAGACGCCCGTGGGCACGTGACAATACGCCGTCGAAGATCCGCTCATGCTGAATCCAGCACCTGTCCGGCCGCCCATTGCCGCCGCCGCGCCTCAGCCTGCGCCAACCAGTCCAGGGTGTCGGCGAAAGCCACCGGACGGCTGAAAAGAAACCCCTGCACCTGCATGCACCCCAGACTGCACAGAGCCTGGAGCTCCTCCTGGGTCTCGATCCCCTCGACCACGCATTCCAATTCCATGTCGAGGCTCAAGGCCAGCAGCGACTTGACGATCTTGTAGCTCGCGGGCTTGATGTGAATATCGGCAACGAAGCTGCGATCGATCTTGAGTTTCGTCAGCGCCAGGGCATGCAGCTGGCTCAGGCTTGAATACCCCGTGCCGAAATCATCCAGCGAGATACCGCAGCCCAATTGACGAAACCGTCCGATCGCCGATTGCACCTGAGGGATATCCTGCATGACGACGGTTTCGGTGATTTCCAGATCCAGATACGCCGGATTGAAGCCACTGACCGTGATCACGTCGATGATCGACTGCACATTGTCGTGGGAACCGCAGTCGTGGACCGACAGATTGAATGAAAGCCGTATGCCTTCAGGCCAGAACCGCGCCATACCCAGCGCCTGCCGCAACAACGGCAGCGTGAGGCGATTGATCAGGCCGATACGCTCGGCAATGGGGATGAACTGCGCCGGGGATACCAGGCCCAACTCAGGGCTGTTCCAGCGGGCCAAAGCCTCGAAGGCAACCGTCTCACGGCTGCGGCAATCGAGAATCGGCTGGAACAGCACGAAAAACTCCTTGTCCAGCACCGCCCTGCGCAGCGCCTGCTCGGTGATGGCGTCACGGTGCAACTGCTCGCGATGGCTGGCCGAGAACAGGCACATCGAACCCGGGTTATGGCGCTTGCCCTGGTAGAGTGCATAGTCGGCATATTCGAAAAGCTGTATGGCACTCGCCGCGCCCTCGGGAAACGTGGCAATGCCCAGGGTTGCGCCAATCTGGATCGGCACATCGACCAGCAGAAACTCGACGTGCAACCGCTCGCACACCGCCTTGCCGAACACCTGCAAATCCTCGTCACTGAGATCGCCTTCGAGCACCAGGGCAAACTCATCCCCACCCAACCGTGCCACATGCACCGTTGCATCGGCCAATTGCCGCAAGCGCAGACCGACCATGACCAGAATCTTGTCACCGACGCTGTGGCCGTAGAGATCGTTCACCGGCTTGAATCCATCGAGATCGAGGATCCCTACCGCGAGGCGTCTTTTCTGGGTGATTGCCAGGTGCATGGCGCTCTCCAGGGTGCTGAAGAACTGCCGCCGATTGGGCAGCCCGGTCAGGCTGTCCTGATTGGCCAGTCGCAGGTTCTCGTTGCTCAGCTCTTCGGTCTGCGCCTGCACATTCACCAACCGGGTGAAGTCATGGTAGTGATGCTGCAGGATGATCAGCATCGCCAGGGACACCAGCAGGACATTCACCGCCGTGGCAATAAAGGCCGGGTTGTGGGTAGAGGAGAAAAAGACCACGAAAGCGACGTTGACCACCAATGTGGCGGTCAGCGCCGCGGGTCGCAGGTGCATCATGCAGAAAATGCAGACGATCACCGTAATGCCCATGAAAAAGGCGATTTGTGACTGTGAATAGGCGTCGCCGTAGGGATACAGGGCCAGGGACCAGGACGTGAAGGCGCCCGCGATAAAGGGCACCAACTGGTTGGTTCGCCGCAGTGAGGCGAGGATCTGCGCATCGGCCGGCAAGCGCCCGGCGCTACGCAACCACATGCAGGCGCGCGCCACACAGACCACCGTCATGGCCAGCGGAATGGCGAATGTCAGCCACAACGGGGCGGTGGTCAGGTGAGTGATGGCCAGCGCCCACATATTGAGCAGCAAGACCAGATACATCAGCGGCAGCTGGCGCGACAAGGCCACGTACTGAGCCCGCAGCAGCTTGGGGTTGTCATGGGGCACGGACATGAGGGTCCGCAGGGTAGCCAGGAGCTTTATTATCATAGGAATGCCTCTCTGTCTGCGCAGTGAAGGCGTGCAGCGCTCGTCCCTTTCAGGTAGCCGACCCAAAGCCAATAAGGGTCAATATTATTGTCGGCGTCGCTATTACTTTCTTTATACTTTCTTTAGAGCGAGCGTAGTCGCTCAGCCTCGATCTCATCCAGCAGACCGCAGAAAATATCCACCAGTTGCGGATCAAAGTGCCGGCCGGCCTGTTCACAAAGATATTCCTGCGAGCGCTCGGCGCTCCACGCCTCCCTGTAGGGACGTGGCATTCTGAGCGCTTCATAGACATCACAGATCGCCGTGATCCGGGCTGACAAAGGAATCGCCTCGCTTTGCAACCGGTTGGGATAACCGGTGCCATCCCACCGCTCGTGATGCGCCAGGGCAATCTCCGCCGCCAGGTCGGTGACCGGGGAACCGTTGTTGTCGCGCAGGACTTCATAACCGATGCGCGGATGGTCCTGCATGATTTCCCGTTCCCGCGCCGTCAGCACCCCGGGCTTGCGCAATATCGCGTCTTCTATGCCGATATTCCCGACATCATGCATCGGTGCCGCCAGACGGATCAGCTCGCACCATTGCCTGGACATACCGACCGCCTTGGCCAACAGGGCTGCGCAATCGCCGATGCGACGGACATGGTTGAGCGTATCGTTGCCCCGATAACTGGCAGCACGACCCAGACTGTTGGCGATCGCCTGGTAGCTGGCCTCCAATTGGGCCGTACGTCGTTCGACCTTGCGCTCCAGTTCGACATTGGCCTCGCGCAACAACCGGGTGGCCTGGGCCAGCTCCAGGCAACTGCGCACTCGCAACAGCACCTCGGGCAGATCGATGGGTTTGCAGACGAAGTCGTTGGCGCCCATCTCCAAGCCTTTGCGCCGGTTTTGCGGATCGTTCAGGGCCGTCACGATAATGATCGGCGATTCGGTCCGGCTGCGCTGTTTGAGGCGATCAAGAATCTCGAAACCATCGGGCGCCGGCATATACAGGTCCAGCAACAACAAGTCCCAGGGGTTGGACTGGAGCCAGGTCAGCCCTTCGGCGGAGTCGGAAAACGTTCTGATGTTGCGAAGCCCATAGGCCCGCAAACACGATTCCAACAACCGGTGGTTGAGCGAAACATCATCGATAATGACGATTTCGCTTTCAGTATTGACTTTGGAAAACATAAATCCGTCACTCCCATGGCCAGTGTCCCGTCGAAACGGGCGCTACCGATACCGGCAAAAGCACATCAGGTCCACCTGCGCGGACTGATCCTCCAACGCGGGGCGGCTTCCATCGAGATATTCGATGGCGTGGAGTCAACAACATAGCATCACATTGATATCACCTTGCTCATACCTTAGACGTTTGTCTAAGCGGCCAACCGTCCTTCCGTCGGCAAGGGGGGTCATGACGCAATCGGCCTGCTTGCCGGCCAGGATCCGACACTGATCAACGGTCCCACGCCCCAGACCGAACAGGTGTGCATACCGCTGGGCGCTTGCGCTATGCTCCAGGCAAAATAACCGGGAGAAAGGCGAATGGACTCAGCCGTTACTGCAGAGCTCGCTCCCACGCAAGGCCCTGACAAAACCGAAGGATTACCGCTGGGCCCCGCCGAGCAAGACTATCGCCTCGCCTTCGATTCCGCCGGCACCGGCCTGGCCTTGCTACGCCTGAGCGGCGAATGGATTGCCGCGAACCCGATGCTCTGCCGGATGCTCGGCTACACCGAAGAAGAGCTGCGCGGTACCTCGTTCCAGCAACTGACCCACCCGGACGACCTTCAGGCTGGCCGGGACGAAATACCCAGGCTGATCCAGGGCCAGTGTTCAAGCGTCACCTTTGAAAAACGTTACCTGCGCAAGGACGGCAGCGCGCTGTGGGCGCGCTTGACCATCGGCGTAGCCCGTAACCAGAAAGGCGAAGCCCTTTACTTCGTGTCCCAACTCGAGGACATCAGCGAACACCTGGCCTTGCGCCAGGCCCTGTTGAGCAACGAACAGAAGTACCGCTCCCTGGCGCAAAACTCGCCCAATATCATCCTGCGCTACAACCGGCTTGGACAACGCATCTACGTCAACCCCGAGTTCGAACGCACCCGGGGCTTTCCCGATGTTCCCGGCATCGAACGCACAGCGTCACAAGGCTCCCACACGCAACCGATCGACGAGGAATTCCGCGCACATCTGCAACACACCCTGTCCACCGGCATCCCGGCCACCCGGTTGCTGGAAAGCAAGGATCCCTACTCCGGGCACTCCGTGGCATTCCTGTGCAACCTGACGACGGAGCATGATGAAAACGCAGAGATCTCCGGGATCCTGGTCATGGCCCAGAATGTGAGCTCCTTGCGGCAACAGGAACGTGCGGAGAATGCCCGATCGGCGATTTTCCAGGTGATGATCACCGACGGTGCGTTGCGTACCGTGCTGCCACTGTTGAGTACCTACCTGGAAGTACTGGCGCCGGACTTTCGCAATGCAATCGCCTTCAAGACAGAGCCAGACGGCGACAACCTGGCCCCGCCAGCCGTGGTTCCGCAGTCGCTCCAGGCCTGCCTGGTCGCCGACCTGAACCGTTTCCCGGGATTCTTTGAGCAACGCCGGCTGATCGATGACCTGAGGGCCGACGCCACGCACCTGAGTTTCAGCGCGCCGGCCCTGCTGGCCGGATATCGGGGCTGCTGGCTGGAACCGGTAGTCAACAGCGCTGGCCAGACACTTGGGGTCATCCTGCTGTTTACCAACGGCGAACATCCCCTCCCTGAACAAGAGCGCAAGTACGCGCAGATGGCCAGCCACATAGGTTCCATTGCCTGGGAGCGTTGTTCGGCCCTGGACAACCTTGCGCAAAGCGAACGCCGTTATCGCGAAGTCTTCGATCACACCCAGGACATGCTCTGCCTGCTGTCCATCGATGCCAACCAGCGGCTCAGTTGCCTGGAGGCCAATCCGATACTCTGCCAGATGCTCGCCAGAAGCCATGGGGAGCTCATAGGGCAACCTCCGGAGTCTTGGCTGCCGAGCGAGGCCGCGCAGGTGGTCGACGCTATTTGCCAACACTGCATCGCCGTCGGTGCCCCCATCGAGCTCGATGCCCACCTGCCCTGTGGCAAGCGCTCGTTGATCATCCATTTCAACCTGGTGCCGATCGCCGATGCCAGCGGCCGTGCGCACCGCATGGTATGCATTGCCCGGAATATCACCGACCTGAAGGAAATCCAGCGCAATGAACGAGCCCGCCAACAGGAAATCGGCACCCTGGTGGAAAACTCCCCCGACGGTATCGCTCGCCTGAGTCCGTCGGGGAAAGTGCTGTTCATCAACCCGGCGCTGGAAAGATGGCTTGACCGACCAAAGGCCGGATTACTGCACAAACGCCTGCTGCAAATACTGCCACGCAACCTGCAAAGCCAACTGCTCCAGGACGCGCTGATCGAAGCGGTGGAAAGCGGCCAGCCTCTGGAGTACGAGTATCTGCTCAACGGTCGCCAACGCCTGCAACAGGTCTACCACATCAGTCTGGTTCCGGAACAGGACGTCCAGGGGCGCATCAGCACCGTACTGGCCGTGGTCCGTGATATCTCCAAACTACGAGTGGCCGAGCGACGCCTGGCCGCGCTGAACAATCAACTTCGGCAACTGATGTCCAGCCGCGAAAGTGCCCGGGAAGAGGAACGCAAGCTGATTGCCCAGGAAATTCATGATGAATTGGGGCAGCACCTGACGGCAATCCGCATGGGCACTTCGCTGTTGCGCTTTCAGTATGGCGAACAAGTGCCGATGCTCAGTGAGCAAGTCACGCGCCTGCTGCAACTGATCGATCAGACGGTCCAGGTGGTGAGGAATATCTCCACCAGCCTGCGTCCGTCGATCCTCAACATGGGGCTGGTGGCCGCCCTGGAGTGGCTGACCGACACGTTCAGGCAACAATGGGACATTGCCTGCGACCTGCAACTCCCCCGGCAACCGATGCAACTGGAGGATGCCGCTGCCACCGCGGCCTTTCGGATCGCCCAGGAATCGCTGACCAACATCGCCCGCCACGCCCAGGCGACCCGAGTCACGGTGAGCCTCGAAAAAACCACCAGTGGCTGGTCGCTGGAGATCACCGACAACGGCAAGGGTTTCGAGCAACGTGGGCTCTCCGGCAAAACCCTCGGACTGCTGGGCATGCGCGAACGCGGCCTGACCCTGGGTGGCACCACCCAGATTTCCAGCAAAATCGGCGGCGGCACCACCGTACAGCTGAAGGTACCCGACTCAAGGACCCACGAATCATGATCCGATTGATGGTAGCCGACGACCATAGAATAATGCGCGAAGGCCTCAAGCAGCTGTTCGCCCTGGTCAAGGATTTTTGCGTGGTGGCCGAAGCGGAAAACGGTGCCCAGGTCCTCGACCTGCTGCGCCACACCGAGATCGACCTGTTGCTGCTCGACATGACCATGCCCGGAAGCAGCGGCGAGGATCTGATCGGACGTATCCACGCCCACTATCCCAAGCTGCCGATACTGATCCTGAGTATGCACAACGAAGCCCACATCGCCCAGCGTGCACTGCGTGCCGGGGCCTCGGGCTACATGACCAAGGACCACGATCCGGAGACCCTGCTGGCCGCCATCCGCAAGGTCAGCGGCGGTGGCCGCTACCTTGACCCGGAACTGGCGGAACAGATCGCCCTGCAAAGCAGCGGCCTGTCGCCTGAAAGCCCGTCACAAACGCTTTCGACACGGGAATTCCAGATCCTGCGCATGCTGGCACAGGGCCTGAGCGTCAATCAGATTGCCGAACAGTTGGTGATCAGCAACAAGACCGTAAGCACCCACAAGACCCGGTTGATGGAGAAGATGTGTTTCACCACCAGCACCGACCTGGTGCGTTATGCCCTGAGCCAGGGGCTGGTCTGAACCGACCCCGCGGCCCTCAGCGAACGTGCCCGCAGATGCCGAGAATCGCCCCGGCGATCTGCTCCAGCGGCAACTCCCGCTCGACCGCCCCCAGCTTGAGCGCCTCCCGCGGCATCCCATAAACCACGCACGACGGTTCATCCTGCCCGAGGGTCCTGGCGCCGGCATCGCGCATTTCCTTCAAACCCCGGGCACCGTCATCGCCCATACCGGTCATGATGATTCCCAGGGCATTGCTGCCCGCGCCCCGAGCGACCGAACGGAACAGCACATCGACCGAGGGCCGGTGCCGACTGACGGGAGGACCGTCGACGATATCCACCTGATACTGCGCGCCGTTGCGCTTGACCAACATATGGCTGCCCCCTGGGGCGATCAATGCACGCCCCGGCATCACCCGGTCGCCGTGGCGGGCCTCGCGGACTTCGATCTCGCAGACCTGGTTGAGACGGTCGGCAAAGGCCGCGGTAAATTTTTCCGGCATGTGCTGGACAATGACAATGCCCGGGCAGACCCGGGGCAACACTCGGAGCACCTGCTCCAGGGCCTGGGTACCGCCAGTGGAAGTGCCCAGGGCGACAATGTTCTCGGTCGTGCGTGCCATGGCTGTGCTACCCGCCGGCAGGATCGCGTCGGCAGTGAGCCTGGGCAGAACCTCAGGAGCCAGGACCCGCTTCAGATTGGCCTTGGCCGCGGCCTTGACCGCATGTATCAGCTCATCGGTGCTGTCGTTCAGGAACTGACGCAGGTTGGACTGGGGCTTGGTGACAATACTCACCGCTCCCGCCGCCAGGGCCTGCAAGGTGGTCTTGGCGCCCTTCTCGGTCAGGGTCGAACAGATCACCACCGGTGTCGGATGTTCAGCCATCAGCTTTTTCAGGAACGTGATGCCGTCCATGCGCGGCATTTCCACATCCAGCACGATCACATCCGGCCACTGCCTGCTCATCTTCTCCATGGCGAACAGCGGATCAGCGGCAACACCGATGACTTCGATCCCGCTGGCCTGGCCCAGGGTCGCGCTCAATACCTGACGCACCACCGCCGAGTCGTCGACAATCAATACCTTGATATCCGTCATCTTGCACGACTCCTCGGGGGCCCGACCTGGCCTGGGGCCGAGTCCGTATGGTTGAGTTGCAGGCGACCGTTGGCCACATCGAACACCAGGCTGCGATAGCCCTGGCCACCCACGTGATACACCTCGCAGCGCAGGCCATGAGCCTTGATCAACCGCCGGGCGGCATTCACATTCAGCTCGCCGATGCCGACACCGTCGTGGCGTCGGACACTGGGAAACATGTCGCCACCACCAAAGACGCTGATGACGAACTCTTCGGGCCGCGCCTTGGCTTGACGAATGAAGGTCAACAGCAGCGCCAGCGCATCGGCCGCGTAACGCCCGTTCAAGTCACCGGCATCCCGCCCGCGTCGCAAAGGCAACATGTAATGACACATCCCCCCCAGCAAGCGTTGCGGATGCCACAGCACCAGGGCCACGCAGGAGCCCAACAAGGTACGCAGCCGCAACTGCCGGCCGCCGAACACCACTTCACCGGGCTGCAGGAAGTGCTCCACCACCTCGGGTGCATCAGGCCGCGGGCTTGCGGTAGATCGATGGTTTGACCAACTGCACATCATCGGTAATTCCATTCAGGCTCTCCGAATGGCTAATGACGAAGTAACCACCAGGCTTGAGGTGCTTGAGCAGACGCTGCACCACCTGGGACTTGGTCTGGTTGTCGAAATAGATCATCACGTTGCGCAGGAAAATCACGTCGAATTGCCCCACCGCGGGCAGCGAGGTGTTCAGGTTGAGCGCGGTGAAATCGATACGCGACGCCAACGCCGGATCCACCATGAAAATGCCGGAATTACTGCCGACGCCCTTGAGGCAATACTTGTTCAGCAGCGCTTCGGGGATGCCCTTGGTGGCATCCAGCGGATAACGCCCGGTGCGGGCCTTGTCGAGCACACGCGTGCTGATATCCGAGGCGAGAATCGCCCACGGCCGCGAACCCAGGCTGTCGGCCAGGACCATGGCCAGGGTGTAAGGCTCCTCGCCAGTGGAGCAGGCACCACTCCAGATCCGCACCGGGGCATGGCCCCGCAATTCGGGGAGAATGACGTCCTTGAGGAATTCGAAGTGCCTGGGCTCACGGAAAAAATAGGTTTCGTTGGTGGTCAACAGATCCACGGCCATCTGCAGTTCGACCTTGTCTTTGGTCAGCAGGCGATAATAACTGCCATAGTTGGTCAGCTTGAAATACTGCAGGCGCTTGGCCAGGCGACCGCTGATCAACTGCTTCTTCGCGTCGGACATGCTGATACCGGCAATCTCGCGGATCATCGTGCGAAATTGTTGGAACTCATTGTCTGAAAGAATCACATTCATGAGGCCAGTCCTTGTGTCAGGGCACTCTGGGACTGCAAAGCCGACCAGTCGTCCGCGCCAAGAATCTGCTCGATGTCCAGCAACAGGACGAAGCCGCCATTGAGCTTGCCAATACCCAGTATGAAGGCCGGGCTCAGGCGCCCATTAAGGGCTGGCGCGGGCTCGATCTGATCCCGGGCGATCTCCAGCACCTCGCTGACCGCGTCGACAATGATGCCCACCAGACCGGAACCGTCCGCCCCGCGGGTTTCCAACATGACGATGCAGGTGCGGGCACTCTGCTGCGTCAGGCCGCCGCCGAAACGCAGCCCCAGGTCCAGCACCGGAATCGCCGCGCCACGCAGGTTGGTGACTCCGCGAATGCTCGGCGGTGCCAGTGGCAGCGCAGTAATCGGGCCGTATTCGACGATCTCCCGGACACTCAAGGTGCCAACGGCAAACATCTCCTGACCCAGGCTGAACGTCAGGTACTGGGTTGGCACGGCGTCCTGTGGTTGCCGCAAAGGCGAAATGGATTCAGACATGGCTCACTCCCGGGGACCGCCCTTGAACGGCCGGTCCCTTATCAAGATTGGACAGCGGCACCCGCTTGCCCGGCGCCGGATCGACAGCGTTCAGTGCAGTTGACCGGCGATCTCACTGACGCAGAGCACCTGGTCGACCTGCAGCAAGGTCAGGAACTCCCCCCGGACCCGGACCATGCCGCGGATGAAATCCCCACGGATCCGATTGCCGATCACCGGGGCCGGCTTGATGTCGGTCAGGTCGATCTCGATCACCTCGCTGACCGAGTCGACGACAATACCCAGCACCTGCGAGTCGCCGTCCTGCAACACCTCAAGGATCACGATGCAGGTACGGCTGCCCGGTCGCGTGATGCCTCTGCTGAAACGCGCCTGCAGATCAATCACCGGTACCACCGCACCCCGCAGGTTGATCACCCCGCGGATAAAGTCCGGCATCATCGGTACCTGGGTGACCTGGCCGTACTCGATGATCTCGCGCACGCACAAGGTATCGATGGCGTAGGCCTCCCTGGCCGAGGTGAACGTCAGGAACTGTGAGGGCTCGCTCTCTCCCGGGTTCTGCGCCTCAGGTTCGAGGACGCTGGCGGCTGTGTTCATGACTTAACTCCCGAAGCGAATGAAGCCGCCCTCATGGGCATGCTCGCGGTCCTGCATGCCCCGCTGGCTGGAAGGGGCCACACGCAGCGCGGGGGCGACCGCCGCCCCGCCCTGCAGGGTGAAAAAGCCCATCAGTTCCTGCAACTGCTCGGCCTGGCTACTCATTTCCTCCGCCGTGGCGGCCAGTTCCTCGGAGGCCGAGGCATTCTGCTGGGTAATCTGGCTCATCTGCGACATCGCCCCGTTGATCTGTTCGGAGCCGATGGATTGCTCTTCGGACGCGGCGGCAATTTCCTGGACCAGGTCGGAGGTCTTGGTGATCGAAGGCACGATCTCATCCAACAGGCTGCCTGCACGCTCCGCCAGGGCGACGCTGTTTTTTGCCACCTGGCCGATCTCCTGGGCCGCGATCTGGCTTCGTTCCGCCAGCTTGCGGACTTCCGCTGCCACCACCGCAAAGCCCTTGCCATGCTCACCGGCACGGGCCGCTTCGATCGCCGCGTTGAGCGCCAGCAAGTTGGTCTGATAGGCAATCGAGTCGACGATACCGATCTTCTCGGCAATGGTTTTCATCGCCGAAACCGTGTCTTTCACCGCCTGCCCCCCTTCGCTGGCCTCCTTGGTGGCCTTGCCCGCCATGCCGTCGGTGACCTTGGCGTTCTCGGTGTTCTGGGCAATCGATGCCGACATCTGCTCCAGCGACGCCGAGGTTTCCTCGACCGACGCGGCCTGCATCGACGCCGACTGGCTGATGCTTTGCGCGGTGGCGGAAATCTCTTCCGAAGCACTGGACAGCGAGTCGGCGGAACTGCGCACTTCACCGATGATCTGCGAGAGCTTGCCCACCGTTTCGTTGACCGAGTTTTTCAAATCTTGCAGGCTGCCCTGGTAGTGTCCCTTGACGCTGCGGGTCAGGTCGCCGCTGGACAACGCCGCCATGACTTCCATCGCCTCGCTGAGGGGGGCGACAATCGAGTCCAGTGTGCTGTTGATCCCCTCGACGATGCGGCGGAAATCACCTTGATGACGCGTGCTGTCGGCGCGGGTGTCGAGCTTGCCGACCACGGCATCCTCGCTCAGCCGGCGGGTGTCTTCGACCAGCGCCTGGATATTGCTGCGCAGCTGTTCGATGTTGTCATTGATGAAGGATTTCTTGCCGGGGAAACGGGCCAGTGGAGCCGACAGGTCGCCTTCACCGAAAGCACGGATACAGGCCATGGCTTGTTTCTTCACGCTGATATGGCCGTTGACCATGTCGTTGATGCCCTGGGCGATCTGACGGTATGAACCCTGGAATTTCTGCGCATCGATCTGTACATCGATGTCACCTTTCTCGTGCTGGTCCGACATCCGGTTCATCTCTTCGATCAAGGTCATGATCGTGCTGCGCAGATGTTCGATGGTGACGTTGATAAAGGCTTTCTTCCCAGGGAAGGCCTGCAACGGCGCCCCCAGGTCGCCCTCGCTGATCGACTTGATGCAGGCCATGGCCTGTTTCTTCACGCTGATATGGCCATTGACCATCGCATTGATCCCTTGGGCCATCTGCCCGTAGCTTCCGGCGAAGCGGCCAGCCTCGATATGCACCTCGATATCGCCTTTATCGTGCTCGGCGGACATGTGGTTCATTTCTGTGATCAGTTGGTTCAGGGTACCGCCCAGTTGCTGCATGGAACCCAGCAGGCCCGACTTCACGGCACCACCGCTGGCCAAGGCTTCCAACTGACCGGCGACCAGGCGTTCACTCAGAGCCCGGACTTCATCCGGCTCACCGCCCAGGGAGCGCAACAGGTTACGCGCCAGGAAAAAGCCCAACAGGATAGTGATCAACAAGGTCACGCCACCCACCAGGCAAACGATGTAGAACGCGGTCTGCTCGGTCCCGGTCGCGGCCAACGCCGCTTTGCTGCCCAGCTCCAGGTTGTACTGGCGCATATCGCTCAAGGCCGCGGTAACTTTGTCTTGTGCCGCCTGGCTGTCGAGCAGCAGACCGCGCACGGCGGCTTGATCGCCATTTTTGAGCAAGCTATCAAAACGCTCCAGGCCACGGTTGTACTCATCAAGGCGGGCTCGAAGGCTATTGAGCAACGCTGCGTCGTGATCATCGGAGATCAACTCCTTCTGATAACGATCCAGCGCCTGGGTCACCGACGCCTGGGTCTTGTCGACCCACGACAAGCGGCTGTCGAGCGGCGTGGAAAGGTTCTGCCACTGATGAACATGGCTATCGGCCAGGGTCTCGGCCACCTGGTCCAACAGGACAATGCTCGGCACCGTATTGACCTGGGCATAGCTGGCCATGGTTCTGACCCCGCCCATCAGATAGAGACTGACCCCGCCCAGGATCAGGATACCCAGCAGGGCGGAGGCGACCAACAGCGAGATATTCTTTTTGACGGTCATGAGGCTGTACTCCAAGGGAAAGACTATTGAGTCAGTTCAGGGCAGAGGGTCGCGCCGTGTTTCTGCTGGCTGGCGACCTGCCCGAGCAGGTTGGGAATATCCAGGATCAGCGCCACCGCGCCGCTCCCCAGGATCGTGAAACCTCCCAATCCATGGGCCGTGCCGAACAATTTGCCCAGCGGCTTGATCACGGTCTGGAACTCTCCCAGCAACTGATCAACCACCAGCCCTACCCGAACGCCGGCGTAATGCACCACCACGATGTTTTCACGGCCCGGGTTCGGCTCGTCGATGGCAAACATGTCCCGCAGACGCAAGACCGGCAACACCGAGCCCCGGAGGTCCAGATAGTCTTGATTGTTGCAATCATCGGCGTTGAGCTCGATGCACTCCTCGACCATGTCCAGGGGCACCACATAAGAGGCCTTGCCAACCCCGATGAGAAAACCATCGATGATTGCCAGGGTCAGCGGCAGGCGAATACGCACCGTGGTGCCGACACCCTCCTCGCTTTCCAGGTTGACGCTGCCCCGCAGCGCCGTGATGTTGCGCTTCACCACGTCCATGCCCACGCCCCGCCCGGACAGGCTGCTGACCTGTTCGGCGGTGGAGAAGCCGGGCTCGAAAATCAGATTGAGAATGTCCTTGTCCGCCAGCACCTGCCCTTCGGCCAGCAGCCCCCGCTCCCGGGCCTTGTTCAGGATCCGTTGCTTGTTCAGGCCGCCGCCGTCGTCGCAGACTTCGATGACGATGCTGCTGGCCTCGTGATAGGCGTTGAGTCGAACGCTGCCCTGGGCGGGCTTGCCCCGGTCACGGCGCAGTTGCACGGCTTCGATGCCGTGATCCATGGCGTTGCGCACCAGGTGGGTCAAGGGGTCGCCAATGCGCTCGACCACGGTCTTGTCCAGTTCGGTTTCCGCCCCATTGACCTCAAGGACGATGTCTTTGCCCAGCTCCTTGGAGACATCACGAACCACCCGCTGGAAGCGGTTGAAGGTGGCGCCGATCTGCACCATACGCAGGGTCAGGGCGCTGTCGCGCACTTCCTCGACAAGACGCGAGAGTGAACTGGCGGCCTCGATCATCTCGCCGATGCCCGTGCGCGCCGCCACCAGATTGGCACCGGCACCGGCGATGATCAGTTCGCCCACCAGGTTGATCAACTGGTCCAGCTTACCGGCATCGACGCGAATCAGGTTGCCCTCGACCGAGCGTGCCTCCCTGGCCGGCTTGCTTCTGGACAGACCGTCGCCTTGAGGCAGAGGCTGGTCCGGCACGACCTCGGGGGCTGCCATGAACGTCGCGGACGGCACCTGAGTCGCCGCCTGCCAGTCTTCGCGGGTCAGCGAACCACAAGCGATGAACACCTCCAGCAAAGCTTGCGGATCGCTGCCCAGACGCTCGATCAGCGCCTGGAAATCCGCCGGTTGGCGCTCCGGCGGCAACACGCAGATCTGGCTGTCTTCGCGAACGAACTCGAAAGCGCTTTCGATGGTCGCCTGATCGGCTTCACTGACAAACCCCAGTTCGAAACCCAGGTAGCAACTCTCAGGGTCCATCGCCGCCACCTCCGGCAGGCCCTCGGTCATGCAGACAACCTGGGTGATCTGCCCGAAGCTCTTGAGGTAGCGCAGAAAGAACAAGGGATCCATGCCATTGCGCAGCACATCGCTACCGAAACGCAGTGACAAGTGCCAATGACGCAAGCCTCCCGTCGAATCGCTCGCGGGTATGACCATGACCGCCCCTTGTTCCGGCTCAAGAGACGGCTCCAGATAACCATTGAGCAGCGCCACCAGGGCACTGCCCTGCCGTTCGTGATCGGCGGTCATACCTTGCAGATCGCCATGGCGGGCCAGCAGCTCGATCAGTTCGCCCAGATGATCACGAACCTGCAGGAACAACGCACTGAGTGCCTCGTCCACCCGCAGTTCATTACCGCGCACCCGGTCCAGCACGCTTTCCGCCACATGGGTGAAGGCGACGATAGGGGTCAGGCCGAACAGACCGGCGGACCCCTTGATGGTGTGGGCCACGCGAAACAGCGCGTTAATCGTGTCGACGTCATCGGGGACCTGCTCGATCCGCAGCAGTGCGTCCTCCATCAGCAACAGCAGCTCCTGGCTTTCGGCAATAAAGGTCTGCAGCACATCGTCCAGGTTCATCGGCGCGCTCATGACGTCAGCCCCTCTGGGCGGCAGTTGTACCCGCCTCATCGAAATAGCGATGCAATCCGCTCAAATCGAAGGCCTGGAGTACCGCTGCACTGTGATTGCTCAGGATCAGGGTGCGGCCCTGGCGGATCGACTCCTGCTTGGCCAGCACCAGCAATTGCAGCCCGGCGGTGTCCAGTTCGTCGACACTGCCCAGGTCCATTTCCACCTCTTCGGCAAGGGGAAACAGCTCCAGCAGCAGGTCCCGGCGCTCGGTCGCGGTGTAGATGGTCAGCGGTCCCTCAAGGACCAGGATCCGACGCAGGCAAGGCACGGTGTGTGGCATGACAATCTCCTTTCCAGGGGGCCCTGGACGGCTACGACATGATCAATTTGGACACGGCACTGAGCATCTGGGCCGGCTGGAAGGGCTTGACCATCCAGGCCTTCGCGCCGATGGCCTGGCCCTGCTGTTTCATCGACTCGGCCGCTTCGGTGGTAAGCATGATCACCGGTGTGAACTTGTAGGCCGGCAGTTGCTTGGCGGCCTTGATGAAGCTGAGGCCGTCCATGTTCGGCATATTCAGGTCGCTGACGATCAGATGAATCTTGCGACCGTCGAGCTTGCTCAGGGCATCTCTGCCATCGCAGCCCTCGATCACTTCGTAACCAGCGCCTTTCAGGGTGATGCTGACCACCTGGCGAATGGAGGCAGAGTCATCGACGATCAAAATGGTTTTGCTCATGGGGGGTACTCCCTAGAAAAAGGTGATGTCGGATGAAGCACTGCCGGCCAAGGGTTTGCCGTGATGAATCGCGTGTTGCTCGGGCATGGTGTAGGTGCTGGCCAGTTGTTCGAGCCAGGCATGGGCGGCAATAGGTGGCGGCGTGGCACCGGCCTCGCTGAGTTGTTGACGTTCGCTGACCTGGTCACGCAGCTTGCCGAGGTCGTTGTTGACCAGGCTCAGCATCTGGCTGACCCGATCCTGAAACTGCAGGGCGACCAGCACCCCGGCGATCTCGCTCGCGACATTTTCACTCTGCTGCTGCAGGCCGCTGCTGGTGTCGACGATGGCCTGGGCGTTGTGCCGAAAATGCTCGATCACCTGGGACACCAGTTGTTCCGAATGGGCCAGGGTCTGCGAATCCTGCTGCGCCTGATGCCGGGACAGTTCGACCGTACGAGCGATCGCCGCATTGACCGTGCTCACTGTCTCGCTGATTTTCAGACCGGTATCACCGGACAGGCTCGACAGCTTGCGCACTTCGTCCGCCACCACCGCAAAACCGCGGCCAGCGTCACCGGCACGGGCCGCTTCGATCGCCGCGTTAAGCGCCAGCAGATTGGTCTGCCGGGCGATATCACCGACAAACTTGGCCATTTCCTGCAACTGTGAGGTGAACTCGGACAGCAGCAGGACCTCCTTGAGTTCCGACTCCTTGCGCAGGAGAGCGCCGCGCAACTCGACCATGATCGCGTCCAGGTCACGCTGACCGACCTCAAGGATCTCCACCAACCTGGTCCCGGAACTCTGCCCGGCGCCCTTGGAAACCGAAGCACTGATATCACCGGACAGCGTGGCGAAACGATTGCTGAGTTTGAGAATCGACTCTTCGCTGAGGCTGCGGGCCGCGTCGATCTGGCGGCACCAGATCGGCAGAACCTGGGTACAGACCTCGGCCAAGCCCTCATCCGGCGACGCTGGCAAAGGCCTGTTCAAGGATTCAAACGCCTGTTCCTCGCGCCGTTGCACGGAGCTCAAGGTGCGCAGCGCCAGAGTGCCGATCAGCAAGGACCCCACCAGTACTGCGGCACTGCTGCCCAGGGCCAGACCGTTCAGACCGATGCTGAGCAGGATCGCCAGGCAACCCAGGGCGCCACTCAAGACCGCCGGCAGCAGTGTCATATTCACGGGGGAAACCAGTGTCTGTCCTTTCACCTTCGTCTCTCCAGATCAGGATCGCTCAGAAAAACCGGAAGGCCGCTCGGACATCTGCTGAAAGTGGTGTACCGAGGGTTCTGGCTGCCTGGAGAAATAATGGCCCGGTAACATCACCGCACCTATCGGAGCATCCCTATTTACAGCTAGGATTTGCAGGACGGCAGCTAGGACAATCCCTACAAGCACCCTCTGTCCAAAGCGCCTCGAGATTTTTGAAGTTCCAGTTTTTCTCCAGCTCCAGGCCGATGATCGCGTCCTGCCCGCTCGCCAGATCCACAACCTCGAGGGTCACGGGCATACCGCGCGATACCGAATAGAAAACCTTCACCTTGGGAATGAGCAACGAATCGGCGTTCTGTTCCATGACCACCGCCAGACGCTCGCTACGCAGGCGCACCAACGCCCCCACCGGATAGATCCCGACACATTTGACAAAAGCATGGAACACCATCTGGTCGAAGTGCCCATCCCATCCAGCCATTCTGTGGATCGACTCGGCGGGGCCCCAATGGCGACGATAGGGACGGTCCGAGGTAATGGCGTCGTAGACATCGCAGACCGCGGCCATGCGTGCGAACAGGCTGATCTGGGTACCCCGCAGCTTGTGGGGATAACCGCTACCGTCGACCTTCTCGTGGTGGTGCAGGCAGACATCCTGCACCCGCAAGCTGAAATGATTGCTGTCCAGCAACTGCACCCCGGCCTCCGGGTGCGAACGGATCGTCTCGAACTCGCCGTCAGTCAACTCCGACGGTTTGTTGAGGATCGCCTCTGGTATGGTCATCTTGCCGATGTCGTGCAGCAGGCCGGCGAGCCCGGCATCCTGTACCAGCAGCGGCGGCAGACCCAGCTGGCGGGCCAGGCCGATCATCAATCCACAGACCGCCACAGAATGCATATAGGTGTATTCATCGGCGTTCTTGAGTCGGGCCAGATTGATCAGGGCATCCGGATGGCGCATCAATGAGTCGGAGATATCCCGCACCATGTCGGCCACATGATCCATCTGGATGACCCGGCCCATGCGCAGATCGCCAAACATCTCGATGACCGCGGCCTTGGACCTGGAACAGACGTTGGCGGCCCGCACCAGTTCGTCGCTCATCGCCACCCGCGCGCGCTCAGGCTTGGGCGTGCACGGGAGGGCCGGCGCGATAGGCACAACAGTAGCGACGGCCACATCCGGGGAAAAAGGCTCATGCGGCCCCACCACTGGCGTATCGGCTCCCTTGGAAAGGTCAATCCAGACGCAGGCAATGGACGAATCCCGGACCTTCTCCAGGGTCTGCTCATCCTCAAGCAGAAAGCTTTTTTTCCAGAACGGGTGATCGAGCCAGGGACCGCATAGCTCCTGGATATACATGCCGACGCCCAAATCGGCCACGACGATTTTTTTCAGCACGCTCAAGCCCCTTTTCAGGTAGCGACAAGCCCTCGTCGAGTGCTCCGGTGCGCCCCTCGCCTAACAAGCCGGCACGCTGTGGAACATGACGGAGAACCTGACTGGCATGAAAAAATATCGTCGATATGCGGGAGGCCCCGCCATCGGAGCATCCCTATTTCAGGGTAGGGATAACGGGGACGGGGTAGGAAAATCCCTAGCTGGCGACGCCAAAGAGACGGCTTTGCCGACCGCATCAAAGAACGCCTGGCGTTCCGCGAAACGCTCCTTGTCCGAGGCGCTGGGCCATGCGCCGAGGACCACTACCAGCAATTCATGTCGCGGGTCGAAGTACAGGGCCTGACCAAAGATACCGAGGGCCTGATAAGTCTGGTCCACGCCGATCCACCACTGGAAGCCGTAGCCAAGATTCGCCGTATCGCCGCGAACCTCCCAGTGGGTCGCCTCACTCACCCAGTTCGCCGGCAAAACCTGCTGCCCGCCTGCACGGCCGCCGTTCATGAAGAACAGGCCAAAGCGCCCAAAGTCCTCCAGTGTCATGCTCAGACAGCAGCCGGACAGCTCGCTGCCCCTGGCATCCAGAGCCCACACCGCATCACGGGCCATCCCGGTGCGGGACCAGATTTTCTCCGACAGGTAGTCGGCAAGCCCCTTGTGGGTGACACGGCTGACCAGTAGCCCGATCAGATCAGTCTCTCCGGTCTTGTAGACGAATCGCGTCCCCGGAGGCGCCTCGCGTTGCAGCCCGGCCATGTAATCCAGGATCGAATGGCCTGGATGTTCCGACAAATGCGCGAACTGGTTCACATCAGAACATGGGTCACGATAATCCTCGCTCCAGCGCACACCCGAGGTCATGGTCAACAGTTGCCGGATCGTCACGGTGTCGTAGGCACTCCCGGACAGTTCAGGCAAATAACGCGTGACCGGATCTTCGATACTGTGGATAAAACCATCCTGAATCGCGGCACCCAGCAGGGTGGAGGTAATCGACTTGGCCACGGACCAGGAGGTCCAGCGCTCATTCGCCGTCAGATCCGGACCATAACGCTCGAGCAGCACGCGTCCGTGGTCAATCACCAAAAGTCCTTCGACGTTGGTGTCGCGCATAAAGGTGGCGGTATCCAGGGGGCGGCCATGGTGGACGAAGTTCACAGCCAACTCGCCCTTGGCACGCGGTAGCTCGAAGACTGCAGCGGTGCCACGGGATACAACGCGGGTCGGAAAAATACGCTCCATATTGCGGTAGCCGAACCTTTGCTCTGCGGGCGTCCAGAAGAGAAAGCGGCCAGGGGACGGCTGGACTTCAACAGCGGCGGCGCCAGCCTGCGTAGCGGCGAGTGCGGCATGGCAGAGAAGTGAAACCCCGAGCACCAGGCTGGCCAGCCCTGCAATCCGTTGAAGTCGGCGGCTCATAAGCAGACTCTTGATACGTGGAGGTTTAAAACTAGCTCAGTCCCGAATCGAAAAACACTCTGCGGGTGATTTTTCATGGCCAGCAAGACGATGGTGACGGCTCCAAGAAAGGCTGTAAACGCGACCTATCAGTACGCCCGGACCAGATCATGACTTCCATGGATTGATAAGGGCGACACCCGTCGACGCAAAATCCGCCACGTTGCGGGTAACGACCGTCATCCCGTGGACGAGGGCCGTGGCTGCAATCAACGCGTCCCGCTCGGCCCGTGGGTCTGGTACATGCAGTTGAGCGCAGCGCAGCGCCACGACAGTATCGACAGCCAGAATACGCCCGGAGAAACCGGGTATCACATGCTGATCAAGCCACGTCCGCAGAAGAACTCCCTGGGGGGCATCCCGTCGCTCTATCTGAAGCACCCCACTTTCCAGTTCCAGAAGGGTGACAGCCGACAGGAACAGCGCATTGGCTTGGACGCCTCGCGCCCACTCGATCACGCCAGCATCGGCCTTACCCGATTTTGCTTTGCGCAGCTCGGAAACCACGTTGGTGTCGAGAACAAACATCAGGAAAGATCAGCAGGTCGCTGATGGATGACGGCACGCGGCGGATCGAATGCAATATCTTCAACACCGGGCATCGCCAGAACGTCGATGATGCAGGTGTTACCGCCAGCCAAGCGCCGGTATTCCTCAATGGAAAGCAGTACATGCGCAGGCCTGCCACGGTCAGTGATGAAGACCGGCCCACGGAGCGCGGCTTTCTTGGCCCCGCTTGTGTCGTGGTTGAACTCACGGCTGGATAACGTGGTATGCAAGGTAGCAACCTCCTGCCAACAATAATGTAGGCATGTTACTACATCGGTAGGTTTGGTCAACGGCAGCATGAACGTGAGCACCTATGCTTTGCGGATATCCCACACTACATCAAGTGGAAGCATTGTTTCCCATCTGGTAATAATCGGTTATGAAATCCACAAACGCCCTCACCTTGGGCGCCAAGTAGCGGGCTTGTGGATAAATCGCGTAGTAATGCCGCTCACCCAACGAATAGTTGGGGAGGATGGAGACCAACCGCCCCTGGGCAAGATCGCTACGCACGGTGGCCTGGGTGAAACAGGCAATGCCGGCACCGGCCAGCGTCGCGGCATGCAAGGCACTGATGGTGTTGCTGCGGAACTGACCGTTTGGCGCGATCCTGACCGAAGCACCGCGCGCGGAGCTCAGCTCCCAATCCGAAGAGGCCCCGATAAACGTCAACAGGCGATGCTTGTCGAGTTCCTGGGCTGTACGCGGTAACCCATGGGTACGGATGTAGGCGGGGGAAGCCACCAGCACCCGCTTGGAGACCGTCAGGGTTCGGGCGATCAAGGTGGTGTCCGCCAGCGCACCGGCGATCCGTATTGCGACATCAAAACCTTCGGCAATCAGGTCAACGAACTGATCATCGCAGCACAGCTCCAGTTCGATATCGGGATAACGCTTCTGGAAACCCGGCAGCCAGTGCGGCAGATCCAGGGTGCCAACCACCAGGGGCACACTGACCCGCAACAGTCCTTCCGGACGTTGATGCCCCTGGGCCATGGCTTGGGAAGCCGCGTCGACACGATCGAGAATATCGACGCACGCCGCGTAGTACTGCTCCCCTGCCCCGGTCAGGCTGAAGCGCCGGGTGTTGCGGTTGATCAACTGAACGCCCAGTTCAATCTCCAGTTGCTGCAACTGCCGTGAAATCGTCGAGTGGGTGGTGTCCAGGCGTTCCGCCGCGGCAGAGAAGCCCTTGGCCTCGACAATGCTGCGAAAGGCGCGCATGGCGGATAGCTGGTTCATGAAGCGGGCATCCCGAAGTCAGGGGTTGATCACTTGACCGGCAAGGCAACGATTTGCGAGGTGGTCAGCACCGAACCAAAGGTGTCTTCGATCTCGGCCAGCGCCGAGTTGTGCAGCTCGTCCTTGCTCACCGAGTGGCCATTGGCACGGGTGATGGCACGAGTGGCGGTGGCGTCGGATGCTACCACAACGCTGTAACCCAACGGCACGGCGTCACGGGCCGCACCGGCGACACAGGCGTGAGTCATCAGGCCGCTGATGATCAGGGTCTTGACCCCGGCTTTCTTCAGCTGGGCATCCAGGTCGGTGCTGGCGAACACGCTCACAGTGGTTTTCTGGATGATCTTGTCCTGTGGACGCGGCTTCATCTGCGGGTGGAAGTCGACAGTCTTGCCGTCAATGCCGAACACCGCCGCACCAGCAGGTGCAATGTGCTGCACATGGATCACCGGGATATGTTCCTTGTCGGCGAAGGTGATCAGGCGCTTGGTGTTTTCCAGGGCCTTCATGCCATCCGGGATCGGCATACGGCCGCTGAAGTATTCGTTCTGGAAGTCGATCACCACCAGGGCGGTGGTTTTCGGGTCCAGGCGGTCGCTCGGCTCGGCACCGAACATGGCGCGGATGGTCGGGTGTTGATTGGTCGGCGCTTCAGCAGCGCTGGCGAACTGGACGGTCCCTAACATCAAGCCCAAACCGACGATTGCAGACTTGAGCACGTTGGAAAACGAACGTTCGGTCTCAGAGGCTTGAAACAAAGAAGCATTGCTCATGATGAAGTTCCTTTTTGGAGATTGGCTAACTGGGACTCAGCTTAAGGAGTAGCCCCTGTAGCAACAACGCACCAATCAGAACAATATCTGTTTGCCATCCACACAAATAAAATCAAGTAACCCGCACGCTCGACACTGCGCCTGTTTTTCTCGCATGCAAAAAAAATCCGGAACCCCTCACTTTCGTGGGCATTCCGGATTTTCTTCTACAACAAATATGGTGGGTCGTGTGGGATTCGAACCTACGACCAATTGGTTAAAAGCCAACTGCTCTACCAACTGAGCTAACGACCCGCTGTGTGGTGGCGCGTATAATACTGATTTCTAACGGTAATTCAACACCTTAAATGAAAAAAATCAAAAATAACGTGTCGGATCACTGATTCCGGCCGCTGCGAAGCCTTCAGCACGTAGCCGGCAGCTGTCACATTTCCCACATGCAAAGCCGTTAGCATCCGCTTGGTAGCAGGATACGGTCAGCGAATAGTCGACCCCGAGCTTGATTCCGGCCTGGACGATATCGCCCTTGCTGAGGTTCTGCAGCGGTGCCTGGATGCGGAAACCATTGCCCTCGACACCGGCTTTGGTCGCCAGGTTGGCCAGGGTTTCGAAAGCCTCGACGAACTCGGGACGGCAATCCGGGTAACCGGAATAGTCCACCGCGTTGACGCCGATAAAGATGTCACGGGCTCCGAGCACCTCGGCCCAGCCCAGGGCGAGCGACAGGAACACCGTGTTGCGCGCCGGCACGTAGGTCACCGGAATGCCTTCGCTCGGCGCCTCGGGCACGTCGATGCTGCTGTCGGTCAGGGCCGAACCGCCGATGCCGTTGAGGTTCAGGCCGATAACCTTGTGTTCGATCACGCCAAGGTCACGTGCCACCCGCTCGGCCGCCTGCAGCTCGGCACGGTGCCGCTGGCCGTAGTCGAAGCTCATGGTGTAGCAGCTATAGCCCTCGGCACGCGCCATGGCCACCACGGTGGCCGAGTCCAGACCGCCGGAGAGAAGGATTACCGCTTTCTTGTCAGTGCTTGCTTGGGTGGTCATATCAGCGCCCCGGCTCGTCATTCCATAGGTATTTGTGCAACTGCATCTGCAGGCGCACCGGCAGGTTGTCCGCGACGATCCAGTCGGCCAGCTCACGGGCCGGCAGATCGTGGTGGCTCGGCGAGAACAGCACTTCGCCGGCACGTTTTTCCAGACCGTACTGAATCAGCTTGGACACCGCCCAGTCATAGTCCTCCCGCGAGCAGATCACAAACTTGACCTGGTCGTTGGGGGTCAGCAGCTCGATGTTCTCGTAGCGATTGCGGTGCGATTCCTTCGAGCCCGGCGTCTTCAGATCGAGCACACGACTGACCCGGGTGTCCACCGCAGAGATATCCAACGCACCACTGGTTTCCAGGGACACGCTGTAACCAGCGTCACAGAGCTGCTTGAGCAAGGGAATGGCATTGGGCTGGGCCAGCGGTTCGCCACCGGTCACGCAGACATAACGCGGACGGTAATCGGCCACCTGGGTCAGCAGGCTGTCCAGGGTCATGAGTGTGCCGCCGCTGAAGGCGTAGGCACTGTCGCAGTACTGGCAGCGCAACGGGCAACCAGTCAGGCGCACAAAAACGGTGGGCAGCCCAGCCGTCCGCGTTTCACCCTGCAACGAGTAAAAAACTTCGGTGATTCTCAATGTGTCTTGCATAGTCGCCACGGGCGTAACAGCTAAACAGGCCGTCCGCCTCAGTCAGGCACCGCCATGAACCTGCAATCGCACAGTCCAGGACAGCGTGTTTCATAAAAAAGGGCGTGAATTCTAACGAAAAAACCCGCGACAAGCGCGGGTTTCTTCAAGCAGGCCGTCGGCCGTCACATGCGCTGCAGATCGCGCTGTGCCAACTGCGCGGCGGAAGTCCCGGGATATTGGGAAACCACCTGCTGCAGAATGCCTTTGACCTTGTCGGTATGACCCAGGCGACGCTCGACATCCGCCAGCTTGTACAGCGAATCCGGCACCTTGGCGTGCTTGGGATACAGCTGGCTGACCTTGGCAAACGCCTGGCCGGCACCTTGCAGGTCGCCCTTGGCCAGATTGACTTCGCCCAACCAGTACTGCGCGTTACCGGCGTACTGGCTATTGGGGTACTTGCGCAGGAAGGCGCTGAACGCCTGGCTGGCCTTGTCGAAGTCCTTGGCCTTGATCAGGTCGAAGGCGGCATCGTAGTAGAGTTTTTCCTTGGCCGGATCACCCGGCTCGCTGCTGGCCGCGGGGGCCTGGGCAGCGGGTGCAGCACCGGCGGCGGCATTGACATTGCCACCGGCTGGAGAATTATCAGGAGCCGCAGCCGCCGGAGCGCCGCCACTGCCTATGCGCCGATCAAGATCCTGGTATCGCTCCAGGTTTTCCTGCTTCATGCGCGCAATATCGTTTTGCAGAACCTCGATCACGCCTTGTTGCTGCGCGAGTTGCTCCTGCATGCGTTGCAATTGGTTGAACAGCTCGCCCTGTGCCGAGACAGGGGCCGAAACCCCTCCCCCGGCATAGGCGCCGTTCGTACCGTAACCCGCAGGCGGATAACTCCCACCGTTACCGGAGTTGTCATCGACCACAGGAACCGCAGCCCACGCCGCAAGCGGCATCAGGCTGAGAGCCAGAACAGTTACAGCACGACGGCACGTTCGCATGACGAATTACTTACGCAGTTCGACGCGACGGTTTTGAGCCCAGGACTGCTCGTCATGGCCAGTAGCTACTGGACGCTCTTTACCGTAGGAAACCAGTTCCAGCTGACCTGGAGCAACACCTTGCAGTACCAGGTAGCGTTGAACGGCTTTCGCACGACGCTCGCCCAGTGCCATGTTGTACTCGCGAGTACCACGTTCGTCGGTGTTACCTTCCAGAACGACTTTAGCGCCGCTAGCTTTCAGGTCCTTGGCGTGAACGTCCAGGGAGCGCATGGCTTCTGGCTTCAGGTCCGAGCTGTCGTATTCGAAGTAGAAAGTGGTGATAGCGCGCAGAGCAGCTTCTTCGCTCAGGGAGCCGTCGACTGCACCAGTGTTAGCGCCGTAACCAGCGTTTGGGTCTACAGCGCCTTGACCGGCATTGTCGCCGCCTTTGGACGAGCAACCTACAGCTACAGCCATGGCCAGAGCCAGCGCAGCAAATTTACCAAACTTCAGCATTTCCATCGTAAAACTCCTAATGAACCCCAGTGTGTTAAGCAAAATCGTAAAGCGCCGCGTCAGTTCAGGTAAGGGGACCAGGAAGGTTCTCTGACTTCGCCTTGAGCGGTAGGAAGCGGGAGCCTTACGCGTCCATTAATGGACACGAGCATCAAGACTCCCCGGCCCTGCTGGGCGGTGGCGTAGATTACCATGGTGCCGTTGGGCGCGACAGTGGCTGACTCATCAAGGTTGGTGTCTGTCAGTATTTTTACTGTCCCACGTTGCAAATCCTGAGCCGCGACTCGGAAATTGGTGAAGCCGTCCTGGCGGTGAATCATCACCAGGGTCTTTTCATCCGCCGACAATTTCGGGTTGGCGTTGTAGTTGCCGATGAAGGTCACGCGCTCCGCACCACCGCCATTGACGTTGGTTTTGTAGATCTGTGGCTTGCCGCCACGATCAGAGGTGAAGTAGATGGTCGAGCCATCCTTGCCCCAGAACGGTTCGGTGTTGATGCCCGGGCCGCTGGTGACGCGACTCATCTGGCGCGTGGCCATGTTCATCACGTAGATGTCCGGGTTGCCGTCCTTGGACAGCACGAACGCCAGGCGGTTACCGTCCGGCGACCAGGCCGGCGCACCGTTGAGGCCTTCGAAGTTGGTGATCTGCTCACGGCGACCGGTATCGATGTGCTGGACGAAGATGCGCGGACGCTTCTGTTCGAACGACACATAGGCGATACGCTTGCCATCCGGTGCGAAACGCGGCGACAGGATCGGCTCGCGCGATTGCAGCAGGGTCACCGCGCGGGCACCGTCATAGTCCGAGCGTTGCAGGGTGTAACGGGTGTTGTTCACCGAGAAACGCTCAGCCGTGACATAAAGCATGCGCGTGGAGAACGCACCCTTGATACCGGTGAGCTTTTCGAACGACTGGTCGGAGATGTAGTGCGACATGTCGCGCAACTGATCGACCGTGCCCGACACGCTGCCGGTCAGCACTTGCTGCTCGGTGGCGACGTTGAACAGCGCGTATTGCACCTGCAGGCGACCGCCGGCCGGAACAATGCTGCCGACCATGATGTACTGGGCGCCCAGGGCCTTCCAGTCACGGTAGATGACTTCGCTGGCCTGGGTCGGCAGGCTGATCATGTTCTGTTTCGGAATCGGCGAGTAGTAACCGGAGTTACGCAGGTCGTCGCCGATGATCTGGGCCATGTCGTCCGGCAGGACGCTACCGCCCTGCCAGCCGAAGGGGACGACCGCGATGGGCGTGGCCCGATCGCTGCCGCTGGTGACCAGAATGTTCTTTTCATCCGCCATCGCCATCCCTGCCAGGCAGCAGATCACGACAAGCATTGTTCGAAGAAGGTTTCTCACAAGGCTAGATCCTCAGGTGTGAATGTCATCTTGAAGGAACGATAGGGCGCAAAGTCGCTCGGTTTCATTCCCTGCATTTCCGTCAAACGACCAATATTCTTGACCGCAGCTACCGCCGAGGCGTCAAACGGGCCGTCGCCACTGGTCTTGGCCACCGTGACCGAGGTCACCGTACCATCCGGCAACATGCCGATTTGCAGCACCACCGTCATACCTTTGCGTGCCGAAGGAGGACGTGCCCAACCTTCCGCTGCCCGCGAACGAATCAGATCGTCAAAGCTGCCCGCCGTTTCATCACCCTGCTCATCAGCCAGGGCCTGTTGGCGTTGCGGCGTGTCGGAAAGCAGATCTGCCAGGGCCTGGGCCTTTTTATCTTCGGCGGATTTACGCGCCGCATCCTGCGACTTCTTCTTCGCAGCATCGGCAGCAGCTTTCTTCTTCGCGTCTTCGGCGATTTTCTTCTTCGCCTCGTCAGCTTCGGATTTCTTCTTCGCGTCTTCGGCGGCTTTCTTCTTGGCGTCTTCGACGATTTTCTTCTTCGCGTCTTCAGCAGCCTGCTTGGCCTCTTCTTCAGCGGCCTTCTTGGCTTCGTCGTCGGCTTTCTTCTTGGCTATATCAGCCAGTTCCTTTTTCGCTTCGGCAGCCTTTTTCGCGTCGTCGGCTTTCTTGGCCTCATCGGCCTTTTTCGCCTCATCCGCGGCTTTCTTGGCTTCGTCGGCCTTTTTCGCGTCGTCGGCCTTTTGAGCCGCTTCCTCTTTCTTTTGTTCCGCAGCCTTTATCGCTTCCTGCTCGACCTTCTTCTGTTCCATCTGTTCGACTTCGGTCTGACGCGCAGCGGATTTCTTCGCCTCACCCGCAATCTTCTGATTGGTCTGGGTGGTCGCCTGACTTTTCGATTTCAGCTGATACAGGGTCGCCTGGACAATCGGCTTGGCTTCCGGCAGATCCGGCGTCATGGCAAAGCTGACGAACAGCATGCCAAAGATCAGGATATGCAGGCCGATCGCCCAGACCCAGGGCCAGAAGTAGCTTTCCGAAGCCGACGGCTCTCGCTGTTGGTGCATCAGGGGGCCTCGGTAATCAAGCCAACATTACCGACGCCGGCCTTCTGCAGACCGCCCATGGCACCCATGACGGAGCCATAGTCGACGGTCTTGTCACCGCGAATGAACACCTGGGTACGCTTGCCGCCTTCGGTGCCGGCACGGATGATCTTGGTCACCGCGTCGGTCATCTGCGGCAGGGTCATGGCCCTGTCCTGCTGTTTTTCGGTATCGACTTCGCTGCCAAGGTTCCAGTAGTAGGTCTTGTCAGCCTTGATCGAAATGGTCAGGACCTGGGTGTTGTTGTCCTGCGGCAAGGCTTCGCTGGAAACCTTGGGCAGATCAACCTTCACGCCCTGATTGAGCATCGGCGCGGTCACCATGAAGATAACCAGCAGCACCAACATCACGTCGATGTAGGGCACCACGTTCATCTCGGCGACCGGCTTGCGTTTGTGGCGAACTCGGGCCATGGGGATTTACCTGCTCACTCTTCGCTGGTGTGCACTTTACGGTGCAGGATCGCCTGGAACTCATCGGCGAAGGTGTAGTAACGGCTGATCAGGGTCTCGCCACGGGCCGCGAAGCGGTTGTAGGCGATAACCGCCGGAATCGCCGCGAACAGGCCGATGGCGGTGGCCACCAGTGCTTCGGAAATGCCCGGGGCCACGGTGGCCAGGGTTGCCTGCTGGGCGGTAGCCAGGCCACGGAAGGAGTTCATGATCCCCCAGACGGTACCGAACAGGCCGATGTACGGGCTGACGGAACCGACGGTGGCGAGGAACGGCAGGCTCTGCTCGAGTTTTTCTTCTTCACGGGAGATGGCCACGCGCATGGCACGGGATACCCCTTCCATGACCGCTTCCGGATCAACGCCCGGTTGCTGGCGCAGACGGGAGAACTCCTTGAAACCGGCACGGAAGATCTGCTCCACGCCCGAGTCCGGATCCGGGTTGCTGCCGGCCTGACGGTAGAGCTTGGACAGGTCGATACCCGACCAGAAGCGCTCCTCGAAGCTCTCCAGGGCGCGGCGGCCGGCGCGCAGCAGGTTGCTGCGCTGAAAAATCATGACCCATGAGGTGACCGAGGCGGCCAACAGGATCAGCATGACCAATTGCACCACGATGCTGGCATTGCTGACCAAGCTCCACATGGAGGAATGGTCGACGACGTTAGCTTCCACGCTTTATCTCCTGCTCTAAGTGAGTACCCGCGCCGCTTGTGTCGGCAAAGGCCGAACGCAAGGCTTCTGGAATGGCCCGGGGTTTTAAACTATCGGCGCGCACACAGGCCACCAGGAACCGCCCTTCACAGAGCAGCGTTTCATCATCAGCCCGCCTGACCTGCTGCTTGAAGCGCAGGCTCGCACGGTTCAGCTCAATCACCTCGGCGCTGATCAGCAGTTCGTCGTCCAACCGCGCCGGCGCGTGGTAACGCGCTTCGCTGGAATGCACGACGAACAACAGGTTCTCCCCTGCCAGCGACGATTGGGCAAAGCCCAATGCCCGTAGCCGCTCGGTTCGAGCCCGCTCCATGAACTTAAGGTAATTGACGTAATACACGATGCCGCCGGCATCGGTGTCCTCGTAATAAACGCGACAGCGATGTGCGAACGACTGAACCCCGTTTTGCGCGCGCATACTCTAGTGCTTACTCCTCAGGTTGCCAATCCGGCCAGGCAACTGTTTTTCATCCTTCGACGACTTTTTGCATGAAGATTCGTGACACGTGCCCTTCGGACAACGCAAACCGCGAATAAATCAGCCCCGATTCCGCTTTTACTCGTCCAACGCATCCAGAAACTCGTCTACCACGGGCATTTCACCCAAGCGCGACGGAATATTCAATCCGAAGTGCAGATAGGCATGTCGGGTCACCACCCGTCCACGGGGGGTGCGCATGATGTAGCCCTGCTGGATCAGGTAGGGTTCGAGCACATCTTCGATGGTGTGCCGCTCCTCGCTGATCGCCGCCGCCAGGCTGTCCACGCCGACCGGACCGCCGTCGAACTTCTCGATCATGGTCAGCAGCAGGCGCCGGTCCTGGTGATCGAAACCGTGTTCATCGACATCCAGCAAGTTCAACGCCAGGTCCGCCACGGCCTTGGTGATATGGCCCTTGGCCCGCACCTCGGCGAAATCCCGTACCCGGCGCAACAGGCGGTTGGCAATCCGCGGCGTGCCCCGGGCCCGTCGAGCGATCTCGAACGCGCCTTCCGGGTCCAGCGGCAAACCGAGAATCCCCGCCGAACGAGTGACGATGGTCGCCAGGTCCGCGGTGCTATAGAACTCAAGACGCTGGACGATACCGAAGCGGTCACGTAACGGGTTGGTCAACATGCCCGCGCGGGTGGTGGCGCCGACCAGGGTGAAGGGTGGCAGATCAAGCTTGATCGAACGCGCCGCCGGCCCTTCGCCGATCATGATATCGAGCTGGAAGTCTTCCATCGCCGGGTACAGGACTTCTTCGACAACGGGCGACAGGCGGTGAATTTCATCGATAAAGAGCACATCGTGGGGCTCGAGATTGGTCAGCAGCGCCGCCAGGTCGCCGGCGCGCTCCAGCACCGGCCCCGAGGTGCTCTTGATCGACACGCCCATTTCCTGGGCGATGATATTGGCCAGGGTGGTCTTGCCCAGGCCCGGCGGGCCGAAGATCAGGGTGTGGTCAAGGGACTCGCCACGCCCGCGTGCCGCCTGGATAAACAGCTCCATCTGCTCCTTGACCGTCGGCTGGCCGATGTACTCGGCCAGGCTCAACGGCCGAATGGCGCGATCCTGGACTTCCTCGCGGTCACGCCCGCCGGAGGCGGTAATCAAACGGTCGGCTTCAATCACTTAGATCATTCCCTTCAGGGCGCGACGAATCATGTCTTCGCTGCTCAGGCCTTTGTCTTTGATGGCCGACACCGCTTTGCTCGCTTCCTGGGGCTTGTAGCCCAGGGAAATCAGCGCACTGACCGCATCGCTTTCAGCACTGGCCACCGGCTGCGCAGGGGCACCGTCCGGCTGGTTGGGCACCAGGGCAAACATGCTCGGCACGGTTTCCCAGGCCTTGAAGCGGTCCTTGAGTTCCACCAGCAGGCGCTCGGCGGTCTTCTTGCCAACGCCGGGCACCCGCACCAGCGCCGAGGTGTCCTGGGCCTGCACGCAGCGCACCAGTTCATCGACCTCCAGGCTCGACATCAACGCCAGGGCCAGCTTCGGCCCGACACCGTTGAGGCGGATCAACTCGCGAAAAAAATCGCGCTCGCGCCTGCCGATGAAGCCATAGAGTAACTGGGCATCCTCGCGCACGACCAAATGGGTGTGCAGGGTCAGCGGCTCGCCGACCGACGGCAGGCGGTAAAGCGTGGTCATCGGCACCTCCAGCTCGTAGCCGAGGCCATTCACATCAAGGATGAGATGCGGCGGCTGTTTTTCAGCCAGGGTGCCGCGCAAACGTCCAATCACGTATCAGATCCTTATTTCTGGCCAGACCAGTGGCTGACGACTCGGAACGATAGCGCACTACCTTATCCGGCGTGGCGCTATCGGCAAGCAAAATTGTTTGAGGCGATGATGCTATCAGAGACGCAGGCGACCGCCACGGGAACGTGCCGCACCCAGGCCATGGGGCAAGAGACTGGAGCGGGTATGTGCATGGCACAGGGCAATCGCCAGGGCATCGGAGGCGTCGACTTGCGGTTTGGTGGTGAGCTTGAGCAGGTGCATGACCATCATCATCACCTGTTCCTTGTTGGCGCCGCCGGTACCGGCCACGGCCTGCTTGACCTGGGTCGCGGTGTACTCGGCGATCTCGAGGTTTTCCTCGGCGCCGGCGACGATGGCCGCGCCCCGCGCCTGACCGAGCTTGAGCGCCGAGTCGGCGTTTTTTGCCATGAACACCTTTTCGATGCCCATGGTCACCGGCCCGTAGGTCTGGATCACTTCGCGCACGCTGCGATAGACGATCTGCAAGCGCTCATGCAGTTCGCCACTGCCGGTGCGGATGCAGCCCGAGGCGACGTAAACGCAGCCACGGCCGGTATCGCGCACCACACCATAACCGGTGATGCGCGAACCGGGGTCGATACCAAGAATTAAAGTCATAACGCCTGCGTTTGGGTCAGCCGAGCTGCTCGGCTACCGATTCGGGAATATCGGCATTGGAGTAGACGTTCTGCACGTCGTCCAGGTCCTCGAGCATATCGATCAGCTTGAGGACCTTTTCCGCGCCCTCCAGATCGAGTTCGGCGCTGGTGGTCGGCAACATGACGATTTCCGCATCCGCCGCCTTGAATCCTGCCGCATCCAGGGCGTTACGCACCGTATAGAAGCCGGCAAACGAGGTGAACACGTCCATCGAACCGTCTTCGTGGGTAACCACGTCATCGGCGTCGGCTTCCATCGCCGCTTCCATCAGCGCGTCTTCATCGATGCCCGGGGCGAAGGACAGTTGCCCCTTGCGCTCGAACAGATAGGCCACGGAGCCGTCGGTCCCCAGGTTGCCGCCACACTTGCTGAACGCGTGGCGCACGGCTGCCGCGGTACGGTTGCGGTTGTCGGTCATGCATTCAACCATCACCGCCACGCCACCGGGGCCGTAGCCTTCGTAGCTGAGCTCGACCATATCGTCGGTGTCGGCCGCACCGGCACCGCGGGCCACCGCGCGATCAATGATATCGCGGCTCATGTTTGCGCCGAGGGCCTTGTCCAGCGCCAGACGCAGGCGTGGGTTGGAGCCTGGATCACCACCGCCCTGACGAGCGGCAACGGTCAGCTCACGAATCCACTTGGTGAAGATCTTGCCCTTCTTGGCATCCTGACGTTCTTTGCGGTGCTTGATGTTCGCCCACTTGGAATGACCTGCCATAACTCGCTCCGAATTCTCTTTGTGCTCTTTGAAACGTTGCCCGCCCTGCCCGGTGGCAGCGGCCGGCAATAAAAAGTCTCGACCTTGAAAAAAGGCGCATCCAGTGGATGCGCCCTCGGGTCAGTCTTACTCTGCCTTGGGGGCTTCGCGCAGGCGGATATGCAGCTCGCGCAGTGCCTTGGCGTCCACCAGCCCTGGCGCCTGGGTCATGACACAGGCCGCGCTCTGGGTTTTCGGGAACGCGATCACTTCGCGAATCGACTGGGCGCCGGTCATCAGCATCACCAGGCGGTCAAGGCCGAAGGCCAGGCCACCGTGGGGCGGAGCACCGTATTTCAGCGCGTCGAGCAGGAAGCCGAACTTCTCTTCCTGTTCCGCTTCGCTGATACCCAACAGACGGAACACCGCCTGTTGCATTTCCTTGCGGTGGATACGGATCGAACCGCCACCCAGCTCGGTGCCGTTCAGAACCATGTCGTAGGCGCGGGACAAAGCGGTGGCCGGGTTGGCCGCCAGTTCTTCCGGCGAGCACTTCGGCGCGGTGAACGGGTGGTGCAAGGCGGTGAAGCTGCCGTCTTCGTTTTCTTCGAACATCGGGAAGTCGACGACCCACATCGGTGCCCACTCGCAGGTGAGCAGTTCGAGGTCATGACCGACCTTGATCCGCAGCGCGCCCAGGGCTTCGCTGACGATCTTGGACTTGTCGGCACCGAAGAAGACGATGTCGCCGTCGACCGCACCGACGCGATCGAGGATCACGTTGAGGTTGGCCTCGGGAATGTTCTTGACGATCGGCGACTGCAGGCCTTCAACACCCTTGGCGCGTTCGTTGACCTTGATGTACGCCAGGCCCTTGGCACCGTAGATGCCGACGAACTTGGTGTACTCGTCGATCTTGCTGCGCGGCATGCTCGCCGCGCCCGGGACGCGCAAGGCGGCCACACGGCATTTCGGGTCGTTGGCCGGGCCGCTGAACACCTTGAACTCAACGTCCTTGAGCTGGTCGGCAACGTCCACCAGTTCCAGCGGGATACGCAGGTCCGGCTTGTCGGAGCCGTAACGGCGCATGGCCTCGTCCCAGGTCATGTGCGGGAACTCACCGAATTCCAGACCCAGCACTTCCTTGAACAGGTTGCGGATCATGCCTTCGGTCAGGCCCATGATGTCTTTTTCATCGAGGAAGCTGGTCTCGATGTCGATCTGGGTGAATTCCGGCTGGCGGTCAGCCCGCAGGTCTTCGTCGCGGAAGCACTTGGCGATCTGGTAGTAACGGTCGAAGCCGGCCACCATCAGCAGTTGCTTGAACAGCTGCGGCGATTGCGGCAGGGCGAAGAAGCTGCCGGCGTGGGTGCGGCTCGGCACGAGGTAGTCACGGGCGCCTTCGGGAGTCGCACGGGTCAGGATCGGCGTCTCGACGTCGAGGAAGCCGTTTTCGTCCAGGTAACGACGAATGCTGGTGGTCATGCGCGAACGCAGACGCAGCTTGTCGAGCATTTCCGGACGACGCAGGTCGATAAAACGATAACGCAGGCGGGTTTCTTCGCCGACGTCGGAGTATTCGTTGAGCGGGAACGGCGGGGTTTCCGCTTCGTTCAGCACTTCCAGCTCGTAACCCAGCACTTCGATGGCACCGGACGCCATGTTGGCGTTGCCGGCGCCGGCCGGACGCAGGCGGACCTTGCCGGTGATCTTGACCACGTACTCGCTGCGCACGCGATCGGCGGCGGCGAAAGTGTCGGCGCGATCAGGGTCGAAGACCACCTGGGCCAGACCTTCGCGGTCACGGATATCGAGGAAAATCACCCCGCCATGGTCGCGACGACGGTGGACCCATCCGCAAAGGGTGACTTCCTGGCCTTCCAGGCTCTCGTTCAGTTGGCCGCAATAATGGCTGCGCATCATGGTCGTGGTTCGCTTCTAGTCATTCGATTTCGGTGGAGGTCTTGTCTTGGCAACGCGACAAGCGCCCGCTCGTGTCGCTTATTTCAGTCGGCTTTATCGCCACCTGCCAGGTTTTTCTTGCTGCCGGTCTTGAAATCCGTCTCGTACCAGCCGCTACCGCTGAGGCGGAAACCCGGCATGGAGAGCATTTTCTTCAATTGCGGTGCCTGGCAGGCCGGGCAGTCGACCAGCGGTGCATCACTGATCTTTTGAATGGCTTCCAGCTGATGACCGCAGGAAGCGCATTGATAGTCGTACATGGGCATGGGGCGTCTCGGCAATCAGATAACGGCAACACTGCTGCCCGAGCCCGGGACGGGCCATGCAGCAAAGAGCGGGATTATATCCGTTAAATCGAGCCTTTGCAGCCGTGGACCGGTCAGCGCCCCAGCCCATGCCGTCTCGCCAATCCACCGAGACGTCAGAACAAGCCTAGAGGGCCCGGGACAAACCGCCCAACGTCAGCAGATGGACGACACAGACCACGCGAATCAAACCACTGAAATTCTTCACCCCGCCGTAGCGCAGATGAACCTCCATGTCCACATTGGACAGCAAGGCATTGACTGTACATTCATGGGTATTGGCAATATCGGCCAGTACCTTCCAATAAACCTCCTCCAGACGCAAGCAGGTGGCAAAACCATTCAAACGCACCGAACGCGAAACGGGCTTCGCCAATCCAATATCGAAATCCAGCAACAGGGGATCCACCCGGGTCTTGCGCAAACAACCGGAACTCCCCACCTCATGCCCTACCCACTGAACCATTTTCATCGCACTCCGTCGCTGCACACCTTTGAATAAAGGCGCTCCTGGCAAACCTCCTGACATAAAACATTAAGTAAAAAACCCTATCCAGCAGACTGCACCACAGCCTCCGTAGGAAGAGTCCATTAATAAGGAAGAACAACGAAAAGCCTGGGGCCGCGACCAGGCGAAGGCCTGCGCCTTCGCGAAGATGCCGAGCTCGCCGACAGGCAGCGCGAATGAAGCGACGGCTTCATTCGCGCCGGCGCGGGCTCAGCCTTCCAGCAGGGCGCGCAGCATCCAGGCGGTCTTCTCATGCACCTGCATGCGCTGGGTCAACAGGTCGGCGGTCGGTTCGTCACTGACCTTGTCCAGCAACGGAAAGAGGCCCCGCGCCGTGCGGGTGACCGCTTCCTGGCCTTGCACCAGTTGCTTGATCATCTCCTCGGCACTCGGCACCCCTTCTTCTTCCTTGATGGAGGACAGACGGGCGTAGGTGGAATAGGTCCCCGGCGCGGGAAAACCCAGGGCGCGGATACGTTCGGCGATCAGGTCCACGGCCAGGGCCAGTTCGTTGTATTGCTCTTCGAACATCAAATGCAGCGTGCGGAACATCGGCCCGCTGACATTCCAGTGAAAGTTGTGGGTTTTCAGGTACAGCACGTAGGTGTCCGACAACAGACGGGAAAGACCTTCAACAATGGATTTACGGTCTGCTTCGCTGATACCGATATCAATAGCCATATGTATCCCCTTGGTCAGAATGGATCATCGTCTTCGCAGGTGCAGGACCACTCTAGCAAGCGCCCACGACTCGCGCAGCCGCGACGACTGCGACAAATCCGCCACGGCGACCACCGGCAGGCGTCTGGCCCGCGGGCCGCGTCGGCACCGGCCCTGCCCCGCCGCAAGTTCTCCGACAGCGGCCCGGCGCCGAAGTTTGAGAAGGCATGGGCTTTGCTGTTAAATAGAGACTGTGTCGTGGCTGTCGATTCTCTGGCAGCGGCGCATAGGCGGATGCCCACACGTGCCCAACGCCTCACCTTTTTTCCAGAAGCGAACCGTGTGCCACCCGCTCTTCCTTGTGATCCGTCTTGAGTGAGTCAATCAAAATGTTGAAAATCGTCCACCTGCTAACGGGCGCCGTTGCCCTGCTGCTGTCCTTTATCCCCAGCCTGCGATCCGAAGCCCTGCCTTACCTGCAACAACCCGATGCGCTGTACCTGGCATTCTTCGGCTTGCTCAACCTGACCCTCGCGCCAGTCATTCCTTACTGGAACAAGGGCCCACGGCATCAACTGCAAATCCTGGTCAGCATCCTGCTGATCATCGCCGTGGCACTGCAAATCCTCACCCTGCTCGCCCCCCTGACCCTGATCGGCGGCCAACCCGCCGTGCTTCCGAGTCTGCTGGCCGCCGTGCTTGCCGTATTGCTGCACCTGGCGGTGAGTTTCTACAAGAAATCTTCCCCGGCGGCGGCTTCCCACAACTACGACATGAGCAATCGCGATACCGGTACCGTGAAGTGGTTCAACACTTCCAAGGGTTTCGGCTTTATCTCGCGGGATTCCGGCGATGATATTTTCGTGCACTTCCGCGCCATCCGTGGCGAAGGTCACCGCGTCCTGGTCGAAGGCCAGCGCGTGGAGTTCTCGGTGATGAACCGGGACAAGGGCCTGCAAGCCGAAGACGTGATCGCGGCACTGCCGCGTCGCTGATCGGCCACAAAAAAACGCGAGGCAGCCTGGCTGCCTCGCGTTTTTTTATGTCTACGAATTACTGTTAATAGTGCGGAGGCGGCGCTTCTTCCTCGAAGGAGTCGAACTGCCCCATCATTTCTTCATGACGCTTGAGCAAAGCGGCCATCTGCAGTTGCAGGCGCTCGACCACCCGCCGCTGCTCCACCAGCACATCATTGAGCGCCTGGATGGTGTCATCCTGAAACGCCTGGCGACTTTCCAGTTCGGTCACGCGATCTTCAAGGTTCATACGTCCGCCTGCACAAAACGCGGGTCATGCTGGAACGCCACGCGCAACTGCTCGCGAATCACCATGACCTCCTCCTCGGTATAAGGCCTGGCCGGCTGCTTGCCCCAGACCGGTGCCGGCCAGGCCACATCGTCACGACGACGAACGATCACATGCATATGTAACTGACTGACCACATTGCCCAGGGCCGCGACATTCATCTTGTCCGCCTTGAAGGTGACCTCGAGCAGCTGCGCCAGCTCCGTGGTCTCGCGCCACAACTGCTGCTGATCGGTAGCCTCCAACTGGAACACTTCACTGATATCCGCGCGCCGTGGCACCAGGATGAACCAGGGATAGTTCGCATCATTGGACAGCAGCACACGACACAACGGCAAGTCGCCCATCGGCAAGGTGTCTTGTTGAAGGCGCGAATCGAGAACGAACACCGTGAATACTCCTGCGTGACGGATAGGTTTGCGCCCGGCAAAAGCCAGGCGACAGGCCGTCAGGATACCCGTGATCGGCCACCGATTCACGGCCCTCGGCCGCGATGGCGGCAAATGGGCGAATACGGGGCACCGCCTGCTCCAGAATGGAACAGGGCGCACTTTTTCAGGACAACAAACACCACAAAATTACACAGCAGCCAGAAAAAACCCCAGCCAGCCATAAAAATGTCACTTTTTTCTGAAATCCTCTGCCTACGTCATGGAGGGCGAGAGCTGACTCCAGGGACAAAAAAGCCGCCTTGCCTGCAGCCAATGTCCGCATCGAAACTGTAAATCGGCTTTTTGCACCAAAACCGCACACTACGACTACTATCAGTGCACGCTTCAGTCACCGACTACCCAGTCGGAGTGTGGACCGGTAACGTTTTTGGCTTTCCATGGATTTTCAAAGGATTAGCAGCACAAGGAAAAGCACTACGTCAAGCGCTGGCGTAAACGCCAACCGCCCTAGGTTCCATAAGGGTTTCAGCGTGATGACGGTGCCAGGTAAATTTTTTCTCACGATTTTTTCACTTTGTGCATGCTTGTTGCATTGGTAAGTGAATAGTCGCGACAGAGGGTCAGCCCGGACGCTGAAGCCCCTGCGACACCGAGACAACGCAGTACAGTGCGCCCATGGAGAATTCAGGGCTTGAACATAGACCATTTGCTTCTATGCTCATGCCGCTGAAAACAGCGCTGAAGTTGTGCAGCCGTTGTACAAAGGCTGTGAATTTGCGACATGGAGCTAGCTTTTTGCGACAGGCTCGTAAAGAAGCCGCAAGGATAGGTGTGCAAGTATCGCCAAGTTTGTCAGCGTGATATAAGTTTGCGCCGACACAAAAAAGAAAGAGCCGCCCAGACAAAAATACAGGTGGGACGGCAGTACTCTTCCTAAAACCAAAGGAGCAAATCACGATGCGCGTGATGAAGTGGAGCATGATCGCCCTGGCTGTTACCGCAGCAGGTTCCCAAGTGGCTATGGCCGACCCGTTCGTAACCCCTCAGTCTGACGCCAAGGGTTTCGTTGAAGGTGCTTCGGCTGGTGTGGTTCTTGAGAACTACTACTTCAACCGGACCAAGCAACCTCTCGGCAAAGCAGACCAGAAAGACTGGAGCCAAGGTGTACTGGGCAAATTCAGCTCTGGCTTTACCCAAGGCACTGTCGGCGTAGGCGTCGATGTCTTTGGTGATGCTGGTTTCAAGCTTGACGGTACCGATGACCATACCGGCACAGGCAACCTGAGCCATGGCAGCGATGGCGTCAATGACAGCTTCGGTAAAGCTGGCGCGGACGTCCGCGTTCGCATCTCCAAGACCCAGCTGACATTCGGCGATTTCACCCCTACCACGGCGCCAGTATTCGCTGTTGGCGGCAGCCGTCTGTTCCAGCAAACCGCTCGCGGTTTCCAACTGCAGAGCAGTGAAGTCAAAGACCTCGATCTGGAAGCCGGTCACTTTTACGGCGGCAGCAGCTCTGACTACACCTCGCTTCAGGGCTCCCTGGGGACTGCCTACACTAACGTTCGTGCGAGCAGCATCGACTACGTGGGTGGCAAGTACCTGATCAATGAAAACCTCACTGCTTCCCTGTACGGTGGCAAGCTCGAGGATGTCTGGAACCAGTACTACACCAACGTCAACTACACCCTGCCACTGACTACCGACCAGAGCCTGAACTTCGACTTCAACCTCTATCGCACTACCGATACTGGTAAAGCACTGGCTGGTGATATCAGCAACACGACTTACTCGCTGGCAGCTGCCTACTCGTTCCTCAAGGCACACACCGTTACCCTGGCCTTCCAGCAGGTACACGGCGACACACCATTCGACTACGTTGGTATCGAACGCGGCAAAAGCGGCGCGGGGATTGGTACCCAAGGTGCCGACTCGATCTTCCTGGCTAACTCGATCCAGTACTCCGACTTTAACGGCCCAGGCGAGAAATCCCTCCAGGCTCGTTACGACCTGAAAATGGCTGAGTACGGCGTTCCAGGCCTGAGCTTCATGGCTCGTTATGTCCACGGTACAGGCATCGACGGTACCCACGCAGATCCTAACGGTGCGTATGCTGGCGCTTACGGCAAAGATGGTCGTCACTTCGAAACCAACTTGGAAGCCAAGTACGTTGTACAGACCGGTCCTCTGAAAGATCTGTCCTTCCGTGCTCGCCAAGCCTGGCACCGTGGCAACGCCGACGATGGCGATATCAACATCAACGAGTTCCGCCTGATCACTTCGTACCCAATCACCATCCTGTAATCGTCTGATTACTTGTTTGATGATGTGACACTCGTTTGAAGAAAGGCCCATCCTGGTGATGGGCCTTTTTTTTGTGCGCTCAATATGGGCGCATATCTTGTAAGTCGTTAAGTTTCGACTGTCCATAACTACCGCGCCTCCTGCCAACTTAACCTTACCGAATCACAAAGGTGGCTTTGCGCTGTGTAGCTTTTATCAAATCACGTGGCCTATACCTGAGCCTGGAGCCAGGCAAGAACTAAAACATCCGTTCAAGTCCACCTGCAAAAAAAGGATTCTAAAAGGAATCCAACAACCTCTGTCTCTGCCTCGAGCAACAGTGAAGTTCTATCTGGAACACCTGTAATCTCGGAGCCTATGCTGGGCGCCGGGTTTCACACCTCTTTCGGCCCATACATTGCCAATTACGACCAATTTGTCGCGAAAAAGTCATAAATCACCACTACGATTGCGCAGGCACAGCGCCGACAGTAGTATGCAATTGAAGCTCTGAAAGTTACCTTTCTTCCCTGTACTGCCGCCCAGGCCAGGTGTCGGCTGATTGTTTACATAATAGATGTCATACCTTGCCATTGCGCCAAGTTGGTTCGCTGTGCCTGATCTTCCGCCGTCAAACTCCCCTCTACCGGATACCGAAAAGGAAGTGATATGCCACGTCAAACATTCAAAGTCCTTGCTCTAACAGCAGCCATCTCCACGGCTCTAGTCTGCGCACAAAATGCATCGGCCGCCTCGGCCGAACTTGTCGCAGCGGCCAAGGCAGAGGGCGAACTGACGGTGATCGCCCTGGCGAACTCCTGGTGCGGATATGGCGACCAGATCAAGAACTTCAAAGCCAAGTATGGCCTCAAGGTCAACGAACTGAACCCTGACGCCGGTTCGGGCGACGAACTCGAAGCCATCAAGGCCAACAAGGACAACAAGGGGCCGCAAGCGCCCGACACCATCGACGTCGGCTTGTCTTTCGGCCCCCAGGCCAAGGCTGCCGGTTTGCTGCAGCCCTACAAGGTCGCCAGCTGGGCGACCATCCCTGACTCGGTGAAAGATCCGGAAGGCTACTGGTATGGCGACTACTACGGCGTGCTGGCCTTTGAAGTCAACACCGACCTGATCAGCTCGATCCCGGCCGACTGGAGCGACCTGCTCAAGGCCGATTACAAGAACTCCGTGGCCTTGGCGGGCGACCCGCGCTCCGCCAACCAGGCCATCCAGGGCATCTATGCGGCCGGTATTGCCGCCGCGGGTGGCGATCCCACCAAGGCCGCCGCTGCCGGCCTGAAGTTCTTCGGCGATCTGAACAAGGCCGGCAATTTTGTGCCGGTGATCGGCAAGGCCGCCTCCCTGGCACAAGGCACCACCCCGATCATCATCCGCTGGGACTACAACGCCCTGGCCGACCGCGATGCACTCAAGGGCAACCCCAATGTGCAAGTGGTCGTGCCCAAGTCGGGCGTGGTCGCGGGCGTGTATGTGCAGGCCATCAGCGCTTATGCCCCGCACCCGAATGCCGCCAAGCTGTGGCTGGAATACCTGTATTCGGACGAAGGCCAGGTGGGCTGGCTGAATGGCTATTGCCACCCGATCCGTTTCAACGACCTGGTGACCAACAACAAGCTGCCCAAGGCCATGCTCGACAAGCTGCCACCCGCGGAAGGCTATGCCAAGGCCGTGTTCCCGACTCTGGACCAGCAGAACTCGAGCAAAGAAGCCATCACCAAGCAGTGGGACACCCTGGTCGGCGCCAGTGTGAAGTAACCGGCCTTCGATGGCTTTTTGTACTGGCATGGCCTTCACCGGCCATGCCAGTCATTTCATGGGCTGGATGGCGGCTTGAAAGGCGGGCTTCACTTGACTGATACCTTGAGTTCTGCAAAACCCGCGACACCGTCCATACCGGGCAGGTCGCTCAATTGGCACTGGCTGGGTGTGCTGCCCTTTCTGGTGTTCGCCATCCTGTTTTTGATTTTGCCCACCGGCTATCTGATGGTGGGGGCCTTCCAGGACGCCTCCGGCCATTTCACCCTGGCCAATATCGCCGGCCTGGCCGACCCGAACGTGGTCAGCGCCTACTGGATCAGCTTTCGCATCAGTGCCGCGTCGGCCCTGGGCGGCGGAATCATCGGCTTCCTGCTGGCCTGGGCGGCCGTCCAGGGCAAACTGCCCGAGTGGATTCGCCCGACCCTCATGACGTTTTCGGGCGTGGCCTCCAACTTCGCCGGCGTGCCGCTGGCCTTCGCGTTCCTGGCCACGCTGGGGCGGGTGGGTCTGGTGACCGCGCTGATGAACAAGTACCTGGGCTTCAACCTCTATTCCACCGGTTTCAACATCCTCAGCTTCACCGGGCTGACACTGACCTATCTGTATTTCCAGATCCCCTTGATGGTGCTGATCGTGTCCCCGGCACTGGAAGGCCTCAGACGCGAGTGGCGCGAAGCCTGCGATTGCCTGGGTGGCACCGCCTACCACTACTGGCGCTATATTGCGTTGCCGGTGCTGTGGCCGAGCATCATGGGCGCCATGCTGCTGCTGTTTGCGAACGCCTTTGGCGCGGTGGCCACCGCCTATGCGCTGACCGGCAGCTCCTTGAACATCGTGCCCATCCTGCTCTATGCGCAGATCCGCGGTGACGTGCTGCACAACCCGAACCTGGGCTACGCCCTGGCGCTGGGTATGGTGGTGATTACCGGGGTATCCAACGCGGGCTATATCTGGCTGCGCAGCAAATCGGAAAAGGGCCGCAAATGAAATCCACCTCTCGCTTGGGTGCCTGGATCGCCATCGGCCTGGGCACCAGTTATTTCCTGATTCCACTGCTGGCCACCTTTGAATTCAGCCTGCGCATGCTGCGCGGCGAATACAGCTTCGAAGCCTACCGGGTGGTGTTTAGCGACCCTCAGTTCCAGGCCACGTTTGGCTATTCGATCCTGATGGCGCTCATCACCATTGTGGTCGGCGTGCTGCTGGTCGTACCTACCGCCTACTGGGTGCAATTGCGTCTGCCCAAACTGCGCCCGCTGGTGGAGTTCATCACCTTGCTGCCCCTGGTAATCCCAGCCATCGTCATCGTATTCGGCTATCTGCGCATCTTCGGCAGCAACTCGTGGATACCGCTGACCGGCAACGAGCGGTCCACCGACTTCCTGCTGGTGTGCAGCTACGTCACCTTGTCGCTGCCCTATATGTACCGCTCGATCGATACCGGCTTGCGCACCATCGATGTGCGCACCCTGACAGAGGCCGCCGAGGCGCTGGGCGCGGGCACTTTCACCATTCTGTTCAAGGTGATCTTCCCGAATCTGCGTTCAGCGATTCTGTCCGGTGCGTTCCTGACTTTTGCCGTGGTGATCGGCGAGTTCACCATGGCCAGCCTGCTGAACCGTCCCGCGTTCGGGCCTTACCTGCAACTGGTGGGCGCCAACAAGGCGTACGAGCCGTCCGCGCTGGCGGTAATGGCCTTCATGATTACCTGGGCCTCCATGGGCTTGATCCAGGTGTTCGGGCGCAATGCCAAGAACGCAAAGCCTTAAGCACATCCCCGGGTGGCATGCGTTCTGGCTACTGAGCCGAGTAGTAACCCCTACATTGACGGAAAAAACATCCCATGGCTTTCCTTGAAATATCCCACCTGAAAAAAGCCTTCGGCGCTCAGACCGCGGTGCATGACTTCACGATGGACATCGCCCGTGGCGAGTTCATCACCTTTCTGGGCCCATCGGGTTGCGGCAAGACCACGATTTTGCGCATGCTGGCCGGGTTCGAGGGCCCCTCGGGTGGCACCATCAAATTCGATGGCAAGGATGTGACCCACACGCCGACCAACCAGCGCAATATCGGCATGGTGTTCCAGTCGTACGCGCTGTTCCCCAACATGACGGTGGCCGAGAACATCGGCTTCGGCCTGAAGGTGGCCAAGATGCCAGCGGAGCAGATCCATGAGCGCGTCACCGAAATGCTCAAGCTTATCGGCCTTGCGGCCCTGGGCGCGCGCTATCCCTCGCAGCTGTCGGGCGGCCAGCAACAGCGCGTGGCCCTGGCCCGCGCGCTCGCCGGCAAGCCCCAGGTGCTGTTGCTGGACGAGCCCTTGTCCGCGCTGGACGCCAAGATCCGCGTGTCGCTGCGCGAAGAGATCCGTGCCGTACAACGCGAACTGGGCATCACCTCGGTCTTCGTGACCCATGACCAGGAAGAAGCCTTGTCGATCTCGGACCGCATCGTTGTACTGAGTGAAGGCCGGGTTGAACAAATCGGCACGCCGAGCGAGGTCTACAACTTTCCGCGCACCCGTTTTGTAGCCTCCTTTGTCGGGACGCTGAATCTGCTGTCCGGCGTGGTGGTGGATGCCGCGACGGGCCAGATCTCCGTGGGCGGTCAGTCTTTGGTGACATCGAACCCTATCGTTGATGCCTTCGTAGGCCAAACCCGCGCGCTGGCGATCCGACCCGAGGCCATTGTGCTGGAGCCGCCGACCCCGGGGCGCAACTCGCTGGCGGCGACGGTGGAAGACGTTGATTTTCTGGGCGCAGTAGTGCGTATCCGGGTACGCATGGATACGGTGGTCATCTCACTCGACGTGTTCAACGATCCACACCGTGCGCTGCCCCAGCGCGGCGAGAACATCACCCTGGGTTTCTCATTCGATAATCTTTTGGTACTGGAAGAAACGGCCTGAGCATGACGACCGACAACTTTGTATTGCCCGCGCAACCCGCGGGCTGGTCTGCGGCCAACCGCCGGGCCATCAACCTACTGCTGCAAACCTGGGGTTGCCGCAGTGCCGACTACAACCCGGCCAAAAGACCCTATGCGGTATTCGACTGGGACAATACCTGCATCATGAACGACACCGAGGAATCGCTGTTGTTGTACCAGGCCGAAAACCTGCTGTTCAAACTGACGCCGAGCGAGTTTGCCGAAGTCCTGTGCCAGGATGTGCCAGGTGGCTGGTTCCATGCCGATTACACCAATCTGGACGGCCAGCGTATCTCGATGGAAGACCTGGCGGCCGACATCAACGACGCCTACCAATGGTTGTACACCCACTGCGCGGTACTGGCTGGCAGCCAGCCCCTGGAGGAAATCCGCGCCAGCGCGCAGTTCCAGAACTTCCGCGCCAAGTTCTACTTTTTATACGGTGCGTTGTGCGATACCTACCCGATGGAAGTGGGTTACAAGTGGATCATTTATTTCTACAAGAACTTCACCACGGCCGAACTGCAGGCGATGGTGTCCGACTCCATTGAACACAACCTGGGCGAGGCATTGCGCCAGGCGCCTATCCACAGCAGCACAGAGATGCCTGGCCGCGCGGGCCGGGTTGCGCCGGTGCACTTCCACGGCATGCGCGTGCATGCCGAAATTGTGGCCTTGATGGCAACTTTGCGGACCAACGGTTTCGATGTCTACATCTCCACGGCATCAATCGACGACGTGGTGCGGGTTTTTGCCTGCGATCCGAAATACGGCTACGGGCTGCCGCCGGAAAATGTCCTCGGCCTGAAGCTGGAAATGGTCGATGGCAAATACACCAATGTGTATAAAAAGGACTGGCACTTCAACTGGGGACCGGGCAAGACCGTCGGTATCCAGAATGTGTTTGTCGCGCAAAAAGGCTATGGCCCGACCCTGGTGTTCGGCGACAGCGATGGCGACGCCTGGATGATGAAGGACTTTGCCGATACACGCCTGGGGGTGATCATCAACCGCCAGCAAAAAGGCCTGATTGGGGAGAACAGCCAGCAGGCGGCCGCCACCCTGGGCCGTTCGGACGCCCGCTTTGTGCTGCAAGGCCGGGACGAGCACACCGGCTGCTTCAACGCCGATGAAAAAACCTTGCGCTACGGCCACACCGAGGCTCGCTTACTCGCCTGAGCTCCGGCTGATTTGATGCCCGGCCCTGCGGCCAGGCATCAAGACCTCGATTACTTCGCCTGCTCCTCCGAAAACATCCGCACAACCTGCTGCGGAAACGGAATATCGATCCCCTTGGCCTTCAGACGGTCGCGCACCTGCTCATTGAACATGAACATGACATCCCAGTAATCCGGGGTATTGACCCACAACCGCAGGGACACCGTAATCGAGTGCGCTCCCAGCGTAGCGACCACCACCACCGGCGCCGGATCGGCCAACACCCGCCCATCCTTCGCCATCTCCAGCAGCACCTCGCGGGCCTCCTGCAGATTCGCCTGGAAGTCCACGCCGACATCGAACACCACCTTGCGGGTGGCCTGACGGTTGATGTTGGTGATGATGCCGTTCGACAGATTGCCGTTGGGCACGATCACCGTCTGGTTGTCACCGGTGCGCAGGATGGTGTGGAAAATCTGGATACTGTCGACCGTCCCGGTAATCCCTTGCGCGGTAATGGTGTCACCGATACGAAACGGCCGGAACAGCAGGATCAACACCCCACCGGCAAAGTTCGCCAGGCTGCCCTGCAAGGCCAAACCGATGGCCAGACCCGCGGCACCGATGGCCGCGACAAAGGAAGTAGTCTCCACACCGATCATCGAGGCCACGCTGACAATCAGCAGCACCTTGAGAATGATGTTCGCCAGGCTGCTGATAAACCCCTGCAACGTCTGGTCGGCATTGCGCAGCGCCAGCAACCGGCCCACACGGTGGGTCAGGTTGTTGATCAACCACCAACCGATGCACAGGGTGACGATGGCCAGCAGCACACGGCTGCCGTATTGCATGATCATCGGGATCCAGGCCTCGGAGGCCTTCACCAGGTGATCCACTTGTGCGTTCAAATCCATTGTTCTCTCCGGTTACCATGCGATGAGCCGGCGAAACGATGCCTGCCGCGCAGGGCGACCCACCGTTTCACCGTGGCTGGGCCCTCCGACGCCGATAACTCCCAGAGGTTCCCTGACAGCCTAGATCAGTCGCGGAAATTGTTGAATTGCAGCGGCACATCGAATTCCTTGGCCCGCAGGTTGGCAATCGCCTCCTGCAGATCGTCACGCTTCTTGCCGGTAACCCGTACCTGCTCGCCCTGGATGGCGGCCTGGACCTTGAGCTTGGCGTCCTTGATGTGCGCGACGATTTTCTTCGCGGTGTCCTTGTCGATACCTTCCTTGAAGGTCGCTTCCTGCTTCATCAGCTTGCCGGAGGCGTAGGCGTCCTTGATTTCCAGGCATTTGACGTCGATCTTGCGCTTGACCAGGGACATGCGCAGGATCTCCAGCATGGCTTCGAGCTGGAACTCGGCTTCGGCGGTCAAGGTGATGGTCTGCTCCTTGTCCTTGAACTCGAAGGAGCCTTTGCCCTTGAGGTCATAACGACGGTCCAGTTCCTTGACGGCGTTCTCGACGGCGTTGGTGACTTCGTGCTTGTCCAGTTCGGATACCACGTCGAACGACGGCATCGTATTTCTCCAAAATAAAATCGGCGCCGCTCAATACCGATGGAGCGCGCCTGGTTTGACGGTTAAAATCCGCGAGCATTATAGCGGTTCTTCCCACTCATTCACTTGTGAGTCACCCATGCCGAACCCGGATCTGAGCATTTTGCTGGTGAGTGATGAGAATCTGGCCAGCAGTACGCTGGGCAGCAGCCTCCAGCGCGCGGGTTATCAGGACATCCGTCAGGCCAATGACGGCGTCCTGGCACTGGAGCAACTCGACCAGCGGGCCGCCGGCCTGCTGATCTGCGCGGGAAGCGCAGGTCTGGCGCTTGCCGCCAAGGTCCGACAAAGGGACGAGATGAACGATCACAACACCTACGTGATCCTTATCAGCGACCAATCGCCCTCGATCCTGCTGGACGAGACCTCGGACAACGACATCGACGACCTGCTCGCCCCGGCCGATGTCGAGCGCCATCTGCTGACCCGGGTGCTCGCCGCCGACCGCCTGTGCAACACCTTGCAGCGTCTGCGCCAGGAAAACCGCCTGTTGCGCCAGAACATCGCCAGCCTCGAACAGCGCAATCTGGTGGACTCCCTGACCGGCCTGGGCAATGCCCGCTACCTGCGCCAGAAGCTCAGCGACAGCCTGCGCCAGGTCCAGGCCCGCGGCGGAGCCATCTGCTACCTGCTGATCGGGATCGAACAGGCCGAGTCGCTGCAACGCCAATATGGCAACGACCTCTACGACGAGCTGCTGCAAGCCATCGCCCGCCGCCTGCAACAACTGGTGCGGCCACTGGATGTACTGGCGCGCCTGGACGAGCGGCATTTCGTCCTGATGACCTTGCCGGCCGACCTGCAGGAATGCGCCCCGAGCAGCTTCAAGCGCCTGCATGAAGGCCTGAACCTCAAGACCTTCATGACCAACGCAGGTCCCATCGAGCTCAAGGCCGGCATCAGCCTGATCGGCCTGGACAGCAAGTGCTTCCCGCTGGACCCGCAAACCCTGTTCGATGAGTCCGAGCACCTGTTGCTCGAGTCCTATGCCGGCGGCGTGGTCAGCGCCAAACGCCTGCCGGCGCGTAGCTGATGAGCACCCACTGGCATGTACTGGGCGCCGGTAGCCTGGGTAGCCTGTGGGCCACCCGGTTGGCCAGGGCCGGCCTGCCGGTGACATTGATTCTGCGCGATGCGGCGCGGCTGGCGGCGTACGAAGCGGCAGGCGGCCTGACCCTGGTCGAACAGGGTCGGGAACAACGTTTTGCGATTCCGGCCGAAACCCTCGACAGCCCTGCGCCCATCCAGCGCCTGCTGGTCGCGTGCAAGGCCTACGATGCCGAGGCCGCAGTCACCCGCCTCGCGCCGCGAATCGCCCCCGGCGCAGAGCTGGTGTTGTTGCAAAACGGCCTCGGCAGCCAGGACGCGGTCGCGGCCCGCGCACCCCACGCCCGCTGTCTGTTCGCCTCCAGCACCGAGGGCGCCTTTCGCGACGGCGACTGGCGCGTGGTGTTCGCCGGTCACGGTTTCACCTGGCTGGGGGACGTTGCCCATCCGCAACCACCGTACTGGCTCGATGACCTGACACTGGCCGGCATTCCCCACGAATGGAACACCCAGATCCTCACCCGACTCTGGCGCAAGCTGGCGCTCAACTGCGCCATCAATCCGCTGACGGTGCTCTACGATTGCCGCAACGGCGGCTTGCTGGAACACCATTGTGAAGTCGCCACCCTCTGCGCCGAACTGACCGAACTGCTCGAATGCTGCGGCCAGCCGGCCGCCGCCCTGGACCTGCAGAGCGAAGTGGAACGGGTGATCCAGGCCACCGCGGCGAACTACTCCTCCATGCATCAGGACGTCACCCAGGGGCGGCGTACCGAGATCGGCTACCTGCTGGGTTATGCCTGCGCGGCGGCGGCCCGCCATCACCGCAGCCTGCCGCACCTGAGCCGCCTGTATAACCGGCTGGTGGCCCACCTGATGGCAAAGGGCGTGCCCAGCACCTGAGACATAAGCCGTCCCGCGCAAAAGACCGGGCCCAAGCGACGGTTTGATACACTTATGGACGGCACGGCAGTCGAACCCCGCCCGCCGCCATTCGCCTCTCGAAACAGGACAACCGATGCCTCTGCGCCAGCGCCTCGAAAACCTGCCGGTCGGCCAAAAACTTCTCGCCGCCCTACTGGTCCTGCTGACCACCGTATTACTGGTCGCCAACCTGACGTTCATCAGCGCCGCCTACTGGATCTCCCAGGAGAGCATGGCACCCCAGGCCTTGCAGACCATCGGCCGACTGATATCGAGCCCGAACCTGATCAGCCAGGCCCTCGACTCGCCGGAAGCCGCCGAAGCCCTGCTCAAGGAACTCGACAGTTACTCGCCGCTGCGCGCCGCCGCGATCTATGACGGTCCGGGCAATCGCATGGCGCAGCTGCAACACGGCGATCACCTGAAACTGCCGGAGCGCTTTCGCCATATCGAAGCCTGGCGCCTGACCGAGTTTCGCAGCAACCAGGTCATCGAGATGCCGCGCCCGGGCTCGGCGCCCGGACACCTGTTGCTGGTGGCCAGCAGCGAACTGCCGGTGGCGTTCTACACCGGCACCCTGACCGCCAGCCTCGGCATCCTGACCTTCAGTATCCTGCTGTGGCTGATCATCGCCCGCCAGATCAAGCGCCTGATTACCCGACCGATCCACGAACTCGAAGAGCTGTCGCGCCAGGTCACCCGGGAAGAGAACTACTCATTGCGGGCCTCGCGCGGCAACCACGACGAAATCGGCAGCCTGGCCGAAGCCTTCAATACCATGCTGTCGCGCATCGAGGCCCGGGAGCAGCAGCTCAAGCGCGCCCGCGATGACGCCCAGGGCGCCTACGACCAGGCCCAGGGTCTGGCCGAGGAAACCCGCCACACCAACCGCAAGCTGGAACTCGAAGTCCAGGTGCGCAGCAAGATCGAGAAAAAGCTCACGGGCTTCCAGAACTACCTCAACAGCATCATCGACTCCATGCCCTCGGCCCTGATCGCCCTGGACGAGCAACTCTATGTCACCCAGTGGAACCAGGAAGCCAGCGCCCTCTCCGGCACGCCGCTGGACGAAGCGCTGAACCAGCCGATCTTCCTCGCCTTCGAACCGCTCAAGCCGTTCCTGCCGCAGCTCAAGGAAACCGTCGAGCAACACAGCGTGGCGAAGATCGAGCGGGTGACCTGGATCAAGGACGACGAAGCCCGCCACTATGCCCTGACCTTCTACCCGCTGATGGGCGGCGCCGGACGAGGCGTGGTGATTCGCATCGACGATATCTCCCAGCGCCTGTCGCTGGAGGAAATGATGGTGCAATCGGAAAAAATGCTCTCGGTCGGCGGTTTGGCCGCGGGCATGGCCCACGAAATCAACAACCCCCTGGGGGCCATCCTGCACAACGTGCAGAACATCCGCCGACGCCTGTCCAAGGAGCTGCCGAAGAACCTCGAATACGCGCAACAGGCCGGCATCGACCTGGACACCGTCAACCGCTACCTGCAAAGCCGCGAAGTGCCGCAACTGCTCGACGGCATCCAGCAGGCCGGCGCGCGGGCGGCGAAGATCGTTACCCATATGCTCAGCTTCAGCCGGCGCAGCAACCGTGAAATGGCCCCTTGCGACCTGCCGGCGCTGATCGACCAGGCGGTGGAAATCGCCGGCAACGACTTCGACCTGACCATCGGCTTCGACTTCAAGGGCCAGGCGATCATCCGCCAGTTCGACCCGCAACTGGGCCCGGTCCCGGGCACCGCCAACGAGTTGGAGCAGGTGCTGTTGAACCTGCTGAAAAACGCTGCCCAGGCCATCCACCAACGCGAGGACGAACGCGAACCCGGGCGTATTACCCTGCGCACCCGCCTGAATCCACCTTGGGCAGAGATCCAGGTCGAGGACAACGGTGTCGGCATGCCGGAGCATATCCGCAAACGCACCTTCGAACCCTTCTTCACCACCAAGGAAATCGGCCAGGGCACCGGGTTGGGTCTGTCGGTGTCCTACTTCATCATCACCAATAACCATAAAGGCCAGATGGAAGTGCAATCGGCGCCGGGCGCGGGCACCTGCGTGACCCTGCGCCTGCCGTTGGCCGGTAGCCAGGCGGCGCTTCCCGAACTGAGCAAAGCGGAGTCTTGAGCATGGGTTTTCGTCTGTCGAAGATTTACACACGCACCGGCGATGCCGGGGAAACGGGACTGGGCGATGGACGTCGGGTGCCGAAGGACCATCCGCGGATCGAAGCCATCGGCGAGGTCGATATGCTCAACAGCCAGCTGGGACTGCTATTGGCCGGGTTGGCGGAACTGGTGGTGATTCATCCGGAGTTGAATGAGCTGATCGAAGTGCTGGCACCGGTTCAACATCGGTTGTTCGATCTGGGCGGTGAACTGGCGATGCCGACCTACCAGGCCCTCGATGCGGCCGAGATCCAGCGCCTGGAAACCGCCATTGATCGCTGGAACGAAGAATTGGGCCCACTGGAAAACTTCATCCTGCCGGGTGGCTCGATGCTGATTGCCCAGGCCCATATCTGCCGCAGCCAGGCCCGTAGCGCCGAGCGGCGTTGCCAGCAGTTGAATGCCGTTGAACCTTTGGGAGGGGTTGGCCTGGCTTACATCAATCGGCTGTCGGACTTGCTGTTTGTGGCGGCAAGGGTAATTGCACGGCGCGAGAAGATTGCCGAGATATTGTGGGAGGCGGCGAAGAAGCCGGTCTCCCACTGATCTAGAGCCTTGCTTATTGCGGCCAGAACGCCCGAATACCGGCCACGCCCTGTGCGCCGGTTTCCCAGGCACGCTGCAATTCGTTCGGCCCAACCCCGCCCAGCAGATACACCGGCTTGTTGAAGCCCGAGATCAACTGCCCGGCCAGCTCCCAGCCCAGCGGTTGCGCCTCCGGATGGGTCTGCGTCGGTTGCACCGGCGACAGCGTGACAAAGTCCACGCCCATCTGTTCGGCCAAGGCCAGCTCTTCAGCGTTATGGCACGAAGCGGCCAACCAGCGCTCCGCCGGCAACGGCCGCCCGGCACTGGCGTACTTGCGCAACTGCGCGGACGTCATGTGCCAGCCCGCCGACGGGAAATCCCCCAGCCACTCGAAAGGCCCCTTGAGCATCAGCTGTGCCTTGCCCGCACACAACCCCACCGCGTCCACCGCCAGGTCGCGGTACTTCGGGTCATAACCGTTGGGCGCCCGCAGCTGAACCAGCTTGATCCCACCGGCAATCGCCTTCTGGATCCCCTTGAGCAACTGCGGAGTCTCCAGGCCATCGGGAGTAATCAGATACTCCGCCGACAAACGGGCGGCGGCGACAATCGGCTGGTTGGCCGCCGGAAACTCGTAGTCCGCCAGCTCCCGCGCACTGACCCAAGCCAGCGGCTGGCCCTCGGCACCGTGGGGGTCGCCGGTAAAAGCCGAAACCTCCCAGACATCCAGCAAGACCTGCTTGTCCGGATAATCGTGCCGCACCTTGATCAACGGTCGGGCAGCACTGACCACGATGCCCAGCTCTTCCTGAAGCTCGCGGGCCAGGGCCACCTGGACGGCTTCGCCGTCCTCGACCTTGCCGCCGGGAAACTCCCAGAGACCGCCCTGGTGCTGGGTATCCGCCCGACGGGCAATCAGGATGCGACCGTCAACACCCCGGATGACCGCCGCCGCCACATGAACGCGTTTCACGTTGAAACCTCCTGCTCGAACCTGTGGATCAGGTGCGGTATTCCGCGTTGATCTTCACGTACTCGTGGGACAGGTCGGTGGTCCAGATGGTTTCACTGCACTGGCCGCGACCCAATTCGATACGAATGGTGATTTCTTCCCGAGCCATGACCGCCGAGCCCTGCTCTTCGGTGTAGCTCGCCGCACGAGCGCCACGGCTGGCGATGCAGACTTCGCCGAGGAACACGTCGATCTTGCTCACATCCAGGTCCGGCACACCGGCGCGGCCGACGGCGGCTAGGATACGGCCCCAGTTCGGATCGGAGGCAAACAGCGCGGTCTTGATCAGTGGCGAATGCGCCACGGTGTAACCGACATCCAGGCATTCCTGGTGATTGCCGCCGCCGTTGACTTCGACGGTGACGAACTTGGTGGCGCCTTCGCCGTCACGAACAATGGCCTGGGCCACATCCATGCACACTTCGAACACGGCCTTTTTCAGCGCGTCGAACAACGGCCCGCGAGCCTCGGTGATTTCCGGCAGCCCGGCCTGGCCGGTGGCGATCAGCATGCAGCAGTCGTTGGTCGAGGTGTCGCCGTCGATGGTGATGCGGTTGAACGACTTGTTCGCACCGTCCAGCATCAGGCTGTGCAGAACCTCACGGGAGACCTTGGCGTCGGTGGCGATGTAGCCGAGCATGGTCGCCATGTTCGGACGGATCATCCCCGCGCCCTTGCTGATCCCGGTGACGGTAATGGTCACGCCGTCATGCTGGAACTGGCGGCTGGCGCCCTTGGGCAGGGTGTCAGTGGTCATGATGCCGGTGGCGGCAGCGGCCCAGTTATCCACGGACAGGTCATCCAGGGCCGCCTGCAAGGCGCCTTCGATTTTCTCTACCGGCAACGGCTCGCCGATCACCCCGGTGGAGTACGGCAGCACGGCGCTTTCATCGACACCGGTCAGCTCGGCCAGCTTGGCGCAGGTCCGCGCGGCGGCGGCCAGGCCCGGCTCACCGGTTCCGGCGTTGGCATTGCCGGTGTTGGTCAACAGATAACGCACGTTGCCCTGGACGCGCTGCTTGGCCAGGATCACGGGTGCCGCGCAAAACGCGTTGAGGGTAAACACCCCCGCCACCGTGGAACCTTCGGCGCAGCGCATCACCACCACATCCTTGCGCCCAGGGCGCTTGATACCGGCCGAGGCGATACCGAGTTCAAAACCGGCAACCGGGTGCAACGTAGGCAAAGGACCAAGACCAACAGCCATGAATGCGCTCCTTTTAATGTGATATCTGCACTGCCGTCACAAGGGCAGTGTTTCAAATGGAAAAACGCCGCGACGGCTAATGCCGGTCGCGGCGCAGGTATTTCAGTATCCGGTAAAGACCTTAGCTGATCTGACCGTGGCAGTGCTTGTACTTCTTGCCCGAACCGCAGTAGCACAGTTCGTTACGGCCCAGCTTCTGCTCGTTGCGCACCGGCGCGGTGGCCAGGGCGACATCGACTTCTTCACCGAGGATTTCCGGCGCATCCAGGCCTGGGGCTTCAGCGTGCTCGAACTGCATGCGCTGGGCCAGGGCTTCGGCTTCCTGACGCAGGCGCGCTTCTTCTTCGATCGGATCTTCGCGACGCACCTGGACGTGGGAGAGGACACGAATCGAATCGCGCTTGATCGAGTCCAGCAGCTCGGAGAACAGGGTGAACGACTCGCGCTTGTATTCCTGCTTCGGGTTCTTCTGCGCATAACCACGCAGGTGGATGCCGTGGCGCAGATGATCCATGGTCGACAGGTGGTCTTTCCACAGGTCGTCGAGCACACGCAGCACGATCTGCTTCTCGAAGGTGCGCAGCGCTTCGGCACTGGCCTGCTCTTCTTTTTCGTTGTACGCCAGCAGCAGCTCGCTGAGCAGCTTCTCGCGCAGGGTCTCTTCGTACAGGTGATCGTCCTCGTCGAGCCACTGCTGGATTGGCAGTTGCACGCCGAAATCGTTCTGCAGGGCCGCTTCCAGACCCGCCACGTCCCACTGTTCTGGCAGCGACTGTGGAGGAATATGGGCGCTGACGGTGGCGTTGAGCACGTCCTGACGGAAGTCGGCGATGGTTTCACCGATATTGTCGGCGGCCAGCAACGTGTTGCGCATGTGATAGATCACTTTACGCTGTTCGTTGTTGACGTCGTCGAACTCGAGCAGTTGCTTGCGAATGTCGAAGTTGCGGCCTTCGACCTTGCGCTGGGCCTTTTCGATGGCGTTGGTCACCATGCGGTGCTCGATCGCCTCGCCTGGCTGCATGCCCAGGGCCTTCATGAAGTTCTTCACCCGGTCCGAGGCGAAGATACGCATCAGGCTGTCTTCCAGGGACAGGTAGAAACGGCTGGAACCGGCGTCGCCCTGACGACCGGCGCGACCGCGCAGCTGGTTGTCGATACGACGGGATTCGTGACGCTCGGAAGCGATCACCTGCAAGCCGCCCGACTCGAGCACCTGCTGGTGGCGTTTCTGCCAGTCGGCCTTGATCTGGGCGATCTGCTCAGGCGTCGGGTTTTCCAGGGCCGCCACTTCGACTTCCCAGTTACCGCCCAACAGGATGTCGGTACCGCGACCGGCCATGTTGGTGGCGATGGTCAGGGCGCCAGGGCGACCGGCCTGGGCGATGATTTCCGCTTCCTTCTCGTGGAACTTGGCGTTCAGGACCTTGTGCTCGATGTTCTCCTTATTGAGCAGGCTGGACATGTGCTCGGAGGTCTCGATGGTCGCCGTACCCACCAGCACCGGACGGCCCTGGGCCAGGGACTCCTTGATGTCGGTGATGATCGCCGCGTACTTCTCTTCGGCAGTGAGGAACACCAGGTCGTTGTAGTCCTTGCGCGCCAATGGCTTGTTCGGCGGGATGACCGTCACTTGCAGGCCGTAGATCTGGTGGAACTCGAATGCTTCGGTGTCCGCGGTACCGGTCATGCCGGACAGCTTGGTGTACAGGCGGAAGTAGTTCTGGAAGGTGGTCGAGGCCAAGGTCTGGCTTTCAGCCTGGATATTCAGGTTTTCCTTGGCCTCGATGGCCTGGTGCAGGCCCTCGGACAGGCGACGGCCGGGCATGGTCCGGCCGGTGTGTTCGTCCACCAGGACAACCTGGCCTTCCTGGACGATGTATTCGACGTTGCGGTTGAACAGCTTGTGGGCACGCAGGCCGGCATACACGTGGGTCAACAGGCCCAGGTTGTGCGCCGAATAGAGGCTCTCGCCCTCGGCCAGCAGGCCGACCTGGGTCAGCATCTCTTCGATGAACTGGTGACCGGCTTCGTTGAGCTCGACCTGACGGGTCTTCTCGTCGACGGTGAAGTGGCCTTCCTTGGTCACCACGCCTTCCACTTCCTCGACGTGCAGCTGGAGGCGCGGGATCAGCTTGTTGATCTCGGTGTACAACCGCGAGCTGTCTTCGGCCTGGCCGGAGATGATCAGCGGGGTGCGGGCTTCGTCGATCAGGATGGAGTCGACTTCGTCGATCACGGCAAAGTTCAGCTCGCGCTGGAACTTCTCTTCCATGCTGAACGCCATGTTGTCGCGCAGGTAGTCGAAACCGAATTCGTTGTTGGTGCCATAGGTGATGTCGGCGGCATAGGCGGCACGCTTCTCTTCCGGCGGCTGGAACGGCGTGACCACGCCGACCGTCAGGCCGAGGAATTCATAAAGCGGGCGCATCCAGTTGGCGTCGCGGCGGGCCAGGTAGTCGTTCACCGTGACCACGTGCACACCTTTGCCGGACAGCGCGTTGAGGTAAACGCCCAGGGTCGCCACCAGGGTTTTACCCTCGCCGGTGCGCATTTCCGCGATCATGCCTTCGTGCAAGGTCATGCCGCCGATCAACTGCACGTCGAAGTGGCGCATGCCCATGACCCGCTTGCCGGCTTCGCGGGCGACCGCAAAGGCTTCGGGCAGGAGTGTGTCGAGGGTCTCACCTTGGGCTATGCGGGCCTTGAACTCTCCGGTCTTGGCACGCAACTGCTCGTCCGAAAGGGCCACCATTTGCTCTTCGAAGGCATTGACGATCTGTACCGTCTTGAGCATGCGTTTGACTTCACGCTCGTTCTTGCTTCCAAAAAGTTTCTTTAACAAAGGCGCAAACATATCGGCAGGTTCTTCCACACATAGGGATGGAGGGCGGCCCCGTGAGTCGCCCGAGCAGCCCTCATGGCCGCATGCGAACGAGTATTCTACCCGGAAACGATGGTGAGGAAAGTGGCGTTAATCCACGATGCTGGCACAGCGCTGTGACGGGGCCACTCTAAAATAAGGTCTTTTTCCCGAACTTCAAGCCATCGAGTGCAGACGTTAACCGCGGACTTTAGGGCCAAAGACGATTCACATCAATGGCCGCGGGCAGAGCGGGCGCTTCTGCTACCATGGCGACTCTGTTTCTTCAGGTGTCTGAACCATGGCATTTCGCCCCCTCACGGCCCGGGCTCCCGCCGCCCTGCTTCGCGAAGCCAAGCCGCTGAAAGCCATTTTCGGCCATGCCCAACGCCTTGCGCATTTGCAGCGCCTGGTGGAAAGCCAACTGCAACCCGCCGCCCGCGAGCACTGCCACGTGGCGTCGTGGCGCGAAGGCAGCCTGTTGCTGATCGTCACCGACGGGCACTGGGCGACCCGCCTGCGCTACCAGCAAAAACGCCTGCAACGGCAATTACAGGCGTTCGAGGTGTTCGAGAGCCTGACCCGCATCCTGTTCAAGGTGCAGCCGCCGACCGTGCCCCAGGGCGCGGTGGGCCACACCATGGATTTGTCGGTGAGCGCAGCGCAAACCATCCAGGACACCGCCGACGGCATCAGCGACCCGAACCTGCGCGCCGCCCTGGAGCGCCTGGCCAGCCACGCCAAGCCCAAGACCTGAACCGGCGGCCTCGCCGCCTCCCCGACGACCTGATCGCCTGTTCCTGGAGGGCTTCAGCGCGCTCCATCCCGAGAAACCCGCCAGGGCTATCCGTCCGGCGGGACGCAGTTGCCCTGGTTAATCTTTGCGCCGACTCAGTCGATAGCAAGAGGACAACCCAGAAAACAATCAAAACAACAATCCGGCTTTCCCCCAAGAAGAGCCCCCAAGGAGCAGAGGAACAGCTTAGGTTCAACGCTGCCCAGCGCGCACCACCGGCCATCGCCTACCTGGACACCCAAAACTTCAGCGGACCTTGAACGCCATGAACAAAAACCTCAAATTCAGTCACAAGATCCTGCTGGCCGCGTCGCTGATCGTACTCGCGGCCTTTGCGCTCTTCACGCTGTACAACGATTACCTGCAACGCAATGCAATCCGCGATGACCTCAACAGTTATCTACATGAGATGGGGGGCGTCACCGCCAACAATATCCAGACCTGGCTGACCGGCCGCAGCCTGCTGATCGAAAACCTGTCCCAGTCGGTCGCCCTCAATGCCGACCCGGCCAACGTCTCCAACCTGCTGGAACAGAAGGCCATCACCTCGACCTTCATGGGCGCCTACCTGGGCAACAAGGACGGCAGCTTCATGATCCGTCCGGACAGCAAGATGCCCGACGGCTACGACCCCCGCGCCCGCCCCTGGTACAAGAGTGCCGAGAACAGCAGCGGCTCGGCCCTGACCGAACCCTATATCGACCTGGCGTCCGGGCAGTTGGTGATTTCCATCGTCAACACCGTGCGCAAGGCCGGCCAGAGCATCGGCGTGGTGGGCGGCGACCTGAGCCTGCAAGCCATTGCCGACAGCCTCAACGCCTTGAGTTTCGACGGTAACGGCTACGCCTTCCTGGTCAGCGCCGATGGCAAGATCCTGGTGCACCCGGACAAGGCCCTGGTGATGAAAAGCCTCAGCGACGCCTATCCCCAGGACACCCCGCGCATCGGCAACGAGATCAGCGAAACCGTGGCCAACGGCAAGACGCGCATCGTCGCCTTCGCCCCGATCAAGGGTTTATCTTCGGTAAGCTGGTATGTCGGCGTGTCCGTGGACAAGGACAAGGCCTTTGCGATGCTGAGCAATTTCCGCAGCTCGGCCGTGATCGCCACCACCATCGCCGTACTGATCATCATCGCCCTGCTCGGCCTGTTGATCCGTGCGCTGATGCAACCGCTGCACGTGATGACCCGTGCCATGCAGGATATCGCCGACGGCGAAGGCGACCTGACCCGGCGCCTGACGATCGAGTCCCAGGACGAGTTCGGGATCCTCGGTAGCGCCTTCAACCGTTTCGTCGAACGCATCCACACCTCGATCAGCGAAGTCTCCTCGGCAACCCAACAGGTCAACGAAGTGGCCCTGCGGGTGGTCAGCGCCTCGAACTCGTCGATGCTCAACTCCGATGAACAGGCCAGTCGCACCAACAGCGTCGCCGCGGCCATCAACCAGCTGGGTGCCGCCGCCCAGGAAATTGCCCGCAATGCCGCCCAGGCCTCGAATCAGGCCAGCGACGCCCGTGGCCTGGCCACGGACGGTCAGCAGGTGGTGGAGCGCAGCATCAAGGCCATGCACCAGTTGTCGGAAATGCTTGCCACATCAAGCACCAACATCGAGTCGCTGAACAGCAAGACGGTGAATATCGGGCAGATTCTCGAAGTGATCACCAGTATTTCCCAGCAAACCAACCTGCTGGCCCTCAACGCCGCCATCGAGGCGGCCCGGGCCGGTGAGGCCGGACGCGGCTTTGCGGTGGTCGCGGACGAGGTGCGCAACCTGGCTCATCGCACCCAGGAATCGGCGCAGCAGATCCAGACCATGATCGAAGAATTGCAGGTTGGCGCCCGAGAATCGGTCGGCACCATGGGCCATAGCCAGCGCCACAGCCTGGAAAGTGTGGAAATCGCCAACCTGGCCGGCGAACGCCTGAGCAGCGTGACCCAGCGGATCAGCGAGATAGACGGCATGAACCAATCCGTCGCCACGGCCACCGAAGAGCAAACCTCGGTGGTCGAGTCGATCAACGTGGACATCACCGAGATCAACACCCTCAATCAGCAAGGTGTGGAGAACCTGCAGTCAACCCTGCGGGCCTGTACCGACCTGGAACAGCAGGCTGCGCGATTGAAGCAGCTGGTGGGCAGTTTCAGGATTTAAGCGACGCAGAAGAGTCTGCGGGCTTGTCTGCTTCGGACTCTTCCTGCAACTGCTGCCAGAGTTCGGCGGCACCGGGAAACTCGGTGCCGTCTTCAGGAGTCATTGCGTCGGTGTCGTAACGGCTCAGACAGCCCTCACCCACGGTCGGCGGCGCCTTGGAGGTTGCCTTGTCGAGTGGATCGCTCATCGCCACAACTCCAGGCCCGTCAACGGGCTGTCAGAACACCACGGTCTTGTTGCCATGCACCAGCACACGATCTTCCAGGTGATAACGCAGGCCACGGGCCAGCACCATCTTCTCGACATCGCGACCGAAACGCACCATGTCTTCGATGCTATCACTGTGGCTGACACGGACCACATCCTGTTCGATGATCGGCCCCGCATCCAGCTCTTCGGTTACATAGTGGCAAGTTGCCCCAATCAACTTCACGCCACGCAGGGACGCCTGATGATAAGGCTTGGCACCGACGAACGATGGCAGGAAGCTGTGATGGATATTGATGACCTTATGCGCATACTCGCGGCACAGTGCCGGCGGCAGGATCTGCATGTAGCGCGCCAGTACCACCACATCGGCTTCGTGATGTTTGACCAGGCGTGAGACTTCGGCAAACGCCGGCTCTTTGTCCTGCGGGTTCACCGGCACGTGGTAGTAGGGAATACCGTGCCACTCAACCATGCTGCGCAGGTCATCGTGGTTGGAAATCACGCAGGCGATCTGGCAATCCAGTTCGTCACTGTGCCAACGGTGCAACAGGTCCGCCAGGCAATGGGACTCACGGCTGGCCATCAACACCACGCGCTTCTTCTGCTCGGTGTCGGTGATGCGCCAGGTCATGGAAAATTCTTCGGCGATCGGGGCAAATGCCTCACGAAAGGCCTCCAGACCAAACGGCAGGCTGTCAGCACGAATCTCGTGGCGCATGAAGAACCAGCCACTGAGGTTGTCGGAGTGGTGACTCGCTTCGGTGATCCAACCGTTGTAAGACGCTAAAAAGTTACTGACTTTGGCAACGATGCCAACGCGGTCGGGGCAGGCAATCACCAGCCGGAAAGTGCGCATGGGGGGAGAACTCCAGAACTTCGCAAAGGTCGCCATTCTAGCCAGTACGGGAAAAAACTGCAGTATTCGTTGCACCGCCGGCCCACTCCTGTCCCGGCACCCGTTTCTCCCCTCGCTTGTAGTGGGCTTTCTCCGAGTGACGCGACGCAGCGCGCCGATAATTCAAACATCGTCACAACAAGACGGCTCTTGGCTCGCGCAGCAAAAACATCTAAGTCGGCGACAAGGACACACCTAAGTTTCAAATTAAATGCAATAAACCACCTATTAAATGTTTACTTGCTCAAATACTCTGACTACTATTGCGTCACTGTACCCCTGTCGTCCTGACTCAACATAAGGTAGTGTCCATGTCCCTGATCCAGAAATACCACGCCACCCAGGAAGCCATCAAAGAACTGCAAGCCCAAATGGCCGCCATGGAAAAAGACGGTGCCCTGAAAAAAGAAATGGAATTCGAAAGCAAACTGCGCACTCTGCTGGGCGAGTACAACAAGGCGCTGCCAGATGTCATCAACATCCTGGACCCACAGGCCAAAGCTGGCAAAGCCGTACGTGGCGCCGTGAAAACCACCGGCACCAAGCGCGCACGCAAGGTCAAGCAATACAAAAACCCGCACAACGGTGAAGTGATCGAAACCAAAGGCGGCAACCACAAGACTCTGAAAGAGTGGAAAGCCAAGTGGGGCGGCGACGTGGTTGAAGGCTGGGCTACCCTGCTGGGCTAAGCCAGGCCGGTCACGGACGCTATTCGCGACCTACAAAAAACGCCAGTTCACTGGCGTTTTTTTATTGTCCGCAATTTAATCGTCGGCGTGTTTAACCGACCGTCACGTTAAAGCGTGCGCACAAAGAGTGTGCATAGTCCTGCCACTGCTCCAGTACCTGACGCTGCGCTGGTGTTGCATTCGGCAAACACTTCATGAGGTGCTCGGTAAAATCCGCCAGGGTATTCGGCGCGCCCCACGCCGCCTCGGTCAGACGCTGTCGGCAGAATGTCCGCCAACGTTGTTGCTCTTCTTCACTCAGGCTGGTGGGAAAGTTGCGTGCCCGGTAACGAAATAATAATTCCGGCAACCGCTCATCATCGAAAGGCCATTGCCCGCGCGCCAACTGCTCGGGCTCCGCACTGCGAACTTGCTCACACAAACGCCGGTCGCGGTCGCCGATAAAGCCATCGTATAACTGCTGCTCCGGATCCTCGCTGGGGGCAAAATCTTCGCCGGCATAAAGGGCCTGGACTTTATCCCGCCAAACTTCCTGGGCCTCACTCAGTTGCTGGCGGCGCGCCTCATAAAGCGCCATGTCCAACTGCAAACGTTTCTGGTCTTCGCCACGCAATACCTTTAGCGGCGCCACCACCGGGCAACGATTGACATGAATCAACTTGAGCGGCACCGGCAGTTGTCCTTCGGCACGCGCCTCATGACGGATGTACAGCTGCTGGCGCAAGGTTTCGGCATCCAGATCGAATAACGGCTGCGGATCCTGGGATAGATCACAGACAATCAAGGCATTGCGGTTACGCGGGTGCCAGGCCAACGGCAGGACCACCCCCAGGTAATGACGCGCGGCCGAGAAGCGTCCGGAAATATGCACCATCGGCTGTAACAGACGAATCTGATCCATGACCCGCTGTTTGCTGCGCAACTGAAACAGCCAGTCATATAACTTCGGCTGTTTCTCGCGGATCAACCGCGCCAGAGCAATGGTGGCACGCACATCGGACAAGGCTTCATGGGCGTGACCATGATCAATGCCATTGGCCGCGGTCAGGCGCTCGAGCTTGAGGGTCACCCGTCCGTCCTCCTCGGGCCAGACGATGCCTTGCGGACGCAGTGCATAGGCCGCCCGCACCACATCGATCAGGTCCCAACGGCTGTTGCCACCCTGCCACTCCCTGGCATAGGGATCGAAAAAGTTTCGATACAGGCTGTAACGGGTGACTTCGTCGTCAAAACGCAAGGTGTTGTAGCCAGCACCGCAGGTCCCCGGAAGGGACAACTGGGCGTGCACGCGGGTCATGAAGTCGGCCTCGACCAAGCCCTGCGTGGCAAGTTGCCGCGGAGTGATGCCGGTAATCATGCAAGCCGCCGGGTGCGGCAGGATATCCTCGCTGGGCCGGCAATACAGGTTGACCGGCTCATCGATCTCGTTGAGCTCGGCATCGGTACGGATGCCCGCCACCTGCAAGGCGCGATCAGAGCGCGGGTTGATCCCGGTGGTTTCGTAGTCGTACCAGAAGATGGAGGTCACGGCGGGTTCCTGAACAGAAGACCGACGCAGTCTAGGCGCTCAGCGCCCCCTCGGACCAGCATCCCGTAACAACTGGGCGCAGCAACTTCGATACCGTTCATTACAGAGTTAAGTTGCTTAGCCAGGCGCCGCTGGCTAGGATCGGGCCTCTGTCCGCAAGGACCGGCCATCTTGTCGTCGATTTCAGCACCGAAAAGGAAGACTGCGCTGCAAACACCCCTGGACACCCACTATCGCGTCGAAACCCCGGAAGGTATCGACCTGCCCCTGCGTCCGGCCGGCCTGCCCGTGCGGGCAGTGGCGTTCGCCATCGACCTGGGCGTGCGCGGCGTGCTGCTCGGCGTGCTGCTGAGCAGCCTGATGCTGCTGGGCAAGCTGGGCCTGGGTCTCGGCTCGATCGTGCTGTTCCTGGTCAGTTGGTGGTACATGGTGCTGTTCGAAGTGCTGAACCAAGGCCGCTCGCCGGGCAAGCAGATGATGGGCCTGCGGGTCGTGCATGATGACGGCACGCCGATCGGCTGGGCCGCTTCCTTGACCCGTAACCTGCTGCGTTTTGTCGACATGCTGCCGTTCGGTTATTTCCTCGGCGCAGTCAGTTGCCTGCAACACCCGACTTTCAAGCGCCTCGGCGACCTGGCCGGCGGCACGCTGGTGGTCTATCGCGAACAGCCGTTGCCGCGTCCCAGCCTGCCCCAGGCGACACCCCGTAGCGCGCCCTTCATCCTGCATCTGGCGGAACAACGCGCCGTGCTGAGTTTCGCCGAACGCCAGGGCGACCTCAGCGCCGAACGCACCCGCGAACTCGCGGCGCTGCTGGCCACGCCCCTGGGCGTGCCGGCCTCCCGGGCCGCGGCTGAATTGAACGGCATTGCCCACGGACTGCTGGGCCCGCTATGAAACAGAGCCTCTTTGAAAGCCGCCATCAGCCCGAGTGGCAACGTTTTGCCCAATGGCTCGAGCAGATGGAGCGCGGCAAGGCGAAAGCCACCGACTTGCGCGAATTCCCAGCCCATTACCGCCGCCTGTGCCAACAACTGGCCCTGACCCAGGAACGCGGCTACAGCAGCCATCTGGTCGATGCCCTGCAACAGCTGGCCTTGCGTGGGCACCAGCAGCTCTATCGGCATCGCAGCCACCTCGGCGCCTCGGTGCTGGGGTTCGTCTTCGCCGGTTTCCCCCGCCTGGTGCGCGAACAATGGCCGTTCGTCCTGGTCGCCGGCGTGCTGTTCTTCGCCAGCCTGGGGCTGACCGGCCTGCTGATCTATCTGTTTCCGGACCTGGTCTACAGCATCGTCAGCCCGCAGCAGGTCGCCGATATGCAAGCCATGTACGACCCCGCCGCCAGTCGCCTGGGGCGCACCGTCGCGCGAGCCTCCAGTGAAAACTGGGTGATGTTCGGCTACTACATCATGAACAACATCGGCATTGCCTTTCAGACCTTCGCCGGTGGCCTGCTGTTTGGCCTCGGCAGCCTGTTCTTCCTGCTGTTCAACGGCCTGACCATCGGCGCGGTGGCCGGTCACCTGACCCAGATCGGCTACGGGCAGACCTTCTGGTCCTTTGTCATCGGCCACGGCGCCTTCGAACTCACCGCCATCGTCCTGTCCGGGGCCGCCGGCCTGCAACTGGGCTGGGCTCTGGTGGCGCCGGGACGCCTGTCCCGTGGCGAGGCCCTGCGCCTGAACGCGCAGAAAAGTATCCAGATGGTCGGCGGGGTGATCCTGTTCTTGCTGATCGCCGCCTTTATCGAAGCCTACTGGTCGTCCATGAGCCATCTCGCGCCACGGCTCAAATACACGGTGGGCGCGGGGCTCTGGCTGCTGGTGGGCGCCTATCTGCTGTTGGCCGGACGGAGCCAGCATGCGCCTGACTGACGCCAGCGTTGCCATTCGCCCCCGCAGCACCTGGGAAGCCATGGACCTCGGCGTGCTGCTGGCCCAGCAACATCGCGGCTTGTTGATGGGTTCCTGGGCACTGGTCACCTTGCCGGTCTTCGCCCTCCTGAGCCTGCTGCTCTGGGAACATCCCTCCATCGCCCTGTTGCTGTTCTGGTGGCTGAAACCGGCATTCGAGCGCTTGCCGCTGTACATCCTGTCCACGGCCCTGTTCGGCGATACACCCACCCTGAAACAGACAATCAAGGCCTGGCCGCGCCTGCTCAAGCCACAACTGCTGGCGAGCCTGACCTGGCGGCGCCTGAGCCTGAGCCGCAGCTTCACCTTGCCGGTGCAACAACTCGAAGGCCTCGACGGCCAGGCCCGCCAGCAGCGCCTGCGAGTACTCCTGCCCCAGAGCCTGAGCGCGGCGCGCTGGCTGACACTGATCGGCGCGCATCTGGAATATGTCCTGTGGATCGGCCTGATGGCGGTGTTCTATCTATTGTTGCCCCGGCAGATCGATATCGACTGGCACTGGCAGAAACTGCTGTTCGCCGCCCAGCACCAGTGGCTCTGGCTGGAACACCTGAGCAACGCCTTCTACGCGCTGATCCTGATCCTCTGGGAGCCGATTTATATCGCCTGCGGCTTCAGCCTCTACCTCAACCGCAGGACCGTGCTGGAAGCCTGGGATATCGAACTGATTTTCCGCCAGTTGCGCCAGCGCCTGCTGCCGGTGGTCGCCGCACTGCTGCTCGGCGTCGGCCTGTTGTCGATGCCCTTCGCGTCACCGGTCATGGCCGCCGAACCACCGGCACCAGACACACCAAGGCTGCTCAAGCAACCGCTGACCAGCCAGGCCTCCCAGGACGCGATCAAGGCACAGTTGCAGGCACCGCCGTTCAAGAACCCGGAAACCGTCACCCGCTGGCGACTGGGCGAAGCGTCCGCCAAGACTGGCGACAAAGCCTCTTCCGGCTGGCTGAAGGCCCTGCTGGAGCGTTTTGACAGCCGTATCGTCGGCACACTCGCCCAAAGCCTGGAGATTCTGCTCTGGGCGGCGCTGTTCGGCTTGCTGGCCTGGTTGGCCTGGCGCTATCGGAATGGCTTGCAAACCTTTGTCGGCCGGCGCCCGAAGCCACGGGCCAAAGCCGTCCCGAGCGCCACGCCGCAACTGTTCGGCCTGGCGCTGGACATCGACAGCTTGCCCGGTGATATCGCCGCCAGCGCCGAGGCCCTCTGGCCCCAGCAGCCGCGCGAAGCCATGAGCCTGCTCTACCGTGGCCTGCTCAGCCGCCTGCTGCATGACTACCAACTGCCCTTGAAAAGCGCCGATACCGAAGGCCAGGTCCTCGAACGGCTCGGTCAGTTACCGGAACCCGCTCTGCTGGCCTTCAGCCAGGAACTGACCCGCCACTGGCAGAACCTCGCCTACGGCCATCGCCTGCCAACAGCCCACCAGCAACAGGCGCTGTGCGAAAACTGGCGACAGTTGTTCGGTCCGGGAGCCGTCCGATGAACCGGCGCCTGTCCTGGCTGATCGGCCTGGCACTGCTGGTGGTACTCGCAGGCGTCGGCCTCTACCTCTATCACAAGGCCACACCCTACACAGAGGTCATCGATCACGGCCCTTCGCCCGAAGCCCGCGCCAACCCTTACCTGGCCGCCGAGCAGTTTCTGCGCCAGCGTGGCCTGAAAGTCACCCATGCCAACAGCCTGGATATCCTGCCCGGCCTCGACCCGCGCGGGCAGAACCTGATGCTGCTGGGCGAGCGCTCGAACATGACCCCGCGCCAGGCCGACCAGTTGCTCAACTGGGCCCGGGCCGGCGGACGGCTGCTGTTCGTCGCCGAGGCCCTGTGGAATCCCAAGACCGGCAGCAGTGGCGACCTGCTGCTCGACCGCGTGCAGTTGCACCAGTTGCTGAGCAAGGACCTCAAGGGCGACGGCCCGGAACCGGAAGACGAGCGTTACCCGCTGTTGACCCGCATGTACCTGGAAGACGAAGACGCTCCGGCCTACTTCAGTTTCGACACCGCGTTCCACTTGTCCGACCCGAAGAACCTGGCGCAATCCTGGGCCAACAGCGCCACCTCCACCCACTTGATGCAACTGGAGTACGGCGCCGGTACGGTCACCGTGCTGACCGACGCCGACCTCTGGACCAACCACGCCATCGGCCGTTACGACAACGCCTGGCTGCTCTGGTACCTGGCCCAGGACAGCGACGTGACCCTGCTGTTCAATACCGACCACGACAACCTGCTCACCCTGTTGTGGCGCTACTTCCCCCAGGCCCTGGTCGCCCTCGCCACCCTCCTCGGCCTGTGGTTGTGGCATGTCGGCCTGCGCCAGGGACCGCTGCAGGCCCCGGCGTCCCGGGCGCGCCGACAATTGCAGGAACACCTGCGGGCCAGCGCCGACTTCCTGCTCCGTCGCAGCGGCCATGAAGCCCTGCTACAGGCCTTGCAACAGGACATCCTGCGCCGGGCCCGCAAGCGTCACCCCGGTTTCGAACGACTCGGCGTTGCCGAACAATGGCAGGTGCTCGCGCGCCTGACCCGCCAACCCACCAGCGCCATCAGCCAGGCCTTGCGCCCGCGACCCAGGCAACGCCTTTCCAGCGTCGACTTCAGTCGCCAGGTCGCCCACCTGCAAACCCTCAGGAATGCCCTATGAGCGAACAACAAGCCGAACCGACCAGCCCGGTTGACGCCGAGGCCCATGCCCAACAGCAGCGCCATCGCGCCAGCCAATTGGCCCAGGCGGTGCGCCACGAACTGCAAAAGGTGCTGATCGGCCAGGACAGGGTGATCGACGACGTGCTCACCGCACTGATCGCCGGCGGCCATGTGCTGCTCGAAGGCGTCCCCGGGCTGGGCAAGACCCTGCTGGTGCGGGCCCTGGCGCGCTGCTTCGGCGGCGACTTCGCCCGTATCCAGTTCACCCCCGACCTGATGCCCAGCGATGTCACCGGCCATGCGGTCTACGACCTGCAGACCGAACAGTTCAAGCTGCGCAAGGGCCCGCTGTTTACCAACCTGCTGCTGGCGGACGAAATCAACCGTGCCCCGGCGAAAACCCAGGCGGCGCTGCTCGAAGCCATGCAGGAACGCCAGGTCACTCTCGAAGGTCGCGCCCTGCCCATCGCCCAGCCGTTCATGGTGCTCGCCACCCAGAACCCGATCGAACAGGAAGGCACCTATCCGCTGCCCGAGGCCGAACTGGACCGTTTCATGCTCAAGCTGCGCATGGACTACCCCGATGCCCAGCAGGAGCTGGAGATGGTCCGCCAAGTGACCCGCTCGACCAAGGCCGACATGCTCGAAGTACAACCCCTGCGCACTCTGTTGCAGGCCAAGGATGTATTGGCCTTGCAGCGGATCGCCAGCGAGTTGCCGCTGGACGAGCAGGTCCTCGACTACGCCGTGCGCCTGGCCCGGGCCACCCGCAGCTGGCCGGGCCTGACCCTCGGTGCCGGACCGCGGGCCTCCATTGCCCTGGTTCGCGGCGCCCGGGCCCGAGCCTTGCTGCGCGGCGGTGAATTCGTGATCCCGGACGATATCAAGGGCTGCGCCCTGGCCGTACTGCGGCATCGGGTGCGAATCGCCCCCGAGCTGGATATCGAAGGGCTGTCGGTCGACCAGGTGCTCAAGCAACTGCTTGACCAGGTCCCGGCACCGCGCCAGTGAGGCCCGCGCGTCCATGAGACCTTCACGGCTGCTGTTGATCTGGCTGGGCGTCCTGCTGGCGCTGGGCATTGGCCTGGGCACCCTCGGGGCCCTGGGCGTCGAGCTGCCCGAGCGCCTTGGCTCGATTGGCTGGGGCTTGCTGCTGGCCTTGCTGCTGTTGAGCCTGCTGGATGGGGCTCGACTCAGGCGCTTGCCCTCGCCGCACGTGAAACGCAAGCTGCCCGGCAGCCTGGCATTGGGACGCTGGGGCGAAGTGCACCTCGAACTCAGTCACGACCACCCCACGCCCCTGCGAGTGCAGCTCTTCGATCACGTTCCCGATGGACTGGCGTTCGCCAACCTGCCCCAAGCCATCACCTTGCAACCGGGCGAAGGCAGCGAGCTGAGCTATCGCGTGCGGCCCTTGAGCCGTGGCCATTTTCGCTACGCGCGTTGCGAAGTCAGCCTGCCCAGCCCGCTGGGCCTGTGGTCCGAGCGACGCTACCTGGCGCTGGCCGATGCGACCCGTGTCTACCCGGATTTCGCCCGCCTTTATGGCGCCCAGTTATTGGCCGTCGACAACTGGCTCAGCCAACTCGGCGTACGCCAACGCCAGCGTCGCGGCCTGGGCCTGGAATTCAACCAGTTGCGCGAATTTCGCGAAGGCGACAGCCTGCGTCAGATCGACTGGAAAGCCACTGCCCGGCAACGCACGCCGATTGCCCGGGAATACCAGGATGAGCGCGACCAGCAGATCGTCTTCCTGCTCGATTGCGGGCGGCGGATGCGCAGCCAGGACGGTGAGCTCGCGCACTTCGACCATGCCCTCAACGCCTGCCTGTTGCTCAGCTATGTGGCCTTGCGCCAGGGCGACGCGGTGGGCCTGTGCACCTTTGCCGGCGAGCAGCCGCGCTTTCTCGCCCCGGTCAAGGGCCAGGGTCAGCTCAATGTGTTGCTCAACAGTGTCTACGACCTGAACAGCACCCAGCGCCCGGCGGACTACCAGGCCGCCGCCAGCCAACTGCTGGCCCGACAGAAACGCCGGGCCCTGGTGGTACTGGTGACCAATCTGCGCGATGACGACGATGAGGCACTGCTGACCGCCGTCAAACGTCTTGGCCGCCAACATCGGGTGCTGGTGGCCAGCCTGAGGGAAGAAGTGCTCGACCAATTGCGCCAGGCGCCGGTACAGACCCTGCCTGAAGCCCTGGCCTACTGCGGCACCTTAGATTACCTGAATGCCCGGGCCACTCTTCATGAACGACTGGCCGCCCACGGCGTACCGGTACTCGACGCCCGCCCGAGCGAACTCGGGGCCGATCTGGTCAGCCGCTATCTGAGTTGGAAAAGAGCCGGAACCCTTTAGGACCCCAGCCCTGAAGTCCCGCGCTAAGCGGAAGCCTCCAACGGATGGAAGCTGAAGTAGTGCTGCAACGCCGCCACCAGTTGCAGATACTCAGGGGATGACTCACCCAGCGTAAACCCCGAGTCGTAATAACCGGGAGTGGTCTCCTCATGGCACCACAGACAGCGGCCGGTCAGATCAATCATTTGCTGGGTGCCATCGCTGAGTGGCAGCTTCAGTTGCAGCTCGAACTCGGCGTCGACCAGCAAGGGTAACTGACTGATCAACATCAGCCCCTCTTCGCAGACATTGCCCAGGTAGCCAATGGGCTTGCCGGTATAACGATTGAACACTTGCAGAAAATAAGGCAGTTGATGCCGCTCGATTCGACGGTCAGTAGGCATGGCAATGATCGCTGTATAGGCCATTCAGCATGGCTGCGCTAATGCTTCGGAGCAGACGAACGGTCCTGCTCTCCCTTGGCCTCGGCGCGATAACGGCAAATCGCCTTGTCGCAAACATCTACCGAGCCATGGTTTTCAATTCAAAAGAATTGATAAAACTGAAACCATACACTCAAAGACTAGCGCAAAGCTGGCAGAGAGCCAGCTGATATTTCAACCATCATGACAAAGCGGCGAACTACAAAGCGGCGGGACTCGGCTGAGCCGGCATTGCCCCCTCAGCGTGTCCCAGCTGGCGCAAGGTTTCCAGGCGCGCCCGAGCGCGGTATGCATACTCGCTGTAAGGGTATTGGGTGAGGATGAACTGATAGGTCTGTATCGCGTCGACGAACAGTTTCTGGCGCTCCAGGCACTGGCCGCGCAGCATCGACACTTCCGGCTGGATGTACTGCCGGGTACGGCTCTCACGGTCAACCTTGGACAACTGCAGCATGACGTCTTCACAGTTGCCGCGATCATAGGACCGATAGGCATTGTTCAGATGGCTGTCCATCGACCAGCGGGTGCAACCGACCACACTGGCTGCCAGGGCTAAAACGAGCAAAATTCGCATGGGGGGTCTCCTGTTCTTGCTAGTGTATCGACCCGCTGGCGAAAATCTCCAGAGTGTTCGCCAAACAACCTATTCGAAAAAAATCATTCGCTGAAAAGTAGTGCAAATGAACAATGACTACAGCAGAGGAGCATAGTAGCCTTTCGCTGCGCTTGAACTCAGGAGTCTCTGCATGTCCGTTCGTCGTACTAAAATCGTCGCCACACTGGGCCCGGCCAGCAACTCGCCGGAAGTTCTCGAACAGCTGATCCTCGCTGGCCTGGACGTTGCCCGTCTGAACTTCTCCCACGGTACTCCCGACGAGCACAAGGCTCGTGCCAAGCTGGTGCGCGACCTCGCGGCCAAGCACGGGCGCTTCGTCGCGCTGCTGGGTGACCTGCAGGGCCCGAAGATCCGTATCGCCAAGTTCGCCAACAAACGTATCGAACTCAAGGTCGGTGATCACTTCACCTTCTCCACCGGCCATCCGCTGACCGAGGGCAACCAGCAGGTCGTCGGTATCGACTACCCGGACCTGGTCAAGGATTGCGGCGTCGGCGACGAACTGCTGCTCGACGACGGCCGCGTGGTCATGCGCGTTGAAACCGCGACCGACACCGAGCTGCACTGCGTGGTGTTGATCGGTGGCCCGCTGTCGGACCACAAAGGTATCAACCGTCGCGGTGGCGGCCTGACCGCCCCGGCCCTGACCGAAAAAGACAAGGCCGACATCAAGCTCGCCGCAGAAATGGAAGTGGACTACCTCGCGGTATCCTTCCCACGCGACGCCGCCGACATGGAATACGCCCGTAAGCTGCGCGACGAGGCCGGCGGTACCGCCTGGCTGGTGGCGAAGATCGAACGTGCCGAAGCCGTGGCCGACGACGAAACCCTCGACGGCCTGATCATGGCCAGCGACGCGGTGATGGTTGCCCGTGGTGACCTCGGTGTGGAAATCGGCGACGCCGAACTGGTGGGCATCCAGAAGAAAATCATTCTGCATGCGCGTCGCCACAACAAGGCGGTGATCGTTGCGACCCAGATGATGGAGTCGATGATCCTCAACCCGATGCCAACCCGCGCCGAAGTGTCCGACGTAGCCAACGCCGTACTGGACTACACCGACGCCGTGATGCTCTCGGCCGAAAGTGCCGCCGGTGCCTACCCGCTGGAAGCGGTGCAGGCCATGGCGCGTATCTGCGTCGGCGCTGAAAAGCACCCGACCAGCAAGACCTCCAGCCACCGTATCGGCAAGGTCTTCGAAAGCTGCGACCAGAGCATCGCGCTGGCGGCCATGTACACCGCCAACCACTTCCCGGGCGTCAAGGCGATCATTGCCCTGACCGAAAGCGGCTACACGCCGTTGATCATGTCGCGGATCCGTTCCTCGGTACCGATCTACGCGTTTTCCCCGCACCGTGAAACCCAGGCCCGCGCGGCCATGTTCCGTGGCGTCTACACCGTACCGTTCGACCCGGCCTCGCTGCCGCCCGAGCAAGTCAGCCAGGCTGCCGTGGACGAGTTGCTCAAGCGCGGCGTGGTCGAGCAAGGCGACTGGGTCATCCTGACCAAGGGCGACAGCTACCACACCATCGGCGGCACCAACGGCATGAAGATCCTGCACGTGGGCGACCCACTGGTTTGATCCTCGCAACCCAGCCGTAAAAAAGCCCCGCCTCTCGCAAGAGGACGGGGCTTTTTCATGCCTGGGAGAAAAACCGCCGCGGAGGCCGTGTAGGCTTTTTCTTTTTTCACTGTAGTGTCGGCACATAGATCAGCTGACAGGCTAGCCTTGTCACTTGACCGCCGGATGCACACCAAAGCCTCGGCAAGGAGAAGCGCTATGAAAGACCGAAACTGTCCTCCCATCACCCGCCCCCCCTTCAGCCGGATGATGGACATCCAGATGATCGCCACAACACTGGGGGGCGCCAGCCTGGCCGGCATGCTCTTCCCCAACATGGGAGGTGCACTGCTGGCAGGCTTGCTGCTGGGCGCCCTGGCCGGATTATGGGTCACAACACCCACCTGACACTACCGACCCAAGGAAGGGTGCCATGACACTGGAACAGACCTCTTATTCGATTATCGCCGGCCTGATTCTTATCGCCCTCTATCTGGGACGATCCCTGTATTACCGAAAACCCGCGGAACTGATCCACGCGGTGATTATCATCACCGCCTGCCAGGGAGTCGTGGCGGCCATCGCGCTGGGTTCACTGACCTATTTTTCCAGCGCCCACGAACTGGGGATTTTGCGAGAACAGAAGGACAGTATCCTGGTCGGCGCACTGGCGCTGACGTGGGTGTCGGTGATCTCTGCCTATTCGAGTCTCATGCAACCCGGGCATCGAGCAAAGTCGTCCGGGAAACCTTGACGCTCAACGCCGGGTCATGAAACCCGAAAGCGCCGTAATCGCCTCGGGCGAGCGCAGCCGCTGGATAAACAACACAGCTTCAGCCTCGACCACCTGGCGCAGTTGCTCGCGATCCGGGTCCTTCATCAATTGCTTGCTGACCTGCACCGCCGCCGAGGCCAGTTGATCGAAGCGCAGCGCCACTTCCCGCGCCTTGGCCAGCGCCAACTCGCCACTGGGCAAGGCCTCGGTGGCCAGGCCCCAGGTCGCCGCCTGCTCGCCGCTGAAGCCCTCGCCCAGCAGCAGCAACTGCGCCGCCCGGGCATGACCGAGCAGACGCGGCAGCAACAGGCTGGAGCCGAATTCAGGGCATAACCCCAGATTGACGAACGGCATGCGCAGACGGGCATCGGCGCTGACATACACCAGGTCGCAATGCAGCAGCAACGTCGTACCGATCCCCACGGCCGGGCCCGCAACAGCCGCAATCACCGGCTTGCGGCAATCGAGCAGACTACGCATGAAGGCAAAAACCGGGCTGTCGAGAGCACTCGGCGGCTCTTCGAGAAAGTCGGCGATATCGTTGCCGCTGGTGAAACACTCACTGCTGCCGCAGATCAACACTGCATTGATCTCGGGATCAGAATCCGCCTCCCGCAGCGCCTCGCCCAACTGGCTGTACATGGCGCGGGTCAGGGCGTTTTTCTTGTCAGCACGGTTCAGGCGCAAGGTCAGCAGGCTGCCTTGGCGCTCCAGCACAATCGCGTCAGTCATTGGAACTCTCTTGTTGTGGGGACCCGGCGCTCAGGCGTGCGGCGCGAACACATCGGCCAACAGTTGATTGCGCGGCAGCCCGGACAGGTACAGACGTTTGGCAAACGCCTCGACACTCGCCGGGGCACCACAGAGTAGAGCTTGGGTTTGCCGGGAGACAAGACGCAGTTTGGCCAGAAAGTCCGGCAGTTCGGCCCCCGTCACATAGTCGACGCTCAGGTTGGGAACCTGCACGGCCAGTTCATTCAGCGCCGAAGCCAGATAATGCTCGGCACCTTCGTGAGCCAGGTGAACCAGACGGATCGGCCCCTCATGGCCTTGGCGCAGCGCCTCGCGCAACACTCCCCATAACGGCGCCAGCCCTGTACCAGCCGCCAGCAACCAGAGCGGCCGGGTATGCCAGTCCGGGTCGTAATGCAAGGCTCCGCCACGCAATTCGCCCAGGCGAATCGGCGCGCCGAGTTGAAGCTGTCGCGCCGCATCGCTGAAGGCGCCGGGCTGCCGGCAATCAAGATGAAACTCCAGGTAGCGGTCCTCTTCAGGCAAGCTGGCCAGGGAATAAGGCCGGGCGACGCCCTGTTCCGTCCACAGCACCAGATGCTGGCCAGCGCTGTAGCGCAAGGGCCGCTCGGGCAGCAGGCGCAGACGCAGGACCGTCGGGCTCAGCCATTCCAGCTCAGCCACCGTTGCCGACAAACCGTCACGACGCGGGTCGAAGACCTCGACCTGGAGGTCTTCGCGCACCTGGCACTGACAGGCCAGCCGCCAGCCGCGCTCGCGCTGGGCGAAAGCCAGGGCCTCCGGCCGGTTGTCCTGCGGCTCGCCGTATACGCAACGTACCAGGCAAGCATGGCAACTGCCCGCCCGGCAGCTGTAGGGCACCGCCACGCCTGCCTGGTTCAAGGCATCGAGCAGGTTGCTGCCGGCCGCCACCGACCAGCCCCGTTCGCCCACCCGCAGCTCAGGCATCGGTGTATTCCCAGGCCGCGCAGCAACGATTACGGCCGTCACGTTTGGCGCGGTAGAGCGCCTGGTCGGCGCGCTGCAAGGCATCGTCGAGGTCGTCTTCCACTCCCACCAGCGTCATGCCGACCGACAGGCTCAGGTTACTCACCGCCATCCCCATCAGTTCCACCTGGGTAAAGGCCAGACGCAAGCGCTCGCAACAGGAGGTCAGGCGCTCGGGATCGGCATTGGGCAACAGCAACACGAATTCTTCTCCACCGTAGCGCGCCAGCACATCGCCGTCGCGCACACAGGCCATGGCCACCGCGGCGAACGCCTGCAAGACCTGGTCGCCGGCGGCATGCCCGTGCATATCGTTGATCCGCTTGAAATGATCGAGGTCGATCAAGGCCAGGCCATGGACCACATCCGCGTCCATCAGCTCCAGTTCACGGGAAGCCAGGCGCAGGAAATGCCGTCTATTGTACAGCCCGGTCAGTTCATCGGTCGCCACCAGGTCTTCCAACTGGCGCATCATCCCGCGCAGGGTGTCCTGGTGGGCCTGCAAGGCAAAGCGGCGCTGGCGCATACGCTGACGGGAGGCTTGCACATAGCTGGCGTAGAGACACAACCACAGCAACACGACGAACAGCACGCACACCTGCAGCAACGCCAGACCCGGGTCCGGCAACTGGAAGTGGTAACCCTCCCAGAGATTAAGCGCGGCAAACGAGAAGAACACCAGCGCCGCACAGCGCACGAACTTGCGTTGCGGCAGATGAAACATGCCGAACAGCAGCACCAACGGATAAAACACCAGGAAGGCGCCGCGGGCCTGTTCGAGGTTGGCCATCAGGTAGGTCTGCCAACCCAGGCCTATGAGCACCTGCAGCTCGGTCAGGCTGGGATCGCGAAAATGCCGGTTGCGGCCACTGATAAACAGCCAGCCGAGTACGCCCTGGCTGAGAATCACCAGGCCGCTGCCTATCAGGCCCGTGGTTACGCTGGCCTCATAGTTATCGGTGAAAATCGCTACCCACAACAGCGACAACAGCAGTAGATAGGTGCCGGCAGCCAGGGCAAAGCGTTTGCGTAACAGAGTCTGTATGGCTTTATGGGTCAATCTTTGACTCACTTTGCGCTGAGGGCTCAAGGGGTTTCCTTCCCGTACAGGCCACTTGCCACTCTAGTGATCTGGATCAAAAATAACTATTCAATTTTTTGCCACTCGTACACTTTAATCTGGACGAGAGGACAAGATAAGGACGCAAGAAAAGTGCCGACGCTCCTGCGACCTTGGTTTGACCACTGACGGATGTGCCGGGCTCAAGGGCGGGTTATACTGCCGCGCCTTATTTTGTGCCGGTCATGCGTGCCCGGCCCGCCTCAAAAGATGTTTTCGACAGACCAGATGCAAACCGGTCGCAAACACCTTATTTCCATGTTCCCGTCTTTATAGAGGAGCGCGACCCATGACCGTGATCAAGCAAGACGACCTGATACAGAGCGTTGCCGACGCCCTGCAGTTCATTTCCTACTACCACCCCGTGGATTTCATCCAGGCCATGCACGAGGCCTACCTGCGGGAAGAGTCGCCGGCGGCCCGCGACTCCATGGCCCAGATCCTGATCAACTCGCGCATGTGCGCCACCGGCCACCGGCCGATCTGCCAGGACACCGGGATTGTCACCGTGTTCGTGCGCGTGGGCATGGATGTGCGCTGGGACGGTGCCACCATGGGCCTGGACGACATGATCAACGAAGGCGTGCGTCGCGCCTACAACCTGCCGGAAAACGTCCTGCGCGCTTCGATCCTGGCCGACCCGGCCGGCGCGCGCAAGAACACCAAGGACAACACCCCGGCGGTCATCCATTACTCCATCGTTCCGGGTAACACCGTGGAAGTGGACGTCGCGGCCAAGGGCGGCGGCTCCGAGAACAAGTCGAAAATGGCCATGCTCAACCCGTCCGACTCGATCGTCGACTGGGTGCTGAAGACGGTGCCGACCATGGGTGCCGGCTGGTGCCCACCGGGCATGCTCGGCATCGGCATCGGCGGCACCGCCGAGAAAGCCGCGGTCATGGCCAAGGAAGTGTTGATGGAGTCCATCGACATCCACGAGCTGAAGAAGCGTGGCCCGTCCAACCGCATCGAAGAAATGCGCCTGGAGCTGTTCGAGAAGGTCAACCAACTGGGTATCGGTGCCCAGGGCCTGGGTGGTTTGACCACCGTGCTCGACGTGAAAATCATGGATTACCCGACGCACGCGGCGTCCCTGCCGGTGTGCATGATCCCCAACTGCGCCGCCACCCGCCACGCGCACTTCGTGCTCGACGGCTCCGGCCCGGCCTCGCTGGAAGCGCCACCGTTGGACGCCTACCCGGAAATCGTCTGGGAAGCCGGTCCGTCGGCCCGTCGCGTCAACCTCGACACCCTGACCCCGGAAGACGTGCAGAGCTGGAAGCCGGGCGAAACCGTCCTGCTCAACGGCAAGATGCTCACCGGCCGCGACGCCGCGCACAAGCGCATGGTGGAAATGCTCAACAAGGGTGAAACCTTGCCGGTGGACCTCAAGGGTCGCTTTATCTACTACGTCGGCCCGGTTGATCCGGTGCGTGAAGAAGTGGTCGGGCCGGCCGGTCCGACCACGGCAACGCGCATGGACAAATTCACCCGGCAGATCCTCGACCAGACCGGCTTGCTGGGCATGATCGGCAAATCCGAGCGCGGCCCGACCGCCATCGAAGCGATCAAGGACTACAAGGCCGTGTACTTGATGGCCGTGGGTGGCGCTGCCTACCTGGTCGCCCAGGCGATCAAGAAATCCAAGGTCGTGGCCTTTGCCGAACTGGGCATGGAAGCGATCTACGAGTTCGAGGTCAAGGACATGCCGGTGACGGTCGCGGTCGATTCCAAGGGCGAGTCGGTGCATATCACCGGTCCGGCCATCTGGCAGAAGAAGATCCACGACAGCCTGGCGGTGGAAGTGCAGTAAGCGCTTTTGTTGCAGGAATAGAAGCGGCCCGGTTGATCCGGGCCGCTTTTTTATTGCCTGCGATCTTGGGGAACACGCGGTACCTGTAGGAGCTGGCCTGCCGGCGATGAGGCCCTTGAGCCTTGCGGTGCTTGATCGTCCGCCATCGCCAGCAAGCCGGCTCCCACAAAGTTTGTGCGCCACCGCAAAAGATCGCCGTACCCAGAAGCCTGAGCTGGCTTGCCAGCGATGGCGATGCCAGGCTCACCGCCGCACCTCTTCGTAATCGGCATCCTCCAGCCATATAGCATCCCATAATGGGTAGTCCCGTATCCGCTTTACCAAACCAGCGCGCAGCGGGTTGGCAATAATGTAGCGGGCAACGGCCAGCAAATCTTCCTCGCGGCGAATGGCACGGTCGTGAAAGCCTTTTTGCCAAAGCCGTCCCGAACGTCCCAGTCGGGCATTGATCTCTCGTGCGCTCCTCGACTTGGTCGCGAGCATCAACTCCGACAAGGTGCTGCTTTTCAGCTCGATCAACCAGTGAAAGTGATCCGGCATAACGACCCAGGTCAGGGAGTCGGCCAAGCCTTCGGCTTGTGCCTGACGAAATTGCTGCACCAGCAACCTGCCCGTTTGCCAGTCGGCGAGAACCGGTCTGCGGTCCTCGATAACAGCGGTCAGAAGGTAGATTTGCCCGGACTGCGAATAGCGTCCAGTGCGCAGTTGGCTGGAGTGAGGTGGCGTGGGCAATCCATTGCCCTCCCGTAATTGTGGGTGTTCACAGGAAAGTTAGTACGCGACAAGAAAAAATGAAAAATGGCTCTGGTTCTGAATGTGTCTGTACCTCCGCCATCGCAGGCAAGCCAGCTCCTACATGGACCGAGGCAACCACGATACTTCGCGGCCATGCGCAGCCTTTGTGGGAGCCGGCTTGCTGGCGATGGCGGACGATCAAGCACCGCAAAACTCAAGGACCTCATCGCCGGCAAGCCTGCTCCTACATGGACCGAGGCAACCATAATACTTCGCGCCATGCACAACCTTTGTGGGAGCCGGCTTGCTGGCGATGGCGGACGATCAAGCACCACAAAACTCAAGGACCTCATCGCTGGCAAGCCAGCTCCTACATGGACCGAGGCAACCATGATACTGCGGCCATGCGCAACCTTTGTGGGAGCCGGCTTGCTGGCGATGGCGGACGATCAAGCACCACAAAACTCAAGGACCTCATCGCCGGCAAGCCTGCTCCTACAGCGCTTCTTCGACGCCGTTCGGATTATCCGGTTTACAAGCATTTCGGGGGACCATCGGATCATCGCTGATCGGCAGGTTGTAGTGGGCGAAAACCCGGTCGACAACCGCGTTGAGTTTCAAGTCTGCGCAAACAGGTGGGTTGAGTGTAACTTTGAACATGACGTCCTCCGGAGTAGTGGAATCGTCATCCATCGCGGCTAAACGAAGTGGGTGGAGACTGTACGCGGGTTAGCAGACCGGGACTCCAGGAACCCAGCGCGCCCACAGTCACCACCGCCCGCATGCACTCGCGCAACCTCCACCACTCAGCCAAGCCTCAACCTCGCGAAGACAGTTGATTGATCGCCTTGGGATCGAGAATCGGCTGCGGCCCACCATTTCGGGCCACCGCCAACATCGCCCGGCCAATGGTTTCGGTGGTCTGGATGGTGTCCGGCCACAACCGCCGCAACACACTCATCAACGGCCCGGCCAGCGTGTAGACCGCCTGGTAGAGCGCAGTCTTGGAGCGCACGCCATGCAACGGCTGGATCGCACCGGGACGCATCAGGTAAACCGCCTTGAACGGCAAGCGTTGCAAGGCGTTTTCGGTACGGCCCTTGACCCGCGCCCACATGCTGCGGCCCTTTTCACTGCTGTCGGTGCCCGCCCCCGTGACATAGACAAAGGTCATGTTCGGATTGAGCCGCGACAAGGTCTCGGCCGCGGCCAGCGTCAGGTCGTAGGTCACCCGGGTGTACTGCGCCTCGTCCAGGCCCACCACCGAGATACCCAGGCAGAAGAAGCAGGCATCAAAGCCCTGCAACTCGGCCTCGATACCCTGGTAGTTGAACAGGTCGGCGTGCACCACCTGGCTGAGCTTCGGATCGGTCTGGGTCACCGGCGTACGGCCAATGACCCGGACCTGCTGCACATCGCCCGCCAGCAGGCATTCACGTAATACACCCTGGCCGACCATGCCGGTGGCACCGAACAACAAGACGTTCATGGACGACCTCTCAATGGGTTGGAAATGCTGGCAGCTCGACAGGAGCACTGTAGTCGGCGGCGCGACTGACCTCCAGCCAACGCTCGCCCGCCTCGGCACGGGCGGTCTCGGCCTGCTCGCAGTACTGCAAGGCATCGTTGCCGATCAACAGGTGCAGCGGCAGTTGCTCGTGATAGGCCAGCTTCAGCAGGATCTGCGCAATCCGATCCGGATCGCTCGGCTCATTGCCGGCGTAGGTACCGAGCAATTCCTGGATCGCACCGACGCTAGGCAGGTAGTCGTCGATGATCGTGGGTGTGCCCTGGCCTGCACGCACCGCCCAGTTGGTACGCATGCCACCCGGCTCCACGGCACAGATCCTGATCCCCAACGGCGCCACTTCCTGCGCGACCACTTCGGTAAAACCACCCACCGCCCACTTCGCCGCCTGATAGGCGCTGAGCCCGGGCATGCCCAGACGCCCACCCACGGAGGAGATCTGCAGGATGTGCCCGCTGCGTTGCGCGCGCATCACCGGCAATGCGGCGCGGGTCACGTTGACCACGCCAAAGAAATTGGTCTCGACCTCGGCGCGGAACGCCTCTGCCTCCGTCTGCTCGAAAGGGGCGAGATGACCGTAACCGGCATTGTTGACCAGTACGTCGAGCCGACCAAAGGTATCGACCGCCACCTTCACCGCCGCTTCAGCCGCCGCTGCATCCGTGACATCCAGAGCCACCACCCGCACCTGATCGCCATAACGCGCCACCAGATCATCCAGCCGCCGTGGCTCCCGCGCCGTCGCCACCAGGCGTTCCCCCGCCGCCAGTACCGCCTCGGCGACATTGCGACCCAAACCGCTGGCACTGCCGGTAATCAACCAGACCTTAGACATGCTTGTACTCCTTACGACTATTGAGATTAATGTTGAGTGAGCACTCACTCATTTTCAACGCAAAGCTTCAATACAAGAAACAGCCTCGCCTACTCCTTGGCGGTAGCACTCCAGAACGCCTGGAAACCGGCTTCGGCATAACGCTCGGCCTGGTCGGGTTCGCGGCGGATAAAGTCGATGGTGGTATCGGCCAGGGCGCCCATGATCGCCGAGACAAACGCCGCCGGCTGGTCGCGGAACAGGCCGCTGGCAATGCTTTCCTGCATCATCTCGTTGACCTCGCAGAAGTCCTGCATCCCCAGCAACTTGCTCTGTTCGGTAACCTGCGCGGACATTCCGAGCAAAGCCACCACCTTGCGTTTCTGCGGTTCGGCGACGCCCCAGTCGACATAACTCTGCCAGGCGTGCCGGGCGCGCTTCTTCACCGTTTCCGTGCGCGGGTAACCGGGCATCATCACATCGCGCAACTCGGCCTTGATATGCAGGTAGAGTTCGTTGAGCAACACGTCCTTGGAACTGAAGTAGTTGAACAAGGTGCCCTCGGCGACCCCGGCGAGCCGGGCGATCTTCAGCGTCGGACAACCCAGGCCCTGCTCGGCGAACACCTCGATGGCGGCACTGAGGATGGCGTTGCGTTTGTCTTCACTTTTGGGACGGGCCATGGGGAGCAGCGTTCAACTTATAAATGAGTAATCACTCAATTAAACCTGTCTGAACGCGGGTTTGCAAGCCCGCTGGTCGTGACAGCGCCCTCCCCGACCGGGGAAGGCGCTGGGTGATGGGGTTTTGCCTCAGAACGCGCTGCGGAAAATCTCTTCGATCTGCCGCTGATCCGCCGCCCGTGGATTGGTCAGGCCGCAAGCGTCCTTCAGGGCATTGGTGGCGAGGATCGGGATGTCCTGCAACTTGGCGCCCAACTCCCGCAGACCGGCCGGAATCTCGACATCCTTGGCCAGACTGCGAATCGCCGCAATGGCCGCCTGGGCACCCTCCTCGGCACTCATGCCACGAATGTCGGCACCCAGCGCCTTGGCCACATCACTCAGGCGTTGCGGGCAGACCAGCGCATTGAAACTCTGCACATGGGGCAGCAGCACCGCATTGCACACGCCATGGGGCAAGTCGTAGAAGCCGCCCAACTGGTGCGCCATGGCATGCACGAAACCCAGCGAGGCATTGTTGAACGCCATGCCCGCGAGGAACTGCGCGTAGGCCATGCTTTCCCGGGCCTGCAGGTCGGCGCCATCAAACACGGCCTGGCGCAGGTTGGCGCTGATCAGTTCAATGGCTTTGATCGCGCAGGCGTCGGTGATCGGCGTCGCCGCCGTCGACACATAAGCTTCGATGGCATGGGTCAGGGCATCCATGCCGGTAGCGGCGGTCAGTCCCTTGGGCATGGCGACCATCAGCGCCGGGTCGTTGACCGACAGCAACGGCGTGACGTTACGGTCGACAATCGCCATTTTCACGTGGCGCGATTCATCGGTGATGATGCAGAAACGGGTCATCTCGCTGGCGGTACCGGCGGTGGTATTGATGGCCACCAGCGGCAGTTGCGGCTTGGCTGAGCGGTCGACGCCTTCATAGTCGCGGATATGCCCGCCATTGGTGGCGCACAGGGCGATGCCCTTGGCACAGTCATGGGGCGAGCCGCCGCCCAGGGACACAATGAAATCGCATTGGCCAGCCTTGAGTGCCACCAAGCCCTTCTCGACGTTGTCGATGCTCGGATTCGGTTTGGCGCCATCGAACACGACCGAATCGATATCCTGCATCGCCAACAACCCGGCAATCCGTGCGGCGACGCCGGCCTTGGCCAGCCCGACGTCGGTAACGATCAGCGCTTTGCGAAAGCCATGCTTGCGGATCGCGCCCATGGCTTCGTCCAGGCAATCAATGCCCATGATATTCACGGCGGGAATAAAAAATGTGCTGCTCACAGTAGGTCTTCCTTTAGCTGACGGACTCCCGTCAGCTTCAGTCGAAGACCCACCCCTGACCTTGACCTGACGCAAGGAAAACCTGGATCCACAACACCGTTTGTCAGGCGCCGTTTATCTGGATCAGCCCACGTCGGCGATAAGCCTCGATATCAACGCCAAAGGCCCCGGACGAACAGACCTGGCGAATCGCATAGGGCCGGCCCATGGCATCGAAGGTGCTGTCGGCCAGATCGATAAGCTTCTCCGGGCAGCGCCGCTTGTCGGCTCCGAGAACACGCAACAGACGCGGCTTGAGTCGATTGCAGGGCGGCGCGCCGAGGATGATCGCGACTTCGTCATTGGTCATCTCGACGATTTCGCCGCTGGGATACAGGCCGATCAGGCGAATGAACGCGCTGACAATCTGCTCGTCGAAATGGCTGTTGGCCGCTTTGAACAGGATGCGCAGGGACTCGAGGGTCGAACGCCCCTTGCTGTAGACCCGGTCACTGCTGATGGCATCATAGGCGTCAGTCACCGCGACGATCCGCGCATAAAAGGGAATCCCTTCGGCGCTCAAGCCACGGGGATAGCCCATGCCGTCCAACCGCTCATGGTGCGACAGCGCCACCTCGAGCGCCGCCACCGGCACACCGGCTTGGCTGGCGAGCAAGGTATAACCTTCCATGGCGTGGCTTTTCATGATGGCGTACTCCTGATCCGTCAACGCCGACGGTTTATTCAGGATTTCGCTTGGCACCTTGAGCTTGCCGACATCGTGGAGCATGGCACCGACCCCGATCTCCTCCAATTCCACAGCCGGCAGGCCCAACTCGCGACCCAGGGCAATGGACAGCATTGCCACCCGCAGCGAATGCTCGGCGGTGTAATCGTCCTGGAACTTGATGCGGGTCAGCCAGAGCAAGGCCGAGGGGTTGCGCAGGATACTGTCGACGCAATCCTTGACCACGGCTTTCACCGCGTCGACCTGAATCGGCTCGCCCATATCCACCGCCTCGAGGATGCGCCAGGACTGCGCCCGGGCCGAGCCCCAGGCGAGCTCGGCCCGGGCCATTTCAACGTTGAAGTCGACCGGCTCCGCGAGTGCCGCGCATGCAGTCGCGCATTCAATCGGGGTTTCGACCGACAGCCCATGGGCCCCGGCGGCACTGGCAATATCCACCCAGGCATACTCGCAGTTCTCGCGCAGCAGTCGCAGTTCCTCCTCGCGGCGTATACGGAACTCACGAAAGGAAAAGGTGGTTTCCTCCCACGGCCGATCCAGTGCTTCGATCTGCATGCCGATGGCCAGCCGGGCCACCTCGATCTTGATACAGCCTTTACAGATATCCGGGTCCATTTCACGTCTCCGAACGGATGCGTCAAATAAAGAGTCGGGGGCGACCGCCAGGGACTCAAATCGAGAACTGCGTGACCACCTTGTTCAATTCCACCGCGAGCTTGGACAGCTCATGACTGGCCGCCAGGGTCTGGCTCGCCGCCGATGAGCTCTGGATCGACAGGTCGCGGATACTGATCAGGTTCTGGTCCACCGACCGGGCGACCTGGGCCTGCTCTTCGGAAGCGGTCGCGATCATCAGGTTGCGGTCGTTGATCTCGCTGATGGCCTGGGCAATTTCGGACAAGGCCGAACCGGCTTCATGGGCAATCAACAGCGTCTTGTCCGCCTCTTCATTACTACGTTGCATCGAGACCACCGCCTGCCCGGTCCCGTTCTGGATGGCACCGATCATCTGTTCGATTTCCTGGGTTGAAACCTGGGTACGGTGCGCCAGGGCCCGCACCTCATCAGCAACCACGGCAAAGCCACGGCCCTGTTCACCGGCCCGGGCGGCTTCGATGGCGGCGTTGAGCGCCAGCAGGTTGGTCTGTTCGGCGATGGCCCGGATCACATCCAGCACCTTGCTGATGTTCTGGGCCTGCTGCGCCAGGGATTCGACTTCCTGCCCGGTGGCCTTGACGGTCGAACTCAGGGTTTCGATGGAGGCAATCGTGCGATGCACACGGTCCGCCCCGGTACGGGTCGAGACTTCGGAACGCTGGGTGGACTGCGAGGCCGCCACGGCATTGCGGGCCACTTCCTCGACCGCCGCGGTCATTTCATTGACCGCCGTGGCGGCCTGGTCGGTCTCCAGGCTCTGGCGTTGAATACCGCGATTGGACTCGCCGGTCACCGCGCTCATTTCTTCCGCGGCCGACGCCAACTGCGTGGAGGAGTTACTGATATGCCGCAGGGTATTTTTCAGGCTGGCCTGCATGGCCGCGGTCGAGGCCTGCAGCTCGGCCAATTCGTCCTTGCCGTCCACCTGTACTTCGGTGCGCAGGTCGCCCTCGGCGATCTTCCGGGTCGAGCCGAGCAACAAGCGCAACGGGCCGGTCAGGCTGCGGGTAAAGATAATCGCCAGCAATACCGTCAAGACGCAAGAAACGACAATGATGGCGATAGTCAGATAAAAACCGCCGTCGAACTGCTGCTGGGCCGTGATACCGGACTGCACGGCACCATCGTCATTGATTTTTTCCAGCGCCTCGATGTTGGTTTGCAGCTCATTGACCAAAGGCGGGATCACGTTATTGAGCAGAACAAGCGCCGCTTCGGCTCCCTTCTCGCTGGCGATCTGCAACGTCTCGGCGAGTTTCTGCTCATAGAGGTTGGCATTACGTTGTACCGCCTCGTAGACCGCTTGCTCCTCGGGGCTCGAGACCAGCGGTGCATAGGCCTTGATCTGCTGATCGAGTGTGGCCTTAAGTTCCTGGATACGGGCGGCTTCGGTCTGTTTCATCTGGGCATCGGTGGCCGTGACCAACCGAAAGCTCTCCAGGCGTATCCGATAGAAGGTCAACTCGACCCGCCCGGCCTGTCGCAGGCTGGCCATCCAGTTGTCCTGCAAGTCGACCGCCGCCTCGCGAATCAGATGCATTTTCCATAACGCCAGCACGCCCAGGGCAATCAACAGCAGTGTGACAAAGGCAAAACTCAGAAAAGCGCGTGTGGCTATTTTCAGGTTTCTGACTGACATATCGATCACCCTTTATGTGGCATTCCATTGCACTGGAAAAAACACCCAAAAGAGATATCACTACGATATCACCGGAAAAGACACCCCGTGGAAAAAATCTCCCGGCACGGAATGAGGAAATGACTCTAGAGGGCCCGTGTTAAAGTCCGCCGCTGATCCTCCTCAGATTTGGCAACCGACGAATGGCAACGATGGAACTCCAGGCATTTGATACAACGTTAGAAGACTGGAACGCCCTGCGCGCCGAAATCGCCTGCAGCGGCCTGTTGATCGGCAACGGCGCGAGCCGGGCAATGTGGCGGGCATTTGCCTACGACTCGCTGTTCGAGCTGGCCCAGACCACCCGTAACCGTCCGCTGGGGCTGAGCGAGCTGGCGGTGTTCAAGGCCCTGGAAACCAGCAACTTCGAACAGGTGCTCAGCGCCCTGAAAAGCACCATCCGGGTCAATGCGGCGCTGACCATCAGTTCGTCGTCGCCGCGCAATCGCTACTTCGCGGTCAAGGAAGCGCTGATCCATGCGATCCGCTCGGTGCATATCCCCTGGATGCGGGTGCAGCCCGAGAGCCTGGCGCTGATCAATGCCGAACTGAGTCGCTACCGCACCCTTTACTCGACCAACTACGACCTGCTCACCTACTGGGCGATCATGCAGGCACCCGAGCCGTTCGACGATCTGTTCCGCACGGACGACTCGACCTTCGACCTGGGCGACCTTGATGCCCGTGGCACCCGCGTCCTGTACCTGCACGGCGGCCTGCACCTGGTGAAGAACCTCGACGGCAGCACACGCAAGCTGACCTCCTCGGAAAGCACCCTGCTGGGCAGTTTCGCGATCAATACCCTGGGCGATGTGCCGTTGTTCGTCAGCGAGGGGAATGCGCAGGACAAGCTCAAGGCGATCCGTCATTCGGATTACCTGTCGTACTGCTACGGGCAACTGGCCGGGCATCAGGACGCCCTGTGCATCTTCGGCCACAACCTCGGCGCGCAGGACCGGCATATCGTCCAGGCCCTGCTGGATGCGCGAATCCAGACCCTGGCGATTTCGATCTACCCACGCAGCCAGGCCTTTATCCAGCATCAGAAGCGCCACTTCACCCAGCTGTTCGAGGGCCGGGAAGTGACGCTGCGGTTTTTCGATGCCAAGAGCCATCCGCTGGGTAACCCGCAACTGCTGGTCCCTCCCGAGGCCTGAGATACCCGCCCGATGAACAGCAGGAAGTCGTCAGAATGAGCCGCGTCATCGACATCACACTCGATGGAAACAGCATCGATGCCCAGGCCGCGAGCTGGTTCGCCCGTCACCGCGACACGCCCGAACAGTCACCGGACAGGGCGTTCGAAGAATGGCGGGCAAAGCCGGAGCATGCCCGGGCCTATGCCGAGTTCGAAGCACTCTGGGCGGACCTGGCGCAACTGCGCCAACTGAACCAGCCGGCGTTGCCGGCCCCCCGGCGCAAGAACCTCTGGCGACCGGCCCTGGCCACGGCGGCCGCGCTGCTGTGTGCATTGCTGAGCGCCAATCTCGGCGCACCAAACACCCCGTACCGGCATCAGGTTGCCGCCCATGCCCAGGGCACCCGTACCCTGAAGCTGCCGGACGGCAGCACCCTGTACATCAACGCCAATACCCGACTGCGCATCAACTTCCGCTCCCGGCAACGGGATATCTACCTGGATCAGGGCCAGCTCTACCTGGAAGTGGCCGCCGACAAGGAACGCCCATTGTGGGTGCATGCCGGCAACGCCCGGGTGCGAGTGGTGGGCACCGCTTTCGATGTGCGCCGCGGCCAGCGCCAGTTGGTGGTCAGCGTCGCCCACGGCCAGGTGGCTTTCGAGCCGGAAGGCGATCCGAGCAGCGCCACCCTGCTCGAAGCCAGGCAACGGGCGATCTTCGACTACGCCAAAGGTACGCTGCAACAGCAAACCCTGAGCAGCGAGGAAGTCGCCGATTGGCGCAGCGGCCACCTGACCTTTCGCAACCGCGAACTGGCCAGTCTGCTCGATGAACTGAGCCTCTACCGCAGCAAACCGGTGCAACTGGCGGACGGCCCGCTGGCGCACTTCAAGGTCTCCGGCAACCTCGACGTGACAGACCCGGACGCTCTGCTCAATGCCCTGCCCGCCTTGACCCCGGTGAAAACCGTGGCCCTGGACGATGGTCAGGTCAGGATCGAAAGCCGCAAATAGCCGCCGGCCCGGATCGTGTTATTTTTCACCCCGCGTTCGAACGGACCACACTGAGTTCCGTTACCTGGGCCCGACGCTGGCTCAGGTAGCGGGTGCAACTGACCCGCAGGAAGGAGGCGAAATTCAGCACCTCCCCGCGAAAGTCCATCACCTCTTCGTAGAGCCGGGTGATCAACTGGTTGGTGGTCATGCCGTCGGCCTCGGCGATCTCGCCGAGGATGTCCCAGAACTGGTTTTCCAGGCGCAAGGTGGTCACCACGCCACGGATGCGCAGCGAGCGGGAACGCGATTCGTAGAGAATCGGATCGGCCTTGACGTAGAGCTCACACATGACCCAACCCTCCCTTACAAGGTGATCCTGGTACCCAGCAACCCGAGGAACGCCGCCAACCAGCTCGGATGCGCCGGCCAGGCCGGAGCGGTGGCGAGGTTGCCCTGGACGTGGGCCTGGGTCACTTCGATATCGATATAACGACCACCGGCCAGCCGCACTTCCGGAGCACAGGCAGGATAGGCGCTGCACTCACGACCGTCGAGAATCCCCGCCGCCGCCAGCAACTGCGCGCCATGACAAACCGCGGCAATCGGCTTGCCGGCGTGGTCGAAGGCCTGCACCAGTTGCAGGACTTTGTCGTTCAGCCGCAGGTATTCCGGCGCACGGCCACCGGGAATCAGCAACGCATCGTAGTCGGCGGCATCGACCTTGGCGAAATCAAAGTTCAGGGCGAACAGATGCCCCGGCTTTTCACTGTAGGTCTGGTCGCCCTCGAAGTCATGGATCGCGGTGCGCACGGTCTGGCCGGCGCTTTTGTCCGGGCACACCGCATGCACCTGGTGACCGACCATCAGCAGGGCCTGGAACGGCACCATCACTTCGTAGTCTTCGACGTAATCGCCAACCAGCATCAGAATCTTTTTCGCGGCCATGGGGTGAACTCCTCTGGTTAAACACTTGGGCAGACAAGAGTAGTCAAGGTAGACCCTATACACGCAGGCGGGTAATCACCGGCTACTACGCAGGCGGTCCCACGAAAAACTGTATGGACAACTCTCTACCCAGCTGTAGCGGCGAGCCGTCGGAGCTTTATGGCTAGATGACAGTCCCTGTTTCCCTGATGACTGGCCAACGTTTATGTCCTCCCGTGAAAACACCGGCATGCTGCTCGGCCTGCTGGGTGTAGTGATCTTCAGCCTGACCCTGCCCTTCACCCGCGTCGTGGTGCAGGAAATCCATCCGCTGCTCAACGGCCTCGGTCGCGCCCTGATCGCCGCCATTCCCGCGGCGGCGCTGCTGCTGTGGCGCCGGGAAAAGTGGCCGACCTGGCGCCAGGTCAAAGGCCTGTCACTGGTGATCATCGGGGTCATCCTGGGTTTTCCGGTGCTCTCGGCCTGGGCCATGCAGACCCTGCCGGCCTCCCACGGCGCCCTGGTCAATGGCCTGCAACCCTTGTGCGTGGCGTTGTACGCGGCCTGGTTGTCCCACGAGCGGCCATCGAAGGCCTTCTGGGCCTGCGCGGCCCTGGGCAGTGCGCTGGTGCTGGGTTATGCGCTGATCAGCGGGGCCGGGAGTATCCAGCCCGGTGACCTGTTGATGATCGGCGCCATCGCCCTCGGCGGCCTGGGCTATGCCGAGGGTGGACGCCTGGCCCGGGAGATGGGCGGCTGGCAGGTGATCTGCTGGGCGCTGGTGCTGTCGGTGCCGATCCTGATCGGCCCGGTGCTGTACCTGGCCTGGCAGCACCAGGGCGCGATTTCCGCCAAGACCTGGTGGGCCTTCGGTTATGTGGCGTTGTTCTCGCAGTTTCTCGGCTTTTTTGCCTGGTACGCCGGGCTCGCCCTGGGCGGTATCGCCCGGGTCAGCCAGATCCAGCTGTTGCAGATTTTCTTCACCATTGCCTTTTCGGCGCTGTTCTTCGGCGAACACGTCGAGCCGATTACCTGGCTGTTTGCCGGTGGCGTGATCATTACCGTGATGCTCGGGCGCAAGACCAGCGTCCGCCCGGCGCAACCGGGCGGTTTGCCGGCGGGGGTTCAGCTCAAGTAGCCGTCGGCCCGCAGCAGGGTTTCCAGGCAGTGCTCGTGGATGTGATAGAACGCCTTCAACTCCTCGATCTTCACCAACAATTGCGCCGGGTCCACAGGCTCGGCGCGCTTGACCGCGAGGATCATCTTGTTCTTGTTGGTGTGTTCCAGGGAAATGAACTCGAAGACCTTGGTCTCGTAGCCGCAGGCTTCCAGGAACAGTGCGCGCAAGCTGTCGGTGACCATCTCCGCCTGCTGCCCCAGGTGCAGGCCGTATTGCAGCATCGGCTTGAGCAACAGCGGGCTCTGGATCTGCAAGCGGATCTGCTTGTGGCAGCACGGCGAGCACATGATGATCGCCGCGCCGGAGCGGATACCGGTGTGGATCGCATAGTCGGTGGCGATATCGCAGGCATGCAAGGCGATCATCACCTCCAGCTCGCTCGGCGCCACGCTGCGCACATCGCCGCATTTGAACACCAGCCCAGGATGCTCCAGGCGCGCCGCCGCCGTATTGCACAGGTTGACCATGTCTTCGCGCAACTCGACCCCGGTCACCTGGCCTTCGACCTGCAAGGTATTGCGCAGGTAATCGTGGATGGCAAAGGTCAGGTAGCCCTTGCCCGAACCGAAGTCCGCGACCCGCACCGGCTGGTCGAGCTTGATCGGCGAGTGGCTCAGGGCATGGGAAAACACTTCGATAAATTTGTTGATCTGCTTCCACTTGCGCGACATCGCCGGAATCAGCTCGTGCTGCGGGTTGGTCACCCCCAGGTCGGTAAGAAATGGCCGGCTGAGTTCCAGATAGCGATTCTTCTCGCGATTGTGCTCGGCGGACGGCACTTCCCGCGTCTGCTGGGCCTTGCCCTTGAACAGGGTGCTCTTGCCCTTCTTGCTGTACTCCAGTTGCACTTCGTCGGTGAGTGACAGCAGGTGGGCGTTCTTGAAGGACGCCGGCAGCAGCCCGGCGATGATCGCCTGGCCTTCGGAAAGGGCGAAGTTCTTGGTGATATCACGGGTCTTGTAGCGATAGACAAAGGACAGGCACGCCTGCTCCTTGACCGTCACCTGCTTGATGATCAGCCGTTGCAGGTCCGCTTCGTCGCCCACGTACTTGGCCAGCACCAGCTTGATAAAAGCGTTCTGCGCCAGACCGGTCTCGAGCAACTCGAGAAACTGTGCGTGATGGTCCGGCACGGACTGGGCGGGGGTTGCAGTAGCTGACATGTAAAGGGCGCCTCGGGCGTGCGGGAGTCGGATCAGGGAATAGCGGCTATTGTATCAGCCCAACAGGACCAACCGGTTAGGCAACTCGTTGCGTGCCTGGGTCACCGGCACATGAGACTTGAGCAGTTCGCCGCAGGACTCGATGCAGCTGATAAAGCCCTGCAAGGTCTGCCCCTGTTTGACCCGCTCGGTGAAGGCCTTGACGATGGGCTCCCAGGCGCTGTTGTCGAGCCGTTTGGAAATGCCCTTGTCCACCAGGATTTCGACATAACGCTCAGCCTCGCAGACAAAAATCAGGACACCGGTACCGCCAACGGTATGGTGCAGGTTCTGTTCGAGAAACTGCCGCCGGGCCAGGTTCGATGCCCGCCAGTGCCGCACCGAACGCGGAATCAGCCGGCTGGTGATCGACGGGATGCGGAATACCAGGCACAACACGATAAAGCTGCTCCACTGCACTGCCAGCAGGCTGTGGCTGTTCAGCCAGCCGAAGACGAAGTTGAGCAGCCCGGGGACCAGCAGCGCCGCCAGGCTGGCCCACAGCAACGGGATATAGGCATAGTCGTCGGCACGCCGCGCCAGCACCGTCACCAGTTCCGCATCGGTCTGCTGCTCGACCCGGGTAATCGCTTCGGCAACCTGCCGTTGTTCGTATTCAGTCAGTAAGGCCATGGTTGTGCACACTCTCTAATAATGATGGATTACCAACTGCCCGATGATCCGCCGCCACCGAAACCGCCACCGCCACCGCTGAAGCCACCGCCGGAACGTCCGCCACCGCCGCCGCCAAAACCTCCCGAGCCGCCCCTGGGGCCATAGCCCATCAGTTGCATCATCGCGCAGATCAGCACGAAGAGAATCATGAGGAAGCCGATCAGTACCGGGTGCCGAGATCCGAAATCCCCTTCGGGCTCGGTTTTCTCCACCATCGGACTGCCCAGGACCTTGAGCATCGCGTCGACCCCGGAACTGATGCCGCTGGAAACATGGTCGCGTTTGAACTGCGGCACGATCAACTGGTTGATGATCAGGGATGACTGGGCGTCGGTCAGGCGGTCTTCCAGGCCATAACCCACTTCAATGCGCACCTTGCGCTCGTCCCGGGCGACGATCAGCAGCGCGCCGTTATTCTTGTCCTTCTGGCCGATGCCCCAGTGACGCCCCAACTGGTAACCGTAATCCTCGATGGTCGCGCCTTGCAGGTTCGCCACGGTGACCACCACGATCTGCTCGCCGGTGGCCTTCTCATGGGCCTGCAACTGCTGATTCAAGGCCTCGCGCACCGGCGCGTCGATCATCTGGGCGCTGTCCACCACCCGCCCGCTCAATTCGGGAAACTGCAAATCGGCCCTGGCCGTCAGTGCCAGCGTGCAGAGCAACAGCCACAGGGCACCTTGGAAAATACGCATGCCTACCTCGTTCGTGATGAAGCAGGATCGAGCGCTGCCACAATTCAGCACGGCAACGCCCATCGGGTTACTGGAACTTCACCTGCGGTGCTTTATCGGCGTCCTGGGCGGTCGCCTCGAACGTCGGGCGCAACGGCAGGTTGCTGTACATCAGGCTATGCCAGAGGCGGCCGGGAAAGGTGCGGATCTCGGTGTTGTACTTTTCCACACTGAGGATGAAGTCACGTCGCGCCACACTGATACGGTTTTCCGTGCCTTCGAGTTGGGACTGCAGGGCCAGGAAGTTCTGGTTTGACTTCAGATCCGGGTATCGCTCCGAGACCACCATCAGACGACTGAGGGCGCCGGTCAACTGGCCCTGGGCGTCCTGGTACTGCTTGAGTTTCTCGGGATTGTCCAGGGTGCTGGCATCGACCTGGATCGAGGTGGCCTTGGCCCGCGCCTCGACCACCGCGGTCAGGGTTTCCTGCTCCTGTTTGGCGTAACCCTTGACCGTTTCCACCAGATTCGGGATCAGGTCCGCGCGCCGCTGGTACTGGTTCTGCACCTGAGCCCAGTTGGCCTTCACCTGTTCGTCATAAGTGGGAATATTGTTGATGCCGCAGCCGGCCAACAACGTCGCCAGCAATGCCAGTACGGCAAATCTGCAACTCGAACGTAAGCCCTGTTGTGCCTGCATGCTCGAAACCCTCCTTGAAACGTTAAAAAGAGAAAAATCCCAGGATTTTTCGTACGCGGGACTCAGGCATAATCCGCCACCGCCACTGGAATGTGTGAAGCCAATCAGCTAAAAGATGCCCAGCGCGAAAAACAGTTCACAACTGTGCTGGATTATTAGCACAACAAGAGTCGCTCCCTATAACTAAACAGCCCGGCCAGTGCGCAACGATTGATCGCCGGACCGGGCCCCCGAGATAATCATTCATGAAGAAGCTGTGTTTGCTGGGCCTCGCTATTGGCCTGGCCAGTCTCCCGGTAGTGGCTGACACAAAGCCCGCCTCCCTGGAAAACAAGGACGCTTTCATCGCCCAGTTGATGAAGCAGATGACCCTCGAGGAAAAGATCGGCCAATTGCGTCTGATCAGTATTGGCCCGGAAATGCCCCGGGAACTGATCCGCAAGGAAATCGCCGCGGGCAACATCGGCGGCACCTTCAACTCCATCTCCCGCCCGGAAAACCGTCCGATGCAGGACGCTGCCATGCGCAGCCGGTTGAAGATCCCGATGTTCTTCGCCTATGACGTGATCCACGGCCACCGGACCATTTTCCCCATCAGCCTGGGCCTGGCGTCGAGCTGGGACATGGACGCCATCGGCCATTCCGGACGCATCGCCGCCCAGGAAGCCAGCGCCGACAGCCTGGACATCACCTTCGCGCCGATGGTCGATATTTCCCGCGACCCGCGCTGGGGCCGGACCTCCGAGGGCTTCGGCGAGGACACCTACCTGGTCTCGCGCATCGCCCAGGTGATGGTCCACGCCTACCAGGGCAAGAGCCCGAGCGAACCGGACAGCATCATGGCCAGCGTCAAGCACTTCGCCCTCTATGGCGCGGTGGAAGGCGGTCGCGACTACAACGTGGTCGACATGAGCCCGGTGAAAATGTACCAGACCTACCTGCCGCCTTATCGCGCCGCGATCGACGCCGGCGCCGGCGGGGTGATGGTTGCCCTGAACTCGATCAACGGCGTGCCCGCCACTTCCAACACCTGGCTGATGCAGGACCTGCTGCGCAAGGACTGGGGTTTCAAGGGCCTGGCGGTGAGCGACCACGGGGCGATTTTCGAACTGCTCAAGCATGGCGTTGCCAAGGACGGTCGCGAGGCGGCCAAGCTGGCAATCAAGGCCGGCATCGACATGAGCATGAACGACTCGCTGTATGGCAAGGAGCTGCCGGGGCTGATCCAGTCCGGCGAAGTGCCGCAGAGCGACCTGGACAACGCCGTGCGTGAAGTGCTCGGCGCCAAGTACGACATGGGCCTGTTCAAGGACCCGTACCTGCGTATCGGCAAGGCCGAGGATGATCCGGCCGACACCAATGCCGAAAGCCGCCTGCACCGCAGCGATGCCCGCGACATGGCACGCCGCAGCCTGGTCCTGCTGAAGAACCAGGGCCAGACCCTGCCACTGAAGAAGTCGGCGAAGATCGCCCTGGTCGGCCCGCTGGCCAAGGCCCCGATCGACATGATGGGCAGCTGGGCCGCCGCCGGCCTGCCGGCGCAATCGGTCACCCTGTATGACGGCATGAGCCGTGCCCTGGGCGACAAGGGCCAACTGGTCTATGCCCGCGGCTCGAACATCACCGCCGACAAGAAGGTCGTGGATTACCTGAACTTCCTCAACTTCGCGGCGCCGGAAATCGTCGATGACCCGCGCCCGGCGCAGCAGATGATCGACGAAGCAGTCAAGGCCGCGGAGCAGGCCGACGTGGTGATCGCCGCGGTGGGCGAGTCGCGGGGCATGTCCCACGAGTCGTCGAGCCGTACCGACCTGAACATCCCGGCCAGCCAGCGTGAACTGATCAAGGCCCTCAAGGCCACCGGCAAGCCGTTGGTACTGGTGCTGATGAACGGCCGTCCGCTGACCATCGGCCACGAGCAGGACCAGGCCGCTGCCGTGCTGGAAACCTGGTTCAGCGGCACCGAAGGCGGCAACGCCATTGCCGACGTACTGTTCGGCGACTACAACCCGTCGGGCAAGCTGCCGATCACCTTCCCGCGCTCGGTCGGCCAGGTGCCGATGTACTACAACCACCTGACCATCGGTCGTCCGTACACCCCGGGCAAGCCGGGCAACTACACCTCGCAGTATTTCGACGAGGAAAACACCCCGCTGTACCCCTTCGGTTATGGCCTGAGCTACACCGACTTCAGCCTGAGCGACATGGCGCTGTCTTCGACCACGCTGAACAAGAGCGGCAAGCTCGATGCCAGCATCACGGTGAAGAACACCGGCAAGCGTGATGGCGAGACAGTGGTGCAGCTGTATATCCAGCAGGTCGCCGGTTCCATGATCCGTCCGGTCAAGGAACTGAAAAACTTCCAGAAGGTGATGCTCAAGGCGGGCGAGCAGAAGGTCCTTCACTTCAGCATCGACGAGGAAGACTTGAAGTTCTACAACACCCAGTTGAAGTACGCCTCGGAGCCGGGCAAGTTCAACGTGCAGATCGGCCTGGACTCCCAGGATGTGACGCAGCAGAGTTTCGAGTTGTTGTAAGCCCTGCCACTGACCGCTCTTGTGGGAGCGGTGCTTGCCCGCGAAGCTTTTGGCGACCTCAAGGTCCCTTTCGCGGGCAAGCTCCGCTCCCACAAGTCAGCGCCTAGCTGATTCGACATGCTATCTTTCCCGCCCCTCCCCAGCCTGTCGTTGCCCGTATGTCGCCGCTTCCTCGTCCCCTGCGTCTGGCGTTCTACACTCTGCTGATTGTCGCCGGTACCGTCCTGGCCGCCGGCTGGGCCGTGCATCGCGCCGAACAACAGGCCCTGGTCGACGACGCCTCGCGGGGCAAGATGCAACTGACGCTTTACGCCAACGCCCTGCACACCCTGATCGAACGCTACCGCGCCCTGCCTGCCGTGCTCGCCCTCGACCCGCAATTGCGCGCGGCCCTGGCCGGCCCCATCGATGCGGCAGAACAGGACGCCCTGAACCGCAAACTGGAACGGATCAATGGCGCGGCGCGCTCTTCCACCCTGCAACTGCTGGATCGCAATGGCCTGTCGGTGGCTGCCAGCAACTGGAGCCTGCCGAGCAGCTACGTCGGTCACAACTACGGCTTTCGCCCTTACTTCAACCAGACCCGTGTCGAAGGCAGCGGGCACTTCTATGCCGTGGGCGTGACCAGTGGCATTCCCGGTTATTTTCTCGCCAGCGCGGTAACCGGCGACAACGGCGAATTCCTCGGCGCCATGGTGGTGAAACTGGAGTTCCCGGAACTCGAGCGTGAGTGGAGCAAGGGCAACGACACCCTGCTGGTCAGCGATGCCCGCGACATCGTGTTTATCGCCAACCAGCCCGGCTGGCGCTATCGCCTGCTGCGCCCGCTGCGCGACAATGACCGCAGTGAAATCGGCAGCACCCGGCAATATGACAAGCAATCCCTCAGCCCCCTTGAATACCGCCCCTTGCGAATGTTCGGCGACAACAGTTACCTGACCCGGGTCGACGGCCCGGACGGCAGTGCCGACTACCTCTGGGAGTCGCAGCCACTGCCTCCGGAAGACTGGACCCTGCACCTGCTGCGCAAACCGCAGATGGCCGCCGAGGAACGACGCAATGCCGCACTCGCCGGTGCCGGCCTGTGGCTGGCCCTGGTGTTTCTGCTGCTGTTCCTCAGCCAACGCTGGCGCCTGGCGCGCCTGCGCCAACGCAGTCGCGAAGAGCTGGAGCGTCTGGTGGAGGAACGCACCCGCGACCTGCGCACCGCCCAGGACGGTCTGGTGCAATCGGCCAAACTGGCGGCGCTGGGGCAGATGTCCGCCGCCCTGGCCCATGAAATCAACCAGCCGCTGACCGCCCAGCGCATGCAATTGGCGACCTTGCGCCTGCTGCTCGACCACGGCCGGATCGAGGACGCCTACCAGGCCCTCGCCCCCCTGGATCAGATGCTGACCCGCATGGCGGCCCTCACCGGTCACTTGAAGACCTACGCCCGACAAAGCCCCAGCGGCCTGCGTGAGCCCCTCGACCTGGCCGGCGTGGTCGATCAGGCGTTGCAACTGCTCGACCCGCGTCTGCGTGAAGACGCGGTCAGCACGGTGCTGCACCTGACCCGCCCGGCCTGGGTCCGGGGTGACGCGATTCGTCTGGAGCAGGTGCTGATCAACCTGTTGCGCAATGCCCTGGATGCCATGCACGACAAACCGCTCAAGCGCCTGGAAATCCGTATCGAAGCCCGCCCACCGGTATGGCTGCTGACCGTGGGCGACAGCGGCGGTGGGATTGCCGAGGAACACCTGGGCAAGGTCTTCGACCCGTTCTTCACCACCAAACCGGTAGGCGATGGCCTCGGCCTGGGCCTGGCGGTGTCCTACGCCATCGTCCATGAACTGGACGGTCGCCTGAGCGTCGACAATCGCCACGGCGGCGCCCACTTCAGCCTGACCCTGCCCATTGCCCCGGAGATGGACACTCGATGAACGCCGTGATCGTGGTCGATGACGAAGCCAGCATCCGCACGGCTGTCGAGCAATGGCTGAGCCTGTCGGGTTTCCAGGTGCAGACCTTCAGCCGCGCCGAAGAGTGCCTGGCACAACTGCCCCGGGATTTCCCCGGGGTGATCCTCAGCGACGTGCGCATGCCCGGCATGGGCGGCCTGGAATTGCTGGCGCGTTTGCAGGCACACGACAGCGATCTGCCGGTGATCCTGCTGACCGGTCACGGCGACGTGCCCATGGCGGTGGAAGCCATGCGCGACGGTGCCTACGACTTCCTGGAAAAACCCTTCAGCCCGCAGACCCTGCTCGCCAGCCTCGCCCGGGCCATGGAGAAACGCCGCCTGGTGCTGGAGAACCGCCAGTTGCATCAACAGGCCGATCACCGCTCCCGACTCGAGCGCAGCCTGCTGGGGGTTTCCCGCAGCCTGCAAACCCTGCGCCGGCAGGTGCTGGAGCTGGCGGCGCTACCGGTCAACGTGCTGATCCGTGGTGAAACCGGCAGCGGCAAGGAGCTGGTTGCCCGTTGCCTGCATGATTTCGGGCCGAGGGCCGCCAAGCCGTTTGTCGCCCTCAACTGCGCGGCGATTCCCGAGGCCTTGTTTGAAGCCGAGTTGTTCGGTCACGAAAGCGGAGCTTTCACCGGGGCCCAGGGCAAGCGTATTGGCAAGCTGGAATACGCCGATGGCGGCACCTTGTTTCTCGACGAGATCGAAAGCATGCCGCTGGCCCAGCAGGTGAAGCTGCTGCGGGTGTTGCAGGAGCAGAAGCTGGAGCGGCTGGGTTCGAACCAGAGCATCGCGGTGGACCTGCGTATCGTCGCGGCGACCAAACCCGACTTGCTGGACGAGGCCCGGGCCGGGCGCTTTCGCGAGGACCTGGCCTATCGGCTGACGGTGGCGCAGTTGCGCCTGCCGCCGTTGCGCGAGCGTCGCGAAGATATCCCGTTGTTGTTCGAGCACTTCGCCTACGGTGCGGCCGAGCGCATGGGGCGACCCTCGACGCCATTGAGCGGACCGCAGTTGAGCCGCCTGTTGAGCCATGACTGGCCGGGTAATGTGCGGGAACTGGCCAATGCCGCCGAACGTTCGGTACTCGGCCTGGGTGAGCCGGAGCCTGACGCAATCGATCCGGGCCAATCCCTCGCGGCGCAGCAGGAGGCCTTTGAAGCGCAATGCCTGCGTTCGGCACTGACCCGGCACAAGGGCGACGTCAAGGCAGTACTCGAAGAGCTGCAACTGCCACGCCGCACCTTCAATGAAAAGATGCAACGTCATGGCCTGGCGCGCGAGATGTTCCTCAAGGACGACTGAACCCCTGCCTGGAAAACACCGCCTATCAACCTGTGGGAGCGGAGCTTGCCCGCGAAGCTTTTAGCGTTCTCAAGGGCCTATTCGCGGGCAAGCTCCGCTCCCACAGGTTGTGCCGTGTTTGTCTGGTTCATGTTTCATCCAGCACATCCCGCATCGGCGATTTTCCGCTTATTGATTTATCGCCCATGAGCGGATTTCCGCTCACCCAATCCCGCCACCCCTTCTAAACCGGGCCTTCCACCGTTGGCACAGCTCCTGCTATAGCCCTGGCAGGCTGCGCTCGCGCGCGCTCCACAAAAACAATGACTCGAAGGTTCCCTGATGGAAAACTCCTCTACCCTGCCCCTGGGGTCGGCGGCCGCGCCGGCCAAAGAAAGAACCACCTCCAGCCGTCTGAAATCGATCTTCAGCGGTTCGGTCGGCAATATGGTCGAATGGTACGACTGGTACGTCTACGCCGCGTTTTCGCTGTACTTCGCCAAGGTCTTCTTCCCCAAGGGCGACACCACCGCCCAGCTCCTCAACACCGCCGCGATCTTCGCCGTGGGCTTCCTGATGCGCCCGATCGGCGGCTGGCTCATGGGCCTGTATGCCGACCGCAAGGGCCGCAAGGCCGCGCTGATGGCCTCGGTCCTGCTGATGTGCTTCGGCTCCCTGATCATCGCCCTCACCCCGGGCTATGAAACCATCGGCGTCGGCGCCCCGATCCTGCTGGTGGTCGCCCGCCTGATGCAGGGCCTGTCGGTCGGCGGCGAATACGGCACCTCGGCCACCTACCTCAGCGAGATGGCGACCAAGGAACGTCGCGGCTTCTTCTCCAGCTTCCAGTACGTGACCCTGATCTCCGGCCAACTCATCGCCCTGGCGGTGCTGATCGTGCTGCAACAGACCCTGACCACCGAACAGCTGCAAGCCTGGGGCTGGCGGATTCCGTTCGCCATCGGCGCCCTGTGTGCCGTGGTCGCGCTCTATCTGCGTCGCGGCATGGAAGAAACCGAATCCTTCACCAAGAAGAAAGAAGAACCTAAAGAAAGCCTGATGCGCACCCTGATGCGTCATCCCAAGGAGCTGATGACCGTGGTCGGCCTGACCATGGGCGGCACCCTGGCGTTCTACACCTACACCACCTACATGCAGAAATATCTGGTGAACACGGTCGGCATGAGCATCTCCGACTCCACCACCATTTCGGCGGCGACGCTGTTCCTGTTCATGTGCCTGCAACCGCTGGTCGGTGCGCTGTCGGACAAGATCGGCCGGCGGCCGATCCTGATTGCCTTCGGTATTCTCGGCACACTGTTCACCGTGCCGATCCTCAGCACCCTGCACACCATCCAGACCTGGTGGGGCGCGTTCTTCCTGATCATGGCGGCGCTGATCATCGTCAGCGGCTACACCTCGATCAACGCGGTGGTGAAGGCCGAGCTGTTCCCCACTGAAATCCGCGCGCTGGGCGTCGGCCTGCCATATGCCCTGACCGTCTCGATCTTCGGCGGCACGGCGGAATACATTGCGCTGTGGTTCAAGAGCGTCGGCATGGAAACCGGCTACTACTGGTACGTGACGGCCTGCATCGCCTGTTCATTGCTGGTATATGTGACCATGAAGGACACCCGCAAGCATTCGCGGATCGAGACCGACTGAGTAACCTGGAAACCGGCGATATACCCCGGTCTATTGCCGTACTCAAAACCTTGTAGGAGCAGGGCTTGCCCGCGAAGCTTTTGGCGCTCTTGAGGCCCCTTTCGCTGGCAAGCCAGGCTCCTACAAGGTTCGGCGTTGTTTGCAAGACCGCGTTCCCCCATTCACTCACGTCCTTACAGGGCGATCCCGGCGCATTTCTGTGCAATCGCAAAAGAATTATCGGCATTAATAGCCAGTTAATTTCCAAGCGACATTCTGAACCTACGTTAAATCGACCTGGCCCCGGCCCCTTGGCATCACGTTGCATGCCGACCTTTTCTGGCGCCATACATATCGATTTATACGATTGATTTAAGCGTTTATTTGCGCTTTTTAATCAAATTTACAAGCGTAAAATCACTTCCACACCCACTGAACAAAACGAACACCTTCAGGAGCAACCACCATGAAAACCAAACTGATCCTCGCCCTGGCCCTCTCGGTACTGGCTGCCAACACCTTCGCCGCCGATGGTTATGACCGTACCGGCTCTGCCACTTTCAATGCCAGTGCAAGCGCTGCTCTTGCCTCCGATGGCTTTGATCACACCGGCACCGCTGGCGCAGTCGCCTCCGACGGCTTCGATCACACCGGCACCGCTGGTGCAGTCGCCTCCGACGGCTTCGATCACACCGGCACCGCTGGCGCAGTCGCCTCCGACGGCTTCGATCAC
>NZ_JACAQA010000005.1:0-394548 GCF_013385425.1 Pseudomonas gingeri | reverse complement strand
GCTTCGATCGCACCGGTACCGCCGCAGCTATCAGTTAACCTCTTCAGAAACGGCATCACAGCCCGGCCTCGGCCGGGCTTAGTCATTTCTGGGGGGCAGAAATACAAAACTCCCAGGCGGTGAAGGCCCCATGTGGCGAGCGGGCTTGCCCGCGCTCGGCTGCGAAGCAGTCGCAAAACCAACCACCTCGTTCTACCTGATGCACAGGATTCGCCGGTTTTAGGGCCGCTTCGCGGCCCAGCGCGGGCAAGCCCGCTCGCCACAAATGCGCAGACATCCGACTATCGCATTTCATAATCAGGCACAGCACACTGTGCACCTGCCCCATCCTGCTCACGGAACCTCGAACCATGTCCGATGCCATCCACTACTACGAACCCGCCAACGGCCACGGCCTGCCCCACGACCCGTTCAATGCCATCGTCGGCCCACGGCCCATCGGCTGGATTTCCTCGCAGGATTCCCAAGGCCGGCTGAACCTGGCGCCCTACAGCTTTTTCAACGCGTTCAACTACATTCCGCCAATCGTCGGTTTCGCCAGCGTCGGTCGCAAAGACAGCCTGAACAACATCGAACAAACCGGTGAGTTCGCCTGGAACCTCGCCACCCGGCCCCTGGCCGAAGCCATGAACCAGAGTTCCGCGGCCGCGCCCGCCGAGGTCGATGAATTCGAACTGTCCGGCCTCACCCCCTCCGCCTCGCGGATCATCAAGGTGCCACGGGTACAGGAAAGCCCGGTGTCGTTCGAATGCAAGGTCACCCAGATCATTCAACTGCAACGGGCCGATCAGGCGTTGGTGCCCACCTGGCTGGTGCTCGGCGAAGTGGTCGCCGTGCATATCGCCAAGTGGCTGCTCAAGGATGGGGTCTACGACACCGCCGCCGCCGAACCGATTCTGCGCGGCGGTGGCCCGGCGGACTACTTCCAGTTGGGCCCGGAAGCCTTGTTCAAGATGTACCGTCCACGATAGACCCGGTCGTTAAACCACCGACCAGGCCAACTCACCCTCTTCGTCGACATCAGCCAGTCGCGCAAGCTCTTGCGCGGCAGCCTCGTCGGCCTCGAAGGCGGTCTTGAACTTCTGTTCATCGAGTATTTTGTGAAACCGTGGTGCACCGGAACCGTCCAGGGCTTTCACGGCAATCGCCGCGCTATAACCGCCCTCACCGGGAACCACCGCCGAAACGGCTTCGAAGTGTGTGAATGCTTTACGTGCCATGCCTGTTATCCCGGCCAATTGATTGGCCGGCATTCTAAACCTTCAGCTGGCCAACTGCTGCAAGGCACCTGCGCTGGACAGATGAAAATCGCACTGGGCCCGGGCCGCGCTGACATCGCTGAAGGTATGGAAGTCGAAGCTGTCGACCACCAGGTCCTGGACCAGCTCGGCAAAGACCTGCATGGCCGGGGTATTGAAGTAGGCTGTCATGGCCGGTTGGTTGATCCAGAATCCGGATACCAACCACAGGTCGGCATCGGCCAGGGAGTGCTGCAGGGAAAATTGCAGGCAACCGGAGGCCTGGCGGGAGGGTTCGATCAGGCTGCTCAGCCGTGCGCCCAGCTCGGCGGAACGCCCAGGGCGTGCACGAACAAAGGCCATATGACTGACGGGGATAGGCTTGGACATGCGCGACGCTCCCGAAGAGAAGTTGTACTCGCTCAATCAGCCCGGGGACTGACTGCGACAGGAACAGAGATTAGAGCGTTTGACGAGGGGTCGTTAGTCGATTCCTGCCGGCTTATTGCACAATCCTGCCGCGACACCGATTCCCGCCAGCGCCGAGGCCCCCGGACTGCCCTCTCCCTCCCCACCGCGTTTTGAGCAAATTCCCGGCGCCTGGCCGCCTGTAATATGACCGTCATATGAAAAGACTGCAGAATCAGGCAAGAATTGCGCAGTATTGTCCTGGCGTTGCGGATTGCCCAAACTTAAGCTTGCCCCATTCGCAATCACCTCCAGGGCCCGCCATGTCCTTGCTCGATCAACCCCAAGTCCCCCTGCCGGTAGAAATGGAAAAGTTGCGCGCGGAGCTGGCCGAGATCATCTACCGCAACACCGGTGAAGACGGCAGCTACGCCACCGCGGTGGGCTCGCTGCACCTGTCGCGCCATGGCCAGCCCCACGAATTCTCCCCGGTCCTGGCCCAGCCGGCCCTGTGTGTCATGGCCCAGGGTCGCAAGGAAGTACGCCTGGGGGATGAGAACTTTGTCTACGACCCGCTGAACTACATGGTGGTCTCGGTTTCCATGCCGATTTGCGGGCGGATCACCAGTGTCTCGCCGGAACACCCGATCCTCGCCTTGCGCGTGGATATCGATCCGGCCGAAATCAGTGCCTTGATTGCCGAGGCCGGCCCCATGGGCGTGCCCAGCCGGCCCACCGGGCGCGGCTTGTATGTCGAGCGCCTGGACACACAGATGTTCGATGCCCTGCTGCGCCTGACCCGCCTGCTCGACAGCCCGAAAGACATCAACATGCTCGCGCCGCTGATCCGTCGGGAAATTCTCTATCGACTGCTGCGCAGCCCCCAGGGCTACCGGCTGTATGAAATCGCCATCGCCAATAGCCAGAGCCACCGGGTCAGCCAGGCGATCAAGTGGTTGAACGGCAATTTCGAACAACCGCTGCGCATCGACAGCCTGGCCCGCGAGGCCAACCTGAGCGTGTCGACCCTGCATCACCGGTTCAAGGCGATGACATCCATGAGCCCGTTGCAGTACCAGAAGCAGCTGCGCCTGCAGGAAGCGCGGCGGCTGATGCTGATCGAAGGCCTGGACGCCTCGGCGGCGGGCTACCGCGTGGGCTATGAAAGCCCCTCGCAGTTCAGCCGCGAATACAGCCGGCTGTTCGGCGCGCCACCGCTGCGCGACCTGGCGCGGTTGCGCCTGAGTGTCTAGGCGCTAGGCTGCCAGAACCCGGCACGCCTCGGCCGGAATGGTCACCGAGACCCTATGCCCCACCCCCAGGCCGATGCCCTGGCACGGCGTGCTCAGCGCCGTGAACGACACACCGGAACACTCGACGATGGTTTCAATGGTCGAGCCGATATCGCGGACGAAGATCACCGTGCCGAGCAGGCGATTGTGCCCCGCCGTCGACTCGGGCGCGGAGAGTTGCAGGTCTTCCGGGCGCACCAGCATCCGCACCTGCTTACCGGTCTCGACACCTGCACTGCTCGGTACCTCGATGCTCTCGCCTCCTGGCAAGCCGATCCTTCCGCCGCCCAGCACAGTGGCCGGAAAGATATTGCCCGAACCGATAAAGTCGGCGACGAACTCATTGGCCGGGTGCCGATAGATCTCGATCGGCGTGCCCACCTGCTGCACCCGATGCTCGCCCAGCACCACCACGATATCGGCCATGGTCATCGCCTCGCGCTGGTCGTGGGTGACCATGATGGTGGTGATGTTCAGGCGCTGTTGCAGCTGGCGGATTTCCACCTGCATCGATTCGCGCAACTTGGCATCCAGCGCCGACAGCGGCTCATCCAGCAGCAGGAGCTTGGGCCGCGCGGCAATCGCCCGGGCAATCGCCACCCGCTGGCGCTGGCCACCTGAGAGCTTGGACACCGGCCGGCCGGTCATCTCGCTCAGTTGAATCAGTTGCAGCAGTTCGACCACCCGCGCCTGCTGCTCGGCCTTGCCGACCCCGCGCAGCTTCAGCGGATAGGCGATGTTCTCGCCCACGGTCATATGGGGAAACAGCGCCAGGGACTGGAACACCATGCCGAAGTTGCGCAGGTGCGCCGGGGTCTGGCCGATGTCCTCGCCGTCCAGGCGGATCTCGCCACCGCTGAGGGTTTCCAGGCCGGCGATCATCCGCAGCAAGGTGGTCTTGCCGCACCCCGAAGGGCCGAGGAAGCACACCAGCTTGCCTTCGGGCAGGTGCAGATTGACGTCCTTCACCGCACAGGCCAGGCCGTAGTGCTTTTCGACGTTTTCCAGAATCAGTCCAGTCATGTTGCTTACCTCAAGAAATCAGAAGGAAACGCCGCCCTCGCCCACCAGCTTCTCCAACGCCCAGATCAGGACGAAGTCGATCAGCACGATCAGCACGGCAAAGGAGAAAACAGTAGGGTCCAGGGACGAGACGGTGCGGCTGTACATCCAGATCGGCACGGTCATCACGTCGATGGTGTAGAGGAAATAGGTCACGGTGAACTCGTTGAACGAGACGATGAACGCCAGCAGCATCCCGGCGAGAATCCCCGACTTCATCAACGGCACCACCACATCGAGGATCGCCCGCTGCGGCGAAGCACCAAGCATCTGCGCCGCCTCCTCGACCTCGCTGCCGATGGAGAGCATGGCCGCCGTGCAGTTCTTCACCACGAAGGGCAAGGCCAGGATCACGTGGGCAATCACCAACCGCGAGAAGCTCATCTGGAACGGCAGGCTGTCGAACACCAACAGCAACGCCAGGCCCAGCACCACCATCGGAAACACCAGGGGCAGGGACATCAGTTGCAACGCCACGGCCTTGCCACGAAATTCGCAACGCACCAGCGCATAAGCAGCGGGCACCGCCACCAGGGTCGCAAACACCATGGTCAGGCAGGCCACCAGCAGGCTGGTGGTCATCGCCTTGCCCAGGCTCAGCACATCGCTGCTATCGGGTGAGACGAAGGTCTGCCAGGCCGCGCGATACCATTGCAGGCTGTAGCTGCTGGGCGGGAAGTCGAGGTTCGAGGCACCGCTGAAGGACATGACGATCATGGTCAGGATCGGCAGCACCGCCAGCAGCAGGATGATCCCCGAAAGAATCCCGGCGAAGCGCCCGGTCTCCCCCGGCAGGATCGACAGGCGTTTGGACGACGACAGGCTCATTGGCAGGACTCCAGCATCCGGCGCCGACGGCCGGTGACGTATTCGGACAAGGTCATGATCGCCAGGGTGGTGATGATCAGGACCACGCCGGCCGCCGAAGCCGCCGGCCAGTTCATCAGCGGGGCAATCTGGTCATGGACCATCACCGCCAGCATCGGTACACGCCGACCGCCCAGCAGCAGGGGCACGACAAAGCTGCTGGCGTTGTAGGCGAACACCAGGGTCGCGCCGGTGATGATGCCCGGCAGGCTCATCGGCAGGACTACTTGGCGAAACACCTGGAAGCGGCTGGCGCCGAGGGTCGCGGCGGCCTCTTCGTAGGTGCGGGCGACACCACGCATGGCGCTGGCGATAGGCAGGACCGCGAGGGGAAAAGCGGTCTGCACCAGGCCCATCAACACGCCGTTCTGGTTGTACAGCAGCATGATCGGGCGCTTGATCAGGCCCAGGCCCATCAGCGCCTGGTTGAGCATGCCGCCGGGACCGAGAATCACCAGCCAGCCGTAGCTTTGCAGCAAAAGGTTGACCAGCAGCGGCAGGAGCACCGCGGCGAGGAAGATTCGCCGCAGAAACGGCGAGGTCAGGCGCGACATGGTGTAGGCCACGGGGATCGCCAGCAGCACCGCGATCACGGCGCTGAACAGCGCCAGGCGCAGGGTCAGCAGCAACGACTTGAGGTAGTAGGGTTCAAGCAACTGCGCGTAGCTGGCGAGGCTGAAGCCGGTCCATTCGGCGCCCTTGGTGCCGACGCTCATCCTGAGCACCAGCAGGCTGGCGAGAATCAGCACGGCGAGAAACAGCATCGACGGCGAAAGGAAAAGCCAGGCCCGGGCGGTGGGCGAAATACCCGCGCAGGGTCGCGGCAAAGCCACGCCGACCGGCCGGGTCAGAGGTTGGTGTTCCATAAAAAGAGTCTCGACTGAGAGAAATCATCAACAAGCCAGGCACCTGGCGGACGCGCTTGATCATCAGGACTGAACGCGGTCCTTGTAGGAGCCTGGCTTGCCAGCGAAGGCGTCCTCAAGAACGCCAAAAGCTTCGCGGGCAAGCCGGGACGCCGGACCGCCTGCTCCTACAGGTTGCGCGGTGTCTTCGAATCCTGGCGCGACCTGAACCTCAGGACGAAAAGATTTCCGTATAGCGGCGAATCCACTGGTCATGCACCGTCGCCAGGAAAGCGTTGTCGTGCATGATGGCCTTATCGGCAATCTGTTCCGGGGTCAGGATGTACGGGCTTTTGCGCGCTTCGGCGGAGATGATCGCCTTGGCATTGACCGGACCGTTGAAGATGTCTTCGGCCATCTTGCCCTGCACCAGCGGGTCGAGCGAATGGTCGATAAAGGCGTAGGCCAGGTCGGTATCGCCAGGGCGATTCTTCGGCATCACCGAGAGCATCAGGTCGGTGTAGAAGCCTTCCTTCATACCGAATGTGGCACCCAGGCCGTAGGCCGGATCACGAATCTGTTTCGGAAAGAACGCCGGGGCATACAGGCCGCCCAGGTCCAGGGAGCCGGTACGGAACAGCTCGGCGATCTGGTTGGGGTTCTCCCCGAGGGTGACCACGCGGTCCTTGAGCTCGGCGAGTTTCTTGAAGCCCGGCTCGATATTGTGCTCATCACCACCGGCCAGCTTGGCGGCGATGATGATCAGGTCCATGGCCTCGGTCCAGTTCGGCGGCGGCAGGAACAGGTTGCTGGCGAAGTCCTTGTCCCACAGCGCCGCATAGCTGTCCGGCGCTTCTTTCACGGTGCGGGTGCTGTAGACCAGGCTGTTGCACCAGAGCAGGTAGCCGATGCCATGGCCGTTGGCGCCGGTACGGTATTTTTCCGGCACGTCGACCAGGTTGGGAATGCGGTTCAGATCGGGTTTTTCCAGGAGCCCGGCAGCGGCCAGACCTTCGGCGCCGACACCGGCCAGGGTGATGATGTCGTACTGCGGACGATCACCGCCGGCCTTGAGCTTGGCGACCATTTCCGAGGTGCTGCCGGTGCGGTCGGCGATCACCTTGGCGCCGGTCTTGGCCTCGAAGGTCGCGGCGATATTGCGCAGGGCGGCAAGGCCGGTGTCATCGGACCAGGTCAGCAGCTTCAGGGTCTTGCCCTGGAAGCGAGTATCGCTGGCATTGGCCCGGATAAACGGCATGCTCATGGCGGCGGCGGCCACCGAAGCGACGCCCACGGTCTTGATGAACTGCCTTCTGTTCAGGTCGTACTGGCCCATTTCGGACTCCCTTTATTCTTTTAGGTATGAGGTCGGTCGCAACGTCTGCGGCCGGTCTTCGATCTCGCTGGAGCCCCCGTGGACCGTGGGTCGTAGCTGAGTCGGCGGGTTCATCCTGAGGTCGCCTGGGACCGGCAACAATCGAAAGTTTGTCATTGAAGCCATGCACTCGGCGCATGCCTCATTTCGAGGCATGCACTGCCCTGTTTTACAGGGCGCGAATCACATGTTTGATTTCCTGGAAGGCCTGCAAGCCCCAAGGCCCCAGCTCACGGCCCAGGCTGCTCTGCTTGTAGCCGCCCCAGGCGGTTTGCGGAAAGATCACCTGCGGCGCGTTGATCCATACCAGCCCAGCCTGCAAGGCATTGGCGATACGCTGCGCGGTCTGGGCATTGCGGCTGACCACACTGGCCACCAGACCGAACTCGCTGTCGTTGGCCAGCGCCAATGCCTCGGCCTCGCTGGTAAAACTGCGCACACAGAGCACCGGGCCGAAAATCTCTTCACGCCATAACGCACTGTCCAGGGGCACTTCGGTGAAGATGGTCGGTCGCAAAAAATAACCGCGCGCGAGCTCCGGCGGACGTCCGCCGCCACAGACCAGTCGGGCACCGACACTCAGGCCACGGTCGATATGAGCGAGCACACGCTGGTATTGCGCCTGGTTGACCAGCGCGCCCATTTCCACCTCGGGGTCGAACGGGTCCGCCACGCGAATGGCTTCGGCCCGCGCAGTGAGGCGCAACAGGAATTCATCGGCGATCTCCTCCGCCACCAGCACCCGGCTGGTGGCCGAGCACATCTGCCCGGCATTGAAGAAACCGCCGCCACTGGCGAGCTCAACCGCCAGATCGAGGTCGGCATCGGCCATCACCAGCAGCGCCGATTTGCCCCCCAGTTCCAGGCTGACGCCCTTCACGGTTTCCGCTGCCCGCTGCATCACCTGGACTCCCACCGCATTGCTGCCGGTGAAGGAAATCTTCGCCACCCGAGGGTCGGCCGCCAATGGTGCGCCGACGGCCAGGCCGGTGCCGCAGACCAGGTTGAAGACCCCGGCCGGCAAGCCGCTCTCAGCAATGATCGACGCCAGTTCCAGCTCCGGCAGCGGCGTGACTTCCGAGGGTTTGAGCACCACGCAGCAACCGGCGGCCAGGGCCGGAGCCAGCTTCCAGGCAGTGGTGACCATCGGGAAATTCCACGGCACGATCAGCCCCACCACCCCGCACGGCTCGCGGCGGACATGGGCGGCGAAGGCGTCGCTGGGCAGCTCGACCGTTTTGTCCTGCTGCCCGTCGAGGGCCTCGGCCAGGCCCGCGTAATATTCAAAGGTGGCAATCACATCATCGACATCGATGCCCGCCTCGAACAGCGGTTTGCCGTTGTTGCTCGATTGCAGGTGCATCAGGGTTTCGCGGCGCTCGCGCACGCCCTCGGCAATCCTGCGCAGTACAGCGCCACGCTGTGCCCCGGTGGTCGCCGACCAACCGGCAAAAGCCCGGTTCGCCGCGCTCACCGCCTGATCCACCGCCTGCCCATTGCCACCGGAAACGCTGCCGAGCAGAGCCTCAGTCGCCGGATTGATCACCCGTAGCTGTTCGCTGCCGGAACGCCATTGGCCGTCGATATAGAGGCCGTCCTGATTCATTTGCGCTTTCATCACCAGGCCTCCCCTTCCATCCACAGGTGCTGGTCGATTTCGATCAGGGTCGGTCCCTGGCGATCCGCGGCGGCCTCCAGGGCGCTACGCAAGGTCTCAACACCGGAAACGGCCTCGGCCACGCAACCCAGGGCTCGGGCAACACCGATAAAGTCCGGGGTATAGATATCCACGCCAACCGGGGTGATAGCGCGATTGACCATGTATTTCTTGATCTCTTCGTAGCCCTGGTTGTTCCACAGCAGCACGATGATCGGGGTCCGCGCTTCCACCGCGCTGGCCAGTTCCGACAGGGTGAACTGCAAGCCGCCGTCACCGATCAGGCAGACCACAGGAGGCCGCTGGCTGCGTTCGCTGGCGCCGCCCAACCAGGCACCGATGGCCGCCGGCAAGGCATAACCGAGGGTGCCGTAGCCGGTGGACGAGTTGAACCAGCGCCGTGGGTGCTCCGGGTTCAGGGTCAGGTTGCCGGTGTAGACCGGTTGGGTCGAGTCACCCACCAGCACCGCCTCCGGCAACACCTCGAGAACGGTGTTGAGGAATTGCGTCTGGGCACGGGTCGGAGCGTCCCAAAGCGCATCCAGTTCGGCGCGCAAGGCGGCGGCGCGTTGCGGTCCCCAATCGCCTTGGCGTGCAGCCAGCGCCTGGCCTTCGACGGCGGCGAGCAACGCCTCGGCGGCGGTCCGCGAATCGGACACCAGCGCGACCTTGGGCGGATAGTTGCGCACGGTCTGATCCGGGTCGATATCGACCCGCAGCAAGGTGCCGGGAATCTCGAAACCACCGGCAAAGGTGATGTCGTAGTCGGTTTCCGCCAGCTCCGTGCCGATGGCCAGGACCACGTCGGCATCCGCCACCAGGGCACGGGTGGCGACCATGGATTGGGTCGATCCGATCAGCAGCGGATGGCGCGACGGCAACATGCCCTTGGCATTGATGGTCAGGGCCACCGGAGCCTCCAGCCGCTCCGCCAACCGGGTCAGCGCGGCGGCAGCATCGATGGCACCGCCACCGGCGAGGATCAACGGATGGCGGGCCTTGGCCAGCAGTTCGGCCATTTGCGCGATCGCCGCGGGGGCGGCGCCGGCACGGGTAATCTGCACCGGCTGACTGTCGAGCAAGGCATCGGCGTTTTCCACCAGTACATCGAGAGGAATCTCGATATGCACCGGACGCGGCCGCCCGGCCTGGAACAGCGCGAAGGCCCGGGCCAGCACCGCCGGCAATTCGGCCGCCGACATCAGCGTATGGGAGAACGCCGCGACACCCGCGACCAGCGTGCCCTGATTCGGCAACTCGTGCAGCTTGCCGCGCCCACCGCCCAGTTGACTGCGGGACTGGACGCTGGAGATCACCAGCATCGGGATCGAGTCGGCATAGGCCTGGCCCATCGCCGTGGTGATATTGGTCATGCCGGGGCCGGTGATGATAAAGCACACACCCGGCTTGCCGCTGGTGCGGGCATAGCCGTCGGCCATAAAGCCGGCGCCCTGTTCATGGCGCGGCGTGACATGCTCGATGCTCGATGATGCCAGCCCGCGATAGAGCTCCACGGTATGCACGCCGGGAATGCCGAACACCTGCTCGACCCCGTAGCCTTCCAGTAACTTGACCAATACTTCGCCGCACGTCGCCATCTGTCCCGCCCTTCTTGTTCGTATAAGCCATGCTGCCGATGAGCACAGCGATAGGGTTATTGGAGCGTTTGGCCGATGGCGGGCACAAGGCAAAAATAGTCATACTAGGCATGTCCTGTCGTCATGCCTGAGCTGCCCCGCCATGAAACGTCCGCCACCGCTGCCCGCTCTGCATACCTTCCTGGTCACCGCCCAGTGCTGCAACTTCACCCGCGCGGCCGAGCTGCTGCACATCACCCAGGGTGCGGTGAGCCGGCAGATCGCCGGGTTGGAGAGCCACCTGGGTTATGCGCTGTTCCAGCGCCAGGCCCGTGGCCTGAGCCTGACGGCCCAGGGCCGCGAGTTGTTTCCGCGGATCCAGCAGGTGTTCAACCTGATCGACGAAGCGGTGGATCAGGTCGGCGCCCGGCGCGAGGCCCTGCAACTCAAGGCCCCGACCTGCATGATGCGCTGGCTGCTGCCACGCCTGTTGCAATGGCAGAAGGAACGCCCGGACGTGCCCGTGGAGCTGACCACCACGGTGCAGCACGCGGTGGATTTCCGCCGGGAAGAATTCGATGCCGCCGTGGTCTATGGCCCGGCGCCGGGGCCCTCGGTGGCGTCTCACCATCTGTTCGACGAGCAACTGACGCCGGTTTGCTCACCGCAACTGCTGGAAGGTCCGGTGCCGCTGAACAGCTTCGCCGACCTCGAGCAGCATATGCTCCTGCATCCCACCCGCGACCAGCGGGACTGGGAAGCCTGGCTCAAGGTAGCCGGCGCGCGGGTCAGCAATATTGGCAAGGGACAGCATTTCGACACCCTGGACCTGGCGATGAGCGTGGCGTCCCAGGGCACTGGCGTGGCAATTGGCGATTGGGCGTTGATCGGCGAGGACCTGAGTGCCGGAAGGTTGGTGATGCCGTTCGATTTGCGGGTGCGCACCGGGCAGGCGTATTACCTGGTCTACCCGGAAAGGGCCGGGACGGCGCCAGAGTTGCGGGAGTTGATGGAGTGGCTGGTGGCGCAGGCGGCGGAGCGGGGTTGATCGCAAGAACACCACAAAACCTGTAGAGGCCGGCTTGCTGGCGATGGGGCTCTTCGAGAGCGCTAAAAGCTTCACGGGCAAGCTCCGCTCCCACAAGTTTTGTGCTCGACCACTTATCTATGGCACGACAGGGATCCTGTAGGAGCCGGCTTGCCGGCGATGCAGACGCTGCGGTGTCTCAGACAGACCGCTTTATCGTTCATCGCCGGCAAGCCGGCGTCCAAAGGTGTCGCTAACGCACTCAGTAGCCGACAGCAAACCGCTGACGCGAGTGCGCAGGCTTCTCGACTTCATCCAGCAGGGCGATGGCGTAGTCGGAGAAAGTAATCCAGCTGCGACCTTCGGCACTCACCAGCAGGTCATCCTTGCCCAGGCGGAAGTGCCCGGTACGCTCGCCTTCGACAAACTCCGCCGACGGCGACAGAAAGCTCCAATCAAGTTCCTTTTCCTGGCGCAAGCTCTCAAGGAACTCCGCCCCCGCACTGGCCTCAGCCTTGTACTCCGCCGGAAAGCCCGGGCTGTCGATCACCCGACCGCCACCTGGCAACAGCAGCGAACCGGCCCCACCGACCACCAGCAGGCGCTTGACCCCGGCCTTCTTCACCGGACCGATCACCGCTGCGGCCGGCAGGGTGGCGAAATGCGCGGCGCTGATCACCACATCGTGACCGGCAACCGCCGCTTCCAGCGCCGCGGCATCCAGCGCATCGACCGCCTTTTTCAGCACACCGGCACGCTCGGCGATCTTCGCCGGGTTACGGGCAATGGCGGTCACGCTGTGGCCGCGACGCAGGGCTTCTTCCAGTAACTGGCTACCGGCACGGCCGGTGGCACCAATGATTGCAATCTTGCTCATGACACTCTCCAGTTCCAATCGAATGACGCTGTGCGTCGAGGGGGCCTTCCCGCCCAGGGAGCAGGAAGGCTGATCTACAGATACGTCCAATCAACAGGTGAGCGAACTCACCACTTCATCTCGCCCTTGGCGACCTTGGCGCTGAGCTCCAGGGAGGACTCCTCGCCGAGGCCCGGATAACGCTTATTCATCGCCGCAATCAGTTCAGCGGAATCCTTGGCCTTGGCGGTCTCTTCGTCGAAGGCCTTGATGTAGTCCGCGGTAAATTGCACCGCCGCAAGGGAACGCGAGCTGTCGCCAAGGAAGTGACCGGGCACCAGGGTCTTGGGTTTCAGCGCCTGGATGTGTTGCAGCGTTGCCAACCAGGCCCGATGGGACTGCGCGGTCTGGGTGTCGGCCATCCACACATGGATGTTTTCCGCCACCACCACACCGCCCACGACCGCCTTGATCGACGGAATCCAGACAAAGGTGCGATCCGGTTGCTGGCTGTTCAAACCGACCACCTTCAGCTCACGCCCTTCCAGCGTCAGGCGATCGCCCTTGAGCACCTGGGGCAGCACCGTGTGCGCCGGCACATCGGCGCCCATTTTCGGCCCCCAGAACGCTAGCTTGCCGTCGACGGTGGTCTTGATATGCGCCACGGTCGGTGCCGATGCCAGCACCTTGGCCTGGGGGAATGCCTGGGTAAGGGTGTCCAGGCCGAAGTAGTAGTCCGGGTCGCCATGGCTGATGTAGATGGTGGTCAGTTGCTTGCCGCTGGCGCGGATTTTTTCCACCAGTTGTTCGGCCTGGGATTTGCCGAACTGGGCATCCACCAGGATTGCCTCCTTCTCACCGCTGACCAGCACCGAACTCACCGGGAAAATCGCCGAGGTCCCAGGATTGTAGACATCCAGGGTCAAGGCCGGCTGGGCTGCCGCCGCGTGGGCGACAAAACCCAGGGTGGCGCTGGCGAGCAAGAGGCGACGAAACAAAGACAATCCGATCATGTGCAACTCCGAGATCTGTTGGCCGTGATGGCGATGAACAGAGCTTAGTTGCCCGAACCGATACAAAAAATGCGATGCTGGAACATAGTTTGTTTCTGAAAGTGGTCAAATCATGGATCGTCTTACGGCAATGCGGGTCTTCGTCACGGTGGTCGACCTGGGCAGCCAGTCGGCGGCGGCCGACCATCTGGACCTGTCGCGCCCGGTGGTATCGCGCTACCTCGCGGAGCTGGAGGACTGGGTCGGCGCCCGGCTGATGCACCGTACCACCCGCAAGCTGAGCCTGACCGCCGCCGGCAACGAAACCCTGCCACGCTGCCGCCAGATGCTGGAATTGTCGGCGGACCTGCAAGCCGCCGTCAGCGTTCCGGACGAGGCGCCGCGCGGGCTGTTGCGGATCAGCGTCAGTACCTCCTTCGGCCTCGCGCAACTGGCCGATGCCATGGCCGAATACGTCAAGCACCATCCGGGCGTCAGCGTCGACCTGCAGATGCTCGACCGCACGGTGAACCTGGTGGACGAGCGCATCGACCTGGCGATTCGCACCAGCACCGAGCTGGACCCGAACCTGATCGCCCGCCGACTGACCGTCTGTCGCTCGGTGATCTGCGCTTCCCCGGCCTATCTGCGCGAACATCCGGCGCCGCAGCGGGTGGAAGACCTGAGCCGACACAACTGCCTGACCCACTCCTACTTCGGCAAAAGCCTCTGGCATTTCAAGCAGGACGGAGAACAGGTTTCAGTGCCGGTGCAGGGCAATATCAGCGCCAACGAGGCCAGCACCCTGATGCAGGCGGTGATCGCCGGGGCCGGCATCTCGATGCTGCCCACCTACCAGGCCGGGGCCTATATCAAACGAGGCGAATTGGTGCGCCTGCTGCCCCAGGCCGAACCGATACTGATGAATATCTATGCGGTGTACGCCTCACGCAAACACATGCCGGCGACACTGCGCAGCATGCTCGACTTCCTGGTGCGGCGCTTTCCCGAAGTGCCACTCTGGGACGAGGGATTATAAGGACTGGCCGATCCACCGGCTGAATAGCGCACCGACGATACGCCAGGTGTGACTGGCAACTCCCGACAACTGACCTAGGCTTGAATCAGTGCCTTCTAGCGAACTGAGTTCGGCAAAGTCAGAGGTCAAGAGCATGAATATTCTAAAAACAAGAAAGTGTGCCGCCGTATTAGCCGTCACCGCCGTTGTAGCGCTCTACGCCACCGCGGCCTGGCGGGTAGAACAGATACGACAGACGCCACGGGGGTTATCCACCTGCCACCTGGATTTCTGCGTGCCCCATACGGCCAGCCTGAGTGCATTGAGATAATCTCGGCGGTTGTACTTACGAGGCTATCGAATAGCAGGCTATCGAGTACACTGGCAAGCATCCCCGCGCACTTGCCTGGTGAGCGGGTCAACCACTGCTTGCAGGTTCTACCGTGACCAATCTCAATCAGCCCGGCCAAACGAAGCCGGCGATTCGCAGTATCCTGATCGCCTTGATGCTGGCGATTTTCCTCGGTGCGCTGGACCAGACCATTGTCGCTGTCTCGATGCCCGCCATCTCCGCCCAATTCAAGGATGTCGGCCTGCTCGCCTGGGTGATTTCCGGCTATATGGTGGCCATGACCGTGGCCGTGCCGATCTACGGCAAGCTCGGCGATCTCTACGGTCGACGCCGGCTGATGCTGTTCGGCATGGGCCTGTTCACCCTTGCCTCGCTGTTCTGCGGCCTGGCCCAGAACATGGAACAACTGGTGCTGGCGCGGATCATCCAGGGCATCGGCGCTGGCGGCATGATTTCGGTCAGCCAGGCGATTATCGGCGACATTATCCCGCCCCGCGAACGCGGCCGTTACCAGGGGTATTTCAGCAGCATGTACGCGGTGGCCAGCGTGGCCGGGCCGGTCCTCGGCGGCTATATGACCGAGTACCTGTCGTGGCGCTGGGTGTTCCTGATCAACCTGCCGCTGGGCCTGGGTGCCTGGCTGGTGGCCCACCGCACCCTGGTCGGCCTGCCGATACCGCAACGCAAGCCGATCATCGACTATCTCGGCACCGCGCTGATGATCATCGGCCTGACCGCCCTGCTGCTGGGCATCACCTTTATCGGCCAGGGCCACCACTGGAATGACGGACAGGTCCTGGGCCTGCTGGTCACGGCGCTGATCGCCCTGCTGCTGTTTGTCCTGCATGAGCGACACACCGTGGAGCCCTTGCTGCCGATGCACCTGTTCCTCAACCGCAACGCCCTGCTGTGCTGGTGCACGATATTCTTCACCAGCTTCCAGGCGATCTCCCTCACCGTACTGATGCCCCTGCGCTTCCAGAGCGTGACCGGGGCCGGCGCCGACAGCGCGGCCCTGCACTTGCTGCCGCTGGCGATGGGGCTGCCCATGGGCGCCTACTTTGCCGGACGGCGGACCTCGGTGACCGGCTACTACAAACCGCTGATCCTGATCGGTGCGCTATTGATGCCGCTGAGCATCCTCGGCATGGCGTTTACCCCACCCCAGGCGGTGCTGCTCAGCAGCCTGTTCATGCTGCTCAGCGGGATCGCCGGCGGCCTGCAATTCCCGACCTCGCTGGTGGGTACGCAGAACTCCGTGGCACAGCACGATATCGGCGTCGCCACCAGCACCACCAACCTGTTCCGCTCCCTCGGCGGCGCGATGGGCGTGGCACTGATGTCGGCGTTGTTGCTGGCGCTGTTGCAGGACTCCAGCCTGAGCCATTTGGCCGGCGCTTCGCTGGTCACCGAAGGCAGTTCGGGCAATGCCCTGCTCGAAGGCCTGAACAGCGCCGAAGGTCCGGCGCGCGACGCCTTGCGCGCCGAGCTGCTGTTGACCTTCCGGCACCTGCTGCTGATCAGCGCCGCCGTCGCCCTGCTGGGTCTGGCGGCGGCGCTGGCGATGCCGAACAAAGTTCTGCGCGGGCGCGAAGACAAGGCCCGCTAGTCGAAGGAATTCCCTGGTGGGGTCGGTCAAGGGCTGTAGTAGCCGACCGCCACCAGGTACTGCCCGACCCGCCTCAGGTAGGCATGCTTGTCTTCGATCTTTCCGGTCACCGGGTTCTTCCAGCGATACTCATACTCTGCGCGCTCCTGCTTGGCCATCAGCGCCAGGATCGGCTCCCCCACCGGTTTGCCGTCGGGGTCCCTGATTTTGCTGAAGTCGGTGTTCACCAGTCGCAGGTTGGTCCCGTGGGCCAGGTAACGATGGGTTTTCAGGTCCACCACGAAGACATACAGGTCGTCCTCCAGGAAACCCAGTGCATTGATCGACTCGAGCGTGGCCTGCTTGTCCTTGCCCAGATCGGTCGCCGCCCTGGCCAGCAAGGCTTCGGCCTGCTGCGGCGAGGCTCGGGGCAGGTAATAACCGACCGCGAGGATACGCTCACCGACCCGCTGGAAAAACACCCGCTTGCGCTCGACCTTGCCATCATTCCAGTTCTGCCAGCGATACTCGGCCTCGTGGATGCCGCTGCCTTCCGGGGTCTTGAGCGTGTCCTTGAATGCCTTGCGCAAATCCAGGCCCAGGGCCTCGGATACGTCGCGCCCGATCAACGCTGAAGACGGCCCACCGCTGGCCAGCATCACCCCTCGGGTGTCGACCACAAACACATAGCGGTCCTGATCGACGAACTCGCCCTGGCGACTGAACGCCGCGAATGCCTTGTCGCCCTGGTCGCGGTAATAAGCCACGGCCTTTTCCAACAGTGCCTTGGCCGCCGGCGCTTTATCCGCCGGTGCGGTCGCCGCCAGCGCCGACCCCAGGCACAGCAACATCAAACAGCCTGACAAGGCCCGTGTTAAAGCAAACCCCATGATGCAGCCCTCATTCGTGTTGGTCGCACATGAGCGTAGACCGCCACCGCCTATACGGAAGCATTCAGCAAGCCGTGGTCGGGACGCCCGAACTCCCTGCAAAATGTGCAGGCATTTTTTATCCGTGCCACTAGAATGCGTCCATCGGGAACCCGCCTACGGAATCGTCATGCCGCTTCGCTCAGTACTCTACTCGCAACGCTCGCTGATCCTGACGCTGATCGCCCTGCTCGCCAGCGGTTTCCTCGCCACCTCCCTGCTCAGCTACTATGCCTCGCGCGCCTCGATCCGCGACGGTATCGTCAACACCGAACTGCCCCTGACCTCCGACACGGTCTACTCGGAAATCCAGAAGGACCTGGTCCGCCCGGTGCTGATTTCCTCGATGATGGCCCGCGACACCTTCATGCGTGACTGGGTGGTGGCCGGCGAACGCGACCCGCAGCAGATGACCCGCTACCTCAACGAGGTCATGACCCACTACGGCACCTACACCGCCTTCTTCATATCCGCCAGCAACCTGACCTACTACCAGGCCAAGGGCGTGTTGAAGAAAATCCGCATCGACGACCCCAACGACCTCTGGTATTTCCGCGTGCGGGACATGCAGGCGCCCTACGAGATCAATGTCGATCCGGACACCGCCAACAATAACCGCCTGACCTTCTTCATCAATTACAAGGTCTTCGACTACGACGAGCACTTTATCGGCGCGGCGGGTGTCGGCCTGACCGTGGACGCGGTGGTCAAGCTGATGGACAAGTACCAGCAGCGCTACCAGCGCAGCGTGTACTTCGTCGACACCTTCGGCCGCCTCGTACTGACCGGCGCCGACGGCGGCCCCGAAGGTGCCCGGGCCGGGCAGTCGCTGAACGACCTGGCGAGCATGAAGAACCTGCAGGCCAAGCTGCCCAAGCCCCACGATGGCAGCTACGAGTACACGGAGCCGGACGGCAAGGAGCACTTCCTCAATGTGCGCTTTATTCCAGAGCTGAATTGGTACCTGTTCGTCGACAAGCGCGAAGACGGCGCCCTCAGCGGGATTCGCCAGTCGCTGTACCTGAACCTGCTGATCTGCCTGGTGGTGACCCTGATCGTGCTGGCCCTGCTCAACCGCGTGATCCATCGCTATCAGCGCAAGATCCAGGCCCTGGCGACCCTCGACAGCCTCACCGGCCTGCCCAACCGCCGGGGCTTCGACCTGCTGGCGGCCCAGGCTTTGCACGAGGCTCACCGCGAACCCAAGCCGCTGACCGCGCTGCTGCTGGATCTGGATCACTTCAAGCAACTCAACGATAGCCACGGCCACCTTGCCGGCGATGCCGTACTGAGTGGATTTGCCCGGGACCTGGAAGGCTGCCTGCGTCAGTCGGAAATCATTTGCCGCTGGGGTGGCGAGGAATTCATTGTCCTGCTCAAGGACACCGACGGCGCCAATGCCCAACTGATCGCCGAGAAAATTCGCCAGCATATCGAACAACAACGCTACAGCTACAACAGCCAAAACCTGCAACTAACCGTCAGCATCGGCCTGACCTCGCTGCAACCTGACGACACCCTGCACAGCCTGCTGGCCCGGGCCGATCATGCGCTGTACCGGGCCAAACAGAGCGGACGCAACCGCGTCTGCAGCGACCTGTCGAAATCCGCCCATGAATGACCCCGGCCTCTGCCCGGCCTGCGGTGCACGCAATGACTGCACCCTGGCCGACCCGCGCACAGCCGACCGGCCCTGCTGGTGCTACAACGTCAGCATCGACCCGGCGATACTCGAAGCCCTGCCCGACGAACTGCGCAACGCCGCCTGCCTGTGTCCGCGTTGCGCGCAAGTGGACGAGCAACTGAAGGCACCCCCAACCCCTGCGCCATAACCTAAAATGCTCGCCCACCCCGAAGTTTTCAGCCATGCGCCTTGACCGTTTCCTCAGCAACCTGCCCCGCTTCAACCGCCAGCAGGTGCGCCTGTTGCTGGTGCAAAAACGAATCAAGGTCGACGGCCTGATCGTCGCCGATCCCCATCATGAAGTTCGCGAGTTCAGCCAGGTCGAGGTCGACGACGACGTGCTGCAGGCAGGCCGCCCGCCACGCTACTTCATGCTGCACAAACCCCAGGGCTGCGTCAGTGCCACCCGCGACCCGGAGCACCGCACCGTCCTCGACCTGATCGACGAACCCGAAGCCGCCGAGTTGCACATCGCCGGCCGCCTGGACTTCAACACCACCGGGCTGATGATCCTGACCAACGATGGCCAGTGGTCGCGCCGGCTGACCCAGCCGCAGACCAAACTGCCCAAGGTCTACTACGTGGAGACGGAGCAAATCATCAGCCCCGAGTACGCCGAAAGTTTCGCCCGTGGCCTGTATTTCGCCTTCGAAGACCTCACCACCCAGCCCGCCACGCTAGAGTTGCTCGGCCCGCGCAGCGCCCGGTTGAGCATCGTCGAAGGCCGTTATCACCAGGTCAAGCGCATGTTCGGCCACTTCGACAACAAGGTCCTGCGCCTGCACCGTGAAGCCATGGGGCCGCTGGTGCTGGATGAACAACTGGCCCCGGGACAATACCGCCCGCTACGCAGCGAAGAAATCGACCGGATCTGAGCGCGACGACGACCGCTGAGCAGAAGTCACCGAGTTATGACAAATCGTTCCTTGCACAATCGGCACATGCCTGCTTGAATCAGACCGTCAGCCAAAATATGACTGACGAGTCACATGACTATTCCAAGAAACTCTTTGTCGGCTGCGAGGCCCACCGGCTCTCGCTCTCCGGCAGATTGCCCGCCTATAACAATACCCGTCGGCCAGGCTTCAACGGACCGACATGGGCCTGCAACATTCCAGGCGAATGCCTACCTGTCATATAGCTCGTGCACAGTTCGTTGCGCGCATACCCGCTTGCCAGGAGTCTTTTGACATGAGGCCAGAAATTGCTGTGTTGGATATACAGGGGCAGTATCGGGTTTACACGGAGTTCTATCGCGCAGATGCCGCAGAAAAGACCATCATCCTGGTCAACGGCTCGATGGCCACCACTGCGTCGTTTGCACAGACAGTGAAGAACCTGCACCCGCAATATAACGTCGTGTGCTACGACCAGCCCTACGCGGGCAAGTCCAAGGCCCACAACCGTCACGAGAAAATGCTGACCAAGGAAGTCGAAGGGCAGATCCTCCTGGAGTTGATCGACCACTTCGCCGCCGAGCACGTGATGTCCTTTTCCTGGGGCAGTGCGGCGACCCTGGTGGCCCTGGCGCATCAGCCACGGCGGATCGAAAAGGCGGTGATCAGTTCCTTCTCGCCGGTGCTCAGCGAACCGATGCGCGACTATCTGGAACGGGGCGTCGGCTACCTCCGCGCCTGCGACCGCGACCGCATGGGCCACCTGGTCAACAGCACCATCGGCAAGCATTTGCCGTCGCTGTTCAAGCGCTACAACTACCGGCATGTCAGCAGCCTGGCCGAGCATGAATACGAGCAGATGCACTTCCATATCGGCCATGTGCTCAACAGTGACCGGCTGTGCTACCTGACGGCAGCGAAACGAATCGAAGTACCGGTGCTGTTCATGAATGGCGAATGGGACGAATACACCTCGCCCAAGGATGCGCTGCAGTTTGGCCAGCATGTGCGCCACAGCCACTTCACCACGATCCGCAGCACCGGGCACTTTCTCGACATGGAACACAAGTCCGCCTGCCGCGACAGCCGTCATGCGTTGCTGGAGTTCCTCAAGCCGACGCACCAGGAAAGTCGATCGCGGTACTACCGACACGTTCAGGAGCACCATGCACAGGCCATGTGAACGTGGGCTATCGCGGGGTTGCCCAGTTCTGGCGAACGAACGCAAATCCCTCGATGAACGCAAATCCCTTGTAGGAGCCTGGCTTGCCAGCGAAGAGGCCCGAGTGGCCAGCAGAAGTCTCGCAGGCAAGTCCAGCACCGACAGGAGCCACGCTCGATCCTGCTGAAGGGTATTGGCCTTCCCGGCACTACCGCCGACCCGACGCCCGCGTTAAAACACAGATTTCCAAAGAAAAACTTCAAATCCCCGGCCACATCTGGTACAAAGTCAGCCGTTCTATCTGCGGGTATAGTTTAGTGGCAAAACGAAAGCTTCCCAAGCTTTAGTTGAGGGTTCGATTCCCTCTACCCGCTCCAATCAAATCCAGTCCGACGTTGCTGAACAGCGCGACGAAGAAAAAAAAACCGGCCCTCAGTGGCCGGTTTTTTTATGGGTGGGATTGCGCCAGGCCGTCAAAATCAACGCCTCATACCCGCGCAACTGCCTGCTGATCTGATGGTTTCCATTTTTTCCATTGCTTGCTTCAAGTCAGCGATCAGGTCAGCCGTGTCCTCCAGGCCCACATTGAGTCGTACCAATCGTCCGGCATAGTCTTTATTCGGCCGATCCAGCTTAGGGTAGACCAGAGCCAAACTGGTGACGCCGCCCCAACTCATTCCAATTTTAAACAGACGAAGTGCATCGACAAATTTTAGGACTTGATCGGCGGAGTATTCCTCACTGAACAAAACAGAGAATACACTTGCCGATCCGATAAAATCCCGGATCCAATACTCATGTCCGGGACACGATGGAAAAGCAGGGTGAAATACTGTTTGAATCACCTGGTTTCTATCGAGCCACTCTGCGATTTCAATCGTCGACTTCTCTAGGTGCGCCATACGAATACCTAGGGTTTGAAGCCCACGCAAGGCCAGACTGCAATCATCAGGAGATACCGCCAAACCCAGCTGCTTAAAGCTGCTCCCCACCTCCATTTTCGTTCGTTCATCACGGACAGAAACGCTGCCCAAAAGCAGATCACTGTGCCCACCGACATACTTGGTAAGTGCTTGCACGCTAATATTGACACCCTGAGCAAAGGCATCGAACAATATTCCTGCGGAATAAGTATTATCGATGGCGACAGGCACACCAAGGGCACTAGCCGCCTTGCAAATGCCCGGGATGTCTTGAACCTCCATTGTGACGGACCCTGGACTCTCCGTCCAAATCAAGGCTGTCTCAGGCCGGATGAGTTCTGCGATGCCCTCTCCGATCAATGGATCATAAAATTCTACATGTACACCGAACCTTTTCAGAAGCCCGTTGGCCATTTCTTTATTTGGCCCATATGCATTGTAAGGCACTAATACATGGCTGCCCGCCTGGCAGGTAGCAAAATAGACAAGTGCGATTGCTGCTTGACCGCCAGGTACCACGAAGGTGTGATAAGCATTCTCCAGTTGGCAAATGCGTGCACCGAGTTCCAGTGCAGTTGGAGTACCATAAAGACCATAAGTATAACGATCGTCGTGCTGTTCCCAATGATCGACAACGTCAGCTTGGCGTTCGAAGAGAACAGTCGAGCCTCGATAGGTTGGAACAGTTAACGACTTAAACCCTTTTGGCGCGAGCGTTTGTGGCTGGACAAGCTTTGTGTGCCAATGCATAAAAACTCCTTCAGATTCACCTGTGTCAGTGGTAATTTATTACGTCAAAGCATATAAGTGCTATCATTTTTAGACGGAAAAACGGGAAGTATTTTCATATGAAAGTTGATACTACGCTGGATACATTTGATCTGGCTCTTCTGGACATCCTCCAAAGGGACAACACTATGCCTCTACGCAAACTTTCCGAACAGGTCCACCGCTCCTCCGCTTCCATCCAACGACGTATTCAGCGTCTACAAAAAATCGGGGTAATTTGCGCCAACACGGCGGTCATCAATCCGACCAAGGTGGGCCAAATAATAACCCTGGTGGTCGAGGTTCATGCCGACCGGACACAAGCCACAGATTTAAACGTGATGAAGGTTTCTTTCTCCGGCCCGGAAATCCAACAGTGCTATTACGTCACCGGCGATGCGGATTTCTTATTAGTTCTCACCGTCGCCGACATGGGAGAATTTCAAGAAATCGCCCAACGCCTTTTCTACAACAACCCGAATGTAAAATGGTTTCGAACCATCGTCGTTATGGATCGTGTTAAAGCCACATTGGATGTGCGAGTATTGGAAACCCCCACCCCAAACGGGGATCGGTAGTACGAAACACATTTCTCCACATCAACAACAATGGCGTAATTTTATTTACGCCATTGCTCGCAGCCGACAAACCCCACGTTTACTTAACCACGCTGCGTGCTCTCAACGCTGAGCGAATCGACTTTATGGTGACCGCAGGCAAAATACACAACAGTCATAATAAACAGCCAAATAGGCCCTACTATCACCGCCACCCGTGTATCGGCCTGGAAGAACATCACCACGAAAATCAGCAGGAGAAACCCAATGGCAAATATAGATCCAAAGGGAAATAATGGCGCCCTGAACTTGCCATTCGGCAGAGCGAAGTATTTTTTGTAACGATAGTGCGACACCAAAATCACGCCCCACGTCCAGATCGCACCAAATGTAGCTATGGCTGTCATCCATACAAAAACGCTTTCTGGTGCAAAGTAATTTAGAAAGCCCCCCACGACCAGCGTCAGAATCGAAACCAATACCGCGTTTACAGGTATACCTGCCTTATTCACTTTCTGCATCCAGACAGGCGCTTGCCCTTGCTCTGACAAATTAAAAAGCATGCGACCGTTACTAAACAGACCCGCGTTAAGCGCAGATAACGCAGTCGTCAACAATGCAAAATTGACTATTCCCGCAGCGGAAGGAATCCCCATTTTATCGAAGACCATCACAAACGGGCTGCTGGAACTGGTAATTTCCGTCCACGGAATGACAGCCAAAATAACGATCAACGTACCAACATAAAAAAATAGCACCCGCCAGAAAATAGTATTTACGGCTCGAGCGAGCGACACCTCCGGATTTTTTGCCTCGCCCGCGGTCGTGCCAATAATTTCAATCCCCACGTAGGCAAACCCAACCATTGGAAGCGCTAGAAGCCAGCCCATCCCTCCGTTAGGGAAGAATCCACCGTGACTCCAGATATTGGAAATTCCTACCGCGACACCACTATTCCCCCACTCCCCAAAAAATCATGCTTATGCCCAACGCCAGCATGACGAAAACGGTGACAATTTTTATGAGACAGACCCAGAACTCAAACTCGCCAAAGGCCTTGATCGCAATCAAATTGAAAGGAGGCATAATAATCAGCGCGGAAAACGCCCAGACCCAGCTTGGAACACTTGGATACCACGCCTTCATATACAGAGATATTGCTGAGAGCTCGGCCATACCGTCAGCCGCCCAGAGAAACCAGTAGGTCCACCCGGTTATAAAACCCGCCAGCGGCCCAATATATATATGTGCATAGCGGCTGAATGATCCTGCCACAGGATTGGCCACGGCCATCTCCCCAAGTGCGCGAATGACAAACAGTATCGCCGCGCCGCACAGCGCATAAGCAAGAACAATAGAAGGGCCAGCCGCTTCAATGGCGTTTGCCGACCCCAAAAACAGGCCAACCCCAATAGCAGAGCCTACAGCGATCATATTTATATGCCGCTGACTGAGCCCACGTTTAAGTTCGGTAGTCATTACCACCTCCTGATTTATTATTGTTTATCAAGGTATTTTGCAAGCCAAAAGTCAGCCATCCATGGTGGGTAGAACCACAAAAGTACAAAGCATTCAACTTGAACCCGCTTTATAGGGGCAATACTTGCCTGCAACGCAAAATCTGGCGTGATTTAGTTTGGTCTAGAAAAGCATCCAGAATCGTGTTTTCTATCCATTCGAAAGGTCCGTACAAAATCTATTATAAGCGGCGTGATATGTGTCCCCGTTTTTCAGGCCGCCCGTGAGAAATTTTCTCACCTTGCGGCCACCGCCTACGAAAACACCGACAACCTCACCGGCCCCCATCGCAAGGTGGCGATGGGCGTGGTGCATCTGATCGAGCTGGCTCAACGGCAGGTGGATTCGCTGCCGGAAGAGGAACCACCAGCAATCACAAACTGATGGGAACAGGTAGGCAGAAAAAGGGGAGCTCAGCTCCCCTTTCCTTCCTTTTTTCCACCCAAAGCTGAAACATGGTTGATAGCTATAGGCCATCAAACGATAATCCGGCCTCCCTACACTCACGCAAGGATATGCCGTGAAGAAGTCCCTTCTGTTGGTTCCATTGTTCGCACTGCTGCTGCAAGGTTGTGGCGTGACCATGACCCGCTACGAACCGAGCTACGAAAACGTCCAACAGCTTAAGCAAACCCCACCGCTGCAACCCATCAGCAATACCCAGGTGAAGGCGGCCCCCGGCCAGGACTCACTGACGGTCCGGGCTAACCCAATCCGCTCGCCGAGTGGCAGCATCCCCTTGCATATCCAGGACGCGATCAACGAAGAGTTGCGCAAAGCCGGCTTGCTGGACCCTCAAGCGGAGCGGCACCTGAATGTATTGCTGGTCAAGAATGAGCTGACGGCCGGAGCCAGTACCGGTACAGGCCTACTCTCTGCTCGCTTTACCTTGCTTAAAGGCAATGAGGTGGTCTATGACGCGACCAAGGACGTGAATCACGAGTGGAGCAGCAATTTTATCGGAGCCATTGCGATTCCGAACGCCGCCAATGCCTACAATCCGATGGTGCGTGATTTGCTGAAAGCCTTGTACAGCGATCCGCAGTTCATTCAGGCCTTGAAGTAAGGCAAAAAAAGGGCCGCTATTGCGGCCCTTGGTTTATCAGGCGCGTGGTACGCCGGAATCAAGTGCCGAGTATTTCAGGCTATTGCTCTCGACCATTTGCTTGAGCAGCGCATTGACCTGGCGGCTGAAGGTGTCGCTGATCGCCGCTTTCGGAGTGTTGCCCATCAAAGGCACAAACCAGATCCCCATCCAGGTATTGATCGAGTCATGGTTGCTCCCATTGCTGACTGCCAGCCCTTGCTGGTCAACCGCTTCGAGACTCATGGTGTATTGATCGGTCGCCATTGCCGGAATGATCATAAGGCTGAGGCCACTGATAAAGCCCATGACCAGTTGGCCACCACCCGCCGGATGGTTGTAAACCTTGAGGTGCAGGTTGTAATCACCAGGCTGCTTCTGGAACTCATCCAGCGTGACCCGCCCAAAGAGCCCGGAATCGTTCAGCACTTTTTGCAGTTCAGGCTTGAGCATGTCGCGCGCCTGTGGAACTTCAACGGCGGAAGCGCTTTTTGGCACACCTTGGTAGAACTTGAAGTCCACATAGACATTCGGCTTGTTCGAATAGCTGGACATCGACGGCATCTTCACCGGAGCCACTTCGTCCTTGGTGAAGCTGGCGCAACCACTCAATCCCAGCACCAGGGCCAAGCCCAGAATTTTTCCAATTTGCATGACGACTTCCCTAATTGATGGCATAGCGCCTCCATGGCCGGAGCGCGGAGCGGATTCTAGAGAGTCACCAGTAATAACAAAAGGCCATACTCGAAAAAGTTGACCGAAAATCGGGAAAAGGCGGAGGAAAGAAAGCCACTACCCTGGTGCCAACCACCAGGGCGTACTCAAGCTGTTGCAGGGACTAGATCATGTCCCACTGGTAACCCGCGTCCACAGACGAGTACTCAGGCGCATCCCCGCAGGCGACATGGTCTTGATGGTGAACAGGGTATCGAGCACCGAAGGCGCTGGGTACGCCGCGGGATTGTTGCGCAGTTCCGGTTCGATGTATGGCAGCGATGCAAGGTTGCCGTTGGGGTACTGCACGGCATTGCTGATATTGGCGATTACCTTCGGGTCCAGCAGGTAGTTCATATAGGTGTAGGCGTTATCCAGATGCGGTGCGCCCTTGGGAATCACCACCATGTCCACCGCCACGGTCGAACCTTCCCTGGGAATGCTGTAGCCGAGGTTCACCCCACTCTTGGCCTGCTTGGCAGTGGCCATGGCCTGCAACACGTCGCCGCTGAAACCGATGGCCACGCAGATATTGCCGTTGGCCAGGTCGCTGACATATTTGGACTGATGGAAATACAGGATCGACGGACGAATCGCCAGCAGCGCCGCCTCGGCGCGTTTCAGATCCACCGGTTGCTCGCTGTGGGGATCAAGCCCAAGAGCGTTGAGGGTGATCGGCACCATCTGCGTCGGGTTATCGAGAAAGGCCACGCCACACTGCTTGAGCTTTTCGATGTTCTCCGGCTTGAACAGCATCTGCCAGGATTGGGTGATATCGGTGTTGCCGAAGATCGCCTTGATCTTGTCGACGTTATAGCCGATGCCCGTCGTCACCCACATATAGGGAATCGCGTAGCGGTTGCCCGGATCGCTGGCCTCCAGGATCTTCATCAACTTCGGATCGAGGTTTTTCCAGTTCGGCAGTTTGCTCCGGTCCAGCGGCTGGATCGCCTCGGCATGGATCAACCGCGGCAGGAAGTGGTTGGACGGGCTGACTAGATCATAACCACTGCCACCCGTCATCAACTTGGCTTCGGTGGTTTCGTTGCTGTCGATCACATCGTAAGTCGTCTGGACCCCGGTCTGAGCGGTGAAGTTGGTCAGGGTGTCGGGAGCGATGTAACCACTCCAGTTGGCGATACTGACGGACTCTGCCGCCTGCACTCCCCCCGCCGACAAAGCCAGGGTTAACAGTGCCGTGGTTGTGCGCTTGATCATGATGCCGCCCTCTCTTGTTTTAGTATTGCAGCGAACCTCGCCGCGACGGTTAACGCTCGTGCCGGGCGCGCCGGACTTCCCAGCCCATGCGCACTGTCGCACCGATATCGAACAGCGGTCGCGGCGGCAGGTAGCCGGGCCGGGCCTGGGCCAGCACATCGCGGAGCACCGGGGAGTCGCCGCCAGCGGCCATTTCCACCAGCAAGCGCCCCCACAACGTGCCACGCGCAACCCCGGAGCCATTGCAGCCGGACACCCCGTGCAGGCGCTCGGCGATACGACTGAAATACGGTTCGCCGGAACGGGTGGCACTCAGGTGCCCGGTCCAGGTGTGCTGCATATCCGCCGAAGTAATGCCGGGAAAACGTTTCTGCAGTCCCAGCAGATGCTGGTACTGCCGAGCCGCCAAGTCGGTGCTATCGAGGTCGCGCTGGCGATATTCGACGGTGTTGCGAATCAACAGGCGGCGGCCCGGCAACAGGCGCACCGTGGCCCCGCCCGGCAGGGTCGAGAGCACGCCCCAGCCCTGATCGTCGAGGAGCGTTTTCCAGCGCTCCTCGGTCAGGGGCCGAGTGATACTCGCGCTCAGTTCCAAGGCAAAAGTGCGGCTGCGGTGCAGACCGACCCGAGGCAGGAAGGCCCCGACGCAGACCAGCACTTGCGCGGCGGTGATTTCTCCTCCAGCGGTCTGCGCCCGCCAGCCCTTGCCGGCAATCGGTTGCAGGTCGTCGACACTGCTGTGCTCGTACACCTCGACCTGGGCCGGCAGCCGATCCAACAGGCCTTTGACATACTTGGCCGGCTGCAACAGGCCGTTGCCGCCGCAATGGATGGCTCGCTGGTAGAAGCCGCTGCCCAGGCGTTGCTGCAACGCTTCGCCCTCCAGGCACACAGCACTGGCACCCACGGCATTGAGAGTGTCCACGCGTAGCTCGCTGTGATCCAAATGCTGTGGCTGGTGAACCGCAAAATGGTAGCCGGCGTCGCTGAATTCACACTCGATATCGAGCTCGGCAATCCGCTGGCGCACCTCCTTGCCAGCGACGACGCCAATCCGCGAAGCGAGTTGATAGCCGTCATGGCCGGGCTGGCCGATCAGTTCATCGAGCGAGGGCAATTCATGGCTGACGACAAACCCCGAATTACGTGCCGATGCCCCCTGGGCCGCACGCTGACGATCGAGCAGCACAATGCGCTGCTGGGGAAACATCTGCGCCAGGCTATGGGCGGCCGAAAGACCGGTAATGCCACCACCGATAATCAGCCAGTCGGTTTTCTGCGAGCCTGTCAGCTTTGGCCGCTGGGGCGATTCACCCGCCAGGGCGATCCAGCCACATACATTGTTCAATGCCTGCCACTCCTTCACAATCCATGCGCTCAAGGCATTGCTGTCATCACCCTGGCCGCGCTACATACCTACAATCTAAGAAGATCAAAGCCAGGTTACGAACGTTATTAATTCATCCATCTATGCTGGTAACGCATGAATAAACCACTTCGCCTTCCGTCCTTGCAGGCTCTGCAGACATTGGTCCATGTGGCCGAGACCAACAGCTTCACTGATGCCGCGACGCGCCTGCACCTGACCCAGAGCGCAGTGAGCCGGCAGATTCAGCAGTTGGAAGAGCATTACGCCGTGCCCTTGTTCGAGCGCACCAGCCGTCGGGTGTCCCTCACCAAACAGGGCCGGGACGTGCTTGATGTGGCGTTGGAAGTGCTCAGGTCCCTGGGTGCCCTGCAAGAGCGCCTGACCCCGGCACCACTGGACCGCCCCTTTCGCATCCGCATCTTTGTGTCCCTGGCGGTGCGTTGGCTGCTGCCTCGGCTCAGCGCTTTTTATGCCGCCAACCCAGCACTGAGCCTGTCCATAGAAACCGTGGGCTTTGAAGCCATGGACCTGGAAAACGCGGAGCTGGGCGGCGATTGCGATGCTTACGTGGTGTATTTGCCCAAGGGGCTGGATGAACCGGCACTGACCCCCCTGTTCGACGAGTACCTGATTCCGGTGTGCGCGCCACGGCTGGAAGGCAACCTGGCACCGCCCGCGTCACTCGATGAATTGGCCGGACATGCGCTGATTCACGGTTCACCCCATGGCCAGGAATGGAGCACCTGGTTGCAAGCCCAGCCCGATCGGCCGACGCATACCTACAAGAACATCCTCTTCAACCTCGACGACCTGGCGCTGAACGCCGCAGCCCGTGGGCTGGGTGTGGCCATGACCGACCTGATCCTGGCCCGGGACGCCATCGACCGTGGCAGCCTGATCGTGCCCTTCGGCGAACCGCTGAAAACCGGTGGCGTCTACGCCCTCAAGCTGCGCGACAACCGCGCCGCGCACCCGGCCTGCAAGGCGTGGGAAATTGCACTCCACTTGACCACCCGTTTGCATTCGACTTGACCAGTCGTTTGCATCGGACGTGACCAGGCATTTGCATTGGATTTGACCACTCGCCTAGCGAATGATGGGAAGGCTACAGCAGCGCTACGGGGGGCACTACCTGGGGTGTGCCATCAGCGATGCACATCCACCCCCAAGTTCTGAGTGCCGACGTCTTCTTAAACTCCTCGACCAACTCGCCCGCGATTTCCCCGATGTCTTCCCGCAACTCGAACTGCGGACGCATTGCGTGCAGAACGTCAATTCCCATATCCCCGGCAAGAAGCTTGCACATCAGCCTGATACGAAGCTTCCAAGGCAAGGTTTTTCCGCGCCTTTCCGGATGTTGGTAAACCATGGTGTTCAAATGGGCTGATGCGTGGATGTAGTCAGCGCTGTTCATCCAGATCTGCAAGTGCGCAGGCACGCCAAGAGGTAAGACGTTGAGCGCCAGCCAATCGATTAGGCCAATGGCAACCCCGCGCGCCTGAAGCTCCATCGCCAGCATCAGAAGTACTTTGTGTAGGGAGTTTGCTGCCTTGATAGCAACAGATTTTCGACCAAGATGATCCGCTTCGACCACTATCGCGATCAGCGCAGCGAGGGCATCCAGGCTTGCCCTGCGTTCGAGTTTTTCGAGTAGAACTTGAGTGATTGGCTCGCGCTGAACACTGTCCCAAATCATGTTGCTGGTGTTGTGGTAAAGCACCAGTTGGACTTCGGTGTTTAGCGTTCGGAAGTAACTGTCGAAGTTGATCTCCTGTTTCCGGGAGATCTCTTTCATCAACGTCCATATGGGGTGGTTCAGGTCGCGGGAGGATCCAGGTGCTAGCACCTCCACTCTGCTCAAGGTCTCGGCCTTGGGCGAGATAATTTTCTGTTCGTACCTAGACCACTTGCTTCGGTAATGCCGGATCGTGCCATTCGTATTTCTTCGAAACGACTCTTTTTCGAAGTACAGCTCAAGGGCATAGGCCGTTTTGAGGCCTGTCCGCTGCCTCAGGCCCTCAAACCAATAGCCCACAGCAAGCATTTTCACCGTGTTGCTTCGGGGGGTGCTATTTTCCGGAATTGATTTGCGCAAGCTGTCTGCGAACTCCGAATAAATTTTTGCAATTCTATTAAAATCAGACACTTAAAGATCCTCAATCGATCTTTGTACCGTAAAAAATGTAGACGCCTTACGGCTGGAGCGCAAGGGGGCAGTTTATTACTATTAACTGTGACCAAACCGGACATTAAGTGCGATGCGCGAGCCCCTTGAAATCCAAAATCTGGCATCCGAATTAGAGCTTGATCTCAAAGATCGATATGGCCTGATGGTGGGTGGCAGTGCGCTGTGGAGAGAGTTGGGATACGCGTCCTATGACGCGTTTCGAAAAGCCAAACAGCGCGGGACTATCGACGTTCCCCTGTTTGAGGTGCCCAATCGTCGGGGCTTCTTTGCCCTGTCCAAAGAGGTTGCATGTTGGATTGCCACGCAGCGCTGCGCACGGCAGCAGACCGTATGAACTAGGCATATGAGGAGTATGGCAATGAGACCAGGCTAGGAGTTAGCCGGTGGATTTGGAGCACAAAAAAGCCCAGGGGTGGAGCCCTAGGCTTTTTTGATGGTATTAGGTTTTTCAGCCCTATGCGCCATCATTCTGTGTTCCCTCGCGTTCGGCGTCAAGTCGACCACCTTCCGTTTGTCTGCAATTTTCACACGGCGCGACTTGTGAGGCATTTACATGCCTGTCGCGAGGAGAACATATGAGGCTGCCAATAGGTACGCAGCGCGAGGTGCTACGTCTCGCGAGCGACCCCAAGCTTTCGAATAGAAAGATTGGTCTATTAGCCAAAGTGTCCCACAACACTGTTCGCACCATTCGCGATCAGTTGGCTCAGTGCGGGCAAAGCTGGGAAGAGCTAAAGCACCTTGACGACAAAGCGCTCGCGGAGCGTCTGCATACCGAGCAGAGAACCTCATCTCAAAGGAAGGTCTACCCGTCATGGCCCGTCGTCCATGAAGAGCTAAAACTTCCTGACATCACCTTAGAGCTCCTATGGCAAGAGTTTCGTACGAGCGAGCCAGAAGGCGTGTCTTATGCTCAGTTCACGCGACTCTATCGTGAGTGGGTCAATAGGCAAAAGCTGAGCATGCGACAGATTCACCTCCCCGGAGACAAGTGCTTCGTGGACTTTTGTGGCAGGACAATGCCCGTGACCAACCCGGACACGGGAGCGATTAGCCAAGCCCAGGTGTTCGTGGCAACGCTAGGCGCCTCGGGATACATTTTTGCCACCGCTGTGAACAGTCAAACGACCCCAGACTGGCTCAGATGCAACGTTCTGGCCCTGGAGTTCTTCGACGGGGTTCCCCGGTTCGTTGTGCCTGATAATTTGAAGTCAGCAGTGACTAAAAACACGAGAGATGTGGTGACCTTAAATCGTGCCTATGCCGAGTTTTCTGAGCACTACGGATTTCAAATTTACCCCGCCAGACCGCGTAAACCGAAAGACAAGTCGCTAGGTGAGATTGCCGTTCAACTGGTACAGAGGTTCGTTCTCGCAAGGCTGAGAGCGAGCACGTTTTTTTCCCTAGAAGAGCTCAACGAGAAAATCAGCTACTGGGTCGATGAGCTAAACAATCGTATCACACGGACGTACCCGAAGAGCAGAACCAGCCGCTTCCTTGAGCTTGATTATCCAGCCCTCAAGCCCCTTCCAGAACAGCGATACAGCTACAGTCAGTGGGTGTATCAGGTTCGGGTAGGCAGCGACTACCACGTAGAATTTGAAGAGCACAGCTACTCCGTCCCTTATCACTTTGCGAATCTTCTTGTCGATTTACGCGTGCGACACGATTGGCTCGAAATCCTTCATCAACGCCGTGTCATCGGCTCGCACAAGCTCAATCGCCAGCGCGGCACTAGCACCCTCAGAGAGCACTTGGCCCCGAATCACAGCCATTTTCAAGACTCCCAGCCGGAAGCGCTGATGGTATGGGCTGAGACTGTCGGGCCGGAAACACTCCGTTTCGTGAAGGACAACCTCAATCTAAGGAAAGATTTCGCGACAGGTTTGAAGGCCGTTATTGGCCTGAAACGCGACGTTCGCACGGGTGCGATCACGCCGTCTCGCCTTGAATCCGCGTGCGGCTATGCCAACAGCTTGAAAATCCTGAGTTCTGAGCGGCTACGATCGATCCTTCGGAACGAATCTGACCTGCGTCCCAACTACCAAAGATCCGCCCCCTTGGTCGAACACACCAACATACGCGGTGCTGAATACTACGCCTCACAAGGAGATGAGCCGCTATGAAGTCAATCCTCGATACTGCCCAAAACCTCATGACTCTTGGTCTGCACGGGATGGCCGTGGCCTACGAGCGACAGCTTGAAACACCGGCGCTGCTGAAAGAACCATTCGATACAAGGCTTGGTTTAATGATGGACGCCGAAAATAGCGAGCGTGAGAGCAGAAAGGTTGGACGTTTGCTAAAGGCCGCGAGGCTTCGTGAGAATGAAGCCACAATGGACAGCATTGAATTCAAAGCATCCCGAGGCATAGACCGGAATACTGTCATGACCCTCGGAGAGTGTGAATGGTTAGCGCGACGTCAGAATGTGATCATCACAGGCGCCACGGGCACTGGCAAAACTTGGCTCGCTTGCGCACTCGGAAACCAGGCCTGCCGCCTTGGGCGAGCGACGCTGTATCGCACCGCCAGCAAGCTTTTTGAAGAGATCTCACTTTCTTACGCTGACCACACCATGCCCAAACTACGTCGGCAATTGATACGCGCAGAACTATTAATCATCGACGATTTGGGCATCGGTGGCATTGACGCCCAACTCGGCCCGTTCCTCCTAGACGTTATCGACCAGCAGTCACAGAACGGGTCATTGCTGATCACAAGCCAGTACCCGAAAGAAAAATGGTATGACCTGTTCTCTGACCCCACGATTGCCGACGCAATTCTTGACCGTATCGTTCACAAGTCCCATGTCATCGAACTGAGGGGCGAATCGATGCGAAGGGTAAAAAGTCGCAAACGGGCGTAAGAGCATCCAGAATACGTCTATGGTGGTCAATACGAATGCAATTGGTCAAGTCGAATGCAAACAGGTGGTCAAGTGCAATGCAACCGCCTGTTTTTCAATACCTTTCGCCATATCGGAATTCGGCCATTTGCTATGCCCATTTTGGATCGTCTTCCTTTATCCGACATGATCAGAATGGATCTGGGCCACCCTCAACACCGGTAAAAGTGATTTCAGGCGGTTCACCCTCCCGCTGCCATCCGAATTGATAAAGCAGCCATTGGTAGGCGCCTTCCTGGCGGTCAGCCACGAGCAAAAGCGTCCATCCGACCCGGAGTAGTAGGTTCGCGTTTTCTTCACTACGGGTACTGGTCAGTTTAGTCGTTTTGTCGATGCTCATCTGGCACCCCTCATGCTGAGACCATTGATGAAAGCTAGCCTTGAATCCGACTGACCGATCGTGTCCCAGGAAGTGGTGTAACTGAACCAACCGAAGGCGCCCTGCGGGCGAAAGAGGTTGGTCATCGTGGTTTTTGGCTAACGTTGTGTTTGCGAAGACCTAACGAACACCAGGAAAACCACGATGACCAAATCCACTATCGCATTGACCGAGCTGGTTGAGAAAGGGGCAGACGCCGATCTGCTCAAGCAAATGATTCAGTTCGTTGCCCAGCGCATGATGGAGCTCGATGTCGAAGGCCTCTGCGGCGCCGGCTTCGACGTCAAAAGCCCAGACCGGGTGAACAGCCGCAACGGCTATCGGGATCGCCTGTGGCAAACCCGCGCCGGAGACGTTGATCTCAAGATCCCCAAGCTGCGCCAAGGCAGCTATTTCCCTGGCTTCCTTGAACCTCGGCGCACCGCCGAGAAAGCCATGGCCGCAGTGATTCAGGAAGCCTATATCCAGGGTGTTTCAACTCGCTCCGTAGACGAGTTGGTCAAGGCCATGGGCATGACCGGTATCTCCAAGAGCCAGGTCTCGCGACTGGCCGGCGAGATTGACGAGCGTGTCAACGCGCTCCTGGATCGCCCACTTGAAGGTGACTGGCCCTACCTCTGGATAGATGCCACCTACGTCAAAGTACGGGAGGCCGGGCGTATTGTGTCGGTCGCCGTCATAATCGCCGTGGCGGTGAACACCAATGGTGGCCGGGAAATCCTGGGCATGCGCGTCGGTCCCTCGGAAGCTGAGCCATTCTGGACGGACTTCCTGCGAAGCCTGATGCGACGTGGCTTGCGCGGTGTAAAGCTGGTGATCTCTGATGCCCACGAAGGGCTCAAAGCGGCCGTATTCAAAGTGTTTCATGCGACCTGGCAACGCTGCCGGGTATACTTCATGCGCAACGCCATGGCCCAAGCGCACCATGGCGGCGGCCTTGCTGCGCAAGGTGTTCGCCCAGGACAGCCGAACCGAATGCCATCAGCAATGGCGCCTGGTAGCGGATCAGTTACGGGAAAAGTACCCCAAGGTCGCCGTACTCATGGACGGCTGCGAGGATGAAGTGCTGGCCCACATGGCGTTCCCTAAGGCGCACCGGCAACAGTTGCACAGCACGAACCCGCTGGAACGGCTCAACGTCGAGATCAAGCGCCGTACGGAAGTGGTGGGTATCTTCCCGAACGATCCAGCCATTACACGGCTGGTCGGGGCGATGCTGCTGGAGCAGAACGACGAGTGGTGCCTGCAACGGCGCTATATGCAGTTGGAGGCTTTCGAGGCGGTCAGCGATAATCCGCAGGCCAAGCTGTCGGCCGTGATCAACTAAACGGCAAACTCAGTGGCCAGAGCCATGATGAGTTACACCACTTCCTGGTACACGATCCTCGCCCATCACCGTCTGATGTGATCGATCAAGTTGCGTGCTCGCACTCGTGCAAACGTACGACAAAGTCGGATGCGCCCAAGTTTCATCTCATTGTCTTAGGAGGGGAAAATAGACGAAACAGAGCGTGATCGACTCTTCGAGCGATTCCATAGCCGTGGAAATGACCTGGAAGCAGGGCTGGGGTTGACCATCGTCCAAGGCGGTGCAGGCGATTGGGGAAGAAGCTAAACAATTACGCTGACTGAAAGTTGGGTGAGCGCAGGCTTGAGAGGCTAGTTTTTAGGCCGGTAGCGGTCAGCCGTGCGCGGCGGAATCGGCCAAGAGCAGACCTTCGTGGTGAACAGCGAAGTAGTCGCTTCAGGCTGAAAGCGGAAGTGCAGGATCGGTGTCAGCCGCCAGCGCTCACGGGGCGGTAGTCTATTTTTCCCTTCATGGCACAGGCAACACCTCCTCCTCTATGAACCACTTGCTCTTTCTGATGCTCTCCAGCGCAGCGTCTGGGTTTTCCGACCAGAGCACTAGCGCCAAGCTCTCGCGCGCCCGGCTGCAGGTGACGTACAAGAGCCTCAAGCTTCGGTCAATGGTTGTCTCCTTCTTAGCATCGACGTTGCTCACGTCATTTTTGCTGAGATCCTTCGCACCAAACAACTTGTCGTAAGAGATTTGGAAGCTACCTGCTTCACTGTCGTCCATCACGACCATCACGTGAGGAAACTCGGAACCCTTTACGACCTGATGCGTGGCGAGGTCTGTTTTTCCGGCTAAGTAGTTTCGGTAGCGCGCTAGCTCCTCCCAAGGGGCAGCAAATAGAGCACACCATCCGCGTCGCATTCGAGTCTCCGACGGTTCCTTTGTGCGCGGAGGAGGCGCAGCAGGCGCGGGCGAATTGTCACTGAAGGCTGCCACTAAACGAGAATCTACTTCGAACAGTCGCGCTTCCAACACTGACTCCAGAATCTCCCTCACCGTGGCACTGGGTTTGGAACTGACCGTCGCAAAGCTCGAGATAGCTTGGAGCATTTCCATCGTGCGCAATCGTCTAGTCGCACCATCCTCTGGCAAAGAATTCAGGCTGCCATTCCGTCTCAGAACCTCCGTAGCCGCAAACTCGTTGATGCATCCGTCAGCTTCGACGCAAGCAGCTAGTTCCATCAATTCCTCTAACAACAGCCGCGCTACGGTTGGGCCTTTGTTCTCACCGCTTCCCTGTGGCGCCGCAGCGTTAGGGTCTAGGAGATCCATGGCTCGGTAAGCTTGGAGAAACCCCCCGCGAGTGGCGACAAGCTTGTGCTCAAGCGCAAGGATTTGGTGTCCCCGCGTTCTCCAGACGGTAGATGAAGTTGCGTCAGCCATGAGCTCGGCGCACAGTTCCTCCTTCTTTACTTTCTCATCAGAGCCGAGCTTCGCATCCCCCACAAACACTCGTACAACTCCGCCAGTTTTTTCCGTACGTGGATGCTGTTTGACACCAGTAGGTTGCTGCGTGCGGCCCTCATGCTCCGCCTCCCAAATCTTGTTTATCAGCGCAACGATTCGCTGTTGGCTGCGATGGTTCATCTGCAGCTCGGGACGACCCCACCCTTCTGGCACCAGTCCAGGCAGGTCTAAATGGCCATCCGTGTAGATTCGTTGCCGATGGTCACCCAACAACCCCAAAGTAAGTCCGTTCCCCTGTGGAGTGGCAACCTCCATCAACGCATCTAGGACGCCCTTCATTGTGTCTTGCGACTCGTCGATGAGGACTATCGGATGACGGTCTCTTAATATGGTTCGGAGAGTCGGCCTGTTCGCCAGCAGCCAAGACGCGGCATCCAGAACGTGTCTATGTTGGATTGCCCCTGAACCATACCTGTTCCGGTCCGGGTGGTAGATGAACTTCTCAGTAGTACGAAATTCTTCGATGTCCTGCTCAATCTCTGCGAAGTTTGTTTCATCAGTGGCGCTGATCCCTCTTACCTTCTGGGAGGCTTCGAGCCTCTCCCGTTCCAATTGCTTCGTCTTGACTGCGATAAGGGCCTCTCTAATGTCGTCGTCAAACCCACCAATCAACTCCCAGCAGAAGGAGTGAATGGTCGAGACATTAACAAGGTCGTTATTACCCAAGCGTCCGTTGATTACGGAGACAGCATTCTTGGTGAACGTAATCACTCGAATAGAACGACCAAGTAGCCGAAGGTTTCTCGCGAGTTCACCCCCAGAGTCATGGGGAACCACACCCGTGAGCCGACGTAGAACCTCAACTAACGTCCTAGTCTTCCCGGATCCCGCGCCTGCAAACAGGAAGAAGCTGCGACCTGGCTTTTCCGTAAGATAGCCACAGATTTCCTCGACGACACCAGCATCGCGCTCATTACCATTGCGAATCAACCCGACGCTCACAGGTAAACCTCCGATTCAAGATTGAGCTGCTCTTGGAGCCATTCAAGTGCGTCAGCGATATATTTCGGGCAAGTAATGACTTCACCCGAAGCAATTTTCTCGAAAATCGTTGCAGAAAAGTCTCCTTTGCTGAACTTACCATGCATCAGCGTGTGGAGCTTTTTCGCCAAATCGGCATTGGATTCCGCGCCGGTCACTGTTGTCACGACCTTGCCAAGTGCTCCAGTAGGCTTCTTTATCTTCACCCCCTCTGGGCTGAACTTCTCCTTACCCAACTCCTTGAACCATGAAATGTTTGAAAGGATCAGGGAGTCTTCGAAGGAACTCGGCCAACAGTTATCAGCCTCTTTCACAGGTAACTGCCACGTGAATCTGACCTTGCAGTCAGCCACCTCGCTCCAGACTAAACGGGCCTCTTGGGGTTCCTTGAAATCATCGAGCTCAGTGCACTTAGGGTGCCATGTCCTAAGCGTCGCGTTCCCACACTTCAGCCCTGGTTGCCCTTCATTGGCGACAGCAGTAAGAGTGATTTTGCTGTTAGCGTCTGAAGACTCTTGCACGGGGTCAATATCAGTAATGATCACCGTTGGAATTCTCAGACGCTCCACCAGCGGGCGAAGCCGATGAGCGTGGCTACCGCCGATATCAAGGAGCGACACGTACCGACTGCTCAGCGCTCCGAACTGTCGTTCTATGAATAGAGGAACCAGCATACGCTCCGCCGTCCCCTCAACGAAAACTGCCGCATCTGCGAACAGAAGATCCGTGTGCTGCACACGGAAGTATCTCTCGGCGAAGATCCGCGTATCGTCATCGTCACCAAAAACGTCACCCATATTCACAATTTCCGTGCTGGGCATCGCCACAGTTTTTGACTTGGCAACGCGCCGCAGGTACCGCAGGTGAGCAAAGCTCTGCGCATGCGCCAGGTGACTAGAGTGCGTACTGATGAGTAATTGACTCTTCAACGAGCCAGGTTCTGTTGCCGTCGGACTGATTAGTTTGTGCGCTTTATCCGAAAAGATGCGCTGGACCTGGACATGTAGGTGCGCCTCGGGCTCTTCAATCATCACAATATGGACTGGCGCAGGCGAGCCCTTTGTAGGATTCAGCCGCGCCGCCTTAAACGACACCAACTGATAACTCAAGGACTGAAGGTTTTGATAACCAAGGCCGATTGAGTATTCCGGCAGCAGATCATCCACAGAGTCCTTGCTCATGCGGTACTGAACTGCCGTACCGTGGTCGAGGAGATCCGCGGTTTGAATGCGCGTGCGGAAGTGAATTTCGTGCGGGTCATGGAGACCGGGATATCCCAGAATCTTGACGTCCTCAACCGACGGAGCTAGAGCATCTCGAATCTTCTGGTCGAGGTCGGCCTGAGCGTTCGCGACCGCTTCGACTAGATCAGCACGATGCCCATGACCAGTGGCAGCGATGTTCAGATGCTGTCGCGCAAACTTCAACAACTGATTGGAGAAGAGGCCCACACGATGCGGACCGGATCCGGAACGCGTGTCCGCTTCTTCAGTGCCTAACCCACGCTGCGCCGGTACGAAGTCCACTCGAACAAGCCGGGAAAGGTGGGTTCGGTCAACAGGCGTCGCGTTGGATGCCAGAACTTGAGCCTTGTACACCTTACCCTTCTCGATGGGGTTGTTCTCCGCGTCCAGCTTGTAAACCTGAACGCGACCAAGGTCACTAGGGTACCGGAGCCAGAAGTCCAGAAGATCGATGGGCCAGGCGTGCGAGGCTTTGTCCAAGTCCTTCACAGGAGCCCGGGCCTCACGATAGCGCCACGCAAGTCGCTGCAGTTCGTCAACAGACGAGGCCGGCTCCAACCGAAGGCGAACGCCGACCGCACCACCTGTCCAGTTGAATTTCGAAAGGAAGGGTGCGACGAAGTGATACATCCCTTCCTCGGCATTGAGCCAGAGGTCCAACGTTGGCATTGAAGATCGTAGCGTCACGAGCTGAGCGTCCCAGTCGTCGACGGACGAATCAGCTGTTGCAGGATCCTCGGCCAAGCCTTCCCAGAGTTTCCCTAGGGCTCTCAGAGCAGGCCACTGCGATAGGCTGATATCGAATGCCCCAAACGTCGGCGCATCCGAGAGGAACTGGCGAAGTGCGGTTAGGATTGACGTCTTCCCACTGTTGTTGGCTCCAACAAGAATCGTGGTTTTTTCGTCGACGTCGAGCTTGACTCTGGTAAGGCGTCGAAACTGACAGAGTTCGACGTGGCTGAGGGTAATGCTCCCAGAAGTGACTGAGGTAGGTGCTTTGTCGGTCATATCTATCCATAGACGTCAGGTTGAAGCAACCAACGAAATTGTGTGGTTGCAGATACATGCGAGGGCGCGATTGCGCCGTGCCGCCTGGCCTGACCAACCCCAGTCTCTCGACGAGCCCTCCCTTGAGATTTATAACGGAATTTCAAGGCGAAACCCAATCAGAAATACCGACCTTCTGGGACTAACCCTGCGACTTGAGCTTGATTTGCGTCACTGCACCAATGAGCAGATGTCGAGCTCAGACTGAGGAACACTTCATTCATGAGCAAAGTCCGCAATCAGCAGAGCTGACATCCACATCGGTGCGGTGAATGGCCGCAATGGGTCGATTCTGTTGAAAAAGTCGGTCTCGGCTTTCACGAAAGAAAAGTACGCGTCTGAGATTGAAATCCATATTTTGAGCAGAGGGTACAGGACTCAGATTTCACGTAGCAGCGTGCAAAAATGACGTTTTCACCGCTCAATGCATGGACCGCCAGCCCGGGTCGACTTTTTCAACAGAATCGGTCGACTTCTGCCGGTCACGACAGGCAGAAACCGGCCATGAGCGGACGTTCGCTAGAGGCGTTTTTGTGGCCAGAGTCGAGTACGAAGGCAAGGGTCCGTAACAGAAGAAACTGTCACTATAAAACAGCTTTAATCGAAGGATTTACGTGCCCCACACCAGTGAAAGAATTAAATATAGGAATTTCAGGAGGTTATGAGGATTTACGGACAAGTCGAGATGAATAATCCGAGTAACAGAGCATGGTGCCATTACGCCATTTCGCATGGTTGGTATATGCTCTCGTAAAGATCAATCTTAGGGGGCACTATGAACGATGAACCGAACGCCGCTTATCGCTTAGAGGGTATTGATCTTGAGGATGGTTGGATAGTAGGCAAAAGAATTGTCACAGGTTCAGAGGGCGGCGGCTCAGGTGGTTTCTTTTCTGTATCCTATGAGGTTCGTAGAAATGGCCAAGAAGCCTTCTTAAAAGCATTTGATATTGTTAAAGCACTTCAAATAGCAGCGCAACAGGGAAAAACGCTAATAACGGCGTTGCAAGAACAGGCTCAAGCTTTCAACTTTGAGACTGCATTGCACGATTTGTGCTTAGGTGCCAAAATGAGACGTGTTGTCAAAATCCTGGCCCATGGACAAGCAATTGTTCCAAGACTCGAGAACGAACAAATTTTCCAAATTCCATACATGATTATGGAGTTGGCGGACGGCGGAGATGTACGCGGATATATAGGAAAAACACTTGCGATTGATATGGCACTAAAGCTTACTTATCTCAAGGATGTAGCGTCAGGCATACTACAGCTGCATAAGGCAAAGGTGGCTCATCAAGATCTTAAACCATCCAATGTAATGGTTTTTGGTAATGAAATGGCTAAAGTTGGCGATCTTGGCAGGGCGAGCAGTCAGGATCTTCCAAGTTTGCATGACTCCAGTAGCATTGCAGGCGATTGGAATTACGCACCGCCGGAGCAGCTATTTCAGCATCCGCTAGTTGACTGGATGGATCGGCGCATGCGTTGCGACCTTTATCAGTTTGCTTCTGTAGTTACATTTGTTTTTTTTGGGACGACGGTCAATCTAGAGCTTATTAGTAGACTTCCTAACCATGTTAAGCCTTTCGCGTGGCAAGGGGAGTCATCTTCTTATTCAAATTCATTACCTTTCTTTATAAACGCGTTTGACGAGGCGTTAATAGATTGGGAAAAACTATGCCCTGAGTGGCTGAGCAGTAGTTTGATAGATATAATAAGGCAGTGCGGAACGCCGGATTATACTCAGCGCGGGTGTCGAAAAACACTTAGGCAGTCAGTTCCCACTTTAGGCCTTGATCGATTCGTTAGCGAACTCCAACGACTGATTCTGAGAGCCAGTATTGAGGCTAGAAACACGTCAAGCAAGCAGGCAGATTCACAATGAACCCACTCGGTTTAAAACGCGATATAATTCCTATTTGGAAACCATCTTACGAAGCTGCTAAGTCGCCTGAGTTGCTCGCGGTGAAAAAGCAGGTTTCTCAGATTAAGGCGGAGGCTCAATCGGAAACTGTACTAGCGGATTTTCTTAGCAATAAGAACCTTGGAACAGCCGCAGACCTATTGAATGCCTCGATGCTCGAGGGGAAGTCGGAGCTTTCGATCATTGCCGCAGAGTATGTTATTAGCTCAAAGGAAAAGCTTCCTGCTTTAGAAGCAATCAGTCGAAAAGTGTTAGGCCTCAAACCGCTTGATACTCACCTCAATCATCTAAATGAAATTGCCGCTTTACGATCGAGACTGATCAATATGCCGCAAAATCCAATCGCATGGGTTGATTTGGCTCGTGCATATACCGTAATAAATGAAAGAGAGAAATCAGAAAAAGCAATGTGGGTAGCGCTGCGATATTCCAATAACCATCGTTGGATATCCCGTATGGCGGCTAGATTATTTGTGCACTATGAGGAGCTAGGGAAAGCGCATCGAGTATTATTGTTAAATGAAAACTTGCGATCTGATCCTTGGTTACTGTCTACGGAATTAGCGGTGGCGAGGTTGGCAGGGCGACCATTAAAGAATTGGAATCAGGCTAAAAAGCTCGTCACGGCATCAATAAATCCAATTCATTTATCTGAGCTATCGAGCTCAATCGCCACTTCAGAAATTTTGGGGGGTGCTGACAAGAAAGCTCGTGCTTTTTTTAAACAGTCTCTGATTTCACCAACCAGTAACTCTTTGGCACAAATAAAGTGGGCAGATCGCTCGTACAAGCTAGGGTTTGGAAAGCAAATAGAGGCGACTCTTGCTCATTCCAACAACGCCTATGAAGCAAAATACTGGGAAGCGTATGAAAAGAAAAATATGCAGTTAGCTCTAAAACACGCTGATGCCTGGTGGAAAGAAGAACCTTATTCCGTTTCTCCTCCGCGCGCAATCACATACCTAGCATCAATTGTTAATGACATGCCGTTACTACTTAGATCCGCCAACATCGCTCTAAAAGCCAATCCTAGGGATATCGTTCTAAAATTAAATTATTTATTTGCTCAGATCAGTACCTTGGGATACGCCTCTTCAGTAGATAGTAAAACCTTAGAAAAGGTCACGCGCACTCTTAGAGCTATAATGCATGGCCCGGATAAAAGCGAAGCGGCTCATGCCATAGCTAATATTGGTATGCTTGCTTATAGGACGGGAGAGTTTGATCTAGGTAAGGCGTACTACGACCACGCTGAAGAATATTTTGAGAAGACGAAAAACCCCTCTCGACTTTTTCTCCTGTTGAACCATCTCAGGGAAGCGTTGATAGCGGATTCTGAATGGTCTGGGTGTATAGTTTCGAGGATAAAAAATTTTATATCTCAACCTCAACCTGTCATCTCCGCCGCTGGTGAGTATTATCTCAATAAAATAGAATTGTTGGAAAAGCAACCAGGAACATGGAAAAATAAATTTTCCAATGTTTTCATAGACGATGAGACATCTGATGAAGCTGCCGAGCCTGCAAAAATATTGTCATTGGAAGAAGCTTCAAAAAAATTCTGGCTTCCTTCCGACTTCTACACTGCGAATGAAGCTCTTCAGTTATTGAAAACTGAGCGTGACAACTCTACAGTAAAGTCTAGAAAATAAATAAAAATCCGTTTAAGGGGGGGCGAGTGTTCTAGGCTGCTAAAGAGTTAAGCCTGGACGACAAAACAAGATTTTGACGCTGTATTACCTGAGGCGTGTCATTGCTTCAGGTACCTGCCTTTATGGAAGTAGTGCTGTCAATTTACCTAGAACGACCTAGGTTCTGTAGACGTCCTCACGAGTTATAGATTAGAACCAACCATTCGTGATTGACCGATTCTGGCTGAAACTGTCGTGAGCGGCAGCTATTGGCCGATTCTGTTGAAAAAGTCGGTCTCGGCTTTCACGAAAGAAAAGTACGCGTCTGAGATTGAAATCCATATTTTGAGCAGAGGGTACGGACTCAGATTTCACGTAGCAGCGTGCAAAAATGACGTTTTCACCGCTCAATGCATGGACCGCCAGCCCGGGTCGACTTTTTCAACAGAATCGGCCGATTTCTGCCCGTTGCGAGAGGCAGAAAGCGACCCATTGCCGCCGGTCAACATTGGCTGAAATGGGTCGAACGTGGTTAGTCATGAGATGCCGCGTTTCGCAATTTTGCTGCTAGATTGTAATCAGGAGATGGCATTCCTCCTTTAACCGCCTTCGTGCTGATGATGCCTACGTGAACCCTGGACAGGGTGCGTAGGTGTATCCGCCTCCTGTCCCCAATCTAGGACAGGATTATGATCCTACTACCACAGTCGCCACTCCCTTGTTGTGCTTACCTGCGAGCTGTTTGGCCTAGGTCTGACGGGGTGAGCCCACCATGCTGAAATCACTTGTAATTATCGCCGTTGGCGCGTCACTTGGTGCCTGGTTGCGCTGGCTCTTGGGCATGAAGCTAAACGCTCTGTTTCCTACGATTCCCCCAGGCACAGTGGTTGCGAACATGGTTGGGGGCTACATCATTGGCCTAGCTATCGCGTTTTTAGCCGCATCCCCCACCCTGAGTCCTGAGTGGCGTCTGCTGATCATCACGGGATTCTGTGGCGGACTTACCACCTTTTCTACCTTTTCGGCAGAAACAGTTGCCCTGATCCAGGAAGGCAGGCTGCTGTGGGCGCTTGGTTCGGTTTCATTGCACGTCGTGGGCTCGCTGGCGATGACGGCTGCCGGGCTTCTGTCCTATCAAATGATTGGCACGCGTTGAGGAGATGGAAATGAAAGGTTTTCTGGTGATTTTCTTTACCCAACAGAACCGTCGTTATCAGGGAAAGATGCTCGGCGACTGGATCGTAGATTTGGCGAAAGAAATGGGACTACGTGGTGCGACCCTATCTACGGGTATCGAGGGTTTTGGGCATACCGGTCGGCTCCACTCCTCGCATTTTTTTGAACTAGCGGATCAGCCTACCGAGATTCGCATGGCTATCACCGAGGACGAGTCTGAACGGTTGTTCAAGCAATTGGAGCTTGAGGAAATCTCGGTGTTTTACATAAAGACTCCAATTGAAATGGGCTTCGTCGGCAAAAAAACCACCTAGTCCGGCATCCTTTTACCAGGCAAGGCTTCAGGAAATCTTCCTGTGTTTAATAGCTCCGTAACATGATTTTACATTTTGAGCGGAGCTAGATAAGATCGACGGATTGGAGATGGCATTCCTCCATTAACCAACCGCTGCGCCCGTAGCAGCTGATGATGCCTACAGAAACCTGATCAAACCAGGTCTGTAGGCGTTCGCGCTCAGAATCCCTTTTTGGTCAGGCCCACTTACATTTTTGTGGCTGGCCAAATGTCTAAATTTCGACGACCTGAACAACTCGACTTACTGCCCTATATAGCGAAATGGCTTGCGCTCGCTGGCCTAGTAGCTCTTTTGGCAGGCTCTGCTTCTGCGTTATTCCTCCTTTCCTTGGATCATGCCACCCAGTGGCGAGAAACCCATCCTTGGGTGATCTGGCTCCTGCCAGTGGCTGGCTTCGCCGTGGGACTTGCGTATCACTTGATAGGCAAACCCGTTGATGCCGGAAACAACCTGATCATCGATGAGATCCATGATCCTAAGAAGATAGTGCCTTTGCGCATGGTGCCGATGGTGCTGATCGGAACCGTGGTTTCCCACCTCTTCGGTGCATCTGTGGGACGTGAGGGTACGGCGGTGCAGATGGGCGGCGCCCTTGCCGATCAACTGACGCATGTCTTCCGTCTACGCCGCGAAGACCGTCGGGTGATTCTGATGGCTGGCATCAGCGCTGGTTTTGCGTCCGTCTTCGGCACCCCCCTCGCTGGAGCTTTGTTTGGACTTGAAGTGTTGGCCATTGGACGTATGCGTTACGACGCGCTTTTCCCTTGTGTGGTTGCGGCGATCGTTGCTGACCAGGTGGGACAAGCCTGGGGAGTGGTTCACACACATTACGTCATTGGCGAAGTGGTGCCGGTGCAGCTCTGGAGCGTTATGGCTGTGGTAGCCGCTGGGATTGTCTTCGGCCTTACAGGCCTGCTATTCGCGACAGCGACCCACAAGCTCGGGGCCTTCGTTAAGCGGCTTATCACCTATTCACCATTAAGACCCTTCGCCGGTGGCCTGCTGATCGCAGTCGCAGTGTGGGGGCTCGGTAGTAACCATTACATCGACGTCGATAAGTACATCGGACTGGGCATTCCGAGCATCGTCCAATCCTTTCAAATGCCAATGGCTCCGTGGGATTGGCTCGAAAAAATGGTGTTCACCGTTGTCTCCCTGGGTACTGGATTCAAGGGCGGCGAAGTCACTCCGCTGTTTTACATCGGCGCCACTTTGGGGAATGCGCTGGCTCCCCTCTTGCACCTTCCCTTCGGCATGCTGGCTGGTATCGGCTTTGTCGCCGTCTTTGCCGGTGCAGCTAATACACCACTGGCAACCATCGTCATGGCCATGGAGCTCTTCGGGCCCGAAATTGCTCCGCTTGCAGCCATTGCCTGTATCGCCAGTTATCTCGTATCCGGACATACCGGGATCTATCACGCCCAGCGCGTCGGTCACAGCAAGCATCACCGTCCTCTTCCGGACGAGATTCGGCTCTCTGATATCAAGCAATTTCATGCTCAAACTGAATCCGCTAGCGAGCGGAAAGTGGCTCTTATGGGGGAAGAGAAATGACCGAACATCGCCAAGATCGCCTGACAGCTTTGCAGCTCTATTTCCCTGGCGCTAGTCGGGCTCGAGTTACAAATTTCTGGCATCACCTAAGTGCGCCCGCGCTTGCCCAACACCTTCTTAACGTCGCGCAAAAAGCCAAGATTGAGCAGGTCATGCTCAAACCGATTTCTGCAGGTTATTTGCCGGGACATCGCATTTCCCATCATCACCCGGAGCTTGGTGATATGAATCATCCCCAGTGTCTGGAATTGCTGGATACAGAGGGCAAGCTGCGCACCTTCCTGCGCGACCACGCTGACGAGTTGTGCAAGGTGCGAGCAGTTCTTCTCTTATGCGAGTTACCGCTCAGTGAGGCCTTGTAATTCAGTTCTAAGAAACAGTTCGCAAATGAAGAGGCTTGGCCGACCAGGCGTTGGTCGGTCTCGCCACATTAGAGGATGTTGCCATGAATGGCTTTCAACTGACGTTTTTCACTGAGCAGAGTACCAACTACCAGCACCTTCCACTGGGAGAGTGGTTGGTCGAGTTCGCCAAGCGAGAGGGTGTGCTGGGTGCGACGTTAGTGAGCGGTACGGAGGGGTTGGATCATTTGGGACATTTGCATACCGCACATTTCCTCAGCGGTGCCGATCATCCCGTCACGGTGACGATATCCACTGATGAACCTGGGTGCGACAAGTTGCTGGAGGCATTAGCCAAGGAGTCGTTTTCGCTGAGCTATATCAAATTGCCCATTGAGTACGGTCGAGTCGGCCAAGCGGAAAACTAAAACACACCGTTTTGGACAGCTAACAAAAAAGGATAAACGCCATGTACCGAGTTTATAACCTGCGTCCACAACCTGCTCCCGCTGGCTGGGCTCGTACCAACAGGCCGCTCCTCGTAGGACTGATTTTTTGGTCAATTTTTCTGGCGGGGATTGCAGGCAGCCAAAGGGTCTCCAGCGAGGGGTGGTACATCGTGACCTCCCTCGAAGGCGCCTTAGTAACGATGCGCATGCCCAGTGAGAAGTCCTGCAAGGCCGACTTAGCCCACACCTGCGTGCCGGGCTACGAGCTGAGAGCACAGCAACGTTGAGCGTAATGAGCGCGATGGCGGTGGGTAATCCAAAGATGAGATTGCGAAATGGAACTCACCGACGTCGGCTCATAAAAACCACTTTAGAAAATTAGGAGACCACATGAGCTCAGTGATGCTGAGCAGCGTATTCGGGCTTGTGATGGGTAAGTTTTTTACAGGATCAGTCTATGAATTCGCCGTGCTGTTCATCGTAAGCATTGGCGTGTCGTTGCTGACCTTTCATCTGCTCAATCAAAGGCGGGCCAGGCTACAAGCCCAGACTGCGTACTGCTGCTCCGTGATGGTTGCGTCAAACCAAATGCTGGAGCTTTTCCAGATGGCAAAGGAAGGGCAGTTCATGCCCTTGGTGGGAGAGATTCCTGAACTAATTATTGGAGGCTTCTTGGTTCCCGCAATTGCGGTGTCGGCAGTGCAGCTGTTCAGGATACTCATGGAGAGCTGACGTCCGACATAGAGGTCTCTCAACGGATTCACGTGGTTAATGACGTTCCCGAATCGTTCCTTGGAGAAGATCAATGAAAACGCAAATCCAGGCTATTCATGCACGTGAAATTCTCGATTCACGCGGTAACCCTACCGTTGAAGTCGACGTCACCTTGGAGTGCGGAGCCCTGGGCCGGGCTTCTGTACCGTCCGGTGCATCTACAGGCGCTCACGAAGCAGTTGAGTTGCGTGACCAAGATATACAGCGGTATTCCGGCAAAGGAGTTTTAAAGGCCGTTAGCAATGTAAATACCGAAATACTTGAGTCTTTGAAAGGCCTGGATGCGGCTGACCAGGAACAGATTGATCATCTGATGATTAAGCTGGATGGAACCTCTGATAAATCCAGGCTTGGAGGAAACGCGATCTTGGGCGTGAGCCTCGCCGTTGCCAGAGCGGCGGCTTCTGCGCTGAACTTGCCCTTGTTCCAATATCTGGGCGGCGAGCAAGCAGCAAGAATGCCCGTCCCGATGTTCAATATTCTCAATGGCGGTGTTCACGCCAACTGGCAAGGCCCTGACTTTCAGGAGTTCATGATTGCACCTACAGGAGCTGGCAATTTCAAGGAGGCCTTGCGATGGGGTGCTGAGGTGTACCACGAGCTAAAAGCGGTGCTTAAGGACGCCGGCTACTCGACAGCGGTTGGAGATGAGGGCGGCTTTGCGCCGGCACTCAAGAAAAACTCAGATGCTATTGAGCTGATCATTCAAGCCATCGAAAGGGCCGGTTACAAACCTGGATCTCAGATCGAGATCGCTATCGATCCAGCATCCAGCGGTTTCTATGAAAACGGCCTTTACCATCTGCGTTCGGAAGGTCGCAAGGTAGATGCCCAAGAGTTGATTAGCCTCTATTCCTCCTGGGTCGACAAGTACCCGATTGCGGTACTAGAAGATGGACTCGCGGAAGACGATTGGTCGGGCTGGAAGCTATTAAATACTGCGCTGGGTGACCGGATCGAGTTGGTGGGAGATGACCTGTTTGTCACCAACGTCGAACGGATTCAGCGAGGCATCACAGAAAACGTCGCCAATGCCGTACTGATCAAACCCAATCAAATCGGAACCCTGACTGAGACCAAAGCCGCCATCGAAATGGCCTACGGGGCAAATTGGGGGGCGATGGTTTCTCATCGTAGCGGGGAAACTGTAGACAGCTTCATCGCAGATCTGACCGTCGCGATGGGAACTGGCCATCTCAAAACCGGAGCTCCATGCCGAGGGGAGCGGGTCGAGAAATACAATCAGTTTCTGCGAATAGAAGAGCATCTGGGAAGCCGTGCCATTTATGCAGGACATGATGCGTTGGTGCGGTGATATCCACCGATTTGAGGCCAACCAGTTTGAAACGAGAGATACGTAATGACCCCGTCAGAGAAGCTAGTCGACTGGAACAAGAGATGGAGAATCCAGAGCGGCATTGTCATTTGTCGAAAGTGCGCGGCGCAGCAGCCCGAGACATTGAGTCATCAACCGTTCGCCCACGGCTCAGGCTGTGGTGAGGTCAGCTCGCAATTTTTGCAACCTTGGACTGACTTGGATGCGATCAGAAAGTCATTCGTCTTATAGCCGGTAAATCTGTTGGTTTGGTCAGCGAAAAAAATCGAATCACGTGTATCCGTTGGCAAAAACGTCAGCGGCCTTAGCCTTTCATAGAAGCTTGGAGATATGAGCATGAGCTACACGGACATTCCAGCTGGTAACGCCATCCCCGATGACTTTTTCACCGTTATCGAGATTCCCGCAAACCACTCTCCGATCAAGTACGAGGTGGACAAGCCAAGCGGGCAGATTTTCGTCGACCGCTTCCTCAGTACGCCGATGTTCTACCCGGCCAACTACGGGTTCATTCCAAATACGCTGAGCGATGACGGCGATCCTCTCGACGTTCTGGTGATTTGCCCTTACCCGGTATCGCCTGGCGTTGTCATCCGCAGTCGCCCGGTTGGTGTGATGTACATGACTGACGAAGCCGGAGCGGATGCCAAAGTGATCGCAGTACCTCATGAAAAACTCAGCTCGATGTACAGCGACGTCAAGGAATGCTCAGACCTCCCTGCGTTACTCCTCGCACAGATCCAGCACTTCTTCGAAAACTACAAGGCATTGGAGCCGGGCAAGTGGGTGAAGATGGGCCGTTGGGGGAGCGCGGACGAAGCGCGGGAAGAGATTCGCAAGTCGGTCGCGGCGTACATTCCGAAATAAGTCATCCGCCAAATTGACTGCGTCAGCCGGGAGTAGGTACTGAGGGGCAAGTGATTTGCGATTGGCCTCTCAGTCGCTCGCAACATCAAATGTTCAGGGAAACACTCGCATGGAAAAATGGGTGGCTTATGCCTTCATCTCAATGTTTTTTGCCGGGTTTACTTCTGTGATCGCCAAGATGGGACTCGCAGGGATTTCAGCTGAGCTTGGTCTAACAGTTCGCACCCTGTTCGTGTGTGCCTTTGTACTCGTATTCGCAGCCTGGGCTGTTCCGACACAGGAAGTGACCAGCATCACAAGCCGAAATCTGTATTGGCTAGGACTGTCTGGCGTTACCACTGCCTTGTCGTGGATCTTCTACTACAAGGCACTCAAGGTCGGGGATGTCGCCACCGTGGCACTGATCGATAAAGGTAGCGTGGTCGTTGCCATGCTGCTCGCCGGTCTGGTGCTTCGAGAGGTCATCACAGTTCGCATGATCGCCGGTGCAGGTCTGATCGTAGCAGGGCTGCTGGTCATCGCCAAAAAGCCGTAGGTTCTCAAGCATTCAATTTTGGGCTGTCAGACACAGCGCGCGCTCCAGTCACGCGAGATCCCAAGCGCTGAGGATGGAAACCATCCATACGAAGTCCAGCGAGTAAAAAATTTGGGTAATGAGTCGCAGGTGTCACGGCTCTGTGGGCGGGTGTACCGCCATGGATCACTCATCAATTTTGAATCGGTACTAGTTTCGTACGCCTCGGAATGACTGCTTCTGGCCGATTTTTGCCTGTCGCCACCGTTTGCTTTAGGTCGAGTCTAGCCAGTCATGGAGCTCATGTGCACTGGTCAAGTCGAATGCAAACGACTGGTCAAGTCGAATGCAAATGGGTGGTCAAGTCCATGCAATTACTCAAGGCGGTCTTGAGTTGGTTCGAAGCCCAGATCGAGCAGCGGGATTGTCCGAAATGAACGCCCCTTCTCCAGCGGGCAACATGCTCTGGCGAGCACACGCCAGCGATCGGCAAACCGCCCTCTGGCCAACCTTTACAAGGCCCGCCCCGCGTGGCTCCATAACGTATTTTTTGGCGCATGAACATGGATATCGAGCTGGCTAAAACCTTCCTGGAAATCGTCAGATGCGGCAGTCTGATTGCCGCCGCGCAGCGATTGCATGTCACCCAGACGGCGATCACCGCACGCGTGCAAAAGCTGGAAAGCAGCCTCAACAGCAAGTTATTTGTGCGCAATAAAGCGGGGGCCAAACTGACCGCGGACGGGGAAGCCTTCGTTGTCTATGCCAACCAGTTGGTGCAAACCTGGGAGGCCGCAGTCAGGGATTTACCCCTGCCCGAAGGTTTCCATAAAATATTGCATATCGGTGGCGAAGTCAGTTTATGTAATCCGCTTATTCTGGATTGGGTGCGCGAGATCCAGAAATCAATACCGACCCATGCCATCAAAACCGAGATCAGGGACGGCTCAATGCTATTGCGGCAATTGGAGCTCGGCCTTTTAGATGCGGCCCTGGTTTATCAACCGGCCTACTGGCCCGACCTGCAGGTCGAGCAGATTCTCGAAGAGAAATTGATACTGGTCCGCCTGATCGCCAAGCCTGAACCTTATGTCTACATTGATTGGGGCGATGGTTTTCGGCAATCCCATGATGCGGCCCTGCCGGAGAAGGCAAAGGCGGCGCTTTCCTTCAACCTGGGGCCCGTAGCCCTGCAATATATCCTCGACAATGGCGGGGCCGGCTACTTCAGGACCCGCGTCGTGCAATCCTATATTGAAAGCGGCATTCTTGAGCGCGTCAGCTCAGCGCCAGAATTCAGCTACCCGACCTTCCTGGTCTACTCCCGTAGCCGATCATCAACCGAACTGCAGCTTGCCATAAAACTATTGAAAGACATTGTCACTCGGGATAGCGATTGGTCTCAACGCTGGGACCCACTGATCTGACTAATGCAGGTGCACGATCAGATCGCGGTGCAAGGCCGCGATCAAGTCCGTCTGTGTGATCACCCCAACAAACACGTCATCTTGCAGGACCGGAATACAGTGCAAACCCTGCTTTGATAATAACGGTATCAGCTCAACCATGTGGGCCGTTGTCGTGACACAGGTCACGGGGGCATGCATGATGTCTTTCAACAAGGTTTTTTTCTTGCCCCCAAATACGCCTGACAACCCGCGACTCCGACGGGTTACCGGGTGCTTGATAATATCCGTCAGGCTGATAATGCCGACAATATGTTTTTCTTCATTCAACACCGGCAAGGTTTTGATGTGGTGGTGCATCAGGATCCGCACCGCCTCTTTAATAGTGGTTTCCGGCGTCCCTGACAGCACGTCCCTCGACATGATATGGGAAGCTTGAATATCCCCCATGCTCCGTCTTAAAGCATGCTTTTCAGTGGATCGAATAATACTTTCCAGATCCTCTCTCGTAACGTCAACAAATCCGTCAATATCCGCCAGGGCTGCGTCCAGGTCATCACTATTAAAACCTAGCCTCTCGAACGGCGGGATGTCCCTGGTGTGATTGATCTCTGCCGATGGATTGATATGGGCTTTAGGGTAACGAACCCCTGTCAGATTGTTGAATACCAGCGCACACCCCAAGAGAACCCCGGCATTCAGCATCACGGGATAAAAAACCTGCAGCCCCAAGGGTGCCAAATCGGTTTGAGACAAGACCACACAGAGCGCCACAGCCCCACCGGGAGGGTGCAGACAACGCAGCATGCACATGCCGCCAATGGCCAATCCCACGGCGACACTGGCACTCAGGAACGAATGACCGAGTAGCGGCACTGCTACCAGCGCAGCCACCGTAGCGACAAAATAACTGCCGACGATCGACCAGGGCTGAGCCAGCGCGCCCGTAGAAACAGCGAACAATAAAACAGCCGATGCGCCGACGGGCCCTACAAGATGAAGCGTCAGCTCCAGCCCATAGAAGTATTGGCACACCAGGGCCGTCACAAGAACACCTGCACACGCCCCCACTGATGCGCGCAACCATTCTCTGGGCTTGGTATTCGAGGGTGCCGGATAAAAACCCGACAAAGCAGACTTGATCATTTTTCACACTGAATAAAAAAGGCTCATTAATATTAATGAGCCGGTGTACCGGGGGAGGCACGAAAAAGAGCATTCGTTGGAGTCAGGCCGATATTTTGGCAACGCTGGACGTGGCTGACAAACGCAAAATATTGCTATTTGAATTCATTTTTTTTGATATAAAACTCCATCCCTTATCTTTCCCACCACTTTTCGAGCGTACAGGCCCAGCCCCCCTCCAGAAAACAAGATCAGACTGGCTACCGGGCGGTCAGGTGTAATCAGAACAAATCGTTCCGTTACCCCTGGCCGTGTAGGTAGGGTGCTTACAACTTTAATCGTCGCCGCCAATACCGGAACGGAAACGGCGCATCGAGATCAGTGAAAAATTTGTAGACCTGGCCGTTGGTCAAGATAGAAATCCGGGCACTGGTGACATGAAAATAACGAAACAGCTGAGAGGCATGATTGAGATTGAGCGATTCGCCGATTTTTTTGCATTCAATCCGAATCTGAACCTCCCCGTCCTTCATGATCGCGTAATCAATCTTCTCGCCTTTCTTCGCCCCCACATCACAGACAAACTCTGGCGTTACCTCCTGCGGGTCGAAAACATCGTAGCCAAGAACGGCGTTGATAAAGGGCATGACAAAAGCGTTTTTTGGTGGCCTCTTCAGTCTGAATGGCAGCCCCCTGAAGACGGACCTCGGCGGCGAGACTGGTGAGCTTTTCGAAGAACGCCATGAACGACCTCTGACCTGTTCAGATCCATTGACGGGAATGATGGCAAAGTGACTTCCCTTAGGGCCCCAACCACACAAAACCCGCCGTAGAACAATCCCGAAACAGATATCGTCTACCTCTCAAACATTGATTGCGAGAATCTACGGCTCCCTCTCTTGACACGAAAGTAGCTTAAAAGCTACTTTAAAAGCCAATGAACGACATTGTCCATTATCTGAATGCCACGGGCCGAGACCTCTACCAGGACTGGCTGGATCGCCTGAAGGACAGGACCGCAAAGGCAAGGATTACCCTGCGCATCAACCGTATGGCTGCTGGGGCTTTCGGAGACTGCAAACCCGTTGGACACGGGGTATGGGAGTTGCATATCGACCACGGCCCCGGCTACCGGGTCTACTACGCAAAAGCGGGAAGGCAACTGGTTCTGCTGCTGTCCGGCGGCGACAAGCGCCAACAGCAAGCCGGTATAGAACACGCTATCGAGTGCTGGCTCGATTACCAGCGGAGGGCAACATGAACAGATCGCGTAGCCATGATCAAAGTGTGATCGAGATGATTCGCAACGATCCTGCGTTTGCCGTCGAATACCTGCGGCTTGCCTTCGAAGAACTGGATGCCGACGGCGGTGAGGCCGGCTTTCTAACCGCATTGCGCCATGTGATCGAAGCACGCGGCGGCATGGCGGAAATCGCCGAAAAAGCCGGCCTGTCTCGGGAAAGCCTCTATCGCTCACTCTCGCCAAAAGGCAATCCGACACTGCGCACAATGAAACGGGTTGTGCATGCCACAGGCCTGACATTTGCCTCCATCGCGGCAGCCTGAAAGAGCGTGGTCAACCCTGATCACGCCTTGCCACCTGAATCAGCCGTTACTTCCCGTCAGCCTGCTTCTTCAAGGCCGAGATCAACGAGCTGTTCAGAGTGGCCAACGACCCGAACAGGGCCGACAACTCGGTATTCAGGGCGTTGACCTGCGCTGCCTTCTGATCCGGACTCATGCTCTTGTTCGCCTGAAGTCGCTGCAGTTCGGCCTGTTTCTGGGCGATCATCTTCTGAATCTGCTCGATCTGCTTGCGCAGTTGCTTGATCCCCGGCGGTTCCGAGGCCGCCGCCTGGGCCTGGGCGGCTTTGGACGCATCGACCCCGGCACCGGACAAATTGACCTTGACCCCTGTCGAGCTTTCAGCTTCGGTCTTGCCGTCTTTACCGGCATTGGCGGAATTCGCAGTACCGAGCGCAGACGATGCGGGAACGACAGTGGGGGTATTGATGGTAACGCTACTGATGGAAACCATGGCAGAAGCTCATTCAGGTTTAGGTCTCCTTGACATCGACCTGAAACCACCGAACTTTAGCGATTTTGTACAAACACAGATACAAATCACTACAATCGCCTTTATCAGTGCGCCACCGCCCCCCGCTTGACCCCATACATCGCCTCATCCGCGTGCTTGAACAGTTGCTGTGCTTCTTCGCCATTTTCCGGATACAGCGCAATCCCGATACTCGCCACGATGATCAGGCCGCAATCCTCCCATAACACGGGCTCGCGCAGCAGGCTGCGGACCTTGTCGGCCACCCGGTTCGCGTGCTCCGGCAGTTGCAGATGCTCCAGCAGAATAACGAATTCGTCACCACCGATACGCGCCACGGTATCGGTATCCCGGACACATCGTTGCAGGCGCCGGGCCACTTCCTGCAGGAGCAGATCGCCCACCGCATGTCCAAAGCTGTCGTTGACCTGCTTGAATTTGTCCAGATCGACATAAAGCAACGCCAGTAACGCCCCCTCGCTCCGCGCCCGGACCAATGCGCTCTTCAGGCGCTCGTGGAGGAAAGCCCGGTTGGGCAGATGAGTCAGTTGATCGTAGCGCGCCATGTACTCCAGGCGTGCATGCAATTGCTTGCGCTCGATAGCCGCCGCGACCTGGGCCGAGACGAATTGCAGCAGTTCCAGGTCGTGTTCGGTGTAGCGCTCGCCACCGCTGCTTTTTACCAACAACGCACCAATGGTGCCGTTCTGTGAATTCAACGGCACGCCCAGGCAAGAGGGTGCGCCTTCAATGTTCAGCAACAGGGGCTGGCCGCTGCGCACGATCTCGGCACAGTTACGGTCGACCGTGTGCGGTTGGCGGCGGTCGTCAATATGGTAGGGAAAACTCAGCTGATCGCGCTGCTGATCGTAAAGCGCCACGCAAAAGTTCTCCGCCGGCAGCCATTCGCCGATGATCTGGTGCACCCGCTGGAACAGCGCCAGCAGATCCTCGGTGGCGTGGGCGGCCTCGGAAATCGCGTAGAGCGCCGCCTGCCGGGACTCCGCCAGTTTGCGCTCGGTGATATCCCGGGCCACGGCGATACGCAACTGGTCGACCTCGGACCAGCGCGCCGACCACATGATATGCACCACCTGGCCATCTTTGCGCACATAGCGGTTTTCAAAATACGGTTTGGGCTGGCCGCCCATGATTTCGCTGGCGGCCATCAACGTGCGCTCGCGGTCTGCCGGCAGCACCAGGTTGATCATCGGCATACCGATCAGTTCGCCCTGGGTGTAGCCGAAGATCCGCTCGCAGGCGGCGCTGACAAAAACGAATCGCCCTTCGATATCCACCGCGCACACGGCGTCCATCAACAGGTCGATAAAGCTGGCCAGCGGTGTGACAGTCTTGGATTCCATCAGAAAGAGATCGCCCAAAAAAGTAAGCGTCAGCATCTATCCATGGAAACACCGGCTTCCTGCCCTCCCCTTGCAGCAGATTCAAGCCTTGTTCGGCATCAATCCCGGCAACGCATGGACCAGCGCATTGATGGCGAAGCCGATAAACATCACGCCACATAAGCGGGTGATTATCAACTCGTGCCGCTGGTAAAACGTCCTGACCCGCCGGGCACCGACAACACCAATGAGGATAGCGTATGCCGCGACACCGCCAAGGAAACTGAGAAAAATCAGCCAAGGCAACATCGACCACTGCAACAGTTCGGCACGACTGGAAAGCAAGGCAGTAAAAGTTGCGACCGCCACCGGGTAAGCCTTGGGGTTGGTCAGGCCGAACAGGATGCCGTGTACGAAGGGTTGCCGCGCCGCGCCCTGGGGCGTCTCGGCACTGGAGCGCCGGGTGCGGATCGCCCGCAGACCCAGCCAGAACAGGTAGAGACCGCTGAGTACACCAAGGATATCGAACGCACTGCTGCCGATTTCCCGGGCACCGACGATGGCCACCAGCGCCGTGCTGCACCAGATCACATCGCCCAACAAGTGCCCACAGAGAAACCCCGCCCCCGCCACCCGTCCGCGGGCTGCACCGATGCCAAAGACCGCCAGCACACCGGGCCCCGGGGTAATGCCGTAGATAAAGCCGGAGGCGAGCACAGCCATGAGCAACGAAGCAGTCATCGGCAATTCCTGGGCGCAAGGCGTATTGGACTGGAGTCTATCAACCCCGCCGATTCAGCGCATTGACTACCAACCGATCAACCCAACCCCATAGCCGCTGCTTGACCCGCCGCCATAGCGGCCGTGCCTTCCAGTCCTGCAGGCTGACCGGCTCGCTGAGGGCGAAATCGTAGAGGAAACTGGCCTCCACCGCCCGGGTCAACGACGGATCGAGGGCTTCGAGATTGGCCTCCAGGTTGAAGCGCAGGTTCCAGTGATCGAAATTGCACGAGCCAATGCTGACCCAGTCATCGATCAGCACCATTTTCAGATGCAGGAAGCACGGCTGGTACTCGAAAATCTGCACCCCGGCCCTGAGCAGGCGCGGATAATAACGATGGCCGGCATAGCGCACCGAGGGATGATCGGTACGCGGCCCGGTCAGCAGCAGCCGCACATCGATGCCTCGATTGGCGGCCCGACGTAGGGAGCGGCGGACTTTCCAGGTCGGCAGGAAATACGGGGTCGCTAACCAGACGCGCTCCTGGCCGCTGTTCAGCGCCCGCACCAGAGAGCGCAGAATGTCCCGGTGCTGCCGGGCATCGGCGTAGGCTACCCGGCCCAGGCCCTGCCCGGCCGGTGGAACCCGCGGCAGGCGTGGCAGACCGAAAGGCGTTACGGGTTTCCAGGCCGCACGCTGGGCGTTGGCCAGCCACTGGCGGTCGAACAGCAGTTGCCAGTCAAGTACCAGGGGACCGCTGATCCGCACCATGACTTCGTGCCATTCGAAGCGCTCTTCGCCCGGGGTCCAGAATTCATCGGTAACACCGGTACCGCCGACCACCGCCAGGGACTGATCCACCAACAAGAGCTTGCGATGATCGCGGTAGAGGTTACGTACCCAACGGCGCCAGCTCAGACGATTGTAGAAACGCAACTCGACCCCGGCCTCGGTCAAGCGTCGACGCAGGCCAAGGGTAAACGCAAGGCTGCCGTAATCATCGAACAGGCAACGCACCCGCACGCCCCGTTCGGCCGCTTCGGCCAGCACCCGGACCATGGCCTCGGCACAGGCACCGGCCTCCACCAGATAGAGCTCCAGCTCCACCTGCCGCTCGGCCCGGGCAATCGCCTCAAACATCCGTGGGAAAAAATTCGGGCCGTCGATCAACAGTTCGAAAGCGTTGTCGGCCCGCCAAGGGAAGATCGCCCCGGCCATGTCAGCGCGCCGCGAAAATCAGTACCGCGCCCACCGGTACCGACAAACTGATGGCCGACAGACCGGCGGCCTTGCGTAATGTCGCCAGCCCTGGCAGCAGGTCGAAGTCTTCGGCATGCAGCACCAACGGCTCCAGGGTCACCACCTGGAAACGCCGGTCATCGAGTCGGGTCGCCAGCAGTTCGGCGTTGTAGCTGTGCTCCTTGCCGCGCAGCTTCACCACCAGCGGCAGACGCAGCTCCAGTTGTGCGCCAGACGCCAGGTCGCTGATCGGCTGGACATTGATCTGCGCGACGATCTGCGCCTCGGGCCAGGTCTTGATCTCGAACAGGTCGCGACGCAAGCGCTCGTCGCGCAGGGGAATGCCAGTGCTGACCGACTCCAGTTCCACTTCCAGGGTCGCCAGGCCCCGACCGTCGATCTTGCCGTGCAAGGTCAGGAAACGATGGACTTCGGAAATATCGGCGTTGTGGGTGCTGATGAACGACAGGCGTGAGGACTCATTGTCCAGGTACCAGTTGGCCTGTGCCGGCAGGGCGAGCACCCCGAGCAGGGCCAGAAATAGGCGGGACCGGTGCATGCAAGCTCCTGATTGAACGTAGGCACCACCTTACCCGCCACGGATAGAGGTGGCAAACCACGGATCAGGGCTCCAGCCGGCAGCCCTCGCGCGGGCCAACCCAGACAGCACTGCTGCTGCGCCCCAGCCCCCGGGCGGTGACCCGGTGTTGCTGGGGATCATCATGGAAATCACTGACCGGAACCGACTGTTTGACGTACCCCAGGCAATAGTCCGCCGAATTGTTCATCACATAACGGCAGGAACAGTATTCCTTGGCGGTATAGGCGCTGATGATCCCCGGAAAGGCGTGCAAGGCCTGCCGCTCATACCAGGTCCAGGTGCCCAGGGCCACCAGCAACACCAACAACAGACTGACCAGCGGACGCCGGCGCACAAATCCCTTGGTACTCATGGCGCCACCGTCGGCGCGAACGCCGCCAGTGCTCGTTTGAGCAGTTCGTTGTGCCGGTAGCTGCCGTCGCGGTCATCGCCGTAGCGCACGATGACCAGGTCCGCGCTGGGGATCACGTACAACACCTGGCCCCAATGCCCGAGGGCGGCGAAGGTGTCCGGCGGCGCATCCGGCCAAGGCTTGGCGGCGCCCTTGATCGAACGATTGAGCCACCACTGGCCGCCGCCCACGGCTTCGTCCTGCCCTGGTTTGTAGCCGGCGAAGGGCCGCAGGTTGAAATTCACCCAGGCCCTGGGCAGCAGTTGCCGTTCCCCCCAGCGTCCCTCGCGCTCCATCAACAGGCCGATCCGCGCCAGATCCCTCGCCGTCATATAGACATAGGACGAGGCCACGAAAGTGCCGCTGGCATCGCGCTCCCAGACCGCGCTGCGAATACCCAGCGGGTCAAACAGAGCTGTCCAGGGATAGTTCGGGTAACGCTTGGCACCAACAATCCGGCGCAAGGCGGCGGACAGTACGTTGCTGTCGCCACTGGAATAACGGAAGGCCTGCCCCGGCCGGGCGAACTCACCATGGCCGGCGGTGTAGCCAGCCATATCGGTGTGCCCAAGGGTGTAGAGCATCGCCACCACCGATGACTTCAGCGGCGCGTATTCGTAGTCCTCCTGCCAGTCGATACCGGAGGACCAGTTCATCAGGTGTTCCAGGGTCACATTGGGATGGGCGCGCATGGGTCGATAGAAGCGCGCCGCCGAATCATGCAGCTGGAACAGGCCTTGGCCATAGGCCACGCCAAGCACGGCGGCCATCACGCTTTTGCTGACGGACCAGGTGAGGTGCGGGGTGTTGACGCTGGTGGGACCGGCATAACGCTCATAGACGATCTGGCCATGGCGAATCACCAACAGCGCATCGCTGCGAATGCCTTTTCGCGTGTCATCGTCACGGGCGGGAAACGCGTAGGACTCCAGGGCTGCAACCGCCGGCCCGGACACCTGCGGCCCCAGGGACCAGTCTTCAGCCGGCCAGACCTCGGCACGCGCGGTGACGCAGAACGCCAACAACAAGGCAGGAAAAAAGGTCGAACCCTTGGACATGGAGCCCGCTCGCAGAAATAGCCTCGCGCCAGCTTAAGCGCGTTTGATGACAGTCCGGGGCACGGACTCTCCGAGGACGAATATAAAACCTGTGGGAGCAGGGCTTGCCAGCGAAGCCTTTTGCGTTCTCAAGGACGCCTTCGCGGGCAAGCCCTGCTCCTACGGGTTTTGGGGAGTATTCAAGGTCTCGGCGCCTTGAGTGGCCCATCCCGGGACCCTGTCATATAAGCATCACCAAAGCTTCATGGCGATGACACCGGGGCTAAATAGCCTGACTTTGCACAACAAAGTCGACTGGCCGCACCCCTGGCCGGCAACCGGAGACTCGTAATGACCCAGATCGCCCGCATCAGCGACACCGGCAGTGAACGCCGCCTGCAAGCCGAACGCCTGTTGGGCGCCGCGGCATTGCAAGAAGCCCAGGCCTTGCGCTTCAACGTCTTCAGCGGCGAATTCAATGCCAAGCTCAAGGGCGCTGAACTGGGCCTGGACATGGATGATTATGATGTGCACTGCGCCCATATCGGCGTGCGCGACCTGAACAGCGGTCGCCTGGTGGCCACCACCCGCCTGCTCGACCACAAGGCCGCCAACACCCTGGGCCGTTACTACAGCGAAGAAGAATTCAGCCTCCACGGTCTGGGCCATCTGCAAGGGCCGATCCTGGAAATCGGCCGTACCTGCGTCGATCCGGCCTACCGCAATGGCGGTACCATCGCCGTGCTCTGGAGCGAACTGGCCGAAATCCTCAACGAAGGCGGCTACAGCTACCTGATGGGGTGCGCCAGCATCTCGATGCAGGACGGCGGAATCCAGGCCCAGGCGATCATGCAGCGCCTGCGCGAACGCTACCTGTGCAACGAGCACCTGCGCGCCGAACCGAAAAAGCCGCTGCCGTCACTGGATATTCCCGGCAACGTCATCGCCGAAATGCCTCCTTTGCTCAAGGCCTACATGCGCCTGGGCGCGAAGATCTGCGGCGAGCCGTGCTGGGACGAAGACTTCCAGGTAGCCGACGTATTTATCCTGCTCAAGCGCGACGACTTGTGCCCACGCTATGCGCGGCACTTCAAGGCGGCAGTCTGATGAGCCGCCTACGGGTATACGGCCGCATCGCACGGGTGCTGGTGGTGGTGGGGCTCGGCCTGAGCATGGCCAGCGTATTCGGGGTTTTCGAACGCCTGGGGGTCGCCAACTCCATGGTCCGGCGGCAACGCTGGTCACGCTTTTTCATGGCGCGCCTGAGCAATGCCCTGCCCTTTCGCGTAACCGTGCGCGGCGAACTGCCGAGCCGGCCGATGCTGTGGGTCAGCAACCACGTGTCCTGGACCGATATCGCCCTGCTCGGCGGCTTGGCCCCGATGTCCTTCCTGTCCAAGGCCGAAGTACGGACCTGGCCAGTGGCCGGGTGGTTGGCGGCGAAAGCCGGCAGCCTGTTCATCCGCCGTGGCTCGGGCGACAGCCAACTGATCCGCAAGCAGATGACCCGTCACCTGGAGCAGCAACACCCCTTGCTGATGTTTCCGGAGGGCACCACCACCGACGGTCGTTCGCTGCGCACCTTCCATGGTCGCCTGCTGTCGGCGGCGATTGATGCGGACGTGGCCTTGCAACCGGTGGCCATTCGTTATCTGCGCGACGGCAAGCCGGACCTGCTGGCCCCGTTCATTGGCGACGACGATCTGCTCTCGCACCTGATGCGCCTGTTTTCCAACGACCAGGGCGATGTGGAGATCCAGATTCTCGAACCGATCGCCTGCAACGGTCAGGAACGCGCGGCGCTGGCCTTCCAGGCGCAACAGGCGGTTCAGATGGCGTTGTTCGGTGAGGTGGCGCAAGTGAAACGTTCGGCACCGCGTCAGGCCGAAACCGAAACGGCTCGATCGGAAGCGGCATAAAACCCGGCGAGCCAGGCTACAGGGGGTCGCGCTCACTCAGCGAGTGAGCGCGGGAAAACGCCAGCAGCTCGGGATAGAACAGCCGGAAGTCCTCGCTCAACGGCTCATACAACCCCTCCAATTCGCCCATCGCATGCAGCAGCGCCTCCGGCCGCGACAAACGCCGCGAAATCCCTCGCAACACCTGTCCCAGCACCTCGAAATCGCGGTAGGAACCCAGCCAGTCGTTCGCCACCATATAAGGCACGATCTCGGCCAGACGCCCCGGCAGATTCCTCTCACTTTCCAGCACGCGATAGACCTGGGCGGTAAAGCTGTCCAATTCGCCTTCGGCATAGAGCGCCCAATCCCGCGCCAGGCAGTGATCGAAGAACACATCCAGGGCGATCCCGGCATAGCGCCGCCGTGTCAGGGAAAACCGCGACAAGGACTGACCCACCAACGGGTGCCGATCGGTAAACACATCGATATGGCGATGCAGCTGAATCGCCGCTTCGATCGAGGGGGTGAACTGCCCTTGCACGCGACCCTTGACGAAATCGCCATAGAGGCTGCCGAGCAGTTGTTCCGGGCGCTGGCCGCCCAGATGCAGGTGTGCGAGATAATTCATGGTCGACAGCTTAGCACCTCGCCAGCCTATATCGTTATAACCCGATATAGCGAACCACACTGAGTTCAGATCAAAATCATATTGGTGTATCGCGAAATACCGATATATATTTCGCCCCATCGCGATATAACGTTTTACCCACCCCGAGCAACGACCATGCCCCTTGACCTCGACGAAATAATAAAAGCGCTGGCACACCCAGTACGCCGAGACATTCTCAGCTGGCTGAAAGACCCGAAAAACCAGTTCCCTGAACAGCACCACAACCATGAGTACGGCATCTGCGCCGGACAGATCGACCAGCGCTGCGGCCTGTCGCAGTCCACCGTGTCCGCGCACCTGGCGACCCTGCAACGCGCCGGGTTGATCAGCAGCCAGAAAGCCGGTCAATGGCACTTCTTCAAACGCAATGAGGAAACCATCCAGGAATTCCTCCGCATCATGAGCCAAGAGCTCTAAACAAGGACCGCACAAGATGCCCCTCTCGTTACTCATCCTGGCCCTCAGCGCTTTTGCCATCGGCACCACGGAGTTCGTCATCATGGGCCTGCTGCCCAATGTGGCGGCGGACCTCGGCGTGTCGATTCCCGGCGCCGGCTGGCTGGTGACCGGCTATGCCCTGGGCGTGGCGATCGGCGCACCGTTCATGGCCATGGCCACCGCAGGGCTGCCGCGCAAGACAGCCCTGGTCGCGCTGATGGGGATATTTATCGTCGGCAACCTGCTCTGTGCCATCGCCAGTGACTACAACGTGCTGATGTTCGCCCGGATCATCACCGCCCTGTGCCACGGTGCCTTCTTCGGTATCGGTTCGGTGGTGGCGGCCAACCTGGTGACCCCGGACAAGCGTGCCTCGGCGGTAGCCCTGATGTTCACCGGCCTGACCCTGGCCAACGTGCTCGGTGTACCGCTGGGCACCGCACTGGGCCAGGAAGCCGGCTGGCGCTCGACCTTCTGGGCGGTGACCGTGATCGGCGTGATCGCGCTGATCGGCCTGATCCGCTACCTGCCGGCCAAGCACGACGAGGAGAAACTCGACATGCGCGCCGAACTGGCGGCACTCAAGGGCGCCGGGCTCTGGCTCTCTCTGAGCATGACCGCACTGTTCTCCGCCGCCGTGTTCGCCCTGTTCACCTATATCGCGCCGCTGCTCGGCGAAGTCACCGGCGTCTCGCCACGGGGCGTGACCTGGACCCTGGTGCTGATGGGCCTGGGCCTGACCCTCGGCAACATCATCGGCGGCAAACTGGCGGACAAGAACCTCGCCGCGACGCTGATCGGCGTGTTCATCGCCATGGCCGTACTGGCCACCGCGCTGACCTGGAGCAGCCTGGTGCTGATCCCCGCCGAGATCACCCTGTTCCTCTGGGCCACGGCCTGCTTCGCCGCCGTGCCGGCCCTGCAGATCAACGTGGTGACCTACGGCCAGGCCGCCCCCAACCTGGTCTCGACCCTGAACATCGGCGCCTTCAACGTCGGCAATGCCCTCGGGGCCTGGATCGGCGGCAGCGTCATCGCCAACGGCTTCGGCCTCACCAGCGTGCCCCTGGCCGCCGCGGCATTGGCGGTCCTGGCCCTGCTGGTGACCCTGATTACCTTTCGCCAGAGCGACAACGACGAACTGGCGCCTGCTACCCACTGAATTCCGCGACTAACTGATAACGAGGGTTGTACACATGGCAACTATTTTCGATCCGATCAAACTGGGCGACCTCGAACTGCCCAACCGCATCATCATGGCCCCGCTGACCCGCTGCCGCGCCGATGAAGGTCGCGTACCCAACGCCCTGATGGCCGAGTACTACGTACAGCGCGCCTCCGCCGGCCTGATCCTCAGCGAAGCCACCTCCGTGACCCCAATGGGCGTCGGCTACCCGGACACCCCGGGTATCTGGTCCAACGACCAGGTGCGTGGCTGGGCCAACGTGACCAAGGCTATCCACGCTGCCGGCGGGCGGATTTTCCTGCAACTGTGGCACGTGGGCCGGGTTTCCCATCCCTCGTACCTGAACGGCGAACTGCCGGTCGCACCGAGCGCCATCCAGCCCAAGGGCCATGTCAGCCTGGTGCGCCCACTGTCGGACTACCCGACCCCACGCGCCCTGGAAACCGCTGAAATCGCCGACATCGTCGACGCTTACCGGGTCGGTGCGGAAAACGCCAAGGCCGCCGGTTTCGACGGTGTGGAAATCCACGGCGCCAACGGCTACCTGCTCGACCAGTTCCTGCAAAGCAGCACCAACCGGCGCACCGACAACTACGGCGGTTCCGTGGAAAACCGTGCGCGCCTGATGCTCGAAGTGACTGACGCCGTGATCGAAGTCTGGGGCGCAGGTCGTGTCGGCATGCACCTGGCGCCACGCGCCGATTCCCATGACATGGGCGATGAGAACCTTTCGGAGACCTTCACCTACGTCGCTCGTGAACTGGGCAAGCGCGGTATCGCGTTTATCTGCTCCCGCGAGAAAGAAGCCGGCGACAGCCTCGGCCCACAACTGAAGGCGGCGTTCGGCGGCCCTTACATCGCCAACGAACGTTTCACCAAGGACAGCGCCAACGCCTGGCTGGCCAGCGGCAAGGCCGATGCGGTGGCCTTCGGCGTGCCGTTCATTGCCAACCCGGACCTGCCAGCCCGCCTGAAGGCCGATGCGCCATTGAACCCGGCGCACCCGGAAACCTTCTACGGCAAAGGCCCGGTCGGCTATATCGACTACCCGACGCTGTAAGCGCGCGCCCACAAAGCTCGCCAGCAGCAAGCCCCGGCCCGAAAGTGCCGGGGCTTTTTTGTGGGCGGCGGGTAGGACAGTCGCCTGCAACTCGCCATATTCATTGAAGCAACTCACCACAATACAGGAATAAGCCTACATACGACGCTGCCCTTTACTCCGGGTATTTTCGGTAGCAAACCCCATACTTACCCAGCAGCCCGCCGGAATCGGCCAGGCGCGCAGTGTCATGGGATGACGCTGTCTCAAAAGACCTCATTAAAAGGAATTAATAAGATGACACCCCTCTTGCAGTCCATCAGCCTCGCCCTGTTCTGTGCCGTACTCTCGGGCCTGATTTCATTGGCCGCCTTCGCCACCGGCGCGGCTGACGGCGACACGTTCGGACCTGGCGCCGCAGAACCAGACCCGTCAACACCGGGCTTTTCCAAAATAGTCACGTCCATCGAGATCAGCAACGACTCCCCCGAGCCCCTCGAACTCCTGGGCACCGGCCTAGACCTGCACGGCGCGGCGCCGTCAAGTTTCAACATCGCCAGTGGCGAGCGCCGTGAACTGGTACTGGACGGGCCGCGGGCCTGGTTTATCTATGGCGCCGGGCCGCGCAAGTGCCGATTCGTTGCCCAACATACCCTGGAAGAACGCTTCGCCCACACCCAGCGCCCCAACTACCTGCCCATCTGGATCAGGAAAGCCGAGTCCATCGGTGAGCGCCAGGCTTCCTGCAAGGCGCGCCTGAGCAAAACCCTCAAGGCGCCCCCCTACAGCTACAACGTCAAGTTCAGCATGAGTTGAGTTGTATCGAGTATTGAACAATCGCGGTGGTCAACACCGGGTCAAGACGGAGCCTGCGGGGAAAAACACCGGGCCTTGTCGCCGCCGGCCCCTCCCCCAGGCCACCGCCAGCCCGCAGAGAGCCAGCATCACCATGCCGTTGAGCGCCAGCTCAGCAATTTGTGCAACAAATCGGCACATTCATTCACAGAGTCGCAACACTTTCGCTACAAAATACGTAGCTTACTAACTACCAAGATAAAGCTGTCGGGTAGATAATGGTCAGCTGATATCTGTCGATATGACGCATCAACTTTGCTCGCGTCCGACTCTGATACAACTAGAATCAATTACGCATTTTGACTTAATTGCGCAGGCCCGGGCTCAAGCGCAGCATGTCCAGCCCGGTGTCGACCAGACGCTCCGCTTCCGTCTGCAGTTCAAAGCTGTCGGAGACCAACAGCCATTGAGCAATGATCCCATGGATGTAAGCGTGTATGGCAATGGCCGCACGGGCCGGGTCGAGTTGCTCGGGCAATTGTCCGCGGGCAATGGCGTTACGCAAGGTCAGGCCGATCTTCAGATTGCAGTCCACACTGGCGGCCTGGCGCTGACGGCGCAGGTCACACATTTCATCGGTGAACTCGCACTTATGAAACAGAATTTCGTTGATTCGCCGGGTCTGGGGGTCCAGCGCAACCTGACGAAGCACATGGATCAGCAACGTGCGCATGCAGCCCAGCGGATCGACTTCCTCTTCACTCTCGCTCGCCCGGGCCAACGCATCCAGCGGCTCGTGGAGGCTGTCGAGCATCGCCTGCACCAACTCGGCCTTGTTGCTGAAATGCCAATAGATGGCACCCCGGGTCACGCCCGCCAGGGTCGCGATGTCGGCCAGGGTCGTGCGCGCCACACCACGCTCATAGAAGGCCTTTTCGGCAGCTTCGAGTATCTGTCTCCGGGTCTCCTGAGCTTCCTCTTTGGTGCGACGGACCATGGCAGTAAAACCTCAATCAGGGTGCCACGGAGCAACGCCGGGCGTAATCGGAACTTAATGGCGGGAGGCGATTCTTGTGCCTTTTCCCGGGCTAAATTACATGCTTTGTAACTATTTCTGCGCAAAGCGCAAGTATTTACAAACAACCATGAATGTAAGTATATTCATTAGCAACCTATTTATCCACCCGGATCACCTTTCTTACCCTTCCACTTTTCTTGTGCGCATCGTGCGCGCCTGACCCGAGGATCTTCATGCAACTCAAGCCAGCTGTTACCGCTCTGGTCACTGCCGTCGCCCTGGCATCGCTGCTCAGCGGATGTAAAGAGGAAAAGGCGGCTGCGCCAGCTCCCGCCGCGCCTCAGGTCGGCGTCGTCACCCTGCAAGCCCAACCGTTTACCCTGACTTCCGACCTGCCCGGCCGGACCACGGCGTACCGCATCGCGGAAGTTCGCCCACAGGTCAATGGCATCATTCTCAAGCGTCTGTTCAAGGAAGGCGGCGATGTCAAAGCCGGCCAGCAGCTGTACCAGATCGACCCATCGGTCTATGAAGCGACCTTGAAAAGCGCCGAAGCGAACCTGCAATCGACCAAGTCGATTTCCGATCGCTACAAGCAACTGGTGAATGAGCAGGCCGTCAGCCGTCAGGAGTACGACACCGCCGTCGCCAACCGCCTGCAATCGGAAGCGGCCCTGCAAAGCGCCCAGATCAACGTGCGTTACACCAAGGTCTACGCGCCGCTGTCCGGCCGTATCGGTCGTTCCTCGGTGACCGAAGGCGCGCTGGTCAGCAGCGGCCAGACCGATGCCATGGCCACGATCTCGCAGCTCGACCCGATCTACGTCGACGTGACGCAGTCCACCGCCGAACTGCTGCAACTGCGTCGCGAGCTGGAAAGCGGTCGCCTGCAGAAAGCCGGCGACAATGCCGCCTCGGTCAAGCTGACCCTGGAAGACGGCAGCCAGTACAAGCAGGACGGCAAGCTGGAGTTCTCGGAAGTCACCGTGGATGAAACCACCGGTTCCGTGACCCTGCGGGCGGTGTTCCCGAACCCGGATCACACCCTGCTGCCCGGCATGTTCGTGCATGCCCAATTGCAGGCCGGTGTGAACAGCGCCGCGATTCTCGCCCCGCAACAAGGCGTGACCCGCGACCTGAAAGGCACCCCGACCGCCCTGGTCGTCGGCCCGGACAACAAGGTCGAACTGCGTCAGCTCAAGGCCAGTCGTACCGTCGGCAACCAATGGCTGATCGAAGACGGCCTGAAAGCCGGCGATCGGGTGATCACCGAAGGTCTCCAGTTCGTGCGTCCTGGCGTTGAAGTCAAGGCCTCCGAAGCCAGCAATGTGAAGGCAGCCAACCCGGCACCTGCCCCGGCCACAGATAAAGCCGCAGGCAGCAAAGGGGAGTAAACCATGTCGAAATTTTTTATCGACCGCCCGATTTTCGCCTGGGTGATCGCCCTGGTGATCATGTTGGTCGGGGCTCTATCGATCCTCAAGTTGCCGATCAACCAGTACCCGGCCATTGCGCCGCCGGCCATCGCGATTGCCGTGACCTACCCGGGCGCTTCGGCGCAGACCGTGCAGGACACCGTGGTCCAGGTGATCGAGCAGCAACTCAACGGTATCGACAACCTGCGTTATATCGAGTCGTCGAGTAACTCCGACGGCAGCATGACCATCACAGCGACCTTCAATCAGGGCACCAGCCCCGATACCGCCCAGGTCCAGGTGCAGAACAAACTGAACCTGGCCACCCCGCTGCTGCCGCAAGAAGTGCAGCAGCAGGGTATCCGCGTGACCAAGTCGGTGAAGAACTTCCTGATGGTGATTGGTGTTGTCTCGACAGACGGCAGCATGAACCGCGACGACCTGGCCAACTACATCGTTTCCAACATGCAGGACCCGATCTCGCGGACCGCCGGTGTCGGTGACTTCCAGGTGTTCGGTGCCCAGTATGCGATGCGCATCTGGCTTGACCCGGCCAAGTTGAACAACTTCAAGCTGACCCCGGTGGACGTGAAAACCGCCATCGCCGCGCAGAACGTCCAGGTCGCCTCCGGGCAACTCGGTGGGCTGCCGGCCATGCCCGGCCAACAGCTGAACGCCACCATCATCGGCAAGACCCGCCTGCAGACCGCCGAACAGTTCAAGGCGATCCTGCTCAAGGTCAACCAGGACGGCTCGCAAGTACGCCTGGGGGATGTCGCCGATGTCGCCCTCGGCGGTGAAAACTACAGCATCAACGCCCAGTACAACGGCAAGCCGGCCTCCGGCCTGGCAGTGAAACTCGCTGCCGGCGCCAACGCCCTGGACACCGCCAAGGCCTTGCGCCAGACCATCGCCACCCTGGAGCCGTTCTTCCCGCCGGGCATGCAAGTGGTCTACCCGTACGACACCACCCCGGTGGTGACCGAATCGATCAAGGGCGTGGTTGAAACCCTGGTCGAGGCGATCGTGCTGGTGTTCCTGGTGATGTTCCTGTTCCTGCAGAACTTCCGCGCCACCATCATCACCACCATGACCGTACCGGTGGTATTGCTCGGGACCTTCGGGATCCTCGCGGCGGCCGGTTTCAGCATCAACACCCTGACCATGTTCGGCATGGTGCTGGCCATCGGCTTGCTGGTGGACGATGCCATCGTCGTGGTGGAAAACGTCGAACGGGTGATGAGCGAGGAAGGCCTGTCACCCAAGGAAGCGACCAAGAAATCCATGGGGCAGATCCAGGGCGCATTGGTGGGTATCGCCCTCGTGCTCTCGGCGGTACTGCTGCCCATGGCGTTCTTCGCCGGCTCCACCGGGGTGATCTACAAACAGTTCTCGATCACCATCGTCTCGGCCATGGCCCTGTCGGTGATGGTTGCCCTGATCTTCACCCCGGCGCTATGCGCCACCATGCTCAAGCCGATCGCCAAGGGCGACCACGGCACGGCCAAACGCGGCTTCTTCGGCTGGTTCAACCGCAATTTCGATCGCAGTGTGCGTGGCTATGAGCGCACCGTCGGCAGCATCCTGCGCCACAAGGCGCCGTACCTGCTGGTCTACGTGATCATCTTTGCCGGCATGATCTGGTTGTTCCTGCGCATTCCGACCTCGTTCCTGCCGGAAGAAGACCAGGGCGTACTGTTCGCCCAGGTACAGACACCATCCGGTTCCAGTGCCGAGCGGACCCAGGCGGTCCTCGACGAGATGCGTGAGTATCTGTTGACCAAGGAATCCGACACCGTGGCCTCGGTGTTTACCGTGAACGGTTTCAACTTCGCCGGTAATGGCCAGAGCTCGGGCCTGGGCTTCATCATGCTCAAGCCATGGCATGAGCGCACCAGTCAGAACAGCGTGTTCGGCCTCGCTGCCCGCGCGCAGCAGCACTTCTTCTCCTTCCGCGATGCGATGGTGTTTGCCTTCGCCCCTCCGGCCGTACTGGAGCTGGGTAACGCCATCGGTTTCGATGTCTATCTGCAAGACAAGGCCGGTATCGGTCACGAGAAGTTGATGGCCGCCCGCAACCAGTTCCTCGGCATGGCCGCGCAGAGCAAGGTGCTCAGTCAGGTGCGTCCGAACGGACTGAACGATGAGCCGCAGTACCAACTGAGCATCGACGACGAACGCGCCAGCGCCTTGGGCCTGTCCCTATCGGACATCAACAACAGCTTGTCGATTGCGCTGGGTGCCAGTTATGTCAACGACTTCATCGACCGTGGTCGGGTGAAGAAGGTGTTCGTGCAAGGTAAACCGAGTTCACGGATGAGTCCTGAGGACCTGCAGAAGTGGTACGTGCGCAACACCGCCGGGGTCATGGTGCCGTTCTCCGCCTTCGCCAAGGGCGAGTGGGTCTACGGTTCGCCGAAGCTCTCGCGTTTCAACGGCGTCGCCGCCGTGGAGATCCTCGGTGCTCCGGCCCCCGGCTACAGTACCGGCCAGGCCCTGGCGGAAGTCGAAGCCATCGCCGCGAAACTGCCGGCCGGCGTCGGGATTTCCTGGACCGGCCTGTCGTACGAGGAGAAGCTGTCCGGCTCCCAGGCGCCGGCGTTGTTCGCCCTGTCGCTGCTGATGGTCTTCCTGTGTCTCGCCGCGCTGTACGAGAGCTGGTCGATCCCCATCGCCGTGGTGCTGGTGGTACCGCTGGGGATCATCGGCGCGCTGTTGGCGACGACCTTCCGCGGGCTGTCCAACGATGTGTATTTCCAGGTGGGCCTGTTGACGACCATCGGCCTGGCGGCGAAAAACGCCATCCTGATCGTCGAATTCGCCAAGGAACTGCATGAACAGGGCCGCAGCCTGATCGATGCCGCCGTCGAGGCTTGTCGGATGCGTCTGCGTCCGATCATCATGACCTCCCTGGCGTTCATCCTCGGCGTGGTGCCGTTGGCGATTTCCACCGGTGCCGGTTCGGGTAGCCAGCACGCCATCGGTACGGGCGTGATTGGCGGTATGATCACCGCGACGATTCTGGCGATCTTCTGGGTTCCGCTGTTCTTCGTATCGGTGTCGTCCATCGGCGGCGAGAAGAAGCACAAGAAGTCAGACACTACTGAAACTCCAAGCAACGAGGCTGGCCAATGAGCAAGTCCCTTCTCAGTGTAGCGGTCGCGGCCTTCGTGCTCAGCGGTTGCTCGTTGATCCCCGACTACCAGCGCCCCGAAGCGCCGGTAGCGGCGCAGTACCCGCAAGGACCGGCCTACTCGCCGGCCCAGGCGGCGAATGTCGCGGCCGCCGAACAGGGCTGGCGCCAGTTCTTCAACGACCCGGCACTGCAACAGCTGATCCAGGTGGCCCTGGAAAACAACCGCGACCTGCGGGTCGCGGCATTGAATATCGACGCCTACCGCGCCCAGTACCAGATCCAGCGCGCGGACCTGTTCCCGGCGGTCACGGCCAATGGCAACGGCAGTCGGCAACGGGTGCCGGCCGCCGTCTCGAGCACCGGCAGGGAAACGATCAACAGCCAGTACTCGGCGACCCTCGGCGTCAGTTCCTATGAGCTGGACCTGTTCGGCCGCGTCCGTAGCTTGAGCGAGCAGGCACTGCAGACTTACTTCGCCAGCGAAGAAGCCCGCCGCACCACCCAGATCAGCCTGGTGGCCAGTGTGGCCAACGCCTACCTGACCTGGCAGGCCGACAAGGAACTGCTCAAGCTGACCCAGAACACCCTGTCGGCCTATGAGGAAAGCTACAAGCTGACCGCACGCAGTAACGAAGTCGGCGTGGCTTCCGCCCTGGATGTGAGCCAGGCGCGGACCTCCGTAGAAGGTGCCCGCAGCAGCCTGGCACAATTCACCCGCCAGGTGGCCCAGGACCAGAACAACCTGACCCTGTTGCTCGGTAGCGGTATCCCGGCCAACCTGCCGACGGCTCAACCGCTGTCGGCCAAGCTGCTCAGCGACATGCCGGCCGGCCTGCCGTCCGAGCTGCTGCAACGACGTCCGGATATTCTCGGCGCCGAGCACCAGTTGCAGGCGGCCAACGCCAATATCGGCGCCGCCCGCGCAGCGTTCTTCCCAAGCATCAGCCTGACCGCCAATGCCGGGACCTTGAGCCCGGACATGGGCGGTCTGTTCAAGGGCGGTTCGGGAACCTGGTCGTTCGCACCGAGCATCAACATTCCGATCTTCAACGCCGGTAGCCTGAAAGCCAGCCTGGATTACTCGAAAATCCAGAAAGACATCAGCGTCGCCAATTACGAGAAAGCCATTCAGACCGGCTTCCAGGAAGTCTCCGATGGCCTGGCCGCACGCCAGACCTTCAACCAGCAGTTGCAGGCCCAGCGTGACCTGGTCGCCGCCAACCAGGATTACTACCGCCTGGCCGAGCGTCGCTATCGCATTGGTGTCGACAGCAACCTGACCTTCCTCGATGCCCAGCGCTCGTTGTTCAGTGCCCAGCAATCGCTGATCAGCGATCGCCTGTCGCAGCTCACCAGCGAGGTCAACCTGTACAAGGCCCTCGGCGGTGGCTGGTACGAAAACAGCGGCCAGGCCAAGCCGATCTCCGAGGAACCGCCGAAAGGCTGATCCCTCACCAGCCCACCGCTTCCAGGTGGGCTTTTTTTACCTGGACAAAAGGGCTAGTGGGAATCGCCGTCCCACCACCAATTCCAGAACCCCGGCAGGTGCACGGGCACGGTGCTGTCATGCACCGTGCGCGCCATGATCGCTCGCAACAAGGTCGAACTGTCCGTATAGAAAGGCTGCTCGGCGGTCCGCACGCCGGTGTCCCGTGCGCAGTCCATCAGGATCTGCAGATATTCCTGCATATGCCGGGCGGTGTAGCGATTGAGGTCGTGAAAGGTCACCACCACCGGAATCACCCCATCGACCACCGGCATTTCACCACGGGCGATCTGTTCGCGGACTTCGGCCAGGTGCTTGAGCAGGTTGGCTCGCCGCTGCGGGCTGGCGGTGATACCCCAGACCTTGCCGTCATTGGCACTCAGGTCGGTCAACAACACGTGCAGGCCATGCTGCTGGTAAGCGGCGAAGGTGCGCTTGTCGTAGTTCCAGAACGGCGGACGCAGGATCGTCGGCGGCGCGCCGGTGATCGCCGTAATGTCCGCAATGCCATTGTTGAGCGACTGCTCCAGTTCTTCCGGGCTCAAGGAGCGGTGATTGGTGTGCGAGGGGGTCGCGGTATGAAAGCCGAGGATATGCCCTTCGGCATGCTCGCGACGCATCAGCGCACGACCGATGTCGCTGTTACCCGCTCGGGTGGCACGGGTCTGGACGAAAAATATCGCCTTGATTCCCGGTTGGATCGGGTTATGCGCCAAGTCATCGAGCACCGACGCCGTCGGGTTCCAGAAACTCGAGGCGTTGGGACCGTCATCGAAGCTCAGCAGAAAACGGATCGGCGGCTGCGAACGCAGGGCCTGTTCGGTTTGGGGTGTCAGGGGCATCGGCGGACCGATGCAAGCGGCAAGGCTCGTGGCGATCACGAGCCCTGACAGCAATGCAGCAAACGACTTCATGGATGGGGTGGGTCCGGATCAAGGCAATGGCAGAAGGGCCATCGCCCTTATCAGAGCACAACATCCGCGAAGGCGTTCAGGCCGCAGTGAAAGTTTCATCTAAAAGAGAAGGATTTCACTCGGAACGTTTCACACCCTGGCGGACAGGAAATCCAGCACCCGCTGGCTGAAGCCGTCGCCGGCCTGCACGTTGGACAGGTGCGCGGCATGGAACTCGGCGTATTCGGCGCCCTCGACGTGCTGCTGGATAAAGATCCCGCCCGAAGGCGGCGTCACCGCGTCCTCGCTGCCGGAAATCACCAGCAACGGCAGCTGGATCTGCGTCAACTGATCGCGAAAATCGGCGTCGCGCACGGCGCAGCAGTTGGCCGCATAGCCCTCGGGCGAGGTGGCCGCGAGCATCTCGGTAATCGGTTTGACCCGATCCGGGTGCGCCTCGACGAATGCCGGGGTGAACCAGCGTGAAACCGCCCCGTCGCGCAGGGCCCGCATCGCCGCCTGGCCGCCCGTCGAAACGGCTTCGATCCGTGGATTCCAGCCGGCCGCATCGCCAATCTTGGCGGCCGTATTGCAGACAATCAGCCGGTGCAGGCGATGGCCGGCATTGATGCCCAACCATTGGCCGATCAGACCGCCCATGGACAGGCCGCAGAAGTGCGCCCGCTCGATATTCAGTGCGTCGAGCAACGCCAGGACGTCACGCCCCAATTGCTCGATGCTGTAAGGCCCGGGTGTCACCAGCGAGCGGCCATGGCCACGGGTGTCGTAACGCAGTACCCGAAAGTGCTCGGCAAACAGCGGAATCTGGGTGTCCCACATCCCCAGGTCAGTGCCCAGCGAGTTGGACAGCACCAGTACCGGAGCCTCGGGCGGTCCATCAAGCTGGTAATGCAGTTCACCTTCGGCAAGTCGTACGAAACCCACGGTTATCCCCTTCAAATAAAAACCCAACGTATTGACGCGCGTCCGTAAAGGACGCGCGCGAACCGATCAATGATCGTGGTGCAGGTAGGCCGCTTCTTTCGGCAGGCGCAGGCTGAACAGGAAGGCCACCGCCATCATCACCGTCACATACCAGTAGAAGGCGTTTTCCATTCCCACCGACTTCAGGTTCAGGGCCACGTATTCCGCCGAGCCACCGAAGATCGCATTCGCCACCGCGTAGGCCAGGCCCACGCCCAATGCGCGCACCTGGACCGGGAACATCTCGGCTTTGACCAGGCCGCTGATGGAGGTGTAGAAACTGACGATCGCCAGTGCCAGGGTGATCAGCACAAAGGCCAGGAACGGGCTGGTCACGGTCTTCAGGGTCAGCAGGATCGGCACCGTGCACAGGGTCCCCAGGGCGCCGAACCAGAGCATGCTGTTACGCCGGCCGATGCGGTCCGAGAGCAGGCCGAACAACGGCTGCATGCACATATAGAGGAAGAGTACGGCAGTCATGATGAAACTGGCGGTCTTGGCCGTCATGCCGGCGGTATTCACCAGGTACTTCTGCATGTACGTGGTGAAGGTGTAGAAAATCAGCGAGCCGCCGGCGGTGTAGCCGAGCACGGTGATAAAGGCGGCCTTGTGATCGCGGAACAACGCCCGGATGCTGCCGGCGTCCTTGTCCTGGCGGGTTTCCTTGCTGGTGGTTTCCTTCAGGGCGCGACGCAGCAACAGCGAGATCAACGCCGCGATGGCACCGATCACAAATGGAATCCTCCAGCCCCAGGCCTTGAGCTCCGGGTCGGTAAGGAACTGCTGCAGGATCACCAGTACCAGCACCGCCAGCAACTGGCCGCCGATCAGGGTCACGTACTGGAACGAGGCGAAGAAGCCACGCTGGCCACGCAGGGCCACTTCACTCATATAGGTCGCGGTGGTGCCGTATTCACCGCCCACCGACAGCCCCTGGAACAGACGCGCGACCAGCAGCAGAAACGGTGCCCAGGCACCGATGGACGCGTAGGTAGGCAGGAAGGCGATGACCAGGGAGCCACCGCACATCATCAGCACCGAGATCATCATCGAGTTCTTGCGGCCATGTTTGTCGGCCACGCGGCCGAACAGCCAGCCACCGATGGGCCGCATCAGAAAGCCGGCGGCGAACACACCGGCGGTGTTGAGCAACTGCGCCGTAGGGTCGCCAGACGGAAAAAACGCCGGGGCGAAATAGATCGCGCAGAAGGCATAGACGTAGAAGTCGAACCACTCGACCAGGTTGCCGGAAGAAGCACCGACAATCGCAAAAATTCTCTTGTTACGTTCTTCGGAGGTGTACGGCATCGTTGTTGTTGTCATGTCTCATCACTCGAAGGAGGTAAGTTGCAGTCTAGACATACTTTGCAACAGACCTGTTTTGCAAGAACATTCGCCCGAATGACAGTGCGTGGCAGTCATCCGGGCGCCTGTTTTGTTGCCTGTGGATCTCAGATCCGCTCAATCGCCAGCGCCAGCCCCTGCCCGACGCCGACACACAGGGTTGCCAGGCCCTTGCTGCCGCCGGTCTTTTCCAACTGGTGGAGTGCTGTCAGCACCAGGCGGGCCCCGCTCATGCCCAGCGGATGACCGAGGGCGATGGCACCACCGTTCGGGTTGACCTGCGGCGCATCGTCAGCGATGCCCAGTTCGCGCAGCACCGCCAGGCCCTGGCTGGCGAAGGCTTCATTCAGTTCGATAACGTCGAAGTCGCTGACGGCCAGCCCCAGGCGCTCGGTCAACTTGCGCACGGCCGGTACCGGGCCGATCCCCATGACCCGGGGCGCGACACCGGCACTGGCCATGCCGAGCACCCGGGCACGGGCCGTCAGGCCATGTTTCTTCACGGCCTCGGCGGAGGCCAGGATCAGCGCGGCGGCGCCATCGTTGACACCCGAGGCATTGCCCGCGGTGACGGTCTTGTCCGGACCGTTGACGGGCTTGAGCCGGGCCAGGGCCTCCAGCGTCGTGTCCGCCCGTGGATGCTCATCGTGCTCGACCAGGGTTTCGCCTTTTTTGTGGGCGATTCGCACCGGCACGATTTCCTCACTGAAGAAACCGGCGGCCTGGGCGACAGCCGTGCGTTGCTGGCTGCGCAGGGCAAAAGCGTCCTGGTCGGCGCGGGACACCTGATAGTCGTCCGCCACGTTGTCGGCGGTCTGCGGCATCGCATCGACACCATATTGAGCCTGCATCAGCGGGTTGATAAAACGCCAGCCGATGGTGGTGTCTTCCAGTTTCATATTGCGGGAGAACGCCGCGTCGGCCTTGCCCATCACGAAGGGGGCACGGGACATGGACTCCACGCCGCCGGCAATCGCCAGCTCCATTTCGCCGCTGGCAATGGCGCGGAACGCGGTGCCGATCGCGTCCATTCCCGAGGCGCAGAGACGATTGAGGGTCACGCCGGGCACCGTCTCCGGCAACCCCGCCAGCAACAGCGCCATACGGGCGACGTTGCGATTATCTTCGCCAGCCTGGTTGGCACAGCCGAGAAACACTTCATCGAGCTCGTTCCAGTTCACCGACGGGTTGCGTTCCATCAGCGCCTTGATCGGCACAGCCGCCAGGTCATCGGCGCGCACGCCGGCCAGGCCGCCACCGAAACGACCGATGGGGGTACGAATGGCGTCACAGATAAAGACATCGCGCATCAGGCTTCTCCAGGGGTTTGGCCGTGGGCCGCGGCGGTGCGGGCTTCGAGGTCGCGCAAGGCGTTCAGTTCGATCTCGCTGGGGGCATCGCTGACCGCAACCTGATCGGCAAAGCGCACGGCCCAGCCGGTGGCGGCGATCACTTGCTCGCGGGTCACCCCCGGGTGCAGCGCGGTCACCACGAACTCGTGGCTGGGGGCTTGCGGCTCCATGATGCACAGGTCGGTGATGATCCCCACCGGGCCGGCCCCCGGCAGACCCAGGCGTTTGCGCGAATCACCGCCTTCGCCGTGACCGACCGAGGTGATGAAGTCCAGCTTGTCGACGAAGGAACGTGCCGACTGCTTGAGGATGATCAGCACGCTTTTCGCCGAGCCGGCGATTTCCGGGGCGCCACCGGCACCGGGCAGGCGGACCTTGGGCGAGAAATAGTCGCCGACCACGGTGGTGTTGATGTTGCCGAAACGGTCTACCTGGGCCGCACCGAGAAAGCCGACATCGATGCGCCCGCCCTGCAACCAGTAGCGGAAGATCTCGCCGGTCGGCACCACGGTGTCGGCGGTTTCCGCCAGTTCGCCGTCGCCGATGGACAACGGCAGCACGCTGGGCTTGGCGCCAATCGGACCCGACTCATAGATCAGCACCACGTCCGGCGAAGAGGTCAGGCGCGCCAGGTTGGCGGCCTTGGAGGGCAGGCCGATGCCGACGAAGCAGACCGAACCGTTCTTCAGGCGGCGGGCGGCGGCCACCGTCATCATTTCATTGGTGGTGTAGGTCATCACTTAACCTCCGAAGCGTGGGCCAGTTTGCTCTGGAACTCGGCAAAGTTCGCGGTGCCATGGATGTACTCGTCGATCCAGGCGGTGAAGGTGGCGCGGTCGCGGGCGATCGGGTCCCAGGCCTGGTAGAAACGGTTATCACGTTCGGTATAGCCATGGGCGTAGGACGGATGGGCACCGCCGGGGACATGACACACCGCGCTCAGGGCCCAGGTCGGCAAGACGCAGGCGTTCATCGGCGCCTGCAGGTCGTCGACGATTTCCTCGACGGTGACGATGCAGCGCTTGGCCGCCAGGGCCGCCTCCTTCTGTACACCGAGAATGCCCCAGAGCAACACATTGCCCTTGCGGTCGGCTTTCTGGGCATGGATCACGGTGACATCCGGGCGTACCGAAGGTACGGCGGCCAGCACTTCGCCGGTGAACGGACAGGTGACCGTCTTGATCAGCGGATTGACCTTCGGCAGATCAGAGCCGGCATAGGCCCGCAGGACCGCGAACGGCAAGCCGGAGGCGCCGGCCACATAGGCGTTGGCCAGGTCGGCATGGCTGTGCTCTTCGATTTCCAGCGGGTGCGGCCAGTGTTTCTCGACGGCATCACGCAGGCGGTGCAGCGAGCCCACGCCCGGATTGCCGCCCCAGGAGAAAATCAGCTTGCGGGCGCAACCGGCACCGATCAACTGGTCATAGACCAGATCGGGCGTCATGCGTACCAGCGTCAGGTCTTTCTTGCCCTGACGAATGATTTCATGACCCGCCGCCGTCGGAATCAGATGGGTGAAGCCTTCGAGCGCGACGGTATCGCCGTCGTTGACGAACTGCTTCACCGCGTCATGCAGCGAAAGGATTTCAGCCATGGATGCAGACTCCCGGTTTCAACACACCTGAGGGGCGGCGCGAAATTCAGCGCCGTGATGAGCTCAGGGTAAGCCGGGGGTCGGCGGCCAAACAATCCGATAATCGATTAACTGTTCGATAATCGAACGGATTGTTTGCAAGCTACCGTTTAATCCTTCAAGCGATTCGTCCAGGAAGGCGCAGCCGCGTCGACTCAGGAAAACAGCTGCGCACTCAGTTCACGACTGGCCTTGAGCATGCTCGGCAGGAAACGTTGCTCCAGTTCGCTACAGCTGACACGCCCGGCATGAGCGCTGACGTTCAGCGCCGCCAGCACTTGCCCGGAGGCGTCGTAGACCGGTACGGCAATCGAACGCAAACCTTGCTCCAGTTCCTGGTCGACAATACACCAGCCTTGCTGGCGAACCTGTTGCAGGCATTCGAGCAAGGCGTCGGGGGTATGCAGGGTCCGGCTGGTCTTGGCCTGCAGGTCGGCGTGCTCGAGATACTCGTGCAAGGAAGCATCGTCCAGCGCCGCCAGGAGGATTCGGCCCATGGACGTGCAATAGGCCGGCAAGCGGCCGCCCACCGAAAGATCGACCGAGATCAGCCGCCGGGTGGTGGCGGAGCGGGCGATATAGAGGATGTCGTCGCCTTCCAGGGTCGCCATGTTGCAGGCTTCGTGCAGTTGCTCGCTCATGCGATCGAGATAGGGCTGCGCCGACACCGCCAGGGGCGTGGAGGACAGGTAGGCGTGCCCCAGGGTCAAGACCTTGGGCAACAGCGAATAGGTCCGTCCGTCGGTGGTGGCATAACCGAGCTTGATCAAGGTATGCAGGCAGCGTCGCACCGCCGCCCGCGGAATTTCCGTACGGTGGCTGATCTGCGCGATGGTCAGGTGTCGCTTGCGTTCCTGGAACGCCTGCACCACCGCCAGGCCACGAGCCAGCGAAGTCATGAAGTCGGGGTCGCCGGTAAACGCCTGGATACGCTTGGCCGGCGAGGCGACGATGGGCGGTGCCACGGAGGCGAAGGCATCACGCAGTTGGTCGTTCATTACAAGTTCCTTGTCTGCCGTGGAGGCCCATTACAGGCCGGGCCCGGGCGGATAGGCAAGCCGGGGCCACTCAACTTTGTGCGATTATCGAACCACTGGCCGATAATCGCAATTGACCCTGATCGCCGCAGCTTATACCTTGGACGCGCCGCTGCGGGTTTCCCGGGATACTGGTCAGGTACCCACCGGGAGGGCTGCGTCGGTCCGGCCTCACCCACGAAGTGAGGCCGTTTTTTTAATCCTCTGGCGGTCACGCCCAGGGCGTCGATCAAGAAATTGAACAACGGCGCCTCAACAGAACCGGGATTGTATTTCCAAGTATCGGGTTTATTGCACTGCAACTTGAATTGATAACTGTCGTCAAAAAACAGGCAGCGGTTACCTCGCCCTCAAGTTACAGTTAAAAACTCCTACACCACAAAACTCACCAACAAAGTTGACGAATTCCCTTATCTTCGCGATAGTATCAGTCAAACCGACCGCTATAATACCCTGTACGACCTCAAGGCCGTCTGGCCCGACAGGGGTTCCGACTCTCAGCGCTCAAGCCCGAGATTGAACGTCTCGTCAGGGCGGTTGTGTTTAATTGAAGACAATAACTCAACTCAAATTAGGTAGTACTGTGACGAAAGACGAACTGCGCGCGGAACTTGAGCGCCAGGAACAACGTTACAAGGATGTTTACGGCGGGGCTGTCACCACCTACGCCGCGCAACCCGATCCGGAGCGCAAACCCTGGCGCAAACGAGCCAGTCTTCTGGACCAGGCATTTACCCAGGAACTGCAAAAAATGGAAAAGGAACTCAAGGCCGAAGAGCCTTAGGCTTATCGGTATTGATACCTTGCCGGGCCTCGCCCCTCGCCGCCAGGCCTTTCCTATCCGGACAACGCCTGGTCCGCTGGACACCAAGACCTACGCCATCCGCGTGTCAACCGTCGGGCCTGACCGCCCACCCAGGTCAAATGGCGTCAGGCAGGCCCTCACCTGAAAGTTTTCTGGCATAATCGCGCCCCCTTATGACCGGGTCAGAAAACCTTCATGATCGATTTATTCAGCGGACTGGATGCCTGGGTGATTGTAAGCCTGGTGCTCGCCCTGGCCTTTGTCCTCAGCTTCGAGTTCATCAACGGCTTTCATGACACCGCTAACGCGGTGGCCACTGTTATCTACACCAAAGCCATGCCACCTCATCTGGCGGTGTTCTTTTCCGGTGTATTCAACTTTCTCGGCGTGCTGCTGGGCGGGGTCGGCGTCGCCTATGCGATCGTCCACCTGTTGCCGGTGGAACTGCTGATCAACGTCAACACCGGACATGGCCTGGCCATGGTGTTTTCGCTGCTGGCGGCGGCCATCGCCTGGAACCTGGGCACCTGGTACTTCGGTATCCCGGCCTCCAGCTCCCACACCCTGATCGGCTCGATCCTCGGTGTCGGCCTGGCCAATGCCCTGCTCAACGGTATTCCCGTGAGCGAAGGGGTGAATTGGCAGAAAGCCGTCGACATCGGCGCCTCGCTGGTCTTCTCGCCGATTGCCGGCTTGCTGGTGGCGGGCCTGATACTGGTTGGCCTGAAATGGTGGCGCCCGGAGTCCAAGATGCACAAGACCCCGGAACAGCGGCGCAAGATCGACGACAAGAAGCATCCGCCGTTCTGGAACCGCATGGTGCTGGTGATCTCCGCCATGGGCGTGAGCTTCGTGCACGGCTCCAACGATGGCCAGAAAGGCATCGGCCTGATCATGCTGGTGCTGATCGGTATCGTCCCGGCGCAGTTCGTCCTCGACCTGAGCACCACCACTTACCAGATCGAACGCACCCGCGACGCGACCCTGCACCTGAGCCAGTTCTATCAGCGCAACAATGCCACCCTGAGCGAATTCCTCGCCCTGGGCAAGAATGTTGCCGACGATATGCCGGGCAAGTTCCGCTGCAACCCGCAACGCACCGAAGCGAACATCAACGCCCTGATGAGCAACCTCACGGGCGTGACCGACTACCATTCGCTGTCGCCGGACAAGCGTATTGAAGTGCGTCGCGACCTGCTCTGCCTGGATGACACCGCCAAGCAAGTCGGCAAGTTGCCGGGCCTGGATTCCCGGGAAAAGGCCGACCTGGAAAAACTGCGCAAGGACCTGACCGCCACCACCGAATACGCCCCGTTCTGGGTGATCATGGCGGTAGCCCTGGCCCTGGGCCTGGGCACCATGATCGGCTGGAAGCGCGTGGTCCTGACCATCGGCGAGAAAATCGGCAAGCAGGGCATGACCTATGCCCAGGGCATGTCGGCGCAAATCACCACCGCCGGTTTGATCGCCCTGGCGAATATCGTCGCCCTGCCCGTCTCGACCACCCACGTGTTGTCGTCAGGCGTGGCCGGGACCATGATTGCCAGCAAGAGCGGCCTGCAAGGCAGCACCATCAAGACCATCCTGCTGGCCTGGCTGCTGACCCTGCCAATGACCATCGGCTTGTCCGCCGGCTTGTTCTGGCTGGCGACGAAGGTGCTCGGCAGCTGATTCCGGGCGGATAACAAAAAAGGTGCGCTCCCATCGGGACCGCACCTTTTTTATTGTCGATAAAAAGAGCAAAAAAAAGGGCGACCGAAGTCGCCCAAAATGCCTTGCGTGCTCGTTCCCTGGAAGCTCTACGGTTTTTTCCGTTTATGTGAGTCTTTCCAGATAAAAAATCCAAAACCGGCGAAGAACATCACCATGAGGCCGACGGTCAGCACTCCGGCGATCACCACGTTATCGAAGAACATGACTGGCCTCCTGCACTTGCCCTGTTGCGATGGGGCTAAGTTAGCCCAGGGGGCACAGTGAAAAATTGACCAGGATCAATGCCGCCCAAGGCCGGGCGCGGGAGAAGGGGAATAACTGATCCATATCAAGAATCAGCGGGGGTATCAGCGCTTTTTCGGTTTGTTCTTCGGTTTTTTCTTGCCCTTGCCCAGCGGCATGGCCTGTTCGAACGCCTGGCGAACTTCATTCAGGCGTTTTTCATTGAGATCATGGACACGCTTGGCCCGTTCGGCATTAAGGTCGATCAACTTGTCATCTTGGTTCATGGTCAGATTACATCGCTATCCGTCGAGTTACATCAAAGGGCCACTATCGGTAACCTTCAACACGCGCTATGGGTTAATAATGCGGGCAAGTCAGTCGGTTATCCAGACCTCACGCACAACAAGGCCTGGGCAGTCCCGCGATTTCCCAGCACAATCCCCCGACCACGATCAAATGCAAAGGAGCGCCGAAGTGGCGTTACACCGGGATCTGCCGCCCTTGATGGCCCTGCGCGCCTTCGAGGCCGTGGCCCGCCACCTGAGCTTCATCAAGGCCGCCGATGAGCTGTGCGTCAGTCAGAGCGCTATCAGCCACCAGGTGCAGAAACTCGAACAGCATCTGGGTCGACAACTATTTATCCGACGCACCCGCGCCATTGATCTCACAGAGGATGGCGACCAGTACTACCAGCAAATACGCCCGGCCCTGGAGCAGATCGCCCAGGCCACTCGCCAGCTCAGCCTGCCCCGGCAAAACCAGGTGCTGCGCATTGGCCTGCTGGCCTCCTTCGCCACTCTCTGGTTGGCCCCACGCCTGACCGGCTTCACGATTCGCCACCCGCAAATCAGGGTCGAGCTGGAACCCACGATCCAACTGGCCGATGTGGCCGGCGCCCAAGTGGACCTGGCGATCCGCTATGGCAAAGGCGGCTGGCCCCATGTCGACGCTGTACGCTTGATGGGCGAGCGCCTCTTTCCGGTCTGCAGCCCGGCCTTCAAGGCCAACGGCATCGAACACGGTCCGCTGCTCATGTCACAGGCACCGCAACCGTTCGAATGGATCGACTGGTCCCGCCACTATCACCTGGACGTTCAGCACTACCCCAGCGTCATGCTCCACGACTACAACATAGTGGTCGAAGCGGCCATCGCCGGGCAGGGTATTGCCATGGGGCGCCAGCGCCTGATCGAGCGCCGCCTCAAGGAAGGTGTGCTGGTGAATGCCTTCGACCAACCGGCCTTTGAAAGCGAGATCGGCTACTGGCTGGTCAAACCCAACAGCGCATTGAGCCCCGCCGCCGAATGCTTCTGTGAGTGGTTGCTGGAGCAGTGCAGCGCCGCCGACCCATGAGTTATCTGGATACGTCGGATTGAATCTATCCGTTTGTCGGCCCCAGGCCGGCCCAGCATGCTCAGGCCTCTTTCCCCGAGGTTTGCCCAATGAATCATTCCCTGTCCGACCGAGTGGCCCAGCTAGGCCTGAACCTGCCGCAACCGGGGCAGCCGATCGCCAACTATGTGAACTACGTCATCAGCCAGGACCAGCTGTTCATTTCCGGACAGATTCCCCTGCAAGACGGCAAGCCGGCCTTTATCGGACGCCTGGGCGACAGCCTGGACGAGGCCCAGGGTGCACAGGCCGCCGAACTCGCCGCGCTCGGCCTGCTGGCACAACTGGGCCACGCCCTTGACGATGATCTGTCGCGCCTGGTGCGGATCGTCCGTCTGGGTGTCTTTGTCGCCAGCAGTCCCGCTTTCCAGCGCCAGGGAGCCGTGGCCAACGGCGCCTCCAACCTGCTGGTCAATGCCCTTGGCGACAAGGGCCGCCATGCGCGCACCGCCGTCGGCGTCGCCAGTCTACCCAGCGGTGTGGCCGTGGAGATCGACGCGATTTTCGAGCTGCGGCCATGAACGATCTGCTTGCGGACGAAATCGTCCGCCTGCGTGCCGCCACCCCTGGCTGCGCCCGGGTGATCCATTTCAATCACGCCGGCGCCTCCCTGCCCAGCCAGGCCACGCTGGACGCCATCAACGCGCAACTGCTGCGCGAAGCGACCATCGGGCCCATGGAAGCCGGCGTTGAAGGGGCCAGGCTGCAAGAGCAGGCTCGCCACTGGGCGGCCCGACTGCTCGGCACCGACAGCACCGCCATCGCCTTTACCGGCAGCGGCTCGGCGGCCTGGGGCATGGCCTTCAGTGCCCTGGGGCAGTGGCGCCCGGGCGACCGGATTCTGGTGGGGCGGCATGAATGGGGCGGCAACCTGGCCTGCATGACCCAGGCCGTCCAATCCGGAGCCCGGATCGAGGTGATCCCCTGTGACGAGAGCGGCGCGGTGTCGGTGCCCGCCCTGGAACAGATGATCGATTCGCGCGTGAAGCTGATCGCCCTGACCTGGCTACCGGCCAACGGTGGCCTGATCAACCCGGCCCGGGCCATCGGCGAAGTGGCACGCCGACATGGCATTGCCTACTTCATCGACGCCGGACAAGCACTGGGCCAGTTGCCCTGTGATGTCCAGGCCCTGGGCTGCGATGTGCTCAAGGGCGCCGCCCGCAAGTTCCTGCGCGGACCGAGGGGAACAGCGCTGATGTATATACGCCCGGAATTCATGGCACGACTCAGGCCGGTCCAGCTCGATGTGCTCTCGGCCCCCTGGGACGGCCATGCCTTCACCCCGAGGAACGATGCGCGCCGCTTTGAAACCAGCGAAGTCTCCCTGGCGCTGCTGGCCGGACTGGCAAATGCGCTGAAAGAAGCCGTGGAGGTGGGAATCGAGCGCATTTATCAGCGAATCCAGGCGTTAAGCCAGCCACTGCGCCAGACCCTGGGCCAGATCAATGGCCTTGAACTGCGCGACCTGGGCCTGTCCGGGCAGCAATCAGGACTGATTGCGTTCACGCTGGAAGGTTGGGATGTTTTTGAATTGAAACAGCGGCTGGCCGCAAGCGGCATCAACCTGGGAGCCAATGGCACGGCTTATACGCCACTGGATATGCAAGCCCGGGACCTGCCGGCCATTGCGCGGATCGCCGTCAGTCATCTCAATACCGGGGAAGAAATCGACACCTTGCTCCGGGCCCTGCGGCTACTGGTCAACGAGCGCCGTCAGACCTCAACGTCCACCAGCAGGCCCTGACGCGGCTGATCGTCCATCAGCGCCACCACCGGTACGGTGTTGTCGGCATTCAACTCATCGCCAGGGACGGCCAGGTGCAACTCGGGGTCGTCGTCGGCTTCGCGGCGGCGTTGTTGCTGTTCCTGCTGGCGCCGCTGTTCCTCGCGCAGCAGCCAACCGGCCTCGTCCGGGTCACGTTTTTGCAGGTCGATGGTGCTCTCATTGGAGCTTTGCTGGACCGGCACCACGGGGGGGATATTCGGTTGCGGTCGAATCGGATCCGTCTGGGACGTAATCGGTACGACACTCAAGGGCAATATGGGTGGCAGCATTATGGCATTCTCCTGTCGTCAGGCTGTCGGCGGCGCGCTCGGCGACTTGAGCCCAGGATGGCCAAACTGTGACCGGATTAACAGACAAAGGTGCCCGAGATCCCGATGAGCTACCCTTTCCTTCAGGTCTCGCACCGACTAAAGGCGGGATGCTCGCTAAAAGCGCGGTATTTGTGAGCTTCTTTTGGCCTGAAAGCGTCGATTCCGTTAACATAGTCGGCTTTTTCAAGGCGGGAGTCAGGCAGCATGGCGCAGCAGTATCAACCGGGGCAACGCTGGATCAGTGACAGCGAAGCGGAGTTGGGTTTAGGCACCGTTCTGGCACAGGACGGCCGCTTGTTGACCGTGCTCTACCCGGCCACTGGCGACACCCGCCAGTATGCGCTACGGAATGCGCCCCTGACCCGCGTGAGGTTCTCGCCGGGCGACACCATCACCCACTTCGAAGGTTGGAAGATGACCGTGCGGGAAGTCGACGATGTCGACGGCCTGCTGGTTTATCACGGCCTCAACGCGCAGAACGAAGCCGTCACGCTGCCGGAAACCCAGCTGTCGAACTTCATCCAGTTCCGCCTGGCCAGCGACCGCCTGTTCGCCGGGCAGATCGACCCGTTGGCCTGGTTCTCGCTGCGCTACCACACCCTGGAACACACCAGCCGCCAGTTGCAATCCTCGCTCTGGGGCCTGGGTGGCGTGCGCGCACAACCGATCGCCCACCAGCTGCATATCGCCCGGGAAGTCGCCGACCGCATCGCGCCACGGGTCTTGCTGGCCGACGAAGTGGGCCTGGGCAAGACCATCGAAGCCGGCCTGGTGATCCATCGCCAGTTGCTCTCGGGCCGCGCCAACCGCGTACTGATCCTGGTGCCGGAGAACCTGCAGCACCAATGGCTGGTGGAAATGCGCCGGCGCTTCAACCTGCAGGTCGCGCTGTTCGACGCCGAACGTTTTATCGAAAGCGATGCCAGCAACCCGTTCGAAGACACCCAGTTGGCCCTGGTGGCCCTGGAGTGGCTGGTGGAAGACGAGAAGGCCCAGGATGCGCTGTTCGCCGCCGGTTGGGACCTGCTGGTGGTCGACGAAGCCCACCACCTGGTCTGGCACGAAGACCAGGTCAGCCCGCAATACGCCCTGGTCGAACAACTGGCCGAAACCATTCCCGGCGTCCTGCTGCTGACCGCGACCCCGGAACAACTGGGCCAGGACAGCCACTTCGCCCGTCTGCGCCTGCTTGACCCGAACCGTTTCCACGACCTCAAGGCCTTCCGCGCCGAGAGCGAGAACTATCGCCCGGTGGCCGAAGCCGTCCAGGAACTGCTGGACAAAGGTCGCCTGTCGCCTGCCGCGCACAAGACCATCCAGGGTTTCCTCGGTGATGAAGGTGAAGCCTTGCTGACCGCAGTCAACGACGGCGACGCCGAAGCCAGCGCGCGCCTGGTGCGTGAACTGCTCGACCGCCACGGCACCGGCCGCGTGCTGTTCCGCAACACCCGCGCCGCCGTGCAGGGTTTCCCGGAGCGCAAGCTGCACGCCTACCCGCTGCCATGCCCGGACGAATACCTCGAACTGCCCCTGGGCGAACACGCCGAGCTGTACCCGGAAGTCAGCTTCCAGGCCCAGCCGGACACCGACGACGAAGCTCGCTGGTGGCGCTTCGACCCGCGTGTCGAGTGGCTGATCGACCAGCTGAAAATGCTCAAGCGCACCAAGGTCCTGGTGATCTGTGCCCATGCCGAAACCGCCATGGACCTGGAAGACGCCCTGCGCGTGCGCTCCGGGATTCCTGCCACGGTGTTCCACGAAGGCATGAATATCCTCGAACGTGACCGCGCCGCCGCCTACTTCGCCGATGAAGAGTTCGGTGCCCAGGTGCTGATCTGCTCGGAAATCGGCAGCGAAGGCCGCAACTTCCAGTTCTCCCACCACCTGGTGCTGTTCGACCTGCCGTCCCACCCGGACCTGCTGGAGCAGCGCATCGGCCGTCTCGACCGGATCGGCCAGAAGCATGTGATCGAACTGCATGTGCCGTACCTGCAGACCAGCCCGCAAGAGCGCCTGTTCCAGTGGTACCACGAAGCGCTGAACGCCTTCCTCAACACCTGCCCGACCGGCAACGCCTTGCAGCACCAGTTCGGCCCGCGCCTGCTGCCGCTGCTGGAAAACGCCGACGACGGCCAGTGGCAGGCGCTGATCGACGAAGCCCGTGGCGAGCGTGAGCGCCTGGAAGCCGAGTTGCACACCGGTCGCGACCGCCTGCTGGAACTCAACTCCGGTGGCGCCGGCGAAGGTGACGCGCTGGTCGAGGCGATCCATGAGCAGGACGACCAGTTCGCCCTGCCTATCTATATGGAAACCCTGTTCGACGCCTTCGGCATCGACAGCGAAGACCATTCGGAAAACGCCCTGATCCTCAAGCCGAGCGAGAAGATGCTCGACGCCAGCTTCCCCCTGGGCGACGACGAAGGCGTGACCATCACCTACGACCGCAACCAGGCGCTGTCGCGCGAAGACATGCAGTTCATCACCTGGGAACACCCGATGGTGCAGGGCGGCATGGACCTGGTGCTGTCCGGTTCGATGGGCAACACCGCCGTGGCGCTGATCAAGAACAAGGCGCTCAAGCCCGGTACCGTGTTGCTGGAACTGCTCTATGTCAGTGAAGTGGTCGCGCCGCGCTCGCTGCAACTGGGCCGCTACCTGCCGCCGGCGGCATTGCGCTGCCTGCTGGATGCCAATGGCAACGACCTGTCGACACGGGTGGCCTTCGAAACCCTGAACGACCAGCTGGAAAGCGTGCCACGGGCCAGCGCCAACAAGTTCATCCAGGCCCAGCGCGACAGCCTGACGCCGAAGATCAACGCCGGTGAAGCCAAGATCGCACCACGTCACGCCGAGCGTGTGGCCGAGGCCCAGCGACGCCTGGCGGCGGATACCGATGAAGAGCTGGCACGCCTGACCGCGTTGCAGGCGGTCAACCCGAGCGTGCGGGACAGCGAGCTGGTGGCGTTGCGTCAGCAACGTGAGCAAGGTCTGGCCATGCTGGAAAAAGCCGCGCTGCGCCTGGAAGCGATTCGGGTGTTGGTGGCGGGCTGATAACTACCTGACGGTCCTGCATCGTTAGAACTGACGTCTTCGCGGGCAAGCCCTGCTCCTACAGTGCTGTGTCGTACACACCATCAGTGAACGACAATGTACTGTAGGAGCAGGGCTTGCCCGCGCAGAGACCCTTGAACCTTGCGAGGATCTGGCGTCAGGCGGTAACCGGCGCCACAGCCGGCGCATCCGCCACCATCCCCTCGCGCATACGCTGCGCATCCTTGCTGAAACACCGCGCCGCCTGGAACAGGAACGCCAGCGTCAATAACAAGGCACCCGGAATCAGGTACATCGCGTCATGCAGCCCGACCGCCTTGAACGCCTCGCTCATCTGCTCGGCCCCCGCCGCCAGCATCGCCGCATGGGCGAAATGATCGGACAGCAAGCCCACCACCACCGGGCCCAAACCACCCCCCAACAGATACAAACCGGCAAAGTACACGGCCATCGCCGTCGCCCGCAGCCGTGGCTCGACCACGTCCTGAATCGCCGTATAAACACAGGTGTAGAAGTTATAGGCAAACAGCCAACCGACGCTGAACACCGCCACGAACACGCCGATCTCGATCCGCCCGGCATGCAGCGCCCAGCCGGTGGTCAACGTCGAGATCACCAGGCTTACCGCTGCGAACAACAGCCGACCATTGGCAACACGCTGGTGCAGTTTGTCCGCGACCCAACCGCCCAGCGTCAAGCCAACCAGGCCGGTGACCCCGACAATAAAGCCGGTCGCCACCGCGGCTTCCTGCAAGGGCATAAGGAAATAGCGCTGCAGCATCGGCACCAGAAACGAGTTGCAGGCGTAGGTGGCAAAGTTGAAGGTCAGCCCCGCCAGCACCAGCCAGAGAAACGTCGGGATCGCCATCAGGCGACGCACAGGACGGTCGATCTTCTCCTGGGAGACCTTCACCGTTTCCGCCGCACCGCGCTTCGGTTCCTTGATCAAGAACATGAACCCCGCCAGCAGCAACCCCGGCACCGCCGCGATAAAGAACGGTGCGCGCCAGCTGTCGAAGGCCTTGACCATGGCCCCGGTGGTGAAGAACGCCAGCACCAGCCCCAGCGGCAAGCCGAGCATGAAGATGCCCATGGCCCGCGCCCGGCGGTGCGCCGGAAACAGATCGCCGATCAGCGAATTGGCGGCGGGCGCATAAGCGGCCTCGCCAATGCCCACCCCCATGCGTACCAGCAGGAAGGTCGCGAAACTGCCCACCAGGCCGTTCGCCGCCGTCAGCCCACTCCAGACCGCCAGGCCCCAGCCCATCAGCTTGCTGCGCGAGCCGTTGTCGGCCATCCGCCCCAGGGGCAGGCCGGCAATGGCATAGACAATGGTAAATGCGGTGCCGATGATGCCGATCTGGAAGTCACTCAGATGCCACTCCATGCGGATCGGCTCGATGATGATCGCCGGCAGGGTACGGTCGTAGAAGTTGAAGAGATTGGCGAGGAACAACAGGAACAGAATGCGCCAGGCATTCGCCGCTTGGGTCGAGTTCTGCATGGGGTCCGTCTCTTTTATTGTTATAGGGGCCTGCCCGCCAGACGCGTTGAGCCCGGAACCCTCAATCTAGTGAGCGGCGCCGGGACTGTCTGCCACCATTCGTGGCGCTGATACCCGGCAATACCCCGCGCGCCCTGCCCTATCGCCTGATTGCCGCAGCCCCGGAGGTCGGCAAAGGTTATGCAAAAAAATACCTTTCAAAGCCCGGGCCGAAGCCTAGAATAGCCCTCGATTGACTCTCCCACCTTCTCCGTGACCTTCCATGCCCGACGCCAATCCGTGTCTGAATTGTGGTGCCTGCTGTGCGTATTTCCGCGTGTCCTTCTATTGGGGTGAATGCGCCTCGGCCGGCGGCCTGGTGCCCGACGAACTGGTCACCCAGGTCGGCGTCAACCACGTGGCCATGCTCGGTACCGAACGCAGTGCCCCACGCTGCACCGCCCTTGAAGGCAAGGTCGGCGAGCAGGTCAGTTGCTCGATCTATCATCAACGTTCAAGCACCTGCCGGGAATTCGAGGCCTCATGGGTCGACGGCGTGCACAACGAGTACTGCGACAAAGCCCGCGCGGCGGCCGGACTGCCACCGCTGGAGCCGGAACAGGCCGGTTTTTTAGTACCCATCGCTATTTAGGTCATTTCCAAATCATTGGCGTCGCTCTGCCATGCCCCCTTGCAGCCTGAGGTGAGCCTCTATACTCCATCGCACTGGTCGGTGCTGAGTCACCGGTAGTCCAAGGCGTCAAGTAGGGCATGCTATGGAATGGCTGGGCTTGCATTTTGTTAACGAGCTTCCCGAAACCGGGCAGCTGCTGCTCAATTGCAGCCACAATCCGTTGCTGGTGCTATTGGCTTATCTGGTGGCCTGCGCGGCCTCTTTTGCCATGCTGGACATGGCCGAGCGCGTCGGTCATGTGGAAAAACCTTCGCAACAGCGGATCTGGCGCTGGGTCGGTGCCTGTTGCCTGGCCGGTGGCATCTGGGCCATGCACTTCATCAGCATGCTGGCATTCCAGGTGCCCATCGACATTCAATACGACCTGTCGATCACCCTCTCCTCCCTGCTGATCGCCCTGCTGGCCTCCTTCCTGGCCATGCACACCCTGGGGCATCCCGAGCTGCGCACCTCACAGTACGTGCGCGCCGCGCTGTTCATGGGATTGGGCATCGCAGCCATGCACTACGTCGGCATGTCGGCGTTGCAATCGAGTGCGGTGCAGTACTACAACCCCGGTCTGGTCGGTCTTTCTGTCCTGGTGGCCATCGGCACCAGTCTCGGGGCCCTGGTCTTGTCACGGCGCTTTCGCACCGGCAGCGGGATCTTTCACCAACTGCTCAAATACACCGCCAGCCTGGTGATGGGCGCCGGCATCTTCAGCACCCACTTCATCGGGATGTGGTCGTTGCACCTGATGCTGCCGGCAGGCAGCGCCTTGCCCGCACTGGCGGACAACCATCACCAGCAATTGGGCATGACCATCGCCCTGATCACCCTGCTGATCATCGGCAGCAGCATCAGCGCGGCCCTGGCGGACAAGAAGCTGCAGGGCAAGGAACACGACCTGCGACGGGTCAACGCCCTGCTCAGCCAGCTCGACCAGGCGCGCCTGTCACTGGCGCAAGTAGCCCATTACGACGCCCTGACCAACCTGATCAACCGCCGAGGTTTCAATCAGATCTTCGCCGAACGGCTGATGGAACGCAGCACCAACGGCGGCATGCTGGCGGTGATGTTCCTCGATATCGACCACTTCAAGCGGATCAACGACAGCCTCGGCCACGATGCCGGCGACGAACTGCTCAAGGTCATCGCCGGACATATCAAGAGCGCGACCCGCAGTCACGACGATGTGGTGGCACGCTTTGGCGGCGACGAGTTCTGCATTCTCATCGGCCTGCACAACCGCGAAGAAGCCCGGCACATGGCCCAGCGCATCATGCTGAAAATGAAGGAGCCCATCGAGCTGGCCGGGCGACGCATGGTCATGACCACCAGCATCGGCATCAGCGTGTTTCCCGATGACGGCAAATCCTGTGAGGAACTGCTGAAAAACGCCGACCTGGCGCTGTACCAATCCAAGGGCGCGGGGCGCAACAGCCTGCACTTCTTCAGCTCCAACCTGAAAACCCGCGCCACCCTGGAGCTGCAACTCGAGGAGGAACTGCGCCAAGCCCTGCGCGACGGCAGCGGCCTGGCGCTGCACTACCAACCGATCTACGACCTCAAGAGCGGCCAGGTCGCCAAACTCGAAGCCCTGGTGCGCTGGCAACACCCCCAGCACGGACTGCTCTCGCCCGACCGGTTCATCGGCATCGCCGAAGCCAACGGGATGATCGCCGAACTCGACGGTTGGGTCATGCGCAAAGCCTGCAAGGACCTGGCCTGGCTCTCCGAGCACGGCTGCGACGAACTGAAGATCGCGGTGAACTGCTCGGCCCTGAACCTGACACGGGAAGAACTGGCCGATGAAATTGAAAATATCCTGTGTGCCGCCGGCATGCCACCCCAGCGCCTGGAACTGGAAGTCACCGAGAACGCCCTGATGGGCAATATTTCCAGCACCCTGCAACTGTTGCGGCAGATCCGCAGCCTCGGCGTGTCACTGTCCATCGACGATTTCGGCACCGGCTACTCGTCCCTGGCCTACCTCAAGCGCCTGCCCCTCAACACCCTGAAAATTGATCGCTCGTTCATCCTCGATGTGCCCAAATCGACCCAGGACATGGAAATCGTCCAGGCGATCATCGTCATGGCCCACACCCTGCACTTGCAAGTGGTCACCGAAGGCGTCGAAACCCAACAGCAGTACGAGTTCCTCGCGCAGTACGACTGCGACTTTATCCAGGGCTACCTGCTCAGCCGACCGGTCCCGCTCGAGGAGTTGTTACCGGTGCTGCGCCAGCTCGACCTACACTGGCAATTTCCCAGCACCGCCTTCAATCCGCTGATAGTACAAAATTCATAAAAAGTTCCACGCCAATTAAAGAACGCCAATTTTTGGCCGATCCATCGGTACTACAAGCAAGGATTCCCCCTAGGGGAGCCTAGGGATAAACCCTATCGCTCAGGCCAATATCGCGAGGTACAGTCGCGATCTCTCACTCCGTGATGGCGCGTTGATACCCCTTCGACCGCCGAACCAGACCAGGCAAATGGCGCACAATGACCTCTAAAAATACTCCAGCCAACGCAGTATCCGATCTGATAGCGCCCACGGTCGCGGAAAAACCCTACAAGGCCTATTCAACTCCCCGTCCGCTGTCGACTCAGCAATACCTGTACTTCACCGAAACCAACACCGACCGCATCCTCGACAACCTCGACGGCCTGCGCGACATGGTGTTCCCCCGCTCGCCCCATACCGAAGGCGAAAGCGAGGCGCGCCGCGAGCAGGAATTCCCATCGGTATGCCTGATCGGCCTGGGTCGCTGCGGTTCGAACATTGCCCTGGACGTCGCGGAACTGGTGTACAACGCCCGCAAGTTCTACCTCAACGAGTTCAACAACGAAGACAAGGTCAGCGACAAGGGCTACCGCCCGGCGCAATGGATCCGCAACAACCTGCGCCTGGTACAGAACAAATCCGCCAAACCGGTGTTCCTGGTGGAGCCGCTGGTGATGCTCGGCGACCTGGACAAGGACATCGCCGGGCGCATCCGTTTCTCGCGCAAGGGCGAGAAAAGCGGTTTTATCCGCGACTACAGCAAGATGAAGATCATGGACCTGTCGGAAGTCCATGCCGGTGGTGCGGGCAACGCGCCGATCCTCGGCCAGTACCTGGCCAAGATCATCCTGAACAAGGACACCCAGCGCTTCTCCAGCCCCGACTGGAAGATGATCCATTCGTATCTGATCGACTCCTGCGGCATCAAGGCCAACCAGTCACGCCTGTACTTCTCGATCTTCAGCGCCGGCGGCGGTACCGGTTCAGGCATGGCCTCGGAATTCGGCCTGGCCCAGCAATACTCCTACATGAACAAGACCTTCGACACCAAGCCGGCCGACGAGCACGACAGCAAGAGCGGCCACTCCTTCGTGTTCGAACCGATCTTCACCAGCGGCATCTGCGTACTGCCGAATATTTCCGACCACCGCAGTGAAATGTCCGAAGCACTGCACATCAACGCCGGTCGCCTGCTCTGCAAGTACCTGTCCGAAGAGTGGGACTTCTCGTACAACTTCGACAATGACGACAGCAGCGAAGCCAGCGTCATGGGCCGTATTCGCCCCTGGAACGCGATGATGCTGATCTCCAACGACATCATGCGTTATGCCGAAGAAAGCGATGACGGCAACATCCAGAACATTGATGTCAATGCCATGGAGAAACACGCCAACCAGTACATCTCCCAGCAGATCTTCAACATCCTGACCGCCCAGGCGGTAACCACTGACTACGACCAGAACTATTTCCGGCGTGCCGGCATCGACATTGGCGAGACCATTCGCCTGGATGCCAACGACCTGTTTATGAGCCTGGCCGGCCCGGTGGCGATTGCCTACGCCGAATCCGTGGTACCGGAACAGCCGGCGCCCACCGGCGACAAGTTCAAAGTGTTCGAGAAAGAACCCCAGCGGCTGAATATCGACGACCTGTTCTTCCGTTCCATCGACCTGCCGCACTTCAACAAAGTGACCCAGGCGATCGAAGGCATCAGCCTGCTACCGATCGAGTCCAAGCGCTATCGCGCGGCCCTCGACCAGTACAAGACCTCGGGCTACGACGCCGCGGCGCTGCACGACCTGCACTTCTTCAAGAACTGCTCGTCGGTGGTCTCGATCGTCTCCCTGCCCAAGGACTACAAACTGTCCTATATGGACCTGAACCGGCTCAAGACCCACCTCAACAGCCTGTTCCCCAACACCACGCTCAAGCGCTACGCCCTGGTGATCGGTGCCTCGGCGAACCTGTCGCTGACCACCCTGATCGCCAAGAGCCCGTGCCTGTCGGACGACTTCCTGACCCTGATCGTGGCTTTTATCAAGCGTTGCTTCGCACGTAACCCGTACCGTTTCGACGATACGCTGGACAACTCGATGCTGGACTTCATCACCCGCGATGAGTTCGACGAAGACAGCCTCGACGAATTGCTCAACGAGTTCGAAAACCCGGCGAAAATCCTCGATACCAACTGGTACGCGATCAAGCCGATGTACGAGAAGAAGTACCGCGAGCTGATCAACGACAAGGAAAAGTTCGTCTCGATCAACGATATCCGCCTGTCCCGCGACTGCGTGAAGAAGGCCATCAAGTACCTGCGCGAGATCTACCGTCACCGCATCGGCAAGACCAAGGTCATTTCGCTGAACAACCACACCGGCAAGACCGAGTACTAGAAAAGCTCCCACGAGCCGCAAGCCATTGGCTGGCGACTCGTGGGGTGCATCTGTCTCTGTGCATTTTCTCCACGGGCAAACTGCCATTACTGCGCAACGCAGTTACTGACCTACACACCGGCAAGCTATAAACGCACAAGGGTTATGCACTATTAGTGGGCGCTGAATTATTTTGTTGCTCTTTCCTGGATCATCACCCAGGGCGAAACCACCACCGCCCACAACTCCGGATCGCGTTCGAAAAGATCCAGCGCCCGCGACTCAGACACCTTGGCGAGCTCCCCGCTCGCCAGCCATGCGGCGACTTTCCCAGCCTGGTTCTCGGCCACGGCCTCGGCGGCGGCGATCAGATCCAGTGCCGGCTCGACCCACAATAGGGCACCCCGGGCAAAGAACGGTTGCAGCTCTTCCCAGCGAATAGATGCAGTTTCACCAAGCAGCTTGGCATAGAGGGTGCTAGGTTCTTGAATCATGGGGTTCCACCTGAGAAAAAATCGGCGCAATCATAACGTCGAGGCTCGCTTGGAAACACCCAGATGAAACTGAAGGGGTGATCGAGGGGATGGAAGGCGCCAGGGATTGCAGCTGAAAGCTAGCAACATCCAGACAAAAATCTGCATGATAATCTGCCGCTATTCTGTCTTTTTCTTTCACTTAAGCGACATATCTCGATTTTGCCTCCGGCTGCCCGCTATCCAATCGATGAGGGCGCACACTAAACTGTATCGGTACAGTTGCCGGGGCAAGAACCGGGATATCGGCGTTAAATCTGACCCGGTCCCACAGCTCCGGCCGTAGGACTCTAAAAACTACAACAGCAAGAGTGGAGCACTAATGACTAAGCAGATTTCCAAACTGTTCGCCGCTATGGTTCTGGCCGGGGTTGCCAGCCATTCTTTCGCTGCAGACACCATCAAGATCGGCATTGCCGGCCCGAAAACCGGCCCTGTGACCCAATATGGCGACATGCAGTTCATGGGCGCGAAAATGGCCATCGAACAGATCAACGCCAAGGGCGGCGTCGACGGCAAGATGCTCGAAGCCAAGGAATACGACGATGCGTGCGACCCTAAACAGGCCGTAGCCGTGGCCAACAAAGTGGTCAACGACGGCGTCAAATTCGTAGTCGGTCACCTCTGCTCCAGCTCTACCCAACCGGCTTCGGATATCTACGAAGACGAAGGCGTGATCATGATCACTCCGGCTGCCACCAGCCCGGAAATCACCGCTCGCGGCTACAAGATGGTGTTCCGTACCATCGGCCTGGACAGCGCCCAGGGCCCTGCCGCCGGTAACTACATCGCCGATCACGTCAAACCGAAAATCGTTGCTGTCCTGCACGACAAACAGCAATACGGTGAAGGCATCGCCACCGCGGTCAAGCAGACCCTCGAGAAGAAAGGCGTGAAGGTTGCCGTCTTCGAAGGCCTGAACGCCGGCGACAAGGACTTCTCCTCGATCATCCAGAAACTCAAGCAAGCCAACGTCGACTTCGTCTACTACGGCGGCTACCACCCGGAACTGGGCCTGATCCTGCGTCAGTCCAAGGAAAAAGGCCTGAACGCCAAGTTCATGGGTCCGGAAGGCGTCGGCAACGACTCCATCTCGCAAATTGCCCAGGACGCTTCCGAAGGCCTGCTGGTGACCCTGCCGAAGTCCTTCGACCAGGATCCGGCCAACAAGGCCCTGGTAGATGCGTTTGCGGCCAAGAAAGAAGACCCGACCGGCCCATTCGTATTCCCGGCCTACTCGGCTGTGGAAGTCATCGCCGAAGGCATCAAGGCCGCTAAGAGCGAAGACACCGCCAAGGTGGCAGCCGCCATCCACGCCGGTACCTTCAAGACTCCGACTGGCGACCTCAGCTTCGACGCGAAGGGCGACCTGAAGGACTTCAAGTTCGTGGTCTACCAATGGCACTTCGGCAAACCGAAAACCGAAGCATCCCCTCAGTAAGTCAGGCCTGACCGGTCAAGAAGCCCACTGTGCAAGCAGTGGGCTTTGTTTTACGAGGTTTATGGGCCCGACACCCGCGATCCGGGAGCTGGCTCACCTGAAAATCTTAAAACCGTCACCAGCGGTTCGCTGGCAAACGCTCGTGCCGACGTGGCCACAGACCACGGCACCGGGCCGGAACATGACTCCACCAGTGAAATGCGTATCGGGTTTTTAGGAGCGCTGTAATGCCTGAGATCTATCACTTCTTCCAACAGCTGGTTAATGGCCTGACCATTGGCAGCACCTATGCCTTGATTGCCATTGGCTACACAATGGTTTACGGCATTATTGGAATGATCAACTTCGCCCATGGCGAGGTGTACATGATTGGTTCCTACGTGGCCTTCATCGCCCTTGCCGGGCTGGCCATGCTGGGTATCCACTCACTGCCGCTGTTGATGACCGCCGCGTTTATCGCGTCGATCGTCGTGACCAGTGCCTATGGCTACAGTATCGAGCGCGTTGCCTATCGCCCCTTGCGTGGCAGCAACCGCCTGATACCGCTGATTTCCGCCATCGGCATGTCGATTTTCCTGCAGAACACCGTACTGCTGTCCCAGGACTCCAAGGACAAGTCCATCCCCAACCTGATCCCGGGGAGCTTCTCCTTCGGTCCAGGCGGCGCAGAGGAAGTGCTGATTTCCTACATGCAGATCCTGGTATTCGTCGTCACCCTGGTGGCCATGACCGGACTGACGCTGTTCATCTCCCGTTCACGCCTGGGCCGCGCCTGCCGCGCTTGCGCCGAAGACATCAAGATGGCCAACCTGCTGGGTATCAACACCAACAACATCATCGCCCTGACCTTCGTCATCGGCGCCGCCCTCGCGGCGGTAGCGGCCGTGCTGCTGAGCATGCAATACGGCGTGATCAACCCCAACGCGGGCTTCCTCGTGGGCCTGAAAGCCTTTACCGCGGCAGTCCTGGGCGGCATCGGCAGTATTCCGGGCGCCATGCTCGGCGGGCTGGTGCTGGGGGTGGCCGAAGCCTTTGGCGCCGACATCTTCGGCGACCAGTACAAAGACGTAGTGGCATTCGGTCTTTTGGTTCTGGTGCTGTTGTTCCGGCCGACCGGCATCCTGGGCCGTCCGGAGGTTGAGAAAGTATGACTAAATATCTCAAATCGGCGCTGTTCAGCGCCTTGCTGGTGTGGGCAGTAGCGTTCCCAGTACTCGGGCTCAAGCTGAGTATCGTCGGGATCAACCTCGAAGTGGAGGGCACGGGTCCCGTCACCCTGGGCATCATCGCCCTGTGCTCGATCCTGATGTTCCTGCGGGTGCTCTTCAGCCAGCAGTTCAGTGCAATGTTCAAGTCGAACCGTGGTCCGCTGGTTTCGCCCAAGGTCGGTCAGTTCCTGACCCTGCCGCGCACCCAGCGCTGGATCATCATCGGCCTGATCGTGACCGCGTTGATCTGGCCGTTCTTCGGCTCGCGCGGCGCGGTCGACATCGCCACCCTGATCCTGATCTACGTGCTACTGGGCCTGGGTCTGAACATCGTGGTCGGCCTGGCCGGCCTGCTCGACCTGGGTTATGTCGGCTTCTACGCGGTAGGCGCCTACACCTACGCACTGCTGTCGCACTACTTCGGCTGGAGCTTCTGGATCTGCCTGCCGCTCGCCGGCCTGATGTCGGCCACTTTCGGCTTCCTGCTGGGCTTCCCGGTCTTGCGCTTGCGCGGTGACTACCTGGCCATCGTAACCCTGGGCTTCGGGGAAATCATCCGGCTGTTCCTGCGTAACCTCACCGACCTCACCGGCGGCCCCAACGGCATCAGCAACATTCCCAAGCCGACCTTCTTCGGGCTGTCGTTCGAACGTAGCGCCGCAGAGGGCGCGCGGACCTTCCACGAATTCTTCGGGTTGGCCTACAACCCGGTGAACAAGGTGGTGTTCCTCTACCTGGTGGCCCTGTTGCTGGCCTTGCTGGCGTTGTTCGTGATCAATCGCCTGCTGCGCATGCCCATCGGCCGTGCCTGGGAAGCATTGCGTGAAGACGAAATCGCCTGCCGCGCACTGGGCTTGAATCCTACCGTGATCAAGCTCTCGGCCTTCACCCTGGGCGCCTGCTTCGCCGGTTTCGCTGGCAGCTTCTTCGCCGCGCGCCAAGGCCTGGTGACGCCGGAGTCGTTCACCTTCATCGAGTCGGCGATCATTCTCGCCATCGTCGTGCTGGGTGGCATGGGCTCGCAACTGGGGGTGATCCTTGCCGCCGTGGTGATGATCCTGCTGCCGGAGCTGATGCGTGACTTCAGCGAATACCGCATGTTGATGTTCGGCGCCCTGATGGTGTTGATGATGATCTGGCGTCCACAAGGTCTGCTGCCCATGCAACGTCCTCACATGGAGCTGCGTAAATGAGCCGTGAGATCCTGAAAGTAACCGACCTGAGCATGCGCTTCGGTGGTCTCCTGGCAGTCAATGGCGTGGCCCTGACCGTCCAGGAAAAACAAGTGGTGGCCTTGATCGGCCCGAACGGCGCCGGCAAGACCACGGTGTTCAACTGCCTGACCGGGTTCTACAAGCCGAGTGCCGGCAGCATCCTGCTCGACGGCCAGCCGATCCAGGGCCTGGCCGGCCATGAGATTGCCCGCAAGGGCGTGGTACGGACCTTCCAGAACGTGCGTCTGTTCAAGGACATGACCGCAGTGGAAAACCTGCTGATCGCCCAGCACCGGCACCTGAACACCAACTTCCTCGCCGGCCTGTTCAAGACCCCATCGTTCCGCAAGAGCGAACGCGAAGCCATGGAATACGCCGAGTACTGGCTGGACAAGGTCAACCTGACCGAGTTCGCCAACCGCCCGGCGGGCACCCTGGCCTATGGTCAGCAACGTCGCCTGGAAATCGCCCGCTGCATGATGACCCGCCCGCGGATCCTCATGCTCGACGAGCCCGCGGCCGGCCTGAACCCGCGGGAAACCGACGACCTCAAGGCGCTGATCAGTGTGCTGCGTGAGGAACACAACGTCACGGTGCTGCTGATCGAGCACGACATGAAGCTGGTCATGAGCATTTCCGACCATATCGTCGTGATCAACCAGGGCACACCGTTGGCCGACGGCACGCCACAACAGATCCGCGACAATCCCGACGTGATCAAAGCCTACCTGGGGGAAGCGTAAATGCTGCAATTCGAAAACGTTTCCACCTTCTACGGCAAGATCCAGGCCCTGCACAGTGTCAACGTGGAGGTTCGCCAGGGTGAAATCGTCACCCTGATCGGTGCCAACGGCGCGGGCAAATCGACGCTGCTGATGACCCTGTGCGGTTCACCGCAGGCCCATAGCGGCAGTATCCGCTACCTGGGCGAAGAGCTGGTGGGGCAGGAATCTTCGCAGATCATGCGCAAAAGCATCGCGGTGGTGCCGGAAGGCCGTCGCGTGTTCTCCCGCCTGACCGTGGAAGAAAACCTCTCCATGGGCGGCTTTTTCACCGACAAGGGCGATTATCAGGAGCAGATGGACAAAGTCCTGGGACTGTTCCCACGTCTCAAGGAACGTTTCAACCAGCGCGGCGGCACCATGTCCGGCGGTGAACAGCAGATGCTCGCCATTGGCCGGGCGCTGATGAGCAAGCCGAAACTGTTGCTGCTGGACGAACCGTCCCTGGGTCTGGCGCCGATCATCATCCAGCAGATCTTCGATATCATCGAACAGCTGCGCAAGGACGGTGTGACAGTATTCCTGGTGGAGCAGAACGCCAACCAGGCACTGAAAATCGCCGACCGTGCCTATGTGCTGGAAAACGGCCGGGTGGTGATGGAAGGCAGCGGCAACGACCTGCTGACCGATCCTAAGGTGCGTGAAGCGTATCTGGGCGGTTGATGCCCCGGCGAAACCCGCAAAGCCCCGATTTATCGGGGCTTTTCTTTGACCGGCGAAACATCGGGAAAGCCTTGCCGGGTACCGCCGCGAAAAATAGTCGATTATTTTTGCCGCTGGCTGTAACAACCACTAGCCTCGAGGCTCAAGTAAAGCAAGAAAGCAATGAAACCCAACCAACCCCTGCTTTCATCATTGAAGACACATCGGAGATCGACCATGAGCACTTCCACTACCCGCACCCTGTCCGCCGCCACCCTCGCCCTGGCCCTCGGTTCTGCCCTGAGCATGGCGGCATTGCCGATGAGTGCCCACGCCGCCGACGGCGTGGAAAAATGCTTCGGTGTGGCCATGGCAGGCAAGAACGACTGCGCCGCCGGTGCCGGTACCACCTGCGCCGGCACTTCGACCAAAGACTTCCAGGCCAACTCCTGGAAGTCCGTGCCAAAAGGTACCTGCTTGAGCACGAAAAGCGAGACCTCGCCCACCGGCAAGGGTCAGCTGGAAGCCTTCACCCCCAAGGCCTGATCAACCAGAGCCCTGCCACCCGTCAGCCTGAGCGCCGAAGATGCCCATGTCACTGCAACCCATCCCTCTTCACCGCGCTCAGGCCCTCGGGCCCGGGCTCCCGCCCCGTGCCGGGCTGGGGCTCAAGACCGAACATTTTCAGACGGTACTCGAAACGCGCCCCGACCTCGGTTTCTTCGAGGTCCACGCCGAAAACTACATGGTCGCCGGCGGGCCGTTTCATCATTACCTGGGTTTGATCCGCGAACAGTATCCGCTGTCGTTGCACGGCGTCGGTTTGTCCATTGGTGCCGAAGGCCCATTGGACAGCGAGCACCTGAAGCGCCTGGCGACACTGATCGAGCGCTATCAACCCCAATCCTTTTCCGAACACCTGGCCTGGTCGACCCACGGCCCGGTGTTTCTCAACGACTTGCTGCCGCTGGCCTACGACCCCGCCACCTTGCAGCGGGTCTGCGAGCATGTCGACCAGGTGCAAAGCACCTTGAAACGTCCAATGCTGCTGGAGAATCCCGCGACTTACCTGCAATTCCAGCGCTCGACCCTGGATGAGGCGGACTTCATCAGCGAAATCATCCGCCGCACCGGTTGCGGACTGCTACTGGACGTGAACAACGTCTACGTCTCCAGCATCAACCACCAGCGCGATCCGCTTGCCTACATTGAGGCCCTGCCGCTGCACGCCGTGGGAGAAATCCATCTGGCCGGTTTTGCCGAAGATACCGACAGCTTCGGTGATCGCCTGCTGATCGACGATCACGGCGCGCCCATCGACCAGGCGGTCTGGGCCCTGTATCAACAGGTACTGGCGAAGATCGGGCCGATGGCGACCCTGATCGAACGCGACAACCGGATCCCCGCCTTCGCCCTGCTCCTGGCCGAAGCCGGGCAGGCCCAAGGGCTGCTGGATCGGGCACAGGTGCACGTATGAGCGACCAGGCCAGCTTCAGCGCCGCGCTGCTCGACCCGCAGTTGCCTTGCCCACCCGGCCTGTGCAGCCGCAACGGGGCCGACCCGGCCAGTCGTTTCGCGGTGTATCGCAACAATGTCCAGAGTTCGCTGATCAACGCCCTGGCGGACAGCTACCCGGTGGTCATGGCCCTGGTCGGCGAGGAGTTCTTCCGTGCCATGGCCGGCCTTTATATCCAGCACTTCCCGCCCACCAGCCCGATCCTCAACGACTACGGCCAGGACTTCGACAGTTTCATCCAGGGCTTCGCCCCGGCGGCGAGCGTGCCTTACCTGGCCGACGTGGCCCACCTTGAGCGCTTGCGGATCAACGCCTATCACGCCGCCGATGCAACGCCCCTGAGTCCGGAACAGATTGGCGTTTACCTCGCCGATCCCGAGGCCCTCAATCGCCTGCAGGTTCACCTGCACCCCAGCGTCGCCGTGCTGAATTCGTCCCATGCGGTCGTGTCGCTATGGGAGGCCCATCAAGGCGACGGCCTTATGGAACAGCTCGACCCGACGCAAGCCGAAGCCGCACTGGTCCTGCGCCTGAACTGGCGGGTCGAGGTGTTCAAGATCGATATCGGCACCCTGGTATTTATCCAGAGCCTGCAAAACGACTGTCCGCTGGAGTTGGCCCTTGCCTACGCTTATGACGCCAGCACTGCGTTCGATCCGAGCCATGCCCTTGCCCTGTTGATTCGCTACAGCGCCATCATCCACCTGCACCCAGAACAAAAGGCCCGCCCATGAACATTCACACTGAATCGCAGAACCCCATCGCGCGCCTGATCGGGCGGATCATCCAGCTGTTCGAGATGATCCCCTACAGCCTGATTGCCTTTGTCGCACGCTTCTCCATCGCAGCCGTGTTCTGGAAGTCCGGACAGACCAAGGTCGAGGGCTTTGCCGTGGACCTGATCTCCGGCACATTCGATATCGGCCTGCCGCGCCTGGCCGACTCCACCATCCCGCTGTTCGCCAGCGAGTACAAGGTGCCGTTGCTGTCGCCGGAAGTGGCCGCCCACCTGTCGGCCTTTGGTGAACACTTTTTCCCGGTGCTGATCCTGCTGGGGTTCGCCACGCGCTTTTCGGCATTGGCGCTGTTCGGCATGACCTTGACCATCCAGCTGTTCGTCTACCCGAATGCCTACCCGACCCATGGCACCTGGATGGCTATCCTGCTGCTGTTGATGGCCAAGGGACCGGGTGTGTTCTCCATCGATCACTTGATCGCCAAGCGTTATCGCTGAAGCCGCTCCAAGGCCTCGCCGCTACGCTTGAACCAGCCGATCAGATAGTCGGCCAACACCTGCGTACGGCGCGGCAGGCCGCCCTGGTAAGGGTGCACCAGATATAGCGGCATATCGCGGGTACGGTAGTCGCGCAACAGCCAGCGCAGGCGGCCATCAGCCAGTTCCGCGGGCAGGACGTAGGACGGCAGGCGGGCGATACCGGCGCCCACCAGTGCCGCTTTCTTCAGCAAGTTGTAGTGATTGCTGGCAAAGGGGCCACCCACCCGCACCCGTAGCAGCTCATGCTGCCGGTGGTATTGCCACTCCTCGCGGCCGCTGTAGTGGCTATTGAGCAGACAACGGTGATTGGCCAGCTCCTGGGGCGTCTGCGGCTCGCCGTAACGTTCCAGATAGGCCGGGCTGGCACAGGTCAGTTCGTTCATCACCAGCAATGGCCGAGCCACCAGGCGTTCGTCGTTGCCGACTTCGGTGCGAATCGCCAGATCGAAGCCCTCGCGGGCCAGATCGCGGAAACCGTTGTTCAGGTCCAGCTCGATCTGGACATCGGGATAATCCCGGGAAAACTCCAGCAACAAGCCATCAAAAAAGGTTTCCCCCAGGGACACCGGCACGGTCATGCGCACGGGACCGGCGATATCGTCCTTGAGCCGGGCCAGGGCCTGATGCGCCCGCTCCACTTGCACCACCAGCGCCTGGGCCTGGGGCAACAAGGCCGCACCGGCGGCGGTGAGGCTCAGGCGCCGCGTCGTGCGGTGCAACAACACCACCGAGAACTGCGCCTCCAGTTGGCTGATGCGCTTGGATAACTGCCCCTTGCTGCAGCCCAGTTGCTGGGCGGCCAAGGTAAAGCTGCCCGCCTCGACCAATACTGCGAACGCCGCCAGATCATCCATCTCGCTCACTGGATTGTTTCCAAAAGAAAACCAAAGGTTGCCTATTAGCGCGCTTATCAATGGAAAAATCCACTCTAGACTGAAAGCTCAATCACCCACTGGAGGAACCGCACCATGAAAATCCTATTGATTGGCGCCCACGGCACCATCGGCTCGGCCGTGGCAGAGGAACTGGGCCAGCGTCACGAGATCATCAAGATCGGCCGCAACAGCGGTGACCTGCACGTGGACATCAGCGACAGCGCGTCGATTCGCAAGCTGTTCGAGCAAACCGGCAAGTTCGATGCATTGGTCTGCGCCGCCGGTAACGTGAACTTCGTGCCGTTGGCCGAGATGAGCGAGAAGGACTTTGCGCTGGGTCTGCAGGACAAATTGATGGGCCAGGTCAACCTGGTGCTGATCGGTCGCGAGTACGCCAACGACGGCGCCTCGTTCACCCTGACCAGTGGCATTCTGAACCGCGATCCGATCCGTACCGGTGCCTCGGCCAGCCTGGTCAACGGGGCCATCGACGGCTTCGTCAAGGCCGCCGCCATCGAGTTGCCGCGCGGTCTGCGGGTGAACTCCATCAGCCCGAACGTGCTGGTGGAAGCCATGGGCAGCTATGCGCCGTACTTCCGTGGATTCAAGCCGGTGCCTGCGGCGGATGTGGCCTTGGCCTACGCCAAGAGTGTGGAAGGATTGCAGACGGGTCAGACCTATCAGGTCGGTTAAGGGCCGGGGATTTTTATCGATCTCGAGGGCCTCTTCGCGGGCAAGCTCCGCTCCCACGGGTTCTCGGTCGCACACAAACTTGAGGTTCGAAGCGAATTACTGTGGGAGCGGAGCTTGCCCGCGAAAGGGCCCTTGATGTCGCCGCAAACCCCATGGCAGCCAACCTCAAGCTTGTGCAGCTCTCCTGGCCTGAGTAACGTGGCGGCACTTGCCAGGAGACCCCATGATGCGCGTTGCCCGTTCCTTGATGATTTTCGCCCTGCCGCTGTTCGCCGCCGGCTGCCAGATGCTTGCGCCAGCCACTTCGCATCCCACGGCGGGCCTGAGCCGGATGCAAGGCGAACTCACCAGCGTCGATGGCAAGCTGATGTTCCAGCCCTGCCAGGAACAGCGTCGCTTTGTCGTCAGCGACAGCGGCAACACCAGCGTCCTGCAGCAGGCCGCCAGCTTGTCCGGTCCGTCTGGCAAGCTGTTCGCCGACCTGCGCGGCAAGTTTTCCTCCAGCACGACCGACGGCAGCGACGGCCAGTTGAACCTGCAACAGTACTACCGCCTGGAACGCGGCACCTCCAGTTGCGACGAGCCCAACTTCAAATTCCAGACCGTGATTGCCAGCGGCCACAGCCCGGAATGGAGCCTGAAGGTCGGCGGCAACGGCATGATACTCGAACGCGAAAACCAGCCGCCCCTGGCCCTGCCCTATCTGGAAGAACAACTGGGTGACGGACGCTTCAGCCTGAGCAGCGAAGCCAATGCCCAGCACATCGAGCTGTGGGTCGCGCCGCAGTCCTGCGTCGACAGCAGCACCGGCAGCGTGCGCCACCTGAGCGCCGAACTGCGGGTCAACGGCCAGGTCCAGCGTGGCTGCGGCTATTTCGGCGGCGCCCGTAACGACTGATTCGACGAGCTGCTGTTTTAGCCTCACGGAATCTGGCCGTTGGGGCTTATAATCACCGGTTTGATGTAAAGCCGGCGCGCCCGCGTGGCCCGCACACTGGACCCTGTCATGTTACGAATCACCGAACTCAAGCTGCCGATCGACCATCCCGACGAAGACCTGCGCCCGGCCATCGTCCAGCGCCTGGGCATCGCCAGCGATGACCTGCTCGATTTCACCTTGTTCAAGCGCAGCTACGACGCCCGCAAGAAATCCTCCGAGCTCTGCTTCATCTACACCATCGACCTGTCGGCCCGTGGCGAAGACGCGCTGCTGAAAAAGTTCGCCGAGGACCGCAATGTCAACCCGGCCCCGGACGTCAGCTACAAGGTGGTCGGCCAGGCGCCGGCCGATCTGCAGGAGCGTCCCGTGGTCGTCGGCTTCGGCCCCTGCGGGATCTTCGCCGGGCTACTGCTGGCGCAGATGGGCTTCAAGCCGATCATCCTCGAACGCGGCAAGGAAGTGCGCGAGCGGACCAAGGACACCTGGGGCCTGTGGCGTAAAAGCGTGCTCAACCCCGAGTCCAACGTGCAGTTCGGCGAAGGCGGCGCCGGGACCTTCTCCGACGGCAAGCTCTACAGCCAGATCAAGGACCCGAACCACCACGGCCGCAAGGTCCTGCACGAGTTCGTCAAGGCCGGCGCGCCGGAAGAAATCCTCTACGTCAGCAAACCGCATATCGGCACCTTCCGCCTCACCGGCGTGGTGGAAAACATGCGCCAGCAGATCAAAGCCCTGGGCGGCGAAGTGCGCTTCCAGCAGCGGGTCACCGATGTGCTGATCGACGACGGCCAACTGACCGGCGTGCAGCTCGACAGCGGCGAACAGATCCACTCCCGGCACGTGATCATGGCCCTGGGCCATAGCGCCCGCGACACCTTCCGCATGCTCCACGGTCGTGGCGTGTACATGGAAGCCAAGCCGTTCTCGGTGGGTTTCCGTATCGAACACCCGCAATCGCTGATCGACCGCGCGCGCCTGGGCAAATACGCCGGGCACCCGAAACTCGGTGCGGCCGACTACAAGCTGGTGCACCACGCCAAGAACGGCCGTTCGGTCTACAGCTTCTGCATGTGCCCGGGCGGCACCGTGGTGGCGGCAACCTCCGAGCCGAACCGGGTGGTCACCAACGGCATGAGCCAATACTCGCGCAACGAGCGCAATGCCAACTCCGGGATCGTCGTCGGCATCACCCCGGAAGTCGACTATCCGGGCGGCCCGCTGGCCGGTATCGAGCTGCAGGAGCGCCTGGAGTCCCACGCCTTTATCCTCGGTGGCAGCAACTACGAAGCCCCGGCGCAACTGGTCGGTGACTTTATCGCCGGCAAGCCTTCCACCGCCCTGGGCAGTGTGGAACCGTCCTACAAGCCAGGCGTGGCCCTCGGCGATCTGGCCCTGGCGCTGCCGGACTTCGCCATCGAAGCCATTCGCGAAGCCTTGCCGGCGTTCGAGCGGCAGATCAAGGGCTATTCCCTGCATGACGCGGTGCTGACCGGGATTGAAACCCGTACCTCCTCGCCGCTGCGCATGACCCGTAACGAGTCGATGCAGAGCCTGAACGTCAAGGGCCTGTTCCCGGCGGGTGAAGGCGCCGGTTATGCCGGCGGGATCCTCTCGGCGGGTGTCGACGGTATCCGTATCGCCGAAGCCGTGGCCCGGGACATGCTGGGGATCGGCGCCTGAGGGGCCGGACCATGACCTATAGCGTCTCCCCCATCGGTTTCGTGCGCTCCTGCTTCAAGGAGAAGTTCGCCATCCCGCGCCAGCCACAGCTGGCGCCGGCTGCCCGCGGCGTGCTGGAGCTGGTCGCGCCGTTCGACCAGGGCGAGGCCGTACAGGGGCTGGAGCAGGTCAGTCATGTCTGGCTGCTGTTCCTGTTCCATCAGGCCCTGGAAGACAAGCCACGCTTGAAGGTGCGCCCGCCGCGCCTGGGGGGCAATCAGTCCATGGGGGTCTTCGCCACCCGGGCGACCCACCGGCCGAACGGTATCGGCCAGTCGGTGGTCAAACTGGACCGGGTCGAGGCCCAGCGCCTGTGGATCTCCGGCATAGATCTGCTGGATGGCACGCCGATTCTCGATATCAAGCCGTACGTGCCCTACGCCGACATCATCCCTGGCGCCGTCAATGCCATCGCCAGTGCCGCGCCGGGGCTGATTCCCGTGCTCTGGACGGAGGGTGCACTGCAACAGGCCCATGAGCATGCTCAGCGCCTTGAAGAGCCCTTGGTCGAACTGATCGAGCAATGCCTGGCCCAGGACCCGCGTCCGGCTTATCAGAAGCCAACCCCCGAACGGGAATACGGCGCCCAGTTCTGGGATCTGGATGTACGCTGGCATTACCCGGAAACCGGGACGATACGCGTACTGGAAGTGATCCCCGCCCGCTAGAAACGCCAGAAACACAAAAGCCCGCGCTGCCTTTCCAGGCAACGCGGGCTTTTTGTTTCAACGCCGACGCTTTTTTCTGTAGGAGCAAGCTTGCTCGCGATGAACGATGACGCGGTGTACCTGAAAAACCGCGCTGCCTGCATCGCCAGCAAGCCGGCTCCTACAGATAAACCGAGGTTTATTTTTCGACGAACGCGCGCTCGATCAGGTAATCGCCCGGCTCACGCATGCGCGGCGAGACTTTCAGGCCGAAGCTGTTGAGCACTTCGCTGGTTTCGTCGAGCATGCTCGGGCTGCCGCACAGCATGGCGCGGTCGTCCTGCGGGTTGATCGGTGGCAGACCGATGTCACGGAACAGCTTGCCGCTGCGCATCAGGTCGGTCAGGCGGCCTTCGTTCTCGAACGGCTCGCGGGTCACGGTAGGGTAGTAGATCAGCTTCTCACGCAGGGCTTCGCCGAAGAACTCGTTCTGCGGCAGGTGCTCGGTGATGAACTCGCGGTAGGCCACTTCGTTGACGTAGCGCACACCATGGCACAGGATGACCTTCTCGAAACGCTCGTAGGTTTCCGGGTCCTGGATCACGCTCATAAAGGGCGCGAGGCCAGTACCGGTGCTGAGCAGGTACAGGTGCTTGCCCGGCTTGAGGTCGTCAAGCACCAGCGTACCCGTAGGTTTCTTGCTGATGATGATCTCGTCGCCTTCCTTCAGGTGCTGCAACTGGGAGGTCAACGGACCGTCCGGCACCTTGATGCTGAAGAATTCGAGATGCTCTTCCCAGTTCGGGCTGGCAATGGAATAAGCACGCATCAGTGGTCGGCCGTTTGGCTGCTGCAGGCCGATCATCACGAACTGACCGTTTTCAAAGCGCAGGCCCGGATCGCGGGTGCACTTGAAGCTGAACAGGGTGTCGTTCCAGTGGTGAACACTGAGGACACGCTCGTGATTCATGTTGCTCATTTGGATGGGGCTCCTGGAAATGTGGCCTGCGCCGTCAATTAGCGCGATTGCATAGCATTCTAATGGCGGCGACAATATCTGTTAACTGAATTATCAAGATAAGGGTTATCGGTTATATAGATATGCGATTTACTCTCCGTCAACTTCAGGTCTTCGTCGCCGTCGCCCAGCAGGAAAGCGTGTCCCGGGCAGCCGGGCTGCTGGCCTTGTCGCAATCCGCCGCGAGCACCTCGATCACCGAGCTGGAACGCCAGTCGAGCTGTCAATTGTTCGACCGTGCCGGCAAGCGCCTGAGCCTCAACGCCCTGGGCAAACAGCTGCTGCCCCAGGCCGTGGCACTGCTGGACCAGGCCAAGGAAATCGAGGACCTGCTCAACGGCAAGTCCGGTTTCGGCTCGCTGGCGGTGGGCGCTACCCTGACCATCGGCAACTACCTGGCAACCCTGCTGATCGGCCGCTTCATGCAGATCCACCCGGAAAGCCAGGTCAAGCTGCATGTGCAGAACACTGCCAATATTGTGCAACAGGTCGCGCACTACGAAATTGACCTGGGTCTGATCGAAGGCGATTGCAGCCACCCGGACATCGAGGTGCAAACCTGGGTCGAGGACGAACTGGTGGTGTTTTGCGCACCCCAGCACCCGCTGGCCCAGCGTGGCCAGGCCAGCCTGGAAGAGCTGACCCGTGAGGCCTGGATCCTGCGTGAACAGGGCTCAGGCACGCGCCTGACCTTCGACCAGGCCATGCGTCATCATCGCAGCGCGTTGAATATCCGCCTGGAGCTGGAGCATACCGAAGCGATCAAGCGTGCGGTGGAGTCGGGGCTGGGGATTGGCTGCATTTCGCGTCTGGCCCTGCGCGATGCGTTCCGCCGTGGCAGCCTGGTGCCGGTGGAAACCCCGGACCTGGACCTGGCGCGCCAGTTCTATTTCATCTGGCACAAGCAGAAGTACCAGACCTCGGCCATGCGCGAATTCCTCGAACTGTGCCGTTCCTTCACCGCCGGGGTTCAACGCAGCGATGAGATCGTCCTGCCGACCATTGCCTGACGCTACCGGCGCTTAAAGCAGAATCACCGCCCAGACCAGGGCGATCATGCTCAAGGCCACGAATTGCGCGGCACTGCCCATGTCCTTGGCATTCTTGGACAAGGGGTGACGATCGAGGGAAATGCGGTCAATGGCCGCTTCGACCGCCGAATTGAGCAATTCGACGATCAGCGCCAGCAGGCACACGGCAATCAACACCGCGCGCTCGACCCGACTGACGTGGAACAGGAACGTCAGCGGGATCAACACCACGTTAAGCCAGACTAACTGACGAAAAGCCGCTTCGCCGGTAAAGGCCGCACGTAAGCCATCGAAAGAGTAGCCCACCGCGTTGAGCATGCGTTTAAAACCGGTTTGACCTTTGAAGGGCGACGGCATAGGTAAGCAACTACGTGAAGTGGAGTAGGAAAACTAACTCAACCGACGTCAAACAAAGATGAAAGAACCCACGCCTACTGGCTCGAAATTGACTCAAGTTGTTGCAGCAGCAGTGCGGCCTGGGTCCGGGTGCGCACCCCCAGCTTGCGGAAGATCGCCGTGACGTGGGCCTTGATGGTCGCCTCCGAAACGCTCAGCTCGTAGGCAATCTGTTTATTCAACAAACCTTCACAGACCATGGTCAACACCCGGAACTGCTGGGGTGTCAGACTGGCCAGGCCGGCACTGGCGGCCTTGGCCTCGGCGGACACGCTGACGGCTTCGAATGCCTGGGGCGGCCACCAGACATCGCCATCGAGGACACTGCGCACCGCTTGCTGGATCACTTCCAGGGAACTGGACTTGGGGATAAAGCCGCTGGCGCCGAACTCACGGGAGCGTACCACCACCGAGGCTTCTTCCTGGGCCGAAACCATCACCACCGGAATCTGCGGGTATTGCCCGCGCAGCAGCACCAGGCCGGAGAAGCCGTAGGCGCCCGGCATGTTCAGGTCGAGCAGGACCAGGTCCCAGTCGGCTTTTTCGGTGAGGCGGGTTTCCAGCTCGGCAATGCTGGCCACTTCCACCAGGCGTACATCGGGCCCCAGGCCCAGGGTCAGCGCCTGATGCAAGGCGCTGCGAAAAAGAGGATGGTCGTCGGCAATCAAGATGTCGTACGTGGTCATTTTTCCAATGATCCTGTTTTTATGCGTCAGGCTCGACGCTGTGCGTCCATTAGATTACAGGAAAGTCTTCAGATGCTCGTGGGCTTCGTCTTCAGTGTTGATCGGCAGCTGAAACTTGGCGCCCAGGTAGTGCGCGGTAAACACGTCCAGTAACGCGTCCAGCCCCTGGGCCGCACGGGTGTCCCCGGCCAGTTCCAGGCACAGGGCCGCCACTTCCGCGGTACAGAAATGATCATCGCGTTTGGAACGACGCAATTTGTAGCGGGACAACTGTTCGGATTCCAGGCTCAACACCGGAAAACGCTCCAGATAAGGGCTCTTGCGAAACATCTTGCGCGCCTCGGTCCAGGTCGCATCCAGCAGGATGAACAGCGGGCGCTTGCCGGGTGCCGGCTGTACCTGCGTCACCACCCGTTCCGGCGCCACGAACTCCCCCGGGAATACGATAAACGGCTGCCACTGCGGATCGTCCAACAGGGCCAGCAGTTGCGGATCGACTTCGGTCCGCGACCAACTGAAGGCGCTGGTGTCGGCGATCACATCGGCGATCAGCCAGCCGGTATTGCTCGGTTTCATCGGTTCGACGTCGTGCATCAGCAGGCACATGGCGGAATTCGACGCCACCCTGGGGCGCCAGGCGCACAGGCAATACTGAGGAATCACACGGCAGCCCGGGCAACGCTCGGCGCGTGAGCCGCGCGCGAGGAAGGGTGTTTTGGCACGGGCCAGGCGCTCGGCACGTAAACGGGATACGGCGTGGCTCATCGTGAAGAAAGTCGGCGGGAGGAAGGGCTGAACACGAACAATACGACTCGCAAGGGCAAAAGTGCGCGGAGTTTACCAGAGAGCCCGGCGAGGTTTGAGCGCTCATCCGTCGACATTTCCGTCAGTCGCGCCCTAGTAGGGCCTACAACCGCCCTCTATACTTCGCGACCACTGAACGCACGCCCCGGTAACGGGTCGAAGCACCAGTTACCGAATCAGGAGAGTTGCATGCTGCGCCTTATCGTACCGTCCCTGGCCCTTTTGCTGGCCCTGCCCTTCAGTGCCCAGGCAGCGTCGCTGAAGGATTTCGAACTGAACAAGATGCTCAAGGACGTGGCCGAGCAGAGCAACGAAGGCCTGCCCCGTGAGATCGACGAGAACATCCTTGACGTCGGCTACACCGTTGAAGGCGCCGAACTGATCGACCACCTGAGCGTCCAGGCCGATTACGCGCAAAATATGCGCGATAACGCCAAGGCGGTTTACCTGCAACTGGGGGCCAGCGTGTGCCGTAACGCCAACTACCGCAAATTGATGGCCAAGGGCGCGGTCATGCGTTACGAGTTCACCGAGAACAAGACCAACCGTCCTGTGGCCTCCGCCCGTTTCGTGGAAAGCGACTGCCCGACGGAAACCCCGGTGAAGAAGAAAAAGTAACCCCTGCCATATCGCGCGCCGCCGTTCATCTTCGGCGCGCCGTTTCACCCCCGCGCCTGCGCGCAACGCCACTGACAAGCTGCTAAAGTCCTTTGCAAAGAGGCAATAAGCGGTTGCCAGACATGACTTTACAGGCTCATCATCAAATCGACATGGCACACATGCGACACATGCAGTGACGCGGCCTTGGCGAACTTTTCTTTCGGCCAAGCCAAGGGTTCCGTGCAGAAGGAGACGTTGAATGCCTTACCAACCGAATGACTTGCTGTCCCGTCATTTCCAGAACAATGGGATCGACCTCAGCCGGATCGAAGAGCAACTCGACCAGGTTGCTCCCAACAGTCCGAACCTTGAGCTTTACCGCGACATGATGCTGACCGTCCTGCGCATGGCCCAGGATGACCGCAACCGCTGGAATGCCAAGATAGTCCTGCAGACCCTGCGTGAACTGGAGAACGCCTTTCGCGTACTCGACCAGTTCAAGGGCCGGCGCAAGGTCACCGTGTTCGGCTCGGCGCGAACGCCCACCGAACACCCACTCTATGCCCAGGCCCGCGCCCTGGGGACCGCGCTGGCCCAGTCCAACCTGATGGTCATCACGGGCGGCGGCGGTGGCATCATGGCTGCGGCCCACGAAGGTGCCGGCCTGGAACACAGCCTCGGGTTCAATATCACCCTGCCCTTCGAACAACATGCCAATGCAACCGTTAACGGCACGCACAACCTGCTGTCCTTCCACTTCTTCTTCACCCGCAAACTGTTCTTCGTCAAGGAAGCCGATGCACTGGTGCTCTGCCCCGGCGGCTTTGGCACCCTTGATGAAGCCCTGGAAGTACTGACACTGATCCAGACCGGAAAAAGCCCGCTGGTCCCGGTAATTCTGCTGGATGCCCCTGGGGGCGGCTTCTGGCAAGGCGCGCTGGACTTTATCCGCAATCAGCTGGAGGCCAATCACTACATCCTGCCTGCCGACCTCAAGCTGATGCGCCTGGTCTACAGTGCCGACGAGGCCGTGGAAGAGATCAAGCAGTTCTACAGCAACTTCCACTCCAGCCGCTGGTTGAAGAAGCAGTTCGTGATCCGCATGAATCATCCGCTCAACGACCGCGCGATGGCGCAGATGCAAAAGGACTTTGCCGACCTGTGCCTCAGCGGGTACTTCTATCAGGGCCCCTGCAGCGAACCGGAACACGATGAACCCCAGTTCAGTCACCTGACGCGCTTGTCGTTCGCCTTCACGGCTCGGGACCAGGGGCGCTTGCGGGAGCTGGTGGACTTTATCAACCGGACGGAAAACTGGAGCAAGGCCAAGGCGCCGGCACAGGAGCACGCGCGCGAGCCGATCAAGGCGACGTGATTACCACCCAGCCTCAGTCATCCAGCCCTCGGCCGCTGAACAGGCGGCCGATCATCTCCATGGAATAACCCCGATAACTCAGGAAGCGTCCCTGTTGGGCACGCTCACGGGCGTCGGTGGGCAAATGCCCGGCGAACTTTCGGCGCCAGGTGTCTTCCAGCTGGGCTTGCCAGTCGAAACCGCTTTCACGCAGGGCCAACTCGATGTCGGCACGTTGCAGACCACGCTGGCTCAACTCCTCGCGAATACGCAAAGGGCCGTAGCCGGAACGGGCACGGTAGGACACGAAGCTTTCGAGGTAACGGGATTCGGACAGCAGCCCCTCTTCCGTCAAGCGGTCGAGTTCGGTGTCGATCATTTCAGGGGAGGCGCCGCGCTGACGCAGTTTACGCGTCAGCTCGACTCGACCGTGCTCGCGTCGCGCGAGCAGGTCCATGGCAGTGCGCCGTACGGCGACCGGGGTATCCAGTACGGCAGTCATCGTTTTACTCAGAGATCAGCGTCAGCCAAGTCGTCTTCGGTTGCGACGACAGCGGCCGCACCGGAGTTGGCCTTGGTGTCTACGCCTGGAGTCAGCAGCTTGTCACGCAGTTGCTTCTCGAGGGTCGCGGCGATTTCCGGGTTATCCGCCAGGAACTTGGCCGAGTTGGCCTTGCCCTGACCGATCTTGCTGCCGTTATAGCTGTACCAGGCACCGGACTTCTCGACGAAACCGTGCAGCACGCCCAGGTCGATCATCTCGCCATTGAGGTAGATGCCCTTGCCGTAAAGAATCTGGAACTCGGCCTGACGGAACGGTGAAGCCACCTTGTTCTTCACGACCTTGACGCGGGTTTCGCTGCCGACCACTTCGTCGCCTTCCTTCACCGCGCCGGTACGGCGGATGTCCAGGCGCACCGAGGCGTAGAACTTCAGCGCGTTACCACCGGTGGTGGTTTCCGGGCTGCCGAACATCACGCCGATCTTCATGCGGATCTGGTTGATGAAGATCACCAGGCAGTTGGCGTTCTTGATGTTGCCGGTGATCTTGCGCAGAGCCTGGGACATCAGGCGGGCTTGCAGGCCGACGTGCATGTCGCCCATTTCGCCTTCGATTTCCGCTTTTGGCACCAGGGCGGCCACGGAGTCGACGATGATCACGTCAACGGCGTTGGAGCGCACCAGCATGTCGGTGATTTCCAGGGCCTGCTCGCCAGTGTCCGGCTGGGACACCAGCAGGTCGTCGACATTGACGCCCAGCTTGCCGGCGTACTCAGGGTCCAGGGCGTGTTCGGCGTCGACGAAGGCACACGTTGCACCGGCTTTTTGCGCCTGGGCGATGACGGAAAGCGTCAGGGTGGTCTTACCCGAGGATTCCGGACCGTAGATCTCTACGATACGGCCTTTCGGCAGACCGCCGATGCCCAGCGCGATGTCCAGGCCCAGGGAACCGGTGGAGATCGAAGGAATCGCCTGACGGTCATGATCGCCCATCCGCATGACGGCACCCTTGCCGAATTGACGTTCGATCTGACCCAAGGCCGCAGCCAAGGCTTTCTTCTTGTTGTCGTCCATTAAAGTCCTCACGTAATCAATAAGGCCTGACGGCCAACACCTGTATAAGTAGCCAGTATTATTCCACAGCGTTGGCGGATCGCCTACCCCTGATTTGCGATTTCTGCTTCCGCCCGTCGTAACAGGCCTTCCAGGGCGGCCTGCACCGTCTGTCGACGGACGGCGTCGCGGTCGCCGGGAAAGTGCCGGCGTTCGGCGCTGACGTCGTCACCACAGCCCCAGGCCAGCCAGACGGTACCCACGGGTTTCTCGGCGGAGCCGCCATCCGGCCCGGCCACGCCGCTGACCGCCACGGCGTAGCGCGCGTTGCTGTGGGCCTGGGCCCCCCGGACCATGGCTTCGACCACTTCCCGGCTGACGGCACCGACCTGATCGAACAAGGCCTCCGGCACCTTCAGTTGAAGGCTCTTCTGCCGGTTGGAGTAGGTGACATAGCCGGCCTCGAACCAGGCCGAGCTGCCGGGAATCCGGGTGATCGCCTCGGCGATGCCGCCGCCGGTACAGGACTCGGCGGTGGTGACATCGGTCTTGAGCGTCTGCAAGCACTTGCCGAGTTCAGCGGCAAGCCGGGTGATTTCGTCCATGTTCCTCTCCAGGTGAGGCGGCCCTCCCCCCTGTAGGAGCGAGCTTGCTCGCGATGGTAGCCCAGGCACAGCGGGGTATCAGGTCCCCCGCGTTATCGTTGACGACCATCGCGAGCAAGCTCGCTCCTACAGGGGAGCGAAGCTGGCCAATCAGTATTGGGTCAAAATGAACACCCTACACGAGCGGATCGCGCTTTCAAGACACAACATTGCATCCGGATGTCAGTGAGAGACCGCCCCGGCATACGCCTGACAGGCCTTCAAGGCAATCAGGGCGCGGTCGCCGTCGTCGGTGATGGCGATAATTCGTTGAGCATGCGCCGGGTCAAGTCGGGCTCTTGTGGCTGCATGAACCACGCCGCCGGCGGCGGTGGCGGCTGGCACGTCGCAGCCACTGGCAGGATCGTTGGCGTCGAGGAGGACTGACAGCCGCAGATCAGCAGTGGCAATACGATCACGCAGGCGAGCTTGATCCTGTTGCACATCGTTCAGCTCCTTGGAATGGGTTTGGTCGCTGGCCTGGAGCCGTTGCTCCAGGGCCAGGCGTTTGTCCTGCTCGGCCCGCTGTTGCGCGGCCGCGGCGAGGGAAATCCGGTTGAGCGTGTCGGCCTGCAACCGGGCTAGGTGCTCCAGTTGCTGGCCGTAGCGCCAGTCTTGAATATGCCAGGCGCCAGCCGCCGCAGCGCCGGCCAACAAGGCCAGCAATGCGACGACAACACCCAGGCGCCAGGGCGCCGGGATCAGGTCGAGGAGGCGCATAGCACCGCCCTCGCCCGGGCCCAGATTTGCAGTCGATCCTCGAGGCCGTTCAGGCCGCCGTTGATCTTGCGGGTGATGCTGTTGAACTGATCGGCGTCGGCCAGTGCGTTCAACCCTTGCTGCTCCCAGAACCAGGCCGCCGACTCGGCGGCCCATTGCGGTTGTTCCAGCAGTTCCGGTTGCTGCAACAGACGTTCGTCGCCGAACAGCCCGAGACTGCATTGGCGATAGTTGCTGCGACCGGTGATCTGGATCAGCCCACGACCGCGATAGTTCCAGCCGTCACCGGACGACTCATCGCCGTTATCCATACGCGATGCATAGACGATGTTCGCGATCTGCTCCGGCTGCCGGGCGACCTGCGCGGCCAGGTCCGGAGTAAACCGGTTTGGCCAAGTGGCGAGCAGGGCCTGCGCGCCATAGTTCAGGTTCTCGACCACCGACTGCAGTTGGCCTGACTCGTGACCGGTTTGCGCCAGGAACGCTGCAACGCGCTGCGTGGTGACGATCTGGTAATCATTCATCGCTGTGTTGAGCGCAGGCACAAAAACGCCGGCTTGGTCGCCGGCGTTCGGGAGGATCTGCAGCAATTGCTGCTGGGTAATGGGCATGGCTTTCTCCGAGCACAAAAAAACCGCTCGATGGCGGCGGGTGGTGGCCTGGTTTTTGATCAGGCCGGTGGTGCGGGCCAGTCAATCGATGCTGGGAATCCGGGCTGCTGATCAATTCGGTTGACTGCAATCCGGTACTGTTTCCAAGCGTGCAGGCTCTCAGTGTCAGCGTCTGTAGCTAAACCCAGATCAAATGCATCTTGCAATGGAGCAATTCGAATGGCAGCTACCCCCAGCAACCCATCGCGACGACCTAAGGCCAGTGCGGTTAGCTCGACAGATGTAGGAGGTGGTGGCGTATCGGTTGCATCCACTGGAACGGTTAAACCAAGATCTTCAATCACATATGGATCTTGGCTACCGATGTAATAGACGGTACCGCGATAGTCATCAACAACCTTCCATGCGCCGCCGTCGCGAACAGCTACTTTATTCTTTCCTGTGACGGGTGGCGCATCGGTGTACGCATTAGCGGGAATAAGCCAGCGGCCCTCATCGAGCGGGTCAGAATCAGCTAAACTATCGCCCAAATATTCGCCAGTAACAGGGTGTGAATTATAAATTTTCATTTCTTTCCTCAATATTTAATGCAATACAACAAAGCAAGGTTACGCGGACGAGTTTCAACCCCACCAGTGGCGCTAGTAGTCCCACCATTAATACCGTTGGAGCCACCAACTTGGGCTGCGGCCCCAACCACGCCAAGAATTGTGCGGCTATCTTGTGCATGGGTATGACTCGAAAACGCATCTATTTGAAAGGACCCGAAAGTACGACCCACATCAACTCCACGCCCAGCGTCCCAGCCGCGAACAAATTCGCCACGCAAGTCAGGTAAATTGAATGTGGTTGACCCGTCGCCTCCCCCAAAGACGGTACCAATAGCAGAGAACAGCGCCGCATATGTTGTACGAGATATCGCAGCACCATTTGCTATCAAATAACCCGACGGCGCCGCGGAGGTAGCGGAAGAAATAATGGTCCCAGCGGGAAGAGTACTCAGTGGCAACGGATCAAGAACAACGATGTCGGTTCCGTCATACTCGACATCAGCGAGCTGTCCAGCGGCGAGGACCACTGCGATTTTGTTACCGCTGGAATCGTATTGTTTCAGGGTTTTCGCACCTAACCCAGAAATATTCAGGGTGTCATTGCCAACACCTGCTGCACTGAACTTCACGCGAAATCGCTGATTTGCTACATAAGCGGTGACGGCAGGAGAAGGTGTCAGCGTGAACGATGGCGCATTACCGGCCGTGGTGAAGGCGGTCAGTATCTGCGACTGAGTAGCAACTGCCAATTTTTTCGGTGTCACTATTGTCACATCGTCCACACCAGCGTTGGTAAGAGCTTGTGTGGCAACCTTGGCCCAACCAGGAGCAGCTTCAGTCGCCTGGGCTATATAAGCTACCAGCTTCTGTAGAAGTTTTTTGGGGGTCACAGCAGTTGCATCGTCAGTTCCTGCAATTACCTGAGTCCCAGTGGATAATTTCAATATCCCAGCAGTGATCTCCGTCGCAGACCCTGGGGTATTATTTGTAACAATCGTCAAAATTGCATTAGCCAATTGACCATTATCAACTTCATTAGGAGTTAATCCGGCTTGCTGAATCACACCCAGTATTTCGGTAGTAACCGCGTTCCCCCACTCAGCCGGAATCAACGACCCCGGTGTTCCATTCACCGGGTTTTCATCAACAAACTTGCCATTCACCAGCCCAACGCTGGGGACGCTTTTTGGATAATCCACGTTTCTATCCTCTAGTCATAATTGATATGCACCAGCGTATTCGCCGGTGCACTGCGATGTATCAGGCACTCCAGGGCACTACCCGGGTTGGCGCCAAAACGCTCGCCCCAATAGCTCGCGCCGAAACGCCGGCCCAGAAGCAGTCGGCCACCCGTGTTGAGCGTCCACATGAACTGCGCCTGCCAGGTGCCAAAGCACGCCTTGCCGAACCGCGACCGCCCCATGCGCGGGGCTTGATATTCGGTCACGCTGGCGTTCGGATAGCCCTGGCTGCGGGCGATATCGATGAAGTAACCGACACTCTGCCCCCCCACCGCCAACAACCGCCGACGCACCGCCACACGGCGATCGTCGAACAAGGGAGTGGGCCCCAGGCACGGGTCGGGCAGGTTCATCACCCGTTCCCAACCCGGCACCAGTTCACTGACCGTCACCGGGTCCACTTCGTTGATCAGGTCCACGGCCCGGGCATCAACCCGCGCCAGCTCCTGGGCGATCCCCAGCAGCACCTGCTGGATCTCCGGCACTTGCTCCGGATCCCAGGCCGGCCCCGCCGGCAGCAGGCTGCGCAACTGCTCCTGGTATTGCTCGGCCGTTCTTACTCCAGCCATACGCAACCTCCGAAAGTCAGCAACTGGTTGGTGGCGGCTGGCACATCGGCGGACGGCGAGACCAGCAGGTGATCCTGCTCGCCGCTGGCACTGCTGATCGACTCGGCGATATGGGTCAGCAACAGCGTGTCGCCCAGGCCCGCCTCACGATCATGCAGGTCCTGCAACTCGGCCTCGACGGCTGCGCGGATGGCACTGGTATCCGGGATCAGGCGCAAGGTGTAGGTCACCGGGACCAACACCGGCGCCAGTACATGCAACTCGGCGGTCACCGGGCGCAACGGGTCGATATAGGCCTGGACCAACGCCAGTTGCCCATCGTCCGGCAGCGGCACCGGATCATCGTCGCGCATCACGAACAAGCCGACGGTGCCCGGTCCCAGGTAGCTGCCGCGACACCAGGCCCGGGTAATCCCCGGACACTCCAGTGCCCAGGTTTCGTAGTCGGCCGCCGAACCGCCATTGGGAACAATGCGATAGGAACTGATCACCCGAGCCCGCAACGATTCGATACTTTCCGCTGCCACACCACCGCTCAAGCCAGGCGCCAGCACCGTGAAGGTATTGCCGATCCCTTGCACCGGCTGCACCGGAAACAGGGTCAGGCCGGCATCGCCATTCCCCAGGCTGCCGGCATCCAGCGCCTGGATCTGCGCGGTATTGGTCCCGCCGCTGGTGGTGCCACCCACCGTCACGGTGTAACTGCGTCCATCACTGGTCTGCAGCAAGGTCCCGGCATCGAGCACTGCCCCCGCCGCCGCGGTATAGCTGACGCTGCCGCTGGCCGATTGCGCCGCCTTGCGGGGTTGATGCAAACGCAGCTCGGCAATGCGTTCCAGGGTGGTGTCATCGGCGGTGTCAGGCAGGATCTGATCAGCGATCCAGTCGAGGTAGCCGTAGAGGCCGAAGGCCGCGCCACCCAGGGTGCGGGCCAGGACCTGTGCATCGGACTGGCGCAGCGAATCGCCGGCCAGGTCGCCTTGGGTGCGGCTGATCAACACCGGTAGCGAAGGGGTTTCAAACGGCATAAGTCACCTGCCAACTATGGTTCGGGTTGATATCCAGGCGCTCGCCGCTGGCCAGGGTCAGAACCGTACGCAGGTTCAGTCGCTGGGCGTCGAGCCGTTCGGTTTGAATGTCGATGGCGCTGCAATGGCCGTCGTCGAGCAGCCATTGCAAGGCTTCGCGGGCATAGAACTCGGCGTCGAGTTGGGTCTGTGCAGTGAGCTTGACCCGCCGCAACAGCCACAGCCGCGAGCCGATACGGTCGTCGGTCACCGAGGGAAAACTGTCGCCCCACCAACCGAAACGCTCATCGTCATCGATCGGGTCATCGGTATTGGCGCGACGCCAGCTAAACAGGCTGATCAGCACCGAACGGGTCAGCGCCGTCTTCAGGTCGTTGGACACGAACATCAGGCACCTCCCGTCGGCGCGCCGGTCTGGCCGTTACCCGGCTGGATGCCGCCGTGCAAATGTTTCATCTGGCTGATGCCACCGGCGACCTGGTCGCCCTGGGAGACGATCTTGCCGGTCTGGGTCAGGCTCGGGGTGTCGATGTTCACCGCGGTACCGGCGCGAATGTTCAGGGTGCCGGTTTCGATATCGATGATCCGGCCACGCTTGAAGTGGATCTTGTCGCCCTCATCGGTGTAGAGGGCGATTTCGCCGGGGGCGAGGTTCTGCAGGCGGTAACGGCGGTCGGCGACCACCAGGACGATAGCGTGGGAACGGTCGCCGCCGAGAAAGGTGGCAATGCCTTCGGCGCCGGCCAGCGGGTTGCTGGTGAAGCCGTAGGGTTCGAAGTGCTCCATGTCGTCGTTCACTTCACCGGCGGTCAGGCGCATTTGCAGCGATTGCAGTTTGTTGGCCGAGTTGGCGAGCACGACAGTGCCGCGCGCCAGCAGGCGTGTCAGTAGGCTCATGGGGATTCCTTGGGCAAGCGGTGTGTCAGGAAGGCCGCCTTCGCGGGCAAGCTCCGCTCCCACAGGGTTGATGTCACGCCGCGAACTTTCGGCCAAACACGGACATTGTGGGAGCGGAGCTTGCCCGCGAAGGCGGTGGAACAGCATCCGAATAAGATAGGAATAACTACTTCGTGGCCTTCGCAGGTGCCGGCGTGGCATCGAAGACCTGCGGCGGCGCCACCACCAGGGTGGTGATCGAGCCCTGTGCGGACAACGACCAGGTCACCTTGGAGATAAGCATGTCCTGGTCCACGTCCAGCACCGGATCCTTGACCCGCACGGTCAGGTTGTGTCGCCACAGATCACCGTTGGACTGTCGCCAGCCTTGCACGGTGTAGGTGGTCGTCAGGGCCTTGGCGCGGCGTGTCGCCCGTTCCCAGTCAGCCCGTTGCTGGGCCAGCACTGGAGTGATCTGCGCGCTTTCGCTGATCACCGTGACGCGCTGGCGATCCGGACTGGTCTCGCTGGACACTCCGGAAACTTCGCTCACTGCAGTGCCGCTGTTCTGGTCGCTGCCCTTGTGCTGGCCGATCACCCGGTACTCGGAGAACACCTTGCTGTAGTCCCTCGGCGTATTGGCCGAAAGAATGTTCTTGCCCAACTCCAGTACATCAGTCGCCCGCCCTGCACTGCCGGGCTTGGCGAGTACCAGGTTGCCGGCCGCATCATCGGTGGAGAACACCCGATACAAAGTCAGCAAGCGGTCGATGGACTTGAACACCGTCTCCCCCGGCACGATGCTGTGGGTCTGCAGTTTGGTGGTTTCCGGGATCTCGCTGCGCACGTTGACCTTGTAGGGCTTGGCCAACGCCTCGACGATCTTCAGCACGCTCTGTTCACGCCATTGGCTCGGCTGGTTGATGGCCGCGCAATCCACCAGGTCCTGGGTCAGCGAACTGCCCTCGACGGTCAGGCTGATCTGATTGCCGTCATAGCTGATGGGCGCCTTGAACACGTAACCGGTCAGGATCTGGTCGCAGCCGATCATGACCGAACAACGGGCACCGGCCTTGATCGGCAGGGCCTGGGTCTGTCCCGGCCATTTCCAGGTGATACCGAGCTTGAAGGTACGGAACTGACGTTCGAGATCGGCCGTGATCTCGATGGTCTTCCAGCCCTCATAACTCAGGCCGTCGACCAACAGGACGACAGCGTTGTCGATGTCGTTCATGACTTACTCCTTGGAGACCTGCAACGGTACCGGCGGTATGAAACCGGGGTGCGAAATCCGGTTGCGCTGCACCACCTCACCCACCCGCGTGGCATCACCGAGCTTCTGGTAAGACACGACCAGGGCCGGCTGGGTGCTCTTGGGGGTCAGGTCAACCAGCCGCACCCCGTTGGATGCCACTGCATTGAGATGCTGCGTCAGGGCCTGGCGGACGGTACTGAGTGCCTGGTACTGCACCGCGTCGGCCTTGAGCGCCGCCTGCCAGATCACGTCGTTGAGGCTGTCACGCAGCGCCAGCACATCGTCGACCACCGGCACATCGGCCCGTTGCACCGGCTGCTGGGCTTGCTGGGCCAGCGACGGCGTGCTCGTCAGCTTCACCGCCGGCGTCGCCACCGGGATCATTGAGACAAACTGGGAGATCTGGACCAGCAAGGCATCCTGGATCAGGTTTACCGTGGCCTGTGAGGCCGCGGCGGAGTCCTTGCCAATGGTCAGTTTTGAGGCGTCGAGGGACTTGGCGTCCTTGACCTGTTTCGACAGGTCGGCCAGCATTCCGTGATAACCCTGGACGGCAAAGTCTTTCAAGCCCCGAACTTCGCCCACAACGCTTTTGACTTCGCCCACCAATCCGTTGAATTCCCCCAGCACGCTTTTAACCGCGGCACTCACTTGCTGGGGGAACTCCTTGACCGTGCGAACCAGGGCATAGATGTTCGCGTACGTCTCGATCAGCGGTTGCAACTCCTGCTCGATCACGTGATACGCCAGAGTAATCCCCTTGCGCAGGTTTTCCAGGCCGATCCGCGCCTGGTTGATCTGCGACATCGCCCCATCGAAACGCGCCACCGAAGCGTCGAGCAATTTGTCCGACGCCACCTGCAATTGCTTCTGGGTGTTGACGACGGCCTTGGGGAACTGCAGCGGTTCATCCGGATAGAACTTCAGGTTGAAGGTCACCAACCCGCCATCCTTGCGGGTCTGGGTCATGTCGCATTCACCGACCTTGACCTGCATCCGCCCCTGCCACGGGTGAACCAGTTCGCCGCTGCCCTCCTCCAGTGCCTTGAGCAGCGCGTCACGCTTCTCAAGGCAATCGGCGCCAACGATAAAGGCGGTCAGTTCATAGATCTTCGACTGCTGGCCGAGACCTTCAAAAAACGACCGGTCGCGCTGCGGGTATTCATGCAACTGGCCTTTCTGGCCGACCGGGTTTTTCGCCTGATCGACCCAGAAGGGCACGCCGCGAAACGACGCCGGCAACAAACGATCACGCCAGCTAGTCGCCATAGGAACCTCCGTAGGAAAGCGAGCGATAGCCGACGCGAGGCGTCAGGTCCAGGCCCGGTTGATTGGTTTGCGCTTGGTCGACGCGCAAGCCCGCTGGCGCGTCCTTGAAGTTCACGGTCAAGCCGCCTTCGAGTTGCGTGCGGTTGTTGGCGGCGGTTTGCTGGACAAGGCCGCTGCCGTTGCCCGTCAGACCGGAGTCGCTGCTGCTCGACGAATCGCCCCAGTTCCAGAAGGAAGAACCGCTGTCATTGGCCGCCTTGGCATTACTGGCCTCTTGTTGCTGCGCCAGGCCATCGACCTTGCCGGTGACCTTGGCGACAAAGTCGCCGAAACCGCCACTGAACAACGCCTTGATCGGCGTGATGAAGGTTTGCAACTTGCTCCACCAGCCAGCGAACCAGGCGACAATCGGATCCCAGTTCTTGATGATCATCCCCAACGGAGACCAGTCGAACATCGTCTGGAAAAAGTCCATGACCGGTGTCGCCAGGCTTTGCAGTACATCCCACAAGTCAGAAAAGACCTTGCCGATGGGCTCCCAGTTGGCGACGATCAGTCCGACAGGAGACCAGTCGAACAAGGTCTGGAAGAAGTCCTTGAGCGACTGCGCCGTGTCTTGCAACGCGGCCCAGATCGTGTCGAAGTAAGCGCTGATAGCGCCCCAGTTATTGATGACCAGCACCAGCGGCGACCAATCGAACAGCATCTTGAGGAAATCCACCGCCGGTGCGCTTGCCACTTTGATCGTGTCCCAGAGCTCACCGAAAAAGGCGCTGATCGCCCCCCAGTTATTAATGATCATCCCCAGCGGCGACCAGTCGAACACGCCCTTGAGAAAGTCCATCACCGGCACGGCCAAGGCCTTGAGCAATCGCCAGATCGAATCGAAGAGCCCCGTTACAGCCCCCCAGTTGTCGATGACCAGGCCCAGCGGCGTCCAGGAAAACAGCCCCTTGAAAAAGTCGAACACCGAAGTAGCTGCCGTCGTGATCGACTGCCAAAGGCCGGCGAAAAACACGCTGATCGTCTCCCAGCCCGCGCTGATCATCGGCATCGGCGACCAATCGAGCAGCGCCTGCAATCCCGACATGAAGCTGGCCGCCATGCCTTTGATATCGCCCCAAAGTCCGATGAAAAAGCCTGAAATCGGTTTCCAGTAAGCAACGATCAGCGCCGCGGCAAGGGCAAAGCCCACCACGACCAAACCGATCGGCGAAGCGAGCACACCCACCACCGCTGCCACCCCGGCCACCGCACCTTGCAGGACGGTGAACGCCACCGCCCCCGCCGCCAGGCCCTGGACCAGATTCGGATTGGCCGCCACGAACTCGGCGACGCGGCTCACCAGCGGTACCAACGCCGTCACTACGGAATTCACCACAGGCAACAAGCCCTGGCCGAACTTCAGGGAAACCTTGTCGACCGCCTCACTCAAGCTCGCCAGATTTTTTGCCGTGGGCCCTGAATCAGATCCCTCGGCGCCCTTGCGGGCCTCGGCCAGCTTGTTTTCCGCCTCGATCGCTGACTTGACGCCCTCGACAAAAGGGGCGGCCAAGCCTTCGCCCTTGAACAGCTCCGAGAGATCCAACTCGCCCAGGCCGCTGTCCTCCAGGCTCTTTTTGAAACTTTCGACTTTCTTGCTGACCCCTGACAGGTCGTCGTCCATTTTCTGGACGCCATTCACGACAAGGGCCATGTTCACAACTGTCTGGGTATTCGCCGTGAGCGTGTTATTGGTCGTAGCCATCACTGCACCTGCTGCATCGCATTGATCCGTTGCGCGTGCTCCAGGGATTCCCGGAGCACATCCAGTGGCCTGGCCATCATCTGTTCGGGGTCAACCTTCCAGAACCAGGCCAGGTCATAGGCGACCGCAATCAGCTCGCCGATGGCTGCGATGCCGCACTCATGAAAAAACCCGCCACCGCCCAGCTCAAGGTGTTGAGGTCGGACAGGTCCAGCTGGTTGACCGACGACGGCGGGATACCGGCGCAGACCGCGATGTACTTGGCCGCGACATCCATGTCGAGGCTGACGTCTTCGCCCTTGTCGATCTTGTACGGTAGCGCCTTGATCGACCGCACTTCCTGCACCGTCGGACGGCGCAGGGTGAGTTCGCTCAGGGGTTCGCCGTGGGCTTCGATGGGCACCTGCAACTTCACCGGATCAGTCATTGCCAGGTCCCCTTGATGCCTTCGAATTTCAGCGCGATGGTTGCGTCGTCACCCTTGGCGGACGGGGTGTCGCTCAGATAGGCACCGGCCAGGACGTAGACCTTGCCATTGCTGAATTCGCAGGTGACGGTCATGTCGGTGCCGGCGACCAGTTGCTTGAGCGGGAAGTCCGGCGTGTACAACGCGGTCACCGCGAAAGTGGGAGCGACGTCGGTTTCCTTGTAGAAACCCGGCACGACCGTTTCCCGTTTGACGAACATCAGCGGGGCTTCGCAGCCGCCGTTGATAGTCAGTTGAGCGCCGTCCACTTTGACGTAGCAGGTGCCCGCAATCAGTTGACCCATGGTGTATCTCCTTGCAATAAAAAGCCCGCATCGAGCGGGCTGGGGTTACGCAGTGTGGGCAGGCGATCAGGCCGCCGCGTCGTACTGCAGGCGGAACTGGTTGAGCAGCGCGAACACACGCAAGCCGTTGATGTAGTCCGGCGGGAACAACACGTTGACCCGGCTCGGGTCCTGGCTGTCGCGCTCGACGATCAGGTGATCGGCGAACATCTCGGCGTTCTCCACGTGACCTTCCAGTTCGAGCTTGGCGTACTGGGCAATCAGTTCACCGCGAATGGTGCTCGGGGTGAGGATCGGCTGGCCGGCGCCGAAGCGGGTGCCATCGTCCGCCAGCTTGTGGCGACCGTACTTGCTGGTGATCACGCTTTGCAGGCGGCGCACGATAAAGGCCGACTGGTGCATGGTCTCGCTGTCCAGGTAGGAGTTGTCCGCCTGGCCGTAAGCGTTTTTCTGGTAGGTGGTGATCGCCCGCTGGATACGCACGTAACCGCCTTCGTAGTACGCGGTGGCCAGACCGTAGCTGAGCAGCGACTGACGTTCGGTCAGGGTGAAACGCTCACTGGCCGCGGCCGGGTCGATACCCGCCAGGCTGCCGCTCTGGGTCGGACGGCTGGCATCGGCGGAGATGAACACCGAAGTCCGCGCGGCCAAGGCCGCGGCCTGGACCCAGAACGGTTGTGGCACACCCGGCTCCATGGCCAGGATGGTCATGTGCTGATCGTTACGGGTCTGACCGGCAGCCACCAGGGTGCCGACAGTACCGCGCTTGGCGGTGTAGACATGACCGAACAGTTGCTTGGACCAGGACCAGCGACCGACGCTGTCATTCATCGCGGCTTGCCAGGCATTCAGGCTCGCCACATCGGACCACGGCTGGCAGATGAATTCGAACGGTTCGTCACCGAGAGCCGCGAGTGCCGCAACCTGGTCCGGCACACCGGTGCCACCGGCCATTGGCGCGGAGACGATGGTCAAGCCGGCTGGGGTCTGCTCGCCATTGCTCTTGCCCAGGCGATTGAACTGCAGGCTGATGTCGTTGCCGCTGTCACCGGTCCATTTGCAAGTCAGGGTCACGGTGCCGTCGACGGCCACGGCGCTGACCGGCAGATCGGTCGCGGCATTGACTTGCAGCGCCAGGGTGGTGGCTGCCTGGGCGGCGGTCGCGCCGTTGACCACGGCGGCCTGGACCCGCACACCACCGACATACAGGTTGAGCACGCCGCTTTCGGTGGCGGCGCCGGTCAGTTTCAGATCAGCCTTGGCGATGCTGCCCACGGTGTTTTGCAGCGGCAGGCACCAGATCTCGCCGACCGGATCGGTCTTGCGCCAGGTGTCGTACATCGAGGCGAGCATAGAGCCCTGGCCACCAATACTTTTCGCCAGGGCGACGCTGGAGACCAGCACCAGGCTGCCGATTTCGGTGCTGGTGGCGTTGTCGTTGACCTGGGCGACGATCAGGCCGCGCAGGGTCGACGACGCGCTATTGGCCGCCGAGTTGTCCATTTCGGCGTAGAACAGCGGAACACGCAGGTCCGCGGGGATGTTGCTGAATCCGATAGCCATTATTGGGCATCCTGTGGTTGTGCCGCTTGCACGGCGTTGAGGGTGATATCGCCATCAGCCAGACGACGGCGCCACCAGGCGCTGTCGGCCACTTCACGGCCTTCGAGCGGTAGCAGGTCGCCGGCTTCCAGATCCGGTACGGCGCGGCCCGGGGCCGGCACTACGGTGATGCGTTGGGTCATTGCGTTACGTCTCCAGAGAAAGTCAGCTCCAGGCGCCCGTCGGGGCCTGGGCGGTGCAGATTGGGGTCGGCGGGATCGATGGCATCGACCTTCACCGTGACCCCGGTAAAAGACGGCAAGCCGTCCAGTTCACGCTCGTGCCAGGTTTCCGCAGGGTCCGTGGAGCGATTGCGCCCCAGTTGGAACTCGGCGAAGAAATGCAGGCTGTAGAGCAGGCGGGTGGCGTTGATCGAGATCAGCCCGCCGCCGTCGTACTCGATGGGGTTGTAATAGGTGTCGGGTTTGAAGCCGACCAGGGCCCGCCAAAGTTCGGCGCGCAGGCTGTGGAGTTGGTCGAAGGCTTGGGCGCCGTTGCTGGCGTCGAGCACCAGGGTCAGTTCCAGGCGATCGGTCAGGGTTTGGCGGGCGACGTTTTGTGAGGCGTCCTTGTTCGCCAGGTCGGTCATCAGCGTGACAAAGGCCGCCGGGGTTTGCAGCGTGGTGTTGCTTTGCAACAGATCGAGATCAAGGCCGGTGGAAATGTGATTGGCAAGACTGGGGCATTGAGCACGCAGTTGCGTGAGAATCGGGGTGATATTCATGGGGGTTCACCGGGTAATAAAAACCCGTCGATTGACGGGTTCGACAGACAATCATTCGCCTCCAGAAAGCCCGCGTCCTTGCGGGCTGGGCCCTGCTCTCGGGCCCGGTGGTTCCAATCCGTTGGTGATTCCGAGGGAGTCATGAGCGCTTTATTCGGATCGCTATCCGGCTATTGTTCCGGCTTGGTCTCCGGCGGAGGTGTTTCGTCAATCCCCAAGCGCCTGGCCGCCCAGCGTTCATAAATGCCGATGGCGGCGTCCGCGCCGGCCATGGCGGTCAGGCAGCCAAAGGCGCCGGCGGTCCAGATCGACACACCGGCTGCATACAGCAGCATGATGGTCGACACGCCACAGATCATGCAGGCCCCGGAGCGCAATACCAGGCGCCGCAGCAGCACCCAGCCGCGGGCACCGTCCTTGTCGGCGCGCCACATTTCGCCGGAAACCCCGCCGACCACGGCCAGCAGGATGACCAGCCAGATAGGCATGTCCACCAACGCTTGTTGCTCGCTCGTCATGTCACGCCTCCTGCAATAAAAAAGGGCCATTCATTGGCCGGTGATGGTTTGGGCTTGTCGTTCAAGGTGAAGGGTTCTCTTCAGAGCCCGCGTTCGGTGGGCATTCCAAAAAGCCCGGTCGCCCAGGCTTTTCAGTAATGCGGTCCTGATGCCCGGTCCTGGAACCGCTCGCGTTTTCGGCGATGAAGGCTCCTGGCCGGACACCTGATCTTTCGGCGCTACTGGCGCGGTACGGATCGATTCAAATTGTTCTTCCGACCGCGACCCTGTCCGCCGGATAACTGCTTACGGTGCTTTACGCTGCACACCCGGGTCAGTTGCCAACCCTCTGAACCGTTGAGGCCGGTTCATCGCTGCCTGTTCTTTGAAGCGGTGTCACTAAAGAGCGGTGGGTTGCCCCTGGCATCTCTGCCTGTCACCGACCTTTCTGGCCGGCTTGAGGCAAAGAATATGCATGTATGCATATACAGTCAATGCACAAATGCATTTATTTATGCATTTCTCTTGCAAAAATGCATGGAACCCATGCAGATCAAGGGCTGGGGCTTTTGGCGGACGAAAAAAAACCCACATGGCTGTGGGTTTTTTCTCAATCAGAAGTGCTTAGCGGGCGTACATGCCCCACCAGAAGACGTGACCAAGGATGGTGATCTGCTCTTCCTGGATCTCCTGGAAGCTGTAGTCCTCATCCGGATGCTCGTCGCGGTTGAAGCTACGCAGGCGGATCCCGGTCGGCAGGCGATAAAGCTGCTTCACCCGCAGTTGTCCGTTGTGGTTGATGGCGTAAAGGTCACCGTCGACGATATCGCCTATGGCGCTCTTGCCGGCGTTGACCCCGACCGTGGCACCGTCGCGCAGCACCGGCAACATGCTGTTGCCGCGCACGGTCACGCATTTGGCCTGGTCGAACTGCACGCCATTGTGGCGCAGGCTGCGCTTACCGAAACGCAGGCTGGCCTTCTCGCTTTCTTCTATGACGAATCTTCCTGATCCAGCAGCCAATTCAACCTCGCGAAGAAAGGGGACGGACACTTCGTCTTCATCGACGGGCGTGTCGTCGTCCCACAGGCTTATATCCTTGAGTTCGGAGTGCGGCGTGCCCTGCTCCTGATCCCGGGCAACGGCAACCGGTGCGCGTCCGCGCAGTTGGTCGGTGCTGATGCCGAAGTACTCGGCGATCTTCGAGATGTGCTTGTCCGAAGGGTCGACGATCTTCCCGCTGAGGATGCGCGACAGAGTGGATTGGGGCACGCCGGTACGACGGTGAAGCTCCGTGGGGGAGATCCCGTGTCGGTCGAGCAATGCTCGTAGGACGGTAGAAACGTTGCGTATTTGCATAATGCGCATATTGCTTGCGCTTTTCGGGAATGGCAAATGCTGATTTGCATATTTTATGCATAGACAGTCGCACAGGCGCAGCCAAGGGCGATGGGAGCTCTATTTCCGCCCAATAGCGATCAGCTCTATCGCAAATCCGTATTAAAAACTGTCATTTCTGACAGTAGTTACTTATTTTTCCGAATCTTAAGCTCGGGTCTCGACATTGCTCGAGACCCACCATCATGAACACCTCCAAAGTGGCCGTATCCGTGATACTTGCCATCCTGTCGTTGAACAGCCACGCCGCCTCCTGGGGTTACGAGGGGAATGTCGGCCCCACCCACTGGGGTCAGGTGGATCCGGACTACATCAGTTGCAGCACCAGCAAGGAACAGTCACCGGTCAATATTGAAACCCACCATGCGAAAAGTTCGAAACTCCCTGGCCTGTCGTTCCAGTACATCCCTCAAGCCGCAGAAATCACCAACAACGGGCATACGATTCAAATCAATGTCGCCCCCGGCAGCCTGCTGCGCTTTGACAATGAAGACTTCGAACTCAGGCAGTTTCACTTCCATACCCCGAGTGAAGAGGAAATAGACGGCAAGTCCTTTCCGATGGACGCGCACTTTGTCCACAACTCTGAAGACGGACAGATTGTCGTCGTGGCGGTCCTGTTCAAGGAGGGAAGAAAAAACCAGAACCTGGAAGCTGTTTTCAACACGCTGCCGGATGTGGGCAAAATCACGGAAGTTGTGGCCTTCAATCCCGCCAGCGTCCTCCCCTCTCAAGGCAGCTATTACAAATACCAAGGCTCGTTGACCACACCGCCTTGCAGCACAGGTGTTACCTGGCTGGTCCTGAAGACACCGGTCGAGCTGTCTCATGAACAGATCGCCGCCTTTCAGAAGCTGTACCGGATGAATGCACGGCCTGTCCAACCGTTGAACTCGAGGGTTATCGAGTCCAGCGATTGAATGTCGACGACACCTGCACAAGCCCGCGGGCCGCGTGGATAACAGCGACGTAGCCGGTCCGCCATCGAAACAGGAAAAAAGTCTGACTCCTCCCTGTCCGGATAGGCTGCAAAAGGCCATACCAGCGGACATCCAACCTGCCGTGTTAACCTTGCCCCCATCGAAAAAGTCCCGCGCCAGGCGCTCGACTTCGCACTCCACTCAAAACGAATCCGCCTAAGTATCCGATGAGTAAAAATAGCCCCGATCTGTCCTCCCACACCCCGATGATGCAGCAATACTGGCGCCTGAAGAACCAGCATCCCGACCAGCTGATGTTCTACCGCATGGGCGACTTCTACGAGATCTTCTATGAAGACGCGAAGAAGGCCGCCAAGCTGCTCGATATCACCCTCACCGCCCGTGGGCAATCAGCCGGGCAGGCGATTCCGATGTGTGGGATTCCTTACCATTCCCTCGAAGGTTATCTCGTCAAGCTGGTGAAGCTCGGCGAATCAGTGGTGATCTGCGAACAGATCGGCGATCCGGCCACCAGCAAGGGGCCGGTCGAACGGCAGGTGGTGCGGATCATCACCCCTGGCACCGTCAGTGACGAAGCCCTGCTCGATGAGCGCCGCGACAACCTGATTGCCGCGGTACTGGGTGATGAACGTCTGTTCGGCCTGGCCGTGCTGGATATCACCAGCGGCAACTTCACCGTCCTCGAAATCAAGGGCTGGGAAAACCTGCTGTCGGAGCTGGAGCGGATCAACCCGGTCGAGCTGATGATCCCGGATGACTGGCCACAGGGCCTGCCTGCGGAAAAGCGTCGTGGGACACGTCGTCGTGCGCCGTGGGACTTCGAACGGGACTCCGCGCTCAAAAGTCTCTGCCAACAATTTTCCGTACAGGATCTGAAAGGCTTCGGCTGCGAAACCCTGACCCTGGCCATCGGCGCCGCCGGCTGCCTGCTCAGTTACGCCAAGGAAACCCAGCGCACCGCCCTGCCGCACTTGCGCAGCCTGCGCCATGAACGCCTGGACGACACCGTGGTGCTCGACGGCGCCAGCCGCCGTAACCTGGAACTGGACACCAACCTTGCCGGTGGCCGCGAAAACACCCTGCAATCGGTGGTCGACCGTTGCCAGACCACCATGGGCAGCCGCCTGCTGACCCGTTGGTTGAACCGCCCGCTGCGCGACCTGCGTGTCTTGCAGGCACGCCAGAGCTCCATCACCTGCCTGCTGGAAAGCTACCGCTTCGAAAAGCTGCAACCGCAGCTCAAGGAGATCGGTGACATCGAGCGGATCCTTGCGCGGATCGGCCTGCGCAACGCCAGGCCTCGCGACCTGGCGCGCCTGCGCGATGCCCTCGGCGCCCTGCCGCAGTTGCAGGATGCGATGCTCGAACTGGACGCCCCGCACCTCAAGCAACTGGCCGTCACCACCAAGACCTACCCGGAGCTGGCGATCCTGCTGGAACGCGCCATCATCGATAATCCGCCGGCGATCATCCGCGACGGCGGCGTCCTGAAAACCGGCTACGACACCGAACTGGACGAACTGTTGTCGCTGAGCGAAAACGCCGGGCAGTTCCTGATCGACCTGGAAGCCCGGGAAAAAGCCCGCACGGGCCTGGCCAACCTCAAGGTCGGCTATAACCGGGTCCACGGCTATTTCATCGAGTTGCCGAGCAAGCAGGCCGAGTCGGCACCGGCAGACTACATCCGGCGCCAGACCCTCAAGGGCGCCGAGCGCTTTATCACCCCGGAACTCAAGGAATTCGAGGACAAGGCCTTGTCGGCCAAGAGCCGCGCCCTGGCCCGGGAGAAGATGCTCTACGAAGCCTTGCTCGAAACCTTGATTGGCGAACTGCCGCCGCTGCAGGACACCGCCGCGGCCCTGGCCGAGCTGGATGTGCTGAGCAACCTCGCCGAACGCGCACTGAACCTGGACCTGAATTGCCCGCGCTTTGTCGACGAACCATGCATGCGCATCAGCCAGGGACGCCACCCGGTGGTCGAGCAGGTGCTGACCACACCGTTCGTCGCCAATGACCTGGCGCTCGATGACAATACCCGCATGCTGGTGATCACCGGTCCTAACATGGGCGGTAAATCCACCTACATGCGCCAGACCGCGCTGATCGTGCTGCTGGCCCATATCGGCAGCTTCGTGCCGGCAGCCAGCTGCGAGTTGTCCCTGGTGGACCGGATCTTCACCCGGATCGGTTCCAGTGACGACCTGGCCGGAGGACGCTCGACCTTCATGGTGGAAATGAGCGAAACCGCCAACATCCTGCACAACGCCACCGAGCGCAGCCTGGTGCTGATGGACGAAGTCGGGCGCGGTACCAGCACCTTCGACGGCCTGTCCCTGGCCTGGGCAGCGGCGGAACGCCTCGCGCAACTGCGGGCCTACACCCTGTTCGCCACCCACTACTTCGAACTGACCGTGCTGCCGGAAAACGAGCCATTGGTGGCCAACGTGCATCTCAATGCCACCGAGCACAATGAACGCATCGTCTTCCTCCACCACGTACTGCCCGGCCCGGCCAGCCAAAGCTACGGCCTGGCGGTGGCACAGCTGGCCGGCGTGCCGAGCGATGTGATCACCCGTGCCCGCGAGCACCTGAGTCGCCTGGAGACCACCAGCCTGCCCCACGAGCAGCCGGTCGCCAAACCAGGAAAACCAGCCGCTCCGATGCAAAGCGATATGTTCGCCAGCCTGCCCCATCCGGTGCTGGATGAACTGGCCAAGCTCAACCTCGACGACCTGACGCCACGGCGTGCATTGGAAATGCTCTATACAATGAAGACACGGATCTAACGCAGCGGACTACAAGCTGCTAGAATCTCGCGCGGTTTGGGATGCTGCGAACTATTAGCCTGGTTCGCAGACTATCGCTCCCAGACCTGGCGAGCCCATTCTGATAGGGTTTCGCTGCCGCCGCCTGAGGAGAGAACTAGAAATGACCTTCGTCGTCACCGACAACTGCATCAAGTGCAAGTACACCGACTGCGTAGAAGTCTGTCCGGTGGACTGCTTTTACGAAGGCCCGAACTTCCTGGTCATTCACCCGGATGAGTGCATCGACTGCGCGCTTTGCGAGCCGGAATGCCCTGCTGTGGCTATTTTCTCCGAGGATGAAGTCCCGGAGGACATGAAAGAGTTCATTCAGTTGAACCTCGATCTGGCCGATATCTGGCCCAACATCACTGAGAAGAAAGAATCACTGCCGGACGCTGAAGAGTGGGATGGCAAAAAAGGCAAGATCAAGCACCTCGAACGCTGATTGCACCGCGCTCGACGAAAAGGCCCCTTGCGGGCCTTTTTTTGTGCCTTCACTTTTCTACAGGCAAAAAAAAGGGGCGGTGTGACCCGCCCACATTTTTTCCCTAGTCCCTTTTTTCCCTTTCATCGTCCTGATGAATCGCATCCCGCGATGTTCCTTCCAGCAATCTGTCCTTGATCGCCGTGTCTATCCGTCGACACAGGGGCGATATTAAAGACTTTCTGAGTCGCTGCAACAGGATCCAAAGTGCCATCTCTTCAGGATTGGATCCATTAAAAACACTTAAAAACCATATATTTCAATTAGTTAAGAAAAACACTCAGTAATCGAGACGGCAAATTATCCTCGATCGCTTACGCAAGATGTAAGCAATGGCTTACACGCCCAGGCAGGTAAAACAGAACTTCTGGATCCAATCCTGGCCCGCAGCGTCCAAAAGCGGGTGCTGAATGAAGCAAACGGCGCACATAAAAAAGGCCTCGATCAATGCGAGGCCTGGGAGACAGACAGGACGACTTCAACTCTGCGGCTTGAGCCCTTGGGAAAGGCCGAACATGAACAACAGCAGATCGTGGTCGGGTTTGGCATCGGCCGCCTTGGCAACACGGGGCATAGGACAATGTCCGGTACCGGCCGCGGCAGTCAGCACCTCAGGACCGGGCTGCTCCCAGACCACCAGGGCCAGGGAAGTCACAGCCAGCGCACTGACCAGAAACAAACCTCGAGCGACTTCTAACTTCATTACCATAAGCCTTTGATGGTATTGCTGAACATCTATCCTCAAAATAGCTCAGTTTTCCCTGTGCCGTGGCACTCAACGACGAGTGGTGTCGTAGCTTTTTGAGATCATCCGCCGCGTCTTAGCGTATTTCCGGGCGCCAAAGACGGGCCTTTCCCAGGTGAACATTTCGTTTCCGGTCATGTATCAGGCCCGCCCAGGTCAACATGAAAGCGGCAGCCATTGGGTGTCATGGTGGTCAGGCTGACATGCCAACCCTGGTTTTCGCAGATCCGCTGGACCAGAGACAAGCCCAGCCCAAGGCCTTCACCGCGTTTTTCGTTACCGCGTACGAAGGGCTGGAACATGGCTTCGCGCTTCTCTTCCGGAATCCCCACGCCGCTGTCTTCCACCACGAACCCGGCCGGCTCCAGGCTCAGGCGGATAAAGCCCTGGTCGGTGTAGTGCAAGGCATTGCGCAGCAGGTTACCCATTACGGCGTGGAGGAAGGTGGCGTTATAGCGGGTATCCGGAGGATTGCCGGGATCGACGATCAGCCTCAGGCCCTTCTCTTCAATCGGTGCACGCCACAATCCGATCAAGTCGTCCGCCACCCGACTCAGGGAGACCTGCGGCGACATGCTGGCGTCCTCACGCTGGGCCCGGGCGAGCATCAGGAAGGTCTGCACCAGCTCGCGCATTTCCTCGCAGGCCCGGGCAATGCGCTCGACCTGATTGCGTCCGCGCTGGTCAATGGCCGGGTTTTCCAGCAACAGCTCACAGGAGGTCGCCAATACCATCAGCGGCGTACGCAGTTCATGACTGACATCGCTGGTGAACAGGCGCTCGCGAGTCAGGGCGTCGCGCAGCCGGCCGAGGGTGGCGTCGAACGCCACCGCCAGTTCACCCACTTCGTCAGCGGCGTAATCCGGCGCCAGGGACGGTGCCAGCCCGAGTAACTGATCACGATGACGCACCTGGCGGGCCAGGCGTACCACTGGCGCCATCACCCGCCGGGCGAGAATCCAGCCGAGAAACACGGCCAGGGCCAGGGCCAGGACAAATCCCACCAGCACCACGGCAAACAATACCCGCTCACGCTCTTCGAAGTCACTCTGGTCCTGCAACAACACGTAACGCCGACCGTCGACCACCTCGACCATGGCGTGGTAGGACAGTTGGTCGCGAAACACCTCGTGGAACCCGGCGTCCAGATGACGCAGATCCCTGGGCAAGGCGAAATCCCCCGGACCGCCGCTGAAATAGAACAGTTGATCGGGCTCGGGTCGATGGCTCCAGTCATTGACACTGTCCATCAGCAACAGACGCTGGAGGTCGCCTCCCAGGCCCGCGGAAATCAGCCTTTCCTCAACCAGGTGAACCGTCGCCACGATGCCTATGGCAAAGGTCCCCGCCACCAGGGCGCTCATCAGCGCAAAGGCGATGATGATGCGTTGGGCAAGGCTCTGTTTAAACTCCATCGCGGCCTTCGGCCAGGCGATAGCCGACGCCATGTACGGTATGCAGCAAAGGCTTTTCGAAAGGCTTGTCGATCACCTGGCGCAATTGGTGGACGTGACTGCGCAAGCTGTCGCTGTCCGGGCAATCGTCGCCCCACAGGGCTTCCTCGAGGACTTCGCGACGCAGTACATGGGGGCTTTTCTGCATCAGCACCGCCAGCAGCTTCAAGCCCACCGGGTTGAGCTTGAGCAGACGCCCTTCGCGGGTCACTTCCAGGGTATCGAGGTCGTAGCTCAGCTCACCGACCTGCAAGGCCCGGCGTCCGCCGCCCTGGGCCCGGCGCAGGACTGCTTCGATCCGCGCAGCCAGTTCCGACAGGGCGAACGGCTTGAGCAGGTAGTCGTCGGCACCGGACTTGAAACCTTGCAGACGATCATCCAGTTGATCGCGGGCGGTGAGCATGATCACCGGGGTGTCGCGCCGGGCATCTTCACGCAGGCGCTTGCACAGGGTGAAACCATCGATACCCGGCAACATGATATCCAGCACGATCAGGTCGTAATGTTCGGTGGCAGCCAGGTGCAGGCCCGACAAGCCGTCCTGCGCACAGTCCACCGTATAACCTTTAAGCCCCAGGTAATCAGCCAGGTTGGCGAGGATATCGCGGTTGTCTTCAACCAGTAGAATTCGCATGGATACTCTCTCTGTCGCGGTAACGGCCGTGTCTTGGCCCGCGCAGCTTAAGGGCAAGCCAGTGGCAGCGACAAGCTGCGCGATAAAAGCAGCCGCCGCACTGTGTCTTGCCGGAAAAAAAGAAACCCCGCACAAGGCGGGGTTTCTTTGTAGCAGGTGGGGCCGACTTACATCATGCCGCCCATACCGCCCATGCCGCCCATGTCTGGCATACCGCCGCCAGCACCGCCGTCTTTCTTCGGTGCTTCAGCCACTGCCGCTTCGGTGGTCAGGATCAGACCGCCGATCGAGGAAGCTGCCTGCAGCGCCGAACGAGTCACCTTGGTTGGATCCAGGATGCCCATTTCAATCATGTTGCCGTATTCGCCAGTCGCGGCGTTGTAACCGAAGTTACCTTGGCCGTTCTTGACTTCGTTGACCACGACGCTTGGCTCGTCACCGCTGTTGGCGGCGATCTGACGCAGCGGCGCTTCAACAGCGCGACGCAGAACAGCGATACCGACGTCCTGATCGGCGTTGTCGCCTTTCAGTTCGCTGATGGCTTGCAGGGCACGGATCAGGGCCACGCCACCGCCAGGGACCACGCCTTCTTCAACGGCTGCACGGGTAGCGTGCAGGGCGTCTTCAACGCGGGCTTTCTTCTCTTTCATTTCAACTTCGGAACCAGCACCGACCTTGATCACTGCAACGCCACCGGACAGCTTGGCCAGACGCTCTTGCAGTTTTTCACGGTCGTAGTCGGAGGAAGTATCGGCAACCTGGGCACGGATCTGAGCGATACGGGCTTCGATGTCGCCTTGAACGCCAGCACCGTCGACGATGATGGTGTTTTCCTTGGACAGGGTCACGCGCTTGGCGCTGCCCAGGTGGTCCAGGGTGGTGCTTTCCAGGCTCAGGCCGATCTCTTCGGAGATCACGGTACCGCCAGTCAGGACAGCGATATCCTGCAGCATCGCCTTGCGACGATCACCGAAGCCCGGGGCCTTGACGGCAGCGACCTTGACGATACCGCGCATGTTGTTCACAACCAGGGTCGCCAGGGCTTCGCCTTCAACGTCTTCGGCCACGATCAGCAGTGGACGGCCGGCTTTGGCAACGGCTTCCAGTACTGGCAGCATTTCGCGGATGTTGGAGATTTTTTTGTCGACCAGCAGGATCAGCGGGCCGTCCAGCTCGGCGACCATGGTTTCCGGCTTGTTGACGAAGTACGGGGACAGGTAGCCACGGTCGAACTGCATGCCTTCTACAACCGACAGTTCGTTTTCCAGGCCCGAGCCTTCTTCAACGGTGATCACGCCTTCTTTACCGACTTTTTCCATGGCTTCGGCAATGATGTCGCCGATGGAGCTGTCGGAGTTGGCGGAGATGGTGCCGACCTGAGCGATGGCCTTGGTGTCGGCGCAAGGCTTGGACAGGGCTTTGAGCTCTTTGACGATGGCGATGGTCGCCTTGTCGATACCGCGCTTGAGGTCCATCGGGTTCATGCCGGCAGCGACAGCCTTCAGGCCTTCGTTGACGATCGACTGAGCCAGTACGGTGGCGGTGGTGGTGCCGTCGCCAGCGTCATCGTTGGCACGGGAAGCAACGTCCTTGACCAGTTGCGCGCCCATGTTTTCGAAACGGTCTTCCAGCTCGATTTCCTTGGCAACGGAAACGCCGTCCTTGGTGATGGTCGGAGCGCCGAAGCTCTTCTCGATGATCACGTTACGGCCTTTCGGGCCCAGGGTCGCTTTTACCGCGTCAGCCAGGACGTTGACGCCTTTGAGCATTTTTTTGCGGGCGGAGTCGCCAAACAGAACTTCTTTAGCAGCCATGATCGTAATTCCTTGAATACTTTGTCGTAACGGGAAAAATGAGCGGGAATCAGCCTTCGATAACAGCGAGAATCTCGTTCTCGGCCATTACCAGCAGGTCTTCGCCGTCTACTTTCACAGTGTTGCTGCCGGAGTAAGGGCCGAATACCACCTTGTCACCCACTTTCACGGCCAGCGCACGGACTTCACCGTTGTCCAGCACGCGGCCGGTACCTACAGCGAGAATTTCACCGTGGTTGGCTTTCTCGGCAGCCGAACCTGGCAGCACGATACCGCCGGCGGTTTTTTTCTCTTCTTCGCTGCGACGGATGACGACGCGGTCATGCAGAGGACGAAGCTTCATTGTCGATCTCTCCTAATTATGGTTTTCAAGGGTCGATGTCGATACCGACCGGTTTAGCAAATCCGGCGTTGCCGGTTGCGGCTCGCCAAGCGAACCGCGAAAGACTGTCTGGCGATTTTCGCCAAAACCTTGCGGTGACCGTTACATAAGGTCACCAAAGGTAATTTCAAGGGCGAGGTGACGTTTTTTTTACCTTATGGTGCCGAAAACCAACACGGCACCCGAAGGTGCCGTGTCGTTGTGCTGACGATCAGGAATCGCGGTGTTCGAACTCGCCTTCGATGACCTGGGGCTGCCGGCTGGCGGCCGGCGCCGATCCCGACGGACCACGGGGCTGCAGATCGTCGGCAAAGGCCCGCTGACGCAATGCCTGCTCTTCGACGCGCCGACGCATGCGGTCGGCCAACAGGCGGCGGGTCATGGGCAACAACAGGACCAGGCCGATAATATCGCTGATAAACCCCGGCAGCAGCAGCAGGCCACCGCCCAGGGCCAGCATCAGGCCCTCGAGCATGGTCTGGGCCGGCAACTCGCCGCGGTTGAGACTTTCCCGCGCCCGCAACGCCGTGGCGATCCCTGCAACCCGCAGGACCAGCACACCCAGCATCGAGCCGAGAATGATCAGCGCCAGGGCCGGGAAAAACCCGATCGCGGTACTGACCTGGAAAAACACATACAGCTCTAGCACCGGAAACAGCAGAAAGAGCAATAAAAAAGCGCGCATCAAATGGTTCCTCTACGGAAGAATGCCTTCCACTTAACCTGAGATGACGTCGACAGGTTGTGAATTCAAGCTGAAGCGGCTTCCTTTTTTGGCCAATGCTCGGCGTGAGCCAGGGAAACCAAGGCTTCGCGAACTTGTGTCGGCGTGTTGCAAGGTGTTTCGAAGGGCAGCCAGTACAGCGCCTGGCCAATGCGCAGGTGCATGCCTTCGGTGTCGATACCCGCCAGTTGCGCAGGCACTGTATCCGGCAGGCCGGCCAGGGCGACGTAGTGGGCGATGGCCTTGGCGTGGTCGCTGTTCATGTGTTCGACCATGCTGATCTCGGTCTTGCCGGCGAAGGGGTTCGCCAAGGTGACCTGATCCAGCCAGTGAATCGCGCCGAAACCACCGATATAGCGGTGCCGCACCGGGTTGAGGACCCAGAAGTCGAAATCGTGGGCCTGATGGTAGTTCCGCGAATCCGGGAAGTAGCGATAGTAACGCTCGGCCGCTGCCTCAATCGCCTCGGGATCGCTGAGCTTTTCGGCCTCGGCCAGGTAGGTCAGGCGACCGACCGCCTGCACGTCTTCGGCATCGCGCTCGCCCACCAGCAGGGAACACTTGGGGTCCTTCTGCAGGTTATGGGTATGCTGGGCGATCCGGCTGATCAGGATCAACGCCCGCCCCTGGTCGTCAAGGCAGTAAGGCACCACGGAGCCAAACGGGAAACCGGGCATGGCCTTGGAGTGCGTGGACAACACCCCCCGGTACTCCTTGAGCAGCAGCTCACGGGCGTTCTTGGCAACTTCAGTACTCACCTTTATGACTCCTCGTCAGAAACCGTCGGCAAGCCCTTGGACTTGCGAATGAAAATCAGTGACAAAATAAACATTATCTGTGACGGAGGCCAGGGTCGGGGAAGCGGTGCGATTACCAGACGACGCCGAAGCCAGCCGTGTAGCGGGTCTTGTTCAGGCTGCTTTCCGCATCGCCCTGGACCACGTTGCGCTCGGCCTTGAGGTTCAGCGAGGCCCACTCGGTCACTTTGTAGCGCAGGCCCATCTGGGCGTCGAGGGAATACTCCGAAGGCCCGCTCAACGGCTTGCCCACTTCGCCGTTGGTGAAGAACTGCACCGTCTTGCCCACCAGGTTACGGCTGTAGTCCCATTTCATCCCCAGCGAATAAAAGTTCTTCTTGTCGCCGTTACTGTACTCGTAGTCGGTATTGTTGAGCAGCGAACCGAGGGAAAACGCCCCCAGCTCATTGTCCCAGAACTGGTAGCCAGGACCGGTACCGACGATACGTTGGCGCGACAGTTCTTCCACGAAGTCACGCTTGTAGGTCAGGCGCCCCTGCCAGAACCACTTTTCGGTGATAAAGCGGTCCAGGGCATACTCGACGTTCCAGTTGTTGGCGGTCACGATATTGTTCTGGAACTCGCGGTTGTACTCACCCTGGGCATTATGCCGCCAGGCGCCATGGCGGGCAGTGGTCTTGAAGCCGATGTCGTAGTCGTCGGTGTCCTGATCCGCCCGTTTGTAGTCCAGGGCCAGGTCGACATTGCCCTTCCACACCAGGTCCTCGATCACCGGCTTGGGCTTGACGATCTGCTTGATACTCGCGAGGTCGACGGTTTTCGGCGCCTCGCCGTTGACCAGCGTCACCTTGCCGTCCGCCGCCGCTTTCAGGGACTTGGCCTTCTCCCCTGAGTAGGCATCCTGCTTGACCAGCAGCTCCTGGTCGCTTTCCAGGGTCTTGACCTGCTTCCAGTCCACCGGGATCGCTCCGGCGTAATCGGTCTGGATCAACAGCTTGCCGCCGTCGAACAGGCTGATCTTGCCCGTCAGGCGATCACCGTTCTTCAACCAGACGGTATCGGCCAGCAACGGCGTCGAGGCACTGAGAACAGCAAGGCACAGCAGGGTTCTGGATAACATAAGCAGAGAGAGGACTCGGGTTTGCGGAAAAAAACCGGCATTATCCCGCGGGGCAATGCCTTGACCAAGGAGTGACCGACTGGACAACACCCTAGTTCAATAATCACCCATGACTCACAGAAATAACCTACACAAGCAGCCAGCCCCCCGAACAGGACTGCCTCAATGACCGACGACAGCAGCGGCGGCGAAAGCCCTGCACAGATGCGCCGCACCGCCCTTTACCTGACCCTGGCGCAAGTGCCCGAAGGCCGGGTCGTGACCTATGGCCAACTGGCCGAGCTGGCGGGTCTGGGGCGTGCCGCCCGTTTTGTCGGACGGACCTTGAGCCAGTTGCCCGCCGATACGAGCCTGCCCTGGCATCGGGTGCTGGGTGCCGGCGGTCGGATCAGCCTGCCCGCCGGCAGCCCCTCCGGCGACGAACAACGCGCCCGGCTGCGGACTGAAGGCCTGACGGTCCTGAACAATCGTGTCGATATCAAGCGCCATGGCTGGCGCCCGATAGAGCACAGCGGTTAGAGTGCGCGCTTTGTTTCCGTTAACCTGAGGCAGATTCCAGCCCATGCCCCGTAAAACCTGGCGCGCCGCGCTCGCCGCTTATGCCAGCCCCTCGACACTCGTGCTCCTGCTGCTCGGTTTCGCCGCCGGTCTGCCTTATATGTTGGTGTTTTCCACGCTTTCCGTCTGGCTGCGTGAAGCCGGCGTGGCCCGTGAAACCATCGGTTATGCCAGCCTGATCGGCCTCGCCTACGCCTTCAAATGGGTGTGGTCGCCGCTGCTCGACCAATGGCGCCTGCCGTTGCTCGGAAAACTCGGGCGCCGCCGTTCCTGGTTGGTGCTGGCGCAGATCCTGATCGTCCTCGGGTTGATCGGCATGGGTTTCTGCGATCCTCAGAAACACCTGTCCTGGCTGATCGCCATTGCTGTTGTCGTGGCCTTCGCCTCCGCGACCCAGGACATCGCGGTGGACGCCTATCGCCTGGAAATCGCCAACGACAGCCAGCAGGCCGCCCTGGCTGCCAGCTATATGTCGGGGTATCGGGTTGCCGCCCTGCTGGCCACCGCCGGCGCGCTGTTTATCGCCGAAGGTTTCGGTTCCACCGGCTTCAGCTACAAGCATTCGGCCTGGACCGGCACCTACGTGCTGTTCGGCCTGCTGATGATTCCGGCGCTGCTCACCACCTTCTTCATGCGCGAACCGCCAGTGCCGCTAAGGACCCAGCTCTCCGCCGGGCGCTACAGCTTCGTGCACCAGCTGTCCTCGGTCTTCGTGCTGATCGTCCTGCTGGTCTCGGTACCGGCGATGTTCACCCAGCTCTACAACACCGATTTCGCCAGCGTGCTGTTCCAGGGCCGGAGCATGCTTGACCTGCTGCTGGAAGACCGTGCCTTCCTGCGCGCTATCCTCTATACCATCCTCACCACCCTCTGCCTGTCGAGCATGGGCCGTCGCGGCCTGGCGCCGGTGCTGACGCCGGTCAACGACTTTATCGTCCGTTATCGCTGGCAGGCCCTGCTATTGCTGGGGCTGATCGCCACCTATCGGATGTCGGACACGGTGATGGGCGTGATGGCCAACGTGTTCTATATCGACCAGGGCTTTACCAAGGACCAGATCGCCGGGGTCAGCAAGATCTTCGGCCTGATCATGACCCTGATCGGGGCCGGCATGGGTGGCCTGCTGATCGTGCGCTTCGGCATCCTGCCGATCCTGTTCATCGGCGGCGCGGCCTCGGCGGCGACCAACCTGCTGTTCATGCTGCTGGCCGATATGGGCCCGAACCTGAAGATGCTGATCGTCACCATCTCCCTGGACAACTTCAGTTCGGGCCTGGCGACCTCGGCCTTCGTCGCCTACCTGTCGAGCCTGACCAACCTGAAGTTCTCCGCCACCCAGTACGCCCTGCTCAGTTCGATCATGCTCCTGCTGCCGCGCCTGATCGGCGGTTATTCCGGGGTGATGGTGGAAAAGTTCGGCTACCACAAGTTCTTCATCATTACCGCCGTGATGGGTATTCCGACCCTGATCCTGATCGCCCTGCACTGGTATCAGTCCAGCCGTGGCGAAGGCGCGATACCCACCGCCGTCGGCGAAGAAACCCCGTAAATACAGGCCCGCACCGCTCTCCCCCGGAGCGGTGCGGCGACACGCCTGTACGTCGCCGGATCACACCCGTACAATGCTCAGTCATTTTCAGTCATCAGCAAGCGACAACGGCCAACCATGCGCACCAGTCAATATTTGCTCGCCACACAGAAAGAAACACCTTCCGACGCGGTCGTGATCAGCCATCAGCTGATGCTGCGCGCCGGGATGATCCGCAAACTCGCTTCCGGCCTGTACACCTGGCTGCCCATGGGCCTGCGTGTCATGCGCAAGGTCGAAGCCATCGTGCGCGAGGAAATGAACGCGGCCGGCGCCCTGGAAGTGCTGATGCCCGGCATCCAGCCGGCTGAACTGTGGCAGGAATCCGGTCGTTGGGAACAATATGGCCCTGAGCTGCTGCGCCTGAAAGATCGCCACGACCGCGACTTCTGTGCCGGCCCTACCCACGAAGAAGTGATCACCGATCTGTGCCGCAACGAGCTGAGCAGCTACAAGCAACTGCCGATCAACCTGTACCAGATCCAGACCAAATTCCGTGACGAAATCCGCCCACGCTTCGGCCTGATGCGCGGTCGCGAATTCATCATGAAGGACGCCTACTCCTTCCACGTCGACCAGGCCTCGCTGCAGATCACCTACGACCGCATGCACCAGGCGTACTGCAATGTCTTTACCCGCCTGGGCCTGAAGTTCCGCCCGGTGGAAGCGGACAACGGCTCCATCGGCGGCGCCGGCTCCCATGAGTTCCACGTACTGGCCGAGTCCGGCGAAGACGATATCGTCTTCAGCAACGGCTCCGAGTACGCGGCGAATATCGAGAAGGCCGAAGCCGTGCCTCGCGAAACCTCGCGCGCGGCGCCGACCGAAGCCCTGCGCCTGGTCGACACCCCTGATGCAAAAACCATTGCGCAGTTGGTCGAAGGCTACAACCTGGCGATCGAAAAGACCGTCAAGACCCTGATCGTCCACGCCGAAGAAGAAGGCAAGCTGATTGCCCTGATCATCCGCGGCGATCACGAGCTGAACGAAATCAAGGCCGCCAACCAGCCAGGCGTTGCCAGCCCGCTGGTCATGGCTTCCGATGCCGAACTGCGTGACGCCATCGGTGCCGGTGCCGGCTCCCTCGGCCCGTTGAACCTGCCGCTGCCGATCATCATCGACCGTTCGGTCGAGCTGATGAGCGACTTCGGTATCGGCGCCAACATCGACGACAAGCACTACTTCGGCGTCAACTGGGAACGCGACCTGCCCGTACCGACCGTGGCCGACCTGCGCAACGTCGTGGCCGGCGATCCGAGCCCGGACGGCAAGGGCACCCTGGAGATCAAGCGCGGCATCGAAGTCGGCCACATCTTCCAGCTGGGCACCAAGTACAGCGAAGCGATGAAGTGCCAGGTCCTGGGCGAAAACGGCAAGCCGGTGACCCTGACCATGGGTTGCTACGGTATTGGCGTGTCCCGCGTGGTCGCTGCCGCCATCGAGCAGAACAACGACGCCAACGGCATCATCTGGAGCGACTCCCTGGCGCCGTTCCAGATCGCCCTGGTACCGCTGCGCTATGAAACCGAACAGGTTCGCGAAGCCACCGACAAGCTCTACGCCGAATTGACGGCCGCCGGCTTCGAAGTGCTGCTGGACGACCGCGACAAGAAAACCAGCCCGGGCATCAAGTTCGCCGACATGGAACTGATCGGCATTCCCCATCGGATCGTGGTCAGCGACCGCGGCCTGGCCGAAGGCAACCTGGAATACAAGAGCCGCACCGAGGCCGAGGCGCACGCGCTGCCGGTCGCCGACGTGCTGTCCTTCCTTCAGGCCCGTATCCGTCGCTGAGTCCAGATAGAGCGCCCATGTTCAATCGAAGTACCTTAGCCCTCGGGGGCGCCGCCTTGTGCGGCGCCCTGCTGGTCAGCGGCTGCGCCAACCAGATGTCACAACGCAGCGAGCATGAAGAGCGTGTCGAGCGCAAACTGCTCGCTCACAGCCTGCAGATCGATGTCGGTGACCCCAAGGTTCTCGAGCTGCCGCAACGTCGCGTGCGGATTCACGAGCAGAAGACCTTCGAAGTCACCGAGTTCGATGTTACCCGTCGTTATGATCGCTACACGCCTTATCAAGGCTGGCGCAAGGTCTATGAAATGCCGCTCGGGGTCCTGGCCCTGATCGGTGGCGCCGGCGCCAATGTGGCCAATATCTTTGCCCTCGGCCATATACCGGACAGCATGACCCATGGCTGGCTCAAGGACGGCATCGACGGCCTCAATCCGTTCATGAACGTCGAGTCCGGCGGCCGTGCCCAGCAGAACCTGGCCGGGGTCGAGGAAATCCAGCGCGACAAGCGTACGGAATACTCGAGCCTGCCGTGGTCCGAACGCCCGGTGGAAGTAGTCGCCGGCAAACAGACCGCCGAGCTGACCACCGACCGCAATGGCGTGCTGCGCCTCAACCTGCTGGACAGCCCGTTTGCCGAGCAGGACCTGTATCGCATCGGCAACCTGCAGATCCGCGTGGAAGATGCCCAGGGTGAAATTCACTCGGACTCCAGCCTGTCCATCAGCAGCAAGCTGCGCGGCAAGCTGCTGGAGGCCCACGACCTGATCTACAACGACCTGGAGGGTGACGACGTCAACCAATGGGTGCATCGGGTCAAGCGCCTGTCGGAGTTGGGGCTGGAGGACGAAGCCAGCGAACTGGAGCAGAGCCTGATCGAACTGACCCGCAACGATCCCGAGTTGCAGCGTGAGTTTCTCAAGACCCTGACCAAAAAAGCCGGGCGGCTGGTGGCGGATCCCGCGGCCGACTGAAGCGTTCGAGCGGGCTGAAGACTAATCGCTTCAGCCGCTGAACAACTCCAGCTGTTCATGCCCACCGCGCAAATCCTGCAAACGCACACCAATCCCCAACAACCGCACCGGCCGGTCGCCTCGGGCAAAAGCCTGGCTCAGCAACTGCCGATAACCCTCCAGATCCCGCCCTGCCCCGGCCTGCTCCAGGGTCGTCTGGGTAAAGTCGTGGAACTTCACTTTGACGAACGGCTTGCCCGGCCGATAGCTGCTGTCGAGTCGGGCAATGCGCCCGGCGAGGGTTTCCATCAGTTCGGGGAGTTTTTCCAGGCAACTGGCAAGGTCCGGCAAGTCAACATCGTAGGTGTTTTCGACACTCACCGACTGCCGCCGGCTATCGTTGTGCACCAGCCGCTCATCGATGCCCCGGGCCAATCCCCACAGGCGCTCGCCAAAACTGCCGAACTCGCGGACCAGGGCCAACTTGCCCCATTCGCGCAATTGCAGGCAATCGGTAATTCCCAATCGCCCGAGCTTGTCCGCCGTGACCTTGCCGACCCCGTGCAGCTTGTTGACCGGCAAGCCGGCAACGAAGTCCTCCACCTGATCCGGTGTGATCACAAACAATCCGTTGGGCTTTTTCCAGTCGCTGGCGATCTTGGCCAGAAACTTGTTCGGCGCCACTCCGGCGGAGACGGTGATATGCAATTGCTTGGAGACCCGGCGCCGGATGTCCTGGGCAATGCGTGTCGCGCTGCCGGCAAAGTGCGGGCTGTCGGACACGTCGAGGTAGGCTTCATCCAGGGACAAGGGCTCGATCAGATCGGTGTAGTCGCGAAAGATCGCCTGGATATCCTTCGACGCTTCCTTATAGGCATCCATGCGCGGCTTGACGATGACCAGGTCCGGACACAGGCTCAAGGCATGCCGCGACGACATCGCCGAACGCACGCCAAAGGCTCGCGCCTCGTAATTGCAGGTGGCAATCACCCCCCGCCGATCCGCTGAACCGCCCACCGCCATGGGCTTGCCGGCCAGGCTCGGGTTATCACGCATCTCGATGGCGGCGTAGAAGCAATCACAGTCGACGTGGATGATTTTGCGTTGCGTCATGAAAACACAGGTTCATTCAGGGAGCGGAAACACTACAGGCCAGCAGTATCTCACCGACACCTGTATATAGCACCAGTAGTTTGATTCTTCCTCTTTACTTGTAGGAAACAACCCCTATGAATTTATTTTTTTAATCGAAAAGCACTCGTCGATAGAGCTGGAAGCCTTGCCCAGCATGGCCCCAAGCCCCGATGAAGAGCCCACCTCAAGCGCTAAGCGGTTGAACAATAAAGGGGTTTTCCTCAATTAGGGTTTGACAGCCCAGCGTTTCTCTGTAGAATGCCGACACACAGACGCGGGATGGAGCAGTCTGGTAGCTCGTCGGGCTCATAACCCGAAGGTCGTCGGTTCAAATCCGGCTCCCGCAACCAAACATCAAAAAAGGCTACTCGAAAGAGTGGCCTTTTTTGTGCGTGGGTGTTTTCACCTGGCAGCCTGAAAAAACCTTGATTGTCTGATACTTAGCGAAAGCAGCCGGTCAAATCGAGGTTTTGCACATTATTTTGACCAAACGGACCATTAACGGTTGACACCCCGCCGTTCGGCTGTAGAATGCCGCCACACAGACGCGGGATGGAGCAGTCTGGTAGCTCGTCGGGCTCATAACCCGAAGGTCGTCGGTTCAAATCCGGCTCCCGCAACCAAATATCAGAAAAGGCTGCTCGAAAGAGTGGCCTTTTTTGTATCCGCCAAAAAAACTTTCATCCAATCAAGGCAGGACGGATCGAACCCTCGACGGATAACGCAGTCAATGGGTGCACAGGCTAAGCTGAATCCGCAACAAACTTCCTCTACAACAGCCCGGGGCGTGGGTCGCCGTACAACGGCCAGACACGTTAATATTTGCAATTATTTTGTCCATAGGGATTGGTAACTTGGCTGGATACCCCCATCCTGTCGCGCACAATCCTAGAGGTGATTGATGCGCGCCAACTCGTCCGAACCACACGATACTGTTACAGCAACACACCCGATCTCCGCCAACCGTCTCCGTTGGCTGGATCTGTTGAGCAAGTACCGGCAGTCCGTCGGCCTGGCCATCACTCTGTTCCTGTTCGCTATCGCCCTGATCGCCTGTCGCCACCTGTTGATCGAACTCGACCTGGACGCCCTGCACGATTCGATTCTCAGCGTGCCCAAGCCAGCATTGGCCGGCGCCCTGGCGGCGACCGCCATCGGCTTCATTATCCTGCTGGGCTATGAGTGGTCCGCCAGCCGTTACGCTGATGTACAACTGCCGAAGCGCACTCTGGCACTCGGCGGTTTCACCGCCTTCGCCATCGGCAACGCCATTGGTTTGTCGCTGCTGTCCGGCGGTTCGGTGCGCTATCGACTCTATGCCCGTTTCGGCCTGGGGGCCGCCGAAGTCGCGCGGATGACCCTGTTCGCCAGTCTCTCGCTGGGTTGCGCGCTGCCCCCCCTGGCCGCCCTGGCAACCCTGAGCAACCTGCCCGCGGCGTCCGAAGCCCTGCACTTGCCGATCTATCTCCTCGGCGGCATCGCCGTGGTCGTGCTGGCCTTGACCGCCCTGCTGGCGGTCGGCATCTATCGCCGGCGCCTGCCGGAACAACCGATCAAGGACAACCTGCTGGTCAAGGTCGGACGTCGCACCCTGCGCCTGCCGAGTGCCCGACTGACCCTGCTGCAACTGGTGATTACCGCCCTGGACGTGGCCGCCGCCGCGACCGTGCTCTATCTGCTGTTGCCCGTAGCCCCACCGTTCGGCGCCTTCCTGCTGGTGTACCTGCTGGCCCTGGCCGCCGGTGTGCTCAGCCATGTGCCCGGCGGCGTGGGCGTGTTCGAAGCGATCCTGCTGGCCGCCTTTGCCAATGAACTGGGCGCCGCACCACTGGCCGCCGCGCTGCTGCTCTATCGCCTGATCTATGTGCTGTTGCCCTTGCTGCTGGCCTGCCTGGCCCTGCTGAGTACCGAAGCCCAGCGGCTGATGAGTACCCGCCAGAGCATGCGGGTGGCATCGGGTTTCGCGGCACCGATCCTCGCCGTACTGGTGTTCCTGTCCGGTGTGGTCCTGCTGTTCTCCGGCGCGACCCCGGAAATCGACACACGCCTGGAAGGCATCGACTTCCTGGTACCGGACCGCCTGATCGACGCCTCGCACTTCGGCGCCAGCCTGGTGGGCGTGTTGTGCCTGCTGCTGGCCCAGGGCCTGCGTCGACGCCTGTCCGCCGCCTGGATGCTGACCATGACCTTGCTGCTGGTGGGCGCCCTGCTCTCGCTGCTCAAGGGTTTCGACTGGGAAGAAGCCAGCATGCTGACGGCCACCGCCTGCCTGCTGGGGATTTTCCGCCGCTCCTTCTATCGACCCAGCCGCCTCACCGAACTGCCGTTCTCGCCACTCTATTTAGTGGCCAGTCTCTGCGTACTCGGTGCCTCGGTCTGGCTGCTGCTGTTCGCCTACCAGGACGTGCCCTACAGCCACGAGCTGTGGTGGCAGTTCGCGCTGGATGGTGATGCCCCCCGTGGCCTGCGTTCACTGCTGGGGGCCGCCGTGGTCCTGGTCGCCGTTTCGCTGACCTGGTTGCTGCGTACCGCGCGCCCAGTGATCCACCAGCCCACGCCCGATGAAATGGAGCGGGCGGTCAAGGTGCTGATGGCCTCGGACCAGCCTGATGGCGGCCTGGCCCTGACCGGCGACAAGGCGTTCCTGTTCCACCCCACCGACACCGCTTTCCTGATGTACGCCCGTCGTGGCCGCAGCCTGGTGGCGCTGTATGACCCGATCGGCCCGGCGCGCCAGCGTGCCGAACTGATCTGGCAATTCCGCGACCTGTGCGACACCCATCATGCCCGTCCGGTGTTCTATCAGGTGCGTGCGGAAAACCTGCCGTACTACATGGACATCGGCCTGACCGCCATCAAGCTCGGCGAAGAAGCCCGGGTCGACCTGCACCGCTTTGACCTCGAGTCCAAGGGCAAGGAGATGAAGGACCTGCGCTACACCTGGAACCGTGGTAGCCGCGACGGCCTGTCGCTGGAGATCTACGAACCGGGGCAGGCGCCGCTGGATGAGCTCAAGGTCATCTCCGACGCCTGGCTCACCGGCAAGAACGTGCGCGAGAAAGGTTTCTCCCTGGGCCGTTTCAGCCCCGAGTACATCAACCACTTCCGCGTTGCGATCATCCATTTCGAGGGGCGCCCGGTGGCGTTCGCCAATCTGCTCGAGACCCACAGCCATGAACTGGCCAGTCTCGACCTGATGCGTTCGCACCCCGACGCCCCCAAGCTGACCATGGAGTTCTTGATGGTTGGCCTGATTCAGCATTATAAGGCTCACGGATACGCGCGTTTCAGCCTGGGGATGGTCCCGCTGTCAGGCCTGCAACCACGGCGTGGCGCACCACTGACCCAGCGTCTGGGCTCGATGGTGTTCCAACGCGGCGAGCAGCTCTACAACTTCCAGGGCCTGCGTCGTTTCAAGGACAAGTTCCAGCCTGATTGGGAACCCCGTTACATGGCCGTGCCGGCAGGACTTGATCCGCTGGTCGCATTGGCCGATACCGCCGCCCTGATTGCAGGCGGCTTGACTGGATTGGTGAAACGCTGATGATTCAACGCTCCTGGCGGTTGTTACTGGTAATCGTGCTGCTCCTGGCCGCGCTTGCGGGAGGCGGCTACTGGTTCTGGAACCGCCCTCCACCGGAACCTACTCTCGAACACTTGAGCCAGGCCGACGGTTCGACCCTGACCCGCCTGACCCCTGGCACGACACCCAAGGCCCAGGTAGTCGTGGCGACCCTCGCCGAAGACGCCCTGAGCGACACGCAGTTGTCCGCACTGAGTCGCAGTGGCGCGGCGCTGATCGTCCAGGTGATCCTGCCCAAGGACAACTGCACACTGCAGCAGAAGGTCCTGGACAGTGCCTTGCAGCAACTGAAAGGCCCGGCGACCCTGGTCAGCGGTATCGGTCCGGGCGCGTCCCTGGCCTGGAACTGGCTGGCGTCCCAGACCAGCGACAAGGCCCAGGCGATCTCGGTGGGCTTCGTCCTCGATCAACCGGATTGCACGACCCCGGTACCGAAGACCGCGGCCCACGGCCACTGGCTGGTGGCCTGGAACGACGGCCCGGATGATCCGAGCGCGGCGTTCGTGCGCGACCAGGCGAATGCCGAAACCAGCATCAGCGACTACGACATCAAGCTGCCCCAGGTGTTGAACAACGAACTGCGCAAGATGCTGGTGGGTACGGACAACGGCGGCCTGGCCATTCCGGTGGTGGAAGTCCCGGCGGACAAGACCAGCGACACCGTGACCCTGTTCCTCTCCGGCGACGGCGGCTGGCGCGACCTGGACCGCGACGCGGCGGGTTATATGTCGAAGATGGGCTACCCGGTGGTGGGCATCGATACCCTGCGCTACTACTGGCAGCACAAGAGCCCGGAACAGACGGCCGCCGACCTGACCGAACTGATGCAGCACTACCGGCAGAAATGGGGTGCCAAGCGTTTCGTCCTGGCCGGCTACTCCTTTGGTGCCGACGTACTGCCGGCGATCTATAACCGCCTGCCGGAAAACGAGCAGCAGCGGGTCGACGCGATCATCCTGCTGGCGTTCGCCCGCAGCGGCAGTTTCGAGATCCACGTTGACGGCTGGTTGGGCAAGGCCGGCATGGAACTCGATACTGGCCCGGACATGGCCAAGCTGCCGGCAGCCAAGGTGCTGTGTATCTATGGCCAGGACGAAGTGAAGGAAAGTGGCTGCACCACCACCACCGCGGTGGGAGAGGCCGTCAAGCTGCCAGGGGGTCATCACTTCGACGAGAACTACCCGGCGCTGGCCAAGCGGTTGGTGGATGCTATCCAGAAGCGTCAGGTCAAAAGCGAATGATGCGAGCCCTGTAGGCGCCCAAAGAAAAAGCCCCCGCTGCCGCAAGGCAACGGGGGCTTTTTCATACCCGTGGAATCAGATCTCGACCTGGGTCCCCAGTTCGATCACCCGGTTCACCGGCAACTTGAAGAAACGCAGGTTACCGTTGGCATTCTTCAGCATGAAGGCAAACAGACTCTCCCTCCAGCGCGCCATCCCGACGATCTTCGAAGCGATCACCGTCTCACGGCTGAGGAAGTAGGTGGTGCGCATCGGACTGAAATCCAGCTCGTCCAGATGACACAGCTTCAGCGCCTCAGGTACATCCGGCTCATCGATAAAACCGAAGTGCAGGATGACCCGGAAGAACCCCTCGCCATAGGCATCGACCTCGAACCGTCGCTGCGTCGGCACCCGCGGAATGTCCTCGTACACCACCGTCAGCAACACCACCTGCTCATGCAGCACCTGGTTATGCAGCAAGTTGTGCAACAACGCATGGGGCACCGCATCCGGCCGTGCGGTCAGGAACACCGCCGTACCCTGCACCCGATGAGGCGGCTGCACGCGAATACTGCCAATAAAGATCGGCAACGGCAGGCCCCCTTCGTCGAGGCGGTCCATCAGCAGCTCCTTGCCGCGTTTCCAGGTGGTCATGAGGATAAACAGCACGATCCCCGCCAATACCGGGAAGGCACCGCCCTGGACGATCTTGGGCACGTTGGCGGCGAAGAACAGCCCGTCCACCAGCAGGAAGCCCACCAGGATCGGCACGGTCAGGATCGGCGACCATTTCCACAGCAACAGCATCACCGCCGCCACCAGGATACTGGTGATCAGCATGGTCCCGGTCACCGCCACGCCATAAGCCGAGGCCAGGGCGTTGGAGGAGCCAAACCCGATCACCAGCAGGATCACGCCGATCATCAGGGTCCAGTTCACCGCACCGATGTAGATCTGCCCCTGCTCGGCACTCGAAGTGTGCTGGATATGCATGCGCGGGATGTAGCCCAACTGGATCGCCTGGCGGGTCAGGGAGAACGCCCCGGAGATCACCGCCTGGGAAGCGATCACCGTCGCCAGGGTCGACAGCACCACCAGCGGCACCAAGGCCCAGGCCGGCGCCAGCAGATAGAAGGGGTTGCGCGCCGCGTCCGGGCTTCCCAGCAGCAAGGCGCCCTGGCCGAAGTAGTTCAGGACCAGCGCCGGCAGCACCAGGGCGAACCAGGCGCGAGCGATTGGCTTGCGACCGAAGTGGCCCATATCGGCATACAAGGCTTCGGCACCGGTCAACGCCAGCACCACCGCCCCCAGAATCGTCACACCCATGCCCGGGTGAATGACAAAGAAGTGCACGCCCCACATCGGGTTCAACGCGCTCAGTACTTCAGGGTGCAGGGAAATACCATAGGCGCCCATGACCCCCAGTACCACGAACCACGCCACCATCACCGGCCCGAACAGCTTGCCGATACTCGCGGTGCCATGCCTCTGGATCAAGAACAACGCCACCAGCACCACCAGCGACAGCGGTACCACCCAATGCTCCAACCCGTCGAAGGCAATTTCCAGACCCTCGACCGCCGAGAGCACCGAGATCGCCGGCGTGATCATGCTGTCGCCATAGAACAGTGCCGCGCCGATCAACCCGAGAACCACCAGCGTCGACTGCAATTTCGGGTATGACGCCGATGCTCGCCGCGCCAACGCGGTCAGGGCCATGATCCCGCCCTCGCCCTGGTTGTCGGCCCGCAGGATAAACAGCACATACTTGATCGAGACCACCCAGACCAGCGACCAGAAGATCAGTGCCAGAATCCCGAAGACACCGTCATGGTCGACCGGCACCCCGTAACCACCAGTGAACACCTCCTTGAGGGTATATAACGGGCTGGTGCCGATGTCGCCGTACACCACCCCTACCGCCGCTACCAGCATACCCAACGGCTTTGCCGTCGAGTGCCCGACCTGCCCCTCACTCACTGCCTGACCACCCATCAACTACTCCTACACCCCGGAATAAGGCTTCTTTCAAGAAGCACTATTTGCTTTTTCACGCAGCATGCGCTGTTTTTCTTACAGTTGCCGACGATTTATAAGTCATCGGATATTTGAAACAAAAAATGACAGCAACTCGCATCGGGCGAAGCATAGCGCAGCACTCGTCGCATTTCCCTGCATAAAGCTGGTCAAGTGCCTCGGCCATCGCTAGAATTGCGCACTTTTTGATCAGAGGCGCATCAGCGCCCACGCGACGCCCTTGTCCCAAGTGGCTCGACACCCTAATACCGAGGTTAGACATGTCCACCCCTACCGCGCCAGCCAACCCCAAGGTCGGCTTCGTATCCCTGGGTTGCCCGAAAGCACTGGTCGACTCCGAGCGCATCCTTACGCAACTGCGCATGGAAGGCTATGACGTGGTGTCCACCTACCAGGACGCCGACGTCGTGGTGGTCAACACCTGCGGCTTTATCGACAGTGCCAAGGCCGAGTCCCTGGAAGTGATCGGCGAAGCCATCAAGGAAAACGGCAAGGTGATCGTCACCGGCTGCATGGGTGTCGAAGAAGGCAATATCCGCAAGGTGCACCCCAGCGTGCTGGCCGTGACCGGCCCGCAGCAGTACGAGCAGGTAGTCAATGCCGTGCACGAAGTCGTGCCGCCGCGCCAGGACCACAACCCGCTGATCGACCTGGTGCCGCCGCAAGGCATCAAGCTGACCCCGCGCCACTACGCCTACCTGAAGATTTCCGAAGGCTGCAACCATAGCTGCAGCTTCTGCATCATCCCGTCGATGCGCGGCAAGCTGGTCAGCCGTCCGGTGGGTGACGTACTCGACGAGGCCCAGCGCCTGGTCAAGTCCGGGGTCAAGGAACTGCTGGTGATCTCCCAGGACACCAGCGCCTACGGCGTCGACGTGAAGTACCGTACCGGCTTCTGGAACGGCGCTCCGGTGAAAACCCGCATGACCGAGTTGTGCGAAGCCCTCGGCAGCCTGGGCGTGTGGGTACGCCTGCACTACGTCTACCCATACCCCCATGTCGACGAACTGATCCCGTTGATGGCCGCCGGCAAGATCCTGCCGTACCTGGACATCCCGTTCCAGCATGCCAGCCCGAAAGTGCTCAAGTCGATGAAACGCCCGGCGTTCGAAGACAAGACCCTGGCGCGGATCAAGAACTGGCGGGAAATCTGTCCGGACCTGATCATCCGCTCGACCTTTATCGTCGGTTTCCCCGGCGAGACCGAGGAAGACTTCCAGTACCTGCTCGACTGGCTGACCGAAGCCCAGCTCGACCGCGTCGGCTGCTTCCAGTACTCGCCGGTCGAAGGCGCACCGGCCAACGACCTTGGCCTGGACGTGGTCCCGGATGACGTCAAGCAGGAGCGCTGGGATCGCTTCATGGCCCATCAACAGGCCATCAGCACCGCCCGCCTGCAACTGCGCATCGGCCGCGATATCGAAGTGCTGATCGACGAAGTCGACGAACAGGGTGCGGTCGGTCGCTGCTTCTTCGACGCCCCGGAAATCGACGGCAACGTGTTTATCGAAGGCGCCGGCGATCTCAAGCCCGGCGACAAGGTCTGGTGCCGGGTCACCGACGCCGACGAATACGACCTCTGGGCTGAAACGATCTAAGCTGTAAATAATCTGAAAAGCCCCGCTCTTTCAACGAGATGCGGGGCTTTTTTACGGCTATAGTCTGGCGTGTGTACAACCGCGATGGAAGGAATCTGCTACATGCCCCAGCTCCCGGTGATCCAAACCCCCAAGCCCGGTGACTACCCGGAACTGGCCCAGCTCTGGGAAGACTCGGTGCGCGCTACCCATGACTTCCTGCCGGACAGTTATCTCCAACTGCTGAAGAACATGCTGCTGACCCACTACCTGGATGCGGTCATGCTGGTCTGTACCCGCGATTCGCGCCAGCGCATCACCGGTTTTGCCGGGGTCGCGGCGGGCAAGGTCGAAATGCTGTTCATCGCCCCGCACGCACGCGGCACGGGCTTGGGCAAGCTGTTGCTGCGCTACGCCATCGAACACCTGAATGCCGATGAACTGGACGTCAACGAACAGAACGCCCAGGCCGTCGGTTTCTACTTCAAGCAGGGCTTCGAGGTGATCGGTCGCTCGGAGAAGGATGGCATGGGCCAGCCCTATCCTTTGCTGCATCTGCGCCTCAAGCGCTGAGTGCGACAAATGTTGCCGGGCTTAACCGGCGCCAGGCAGGTACAATAGCCGCCCCCCTTTTTTACGGCCGCCGTCATGTCTGAACCCACTCGCCTTTCCAAACGCCTGATCGAGCTGGTCGGCTGCTCCCGTCGGGAGGCCGAACTGTTCATCGAAGGCGGCTGGGTCACGGTCGATGGCGAAGTCATCGACGAGCCGCAGTTCAAGGTCCAAGCCCAGAAAGTCGAACTGGACCCCGAAGCCAAGGCCACCGCCCCGGAGCCGGTGACCCTGTTGCTGCACCAACCGGTCGGCCTGGACCCCGAGGCGGCCATGCAACTGCTGCACGCCGAGACGCTCTCCGAGGAACACCGCTATGGCAAGCGTCCGCTCAAGGGGCACTTCCTGCGCCTGACCGCGGGTGCCGACCTGCAAGCCGGCGCCAGCGGCCTGGTGGTGTTCACCCAGGACTGGAAAATCCTCCGCAAGCTCACCGCCGACACGGCCAAGATCGAGCAGGAATATGTGGTGGAAGTCAGCGGCGATATCGTCGAGCACGGTCTCAACCGCCTGAGCCATGGCCTGACCTACAAGGGCCGCGAGTTGCCCGCGGTGAAAGCCAGCTGGCAGAACGAGAACCGCCTGCGTTTCGCGATGAAAAACCCGCAACCCGGGGTGATCGCGCTGTTTTGCCAGGCGGTCGGGCTCAAGGTCGTGTCCATCCGTCGGATCCGTATCGGCGGCGTCTCCATCGGCAAGGTGCCCGTGGGCCAATGGCGCTACCTGTCGACCAAGGAAAAATTCTAATCCCCGCTTCAACGTCGCGCAGATGCGCGGCGTCTACCTCTCAGGATGGTTCACATGATTCACAACGACGTACTGCGTAGCGTGCGCTACATGCTCGACATCAGCGACAACAAGGTCGTCGAGCTCATCAAGCTGACCGGCTTCGAAGTGGCCAAGGCCGATGTCATCACCTACCTGAAAAAGGATGAGGAAGAAGGCTTTGTGCATTGCCCGGACGAGGTCATGGCGCACTTTCTCGATGGCCTGGTGATCTTCAAGCGCGGCAAGGACGAAAGCCGTCCGGCGCTGCCGGTCGAGCTGCCGGTGACCAACAACATCATCCTGAAAAAACTGCGGGTCGCCTTCGAGCTGAAGGAAGACGACATGCACGCCATTCTCAAGGCCGCCGAGTTCCCGGTGTCCAAGCCCGAGCTGAGCGCGCTGTTCCGCAAGTTCGGCCACACCAACTACCGTCCCTGCGGCGACCAGTTGCTGCGCAACTTCCTCAAGGGGCTGACGCTGCGCGTTCGCGGCTGATCCGCTTCGACGTGCATGGCGCATCATTGCGCCGCCCAATAGTGGCTCCGCTTTTGACTCCTGACGGCTAGGGTATCGATACCTTTTCGCACTCAGGATTCGCCATGCACCCTTACTTCTCCCTGCAAGGCCGCACCGCCCTGGTCACCGGCGGTACCCGTGGCATCGGCAAGATGATCGCCAAGGCCTTTGTCGAGGCCGGTGCCCACGTCTACGTCTGTGCCCGGGATGCCGAAGCCTGCCAGCAGACCGCCGATGAACTCGGCGCCCTCGGGCACTGTGAGGCCCTGGCCGCCAACCTGGCGACCGAGGAAGGCGTGCTGGCGCTGGCAACACGCCTGGGTGAGCGGATCGATCGACTGGATATCCTCGTCAACAACGCCGGCACCACCTGGGGTGCGCCGCTGGAAAGCTATCCGGTGAAGGGCTGGGAAAAGGTCATGCAACTGAACGTGACCTCGGTCTTCAACTGCATCCAGCAATTCCTGCCGTTATTGCGCAAGGCCGGTTCGGCGGCGAACCCGGCGCGAATCATCAATATCGGTTCGGTGGCGGGGATCTCCTCGTTCGGCGAACAGGCCTATGCCTATGGCCCGAGCAAGGCCGCCCTACATCAGTTGTCACGGATTCTGGCGCGGGAGCTGGTCAGCCAGCACATCAACGTCAATGTGATCGCGCCGGGACGCTTTCCGAGCAAGATGACCCAGCATATCGGCGCCGACGAGCAGGCGCTGGTCGAGGACACGGCGTTGATTCCCATGAAGCGCTGGGGGCGCGAGGAAGAGATGGCGGCGCTGGCGATCAGTTTGGCGAGCACGGCCGGGGCTTATATGACCGGGAATATCATTCCTCTGGATGGCGGCTTCAGCCTGTAATCACAGGAAATACCGAAGACTAACTTGTGGAACCCCATACCTGTGGGAGCAGAGCTTGCTCGCGAAGGGGCCCTTGTGGCCGCTAAAAGCTTCGCGGCGGTGCGGCGATCCGGCAAGCTCCGCTCCCACAAGTTCAGATCCCGGCCCGCAACACGCTTTCGGGCAGCGCCTCGCCGCGCTCGACACTGGCTGCCACAGCCGCGATCAGCCCATCCAGCTCATACCCCTGGGTCTTCAGCCACTGCGGATCGTAATAGGTGGTGGCGTAACGCTCGCCGCCGTCACAGAGGATCGCCACGATCGACCCGCTCTCTCCCGCCTGGACCATCTGCCGTGCCGCCATCAGCGCACCGACCAGGTTGGTGCCGCTGGAACCGCCGACCCGCCGCCCCAAACGCTGCGCCAGGTAATGCATGGCCGCCAGGGACAAGGCATCCGGCACCTTGACCATGGCATCGATCACCTTGGGCAGGAACGACGCCTCGACCCGTGGACGCCCGATCCCCTCGATCCGCGAACCGCAGTCCAGACGCAGGCCGGCGTCCCCCGTCAGGTAAAAGTCAAAGAACACCGAACGCTCGGCATCGGCGCACAACACCCGGGTGCCATGCTGGCGATAACGCACATAACGCCCCAGGGTCGCCGTGGTGCCGCCGGTACCTGGGCTGGAAATCAGCCAGCTCGGCTCCGGATGCCGCTCGAAACGCAGCTGCTGGAAAATCGACTCGGCGATATTGTTGTTCGCCCGCCAGTCAGTGGCCCGTTCGGCGTAGGTGAACTGATCCATGAAATGGCCGCCGCTCTCCCGGGCCAGGCGCTCGGACTCGGCATAGATCTGCGTCGGGTCCTGCACCAGGTGGCTCTTGCCACCGTAGAAGGCAATCTGCGCGATCTTTTCCTGGGACGTGGTGGCCGGCATTACCGCGATAAACGGCAGGCCCAGCAGGCGCGCGAAATAGGCTTCGGAGATTGCCGTCGAACCGCTGGACGCCTCGATCACCGGCGCGCCCGGACGCAGCCAGCCATTACACAGCGCATAGAGGAACAGCGAACGCGCCAGGCGATGCTTCAGGCTGCCGGTCGGATGGCTGGACTCGTCCTTGAAGTACAGCTCGATGCCCGGCAGGCCCGGCAGCGGCAAAGGGATCAGGTGGGTGTCGGCACTGCGCTGGAAGTCGGCTTCAATGATCCGGATCGCTTCCCGGGCCCACTGTCGGTTGTCGCTCATGATGGGTACTCGTCTTGGAACGGAGGTGCTCGAAAGCACTGACGGCTGGCTGCGCCACTGGCCCAGGGCCAAACCGCTGAAGGATAAACAGAGATCGGAGCCCTGACAGGCTCCACGGCAATAATCCGTTAACTATAGGAAGTTTCCTACCGACCGCACAGATACAGTGAAGACGCAATTAGACACACAACTGCTAGGCTTTTGCGGTCAGCCCCTCAATCACCCGCTTATAACAAAAAAGAATATAACTTTTGTTTTAACAACTAACAGTACGGGTTAGGGTGTCCTACCTTTTTGAATTCATCGATGGAGAGCGACCTTGCCTCTGCGTAGCACTTTCACCCGTTTCTTTCAGCTGGAAGCTGCCAGCGGCCTGCTATTGATTGCCGCCGCAGCCCTGGCCCTGATCATCAACAACTCGCCGTTGTCGCACCTCTACGCCGGTCTGCTGGACGTGCCGGTGGTGGCCCAGGTCGGCGCCCTGCAAATCGCCAAACCCCTGCTGCTGTGGATCAACGACGGCCTGATGGCATTGTTCTTCCTGCTGATCGGCCTGGAGGTCAAGCGCGAACTCCTCGAGGGCCATCTGTCCAAGCCGTCGCAGGTGGTGCTGCCTGGTGCGGCAGCGATCGGCGGCATGGTGGTGCCGGCGCTGATCTACTGGTTCCTCAACCGTGACAATCCGGCGGCGCTCGACGGCTGGGCGATCCCCATGGCCACCGACATCGCCTTCGCCCTCGGGGTGCTGGCCTTGCTCGGCAAGCGGGTGCCGGTGTCGCTGAAGCTGTTCCTGATGACCCTGGCGATCATCGACGACCTGGGCGCGATCATCGTCATTGCAATCTTCTATTCCCATGAACTGTCGACATTGTCGCTGGCGCTGGCCGGGGCCTGCCTGGTGGCGCTGATCGCGATGAATCGCCTGGGGGTGGTCAAGCTCGGGCCCTATATGGTGATCGGCCTGATCCTCTGGGTCTGCGTGCTCAAGAGCGGCGTGCATGCGACGCTGGCCGGCGTGACCCTGGCGTTCTGCATTCCGCTGCGCACCCACAACGCCGAAGCCTCGCCATTGCTGAGCCTGGAGCATGCGCTGCATCCCTGGGTGGCGTTCGGCATCCTGCCGCTGTTCGCCTTTGCCAACGCCGGCGTGTCCCTGGCAGGCGTGAACCTGGAAAGCTTCACCCACCCTGTGCCGATGGGCATCGCCGCCGGCCTGCTGATCGGCAAGACGGTGGGCGTCTTCGGCCTGACCTGGCTGGCGGTCCGCGCGGGCCTCGCGGCGCTGCCCCACGGCGCCAACTGGGGGCAGGTGTTCGGCGTGGCGATCCTCTGCGGCATCGGTTTCACCATGAGCCTGTTTGTCGGCTCCCTGGCCTTTATACCGGGCAGCAGCGACTACGCCGGCATGGACCGCATGGGGATTCTCACCGGTTCGATCCTGGCGGCGGTGATCGGCTATGCCGTGATGGCGGGGGCCAGTCGCAAGCCCAAGGCGTCCGTGTAGCGTTCCGACAAAAGTTTTGGCGGTCTCACGGACCTCTTCGCGAGCAAGCTCTGCTCTACAGGTTCGTGGTGATCGCCTAATCAGCGAACACCAGAAAAAGAAAACCCCGACCAGTTACCTGGCCGGGGTTTCTTTTTAAGGCTGATTGCGAAATCAGTGGGAAACGCGGCTGGTGCCACCCACGGTGGAAATACGCACGCGCTCACCAACCCGGAAGATTTCGTTCGGCTGAACTTCCTGCACATAGGCACGCATGCTGCCGTCGTCTTCACGTACGGTGATTTCAACACCCTGGGCGCTGGTCAGGCCTTTTTCAGCCATGTTGCCCAGCACGCCACCAGCGACCGCACCAATCACCGCCGTCACGATACTGCCACGACCACCGCCGATGGCACTGCCGCCGACGCCACCGACAATAGCACCGGCACCGGCACCGATAGGCGAGTTGCTGCCTTCGATTTTCACTGGACGCAGCGACTCGATGGTGCCCATGCGAATGGTCTGCACGCGACGCGCTTCGTCACGGGAATAGGAATCGCCGGTCAGGCTGTTGGTGCAACCACCCAGCAACATCGCCATCGTGGAGAAGGAAGCAATCAACAAAACAGACTTACGCATAGGATCAACTCCAAAAGATATGACTTTAATTAAACTCCGCAGCTTGATCCCTGTCACGGCACCGCACGGATAAAATGATGTTCATTCAGCGCCAGTACAGCCTCGGCGCCCGGGAATTCGGAGCACATCAGACACTCGATGGAACGTGATCTGGCGCTACGGCTACCGGGAGACAGTGCAATACACAAAAAGTTCATATCTGAACTTCTGCGCAAATTCTGGGGGAAGCTTATCAAGCATCTGGCTTGGCGGCAGTGGTTTGAAACCACTGCCCCGGGAAATCCAGGTCAGATCAAGGTGCCAGGCGCCGACGTGTCCAGTCCGCGCCAAGCAGGCGGTAGTCGAGCCGGTCATGCAGGCGACTGGCGCGACCTTGCCAGAATTCGATGCGCTCCGGTAGCAAACGATAACCGCCCCAATGCTCAGGGCAGTCGGGCCGGGTATCGCTGAAACGCGCTTCGGTGTTCTGGAGCAAGCCCTCGAGTTCCCCGCGATCGGCAATCACTCGGCTTTGCGGTGAAGCCCAGGCCCCCAACCGACTGCCCAACGGGCGCACCTGGAAGTAGGCATCCGACTCCTGCGCCGAGACCTTGACCACCCGCCCCTCGATCCGCACCTGGCGTTCCAGGGTCGGCCAGAAGAAGGTCATCGCGGCAAAGGGACGGGCCGCCAGTTGCCGGCCCTTGTCGCTCTCATAGTTGGTGAAGAAGGTAAAACCCGCCTCGTCCAGGCCCTTGAGCAACAGGATGCGGCAATGCGGGCGCCCTTCCTCGTCCACCGTTGCCAGGGTCATGGCATTGGCCTCGACAGGCGCCTGCTCGGTTTTCACCGCCTCGGCGAACCACTGGTGGAACAGCGCAAACGGCTCGGCCGGGGCCAGGGCCTCGGTGAGACCGTCACGGGTGTAGTCTCGGCGCATATCCGCCAGGGCTTGAGTCATGGCGCGTTCCCTCTCGATCGTCAGGTCAGTTCTTGGTCGAGCTGTCGGTGCTGGCGTCTTTCTTCGCCGGCGCTGCAGCCTTGTCCGCCGCGGGCTTGGCCGCCGCTTTCTTGACCGGGGCCTTCTTGTGCACCGGGGCTTTCTTGGCCACGGCCTTGCCCTTGGCAGCCGCTTTCTTCGCCACAGGCGCAGCCACTGCCGGCTTGACGTCAGCAGCCGCCACCTGGGTGACCGGAAGCGGAGCCGGCATCGGAATGCTGTATTTGCTCAACAGCGCAACCATGGTGTTCTGCGGCGTCAGGATGATTTCCACACGACGGTTCAGGGCACGGCCTTCGCTGCTGTCGTTGGCGGCACGCGGCATGTCCGCGCCCATGCCACGCAGCATCAGGCGATCACGATGCAGGCCGCTGAGACCGAAGATCGCGGCAACGGACTGAGCCCGTTGCTGGCTCAAGGCCTGGGTCGACTCGGCGCTGGTGCTGTTGTCACCATGGCCGAGGATCAGCACGGCGGTCTTGGGATCGCCCTCGACGGTCTTGGCGATTCGGCTGAAAGGACCGAGGGTGACCGGCAGCAACATTTCCGGGCGTTTGGGGTTGTAGAAACCGTCCACGGGGGCAATGACCACCAGCACGTTTTCACGCCGCTCCAGCTTCAGGGAGCTGTCCTGGATGGCGACACGCAGGCGCGGCTCATAGTCGTCGAGCCAGGCCTGGGTGATTTTCGGATCGGGCATCGGCACGGCCTTGACCGGCGGCGGGGCGGTTTCCTTGGCCTTGTCCGAGCTGCCGAACGGCCACCACCAGTGGGTAGCAGGATCGGTCTGCGGTGCTGGCGTCGTTGCGGCGGCAACCGCCGTGGCCAGTGGCACGGGCTTGTCCTGTGGCTTGGCGGCCGGCGCAGCAGCCTGGGCCGGGTCTTTCACGGCAGCCTTGTCGGACGAACCGAACGGCCACCACCAGCTGCTGCCGGTATCCGCGCTGGCTGTCGGCGCGACTGCAACGCTTGGAGCTGCGGGTGCCACGACAGGCGCTACCGGAGCACCGGCCTTGGCGGCGGGCGCGGGTGCAGCAGGTTTGGCCGGGAGCTTGGCAGCATCCTTGGACGTGGCTACGGCTGCCGCAGGAGCGGCGGGTGTACCCGCGTTAGCTGTCGCCGGGGCTTGAGCAATGTCCTTGTCCGCACTTTGTGGAAGTTGCGCACAACCGGTCACGGTCAGGCAGAGGGCCAGGGCGAGAGACTTGTTCGATGACATTGGATATCCACAAAATGAGATAGAGAAACGAGGGCCTTCAGGCCCCATGAAACAGTGTATTAGAAAGCAAAAAAGTCACAGGGTTCCGGCCTACGACTTTATCCGAGCATTCTACAGACAGCCGGCAAGAATCCGTACTAGCTTCTGTGCCCGTGGGTCCATCAAGACATAAGGGCCGAGGGTATTGGTAACGAAGCCAAACGCGACATCGTATTCGGGGTCGGCAAAGCCGACGGAACCGCCGGCACCCGGGTGGCCGAAGGCCTTGGCCCCGAGGCCGAACGTGGCGTTGGGAACCTCCGGCTGATCGAGCATGCAGCCCAGGCCGAAACGGGTCTGGGTCAGCAGGGTCTTGTCCATGCCCAGGCTGTGCTGGCGGGTCAGTTCCTCGAGCATGTCGGCTTCCAGCAGACGGCCATCCAGCAGGCCGCTGTAGAAGCCAGCCAGGCTGCGGGCGTTGCCATGCCCGTTGGCGGCCGGCTGCTGCATGCGCCGCCATTCCGGCTTGTTGGTGCTGGTCATGATCGACGGAGGGTTGGTGAACGCCCGGGTACTCATCGCCTCGGGTTCACGCATGGTCACGTGCAGCAGTCGCTGGGCCGCCGCATCACCGACATTGCCCTTGCCCCGGGCGATATGGGCGACGCGATGGAATTCCTCGTCCGCCAGGCCGACATGAAAGTCCAGGCCCAGCGGCCGGGCAATCCGCGCCACGATGGACTCGCCCGGCCCACGGCCATCGGCGCGTCGCAACAACTCGCCGACCAGCCAGCCATAGGTGATCGCGGCGTAGCCATGGCCCTCGCCGGGCGTCCACCAGGGGGCTTCGGCCGCCAGGGCGTCGACCATGGTCTGCCAGTTGTAGAGCGCCTCGGGAGGCAGCAACTGGCGCAAGGCCGGCAAGCCGGCCTGATGGCAGAGCAGCTGGCGCAGGGTGATACCGGACTTGCCGGCGGCGGCGAACTCGGGCCAATACTGGGCAACCGGAACATCCAGTTGCAGCTTACCCTCGGCCACCAGTTGCAGCGCGGTGACAGCGGTAAAGGTCTTGGTGCAGGAAAACAGGTTGGCGATGGTGTCGCTGTGCCAGGCCTCGGCGCCATCCTTGTCGGAGGAGCCGGCCCAGAGATCGACCACGGTTTCACCGCCGATCTGGATACAGAGCGCGGCGCCGCGCTCCTGGGGATCGTCGAAAAGGGCCGCGAAGGCTTCGCGCACCGCCTCGAATTGAAGTTCGAAATGACCCTGAATCTGCACCCGTGACTCTCCCGCCGCAACACCTTCCAAAGTGGCCTGCATTGTTCCAGCGATTGGCAGGTTTGGGAACAGACCTGAATCAGACAATTCGTAACACCTTGCAAGAATTGTCAGACGTTGCGCGAAACACTGTAGGAATCAGTGGCCATTGCCGGAGTGACCGCCGGAATGTCCGGCACCCTCCCCGCCAGCGCTACCCGAACGACCGTTGCCACCATTGTCATCCTGGCCGATGCCCTTCGCGGCCTTCTGCTGCGCCTCCACCTTGGCTTTCTCGGCTTCCTTGTTGAGCAAAGCCAGGGCCTGCTGGTTGCTCTTGCGCACGCTCTCGACAAAGCCCTGGAATGGCACATCGGTAATGCCCACCAGGCCGAAATGGCCGTTTTCACCGTCCAGCAGACGACCGCTGACCGGCTGGTCGAGGTACTGGAACCAGTGCACGCCGACGATCGACGGCTGGGCCACCGCCTGCTTGAGGAACGCGGCATAGGCCGGGCCCCGATCTTCTTCCCGGGCCAGTTCCGTCACGCCGCCCCAGAATGGGCCACGGTCCTTCGAGCCGAAGTTGAACTCGGTGATCAGCACCGGTTTGTTCAATGCCTCCAGTTGATCGAAGTCGTATCCGTCCTGGGGCTTGAGGGTGTAGAAGTTGAAGCTCAACACATCGCAGTACTGGGCACAGGACGCCACGGCCTCGGGCGTGCTGACGGCAAAACGACCGCCCAGCAGCAGGTGATTCGGCGCATGCCATTTCAGCGAGTCGGAAATGGTCTTGAAGTAGGTATCGGCAAACACCTTCTGGAAATACTTCAGGTCCGCTTCGATCTGCGGGTGGGCGGGATTGGGCAGCGGCGCCTCGAAACCCGGGTCTTCCATCTGCTCCCAGGTCGGAATCTCCACGCCCCAGGCCTTGGAAAGGCCCTGCTGGTTGCGGTACTTGTCGCGCAACTGCTTGAGGAAGGCGCGCTTGGCCGGTACGTCGGTGGTCATGCGCAACGTGCCGTAGGCCAGGGCGTAACGGGATTTCGGATCGTCGCCGGGACCGGCCCAGGCCAGTTCGTTGTCGGCGAAGTAACCCACCAGCCAAGGATCGTCGCGATGATCACGTGTGGCAATCGCCACCGCGCGCTCGGTGGCCATGGCAAAACGCGGGTCGAACGGGTCGGGCATGCCGCCCCACCAGTCGCTGCCAGTGCTGATGCTCGCATAATCGCCGACGATGGACAGTGGCAAGGTGTAAGGCACACGGTCATTCAGGCCCAGGGCCGGATCGCTCCAGTTGCCGATGGTGTTGAAGCCCCAGGCCTGCAAGCGGTCCAGGGTGTGTTTCTGCCAGCGTTGCTCGTCCAGACCCGGGGCGCAGGGCACCTTGGGTTCAGCCGGCGCGGCGGTCGCGCACGGCGAACCGTAGGTGCGTTCCAGGTTGGCGCCATAGAAATCGAACCAGCGCCCGGACTTGAACGCCCGGCCCTGGGAAGCCCCGGTGATGATGCTGTTGTCGGCCTTGCCATAGTAGGCGGCCAGGGGCTCACCGTCCTTGGGCAAGTCGCTGAACATGCCTTCACGACCTTCGACATAGGTCTGCTGGTCGTGAGCGCTGACGGTATTCACACCCAGTGAGTAGAACGGATGCCCCTGCGGCGTCACCAGGTACCAGCGGCCGTCGTGTTTTTCGGTGCGGAAGAAACCCGTGGCGTCGAAGAGCGGGCCCTTGAGCGAACCGCCGAACTTGTCCCGGGCACTGCGCTCGCGCTCGGTCAGCCAGGTCTTCAGTTGCTGGCTTTCCTTGCTCGCGGCGGCCTTGAGCTGATCGTCGCTGCTGATTTTTTCCGGCCACTTGGCACGGGTCGACTGGCCGTAGCCATCCACCAGCGAGCTATAGACGGCCTTGACCACATCGTCACCGGCCTGCACGCCGAAACGTTCCAGAAGGATGTTCTGAGCCACTTTGGGGGCGTCCATCGACAGGGTCACCGACACCACCTGCTGGCGATTCAATTCACCCTGGCTGCTGGCCAGCAACACCCGCTGGCCATCCACCGTGGTCGGCATCGGCGGACCGGCACGCATGCCCTGGCTCAACGGCGAACTGGCCTGCAGTGGCACCAGCAAGGTCTGCGCGGGACCGGCCGGCAGGTCGACGCGACTGGTGAGGGTCTTGCCGTCGCTGCTCTGGATCGTCACGTTGAGGGTCAGCGCCCAATCCATCGCACTCTGGATCCGCAGGCTCATGGCCCCCGCTTGCGACCAGTCCCAGGCACCGGTCTGCGGCGTGAGACGCAGGCTCGGCTGCGCTGCAGGGTTGAAGGTGACCCGCCGCAGCACTTCGCCTTCGGCCGTCTGCTCCGCGTTGTATTGCGGCAGGCTCGCATCCACGGTGACCACCTGCACCACATCGGCGGGACGAACGAAGTTGAACAGCGTCTGTTGCCCCGCAGGCGCGGCCCAGAGCGGCGCGGCGAACAACAAGGCGAAAACGGCGGGCAGCGTACGGCCAATCATATGAATCAAACTCTCCCTTACGGCCAGTCAGAGGCCAGTGTGGCGCCAAGCGGCGCCATCCGTAGACAACGAAGTTGGTAATTCAACCTACATCACATCAAGAAATTTCCCGCCGGAACGGCGGCAAGGCATTGAGGATAGCTTTACCGTAGCGCTGGGTGACCAGACGCCGGTCGAGCAAGGTGATGATGCCGCGGTCTTCCTCGGTGCGCAGCAGCCGCCCGCAGGCCTGGACCAGCTTGAGGGAAGCGTCCGGCACGGAGATTTCCATGAACGGGTTGCCGCCACGGGCTTCGATCCATTCGGCCAGTGCCGCCTCGACCGGATCGTCCGGGACCGAGAAGGGAATCTTGGCGATCACCACGTGCTCGCAATAGGCGCCTGGCAAGTCCACCCCTTCGGCAAAGCTCGCCAGGCCGAACAACACGCTGGAATCACCGCCATCGACCCGGGCCTTGTGTTTGTTGAGGGTTTCCTGCTTCGACAGGTTGCCCTGGATGAATACCTGCTTGCGCCAGTCGCGGTCCAGGCCGTCGAACACGTCCTGCATCTGCTTGCGCGAGGAAAACAGCACCAGGGTGCCCTTGGAGCCTTCCACCAGTTCCGGCAGGTCGCGAATGATCGCGGCGGTATGCGCCACTGCATCGCGAGGGTCGGCGTTGAGATTCGGCACCCGCAGCACACCGGCATCGGCGTGATGGAAGGGGCTCGGCACCACTGCGGTCACGGCTTTTTTCGGCAGGCCGGCACGCATGCGGAAACGGTCGAAGGTCCCCAGCGCGGTGAGGGTTGCCGAGGTCACCAGGGCGCCGTAGGCCACGTTCCACAGATTGCGCCGGAGCATTTCAGCGGCGAGGATCGGACTGGCGTTGACCTCGATGTCAAACAACACACCGCTCTCGGCCAGGCTCAACCAGCGGGCCATGGGCGGATTATCTTCCGGGTCTTCGGCGGTAAAAGCGGTCCACAGCTCCCAGTTGCCCTGGGCGCGGGAAAGCAGGCTACCGAACAGCGGATACCACTCCTCGGCCTGGTGGCTGGCGATGCCGATATTGACCTCGCCATCCATGCCTTCCTTGAGCAACTCGGTCAGGCGGGTGAAGAGGTCGTTGAGGCGGGCGAAGCCTTTCTTCAGCTCGATGCCCATCTCGCGGATATGCTCGGGGATCACCCCGCCGACAAAACGATGGCGCGGCCGCTCGCGGCCCTCGGTGTCTTCACCGGTCTTGAAGTCGGCCAGTTGCTCGCAGGCGCTGAACATGAACTGCTGGTGGGTCTTGATCTCCCGAGCCAGCTCCGGCACCTGCTCGATCAGCTTGCCCAGGTCACCGGGCAGCGGATGCTGGGCCAGCAGCTTGGTCAGGTTCTTGGCGGTCTGCTCCAGCCAATCGGCGGTGGAGCGCAGCCGCGTGTAGTGTGCGAAGTGACCGATGGCCTTGTCCGGCAGGTGGTGGCCTTCGTCGAACACATAGAGGGTGTCACGTGGGTCGGGGAGCACCGCGCCCCCCCCCAGGGCCAGGTCGGCGAGCACCATGTCATGGTTGGTGACGATCACGTCGACCTTGCCCATGCCCTCGCGAGCCTTGTAGAAGGCGCACTGGCCGAAGTTCGGGCAATGGCGGTTGGTGCACTGGCTGTGATCGGTGGTCAGGCGCGCCCAATCGGCGTCTTCCAGGGCGTTGGGCCAGCTGTCGCGGTCGCCGTCCCATTTGTTCCCGGCGAGCTTCTCGATCATGCTGGTGAACAGCTTCTGGCTGGCCTCGTCGACCTCGATGCGGAAACCTTCCTCTTCGAACAACTGCGCGGTGGCGGTCTGCGCATGGCCCTCCTGCAACAGCATGTCGAGCTTGGACAGGCACATATAGCGCCCGCGGCCCTTGGCCAGGGCGAAGCTGAAGTTCAAACCGCTGTTGCGCATCAGGTCGGGCAGGTCCTTGTAGACGATCTGCTCCTGCAGCGCGACGGTGGCGGTGGCGATCACCAGACGCTTGCCGGCGGCCTTGGCGGTGGGAATCGCCGCCAGGCTGTAGGCCACGGTCTTGCCGGTACCGGTACCCGCCTCCACGGCGACCACGGCCGGATCGCCACTGCGCCGGCCTTCGTCATCGGTGTCGATATCGCCGAGGACCTTGGCCACTTCGGCGATCATCAGGCGCTGGCCGTAACGCGGCTTGAGGCTCTTGGCTTCGAGAAAACGCGAGTAGGCGCCCTGGATCGTGGTTTTGAGTTCGGTGCTGATCATGAGTCTTCAGGCGCAAGAAACGCTGGATAAATTTTCAGTGGTTCGAATGGACGGCTATCATACCCCGCTAAACCCTCGCGCGCCGCACGGAGTACCCGAATGACCGTTTTTGCCCTTGTCTACACCCTCCACGTCCTGGCCGCGCTGGTCTGGGTCGGCGGTATGTTCTTCGCCTGGATGATCCTCCGTCCGGCGGCCATGGCCGCGTTGGAAGGCCCGGCCCGGCTGAAGCTGTGGCTTCAGGTGTTCCAGCGCTTCTTCGTCTGGGTCTGGGTCGCGGTGGTGCTCCTGCCGATCAGCGGCGTGGGGCTGATCCAGTTGCGCTTCAGCGGATTCGAGACCGCACCGCGTTATGTACAGGTCATGATGGGCCTGTACATCGTCATGGTTGCAGTCTTTATTCGTATCCAGTCGTTGCAATTGCCGGATCTGCGCCAGGCGGTAGAGGCCCAGGACTGGCCTGCGGGTGCGGCGACGCTGGGACGGATTCGGCGGCTGGTGGGGATCAATCTGCTGATCGGACTGGTGCTGGTGGCCGTTGCGGCGGCACGTCCGATGTTTTGAATGCGGAGGCTGGCTGGACGCAGGAGCCGGGCCTGCCACGGACCGTGTAGGAGCCGGCTTGCCGGCGATGAGGTCAGCAAGCCTGGCATGATCGGTCGCTATCGCCGGCAAGCCAGCTCCTACAGGGTTTGTAGCGTTTTCACGATATTGTTACAGCCGCTGAACCGTCACGCTGCCCGCGGGACCAACCGGCCCCGGCTTGCCCGCCAGACCCGGACGACCGGACTTGCCACCGTCTGTGTCGTAGACAAAACAACCCTTGGACTTGCCGCCCGCGCCCGGACGCCCCGCCGCGCCGGCAATACCGCCGTTACCGCCATCGACCAGCACCTGGATCTGCGCCGCAGGATAATCCCGTGGCAACTGCAACCGAACCTGTGCCCCCGCCGCGCCCGGATGGCCATCGCCGCCATTGTCGCCGTCCGCGCCTTGACCGGCCGCGCCCCAGGTACAACCCGGCTCATCGCCATTGGCCCCATCAAGCCCGACAAACCCCGGCACACCCGCGCCACCCCGGGCATCGATCGACAGCAATGGACCGCTGAGCGCATCGATGCGCAGATCCAGGTTCCGTCCCGGCGAAGGGGCTCGCTGATAGGTGCCCGGTGCTCCAACCGCACTGATCTGGCTACCGCTACCCAGCTCGGCACGCGTGGCCTTGAGTGCGAACCCCTGCTCGCTCGGTACAATGGCGATACGCGCCGACTTGCCCAGGTGCAGTTCACCGATATTCAGTTGCGTGACGCTGGCAGGCACCAGCAAGGTACCAAAGTCGGCCACATCCAGACGTTCCAGTTGCAGCACCGAAGTGCTGGCGGGCAGGCGCAGCATGGAATTGGTTTCGACGGTCACGACCTGGGCAAACGCCAGGGGGCTGCACAGGGCAGCCAGCAGACACAGGCTACGCATGCTGGTGTTCCTCACGGGTGGGCAAAGGCAGGATTTGCAGATGGAACATGCCGAACAGCAGGATCTGCGCCCGGTCGCGCCAGGGATGGGCGCGGCCCCGCAGGCTGCCATTGAACAGCATGATCTCCAACAAATGTGTCAACAGCAGCATGCTCCCGGCCAGATCCACCAGGACCCGGAACGGACTGATCAGCGGATGCACCAGATTGACCAGCACCACCAGCCAGAACATCAGCGTCAACACCTTCCCCAGCCCCCAAAGCACCTTCATACGCCCCCCTGATGAGTTATTCTTTGGCGCACAGTAAGGCGAGTCAGGGCAGTTTGCCAGAGGCCGTTGAAAATTCGCCCGTGTTTGCCGCTCCGACCGAGGAATCCCGATGCCTGAAAGCCTTTCCGCCCGCACGCCCCAGCAAGCACTGGCGGCCCTGCTGGACCGTTACGCCCCGCAAAACCTGCTGCTCGTCGGGGCCGGCAGCTTTCCGGCACTGGAGGCGTTCCAGGCCGCCCATCCCGAAACCCAGGTGGCCTTCGCCGAACCTGGCCCGCTGTCGGCCGCACTGGCCGCCCGGCGTTTCGACCTGGCGCTGGTGGTCGACTGTCTGGAGCACCTGCCCAAGCGTGACGGCCGGCAGCTGCTCGGTGGCATTCGCAACCTCAACGCCAGCCGCATCGCGGTGCTGGTGGACATGGCCGCCAGCGGCTGGCAGGACAGCGACTTCTTCGCCCTGGCCCTGCAAAACAGCGAACGCTTTGCCCGCGACGAGCAGGTACTGACGTTGTTCACCTATGATCTGAAGGAATACAAACAGGTGCCGGACTGGCTGAACGCCAAGTTCTGGGCCAATCCGGAAAATTTCGGCAAGTACTGGTGGTGATTCCCGTGAGCACATCCATCTGTCCCTGTGGTAGCGGCAACCTGCTGGAGGCCTGCTGCGGCCATTATCACGCGGGCCATCCGGCCCCCTGCGCCGAAGCCCTGATGCGCTCGCGCTACTGCGCCTATGTATTGGGGCTGGTCGACTACCTGGTGAACACCACGCTGCCCATTCAACAACCGGGGCTGGACCGCCAGGCCATCGGCGAATGGAGCGCGCAAAGCACCTGGCTGGGCTTGGAGGTGGAAAGCTCGGAAGTCTTTGGCGGCCAGCCCGAGCATGCCTTCGTGACCTTTACCGCGCGTTGGCACGACAGCAACGGCGAACACAGCCACCGGGAAAAGTCGTCCTTCGTACAAACCGATGGGCGCTGGTATTTCATCGACCCCACCGTGCCCCTCAAGGCCGGGCGCAATGACGCCTGTCCTTGCGGCAGCGGGCAGAAATACAAGAAGTGCTGTTCCGGCTACCTGCTCAGCTGAGGCGCAGGTGTGAGATATCCGGCACCGTGACGACGGTTGCCACCGACAGTTGGCCCATGTCGGCACCGACCGGCGCCACGCTGAAGGCCGACAGATCCAGGGCCAACGCGACGGGCTCGGGCTTGGCATCCTGCATATCGCTGCCGACCTCGGCGATGCCGAAGTCCGGCGCATCGACCTCGCTGAACGCGGCCATATAGGCATCCCGCGGCGCCACCTGGGCACGGCCCGGCGCTGGGACCGGGGCCGTCATCTCGATCTCTTCGACGGCCATCTCGACCACCGCGACCAGCGCCCCGGCACGCTCGAGGGTGACCCGATACTTTTCCGCCGCCGCGGCATCGAGATTGCTCTTGAGCACCAGGCGCCGTCCGGAGAACAGCAGTTCGATGCGCTGGGCATCGGCCTGGAACAGCCGGGCCAGGTTGCTTTTGACCTGATCGGGCGCAGCACCGGGTAGCGATTCGCCACTAAAGACAATCTCGTAAAGCGTCATGATCACACTCCTGTGCGCCGACCTGATCCGTTGCGCGAATGCTCGGCAGTATCACCCAGTGGATTTACCGCCACAACCATGAGCTTTTTCTGTCGCAGGCTTGCTATGCTGGGGCCTCGGCGGGAGGAACCCCATGCACTCACGGACACTTGGCACGCTCGGCCTGCTTATGCTGTTGACGCTTTCCGGCTGTGCGTCCTGGTTCGATGGCGGTACCCGCGAGCCCGAGGTTCGCCTGGTGCGGGTCGAACTGATCAAGGCGCGCCTGGTACAACAGAAATTTCGCCTGCACTTTCGTGTCGACAACCCCAACGACGACAGCCTGACCGTACGCAGCCTGCATTATCGTCTCTACCTCGACGGCTGGCTACTGAGCGAAGGCGAGTCCGACACCGGCTGGTTCACCGTGGAAGCCAACAGCCACGCCTCCCTGGTCATTCCAGTCAGGACCAACCTCTGGGAACACCTGCGCGACCTGACCAAGCGCCTGAAACACCCCCATGATCCGATCCCCTACCGACTGGAGGGCGAACTGGAAACCGGACTATTCCTCAGCCATGACGTGCACCTGGAGCGTAAAGGCGAGATAATTCCCGCCGAAATTATTCCGGAGTGACACCAGCATGACCCAGCAACCCCATGTCCACGGCCCTGATTGCAACCACGATCACGAGCATGAGCAGCACGATCACGACCATGGCCATGTCCACGGCCCGAACTGCGGTCACGCTCACCAGGAGCCGGTACGCAACGCGCTGAAGGACGTGGGTCGCAACGATCCGTGCCCGTGCGGCAGCAGCAAGAAATTCAAGAAGTGCCACGGGGCCTGAGGCTTTCTGCCAGTAACGCCTCCGCAGGAACGCATTGAACCCATTTCAATGCAAAAAAATCCCCGACCAGATCGGGGATTTTTTATGGGCAGGTGCAGGAGCGCGCTACTGGAACAGCGCCTCGCTGGACAGGCCATTCTTCTCGAGGATCTCGCGCAGGCGCTTGAGTCCCTCGACCTGGATCTGCCGAACGCGCTCGCGGGTCAGGCCGATCTCCAGGCCGACATCCTCCAGGGTACTGCTCTCATGCCCGCGCAGGCCAAATCGCCGTACAACCACCTCACGCTGCTTGTCGGTCAATTCCGACAACCACTGGTCGATACTCTGGGACAGGTCGTCGTCCTGAAGCAACTCGCAGGGATCGGTAGGTCGATCATCGGTGAGGGTATCGAGCAACGTCTTGTCGGAATCCGGCCCCAGGGACACGTCCACCGAAGACACCCGCTCATTCAGGCCGAGCATGCGCTTGACCTCACCCACCGGTTTTTCCAGCAGGTTGGCGATTTCTTCCGGGGAAGGCTCATGATCGAGTTTCTGGGTCAGCTCCCGTGCCGCCCGCAGATAGACGTTCAGTTCCTTGACCACGTGAATAGGCAGGCGAATGGTCCGGGTCTGATTCATGATCGCCCGTTCAATCGTCTGGCGGATCCACCAGGTGGCATAGGTTGAGAAGCGAAAGCCACGTTCCGGATCGAATTTCTCCACCGCCCGGATCAAGCCGAGGTTGCCCTCTTCGATCAGGTCCAGCAGGGAAAGACCGCGGTTGACATAACGTCGGGCGATTTTCACCACCAGGCGCAGGTTGCTTTCGATCATGCGCTTGCGGCCCGCGGGATCGCCACTTTGCGACAGGCGCGCAAAATGAACTTCTTCTTCCGGGGACAACAAGGGGGAAAAACCGATTTCATTGAGATACAACTGGGTCGCATCCAGCGCCCGCGTGTAGTCAATGTACTTGTGCTGCTTGAGCGCAGCAGCATTCTTGGTCTTGGCACGAACTGGGGGTGGAGAACTGTCGTCCTCCGGCATCATATCCATGACGATGTCGGAGTCCATAAGGAGCACCTCATCATCGATGTCAAACCCCGGCGCTTCTTTACTGAGAGCCATTGTTATAGTCCTTTGGTGAGTTCGACCTCAAGCTCGAGCGGCGCCTTTATCCTTGGCAACGCTGGAACCTGTTCCCACTACAGTCAGGAGAACAGGCTGGAAAACGGATCAACGACGTGGCAGGAATTGCAGTGGGTCTACGGGTTTCCCCTGGCGGCGAATCTCAAAATGCAGTTTCACCCGGTCCGTACCAGTTGATCCCATCTCGGCAATTGTCTGTCCGACCTTGACCTGCTGACCCTCCCGAACCAACAGCCTACGGTTGTGACCGTAAGCACTGACGTAGGTATCACTGTGTTTGATGATGACCAGCTCGCCGTAGCCCCGCAACCCACTCCCGGCGTAAACCACTGACCCATCAGATGCAGCTAAAACAGGCTGTCCCAAATCTCCGGCGATATCAATACCTTTATTCAAACTACCGTTTGAAGAGAATTTTCCAATCAGAATACCGTTTGAAGGCCACGCCCAACCCTTCGGCGCGGGACCGGCCGGCGGCATCGGCGCCGCTGCCGCAGGTGCCTGGGCCGCGGGTTGCGAGGTGGTTGCAGTGCCAGATGCGCCGTTGGCCGGACGCCGGGTGATAGTGAACTTGCTCGAAGGCGAAGCGCTCGACGACGTCGAGGCGACAGCCGTCGGCGTTGAATTTGAACGGCTGTCGAAGCGAATCGCCTGACCCACGTGGATGGTGTAAGGCTCGGGAATATTGTTACGCGCGGCCAGGGCTTTCCAGTCCCAACCGTAGCGGAAGGCGATCGAAAACAGGGTATCGCCACGGGTGACCACATGCTGGCCGGTGGTGGTCATCGGTTTCTGTGGCGTCGCGCTGGCGGCTGTCGTTGTAGCGTTGCCGTTACGATCAACGACGCGCACGCCGTTCTTTGGAGCACTGGAGCAACCAGCCAGTAAAGCACTGAGGGCAAGGCCGATCATCAGGCGCTGAACGCTTGCTTTACCCATACGCTGCCGAATGACTGTGAGACTCACCCGCCGCTCCCTTTGTGGTGGCTGAAATAAGAGTGCCTGTACAGGCGGTAATGTGACGTAAGTATAACTGGCTGTTGGAATTTCACTGACAACAAAGCCAAGTCGAAAACCCGACACATTTTAAACATGGGTGCCGTACCAGTCCCGCTCTAAGACCTACGACCTTAAACAGAATTCATTGCCGTTCAACAAATGTTCAGGCCAACGGTCCGTTAAGCAGCGGAACGAAACGTACCGCGCCTAATACATGACGGGAAAAACCCTGCTCTTCGCGCACGATCAGCATCAACTGCTGGACTTCACCGGCACCCACCGGAATCACCAGGCGACCGCCCGGGGCCAATTGATCGAGCAAGGCCTGGGGCACATCCGTGGCGACGGCGGTGACAATAATGCCGTTGTACGGCGCCAGTGCCGGCCAGCCCTCCCAGCCATCGCCCCAGCGGAACACCACGTTGCGCAGGTTGAGCTCGACCAGACGCTCCTTGGCGCGATCCTGCAGGACCTTGATCCGCTCCACCGAAAACACCCGCTCCACCAGCTGCGACAGCACCGCCGTCTGGTAACCGGAGCCGGTACCGATCTCCATCACCTTGTCCAGCGGCCCGGCCTCCAGCAGCAGCTCGCTCATGCGCGCCACCATATAAGGCTGGGAAATGGTCTGGTTGTGGCCGATCGGCAGCGCCGTATCTTCGTAGGCACGATGGGCCAGTGCCTCGTCGACAAACAGATGACGCGGCGTGCGACGGATCACTTCCAACACCTGGGCGTTGGTCACACCTTCTTCATAGAGTCGCTGAATCAAGCGTTCGCGGGTTCGCTGGGAGGTCATGCCGATACCGCGACGCATCAGTTCGTCTTGCTCACGGGTCATCAAGCAAGCCCCTCCAGCCAACCGCCCAGCGACTGGAAGGCATCATTGAAGGTGCGATCCAGTTGCAGCGGCGTCACCGAGACAAACCCTTGCATCACGGCATGGAAGTCCGTCCCCGGGCCACCGTCTTCGGCGTCTCCGGCGGCGGCGATCCAGTAACCGGCCTTGCCCCGTGGGTCGACCACCCGCGTCGGCGCCGCGGCCCGGGCCCGATGGCCCAGGCGCGTGAGCTGGATACCGCGAATGCGCTCCAGGGGCAGATTGGGAATATTCACATTGAGCACCGTGCGCGCGGGCAGCGCCAGGCCTTCATGGGCCTGCACCAGCAGGCGGGCGAAATGCGCGGCGGTGGCCAGGTTGTCGACCTGGCGCGAGGCCAGCGAAAAAGCGAACGAAGTACGCCCGAGGAAGCGCCCCTCCAGGGCGGCCGCCACCGTACCGGAATACAGCACGTCATCCCCCAGGTTGGCCCCCAGGTTGATACCGGACACCACCATGTCCTGCTCCTGCGCCAACAGGGCATTGAGCCCCAGGTGCACGCAGTCGGTGGGTGTGCCGTTCAGGCTGATAAAGCCGTTGGGCAATGTATGTGGGTGTAGCGGGCGATCCAGGGTCAGCGAGCTGCTGGCGCCACTTTTGTCCTGGTCCGGGGCAATCACCGTGCACTCGGCATAGTCCACCAGCGCAGCATGAAGCGCGGCGAGACCGGGTGCGAAAACCCCATCGTCGTTCGAAATCAGAATACGCATGAGCTGTCCGTCTGTCCTACCGGCACCAGATCGACGAGTTCGCGCACCAAAGCAGTGGCGAAGCATCCGGCCGGCAGGATGAATTCCAGTTGCAGAATATCAGACTCCGGATAATGCCACGACAACCGGCCAATGGGCAGCCGCAGGATGCGTCGTTCGTGTTCCATTGTCGCCTTGACCAGCCATTGGCAGAGCTCGGCCTCGCGCTCGGCAACCGCTTGCTCCAGGGCAAAAGTCGCACCCGCCGCCGGTGACGGACCTTCGCCCCACTGCGGACCGGTGGGGTGCAGATCGAGAATGGCCAGGCGCGGATCGCTGCATTCGGCCTCACCGGCCGGGAAGAAACTGCGGCTGTCGGTGAAGGCCAGCAGGTCGCCGACCTGGGCCCGGTTCCAGCTGCCGTCGGCGACACGCGCCGCCAGCACCTGGTTGAACAGGTAGCTGCGGGCCGTGGACAGCAACCGCGAACGCACATTGCGCTGCTCGGGCAAGGCCTGGCGCGCCGCATAGGAACGGGCCTCGCCGAGGTTGCCACCGAGGTGACCGAAACGCTGGGCGCCGAAATAATTCGGAATACCTTGCGCGGCGATCTGTTCGAGGCGTTGCTGCAGGCCGTCCTTGTCCGCGTTCAATTGGGTCAGGCGCAGGGTGAAGCCGTTGGCGGCATGGGCGCCGCGTTGCAGCTTGCGCTTGTGCCGCGCACTCTTGAGGATCAGCAGGCTGTCGTTCTGGGCCGCCGACAGGTCCGGATCGGCCTTGCCCGGCAGTTGTACGCTGAACCACTGGCGCGTCAGGGCCTGGCGGTCCTTGAGACCGGCATAGCTGACGGTACGCAACGGCACGCCGGCGGCCTTGGCGATACGCCGGGCAGCCTCTTCCGTATTCAGGCCGCGCTTCTCCACCCACAACCACAGGTGCTCGCCCTCGCCGCTCAGCGGGATATCGAGGACTTCATCGACCTGGAAGTCTTCGGCCGTGGCCTTGAGCACCGCGCTCCCGAGGACATCGCCGTAGGCACGCGGGCCCAGCAGTTCCAGTTCAGTCATGCGCGTAGCAACAAGGCGACGCTGTGCACAGCGATGCCTTCTTCACGGCCGGTGAAACCGAGCTTTTCAGTGGTGGTGGCTTTGACGTTCACTTGATCCAACTCAACTTCAAGATCCGCGGCAATCAGCGCGCGCATCGATTCGATATGCGGCGCCATTTTCGGCGCCTGGGCAACGATAGTGTTATCGACGTTGCCGACTTTCCAGCCCAGGGCCTTGATCAACGACACCACATGACGCAGCAGCACCCGGCTGTCGGCGCCCTTGTAGGTCGGGTCGGTGTCCGGGAAGTGCTTGCCGATATCGCCCAGGGCCGCCGCTCCCAGCAGCGCATCGCTCAAGGCATGCAGCAGCACGTCGCCGTCGGAATGGGCGAGCAGCCCGTGGTGGTGTGCAATCCGCACGCCGCCCAGGGTGATGAAGTCGCCTTCGGCGAAACGGTGCACATCATAGCCGTGGCCAATACGCATAAAAAAACGCCCCGATGTAAGTCAGGGCGTGATTCTACCTATTTTGCGAGAGATTAACCGCTAAGAGCTGCGTGGTGGTGACGCAGGTGGTCATCAATGAAACTGGCGATGAAAAAATAGCTGTGGTCGTAGCCCGGTTGCAGCCGCAACGTCAGCGGATGTTGCGCCAGCTTCGCCGCCTGTTGCAGCGCCTCGGGCTTGAGCTGGTTGGCCAGGAAATCGTCGCGATCGCCCTGATCCACCAGGATCGGCAGCTTTTCAGTGGCCTCGGCGATCAGCACGCAAGCATCCCACTCACGCCAGCGCGAGCGTTCTTCCCCTAGATAACGGGAAAAAGCCTTTTGCCCCCAGGGACAATCCATCGGATTGCTGATCGGCGCGAATGCCGACAACGACTGATAGCGCCCGGGGTTGCGCAAGGCGCAGACCAGCGCGCCATGCCCGCCCATGGAATGACCGCTGATACCGCGCTTGTCCGAGGCCGGGAAGTGCGCCTCGACCAGCGCCGGCAGCTCATGCACCACGTAATCGTGCATCCGGTAGTGCTGGGCCCAGGGTTGCTGGGTCGCATTGAGATAGAAACCGGCACCCAGGCCGAAGTCCCAGGCCTTGTCGGGGTCACCGGGCACGTCGGCGCCGCGCGGACTGGTGTCCGGCGCGACGATGATCAGCCCCAGCTCGGCAGCCAGGCGCTGGGCACCGGCCTTGTGCATGAAGTTCTCGTCGGTGCAGGTCAGGCCGGACAGCCAGTACAGCACCGGCAGCTTGCCGCCCTGCTCGGCCTGTGGCGGCAGATAGACAGCGAACACCATGTCGCAGCCGAGGACTTCGGAATGGTGCTTGTAGCGTTTGTGCCAGCCGCCGAAGCTTTTCTGGCAGGACAGGTTTTCCAGGCTCATGACCGACCTCAGAAATGAATGACGGTGCGAATGCTCTTGCCTTCATGCATCAGGTCGAACGCCTTGTTGATATCTTCCAGGCCCATGGTGTGGGTGATGAAGGTATCCAGCGGGATCTCGCCCTTCTGCGCCATTTCCACGTAGCTCGGCAGCTCGCTGCGCCCGCGCACGCCACCAAAGGCCGAACCACGCCAGACGCGACCGGTCACCAATTGGAACGGACGGGTGGAAATTTCCTGGCCGGCACCGGCGACGCCGATGATCACCGACTCACCCCAGCCCTTGTGGCAGCACTCCAGGGCCGCACGCATCAATTGCACATTGCCGATGCACTCGAAGGAAAAGTCCACGCCGCCATCGGTCATATCGACAATCACTTCCTGGATCGGACGATCGAAATCTTTCGGGTTGACGCAATCGGTGGCGCCCAGTTGCCGGGCGATTTCGAACTTGGCCGGGTTGATGTCGATGGCAATGATCCGCGCCGCCTTGGCCTTGACCGCACCGATCACCGCCGACAGGCCGATACCGCCGAGGCCGAAGATCGCCACGGTGTCACCCGGCTTGACCTTGGCGGTGTTGAGCACCGCGCCGATCCCGGTGGTGACGCCGCAACCGAGCAGGCAGACCTTCTCCAGCGGTGCGTCTTTCGAGATCTTGGCCACGGAGATTTCCGGCAGCACGGTGTACTCGGAGAAGGTCGAGGTGCCCATGTAGTGGAAAATCGTCTCGCCCTTGTAGGAGAAACGCGAAGTGCCGTCCGGCATCAGGCCCTTGCCCTGGGTGGCGCGAATGGCCTGGCAGAGGTTGGTCTTGCCCGACAGGCAGAATTTGCACTTGCCGCATTCCGGGGTGTAGAGCGGGATGACGTGGTCGCCCACCGCCACCGAGGTCACACCCTCGCCGATCGCCTCGACAATCGCGCCGCCTTCGTGGCCGAGGATCGACGGAAAGATACCTTCCGGGTCCGCGCCGGACAGGGTGTAGGCGTCGGTGTGGCAAACGCCGGAGGCCACGACACGCAACAGCACTTCGCCGGCCTTGGGCATGGCGACATCGACTTCGACGATCTCGAGGGGTTTCTTGGCCTCGAAGGCAACGGCAGCACGTGACTTGATCATCCAGCAACTCCTGAAAAGTGAACAACGAAAACCTGAGTGTAAATCAGCCTTGATTGATTAATAATCCAGTCAAAAGCAAAACATTATTGCTGTACAGGGACAATCCAATGAATGACAACCGCTGGGAAGGCATCGACGAGTTCGTCGCGGTGGCCGAATGCAGCCAGTTCACGGCGGCGGCGGAGCGCCTCGGGGTGTCCTCGTCCCATATCAGCCGGCAAATCGCCCGGTTGGAAGAGCGCCTGCAAACCCGTCTGCTCTATCGCAGCACCCGGCGGGTGACCCTGACCGAAGCCGGGCAGACGTTCCTGCAGCATTGCCAGCGTCTGCAGGACGGCCGCGAGGAAGCCCTGCGCGCGGTGGGCGACCTGACCAGCGAACCCAAGGGCATGTTGCGCATGACCTGCGCCGTGGCTTACGGCGAACGTTTTATCGTGCCGCTGGTGACCAGTTTCATGGGGCTGCATCCGCAGTTGCGGGTGGATATCGAGTTGAGCAACCGCACCCTGGACCTGGTACATGAGGGCTTGGACCTGGCGATTCGGTTGGGCCGTTTGCAGGATTCGCGGCTGGTGGCGACCCGGCTGGCGCCACGGCGGATGTACCTGTGCGCGTCACCGTCCTACCTGGAACGTTATGGTCGCCCCCATAGCCTGTCGGAATTGAGCCGGCATAACTGCCTGATCGGCAGTTCGGATATCTGGCAACTGGAGCAGGACGGGCGGGAGTTTTCTCAGCGGGTACAGGGTAATTGGCGCTGCAACAGTGGGCAGGCGGTGCTGGATGCGGCGCTGCAGGGGGTTGGGTTGTGTCAGTTGCCGGACTATTACGTGCTGGAGCATTTGCACAATGGCACGCTGATCTCCTTGCTCGAAGCCCATCAGCCACCGAATACGGCGGTATGGGCGCTGTATCCGCAACAGCGGCACCTGTCGCCAAAAGTGCGCAAGCTGGTGGATCATCTCAAGGAAGGATTGGCCAAACGGCCCGAGTACAGCGTTTGACCGGTGCCCTCAGCGACGATTAGCCCAGCGCAAACGCAACCACTCCAGGTCTTCAGGCCGGGTGACCTTGATATTGTCCGAACGCCCTTCGATCAGGCGCGGCGCCTGGCCCGCCCATTCCATCGCCGAGGCTTCATCGGTGATGGTTGCATCGGCCACCAGGCTGTCCGCCAGGGCCCGGTGCAAGGCACCCAGGCGGAACATCTGCGGCGTATAGGCCTGCCAGATCAAACTGCGGTCGATGGTTTCCAGTACCCGCCCGTGCTTGTCGACGCGTTTGAGCGTGTCCCGCGCCGGCACGGCCAGTAGCCCACCGACCGGGTCATCGGCCAACTCACCGAGCAAGGTATCGAGATCGCCACGGGACAAATTGGGCCGCGCCGCATCATGGACCAACACCCAATCGTCCTCCACCGCCCCCAGGGTATGCAGGTGCAGCAAGGCATTGAGTACCGAATCGGCCCGTTCGTCGCCACCATCGACCCGCTGGATACGCGAATCCGTGGCACAAGCCAGGCCCGGCCAGTAGGGATCGTGGGCGGCAAGGGCAATCACCAGGCCCTTCAAGCCCGGATGATCGAGGAAACAGCCAAGGCTATGTTCGAGAATCGTGCGTCCGCCCAGGGACAGATACTGCTTGGGACGGTCCGCGGCCATACGGGCACCGACGCCCGCGGCAGGAATCACGGCCCAGAAGGCCGGGAGAGAGAATTCAGTCATTGCGCCAGCTGATAAAGGGTTTCACCGTCCTTGACCATGCCCAGTTCATGGCGAGCGCGCTCTTCAACGGTCTCCATGCCTTTCTTCAGTTCAAGAACTTCCGCGTCAAGCACGCGATTACGCTCCAGCAGACGCTCGTTTTCGGCATGCTGTTCGGCAATTTGCTGTGTCAGGTCGGCTACCTGCGCCAGGCTCCCATTGCCCACCCAAAGGCGGTACTGCAGGCCAGCCAGCAGCAAGAGCAGAACGAGGAACAACCAATTGGGACTGCGCATCGAATTTCAGTTATCCAGTGGAAAAGACAGCCATGCCAACCATTTCGAACCGACTGATAGCACGAAGCCTGGAAGAACCAGGCTTGTGCTCTCAAAGCATCAGATTAGTGCTAAAAAACTCGCGATAGCGACTTTTCCGACACAATCTGGTGTCTTTTTACCATCTACTGCTTAACCGCGAAACTCGGAGCGACCGTTGTACTTGGCCTTGGCGCCCAGTTGTTCTTCGATACGCAGCAGTTGGTTGTACTTGGAGACGCGGTCGGAGCGGCACAGCGAACCGGTCTTGATCTGGCCTGCAGCGGTACCCACGGCCAGGTCGGCAATGGTCGAATCCTCGGTTTCACCGGAACGGTGCGAGATCACCGCAGTATAGCCGGCGGCCTTGGCCATCTGGATGGCTTCCAGGGTTTCGGTCAGGGTGCCGATCTGGTTGAACTTGATCAGGATGGAGTTGGCGATCTTCTTGTCGATGCCTTCCTTCAGGATCTTGGTGTTGGTCACGAACAGGTCGTCGCCCACCAGCTGGGTCTTCTCGCCGATCTTGTCGGTGAGAATCTTCCAGCCAGCCCAATCGGACTCGTCCAGGCCATCTTCGATGGAGATGATCGGGTAACGCTCGGTCAGGCCTTTCAGGTAGTCGGCGAAACCTTCGGCGGTGAACACCTGGCCTTCGCCGGACAGGTTGTATTTACCGTCTTCGTAGAATTCGCTGGCCGCGCAGTCCAGGGCCAGGGTCACGTCGGTGCCCAGCTTGTAACCGGCATTGGCCACGGCTTCGGAGATCACTTTCAAAGCGTCTTCGTTGGACGCCAGGTTCGGCGCGAAACCACCTTCGTCACCGACAGCGGTGCTCAGGCCACGAGCCTTCAGCACGGCTTTGAGGTGATGGAAAATCTCGGTGCCCATGCGCAGGCCTTCGGAGAAGGTCTTGGCGCCAACCGGCTGAACCATGAATTCCTGGATGTCGACGTTGTTGTCGGCATGCTCGCCGCCGTTGATGATGTTCATCATTGGCACCGGCATGGAGTAGACACCCGGCGTGCCGTTGAGGTTGGCGATGTGTGCGTACAGCGGCAGGTCCTGGTCCTGGGCAGCAGCCTTGGCGGCGGCCAGGGACACGGCGAGGATGGCGTTGGCGCCCAGGGTCGCCTTGTTCTCGGTACCGTCCAGGGCGATCATCGCATGGTCTAGGGCCTTCTGGTCGGAAGGGTCCTTGCCCAGCAGCAGCTCACGGATCGGGCCGTTGATGTTGCCGACGGCCTTCAGCACGCCCTTGCCCAGGTAACGACTCTTGTCGCCATCACGCAGTTCCAGCGCTTCACGCGAACCGGTGGAAGCACCGGACGGCGCGCAAGCGCTGCCGATGATGCCGTTGTCCAGAAGCACGTCCGCTTCCACGGTGGGGTTGCCACGGGAGTCGAGAACTTCACGACCTTTGATGTCGACGATTTTTGCCATTGTTGTAAACACTCCAAAGTTGACGAAAACGACGCAGCTGAAGGAAATCTTTGATCGTCGGCAAGCGAATGAAAAATGGGCAGCCTTGCAGACGAAAAGGCTCTGAACCCGAGTCCAGAGCCTTGAATCGTGCGGTACTTTACCGGAGATTTAAGGATTACGCGGTTTCTACCGTCGGAAAACTCTTCACCAGTGTGTCCAAAGCCTTGAGTTGGGCCAGGAACGGTTCCAGCTTGTCCAGGCGCAGGGCACAAGGCCCGTCGCACTTGGCGTTGTCCGGGTCCGGATGCGCTTCCAGGAACAGCCCGGCCAGACCCTGGCTCATGCCGGCCTTGGCCAGGTCGGTGACCTGGGCCCGACGGCCACCGGCGGAATCCGAGCGACCGCCCGGCATCTGCAGGGCGTGGGTCACGTCGAAGAACACCGGGTATTCGAACTGCTTCATGATGCCGAAGCCGAGCATGTCCACCACCAGGTTGTTGTAGCCGAAGCTCGAACCGCGCTCGCAGAGGATCAACTGGTCGTTGCCCGCTTCCACGCACTTGCTCAGGATGTGTTTCATTTCCTGGGGCGCGAGGAACTGGGCCTTCTTGATGTTGATCACCGCGCCGGTCTTGGCCATGGCCACCACCAGGTCGGTCTGGCGCGACAGGAAGGCCGGCAACTGGATAATGTCGCAGACCTCGGCGACCACGGCGGCCTGGGCCGGCTCGTGGACGTCGGTAATGATCGGCACGCCAAACGCCTGCTTGATGTCCTGGAAAATCCGCATCCCTTCTTCCAGGCCGGGGCCACGGTAAGAGGTGACGGACGAACGGTTGGCCTTGTCGAAGCTGGCCTTGAATACGTAAGGAATACCGAGTTTCTCGGTCACTTTCACGTACTCTTCACAGACCTGCATCGCCATGTCCCGGCTTTCCAGTACGTTCATGCCGCCGAACAGCACCATCGGCTTGTCGTTGGCAATCTCGATGTCGCCTACGCGGATGATCTTTTGGGCCATGCTCTTATCTCTCCGAGATCACGCGTTCTTCTGGTGTTGAGCCAAGGCCGCCTTGACGAAACCGCTGAACAGCGGATGGCCGTCGCGCGGGGTCGAGGTGAACTCGGGGTGGAACTGGCAAGCGACGAACCATGGATGATCCGGGGCCTCGACCACTTCCACCAACGAGCCATCACCGGAGCGACCGGAAATCTTCAGGCCGGCTTCGATGATCTGCGGCAGCAGCTTGTTGTTCACTTCGTAACGGTGACGGTGACGCTCGACGATCACGTCCTTGGCATAGCAATCGTGCACCAGGGATCCGGCTTCGAGCAGGCAATCCTGGGCACCGAGGCGCATGGTGCCGCCCAGGTCGGAGCTTTCGCTACGGGTCTCGACCACGCCGGTGGCATCTTCCCACTCGGTGATCAGGCCGACCACCGGGTGACCGCTGGTGCGATCGAACTCGGTGGAGTTGGCGTCTTTCCAGCCCATCACGTTACGGGCGAACTCGATGACCGCCACTTGCATGCCCAGGCAGATACCCAGGTACGGCACCTTGTTCTCGCGAGCGTACTGGACGGCGGTGATCTTGCCTTCCACGCCACGCAGGCCGAAACCACCAGGAACCAGGATGGCGTCAACGCCTTCGAGCAGCGCGGTGCCCTGGTTTTCGATGTCTTCGGAGTCGATATAACGCAGGTTGACCTTGGTACGGTTGGTGATGCCGGCGTGACTCATCGCTTCGATCAGCGATTTGTAGGCATCCAGCAGCTCCATGTACTTGCCGACCATGGCGATGGTGACTTCGTGTTCCGGGTTCAGCTTGGCGTCGACCACCGCTTCCCACTCGGACAGGTCGGCACCGCCACATTGCAGGCCGAAACGCTCGACGACGAAATCATCCAGGCCCTGGGAGTGCAGGATGCCGGGGATCTTGTAGATGGTATCGGCGTCTTCCAGCGCAATCACCGCACGTTCTTCAACGTTGGTGAACTGGGCGATCTTGCGACGCGACGAGATATCGATCGGGTGGTCGGAACGGCAGACCAGCACGTCCGGCTGCAGGCCGATGGAGCGCAGCTCCTTGACCGAGTGCTGGGTCGGCTTGGTCTTGGTTTCGCCGGCGGTGGCGATGTACGGCACCAGGGTCAGGTGCATCAGCATCGCGCGCTTGGCGCCGACTTCGAAACGCAACTGGCGGATGGCCTCGAGGAACGGTTGCGACTCGATGTCGCCGACCGTGCCGCCGATTTCCACCAGGGCCACGTCGGCATCGCCGGCGCCCTTGATGATGCGGCGCTTGATCTCGTCGGTGATGTGCGGGATCACCTGGATGGTGGCGCCCAGGTAATCACCACGACGCTCCTTGCGCAGCACGTGCTCGTAGACACGGCCCGTGGTGAAGTTGTTGTTCTGGGTCATGGTCGTGCGGATGAACCGCTCGTAGTGACCCAGGTCCAGGTCGGTCTCGGCACCGTCGTGGGTGACGAAGACTTCACCGTGCTGGAACGGGCTCATGGTGCCCGGATCGACGTTGATGTACGGATCCAGCTTGAGCATGGTGACTTTCAGTCCCCGCGCCTCCAGGATGGCCGCCAATGAAGCCGAGGCAATGCCTTTCCCCAATGAAGAAACAACACCGCCCGTGACGAATATGTAGCGCGTCATGAAAAACCCTAGAAGTCTGCGTTAAAGCGGTCCGAGCCGCCGGGGAAAGCGAAGGAAGGCCGAAGCCCCCGATTACCTGCGATCATCACAGTGCACCTTTCGAAAAACTGCTGCGTTGAGACGGTCCGCAGGGTTGAACCCGCGGTACGGTGCGCGCTACACATTTTTTGGAATCGCCCGGCAAAGACAGCCTGGTAATCGGCAACTCCTGCAATTGCTGGCAATCCACAGAAGTTGTATCAAGAAGGGAGCGTAGTCTACCGGAAAGCGCCTTTCAGCTCAAACCTTGATCGCTCGAAGGTGGCTGCCAATGCAAATGCCAGTCACCCAACGCCCCGCCGTCCAGGCCCGGCAGGTTCGCCACGGCCAGCAATTCGTCGCCTCGATAGAGCAGCGGCAATCGGCCGCGGACAAACCAGGGCACCCCACTTTCGTTAAGCAGGCGCTTCAGATCGCGGTGTCCGCGGTCCGGCAGGTGCAAAACCTCACCACCCTGACGATAGCGAACCTGCAAGGGACCGGCCGGTGCCTCGCCGACCACCAGCAGTTCGCCATTGTCCGGCAGCTCCAGCGGTCGATTCGGGCAGTTCCAGGCGATATCCGCCGACGGCTGGCGCAACCAGGACCCGCTCAACCACCATAAATGCTCGTCGGCACGGTGCAGCTCGCCCTCGGCCAGGCGCCATTTCGGCCGGGCATCATGGGCGGCATCGCGCAGATCGTCCCAACCAGCCCAATGGTCGCTGTCCGGCAGCCGGGTCAGCGGTGCCAGCCAATGCCGCAGGGCGTTGCGCTGCCGGGCCGGAGACAGGTCGATCAAGGCGTCGAGGGCCAGCGACGGTATGCCCAGCCAGACGTGCCGGGAATGCGCCAGGGCATCGTCGAGGTCGACTTCAGCCAATTCGTCGAGCAGTTCCTGGGCCTCGCGCAGGTGCGCGGCGCTGCGCACCATGCTGCTCACCGCTTGCGGCCAGCGCTCGGTCAGTCCGGGAAAAACCCGGTGACGGAGGAAGTTGCGCGAGAACTGCTGGTCACTGTTGGACGGGTCTTCGATCCAGCGCAGCTTGTGCTGACGGGCATAACCCTCGAGCTCGGCCCGGGAAACGTCCAGCAGAGGCCGCACCAGATAGCCGCCGCCGACCTCGCGCTGCGCCGGCATGGCCGCCAGGCCACGCACCCCGGCGCCGCGCAGCAGTCGAAAGAGCAGGGTTTCGGCCTGGTCTTCGCGATGCTGGGCGGTGAGCAGTACGTCGTGCAACTGGGTGACCCCGGCAAAGGCCAGGTAACGCGCATCGCGGGCGGCGCGCTCAAGACTGGCGCCCAATTGCACGCTGACACGGATCACCTGCAAAGGTATCCCGAGTTCATCACAGACGGCCTGGCAATGTGCCGGCCAGCCGTCGGCCGCCGCCTGCAGCCCGTGATGGACATGCAAGGCGGCAATCCTGGGCAGGGGCCGGGTTTTCGCCAGGCTGGCGAGCAGGTGCAGCAGCACGGTGGAGTCCAGGCCGCCGGAGAAGCCGATCCGCCAGGTCTGGGCATTACGCCAGGGCGAAAGGGCTTCGAGCAGCCTGGAAGGCAGATCGATATCAGGCTGACGCATGGGTTGCCCCCCGCGCTGGCTCACGAACGATAACGCGCGCTATCAGAGACCGTAGCTCATCAGACGCTCGTAACGACGAGCCAGCAGCGCATCGTTGTCGAACTTCTTCAGCATAGCCAACTGCGTGCTGAGTTCGGCACGAATCGAGGCCGCCGCCGTGGCCGGATCGCGATGGGCGCCGCCCAGGGGCTCGGAAATCACCTTGTCGACGATCCCCAGGCCCTTGAGGCGCTCGGCCGTGATGCCCATGGCTTCGGCGGCGTCCGGGGCTTTATCGGCGGTTTTCCACAGAATGGAAGCACAGCCTTCCGGGGAAATCACCGCGTAAGTCGAGTACTGCAGCATGTTCAACTGGTCGCACACGCCGATGGCCAAGGCACCGCCGGAACCACCCTCACCGATCACGGTGGCGATGATCGGCGTTTTCAGCCGCGCCATCACCCGCAGGTTCCAGGCAATCGCTTCGCTCTGGTTGCGCTCTTCGGCGTCGATGCCCGGGTAGGCACCCGGGGTGTCGATAAAGGTCAGGATCGGCATCTTGAAGCGCTCGGCCATTTCCATCAGGCGGCAAGCCTTGCGGTAGCCTTCCGGACGCGGCATACCGAAGTTGCGACGGACCTTCTCGCGCACTTCACGGCCCTTCTGGTGGCCGATAATCATCACCGGCTGGTCGTCCAGGCGGGCAATACCGCCGACAATCGCCGCGTCGTCGGAGAAATGCCGATCGCCGTGCAGTTCGTCGAACTCGGTGAAGATGTGGTTGATGTAGTCCAGGGTATACGGACGACGCGGGTGACGCGCCAGACGCGCGATCTGCCAGCTGGTCAGCTTGCCAAAGATATCTTCGGTCAGCGTGTTGCTCTTGTCCTGCAGGCGGGAGATCTCATCGCCGATATTCAGCGAATTGTCGTTACCGACCAAGCGCAGCTCTTCGATCTTGGCTTGCAGGTCAGCGATCGGCTGTTCGAAATCAAGAAAATTCGGGTTCATAAGCATCCGTCTTGGGTCGAGCACAGTAGTTTTTACACAGCCTGGCCGGCCGATTGATCTGTATCGCGCCCTACCTTACGGGATATGGCGCGCTCAGGTCGAGATTAAAAATAGGGTCAAGGTCGGCGCGCACCAAGTGCGCCACCGTCCTAACGGTATTGGAGGAAGACGTTGTCTCGCCCGAACTGGTCACGCAATGCCTGAATCAGACTGTCCGCCGGGTCGATCCGCCAGCTCTCGCCGAACTGCAACAAGGCCTTGGCGTCGCTGCCGGTGTACTCCAGGGTGATCGGGCAGGCCCCCCGGTGCTTGCCGAGCAATTCCCCCAGCCAGCGCAGTTGATCGCCCTTGAGCGCGGCACTTTGCAGCTTCAGGCGCAGGCTTTCGGCCAGGTTGGTGCGCGCATCTTCCATGCTCATCACCCGCTTGACCCGCAGGCGCAGGCCGCCGGAGAAGTCGTCGTTGCTGACCTCGCCTTCGACCACCACCATGGCATCGGTCTGCAACAGCGACTGGGCCGACATGAAGGCATCGGCGAACAACGAGGCCTCGATCCGTGCCGAGCGGTCGTCGAGGGTGATGAAGCCCATCTTGTCGCCTTTTTTGTTTTTCATCACCCGCAGGTTGATGATCATCCCGGCGACTGTCTGGGTATCCCGGGCCGGCTTCAGGTCGATGATGCGCTGACGGGCAAAGCGGCGGATCTCGCCTTCGTACTCGTCGATCGGGTGACCGGTGAGGTAGAGGCCGAGGGTATCTTTCTCGCCCTTCAGCCGCTCCTTGAGGGTCAGTTCCTTGGCCTTGCGGTGATTGGCGTAGACATCGGCATCTTCTTCGACGAACAGCCCGCCAAACAGGTCGGCATGGCCGCTGTCGTGGGTCCGCGCGGTCTGCTCGGCGGCCTTGATCGCCTCTTCCATCGCCGCCAGCAACACCGCGCGGTTACGGTCGATATTGGCCTGGTAGGCCTTGGTCTCGTCATGGAAATACGGGCCAAGGCGATCCAGCGCCCCGCTACGGATCAAGCCGTCGAGGGTGCGCTTGTTGATGCGCTTGAGGTCGACCCGGGCACAGAAATCGAACAGGTCCTTGAACGGACCCTCCTGGCGTGCTTCGGTGATCGCCTCCACCGGCCCTTCGCCGACGCCTTTGATCGCGCCGAGGCCATAGATGATCCGGCCTTCGTCGTTCACCGTGAACTTGAACTCCGAGGCGTTCACGTCCGGCGCGTCGAGGCGCAGCTTCATGGTGCGCACTTCCTCGATCAAGGTCACGACCTTGTCGGTGTTGTGCATATCCGCCGACAGTACCGCGGCCATGAACGGCGCCGGGTAGTGGGCCTTCAGCCAGGCGGTCTGGTAGGAAACCAGGCCGTAGGCGGCGGAGTGGGACTTGTTGAAACCGTAACCGGCGAATTTCTCCACCAGGTCGAAGATGTTACCCGCCAGATCCGCATCAATATTGTTGGTGGCGCAACCCTCGATGAAACCGCCACGCTGCTTGGCCATTTCCTCGGGTTTTTTCTTACCCATGGCCCGGCGCAGCATATCCGCGCCACCGAGGGTGTAGCCGGCCATGACCTGGGCGATCTGCATCACCTGTTCCTGATACAGGATGATGCCGTAGGTCGGCGCCAGCACCGGCTTGAGGCCTTCGTACTGGTAATCGGAGTGCGGGTACGCCAGTTCGGCGCGGCCGTGCTTGCGGTTGATGAAGTCGTCCACCATGCCGGACTGCAGCGGCCCCGGACGGAACAGGGCCACCAGTGCGATCAGGTCTTCCAGGCAGTCGGGCTTGAGCTTCTTGATCAGCTCCTTCATGCCACGGGATTCCAGCTGGAACACCGCCGTGGTCTCGGCCTTCTGCAACAGGCTGTAGGTCGGCTTGTCGTCCAGCGGGATAAAGGCGATATCCAGCGGTGGCTCGTTGACCTTGGCGCGATCACGGTTGATGGTCTTCAGCGCCCAGTCGATGATCGTCAGGGTCCGCAGGCCGAGGAAGTCGAACTTCACCAGGCCGGCCGCCTCCACGTCGTCCTTGTCGAACTGGGTCACCAGGCCGTCGCCTTCCTCGTCGCAGTAGATCGGCGAGAAGTCGGTCAGCTTGGTCGGCGCGATCACCACGCCACCGGCGTGTTTACCGACGTTACGCACCACGCCTTCGAGCTTGCGCGCCATCTCCCAGATTTCCGCCGCTTCTTCATCGACCTTGATGAAGTCGCGCAGGATCTCTTCCTGCTCGTAGGCTTTTTCCAGGGTCATGCCGACTTCGAAGGGGATCATCTTCGACAGGCGATCCGCCAGGCCGTAGGACTTGCCCTGGACCCGCGCCACGTCGCGCACCACCGCCTTGGCGGCCATGGAACCGAAGGTGATGATCTGGCTCACGGCGTTGCGGCCGTACTTCTCGGCCACGTAGTCGATCACCCGGTCGCGCCCATCCATGCAGAAGTCGACGTCGAAGTCGGGCATGGAAACCCGTTCCGGGTTGAGGAAACGTTCGAACAGCAGGTCATATTCCAGCGGGTCGAGGTCGGTGATCTTCTGGACATAGGCCACCAGGGAACCGGCACCCGACCCCCGGCCAGGACCCACGGGCACGCCATTGCTCTTGGCCCACTGGATAAAGTCCATCACGATCAGGAAGTAACCGGGGAAACCCATCTGGATAATGATATCCAGCTCGAAATTCAGCCGGTCGACATAGACCTGGCGCTTGGCTTCATAGTCTTCGGTGGTGTCCCTGGGCAGCAGGACCGACAGGCGTTCTTCGAGGCCGTCGAAGGACACCTTGCGGAAATATTCGTCGATGGTCATGCCATCGGGGATCGGGAAGTTGGGCAGGAAGTGCTTGCCCAGCTTCACTTCGATATTGCAGCGCTTGGCGATCTCGACACTGTTTTCCAGGGCGTCGGGCAGGTCGCTGAACAGCTCGGCCATTTCCTCGGCGCTTTTGAGGTATTGCTGGTCGCTGTAGTTCTTCGAACGGCGCGGATCGTCGAGGGCCCGGCCCTCACCGATGCAGACGCGGGTTTCGTGGGCCTCGAAGTCTTCCTGCTTGATAAAGCGTACATCGTTGGTCGCCACCAGCGGCGCACCCAGCTTGTCGGCCAGGGCCACGGCGCCATGCAACTGTTCTTCGTCATTGGGACGGTTGGTGCGCTGGACTTCCAGGTAGAAGCGGTCCGGGAACACCGCCATCCATTCGCGGGCCAGGGCTTCGGCTTCAGCGGCGTTGTCGCCGAGCAGGGCCATGCCGATCTCACCCTCCTTGGCCGCCGAAAGCATGATCACGCCTTCGCTGGCCTCGGCCACCCACTCGCGCTCGATGATGACCATGCCGTTGCGCTGGCCATCGATATAGCCACGGGAAATCAGCTCGGTGATGTTGCGGTAGCCGACGCCGTTCATCGCCAGCAGGCTGATGCGGCTCAGCGGGGCATCGGGATCCTTGTTCGACAGCCAAAGGTCGGCGCCGCAGATCGGCTTGATCCCGGCGCCCATGGCGGCCTTGTAGAACTTGACCAGGGAACACATGTTGTTCTGGTCGGTCACCGCCACGGCGGGCATGTTCAGGCCGTTCAGGGCCTTGACCAGCGGCTTGATCCGAACCAGGCCGTCGACCAGGGAGTACTCAGTGTGCAGGCGTAGATGAACGAATGAAGCCGGCATAGTGATCCTGTCTAATCTGTAGAAACAACAAGGCCCGGATTGTACCGGGCCTTGGCTAAAACATCAGCAGCGTTAAAGTTCGCCGGACCGCCCATGAGCCTCATAGGCCAGCCGTACCGGTGCGAACGAACGCCGGTGAATCGGTGTCGGCCCCAGCCGCTGCAAGGCTTCCAGGTGCACCGGTGTCGGATAGCCCTTATGCCCGCCGATGCCATAACCCGGGTAGATCAATTCGACAGCTGCCATTTCACGATCACGGCTGACCTTGGCCAGGATTGACGCCGCCGCGATCGCCGGCACCTTGCTATCGCCCTTGACCACCGCTTCGGCTGGCATCGGCAACTTCGGGCAACGGTTGCCGTCGATCATCGCCAGCTTGGGCTGGATATGCAGGCCTTCGACCGCCCGCTGCATTGCCAGCATGGTGGCATGCAGAATGTTCAGTTCATCGATTTCCTCGACTTCGGCGCGGGCGATACACCAGCTCAGGGCCTTTTCGCGGATTTCGTCGTAGAGCTTTTCGCGCCGGGCCTCGGTGAGTTTCTTCGAGTCGTTGAGGCCGAGGATCGGGCGCTTGGGATCGAGGATCACCGCCGCAGTCACAACCGCGCCGCAAAGCGGGCCACGACCGACTTCGTCGACACCGGCCACCAGGTCTTCGGCATCGGCCACCAGGGTGAAGTCCAATCCCATCTGCATTTTCACGCTACTCATACGGTTTTGCCGATCAGCTTCAACACTGCGTCGGCGGCCTGGTTCGAGGCATCCAGGCGCAAGGTGCGATGGATTTCGTCGAAGCCCCGGGTCTGCTCTTCGCCGCCCTCGATCAGCGGCGACAGGGTCTGCGCCAGGGCCTCGGGGGTTGCGTCATCCTGCAACAGCTCGGGCACCAGCAAACGCTGGGCCAGCAGGTTGGGCAAGGAGATGTAGGGGCTTTTTACCAGCCGCTTGAGAATCCAGAAGGTCAGTGGCGCCAGACGATAGGCGACCACCATCGGACGCTTGTACAGCAGGGCCTCCAGCGTCGCCGTACCCGAGGCGATCAACACCGCGTCGCAGGCGGCCAGGGCCTTGTGGGACTGGCCGTCGAGCAGGGTCAGCGGCAGATCGCGCCCCACCAGCAAGGCCTCGATCTGGGTACGCCGTTGCGGGCTGGCGCAGGGCATGACAAAACGGATAGCGGGGTGCATCTCCCGCAGGCGTTGCGCGGTATCGAGGAACAAGCCGCCCAGGCGCCCGACTTCGCCGCCACGACTGCCCGGCATCAGCGCCACCAACGGACCGTCCGGCAAGCCGAGTTCGGCCCGCGCCTGCCCACGGTCGGCCTGCAAGGGGATGGCGTCGGCCAGGGAATGCCCGACAAACCGCACCGGCACGCCCTTCTCTTCATAGAAGCGCGCTTCGAAAGGGAACAGCGTCAGCATCAGGTCACAGCCTTCGCGGATCTTCAGCACCCGCTTCTGCCGCCAGGCCCAGACCGACGGACTGACGTAATGCACGGTCTTGATCCCGGCACGGCGCAGCTTGAGTTCGATATTCAGGGTGAAATCCGGCGCATCGATGCCAATAAACACATCGGGCTTTTCGGCAATCAGCGTCTGGATCAGCAATTTGCGGCGCTTGAGCAGCTCAGGCAGACGGCCGAGCACTTCCACCAGGCCCATCACCGACAGCCGCTCCATGGGGAAATAGGAAACCAGGCCTTCGGCCTGCATCAGCGGGCCACCGACCCCGATAAACTCGACTTCAGGATGCTTGGCCTTGAGCGCCCGCATCAGACCAGAGCCGAGAATGTCGCCGGAGGCTTCCCCGGCGACCAGCGCAATTCGCAAAGTCGCCATGATCAGCGGGTGATGCCGCGGGTCGAGGACTGGATCGAATCGAGAAACACCGCCACTTCCGGGTACTGCGCGGCAGGTTCGGCCAGCTCGGCGATGGCTTGTTCCACCGTCAGCCCCTGGCGGTACACCACCTTGTAGGCCCGGCGCAGGGCGTGGAGCACTTCCTCGCTGAAACCACGCCGACGCAAGCCTTCGAAGTTCATGCTACGGGCTTCGGCGGGGTTGCCGAAGACCGTGACATAGGCAGGAACATCCTTGCCGATGGCGGTGCCCATGCCGGAAAAGCTGTGGGCGCCGATATGGCAGAACTGATGGACCAGGGTGAACCCCGAGAGGATCGCCCAATCCCCCATGTGCACATGCCCGGCCAATGCCGTGTTGTTGACCAGGATGCAGTGGTTGCCGATCACGCTGTCGTGACCGATATGGGCGTAGGCCATGATCAGGTTGTGGTCGCCCAGGGTGGTTTCCGAGCGATCCTGTACCGTGCCCCGGTGGATGGTCACACCTTCGCGGATAACGTTGTGGTCACCAATGACCAGGCGCGTCTCTTCGCCTTTGTACTTGAGATCGGGCGTGTCTTCGCCTACCGAGGAAAACTGGTAGATGCGGTTGTGTTTGCCGATCCGGGTCGGGCCCTTGAGAATCACATGCGGCCCGATCACTGTCCCCTCGCCGATTTCCACACCTGCGCCGACGATCGACCAGGGGCCGACCTCAACGCCCTCGGCCAGTACGGCCGTGGGATCGATGATTGCGCGAGGGTCAATCAAACTCATACTTTCTGTTCCGCACAGATGATCTCGGCCGAGCAGACCGGCTTGCCGTCAACCGAAGCCTGGCACTCGAACTTCCAGATCTTGCGCTTGCAGCTGATGAACTTGGCTTCGAGGATCAACTGGTCGCCCGGCAGTACCGGCTGGCGGAAACGCAGCTTGTCGGAGCCGACGAAGTAGTACAGGGTACCGTCGGAAGGCTTCACGTCGAGCATCTTGAAACCGAGGATGCCGGCAGCCTGGGCCATGGCTTCGATAATCAGCACGCCCGGCATGATCGGGTGCGCCGGGAAGTGGCCGTTGAAGAAAGGCTCGTTGATGCTGACATTCTTGTAGGCACGAATGCGCTGGGCCTCGACATCCAGTTCCACCACCCGGTCCACCAGCAGGAACGGGTAACGGTGAGGCAGGTATTCGCGAATCTCTTTGATGTCCATCATTTCGTGGGGAAGCCTGTAGTAAAGAGTGGGAGCGCGCCACGCGCGGCTCCTCTAGCAAATCAAGAAGGCAGCTTGCGTACAAACCCAGGCGGCTACTTGATATGGAAAATGGTATCAGCCATCTGATGAAGCATTACCGTCCGGGGTCACGTCGCCTACCCGCTTTTCCAGCTGCCGCAGGCGCCGGGCCATGTCGTCGAGCTGGCGAATACGCGCCGCGCTCTTGCGCCACTCGGCGGCCGGCTGCATCGCCGTACCGGAAGAATAGGCACCCGGCTCGGTAATCGAGTGGGTGACCATGGTCATCCCGGTCAGGAAGACGTTGTCGCAAATCTCGATATGCCCCACCAGGCCGACGCCACCGGCGAGCATGCAGTGCTTGCCGATCTTGGTGCTGCCGGAAATCCCGCAGCAGGCGGCCATGGCCGTGTGATCGCCGACCTGAACGTTGTGGGCGATCTGAATCTGGTTGTCGAGCTTGACCCCGTTGCCAATGATCGTGTCGGCCAGGGCACCGCGGTCGATGGCGGTATTGACGCCGATCTCCACATCATCACCGACGGTCACGCCACCGATCTGGGCAATTTTCTGCCAAATACCCTTTTCATTGGCGAAGCCGAAGCCTTCACCGCCGAGCACGGCACCAGACTGGATCACCACCCGCTTGCCGATGCGCACGTCGTGGTAAAGCGTGACCCGTGGCGCCAGCCAGCCGCCTTCGCCGATTTCACAGCGAGCACCGACAAAACACTGGGCGCCGATGGTCACGCCAGCACCAATCCGCGCAGCGCTCTCGATCACCGCAAAGGCACCGATACTGGCGGTCGGATCGACCTGGGCATCGGCAGCCACCACCGCGCTCGGGTGAATCCCGGCAGGCGCTTTGGGCTTGGGATCGAACAGGTGCGAAATACGCGCATAGGCCAGGTAAGGATCAGCCACCACCAGCGCATCGCCGGCATAACCTTCGGCGTCGGCGGCCTTGAGCAACACGGCGCCGGCCTGGCTGTCAGTGAGGTATTTGCGGTACTGGGGATTTGCCAGAAAGCTCAACTGAGCTGGGCCAGCCTCCTGCAAGGTGGCTAGCCCAGTGATTTGTTTCTCCTCGTTGCCACGTAGGGTGGCACCGAGGATCTCGGCCAATTGGCCGAGCTTGATGGTCGCTGTCATGGATTACTTCAGCTGGTTCATGCGCTCGATCACCTGGCGGGTGATGTCGTACTGCGGTTTGACATCGATCACGGCGCCACGCTCGAACACCAGGTCAAAGGCACCTTTCTTGATGACTTCTTCCACGGCGCTATCCAGCTTGGGCTTGAGCTGCTTGAGCATCTCGCGGTCAGCAACGGCTTTTTGCTCGTTCAGTTCCTTGGACTGGAACTGGAAATCACGGGCCTTTTGCTTGAATTCCAGCTCCAGACGCTCGCGTTCGCCCTGCTGCATCTTGTCGCCACCGGCCACCAGACGATCCTGGATACCCTTGGCACTGCTTTCCAGGGCCTGGAGCTTGGTCAGTTGCGGACCGAACTTCTTCTCGGCATCGACGGCGTACTTCTTGGCTGCGTCGGATTCCAGCAGGGCCATCTGATAGTTCAGGACCGCGATTTTCATTTCGGCAAAGGCCGGGGTCGCTACCAGAACAGTGGCCAGCAGAACCAGTTGAGTCAACTTACGCACAATAAACTCCTACAAAATCCGTTGTCGTTATCTAGGGTCAGGCCGTTAGAAGGTCTGACCGAGGGAGAATTGGAACACCTGGGTTTCAGCGTTATTAGGCTCTTTGACCGGCACGGCCAGGGCAAAACTCAATGGCCCCAGGGCGGTTACCCAGGTCACGCCAACACCCACGGAACTGGCCATATTGCTGAAACTGATGTCGTTGCACTGCGTCTGCGACAGCGTGCCATTGGTGTTACGGACCTGTTCGCACTTGGAGTCGAATACGTTACCCACGTCCCAGAACAGCGAGGTGCGCAGCGAACGCTGGTCTTTCACGAATGGCAGCGGGAACAACAGCTCCGCACCACCTTGAATCAGTACGTTACCACCGAACGGCAATGGATTCGTGCTGGTATCGGCAATCGTACCGGCGTTACCGGTCACATCCACACCGCGACTTGGCGTACCACGTGGGCCCAGGGTACTGTCCTTGAAACCACGTACCGAGTTGAAACCACCAGCGTAGTAGTTCTCATAGAACGGCAGGCCGTTGGTCGAACCATAGCCGTCGCCGTAACCCAATTCGGTATGGAAACGCATGGTGTAGGTGTCGCTCAACGGCTGGAATACCTGACCACGGTAGTCGAGTTTGAAGAACAACAGGTCACTGCCTGGGATGGTACTTTCCAGGGTCAGGCTCTGGGAGTGACCACGGGTCGCCAGGACGCCTTTGTTCAGGGTCGAATCCGACCAGCCGAGGGAGGCCTTGTAGTTCAGGAACTCGTCGCCCTGGGTGTTAACGAAGTTGAAGATTTCGTCGACGGTGTACTGGCCGGTCTGGATCTTGTCCTGCTGGGCCGTCAGGCCGAAGGTCAGGCGCGATGTCTCGTTGATCGGGTAACCGACGCTGACGCCAGCACCCAGGCTGTCCACGGCATAGCTGGCAACGCTGACATCGAGTTCGCTGTAGTCAGTGGTGCGGTAGAACACGTTGTAGCCCAGGCTGACACCGTCCGGCGTCCAGTAGGGGTCGACATAACCGAAGTTATAGCGGCTCTGGTACTGGCTGCGGGTCAGGCCGATGCTGACCTTGTTACCGGTACCGAGGAAGTTGTTCTGGGTGATCGAACCGCCCAGGATCAGACCGGCGCTCTGGGCAAAACCGACGCTGGCGGTAATCGAACCCGAGGCTTGCTCTTCCACGGTGTAGTTCACGTCAACCTGGTCATCGACACCCGGAACAGCCGGGGTTTCGACGTTGACTTCCTTGAAGAAGCCCAGGCGTTCAAGACGGGTCTTGGACTGGTCGATCAGGTAGGTGGAAGCCCAACCGCCTTCCATCTGACGCATTTCACGACGCAGCACTTCGTCCGCGGACTTGGTGTTGCCACGGTAGTTGATACGGTTGACGTAGGCACGCTTGCCCGGGTCGACCACGAAGGTGATATCGACGGTGTGATCGTCATCGTGCGGCGTCGGTACGCCGTTGACGTTGGCGAAAGTGTAGCCGTCGTTACCCAGGCGGCGGGTGATCAGTTCCGAGGTGGTGGTCATCAGCTTGCGCGAGAACACCTGGCCCTTCTCCACCAGCAGCAGGGACTTGACCTGGTCTTCCGGCACCTTCAGGTCACCACTGAGCTTCACGTCGCGGACCTTGTACTTCTGGCCTTCGGTGACGTTGACCGTGATATAGACGCTTTTCTTGTCCGGGGTGATGGACACCTGGGTCGAGGCGATATCCATGTTGATATAGCCGCGGTCCAGGTAGTAGGAACGCAGGCGCTCCAGGTCACCGGAGAGCTTTTCGCGGGCATACTTGTCATCGTTCTTGAAGAACGACAGCCAGTTGGTGGTCTTGAGTTCGAACAGATCGATCAGGTCTTCGTCCTTGAATACCGAGTTACCCACCACGTTGATGTGCTGGATCGCGGCGACGGTGCCTTCGTTGATCTTGATCTTCAAGCCCACGCGGTTACGCGGCTCGGGAACGACTTCGGTCTCGACCTCGGCCGAGTAGCGGCCTTGGGCCACATACTGACGCTGAAGTTCGTTACGCACACCTTCAAGGGTCGCACGCTGGAAGATTTCACCCTCGGCCAGGCCGGACTGCTTCAGCCCCTTCATCAAGTCGTCAGTCGAGATCGCCTTGTTGCCTTCGATATCGATGCTGGCCACCGAAGGTCGTTCAACGACCGTGATGACCAGGACGTTACCTTCGCGCCCCAGCTGGATATCCTGGAAGAAACCGGTTTTGAACAGCGCGCGAGTGGATTCCACCAGGCGACGGTCATCCGCTTGCTCCCCGACATTCAACGGTAACGCGCCAAACACGCTACCAGCGGATACCCGCTGGAGGCCATTGACACGAATATCGGAGATAGTGAAGGACTCGGCGTGAACTTCGGCGATCATCAATACGGTGAGAACCGCAGTTAGCAGCAGACGTTTCATGAAGTCCTTTCTTATTCCAACTGGCAATAAACAAACTGCCGCACAATGCGGCAGATTCGCAATTTTCGCGAAGCGTTACAGTCGACCCAGATCGTTGACCAGGGCAAGCAACATCACCCCAACCACCAAACTGATACCGATCTGAATCCCCCAACCTTGCACCCGATCCGACAAGGGACGACCACGCGCCCACTCGATCAGATAAAACAGCAAATGCCCCCCATCCAGTACCGGGATGGGCAACAAATTCAGAACCCCGAGGCTGATACTCAGATAAGCCAGGAAATTCAGGAAATCAGCGACGCCCGACTGGGCCGAAGCGCCCGCCACTTTAGCAATGGTTATCGGTCCACTCAAGTTTTTTACCGAGAGCTCGCCGAACAACATTTTCTTCAGCGAGTCCAGGGTCAGGACGCTCATGGTCCAAGTGCGTCGAGCACCTTCGCCAATCGCCGCCAGAGGCCCGTAGCTGACCTCTCGAACCATCTCCGGCGGCCAGTCCACCGCCTTGACGCCGGCCCCCAGGTAACCGCTCGCCGCCTTGCCTTCGCCGCGGCTGGCCAGGGTCAGCGGGACGTCGATTTGAGCACCATCACGCTCGACGTGCAGCACAATTTTGGTATCAGGACGTACACGGACCCAATCCACCACCTGCTGCCAATCGTTCAGGGGCTGGTCATTCACCGCCAACAGGCGGTCGCCGGTCTTGAGGCCGGCGGCCTGGGCCGGGCCCTTCGGATCGAGTTCGGCCAGCACCGGCGCCAGCGCCGGACGCCATGGGCGAATCCCCAGAGACTTGATTGGATCGGGCTCGTCGGCGCCTTGCAGCCAATGGTCCAGTGCCAGTTCGCGGGGCGAGTCGGCCGTCGAGCCAGGCTCACGGACCCGCAACTGCAGGGTGCCGCTTTCCCCCAGGCGACGCACCAACTGAAGATTGACCGCGCCCCAACCGGTGGTCGGCTCGCCATCGACGGCGACGATTTCCTGACCGCTGCTCAACCCGGCCTTCTCGGCCAGGCTACCGCTTTCCACGGTACCGATGACCGGACGCACCTGCTGGCTGCCCAGCATCGCCAGGCCCCAGAAAAACACGATGGCCAGGAGAAAGTTGGCAATCGGGCCGGCGGCGACGATTGCGATACGCTGGCGCACCGACTTGCGATTGAAGGCCTGGTCGAGCAGCTCCGGCGGGACTTCAGCCTCGCGCTCGTCGAGCATTTTCACGTAGCCGCCCAACGGAATCGCGGCGACCACGAACTCGGTGCCCTGGCGATCGTGCCAACGCAGCAGCGGCATGCCGAAGCCCACGGAAAAACGCAGGACCTTGACGCCGCAACGACGGGCCACCCAGAAATGGCCGAATTCGTGGAAGGTCACCAGCACACCCAGGGCCACCAGGGTGCCGACTATCATATAGAGCGCGCTCATTTACTTTCTCCGCAATCCCAGGTGCCGACAGCCCCGAAGGCTACGCCAGATTCATCGCCCGTGGCGACTCAGCCATTGCTCGGCCAGAGTCCTGGCCTTGGCGTCTGCCGCGAATACCGCGTCGAGCTCATTGACCGCAACCACCGGCTCCAGGTTTAAAACGTCCTCGATGATACTCGCGATCTCAAGGTAGCGGATGCGCCGTTCGAGAAATGCCGCTACCGCCACCTCATTCGCCGCATTCAACATCGCCGGCGCACTGCCTCCGGCCTCGGCAGATTCACGGGCCAGGCGCAGACAAGGGAAACGCTGCTCATCCGGGGCCTGGAAGTCCAGGCGCGCCACGGCAAACAGGTCCAGCGGCGCCGCGCCGGAGTCGATCCGCTCAGGCCAGGCCAGGGCATTGGCGATCGGCGTGCGCATGTCCGGGTTCCCCAATTGGGCCAGAACCGAACCATCCACGTAGTCGACCAGGGAGTGAATCACACTCTGCGGGTGGATCACCACTTCGACCTGGGACGGTTTGGCATCGAACAGCCAGCAAGCCTCGATCAGTTCCAGCCCCTTGTTCATCATACTCGCCGAGTCGACCGAGATCTTGCGCCCCATCGACCAGGTGGGATGGGCGCACGCCTGCTCGGGGGTGACATCGGCCAGCTCACCCAGCGGCGTCTGCCGGAACGGACCACCCGAGGCGGTCAGCAGGATTCGCCGCACGCCGACCGCCGCCAGGCCACGGGCGTGATCCTGGGGCAGGCACTGGAAAATCGCATTGTGTTCACTGTCGATCGGCAACAGCACCGAACCGCTCTTGCGCACCGCCTGCATAAAGAGTGCACCAGTCATCACCAGCGCCTCCTTGTTGGCCAGCAAGATCTTCTTGCCGGCTTCGACCGCCGCCAGCGTAGGACGCAAACCGGCCGCGCCGACGATCGCCGCCATCACCGCATCAACTTCGGGATCAGCGGCGATCTGGCACAGGCCCGCCTCCCCCACCAGCACTTCGGTCGCCAGGCCCGCGTCACGCAGTTGTTGCTGCAAACCACGCGCCGCGGACGCCTCGGGCACCACCGCATAGCGCGGGCGATGCCGCATGCACAGGGCAAAGAGTTCCGCCAGGCGGCTGAAACCGCTCAAGGCAAAGGCCTGGTAACGCTGCGGGTGACGCGCGATGACATCCAGGGTGCTCAGGCCGATGGAGCCGGTGGCACCGAGTACGGTAATTTGCTGTGGGCGGCTCACGATGCAGCGATCCACAGGAGTACGGCAAAGGTCGGAATCGCCGCCGTCAGGCTATCGATCCGATCAAGAATGCCGCCATGCCCGGGCAGCAGGTTGCTGCTGTCCTTGATCCCCGACTGACGCTTGAACATGCTTTCGGTCAAGTCACCGACCACCGAAATCACCACGATCAGCGCCGCCCCAAGCAGACTGGCAATCATCTGCCCGACGCCCCAACCGCGCACGACCCCGACCACCGCGGTGATCACCAGGCTCAAGGCCAGGCCGCCGTAGGCGCCTTCCCAACTCTTGCCCGGGCTGACCGACGGCGCCAGCTTGCGCTTGCCGAAGGCCTTGCCAGAAAAGTAGGCACCGATATCGGCGCCCCAGACCAGGACCATCACCGCCATGATCAACCAGTTGCCCAACGGTTCCTGCTTGATCAGGATCAGGCCTTGCCAGGCCGGCAGCAGGATCAGGAAACCGATCACCAGCTTGCTGGCGGTGGTCGACCAGTGCGCGCTGGTGCGCGGGTAGGTCAGCACCAGGAACGCCGCCAACCCCCACCACAATACCGCCGCCCCCAGCACCCAGGGTGCGAGGTTGGGCAGGATGTACATGAAGAACAACAGCACCGCGACCAGCGCCGCATAGGCCACGCGGGCCGGCTGCGCTTCAAACCCCGCCAGGCGCGCCCATTCCCAGGCGCCCAGGGTGACGACCAGGCCGATGAACAGCGCAAAGCCTGCGCCCTCGAGCAGGAAGAACCCGCACAAGGCAATGGGCAGGAGAATGAGTGCCGTGATGATGCGTTGCTTGAGCATTAAACCCGGGCTCCTGCTTCGACCTGTTCGCTCGTTTTACCGAAACGACGCTGGCGGGAAGCAAAATCGGCCAGCGCGTTGCGCATGGCTTCGTGTTTGAAGTCCGGCCAGAACAGGTCGGAGAAATACAGCTCGGCATAGGCCAACTGCCACAACAGGAAATTGCTGATGCGATGTTCGCCACCGGTACGGATGCACAGGTCCGGCAACGGCAGGTCGCCGGTGGCCAGACAGGTCTGCAGCAGCTCGGGGGTAATATCGTCCGGACGCAGATGCCCGGCCTGTACTTCACGGGCCAGACGCTGAGCCGCCTGGGCGATATCCCACTGCCCGCCATAGTTGGCGGCAATCTGCAGAATGAAGCGATTGCTGCCGGCCGTCGCCGCTTCCGCATCGCGCATTGCCGCTTGCAGCTCGGGGTGAAAGCGCGAGCGGTCGCCAATGATCCGCAGGCTTATATTGTTCTCGTTGAGACGCTTGGCCTCGCGGCGCAGCGCCTTGAAGAACAGGTCCATCAAGGCGCTGACTTCGTCGGCGGGACGCTGCCAGTTCTCGCTGGAGAACGCGAACAGGGTCAGTACCTCGACCCCGGCCTCGGCACACACTTCAATGACGGCGCGCACCGCGTCGACGCCAGCCTTGTGCCCGGCAACACCGGGCAAAAAGCGTTTCTTGGCCCAGCGGTTATTGCCGTCCATGATGATTGCAACATGGCGCGGTACCGAGGACGGCACAGCCTGCTTGGTCTTTTCCATGGAAGCGTCCTGACCCTTAAACGGCCATCAGGTCCGCTTCTTTTTGCTTCACGGCAACTTCGATTTCCGCCACGAACTTGTCGGTCAGCTTCTGGATATCGTCAGCCGCACGACGTTCTTCGTCTTCACTGATCTCTTTTTCCTTGACCAGATCCTTCAGGTCACCCAGCACATCGCGACGAATGTTACGCACGGCAATGCGAGCGTTTTCCGCTTCTTCGCGCGCTTGCTTGGTGAAACCACGACGGGTTTCTTCGGTCAGCGCCGGCATCGAGATCAGCAGCAGCTCGCCCAGATTGGTCGGGTTGAGGTTCAGGCCGGCGCTGCCGATCGCCTTGTCCACGGCACCGAGCATGTTGCGCTCGAACGCCACGACCTGCAGGGTGCGCGCGTCCTTGACGGTGATGTTGGCGACCTGCTTGATCGGGGTGTCAGTGCCGTAATAAGGCACCATGACGCCTTCCAGGATGCTTGGGTGAGCCTGCCCGGTACGAATCCGGCCAAATGCATGGGCCAGGGATTCCAGGGACTTCTTCATGCGCTCTTGAGCGTCTTTCTTGATTTCGTTGATCATTGTTGACCTTCCTCGATCAGGGTTCCTTCAGCGCCGCCATGCACGATGTTCAGCAGGGCGCCGGGCTTGTTCATGTTAAATACGCGCAGCGGCATCTTGTGATCGCGGCACAGGCAGATAGCGGTGAGGTCCATGACACCCAGCTTGCGATCCAGCACTTCATCGTAGGTCAGATGATCGAACTTCTCGGCATGCGGGTCTTTGAATGGGTCCGCGGTGTAAACGCCATCGACCTTGGTCGCCTTGAGCACCACATCGGCGTCGATTTCGATCGCACGCAGGCAGGCTGCCGAATCCGTGGTGAAAAACGGATTGCCGGTACCAGCCGCGAAGATCACCACTTCCTTGGCGTTGAGGTGACGCATGGCCTTGCGGCGATCATAGTGATCGGTCACGCCGACCATGGAAATAGCCGACATCACGATGGCCGAGATATTCGCACGTTCCAGCGCGTCGCGCATCGCCAGTGCATTCATCACGGTGGCCAGCATGCCCATGTGGTCGCCGGTGACACGGTCCATCCCGGCGGCACTCAAGGCGGCGCCGCGGAACAGGTTGCCACCGCCAATCACCAGACCGACCTGGACACCGATGCCGACCAGTTGGCCGACTTCCAGCGCCATGCGATCCAGAACCTTCGGGTCGATCCCGAACTCTTCCGAGCCCATCAGGGCCTCGCCGCTAAGTTTGAGTAGAATGCGTTTATAGCGAGCTTGATAGCCACTGCCCTGCTGAGCCATTGCGAATCTCTCCTGCGGCGTTTAAAAAAACTTGCGAGCTGTTTGCAGCCTGCGCTTACTCTAGCTTGGCGCTGCTACAGCGCCATCAGAACACAACCTTGTAAGTCGGTTCCGAATGGAAAAAGAGAAACCTCTCCTCCCATTTGAAAAGAGGCTGCGCGCGTGAGCGGGCAGCCTCTTGGGTCGACAGTTGAAAACCGTCTTTTACTTGTTGGCAGCCAGCTGAGCAGCAACTTCTTCAGCGAAGTTGTCCACTGGCTTCTCGATGCCATCACCTACTTTGAAGTAAGTGAAGGAAACGATTTCAGCGCCGGCTTTCTTGACCAGGGCACCGACGGTGACTTCCGGGTTCTTGACGAAAGCTTGCTCAACCAGGCTGGCTTCGGCCAGGAACTTGCTGATACGGCCGCTGACCATTTTTTCAACGATTTCAGCTGGCTTGCCTTTGATCTTGTCTTCGTTGAGGCTCAGGAAAACGCCTTTTTCGCGCTCAATGGCTTCAGCGGAGACCTGCGATGGCAGCAGGAACTCAGGGTTGGTTGCCGCAACGTGCATGGCAACGTCTTTGGCCAGGTCTTCGTTGCCGCCTTTGAGGGCCACAACCACACCGATCTTGTTGCCGTGCAGGTAAGCGCCGACCACATCACCTTCGATCCGCGCCAGGCGACGGATGTTGACGTTTTCGCCCACTTTGGCAACCAGTGCTTCACGTGCCGATTCCTGGGCGGCGATCAGCGGAGCTGCGTCGGTCAGCTTGTCAGCGAAGGCTTTTTCAACGCTGGCAGCAACGAAAGCCTTGAAGTCATCTTGCAGAGCCAGGAAGTCGGTCTGCGAGTTCACTTCCAGGATCACGGCAGCAGTGCCGTCGCCCTTGATTGCGATGGCGCCTTCAGCGGCAATGTTGCCGGCTTTCTTGGCAGCCTTGATGGCGCCCGAAGCGCGCATGTCATCAATGGCTTTTTCGATGTCGCCGCCAGCCTTGGTCAAGGCTTTCTTGCAGTCCATCATGCCTTCGCCGGTACGCTCGCGCAGTTCTTTGACCAACGCTGCAGTAATCTCTGCCATTTCAAAATTCCTCTTGGATAGGTTATCAACCATTCCACCCGATCGAACGGGCGTTCAATTCTTCCCGATCCCGTTGTAGCGGCTACACATTACAAAGGCTGTAGCGGTACCAGCAACCAACGGTTTTCGAGGTGGCAAAAAGGGGGCCAAGCCCCCTTTTTGCTTACTGAGTCAACGCCAGGGCGTCAATTACTCAGCTGCGGCGACCGGAGCTTCTTCAGTAGCGAACTCGACGGTACCGCCACCGTTGTTGTTGCGGCCACGGATCACAGCATCAGCCATCGAACCCATGTACAACTGGATGGCGCGGATGGCGTCATCGTTGCCTGGGATGATGTAGTCAACGCCTTCCGGGCTGCTGTTGGTATCGACTACGCCGATAACCGGGATGCCCAGCTTGTTGGCTTCGGTGATCGCGATGCGCTCGTGGTCAACGTCGATCACGAACAGTGCATCAGGCAGACCGCCCATGTCCTTGATACCACCCAGGGAACGATCGAGCTTTTCCAGGTCGCGAGTGCGCATCAGCGCCTCTTTCTTGGTCAGCTTGGCGAAAGTACCGTCTTCGGCCTGGATTTCCAGGTCACGCAGACGCTTGATCGAAGCACGGATGGTTTTGAAGTTGGTCAGCATGCCGCCCAACCAGCGGTGATCGACGTACGGCGAACCGCAACGTGCTGCTTCTTCAGCAACGATCTTGCCGGCGGAACGCTTGGTGCCGACGAACAGAATCTTGTTTTTGCCCTGGGCCAGGCGTTCTACGAAAGTCAGAGCTTCGTTGAACATCGGCAGGGTTTTTTCAAGGTTGATGATGTGGATCTTGTTACGCGCGCCGAAAATGTACTTGCCCATTTTCGGGTTCCAGTAACGGGTCTGGTGACCGAAGTGCACACCGGCCTTCAGCATATCGCGCATGTTGACTTGGGACATGATAGTTCCTTGATAAGTCGGGTTTGGCCTCCACGTATCCCAATGACCAACCAGCAGCATCAGCTGAAGGCACCCAGGTCATCGTGTCGACACGTGTGTGGATTTAAGCTTCGCGGGGCTATCCCCGGAAAGCGGCGCATTTTATACCACAACAACGGCCAAAACGAAACCTGCATTCGCATTTCCCCTCCCGGGCTTTTGCGCGCGCCCTGGATTCGGGCCAGAATGGCCCCAGCTTATAGAGAGAAGCGATAGCCGGATGCTCATGGTTTACCCCTTGCGTCTGGTAGAATCACGCTTTTAAGGGTACTGAAACCCCGGGCCAGCCATCGCGGCCCCGCCGTTTTCGCCCCATTCCGTGTTTATTCGCGCCCGGCGCGTAAAAGAGAGCCTGTATGACCGTCACCCTCAAAACCCCCGAGGACATCGCAAAAATGCGTGTCGCTGGCCGCCTGGCTGCCGATGTACTGGAAATGATCGGTGAACACGTCAAGCCCGGTGTCACCACCGAGGAGCTGGACCGTATCTGCCACGACTATATCGTCAACGTGCAGCAGGCCATCCCCGCCCCGCTCAACTACAAGGGTTTCCCGAAGTCGATCTGCACCTCGGTCAACCACGTGGTCTGCCACGGCATCCCGGGCGACAAGCCGCTCAAGGATGGTGACACGGTGAACATCGACGTCACCGTCATCAAGGATGGCTACCACGGCGACACCAGCAAGATGTTCCACGTCGGCACCGTGCCGGTCTGGGCCGAGCGCCTGTCGCAGATCACCCAGGAATGCATGTACAAGGCCATCGAGATCGTCAAACCCGGCTGCCGCCTGGGCGACATCGGTGAAATCATCCAGAAGCACGCGGAAAAGAACGGCTTCTCGGTGGTGCGTGAGTTCTGTGGCCACGGTATCGGCAAGGTGTTCCACGAAGAACCGCAGATCCTGCACTACGGCCGCGCCGGTACCGGCATGGAACTCAAGGCCGGCATGACCTTCACCATCGAACCGATGATCAACCAGGGCAAGGCCGACACCAAGGTGCTGGGCGACGGCTGGACCGCGATCACCAAGGACCGCAAGCTGTCGGCCCAGTGGGAGCACACCCTGCTGGTCACCGACACCGGCTACGAGATCTTCACCCTGCGCAGCGATGAGACCATCCCTCGCGTCTCGGCCTGATCGCTTGCACCTGCCGCTCTGTACAGAACGCCTATCAGAACCCAAGGAAAGCCAATCGATGCCGCAGGTGGACCCCGAACTCTTCGACCGCGGCCAGTTCCAGGCGGAACTGGCACTGAAGGCCAGCCCCATCGCCGCCTTCAAGAAGGCCATTCGCCACGCCCGCGAGGTGCTCGACGAGCGCTTTCGCGCCGGGCGTGATATCCGCCGGCTGATCGAAGACCGCGCCTGGTTCATCGATAACATCCTGCAACAGGCCTGGGACCAGTTCAGTTGGAGCGAAGACGCCGATATCGCCCTGGTGGCGGTCGGCGGCTACGGTCGCGGCGAATTGCACCCCTACTCGGACATCGACCTGCTGATCCTGCTCGACAGCGCCGACCACGAGATTTTTCGCGACTCCATAGAACGTTTCCTCACCCTGCTCTGGGACATCGGCCTGGAAGTCGGCCAGAGTGTGCGTTCGGTCGACGAGTGCGCCGAGGAAGCCCGGGCCGACCTGACAATCATCACCAACCTGATGGAAAGTCGCACCGTCGCCGGTCCCGAGCGCCTGCGCCAACGCATGCTCAATGTCACCAGCACGGCGCACATGTGGCCGAGCAAGGACTTCTTCCTGGCCAAGCGCGCCGAACAGAAGGCCCGCCACCACAAGTACAACGACACCGAATACAACCTGGAACCCAACGTCAAGGGCTCGCCCGGCGGCCTGCGGGATATCCAGACGATCCTCTGGGTCGCCCGCCGCCAGTACGGCACCCTGAACCTGCGGGCCCTGGCCGGCGAAGGCTTTCTGGTGGAGAGCGAAAACGCCCTGCTGGCCTCATCCCAGGAGTTCCTCTGGAAAGTCCGCTACGCCCTGCACATGCTCGCCGGCCGCGCCGAAGACCGCCTGCTGTTCGACCACCAGCGCAGCATCGCCGGACTGCTGGGTTTCAAGGGCGACGATGCGAAACAGGCCATCGAAAACTTCATGCAGCAGTACTACCGGGTGGTCATGAGCATTGCCCAGCTCAGCGACCTGATCATCCAGCACTTCGAGGAAATCATCCTCGCCCCGGAAGACGAAGCGCCGCCGCAGCCGTTGAACTCGCGCTTCCAGTTGCACGACGGCTATATCGAGGCGAGTAACCCGAATGTCTTCCGGCGTACGCCGTTCGCCATGCTGGAAATCTTCGTGCTGATGGCCCAGCAGCCGGAAATCAAGGGTGTGCGCGCCGACACCATCCGCCTGCTGCGGGAACACCGTCATCTGATCGACGACGACTTCCGCAACGATATCCGCAACACCAGCCTGTTCATCGAGCTGTTCAAGTGCAAGATCGGCATCCACCGCAACCTGCGCCGGATGAACCGCTACGGCATCCTCGGACGCTACCTGCCGGAGTTCGGCGATATCGTCGGGCAGATGCAGCACGACCTGTTCCATATCTATACGGTCGATGCCCACACCCTGAACCTGATCAAGCACCTGCGCAAACTGCAGTACACCCAGGTCTCGGAGAAATTCCCGCTGGCCGCCAAGCTGATGGCCAAGCTGCCCAAGCCCGAACTGATCTACATGGCCGGGCTCTATCACGACATCGGCAAGGGCCGCCACGGCGACCATTCGGAACTCGGCGCAGTGGATGCCGAGGCCTTCTGCGCCCGTCACCAGTTGCCGCCGTGGGACAGCCGCCTGATCGTCTGGCTGGTGCAGAACCACCTGGTGATGTCCACCACCGCCCAGCGCAAGGACCTGTCCGACCCGCAGGTCATCCACGACTTCGCCCAGACCGTCGGCGACCAGGTGCACCTGGACTACCTCTATGTGCTGACCGTCGCCGACATCAACGCGACCAACCCGAGCCTGTGGAACTCCTGGCGCGCCAGCCTGTTGCGCCAGCTCTACACCGAGACCAAGCGCGCCCTGCGCCGTGGCCTGGAAAACCCGGTGGACCGCGAGGAGCAGATTCGCCAGACCCAGAGCGCCGCCCTGGATATCCTGGTGCGCGCCGGTACCGACCCGGACGATGTCGAGCAGCTCTGGTCGCAACTGGGCGATGACTACTTCCTGCGCCACACCGCCGGCGACGTCGCCTGGCACAGCGACGCGATCCTCCAGCAGCCGGCCGATGGCGGCCCGCTGGTGCTGATCAAGGAAACCACCCAGCGTGAATTCGAAGGCGGCACGCAGATCTTCATCTACGCCCCGGACCAGCACGACTTCTTCGCCGTGACCGTGGCCGCGATGGACCAGCTCAACCTGAACATCCACGACGCCCGGGTCATCACCTCCAGCAGCCAGTTCACCCTCGACACCTACATCGTGCTGGACAACGACGGCGGCTCCATCGGCGACAATCCGAAGCGCATCAAGCAGATCCGCGACGGCCTGAACGAAGCCCTGCGCAACCCGGACGACTATCCGACCATCATCCAGCGCCGGGTCCCGCGCCAGCTCAAGCACTTCGCCTTCGCGCCCCAGGTCACCATCCACAACGACGCCCAGCGTCCGGTGACGGTGTTGGAGCTGAGCGCGCCGGACCGTCCCGGGCTGCTGGCGCGGATTGGAAAGATCTTCCTGGAGTTCGACCTGTCGCTGCAGAACGCCAAGATCGCCACCCTCGGCGAGCGGGTGGAAGACGTGTTCTTCATTACCGACGCCGACAACCAACCGCTGTCCGACCCGCAGCTGTGCAGCCGATTGCAGGACGCCATCGTCGAACAGTTGAGCGTCAACGCCGAACCGCCCCTTGAAACGATGCGCCTGAGTATCTGACGCGCCGACACCTGAATGAAGCGAGCTCCGTTACCGATGAACAACGCCCTGAACCAGTTGCAGCCCTATCCGTTCGAGAAACTCCGCGCCCTGCTCGGCAGCGTGACGCCGAATGCGGACAAGCGGCCGATCGCCCTGTCCATCGGCGAACCGAAGCACCGCTCGCCGGCGTTTGTCGCCGAAGCCCTGACCGCCAACCTGGAACAGATGGCCGTGTATCCGACCACCCTCGGCGTACCGGCCCTGCGTGAAGCCATTGCCGGCTGGTGCGAGCGACGTTTCGGCGTGCCGAGCGGCTGGATCGACCCGGCGCGCAATATCCTGCCGGTCAATGGCACCCGCGAGGCGCTGTTCGCCTTTACCCAGACCGTGGTCAACCGTGGCGACGACGCCCTGGTGGTCAGCCCCAACCCGTTCTATCAGATCTACGAAGGCGCGGCCTTCCTCGCCGGGGCCAAGCCGCACTACCTGCCGTGCCTGGACGAGAACGGCTTCAACCCGGACTTCGACGCCGTGCCGACGGAGATCTGGCAGCGTTGCCAGATCCTGTTCCTGTGCTCGCCGGGCAACCCGACCGGGGCGCTGATCCCGCTGGAGACCTTGAAAAAGCTGATCGCCCTGGCCGACGAGCATGACTTCGTGATCGCCGCCGACGAGTGCTACAGCGAGCTGTACTTCGATGAGCAGACTCCACCGCCGGGCCTGCTCAGTGCCTGTGTGGCGCTGGGCCGCAAGGACTTCAAGCGTTGCGTGGTGTTCCATAGCCTGTCCAAGCGCTCCAACCTGCCGGGGCTGCGCTCGGGCTTCGTGGCCGGTGACGCGGATATTCTCAAGGCCTTCCTGCTGTATCGCACCTACCACGGCTGCGCGATGCCGGTGCAAACCCAGCTGGCCAGCGTCGCGGCTTGGAACGACGAGATCCATGTGCGCGCCAACCGTGCGTTGTATCGCGAGAAGTTCGATGCGGTGCTGGAGATTCTGGCGCCGGTGCTGGATGTGCAACGCCCGGATGGCAGCTTCTACCTGTGGCCGAATGTGCAGGGCGATGATGCGGCGTTCTGCCGCGATCTGTTTGCCGAGGAACATGTGACCGTGGTGCCGGGCTCCTATCTGTCCCGCGAAGTGGACGGCGTCAATCCCGGGGCCGGGCGCGTGCGCATGGCCCTGGTTGCGCCGTTGGCAGAGTGTGTCGAGGCCGCCGAGCGGATTCGCGCGTTCATCCAGCGCCGCCAGTAACCCCGGCTACTTCACCGAGCCGAGGTTCGCCTCGCTCAGATCCAGCTCCGCCAGCACCTCGCGCAACACATCGTCGCCGATCTGGTGCTGGCGACTGAGCCGGTACAACTCCAGGCGCTGCGCCCGCAGTGCCTTCAAGCGCAAGCGGCGGTCCAACTGGTCCATCTGGAACGCCAGCGCCTGGGCTTCGGTGGAGTCGTTGAACACCTCCAGTTGATGCCGGTATTCGGCCATCAACTGCGCTTTCAACTCGGTGGCCAACGCGGCCTGGCTCGCATCCTGGGCCGCGTCCTGCTGTACGCCCAACTCCTCGGCCTCCAGCACATGGATCGCCGCTTCGGCGGTCTTCTTCCAGGCTTCGCGCACTTCGCCGCGGTGCCTGTCATCCTGGCTTTTCGGCAAGTCGCGCAACAGCAGCGGCAGGACAACACTGGCCGTCACCAACGACAGCAGGATCACCCCGGCGGCGATGAAAATCAGCAAGTCACGCTCGGGAAAATCCACCCCGGGTGCGATCAGCAGCGGCACCGACATCACACCCGCCAACGTCACCGCCCCACGTACACCACCTACCGTCAGCAACCAGCAGGAACGCCCCTTGGCCATCCCTGACAACGGATCTTTGCCACGCCAGTGCCGCAGCAGCTCCGACAAGCGCCAGATGCTGTGCACCCAGACAAAACGCAACACCACCAGGGCCAGAAAGATCGCCAGCACTTCGAGGCAGCGATAGAGCAAGGTCGGCCACAACGAAGTCTCGTGGCTGGCAACCGCCTTGACGATATCCGGCAACTGCAAGCCCAGCAGCAGGAAGATCAGCCCGTTGAAGGCGAACTCCAACAGCGACCAGACACTGCGGTTGAGCAGCCGGGTGCTGGTCTGGCGCGGCAACAGGTCGAGCCAGCTCTGCATCATCCCCGCCGCCACCGCCGAGAGGATTCCCGACACCCCGAGGCGCTCGGCCAGCACATAGGCGGCGAACGGCAATAGCAACATGAACACCACGTGGGTCGCCGGATCGTCCCAGCCACGGGCGATCATCCAGACCCGAAAGCGCCCCACCAGCCAGCTCAGCGCCACGCCGACGGCCAGGCCACCGACCGCCACCAGGACAAAGGTCAGGCTCGCATTGGCCAGGGAGAAGGCACCGGTCACGGCCGCCGCCAGGGCGAACTTGAAGGTCACCAGGCCCGACGCATCATTCATCAGCGCCTCGCCCTGGAGCATATGCATCAGCGGCGTCGGCAGACGGTTCTGGGCAATGGCGGAAACCGCCACGGCGTCGGTCGGTGACAACACGGCGGCCAGGGCGAAGGCCACCGGCAAGGGAATGGCCGGCAATAGCCAGTGAATGAAATAGCCGGCACCGACCACGGTGAACAGCACCAGCCCCACGGCCAGGGTCAGGATCGGCCCGCGCAGGCGCCACAGATCTCGCTTGGGCATGCGCCAACCATCGGAAAACAGCAACGGCGGCAGAAACAGGAACAGAAACAATTCCGGGTCCAGGGCCACATGCAGGCCCAGGGTCGGCCAGGCCAGCAGCGCCCCCGCCGCAATCTGCACCAGGGGCAGCGGCAGCGGGATCACCCGCCAGAGCAAACGCGAGACACCGACCAGCATCAGCAGAATCAGAACGGTGTAGGCCGTCTGCATAAAAGGCATTCCCAATCGTTTAAAGCATATCTCTGGCAACGGTTTGCCGTCGAAGTGCCATATTAGCCGCTTATGCTGCCGCCCGGACGCTGCACCAAAGTCGCAGTCGGCAGGGGAAGATGTAACCGCACACGACTAAGGCGCCTAAGCGGCCCGGTCATGGCATAATCTTCAACCTTTCATCCCTCGCATCTCCAAAGGGGAGGCAATTGCTGTGACCGCTTCGAGCAAAACGTTGCACCTTTTCGGAATCAAGGCGTGCGACACCATGAAAAAGGCCCGCACCTGGCTCGACGAACAGGCCGTGCCCTACGCGTTCCATGACTACAAGACCGCCGGCATCGACCGCGAACACCTGACCCAGTGGTGCAACGAGCACGGCTGGCAAGTGGTGCTGAACCGCGCCGGAACCACCTTTCGCAAACTCGACGACGAACGTAAAGCCGATCTCGACCAGGCGAAAGCGATTGAACTGATGCTGGCACAACCCTCGATGATCAAGCGCCCGGTGCTTGATCTCGGTGACCGAACCCTGATTGGCTTCAAGCCAGATATTTATGCGGCGGCCCTCAACTGAGCCAGAGCGCTCAAGGCCCCCACTCATTTTGCAAGAGGTAACTGCATGTCCACTACTCTGTTCAGCCTGGGCTTCGGCGTTGGCACCCAGAATCGTCAAGGTGCCTGGCTGGAAGTTTTCTACGCCCAACCCCTGATTCAGCCGTCGGCCGAGCTGGTCGCCGCCATCGCGCCGATCCTCGGTTACACCGGCGGCAACCAGGCGATCACCTTCAGCACCGCCCAGGCCTCGCAACTGGCCGACGCCCTGAAAGCCATCGACGCCGCCCAGGCCGCCCTGCTGACCCGCCTGGCCGAAAGCCACAAGCCGTTGGTCGCCACCGTATTGGCGGAAGACGTCCAGCTGACGTCTACCCCTGAGGCTTACCTCAAGCTGCACCTGCTTTCCCATCGTCTGGTCAAGCCCCATGGCCTGAGCCTGGCGGGCGTGTTCCCGCTGCTGCCGAACGTGGCCTGGACCAGCCAGGGCGCCATCGACCTGTCGGAGCTGGCCGCCCACCAACTGGAAGCGCGCCTGCGTGGCGAGCTGCTGGAAGTGTTCTCGGTGGACAAGTTCCCAAAAATGACCGACTACGTGGTGCCGAGCGGCGTGCGTATCGCTGACAGCGCGCGGATTCGCCTGGGTGCCTACATCGGCGAAGGCACCACCGTGATGCACGAAGGTTTCGTCAACTTCAACGCCGGCACCGAAGGCCCGGGCATGATCGAAGGCCGCGTTTCGGCGGGTGTCTTCGTCGGCAAGGGTTCGGACCTGGGCGGCGGTTGCTCGACCATGGGTACCCTGTCCGGCGGCGGCAACATCGTCATCAAGGTCGGCGAAGGCTGCCTGATCGGCGCCAACGCCGGTATCGGCATTCCGTTGGGCGACCGCAACACCGTGGAATCGGGCCTGTACGTGACCGCCGGGACAAAAGTGGCGCTGCTCGACGAAAACAACCAGCTGGTCAAGGTACTCAAGGCCCGCGACCTGGCCGGCCTGCCGGACCTGCTGTTCCGTCGCAACTCGGAAACCGGTGCGGTGGAATGCAAGAGCCATAAGTCGGCCATTGCGCTGAACGAAGCCCTGCACGCGCATAACTGAGCACGATTATTGTAGGGGCCGGTTTGCTGGCGGGGGTGCCTGTGAGGCCGCCTTCGCGGGCAAGCCCTGCTCCTACAGGTTTATGTCGTACGCAAAACCTGTGCCCGGCGCCCTACTGTAGGAGCAGGGCTTGCCCGCGAAGAGGCCTTCAAGGTCGGCAAAAACTTCACGAGCCAGACCAATGCCTACAGGTTTCGCGCCCCCTCGCCCACGCTCACCAGGGCCGAACACCATGCTGATACCTTCTCCCTGGCGCGCCGATTTCCCGGCCATCGCCGCCCTGCAACGGCAAGACCAGGTCTACCTGGACAGCGCCGCCACCACCCAGAAGCCCCAGGCGCTGATCGATGCCCTGGCGCACTATTACAGCAACGGTGCGGCCAATGTGCACCGGGCCCAACACCTGCCCGGCGCCCATGCCACCCAGGCCTTCGAGGACAGTCGAAGCAAGACTGCCCAGTGGCTCAATGTCGGCAATAGCGGACAGATCGTCTTCACCCACGGCGCCACCTCGGCGCTGAACCTCCTGGCCTATGGCCTGGAAGCGCTTTTCCAGCCCGGCGACGAGATCGTCATCAGCGCCCTGGAGCATCACGCCAACCTGCTGCCCTGGCAGCAACTGGCGCAACGCCGGGGACTGCGCCTGGTGGTGCTGCCGATCACCGACAGCGGCCTGATCGACCTGGAAGCCGCCCGCCCGTTGATCGGCCCACGGACCCGCCTGCTGGCGGTCAGCCAACTGTCCAACGTGCTCGGGGCCTGGCAACCGTTACCGCAATTGCTGGCCCTGGCCCGCTCGTTCAACGCACTGACCGTGGTCGACGGCGCCCAGGGCGTGGTCCACGGTCGCCACGATGTCCAGGCGCTGGGCTGCGATTTCTATGTATTTTCCAGCCACAAGCTCTACGGCCCCGATGGCGTCGGCGTGCTCTATGGCCGCCACGAAGCCCTGAGCCAACTGCGCCACTGGCAATTCGGCGGCGAGATGGTGCTGGACGCGGACTATCAGCAGGCCAGCTTCCGCCCGGCCCCCTTGGGCTTCGAAGCCGGAACACCACCGATTGCCAGCGTCATCGGCCTCGGCGCGACCCTCGACTACCTGGCCGGCCTCGACCAGGCCGCGGTCTCGGCCCACGAAGCGGCGCTGCATGCCCACCTGTTGCAAGGCCTGAATGTCCGCAAGGGCATCCGCCTGTTGGGCGAGCCGCAACTGGCACTGGCCAGCTTTATCGTCGATGGCGTGCACAACGCCGATCTGGCGCACCTGCTGACCGAGCAAGGGATTGCCGTACGCGCCGGGCATCACTGCGCAATGCCACTGATGAAACAGCTCGGGCTGGCCGGAGCGATCCGCGTATCGCTGGGTGTGTACAACGACTCCGAAGACCTCGAACGGTTTTTCGAGGCACTGGATCAGGCCCTGGAGCTGTTGCGATGAGCCTGCCCGCTGAAGCGCTGCTGGTCCTGGAAAATTTCCGGCATCTGGCGGGCTGGGAACAACGGGCGCGCCTGCTGATGCAATGGGGCGAGCGCTTGCCGTCCTTGAACGACGCCGACAAGACCGAGGCCAATCGCGTCCATGGCTGCGAAAGCCAGGTGTGGTTGACCGGTCGGCTGCATGACGGTCAGTGGCAGTTTGCCGCGAGCAGCGATGCACGAATGATTCGTGGGCTGGTGGCGTTGTTGCTGGTGCGGGTCAATGGCTTGAGCGCCGACGAATTGCAGCAGGTCGACCTGCCCGACTGGTTCAACCAGCTGGGCCTGTCCCGACAATTGTCGCCGTCCCGCAGCAACGGCCTGAATGCCGTGCTGCAGCGGATGCGTGAATTGACCCAATAAGCCTCAGGCCTGCGGTTTGATCCGATCCGCCGGCCGGCGCATGCCCGCGACGATCTTGTCCACCGCCTTGGTCGCCGCCACCATGCCGAAGGTCGCCGTGACCATCATCACCGCGCCAAAACCACCGGCACAGTCCAGCTTCACCCCATCACCGACAAAACTCTTCTGCAGGCAGATGCTGCCATCGGGCTTCGGATAACGCAGCTGCTCGGTGGAAAACACACAGGGCACGCTGTAATGGCGGGTCACCGTGCGGGAAAACCCGTAGTCACGGCGCAAGGTCGAACGCACCTTCGAGGCCAGGGGATCGTTGAAGGTACGGTTCAGGTCGCAGACCTGGATCAAGGTCGGATCGATCTGCCCACCCGCCCCCCCCGTGGTGATGATCTGGATCTTGCGCCGCTTGCACCAGGCGATCAGCGCGGCCTTGGCATTGACGCTGTCGATGCAGTCGATCACGCAGTCGATGTCCGGGGTGATGTACTCGGCCATGGTTTCCCGGGTCACAAAATCGGTCACCGCGTGGACCTGGCAGTCCGGATTGATGCCCTTCAGGCGCTCGGCCATCACCTCGACCTTGGCCCGACCCACGGTGCTGTCCAGGGCATGCAACTGACGGTTGCTGTTGCTGACGCAGACATCGTCCAGGTCGAACAGCGAGATCTCGCCGACACCGCAACGGGCAATGGCTTCCGCCGCCCAGGAGCCGACACCGCCGACGCCGACGATCGCCACATGGGCGGCCTTCAGCCGCGCCAGCCCTTCAATGCCATACAACCGGGCGACGCCGGCAAACCGCGGATCTTCTGCACTCATGACCATTACCCCAAAAACCGGCGCGCATTATAGGGCCGGGCGCCGGCCGAGGGCAGCTTTAGCCTATGAATGGCTGTCCATGAGCGTTAAATCACAACACTTTGACGAGAATAGAGCTACAAAGAATCAGGAAAGAACTTAAGCCCTGTCTCATTGCCCAATGCCTGCGCATATTCCACGGTACTGTACGGTCGACGGATAGCAAGTGTAGGATGCGCGCCGCTCTGTTCCCTGTTCTAGCCCTTTTCGGAACCCGAAATACCTATGTCATCGCGTAAATTTGGACTCAACCTGGTCGTAGTGTTGGCAATTGCCGCGCTATTCACCGGTTTCTGGGCGCTGATCAACCGCCCGGTTTCGGCGCCTGACTGGCCCGAGCAGATCGCCGGCTTCTCCTACTCGCCTTTCCAGCAGGGACAATTCCCACAGAAAGACCAGTACCCGACCGACGATGAAATGCGTCGCGACCTGGAGATCATGAGCAAGCTGACGGACAACATCCGTATCTACTCGGTCGACGGCACCCTTCAGGACATTCCCAAGCTCGCCGAAGAGTTCGGCCTGCGGGTGACCCTGGGGATCTGGATCAGCCCGGACCAGGAGCGCAACGAGCGGGAAATCGCCCGCGCCATCGAACTGGCCAACACCAGCCGCAGTGTCGTGCGGGTGGTGGTCGGTAACGAGGCGATCTTCCGCAAGGAAATCACCGCCAAGGACCTGGCCGTGCTGATCGACCGCGTACGGGCGGCCGTCAAGGTGCCGGTGACCACCTCGGAACAGTGGCATATCTGGGAACACAACCCGGAACTGGTCAAGCACGTCGACCTGATCGCCGCGCACATCCTGCCCTACTGGGAATTCATCCCCATGGACAAGGCCGGCCAGTACGTACTGGACCGCGCCCGCGAACTCAAGCGCATGTTCCCGAAAAAGCCCCTGCTGCTCTCGGAAGTGGGCTGGCCGAGCAACGGCCGCATGCGTGGCGGTGCCGATGCGACCCAGGCCGACCAGGCCATTTACCTGCGCACCCTGGTCAACAAGCTTAACCGCCAGGGCTTCAACTACTTCGTGATCGAAGCCTTCGACCAGCCGTGGAAGGCCAGTGACGAAGGTTCGGTGGGCGCCTATTGGGGCGTGTTCAACGCCGCGCGCGAGCAGAAGTTCAACTTCGAAGGGCCGGTGGTGGCGATCCCGCAATGGCGCGTACTGGCCATCGGTTCGGTGGTGCTCGCACTGCTCTCGCTGACCCTGCTGATGATCGACGGCTCGGCCCTGCGCCAGCGCGGCCGGACCTTCCTGACCTTTACCGCGTTCCTCTGCGGTTCGGTGCTGGTGTGGATCGGCTACGACTACAGCCAGCAATACAGCACCTGGTTCAGCCTGACGGTGGGTTTCCTGCTGGCCATCGGTGCCCTGGGCGTGTTTATCGTCCTGCTCACCGAGGCCCACGAACTGGCCGAGGCGGTCTGGACCCACAAGCGCCGGCGTGAATTCCTGCCGGTTGAAGGCGACTCGCACTACCGGCCGAAAGTCTCGATCCACGTGCCGTGCTACAACGAGCCGCCGGAGATGGTCAAACAGACCCTCGACGCCCTCGCGGCCCTCGATTATCCGGACTACGAAGTCCTGATCATCGACAACAACACCAAGGACCCGGCGGTCTGGGAACCGGTGCAGGCCTACTGCGAAACCCTCGGCCCGCGTTTCCGCTTCTTCCACGTCGCGCCGCTGGCCGGTTTCAAGGGCGGGGCGCTGAACTACCTGATCCCGCACACCGCCAAGGACGCCGAAGTCATCGCCGTGATCGACTCGGACTACTGCGTCGACCGCAACTGGCTCAAGCACATGGTGCCGCACTTCGCCGATCCGAAGATCGCCATCGTGCAATCGCCCCAGGACTACCGCGACCAGAACGAAAGCACCTTCAAGAAGCTCTGCTACTCGGAATACAAGGGCTTCTTCCATATCGGCATGGTCACCCGCAACGACCGCGACGCGATCATCCAGCACGGCACCATGACCATGACCCGCCGCTCGGTCCTGGAAGAACTGGGCTGGGCCGACTGGTGCATCTGCGAAGACGCCGAGCTGGGCCTGCGGGTCTTCGAAAAAGGCCTGTCGGCGGCTTATCACCATGACAGCTACGGCAAGGGCCTGATGCCCGATACCTTTATCGACTTCAAGAAACAGCGTTTCCGCTGGGCCTACGGGGCGATTCAGATCATCAAGCGGCACACCGCCAGCCTGCTGCGCGGCAAGGACACCGAACTGACCCGTGGCCAGCGCTACCACTTCCTCGCGGGCTGGTTGCCGTGGGTGGCCGACGGCATGAATATCTTCTTCACCGTCGGCGCCCTGCTCTGGTCGGCGGCGATGATCATCGTGCCGCAACGGGTCGATCCGCCGCTGCTGATCTTCGCGATCCCGCCACTGGCGCTGTTCGTGTTCAAGGTCGGCAAGATCCTGTTCCTCTACCGCCGCGCGGTCGGGGTCAACATGAAGGATGCCTTCGCCGCCGCACTGGCTGGCCTGGCCTTGTCCCATACCATTGCCAAAGCGGTGCTGTACGGTTTCTTCACCAGCAGTATTCCGTTCTTCCGCACGCCGAAAAACGCTGATAACCACGGTTTCTGGGTAGCGATTTCGGAAGCCCGCGAAGAGATGTTCATCATGCTGCTGTTGTGGGCCGCGGCGCTGGGGATCTTTCTGGTGCAGGGCTTGCCGAGCAACGACATGCGCTTCTGGGTAGTGATGTTGCTGGTGCAGTCGCTGCCGTACCTGGCGGCACTGATCATGGCGTTCGTCTCCTCGCTGCCGAAACCGGTCAGCGCGGCGGAGCCGGCATCCGTCGCATAAACGCGATGCACGACACGAAACGGCGGCCTGCGGGCCGCCGTTTTGCTTTAAGATATCCACCCTTTGCGCGCCCCTATCTTCCTGTAGGAGCGAGCTTGCTCGCGATGGTCGTCAACGATAATGCTGGGCACCTGATACCCCGCGGAGCCTGAACCACCCTCGCGAGCAAGCTCGCTCCTACATACCCGTTTCGGAGCTTTCCCATGACGGCCCACGCCGACCTTTCGCCGACCCTGCAACTCGCTTGCGACCTGATTCGCCGCCCTTCCGTGACCCCGGTCGATGCCGACTGCCAGAAGCTGATGATGCAGCGCCTGGGCGATGCCGGTTTCAAGCTCGAGCCGATGCGTATCGAGGACGTCGACAACTTCTGGGCCACCCACGGCAAGCATGAAGGCCCGGTGCTGTGTTTCGCCGGTCACACCGACGTGGTACCGACAGGTCCGCTGCAGGCCTGGCAGAACGATCCGTTCGATGCCTTGATCGACGAGCACGGCATGCTCTGCGGTCGCGGCGCGGCCGACATGAAAGGCAGCCTGGCCGCGATGCTGGTGGCCGCCGAGCGTTTTGTCGCGGACTATCCGGACCACCGCGGTTCGGTCGCCTTCCTGATCACCAGCGACGAAGAAGGCCCGGCCCACCACGGTACCAAGGCCGTGGTCGAGCGCCTGGCCGCCCGTAGCGAGCGCCTGGACTGGTGCATCGTCGGCGAACCGTCGAGCACCACCCTGGTCGGTGACGTGGTGAAGAACGGCCGCCGTGGCTCCCTCGGCGCCCGCCTCACCGTGCGCGGCGTACAGGGCCATGTGGCCTACCCGCACCTGGCGAAAAACCCGATCCACCTGGCCGCTCCGGCCCTGGCCGAACTGGCCGCCGAGCATTGGGACAATGGCAACGCCTTCTTCCCACCGACCAGTTTCCAGATTTCCAACCTCAACTCGGGGACCGGTGCGACCAACGTGATCGCCGGCGAACTGGTGGCATTGTTCAACTTCCGCTTCTCCACCGAGTCCACGGTTGAAGGCCTGCAACAGCGGGTCGCGGCGATCCTCGACAAACACGGCCTGGACTGGCACGTGGAATGGGCGCTGTCCGGCCTGCCGTTCCTCACCGAGCCGGGCGCGCTGCTCGATGCGGTGTCGGCGAGCATCAAGACCATCACCGGGCGTGACACCAAGGCTTCCACCAGCGGCGGCACCTCCGACGGGCGCTTTATCGCGACCCTCGGCACCCAGGTGGTCGAGTTGGGCCCGGTCAACGCGACCATTCATCAGGTCAACGAGCGGGTCCTGGCCAGCGACCTCGATGTGCTGACCGAAATCTACTACCAGACCCTGATCAAGTTGCTTGCCTGATGCTCACCTGCCCCCTCTGCAGCGCACCCCTGAGCGCGGTCGACAACGGCGTGGCCTGTCCGCTCGGGCATCGTTTCGATCGGGCACGCCAGGGTTACCTGAATCTGTTGCCGGTCCAGCACAAGAACAGCCGTGATCCGGGCGACAACCTGGCCATGGTCGAAGCCCGACGGGACTTCCTCAACGCCGGCCACTACGCGCCGGTGGCCCGCCGCCTGGCGGAGCTGGCGGCCGAACGGGCGCCGGGACGCTGGGTCGATATCGGCTGCGGCGAGGGCTACTACACCGCGCAACTGGCCGAGGCCCTGCCCGCGGCTGACGGCTATGCGCTGGATATTTCCCGCGAGGCAGTCAAGCGTGCCTGCCGGCGCAACCCGCAACTGACCTGGTTGATCGCCAGCATGGCGCGGGTGCCATTGGCCGACGCCTGCTGCCAGTTTATCGCCAGCGTGTTCAGCCCATTGGACTGGCAGGAGGCCAAACGCCTGCTGAGCCCCGGTGGCGGCCTGATGAAAGTCGGACCGACCAGCGGCCACCTGATGGAACTGCGCGAGCGTCTGTACGATGAAGTGCGCGAATACACTGACGACAAGCACCTGGCCCTGGTACCGGAGGGCATGGCGTTGCAACACAGCGAAGTACTGGAGTTCAAGCTGAGCCTGGCCAGCGCCCAGGACCGGGCGAACCTGCTGGCCATGACGCCCCACGGCTGGCGAGCCAGTGCCGAGCGCCGGGCGCAGGTCATCGAACAGCCGGAGCCGTTCGAGGTCAGCGTGTCGATGCGCTACGATTACTTCGTTTTGCAATAACCCCACTCTTCATGGCCTTGGACACGGGTTCAAGGCCGGCAAAATCCGCGAATGGATTTTTCGAACAACCGCAGCGAGGATTTCCATGCGCCAGCCCGATATCGAGATTTACCTCAAGGACGACGACGTCGATCACAAGGCCGTTGCCGCCTGGCTCGGCGCCGCCCTGGGGCCTTGCAGCGACTGGGTCCAGAAAGGCCAGACCTGGAAGTGCCAGGCCGGCAGCGTGCCGGTGACCTGGTTGCCCAAGGCCGTGGGCAAGTGGAACAGCCTGTACCTGGAAAGCGACCAGACCCCGTGGGACGACGACATCGCCTGCGCCCGCGCGGCCTTTGCCGCGCTGAACGTGGAAGTGCGTTGTGCCCCGGGCAGCTGGGTCGAGGAAGAGGGCGAGGAGACGGCCGATCGCTGGATCCGCATCAGCGCCGATGGCGAAGAAGAGATCACCTGGCGTACGGCCTGACGCTCACTGACTCCGGGCAGGGGGCTTGCCACAGCAAGCCCCTCTCACTCACAGCCCGACCACATCCTCGGCCTGCAGGCCTTTCTGGCCTTCCACCACCGCGTACTCCACCTGCTGCCCTTCGGCCAGGGAGCGGTGGCCTTCGCCACGAATCGCGCGGTAGTGCACAAACACATCCGCCCCGTCTTCGCGCAGAATAAAGCCGTAGCCCTTGGCATCGTTGAACCACTTCACATTGCCCGTCTCGCGAGTTGCCATGAATCCGTACTCCGTCTTGTTATTGTTGGGGTGGGCCCGGCTCGACGGGCCCCGCCTGCAGCATCGCCAGAACATCGTGCTGTGCGGATGAATCCTACCGTTCATGGCGAACGAGCGAGTATAAGACAGGTCAAAAAACTCTCAATCAATATTAGTTCGCCGCGTTTTTGCCGATTTTTGACGAATACGGCACACTAGCCGCCCCGAGCAAACGCTCGGTTCAATCCATTTGCCTGCAGAAGCCGTATGACCCGTTCCCCGTTCCGCCGTCTCGTGTTTGGTACCTTGCGCCGCCTCCTGTACCTGTGGGTGCGCTCGGAGACGATCAACCAATCGTCGCTGACTCTCGACCTCGACCGCAGTCGGCCGGTGTTCTACGTCCTGCAATCGCCCTCGCTGACCGACCTGGCCGTGGTCGACCGCGAATGCACCAAGGCCGGCCTGCCGCGCCCGGTGCTACCGGTGTCGGTCGGTTCGCTCATGGAGCCTGCGGCGTTCTTCTACCTGACCCCCGAACCCGACTGGCTCGGTCGCCAGGACAAGCGCGGCGCGCCACCGACCTTGACCCGCCTGGTCAGCGCCTTGAGCGAGAACCCCGCCGAAGACGCGCTGATCATCCCGGTCAGCGTGTTCTGGGGCCAGTCGCCGGACAGTGAATCGAGCCCCTGGAAACTGCTGTTCGCCGACAGCTGGGCGGTCACCGGTCGCCTGCGCCGCCTGATGAGCATCCTGATTCTCGGGCGCAAGACCCGCGTGCAGTTTTCCGCGCCGATCCACCTGCGCGGCCTGATCGAACACAACAAGGGCCATGAGCGCACCGTGCGCATGGCCCAGCGGATCCTGCGGGTACACCTGCGCAACCTCAAGGCCGCGGTGATCGGCCCGGACATCTCCCACCGGCGCAACCTGGTCAAGGGCCTGGTCAACGAGCCGATGGTGCGCCAGGCAATCCTCGAGGAGGCCCAGCGCGAGAACATCTCCGTGGAAAAAGCCCAGGCCCAGGCCCTGCGCTACGGCAACGAGATCGCCTCGGACTACACCTACACCGCCATCCGCTTCCTCGAAGTGGTGCTGAGCTGGTTCTGGAACAAGATCTACGACGGCATCAAGGTCAACCATATCGAAGGCGTGCAGGCCGTGGCCCAGGGCCATGAAGTCATCTACGTGCCTTGCCATCGCAGCCATATCGACTATCTGCTGCTGTCGTACCTGCTGTTTCGCAATGGCCTGACCCCGCCGCACATCGCCGCCGGGATCAACCTCAACATGCCGGTGATCGGCAGCCTGCTGCGCCGCGGCGGGGCGTTTTTCATGCGCCGTACCTTCAAGGGCAACCCGCTCTACACCTCGGTGTTCAACGAGTACCTGCACACCCTGTTCACCAAGGGTTTCCCGGTGGAGTACTTCGTCGAAGGCGGTCGCTCGCGTACCGGGCGCATGCTGCGGCCGAAGACCGGCATGCTGGCCATCACCCTGCGCAGCTTCCTGCGCTCCTCGCGCATGCCGATCGTCTTCATCCCGGTGTATATCGGCTATGAGCGGGTGCTCGAAGGTCGCACCTACCTGGGTGAACTGCGTGGCGCGAGCAAGAAGAAAGAATCGATCTTCGACATCTTCAAGGTCATCGGCGCACTCAAGCAGCGCTTCGGCCAGGTCGCGGTCAACTTCGGCGAGCCGATCAAGCTGGCCGAGTTCCTCGATCAGGAACAGCCGGACTGGCGCGCCCAGGAACTGGGTCCGCAATTCCGCCCGGCCTGGCTCAATGAAACCACCAACCGCCTTGGAGAGCGCGTCGCCCGCCACCTCAACGAAGCCGCGGCGATCAACCCGGTGAACCTGGTGGCCCTGGCGCTGCTCTCGACCACCCGCCTGGCCCTCGACGACCGCGCCATGGCCCGGGTCCTTGACCTCTACCTGGCGCTGTTGCGCCGCGTGCCCTACTCGCCGCACACCACCCTGCCGGAAGGCGACGGTCGCGCGCTGATCCAGCACGTCAAGGACATGGACCTGCTGGCCGAGCAAAGCGATGCCTTGGGCAAGATCCTCTATCTGGACGAGCAGAACGCCGTCCTGATGACCTATTACCGCAACAACGTGCTGCATATCTTCGCCCTGCCGTCGTTGCTGGCGAGCTTCTTCCAGAGCGCCTCGCGCATGAGCCGCGAACAGATCCTGCGCTACAGCCGCGCGCTCTATCCGTACCTGCAGGCGGAACTGTTTATCCGCTGGTCACTGGACGAGCTGGACGCGGTGATCGACCAATGGCTGGAGGCGTTCGTCGAACAGGGCCTGTTGCGCCTGGAGAATGACGTCTACCTGCGCCCGGCACCGAGCTCGCGGCACTTCGTGCTGCTGACCCTGCTGTCGCGGAGCATCGCCCAGACCCTGCAACGGTTCTACATGGCCATCTCGCTGCTGCTCAACAGCGGCCAGCACAGCATCAGTGCCGAGGAACTGGAAGACCTCTGTACGGTCATGGCCCAGCGCCTGTCGATTCTCCATGGCCTGAACGCCCCGGAATTCTTCGACAAGAGCCTGTTCCGCCACTTTATCCAGACCCTGCTCGACCTCGATGTACTGCGCCGCGACGCGGCCGGCAAACTGGGTTATCACGAACTGCTCGGCGAGCTGGCCGAGGGCGCGGCGAAACGGGTACTGCCAGCGGAAATCCGCCTGTCGATTCGCCAGGTGGCCCTGCATCGCAGCGAAGATGCCGCCGAACAGAACCCCGAGTCGGGTTCTGACGTAGGATAAGACGAACCCCCCACATCAGACCATTCGGTAAAGCAGCAAGGATGCTTCTCCGCCGGTTTTCAAGCGCAAAGGCCCGTGTAGACTCAATCTTGCGTTGCCTTTGACGCGTTCGATAAGGACATCGAGATGACCGCAAAAAACGTCGTGACCGCTGTTTTCCACTTTCCACCGGACTACAGGATCCCGGCCAAGGCCGAAACCCGTATCACCCTGCGCAACCGCTGCAGCGACACCCTGCTGGGAACCTGGACCAGTGCGCAACTACCCGACCAGTCGCCGTGGCGCTTTACCTTCGAACTGCCGGCGGACCTCAAGCGTAACTGCAAGGTCGAGATCGACATCGACCTGAGTGTCGCCGGCACCTCGCTGCTGCCGGACATCAAATACAGCTTCCGCTGGCGCCGGGACAACCAGGAAGAAACCTTTCACCTGAGCCCACCGGGGTACCTGTACCTCAGCGCGGCGCTGGTGCCGATGATCGGCACGCAGGACAACACCCTGGCTACCCTGAGGCTGGTGGCCCAGACCGAACCGGGTATTCCGGTGCATGTCCTCAGCGAGGAAATCACCTTCTTCAAGGGCTCGATCCCGCGCTACCTGCGCTACGACGTGAACAAGGTCAAGCCGGGCCAGATCTACGAGACCCAGGGCACCTTTGGCAGCCGCCGTAAATTCACCATGAAGCCCATTCCGCGCAGCGTCGTACTGCTGAAAGAAAAACCCCAGAGCCTGATCCTCAGCGCCTGAGTGGCAGGCAACACCTGTAGAAAACTGGTGTTTGCCGATAAATCCGTTAGATTCTTACTGGCTGGCGCCAGGTTTCTCCTGGCGCCACGGATTTCCCCACTGATCCCAACAAGGAAGCTTCCATGCTCCGTCCCTCCCTTCGTCTGGTCGGCCTCTGCGCAGGCCTGCTGATTTCCGTCAACGCCCTGGCCTTGTCCCTGGGCAGCCTCTCCCAGGGTGAAGCCTCCGGCGGCCTCAAGGACGCGCTGGCCCAGGGTGCCGTCGCCGCCGTGACCAACCTCGGCAAGCCGGGTGGTTTCAGCAACAACCCTGCGGTGAAGATCGAACTGCCGGGCAGCCTCGGCAAGGTCGCCAGCAAGATGAAGCAGTTCGGCATGGGCGCCCAGGTCGATCAACTGGAAGCCAGCATGAACAAGGCGGCGGAAGCCGCCATGCCACAGGCCCAGGCGTTGCTGGTGGACGCCGTGAAGAAAATGACCGTGACCGATGCCAAGGGCATCCTCACCGGTGGCAAGGATTCGGCGACTCAGTACCTGGACAAGACCAGCCGTGAGCAGATTCGCGCCAAGTTCCTGCCGATCGTCAAGGAGGCTACCGACAAGGTGGGCCTGGCCAAGCAATACAACTCGTTCGCCGGGCAGGCGGCGACCCTCGGCGTACTCGATGCCAAGAGTGCCAACGTTGAAGGCTACGTAACGGAAAAAGCCCTGGACGGCCTGTTCAAGATGATCGCCCAGAAGGAAGAAGACATCCGCGCCAACCCGGCGGCGGCGGCCACCAGCCTGGCGAAGAAGGTGTTTGGCGCGCTCTGACACCTCCCCCCTTGAACTGTCTTGCCAGCGATAAGGTCTGCAAGATCGCCAAAAGCTTCGCTGGCAAGCCAGGCTCCTACATGACCGAGTCGATCACCTATATTGCATACGACAAAAACCTGTAGGAGCAGGGCTTGCCCGCGAAGAGGCCCTCAAGATCGCCAAAAGCTTCGCTGGCAAGCCAGGCTCTACAAAACGGCCGCGCTTTAGGGGGCCGTCTTCTTCACCCTGAACCACCCCGCATACAGTGCCGGCAGGAACAGCAGGGTCAAGGCCGTCGCCACGATCAAACCGCCCATGATCGCCACGGCCATCGGTCCGTAGAACACGCTGCGCGACAGCGGAATCATCGCCAGCACCGCCGCCAGGGCGGTCAGCACGATGGGGCGGAAACGCCGCACCGTCGCTTCGATAATTGCCTGCCATTGCGACATGCCCGCGCGGATATCCTGTTCGATCTGGTCCACCAGGATCACCGAGTTGCGCATGATCATCCCCGACAGGGCAATGGTCCCGAGCATCGCGACAAAACCGAACGGTTGGCGGAACACCAGCAGGAACAGGGTCACCCCGATCAGCCCCAGCGGCGCGGTGAGGAACACCAGCGCCACCCGCGAGAAGCTGCGCAGTTGCAGCATCAACAAGGTCAGTACCACCACTATGAACAGTGGCACGCCGGCATTCACCGAGGCCTGGCCGCGCTCCGAATCCTCCACGGTACCACCGACCTCCAGCAGGTAGCCGTCCGGCAACTCGGCGCGAACCGGATCCAGGGTCGGCATGATCTGCTTGACCAGGCTCAGGGGCTGCTCCTGGCCGTAGATGTCGGCGCGGATCGTCACGGTCGGCAAGCGGTTGCGGTGCCAGATAATGCCTTCCTCGAAACCGTACTCCAGGGTCGCGATCTGCGACAGCGCCACGCTGGTGCCGTTGTCCGTCGGTACCGCCAGGCTCGGCAATGCCGACAACTGGTTGCGCTCCTGGACAGTGCCGCGCATAAGGATTTCGATCAACTCGTTGTCCTCGCGATACTGGCTGACGGTCGAACCGGTCAGCGACAGTTGCAGGAAGCGCGACAGGTTCGAAGTACTCACCCCCAGCGCCCGGGCCCGGTCCTGATCGACGTTCAGGTAGACCACCTTGCTCGGCTCTTCCCAGTCCAGGTGCACATTGGTCACGTGCGGATTCTCACGGACCTTGGCCGCCACCTTGCGCGCCAGGGCACGGACCACTTCGATATGCTCGCCGGTCACCCGGAACTGCACCGGATAACCCACGGGCGGTCCGTTCTCCAGGCGTGTCACGCGTCCGCGCACATCGGCGAACTGCTCGTCGAGGACCTTGATCAGCCAGGTGCGCAGCACTTCCCGATCCTCGATGCTCTTGGCCAGCACGACGAACTGGGCAAAGCTGGTGGCCGGCAATTGCTGGTCCAGCGGCAGGTAGAAACGCGGCGAACCGGTACCGATATAGGCGACATAGTTGTCGATACCGGGATGATCCTTGAGCAGGGCTTCCAGACGCGCAACCTGTTCGGTGGTGTTGTTCAGGGACGCGCCTTCGGCCAGCTTCAGGTCGACCATCAGCTCCAGCCGCCCCGAGGCCGGGAAGAACTGTTGCGGCACAAAGCGGAACAGCAGCAACGAGCCGATAAACAGCGCGACAGTCAGCACGATCACGGTTTTACGACGGCGTACGCACCACTCCACCATACGCCTGACACGCTGGTAAAACGGTGTGCCATAAGGGTCCGGTTGTTCGCTGCCATGCTTGGCGGCGTGGATCTTCGCCAGGTCCGGCAGCAGCTTTTCCCCCAGGTAAGGCACGAACACCACCGCCGCGATCCACGACGCCAGCAGGGCCAGGGTCACCACCTGGAAAATCGAGCGGGTGTATTCGCCAGTGCCCGACTGCGCGGTGGCAATCGGCAGGAAACCGGCGGCGGTGATCAGGGTGCCGGTGAGCATCGGGAACGCCGTGCTGGTCCAGGCAAAACTCGCCGCCTTGAGGCGGTCGAAGCCCTGCTCCATCTTGATCGCCATCATCTCCACGGCAATGATTGCGTCATCCACCAGCAAGCCGAGGGCCAGTACCAGCGCGCCGAGAGAGATCTTGTGCAGGCCGATGCCCAGGTAGTACATGGCGGCAAAGGTCATCGCCAGCACCAGCGGAATCGCCAGCGCCACTACCATCCCGGTGCGCACACCCAGGGAGAAGAAACTTACCAGCAACACAATGACCAGGGCTTCCACCAGTACCTGGACGAACTCACCGACGCCGGTCTTCACTGCCGCCGGCTGGTCGGAGACCTTGCTCAGTTTCATCCCCGCCGGCAGGTTTTTCTGGATACGCGCGAACTCGACCTCCAGTGCCTTGCCCAGCACCAGGATATCGCCGCCCTCGTTCATTGCCACCGCCAGGCCGATCGCGTCTTCGCCCATGAAGCGCATGCGCGGTGCCGGTGGATCGTTGAAGCCACGGTGCACCTCGGCGACATCGCTGATACGGAAGGTGCGGTCACCGACGCGGATCGGGAAGTTCTTGATCTCGTCGACGGTCTTGAAGTTACCGCTGACCCGCAGTTGCACACGCTCGGTCGGGGTCTCGAAGAAGCCGGCGGTGGACACCGCATTCTGCTCCTGCAGGGCCTGCTGCACCGCACTCAGCGGCAGACCAAGGGTCGCCAGCTTGACGTTGGAGAGTTCGATCCAGACCTTTTCGTCCTGCAGACCGAGCAGATCGACCTTGCCCACGTCCTTGACCCGCTGCAACTGGATCTGGATACGGTCGGCGTAGTCCTTGAGCACGGCGTAGTCGAAACCCTCGCCGGTCAGGGCGTAGATATTGCCGAAGGTGGTGCCGAACTCATCGTTGAAAAACGGCCCCTGGATATCCGGCGGCAAGGTCTGGCGGATATCGCCGATCTTCTTGCGGACCTGGTACCAGAGGTCGGGAACCTCCGAGGAATGCATCGAGTCCCGGGCCATGAAGGTCACCTGGGATTCCCCTGGCCGGGAGAAGGAGATGATTTTCTCGTACTCGCCGGTCTCCATCAGCTTCTTTTCAATGCGTTCGGTGACTTGCCGCGAGACTTCCTGGGCCGTGGCCCCCGGCCAGTTGGTCTTGATGACCATGGCCTTGAAGGTGAACGGCGGGTCTTCGCTCTGCCCCAGCTTGGTGTAGGACAAGGCCCCGACCAGCGCGAGCAGAATCATCAGGAACAGTACGATCTGGCGATTACGCAACGCCCATTCGGAAAGATTGAAACCCATCGGGGACTACTCCTTGGCCGCCAGATTGACCACGCGGTTGGAGCGATCCACCGGGCGAACCAGGTCGCCGTCATGGAGCACATGCACCCCGGCCGCCACCACCCAATCGCTGGCCGAAAGGCCTTCGAACACCGGCACGGTCTTTTCGCCAAAGGCACCGACCCGCACCGGGGTCCGTTTGAGGGTGTTGTCCGCCTGGACCCGCCAGACATAGGTCGCACCGTTTTCCGCGGTCACCGCCGACAGCGGCACCGACAACGGCACCACACCGGCGGCCTGGATAAACACCCGGGCGCTCTGTCCCAACTCAGCCGGCACCTTGCCGGCGCTGAAGGCGATACGGGCGGCGAAGGTCCGCGACTTGGGGTCGGCGGCCGGCGACAACTCGCGGATCCGCCCGTTGAAACGCTGGTCCGGCTGCGACCAGAGTTCCACGGCCACATCCTGGCCGATCTTGAACCGTCCGAAAGCCTGCTCCGGGAAGCTGATCAGCACTTCACGCTCGCCGTCGGCGGCCAGGGTAAAGACCGTCTGGCCGGCGGCGACCACCTGGCCGACTTCCACCAGGCGCTTGGCGACTACACCGTCCTGGGGCGCACGCAACACGGCATAACCGGCCTGGTTGCTGGACACGTCGAACTCGGCCTTGATCTGCTTGAGGCGGGCTTCACCGGAGCGGTAGAGGTTTTCCGCGTTGTCGTACTGCGAGCGGCTGACCATCTGTCGGTCGAGCAAGGTCTTGTAGCGATCACGCTCGGAGCGCACCAGGTTCAGGTTGGCCTCGGCGGCCGCAACCTGGGCACGAGTCGCTTCCAGTTGCAGGCGCACGTCCTGCGGGTCGAGCTCCGCCAGGGGCTGGTTGGCCTTGACCCGCTCGCCCTCCTCCACCAGTCGTCGACTGACCTTGCCACCGATACGAAAGGCCAGGTCGGGCTCGAAACGCGCCCGCACTTCGCCAGGATAACTGTCCATGGCCTGGGCCGAAGGCTGTGGCTGCACCACCATCGCGGGACGAACGCTGACCTGGGCCGGCTCTTCATGACCACAACCGGCCAGGAAAAGGGCTAAACTGACGGGCAACGCAAGGGGCATGACATAGCGGAGCATGGTGTAGGACCTTTCGCTAATGGTGCTCAGAATATTTATACTGGCCAGTATGGTATTAATACCAAACTCACCAGTCCAGTATTAACTAAGAAAATGTCCGACAATCTTTCAGTGCCCAGCGGCCCCGGCCGCCCCAAGGACCTGGCAAAACGCCAGGCCGTCCTGCAAGCGGCGAAAGATCTGTTCCTGAGTAATGGATACGCCAGCACCAGCATGGACGCAGTCGCTGCAGCAGCAGGTGTTTCAAAGCTGACGGTGTACAGCCATTTCAACGACAAGGAGACACTGTTCTCCGCTGCCGTGGTGGCCAAATGCGCAGAACAGCTGCCCGAGCTGTTTTTCGCCCTGCCCGAAGGCGTGCCGGTGGAAAGCATTCTGCTGAACATCGCCCGGGGTTTTCATCACCTGATCAACAGTGACGAGTCGGTGAACCTGCATCGGCTGATCATGGCCCTGGGCAGCCAGGACCCGAAGCTCTCGCAGATCTTCTTCGAGGCCGGGCCCCAACGCATGCTCACGGAGATGGAGCGGCTGCTGAGTCGGATCAACCAGGGCGGTGCCCTGGTGATCGACAAGCCGCACTACGCCGCCGAGCACTTCTTCTGCCTGCTCAAGGGCGCGGCGAACTTCCGCCTGCTCTACGGCTGCGGCGAGCCGCCGAGCGAGGCCGAGGGCGAAGCCCATGTGCGCGAGGTGGTGGGGTTGTTCATGCGCGCCTACCGGCCTTGAGCACTCGGGCGCCTGTCAGACCGCTATCGCGAGCAAGCTTGCTCCTACAAGTTTTGCGTACTGCATAGACGGTGCTCACGACACAAATCCTGTAGGAGCAAGCTTGCTCGCGATGAGGCCCTCAAGATCGCCCAAACCGTCACGCCAAGCCTGCTTTCAAGGCTTCAGGGCTTTCTTCGGGTAGATGTCATAGCGACTCGACTTGCCGTCCAGGCCATGGCTCGGTTTCGGCCCGTCGATACACGGCGCCTTGCGCGGGCGCTTGACCACCACCCGATGGGTCGCCAGGGCCAGTGCCGCCTCCAGCAATGCCGGCGCATCCGGGTCATCGCCCACCAACGGGCGGAACAGGCGCATTTCCTTCTTCACCAGGGCGGTTTTCTCACGGTGAGGAAACATCGGGTCCAGGTAGATCACCTGGGGCGCCTCGCCTTCCCAATTGCGCATCACCTCGATCGAATTGCCCTTGAGCAAGTGCATGCGCGAAACAATCGGCGCCACGTCGAAATCTTCCAACCCACGGGCCAGGCCATCCTCGAGCAAGGCGCCAATCAGCGGCTGGCGCTCGATCAGGCTCATCTCGCAGCCCAGGCTCGCCAGCACGAACGCATCCTTGCCCAAGCCAGCAGTGGCGTCCAGCACCCGCGGCCGTACGCCCGGTTGAATGCCCACGGCCTTGGCGATCATCTGCCCGCTGCCGCCGCCATACAGACGCCGGTGCGCCGCGCCGCCTTCGACAAAGTCCACCCGGACCGGTCCAGGCGCCTCAGGTCCCAGTTGCTGCAACTGCAACCCCTGCTCCGACACCTGCAAAGCGAACTCCGCTTCGGCTTCCTGCAACGGCAAACCGAGGCGTTCGGCCCAGGCTTCGGCCCGGGATTGCAACCCTTCGGCCAGGGCCTCGACTCTGATACGGACCGGTGCTTGCTGCTCACTCATGAAAAACACGCTCAAAAATTTAATGATCGGCAAAAGCTGCCGATAAAAACATTATCCAGCATTTTGCCAGACCTGAGCGTCACTCGAGAGCCATGTCAGACATTCGCACTACATCCATAGGTTATCTGTCGCCCGTCGACAATTATGGCCTGCGCAATTCCCAGGCACTGAGCGGTGTCAGTCACCTGTGGCAAGATTTCTTTGCCCGGGCGCTGGCCGAACAGGTCGGGGACGCGGCGGATGCAAAGAATGTCCAGGCACAACTGCCGGTCGACGGCCCGGTGGAGCCCACCGCCGGTGCCGAGCTGCTGGCGCAGATCGTCGACCAGCGCCAGTGTGACGTAAAGGACACCCCGGTCCGTCCGCCGGAGCCGCTGTTCCTGCCGATTGCCGAATTCGATCTGGACCTGCTGAAGCGGCCCGTGCCTTACCCGCCGGAAGAAGTTGTCGCGCAACAGAAACAGCAGGATTTCGAAAGCGGCTGGGTTCGCCCTATCGTCCTCAACGCCGGCCAGCCGCTGCCAGCACCGGGCCCCGCGCCGCAAGCGCGTCCGCTGCACCTGCCGATTGCCGAGTTCGAGCTGGATCTGCTGGAGCCGCATGTGCCGTTCGACGAAGAAACCCTGGTCAAGCAGCAGAAAGCCATGGACTACGACCTGAACTGGGCCCGTCCGCTGGTGGCACAGAACCTGCGCCTCGCGGCCTGAGTGTTTACCTAGTTCTTGAACATCTGATTGATCCGCGCAAAGGGCATGGCCTGATCCAGCGCGCTGAACGTCCCCTGCCCACGCATCTCCTCGGCCGCCCGATAGAAGGCGCCGTACGCCGCCCGGGCCAACGCCGAACCGACACTGATGCGCTTGACTCCCAGTTCGCCCAACTCGGTCACCGACAGGTTGACCCCGCCCGACATCAATACATTTACCGGCTTGGGCGCCACGGCCTTGACCACCGCCTGGATCTCCTCACGCGTGCGCAGGCCTGGCGCATACAGCACGTCGGCACCGGCCTCGGCGAACGCCTGCAAACGGCGAATCGTATCCGGCAGATCCTGGCGCCCGTGCAGCAGGTTCTCCGCCCGCGCCGTGAGCATGAAGGGGAACGACAGGCTGCGGGCCGCGGCAACCGCGGCCTCGACCCGTTCTACCGCGTGGTTGAATTCATAGATGGGGTCCTCGGCATGACCACTGGCGTCTTCGATCGAGCCCCCCACCAAGCCGGCTTCGGCCGCCCGCAAAATCGCCTCGGCACACCCGGCGGGGCTGTGGGCAAAACCATTTTCCAGATCGGCCGCCACCGGCAGCGTCGTGGCCAGGACAATGCTCCGCGCGTTTTCCAGCGTATCGTTCAGCGAGTTGGCCCCTTCCGCATCCGGACGTCCAAGGGAAAACGCCAGGCCCGCGCTGGTGGTGGCCAACGCCTCGAAGCCCAGTGCGGCGAGCATCTTTGCCGAACCGGCATCCCAGGGATTGGGAATCACAAAGGCTCCGTCACGTTCGTGCAGGGCCTTGAAGGCTTGGGCTCGAAGGGTTTGCGCATCCATGGGTCGACTCCTGGCAAAGAGAGTGTGATGCCCTCAGAGCAAGCCGAGTTGCTCCGTGGCGGGCCCTCTGTATAGCTCAGGCAGCGCCGGCAAGCCAGGCAGACGCGCCATCAGCCGAGCATGGAAACGTTGCGCCAGCGCCGGTGCGAGGCGGTTGTCGGAGGTATGCAGAAACACGTAGGGCGTGCGCCCCTCCTCGATCCAGCCGGCGACCTTTTCGACCCAGGGCGTCAGGAAAGGCTCATTGGCCTCCAGTTCCGGGTGCCCGATAAAACGCACCTGCGGAAACAGCGTGAACGCTGCCGGCCGGGGTGGCACCTTGGGCTTTTTCGACTGGGCGTGCAGCACCGAGGCATCGGTGGAAGTGCAACTGAACAGCGCCCGTGGATCGAGGCAGATCCGTTCGACACCCCGGTCCAGCAGCAGGCGGTTGAGCATCCGCTCGGCGTCGCCCTTGGCGAAGAAATCACGATGACGGACTTCAATCGCCAACGGGCGCTCCAGCGCGTCGATAAACCCGACCAGCTCGGCCAGGCGCTGCGGCGCAAAACTGGCCGGCAATTGCAGCCACAGCGGCGCCACCCGCGGTCCCAGCGGCTTGAGCAGTTGCAGGAAGTCTTCAGCCGCCTGGACCTGCTCACGCAGATCACCGCCATGGCTGATATCCCGAGGAAACTTGGCGGTGAAGCGAAAGTGTGCGGGCATGGTCTGCGCCCAGCGTTCTACCGTGGCGGACGCGGGCCGTGCGTAGAAGGTGGTGTTGCCTTCGACGGCGTTGAACACCTGGGCGTACAGGTCGAGAAAATCGCTCGTGCGCGCGGTGGGCGGGTACAGGTACTCGCGCCAGGCGTTTTCGCTCCAGGAGGGGCAACCGAGGAAATAAGGCAGCAGGACAGGATCAGTCATCGACCCGATTAAATCAGATATGCAGGTCGAGCCCCAACACTTCCATGTCCCACTCGACGAAACCGGCGGTGGTCAGGTAGCTGGCCAGGGCGTTGGCGACGCTTTTGCTCATGGCGCGATGGAAGATCATGTCCTGCGGACGGGCCGGCAGGTTGGCCAGGCGGCTACCGGCCGCTTCGGCGCGGGCGGCCACCTCGGAGAGATCCTCGCTATCGCCCTCCGAAACATCGGCCTCGTCGTCGACCACGACGCTGCCTTTGCGCGGTTTGCGCTTGATGGGGTAGGACTGTGAGGAAACGCCGTCTATACGCATTGGGGCATGCTCGGTGTCGATGATGGCAATTTAGCAGCACGCACCGCACTTAGCTATTGCCCGAGTGATAACTGGACCACAGAACCTGAAAAAGGTTTTCACACCCTGGCGCCTGGGTGGGGAAAACATGACGAACGGCACATTTTTGACTATCTGGGCGTTTTTTCGGGTGATCGGTTTAACGTTCAGTTTAGCCTGAATTTTATCAGTTGCCGCCCGGCGTCAGCGGGCCTTGGGCGTCGCCACCTTGTCGCGCAGGTAAACCGGCTGGGCCTCGTCGGCCGGAATGGCTTCGCCGCGCGCCCAGGCAAAACGCGCCAGACTCAACAGATCCTCGGCGTGGGGCAGCAGGCTGGCATCCTGGCCGCTCAACGCGACCTGGATCCGCTCGCCATAACCCCAACCCGTGCCCGCGCCGAACCACTCGCCAGCGGCATCGTCCGGCAAGGCCGCCAGTTGCGGAGCCAGCACCGCCTCGACCCCGGCCAGACGCATTTCCCCGGCTTCTTCGCGATAGCAGCCCCAATACACCTCGTCCATCCGCGCATCGATGGCCGCGGCCACCTGGCGCACACCGCGCTCGCGAAAGGCCCGCTGCGCCAGCACCGCCAGGTTCGACACCGGCAACACCGGACGCTCCAGGGCAAACGCCAGCCCCTGAACCACACCGATGGCAATCCGCACCCCGGTAAAGGCCCCGGGACCACGGCCAAAAGCAATCGCATCCACCGCCGACAGGCTGATACCCGCGTCGGCCAGCAACTGCTGGATCATCGGCAGGAGCTTTTGCGCATGCAGGCGCGGAATCACCTCGTAGTGGCTCGTCACCTTGCCGTCATGCAGCAAGGCGACGGAGCAGGCTTCAGTCGCGGTGTCCAGGGCCAGCAAGGTGCTCATCGATGTATCCGTCAGGTCGAAATGAAAAAAGTGCAACAGTATAAACAACAACAGCCCGCAAGCGGGCTGTTGTACACATAGCAGCTACAGCGATCAGCTCAGGGCTTCAAGCACCTTGCTGGTGATCGATTCCACGGAGCCGACACCGGCGATATGGCTGTACTTCGGTTTGCCCTGGGCGGCCGAGAGCTTCTGGTAGAAATCCACCAGCGGCTTGGTCTGGGAGTGGTAGACCGACAGGCGATGACGCACGGTTTCTTCGGTGTCGTCCTTGCGCTGGACCAGGTCGTCCCCGGTCAGGTCGTCCTTGCCTTCGACTTTCGGCGGGTTGTAGACGGTGTGGTAGACGCGCCCGGAAGCCTCGTGAACACGACGGCCGGCGATGCGCTGGACGATCTCTTCGTCATCGACGGCGATCTCGACCACGTAGTCCAGCTCGACACCGGCATCCACCAGGGCTTCCGCCTGGGGAATGGTGCGCGGGAAACCGTCGAACAGGAAACCCTTGGCGCAGTCGGCCTGGGCGATACGGTCCTTGACCAACGCGATGATCAGGTCGTCGGAGACCAGCCCGCCGGCGTCCATGATGCCCTTGGCCTTGAGGCCCAGCTCGGTGCCGGCCTTGACCGCGGCGCGCAGCATGTCGCCAGTGGAGATTTGCGGGATGCCGAATTTCTCGGTGATGAACTTAGCCTGAGTACCTTTACCGGCCCCGGGAGCTCCCAGCAGAATGACGCGCATCGATGTGCTCCTCAATTTTTTATTTAGAAACGCTCGGATTCGCCTCGTGGGGCCAATCTCAAAAATAGGGTCATGGCCGCAAAACGGCCAAAGGCTGATCAAGATACACAGCCGACCGGAGCCACACAAGCCGCCGAAAGTCGCAGTCACTCATGCCTGCACAAGCGGTGAAACCTGCTATGCCGGGTCGCCCCCGCCAATAAAGCGCCGCCACACAAAAACGACCGCCCCTGACTGGACGGTCGCTTTTGTCCCATTACATAGGGCAACTCTTCCCACACACCTTAGCCAGTATTGCGCAGCCCGGCGGCAATCCCCGCCACAGACACCAGCAAAGCCTGTTCCAGAGGGCTGTCCTGGGCCGTTTCCTTGCGCCGCGAACGAGCCAGCAGCTCGGCCTGCAACCGGTGCAGCGGGTCCAGGTAGGTGTTGCGCAGACGAATGAACTCCAGGGTCTCAGGGCTATGGGCCAGCAGTTGCGACTGGCCGGTCAAACCCAGTACCACCGCGCACGCCTGCGACAATAGGTCGCGTAAGTGCACACCCAATGGCAGTAGTTCGGCATCCACCAGACGTTCGTCATAGGAGCGGGCGATATCGCTGTCGGCCTTGGCCAGGACCATTTCCAGCATGTCGATACGGGTGCGGAAAAACGGCCATTGCTCACGCATCTGCGCCAACAGCTCGCCTTCACCCCGTGCCAGTGCCTTGCGCAGCGCCGCTTCCCAGCCGAGCCAGGCGGGCAACATCAGGCGCGTCTGGGTCCAACCGAAAATCCACGGAATCGCCCGCAAGCTTTCGATTCCGCCGGCGCGGCGCTTGGCCGGACGGCTGCCCAACGGCAGGCGCCCAAGCTCCTGTTCCGGGGTGGATTGGCGGAAATACTCGACGAACTGCGGATTGTCGCGCACCTCGGCGCGGTAGGCACTGACACCGTCCGCGGCCAATTCATCCATCAATTTACGCCAGGCCGGTTGCGGCGGCGGCGGCGGCAGCAAGGTGGCTTCGAGCACGGCGGCCAGGTAGAGGTTGAGATTCTGTTCGGCGATGTCCGGCAGGCCGAACTTGAAACGAATCATTTCGCCCTGCTCGGTGGTGCGAAAACGCCCCGCCACCGAACCCGGCGGCTGCGACAGGATGGCCTCGTGGGCCGGACCGCCGCCACGGCCGACGGTGCCGCCACGACCATGGAACAACAGCAGTTCGACCTGCTGCTCGCGACAGATCTCCACCAGCCGTTCCTGGGCCCGATACTGCGCCCAGGCCGCCGCCGTGGTGCCGGCGTCCTTGGCCGAATCGGAGTAGCCGATCATCACTTCCTGCGGACCTTGCAGGCGCGCGCGATAGCCCGGCAGCAGCAACAGCCGCTCCATCACGGGACCGGCGTTATCCAGGTCGGCCAGGGTTTCGAACAACGGCACCACGCGCATCGGCCGCAGCACGCCGGACTCCTTGAGGAGCAACTGCACCGCCAGCACATCGGAGGCGGCACCGGCCATGGAGATGACGTAGGATCCGAGGGAGGCGGCCGGCGCCGCAGCGACTTCCCGGCAGGTCGCCAGCACTTCGGCGGTGTCCGCGGAAGGTTTGAAATAGGCCGGCAATAGCGGGCGGCGATTGGCCAGCTCGCGCATCAGGAAGGTCAGGCGATCTTCTTCATTCCAGTCTTCGTAACGGCCCAGCCCCAGATAGTCGGTGATCTCGGTCATGGCGGCGGCGTGACGGGAAGAGTCCTGGCGCACGTCCAGGCGCACCAGGAACAGGCCGAAGGTCACCGCCCGGCGCAGGCAATCGAGCAACGGGCCGTCGGCAATCACGCCCATGCCGCACTCGTGCAAGGACTGGTAGCAGAGTTGCAACGGTTCGAGCAGTTCGCGGTTGTTCTGCAGGACTTCGTCCGGTGCCGGTTGCGTCGTAGCGAGGGAGGCCTGGGCCCAATTGCGGGTAGCCCGCAGCCGCTCACGTAATTGTTTGAGCACGGCGCGGTAAGGTTCGGCGCTCTCACCGGCGCGGGCAAGCAGGGCCTCGCTGGCCTGCTGCATCGACAACTCGGCGGCCAACTGGTCGACATCACGCAGATAGAGGTCCGCCGCCATCCAGCGGGCCAGCAGCAGAACCTCACGGGTGACCTTGGCCGTCACATTGGGGTTACCGTCACGGTCGCCGCCCATCCAGGAAGCAAATCGAATCGGCGCGGCTTCCAGGGGCAGGTGCAGGCCGGTGGCCGCGAACAGCGCCCGGTCGGCTTTGCGCAGGTAGTGCGGAATGGCCTGCCAGAGGGAATGCTCGATCACCGCGAAGCCCCATTTGGCCTCGTCCACCGGGGTCGGCCGGGTCCGGCGGATTTCCTCGGTGTGCCAGGCTTCGGCGATCAGTCGCTGCAAGCGCTGGCGGATCTGCTCGCGTTCGGCAGCGGTGAGGTCGCGGTGGTCCTGCTCGGCCAATTGCGCGGCAATCGCATCGTATTTCTGGATCAGGGTACGCCGCGCCACCTCGGTGGGGTGCGCGGTGAGCACCAGTTCGATCTCCAGGCGGCCCAGTTGCCGTGCCAGGGATTCGGCGCCATGGCCTTCGGCTAGCAGCCGCGCCAGCAACTCCGGCAGCACCCGCGACTCGAAAGGCGCTGGCTGCGACTCGTCGCGGCGGTGAATCAACTGATATTGCTCGGCGATATTGGCCAGGTTGAGAAACTGGTTGAAGGCCCGGGCCACCGGCAGCAGCTCGTCGTCGCCGAGGCTGTCGAGGCTGGCACTGAGCTCGGCATTCGCCGAACCGCTGCGGTCGGCCTTGGCGCCCTTGCGGATACGCTCGATCTTGTCGAGGAATTCGTCACCGTGCTGGTCACGGATGGTATTGCCCAACAGTTCACCTAACAGGTGGACGTCTTCACGCAAACGTACATCAATATCGGACATCGACAGACTCTCCGGGGGACGCTGAGATGGCTCACAGGCTCAAGAGTGCACCAGCGCGGCGAACGCTTACAAGCCTGGCAAAAATCCCCACTGAACCTCGTCACATAGAACTAGTCTGATAATAAGCCTCACGAAGGCTTTATCGCCGGTACAGGCCGGTCACTCATCAATACCCGCTATCAACGGGTGCGAATTGAGGTCGATATGAAAATCCGCGAGCTTGCCCAGCACTGGGAAGAAAACGCCAAGGGTCGGTTGACCGACACCGGCTATGTCATTCATCTGGATGTGGAAGCTGCGGCGCGACTGGCGGCGGTGATCGACATGTACCCCAAACGGCGCCCGGAAGAACTGCTCGGCGAGCTGATCGGCGCGGCGCTGGAGGAACTGGAAGCCAGTTTCCCCTATATCCAGGGCTCACTGGTGGTGGCCACCGACGAAGAAGGTGACCCCCTTTATGAGGACGTCGGGCCGACACCGCGTTTTCTCTCGCTGTCGCGACGACATCTGCATGACCTGGCGTCCCAGGACAAACCGAAACATTAAAGCCTGACGCGATTCCCCTTGCGGATAGCACCCTGTTCCTTGAGGCGTCACTACGGCCAACACGGACCTGTAGGAGCAGGGCTTGCCCGCGAAGCTTTTAGCGGCCTCAAGGGCCTCTTCGCGAGCAAGCCCTGCTCCTACAGGTTCAGCGGTGTGTGCAAAAATCGTTCGTCCCCCTCCACTCCCTCCATCCGACACCCCCAAACACCGCGAAAGTTCAGACTTTTCGTACTGACTACTCGGTCAGATTTTTTTCGAGCAATGGGCCATCTTTTCCTGAACTATTCAAAAAAGCCTTGGGTCACACCCAGTAGCCATCACCGGAGCAGTTGCAGTTAAAACGCTCCCGGAACCCCTACCGGACACGGCGCGACAAGCTCCCGGAACCGTGATGGACGATGACGTCATTCAGGAGCTATCCAATGGAGTTGAAGATCATGAAGACCCACACTGTCCAATCGTCGTTTACCCCCCTGCGCGGACTGAAACTGGCCGCGCTGGTACTCGGCAGCAGCCTGCTTCTGGCCGGTTGCGCCGGTAACCCGCCGACCGAGCAGTACGCCGTGACCCAATCGGCGGTCAATAGCGCCGTCAGTGCCGGCGGCACCGAATACGCAGCGGTGGAAATGAAGTCGGCCCAGGACAAGCTCAAACAAGCTGAAATGGCCATGCACGATAAAAAGTATGACGAAGCCCGTCGCCTGTCCGAACAGGCTGAATGGGATGCCCGCGTCGCCGAACGCAAGGCCCAGGCCGCCAAGGCCGAGCTGGCCGTGAAGGACTCACAGAAAGGTGTTCAGGAACTGCGCCAGGAAAGCCAGCGCTCCGTGCAACCGGTGCAGTAAGCATCGGCCCCGCTTGACGCCTGCTTTCCCTGAAGCTTGAACCCTAAAAAGGATGAACCATTATGCGTAAACAATTGATGATCCCCGCCCTCCTGGCCCTCAGTGTCGGCCTGGCCGCCTGCTCGTCGCAGCCCAATGCCAACCTGGAGCAGGCCCGTACCAACTTCTCCGGCCTGCAAGCAAACCCGCAAGCAAGCAAGGTCGCCGCCCTGGAAACCAAGGACGCCAGCGACTACCTGGACAAGACCAACAAGGCCTACCAGGACCATGAAAAGGTCGAAACCGTCGACCAGCTGGCTTACCTGACCAACCAGCGGGTTGAAGTGGCGAAGCAGACCATCGCCCTGCGCACCGCCGAAGCCAACCTGAAAAACGCGGCCGCCCAGCGGGCCCAGGCTCGCCTGGACGCCCGTGACCAGCAGATCAAACAGTTGCAGGAAAGCCTCAACGCCAAGCAGACCGAGCGGGGCACCCTGGTGACCTTCGGTGACGTGCTGTTCGCCACCAACAAGGCCGACCTGAAATCCTCCGGCCTGGTCAACATCAACAAACTGGCGCAGTTCCTCCAGGAAAACCCTGATCGCAAAGTGATCATCGAAGGCTACACCGACAGCACCGGCGGTTCGGGTTACAACCAGAGCCTGTCCGAGCGCCGCGCCACCTCGGTGCAAGTGGCACTGATCAAGATGGGCGTCGACCCGTCGCGTATCGTGACCCAGGGTTATGGCCAGGAATACCCGGTAGCGGATAACGGCAGCGTTTCCGGCCGCGCCATGAACCGTCGCGTGGAAGTGACCATTTCCAACGACAACCAACCCGTGGCCCCGCGTTCGTCCATCAGCAGCGCCAACTGACAGGTTAAAAAAAAACCGCCTGATTGAATCAGGCGGTTTTTTCACGTCTGGCCCGTGGGGAAAGGTTACTGCTCCAACTTCGGTGTTTCCTGCCCCATGCAGCGTACCGCCTGCTTCTGGCTGTTCACCAGCACGCCGGTCAAGCCCTTCTGTTCGGTGTCGAACAGCACCAGCACCCCGTCAATGCACTGCGCGGTTTGTGCCGCCGGTTCCAGCGAGATCTTGTAATCCTCCCCGGGCACCGTCTTGAGCATGGTGAACTCGTTCAGCAGCAGCGCATCCTCCGGTTTGGCGAAATGCAGGTAACCGTAGTACCACAGGCACGCGACCGTACCGATGATGCTGCAGATACCGGTGAGGATCAGGGGAATGGCGTTACGTTCTTCAGTCATTGCGGACTCTCTGGTTCAACATTCGAATTCGGGACAGGCGGATAATTCGGGATCTCGCCCAGGCGGCGCAGGCCGTTGAAGTGCTGCGGGTCGTCGAGGTAACGCAGCATCACCAGGCGCCAGGTCGGGTCGCCGAAGGTCTGCACATGGCCGCCACGGGTCAATTGCAGCACCCGCGGCGGTGGCGCCGCCTGATACAGCTGGATGCCATTGACCAGCGGCACGACCGGGTCGTCGAGGCTGTGGAAAATCAGTTTCGGCACCCCGGTCAGGCGCGGCATGGCCTTGATCGCGCTGTCGCCATCGGGCACCAGCCAGGACAAGGGGATTTGCAGGGGCCAGGTCAGCCAGGACGACGCAAGGGCATCACGCCCCACCGAACGGTAGCTGGCCGGCGCGCCATCAAGTACCAGGGCCTTGAGCCGCGACTGGTATTCGGGATGGCGCTCCACCAGGTAATGCACCACCAGCGACCCGCCCAGGCTCTGCCCCAGGACCACCAGGGGTTTGCCCTGGACTTGCGGGGCCTTTTGCAGCCAGTCGAACGCCGCATCGATATCCTGGTAGACCGCCGGCAGGCTGGGTTCGCCTTCGGACACGCCATAGCCGCGATAATCGAGCATCAATACCTGGTAACCCTGCTCCGGCAACCACCAGCTGCCGCCCAGATGCCCGGACAGATTGCCGCCGTTGCCATGCAAATGCAGCACCGTGCCCTTGACCGCCACGCCGGCCTTGACCGGCAGCCACCAGGCGCGCAAGCGCACGCCGTCGGCGGTGGTCAGGGTGACATCGCGGTATTCGAGGTGCGCTTTAGCGGGAGTGAACGGCAGGCCGCGATCGGGGTAGAACAGCAGGGAGCTACAACCGCCCAGGGTCAGCAGCAGGCAGAGCATGCCGAGGATTCTCATCCGTTTGAAGCCTCGCTAGATAAGGAGAAATGTCGCCAACCCTCACCTGTAGGAGCGAGCTTGCTCGCGATGGAGGCACAGGCACCTCGGGGCACCAGATGCCCCGCGTTATCGTTGACGACCATCGCGAGCAAGCTCGCTCCTACAGGGTCGGCGGTCAGAGGATATTAGAGTAATCCGCCTCGATCCGATCCAGGCTCAAGTGGTTCAGGAAGTTGCTGAAACACATCCAGGCCGACAGCGCATTCATGTCGCGGAACTGTTCCGGCAGGTACTTGGGCGGCACCACCAACCCCTCATCCACCAGTTGGCGCAACGTGCGCATATCCTCCAACGTGGTCTTGCCGCAAAACAGCAGCGGCACCTGCTCGAGCTTGCCCTTACGCACGGCCAACTGAATATAGTTGTAAACCATGATAAAGCCTTTGAGGTAGGACAAGTCTTTGGTAAATGGCAGCCCCGTCGGTGTCGAGCCACGGAAGATCCGACTGGCATTGCCATAGCTTTCCGCCATTTCGAAACCCTGCTCGCGGAAGAACTCGAACACCTGGAGGAAATCCGCGCCCTGCTCCACCATGTCGATGGCCCGGGTACGGTTGGTCAGCTTGCGCAGGCGGGTCGGATAGGAGGCGAAGGCAATCACCTCCATCAGAATCGCCAGGCCTTCCTGGGTCACTGTCGACGACGGTGGGCCCTTGGACAGGAAGGTGCAGATCGGCTGGTTCAAGCCGTTCAGGGTGGTGCCGACATGCACCAGGCCTTCATGCACCTCCAGCGCCCGCACATCCCGCGAATTGAACATCGCATCGGCTCGGATCTTGATGTAGTCGGCGCCCGCCGCCGCATCGGCGACGATGCCATCGGACTCGAACACCCGGATGGTTTCCTCCGCCTCGCCGAACACCTTGTTCAGGCGACTTTGCAGCATGCTGACCGCGTCCTTGGCGGTCAGGGTCTTGGGCTCGTCCTTGAGATCACCCCGGCCGTCGATATTGTTCAGGTAATCGGAGAGCATCAACCCCAGGTCCGCCAGGGTCGGATCACCGGCGTGGAACGCATCCGACGCGGCGCCGTACAACTCCTGGGAGATCAGGCCGAAATCCGCGGTGCCACGGGCTTCGAGCATCCGCACCACCTGCCGGTACTCGCGGCACATGCGGCGCATGATCTGCCCGACCGGGTTGAACTGGCCGAGCCGCCGGGTGATATCGCGCTCGATATTCTGGAACTCCAGCTTCACCGCGCTGGAATCGAACGACAGCGGTCGCGAGGCATAATAGTCGCGATCCACCGCTGGCATTTCCTTGCCCTTGCCCTTGAGAAACCCCTTGCGGATGTTCTCGTCCCACTTCACCGCGTCGAGCACGCGAATCGGCGTCTGCGCCAGCACAATGCGATCAGAGAGGCTGCGTATCGTCTGCTGGTAATCGTCCAAGGGTGACTCCTGAAGGTGATACCGGTGAATAGCCATGCACAGAGCCTAGACCGAGGCCAGCACCAGGTGCATGTAGCGCGAGAGGATCCCCAGCATGTCCTGTTCGGACTGGACCTCGGCGTCGTTGAGCAGGCCCTGATATTCCATCCGTCCGATAATCGCCGTCAACACTTTGGCATCCTGCTGAGGCTCTTTGGTACCCAGTACCTGGACAAACTGGTAGGCGCCCTGCAGGAGAATCTGTTGGTGCGAACGCACCAACACCGCCAGGCGTGGATTGAGCAGCGCTTCCTGACGAAACGCCTGCTCAGCCATCAGGTGCTCGCGACGGTTGTGCAGTTGCCGCTGGATGTAGTCGACAATCATATGGGCGATGTCGTCGGCCACTTGCGCCCGCGAGGCCGCACTGCCGTCACCGTAGGCGACCATTTCCCGCAATATGCCTTCGGTGTTTCCCCACAGCTTGGCCATGAAGGCTGCGCTGCGCTCGACATACTGGGCGAAGGTATCGGTGAGCAGGTCATCGATATCCTTGAAGTAATAGGTAGTGGCCGACAGCGGCACATCGGCCTCGGCGGCCACCGCGCGGTGCCGCACCCCACGCACACCGTCGCGCACGACAATGCGCATGGCGGCGTCAAGAATCGCCTGTCGTCGTTGCTCGCTTCCCTGTCGACTGGCCTTGCGCCCTTGATACTGAACGCTCTCAGCCACCGCCGTAGCGACGCCAGCTGCTCCCTTTTGCGCCATTGCACGCTCCACTACCGGTCTTCCTCTCTTGTAATAATCTGAAACATCAGTACCAATAGACAATAAAAAAGCCGCCTTGTGAGGGCGGCTTTTTCAACAGCAATTTTATGCTTGCGGCCGCATGTGCGGGAACAGGATCACATCGCGAATCGACGGTGCGTTGGTGAGCAACATCACCAGGCGGTCGATACCGATGCCCTCGCCCGCCGTCGGCGGCATGCCGTACTCCAGCGCCCGTACGAAGTCGGCGTCGTAGTGCATGGCTTCGTCGTCGCCGGCGTCCTTCTCGGCCACCTGGGCCTGGAAGCGCTCGGCCTGGTCTTCCGCGTCGTTCAACTCGGAATAGGCGTTGGCGATTTCACGACCGCCGATAAACAGCTCGAAACGGTCGGTGACGTTCGGGTTCTCGTCATTGCGACGGGCCAGCGGCGAGACTTCGAACGGGTACTCGGTAATGAAGTGCGGCTGTTCCAGCTTGTGCTCGACCAGCTCTTCGAAAATCATCACCTGCAACTTGCCCAGGCCTTCGAAGCCGAGCACCTTGGCACCGGCCTTCTTGGCGATCGCGCGGGCCTTGTCGACGTCCTGCAGGTCGGCGGCGGTCAGCTCAGGGTTGTACTTGAGGATCGAGTCGAACACCGACAGGCGCACGAACGGTTCGCCGAAGTGGAAGACCTTGTCGCCGTACGGCACGTCGGTGCTGCCCAGAACGGCCTGGGCCAGTTCACGGAACAGCTCTTCGGTCAGGTCCATGTTGTCTTCGTAGTCGGCGTACGCCTGGTAGAACTCCAACATGGTGAACTCAGGGTTGTGCCGGGTCGACACGCCTTCGTTACGGAAGTTGCGGTTGATCTCGAACACCCGCTCGAAGCCACCGACCACCAGGCGCTTGAGGTACAGCTCCGGCGCGATGCGCAGGTACATGCCCATGTCCAGCGCGTTGTGGTGGGTTTCGAACGGCTTGGCCGCGGCACCACCGGGGATGGTCTGCAGCATCGGCGTTTCCACTTCCATGAAATCGCGCTGCATCATGAAGTTGCGGATATGGGCGATGACCTGAGAACGCACGCGGAAGGTCTGGCGCACTTCTTCGTTGACGATCAGGTCGACGTAGCGCTGGCGATAGCGGGTTTCGGTATCGGTCAGGCCGTGGTGCTTGTCCGGCAGCGGGCGCAGCGACTTGGTCAGCAGGCGCACGTCGGTCATTTCAACGTACAGGTCGCCCTTGCCGGAGCGGGCCAGGGTACCAACGGCGGCAATGATGTCGCCCAGGTCCCAGGTTTTCACCGCGGCCAGGGTCTCTTCCGACAGGGTCTTGCGGTTGACGTAGACCTGGATGCGCCCGGACATGTCCTGGATCACCATGAACGAGCCACGGTTGAGCATGATGCGACCGGCAACCTTGACCGGGATCGCCGCCTCAGCCAGCTCTTCCTTGGTCTTGTCGGCGTACTGTTTCTGCAAGTCTTCGCAGTAGGCGTCGCGACGGAAGTCGTTGGGGAAGGCCTGACCCTTGGCGCGCTCGGCAGCCAGCTTTTCCTTGCGCAGGGCGATCAGGGTGTTTTCTTCCTGTTGCAGGGCTTGCGGGTCGAGTTGTAGGTCGCTCATGTCTTTAGATTTTCCATCACAGGTTCGTTGCCCCCGGCCTTCGGCAGGGGTTCACGACAGGCGGCGCGCCTTGGTGCGCGCCGTCGCCGCAGTGCCTTAAAGCCCTTGCTTGAGGCTGGCTTCCAGGTATTCGTCGATATCGCCGTCCAGCACTTTGTCGCAGTCGCTGCGTTCGATGTTGGTGCGCAGATCCTTGATCCGCGAGGCGTCGAGTACGTAGGAGCGGATCTGGTGACCCCAGCCGATATCCGACTTGGTGTCTTCCAGGGCCTGGGAAGCGGCATTGCGCTTCTGGACTTCCTGTTCGTACAAGCGCGCCCGCAACATTTTCATCGCGGTGTCTTTGTTCGCGTGCTGGGAACGTTCGTTCTGGCAGCTGACCACGGTGTTGGACGGTACGTGGGTGATCCGTACGGCCGAGTCGGTGGTGTTGACGTGCTGACCACCGGCACCGGAGGAACGATAGGTATCGATCCGCAGGTCTGCCGGGTTGATTTCGATTTCGATGTTGTCGTCGATTTCCGGGGAGACGAACACCGCCGAGAACGAGGTGTGACGACGGTTGCCGGAGTCGAACGGGCTCTTGCGCACCAGGCGGTGCACGCCGATCTCGGTGCGCAGCCAACCGAAGGCGTACTCGCCCTTGATATGCACGGTGGCGCCCTTGATCCCGGCGACTTCGCCGGCGGACAGTTCCATGATGGTGGCGTCGAAACCGCGTTTGTCGGCCCAGCGCAGGTACATGCGCAGCAGGATATTGGCCCAGTCCTGGGCTTCGGTGCCGCCGGAACCGGCCTGGATATCCAGGTAGGCGTTGTTCGGGTCCATTTCGCCGCTGAACATCCGGCGGAATTCGAGGTTCTCGAGGGCGGCGCGCAGGCGTTCGACTTCAGCGGCGACGTCGTCGACGGCCCCCTGGTCTTCTTCGGCGGCGGCCATTTCCAGCAGGTCGCGGGCATCGCTCAGGCCGCTGGACATGTCGTCCAGGGTCTCGACGATCAGCGCCAGCGCGGAACGCTCGCGGCCAAGGTTCTGGGCGTATTCGGGGTTGTTCCAGACAGCCGGATCTTCAAGCTCGCGATTGACCTCGGTCAGGCGCTCATGCTTTTGATCGTAGTCAAAGATACCCCCGAATGGTTTCGGAGCGCTCGGACAGGTCCTTGATACTGTTAAGGATCGGGTTGATTTCCATGGCGGGCAGCACTCGTCGGTGAACTTTTGAAAGCCGACGAGTATAACCGAGTTGCACGCGTCCCGGCAGCCCGCTTGGCGGGGTGATTTCAGTTTTCGCCGCGAAACTTCTGCGCCAATCTGGCCAGGTATCGCATCAGCTTCTCTTCCCGCGCCCTGGCATGCCCATCGGGATACAGGACCGCAAGAAGACAGTAACGATGTTCTTCCAGCTCTCCGCGCACATAAACAAGAGCGGCGTCCTTTTCCGGAGCGCCTCTACGACAGACTCGATCGATCTGAGGAAGGTTCTTGGGAAACTTTTCCGGCGGAAGCTTCAAGTGGATATGCATGAGGTTTGCATTAAACGCAGCTGCCGGCCAGACGTAGGGAGCGTCGCGCCCAAATCGATCTGAAGGAATGCCTGTCTGCTTATAGGTAACGAAATCATTCAGTAGAGCGGTGTCCAGTCCTGGATAATCCTTTAGAACATCCAGAAAAAGCTCGCGGTAGGACTCCGGATGAAAGATGGCTGACGCCCTGGACATCAGGCGTTAGCCAACTCAATCAGCCTCTGGGTGGAATGCTCGGCCAATGCGCGCAGCCCTTCTCCATCAGCAGTACTTTCAAAGGATTCCGGCACTGTCAGCATTTGAGAGAGCAGGCTGTGGGTAATCGCCATTTTCTCCCTTGCACGAGCCATGGATCGACGAAGATCCATATGGACCTCGGCCAACCCCTCCGGGACAATCGCACTGCGTAGCGTCAGTTCCATGCCGCGAAAGCTGTCCAGATTCCGCCCCAGATCTTCAAGTTTTGCTTGAGCATCCAGTCCTTCAGGAGTACGGGCCGGATCTCTGGCAAGCATGTCTTTGATGATGCTTGCGAACCCGTTTTCTACCTGCTTCGCCTTTTTTATCAGCCCGTGAATCTCGATAGCGAGCTGACTGGACTTCTGGCTGGCCTCATTTCTGAAGCCGCTATCGTGGTCCGCAGCAGCCTGAACCGATACCGCAGCACCATACCCACCGATCAACGCGAGCGCAGCCAATAGCAGCGATGCGGTGGGGATGCTGGGTGGTGATTCAGGCTTCATGTTGAAATACCCGTTCAAGGAGCGGTCTGCTCAAAAGTATTTTGGTGTGCAATTATTGTACAGCATCACACCGTATCGTGATATTTCAGCAACCCTCCACCTGCTTAAGCCCCCCAGCAGTAGCACTTTCACTTCTTCTGGCAAAAAATTCCGCTACCGCGTCAGTCTTTTTAACCTTGAAATGTAAGGCATTTCTGTTTTTTCACAGACCTATTCAACGCGCCGCCGAGGACAAGCAGACTCCCCCCTTACCGCTTGAGTAAGGGACTACGAATGTTCATTTCAGCGCCGTTAAACCGCTTTACCCTGACCCTCCCGGGCCTTGCCCCTGAACTCCAGGTGCTGGCCTTCAAAGGCAGTGAAGCCATCAGCCAGCCCTATCGTTTCGAGCTGGAACTGGTCAGCCGCCGCCCGGACCTGAACCTCGACGAGCTGTTGCACCAGCAGGGCTTTCTCGCCTTCAACGATAGCGGCGCGGGTATTCACGGCCAGGTCTACAGCATCGGCCAGGGTGATACCGGCCAGCGCTGGACCCACTATCACCTCACCCTCGTACCGCAACTGACCTACCTGGGTCATCGCTTCAACCAGCGCATCTTCCAGAACCAGACCGTACCGCAGATCATCGCCCGGGTGCTCAAGGACCACGGCATCCTCGGCAACGCCTTCAGCTTCAATCTCGCCACACCCCTGCCCGCCCGCGAGTACTGCGTGCAGTACAACGAATCCGATCTGGATTTCATCCAGCGTCTGTGTGAGGAAGACGGCCTGCACTACCACTTCCAGCACAGCCCGGCCGACCATCACCTGGCCTTCGGCGATGACCAGACCTTCTTTCGCCGGCTGTCCACTGCCGTGCCCTATGTGCCGGACAGCGGCACCGTGGCTACGACCGCGAGCATCAAGTCCTTTGACCTGCGCCTGGAGACCCGCAGCAGTCATGCGGCCTTGCGTGATTACGACTTCGAGAAGCCGCATACCTTGCTGGAGCGGACGTCCCACTGCTCGGATTCACTACCGAAACCCGTGTTGGAGGACTATCGCTATCCTGGCCGCTTCAAGCATGACGACGCTGGTAAACGACTCAATCGCCGCCAGTTGGAGCGCCATCGCGCCGACTATCGACAGGCTTCGGGCAAGAGCAATGCGCCACAACTGGCCAGCGGTCATCTCCTGACCCTGAGCGACCATCCACAGCCGGACTGGAATGATCTCTGGCTGCTGACCCACCTGACCCATGAAGGCAAACAGCCGCAGGTGCTGGAGGAGTCGGCACCGATCCCGAGCGTTGCCGACAGCGATTTCCGCCAGGGCTACCGCAACAGCTTTCTCGCCACGCCGTGGGATGTGTTCTTTCGGCCGCCGCTACAGGTGCGCGAATCCCGTCGTCTGAATGCCCAGACCGCTTTCGTCACCGGCCCGCCCGGCGAAGAAATCCACTGCGACGAATATGGCCGGGTGAAGGTGAAGTTTCACTGGGACCGTTCCGACGAAACCGGCGCCCACAGCAGTTGCTGGTTGCGGGTGGCATCCGGCTGGGCCGGGCCGAGTCATGGCGCCATCACCCTGCCCCGTGTCGGCATGGAGGTGCTGGTGACCTTTCTGGAAGGCGACCCGGACCAGCCACTGATCGTCGGTTGCCTGAACAACGCGCTGCAGCAAGCGCCCTACCCTCTGCCTGCGCACAAGACCCGCAGCGTGTTCAAAAGCCAGAGCAGCCCCGGGGGTGGCGGCAGTAATGAGATCCGCATCGAAGACCTCAAGGGCCAGGAACAGATCTATGTGCATGCCCAACGGGATTTCGAGCAGCACATCGAACATGACCAGCATGTACAGATCGGTCATGAGCGGCATGAAAGCGTCGGTGCCAACAGCTACGCCGAGTTCAAGGCCGAAGAACATCATACGGTTCACCAGGATCGACGTTGCGAGGTGAAGGGTGATGACCATCTGACGGTGGGTCGAAGCCAGCAGGTGAAGGCGGGGGTGGGTTACCTCGTTGAGGCTGGTCAGGAGATCCATTTCTATGCAGGCAAAAAAATCGTTATCGAGGCCGGTGCCGAATTGACGATCAAGGTAGGCGGTCACTTCATCAAACTCGATGGCAACGGCATCAGTCGTGTAGGCCCCGACGCCGCTGGGATCGCAGGTACGGCAGCGAGAGTTGCCGTGTTGACAGCCCTCAAACCCGCAGCCGAGGGACAGGCCGGAACTACACATCACATGCACGGCAGCTCGTCCCAAGAAGCCCACGACGAGCAGATGCAACTGCTCAGCCGCTCCGGTACGCCGCTGAAAGGGATCAAGGTCACCGTTGCAGTGCCTGGCGAAACCGCCCCTCAGGTTGTCACCAGCGATGCCGACGGGCTTCTCCCTCGCATCAAGACCCAAACCGCCCAGGACCTAAAGGCATTTCTGAGCTGGGACAAATTCCATGTCCCGGAAGGCGCTGACAGTTACGAAAGGAGTCGCAAGCAATGAGCGCAGATCCGATCCTCACATGCACCACCAATACCCGACCCGGCTCAGTCTCTCAGCAGACTTTTGACTGCGCAATACTCTGGGCCTGGGGTCAGCAGGAAGCGATACGTCGGCTGACAGTAGAGAGGCGCGATCCCTATTCGCAACACGTACGCAGCGAATTGGTCGCCAGTTTCAGTGCCCGTGCCGCGCGTATCGCGGCAACCTATGCGCGGTTCTATCTGGAGTTGGAAGACGGTGGAAAGCCCGAACTGAAGGGACGTTTCTACTGGATGGGTCTGGCGGCCTTTGCCAGCAAACAAGTCAAGTGCGGATTGGACTTCATACCGGACGCTCTGGCTGTCTCAGTAGGGGATTATCTGCCCAATCCAATGGCTATCGGTAAGGACGGGCTGGGTAAGGGTAACTTTTGGTTGTTCCAAGACATTTTTGTCTGGCACTGGTTTTACAGCCAATTTCCCGAACAATTCGAAGAATGTGCGTTGGAGCGTAATGCGCTGAACTGCCCTGAGTTGGCACTGGCGGGACTAAAAAGCTTGCCGTGGGCGGAGGAGGCGTTGGCAACTTTGAATAACTTCAAAGTAAATTCTTATATTCTTGAAGCTTTTGAAATCATCAAGAAGTGCGAGCAAGCCACCACGGAAAACAAGCCAGACCTGCAGTTCGACTCCCTTTTAGCCATAGCCAACCATGAACAGCTAGAAATCCTGCAGCCACTTATCTACGAGAATCAAATTTTCCAAAAAGTTTTGGACCTCCAAGCATTGACAGAAGGATTTCCCGGCTTCCCCTTAAGGGTTGCAGCTTTCAGTACAACATGTGATGTAGAAGAAGAAAAGCTTCGAGAGCAAATGACGGAAGGGGATCTGTACAACGAAACGCACAGAATGAATTTCATTACAAAAATTGCAAACACATATCATTTACTAATGCAATACAATACCGAATACATGGAAGAGTGCATTACCTCTATATCCAACTGGTCTAATGCCGCATGAAAAAAATCTTGGTGGCGACACTAATACTTGGACTCACTGCTTGCGACACCTCGAGTAATCCAGAGAAGCAAAAAATGAAAGACAGCCCCCCTATCATCAAAATCAACCTTCACGAAGATATAAATGATGTCATAGCGCGCAGCCCAATACCATTCAAATCTGACTGCTTAGCGGCAGCGGGTGTATGCTGGCATGAAATATCTCGTTCACCCAATAGCAAAGAGCTCCCTATCGCCAGTATAAAGACGGGGGCTCACACACTACTATTAAAGAATGTTTCAAGAATAAGCACTGCCATCTTTGACAGATTCGGCAGCCAAATCGAAAACATAGAAATCGTTTTGAGAGGCCTTCCCGACAACAGCCTACACACGGACCATCAAAATGCCATATACCACCTAATCGACGGTATCCAACGTGCTGGTTGGACTCACTACTACCGTAGGAGCGATCCTAGAGTTTCGGGCAAAGAGATGGACAAAATCGACACACCGCGGGAAGTCCTTGGAAAATTCACATCCAGCCATCCTTGGCTAGACCCAAACTATAGAGTCGACATAGATCGCTGGCTTAAAGTAGGTTCATTTTATAATTGGTTTTTTTACAACAACGGCTCATATCTGCACCTTAGAGCGTGGCGTCGACTTTCAAAAAAACACCCGAATGAAAGAGGAACCTATCTAATAAGCCTGGAGTTCTCGACAGAGACAGAATTTTGGCGAACTCCCTTCCAAGACAAAGACAAGCTTCGTTGGAAAGAGTTACTACCAGATGTGCTAGCGACCGCTAAAAAACAACGCAAAGAGCAGGAAACCAAAGCCCGAGCCGCGGGTATAGAAATTGATGAATCGTATCAAGACCCGTTGATCAACGCACTGAACTTGTGACCGTTGGAAATCCCGATCTTTCTCCGAGTGATGCGATTCTTTTAGCAGGGCATGCGCTTTTCCACCCCGCAAGCCTTATGGAAGATCTTGTTTACAAGATTGCCAAACGCCGAGCCCGTAACCGCTGGCCGGAAATTGTATTAGAGCGCCTGCGCCCCGATGGCCCAACCACCCGATTGATTGATTTGGAACCTGAGCGCGGGCTGGACGTTTAACTCACACAACCTTTCAGGCCAACGTCGGCTCGTGTCGGAGCCGGCTTTATTGGTGATAAGACTCTCAAGATTTGCATCGCCAGAACTGACGCCTTCGCGGGCAAGCTCCGCTCCCACAGTATTTGAGTCGACTCCGGATATTGTGTACGACACAAAACCTGTGGGAGCGGAGCTTGCCCGCGAAGAGGCCCTTGAGCCTTGCACTGCCCTTGCGGACGTCATCGCCAGCAAGCCAGCTCCCACACGAGTGATGTTTAGTCAGGAAACCGGGGCGCTGCGGGCTCGGTCGGTGAAGCGGCCCTGCATCGCGTCCAGCGCGTCGCAGCCATCCTGCAACAGCAGGTAAGAGGCACTGGCGAAGTGCTGAAGATCACGGTCGCAGGTGTTGCCGATGCTCATGCAAGTCAGGCTGTGGCTCAGGTCACGGGCGGCCTTGATGCGCTGGATGGCGCACTCATACAGGTCACGCACCGGGGCATCGAGATTGAGGTAGAGAACCGGGACTTCGGTGAGGTTGCTTTGTAGCGGACGGAAATTACTCATGGTGTTTCTCCCAAGAATGCAAAGGAGCTACCACCGACTACTGCGGCTAAACACTAGGGTGGCGGCTGTACGCGGGTTAGCCGACCGGGGCATTCTTGGAAAACCCGGCACATCCGAAGATGTCCCGCGCACAGCCGCCATTGCACAAAATGCCAAGCAGCAAAAAGCGCCGACATCATGATACGAGGGCGCTTGTGCGTCCATAAATGCCTTTCGACCGGCTAAGATCGATCACCGATACATCGGCGACGACCGAACTATAGTCCAGCCACTCACCCAATAGTCGCCGCTTTTACACCTTGAAATACGAGCCACTGCGGATGCCAGTAATGGCGATTTATCCGCCTCAACCAATCCCCACCTGATTACGCCCACTGTTCTTCGCCGAATACAGCCCCTTGTCCGCCGCCGAAATCAGATCGCGACAGTTGCTGCCCTGCTGCGGTATCACCGTGGACACCCCAATGCTGACCGTCAGCACCGCCCCCTCGCTCGGCATATTGTGCGGGATCTTCAACCCCGCCACGGTCTGGCGCAGTTTTTCCGCCACCAGTCGCGCCCCGCCTTGGGAGGTGTTCGGCAGCACCAACGCAAACTCTTCGCCACCATAACGCGCCGGCAGGTCCGACGGCCGGCTGCTGGACTCACGGATCGTCTCCGCCACCTTGCGCAAGGCTTCATCGCCGTCCAGGTGGCCAAAGCTGTCATTGAAGGCTTTGAAATAGTCCACGTCGATCATCAGCAACGACATCTGCGTCTGCTCGCGCTGCGCCCTTCTCCACTCCAACTCCAGGTACTCGTCGAAGTGCCGACGGTTGGACAACCCGGTCAAACCGTCAGAGTTCATCAAACGCTGCAGCACCAGGTTGGTGTCGAGCAATTGCTGCTGGCTGACCCGCAACGCCCGATACGCCGCATCACGCTGCAACAAGGTCATGTAGGAGCGCGAGTGATAACGAATGCGCGCCACCAGTTCGATATTGTCCGGTAACTTGACCAGGTAATCGTTGGCCCCGGCGGCAAAGGCCGCGCTCTTGATCAACGGGTCTTCCTTGGTGGAAAGCACGATGATCGGAATGTCCTTGGTTGCCGGATGATTGCGGTATTCGCGCACCAAGCTCAGGCCATCGAGGCCGGGCATCACCAGATCCTGCAGGATCACCGTCGGTTTGATGCGGATCGCCTGGGCAATCGCCTGGTGCGGATCAGCACAAAAGTGGAAATCGATATTGGTCTCGGTGGCCAATCCGCGCCGCACCGCCTCACCGATCATGGCCTGGTCGTCAACCAGCAACACCATCGCGGCGTTTTCGTCGGTGGTCTTGAAATCATACATCTGTAAATCATTCATACGCGGTCACCTGAAGTACTGCTTTCAAGCCAGGGCTGCTGACTATAGAACTCATGTCGGAAATATCTCCAGCAAACGTGGAGCGATCTTGTTCAGTGGACGAATTTCAACAGCCGCATCGATAGCCGCCGCTGCCTTGGGCATGCCGTACACCGCACTGCTCAATTGGTCCTGGGCGATGGTCAGGTAGCCGCGCTCGCGCATCAGCTTCAATCCCTGGGCACCGTCGCGCCCCATGCCCGTCAACAGCACGCCCACCGCATCGCCATTCCAGTAACTGGCGACACTCTCGAAAAACACATCGATGGAAGGCCGGTAGATCTCGTTCACGGGCTCGGCGGTATAGGCCAGGGTGCCGTTTTTCAACAAGCGGATATGGTGGTTCGTCCCGGCCAGCAGTACGGTGCCGCGTTGCGGCGCCTCGCCGTCGCGGGCCAGGCGCACTGGCAGGCCGCAGGCGCTGCTCAACCATTCGGCCATGCCGGCGGCAAATACCTGGTCGACATGCTGGACCAGAACGATCGCGGCGGAAAAATTAGCAGGCAAACCTTTCAGCAAGGTTTCCAAGGCCGCCGGCCCCCCGGCCGAAGAGCCGATGGCCACCAGCTTCTGTCGCGGACTGTCGTCCCGGGCCGGGCCGGGCACGCTGCGCACCTGGCTGCCGCGCTGGCCGATCAGCCAGCCGATATTGAGGATCTTGCGCAACAGCGGCGCCGCGGCTTCCTTCGGGTTGCCACCACCAATGGCCGGGGTATCGACCACATCCAGGGCACCGTGGCCCATGGCCTCGAACACCCGGTGAACGTTCTGTTGCCGGTCGACGGTGACAATGACAATGGCACAGGGCGACTCGGCCATGATCCGCCGGGTGGCTTCGACGCCATCCATCACCGGCATGATCAGGTCCATCAGGATCAGGTCCGGGGTCTCCTCGGCGCACTGTTTCACCGCTTCGGCGCCATTGCCGGCGACCCAGATCACTTGGTGTGCCGGCTCGAACGCCAGGGCTCGACGCAACGCTTCTACCGCCATGGGCATATCGTTGACGATGGCGATCCTCATCCCTGGGCTCCCCCGATCAGCTCGACCACGGCATCCAGCAAGGCGTCGTCATGAAAACTGGCCTTGGCCAGATAATAGTCAGCTCCGGCGTCCAGTCCACGTCGACGGTCTTCTTCACGGTCCTTGTAGGACACCACCATGACCGGCAGCGACTGCAAGCGCGTGTCTTTACGCAAGAGTGTGACCAATTCAATCCCGTCCATTCGTGGCATATCGATATCGGTGATCAACAGGTCAAAGTCTTCGGCGCGCAGGGCGTTCCAACCGTCCATGCCATCCACCGCGACCGCCACCTCGTAACCCCGGTTGAGCAGCAGTTTGCGTTGCAGTTCGCGCACGGTCAGGGAGTCGTCGACCACCAGCACGCGCTTGCGCACGGCCTCGCTGACCTGGCGATTGCGCCGGTCGATACGTTCCAGGCGACCGGTGTTGAGCAGCTTGTCCACCGAGCGCAGCATGTCCTCGACGTCGACGATCAGCACCGCCGAACCGTCGTCGAGCAAAGCCCCGGCGGAAATATCCTGGACCTTGCCCAGGCGTGGGTCCAGCGGCAACACCACCAGGGTGCGCTCGCCGATAAAGCGTTCCACCTCGACCCCATAGACCGCATCACGCTCGCGGATCACCACGACCTTGAGGTTGCCATCATGGTGTTCGCTGGCCGGGCGCTGCAACAGCTGGCTGGCCGCCACCAGCCCGACATGCCGGCCTTCGTGCCAGAAGTGCTGGCGTCCCTCGAGTTGCACAATGTCCTCGGGGGCCAGGTCGCACATGCGTTCGATATGGGCCAGGGGAAAGGCATAGGCCTCGCCACCGACTTCCACCACCAGGCTGCGCACAACCGACAAGGTCAGCGGTACTTCGAGGTGGAAACGGCTGCCCTGCCCCGCCACCTGCTCCAGCACCACGGCACCGTGCAACTGGCGGACCATATGCTGCACGGCGTCAAGGCCGACCCCACGCCCGGAGACTTCGGTGACCTTGTCCCGCAGGCTGAAACCCGGCAGGAAGAGGAAACTCAGCAGCTCTTCTTCGCTCAGTTGGGCGGCGGTCTCGGCCGGGGACAACTGGCGCTCGATCACGCTGCGGCGGACCCGCTCCAGGTCCACGCCGGCGCCGTCGTCGCTCAATTGCAGCACCAGCAACCCGGCCTGGTGCGAGGCCCGCAGACGAATCAGGCCTTCGGCCGGCTTGCCGGCCAACACCCGCAGCTCAGGGCTTTCGATGCCATGGTCCACGGCATTGCGCAGCAGATGGGTCAGCGGCGCTTCGAGCTTTTCCAGCACGTCGCGGTCGACCTGGGTTTTCTCCCCTTCGATTTCCAGACGCACCTGTTTGCCCAGGCTGCGGCCCAGGTCACGGACCATCCGCACCTGACCGCTCAGCACATCGGCAAAGGGCCGCATACGACAAGCCAGGGCGGTGTCATACAGGACCTGGGCGCGCTGGCTGGCCTGCCAGCCGAATTCGTCCAGTTCCAGGGTTTGCGCCGTCAGCATCTGCTGGGACTCGGCCAGCAAACGCCGGGCATCGCCCAGGGCCTCCTCGGCTTCCAGGCTCAGGCCGACGCTCTTCAAGTGATCGCTGAGCTGGTCCAGGGCGCGCAGGCCTTTGTCCTGCATGCGCCGCATCCGTTGCATCGTCGCCAGATAAGGCTTGATGCGCTGGGTTTCCACCAGGGACTTGCTCGACAGGTCGAGCAGGCTGTTCAAACGTTCGGCGGTGACCCGCAACACCCGTTCACCACCTTCGGCGACCCGACGGCCCGGGAGCGTCAGTTCCGGCGACGGGGGTTCCGCCAACGCGCTATCAAGAGGCAGAGCTTCAAGATCGGCGGCCACAGACGACGGCACGAACGCGACTTGCGCCGGCTCGGGCGCCACCGGCCCCCCCCGCGCAGTGGCCGCCGCCGGATCGAGCAACGCCTGCAACCGCAGGACATAGGCTTCGATCTCCAGTGGCCCGACATTGGCGCTGGGCGTGGCGATGCGCATCAGCAAGTCGGTGCCGTGCAGCAAGGCGTCGATATGCTCCGCTTGCAGATACAACCGACCTTCCTGGGCGCTGACCAGGCAATCCTCCATCACATGGGCGACGCTGACCCCGGCATCCACGCCGACAATCCGCGCCGCGCCCTTGAGGGAATGGGCAGCACGCATGCAGGCTTCGAGCTGGTCGGCCTGGGTCGGATTGCGCTCCAGGGCCAGGAGGCCGGCGCTGAGCACCTGGGTCTGGGCCTCGGCCTCCAGACTGAACAGTTCCAGCAGCGACGAGTCGCGCATTTGATCGGGGGTCATGTGAAGCTCCGGGTCACGGCCGACAGCAATTGCTCTTCATCCAGCCAACGCAGGCTACACCCCCTGAACGGCAGTACACCACGGGTAAACCGCGCGCTGGCCTGGGGCCCGGCGGCGCTGGCATTGTCGAGCAGGCGCTGGTCGATGGCATGGATACCGTCCACTTCATCCACCGGCAGCACCACCGGACCGCCCTGGGCGCCGACAATCAGCATGCGCGGCATGATCCGACCGCCTGGCGTGACCGTGATCGAGGCGTCCAGCCCGAGCAACTCCACCAGCGACAGACAGGCCACCAAGGCACCGCGCACATTGGCCACACCGAGCAAGGCCCGCGAGCGCTGGTGCGGCAGCGAATGAATCGTCTGCAGCGGCGCGACTTCCACCAGGCAGCGGGTGGCCAGGCCCAGCCATTCCTCGCCGAGGCGGAACATCAGCAGCGAACGGGTGACCACATCACTGGCGGCCTCGACCACCGCGCCCTGCTCGGGACGCTCCTGTTGCAACGAGTAACGGTCCAGCAGGCGCGTGGCCGCGGCGGAATACACCGCACAGTTGCGGCAGTGGATATGTTCGATCAGCAGCGGGCAGGACTTGTCGCCGTGGATGCCGATGCGGTTCCAGCAATCGTCGATTTTCTCGGCGTCGTGGTGGGTCAGGTTCAGGTCTGTCAAACCGCTCATCGTTTACGCTCACTGTCAGCGGTGCGCTCGCTACGGGCGGCGCGTTCCTGCAATCGCCGGGCGCCTGCCACATCCCCCTGGGAAGCCAGCAGGGCCGCCAGGTGGACGAGGGCCTCGGGATGTTGCGGTTCCAGGTATAAAGCCTTGCGATAAAACCCCTGGGCCTCCAGCGCACTGCCGGCCACGTCGCTCAGCAGGCCCAGCCAGTAGAAGACCTGGGCCACCGGCTCGTGTTGGCGCAGGTAGGTTTCGCAGGCCTGGCGCGCCTGGGCGCCGTTGCCTTCGTTGGCCAGGGTGGCAATCCGCGCCAGCAGGCCGGCCGCGTCGTTCGAGACCAGCGACACTGGCGCGGCGGGCGTGAACACCGCGCTGGGGGCAAACGGTCGGCGCAGAGGCAACACCGGCGCGCTGACGGGTTGCGACACACGCACCGGCAAAGGCGGCGGGACGATCACCGGCAGGGGTTGGGGCTCGACTTCCGTCGCGCGGCGAAAGGCAAAGGACTGCGCCGCGCCGATGGAGCGCATGCCCATCCGCCCCAGCAGGTTGCCCTCGGCCGGGCCGATAAACAGCACACCATCAACATGGGTAAGGCGCTTGAGAATGTCGAAGACCTGGCGTTGCGTCGCCAGGTCGAAATAGATCAGCAGGTTGCGACAGAACACGAAGTCATAGACCTCGCCGACCCGCAACTCGGGGTCAAGCAGGTTGCCGCTCTGCAAACGCACCTGTTCGCGAACTCGCTCGCTGAGCCGGTAACCGTCCGCCAGGGCAGTGAAATGCCGCTCGCGAAACTCGAGACCCTGGCCGCGGAAGGAGTTCTTGCCGTACACCGCGCGCTTGGCCCGTTCCACAGACAACGGGCTGACATCGATGCCGTCGACCTTGAACTGGTGCGGCGCCAAGCCTGCATCGAGCAGGGCCATGGCAATCGAATAGGGCTCTTCGCCGGTGGAACAGGGCAGGCTGAGGATCTTCAAGGCACGCATGCCCTTGATCTGTGCCAGCCGCTCGCTGGCCAGGCGCGCCAGGGTCGAAAAGGATTCCGGATAACGGAAGAACCAGGTTTCCGGGACAATCACCGCCTCGATCAACGCTTGCTGTTCCTCGCCGTTGGTCTGCAAGCGGGTCCAGTAGTGGTCCGTCGAGGGCATCTGCAACTGAGTACAACGCTGGCGCACGGCACGCTCGATAATCGCCGGGCCGACCGAAGCCACGTCGAGGCCGATGCGGTGCTTGAGGAAATCGAAAAAGCGCTGGTCGTCACTCATGGGCGCATCTCATCCACCGTTGGAAACAGCAGCGCGCGCACCTCGGCATTGAGCAGGTCATTGACCCGAATACGTTGCAGCAGGCCCTGGGCATCTTCGCGCACCGGCCCCAGGTAGGGCGCCGCGCGGTTGTCCAGGCCATAGGGCTGGAAGTCCGCCGGGTTGCAACGCAGGGTATCGGTGGCCTGTTCGAGAATCAGCCCGAGCAACTGCCCGGGCACCTCGTCGGCGGGACGGTAATGCACCAGCACCAACCGTGTACTGGTACGCGCCGCCGCCGGTTCGCCGAAGGTCATGGCGCTGACGTCGATCACCGGGACCATCGCGCCACGATGGGCCAGCACTCCCGCAACCCAGGCCGGGGCCTGGGCAATCGGCTTGAGTTGCAGGCGCGGCAGCACCTCGACCACTTCCACGGCCTCCAGGGCATAGCGTTCGCCCTGGATACGAAAGACCAGGAACAGGCTGTTCCTGCGCTGCGCGCTGGCGACGCGTTTCGCCCCCCACTCGCTCATCAGACTTTGAAACGCGAGACGCCGCTGCGCAGGCCCACCGCGACCTGGCTCAGCTCGTCGATGGCGAAACTGGCCTGGCGCAGGGATTCGACGGTCTGGCTGCTGGCATCGCCCAGTTGTACCAGGGCGAGGTTGATCTGTTCGGCACCGGTGGCCTGGGCCTGCATGCCTTCGTTGACCATCAGCACCCGCGGCGCCAGGGCCTGGACCTGATGGATGATCTGCGACAGTTGCTCGCCGACCTGCTGCACTTCGAACATGCCGCGGCGCACTTCCTCGGAGAACTTGTCCATGCCCATCACCCCGGCGGACACCGCCGACTGGATCTCGCGGACCATCTGTTCGATGTCGTAGGTGGCGACGGCGGTCTGGTCCGCCAGGCGCCGCACTTCGGTGGCGACCACGGCAAAACCGCGACCGTACTCACCGGCCTTTTCCGCCTCGATGGCGGCGTTGAGGGACAACAGGTTGGTCTGGTCGGCGACCTTGACGATGGTCACCACCACCTGATTGATGTTGCCGGCCTTCTCGTTGAGGATCGCCAGCTTGGCGTTCACCAGGTCGGCGGCGCCCATCACCGAGTGCATGGTTTCTTCCATGCGCGCCAGCCCTTGCTGGCCGGAACCGGCGAGCACAGAGGCCTGGTCGGCGGCGGTGGAGACTTCGGTCATGGTCCGCACCAGGTCGCGGGAAGTCGCGGCGATTTCCCGCGAGGTCGCGCCGATCTCGGTGGTGGTCGCGGCGGTTTCGGTGGCCGTGGCCTGCTGTTGCCTGGAGGTGGCGGCGATTTCCGTCACCGAGGTGGTGACCTGCACCGAAGAGCGCTGGGCCTGGGAAACCAGGGCCGTGAGCTCGGTCATCATGTCGTTGAAGCCGGTCTCCACCGCCCCGAACTCGTCCTTGCGCGCCAGGTTCAGGCGGCTGCTCAGGTCACCGGTACGCATGATTTCAAGAATTTCGACAATCCGCTGCATCGGCGCCATGATCGCTCGCATCAGCAGCAGGCCACAGAGGCCGGCAGCGATCACCGCGATCAGCAGGGAAACACCCATGCTGAGTTTCGCCGCTGACACGGCGGCGGAAATCGAGTCCGTGTCCTGGTCGGCGACGTCCTTGTTCTGGTTGATGATGTCATTGAGTTGCTTGCGACCTTCGGCCCAGGCAGGCGCCAATTGCTCGTTGAACATCCGGATAGCCTGGTCGTTCTGCTTGTGCTGATAGAGATCGAGCACGCTGGCCAGCAACTTGTCGTAAGCCACCCGCTCACGCTTGAATACGTCGAAGGCCGCTTGGTCTTCCTGGCTGAAAATGGTCTTCTGATAGTTCTCGATCTGCACGTTCAGACGGTTTTCGAAGTCCTTGAACTGCGCCTGGTCAGCGGCACTGATATCGCCGTCGGCGGTGAACCCCAGCAATTGCTGGGTCAGCACATAGCTGTCGACCCAGGCACTGCGGATCATGGTGCTGTAGTAGACCCCGGGAATGGCGTCGGTACGCACACTCTCCTCACTGGATTCGATCGACAGCAACCGGGAGTACGAAGCAACGACCATCAGCAGCATGATCGCAATGATGACGGCAAAGCTTGCCAATATTCGTTGGCGCAACGTCCAGTTCTTCACTCGCAGTCCTCTAGAGCCATTCAAATGAGGGGCAGTATAGCCGAGCGTATGTCATCCTTGAGCAATCCGTTCGAGGAACCCAAGCCATGCCCGTCCTGCCCAGCTTACGCAGTCGTTTTGCGTTGATGATCGCCGTGCTGGTCAGCCTGCTGAGCTGGTTGCTGGGTTCGTTCATCAGCCACGACTCCAATTCGCGGATGATCAACGAAATCGGCCAGGATCTCGGCGAAAACGCCTACCAGATGGCGGATCGGCTGGACCGCGACATGGCCAGCCGGATTCACCTGCTGAGCGTCATCAGCCGGCTACAGGTGATGCAACAAGCCTCGGATACCCCACAGATCCGTCACCTGCTCGATCATTTGCAGGAAGAATTCCCGAGTTTCGCCTGGGTCGGTTTCGTCGCGCCCGACGGCGTGGTCAAGGCCGCGACCCATGGCGTTCTCGAACAGTCCGATATCAGCGAACGTCCCGTGTTCAAACAGGGCCGGGAACGCTTGTTCGTCGGGGACGTGCATGATGCCAAGCTACTGTCCAGACTGTTGCCCAACCCCACTGGCGAGGCCATGAAGTTCGTTGACATCAGCCTGCCGGTGTTCAGCGACGAGTCCGTCAACCTATCGTCACAAAATAAAGTAGGGGTACTCGCGGCGCACCTCTCCTGGGGCTGGGCCGAAGAGCTGCGCCAATCCTTGTTCGAACCCCAGCAGGCCCGGCGCAAGGTGGAGTTTTTCGTACTCGCGGCCAACCATCAGATCATCCTCGGTCCCCGCGAGTCGATCGGCCAGGCATTGCCCCTGCCCTTGTTCGACAACCTCGACCCACAACAGACCCGCTGGGGCGTCCAGCGCTGGCCGGACGGCAACGACTATCTCACGGGGATTGCCATGAGCCACGGTTATGGCAGCTATGCAGGGCTGGGCTGGACCGTGGTCACGCGCCAGACGCTCGATGAAGCCTACGCCCCGGCCAAGGAATTGCAACGTGACATCCTGGCCTGGGGCATTGCCCTGGCGGTGGTGATCGCCTTTGTCGGCTGGTTGCTGGCCACCTGGTTTACCCGACCGCTGCACGCTATCGCCCGGGCCGCCGACCGCTTGAGCCTCGGTGAATCCATGGAAATTCCCGAGGTCAGGGGCACCCGGGAAATCGCCCAGTTGAGCCAGTCGATCCGCCATCTGGTGGACAGCCTGAGCAATCAGCAGACCGCCCTGGGGATGATGGAAAGCCTGGCCCACCATGACGCCCTGACCGGCCTGCCGAACCGTGCCGCTCTGGAGAAATACCTGCCGCGCGCCCAGCAGCGCAGCCAGGCACAGAACCAATACCTGGCGTTGCTGTACCTGGACCTCGACGGTTTCAAGCCGATCAACGACCAGTTCGGCCATGCCGGCGGCGATGAGCTGCTCAGGGAAGTGGCAAGTCGCTTGCGCGTCTGCCTGCGCGAAGGCGATCTGGTGGCACGCCTGGGCGGCGACGAGTTCCTGATGGTGCTGCAAGTGCCCCGCCACGATGCCATTGACCAGGCACGCGGCATTGCCGAACGCGTGCTCGCCAGCCTGGGGCAATCCTTCCGGGTGCACGATGTCCCGGCCTGGATCGGTTGCAGCATCGGCGGCGCGTTGTGGCCCCTGGATGCCGCGGACCTGAGCGACGTGCTCGGCCTGGCGGACCAGGCCTTGTACCGCGCCAAGCATGCGGGCAAGGGCCAGGCGCACTTTCATGAAGCAGCAGAGGCTGGCGGGTCGCACTGAGGCGCCCACCACCTGCAAGGCCATCGATTAAAAAGATATACACTGGGTCGCATCCATAAAAACAACCCGCCGGCTAACCGGCATCGGTGCGCACCCCATGATGACCCTGCGTCAGATCCGTCACTTTATCGCCGTGGCCGAGACCGGCTCGATCTCGGCCGCCGCCCAGGCGGTGTTCATTTCCCAGTCGACCCTGACCCTGGCGATCCAGCAACTGGAACAGGAGATCGGCGTCAGCCTGTTCAACCGCCATGCCAAGGGCATGACCCTGACCCACCAGGGCCACCAGTTCCTGCGCCAGGCGCACCTGATCCTGGCCACCGTCGACAACGCCAAGCGCAGCCTGCAACAGAGCACCGACCAGGTGGCCGGGCAACTGACCATCGGCGTGACCAGCCTGGTGGCCGGCTACTACCTCGCCGACCTGCTGACCCGTTTCCAGCGCGCCTACCCCAATGTGGAAATCCGCGTGATGGAAGACGAGCGGCCCTATATCGAGCACTTGCTGGTCAGCGGCGAGATCGATGTCGGGGTGCTGATCCTCTCCAACCTCGAAGACCGCCACGCCCTGCAGACCGAGGTCCTGACCCACTCTCCCCATCGCCTGTGGCTGCCGGCCCAGCATCCGCTGCTGGAACACGACAGCATCAACCTGGCCGACGTCGCCCGCGAGCCGCTGATCCAGCTCAATGTCGATGAAATGGACCGCAATGCCCAGCGCATGTGGCGCGGCGCCGGCCTGCAACCGCGGATCACCTTGCGTACCGCGTCCACCGAAGCAGTGCGGAGCCTGGTGGCGGCCGGGCTGGGAGTGTCGATCCAACCGGACATGACCTACCGGCCCTGGTCGCTGGAGGGCGACATCATCGAAGCCCGGCCCCTGGCCGACCTGAGCCAGACCCTCGACGTCGGCCTGGCCTGGCGCCGGGGCACCGCCCGACCGCCGCTGGTGGACCCGTTCCTGACCGTGGCTCGCGAACAACCCCACGGCGGCCGCAAGCCATCTATTTAATCGAACGCTGCATTCAGTATTTAGTATTTGTCGACCTCCCGTCCGCCCACTAGTCTCTTGCCATCCATCTAGAGAAAGGCCGGACTCCAGCGATAGGGGAAGCTCCATGGCCACACAAGAAAAGAGAACTCGTAAAATGGCTGGCGCGCACCCGACCCCACTGTTCACCGCCTTGCTGATCGACGGTGAACTCGTTGCCGGCCAGGGTTTTGTCGAGCCGATCCTCAACCCGGCCACGGGCGAGGTGCTCACCCATATCGCCGAAGCCAGCAGTGAACAGGTCGAAAGCGCCATCCTCGCCGCCCACCGGGCCTTTGCCGGCTGGTCGCGGACCACTCCGCAGCAACGGGCCAATATCCTCCTGGCCATTGCCGATGCGGTGGAAAAAAACGCCGACCTGCTGGCCCGCCTGGAATCGCTGAACTGCGGCAAGCCCCTGCACCTGGCCCGCCAGGACGATCTCAGCGCCACCGTCGACGTATTCCGCTTCTTCGCCGGCGCCGTGCGCTGCCAGACCGGCCAGCTATCCGGCGAATACCTGCCGGGCTACACCAGCATGGTCCGCCGCGACCCGATTGGCGTGGTGGCCTCCATTGCACCGTGGAACTACCCGATCATGATGGCCGCGTGGAAAATCGCCCCGGCCCTGGCCGCCGGCAACACCTTGGTGTTCAAGCCCTCGGAACACACACCGCTGTCGATCCTGGCCCTGGCGCCGGTCCTCGCCGAGCTACTGCCGCCGGGGGTGATCAATATCGTCTGCGGCGGTGGCGAAGGGGTCGGCAGCCATCTGGTCAGCCACCCGAAAGTGCGCATGGTGTCGCTGACCGGCGATATCGTCACCGGCCAGAAAATCCTCCAGGCCGCCGCCAAAAGCGTGAAGCGCACCCACCTGGAACTGGGCGGCAAGGCCCCGGTGATCGTCTGCAACGACGCCGACCTGCAGGCCGTGGTCGAAGGCGTGCGCAGCTACGGCTACTACAACGCCGGGCAGGATTGCACCGCCGCCTGCCGGATCTACGCCCAGGCCGGGATTCACGACAAATTGGTGGCCGAACTCGGCGCGGCGGTCAGCAGCCTGCGGTTTGCCGGCAAGCGCGACGCCGACAATGAAATCGGTCCGCTGATCAGCACCCGCCAGCGCGACCGCGTCGCCAGCTTTGTCGAACGCGCCCTCGGGCAACCGCATATCGAACGGGTCACCGGCGCGGCCGTACATTCCGGGGCCGGCTTCTATTACCAGCCGACCCTGCTCGCCGGTTGCAGGCAGAGCGACGAAATCGTCCAGCGCGAAGTGTTCGGCCCGGTGGTCACCGTGACCCGCTTCGATGAACTGAGCCAGGCGGTGGACTGGGCCAACGACTCGGAATACGGCCTGGCCTCGTCGGTCTGGACCCAGAACCTGGACAAGGCCATGCAGGTGGCATCACGCCTGCAATACGGCTGCACCTGGATCAACAGCCATTTCATGCTGGTCAGCGAAATGCCCCACGGCGGCCTGAAGCGCTCCGGTTACGGCAAGGATCTGTCCAGCGATTCGCTTCAGGACTACAGCGTGGTGCGACACATCATGGCGCGCCACGGCCAGCATTTGTAAGACGCTCTACTCTAATAACCAGCCCGCAAACGGCACGCTGCATCACGTTCAACTGCCCCGACCATAATTAAAGAAGAGGGAATCCCCATGTTCGTGCACAAGACCGCACTGCTCAGTGCAATGACCACCGCGCTGCTGGCCAGCGTCTCGATCCAGGCCGCCGAGCCGCTGAAAGCCGTCGGGGCGGGCGAAGGCCAACTGGATATCGTCGCCTGGCCCGGCTACATCGAACGCGGCGAAAGCGACAAGGCCTACGACTGGGTGACGGGCTTCGAGAAGGAAACCGGTTGCAAGGTCAGCGTGAAAACCGCGGCCACCTCCGATGAAATGGTCAGTCTGATGGCCAAGGGCGGTTATGACCTGGTCACCGCCTCCGGAGACGCCTCCCTGCGGCTGATCGTCGGCAAGCGTGTGCAACCGATCAACACCGCGTTGATCCCGAACTGGAAGAACCTCGACCCGCGTCTCAAGGATGCGCCGTGGTATGTGGTCAACAAGCAGACCTACGGCACGCCTTATCAGTGGGGCCCGAACGTGCTGATGTACAACACCAACGTGTTCAAGCAGGCACCGACCAGTTGGGGCGTGATCTTCGATCCGCAGAGCCTGCCGGACGGCAAGCCGAACAAGGGCCGCGTGCAGGCCTATGACGGCCCGATCTATATCGCCGACGCGGCGCTGTACCTGAAATCGGCCAAGCCGGAACTGGGCATCCAGAACCCCTATGAACTGACCGAAACCCAGTACAAGGCCGTGCTCGACCTGCTGCGCGCGCAACAGCCGTTGATCCATCGCTACTGGCATGACGCGACCGTGCAGATGAGCGACTTCAAGAACGAGGGCGTCGCCGCCTCCAGTTCCTGGGGTTATATGGTCAACGGCTTGCAGGCGGACAAGCAGCCGGTGGCGTCGACCATTCCGAAGGAAGGCGTCACCGGCTGGGCCGACACCACCATGCTGCACGCCGATGCCAAGCACCCGAACTGCGCCTACAAGTGGATGGACTGGTCGTTGCAGCCCAAGGTCCAGGGTGATGTCGCGGCCTGGTTCGGCTCGTTGCCGGCGGTCCCGGCGGCGTGCAAGGAAAGCGAGTTGCTGGGGGCTGAAGGTTGCAAGACCAATGGCTTCGACCACTTCGACAAGATCGCCTTCTGGACCACTCCGCAGGCAGCGGGCGGCAAGTTCGTGCCGTACAGCCGCTGGACCCAGGATTACATCGCGATCATGGGAGGTCGTTGAGTCCCACGCGGTCCTGAACACAACCCGAAACCTGTAGGAGCAGAGCTTGCTCGCGAAGAGGCCCGTGAGGCCGCTAAAAGCGTCGCGGCGATGCGGCGTCCCGACAAGCCCTGCTCCTACAAGGGATCTGTGTCGCACACCGAGGTTGCGCACGACACAAATCCTGTAGGAGCCGGCTTGCCGGCGATGGCGTCCGAACAGGCGGCGCGCTGTGAGTCAGACCGCTCTCCACCGTTTCAGCTTTTTCAGAAGTCCAGGCCGGGCCGCTGCGGCGACCCACGCCTTCTCGGAGCACCGCATCATGACACTTGCAGTCCAGTTCACCCACGTTTCCCGTCAGTTCGGCGAAGTGAAAGCCGTTGACCGGGTTTCCATCGATATCCAGGACGGCGAGTTCTTTTCCATGCTCGGCCCTTCCGGCTCAGGCAAGACCACCTGCCTGCGCCTGATCGCCGGCTTCGAACAACCCAGCGCCGGCTCGATCCGCATCCATGGCGAAGAAGCCGCCGGCCTGCCGCCCTATCAGCGCGATGTGAACACGGTGTTCCAGGATTACGCGCTGTTCCCCCATATGAACGTGCGCGACAACGTCGCCTACGGTTTGAAAGTCAAAGGCGTCGGCAAAACCGAACGCCTGAACCGTGCCGAAGAAGCCCTGGGCATGGTCGCCCTGGCCGGCTACGGCGAGCGCAAGCCGGTGCAGCTCTCCGGCGGCCAGCGCCAGCGGGTGGCCCTGGCCCGCGCCCTGGTCAATCGCCCCCGCGTGCTGCTGCTCGACGAGCCCCTCGGCGCCCTCGACCTCAAGTTGCGCGAACAGATGCAGGGCGAGCTGAAAAAGCTCCAGCGCCAACTGGGCATCACCTTCATCTTCGTCACCCACGACCAGACCGAAGCCCTGTCCATGTCCGACCGCGTCGCCGTATTCAACAAGGGCCGCATCGAACAGGTCGACAGCCCGCGCAACCTCTATATGAAACCGGCCACCGTGTTTGTCGCCGAGTTCGTCGGCACCTCCAACGTGATTCGCGGCGAGCTGGCGAAACAGCTCTGTGGCAGCGACCTGCCGCTGTCGATCCGTCCGGAACACGTGCGCTTCGCCGACGGTCCGGTGCAAGGTCATGAGGTCGAGATCAGCGGCCTGCTCCACGATATCCAGTACCAGGGCAGCGCCACCCGCTACGAACTGAAACTGGACAACGGCCAGACCCTGAACATCAGCCAGCCCAACAGCCAATGGCAGGCCATCCATACCGGACACCAGGCCGGCCAGCGCATCACCGCGCGCTGGGCGCGGGAAGCCATGACCGTGCTGGCGAGCGAGGCCTGAGATGAACACCCTCGCCCTCCCCCAAGCGACCGCGGCCGGCTCACCGATGCGGCGCTTCGCCAACCTGTTGTACCGCCGCCCCAACGTCTACCTGGCGCTGCTGCTGGTGCCGCCACTGATCTGGTTCGGCGCGATCTACCTCGGCTCGCTGCTGACCCTGCTCTGGCAGGGGTTCTACACCTTCGACGACTTCACCATGGCGGTCACCCCGGACCTGACCCTGGCCAACTTCGCCGCGCTGTTCGCGCCGTCGAACTTCGACATCATCCTGCGTACCCTGGGCATGGCGGTGGTGGTGTCCATCGTCGCCGGCTTTATCGCCTTTCCCATCGCCTACTACATGGCGCGCTACACCACCGGCAAGACCAAGGCGTTCTTCTATATCGCGGTGATGATGCCGATGTGGGCCAGCTATATCGTCAAGGCCTACGCCTGGACGCTGCTGCTGGCCAAGGGCGGCGTCGCCCAGTGGTTCGTCCAGCACCTCGGGCTGGAGCCGCTGCTGCAGTTCATCCTGGGGATTCCCGGGATTGGCGGTAGCACCTTGTCGACCTCGCACCTGGGACGCTGCCTGGTGTTCGTCTATATCTGGCTGCCGTTCATGATCCTGCCGATCCAGGCCTCCCTGGAGCGCCTGCCGCCGTCGCTGTTGCAAGCGTCCGCGGACCTCGGCGCCAAGCCGCGCCAGACCTTTATGCAGGTGGTCCTGCCGCTGTCGATTCCGGGCATCGCGGCGGGATCGATCTTCACCTTCTCGCTGACCCTGGGCGACTTTATCGTGCCGCAACTGATCGGCCCGCCCGGCTACTTCGTCGGCAGCATGGTCTACGCCCAACAGGGCGCCATCGGCAATATGCCGATGGCCGCGGCCTTCACCCTGGTGCCGATCGTGCTGATCGCCGTGTACCTGTCCATCGTCAAACGCCTGGGGGCCTTCGATGCGCTCTAATTCACAACATGGGGACAAGGCCTCCCTGGGTCTGCGCCTGGCCGCCTGGGGCGGACTGGTGTTCCTGCATTTTCCGATCCTGATCATCTTCCTCTACGCCTTCAACACCGAGGACTCGGCCTTCAGCTTCCCGCCCCAGGGCTTCACCCTGAAGTGGTTCAGCGTGGCCTTCGCCCGGCCCGATGTACTGGAAGCCATCAAGCTGTCGTTGCAGATCGCCGCGATTGCCACGCTGATCGCCATGCTGCTCGGCACCCTGGCCTCGGCCGCCCTGTATCGCCGGGACTTCTTCGGCAAGCAGGGCATCTCGCTGATGCTGATCCTACCCATAGCCCTGCCGGGGATCATCACCGGGATCGCCTTGCTGGCAACCTTCAAGACCCTGGGGATCGAGCCGGGGATGTTCACCATCATTGTCGGCCACGCGACCTTCTGCGTGGTGATCGTCTACAACAACGTCATCGCCCGCTTGCGGCGCACCTCCCACAGCCTGATCGAGGCCTCGATGGACCTGGGCGCCGACGGCTGGCAGACCTTCCGCTACATCGTCCTGCCGAACCTCGGCTCGGCGTTGCTGGCCGGCGGCATGCTGGCGTTTGCCCTGTCATTCGACGAGATCATCGTCACCACCTTTACCGCCGGCCATGAACGCACCTTGCCGATCTGGCTGCTCAACCAGCTCAGCCGGCCACGGGATGTGCCCGTGACCAACGTGGTCGCCATGCTGGTGATGATGGTCACGATGCTGCCGATTCTCGGCGCCTACTACCTGACTCGCGGCGGCGAAAGCGTGGCGGGCAGTGGCGGCAAATAACCCATTTCCAAAGGTTCGGTGTTTATCGAAATATCTGATTGCGTCATGAGGACACCCATATGCAAACCAAACTGCTGATCAACGGCCAACTCGTCAACGGCGAAGGCCCGGCCCAATCCGTATTCAACCCGTCCCTGGGCCGGGTGCTGGTGGATATCCACGAAGCCAGCGAAGCCCAGGTCGACGCCGCCGTGCGCGCCGCCGCCGACGCTTTCGAAAGCTGGTCGCAGACCGCGCCGAAAGACCGCTCCCTGCTGCTGCTGAAACTGGCCGACTCCATCGAGGCCCATGGTCCGGAGCTGGCGAAACTGGAATCGGACAACTGCGGCAAACCCCTGAGCGCCGCCCTCAACGACGAGATCCCGGCCATCGCCGACGTGTTCCGCTTCTTCGCCGGTGCCAGCCGCTGCATGAGCGGTTCGGCGGCGGGCGAATACCTGCCCGGCCACACCTCGATGATCCGCCGCGACCCGGTGGGCGTGATCGCCTCCATCGCGCCGTGGAACTACCCGCTGATGATGGTCGCCTGGAAAATCGCCCCGGCCCTGGCCGCCGGCAATACCGTGGTGCTCAAACCCTCGGAACAGACCCCGTTGACCGCCCTGCGCCTGGCCGAACTGGCGGCGCAGATCTTCCCCGCCGGCGTGCTCAACCTGGTCTTCGGCCGTGGCCCGACCGTGGGCAATCCGCTGGTGACCCACCCGCAGGTGCGAATGGTCTCGCTGACCGGTTCCATCGCCACCGGCTCGCACATCATTTCCAGCACCGCCGACAGCGTGAAGCGCATGCATATGGAGCTGGGTGGCAAGGCCCCGGTGATCATCTTCGACGACGCCGATATCGACGCCGCCGTGGAGGGCATCCGCACCTTCGGTTTCTACAATGCCGGCCAGGACTGCACCGCCGCCTGCCGGGTCTACGCCCAGGCCGGGATCTACGAGAAGTTTGTCGAGAAACTCGGCGCGGCGGTCAGCACCATCAAGTACGGTTTGCAGGACGATCCGGAAACCGAGCTGGGCCCGCTGATCACCGCGCAGCACCGTGACCGCGTGGCCGGCTTTGTCGAGCGCGCACTGGCCCAGTCGCATATCCGCCTGGTCACCGGTGGCAAGACGGTGCCCGGCAATGGCTTCTTCTTCGAACCAACGGTCCTCGCCGATGCCCAGCAGGATGACGAAATCGTCCGCCGAGAGGTATTCGGGCCGGTGGTGTCGGTGACGAAGTTTTCCGATGAAGCCCAGGTACTGGGTTGGGCCAACGATTCGGATTACGGCCTGGCATCGTCGGTATGGACCGCCGACGTCGGGCGCGCCCACCGTCTGGCGGCCCGTTTGCAGTACGGCTGCACCTGGGTCAATACCCACTTCATGCTGGTCAGCGAAATGCCCCATGGCGGGCAGAAACTGTCCGGTTATGGCAAGGACATGTCCATGTACGGGCTGGAAGACTACACCACCGTGCGCCATGTGATGTTCAAGCACTAAGTACCAACCCACCAAAACAATACCGAACCGGGACGGGCCGTCATGGCCCGGCCACGGTTTCGGACACCTGAAATCTGCCGATTTTCCGGAGCAATACCGTCATGACTGCACAACCCCATCTCGGCGCAGCCGCCGACAGCGATGCCGAACAGCTGCGCAAACTGGGCTACACCTCGAACTTCAATCGCAGCATGAGCCTGTGGGAAAACTTCGCCCTGGGCTTTACCTACCTCTCGCCGGTGGTCGGCGTCTACACCCTGTTCGGCCTGTGCCTGGCCGCCGGCGGCCCGCCGATGTTCTGGGCCTATCTGCTGGTGGGCTGTGGACAACTGCTGGTGTGCCTGATCTTCGGTGAAGTGGTCTCGCAATTCCCGATTTCCGGTGGCGTCTATCCGTGGGCCCGGCGCCTGGTGGGTAAACGCTGGGCGTGGATGGTCGGCTGGATCTACTCCATCGCCCTCTGTGTGACCATTGCCGCCGTAGCCGTGGGTGCCGGCCCTTACCTGGCGGCGATGCTCGGTTTCGAACCGAGCAACAATACCAATATCGTCATCGCCCTGGTGCTGACACTGTTCGCCACCCTGGTCAACCTCAGCGGTACCAAGGTCCTGGCGCGCATCGCCATGTTCGGCTTTCTCTGCGAACTGGTCGGTGCGGTGATCGTCGGCGTCTACCTGCTGGTGTTCGAGCGTCACCAGCCGATCAGCGTGCTGTTCAACACCTTCGATATCCGCGTCGACGGCTCCTACCTGCCGGCGTTCCTCACCGCGTCCCTGGCGGGCATGTTCCTCTACTACGGCTTCGAAGCCTGCGGCGATGTGGCCGAGGAAACCCCGAATCCGAGCAAGCAGATCCCGGTGGCCATGCGCATGACCATCTATATCGGCGGTATCGCGGCGATGTTCGCCTGCCTGGCGCTGATCCTCGCCGTACCGGACATGCAGGCGGTGATCAACGGCACCGACAAGGACCCGGTGACCACCATCCTCAACAATGCCTTCGGCAGCGTCGGTTCGAAAGTGGTGATGGGCGTGGTGATGATTTCCTTCATCTCCTGCGTCATCAGCCTGCAAGCAGCCGCCAGCCGTCTGCTGTACTCCTACGCCCGGGATGAAATGGTCATCGGCAGCAGCCTGCTCAAGCGGCTTTCACCGACCACCCAGGTGCCGGTGGCGGCACTGTTCGTCTCCGGCGTCCTGCCGGCGCTGATCATCGCTCTCGGTTTCTTCCTGCAGGACGCGGTGGCGACCATCGTCAGCTTCGCCGCCATCGGCATCTACCTGGCCTTCCAGATGATCGTTCTGGCCGCCCTGTTCGCCCGGGCGCGCGGCTGGAAACCCAGCGGCAAGTTCACCCTGGGCGCCTGGGGCCTGCCGGTGAATATCGGTGCGCTGGTCTACGGCGTCGGCGCCATCGTCAACATGGCCTGGCCGCGCACCCCGGATGCGGCGTGGTACATCAACTACGCCATGGTCCTGAGCACCGCCATCGTCATCGGTCTCGGCCTGCTCTACATGTGGCTGGGCAAGCCCTATGACCGTGGCACTGCGCCGGCGGGCGATGCCTGGAAAATCGGTCGGTAACGGCAAGCGTTGGTAAGTAGCCAAAAACCCCTTGGGTGATCGGTCCTCCGACCACCCGGGACCAGTAAAGAAAAAATCAATAAATGATCTTTATATAGATCTTAAAGCCACCTTAAGATCCATATAAAGATCATTTATTGTTAAGTCCGAGTAAATGTTCTAGGGTTAACGCTATCCATTCACTCCAGGCTTTACACCCCCGATGACCGTTCGCAGTTACTCCCCCGCCAGCCTTGATGCCCTGCAGGTCATGGGCCACGTCATCCGTCTCAAGCGCAAGGAGCGGGGACTGACGGTGCAGGCGCTCGCAGACAAGGCAGGCGTGTCGCGCGGAACGGTTCAGCGTATCGAACACGGTGATCCACGATGCGAAATCGGTGTGGTCTTCGAGCTGGCGACCCTCCTGGGCATCACACTGTTTTCCGATACGACCCCCTTGCCCCATCTGAACACCTACCTGGATGCCAAAATCGCCGTGCTACCGAAAAGGATTCGCACACCGACAAAAAAGGTAAGCAATGACTTCTAACACCGATCAATGCTTTGTCTGGCTGTGGCTGCCCGATGAAACAGAACCCGTGGTCGCGGGAAACCTGGTTCGTGATAAAAGTCGTTTCGTATTCGTGTACGGCAAAAGCTATCTGGCACGAAAAAACGCCATCGCGCTTAACCTGCGCGAACTGCCGCTGGGCACCGAGGTCATTGAGCCTATCGACTCCATGACCATGCCCAGTAGCATCCGTGATGGTTCACCAGACGCATGGGGGCGGCGAGTCATCATCAACCGGCTGTACGGCAAGCAAGGCGCAGCCGCTTATAACCAGGACCTGGATGAGCTTACCTACCTGATGGAGTCAGGCTCGGATCGTATCGGAGCTCTGGATTTCCAGACATCCGCCACCGAATTCGTCCCCAGAAACTCCAGATCGGCGACCCTGGATGAGCTGATGCAGGCAGCGGACCTGGTGGACAAGGGAGTGCCTTTACCTATCGATCTCGACCAGGCGCTCAACCACGGGACCTCCATCGGAGGTGCGCGCCCCAAGGCACTGATCGAGAGCAACGGGCACAAGTACGTCGCAAAATTCTCAGCGTCAAACGATCAGATCAACGTCGTGAAATCAGAATTTATCGCCATGAAGTTGGCGTCCCTGACCGGTATGAATGTCGCACCCGTGCGGATGGAGCGGGCTCTGGGCAAGGACGTGTTGCTCATCGAGCGCTTTGACCGAACGGCTACGGAAAAAGGCTGGACGAGAAAAATAATGGCGTCGGCACTGACGCTGTTCGGGCTGGATGAAATGCTGGCACGCTACTGCAGCTATGAGCAATTGACCGACATCATCCGTGCCGACTTTACCGATCCGAAAGCCGATCTCAAGGAACTGTTCTCACGACTGGTCTTCAACATTCTGTGCAGCAATACCGACGATCATGGGCGTAATCATGCTGCATTTTTTGATGGAAAAGCTTATCAACTGACGCCGGCCTACGATATCTGCCCACAGATGCGTTCGGGAACCGAGGCCACACAGGCCATGCTGATACTGGGCAACAATAACCAGAGTCGACTCTCCGTTTGCCTTGCCGCACGGGAAAAGTTTCTACTCGAAGAAGCCCAGGCACTGGAGATCATCGAACAGCAGCTGGAGGCGATAGCCATCTATTGGTCGAGTGTCTGCGCCGAATCGGGTATCAGTGAGATCGACCTTCAAGTCCTGAAAAGCCGACAGATGCTGAATCCTTATGCTTTTGAAGGGCTGTCCGGGAATGCCGAACGCGTGGCCAATCAAGCAGAACGTATTCGCCGCTCGCTCTAGCGCTGATCCAGCACCTCGCCAAAATGCCCCATATAACGATCATAAAATCACTTTATGATCGTTATATGGATCACTTCTGAAAAACAAATCAAATTTAGAACAAATCGATTCAGAGTAATGACGGCACGCTCAGCTCAAAACCGCGAAACGCCCTCCATCACATTCAACAGGCAGCCCAGCGCATTGCGGTCCTCTTCCGACAACGCGCGATAACGCGCCACCAGTTGCAGTTCCTCATCGCTGAGCTTGCGCACCCTGGGTCTGGGCGCGGCCCTGAAGGTCCAGAGAAACAGCATGAAACCGAAGATACTTCGCTGCTTTGACATGGACGCCTTCCCTCTGTGACAGGACCGGAATCGCCTGGAAAAACCGCCTCAGACTTAGCCTAAGGGTAGGAACAATCCGAATTCACCTAAGATCATTTCGAAATTTCCAGAAGGAAAATCTCCTTAACTGTGCAGGGCAGCCCACTGGTATCCCGATGATGACAGGTGAATATCCTCCGAGCGGGCTCATTCATACCGCACCACCTCAAATGCTTCCTCCACTGCCGGCGCTTCGAAATAGCGGGAAATCACCTCGAACTCGGCCTCGGTGGTCTTGAACGGGTGATCGCCCGTTTCATTGCGGACCTTCAGGCGCGCCTTGCACACGTCATCGCCCACATCGAGAAAATGCAGCCGATGGGCAACGCCCGCGCGCTCAAAGACCGATCGGGCCCAAAGCCGGCTGGCCACGGTATTGGACGGAAAATCGAGCACCACCGAGATCCCCGCTTTCAATAGTGCAACGAGATGCTCGGCCAAGGCCCCGCGCAAGCGGGTGGCGCAGCGCACATAGTCGGTGATCTCGCTGATTTCTCCCGGATACAGCCGCGCGAGCCAGACGTCCTCGCTGATCAACACCGTCGAGGGTGTCGCTGCCAGATGTTGCGCTAGCGTCGATTTGCCTGAACCGATCTTTCCACAGACCAGGTGCAGGGTCGGAACAGTATCATCAAGGCTACGGGTTTCAGGTTGCGACATTTCAATCTCCTTTTGACGTCCAGTAACCCAGAGAGGCGGCCAGAAAAAACCCGCCTCGGTGGGCGGGTTTCGGGTGTTTTCAGAACACGCGTCAGCCCACCCTCGGATCGAGGGTGGGAATAATCGAGATGTTCAGATGTGAGTTCATGAAACCGACCTTATTCGCTCAAACGCCTTACGGCAAGCTTCCAACCCTCAATCACGCAAATCCGACTCATGAATCGGCTGATCGCGATGGGTCGCACGCTGATACTGCGCCGGCCAGATCGCCTTGCGCCCTCCCAGGTCATCGTCGGCATGCAGCGGCCAGTAAGGGTCGCGCAACAACTCACGGGCCAACAGGATCATATCCGCCTGGCCGGTGCGCAGGATATGCTCGGCCTGGGCCGGTTCGGTAATCAATCCGACGGTACCGGTGGCGATATCGGACTCCTTGCGTACGCGCTCGGCAAAACGGGTCTGATAACCGGGACCCGTGGGGATTTCCGCATTGGCAGCGGTGCCGCCCGAAGACACGTCGATCAGGTCGACACCCAAGGCTTTCAGACGCCGCGCCAACTCCACCGTTTCGTCCGGATTCCAGCCGTCTTCCACCCAATCGGTCGCCGACACCCGCACAAACAGCGGCAACTCGTCAGGCCAGACCGCCCGCACCGCTTCGGTCACCTGCAATACCAGGCGGATACGATTTTCGAAGGAGCCACCGTATTGGTCACGGCGCTGATTGCTCAAGGGCGATAGAAACTGGTGCAGCAGATAACCATGGGCCGCATGCACTTCGACTACTTTGAAACCAGCAATCAGTGCCCGCTTGGCGGCCGCGACAAACGCCTGGATCACCTCGGCGATCTGGCTCTCGTCCAGGGAGGTGGGCGATGTGTGCTGCGGATCGAAGGCAATCGACGAAGGGCCGACCGGGGTCCAGCCTCCGTCCTCGGGCTTGACGCTGCCATGCTTGCCCAGCCAGGGTCGATGGGTGCTGGCCTTGCGCCCGGCATGGGCCAGCTGGATCCCCGCGACCGCGCCCTGGGCGGTGATAAACCGGGTGATACGTTGCAGCGGTTCGATCTGTTCGTCGTTCCACAGGCCCAGGTCCTGGGCGGTGATCCGGCCATCGGCGGTGACCGCGGTGGCTTCGGTGAAAATCAGCCCGGCCCCGCCCACCGCCCGACTGCCCAGGTGGACGAGATGCCAATCGTTGGCGAGGCCGTCGACACTGGAGTACTGGCACATAGGCGAGACCGCGATGCGGTTGAGCAGGGTCAATTGGCGAAGGGTATAGGGTTCGAGCAGCAGACTCATGGGGCACCTCTCAAATCAAGTGGGCTGGCTCCAGGGTTCTGTTAGAACGTCGGCAAGTGACAAGAGTGGTGGAGAACCGCCCCCCAGCGGGTAAAAAACAGGACGACGTCACAAGACCATTCAGACAGTGCTTACAGACTAGTCGACAACGGCACAGGCGGGAGGGTTCAGCGGATTTAAACCGGCTGAATCGCCTGTAACCTGCCCTCATAACATCGATCAACACGGTCCCTGTAGGAGCCGGCTTGCCAGCGATGGCGTCCGGGCAGGCGATGCAAGACCCAAAGGCCTCATCGCCGGCAAGCCGGCTCCCACGGAAGACGGACCGCATCCCCTCAACAGGTCTCAGCGCGGCTCGATATGGGCAATCATCAACTGCACGCTTTCCTTGCCACGGAACTCGTTGAGGTCGAGCTTGTAGGCCAGCTCCACCCAGTCGACCCGCGCGTTGGTCCACAGCTCCGGATCGATACCGAAGGCAATACCATCAAGCTTCAGCGAACCGCATTCGCTTTTCAGCACCACCTTCAGATGCCGCTCGCCGACGATGCGTTTTTCCACCAGTTGGAACACACCATGGAACAGCGGCTCGGGGAAATGCTGGCCCCAGGGACCGGCATTGCGCAGCGCCCGGGCCAGTTCCAGGTTGAACTCCTCGATGGCCAGCGAACCATCGGTCTGCAGGCGTCCGGTCAGGTCGTCTTCCGACAGCTGACGGCGCACTTCGGCGTCGAAGGCTTCGGCAAACAACGGGAAATTTTCCTGGGGCAGGCTCAGACCCGCCGCCATGGCGTGACCGCCGTACTTGCCCATCAGCTCCGGGTATTGCGCCGCCACCACGCTCAAGGCATCGCGAATATGGAATCCCGGCACCGAACGGCCGGAGCCCTTGAGCATGCCATCGCCCGCATCGGCAAAGGCGATGGTCGGACGGTGATAACGCTCTTTCATTCGCGAGGCGAGGATACCGATCACCCCCTGGTGCCAGTCCGGCTCGAACAGGCACAGGCCGAACGGCATCGACTCCAGCGGCAGGTCCTTGAGCTGGGCCAGCGCTTCGCGCTGCATGCCCTGTTCGATGGACTTGCGGTCCTTGTTCATCTCATCGAGCTGGCTGGCCATTTCCAGGGCCAGGGCCGGGTCCTCGCAGAGCAGGCATTCGATGCCCAGGCTCATGTCGTCCAGGCGCCCCGCCGCATTCAGACGCGGGCCGAGGATAAACCCCAGGTCGGTGGAGGTCAGCCGTGAATGGTCGCGCTTGGCCACCTCCAGGATCGCCTTGAGCCCCGGCCGCGCACGCCCGGCGCGAATCCGCTCGAGGCCCTGGTGCACCAGGATGCGGTTGTTGGCATCCAACGGTACCACGTCGGCGACGCTGCCCAGCGCCACCAGGTCGAGCAGTTCGCCGATATTTGGCTGCGGCGCGCTGGCGTACCAACCCAGGCTGCGCAAACGCGCACGCAAGGCCATCAGCACGTAGAAAATCACCCCGACGCCGGCCAGGGCCTTGCTCGGAAACTCGCAGCCCGGCTGGTTGGGGTTGACGATGGCATCGGCCGCCGGCAATTCGCTGCCGGGCAAGTGGTGGTCGGTGACCAGCACCTGAAGCCCCGCCGCCTTCGCCGCCTGCACACCCTCGATGCTGGAAATGCCGTTGTCCACGGTGATCAGCAATTGCGGCTCGCGCTGCAAGGCCACGGCGACAATTTCCGGAGTCAGGCCATAGCCGTATTCAAAGCGGTTCGGCACCAGATAGTCGACATGGGCCGCGCCCAGCAGGCGCAGGCCCAATACCCCGACCGTGCTGGCGGTGGCGCCGTCGGCATCGAAGTCGCCGACGATAAGGATGCGCTGACGCTGCTCCAGTGCAGTCACCAGCAGGTCCACCGCCGCGTCGATGCCCTTGAGTTGCTGGAAGGGAATCAGCCGCGCCAGGCTCTTGTCCAACTCGTCCTCGGATACCACGCCACGCGCGGCGTACAGGCGGGTCAACAACGGCGGCAGATCACCGAGAAACGGCAGTGTGGCGGGCAGCGGGCGGGGTTCGATACGCATGGGAATAATTAACCGCGCTCGCCCATCAGCCATTCCAGCTGGACTTCATGCTGGCCACGATCGTCGGTGACGAAGATCGTGCCTTCGCTGATCATCACGTCCCACTTGATCACCCGCGGCATGTCCTTGGCCAGGGTCTCGAGGATTTCCTGGGGCACGGCGGCGATATTCACGTTCTTCAGGTTCTTCACCGCGTCGACCACCTTGGTCTGCCAGACCCGCAGGCTGCCGTAGGCCAACAGGCTGGTACGCTCGGTACGACGGGAGCACCAGGTCAGGCGATCGGCGTCCGGCTGGCCGACTTCGATCCAATGCAGTACACGATCATCCAGGCTCTTTTCCCACAGTGCCGGCTCATCCACTTCCGACAGACCCCGACCAAAGGACAGCTGCTCGTTGTACCAGAAGGCGTAGGCCAGCAGACGCACGGTCATGCGTTCCTCGGTTTCCGACGGGTGGCGGGCGATGGTCTGGTTGACGCTCTCATAGACCCCGCGATCCAGGTCGGTGAGGTTCAGGTTGAATTTGTAGGTCGTGGACGGCTGGGCCATGAACAGGGCTTCTAAGGACGAGGAAAGGCGGCCAGTCTAACCGATACGCAGGGCAAGCAACGACTGCTCGCAGTTATGCGGATGGCGCCAGCCATGATAAAAGGCTCTATTGCCCCGTGTTGTCCTACAGGATCTACCATGCCGCTCACCGCCAAACCCCTTTCCGGCCTGAAGGTCATTGAGCTCGGTACCCTGATCGCCGGCCCTTTCGCCTCCCGCATCTGCGCCGAATTCGGCGCCCAGGTGATCAAGGTCGAATCGCCGGACGGCGGCGACCCGCTGCGCAAATGGCGCAAGCTCTACGAGGGCACCTCGCTGTGGTGGTTTGTCCAGGCGCGCAACAAACAATCCCTGACCCTGAACCTGAAACACCCGGACGGCCTGGCCATCCTCAAGCAGTTGCTGAGCGACGCGGACATCCTGATCGAGAACTTCCGCCCCGGCGTGCTGGAAAAGCTCGGTCTCGGCTGGGAAACCCTGCATGCGCTGAACCCGAAACTGGTGATGGTGCGCCTGTCGGGCTTCGGCCAGACCGGACCGATGAAGGATCAACCGGGCTTCGGCGCGGTCGGTGAGTCCATGGGCGGCTTGCGCTACATCACCGGCTTCGAGGACCGCCCACCGGTGCGCACCGGGATTTCCATCGGTGACTCAATTGCCGCGCTCTGGGGCGTGATCGGCGCGCTCATGGCCCTGCGTCATCGCGAAGTCAACGGCGGCAATGGCCAGGTGGTGGACGTGGCCTTGTACGAGGCGATCTTCGCCATGATGGAAAGCATGGTCCCGGAGTTCGATGTGTTCGGCTTTATCCGCGAGCGCACCGGCAACATCATGCCGGGGATCACGCCCTCTTCGATCCACACCACGGCCGATGGCAAGCATGTGCAGATCGGCGCCAATGGCGATGCGATCTTCAAGCGCTTCATGCAGGCCATCGGCCGCAACGACCTGGCGGACGACCCGGTACTGACCAGCAATGATGGCCGCGACAGCCGGCGTGACGAACTCTATGGCGTGATCGATCGCTGGGTGAACAGCCAATCGCTGGACGCGGTGCTCGCCACCCTGAACCAGGCCGAGGTGCCGGCCAGCCGGATCTACAGCGCCGAAGACATGTTCAGCGACCCGCAGTTTCTCGCCCGGGAAATGTTTATCCAGGCCAAGCTGCCCGACGGCAAGGCTTTCAAGATGCCGGGGATAGTGCCAAAACTGTCGGAGACCCCGGGCTCCAGCGAATGGGTAGGACCGGAACTGGGCGAGCACAACACCCCGATATTGGCTAGCCTCGGTTATGACGCCGCGCAGATTGCCCGCTTGCGCGATAGCGGCGCTATCTAGGGTGCCGTGGTGGCAAGACTTTGACCTGACTGCGCAGAAGGTATGGACCTCATGAGTCCTCGATTTCTCTGGCAACACGTGCTCTGTCGACGACCAGCCCTCGCCCTGCTGGCGGCGCTCGCCTGCGCCCTGCCGAGCGTTGCCGAGGCCAAGGACACGCTGATCTGGTTGCTGCGGGACCTGCCGCCACTGACCATTTTCGACGGCCCGCAAAAAGGCCTGGGCGCCATCGATCAGCTGCGCCAGCTGTTGACCGCCGCCATGCCCGAGTACGAGTACACATCCTTCCGGGTCAACCGCGCGCGGGCCATGCAGATGCTCGCCGAGCCTTCGTTCACCTGCGACCCGGTCCTGCTCTGGACCGCGGAGCGAACCAAGAAAATTGTCTTCTCGATTCCCAGCCTCGGCCTGGCCAGCAACGGGCTGGTGGTACGCCAGGAGGACCGTCGGCTGATCGAGCCGTTTGTCCAGGACGGTGAGGTCGACCTCGCCGCCCTGCTGGCCAGCGATCAGCTCAAACTGGGGATTGTCGCTGGACGCAGCTACGGCCAGTCGATCGACGATCTGTTGCAACGGACAGCCGCGACCCACCTGACGCCGCATTTCGGCAACGATGCCCTCGGCAACCTGTTGCAAATGCAGCGTCTCGGACGCTTGACCGCGCTACTCGGCTACTGGCCGGAAGTCCGCTACCTGGCCCAGCAACAAGGTATCGCCACCGAGAGCCTGGCGTTCTATCGGCTCAAGGGCACCGCCAAGTACCAGTTCATTCGCGTCGGTTGCTCGGACACGGAGCAGGGGCGCACGGCTGTCGCGCACATCAACCAGATCCTGCGTGAAGTGCGCCAGCATCAGTTGCTCGATTTCTATGTGCAATGGCTCGACCCGCAACAACGGGACAGCTATCGGGAAGACGCCAGGCAGTTTTTCCTGGCGCCTGAGGACCAGTGACAAACGCCAGACAAAAGAAACCCCGAGAAGTGGGGAAACGACTCGGGGTTAAACGTGGCCTACAAAGACCAGTACGACAAGCTACAAGCACCGGAGCACAATGCCTGATCCTGCCGTTATAAATCTGACACCCCTTTCGGAAAAAAGGTTCCCCAAAAAATTCTACACTCGAGCCGAGCGGAACATCTTGTCCTCAGCCGCATGACGCAAGGCCGCGATCACGCAGGGTTCCAGGCGTCCTTCGGCAATGCGCAGGTCGCGATGCAGCCCATCGACCACATCGGTCAACAAACGCTTGTCGTTGAGTTGCGCCTGGCTGATTTCACGGGTCAGCAGGATCAGGCCGGCGCGACTGTTCACCGTCAGCAGACACTCACCCTGACTTCCCGAGGGCGTCAGGGTGACGGGATAAGGACTCAATGCTTCATTCAGCAACAGACTGATACTTTCCATCTCGATCACCACTCAATAGTCAAAACCCGACAGGTCAAAAACAAGGGGGCTGGAGTCAAAGACCGCCAGTCAGAGAAGAAAGTTCGTCAAGCCAGCTAACCTGATATCGGTAGAAGCCGCGCCTCAAGACGCTGCGTCTACCGTTCCATTGCGAGCATGAACGAGAAAGATGACAGAGAGAAAACAACGAAATTCAGCGTCCCCGCCGCCTTTGCGCATCATCCTGGCAGACGATCATCCGATTTTCCTGATCGGCCTGCGCGCCGTCCTCGAACGCGATCCCGGACTGAGTGTGGTCGGCGAGGCCAGCTCGCCAGAGGATCTTCTGGAGCTTCTGCAACGTTGTACCTGCGAGGTACTGGTCACCGACTTCATGATGCCGGTCGAACAGCAGAGCGACGGCCTGCGCATGCTTGAAAGCGTGACTCGGCAACACCCGCAACTGCCGGTCGTGGTGGTGACCATGCTCAACAACGCCGGGCTGTTCCGCTCCATTCTCGATCTCGGGGTCATGGGACTGCTGAGCAAGGCCAGCCTGGCCGCCGAGCTGCCGGAGGCCATCGCCCAGGTCCGCCGCCGACGGCCCTATGTGGCCAACTCGATTCGCCAGACCCTGGCGCTGGCCGGCGAGGTCGGCGAACACCGCCTGGGCGACCAGGAGCAACTTTCACCCCGGGAGCTGGAGGTGACACGCCTGCTGGCGGCCGGGCGCACCGTCGGTGAAATCGCCACGCAGTTGTGTCGCAGCAAGCAGACGGTGAGTGCGCAGAAGGTCAGCGCCATGCGCAAGCTCGGCCTGTCCAACGATGCGGCGTTGTTTCTCTACCTGCAGGAACATGGCCTGGCCTGAGTGGGTCGGACGCTACAGATTGACGCTGTGCAGGGCGGCGTGTTTCAAAGGCCCGGCCAAGGGGTAAACCGGGCCGAACCCCGCCACTTCAAGCCAGGACAAGAGTTCGGCGCGGCTCATGGACACGGCGACGAAGTCCCCCTGAACCAGCGAGTCGCCCAGGGCCATGACGGCCTGGTAGTCGCTTTCGCTCTCGATCCCGCCGAGCACCACCTGCAAGTTCATGCCCCGCGCCATGCGCAAGGCTCCGGCGACAATCGCCGACTTACGTGAATCCGCGGCCATCCCGACCACGAAGGGCGCGGTGATCTTCAGTTCGGTGAAAGGCAGTTCGAGCAGGCGCTGCAGGCTGCCGCCGCCCATGCCGAAATCGCCGGCGGACAGCTGGCAGCCCAGCATGCGCAACCTCAGCAAGCCTTCAGTCAGCGCAACGCTGCTGCTGGACTCGGCGCTTTCCAGTACCTCAAGGGTCAAGCGCTCGGCGGGTAACTCGAAGCGCTCCAGCAAGGCCTTCAGCCGCTCGGCGAAGTCCAGTTGCTCCAGCAGGCTCCCCGGAATACTCACCGCCACCGGCAAGGCCTCATCCGTGGCGAAACGTACCTCGGCCGACAGACTCACCGCCAACTCCAGCACCTGCCAGATCAGCGGCTGCGCCAGCCCCGCGTACTCCAGCACCGGCATGAAACTGCCAGGCAGCAACAGGCCTTGCTCCGGATGCTGCCAGCGCGGCAACACCTCGACCCCGGCGACTCGACCGTCATGGGTCAGCTTGGGCTGAAAGTGCGCGGTCGCGTATTTTTCGATAGCCGAAGCCCCGGCGCAGGCCTGGAGTTCGTGCAGCGACAGCAACTCGCAGACCTGGGCCAGCGGCAGGCCAGGGCGCTGCCGGGCGAAACGTTGCTGGTAGCTTGCCAGCAAGTCCGCCAGGGCCGCGGCCGACGCCGGTTTGCGCAGGCAGCCGAGGACATGCAGCCCCTGCTGGCGTGCCATATGCGCAGCCCCCTCGAGCACCTCCTGCTCGGCACTGCTGAGAATGATCAGTGCCTGCGCTTCCCGCCCCTCGGCCAGGGAACGAATCAACTCCAGGCCGTCACCCGCCTCCAGTTGCAGGTCGCAGATGGCCACATCGATAGGGCCGCGATTGGCCAACGACTGGCGTGCACTCTCGACGTTTTCCGCCGTCAGCACATCAAATACGCCGGTGGCATTGAGCATCTGGTGCAGGGCCATCAGTTGAAAAGAGTTGTCTTCAAGAATCAGGACTTTGAGTGCGCGCATCGAGGGTCTCCACAAAATGAGGCGGTCGTGGTCCGCAATGACCCTCGACTTTAATCAACCGCCCACCCGCGCCCCATAGGACAAGTCCTAAAATGCCGGGATATCCGCCTGCAGATGCGGCTCGATATCCTCCAGCACCCGTTCGATGGCCTGCTTGAGTGCCTGCCAGTCCGCCGCCACCCGTTCGTTGGACTTGAGCCGCACGCAGCTGTCGAGGTCGGCGCAGGCATGGGCCAGGGCGATGGCATCGATCAGACAGGCGATGCCCTTGAGCCGATGGACCGCCACCGCCAGGCCTTCCCAGTTGTGCAACTCGGCCGCGACCTCCAGGGCCCCGCGCTCCTGTTCGAGATTCTTGCGCAGCTCCAGCAACATGCGGCGCATGACCTCGGCATTGGCACAGGTCATGGCGCTCAGGGCCTGAATATCAAAGGAACGCCCGGGCACGATGCTCGCCAGCAGTTGCGCCAGCTCGTCCAGGGAAACCGGCTTGACCAGCAGTTCGGTCATGCCCGCCTGCAGGCAGCGTTGGCGTTCGTCGCTCATGGCATTGGCCGTGCAACCGACCACCGGGCACGGCGGACGCCGCTCCTCGGCCTCGATCCGGCGTATCGCCTCGGCCAGCGCATAGCCGCTCATGTCCGGCATATTGCAATCGGTGATCACCAGATCGAACGGTTCCTGCTGCAAGGCCTGTAACGCCGCCTCGCCACTCTGGCAGGCAACGACCTGCTGGCCGAGAAAGCTCAACTGCTGCTTGAGCACCAGGCAGTTGGCGGACAGGTCGTCGACAATCAACACCTTGAGCGACGGCAGCCGAGGCCTGGACTCCTCCACTGCGGCAGGCGCGGCCGGGGCCTGCTCCACGGGCTTGAGCGCCAGCTCGATACGTACCCGCGTGCCGTCTCCCGGCCGGCTCAACAAGACGATACTGCCGCCCATCAACTCCACCAGTTGCTTGCAGATACTCAAGCCCAGGCCCGTGCCGCCATATTCTTCATCGGCCTGACCACGGATCTGGACAAAGGGCGCGAAGAGCGTCTTCTGCTGTTCGAGGCCGATCCCCTTGCCGCTGTCTTCGATGCTGATGCGCAGGGTTTCCAGGTCCGCGGTGCACGACACACTGCGCACGTGAATGTGCACGAAGCCCTCGGCGGTGAATTTCAGCGCATTGCCGATCAGGTTGTTCAACACCTGGCGCAAACGGAGCGGGTCGAACCAGTAATCCCCCTCCAGCCCTGGCTCCACCTCCAGGCTCAGCTCAATGCCCTTGCCCCGCGCCGCGGCCTCGAACAGTTGCAGCACGCTTTCCAGAAACCCGACCAGGGAACCGGCACGCAACGCCAGGTGCATGCCGCCGGCCTCGATCTTCGCCAGATCGAGGCTGTCGCCGATCAAGGCCGTCAGTTCCTGCGCCGATTGATACGCCACCTGCAGCGCCTGGGAGAGTTCCTGTCCATTGGCCCGAGCCTGCTCGCGCTCGAGTTCGAGCAGGCCGATGATGGCCACCATGGGGGTGCGGATCTCATGACTCATGGTGGCCAGGAACGCGCTCTTGGCCTGGTTGGCCTGCTCCGCCTGCTGGCGCGCTTCCATCAGCTGGGCCTCGAGCTGCTTGCGTTCGGTGATGTCGATCCAACCACCGAGCAGTCCCTGCAACTGCGCCTCCGCCGAGTAGAACGGCACCATCCACTGATAGATATCGATCCGGCCGCTGGCGAAGTCGAGCTGGCGGTCCTGGAACAGCGGCTGCTGGGTCTCGAACAACTGGATAAACTCGGCATGCAGTTGCTCCGCGGTGGCCTGGGGCAAAATATCCACTTCGGTGATCCGTCGGCCCTGTACCTGCTCCAGGGTGGTGGCAAAACGTTCCTCGTAACTGCGGTTGCAGGTTATCAGGCGACCGTCCAGGTCGCGCACGAAGATGGGATTGGGGATACCGTCCAGCAAGGCGCGCTGGAAGGCCAGCTGATCGCTGAGCTCCTGTTCGGCCCGGCGGCGCTGGCGAATCTGGACGTTCAGTCGGCGGTTCCAGGCCAGGGACACGCCCCCCAGCAGGATCATCACCGCCGTCAGGCCATAGACCCAGCGCGGCACCCGCTCCCAGACCGGACGCATCGGCGCCACGCCGATCGCGCCATGCCATTTGATCCGCAACGCGCGCAGCTCGGCCACGGGAAACGCCTCCAGGGCCTTGTTCAGGATACTGAGCAGTTCCGGCTCGGTCTTGACCACCGAGAAACTGTCCGCCGACCAGAGTCCCTCGACACTGCGCCCGACCTTCAGCCGTCCGGGTGGATACAGGTAGGCCCGCGTATCGCTCTGGATCGTCGCGGTCGCCTCGCCGCGCTCGACCATCGCCCTGGCCTCCTCCGGCGTCTTCACCGTGATCAGTTGGATATCCGGGTAGTTCTTGCGGATCATCGGCTCCAGCGCATGTTTCTCCGGCATCACCAGCACCCGCCCGGACAACTGCGAGAGCGAGCCGAGGGGCGAGTCGTGCACGCGCACCACGAACACCCAGGCGCTGCCGCCAAAGGCATAGGTGAAGTTCAGGAAGGTCTTGCGCTCGACACTTTCGGCCAGCGTGGTGCTCATCAACGCCTTGCCATCGTGAAGCAGATCGACGCTTTCAGCCGTGGAGCCGGTTTCGCGGAACTCGAACTGCAGGCCGGTCATGCGCGAAATGCGCGACAACAGGTCCGGATTGAGGCCGACCCAACGGTTGTGACCATCCTTGTAGATATGCGGCGGATACGGCTGGGCCACCACCGTGACCTTGGGGTGACGGTCGATCCAGGCCCGCTCCGCGGCGGTGAGACTGATGCGCTGCTGGGTGATGTCCGAGCCGAAGCCGGTGGTCCAGCGGGCGAGGATCTCCCGCCGCGTGGCGTTGTCGGTATTGTCCAGGACCCGCTCCACCAGAGCGCTGAGCACATGATCGGACTCACGCGTGGCAAAGGCGAAGCCAATCGGCGGCAAGTCGCTCTTGTCCTTGATGTGCACGCCCATGTAGGGCCGCAGGCTCTTGTAGGCGCGGACAATCACCTCGTTACCGATAAACGCCTCGACCTCGCCCTGGGACAACGCCTCCAGGGCACTGTAGAGGGTCGGGGCGAGGATGATTTCGCTCTGCGGGTAGGTGGCGTGTACCACCTGGGCGTCGGCGTAACCGTCGAGCAGCACCACCTTCTTGCCGTTCAGATCGTGAAAGCCATGACCGCCGACGCGGCCGACGATCACCGAACGGTCCGGCATATAGTCGCTGGAGAACGTCAACCCGGGCACGCCTCGCTCGTAACCATTGGCACTGGTGAGGATATCGATCTGCCCGCTGCGCAGGGCCTCGACCGCCTGGTCGCGCTCGCCGAAGCCGAGGACCTGGACTTCGACCCCCAGGCGATCGCGGATCAGCCCGACGTAATCGGCACTGATGCCCTGGTAGCGGTTACGATCGTTGGTGATGTCGACGGGTTCATAGTCGGCAACCGAAATCCCCACCCGCAAGGTCCGTTCGGGCCCCAGCCATTGCTCCTCCTCCGGGCTCAGGGACAGCCGGTCGACCTCGACGAACGATGGCGGCAGGCTGAACGGCAGGCCCTGGGCCGCCATCGCACTGACGGGCACGCAGAGCAACAGCCACCCGCACAGACTGGCCAGAACGGATTGTATGGATCGACCCAAAAACACCATGACGAACTACCTGCCCCCTTCGGTCCATTTCAGGAAATGGCAAAAAAACAAGGCAAGTTTGACATGCGAAAACGATAAAGCCCGCCAAGGGGCGGGCTTTAATGTGTGACCGTTCTAGTCTGTCAGAGCGGCTTACCACGGTTACCATGCTGGCTGACAAAGGCCTGGACGACTTTCAAGTCATTGGCCAAGACGGTGCAACGCTCATCTCGCTCAAACAAATCGGAAAGGTGTGCAGGTAGCTCGAGTGCTTTTCCTACGCCAGCCTTCTCCACAGCCTCAGGGAATTTGACCGGATGCGCGGTCCCCAGGATCACCATCGGGATGTCCAGGCTGCGCCGGCACTCACGGGCCGCGCGCACGCCGATGGCGGTGTGCGGATCGAGGACTTCACCGCTCTGGGCGAAGACTTCGGCGATGGTCTCGCAGGTCTGGGCATCATCCACGGCCAGGGAGTCGAACAGCTTGCGCGCTTCGCTCCAGCGGTCCTGGTCGACACTGAAACCGCCACCCTGCTTGAAGGTGTCCATCAGCCCGGCGATGGCCGCGCCGTTGCGCCCGTGCAGATCGAACAGCAGGCGTTCGAAGTTCGACGAGACCATGATGTCCATGGACGGCGACAGGGTCGCGTGCAGGGTGTCCTTGACGTACTGGTTGCCGCTCATGAAGCGATGCAGGATGTCGTTGCGGTTGGTCGCGACGATCAGTTGGCTGATCGGCAGGCCCATGTTGCGTGCCAGGTAGCCGGCGAAGATATCGCCGAAGTTGCCGGTCGGCACCGAGAACGCCACCGAACGGGCCGGGCCGCCCAGTTGCAGGGCGGCGTGGAAGTAGTAGACGATCTGGGCCATGATCCGCGCCCAGTTGATCGAGTTCACCGCGACCAGGCGTGTGCCCTTGAGGAAGCTCTGGTCGGCGAAGCTGTTCTTGACCATTTCCTGGCAGTCGTCGAAGTTGCCTTCGATGGCGATGTTGTGGATGTTGTCGCCGAACAGGGTGGTCATCTGCCGACGCTGCACCTCGGACACCCGGTTGTGCGGGTGGAGGATGAAGATGTCGACGTTCTCGCAGTGCTTGCAGCCTTCGATGGCGGCCGAGCCGGTATCACCGGAAGTCGCGCCGACGATCACCACGCGCTCGCCGCGTTTGGCCAGCACGTAGTCGAGCAGGCGACCGAGCAGTTGCAGGGCGAAGTCCTTGAACGCCAGGGTCGGGCCGTGGAACAGCTCCAGCACCCATTCGTTGCCGTTCAGTTGGCGCAGCGGTGCCACGGCGCCATGGGAGAAGGCGCCGTAGGTTTCCTCAAGGATCTTCTTGAAGTCCGCATCCGGAATGCTGCCGGTGACGAACGGGCGCATGACCCGGAACGCCAGTTCGTGATACGGCAGGCCGGCCCAGGAAGCGATTTCCTCCTGGGTGAAGCGCGGCAGGTTTTCCGGCACATAGAGGCCGCCGTCGCTGGCTAGCCCCGCCAGCAGCACGTCTTCGAAGTTCAGGGCCGGTGCCTGGCCACGGGTACTGATGTAACGCATGAAAAATTCCTCTTGATCGGCAGCGCCGGCTTAGTTCAAGTGCTCGACACGGATCCGCACGACAGGGCCGACCACGCCTTGCAGGGCCTCCAGCGCTGCGATGGCGTCGTTGATATGCTGTTCGCGCACGCGGTGGGTCAGCAGGATCATCGGCACCAGGCCGTCGTGTTCTTCGACTTCCTTCTGCATGATCGATTCGATATTGATGCCGCGCTCCGACAGGATGCTCGCGACCTGGGCCAGCACGCCCGGGTGGTCCTTGGCCTGGATGCGCAGGTAGTAGGCGCTTTCGCACTCTTCGATCGGCAGGATCGGGTGGGCCGACAGCGAGTCCGGCTGGAAGGCCAGGTGCGGTACACGGTTTTCCGGGTCGCTGGTCATGGCGCGAACCACGTCCACCAGGTCGGCGATGACCGACGAGGCGGTCGGTTCCATGCCGGCACCGGCCCCGTAGAACAGGGTCGAACCGGAAGCGTCGCCATTGACCATCACCGCGTTCATCACGCCATTGACGTTGGCCAGCAGGCGGTCGGCCGGGATCAGCGTCGGGTGCACGCGCAGCTCGATACCGGCGGCGGTGCTGCGGGCCACGCCCAGGTGCTTGATGCGGTAGCCCAGGGCCTCGGCGTAGTTGACGTCGGCGGTGGTGAGCTTGGTGATGCCTTCGGTGTAGGCCTTGTCGAATTGCAGCGGGATACCGAAAGCAATGGACGCCAGGATCGTCAGCTTGTGCGCGGCATCGATGCCTTCGACGTCGAAGGTCGGATCGGCTTCGGCGTAACCCAGGGCCTGGGCTTCGGCCAGCACGTCTTCAAAGGTACGGCCCTTCTCGCGCATTTCGGTGAGGATGAAGTTACCGGTGCCGTTGATGATACCGGCGACCCAGTTGATACGGTTGGCCGAGAGGCCTTCGCGAATCGCCTTGATCACCGGGATACCACCGGCCACGGCAGCTTCGAACGCAACGATCACGCCCTTCTCGCGGGCCTTGGCGAAGATTTCATTGCCGTGCACGGCGATCAGCGCCTTGTTCGCGGTGACCACATGCTTGCCGTTCTCGATGGCGCTGAGCACCAGCTCGCGGGCAACGGTGTAGCCGCCCACCAGTTCGACGACGATATCGATTTCTGGGTTGCTCGCCACTTCGAAGACATCGTGGGTAATCGCAATACCGGTGGTCTGGAACTGAGGCTTTGGCGTACGCATGGCAATTTGAGCCACTTCGATTCCACGCCCGGCACGGCGGGCAATCTCCTCGGCGTTACGCTGAAGTACGTTGAAGGTGCCGCCACCGACGGTACCTAACCCACAGATGCCTACTTTGACCGGTTTCACTCTGAACTCCCCATGAAACGGCCGACACGAGGTCGGCCGTGGAAAACAGCCGCTGGACTGCCAGCGGCTCGCTATTGATGACCCGGGAACCCTGTCCCGCGGGCCATGCTCGTCACAGGTTGAACGTGACGAGGCTGAATTACTTGGCGGACAGTGCCAGTTTGGCAACTTGTGCCGCCGGCTGGTAGCCCGGAATTACCTGACCATCGGCCAAAACAATTGCCGGCGTACCATTGACACCAATGGATTGACCGAGGGCGAATTGCTTGGAAACCGGGTTGGCGCACTTGGCGGCCTTGATTTCATCGCCTTCGACCATCTTGTCCATCGCCGCTTTCTTGTCGGCCGAGCACCAGACCGCCTGCAACTGCTCGTCGCCCGGCGAGCCGAGACCCTGGCGCGGGAACGCGACGTAGCGCACTTCAATGCCCATCTTGTTCAGCGCCGGCACTTCGGCATGCAGCTTGTGGCAGTACGGGCAGGTGGTGTCGGTGAACACGGTGATATGCGACTTGGTTTCGCCGATGGCCGGGTAGACCACGGTTTCGGCCACCGGAATACCGTTGATCAGCTTGGACACGCCCAGGCGTTCGGTTTTCTCGGTGAGGTTGACCGGCTTGCCGTCCTTGAGCTGGAACAGGTAGCCCTGCATGACGAACTGGCCGTCGGCGCTGGCGTAGAGCACGCGGCTGCCCTTGAGCCGGACCTCATAGAGACCGGCCAGGGGGCTGGCGCTGATGCTCTCCACCGGGGTTTCCAGTTGAAGGCTTTCGAGGCTCTTGCGAATCGCCTGCTCGGCGGTGTCGTCGGCCAAGGCCAGGGAGCTGACCAGGGCGAGGGCAGCAGCGGCGAAAATCTGGGTCAAACGCATGGGAACTCCTGAAGGCGGGCAAAGGGGCCGAGGCTGATACGACCGCGGGGAAACTGATCGGTTTCAAGCGCCCGCTTTGCAAACCGATAGAGCCTATCACATAAGCCCGGCGGGGCCGAACCCCTGTGTAGCTTAGCCGCGCGGGTGATGTTTGGCATGCATATCCTGCAACCGCGCACGGGCCACATGGGTGTAGATCTGCGTGGTCGACAGGTCGCTGTGGCCGAGCAACATCTGCACCACCCGCAGGTCGGCGCCGTGGTTGAGCAGGTGGGTGGCGAAGGCATGACGCAAGGTGTGCGGCGACAACGATTTACCGATCCCGGCGACCTTGGCCTGGTGCTTGATCCGGTGCCAGAAGGTCTGGCGGGTCATCTGCTCGCCGCGCTGGCTGGGAAACAGCACATCGCTGGGGCGTCCGCCGAGCAGTTCGATGCGAGCATCGCGCATATAACGTTCAACCCAGACAATCGCCTCTTCGCCCATGGGTACCAGCCGCTCCTTGCTGCCCTTGCCCATGACCCGCAACACGCCCTGGCGCAAGTTGACCTGTTCCAGGGTCAGGCTGATCAGTTCGGTGACCCGTAGCCCGCAGGCGTAGAGCACTTCGAGCATGGCCCGGTCACGCTGGCCGATGGCCTCGCCCAGATCCGGGGCGGCCAGCAGCGCCTCCACATCCGCTTCCGACAGGGATTTGGGCAATGGCCGCCCCAATTGCGGCATCTCGACCTGCAAGGTCGGGTCGACGGCAATCAGCTTTTCACGTAACAGGTAACGATAGAAGCCGCGCACACCGGAGAGAAAGCGCGCGGTGGAGCGCGGTTTATAGGCCTGCTCCAGGCGCCAGGCCAGGTGATCGAGGATCAGCTCACGGCCGGCCTTGTCCAGCTCCAGGCCTTTTTCCTGCAACCAGCCGTTGAACAGCGCCAGATCGCTGCGATAAGCGTCACGGGTATTGTCGGACAGACCTTTTTCCAGCCACAGGGCGTCGAGAAACTGGTCGATAAGCGGGTGATCGATGGCGGGCATAAGAGCTCGAAAAGCAAAAGGCGATAAGCAGATGAGCATTGTGGGAGCTGGCTTGCCGGCGATGGCGTCCGGATAGGCGCTGCACGTCTCAAGGGCCTCTCGCTGGCAAGCCAGCTCCTACAAGGTGTTCACTGCAACCCAACTGTGACAGCGGCAAGCGGCTTTTTCAAAACCCGAAATGCAAAAAAGCAGCCCGTAGGCTGCTTTTTTCTGCATCGGAAGCTGGACTTAAGCCAGTTTTTCCTTGATGCGAGCTGCTTTACCCGACAGGTCGCGCAGGTAGTACAGCTTGGCCTTACGTACATCACCGCGACGCTTGACAGCCATGCTGTCGATTTGCGGGCTGTAGGTCTGGAAAGTACGCTCTACGCCAACACCGTTGGAGATTTTACGTACGGTGAACGCGCTGTTCACACCGCGGTTACGCTTGGCAATTACCACGCCTTCGAACGCTTGCAGACGCGAACGGTCGCCTTCCTTCACTTTCACCTGAACGACAATGGTGTCGCCCGGGGCAAAGGTAGGGATCTCTTTGGTCATCTGCTCGGCTTCGAGTTGCAGAATGATTTTGTTAGTCATGCTGTGCTCCTAAGGTAAATCGTTCGATCTACCATCGATACGTTGTTAACTATCGTCCCGCTCGCGGATGTATTCCTCGAGCAGCTTCTTCTCTTCTCCAGAAAGCGAGCGGCTTTCCAGAAGATCGGCGCGTCGTTCCGAGGTCCTGCCAAGGGACTGCTTCAGACGCCAACGCCGGATATGTGCGTGGTTGCCACTGAGCAACACGTCGGGAACACGCTGATCCGCATACACCTCCGGACGGGTGTAGTGCGGGCAATCCAGCAAACCATCCGTGAAGGAATCTTCCTCCGCGGAGTCCGCATGCCCTAAAGCTCCGGGCAGCAGCCGTGTAACCGCATCTATCAGGACCATCGCCGGCAGCTCGCCACCGGAAAGAACATAGTCCCCAATCGACCACTCTTCATCGACATGAGCATCTATAAAGCGCTCGTCAATGCCTTCATAACGACCTGCAATGAGGATCAAGGCTTCCTCTTTCGCCAGGTCGCGTACCGCCAACTGATTCAGTTGCCGGCCTTGGGGCGACAGGTAAATCACCTTCGCCGCCTCCCCTGCTGCTGCCTTGGCCTGAACCAGGGCGTCCTCAAGGGGCTTGATCTTCATCACCATGCCCGGACCACCGCCAAATGGGCGATCATCCACAGTGTGATGTCGATCCGTCGTGTAGTCCCGCGGGTTCCAACAGGTCAGCTGCAAGAGCCCCTGTTTCACCGCACGACTGGTGATGCCGTAGTCGCTGATGGCGGAAAACATTTCGGGAAACAAACTGATCACTTCTACGCGTAGGCTAGCCATCGCTTAGAAGTCCGCGTCCCAATCCACCTTCATCTCGCCAGCGACCAGGTCGACAGCCAACACGCATTGCTCGGTATAGGGCAACAGGCGTTCGCGATCATCCAGGCTGCCCGGGCAAGGCTTGACCACCATGACATCATTCGAGCCAGTCTCCAGCAGGTGATCGATTTTCCCGAACAGTTGTCCGAGGGTGTCGATAACCTTGAGACCTTCCAGCTGGTACCAGTAGTACTCGCCGTCGGTCAGGTCTGGGAACAGGTTGCGCGGCACGCAGATCTCATAACCGGCCAGAAGACGCGCTTCTTCACGATCATCGAGATCCTTGAGCTTTGCGACCAGGAACTTGTCGTTCCCGCGTCCGCTGACCAGCTCCACCTGTTTCACGCTACCTTCGCGCCGGAGCGTCCAGGTTTTGTAGTCCAACAGGTTTTTAATTGGATCAGTAAAGGAATAAACCTTCACTTCGCCGCGAACGCCATGAACGGAATAGATCTTGCCGATAACGATCAAATCATCGGTAGAGGCCGGCGTCGCGTTCATATTGCTCAGGCCGCAACCTTAGCGTTTTCCTTCAGCAACTGAGCAACACGCTCAGAAGGTTGTGCACCAACGCTCAGCCAGTAGGCTACGCGCTCTTGGTTCACGGACAGACGAACTTCCTGACCACGAGCAACCGGGTTGAAGAAACCCACTTGTTCTTTGTGCGAACCGTCACGAGCGTTGCGGCTGTCGGTTACGGTCAGGTGGTAAAACGGGCGCTTTTTGGAGCCGCCAAGGGCAAGACGGATTGTTAGCATGTGAACATCGTTCCTGTAGTCGGTGCTGCAAATCTAAATGCACAGCGGGCATGGGTGCCCGAAAGGCCGCATATTCTAAGGAATATACGGACTTTTGCAAATGACTTTTTCCGGCGCCCGGCGCCGTGCAATCTGGATTTGCCATAGAGCCGTCGTTAAAACGGCAGGTCAGCTCCCGCTGAACGCGGGTTTACTGGCGATCCCCCGCATCCCTGCGAGGGTAGCGCCGACCGTCAGGTCGACGCGAATCTTTTACATTTTCGGCATGCCGCCGCCGGGCAACATACCGCCCATGCCGCGCATCATCTTGGCCATACCGCCTTTGGCGGAGAATTTCTTCATCATCTTCTGCATCTGCTTGTGCTGCTTGATCAAGCGTCCGATGTCCTGCACCTGGGTACCGGAGCCCATGGCGATCCGACGTTTGCGCGAACCGCTGATCAGCTCAGGGTCGCGGCGCTCGGCCGGGGTCATGGAGTTGATGATGGCTTCCATCTGCTTGAACTGCTTCTCGGCCGCGCCCTGGGCATTGCCCATCTGCGCCAGATTGACCCCGCCGATATTCGGCAGCTTGTCCATCAGGCCACCGAGGCCGCCCATGTTCTTCATCTGTTGCAGCTGGTCGCGGAAGTCTTCAAGGTCGAAGCCTTTGCCTTTCTTCAGCTTTTTAGCCAGTTTGTCGGCTTTATCCTTGTCGAGGGTCTGCTCGGCCTTCTCGATCAGGCTGAGCACGTCGCCCATGCCGAGGATGCGCGAGGCAATCCGCTCCGGGTGGAAGGGCTCGAGCGCTTCGCTCTTCTCGCCCATACCGATAAATTTGATCGGCTTGCCGGTGATGGCCCGCACCGACAGCGCGGCACCGCCACGAGCGTCACCGTCGACCTTGGTCAGGATCACCCCGGTCAGCGGCAGCGCATCGCCAAACGCCTTGGCGGTGTTGGCGGCGTCCTGGCCGGTCATGGCGTCGACCACGAACAGCGTCTCCACGGGCTTGATCGCCGCGTGCAGTTGCTTGATCTCGGCCATCATCTCGTCATCGATGTGCAGACGACCGGCGGTGTCGACGATGACCACGTCGATGAACTTGAGGCGGGCTTCCTTGATCGCCGCTTCGGCGATGTCCACCGGCTTCTGGCTCAGATCGGACGGGAAGAAGGTCACGCCGATGTCGCCAGCCAGGGTTTCCAGCTGTTTGATGGCCGCCGGACGGTAAACGTCGGCCGAGACCACCATCACGGTTTTTTTCTTGCGCTCTTTAAGGAAGCGCGCCAGCTTGCCGACGGTGGTGGTTTTACCCGCGCCCTGCAGACCGGCCATCAACACCACCGCAGGCGGCACGGCGCTGAGGTTGAGGTCTTCGTTGGCGGCGCCCATCAGGCTTTCGAGTTCGGCCTGGACGATCTTCACGAACGCCTGGCCCGGGGTCAGGCTACGCGACACCTCGGTGCCGACCGCGCGGTCCTTGACCGAATTGACGAAGTCCTTCACCACCGGCAGGGCGACGTCGGCTTCGAGCAACGCCATGCGCACTTCACGCAGGGTGTCTTTGATGTTGTCCTCGGTCAGCTTGGCCTTGCCGGTGACATGGCGCAGCGTCTGCGAGAGACGGTCGGTCAGGTTTTCAAACATGCGCGATCCTTTGAGGCCCTTATGGAGACCGAAGTGATGGCTGCCGGAACAAGGAAAAACAGCGCCTGGCGAGCCTGCGGCGTGGGCAGGTCGCGGATTATAGCGGAGACTGCATGCCGCCACTAGCGCCACGGTCTTTCGTGGACCGGGGGTTCTATGCCAAACTCAACGTCTTTCGGGCTTGCCTAACAGGACTTATGCTCCCTTTGTCACCCAGTTTGCTGACCAGCCTCGCCGCCGCCTTCATCTACGCCGCTGCGACCCTCTATCAGGGCACCCGCCTGCGCCAGGGCGCCAAGGCGAACAAACGCCTGCTGGTCGGACTCGGCGTAGTCGCCGTGATCGCCCACGCGGTGAGCCTGCTCACCCACCTGATGACCCCGATCGGCCTGGGCCTGGACTTTTTCAACGCCGCCAGCCTGATCGCCGTCGCCGTGATCGCCCTGACCCTGGTGGCCTGCTCGCGCATTCCGGTGGAAAACCTGCTGCTCCTGCTGTTTCCGCTGGGCCTGCTGACGGTGCTGCTGGCGCAGTTCGCGCCCTCGGGCACGGTGCAGATCATCGACGAGGAACCGGGGATCCTGGCGCATATCCTGCTGTCGATCCTGGCCTACGGCATGTTCACCATCGCGGTGTTCCAGGCGCTGCTCCTGCTGCTGCAGGACCGTCAGTTGAAAAACAAGCACCCTTCCGGGCTGATCCGCAACTTCCCGCCGCTGCAAACCATGGAAAGCCTGCTGTTCGGCTTCCTCTGGGCCGGCTGGAGCCTGTTGTCGCTGTCGCTGATCTCCGGCTGGCTGTTCGTCGAGAACCTGTTCGCCCAGCACCTGGTGCACAAGACCCTGCTGGCCTGTCTGGCCTGGGTGGTGTTCAGCGTGCTGCTGTGGGGGCGCAATCGTCTCGGCTGGCGCGGGCACAAGGCGATCCGCTGGACCCTGGCCGGTTTCTGCCTGCTGATGCTGGCCTATTTCGGCAGCAAGCTGGTCCGCGAATACATCCTGCACATCTGACGGGCACACAAGACCATGGACAACTTGCCCGCCGGGCCAATGCTCGCCGTATTGGCCCTGCTGATTCTCTGGTCGGCGCTGTTTACCGCCATTGAAGTCGCGCAGCAACAAATCGCCGCCCTGCGCCCGGCTTTACGCACGGGTGAAAAACCCACCGCCAGGATGAAGTTCCCCCGCGACAGCCTGATCCTGTGCAATACCCTGTGCCGGGTCGTGGTCGTGATCATCGGCACCCTGCTGTCAATCCTCGAGTGGGGCCAGCATGGGCCCTGGCTGGCCTGCCTCGGCGCCACGGTGTTGCTGCTGGTCTTCGCCGACTACCTGCCGCGCCTGCTCGCCGTCCGTTATCCCGAACCGATCCTGGCCACCGGCAATGCCCTCCTGGGCATTCCGCTGAAGATCCTCTACCCCGTGGCCTGGCTGCTCAACGGCATCGCCCAGTTGCTGCTGCGGCCCTTTATCAGCAAGGCCGGCACGGTCAAGCAGAGCGATGAAGACCAGCCGCCCCTCGATCCGGAAGATGAACCGGAGCACCCGCCACGCAGCCCGTCGCTGTCGAGTATCAAGGCGCTGGACAACATCACGGTCAACGACATCCTGGTACCGCGCAGCGAAGTGGACGGGATCAACCTCGACGACTCCATCGAGGAAATCACCGCGCAGTTGCTGAAGAACCGCCGTACCCGCCTGCCGGTGTTCCACAACGATATCAACCAGGTCGAGGCGGTGATCAATACCCGCCAGATCCTCAATCTGCTGTTCGATGCCAACCTCACCAAAGCCGCCCTGCTCGCCGCCTGCCACGAACCGTACTTCGTCCCGGAAAGCACGCCGCTGCAACTGCAACTGCTGAATTTCCACAAGCAGCAACGGCGCCTGGGCATGGTGGTGGACGAATACGGCGAAGTGCTGGGCATCGTCACCCTGGAAGATATCCTGGAAGAAATCGTTGGCGAGTTCGAAAGCGAGCACAGCCTCGACAACCCGCACATCCATCCCCAGCCCGATGGCCGGCTGGTGATCGAAGGGGCCGCGTCGATTCGCGAACTGAACAAGAGCCTGGGCTGGCACCTGCCCAGCGACGGCCCGAAAACCCTCAACGGTCTGGTGACCGAAGCCCTGGAAACCATCCCGGAGAGCGCCGTGTGCCTGAAGATCGGCCGCTACCGCCTGGAAATCCTCGAGACCGAGGACAATCGGGTCAGCCGGGTGCTGGTCTGGCACACCAGTTCGGTCCCGGTTGCGCCTTGATACAGCCTGCCCCCTTGTTTGATCGATAGACGCATTCCTATAATCGGGCGGGCTTATCCAGCCCCGCCGGAACGCCCGCTTACCCGCACCCGGCCTCCTCCGGCCAGCAATGCCTTGTCATGAATCCGCCGCCGACACTCACAGCCTGTCGCGCCGGAACCAGCCCTTATCCCTGGGCCTTCAATACTAATAATTCGCACGCGCAAGACTTTCAGGGACGCCCGCAATGACCTCCAGCAGCACCTTTGACACTGCCACGCCGAGCAAACCGCTGAATTCGACCTCGAGAGTGGCGACCGCCAGCTTTATCGGCACGGCCATCGAGTTCTACGACTTCTACGTCTATGCCACCGCCGCCGCCCTGGTGATCGGGCCGGTGTTTTTCCCGCAGACCGACGGCACCGCGCAGATGCTCTCGGCCTTCCTGACCTTCGGCATCGCCTTCCTCGCCCGCCCGCTGGGCTCGATCCTGTTCGGCCACTTCGGTGATCGCATCGGGCGTAAATCGACGCTGGTCGCTTCGCTGCTGCTGATGGGTGTCTGCACCACGCTGATCGGCGTGCTGCCCGGCTATGCGACCATTGGCGCCTGGGCGCCGATCCTCTTGTGCCTGCTGCGCTTCGGCCAGGGCCTGGGGCTTGGCGGCGAATGGGGCGGGGCCGCGTTGCTGGCAACCGAAAACGCCCCCGCAGGCAAGCGCGCCTGGTTCGGTATGTTTCCGCAACTGGGCCCTTCGATCGGTTTTCTCGCCGCCAACGGCTTGTTCCTGATCCTGGCCATGACCTTGAGCGACGAGCAGTTCCGCTCCTGGGGCTGGCGCATTCCGTTCCTGCTCAGCGCCGCGCTGGTGATGGTCGGCCTGTATGTGCGCCTCAAGCTTGAGGAGACGCCGATCTTCGCCAATGCCATGGCCCGCCAGGAACGGGTGAAAATGCCCCTGGTCGAGCTGTTCAGCCGCTATTGGGCGCCGGTGCTGCTCGGTTCGCTGGCGATGGTGGTGTGTTACGCACTGTTCTATATCTCGGCGGTGTTTTCCCTGAGTTATGGCGTGGCCAACCTTGGCTACAGTCGCGAGACTTTCCTGGGACTGCTGTGTTTTGCCGTGCTGTTCATGGCCGCGGCCACGCCACTGGCGGCCTGGGCCAGCGATCGTTTCGGGCGCAAGCCGGTGCTGATCATCGGCGGGGTGCTGGCGTTGCTGTCCGGTTTTACCATGGAGCCGCTGCTGGGCCATGGTTCGACCACCGGCGTCGCCCTGTTCCTGTGCCTTGAGCTGTTTCTGATGGGGATTACTTTCGCGCCGATGGGGGCATTGCTGCCGGAGCTGTTTCCGACCCACGTGCGTTATACCGGCGCATCGGCGGCGTATAACCTGGGCGGCATCGTCGGGGCCTCGGCGGCACCGTTCTTTGCCCAGAAGCTGGTGGCGATGGGCGGTTTGAGTTGGGTCGGCGGGTACGTATCAGGGGCGGCGGCGTTGAGCCTGATTGCGATTTTCTGCTTGAAGGAAACGCGCTACAACGATTTGAACAAGGTGGCCTGAAGATCGGCGCCACTTCTGCGCCAAGCACGATTATTGTAGGAGCCGGCTTGCTGGCGATGGCATCCTTTAGATCAATGCAGCATTCAAGGGCCTCTTCGCGGGCAAGCCCCGCGCCTACAGTTCAGTGGCGAACGCGGATTGTGCGCAGGGCACAAATCCGCGCTCGTCAGCGTGCTTACAGCTCTACCACAACCGCCTGAGCAGCACGGGTCGCCTTGGCCCGCGCCGCTTCGATCGACTCGTCCCGCGCCAACGCCACGCCCATGCGGCGCTGGCCGTTGACTTCCGGCTTGCCGAACAGGCGCAAGGCGGTATCCGGCTCGCTCAACGCCACACCGAGGTTGGCGAACGCGGTCTGGGTCGACTGCCCTTCCACCAGGATCACCGCCGACGCCGACGGGCCGAACTGACGGATCAACGGAATCGGCAAGCCGAGAATCGCCCGGGCATGCAGCGCAAACTGCGACAGGTCCTGGGAAATCATGGTCACCATGCCGGTGTCATGAGGACGCGGCGAGACTTCGCTGAACCACACCTGGTCGCCCTTGATAAACAACTCGACGCCAAACATGCCGCGCCCACCGAGGGCCTCGGTCACCGCCTTGGCGACCCGCTCCGACTCGGCCAGGGCCAACGGGCTCATGACCTGCGGCTGCCAGGACTCCTGATAGTCACCCTTCTCCTGACGGTGGCCGACCGGCGCGCAGAAGGTGGTGCCACCCACATGACGAACGGTCAGCAGGGTGATTTCGTAGTCGAAGTCGATAAAGCCCTCGACGATCACCCGACCTTTACCGGCACGCCCGCCTTCCTGGGCGTAGTCCCAGGCCTTCTGCACGTCGTCGACGCTGCGCAGCAGGCTCTGGCCCTTGCCCGAAGAACTCATCACCGGCTTGACCACACAGGGGAAGCCCAGGTCGGTGACGGCCTGGCTATAGGCCTCGAAGGTGTCGGCGAAGTGGTACGGCGAGGTCGGCAGCTGCAACTCTTCGGCGGCCAGGCGACGGATGCCTTCACGGTTCATGGTCAGTTGCGCGGCACGGGCGGTCGGCACCACGGTGAAGCCTTCAGCTTCCAGTTCCACCAGGGTGGCGGTGGCGATGGCTTCGATTTCCGGAACGATGAAATGCGGCTTCTCGGCCTCGATCACCGCCCGCAGGGCCGCGCCGTCGAGCATATTGATCACGTGGCTGCGATGGGCCACCTGCATGGCCGGCGCATCGGCGTAACGGTCAACGGCGATCACTTCGACGCCCAGGCGCTGCAACTCGATCACCACTTCCTTGCCCAGCTCACCACAGCCACAGAGCAATACGCGGGTCGCGGTCGACGACAGTGGAGTTCCGATACGGGTCATTTCAGGTCCTCAAGGAAGCAGATCAACGACGGCGCCTGGACAATCAGGCACCTGTCGGGAAGAAAGGCCGGCATTTTACATGAACTGAGCGGGACATGAACCGAACGGGCCTGACTTCAGCTGGAAAGCGCCGCCTTGCGCATCCGCCAGGCCATGGCCAGCCAGACGCAGGTCACCCCGGCGAATTTCGAGCCCAGGGCGGTGAGGATCACCCCCGGGGTCAGCGCGCCGATCAGGCCGAAGAAGATAAAGGTGTCCAGCGGGATGCTGAGGGCCGAACTTATCCACAGGCGATCGTGCAGCGGGCGCTTGGTGATGCTGAAGACCAGCCAGTCGATGCATTCGGAGATGGCGAAGGCGGTGGCGCTCGCCAGGGCGATGGCCGGCTCGGAGGTGAAGTAGGACAGCAGCAGCGCCGCGATCATCGCGACAATCGCGCCGTGACCGAAGCGGGTCTGGACCATGTCCCGCAGGATAAATACCAGTCCGCCCCAGGCGGACCAGATAATGTCCAGGTGCGGCGCCGCGGAGAAGGCGAAATTGATCAGTACGACGCTGGCGATGTAGGCGAGAAGAAAGAGCATGGAGTGCAGACGACCTTGTCTATGAGCCCTACAGGGTACTTCAGCCACCGCACGGGGCCAAGCTCAAGACTTTGTCGGGATCCACAGCAAGCCGCTGGCCTTGGCCCGCCCATGACAACGCGCCAGCACCTCGCGGCGCTCGTTGTTGTCCATGCGGCTCCAGCGGGTGATCTCCTCGACCGTACGCTGGCAACCAATGCAGATGTCCTGTTCGTCCAGCGCGCAGACACTCACACAAGGCGAGGCCACCGGACGTTCCGGCGTGCTCATGCTTCGTCAACCGCCAGGTCGCGGGCATAACGCTGGGCGTTGTGCACATAGTGGGCGGCGCTGGCTTCGAGCATTTTCTTCTGCGCCTCGGTCAACTCGCGGACCACCTTGCCCGGCGAGCCCATCACCAGCGAACCGTCGGGGATTTCCTTGTTCTCACCGATCAACGCATTGGCGCCGATGATGCAGTGCTTGCCGATCTTCGCGCCGTTGAGGATCACCGCGTTGATACCGATCAGGCTGTAGTCGTCCACCGTGCAGCCATGGAGCATGGCGTTATGACCGATGGTCACCCCGGTGCCGATGGTCAGCGGATAGCCCATGTCGGTATGCATCACCGTGCCATCCTGGACATTGCTGTTGCGGCCGATCAGGATCAGTTCGTTGTCGCCTCGCAACACCGCGTTGAACCAGACACTGGCGCCCTCCTCCAGCCGGACCTTGCCGACCAGGGTCGCATTGGGCGCTACCCAGCTCTGCGGATGCGTCTCGACCCGGGCATCGCCCAGACGGTATTTCATAGGGTTGTCCTCAAGGCTCACGACCACCTGAACGGCGGCTCTAGATGTTGATAAAACGTTCCGGGGGATTGTGCAGGCTGATCCGGGCGTCATACAACAGGTTGACCAGCTCGACGATCATGATCGCCGTCAGCCCCCAGATCTTGTACTCGCCAAAACGGTAGCTGGGCACGTACCAGCTGCGGCCCTGGTAGTCGATGCGATGGGTATGCTCACGCGGGTCCTGGCGGAAAAACTCCAGCGGTACATTGAAGACCGCGGCGATCTCGGCGTCATTGGCCCGATAGTCGACAAAATCCGGCACCACCCCGACGTAAGGCGTGACCTTGATCCCGTGCAGGGAGATCAACGGGCTGAGGGGCCCGATGATTTCCACCAGACCCGGCGGCAGGCCGATTTCTTCTTCGGCTTCGCGCAGGGCGGTGAAAATCAGGTCCGGGTCCTCCGGATCGCGGCGCCCGCCGGGAAAGGCCACCTCGCCGCCGTGGGTCGACAGACCGCTGGCGCGCAGGGTCAGCACCAACTCCGGCTCGTCACTGCGGGTAATAGGCACCAGTACCGCCGCCTCGGGAAAACGACGGTCCGTTTCCAGGGGGCGGGGCGTATGGCTGCTTATCCGTCGAAGTAACTCATCCAGCATGGCTGATCTCGATTTGCGACTTACCCGGCATCATGCACCAAAAGAAGTGACTGGCCCAAGTCCCGGACGTTGCCATGTCGCGAAAGCACAACTTGCCGACAGACCGCCACCCACGCGAAGATAGGCGCATTGCCAAGAGAATCCAGCATGAAGTTCTGTAGCCAGTGCGGCAAACCGGTGAGTCAACGCATACCCGAGGGCGACACGCGCCTGCGCTTCGTCTGCGACCACTGCGACACCATTCATTACCAGAACCCCAATATCGTCGCCGGCTGCCTGCCGGTCTGGGGCACCCAGGTCCTGCTCTGCCGCCGTGCCATCGAGCCGCGCCGGGGTTACTGGACCTTGCCCGCCGGTTTTATGGAAAACGGCGAGACCGTGGAACAGGCCGCTCGCCGGGAAACCCTGGAAGAGGCTTGCGCGCAGGTGCGCAACCTGAGCATCTATACGCTGATCGACGTGCCGCATATCAACCAGGTACATGTGTTCTACCGTGCCGAACTGGTGGACCTGGAATTTGCCGCCGGCGAAGAAAGCCTGGAAGTACGGCTGTTCGAAGAACACGAGATCCCCTGGTCCGAGTTGGCCTTCAGGACCGTCGGACGGACCCTGGAATGCTTCTTCGCCGACCGCCCGAACCAGCAATACCCGGTTCGCAGCGAAGCCGTGCCGCCCATGGTGCCACGCGGCAACGACCAATAACCCGATAATCAGAAACGCTTCACCTTCAGGGATACCGTTTTAATGCGCTGGTTGTTAGTAGTCTTCTGCCTGTCGTTCGCCGCTCTGTCCCAGGCCTCCGCCGCCGACCCGCTGGCCGGCAAAATCATCGAGAAAGTCCTGATCCTCAAGTCCGCCCATCAGTTGCAACTGATCAGTGATGGCAAACCCCTGAAGACCTACCGTATTTCCCTGGGTCGAAATCCCAAGGGCCAGAAACTCATCGCCGGCGACCGGCGCACGCCCGAGGGCTTCTATTGGGTGGACTGGCGCAAGACCAGCGACAAATACAATCTGTCGATGCACCTGTCCTACCCCAATATCAGCGACTCGGTCCGCGCCCGCCGCGAAGGCGTGGACCCCGGCGACATGATCATGATCCACGGCACCCCGGATTCCGAGGACTACCCGGAACAGCTGTTCCACACCCTGGACTGGACCGACGGCTGCGTAGCCATGCGTAACGTCGATATGCGCGAGGTCTGGAACCTGGTCAAGGACGGCACCCTGGTGGAAATCCGTCCCTGAGCCGAACCACCCTGATACCACTGATTTATCCGACGCCCGTCATGCCTCCCATGACGGGCGTTTTTATTGCACTCGCACGAAACCACTGGCATTGACATGGTATTCAAGTGGTATTACTTTCATCACCACTGTCCGAGTGCAAAATTTCCAACAAGCGCACAGGAAAAATCTTACATGAACGACATCCTCGCCCTGCGACCCGACGAGTCCCAGCCGACGCCGCTCTACCTGCAACTGGCGCGCAACCTGGAAGCGGCGATCCATGCCGGCCAGTGGAAAGCCGAACAGGCATTGCCCTCGGAGCGCAACCTGAGCGAGCTGTTGAGCATTTCTCGGGTCACCGCGCGCAAGGCCCTGGAGGTCCTCCTGGAACAAGGGCTGATCCGCCGCAGCCAGGGCTCCGGGACCTTTATCACCCCACGCCTGGAACAACCCCTTTCCCGCCTGTCGAGTTTCAGCGAACGGCTGCGGGCCAAGGGTTTTGTCCCCGGCTCGCGCTGGCTGGAACGCGAGATCGCCCTGCCGAGCCATGAGGAACTGATCCGCCTGGCCCTGTCGCCACGGGACCAGGTCACCCGGCTCAAGCGCCTGCGCACCGCCGACGATACCGTCATGGCCATCGAGATGAGCACCCTGCCCGCCGCCCTGCTGCCCGACCCCGAGGCCGTCGGCGATTCGCTCTACGCCTTCCTCGACAGCATCGGCCGTCCGGTGGTGCGGGCCCTGCAACATATTCGCGCGATCAACGCCTCGACCGAATTCGCCGCGCTGGTGGGCATCGAGCCCGGTACCGCGATGCTGCTGATGACCCGGGTCGGCTACCTCGAGGACAACACCCCCATCGAGCTGACCGACACCTACTGCCGTAACGATTACTACGACTTCGTCGCCGAACTGCGGCGTTAGCCTGTTCAGAGAGCCTGCCATGTCCGAAGACAACATTCTCACCCCGCAAGGCTGGATTCGCGGCCGCCTGCTGCACCAGCACGGCAAGGTCACGCAGATCGAGGGCACGCCCTGCGATCCGAGTGAAAACGACCTGCCGTACCTGCTGCCCGGTTTTATCGATCTGCACGTCCACGGCGGCGGCGGCAAGGACATCATGCAGGGTGGCGACGCCTTCGAGACCATCGCCCGCACCCACCTGCGCTTCGGCACCACCTCGCTGCTGGCCACCACCATGACCGCGCCGCCCGAGGAAATCAGCGCGATCCTCGGCCAACTCGGGGTCTATTGCGAACAGCGCCAGCCCGGTACCGCCCGGGTCCTCGGTGTGCATCTGGAAGGTCCGTTCATCAACCCCGGCAAGCTGGGGGCGCAGCCGAACTTCGCCCATACGGCGGTCAGCGCCGAAATCGAGGACTACCTGCGCCTGGCACCGATCCGGGTGATTACCATCGCCCCGGAAATCGCCGGCCACGCGCCGTTGATCCGCGACCTCAGCTCACGGGGCATCCGCATGCAGATCGGCCATACCCTGGGCAGCTACGAAGAAGGTGTCGCCGCCCTCGAGGCCGGGGCCACCAGCTTCACCCACCTGTATAACGCCATGAGCCCGCTGCATCACCGCGAGCCCGGCATCGTCGGCGCCGCCCTGGCCCACGCCCGCTACGCCGAACTGATCCCGGACCTGCTGCATGTGCACCCCGGGGCCATGCGCGTGGCCCTGCGCTCGATTCCCTGCCTGTATTGCGTCACCGACTCCACGGCGGCGGCCGGCATGCCGGACGGCGAGTACAAGCTGGGCAGCCACACCGTGACCAAATGCCTGGGCGGCGTACGCCTGGCCGATGGCACCCTGGCCGGCAGCACCCTGACCATGGACCAGGCCCTGCGCAACCTGGTGAAGATCGGCCTGCCCCTGGCCGAAGCCTCGCAACGCCTGTCGCAATTCCCCGCCGACTACCTTGGCCTGCCCGAGCGCGGACGCCTGCAAACCGGCAGTTGGGCCGACTGCGTGCGCCTGGACCGTTCACTGACACTGACCTCGATCATGGTCGAAGGAGAAGTCCATGACTTCCAGAATGCTTGAAGAGGCACTGTCGGCCCACGAGGCGGTCAGCCGCCAGTTGCAGCAGCTCGATACCCGGCTGATGGCCCTCGGCACCCGGCTGCGCGAGCAACCGCCACAGGTGGTGATGACCGTCGCCCGTGGCAGCTCCGACCATGCCGCCAGCTACTTCGCCTATATCGCCATGCAGCAGACCGGCGTCCCGGTGGCCTCCCTGCCGATGTCGGTGGTGACCCTGCAACACTCGCCGTTGCAGGTCAGCGGCCAGGCGGTACTGGCCTTTTCCCAGTCCGGCCAGAGCCCTGATCTGGTGGACAGCCTGTGCCTGCTGCGCGAACGCGGTGCCTTGACGGTGGCCCTGGTCAACGCGGCGGACTCGCCGCTGGAAGCCGCCTGCGAATATACGATCCCGCTGCTGGCCGGACCGGAACAAAGCGTGGCCGCGACCAAGAGTTTTATCGCCACCCTCAGCGCCAGTGCGCGGCTGCTCGGCCATTGGCACCAGGACCCGGCCTTGCTCGCCGCCACGGAGGCCCTGCCGGAAGGCCTGCGCCAGGCCGCGACCCGCGACTGGAGCAAGGCCATCGAGACCCTGCGCGATTGCGAACGGTTGATGGTGATCGGCCGTGGCGCCGGTTTCGCCATCGCCCAGGAAGCGGCGCTGAAATTCAAGGAAACCTCGGCGATCCAGGCCGAAGCCTTCAGCAGCGCGGAAGTCCGCCACGGCCCCATGGCCCTGATCGACGCCGGCTACCCGTTGCTGGTCTTCGCCCCACGGGGTGCCGAACAGGCCGGGCTGCTCAAGCTCGCCGCCGAGATGCGCCAGCGCGGGGCCCGGGTGCTGCTGGCCGCGCCGCCGGACGTGGCCGAACGCGACCTGGACCTGTGTTGCGCCGAGCACCCGGCCCTCGACCCGATCCTCGCGATCCAGAGTTTCTACGTGATGGCCGCCCACCTGGCCGTGGCCCGTGGCATGGACCCCGACCAACCGCGCCACCTGAGCAAAGTCACCCGTACCCACTGACGAGTACAGCGCCATGCATAACAAGAACAACATCACCCTCAGCGCCCCGCTGAGCGGCCCCGTGTTCCCGCTTGTCGAGGTCGACGATGCGGTATTCGCCAGCGGCGCCATGGGTCCGGGGCTGGCCATCGACCCGCTCAACGATTGCCTGCATGCGCCCTGTGCCGGCGAGATCATTCATATCGCCCGAACGCGGCACGCCCTGACCCTGCGCGCCGACAACGGCGCCGAACTGCTGCTGCACCTGGGCCTGGACACGGTCGAACTGCAAGGCGAAGGTTTTGCCCTGCTGGTCGAGACCGGCGCCCGGGTGCAGGACGGCCAGGCCTTGCTGCGGATCGACCTGGACCGGGTGGCGCGCCAGTGCAAAAGCCTGGTGAGCCTGGTGGTCCTGACCAACGCCGAACATTACGACCTGGAGCCCGTGGCCCAGGGCCAGGTCAAGGTCGGTGAGCCCTTGCTGCGAATCGTCCCGCGCCAGAACGCCGAACAGCAGGCCCCTACCCCGATGACGGACACCGACGAAGTCCGCGGCAGCGCCCGGGTCGCCCATCACGGCGGCCTGCATGCACGTCCGGCGGCCTTGCTGCGCCAGACCGCGCAGGGCTTCAATTGCAGCGCGCGCCTGCATCTGGGCGATAAATCCGCCGCCCTCGATAGCCTGATCGGCATCATGGGCCTCAGCGTCGGCGAACAGCAGGAAGTGCAGATCAGTTGCCAGGGGCCGGACCGCGAAGCGGCACTGCTGGCCCTGCTGAAGGTGCTGCGCACACCTTTGAACGATGCACACCATTCGGCACCACCACCGCTGCAGACGGCGGCGCCGCAACCGAACGAAGACGGCGTTCTCCAGGGCGTGTGCGCTTCGCCCGGCCTGGTCAGTGGCCCGCTGGTACGCCTGGCCGCCATCAGCCTGGCGCCGGACGCCGGCCAGCACAGCGCCGATGAGCAACTGCAAGCGCTGGACGCCGCCCTGGAAAAGGTCCGCTCGGATATCCACGGCACGCTGTTACAGGCCCGCCAGCGCAAGGCCGTCGAAGAAGAAGCGATCTTCAACGCCCATCTCGCCCTGCTCGAAGACCCCGCGCTACTGGATGCCGCCAGCCATGCCATCGAAGCCGACCAGGCGGCCAGCCACGCCTGGGACCAGTCGATCGAAGCGCAATGCCAGGTCCTGCTCAATCTCGGCAATCCACTGCTGGCCGAGCGCACCAACGACCTGCGCGACCTCCGGCAACAGGTGTTGCGGGCCCTGCTGGGTGAGGCCGCGCACTACGACCTGCCGCCCGGCGCTATCGTCGCCGCGCAGGAACTGACCCCCTCGGACCTGCTGCTGCTCAGCCAGCAACAGGTCGCCGGGCTGTGCATGGCCACCGGCGGTGCGACTTCCCACGTGGCGATCCTCGCCCGGAGCAAAGGCCTGCCTTGCCTGGTCGCGCTAGGGAGCGGGCTGCTGGACATCGCGCCCGGCCAGGGGGTGGTCCTAGACGCCGATCACGGCCGCCTCGAACTGACCCCCGATGCCGCCCGCCGCGAAGGCGTCGCCCTGGCCCACGGGCAGCAGCAACTGCGCCGCCAGCAACAACACTCCCAGGCCCAGTTGCCGGCCGACACCCGCGATGGCCTGCGCATCGAGGTCGCGGCCAATGTCGCCTCGGCCGCCGAAGCCGGTGAGGCCCATTCACACGGTGCCGATGGCGTCGGCCTGTTGCGCACCGAGTTCCTCTTCGTCGACCGCCGCAGCGCGCCGGATCAGGAGGAACAGCGCAGTGCCTACCAGAGCGTGATGGACGCCATGGGCTACCGACCGGTGATCATTCGCACCATCGATGTCGGTGGCGACAAGCAGCTCGACTACCTGCCGCTGCCGATGGAAACCAATCCGGTGCTCGGCCTGCGGGGCATCCGCCTGGGCCAGGCCCAGCCGGAACTGCTCGACCAGCAACTGCGCGCCCTGCTGCAGGTCAGCCCGCTGCAACGCTGCCGGATCCTGTTGCCGATGATCAGCGAAGTCGACGAACTGCTGCAGGTGCGCCAGCGTCTGGATGAGCTGGCCACTGAGATGGGACTCAACCTGCGCCCGGAACTGGGGGTGATGATCGAAGTACCTTCCGCCGCGCTGCTGGCCGAACAACTGGCCGAGCACGCGGACTTCCTGTCCATCGGCACCAACGACCTGTCGCAATACACCCTGGCCATGGACCGCGACCACGCCGGCCTCGCCGCCCGGGTCGACGCCCTGCACCCGGCCCTGCTGCGGCTGATGGCCCAGACCTGCGCCGGGGCCGCCCTGCATCAGCGCTGGGTCGGGGTCTGCGGCGCGCTGGCCTCCGATCCGCTGGCAACCCCGGTGCTGATCGGCCTGGGGGTCACCGAGCTGTCCGTGAGTACCCCGCAAATTGGCGAAATCAAGGCGCGGGTCCGCGACCTGGATGCCGCCGAATGTCGGCGGATCGTGCCGTCGCTGCTGCAACTGGGCAGCGCCGCGAAAGTCCGTGAAGCCTGTCGCCAACACTGGCCCCTGGGCTGATTGATCCAGCGCCTGCATACAACAACAAGAAGGAGACACGTCATGTACCAGTTCTTCATCGAAGGTCTGCAACGCCTGGGACGGGCGTTGATGCTCCCCATCGCCATCCTGCCGATAGCCGGCCTGCTGTTGCGCCTGGGTGATACCGACCTGCTGAACATCGCGATCGTCCACGATGCCGGCAACACCATCTTCGCCAACCTGGCGCTGATCTTCGCCATCGGCATCGCCGTGGGTTTCGCCCGCGACAACAACGGCACCGCCGGGCTGGCCGGGGCCATCGGTTACCTGGTGCTGATCGCCACCCTCAAGGTGCTCGATGCAAGCATCAACATGGGCATGCTCGCCGGGATCATCAGCGGCCTGCTGGGCGGTGCGCTGTACAACCGCTTCAAGGACATCAAGCTGCCGGAGTACCTGGCGTTCTTCGGCGGGCGACGCTTCGTGCCGATTGTCACCGGGTTCTCGGCGGTGGGCCTGGGGGTGGTGTTCGGCTTTATCTGGCCGCCGATCCAGAGCGCCATCAACAGCCTCGGCCTGCTGATGGTCGAGAGCGGCAGCCTCGGCGCCTTTGTCTTCGGCGTCTTCAACCGGCTGCTGATCGTCACCGGCCTGCACCACATCCTCAACAATATGATGTGGTTCGTGTTCGGCAGCTACACCTCGCCCGAGACCGGGCTGGCGGTGACCGGCGACCTGGCGCGTTACTTCGCCGGCGACCCGAAGGCCGGGCAGTTCATGACCGGGATGTTTCCGGTGATGGTCTTCGGCCTGCCGGCCGCCTGCCTGGCGATGTACCGCAATGCCCTGCCGGAACGGCGCAAGCTGATGGGCGGGCTGCTGCTGTCGATGGCCCTGACCTCGTTCCTGACCGGGGTGACCGAGCCGATCGAATTCGCCTTCATGTTCCTTGCGCCGATGCTCTATGTGTTGCACGCCTTGTTGACGGGTCTGTCGATGGCGGTGACCAACGCGCTGAACATCCACCTGGGCTTTACCTTCTCCGGCGGCGCTATCGACATGGCCCTGGGCTGGGGCAAGTCGACCAACGGCTGGCTGGTGTTCCCGGTGGGGTTGGCCTATGCCCTGCTGTACTACTTCGTCTTCGATTTCTGCATCCGTCGTTTCGATTTGAAGACGCCCGGGCGCGAGAATATCGCCACTGCGACCGCCACCCGGATACTCAGCGAAAACCAGCGGGCCGCCGCTTATATCCAGGCCCTGGGCGGGGCGGCCAACCTGCTGACGGTCGGTGCCTGCACCACGCGCCTGCGGGTGGAGTTGCTGGACCGCGACAAAGCCGTGGACGCCGAGCTGAAAAGCCTCGGGGCGATGGCGGTGGTCCGGCCGGGCCATGGCGGCAGCCTGCAAGTGGTGGTCGGGCCGTTGGCGGACAGCATTGCCGATGAGATTCGTTTGGCCTTGCCCGTAACCGGTTCGATCGATATCGCGGTGAGTAAGCCGGTGCGGGCCGAATCGACAGCGATCAGTACGGAACAGCTCCAGCAATGGCTGGACGCGCTAGGCGGAAAAGACAATGTGCTGGCATTGGAATGCGTGGCCCAGACTCGGCTGCGGGTGCAACTTGAGGATGGTCGACGGTTATCGGAGGCGGATCTGAAAACCCTGGGCTGCCAAGGCGTCAGTCAGGTGGAAGGTGGGACCTGGCATGTGCTGGTGGGGAATCCGGCCAGCGGCATCAGTGAAGCACTGGGGGCGCTATTGAATCGCCGGGAAACCTGTGCAGCGCCACTCTAGCTCCGCCGCTTGAGGTAGCGGCACCGCTGCGTTACCTCAAACTGCCTGGCTCCCCATGAATAGCGACTACCCAGCACCGGGAAAAGAAGCGTTACAAGTCTGGGAGCCCGAAGGCAGCTATCGCACCCGTGACAATCTACACTCAACATTCACTCTGCGGATCGAGGCTCCGCTCAGCGCAGCTTTCTCCCGCGAAAGTGATGAAAGGTGTCACGTCGAAGAATGTGTAGTCATGACGTATGTGATTCGGCATGGCTTGACCGTTCTGGATGAGGCACAAAATCATGAAAAAAGATGGCGGTTTTCTTCGGACGACTGCGGTCGCGGCGGTAGTGTTGGCAGGCGCGTGGCTGCCGGGCAATGGCGCATGGGCGGCAGGAACACCCCAGGGCGACGAGGAGCCCTGGTATCAAGCCTGGCTTCAGGTCGCGGCGGATACCAGCGTACCGATCCGCGACACCCTGCCCTCCTTGCACTGGCGGACCGACATGGACACGCTCTATCGGGGCGACACCACGGATCAGGGGCTTGAGGCCTTCCAGGTCGGGCTTCTGCCCAAAGCCGTGAACTTCCCCGAGAACGAGTGGATGTACGACTGGTTCCGCCACGGGGCGGGGGCGGGAAAGTCGGTCTATAGCAGTACCACACGCAGTCAGCGGATCGCCCAGAGCTTCGCCAAGGAGTGGGTGTTCGAGTTCAAGGCCCCCCATGGCATCGACCAGGAGAAATCCGGGGGAGCTATTGTCAGCGAGGAAGAGATCAGCTTCCCGGGCGGGGTCAAGGGGCGCTTTATCAAGCAGGCGTGCAAGAAGAACGACGCGGCTGATTGCGTCACGAACCCGGCCTACCGCGAACCCACCGGCCAGGAGAGCCGATTGGAGGTCGCGGCGACGTCCATCGACTGGAGCCAGCTGACACCTCCAGAAGGTCTGGCCTGGGTAACGAGCAATCAAACCCTCTGGGCGGTCGGCTCCTCGGTCATCAACCCCGTACAAGGGGCGGAGGCGCTTGCCCATGGGTTGCGGGCCTGGAACTCGCAGGCACCGAATTTGCGATTGGGCAGCAACCCGGAGTCGCCGGTCTTCACCAACTCGATCGTTGTGGCGTTTCGCGACTATACCGCGGCCAGGAACTGGGCGGTCGCGGATGCGCAGAACGGCGGCTGGGTCTATGAAGTCAAGCCCAACAGCGTGGCGGTGGACCTTTCAGGGCCTAGTACTGGAGGGCGTGAAGGCGCCGTCGCGTTCATCGGCGGTATCAAGAGTGAGTTACTGCTAGGCGCGTGCCGATTCGAGAAAGGTGCGAGTCTGCCGGCCGAGTGCGTCGGCGAGAGAAAGATGCCTCCAGTGCAAAACTAGAAGGGTTTTCCAACTCATGGAAGCTGCGGCAATCCGCTGGAAACGGCCAATGCCCAGACAAGCAAAACCCGCCGAGGTGGCGGGTTTTGTGAAAGCGCTGAAACGGTCAGAAATCCGCTAATCGCCAGACTTCATAAGCCGGCGTTTCGTAGGGATGGCTCTGCTTCAGAGCCAGCACCACCGCCTCGATCAGGGCGTCCGCCACCACCAGCTCAACCTTCCACTCCTCCACCTGCTCGACCACACCAGTCTGCCCGAGAAACGGCTGGCTGCCGTCCAACGGGCGAAACTGGCCCTGGCCCAGCACCTGCCATGCACACTGGTCGTAAGCACCGATCCGCCCGCCTCCGGCGGCGAATACGGCACTCTTGACCTGTTCCACATGGCTCGGCGGCACGAAAAAGCTGAGTTTGTACATCGTGGCTTAGTTAACCCAGACGCGGGCGTTGCGGAACATACGCATCCACGGCGCGTCTTCGTTCCAGTCTTCCGAGCGCCAGGAGTTCTGCACGGCACGGAATACCCGCTCAGGGTGCGGCATCATGATGGTGACGCGACCGTCGCGGCTGGTCAGCCCGGTGATCCCGCGCGGCGAGCCGTTCGGGTTGGCCGGGTAGGTCTGGGTGACCTTGCCGTTGTTGTCGACGAAACGCATGGCCACGCAACCCGACAGGTCGGCTTGCAGCAAGGCTTCCTCGCTTTCGAACTCGGCATGGCCTTCGCCGTGGGCGATAGCAATCGGCATACGCGAGCCCGCCATGCCCTGCAGGAAGATCGAGTTCGACTCCTGGACCTGGACCATCGCCACCCGCGCTTCGAACTGCTCGGAGCGGTTACGGACGAAGTGCGGCCAGAATTCGCTACCCGGAATCAGCTCGTGCAGGTTGGACATCATCTGGCAACCGTTGCACACGCCCAGGGTGAAGCTGTCGGTGCGCTCGAAGAAGCCCTGGAAGGCATCGCGGGCACGGGCGTTGAACAGCGCCGACTTGGCCCAGCCTTCACCGGCGCCGAGTACGTCGCCGTAGGAGAAGCCGCCGCAGGCGACCAGGCCCTTGAACTCATTCAGGTCAACGCGACCGGCGAGGATATCGCTCATGTGCACGTCGATGGCGTTGAAACCGGCACGGTCGAACGCCGCGGCCATTTCCACCTGGCCGTTGACGCCCTGCTCACGCAGCACGGCGACCTGTGGGCGAATGCCCTTCTTGATGTACGGCGCGGCGATGTCCTGGTTCACATCGAAGCTGGTCTTGTAGCTCAGGCCCGGGTTGCCTTCGTCGAGCAGGACATCGAATTCCTGGTCGGCGCATTCGGCATTGTCCCGCAGGCGCTGGATGCGATAGCTGGTTTCCGCCCACTGGCGCTGCAACAGGCGACGCTCGCCGGTGAAGACCGTCTCGCCGTCGAAGGTGATGCTGACTTCGCCGTTGTTCAACGGCTGGCCGATCACCGACACGCAGTCGCCCAGGCCGGCGGCACTGAATTGCGCCAGCACGTCCGGGGTGGAGTCCTGGCGAACCTGGATCACCGCACCGAGTTCTTCGTTGAACAGGATGGCCGCGAGGTCGGCGGAAGTTTCCGCCAGGCCGTCGAGGTTCAGGTGCAGGCCGCAGTGACCGGCAAAGGCCATTTCCAGCACGGAGGTCAGCAGGCCGCCGTCGGAACGGTCGTGGTAAGCCAGCAGATGACCGTCAGCGTTGAGGCCCTGGATCACCGCGAAGAAGGCCTTCAGGTCTTCGGCGTCGTCGACGTCCGGAGCCTGCTTGCCGAGCTTGCCGTAGACCTGGGCGAGGATCGAGGCCCCCATGCGGTTCTGGCCACGGCCGAGGTCGACCAGGATCAGGTCGGTGGTGCCCTTGTCCATGCGCAGTTGCGGGGTCAGGGTCTGGCGGATATCGGTGACCGGGGCGAAACCGGTCACGATCAGCGACAGCGGCGAGGTCACGCTCTTGTCGGTGCCTTCGTCGCTCCAGCGGGTGGCCATGGACATGGAGTCCTTGCCCACCGGAATGGTCAGACCCAATTCAGGGCAGAGTTCCATGCCGACCGCCTTGACGGTGTCGTACAGACGGGCGTCTTCACCCGGATGGCCTGCAGCCGACATCCAGTTGGCCGACAGCTTGATATCGGACAGCTTGCCGATCCGCGAAGCGGCGATGTTGGTCAGGGTTTCGCCGATCGCCATGCGCCCGGAAGCCGGGGCGTTCAGCAGGGCCAGCGGCGTACGCTCGCCCATGGCCATGGCTTCACCGGTGTAGACGTCGAAGCTGGTGGCGGTCACGGCGACGTCTGCCACCGGGACCTGCCACGGGCCGACCATCTGGTCGCGGGAGACCAGGCCGGTAATGGTGCGGTCGCCGATGGTGATCAGGAAGCTCTTGCTCGCCACGGCCGGATGATGCAGGACGCGCTCGACGCACTCGGCCAGGGCCAGGGTGCTCGGATCGAAATCGTCGCCCAGTTCGCTTTCGCGAACCGCCGAACGGTGCATGCGCGGGGCCTTGCCCAGCAGCACTTCCAGCGGCATGTCCACCGGGCTGTTGCCGAAGTGGCTGTCGGTGACGGTCAGTTGCGGCTCGGCAGTGGCCTCGCCGACCACGGCGAACGGGCAACGCTCACGCTCGCAGATGGCCTTGAAGCGTTCGAAATCCGCCGCGCCGACCGCCAGGACATAACGCTCCTGGGATTCGTTCGACCAGATTTCATGCGGGGCCATGCCCGGCTCGTCATTGGGGATATTGCGCAGTTCGAAACGACCGCCGCGGTCGCCGTCGTTGACCAGTTCCGGGAAGGCGTTGGACAGACCGCCGGCACCCACGTCGTGGATAAAGCTGATGGGGTTCTTGTCGCCCAGTTGCCAGCAACGGTCGATGACCTCCTGGCAACGGCGTTCCATTTCCGGGTTTTCGCGCTGTACCGAAGCGAAATCCAGGTCCGCCGAGCTGGTGCCGGTGGCCATCGAGGAAGCCGCACCGCCCCCCAGGCCGATCAGCATCGCCGGGCCGCCGAGGACGATCAGCTTGGAGCCGACGACGATTTCGCCTTTCTGTACGTGCTCGGCGCGGATGTTGCCCATACCGCCGGCCAGCATGATCGGCTTGTGGTAACCGCGCACTTCGTCGCCACGCGGGGTGATGATCGATTGCTCGAAGGTCCGGAAGTAGCCGGTCAGGGCCGGACGACCGAATTCGTTGTTGAACGCGGCGCCACCCAGTGGGCCTTCGATCATGATGTCCAGCGCGGTGACAATGCGCTCAGGCTTGCCGTACGGCACTTCCCACGGCTGTTCGAAGCCCGGGATCTGCAGGTTGGACACGGTGAAACCGGTGAGACCGGCTTTCGGCTTGGCGCCGCGACCGGTAGCACCCTCATCGCGGATCTCGCCGCCGGAACCGGTGGCCGCGCCCGGGAACGGGGCAATCGCGGTCGGGTGGTTGTGGGTCTCGACCTTCATCAGGATGTGCACCGGCTCCTGCACCGCGCCGTACTGGCGGGTTTCAGGGTCCGGGAAGAAACGTCCGGCCACGCTGCCGACGATCACCGAGGCGTTGTCCTTGTAAGCCGACAGAACGCCTTCGCTGTGCATCTGGTAGGTGTTCTTGATCATGCCGAACAGGCTTTTTTCCTGGCTCTGGCCGTCGATATCCCAACTGGCGTTGAAGATCTTGTGCCGGCAGTGCTCGGAGTTCGCCTGGGCGAACATCATCAGTTCGATGTCGTGGGGATTGCGCTTTAGACCGGTGAACGCGTTCACCAGGTAGTCGATCTCGTCTTCGGCCAGGGCCAGGCCCAGTTCGACGTTGGCTTTTTCCAGCGCGGCGCGACCGCCGCCCAGCAGGTCGATGGCCGTCAGCGGCTTCGGCTCGGCATGGCTGAACAGACCCGCGGCCTCTTCCAGCTTGCCCAGCACGATCTGGGTCATGCGGTCATGCAGGACCGCGGCGATCAGCTCGGCTTCGGCTTCGCTGAACTGGCCGGCCACGTAGAAGGCAATACCGCGCTCCAGGCGCTGGACGTTCCCCAGGCCGCAGTTGCGGGCAATGTCGCTGGCCTTGCTCGACCAGGGCGAAATGGTGCCGAAACGCGGCAACACCAGAAACAGACGACCGGTCGGCTCCTGGACCGGCACGCTCGGGCCGTATTTCAGCAGGCGGGCCAGCACTTGCTGTTCGTCGCCAGTCAGCACGCCAGTCACTTCGGCGAAATGGGCGAACTCGGCATACAAACCACTGACAGCTGGAACTTTTTGGCTCAGTTGTTCAAGCAGTTTGCTGTGGCGAAAGGCGGAAAGGGCAGGAGCGCCGCGCAGGATCAACATCTTCGGGACAGCCTCGGGAAGGGGTGTGCTTTGAGGCCGTGCATTCTAGCCTAAACCGCCCGCGACGGCACCCGAAACGGCACGCTTGCCTCACAGCACATGCCCCTCGAGGTCTAATAACCCATTCCTACAGATCATTAGCATTATTCATCGCCACTTTTTTATAAAGTTCATACGCTCTCAAAAGCCCATTCCTACAGCCTCCAGCCATTCCCGGGGATCGCTAGCAGACCGGCGCGATTCTGTCGAGATATGGCGGCCGGGGTCCTTTGCGTATACTGCGCAGATGTTCTCCCCAACTGCTTTCCGCCCGCGCTGTGCCAGGTGGCTCATCGCAACCGGACTCTTCCTGATGCTCGGCGCCTGTGTTGATAAACCCAGCACACTTGAGCGCGTAAAGGAGGACGGCGTACTGCGGGTGATTACCCGCAACAGTCCGGCCACCTATTTCCAGGATCGCAACGGCGAAACCGGCTTCGAGTACGAGCTGGTCAAGCGCTTTGCCGATGACCTGGGGGTCAAGCTCGAGATCGAAACCGCGGACAACCTCGACGATCTGTTCAATCAGCTGGGCAAACCCAACGGTCCGGTGCTGGCGGCCGCCGGCCTGGTGAGCAGCGACCAGCGCAAGCTGCAGGCGCGCTTTTCCCATCCGTACCTGGAAGTCACCCCGCAGATCGTCTATCGCAATGGCCAGTCCCGCCCCACCACACCGGCCGACCTGGTGGGCAAACGCATCACGGTGCTCAAGGGCAGCAGCCATGCCGAACAACTCGCCGAGCTGAAAAAGCAGAATCCTGCGATTGAATACGAAGAGTCCGACGCGGTTGAAGTGGTCGACCTGCTGCGCATGGTCGACGAAGGTCAGATCGACCTGACCCTGGTGGATTCCAACGAAGTGGCGATGAACCAGGTTTACTTCCCCAACGTGCGGGTCGCGTTTGACCTCGGCGATGCCCGCAGCCAGCGCTGGGCGGTGGCCCCTGGCGAAGACAACAGCCTGCTCAACGAGATCAACGCCTACCTCGACAAAGTGCAGCAGAACGGCACTCTGCAACGCCTGAAAGATCGCTATTACGGGCATGTCGATGTACTGGGTTACGTCGGCGCCTATACCTTTGCCCAGCACCTGCAGCAGCGGCTGCCCAAGTACGAGAAACATTTCCGCGCGTCGGCCAAGGAAGAAAAAGTCGACTGGCGGTTGTTGGCGGCCATCGGTTATCAGGAATCGCTGTGGCAGCCGGGGGTCACCTCCAAGACCGGCGTGCGCGGCCTGATGATGCTGACCCAGAGCACGGCCCAGGCCATGGGCGTGTCCAATCGTCTGGATGCGCGACAGAGCATCAGTGGCGGGGCCAAGTACCTGGTGTATATGAAGGATCAGTTGGACGAGCAGATCGAAGAGCCGGACCGCACCTGGTTTGCCCTGGCGGCGTATAACGTCGGCAGCGGTCATCTGGACGATGCGCGCAAGCTCGCCGAGAAGGAAGGCCTGAACCCGAACAAGTGGCTGGACGTGAAGAAGATGCTGCCGCGCCTGGCGCAGAAGCAGTGGTACAGCAAGACCCGCTACGGTTATGCGCGGGGCGGCGAGCCGGTGCATTTCGTCGCCAACATCCGCCGTTACTACGACATCCTGACCTGGGTAACCCAGCCGCAGCTGGAAGGCAGCCAGGTGGTGGACAGCAACCTGCATGTGCCGGGCGTGGACAAGACCAAGCCGACCGAGCAGCCGTCACAGCTCTAGCCAGCTGCCAGCCTGTGCTATTTGTAGCGCGCTCACGGGCCTCTTCGCGGGCAAGCTCCGCTCCCACAGTTTGACCGCGTCCCCCTGTGGGAGCGGAGCTTGCCCGCGAAGAGGCCGGAACAGGCGCAACAAAACTCCAGGTTGCGCCGCGATATGAAGTGCCCAGCCCTCAAGCCTTGGGCGCAGCCGCCAGAATCAGCTCTTTCATCTCCACCACCGCTGCCTTGAATCCGACGAACAGCGCATGGGCCACCAGCGCATGGCCGATGTTCAGCTCATTGATCCCCGGAATCGCCGCCACCGCCTCGACGTTGTGGTAATGCAGGCCATGCCCGGCATTGACGATCAGGCCCTGGGCCACGCCAAACGCCACGCCATCGGCAATCCGCTTCAGCTCTTCGGCAACTTCGGCCGGCGTATGGGCATCGGCATAACGTCCTGTGTGCAACTCGATGGCCGGTGCCCCGACACGCTTGGCCGCGGCAATCTGACGCTCGTCGGCATCGATGAACAGCGATACTTCGCTGCCGATCTTGCCCAGGCGCTCCACCGCCGCCCTGATCCGCTCCTCCTGCCCCGCCACGTCCAGGCCACCTTCGGTGGTCAGCTCCTGACGGGTTTCCGGCACGAGGCAAATATGTGCCGGCCGAATGCGCTCGGCAAACGCCATCATCTCTTCGGTCACGCCCATCTCGAAGTTCATCCGCGTCTGCAACACATCCTTGAGCAGCAGCACATCGCGCTCCTGGATGTGCCGGCGGTCTTCACGCAGGTGCACGGTGATGCCGTCGGCGCCCGCCTCTTCGGCATCCAGCGCAGCCTTGACCGGATCAGGATAACGCGTGCCCCGGGCCTGACGCAGGGTGGCGACGTGGTCGATGTTCACGCCGAGAAGGATACGAGTGCTGGTGCTCACGGAAAGACTCCTGAAGAGTGGAAGATTCGGTGCACAGCATACACGTCAGTCGTGGCCTGTACGGCCAGTTCTGTGTGTCGAGTGTGGATGCCGAGGGTTCACCGGGGATCACTGAAGCCGCCAACCAAACCTCGGCCCTGTCGCCAATGAGCCCGCCCTCAGGGCTTGCGAAACAACTCGCGACTGACCAGCGGCTTGCCGCCCAGGTGCACCGCCAGGGCCTGGCGCATCAGGCGCTTGGCCGCCGACAAGGCGCCCACCGCCGTCCAGTCGGCCTCGGCCATGGCCAGCAACTCGGTGCCCTGGAACAGGCCCGGTTGCAACAGGTAGACCCGCTCCAGGCCGGCATCGACCTGCAGGCGGTACAAGCCGTCCGCGGCCAGCGGTTCGCCGTGAATATCCTGGTCCAGGGAAAAACCATAACCGAGGTCGTCCAGCAGCCGCCATTCAAAGGAGCGCAACAGCGGTTCGAGGGGTCGGCCTTCGGCCAGGGCGAGCAAGGTCGCGGCGTAGTGATCGAAGACCGCGGGGTGCGGGTCTTCGGCGGGAAGCAGGCGGATCAACAGCTCGTTGAGGTAGAGACCGCTGAACAGGGCCTCGCCAACCAGCCAGGTGGCGACACCGGCGCTTTCCATCCGACCGACGTTCTTCAGTTCGCCGCGACCGCGAAATTCCACTTCGAGGGGCACGAAGGGCCGCGCCAGGGTCCCGGCCTTGCCCCGCGCACTGCGCAGCACGGCACGCAGCCGACCTTGCGGGGTGATGAAGTCCACCAAGGCGCTGTTTTCGCGATAGGCACGGGAGTGCAGGACGTAGGCCGGTTGGCCGGGAGGCGGGTTAGCGGACATGAAGCCGAGACTCAAAAGAGGAATTTACCGAAACCCTGTAGGAGCAGGGCTTGCCCGCGAAGAGGCCCTCAAGACCTCTGAAAGCTTTGTTGGTATACCGCTGTTCAGATACGACTGACTGGTATTCGGGATCATTCGCGAAACTTCTGGCGTCCTCAAGGGCCTCTTCGCGGGCAAGCCCTGCTCCTACAGGGATCGCGTTCCGCCAGGGAGCGCTCGAACAACCCGGTTACAGGTCGCCGTAACCCAACGAACGCAGTGCACGCTCGTCATCGGACCAACCGCCCTTCACCTTGACCCACAGGTTGAGCATGATCTTCGAATCGAACAGCAGCTCCATATCCTTGCGCGCCTCGGTGCCGATGCGCTTGATGCGCTCGCCCTTGTCGCCAATGATGATCTTCTTCTGGCCGTCACGTTCGACGAGGATCAGCGCATGGATATGCAGGGTCTTGCCCTGCTGCTTGAATTCTTCGATTTCCACGGTGATCTGGTAAGGCAGCTCGGCGCCCATCTGCCGCATGATTTTCTCACGCACCAGTTCCGCCGCCAGGAAACGGCTGCTGCGGTCGGTGATCTGGTCTTCCGGGAAAAAGTGCTCGTTTTCCGGCAGGTGCGTGGCGATCAGGCTTTCCAGGTGCTCGAGGTTGTGTCCGTGCTGCGCCGAGATCGGCACGATCTGCGCCTTGGGCAACTGTTCCTGCAACCAGGTCAGGTGCGGCATCAGCTCGGCCTTGTCTTCGATCCGGTCGGTCTTGTTCAAGGCCACGATCACCGGGCCTTCGACGTACTGGATGCGTTCCAGGACCATCTGGTCCTCGTCGGTCCAGCGGGTCCGGTCAACCACGAAGATCACCACGTCGACGTCTTTCAACGCCGCCGAAGCGGTCTTGTTCATGTAGCGGTTCAGGGCCTTTTCGCCGCCCTTGTGCATACCGGGGGTATCCACGTAGACCGCCTGCACGGTGCCTTCGGTCTTGATCCCGAGCATGTTGTGACGAGTGGTCTGGGGCTTGCGCGAGGTGATCGCCAGTTTCTGCCCGAGGATATGGTTCAGCAGCGTGGACTTGCCCACGTTCGGCCGGCCGACGATGGCGACGTAGCCGCAGCGTGTTGCCGTTGAATCAGTCATTACCATTCTCCACGCCCAGGGCAATCAGTGCCGATGCCGCCGCTACCTGTTCGGCAATACGACGGCTCACGCCCTGTCCTCGGCTTTTTTCATTCAATAGGGTGATCTCGCACTCGACGAAGAACGTCCGGCAATGCGGTTCACCCTGGATATCCACCACTTCGTAACGCGGCAGGTCGCAGGCCCGGGACTGGAGAAACTCCTGCAGCCGGGTCTTGGGGTCCTTGTTGGTGTCCACCAGCGTCAGGCTGTCGAACTCCGAGGTCAGCCAGGCCAACACCCGGTCCCGTGCCGCTTCCATGCCGGCATCCAGGTAAATGGCGCCGATCAGGGCCTCCAGGGCGTCGGCGAGAATCGACTCACGGCGGAAACCACCGCTTTTCAATTCGCCGGAACCCAGGCGCAGGTACTCGCCCAACTCGAAACCACGAGCCAGTACCGCCAGTGTTTCACCTTTCACCAGGCGCGCGCGCAAACGCGACAACTGGCCTTCGCGAGCCTGGGGGAAACGCTCGAACAACGCCTCGCCGGCCACGAAATTGAGAATGGCATCACCGAGGAATTCCAGGCGCTCGTTGTTGCGCCCGGCAAAACTGCGGTGAGTCAGGGCCAGGAGCATCAGCTCCTGATCCTTGAAGGTATAGCCGAGCTGGCGCTCGAGACGACTTAAAGACACGCTCACGGTTTGGCCACGCTGAATTCGTGGTCGAACTTGACCACCAGATCGATGTTCTGAATCAGCGGATCGCGCTGCTCATATTTCAAGTGCGCGAGGAACTTGTTGTTCTCCAACGTCACGCTTAACACCTTGTTCAAATCCAAATCCTGAATACTGTTGACCTGCATGCCGCGGGTAACGTGGGTATAGAAGTCGTTGACGGTGGTGATATCCGCCGCCTTGTCGGTTTCCACCGACATGATGATTCTCTTCATCGACATATAGTCGAGGTAATGCGGGACCACCTTCAGCGCCACACTGGCGGCAAAGGCCACCAACGCCAGGGTCAGCAACCAGCCAAAAAACGACAGGCCTTTTTGCGAGCGAGCAGAGGTCATCTTCATGGTACTGCGGCACCTGAAAAAGCACTCGGCGCTGTGTTCACAGCGCCGGGTTTGGTTACTTGATCAGACCGACCCGGGAAAAATTCGGGAAGTGGCTGAGTTTCGGTTCGGGCCAGCTCATCCAGACCGCGAAGGCCTTGCCGACGATGTTCTCGTCGGGAACCATGCCCAGCAGCTCCTTGGGAATATTCGGATCATCCCAGTAGCGGCTGTCGTTGGAGTTGTCGCGGTTGTCGCCCATCATGAAGTAGTGGCCCGCGGGGACCGTCCACTCGTGATCAGGCGGCGCGCGGTAGCGCCCCATCTCCTTGCGGATCAGGTGCTCGGCGGCGCCCAGTTGCTCTTTGTAGAGCTCGGCACTGCCCAACATGCCCGGCTCGGCGCCGACCAGCTGTTCAGCCACCGGCTTGCCGTTGACGAACAGCTTCTTGTCACTGGTGTAACGCACCACGTCGCCCGGCAGGCCGACTACACGCTTGATGTAGTTGACGTTGGGGTCGCTCGGGTAGCGGAATACCATCACATCGCCGCGCTGCGGATCACTCACCTGAATGACCTTCTGGTCGATCACCGGCAAGCGAATCCCGTAGGAAAACTTGTTCACCAGGATAAAGTCGCCGACATCCAGGGTCGGCTTCATCGAGCCGGATGGAATCTGGAACGGTTCCACCAGGAACGAACGCAGCACCAGCACGATGAACAACACCGGGAAGAAGGACTTGCCGTATTCAACCAGCAAAGGCTCCTTGTTCAGCTTTTCGACCACGTCGCCATCGGGCTGCGCCACGCTGCCCTGATAGGCAGCGATGGCGGAACGCCGACGAGGCGCCAGAAAGATCAGATCGAACAACGCCAACACACCACAGACGGCGACGGCGATGACCAGCAACAGCGGGAAATTTAGTGACATAGGACCTAACTATCCAACCTGAGCACTGCAAGGAAGGCTTCCTGTGGAATTTCCACGTTACCCACTTGCTTCATGCGTTTCTTACCGGCCTTTTGCTTTTCCAACAGCTTGCGCTTACGGCTGACGTCGCCGCCATAGCACTTGGCCAGTACGTTCTTTCTGAGGGCCTTGACGGTTGTCCGCGCCACGATCTGCCCGCCAATGGCGGCCTGGATGGCAACGTCGAACATCTGACGAGGAATCAGTTCTTTCATCTTCTCGGTCAACGCACGACCTTTGTAATGCGCGTTATCACGATGCACGATCAGCGCCAGGGCGTCGACCTTTTCACCGTTGATCAGTACATCCAGCTTGACCAGGTTGGCCGACTGGTAACGATCAAAATGGTAGTCCAGCGAAGCATAGCCGCGACTGGTGGATTTGAGACGGTCAAAGAAGTCCAGGACCACTTCGTTCATCGGCAAATCGTAGGTCACTTGCACCTGGGAACCGAGGAACAGCATGTCGTGCTGGATGCCACGCTTCTCGATACACAGGGTAATGACGTTGCCCAGGTGCTCCTGCGGTACAAGGATATTGGCCCGCACGATCGGTTCGCGCATATCCTCGATGGCCGACAGGTCCGGCAGCTTGGACGGGTTGTCGACGTAGATGGTTTCGCCGTTCTTGAGCAGCAGCTCGAAGATTACCGTCGGCGCGGTGGTGATCAGGTCCAGGTCGTACTCGCGCTCAAGGCGCTCCTGGATGATCTCCATGTGCAGCATGCCGAGGAACCCGCAACGGAAGCCGAAGCCCAGGGCGTCGGAGCTTTCCGGGGTGTACTGCAGCGAGGAGTCGTTCAGCGTGAGCTTTTGCAGGGCTTCGCGGAAGTCTTCGAAATCGTCGGAGCTGACCGGGAACAGACCGGCGTAGACCTGCGGCTGGATACGTTTGAAGCCCGGCAGCACGTCGACGTCAGGGGTGGTGCTCAGGGTCAGGGTGTCACCCACCGGCGCACCGTGGATGTCCTTGATACCGGCGATGATAAAGCCCACTTCGCCGGCCTTCAGGTCGACGGTGGCGGTGTGTTTCGGGTTGAACACACCGACGCTGTCCACCAGGTGCATCTTGCCGGTGGACTTGACCAGGATCTTGTCGCCCTTCTTCACGCGGCCGTGGCGCACGCGCACCAGGGACACGACGCCCAGGTAGTTGTCGAACCAGGAGTCGATGATCAACGCTTGCAGCGGATCTTCGATATTGCCGGTCGGCGCGGGGATGGTGGTCACCAGGCGCTCGAGCACTTCGTCGACACCCAGGCCGGTCTTGGCGCTGCAGGTGACGGCGTCGGTGGCGTCGATACCGATGATTTTCTCGATTTCTTCCTTCACGCGGTCCGGATCGGCCTGGGGCAGGTCGATCTTGTTCAGCACCGGCATGACTTCCAGGCCCTGCTCGATGGCGGTGTAGCAGTTGGCAACGGACTGGGCTTCGACGCCCTGGCCAGCGTCCACCACCAGCAACGCACCTTCACAGGCCGCCAGGGAACGGCTGACTTCATAGGTGAAGTCGACGTGGCCGGGGGTGTCGATGAAGTTCAACTGATAGGTGATGCCGTCGCGAGCCTTGTAGTACAGGGTAACGCTATGGGCCTTGATGGTGATCCCGCGCTCGCGCTCGAGGTCCATGGAATCCAGCACCTGCGCTTCCATCTCGCGCTCGGCAAGGCCGCCGCACATCTGGATGAAGCGATCGGCCAGAGTCGACTTGCCATGGTCAATGTGGGCGATGATGGAGAAATTGCGGATATGACTCAAATCACTCACGGATCAACACTCAAAAAGGTTGCAGGCAGACTGCCCGCCGAAAAATAGCCGGGAATTGTACCTGATGCGCGACCAAGGCGTCACGTGAACAGGCCGGGCGGCACGGACAAAAAAGCCCCGGTCACGGGACAGGGGCTTTTTCCAGGATCATTTACCGCTCAATCGCTTCATCATCCGGCCCGACGCAACAGCCAGACACCGGCCACCGCGCAGATCGCCGCCGGCACCACCACCGCCAGCAGCGGCGGGAAACCGAAGACCAGGCTCGAAGGCCCGAGCAGGTCCTGGGCGATGCGGAAGGTGAAGCCCACCAGCACGCCGGTGAACACCCGTTGCCCCAGGGTAACCGAACGCAGCGGGCCGAAGATAAAGGAAATCGCCATCAAGACCAGCGCCGCGGTCACCAGCGGTTGCAGGACCTTGACCCAGAACGCCAGCCAGTAACGACCGTTCGCCAGGCCCTGGTCCGCCAGGTAGTGGATGTAGCTCCACAGGCCACTGATCGACAGGGCCTCGGGCACCATCACCACGGTGCTCAGCAGGTTCGGGCTCAAGGCCACGTCCCAGCGCTCTTCCGGCACATTGATCACTTCGGTGCGACCGTCGCGGAAATAGGTGGTGGTGACGTCCGTCAATGTCCAGAGGTCCTTGTCGAAGTGGGCCTTCTTGGCAAAGCTCGACGACAGCATGTGGCGTTCGCTGTCGAAGTGATAACGGGTCACACCGTAAAGCAGACCATTGGGCTGCACGGCGTTGATATGAATGAATTCGTCACCCTGGCGATGCCACAGGCCGTTGCGCGAGCTCTGCGCATCCCCCGAGCCCTGGGCCAGGGCCTTGTCCGCCTGGGCCTTGCTCTCGGTGGCCGGGGCAACGTACTCGCCGACCAGCACGCCGATCAGCATCAACACCAGCATGGGCTTCATTACCGCCCAGACGATACGCCCGACGGAGACACCCGCCGCGCGCATGATGGTCAATTCGCTGTTGCTGGCCAGGCTGCCGAGGCCGATCAGGCAACCGATCAGGCCGGCCATCGGCAACATGTCATAGACCCGGCGCGGCGCCGTGAGCACCACGAAGCTCAGCACATCGCCCAGGGTGTAGGTATCGGAGATGCTGCCCATCTCGTCGATAAAGGCAAACAGCGAGGCCAGCCCGAGGATGATCCCCAGTACGGCAAGGATCGCCATGAACACACTGCTGCCAATGTAGCGATCGAGCTTAACCACGAGCCATCTCCTTCACAGTGCGACGACTCGCCAGTTTCAAACGCAGGGGTTCCCAATACAGCAGCGCCAGGCCGATGGCCAGGAACAGGCCATGCACCCACCACATGCCCAGCACCGGTGACAAGTTGCCTTTCTCCAGCGCGCCACGGGCCGAAATGAGCATGGTCAGGTAGGCCATATAAAGAAGGATCGCCGGCAGCAGCTTGAGGAAACGGCCCTGGCGCGGGTTGACCCGCGACAGTGGCACGGCCATCAACGTCACGATAAACACCAGCAGGGGCAACGAAAGCCGCCATTGCAACTCGGCGACCGCCTTCAGGTCCGGGTTGCCGAACAGGGTCGAGGTCATCATGGCATCGCGGTCGGTGACTTCTTCGCTGATCTCGGGCTTGGGCAGCATGACGCCGTAGGTCTCGTACTTGATCGCCCGGTAATCGGCCATGCCTGGACTGCCGTCATAGCGATAGCCGTTTTCCAGGATCAGGTAGCGATTGCCGTCCTTGCGCACTTCCTGACGGCCTTTTTCGGCCACCAGCACGGAAATGCCGCGGTCCTTCTTGTTCACGCCGAAGCGTTTTTCCGAAATGAACACACCGCCCAGGTTCGCCCGGTCATCGGAGAGTTGCTCGGTATAGGTAACCCGCGAGCCATCGTTGAGCTCCTGGAAGCGGCCGGGCACCAGGGTGTCGAATTCGGTCATGGCGTCCTGCTGGTTGAGCAGCAGCTGGAATTGCAGGGCGCCCTTGGGCGCCAGGCTCAGGCTGATCCAGGCCACCAGCAGGGCCACCAGCAGCGCCGGCGCCATGGTCATGCCGAGCAGGCGCTGCTGGCTCATGCCGGTGGCGGACAGCACGGTCATTTCGCTTTCGAGATAGAGCCGTCCGTAGGCCAGCAGAATCCCGAGGAACAGGCCCAGGGGCAGGATCAGCTGGAGGAAACCGGGCAGGCGAAAGCCCATGATCAGGAACAGCGAGCCCGGGTCCAGTTGACCCGAGGCGGCCTGGGCAAGGAACTTGACGAAGCGTCCGCTCATGGTGATGACCAGCAATACGGCGCTGACCGCACTCAAGGTGATCAAGACTTCGCGGGACAGATAACGAAAAACAATCAAACCAGACACTCCAGGGTTGTCAGGCTAAGGTGGCCGAACAAGCAAACATAGGCACCGACAGAGGGCTCGCCGCGGCGGGCCGTCTAAAAAGAGGCGCATTATCCTGTGATTGCTCCCGGCTGTCACTGCGCACTTGTCCACGGCGCCTACAGAGCCGCAACGGATCAGGATTGGGACTTGCCCCCGGCCAGCGGCGAGGTTCAAACTGCGGCCTTTGCCGAAGGCCACGCCATTGCGTCGCTTCGCCCCGGTGCAGAGCTGTCTCTGCGCCCTTTGACCTTAATATTCAGGGACCCGGACATGGAACTGGTTGTAAAAAGCGTCAGCCCAGAAACGTTGAAAACCGCCACCCTGGTACTCGCCGTCGGCGAAGGCCGCACACTCGGCGCGGTCGCCAGCAAAGTCGATGAACTCAGCGGCGGCGCCCTCAGCGCCATCCTCAAGCGCGGCGACCTGGCCGGCAAGGTCGGCCAGACCCTGCTGCTGCAAAGCCTGCCCAACCTCAAGGCCGAACGCGTACTGCTGGTGGGCGTGGGCAAGGACGCCGAACTCGGCGACCGTCCGTTCCGCAAAGCCGTGGCCTCGATCCTCGCCACCCTCAAGGGCCTGGGCGGCAGCGACGCCGTGCTCGCCCTCGACGAAGTCGTGGTCAAGGGCCGCGACAGCTACGGCAAGACCCGCCTGCTGGCCGAAAGCCTGCTGGACGGTGAATACAGCTTCGACCAGTTCAAGAGCCAGAAAGCCGAACCCCGCGCCCTGAAGAAAATCACCCTGGTGACCATCAAGGCCGCGCAAGCCGAAGTCGAACGTGCCGTCAGCCACGCCCGCGCCATCGCCGGCGGCATGGCCTTCACCCGCGACCTGGGCAACCTGCCACCGAACATCTGCCACCCGAGCTACCTCGCCGAGCAGGCAAAGAACCTTGGCAAGGCCAACAAAGGCCTGAAGGTCGAGATCCTTGACGAGAAGAAGATCAAGGAACTGGGCATGGGCTCGTTCTACGCCGTGGGCCAGGGCAGTGACCAGCCGCCACGCCTGATCGTCATGCAATACAACGGCGGCAAGAAATCCGAGAAACCATTTGCCCTGGTCGGCAAGGGCATCACCTTCGACACCGGCGGCATCAGCCTCAAGCCGGGCCTGGGCATGGATGAAATGAAGTACGACATGGGCGGTGCCGCCAGCGTGTTCGGCACCCTGCACGCCGTGCTTGCCCTGCAACTGCCGATCAACCTGGTGTGCATCCTGGCCTGTGCCGAGAACATGCCGAGCGGCGGCGCGACCCGTCCGGGCGACATTGTCACCACCCTCAGCGGCCAGACCGTGGAAATCCTCAACACCGACGCCGAAGGCCGCCTGGTGCTGTGCGATGCCCTGACCTACGCCGAACGCTTCAAGCCCCAGGCGGTGATCGATATCGCCACCCTGACCGGCGCCTGCGTGGTCGCCCTCGGCGCCCACACCTCCGGCCTGCTGGGCAACAACGACGAACTGATCGAGCAACTGCTCAGCGCCGGCCGTCAAGCCGATGACCGCGCCTGGCAACTGCCGCTGTTCGATGAGTACCAGGAACAGCTGGACAGCCCGTTCGCCGACATCGCCAACATCGGCGGGCCGAAAGCCGGGACCATCACCGCGGCGTGCTTCCTGTCGCGCTTCGCCAAACAGTTCAACTGGGCCCACCTGGACATCGCCGGCACCGCCTGGACCAGCGGCGGCAAGGACAAGGGCGCCACCGGCCGTCCGGTGCCCCTGCTGACCCAGTACCTGCTGGACCGCGCCAAGGCCTGAACCTGAGCCTGCCGGGCGGCGTCGGTCAATGACGTCGCCCGGCATCCGGAACCCCCTATGACCCAAGTCGACTTCTATATCCTTCCCAGCGCGGATCCTTCGGCACGCCTGGACTTTGCCTGCAAGCTGACCGAAAAGGCCTGGCGCCTGGGACACAAGGTCTACCTGCATTGCAGCGACAGCGCCCAGCGCGACGACCTGGATGCCCGCCTGTGGCAGTTCAAGGGCGAGAGTTTCGTGCCCCATGGCCCAGCGGAAAGCGAGCCGGAAGGCACCGTGGTGCTGGGGCTGGGCGAAGACCCCGGCCCCCATCAGGACCTGCTGGTGAACCTTGATATGAAGGTGCCGCCCTTTGCTTCGCGCTTTGCCCGCGTGGCGGAAGTGGTGGTGGAAGACCCGGCAATCCGTCAAGCGGCGCGGGAGAGTTTCCGCTTCTACCGCGAACAGGGCTATCCTCTGCAAGATCACCGTCTACAGCGACTTTGAGCACCCCGATGGACACTCCAAAACAACCGCAAAAAGCCGCGCCCCTGCTGGACGAGCTTGAATCGATCCGCAAGCTGTTGGGCGATGACACCCTGCAACCGCCGCTGCTGACCGAAACAGTCGCCAGCGAAGGGCAGATCCCCCTGCTGTTCGACATGGTGGGTAATAAAACCAAGGTCGAGGTTCAGCCCGAGGTTGTCGCCGCGCCTGTGGCAGAGCCGAAACCGGCACCGGTAGTCGTCGCAGCGGAACCCGCCAAACAGAAGAACCAGGACGCCTTGCTGCACCTGGACAGCGAACTGCGCGCCGCCGCGCAATTGATCATGCAGGACGTGATCGACGACTTCGCCCCACATATCGAAACCGAGATCAAGCGCCGCCTGGACGCCCGTATGGAACGCCTGCTCAGCCAGTATCCTTCCTGACCTGCACGCCCTCCGTGTAGAAGCAGGGCCTGCCCGCTGGCGCCAGCGGGCATTTTTGTGCCATCAGCGCTCACCTCGCTCTACGCCCCGCGTCATATCCCCGTTATACTTGTCGGCTTTCCTGAATTAATGCCTAAGGGTCCCGCCGCGCATGGATAAGACCTACCAGCCGCACGCCATTGAAACTTCCTGGTACCAGACTTGGGAGTCCGAGAATTACTTCGCCCCGCAAGGCACCGGCGACGCCTACACCATCATGATCCCGCCGCCGAACGTCACCGGCAGCCTGCACATGGGCCACGGTTTCAATAACGCGATCATGGACGCCCTGATCCGTTTCCGTCGCATGCAGGGTCGCAACACCCTGTGGCAGCCGGGCACCGACCACGCCGGGATCGCCACGCAAATGCTGGTGGAGCGTCAGCTCGAAGCCCAAGGGCAGAACCGTCACGACCTGGGCCGCGAGAAATTCCTGGAAAAGGTCTGGGAATGGAAGGATCAGTCCGGCGGCAATATCAGCCGGCAGATCCGCCGCCTGGGCTCGTCCGTGGACTGGAGCCGCGAGCGCTTCACCATGGACGACGGCCTCTCGGAAGCGGTGAAGGAAGCTTTTGTGCGCCTGCACGAAGATGGCCTGATCTATCGCGGCAAGCGCCTGGTCAACTGGGACACCAAGCTGCACACGGCGATCTCCGACCTCGAAGTGGAAAACCACGACGAGAAAGGCTCCCTCTGGAACCTGCGTTATCCACTGGCTGACGGCGCCAAGACCGCCGACGGCCTGGATTACCTGATCGTCGCCACTACCCGCCCGGAAACCATGCTCGGCGACTCCGCCGTGGCGGTCAACCCGGAAGACGAGCGCTACAAGGCCCTGATCGGCAAATTTATCGAGCTGCCCCTGGTCGGCCGCCGTATCCCGATCATCGCCGACGATTATTGCGACCCTGAATTCGGCACCGGCTGCGTGAAAATCACCCCGGCCCACGATTTCAACGACTATGAAGTCGGCAAGCGCCACAACCTGCCACTGCTGAATATCTTCGACAAGAACGCCGCCGTCCTGCCAGCCTGCCAGGTGTTCAACCTCGACGGCACGCTGAACGACAGCATCGACGGCAAGATCCCGGCCGAATACGCCGGCCTCGACCGTTTCGAAGCGCGCAAGCAGATCGTTGCCGCCTTCGACGCCGCCGGCCTGCTGGTCAGCGTTGACGACCACGGCCTGAAAGTGCCGAAAGGCGACCGCTCCGGGACCATCATCGAGCCGTGGCTGACCGACCAGTGGTACGTGTCGACCAAGCCCCTGGCCGAGCCGGCCATTGCCGCCGTGGAAGACGGCCGCATCGCCTTCGTGCCCAAGCAATACGAAAACATGTACTTCTCCTGGATGCGCGATATCCAGGACTGGTGCATCAGCCGCCAGCTGTGGTGGGGCCACCGGATTCCGGCCTGGTACGACGAGTCGGGCAAGGTCTATGTCGGTCGCGACGAAGCCGAAGTACGGGCCAAGCACAACCTCGGCCCGGACGTTGCGCTGCAACAGGACAACGACGTTCTCGACACCTGGTTCAGTTCGGGTCTGTGGACGTTCTCCACCCTGGGCTGGCCGGAGCAGACCGACTTCCTCAAGACCTTCCACCCCACCGACGTGCTGGTGACCGGTTTCGACATCATTTTCTTCTGGGTCGCCCGGATGATCATGCTGACCATGCACCTGGTGAAGAACGAGGACGGTACCCCGCAGGTACCGTTCAAGACCGTCTACGTCCATGGCCTGGTGCGTGATGGCCAGGGCCAGAAGATGTCCAAGTCCAAGGGCAACGTCCTCGACCCGCTGGATATCATCGACGGCATCGAACTCGAAGACCTGGTGCAGAAACGCACCACCGGCCTGATGCAGCCCAAGCTGCAGAAAGCCATCGAGAAGCAGACCCGCGCCGAATTCGCCGAAGGCATCGCCAGCTACGGCACCGACGCCCTGCGCTTCACCTTCTGCTCGCTGGCCTCCACCGGTCGTGACATCAAGTTCGACATGGGCCGCGTCGAAGGCTATCGCAACTTCTGCAACAAGATCTGGAACGCCGCGCGCTACGTGCTCGACAAGGGCGAAGACTGCGGCCAGAACGGCGAAGCCTTCGAGCTGTCCCTGGCCGATCGCTGGATCATCTCGCAGTTGCAGCGCACCGAAGCCGAAGTGACCCGCCAGCTCGACCAGTTCCGTTTCGACCTGGCCGCCCAGGCCTTGTACGAGTTCATCTGGAACCAGTATTGCGACTGGTACCTGGAACTGTCCAAGCCGGTGCTGTGGGACGAGAACGCGCCGGTCGAACGCCAGCGCGGCACCCGTCGCACCCTGGTGCGCGTGCTGGAAGTGGCGCTGCGCCTGGCGCATCCGTTCATGCCGTTCATCACCGAGGAAATCTGGCAGCGCCTGGCGCCGCTGGTCGGGGCTGAAGGCAAGACCATCATGCTGCAACCGTGGCCGGTGGCCAACGAAGCACGCATCGACGAGGCGGCCGAAAGCGATATCGAATGGCTCAAGACCCTCATGCTCGGCACGCGCAACATCCGCGCCGAGATGAACATCGGTCCGGGCAAGCCGCTGGCCGTGTTCGTGAAGAACGCCAGTAGCGAGGACCAGCGTCGCCTCACCGAGAACGACGCACTGCTCAAGAAGCTGGCGAAGCTGGAGTCGATCACTGTATTGGCCGCGGGCGCCGAAGCACCGCTGTCCGCTACTGCTCTGGTGGGCGAGATGGAAGTGCTGGTGCCGATGGCCGGGCTGATCGACAAGGGCGCCGAACTGGCGCGCCTGGACAAGGAAATCCAGCGTCTGCAAGGTGAAGTGCAGCGGGTCGGCGGCAAGCTGTCGAATGCCGCGTTCGTCGACAAGGCTCCGGCCGAAGTCATCGAGAAGGAACGCGCCAAGCTGGCCGAGGCCGAACAGGCCCTGGGCAAGCTGGCCGAGCAACATGCGCGGATCGCCAGCTTGTAAGCGTGGCGATTGACTGAACAAGGGAGGCCCTCGGGCCTCCCTTTTTCATGCCCGCCGCAGCCCCGATGAATATGGGACAATGTCCGCCATTCCAAGCCCTGCCCGAATCGACCCAGCCCATGACCGCCCCGAGCAAACCCAAAGCCCCACGCAAGAAACCCAAGCCCGCCACCCCGGCCAAGGCCGTCGAGCCGCGGGAAAAAGCCAGCCTGCACCCGCGCAACCGCCATCAGGGCCGCTACGACTTCCCGCAGCTGATCAAGAGCAGCCCCGAACTGGGCCAGTTCGTGGTCCTCAACCCTTATGGCAAGGAAAGCATCGACTTCGCCGACCCGGCCGCCGTGCGCGTGTTCAACCGTGCCCTGCTCAAGTCCTTCTACGGCATCGCCCACTGGGACATCCCGGCGGACTTCCTCTGCCCGCCGGTACCGGGTCGTGCCGACTATGTGCACTTCCTCGCCGACCTGTTGGGCGAAAACAACGAGGGCAATATCCCTCGTGGAGCGGCCATACGCGTGCTGGATATCGGCGTCGGCGCCAACTGCATCTACCCGCTGATCGGCCACAGCGACTACCGCTGGCAGTTTCTCGGTTCAGACATCGACAAGACCGCGCTGGCCGCGGCCAAGGCCATCGTCCAGTCCAACGGTCTGAACAAGGCCATCAGCCTGCGCCTGCAAGCCAATCCGAAGCACATCCTCAGCGGTCTGCTGGAAAGCACCGAACATTTTGACCTGACCATGTGCAACCCGCCGTTTCACGCCTCCCTGGACGAAGCCCAAAACGGCAGCCGGCGCAAATGGCGCGCCCTGGGCAAGGCCGATCCCAAGCGCAAACTGCCCGTGCTGAACTTCGGCGGCCAGGCGTCGGAATTGTGGTGTGAAGGGGGCGAAGCACGCTTCGTGAGCCAACTGATCGGCGAAAGCCAGCCGTTGTCGAGCCAGGTGCTGTGGTTCAGCACACTGGTATCAAAGGCCTCGAACCTGCCGGCCATCGAAGCGGCCCTGAAGAAAGCCGGCGCCCTGGAGAGCAAGGTGGTGGAGATGTCCCAGGGTCAGAAACAGAGCCGTTTCGTCGCCTGGACCTTCCAGGACAAAGCGCAACAACGCACATGGCGCCAAGAGCGCTGGATAAATCCAAGTTAGCCAAGGAAATGGGCCGTTATTAACGGCCCATCTTATTAACACTTAAAACTCAAGTCCCCTCAGCGTCCATTGCAAATGCCACCACCCGGTAACTCTAGAACAATACCAACAAGCTTTTCTGGAGAAAAATTGGGATTCCCCGCATGCTCCACCTTATAATGAGCAATAGCCGAACCATTTCTGATGGGCGCGATGACCTTATCAAAGGGCCCCACTGTAAACAAAACGGCTCTCCCAAGATCAGCAGCTGCGAGGGTGTGATGAAACTCCGCCTTGGTCTCAGGAATCGGCTCCGTGCCATTGAAACTCCGATACCCTTGCCAATCCAGAGTCACTCTATCTCCTGCCATCGCGCCGTCAATCGGCGGCACCAGCACCCTGATCCCCTCCCAAGGACGGCTTGAACAATCGATAAGACCCAGGTGATTGGCATCAAGAAAGGAGACTGGTTCCAGCTCTCTTGAAGTGATTTTTTTCGACGTAGTAGACATATCTTGGACCTCTCGGTAGTTATATTATTCGCCCAAGAAGGCAACACATAAACACAACCGGCCTCATCCAAAACCACATAAAAAATATATTTGATAGAACCGTTCAACAACGCCTTCCACCCGAATATATAAGCACGGTTGTGCCTCTTGCACACCTGTCAAATATGACAGGTGTGCAAGAGGCTGAAGTCTGATATTTTCCCGTCAGGCCGACGGCATACACGCTGGTTTGGCAAACCCGTAAATTGCGAGCAGAACTCAACAAGAACCCTGGTCATTCCAAAGAGTGATTTCCATTACAAAAATCACGGAAACCAGAATAAAAAACCGTGTCCGGATCGCCCCGAGGCTCGGTTTCAGTGCATCTTACTTGTTTACCACGTCGATCGTGCTCCGCAGTTTCGCCGACAAGCTGTCACCCGATCCGATAGACATCTGGCAAAAAGCACCAGGAAGCCGTCAATTTAGTCGGCTATTCGACCTGTAAACGATCATCGAAGCTGGCCCTGAACATAAACGTCAGGGCTGGGCGAGGGAGAAACCCTCTTCATCATGGCTGGATCAGCCAGCCTACTCTCGCAAGGCCCTGGGAATATTTCTTCTCAATTCCCCAGGAGCAGCACGCCATGTCACCCAAGCCCCCCAAGTCCTCCGGCTCGCCCTCTTCACCCGCCAGCGCTCGACCCCGTGGCGAATCGCCTTCCAGGCAGCCGAGCGACCTGCCCGGCCCCAGTACCAACCTCCGCCTCCCGAGTCACGCCCCTCCCTCCGCAGGTGGCGAAACCGCATCCGGGCCCCTTGCTCCCCGCCCCGCCACCGCCTCGGCCAGCGTGACGGATATTCCGGGGGCGACCAGCCTCGCGCCGGACATTCGGCCACATGCGCTGCAGCGCTACTCAAGAATCGCGCCCAGACAGCTGGCACCGGCCGATGCCAACGGATTGCGCCTTTACAAGCAACAGAAGTTCGTCGAGCTCGAGGGCCACACCGATTGGGTCGTGCAGGTCGAATATGACGCGAGTGTCGGCGCCTTTCGCGCAAAGCTCAGGAGCGATCTGTTGCCGTCCGGCCCCACGCTCTACCGAGTGGCGGGGAGCGCGAAATGGAGCACTGAAAGCGCTACGGCAACACTTGATCGCTATCTGATTCCCGCCATGCACAGGGGCAATATAGAGCTACTCAGAACCAGGAAGCGCGGCTTGTCACGTGGTTTCTCACATGTATGGCAAAACGATGCAGTCTTCGCCTCAAAAAGACTGTTCATAGACAGCCAGGATCTGCTTATCCGCGAAGCGACGGCATTCTTCAGCCAGGTCAGGCTGCCAGTGCGCCCCGCCCTGGACCCCGACCTGATGCTCGCCACCTCGGCCGAGCAGCTCTTCGCCCGGATTTATTCCCATCACCCAGGCCTGGTGCTGGCTGAAACCCACGCAGGGATAGGCTCCAAGCAACTGCTGATCGAGAATATGGGCTCCCTGGTTCGCCACGGCGTGAAAACCCTGTACCTGGAACACCTGAGAACCGATTTCGAACAGTTTGAACTGGATATCTATCAACGCAGCGGAACGATGCCGACATCGCTGAAACGCTACCTTGAAATCCAGGACACCGGGCACGAGACCGACCCCTCGGGCACCTATAGCTTTCTCAATCTGGTGATCACGGCACGGACCCATGGCATCAACATACGGGCCCTCGACTGTGCCGTCAGCTATGAGATGAGCACGGGCGACGGTGCACAGCATCGTATCCCGGCGATGAATTACTACGCCGATCTGGTGATAAAGGCCGACGCCCCCAACCTGGAAGGCGGCAAATGGATCGCGCTGGTTGGCGAGGCTCACATCAATGCACAGCAGGGCTTCCCTGGGCTCGTGGAGCTGGAGGGTGTGCCCGGGATCAGGATCGAGGATATCGAGGACGGCGCCTCGATCAGGGTCGCCGCTGACCCGGGAAGGAGCGGTCGATTGCTCGACAGTGAGCCATACCTTGTCCAATCCGACCTGGCGGTCTATATCGGTGTACCGCCCTACAGCCGCTTGCATAACGAAGGCGACTTCTTCGTATATACCCGCCCCGAAAGCCAGTCCCATCATCTGGTCCATCGGGAGGGCGAGAAAACGCGGCTCACCTCGATTGTCAAAACCCGGGACAATAGCTTCTATCTCGAACGCAGCCAGTGGCAAAACATACACAGGGAACGCTTTGCCAGCCTTGCTGAACTGTCGGCAGCGCTGATCAATCGGCGCGGCATGGTGGCGGTCCTGCCCCTCGACAGACCACTGGTCGGCCCCCCGCGTCACCGGGCCCCAGTGGTAGCCGGGCATTTTTTCATCGACACAACGCCGGACGGCCAACACCAACTGACCCATTGTTCCAGAACGGGCATGCTTATCGAGACGCCCATCACCCACGATGCCAAGGGTTTCACCCTGGTAAGCGATCGATGGCCAGTGATGGCAGGCCGCTCATTCGACACCCTGGACGAGTTGCGCGCGGCGCTGGTCAGCCAGGTCGGCCTCACACCCGGACCGGAGTAGCCGGGCGGCATAACCTACAGGCGAAAAAAAACCGTGCCCGGATAGACTCCGGGGCACGGTTTCAATGCATCTTACTTGTTTACAGCGTCGGTCAGAACCTTGGCCACAACCAGCTTGATCACTTTCTTGGCAGGGATTTCGATGGCAGCGCCAGTCGACGGGTTACGGCCGGTACGGGCAGGACGCTCGGTCACTTTCAGTTTGCCAACGCCTGGCAGAGTGATTTCGCCGCCGTTTTCCAATTGATCAGCAACGATCTGGGCCAGTTGGTCCAGAGCGGCACGCGCGGTGGTTTTCGGCGCGTCGATAGCTTCGGCGATATCGGCGATCAGTTGGTCTTTGGTAATAGCCATTGAGATGTTCCTTCCCTATCAAATTCATTTGGATTGCAGAGTGCAGTGTCAGCCATCGAGCCAGCCTTGTGCCCCCCGCTAGTAACCACGACGGATCGCAGATGTAGATAGCAGAATTGGGGTTTGGTTCGACGTGACACCTGCTGAATGCACGCTTTGCGCCGTTACCGAGCGCAAGACCGGGCAAAACTAGCACAGAGACGGGGAAATATCCGCCTCTACCTAGCCATTTGGTCAGCTTTTGCGCTCGTTTTCGAAAAAAAAGCTGTCTGAAACCGCTCAAACCGCCCGAACGACCGTGCAAAGGCGGATTCAACCCGCGGGTGCGGTACACTGGGCGCTTTTCCGGGGAACCCGCCTTCCCCCTGACAAATCAGCCGAGATACCTATGCCGATCCGTCATTGCATCGTCCACCTGATCGACAAAAAGCCCGACGGCAGCCCTGCGGTCCTGCATGCCCGTGACTCCGAACTGGCCGAATCCCAGGCCATCGAGCACATGCTTGCCGACCTCAACGAAAGCTACAACGCCAAGCAGGGCAAAGCCTGGGGTTTTTTCCATGCCGAGTCCGGCGCGCATCCGTTCAGCGGCTGGCTGAAGGAGTACCTGGACGGCGGCAAGGACTTCACCGCCTTCAGCCGGATTGCCGTCGAACATCTGCAAAAGCTGATGGAGGAGTCCAACCTCTCGGTGGGCGNNTACCAGCAAGGCATGACCGACTACCTGGCGATCGCCCTGCTGCACCACAGTGAAGGCGTGGCGGTGAACGCCGAGCTGGACGTGACCCCGTCGCGCCACCTGGACCTGGGCCAGTTGCATCTGGCGGCGCGGATCAACGTCTCCGAGTGGCAGAACAACAAGCAGTCCAAACAGTACATATCCTTTATCAAAGGCAAGAACGGGAAAAAGGTTTCGGAGTATTTCCGCGACTTTATCGGCTGCCAGGAAGGCGTCGACGGCCCGGGCGAGACCCGCACCCTGCTCAAGGCCTTCAGCGACTTCGTCGAAAGCGAAGACCTGCCCGAGGACGACGCTCGGGAAAAAACCAAGACCCTGGTGGATTACGCCAGCAGCCAGGCCAAAATGGGCGAGCCGATGGGCCTGGAAGAGCTTTCCGGGCTGATTGACGAGGACCGTCCACGGGCGTTCTACGAACATATCCGCAACAAGGACTACGGCCTGTCGCCGGAGATCCCGGCCGACAAACGCACCCTGAACCAGTTCCGCCGCTTCACCGGTCGCGCCGAAGGCCTGTCCATCAGCTTCGAGGCGCACTTGCTGGGCTCGAAGATCGAGTATGACGAAGAGGCCGGGACCCTGATCATCAAGGGGCTGCCGACTCAACTGACCGATCAGCTCAAGCGACGCAAGGACTGAGCCGTGCTCACAGGCATGCTGAAGAAGGTCCTGCTGATCCTGCTGGTGGTGGTGGTCTATCAGAACTGGGGCAAGATCGAGCGGGTGTTCAATCCGGGGCAGATGGTCTCGGAACAGACCCGGGCCAAAGCCCGGGTGGTGCTCTACGCCACCGACTGGTGCGGCTACTGCAAGCAGACCCGGCGTTTCCTCGACCAGAAAGGCATTCCCTACCAGGAATTCGATATCGAGAAAAACGCCGAGGCACGCAAGGCCTACCAGGCCCTGGGCGGCGGCGGGATTCCAATGCTGGACGTAAATGGCACCTTGATCCGTGGGTATGAGCCAGAGGCTATTCTGGCCGCGCTTCGATCCTGAAGCCGAGCCGTGGGAAGTGCACATGCACCCGCCCACCGCGCTCATCTTCACGGCTCACGATCAACTCTTCGCGACCGGCAAACACCAACTCGCCCGCTACCGGATCAACGCCATAATCGGTCGCCGCGACGATCACCGACTGACCGGAGACAAAACCGTTCGGGTCAGTGAACGCCTCATCAGGCAGCGCGGCCGGCGTCGACTCGCGTGCCACCTGCAAGGCCTCCTCCGCCGTCATCTCACTCGGAGCACCATGCCCGAACGCCATGACCCGGGCAAACCAGACGGCCACCGCCGGATAGGCATCCACCAGCGGCGCGGTCACCGGCGTCGCCTTGAGGAACCACAGCGGATGGGCCATGGCGATATCGGCAATCGATGGCTCACCGAACAGGAAGTCGCCCTCCTCGTGCTGCAGTTGCTGCTCCAGCCGCGCCATAAATACCGGCCACTGGTGCTTGGCGATTTCCAACGGAACCTTCGAGGCCGAGCCGCCGCTGAACAGGCCGGCGCGGTCGATCATGAAGCCCTTGATCTGCTCCGGGGACAAACGGGCAAAGCGCACCGCCACCGACTCGGGCTGGAATACCAGACTGACCGCATGACTGAACACCACTGAGTCGGCCCAGGCGGCAAAGGTCGCAGCCACCAGCTCCCGGCCCTCGGGGAACAGCCGTGGCGTGGCCTTTTCCTGTTCCAGGCGGCGGGCGATCAAGGCGGTGTCACAGTAGATATCGGCACCGATCTGCAGCACCGGGGTTTTCCGGTAGCCACCGGTCAACGCGGTCAGATCGGGCTTGGGCATCACCGGCGAGATATGTACCGAACGCCAGGATAGGCCCTTGAAGCCCAGCAGCAAGCGGGCCTTTTCGGCAAAGGGAGAGGTCGCATAATGGTGGAGAATCAACTCAGACATGCTGGAGTCCGCCGGGCAAATAAGAACCCGAAGCTTAGCCTGCAAATCGTGAGCAGCCTACCCAGCCAGCCTGATGCCCTCTCATCAACGGTATCAATTGCCAGGGAGTCGAAGGCCACCGTGGCAGGGTAAGCTGGCGGCTTGACCGGAATGGAGGCCGAAACGCATCCGGCTGGAGAGCCGGTCATTCCTGACGGTAAGCGGCAACGGACATTCTGCCCCATTCGATATCGGCTATCTCAGAACCTACCACGAAGGAAAAGGCGGCGGTCCAAACCTGAAAGGATCAATGGCCTTTGCACTACTGTGCGGTAAGGTCTACTTGCGTCAACAAACCGCAACCAAACGTTAGAGGGAGAAACGAAAAAAGACGCCATGAGCGTCTTTTTCGTATTCGATAAAACAGATCCGGACACCACTTTCGAACCGCCTTGCGCGATTACGGCTTTCACCGCTGGGAAGCGCTCAATCTCATCCGGTCAGTCGCTTCGATGGACCAATCATATTCGAGCATGACAGTGTCGTCAATTGCAGCCACGGTCAGGCGCAGCCTGCGATGAGACGCGGAAAAACGCCCCAGCTCATTTCCGCCCGGCAGCAAAGGCTTCCAGACTGAACCCCGCCGCCAGGGTTTCCTTGGCACTCTTGCGCAATTTCTTGATCAGCCGCTCCTGGCGCAGGGCCTCGCCCTTGTCGCGGCAGGCCTCCACATACACCAGCGCGACCGCCGGGCTGGAATAGAAGAAGCGCGCGCCCTTGCCACTTTGATGGGAGGCAAAACGCCGCTGCGGGTCATCGCTGATCCCGCAATACAGCGAGCCATTGGCGGCCCGCACCAGATAGACAAACCAGGGTTTGACCGCAGGCTCGGTCTCGGCACTGAGCGTTTCGCTGATGTTCACGTGACAAAGGGCTTGATCGCTATTGAGGCCGCGATCTTAGCAGAACCTAGCGGCTCGCCTGGAAGGCCTTCAAGCCTTTCAGGGCCTGGGCACGCACGGCGTTCCTGACCAGCGGCGTCCAACCCAGCAACAAGCCCTTGGTCCCCAATGCCTGACGCGACCAGCGCCACAGGTCGAAGTGGTCATGGTGCTCGCAGATCTTGCCGTCGCGGAACACAAAGCGCGCATGGATATCGTTGACCACGGTATTGCCGGTCTGGCTGAACAGGTAGGTCGCGACCCAATGCGCGCCGCCGCTGCGCTCGTCGGCACGGACATTGTCGAAGGTCAGGGAGAAGTCCTTGGCCCGGCTGGCCAGCATGCGCCACATATCGCCGGCATCACGGCCACGCAACTCACCGAACGCCGGATCACTGAACACCACATCCTCGGTGTAGCAGGCACTCATGGCCTCGGCATCCAGCCGTTGGAAGGCTTTATAGAACTCAGTAATCAACGCGCTGTGGGCATCACTCATGAACGGGCTCCGTGCAGGTAAAAGGATCGCCTGCACGATAGTCTGCAAATGCCCGGCTGACTATCGGCATTCGCGATCCGAATACCGGGAGTGTGGGGTGATTCAGAGTTTTTTGCAGGTGACCTGGACATAACGCGCCCGACCGGCACCGAGCCCGAAGACGATGGCGCCCAGGCCGATCACGCCGAAGATCCAGCCCAGTGCCTCCCAGCCCCCGGTGAGGTCATGCACCAACCCCACCGCGAACGGCCCCATGGACGCCAGGGTGTAACCGATGCCCTGGGCCATGCCCGAGAGGTTCGCCGCCACATGGGCATCGCGCGAGCGCAATACAATCAGGGTCAGCGCCAGGCTGAAGGTCCCGCCCTGCCCCAAACCGAGCAGGATCGCCCAGCCCCAGAGCCCTTCGAGCGGCGCATACAGGCAACCGAACAGACCGCCCAACGTCAGCACCATGACCACGACAATCGCCAGCCGCTGATCCTTGCCCCGCGTCGCCAGCCAGGGCGTCGCCAATGAACTGATCAGTTGGATCAGAATCGAGCCGGACAGCACGATCCCCGCCTGGGTGGCGCTCAGGCCACGTCCGATCAGTACCGAAGGCAACCAGCCGAAGACGATATAGGCCAGGGACGATTGCAACCCCATATACAGGGTGACCTGCCAGGCCAGCGGATCGCGCAGTAAACCGCGCACACGGTAGGCCACGTGATGGGCACCGTGTTTCTGCCCCACCTGCGGCAACCAGAAAATCGCCGCGACCAATGCGGGCACGACCCAGAACCCCAGGCCGATCGACCAGCTTTCGGCAAAGTACTGGCTCAGCGGCACCGTGGCCCCCGCCGCCAACGCTGCGCCCAGGCACAGGGCCATGGTGTAGACACCGGTCATGGTCCCGGCCTGCTTCGCGAAGTCGCGTTTGACGATACCGGGCAACAGCACACCGATCACCCCGATGCTCGCACCGGCCAGCACACTGCCGGCAAACAGACCGAACTCGCCCAGGGAACTGCGCAGGATGATCCCGCCGGCCAGGGTCAGCAAAATTCCCAGCACCACCCGCTCGCTGCCGAAACGCCGGGCCAGCAACGGTGCCAGAGGTGCAGCCAAACCGAGGCAAAGCACCGGCAAGGTGGTCAACAGACCGGCCTTGGCCGCCGACAAGCCCAGGCTGCGGGAGACATCGCCGAGCAACGGCGCCATGCTCGACAACGCCGGGCGCAGATTCAGGGCCACCAGCACCAGGCCCAGCAGCAACAGCCAGGGCCGGCACAGCACGGGTTGTTGTTGCTGAACCAGATCGTCATCGGCTTCGGCGTCAATCAGCAGTCGATCAAGCTCTACAGGCCGCGAGTCGGCACCGGGTTCTACAGGAGCACGGGACAGGGGGCTCTCGTTTTCAAGGTTCATTGATCAAGCTCCGGCACAAGGCCTTGGCGCGCTCGGGGTCCTGTTGCTCCACCGCTTCGAGCATGGCCACATGCAGGTCGAACACCGATTGGCGACGGGGGGAGATATCCAGGGTCTGGCGCAGGGCGCCGGCGATCACGCTGGAAAAGTAGCGATACAACTCGCTGAGCATCGGGTTGTGCGCGGCGTCGATCAGGCGCTGGTGAAACACCAGGTCACAGCTGATGTAGCTGTCGAGATCGCCGTGATAGTGGTCGCCGCAGACATGCAGGGCCTCGCGCAGCCCTTTGAGGTCGTCCTCGGTCCGCCGCAGCGCCGCCAGGCCGACGGCCTCGACCTCAAAGCTGTGCCGGGTCTCGCGGGCCTGGTCGAGGGAACAGCGCGACAACGCCTGCATGGTCGCCAGCGGATCGATGGTCGCCCGCAGGTAGCTGCCGTCGCCCTGGCGGATCTCGATCAATCCGGAAAACGCCAGTACCCGCAGGGCTTCACGCATGGTGTTGCGGCTGATGCCCAGCTCCGCGGCCAATTCCGGTTCAGTGGGCAACCGCTCACCCACGGCCCAGGTGCCACGGCTAATGCGTTCGCGCAATTGCTCCAGGGCCTGGTCGACCAGGGAGCGCTTGATAAGAGGAATGCTTTGAGACATGGAAACTCGCCCTAACATCCAGTCATAGGATGAATTAGCCAAAAGGTTACTCCAAACCTGACTGCGAGTTCAAGAACCAACGTTTCCTACAGGAGATGGAGAATCCACCGCCTATCTAAAAATTACCCTTTAAGGGTAATTTTAAGCTCTACTACATCAAAGGTGTCTTATGGAAAAGAAAACACCTCATTACGATCTGGCGGCGATCAAGACGGACGTGACAAGACTTGGCGCCACAGCATTTACGCTAAGTGCCAGGGATGGCGGCAGAAAAATGGGGTTCACCCTCGCCGATATGCTGCAAATCATTAAATCGTTGGAAAGAAGGATGCTTTATAAATCAATGACCACCTACGCCGATCACAGAATCTGGCAGGACGTTTACCACTATCCGCTCCCAGGCAAATTGATTTATATAAAAGTGAGCTACCGCCCTGCTGGCGGACCTCCGGTGATCTCCTTCAAGGAGAGTGAGTCATGAAACGACAGGACTGCGTCAGCTGTGGCATGCACAACGCCATGCATTGGTTTGAAGATCGGAACTTCGAGGTCGACTTCAAAGCGTTGAAAAAATCGGTTCCCCGGCTGTCCGGCTGGCAGTGCGAGGCCTGCTCGGAGATCGAGCTTGATCCTGAAAGCGCCCAGCGTTATTCAGACGCAAGCGACGAGCTTGTCTATCAGTCGAGGCGAGAAGTCGCCAACGAGATGAAGCGAATCCGCCGCAAACTTCACTTCACTCAACGCGCGGCAGTGGAGCTGCTATCAGGTGGTGGGCACAATGCGTTCTCACGCTATGAAAGGGCAGAAATCGATCCACCAAAGCCTCTATTCGTACTGATGCATCTCCTGGACCGACACCCTGAACTGGTCGAAGACATCAAGAGCATCAGCGAAGGCAAGGCGCCTTGGCATCCACCCAGCCCCAGAGAAGGGAAACATTCACTCACCTGATCAACAAAACCCAGGCAAAAAAAAACCCGGACCAGGTCCGGGTTTTTCATTCAACGTCAGCCGATCAATGCAGGATCTGGCTCAGGAACAGCTTGGTCCGATCGTTCTGCGGGTTGTCGAAGAAGTCGTTCGGCGCAGCCTGTTCGACGATTTCGCCCTTGTCCATGAAGATCACGCGGTTCGCCACGGTACGGGCGAAGCCCATTTCGTGGGTAACGCAGAGCATGGTCATGCCGTCTTCGGCCAGGCCGATCATGGTGTCCAGAACCTCTTTCACCATTTCCGGGTCGAGTGCCGAAGTCGGTTCGTCGAACAGCATGATTTTCGGCTTCATGCACAAGGCACGGGCAATCGCCACACGCTGCTGCTGACCACCGGACAACTGGCCCGGGAACTTGTGGGCCTGCTCCGGGATACGCACGCGCTCCAGGTAATGCATGGCGATTTCTTCCGCCTGGCGCTTGGGCATCTTGCGCACCCACATCGGTGCCAGGGTGCAGTTCTGCAGGATGGTCAGGTGCGGGAACAGGTTGAAGTGCTGGAACACCATGCCGACTTCACGACGGATCGCTTCGATCTGCTTGAGGTCGTTGGTCAGTTCCACGCCATCGACCACGATGCGACCCTGCTGGTGCTCTTCCAGACGGTTGAGGCAGCGGATGGTGGTCGACTTGCCCGAGCCCGACGGGCCGCAGAGGACGATACGCTCGCCCTGCTTGACGTTCAGGTTGATGTCTTTCAACACGTGGAACTGGCCGTACCACTTGTTCACGCCCTGCATCTGAATAATGCCTTCAGGACCCACAGGCTGTTTGATCGCTTCACTCATGACAAAACTCCTAACGCTTGTGGCCTGTGTCCAGCTTGCGTTCCAAATGCATGGAATAGCGGGACATACCAAAACAGAAAATCCAGAACACCAGGGCGGCGAACACGTAGCCTTCGGTGGCCATGCCCAGCCATTTCGGGTCGGCAGCGGCTTGCTTGACGCTGTTGAGCAGGTCGAACAGGCCGATGATGATCACCAGGCTGGTGTCCTTGAACAGCGCAATCAAGGTGTTGACGATCCCCGGGATCACCAGCTTCAAGGCTTGCGGCAGAATCACCAGGCCCATCGCGCGCCAGTAACCCAGGCCCATGGCGGCAGCGGCTTCGTACTGGCCCTTGGGAATGGCTTGCAGGCCACCGCGAACCACTTCGGCGACATAGGCCGACTGGAACAGGATCACGCCGATCAGCGCCCGCAGCAGTTTGTCGAAGTTCATGCCTTCAGGCAGGAACAGCGGCAGCATCACCGAGGACATGAACAGTACGGTGATCAACGGCACGCCACGCCAGAACTCGATGAAGGTCACGCAGACCACCTTCACCGCCGGCATGTTCGAACGCCGTCCCAACGCCAGCATGATCCCCAGCGGCAAGGCCCCGGCGATACCGACGGTGGCGATGACCAGGGTCAGCATCAGGCCGCCCCACTCGGTGGTGGCAACGCTGGGCAGGCCCAGGTAACCGCCGCGCAGCAGGGTGAAGGCGATGATCGGGTACAGCACCAGGAAACTCAGGCCGTAGATCGCCTTGCGCGGGAAGCGCGGGATGAACAACGGCGCCACGCCGATGATCGCCAGCAACACGGTCAGGTCCACGCGCCAGCGCATCACGGGCGGGTAGTAGCCATACATGAACTGGCCGAAACGCTGCTCGATAAACACCCAGCAGGCGCCGCTCTTGGTGCAGTCGGCGCGGGTGGTGCCGACCCAGTTGGCGTCCAGGATGGCCCAGTGCAGCAGCGGCGGGATGATCAGGTAGATCAGGTAGAAGGCGAACAGGGTCAGCAGCGTGTTGAGCCAGCTGGAGAACATGTTTGCCCGCATCCACGCCACCACGCCGATACTGTTGCTCGGCGGTGGCATGTCGGGTTTGAAAGTATGCGAACTCATGGGCGTTTCCTCACCGCTCGATCAGCGCAATGCGCTTGTTGTACCAGTTCATCAGCAGGGAAATGCTGATACTGATCGCCAGGTACACGCTCATGGTGATGGCAATGACTTCGATGGCCTGCCCGGTCTGGTTCAGCACCGTACCGGCAAACAGCGAAACCATTTCCGGGTAACCGATACCGGCGGCCAGGGACGAGTTCTTCGCCAGGTTCAGGTATTGGCTGGTCAGCGGTGGAATGATCACGCGCAGGGCTTGCGGGATGATCACCTTGCGCAGGGTCGGACCGTTACGCAGGCCCAGGGAGCGCGCCGCCTCGGTCTGGCCGTGGCTGACCGACTTGATGCCCGAGCGTACGATCTCGGCGATAAACGCCGCGGTGTACACCGTCAGGGCCAGGGTCAAGGCCAGCAACTCCGGGATCAATACCCAACCGCCGACAAAGTTGAACCCTTGCAGCTGGGGCATCTCCCAATGCACGGGGGCACCGAAGACCAGGGCACACAATGCCGGGATCACCAGGAACAAGGCCAGGCCGGCCCAGAACTTGTGGAACGGCACGCCGGTTTCTTCGAAGCGCTTGGTCGCCCAGCGGCTCATCAGCACGATGGCCACGATGGCCAACACGACGCTGATCACGAACGGCCAGAACCCCGCGGAAGCAATAGCCGCTGGCATATTCAGGCCACGGCTGCTGACGAAGAACATATCCCCGAAGTTATGGCTGTTGCGCGGTCCCGGCATGGTCAGGAATACCGCGAAGTACCAGAACAGGATCTGCAGCAACGGCGGGATGTTACGGAACACCTCGATATAGACGGTGGCCAGCTTGTTGATCACCCAGTTCGACGACAGTCGCGAGACGCCGATGATGAACCCCAGCAGGGTCGCCAGGATAACGCCGATCACGGTCACCAGCAGGGTGTTGAGCAGGCCGATGACAAACACCCGGGCATAGCTGTCCGATTCGGTGTAGTCGATCAGGTGCTGAGCGATGCCGAAACCGGCACTGCGCTCAAGAAAGCCGAACCCCGAGGTAATGCCTCGGTGTTGCAGGTTGGTCTGGGTATTGTGAAACAGGTACCAGCCCAACGAGACCACCGCGACAATCGTGATGATCTGAAATAGCCACGCACGCACTTTGGGGTCGCTGAGACTGAGTCTCTGCTTGGGTGCGCCGATTTTATTTTGCATGAAGTGCCCCAGGAAAAACGGAACAAGAACATCGCCCGGCAGTTGGCCTGCCGGGCGATAGGTCAATCAGCGCACAGGTGGTGCGTATTGAATGCCGCCCTTGGTCCACAGAGCGTTCAGGCCACGGTCGATTTCCAGAGGAGTGCTCTTGCCGAGGTTTTTCTCGAAGATCTCGCCGTAGTTACCGACCTGGGAAACGATCTTGACGACCCAATCCTTCGGCAGCTTCAGGTCCTTGCCGTATTCGCCGTCGCCACCCAGCAGACGAGCAACGTCCGGGTTCTTGGTCGACTTGGCTTCTTCCAGGACGTTTTTCGAAGTGATACCGGCTTCTTCGGTGTTGAGCAGCGCATAGCCGACCCAACGCACGATGGCCAGCCACTCGTCGTCGCCGTTACGTACCACTGGGCCCAGAGGCTCCTTGGAGATGGTTTCCGGCAGTACCACGTAGTCCTTCGGCGAAGCCAGCTTGCTGCGCTGGGCGAACAGCTGGGATTTGTCCGAGGTCAGTACGTCGCAACGACCGGATTCCAGCGACTTGGCGCTTTCGTCGGAGGTGTCGAAGGTGATCGGGGTGTACTTCAGGCCATTGGCGCGGAAGTAGTCGGACACGTTCAGCTCGGTGGTGGTACCGGCCTGGATGCAGATGGTCGCGCCATCCAGTTCCTTGGCACTTTTCACGCCCAGTTTGGTGTTGGCCAGGAAGCCGACGCCATCGTAGTAGGTGATGAAGCCCGGGAATTTCAGGCCCATGCCGGCGTCGCGGGAGCTGGTCATGGTGGTGTTACGCGACAGGATGTCGATTTCGCCGGATTGCAGCGCGGTGAAGCGCTCCTTGGCGTTCAACTGGCTGAACTTGACCTTGGTCGCGTCGCCGAAAACGGCAGCGGCCACGGCACGACAGACGTCAGCGTCGATACCGACGATCTTGCCGGAAGCATCAGGCACCGAGAAGCCCGGCAAGCCGTCACTCACGCCACATTGAACAAAACCCTTCTTCTGTACGGCATCCAGGGTAGCGCCCGCTTGCGCGAAACCGCTGACGCCCAGTACGACGGCTGCAGTCACGACTGCCAGGGTGGATTTCAACATCTTCATTCAAACCTCCAGTTGCTCTTGTTGTGTCGGAGCTAGAGTCTAGCCGCACCCTTATGAGGCGTTGTTAACCCGTGCTGGCTTTTTTTTGGGTCAAGCGGCTAAAGACTTGAGCTATGAGTTTAGTAGGAGAAAGTCTCCCGTCTGTAAAACTCACCGCCCACCAAATTGGCCGAACGGGCCTCAGCCCTTTCCAGATTCGCTAAAGCCCTGCCGGCCCTCGGCGAACGTGAATCTGAACCCGCCGAGACGGATTCATTTGCTATCCCACGGCCAGCGGTAGACTGATAGTGTTACCGCCAGGGGTGAATGCATTCACTCGGTTCTCCCATAGCAAAGCCCGTACCATAGTGGCGGCTAAAGCGATTCAGCCACAGGTCAATAGAAAAACGTTCAACAACGCGACATTTTATTAACAAATCCACTCTTTACGCACCATCACCGCGCACACATCTGGAGCGCACGCACACTAATGGAGCACACATGACTGAGCCGCTGATCATTCACCCCGCCAAGACCGCAGACGCCTGTGTTATCTGGCTTCACGGCCTGGGGGCCGACCGTTACGACTTCCTGCCGGTGGCCGAGACGCTGCAGGAGAGCCTGACGAGCACGCGCTTCGTCCTGCCCCAGGCGCCGACCCGCGCCGTGACCATCAATGGCGGCTACGCCATGCCCAGCTGGTATGACATCAAGGCCATGAGCCCGGCGCGTTCGATCAGTTTTGAAGAGCTTGAAGAATCCGCAGCGACCGTCATCGAATTGCTGGAAGCCCAGCGGGCTGCGGGTATCGACCCTTCGCGGATCTTCCTCGCGGGCTTTTCCCAGGGTGGAGCCGTGGTGCTGCACACCGCCTACCTGAGGTGGCAAGGCGCCCTCGGCGGCGTGCTGGCGCTCTCGACCTACGCCCCGACCTTCAGCGATTCCCTGCAGCTTTCCGCCAGCCAACAGCGAATTCCGGCCCTCTGCCTGCATGGCCACTATGACGAGGTGGTCCAGAACGCCATGGGTCGAACCGCCTATGAGCACCTGAAACGCCTTGATGTCACCGTGACATGGCAGGAATACCCAATGGGCCACGAAGTGTTACCCGAGGAAATCCGGGACATCGGTACCTGGCTGGCCGCTCGTTTGCGCTGATATCGGTAACGCACTACGCCGCGCCCGATTCTTGCATTACACTGGCCGGCGTACATTCCTTAACCAAATTAACGAGATGACCGTGCTCAAAGCACTCAAAAAAATATTCGGTAAAAGCGAGGCTGAGCAGCTCGCACCAGGCTCCAGCGCCCCTACTTCCAGCTCCGATAGCCGCCACCACGGCCAACCTGCGGAGCGCGCCGAGCCTGTCGCCAAACCGAAAGCCCCGGCCGCCATCCCGGAACAGCCCGCTGCGGCGGTTGAGGCGCCACGCGTCGAACAGCCGAAAGCCGAGCAACCGCGCCGTGAACGAGCGCCGAAGCCTCCCGTCAAACCCTGGAAACTCGAGGACTTCGTCGTCGAGCCCCAGGAAGGCAAGACCCGCTTCCACGATTTCAAGCTGGCACCCGAGTTGATGCACGCCATCCAGGACCTCGGTTTCCCTTATTGCACGCCGATCCAGGCGCAGGTCCTGGGCTTTACCCTGGCCGGCAAGGACGCCATCGGTCGCGCCCAGACCGGTACCGGCAAGACCGCCGCGTTCCTGATCTCGATCATCACCCAGCTGTTGCAGACCCCACCGCCGAAAGAACGCTACATGGGTGAGCCGCGGGCGCTGATCATCGCGCCGACCCGCGAGCTGGTGGTGCAGATCGCCAAGGACGCCGCCGACCTGACCAAATACACCGGCCTCAACGTCATGCAGTTCGTCGGTGGCATGGACTTCGACAAACAGCTCAAGCTGCTCGAAGCCCGTCACTGCGACATCCTGGTCGCCACCCCTGGCCGCCTGCTGGACTTCAACCAGCGCGGCGAAGTGCACCTGGACATGGTCGAAGTCATGGTCCTGGACGAAGCCGACCGCATGCTCGACATGGGCTTTATCCCCCAGGTCCGGCAGATCATCCGCCAGACCCCGCCGAAGAACGAACGCCAGACCCTGCTGTTCTCGGCCACCTTCACCGAAGACGTGATGAACCTGGCCAAGCAATGGACCACCGACCCGTCCATTGTCGAGATCGAAGCGCTGAGCCCGGCCAACGCCAACGTCGAACAGCACGTCTATGCCGTGGCCGGTGCCGACAAGTACAAGCTGCTCTACAACCTGGTCACCGACAATGGTTGGGAGCGGGTGATGGTCTTCGCCAACCGCAAGGACGAAGTGCGGCGGATCGAGGAACGCCTGGTACGCGACGGCGTCAATGCCGCGCAATTGTCCGGCGACGTGCCGCAGCACAAGCGCATCAAGACCCTGGAAGGTTTCCGCGAAGGCAAGATCCGCGTGCTGGTGGCCACCGACGTGGCCGGGCGCGGGATTCATATCGACGGCATCAGCCACGTGATCAACTTCACCCTGCCGGAAGTGCCGGACGACTACGTCCACCGCATCGGCCGGACCGGACGAGCGGGCGCCGACGGCGTGTCCATCAGCTTCGCCGGTGAAGACGACTCCTACCAGTTGCCGGCGATCGAGGCCTTGCTGGGGCACAAGATCAGCTGTGAAATGCCACCCACCGAGCTGTTGCGGCCAGTGGTGCGCCAGCGTCCGGCCTGATCGCCCAGGCCGAAAGGCACGCTGCACGACAAAACGTCGCCCGATACCCGGCGGCGTTTTTTTTCGTCCGGAGATTGCCGAATTAAACTAAAAGTCCATAATGGACAAATTAGTTTATAAAAATCATTCGGGAGCACCCCATGTCCGGCCACACCCCCTACGTGATCGACAGCCAGCAGGCCCATCGACTCCTGCAGCAGATCGACGTGCCGCAGATCCTGCGCAAACTGTTTCGCGACCTGGCGGCCGGGCAGGCGGTGCAACCGGCGCAGCAGCTGGTGGAGTTCCCACAGGGTGCCGGCGACTTTATCAACTACCTCGGTGTGCTGGCCGACGACCAGGTCTATGGCGTCAAGACCTCGCCCTATATCGTCCGCGAGCAAGGTCCGCTGGTGACCGCCTGGACCCTGCTGATGTCCATGCAGACCGGCCAGCCGCTGCTGCTCTGCGATGCCGGCGAACTGACCACCGCGCGCACTGCGGCGACCACCGCCGTGGCCGTGGACACCCTGGCTCCGCTGGACGCCAAACGCCTGGCCATCGTCGGCAGCGGTCCGGTGGCCCAGGCCCATCTGCACTACGCCAAGGGGCTGCGCGATTGGCAGGACATCAGCCTCTACTCGCCTAATGTGAATGCCGACAAGCGCGCACGCCTGAACGACATCGAGCCCCGTCTGCGGATCGTCGAACACCTGGAGCAAGCCCTGGACGACGCCGACGTCATCCTGCTCTGCACCTCCTCGGCGACCCCGGTGATCGACCCGAGCCAACTGCGCAAACCGGCGCTGATCACCTCCATCAGTACCAATGCCGTGCGCGCCCACGAGGTGCCGCCGCAGGCCCTGAGCGACATGCAGGTCTACTGCGACTATCGCAAGACCACACCGGGTTCGGCTGGAGAAATGTTGATTGCCGCCAGCCAGCACGGCTGGGACGCCGGGCAGATCCATGGCGACCTGGCCGAATTGCTGAGCGAGCAGACACCCCGGCCGACGTACGAACGCCATGTGTTCTTCCGCTCCATCGGCCTGGGCCTGGAAGACATCGCCCTGGCCAATGCGCTTTATCATCTGCATCACAAGGCAAGCTGAACACCAGCTCCCACAGGTTACGCATACAGCCTTTAGACCCCAGCAGGAGGCCTTGAATGAACCAGGCAGACTTCATCATCATCGGCGGCGGCATTGCCGGCGCCTCCACCGGTTTCTGGCTGGCCCGGCATGGCCGGGTGATCGTGCTCGAACGGGAATCGCACCCGGGCTATCACTCCACCGGACGTTCCGCCGCCCTCTACACAGCTGCCTACGGCACACCCCAGGTGCGCGCCCTGACCCTCGCCAGCCGGGCTTTCTTCGACGCCCCGCCGCCCGGCTTCGCCGAACACCCGTTGCTCACCCCACGGGGCGAAATGACCGTGGACTTCAGCGGCGACCCGGACGAACTGCAACAGCAATACCTCAGCGCCAAGGCCAGCGTGCCCGAGATGCAGCTGCTCAGCGCCGACGAGGCCTGTGCCCGCCTGCCGATCCTGCGCCGGGAAAAAGTCCACGGGGCGATCTACGACCCCAGCGCCAGCGACATCGACACCGACGCCCTGCACCAGGGCTATCTGCGTGGTATCCGCCGCCAGCAGGGGGAGATTCACACCGACTGTGAAGTCCTTGGCCTTGAGCGCGATGCCGACGGTCTGTGGCAGGTCCGGACCGCCGGGCAAACCTTCAGCGCCAAGGTGCTGATCAACGCCGCCGGCGCCTGGGCCGACCAGATCGGTGAACTGGCCGGTGCCCGCCCCCTGGGCTTGCAGCCCAAGCGCCGCGCGGCCTTTATCTTCGCGCCGCCCGAAGGCCTGGACAACCACGACTGGCCGATGCTGGTCAGCCTCGACGAGTCCTTCTATATGAAGCCGGATGCCGGCATGTTCCTCGGCTCGCCGGCCAACGCCGACCCGGTCGAGCCCCACGACGTGCAGCCCGAAGAACTGGATATCGCCACGGGCATCTACCAGATCGAGGAAGCCACCACCCTGACCATCCGCCGCCCGACCCGCACCTGGGCCGGCCTGCGCAGTTTTGTCAGCGACGGCAACCTGGTTTCCGGTTTCGATCCCCTGGTCCCCGGCCTGTTCTGGGTCGCGGCCCAGGGCGGCTACGGCATCCAGACTTCACCAGCGATGGGCCAGGCCAGCGCGGCGCTGGTGCGTGGCGAAGCCTTGCCCGAGCAGCTCGCGCAGTTCGGACTCGACGCCGCGATGCTTTCCCCTGCCCGTCTCGGATGACGACTGGCGCTGATTGCGGCACACTCGTTAGTACGCCCGTACCCGGGGCGCTACCCTTTCGCCGCTCGGTGATCAGGCCAACCTCCTGCGAGGCGACCGGATCACCGCACCAGCTGTTTTCCTTCGGCTCCCCCCCAAGGATGCTGAAGTTGCCTGGAGAATCACCATGACAGCCAAACAGGCTCCCGCCCTGGATAACTTCCGGGCGATCGCCGATGCCATCGCCACGTTATTCTTCCCCCATGCCGAAGTGGTGCTGCACGACTTGCACACGCAACGGATCGACTACATCGCCAACAACATCTCCAAACGCGAGATCGGCGATGACGCGGCGCTGGAAGACATGCTTGAGGAAGGCATCAACGAGCGCAATATCGGTCCTTACGAGAAACTCAACTGGGACGGCCAGAAGATTCGCAGCGTCAGCACCCTACTGCACGACGCCCAGGGTACGCCGTTGGCGGTGCTGTGCATCAACCTGAATATTTCCCTGTTCGAAAGCGCCAGGGCGGCGCTGGATCTGTTCCTCTCACCGAACAAACTGATCCCGCAGCCCGATGCGCTGTTTCGCGATGACTGGCAGGAGCGGATCAATACCTTCCTGCACAGCTGGCTGCGTCAGCGGCAGTTGGGACTGAACCTGCTGACCCGCGACCACAAGCGCGAACTGGTGCTGGCGTTGCACGCCGAGGGCGCGTTCAAGGGCAAGAGCGCGGCCAACTATGTGGCCAATGTGCTGAATATGGGGCGGGCGACGGTGTACAAACACCTGAAGGCGTTGAAGGCGGAGGTTTGAGGGTTCCCCATCGTCAATGTGATGTGAATAGCCGATATGGATGCCAACACCGAACCTTTTAGGAGCAGGGCTTGCCCGCGAAGTTTTTGGCGGCCTCAAGGGCCCCTTCGCGGGCAAGCCGGGACGCCGGACCGCCTGCTCCTACAGGACCGTATTCAGCCTTAAGTAACGGATATTGAAATTACGCCACGGTGCTACCCATCAGTCGCCGTAGATATCCGTCTTGAAGTACTTGCCCTCGATCTTCTGGTACTCGCCACTGGTGCGCAGCCCGTCGATGGCCTTGTTCAGTTTGCCTACCAGCTCGGTGTTACCTTTGCGCACCGCGATCCCGGCACCCTCGCCCACATACTTCGGATCTTTCAGCTCCGGCCCGACAAAGGCGTAACCGGCGCCGCGCGGCATCGAGAGGAAATCGTCCAGCGGAATGGTGTCGGCAAAGATCGCGTCCAGACGCCCGGACGCCAGGTCCATGTAGATTTCTTCGTTGTTGCTGTAGCGCATCACCTTGATGCCCAACGGCTCGAAGACTTCCGTGGCGTAACGGTCGGTGGTGGTGGAACGCTGCACACCGACGGTCTTGCCCTTCAGGCTGGCGTACTTGTCATCCACCACCGCGCCCTTCTTCATCACCAGGCGCGAGGACGTGAAATAGTACTTGTGGGTGAAATCCACCGACTTCTTGCGCTCATCGGTGATGGTCATGGACGACAGCGCCGCGTCGATCTTCTTGACCTTCAAGGCCGGGATCAGGCCGTCGAACTCGCCTTCGATCCACTCGCACTTGACCTTCATCTGCGCGCACAGGGCATTGCCGATGTCGTAGTCGAAACCGACGATGGTGCCTTCGGCGGTCTTCGAAGCAAAGGGCGGGTAGGCCGCCTCGATACCGATACGCAAGGTCGGCTCGGCGGCAAACGCCGTGCTGCTGGCCAGCAGGCCCAATGCCAGGCCGCCGATCAGGGTGAACTTCTTCATGCTGGAACTCCCGCTCTTTATTTGAGGTGTTGTGGCAAGACAGTAGAAGGAAGACGATAACGCTATTTTGTACTTATAAATCCATCGTGGACTTATTAGTACAAATCGTCAACGAACAAATGCGTGCACTCTGTCAGAAAGCCATGCACGGATGAATGTTTGAGGGTGCCCGAATGGGCGGCGTAAGGTTCGAGGGCCTCTTCGCGGGCAAGCCCTGCTCCTACAAAGTGAGGTCGTTCACCGGCTTTGTGTACGACACCGCACTGTAGGAGCAGGGCTTGCCCGCGAAGAGGCCGGTTCAAACAATGCAAGACTCGGGAGCACCACATTGGCCTGCGCCGATCTCATAGACGCAAACCACTACTTCCAGCGCTCTGCCGCTGCCTGGTCGCTGACGCGCCCCTCGACCCAGCGCGGGCCGTCGGCGGTGTTTTCCTTTTTCCAGAATGGCGCCTGGGTTTTCAGGTAGTCCATGACGAAATTGCAGGCATCGAACGCGGCCTGACGATGGGCACTGGTGACCCCGACAAACACGATCGGCTCACCCGGCTCCAGGGCGCCGACCCGGTGCAGCACTTCCAGCCCGAGCAATGGCCAGCGCTCACGGGCTTGCGTGACGATCTTGCCCAGGGCCTTTTCGGTCATCCCCGGATAATGCTCGAGGAACATCCCCGCCACTTCACGCCCGTCGTTGAAATCGCGCACGTAGCCGACAAAACTCACCACCGCGCCGATCCCCAGGTTGGCGGCATGCAGGGCATTGACCTCAGCCCCCGGATCGAACGCCTGCGCCTGCACACGAATCGCCATTTCAGCCTCCGGTAACCGTGGGAAAAAACGCCACTTCGTCGCCATCGGCCAACGGCTCGGCGAGGGAGCACAGGTCCTCGTTGCGCGCGCACATCAGGTTCTGTTCGCCAAGGACCTGTGTGTCCTCTCGTAACAGCAGGAACCGGCGGACATCATCGACGCAGGTGAAGTCCCCCTCCACCGCCAACTCATCCATCCCGAGCACTTCACGATAACGGGCAAAGAACTTCACCACGATCTTCATGGCGCATCCGCCAGGTAGTGCCCGCTCTTGCCGCCGAGCTTTTCCAGCAGGCAGACGTTTTCGATAATCATGCCGCGGTCCACCGCCTTGCACATGTCATAGATCGTCAGCGCCGCGACACTGGCCGCCGTCAGCGCTTCCATCTCCACGCCGGTCTGCCCGGACAGCTTGCAGCGCGCGACGATGCGCACGGCATCCTCGCCGTCGGCACTCAGCTCGACCTTGACGCTGGTGAGCATCAGCGGATGACAGAGGGGAATCAGCTCGGAGGTTTTCTTCGCCGCCTGGATACCGGCGATCCGCGCCACGGCGAACACATCGCCCTTGGGGTGGCCGCCGCTGACGATCATTTGCAGGGTCTCGGGCAACATGCGCACACGGGCCTGGGCCACCGCCTCGCGGAAGGTCACGGCCTTGTCGGTGACGTCGACCATATTGGCGCGACCTTGGGAATCGAGATGAGTCAGCACAGCGATACTCCTGATCAGGAGCGTCGATTGTAAACCTGCGGGTCAGCTTTGCGCGACAGGGCTAATAAAAAGGGCGGCCGCTTGGCCGCCCCTGGGTGTGGATGGGATTACAGGTGGGATTCGGCGTATTCGGCCAGGATCGAACGCGGCACGCCCTGCAGGGTGATGTGCACGCCGTTCGGGAAGTCCTTGAAGCGTTCGGTCAGGTAGGTCAGCCCGGAGCTGGTCGCGGACAGGTAAGGGGTGTCGATCTGTGCCAGGTTGCCCAGGCACACCACTTTGGAACCGGCGCCGGCACGGGTGATGATGGTTTTCATCTGGTGCGGCGTGAGGTTCTGGCACTCATCGATCAGGATCAGGCTCTGCTGGAAGCTGCGACCGCGGATGTAGTTCAGGGATTTGAACTGCAGCGGCACCTTGCTGAGGATGTAGTCGACGCTGCCATGGGTGCTTTCGTCATCCATATGCAAGGCTTCGAGGTTGTCGGTGATCGCCCCCAGCCAAGGTTCCATCTTCTCGGCCTCGGTGCCGGGTAGAAAGCCGATTTCCTGGTCCAGGCCCTGCACGCTACGGGTCGCGATAATGCGCCGATAGCGCTTGCTGACCATGGTCTGCTCGATGGCGGCGGCCAGGGCCAGGATGGTTTTCCCGGAACCGGCGGCACCCGTCAGGTTGACCAGGTGGATGTCCGGATCGAGCAAGGCGAACAGCGCCAGGCTCTGGTAGATGTCACGCGGTTTCAGGCCCCAGGCTTCCTGGTGCAACAGGGGTTCCTGATGCAGATCGAGAATCACCAGCACATCGGCGCGGATCTCCTTGACCCAACCGACAAAGCCTTGTTCGTCGATGATGAATTCGTTGACGTGCACCGCCGGCAGGTTGTCGGTCAGTTGCACCTGGTGCCAGGTGCGGCCATGGTCCTGGCGGGTCTCGACCTTGCTGACGCGGTCCCAGAACGAGCCTTTGACGTCGTGATAACCGTTGGGCAGCAAGGACACGTCATCGACCAACTGGTCGGTGCTGTAGTCCTCGGCCGCGATCCCGCAGGCGCGCGCCTTGAGGCGCATGTTGATGTCCTTGGTCACCAGGACCAGGCGCAGGTCCTTGTCCCGCGCATGCAGATCGATCAACTGATTGATGATGATGTTGTCGTTCAGGTGCTCCGGCAGCACCAGGTTCGGTTCGCTGCGCTTGCTCATCAGGATCGACAGCAGGCCCTTGGGACCGCTCTTGCCACGCTGGATCGGGACGCCCAGCTCGACATCCTCGGGGCTGGCGTCGCCCAGGGTCTTGTCGATGAGGCGGATCGCCTGCCGGCATTCGGCGGCGACGCTGTGATGCCCGCCCTTGAGCTTGTCGAGCTCCTCGAGCACGGTCATCGGGATGGCGACATGGTGTTCTTCGAAATTGAGCAGGGCGTTTGGATCGTGGATCAGTACGTTGGTATCGAGCACGTAAAGGATAGGCTGGTTGGAAGAAGGAGTGCGTCCGTGATCATCCATACTCGGTCACCTTTGTGGGAGCCAGTCGACGCAATACCTTGACGGTGATGCGCCTCGAAGTGACCGCCGAATTCGCCTGTGAAGGGGCAGGCGTTCTGTGCACAAGTAGGGTCTTGTAAGACGCCACCTGTGTCGCAGGTTTCGGCGGTCTGACTCCGTAATACCGCAAAAGACATGACAGGAAAAAGCACTTTGACGTTTTTTTGAAGTTTATTTTTCAAGCTGACGAATAGCCCTTGGCGAGGGGCCCGCACACCGTTAAAGTCGGAAGTCCGCCTGCACTGAAATCATCGCCTGTTTTTTCCCCGGCCCAACAAATACGGGCACTTGGGTTTTCCCTCTCTAACGAAACGCCTCCTTGCACTCCTGCCAGCCGATCCCGCTTTCGGCGGTCTGCTTGAGCAGCCAGGGCAACGCCGTGCGCGCTTTGTCCTGGGTGTCATGGAAGACGATGACGCCACGGCGCCAGAGCAGCATCAAGGTCATCACCCGCTGGGCGGACTGCTCGGCGCTGAGTTTGCCGGTGGCATCCGCCGAATCGATGTCCCACAAGGCGACCTGCAAGTGCTGGGCCTTGAAAAACGCCGCGCCGTCGGCCCGCCGCTGCCCGTAAGGCGGGCGGAACAGCGCGGCATAGTTGTTCGGCAAGGCGCTCTGCACCAACGAGATGCTGCGCAGGATCGAATCCTCCCAGTCCTGCCATTGACTGTGGGAACGGTACTGCCAGCCTTCCACACCCACGCATTGCTGGCGGTAAAGCTCGCGCACCGCCGGCATCGAGGTCTTGTCCAGGCGGGCCTGCAAGGCATTGCCGAGGACAAAGAACAGGCCGCTCATCTTCTGTTTGCGCAGGTAGTCGGCCAATTCATCGGTATTGCCCTGGGCTATGGTCGGTCCACCGTCGAAGGTCAGCAGGAACAGGCGGTCGTTGAAGCCCTCGCCATTGCGCTCGTGGTCGCCCATCAACTGGATTTCGCTGCTGGTCTGCGGCAACAGCGCGGCCAGGCGCAGTTGCTCGTCCAGGTAACGCTCATTGAATGCCCGGGCCGGGTCGGCCCAGCGGACATAAAAGGAGTCATCGGCGACCCGGAACTTGCCGGCGGCTTTTTGCAGGCTGTCCATGTCCACGACATAGAAACAGAAGGACGCATCCTCGTCGCAGCTCTGCTGGGCGGCGTTGTAGCTGGTCAGCAGGCGCTGCCACATGCGCTGGCGCACCGCGTCGATGGCGGTCATGTTGATCTGCTTGAGGCCCAGGCGCTTTTTCAGGGCCGGCTCGTCGAGCAGTTCGCTGACCAGCAGCAGATGGGCGAACATCAGGATTTGCGCGCGCGAGGCGACATCGAACAGCGCCGGGCTGCTCAGTTGCTCGGGCCAGGTGCTGCGATCCAGGGTCGCGGGGTCGTTCGGCGCGGCAACGGCGGCGAAGCAGGCCAGCAGGGCCGAGAAGAAAAGAACGATACGCAAAAGGGTGCCTCCATTTCAGAACCCGCCGCGCACTATAGCCGATCCTGTGTCGCCCCTATCGCCATCATAGGTGGAGTCAAACCGCCCAACCCCCTAGAATCCTCCGACGATTAAAGGAGACGACTTCATGCTGATGGTGATTTCCCCCGCCAAGACCCTCGATTTCGAAACACCGGCGGTGACCCAGCGCTTCACCCAACCGCAGTACCTGGACCACTCCCAGGAGTTGATCGAGCAACTGCGCACCCTCAGCCCGGCGCAGATCAGCGAGCTGATGCACGTCTCCGACAAGATCGGCGGCCTCAATGCCGCGCGTTTCGGCAGCTGGAACCCGGCCTTTACCCCGGACAACGCCAAACAGGCGCTGCTGGCGTTCAAGGGTGACGTCTACACCGGCCTCCACGCCGAAGACTTCAGCGACGCCGACTTCGACTACGCCCAGACCCACCTGCGCATGCTCTCCGGCCTCTACGGCCTGTTGCGCCCGCTGGACCTGATGCAGCCCTATCGCCTGGAAATGGGCACCAAATTCGCCAATGCCCGGGGCAAGGACCTCTATGCCTTCTGGGGCACGCGCATCAGCGAATGGCTCAATGATGCCCTGGCCGCACAAGGGGACGAGGTGCTGCTGAACCTGGCGTCGAACGAGTACTTCTCGGCGGTCAAACGCTCAGCCCTGAACGCGCGGATCATCAACACCGAGTTCCGCGACCAGAAGAACGGCCAGTACAAGATCATCAGTTTCTACGCGAAGAAGGCCCGGGGGATGATGGCGCGGTTTGTGATCCGGGAACGTATCCAGAACCCTGAGCAATTGAAGGCGTTCGACGAACAGGGCTACCGGTTCAGCGCGGAACTGTCCAAGGTGGACAATCTGGTGTTTTTGCGCGATCGGGCGCCGGAGTAACGCAGTTCGTCGTAGTACCGCGTTACCGTTCTTCGCGGGCAAGCCCTGCTCCTACAAGTTTATGTCGCACACAAAATTTATGGACGACTGATAACTGTAGGAGCAGGGCTTGTCGGGACGCCGCACCGCCGCGAAGAGGCCAGCACAAACACCACAATCCCCCCAGACCAACACATCTGATGCCCTGCCCCACTCGGCGCACTACACGCAACGTGTAACCCCGACGATTCATCTCCACATCTTTCCTGCAATACCCCCAAAACCCAATTTATTGACGCCAATAAATCGACCGTTACAACAATGAAAATTCTTTCACTCGACATTTAAAATTTTTTTGAGTAGTGGCACCAAATTTTTTCTCCATAGTGGCAAACCACCATCTCGGCATTTTCAATCCCCATAACTAAAGGGCGAAACGGAAAGTGCTATCAATATGAAGCCGTGCCATCTTTCATCCTGTTTCCAGGTTTCTCAGGAAACAGGATGAGCGGACTGGAACTTATGTTCCGAAACATTGCTCATACCACCCGTAACGATTCTCACAGAGCTTGTAAGAGAAGACTTACATGGAGGCGAGATGAAATGTTTAAGTTGCCAACAGCGACTTACAACCGCGCCCCACACTTTCAACCGACAGTAAAGGACAGGAGATACGCACCCATGATATCCCCTACAAAGGCCAAGGCAGGCCCTCAGACAAAGCCGTTGCGCGGCGGCCACAACCTGTTGATCCACAATAATTTTTCCGTGGATACAAGCAGGCACTAGGCACGCTGGCAAAGGCCTTCCCGTGGAAGGCCGGCCGTATTCAAGGGCATGCCCCTAATAACAAGGCCACGCTGCGCACAACTTGAGTGCAATTATTTAGCCACTCGACACTTATATGCCTGCATTCGCAGCTGCGACCTCTTTGGGCCGCCCTGCGAGTGCGCCACGCTGACTAACTAACATCAACTTCGGCCATTTAATGGCGTGATCAAGATAGAGGTAAATACAATGCGCATCAGCATATTCGGTTTGGGTTACGTCGGTGCAGTCTGCGCCGGTTGCCTGTCTGCACGGGGCCATGATGTGGTTGGCGTCGATATCTCCCAGGACAAGATCGACCTGATCAATAACGGCAAATCGCCGATTGTCGAACCCGGCCTGGAAGCCCTGTTGGCCCAGGGTATTGCCACCGGCCGACTGCGCGGCACCACCGACTTCGCCGAAGCGATTCGCGCCACCGACCTGTCGATGCTCTGCGTCGGCACGCCGAGCAAGAAGAACGGCGACCTGGAACTCAACTACATCGAATCGGTGTGCCGCGAAATCGGTTTTGTCCTGCGGGACAAGACCAGCCGCCACACCATCGTGGTCCGCAGCACCGTGCTGCCGGGCACCGTGAAAAACGTGGTGATCCCGATCCTCGAAGACTGCTCGGGGAAAAAGGCCGGGGTCGACTTCGGTATCGCGGTCAACCCCGAGTTCCTGCGCGAAAGCACCGCGATCAAGGACTACGATTTCCCCCCGATGACCGTGATCGGCGAATTCGACAGTGCCTCCGGTGACGTCCTGCAAGCCCTCTACGAAGAACTCGACGCGCCGATCATCCGCAAGGACATCGAAGTCGCCGAGATGATCAAGTACAGCTGCAACGTCTGGCACGCCACCAAAGTGACCTTCGCCAACGAGATCGGCAATATCGCCAAGGCGGTCGGGGTCGACGGTCGCGAAGTGATGGACGTGGTCTGCCAGGACAAGACCCTCAACCTGTCCCAGTACTACATGCGCCCCGGCTTTGCCTTCGGCGGCTCCTGCCTGCCCAAGGATGTGCGCGCCCTGACCTACCGCGCCGGGTCCCTGGACGTCGACTCGCCGCTGCTCAACTCGCTGATGCGCAGCAACGAAAGCCAGGTGCAGAACGCCTTCGACCTCGTCGCCAGCCATGACAAACGGCGCATCGCCCTGCTCGGCCTGAGCTTCAAGGCCGGCACCGACGACCTGCGCGAAAGCCCGCTGGTGCAGTTGGCGGAAATGCTTATCGGCAAGGGTTTCGACCTGAGCATCTACGACAAGAACGTCGAGTACGCCCGTGTCCACGGAGCGAACAAGGACTACATCGAATCGAAGATTCCCCATGTGTCGTCCCTGCTCAACGCCGACTTCGACGAGGTGATCGACAACAGCGACGTGATCATCCTCGGCAACCGTGACGAGCGTTTCCGCGCCCTGGCCGAGAACGCCCCCCACGGCAAACAGGTCATCGACCTGGTGGGCTTCATGTCCAAGGCCACCAGCGCGAGTGGCCGGACCGAAGGTATCTGTTGGTAAACCAACCCAACCGCTGCGCGGTTGATCGCCGGCAAGCCGGCTCCTACAGGACGGGGCCGAACACAGGCGTTACGTACGACTCCGCACTGTAGGAGCCGGCTTGCCGGCGATGGCGTCCGAAAGGGCGCCTCGCCTGCCTTAACCCCATCGAGCCCGCCGACAGGCTCGCCCGAGACAGAGACGGATGCAGATTATGCACAGGCTAAAACACGGCCTCCTCCAGGCCGCCGGTTGGCTGTTCTACTTGAGTTTGCTGATGGGCCTGGCCTTGTTGCTGCCCACCTCGACCTTCGACGCCGACTCCAAGGACTTTATCTTCCTGATCGGCGCCGTGGGCATCTGGCGCTACTCCATGGGCGCCACCCATTTCGTGCGCGGGATGATTTTCCTCTACATCGTCTACCCGCACCTGCGCCGCAAAGTGCGCAAGCTGGGCAAGGCCGCGGACCCGTCCCAGGTGTTCCTGATGGTCACCAGCTTTCGCATCGACGCCCTGACCACCGCCCAGGTCTACAGCTCGGTGATCCGCGAAGCCATCGACTGCGGCTTCCCCACCACCGTGGTCTGCTCCCTGGTGGAAATGTCCGATGAGCTGCTGGTCAAGAGCCTCTGGGCGAAGATGAATCCGCCGGAACGGGTCAAGCTCGACTTCGTGCGTATCGCCGGTACCGGCAAGCGCGACGGCCTGGCCTTCGGTTTTCGCGCCATTTCCCGCCACCTGCCGGACGACCGCGCGGTAGTGGCGGTGATCGATGGCGACACCGTGCTCAGTGAAGGCGTGGTGCGCAAGACCGTGCCCTGGTTCCAGCTGTTCGGCAATGTCGGCGGCCTGACCACCAACGAGTTCTGCGAAGTGCGCGGCGGCTACATCATGAGCGAATGGCACAAGCTGCGCTTCGCCCAACGCCATATCAACATGTGCTCCATGGCCCTGTCCAAGCGCGTGCTGACCATGACCGGGCGTATGTCGGTGTTCCGCGCCAGCGTGGTCACCGACCCCGGCTTTATCGCCGACGTCGAAAGCGACTCGCTGCAACACTGGCGCCTGGGCCGTTTCAAGTTCCTCACCGGCGACGACAAATCCAGCTGGTTCAGCCTGATGCGCCTGGGCTACGACACCTTCTACGTGCCCGACGCGGCGATCCACACCGTGGAACACCCGCCGGAAAAGAGCTTTATCAAATCCAGCCGCAAGCTGATGTACCGCTGGTACGGCAACAACCTGCGGCAGAACTCCCGGGCCCTGGGCCTGGGCCTGCGCCGCCTCGGCCTGTTCACCAGCGTGGTGCTGTTCGACCAGCGCGTGTCGATGTGGACCTCGCTGCTGGGGCTGACCGTGGCGCTGATCGCCAGCTTCAAGTACGGCATCGCCTTCATCCTCGCCTACCTGCTGTGGATCGGCCTGACCCGGTTGATCCTGACCCTGCTGCTGGCCTGTTCCGGGCACGGCATCGGCCCGGCCTACCCGGTGATTCTCTATTACAACCAGATCGTCGGCGCCCTGATGAAGATCTACGTGTTCTTCCGCCTCGACCGTCAATCCTGGACCCGCCAGGACACCAAACTGAGCCGCGACCTCGCCAGCTTCCAAGGCTGGTTCAACACCTGGTCGTCCCGAACCATGACCTTCTCCGCCGGCAGCATTTTCGTCGCCGTGCTGATGACCATGGTTTGAACCGACCCGCCAGAACTCGCTAATGGAGCTATACCCATGAATTCCCAAGTCAATGCCAACGTCGTCCACGAATCCGAAGCCCAGCGCCAGCATGCGCGGGTGAAAATCCCGGCCAGGCTGCGCTTCCTCGGCAGCGAGAGCCAGCCCCTGGAAGTCCGGGTCCATGACCTGTCCGCCGGCGGCCTGAGCTTCAATGTCCCGCCGCAACAGGCCCTGAGCCTGAAGCTCGGCGAGGTGTACAAGGGCCGCCTGCAATTTGTCATCGACAACCTCGGCCTGGCCATGGACGTCGAGCTGCAGGTGCGCTCCTACGACCGCCAGAGCGGCCGGGTCGGTTGCCAGTTCCAGAACCTGGAGCAGCAGGACATCGGCACCCTGCGCCACCTGATCACCTCGCACCTGTCCGGTGACATCGTCAACATCGGCGACGTGCTCGCCACCCTGCAGCGCGACAACTTCACCAAGGCCCGCAAGAAAAAGGACGACGGCAGCGGCATGAGCCCGTTCGGTCGCCTGCGCGCCGTGACCTTCAGCCTCGGGGTCTTCGTCGTCGGCCTCGCGGCTTTCGGTTTTGTCCTGAAATCGGTGTATGGCCTGTACTTCGTCAGCCATGCCCAGGCCGGCCTGGTCAGCGTGCCGGGCATGAGCATCACCATGCCCCGCGACGGCACCGTGCAAAGCCTGATCCAGGAAGACGGCGTCGCCGCCAAGGGCGCGCCGCTGGCGACCTTCAGCACCAGCATGCTCGACGTGCTCAAGGGCCATCTCGACGACAACCAGCTGGAGCCGGCCAAGGTCGAGGAGCTATTCGGCAAACAGATGACCGGCACCCTGACCTCGCCCTGCGATTGCACGGTGGCGCAGCAACTGGTCGCCAATGGCCAATACGCCAGCAAGGGCGATGTGATCTTTCAACTGGTGCCGAAAGGGAGCGAGGCGAATGTCGAGGCACGCTTCTCCTATCGCCAGTTCGGCGACGTGCGTCCAGGGACCCGGGTGAACTTCCAGATCGCCGGCGAAGAGCAGGTGCGCCAGGGCAAGATCGTCAGCAGCACCAGCCTGAAAAGCACCGACCTGTCCTCCGATATCCGCGTTTTGATCAAGCCTGACGAACGCCTCGACAGCACCCTCGCCGGGCGTCCGGTGGAAGTCAGCAGCGACCGCGGGCCGAGCATGAACTGGCTGATCGACAAAGCCATGGCCGCTGGTCTGTAAGCGGAGGACATGCCTGTGAACCATCGCCCCCCTTACGAGTGCCCTGCACTCGGTCGCGAGCAATGCTCCTACGATGAGCCGGTTGTCCGTGCTCCTGGCTGCGCCACGATCGCCTGTAGGAGCAAGCTTGCTCGCGATCGATCTCACGGCCAGCGCCGTCTCGCCCTGGGCACCCTGACCCTGGCCATCGCCCTGGCCGGTTGCGCCGGCCTGCCGGACCAGCGCCTGGCCAATGAAGCGCTCAAGCGCGGCGACACCGCCCTGGCCGAGCAGAATTACCGCCAGCTGGCGGACCTGGGCTACAGCGACGCACAGGTTGGCCTGGCCGATATCCAGGTGGAAAGCCGCGATCCGGCCCAGCTCAAACTGGCGGAAGCGACCTACCGCGCCGCCGCCGACACTTCGTCCCGGGCCCAGGCCCGCCTGGGCCGCCTGCTGGTGGCCAAGCCCGGCGCCAGTGCAGCCGAACACCGCGAAGCCGAAGGCCTGTTGAAAAAGGCCTTCGCCAATGGTGAAGGCAACACCCTGATCGCCCTGGCGATGCTCTACCTGCAATTCCCCCAGAGCTTCCCCGAGGTCAACGCCCAGCAACAGATCAGCCAATGGCGCAACGCCGGCTACCCGGAAGCGGGCCTGGCGCAAGTGCTGCTCTACCGCACCCAGGACAGCTACGACCAGCATCTGGACGAGGTGGAAAAGATCTGCAAGAGCGCGCTCAACAGCAGCGACATCTGCTACGTCGAGCTGGCCACCGTGTACCAGAAACGCGCCCAGCCAGACCAGCAGGCCGCCCTGCTCAAGCAACTGCAAACCGCCTACAGCCGTGGCGCGGTCGGTGCCCAACGGGTCGACAGCGTGGCCCGGGTGCTCGGCGATGCGAGCCTCGGCCAGCCGGATGAAAAGACCGCGCAAGCGCTGCTCGAGCAGATCGCCCCCGGCTACCCGGCGTCCTGGGTCAGCCTGGCGCAATTGCTCTACGACTTCCCCGCCCTGGGCGACGTCAAGCAGATGATGGAATACCTGGACAACGGCCGCGCCGCCGACCAGCCCCGCGCCGAACTGCTGCTGGGCAAGCTCTACTACGAAGGCAAATGGGTGCCGGCCGATGCCAAACAGGCCGAAGCGCACTTCCAGAAAGCCGTCGGCAAGGAAGTCGCCGCCGATTACTACCTGGGGCAGATCTATCGCCGGGGCTACCTCGGCCAGGTCTACTCGCAAAAGGCCCTCGACCACCTGCTCAAGGCCGCCCGCAACGGCCAGAACAGCGCCGACTTCGCCATCGCCCAACTGTTTTCCCAGGGCCGTGGGACCAAGCCCGACCCGCTCAATGCCTACGTGTTCAGTCAACTGGCCAAAGCCCAGGACACCCCACTGGTCAATGAGCTGGCCCAACAACTCGACGCACAGCTGCCGCCTGCCCAACGCCCCGATGCCCAGCGCCTGTTGCAACAGGAACAGCGCCTGCGCGGGACCCTGAGCCGCAACCCGCTGGACCTGCAACAAGTCCTGCAGGAAGGCGACCGCGAGGAAAAAACCTTATGACTCTCAATCCTTTCGTCAAGGCCGGTATCGGCCTGAGCTTTGCCCTGCTCTGGTCCTGCCCGAGCCTGGCGGCGATCACCGAGACCAAGAACTTCGGCCTCGAAGTGAAAATCACCGGTCAATCCGAAGACGACCGCGACCTCGGCACCCTCAAGGGTGGCGACGTCAACGGCATCGGCCTGGACCTGCGGCCGTGGGTCTACGGCGAGCGCGGCAACTGGAGCGCCTACGCCATGGGCCAGGCCGTGACCGCCAGCGACATCATTGAAACCGACACCCTGCAACAGGCCGATGCCAGCCAGGAAACCTCGAGCAACGACGCCCGCAAGCCGGACAAAAGCTACCTGGCCCTGCGGGAATTCTGGGTCGGCTACAAGGGCCTGACCCCTTATCCGGGCGAGATGCTGAAACTCGGTCGCCAGCGCCTGCGCAATGACGACGGGCAATGGCGCGACACCAATATCGAGGCGCTGAACTGGAGCTTCGACACCACCCTGCTGCGGGCCAACCTGGGCGCCGCCGAGCGCTTCAGCGAATACCGCACCGACCTCACCGAACTCGCGCCCCAGGACAAGGACCGCCTGCATGTCTACGGCGACGTCGCCTACCAGTGGACACCCGGCCAGTGGCTCGGCGTACGCGCCCACCACACCCATGACGACGGCAAGCTCGACTACCCGACACCCGGCGTCGTCGCCGACCCGCTGGACAAAAAGGCCAACGGCGACCTGACCTGGCTCGGCCTGGAAGCCGACAGCGATGCCTACAATTTCAAAAACACCAACACCGTCAACTACTGGGCCAGCCTGACCGGCATGAGCGGTAACCGCGACAGCGTCAACCCGCTCAACGCCGACGGCAGCCGCCCCGTGGATGCCAGCCAGGGCAGCCATATCAACGGCTGGGCCACCGACCTCGGCGTGCGTCTGCGCCTCGACCCGAACTGGCAGGTCGGCGCCGCCTATGCCCGTGCCAGCGGCGACTACGAACAGAACGGCCTGGAAAGCAATCGCTCGAACTTCACCGGCACCCGTTCGCGGACCCACCGTTTCGGCGAAGCCTTCCGTGGCGAAATGAACAACCTGCAGACCGCCACCCTGTTCGGTTCCTGGCAACTGCGCGAGGACTATGACGCGAGCCTGATCTACCACAAGTTCTGGCGCGTCGACGGGCAAAAGGACGTCGGCAGCAACGGCATCAACGCCGTGCAGAACAACTACGACGACGCCACCGGCGCCCTGCTCTCCAGCGCTTCGCTGCCGTTGCAGAACGGCAAGAAAGACCTCGGCCAGGAAGTCGACCTGGTGCTGACCAGGTACTTCAAGCAAGGCCTGCTGCCGACCGCCCTGAGCCAGTCCATCGACGAACCTTCGGCGCTGGTGCGCTTTCGCGGCGGCGTGTTCAAGCCCGGCGATGCCTACGGCAAGAACGTCGATTCCTATATGCACCGCGCGTTTGTCGACGTGATCTGGCGCTTCTGATGCAGACCGCCAAGGGAGTGACCGAGATGAACCACAGCGCCCTGCAAGGCTCGCTCAGCGTATTGGCCGGCGCCCTGCTGCTGGTCAGTAGCGCGGCCTTGGCCAGCGTCGATGCGCCGCCGGTTAAAACCGAGCACGCACCGATCCTGGCCAAGGAACTGCAACAGGCCAAGACCTACACCGTCAGCAGCGCGCCGACCGCGCCGCTGCACCTGGAAAAACCCAAGCTGCCGGACCTGCGCGGCTACACCGCCGAGGCCGTCGCGGCAAAGATCGTGCGCAGCCAACCGGGTAAGATCAGCGTACGCCGGATGATGCAGGAAGATGCCCTCAAGGACTTTATCGGCGGCGACAACAAGATGGCCGAATGGGTGGTCCGTCAGCATGGCATTCCCCAGGCGATCTTTATCGACGACGGCTATATCAACCTCAAGGAGCTGAGCAAAAAGCTGCCCAAGCAATACATCAGCGAAACCTCGCCGGGGGTGTTCCTGGCCAGATTGCCGATCGTGGTCGGGCGCAAGGGCATCCTTGAAATCGACAAGCAGACCCAGGAACTGCGCCTGTCCCAGGAAGGCGGCGCGTTCCTGATCAACGACGGCCAACTGTTTATCCGCGACACCAGGATCACCGGCTGGCGCGAAGCCGACAACAGCCCGGCGACCTTCCGTTCGCCCCAGGAGTTCCGCCCGTTCCTGCTGGCCTGGGGCGGCACCGAGACCTATATCGTCAACAGCAAGATGGCCAGCTTCGGCTACGCCAACAGCAAGTCCTACGGCGTGAGTATTTCCCAGTACACGCCGAACATGGCCCAGGTGCTCAAGCGGTCCGAGCCGACCGGCTGGATCATCGGTTCCGAGTTCTCGGACATGTGGTACGGCTTCTACTGCTACGAGACCCGTGACTTCGTGCTCAAGGGCAACACCTACCGCGACAACATCGTCTACGGCATCGACCCCCACGACCGATCCCACGGGCTGATCATCGCCGACAACAGCGTCCACGGAACCAAGAAGAAACACGGCATCATCATTTCCCGGGAAGTGAACGACAGCTTCATCTTCAACAACCGTAGCTATGACAACCACCTCTCCGGCCTGGTGATCGACCGTAACAGCGTCAACAACCTGATCGCCTACAACCAGATCTACACGAACCACACCGACGGCATCACCCTCTACGAGAGTGCCGACAACCTGATCTACGCCAACAAGGTCATCGGCAACAAGCGCCACGGCATCCGCATTCGCAACAGCGTGAATATCCGCCTGTACGAGAACGTCGCCATGGCCAACGGCCTGACCGGGGTCTACGGCCACATCAAGGACCTGAGCGACACCGACCGCGACATCAAGCTCGACCCGTTCGATGCCGAGGTTTCACTGATCGTGGTCGGTGGCGAACTGGCCGGCAACGGCAGCGGCCCGCTGTCCATCGACTCGCCATTGAGTGTCGAGTTGTACCGGGTCTCCATGCTCGCCCCGACAAAAAACAGTGGCATCAGCTTCAGCGGGATTCTCGGCGAGCGCCAGGATGAAATTCTCGACCTGCTGGTGCGCCAGCAGAAAGCCGTGCTGATCGACCCCGTCGAACGCCAGACACCGTTGCCGGATTGAGGACGACCTTTATGAACCCACACCTGATCAAACTGCTCGGCCTGTCGGGCCTGGCCGCGGCGATCTTCGCCGCCAGCGGCAGCCTCAAGGCCGAGGAAGTCCAGGCGCCGAGCTTCAGCGCCGAGCCCTGCTGCAGCCTATGCCCGGCGGCCCATGACGCGAAGAACTACGTCAGCCGCTACCAGCAGAACTTCACCACCCTGGTCCAGGCCCAGGGCGACTGGCTGTTCCGCACCCAGGAAGACCTGCGCACCGAGTTCGACACCAGCCCCGCCGGCTACCGGCGCCTGCAACAACTGCACGATGCCTTCAAGAGCAAGGGCGTGGAGTTGGTGGTGGTCTACCAGCCGACCCGTGGCCTGGTGGATCGCAACAAACTGTTCCCGGCCGAGCGTGCCAAGTTCGACTATGAAAAAGCCCTGGGCAACTACCAGGCGATGCTCGGGCGCTTCGCCAAGATGGGCTACCACGTGCCGGACCTGTCGCCGCTGACCAACGAACAGCAGGCCCACGATTTCTACTTCCGTGGCGACCAGCACTGGACCCCGTACGGCGCCGAGCGCACCGCGAAGATCGTCGCCGAGACGGTGAAAAAAATGCCGGGCTTTGCCGACATTCCCCACCGTGAATTCGAGACCACGGTCTCCGGGCGCATGGGCAAGACCGGCACCCTGCACAACATGGCCGGCCAGCTCTGCGGCACCAGCTACGCGATCCAGTACATGGAACAGTTCAGCACCGAGCCCAAGGGCGAAGCCGCGGACAGCGACCTGTTCGGCGATGCCGGCAACCCGCGGATCACCCTGGTGGGCACCAGCCACAGCGGCAAGAACTACAACTTCGCCGGCTTCCTGCAGCAGTACATCGGCGCCGATATCCTCAACGTCGCCTTCCCCGGCGGCGGCCTGGAAGGCTCGATGCTGCAGTACCTGGGCAGCGAGGCGTTCCAGAAGACCCCGCCGAAAGTGCTGATCTGGGAATTCTCGCCGCTGTATCGCCTCGACCAGGAAACCATCTACCGGCAGATGATGGCCCTGCTCGACAACGGCTGTGAAGGCAAGACCGCCGAGATGAGCGCCAGCAGCACGCTCAAGACGGGCAAGAACGAACTGCTGGTCAACAGCAACAACCGCGACCTGCGCAACAGCGGGCACCAGGTCGATATCCGCTTCGCCGACACCTCGGTGAAAACCCTGCACGCCACCCTCTGGTACATGAACGGTCGCCACGAGGACATCAAGATCGAGAAACCGCAAACCTCCGACACCGACGGACGTTTCGCCTTTGAACTGCGCACCGACGAAGACTGGGCCAACCAGAACCTACTGGCCGTCGAAGTCCAGGGCCCGGAAGCGGGCACCGCGCCGCAGCAAGTCGAGGCGAAGATCTGCAAACGCAACGTATTCCCCAGCGCCGAGCCCCATGTGGCACAGGCCGGGTTATGAGGAGCCTACCGATGAAACTGCGCACACTGCTTGCCCCTTCGCTGCTCGGCCTGGCGATCATCGCCAGTTCGGCCCAGGCCGCCGCGCCACTGCGTCCACCCCAGGGCTACCTGGCCGCCATCGACAAGATCAAGACCGGCGACAACAGCGACGGCTGCGACAGCATGCCCCCGCCCTACACCGGTTCGTTGCAGTTCCGCAGCAAATACGAGGGTTCCGACAAGGCCCGCTCGACACTGAATGTGCAGTCGGAAAAAGCCTTTCGCGACACCACCTCCGACATCACCAGGATGGAACGCGGCACCAGCAAGCGGGTGATGCAGTTCATGCGCGACGGTCGCCCGGAACAGTTGAGCTGCACCCTGAACTGGCTGACCGCCTGGGCCCAGGCCGATGCGCTGATGTCCAAGGACTTCAACCACACCGGCAAGTCCATGCGCAAATGGGCCCTGGGCAGCATGGCCTCGGCCTATATCCGCCTGAAGTTCTCCGACTCCCGTCCGCTGGCGACCCACCAGAAGGAAGCGCAACTGATCGAGGCCTGGTTCAGCAAGATGGCCGACCAAGTGATCAGCGACTGGGACAACCTGCCGCTGGAAAAAACCAACAACCACTCGTACTGGGCGGCCTGGTCGGTGATGGCGACAGCAATCGCCACCGACCGTCGCGACCTGTTCGACTGGTCGGTGAAGGAATACAAGATCGGCGCCAACCAGGTCGATGCACAGGGGTTCCTGCCCAATGAGCTCAAGCGTCAACAGCGGGCCTTGGCTTATCACAACTATGCGTTGCCGCCGTTGGCGATGATTGCCAGTTTTGCCTTGGCCAATGGTGTGGATCTGCGTCAGGAAAACAATGGTGCTCTGAAGCGCCTGGGTGATCGGGTGCTGGCCGGCGTGAAGGATCCCGAGGAGTTCCAGGCCAGGAACGGCAAGGAACAGGACATGACCGACCTCAAGGTCGACTCGAAATTTGCCTGGCTGGAACCCTACTGCAGCCTCTACACATGCGCGCCGGAGGTGCTTGAACACAAACATGCGATGCAACCGTTCAAGACCTTCCGCCTGGGCGGCGACCTGACCAAGGTCTACGACCCTACCCATGAGAAGGGCAACAAAAGCCCGTAACACCAGCCCTCCCACTCTCCTGTGGGAACGCAGCTTATGTGGGAGCGGAGCTTGCCCGCGAAGGGGCCCTCAAGAACGCCAAAAGCTTCGCGGGCAAGCTCCGCTCCCACAGGGGCATGGGTTTCCACAGTGAAAGGGGGGAGGCTGGGACTGATTCAAATGTTGTAGAGCCTCCTGGATTTCATGGGGGGTTTGGGGGGGCTTCGGCCCTTGACCGTTGACGAAACAAGGAGAGCTCGGGATGGTCTTTTCATCCAACGTATTCCTGTTCCTGTTCCTGCCGATCTTTCTCGGCCTGTACTACTTGAGCGGGCAACGCTATCGCAACCTGCTGTTGCTGATCGCCAGCTACGTGTTCTACGCCTGGTGGCGGGTCGACTTCCTGGCGCTGTTCGCCGGCGTCACCCTGTGGAACTACTGGATCGGCCTCAAGGTCGGTGCCGCCGGCGTGCGCAGCAAACCGGCACAACGCTGGCTGCTGCTGGGCGTGGCCGTCGACCTGGGCATCCTCGGCTACTTCAAGTACGCCAACTTCGGCGTCGACAGCCTCAACGCGATCATGACCTCGTTCGGTCTCGAACCCTTTATCCTGACCCACGTGCTGCTGCCGATCGGCATCTCGTTCTACATCTTCGAGTCCATCAGCTACATCATCGACGTCTACCGCGGCGACACCCCGGCGACCCGCAACCTGATCGACTTCGCGGCCTTCGTGGCGATCTTCCCGCACCTGATCGCCGGCCCCGTGCTGCGTTTCCGCGACCTCGCCGAGCAGTTCAACAACCGCACCCACACCCTCGACAAATTCTCCGAGGGCGCCACGCGGTTCATGCAGGGCTTTATCAAGAAAGTCTTTATCGCCGACACCCTGGCGGTGGTCGCCGATCATTGCTTCGCCCTGCAACACCCGACCACCGGTGATGCCTGGCTCGGCGCCCTGGCCTACACCGCGCAGTTGTACTTCGACTTCTCCGGCTACAGCGACATGGCCATCGGTCTGGGCCTGATGATGGGCTTCCGCTTCATGGAGAACTTCAAGCAGCCCTACATCAGCCAGTCGATCACCGAGTTCTGGCGGCGCTGGCATATCAGCCTGTCGACCTGGCTGCGGGACTACCTCTACATCACCCTCGGCGGCAACCGCAAAGGCACGCTGACCACCTACCGCAACCTGTTCCTGACCATGCTGCTCGGCGGCCTGTGGCACGGCGCCAACCTCACCTACATCGTCTGGGGTGCCTGGCACGGCCTGTGGCTGGCGATTGAAAAAGCCCTGGGCATCGACACCTCGCCACGGCGTTTCAACCCGATCCGCTGGGCCCTGACCTTCCTGCTGGTAATCATGGGCTGGGTGATCTTCCGTTCGGAAAACCTCCATGTCGCCGCGCGCATGTACGGTGCCATGTTCAGCTTCGGCGAGTGGTCGCTGTCGGAACTCAACCGCGCCAGCCTTACCGGCCTGCAAGTGGCGACCCTGGTGCTGGCCTACGCGACCCTGGCGTTCTTCGGCCTGCGGGACTTCTACAGCAACCCGCCCGCCACGAAAGCCAAACCCGCAGACGGCCCGGCCACCGCGCAACCCGCTCTGATCAAGGCCGTCCCCGGCGAAGCGGCCGGCAGCATTCATGAACCCGGCTACAGCGTCGGCACAGAGGCCCAGGTGCAACCGGCCTACTGGGTCGCCGACTGGCCGCGCTACCTGATGCGCACCCTGGTGCTGCTGCTGTTTATCGCCTCGATTCTCAAACTCTCGGCGCAAAGCTTCTCGCCGTTCCTTTACTTCCAGTTCTGAGGGAGCCGACCATGACCCGCTCATTACGCATCCTCTACATCGCCCTGTTCCTCGCCACCTTGCTGGCGCTGGGGCTGTGGTCGCTGCGCAGTTTTATCGGCTTCAGCACCAACGCCGACGCCACGCTCCTTAACGGGCGCTGGAGCAAGGCCGTGGAAACCCGCTACGACGGCGAATTCCCGATCAAGCGCCTGGGCACCAACCTCTGGGCCGCGCTGGACTTCAAGCTGTTCAACGAAGGCCGTCCCGGCGTGGTGCTAGGCCGCGACCAGTGGCTCTACAGCGACGAGGAATTCAACCCCATCGCCGGCGAGCAGCAGAACCTGCAAGGCAACTACGCGCTGGTCGAAGGCGTGCGCCAGACCCTCAAGGCCAAGGGCGTGAAGCTGGTGATGGCGATCGTTCCGGCCAAGGTCCGCCTGTACCCGGAACACCTGGGCGATGTCCGTCCGGCGAGCATTCACGCCAACCTCTACCAGGACTTCCACGCCCGGGTCGCCGCCGACCGGATCCTCGCCCCCGACCTGCTCGGTCCGTTGCAACAGGCCAAGGACCAAGGCCGGCAAGTGTTCCTGCGCACCGACACCCACTGGACCCCGGACGGCGCGCAAATCGCCGCGACCCAACTGGCCGACGCCATCAGCCAGCACGCCCCGCTCAGTGGCGAGCCGCAGCGCTTTGTCACCGAAGCCGAGAAGACCGAACAGCACAAGGGCGACCTGACCCTGTTCCTGCCGCTGGACCCGCTGTTCAGCAACCTGATGCCGCCCCAGGAGCCCCTGGAAAAACGCACCACCCGCGCGGTTGACGATCAGCCAGCCGGCGAAGACGCATTGTTCGCCAACACCGAAGTCCCGGTGGCGCTGATCGGCACCAGCTACAGCGCCAACCCGAACTGGAACTTCGTCGGCGCGCTGAAACAGGCCCTGCACCGCGACGTGGTGAATTACGCCGAAGACGGCCACGGCCCGATCCTGCCGATGCTCGCCTACCTGGAAAGCGACGCCTTCAAGAACAGCCCGCCGCAGTTGCTGATCTGGGAATTCCCGGAGCGCTACCTGCCGGTCAACAACGAAATCGGCGATGCCGACCCGCAGTGGGTCGCGCAATTGAAAGCCGCTGGAATCCGTCAACAGAACCTGGTCCAGAACACATCTAAATCCGAGTCGCCTATACGGGCGCAAAACTGAAAGAGGTACTTACCATGACCTTCAACATCACTCGTAAAAACACTCAACCGCGCATGGTCAAAACCCTGGCCCTGACTGCCGGCCTGAGCCTGCTGTCCCTGCCGGTCTGGGCGGGTGGAGATGCCGCGCTGTACGGCCCGGTCGCGCCGAAAGGCTCGAGCTTTGTGCGTATCTACAACGCCAGCAACCAGGAAGTCAGCGCCACCATCGGCGCCACCGCGATCAATGACGTCGCCCCGCTGGCCAGCAGTGATTTCAGCTTTATGCCCGGCGGCGACTACAGCGCCAAGGTCGGTAGCCAGGCCCTGCCGCTGAAACTGGCCGCCGACCACTATTACACCCTGGTCAACAACGCTGGCGGCCAGCCGCAACTGATCGAAGAGCCGCCGTTCAAGAACAAGCAGAAGTCCTTGGTGCGAGTGCAGAACCTGAGTGACAAGGCCCTGACCCTGAAGACCGCCGACGGCAAGACCGACGTGGTCCAGGCTGTGGCGGCCAAGGGCCGTGGCGAGCGCGAGATCAACCCGGTGAAAGTCAGCTTTGCGCTGTACGACGGCGGCACCAAGGTCAGCGACCTCAAGCCGGTGGCCCTGGAGCGCGGCGAAGCGGCGGTGCTCTACGTCACGGGAAACGGCAGCAACCTGTCGCCGGTGTGGGTCAAGCGCCCGGTTTCGACCCGCTAATGAATTCGCCGGACGAAAACAGGCCCCACGAACACCGCCGACCTGTAGGAGCAGGGCTTGCCCGCGAAGGCGTCCTTGAGGGCGCCAAAAGCTTCGCGGGCAAGCCCTGCTCCTACAGATACGGGTGTTCTCAGGATCAGTGACCGTCCGGCCCGAAACAACAACAAGAGTGAAACGACAGAACGCAGTAGCTCTAACCCATAGATCGCTTAAAGGAGTAACACCATGATTCCAGTAATCCTCTCAGGTGGTAGCGGCTCACGTCTTTGGCCGCTTTCGCGCAAGCAGTTTCCCAAGCAATTCCTCGCCCTTACCGGCAAGGAAACGCTGTTCCAGCAAACCCTCGAACGCCTGGTATTCGACGGCATGGAAAGCCCCATCGTGGTCTGCAACCTGGACCACCGTTTTATCGTCAACGAACAACTGAGCAGCCGTCAGCTCACCACCCAGCGCATCCTGATGGAGCCCTTCGGCCGCAACACCGCCCCGGCCGTGGCCCTGACCGCCATGCTGCTGGTCAACGAGGGCCGCGACGAACTGATGCTCGTCCTCCCCGCCGACCACGTGCTCGAAGACCAGAAAGCCCTGCAACGCGCCCTGGCCCTGGCCACGGTAGCCGCCGAGCGCGGTGAAATGGTGCTGTTCGGTGTCCCGGCAACCAAACCGGAAACCGGCTACGGCTACATCAAGTCGAGCAACGACGCGCTACTGCCGGAAGGCGTCAGCCGAGTCTCGCAATTCGTCGAAAAGCCCGATGAAAAACGCGCCATCGAGTTCGTCGAAGCCGGCGGTTACTTCTGGAACAGCGGCATGTTCCTGTTCCGCGCCAGCCGCTTCCTCGAAGAGCTGAAAAAGCACGACCCGGACATCTACGACACCTGCCTGCTGACCCTGGAGCGCAGCACCCGGGACGGCGACGGCGTGATCCTCGACGAAGCCACCTTCGCCCAGTGCCCGGACAACTCCATCGACTACGCGGTGATGGAAAAAACCCAGCGTGCCTGCGTGGTGCCATTGAGCGCCGGCTGGAGTGACGTGGGTTGCTGGTCATCGTTGTGGGACGTGCATGAAAAGGACGAAAACGGCAACGTCAGCAAGGGCGACGTGGTGATCCAGGACAGCCGCAACTGCATGATCCACGGCAACGGCAAGCTGGTCTCGGTGATCGGCCTGGAAGACATAGTCGTGGTCGAAACCAAGGACGCCATGATGATCGCCCACAAGGACAAGGTTCAGGGCGTGAAACAGATGGTCAACACCCTCAACGAACAGGGCCGCAGCGAAACCCAGAACCACTGCGAGGTCTACCGGCCCTGGGGTTCCTATGACTCGGTGGACATGGGCGGGCGTTTCCAGGTCAAGCACATCTCGGTCAAGCCGGGGGCCTGCCTGTCGTTGCAGATGCACCACCACCGCGCCGAACACTGGATCGTGGTCAGCGGCACGGCCGAGGTGACCTGCGACGAGAAGGTGTTTCTGCTGTGCGAGAACCAGTCGACGTACATCCCGATTGCTTCGGTGCACCGCCTGCGTAATCCGGGGAAGATTCCGCTGGAGATTATCGAGGTGCAGTCCGGTAGCTACCTGGGTGAGGACGATATCGAGCGGTTTGAGGATGTGTATGGGCGTTCGACGGCGCCGGAGCAGGAGGTGAAAACCATCGCCCAGTAACCTACAGTGTTCCACTCACCCCCGTCTCGCTGGCTGCGTTCCCCCTATCCGCAGTGGGTGGGTGCGGGGGTGTTTTTTGCCGACCTTGGCGTTAGCCACGGAACCAGTTACGGGGATTCATTCTGCTCCTGGAACGAGGCGTATCAGTCACCGTCTTTGGCACCTCATATCTAAGTTCGTAGCTATAATTACGTGGTTCATTACGTAATGCCTCATGGCTCAGGCGCCCGTCAAGAACACCAATCCTTGATTCACCTACGGCGGACAAATGGATACCTTCCACAATTTCATCTGTCTCCGAATCCGCCACCTTATAACCCGTTCTTGAGCGCACCGTTATTGTCTCGTCAGAATGCAAGACTATGTCATGACCGACGAGACCTCCGGCAGCCAGAAAATACCTGTTCATCTCTGAATGCTCCAGAGCCACCCTGGCTGTTGGTACCAAGTTTACTTGACTTGCAACCTCAGATAGACGAGCACGATCATAAGGATCAACAATTTTTTCCGAAAGTCGCTCCAATGTACCTTCGAGAAACTCGAACTCTGAAACACCGGCAGGTATTTGATAATCGCTGGAATGCAGAAAAATCTTATACTCCGACCCCGTGCCACTTCCACCGGACAAGGTATAATCGACCCTTATCAAATCCTTCAGAAAGCCCCTGGCGTAGTCGCCATGTTCCTCCATTGAAGATTGCTCGGACGCACTTGGAAAAAAACTCTCCTCCTGGGCGCTCCATCTAAACAAAACCCCTTCCCGATCACCGTGATCATAATAGGACTCGCTATAAGCAACATCTGCTTTTCGCACAACATAACGATCGAGCTCGACGGCTAAATCATGAGGTCTGTTAAAATCATCTCCGCCTGTCCCAAAAAGATCAGCAAAACCAAAAAGCCCTGATTCATCCTTATAGGCCATTGGATTATTTCTGACCATTCGATAGCGGTTGCTTCCATCCAGACTCCCTGCCGGATCCGGATTAATCCAGCGTTGCAACCACGCCGCGTAATACCTGAAGCCATAGTAATAAAGCCCTGTAGCATCTCGTTCCTTGCCCGAATAACGCACCGTCTTGTAACTCGCCTCCACCTCGCTACGTCCGGCAAACCAGGCCGTACTGCCGTAGGGGTGATAGGCTTCTTGGCTGATCACCTCGGCCTCGCTATCCAGCTCCAAGCTGCTGGAGCCCAGGTGGTCGGTCAGGTTGTAGCGATACTGATCGTTGGCGATGCCGGACGGAGGAGCGGTTTCCCAGTGCAGTACCTGCATGGCGCTGCGTCCGGCCTGCACGCAGATCACCTGCAACACTTCGCCCGTGCCTTCACGGGTGCGGATTTCCAGGCCCGGCAAGTAGCGGACTTCCGATATCAGTGAGCGACCCTTGGTCTGGGTAGAACGGACCTTGCGCCGCCGCATCCCATCACCGCCGTACAGGTACAGCTCGCGATCATCGTCAGCACTTTCACGCGCAACCGGTCGTACCTCGCGCAACTGATTGCGTAGGTCCCAACTCATCGCCTGTCCCGGTTGCAGCTCCAGCAGATTGCCGTTGCCATCAAAAGCGGCAGCGATCTCCTCTTCGGTGGGAGGCCGGTCATTCTGCTCAGGCAGGCAACGATTGCTGTAGCGCGCCGCCGTCAGCTTGCGGCTGTGACTTTGCGGACCGACATGAACCAACTCCAGTAAGTTGCCACCGGCGTCATAGCGATAAGTTTGGTGGTAGTTGGCAACTGCACCCGGATCGTCGAAGCGATTGAAACCCGGTCCTCGACTGGCGGCGCCCGCCTCCCAACCGGTCGCTTCGATCAGTTGGTAAAGGCTGTCATAGTCATAGTGTTTGACCGGCTCAACCCGCTGATTGGCGAAATAACGAATCGGCAAAGCCCCGTCTTCAATGCTCAGCACATTGCCCACCGGATCGTAGTCGTAACGCAGATCTTGCAGCACTTCACTTCCACGTCGAGCCTGAAGCCGGGTCAGACGACCATCTTCAGGGCGATAGGTCAGCGTACTGACCACACCGTTACCGGCGGTTTCCTGCTCAACCTGGCCGTAGGCGTTGTAGGCAATGGCGCTGACCAGGGTTTGAGGTGTGTCCTGACCGCTCAGTTGCAGATGGCTCGCCAATAACTGGCCATCCATGGTGTAGTCGAACAGTTGCCGATTGCCCTTGGCGTCGGTCTGTTCCAGCACATCGCCCAGCGGGTTGAAATACGTCGCGGTGGTTGCCGCTTGCTCCACGGGCTCCAGCAGCGCATCCCGCTCCGGCAGCCCTGGCGGCCAATCCGGTGATTCCAGCGCACTCAGAAAGCGCTGGGTCTGCTCAAGCACTCCGCCCGTCAAGGCGTAGTCATCCAACATCAAAGTACCCGCAGGATCATCGTGTCGGATCAACTGCCCGCATTGGTTGTGAGGGGCGAATTCGGCGCTGCCATCGGCGTATTCATAACGCTCGGTAAAACGCGGTGTCTCGCCTTCGCCCTGCTCGGAAATGGCCAGTGGTCGCAGTAAATTATCGTACTCAATCCGCCGCTCACTACCCCGGCTATCCCACGTTTGCACAAGCTGATCCCCATCGCCGAACAAGCTGACCCGCTTACCCGCATCGACGCTGATCGAACTCAGTACCTTCCCGAACAGTGAGTAACGATTGACCAGGTTGGCTGGAGCTTCGTGATCCTCCGCACGGAGCGCCCACAGCCGCGAGTCCCATTGCTCGGTCAGGCGCCCCATCGCGTCATAGGCACTGCGGTTGATCCGCTCTTCAGGCCCCGCTGTCTCGACGGAACGACAATAAGTAACCACCCGCACCGCCAGACCACGGGGATCAACCACCGCCAGCGTCGGTGTGTGAGTGTGAATACCGCTCGTCAGTCTCGACATGGCTCAGGCTCTTCGTAGGGTGCGTCAATCCAGTAACTACCTGATCCACGTTGCCGACTACTGTCAGAAATGACAGAACCGATAAATGGTATTGACCTACTTACAGCCCAATGCCCGAACACGGCCCGACTCATCAGAGACCCAACTGCTTGTTCCAAACAGCTGAGTGACCGAACGCAAACACCAACAACACCAGGGTGTCCGCATTATTCAATAGCGCCTGACTCCTTAACGCCGGGTTATCCTGCAAAGCCTGCTGAATACCCGCACTCTCTTTGCTATCAAAAATCCGCTTCAATACATCCGCCGGAACACGTTTACTGGCGGTATCAGCCAACTGCACATCGGCTTCACCTTTCGCCACCCTGTCAGCTTCACCTCGCTCACTGCTTTTAGGGTTGATCCGGTGCCCTCTCTCATAATAAACAATGTCATGAGTATCCAGTTTCAGGTGCGATAACTCATGCCCCAACGTCATCCCAATCACTATGGGTGACTGCTGAAGGCCGAACTCCGTCATGAAAACCCTTTTATTCGGGTCTGATTTATTCGTAAAGGCAAGCTCTCCCTGCTCTTTGGATCTGACCACAGCAAACTGCTCTTTATTTTCCCCTTCCCGATACTCACGAGCAGCCACTCTGAGCCCCTCAAAACGTTCAAGCAACACGGGCTTCAGCTCCTGCCAGGACTCTGTGCTTCCCAAGATCCTGCGCGGTAGCGCCGTATACTCATGTGAAAGATTATCGCTCGATACCTTATTAACGGCTTCATCCAGCGCCACTCTCAGGAACTCATGGCCGAGATCAAAATTTGACGCCTGCTCCGGATAGGACTTCCGAAGTTCTGTAACCCCTCGGGCCATCACCTTTCCTCGTGACACCCTTACTGCCATTTCAGAAAGGTCATACTTCCCTTTATATTTATTAAGGCCTGTGTGGTGGTTTAATTTCCCC
>NZ_JACAQA010000049.1 GCF_013385425.1 Pseudomonas gingeri | reverse complement strand
CGGGGTTAGTAGACCACTACACTCTATCTTCATCCTAGCGAACATCAAGGGGGCAGGCCGGACGCTTACGGATAATCGAACAGGCGCTCAGAGTAAGACTTTGCATTCCCAGCGCGCCCCCTCAACGGTGGTGGACCTGCCCCAACAATCGTCACAGGACGGCTCAATAGGACTACATCCTGACGCATGTCGGACGCAATACCTGACGCCTAGTTAGTTCGCCCTCACCGTGAAATGTACCGATAACCGGCACCGTTTCGATAGCGCAGTAGTATCAGGGCTGAGGTTGCAGGATGGTTTTGATGGCAGTGACGACACAGTTACGACCTTGGTGTTTCGCGTCGTATAGGCGTTGATCGGCTACATGCAGAATGTCTTCGATGGAGTCCCCGTCTCGTCCGTATTGCGATACGCCGATGCTCACTGTGACCGTGGTCAGCCGTTGCTGGCTGATGTTGAAAGAAGTCGTTGCAATGGTGTTCCGCAGACGCTCAGCGATTACGTGTGCGCCTTCGAGTGGAGTCTGGGGCAGCAATATCATGAACTCTTCCCCACCCACTCGGGCTACGCCGTCGTACGGCCGGATCGATTCGAGACACTCCTGCACGAACCTCTTGAGGATGTCATCGCCAACCTGATGCCCAAAGCGATCATTGATGGACTTGAAGTTGTCCAGGTCGAGCGCCAACACCGAGAACGGAACGTCACCGCGCTTAGCCCGGTCAATTTCGGCATCGACCCGTTCCATGAAACGACGCCGATTGTCAGCGCCCGTCAGTGGATCGGTCGCGGCAAGGTGGCCGAGTTCCCGATTGGTGCGCTGGAGCTCCTGCAGGGCATTTTCAGCGTAGGCCATTGACTCGGCAAGACGCACCATCAACTCCCCTTGACTGTAAATCTTCGAGAACGACCGAGTGGAGAGGAACGCTTGCGCGACCCCATAGCTCAACAGGAAGAATCCAGCAGCGAAGATCGCATGGGCGAGCCACCACATATGGTTCCAGGGACGCCCTAGGATGAACGCAAGAGATGACAACGCGAACGCGGTAACCGAGATGGCAAAAATCACCATCAGCGGCGAACGGAAACGACGCAACAGCAGCACTGCCACATTCACGGCGGAAAAAAACAGGGCCCCACCTTCCAGCGCGAGGCGTACTGCGGGATGGCCCGCAACCTGCGAATTCGCAACGAGTGCCACCGCCAGGTTAACCAGCAGGAACAGCCCTATCCAGGTCAACCACGGGCGGAGCTTTGTGCGTTGGGCAGCGGCGTCAGGTGGTTGATGGTACGACAGCATGCCGATCAACAGCAGAATTGCCATGACCAGTCGAGAGGCCGGTCCGTAAAGCAGGAAGAGCCAGAGATGGGAGTGAGCGAGCCCGGTGAACGCCCCATGCAAGGCATAGATCATCACAAACCCGAGAAAGCCCAATGTCATCCAGCGCAGCAGCGGATCTCCCGATGACTGATAGCAGCACCAGGTTACGTAAGTAACAAACAGCCCTTCCAGGGTGGCGGCCGTGATAGCAATGATATGGAACGTGTGGTTCTCGAATATAAGGGTCGGATCCTGGAAGACGTACAAGTAGCCAATCAGATAAGCCGGAACAAACGCAAACCCTGCGAGCAGCAAGCAGACATAAAGCTTAATTACAATATGGATAGCGTCAGGCGGCTCGCCGGTAGCGGCCGAACTATTCACACCCCCTTCATGCAAATCCATTTTATCCGCACCGCCACAGTGCCAACTCCAAAATCACCGACATATCAACACCCCCTACATCATGATGAAAGCGTCTTGCGAGTTGATATTTTGAATCTCAATTGTAGACCACCCATCAGATTCCGCTGCTAACGTCGATGACTATCCTCAAGCCGCCACTGCACATCAGTGACGGGGTTTGGTAGCCCTCGGTGTAACCAGGTGCAAGGTGCCACCTTGGGCAAGGCATTTTTTCGCCTCAGCTTTATGATGGACGTGCAGGGTTGTCGTGTGGGACGGCCTATACTGCGTTGATCCTCAATCGGGATGGAGTAGTTCGATGAGCAACGATAACCATTACAGCGCTGGCCAGAGCCTGATCGACAAAATCAAAGAGGGTGAACCCTTGATGACACAGGCGCTGGATGTGCTGCGGCAGTACCACGAAGCTCAGGGAACGCAATCAGCAGACGAAGTTGGGCGGCTGCGTCTCGAGGCAGAAGCACTGTTCACAGCTGTCAGCGAGTACCAGCGCCAAGCTCTCAGTGGACTCCTACCCTCACTGCATAGAGCGAAGCCTGAATTCGAACCGCGAAAAAAATCAGCCCAAAATCAACATCGGGATAACATCCTGTAGGAGCCGGCCTTGGCCGTAATGGCGCCCTAACTGACACATTGCGGCGCCCGCATTGCGATGCAAGGTCGATGCTTTCCAGGTTCTCGGTTGCCCACCGCAGAACGAGTGGGCGTATCGGGCCAAGACTCCACTGATTGGCTCAGGCTTCGCTCAGTGATGCCCTTCGTGCCTGACTTCGATCCCCGACCAGACACAAGAATAGCGACAGAACAATCGCACTGATGCTCACATTCATCCACGGCGTGATCTGCTCATCGAGCAACAACACCGACCAGGCGACGTACAGGTTGTAAAGCGCATAGCTCACTGGAACCCCAATGGCTGCGCCCAACCAAAACCGTGACGAGCCCTCCGGAAGCGCCGCACTGGGTAGCAGCAGCATCATCGCCTCACCAATGCCCAGGGCTGCGCACAACAGATGCCAGACAGTCACTGTTGCCGAACGCAGCATAAACCCCAGCATGATGCAAAAAACCGGGGTACTGGTGACGATCAGGGTAATCAGCATGATTGCACCGGGGTACTGCTGGGGGGCCCTGAACCCGATTTTTCTACCCGGCTGGGTTGTGTGACCTTGTACCGAGCCGCCAAGGCCTGGACGCTGCAGATGCAGATGCAGATGCAGATGCAGAGAATCACCTCAAATCTGTTGCTTGTCGCGGTTCAAATCTACAACGCTGGCGTTGTAGATTTGAACCGCGCCCTCGCTCAGGCGATGGGCCTCGACGAAGCGATAAGTCGGATCGGTGATATAGCGCTCGCAGATAAGCAAACCCCACGCAGGCCTTACCCAACAAGACTTCCACCCCATTTCGGTGCTTTTCAGGTCAGGCACATGAAAAAACCCGCTAGACATGTAGCATAAATTACATAAGTATTTATTTAGCCAATCATGAAATAAAAGCGACACCCTCCCCCTCTAGCAGGAGCTCGGATGCCCTCACTTAGAGACCGGATCACCGATCCCGGCCTGGACCTCACGCCGTCGGAACGCAAAGTCATACGTGCATTGCTGGACCACTACCCGCGTAGCGGGCTGGGCCCGATGTCGCGTCTGTCCGAGCACGCCGGCGTCAGCGATCCGACTATTGTGCGCCTGGTGAAAAAACTCGGCTTCGGTGGCTATGCCGATTTTCAGGACGCGCTTCTCAGCGACATGGATCACCGCCTGCGCTCGCCCAGCACGTTGTTGCGACCGCGCTCACACCTCAAGCAAGACGACGTCTGGAGTCATTACCTGGCGGACAGTCACAGTACCCTGCTCGAAACCCAGGCCCTGACTCAACCCGAAGATGTGCGCATTCTGGTGGAGTGGCTGCTCGATACACGGCATCAAGTGCATTGCTTCGGCGGACGCTTCAGCAGCTTCCTCGCCCACTACCTGCTCAATCATTTGCGCCTGTTGCGTGCGGGCTGCTTTGCCCTGGAAGACAACGCGCAACTGCCTGATCGCCTGTTCGATGTGCAACGTCAGGACGTGGTGTTGCTGTTCGATTATCGACGTTATCAATCTCAGGCTCTGCGTGTCGCCAGCGCGGCCAAGAACCGGCATGCGCGCGTCGTGCTGTTTACCGACATCTACGCCTCGCCGCTGCGCGAGATGGCCAACCTGGTGATCACCGCGCCCGTGGAGTCGGTATCGGCCTTCGACACCTTGGTGCCGGCACTGGCCCAGGTCGAAGCCTTGATTGCCTGCCTGACGCTGCGTTGCCCCGATCTTGCCGAGCGACTGGAAGGCATCGACGCACTACGAAACGATTTCACCACTCACCTGCTGGAGGAAAAATAAGGATGTTTATGCTCCCCCATCACTCGCCCCGTGACCTGCCGTTTACTACCAACCGAACCGCGCTACTGCTGGTGGACATGCAACGCGCCTGGCTTGAGCCGCAGTTCGACCCGCATTTGCAAGGGCCGGACGCCAGGTACTTCCTCGACCGCACCCGTCAACAGGTGATTCCCAACCAACTCAGGTTGCTGGCCGCCGTGCGCACGGCTCGGCAGAACGTTCTACACACGATCATCGAAAGCCTCACCGCCGACGGGCGCGACCGCTCGCTGGACCACAAACTGTCGCAGATGCACCTGCCAAAAGGCAGCCCGCAAGCCGCCATCATTGAAGCGCTGACACCGGTCGAAAATGAAATCGTCTTGCCCAAGACCTCCTCCGGGGTGTTCAACTCGACCAACATCGACTACGTGCTGCGTAACCTGCAAACCCGCCATCTGATCATTGCCGGCATCGTCACCGACCAGTGTGTCGACATGGCCGTGCGCGATGCGGCTGACCGCGGCTATCTGGTGACGTTGGTCGAAGACGCCTGCGCAACCTATACCGAGCAACGCCACCTGGCGTGCCTGAGTGCGATCAAGGGCTATTGCTGGATCACCGATACGCAAACCGTACTCGATCGTTTGCAGGCTTTGCAGGCATGAGCCGCGCCAACAGCGGTGAGCCTCTGACGCCCGTGGCAATGACCACCATCATCACCACGGACCTGATCGGCGTGACCCGTGGCCGGTCGTTTCCGACCGATGAACTGGAGCACTACAAGACCGCTGGTTGCGGTTGGGTCCCGGCCAACAGCGCGCTGACCCCGCAAGACATCATCGCCGCCAGCAATCCGTGGGGGGCCTACGGTGACTTGCGGCTGATCCCCGACCTGAGCAGCCGCGTGACGGTCAGCAACGGTCCCGATGCCAGTGCGCCGGCCCTGGATTTCATCCATGGCGACATCTGCGAAACCGATGGCCGTCCATGGGCTACCTGCCCGCGCACGCTGCTGCGCAACGAAGTACAGCGCTACCACGATGAACTTGGGCTGCAGATCACTGCGGCCTTCGAGCACGAATTCAACCTCACCACCGACAGCGTCCAGGCTGAACATCTGGCGTTTTCGCTAGAGGCTCAGCGTCAAGGCGCAACGTTCGGTGGCTGGCTACTCAGCGCCTTGCGCGCAGGTGGGGTCGAGCCGGAAATGTTCCTGCCCGAATATGGCAAACACCAATACGAAATCACCTGCCGACCGACCCTGGGCGTCGCAGCGGCCGACCGTGCGGTCAACGTGCGCGAGATTACCCGCGAGATCGCCCGACAGATGGGACTGAACCTGAGCTTTGCGCCCAAGACCTCGGAGCACGCGGTGTGCAATGGCGTGCACCTGCACCTGAGCCTGCACGACCTGTCCGGCCATCCGGTGCTGTATGACGCCGGGACCGCCAACGGCCTGTCGCCCCTTGGCCAGCACTGGTCCGCGGGCGTGTTGCACTACTTGCCGGCCCTCTGCGCGTTGACCGCGCCGACACCGATTTCCTATGAGCGCCTGCAACCGCATCACTGGAGCGCGTCATATGCATGCCTGGGTCAACGCAACCGTGAAGCCTCTCTGCGGATCTGCCCGACCGTGAGCCTGGGCGGCAAATCCGAGGCCGCGCAATACAACCTCGAATTCCGCGCCATGGACGCCACGTCCTCCCCCCACCTGGCGATGGCCGCCGTGCTGATTGCCGGCCGACTGGGCATCGAGCAACGCCTGGCGCTGCACGCGATCACCGATGAAGTCCCGGACTCGCTGAATGAAGAACAACGCCAGCACCGTGGCATCGTTGCCCTGCCGGCGTCACTCGCGCAGGCCCTGAGCCACTTGCGGGGCAGCGAGGCCTTGCTTGAAGCCTTGCCGGGCGCGCTGCTCGACACCTACTTCGCCGTTAAAACCGAGGAACTTGCCTTGACTCAGCACCTGTCGCCCACCCAACTGTGTGAGCACTATGCACGCCTCTACTGAGTCCGCCGAGTTTGGACTCTACACCGAGCCGGCTTACAGCCTGAGCCGGGAAGCATCCGAGCACCCGCTGATTCTGGTGTGTGAACATGCCAGCCGCTACATCCCGAGCGCCTTGAACGATCTGGGATTGAGCGGCGATGCCACACACGAGCACATTGCCTGGGACATCGGTGCGCTGGCGCTCGCCGAGAGCCTGTCCAAAGCTCTCGGCGCGACCCTGCTGGCGGCCAACTACTCGCGCCTGCTGATCGACCTCAACCGTCCGTTGCAGGCGCCGGACAGCATCCCGACCAAGAGCGAAATTTATCCGGTGCCGGGCAATCAGAATCTCGACGATGCGACCCGCGACTACCGACGCCGGTGCCTGTTCACACCATTTCACACACGCCTTGGCGAACTGATCGATACCCGCGTGGCTGAGGGCCGCACGGTACGGGTGGTGGGCATTCACAGCTTCACGCCAATCTACTTCGGCCAGCCCCGAGCGCTGGAAGCCGGCGTGCTGTATGGGCGGGCCGAGGATTATGCAAGCCGGCTGGTCGACGGGTTGGCCAGGCATCCACTGCGGGTCGCCGGTAATCAGCCCTACAAAATCAACCCTGCGGCCGACATGACGGTGCCGGTTCACGGCGACGCCCGTGGCATCGACTCGGTGCTGATCGAGGTGCGCAACGACCTGTTGCGCAATCGGCTGGCGGTCCAGACCTGGAGCGATTACCTGGCGCCGTTGCTGTAAAGCCGAGGCCTCAAGCGAACAGTTTCAAGCTGAAAAAAAACGGAGGGTTGTACCGGTAAAACAACGATAACCAACGCTGTAGCGTGTTTTTACCTGCCTGGTTCAAACACATTGCCATAGTGGCTTACAAGGAGAACTGCTTCATGGAAATAGAAGAATTCGGCTACAAGCAAGAGTTGAAACGCAGCCTGTCGCTGACCGACCTGGTGATTTACGGGATGATTTTCATGATCCCCATCGCCCCGTTCGGCGTCTATGGCTACGTCAACCAGGAGGCCCCCGGCATGGTGCCGCTGGCCTACATCATCGGCATGGTGGCGATGCTGTTCACCGCCTTGAGTTACGGCAGCATGGCGCGGGCCTTCCCGATCGCCGGCTCGGTCTACTCCTATGCTCAACGCGGGCTGAACCCGCATGTCGGCTTTATCGCCGGCTGGCTGATGCTGCTCGACTACCTGCTGATCCCGCCGCTGCTCTACGTGTATGCGGCGATGGCGTTGAATCACCTGTACCCGGACATTCCCAAGGTCGGTTTCATCCTCGCCTTCCTGGTCAGCGCGACCTTCGTCAACCTGCGGGGCATCACTTTTACCGCACGGATGAACATGCTCTTTCTGCTGGCGCAATTGGTGGTGCTGGGAATTTTCCTGTTCTACGCCTGGACCGCCTTGCACGGTGGCGCCGGTAACGGCCAGTTGACCCTGGCACCGTTGTACAACCCTGAGCACTTCAACTTCGCGTTGCTCATGCAGGCAGTGTCGATCGCGGTGTTGTCGTTCCTCGGCTTCGATGCGATTTCGACCCTGGCCGAAGAGATCAAAGGCGATCCGGGCCGCAGCGTCGGCAAAGCCGCGTTGATCACGTTGGTGGTCATGGGGGGGATTTTCGTCGTACAGACCTGGATCGCCACAGACCTGGCCGCCGGCATGGGCTTCAAGTCCGCCGATACCGCGTTCTATGAAATCGCCGAAATCGCCGCCGGCAGCTGGCTGGCGACTGTCACCGGCGTGGCCACGGCACTGGCCTGGGGCGTGGCGGTGGCGATCACCTCGCAAGCCGCGGTATCGCGCTTGCTGTTCGGTATGGCACGAGACGGCAAACTGCCCAAGGTGCTGGCCAAGGTACATCCCCAGCACAATACCCCGCACATCAGCATTTACCTGGTGGCGGTGCTGTCGCTGCTGATCTGCTACCTGTTCATCAACTCGGTGGACACCCTCACTTCACTGGTCAACTTCGGGGCCCTGAGCGGCTTCATGCTGCTGCACCTGACAGTGATCAACTACTACTGGCGCCGGCAGAAATCCGGCCAGGTGATCCGCCATCTGATCTGCCCGGTGATCGGCTTCATCATCGTCAGCGCCATCCTCTACAACATGGGTGTCGATGCGCAAAAGCTCGGCGGCATCTGGATTGCGGCGGGCCTGGTCTACCTGTTTTTCCTCAACAGAATCGGCGCCAGCAGCGTATTGCCAGACCCGTCCAACAGTTGAAAAAAACAGTGTTCAAAACGTCGAGCGGTCGCTGACGGTGATTAGCCGACCGCCGTTGTATGCGTGGAAGCCGACAGTGATAGTCAAGCCTGATGCCCCGGTATCAGGCTCTTTGATACAGGAGTACCTCCATGCTGGCCTTACGTCCAGTTCAGTTATCCGACCTGCCTCAGTTGCAGCAACTTGCACGCGACAGCCTGGAGAGTGCCACCTCGTTTCCGGACGACAGCGAGCGCCTGCGCCAGAAGATTCTCGCTTCCTGCGCATCGTTTGCCAGTGACGTGAAGAGCCATGGCCCGGAGAACTATTTCTTCGTGCTGGAGGACCTGGCCAGTCAACGGCTGCTGGGCTGTTCGGAAGTCCTCGCGACCGCCGGTTTCAGCGAGCCCTTCTACAGCCTGCGCAACCGCCCTTTCACCAGCGAGTCGCGCGAGCTGAACATTCATCACGGGGTGCCGGCGCTGTCGTTATGCCAGGACCTCCGCGCACATACCTTGCTGCGAGGTTTTCATCTCAACACCGAGCTTGAGCGCACACCCTCTTCGCAAATGCTTTCCCGGGCCCGCCTGATGTTCATCGCCGCCCACCCTCAGCGCTTTTCCGACGCAGTGATTGCCGAAATCGTCGGCTACAGCAACGACGCAGGTGAATCGCCATTCTGGGATGCACTGGGCAAGCACTTTTTTGACCTGCCTTATGTCGAGGCTGAACGCCTCTGCGGCTTGAAAAACCGAAGTTTTCTCGCCGAGTTGATGCCGCACTACCCGATCTACGTACCGATGCTGCCGCAAAGCGCTCAGGCGTGTATTGGCCGGATTCATCCGGACGGCCAGGAAGCCTTCGATATCCTTGAACGCGAAGGCTTCGAGAGCAACAGCTACATCGACCTCGTCGACGGTGGACCAACGCTGTTTGCGCGCACCGCGAGTATTCGTTCGATCACCCAGACCCGCACGGCCGTTGCGCACTTGAGCCCACACAGCAGTGGCAAGACGCCGTACCTGCTGAGCAATGACGCACTGGAAAACTACCGGGCAATTATCGCCGAGCTGGACTGGAGCCTTGAGGAGCCTGTCTTGCTCAACTCCACCCAGCTCGACGCCTTGCAACTGGACAACGGCAGCCCCGTTAGGCTGATTGCGCTATGAAGCAGATCTTCCGCCCCCAAGGAGCTCCATCATGATCGTGCGCCCGGTTCAAATGACCGACCTGCCCGCGTTACTGGCGCTGGCACGCCTCGCCGGCCCGGAGTTCACTACGCTGCCGGCCAACGAGGAGCGTCTGACCCTGCGCATACGCTGGGCGCAGCGGACCTTTGTCGGGCAGGTAGAACGGGCGGACGCCGACTACCTGTTCGTGCTCGAAGACGACGATCAGCAAGTGATCGGCGTCAGCGCCCTGGCAGGTGCCGTCGGGCTGCGTGAGCCCTGGTACAACTACCGTGTCGGGTTGACGGTCAACACCTCGGCAGACCTGGGAATCCGTCGACAAATCCCGACCTTGTTCCTCAACAACGAAATGACCGGCCAATCGGAAATCTGCTCGTTGTTCCTGCGCCCGGATCAGCGTCAAGGCCATAACGGCCGACTGTTATCAGTTGCGCGATTGCTGTTTGTCGCCGAGTTCCCACACTTGTTCGGCGAAAAACTGATCGCCGAACTGCGCGGCAGCGCCGACGAGCACGGATGCTCGCCGTTTTGGGACAGCCTCGGTCGACATTTTTTCAAAATGGACTTCAGTCACGCCGATCACCTTTCCGGGCTTGGCAACAAGTCGTCCATCGCCGAGCTGATGCCACGTCAGCCGCTGTACACCTGCCTGCTCACCGAGCAAGCTCAGGCCGTGATCGGCAAGGCCCATCAATACGCCGAACCGGCGCGCAGAATCCTCTGCAACGAAGGCTTTTCCCATCAGGGTTACATCGACATCTTCGACGGCGGTCCGGTCATGGAAGCCCAGATCTCGAAAATCCGTGCCGTGCGCGACAGCCAGTCGCTGGACCTGATGGTCGGCACACCAGACGACAATGCGCCACTCTGGCTGATCCATAACCAGCGCCTGGAAAACTGCCGAATCACCGCCGCCCGCGCCCGAATGGTCGGCAACTGCCTGCTGGTCGATCGCCTGACCGCCAAACGCCTGCGATTGCAACCGGGCAGCTCAGTACGCGCCGTGCCGTTGCTCAAGCAACAACGGCAGGCGGTTGCCGCCTGATGTGCCAAACACCTGTTATTGATGCATCTGCACGGAGCGTGTCGCAAACCCTCTCATTACAAACCCCATCAAAAGCCAAAAACAAAAAAACCGCACATCAGACTGTGTGAAAACCTA
>NZ_JACAQA010000048.1 GCF_013385425.1 Pseudomonas gingeri | reverse complement strand
TGAGGGCACGAATGGCGTTGGCACGCTCACGACGGCTGGGCATCGCTGATCTCCTGGGGATGTTGAAATTGAAAGTGAATAAAACGAAACGGAAAAAAGGCGAGCATTTTCCCTCAGGGACCGCCAGGGGGCAATGACAGATAGTCGCTGCGGGGCGTTTTTCCTGCGGATAGTTGCGCATTCCTTCGGTGAAACCTTTCCGCTGTCGGTCTGTAGAGGGCCACGAAGACCTGAAAGTGCCATCCATCATTCAATATCAAAACTTTTTGATATTGATCTTGCTAGGCGACCGAGGGATCACTAGACTGCTGGCCTTATGAATTTACCTGTGTCCGCGATTCGTCATGACGCCAGCGACGACCTGTCCGCCCTGTGCAAGGCCGGCGGCGATCCGTTGCGCCTGAACGTCCTGCGGGCCCTGGCCAACGATTCGTTCGGCGTGCTGGAACTGGCGCAGATCTTCGGCATCGGCCAATCCGGCATGAGTCATCACCTGAAGGTACTGGCCCAGGCCGACCTGGTGGCGACCCGTCGTGAAGGCAATGCGATTTTCTACCGCCGCGCCCTGCCCCATACCGAACGTCTGGGTGGCAAGCTGCATGCGGCGCTGCTGGAGGAAGTCGACGCGCTCGACTTGCCCGACGACGTACAAGCCCGCATCGGCCTGGTCCACGGCCAGCGCGCCGCCGCCAGCCAGGACTTTTTCGCCCGGGTGGCGGAGAAATTCCGCGCCCAGCAAGACTTGATCGCCGGCCTGCCGCAGTACCGCGAAAGCGTGCTGGCGCTGCTCGACAAGCTGAGCTTCGGCCCCCAGGCCACGGCCCTGGAAGTCGGCCCCGGCGACGGCGCTTTCCTGCCGGAACTGGCGCGGCGCTTCCAGCAGGTCACGGCGCTGGACAACAGCCCGGCGATGCTCGAACTGGCCCGCCAACTGTGTGAGCGTGAAGCCCTGGCTAATGTCAGCCTGCATCTGGCCGATGCACTGCAAGATATCCGGTTGCAGGCCGATTGCGTGGTGCTGAACATGGTGTTGCACCACTTCGCCGCGCCGGCCGAGGCCCTCAAGCAGATGGCCGGCCTGCTGCAACCTGGCGGTAGTTTGTTAGTGACAGAATTGTGTAGCCACAACCAGAGCTGGGCCAGGGAGGCCTGCGGTGATCTCTGGTTGGGGTTCGAACAGGACGATCTGGCCCGTTGGGCCATCGCTGCGGGGCTCGTGCCCGAGGACAGCCTCTATGTAGGCTTACGTAATGGTTTCCAGATTCAGGTTCGCCATTTTCAGCGACCGGCTGGCACCCTCACCATCGGTAACTCAGGAAAACCATCGATATGAGCGAATATTCCGTTTTCACCTCCGAGTCCGTGTCCGAAGGGCATCCGGACAAAATCGCCGACCAGATCTCCGATGCGGTGCTGGACGCCATCATTGCGGAAGACAAGTTCGCCCGTGTCGCGTGCGAAACCCTGGTGAAAACCGGTGTGGCGATCATCGCCGGCGAAGTGACCACTTCGGCCTGGGTCGACCTCGAAGACATCGTCCGTAACGTGATCCTCGACATCGGCTACAACAGCTCCGACGTCGGCTTCGACGGCGCCACCTGTGGCGTGATGAACATCATCGGCAAGCAGTCCGTGGACATCGCCCAGGGCGTTGACCGCAGCAAGCCGGAAGACCAGGGTGCCGGCGACCAGGGCCTGATGTTCGGCTACGCCAGCAACGAAACCGCGGAGCTGATGCCCGCGCCGATCGCCTTCTCCCACCAACTGGTTCAGCGCCAGGCCGAAGCCCGTAAATCCGGCCTGCTGCCTTGGCTGCGCCCGGACGCCAAGTCGCAAGTGACGTGCCGTTACGAAGGCGGCAAGGTGGTCGGCATCGACGCCATCGTGCTGTCGACCCAGCACAACCCGGAGGTCTCCTACAAAGACCTGCGCGAAGGCGTGATGGAGCTGATCGTCAAGCACGTGCTGCCTGCCGAACTGCTGACCAAGGACACCCAGTTCCACATCAACCCGACCGGCAACTTCATCATCGGTGGCCCGGTGGGCGACTGCGGCCTGACCGGTCGCAAGATCATCGTCGACAGCTACGGCGGCATGGCCCGTCACGGCGGTGGTGCGTTCTCCGGCAAGGATCCATCCAAGGTTGACCGTTCCGCCGCCTACGCCGGTCGTTATGTAGCCAAGAACATCGTCGCCGCCGGCCTGGCCGATCGCTGCGAAATCCAGGTGTCCTACGCCATCGGCGTCGCGCAACCGACCTCGATCTCGTTGAACACCTTCGGCACCGGCAAGATCGGCGATGACAAGATCATCAAGCTGGTTCGCGAAATCTTCGACCTGCGCCCATACGCCATCACCACCATGCTCGACCTGCTGCACCCGATGTACCAGGAAACCGCGGCCTACGGCCACTTCGGTCGCACCCCGGAGCAGAAGACCGTCGGCGACGACACCTTCACCACCTTCACCTGGGAAAAGACCGACCGCGTAGACGCGCTGCGAGCGGCTGCCGGCCTGTAATGTAGCCTGCGTCACAAAAGCCCTCCATGGCCGGTCATGGGGGGCTTTTTCATGCCCGTCGAAACTTGCGCGTCGACGCATGCATCCCTAGAATCCCGCCCCCTCTCGAACCCTTTTCCCACTTGGATATTGCACGGCGCCCGTTCGAGACTCCCTTTAGCGCCGTCAATCGAACATTGAGGTTTGCCATGCGTCTCTCCGCACTCGCCCCCGCCGCCATCCTGCTCGGCCTGTTTTCCCTGTCCGCCCAGGCCGCCGATCTGAGCACCCTGGCCGGTGGCCTGACATCGCAGCTGGGCGGTACCGCCGCAACGCCGCCGGCCACTACCGCCGCCGGCGCAGGCCCTTGCAACAAGCAGATCCAGGACCTGCAGGCGAAGATCGATAGCGCCAAGGCCAAGGGCGACGACCTGAAGGTCAGCGGCCTGCAAATGGCCATGGACCAGGCGTCCAAGGGCTGCACCAAGCTCAACGGCCAGGCGGCCACGGCGCCACAACCAGCAGCGACTCCCGCTGCCGCCCAGGACCCCAAGGCCCAGGCCATGGATACTGGCATGAAGGCACTGGGCGGTCTGCTCAAGTAAGCCGACACACGCAGTAAAACAGCCCTGCCTCGCGCGGGGCTTTTTTATGCGCGGGGTGATCTAGGCTTGGGTTTTAGTCCGAGCAAGGATGCTCACGATGCGCTTCTTCAGTGGTTTTCTGTTGTTGGTCTTTTACCTCGCGGCCCAGGCCGACGTTTGCCCGGACTGGCAAGCGGAACGCGCCCGGCGAGAAGTCGACGCCCTGCAAACCCAGTTGGCTGAATGGGACCACAGCTACCATCAACAAGGTCGCTCGCCGGTGGCCGACGAACTCTACGACCAATCCCGACAGCGGCTTGAACAGTGGCGCGGCTGTTTCCGGCTGCCCTCCGCCAAGCCGGACACCCCGGCGGGCGCGGGCGGACCCGCCCTTCATCCAACCGCCCATACCGGCCTCGACAAACTGCCGGACGCCGAAGCCGTCCGGGCCTGGATAAAGGGCCGCGAAGGCCTGTGGATTCAGCCCAAGGTCGATGGCGTGGCGGTGACCCTGGTGTATCGCCAGGGCCGGCTGCACCAGGTCATCAGTCGCGGCAACGGGTTGAGCGGGCAGGACTGGACCGCCTCGGCCCGCAAGATTCCGGCAATCCCCGGCACCTTGCCGGAGGCCCGCGACCTGGTGCTGCAGGGCGAGTTGTACTGGCGCTTGCCGAATCATGTGCAGGCCCACCAAGGTAGCTTGAATGCCCGTGGCACCGTGGCCGGTTTGATGGCCCGGCACCAGCTCGGCAGCACGGAGGCGGCGGGCATCGGCCTGTTTGTCTGGGACTGGCCGGAAGGGCCGGCGACACAGGAGGAACGGTTGGACGGATTGCAGGCACTGGGCTTCCCGGACAGCAAGACCTACAGCCAGCCCATCGCAGACTTCACGGAAGCCGAACACTGGCGCAATCACTGGTACCACCAGCCATTACCGTTCGCCAGCGACGGAGTGGTTCTGCGCCAGAGTCGACGCCTCGCCGCAAAAAACTGGCAAGCCCAACCCCCCTACTGGAGCGTGGCCTGGAAATACCCCCACGCCCAGGCCTTGGCCCATGTGCGCAAAGTCAGTTTCAACATCGGCCGGACCGGGCGGATTACCCCCATGCTGGAGCTGACGCCGGTGCTACTCGATGACCGGCAGATCAAGCGGGTCAGCCTCGGTTCGCTGCCACGCTGGCAGGCCCTGGATATCCACCCCGGCGACCAGGTGGCGATCAGCCTCGCCGGCCTGACCATCCCGCGCCTGGACAGCGTGGTCTGGCGCAGCCGCGAACGTGAACCGCTGTCCGTCCCCGACCCTCGGCACTTCCATGCCCTGAGCTGCTGGCAATATGGCCCGGGATGCGAAAGCCAGTTTCTTGCCCGCCTGCGCTGGCTGAGCGGCAAGCAGGGGCTGGACCTGCCGCACCTGGGCGGCGGCACCTGGGAAAAGCTGCTGGCGAGCGGGCACATCCATCGACTGCTCGATTGGTTGACCCTGGAGGAGGAAGAGCTTGCTACCATTGCCGGCTTCGGCCCGCGCAGCCGTGCGCGATGGCTGGAAACCGTGCAACTGGCCCGACAACGACCGTTCGAGCGCTGGCTCAAGGCGCTGGGGCTGCCTCCCAGTGCAACGGCACCGCTGGACGAGTCCTGGCCGGTATTGGCAGGTCGTACGACCGAGGCGTGGCAGGCCATACCCGGCGTCGGCGCGGAGCGGGCACTGCAACTGAGCGCTTTTTTCCGCGACCGGGAAGTGCAGGCCCTGGCCGAATCTTTGCGTAATGCCGGTATCGCGGGATTTTAAGGAGACAATCCCTGTCTATTTCAGATTATTCATACAGACAACACGGCCATCTATTTTCAGAGTGACTGTTTTTCAATCAGTGTTTCAGTCCGGAGTGTTTATGCAATTTTTTCCACCGCTGGCGATTTTTACCTTGTGCAGCGTCCTCGCCGCCCCCTTGCTGGCTGCTGAAGAACCCACCGAACTGACCGGTTGCGCGGCCAAGCGCCAGGCCATCAGCAACCAACTCGACATTGCCAAGGCCCAGGGCAACAGCGAGCAACAGACCGGCCTGGAAAAGGCACTGGACGAAGTGACCACCCATTGCACCGATGCCTCGCTGAAAAGAGAGCGGGAAAACAAGGTGCTCGATGCCAAGCACGAAGTCAGCCGCCGTCAGGCCGACCTCGACAAGGCGATGAAAAAGGGTGATCCGGACAAGATCAACAAGCGAAAGGAAAAGCTCGCCGAGTCGCGCAAGGACTTGCAGAACGCGCTGGATGAACTGGACAAGTAGGCCACCGGCCCCCTGAAAACACCGCACACCCGTGTAGGCGCTGTTGCCCTTTATCGTCCGTCCACCTCAATGATCGCGAAATTCCTTATGACAGGCATCGCAGGCATCCTCGACCCTCTCGACCGCCGGCTTCAGGGTACTGGCCTTGTAAGGCTGGACCTTACTGGCAACCCGCAGCTCCCCGGTCGCCGCTTCCAGCGAGCGCGCCAACTCCTGGAAATGCGCCTGCTTCTGCCAGACCGCGTCCCGGGCGCTGGTATGCTCCGCTTCCTTGACTTGCGGGAAGTGTTTCCACGGCTCGCGGGACAGGCTGTCGAGCTGGTTCGCGCCCTCGACGAAACGCGGCCCGTCAAAAGGAATGCGACCGCGCAGCATGCCGCCCAGGTCTTCGCTGGTCTTGAGCATCTGCTTGAAAATGGCCTTGCGCTGGCCCAAAGGAGAATTCGGGTCGACACCGCCGCACGCACTGAGGGTCAGGCAGGCCAGCAATACAACAGAAAGTCTTTTAAGAGTCATGATGGCTTCAGGTCACGGGAAACGGCGGCCAGTATCCTCGCCTGATCGCCAAAGACCAAGAGCCCGAACCTTTCTTAACCACACTAAATCAGTGGATTTACTGAACAAAGTCTGAACAGGCCATTACCCAAGGAATTCACCGCTGTATGAACACCTCTTTCAAACGACTGGCCGCAAGCCTTTGCGTCCTCGCCCTGCTCGCCGGCTGCAAACCCAAGCAACCTCCAACACCTCCAGCCCCGGTGGACACCTACCTCAAGGCCGACTGGCAAGCGCTGCCGACCGTGTCCGACGCCGACCTGCAAGCGGGTTTCACCTCGTGGCGTAGTGCCTGTGCCCGGCTCAAGGTCGATGCCAACTGGGGGCCGACCTGTCTCGCGGCCGCCTCCGTGGCCAACACCCCAGCAGCCATTCGCGATTTTCTCCAGCAGAACCTCGAGGTCTACAGCCTGCGCTCCGCGCAGAACAGTGCCGACGGCCTGATCACCGGCTACTACGAGCCCGTCTACCCCGGCAGCCTGACCCAGACCGCCAAGGCCACGGTTCCGGTGTATGGCGTACCGGACGACCTGATCATCGTGCAGCTCGACAGTCTCTACCCCGAGCTCAAGGGCAAACGCCTGCGCGGACGGCTGGAAGGTCGGGTGGTGAAACCCTATGACGATGCGGCGCTGATCGCCACCCAGGGCGTCAAGGCCCCGGTACTGGCCTGGCTGACCGACCCGATGGACCTGCAATTCCTGCAGATCCAGGGCTCGGGCCGGATTCGTCTGGACAACGGTCAGCAGTTGCGGATCGGTTACGCCGACCAGAACGGCTACCCCTATCGCGCCATCGGCCGCTGGCTGGTGGAACAGGGCGAGTTGAAGAAGGAGGACGTCACCATGGGCGCCATCAGCGCCTGGGCCAAGGCCCATCCGACGCGTATCCCGCAATTGCTCGGCAGCAACCCCAGCTATGTGTTCTTCGCCCGTAACCCGGACAGTAATGAAGGGCCACGCGGTTCGCTGAACGTGCCGCTGACCGCCGGTTACAGCGTGGCGGTGGATCGCAAGGTGATTCCGCTGGGCAGCTTGTTGTGGTTGTCGACCACCAAGCCGGACGGCAGCGCCCTGGTGCGTCCGGTGGCGGCCCAGGATACCGGCGGCGCGATTGCCGGCGAGGTCCGCGCCGATCTGTTCTGGGGCACCGGCGATGCGGCGGGGCAACTGGCTGGGGATATGAAGCAGAAAGGCAATATCTGGATGTTGTGGCCCAAGGGCGTGGCGTTGCCCAAGGCAGCGGATGTCGGTAGCTGATTAGTGCGTAGCCTGTACGGGCCTCTTCGCGGGCAAGCCCTGATGTCGTTCGCTAACTTTGTGTACGACACAACCCTGTAGGAGCAGGGCTTGCCCGCGAAGAGGCCCGTACAGACGCTGCACAACCCAATGACTGAAACGCCCCCTCAGATCGACACGAAAAAGAACGCCGCAATCAAGGCCATCCCGACAAACCACACCAGCGAGCGCAGCATCGCCCAGTCCGCCAGGTAGCAGATGATGTAGAGCAGGCGGCTGGTGATAAACAGCACCGCCAGCACATTGATGGTCACCAGTGACGCCGTGCCGACGAAATGAGCAATGATCACCGCCGCCGCAAAGGCCGGGTTCACCTCGAAGCTGTTCAAATGCGCCGAATGGGCCCGTTTGGCGAAACCTTCAAGACCGGCGAGAAAGGCCCGCGGATCATGGTTCTGGCGCGGACCGAACTTGCCGCCACTGAACTTGGCGATACCGATACACAGGTAAGGCAGGCAAAACGCGATCAATACACACCAGAAAGCAGCGGTCATAACAGGGTCCTTGAAGAGTGCCCAGAGGCGTCGCCGACAACACTAGCGCATAACCGGACAATCCGCAGAAACCGATTCGCCAACGCTGTGCGGCTGTTTATACTGACCGCACCACGCCGCACTTCATGCGCATAGACCTATTCCAATAAATTCCGCTTCTGCCCGATCGCACGCGATCGGGCCAGTGGCATGCGTACGCCCGGCCCCGCTGCCCAGGAGATCACCCGCATGCCACTTGCCTTGCTTGCCCTCGCCGTTGCCGCCTTCGGCATCGGCACTACCGAATTCGTCATCATGGGCCTGCTGCCCGATGTCGCCCGCGACCTTGGCGTCAGCATTCCCAGCGCCGGCCTGCTGATCACCGGCTATGCCCTGGGCGTGGTCTTCGGCGCGCCGGTCCTGGCCATCGGCACCGCGAACATGCCGCGCAAGGCCACGCTGCTGGGCATGACCCTGATGTTCATTCTCGGCAATATGCTCTGCGCCCTGGCGCCGAACTACACCACCCTGATGGCCGCACGCGTGGTCACGGCCTTGTGCCATGGCGCCTTCTTCGGCATCGGCTCGGTGGTGGCCGCCGGTTTGGTCGCGCCCAATAAACGGGCCCAGGCCATTGCGATGATGTTCACCGGCCTGACCCTGGCCAATGTGCTCGGCGTACCGCTGGGCACTGCCCTCGGGCAATACGCCGGCTGGCGCTCGACCTTCTGGGCGGTGTCGGTGATTGGCGTGATCGCGGCCATTGCGCAGTGGGTCTGGCTGCCGAAACATATCGCCATGGACAAGGCCAACCTGGCCAGCGAGTTCCGCGTACTGGGCAAGACCAATGTGCTGATGGCCCTGGGCATGAGTGTGCTGGCCTCGACCAGCCTGTTCAGTGTCTTCACCTATATCGCGCCGATCCTGCAGGACGTCACCGGTGTCAGCCCCCACGGGGTCACGCTCATGCTGCTGTTGTTCGGCGTCGGCCTGACGGCGGGCAGCATGCTCGGCGGGCGCCTGGCCGACAGCCGCCTGCTGCCCTCGCTGGTGGGCATGGCCCTGGCGGTGGTGCTGGTGCTGGCGGCGTTCAGCCAGACCAGCCGCTCGGTCATCCCGGCGGCGATCACCCTGGTGCTGTGGGGGATCTTTGCCTTTGCCCTGTGTCCGATCCTGCAACTGCTGATCATCGACCAGGCCCATGAAGCGCCGAACCTGGGTTCGACCCTGAACCAGAGCGCCTTCAACCTGGGCAACGCCACCGGCGCCTGGATCGGCGGACTGGTGGTGGGCAGCGGCATCGACCTGGCGGACCTGCCCTGGACCGGGGCATTGAGCGGCTGCGTCACGCTGCTGGCGGCGCTGTTCTTTATCTTCCTGCAACGCCGTACTCAGTCCTTGGTCAATACCTCGGCTTAAGCGTCAGCGCCTGTTACGACGGGTCGATATTTCAGCAGATCGCCGGGCTGGCAATCGAGCGCCTCGCAAATGGCCTCAAGGGTCGCCAGGCGAAAGCCCTTGACCTTGCCCTGCTTCAACAACGAAAGGTTCTGTTCGGTGATGCCAATCTGCGCCGCCAGGTCCTTGGACTTGACCTTGCGCATGGCCAGCATCACATCCAGCGTTATTTCAATCGACATCGACACACCCTGCTAGATGAACTGTTGGTTTTCACGGGCCATCCGGCAGGCATTGCCCATGATCCGGGCCACCAGCATGACCGCGGCGGCCAGAAACAAGGCCACCAATTGAGCGGGGCTGAAACCGAGACTCAGCAGGCGCTCTCCCGGTGGCCGCAACAGGGTTATCCACACGCTCATCAGCGGATACAGCAGCACACTGCAAAGCACCCAGAGACCGACACTCTTGCCTACCGCGCCCAGCAGGCTGGCCGTTTCCCGGGAAAAATACTCACCCTGCGCATAGGTCTGGAACAAAGCACGCAACGCTTCCAGCCCACGTGTCAGGACCAGCAACGGAATGCTGCTCAGCAACATGCCGCCAGCCACCTGCCACCAGGGCATTGCGGCGATGTCGACTTCAAGATCCCTGACCAGGGAGGTCAGGTTGAAGTCCAGCCCATGCTCGACAAGCACCGGGAAAAGCCAGCAAGCCACGTTCAACAGCAACATGCTCACCAGCAAAACCAAGGTGGCATTCGCCAACCAGCGGCTGTGCCTGATCAAACGATCATCTTTCATTGAATACTCCTGTCAGTTCTTTGGCCGGATGACCCGGCAAAGAAACTAACAGGGGGTAAAATTATCGCAAAACGATAATTTATTACAAAATAACAGCAACAAATAGCCTTATGCCACAACCCAACCGATCACGCCTGGGCCGCCTCGTCTTCCTTGAACTGATCCTTCACGTAGCGGATCTCGGTGCGCCCGTGGGGTGACGGCAGGCCATCCTCGCCGAGGTTGACGAAGACCATCTTTTCCACCGTCAGGATGCTTTTGCGGGTGATCTTGTTGCGCACTTCGCAGGTCAGGGTGATGGACGTACGACCGAACTCGGTGGCGGTGATGCCCAGTTCGATGATGTCGCCCTGGCGCGAGGCGCTGACGAAGTTGATCTCGGAGATGTACTTGGTCACGACACGCTGGTTGCCCAATTGGACGATGGCGTAGATCGCCGCTTCCTCGTCGATCCAGCGCAGCAGGCTGCCGCCGAACAGCGTGCCATTGGGATTGAGGTCTTCGGGTTTGACCCATTTGCGGGTGTGGAAATTCATGCATTCTCCTGACCGTCTTGCCGCCGGATGAAAATATCCGACAGGCCTGAGCCCTCATGTTAGAACGCTTGCCCACCGACTCCAACCACCCGCGACCACCAGTCTAAAAATGACCCATTAGCCACAAGGCTGTTTGACAGCTCTTTGCCCTTGGCTATTCTCCGTCCGTGACCTGCTGGAACGGACCCAGCATTCAGCCAACCGGAACTTGGCAACATAGCGCCATCAGACGAACGCGCAGGACGCGCAAGCTCCGCGAGGCCATGGGAGACCAGCATCTCACCATTGACCTACCACCAAGTAAGGACGCTTAAACATGTCTAGAGTTACTGATGTACTTGTCAGCTTTGACACTGAAACCATCCTGAAAAAATACCCCAACCCCAGCCGCAACCCCGATCAGCCGACGCTGATCGACTGGCAACACGTCTACATGATCACCAACCAGGACAACGTGGTCAGCGGCCAGGCCGGTGGCGAACTGGATCTCAAGGCGCAGGTCGGCGACCTGATCCGCTGGCGGGAAACCAGCCTGTCCCTGGGCTTCGAGAAATCGGTGATTTTCTACCGGTTCATCGGCAACGTCGGCGCCAACCTGATCTCGACCCCGACGCCACGCAAGGCAACCGCCTCGTTCGCCCAGCCCAACACCAGCAACCCGGTCATTCCGACCTGTCAGAAAGTCGACAATTACTACTGGTCGTCCGAGACACTGGAGACCGGTCGTGTGACCTACCACTTCAACTTCATGATCGTGGACCGCGACTGCAAACCTTGCGGCTACTTCTCCTGGGATCCATTCATCACCATCCATAACTGAGGCGGCTGTTGCGCTGACGCTTCGTGGCCAACGCGAGGCGTCATCCCTGGCGGCCCGCCACGGCTGACCGCGGCAAGCTGGCCAGGGCGCAGCATCGGCAGACTCAGGGAAGGAGACCTCCATGCCCCAAGACGCATTCGACAGACACCTGCTGTTTGTCCTCGACACCGAAACCCTGCTCGAGAATCATCCCGGTCCCAGTGCCTCGGCTGATTCGCCGACCAGGGTCCAGTCCCGCCACCTGTTTATCCAGGGTGCTCGTCCGGAACACTGGCAAGGCCCGGAAGAACAGCCCTTCAGCCTCTCGGCACACCCCGGGGACAGCCTGCATATTCGCTTTGCGCCGATTGCCCTGCGCGGCGAAAACCTGCTTTTTGTGCACGACCTCCAGGTCCTGAACAACAGCATCCTCAGCCCCCCGACGGCGTCCACGCGGTCCGGCGTCAGCCTGGCACGGCCGCGCTTCGACAACCTGCTGGAGATTGAAACAGAAACAGCGGATGACTATTTCTGGGAAAGCCGCCTGAATGCCCATGGTCGTACCGGCCTCGATATCCGCTTTGCCCTGCTTGGGAACGACTGCTCGATCCTCGGCTATTTCTCCATGCCCCTGGAGCTCGACTTTCAGCCCTGACCCCCTGCTGGAAACCTTCAGCGTCGACCCACGGCGGGTCGGCGCGACAAACTGCACGCTAATCACTTGGGCAAGCCGCAAAAGCCGCGTTATAATGCCGGTCGTTTCAAAACGGTCATCTTCCCTTGATACCGTTTTCCCGCCACCTGTCCGAGGGGCGCTGCAGCAGGCTCGACCTGTCAGGCTCGGATGGGGCGTTGTTCGTTCAGGACTCCCTGCACGGACACTAAACGCACAACGGCGCCCATTCGCATACTACGAATGGAGGCTCTTCATGAGCGCTGTCAACACGCCTGCAGATTTCAACGACTACAAAGTTGCCGACATGTCCCTGGCTGCCTGGGGCCGTCGCGAAACCATCATCGCCGAATCGGAAATGCCGGCCCTGATGGGTCTGCGCCGCAAGTACGCCGGTGAGCTGCCGCTCAAAGGCGCCAAGATCATCGGCTGCATCCACATGACCATCCAGACCGCCGTACTGATCGAAACCCTGGTTGTCCTGGGTGCCGAAGTACGCTGGTCGTCCTGCAACATCTTCTCGACCCAGGACCAGGCCGCTGCCGCCATCGCCGCCGCCGGTATCCCGGTGTTCGCCTGGAAAGGCGAAACCGAGCAGGAGTACGAGTGGTGCATCGAGCAGACCATCCTCAAGGACGGTCAGCCTTGGGACGCCAACATGATCCTCGACGACGGCGGCGACCTGACCGAGATCATCCACAAGAAATACCCGGCCATGCTGGACAAAATCCACGGCGTGACCGAAGAAACCACCACTGGCGTGCACCGCCTGCTGGACATGCTGGCCAAGGGCGAGCTGAAAATCCCGGCCATCAACGTCAACGACTCGGTGACCAAGAGCAAGAACGACAACAAATACGGCTGCCGTCACAGCCTGAACGATGCCATCAAGCGCGGCACCGACCACCTGCTGTCCGGCAAGCAAGCGCTGGTGATCGGCTACGGTGACGTGGGCAAGGGCTCGGCCCAGTCCCTGCGTCAGGAAGGCATGATCGTCAAGGTCTCCGAAGTCGACCCGATCTGCGCCATGCAAGCCTGCATGGACGGTTTCGAAGTGGTTTCGCCGTTCATCAACGGCCTGAACGACGGCACCGCCGCCAGCATCGACACTGCCCTGCTGGGCAAGATCGACCTGATCGTGACCACCACCGGTAACGTCAATGTCTGCGATGCCAACATGCTCAAGGCCCTGAAAAAGCGCGCCGTGGTCTGCAACATCGGTCACTTCGACAACGAAATCGACACCGCTTTCATGCGCAAGAACTGGGCATGGGAAGAAGTGAAGCCACAGGTGCACAAGATCCATCGCACCGGCCATGGCGATTTCGATCCACAGAACGACGACTACCTGATCCTGCTGGCCGAAGGCCGTCTGGTAAACCTGGGTAACGCCACCGGTCACCCAAGCCGCATCATGGACGGTTCGTTCGCCAACCAGGTACTGGCACAGATCTTCCTGTTCGGCCAGAAGTACGCCGACCTGCCCGCCGCTCAGAAAGCCGAGCGCCTGACCGTGGAAGTGCTGCCGAAGAAACTCGACGAAGAAGTGGCCCTGGAAATGGTCCGCGGCTTCGGCGGCGTGGTCACCCAACTGACCAAGACCCAGGCCGACTATATCGGCGTGGCCGTCGAAGGTCCGTTCAAGCCGCACGCCTATCGCTACTGATACGCCTGGTTCCTTGTAGGAGCGAGCTTGCTCGCGATAGCGGTGTCACTGACACTCCGCGTCGCGTTCATCGCGAGCAAGCTTGCTCCTACAAGAGCCAGCATCCGGCTTTCGCGTTTCCAAGGATCCGACCATGTCCCAAGATCGTCGCTACAGCTTCGAGTTCTTCCCGACCAAGACCGATGCTGGGCAAGAAAAACTGCTGGCCACTGCCCGTCAGTTGGCCAGCTACAACCCCGACTTCTTCTCCTGCACCTACGGTGCCGGTGGCTCGACCCGCGACCGCACGATCAACACCGTGCTGCAGCTCGAGAGCGAAGTAAAGATTCCCGCCGCACCGCACCTGTCCTGCGTCGGCGACAGCAAAGCCGACCTGCGCGGCCTGCTGGAGCAATACAAGGGCGCCGGCATCCAGCGCATCGTCGCCCTGCGCGGTGACCTGCCTTCCGGCATGGGCATGGCCAGCGGCGAGTTGCTGCACGCCAATGACCTGGTGGCCTTCATTCGTGAAGAAACCGGCAGCCACTTCCATATCGAAGTCGCCGCCTACCCGGAAATGCACCCGCAAGCGCGCAACTTCGAAGCCGATCTGCAGAACTTCGTGCGCAAGGCCAACGCCGGCGCCGACAGCGCGATCACCCAGTACTTCTTCAACGCCGACAGCTACTTCTATTTCGTCGAGCGCGTACGGGCGATGGGCGTGAATATCCCGATCGTGCCGGGCATCATGCCGATCACCAACTACAGCAAGCTCGCGCGCTTCTCCGACGCCTGCGGCGCGGAAATCCCACGCTGGATCCGCAAGCAACTGGAAGCCTACGGTGACGACACCCAAAGCATCCAGGCCTTCGGCGAGCAGGTGATCAGCCAGATGTGCGACCGCCTGCTGGAAGGTGGCGCGCCAGGGCTGCACTTTTACACCCTGAACCAGGCGGAACCGAGCCTGGCGATCTGGAACAACCTGAAGCTGCCGCGCTGAAAACTGCAAGCCCCTGGAAATCCGGGGGCTGCAACCGTGTTACCCGAGCAAGCCCCCCAGAGAAAACACGCCAGCGCTTCTATTCGCCGCTCCAGCGTCGTAATCTCCAGCCATGCCCGTCATTGCCCAACTTCTGACAGCCGTGCTTTTTGCTTGCCTGAGTTTTGCCGCTCAAGGTGAAAAGCTGCGTATTGTCACCGATCCCTGGGCCCCCTACGCCTACGAAGAAAACGGCCAGGCCAAAGGGCTCGACTACGAAACCACGGCCATTGTCTTCCAGCGCCTGGGCGTAGAGGTCGAGTGGCAGTTCCTGCCCTGGAAACGCTGCCTGATGCTGCTCGACCAGGGCCAGGCCGATGGCGCCCTGGATATCTTCCACAACCACGAGCGCGACAACAGCCTGCTCTACCCCAGCGAACCCTTGTCGGAAGTGGAGTTTGTGATGTTCTACGCCAAGGCCCGCCCTCATCCCTTTACCACCCTGGGAGAACTCAAGGGCCTGACCATCGGCACTTCGCCTGGTTATCTGTACGGTTCGGTGTTCAAGGACACCACAGGCCTCAAGCGCGAAGACGGGCCCAGTCACGAAGCCAACTTCGGCAAACTGGTCCGCGGTCGCATCGATCTGCTGATCACCGATCGGCGGGTCGGCCAGCGCCTCCTGAAACAACTGCAGTTGCAGGACCAGGTCGACCAGTACCCGACGGTGATTGCCCGGGAAAGCCAGTACCTGGCGATCCGCCGCAGCGCCGGGATGGACCTGCTGGTCCAGCGTTTCGGCGCCGAGCTGCGGCGTTTCAAGCGTGAGCCGGCCTACGCCGCGCTGGTTGCCCGCTATACCGACAAGGCCAAAAGCGTCCCTTGATCTACGCAGGACCTTGTAGGAGCAGAGCTTGCTCGCGAAGGGGCCCTCAAGAACGCCGGAGCTTCGTCGGAACGCCACCCGGACCCGGGACTGCGCCGCCCCTGATAACAAAAGCACAAACCGTTGAGCAGCAGGAAAGCGGCGCGCGGCGTTTGCTCTGTTATACTCCGGCCTTCCCGCCAGGCTCACGCCCGGACGCTCGACCTTGCATCAGGTATTCCGACACTGCGACCAGCGCCGCCCAAGGGCCCGCGCGAGCAGTGCGTAGAGCCTCAAGGCCCAGCAGGACCGGACGGGATGCGCCCCAGGGGTCTGCAAGAAAACTCGCCGGGCCACAAGACATGCGGCCAGCTTTCCTCTTGCAGAACCTGAAACGCCATTCGCGCCAGGCAAGATTCCCATCGGGCCAAGCCCTAACTGAACAGGATTACTCATGTCCTTTGCTTCCCTCGGTCTCTCCGAGGCTTTGGTCGCTGCCATCGAGGCAGCCGGCTACACCGAGCCTACTCCGGTGCAACAGCGGGCCATTCCCGCCGTGTTGCAAGGTCGCGACCTGATGGTCGCGGCACAGACAGGTACGGGTAAAACCGGAGGCTTCGCCCTTCCGATTCTGGAACGGTTGTTTCCCAACGGTCACCCGGACAAATCCCAGCGTCACGGCCCGCGCCAACCCCGCGTCCTGGTCCTGACCCCGACCCGTGAACTGGCTGCCCAGGTCCACGAGAGCTTCAAGGTCTACGCCCGTGACCTGAAATTCGTCAGCGCCTGCATCTTCGGCGGCGTCGGCATGAACCCACAGGTTCAGGCCATGTCCCGTGGCGTCGACGTGCTGGTTGCCTGCCCGGGTCGTTTGCTCGACCTGTGCGGCCAAGGCAGCGTCGACCTGTCCCACGTGGAAATCCTCGTGCTGGACGAAGCCGACCGCATGCTCGACATGGGCTTTGTCCATGACGTGAAGAAGGTCCTCGCGCGCCTGCCGTCCAAGCGTCAGAACCTGCTGTTCTCGGCGACCTTCTCCAAGGACATCACCGACCTCGCCGGCAAGCTGCTGCACAACCCGGAACGCATCGAAGTCACGCCGCCGAACACCACGGTCGAGCGTATCGAACAGCGCGTGTTCCGCCTGGCCGCCAGCCACAAGCGTTCGCTGCTGGCGCACCTGATCACCGCCGGCGCCTGGGAACAGGTCCTGGTGTTCACCCGCACCAAGCACGGCGCCAACCGCCTGGCCGAGTACCTGGACAAGCACGGCCTGAGCGCTGTCGCCATCCACGGCAACAAGAGCCAGAACGCCCGCACCAAAGCCCTGGCCGACTTCAAGGCCGGTGAAGTGCGCATCCTGGTGGCCACCGATATCGCCGCGCGCGGTTTGGATATCGACCAGCTGCCGCACGTGGTGAACTTCGAACTGCCGAACGTCGACGAAGACTACGTGCACCGTATCGGCCGTACCGGCCGGGCCGGTCGTTCGGGCGAGGCCATTTCCCTGGTCGCGCCGGACGAAGAGAAGCTGCTGAAAAGCATCGAGCGCATGACCAAGCAGAAAATCGCCGACGGCGACCTGATGGGCTTTGATTCCAGCGCCGTGGAAGCCGAGAAGCCGGAAGTGCGCGAGCGTCCGGATGTGCGTAATCCACGCACGCCTCCACGCGGTCCGAAGGGCGATGGCCCGAACGGCGGCGGTGGTGGTGGCGGTCGTCGGGATAAAGGCAAGGACAAGGGCGGCAAGGAAAAGGCCCCCGCCAACGGTCGCGGTGAGCGTCCGGCTCGCGAGCAGAAGCCCCGTGAAGGGACTCCGGCTCGCGAACAGCGTCAGCCAAGCCAGCCGCCACGCGCGGCGGCGGATCGTGCTCCGGATGAGTTCCTGGATGACGATGTGGATAACTTTGGGAATCGCGTTGACTACGTGCCTCAGGCCAAGCCGGCTCAAGGTCGTGGTCGTCGTCCGGGGGCTCCGGCTCAGGGTGGCGCCGCGGGTGCGGGTGCTCCGCGTACCGGGCAGCCGCAGGGTCGTCAGAATGGTCCGCGTAGCAGCAACGGTGCGACTACCGGGACGCCTCCGGCCAAGCGCAGCGGTCCACGTAATGGCGCTCCCCGTGATGGGCAAGCCCGTCGTGAGGAGTCGCGCAATCGTCGTCCGGCGCGGGATGATCAGCCTCGGGAAGAGCCGGCGGTGCAGAACCCGCGCGGGCCAGGGCCGAAGATCATTCATAAAGAGTCGAAGAGCGATCGCTTCCCGACGCCTGAGCAGTTGGATCAACTGCCAGGGCGTCCAAGAGGCGAGAAGCCGGCGTTGTTGACTCGCAATCGCTGAGTTGATGGCGCAATGAAAAACGCCCCCGGTTCGTGAGAGCCGGGGGCGTTTTTTATGGGGCCCTTTCAGGCCCCCATTTATTGTGGGAGCCGGCTTGCTGGCGATTCGATGGTGCATTCACCAATGCTATCGCTGGCAAGCCAGCTCCTACATTCTCAGCATTACTTCGCTTTCACACCTTCAAACGTGATGTACAGCTCTACCGCATCAGACGCTGGACCCAAATCCATCATCTTGCCGAAGTCCGAACGCTTGATGTGCGCTACACCTTCGAAACCAGCGCGGTAGCCGCCCCATGGATCCTTGCCTTCACCCAGGAAGGTAGCCTTGACCACGATCGACTTGGTCACGCCGTGCAAGGTCAGGTCGCCCGTCACGTCAGCCGTGTCTTTGCCATCGGCATTCTTGCCAGTGGATTTGACCGCAGTGGAGACGAACTTGGCATCGGCAATATTGGCAACGTCCAGGAAGTCCTTGCTGGAGATGTGCTTGTCACGCTCGGCATTGTTGGTGAACACGCTGGCGGTACGCACGTTGACTTCAATCTTGCTGTCTTCAGGCTTGGCCGCATCAAAGCTGAACTTGCCGTCCAGGTCCTTGAAGGTACCGGTGATGTAGCTGTAGCCCAGGTGGCTGATCTTGAAATTGACGAAGGCGTGCTGGCCCTGCTTGTCGATCACGTAATCCGCAGCCATCGCCTGACCGGCAACAAACAGTGCAGAACCGATTGCCAGAGCGGCGAGAGTCTTTTTCAACATACTTCTATTCCTTTTGAGTCGAGGTTGAACATCAGGCTTTGCGACCCAGCATGCGGGTCAGCGTCGCATCACGGTCGATAAAGTGGTGTTTCAGAGCAGCCAGACCATGGAGAACCGCAAAGATCACCACGGTCCAGGCCAGGAACAAATGCACACTGCCGGCCACATCCGCCTGATTGGGGATGCTGGAAATCAAGGCAGGCACATCGAACAGGTTGAACACCGGAATCCCGACACCTTCGGCGGTGGAAATCAGGTACCCGGAAAACATCAAGGCAAACAGGCCGAGATAGAGGAACGCATGACCGAACTTGGCACCCAGGCGGGTCAGTCGACCATGGTTGGCCGGTGACGGCGGCGGCGGGCTGATAAAACGCCAGATCAGCCGCAGCACCATGACCGCGAACAGGGTCAGGCCGATGCTTTTATGCAGGTCCGGCGCCGCCTTGCGCCATTCGCTGTAGTAGTCGAGCCCGACCATCCACAAGCCCAGCGCAAAAAGACCAAACACCACCAGGGCAACGCCCCAATGCAGGAAGATACTGACAGCACCGTAGCGAGAGGATGAATTGCGTAGCTGCATTGCCGGAATCCTGTAAGTGATGCGCCCAAGACTAATGGTTTACCTATCGAATTAAAGCGGAAAATTTCGCTTTGAAATATCGAAAAATACGATTATCAGTCTGAGACGAGCGCGTTAAGAAAATATTAAGGTCGATCCGTGAAGTGAACACCTGGGCCCACGGGTTTATTCGGGCTCTCCATGTTTCGGCAACGACGCCATGGGTTGTCCTGCGGCCGCGCATTGCATAGGCTTGCGCGATTGTGTGTCCGCCTGCGTCGCGGACAAGCGCCCGGAGAGTGGAAATGAGCCTGAATAACCAGTGGATGCAACGCGACCTCGCGGTGGTATGGCATCCCTGCACCCAGATGAAAGATCACGAGCAACTGCCGATGATCCCCATCAAGCGCGGCGAAGGCGTCTGGCTGGAGGATTTCGACGGCAAGCGCTACCTCGACGCTGTCAGTTCCTGGTGGGTCAATGTGTTCGGTCACTGCAACCCGCGCATCGGCCAGCGGATCAAGGATCAGGTCGACCAGCTCGAGCACGTGATCCTCGCCGGTTTCAGCCATCAGCCGGTTATCGAACTGTCCGAACGCTTGGTCAAGATGACACCCGAAGGCCTGACCCGCTGCTTCTATGCCGACAACGGTTCGTCCTGTATAGAAGTCGCGCTGAAGATGAGCTTTCATTACTGGCTCAACCGCGGCCTGCCGGACAAGAAGCGTTATGTGACCCTGACCAACAGCTATCACGGCGAGACCGTGGCGGCGATGTCGGTGGGCGATGTGCCGCTGTTCACCGAAACCTACAAGGCCCTGCTGCTGGACACCATCAAGGTGCCGAGCCCGGATTGCTACCTGCGTCCGGAAGGCATGAGCTGGGAAGAGCATTCGCGCAATATGTTCCTGGTCATGGAACAGACCCTGGCGGAAAACCACGCCAGCGTCGCCGCGGTGATCGTCGAGCCGCTGATCCAGGGTGCCGGCGGCATGCGCATGTACCATCCGGTCTACCTCAAGCTGCTGCGCGAGGCCTGCGACCGGTATGGCGTGCACCTGATCCACGATGAAATCGCCGTGGGCTTCGGCCGGACCGGGAGCATGTTCGCCTGCGAGCAAGCCGGTATCCGCCCGGACTTCCTCTGCCTGTCCAAGGCCCTGACCGGCGGTTACCTGCCGCTGGCGGCATGCCTGACCACCGAAGACGTCTACAGCGCCTTCTACGACGACTATCCGACCCTGCGGGCGTTCCTGCATTCCCACAGCTACACCGGCAACCCACTGGCCTGTGCGGCGGCGTTGGCAACCCTGGATATCTTCGAACAGGACAACGTTATCGAGAACAACAAGGCTTTGGCCCAGCGGATGGCCAGTTCCACCGCGCATCTGGTGGGCCATCCGCATGTCGCCGAGGTTCGCCAGACGGGTATGACCCTGGCGATCGAGATGGTCCAGGACAAGGCGAGCAAAACCGCCTATCCGTGGCAGGAGCGCCGTGGTTTGAAGGTCTTCCAGCACGCCCTGGAGCGCGGCGCCTTGCTGCGGCCGCTGGGCAGCGTGGTGTATTTCCTGCCGCCGTATGTCATTACCCCGGAGCAGATCGACTTCCTGGCTGAAGTGGCCAGCGAGGGGATCGATATCGCTACCCGCACGGGTGTCAGCGTGGCGGTGCCGGGCAATTTCCATCCGGATTTTCGTGATCCGGGCTAGGATGTTGGCTTGAGTTCATCCGGAGCCAGTCATAACGCCTTCGCGGCGGTTCGGCGATCCCACAGTATTTGAGTCAAGCCCGAATGCTGTGCTCGACACAAAACCTGTGGGAGCGGAGCTTGCCCGCGAAGAGGCCCTCCCCAGCAACACATCATTCCGATATCCAGAGATTCACCATGCGACTGTCCCGCTTCTTTATCGACGCCCCCCTTAGCCTCGGCGAACACGAGCTCCCCGAGGCCCAGGCCCACTACATCGGCCGCGTTCTGCGCATGGCCGAAGGTGACGCCCTGCAAGTGTTCGACGGTTCGGGCACGGAATTCCTCGGCACCTTGCTGGAGGTCGGCAAGAAGCGCGTGCGCATCCAACTGGCCGAAAGCTTCGCCGGGCAGACCGAATCCCCCCTGCGCATCCACCTCGGCCAGGGCCTGTCCCGGGGCGAGCGGATGGACTGGGCGATCCAGAAAGCCACCGAACTGGGCGTCAGCGAAATCACCCCCATCGTCAGCGAACGTTGTGAAGTACGCCTCAAGGACGAACGCGCCGACAAACGCCTGGCCCACTGGCGGCAGATCGCGATCAGCGCCTGCGAACAGTGCGGCCGCTCCAGCCTGCCAGTGATTCATCCGCCGCTGTTGCTGGCCGAGTGGGTGAAACAGACCGAAGCCGAACTCAAGCTGGTGCTGCACCCGGTGGCCGAGCCACTGACCAGTCACCCCAAGCCGGGGACGCTGGCATTCCTGATCGGCCCGGAAGGCGGGTTGTCGGACGGCGAAGTGGCCCAGGCCGCGCAAGCCGGTTATCTGCCGGCGCGCCTCGGCCCAAGGGTGCTGCGTACCGAGACCGCGCCAGTGGTGGCTTTGGCGGTGGCCCAACAGCTGTGGGGCGATTTCTGACTTTCTGACACACCGCAAAACCCTGTAGGAGCCGGCTTGCCGGCGATGGCGGCCGATCAGGCGATGCAAGGCTCACTGGCCTCATCGCCGGCAAGGCGGCTCCTACAAAGGTCTGCGCTCGACCTCAAGTCAGATCACGTACCAGGAAATCGCCACAAAATGCAGCACGCTGCCGGCAATCACGAACAGGTGCCAGATCCCATGGGCATGCCGCAGCCGATAATCCAGAGCAAAGAAGATAATCCCCAGGGTATATAGCGCCCCGCCGGCTGCCAGCCAGACAAACCCCGCCGTCCCCAGTGCGGCGAGCAGCGGCTTGACCGCCACCAGCACGATCCAGCCCATCACCGCGTAGATCACAATGGACAGGATCCGCGCCTCGGAACGCGGCTTGATCTCCTGCAACATGCCGATCACCGCCAGGCCCCAGACGATCCCGAACAGCGTCCAACCCCAGGGCCCGCGTAATGTCACCAGGCAGAACGGCGTGTAGCTGCCGGCAATCAACAGGTAGATCGACAGGTGATCGACCTTCTGCATGATCACCTTGGCCCGCCCGCGCACGCTGTGATAAACCGTCGACGCGCTGTACAGCAGCAACAGGGTCACGCCATAGATCGCTACACTGACAATCTTCCAGGGGCTGCCGTCGAGGCTCGCCACCACCAGCAACCAGATCGCCCCGATACACGCCAATACGGCCCCTACCAGATGGGTCCAGGCGTTGAGTCGTTCCCCGTGATACATCTGCCACTTACCTCGCTTGGTCGAAACAACTGCGCCCAAGGCTCAGGCCTGACGGACAAAAGCACAAGAGTCTTGGCATGACATCGTCAGGAAGAACCTCTCTCCAGGCACCTTCCCACAAAAAACAAAGCCTCTACCTTCTATATATCGCCCCATAGATTAAGAAAAAAAGACCAACCCTGACAGAAAACTAAAAGCCAGGCCGTCCCCCTCTGGCGTGTCACGTCCGAACCGGTTTTACTGATGGCCCGTTGCCCGCTCAACGGCGTCATGACCTGAACCCAGGCGTTCAACGGAGCCCATGCTGATGTCCGCGCCCGCACTCACCTCCCCTGCTCCTTCGCCCAGCCTCTGGCAACTCTTCTATAACTTCGCCATGGTCGGCCTGTTCGGTTTTGGCGGGGTCATGCCCTGGGCCCGGCAGATGATGGTCGACCGCCGACGCTGGGTCGACGAGCCGGCCTTCAACGAACTGCTGACCACCGGCCAGTTCTTCCCCGGCCCGAATATCGGCAATGTCAGCATCATCTACGGCCGCCGCCAACATGGCCTGGCCGGGGCTTGCGCGGCGTTGTTCGGGTTGTACCTGTTTCCGTCGATCATCACCGTGCTGGCGGGTTTCGCCTATGCCCGCTGGTGGAGCAATGACGCGGTGCAACAGGTGTTCGGCGCGATCATGCCGATTGCCACCGGGCTGATGCTCGGCACCACCTTGCGCCTGCTCAAGGCCATGCCGCGCAATCTCGCCAACTACTGCGCCTTCGGCGTGACCTTTATTCTGATGGGGGTGCTGGTGCTGCCGTTATGGAGCGTCTTGCTGATCTGCATTCCGCTGTCGATTGCCCTGCGTTTTCTCGACAAACGAGCCTGAGCCATGCAGACCGTGCTGTTCCACCTGATGATCCAATGCGCGCTCTGGTCCTTGATGGCCATTGGCGGCAACACCGTGGCCCTGGGCGATATCCACCGCTACACCGTGACCCAGATGAACTGGATCAGCGACGCCCAGTTCGTCGCCTTCTTCGCCCTGTCCCAGGCGTTGCCGGGGCCCAACGGCATGTTCCTGGTGTTTATCGGCCAGCAGACGGCGGGCCTGCCCGGGGCGCTGGTGGCGTTGACGGCCAAGCTGCTGCCGTGCTCGATGCTGACCTGGTTCGGCGCTGGCTGGCTGGAAAAACACACCGAAACCCCGTGGGTGCAACGGATCAAGCGCGCCTTGCTGCCGATCTCGGTGGGCCTGATCCTCGCGGCCAGCTACATCCTGATTCGCAGCATGGAAACCAGCACCTTGAGTTTGCTGCTGACGCTAGTCAGCGCCGCGGTGGTCTATTTCAGCCGGGTCAATGCCATCTGGTTGATTCTGGCGGGGGTGGGGTTGGGTTTGTTGAGTTCGGCGTTGGGGGTTGGGTGGTTCTGAAAGACATTTCCCAGGGCACAAAAAAGCCGCCCCTGAACAGACTGTGTGAAAACCTAGC
>NZ_JACAQA010000047.1 GCF_013385425.1 Pseudomonas gingeri | reverse complement strand
GATATCGCGCTGGCGATGATCAACAAGCTGTACGGTATCGAGCGCGAGCTCAAAGACGCCAGCGATGAACAGCGTTATATCGGTCGCCAGGAAAAGAGCCTGCCGATCCTGGCCCAGTTGAAAAGCTGGCTGGAGAAAAGCCAGCCGCAGGTCACGACGCAGAGTCCTCTGGGTAAAGCGATCAGTTACATGGCGAGCAACTGGAGTTGGCTGCTGCGTTACGTGGAGGCCGGTTTTTTGCCTATCGACAACAACGCCGCTGAGCGCGCGATCAAGCCGTTTGTGATTGGACGCAAAAATTGGCTTTTCAGCGACACGCCCAAAGGGG
>NZ_JACAQA010000046.1:719-1417 GCF_013385425.1 Pseudomonas gingeri | reverse complement strand
CGACCGATATAACGCTGTTCATCGCTGGCGTCTTTGAGCTCGCGCTCGATACCGTACAGCTTGTTGATCATCGCCAGCGCGATATCCGCTCGACCCGACTTGCCCTTGGGCTGCACTTTCTGGGCCTCGATAAACTTGCGTCGCGCATGCGCCATGCAGAGCAAGCGCTCAACTCCGGGTTGGGCGCTCACCGCGTTGTAGGCCGCATAGTCGTCGGTCATCAAATAGCCACGATAGCCATCGAGCAGGCGTAACGGCACCTCCCGTCCCCGGCTGGTGGTGTAGTCAAACAACACGACTTTCCTGTCCGGCGGACCGCTGGCCTGCACCCACATCCAGGATTGGCTGGTCGGGTCACGGTCAGGTTCCTTGAGCACCTGAACGCGAGTTTCATCGCAGTGGATCACCGGGCTTTCCAGTAATCGCTCGCGCATCAGATTCAGTAGCGGCTGGAAGTGCTCACAGCACTGGATAACCCAACGGGCCAGGGTCTGGCGCGGGATATCAACACCGTGACGGCCGAGGACTTTTTCAAACCGATACAGCGGCAGGCCATCCACGTATTTGGTGGTCAGCAACATGGCCAGCACGCTGGGGCTGGCCATGCTCTTTTCAATCAATTGCGCGGGTTTGTCGGCGGTGACCGGGGCGCTTTCGCAACCTCGGCAGCCGTAGACCTTGCGAATGTGTTTGATCAC
>NZ_JACAQA010000046.1:0-653 GCF_013385425.1 Pseudomonas gingeri | reverse complement strand
CGTGGCAAATCAGCCGACAACGGGCGGCGCTTACCACGGCGCGGACCGGGTGCGACCACTTCCTCGTCGGGCTCAGGCGCTGTCAGTTCGACACTTTCCGGCTCATTGAACAGCGCCAGTTGTGGCGTAATCGGATCAACGGATTGCTCTGACTTGCGCCCGAAGAGACGATCACGCAACAGCTTGATCTGTTCTTTCAAGTCGCTGATGTGCTCCTTATCAACCTCACGCTCATTGAGCATCTGCGCAAGCAATTGCTTGAGTAAAACGGGGTCGTCAGGAAGGTCTTCGGGCATCGAAATCATGGTCAGGATTATACCCGACTACGCGACATATCGAGGCGTCAAAACCTGATGTGGACGGTTGCGCCAGAGGTCGAAGCCGTCGAGCAGCCAGTTCAGTTCCTGGACTGTCAGGACGATCGCCTCGTCGCCGGCATCGGGCGATGTTTTAAAGCGCTCGGACTCGAGGCGTTTGAGCCATAGGCAGAAGCCGTTGCGCTCCCAATATAATATTTTCACTCGGTTGCGTGGCTTGTTGAGGAAGACAAAAAGCACGGGGTCGAACACGGCGACTTTGATATCCAGCTCGACGAGGGCAGCGAGGCCATCGATGGACTTTCGAAAGTCCACGGGTTTGGGGTAGAGGAAGAC
>NZ_JACAQA010000045.1 GCF_013385425.1 Pseudomonas gingeri | reverse complement strand
TGTCATCGCCAATGTAAAACTGACCCCCTAACGCCGAAGCAAATTTGACCCCCTGGGCGATCATGGTGGCTTTGAGCTGCCGAGATGTTGACCCAGGAGCAGTCAGTGGAAATCAGGGTATTGGCCCGTCAGGGCATGGGCATCAAGACCATCGCGCGCACTCTCGGGCTGTCGCGCAACACCGTTCGCAAGTACCTGCGTGGCGAAGCCGAGCCACCGCGTTATCCGGCACGGGAACCGCGTCCGGCCAAGCTCGATCCCTTCAAGACCTATCTACAAGAGCGTATCGAGGCGGCCCGGCCACATTGGATTCCTGCCACCGTGCTGTTGCGTGAGATCCAGGCTGAAGGCTATGCAGGCGGCGTCAGCCAGCTAAAGTCCTACTTGGCGCCATTCAAGCGCCCACGCCATGACCCAGTGGTGCGCTTCGAGACTTCGCCCGGCCAGCAGGTGCAGGTAGATTTCACCACCATCCGCAGGGGCCGCAACCCGCTTAAGGCTTTCGTCGCCACGCTTGGCTACAGCCGTGCCACCTTCGTCCGCTTCGGTGCCCGCGAGGACAGTGATGCGTGGTTGGACGGCTTGCGTGAGGCCTTTGTCTATTTCGGCGGGGTGCCAGAGGAGGCGCTGTTCGACAACGCCGGCGCGATCATCCTGGAGCGCGACGCCTATGGCGTGGGCCTGCATCGTTGGCATCCCCGGCTGCTGGCACTGGCCGATGAATACGGCTTTCGCCCTCGTGTTTGCCGACCCTATCGGGCCAAGACCAAAGGCAAGGTCGAGCGCTTCAACGGCTACCTCAAGGGCAGTTTCATCACGCCGCTGGCGGCCACGCTCAAGAGCGCGGGCTTGCCGTTGGATGTGGCCACCGCCAACGCGCATATCGGTCGTTGGCTCGACGAAATCGCGCATCAGCGGATTCATGGCACCACAGGAATAAAGCCAGCGATACGCCTGGCTGAAGAGCGTGATGTCTTGCTGCCCCTGCCAGCTGGCGGGGTTATGACAGCCCCGGCGATCACCTCGCTGCGGCTGGGACGGGTTCTACCGCACGAGAGCTTGCAGCACCCGCTTTCGGTCTACGATGAGTTGCTGGAGTGGAGCCGATGAACCTGCAACATGCCCGCATCATCGAGCTGTGCCAGCAGCTCAAGCTTGAACGGATGGCTGTGGACTGGGCTGGCTTGGCACAGCAAGCAGCGACTCAGGAACAGAGCTTCGCCGACTTCCTGGAGCAGCTTCTGCGCGCTGAAGCCGAGGCACGCACCGAGCGCTCGCGACAGACCTTGCTGAAGATGGCGACACTGCCTGCCCTCAAGACATTGGAGCAATACGATTTCGCCTTCGCCAGCGGTGCGCCGCGAGCGCAATTGCAGGAGTTGGCGGGGCTGAGCTTCGTCGAGCGCGCCGAGAACATCGTCCTGCTCGGGCCCAGCGGCGTAGGCAAGACGCACTTGGCTTGCGCCTTGGCCTATCGTGCGACCCTGGCAGGTATCAAAACCCGTTTCATCACCGCCGCCGACCTGATGCTGCAACTCGCTGCCGCACATCGCCAGGATCGTCTGAAGGAGTATTTCAACCGCGCGGTGATGGGCCCTCGGCTGCTGGTAATCGACGAAATTGGGTACCTGCCTTTCGGACGCGACGAAGCCAATCTGTTCTTCAACGTCGTCGCCCGCCGCTACGAGCGCGGCAGCATGATCCTCACCAGCAACCTGCCGTTCACCCAGTGGGCCGGCACCTTCGCGGATGACCAGACGCTGACAGCAGCGATGCTCGATCGGCTGTTACACCACGCACACATCGTGCAGATCTCGGGCGACAGCTATCGCCTCAAGGACAAACGTAAGGCCGGTACCAGCCCGACACGGGCAGTGAAAACCGTTTAGAAACAGGCCGAGGGGGTCAAATTTCAATCGGCGAAAAGTGAGGGAAAGGGGTCAGTTTTGGGCCGGCGTTGACA
>NZ_JACAQA010000044.1 GCF_013385425.1 Pseudomonas gingeri | reverse complement strand
GTTTTGGGCCGGCGTTGACAAGTCCTCTCCGATTCGGATCACCTCGAACCCGAGCGACTGCAATTTGGCCGCGACTGTCGCTTCATTTTCCACAAGTGCTGCCGCGCTCAGTGGGCCGTCAGATGGGAATTGCACTCCGTAGGCAACCGCCACAACGGCTTTGATATCGCACTGTTCGCCATTTCGCGGATTGCGTACCAGGAAGTACCTCGATTTTCCGAAGCCATACCGCTTCAGAAAGGCAGAGCGTCCCAGGGTTGAAAACTCGTCAAAGGCGGCTTGGACGGCGGCAGGGCTTTGCAGTCTGGAGAGATCATTCATTTCGCGTCATGCGCCACTATGTAAGCCAAATCCTGTGAATTTGCAGGAGAGTCTCACATAAAAAGCGAAGTCTTAGAAATGGCTGTCCAGAGAAGGAAAAATATATCCTGTTGGCTCGACGAAAAATCTTACGAGCACCTGATGGGGAGAGCTTTCTAGTCGTCAGTAAAAAGGGGAGCACAGCTCCCCCCTAAATCGCACTGGGCTTGTACCTGTCAGTTTGTTATCCCAGCGGGCTGGTCCTCAATCACGGAATCAACTTGTCGTTGAGCCAACTCAATCAGATGCACCACACCCATCGCCACCTTGCGGTTCGCACCCGTGAGGTTGTCAGCATTTTCATAGGCGGTGGCGGCAGCGGAGTCCAGTATTGAGCTCGCGTTGACGAGGGCTTCTTCTCGGCTTTGTGGCGCCGGGGGCTTGCCTTGTATTCCTGCGATACCAGGGCGTTTTGGACCGCCGCCCTGAGGCAGCATGTAGTACGCCAAGGCGCGATCAGCGGCTTGCGGGTCAATGCTTTCGATTCCGGAGGTTCCCGGTGGGTTGGGTGTGACTTTGTACATGGCAAATCTCCAATCTCACGGATGGAGCCGTCACCAGTATCGCTACCAAACGATTGGGGTGGCGGCTGTACACAGGTTGGTAGACCGGAAGATTGGAGAAACCGGCGCGCCCGAAGGTGCCCTGCGCACAGCCACCATAAAAGGCAGGCAATAAAAAACGCCTCATTCCAAGGGGGCGCTGTGCGCCAATCTATACCGGGCTACCAAACCCGATCACTGATATGCAGTGACGGACTGAAGACTAGCCAGCGAAATTGGCAGGCACAAGCGCTCAGGATTTTCTAGGAAACTTCATTCAAAGGAAAGCGAGTTGTCTTGCTGGCACTGCAAGATCACTGAAAAAACGCAGCTGATTTGACGGTGTTAAAACGCTGAAAGGGCAGTTGGCCGGGAGCGCGAATTCTCCTGCTGGGCCCTCGATTTTCCAGGTACTTAGGACTGATACGACTCAGTGGGAATGTGGATTTCCACTACCTGTCAAATACCGGGCCCAGTCACGTGGGCCGGCAATCTGGCCAAACGGTCCCACCCTTCTGCGCTGATCCCTGAGCAGTTCGGCAACCACAATTTTTGTAGTGGCAACTGCTCCAACATGGACACCACGGCTGAAGTGAGCTGCGACTCCCCCGGACCAGCCGCGAGTGTCAGATCTCGCAGCGGCAGACGCGCGAGGTGGGCGACTCCGGCGTCAGTGAGCCAAGGACTTTCATATAAACCGAGGCGTTGCAGCGGCAGATCGCGCAAACAGGCTAAGTCGGCATCGCGTAGATCCAGACCGCTTATCTCCAGTTGCTCCAACGGCAATCCCAATTCGACGAGCATTCGCAAAGCCTTGCCGTCGATGTCGCGACAAAAACTGAGATTCAGTCTCTTCAGCGGCAGACCAGCCAGTTGTTTCAGTTCCTTTCCAGTGATGTCGTTCAATGAAAGGTCCAGCGATTCCAGGTCCAAACCGCGCAGGTCGCGCAACGTATGTGCGTCGATGCCTTGCACATCGGAGAGCCCCAGGCGCTTCAGTGGAAACGCGTGCAGCACATCGAGCCGCTCGATCATTTGCTGTGAAGATTTAAGATCCAGATCGGCGAGTGGCATGCCTTCCAGTTCGGCAATGTCGTCCTCGCCGATATACGAAGATTGCAGCGAAAGCCGTTCGATCGGCAGGCCCTGGATGGCGTGGAGCATGGCGTCGGTTGCGTAACAGTAATCGAGGCTCAGCGAGCGCAATGCGGTCAGGCCGCGGAGCCAGGAAGGGTCCTTCAGGATTGCGCCATTCCAACCTAGCGATAGCTGCTCGAGTGGATGATGACCCAAGTGCTGCATTCCACGTGAAGTGAGTTCCCCTGCGCGTTCGAATGTGAGTGAACGCAACTTGAGTCGTGACAGTCCGAGCAGGCCGTCGTCGGTGACCTCATCACAACGGTTCAACGATAACTCCTGCAGCGCGCCACTGCCGAGTTGGTGGAGGAAACGGTCGTCGAAGTCTTCGCCGTAGGTTTCCAACTTCAGCCGGAGCAACCGTTCGAGTGACGGGAGGCTGCTGGCGTTGTCATCGCGCGAAAAACCACTGATTTTCAATGTCTCGAGGGCAACGGCTGGCAAACGTTGCCATACAGTCTGATCGAAGCTGAATTTCGGGCTGTTGAGTACCAGCGTACGCAGTGGCAGCCCTGCCAGGGCATCAAGCCAGTCAGGCTCGGCATTCTCCAACTCGACATGGTCTACGGGCAGTCCACGAAGCTGCGACAACAATGCCTTGGGGCGATTGGTATGCGCGGTGGCGCTCAACTGCGCAACTGCGGCGATAGCGGCCGGATCGCACAGGCCGGCGGCTACTCGTAGGCCATCCAGGGAAGCCTCTCCGCTGTTGAGCAAATCGCGATAGAGCGAAGCGCGCGCTGCAATGTCATCGGGTGTGGCAGAGAGTTGGGCCATCAGGGCGTTGCGGTTCAGCACTATTGACGAGTCCGAAGTGAGTGAGCCGAAAGGATTGATGGAGGTATTAGCCAGTGAAGTCAGCCAAGTGTCCAGAGGCATGCGTGAAAAAAGGGGAGCAAGCTCCCCTTTATGCCGCGCTGCTTTCCGTCAGTTTGTGACCCCAGCAGGCTGTTCTTCAATCACTGAATCCACCTGCCGTTGAGCCAACTCGATCAGATGCACGACGCCCATCGCCACCTTTCGGTTCGCACCCGTGAGGTTGTCGGCATTTTCATAGGCGGTGGCGGCAGCGGAGTCCAGGATTGAGCTGGCGTTGACGAGGGCTTCTTCTCGGCTTTGCGGGGTAGAGGCTCTCTCTTGCGTTCCTACGATACCAGGGCGTTTTGGACCGCCGCCTTGAGGCAGTATGTAGTACGCCAAGGCGCGATCAGCGGCTTGGGGGTCAATGCTTTCGACACCGGAGGTTCCCGGTGGGTTGGGTGTGACTTTGTACATGGTAAATCTCCAATCTGGCGGTTGGAGCCACCACGCCGTCGCGACTAAACGATTGTGGGTGGCAGCTGTGCACAGGTTAGTCGACCGGAAGATTGGAGAAACCGGCGCACCACGAGGGTGCCCTGCGCACAGCCACCATAAAATGTAGGCAATAAAAAACGCCTCATTCCAAGGGGGCGCTGTGCGCCAATCTATCCCGGGCGACTAAACCCGATCACTGAATAGGCAGTGACGAATTGAAGACTAGTCATCGAAATTAGCAGGCGCAAGCGGTCAATATTTTCTAGGAAACTTCACTCAAAGGAAAGCGAGTTGTCTTGCTGGCCTTGGCAAATCACTGCGCAAAGCGCCGCCTCTACATCCGCCGATGCTCAGTCATCGCCGACAGCACCACTGACGTCGCCGCCGTCCTCGTCTCCACCCCCAGCTTGATATACACATGCTCCAGATGCTTGTTCACCGTACGCGGGCTCAAGTCCAGAATGGTGCCGATATCGCGATTGGTTTTTCCACAGGCTACCCAGCGCAGCACTTCCACCTCACGCCCCGTCAGTTGAAAACGTGCCGACAACACCTGGCTGGCCGGTTCGTCGTTCAGGCTCAAGGCCGCCACTGGCTGTGATGCCGCCCGCGCCGACAACAGCGTGCGTGAGGTACGCAAATGCGCCGCAACCCGAGCCAGCACCTCATCGATCTGAATCGGCTTGGTCACATAATCACTGCCACCCACCTCAAACCCCTGAACCACATGCCGACTCTCCGTCAGCGCCGTCATAAACAGCACCGGAATATCAGCACTCTCCGGCTGCGCCTTGATCCGCCGACAGGTCTCAAACCCATCCAGCCCCGGCATCATCGCATCCAGCAGGATCAGGTCCGGGCGCCGCCGCTCGATCCGGTTCAACGCACTCAACCCATCCAGCGCCACCAGCACCATATAACCGGCATCGTTAAGCGCGTCGGACAGCAGAGCGAGGTTATCCGGCGTGTCATCCACAATCAGCACGACACCGGGTTCAGCGACTGTGGTCAGTGCATTCATCTTCTGCCTCCTTGAGGGTGCGGTTGATTTCGTCCAGGCGAAAGTTCTTCAGCAGTTTGCGGATCGACCCGATAAAAGCCGCTGTGTCCGGCGCTTCAGCCTGGATGCTGTCGAGCTTTTCCTGCAAGCCACGGACATAGCCGATGGCGCTGAGCTCGCCGAGGGCAACAAGGTCAGGGTGTGAAGGCAAGACCCAGGGTTCGGGGAGTGGCGCCGGCGCTGGCTTTTCACGCCGCACCCAATGCAGATCAAGTTGCTTCTGAATCCTCTCCAGCAACTCCGGCGTGCGCACCGGCTTGGCCAGGTAGTCATTGCAGGCACTCGCCAGGTTGCGCTCATCGCTGAAGGCATTGGCCGAGATCACGATGATTGGCACCGTGGACAGCGCATTGCGGCGGATCAGGCGGCTGGTTTCCCAGCCATCCATGGTCGGCATCGACAGGTCCATCAGAATCAGGTCCGGCCCCAGCAACGCCACCTGACGAATCGCTTCCTGGCCGTTGCTGGCCTGCACCACTTCGAAGCCCAGCGGCGTGAGCATGCCGTTGAGCACTTTGCGATGGTCCACATGATCGTCCACCACCAGCACCCGGCGTCGTGGTCCCTGGTAGCCGATGATGTCGTGCTCGACATGGACCACGGCTCGGGGCGCCCGCACCTGGGAAAGAAACAGCCGCACCTGGAAGCAGGTGCCCTTGTCCTGCTGGCTCCTGACCTGCAATTCGCCGCCCATCAGCGAGGTGAGCATGCGGGTGATGGTCAGGCCCAGGCCGACGCCCTTGTCCTGGCGCATCAGGTCGCCGCGCTCGAACGGCTGGAAGATCCGCTCGATATGCTCGGGGTCGATGCCGATACCGGTGTCGATAATCTCGAAGTTCGCGGTTTCGCGCATGTAGCTGACCCGCAGGCAAACCTCGCCGCTGTCGGTGAAGTTGACCGCATTGCCCAGCAGATTGATCAGGATCTGCCGCACACGTTTTTCATCGCCACGCACCACCGCCGGCATCTTGCCGATCAGTTCCAGGCGAAAGCGCAGACCCTTTTCCTGGGCCTGAGGAGTGAACATCAGTTCCAGGTCATGGATCAGTTCCGGGAAAGGAATTTCCGTCAGTTCCAGGCGCAGTTTGCCGGCCTCGATCTTGGCCACATCGAGCAGTCCGTCGATCAGTGACAGCAGGTGCGAACCACTGCGCAGAATGGTCGCCAGGGCATCCTGGTGCTGTTCCGGCATGGCCGCGTCGCGCTGCAGGTTCTGGGTAAAACCGAGGATGCTGTTGAGCGGCGTGCGCAGTTCATGGGACAGCCCGGTGATATAGCGACTCTTGGCCGCATTGGCTGCCTCGGAGGCTTCCTTGGCATCCTGCAGGGCCTGGTCGGTGACTCGGTGGGCGGCGATTTCCTGCATCAGTAATTGCGTCTGGCGAGTCGATTCTTCCTGGGCCACATGGCGGCTTTCCCGGGTCAGAACGATCCACCAGGCGAGGATCGCCGCCAGCATCGATAGGGTCAGGAATGCCTTGAAAAACGCCTGGTACAAAGTCGCCGAATGGGGCAGCCCCTGGGACGCCTGGCCATAGATCAGCGCAAGGGCGCCGCTGAGCATCAGGATCAGTACCAGCAGCAGACCGAGGTAATGCATCAACCGGGTATGCAGGCGCGGCACCATAGTGCTGGGCAGCAACCAGCGCAACAACGACTCGAACTGTGCGGACAAACGCCCCTGGGGTTTGCAACGATCGCCGCAACGCGCATCCAGCGAACAGCACAGCGAGCAGATGGGCGTGCTGTAGGCCGGACAGAACGCCATGTCCGCGACTTCGAACGGATTACTGCACAGACCGCAGGTGACCTGCGTACTCGGTTGCACCGGACGCAGCAGCAACGGGTCGCTGGTGCGGGCGATGTAATAGCGGCTGCCGGTGGCCCAGGCCAGCAGCGGAACCATGATCAGCGCGGTACCGAGGGCGACAAAGGGCGGCGCGGCCTGGGCTAGGGCACCGAACAGTCCGAAGTGGGCGAGGATCGACAGCAACGAGGCAATCACCATCGAGCCGACGCCCACCGGGTTGATGTCGTAGAGGTGTGCGCGCTTGAATTCGATGTGCTTCGGCGACAGCCCCAAGGGCTTGTTGATCACCAGATCCGCGACCACCGAACCAATCCAGGCGGTGGCGATATTGGCGTAGAGACCGAGCACCTGGTCGATGACATCGAACACCCCCAGCTCCATCAGCATCAGTGCAATCGCCACATTGAACACCAGCCACACCACGCGGCCGGGATGACTGTGGGTGACCCGGGCGAAGAAGTTCGACCAGGCCAGGGAGCCGGCGTAGGCATTGGTCAGGTTGATCTTCATCTGCGAGACAAAGACGAACAGCACCATGGCGCCCAGGGCCCATTCCGGCGAGGAGAACACATAACTGAAGGCCACCAGGTACATCTGCGTCGGTTCGGCGGCACGCTCCATGGGGATTTCGTGTTGCAGGGCGAGAAAGGCCAGGAAGGCCCCGGCGGCCATTTTCAGGGCACCGGGGATGATCCAGCCGGGGCCGGCGCAGAGCAGGGCGGCCCACCAGCGTTTGCGGTTGGCCGAGGTTTTCTCCGGCAGGAAGCGCAGGTAGTCGACCTGTTCGCCGATCTGCGTCACCAGCGAAAGAGCCACGGTACAGGCCGCGCAAAACTCCAGCAGATTGAAGTCACCACCGCTGGAGCTGCGACCGAGGAAGCTGGTCCAGTCGCTGAAGGCCTGGGGATTTTTCACCAGCACGAACAGGTAGGGCAGCACCAGCAACACCAGCCACAGCGGTTGGGTCCAGAGTTGCAGGCGGCTGATCAGCGTCACCCCGTAGGCCACCAGCGGGATCACCAGCACGGAGCAGATCACATAGGCGAAGGCCAGCGGGATATGGAAATACAGCTCCAGGGCCAACGCCATGATCGCCGCTTCCAGGGCGAAGAACAGGAAGGTGAAGCTGGCGTAGATCAGCGAGGTGATGGTCGAACCGATATAGCCGAAGCCGGCGCCGCGGGTCAGCAGGTCCATGTCGACGCCGTAGCGGGCGGCGTAGTAGCTGATGGGCAGGCCGGTGAAGAAGATCACCAGGCTCACCGCGAGAATCGCCCAGAAGGTGTTGGTGAACCCATAACTCAGGGCCAGCACTCCGCCGATCGCCTCCAGGGCGAGGAACGACACCGCGCCCAGGGCGGTGTTGGCGATGCGCAACTCCGACCACTTGCGAAAGGACTTCGGCGTGTAGCGCAGGGCGTAGTCCTCCATGGTCTCGTCGGCGACCCAGCTGTTGTAGTCGCGACGGATCTTGGCGATGCGCTGGGTGCCGGGTGGTAGCACGGTGAAAGACTCCTGCTGTCAAGGCGCTCCGTGCCTGGCGTTGTAGTGGTGAAAAATTGAGCAATTTTCATGCCCCAGGCTGGCGGGCCGCACCAGCGGTTACCCGTGCGCGTGCCTGCGCGTGAGGCGGTCAGGTGGCACGGGCCTGGGGCGCTAGCCTGCGCCAGCTTGGTGCGAATTTCCCTACGTCAAATGACGTATGCCTTTACGTCAGGCTGCGTATACCGGCCGCCGCTCCTCGCCGCCATGCTGATGCCATCACCGTTGCTGGCCGCCCTCTCAGGCGAACCGCAGCGCCACCGCAGAGGAGTAGCAGCATGGAACCACGATTGATCCGCACCAAAGGTCTGTTGCCGCGCCGTCTGGCGCTGGGAGCGGCGGCCTTGTCGTTACTGGCCGCCAGTGTGTTCAGCCAGGGGGTGATGGCGGACGAGGCCAACACCACCGGCCTGGCCGTGACCCCGACTGAAGTCACCGTCGGCCAGTTGCACTCGGCCACCGGCACCATGGCGATTTCCGAAACCGGTTCGATCCAGGCCGAACGCCTGGCCATCGAACAGATCAACGCTTCGGGCGGCATCCTTGGCCGGCAGATCAAGGTGATCCAGGAAGACGGCGCGTCCGACTGGCCGACCTTCGCCGAGAAGGCCAAGAAGCTGCTGGTCAACGACAAGGTGGCGACGGTGTTCGGCTGCTGGACCTCGGCCTCGCGCAAGGCCGTGTTGCCGATCTTCGAGAAGGAAAACGGCCTGCTCTACTACCCGACTTTCTATGAGGGGCTGGAGCAGTCGAAGAACGTGATCTACACCGGCCAGGAAGCCACCCAGCAAATCCTTGCCAGTCTCGACTGGATCGCCAAGACCAAGGGCGCCAAGACCTTCTACCTGGTGGGTTCGGACTATATCTGGCCGCGTACCTCGATGAAGATCGCCCGCAAGCATATTGAAAACGTGCTGCACGGCACCGTGGTCGGCGAAGACTACTACCCGCTGGGCAACACCCAGTTCGGCTCGCTGATCAACAAGGTCAAGCTGAAGAAGCCTGACGTGGTGTTCGCTGCCGTGGTCGGTGGTTCCAACGTGGCGTTCTACAAGCAATTGAATGCGGCGGGCGTCAATTCCTCCAAGCAGACCCTGCTCACCCTGTCAGTGACCGAAGACGAACTGCTGGGCATCGGCGGCGAGAACATGGCCGGCTTCTATGCCTCGATGAAGTACTTCCAGAGCCTGGACAACCCCAACAACAAAGCCTTCGTCGAAGCCTTCAAGGCCAAGTACGGTAAGGATGCGGTGATTGGCGATGTGACCCAGGCGGCTTATCTCGGCCCGTGGTTGTGGAAAGCAGCAGTGGAGAAGGCCGGCAGTTTCGACGTTGACAAAGTGGTCGCTGCCTCGCCAGGCATCGAGCTGAAAACCGCACCTGAAGGCTACGTGAAAGTGCACGACAACCATCACCTGTGGAGCAAGACCCGTATCGGTGAAGTGCAGCCCAATGGCCAGTTCAAGGTGGTCTACGAGTCGGGTCTGATCGAGCCGAATCCGTTCCCTAAAGGTTACCAATAACGTTCGGGCCCTATCGCCGGCAAGCCGGCTCCTGCAGGGGGCTGGTTTGCCGGGGATGCGGTTTTTTTACTTCCACCGCAGGAGACCATCATCATGGAATGGCTATCGGAATTTGGTGCCATCGCGGCCATGCAGGGGTTCAACGGTTTGTCCGTGTTCTGCGTGCTGTTGTTGATGGCGCTGGGGCTGGCGATCATCTTCGGGCAAATGGGGGTCATCAATATGGCCCACGGCGAGTTCCTCACCATCGGTGCCTACACCACCTATGTCTGTTCGAGCCTGACCAGCCATTTCGCCCCGGCGTTCCAACCCTACTATTTTTTCTTCGCCATCGCGTTGTCGTTTCTGATCGCCGGCGCCATCGGCTGGCTGGTGGAGTGGGCGATGATCAGCCGACTCTACAAGCGGCCGCTGGACACGCTGCTGGCGACCTGGGGCCTGTCCCTGGTCATGCAGCAGACCTTCCGTTCGGTGTTCGGCGCCCGTGAAGTCAGTGCCACGCCACCGGAGTGGTTGATGGGGTCGTTCAACCTCACGGACTCCATCGAGATTCCGCGCAACGGCCTGTTCATGATGGCCCTGACCTTGCTGCTGACGGCAGGCATTTTTGTCCTGCTCTATCGTTCGCGCTGGGGTCTGCATGTGCGCGCCACGGTGCAGAACCGGTTGATGAGCCGGGCCGTGGGTATCAATACCCGCAAGGTCGACCGCATGACCTTTGCCCTGGGTTGCGGTGTCGCCGGGGTGGCTGGCGCGGCCTTCACCACCATCGGTTCCACCGGACCCACCGCCGGCTCGCAGTACATCGTCGACACCTTCCTGGTGGTGGTCTTCGGTGGTGCGCAAAGCCTGTTCGGCACCATCGCGTCGGCGTTCGTGATTGCCCAGACCCAATCGATCTCGGAGTTTTTCCTCAGCGGTTCGATGGCCAAGGTGCTGACCCTGTCCGGGGTCATCCTGATCCTGATGTTGCGCCCCCAAGGGCTGTTCTCCATCAAAGTGCGCAAGTAGAGGCGAGCCGATGAACGTTCTAGACAAGATGCTGGCGGGCAAGCCGAACCTGCTCGGCGTGGCGCTGTTGGCGCTGCTGATTTTCGTGGTGTTTCCGCTGACCCTGGATGCCTTCCGGTTGAACATGGTGGGCAAGTATCTGACCTATGCCTTCGTTGCCGTCGGCCTGGTGTTGTGCTGGGGGTATGGCGGCATTCTCAGCCTGGGGCAGGGCGTGTTTTTCGGTGTCGGCGGCTACTGCATGGCGATGTTTCTCAAGCTGGAAGCCTCCGATCCGATCAGCACCAAGATCCAGACCACGCCGGGCATTCCGGACTTTATGGACTGGAACCAGATCACCGAACTGCCCTGGCTCTGGGTGCCGTTCCACAGTTTCAGTTTCACGCTGCTGGCGGTGATTCTGGTGCCGGTGTTGCTGGCTTTTATCATCGGTATGGCGCTGTTCAAACGGCGGGTCGGGGATGTGTATTTCTCCATCGTCACCCAGGCCATTGCGTTGATTTTGACGGTGCTGATTGTCGGCCAGCAGGGCCTGAGCGGTGGGGTCAACGGCATCACCGATCTCAAGACGCTGCTCGGTTGGGACCTGCGCACCGACAGCGCCAAGCTGGTGCTGTATTTCATCAATGCGGCGCTGCTGTTCGGCTGCATTTTTATCGGCCGTTTTGTCCTCGCTTCCAAGCTGGGGCGCTTGCTGATGGCGATGCGCGACAAGGAGGAGCGGGTGCGTTTCTCCGGTTATGACGTGGCCACGTTCAAGATTTTCGTGTTCTGCATCGCCGCCGGGTTCTCGGCCATTGGCGGCGCGATGTTCGCCTTGCAGGTCGGCTTTATGTCACCCACATTCGTCGGCATCGTGCCGTCCATCGAGATGGTGATCTTCACCGCGGTCGGCGGGCGTATGTCGCTGCTCGGCGCGGTGTATGGGGCCCTGCTGGTGAACTACGGCAAGACCTATTTCTCCGAGTCCTTTCCCGAGTTATGGCTGTACCTGATGGGCGGGCTGTTCATTGCCGTGGTCATGTACTTCCCCAATGGGTTGGCCGGGCTCTGGGACAGTCATGGTCGCCAGGCGCTTGCTCGATTGCTGCGACGTTCTCCTCGCTCACAACCGGTGGCTGCGTCCTTGCCACAGGCCGTACGTGTCGAACCGAAAGCTCCAGCCCCTGAACGTCCTTCCCTGGAGACACAGCCATGACCGCCATCGGTTTTCAGATGAACAAACCGGTATTGGCCATCGAGGGACTGACGGTGTCCTTCGATGGTTTCAAGGCGGTGGACAACCTCAACCTGTATATAGACCGCAATGAAGTGCGGGTGGTGATCGGACCCAACGGCGCGGGCAAGACCACGGTGCTCGACCTGATCTGCGGCAAGACCCGCGCCACCAGCGGCAGCATCCAGTTCGACGGGAAAGAGCTGACCAGGATGCACGAGTACAACATCGTCCGTGCCGGCGTCGGGCGAAAATTCCAGAACCCGTCGATCTACGAAAACCTCACGGTGTTCGAGAACCTGGAGATGTCCTATCCGGCCGGGCGCAAGGTGTTCAGCGCGTTGTTCTTCAAGCGCAGCGCCGCGGTGATTGCCCGGGTGGAAGAGGTGGCCCGGGAGATCTTTCTCGGCGATCTGCTGGAGCAACAGGCCGACCTGCTGTCCCATGGCCAGAAGCAGTGGCTGGAGATCGGCATGCTGCTGATGCAGAACCCCGACCTGCTGATGCTCGACGAACCCGTCGCCGGGATGAGCGTCAACGAGCGCGTGCAGACCGCCGAGTTGCTCAAGCGCATCAGCCAGGGCCGTTCGGTGCTGGTAATCGAGCACGATATGGAATTCGTCAAGAGCATTGCCCACAAGGTCACGGTGCTGCACCAGGGCAAGGTGCTGGCCGAGGGCAGCATGGAGTCGGTGCAGAACAACCCGAAAGTCATCGAAGTCTATCTGGGCCATTGAGGAAGCAGGCATGTTCAACGTCAACAAGCTGTCCTGTGGCTACGGCCAGAGCCAGATTCTCCACGACCTCGACCTGGCCGTGGCCAAGCAGGAAATCGTCGCCGTGATGGGGCGCAACGGCATGGGCAAGACCACGCTGTTCAAGAGCCTGATGGGCATTCTTCCGCAGTGGGGTGGGCAGGTCAGTGTCGATGGTCGTGAGGTCTCCAGTCTCGAGACCCACGAGCGGGTCGAGCACGGCATCGCCTATGTGCCCCAGGGGCGGATGATCTTTCCCAGCATGACGGTGCTGGAAAATATCCAGACCGGCTTGCCGGCTTCGGCCCGGGGCCAGGTGCCGGAAGACCTCTATGCGTTGTTCCCGGTGCTCCACGACATGCGCTCGCGCAAGGGCGGCAACCTCTCGGGGGGGCAGCAACAGCAACTGGCGATTGCCCGGGCGCTGGCGACCAACCCCAAGGTGCTGTTGCTGGATGAGCCCACCGAGGGCATCCAGCCATCGATCATCAAGGACATCGCCCGGACCCTGAAGGAAATCCGCACGCTGCGGGATTTGACCATCGTGGTTTCCGAGCAGGTGCTGTCTTTCACCCTGGAAATTGCCGATCGCTTTCTGGTGATCGAGAAGGGACGTTTCGTTATCGAGGAGACCCGCGACAAGGTCGACGAGGCGACGATCAGCCGTTACCTCTCCGTATAGACCCCTTTGCCCTGTGGGAACCCGGCTTGCCGTAATACCGTTCAGTTAAGGCCGAACACTGTCCCTGTGGGAGCAGAGCTTGCTCGCGAAGAGGCCCTTGAGGCCGCCAAAAGCTTCGCGGCGGTGCGGCGATCCGACAAGCACCGCTCCCACAGATTTCACGCGCATGCAGGTTCTCGGCTCGACACAAACATTGTGGGAGCCCGGCTCGCCGGCGATAGCGGTCTTGAAATCGCCATCGCCGGCAAGCCGGGCTCCTGCAAAGGGAGCTACGTCATCCGACGTATTGGCCGATTCGCGCCGCCATTCGAGACTGCCAGCAACGCTGTACATCCCTACTGTCCAGGAGCTTTGCCATGACCGATACCTTGATCAAAGTCGACCTCAACCAGCCCGCCACCGAGAACGAGCAGATCCACAACCGCTGGCATCCGGACATTCCGATGGCCTGCTGGGTCAAGCCGGGGGATGACTTCATTCTCGAAACCTACGACTGGACCGCCGGGGCGATCAAGAACAACGACGATGCTTCCGACGTGCGCGATATCGACCTGTCCACCGTGCACTACCTCTCCGGCCCGGTCGGCGTGCACGGCGCCGAAGCCGGCGACCTGCTGGTGGTCGACCTGCTGGACATCGGCGCCAAGGCCGAATCGCAGTGGGGCTTCAACGGCTTCTTTTCCCGGCAGAACGGCGGCGGCTTCCTCACCGACCATTTCCCCAGTGCGCAGAAAGCCATCTGGGATTTCAAAGGCATGTTCACCAGCTCGCGGCACATTCCCGGTGTCAACTTCGCCGGCTTGATCCACCCCGGCCTGATCGGTTGCCTGCCCGACCCGGTGATGCTCGCCGACTGGAACCGCCGCGAACAGGAACTGATCGACACCAACCCGACCCGCGTGCCGCCCCTGGCCAACGCACCACTGGCCGCCACCGCGCACATGGGCAAACTCAAGGGCCAGGCCCGCGATGACGCCGCCGCCACCGGCGCCCGCACCGTGCCGCCGCGCGAGCATGGCGGTAACTGCGATATCAAGGACCTGTCCCGCGGCTCGAAGATTTTCTTCCCGGTCTACGTCAACGGCGCCGGCCTGTCGGTAGGCGATCTGCACTTCAGCCAGGGCGACGGCGAGATCACCTTTTGCGGCGCCATCGAGATGGCCGGCTGGGTACACATGAAGGTCGAGCTGATCAAAGGCGGCATGGCCAAGTACGGGATCAAGAACCCGGTGTTCAAGCCAAGCCCCATCACCCCGAACTACAAGAACTACCTGATCTTCGAAGGCATCTCGGTGGACGAGAGCGGCCAACAGCACTACCTGGACGTCAACGTCGCCTACCGCCAGGCCTGCCTCAATGCGATCAATTACCTGACCAAGTTCGGTTATTCCCCGGCCCAGGGTTATGCCCTGCTGGGATCGGCCCCGGTGCAGGGCCATATCAGTGGCGTGGTGGATATCCCCAATGCCTGCGCGACCTTGTGGCTGCCGACCGAGATCTTCGACTTCGATATCAACCCCAACGCCAACGGCCCGATCAAGCACCTGGACGGCAGCATCGACCTGCCTATCGCCCACGATCTGTAAGTCGCCATCAATATTCCGGGAGGACGCACCATGCCGACCTACGAATATCAATGCCAGGCCTGCGGCACCTTCACCATGCTGCGGCCCATGAACCAGCGCCATGAACCTTGCCAGTGCCCCTATTGCGGCGGCGCTGGCGGTGGCTTGCAGCTTTCGGCGCCGGCCTTGAACTGTCTGTCGAGCAGTCAGCGCCAGGCCATCGCCACCAACGAGCGCAGCGCCCATGCACCGCAGACCGTCGCCGAGTACCAGCAGCGGCGTCATCCCAAGGGTTGCGGTTGCTGTGCGCCAAGCAAACCGGTGGTGCCGACCAAGGCCAATCCCCTGGGACTCAAGAGCAAGACCGGGCCACGGCCCTGGATGATCAGTCACTGACAGAGGTTTTTCTCCATGCGCCATGGCGATATTTCCAGCAGCCCGGATACCGTCGGTGTTGCTGTCGTGAACTACAAGATGCCGCGCCTGCACAGCAAGGCCGAGGTCATCGACAATGCCCGCAAGATCGCCGAGGTGATCAAGGGCATGAAGCAGGGGCTGCCCGGGATGGACCTGGTGGTGTTCCCCGAGTACAGCACCATGGGCATTCTCTATGACCATGACGAGATGATGGCCACCGCCGCGACCATTCCCGGCGAAGAGACCGCGATCTTTTCCGCGGCCTGTCGCGAGGCCAATACCTGGGGTGTGTTTTCCCTGACCGGCGAACGCCACGAGGAGCATCCGCACAAGGCGCCTTACAACACCCTGGTGCTGATCGACAATCAGGGGCAGATCGTCCAGCGCTATCGCAAGTGCATTCCCTGGTGTCCCATCGAGGGTTGGTACCCCGGCGACCGCACCTATGTCTGCGACGGCCCCAAAGGCATGAAGATCAGCCTGATCATCTGCGACGACGGCAACTACCCGGAGATCTGGCGCGATTGTGCGATGAAGGGCGCGGAGCTGATCGTCCGTTGCCAGGGCTATATGTACCCGGCCAAGGAGCAGCAGGTGCAGATGTCCAAGAGCATGGCCTGGGCCAATAACTGCTATGTCGCGGTGGCCAACGCCGCCGGTTTCGACGGGGTGTATTCGTACTTCGGGCACTCGGCGATCATCGGCTTCGACGGCCGTACCCTGGGTGAGTGTGGCGAAGAGGAAATGGGTATTCAATACGCTCAGTTGTCGATCTCACAGATCCGCGATGCGCGAGCCAACGACCAGTCGCAGAACCATCTGTTCAAGTTGCTGCACCGTGGCTACACCGGCATCTACGATTCCGGCGATGGCGACAAGGGCATCGCCGATTGCCCGTTCGAGTTCTACCGCACCTGGGTCCTGGATGCAGAGAAGGCCCGGGAGAATGTGGAGAACATCACCCGGCGCACGGTGGGCGTGGCGGACTGTCCGGTGGGGCAATTGCCCCACGGCGGTAAAGAAAAGACCGCGGGCTGAAGCATGTCGTCGATCCAGCAGGTCCCCGCGTCAGGGCAGCCCGAGGTGCGTCCGCTGACCTCGCGGTTCACCTTCGAGCCGCAGCAGGTGATGGCGCTGCTGCGTAAGCGCATCGTCGGCCAGGACGCGGCATTGGCGGCGGTCGAGGCACAGCTCAAGGTGCTCAAGGCGGACATCGGTGATCGCGAGCGACCGCTTGGGGTCAACCTGTTCATGGGCCCGACTGGCGTTGGCAAGACTGAGATCGTGCGCCTGCTGGCCCAGGCCATTCATGGTCGTAGCGATGCGATGTGCCGCATCGATATGCAGACCTTGGCCCAGGAACATTACGCGGCGGCGCTGACCGGTGCGCCGCCGGGTTATGTCGGTAGCAAAGAGGGGGTCAGTCTGTTCGACAGCGAATTGATCGAGGGTACTTACAGTCGTCCGGGCATCGTCCTGTTCGATGAGCTGGAAAAGGCCAGCGACGAGGTGCTGCGCAGCCTGTTGGGGATTCTGGAAAGTGGCAGGCTGACCCTGGCGGGCGGCAGCCGCACCCTGGATTTTCGTAACAGCCTGATCTTCATGACCAGCAATATCGGCGCACGGCAGGCCAACGCTCGACGGCAGCGTTTGAGTGGGGGCTGGAGACGTTTGCTGGGTTGGTTCGTCGAGGCTGAATCGCGGCTGCTGGAGCAGGCGTTGCACAGCCGTTTCGAGCCGGAGTTCCTCAACCGGATCGATCGTATCCTGGTGTTCGAACGCATCGAGGGTCGCTGGCTCGACGCATTGTTGGATATCGAACTGAGCAAGCTCAATCAGCGCCTGGGGCCGCAACGTCAGTTATCGGTGGACGAGTTGGCCCGTGCCTGGCTGGGACGCGATCACGATCCGCGCTTCGGCGCCCGCGCCCTGGTGCGCAGGGTGCGGGTCGAGTTGGAACCGGCGATTGCCGATTGCCTGCTGGCCTGTGCCGACGCCGGGCAGATGACGGCGACGGTGCAGGGGCAGCGGTTGGTGGTGTTGCCGCAGGGCTAGCTTTCTGCGATCTCTACTCGATTGCGGCCCTTACCCTTGGCTGCGTAAAGTGCCTCATCCGCCACCGACAGTAACCGCGAGAGTTCGTACCCGGATTCCCCCGTGGTGACCAGCCCGATACTCACGCTGAGAAAGCCGGGTTCCAGCAGTGTCAGCCCGGCAAAGCCGGCCCTGATCCGCTCCGCCACTTCCATCGCGCGGGCTTTGTCGCTATCGCCCAGCACACAGGCAAACTCTTCGCCGCCAATGCGCCCGAATACATCCGCCGGGCGCAGGATCTGTGTCGTTACCCGGCCGAAGGCGATCAGTGCCTGGTCGCCCACGGCATGGCCGAAGGTGTCGTTCAGACGCTTGAAGTGGTCCAGGTCGCAGAGCAGCAGCGCCGCCGCCGTGCCCTGACGCCCGCAGTCGGCCAGCAGCTTTTCACTCTTGAACATGAACGACCGCCGGTTGCCGACGCCGGTCAGGGGATCGCTATAGGCCGCCGCCTTGAGCTGGCGCTCGGCGCGCTCCTTGACCATGGCCAGGGTGACGTAGCCGATCCCGACCACGTAGAGCATGGACTCGAACAGCATGAAGGAGAAAAACGGCACGCCTTCGCCGCTACCCGCGAGGGCCTGGTCCAGGCCCATGCCGGCGTCAGTAAAGGCCCGCACGCAGTAGAACAGAGTATTCAGTGCTGTCAGTGTCAGCGCGGGCAGGTAGGAGGCTTCGAGGCTGTGGCGACTGCGCCAGAACTCCAGCAAGGTCAGCACGCCGTAGCCGACCGTCAGCACCGAATAGGCGGCCACCCGCAATGGCAGTGACTCCAGGAAGGTTGGCACCAGGCACAGCGCGAGCCAAGTCAGCGCGCCAGCGAGCATGCCTGGGACCGAGGGCGCGCGCCCGGCAAACACGCGCATGGCCGTCCAGTTCATCGCTGCGCTCAGCAACAGCACCACGTTGCCCACCACCAGCGGTACAAAGTCGACGCCCAAGCCACGCAAGCTCACCAGCAGGATGCCGAGGGATGCCAGCAACATCATGCTGCCCAGGTAGGCGAGGCAGCGTTCGCGGGTTTCCCGCAGCCAGGCGTGCAGGCTCAAGAGCCCCATCAGGCAGAAGATGAAGACCGAGACCAGCAGCAGGGTGGGGATGTGCAGCAGCGTCATGTTCGGGCAACCCTGTTCAGCCGGCGACCGGGGGGCGCCCGGGACGGCGGCGGTGGGTGCCAGGGCACACCGCGAGTTGGAAAGCAGGACTTGGCACGTGAGCGAGCATCTTGGCAATCACTCGGCGGGATTGTAGCGGGATCTCCGTGGGGTTGCCTGCTTGTTGAAGGGGGCTGTTGGCCAGGGTCCTACAGATGGCGTTGAGTTGTCTGGCATCCAATGCGGTCACTTCCTTTCGGCCTCGACCGTAAGCTTCGGTAACTGGGCCGAGCAGCTGATTTTCTGTTTTTGTCGGTCCTTCTCGAAGGAGCGAACGACTGTTGAAACAGGGATCTCGTTAACCGTGGGCCATTACGATTCCAGGGGCAATTACTCACCCACGCCGGGCCCGTGCATTCCTTTGCCGTCGCGTAATACTGAGCGTCGCGTGCCGCCTCCAGAGCCTTATAACGGCGACTTCTACAGCCAGGCAAAGCGGACCATTGAGCGCCAGATTCCGACCAGCACCTGCCATGTCGGTTTGAAGTTCATCTGGGATAACGGCGAAGGCTTGGGGTGTGATTTGCCTTGCGTGCTGACCCCGGCCAGCGGCGAGCCCATTCGGACTCGGTTGGATGAGTACAGTCGGTTTGTCGGCAGTATTCCCGATGGAGCTTATCAGGCGCAGATGCTGGCGGAGGTCGACACCGAAGATCTGGTGGTCCGCAGCCGCGCCGAGGTGCAGGCCGCACTGGAGGCGATTCTCGAAGCAGAGCGTGCCGAAGCGGCGGCGTTGCAGGCTATCCAGGATGAGCGTGGTGTTGTCACCAATGCATTCCATACCCATTTGGCGATTGGCAAGGGCGCGCTTTATGGCGCTTGGGGATTGGTCAAGAGCGCCAAGGAATATGGCGACCTGATCAATCCCTTCGTTACCTTTTCCAATGTCGTGGTGTCCGCCTGGAACGCCGACGTTTCCAATGGTGGCAGTTGGATCGCTTCCTTTCGCGACAACTTTTCCCAGGCGCAGCATCGTGAACTGATTGAGGCGCTGGGCTTCGACCCAAGCAAGATCACCCGTGAACAACTGGCCGAAAGCTACGAAACGGCGTGCTTCGTGATGGAGGACGGGCCGAGCCGGGACCTGCTGGCGCGATTTGCCGTTGACTATGTAAAAGCCCAGAACCGCGAAGAAATCGCCGAGTTCGGTGGTGCGGTGGTCTTCGAGATAGTGCTGATCGGGCTGTTGGTCATGTACAGCGGTGGTGCTGGTCTGGCGGCGAAAGGTACGGTGTCGATGCGTAACCTGGCATTGACGCAACGACTGGGCTCTGGGCTGAAACGGCTTGGTCAAGGCCTCAAGAACGCTAGAATCAAAAAGGCGGGACGGGCAGAAGGGAAGGGCGCTGGAGCGCAGATTGTCAGGCTTGAATGGCCTAAGGAAATTGATCCGGCCACTTTATACCGGCCAGATAGGAAATTAGTAAACGACAAGCATGGTAGGCCCGTTCCCGATGCCGAAGAGCCCCACACCCAGCTTGCAAATAGAAGAGGAAGAAAAGATGAATACAGGCAAGCCAGAGAGTGGCATTTGAACAAAGATGGCAAACTGGAGCCCAAGCGAGATATAGACTTTACGGATCACGGACGCCCCAAAGAGCATACGAGTCCGCATCAGCATGATTTCATCCCAAATCCCACGGGGGGGACGCCCCAGCACGGGCCCGCAAGACCACTGGAGTATCCGCAATGAACTCAGTCACCTTGGCGTCTTTCCGGGCGGATGGAACAGTCCTGTTGCTAAGCGATTTGCTGGCGGTCATTCCTGATAATGATTGGGTGTGGTCGGTTCTCGAGTTTCAAGGTGTGGGTTGTGCACCTGATGGCCTTTCTATGGATGAGTATGAGGCTTTTCTACTCTCTCAGGAGAGAGGAGACATCATGACGTGGGGGCAATTGCTTGAGTTCTCACAATCGATGGAGCAAACGTTCAACTGTCTTGTGGTCGCAGTCAATACGGTCGCTGAAATTATTAAACCCTCTGGCTTCGAAATAGTGCCAGAGACTTATGTTTTAGCTATTGAAGCATTCGATAGTACCTGCTGGACACTTTGGAGCGACAGACCGGAAATTACTCAGGCGCTAGGGTTGGTGCAGGGGCTGAGTGTCGCAGGTGGCACAAGTGGGAACATTTCCTAAAAAGCACATCATCTGCACTCATGTGCACTTCAAATGTTGACACTATGAATACGGATAACCGAGATTGACTCGGCGGTCGAGGTTGTCTGGTGGGTCGGCATCTGTTCTGAGGTCAAAGTGCCATAGGCGGAATAGTTACTGTCAGGACCGTGTATCTCTGAATGAATGTGAAAAGTCAGGCGCCCTAGTGGGTCGGGGTGGTTTATGGATGCGAATAAAAACAACAGTACCCGAAGACTTTCAGGAGAAAACACATGATGCCGCGAAAATTGTTGGGTTGCGCGACTGCAATATTGGGATTGAGTCTCGCTGCTTCGGTCAGCGCGGCTGAACTGAAACAGATCGGCACATTGGCGGTTCCAGGCGAGCCTCTCAACGGCTTCGACATCAGCTATGTCGATCAGGCGACCAACCGTTATTATCTGGCCGATAGAAGCAACAAGGCTATCGACGTGTTCGATGGCGCCAGCGGCAAGATGGTCGACCGGTTGCCCGGCGGATTCGCAGGACAATTAAAGACCAGTAGTGTGTCCGGCCCGAACGGCGTCGTCGTGGTTGGTGGCGAGGTGTGGGCCAGCGACGGCGACAGCACTGTGAAGGTCATCGACCTCAAGACGAAAAAAGTCACGGATAGCCTTTCCACCGGCGGAAAATTCCGGGTTGACGAGATGGCCTACGATCCGAAGGCCCACGTTGTGCTTGTCGCCAACAATGCCGACGAGCCGCCGTTCCTGACGCTGATTTCGACCAGGCCCGAACACAAAATCATGGCCAGGATTTCCCTTGAGGACGCCACGGACGGGATCGAGCAGCCCGTCTACGATGCGGTGACAAAAAGGTTCTATGTTTCGATTCCAGAGTTGAAGAAGGATAAGGCCAAGGGTGCCGTCGCGGTCATCAACCCGGCCAGCGGCAAGCTCGAGAAATTGCTGCCAGTCAATGACTGCCATCCCAACGGCCTGGTGCAAGGACCAGGTGCAAACCTGCTGTTAGGTTGCGACGCTGGCGGCAAGGGCAGCGGTCTGCCGCCGGTATTCGTCGTGATGAAGACCGACGGTTCGGTGGTCAAGGTCATTCCAGGCCTCGGTTCCGCCGACATGGTCACCTACAATCCGAAGCTCAAGCAGTATTACACCGCTTCGCGCGGCATGCCGGACGGCCCGGAGCTCGGTGTTATCGACGCAAAATCCAATACGATCGTCCAACGCATAAAGCTGCCCGGCGGCAATCCGCATTCGGTCGCGGTCAGCGAGAAAAATAACCACGTCTTCCTGCCGCTCAGTGCGAAGGACGGAGGCTGTAATGGTTGCGTGGCGGTGTTCGCGCCGGGCAGCTAGCAGGACAAGTGCTTTTGGCGCTGCATGACCGGGCGCGGAATGTGTGCAGCAGGCTGCTGCACACATTCCGCGGGGACCACAGAGCTGACCAGATCCGAAATCTTTGATCCTGCCAGCTTTCAGCGGATTAAAAAGATAAAGACACTTTTCAAACAGGCATTAAAAAGCCGGCTTGTGGGCGGCGTTATTTGTTGGTTATTACCTTATTTTACTAGGTTTTATGGGGGGCTGTGTTTTTGTCCCCCCATTTATCCCCCCACTCTTGCTATGCGAGATGCACTGCTAGGTTAACCATCCACGTTTTTAGTCTGACTTCTCAACGATTCAACGGCATTTGCCAGCGCTTCGATATCAGGTGCTTGAGAACCCCAGTCTTTCCAGAAATCACGGGTTGCGCTGTCAGGTGTGATGCTGGGGAGGTCCAATTTGATGCGTGATGGTAGGAGTACTGCGTCCCCTCGCATTAAAGCTTCGCCTGTATCTAGTAACGGAAGGACGCTAGTCAAGCCTGCTAACGAGTCTGGCATTAGGCGCTTGATAACGTTTTGGTCTACATCGTTGGTAAGCCGCAGCGCTAAGAAATTGTTGCATTGGCTCAAAATCGTTCTACTGACGTCTGAATGTTTCAGCATGGCGCGGGCGTTCACCTTGATGATTGCGCCTTCTATCACGGGCAGCAGTCTCGCCTTTTTCGTCGACTCTTCGAACCAACATATGACCGACGCGCTGGCAGGTATGGAGGACGAGCAGCGGACATCTTGGGTGAGCTGGAGATCACGGAGCGCTTGATGATCACTGGCGGCGAGCACAAGTAAGATGCTCTGTTCACTCAGGCTGACCGCAGTGCCATCCATCAGTGCCTCCTCAGAGCGGCCGAGCTATTTGTCAGCGAGAGTCGGCCATGACCTTGGATAGCTCTACGCGACGACATGATTTGTCGCCCCCCCATAACAAAATGCAAAAAAACACCAGGAGCCCGCTGTCATGAAGAACCTACTTGCTGCCATCGGTTGTGTTGTAGTGCTGAAGAAGGCCTGTGAGCTATACCGCGAATACCAAGATTTGAAGCATTACAAGGAAACCCACGCGCCCGAAGGCCACTGAACGGGTTGCGTGCCCATCTGACTTTAGTCATGTGCGACGCTAGAGAAGTAGCACTGCGCCATTATTTTTATTAGCATCGTGGCCAATCTGGCGTCAGCGACTGATGCACAACAAGGTAGTCTCCATGTCTCAAGCGAAGGATACGCTGCTCAGGCTGTTCGCCCTGCTGCGCCTAATTCCTGCCGAGCCGCAGCGTATAGCCAGCACCACACTGCTGGAGAAGCTGCATGACAAGGGTTTTTCCGTCACGCTGCGCTCTATCCAGCGCGACCTCAATCGGCTCTCCCTGCCGTTCTCGTTGCTATGTGACGAGAGTGAATCACCCTTCCGCTGGAGCTTCACCCGAGACGCACCGCTGAGGCTGGAGGACATGGACGCGCCGACCGCGCTCGCCCTCTGCCTGTCCGAAAGCCATCTGGCAACACTGCTGCCACAGACCGTTCTCGACCAGCTCGGCCCGCAGTTTCGCCGAGCCCGGAATTTCCTCGGTGATGTGGGCCACAACGGCTTGGCGGACTGGGCGCGTCGCGTCCGTGCGATCCCCAACGGCAAGACTCTCCTGCCAGCGGCGATCGCTCTGGAGGTCTGGCGAGCGGTCTCGGGGAGCCTGTTAGAACGTCGACAGATCGAAGTCGCCTACCGCAGCCGCAGCAAAGGTGGTGTAAAGCATCTGGTTCTGCACCCGGTCGGGCTCGTCTCCCGGCATGCCATTAGTTACTTGCTCGCATCGGTGGACGGTTACGACGACTTGCGCCAGTTTGCCCTGCACCGGATCCAGTCGATCCACATGCTGGAAACCGAGGCCAGGGAGCAATCCGACTTCAACATCGACGACTACATCGCCAGAGGGCGCTTCAGCCAACGCCAGGGCGATGAGTGCGTTGAGTTGGTCGCGGACATCCATCCCCAAATTGCCGAGTTACTGAGCGAGACGCCACTCAGTGACGAGCAATCCCTGGAGGAGCTCCCCGACCAGGCCTGGAAACGCTTGTGCGCCAGGGTCCCGCTGGACCGCGAGACCCTATGGTGGATCTTCGGCCTCAACGAGAACATTCGTGTCCATGCACCCCAGGTCTGGGTCGACGAGATCCGTCAGCGCCTGAAATCAATGCAACAGTTCTATCTGAACGAGGACGCGCTTGTCGCTGCCGCCTCTACCCATTCCAGCGTCGGCACTGCCGTCGTTCAGCACAACGTCTGAGGCTTTCTCATGGATAAGCAGGAAAACAAACTCATCAGCCATTCGGTTAGCCTGTGCCCGATCTGGCCCACCCAGGCCTCGGAAAAGATGGGCCGTATGGTCGGCGAGATCAGCCAGGCCAACGACATCATGGTCAAGATTGCTTCCACTGCCCAGAACAAAGCGATTAAGGGCGGGTTCGCGGCGGAAACCTGGCATGCCGAGTCGTTCAACCTAGACGCTATCCTCAAGGACAAGGATGTCCGGGCCTTCACCGATAACTTCGCTAAAACACCGCTGGTGAAGAACGACATGACGCACGACATCGTCATCATGAAAGGCGATACCCAACTGCAGGGCGCACAGCTGAAATACTTCAAGAACGCCGATGCCACGCAGAAGGCGTTTCGCTCAAGCAAGGACGGGGTTCACCGTTACGAGAACGCCGACGTGTTCCTCGGGCCGTCCGACCAGATTGAAGGCATCAAGCTGTCCGCTCACAAGGACATGCTGAAAAACCGGGACACCCGCCCCGAGGTCGCCCGGGCCGCCGAGAAAGTTCATGACAAGGCCGCTGGCCGCCTCGACGCCGAGGGCGTTCAGTCCACAGGGTTGAGCAAGCGCGATGCTGAGCACGTCGGCGCGGGATCGACCTCCGGCAAAGAGCTGCATGAGAAGATGCAGACGGGCTACCAGAACAAGGCGACCTTCCAGCAAAGCATGCGTGCGGCAGGGTCGGCGGCCATCGTAACCACAGTCATCGCCGGCAGCATCAATACTTTTCAGTACATCCGTCAGGTCAGGGATGGCGAGATCACCGCCGAACGGGCCACCGTGCTGATCCTGCAAAACACGGCCATCGCCGCCGGCGACAGCGCGCTAAAGGCTGGTGTGGCCTCCGCAAGTGTCAGCATCGCCGCCCGCTCGATGCCCGGCCTTTTCGCCGGCTCGATGTTCAAACGTACCTTCGCCAATGGCGGCATTGCCGGGGCGGCGGTCTGCGCGGTGGACGTGGTGCAGAACCTGGTGTTGTTCGCCGCCGGCAGGATCACCGCCGAAGAACTGGAAACCCGCACTGGAAAGGGTTTGCTGCTGACCGGCGCCGGTGTGGGCGGTGCCTCGGTGGGTGCAGCGATTGGTGCCCTAGGCGGTCCCGCCGGCGCGCTGGTAGGCAGCATCGTGGGCGGCCTGATCACGACACTGGCGATGAACATTGCAGTGGACAATCACATCGAGAAGAGCTTCCAGCTGACCTTGGTTGCCACGGAGCGCGTGGTCAGCAACGGCGTCGCCGTTCATGAAGCCCTGGAATACCTGCAGGTCTCGCAACAGTTCTACGGCGACTTTCACAAGGGACTGTATCTGTCGGAAAAACACTTCGCCGCTCAGGTCAAGACCTTGGAAGCGCAAAGCAAACGACTGAGAAACAAGATCAACACCCTTTAAGGCTGGAATCATGAGCGAGACAACGACAGAGCTACAAGAGCAGATTTTCCACGAGCCGCTGCAAGGGCCCGAGCTAGAGGTAGTAACCACCCTCGTCAACCGCCACAAAGCCAATGCTGCCTTGACCCAGCAACTGGCCCTGGATGCCTCGCGCCTCATCACCAGTAGCCAGGAGCGGTTGAACAAACAGTCGGGCGCCGGCTTCCTCAAGCGTTTCGCCAGCAGCCTCACCGGCAAGACCAGCGAGAACCAGTTGCTGAACCAAGCCGACACGCTGCAAATGCAGAAGTACGCCTGGCACTACCTCAAGCAGCTGCAACAGCAGAACCTGATCAACGCACAGAGCATCGCGGTCATCCGCAACAACTTGGGCACGATGAACGACTACATCATCGAGACCCGGGATTTCCTGGAAATCGCCATCGACCGGATCAACAACCGGCTGAAAGCCGTCGAGAACAGCGCCAGCTTCCATAGCTGGTCACTAAACATCGAGGCCAATAAGCGCCGGTTTAAATCCATCCCGGGCAACCTGCTGATCCTGCACCTGACTTACGACTTCATGCGCGCCCATCGCGACATCGAATTGACCGAGCGCGACGTCAATCATCTGGTGGTCACCCTGGAAAAGCTGGGGGTCAACTGCGATGACGAAGTCGAGCTGCTGGGATTTATTATCGAAGTGATCGACCAGATCGAGGTCTTCGGCATTGATCGCTACCGCAGCATGATTGAGCTGTCGGTCAACGAAGATCACGTGCTGGACTCGCACTTCATCCAGAAAAACATCTCGGGGCTTGGTTTCAACGCGCTGTACTTCCTCTCGGAGGAGTACGAAAAAATTATCGACCTCACCGATGATGAGCTGTGCAACAGCGATGCGGCCCGGGAAAAAATCATCTCGCGACTCTTCGGCAACGAATTCGGCGGTCTCCGCACCAGCTATGGTGTTCGTGAGCTGATCGGCGAAGTTATCGGCGGCAGCCTGGTAGCCCTGGACATCTACAAGGAACAAAACGGTTTCAACGTCAGCGCTGACGCGTCTCTGGATGAGGAGCAAACCGAAACCCTGTCGCTGACCTCCGACCTACCGGACATCAAGGCCCACAGTTTCCTCGACAAGGCCGACGACGAGGCGCGCCGCACCTACCTGCGTCTGTTCGCGCTGTGCTTCGATAACGCTGCCTCGCTGGACGGCGCGGGTCAGGAATTTCTCGGCCAGTTGGCCGAATACAGTGGCTGCCCGGAGGTGGTCTCGCAGATTCTCGGCATTGCCGACAATCCGCTGAAGGAGCGTGAACACTTACCAGCGTTGCAGACTCTCCTTAATGACGATGACAAGGCCTACACATGGCTCATCGACGCTTTCTTCCTCCTGACCTTGTGCCACAAGAAGATTGAGAACCCGCGCATCATGCGAATCTTGATCGCACTCAAGCCTAGCAGCTTCAAGGAAAGCCTATCGCTGATACTGGCGCTGCTCAATGGAAGTGACGAAGCGGCGCTGGTGAAGGCAGCAGCAGGCCTGGCCAAGCTGACTCAAGGCTGGAAGAACATCGTGCGATACCGTGCATTGCGCTTCGAGCAGTCTTGGATCTCCATGGAGAAACAGCTCTATGCCGTCAGCATAGAAGCCTCAGACATGTCCATGGACCTCATGAACGCCACCAGCAAAGCCAGCGACTGGTCATCGTTCATGGGCTCATTCGATGATGGTTTCCTTGGAAAAATGGCTACCGCTGCAGGTGGCGCAGCATATACCATCGGCCGCAAGTCGGTTTTGTCCAGCCTTAACGACATGCGCCGCAAGGCCCAGGACTTAATCGCTACGAATGCCCCTGCACTGAGTTCCGCCAACCGCGTGATCGTCCAATGGGGCATACCTCGTATCGAGTTCGACAACGAGATTTCCTGGTCCGACTACGACCTAGACAACTCTGCCGAGAACGATGACTGGTACCACCAGTTGAACGACTGCGAGCGCCAAATCGACCGGACGCTTATGGCATTCTCCAATGCCTGCTCCGATGCGGATGATCAGCTCGGCTACTTCCGCAAGGGCGATTTCGACAGCTCAGTGGTGCTGGCCAAGATACGCAAGCAGGAAGAGCGGGAACAGCAGAATTTGCTCGAGGCGTTGGAAAAACAATCCGTCACCTTTGAGCACGACGGCAAGCGACACTTGTTTGCCATCGACTGGCAAGACATGGAGAACCCTCCCTGCGATCCAGAAGAGATTCGCCACATCAAGACCGATGGCAAGGTGTGGCTGATCGTGGACAACGACGAACAGTTCTACCGCAGCGAAGACGGCGTGAAATGGCAGGCGGTCAGGCCCAATGTCGACGATGAACGCATCTGGATTCGGCGGCTCGACGTGATTGACGGCACCTGGGTATTGATGGTGGGCTCCGAGGCGTTCTACTACTCCCGTGACGCCCTGAATTGGGAGCGTTCGCAGTACCCGGACGTCAGCGACAACTACGCGTTTTCCGCTACCGAAGATCTGATCTTATTCAATGGTCAGTGGCTGTGGCGTTTCACCGAGAGGACCGAGTTTGAATACACCGATAAGGGCTTCCTGTTCGACTCGACCAAGACCTCTAACTACAACAAACCGCTGCTCTTCAGCGCCGCAGGACCGGGTGCGGCCTGGGGGCGCTGGGAGGGTCGCCTGAACCTCTCTGAGGGCGAGGAGGTGGAGTATCTGCGCACAATACCAGGCACGTCTTGCCTGTTGGCCTTCTGTAGGTACAGCAGCTTTTACACCATAGTTAAGAAGAAGACCAACACCAGCTCGTCGGTGATGTACTACGCGCAGGGCAAGGGCTGGCGCAACTGCACCTGGCCTGAAGACGACCTCTCCTTCTATGATCCGGTCCTCACCGCAATGGGCGGCACACTGATGTGCTTCTCTTGGAGCAACCTGCTGACTTCGCAGAAGGGCTACGACTGGAAGCGTCAGTCGGACGCGCTCAATATCGAGACCTGTTATCACCTCAAAGGCCTGAGTCTGTTCCCGTCGCGCAACGACAACCAACGCATCCACGTCAGCCACGACGGGCAGGTGTTCAAGGAAATTATGCTGGAGGAAGGTAGCTGGAAGTACTTCGCGGCCAACGACCAGGGCGCACTGTGCATCTACGCGCCTGACTCCCACGAAACCTACCTGCGCGTCGGTACCTTCGTCCGCCAGGTCGAGTGATTAACCCGGGCCCGCCCAGGGGTTAGGCTAGGCGCAAGACTGCAAAAGCCGGTTTGTCAGCGTTAGGGGCGCTCTGCCCCATCGCTGACGGGCCAGCGACGTAAATTTCGTGGCGTAGCCACGAATAGGGTTCTTAGGCTGTCAAACAAAAGGCGACGATTTCGTTAAGCTTCGTCGATGTAGCTGTCGTCACGTTCTTCAATATGTGGTTGTTTTTATTCTTGTGACAGGATTTTATCCAGCCTGGTTACCTCGATTTGGAACTCGGAATCCCAACTGCTAAAGTCTTTGGGTAAATCAGATGTGCGATGATAGGAGCCTTTTTTTCTTTGCGGTATAGCGACAAAATTTTTGGTCACGATGTTTTCAATGTTCTCTTTAAAAAGCTGTTCTATCTCTTGTGTTAATTTCTTGTACGTTTGGGAGAATGTTTTTTCTTTGGCGCTAAAATTTACGTATTTTTGGTAGATGATAGGTCCAGTATCTATGCCTTCGTCTATCAAGTGAATAGACACACCGCTTGGAGTAGAATCATAAAAAGACCAGAAGTTAGGGTGGGCTCCACGATTCCATGGCAAATATGAGATATGCAGGTTGACGATAGGTGCTGGAGAGCTTTCTATGACGTATTTTGGAAGGATGTGCCTGTATCCGTAACTGATTACCAGGTCGTAGCCAGATGTGGTTTTTATTTTTTCTTCTGTATGCCAAACTTCACAGTTAAGCTTAATGAGTTCGTCGAGTAGTGTTGTTTGTTTTTCGGAGTACCCTAGAAATAGTATTTTTTGTTTTCGCTTTGATGCGGACTTTACAAGCTTTGGGGCTGCGGCCTCTTGCATGGGCTCTTTTTTTGTCTGTTCGTTACTCATGCTGCTAGCCTCTAGGTTGGTATGTCTTAGCTCTATGCTGGCTTCGTGGAGTTGGCCAAATTCTTTTTCTGGTACTTAAGCTTCGGTGTGAAAACCTAAGTAGGAGCTGTATGCGCTATAGAACGAGCCATAGCGCAATGCGGATAAGTGTCAAGGCTTTATTAGAAGCCCTTGTCCTGTAGGTAAGCTCGCTATTGCTATGTTCATTTTTGCTGCCCATTGATCCATACCCTCTTTCTGAGGCTGGTATCCGTAGTAAGCATAGTCATCTAGTAAAATTACTGCTCCGGATACCAATCGGTCCCACAAGAACTCAATCGCAGCAACTTCAGGAATGGTGCAGTTCAGGTCGATGTGCAAATAAGAAATTTGGGTTGAGTCGATATGAGTAAGAGTGTCGGGAATGGACCCTTGTATGACCTTTGCATTTGGCCACTCTGAAAAGTTCGCCCGCACGGATTCAATATTTGATGTATATGTTCCGTCTTCAACTAATTTTCGGTTCTTGTCCGCGACACCACCAATTTTTTCCTGCTCGGACAGATACCTGTCATCAATGCCGGAAAATGTATCAAGTAAATAAAAAGTTCTGCCTGTATTATTCCAGTTCAGATCTTTCATAATCGCTGAGCTTAGAAAACCATAGTTGACTCCGCACTCAACAAAGTCACCGTTGTGTTTTGCGGCTGTCCGCGCCGCCCACAGCCCTATATGCACACGCCAAAACCATTTGTAGTCAGAACCGACGGCTTCTACTCCGCGTGCATACGCTGTGATATAGCTCTCGTCGCTCATGAAGTCGTGGTTATGCACCGAAGACAATCCATCCGAGGCATAACGTCCTTCTACCTTTGGGTAAAGGGAGTTAGGGTCTCGTTTGTAGTTACGATTTTCTCCACGGCCCCAAGCCAAATAGTGTTGTGCTGGGTCAAGTCCTGACATTCTGACATCGGGATGTAACTTTAGATATTGTTCGGGAGAAAAGTCTTCAGGCAAACTCATGGTATGTCCCTGCTAATGGTTTAATGATTTGGTTTTGTGCGTGTAACGAACCTGGTTACCCAATCCTCGAAACGGCAGGTGTCGTGCCTAGCGCTTTAAGGCGCTTTTCAGCGAGTAGACTGAGGGCAATGTTCAAGACCAGGGGGATGTACCAGTAACGGTTTTCCTTCATGGTTTTCTTCACTTGGCAATTGCTGCCATCAACGGCGCCGGCGCCAAATACTTCGATGAGATAGCAGAGAATAGAAGCGAAGGCCGGTAACCAGACCAATGTGTTATTGATGCTCGCACCCGTTAGGTGGGAGGGGCGGTGAAGCCGCTTGGAGGTGTTGCCGATTTCTAGCTGATTCCAACCATCCAGTTCCTTCCTCCAGATCATGCGTCCATAGATCAGCTTCCCTAAATGGATAAGGGAGACCATCCGTTGTGTATCTACGCCTCTGCGCTCGCCTTTTTCTTCGCAGAACCATTGGTCACTGCCATTCATTTCCTGCATGAAAAATACCTTTGCATTTCCCTGTGAGCATAAATGGACGATAATCAACCTTTAATGATGAGTTTCAACCTTTAAGGCTCTTCATGTCAATGGGGTGATGAACAACCATCTAGGTTGACTAGGGGGTTGCATGCCAAAAACTGATCAGAAATACCTGGCTGGTGTGGTGGGTCGAGCGATTGCTAAGCAACGCATTCGCAGTGGCTTGACGCAGGAGGAAGTGGCCGAGCGCCTTGGCGTGGGAAACGAAGCCGTTTCCCGCATTGAGCGAGGTGTGGTCGTGCCCAACATTGAGCGGTTGCTGGAATTCGCAGGGATCTTTGGTTGCGAGGTGGCGGAACTGTTGACTGAGGCGAGTTCGCGCCCGGACGACCAAGCCAACAGGATCAGTCGGTTATTGATGCAGCTGGGTAATGATGATCGGCAGCTGATCGTGGACCTCGTTGAGCGCTTAGTAGAACGCCTAAGGAGGGCATGATCTGATCGCCCTGATTGACTTTGGGGCGTTCAGGGGAGGGGGCTCTGATCGAACCTGGCACCACAGCGTAAACAGAGATAGTCGTAGTGGCCGAACTGATATTTCTGCACGTCCTGGGCAAATGCCGTCATGGCGATGTGGTCGGATGTCGCACCGGAAAATCCCTTGCCGATCAGATCGAGCATCCGCACGAGCAGACTTTCATTTCTGGTTTCCTGGTCGATTTCCAGCCCCTGGGTATGTGCCTGGCGAACAGCGAGCAGAAAGCTATCAATGGTCCCAATCAGCATGACGGCAGCGTTGGCGGCATCCTTGGAAATTACAGCCTTTGAATCGCAGATCAGGCAGCATGTGTTCATGTTGGACCTCCTGTGACAGGGTTAAACCACTGAGATAATGTGCATGGATAACGGGGGCGTGGGGCTCCCCTCATAAGGGCTCAATGCCGGACGTGTTGATGGCGTTAGCCAACGCAACAGGGGGTGATGAATAGCGCTGGGAATGTGGTCAATATTTCTGGGGTCGCCACGCGCTAAGGTACGCAGCCGACCCTCGGCGGTGAGCCACATCGTCGGTGTGTCGTCGGTGATACCTTAGGCTTGTGGGTAATCGATGACATCGCGCGGACCGAATTTCGCTTCAAGGCGGACCATCCGAGTGATTCCATCGGGGCACCCAGGGCGTCGCCAACAGCACCACCCAGCAGATAGCCTTTGATTCTTTCAAGTCTGCTCATGTCCTTCCCCTTCACGCTGCTGGTATCAGTTCCTGCAAAATCACCAGCTTTCCTCTCAGTTGCTCGACATGACCTTTCTCTGCCCGCAAGGCTGAGCGCAGCTCTTTATTTTCCATTTCCAAAATGCGTGCCCAGCGTGCTGCCTTCTGATTTTCCAGCAGCATCTGCCAGATATCGCGTAGCTTGAGGAGCTGTATCAACAGCACCAGCAGGATCAACCCAAGCCCTGCCAGTGAGCCTGTAGAAACGATGTCCGACGTGTTCATGCCTGCATCCTTGTTGATTTCGAGAAGCCTCGAAGACAGGGGTACAATATGTAGTGTTAAGCGACAGGTCTACAATGTAGACTTATACAGGTAAAGTATTCACGCACATGGAGGGGACATGAAACGCAAGCAATCCGTTGAGCATGTACGCTGGGATCTGGCACTTCGCTATCGTTTGATTGAGACAGTGGCCTGGTGGGAAGGCCGTCTGACCACGGGACATCTGATTCAGAGCTTCGGCATCAGCCGGCAACAGGCATCGAAGGACATCAATACGTACATCAATGAGCATGCGCCCAGAAACCTTACATATGACAAACAGATTAAAGGCTATATACCGAGCAAGGTGTTCAAGCCTCTGTTCATAGACGACAGCGCCAGTGCCTACCTACACCTGCTTTCTCAGAATAATGAGAGAGCTCCACACATCGAAGGGTTGGCGTTGGCCTATGCCCACACCAAGGTGCTGGAGGTCCCAGATCGGACGATTCGTCCGGAGATTCTTCGTCCTCTGCTTAAAGCCTGTCGCGAGAGCCTGCGTCTGGAAACTGAGTATGTATCGCTGGCAAACCCTGTACCTGAGATCCGTCTGATCGCGCCCCACACGCTGATCTACACAGGGATGCGTTGGCACGTACGCGCTTACTGCGAGAGGAATCGGGAGTTCCGCGACTTTGTGCTCAGCCGTTTGCGTGGCGAACCAGAGCTATTGGGCAAGGCTGAGAATGTGATTGTTGAAGATACCGCCTGGAATTCAGAGGTAGCGGTCATCATCGAACCTGATTTGCGCCTGACGGCTGCTCAGAAAGCGATAATCGAAACCGATTTCGGCATGGTGGACGGTCAATTAGTGATCCCAAGCCGCAGGGCGCTCGTGAAGTATGTATTGCAGCGATATCAGATTGATCCAAAAAAAATGGAAACTAAGCCAGCGGCACAGCAGATTGTGGTTAAGAACCTGGATGAGTTAGAACCCTGGTTGTATGGCTAATTTAAGCCGTGACCGCGTTTAGCGCCATCCTATCTATCAATACGAATCTCAACCGTCACTACGGCTCAGAATTTTTAGGGAAGCCAATATGGGTAGATAAAGGCCCTTTTGTTTATGAGTATTTGAAACGTCTGAATGAGACGACTAAACGGGCTCTTGATGCGCATTCAAGGGTTTTTGCGTTCAGAGTGCACCTTCATCTTCAAATTAATGTGCAATTACCTGCCTGCGCTTATACGAATCCAGTAATTGACCGCTTCATTGAGTCCTTTAAAGATAAGATCAGGCGCAATCGTAGGATGGCACTTCTCAGAAATACCAAAAGCCATGGCAGCAGTATCAGGTACGTATGGGCGCGTGAAATGGGGTAACACGGTTTACCCCATTACCACTTGGTAATTTTGCTAAGCGAAGATGCGTTTACTGTTCTTGGATGTCATACAGGTCATGCTTCTTAAGGCTGCTTGCCTTCACTACACCAGCTTTCCCGCTCAGTATCTTGTAAATCAGTATTGAATGTCTGTAACAATCGTTTGCTGCTTGCTGAGTCGGTTTGCTATCGCAGTAGCTGGCTGCATGTGCGGTAATACTGGTTAATATAATTAGTAGAGTGGTGCTTTGATGCTTTTCATGGTTGAACCTTTCGATAGATGGCCGAGCGTTGTCGGCGCGAAGGTCCTCCAATGAATAGCTAAGTCGTGCCTTGGGGCACTTCCAGCGCTAGCCGGAAGCACCGAAAGTTCAGTTGGCTAAGGTCAGACGAGTAACGTAAGTGCGAAACTGCCAATCCACACGATGAAATACGCTAGGTTCTGATTCAGCATCTTGGCGCGTTGGTACAGGTAGACCGGTACGATAAATACCCAACCCTTGAAACGACGGGTGTCGTGCCCAGCTTTTTTCAGGCGTTTTTCATCGAACAGGCTCAGCGCGACATTCAATATTACGGTGAGGTACCAGTAATGGCCTTCGCTCAGCGCTCTCTGACCACCTCCCGTGGCGCCCGCAACGAAGGCTTCCAGCAAGTAGCCGAGCAGCGGGCCGAAAGCCAGTAGCCACACCAGCGTGTTGTTGACGCTCGCGCCTGTGAGCGGGGGTGGGGAAGCCGTTTGGAGGTGCTGTAGAAACTCCGTCCTTTCGAGTTGAATCCAGTGTAAGCGCGCCATGAAACCCA
>NZ_JACAQA010000043.1 GCF_013385425.1 Pseudomonas gingeri | reverse complement strand
GGGGAAATTAAACCACCACACATATCCAGATCGGATTTTACGTTTCTGATCAAACAGGTTAATTCGCTGCACTGAGAACGAATGGACGAATGAAGCTGATGTTCTCGCTGTCTGATGGTTGACCTTAATTCGTGATTGATCTCCTTCAGCTCATAGCTTGAAGCGAAACGGTCAATGTCGGCCCGCCATGCCTCTACCGCAGCCTTGAGTTTTTCTTCAATACAACCGGCAGCCTCGAGCGCGTTATCCAGGTGTTTTGAGGACTTCATCGTATCTCCTGCAATCGATCATTTGTCCGGAGGCATTGCCTGGTAGCAAGCGTCCGTCAGTGTGAAAATCGGGCATTCGGTCGGTGAGGGAGTGACGCCTGTCCTCGCCTATGAATGCCCGGCGTACTGCACTGATCAACGCACTCCTGTACGTCGTAGCCTTGTAGATCATGACCACCTGATGAGGGGCTGTTCCTCGACAGCGACCCTGAGCAAATAGTCGATCAATTCTGTTGGTTGAGGCAGTCAGCCGTTTCCCACGATTTAGTCGGCCAAAAGCTGACTTTATGCCTGTAGGTGCATGAAGGGACGGGCGAATCAGGCACTTGATCGATTCATGTAAGAGCGGTCCTACTTTTTCACCTGTACCGGTACGGTTCAGGCCCGCATCGACCCCTTGTTGCGAAAATCGGGTGACATCTCCCCTGACGTCCCGCGCCCTAAAAAGGTCCTAAAAGGCGCGTTGAAACCGAAGGGGATAAGGGGAGCAAAACGAAGGACAAAGGGCTTACCCGCAAAAGGTTATCCGTGCATTGAACAGCCATAAGGCTCCCTCACACGTCACATTTATGAAATGAAAACATGCGAGTTTTGTCTGCCAAAAAAGAACGTGACAAAGTAATTCGGCACGCTAATACGCTGTTTTAACTATGGAAAATGGATTTTAAGGAAAGCCGATGTCGATGTTTTGTCAGATCATGGATAAATCTGATAGTGGTGGGTACGGGTGCCGACTGCTTGATTTTCAACAGTGGCTCCAATACCCGGTGCCGGTTTTCTGTACGCCAGAGATCGCTACGGATTGTCGTCGTTGATTGTTGGTGGCGGCCAGGAAGGCGGGTTGCGCGGTGGTACGCAGAATTACCCGGGTGTTCTTTCGATTGAAACCGCGTTGCAGGAGAAACAGCAGAAATGCTGCTCCGCAAAAGCCGCGGCACAACGCAGTCGGGAAGCGTTTGAACGTACGCTGCAAGCGATGCTGGGCGAGGTGGTCGTGATCGGTGAGCAAGCACCGCGTGTACCGTGCGTGAGCTTTATTGCATCGCCGGGAGTGAATACAAAAAAACTACAGTCAGCCTTGAACACGCAGTCGATCTACATAACCGCAGGGTCGGCGTGTTCGGACAAGACACTCAGCCTATCCAACACGGTCACACAGCTGGGATATCCCGACCGGGTCGCCGGAGCCACAGTACGTATTTCCATCGACGAAGAACAGTGTCAGTTCGGCTATGAGCGGATTCTGGAGGGTATGGCCCACGCGCTGAAGTTGTCTTCGACTGTCTCGGCAGCTCACGCTGTGGCTCGCGTGTCATGAGGGTGGTGACCTCCGGCTCGGCGTACCTGGACATCGACGCGTATGCCTGTTGCATTGCCTACGCCGAGCTGTTGAATCAACAGGGCGTCGATGCTCGGGCCGTCAGTAGTGCCCCGCTCAATGCCAGCATCTCCAGGACCGTGCTTGGATGGCAATCCTCTCTGGACGATTATCGGCCGAGAGCGGGTGATGAGTTCGTGTTGGTGGATGTCTCCGACTACCACCATTTCGACCCGGTGGTGGTGCTTGATCAGGTGGTGGAAGTCATTGACCACCACCCCGGTTTTGAAAACTATTGGGCGCAGAAGCTTGGATCTGGTGCGGAGATTCTGCAGATCGGAGCAGCAGCGACTCAGGTTTTTCAGCGTTGGGAAGCGACGGGGTTGTTGCCGCGGATCAGCAAAAAAAGTGCTGCGTTGCTGGCCACGGCGATTCTGGACAATACCCTGAATTTCACCGGGCAGTTGACCACCCAATCGGATATCCGGGCTTATGAGGTCCTCGCACGGCGGGCGAAACTGGCTGCGGACTGGCCTGAGCGGTATTTCTCCGAGTGCCAAGCGACTATTGAGTCAGACCTGATTGGCGCGTTGGCGGTTGATATGAAGCGGCTGAAAGTCGATAGCAACCTGCCGCAGGTTTTCGCGCAGATGGCGGTGTGGGATGCCAGTGCGCTGATCCGAACGCATCGCTCAACGATCGCTCACTGGCTGGCGGCGCAGGGTGGAGATTGGCTGTTGAACGTCATCAGCATCCGCGAGTGCAAGAGCTACTTTCTGGCTGAGCCCTTGGTCAGCCAACAGAAGTTGAGCCATTTGCTGCCGATCGAATGGCAGGCCGGAATGGCGGTGCTTGAGCGCTCGCTGCTGCGTAAGGAGCTGGTGAAGTTGGGCTTGGGCCGTATCTCCATTGCAGACGCCATACCGGAGATAGCGAGAAGTTGAGTCGCCAGGTTGACCGAATGCGCTACCGGCTCGCTTTGTCGCAACAGGTGACCGTGATTTCGATACATTGCTCTGCCCGAGGCACTTGTGGGTACACTCGCTGACCACTTCCAGCCCTCACGGTGCCCTGCATGAAAGTTGGAGTGATTTCCGATACTCACGGCCTTCTCCGTCCCGAGGCCCTTGCTGCCCTGAAGGGCTGTGAAAAAATCATTCACGCCGGCGACATCGGTAAGCCTGAGGTGCTTGAGCACCTGGCCGCTATCGCTCCACTGTTCGTTGTGCGCGGTAATAACGACCAGGACGCGCCCTGGGCAGCCCATCTGCCGGACCTTCTGCGGCTCGACCTGAGCGGATGGCGGACCCTGCTCGTGCATGACATCGCCGATGTTCCAACAGCTCTGGATGAGGGCATAAAGCTGGTAATCACCGGCCACTCGCACAAGCCTCTCATTCAATGGCGTGATGAAACCTTGTACCTCAACCCAGGGAGCGCGGGTCCACGGCGTTTCAAGCTTCCGGTGACACTGGCGCTGCTGGAGGTGCTTGAGACCTCCATCGAGCCTCGCCTGGTTTCGCTTCTGCCATGATCCGAATGAACGAAAAGGGTGGGGCCATCCGTTTCTTTCCTACCGTACAGGAGAGAAACCAAAGCGGCTTTTGAAACGCATTGAAAATCTCGAGATTGCGCGATACCCGCAGGCGTCGGCTATTTGCGAAATGCTGAAATGCGTCGTCTGTAACAGCATCATCGCGTGATGCATTCTAATCTCGGTCAGCACTGCGCTGAAGCTGACGCCTTCTTCCGCGAGGCGTCGCCTCAAGGTGGCTTCACTGACGGCTAATTCGCGACCTACCTGTGCCGCTGTCCAGTGTTTGTCCGGAGCCTTGGCCAGTAACTGGGTTAATCGCTCCGCCAGCCCAGGGATTGAAGGACGGAGGAATACAATATTCCGCTCCTGCAATGCCAACAGAAGTCCCATCAACCGATTTGTCTGTTGCGCCTCCGAAACGGTTCGTGAGTCGATTCCTCGAATGCAAAACTGCAGCGCATCATTCAAGTCTTCGTCCAGTTCCGCCGTCTTGCATTCAGTGACCATGGATGAGGCCGTGACGTTGTGCCCATAGCGTTGGTGAAACTCAGTGATCAGGTCCGGTGCGAACGTCAAAAACAGAGAAGCAAACGTCGAACTGTTTTTATCCGGTGTTTTTTGAATATCCGTGATGGCGTTTTTTGCCACGGCCATCAAGGTACGGGGATCAGCCAACTCCCAGGTACGTTCACCACTGTCCAGTGTCAAATGGCCTGATGTCACGACCAGCAACGTCGCTTCAAAAAAGCGGAAGTTGGTAGCGTGCTGAGGGCTCATCAGGCGCGGCCTGGCCAGCATGCATGGCGCTTGCGCTTGCAGGGGGGCGCCCGATGGCAGCAGCCAGCGGGCGTCGTCCGGTTGCGGGGCAGTCACAGGCTCAGGCCGATCCATGGTGAGGGTGTGGTTCCTGAAGTTGGCCGCAAAATCACAGGTCCATGTTGAGGGTGTAGGTGCCCGTAAGGCTGGCCTTGGCCAGTACATGCCCTTGCAGTGCATCCAGAATATTCGCGCCGTTAACCGGGCCCGATATCACGAGGCTGGGCACGTCCAAAGCGTAGACAGTGAACACGTAGTGGTGCAGCCGCTCGTCATTCCACGGCGGGCATGGGCCATCGTACCCGTAGTACTCGCCGGACATTTGTGGGTCCGATGCAAACCAGGCGGTGTAGTCATTGAGGCCATGGCGTTGGCCATCGCCGGTTTGCGGACCGTTTTTGCCGCGGGGGGTGATGCCGTTGCTATGACTCCCTTCGGTAATTTCCCGCTGGTTGGCAGGAATATCGATCAAGAGCCAATGGTAAAAATCGACGCGCGGCAAGGACGCTGCAATGACTTTACCTTCCTGATTCACATCATCGCCCACACTCGGGACGTCTGGGTCGTGGCATATCAGAACAAACGATTGAGTATGCTCCGGGACTTCTGTCCACGCCAGATGTGGGTTGCGGTTGCTCGAGAGTGTGTAGTGGCTCTCCGCGTTCGGAACAGCAAAGGCGTATTCCCCCGGGATGGCGGCGTTGTCATCAAAGGCGTTACTGGTCAGTTTCATGGTTGGGCCTGAATAAGCAGTGAGGTATCGGACGCCTGGCTCATCGAGTGAATGTGGCACTCGGGATCGTGGCGTTTACCAGTCCTCGAGAAGGAGCGGCTGCGGGAGTGATTTTAGAGTGGAAGTGAGTTTTGCCTTTGACCCAGCCAATCAGAAACTGAACACATCCAGTCAACTTGGGCCAGGTATAGGCATGCGTGGAGGCAGAAGAAAAGGCACTGGGTCCTAAGTCTCTGCGAAAGGGCAGGGAGACCCTACCGTCATTACAACCTCCTGATCCTTCTCAACTATGCTTATGCCATACCAAACCGGGAGCCGTTCCCCGTGAGTTTTTCTGCGGACTGTCATACAGAGCAGTCGGAGCTATACAGCAGAATGGCTGTCGAAACAGAGAGCTAGGCGTCAATCGAAAGGAGGCATGAACATGACACGCGTCCGAGTTGCGGGTTTCACTATCTCGCTTGACGGATACGGAGCGGGCCCGAATCAGGAGTTGAATCATCCGCTCGGCGTGGGCGGGACAGATTTGCACCAGTGGTTAATCCCAACACGCACCTTCCAGCGCACCCTGTTTGGCGCCGACGGCGGCACAACGGGGCTCGATGACGACTTCGCTGCGCGGAGCTTCAAGAACGTGGGTGCCTGGATTCTTGGAAGAAACATGTTCGGACCGATTCGCGGCCCCTGGCCCGACATGAACTGGAAAGGCTGGTGGGGAGACAACCCGCCCTATCACGTTCCAACGTTCATCTTGACTCATCACCCGCGCGCGCCCATCCATATGGAAGGCGGAACGACGTTCTACTTTGTCACCGGCGGTATTCACGAGGCGCTTGAGCAGGCGCGCGATGCCGCCAACGGAATGGATGTGCGCATTGGTGGCGGGCCTGACACGATTCGGCAATATCTTCGTGCCGGCCTGATCGATGAGCTGCACATCGCTATTTCGCCGGTCCTGCTGGGCGGGGGAGAGCGATTATTCGAGGGGGTTGACGCGCGCGCCCTGGGATACGAATGCGTTCAGTTCGTCGCATCGGAGAAAGCCACCCATGTTGTACTCCGGCGCCAAGGGGGCAATGGCGCTTAACAACCGATGCGCTGTCTGCGCCCATACCTGATCCGCCCGGTTCAGCGGATAGGCAGAATGGCCCGGATACGGGGATCGCGTGCGTAGAGGCCGCCCCAGGTCATGGCGCCCAGAAGCAGGGAAATGATTTCCGGCGGCGACCCCAACTCACCCATGCGGACATGGGCGCAGATGGCCCCTCCCAAAAACCCCGTCACCAGGATCGCGCCGAGGACGGTGGTGGCCGGGATGGCGTAAAGGAGGGCGCAGGCGAGTACGATCGGACCCACCACACGGGTCAGGTCCATCGCGAACCCGGTTTCCTGCAACAGGCTCGCGATCTGTGCCGGCGCAAAAAGCTGAACGGTGCCGTCTGCCACCAGGGCGATAACGACCAACGCGCTCATTATCCGGCCGACCCACAGGGCGCGATGCGAGGTCATGATTTCAGGCACATGATGCAGATTCATCGTTTCGGACACTTGTCTTTCTCCGCTGGGGTTATCCAGTTTCGAAGCTTACTGTGTCTCCGGGATGTTATAAGCACTGACAAAGTGAACGTACTGTTCTCTCTGTGGTGAACAATTCCGAGGCCCGAACATGCAGAATCTCGAACCCCTCCTCATATTCATAACAGTGGCGGAAATGGGCAGCTTCACTCGCGCGGCCGATAGCCTGGGTATCCAAAAGGGCAGGGCCTCGACGGTGGTCCGCAAGCTGGAGGAGGAGATGGGTGTCAGGCTCCTGCACCGGACGACGCGCAGCGTGCAGTTGACGGAGGATGGACGCGCATTTCATGCCCGTGCCCGCGATCTGCTTGCTGATGTCGATGACCTGCACTCGATGTTCGCGGATGATCGCGTGACACTTCGCGGGCGTTTACGGGTCGATTTCCCGACCGAGGTGGCGCGCGCCACTATCGTGCCGGCCTTGCCGGCCTTCATGGCGGCTTATCCCGAGTTGGAGTTGGAGGTGTCGAGTACGGATCGGCAGGTCGATCTGGTGCAAGAAGGGTTTGACTGTGTCTTGCGGCTTGGACCCATAAGGGACGAGACGCTGATTGCCCGTCCACTGGGCCAGTTGCCCATGGTCAACGCCGCCAGTCCCGCCTATCTGGCGCGCTATGGTGTCCCTCGAACGCTGGAAGATCTCCAGCGTCAGGGACATCAGATCATTCATTTTTCGACGATGTTGGGTGCAAGACCCTATGGATGGGAATATCCGGACGGCGACAGCCACGCGACGCTTCAGTTGCCAGGTGCGCTACACCTCAACAGCGCGCAGACCTACGAAGCGGCGGCCCTCGCCGGCCTTGGCCTGATTCAGGCACCGCTCTTGGGGATCGGCCAATACTTGGAGAGCGGATCACTGGTAGAGATCCTCCCCGATTTGCGTCGCCGAGCGCTGCCCGTGTCCCTCGTCGTCGCACATCGGAGCAATCTGTCGCGCCGGGTCCGGGTATTCATGAAATGGGTCGAAGATGTGCTGAGGCCGCATCTGCAATAGCGAGACGAACCTCTTCGTTCGTCCCCAACCGGAGGGGCTTGGATTTCAGGCACTCTGAGATTTTCCGGATCGCAAGTATCCGGCAATCAAAGCGACACGCGCGCCATAGAGGCGTGCCGTCTCCAGATCCCCTGGCGACATCTCTTCAGGGGAAGCATCGGCAGGTGTCTGCGCCATCGGAGCGATATAGGAGCCCATGCGATTCAGGTCATCGCGCTTCGAAGCCTTGACGTTCGCCGGCTTGATATCCATACCCACCCAGATGCCAGCGTGCTGCCCGGAGAGCAGGAAGAAGTATTCAAGAGTATTGAGCTTGTCGCCGTTGATACTGGCGCTGTTGGTGAAGCCGCCAAAGATCTTGTTTTGCCATCCGCCCTCAAACCAGATCTTCGAGGAGGCGTCCGCGAATCTCTTGAACTGCCAGCTAGGACCTCCCATGTAGGTCGGCGAACCAAACAGGATGGCATCTGCGCCGGCGAGAACTTGCCAGGCATCCTCGGCAACATTCCCCTCGGCGTCGATTGCAACGAGCACAGCGCCGGGGCCGGCGCCTTCAGCGATGGCGGTTGCCATGCGCGCGGTATGGCCATAGCCCGAGTGGTAGACGATGGCTGTTTTAACCGAAGTGGTGTGTGGATTCATGAGTGCTTCCCTGTGTGATTCGTGCTGGTGGGTGATATGGGAATCACTCTACTGGGGCGAAAATGCGTTATAAATCACGGTAGATCGAACAGTCTGTTATCGCTCTGATGAACAATGCCAACCCCGTGTGCCAGGGAAACTCCACCCGTTATCGAAGGAAATTGATCTATGAGCCTACCCCCAGAAGGACTTCCCATTTATCGCGTACTGACTGGCCCCGATGACGCCGCCTTTTGCCACCGTGTCAGTGACGCCTTGAGCATGGGGTACGTGCTGCATGGTTCTCCTGCAGTCACTTTCAACGGGCAGCAGGTGATCGTTGCGCAGGCAATAATCTGGTCCGCAGGTGCTACCTCCGCCAAATAGTCAGCGACTATCTCCTGGTGCGAGGACGGCCGCTTTCCCTACAATCCGAGGCCTCATGAACAAGCAACTTGCTTGGCGGGGCATCTTCCTGGCTCCGAGGCCTCATGATCCTTTTCACCGCTTGCAGGTCATTGGTCGCGATAGGGCACTTCTTCGTCCGGGCCCAAGTACACCGGTACCCGCCATCCCACCTCGCGTAACGAGTGCTGAACCTGGTCTTGAACACCCAGCAGTGTGGCAAAGATGGCCATGCGTACGGCGATACCGTTATCCGTCTGTTTGAAGATGGTCAGTCGCGAGTCGGAGTTGAGATCGACGCTGAGGTCATTGGCGTCCGGGCGCGAGTCCCGTGGTAGCGGATGCATGATCAGGGTACGGGCACCGCAGGTGGCGTTGACCAGGGCCTGGTTGATCTGGAAGTCGGTGCTGTAGCCCTCCAGCGTTTCCTGCTGGGCAAAGCGCTCTTTCTGGATGCGGGTGGCGTAGACCACATCCGCGCCCTTCAACCCACTGGGCAGGTCGTGGGTCTGTTCGACATGGTGGCCATTGCGTGCAAGGTGCTCCACCAGGCTCTCGGGCAACATCAGCGAGGGTGGCGAGATCAGTGTGATCCTCAAGTTGCGGTACAGCGCCAGCAGTTTGCTCAGCGAGTGCACGGTGCGGCCGTATTTGAGGTCGCCGACAAAGACGATATGGGCGCCATCAATCAGCTTGTCCAGGCGCGAGAATTCGCGTTGGATTGTGTAGAGATCGAGCAATGCCTGGCTGGGGTGTTCACCCGGCCCGTCGCCGGCATTGATCACCGGCACGTGAGTGGCACGGGCAAACTCGGCTACCGCTCCCTGCTCTGGATGGCGCACGACAATGGCATCGGCGTAGCCGCTGATGACCCGGCTGGTGTCATGGATCGACTCGCCCTTGGCCATTGAGGAAAAGGTAAATCCGGTGGTGTCGCACACCGATCCACCCAGGCGGGCGAAGGCTGAGCTGAAACTCAGGCGGGTGCGGGTGCTGGCCTCGAAAAACAGATTGGCCAGTACCGCACCTTCCAGTACGCGTGTGGTTTTCTGGCGGCGTGCAATCGGCTGCATGATGTCGGCGACACGCAACAGCGCCTCTACCGAGTCGCGGGTATAGCTGTCCACCGACAACAGGTGTTGGCCCGATTCACTGTTACCTGCTGGATGGGTATCTACACTATGTGTATAGGCCGATGTCTTTTTTAGAATTTCCAGGATAAACCGCTGGGCAATCTCTGGCATATTACGGACTTCTGGCGACTCGTCTGGCAACAGCCAGCTATCCAGGGCTCGCCTGGAAACGCCGATGCGCTGCGCCAATGCGTCACGGGTGAAGTTCAGGCGACGCATGGCATCACGCAGGAAGACTTGCTGGGACATTGGGAGTGATCTCGAATGATGTGTACACGTAGCGTATTGTTGCTCGCCGGTTCGTGTAACTCAAGCGTAGATTTTCGGCTGGTCTCGCAGGCGGGTGCTTCACCGGTTCATGCCCAAGTGTGCTCAGGTGCAATTTCTGCTGGAGCAGTTCCAGAAGCAGGGCAAGGCTAGCTATACGACGCTAGGACAGCGCAAGAATCCAAGGCGCACCCAGGCCCAGCAGCAGAATGAGAAACAACCCGCCGAAGATAGAGCCCAGGCGCCAGTAATCGGCACTGGGCAGATAACCACTGCCGTAGTAGACCGGGCTCGGCCCCGTGCCATAGGGCGTGATGATGCCCATCAGCCCCAGCGACGTGCCCAGCAGCAGCGCGAAGGCTTGCAGATCGATGCCGCTCACCCCCATCCCGGCCGCCAGCATCACCGGCAGCAGCGCGGTGGTGTGGGCGGTGGAACTGGCAAACAGGTAATGGGCCAGATAAAACACCACCACCAGCAGCATCATGGCAACGTTTGGAGAAAATCCATTCAGGTGGGCCGCGACGAATTGACCAAACCACGGCACAAAGCCCACCCGTGTCAGCCCGTCGGCCAGGGCCACCAGGGTGGCGAACCAGGCGAAGGTGTTCCAGGCGGCCTTGTTGCCCAGTGCGTCATCCCAAGTGATGACCTGGGTCAGAAGCATCAACACGATGACCAGGATGCCCACCAGGGCCGGGTCGAGCCAATCCCCCGCGAATATCCACAGTCCGAGCGCACTCACCACCAACGCCAACAGGATCTTTTCGCGGCGAGACAGTGGGCCCAGATCTATCAGTTCGCGGGCCGCCCAGGCCGGCACTTCTTCGTTGCTCTTGATCTGTGGCGGATACAGCCAGTACGCCAGCAAGGGCAGCACTGCCAGTAACAGCAGGCCGACCGGTGCGGCGGCGATAAACCACTGGCCCCAGGAAATATGCACGCCGGCGATTTTTTCGATCAGGGCCGAGGCCAGCAGGTTGGGCGCCAATGCGGTCATGAACAGCGAGCTGGTGACACAGGTGGAGGCGATGGCAACCCACATCAGATAGGAACCGATGCGCCGGGCGCTGGGGTCGTTCGGCTTGGAGTCGTAGAGTCCGGGCAGGTTGCGAATCACCGGGTAGATGGTCCCGCCACTACGAGCGGTGTTGGACGGGGTAAAGGGCGCCAGCACCAGGTCCGCGAGCATGACGGCATAGCCCAGGGTCAGGGTCTTGCGGCCCATGCGCTTGACCAGCAGCAACGCGATCCGCCGCCCCAGCCCGGTCTTCTCATAGCCCAGGGCAAACATGAAGGCGCTGAAGATCAACCAGACCGTGTTGTTCGCAAAACCCGACAGGCCCCATTTCAAGGCCTCCGCGGGCACCTTGAAACCTGGGCTGGCCAGTTGTTCCGGGCTGAACAGCACCCAGGGGGCCAGCACCGCCGCGACCGCGACCCCGATCAGGCCAATCACGGCGCCCGGCAGCGGTTCGAAGATCAGGCCGACGACCACCCCGGCGAACAGGGCGAAAAAATACCAGGCATGGGGGGCCAACCCGGCCGGTGCCGGCAGGAGGGCGAGCACCAGGGCAACACAAGGTGGCAGCAGAAATGTCCAGAGATTACGCACGATCGAGTTCCTAATAATACCGGGGCTGAATGCGAGTGAAGGGTGATTGCAGGTCATCAACCCACGGCAATGACTTGAGCGGCGTATTCGTTGCGAAATTGCTTCAGGGAGCTGAGCACCACCGTTGCCGCGCCATCGATCAGGCCACAGCGGCCGCTGCCCGGAAGCAGATGGCAGAGACTCTCCAGTGCCTTCAGGTCATCGGGCAGGCCCATACCGGTATCGATTCGCCGCAGCAACCGCGAGAGTTGATAGGTCCCGGCTTTACACGGCGGGCACTGGCCGCAGGAGCCCGCCGCAAAGAAGTCGACGTACTCCGCCACCTTGCGCACGATGCTGGTGCCCTCCGAAATCACGATCATGGCCCCGGTCCCCAGGCTTGAACCCCGGGCCTTGAGCGTATCGAAGTCCAGGGGTACATCCAGGTCCTCCGCGCCCAGCAGGGTATTGGAAGGACCGCCGGTGAATACCGCCTTGAAGGCGCGTTCGCACAACATGCCACCACCGTGCTGGAAAATCAGCGTGCGCAACGAGGTGCCCATCGGTAGCTCGTACAGGCCTGGCCTGAGTACGTCCCCGGAGAGCGAGTAGAGCTTGGTCCCGCAGGCGTCACCCAGGCCCAGGTCTCGGTACCAGGCGGCGCCATGGCGCAGGATGTGGGCAACATGGGCCAGGGTTTCGATGTTGTTGATCAGCGTCGGTTGGCCATGCACGCCACTTTGCGCGGGGTAGGGCGGTTTCTGCCGGGGGAAGGGGAAGCCCCCTTCGACACTGGCGATCACCGCGGTTTCTTCGCCGCCGATATACAGGCCCGAGCTTTCCACCACCGCAAGGTCGATCGGGCGATTCTGCTGCCGGGCGACTTCGGCCAGGAGGGCGCAGCCCCGCCATTGCTCGACGGCCTGACGCACAACGGCCACTGCGTTGTGCTGGTGCGGGTTGACGTAGAGGTAAACGTGATTGGCCCCTGTGGCCAGCGCGGCAATCAATGCGCCCTCGATCACCTGATGCGGCGACTTTTCCAGTAGCTCGCGATCCTTGAAGGTGCCTGGCTCATCCTCGTTACCGTTGCACAGGACATACTTTTCCAGCTCCGCGGGCTGCTCCGCCACGGCGGCCCACTTGCGATGGGTGGGGAAACCGGCGCCACCCAGGCCGCGCAGGTCTGCTTCGGCCAGGGTCGGGAGGATGCCGCTCGGATGGCTGAGTGCGGCGCGCAAGCCTTCACCGCCGCCCTGGGCGAACCAGGCATCGAGGTCGGCGCCCACTTGTGCGGCGGGGGCGAGTAATACGAGTTGAGTCTTCATCTCAGGCATCTCAGTAAGGCAGCGAGTCGGCGTGAGTGGTCGGCAGTGCACCCTTGGCCCGGTGGGGCACGGCACTGTGCCGGCGCAGGTCGAAGTTGCCGTACCCGGGGAACAGCTCGGGGCCGTAGACGTCCAGCGGCAAGCCGGCGGCGATCAACTGGCGTTGCCAGTCGTACACATGGGACAGGCCGACCTTCGGCGCGGGCGTGGGGTCGGCGGTGTGGGCCGCGTGCTCTCCAGCCCGGCGTCCGAAGGTGATGATCTCTGCCAGGGCGTTGCCCATCATGCGATTGCGGCCATGGATGCCGCCGCTGATTTCGCCGACGCAGTACAGCCCGCGTACCGAGGTCTCGCCGTTCTCGTTGATGGCCACGCCACCGTTTTGATAATGCAGGGTCGGCCGGACGATCAGCGGTTCCACGGCCGGATCGATACCGCACTGGGCCGCGACATGTCCCAGGCTCACCAGGCGTTCCTTGAGAATCCCCGGATGGCGGCGCTCCAGCCCGGGGGTATCGAGCAAGACGCCCAGTTGCCCGTCACGCTCGACGCCACGGCCTTCGGCGCATTCCTTGAGGATCGCGGCGGACACCACATCGCGGGTTTGCAGTTCGGGGATGAAACGCTGCCCCAGGCCGTTCACCAGATAGGCGCCGGCCGAGCGCGCGGCTTCGGAAACCAGCCCGCCGACACGATGCGACGGCCAGGCCAATCCGGTGGGGTGATACTGGAAGGAATCGATTTCGCGCAGGCGAGCGCCAAGACGATAGGCTAGGATCAAGCCGTCGGCGGTGGCGCCATAATGGTTGGAAGTGGGGAAGCCATTGAGGTGCAGGCGCCCGGCGCCGCCCGTGGCGAGTATCACGCGGCTGGCGCGCACGAGGATGAAGCTGTGTCGTTCCAGGTTGTAGAGTACGCCGCCCACGCAGGTGCCGCTTTCATCGGAGAGCAGCTCGACCAGAGGGCAGCGGTTCCACACGCTCACCCGCTCTTCCAGCTCCACCGCCTCGCGCAGCACCCGCATCATCTCCAGACCCGTGTAGTCCTTGAACGAGAGGATGCGCGCACGGCTGGCACCGCCGGGCTTCTTGCGCAGCAGCTTGCCACCGATCAGGCCGCCCTCGGCGAGATCGAAGTGCATGCCGCGCTCGATCAGCCAGCGGATAGTCTCCGGCCCCGACTGGGCGAGGCGCGCCGCCAGCGTTCGATCGGCACAGAGGTGGCCGGCGCGCAGGGTGTCTTCAAAGTGAATCTGGGGGCTGTCGTCCTCGCCGACGGCCGCCTGTATACCGCCCTCGGCCATCACCGTATTGCTGTCGCCCAGGCGCAGCTTGGTCGCGAGGATGACATGGGCACCGTGCTCCACGGCGGTCAGCGCCGCCGCGCAACCGGCACCGCCGCCGCCGATAATCAGCACGCCGGTATTGACCACCGGGGCACCGGCCAGGGCCGCGTCATCAATTTGCGCGTTGCTGTGCAGGCGCTCCGTCAGTTCGCGTGGGCAATGGTCCCCGCGATTCACGCCCACCTGCAGCGGCGTATTGGCCCCCACCCGATAGTCCGGGTGGAAGGCGTGCAGCAGTGCCTGTTTATCGAAAGCTTCAGAGGCGGGCTCGCAAGCGCTGGCGCGCAGTTGGGCCAGGGCTTGCGGATAAGGAATACCGGGCATGTCGTGTTCCTTATTCCAGCGTTACGTTGGGGTCGACGTTCATCACGCCGCGGTTGATCTGGCTCAGGCGCTGCATCAGGTCCGCCGGTCGAAAGCCGATGGACGCTGACATCCGGCGTATGTAGAGGCCCAGATGGTTCGGCGAAATATGCTCGGGGCAGGCAATGGTGCACAGGTTGCACATGATGCATTCGTCGAATACCTGGCTCGCCGACAGATCCCCGACGGCGGCCAGGTTGACGCCTTTCTGCACCTCCAGGCCCTTGGGGCAGGCGCGGTCGCAACCGCCGCAGTGCCGGCAATGGCTGGCTTCGGGAAAGGTGGCGGCAATGCGCTCCGAGATGTTCCAGGTGTCATCCCAGTCATGGAGGTTGTAGGTGTGGTGCCGGTTCATGGGCAGATGGTCGAGGAAGCTGATCTGCAAACCCTGCTCGACCCGTGTTTCGCAGGCCAGGGCGGTGCTGACCTCCCGTTCGCCGGCGCGCCGGATCAGCACCCGGCACGAGCCACAGACGCCTTGGCCCATGCAGCCGACCGCGTCGATAAGCGGTTGTCCCGAGTCGATAACGGCTTCCAGGATCGAACGCAGGGCGCTGGTTTCGATCAGTTCTCCATTGATGGTGACCTGAACCGGGGATGTTGGCATAAAAACTCCTGAACGCCCCGCAAACGGCAAGGGCTCGGGAGCAGCCTAGAACATCACGGCCAGAGGGGAACTGATACGGCTCAATAAAACCGAACACGCCCCTGCCGAGTTTGTCGTTTGCAGATGCTTAAGCCGCCCAAGTGCCCACCGAGACATCTGGAGCAGGGCTGTCATACACTGGATGCCCCTTACGTTGAGGTCGATTCATGAGACGGGTGCTCGGCTGCTGCCTGCTGTCTTTCCTTGCTTTCTCCTCGGCTACCGCAGCGGATCTGCGCATGCTGACCGATAACCATCCACCCTTGCATTTTCAGCGCGGCGATGAGTTGGTGGGGTTTGGCGTTGACGTGGTGCACGCTCTCGCAGAGATAACCGGCGATCATGTGCATATTGAACAGGCGCCCTTGCTTAGGGCCTTGCAAGTCGCTGGCACGGGCTCGGACATGGCAGTTTTTACCGTACTGCGTACTGCCGAACGCGAGTCGCACTACCAATGGGTAGGCCCATTGCTGGACGTCGAAACGGCACTCTATGCGGGATCTGGAAAAGCACCGCCGTTGCATAGCCTGCAAGACGCCGGTGCCGTCGGCCGAATCGCACTGCCGCGTAAATGGCTGGCTTACGATTACCTGAAAAAACAGGGGATGAGTAATTTGTACGGCGTGGAAACCCCCGAGCAGATGATGCGATTGCTACGCCTGGGGCGAACAGATCTGATCGTCGCGGATACGCTCACCATCGCCACGCTGGCTCATGAGGCCGGGCTCAAACCTGACGAACTGCACTACCAATGGCCACTGATGACGCAGGGCGCCTATATCGCCTTTTCCCCACAGACGGACGCCCACCTGGTTGCGCGCTGGCAGAACGCGTTCGACGAGATGAACCGTGATGGGCGCCTGCAACAGCTGAAGCAGCGTTGGTTGCTTGATCGCGTAACAAAGTGAGCCCGGTACTTGGACGGGGTCTTAGTCGCGTTTCCGGCTTTACCCGCGACGCCACTGAGAGTGTCGCTTGCATACGACTTGGATCGAACGGGCCATGTGGACTGGCGACGAGCCTGACCGTCTCGAGTACAACCAGGAGGTTGAGATCGAAACGCGTCAGATCGCCATTCATAAACAAACCACCGACCCGCTAGATCGGGCTCTTGGTGGCATACAATTTTTTGGCTTCAGCAAAACACTTTTCGGCGATGGCCGAGCGTGGTTCGGTTTTACGCATCACCAGGCCCAGGGGCGCAAGGACGCTGGCATCCGGCAGGTTGATAAAGGCCAGGTTCTCGATCGGATTATCCAGGCCACTGTCCAGCGGCATGATTGAACAGCAAAAACCTTCGTGGATCGCCTGGAACAACTGATACGTCGAATCGCTTTCGAGTATTGGCTGTGGGTCGAGGCCGCGGCTGCGGAAACTCAGGTCAATGGATTTTCGATAGTGCATGCCATTGCTGATCATCCCCAGGGGCAGCTCGGCGGCGTCTTCCCAACTCATTTCCGTGCCTTCGAAATGGAAATGGCGCGTGTCGTAAAGCAGGCCGACGCGGGTCTCGCCCAGTTCGAAAAACTCCAGGTAATTGGGGTTTACGTGGTCGAGATAACACACGCCCAGGTCCAGTTGATTGGTGCCCAGCGCTTCGATGATCTGGTCCGAACTCATGGAGGACAAACTGAACTTGAGCTCCGGGAAGGTCTGGGACAGACCCTGGATGTAGCTGATCGGGCTGAAGCCGCTGAGCGGCACCAGGCCCAGGCGCAGGTTGCCGACCAACTGACCGCGACAGGCGGCGGCTTCGGCGAACAACCCGTCATGGGCGGCGAGCAAGGTTTTGGCCCAGGCCAGCACGCGTTCACCGGCCTGGGTGAACCCTTCGAAGCGCTGGCCCCGGGTGACCAGTTCCAGGCCCAGTTCATCCTCAAGATTGCGCAAACGCATGGACAGCGTCGGCTGGGTAATGTGGCAGCGCGCGGCAGCCTGCCCGAAGTGTCGAGTCTGCTCCAGCGCGATCAGGAATTTGAGTTGCTTGATGTCCACGATGGCACCTGCTGAGGAGTAAATAAGAGGTCAGTATTGAGGCCGCTGTGCAGAACGCAGGGATGGTTTCGGTAATCCTGGTCCGGCCCTTTGAAGCAATGCCGTGGGTGTTATCCGATGGACGCCGATGGCCAGCCTGTGGGGTGCGCAGACAATCTCACTGTCCTGTCCGTGTGTCCAATCACAAGCATTGAATGGCTGATCGATTGACTCAATCAGCGGCGAAATGCCCCGGGAAAAATCATTGATAGAGGCACTCGATAACCCGGTCAGCCGTAACGATTAGACAGTCATTGTTTTAGCGCCTTAGCCTCTGGCAATTGTTTTGATGATGGCCTGCCGGAGAATGACATGAACGTGAAATCGGATGCATTGTTTGTACCCTTGAATATTGCCGTATTGACCGTCAGCGATACCCGGGAATATGCCAATGATACCTCCGGGCAATTGCTGGTCAGTCGATTGCTGGAAGCAGGGCACAGCCTGAGTGAGCGTAACCTGCTCAAAGATGATCTGTATAAGATCCGCGCCCAGGTCGCTACCTGGATTGCCGATGAGCAGATTCAGGTGGTGTTGATTACCGGGGGCACCGGCTTCACGGGCCGCGACAGCACGCCCGAGGCCGTGAGCTGTTTGCTGGATAAGCAAATCGATGGTTTTGGTGAGTTGTTCCGGGCGATTTCCATTCTCGATATCGGCACGTCCACGGTACAGAGTCGCGCCTTGGCCGGGCTGGCGAACGGTACGCTGGTGTGTTGCCTGCCGGGCTCGACCGGTGCCTGCCGGACCGCCTGGGAAGGTATCCTCGCCGAGCAACTGGATGCGCGCCACAGGCCGTGCAATTTCGTGCCACACCTCAAGTCGGTGCCCCTCTGTGGGACGCGGGGATGAGCCAGTCACCTCTGATACCGGTGGAGGAGGCCATTGCCTCGCTGCTGGCCATGGCCCAGGAGCAACGTCTGCAAGAAAGCGAGCCGGTCGCATTGAGTGAAGCCCGGCAACGGGTGCTGGCCAATGATCTGGTGGCGACACTGGACCTGCCTCCCTGGCCGAACAGTGCCATGGACGGTTACGCCTTGAATATCGACGACTGGAACGGCCAGCCGCTAGCCGTGTCGCAGCGTATTTTTGCCGGCCAGGCGCCGCAGGCATTGCTCGCGGGTACCTGCGCTCGAATCTTCACCGGAGCGCCGGTACCCGAGGGGGCCAACTGCGTCGAGATGCAGGAGAACGTCGAGCTGATGGAGGACGGTCGCGTCCGTTTCAAACAGCCGCTGAGCGTTGGCCAGAATATTCGTCCGCAAGGCCAGGAGAACCGTGCCGGGCAGGTGTTGCTGCAGGCCGGCAAACGACTCGGGCCGTTCGAGCTGGCCATCGCGGCGGCGCAGGGTTGCACCCATGTGCCGGTGGTACGGCGTCCACGGGTCGCGCTGCTGTCCACGGGCGACGAACTGGCCGAGCCGGGAACGCCGCTGGAACCCGGCTGTATCTATAACAGCAATCGCACATTGCTCAGCCACTGGTTGAGCGCCTTGGGCTGTGAGGTCATCGATGGCGGCATTCTTCCCGACCAGCCGCGGCACACGCGGCTCAAGCTCGAGCAACTGCAACAGGCCGCGGACTTGATCCTGACCACCGGTGGTGTGTCTGCCGGTGATGCCGATTGCCTCGGCGAGGTGCTGCGCCAGTGCGGCAAGCCGTTATTCTGGAAACTCTCGATCAAGCCGGGTAAACCCCTGACCGTGGGGTACTTTGGCACCGTGCCGGTCATCGGTCTGCCAGGCAATCCGACGTCGGCGCTGGTGACGTTCGGGCTACTGGCCCGGGCTTACCTGTTACGCATCCAGGGTGTCGAAGACGTCACGCCCTTGAGCTTCCCGGTTAACGTCGGTTTTGACTGGCCGAAAGCAGGAAACCGTCGGGAATACCTGCGGGCCAAACTGGAGGAGGGGCGGGCGGTGCTGTATCCGAACCAGAGTTCAGGTGTGTTGCTGGGCGCCTCCTGGGCCGACGGGCTGGTCGAAATCCACGAGGGTTGTACGTTGCAGGTCGGTGATACGGCACGGTTTATTCCCTTCTGCGGCTTGTTCTGATGCGCTGCATTCCCCCCAACCGGGTTGGGGGGATTTCATGCATCCCAGCGATTCGCCGCCAGCCGATCGCTCTCTCTTCCCTCTACCCAGCGCTCACCGGACGGGGTGTGTTCACGCTTCCAGAAAGGCGCGCGGGTTTTCAGGTAGTCCATTAGAAACGCGCAGGCATCGAAGGCCGCGTGGCGATGTTCGCTGGCAACGCCGACAAAGACAATGGGCTCGCCGACCTTCAACAGCCCCACGCGGTGGACGAGGGTCACCCGTTGCAGCGGCCAGCGTTCATGGGCCTGATCGACGATCAGTTGCAATGAGCGCTCGGTCATTCCCGGATAATGCTCAAGGTACAAGTGGCTGACCTTATCCCCTTGATTACGATCACGCACATAGCCCACGAAGGTGGCCACGGCACCGATGCCAGGGTCTTCGGCGTGCAAGCCGTGGGTCAGTTCACCCAGATCAAACAATTCGGTCTGAACCTGAACAGCCATCACTCAACCCCCGGTCACTTGGGGGAAGAAAGCGATCTCATCGAAGTCTTCTATCGGCGCCGCGGGCGTACACAATTCCTGGTTCAGCGCGCACATGAGGCTGGTTTCGCCGAGCACTTCCCGCCAAATCGCGCCTCTGGCGCCCAGTCGCTTCCTGACGTCGTCAATGGTTTTCAAGGACCCGTCCAGCGCGATTTTTTCGCCTTCGATGCCGAGTTGTTCCCGATAGCGGGCAAAGTAGTTGATCAGGATCATTGGGCGTCACCGGCGACAAAGGTACCCGATTTTCCGCCCTGTTTTCTGAGCAACTGGACACGTTCAATGACCATTCCCCGGTCGACGGCTTTGCACATGTCATAGATCGTCAGCGCCGCCACACTGGCCGCCGTCAGGGCTTCCAGTTCGACGCCGGTTCTGCCGTTGAGCCGGCAGGTGCTGACGATTTTTACGCTGTCGGGCTCCTCGGCGCTCAGCTCGACGTGAATCGAACTCAGCATCAATGGGTGGCATAACGGGATCAGTTCATGGGTTTTCTTCGCCGCCATGATCCCGGCGATTCGGGCGACTGCAAACACATCACCCTTGGGATGGCCATTTTGTTGGATCAGCTTCAAGGTGGACGGCAGCATGCGTATCCAGGCTTGTGCCTGTGCCTCACGGTTGCTCGGGTCTTTATCCGTGACGTCGACCATGCTGGCCCTGCCTTCGGCGTCCAGGTGCGTCAACGTGTGTTCGAATGCGTTCATGGTGGTCCTCGGATCAGTTCAGTACAAAATCGATGGGTTGGAGTACGGGAGGGAGCTCCGTGGCGCCGGTGGCACCCAGTACTTCACGTTCAATGTTGCGCACGATGGCATTGGTCGGCAGGTCGTTTTCGTCGTGGCCAAAGGGGTCCTCCAGTTCGTCGCCAATCGCGTCCAGTCCGAAAAACGTGTAACTCACGATCGCGGTGAAAACGGGTGTCAGCCAACCCAGTGGCTCGGCCATTGCGAAGGGCAACAAGATGCAGAACATGTAACTTGTTCGGTGCAGCAGGAGTGTGTAGGGGAAGGGCAGCGGCGTGCTTTTGATCCGCTCGCAAATCGTCTGTGTCGTGGTCAGGCTGCTCAAATGTCCGGCCATCAACATATAGCGCCATTCGCTGATGCCCCCTGATTCGACGAGTGTCGAGCATTGTTGGCTGACTCGACACAGAACACTTTCCGGAATATTGAGTGCGTTGAAAGAGGGCAATCTGTCCAGCCAGGGCTCGGCCACGCTCAGTTCGTCTTCCTGGCGAAGCCTGGCGTTGAGCGCATGGGCGAATCCACAGAGGTTGCGCAGGATCTCGCTGCGCTGGCGGGTGTCCTTGATGACTTGAGTTTCCCGAATCATCCCCCGTATATCCATCACCATCGCCCCGAGCGCCTTGCGCCCTTCGTACCAGCGGTCGTAACAGGCGTTGTTGCGAAAACTCATGAAGATCGACAGTGACAAGCCCAGCAGTGTGAAGGGCGTGGCGTTGACCTTCGAGAAGTACGCGGGGTGGAGGGTTTCGACCAGCACAATCGCCGAAGCCAGCAGTGCCACCAGAAGGCTTCGCAGCGCAATCCGCTTGGCCACAGAACCCTTGAGTGAAATCAATACATTGATCAGGTTGGGTTTGGCTCTGACGATCATGGAAAACAACCTTATGAAAAATAATGAAACCGGGCAGGCTATCCGCCGGTCATGTTCATGAAACGCACCACTTGCACCTCGTCATTGAGTTCGAAGTTGTGTCGGTACGGCTTGATTTTCATCGCTTCGGTAATCGCCTGCTCCAGCCGCTGCGGTTCGCCTGGGTGGCGGCGCAGTACGTCCTTCAAGTCGACCGAATGCTCATTGCCCAGGCATAGCAGGAGGCGGCCCTCGACGGTCAGTCGAACGCGATTGCAGGTCCCGCAGAAGTTATGGCTGTGGGGTGAGATGAATCCCAGGCGAATGTGCGGCGCTTCTGCCAGGCGCCAATAGCGCGAAGGGCCCTGGGTCGATTCCGCGGAGTCGATGAGGGTGTAGCGTTCGGCAATCCGTTCACGTACTTGCATACTGGAATAGAACGCTTCGGCACGGCTGTGCTCGCTGATGACACCCAGCGGCATTTCTTCGATGAAGGAAATGTCCAACCCGCGTTCAATCGCGAATGCCACGAGATCGTTGATCTCGTGATCGTTGCGGCCTTTCATGACGACGCAATTGAGTTTGGTGTGTTGAAAGCCGGCGGCATTGGCCGCGTCGATGCCCGCGATGACCTTGGCCAGATCACCGGTGCGCGTCAGTTCGCGGAAGCGATCGGGGTCAAGGCTGTCGAGGCTGATATTCAGGCGCTTGAGCCCCGCCTCGAACAGCGGTGCCGCCAACGTGCCGAGCTGCGAACCATTGGTGGTCATGCATAACTCGCGTAGACCCGGCAGCGCCGCAATGCGCTTGCACAGGTCGACCACGCCTGGGCGAATCAACGGCTCGCCACCGGTCAGGCGGATCTTTCGAGTGCCCAGGGCCACAAAGCTCTGCGCCATTTGATAGAGCTCTTCCAGCGTCAGAATGCGTTGGCGCGGCAAGAACTCCATGTCTTCGGCCATGCAATAAACACAACGAAAGTCGCACCGATCGGTAACCGACATTCTGAGATAGTCGACCGGGCGGGAGAAACGGTCCATCAATATACGATCGGTCATCACAGCCTCCAGCAGTGGGCAGGTCCACTGTTATATGAGGGCCTTGTTGAGTGGAGGCTAAAGTTGTTTTTAGTTCTCGTCTAATCACTATTAATAACCGGCTGATCGACCCAATCTATGGGGCGAAAATGTGCCTTGTTTAAGGGCGAGTTAAATTTTCAATGTGTTGATTTTTAAGGTTTTTTATCTTGATAGATTGTTTCGATGGGGCGGTCATTAAGAGTGATTAGACAGGTGTGGCACACACCGAATAGGCTGGATTCGTCATCCTGAATTGGGCCCATTCGTTGGCCCTGCGTGAATAAATCCGTTGTGGGCGTTAACTACGTGCGCATGGATGTGCGCATAAAAACAGCCGTTAACAATGACTTTAAGTCAGGCCGCTGCCTGCGTGCAAAGTCTTGGAGAAATACCATGAGCGAAGTTGAACGTTATAAACCGTACAAGGGAGCCGCCGCGGGTTGGGGGGCGCTGATTGCGGTCACCAGGAACTGGTTGGGCAGTGAAAACGCGTTCAAGAATATTCGAGCGATGCTCAAGACCAACCAGAATGGCGGCTTCGATTGCCCGGGTTGTGCCTGGGGCGAGTCGCCGGAAAACGGCATGGTCAAGTTTTGCGAGAACGGCGCCAAAGCAGTTAACTGGGAAGCCACCGGGCGGCTGGTCAACCCGGCGTTTTTCAACAAATACAGCGTGTCGTCGCTTGCGGCGCAAAGTGACTATTGGCTTGAATACCAAGGGCGCCTGACTCATCCGATGCGCTATGACGCTGTGGCTGATCGTTATGTCGAAACCAGTTGGGACGATGCCTTTGCCCTGATCGCCAAACACCTGAACGCACTGACTTCGCCCGACCAGGCCGAGTTCTACACCTCGGGCCGGGCCAGCAACGAGGCTGCTTATCTTTATCAGCTGTTCGTTCGCGCCTACGGTACCAATAACTTCCCCGACTGCTCGAACATGTGCCACGAAGCGAGTGGCCTGGGCATGGACGACAGTGTTGGCGTCGGTAAAGGCACGGTGACGTTCGATGACCTGGAAGAAGCCGACGCGATTTTCGTCATCGGCCAGAACCCTGGCACCAACCACCCGAGGATGCTTGAGCCACTGCGCGAAGCGGTGAAGCGGGGCGCACAGGTGATCTGTTTCAACCCGCTGAAAGAGCGTGGCCTGGAGCGCTTTCAGCACCCGCAGCATCCGCTGGAAATGCTCACCAATGGCTCCGAGCCGACCTCGTCTGCCTACTTTCGTCCTGCACTGGGCGGCGACATGGCCGCGTTCCGTGGCATCGCCAAGTTTCTCTTGCAGTGGGAGCGTGAAGCGCTGCTGAACCATGGCGAGGCGGTGTTCGACCGTGCGTTTATCGCCGAGCACACCTCGGGCCTGGACGCTTATCTGGCGGAGCTTGATGCCACGTCGTGGGAGCACATCGTTGAACAGTCCGGCCTGACGCTGGAAGATATCGAACTCGCCGCGCGCATGTACCGTCGTGCCAAGCGGGTCATCATGTGTTGGGCGATGGGCGTGACCCAGCACACTCACTCGGTCGTGACCGTGCAGGAAATCATCAACGTGCAGTTGTTGCGCGGCAATATCGGCCGGCCGGGGGCAGGGCTGTCACCGGTACGTGGGCATAGCAACGTACAGGGCGACCGCACCATGGGCATCAACGAACTGGCCCCGCCGGAGTTGATTAACGCACTGGAAGCACGCTTTGACTTCAAGGTTCCGCGTCGCCACGGCCACAACACGGTGATGGCGATTGCGGCGATGGAGGAGGGGCGTTCGAAAGTGTTCATCGGCCTGGGCGGCAACTTCGCCCAAGCGACGCCCGACAGCCCGCGCACCCACGACGCCCTGCGCAACTGCGACCTGACCGTCCATATCGCCACCAAGCTCAATCGCAGCCATTTGGTCACCGGTCGTGAGGCCCTGATTTTGCCGTGCCTGGGGCGTACCGACATCGATATGCAGGCGCAAGGGCCACAAGGTGTGACGGTGGAAGACACCTTCAGCATGGTGCACATTTCCCACGGCCAACTGAAACCCAAATCGCCGTTGATGCGTTCGGAGCCGGCGATCATTGCCGGGATCGCCAACGCGACACTGGGCAAACACCCGATCGACTGGCTGTGGGCGGTTGCCGATTACAGTCGCATCCGTGACCTGATTGCCGACACCATTCCCGGCTTCAAGGACTTCAATAAAAAACTGCTGCACCCCGGCGGCTTTCACCTGGGCAACAACGCCGCCCAGCGCATCTGGAAAACCACCACCGGAAAAGCGCAATTTGCCCCGAGCGTGTTGCCGGCACACCTGGTCAGCGAAGGTGTGCGCAGCCTGGCCGTGAAACCGGACCTGATCCTGCAAACCATGCGCTCCCACGATCAGTACAACACCACGTTGTACGGGCTTGATGACCGTTATCGCGGCGTCTACGGCATGCGCGACGTGGTGTTCGTCAATGAGCAGGACATTCGCAAACTTGGTTACGAGCCGGGGCAAAAGGTCGACATGATTTCGCTCTGGGGCGATGGTCGTGAGCGCAGAGTCAGCGGTTTTACCTTGATCGCCTACGACATTCCAGCGGGCCAGGCCGCAGCCTATTACCCGGAAACCAACCCACTGGTGCCGCTGGAAAGCTACGGCGACCGCACCTTTACGCCGACCTCGAAGTTCATCGCGATTCGCCTTGAGCCAGCAGCGGTCAGCAACCTGATCCAGTCCTCTGGCGCTTGAACCGGGCCGGGGCGGCGTGAGCGTCGCCCCGATTTTTCCTGATCATCGGGCATCAGTTCGCTGCGAGTCGCGAAACACTCTGAGGGTATCGTCATGTTAAATCCGGGGGCGTTGGACCTGGCGCGCATTCAATTCGCGTTTACGGTCTCGTTTCACATCATATTTCCCGCCATCACCATTGGGCTGGCCAGTTTCCTGGCGGTGCTCGAAGGCCTGTGGCTGAGAAGCAACAATGCGGTGTACAAGGACCTGTATCACTTCTGGTCAAAGATTTTTGCCGTCAACTTCGGCATGGGCGTGGTCTCCGGGTTGGTCATGGCCTACGAGTTCGGTACCAACTGGAGCCGTTTCTCCGACTTCGCCGGGAGTATCACCGGGCCGTTGCTCACGTATGAGGTGTTGACGGCATTTTTCCTTGAAGCAGGCTTTCTCGGGGTCATGTTGTTCGGCTGGAACCGGGTAGGACGAGGGCTGCATTTCTTTGCCACGGTGATGGTCGCCCTCGGTACGTTGATCTCGACTTTCTGGATCCTGGCGTCCAACAGCTGGATGCAGACGCCACAGGGCTTCTCGATCGTCGATGGGCGGATCATGCCGATGGACTGGCTGGCCATCGTCTTCAACCCGTCGTTCCCGTTTCGCCTGGCACACATGGCCATCGCCGCGTTTGTGGCCACGGCATTCTTTGTCGGGTCATCGGCGGCCTGGCATCTGCTGCGTAAAAACGACACGCCACACATCCGCAAGATGCTCTCGATGGCGTTGTGGATGGCGTTGATCGTGTCGCCGATCCAGGCGGTGGTCGGTGACGCCCATGGTCTGAATACCCTGGAACATCAACCCGCGAAAATAGCCGCCATGGAAGGGCATTGGGAAAACGTCGGTAACGAGCCGACGCCGCTGGTGCTGTTTGGCATCCCGGACATGGCGGCCGAGAAGACCCGCTATGCCATCGAAATCCCTTACCTGGGCAGTCTGATCCTGACCCACAGCCTGGATAAACAGATCCCTGCGCTCAAGAGCTTCCCCAAGGAGGACCGTCCCAACGCGACGATCATTTTCTTCAGCTTCCGGGTCATGGCCGGGCTGGGCATGTTGATGATCCTTACGGGGGTGCTGGGTCTTGCGTTACGCCGCAATGGCGCGCTGTACCGCAATCGGCTGTTCCTGCGCCTGGTGCTGTTTATGGGGCCGACCGGTCTGATCGCGATGCTGGCGGGCTGGATCACCACCGAAGTCGGTCGTCAGCCGTGGGTGGTCTACGGGCTGTTGCGCACGGCCGATGCCGCGTCCAATCACACCGTCACGCAACTGAGCATTTCGCTGGCGTTGTTTGTGTTGATCTACTTCTCGGTGTTCGCGGTGGGCATCGGTTACATGATGAAACTGGTACGCAAGGGGCCTCAGCCGCATCACGATCATCCGCCGCAAGGTGGTCCTGGCCAGGAGCGTACGCCACGCCGCCCCCTGTCCGCCGTCGCCGAGACGCTTGCGTCCAGCGATCACGTCAACTGAGCAAGGGGATTGAACATGGGTATTCAAGGCATCGATTTGTCGTTGATCTGGGGCGTCATCATTGCCTTCGGGGTGATGATGTACGTGATCATGGACGGGTTCGACCTGGGGGTGGGCATCCTGTTTCCGCTGATCCCCGATGCGCAGGAGCGCGATGTGATGATGAACACCGTCGCGCCAGTATGGGACGGCAATGAAACCTGGCTGATCCTCGGTGGGGCAGCGCTTTACGGTGCGTTTCCACTGGCTTACTCGGTGATTCTGGAGGCGTTGTACCTGCCGCTGATGTTCATGCTGGCCGGGTTGATCTTCCGCGGCGTGGCGTTTGAGTTCCGCTTCAAGGCCAGTCCTGAAAAGCGTCATATCTGGGACCTGGCCTTTATCGGCGGCTCACTGCTGGCGACGTTTTGCCAAGGCATCGTGATCGGCGCGTACATCGCAGGTATTGCGGTCGTCAATCGGCAGTTTGCCGGTGGCACCCTGGATTGGCTGGCACCGTTCCCGTTGTTCTGTGGGGTTGGTTTGATTGTCGCTTATGCGTTGCTCGGCAGTACCTGGTTGCTGGTCAAGACCGAAGGCATGCTGGAGTCACGTATGCGCCACTACACCCGGCCGCTGGCGTTTGTGCTGACGGCAGTCGTCGCGGTGCTCTGCGTATGGACGCCATGGCTGCATCCCGAGATTGCGACACGCTGGTTTACCCACGCGCACATCGTGGTGTTTGGCGGGTTGTTGGTCCTGGGTGTGCTGGCGCTGTTCGGGTTGCTGCGCGCGCTACGCCAGTATCATTCCCATTGGCCCTTTGTGTTCACCCTGGCGCTGGTGTTCCTGGGTTATATCGGATTGGCGTTCAGTATCTGGCCGAACATCGTTCCACCGTCCATCAGCCTGTGGGAGGCGGCTTCGCCCCCTACAAGCCAGTTGTTCATCTTGATCGGCACGTTGTTCATCCTGCCGATCATCTTGATGTACACCTGCTGGAGCTATTACGTGTTCCGAGGAAAAGTGAGGATAGGCGATGGCTACCATTGATAGCGAAAACACTGAAGTGTCGGCTGCACAAAACGAAGCCACCCTTTGGTATCGGCAGGTGCTTTGGCTGATCTCGATTTGGTTCGGCAGCGTGATTGCACTGGGCGTGGTGGCCGGCCTGTTCCGATTCATGATGCACATGGCCGGAATGACCAGTCACTGATTTCAGGCCGCGAGGCCCCGGCGCGATCTTTCGCGCCGGGAATTTCAGGAGGCGCTGGAACGAACCACTTGCCGGCTGGCGCCGGGTGGCTGGCCGGTGATGCGCTTGAAGGCACAGCTGAAGGCCGCCTATTGGCCTTGGTGCTGCTGCCTGCTTCTGTGCCGTGTCAGGCGTTGCTGTTGGTCCTCTGGGGCATGGCTTTCGGCGGCGTGCCAGTGGCGTGGTCGAACTGGGTTGCCCGGGCGGTGCCCGATCCTCGTTTCACCATCGCGCGCCATTGCTGCACGCTCGATCGCTCGTGCATCCTGGCCTGCCAGGCGGCCAATGCTTCACATTCATCAGGTATCGGCAGTTTCACCAGCGAGGCGAAAATCATGCCGCCCACCAGCGCAATATCGGCCATCGAGAATTCATTACCTGCAACAAAAGGCTGACCTTTCAGGACACTGTTGAAATAGTGCATCCCCCTGACTGCCTTGTCCCGCATCCGCTCACCCCATTCAGGGTTCTGAGACAGCTCGACGTCCGGCCCAAGCCCGGGCGTTGCGTGATGGAAATACACACTGACAGCGTCTAGAAATTCGATTTCCGCACGCTTGGTCATCATATGGATGAGACCTTTCTCGGTGGGGGTTTTACCCGTGAGCGTAGGGGCGCCTTCCAGTGCATCAAGGTACTGGGTGATGGCGGTGCACTCGGCAATGAGCGTGCCGTCGCCCAGCTCCAGGACGGGCAGTGTTCCCGAGTAATTGAGGGCCAGGAACTCGGGTTTCTTGTGCTCGCCTGCCCATAGATTGACCGGTACAAACTCGGTCCGGGACAGCAGTCCTTTCTCGGCTAACGCGATACGGACACGCGCCGGGTAGGGGCCGTTGTACCAGTCGTAGATTTTCATCGTTGGGGATTCGGACACGTCGTGCGGTTGCTGGAAAGTCATGATTTATCTACCTGCCTGTCAAATGGTAGGTAGAGGTTGAGCGCTTGGTTCTGCGTTGTCAACAACTACCTGTCAGTTGGCAGGTAGCGATGTGTGCGAGTAACATCGGGCTCAATGACCCCATGAATCAAAGCATCGAGGAATGAAAACGTGAGCGAAAACGCCCGGGAAGCCATATTGGAAGCGGCCAAGGGAGCGGCTCAGATCCACGGCTACAGTGGGATCAATTTCCGAACCATCGCTGATGCAGTGGGGATCAAGAATGCGAGCATCTATTACCATTTCTCGAGCAAGGCCGACCTCGGCGCTGCCGTCGCCAGACGCTACTGGGAAGACACCGCCAGTGTTCTGGAGGCCATACGCGGGGCAAACCCTGAGCCGATCAGCTGCCTGCAGGTGTACCCGACGATCTTCCGAAGCTCACTCGAGGGCGGAAACAGGCTGTGTCTGTCCAGCTTCATGGCCGCGGAATACCAGGACCTGCCCGAGGAAGTGAAGCGTGAAGTGCTGGCGTTTGCCGACATCAATGTGGCGTGGCTGGCGAAAGTACTCTCTGATACCGGCCTCGCAGGCGTTGAAGTGTGCGAGCGGCGTGCCCGGGCCATTTACACCGCGGTTGCTGGCGCTCAATTGATTGCCCGAACGCGCGTGGATATCGGTTTATTCGACGAACTGGTTCAGAGCTACCGGGAGGCGGGGCTCATTCCGACATAACAGGCTTGGCGCGTCAGGACGGTTGGCGACCGGAGCGCCCATGGCAGAGGTGCGGAGCGGGGAAAGGGACTACAAATCCAGCCCCACTGTCAGTGTAGGAATTTTCAGGCAGCCCCCAGGTCCAGTTCAGCCCAACTCAGCAACTTGAGCTTTCTGCTCTTTCGATCTGTAGTCAGTGAAGGCACAATGCGCATCCTTTTTTGACTGGCCATGTCGGAGGCCTTGAAATGATCAAGACGCCGTACTACCTCATCGACAAACAAAAGCTGCTGGTGAACCTGCAGAAGATCGCTTACGTGCGCGAGCAGTCCGGGGCCAAGGCCCTGCTGGCACTCAAGTGCTTTGCCACCTGGTCGGTGTTTGACCTGATGCAGCAATATATGGACGGCACCACCTCGTCCTCGCTCTACGAGCTCAAGCTCGGTCGGCAGAAGTTCGCCGGCGAGACCCACGCCTACAGCGTGGCCTGGGCCGATGACGAAATCGAGGAGATGCTCGAAAACTGCGACAAGATCATCTTCAACTCCATCAGCCAGTTGCAGCGCTACACCGAAGCCAGCGCCGGCAAGGTCCGCGGTCTGCGGGTCAACCCGCAGGTGAGCAGCTCGGATTACCTGCTGGCCGACCCGGCGCGGCCATTCAGCCGCCTGGGCGAGTGGGACCCGGCCAAGATCGAGCAGGTCATCGAGCAGATCTCCGGCTTCATGTTCCACAACAACTGCGAGAACGGCGACTTCAACCTGTTCGACCAGATGCTGTGCACCATCGAAGAGCGCTTTGGCCATCTGTTGCACAAGGTCGAGTGGGTCAGCCTCGGCGGCGGTATCCATTTCACCGGTGAAGGCTACGCGCTGGACGCCTTTTGCGCGCGCCTCAAGGCCTTCTCGGAAAAATACGCCGTGCAGGTTTACCTGGAGCCGGGCGAAGCGGCCATCACCCAGAGCGCCTCGCTGGAAGTCACCGTGCTCGACACCCTCTACAACGGCAAGCACCTGGCGGTCGTGGACAGCTCCATCGAAGCGCACATGCTCGATCTGTTGATCTATCGCCTGAATGCCAAGCTGGCCCCCAGCGCGGGCGAACACACGTTCATGGTGTGCGGCAAATCCTGCCTGGCCGGAGACATTTTCGGCGAGTATCAATTTGATCGCCCACTGACCATCGGCGATCGGCTGTCGTTTGTTGACGCAGCAGGTTACACAATGGTCAAGAAAAATTGGTTCAACGGTCTGAAAATGCCGTCCATCGTGGTGAAGCAACTCGACGGAAGTGTCGAGGTGGTTCGTGAGTTTGGTTACAACGACTACATGTCCAGCCTTTCCTAAGCTGGCAGATAAAGAGAAATAGATAATTGAAGAAGAACGTACTTATCATTGGTGCAGGAGGTGTCGCCAAGGTGGTGGCCCACAAGTGCGCGCAGCACAACGACGAACTCGGTCGTATTGCTATCGCGTCGCGCAACATCTCCAAATGCCAGGCCATCATCGACAGCGTCAAAGCCAAGGGCAGCCTCAAGGTGCCCGCCGATATCCAGGCCTTCTCGTTGAACGCCCTGGATGTCGAAGCGACGAAGGCACTGATCCGCGAAACCGAATCGCAGATCGTCATCAACGTCGGTTCGTCCTTCCTGAACATGTCGGTGCTGCGTGCCTGCATCGATACCGGCGTGGCCTATCTGGACACCGCCATTCATGAAGAGCCGGGCAAAGTCTGCGAGACGCCGCCCTGGTATGGCAACTACGAGTGGAAGCACCTCGAGGAATGCAAGCAGAAGAACATCACTGCCATTCTCGGTGTGGGCTTCGATCCGGGTGTGGTCAATGCCTATGCCGCATTGGCGCAGCAACAGTATTTTGACAGCATTGACTCGATCGACATCCTTGATGTCAATGCCGGTTCCCATGGCAAGTATTTCGCCACCAATTTCGATCCGGAAATCAATTTCCGCGAATTCACCGGGCAGGTGTGGAGCTGGCAGAACAGCCAGTGGACCAGCAACACCATGTTCGAAGTCAAGCGCACTGACGATCTGCCAGTGGTCGGGGCGCAGAACCTGTACCTGACCGGCCACGATGAAGTGCACTCGCTGTCGAAGAATCTCGGCGTGCCCAATGTGCGTTTCTGGATGAGCTTTGGCGAGCACTACATCAATGTGTTCACGGTGCTCAGGAACCTTGGCCTGCTCTCCGAGCAACCGGTCAAGACCGCCGAAGGCCTGGAAGTGGTGCCGCTGAAAGTGGTCAAGGCCGTGCTCCCTGACCCAAGCTCGCTGGCACCCGGCTATACCGGCAAGACCTGCATTGGCGACCTGGTCAAGGGCACCAAGGACGGCCAGCCGCGTGAGGTGTTTATCTACAACGTGGCGGACCACGAGGAAGCCTACGCCGAAACCGACAGCCAGGGCATTTCCTATACCGCGGGCGTGCCACCTGTGGCGGCGGCCTTGCTGGTCGCTCGCGGCGAGTGGGACGTGCAACGCATGGCCAACGTCGAGGAGCTGCCGGCTGAGCCGTTCCTCAAGGCACTGGACGTGATGGGCCTGCCGACCCGTATCAAGGACGAACACGGAGACCGCCCCTGGAACGGCAAGGCCTGAGACCTCCACGCTAGTGTGAGTCTCGTTCCCTGTTCCATGCGCAAGAACGCCGCTCTTTGAGCGGCGTTTTTATTTGTGGGTAATAGCGCTCGACAAGGCCAGCAACTTTCAGCGATGAATCCCCTCCAAGGAGCGATACTTGCATCGTGTCAGCCACCCATTTCACCTCGACCGGCTTTTCTTTTGGCTGCCCGGCCCCTGAACCACCAACCAGTGGCTCTTCGATAGCGTATGACGGATTTTTAAATGAGTAGCAGCCCCACCACAGAAACCCCCGACAACTGGCAACCGGTCATTGCGCTGGCGTTGGCGGCCTTTGTCTTCAACACCACCGAATTCGTGCCGGTCGGCCTGTTGAGTGCCATCGGCGACAGCTTCGACCTGTCGAGCGCGCAGGTCGGGCTGATGCTGACGATCTATGCCTGGGTGGTGTCCCTGACCTCGCTGCCGGTGATGCTGCTCACCCGCAACGTCGAACGACGCAAACTGCTGATGGTGCTGTTCGGCCTGTTCATTGTCAGCCATGTGCTGTCCAGCTTGGCCGCAAGCTTTGGTGTCCTGCTGGTGAGCCGGATCGGCATCGCCTTGTCCCATGCGCTGTTCTGGTCCATCACCGCGTCCCTCGCGGTGCGGGTGGCGCCGAAGGGCAAGCAGGTGCAGGCGCTGGGCCTGCTGGCGACCGGGACATCCATGGCCTTGGTGCTGGGGATTCCGCTGGGCCGTCTGCTCGGCGAAGCCATGGGCTGGCGCACCACCTTTCTGGTGATTGCGTTGATGGCCGGCGCCCTGGTGCTCTGGCTGGGCAGAAGCCTGCCGTTGCTGCCGAGCCAGAACTCGGGCTCCCTGAGAAGCCTGCCCATACTGTTCAAACGCCCCGCACTGGTGGCGGTCTACGGCCTGACGGCGACGGTGATCACGGCTCAGTTCACGGCCTATAGCTATATCGAACCGTTCATCAAAACCGTGGCCGGCATGAGTGGCGAGGTGGTGACCCTGATCCTGCTGCTGTTCGGTGGCGCGGGGATTTTCGGCTCGCTGCTGTTCAGTCGATTCAATCGGCAGCACCCACAGCGCTTTCTGCTGGCGGCCACGGCGTTGCTGGTGCTGTGCCTGGCATTGCTGTTGCCGTTGAGTGGCGGGGTTTCGACGCTGGGGATACTCAGCGTGTTCTGGGGCATGGCGATCATGTGCTTCGGGCTGTCGCTGCAATCGAAGGTGCTGGTGCTGGCGCCGGACGCAACCGATGTGGCGATGGCTCTGTTCTCGGGGATCTACAACATCGGGATCGGTGGCGGGGCACTGGTGGGCAGTTGGGTGGGGCGGCAACTCGGGTTTGCCTATGTCGGCGTGGTGGGGGGCGTGTTAGCAGGCCTGGCGCTGGCGTTCTACGGCCTCTCGGTTTATCGCGCTGGCCGGGCAGGGGCGGGGCGCTGAGCCCTGATCGAACGTGGGCGCCAGGAGCCCGGTCAGGTTCCTGGCGCTCATCGTGTTGCAATCACATCGCGGCGTGGAAAATCTCTTCGATTTGCGCCTGTTCTGCCGTCCGCGGGTTGGTGAAGCCGCAGGCGTCTTTCATGGCATTGGCCGCCAATGTTGGAATGTCCTCCACCTTGACCCCCAATTCAGTCAGGCCGCCTGGAATGCCAACGTCCAAAGACAATTTACGGATGCCGGCAATGGCCGCGACCGCGCCTTGCTCGTGGTCAAGATGCTGGGTATCGATCCCCATCGCCCTGGCGACGTCCGTCAGGCGAGCCTGGGAAACGCTGGCGTTGAAGCTCTCGACGTGGGGCAGCAATATCGCGTTGCAAACACCGTGGGGCAGGTCATAGAAGCCACCCAGTTGGTGGGCCATGGCGTGCACGTAGCCCAGGGAGGCGTTGTTGAACGCCATCCCGGCCAGGAACTGCGCGTAGGCCATATTCTCCCGCGCCTGCATGTCGCCGCCGTTGGCGACCGCATTGCGCAGGTTGGCGGAGATCAGCTCCACGGCCTTGAGCGCGCAGGCATCGGTGATGGGCGTGGCCGCGGTGGAAACATAGGCTTCGATGGCGTGGGTCAACGCGTCCATGCCGGTGGCGGCGGTCAGGCCTTTGGGCATGGCGGCCATCAATGAGGGATCGTTGACCGACAGCAGTGGCGTCACGTTACGGTCGACGATGGCCATTTTCACGTGGCGGGTTTCGTCGGTGATGATGCAAAAGCGGGTCATCTCGCTGGCGGTGCCCGCCGTGGTATTGATGGCAACCAGTGGCATTTGTGGTTTGGCAGACTGATCGACGCCTTCGTAGTCACTGATATGCCCGCCATTGGTCGCACACAAGGCGATGCCCTTGGCGCAGTCATGGGGCGAGCCACCGCCGAGGGAGATGATGAAGTCGGCGCCGCTGAGCTTGAGTCGCTCCAGACCGTTTTCGACGTTACTGACGGTCGGGTTCGGCTTGGCCCCATCGAATAGGGTCGCCTGGATGTCCTGCGCCGCCAGCAATTTGGCGACCTTGTCCGCGACCCCAGCTTTTGCCAGGCCGGCGTCGGTGACGATCAGGGCGTGACGCAAACCATATTTGCGAATGGCGACCATGGCTTCATCGAGACTGCCGATGCCCATCATGTTTACGGACGGAATGAAGAACGTGCTGCTCATGACTAGCCCTCGTTATTGTGATTATTGGCCTGAACGGCCGGTGGTGCATTCATCAAGACGCACTCATCCTAGGAACGATGGCATAACGGTTAAATGGTCCTTTAGTCCTCGCAAGGGGGGTCTTTGGTCGTAATGGCACGCGGCTTCCTCCCATCGCAGGGGGGACCCCCTACCGAAGTAGGATACGGACCCGGGTCCAGTCTTCGTAGACTGAAGGATCAGACAGCGCACTTTGCGGACGGCGACCATGGGACAGACCCAAACAGACGGCATAATCAGCGCGATGTCGATGGCAACCGAGGCGCAAGAGGTGGCCCAGGAGCTGGCGCGGCAGCTATTGCACCCGTACTTGGGGTTTGTGCTGTTCTTTTGTTCGGTCGAATACGATTTGCGCGCCCTGGGCAGCGCATTGCAGCAGAGCTTTGGCGGCATTCGCGTGGTGGGCTGTACCAGCGCCGGGGAAATTACCCCGCAGGGCTATGGCCGAGGCTGTGTGACCGCGGTGGGTTTTGATCATCGGCATTTCTCCATTGCTGCCGAGCTGATCGACGAATTGGAACGTTTCAGCCTGATCGACGCCCAGCAAATGGTCGAGCGACTGGTCGGCGGCTGTCGCAGCAACAGCCTGGCGCCGATCAAGGGCAACAGTTTTGCCCTGACACTGCTCGACGGCCTGTCCAGCCGCGAGGAAACGGTCCTTGCCGCGCTGAGCGCCGCCTTGGGCGATATCCCGCACTTTGGCGGCTCTGCCGGAGACGATAACTACCTGACCCATACCCATGTGTACTTCGGCGGCGAATTCCACAGCGGCGCGGCCGTGGTGCTGTTGGTCAATACCTGGTTGGACTTCGAAGTGTTCACCACGCACCACATTCTGCCGCGTGCGGAAAAGCTGGTGGTCACCCGCGCCGATAGCGGCATGCGCCGGGTCTACGAACTCAATGCCGAGCCTGCGGCCGAGGAATACGCGCAGATCATCGGGGTGCCCGTGGCACAACTCAATCACCAGGTTTTTGCCGCTCACCCGCTGGCGGTTCGTATCAACGATCAGTACTACGTCAGGGCCATTCAACAGGTCAATCCTGACCTGAGCCTGAGCTTTTACTGTGCGGTGGAGAACGGCATCGTGCTCACGGCGATGACGCCCGGCCCCTTGCTGCCGAACCTGCAGACGCTGTTCGACGGCTTGCGGGAGCGCCTGGGGCCGTTGTTGCTGACCATCGGCTGCGACTGTTTCCTGCGGCGCCTGGAGCTGGAAGACGATGGCAGCGTCCAGCAGATCGGCGCCTTTCTGCGCGAGCAGCGGGTGATAGGTTTCAATACCTACGGAGAGCAGTTCAATGGCATGCATATCAACCAGACCTTTACCGGTGTCGCCATTGGACGCAACCGTGCAGTCATCTCCCGCTGAGCTGCTTGAGCAGATCGAACAACTGCGGCGGGACAATCACAAGCTGCGGCGGATCAATACGGCGCTGATCGAGCGGGTCGAGTCCGGGACCGCCCGTGGCAATGATTCCTATGCGGCCTTTCAGCACTCGGTGGTCCTGGCCGAACAGGTCAGGGAGCGTACCGATGCGTTGAACCAGGCCATGGCCGAGCTCAAGGCCAGCAATCATCTGCTCAGTGACGCACGCCTGCGGGCGGAAACGGCCCATCAACATCTGGTCGATGCCATTGAAAGTATTTCCGATGCGTTCGTGCTGTTCGATGAAGACCAGCGCATCGTGCTGTTCAACAGTCGCTTCAAGGCGTTCTGGGCCAACAGCCGGGTACGGATCATCGCGGGCATGCGCTTGACCGAGGTCAAGCGGCTGCTGGCCAGTACCGGGCTGTTCAGTGAAGAGCCACGGCACAGCGCCGGCGCACACCTGCTGTACCGTCTGAATGATGGTCGCTGGCTGCAGGTCAGCGAGCGGCCGACCCGCGAGGGTGGCCGGGTGATCCTGTTTACCGACATCACGGACGTCAAACTCAGCGAAACCATGCGCCGCGAGCAAGCCGTCGCGCAGAAGTCGCACCTGCTGCAACGGGCCGTCGACAACCTGTCCCAGGGTGTCGCGATGGTCAACGCCGAGGGCATCCTGGAACTGTGGAATCGGCGTTTCCTGGAGCTGAGCGGGCTGGCGCCGGTTGCCGCGCACAGGCTGTTTTCCGAGGTCATCGCCGACAGCGAACTGGAGCTGTTGACGCCGGACAGCCGCGACGCCAACGGCCGGGTGATCCATGAACGGGAGCAGCGGCTGGACGATGGCCGGGTGCTGGAAATTCGCACGCATCCCTTACCCACCGGCGGTTTCGTCAACACCTTCACGGACATCACCGAACGCTACCAGCATGCTGAAGCCCTCAGCGAGAGCGAGCGCTGGATCCGCCTGATCACCGACCATGTGCCGGCGCTCATTGCCTACCTGAACGCCGACCTGGTCTATGAGTTCACCAACAAGGTCTATGAACAGTGGTACTGCTGGCCGCGTGGCGTGATGCTCGGACAGAGCCTGCGCGAGGTCCACAGCGAAGAGCATTACCAGCGCCTGGAAACCTATGTCGAACGCGCCCTTGCGGGGGAAAGCGTGACCTTCGAATGCCCTGAGATCAACATCAACAATCAGGAGCGCTACATGCTGCGCTCCTATGTGCCCAATCGCTTGGCCAATGGTGAAGTGATCGGCATCTTTGTGCTGATCCGCGATATCACCGAACGCCGCCGTACCGCCGAAGCGCTGCACCAGGCTTATCAGAACCTCGAGCAGCGAGTCCGCGAGCGCACCACCGAGTTGACCACCCTGAACAGCCAGTTGCTGCGTGAGATCGACGAGCGCAGTCGGGTCGAGTCGCGCCTGCGTGAAGCCAAGCTCGAAGCCGAGCAGGCCAACCTGTCGAAAACCAAGTTTCTGGCCGCCGTCAGCCATGATCTGCTTCAGCCGCTCAACGCCGCACGCCTGTTTACCAGTGCCTTGTTGGAGCGCCGCGAACCGGAGGCCAACGCAACCCTGGTGCGTAATGTCAGCAATTCGCTGGAAGACGTGGAGAATCTGCTCGGCACGCTGGTCGATATCTCCAAGCTGGATGCCGGGGTGATCAAGGCCGATATCGCGCCGTTTGCCCTGAGCGAACTGCTGGAAAACCTGGCGGTCGAGTTCGCGCAAGCGGCTGCCAGCGAGGGCTTGCGCCTGGCGTTCGTGCCGTGTTCGGCGCTGGTGCGCAGCGATATCCAGTTGCTCGCGCGGATTCTGCGCAACCTGCTGAGCAACGCCATCCGCTACACCACCACTGGCCGCGTGGTATTGGGTTGTCGTCGGCATCGCCATTGTCTGTCCATCGAAGTCTGGGATACCGGTATCGGGATTGCCGAGAACAAACTGGAGGAGATTTTCCAGGAGTTCAAACGCGGCGACGCGCAACGACCCCATCAGGATCGCGGGTTGGGTCTCGGGTTGGCCATTGTCGAAAAAATCGCCGGGATCCTCGGGCACAAGATCAGCGTCCGCTCGACCCCCGGCAAAGGCTCGATGTTCGCTGTCGAAGTGCCGCTGACCCTCTGCGCGCCCAAGCCACAGATCCAGTTACCCATGACGGGGCTCATGCTCGAAAGGTTGCGCGGGGCACGGATCTGGGTGCTGGACAATGATGCGACGATTTGCGCGGGGATGCGCACGCTCCTGGAAAGCTGGGGCTGCGAGGTGGTCACCGCGCTGTGCGAACAGGACCTGGCGCGGCAGGTGGACAACTATCATGGCGACGCCGACCTGTTGATTGCCGATTATCACCTGGACCATGAGCAGAACGGTGTCGATGTCGTGGCCACGATCAACGCCCGACGTGGCTTGCCCTTGCCGGCGCTGATGATCACGGCCAACTACAGCAATGAACTGAAGCTGCAAATGCGTGAGCTGGGCCACACCTTGATGCACAAACCGGTGCGGCCGATGAAGCTCAAGACTGCCATCAGTCATCTGCTGGGCAAGGAGTCGGTGGGTTGACCCATTCAGCGCCGCAGGTAGGCGGTGAAATCGATATCCCCGGCGCTGAGAATCGCCTGGACCCGGTTATGCACGTTGAGCTTGCGCAGGATGGCCGAGACGTGCGCCTTGACCGTGGTCTCGGCGATTTCCAGGGTGTAGCCGATCTGTTTGTTCGACTCGCCCTTGGTCATACGTTCCAGGACCAGCAATTGCTTGCGGGTCAGCGATTGGAGTAACTCAGGCGCAAAGCCGGGGGCGCTGTTCATGCTGCGCCGGGTATCGGCCTTTGGCGAGTGGATGATATCCGGAGGCAGATAGACATTGCCGTTGAGGATCTGCTCGATGGCTTCAGTCATCTGCGCCCGTGGCGACGACTTGGTAATAAAGCCCACCGCACCGTACATGATGGCTTGCAGCACAATCTGCTTGTCTTGTTCGGCGGACACGATCACCACCGGGATGGTGGGCGCCTCGTTGCGCAGATTGATCAGGCCATTGAGGCCGTGCATGCCAGGCATATTCAGGTCGAGCAGAATCAGGTCGAAGTCGTCATGGCGCCGAGTCAGTGTCAGCGCGCTCTCCAGGTCGGCGGTTTCCATCACTTCGCAGCCCGGAAAACCGTCGCTGATCACATTGGCGATGGCTTCACGAAACAGCGGGTGATCATCGGCAATTAGAATTTTGTACATGGCCTTGCACCTGTTTATTTTTGATTGCGGTGTGATGGCGGGGTATCTCTGTTGTTCAGGGAAAGGGCTCAGGGTACGAGGTCCGGGGTAGGCGGCATAAGGGCGATTCCTTTCTTGTAATGGCGGCATTACATGCCACTCCCCCTGCTTTGTGAATGCGACGATAGTCAGGTAAACCCCTACTAAAGTACGAAGCGTTGCGCGTTTGCGGTTTTCCAGAAGGGCCAAATTACGACTAAATGACAAGGTGACCCCTGCCAAGGGCGTATTCGTTTGGCGGCGTGGGCTCTCTAGCATCTGTTCATCGCGTGTGCGACCCACAGACAATGACCCGCAAAGAGGCCTCAATCATGATTTACGCACCCCCCGGAACCCCAGGCGCTGTCGTTTCTTTCAAATCGCGCTATGGCAATTACATCGGCGGTGAGTTTATCGCGCCGGTCCATGGCGAATACTTCACCAATACCTCGCCGATCAACGGTGACGTGATTGCCCAGTTCCCCCGTTCCACCGCCGCTGATATCGAACTCGCGCTGGACGCCGCCCATGGGGCAGCCGATGCCTGGGGCAAGACCTCGGCACAGGATCGCTCGCGGGTCCTGTTGAACATTGCCGACCGTATTGAACAGCATCTTGAAGTGCTGGCCGTTACCGAAACCTGGGACAACGGCAAGGCCGTGCGCGAAACCCTGAATGCCGACGTTCCGCTGGCGGCCGACCACTTCCGTTATTTCGCCGGTTGCATCCGTGCCCAGGAAGGCGGCGCCGCAGAGATCAACGAACTGACCACGGCTTACCATTTCCATGAACCCCTGGGCGTGGTGGGGCAAATCATTCCGTGGAACTTCCCGCTGCTGATGGCGGCCTGGAAGCTGGCGCCTGCGCTGGCGGCGGGCAACTGCGTGGTGCTGAAACCGGCCGAACAAACGCCGCTGTCGATCATGGTCTTCGCCGAACTGATCAACGACCTGCTGCCACCGGGTGTCTTGAATATCGTCCATGGCTTTGGCCGTGAAGCCGGCGAGGCCCTGGCCACCAGCAAGCGTATCGCCAAGATCGCATTCACCGGCTCCACGCCGGTGGGCGCGCACATCATGAAGTGCGCGGCCGAGAACATCATTCCCAGTACGGTGGAGCTGGGTGGCAAGTCGCCGAATATCTTCTTCGAAGACATCATGCAGGCCGAGCCGCAGTTTATCGAAAAGGCCGCTGAAGGCCTGGTGCTGGCGTTTTTCAACCAGGGCGAGGTTTGCACCTGCCCGTCGCGTGCCTTGATCCAGGAATCGATCTACGACGCGTTCATGGCGGTCGTGATGCAGAAGATCGGCAAGATCAAGCGTGGCGATCCTCTGGACACCGAGACCATGGTCGGCGCCCAGGCCTCGGAGCAGCAATACGACAAGATTCTTTCGTACCTGAAGATTGCTCAGGAGGAGGGGGCGGTGCTCTTGACCGGCGGCGCTGCGGAGCGCCTGGAAGGCGATCTGTCCACCGGCTACTACATCCAGCCGACGCTGCTCAAGGGCAACAACACAATGCGCGTGTTCCAGGAGGAAATCTTCGGCCCGGTGGTGGGCGTGACCACCTTCAAGGACGAAGCTGAAGCCCTGGCGATTGCCAACGACAGCGAGTTCGGCCTCGGTGCGGGCCTGTGGACCCGTGATATCAACCGTGCCTACCGCATGGGGCGGGCGATCAAGGCCGGTCGCGTGTGGACCAACTGCTATCACCTGTACCCGGCGCATGCCGCGTTCGGTGGCTACAAGAAATCCGGTGTCGGCCGTGAAAACCACAAAATGATGCTCGACCACTACCAGCAGACCAAAAACCTGCTGGTCAGCTACGACATCAATCCGCTGGGCTTCTTTTGATGCGCTGAGCCTTTTACCGGCAAACGCTTGAAATGGCAGGAACCTGGCATGCCCTCGTTCCTGCCGTTTGTTTTGTCCATGCTCGGCTTGTCGCAGCAATCGAAGGCTGGTGGGCGAATAAAGGGCCGATTTGTTTTCCGTTGTGCGTCCCTGGCTTGTTAGTGGAGCGTCACCACCCGGCGGCTCTCGCCGATCCGGATCCTGTCCAGCGCCCGGTTCAAGGCGTCCAGGGCATCGAGAAGTGCTTTTGCCTCGGTCTCCCTGCCATCCCCCCAAAGGCGTTCAGCCATTTTGTTCAGGGCCTGGATGGATCTTTCGATCTCAGCAGCCGTTGCTGCCGCGCTAGCTGCCGGCTTTGTCTTTGGCATTTTCAGAACTTCAACTGTCGGGTGACTGATTTATTTATCATGGCAGGATCTCTCCTGGAAACGTGTTTTATCCATGGGGAAGGCTGGAATGGAACCTCTCGACCAAAGGACGCGACAGTTATGGAAACCCTCTTTTCTCAAGTCGGCGAGCGTTTGAACGATCGCCGATTTACGGTAGCAGGCAACGCCCACGGGCTATCCGGTGCAGGTACGGTATTTCATTACCATGTCGAGGGAAACGCTATTTCGGGCACCTACCAAGGCGGCCGGATCCGCATGGGTCATCAAGTCGGGCGCGTGACAGGCCCGGATACCATTGAGCTTCTTTATCATTGCTTGACCACGGAGGGCGAGATGCTTGCCGGTTGGTCCCGTGGCACGGTAGGCGTTGATCACGCAGGGCGTACCACTCTGGCTTTCGTATGGGGTTGGTTGTCGGGCGCGACTGGCGGTGGGGAGTCCAGCTACGTCGAGTTTGTCCCGTAGCCGTTAAGGATTCTCTGCGTAATCAAAAATGGTATCAGGGAGAAAGCTGTGAGCTTACGGATCGAGATAAAAGAAGCGCCTCAAGAGGCCGATTACCAGGCAATCCTGGCACCGTTGATCGAATACAACCAGGCACAAACCGGACGGGTGGGAGTCGAAAAACTTGCGCTTCTAATCAAGGATGAGACGGGCAACACTGAGGGTGGTTTATACGCCAAAGTTTCCGGACAGTGGCTATTCATTGAATTGCTTGTTGTGCCTGAAATCGCCAGAGGGCAGGGCATGGGATCGAAGTTGATGAACATGGCGCAAGCGCTGGCTCGTGAGAAAGGTTGCCAAGGTATTTGGCTGGACACTTTCTCCTTCCAAGCGCCGGAATTTTACCTCCGACACGGCTTCAGTATCTTTGGCGAGCTCAAGGATTACCCGGTCGCTGGGCACAACCGGTTTTTTATGCAAAAGCGGTTTGATCTTTAAGAGAAGCAGGCCGGGTAAGGGCTCAGATAGCCTGCACCTGAAAGCTGGCGTGGGTTCCACGCTTTCATTGCCCGATGGGTTGGCTGTACCGATCCTGGATGCGCTTCAACTCACCTGACTGGCGCAGTTGCTCCAGGGCGTCGGCCCAGGCGGCTACCCGTTTGTCGTCACTGTCGCGGCTGAAGGCAATGTACAGCGATGAGCGATAGAGCTCGATGGGAATCTGCCGCAGCGTGCCGGGGGCGATGTTCAACTCGCGGCTGTAGTAAGCCACCCCCGCGGCGGTGTCGCCGACGATGATGTCAGTGCGTCCGGCGAGCAGCATGCGATAGAGCTGCCGGCTCTCGATTGCAACTTTTGCGAGGTTGTTGAAGCCCCGCGACTGCAGAACCTCGGGTATCAGGCCGGCCTGTCTCGTCGTGATCTGTGGCGCGCGTAGTAGCTGTTCCAGGGAATTCACCGGCTGCTGCGCATTGGCTAACTGATAGGGGTAAATGGACTCTTCCACGATCGGTCCGACCCACTTGTATAAGGGATCGCGCTTCGCCGTGCGGAACAGGGAATACAGGATGGTCTTGGGGCGGGTATTCAATGCGTGGATGCTGCGCATACTGGGCAGCAGCACCATCTCGAAGTTATCCCCGGTCCGCGCCATGATGGCCCGGACGATCTCCGTGGACATGCCCGTGAGCTGATTGTTCTCCTGATAGTTGTACGGTGCCCACTCCTCGGTAACGACCAGATAGGACTCGGCCCTGGCGGGAGCGCCGAGCAATAGACAGAGCAGCGCTACAGCAAGTGTCGAAGACTTCACGTGTTCTGCCTGGTTGACTACACGGTGATCAAGGCTGGCTCCTGATTAAAGGGGCAAAATCAGTATAGACCCTGACACCTGTCTGACGTCTGAGGCAGTGTCGTAAACGGTGGTGCAGGTTTTCGCTGAAGCTTGTCCTGGCTGAGCATAGGCGTCGCAGCCAGTGGTATGAGTCAGCCTCCGGGCACCCAGTGCCCGGAGGTTGTCGCCTGTTACTCGAGCAATTGTTCCAGGCTTGGATCGCGGATCACGCGCTGCAGTGGCTGCGGTGCCCCATTTCCGGACTTCAGCATCTTCAACTTCAGGCCGGCGGTTTTCGCGCAAGCGTTGATGCCGTTTTCGTAGATCCCGCCCATGTCACACTTCCACTGGTAGAAGTTCACCAGACTGCCCGACATCTGCAGGCTGAAATCCGTGCTCTTGGTTCCAGGAGTGAACGGATGGCCTGCCGGAATGTTCTGGAACCACCTCATCCAGTCAGGCGAACCCACCGGTGGCGGATTTTTCTGGAACAGTGGATTCATGATCGCCACTTGCGGCGCCTCGGCCGTCATATGGCAGCTCTGGCAGGAGCTGTTGGGATTGTCCACCGGACCGTTGAGGCGCCCGTTCCAGCCCAGGTGGGTCGGCGGCAGCTCCTGGGTGTTGGCGTTGATGGCGGTCTGTTGCAGCGCCGGGTTGATTTTGGTGACGGTCGGTTTCGGGTTGGTGAAGTCATTGCCGGTTTCTTTCGGATCGTTGCCCCAGATGATCCCCACCGGTACCAGGTTGTCCCAGCCAGCCTTGCCGGTCTTGGCGCCGTTGTACTGGAAGGTGCCGAAGATCCAGCCGGTCTCCTTCATGCGGGTGTCACGTACGGCGATGTCCATCTGGATCAGGGCGACATCCTTCACCACGCGATTGGCGGAGGTGAAGGTGTCGGTGATATAGCCCTGCCACAACACCGGGTTGACCAGGAACGGCACGGTGTTGCGGTCGATGTCGGCAAACAGGGCCTTGCACACGACCGTACCGTTGGGGAAGCTGTTGGGCTGCGAGGTGTAGCTCGGATCAGGGTTCTGCGGGTCTTTCCAGACCTTGCCGATGGTGTAGGCGCCGATGTCGTTGTAAATGCCCACGGCGTAAGTCTGGCCGGTGGCGGTTTGCGTGGACGCCAGTTGCTGGGCCTGGATCTGCGCTTCCTTGGTCAAGCCATGGATGCCCTCGCGCCCCAGCGGGCCATAGTGCTGCCACGGCATGTGATACCACTGGCGAACCTTGTTTTTCTGAACGTCCCAATTGACGTCGACGTTACCTTCCAGGCAGTAGTTTTTCACGGCGTCCATGTAGGCACGCCAGGTTTCAAAATTGTTGTCCTGCTTGGTCGGCAGCTTCTTGAAGAACTCCGGCAGCGGGCCTTTGGGCGGTGTGGTGGGATAACTCTGGCTGAGCACGAATTTGGCGCCGGTATAGGTGTCGGGTGGCGCGTAGCCGTAGTCAGGGTAGGTGCCGGCCTGGGCGGCGACGCTGAACAACGCGGCCGCCACCGCGAAGGCTGTGAGCGTTCCTGGGGATTGGGTCATCGATCATCTCCTTGATAGGGAAAACGCCTGGCATCGCTTGGGCTTATGCTTGCCAATGCGGGGGCTTCCTTTTATTTATTTTTGGTCAAGGTCTCGGTTTGATCGCCGAGACGGGCTTCACGGGTGAAACGGGGTATCGAGTATGGGTGGTCTACCTCCTCGGCGGCGCCGGACGACTGAGTTCAATCCCCAACGATTTGCCAGGAATGATCAACAGAGAGGAAACGGAGTGTGCGCAGGGAGGGCGGGGGATTCTGACTATCGACTCCTGTCGATCGCTGGCCGTTCTTCCTTGCTATCAGGTGTAGGTCATTTTCAGGAAAGTGCCATCCTTTTAGATGGCAGCCAGGGGAACATCGGGAGGCATGCACGTGCTGAATCCATCGCGTTGGACACATCCTATAGTGTGAACAATGGACCGCTGGATTAACGGCTCAGGTCACTAGACAGATATCAAATGGCCGCCTACGCTGCAAATCGCTACTGTTAAACCTGTGCCTACACAAGCTGGATCGTTCGGTAATACCTGACATCGGATGTAAACTCTTCATTAGCCAGGAGGCTAACCTTATGTCTGTTCAACCGCTTACGCATGTACTCATCGATACCGATGTCGATTTCGATGATTACATGGCCATGTCGTATTTGCTCAAGCATCATGGGATAAAAGTCGAAGGTATTACTGTGACGGGGGTGGGCGCTGTTCACTTGAGTCACGGCGTTGAAAATGTCAGCAATTTCCTCACTTTGTTTAATGACCCTGAGATAGAACGTATCCCCGTTGCGGCGGGTCTTCAACGCCCCATGGTGTATAGCAATACCTTTCCCTTTGAAACACGCCAGGCGGCGGATCACCATTACGACGCCCTGTTTCCACGGAAAAACCCGAATCCCACGCGAGCCGATGCGCTCGCTTTTTTAAGGGAAACATTGGAAAAAGCCAATCATAAATTTACGGTGTTGATGATCGGTGGTGGTACGACCTGGGGGCATTTGTTCCAGCACGCTAAAACCGATAGTGCATTGCAACGCTTGTTGCTCAGCAAAGTAGACCGCATCGTGATGATGGGCGGGAATTTGTTGCCGGAATACGTCCAGCCTGGTGCGGGCGGTAATATTATTGACGCCCTGGGTGATGCGCCTTACTACACCAATCAGGTTGCCGAATGGAACATCTTCCTGGATCCGCTGGGTGCCCACTATGTCTTCAATGGCGGGGTCCCCATTCAATTGGTTGCGCTGAACGCCAGTAACTTTATCCCCATTACCCAGAGTTTCGTGAGCCAGCTCTCCCGGATTTCCAACCCGGTGGCTCAGTTCCTTACCCACGTGCTGCAAAGCTCGACCATCGCGCCGGGTATCGGCAAATATCTGTATTTCTGGGATCCCTTGGCGGCCGTCGCCATCACCGACCCTCAGTTTCTTCAATTTACCCGCTATCACCTGCGGGTGGAGCAGGAGCTGAACGAAGAGCAGGATATGACCGGGAAGTTGGTACCGGATAACGCGGGTGCCCCAGTCGATGTGGCCCTGTCGGCCGCCCCCGGATTCGTCACCACACTTTATCTGTACACCCTCGCAGGAAACTCGACCGAAGCCACCGCCGAAAACATGGCCAAAGCAGCGGAGGCCGTGGCCGCTAAGTAGCGTTGCAAGGCAAGGGCCGGCAGCCATGGAACAGCTACGCCGATCAGGGCGCCCCCGCGCCCTGTAGTAGCCGCTATTCAAAGGAGCGAATATATGAACGTCAAAGCAATGCTGGGTCGACTGTTGCTGTGCCTGGGTGGCGTGCTGGCGGTCTCGTCGGTTTATGCGGAGAGTGTGATCATCGCCACACCGCAACAAGGTGTGGGGATCACGGTCGATGTCTTTGATCATCCAGAGGCTTCAAGTGGCACGCCTTCTTCGACGAGCACGGTGCCCTTCAGGCCGCAAGCGTTTTATATACCCTCGGTGCAGTCGTTCAAGGGTAAGGTTTATATGTTCTGGGCCAACAACAATGACCAAAAGCATATAAATTATGCCACTTCGGCGGAAGGGAAAAACTGGTCTGCCACACAAACTATCAGTGTGGATAGTATTTTTAGTAATGTCTCGGTGAGCGTGTTCAATCAAAAATTGGTACTGACCTTTACCGATCCCCAGGGCCGCTTGAAGACCGTCAGCTCCGAAAACGGCACCGGCTGGTCCACGGCCAAGCCTATCAGTACGCTCCATACGGCCATCAATAACAAACCGATTGTGTATAACGGACAGCTCTTTGTCTTGTATAGCGAAAACTCAGGTAACGCTGTTTATTATGTCACCTCGAATGACGGTGTTGCGTGGAGCCGGGAAAATCTGGCCTTCCAGGAAAGCGCCGACAAAATTCTAACGATGGTGCCCGTCGTCTATAACGGTCAATTGTGGGCTTATTACGCTTTTGAAAATGGCGCCATGTTCGCCCGCACTTACGACCGGGCCGGCCAGTGGGGGGCGAAGCAAGCGCTGACGGGGATAAACGGCCAGGGGCCCAGGGGCTTCCTGAATAGTGCAACGATGATCGGCGAGCGCGTGTTTATCAGCAGCAGTTCCAGTACGTTTTATTCAAACGACGGGCTGCATTGGAATGCGTATTTCTCCAAACGCTTCCCTGGGAATTCGGCCTATCCATCGGGATTGGGCGTTTCCTATGCCATCACTGCAAACGATTTGACCATGAACAATCCGCAACTGCCCGCGGATCTGGCCACGGGCCTTAGCCATACCGATTATGCAACTTTCGCCTGGCGCAGCTTTATCGCACTGAACAATGCCGCCAACACGCCGTTGCCGGCTAACCGCGGCATTGGCAATCCCTCCAGCAGCTTTGCCGATTCGGGCAAGTTGCCACAATCTCCCAGTCCTTTGTTGTGGCAAACCTTCGCCCACCGCACCGAGTTGTTTCCTCCGGGAGGGGAAAAAAAAGGCGTAGGCGGCCCTACGCGGCCGTTCGCTTCCAGCCCGCAATACCGCTATGTCAGTTTCCCCAACGGTGTGCCTTTGGCCCCAGGCGCGAGTTTTGCTCATTACAACAATCTGGATGAGGCGACTCAAATAGGACAAAACGCGATATTTTTCCCGGTCAACCCACCACGACCAGCAATGAACGGGAGTCACTATGCCCCTTCGAACGACAGCCAGATCCTGTTCGAGGCCAAGGCCAATCCCGTCATTTACACGTATGCGCAAGGCCTGAGCATGTACCCGGATCATATCGTCCTGCCCGACGGCGCGGTGGAGGTCAAGGCGGCATGGCGCAAGCTGGCGGATATTCCGGTGGCGCAGCGTGCGCGCTACCATACGGCGACGGTGGTGACCTATCACGGCACCGATAAGGCACCGGTGGCGTACAACGAAGACTATGCCCTGGTCGCCTTGCATATCATCCATAAGACGGCCAACTACCCGACCTTCATTTTCGCCACGTTCGAGCATGAGGATGCGATGACCTTGCCCGACAAGTCGCCGACCGGGCTTTACTATATCGCCAACTACGACAAGGTTGCCTACTCGCCGGATAACGGTTTACCGCCGGTTGCTACCTTCTCTGACGGCAACACCACCCATACGGTGACCCTGCCCAGGGGCGATGTTGTGGACTCGGCCCATACTTCGCCCATCTACTCCGGCAGCAACGGGATCCCCAAGGGGCAGGCCGGGCCTATTCGTGTCGTGCAACCGCAAACCATCTATTCCGAAGTCACGGCGGTCAACAACCAGGTCAAGCAACTAATGGACGGCAGCAGTGCGTTCAACAATTCGGTCTGGAAGCACTACCGGCTTAAAGGGGTGCAGGCCATTCCGTCGAGCACTGAAACCGACCCGGATTATTACCTGGCCAATATCCTGGTCGAAAGCAGCCAGCCGGGGATTCAACTCTTTCGCGGAAGCAACGTATTCCCCGTTCCGGAGGACAACACCCTGACCAATATGCGCACGGTGAAGAACATCAAGGTGCCGGATTTTGATCACAGCACTGGAAGCCAGACCATGGGCGGCTGCATGGGTTGTCATGGCATCGCCCAGAGCACACTGAAACAAGGTTTCAGTTTTCTGTTTGATGCGATCAATCGCGCTAACTTCATGGACCCCTCCAGCCCTACCGGCTTTGCGAATCCGGAGACCATAGGTTTGCCGGATACTCGCACCCAGCATGCACGGGCTCTGAAATACTCTTTCGGCTTTCAGAACAAAGGCGCGGTTGAGGAGACGGGCAAGTAGGAAGCCGGTGTGGCTCACTCCCGCTTCTCGGCCACCAACAGCAATGACTGAGGCGCAGCACTCTGTGGGTGCTGCGGCTCCTGCAAAGTACTCAACCGAAAACCGGCCATGTCCAGCGCATTGAGCCAACTGGACAGGGTTCGGAAATACCAGGGCATGGCTTGCCACTGCCCCTTGAACCCATCGAAGGTTTCGTTTCGCCAACCATCCTGATAGTCGCCCGCCGCCGCAGTCCACGGATGGAGGGTCTGGATCACCAGCGCGCCGCCAGGGGCGAGCAGGGTGTTCATGGCGGCGAGCAGAGGGATGATGTCCTGGTGCAGCAGGGCGAAGTTGGCGCAGATCAGCGCGTAGTCGCGGCCGATATCCACCTTCGCCTCCACCAACGCTTCGTAGCTGGCCAAATGCACTGGCGAAGAGCCCGCCGCCCGCGCGGCCTCAACCAGCGTCGCATCGCCGTCCACACCGACCGCGTTGATGCCCCTCGTCGCCAGCGCCCGCAACAGCCAGCCCTCGCCACAACCCAGGTCGAGCACACGCTCGGGCTGGCGGCCCAGCACCGCCAGGAGGATGGCCTGGTCGGTGACCTGGCGGCGGCTTTCGATGGCGCCGCCGCGAACCGCTTCAATCCAGGATTGGGCGTTGTGATGCCAGCTTTGCAGGAGGGCGGATTCGGGGGCGGGCATTTCGGTGTCCGGAGTCGGTGGTTGGATGGAAGGATAGAACATCTATCCGCCTGCCTGATGGACTTCGTCGGTCATTCAGCGCCTGCCAGCGTGAAGGGTCGGACGGTGGAACATCAGGTGATCGCCCATGGCTTGGCCCTGGGCGAGCAGGCGTTGCCCCAAGGCAATCTGTGCCGGTTCCCAGTTCGCCAGGGCGCGATCCGTGTCGTCTGGGGCCTGGCTCAGGCACCGGGCCAGTTCGAGTGCGTTGAATGCCGCCTTGGAGGTGCTGGCGGCGGTGTGCGGCCGGGGAATGGCGGCCGCATCGCCGAGTAGGACCACCCGGCCATCAACCATCCGCGGCATCGCCAAATCGCGGATGCTTTGCACGAAAGGCTGTTCGGTGGCTTGCACCACTTCCCGAAAAGCGGGGGGCAGCAGCCTGTCGGCTTCCCTCCAGACATGCTCGCGCCACGCCGGCGCGAGAAGCCCTTCCGGTACCGAATAGTCGCGCTTGTGCCCATTGGCGTCGGTCATGAGATCGCCGATGAGTGGCTCCTCGACAACCCGATACCAAACCCAGTTGTAGTAGCGTTGTCCGGGACGAATATCGTTGTGTTCACCGGGTACCAGGTAGCCCAGGATGTGCGAGCCGCCGGCGTTTGCGAAACCGAAGTCACCCGCCAACACCTGGGCAGGCAACTCGGGCAAACGGCTTTCTGGCAGGAGGCCGCGCCAGGCAACATAGCCGGCGTAGCCAGGCTGGTATTCTGGCCAGAGCAATTGACGTACCTGCGAGTTACCGCCATCAGCGGCGACGAGCAAGTCAGCCTCGATGCGCTCGCCGTCTTCGAACACGGCCACCACCCGACCGGCTTCTGGCTGATCGAGGTCCACCAGGACTTTCCCCTGGTGGTAGCGCTCATTGCCGAAGGCCTGGCGCAAGGTTGTGTAAAGCAGTGACCAGGACGTCTGGACTTGCGGGGCCAAGGTTTTGCTTTGGACACGGCCGTCCGGATACAGCACGGTGCGGTACTGCGAGCGAACGCCCATCTCCAGGTGGGTCAATGGAACGTTCAGCTTGCGAAACGCTTCGACCACCTCCGGCTGCAGCACTACGCCGCCGCCTCGACTGTCGAGGTCGTGGGAAGAACGCTCGAAAATATCGACGTCCCAGCCGATCTGGCGCAGCAGATTACCTGCGAAAAGCCCGCCCAATGATCCGCCAATCACCAGGGCACGAGGTGCCCCGGCAGGTCGTTGAGGGTGAGTTGTAAATGTGCCCATGGTAGGTCCTCCTTTTCGACCCACTCTAAGGGCTGGACCGGACGCTGATAATCAGCACTCCTCGCCAAACCGTATTGCGTGAGTTGCAACACCGGTCTGGGTAGAGGCCACCATGACCGCGCTCACGCTCGGTCATGGTGGCCGCACTCAAAGCGACCGGGTCAGGGGCAGTTGTAAAGGCCGTCGGCCAGTGGCGTGGGCCAGGGCATTGCCGAGGGCGGCCGCCATCGGGCCTTGCACGATCTCCGCGGCGCCCAGAAATGGCTGGCCTGGCTGATCGAGCAAATGCACTTCGACACGCCGTGGCAATTGTGGAAAACGCAGGATCGGATAACCGCTCCAGTCGTAACTGCGGACGCCTGCGGCATCAAAATCGACGGCTTCGAACAACGTCCAACTGGTGGATTGCACAATCCCACCCTCTATCTGGTTTCGCAGGCCATCGGGGCTGACGATCTGTCCGACATCCACGGCCGTGACCACCCGATCAACCACGATGTCACCGGTTTGCGGGTGAACGTTGATCTGCACCGCCAGGGCGCAATACCCCATGATGTTTTTGTATCGCGCGAAGGCAAAGCCGACCCCCACGCCCGGCTTGACGGGCTGGGTTGTCCAGCCGAAGTCGTCCCGCACTCGCGCTATCACCGCCCGAGCGCGAGGGTCATCCAAATGGGCGAGGCGCAAAGCGACGGGGTCCACACCGGCGCGCGCCGCCAGCTCATCCATGCAGGCTTCGATCGCGAAGACATTGATGTGCGCACCCAGGGAGCGCATCGCCGAGGTGCGAAATGGCATCAGGGTGATGAAGTTCATGTCGATACGGGTCGAGGCCGTGTTGTAGAGGGGCACGGCGTTACGATCACCGTCGCCTTCCGGTTGTGCGATAGGCACCGATGGGGCCGAGGTGAAGGGTTTGGAGAGCAAGCGTGCCGGCAACAGGCGACCGGCATTGACGATGCGTTCGTTGTGCGGGGTCGTCCACAGTTCGTAGGCCCAATCCTGGATCCGGCCGTCTTGATCCAGGCTTGCCTGCACCTCGGTGATCATGGCCGAGCTGTAGGGCTCCCAGAGGTTTTCCTGCTCGCGCATCCATTGAACCCGCACGGGAGAGCCGGGCACGCGCATGGCAATCAGGGCGGCGTCCGCCGCCGCGTCATCCGCGCCGTTATGGCCGTAACAGCCGGACCCTTCGGTATGGATGCAGCGAACCCGTTCCAGGGGTAAGCCGAGCATTTGCGCGATACCCGCGCGTAGCGGATAGACACCTTGGGAGTGGGTCCAGACAGTGAGCACGTCGTCCTTTAACCAGGCCACCGCGCAGGACGGGCCGATAGAACCGTGCATGAGATAGTGCTTGGTCACCCGTGCCCGATAACCCGGTCCGGGGGCCGCCGCCGGACTGCCCGTGTGGCTGATGGGGTAACGGCGCGATGGCAAGTGCGGGAGCAACGCATGGATGCTGCGTGCGTCGGGCAGCGCAACGCCTTCGCTCCATTTCGCCTGCGCATACCCCGCGCGCATCGCCTTCACGGCCTGCCATTCGTCCTTCGCAACCACGGCCAGGTAGTTGCCGTCATGAACGACCTGCACCACACCAGGCAGGCTTTGCAAGGCCTCGGGATCAAACGACAGCAGTTGGCAACCTGGCCTGGGTGGCCGGATGAGTCGGGCATGCAGCATGCCTGGCAAACGCATATCTTGTACGAATGCGGCACCGCCACTGACCTTGGCCGGGATGTCCAGGCGAGGCAGTGAGTGCCCGATCAGGCTGAATTCTCCAGGGGCCTTTGCTGGCGATTTCGGCAGCGCATGGCGATGCAGGTCCACGCCGCCGACGGCCTCGAAGTAGCTCATGCGCTGCCCGTCGGGCCCTTGAATCAGCGCATCACGGGTCACCAGCCCATCAGGCTCGACGTGCCAATGCCTGGCCGCGGACTCCACCAGCAATTGGCGCACCTGGGCCGCGGCATTGAATAACGCCGTGCCACTGTCGACGATGGTGTGACTCCCCGCGGTATAGCCTTCATCGGGTGTCAGCGCGGTGTCGGCAGTCAGCATGTTGATGGTATCGGGCGCCACTTCCAGACGCTCGGCGGCGATCTGTAACAAGGCGGTTTTCACTCCGGTACCCAGTTCGACCTTACCGGTGTAGACGGTTATTCCCTGCGCATCGACGCGTATCCAGGCATCCAGGTAAGGGTTGCTGCGCAAGCTGCCGGCCAGGTCTGGAGCCAGGACCAGCGTGCCGAGGGTATCCACCTCGGTGTCGGCCCATGCATTGCCGGCAACCGGTAGCAGCGAGAACGCCACCAGCAAGGAACCGTTGCGCAGGAAGGCGCGCCGCCCGAGATCGACGTTAGCGTTGCTCTTCATGGTGTGCTCCCGACGCGGCGACGGCACGGATGGCCTCGATGATTCGCAAATGTGTACCGCAACGACAGAGGTTCGGCGCCATGTGAGTGGTGATTGTCTGCTCGTCAGGGTTGGGATTGCGCTCCAGCAGTGCCTGGGCGCGCATCAACATTCCGGCGATGCAGTAGCCGCATTGTGCGGCTTGTTTTTCGATAAAGGCCTTTTGCAAGGCGCCGGGCTGATCGGCTGTACCCAGGCTTTCCACGGTACGGATTTTTTTGCCCTGCACACTTGAGCAAGGGGTGACACAGGAAAAGATCGGCTTGTCGTCGACGATCACCGTGCAGGCGCCACACTGGCCAAGCCCGCAGCCATACTTTGCGCCATTGAGCTCAAGCTGGTTGCGCAAGGCATAAAGCAGGGGCGTGTCGGCGTCGATGTCCAGCACGTGGGACGCTCCATTGACATTCAGGGTCATGCGGCTCATTGCGCATCCTCGCGTAAGTCGTCGATAGTTTCCGGGAGGTCGGCCCAGGGATGATTCGGCTCGGCGCGAGCGCGCAGGTATGTCGCCAGCACCGTGAGTTGGGCGTTGTTGAGAAGGGCGGCGAACGCCGGCATGCCGGGGCCTGAAGCGCCCGGGGTCATGGCGATGCCCTCCCGTACCGTCTTCACGAAGTTGCGCGAACTGGCGGAGCGCAGGGCCGAGGTGTCGGCAAGATCAGGACGCCCGTCGATCAAACGCATGGGGGCGCCTGCGCCATGACAGCCGGCACAGGCCGCCTGGAAGAGGGCGGCCCCTTCATTGCGTGCCGTCGGGTCGAGCGCTCGGGTGTCAGGCGTCGGCGAGGGTGTTTCAGCTGGAGTGTGCGCACCCAGGCTCAGCAGGTATTCGGCAATGGCCTGCACATCACTGACGGGCATTTTCCCCAGGCCCAGGCTGACCGGTCTCATGGGGCCGGCCGCCGCCCCATGATCGGCCGCCACCTCGCCGCGCAGATAGTCCACCAGTTGCTGACTGTTCCAGGGCTTGCGCGCTTGGGCCAAACCCAGCAGGGAAGGCGCCTCCCAGCCATCGACCGTACCGCCGGCCAGCGATTGCCCAGACTTTTCGGCGCCCAAAAGGTTGAGCGGTGAATGGCATCCCGCGCAGTGCCCGGCGCCTTCGACCAGATACCGGCCTCGACTCCATTGCGCCGTTTGCCCGGACTCCGGTTGTGCTTGTGCGCCATGAAGGAACAGCAGGTTCCAGAACGAAACCAGCGGCCGAATGTTCATGGGGAAGTTCATCTGGTTCGGCCTGGCGGGCGAGTCCACTGGCGGTCCGCTCATCAAATAGGCATAAGCGTCTTTCAGATCGTCCTCGCTCATGCGGCGATAATGGGCATAGGGAAACGCCGGATACAGAAAATGCCCATCACGGGATACGCCGTGACGCATGGCCCGCTCGAACGCCTCCAGGGACCATTGACCCATACCCGTGCGATCGTCGGGTGTGATGTTGGTGCTGTAGAGCGTGCCAAAGGGGGTCACCAGCGGGAGTCCGCCGGACAGATACTCGCCACCCGGGCGCGTATGGCAGACCGCGCAATCGCCGGCCTCGACCACCAGCGCTCCGCGCCGGATCTGCTCGGCATTGCGCGGCGCAGGTTGCTTGACGGGGGGCAGGGAGGGTCGCCACATCAGTGCACCGGCTAAAGCGGCGCCACAGACGGCGAGGGTAAGCCCACCTAGCCACAGACCTTTCTTGTTCATGCTTGCTCATCCTTCGCCAGCGTTGTGCTCGAAACGGGAAGGGTAGGCAGGCATGCCGAAGCGGGGTATCACCTCGCCGCGCAACAGTGTGTTGCGCCAACTGCACCTGCGCCGAGCATTGCGCCTCGCGCATCGTAGTGTTGCTCCGCCGCCTGATTCCTAAGTTGCAAACAGGCACCTAGGCTAGCGCCATCCATTCAACCCCTAATGAGGTGTGGCCATGTCCCTTGGCAGCTCCACAACGTCTGATCTGAAGGCGACGCCTGTCACGTCGCCAACCCTGTCCACCACGATGGTCGTTTTGCTTGCGTTCTGTTGCGGGGCCGTCGTCGCCAACCTGTATTACGCCCAGCCCATCGTTGAACTGATTGCGCCGCAGATTGGCCTGTCAAGCGAGCACGCCAGCCTCATCGTTGCCTTGACTCAGCTCGGCTACGCATTGGGTCTGTTCTTTTTGGTGCCCCTGGCCGACCTGATGGAAAATCGTCGGCTGGTGGTTGGCTTCTCGCTGGCGGCTTCCTTGTGCCTGGCCGGTGCCGCGCTGAGCCAGACGCCTTCAGCCTTTCTGATCTGTTCGTTGCTGATCGGCCTCACATCGGTGGCCGTGCAGATCCTGGTGCCACTGGCGGCGCATATGGCGCCGGAAAAATCCCGCGGCCAGGTGGTGGGCAACATCATGAGTGGCTTGCTGTTGGGGATTCTGCTTTCCCGCCCGATTGCCAGCACGCTCACCGAGTCGTTCGGCTGGCACGGGGTGTTCTTTGGTGCGTCCGCCCTGATGGCGATGATCGCGCTCTTGATGGGGGTTGCCCTGCCGCAACGAATGCCCGCTCACCGTGCCAGCTACGGGGCGTTGATCGGTTCGATCTTCAGCCTCGCGCGCCGTTATGCCGTGCTTCGCGAACGCTCTTTGTATCAAGGATTGCTCTTTGCCAGCTTCAGCATTTTCTGGACGATTGCGCCTGTCGAACTCATCCGTCATCACCATTTCAGCCAAACACAGGTAGCCCTGTTTACCCTGGTGGGCGCGGTCGGGGCGATAGCGGCTCCGATTGCAGGACGCCTGGCGGATGCCGGTCATACGCAGCGGGGTAGCCTCATCGCCCTGCTACTGGCGCCGGCATCGCTATTGATCGCGGCACTGCCGGCCTCGGGTTACCTGTGGCTGGTGGTTAGCGCCGTGCTGCTGGACTTTGCCGTTCAACTGAACATGGTGCTGGGACAGCGTGAGGTCTATGCTCTTGATCCGCATAGTCGCGCTCGCTTGAATGCGGTCTACATGACGAGTATTTTCCTTAGCGGAGCCTTGGGCTCGGTGCTGGCGAGCCCGCTTTACGAACGCCTGGGATGGAATCTGTTCGTCTGCCTGGCTGCTTTGATACCCGCCGTGGCGGCCGTGCTGTTTTTCAGCCGCCTGCGCTTTAGTGCGAAGTTGTGAGGCTTGCCAGCACAACCCTTCAAGGCAAACACGCGAGGCTTGTTCAGAATGCATCCAACCAGGTATATCGGTTGAGCCACTGGGTCCAGTCGCTCACAACATCGGAGTTTGGGCCATGGACAAACTGCTTGCGCTGACTATGTTCGTCGAAACCGTGCGCTGCGGTGGCTATTCTGCCGCGGCGCGTAAACTCGGCGTTTCAACCTCATCCGTCACTCGCCAGGTCGCCAGCCTCGAAACGGAGTTGGGCGCGTCGTTGCTCAATCGTACGACGCGTAGTACCAGCCCCACCGTCGCGGGACAAGCGTACTTCGAAAAGGCTCTTTTTATCCTGGATGCCCTCGCCGAGGCCGACACGGCCGTTGCCGACCGCAACGCCGTGGCCCGCGGGCGCCTGAGGGTCAGCGTACCGGTCGAGTTTGGCCGGCGGGTCATAGCCCCGCACATAGGGCGCTTGCTTGCCCAGTATCCAGAACTCGACGTGAGCCTGTCGCTGAGCGACCAAATGACCGATCTGTTGAAGGAGCGAATCGACCTGTCCGTTCGCTTGGGCTCCTCATTGGCCAGCGAAGACATTATCAGTAAACCGATCGGCCGGTTCGAACGCTGGATCGTTGCAAGCCCCGACTATCTGGCCGGAGCCGGCATTCCCTTGCAGCCACAGGCGCTTTTGAATCACGAATGCTTGCGCTTCGATTACGAGGGCCTGCATCAGGGCTGGGTTTTTCGCAGCCCGGAAGATTGCATTCGCATCAATGTCCAGGGACGGCTTGAAAGCAACAATGCCGATATCCTCCGTGAGGCGGCCTTGAGTGGCCGAGGCATTGCGTTGCTGGCGGATTGGCTGGTGGCCGAGGATGTGCGCCAAGGACTTCTGACCCGCGTACTCGCCAACTACGAGGCCAACCCGGGCGAGGCCAATGGCATGATCAATGTGTTGTATTTGCCAAACCATCGAGGATCCAGCCGGGTGAAGGTTTTTATCGCCTTTCTCGAGGAAATCCTCAGCTACTGAGGGGGGATGACAGCGCCCACGCAACACTGCATTGCGCTGCGGATATCTACTCGGAGCGAGTCATTTCACCTAAAGTCGGGTCACTGGACATTTCGGTCGATCCACATGAAAAACACGTTCATCGCCTTGGCCTTTGATTTTCTCAATCCCTGGTGTTGGGTCGGTGAAAAACGCCTGCGCCAAGCCATGGCTACCACCGGGGTCATCCTGCCAGTCGACTACCAGGCGTGTCGGTCGCACCCGGCAGCCCAGGTCGGCATGGACTATCGCACCTACCGGGAGAATCGCTTCGGCAGCCAAGCCAAAGGCCATGAAGAAGCCCTTTCCCTTGCCGCCGCGCAGTTCGGTATTTCGTTGGACTTCAGCCTGATCACCACGGTGCCGGATACGGAACGCGCGCTTCGGCTCATGCGGTGGCAGAGGGATAGGGGGCAATACACCCAAACCCTGTTTGAAGGCATTTACCATGCGCTTTTTTGCGAGGGCAAGGACATCAGCGATCCAGCGTCGCTGGTTGCCTTGCTCCCGCAAGACACCGAAGAGCGGCACCTGGCCATGAACTTTCTGCGCAGCGAAGACGGCGTCAAGGCGCTTGTGGAGGCCGAACGCGAAACCAGCGCATGGTGTGGGCGCCTGACACCAGCCATCCAGTCCGGCGGCACGGTAATCAGCGGCGCGCAGCCATCCGCCATCTTGGCAACGCTGCTCAAACCTCCCCGTAGCCAGCACCTCGTTGCGCAATAGCTACATCAAGGTGCTGGGTGCAATCCCCAGGAGACCCGTCAGGGTGTTCATGATGGCCTGTTGTCTGGTGCGGTTGGCCTGGTGTTCCGCTTCTGCGGCAGCCACATCCGCTTGGCAGTGCGGGCAGGTCGACTCGTGGGGATAGATGTATTGCAAACAGCCACGGCACAGGGCCAGTTGCACGGGAATGCGTCCTTCATCCGGCGATTTCTGCCCTTGATTGGCCCAGGCCAGTTTGATCACCTGACCGCTATCGCTGACGCTGCTGACTTTTTCACCGGTGTCGATACGCTCGGTGATCAGGTCGAAACGCCCGACCGCGAAGGAGGCCTGCGGGGCGTCCTCGATTTTCACGATTCGTTCTCGCAGCCCTTGTTTTTCCAGGTCCAGCGCACGGTAATGGCAGTAAGGATTGTTGCCTGGCTTGCCCAGCAAGGAGTGTGAGGTCCAGGTGCAGCCACCGCGGCACACATCGTTGTAGTAACAGCTGCGGCAATAACCCCACAGGTCCTCGACGCCGCGCAGGCGCCCGAAATGCATGCCTTCACTGTAATGCCAGATGTCGTGCAGATTCATATTGCGCACGTTCCCGCCGGAAAAGCCGACGGTGGCCAGGGAAGGGCAGCCTTTCACCGTGCCATCGGCCTCAAGTGCCAGAACCGTTTGGCCGGCGGCGCAGCCACTCCAATGCACGCGCTCGTCACCAAAGCCGCGCCAGAGATGTTCGTAAGGGCCGTAGTAGCCAATGTTGTTGCCCACGTTCATCAGCAGGCCGCGATCGACCCCCTCCCGGTAAAGCCGCGCCAGCAACGGCATCACTTCAAGCAACTGGCTGGGTTGTAGCAGTAGCTCCGGGTGATCGACGGCATTGCCCATGGCGACCGTGAGCTGGATCTGCCAGTGAGTGGCGCCCAGCTCGATAATGGTGTCCATGAGCGCCGGCAAATCCGGCAGGGTGGCCGCGCCGATCTGCGTGTTGACGCTCACGGCGAGCCCGGATTGTTTGGCGCGGCGCAAGGTGTCCACGGCCTTGTCGAAGGAGCCCGGGACATTGCGTACCGCGTCATGCAGCGGGGCAAGACCATCGAGCGAAACGCCGACGCCATTGAGGCCGGCGTCGACCGCGGCCTGCATCTTGGCGGGCGTCAGGTTACGTCCGCCTGTTTGTATGGCGCAGTACATGCCGTGATCGTGGATCGCCCGGATCAGCTGCGTCCAGTCCTTGCGCAAATAGGCTTCACCACCGATCAGGGTGATCTCTCGTGTACCGAGAGCCGCCAGTGAGTCGATCACCTCCAGGCATTCGCGCGTGTTCAGTTCATCGGGACGTCGATGGCCCGCGCGTGAGCCGCAGTGCAGGCATTTGAGGTCGCAGGCCAGGGTGATTTCCCAGACCACATGAACCGGTACGTAGCGTTTGAGGTCGGTCTCACTGAGATAACGGGCAGGGCGGTTGTCTGACATGGGAAAATCCTTGCGCGCGGGCACGGCGCGATACGAGTCCATCGAAGTGTTCGCGCCTTCCCTAGCGTCGATGGCGCGGTTGGATTTGCCTCTGGTTGGAAAGACCCGGGAGAGACCAGAATCGGCCTCGCCCGGGCAAAGCGGACTAGCGTGCTTCCAGGCGCGCGATTTCCGCGTTCAATTGCTCGAGGGCGCTTTGCAGCACACCGTGATGCGCCAGTTGCTGCTCTCCCAGGTGCACAACGGATTTCAGTTGCGCCAGATCGCCACTGGCTTGTGCCTGCTGCACCGCCACGGCGTAGAGCGGCAGTACGGGATGCCTCCCAGGCTCGTGCTGCTCGACGGGGGCCTGGCTGACAGCGGCGTGCCTGACGTAATGCTCTTGGCCATGCTCGAAGTAGTTATAGTCGACAAACCCGCTGGCCCAATCCGCGCCGAGGATCCCCTTGAGATGAAACGTCTCGGCGATCTGGCTGGGCGGTCTGCTTGGGCCACCCTCCAAGGTGAGGACAATGTGGTTCTCCACCGAGGCTGTCAGTTTGGCCTCGGAGTAATTGCCCCAGACCTTGGCGCGGAAATTAACCGTTGGGTAGGTGCTGGCGAACACACTGGCAATCCCGGTGACGGTCTTGCGAGCGGTATCGACCAGCAGATCGAGGGTAAGTACCGGCGCACCCAGCAGTGGGGTATGGGTGATGAGGCGAGTATGAAAAAGTCCAATCGACATGGTGCAACTCCCTTGATTGTATGCGGACAGTTCAATCTGATCGCGCCGCCAGTCAGCGCCGCTCCAGCCTGCTGATTTCGCCCTTCGCGGCTTCCAGTGCGCTCTGCAACTGGGGTTGCTGCTCCAGTTGCTGTTTGGCGAGGCCGGCCAGGTGTTTCATCTGGGCCAGGTCGCCGCTGGCAATGGCGCTCTGAATCGGCGCGGCGTACAGGGGCATAATCGGTGGGTAGGGCAGAATGACCGGGCCAGGGCCCATGGGTGGGAAGAAGCGGGATTGCACCGGTTCATTGAGGTGGGCGGGGACGTTGTTGACACTGACCCGGTGCTGGCCATCCTGGTAGTGGTAGCTGGCCACGCCTTCTTTCCAGTCACTGCCCACCACCAGGTGCAACTTGAAGTTCACGGCAGTGTTCGCAGTGGGGCCGCCGTGGTTGCCTTGAGCGGTAATCAGGATTTTGCTGACGGCCGGTGACATGACCGTCATGTAGGTGTATTCACCCCAGACATCCGACTGTAGATCGAGCGGCGGGTTGATCGCCTGGGTGACGATGGCAGTACCACTGACACTCTGCTCGGGCGTAAAGACCAGCAGATTGAGCGTCAGGCTTTGTGCCCCGGGGGCCGAGGTGCCAATTCGATAACTGAGTGGGAACAAGCCGACAAGTTGCTGAGTAGAACCAGACATAGTTATTGCCTCCATTGCATTGAGAGAAAGGCCCTAAAGCTTCTCTAAACGGGAAACTTCCTTGGCCAGCTTTTCATACGCGGTTTGCAGGTCTTGCGGTTGCGGCTTCGTTGAGTCACGTTGCTTCAGCAACGCTTTCATCTGCTGCAGATTGCCCTCCTCGATCGCGCCTTGGATGGCGGTCCCGTAAGGAGGTAAAGCGTGGGGCGTTGAACGATTCATAACGATGGATCCTTCCGTGGTGTTGCCAAACCCTCCTTCCGGGAAGGAGGGCACCCTTATGCACGCTGACCCCGTTTCGTGGCGATGTTTTGCCCGTCGACAATGGCCGCTTGCAATTGCGCGTTAGCGAAGGCACCGGTGGTGGGCGACGATTCAATCGCGCCGTTGAGTTGCCCACGCTGACTGTGTAATGTTCGGGGGCGTCTTGATGACCGGATTGTGATGATCGGCGGCCAGGAGGGGATGTGAAAAAAACGTGCGAATCGATAGTACGTTGGTCATCTTTCTATCCTTGAGAGAAAACAACGAAACGCATGGATCAACTCGTCACTCAGGGCGAGCGAATAGATGATCGCAAGCACAAACCATCCCTGATTTTCTTGGGTATTAGCTGTCGGTAACAGCAGGTTTTCCGATACTCGCAGACTGGCATTTCGCCAGTTACGTAACCCTAGATATGAATTTTCGATCGTGCCAAAAAAAGCGCCGAACGGTCATGTCGGTTCATTTTCAGGAAGCGTGCGCTGTGAGCCGTTGTATCAAATGGCGCCCTATAGACCGCAAGGTACGCGACAATCGCCAGCTCACCTTAGAGGGCATCAGCCCATGGACACTAGAATCTTACGCAACCTGATGCGCATCGTGCAGACCGGCTCGTTGTCGGCGGCCGCGGAGCAGTCCAGTTTGACGGTGCAGGCGTTGGCCGCGCAGTTGAACAAGGTCGAAGAGCAGTTTGGTTTTCGCCTGTTTCGGCGCTCCAACAAGGGCTTGACCCTGACCCCCCAGGGCACGGAACTCACGCCCTACATGGACAAGGTGTTGGTCGCCACGCGACAGATGGAAGAGAAAGTCACCGCGCTGAAGGCGCCTGGGCAACGCACCCTGAAGGTGGCGCTCAATACCACGCTGTCGGAGGACTTCAATCGGAGAATGATCGGGCGCCTGATCGAGGTGTTCCCTGACCATCAGCTGGAATTCAGCTACGCCGAGTCGATGGAAAACCTCAGCAAACTCAAGAACGAAGGCTTCGACCTGGCCGTGTTGATCGGCCCGCAAAAGCTCGGATTGCCGAGTATTGTGCTGCCGGATGTGCATATCCGGGTGGTGGGCGCCCACTGTGGTGATGAGCGCGATCCGTTGGTGCTGCTGGGTAATAAGTTTCTGGTTCGTCCGGCGGATGATTGTCCGTATTCCCACAGTTTCTCGCGCTTTCTCGATGCCGGCCTGGGGCGCTATGAATCCGCCCAGCGGATGATCTACTCCGGCAGCGAAATCCTGACCCTTTCGTTGATCACGCAGATGGACGGCCTCGGCATGGTGTCCCGCGAGGCGGCCCTGCGTAACGGCTTGAGCATCTTTCCTGATTTCGAGGATTTCCTCGAAGTGCGATTGGTGGTCAACAACCCGGAGTTGTCGAGCCAGGCACTGAACGATGTGGTCGCGTTGGGCCTGCATGAGCGAGTCGCGCACCCTGTACGCAGCCGTTCCAAGCCCGGTATCGAAAATGTGCTTCAGTGATCGGCGGTGTCGTTGGCACTGGTGTTCAACCACAGGCGCAGCTCCGTCTTGAGGAGTTCGCCGTAGCTGTTCTTGAGCAGTACGTTACGCAGTTCTGTCGGGTAGATGGGCGCATCGCCATAGATGATGGTCTTGATTGCCCCGCCATCGTAGCCTTGGTGGCGGGCCTGCTCGACCATGCAGGTGAACATGGCGGGGGCCACGAACAACGTGATATCGCCGAATCCGCTCGCCAGTTCGAACAGTTCGTCGACCTTGAATCCGCGAGACTCCGGGACGACATGGCGAGCGGCCCGGCGTACATGGATCAGGTTATAGAGCCCGGCACAGTGAGACATCGGCGCTGCATAGACCACGGCCTCATCGGCGTCGATCGGATCGACATCGGGTGAATAGCCCTGTGACATGGCCGTCAAGTTGCCATGGCTGAGCATCACCGCCTTGAAGCGATCGGTGGGACCGCAGGTGTAGAACAGCCAGGCGAGGTCATCGGCCTGACGCGGGCAGGGCGTGTCCGGCGGCGAAGTGATTGAGGTGAGTGCGCCCATGTCCTCCCGATCCAGCTCTCGACACGCCTGGGGCAGGGCCCCGGGCGCGAACACCTGGCCGCCATCGGTCAAAATCAGCCGGGCCCGGGCATTGCGCACGATCCAGCCGGCCTCGACGGGGTGCAGCTTGCAGTCGATCGGCACCGCCACCGCGCCGGCCCACCAGATGGCATAGAGCAGTTCGAGGTATTCGCAACAGTTCATCATGAACAGCGCGACCCGATCGCCGGGGGCAATGCCGTGCTCGTCGATCAGATACCCGGCACGGTGCCGGACCAGGTCGACAAACACGCCGTAGTTGGCGACTTGCCGTCGTCCCTCGAACAAGGCCGGACGCTCCGGGTAACGAAGGCCGGCGTCGTCCAGCCAGTTGGCGATATTCATGCTCGGCTCCTGCGTGGCTGATCGCGGATTTCCTGGTCAGTCGTCGACGCCAACTGCCCTGTTTAGAGCGAGCACTACGAGTCTTCACCGCATTGAGCGGCATAGTCCGTCAGGTGTGGATTTGCGTCCATGAGAAATAACTTCAGGCATCTCAAGCGTTGTTTGAATCGCCCTTCAAGGCAAAGTCCGCGGGGTCGAACCGATCGCTCGTGTCCATCCGAATATTTCGCAGCCCCACTGTTTCCAGGTGCGACGCGTATAGGGGTTCCGAGAAATAGCTGATCAGGATGGAGCGACGGCGTGCGCCGATGACGTTCAGACTGCCCGCATGCACCAGATCGACATCAAAAACCAGGATGTCTCCCGCGGAGCCTGAAAGCTGCACGGACCGGGACTCGTCATTGAAGTCGAAGGGTGGTTCTTCCTGCCCGGGGCGATGGCTGCCGGGGACGATCCGTGTCGCGCCGTTCCCGGGGCCATAGTCGTCAAAATAAGCCAGGGCGCCGACCATGTCGCCGGGCCGTTGGGCCGACAAGTCGCGGTGCAGCTGTTGATGGCCGCGACCGGCCAGGGGCTCGCGACCCTCCACCTGGGAGAGGAAGAATCGTTCTCCGATCAACTCACCCACCACCGCCAGCAACTCCGGCAGGCGGCACACCGCCTGAACCCTGGAGTCATCGTCCAACAACGAGTGGCGACAATCCATGCCCCGCGGTACTGGCCATTGATCCGACGGTTTCACGCCTGCATCGAATACGGTGCGAAGCTCATCCAGCCACTCGGCCGGGATCGCTCGGCGCAGCAGCACATAGCCCTCTCGATGGAGTTGCTCGCGGTCAGTCATAGTGTCCTCAAGTCCCTTGCCACCCACGCCTCCTGCAGAACCGGCCCATGGCGATTTTGCAGCATACGGGGCTTCCACGGTGGTGACCACACCGGCGGGAGACGTTTGCCCGTCTCCCGTCAAGGGCGGGCTCAGGCGTTGAGCGGGTTCAGCTTGGCGATCAGGACCTGAGCGGCTTCGGTGGACGAGCCCGGGTTCTGGCCGGTGATCAGCAGACCGTCACTGACGACGTGGGAGGACCAGTCATCGCCCTTGGAGTACAGGCCACCGTTGGCGACCAGTATGTCTTCAACCAGGAAGGGCACTACGTCGGTCAGGCCTACAGCTTCTTCCTCGGTATTGGTGAAACCGGTGACTTTTTTGCCTGCAACCAGTGGCGTACCGTCAGGCTTTTTCACGTGGCGCAGCACGCCCGGAGCGTGGCACACCAGGGCAGCAGGCTTGCCGGCAGCCAGGAACGCCTCGATCAGATGGATCGATTTTGGATCTTCAGCCAGGTCCCACAATGGGCCATGGCCACCTGGGTAGAACACCGCGTCGAAATCACCCTGGGAGACGCTGTCCAGTCGCACGGTGTTGGCGAGCAGGGCGGTCGCCACGGCATCGCTCTCGAAGCGGCGGGTCAGGTCGGTCTGGAACGATGGCTCGTTGCTCTTCGGATCGAGCGGCGGCTGGCCACCTTTGGGCGAGGCCAGGACGATATCTGCATTGGCGGCGAGGAAGGCGTAGTAGGGCGCTGCCAGTTCTTCCAACCAGAAGCCGGTTTTACGGCCAGTGTTGCCAAGTGTGTCGTGGGAGGTCAGTACCATGAGAATTTTCATTTTGAGCGTCCTGTTTTCAGTTTGAGGCCGTGGGATCACGACAAATCGAGCGTTTTAATTAGACTGGTCGTCTATGGCCTGGGCGAAGAAAAATTATTGGGTAGCCTTGATGATCAGCTCCGCGACGTGCTGTGGATAGAACAGCATCGCTACGTGGCTTGATGGCACTTTACGCTGTATTCCTTTTTGTCGGGTGGGGTGAATGTGTGGCTACAGTATCTTCCATTAGACCAGTCGTCTAGTATTTTTTTAGGTCTTTTTGCGCAACGCTTCTCATGGGTTTTTCCTACGCGATGAGGTGTCGCGAAAGGACAGTGGATTGACGTTGGGGGGGGGAGAGTAACGCGAGCAGTGCAGCACCACGATGGGCGATACACCACTCATGCCATGATTCAGGGCAGGTTGAGAATCTGGCGGGTCGTGGCTATCGCCGTCTCGAAGGGCTGGACACTTTTCGTAATCTTCACCATGACGCTGGCGCCGACCCACAATTGATAGAGGCTCTGCGCAACGTTGCGAGGATTACCGGTGATGGTCAGAGAGCCTTCGGCCACACCGATCTCAATCGCATTCGTGAGGCGATCGATAATGCCCGCCGTGCCTCGCTGGAGCACGGCGCGCATGGTTTCGGAAAGGTCGGCAACTTCCACGCCCAACTTCACCGCCAGGCACTTGCCCTGGCAATTCTGAAAGGACTGGGTGGCCTGCCAGATGTGAAAGTAGTTCAGCAACCGCTGGGCCATCGTCTGGTTGGGCTGGGCGAGCGTCTGATCGATATCGTCGAGGTAGGACTCGAAATAGTCTTCCAGCACGGCCTCGCCAAACGCGTCTTTCGAGCCGAAGTAGTGATAGAAAGATCCTTTCGGCACACCGGCGGTGGCCAGGATCTCGTTCAGGCCCACGGCGGTATACCCTTTGGCGGCCATGATTCGTTGGCCTACATCAAGGATTCCTTGGCGGACATCAGATGTTTCGCGAGTCTTTGGAGTGTTCATGGGGCGATGGTAGTGGTTCCTAGTCGATCGGTCTACTAGGGGGTCTTGTTTTAACCCCGTCATGCGGCGGGTGTTGGATTTCCAGGTCAATAGATCAACAAGCGCCAGCAAGAGGCCAATCGCATCAACTGATCCGCAACCCACTGCTCTTGTCAAACACATGCAAATGCTCGCAACGGCCGCGCGAGGTCATGTGCTCGGACCGGATGCCGACCACCACCGAGGTCAATGTGTCGGCCCAAGGCGATGAAACACGGCGGACATCGAACCATGGCGTTCAGGTGAGCACCAGACCTGGCCCTCGGACCACATCACCCGATCGCGCAGTTCCCGCACCTTGGGATGGTCCACGAGCGCATCATCGGGCAGGGGCAGACCGGACGGATCGAAGATGACCGTCTCGGCGCCCATCAGCGTCAGGATGTGTGCCGCTTCCTCCGTCAGCAACCGACTGAAGGAGCGTTCGCGAGTCGATCCATAGAGCAAAAGAATGCGCGGCTTGTGCGTGGGCGGGCGGTACTGGGCGAGCCGATCATCGCTAGGTATATCGAACAGTGACAGGTCCAGGTTCGGCGCATCGCTGGGGTTTTCCTGGGTAAATTCGTTCATCAGAGCTCACCAATCCGGTCCAGCGCCTGCTTCAACTCCGTAGGGTTGAGCGCTTTGAAATCGAGAGAGAAAAAGGCGGCGAATCGCTGGCGGATGTGCGCGACCGTCGCGTCAAATGCGGCCTGGACCTCTTCATCCGTGCCGCTGACGTCAGACGGATCAGCCAAGCCCCAGTGGCTCTTGATGGCGGGGCCGAAGTACACCGGGCAGGGCTCGCCGCCGGCCTTGTCGCACACGGTGATCACCAGGTCCGGCGGATTGTCGGCAAAGCTTTCCGAGCCCTTGCTATAAAGTCCCGAGGTGTCCACGCCAAGCCCTTGCAAGGTGCTTACCGCGCGAGGGTTCAAGCGCCCGCTGGGGAAGCTTCCGGAACTGACGGCCGTCATCCCTTCAGGCGCCATCAGGTTGAACAGGCCTTCGCTGAGCACGCTGCGGCAGCTATTGGCGGTACACATGAACAGAACTTTCATCATTTGCTCCTGGGCTTGGATGCTCAACCGCAGGGCCTGGGGTATGAGCGGGATGGGAAGTGTGAGAGGGCGGCCAACCTTTGATTGTCTCGGGCGCGGGCTCAGCAGCAAGCGGCCTGGCGAACAGGGCGGTCTGCCATGGAGGCAAGGCGGTCGGTGCCCCGGTCGACCCAGGCTCGATTGGCCTTGAGGGTCACCTGGAGAATGTCCGAGACCCACTCCGGCAACTGCGGGTGCAGGCGGTAATAGATCCATTGCCCTTGGCGGCGATCTTCCAGCAGCCCGCAGGTGCGTAGCTGGGCAAGATGACGAGAAATTTTCGGCTGGCTATCGTCCAGCGCCCAGATGAGTTCACAGACGCAAAGCTCTCCCTGTTCGCAGAGCATCAGCATGATCCGAGCGCGGGTCTCGTCACCGAGGCACTTGAAGACAGTGGCGGGGGAAAGACTCATGGTGGTGTCTCACAATACATATGAATATTCGTATATTCGAATATACATATTTATAGGCTGTGTCGATAGTGCCGGTGCGGACGGCGTTGAGCCGGGATCGGGCGTTGTGGTGTCAGCTCTGGAGGAGGGGGGCACAACCCCCCGAGCGTAACGGACTTGGGGGGGATGTCATCGTCTGCGGCTTCTATTCACCGGCGGGTATAAATCAACAGCAAAATAGCCCCCTGTACCGAACCCGTGCTATGTGCCGCATCCGGCGCCCGGCAACAGTAGTCGCCGACATTCAATGTTCGTTCCTGATCAAAGAAGGAGCCTTGCAGTACGAACAACTGCTCCAGCTCCCCGGCATGGGTATGACTGGCGACCTGGGCGCCGGGATCGACCTTCATCAACAGGGTCTTTTCACCGCGCTCGGGGTCCTCGAACAGCGGCTTGATCCAAAAGCCTTCCGCCGCCGTCGGCAGCCATTCATCAGCGGAAGACGAATGATAAAGCGAGCCGTTGACCGGGCCTTGAATGCCGTTCTTGGCGCTGATTTTCCAGGAGGGGGCTTCATTGTCTGGCATGTTTTGCACCTGGGAGTGGGTTGGCTTACAAGTCCTTGACCAGTCGTAAGGCGTCGTAGATCGCGGCATGGGTGTTGCGCGCTGCCACCGCATCGCCGATGCGGAACAGCTGGAATGTGCCGTCCGGATTGGTCACGAGCTGTTGCGGGTGGCCGACGATCAGGTCCTGCTGCTCAACCACGCCACCGTTGCTGGACGCCGGTTTCAGCTCGAAATACAGCTCGTCCAGCGGTCGGGTGCCGTGGTTGACCACCACTTGATCGACGCGCCGGACCTTGCGCGCACTGCCATAGTCGCTGTCGATGCTTGCCAGCAGCCCGGCGCCCTCGCGCTCTACCGCGAGCAGGCGGAAGGTGACGGTGAAGGTGGTATCCAGCGCTTGCAGCGAGCGCATATAGGGCACCAGGTTCATCGCCATGACCTCTGGCGCGAAGGTCCGGTCCGGGGTCATGATTTCGATTTTCGCGCCCGTTCTGGCAATGAACTCGGCGGCTTGCAGGCCGGCATGATCACCGGCATCGTCGAACAGCAGGACATTGCGCCCGGGTTTCACATCCCCGGAAATAATGTCCCAGGCCGAGACCACCAGCTCATTGCCGGCCGAGAGAATCTCGGTGTGGGGTAGGCCTCCGGTGGCGATGATCACCACGTCCGGGTTTTCGTCCCGCACGGTGCCGGCTTCGGCCCAGGTATTGAAACGAAAGCTCACGCCGCGCGCCAGGCACTGGGCCATGCGCCACTCGACGATGCTGATCATTTCCCGCCGCCGTTCCGATTGCGCGGTGAGTCGAACCTGCCCGCCGGCCTGGTTGGCGGCTTCGAACACCACCACCTCATGGCCACGTTCCGCCGCCACCCGTGCCGCTTCCAGCCCGGCGACACCGGCCCCGACAATCACGATCCTGCGCTGGCGCGCGGCCTTGGGAATGTCATGGGGCATGCTGGTTTCGCGGCCGGTGGCCGGGTTGTGGATGCAATAGGCGGCCCCGCCCTGGTAGATCCGGTCCAGGCAATAGTTGGCGCCGACGCAGGGGCGAATATCCTCTTCACGACCCTCGATGATCTTGCGCACGATATGCGGATCGGTCATGTGCGCGCGGGTCATGCCGACCATATCGATCTTGCCCGAGGCGATGGCATGGCGGGCGGTGGCCACGTCCGGGATCTTCGCCGCATGAAAGGTCGGGAATTGGGTGGCGGCGCGAATCTCCCCGGCGAAATCCAGGTGCGGTGAGTTGCGCATGCCCTGGATCGGAATCAGGTCGGTCAGGCCGGCGTCGGTGTCGATATGCCCGCGCACCACGTTGAGAAAGTCCACCATGCCGCTGTCTTTCAGGCGCCTGGAGATGTCCAGGCCATCGGCCTGGGTCAGCCCGCCGGGCATTTGCTCGTCGCCGGTATAGCGCACGCCGACGATAAACTCATGGCCGACACGCTGGCGGATGGCCCGCAGGATGTCGAAGGTAAAGCGCAGCCGATTGTCGATGGAGCCCCCATAGGGCGCCTCGAGGTCGTTGGTCAGCGGTGACCAGAACTGATCCATCAGATGCCCATAGGCTTGCAGCTCGATGCCATCCAGGCCGGCGGCCTTCATCCGCTCGGCGGCATCGGCATAGTCCTTGATGATGCGTTCCACATCCCAGTCTTCCATCTTCTTCGGGAAAGAGCGATGGGAGGCCTCGCGTTCGAACGACGGTGACACCACGGGCAGCCAGTCGCCCTTGTCCCAGCGCGTGCGCCGGCCCAGGTGGGTCAACTGGATCATCACCGCCGCGCCATGCTCGTGGCAGGCGTCGGTGAGGTCGCGCATCCAGCCGACCACCTCATCCTTGTAGGCGAGGATGTTGTTGAACACCGGCGGACTGTCCCGGGAAACCGCGGCCGACCCCGCGGTCATGGTCAGGGCCACGCCGGCCTTCGCCCGCTCCACGTGGTAGGCGCGATACAGCGCCTTGGGCATGCCGTCCACCGGATAGGCCGGTTCATGGGCGGTGGTCATGATGCGGTTGCGCAGAGTCAGGTGCTTCAACTGATAGGGCTGGAGGAGCGGATCGTTCAGCATCGTCAAGACTCTCCGGAACAGGGCAGGGACCTCGGTTGAAATTACGGTAGGGCGAAATGTACACCTGTGTCAACACACTGGACATAGGTGTACATTTTGCTTGCGCAGCGCTGGGTGAGGGATTAGGATCGAGCCATGAACGAACCATCCAAAGCAGTAGAAAGCGGCTGGAGAGGGTCCCTGGAAGGGTGGCTCGACGCCGCATATGAAAGCCTGACCGAGTGCGGCGTCGATACGGTCCGGGTGATGCCGCTGGCCAAGAAGCTGGGGCTGTCGCGCACCAGTTTCTATTGGTTCTTCAAGGACCGCGAAGAGCTGCTCGGCGCCTTGATCGAACGTTGGCGGGTGAAGAACACCGGCAACCTGGTGGCCCAGACCGAGTGTTATGCCGAGAGCATTGCCGAGGCGATGCTCAATGTTTTCGACTGTTGGCTGAACCCCGACCTGTTCGATTCACAGTTCGAGTTCGCCATGCGCAGCTGGGCCTTGCAGTCCGCTGAAGTGGCCGAACATATCCGGGTCGCCGACATCGCCCGACGTGAAGCGTTGATCCGGATGTTCAGGCGTTTCGACTATGACTTCGACGCCGCCGATGTGCGGGCGCGAACGATCTACCTGACTCAGATCGGCTACATCAGCACCAACACCCGGGAGGACATCGGCGAGCGCATGCGGCGGATTCCCGAGTACGTGAAGATCTTTACCGGCCAGGAACCCCTGGAGCGCGAGTTGAAACGTTTCTACGCCCGCCATGGGTATGTCACGGATGACGCGTCACCCCCCAACCCGCAATGACCGCGACTTCTGACTGACGAAGGCAGGTTCATATGTTCGACGCACCCACGATAGGCATTATCGGTGGATCGGGATGGCTTGGCCGCTCGATTGCCCAGGCGCTGCTCGACAAGGCATTTGTCCCGCCCGAGGCGTTGGTGCTTTCGAACCGCAGCGGCCGTCACCCGTTACCGGGCGCCAGGCGCTCGCAGGTGACGCTGACCTGTGACAACCAGGCCCTGGTGGAGCGTTGTGAGGTGATCATCCTCGCCGTACGTCCCGAACAGTTTGCCGAGGTGGAGATTTTCGCTGAAAACCGCCTGGTGATTTCCTTGATGGCCGGTGTGCCCTTGGCGGAGGTGATGGCGCTGACCGGCAGCCGCCAGGTGATCCGCGCCATGGCCAATGCCGCCGCGCAAATCGGCAAGTCCTACACGCCCTGGTTGGCCGCGCAGGCGGTCAGCGACCCGCAGAAAGCCTTTGCCCAGCGGCTGTTCGAAACCTTCGGTGGCGCCGATCAAATCTTCAGCGAAGGTCATTTGAACTACCTCACGGCGCTGGTGGGGACCGGGCCGGCCTACCCGGCGCTGCTGGCGCGCAGCCTGCTCGAACATGCCCTGGGCGTCGGCCTGCCTGCCGCCATTGCCCGGCGTGCGGTGAACGCCGTGGTGGTGGACGCCAGCCAGCTGATCGGCCCTGGCTACAGCGTCGATGAACTCTTGCAGACACTCATCAGTTATCGCGGCGTCACCGCCGCGGGCCTTGAAGCCATGATTGCCGGCGGCTTCGATAAAACAATAAAAGCAGGTCTGGATTCGGCGGCCTCGGTCGCCAGTGCCATGGGTCCATTTGTCCATTCTGCTGACACCCAAGAAGGTCCGATGACGCGGTAGTTGGCCCTTCCTAACTCTGGCCGCAATCGAGGTTAGCGTTTATGAATATAAAGTCTTTCTCGAAGACGGGACTTGCCCTGGGGATCGTCGCCTTCAGTGGATGGGCGGCAGCAGCGGAGTGCGGCGATGTGACCATCGCCAATATGAACTGGCAATCGGCCGAGGTGATGGCCAACGTCGACAAGTTGATCCTCAATGCCGGCTACGGCTGCAATGCCAGCCTGGTCACCGGCGATACGGTGCCGACCATCACCTCGATGGCCGAAAAAAGCCGACCCGACATCGCTCCGGAAGGCTGGATCGACCTGGTGCCCGAGGTCGTCAGGACGGGCATTCAGAGCGGTAACCTGATTCAGGCGGCGAACTCCTTGTCCGACGGCGGCTCGCAAGGCTGGTGGATTCCGAAATACATCGCCGACGCCCATCCGGACATCAAGAGCTTCGATGATGTGAAGAAGCACCCGGAACTGTTTCCGGCCCCGGACGACCCCAAGAAAGGCGCGATCTACAACGGTCCGCAAGGCTGGGGCGGCACGGTGGTCACCAGCCAGTTCTACAAGGCCTACGGTTTCGAGAAGGCCGGTTTTGTGCTGGTGGATACCGGCTCGGCGGCGGCGCTGGACGGCTCCATCGCCAAGGCCTACGAGCGCAAGGCGCCCTGGCTGGGCTTCTACTGGGCACCCACCGCGTTGCTGGGCAAGTACCCGATGGTGAAACTGGACAATGGCCATGCGGTCGATCCGGCGGAGTGGAAGCGCTGCAACACGGTCGCCGACTGTCCTGATCCGAAACCCAACGGCTGGCCGATCGATCGGGTCTATACCTTGACCACCAAGTCCTTCGCCGCGCGCTCGCCCACCGTCATGGCCTACCTGAACAAGCGCGCCTGGTCCAATACCACGGTGAACAAGCTGATCGCCTGGATGACCGATAACCAGGCCACCGGCGAGGAGGGCGCCAAGTACTTCCTGAAAAACAACGAAGCGCTGTGGAGCCAGTGGGTCAGCCCTGAGGCGTCGAGCAAGATCAAGGCCGCGCTGTAATCCCGCGGAGCCATGCAGTCCGTTGCGACGGGCTGCATGGCTCCCTTGGCGGCAACAACAATAAAAACACCCATGTATTGAAACGACCTGCCAGCGTTCTTACGGTCTTCTACGAAAGGGGAATGTCATGGAGTGGTTGCTCAGCTTTCCACATATGGATGACGAAAGACTCCGCGCCTTGAAAAAGGTCATCGACGGGGCCTTTCGTCATTTCACCAGTACCTACGGCGATGCGTTCGAAGCTTTTTTCCAGCCGCTGCAAGTGTTCCTCAATCAATCCGAACGATTTATGACCAGCACACCGTGGCCGATCATCATCGTGCTGGTGGCGCTGATTGCCTGGTTCGCCAGTCGCAGCTGGCGCATCGTCCTGGGGTGCGTGTTCACGCTGATGGCGATCGGTTATCTGGACATGTGGACCGACACCATGAAAACCCTGTCGATGATCTTCGTCTGCACCGTCATCTCCATCGTCATCGGTTTGCCCACCGGCATTGCCATGGCCCGCTCCAATCGCCTGCGCAACCTGATCAGCCCGGTGCTCGACGTGATGCAGACGTTGCCGAGCTTTGTCTACCTGATTCCGGTGGTGATGTTGCTGGGCATCGGCAAGGTCGCCGGGCTGATCGCGGTGGTGGTCTATGCCTTGCCGCCGATGATCCGCCTGACCAACCTCGGCATCCGCCACGTCGATGCCGAGATGCTGGAGTGCGCCGATGCCTTTGGTTCGTCCAGTTGGCAGAAACTGAAAAATGTCCAGTTGCCGCTGGCGTTGCCATCGATCATGGCCGGCATCAACCAGACGATCATGATGGCCCTGGCCATGGTGGTCATCGCCTCGATGATCGGGGTCGAGGGGCTCGGGCAACCGGTGCTCAAGGCCATTTCCAACCAGTACTTCACCCTGGGCATGTTCAACGGCCTGGCGATTGTCGGCATTGCGGTGATCTTCGACCGGGTCAGCCAGGCCTACGGCAGAAGACTGCAAAAGCACCTGGAGCGGGTTCATGGCCACTAATCCGAGCGATGATTTCGGCATCGAAATCAGGCATCTCTACAAGATCTTCGGTTACGAGGCGCAAGCCAGTATCGAGCGGGTCAAGCAGGGCATGAGCAAGGCCGAGCTGCTGAGCCGGCACAGTCATGTGCTGGGCCTGAAGGACATCAATATCAGCATGCCATCCGGCGGCATCCAGGTGATCATGGGGCTGTCCGGGTCGGGCAAATCGACCTTGATCCGCCATATCAACCGCCTGATCGAGCCCACGGCCGGCGAAGTCATGGTCGGTGGCGTGGATGTGCTGAAGATGAGCCCCCACGAGTTGCGGGAATTTCGCCGGCACAGCATTTCCATGGTGTTCCAGAAGTTCGCGCTGCTGCCGAACCGCACCGTGCTCGAGAATGCCGTCTATGGCTTGGAGATCCAGGGCATGGCCCGTGGCCGGCAAGTGGAGATCGCCATGGGCTGGCTGGAGCGGGTCGGCCTCAAGGGCTACGAACTGCACTACCCGAATCAGCTGTCCGGCGGCATGCAGCAGCGGGTCGGCCTGGCCCGGGCCCTGGCCAGCGACGCGCCGATCCTGTTGATGGATGAAGCCTTCTCGGCCCTGGATCCGCTGATCCGCATGGACATGCAATCGGTGCTGCTGGACCTGCAGAAAGAAATCAGGAAGACCATCGTCTTCATTACCCATGACCTGGATGAGGCGCTGCGCATCGGTGATCGCATCGCGATCCTGCGTGACGGCGAGGTGGTGCAACAAGGCACCCGGCAGGAGATCGTCATGAGTCCCGCCGACGACTACATCGCCAACTTCGTCAAGGAAGTGAACCGCGGCCGGGTGATCAGCGTCGAGGCCATCATGCGTCCGTTTGTCCAGGTCAAGGCCCAGGCCGCGCTGACGGTCCCTCTGGGGACGTCACTGGAGTCGGCGGTCAAGCGGCTGGTTGAAGCGGGCGTCGATGAGCTGGTGGTGACGGACAGCCAGGGGCAGCCCGTGGGGCAACTGGCGCTCAAGTCGATCATCGCGACCATGGTCACTTCGACCGTGAGCGAAGCGTCGTCGGTGGCGCCGTCAAGAAGTGTGGCGCAGGCGCTGCTGCGCTGAGAGATCAAGCCCAGGGTGGCTCGATCTCTCAGGGTTTGACTAGGGCGCCGGGATCAAGGCTGTTCAAGGGTTTTGAAGGGCGAGCCGTTCGTGCCACGTCGCATCAGGTGGCCGATGCTCATGATCACCAGCGGCGTGAACAGCGCGATATAGGCATTGTCGATGCCCCACGGATTGCCGGCCAGGAACCATCCGACGGTCGCCACCAGGGAGGCGATAATGCTGATGAACGCGGCTTTCGGCGTGCCGAATTTAGGCGCGTAGAACACCATCAGCACCAGCACCGCCAGGGACGCGCGCAGGGCTTTGCCGAGGAAGGCGATCATCAGCACCTTGTCGGAGGTCAGGGCCAACGCGATCGGCAGCAGGCCGACGACGACGGTCGCCAGTCGGACAAAACGCAGGGATTTGACGTCGCTTTTTTCCGGGTTGAACCAGGGCTCGTAGAAGTCCCGCAGCAACAACGTGGCCGAGCCCATGCTCACCGCCGAGATGGTGCCGAACAGCGAACCGGCCAAACCCGCCACCACCAGGCCGGCGGTCAATTGATCCATGCTCGCGATCAGGCGCGGAAAGGCTTGCAGCGAATCCACCTGGGGAAACAAGGCGGCGCTGCACATGCCGATCAAGGCCGCGCCGATACCGAAGGGAATCATCAGACCCGCGCAATAGAAGCACGCCCGTTGCGCCTTGCCCGCGTCGCTGACCGTGTTCACTGCTTGAATCACATACTGGGTGGAGAAGATCGAGCCGATGCCGGCGATCATCCAGGCGATGATCTGACCCCAGCCGATGGCGGTCCAGTCGAACATGCTGGGCGGCAGTTGAGTGCGCAGTGCGCTGATGCCGCCGACCTGTTTCAAGCCGAACCACAACGCCAACCCGACGCCGAGGTACTTGAGGCTGGCGTGGACGAAGTTGGTATAGATAACCGAGCGCATACCGCCGATGCTGACGTACAGCACCGACACCACACCGACAATGATGATCGCCAGGGTGCGATCGACTTGCAGCACACTGGCCAGCACCGCGCCGCCGCTGGCATAGATGGACACCGCGACGATTTCCAGGGCGAAGATGGTGATGATCGAGGTGGCAAAACGGGTTTTCTGCCCGTAGTTGCGCGACAGCACGCCGGAGATGGTGTTGTCGCCCAGGTCCTTGTATTTGCGCGCCAGCAGCCAGGCGAACAACACAAAGCCCAGGGCCAGGGCGAAGAGGTTCCAGGCGGCGGAGATACCGGTTTTGAAGCCGGTTTGCGCGGTACCGATACTGACGGCGGTGCCGATAAATTCCGACAGCATCAAAAAGCCGATCAGAAACGCCGGAAAGTGCCCGCCGCCGGTGGTGTAGTTATTGGCGCTACGCGAGTGCCGACGCACACCGAAACTGATCAGCGCGAGGCTGAGCATGTAGAACGCGGTGATGGAAAGGACGATCCAGGAGGAGTGGGACTGCATGGTCATTGCCCGATCAACGTGATGAAGGTTGAGGGAAATGCAGCAGGGGCGCGTTCGCAGGCTGGGTTCATGGTGATGCTCTTTAAGTATTGTTGTTGTGGCTTTTAGCTTCCTACCTTTGGTTTTAGGTGTCTAATATTGAGTAAGTATTGGTGAATACCTTAAAGGTATCGGTGCGGGCCAGAAAGACGTTGAACTATTGGAGATGAAACATTCCGATTACCCTTGTAGGATTGGTCCTTCAGTTCCCGACGAGTCAGAAAAATGGATGTTCACTCGATTCTTGCCTTCACCCTGGTTGGGGGTATTGCCATCGCCAGTCCTGGTCCCGCGACGTTGATGGCATTGAACAACAGCATCACCTACGGCCCGCGCTCCACCCTGTGGTCGTCACTGGGTAATGCCAGTGGCCTGTTCTGTCTGTCGGCGGCGGCCATGCTGGGGCTCGGGGCGTTGCTGGCCAGCTCCGAATGGATGTTCAACGCGGTGAAGATCGCCGGTGCCGGTTATCTGTTCTATCTGGGCGCCAAGCAGTTGTTGAAAAAGAGCCCGGTACTGGCAGGTGAAGCTCAAGGTCACCCGACGCGCAACAGACCGTCGCGCGGCAAACTGTACAAGTCGGCGTTCCTGACGGCGGCCACCAACCCCAAGGCAACGATATTTTTCACCGCGCTGTTCCCGCAGTTCATCGATCAAAGCGCTGCACTGCTGCCGCAATTTCTGATCCTCACGGCGATCTTCATGGCCTTGTCGCTGACGTCCTTGAGTTTGTATGCCGCACTGGCCTCTCGCGCCAAAGGCCTGCTGATCCGTCCCGTATTTTCCAAATGGGTGAATCGGGTGGTGGGTTCGACCTTTATTGGCTTTGGTGCGGCGGTACTGAGCATGCGTCGGCAGAGTGTTTAGGGGAGGGGGAAGCTGTCGAGCGTGAGCGGCGGCAATCGGCCAAGAGCTGACGTTTCAAGGTATATGAGGCAGAGAGGCTGCTAGAAAAAGGGGGCCACTCAAATGTTCGCCTTCTGCACTCCAGAGCAAGAATCCACATGACTACACCTGCAACCCAGTATCCCATCGAGAAACACAAACACCTCTATGCCAAGTGGTGCGCCGCCGCAGCGTATGGCCGCGGTCTGGCCGGCGGGGGTAATTCCCTGGCTTTCGATCTGATAGAGGCAAGCGGCCTGGGCCTGGTAACCGGGCCAGAGAGCATCGGCCAGAACGTCGATAAATGGCAGATCGGCTTCATGAAGAAGATAGAGGTCGAGGCTGCGCGCTTGGGCGTGACCGATTTCTCCTTCGGCCGTGCCCAGAAGCTAGTCAACATCTACTTGAAAACGGTGCTGGTCTGCGGTGGCCACCACCAGCACCCGAGAGTCGCCTTGCTCCACCCTCCGCTGGATTTCGAACTGTTCAAAGGATTGCGCAGTTTCCTGTCGAAGAACCGCGTCGCGATGTGCAAGGCGCGCTCAGCATTCATCGCCGCGCAAAAGCGTAATCCGCGATGGACTAAGTTCTCTGAGGCTGACTACGTGGCACACATAGATGTCATCAAGTTGCTGATGGACGGCAAGCCGCTCTACCAGGTCGAGGAGCACTGGGAACTCTGAGCAGGTCAGAGGTTGGAGCGAGTTATAGCCAACTTGGAGCTCTCTCGAGAGGCGGCTAAGGGGCGAAAGGGGGTAGTCACAACAGGCTACTATCGACTCGAAGCGGACGGTTATCCGCTAACGGCTAGCTAAGATTCGGGTCTTCCGGTTGAGAGTCGCTATGATGCTTCCGCAGGTCGTTCTATTCAAACTACGGAGTAACCTGCTCCGCGGAATACTGCCAGTGGGTGTGGTTGGGGTCGAGATGGACTTGCCCCTACCAGACCGGACACCAATTCCCCGTTAAATTGATGCCGCTGCCAAGCGCCTAAATTCTCTCGGCGACCTATATTTCAGCGCGCTGTGCGGATGCTGCTCGTTGTAATGCTCGAAGGCAATCGTCAGATTGCGCAGCGCTGTTTCTCGATCAGGCTTGGGCATGTGCGCCACGTAATCTCGCTTGATCGTCTTCACGAAACTCTCCGCCATACCGTTGCTTTGTGGACTGCGTACCGGCGTGGTCACCGGCTGCAAGCCGATCTGGCGGGCAAACAAGCGGGTCTGCTCGGCGATATAGGCCGAGCCGTTATCGCTCAGCCACTGCACGGGCGTGTTCGGCAGTTGATCACCAAAACGCTTCTCCACGCTTTCCAACATCAAGTCTCGGATGTCATCGCCGCTGTAGCCGGTCGGGCTCGCAACCCAGCCGATAGCCTCTCGATCACAACAGTCCAGGGCAAAGGTCACGCTCAGTTTTGCACCATCGTCGCAACGGAACTCAAAGCCGTCCGAACACCAGCGTGTATCACTGGTTTTCACGGCAATACGGCCTTCATGCCGGCGCGGTACGCCAGGCTGTTTGATGCGACGTTCAAGTAGCAGGTTGTGATCACGCATGACCCGGTAAACCCGCTTCACGTTGATGGCGGGCAGCAACTGGATTTCACGTGCGCGGCGTAACAAGCCCCAGACACGACGGTAGCCATAGCTGGGCAGTTCGCTGACTTGCTGCTTAATCTCGGCGACCAATTCCGTATCGTTCACGAGCCGGCCTCGCCGTGCGACGGGCGATATCGATTGCTTGCTTCGAACCGTTAATTGCGAGCGCGACACACCGAGACATTCGCTGACCAGTTTCACTGGTCGTCCCCCGGCAACAAGGGTGAGTGCGCAATCCATTTTCGCGACCGGGCGATCTCCACGGCCTCTTTGAGGACTTCCGCTTCCATCGTCTTCTTGCCCAACATCCGTTGCAATTCGCGGATCTGTTTGAGTGCATCACTCAGCTCAGACGCCGGCACCACGGCCTCGCCAGCACTAACCGCCGACAGGCTTCCGTCCTGGTACAGCTTGCGCCACAGGAACAGCTGGTTGGCGTTGATGCCGTTGCGCCGGGCAACCACGGACACGCTTTGCCCAGGCTCAAGGCTCTCGCGAACCATGGCCAGCTTCTGGTCGGTACTCCAGCGGCGTCGGCGTTCCTGGCCGAGCAGCTCGCCACCCTTATCGTTGCTGTTAGTCATAAACATACCCGTTTGCCTATCCCTTATCTTAAGGGGGGAACGGTGTCCTGTCTTTCATGGGGCTCGTTCACGAGAGAACTTTAATCGTCGACGTCAGAGTGCATTTTTGAGTCGGTATTGACTACTCTGCGTTTGCATCTACATTGATGGCCATACGATTTCACGGTAGGGACATCATGCAGATCGAGCGCGTTGAGATTCAGAATTTCAGGTTGCTTCAAGACGTCAGTCTTGGGCTTGAAGCTGGAACCACTTTGATTGTCGGGCGGAACAATTGTGGCAAAACGTCTATTGCCGAGGTGTTTCGTCGGCTGCTCTCGGACAGGGTGCCCTCTTTCAAATTGGAGGACTTTTCCCTCGGCTGCCACGAGCGGTTTTGGACAGCATTTGATGCGTTGCATAATGGTGTTCCCCGTGCCGACGTCGCAGCCATGCTTCCAGCGGTCCAAGTCACGCTGGACATTTCTTACGACATCAACGCGCCAGATCTGGGTTCGCTCAGCGAGTGCATTGTGGATCTTGATCCAGATTGTTCGTGCGCACGCATCGTCCTCACGTATGGGTCGAAACCTACAGCTCTGGATTCATTGTTTGAGGCAATTCCGCTGCCCGGAGATGAACAACTTGAGCGGTCTGCGTTTTTTAACCTGATCAAGGTACGCCTAGCATCGTCTTACGAGGCTCGACTTGAAGCTGTCGACCCTAACGACCCCACGAATCGAAAGGATCTTGAACTCAGATCTCTCACCACCCTGATCCGCGGAGGATTTATCAATGCGCAACGCGGACTGGACGACGACACGCATCGGGAGCGCGATGTTCTTGGCAAAGTGGTTGAGGTGCTTTTCCAGTCGGCCTTGACGGATCCGACTGATCCTCAAAAGCGCACAACCGCTGAACAACTTCACGGTGCCGTTGAAAAAATTCAGAAAGATCTTCATGACGGCTTCAATGCCGGCCTGACATCCCTACTCCCGACATTCGAGCTGTTTGGATACCCGGGGCTCGATGATCCCGGCCTTACTACCGTCACGACCTTTGATGTCGAGCGGCTGCTTAAAGACCATACGCAGGTTAGGTATCGGGGCGTAAATGGGCTGACTTTGCCGGAGAGCTACAACGGTTTAGGCGTTCGCAACCTGGTATACATCCTTCTTCAGTTGCTGAAATTTTTCAGGGAGTTCCAGGCAACGCCAGCAGCGGCAAGTGTCCACCTCATTTTCATCGAAGAGCCTGAAGCACACTTGCATCCCCAGATGCAGGAGGTCTTCATCCGTCAGCTCCATCTGATCAAAGGGGAGTTTGAGAAGCAGCTGAACGACAGTCGGCCATGGCCAGTGCAGTTTGTGATTTCCACTCACTCTCCGCATATGGCCAACGAGGCGCGCTTTGAAACCATGCGTTACTTCTTGTCAGCGGCCGATGAACACGGTATCCGGCAGTCAAAAATCAAGGACCTCAGACAGGGGATGGGGGGCGTGTCCCTGCCGGATAGAGACTTTCTGTACCAGTACCTCACGCTCACGCGCTGTGATCTGTTCTTTGCAGACAAGGCAATTTTGGTTGAAGGCACATCTGAGCGTCTGCTTCTGCCGACCATGATTGCCAAAACTGACGCAGCCGCGGTCGGCGAGCCTAAGCTTGCGAGTCAATACGTGACTGTGATGGAAGTTGGTGGGGCGTATGCGCACCGATTCCATGACCTTCTCTCCTTCCTGGAGCTGCGTACCCTGATTGTGACGGATATCGATTCCGTTAAGCCAAACGCGGACAACAAACGAAAGGCTTGTCCCGTAGCAGAAGGCCAGTTCACCAGCAATGGATGCCTCAAGGACTGGTTTGAACCCAACATCTCTCCGACGCAACTGCTTGCAAAAACGTCGGCAGAGAGGACGAAGGGAACTAGGCGCCTGGCGTACCAGGTACCTGAGGTGGCCGATGGACCATCGGGAAGGAGTTTTGAGGACGCCTTCATTCTGGCAAATCTGGGCCGATTTGATTTAGGCCAAGGTGATGCAGCGCTTTTGGCTTATGGGCTTGCGGCTGATCAGAAAAAATCTGAGTTCGCTCTGAAATATGCGATTGAGGATACGAATTGGGCGGTGCCTAGATATATCGCAGAAGGATTGCGATGGTTAGCCGTTGGCGCTCCGGTCGTCGATGCACAGGTAGCTGTCCAAGCAATGGCCGCCGTCGCAGAGGCTGCCGGCCAGGTAATAGCCGCTGAAAGAGGCAATGGTGATGCCTAACCGTCAGGAGAGCCCAGCAGATATTGCCGGTCGACAAGCACTAGAACGCATGTTCGCATGTCTCGACGAAGGCCAAAGTTTTCGACTCGAAGCCGGAGCAGGTGCGGGCAAAACGTACTCTCTGGAGAAGGCTCTGAGCCTTCTGATCGAACGTAGGGGAACTGCCTTGGTCCGTCAGGGGCAGCAGATTGCGTGCATCACCTATACCAACGTTGCGAAAGACGAAATCATCTCTCGTTTCCAGGCCCACCCTGCGATCCGAGCAGAGACGGTGCATGGCTTCTGCTGGTCTGTTCTCAAGGATTTTCAGACCTCGCTTCGGACCTTCCTCAGTGGCCAAGACTTTTGGCGAGAGCGCTTTGAACCTCTGGGAGGCATAGGCGGGAGACGAATCCATTACGAAATGGGCATCCCTAGGGTCTCTGACGAAGAAGTCTCAATTCGGCATGAAGATGTGCTCACCTTGATGATTCAAGCGTTACCGTCGCAGAAATTCAGGGCGGTGATCACCTCGCGATATCCCATTTTGTTTATCGACGAGTATCAGGACACCGATGAGCAGTTCTTCGAAGCGTTACGGTCATGGTTTTTGGATCGTGCAGAGGGGCCATTGATTGGTCTCTTTGGGGATCATTGGCAAAAAATCTACGGTTCAGGTTGTGGTTTGGTTGAACATGAAGCTCTTCAGGTGATCGACAAAAACGCAAATTTCCGATCTGCCTCTCGTATTGTCGACGTACTCAATCACATGCGGCCGGAATTACTTCAGATGGTGAGTGACCCCGAATTGATCGGTGAGGCTCGGGTGTTTCACACCAATGGTTGGCCTGGCGTTAGACGAACAGGACAGGGTGGTGGGCATTGGAAAGGTGATACTAGCCCTGATGCTGCACGTGCATATTTTTTATACCTGAAAGCGCAGCTCATCGCTGAAGGATGGGACTTCTCTCCCAAGAAAACCAAGATTTTGATCCTCAACCATAGCGGCATTGCCCGGGAGCAGGGCTACGAGTCCATTCCACCGATATTTGGGCGGTTCAATGAGTCGTGGTTAAAAAAAGAAGATCCGCACATAAAGTACCTTACTGATCATCTTGAACCCGCTTGCGCGGCATACGCTCAGCGCCGTTATGGCGAAATGTTCAAACACCTGGCGAGTGACCGTCCAACAATCCGTCAGCATGGCGATAAAGTGGCGTGGGTCGAAGCCATGGACACACTGGACGAGCTGAGGCTGACAGGAACCATTGGCGACGTAATTGATCACCTCCGCAGGGTGCCCCAAATGCAATTGCCCGATGCCGTGGTGCGGAACGAGCAAAGGTTGGAGGCTGCTGGGGAAGAGGTGAGTGACGAAGAACCTCGGCGGGTTACGCAGCTGCGAAAGTTGCGCGGGGTACCTTATCGTGAATTGATAGCACTTGATGAGTTCATCGATGGGCACACGCCCTTCGCGACCAAGCATGGGGTCAAGGGAGCTGAGTTTGAGAATGTGGTCGTTGTCCTGGGACGCGGCTGGAACGAGTACAACTTCGCTGAAATGCTCGAATGGTGTCAGGCTGGGCCTCCTGCGGATAAGCGTGCGCGATTCGAAAACAATCGCAACCTCTTCTACGTGGCGTGCTCACGTCCAAAAATACGTTTGGCACTATTGTTTACCCAACTGCTCAGTCCAAATGCGCTTCGGCAGATTACAGCTTGGTTCGGCGACGAATGCGTCATTGAGCTTCCCCCAGAGCCGGGTAACTGAAAGAGGTATTGTGCCCAACACCACGCACGGCATTCTCAGGCATGTCATTCCTATTTCCTTCGGCTTGTAGTCTTCCAAAATACGTCTCCAGGTGTTGATATTTCGCAAGACATTCTTGATGAGTTAAAAACTGATTGCGGATCAATTGAATAATAGGATCCCACACGGGGGAGGGCGCTCATGATTGACGATGACTACGGCCATGACAGGGACTATGTGCCTTCCTATCTCCACCCAGATCAGATTCCCCAATACGCATTGGGTGAGTCTCTGACATCGCTGAAATTCTTCAGCACGGATATGAACCTTGTCAGTCAGTCGATGAACCTGACCATCGTCGATGAATTCGTGATGGATTTGGAGTACGACTACCTCCGTGCGAAATTCAACGAAACCTCCAACCCCTATGACTCGGTCTTCCTTGCCGCTCAGTCACAGATGTGGATTTTCAGCGCTTATGAGGTCATGCGAACGTGGATTGAGAAAGCCAAAGGCTACGTCAAAACTGCTGAGAATTCAGGACTTCACCTAAAGCTCAAAGACCTCAACCGCGACCGGGGATATATCAACTACACAGCTCTACAAAGGGCGGATGAGGTTCAGGCTCTGATTGATGACCCCTCGCTTGTGAAGGCGCTGGAGGACGATCTGGCGCGTATCAATTTCCTTTTCATTAGGCTGGAGACCCTACGTGTCGCCCTCGCCAAGCATGAGGTCAGGAAGCGTCCTAGCGCGATGATGGTGGGTGGTACTGTGGGGTACATGAACCGGGAATGCGGCTCGCTGGAGTATCAGATGAATAGCGGCATGATTATTCAGGGAAATATTTCTCGCAGGGACATTGCTGATGGAATTCGGGCGATTCCAGACTTCACCGTTCCTACGGCAGAGGAAATGAAAAGCTATGAACTGTTCATGAGGGGGCTTTCCGATGATGAGGCAACGGAGCTTTTCAGAAGCTTCGAGTGAGCAAGTGGGTCTGAAATTATTTGTATCCTAATTCACGATGATGAGAAAACCGCGACGTTGTAAATCGGGACATTTTCCGGTCCGAGTTGATTCTTGAATGATGGCCTGATGGCTGTTGTAATTCATTCCAGATGGTTCGGCTGCACGATGCCGTAAAGTTTTATCTTACGTTGCAGCATGGAGCGCGAAATATTAGCGGTCACCGACTGTCGCGCTCGTTTTCCAGCGCTGGCGCTGCAACAGCTCCAGCAGGCGGGGCGGCGCAGGGCTTCGAAATCGCTGATAGACCATTGATCACGGGCCGAATCGATCGGGCATGTCCCGCCAGGCTGCGCTCGAGTAAAGCCCCCACAGCACGCCGTTGAGCATCAAGCGGGCATCAGCTCTCGGGCGTCCGGTGCACCGATATGTAGTAAAAAGATCGGCGATCTATGCCCCAGTCCGCGCCAGAAAGTTCATATCGCTTGTAGTGAAAATGTGACAGATTTATTTTCTATCCTGAGACGTCGGCTGATCGCTTACAGCATCTTGTTGCACTGACCGGTTGAGCCCGCCGTCCCATTTTTCTCAGATGTCCAGTGTGACTGGCGGCAATCGGCCACAAGTGGACAGTCGCTAGGCTAGCAACCAAAGTATCAATATATGTTGTTGATGAGGTCGGATTTTAGCGTACTTTGGTTAGTCTCTACATCTTGGAGCCACAATATATACCCCTTCATACGCTACAGTCTCAACTGAAGGTAAGGCTTGAAAGTGTGCTAGCTATTTGCTATCTTCTGAAGTGGCTTATGGGCAGATTTTGGATCGCGTATCGCGATCAGTGGAAAAATTGTCCGAAAGGATTGCCCCCTATGAGACTTGTCGCTTCTTGACAGTCCCTACAGTAGCGTAAGAGTGCCCATAAGCCACCTTCCCCCTCCGCTTGAAGCGATAAAATGAGAAAAGTAGACGCTCTTCGAGCTGTGCGTACGAAGTCTGAGCTTGCACTGCTTTTGGGTTTTAAACCAGCAGCCTTCACTTATCTATTATATAAACTCAAGCCTTCAACACAGTATCAAAGCTTTACAATTCCGAAAAAGAGCGGCGGAACTCGCACGATCTACGCTCCATCTGAACGACTGAAAGCATTGCAGACTTCTCTTTCTCTGTTGTTGCAGGACTGTAGTGAAGAAATAGAGAAAGCTTGGGTGGGAGGGAGTGATTCAAAATCTACACTTTCACACGGCTTCGTGCGCAAGCGCTCGATCATTACAAATGCCATGATGCATCTGCATAAGAAAAATATTCTCAATGTGGACCTGAAAGATTTTTTTGATAGTTTTAATTTTGGGCGAGTTAGAGGTTTTTTCATAACTAATCGAGAGTTCTGTCTAAACCCAGACATTGCTACAGCCATCGCACAAATTGCATGTCATGATAATAAACTACCGCAGGGTAGTCCTTGCTCTCCTGTAATCACTAATCTTATTACAAATATTTTAGACATAAGGCTTGCGGCGTTGGCGCGGTCCCACTCATGTACGTATTCTAGGTACGCTGACGATCTGACTTTTTCCACCAGAGAAAAAGTGTTTCCTTCGCAAATAATGAAAGAAGATGTAGGAAGCTATACCCCTGGAAAAAAGCTCAAAAGCGAAATCAAACGCGCCGGCTTTGAGCTCAACCATAAAAAGACAAGAATTCAATATATGGATTCGCGTCAAGACGTTACCGGTCTGATTGTAAACAAAAAGCCAAACACAAGATATGAATACTGGAGAACAGTAAGGTCTCAATGCCACTCATTATTCAAAAGTGGATCATTTACTAAAAAGGTTGACGGAAAATTTATTGAAGGGAATATTTTTGAACTCCAGGGTCAGCTAAATTTCATTGATCAAATTGATTATTTTAATCGTTTGAGACAGCATCCTCCGCTGAATCCAGAATACGCATTGTCCAATCATCTAATCAATACGCGCAAACTTTTGACAGGGAGAGAGGTAGTATTCAGTCGTTTCTTATACTATCGCCATTTTTATGGTAATGAGACTGCAACAATACTATGTGAAGGGAAAACTGATAACGTTTATTTGAAATCTGCTCTGAACAAGCTTGCCCTGAAATATCCACGGTTAGCCATACCTAAATCTGCAGCAAACCCTTATAAACTACTGGTCTCGTTCATGAACTACACCGAACGCACCCGTTTTTTGCTACAGCTCTACGGCGGCACGTCTTACCTTCATGTATTCCTTAATTCATTTGAGGAACATTACAAATTTTATAATGCGCCGAAACCGAAAAATCCTGTGGTTGTTGTATTAGATAACGATTCGGGCTTCAATAGTATCGACGGATTGCTAAAAGGGAAGCTTTCCGGAACTCCTTACCCTGATACATTGAGCAAGAGTGAATTTCGAAAAGCAGACTTTATTCATGTTACTAAAAATCTCTATGTGGTGCTGAATCCCTTAGGCCCCAAAGGAGAGTTTTCGGCAATTGAAAGCCTCTTCAGTCCAGCGACACGTAATATTAAAATTTCGGGGAAGTCGTTTAATCCTGAAAATAACATGGATAAGAACACCGAGTTCGGTAAAGAAATATTCGCGAGTAAGGTAGTTGTGGCTAACAAAGATACCATTGATTTTTCTGGGTTTGATGTGCTGTTGAGCAGAATCACTATGTGTTTAGAACATTATGATTTGATAAGGTAGTAGTCTGTGCAGGCTCATATTCGCAAAAAACAGGGCTTTTTGAGCGAGTCTTAGTCCATAGTCAATGGCCAACCACTACAGTTGCCATTGCCATGCGAATCACACACCTTGTATCGGTGCCGCCAAATTGCTCGGCTTTCCAGGTCGATCTCGCCCTTCAGTTTACATCGTCCTATCGGATCTTAAGTTTAGTGTCATTCGGGCGGGAGTCATTTTTAATCCAAAAAATGGGCGTTCACCTAACAACTGTAGTGGTCAACTGATCCCG
>NZ_JACAQA010000042.1 GCF_013385425.1 Pseudomonas gingeri | reverse complement strand
TGGGCGCCTCGACATCAAACTCACGGTTCAAGATGTTCGGGATATCAGGCCGCTCCACCGTCGCTTTTTTGTAGGCGTGTGATCCCGGCTGCTTGCTGACCAGTTCCAGCTCGCGCATCAGGCTGCGTACCTTGAACCGCCCGATTTGCTCACCCTCTTCTTGCATCATGACCGTGATGCTCCGGCTGCCCGGCGCACTTCGTCCCCGGGTGAACAACTCGTTCACTCGACTACGCAGCCTGAGCCGCTCAACGTCCGGGGTTAGCCGTCTGAGACGATGTGCGTAGTAACTCGAGCGAGTGACTTCGAACACCTCGCACAAGCAATCAACTGGCTCATGGACGCTTAACTGATTGATCAGCGCGTACGCTCGAGATCTTCCGACATCAAGAGCGCGGTAGCCTTTTTTAGATTTTGTATGAAAACCTTTGAAACCCCATCGCGACCCCTGACGGCCTGAGTTTCCGTAGAGTTCTTGCCATTTAGGCGAAGGACTCTGCCATGCCCAAACGATACGAACTTTCCGACGCAGACTGGGAAATAGTCGCTGATCTTTTTGCTGAACATCGGCGCACCGGGCGCCCAAGAGTTGACGACCGCTTGATGCTCAACGGCGTGCTGTGGGTGCTTTGCTCCGGTGCAGCATGGCGGGACATGCCTGAGCGATTTGGGCCTTGGTCGACGGTCTATCAGCGATTTCGAGACTGGCGAAACCAGGGCACCTTCAACAAGATGCTCAAGCGGCTACACGTTAAACTTAATGCGCAAGGTCTGATCGACCTGAATACCTGGTGCATCGACTCAACGGCAGTGAAAGCCACCCGAGCCTCTTCCGGCGCAGGCAAAAAAGGGGGGCGCAAGAACCAGCGGACCACGCACTTGGACGAAGTCGGGGTGGACTGACGACGAAAGTTCACATGGTCTGCGACGCCCGAGGCATACCGCTCCACTTCACCCTCTCTGGTGGTCAGGCAAGCGACATTTCACATGCTCAACCGCTGCTCGATGGTGTCCACATCCCCTCTGGTCGCGGTAGACCACGCAAGCGATGCCGCTGGCTCTTGGCAGACAAGGGGTATGACGCTGACTCGTTGCGCCGGTACTGCGATCGTTATCGAATGCAGCCGGTGATTCCCCTGCGGGACATGAAACGCAAGCCAAAGCCCGGCTTGCCGCGTCTCTTCGACAAGCCCAAATATCGGCAGCGGAATGTGATAGAGCGGCTATTTGGTTGGCTTAAGGAACACCGCCGCCTGGGAACACGCTATTGCAAGCTGGCGGAAAGCTTCGCCGCGATGGTCACACTGGCTTGCTGGCGGCGGTGTCTACGACATTTCTTTTCGTACAGTGCCTAGTATCGATTTCTCGCGCTCAAGGCGGGCGATCCGAGCTTCCAACTCCTGGATTTTTTGCTGCTCTGGAGTTAGCGCCTTGCTCTGTGGGGTGACGCCTGTGCGCTCCTGCTGGAGCTGGTCGACCCAACGGCGCAGTGCCGATTCGCCAACGCCGAGCGAGCGGCTGGCCTCGATGAAGCTGTAATTTTGCTTGAGCACGAGGTCGGCAGCCTCGCGTTTGAATTCAGCGGAAAAGGTACGGCGTTGTTTGGTCATCTGACACCTCGATCTGGCGGGTATTCTCGCCTAAATGGGTGTCCGGTTTCATTAGACCACTACAATCCCAGTCCAGTTCCCTTTGGGGCATTTTGTCTTGTTCAGGGAAGTCCGTCTGGCACTCCCTCATAATTAATACGCGAAATAGCCTTCCAGAAAAACTCATATTTCCCACACGTTTCAGGCATGGGAGAATATTGCGTGCGCCAAACGTCGAGGCTACTGTTCAAGTGTCGCTGCAAATTCAGCGACACGGGTGTGGAAACTCGTAAAGGAATCGGCGCACATGGCCGCATAAGCGGCTTTTTTGTCTTCGCTTTATGGCGGGCTGTGCGTGGGACACCTATGGTGTACCGGGTTCCTATTCTCCGGTTTTCCACCCCGCGCACAGTTCGCCACCCTTCGCGTGGAAACGAAATGGCGAACTCCTAAATTTGAATAGGGAGGTCACCATGACCAAGAAAATTACCCCCGATCCACCGACCGTTCGCAAAGCTCTCAGCACTGCGGATAAAGAGACATACCTGAGTAAGCTCCCGGACACTCCGTCCAACGAATCCGAGCTAGCCCCGGCCAGCACGCCGCGTTTGCTCGATACCCTCGCATTCACCAGCTCCAAACCCGTCACCCCCGAAGCCCCCTACAAACCCACGCTATTCGCCATCCAACCCGGCATCACCGCCCAGGACGCCCTGATCTACGTTTCCAATCTGCTCGAAACCGCGGAACTCAATGGCGACGAAATCAGCCTGCACACCAACCCGGTAGAACGGGCGTTGTTCTGGGGCATGCTGCATTCGGTGGAGGTGGCGCGTGCGGTGGTGGATGCCTTGTTGGAGGGCAAATCCCCGTCTAATCAACTATCGTCAGCGGCGGGCAACCCTCCGAATGGTTGAGGTCGCCAGCCAATAAAGCGCCCCCCGTTTCCAAGGCGGGCGTTGAGTATGGGGTGAAAAGGGGATGTATTTATTTAGAGCAAATAGATACGTCTGTAGTGGTCAACTAATTCCG
>NZ_JACAQA010000041.1 GCF_013385425.1 Pseudomonas gingeri | reverse complement strand
GTTTTGGGCCGGCGTTGACAAGGAGATTTACCATGGTTAAAAAAATCACCCCCGATCCACCTCCCGCTTCCAACGTTCCTGTGAAATCAACGCGACCGGATGCGGCCCGCCTGCTCGATACCCTCGGTCTAACCCTCTCTAAAACCATCGATTACGATGACCCGTTCAGACCTACGATTTTTGCCATCCAGCCAGGTGTCCACGCTCAGGACGCACTGACCTACGTTTCAAAATTGCTCGCCGTAGCCGAACTGAATGGAGACGAAATCAGCCTGCATACGAATCCGGTGGAACGCTCTCTGTTCTGGGGGATGTTTCACTCGGTAGAGATGGCGAAAGCTGTGGTGGATGCGCTGCTTGAGGGCTCGACCTCAGACCATCACGCATCACCGTAGAGCACCGCTCGTGTGATCGAACTAGCGCAGGTGGCGGTTGGATTTCTGATCTGCCGGTAGCAAAGCCCACCGTGCGCATGCAGTGCAATTGCCATTGGCAGCCACCGCTTTCGGTGGCTGCTGTTTTTTGTAATGGCCCATAATGTTGAACAGGTAAAAACAGGGTTTGAAGGGAGATAGAGGCTACGCGTTAGAGACCCCGCTACGACTCACGAAGTTGCTCGACCTCTGCCACATAGCGCTCCACCTCCGCAAACAGCCATGCGGAAAACTGATGCTGCTTGGCTTCCAAGTGCTCCTGAACCGGCAATACCAACCAATAGGGGTAGGCATAAGGGCACGCGTATTCAGTCAGTTGGACCAGTTCACCTCGCACGATGGCATCGTGCACCAGGCTCCGGCGGACCAACGCGATACCCTGCCCCAGACGCACAGCCTCCAGTACCAGGTTGGAATCATTGCTGCACAAGCCCGCACGGGGCACATTGACATCCAGCAGGCCGGCTGCCTCACACCAAGGTTGCCAGGAGTCCATCGTGAAAATGATCGTGCTGGCGACAATCTCCGCCGGTGTCATCGGTAGCTGCCCACCATTGAAGTCGGGAGCGGCGATCACCACCATATCGTCGTGGAACATCAGACGCTTTTCCAATCCCTCCCAGTCGCCACGCCCCATACGCACGCCGATATCAACCGACTCCTGAAGCAGATTCGATATCGTCAGGCTGGCCTGCAAGCGCACGGTGATATGCGGATAGTGCTGCTGAAACCGCCCGATCCTGGGTAACAGCCAGGAACGCCCGAATGAAGGCATCACCGCGACCACCAATTCGGAAGCCTTGGGCCGCGCCTGGACCAGATGAGTGGCCTCGGCAATGGCACCCAACGACTGACGGATTTGCAGTGAGTACAGGCGACCATGCTCATTCACCCGCAAGCCACGCCCCTCGCGAATGAACAGGTTGATACCGACCAACTCCTCCAACACCTTGATCTGTTGGCTGATCGCCGAGTGCGTCACATGAAGTTCCGTGGCCGCGAGCGTCACGCTGCCTAACCGGGCGACGGCCTCGAAGCTACGGAGACAACTAAGGGGGGGAACGGCCGACATGTAAGCCCACCTAACAGAAATCGTAAAAAATGACCGATATTTTAAAGCCCGCCAGCCATTTAATGTAAGCCAAAGTATATCGGCCATCTCAACGGCACCCGCGTTTTGATGGGATCAGGATTTGTCTGCCGCAAGCTCCTGCTCACCTATGGTTGCCCACCCTTCTTGTTGAACACTCATTTGTCTTGGTTGCAAGGCATTAAAGGGAGGTTGATTGCCTTCTCCATAGGGTTGTAGAACAGATAGCTCCGCGGAGAGACGGGTTTTAAAAGCCAGTTCAGAAGGACTCAAAGATGGATTTGGAAGCCATTGGCACGCAGGAGCCGAGCATGAATATCGCCAACTGGCTGGATGAAGCCGGCCTTCGATACCCGAAGCGTCCGGCCTTGTTCGAAGGGCAGCAGCCCGTCACCAACTACGGCGCCTTTGTCGCCCTGGTCCGACACCGGGCCGCCTATCTGATCGACGAGCACGGTATCGCTCCCGGCGACCGCGTCGCCCTGTTTATGCAGAACTGCTGCGAATACCTCGAACTGCTCTACGCCATCTGGTGGGCCGGCGCCGTGGCGGTGCCGATCGACTGCAAACTGCACCCCGTCGAGGCCGGCTGGATCGTCGGCAACGCCGACGCCCGGCTGATTTTCACCGACGGCGGCCAGGTGTTCTCCCCCGAGAGGCTCCCCCTGGGTTGCCACGAACTGGATCGAGAGGACATGGGTGCACTCACCTCGATCCCTTCGCCGCCCGACACACCGTATCCGCGTCGCGCCGACGACCTCGCCTGGCTGTTCTACACCTCCAACAGCGCAGGCGACGCCAAGGCAGTGATGCTCAGCCACGGCAACTTGACGGCCATGTCGCAGGGCTGTTCGCCCGATGTCGATCCGCTCGACGCCGATGAGGTCGTGGTGTATGCGGCACCGATGTCTCACTGTGCCGGACTCTACAGCCTGATCCATGTACGCCGGGCTGCTCGCCATATCGTCCCGGAGTCCCGCGACTTCAAGGCCGAGGAACTGTTCGAGCTGGCGAGTGGGTTCGGCAATATCACGCTGTTCGTGACGCCCGCCATGTTCACGCATATGGTCGAGCAAGCTCGCCACCAAGGCTACGACGGCGGGGGGATCAAAACCATTATCTATGGCGACGCGCCCATCTACCCGACAGACCTGCGCAGCGTGCTGCTCAGGAACAGCTACGGCGAGCTCCTGAAGACGGAGCTGCGCCGGTGGTTGAAGGCCAGCGCCAATGACACCTGTGCGCCCTGAAGAACACTTTCAGGGATGCTGCTGCCGGCCAGCTTGTGGCTCTTCTACAGCAACACCACCACCCATCGAATCGTTCTCGGACCTCAATCGGATCAGCACAATTAACGAATGGCGGACTTGCATGAAGGAGCGGGTCTTGTGCCTGGGGTTTAGCCGTTTTCTGTTCTGTTTGAGATCCAGCATCAAGGCCGACTGTCGCAGTGCCCTGGTTATTGGCGATTTCCCGACATCCTGGATCGAGGCCTATGATCGCGCCGGTTACGCCACTATCGACCCGCTGGAGCGGCACTGCATGCACAGTGTTCTGCCTGTGATATGGACCGATCAGCTGTACACCAGTAGCAATCAGCGGGAGCTGCGCGAAAAAGCCGGCAGCCATGCTCTGATCAATGGCGTGACCTTGGCCCTGCATGGCCCCCAAGGTCAGTTCGGCACTTTTGGCCTGAGCATCGATGGGGTCGATGAGCACACCGCCAAAGTGGTGATCCAGGCGAATTGGCACGAACTCTCCTGGCTCAAGGACACCGCCTTGCAAAGCGCCCTGAAATTTCTCTGCGTGCCCAAGCCGGCCAATGAGGTTCGACTGACCAGACGTGAAAAAGAAGTCCTTCAATGGAGTGCAATTGGCAAAACCAGTTGGGAGATCTCCAATATCTGTAATTGTTCGGAAGCCAATGTGGACTTTCACTTCAAGAACATCCGCAGAAAATTTGGCGTGACCAGCCGCAACGCCGCAGTGGTGCAAGCACTGTCCATGCAGATCATCCAGGTCTAGATTGAATACGAGGCGATTGACTGAAGGCCGCGCCCACTGCACCAGGGGTGATAACGTCGAGGCAAACAGGTGAGATGTGGACAAAGGCGTAGTACGTGCAGACCTATCGTCGACCTGATCGGCAGGACCACGCAGGCGCCCGATCAGACGCCTACGCAGGGCGGCTCAAGCGATCAGCGACCGAGTAAAATCTTGCAGAAGACTGAATCCCGGGTGCCAGTAACCCAACTCCGACTTGCCGTTGATGTGTCCCTGCGCCCCGACGTTCACAGACTCGCAACCCAACTGCCGGGCGCTGTGCTGGACATATTCCAAGGCGCCATAGGGGTCGTTTTCGCTGGCGATCATAGTCAGCGGCAAGCGGCTGGTAAAATCCTCGGCCGGGCGAAAGCCAGTGGCTTCCTGGGGAAACCTGGTACTGCGAGGGTCCGGCACCGCCACCAGAAATGCCCCCAAAACCTTATTCGAAGCGGGCGCATATTCCGCCGCCCACTCCAGTAGCAACAGGCAGCCCAGGCTATGAGCGACCACCACCACCGGGCGCTGACGGGTCGAAAGCAATTGCTGCAACTCCCCGACCCACTCGTCACGACTGGGGCTATCCCAGTCGCGATGCTCCAGCCACAGGGTATTGGTGTGCTCGGCCTCCCAATAGCGCTGCCAATGCGTTGGCCCGGAGTTGCCGATGCCTGCCAGAAACAGCCAGTCAAAGGTCAAATCAGCTTTCATATTCAATCCTCACTCCGTCAATCCACAGATGATCCCGTAGCCGTACCTTATTGTCCGCGCTGTTATAGCCATCGAGTCTGTATGACTCATAAAACTGCGGAACAGCGACAGCGCGCGAAGTTACATTGAGTAGCCAAGTATTCTCTTTACACACCGTATTAATATTTATCAGCACACGACGAACCGCATTAAAAATAGAAAATTTAGCGCTTCATCTGCAATAAATAGTGTGGTGAGGCAATCGAAACCTAACAGCTTTCCGACACTAGTAAACCTATCTGTTCTGATAGTTTTCAGGCTTCCTCATCTCAGTTAGGCTCTGCTGTTAACACCAAACGCTCAAGCGAGTCCGGATCCCCCTCGGCTGATCCAGCGACGCAGAAAGAACGATCCAAGCTCAACTGCGCGCCGATTGAGATGCCTTCAGATGACCCTCACTTCTCCAGCGACGCCCTATAGTGCTCGTAAGCACCATCCGCCAGCTTGCGCAAAGCCTTGCCGATATTGGCGTAGTCATATTCGTTGAGATTGGCCAGGGACAAACGCCCACCCGGCTTCTTGGTGCCAAACCCCGTGGCCGGGAGCATAACGATCCCCGTCTCATCAGCGATCCGAAACAACAGCGTATTCGGGTCGACATTGTCATGAACCCAACGCGCAAACGCCTCACCGTACAACTCTTCGGTGATCTGCTCGAAGTCCAGCAGCGTGTAGTACTCCACCTCGAACGCGTCCACCGGAATAGCCACCCCAAGCTCACGGTAAAGGGCATGGTGACGCTGACGAATCAGTTTTTTCAGAACCTGCTTGTAGCTGTCGGTACTGTCGATCAGGGCAAACAACGAGAACAACACCATCTGCACTTGCTGAGGCGTCGACAGGCCGGCGGTGTGGTTCAGCGCCACTGAGCGACTATCCGCCACCAGCCGGTCGATAAACTTCAATTTCGAGGTATCGGGCACCAGCGTCTGGTAACGCAGGTTGAGCGCGGCGTGCTTATCCTCGTCATACGCGGCGATTTGCTGGTCGAGGATATTGTCCTTGTGCAGCGCAATCACCCCCAGGCGCCAACCGGTGCAACCGAAGTACTTGGAGAACGAGTACACCAGGGCCGTATTGCGTGGGCAGGTGGCAAAGAGCGAGGTGAAGTTGTCGGCAAAGGTGCCGTACACGTCATCGGTGATGATGAACAGATCCGGGCGCTGCTTTTCCACCAACTCGGCGATATAAGCCAGGCTGCGGTCATCGATGCGCACCGACGCCGGGTTGCTCGGGTTGACCACGAAGAAAACCTTGATCGCCGGGTCCAGCAGCTTGTCCAGTTCGGCCTGCGGATACTGCCAGTCCAGCTCCGGTGAAGCGTCGATATGCACGACCTCCAGACCGTAATCTTCCAGCACCGGAATCTCGAAATAAGGCGTGAACGTCGGCATGCCGATCGCCACCTTATCGCCCGCGTGGATGATCTTGTTTTCCTTGAGGCTGTTGAAAATGTAGGTCATGGCCGCCGTGCCGCCTTCGACCGCGAAAATATCGAAGTCGTCCCGCGAGACGGTGCCGCCGATCATTTCCTTGACCAGATACTCACGCACCACTTTCTCGCTGATGCTCAGCATGCGCGGCGGTACCGGATAGTTGCAGCCCAGGATGCCTTCGACCATTTCATGGAGGAACGCCGGGCCGTCCAGACCCAGTTGGTCGCGCACGTAACTGGTGATTTTCATCAGCAGATCAACACCTGGCTGGCTGGCGTTGTCGGCCAGAAAGCGGTCCATGCGCGCTTCGATGCCCTCGACTTTCGGCAAGCCGCCGATGCCATTGCCCAGGAATGAAAACGACAGCTCGGCCTCGTGGTTGGCAAACAACCCCAGTTGGCAAAACGCCTGGCGCGGCAGCGTGGCAAGAAAGTTCGGGTTGCCGCGACCGGCGTTGAGCATCAGGCGATTTTCTCGGCTGCTCGCCACCTTGATCAGTTCATCCTTGAGTTCAAAGGGGCTCAGCGCTGCGTATTGGCTGTAATCATGGGTCATGAACGGGGCCTTGTCTGACGTGCGACCCAGTGGCCGCACGGGAATACGGAAGGGCAATCTCAGGAAAGAATGACGATCAGCACCATTCCCCAGATGGTCAGCAATGTGTTGCCGACGGCATAGGTCACGGTGTAACCCAGGGCCGGGACGTTGCTTTTAGCGGTCTCGCAGATCATCCCCAGCGCGGCGGTGGTGGTTCGCGCACCGGCGCAGCAACCCAACACCAGGGCGGGATGGAAACGAAAGACGTAGCGCGCGATAAACATCCCGAGGATCAGCGGCACCGAGGTGGCGAAGATGCCCCAGAGGAAGAGGCTCACACCCAGGGTCTGCAGGCCATGGACGAAGCCCGACGCGGCATTGATGCCGACCACGGCAATGAAGACGTTCAAGCCCACCGAGTTCATGAACCAGACGGTGGGCTCGGGGATTCTGCCGAAGGTCGGGTGAATCGAGCGCAACCAGCCGAAGACCAGACCGGCGATCAACGCGCCACCGGCGGTGGAGAGCGTGATCGGCACGCCATGGACGGTGAACACCGCAGCGCCGATCAGCGCGCCGATAAAGATCGCCAGGCCTATGAACGCCACATCCGCCATGTCGCTCTTGCGGTCGGGTTGGCCCAACTCCTTGGCAGCCGCGGAGGTGTCCGAGGTCAGCCCGGCCAGGGTGATGATGTCGCCACGGTGAATGACCGTCTTGGGCAATACCGGCAACTCGGCGGCGATTGCGCCGCGCTTGATCCGGCGAATAAACACCCCGTGGGCCCCCGGCAGGTGGGAGAGTTGCTCCAGCGTCTGGCCATCGTATTGTTTATTGGTGACAAAGATATCGACCCCTTCGACCGGCACCACCAGCAACTCCGGATCGTCCACCTCGGCTTCGGAATGGCCGAGCAGGTCCAGGATATCGGCGTTGCGTCCACCCACTGCCAGGATGTCACCGGCCATAAGGATGGTGCCGGGGGTCAGGGGCTCAATCTTGCCCTGGCGCCGAAGTCGCTCGATAAACACGCGCTTGCCATGGGAGTGGGCTTCGGCCTGGTGGACGGTGAGGCCGACGAATGCACTGTGCTCCGGCACCTTGTAGGCGCGCAGCACATAGCGGTGCCAGGCCGTGCCTTCGCTGGCGATGTCCTGATGGCCGCCCATGCTCAGTTCGTAATCCTTGCAGGCTTCGACCAGGTTGATACCCAGCAGCTTCGGCCCCAGCAACGCCAGAATCAGCGCCGAACCGACGGTGCCGAAAATATAGGTGACCGCATAGGCCACCGGCATGGAATCGAGTTGCTGGCGCGCCTGCTCGGCGTCCAGGCCCAGCCGATTGATGGCATCGGTGGCCAGGCCCATGGACGCGGAGATCGTCTGCGAACCGGCGAACAGCCCGGCCGTCGAGCCGAGGCCGTAACCGGCGATCCAGGTCGCCAGCATCGGCGCCGCCAGGCACAGGACACACATGACCACGGCAAACAACGCCTGTGGCAAACCATCCTTGGCGATGCCACGGACAAACTGCGGCCCCACGCCATAACCGACGGCGAACAGGAACATCAGGAAGAAGGTGCTCTTGACGTTGGGCGAGATGACAATCCCCGCCTGGCCGATGATCAGTGAGGCAATCAAGGTGGAGGTCACCGCGCCGAGGCTGAACCCCCTGAATGACTTGCCGCCAAACCAGAATCCCAAACCCAGGGACAGGAAAATCGCCATCTCCGGGTAGGCACGCAGAGTGCTTTGGAGCCAATTCACATTGCTTTCCTCAAGCTATTTGCAATAAAGGGCACGACCACCCGGGGCGCAATGGAAGGCGCGCCCCGGGTGGTCGGAGTCAGGCGGGGTTAAAGGTTGGCCGTGGTATCGGCGGCCGACAGGGCACCATGGTTGAACGTAGGCCCGGCCTCGGAATGCGGGACCGGATTTTTCTGCAGGAAGGCGATGGCCTTGTGCAGGTCATCCAGCAGCATCGCGATCAAATCCCGGCTGACACCGTGGCGTACGAGGACTCGCTGAACCACGATGTCCTGGCGATCGGACGGGAGTGGGTACGAGGCAATCTGCCAACCGCGCATGCGTACGCGTTCGGAAAGGTCATAGAGGGTGAAGCCGTGCTCGATCCCATCCTTGAGCTTGTAGCACACCGCCGGCAGACCACCGTTGCCGTCATAGACCAATTCAAGCGGCTCGATCTTGGCGATCTCCGACGCCAGCCATTGGGCGGTGTCCGAACAGGCTTGCTGGATACGGGTATAACCTTCGCGGCCCAAACGCAGGAAGTTGTAGTACTGGGCGATGATCTCGCCACCCGGGCGACTGAAGTTCAAGGCGAACGTGGCCATATTGCCGCCCAGGTAATCCACGTAGAAGATCAGGTCTTCCGGCAAGTCGGCCTTGGCTCGCCAGATAATCCAGCCGACGCCCAGGGGCGCCAGGCCATACTTGTGGCCCGAGGCATTGATCGACTTGACCCGCTCGATGCTGAAATCCCAGCTGAGTTCTTGCTGGATGAAGGGCGCGATAAAGCCGCCGCTTGCCGCATCGACATGGATGGGAATATCCAGCCCCAGTTCACTTTGGAGGCTGTCGAGTTCATGGGCCAGTGCCGCCACGGGTTCGTAAATACCGGTAAAGGTGACCCCCAGCGTCGCCACCACACCAATGGTGTTTTCGTCACAGAACTCACGCAAGTCTTCGGGCCGTAGACCTAGCGCGCCGTCCCGCAGGGGCACTTCGCGAATCTCTACGTCGAAGTAACGCGCGAACTTCTTCCAGCAGATCTGCACCGGGCCGCACACGAAGTTGGGTTTGTCGGTCGGCAGGCCCGCGGCTTCGCGACGTTTCTTCCAGCTCCACTTCAGGGCCAGACCGCCCAACATGGCCGCCTCACTGGAGCCCGTGGTCGAGCAGCCCACGGTTTGCCACGACTTCGGCGCGTGCCAGAGATCGGCGATGATATGCACGCAGCGGTTTTCAATTTCAGCCGTCTGCGGGTATTCATCCTTGTCGATCATGTTCTTGTCGATGGAGTCGGCCATCAACTGTTGGACTTCCGGCTCGACCCAGGTGGTGCAAAAGGTCGCCAGGTTCTGCCGGGAGTTACCATCGAGCAGCAACTCATCGCGTACCAGGTTATAGGCCGTCGAGGGTGCGGTGGAGTGGTCGGGCAGTCGGTATTTGGGCAAACGACGCTCTGAGGCGCCGCTTGAGTAGACGTCTTCAATGGAGGGGTCGCGCGTTTCTACGGTCTGGTGCAAAGCCATGAAGTAACTCCATAATCGGCAACGGAGCCAGGCAAACAGTAGGGCGTGCTGGGCTCAGCCCGGGGCTCAATCTGACCCTCGCCGCACTGGCCGGCAATCGCCTACGGCGCCATGGCCTTGGCATCTGGCGCCATCTGCTTCATTTGAGAGGGACAGCGCCGTGACCTGAACGACGGCAGCGTTCGATGGTCTATCGCCAGCGCGCGCTGTGCTTCACAGCAACCATCAAGGAACGTCCATGCCTGAGGTCATCCCCTCATTAGCGCATTTCATGATCGACGCCTTGCGGTCGACGGGGCTGGACATCGACAGCTTTTGCCAGACCGTGGACCTGGACGTGCAGGCCTTGAGCTTCGACGAGTCATGGATTCCGCGGGTCAAGCTCTACCGCCTCTATACCCTGGCCGCCGAACTGTCCCACGACCCCGACATCGGCCTGCGCGCCACCTCGCAAACCGGCCCCGGCATCTTCGATGTGGTGGGTTATGTGATGATGTCCAGCGCCACGTTGCACGCGGCGCTGGAACGGCTGGTGCACTTCGTGACTTTGCTCGACACCTCTATCGCCATGTCCTTGCACAAGGAGGGCGGGCAGCATCGGTTCTCCTGCCACTTTCTGGACGCGAACCAGGTCCCGCGCCAATACGGCGATGCCGGCATTGCCACGATGTTCGGGCTGTGTCGAATGTTGGTCGGCCCGGCGCTTCAGTTGCGCGGAGTCGGCGTGATGCATTCGATTCCGGCGGATGTTTCGGTGTATGAGCACACATTCCATTGCCCGGTGAAGTACGGCGCAAGCTGCTATTCGATTGTGTTGGCCAACAGCGATCTGGAAAAACCGCTTTCTTCGGCGAACAAGGAGTTGGCAACCTTGCATGAACTGGTTGCCGAGATGCACCTGTCGACCCGCCGTTATTTCTCGGTACCGGGGGAAGTACGCAAGATGATTCTGGAGTCGCTGAGCGAGGGCGTCCCGCATATCGAAGACATGGCCAGGAAGCTGTGCATGAGCAAGCGTACCTTGCAACGGCTGCTGCAGAAGGCCGGTCAGCCGTATAAGGAGCTGGCCAATGAAACGCGCCGGGGCCAGGCTGAGTTTCATCTGGGTAATCTGTGCTGCACCTTGCAGGAAGCGGCGTATCGGGTAGGGTTTCGGGAACTGAGTAGCTTTTATCGTGCCTGCCACCAGTGGTTTGGCATGACACCGGGGCAGTATCGGATGCTGTTGACGTCGAAGACTCGGGATGCGAGGGAGGGGTTGTTGGGGGATGCAGTGGCTAGCGGGCTCTCGTGATTTTTGAGGAGCGCTACACACTTTTGTGACGGGCAGAAGGGCTGGAGGGTGTCCCATCGCTCCTCTTCAGACTCTCCTTTGGCCCGGTCCACTTCTCAGCGATCACTGTTCCCAGATGCCGTTCCCGCCTCGGGGCCGTTGCCGAGCAAGGGCGCGCTTTCCACTTCCAGCATCAGCAACACCATTTCCGTCAACTCGGCGTCGGACTTGCGTCCCGCATAGAGGTCATGGAGTACTTTGGCGAATGGAATGCGCAGGTCCTGGTTATCTTCGCGGGCGGTATCGCTGTATCGCATCAGTTCACTGATGGCGCGCAGCACCGCCGCTTGCCACCGGGCGGTGGTCCTCGGACCATCGCCGGTGATTGCAATCAAGTGATCCTTCGTCAGTTGGCGAAGGGCTGGTTCCCGCAACGGCTCAAGCGGCCTTGGGTTGCGAGTGATCTTTGACATAGCGGACGATACTCAGTGTTTCCTGGCGGAACTGCTCGTAGTCGATCTGCTGGGCGTTAATAAAAGTGCTGCCCATCATGGTCACCGCGCCCATCAAGCTGGCTTCGGCAATTTCCTCGTCGCTCGCGCCAAACAAGCGCGCGGCTTCGGTATGAAACAGGGTGCAGTACTTGCAACGGGTCGCCCCGGACACCGCCAGACCAATCAACTCCTTGTACTTATTCGGGATTTTGGTATCTGCCAGCCAAAAGTCCCGGGCCACGCCCCAGAATCCGTTCGCTCCGCCTTCCGGCATCTGCTTGATCCACTCCGGTACCACACCGAGGGCTTCTTCAATTTCCCGATAAGTATCATAAATGGCCATCTGACACCTCCTGACCTCTCTGGAGACATCTGCTTCAGAGGTACATCCAGTTTAGTTCGCTGGCGGCCAGGCCCAAGCCGGCGGCAGGATGGCTCCGGCAATAAACGTTTAAACATCGTAGAAACAACAAGATGGGTTTAGATTTTTTTGGCGCAATGACGCACCACTAGGTACCTCGGGTTATCAACCGTGGCGGGGACAAGCCACGGCGTTACCCTTTGCGCGAGCCCCACTGAAAGCACTTGGTTAATTCCGACTTTCTAAACGTCGATAATGCCAATATGATGGCTCAGGCTTCTTTGGTCGTTGGATTCGCTACCTGTAGCACCTGCGCGCCCAACGCCAAAACCGCTACCAGCGGCGCTACAACCGCTCAGCGCTGAAGGAATCAGTACTCGATCTCAAGGACGACCGATGTTCAAAATCTACGCAATGACGCCACTTAAATGGGCGGCAATGCTTCTCACAGTCGCACTGCTTGGCGGCTGTTCGGACTACCACTACAAAAATTATCAAGGCGACTGGGCTCCCGAACAGCTCAAGCCCTACGACCTGTCCGACAACGCCAGCGATGCCGCGCTCGTGTACTTCGATACGATTCGATATCGAGCCTTGGGCGTTCCCTATCATCGGCTGTTGCTCGCAACCGACGTGGATGGCCAACGGATCAAGGGTGCCGGGCGCCGATCCATACTGGATGTCTCAGGCGAACAGGCCCTGAAGCTAAAGCCCGGTAAACACTCCCTGCGCTGGTGTTGGCTCTCGATGAATGCCTTGGGTACTGGCGGGGCAATGTGCAACTTTGCCGCGGCTGACGTTGAGTTCCTGCCTGGGCAGCGCTACGTCGTAACATTCCGAACTGACGAAAATATCAAAGGTCCGCCCGGTCGCGAGGAGCTGGAGATCAAGGTGCAGTCGAGCATCAAAAATATCGACACCAAGGAAGTGATCTTCCCGCCCGCCTCGATGGCTCAAACAGAGTGATGGCTATGAACTTCACCCCCATCATTGCGCAGCTCTGGAGCACGTTTGGCTGGCTGATCCCGCTGATTCTGCTGATCGGCTTGTTCAAGTTGCCTTGGGTCAAGGGTCAGATCGGCGAACTCCTGGTGCGTCTGTTCGCCCATTGGCAACTGGATAAGCAGACCTACCGCCGTCTGCACAACGTCACCTTGAGCACACCTGACGGCACCACGCAGATCGACCACGTCTTCCTCTCGCCTTACGGTATCTTCGTGCTGGAAACGAAGAACATGCGCGGCTGGATCTTTGGCAGCGAGCAGCAGCCACAATGGACGCAAAAGCTCTACAAACGTACATTCAAGTTCCAGAACCCACTGCGACAGAACTACAAACACCTCAAAGCCCTGGAAGCCACCCTTGGCGTTAGCGCCGCGCACCTGCACTCGGTCATCACCTTCATCGGCGGCAGCACCTTCAAGACTCAGATGCCGACCAACGTCACCCAGGGCATTGGCTTTATCCGCTACATCAAATCATTCCAGCAGAGGGTATTCAGTGAGGCCGAAGTCGACGCCCTCATGCTGGCCCTGCAAACCAGCCGGCGCGCTCCATCCCTCGCGACCCACCGCGAACATGTACAAAACCTGAAACGCCGTAGCGACCCAAACGCCGAGCGGCAATGCCCGAAATGCGGCAACAAGCTGGTGATCCGCACCGTGAATTCTGGCACGAAGGCAGGACAGCAATTCTGGGGCTGTTCGAAATTTCCCAAGTGCAGAGTGAGGCAAGGCCTATAGTTAGCTTTCGGACATGAGCTGATAGAGTTGGGTGGAGTGGACTATCGCTGAGATCGATGGATTCGGCAAAGGCAGAAAATATTAGCATCCTACAAAAAGGAACATACCGTTGCGAAACCACGCCCCCCTAAAAAGAAATTATAAAAACCCATTAAAAAAAGCGCTTTCCGAATCAGCACTTGACAAGGGTTATAAGCTAGCACAAACCTTTGCCCTAATAGTAATACCCTTAATAATTGCAGTTGCTGGCTGGAGTGCACAGCGTTCTATTTCAGAAACCGGAATACGTAAGGATTACGTCCAAATGGCTCTAAAAATCCTACAAGAACCCCGCACGGGCGGCGATGATGATATTAGGAAGTGGGCTGTCGAAATCATTGACGTCAGTGCCCCGATTCACTTCACCTCAAAGGCCGGTGACCAATTGAGCGCCCCAGCATTTAGAATGCTGAACTCAAACAAACTTCTAACCCCCGCGCTAGAAAAAAGAGACAAATGCCCTACTGTTGAAATCACAAACCTGTCTGAAAAAGACCAAGAAAAGCTCAACACGCTTCAATCTTTATGCGAGAGAAATTATCACGACATATTCCTGATCCAGGAGTGGAACAACCTATTTACAAAAAACACACAAAAACAATAGCAAACTTACTCTCAACTCAACCAAGCTACCTCGCCCACACCAAAACTCAAACGAGTCGAGCATTTCCGCTAAACTCGAGCAACAATAAAATCCAACAAGACCAGTCAAAGAGAAGAGATTTATTTCTGGCGGCGATGCTTGCCTAAGCGCAGATCCTATTTCTCACGTCACCTCCCCCGAATGCTACACCCCCAGCACGGAAAGCACCTAGGTGTTCGGTCCCGCAATGAGAGGGTGAGGATTAATTGTGAAACGGTCTGGATTTTGAGTCCAGGTTTCACAGATCACCTTGAAGGGAGTACGCCATTGTAAGGCCCGCAGTTGCGGATATCGATACTGAGACCGCTGACCCAGGTCTGGACCGTCTGGTGCTCAATAAAACGACCGGCATCAACATCGGCCAAAGCTTCGTAGGTCATCCGACGGAGCTCTTCTTCGTCTATCCAAGTGGACAGGGACTGACTGGCTTTCTCGGCGACTACCATCACGGAGACTCCTGTATTGGGAAACTCAGCAGCCATCAAAAGCTGTGACTGCTGATATAGATTGCACTTCATGCTTGAACGAGCCCCAGAACAATGCCCGCTCGACGGGATTGGTATGCAGGCTGATCTCGTCGCCATTGAGTTCCGCCGTTTCGAGCTCACGCCAACGCAGTTCATTGTCATACCCGCTTACCGCAGCCGAATGTGTATGGGTAGCTGGCAACGCTGCATGCCCAGCGTGCCCCATGAAAACCGCGCCATTTCAGCAAACGTTGAAATAGGCAGAATTGGTGAAATTTTGACTTATTTCACTAAACTAACTAATTTCAGCAAACGCTGAAATATGGGTTTTCTATGAAAGAGATGATCATTCAAGCCCGCGAAGCCTTGCACCAGCTTCTGAGCCAGGTATCGATCATCGAGATCGAAAGCCTGGAGCAGAACGTTGCCGAGGCGACCGACGCTGCCGATCTGCTCGCTCACATCAAAACGGCGAAAACGGCACATACGTTGGTCTGCGAGGTGCTGCCCAACGGACAGCCGCGACACGTACGCAACGCCCTTCTGCAATTGCATGAACATGTCGCCTACAAAAAAAACTCCATCCCGGTACTTGTAGCCCCCTACCTGTCACCTGCGGCCAGAGCAATGTGCCGCGATAAACAGGTGGGATTCCTCGACCTGCAAGGTAATGCCTGGATAGCGTTCGATGGGGTCTTTATCGAACGCCAGGTCACCGACAAGCCAACCACCGAGCACCGAGCGCTCAAATCCTTGTTCAAGCCTAAATCGGCACGACTGCTGCGCGCCATGCTGCGTGAACCAGAGAAAGCATGGCGAGTCACTGAGCTGGTCGAAGCTACCGGCGTGAGCTTGGGACACGTCAGCAATGTACGAACCGCCCTGCTGGATCGGGAATGGGCACGGACCACGAGCGCTGGCCTGTATCTATCTGCCCCCGACGAGTTGCTGGACGCCTGGAGCTCAGGCTACGAAGCCCCACTTGGCGAGCGAAAGCGCTTTTATAGCCCCTTGCATGGCTCCCTTCTAGAGGACACAGCACGCCGCGCGTTCAATCAGGATTTAAAGGGCCATGGCTGTTTTTCTTCGTTCTCCGCCTCGAACTGGATCGCCCCTTACGCCCGGGTTGGCACATTGCATTTTTACGCCGATCACCAAGGGCTGGAGGTGCTGAAAGAGGCGCTACAGCTAACTCCAGTTACCAAAGGAGACAATATCGTCATTACCTTGCCGAAGGATAAAGCCCTACTCTTCGATACGGTTGAGCCCTCCCCCGGTGTCCTGTGCACCGACCCCATCCAAACCTATCTGGATCTTTCCATCGCAGGGGAGCGCGGACAAGAAGCCGCCCATTACCTACGACAGGAAAAATTCAGATGGAGCCAGTGATACCAAAAGAGCCGCAATCTGCGGCCGACTACGATGATCGGACCACCAACGCAGTCAAGACCGTGCTGGTGGAGATCGGCCAGATCCTTGGCAGCTTCCGCGGCAAGTTCGCGGTCATCGGCGGCGCCGTCCCTTGGCTGCTGCTCGCCAATGAGGATATGCAGCATGTGGGAACACTGGATATTGATCTGAGCCTGGATGCCGAGGCGCTGGGTGATGGGGAGTACGCGACATTGATCGGTACTCTGATGGGACATGGCTATCAGCAACGTGGCGAGCTGAGACGCTTTCAACTGAGCCGCCAGATCACCGTGCAGGAGGGCGATGCTCCCATCGACGTGATCGTAGACTTTCTAATGCCCCGCGATGCCGAGATCATTCGCAACGTGCCGCCGATCCTGAGTGACTTCGCGGTACAGCGTGCCGATGGTGCTGACCTGGCAATGCGTTTCTACCAAATGGTGGCTATTGAAGGCCCCATGCCAACGGGCGGTAAAAACCGCGTAGAAATCGCGGTGTGCTCCATTCCCGCCTTGCTGGCGATGAAGGGCTATGCGCTGGTCGGCCGACACAAACAGAAAGATGCCTACGACATCTACTATTGCGTTCGAAACTACCCTGACGGCATTGAAGCACTCGCTCGCGAATGCCGTCCGGTGCTGGAACGGGACAGTGGTGAGCAGGGGTTCCGATACATCGCCGATAAATTTGATGTGGTCGAAGGCTATGGGCCCACCTCCGTGCGCCGGTTTGTCGAGGACACGCAGATCCTGGGTGAGCGAACAGCGGATCAATGGCAACAGGATGCATTCGGGCAGGTGGATGCACTTCTACGTGAACTGGACTTGAGAAAATGAGGCTGCCTGGGTCATTCAACTGATCCTGAAACCAAGACACCATCCGCATTCCGGAGGTCCGGTTATGCCAAATTATGTGAAAAACCATAATTATGTTTTCCAGCATAATTTCACATATTTCCAAGCCCCAAATGACACGGCCCTCCTCACACAACCGTAAGCAGGGCCGATTTCATACCTTAGCCATCAGAAAAGGCCGACCTCTTTCGCCTCAGTGATGCGCCCCCATCGTTGTCCCCCCCACCCCATCCGGCAGCTCGATGCTCACGTTCTGCATCATCCCCTGATCCTCATGATCAAGAATGTGGCAGTGCAGCACGAACTCACCGATATAGCGCTGGTATCGAGTCCGCACATACAGGGTGTACATCCCGCTGCCATCGGTCTTGCCTTTGACGAACAGCGTGTCTTTCCACACCCCTTTCATACCGGCATATTGCGAGTCGTTCTTGTCCGTCTTGTCCACCGCACCCGGCTCACTGAGATCCACGCCATCCGGGCCGATGATTTTCTCGATCTGGAACGGGTTCACATGAATATGGAACGGATGACTGGCAAACGCCGATTGCAGGATCCAGGTTTGCGCATCACCCAGCTTCAGATGACGATCGACCACCCCCGGCTGGTAAGGCACGGCATTTTCCGCCGTAGTGCCCACGGCGAACTTGGTGTGGTTCGGGTCCTTGGTATCGATCAGGAACACCAGTTTCTGTTCACCCTTGATTTCGCTGTCGACAATGCTCGGGTGCGGAATGAACTTGTCAAAGCGCAGGTCTTTTTTCAGATCCGCCACCACCGTGGCCTTGATGTCCGCCGGCATGTTGCGTTCCGCCGCCGCCAGCAGTTCCTCAGTCAAGCGGGCCTTGGTGTTCGCCACTTTCTCCCCAGGGCCCACATCGACAAAGCCGAGCAATTGACGACCGTTGGCCTGCTGGCTGACCCCGCCTGAAGCCGTGGAAGGTTCATCCGTCACGCAGTAACGCCCAGGCTCGGGAAAGACGATCAGCAGATCGTTGCGATACCCCGGCTGCAGGGTGATGACCTGGCGGCTCTGGGCCTGTTCCATGGTCAGGCCGTCGGAGGCGATCACCTGGTATTCGACCGGCTGGCCGGTGCATTGCTCCTCGATGAAGTTGGCCGACGCCAGGGCCGCGATGCCCTTGTCACTGGCCGGCTTGGCGCTGTCCTTGAGTTTGCGGAACAGCGGCCGGATGGTGTCGCGAATCCCCGCGTGGACCAGGCGCCAGCGTTCAACCTCACCGGGCCGTGCATCGTCGAAGATCGGCTGCACCAGGCCGTTGACGCTGGTGTAGCGCCCCGAGTCGGACCAACTGGAAGGCTGCAACTGGTCGAACGACTCGACAACCCCCACCTCGCCCGGTTTGCAGGTCCAGTCCAGGGTCATCTTGTCCTTGCCATCCTTGTCCTTGACGATATTGCCGTCCTTGTCCCTCACCGGCTTGTAGCGGAATTTGTCGGCCGTGTCCCGGCATGCATAGGGGATTTGCTGGAACACCAGCAAGCGTTCCTTGAAAGACTTGCCATCAGCGCCTTTGAGCAGGGTGTCGATATCGCCGTTGGTGTCGGCCGTCGGCTTGCGATCGCCGTGGATGATCAGCGCACCGGCCATGCCGCTGGCGACCTGGATCGCGGTGGAACCATGGCGATGCGGGTGATACCAGAAGGTGCCCGCCGGGTGGTCGGCCGGGATGTTGTATTCGTACTGGAAGCTGACCCCGGGGTTGATCGACAGCAGCACGTTGTCGCTGTTACCGGTGGGGCTGACCCACAACCCGTGGGAATGCAGGTTGGTGCCGTTGAAGCAGTGCGGCACGTCCGGCCTGCTGTCGTGGGCGGTGCAGCTGGGGTCAGGCGGTAACTGGTTGTTGAGGCTGATGCGGACGGTGTCGCCCGGCGTCACGTCGATGGTGGGGGCGATAAAGGGTGCCTTGGGGTCGACACCGGTGCCGACGTAGCTACGCAACATCACCGGCACTTGCGCTCCCGTGGCCGGATCGAATATCTCGTTCTTGGTGTACTTGATGATCAGGTCCAACTGCCGCTCACGCCCGACATGGGGTTGGGGTGCCAAGGGCGTGGGAGTGGACTTGAGCATCAACGTGCCCTCCACCACCTTGGCCGTCGGTGCCTGCTGTTCCAGGGTCGGCGGGTTGTTGAACAGCCGGGAGGCTTCCACTGCCTGTGCCGTGGTGGCGGCCCCCATCACTCCCAGGGCCAGCAGCCCCAGAGCGTACGGATAACGGGACCTGTCCTTGCGCATTCCTGTCATGGTGTTTCTCCTGCGGAGCAACCGTGAACTTCGTGGTTTGGGCACAGGAAAGAGGCGGGGAGCAGGCGCAATGGCATAAGCATCCAACAGCTGCAATCCGTGCAGGCATAAAGCTAGTACCTTATCCACGGAACGCAATGTCTATTGGGGTTTGCGCGTGTTTTTTGCCTGAAACGTTATCGCGCCACGGGCGACGCAAAACCTTCGAATGCCTGCCGCAAGGCCTTGGCATATTCGCGGCTGCCAAGGGTCATGCTGTTGATATGGTTACCGCCCTTTATCAGCAGCAATTGTTTGGGCTGCGCGGCGGCTTCATACAGGGCCTGGCTGAAGCGCGAGGGGACATAGGGATCGTCGGTGCCATGGACGATCAGCACCGGGATATCGATCTGGTTGATCTTGTCGATGGAGTCGAATTTCTCCGAGAGAATCCAGCTGACCGGCAGCGAGGTCGGGATCGCCGCCCGGGCCGCATCGCCCAGGTCGGTAAAGGTCGACTCGATGATCAAGCCCGTGGCCTTGGGCGCCGCCTTGTCGCCGGCCAGACGTTCGGCGAGGTCCACCGCCACCGCGCCACCCAGGGAGTGGCCGTAGATATAACGTTTGTGGACATCGGGTTGCAGTTGCACCAGGCGCTTCCAGGCATTGTCCGCGTCCTGGTAGACGCTGCGTTCGGAAGGCAGGCTGCCGGGGCTGTCGCCAAAGCCGCGATAGTCGATGGCCAGTACCGAGAAACCCAGGTCGCGCAATTGGGTGATCCGCCCGACCTGCGCCGTCAGGTTCCAACGGGTGCCGTGCAGGTAGAGGATGGCCGGCGCATTCGCCCGGCTCGACGGCCACCACCAGGCATGCAGATAGTCGGAACCGGCCACCCCGTCGCTGATGGGAATCCGCAGCTCCCTGACCCCCGCCGGTACGCCGCTGAACCAGCTCGCCGTGCCTGGCTGGACATTGAACAGCAGCTCGCGCTCTTTATAAGCCAGCCGCGAACACCCATAAGGCAGCCCGACGGCAAGAAAAACCGCCAGCAACCCCAGGGACAACCAGCGGCGACGGGCGATAAAGGTTCTGAGGGTCATGGCGCCCGGGTCTCGCTTGCAAGGAATGCATTGGCTCACAAAGCCGACAGATTACTCGCAAGCGCGCGCACAAACAAAAACGCCCCGAACCAGTCGGGGCGTTTTTTTCAACCTGGGATCAGGTCGCTACAGCTATGTCGCTCGATCAGAACACGTTGATCGGGTAGTCGACGAACACACGTACTTCGTTACCGCCCACGTTGTACTCGCTGGATTTCTCCGAGACACGCAGGATCGAGCTACGCAGCTTCACGCTCAGGTCTTTCGCCGGGCCACTCTGGACCACGTATTTGACCTGGTTGAAGAACTCGCGCTCGGTACCACCGGTGCTGGTGGAGGTGGTGATGTTGTCGCCACGGACGTAGGCCACGTTGTAGGTCAGGCCCGGAACGCCGAAGGTGGCGAAGTCCAGACCGTAGCCCACCTGCCAGGAACGCTCGTCAGCAGCGTTGAAGTCCGACCAGTAGGAGTTCGCCAGGTTGATGGTGTTGCCACCGTCGCCAACGCGACCCTGACCTTGCTGGTAACCGCCGTACGGGTAGCCCAGCACGCTCGAACCGGTGCTGCTCTGGTGGGCGATGGTGAACGAGTGAGCGCCGAGGGCGTAGGTAGCGGCCAGGCTCCAGATCTTGTTGTCGCGACCTTGAGCGTTCTGCTCTGCGGCGTAGCCACGGTCCAGCTGGGTGCGGTAGCCGTTGAAGTCCAGGGTCAGGGACTGGTCCGACGCGATCGGGAACACGTAGTTCAGGTTCAGGTACTGCTTCTTCAGCACTTCGTCGACGTCGGAAGCGTACAAGGCTGCCTTGAACTGATCGGTGAACTGGTAGCTACCACCCAGGATGTCGATGCCTTTCAGGCCGCCGCTGTCACGACCTTCGGCGCTTTTACGCGATTCGGCGGTGAAGTGACCGGCATTCAGTTCCAGGCCTTTGATCTCTTTGGAGGTGATCAAGGTACCGGTGTAGCTTTCCGACAGCAGGCGGGAGTTGTCGTAGTTCAGCAGCGGCAGAGCCGGCATCTGGTCACCGTAGGTCAGCACGGTGTTGGACAGACGGAATTTCACCGCGGCGCCGCCCTGAGCCAGGTCTTTGGCCGGGTTGCCGTTGTTGTCCTGCTTGAAGAAGTCGATACCTTGCGCACCGGTCTCACCGCGACCGCCGTCCAGACGCACAGCGTACTGGCCGAAAGCATCAACACCCACACCTACGGTGCCTTGGGTGAAGCCGGACTTGAAAGTAGCGATGGCCGCTTGGCCCCATTCGATCTTGTCGTCGGCGCCGCTTTTGTAATCGCGGTTGATGTAGGCGTTACGCAGCAGGACGTTCAGGTGGCTGTCGTCAACGAAACCCTTGGAGTCCGATTGGTCACTGGCCATGGCCTGGGTAGCGCCGAGGATGCTCAATGCGAGCAGGCCGATCCGTTTGTTCAACATGTTTTATTCCTTAATCTCTGGATGAAACGCCCTGCGGCTTCGAGCTGAAATGTTGTGTTGATGCTTCACGCAAAAACAAAAAGACCCGCCTGCAATGAATGCAGCGGGCCTTTTATTATTTTAAGTGTATGGCGTATAGCCACAGGCGTAGAGCGAATCCTATCCGCGACACGAGTATTGTGTCAATTTCGTGAAACACCTGAGAATAGAAGGGATTAGCGAGACAACCTCGAAAAAAGGCATATCCGCCACCGACTGCCCTTTATCTCCGGGCGACGTCGCTTTCCCCTCACGACCTCGCCTTCTTCAGGACGAACACCCCTCCAGGCCACAGGATGGCCCCGTGGCGGCCGGGGTGGTGGGCGCCAGCGATTGACTGAGCCAGGCGACGAACGCGTCGGGTTTGCCCAGGTAAGGACCGATATCGATCAGGCTGAAACGCCCCTCCTGCTCCAGCGCCAGGGTCGGAAAACCCTGGCCGCCGACCCGGGACAACAAGGCACGGCTTTGCTTGAAATGTTCCGCCGCCACCGCATCGCTGTTCCGCTCAAAAGCGGCCTTGAACGCTTGCGCTTCAAAGCCCAGTTCGGCGGCCAACGCCAGCAGGACCTCCACATCGGCCAGGCGCTGCCCCTCGACGTAGTGCGCGGTCTGCTGGCGGCCCAGCATCTCCAGCCCGCGCCCTTGCAGTTGTTCAGCAGCGAGGACCGCACGGGTCGGCGGTGTGGAATCGAAGATCGCCGACGAGTCACGCAGCAACCCCTCGAAATAGCCCTGGCCAAACGGTTGGCCGGTGTACTCGGCAATCCGCCGGTCGTGGGGCATGACGTAGTCGCGCAGGTTAGAGGAGACGAACTGGCGGTTGTTACCAGCCATCATGCCGCCGCCATGCAAGGCCACGGGCAACACCTGACTGGCGGCCTGGATCAGCGGTTTGGCGCCGTAGCACCAACCGCACAAGGGATCGTAGATGTAGTGAAGGACGCTCGTGGCAGCCATGGAGATCTCCCGAAGGTATCAATGAGTTCGATACCTTCAGACTAGTCGCTGGCGGCCCATCGAAAAACGCCGGAATGACTCCTGGTTTATTGCGCAAACCGGTCGAATCAACCGACCCGCCCCCCAGGGAACAGCCATAAAAAAACGCCGCTGCCCGGATCGCTCCGGCCAGCGGCGTTTTTCTGCAAAGTCCTTTTAACCCTGTAAAACCCCGAGCAAGACCTCCAATTCAGCATCGCTGAACAAGCCTGCGGGGTAACGGTCGGTAATCATCCGACGAGGATCCTGAGCACGGGTGGTACGCGTTCCATTGCTTTTCAACCACTGAGCCAGGACTTGAAGCGACTCGCTCGTCACCGACAGAGGGTGCGAAACCCGCTCACTGGCTACGTTCATCTCAGCGCTCTCCTGGTTCATGAGCGGCTAACTTACTTAAGGTTTATGACAGAACGTTGAATTGTAGAAAACGCTCCGTCATATAAACCAAGCTGATACAAGAGCTATGCCAAAGTGCCAGTTCAGCAGTCGGAAAACCAAAAAAAACCCGCAGTCTGTAAGGGCTGCGGGTTTGACAGGGGGTCGCTTAACGGTGATTGAAAAGTGCCATCATTTGTAGCAATGCATCTTTTGTTACAACTTCACTCAACCTTTGTGTGGCGCAGGTTGTTGTTGTGTAAGGCAATGGATATTTCCGCCCCCCAGTAACAACTCACGCCCTGGCACCATCACCACCTCGTGTTGTGGAAACAGGTTCTGCAGGATTTCCTTGGCCACGCTGTCCTGCGGGTCATCGAAGCTCGGCGCGATGATGCCGCCGTTGACGATCAGGAAGTTCACGTAGGAGCCGGCCAGGCGTACCGAGGGGTTACGCTCCTGGCTGCCCGCCACCGCGTCCACTCCGACGCATTCCTCTTCAGTGGCATACAGCGGCCCCGGAATCGGCATTTTGTGCACTGTAAAGGGGCGACCCTTGGCATCACGGCTGCTTTCCAGCACCTTCATGGCCGCCTGGCAGCGTGGGTAGTTGGGGTTTTGCGGATCGTCGGTCCAGGCCAGCAACACCTCACCCGGGCGCACGTAGCAGCAGAAGTTATCCACATGGCCGTCGGTTTCGTCGTTGAACAGGCCGTCCGGCAGCCAGATCACCTTGTCCACCGCCAGGTGCTCGGCAAGCACCTGCTCGATGGCTTCGCGGGTCAGGTGCGGGTTGCGGTTGCGATTGAGCAGGCATTCCTCGGTGGTGATCACCGTGCCTTCGCCGTCGACATGGATCGAGCCGCCTTCGAGCACGAAGCCTTCGGTCTGGTAACGCGGGCAGCGCTCGATTTCGAGGATCTTGCCGGCTACCTGTTCGTCGCGGTTCCACGGCGCATAGAGGCCGCCGTCGAAACCGCCCCAGGCATTGAAGCCCCAGTTGACGCCGCGCACTTCACCCTGGTCGTTGATGACAAAGGTCGGGCCGCTGTCACGGACCCAGGCGTCGTCGCTGGACATTTCCACCAGACGGATATTCGGCACGTCGAGGCGCGCCCGGGCGTTTTCATACTGAGCGGCGGACACCGCCACCGTCACCGGTTCGAAACGCGCAATGGCCCGGGCCACGGCGGCATGGGCGGCCTGCGCCGGCTTGCCGCCCAGGCGCCAGTTGTCCGGGCGCTCGGGCCAGATCATCCAGGCCTGGGTTTGTGGCGCCCATTCGGCGGGCATATGGAAGCCGTCGGCGCGTGGTGTGCTGTTCAAAGTGGTCATGGCGATCAGGACTCCAGGGATCCGTCGAGGGTTTTCAGTGCGCCGTACAGGTTCGGTCGGCGGTCGCGGAACGAGCCCCAGGCACTGCGTGTGTGTTCCAGTTCATCAAGGTCGAAGCTGTGGACCAGGATGCCTTCTTCGGTTTCGTTGAGTTCCTCGACCTTCTCGCCGAATTGATTGGCGATGAACGAGGAGCCGTAGAAGGTGATGTCGTAGCCGTCCTGCTCTTCGTTGCCGATGCGGTTGCTGGCGATCAGCGGCATCAGGTTGGCGCCGGCATGGCCTTGTTGCACGCGCTGCCAGTGATCGCGCGAAGAGATGCTCTTGTCGTGCGGCTCGCTGCCGATGGCGGTCGGGTAGAAGAGGATCTCCGCGCCTTGCAGGGCCATGCTGCGGGCGCACTCGGGGAACCACTGGTCCCAGCAGATGCCCACGCCGATCTTCGCGTAGCGGGTGTCCCACACTTTGAAACCGGTGTCGCCCGGATTGAAGTAGTACTTCTCGTGGTAGCCAGGGCCGTCCGGGATATGGCTTTTCCGATAAACCCCGAGGTTGCTGCCATCGGCGTCGATGATCGCGATGCTGTTGAAGCGCGCACGGCCGGCCAGTTCGAAGAAGCTGATGGGCAGCACCACTTGCAGTTCTTTGGCAACCTTCTGGAAGTGCTTGATGGCGATGTTGTCTTCCACCGGGGTCGCCAGTTGCAGGTAGTCCGGGTTCGGCTTCTGGCAGAAGTACGGGGTTTCGAACAGTTCCTGGATCAGGATGATCTGCGCACCCTTGGCGGCCGCTTCGCGCACCAGTTTTTCGGCGGTTTCGAGATTGGCTTCGAGATCCCAGGAACAGGCCATCTGGGTGGCGGCAACGGTAACGATACGACTCATGGATCATCTCCTGGGCGAATGCGGTGGGCGATTCTAGGCATCGACCGATGACAGATTGAGAATAGCCGGGCGTGATGGGTCCGGCCTAGGTGATGGCGACTTTATAGCCGATAAAAATCGGCTTTTAAAGATAAAAAATTAAAAACAGATGTATCTGATGTTATTTTTACCGATAAGAATCGAGATTTACCTTGACTGATCTATCGCTATCGCCGGCAAGCCGGCGATGCTTTTTACAGGCCTTCGTCGAGCACCTTGGACAGCATGTCGACAAAGAAATCCACGCTACGACGACTGGTACACATCGGCGGCTTGATCTTGAGGATGTTGAGGTAGTCGCCGGTGGGTTGCATGAAGATCCCCAGTTCACGCAGGCGATCGCACAACAGCGCAGTCTCTTCGGTCGCCGGCTCCAGGGTTTCGCGATTGCGGATCAGCTCCGCGCCGAGGTAGAAACCGGAACCGTGCACCGCGCCCACCAGCGGATAACGGTCGATCAGTGCTTCCAGGCGCTCCTTGAAATAGCCGCCCACCACCTGGGCGTTTTCCCAGAGTTTTTCCTCGGCCATCACGTCGAGCACGGCGATGCCGATCCGGCAACTGACCGGGCTGCCGCCGGAAGACGAGAAGAAATAACCCTCGGCCTCCAGCGCCTCGGCGATCTCCCGGCGGGTGATCACCGCACCCAGGGGCTGGCCGTTGCCCATGCCCTTGGCCATGGTGATGATATCCGGCACCACGCCCTGCTCCTCGAAACCCCAGAAGAACTTGCCCATGCGTCCGTAGCCGACCTGCACCTCATCGGCGATACACACGCCGCCCTGGGCCCGGACCAGCGCATAGACCTGCTGCAAGTAACCCGGCGGCAACGAGATACCGCCGGCATTGCCATACACTGGCTCGCAGATAAAGCCCGCCAACTGGCGATTTTCTTCCGCCAGCCTGGCCAGGTTGTGTTCCACGCTGCGCACGTAGTCCGGCGCACTGGCGCTGCCGCGGAACGCCCCACGATAGGTGTTGGGCGCGGTCACCGGATGCACCCAGTCCGGGCGGCTGCTCAGGGCCTTGGGATTGTCGGCGATGGAAGTGGACACCGCATCCGCCGCCACCGACCAGCCGTGGTAGGCCTCCAGCACGCTGAGCATGTCGCGTCCGCCGCTGTAGGCCCAGGCCAGGCGAATCGCCAGGTCGTTGGCCTCGGTGCCGCTGTTGACCAGGAACACCCGGTCCATTGAGTCCGGCGCCAGGGCCAGCAGTCGTTCGGAGAACTCGGTCACGGCGGCGTAGTGGAAGCGCGAGTTGGTATTGAGCAGCGACCACTGCCGCGCCGCCTCGGCGGCCATGCGCGGATGACCGTGGCCCAGCACGGCGACGTTGTTGAGCATGTCCAGGTAGGAACGGCCCTGCATGTCGATCAGGTGGTTGCGCCAGCCGCGCTCGATGCGCGGCGGGTCGACGTAGTAGTGCTTTTGTGTGCGGGCGAAACTGGCGTCCCGGCGGGCCAGCAGGTCCGCCGAGTCCAGCTCGGGCTCGGCATCGCAGGCCAGTCCCAGCAAGGTCGCCGGCGACGGGCACAGCGCCTGCCAGGCGGCGGCCCGCGACGGTGTACAAAACAACGGTGGGGTGAGATCGGCGTGGCGGCACAGTTGCACCCGCAGAGCACCGCCGGCCTCGCCCAGTACCTGGCCCTTGACCACGGCGGCACCGGACCTGAGGGACGCCTTGACTCCCCACAGCCGCACGCTCAGTTGCGCGCTGGCCAATAGCAGGGCGCCATCGGCCATGATCCGCAGGGTCCCGGCAAATGGCGACTCCACGGTGGTGCCGCCCGGTACCTGCAAGTCCACATGCAAGGGAAAGGTGTCCGGCTCGCTGGCGCTGTCGGGCCGGGTGCGCGACAGGCGATATTGTCCGTAGCGACTGGCCGCCAGGCCATGGGCCGCAGCCGCCTCGGCCAGCAAGCGTTCGTCGATGCCGCTCTGCTCCCAGTTTCCCGCCTCGAAATGCGGGCTGAGCACGCCCAGGTCGATCAAGGCGAACTCGCGGCCCACCAGCTCGGGCAGCAAGGGCGCGAAACCTTCGCCGGCAACCGGCGCCAGGCGCTCTTCGACGGCCGTCAGGATCGCGGCCTCCATCAGTTCAAATGGCACCGAGGTCGCCACCTGGAAGATTTCCCACTCGTGGGCCAGGTTATCGCGACTGTAGGTGTTGCCCGGGTCGATGCCGACCTGCTGTTCGCCGCTGAGCACCAGCACCGCCGCCCGCGCCACGATCAACGGCCAGAGTGCGAGCAGTTCTTCGCGTTGCAATGGGTTGACCGCGTGATAGGCCTGGAGCGCCGGCAGAATCACAAAGGGGTCGCCTTCGGCATGGTGCAGCAGCGCCGCGCAGGTCACCGACAGGTCGGCGATGCGCCAGGTCCGGACCAGATCGCCGAAGTCGATCACGCCCTGCAGTTGCCAGTGGCGCTGGGCATCACGGCGCCAGACCACGTTGTCGTCAGTGATATCCAGATGAATGGCCTGGACCGGCAAGGCCTCGACCAGAGGCTGCAGGCGGTGCCGGGCCTGTGCGGCGGCGTCACGAACCCGCGTTTGCTGATCCGTATCCTTAAGCACCAGCAGCAGGTGCTCGATCAATGCGGCAGCATGCTGGGGATCCCATTGCAGGGTGCGCGTCAGGCCCGGGTGCTGGAAGTCGGCCAGGGCCAGGTCCATTTGCCCGCAGAGTTGCCCCAGGCCCACCACCAGGTCACGGCCCAGATGCTTGAGATGGGTCAGCGACTGGCCTTCGATATACTCCAGCAATCGCACGTGCACAGGCTGGCCGTCCAGCACCAGGGACAGCAGGTCCTGGCCGTTGCGCGCGGCAATCACCCGCGGCACCCGCAAGCCGGCGCGCCCCTCCAGGTGAGCCAGGCCGGCATGCTGGGCCTGTAATTCCAGCGTGGCGTAGTCGCCATGGCAGATTTTCAGGACAAAACAGCCTTGGTCGCTGTCGACACGGTAATTGACGTCCTGTTGGCTACCCAGTGCCCGCAGCGTTCCAGAAAGGCCATAGTGCTCCTCAAGCAGGTTCAGCGCCTGCTGCGCCGAGACATTCGGGCTGGGCAGGCTGGCGCGGTGAATCAACGTGGTGAGCAACATGGAACAACTCCCTGAAGTTTTTATTGGCTGCCTATATCGCCATTGGTGCCGCCAAGACGCAAGTACGGCACTAAAGCCAGCCGTCTGAAGATGGATACATCGCCATGACACTTGCACCGCTGAACGCCTGCCCACAAGCTATGCTCCATCCAGCTTGAGTCTGCTTAAGGAAGAAGGCACACCGATATGCGAATTCTAGTCACCGGCGGCGCCGGTTTTATTGGCTCGGCCCTGATCCGGCACCTGATCCGCCACACCGGGCACGAGGTCCTTAACCTGGACAAGCTCACCTACGCCGGCAACCTGGAATCACTGAGCAGCATCGCCACGGACAGTCGCTATGAGTTCGTCCAGGCCGATATCGTCGACCAGGCCACCGTCAGCGCGGTGCTGGCGCGCTTCGAACCCCATGCCATCATGCACCTGGCAGCCGAATCCCACGTCGACCGCTCCATCGACGGCCCGTCGGACTTTATCCAGACCAATATCGTCGGCACCTACAGCCTGCTGGAAGCCGCCCGTGGCTACTGGTCGAAACTGCCCGAACCCGAGAAAAGCGCGTTCCGCTTCCACCATATTTCCACCGACGAAGTGTATGGCGACCTGCATGGCGTCGATGACCTGTTCACCGAGACCACCCCGTACGCCCCCAGCTCGCCGTACTCCGCGAGCAAGGCGGCGTCCGATCACCTGGTCCGCGCCTGGCACCGCACCTATGGCCTGCCGGTGCTGCTGACCAACTGCTCGAACAACTACGGCCCGTTCCACTTCCCGGAAAAGCTGATCCCGCTGGTGATCCTCAACGCCCTGGCCGGCAAGCCGCTGCCGGTATATGGCGACGGTCTGCAAGTGCGCGACTGGCTGTATGTCGAAGACCACGCCCGCGCCCTGTTCAAGGTAGTGACCGACGGCGTGGTGGGCGAGACCTACAATATCGGCGGCCATAACGAGCAGAAGAATATCGATGTGGTACGCGGGATCTGCGGCCTGCTGGAAGAGCTGGCGCCGACGCGCCCGGCCGGCGTGGAAAAATTCGCCGACCTGATCACCTTCGTCAAGGATCGCCCGGGCCACGACCTGCGCTATGCCATCGACGCCGGCAAGATCGAGCGCGAGCTGGGCTGGACCCCTGAGGAAACCTTCGAAAGCGGTCTGCGCAAGACCGTGCAGTGGTATCTGGAGAACCTGGAATGGTGCCGTCGCGTCCAGGATGGTAGCTATCAAGGAGAGCGCCTCGGCGCGCTTGACCATAAGGAACTCTTGGCATGATGAAAGGCATTGTCCTCGCGGGTGGCTCTGGCACCCGACTGCACCCGATTACCCTCGGCGTTTCCAAGCAGTTGCTGCCGATCTACGACAAACCGATGATCTACTACCCGATCTCGGTGCTGATGCTGGCCGGTATCCGCGAAATCCTGGTGATTTCCACGCCCCAGGATCTGCCGCAGTACCGCAACCTGCTGGGCGACGGCAGCCAGTTCGGGGTGCACCTGAGCTACGCCGAGCAACCGTCTCCGGACGGTCTGGCCCAGGCGTTCCTGATCGGGGAAGACTTTATCGGCGACGATCCGGTGTGCCTGATCCTGGGCGACAACATCTTCCACGGCCAGCATTTTGGCGACCAGTTGAAACACGCCGCGCGCCGGCCGAGCGGTGCGACGGTCTTCGGCTACTGGGTCAAGGACCCGGAACGCTTCGGTGTGATCGATTTCGACAGCGAAGGTCGTGCCCTTTCCATCGAGGAAAAACCGGCCCAGCCGAAGTCCAGCTATGCGGTCACCGGCCTGTATTTCTATGACAACGACGTCATCAAGGTGGCCAAGGCGGTCAAGCCTTCGCCTCGCGGCGAGCTGGAAATCACCGACGTCAACAACGCCTACCTCAAGCGCGGCGACCTGCATGTCGAACGCTTCGGGCGCGGCTTTGCCTGGCTCGATACCGGCACCCACGACAGCCTGCTGGAAGCCTCGCAGTACGTGCAGACCATCGAGCATCGCCAGGGCCTGAAAGTCGCCTGCCTGGAAGAGATCGCCTACCAGAACGGCTGGATCGACCGTGAGTATCTGCTGGAGCGGGCCAAATACTTCGGCAAGACCGGTTATGGGCAATACCTGTATACCGTCGCGGGAGAACACCGATGAAAGCAACGCCGACCCGTCTGCCGGGGGTGCTGATCCTCGAACCCAAGGTCTTTGGCGACGAGCGCGGTTTTTTCTATGAAAGCTTCAATGCCCGGACGTTCCAGGACGCGACGGGACTCGACGTTTCGTTCGTCCAGGACAACCATTCGCGCTCGCAGCAAGGGGTCCTGCGCGGCCTGCATTACCAGTTGGAAAACACCCAGGGCAAGCTGGTGCGGGTGATTGCCGGCGAAGTACTGGATGTGGCCGTGGACATTCGCCGCAGCTCACCCCATTTCGGCCAGTGGGTGGCGGTGCGCCTGTCCGCCGAAAACAACCGCCAACTGTGGATACCCGAGGGGTTCGCCCACGGCTTCGTGGTCCTCAGCGAGTCCGCCGAGTTCCTCTACAAGACCACCGACTACTACACCCCCAGCGCCGAACGCTGCATTCGCTGGGACGATCCAAGCCTGGCCATCGACTGGGAGTTCGCCGGTGTCCCCCAGCTGTCGGCCAAGGACCTGAACGGTAAAACCCTGCACGAGGCCGACTTGTTCGAATGAGTACTTCAGCCCTGAAAATCCTTATCAGCGGCCAGCACGGCCAAGTCTCCCGCGCACTGCAACAGCGGCTCGCCGATCTGGGCGAACTGATTGTCCTGGGCCGCGACCAGCTCGACCTGGCGCACCCGGAGCAGATTCGCCAACAGGTCCGCGCCCTGCGCCCCGACCTGATCATCAACGCGGCGGCCTACACCGCCGTCGACCAGGCCGAAAGCGAACCCGACCTGGCATTCGCCATCAACGCCACGGCGCCGGGCATCTTCGCCCAGGAAGCCGCCCACCTGGGCGTGCCGCTGATCCATTATTCCACCGACTATGTGTTCGACGGCAGCAAGGAAGAACCCTACACCGAAGACGACCCGACCCACCCGTTGAGCGTCTACGGCGACAGCAAGCTGACCGGCGAACGGGCCATCGCCGCAGCCCGGGGCCAGCACCTGATCCTGCGCACCAGTTGGGTCTACTCCAATCACGGGCGCAATTTCCTGTTGACCATGCAACGGTTGTTGCAGGAAAAGCCGGAGCTGCGCATCGTCGCCGACCAGATCGGCGCGCCGACCTGGGCCGGCACCATCGCCAACAGCACCCGGGCCCTGATCGAACGCTGGCAGGCCGGCCACGCCGGGGCCTGGGGCACCTATCACCTGACCGCCAGCGGTGAAACCTCCTGGTTCGGTTTTGCCCAGGCCATCGGCGAGCAACTGCTGGCCCTGAACAAGCCCTGCGCCCTGATCGAAGCCATCCCCTCCAGCGCCTACCCGACGCCTGCCCGCCGGCCGCTGAACTCGCGCCTGGATTGCAGCCGCCTGTTGCGCGAATGGCAGGTTGCCCAGCCCGACTGGCACACCGCATTACGCGAGTGTCTTGCAGAGCAGGGCTAGGGCACGCAATCAATAAAGGACGGATCGCGTTGGAGCTGTGGTCGTGCCAGGCAAGGCGCGGGACGCAGGAGATGCTTGCCGCCCCTCCAAGTCCCGCAACGCAGCCTGGCGCGACCACAGTTTCAACCCGCAGGGCCTAAGCCCCCACCCGAAATCACGTGAGTCACGCCGCTATTGAAGGGGCGACGGCGCGACCGTCATTTATTGATTGCGTGCCCTACCCCATAATGCGTCGGACTCTACCGGCGCATTCTCTTCATGATCACGAGCCCCACCCTTCCCCGCAGACCCCGCTGGCGCAGCCTCGCCCTGCTGTTCCTGTGCCTGGCGCCGCTGCTGTGGCCGCTGGAGCACCTGGCCGAGCGCTACTACCGCAACGAACTGGTCAGCCAGAACCGCCAGACCCTCGACCTCTATGTCGCCAACCTGCTGGGTACCCTGCACCGCTATGAGGTCCTGCCGCAAATCCTCGGCGACCTGCCGGCCCTGCGCGACGCCCTGGCAGAGCCGGACCAGAGCCTGCGCCTGACCAATGCCAACAACCTGTTGGAGAGTATCTGCGCCCAGACCGGCGCCGAAGTGATGTACCTGATGGACACCAACGGCAAGACCCTGGCGGCCTCCAACTGGGACAAACACGACAGCTTCGTCAATCGCAACTTCGCCTTCCGCCCCTACTTCACCGAAGCCATGGCCGGGCGCCTGGGGCGTTTCTTCGGTCTCGGCACCACGTCGGGCAAACGCGGCTACTTCTTTGCCGCGGCCGTGCATGAAGGGCAAAAGATCATCGGCGTGCTGGTGGTCAAGGTTGATCTGGACCGCACCGAAAGCCTCTGGGGCAGGACCCCGGAGCAGTTGATGATGACCGACCATAACGGCGTGGTCATTCTCACCTCGCACTCCGAATGGCGCTTCCGCTCGACCCGCGTGCTCAGCGAACAGGAACGCGATGCGATCACCGCCGTGCAACCTTACCCGACCCGCAATCCCCAGCCCTTGAACATCAACCCCGATGCCTGGCTGACCCAGACCCAGCAGATCGAGGAAACCGGCTGGAACGTGAGCATTCTCGCGCCGCGGACCCTGGTCGACCGTCCGGTGCGCACCGTCGTCGCGGTCGGCGGCGCAACCCTGCTGGTGCTGATGCTGCTGCTCGGCCTGATGATGCAACGGCGCCGCCATTACCTGGAGCGGATCGCCTTCGAGGCCAAGGCCCGGCGCGAGCTGGAAATGCGCGTGGCCGAACGGACCAGCGACCTGGAAGGACTCAACCGCCGTCTCAAACAGGAAGTGCTGGAGCGCGAACACGCCCAGCAGGAACTGGTGCGCGCCCAGGATGACCTGGTCCAGGCGGGCAAGCTTTCGGCCCTGGGCACCATGTCGGCGAGTATCAGCCACGAACTCAACCAGCCGCTGGCGGCGATCCGCAGCTACGCGGAAAACGCCGAAGTGCTGCTCGACCACCAACGCACCGACGACGCCCGCGGCAACCTCAAGCTGATCAGCGAACTGACCGGGCGCATGGCCTCGATCATCGCCCACCTGCGCGCCTTCGCCCGCCGCGACCGACATGCCCCGGAAAGCGTGGCCCTGCAGCCGGCCCTGGACGACGCCCTGGCCTTGCTGGCCAAGCGCCGGCGGGCCATGGAAGTCGAACTGATCCGCGACCTGCCGGCGGCGGCCCTGTGGGTCCAGGCCGGCGAAACCCGGCTACGCCAGGTGCTCGGTAATCTGCTGGCCAACGCCCTCGATGCCCTGACTGAGAAGGGCCCGCCGCGTAAGCTCTGGCTGAGTGCGCAATCTTCCGAACAGGGCGTCAGCCTGACGATTCGCGACAATGGCCCGGGCTTCTGCCTGGAAGCCCTGGACCGCGCCGGCGAGCCGTTCTACACCACCAAGACGCGGACCCAAGGCCTGGGCCTGGGGCTGGCGATCTGCGATTCGCTGATGCGCGCCTTCGGTGGCGAGTTACTGTTTGCCAACCACCGCGACGGCGGCGCCTTGATCACCCTGCGGATGCGCGCCGGCGCGCCCGGGGTCAGCTTGCAACCACCCGAGGACTCGAGTGTATGAAAATCGACCACCAGATCCAGGTGGTGCTGATCGACGACGATCCCCACCTGCGCCAGGCCCTGAGCCAGACCCTGGACCTGGCCGGCCTGAAGATCCTGCCGCTGGCCGAAGCCCAGGGCCTGGCCGCGCAGATCGAGCGCGACTGGCCAGGCGTGATCGTCAGCGACATCCGCATGCCGGGCATGGATGGCCTGGAGCTGCTCAAGGAGCTGCATGACCAGGACCCGGAACTGCCGGTGCTGCTGATCACCGGTCACGGCGATGTGCCCCTGGCCGTAGAGGCCATGCGGGCCGGCGCCTATGACTTCCTCGAGAAGCCCTTCGCCAGCGACGCTTTGCTCGACAGCGTACGCCGGGCCCTGGCCTGGCGCCGCCTGGTACTGGACAACCGCAGCCTGCGCCTGGCGTTGAGTGACCGCCAGGAACTCAGTGCGCGACTGGTCGGGCACTCGCCGCTGATGCTGCGCCTGCGCGAACAGATCGGCGCCCTGGCGGCGACCCGCGCCGATGTGTTGATCCTCGGCGAGACCGGCGCCGGCAAGGAGGTCGTGGCGCGGGCGCTGCACGACCTGTCGAACCGCCGCAACGGTCCCTTTGTGGCGATCAACGCCGGGGCCCTGGCCGAGTCGGTGGTGGAAAGCGAGCTCTTCGGCCATGAACCGGGGGCCTTTACCGGGGCGCAGAAACGCCGGATCGGCAAGTTCGAATTCGCCAATGGCGGCACCCTGTTCCTCGATGAAATCGAAAGCATGAGCCTGGACGTACAGGTCAAGCTGCTGCGGCTGTTGCAGGAGCGGGTGGTCGAACGCCTCGGCGGCAACCAGCAGATCCCCCTGGATATCCGCGTGATCGCCGCCACCAAGGAAGACCTGCGCCAGGCGGCAGACCAGGGGCGCTTCCGGGCTGACCTGTACTACCGCCTGAATGTCGCGCCGCTGCGGATTCCGCCCCTGCGCGAACGCGGTGAAGACGCGCTGATACTGTTCCAGCACTTTGCCGACGAAGCCAGCGCGCGCCACGGCCTGCCGCCCCATACCCTGCAACCGGCGCAACGCGGCCTGCTGTTGCGGCATACCTGGCCGGGCAATGTCCGCGAACTGCAAAATGCCGCGGAGCGCTTCGCCCTGGGCCTGGAACTGGCCCTGGACAACACGCCGGAAAATCTCGATACGAACATTGCCGGGCACCCGGGCGGCAACTTGAGCGAGCAGGTGGAGCACTTCGAGAAATCCCTGATCGCCGCCGAACTGGCGCGCGCTCACGGCTCGCTGCGCAGCCTGGCCGAAGCCTTGGGTATTCCGCGCAAGACCCTGCACGACAAGCTGCGCAAACACGGTTTGAGCTTCGACAGCGTCGGCACCGCCGCCAGCGACGAACTCGAATGAATCACCGCCAAGAGGTCAGTGCATGAACCGCGACAGTCGTTACCTGGAATCCGTTCTCCATCACGATATTCCGCTTACCCGCGACATGAAGCTGAAGGTCCTGGATTGGCAGGCCGGGCAGTTGCGCCTGCACCTGCCGCTGGAACCCAACGTCAACCACAAGAGCACCATGTTCGGCGGCAGTCTCTATTGCGGCGCGGTGCTGGCCGGCTGGGGCTGGTTGCACCTGAGCCTGCGCGAGGCCGGCATCGAGGATGGGCATATCGTGATCCAGGAGGGGCAGATCGGTTATCCACTGCCGGTGACGGGGGATGCCCAGGCGATCTGTGATGCGCCGCAGGAAAAGGTCTGGAAGAAATTCCTCGCAACCTACCAGCGGTATGGACGGGCGCGGTTGACGCTTGAGACGCGGGTGGTGAATGAGGGCAGTGAGGACGCGGCGGTGCGCTTCAGCGGGCAGTACGTGCTGCACCGCTGAGGAGTGCGGCGGTGTCCGTGTAGACGGCGCAAGGCTGCGAGGCCTCTTCGCGGGCAAGCCTGCTCCCACAGGGTTCGGCGCTGCTTTCAGCTACGCAACAAGTCCGGCAACTGCCCACGCCACTGCGCCTTGGCCGGCAACGCCAGGAAAAACGGATTGAGCAATGATTCGCGCGGCGGATAGCTGAAGCGTTCGCCGCTCAACTCCAGCACCTCGCCGCCCGCGCCTTCCAGCACGCCCTGGGCCGCCGCCGTATCCCACTGCGAAGTCGGCGCCAGGCGCGGATAAAAGTCCGCCGCGCCTTCAGCCAGCAGGCAGAACTTCAACGAACTGCCGATATTCGCCAACGCCAGTTCCCCCAAGCTACTGCTCAGCCCCGCCAACAATTTTTCCTGCTCCGGGCTCGAATGCCGGCGACTGGCAACCACGGTAAACGCCTCGCCCGCCGCCGGCACGTCACGTACCCGGATCGGCAGCGGCGCCGCGTCGGCGTCCGCACGCCAGGCGCCCAGGCCGGCACCGCCGAAATAGCAGCGACCATTGGTCGGCATCGACACCACGCCAAACACCACCCGGCCCTGCTCGATCAGGGCAATGTTCACCGTGAACTCTTCGCTACCGGCGATAAACTCCTTGGTGCCGTCCAACGGGTCCACCAGCCACCAGCGCTGCCAGCCGGCCCGTACGGCCAGGGCGATATCGGCGTCCTCTTCGGACAGCACCGGGATGCTTGGGTCCAGCGCCGTCAACCCATCGAGAATCAGGTGATGGGCAGCGATATCGGCGGCGGTCACCGGCGAGGCATCGGCCTTGTCCATGACCTGCACATTCGCCCGCCAGAACGGCAGGATCACCTCGCCGGCGCGGCGCGCCAGGTCGATCACCGGGGCCAGGTAGGGGTGCGGCAGATTCGAAAAAAACTCACTCACGATTGAAAAACTCCACGCTGGGTCAACAGGTCTCGCGCCAGGTACAACGCCGCCAGGGCCCGCCCCTCGCTGAACTGCGGGTTCTGCACCAGGGCGGACAACTCACGCAGATTGACGCGCTCGACCCGCATCGGCTCCGGCTCGTCGCCTTCCAGGCGCTCTTCATACAGGTCGGTGGCCAGGACCACCTGGATCTTCTGGCTCATATAACCGGGCGACAAGGACAGCTCGGTCAGGTGCTCCAGTTGCCGCGCGCCATAACCGGCTTCTTCCTTGAGTTCACGCTCGGCCGCCGCCAGCACGTCCTCGCCCGGCTCGATCAGGCCCTTGGGCAGGGACAGCTCGTACTCGTCGGTGCCGCCGCAATACTCCTCCACCAGCAGGGCATGCTCGGCATCGATCATCGCCACGATCATCACCGCCCCGTAACCGGCGCCTCGGCCGACCAGGCGCTCATAGGTCCGCTCAACGCCATTGGAAAAGCGCAGTTGCACTTCTTCGACACGGAACAAACGGCTGCTGGCGATGATTTCGCGGGCGAGGACGGTGGGTTTCTGGCGCATGGGGCGGCTCCTGGGCGTGAACGGGTTACTATACCGTGGCTTTTCCGATTGTCTGTGTCGGATATCCTTTACCGTTCGAGAAGTTTCCCATGCCCTCATTGCCCTGGCGCGACATCGACACCGTTCTGCTGGATATGGACGGCACCCTGCTGGACCTGCACTACGACAACCATTTCTGGATGGAGCACCTGCCCCAGCGGTATGCCGATCTGCATGGTGTCAGCCGGGAACGGGCCGAGCAGGAGCTGACGCCGTTGTTCAGGGACCATGCCGGCCAGTTGAAGTGGTACTGCCTGGACTTCTGGAGCGCCGAGTTGAAGCTGCCGGTGCGTGAGTTGAAGCTGGAGACGGCCCATCTGATTGCGCTGCGCCCGGATGCCGATACCTTCCTGGCAGCCATCCGTCGGGCTGGCAAGCGGGTCATCCTGATTACCAACGCCCACCGCGATTCCTTGTCATTGAAGCTGGAGCGCATCGAACTGGCGCCGTATTTCGAGCGTTTGATCAGTTCCCATGACTACGGTTTCGCCAAGGAAGACCCGCAGTTCTGGGACGCCTTGCAGGCCGATATCGACTTCGACCCGGCCCGCAGCCTGTTTATCGACGACACCTTGCCGATCCTGCGCAGCGCCCGGCGCTTCGGCGTGGCGCACTTGCTCGCGGTCAGCGAGCCGGACAGCCGTAAGGGCCCCAAGGACACCGAGGAATTCAACGCCGTAGGTGATTACCGGACCTTGATCGAAGGCCTGGAATAAGCAAGTTCGAAGCCAGGCGCGCTAGAATCCCCGGCTGTACAGCCCGCGGAGCGACGATGGACATCAAACAGCTGAAATTCCTGATTGCCCTGGACGAGACCCGACACTTCAGCCACTGCCACATCACTCAGCCGACGCTGTCCATGCGCCTGCGCAGCCTGGAAGAAGAACTCGACCTGCAACTGGTCAACCGCGGCCAGCGTTTCGAAGGTTTCACCGCCCCTGGCGAACGGGTCCTGGCCTGGGCTCGTACCGTGCTGGCGGCCTACGACGGCCTGCAGGCCGAAGCCGCCGCCTGTCGCGGCAATCTGGTCGGTACCCTGCGCCTGCAACCCATCGCCGAAGCCCGGACCCTGGCACGCCTCGGCCTGATCATGCGCCGGGGAGCACCACGCTCGGCCTTGGCGGAAGCCTGTTTCGCCCTCCACCAACGATCATCGAACAAGGCTTGATCGACGGGCTCTATCGGCAGATCAGTACTAGCGATTAGACGCGACCCTTTGTCGCGCCTAATCTTGACACTGGATATTCCGCCGGTAATGCCCCCATGAACGCCAAGGATCCCACCTGCGCGCTCCCTGCCGCCTCGACAGCCGTGCCCGCCGCCAGCCAGAGCTACCAGTACAGCGACCTCGATCGCAGCGAAACCGCTGAGACGGCCCTTGCCGAAGAAGTGGCCCTGGCGATTGCCTACAACGGCATCAGCCAGGCGGTCATGCTGGTCACCCCCACGGACCTCGAAGACTTTATCGTCGGCTTCAGCATCGGCAGCGGCATCATTGCCGACGCCTCTGAAATCTACGACCTGAAACTCAGCGGCAGCGGCTCGGCCCAGTACGCCCAGGTGGAAATCGCCAGTCGCGCGTTCTGGAACCTCAAGCAGCAACGCCGCCAGCTGGCCGGCACCAGTGGCTGCGGCCTGTGCGGCGTGGAAGCGCTGGAACAGGCACTGCCCGAACTCCAGATGCTGCCCGGCGCGCCTTTGCCGCCGGCCGCCTGGCTCGACGGCCTGCGCCAACGCATCGGCGCCTTCCAGCCCCTGGGGCAATATTCCGGGGCCGTGCATGCCGCCCTGTTCATGAACGACCAGGGCCAATTGCTGCTGGGCCGTGAAGACATCGGCCGACACAACGCCCTGGACAAGCTGATCGGCGCGCTGATCCGGCAAAACATCCCGACCGCTGGCGGCCTGGCCATTGTCACCAGCCGTTGCAGCCTCGAACTGATCCAGAAAGTCCTGCGCGCCGGCATCCAAACCCTGGTCAGCCTGTCGTCGCCTACCGGCCTGGCCCTGCAGTGGGCGCGCCGGCACAACCTCAATCTCATCCACCTGCCGCAAAAGAATGCGCCGCGGGTCTACAGCCCTGCGATGGAGAAACCCGCGTGAGCAATCATCAACAAGCCGATCAGACCCCCACCCCGCGCTACAAGCCCTACAAGGGCGCGGCCGGTGGTTGGGGCGCGCTGATCAGCGTGGCCCAGGCCTGGCTGACCAGCGACAACGCGCTGAAGAACCTGCGCATGATGCTCAAGACCAACCAGAACGGTGGCTTCGACTGCCCGGGCTGCGCCTGGGGCGACTCGCCGGAAAGCGGCATGGTCAAGTTCTGCGAGAACGGCGCCAAGGCGGTCAACTGGGAAGCCACCAAACGGCAGGTGGACGCCGCATTCTTTGCCAAGCACAGCGTCACTGCGCTGCTCGACCAGAGCGACTATTGGCTGGAATACCAGGGCCGCCTGACCGAACCGATGAGCTACGACCCGCTCACCGACCGCTACAAGCCCATCAGTTGGGAAGCCGCCTACGCCAAGGTGGCCAAGCACCTGCTCAACCTGACCAGCCCCGACCAGGCCGAGTTCTACACCTCGGGCCGCGCCAGCAACGAAGCGGCGTACCTGTATCAACTGTTCGTGCGGGCCTTCGGCACCAATAACTTCCCCGACTGCTCGAACATGTGCCACGAGGCCAGCGGCGTGGCCCTGGCCCAGAGTGTCGGGGTCGGCAAGGGCACCGTGACCTTCGACGACTTCGAACACGCCGACGCGATTTTCGTCTGGGGCCAGAACCCCGGCACCAACCATCCACGGATGCTCGAACCGCTGCGTGAAGCGGTGAAGCGCGGTGGCCAGGTGGTCTGCATCAACCCGCTCAAGGAGCGCGGCCTGGAACGTTTCCAGCATCCGCAGCACCCGCTGGAAATGCTCACCAATGGCGACAAGCCGACCAATACCGCCTATTTCCGCCCGGCCCTGGGCGGCGACATGGCCGTGCTGCGCGGCATGGCCAAGTTCCTGCTGCAATGGGAGCGCGAGGCCCAGGCGGCGAATGAGCCGTCGGTGTTCGACCACGACTTCCTCAACGAACACACCGCCAATGTCCTCGACTACCTGGCCGCCATCGATGACACCCCGTGGGAGCAGATCGTTTCGCAATCGGGCCTGCCCCTGGTGGAGATCGAGCAAGCGGCGCGGATGTACGTCAAAGGCAAGAACGTGATCATGTGCTGGGCCATGGGCATCACCCAGCACCGGCACTCCGTGCCGACCATCCAGGAAATCGCCAACCTGATGCTGCTGCGCGGCAATATCGGCCGCCCGGGCGCGGGCCTGTGCCCGGTGCGTGGCCACAGCAACGTGCAGGGCGACCGCACCATGGGCATCAACGAGCGTCCACCGGTGGCGTTCCTCGACGCCCTGGAGCGACGCTTCCAGTTCAAGGTACCGCGCAGCAACGGCCATAACGTGGTCGAAGCCATCCACGCCATGCTCGACGGCCGGGCCAAGGTGTTTATCGGCCTGGGCGGCAACTTTGCCCAGGCGACCCCGGACAGCCCACGGACCTTCGAAGCGCTGCGCAACTGCGACCTGACCGTGCAGATCAGCACCAAGCTCAACCGCAGCCACCTGACCCACGGCAAGGAAGCGCTGATCCTGCCGTGCCTGGGCCGTACCGACATCGACATCCAGACCGAAGGTCCGCAGGCCGTCACCGTCGAAGACTCGTTCAGCATGGTCCACGCCTCCAATGGCCAGTTGCAGCCACTGTCGAAGCAGATGCGTTCGGAGCCGGCGATCATCGCCGGCATTGCCGCCGCGACCCTGGGCACCAAGCCGGTGGACTGGCACTGGCTGGTGGCCGACTACGGACGCATCCGCGACCTGATCGCCGACACCATTCCCGGCTTCAAGGACTTCAACCAGCGCCTCGCGCACCCGGGAGGTTTCCATCTGGGCAACGCCGCTGGCACGCGCCGCTGGCACACCCCGTCGGGCCGGGCGAACTTCCGCTCGAATATCCTGCCGGCCGACCTGATCCACGAGCGCATCCATGCCACCGGCAAGGTGCCGCATCTGATCATGCAATCGATGCGTTCCCACGATCAGTACAACACCACCATCTACGGCCTCGATGACCGCTACCGTGGGGTCAAGGGCCAGCGCGACGTGCTGTTCGTCAATGAGGCGGACATCATCCGCCTGGGCTTCAAGCCCGGCCAGAAAGCCGACATCGTCTCGCTCTGGGAGGATGGCCGCGAGCGCCGGGTCAAGGGCTTCACCCTGCTGGCATTCGACATCCCCGCCGGGCAGGCCGCCGCCTACTACCCGGAAGTGAACCCGCTGGTGCCGCTGGAAAGCATCGGCGACGGCAGCCACACCCCGACCTCCAAGTTCGTCGCCATTGTCCTGGAGCAGGCCAGCGAAACCGGGCTGATCATGGCAAAAGCAAGCTGATCAGCGAATGGCGGGGCGCTGCAACGGCGCCCTGCCAAATGGCAGAAGCAACGGGCTGCGGACTTCCAGGAAAATTCAGGCAAGTAAAAGAGCTCTTTCTGCATCCACCTTTTGAACCTGTTGGTGAATGATCAGCCCCAAAGCCCATGCCTCAGCGCCGCCAACCTGCGCGGGTACACGGGGTGGAGGTGATCTGTGCTGATGCAATCGGTCGAGTCTCTTTTTGATGAACTTCGTCTACTCGATGAGCACCCGCGCATCGAGGCGAAACGTGCCGGACAAGTTGGCAGCTCAATCATGCAGACCCTCTGTGCCTTCGCCAATGAACCAGGGTTGGGTGGCGGGTATCTACTGCTGGGCGTGTGCGAGCCGGACGAGTTTCACGATAAGTTCTGGCTCGATGGCGTAACAGACATCGACAAGCTGCTGAATGACATTCAGGTCAATTGCCGTGAGCAATTCGAAACGCCCATTCCGGTGCAATGCGAAGCCGTAGTGCTGGAAGACAAACGGATCATCGCCGTTTATGTACCCGAGCTGGACGCAGCGGCAAAGCCTTGTGTGTTCAAGGGTAAATTCGACAGCAAAAACAAACGTAAGACTGGCGTCTGGCGACGCGGTCTCAATGGTGATTACGAATGTTCCCAGCAAGAGCTTGAGCCTCTGTTACTGGCTAAGTCAGGACTGAGTTTCGAGCAGGTCGTTCTCCCGGATGCCGAGTGGGAGGACCTGGATTCTGGCACCATTTCTCTGTATCGCCAGCTACGCGCAAGGGTGCGTCCGCAGGCAGAGGAGTTGCTGGCTAACGACGAGGAAATGCTGCGCGCACTCAATCTCGTCAAGGAAACCAACGGGCGCCTACGCCCTAACGTTGCAGGACTTCTATTGCTAGGCAAGTCTCTGGCTCTTCGTCGTCTATTGCCAGCCGTGCGCGTGGATTATGTGCGAATCCAGGGTGTGCAATGGGTGCAAGATCCGACACAACGTTTTGCGACCACCCTGGATTTCCGCGAACCATTGATTCGACTGATAGCACGACTGGAGGCCACGATTCTTGATGACATACCCCGGCACTTTCGTTTGCGTGAGGGAGAAACACAACGTTCCGATCAACCGCTGTTGCCTCAGAAAGTGATTCGCGAGGCGGTTGTGAATGCGCTCATGCACAGGGACTATCAGATCAACCAACCAACACTCGTGGTGCGTTACAGCAACCGACTGGAAATCCGCAACGCGGGCTACTCACTCAAACCCACGACGATGCTCGGAGAAATGGGCTCGCTATTGCGCAATCCGGTCATTGCCAGTGTGCTCTATGACTTGGATTTCGCCGAAACCAAAGGCACCGGTATCCGCACCATGCGCCGCTTGCTTCAGGAGTTGGGATTGACAGCCCCGGTGTTCAGCAGCCATCAACTGGAAAACCAGTTCACCGCTCACTACCTGCTCCACCAATTGCTGGGTGAGGAACAGTTACGCTGGCTTCAGCAATTCAACCACCTGCACCTGACTGATGATGAGGCCAAGGCCCTGATTTTAGCGTCGGAAACCGGCGCGGTTGATAATGCGGCCCTGCGTGATATCAGTGGACTCGACACGCTGGCGGCCAGCCAAGTGTTGCGCAGGCTGCATCATGATCGCGGCCTGCTGGTAAAAGGCGGTGGTGGTCCCTCAACCTATTACCAACTCGCCGAATTGCCCGCACCTCCATCTTTCGACGCACGACAAACCACCTCGATAGTCACAACCGACGCCACTAAGGTCCCAAATACGAGTGACCTGGCCCCAAATACGAGTGACCTGATCCCAAATACGAGTGACCTCACCCCGAATACAAGCGAGTTCCCCCCTACACTGCTGGTCGCGATCAAGACGCTCTCATCCAAAGCGCGCAAGGAAAAGCTGTGGCCTTTAATCCTCTGGCTTTGCTCAATCCGGCCACACAGCGCCGAACAGCTGGCCAGGCAATTACACAGGCAGATGGGGCCGCTGAAGACTGGGCATATCAACCCACTGCGCGACAAAGAAGGCTTTCTGGAATACCTACATCCCGAAGTGGTCAATCACCCGCAACAGGCCTATCGAACAACCGAGGCCGGCCGCCTGTGGCTTGCGGAACAAGGAATATCTCCTATCCCCTCGCCTCGACAGTAATAGGCCGATCATGGCCAAGGCGAGCTGATCGACACCCCGCGAGGCGCTCTATAACCAGGGCGTCGGATAGCCGCCTGGGCAATAGCAAAAGGCCATTCGACAAACCGCGGGCCCTTTACTAGAGTCTGCGGACGGTGCTGCGAATGTGATGTCCGGCACCCGCCCAGGGACCCTGCCCGCCCGTCGGGCCCGTCCTCCCAGCACGGATTGCGGAGCGCATTTATGTCTATCACGCCCGGTCATACCACGCACTACCACGGCGACACCCCTTCCTCCCCCAGCAAAGACAATCGCATCGTCAGCGCCGCGATCCACCCCGCCATCGGCGTGGCGCGGGTCGGCAACAGCGAGGCGGAATACTTTGTCGGCCCCCTGGTGACCTCACCGCGACCCGAGCCCCTGGGCTTCTACCGCGATGCCCAGGGGGCGCTGAAGCGCCAGGCCGCCGAGTTCCGGCTGTATGGCTACAACCTGGCCGGAGAAGTGGTCGCCGAGCTGACCGTGGAAAACGCCGATATCGTCTGGTCGGCCCATGTCGCCAACAGCAAGGCGCAGTGGTACCAGTGGCAACTGGCGATGGACATCCCCGAAGCCGCCACCGTGGTGCTGCCCCTGCGCAACGCGAAGATCACCGACCCCAAGGCCCGCGCGGCCCTGACCATCGACGGCGGCCTGCAAAGCATCAGCGGGCCGAACCAGAGCGGTGTCGAATTCAACGGGCAGTACGAAGACACCCCGGTCAACCTCGGCGAACTGCGCACCGATGCCCAGGGTCGGCTGCTGTTCCTCGGCGGGCGCGGTGTCTCGGCCTCGCCCGCCGGCACGCCGATCTTCAATCCCGCCGACGGCAACAGCTTCATCAACGCCGACGGCTGGTTCGACGACACCTCCGATGGCCCGGTCAGCGCCCAGGTCAGCATCGGCGGGCGCTCGATCCCGGTGGAGTCGGCCTGGGTCGTCACCGCACCACCGAACTACGCGCCGCAGGTCAAGGCCGTGCGCACCCTGTATGACCTGACCTACGACCTGTTTATCCAGGCCGGCTGGCTGACGCCGAACACCTCGGTGTCGTTCCGCCATGACGTCTATCCGATCCTGCAACGCCTGTCGGGCCTGCAATGGGTCAACCAGGGCTTTGCCACCCAGTTCGGCCACCACGGCCGCTACAACTTCGAAGACCCGGCCTTTATCGCCCAGCTGGCGAGCAAACCGGCACCGGGTAACTATGACCTCTTCGCCGAAACCCGCCGGCAGATCTTCAACAGTTTCCGCCAGCCCGAACCGACCGATGGCAACGTTCTGCCCTGGCCATGGATCTATGGCGACTTCATGAGTTCGGTGCCCAACCAGAGCCCACGGCAGAATTCGGCGATTACCCAGACCCAGTACCTGGTCCTCTCCAGCTGGGCCGCCGGGACCTTCGAAGCCGACTGGACCCGCGAGCCGCCGCCGGGTCACCTCGACTCGGTGCCCCTGGCCGAACAGCCGGCGATGCTCGACCGCGCGGCCCTCGACTTCTGCCTGGCCGATGCCTTCCACCCTGGCTGCGAACTGACCTGGCCGATGCGCCACCTGCCGCTGTACGCCAAGCCCTGGCGCATCCGCCAACGCGCGGCGGGCAACCCGCAGCCCGACTACGGGGCGACCCTGGACCAGACCCAGGCGCTGGCCGTCGGCGGTCCGCTTTACGGACAAGCCCCCGGCGACCTGAACCGCTGGATGGGGCTGCCCTGGCAGGCCGACACCGCATATTGCCGTGGCGGCTACGACCAGGCCTACAACCCGTTCACCTCGACCTTCTGGCCGGCCCGCGTACCCAACCAGGTCCTCAGCGATGCCGATTACGCCCTGGTCATCGATCCCTCGGTGGCACCGGAGCAACGTCGCGACGCCTTTGCCGATCGCAGCAACTGGAACGCACCGCTGGACATCAACTATCCGAAAAAGACCCCGACCGCCGTCCAGATGCAGACCATGGTCGATATCTTCGGCTCCATGGGTTTGCTGGAAGTGCGCCAGGGGATCCCCGGTAACCCGGTGTATCCCGACACGATGATGGTCGCCAGCTATGGGCCGGCCATCACCCAGGCGCAGACCTTTGCCAGCCCGCAATTGGCCGCCGATTTCGCCGCGGCGGGCAGTCCGTCGAGCGCGGGCCCACGTCCGCCCAAAGGCGCCAACTTCAGCAGCCCGGAAGAAGCGTTGCAGGCCCCTCGCGCCATCAAACCCGGAAGCCGTCCGGTCTAGATGGAGCACTACGACGTCGCCATTATCGGTGGCGGCCCGGCCGGCTCGGCGACCGCGATTACCCTCGCTCGCCTGGGCTGGCGGGTGCTGCTGGCCGACTCGGCGCCCGCCGGGCGCTTTCGGGTGGGCGAAGGTTTTCCGCCTTCGGCGTGCTCGCTGCTCAGTGATCTGGGAGTGCTCGAGGGCTTCCTCGACGCCAGGCATCGCACCAGCTACGGCAATGTCTCCGTGTGGGGCTCGGACGAGCCACACGCGGATGACTTCATCTTTCACACCCACGGCCAGGGCTATCAACTGGACCGTGCGGCTTTCGACCAGCAACTGCGTGCGGCGGCGCGACAAGCCGGGGTATCGGTGCACGCCTCCACACGACTGAGCCAGAGCGCCGCCGAAGACGGTTTCCAGCTGCAACTGAGCCGCGACGGCCACGAACACCTGGCCCACAGCCGCTGGCTGATCGACGCCGGCGGCCGCCCGGCCGTATTCGCACGCCAGCAGGGCGCGCAACGCCTGACGGATGATCGACTGGTGGCGTTCTATCTGTTGCTGCACAGTTCACAAGGCAGCGACCAGGACGGTCGGACCCTGGTCGAGGCGGTCGAGCAAGGTTGGTGGTACAGCGTGCTGCTGCCGTCGGGGGAACGGCTGGTGACCTACCTCAGCGATCTCGACCTGCTGGATCGCCAGCAACTGCTGAGCAGCGAAGGTCTGTGGCAGCAGTTGGCACAGACTCGCCTGCTATGGGGACTGTGCCAAACCCACGGCTACCGCCCCGGCACCTCGGTCCACGGCATGGACGCCAGCAGCGGGCGGCTTTCGCTGTTCCACGGTGAACGCTGGGCGGCAGTCGGGGATGCGGCCTTGTCCTTCGATCCGTTGTCCTCGCAAGGCATCGCCACCGCCCTTTACTGCGGCCAACACTGCGCCCAGGCCGTGCATGCCGCGCTGCAAGGCGACCCCGAGGCATTGCCCGGTTATGCCGATCTGCTGACACGGATCTACGCCGCTTACCTGGGCAACCGGCAACAGTTCTATGGGATGGAAAAACGCTGGAGCGAATCAATTTTCTGGAACCGGCGCTAGGTCCGGAAAAGCTCTTTTCAGCGGCGCAGGACGTGCAAAACAGGCGAGTTCAAGCGACGTGAGACTGACTAAAATCGACTAAGTTCCCCAGTAAAAACAGTAAGTTATGATTTTGTATACAACCCATGTTATTCGTCGGATTTCAATTGTAACTATTCCTACACAAGCCTCAGGATCGCGCCGTCATCCCTTGGAGGCTCCTCTCACATGAAGTTCTCGTCGATTCTCTTGTTGTCCCTGAGCCTGGCCAGTGGCTTCGCCTCAGCCGGTGGTACCGCCGAAGCCGGTATCGGTGGCGCATTGGGCGGGGTACTCGGTTCGGCCGTCGGTCAGTCGCTGGGCGGCAACACCGGCTCGACCATCGGTGCCGCCCTGGGTGGCGCAGGCGGCAGCGCGGTTGGCGCGAACAGGCACAGCCGTGGCGAAGCCGCCATTGGTGGCGCCTTGGGCGCGGCCGGCGGCAACGTGGTCGGCCGCAGCATGGGGGGCACCAACGGCGCCCTGCTCGGCGCGGCGGCCGGTGGTGGCGCGGGTGGCGCCCTGGGCAACTACATGGGCAACTCCAGCGACCGTGAAGGGCGCCATTACCGTGGCGACCGCCGTGACTACCATGGCGAACATCGCGGCCACGGTTATGGCCATCGCAAGCATCGCCGACATTGGGATGACTGATCGCCCGCCAATGCATAAAGCCCGTCACCCAGGGTCCGATCATGCAGTTTGCATGGGCTTCAGACCCTCTCAAAAAACCAACCCGTTGATAACGCTGATAATTCAGCAATAAAACGGGTTGGCATGCGCTCTGCTCTGTTCTGCATGAAGGCTGTACGTCTTTCATTCATGGAGCAGAACAACAATGATCGAGCACACTCAATACCCATCTGCCATACGCCACGATGCGTCGACTTACTCAGGGGTGTCCTGGGCGGCGATCTTCGCGGGCGCCGCCGCAGCGGCGGCACTCTCCCTGCTGCTGCTCATGCTCGGTGCCGGGCTGGGCTTCTCGACGATGTCGCCCTGGGCCGGCGAAGGCCTCGGTGCCAAGGGCCTCGGCGTGTCGGCGATTATCTGGCTGGCCGTGACCCAGATCCTCGCCTCCGGCATGGGCGGTTACCTCGCCGGTCGACTGCGGGTGAAATGGGCCAACCTGCATGACGACGAAGTCTATTTCCGCGATACCGCCCACGGCCTGCTCGCCTGGGCCGTCGCGACCCTGGTGACAGTCACCCTGGTCGCCGGCTCCGTCAGCGGCCTGATGGGCGGCGGGATCAAGGCCGGGGCGGCAACGGCCAGCAGCAGCGCCCTGCTGAACACGGTGACGGACAGCAGCGACTACTACATCGACAAGCTGTTTCGTGATGATCGCCCCGTGGCCGTCAGTGAAGACGCCGCCCATGGCGTGGCCACACGCATCCTTGCCCGCAACCTGAGTGTTGGCCCATTGAGCGTCGAAGACCATGCCTACCTGGCGCAACTGGTGACCCAGCGCACCGACCTCTCGCGCACCCAGGCGGAACAGCGGGTCGACCAGGTCTACGGCGAAGCCCGCCAGGACGTCGACGCCGCCACCAACAAGGCCAAGCAGGCGGCCGACAGCGCCGCGAAAGTGGCCGCCTGGTCGACCCTGTGGCTCTTTATCGCCCTGCTGATCGGCGCCTTCTTCGCCAGCCTGGCCGCCACCTTCGGCGGACGCCGGCGCGATGGTGTGCACTTTGTCGAAAGCACCGACTACCCAGCCCACACAACGACGCTGAGTTAACCCAAGGAGAACAAAAATGCGCTCATTACTGCTGTTTTTTCTAGGCGTGCCGATCCCGGTCATCATCCTGATTGCGTTGTTTGTGCACTGACAACACGCGTTATAAGGCGGCCACCTAAGCCGCCTGACAACACGCAATCCTGTAGGAGCCTGGCTTGCCAGCGAAGGCGTTCGCAAATTCGCTGCAAGTCTTACGGGCCTCATCGCTGGCAAGCCAGGCTCCTACAGGGTCGGTGGTGTGCTTGAAGGAGTTACATTCCATTACATCTTTTCTGTTACCAAACCTTAAGCCTAATTCCTAGAAGCCGCCGATTAGAGCCTTTGCACCATTTCCTCAGCAGCCGGCGTCGTTGTTGAATGATGGTTCAAATACCTAACCCGACAGACCGTTTCAAACCCCAGCCACGTCCCCGAAAACAGGGCCTTTCGCCCCTTCGGATTAAGGGTTATCCCGATATTGATATCAATATGCTACCGATATGATCCGCCGTCCTTGAGCTATGCAATGGAAGCAGGAGATGCGGATCTATTTTGGAGTCTGGCTAGGCATCGGGCTAAGTACTATCGGGTTGTTCTTCAATCAGTCCCTGCTCATCGGCGCTGGCCTGGTCATCGTCGCGGTGGCGTCCATCACCCTGCGTGCCACACAGCTTTCGACAACCGCAGCCCTCCCCGCCCTTACGCCAGTACCCGATACCGACGAAACCGATCTCGACCTGCATAAACTTCTGCCGGTAGTCGCCCCGAGCTGGAGCGCCGGCATAGGCCAGAGCCGCGACCTGTTGCAAGCCAATATCAGCGAGCTGTTCCAGCGCTTTGCCAGCATCGCCACCCGCCTCGAAGGCGGCCTGCATAACTCCGAAAGCATCCTCGGCAGCGGTGGCGTCGGCGAAAGCCTGCGCGACGCCAACCAGCGCCTGCATGAAGTGACGCAATCCTTCGAAGCCAGCAGCCAGCGCCAGCACGATCTGCTGGACACCATCAGCCACCTGGGCGGCTACGCCAGCCAGTTGCAGCACATGGCCAAACGGGTCCAGGAAATCGCCAGCCAGACCAACCTGCTCGCCCTCAACGCCGCCATCGAAGCGGCCCGCGCCGGCGAATACGGCCGGGGCTTTTCGGTGGTCGCCGACGAAGTGCGCAAACTCTCCACCCTGTCCGCCGAAACCGGCCAGGGCATGGACGCCAAGGTCGGCGAAATCAACCTGGCGATCGAGACCACCATCGCCGAGGCCGCGGAGCTGGGCACCAGCGAACAGGCCAACCTGGACTTCCTCAACCGCTCGGTGACCCAGGTCATGACCCGCCTGGGGGACAACCTAGACGAACTGACCGGCGCCTCCCGCGCCCTGCAACAGGATGCCCGCGCGACCCAGGCCGACATCCAGGCAATCATGGTCAACCTGCAGTTCCAGGATCGCACCGACCAGATGCTCGATCACGTGCAGATCGATCTCGCGAACCTGATCGACGCCATTGCCCGCCAGGACAACAGCCTCAAGGATCCGGCGGCCTGGCTCGAACGCCAGCGCCAACGCTTCACCACCGATGAAGAACGCCAAGGCCAGACGCACATGAGCGTCGCCAGCGAAGTGACCTTTTTCTAGTTTTCCCGCTTTCTCCTTTGCAAGAGTGATGAACATGGCCAAGACCATCCTGATCGTCGACGACTCCCTGTCCATGCGCCAACTGGTGAAGATGAGCCTGACCGCTGCCGGTCACCAGGTCATCGAGGCCTGCGACGGCCGCGATGCCTTGACCAAGCTCAACGGCCAGAAAATCAACCTGATCATCAGCGACGTGAACATGCCCAACCTCGATGGCATCGGCCTGGTGAAAGAGGTCAAGGCACGCAACGAATACCGCTTCACGCCGATCATCATGCTCACCACCGAAAGCGAGCAATCGAAGAAAGCCGAAGGCCAGGCCGCCGGTGCCAGGGCCTGGATCGTCAAACCGTTCCAGCCCCAGCAATTGCTGGCGGCCGTGGAAAAATTGCTGGGATGACCACGCCATGTTTTCACTGACCCCCGCCAGGGATGACACCCCCGCACAACTGCACCTGAAGGGCGACCTGACCCTGTACGAGGTCAGCATGGCCCGCGACCAGTTGCTCGGCCTGCTGCCGCTGCCGGCGGGGCCCTGGCAACTGGACCTGGGTGGCCTGAACGAACTCGACAGCGCCGGCGCGCAATTGCTCCTGGCGATCCAGCGGGCCTTGTCGTCCATCGACCAGCCGACCACCGTGTCGCGGGTCTCGCCCCCGGTGCATGAACTGCTGACCCTGCTGAACCTGGAATCGCTGTACCCCGCCGCCCCGAACGAGGATTGACCGATGCTCAGTGGCGAACAATGGAACCAGCTCCTGCTGGGCTTTCTCAGTGAAGGCCGCGACCTGCTCAAGGAGGCCGAGGACAGCCTGCTGCGCCTGGAGGCCAGCCCCGCCGACCAGGACGCGGTCAACCAGTTGTTCCGCGCCGTGCATACCCTCAAGGGCTCCGCCGGGATCTTCTCGCTGACGCCGCTGGTCAACCTCACCCACCATCTGGAAAGTCTGCTGATGTCGGTGCGCGACGGCCAGCGCGTGCTCACTCCGGCGCTGACCTCGTTGATGCTCAACTGCATGGACGAACTGAGCGCGATGATCCAGCGGGTCGACCCCGACAGCGGCCTGCTGGACGCCGACGAAGCCCGCCAGGCGCCCTTGCTCGCCGCGCTGTTCGAAGCCCAGGGCCATGTCGCTGAACAGGCCTCGGAACCTGAGACCGCTACCGCGCCGGCCGCCGAGGCAGCGCTCGTCAATTGGCAGGTCTCGATCCGTTTTTCCGAGGAGCTGTTTCGCAACGGCTTCGACCCGGCGGCGTTCCTGCGCTACCTCAAGCGCCTGGGTGAAATCAGCCGGCTGGAGACCGTCAGCAAAGCCCTCCCGGCACTGGAACAGCTCAACCCGGAAACCTGCCACCTGGGCTTTGAGTTCAGCCTGCGCAGCGCCGCCAGCCAGGGCGAAATCGAAGACGTGTTCGAGTTTATCCAGGACTTCTGCACCCTGCGCCTGGTCCCGGAAGATCGTCTGCCGGTACCGGCGGCGGAAGCGCTGCTGGGGGCCCAGGCAATGCTCGAGCCGGCGCCGGAAAGAACCCCGGTCAGCCGCGACCGCCGGCCGCAGGACACCAGCCTGGTCAAGGTTGCCGCGCACAAGCTCGACGAGTTGATCAACCTGGTCGGCGAGTTGGTGATCAGCACCGCCGGGGCCCAGATGCACGCCCGGCGCAACGGCGACAGCGGCTGCCTGGAAAGCATCCAGGCGGTGCACCAGCACGTCGAACAGATCCGCGAAACCGCCTTGAAACTGCGCATGGTGGAAGTCGGCGAAACCTTCAACCGTTTCCACCGGGTGGTCCGCGATGTCAGCCAGGAGCTGGGCAAGCAGATTCAGCTGAGCCTGCGCGGTGGCGAAACCGAACTGGATAAATCGGTGATCGACAAGATCGCCGACCCGCTGACCCACCTGGTGCGCAATGCCATCGACCACGGCATTGAGTCCGCCGCCGAGCGCCTGGCCGTGGGCAAGCCCGCCGAGGGTAACCTGAGCCTCAACGCCTACCACGACTCCGGCATGATCGTGCTGGAAGTACAGGACGACGGCCGTGGCCTGAACACCGCGCGCATTCTCGAAAAAGCCATCGACAAGGGCCTGGTGGATCCGGATGCGCAACTGGCCGATGCGGACATCCACGGGCTGATCTTCGAGGCCGGGTTTTCCACCGCCGAGCAGGTTTCCAACCTCTCCGGACGCGGCGTCGGCATGGACGTGGTGCGCAGCGCCATCGACCAGTTACGCGGGGTCATCGAGATCGACTCCCTGGCCGGCCAGGGCTGCACCTTCCGTATCCGCCTGCCACTGACCCTGGCGATCATCGACGGTTTCCAGGTCAGTGTCGGCCAGGACAGTTTTGTCATCCCCCTGGACATGGTCACCGAATGCATGGAGGCCAGCCCTGGCCAACTCGGCCAGGGCTACCTCAACCTGCGCGGCAAGCCACTGCCGTGCATCGCACTGGACAGCCATTTCGGCCTGAGCCCGAGCCGCGCGCGCCGGCGCAACATAGTCGTGGTCAGCCAGGGCCGCCAGCAGGCCGGCCTGATCGTCGATCATTTGCTCGGCGAACTGCAGACCGTGATCAAGCCCCTCGGCCAGATGTTCCAGCACCTGCGCGGCATCAGCGGCTCGACCATCCTCGGCTCCGGCCAGGTCGCGCTGATCCTCGATATCGCCAGCCTGTTCCGCCATTTGCAGAGCGCCGCCGAGCCCGCGTCGCCGGCTTCGCTCCACACCCCCTTGTCCAGCCTTTCAGGAGATTGATCATGCAATTCATCAGGAACATGAAGATAGGCATCCGCCTGACCGCGGGGTTCCTGCTGGTGGTGGTGCTGACCGCGAGCATCGGGGTGATCGGCATTCGCAACCTGTCCCAGGTCAACAGCCTTTCGGACCGCATGTACGACCTCGATGTCACCGGCATGAGCCTGATGCAGGAGGCCAATATCCAGCTGATCGTCGTCGGCCGCGCCATGCGCCACACCCTGCTCGCCACCAGCCAGGCCGGGCGCGAACAATCCGCTGGCCAGGCGCGCGCCGCCATGGAGCAGACCCGCAAGCTGATCGCCGAGGCGCGTAAATCCTTTATCACCAAGGACGGCCTGGCCCAGCTCGATCAACTGGACGCACCGCTCAAGGACTACGAGAACCTGGTCCAGCAGGTGCTCGCCACCCACCAGCAATCCGGGCTGTTGCAGGAAACCAGCGACGTCACCGAATTGCTGCCCAAGGCCGTGGTCAGCGGCGACGTGGTGGACAAACTGATGGGCCAGGTCACCCGCGGCAAACAGGACCGCGCCGCCGAGGCCAACCAGCAGATCAACGATATCGCCACCCGCTCCCAGACCCAGATGATCGCCCTGATCATCGCCGCCACCCTGCTCGGCATTCTGGTCGGCGTGCTGGTGACCCGCAGCATCACCCGTCCGCTCAACGGTGCCGTGGAAGCCGCCAACCGCATGGCCGCCGGCGACCTGGGTCAGGACTTGCCGACCTCCGGCAAGGATGAGACCGGCCAGCTGCTGACCGCCATGCAGAACATGACCTTGCGCCTGCGCAGCATCCTCGGTGACGTGCGCAGCGCCGCCGACTCGCTGTCGTCGGCCTCCGAGCAGGTCAGCTCGACCTCGCAGTCGTTGAGCCAGGCAGCCAACGAACAGGCCGCCAGCGTCGAACAGACCAGCGCCTCGGTGGAGCAGATGTCCGCCTCCATCGCCCAGAACACCGAAAGCGCGAAGATCACCGACGGCATTGCCGGCAAGGCCGCCAATGACGCCGTGCAGGGTGGCGGCGCGGTGAGCGACACGGTGCTGGCGATGAAACAGATCGCCGACAAGATCAGCATCATCGACGACATCGCCTATCAGACCAACCTGCTGGCCCTTAACGCCGCCATCGAGGCCGCCCGCGCCGGCGACCATGGCAAGGGCTTCGCGGTGGTCGCCGCCGAAGTGCGCAAGCTGGCCGAACGCAGCCAGGTCGCGGCCCAGGAAATCGGCCAAGTGGCCTCCAGCAGCGTGCGCCTGGCCGAACAGGCCGGTCAGTTGCTCAATGAAATCGTGCCGAATATCCAGAAGACCTCGGATCTGGTCCAGGAAATCACCGCCGCCTCCCTGGAACAGAGTGGCGCCGCCGGGCAGATCAATATCGCCATGGGCCAGATGAACCAGATCACCCAGCAGAACGCCTCGGCCTCCGAGGAACTGGCGGCCACTGCCGAGGAAATGAATGCCCAGGCCGGGCAGTTGCAGGAGCTGATCGGCTTCTTCCGTTTCGACGGTGAAGCGGCGCCCGCGTACAAACCGCAACCCCGCAGCTTCGACAGCTACACCAGCGGGCCCCGGGACGGCTTCAAAGGCCGCGCGCCGGTGGACGAAGGCCAGTTCGTCAGTTTCACTTGAGGGCCGGATCATGACTGCCAATCTGCGCCACGGGCTCCAGGCCCTGCACGAAGTGCCGCCGGCACCGAGCATCCAGCACCTGTCGTTCCGGGTACGCCAGGCCGCCTATGCGGTGCCGATCGACGGCGTGCGCGAGATCATCGAGTACGGCGACGTCACTGCCGTGCCGATGATGCCGACGTTTATCCACGGAGTGATCAACCTGCGCGGCAACGTGGTGCCGGTGCTCGACCTGGCGGCGCGCTTCGGCTTCGAGCTGACCGCCGCCGGCAAACGCACCTGCATCGTGATCATCGAGCCGCAGCTCGACGGCAGCGCCCAGCGCATCGGCCTGGTGGTGGATGCGGTGGACGCGGTGCTGGATATCGACCCACACCAGGTGGTCCAGGCGCCGCCATTCGGTTCCGGGATCCGCACCGACTTTATCGCCGGCATGGCTCGCCACGAACAGGGCTTCACCATCATCCTGAATATTCCCCAGGTCCTGTCCCTGGACGATATCCGCCAGCTCAGCCTGGCCGTGGCCCAGGGCAACTGATGTCGACCCAGCCCACGCTGCCCAGCCTCGGCGACAGCGAATTCCGTAGCCTGCAAAAGCTCATGGCCGAGGCCTCGGGGATCATCCTTGCACCGAACAAACGGCCGCTGGTGGCCGGGCGCCTGATGAAGCGCCTGCGCCACTACCGGCTCGACAGCTACAGCGACTACCTGCGCCTGCTCGAACAGCAGACACATCTCAAGGAACGGCGGCTGGTGGTGGATCTGCTGACCACCAACGAAACCTACTTCTTCCGTGAGCCGGCGCACTTCGACTACCTCGGCCAGTGGCTCGGTCGTCAGCGCGGCCCGCTGAAGCTCTGGAGCGCGGCCTGCTCGTCCGGCGAAGAACCCTATAGCCTGGCCATGGTCGTCCAGGAGCATCTGCGCGGCGGTGACTGGTCGATCCTCGCCAGCGACCTGAGCCAGAGCATGCTCGAGAAGGCCGGAGACGGCATCTACGACATGGCCCAGGCGAAGAACTTCCCCCAGGGCTGGCTGCATCGCCACTGCCTCAGCGGCATCGGCGAGATGAGCGGACGCTTCCGGGTCCAGGCCGCGCTGCGCGAGCGGGTCAGCCTGCGCGAGATCAATATCGTCCAGCCGCTGCCCGATGGCCTGGGGCGATTCGATGTGATTTTCCTGCGCAATGTCCTGATCTATTTCAACAACGACGAGAAACAGCGCATCGTGCAACGCCTGGTCAGCCAGTTGCGTTCGGGCGGGCTGCTGTTCATCGGTCATGCGGAAAGCATCCACGGCTTCGACGTGCCGGTGCGACTGCTCAATCCCTCGGTCTACGAACGCTTATGAATCCGCCGCTGTTCCTGCGCCCTGGCGACTATTTCTTCGGTCGCCATCAAGGCAGTGTCACCACCCTGCTCGGCAGTTGCGTGTCGATCGTGCTCTGGCATCCCCGCTGGCGACTGCTGGCGGTGTCGCACTATCTGCTGCCCAACGATCCGAGCGCACGCAACGCCCTCGACACCCGCTATGGCGAAGGGGTGTTCCAGCGCATGCTGGCCGACATGCGCCGCCACGGCACCCATCCCCACGAATACCGCAAAAGCATTTTCGGCGGCGGCAGCCTGGTCCGCGCCGACGGCCCATCGGCGCAGCGGGTCGGACACAATAACAGCGCCTTCGCCCGGGAACAGTTCAGCCTGCGCAACTGGCCCGTGGACCACTGCGACCTCAACGGCCAGCACTACCGGCGCCTGCGCATCGACGGCGCCAGCGGTCGAATCGAGTGCCAGCGCAACAGCGTGCAACCCATGCGCCTGGGGATGCGTCCACGATGATCCGGGTCTTTATCGTCGACGACTCGGCCCTGGTACGCCAGGTCCTGACCCAGTGCCTGGACAGCCACCCGAATATCCAGGTGATCGGCCAGGCCGCCGACCCACTGTATGCCATCGACAAGATGCGCCGCGACTGGCCGGACGTGCTGATCCTCGACATCGAAATGCCGCGCATGGACGGCCTGACCTTCCTGCGCCAGATCATGGCCGAACGACCGACGCCGACCCTGATCTGCTCGACCCTCACCGAGCAAGGTTCGGCGGTCGGTGTCGAAGCCCTGGCCGCCGGCGCGGTCGGGGTGTTCACCAAGGCCCGGCTGGGGCTCAAGCAAAGCCTGGAGCAACTGTCCGGAGAGCTGATCCGCAAGGTCGAGGAAAGCGCCCGGACGCGACCAGTGGCCCTTCGCCACAGCGTGCCTGCCGCAGAATCCGTCGTCACAGCCACGATCAGCTCGCTCAGGACCACCGACCGGGTGGTCGCCCTGGGCTGTTCCACCGGCGGCACCCAGGCCCTGGAATTCATCCTGCGGCAATTGCCACGTGACTGCCCGGGGATTGTCATCGTTCAACACATGCCGGAGAAGTTCACCGCCGATTTTGCCAGGCGCCTGGACAAGCTCTGCCAGATAGAAGTACGCGAGGCCAGGCACCTGGACCGCGTCCACAGCGGGCTGGCGTTGCTGGCACCGGGCGGCCTGCACATGCAGCTCAAACGCAGCGGCGCGCACTATCAGGTCGAGGTACTCGACGGGCCGCCGGTCAACCGGCACAAGCCGTCGGTGGATGTATTGTTTCGTTCAGTGGCCAGACAGGCGGGCGCCAACACCTTGGGCATTATCATGACCGGCATGGGCGACGACGGCGCGCGCGGGCTGTTGGCCATGCGTGAAAACGGCGCCTGTACGGTGGCCCAGGACGAAGCCAGTTGCGTGGTTTTCGGGATGCCGAAAGAGGCCATCCGCCTGGGTGCGGCACAGTGGGTCGAGCCCCTGGCGAAGCTGCCGAAAATGATCCAGCAGTTCGGTGACAGCGCCCGCCACGACTGAACAGAACAAGGTATCCGGCCCTTGAACCCGACATAAACACCGCAGCCCGCCGCGGCGACTGCGCCCTTCCTTTTGCGTCATTGGGCTTGAGCTTATGCTTTGTCGAATACTGCTTGCCGACGACTACCCGCTGTTTCGCGCGGGTATGAAGGCACTGCTGGAAAAACAACAAGAGTACGAAATCGTCGGCGAAGCAGGCGATGGCCAGGCGGCGATCGAGCTGGCCTCACGGCTCAAGCCGGATATCGTGTTGTTGGACATGTCCATGGAGCGGATGAACAGCGTGGCGGCGCTCAAGGAGCTGTCGTTGCGCGCGCCGCGCAGCAAGGTGCTGATGCTGTCGATGCACACCGACAGCCACTTCGTGATGAAGTGCCTGCAACTCGGCGCCCACGGCTACCTGCTGAAAAACGCCACGGTGCTGGAACTGGAGCTGGCGCTAAAGGCCTTGCGCCACGGAGGCCAGTACCTGTCCTCGGCGGTGGTGCCGCTGGTGGTCGACCAGGCGGTGCGCCAGACCCACAGCCAGCCGATCAAGGCCAGCCAGGTCGCGCTGACGGCGCGGCAACTGGAAATCCTCAGGCTGATCGCCCGGGGCGAGACCACCCGCTCCATCGCGGTGGGGCTTGGCCTGAGCGTCAAGACCGTGGAGGCGCACCGCTCGCAGATCATGCACCGGCTGCGGATTCACGATATTGCCGGACTGGTGCTGTTCGCGGTGCGTGAAGGGATCATTCAGCTCAACGACTGAAGGGCCTCGCGCAAGACAGCAGGGATGCTCACCGGCTGGTTCGAGACGCGATCGACGAACACATGGACAAAGCGTCCGGCCGCGCAGGCGTCGTCTTCACCGGCCTTGAACACCGCCAGTTCGTATTGCACCGAGCTGTTGCCCAGCTTGCCGACCCGCAGGCCGATCTCGATGCGCTCGGGGAAGGCGATCGAGGCGAAATAATCGCAGGCCGAACTGACCACGAAACCAACGACTTCGCCATCATGGATATCCAGGCCACCCTCTTCGATCAGGTAGGTGTTCACCGCCGTGTCGAAAAAGCTGTAGTAGGTGACGTTGTTCACGTGACCGTAGACATCGTTGTCGTGCCAGCGCGTGATGATCGGCTGGAAGTGGCGATAGTCGGCGCGTTGCGGCAGGCGGTCGGTCATGGCGGACTCTTGGGTCATGGCTGCAGGTGCTCGCTGATAAAGCGGAAATAGCGTTCGCGATAGGCCGGGATTTCATTGGCCAGGTGGTGCCGGGCGCCGGGCAGCATCAGCACTTCGGGATGGTCGAACTTACTGCGCAGCACGTCGAGGTTATGCGTCCAGTCGACGGTCATGTCGGCCTCGCCTTGTACGATCAGGGGTCGGCGCGGGCTTTTCACCGCGGACTCGATACCGGGGATCCAGCGGGCCAGGGCACCGACCCAGGCGGTCGGCAGGCGCTGCGGCTGCAAGGGGTCGGCCTGGAGGAACGGCATGAACGCCGGGTCATTGGTGTTCTCGCTGAAACGCCGGGCGATGCCTTTGACGAAAGGCTTGAGCAGGTAATAACTGAACTTCGACCAGCCCCAGGCCCGTGGCCGCACCAGCGGCGAAAGCAGGACCGTCTGGCCCTGGGCCGGGCTGTCGCTGCCGTGTTTGAGCAGGTGGTCAATGATAATCGCGCCGCCGGTGCTCTGGCCGAACAGGTGCCAGGGTTGCGGCAAGCCGAGGGTGCGGGCCTCGTTGAACAGGCCTTGCAACGCCTGCTGGTACTGGCCGAAGTCATCGATGCTGGCCCGCTCGCCGCTGGACAGGCCGTGCCCCGGCAGGTCGCAGGCAATCACCGCGAAGCCCTGGTCCAGCGCCCAGTCCACGACATGGCGGAACAGGCCCATATGATCGTAGAAGCCGTGGAACAGGAATAGCGTGGCCAGCGGATCGGGTGGCAGCCAGAGCTGGCTCGCCAGCTCGAAAGTGCCGCTGCTGAAGCGGCCCAGGCGACGCACGACAGGCGACTTGCGCTGGGGCAAGTCGAGGCCATAGAAACGCTGGTAGGCTCGTGCCTCCTCCGACAACGGCTGCTCCGCGGCCAGGGGTCGCAGGCTGGAACGCAGGGAATCGGCGGCAAAGGTGGCGGACATAGGCTTTCCAGATAAAGGCACGGCAACGCCAAGGGCGTTTTACAGACCTGCGATATTCATCTGTCAGGACAGGCATGGCAAGCTACGCGACCTTCGAGGACACAATCGTCATGCCCCAGATACGTCACGATACATTACTCGCCGGGTTGCTCGCCTTGATCTGCGCGATGGGGCTGTGGTTCGCCTATGACTGGTTCCAGGATCGTTATATCCGCGCCTTCAGCGAGCAGACCGCGCTGTTCGCCGGCGACAGCCTGAGCCTGCCGGCTGAGTTGGCCGGGCCGGGGCCGATCCGCCTGGTACACTTCTGGGACCCGGCCTGCCCGTGCAATGTCGGCAACCAGCAGCACCTGGGGGAGTTGATCGAACGGTTCGGACCGCTGGGGGTGCAGTTCTACTCGGTGCAGAAACCCGGGACCCACGGTCAGTTGCCGGCCACCTTGAGTGCGATCAAGGCGCTGCCCGGCTTGCCGGAGGCCGAGCACCTGACGGTCAGCCCGGCGGTGGCGATCTGGGACCGCGACGGCAAGCTGGCTTACTTTGGCCCCTACAGCCAGGGCGCCACTTGTAATTCCAGCAACAGCTTTATCGAGCCGATCCTCCAGGCGCTGAGCGAAGGACGCGCGGTGAATGCCACCCACAACATGGCGGTGGGCTGCTATTGCCCGTGGCTGTCGTCCCCGTAGGGCGAACCGGACTTTTTACAGTAATCGCCCATTCGGCCGATGCATCCCCATACTCTCCTGTGCTAAACCTTCCCGGCCCAGTCCCGGTAGCCACAAGGATTCATGCATGAAACGCAGCCTGACCGTTCTCGCCGTCCTGATCGCCGCCATTGCCGGGGGTGGCCTGTGGTACGTCCAGAGCAAGCAGCCGATGCGTCAGGGCCAGGTCACGCTGCAGAACCTGCAAGGGCCGGTCACGGTGCGCTACGACGACCGTGGCGTGCCGCATATCCGTGCCGAAAACGACGCCGATCTCTATCGCGCCCTGGGTTACGTGCAAGCCCAGGACCGGCTGTTCCAGATGGAAATCATGCGCCGCCTGGCCCGCGGCGAACTGGCAGAGGTGCTCGGGCCCAAACTGGTGGACACCGACAAGCTGTTCCGTGGCCTGCGCATCCGCGAACGAGCCGACCAGTACGTCGCCCAGCTCGACAAACAGTCCCCCAGCTGGAAGGCCCTGCAAGCCTATCTGGACGGCATCAACCAGTATCAGGCGAGCCACGCCAGACCCGTGGAGTTCGACCTGCTGGGCATCGACAAGCGGCCGTTCACCGCCGAAGACACCATCAGCATCGCCGGCTACCTGGCCTACAGCTTCGCCGCCGCCTTTCGTACCGAGCCGCTGCTGACCTACGTGCGCGACAAACTCGGCGCCGATTACCTGAAGGTCTTCGACCTGCAATGGCGCCCCCAGGGCGCATTCGGCACCCCGGCGCCCTTGGCGGATGCCGACTGGAAGAGCCTCGGCGCCCTCGCCCAACTGAGCGACCAGGCCCTGGAACACGCCGGCCTGCCGCAGTTCGAAGGCAGTAATGCCTGGGTGGTGTCCGGCAGCCGGACCAAGAGCGGCAAACCGCTGCTGGCGGGCGACCCGCATATCCACTTTTCGACGCCCTCGGTCTGGTACGAGGCGCACCTCTCGGCGCCGAACTTCGAACTGTACGGCTATCACCAGGCGCTGGTGCCCTTCGCCTTCCTGGGCAATAACCAGGCGTTCGGCTGGAGCCTGACCATGTTCCAGAACGACGACCTCGATCTGGTCGCCGAGAAGGTCAATCCGGACAACCCCAACCAGGTCTGGTACCACGGCCAATGGGTCGAGATGACCAGCACCCAGCAGCAGATCGCCGTCAAGGGCGAGGCGCCGGTCACCGTTACCCTGCGTCGCTCGCCCCACGGTCCGATCGTCAATGACGCCGTGGGCGCCAACGGTGGGACCAAGCCGATCGCCATGTGGTGGGCCTTTCTCGAGACCCCGGACCCGATCCTCGACGCCTTCTACGAACTCAACCGCGCCGACACCCTGGAGAAGGCTCGCACGGCCTCGTCGAAAATCCAGGCCCCGGGCCTCAACGTGGTCTGGGCCAATGCCAAGGGCGATATCGGCTGGTGGGCGGCGGCGCTGCTGCCCAAGCGCCAGGCCGGGGTCAACCCGGGCTTTATCCTCGACGGCAGCACCAGCGATGCCGACAAGGACGGCTTCTACCCGTTCAGCGCCAACCCCCAGGAAGAGAACCCGGCACGCGGCTATATCGTCTCGGCCAACGCCCAGCCGGTATCCCCCACCGGCATGGAGATTCCCGGTTACTACAACCTGCCCGATCGCGGCCAACAGTTGAATCGGCAACTGAGCGACAGCAGCGTGCGCTGGAGTTTGGAAAACAGCCAGAAGCTGCAACTGGGCACCACCACCGATTACGGCCCGCGCCTGCTCAAGCCGCTGCTGCCGGTGTTGCGCGAAGTGGTGCAAGACCCGCTGGAGCTGAAGCTGGTGGAGCAGTTGGCACAGTGGAAGGGTGACTACCCGATGAGTTCCACCAGCGCCACGCTGTTCAACCAGTTCCTCTATGACCTGACCTATACCGCGATGCACGACAAGCTGGGCGACGACTATTTCAAGGCGCTGCTGAGCACTCGCGTGGTCGACGCCGCCCTGCCACGCCTGGCCGCCGACGAGCACTCGCCGTGGTGGGGCAAGGGCCGCGCCGAGACGGTCAAGACCGCTTGGCAGGCGAGCATCGCCCACCTCAAGGGGCTCTATGGCGACGACCCGGCCAGTTGGGTCTGGGGCAAGGCCCATACCCTGACCCACGAGCATCCGCTGGGCCGGCAGAAGCCGTTGGACCGCTTGTTCAATGTCGGCCCCTTCGATGCGCCGGGCAGCCACGAAGTGCCGAACAACCTGTCGGCGAAGATCGGCCCGGCGCCCTGGGCGGTGAGCAACGGGCCTTCGACCCGCCGTCTTATCGACTTCGCCGATCCGGAGCACAGCCTGACCATCAACCCGGTGGGACAAAGCGGCGTGTTGTTCGACAAGTATTACGACGACCAGGCCGAGACCTATATCGAAGGCGGGTATGAGCAGGTACGGTTGGATGAGGTGGAGGTTTCGGCCAATACCCGCAGTGTGCTGAAGCTGCTGCCCGGGAAGTGATCGATCAACGTGCAGCCCGGCGAAGGCGCCCGGGCGCCTCGCCATAGATCTCCTTGAACTTCTTGCTGAACGCCGCCTGGGATTGGTAGCCCGCCTGGACGGCGATATCGCTCAGGCCCAGATGCGAATGGCTCAGCAAACCGTACGCCAGCTCCATCCGTACTTGCGTCAGCAGTACCCAGGGTGATGCCCCCGCCACCGCGGCGAACACCCGCATAAAGGTCGCCCGCGACATATTCGCCAACGCCGCCAGGGCCTCGATGGTCCACTCATGGGCCGGTTCCTCGAGCATCGCCTGCCAGGCCCGGCTCAGGCGCTTGTCGGCCAGTAACGCCAGGGTCCCGCTGGCGGGCGTCTGCTGTTGCAGATAGGCCCGCAGGATCAAGGTGAACAACGCCGACGACAGCGCATCCACCAGAAACCGCGCCCCGGCCTGGTCACCATCAGCCTCCAGCCGTAGCAAGCTCACCAGCGCCGCCAACTGGCCGTTGGCTTGCAGCTCCCGGCTGGAAATCAGCACATATTCCGGCAGCGCGCTGAACAACATCGACTCACGCTGATAGTGGAAACGGCCACAGAGAAGGTCCAGGTCCGCCTTGTCAGCGCCGAGCCGATGCACCGGCAACAGACCGCCACGGCTGATCCGCGCCTCCATCGGCGCCACCCGTTGCCCCGGGCTGCGCAACAGATGACCGCCACCACCGGGCAGCACCAGGATATCGCCGGCGTGCAGGCGCAAGGAGCGACCGTCCGGCAACTCGGCCAGGCAATCGCCGGACAGCACCAGGTGATAAGGCGCGACGCCGACGCTTTCCTGTGCGTGATCCATGGCCCAGTCGCCCTGTAACTGGCAACGTAGGTCGAGGCAGCCGCGGACGCCGGCGAGGGTGATGAGTTTATCGATCGAATTCATTTGCGCGTTTCGGACAAAACCTTGAGTGAATCGAACAAGAGTGATGACACCGGACAAAGGAGACTGAGCTCGTTGCCAAGCCACTCTACGCTTACCCTTTCAGGAGTTACTACTATGTTTCTCAATTGGTCCGAACTGCTGCCAACCATCAAGAATGCCTTTGGTGCACTGGGCAAATCCAATCCGAAGATGGTCCAGGCCTATATGAAATTGGGCGAGGCCGCCGCGGAAAACAATGTGCTGGATGCCAAGACCCGCGAGCTGATTTCCATCGCCGTGGCGATTTCCACCCGTTGTGACGGTTGCATCGGCGCCCATACCGATGCGGCGATCAAGGCCGGGGCGACTCGCGAAGAAGTGGCCGCGGCCCTGGCTACCGCGATTTCGTTGAATGCCGGTGCGGCGTACATTTACTCGTTGCATGCGCTGGAGGCTTACGACAGCCTGAAGTCCTGAGGCTTTCGATTTGCGCAAAGGCGACTGGCCTCTTCGCGGGCAAGCCCTGCTCCTACAAGTTCAGGTCGTACGCAAAATCTGTATACGACACCGCACTGTAGGAGCAGGACTTGCCGGATAGCCGCACCGCCGCGAATGCGTACTCCCAGACGACACCGGCTTCAAAGCAACCCCGCAAAATGCCGTCGAAACTGCTGCGGCGTCACCCCCAAACGTCGCTGAAACACACTGCGCATATGGTGCGCATCACGAAAACCGCACTCATACGCCACGGTCTTCAATGGCGCCCCGGCGCTTTCCAGCATCACCCGCGCCGCATCCACCCTGGCCCGTTCGACAAACTCCGCCGGGGTCACCTGGGTCTCGCGGGCAAAAACCCGGGAAAAATTCCGCGCACTCATGTTCGCCGCCCGCGCCAACTCGGCAATACTCAAGTCCCCGGTCAGGTGCGCCAGCACATATTGCTGCACCTGGGCCACTGGCGACGAGGCCTCGGCGTGGGGCGCCAGGTACGGGCTGAACTGTGACTGCCCGCCCGAACGCTGGGTGAACACCACCAGCCGCTTGGCGACCTTCAGCGCCACCTGCGCACCGTGATCCTGTGACAGCAGGTACAACGACAAATCGATCCCCGCCGTCACCCCCGCCGAGGTGAACAGCCGATCGTCCTGCACATACAAACGATCGGCCTCGACCCGCGCGGCCGGGCACAACGCCGCCAATGCCGACGCATCACTCCAGTGGGTGGTCACCGTGCGCCCGTCGAGCAATCCGGCCCGGGCCAGCATGAAGGCGCCGTTGCAGATCGAACCGAAGCGCTCGGCGCGGGCACTGGCTGCGCGCAACCAGGCATAAAAATCGTCACCGAAATCCAGCCCCGGCAGGCTCGGCCCGCCAGCGCACAGCAACAGGTCATAACGCTCCAGCGCCTCGCTGAAATGCCGATGCGCCTGGATCGCCAGGCCGTTGGAACAGGCCAGCCAACCGCGCTCGACACCGATCACTTCCAGCCGGTACTGGGTCTCGGGGGGCAGAAAGCTGTTGGCTTCGGCAAAGACATCCATGGGCCCGGTAACGTCCAGGGACTGGACGCCGGGGAACACCACAATGGCAAGGGTTCGAGTCATGGGCGGGTCTCGATGCAAGTCAGCGTTACGGTAACGCATGCCTCCAGCCGATGCGACAGCCGCTTCTATCACGCGCACACGCTGGCACGGAACCCGCCCCGAATGGCTGGATTCACCACCTTGTGTCGATTGTTGCCATCTCGCCCCGGCGCCAGACTGAACCCATCGGCGCCAACCGGGCGCTCCCCCAGAGGAAGTCTCGACATGAGTAACACCATTGCCGGCATCAAGATCCCCGACAGCGCCCTGGCCAAGGCCACCACCGAATACATTCGCGACGTGGAAAGCGATCTGCTCTACCACCACTCGCGCCGGGTCTTCCTGTTCGGCGCCCTGAGCGGCGAACGCAAGCAACTGGCCTATGATCCGGAGTTGCTGTACGTCGGCGCGATGTTCCACGACCTCGGCCTGGTGGAAGGCCACCGCAGCGATGACGAACGTTTCGAAGTCGACGGCGCCAATGCGGCCAAGGTATTCATGAAGCCTTACGGGCTGTCGGATGACGATATCGAGCAGGTCTGGCTGTCGATTGCCCTGCATACCACACCGGGGGTGCCGCAACATCTGCGGCCGACGGTGGCATTGGTCACGGCCGGGGTGGAAATGGATGTGCTGGGGATGGACTACGCGGCGTTTCCGAGCGCCCAGCGCGAAGCGGTGGTGCATGCGCATCCACGGGGGGAAGGGTTCAAGGAGTGCATCATCTGCGCGTTCGCCGAGGGGCTGCGCCATCGTCCGTTGACCACTTTCGGCAACGTGAAGACCGATGTGCTGAAGGACAAGGATGCGACGTTCAAGCCGATGAATTTTGTCGAGGTGATTCGGCGTTCGCCTTGGGCTGAATAACCCCCGGGAACATCGTGGCTAGCGCACGGAGTTGTCGGCGGTCTTGAGGGACTCTTCGCGGGCAAGCCCTGCTCCTACAGGTACGGCGTCGTACACAAAATTTGTGAACGACGCCGTACCTGTAGGAGCAGGGCTTGCCCGCGAAGCTTTTTGAGACCTACGCGGTCTCCGCCACCTTCGCCCGACGCACATCCGGCTGTTTCCAGGAGTCCGCCGCGCTTTCATCGATGGCCAACTGGATGGCTTTCTTGCGGCGCTCTTCGGCCTGGCGGCTGAAGTACCAGACGAGGAAGGTCACCAATGACACCGCCAGCAGAATCAGGCTCGCCACCGCGTTGATCTCCGGCTTCACGCCCAGGCGCACCGCCGAGAACACTTCCATCGGCAAGGTGGTCGAACCCGGCCCCGACACGAAGCTGGCCAATACCAGGTCATCCAGGGACAACGCGAAGGACATCATGCCCCCCGCCGCCAGCGACGGCGCGATCATCGGGATGGTGATCAGGAAGAACACCTTCCACGGCTTGGCGCCCAGGTCCATGGCCGCCTCTTCGATGGACAGGTCCAGCTCACGCAGACGCGCCGACACCACCACCGCCACATAGGCCGCACAGAAGGTCGTGTGGGCAATCCAGATGGTGACGATACCCCGTTCCTGGGGCCAGCCGATCAACTGCGCCATGGCCACGAACAGCAGCAACAGCGACAGGCCAGTGATCACTTCCGGCATCACCAACGGCGCCGTCACCAGGCCGCCGAACAAGGTGCGGCCCTTGAAACGGGTGACGCGGGTCAGGACGAACGCCGCCAGGGTCCCCAGCGCCACCGCGGCCACCGCGGTGTAGCAGGCGATTTCCAGCGAGCGGGCCACCGAGCCCATCAGTTGGGTATTGTCCAGCAGGCCCACGTACCACTTCACCGACCAGCCGCCCCACACCGTCACCAGCTTGGAGGCGTTGAACGAGTAGATCACCAGGATCAGCATCGGCAGGTAGATGAACAGCAGACCCAGCACCAGCATCAGGTTGGAAAAACTGAAGCGCTTCATTCCTTGCCCTCCATTTCTTTGGCCTGACTACGGTTGAACAGAATGATCGGCACAATCAGGATCGCCAGCATCACCACCGCCAGCGCGGACGCCACCGGCCAGTCACGGTTGTTGAAGAACTCTTGCCACAGCACTTTACCGATCATCAGGGTTTCCGGGCCGCCGAGCAGCTCGGGGATCACGAACTCGCCCACCACCGGGATAAACACCAGCATGCAGCCGGCAATGATGCCGTTCTTCGACAGCGGCACGGTGATCTTCCAGAAGCTGTTGAAGGTGCTCGAACCCAGGTCCGAGGCGGCTTCCAGCAGGCTCTGGTCGTGCTTCACCAGGTTGGCGTAGAGCGGCAGGATCATGAACGGCAGATACGAATAGACCACCCCGATATACACCGCGAGGTTGGTATTGAGGATCTGCAACGGCTCGCTGATCAGTCCGGTCCACAGCAGGAACCCATTCAACAACCCGTTGTTGCTGAGGATCCCCATCCAGGCGTAGACGCGGATCAGGATCGCGGTCCAGGTCGGCATCATGATCAACAGCACCAGCACGGTCTGCAATTCCTTGCGCGCGCTGGCAATGGCGTAGGCCATCGGGTAGCCGATCAACAGGCACAGCAGCGTGCTGAAGAACGCCATCTTCAACGAGCCGAGGTAGGCCGCCAGGTACAGGTCGTCGTCCCCCAGCATCGTGTAGTTGCCGAGGTTGAGGATGATCTGCAGCTTCTGTTCGACGAAGGTGTAGATCTGGGTGTAAGGCGGAATCGCCACGTCCGCTTCGGCAAAGCTGATCTTCAGGACGATGAAGAACGGCAGCATGAAGAACAGGAACAGCCAGAGGAAAGGAATCCCGATGACCGCATGGCGGCCACTGGGGGTTATTCGCCGCACCAGGGATTTGAGGTTCATGAGCGCAGTACCACGCCGCTGTCGTCTTCCCACCAGACGTAGACTTCATCGCCCCAGGTCGGACGCTGGCCCTGGCGCTCGGCGTTGGCGACAAACGACTGCACCAGCTTGCCGCACGGCAGCTCGACGTAGAACACCGAGTGGCCGCCCAGGTAGGCGATGTCGTGGACCTTGCCCCGCGACCAGTTGTATTCGCAGGTCGGCGGCACCGGGGTCACCAACAGTTTTTCCGGGCGAATCGCGTAGGTGACACGCTTGTCCTGGACCGAGGTGGTGACGCCGTGGCCCACGTAGATATCGCGCTCCAGTTCCGGGCTGGCGATCCGCGCGTAACCTTCGGCGTCGTCCACCACTTCACCTTCGAAGATATTGACGTTGCCGATGAACTCGCAGACCAGGCGGCTGGTCGGGGTTTCGTAGATGTCGATCGGGCTGCCGATCTGGGCGATCCAGCCCAGGTGCATGATGGCGATCCGTTCGGCCATGGTCATGGCCTCTTCCTGGTCGTGGGTCACCATGACGCAGGTCACGCCGACGCGCTCGATGATCTCGACAAGCTCAAGCTGCATTTGCGAGCGCAGCTTCTTGTCCAGAGCACCCATGGGCTCGTCGAGCAACAACAGCTTCGGCCGCTTGGCCAGGGAACGGGCCAGGGCCACGCGCTGGCGCTGACCGCCGGAGAGCTGGTGCGGCTTGCGCTTGGCGTACTGGCTCATCTGCACCAGCTTGAGCATCTCGGCCACCCGGGCGTCGATCTCGGCCTTGGGGATCTTGTCCTGTTGCAGGCCGAAAGCAATGTTCTGCGCCACGGTCATGTGCGGGAACAAGGCGTAGGACTGGAACATCATGTTGATCGGCCGCTCATAGGGCGGCAGGTCGGTGATATCGACACCGTCGAGGTAAATCCGACCTTCGGTCGGGCGCTCGAAGCCGGCAAGCATGCGCAGCAAGGTGGATTTACCCGAACCCGATCCGCCGAGCAGGGCGAAGATCTCGCCCTTCTTGATTTCCAGGGACACATCGTCCACGGCAATCGTCTCATCGAACTTCTTCGTGACCCTGTCGATTTTGACCAGCACCTGTTTAGGTGTCTGGTCGCCCTCGAGGGCTTTCTTATAGGCGCCGGAGGCAACTGCCATTTGTAAAACTCCCAACAAGATTTAGCCGCCGGGCCTGGGTGACCCGGCTTTGGATGGTTCGACCCTCGGGCACTATTTGCCCGACTTGACCTTGGTCCAGCTGCGGGTCATCAAACGTTGGATTTTCGGGGGTAGTTCAGAATTGACATACAACTTGTCCAAGACTGCCTGCGGTGGGTAAACCGCTTCATCGGTACGCACGGACTGATCCATCAGAGCGCCAGCCTTTGGGTTCGGGTTGGCATAACCGACATAATCGCTGACCTGGGCAATCGCTTCAGGCTGCAGCAGATAATTGATAAAGGCGTGCGCTTCCTTGACGTTGCCGGCGTCCCTGGGGATCGCCAGCATGTCGAACCAGAGGTTGCCGCCTTCCTTGGGAATCACATAGGCGATGTTCACGCCTTTCTTGGCTTCTTCGGCGCGTTTCTTCGCTTGGAAGATATCGCCGGAGAACCCGGCCGCCACGCAGATCTCGCCGTTGGCCAGATCGGAAATGTACTTGGACGAGTTGAAGTAGGTGACGTAAGGACGGACCTTCAGCAGCTTCTCTTCGGCCAACTTGTAGTCTTTTTCATTGGTGCTGTTGGGGCTCAGGCCCATGTAGTTGAGCACCGCCGGAAGCATTTCATCGGCGGAGTCGAGGAACGCCACGCCGCAGCTGGAGAGTTTCTTCAGGTTCTCCGGCTCGAACAGCACCGCCCAGGAGTCGATCTTGTCGACGCCCAGCGCCGCCTTGACCTTCTCGACGTTGTAGCCGATGCCGTTGGTGCCCCACAGATAAGGCACGGCGTACTGGTTGCCCGGGTCGTTCTTTTCCAGGCGCTTCATCAACGCCGGGTCGAGGTTCGCGTAGTTGGGCAATTGCGCCTTGTCGAGTTTCTGGAACGCGCCCGCCTTGATCTGCTTGCCGAGGAAATGGTTGGACGGCACCACCACGTCATAACCGGTGTGGCCGGCCAGCAACTTGCCTTCCAGGGTTTCATTGGAATCGAAGACGTCATAGACCGGCACAATACCGGTGGCTTTCTGGAAGTCCGCCAGGGTGGTCTGCCCGATATAATCCGACCAGTTATAAACATGCACGGTCGGTGCTGCTTGCACACTGACCGCCAAGGTCAGGCACGCGCCCGCCAGCATGGCTTTGCGAAAGAAAGAAATAGACAAGTGGAGGTCCTCTGGAAATCCGCGGGAGCTGCCAAAGGCTGCGCAACTCCCGCAGGTTGTCTCAAATCGGCTTATTTACCCGATTTGATCTTGGTCCAGCTGCGGGTCATTTCGCGCTGGGTCGCCGCCGGCAAGTCGGCGATGGCATACAGCTTGGCCTGCACATCCGCTGGCGGGTAGATGCCCGGGTCGCTGGTGATGCTCTTGTCAACCAGTGCGGTCGCCTTGTCGTTACCGTTAGGGAAACGCACGCTGTCGGTGATCGCCGCCATGACTTCCGGCTTGAGCAGGTAGTTCATGAACTTGTAGGCCGCTTCGGTGTTTTCCGCATCTTTAGGGATAGACACCATGTCGTAGAAGCTGCCAGCCCCTTCTTTCGGAATGCTGTAGGCGACTTTGACCTTGTCACCGGCTTCGGCGGCACGGGACTTGGCCTGCTGGACATCACCCGAGTAACCGATGGCGACACAGATGTTGCCGTTGGCCAGGTCAGAGATGTACTTGGACGAGTGGAAGTAGGAAATCGAAGGACGCAGTTTGAGGAACAGGTCTTCGGCTTTCTTCAGATCTTCCTTCTTCTGGGTGTCGGTCGGCAGACCCAGGTAGTGCAGGGCCACCGGCAGCATTTCGGTCGGCGAATCGAGGAAGCTCACGCCGCAGCTCTTCAGCTTGGCGAGGTTCTCGGGCTTGAGCACCGCGTCCCAGGAATCGATCTTGTCCACGCCCAGCGCGGCCTTGACCTTCTCCGGGTTGTAGCCGATGCCGATCGAACCCCACATGTACGGGAAGGCGTGCTTGTTGCCCGGGTCGCTGACCGAGACGGCCTTGAGCAGCGACTGGTTCAGGTTGCCGTAGTTGGACAGTTTCGACTTGTCCAGTTCCTGGTAGACACCGGCCTTGATCTGCTTGGCCAGGAAGTTGTTGGATGGCACAACAATATCGTAACCGGACTTACCGGCCAGCAACTTGGCTTCCAGGGTTTCGTTACTGTCGAAGACGTCGTAAACCACCTTGATGCCAGACTCTTTTTCAAAGTTGGCAACGGTGTCCGGCGCGATGTAGTCGGACCAGTTGTAAACGTGCAGCACCTTGTCGTCCGCGTGAGCGGCACCGGCCAATGCACCTGCCAGGGACAGGGCGAGGAGAGTCTTGCCGGCTACGTTCTTACCTAATGCCTTCATGCGTCATGCTCCAATTTATTCTTTTTAACCCGCTGTTCGGCGGCCGATTCCCGGGCAACTCGAAACAGTGGGGGTAGTCTGGCAAGATCCAAGGTAGCCTTTCAAGGAAAGACCACCCTTTCTGATTGCTCTGAGCGAAAGCACCTACACCGTACTTCCGGCTCAGAGCCTAGCACTTAGCCCTGCAACGCACTCAGGGTCAGATCCAGGCACTTGCGTGCCTTGGCCACCAACTCGTCGATCTCGGTTTTGCTGATCACCAGTGGCGGCGCAATGATCATGGTGTCGCCAACGGCACGCATGATCAGTCCATTATCGAAGCAGAACTGCCGGCAGATCATGCCGACGCCCTTACCTTCATACCGCGCACGGGTGGCCTTGTCCTTGACCAGTTCGATGGCGCCCAACAGGCCCACACCGCGAACTTCACCCACCAACGGATGATCGTTCAGTTCCCGCAGACGTTTCTGCAAATAGGGTGCCGTTTCACTCTGGACGCGCTCGATAATTTTTTCTTCGCGCAGGATACGGATGTTTTCCAGGGCAACGGCCGCGGCCACCGGATGGCCGGAATAGGTGAAACCGTGGTTGAAATCGCCGCCTTCGTTGAGCACCGCGACCACTTCGTCCCGCACGATCAGGCCACCCATGGGGATATAGCCGGAGGTCAGGCCCTTGGCGATGGTCATCATGTCGGGCTTGAGGCCGTAGAAATCGCTGCCGAACCACTCACCGGTGCGACCGAAACCACAGATCACTTCGTCGGCGACGAAGAGGATGTCGTACTTGGCGAGGATTTCCTTGATGCGCGGCCAGTAGCTGTCCGGCGGCACGATCACACCGCCCGCGCCCTGGATCGGCTCGGCGATAAAGGCGCCGACATTATCCACGCCCAGCTCGAGGATCTTCTCTTCCAGTTGATTCGCGGCCCAGACCCCGAACTCTTCAGGGCTCATGTCGCCGCCTTCGGCGAACCAGTAAGGCTGCGGGATATGGACGATGCCCGGGATCGGCAAGTCGCCCTGCTCGTGCATATAGGTCATGCCGCCCAGACTCGCACCGGCCACGGTGGAACCGTGATAACCGTTCTTGCGGCTGATGATGACCTTCTTGTTCGGCTGGCCCTTGATCGCCCAGTAGTGGCGGACCATGCGCAGCATGGTGTCGTTGCCTTCGGAGCCGGAACCGGTGAAGAACACGTGGTTCATGCCTTCCGGCGCGGTCTCGGAAATGGCCTTGGCCAGTTCCAGCACCGGTGGGTGGGCAGTCTGGAAGAACAGGTTGTAATAAGGCAGCTCGCGCATCTGTTTGCTGGCGGCGTCGGCCAGCTCATCGCGACCGTAGCCGATGGCCACGCACCAGAGGCCGGCCATGCCGTCGAGGATCTGGTGGCCCTCGCTGTCCCAGAGGTAGACGCCCTTGGCGTGGGTGATGATGCGCGGGCCTTTCTCTTTCAGCTGCTTGAAGTCGCTGAAAGGGGCCAGGTGGTGATCACTGCTGAGGGCTTGCCACTCACGGGTTTGCGGGTTGTTGCTGGTCATACGGATCTCCTAGTTCCAGTAAGGGCGCGGTCTTTATCTACCGCGCCCGGCGCATCAGACGGCGAAGAGCAGGAATTCCCGCTCCCACGAACTGATGACGCGCTTGAAGTTTTCATGCTCGGCCCGCTTGACCGCGACGTAGCCTGTGATGAATTTCTTGCCCAGGTATTTCTCGATGGTCTTGCTGTTTTCCATCCGCTCCAGGGCGTCTTCGATGGTCAGCGGCAGGCGCAGGTTGCGGCGTTCATAACCACGACCGACCACCGGCGCGCTCGGGTTGAGGCCTTCGACCATACCGATGTAGCCACACAGCAGGCTTGCCGCAATCGCCAGGTAAGGGTTGGCGTCGGCGCCCGGCAGGCGGTTTTCCACACGGCGGTTCTGCGGGCCGGCATCCGGGACCCGCAAGCCGACGGTGCGGTTCTCTTCGCCCCATTCAACGTTCACCGGGGCCGAGGTGTCCGGCAGGAAGCGGCGGAACGAGTTGACGTTCGGCGCGAACAGCGGCAACAGCTCGGGAATCAGCTTCTGCAGGCCGCCGATGTGATGCAGGAACAGCTCGCTCATGGTCCCGTCTTCATTGGAGAAGACGTTCTTGCCGGTGGCGATGTCGATGATGCTCTGGTGCAGGTGCATGGCACTGCCCGGCTCGCCGGTCATGGGTTTGGCCATGAAGGTGGCCGCCACGTCGTGCTTGAGCGCCGCTTCGCGCATGGTGCGCTTGAACACCAGGATCTGGTCCGCCAGGGACAAGGCGTCGCCATGCCGGAAGTTGATCTCCATCTGCGCCGTGCCGTCCTCGTGGATCAGCGTGTCGAGGTCCAGCTCCTGCAATTCGCACCAGTCGTAGACGTCTTCGAACAACGGGTCGAATTCGTTGGCCGCTTCAATGGAGAAGGACTGGCGACCGGTTTCCGGGCGGCCGGAACGGCCGACCGGCGGCTGCAACGGATAGTCCGGGTCGTCGCTGCGCTTGGTCAGGTAGAACTCCATTTCCGGCGCCACGATCGGCTGCCAGCCTTTTTCGGCATAGAGTGCCAGGACCTTCTTGAGCACGTTGCGCGGCGACAGCTCGATGGGGTTGCCCTGCTTGTCATAGGTGTCGTGGATCACCTGGGCGGTGGGCTCGATGGCCCAGGGCACCACATACACCGCATTGCTGTCGGGGCGGCAGACCATGTCGATGTCGGCCGGGTCGAGCAGTTCGTAATAGATGTCGTCTTCGACGTAGTCGCCGGTCACCGTCTGCAACAGCACACTCTCAGGCAGACGCATGCCTTTTTCGGCGATGAACTTGTTGGTCGGCGAGATCTTGCCCCGGGTGATGCCGGTGAGGTCGGCAATCATGCATTCGACTTCTGTGATCTTGTGGTCTTTCAACCAATCGGTGAGCTGGTCGAGGTTGTTACTCATAAGTGCCTCTGGGTTGGGGTTCCTGACGTCTATTATCGGTCAGGCGTTCCTGGACGTATCGACTTCGCGCTGTAAAACCCGCTTTCGACAGGCATCGCCGAAAGCCTGGAAGATCGCCAGGTAGACCGGGTTGCTCGTGACCTGCCATTCCGGGTGCCATTGCACCCCTAAAGCAAAAGCCTTGCCTTCGACCACCGAGACCGCCTCGATCAGGCCGTCCGGTGCCGTGGCTTCGACGCGCAACCCCGGTGCCAGGCGGTCCACGCCCTGGCTGTGAATCGAGTTGACCTGGAATTGCGTCGGCAGCCCGAGACCCGCCAGTACGCCGCCGGGTTGAACCTGCATGGCATGGGCCGGACCGTACTGTACGTCCAGTGGCTGGGACTCGTCTTCACGATGATCCATGAAGGTTCCAACCTCATGAACCTTTTGATGCAGGCTGCCGCCGAAGGCCACGTTCATTTCCTGGAAGCCCCGGCAAATACCGAGCACGGGAATGCCCGCGGCGACGGCGGCACGGATCAGCGGGAGGGTGGTGCGGTCGCGTGCAGAATCATGAGCAGTGCCCGGCGCGCTGGCCGGACCGCCGTACAAATGCGGTTCGACGTTGGACGGAGAGCCGGTAAACAGGATTCCATCCAGGCCGTCGAGAATATCGGACGGCTCGAACAGCTCGGCCAGGGCCGGAAGGATCAGCGGCAGCCCTTTGGCTGCGACGGCGACAGCACGGACATACTTGTCGCCACTGATGTGATAAGCATGCAAACCGATCTGTTTGGAGCATGCGGTAACGCCGATCAACGGCAGGCGAGACATGTAGCACCCCGGTATTATTGCTGTTATGGGTTTCAATCGAGCTTAGCCTTGTTCATTTTTTTACACAACACCCCCGTAAAAAATACAACACGGCCCGCTCAAGCCCGCGGTGCCGGAGAGCGTCCGGTGCAAAAAATTGCCCCAAAAGGCCGCAAAAAAGCCCCTTGAGCGCTTTTTCAGGGCAAAAAAGGCCTCGCTTGACTTCGGCATGCCGTTCGGGTTGACTGAAACCAGAAAAGATCAATGATTGATATTTTTAACAACAAAGGTGTTGCATCATGTCGGTACCCCCGCGTGCCGTTCAGCTTAACGAAGCGAACGCGTTCCTTAAGGATCATCCTGAGGTTCTGTACGTAGACCTTCTAATTGCGGATATGAATGGTGTGGTGCGCGGCAAGCGCATCGAACGCACCAGCCTCCACAAGGTTTACGAGAAAGGCATCAACCTGCCTGCCTCTCTATTTGCCCTGGATATCAACGGCTCGACGGTGGAAAGCACCGGCCTGGGTCTGGATATCGGTGATGCTGACCGAATCTGTTATCCGATCCCCGACACCCTGTGCAATGAACCTTGGCAAAAGCGCCCGACCGCGCAGCTGCTGATGACCATGCACGAACTCGAAGGTGAACCTTTCTTCGCCGACCCTCGCGAAGTCCTGCGGCAAGTCGTGAGCAAGTTCGACGAACTCGGCCTGACCATCTGCGCCGCGTTCGAGCTGGAGTTCTACCTGATCGACCAGGAGAACGTGAACGGTCGCCCACAACCGCCCCGCTCGCCGATCTCCGGCAAACGCCCGCACTCGACACAGGTCTACCTGATCGACGACCTCGACGAATACGTCGACTGCCTCCAGGACATCCTGGAAGGTGCGAAAGAGCAAGGCATCCCGGCCGACGCCATCGTCAAGGAAAGTGCCCCGGCGCAGTTCGAAGTGAACCTGCACCACGTGGCCGACCCGATCAAGGCCTGCGACTACGCGGTATTGCTCAAGCGCCTGATCAAGAACATCGCCTACGACCATGAGATGGACACCACCTTCATGGCCAAGCCTTACCCGGGCCAGGCGGGCAACGGACTGCACGTCCATATCTCGATTCTCGACAAGGAAGGCAAGAACATCTTTGCCAGTGAGGATCCCGAGCAGAACGCCGCGCTGCGTCACGCGATCGGCGGTGTGCTCGAGACCCTACCGGCACAGATGGCCTTCCTCTGCCCGAACGTCAACTCCTACCGTCGTTTCGGCGCACAGTTCTACGTGCCGAACTCGCCGTGCTGGGGCCTGGACAACCGGACGGTGGCGATTCGCGTACCGACCGGCTCGTCCGACGCCGTGCGTATCGAACACCGGGTTGCCGGTGCCGATGCCAACCCGTATCTGTTGATGGCTTCGGTCCTGGCAGGCGTGCACCACGGCCTGACCAACAAGATCGAGCCGGGCGCTCCGGTGGAAGGCAACAGCTACGAGCAGAACGAGCAGAGCCTGCCGAACAACCTGCGTGATGCCCTGCGTGAGTTGGATGACAGCGAGATCATGGCCAAATATATCGATCCGAAATACATCGATATCTTCGTCGCCTGTAAAGAGAGCGAGCTGGAGGAGTTCGAACACTCCATCTCCGACCTCGAGTACAACTGGTACCTGCATACCGTGTAAGCGCTTGAAGCAATAAAAAGAACGCCGCCGGCCTTGGGCCTGCGGCGTTTTTTTATGCCCGCCTGCCAGCGATGCGGACTCACAGACACCACACCAGCGTCCTCGCGTACAATGCCCGCTGCCCTTGCCGGAGAACCCCATGACCCGCCCCGCCACCGCTCGCAAACCCCGCGCACGCAGCCAGGCCCGGATCGACTCGATCCTCGACGCCGCGCGCACCTTGCTTGCCGCCGAAGGCGTGGCCAGTCTGTCGATCTACAGCGTGGCGGAACGGGCCGAGATCCCGCCGTCCTCGGTCTATCACTTCTTCGCCAGCGTCCCGGCCCTGCTCGAAGCCCTGACCAACGATGTCCACGCGGCGTTCCGCGCCACCCTGCAGGCGCCCATCGACCACCAGGCCCTCACCAGCTGGCGCGACCTGTCACGGCTGGTGGAGCAGCGGATGCTGAATATCTACGAGGAGGATGCCGCGGCGCGTCAGTTGATCCTTGCGCAGCACGGCCTGACCGAAGTGACCCAGGCCGACCGTCAGCACGACATCGAACTCGGCGACCTGATGCACAAGCTGTTTATCCGGCATTTCGAATTGCCGACACTGCCCAAGGAAGTCGATGTGTTCGCCCTGGCGATGGAGCTGGGGGATCGGGTCTATGCGCGCTCGGTGCAGTTGCACGACCAGATCACGCCGCGCATGGCGGAGGAAGGCATGCGGGTGTTCGATGCCTACCTGGGGTTGTACCTGCCACCCTATCTGCCCCGACGCGAACACCCGCTCTGACCCTCAGGGTCAGAACGGTGCATCACCGAGAATGGTCGCCCGGTGCATCACCCGCCGATTCGGCCGGTAATCGTCCACCGCGTAATGCTGGGTCACGCGGTTGTCCCAGAATGCCACGTCATGCTCCTGCCAGCGCCAGCGAATGGTGAACTCCGGGCGCGTCCCATGGGCGAACAGCAACTTGAGAATCGCCTCGCTCTCCGCCTCTTCCAGCTCATTGATCCGTGTGGTGAAACCCTCATTGACGAACAGCGCCTTGCGCCCACTCACGGGATGCGTGCGGATCACCGGATGCGACAGCGGCGGGTTCTTCCTGCGGGTCTCCTCCCAGCGCGCCAGGTCCTCGGGCGTATTGCCGAAACGCTCGACAGGAAACGACTTGATGAAGTTGTGCGTCGCCGTCAGCCCGTCCAGCAACTGCCGCAACGGCGCCGACAAGGCTTCAAACGCCGCGATGCCACTGGCCCACAGGGTGTCGCCACCAAACGCTGGCAGCTGCTTGGCGCTGAGCACCGCGCCCAACGCCGGGGTCGGCAGGAAGGTCACGTCGGTGTGCCAGACCGCGTTGTCGCGCACGTCAGTCACCGCCGTGTCGAGGATCAGCACTTCGGGCTGCTCCGGCACGTTCGGGTAGATCGGATGAATATGCAGGTCGCCGAAATACGCCGCAAAGGTCGCCTGCTGCACCGGGTTCAACGGCTGGTTACGGAAGAACAGCACCTGATACTTGAGCAGTGCCTGCTGGATGGCGTCGCGATGTTCGACGGTCAACGGCCGGTTCAAGGTAACGCCGTCGATCTGCGCGCCCAGGGCGGCGCTCAGGGGAGTAATGGTCAGGCTCATGATCGATCTCTTCAAATACGCGCCGGGCTGTCGGCGTGGTCAATACCTTGCGGTCTGTCAGTGAGCCTGGCCGTGCCACGGCACCAGCTTGCGCTGCAGGGCGCGCAGGCCCATCTCCATGGCAAAGGCGATAAAGGCGATCACCAGGATCCCCAGCACCACCACATCGGTCACCAGGAACTGTGCCGCCGACTGCACCATAAAGCCCAGGCCACTGGTGGCGGCGATCAGTTCGGCGGCCACCAGGGTCGACCAACCGACACCGAGGCCGATACGCACACCGGTGAGAATGTCCGGCAAGGCGCTGGGCAGGATCACATGGCGAATCAGCTGGGCACGGGTGGCCCCCAGGGATTGCGCGGCCCGCAGCTTGGCCGGATCGACAGTGCGCACGCCGGTGGCCGTGGAGATGGCGATCGGGGCGAAAATCGCCAGGTAGATCAGCAGCACTTTCGACAGCTCACCGATCCCGCACCAGATCACGATCAGGGGCAGATAGGCCAGCGGTGGAATGGGCCGGTAGAACTCGATCAGCGGGTCGAAAATACCCCGGGCGATGCGGTTGTGGCCGATGGCGATACCCACGGGAATCGCGGTCAGCACCGCAAAGCCGAGGCCCAGGCCGATACGCCCAAGACTCGCGCCCAGGTGCTGCCAGAGGGTCGAGTCCATGTAGCCCTTGGTTGCCAGCAACCAGCCTTTTTCCAGCACAGCTCCAGGTGGCGGTAGAAACAATGGTTCGATAAGGCCCGCAGCGGTCACCGCCCACCAGAGCAGGACCAAGGTCAACAGGGTCAGCACACTGATCCAGCGCGTACTCAGGCTGCGGCGAACCGGTATGACTTTCGGTTTGCCCGCCAGCGTCACCGGCAATTCATAGCTGCTCATACGAACTCCTGCCGCTGGGCGGCGCTGCGTTGGGAGAACACACGAGCCAGCACGTGCTCGCGGGTTTCGATAAAACGCGGGTCGGACTTGATCGCCCGGGCCGATTCACCGGCGCTGTAGCGCTGGCCGAAATCCAGGCTCAGGCGTTCGACGATCTGCCCCGGATTCGGCGCCAGCAGAATCAGGTCAGTGGCGAGAAAAACCGCCTCTTCTATATCGTGGGTAATCAGGAACACCGGCTTGGCGGTGCGGCGCCAGACTTGCAGCAACAGCTCCTGCATCTGTTCGCGGGTAAAGGCATCGAGGGCGCCGAAGGGCTCGTCCATCAGCAACACCCGAGGGTCCGCCGCCAGGGCACGGGCCAGGCCGACACGCTGTTTCTGACCACCGGACAATTGCCAGATCCGACGCTTGTCGAAACCGGCCAGGTCCACCAGGGCGAGCATCTCCCGGGCGCGGCTTTCACGTTGCGGCCGGGGCACACCCGCCAGCTCCAGACCGAAGCCGACATTGGCCAGTACATCCTGCCAGGGCAATAGCGCGTCATCCTGGAACACCACGCCACGCTCGGCACTCGGGCCTTTGACGGGCACGCCGTCGAGGGTGATGCGCCCGGCGCTCGGCTCGACGAAGCCGGCGATCAGGTTCAACAGCGAGGTCTTGCCACTCCCCGAAGGCCCGAGGGCCACCAGCAGTTGCCGGGGGCCGAGGCTGAGGGAGATGTCCGCCAGCACCGGCTCGGCCGCGCCGGGGTACTGTGCGCTGATGCGCTCCAGCTGTAACAAGGCCATGACGGCGGCTCCTCGGCTGAATCAGTTGGTGATGAACTTGGCGCTGACATAAGGGGCGTAGTCCGGCAGCACGGCATCGACCTTGCCCTGCTCTTTCAGGAACGCGGCGGTGTCGGTGATGGCCTGGGCGGTCGGCTTGCCGAGAACGGTGACCTGGTCAGCCGCCAGCGGATAGACGTTGCCTTGCAGCAGCAGGGGAATATCAGACGCCTTGGCGCCAGAGAGCTTCACCAGCTTGTCGACATTGCCCTGGGTCGCCAGCCAGGCTTGCGGGTCCTTGCGGTACTGGGCGTAGGCATCCAGGGTGACCTTGGCAAAGGCCTTGACGATTTCCGGGTGCTTCTCGGCGAAGTCCTTGCGCACGATCCAGGCATCGAAGGTCGGCGCACCGAACTTGGCCAGCTCGCCGGACGTGATCAGCACCTTGCCGTTTTCCTTGGCCACGCCCAGGGCCGGGTCCCAGACGTAGGTGGCGTCGATATCACCGCGTTTCCAGGCGGCAATAATGGCCGGCGGCGCGAGGTTGAGAATCTGTACTTTCGAAGGATCGATATTCCAGTGCTTCAGGGCGGCCAGCAGGCTGTAGTGCCCGGTGGAGACAAAAGGCACGGCGACTTTCTTGCCGATCAGGTCCTGGGGCGATTTGATCCCGGAGCCGTCACGGGCCACCAGGGCTTCGGCACCGCCGATCTGGGTGGCGATCAGGAAGGTTTCCACCGGCACCTTGCGGGTGATGGCCGCCGTCAGCGGGCTGGAACCGAGGTAACCGATCTGCACATCACCCGAAGCGATGGCGGCAATGATATCGGCGCCGTTATCGAACTTGCGCCAGTCGATCTTCGCCTGTGTGGCTTTTTCATAAGCGCCGTCGGCCTGGGCGACTTTCGCCGGATCGACGGTGGTCTGGTAGGCCACGGTCACATCGGCAGCCTGGGCAAACCAACTGGCCCCGGCCAGGGACAAGGCCGCCAGAAGGCGGAGCGGAGCAGGGAGTTTCATGGGACAAGTTCCTCGACAGGCGACCGGGAATCGGCATGTAGAGAGACTAAATGATCTAAGAATCTTAAAATAAATAACTTATTTGCATTAGCTTATGAGTCAAAATATGACATGCGACAGCCGGCGGCCAGCGCTTGCAGCGCCAGCTCGTGTCTGCGGGACGCCGTACCATCAGACGCTCAGCGGAAAATCCGCAAAATAACTAAACCCGACGAATGAAGGCACGTTCCGCGTTTTTTCTTCTATGGTTCTTGGCACAGCAACATGTCAGCGGTCCGGCTTAATCAGCCAAATGCTGTAATAAATTGACGGGAGTGGCAGCGTTTAGCCATGATTGCGTCGCTTTTATGAACTTTCCTGTCCCTGAGAACAGCTCTCAAATACGGATTGTTCGAAAAAGGCTGCTACAAATACTTTTCAGAAATAAGTCTGGAGGCCGACAAAGACCTCAGGGCCGGGTAAATTCTCAGGCAGCTTATTCCTGAATCGTCTTAAAAAGAACGAAACAGTTCTTTTTGGGTTTATGAAGAATTTCATTACCCTGCAGGGACCAAATTTACGGCGAGTTAGACCAAAGTCTAGACGTGGTTTGTTACGATTGACTTGCCAGTCACGATCTGGTGCTAATCGCGCATCTGTGGCTACAAAGGGACGCTAGATCCCAGGCCAGGACACACAAAAATTAGAAATGAGAGGAGCTGTACCATGAAGAAGTCCACCTTGGCCCTAGCAGTGGCCGTAGGCGTTTTGGCGCAACACGCATATGCCGATGGGCAAGCGGATGCCAAAGGTTTTATCGAAGGCGCTACGTCGACCCTGGGTCTGCGTAACTTCTACATCAACACCGATAACCGTAGCGGCAAACCCGCTCAGAGCCTGTCCTCGGAATGGGGTCAAGGCTTTGATCTGCGCTTCAACTCCGGTTACACCCAAGGCACCGTGGGTTTCGGCCTTGATGTGATCGCCCTGACCGCTATCAAGCTGGACACCGGTGGTGGCTCCAACGGTGCGACCAAAACCAGCGCTGGTAGTACGCTGTTCCCGACTGAAGCCACTGACGGTAAAAACGCCCGCTCGGTCAATGACGCCAGCAGCCTGGGTCTGACCGGAAAAATGCGCGTTTCGCAGACCGAACTGAAGATCGGTACCCTGCTGCCAAATAACCCGGTGATCAAAGCCAACGACGGTCGTCTGCTGCCACAAACCTTCACCGGTGGCCAGATCACTTCGAACGAGATCAAGGACCTGAGCCTGACCCTTGGCCAGATCGAGAAAGCCAAGGGCCGTAACTCGACCAACGACGAAGACCTGTCGATTGCCGGTGCAAACGCCAGCTCGAACTACTCCGAGGGTACTGCGGGTCGGTTCAGCAACAAGTTCCTGTACGGCGGTGCTGACTACAAGATCACCAAGGATCTGGTCGCTTCGTACTACTACGGCGAGCTGAAAGACTTCTACTCGCAGAACTTCCTGGGTCTGGCACACAATTGGGCCATCGGTCCTGGCGTGCTGAAAAGCGACCTGCGCTACTACCGTAGCCGCGACAACGGTGCCAACGCCAACACCTCTGGCTACTTCACCACCGGTCTCTACGACAACAATGTCACCAAGGGCAAGGTCGACAACGACCTGTACAGCTACCTGGCCCTGTACTCGGTTGCCGGTCACACCTTCGGCGCTGGTTATCAGTACACCAAGGGCGACAGCGACTTCCCATGGTTGAACCAGGGTGACGGCTCGTCCAACAGCACCATCACCGACATGCAGATCCAGAAGTTCGCCCGTGCTGGCGAGCGTACCTGGCAAGCTCGCTACGCCTACGATTTCGCCAAGGTTGGCGTACCCGGCCTGACCGCTGGTGTGATTTACCTGCACGGCGACAATATCCAGACCACCGCTGGCAACCAGAGCGAGTGGGAACGCGATATCACCCTGGCCTACGTGATTCCTGAAGGCACCTTCAAGAACCTCGGTTTCGCCTGGAAAAACGCCATGTGGCGCACCAACTCGATCGTTGCAACTAGCGACCAGGACGAAAACCGTCTGATCGTAAGCTACACCATCCCGCTGTTGTAAGCGTGACGGTATAAATTGAGATCCACACTCAGCCCGGCGCAATGCCGGGCTGAGTGCTTCACGTACCGCTTAACACTACCTCTCAGCTTCGACTCGAACGCCAACCTTCGACATCACGGCGCCCGGCACCCCACTGAGTTACATCCCCTTAGCCCTCTCACAAGCTGTGGACAAGGTTGCTCCTGCGCCCGTCCGGCGTCCAATGAAGAAGTTTTTAATATTCAATTTCGATCTAGATAAATCGATATTTATTCTTTTTAAATAAACCCTGCAGCAGGCACAGTAGGCTCATCACGCACTCACCAGGAGCAGCACCATGAGCCTAAGACTCGGCGACATCGCCCCCGACTTCGAACAGGATTCCAGCGCCGGCACGATTCGTTTCCACGAGTGGCTCGGCGACAGCTGGGGCGTGCTGTTCTCCCACCCGGCGGACTTCACCCCGGTGTGCACCACGGAACTTGGCTTTACCGCCAAGCTCAAGGACGAATTCGCCCGGCGCGGCGTCAAGGCCATCGCCCTGTCGGTGGACCCGGTGGATTCGCACCACAAGTGGATCGAGGACATCAACGAGACCCAGCACACCGTGGTCAACTTCCCGATCCTGGCCGATGCCGACCGCAAGGTGTCCGATCTCTACGACCTGATCCACCCGAATGCCAACGACACCCTCACCGTACGCTCGCTGTTCGTGATCGATCCGAACAAGAAGGTGCGGCTGACCATCACCTACCCGGCCAGCACCGGGCGCAATTTCCACGAGATCCTGCGGGTGATCGACTCCTTGCAGCTCACCGATAACTACAAGGTGGCCACCCCGGCCAACTGGCAGGACGGTGACGAGGTGGTGATCGTGCCATCGCTCAAGGACGAAGACGAAATCAAGAAACGCTTCCCCAAAGGCTACCGCGCGGTGAAGCCGTACCTGCGCCTGACACCACAGCCCAACCGCTGAAACCGATTTTTACCGACTCACGATGCAGGGGTTTCAGGCCGTTTCGACGGCCTGTTTTTTTGCCTGGAAGAAAGCCATCCGCATATTCATTTAAAGAATAAACAAATGAAAAAATAAGATTTATAGATATATAAATCAGCTGATATGGTCTGTCCATCCCGGTGAGATCGCAGCCCGCGAATCGCCGACAAACGCTTAAGGAATTAGCCACATGCTGGTCGTCACACTTGGAGGAAGCCCCAGCCAGCGATCACGCTCCGGGGTACTGCTGGACCAGGCCAGGCGCTGGTTGATCGAACAAGGCGTGGAAGTGGTGAGTTACCAGGTCCGCGACTTCCCGGCCGAAGACCTGCTGCACGCACGCTTCGGCAGCCCGCAGATCATCGACCTGCTGCAACAGATCGAACAGGCCGACGGCCTGGTCATCGCCACGCCGGTGTACAAGGCTTCATTCTCCGGCGCCCTGAAAACCGTGCTCGACCTGCTGCCCGAACGCGCCCTGAGCCACAAGGTGGTGCTGCCCATGGCCACCGGCGGCAGCATCGCCCATATGCTCGCGGTGGATTACGCCCTCAAGCCGGTGCTGTCGGCGCTCAAGGCCCAGGAAATGCTCCACGGCATCTTCGCCGAAGACAACCAGATCGCCTATGGCGAAGGCAGCGCCCAGGCGCAGCTGGCCCCGGCCCTGGAACAACGCCTGAATGAGGCCCTGGAACAGTTCCACTGCGCCCTGGCACGACGTCCCAAGCCCCTGGACCCGACACTGCTCAACGACCGCCTGCTCACGGCTCGCTGGAGCATCTGAGCCGCTTTACCCGACATCGATGTACTGGCCTTACTCGCCCGCCAACGGGCCAGCAGGTGCAGCCAAAACCCTCACCGCAAAAAGGAGAGCGCCATGCGCACTGTCATTTTGCGTCGCGGTCTGGTCGCTCTGTTTGCTGCGGCTGTCACCTTCGGCGCCATTACTCAAGCTCAAGCCGAGACACTTCGGATCGGTTATCAGAAATACGGCACCCTGGTGCTGCTCAAGGCCAAGGGCACCCTGGAAAAACGCCTCGCGGCCCAGGGCGTGCAAGTGCAATGGACCGAGTTCCCCGGCGGCCCGCAACTGCTCGAAGGGCTGAACGTCGGTTCCATCGACTTCGGCGTGACCGGCGAAACACCGCCGGTCTTCGCCCAGGCCGCCGGTGCCGACCTGCTCTATGTCGCCTCGGAACCGCCGGCGCCCACCAGCGAAGCGATCCTGGTGCCCAAGGACTCGCCGATCAAATCGGTGCAAGAGCTCAAGGGCAAGAAGGTGGTCCTCAACAAAGGCTCCAACGTCCATTACCTGCTGGTCCGCGCCCTCGAAGACGCCGGCCTGAAATACAGCGATATCCAGACCGTGTTCCTCGCGCCGGCCGATGCCCGCGCCGCCTTCGAGCGTGGCAGCGTCGACGCCTGGGTCATCTGGGACCCCTACCAGGCCGCCGCCGAGCAACAGCTCAAGGCCCGCACCCTGCGTGACGGTACTGGCCTGGTGGACAACAACCAGTTCTACCTGGCGACCAAACCTTATGCGCAAAAACATCCGGAAGTGATCAAGGCCCTGGTGGAAGAAGTCCGCGCAGTAGGCGACTGGTCCAAGGCCAATCCCGAGGAAGTCACCACCCAGGTGGCACCGCTGCTCGGCCTGCCCGCCGACATCACCCGGATCTCGGTGAACCGCCAGGGCTATGGCGCGCAGTTCCTCACCCCGGAAGTGATCGCGGCGCAACAGAAAATCGCCGACAGCTTCTACCAGCTCAAATTGATTCCCAAACCGCTGAGCATCAAGGACGTGATCTGGACCCCGCCGGCGGCCGTTGCCAAAGCACTTTGAACCGTATTCCTTAGGAGACCACTCCATGAGCCTCAATATTTTCTGGTTCCTGCCTACCCACGGCGACGGCCATTACCTTGGCACCGCCGAAGGCGCTCGCGCCGTTGACCACGGTTACCTGCAGCAGGTGGCCCAGGCTGCCGACCGTCTCGGTTTCGGTGGAGTGCTGATCCCCACCGGACGTTCCTGCGAGGACTCCTGGCTGGTGGCCGCTTCGCTGATCCCGGTGACCCAGCGCCTGAAATTCCTGGTCGCCCTGCGCCCCGGAATCATCTCCCCGACAGTGGCGGCGCGCCAGGCCGCGACCCTCGACCGGCTGTCCGGCGGGCGCGCGCTGTTCAACCTGGTGACCGGCGGCGACCCGGACGAACTGGCCGGCGATGGCCTGTTCCTCAGCCACGAAGAGCGCTACCAGGCCTCGGTGGAATTCACCCGCATCTGGCGTCGTGTGCTGGAAGGCGAAACCGTCGACTATGACGGCCAGCACATCAGCGTCAAAGGCGCCAAGCTGCTCTATCCGCCGATCCAGCAACCGCGTCCGCCGCTGTACTTCGGCGGCTCGTCGGAGGCCGCCCAGGACCTCGCCGCCGAACAGGTGGAAATGGTCCTGACCTGGGGCGAACCGCCTGCCGCCGTTGCCGAGAAAATCGAGCAGGTCCGGGCCAAGGCCGCCAAGCTGGGGCGCACCGTGCGCTTCGGTATTCGCCTGCATGTGATCGTTCGTGAAACCAATGCCGAGGCCTGGCAAGCGGCGGACAAACTGATCTCCCATCTGGACGACGAGACCATCGCCCGCGCGCAGAAATCCCTGGCACGCTTCGACTCCGTCGGCCAGCAACGCATGGCCGCCCTGCACGGCGGCAGCCGCGACAACCTGGAAGTCAGCCCCAACCTCTGGGCCGGTGTCGGTCTGGTCCGTGGCGGTGCCGGCACGGCGCTGGTGGGCGACGGCCCGACCGTGGCCGCGCGGGTCAAGGAATACGCCGATCTGGGTATCGACACCTTTATCTTCTCCGGTTACCCCCACTTGGAAGAGTCATACCGAGTCGCCGAACTGCTGTTCCCGCACCTGGATATCGAACGTCCGGAACTGCCGAAAAGCGCCGGTTACGTCAGCCCCTTCGGTGAGATGGTCGCCAACGACATCCTGCCCAAAGCCGTGTCCCAGAGCTGAGGCCGGCCATGACGACCTTGACCAGACTTACCCACAAACTCGCGCCCTGGGCCCTGCCGGTGCTGTTGCTGGCGGTGTGGCAACTGTCGGTATCGGCCGGCTGGCTGTCGACCCGGATCCTGCCCGCCCCCAGCGCCGTGGTCGAAGCCGGCATCGCCCTGGTGAAGAGCGGCGATCTCTGGAAACACCTGGCCATCAGCGGCTGGCGCGCCGGTATCGGCTTTGCCATCGGCGGCAGCATCGGCCTGGCCCTGGGCTTTATCACCGGCCTGTCGAAATGGGGTGAACGCCTGCTCGACAGCTCGGTGCAGATGATCCGCAACGTGCCACACCTGGCGCTGATCCCGCTGGTGATCCTGTGGTTCGGCATCGACGAGTCGGCGAAGATTTTCCTGGTGGCCCTGGGCACCCTGTTCCCGATCTACCTCAACACTTATCACGGCATCCGCAACGTCGACCCGGCGCTGGTGGAAATGGCCCGCAGCTACGGCCTGTCCGGTTTCAGCCTGTTTCGCCAGGTGATCCTGCCAGGCGCCCTGCCCTCGATCCTGGTGGGTGTGCGCTTTGCCCTCGGCTTCATGTGGTTGACGCTGATCGTCGCGGAAACCATCTCGGCCAGTTCCGGCATCGGCTACCTGGCGATGAATGCCCGGGAGTTCCTGCAGACCGACGTGGTGGTGCTGGCCATCGTTCTCTACGCCGTCCTCGGCAAACTGGCGGACCTCGCGGCCCGCGGCCTGGAGCGGGTCTGGCTGCGCTGGCATCCGGCCTATCAAGTGAGCAAGGGCGGTGTGCAATGACGGCTCAACAACCTCCACGCCTGCTGCGGGGTATTCCGCTGGCGGTGCGCAACCTGCAAAAGACTTTCGGCCAACGCCAGGTGCTGCGGGAGATCGACCTGCATATCCCGGCCGGGCAATTCGTCGCGGTGGTCGGCCGTAGCGGGTGCGGTAAAAGCACCCTGCTGCGCCTGCTGGCCGGTCTCGACCAACCTAGCGGTGGTGAATTGCTGGCCGGTTCCGCCGCGCTGAGCGAGGCCCGCGAAGACACCCGGCTGATGTTCCAGGAAGCGCGTTTGCTGCCCTGGAAAAAAGTGATCGACAACGTCGGCCTGGGTCTCAAGGGCAACTGGCGACCGCAGGCGCTGGAAGCGCTGGAAGCCGTCGGCCTGGCGGACCGCGCCCATGAATGGCCGGCGGCCCTGTCCGGCGGCCAGAAGCAGCGTGTGGCCCTGGCCCGCGCCCTGATCCACAAACCGCGTCTGCTGTTGCTGGACGAGCCGCTGGGGGCCCTGGATGCCCTGACCCGGATCGAAATGCAGCAGTTGATCGAACGTCTCTGGCAGCAGCATGGTTTTACCGTGTTGCTGGTGACCCACGACGTCAGTGAAGCCGTGGCCATCGCCGATCGGGTGATCCTGATCGAAGACGGCCAGGTCGGCCTGGACTTGCACGTCGAACTGCCGCGTCCACGGGCGCGTGGCTCCCATCGCCTGGCGGCGCTGGAGACCGAAGTGTTGAACCGGGTGTTGTCGCTGCCGGGCGTACCGCCCGAGCCGGAACCTGTATCGCCCTTGCCCACGCAGTTGCGTTGGGCGCTGTAACCCATGCCTTGCCTACTCAATCCACGACAGGAATCAATGCCATGACCATCAAAGCCATCAACGTTCGCAACCAGTTCAAGGGCACCATCAAGGAAATCGTCACCGGCGACGTGCTCTCGGAAATCGACGTACAGACCGCTTCGGGGATCGTCACCTCGGTGATCACCACCCGTTCGGTGAAAGAGCTGGAACTGCAGATCGGCAGTGAAGTGATTGCCTTTGTGAAATCCACCGAGGTGTCCATCGCCAAGCTGTAAACGATGGACACCTGTGGCCCCGAAGGGCTTGGCCCTTCGGGATTTTCTTTTTTGGCGAGAGGGACAGATGCCGTCCCTTGATCGAAAAAACCGGCGCAGGGCCGGTTTTTTTTACCCCAACGGCCAGTGAACTGAATCGCTGCGTACGGGGTTGAGTGGTCCGCCAAGGGTGCCACAGACGAGATTGATGTCAACATACCGCGACGGCTGAATACACACTTGCCCGCTCGCCACAAAGAGGGTGTTCCACGCACCGTCCGAGGACTATTCCCTTTCCCTTGCATGAACTTTCCTAGAAAATCCTTTCGGCTTGCGCCTGCGATTCTCGGGACCTAGGCTTGGACCTGTCACTGCAAAAACACAGTGATCGGGTTTGGTCACCCGCCCAATGTCAGGCGCACCAGCGCCACTACGGTCTCAGGCGCTTTTTTGTGTCTGTCGCTTTATGGTGGGCTGTGCGCGGGGCACCTTCGGGTGCGCCGGGTGCCTGACATCCCGGTTGGCCAACCTGCGTACCGCCCGCCACCTTTCGTTTGGCCACGAAAGTGATGGGTTCTCAATATGTCAGGAGAATCACCATGTTCAAAGTCACGCCCAACCCGCCTGTTCAATCGCTGGAAAAGAACGATCCGGCTTTCACGGCGGCGGCCGAACGCGCTTTCGCTCACTATGAATTGCCACGTCATCCAGTGCGCAAATCGCCCCTTCCGAACCCCGAAGACACCCTGAACAACCTCGACTCGATCCTGCGTTCAGCGGCCGCGACGGCGTATGAATCCGCCGATCATCTGAGCGGCACACCTCGCCAACTGGCGATGGCCTCGGTGCATCTGATCGAGCTGGCGCAGAGCCAGGTGGATGACTTGCTCGCGCAACAGCACTGAAGCGCCAGTCATGCTCTTTGTGGGGTATTGAAAACACTGCGTAACCTTGTAGGAGCAGGGCTTGCCCGCAAAGCTTTTGGCGGTCTCACCGGCCCCTTCGCTGGCAAGCCATGCTCCTACAGGGAGGTGTTCTGGGCACAGACCGAGGACTATTCCCTTTCCCTTGCGTGAACTTTCCTAGAAAATCCTTTCGGCTTGCGCCTGCGATTCTCGGGACCTAGGCTTGGACCTGTCACTGCAAAAACACAGTGATCGGGTTTGGTAGCCCGAGGTCAATCAAGGCGCATAGCGCCACCAGGTCGATTCTCTGTTGGCGTTTTTTATTGCCCGCGGTTTTCGTCTATGGCGGCTCTGCGCAGGGCACTTTCGAGTGCGCTGGGTTCCTTGATTCCCGGTCTACCAACCTGCGTATAGCCGCCACCCATATCGTTTGGTAGCGATCAGTGTCGGCTCCATCAATCAAGGAGTTGCCATGAAAACAATCGTTCCTGATCCGCCCGTACAGAATGCATCTTTTGTAGATGCCGAGGCCGCCGAACGTGCCTTCGCTCACTATGGATTGCCAGATCAGCCTGTGCGCAAATCGCCCCTCCCGAACACCGAAGACACCCTGAACAATCTCGATTCGATCCTGCGTTCGGCCGCCGCGACGGCGTATGAGTCCGCCGATCATCTGAGCGGCACGCCTCGCCAACTGGCGATGGCCTCGGTGCATCTGATCGAGCTGGCGCAGAGCCAGGTGGATGACTTGCTCGCACAACAACACTGAGGCGCTGTACAGGTCCCTTTCTGGAGGCCTGAGGGCCGCCAAAAGCTTCGCGGGCAAGCCCTGCTCCTACAGTCTTCCGTCGTTCACCGATTTTGTGTAGGGCACAAAACTGTAGGAGCAGGGCTTGCCCGCGAAGAGGCCCCGGAGCCTTGCGCCGCCTATGCAGACGCCATCGCCAGCAAGCCGGCGCCTACAGGGGGCGGTATCTGGCGTCAGACCTTGCGCCAGACGCTCGCCAACCATGGCTGTTGCTCTCGCGGCAGTCCGGTGGGGCGGTAATAGTGTTCCAGCTCGACAAAACCCGCCGCCGTCAGCAACTCCCGCCAGGCCTCCAGGTCGTGGTACGAGCCATAACGCTCGCCATTCCAACCCTCCTGGTTTTCCCCACGCGGATTGGAACTGAACAACACGCCATCGGGTTTCAAGGCACCGTGCAATTGCCCCAGCACTCGCGGCAATTCCTGGCGCGGAATATGGAACAACACGGCATTGGCGAAGATTCCGTCGAAGCGCCCAGACGGCAACTCAAGTTCAAGGAAGTTCTGCTGCAGCACCTCGCAACCACTGTCCTCGCGAGCCATCTGTGCAAAGCGCTCGGAGCCGTCGAGGCCGACCGCGATATGGCCCATGCGGGTGAAGGTCTTGAGATCACGACCCGGTCCGCAACCGAAATCCAGCACGGTAAACGGTGCCTCACCCTGGATATGCCGCAACAACGCATCGATGTTCTGGCTCACATCGTGATCGCGGGTGCCTTCACGAAAGCCTTCGGCCGTGCGGTTGTAATGGCCGAGCGTGGTAGCGGTGATAGTGTCGAGAGCGTCGGGAGCAAGTTTCATGGCAGCGGCATGCAAGACTGAGATGCAGCGACTATACGCTTGGCACCCGAAAAGCAGCGAGCCAAAATCAAGGGGAAGCAAGAGGCCGACGCTGCCAAAGCAAGCCGGTCACGCTTATGTTGCCCACTCGCCTCTGCGCTCAATCATCGCGCAAGGCTGTTATCGGCTCCAATCTAGCCGCCGAAACAGCTGGGTAAATGCCAAAGAAAAGGCCGATCAACACTGAACTGCCAATGCCCATCGGCACAGAAACAATAGACAGGGCAAAGGTCCAGCCAGACAAAGATACAAAAATCAGCGTGCCGACCAGACCGAGCACGGCGCCTATCAACGCACCGCTGATAGAAAGACAAACGGCTTCCATCAAGAATAAATTAAGAATGTCTCGACGGCGCGCGCCCAAGGCCATCCGAATGCCAATCTCTCTACGGCGCTCCGTAACATTCGAAAGCATCACGTTCATCACGCCCGCACCGCCCACCAGCAGCGAAATCGCACCCAGCCCTGCCAGCAGATTGGAAAAAGTCCTCGTCTGCTGTTTGATGCTGTCCAGCAGTTGCTGAGGTATTTGAATCAGGATATTACGTTCACCCAGGACACCGACCAGGTACTCCCGCAGCGACTTGGCATGGCGTTCCATATCCGCGGTATCCCGTTCCTTGATAACAATCGCACTGACCTGCGGGCTGGAGGTCAGCCTTTTCATTCCTTCGATCGGAACAAATATCGAATTATTTATTTGTATCGGAATCAGCGGATTATCGAACTGATCCTCAAGCACACCGACCACCTGAAAGATATAACCTTCAATTTGCAACTGACGCCCGATCAACAGTTCGTCGGAAGGCTGGCTGAGCGCGCGCGCCACTTGGCTGCCGACGACGGCATAGGTGGCATGTCGGTCGAAATCCGACAAGAGCCTCCCACTGAGGACATTGAACTTCAGCGCCACCGACAAATCACTTGTGCTGCCGACGACAGTGGCACCGGTGGAGCGACCGTTGTAGCGGATGTCTGTCGCATAAATCGCCATGGGCGCGGCGTAGGATATATTCGGTAGCTTCTGGCGAAGCCTGGCGAAATCAAGCGCTTCGGGAGCGATACTTTGTTGCGAAGTGGAACCCGGAAATGAAGCAACCAAGGTATCAATGCCCATGTTCTGGAATGCACTGATCGCTTCAATTTCCGCGTTATGCCCGATGTTGACCAGGGCGATGATCGCGGCACAGCCTACGGCAATCCCAAACAGCGCCAGCAAGGATTTGCGACCGAGTACTCTCAGCCCACGAACGGCTTCGGCAAAGGCGTGTGCCAGCGATGGGCCTCTCTCTTCATCCATTACAGAGAATCTGAATAATAAAGCTCCATGCCAACTGGCTAATTCCTTGATTCCCTGTGAATCCGTACCGACTGCCGCAGATCAATCGGCGCGGAGAATAACTTAATGCTCAGCGTTTGTTGAGCACCTTCGCCAACCGATCCCCACCCAACTGGATCACCGCCACCAGGATCACCAACAACACGATCACCGTCAGCATCACCTGGCTGTCGAAACGCTGGTAGCCATACCGATAGGCGATATCCCCCAACCCACCCGCGCCAATGGCGCCGGCCATGGCCGAGGAGTTGATCATGGTCACCAAGGTGATGGTGAAACCGCCGACAATCCCCGGCAACGCCTCGGGCAACAGCACATGCCAGACGATATGCCAGCGCCGGCAGCCCATGGCCTGGGCCGCTTCGATCAAACCATGATCGACCTCCCGCAGGCTCACCTCGGCAATCCGCGCAAAGAATGGCGTGGCCGCGATGGTCAGCGGCACCACGGCGGCCCACACCCCATAGGTGGTGCCGACGATCAGCCGGGTAAAGGGAATCAACGCCACCATCAAAATCAGGAACGGGATCGAACGGAACAGGTTCACAAACGCCCCCAGCACCCGGTTCACCACCGGCGCTTCATAGATCCCGCCCTTGTCGCTGGTGACCAGGATCACCGCCAACGGAATGCCCAGCAGCAAGGCGATCAGCGACGACACGCCAACCATCAGGAAGGTGTCGATCACTCCCTGCCATAACCGATCAAGCCACATAACCCAGCACCTCCACCTGTTGCGCCCAACGCCCGGCGCGCTGGCGCAGTTCCTCGGCTCCCAGGGACGAACCGCTCACCGACAACAGCAACTGCCCCAGCGCATGCCCCTGGATTCGTTCGACACCGCCCTGTAGCAAGCGCACCCGCCCACCGAGGGCGCTGAACAACGCCGCCAGGTCCGGTTCGTCGGCAGCGCTGCCGGTCAATTGCAGACGCAACACCACCGCCGATGCCGCTGACTCGGGCCGCGCCTGCAAACGCTCTTGCAGCTCCGCCGGCAAGGCGTGTTGCAACGGCGCCAACAAGGTCCGGCTGACCTCATGTTGCGGATCACCGAACACCTGCCAGACCGGCCCCTGTTCCACCACCCGGCCATGCTCCAGCACCACCACCCGATCACAGATCTCGCGGATCACCGCCATCTCGTGGGTGATCAGGACAATGGTCAGGCCCAGGCGCTGATTGATCTCGCGCAGCAAGCCAAGGATCGACTGGGTGGTTTCCGGGTCCAGCGCCGAGGTGGCCTCGTCACACAGCAGGATCGCCGGGTCATGGACCAGCGCACGGGCAATCCCCACCCGCTGTTTCTGCCCGCCGGACAACTGCGCCGGGTAGGCCTTGTATTTGTCCCGCAGGCCGACCAGATCCAGCAGCTCGCGAACCTTCTGCTCCCGTTGCAGCTTCGGCACCCCGGCCACCTTCAGCGGCAGTTCGACGTTCTGCCAGACCGTCTTGGCCGACATCAGGTTGAAGTGCTGGAAAATCATGCCGATGCGCCGACGCAGTTCCACCAGGCGGTTTTCGTCGAACTCACCGATATCGACCTGGTCGATCAGCACCCGCCCCGCGCTGGGTTGTTCCAGGCGATTGATGGTGCGGATCAAAGACGACTTGCCGGCGCCGCTGCGGCCGATGATGCCGTACACCTCGCCACGCTGGATCGCCAGGTCGATGCCTTGCAAGGCATGCACCGGGCCCTGGCGGCCTTCGTAGGTCTTGCCCAGGCCAATAAAACGCACATGGGCACGATTGAGTTCGGGGTGCAGTTCGGTTTGCTCGGCACTGCGCGGCGTTTCCTCACGCGGGCGCTGGAGGTTGACGACACTCATGTCAGCCTTCCCAACCGGCCTGGTACAGCTTGCCGTGGGCTTTATCCAGGGCGGCGCGGACCACCGGTGAGTGTTGGTAGATATCGACGAACTTGATCAGCCGCGGGTCGGTTTTTTCTTTCGGCTGGATCACGAACTGGATCACGTATTCCTTGTGATCGAGACCGTCGAACAGCAGCGCGGAGCCGGCATCGAAGGTCTTCGCCAGGCGGATATAGGCCGGGTAGCCCTGGACCAGATCGGCGTCATCGTAGGCGCGCACCAGTTGCACGGCTTCAACCTGGAGGATCTTGATCTTTTTCGGGTTGTTGACGATGTCGTCTTCGGTGGCCTTGTAGCCGACGCCGGGTTTCAGGGTGATCAAGCCGGCCTTGGCCAGCAGTTGCAGGCCACGACCGCTGTTGATCGGATCGTTGGCGATGGCCACGGTGGCGCCTTGTGGCAGCTCGTCGAAGCTTTTGTATTTCTTCGAGTAGAGGCCGACGTTGTTGATAATCCCCGGGGCAAAGGGCACCAGGTCGAAACCGGCGGCGGCCTTGGCGTTTTCCAGGAAGGGAATGTGCTGGAAGTAGTTCACGTCGATATCGCCGGCGGCGAGGCTGACATTGGGCGCGATCCAGTCGGTGAATTCCACCAGCTCGACTTTCAGGCCCTGTTTGCCCGCTTCTTCGACGGCGGCCTCCAGGGGGATGGCGAAGGCGGCGGTGGTGCCGACCTTGAGTGGGGCGTCGGCGGCATGAGCCATGGCGCTGAAGAGGCCGAGGGCCAGGACCAGTGCTTTGACTGGTTGGGTGAGGCGTGTTGTTTTCATGATGGGTTTCCAGTCATAGGGTTTGGGGTGTCTGGGCGGGCCTCTTCGCGGGCAAGCACCGCTCCCACAGTTTTGAGCGGTACCTGATTCTTGTGTACGACCGCCCCCCTTGTGGGAGCGGAGCTTGCCCGCGAAGACGACAGAACAGACGCTGCAGTATCAAAGGGTGACTCAGGCTCTCAGGACCGGCGATAACCCGCCCCAGCATGTTGCTGCGGCAAATGCGCCTCACCGTGAAACAGCTTTTCGCGCAATGTCCCGCTGTCATAAGCGGTCTTGTACGAGCCGCGCCGCTGCAACTCAGGAATCACCAGCTCGATAAAATCCACATAGCTTTCCGGAGTGACAATGCGGGTCAGGTTGAAACCATCCAGCCCGGTTTCGGCGATCCACGATTCCAGCTCATCAGCCACCTGCCCGGGCGAGCCGACCACAGTGAAATAGCGCCCACCCAAAGCGTGCTGCTCAAGCAACTTGCGCCGGGTCCAGTCGTTGTTCTGCAGGTTCCTGGTCGCCGACTGGATCGCGTTGCTCTTCACATACTGGATCGGCTCATCCAGCTCGTACTCGGAAAAATCGATCGCGGTGGACGCGGAAAAATGCGCCACCCCAGCCTCCGCGCTGGCATACCCCAGATACTCGGCATGCTTGGCCCAGGCCGCTTCCTCGGTCTCGCCGACGATCACGTTCAAGCCCATGAATACCTTGATGCCATCGGGATCACGCCCCGCCGCCACCGCACTGGCCCGCACCTTGTCCACCTGGACCTTGGTCGCGGCCTTGTTCTGCCCGCTGATAAACACGCACTCGGCATGTCGCCCGGCGAACTCCAGGCCACGCTCCGAACTGCCGGCCTGGAACAGCACCGGCGTACGCTGCGGTGACGGCTCACAAAGGTGATAGCCCTCCACCTGATAGAACTCGCCGGCGTGTTGCACCTTGTGCACTTTCTCCGGCTGGGCGTAGATCCGCCGGGTCGGATCATTGAGCACCGCGTCGTTTTCCCAGCTGCCTTCCCAGAGTTTGTAGAGCACCTCCAGGTACTCGTCGGCCTGGTCGTAGCGTCGGTCATGCTCGACCTGCTCCTTGAGGCCCATGGCCCGGGCGGCGCTATCGAGATAACCGGTGACGATATTCCAGCCGACCCGCCCACGGCTCAGATGATCGAGCGTCGACATACGTCGGGCGAACAGGTACGGCGCCTCGTAGGTGAGGTTCGCGGTCAGGCCGAAACCCAGGTTCTTCGTCACCGCCGCCATCGCCGAAACCAGCAACAGCGGATCGTTGACCGGCAACTGGATCGACTCCCGCAGCGGCACCTCCACCGATCCCTGATATACGTCGTAGACCCCGACGATATCGGCGATAAACAGACCGTCGAACAAACCGCGCTCCAGCAGCTGCGCCAGCTCGGTCCAGTACTCCAGCGTCTTGTACTGGGTCGAGTTGTCCCGCGGATGGGTCCACAAACCGTGGTTGATATGCCCGATGCAATTCATGTTGAAGGCGTTGAGCAGGATCTTTTTCTTCGCCATCAGATCGTCCCCCGCAGCGGTGGGTTTTGCGCATTGAGGTAGTAGTTGCCCACCGCGTGGTACTTCCAGCGCACCGGGTCGTGCAGGGTGTGCACCCGCGCATTGCGCCAGTGGCGATCCAGCCCGTGTTCGGCCAGGGTCGCCTGGCTGCCGGCCAGCTCGAACAGGCTGCTGCCGGCCGCCAGGGAGATTTCGGTGCTGATGGCCCGCGCTTCGGCAACGGCAATCGAAGCCGCCGCCACGGTTTCGGCGTTGGTCTCGGCCTGGGCCCGGTCGAGGTATTCACCGGCCCGCTCCAGCAAGGCCTCGGCGGCGTGCAGGCGAATGCTCAGGTGGCCGATGCTCTTGAGGGTCAAGGGATCTTCAGTGGCCTTGTCGCTGCCGGCATCGATCCAGGGCCGCGTGCGGGTGCGGACAAAGTGCAAGGTGTCTTCATAGGCCGCGCGGGCAATACCGGTGTCGATGGCCGCATGGAGAATCTGCGCCAGCGGGCCGACCGGGGTCGGACGTTCGAAAGCGGTTTGAAAAGGGATCACGTCTTCGGCGGCGACATACACGTCCTCGAACACCACTGAACCGCTGCCCGTGGTGCGCTGGCCAAAGCCGCTCCAGTCATCGATCACGTTCAGGCCGGCGCTGTCACGGGGCACAAAGGCCAGTTGCTGGACACCCTGTTCATCCACCACCGAAGTCGGAATGCGCTGGGCATACAAGGCCCCCGTGGCGTAGAACTTGCGACCGTTGATGCGGTAACCGTCGCCGTCCCGGCGCAGGCTGGTGACGCGGTCGTGGGCGGTCTTGGTGCCCAGTTCGGCCAGGGCATTGCCAAAGCGCCTCCCCGCGAGCACCTCGGCATAGAGGCGCTGTTTCTGTGCCTCGCTGCCGTTGACCCGCAGCACTTCCAGGGCATAGAAATGGTTCTGCGGAATCTGTCCCAGAGAGGCATCGGCCTCGGCGATCAGTTGCGTGACCTTGGCCAGGGTCACGTTGGACACGCCGGCACCGCCGTAGGCTTTCGGCACGCTGATGCCCCAGAGGCCGGAGCGGGAAAACACCTCCAGCTCGGCCAGCGGCAGGCGCCGTTCACGGTCGCGCAGGATGCTGTCGCGCTTGAAGTCTTCGGCCAGGTCGCTGGCCACGATCAGGGCTTGCTCGTCGCTGCTGATGACCGCGACGTGTTGGGAAAAAGTCATGTGCTTCTCCAGAGGTCTGGTCGTCAAATCCAGGAATGCCGGGCCGGCAAACTGCCGTTCAGGTGATAGGCGCCCACGGCGTGGTATTTCCAGCGCACCGGGTCGTGCAGGGTGTGCACCCGGGCGTTGCGCCAGTGTCGGTCGAGGTTGAATTCGGCCAGGGTGGCGCGGCTGCCGGCCAGCTCGAACAGTTTCTCGCTGGCCAGCAGGGCGATTTCGGTGGTGAGGACCTTGGCCTCGGCCACCGCAATCGAGGCACGCGCGGCAGAGGCCGCATCCACCGGCTTGGCGCCGACCTGATCGAGCACCTGCCCGGCCTTGCGCAACAGCGCCTCGGCGGCGTGCAGTTCGATTTTCAATTTGCCGATATCGGCAATCACGTAGAGGTCGTCACTGGCGCGCTCGACCTTGGCATCGACCCACGGCCGCGAACGCTCGCGGACAAAGGCGATGCTGTCATCGATGGCCCCACGGGCGATGCCCGCGTCGATGGCGGCCTGGATCAGTTGCGAGTAGGCGCCCTGGATATTCGGCACCTCGCCCTGGCGCCAGTTGTCGACGACGTCTTCCGCTTCCACCCGCACCTGATTCAGCAACACGGTGCCGCTGGCGGTGGTGCGCTGGCCGAAGCCCGACCAGTCGTCGACGATGCGCAGGCCCGGCGTGCCGCGCCGCACGAAGGCCATGACCTGCCGCCCTTCGTCGTTGATCGCCTTGACCGCCACCCAGTGGGCAAACAGGGCGCCGGTGGAATAGAACTTCTGGCCGCTGATGACAAAACCGTCACCGTCGGCGGTGATCCGGGTCTTGAGTTCCAGGGTGTTTTTCGTGCCGCGTTCAGGCCCGGCATTGCCGATGCGCCAGCCTTCCAGCACGCTCAGGAACAGCTGCTTTTTCTGGCGCTCGGTGGCGGTGCCCTGCAGTAACTGGAGAATGCCGAACTGGTTTTGCGGGATCTGCCCGAGCGCCGGGTCGGCGGCGGAAATGATCGCGAAGACCTCGGCCACGGTCACGAATGAAACCTGCGGGCCGCCGTACTCGCGGGGAATGGTGATGCTGCCCAGGCCGCTGCGGGTGAACTGCTCGATCTCGGCCCAGGGCAGCTTGCGCTGACGGTCGCGGCGCGCGGCCTGCAAACGGGCAGCCTCGGCCAGCTCACGGGCGGCCTGCAGGGCTTCGGCGTCGTTGCGCAGCACCCGGGCCGGGAGCAACAACGGGGCAATATCCAGGTCGCTCCGGACCTGTGCTTCATGCAAGTTAGACATCAACGCCACTCCGTGGCGTGCGCAATGCCCTGGCGATCCGCACAAGGGTGATTGTGTTCCTGACCATACCGTCCTCATCTCTCTTTGGAGGCGTCGCGAAAGCGCGACGCCAGCGAAATCAAACAAGTCCGGTGGTCCGGTGCATATACCCTAAGCGCGTATAAAAATTAAATAAACTAACTTTTGGGAATATGCATAGAAGGTCAGCTTCTCAGCCTCGGCAGGGTTGGGCGAGTTTGGGGAAAACCGGGCGCGGGGCCCTGATGTAATGCCGGGCGCTGCCCACCCGGAGCCGCCGCGCCGGCGCCCAACGGGAGTTGTTGCCGACCCGGTCGATCACGCAGTAGGTGAGGTCCAGGCCACTGTCTTCACCGGCTTCCTGGATCACCGCCGGCGGCACGAAGACCCTGACCGGCTTGCCGACGTCCTCGCCGGCGAGCTTGGGCAGGTCGAGGCGCACATCGCCCCAGAGCAGGGTGATTTCGTCCTCGGCGGCCATGTTCAGATACGGCGCCAGGGTCAGCGGCACGCCTCGGCGCATCTGGCTGGGGTTGACCCCGTAGCGCTGGATCGGCGCGGGAATGATCAGCGGCGCCAAGCCCTGGTTTTCCTCACCGAAGGGCTGGCCACCCGGACAGGCAAGCTTGACCGGCACCTCGAGCCGACGCGAACAGGCGCCGGCGCTGCCCACCCGCAGCACCCGATAGTGAACCCGCGCCAGCCCGTCCAGGACGAAGCTTTCCGGCACCCGCAAACTCAGCGACTGGCCCACATCATCGGCCGACACCTGCCGCGCCGTCACATAACAATCGTCCCAGAACAACTCGATCAGGTCGCCCTCATCCATGCCGACATAGGGCCGGATGACAATCGACAACTGCGCGGCGGCCAACAGGCCAATACCACGCCCATGGGCCTGGGGGACGACAGGCGGAGCCAGCCGCAGGGTTTCCTGAAAATGAGTCATGCAAAAATCCTTTTTGTAGGGTAACGAAAAGTCCAACGTGCAGGCGCAGGCCTGGGCCGCATAAACAACCGTTGTCCTTGAACCTTAATAGGCGTCCTTACCGTCGAACATTCTGGAAGGCGCACGCGCAGTCCGGCGAACAGTTGGCCGAAAGGTGCATACAGTCCTGATAACGTCGTGCAGGTTGTGAAGTGCAGCTAAGAGTTTTGCCGGGAAGGTGTCAAGCCATTAAGCCGTCAGGGCGGGGATCGCTCGGGAATTCGGACACTTCCTACTTTCGCAGTCGTTCGTGTGAAAGAAGAAGCCGGGGAAAGGCGGTAGTAAACAATTATTGCCGGATAGGCGGGAAAGCAACTTTTCGAAACCGTCGTACTCATTCCCTGAGTACGCCTTATTGAGTCAAGAAGTGTCCTACGTATTACCGAGAAACTTGCTGAGAAACTGCCGGGTGCGTTCTTCCTTGGGATTGGCAAACAGCGCCTTGGCTTCACCCTGTTCGACGATCACGCCCTTGTCGAAAAAGATCACCCGATTGGCCACATCCCGGGCAAAGCTCATTTCGTGGGTGACGATGACCATGGTGCGTTTTTCTTCGGCCAGGCCACGAATGGTTGCCAGCACTTCACCCACCAGTTCCGGATCGAGGGCCGAAGTCGGCTCGTCGAACAAGATCACCTGCGGCTCCATCGCCAGCGCCCGGGCAATGGCCACCCGTTGTTGCTGACCACCGGAAAGCCTGCGCGGATAGGCGTCTTCCTTGCCTGCCAGGCCAACCTTGGCCAATAGCTTGCGGCCCAGGGCCAAGGCCTGGTCACGCGGGGTCTTCTTGACCACCAGCGGGCCTTCGATGACGTTCTCCAGCGCCGTGCGGTGGGGAAACAGGTTGAAGTTCTGGAACACGAAGCCGACCTGCTGGCGCAGCTTGCGCACCAGGCCCAACTGCTGGTTCAGCGGGCGGCTGCCATCGATTTCGATGTCGCCGACCTTGATCCGGCCGCTGGTGGGTTCCTCGAGAAAGTTCAGGCAACGCAGGAAGGTGGTCTTGCCGGAACCGCTGGGACCGATTATCGCGATCACCTCGCCGGCCTCGACCGTCAGGTCGATACCGTTGAGCACGGTCTGCCCTTTGAATTGCTTGGTCAGTTTTTCAACCACAATCATGCTGTCAAGACTCCTGGTCATGCCGATTGACCCGCTCTTCCAGACGGTTCTGCAAGTGCGCGAGCAGGCTGGCAAGGACCCAGTAGATCAGGGCGGCGGCAAGATACATGGTGAAAATTTCAAAGGTCCGGGCGGTAATCAGCTGGGCCTGGCGGAACAGTTCCGGCACCTGGATGGTCGCGGCCAATGCCGTGTCCTTGACCAGGGAAATGAAACTGTTGCCCAACGGCGGCAAAGCCGTGCGCGCGGCTTGCGGCAGGATCGCCCGGCGCAGGGTCTGCGCCCGCGACATGCCGATGCTCGCCGCCGCTTCCCACTGGCCGCGCTCGATGGAGCTGATGGCGGCCCGCAGGATTTCACAGGCGTAGGCCGCCATGTTCAGCGAGAAGCCGATCAACGCGGCGGGCAGCGGATCCAGCTCGATGCCCATCTGCGGCAGTCCGTAATAGATCACGAACAGCTGGACCAGCAGGGGTGTGCCGCGAAAGAACGACACATAGACCCTGGCGATCCAGCTCACCGTCTTGAAGCGCGACAGGCGCATCAAGGCCAGGCCGAAACCCAGCAGCAAACCGAAGAACATTCCACCCAGGCTGAGGATGACCGTGTAGTACGCGCCCTGGAGCAGAAAGGGCGCGGAGTCCAACGCAAGCTGAAAAGCTGCTTCCATTATTGAGTGACGTCAGCGTTGAAGTATTTTTCCGACAGCTTTTTCAAGGTGCCATCAGCGCGCAGTTCGTCGATGGCCTTGTTTACCGCGGCCAGCAACTCGGGTTCGCCTTTACGCAGGGCGATACCGGCTTCCTGGCGGGAGAACGGCTCACCGGAAACGGCCAGGGTGTCGTTGGTTTTCTTGATCAGTTCAAAGGCTGCCAGGCGGTCCACCAGAATTGCGTCGATACGGCCTACGCGCAGATCCTGGTACTTGGTCGGATCATCGTCGTAGGTCTTGATAACGGCTTTCGGCACATTGTCCTTGAGCCATTGTTCATAGTTGGTGCCCAGGCCGACACCGACCTTGTGGCCCGCCAGATCCTGGGCGGTCTTGAACTTGTCGGCATCCTTCTTCTGCACCAGGGCCTGGATACCGGAAACGGTATAAGGCTCGGAGAAGTCATACTTCTTCTTGCGCTCTTCGGAGATGGTCACCTGGTTGATCACCGCGTCCAGGCGCTTGGACTCCAGGGCGGCGAGAATGCCGTCCCACTTGGTCGGTTGCAGCTTGACCTTCACCCCCAGTTTTTTCGCCAGGGCTTCGGAGAACTCGACCTCAAAGCCGGCCAGCTTGCCGTCGGCACCGATAAAGCTGAACGGCGGGTAGGTGCCTTCCAGGCCAACGTTGATAACGCCGGCCTTCTTGATGTTGTCCAGTTGCTCACCGGCAAAGGCCTGGCCGAGCAGTCCGGCACCGAGTACCAACCCCAGGCTGCCGACCAGCAGACGCTTGCGAAATGCGGAAATATTCATGACGAGCCCCGTGTGTTTTCTTATGGGAGGGAACGCGAAACTGACGCTCTGGAGAGCAGCGTCAATCCTGCCTTAAAGCGGCGCCGGCGTCTCGCGCCAAATCGCCTGCGCCGCGACTATAGCGAGCACTTAATATTCTATAAAATAATAAAAAACTATTTGTATATTCTATTTTATTACCTATTGATGCCACAATTGGTGTCGGGCTACAGCACAGTGCTGTAGGCGAACAACGCGGGCGCCCCGCCGGTGTGCAGGAAGATGATCGGACCGTCCTCGAAACGCTGGAGGCCGATGCCGTCGAGCAGCCCGGCCATGGCCTTGCCGGTGTAGACCGGGTCGAGCAGGATGCCTTCCTGGCTGGCCAACAGCTTGACCGCCGCCAGGGTCCCGGCGTTCGGCTCGCCATAACGGGGAGCGAAATACTCGTCCCACAACTCGACCTTGAAACTGGCCGGCAGCGGTACACCGAGCAACTCGGCCGTACGTTCAGCCAAACCCTGCACCTTCGGCCGCTGCGCCTCGTCGCTACGGGACACCGTCACGCCGACCACCGGCAACCCCGGCAACGCTTCGCTCAAGGCCAGGCCCAGGCCGCTGTGGGTCCCGGCACTGCCGGAGGCCAGCACCACCGCGGCAAATTCCAGTCCGCTGTCTTCGATCTGCGCCGCCAGCTCGAAGCCGGCCCGCACATAACCCAGCGCGCCCAATGCATTGGAGCCACCGATCGGCACCAGATACGGCTTCTTGCCGTTGCTGCGCAGGCGCTCGGCCAGGGCCTGCAACTGCTCGTCGGCATTGTCCAGGTTGTCCACCAGCTCGACCCGGGCGTCGAACAGGTCGAGCAACAGGCGATTGCCATTGCCCAGGTAGTTCGCATCCTCGGTACCGATGGGGTTTTCCAGCAAGGCCACGCAGCCCAACCCAAGGCGGGCCGCCAGGGCCGCGGTCTGGCGCACATGGTTGGATTGGATGGCGCCGGCGGTGATCAGCGTGTCGGCGCCGACCGCCAGGGCATCGGCCCCCAGGTATTCCAGCTTGCGCAGCTTGTTGCCGCCCAGGGCCAGGGGCGTCAGGTCATCGCGCTTGATGTAGATATCGCGGCCCACCCACGCCGACAGGCGTTCGAGCTTTTCCAGGGGAGTGGCCTGGGCCAGGAGTTCCAGGCGGTTAAAACGGGCAAGCTGTTGTTTGATCATGGGTCCGAGCTGGCTGTAGGAGATGCCTGGACTATAGGCAGCGGCTTTTCCCCAGGCAACTGTCATTCGCTTATGTCGGAAAGTTCTGAGGAAAGCACCATTCGTTCTTAATTACCGTTTGTGTCGGTGCCGTAAAGTGGAAGTCATTAAGGCGACCCGATGGGCCGGTCGTCCCATCGGAGATTTGATCGTGAGCGAGCGTTCCAGCCATTGGCAACTACAGGCCATCGTCGGCCAGTTGCGTAGCGCCCGGGATGAGTGGCGCAGCCGTAATGGCCGGGTCAGCGATGAACAGGGCGGCCGCGAGCTGCCGTCGCGCCAGGCCATGGCCGAGATTCTCGAATCGCTCTGCGGCGCGCTGTTTCCCATGCGCCTGGGGCCGGTGGACCTGCGTGAGGAAAGCGAGGACTTCTACGTCGGCCATACCCTTGATGCCGCCCTCAATGCCTTGCTGGCCCAGGCCCGCCTGGAGTTGCGTTACGTGGCGCGACATGGCGGCGAGTCGGACGCCGAGGTCCAGAGCAAAGCCGTGCAACTGATCCAGGACTTCGCCATGGCCCTGCCGGAGCTGCGCCGGTTGCTCGACACCGATGTCCTCGCGGCCTACCACGGCGACCCGGCGGCGCGCAGCGTCGACGAAGTGTTGCTGTGCTACCCGGGGATTCTCGCGGTGATCCACCATCGCCTGGCCCATCACCTGTACCGCGCCGGGTTGCCGTTGCTGGCGCGGATCAGCTCGGAGATTGCCCACTCGGCCACCGGCATCGACATTCATCCCGGGGCGCAGATCGGCGGCAGTTTCTTTATCGACCATGGGACGGGCGTGGTGATCGGCGAAACCGCGATCATCGGCGAACGGGTACGCATCTACCAGGCGGTGACCCTGGGCGCCAAGCGCTTCCCGGCGGACGAGGACGGGCAGTTGCAGAAGGGTCATCCGCGTCACCCGATTGTCGAGGACGACGTGGTGATCTATGCCGGGGCGACCATCCTCGGGCGGATCACCATCGGCCGCGGCGCCACCATCGGCGGCAATGTCTGGCTGACCCGCAGCGTGCCGGCGGGCTGCAACCTGACCCAGGCGAATCTGCAGCAGCATGAGGAAGGGACGCAGCGCTGAGTCCAGGCACAACTTTATCGCCTGTCAGGCCGCCTTCGCTGGCAAGCCAAGCTCCTACAGGTTTTGCGTCGTACCTAGATTTCGCGTACGACAACAAACCTGTAGGAGCTTGGCTTGCCAGCGAAGAGGCCCGAACGATTTCCTCATAACAAGCGTCATACATCCCGCCTAAAGCCCACGTAAGAAAAGCACCACCTAGCCCTGCGATTAGTCCTGAACGCCCTATCCGTGTTTAACTTGACCGTTCGTTCAAGTTAAACCGGCGGTTCGCTGCCCGCTCACAACAGGAGGCTTGCCTTTGCTGAGTCCGAGATGTCCAGCCACGTTTCATATCATTGAGGTGCCCGTTTCATGAGCACTTCCCCACTCCCCACCAGCGGCCTGATCCGCATGAACCCGCCAGTGTTCTACTTCGCCGCGAGCTTTATCCTGCTGTTCGGTTTGGTGGTCATGTCCCTGCCCGAAGCGGCCGGCCAATGGCTGCTGGCGGCGCAGAACTGGGCGGCCAATACGGTCGGCTGGTACTACATGCTGGCGATGACCCTGTACCTGGTCTTCGTGGTGGTCACCGCCTTGTCCGGCTACGGCAAGATCAAGCTCGGTGCCGACCACGACGAACCCGAGTTCAGTTATCTGTCCTGGGCCGGAATGCTGTTCGCCGCCGGGATCAGCATCACGCTGTTCTTCTTCTGCGTCTCCGAACCCCTGACCCACCTGCTGCAACCGCCCCAGGGCGAGGCCGGGACCCAGGCCGCCGCGCGCCAGGCCATGCAGATCCTGTTTCTGCACTGGGGCCTGCACGGCTGGGGCGTGTTCGCCTTCGTCGGCATGGCCCTGGCCTATTTCGCCTACCGGCATAACCTGCCGCTGGCCCTGCGCTCGGCGCTCTACCCGCTGATCGGCAAACGCATCAACGGGCCCATCGGTTATGCCGTGGATGGCTTCGGCATTATCGCCACGGTGTTCGGCCTCGGCGCCGACATGGGCTTTGGCGTGTTGCACCTGAACTCGGGCCTGGACTACCTGTTCCACGTGCCCCATACCCAGTGGATCCAGGTCGGGCTGATCACCCTGATGATGGGCGCGGCCATCGCCGTCGCGGTCGCCGGTGTCGACAAGGGCGTGCGGGTGATGTCCGACATCAACATGCTGCTGGCCTGCGCGCTGCTGCTGTTCGTGCTGTTCGCCGGGCCCACCCAGCACCTGCTCAACACCCTGATCCAGAACGTCGGCGACTACCTCGGGGCGCTGCCGACCAAGAGTTTCGATCTCTACGCCTATGACAAACCGAGTGACTGGCTGGGTGGCTGGACGGTGTTCTACTGGGCCTGGTGGATTGCCTGGTCGCCGTTCGTGGGCCTGTTTATCGCGCGGATTTCCCGCGGCCGGACCATTCGCGAATTCGTCTTCGGCGTGCTGTTGATTCCGCTGGGTTTCACCCTGGCGTGGATGTCGATCTTCGGCAACAGCGCCATCGACCAGGTGCTCAACCACGGCATGAGCGCCCTCGGCCAGTCGGCCATCGACGACCCGTCGCGGACCCTGTACCTGCTGCTGGAAACCTATCCCTGGAGCAGGACCGTGATTGCGATCACGGTGTTTATCAGTTTCGTGTTCTTCGTCACCTCGGCCGACTCCGGCACCGTGGTGCTCTCGACCTTGTCCGCCCGTGGCGGCAGCGCCGACGAAGACGGGCCGAAATGGCTGCGGGTGTTCTGGGGCGCGATGACCGCGCTGATCACCAGTGCGCTGCTGTTCTCCGGCAGCATCGATGCACTGAAGTCGGCGGTGGTGCTGACCTCGCTGCCGTTCTCGCTGATCCTGCTGTTGATGATGTGGGGATTGCACAAGGCGTTCTACCTGGAGTCGCAGAAGCAGATCGCCCAATTGCACTCCCTCGCGCCGCTGTCCAGCTCACGACGCAGCGGCTGGCGCCAACGCCTGAGCCAGGCGGTGCACTTTCCGTCGCGGGACGAGGTGTATCGCTTCCTCGACCAGACGGTGCGTCCGGCCATCGAGGAAGTCAGTGCGGTTTTTGTCGAGAAGGGCCTGAACGTGGTCACGCAGCCGGACCCGGCGAATGACAGCGTCAGCCTGGAAATCGGCCATGACGACCAGCATCCGTTCATCTACCAGGTGCAGATGCGCGGCTACTTCACGCCGTCCTTCGCCCGTGGCGGCATGGGCCCCAAGGAACTGCGCAACCGCCGCTACTACCGCGCCGAAGTGCACCTGCGCGAAGGCAGCCAGGACTATGACCTGATGGGCTACAGCAAGGAGCAGATCATCAACGACATCCTCGACCAGTACGAACGGCATATGCAGTTCCTGCATCTGGTCCGTTGAAGCCTGGGATCAGGTCTGGTCCAGCACCATGAACAAGGCCATGGCGATGGCCGGCAGGCCGAACACCGCCAGCCCGATCATCAACTCCGAAAGGAGGCTCTGGTGGGCGGTGATCACGCCGATGGCGCCGTTGACGATGGTCGCCAGCAGCCACATACCGAGAAAGCCGGCGCCGAGGATCTGCCGGCTGATGCCCAGGCGCTGACCGAAGAACAGCGTGCAGCCGAGCAGGATCAGGCCGATGGCGAGGATGATGGCGGTGTGCATGGGGGGATCCTCCGAGGTGCTGTGTTGTCAGTTATGCCGTCTTCGCGGGCAAGCCCCAGTGCAGGGTGAATACAAACCTGTAGGAGCCGGCTTGCTGGCGATGAGGCCAGTGAGCCTTGCATCGCCCAATCGACCGCTATCGCCAGCAAGCCGGCGCCTACAGGTGGGAATTCCAGGCTTGCATGGCCAGTACTGGCGCTTACGCTCATCCCTTATTAACACTGTAGATCGAAACCTACACCCTCACTGGCCACTGACCCGCAACAGATCCTCCAACCCGATCCGCCGAAACATCTCCGCGCGCACCCGATCGGCCATGGCATTGACCACTTCGGCGCCATCCTGGGACGGATCGATATGGCAGCGGAACGGACGACTGCCGTGGGGCATATCGACGATCTCGACAATCGCCCGGGCCACCTCACCCACATCCGCATCCACCGGCTCCAGTGCCGCCAGACCTTGTAGCGCCTGCTCCGCCACTCCGGCGTAAGGCCCTTCGGTGTACTCAAGCACACGCGCCTGATCGGCGGGCGAACCGGAATGTACGAAGTGGTTGGTGCCCTTGGTAAACGCCCCCGGCACCACGATCGAGGTTTCCACGCCCCAGCGCACCAGCTCGCTGGCATAGGACACCGCCAGGGAATCCATGGCCGCCTTGGCCGCGAAATACGGCGCCAGGAACGGCGGGGTACCACCGCGAGCACTGCTGGAGGACACCCACACCACCAGACCTTTACCCTGCTTGCGCAGTTGCGGCAAGGCTGCGCGGTTGACCCGCTGGGTGCTCAGTACATTGATGTCGTAGAGCTGGGCGAATTGTTCCGGGGTAAAGGCTTCGGTAGGCCCAAAGGACATATGCCCGGCGTTGTGGATAACCACATCCAACCGCCCACAGTCGGCGACGATCCGGGCCACGCCGGCCTCGACCGACTCGCTGGACGCCACGTCCAGCTCGACACTGCGCAAGTCCACGGCGTGCTCAGTGGCATAACGTTGCACCTCAGCCACCTGCGGCGCGTTACGACCGAGGGTTTCGCGCATGCTGGCGTAGACGGTGTGGCCGGCATCGGCCAGGGCGCGGGCGGTCAGGGCACCGAAGCCGCTGGAAGCGCCGGTAATCAGGATCACGGATTTCATGGGGGTTCACCTTGGATTCGCAGGGGAGCAAGACCGCCCGCGAACCGGGCGATCATTCAAAGGGTGATGCGCTGATCAGACCAGGCCACCGTTGGCCCGCAGAATCTGGCCGTTGACCCAGCCAGCAGCCGGGCTGACCAGGAAGGACACCACATTGGCGATATCTTCCGGCTGACCGAGACGCTCCAGCGGCGGCATCTTGGCGAAGGTCTGGATCTGCTCTTCGCTCTTGCCGTGGAGGAACAACTCAGTCGCCACCGGGCCGGGGGCCACCGCGTTGACGGTGATCTGGCGACCGCGTAGTTCCTTGGAGAACACGTGGGTGAAGGACTCCACCGCCGCCTTGCTGGCGATATACACCGCATAACCTGGCATGTTCAGGGCCACGGTGCTGCTGGAGAAGTTGACGATACGGCCACCGTCATTCATCCGCGTCGCGGCTTCGCGCAGGGTGTTGAAGGTGCCACGGGTGTTGATGGCGAAAGTCTGTTCGAACAGATCATCGCTGTGCTGGGCCAGGGGCATGACCTTGAGGATGCCGGCGTTGTTGATCAGCACATCGACCTTGCCCAGTTGCTGCTCGGTCTCGTCGAACATCCGGGCGACATCGACAGAGCTGGCGACATCAGCCCGGATCGCTATGGCCTGGTGACCGGCCTGACGCAGTTCCACCGCCAGCGCCGAGGCTTCGGTGGCGCTGCTGGCGTAGTTGATGGCAACGGCAAAACCTTCCGAAGCCAGCTTGCGGGCGATGACGGCACCGATGCCGCGTGAGGCGCCGGTGACGATGGCAACTTTCTGAGTCTGGGTAGTCATGTCGAATCTCCTGGGGTAGTGATTGGGTGTGGAGCCAATTTCACATGTTTACCCAGGGTGATAAATGCTCGATAGTTGGCTTGACTGTTCAATAATCACCAACAATCAACTGCAACGGAGCGCCCATGGACCAGGTCAAGGCCATGAAGGTTTTTGTACGGATCTACGAGCGCAGCAGCTTCACCCTGGCCGCCGAAGACCTGAACCTGCCCCGCGCGACCCTGACCCACACCCTGAATCAGTTCGAGGCCTGGCTCGGTACCCGGCTGCTGGAACGTAGTACCCGCCGGGTCCGCCCGACCCTGGATGGCGAGGCTTATTACCGCCGCTGCGTGCAGTTGCTGGCGGAGCTGGAAGAAGCCGAACTGGCCTTCCGTTCGGTGGCGCCCAAGGGGCGTTTGCGGGTGGACTTGCAGGGAACGCTGGCCAGGTACTTCGTGGTCCCGGCGCTGCCAGCGTTTCTCGAGCGCTACCCGGATATCGAGATCTCGATGAGCGAGGCCAGCCACTTTATCGACCTGATCAGCGAGGGCGTGGACTGCGTGCTGCGTTCGGGCAATCTCGGCGACTCCTCGCTGGTCGGCCGGCGCGTTGCCAACCTGCGCCAGGTGACCTGCGCCAGCCCGGCCTACCTGCGCAAATACGGTGAACCGCAAAACCTCGCGGACCTGAGCCGGCACCAGGGCGTGAACTACGTTTCCAGGACCACCGGCAAATTGTTCCCGTTCGAATTCACCGAAGCGGGTGAGTTGCAGGAAGTCCCGCTGGCGGGCCGAGTATCGGTGTTCGGCGCCGAGATCTATGCCGCTTCGGCGGTTTCCGGGCTGGGGCTGATCCAGGTGCCGCATTACCGGGTGGCGGAGCAGATCGGCCAGGGTCTGCTCAAGGAAGTCCTGCCGAACCATCCGCCACCGCCCATGCCGGTGTCGGTGCTCTACCCACAGAACCGGCATATGTCGCCAAGGGTGCGGGTATTCGTCGACTGGATCAGCGAGGTTTTCGCCAAGGCCGTTTGAAGTCAGGCACTTTCCCGCTCGATCAACTGGCAGGTCAGCAGGTTCAAGCGTTGCACCTCGTCCACCGGCAACACCCCGAGGCTCTCCAACACTCGGGTCGCCGCCAGCACGCCGATCTCCAGGGCCGGCGGTTTGATGGTGCTCAGGCTCGGCAGGAGCATTTCGGCAAACGGATAGTCACCGAAGCCCAGTACCGCGCAGTCCTCGGGGATCTTCAACCCCGCCCGCGGCCCGGCCAGCAGGCCACCGGCGGCCAGGTTGTCATTGGCGAAGATGATCGCATCCGGTTTCGACGCGCCACTCATCAGCGCCTGCATCGCCTGCTTGCCGGCCTCGAACGGTGCGAGGTCAGCATCCGGGGCAAACACCCAGGGCTCCAGCCCCAGCTCCCGAACGGTCGCTGCATAACCGTCTCGACGCTCCAGGGCGCTGAAGTCCCCCGGGGCGCTGTTCTGCACAAAGGCGATCCGTCGATAACCCTTGCGATGCAGGTAACGCGCAGCGGTCACGCCGACCTCATGGTGGGAAAAACCGATCTGCATCGGTTCGCGCTGCGGCTGGTAATCCCAGGTCTCGATCACCGGGATATCCGCCTCGGCGAGCATTTTTTCCGTGCCCGCACTATGGAAATGACTGGTCAGCACCAGGGCCGCCGGTGACCAGCCGAGAAAGGCGCGGACCGCACTCTCCTCCTGCTCCGCCGAGAAGTAGCTCGACGCCAGCAGCAACTGATAGCCATGCCGACTGAGGGTGTCGCTGAAACCCTGAATGGTATTGGCGAAAATCGGCCCGGAGATATTCGGGATCACCATCGCCACGATCCGCCCCCGCGCCGAGGCCAGGCCGCCGGCCACCAGATTCGGTACATAACCGAGGGCCGCGACCACCGCCGCGATCCGCTCACGACGCTCGGGCGAGACCTGCTCCGGGTTGTTGAAATACCGCGACACGGTGATCGCCGAGACCCCGGCCTCCTGGGCCACCGTGCTCAGGGTGACGCGTCCGGCGCCCCGACGTTTGCGGCCTGGCGATTTGTCAGCAGTCAAAGTGCGGCCCTTCTAAAAAACCAAAAGGAATATAAAAGTAATTTTTCAGTATTGGACGGTCTATGCCGACCTTTCCGATACTGGTGATGTTAGCGCTAACAAAGTGCTTTGTCTGCTACTCGCTCGAGCGAATGCCCCAAGACAAATTTCAGGCGCCGTCGACGCAGAGCGACAGCGGTTCAGGGCCATTTTTCGAGCGGGCAACACATGCACAACACACTTGGGGTTCAACGCACACTGGCGCAGTCGATTCGCGCCACCACACCACGTCGTCCACACCTGGGCTGGCTGCTCGCCGGGCTCGCCGCCCTGCCGTCATCCGCGGTGTTTGCCGCCGACACCGGCAGCGACCAGGAGCCGACACTGAAGCCCGTCACCGTCACCGCCACGCGGCGCGAGGAATCGTTGCAGAAAGTCCCGGTGGCGGTCTCGGTGGTTGAGGGCGAACAGCTGGAGCGCGACAGTCGCAACGGCGTCGCCAGCATCGTCCAGCAAGTGCCGACGCTGAACTTCCGCACCGGCGCCTCGAACAAGGACACCTCGCTGTTCATCCGTGGCGTGGGCACCATTTCCACCTCGCCGGGGGTCGAGCCCACCGTGGCCACAGTGATCGACGGCGTGGTCTACAGCCGTCCAGGCCAAGCCACCCTCGACCTGCTCGACCTCGACCGCATCGAAGTGCTGCGCGGCCCGCAAGGCACGCTGTTCGGCAAGAATGCCTCGGCCGGCGTGCTGAACATCGTCACCAAGGCCCCGACCGCCGAGACCCACGGCTATATCGACCAGTCGTACTACAGCGGCAACGAAAGCCGCACCCGTTTCGGCATCGGCGGCAGCCTGATCCCCGAGACCCTGAAAGGCTCGCTGACCACCCTGTTCGGCAGCTATGACGGCAACGTCGAGAACAAGGCCAACGGCCAGGAAGTCAACGGCTACAACCACAAGGGCGTACGCGGCAAGCTGGAGTTCACCCCCAACGAAGACGTGAAATTCACCTTCGCCGCCGACTACATGGAGTCCCACGACAACGCGCCCAACGGCGTGGTCAGCAAGTCCCTGACCCCGGCCTTCGCCAATGCGTTGAACCCGGTCCGGGCCTCCAGCGACAACCGCGATATCAACACCGATACCCGCACCGAGGTCGACGATATCAACAAGGGCCTGTCCGGCCAGTTGGACTGGAACCTGGGCGACTACACCCTGACCTCGATCACCGCCTGGCGCGGCTGGAGCAACCACCAGTACCAGGACGCCGATCGCCTGAGCACCATCACGGCCGCCTTCCCCGGCACCGCCGACCAGGGCGCGCTGGACTTCAACCAATACTCCCAGGAACTGCGCCTGGCCTCGCCCAAGGGCCAATTCCTGGAATACGTCGGCGGCCTGTTCTACCTGCATGGCAAGGACGAAGAAACCTATCAACGCACCCTGACCGCGCCCGGCAGCGTCAATCGCGGCGTCGCCCACTACGGCACCACCAGCGACAGCTACTCGGCGTTCGGCGAAACCACCCTCAACTTCACTTCGGCATTTCGCGGCATCGCCGGCCTGCGCTGGACCCACGACGACCTGTCCTACGACCATCGTCGGGTCTCCACCTCCGCCACCACCGTCAGCGGCATCCAGCCCGCCACCAGCAGCAGCGGTTCGGTGGCCGAAGACGGTTGGTCCGGGCGTCTCGGCGTGCAGTACGACCTGAGCGATGCGGTGACCACCTACCTGACCTATTCGCGCGGCTACAAAGGCCCGGCCTACAACGTGTTCTTCAATATGCAGCCACGGGACACCGACGCGCTGAAACCGGAAACCTCCAACACCTGGGAAGCCGGGATCAAGGCCACCAGCTGGAACAATCGCCTGACCACCAACCTGGCGGTGTTCCACAGCGACTACAGCAACTACCAGGCGAACTTCTTCGACACCGTCGCCGGGCAAGTGGTGACGCGCCTGATCAACGCCGGCAGCGTCAGCACCGAAGGCGTGGAAGCCGATTACGCCTTGCAGGCCACCCGTAACCTCAAGTTCTCCGGTGCACTGGCCTACACCAAGGCGCGGATCGACGAATTCTCCTGCCCGCCGGGGGCGGCGGCCAGCTGCAACGTCAACGGCAAGCCGCTGCCGTTCAGCCCGGACTGGAAGAGCTACGTGCGCGCCGACTACAGCATTCCGCTGGATAACGGCCTGGATGTCGAACTGGGTACCGACTTCAGTTGGCAGAGCCAGGTGCAGTACGACATCAGCCAGAACCCCGACACCGTGCAAGGCGCCTATGGGATCTGGAACGCAAGCATTGCCCTGGCCGATTACAGCCAGGGCTGGCGGGTCGCTCTGCTGGGGAAAAACCTCGCCGACAAATCCTATTCACCCTTGCTGGCCAGCGGCGGCAACTACATCTACCGCGCCGTGCCACGGGATGACCAGCGCTACTTCGGCATCCAGTTGCGCAAGGATTTTTGAGCCGTTGCGTGCACCAACCCTCAATAGATCGCCAAGGACTCTGTCATGACCCACACCCCGCGCCAGCTGAAACTCGGCGCCTTCCTGATGGCCACCGGGCACCACGTCGCAGCCTGGCGCCACCCGGATGTGCCGGCCAATGCCGGGCTGGATTTCGCCCACTACAAACACCTGGCCCGCGTCGCCGAGGCGGCGAAGTTCGATGCCCTGTTCGTCGCTGACAGCGTCGCCGCGCCCAGCGCCGAAATCGCCAGCCGCATGGCCCGCTCGGAACACTTCGAACCGCTGACCTTGCTGTCGGCGTTAAGCGCGGTGACCGATCACATCGGCCTGATCGCCACCGCCACCACCAGCTACAACGAGCCGTACCATGTGGCCCGCAAGTTCGCTTCGCTGGATCATCTGTCCGGCGGGCGCGCCGGCTGGAACCTGGTGACCTCGGACAACGCCGCCGAGGCCCTGAACTTCGGGCGCGCCGAACATATCGGCCACGCCGAACGCTACAGCCGGGCGCGGGAATTTCACCAGGTGGTCACAGGGCTGTGGGACAGCTGGGAAGACGACGCCTTTACCCGCGACAAATCCAGCGGCCAGTACTACGACCCGGCCCGGTTGCATGTGTTGAATCACAGCGGCGAACACTTCAAGGTCAAGGGCCCGCTGAACGTCGCCCGCTCGCCCCAGGGCCAGCCGGTGATCGTCCAGGCCGGCGCCTCGGAGCTCGGCCGTGATCTGGCGGCGCAAACCGCCGAAGTGGTGTTCACCGCGCAGACGTCGTTGAGCAAGGCCCAGGCGTTTTATGCCGATCTCAAAGGCCGCCTGGCAAAGTTCGGACGTTCGACCGACTCACTGAAAATCATGCCGGGGGTCTTTGTCGTGGTCGGCCAGAGCGAGGCCGAGGCCCAGGAAAAATATGAATCGTTTCAGCAATGGGTCGAACCCGAAGTTGGCGTCGCGCTACTTGGGCGTATGCTGGGCAACTTCGATCTGTCTGGATACCCGCTGGACGGGCCACTGCCGGAGCTGCCGTTGACCGAAAGCGGCCAGCAAAGCCGTCAGCAACTGTTGACCGAACTGGCCGGCGCGGAAAACCTGACGCTGGCGCAACTGGGACGGCGCATCGCTGGCGGACGTGGGCACTACAGCCTGATCGGCACGCCGACGCAGATTGCCGACGAGCTGCAGGCCTGGTTCGAACACGGGGCGGCGGACGGCTTCAACGTGCTGGTGCCGCATCTGCCGGACGGGCTGGAAGACTTTGCCGCTGGCGTCGTTCCGGAACTGCAACGCCGCGGGCTGTTCAGAACAGAGTACCAAGGCAAGACGCTGCGCGAGCACCTGGGGCTGGCGCGGCCGGCCAACCGATTTTTATAGCGACAACTTGTATTGACTGCCAAACGAGAGAGGATTCGATGACTTACCAAGCTGCCGAAAACCGCTACGACTCCATTCCCTACCGCCGCGTCGGACGCAGCGGGCTGGTGCTGCCGGCGCTGTCCCTGGGCCTGTGGCACAACTTCGGCGACAGCACGCCGATCGACACCCAGCGCGCCCTGTTGCGCACCGCCTTCGACCTGGGCATCAACCACTTCGACCTGGCGAACAACTACGGCCCGCCCTACGGCAGCGCCGAGATCAACTTCGGCCGCCTGCTGCGCGAAGACTTCAAGCAGTACCGCGACGAGCTGATCATCTCCAGCAAAGCCGGCTGGGACATGTGGCCCGGCCCTTACGGCCAGGGTGGCGGCTCGCGCAAATACGTACTCGCCAGCCTAGACCAGAGCCTGCAACGCCTGGGCCTGGACTATGTGGATATCTTCTATTCGCACCGCTTCGACCCGGACACCCCGCTGGAAGAAACCGCCAGCGCACTGGCTACCGCCGTGCAGCAGGGCAAGGCGCTGTATATCGGCATCTCGTCGTATTCCGGGGTGAAAACCCGCGAGATCGCCGCGCTGCTGAAAGAATGGAAAGTCCCGCTGCTGATTCACCAACCGGCCTATAACCTGCTCAATCGCTGGGTGGAAAAGGACCTGCTGGACACCGTCGACGAGCTGGGTACCGGGGTGATTGCCTTTACCCCATTGGCGCAAGGTCTGCTGACCGATAAATACCTCAATGGCGTGCCGAAGGATGCGCGGGTCAACCGTCCGGGCGGTGGTTCGTTGCAGGCCTCGCACTTGTCCGAGGCGAATATCGCCCACGTGCGGGCGTTGAACGAGATCGCCCAGCGTCGTGGCCAGAGCCTGGCGCAATTGGCCTTGGCCTGGACCTTGCGCGATCCACGGGTGACCTCGGCCCTGATCGGCGCCAGCCGGCCGGAGCAGATCATCGAGAACGTCGGTGCGCTGAAGAACCTGAGTTTCACCCAGGAAGAACTGGCGGAGATCGATCGCTTTGCCCAGGAAGGCGGGATCAATTTGTGGGAGAAACCGTCGACGGCGGAGTGATCACTGGCCCCTTCGCGGGCAAGCTCCGCTCCCACAATGTTCGAGTCGTACTCAAATCTTGAGTACGGCGTAAAACCTGTGGGGGCCGGCTTGCTGGCGATGGCGTCCGGTCAGGCGATGCAAGGCCCACTGGCCTTATCGCCAGCAAGCCGGCTCCTACAGGGATATCGGGGCATACCCGAAAAAACCTTTCTACCGGACCTCCTGCTCCGGCTCCCGAATCCTGTACCACGCCACATACAGCGCCGGCAGGAACATCAGCGTCAGCACCGTCGCCACCACGATCCCACCGATCATCGCGTAGGCCATCGGGCCCCAGAACACTTCCCGGGCAATCGGGATCATCCCCAGGCTCGCCGCCGCCGCCGTCAGCAAGATCGGCCGGCGTCGATGCTCCGTCGCCTCCACCACCGCATCCCACGGCGCATAACCATTACTCTCGTACTCGTTGATCTGGGTCACCAGGATCACCGAGTTGCGGATGATGATGCCGATCAGCGCGAGAATCCCGAGGATCGCCACAAAGCCCATCGGTGTGCCCGTCGGCACCAGCGCCAGGACCACGCCGATCAGCCCCAGCGGCGCGACACTGGCCACCAGGAACATCTTCTGCACACTGTGCAACTGGATCATCAGGAAGGTCGCCATCAGGAACAGCATCAGTGGTACCACCTTGGCAATCGGCCCCTGGGCCTTGCCGCTCTCCTCCACCGTACCGCCGGTGACCACCTTGTAACCCGGTGGCAAGCCGGTGGCGAACTGGTCGATATCGGGCTTCAACTGCTTGACCAGATCGGTCGGCTGCAAGTTGCCACGCACCCCGGCCTTGAGGGTGATGGTCGGCAAGCGATCACGGCGCCAGACCAGCGGCTGCTCCAGTTCATAACGCACGGTGGCGAACGCCAGCAACGGAATCGACACCCCGTTGGGCGTGACGATCTGCAGGTTCTGCAAGGTTTCCGGCGTGCCCCGCTCACTGTCCACCGCCCGCCCGACCACGTTGATCAGGTAGATATCGTCCTTGACCTGGGTCACCGGCGAACCGCTGACAATGCTGTTCATCAGCCTCGCCACATCCTCGGATGACAAACCGAACTGCCGCGCCTTGTCCTGGGCGATATCGATGCGCAGCACCTTGCCCGGCTCGTTCCAGTCGTAGATGGTTTCGCCGACATTGGGGTTCTTGTCGAGGATGGTCGCCAGTTCGATAGCATGCTTGCGCACCTGGTCGATGTCCTTGCCACTGACCCGGTACTGCAACGGCCGCCCCACCGGCGGGCCCATTTCCAGGGTCTGGACAAAGCTGCCGATGCCGACGAAATCCTCGCGCAGGCGCTTGTTCAGCCGCTCGATCAACGCGGCACGCTGCTCCAGGCCTTTGCTGACAATGATCAACTGCGCGTAGTAGGGGTTCTGCAATTGCTGGTCGAGGGGCAAGTAGAAACGGACCGCGCCCTCGCCGATATAGCTGCTCCAGCGCAGGATATCCGGGTCGTCCTTGAGGCTCGCCTCAAGCCGGTCCACCGCCTTGCGCGTTTCGTTGATCGAGGCGTTTTGCGGCAGGTTGAGGTCGACAAGGATTTCCGGACGGTCCGAGGACGGAAAGAACTGGTTCTGCACAAAACGCATGCAGAACACCGACAAAGCAAACACCAGCACCGTCAGGCCAATGGCCCACCAGCGATTGCGCATCGACCAGAGCAAACCGGCGTTGAAGACCCGGGCAACACGTCCCGGTTCGCCACCATGGACCTTCACGTTCTCACTGAGGATATGCACGGCGATCACCGGCGCGAACAGCACCGCGACCACCCACGACACCAGCATCGCCACGGCAATCACCGCGAACAGGGTAAAGGTGTATTCCCCGGCGGAGCTGGCATTGAGGCCGATGGGCACGAAGCCCGCCACGGTGACCAGGGTGCCGGTGAGCATCGGAAAGGCCGTCGAGGTGTAGGCGAACGTGGCCGCCTGCTGCTTGGTGTCGCCCTTCTCCAGCCGCGTGACCATCATTTCCACGGTGATCATCGCATCGTCCACCAGCAGGCCGAGGGCGATGATCAAGGCGCCGAGGGAGATCCGCTGCATGGTGATGCCGCTGTATTCCATAAATACGAAGACCATAGCCAGCACCAGCGGGATCGAACAGGCCACCACCAGCCCGGCACGCATACCGAGGGCGATAAAACTCACCACCAAGACGATGATCACTGCCTCGAACAAGGCGCTGGTGAAACCGCCGACGGCCTTCTCCACCACCTCGGCCTGGTCGGAGACCTTGTGCACGCCGACGCCCACCGGCAGTTCGGCGGTCAGGCTGTCCATGCGCGCGTGCAGGCTCTTGCCGAAGTCCTGGATATTGCCGCCCTTCTTCATGGCGATGGCCAGGCCGATGGCGGTCTGGCCGTTGTAGCGAAACAGCGGGGTCGGCGGGTCGACATAACCGCGGCTGATCTCGGCGATATCGGCCAGTCGGTAGAAACGATCATTGAGCTTGAGGTTGACCGCCTCCAGGTCTTTCTCCGAGGCGTATTGCCCGGAAGCCCGCACCGAAATCCGCTCCGGCCCGGCCTCGATCACCCCGGCCGGGGTCACCGCGTTCTGCGATTGCAGGCTCTGCACCACCTGGCGCTGGTCGATGCCCAGGGCGGCCAGCTTGCGGGTGGAGAAGTTCAGGTAGAGGACTTCGTCCTGCGCGCCGATCATCTGGATCTTGCCCAGCCCCGGCACATCGCGGATCTGCGCCCGCACCTGTTCCACGTAGTCGCGCAGCTGACGCATGCTCAGGCCGTCGCTGGTGAAGGCGTAGACCGAACCGAATACATCGCCGAACTCGTCGTTGAACCCCGGCCCCTGGATACCCTGGGGGAAGTCACCGCGGATATCGTCGATCTTCTTGCGTACCTGGTACCAGATCTCCGGGATGTCCTTGCCGCTGGTGGTGTCACGCAGAAACACGAACACCGTCGACTCGCCCGGCCGGGTGTAACTCTTCACATAGTCCAGGGAGTCGAGTTCTTCGAGTTTTTTCTCGATGCGGTCGGTGACCTGTTCCAGGGTGTCATCCACCGTGGCGCCGGGCCATTTGGTCTGGATGATCATGGTCTTGATGGTGAAGGACGGATCTTCCTCGCGCCCCAGGTTGATATAGGAAAACACCCCCATCAACAGCGCGACGAACATCAGGTACCAGACGAACGACTGGTGTTTGAGGGCCCACTCGGACAGGTTGAAGGACCCTTTCATTGGGCTTTTTCCTCAGCGACTTTGACTTTCTGCCCCGGTTTCAGGCTGTTCACTCCGGCACTCACCACCCGTTCGCCGGGTTTGACGCCGGAAGCCAGCAGCACGCCGTCGGCATCGCGACTGAGCACCCGGACCTCACGCAATGCGACTGTCTGGCTCTGCGGGTCGATGATCCAGACCCGGGTCTGGCCCTCGCTTTCCAGCAGGGCCGAAAGGGGCAGGCGGGTCCGTGGCGCAATGGCCGAGCTGAGGGTGACGCTGATGGAGCTGCCCAGGCGAAATGCCGCCGGGGTCTCGGCCAGGGTCAGCCGGGCACGTTGGGTGCGGGTGGCGCTGTCGGCCTGGGGCTCGATTTCTCGCAGTCGGGCGGTGGTGTTGACGGAAGGATCAAGTTGGCTGGCGACAAGGAACTCGACGCCCTCGCTCAGCTGATCAGCCAAGGCGGCCGGCAGATCGATGACCGCTTCCTTGATGTCGGGACGCGCCAGGGTCACCACCTGCTGGCCGGCGCTGACCACCTGGCCGGCCTCGGCTTTCCAGGCGGTGACCACCGCCGCGTGGTCGCTGTGCAGTTCGCTGTAGCCGAGCTGGTCGCGGGCTTGGCTGACCGAGGCCTTGGCCTGCTCCAGGGAAGCTCCGGTGGTTTTCAGGTCAGTCTGGGCAACGTCCAGTTGCGCCTGGGCGCCGACGCCACGGTCGAACAGCTCCTGCTGGCGTCGGGCATTGGCCTGGGCGTTGATCCACTGCGCCTGGACCCGCGCCAGGTCGCCTTCGGCGGCGCGCAACTGGTTCTGTTGATCGGTGGGATCGAGGCTGGCGAGCAAGGCGCCCTGGGCCACCTCGCTGCCGACATCCACATAACGCCGGGCAATGCGTCCCGAGACGCGGAACCCCAGGGTGCTTTCATAACGCGCCTGGATGCTCCCGGCGAAACGCCCGAGGCTCTGTTCGAGGGCCGGCGTGACCTCGACGAACAGCACCGGGCGTACCGGTTCGGGGGCAGGCTCCTGTTTCGAGCAGGCGACCAGCAAGGCGCCACTCAGCAACACCAGCGACAGGCGCTTCATGGCTGGGCTCCCTTGGCCGGTTGCGCGGCGATCTCCACCAGCATGTCCGGATGGAGCAACTGCCCTCCGGCGATCACCACCTTTTCAGCGCCCTGGAGGCCGTCGCTGATGATCACATGGCCGGTCAGGTAGCGTCCGACCTTGACCCGGTGCAGGCTGACCTTCCCACTATCGTCCACCAGCCACACGGCCGGCTCGCTGATGTCCTTGGTCAGGGCCGACCAGGGCAGCTCGATACTGGCTTTGCCAGGAGCGGTGACGGTGGCGCTGACCACCGAGCCCAGGTCCATGCCGGCCGGCAGCGCGCCGAGGGCGACCTTGACCTGCACGGTGCCGCTCTGGGCCGAGACCGCCGGGGTCACTTCACGGACCTTGCCGGTGGCCTGGATACTCGGGTTGTCGAGCAGGGTCACGGTAATGCTCTGGTCGCCGGGCGGCTCCACCAGCAGCGATTCGTAGACGTTGAACACCGCGTCGCGCGCCCCGTCACGGGCCAGGCTGAAGATCGGCATGGTCGCCTGCACCACCTGCCCGACCTCGGCCTGGCGGGCGGTGATCACCCCGGGCGCCTCGGCGATCAGCGAGGTGTAACTCAGCTGTTCACGGGCATTGGCCAACTGTGCCTGGGCCGCCGTGAGCGCGCTCTTGCTGCTCAGCAAGGCGGCCTGGGCCGAGTCGTATTCGCTGCGACTGGTATACCCCTTGGGCAGGAGCTTCTGCTGGCGGACGAAAGCCGCGCTGGTCTGTTGCACCCGCGCCTGCTGGGCATTGACCTCGGCCTGGGCGGTGTCGACATGGGTTTGCAGGTCCTTGGGGTCGAGCTTGGCGAGCACCTGTTTGGCGGAGATCCGCGCGCCGACGTCGACAGAGCGCTGGATGATCTTGCCACCGACACGGAACGACAGGTCGGTCTGGACCCGGGCCTGGACATCGCCGGTCAGGGTCACGGCGGCGCCGAAATCCTTGCGTTGCACCTGCTCGACGAAGACCCGCGGCCGCTCGGGCTGCGGCGGTTTGTCATGACCGCATCCACTCAAGAGCGCTGCCAGGCCGAGGGCGACCATCCACTGTGTTCGATGCCCCTTCATGCACGCTCCTTTGCGTAATACAGTTTCGCCAGTGCGGTTACGACTGTTAGCGTAGAACAGGGTTCCCTCACTGCACACCAACAACTCAACTCACCCCGCAGGACGCTTTTCATGCTCAAGACCCTGGCGGTCGCCAACTACCGCTCGATCAACCAACTGGTGGTGCCGCTGGGTCGACTGAACCTGATCACCGGGCCCAATGGCAGCGGCAAATCCAACCTCTATCGCGCCCTGCGCCTGCTGGCGGAAACCGCCCAGGGCGGGGTGGTCAACGCACTGGCGCGTGAAGGCGGGCTGGATTCGACCTTATGGGCGGGGCCGGAAACCATCAGCCGGCGCATGCGCAACGGTGAAGTGGCCATTGAAGGCCAGGTCCGCAAGGGGGCGAAGCGCCTGCGCCTGGGGTTTGCCGGTGAGGACTTCAGCTACGCCATTTCCCTCGGCTTGCCGGAGCCGAGCAGTTCGTATTTTTCCCTGGACCCGGAGATCAAGCGCGAATGCATCTGGGCCGGTCCCCTGTATCGCCCGGCCAGCCTGCTGGTGGGACGTTCCGGGCCCATGGTCAAGGCCCGCGAAGGGCGTGGCTGGGAGGTGCTGGCGCAACACACGCCGAGCTTCGACAGCCTGTTCGATCAGGTCGGCAATCTGCGCGGTTCGCCGGAAGTACTGTTACTGCGTGAGAGCATTCGCGGCTGGCGTTTTTACGATCACTTTCGCAGCGATGCCGACGCGCCTGTACGCCAGCCCCAGTTGGGTACACGCACGCCGGTGCTGCATCACGACGGTCGCGACCTGGCGGCGGCGTTGCGGACCATTATCGAAGTCGGCGACGCCGAAGCCCTGCACGCGGCCATCAGCGATGCCTTTCCTGGCTCACGGCTGAAGATCGCGCCGTTGCAGGGTGCGCGCTTTGCCATCGAGTTCTATCAGGAAGGGTTGCTGCGACCGCTGTCGGCTGCCGAGCTGTCGGACGGGACCTTGCGTTATCTGCTGCTGGTGGCGGCGTTGCTGACGCCCCGGCCACCGACCCTGATGGTGCTGAACGAACCGGAAACCAGCCTGCACCCGGACCTGCTGCCGGCCTTGGCGCGCCTGATCGTACAGGCTTCGGAGCACTGCCAGCTGTGGGTGGTGTCCCATGCCAGCCGCCTGATAGCGGCGTTGCAGCAGGACCCGGCGTGCAACGCCATCGTCCTGGAAAAAATCCTCGGACAGACCGGGGTTGTCGGCCAGGACAGGCTCGATGAGCCGGCCTGGAACTGGCCGGACTGACCCTGGGTTAAAACCCGCCCGACGGATTTGCCGGATAGTCAGCGGGCGGCTACTTTCCTTTGCACCGCAATACGGATCTTTTTACCCAATGGGCGCTCCAAGCACGGACGAACATGGCCCGCTCAATGGCCAGCCCATAACAAGGAAGACTATATGGTTCAGGCAAAAGCGCCGGAAAAGCTCGATCCACAAGACATCGTGAAGCTATTGATGGCATTGCGCCGAGCAGTGAGAAAACAACCGAGCGGGCAATAAAAAACGCCGACGCTGGTTGCTCGTCGGCGTTCAAACCTTGGAAGGGGTTCTTCGCGAATCAGAACGCCGGCAATACCGCGCCTTTGTACTTCTCGGCGATGAATGCTTTCACTTCCGGGCTGGTCAGGGCCTTGGCCAGTTTCTGGATCGCGTCGCTGTCCTTGTTGTCCGGACGAGCTACCAGGAAATTCACGTAAGGCGAATCGGCACCTTCGATCACCAGTGCGTCTTTAGCCGGGTTCAGGCCCGCTTCCAGCGCGTAGTTGGTGTTGATCATGTCCAGGTCGACCTGGTCCAGAACCCGTGGCAGCAGGGCCGATTCCAGTTCCTTGAACTTCAGGTGCTTGTCGTTCTTGACGATGTCTTTGGGCGTCGACAGGGCGTTGGTCGGGTCTTTCAGGGTGATCAGGCCGGATTTCTGCAGGAGCAGCAGGGCACGGCCGCTGTTGCTGCCTTCGTTCGGGATAGCCACGGTGGCGCCGTCTTTCAGCTCAGCCAGGCTTTTGACTTTCTTCGAGTAACCACCGAAAGGCTCGACGTGCACGCCAATCACAGTGACCAGGTTGGTGCCCTTGCCTTTATTGAAGCCATCCAGGTACGGCTTGGTCTGGAAGTAGTTGGCGTCCAGGTGTTTCTCGGCCACCTGGGTGTTCGGTTGTACGTAGTCGGTGAAGACCTTGATTTCCAGGTCCACGCCTTCTTTGGCCAGGGTCGGCTTGATCAGCTCGAGGATCTCGGCATGGGGGACCGGCGTTGCCGCCACGACCAGTTTCTCGCCGGCCTGGGCCAGACCTGCCGCCAGAGCGGCCGCCAATGCGGTAAACAACAGAACCTTTTTCATGCAGTGTCCTTATCGAAGATCACGGTCGTCATCGACGACAGCCTTGAGAGAGAGGTGCCAGTATAGTGATATCGCTGGCGTGGGGCAGAAGATACCGATATTTTTTATTCCAGAACAATATCTTTTATTCATCTTCATATTCCATTTTGTTCATACAGCACTATCCAGCAGGCGCTTGAGTGCCACCAGTTCCTCAGGGGAACTGCTACCGATAAATTGCTCGATCAAGGCCAGGGGTGCCGGCAGGTTCAAGTGCTCCGGCAGAATCTCGTCGCCACTGCTGACCAGCAAGGCAAAGTGAATGACATTCTCCAGCTCGCGGGTATTGCCCGGCCAGCTGTGACGCTCCAGAGCACGCTGGGCACTTTCGCTGACCAGTGGCACCGGCAGGCTCAGGCGCTGACTGTAGATACCGAGAAAATACTCGGCCAGGGGCAGGATATCGCCGACCCGCTCGCGCAATGCCGGCAACTCCAGCCGGCCTTCGCTGAGGTAGTGATACAGGCGCTCATGGAATTTACCGACCGCCACCGCCTGGGCCAGGTCGATGCTGGTGGCCGCCACCAGGCGTACATCCACCGGACTCGGCTGCGGCGCGCCGACCCGGGTGACTTCATGATTTTCCAGGGCGGCGAGCAACTTCACCTGGATCGGCAACGGCAGGTCGCCAATCTCGTCCAGGTACAAGGTGCCGCCATTGGCCGAGCCGAACCAGCCGGCGCGACTGCTGGCCGAACCGCTGTAGGCCCCCGCCGCATAACCGAACAGTTCGGCATCGGCGTAGGTCGGGCTGATGGCGCCGCAGTTCACCGAAACAAACAACCCGGGGCGGTCGCTGGCGCGGTGGATATGCCGGGCGAGCAACTCCTTGCCGGTCCCGGTCTCGCCACGGATCAATACCGGCACCGACTTGGGCGCCAGGGTTTCGAGTTCTTCACGCAGTTGCCGCGAACGCGGGTCGACGAACACCAGCGCCTTGGCGCGAATGCTCAGTGGGCTTTTTTCCGAATCGGGAAAGGTCAGCAGCGGCTGACCGAAGGTTTCATGCAGGCTCATGGCAGGCTCCCGCCCCAAACCACCAATGGCAGTGGGCGTTCAAGCAAAAGAAAGAATTCAGGCGCGACGCAGGGAATGCTGTTCCATTCGGGTCTGCAGGCGGTACAGATAGGCAAAACCCTGCTCCCAACGCTGGTGACCGGACTTCACATTGATATGCCCGGCACCGCTGAGGATGCTCGCTTGCGCGCCCCAGTCGCGGGCCAGTTCCAGGGTCCGCGGGGCGCTGACGGCCGCGTCGTTGTCGGAGGCGACGATCTGGCTCGGAAACGGCAGCAGGTCGCTCGGAATCGGCGCAAAGTTACGCAAGGCCGGGGCGCAGGCGGGACGCTCGACATCGGCCGGGGCCACCAGCAATGCACCACGGACCTGGCGCAGCAGGTGCAACGGCGCTGTTTGCGCCCAGTGGGCAACGGTGATGCAACCCAGGCTGTGGGCAATCAAGATCACCGGCGTATCGTCCGCGGCAATGGCTTCGGCCAGGGCCGCGACCCAGTCTTCGCGGCGCGGCGTCAGCCAGTCGGCCTGCTCCACCCGCGCACTGTTGGGCAGGCTGTTCTGCCAGTGGGTTTGCCAATGATCTTCTGGCGATCCTTGCCAGCCCGGCACGATCAGATAACGAATCGACTCGTTGCGCATGGGGTACACCTCCTCCAGCGTTTGCGTTCCCGATCGAGTATAGGGAGGAGAGTTATATTCGTTAAGGAATAAGAAGCTATTTATTAAGATGATAAAGAAATATAAAGCCCGCGAGTCACTCCCGACTGACAACCCCCCTGTAGGAGCCGGCTTGCTGGCGATGGCGGCCGATCAGGCGATGCAAGACTCACTGGCCTCATCGCCAGCAAGCCAGCTCCCACAGGTTCTGCATTTGCCAGTTGCTCCGTGGAAATAAAAAAGGGCCGCACCCTGCCAAGGAGACGGCCCAAGAAACTCGAGGATCTGTTGCGTTCAGCGCGCGGTAATCACCGACAGTTTGGTGATCCCGGCCCGCTCGATGGAGGCCATGGCCCGCGCCACTTCGCCGTAGTTCACGCCGTTGTCGGCCTGCAATTGCACCCGCAGGTCCGGATCCTTGGCCTTGGCCGCCTGGAGGTTGAACTCCAGCAGCTCGGGCTTGATTTCATCCTTGTTGAGGAACAGCTTGCCGCTGCCATCAATGCTCACCACCAGCGGGTCCTTCTGCTCCACCGGCGCCACGGCTTCGGTCTTCGGCAGGTTGATCGGAATCGCATTGGTCAGCAGCGGCGCGGTGACGATAAACACCACCAGCAGCACCAACATCACGTCCACCAGCGGCGTGACGTTGATCTCGCTCAATACCTCATCGCTGTCCTGGGTCGAGAAGGCCATATCAGGACGCCTCCTTCACTTTCTGCGCACCGCCCTGGGCGGCGGTTTTGTTCGCCGTCGGGTGGATCAGCACGCGGAACGAACTCTTCTGCGCCAGGCTGTAGAAGTCATGGGCGAAGTCATCGAGGTCGGCGGCGGTGAGCTTCAGGCGACGCAGGAAATAGTTGTAAACCAGCACCGCCGGCACCGCGACGGCGATCCCGACACCGGTGGCCACCAGCGCGGCACCGATCGGCCCGGCAACGGTTTCCAGGCTCGCGGACCCGGCGGCGCTGATGCCTTTCAAGGCTTCCATGATCCCCCACACGGTGCCGAACAGACCAATGAACGGCGAGGTGCTGCCGATACTGGCGACTACCGCCAGGCCGGTTTCCAGGGAGCGTCGTTCCCGCACGATCTGTTGGCGCAGGGCACGTTCGAGACGGTCCTGATGATTGATCGCCTGGCTCAGATCCGCCGCGTGGGACGCATCGCCGACCTGGATCGCGGCATAACCGGCCTGGGCCACGCGAGCGGCGGCGCCCGGTTGGGTTTCGCTGAGCTCGGCGGCCGAGTCGAGGCTGGAAGCGGCCCAGAACTGTTTGTGGAACTTGCGATCCTGGGCCTTGAGGCGGCCGAACTGCACGCCCTTGAGCAGGGCCAGGCCCCAGGTGGCGACGGAGAAAACCACCAGCAGCCAGATCACCGCGCTTTCGATGGATTGGAGTGGAGATGCCAGTAACGTCATGATGTGTTCCCTCTGTGGAAGCGTTTAGCGCGTTGGGTGCCGATCAGTGGATCTTGAAGTCGATGGGTACGCTGACCCAGCCGACCTGGGCGACATCGCCCTGCTTGGCCGGGACAAAGCTCCAACGCTTGACCGCTGCCAGCGCGGCGTCGTCGAGTTGCTGGCGACCACTGGTTTTCTGAATCTGGATCTCGCCCGGTTTGCCGCTGGCCAGGACCTGCACCCGCAACAAGACCGTGCCTTCCCAACCGCGACGCTGAGCCAGCTGCGGATATTCCGGCGCCGGGTTCTTCAGGTACGCGGCGCTGGCCGAAGCCGGGGTCACCGGTGCCGGCGTCGGCGGCGCCGGTGGCGCTGCCGGAGCCGCTGGCTCTGGCGGCGCGGGCGGTTGCTCGACCGGCTTGGGCGCAGGTTTCGGCTCAGGCTTGGGAACCGGCTTGACCTTGGGCTTGGGCACCGGCTTGGGCGGCGGCGGTTTGACCGCCAGCTCATCGACCACTGGCGGCGGCGGCTCGACCACCGGTGGGGGCGGCGGAGGCGGAGGGGGTGGAGGCGGCGGTTCAACCACGGGCGGAGCCGGTTGGGAGAACTCGATGGTCATCGGTGGGATTTCCGGCGGCACCACCGGCAGCACCGGGGTTTCCTTCTGGCTCAGCCAGTAGATCACCGCGCCATGCAGCACCAGCGCGAACACACCGAGCAAGATCGCCTCGCGTCGGCTGAGGATGCCCTTGGGCACTTTCTGCAGACGCAACGGCCCCAGCGGCGCGCGATGGGGCCGGCCGAGGTCAACCAACTCGCCACCCGGTGCCGGGTGCCTGCGCACCTCATGTGCACTGGCAGCGGTCTGGACATTGCCCATTGAATAACTCCTGCGGTCTTCAGCAAAAAATCGTCGAGGCGCGCTTGGCGGCGTCGAGGTGCCGATGATCCACGGAGGCTGCTTAGGCCTTAAAGCAATATTTAAAATTATACATAGAACAAAAATGAATATTGATTTTCAGTGCCCCGCTCAAGGCCGCGTGTTTCAAGGGCTCCAGCCAATCGCCCGGAAAGCCATGCTTTTCAGGCATTGAAAATATTCGCTCAAGGCATGCCTTCAAGGCCCGAAACCGCCACTTGATGAGCGATTTCAAACACGCGGCGGCGATCACCACACGGGCAACCGCGCGGATGACAAAGAAACAGAAAGAAGGATTCGGATGTAAGAAAGAGGGAAGTACAAACAATAAAATGGCGTATTTAATAATTAACACAGACGACAAAACATACCGCCAGTACTTCGAGCGGATGAGCAGCATCCGCCACTCACCCGTTCGTTGGCCTGGCAGTATAGTGTGTTGCCTTTATTACTGTTTGACGAACTCGCCACCCAGACCGACCACTTGGCCGTCAAAGGTGCTGCGTGAACCGCTTGCTCTCAGTCGCCCGTAGTTGTGGTCGGGGGAGAAGGCGGCGAAGGTGACATAGCCGTGACCATCATTGTAGCCAGTAAAGGCAATGATCGTGGGCTGGCCGGTGCTGTTCTGGAAGTGGTAGTGGCCGGTCACGTTGTAGTTCACACCGGCCTGGGTGATCTGCCCGCTGAAGGAACCGTTCGAGTCGTTACCGTCGGTCACGACCAGTCTGGCGTCAGAGTTGGCGTTTACATAAGTTCCATTGATGCTCGACATGATGCGTTCTCCTTATGTCGTTAATACACTCTTCCACTGAAGGTGAGGTTCTCCTGAAACTCACGACACCCAGCATGGTTGGACTTGTAACGTCTGTCCAATTGCACCACCGGTTATTTATCAATCGATTGGCTATATGAACCATGAGCATGGTGAATAACTTGTTTGGCGGATGAGTTGTATATAACCAACTCTTCACTGAATGGACTCAGAAGTCATAGCGCCCGGTCACCCCGAGGGTCCGCGGCGTGCCGAGCAGTCCTTCATAGCCGCCATTGCCGCCGGTCCAGAGGGTGGTGTAGTAGGTCTTGTCGAAGGCGTTCTTCAACCACAACGACACATCCCATTGACCCTGCTTGAAATCGCCGCGCAAGCCGGTGGACAGGTTGACCACCGCATAGCTGGGAATCTGCCCATAGGCGGAGTCCTCGACCGTACCGGCGGCCTTGGAGCGGAAGGCGTAGCTGCCGGTGACGTATTCTTCCCAACCGTTATCCAGGTTCCATTTGTATTCGCCATTGGCGTTGGCAATCCACTTCGACGCCCCCGCCACCTGGTGCCCGGTAAGGTCGCAGGAAGCCGGCGCCCCGGGTTGCAAGGCGACCTCGGGCGCGCACGGCGCATCCTTGTAGGACATGTAACGCACATCGTTATAGGAGCCGTTGAGATTGAGGGTCAGGCCGCGCAGGGGAATCAGCGTGCTCTCCACTTCCAGCCCGCGCGAGCGCACGGAACCGGCGTTGGTCAGGTATTGCACACGGGTGTCGTAGTCATAGGCGTTGGTCTGGTATCCGTTGACCTGGGTCCAGAACAGGTTGGCGTTGAGCTGCAGGCGCTTGTCCCACAGGGTGCTCTTGAAACCCAGTTCGGCGTTGTTGGCGCGCTCGCTGCCCACCAGCAGCGAGCCGGCACCGGCCGTTGGGGCCGTCCCCACCGCAAGGCTGACACCACCGGATTTTTCACCGTGGGACAGGGTCGCATAACCCAACAGGTCGTCGGTGAAGCGATAGCTCAGGTTCAGCAGGCCCGACGGGCTGATGCTGTACAGGCTCAGGTTACCGGAGTCATAGGCACCGGCACGGCCGGCTCGGGCCGTGGCGGCGGCACCGGTCACGGCTGCACCGCCAACCGGTGCATCGCGGGTCACCCAGGCACTTTTTTCCTCGTAGCTGCCGCGCAGGCCGGCGGTGAAGTCGAGGCGCTCAGTCAGGTGCCAGGTGCCCTGGGCGAAGAGCGCGAAACTGTCGGTGTCGATATGCCCGTTGCCGATGCTGGTGACGTTGTTCAACGCGCCCGTGGGGGTGCCGTTCCAGATATCCGCCTTGGGGCCGTAGTAGCTGAAGCTCTGGTTATCCAGCTTCGAGCCGAAGTAGTACGCCCCCAGCACATAGTCGAAGAACCCACCCGTGGGCGAGGCCAGGCGCACCTCCTGGGACCACTGGGTATCCTCCACCGAGACCCCGGAGTTGTAGGCGGCCGGGACGTTGAGCCCGTCGTCGTTGCGCGGAGTGAAGTTCCACCAGCGATAGGCGCTGATGGACGTCAGGGTGAAATCGTTGGGCAGGGTCCAGTTGGCCTCCAGGGAAGTGCCGCCCTGGAACACCCCGACGTGTTGCTGACCGTCGAGATTCACTTCCCGATTCCGACCATCGGCGAGGGTCGCCCCGGCCGCGGCAGCCCGCGCCTGGTAAAGGTTCACGCCATTGATGGTCGGGCCGGTGCTGTAGAGCACGCGGGTCCCGGCGCTGGAGTCTTCTTCGTTGTAGTCGCCGATCCAGCGCAGGCTGAAGTTTTCGTTGGGCTTGAACAGCAGCTGTCCGCGAAAGCCGTCCCGCGAGCCGCCGTCCAGCTCATGGCCGTTGTATTCGTTCTTGATATCGCCATCGCTGCTGGTGCGATAGGCCGACAGGCGCCCGGCCAACTGATCGGTGATCGGGCCGGAAATCGTGCCCTTGGTCTGGAAATAACCATCCTCGCCCACCGAACTTTCAATGCTGCGCTCGGGCGTGAAACTCGGCGCCCGGGTATTGATATTGATCACCCCGGCAGTGGTGTTCTTGCCGAACAGCGTGCCCTGGGGACCGCGCAACACTTCCAGTTGCTCGATATCCATCAGGTCGAATACGGCCATGCCCGGACGACTCAGGTAGACGTTGTCGATATACAGCCCGACGCTGCCCTCCAGGCCATCGCTGGCCGGATTGTTGCCCAAGCCGCGAATCGACACGCTGGACTGGCGCGCATGCATGTAGGCGACGTTGACGCTGGGCACCAGTTGCTGCAGATCCTGGATGCGATAGACCCGCTGGCTTTCCAGGGCCTGGCCACCGATCACGCTGATGGGCACGGGCACGCTCTGGGAGCTTTCTTCCCGGCGCCGGGCGGTGACGGTCACGGTTTCCAACTGCCCGCTGTCGGCCTTGGGCTTGCTGGTACTGGCCACGGGTGCCGGGTCCGGCGGTGCTTCGCTCTCGGCGGCCTGGCCCAGAGACCAACTGGCACTCCCCGCCAGCAACAGGGCCAGGGGCAAGCGCTTGAGCCGCCGCGAAGGGTGATGCAAGGCAAAATTGAACGAATTCATGGGCGGCTCCTGGTCAAAAAATACACATCCGGTATATTCTTTAAAGTTATTTATTTATGTTTTTACAGATATTTACTGCATAAGAGATTGCCTTTATAAGGAATCGACGTAATGCATAGCCAATGCATTTCCCCGATATTTTCCATGTGAAAAATGCATATCGACCTGCGTCAACTCCGTCACTTCATCGCCCTCGCCGAGCAGCGCAGTTTTGTCGCCGCGGCCACGGCGGTGAACCTCTCGCAGTCAGCGTTCAGCCGCAGCATCCAGGCTCTGGAACACAGCGCCGGGTGTCAGTTGGTGGATCGCGGACGCAAGGACCTGGCGCCGACCAAACAGGGCCAGGTGTTGCTCGAACATGCTCGCCGACTGGTCAGCGGCGCCCAGCAACTGGCCAATGAAATCAGCCAGTTCAACGGCCTGGAGGCCGGCGAGGTGCGCTTCGGCTGCGGGCCGGCGCCGGCCTCGGGGTTGATCCCACGGGCCATCGGCCACTTCATCGGGCGCTATCCGAAAGCCCGGGTGCAGTTCCAGGTGGATGACTGGCAGAGCCTGAGCAAACGGCTGTTGAACGATGAGTTCGAATTTTTCGTCGCCGACACCCGCAGCTTCGAGGCCAACCCGGATTACCTGACCCAGCGCCTGCGGCCACGCAAGTGGTATTTCTGCTGCCGGGCCGGGCATCCGCTGGCGGCTCAGGAGAGCGTGACGGCCGGGCAATTGCTGAGTTATCCCCTGGCCTCGACGATTCGTCCGCCGAACTTGCGCAAGGTGATCGTCGACCTCAGCGGTCGCCCGGATTTCACTCCGCAGGTGGAGTGTGAAAGTGCGTTCAGCCTGTTGGGGGTGGTGTTGAGATCGGATGCCATTGGTATCTGCGGTGAGAACAGCGATGCCTGGGAGTACGCCCGTGGCGGGTTGGTAAGGCTGAAGATCGAGGGGTTGGCGGAGGATCTGGAGGAGTTGTATACGCGGTATGGGATTGTCAGCCGGGCCGGGTATCGGTTGTCGCCGCTGGCCGAGGCGATGATCGAGCAGATCAAGAGCGAGGATGCGCTGGAGGTGGGTGAGGTGTGCAGCCTGGAGCAAATGGCTGTCTGAGCGAGACTCACCCCATGCACACTGTGCATAGAAAACAGTCGCCAAATGCGCTTGCCGAAAATCGCGCCAAAACGCGAAATCCCTCACTTGTCCTCCGCTGCGGTGAACCTCCATGCCCCACGTGCGCAACGTGCTTTACATCATGTGCGACCAACTGCGTCGCGATTATCTGTCCTGCTACGGCCACCCCCATCTGCACACGCCGAATATCGACCGCCTGGCCGCCGCCGGCGTGCGCTTCAGCCGCGCCTACACCCAGGGCACCATCTGCGGGCCGTCGCGGATGTCGGCCTATACCGGGCGTTACGTCAGCAGCCATCAAGTGGCCTGGAACGCCGTGCCGCTACCGCTGGAAGAACTGACCATCGGCGACTACCTGCGGCCCCACGGCATCCGCACCGCCCTGGTCGGCAAGACCCACGCCACGCCCAATCTCGACGCCCTGCAGCGACTGGCCATCGACCCCGGCAGCCTTCAGGCCGAGCCCTTCAACGAAGTCGGTTTTGAAGCCTACTCACGCCACGACGGCATCTACCCCGATGACCCGCTGTTCGCCGATAAACGCGAGTCGGCGCCCTACACCCATTACCTGCGCGACCTCGGCTATAACGGCACAAACCCCTGGCATGACTGGGCCAACGCCGCCGAAGGCGAAAACGGCGAGATCCTCAGCGGCTGGCAAATGCGCCACGCCCATTTGCCGGCGCGAGTAGCGGAACAACACTCGGAAACGGTCTACACCACCGACCGCGCCATCGACTTCATCAGCGAACAGGGCGAGCAGCCATGGTGCCTGCACCTGTCGTATATCAAACCGCATTGGCCCTATATCGCCCCCGCGCCGTACCACGCGTTGTACAGACGCGAGCAGGTGCTGCCGGCGGTCCGTCCGGCACCGGGCGCGGCTAGTGATCACCCGGTCTACGGCGCCTTCCGCCAGCATGAGGAAAGCCTGAATTTCTCCAGGGACGAGGTGCGGCTGAATGTGGTCCCGACCTATATGGGCCTGATCAAGCAGGTCGACGACCAGCTCGGGCGACTGTTCGACGTGCTCGAAAGCAGCGGCCACTGGGACGACACACTGATCGTGTTCACCAGCGATCACGGGGATTTTCTCGGCGATCATTTTCTCGGCGAAAAGGAGTTCCTGCTGGAGCAGGCGGTCGGCGTGCCATTGATCGTGCGCGACCCGCGGGCGGCGGCGGATAGTACCCGGGGTACGGTGGATGAACGCCTGGTGGAAACCATCGATGCGCTGCCGACGTTTCTCGAAGCACTGGGTCTGCCGTCGGCGGAACATCGGTTGGAGGGACGGTCGCTGGTGCCGCTGCTGCACGGGGCGCAACCGGACTGGCGCCGCTATGCCATCGCCGAATACGACTATGCCTTCCAGGCCCCGGCCCGGGAGCGGCTGGCGCAATCGATCGATCGTTGCCGGATGACCATGGTCCGTAGCGAGCGCTGGAAGTACCTGGCGTATGACGGATTTCGGCCGCAGTTGTTCGACCTGGAAAACGACCCGCAGGAACTGCGTGACCTGGGGGCCGATCCGGACTTGGCGGCGGTGCGTGAAGAGCACTTGGGGTATCTGTTCGAGTGGCTGCGCGGGTTGAAACGCCGGACCACCATCAGCCATCAGGAAATCGATCTGCGCGGGCAGCGCTTTCGTTATGGCGAGCCGGAGGCGGAGAAGGTGGTGCAGATCGGGGTGTGGTGAAACCTTGAGGGCCGCCAGCCAAGTGTGATCTCAATGTGGCGAGCGGGCTTGCCCGCTCACCACATGACCTCACCCGTCACCGCAAACTCAAGCCCCCTTGATCGTCTGGCTCCGCTGCCCATGCACGCCCACCGGCACTTCGCCCTTGAGCGTCACCCGCCGCACGATGCGCTCCTGGGTGCCGTAATCGTCCACTGCGTAATGCTGGGTCGAACGGTTATCCCAGATCGCCACATCGCCGCTCTGCCAGCGCCAGCGCACGGTGTTTTCCAAACGCGTCACATGGCTCTGCAACAGGTTGAACAAATGCGCCGAGTCCGCCAGCGAATAGTCCTTGATACGTTTGACGAAGTGCCCCAGCAACAGACTCTTCTCACCGCTGATGGGATGCACCCGCACCACCGGATGCTCGGTCTCGTATACCGTCGAAGTGAAGATCTGGCGGTAACGCTCCAGCTTCTCCGCCGAGACATTCGGCCGCGAACCGGCGTAGTCGTATTCGTTGCTGTGCACCGCCCAGAGCTTGTCCGCCAGCTCGCGCAACTCCGGCGCCAGCTCCTCGTATGCCGCTGCCGTATTCGCCCACACCGTGTCGCCGCCGGAGGCCGGCGCCAGCACCGAACGCAGGATCGAGGCTTTCGGATAGGCGTCGACGAAGGTCACGTCGGTGTGCCAGGAATTGGCCCGCTGGCCCTGTGCACCGTCCAGCTCCAACAGATAACGCGTACCGTCACGCACCGGCACCGTCGGGTGCGCCACCGGCTCGCCGAGCAGATGAGAAAAAGCCTCCTGGCTCTGGTCATCGAGATGGCTCTGGCCCCGGAAGAAAACCACCTTGTACTGCACCAGCGCCTGCTGGATCGCCTCGATCACGCCGGCCTCCAGCTCGCCGGAAAGCTCGATGCCACGGATCTCGGCGCCAATACGACCGGCCACCGGATGAATATCCAGCGTGTGCACAACGGGTTTTACAGCAAGTGCGGCATTGCTCATGGGTGAACCCTCGTCGGACTGCTTACGGTTTGAGCCGTCGCGAAACAACGCTCTATATATATTCAATTTAGATCTAATAGATATACGCATGCTTCGTTGACGGAATAAGAGCTTGCATTTAAAACCTCAAGCCTCGCTCGTCGCAAATGCCTTCGAGCTATTTTTCGGATGCCAGGAAAGCATATGGATCTTCGCCAACTGCGCTACTTCATCGCCCTCAATGAACACCGCAGTTTTGTCCGCGCGGCGGACGCCATGGGTATCACCCAACCGGCCTTCAGCCGCAGTATCCAGGGGCTGGAACAGGAGTTCGGCTGCGTGCTGGTGGACCGTGGCAACAAGGATTTGCGCCCGACGCCAGAAGGCCAGGTGGTGCTGCAACATGCCTTGACCCTGGTCCAGGGCGCGGCGCTGCTGAGTGCCGAAGTGACCCAGATGACCAAGCTCGATGCCGGTGAGCTGCGCTTCGGCTGCGGCCCGGCGCCGGCGGTGAAACTGGTACCGGAGGCGGTGGCGCGGTTTATCAATGCCCACCCGAAAGTAAGGACCAAATTCCATGTGGATAACTGGGAAAAGCTCAGCCGCAGCCTGAGTCGCGAGGAAATCGAATTCTTTATCGCCGACATCCGCCATTTCGAGGCCGATCCGAACTTCCAGACCCAGGCGCTGACGCCCAAGCGCGGGGTGTTTTTCTGCCGGCCGGGGCATCCGTTGCTGGCCAAGGAAAGCCTGTCGACCAACGATATGTTCGACTATCCGCTGGCGACCACGCTGATTCCGCCGGGCATCCGCAAGCTGCTGGCGAACCTCAGCGGGCGCACGGATTTTTCGCCGAATATCGAGACCGAGCATTTTCCGGCGCTGGTGAAGATCGTCCGGCAGTCCAATGCGATTGGCGTCGGCACCCAGGAGGCGTTTATCGAGGACGTGGAACAGGGCTCGCTGGTGCTGCTGCACTGGCGCAACCTGCCGCAGAACATCGAGAGCATGAACGCCCGCTGCGGGATCGTCAGCCGCACCGGGTTCCGGCTGTCACCGGCGGCGCGGGCGATGATCGAGACGTTGGTGGCAGTGGATACCCAGGAGGACAGGGTTGCGGTCTAGATCCCCGCCGCCGCCAGATTCGGCGCCACCCAATCCGTCACCTTGAACGGCTTGCGAATCAGCTTCTGCTGGGACGCCAGGTCCACCGAGCCCTGCAATTTACCAAGGAACACCGGGTCCAGTTGCGAAGGGAAAATCTCGCTGAGTTTCTCGTCCTTCAGGTCCTGCTGCAAAATCACCTGTGGATAACTTGCCAGCCCCGACACCAACTGCACATAGGCGTCCTTGTTGCCATCCTGGGTCAGCCACTCCACCGCTTGCTGCTGGGCCTTGAGCAGCTTGTCGACCACGTCCGGATGCGCATCGACAAAGGCGCCGGAACCCACCAGCACGCTCTGGATACTCCCGGCACCGCCCAGATCCCTGGTGCTCACCGGCAACTCAGCCAGCCCCTTGGCCTGCAACGCCGTCAGGTTCGAGCTGCCCCAGGAGGCGTCGATCTGCTTGGCCGCCAACGCCGCTACCGCCGCGCTGAAATCCAGGTTGATCACCTTGAAGTCCTTCTCGCTCAAGCCCTGGCTGGCCAGTGCGGCATCGAAGGACAGCTGGCTGGCGGTGCCACGGAACACCGCCACCCGTTTGCCCTTGAGGTCCTGCAGGGTCTTGATCCCCGAGCCGGGCACCACGCCGAGGTATTGCTTGACCCCGCGTGCCGTCGCGCTCAACAGCCGGGTATCCAGCCCGTTCGATTTGCCGATGATCGCCGCCAGGTCCCCCAGGTAGGCGAAATCCACCTGGCCGTTGGCGAAGGCTTCATTGATCACTGGCCCTGCGCCCTTGAAGAAACTCCACTGCACCTTGATGCCTTGGTCGGCAAAGGCCTTTTCGAAGATCTGCCGGCTGCGCAGCACATCCACCACACCGCCGCCGCTGTGCTCGGTGCCGGCGCTCAGGTCGGGCACGGCGATGCGGATTTCCTTGACCTCGGCCGCCGTGGCCAACAGCGACAGGGCGCCCAGGACGCCCGCTAGAGCGGTGGTGGCGAACAGGCGGGCAAGGCTGCCTTTGAACAGGGTTTTCATGGGTGGTGCTCCTTGGCAACGGGCTTCGAGTCGCTGAAGGTAGGCATAGCCATGCATAACAATAAAATACTGATAATTCACATTTTAGTAACTTTAAGGAATATAAGCGCTGAAACAAGGGTCCTGGAGCGGCATGCATAAAACGCATCGAAAATATTCTTCAAATGCATTGGATGCGTGCCCTGCACAAGCCTTAAATGGCTTCTCTTATCTCCCAATAGAATCGATAAGATTTTTTATAGACCGAACAAGCATATTCAATTCAGTGCCGTGCATTGCCCGGAAAACCGACAATGGAGGTCTGCCATGGCCCGTGTTTCGCTCCTCAGCCTGCCGCTGGCGCTGCCGCCGTCCGGGCAGCGCCGTGGCTGGCCCAGCCTGAGTCCGCGTCTGCTGCCCTGGCTGTTGCCACTGGCGCTGGCCGCCCTGTGGTGGGTTGCCAGCCGGCAACACTGGATGAGCGAGCAGATCCTGCCGCCGCCTTCGCTGGTCGGGCAAAGCACCGTGGAACTGGCCGGCGGCGAACTGTGGGGGCATCTGTGGATAAGTCTGCAACGGCTGTTCCGGGGTTTGCTGGCGGGCGTCGGCATCGGCGCCCTGCTCGGTGCCACGCTGGGTTTCAGTCGACGTGCAGAACGCTGGGTATTTCCCACCTTCAGTGCCCTCGCACAAATCCCGACCCTGGCCTGGATTCCGCTGTTCATGGTGTTTTTCGGCATCGGCGAAGTGCTCAAGCTGGTGGTGCTGATCAAGGCCATCGTGGTGCCGGTGACCCTGCACACCCTGGTCGGCGTGCGTGATGCGCAACCCAGGCTGCGCGAAGCCGCGGCGGTCTTGCGGCTGCCACCGTATCTGTTGATCCGACGGCTGATCCTGCCCGCTGCCCTGCCGGCGTTCATGGCTGGCCTGCGCCTGGCGCTGGCCGCCGGCTGGACCTCGCTGCTGGCCGTGGAACTGTTGGCCTCCAGCGAAGGCATCGGCTACCTGATGGTCTATGCCCGGCAACTGTTCATGCTCGATATCGTCTTCGTCTGCATCCTGGTCATCGGTGTGCTCGGCGTGCTGATGGACCGTGGCATCGGCCTGCTCGACCGACGCCTGGTGCACTGGCCGCACCCGGCCACGGCGCAGATCCCCCGCGGCCCGCGCTATCACGGCTGGCAACGCCTGCAACCCTGGCTGCTGCCGCTGATACTGCTGGTGCTCTGGCAAGTGGCGAGCGACCAGCAGTGGGTCGACGGGAATATCCTGGCCAGCCCACTGGCGGTGCTGCACAGCACCTGGCGCGGGACACTCGACGGCAGCCTGCCCACCAGCCTGGGCCTGAGCTTGCAACGGACCCTCGCCGGGCTGCTCCTCGGCGGCTCGCTGGGCTTTGGCCTCGGGCTGTTGCTGGGGCTGTCGAAAACCGGCGAACGGCTGCTCGGCCCGAGCCTGTCGGCCCTGCGCCAGATCGCGATTTTCGCCTGGGTACCGCTGATCACTGCCTGGTTCGGCCTGGGCGAGCTGGCCAAGTCCGTGTTCGTCGCCCTCGCCGCCTTCTTCCCACTGTTTATCGCCACCCAACGCAGTGTCGCCAACCTCTCGCCGCAGTTGACCGAGGCCGCGCAAGTGCTGCGCCTGAGTCTCTGGCAGCGGCTGCGCAAGCTGGTGCTACCCGGTGCCGCGCCGGGGATTTTTGCCGGGCTGCGCCTGAGCCTGATCTATGCCTGGCTCGGCACCCTCGGCGCCGAATATTTCATGCCGTCCAACGGCGGCATCGGCGCGCTGATGATCGGCGCCCAGCAGTTGCTGCGCATGGACGTGATCATGAGCGGCATGCTTGTGGTGGGCCTTACCGGCGCGCTGATCAACCTGCTCGGCCAACACCTCGAAACCCGCGCCACCCGCTGGAGACACGCATGAACGCTCCGATTGTCAGCTTCAACCAGGTCGGCAAATCCTTCGATGTCGACGGCATCGAGCTGGAAGCCATTCATGAGTTCAGCCTGGATATCGCCGAGGGTGAGTTCGTCGCCATTGTCGGTTCCAGCGGTTGTGGCAAATCCACCTTGCTGCGCCTGCTGGTCGGCCTGGACACAGCCTTTCGTGGTGAGATCCGGGTCGATGGCAAGGCGGTCGACGGCATCGGCAGCGAGCGCGGCATCGTGTTCCAGGAACACCGGCTATTTCCCTGGCTGACGGTCGAGGAAAATATCGGCCTGGGCCTGGTCAACGAACCGCTGAGCAAGGCTGAGCGTCAGCAGCGTATCAATGACTTCATCCAGTTGGTGGGCCTGGGAGATTTCACTCGCGCCTACCCGCACCAGCTGTCCGGTGGCATGGCCCAGCGCGTGGCGATTGCCCGTGGGCTGGTGGCGAGTCCACGCATCCTGTTGCTGGACGAGCCCTTCGGCGCCCTCGACGCATTGACCCGCCAACAGATGCAGGACGAACTCCTGGCCATTCGCGCCCGCGCCAGGATCACCACACTGCTGGTCACCCATGATGTCGAAGAAGCGATTTTCCTCGCCGACCGGGTGGTGGTGATGGAGCCGCGTCCCGGGCGGATCAAGCAGGTGGTCGAGATCGCCCTGCCCCATCCGCGCCAACGCAGCAGCTTCGACTTTCACCAGTTGCGCGAGGAACTGCTCCACGAGCTGACCAGCGACGGCCATTACCAGACGCCGGTTCCCGAGCAGATTCGCGACCTGCCCTTGACGTTTATTGCCTGCTGAGAGGAGCCCCTCAGCCTTGCGCCGAGCTCACTTCCTGCGGGCTTTGGCGCTCTGGCCGGACAAACCGGTTGGCCCGTCCGAAGGTCCCGAAATCATTGAAACGCACACCCATCTCGGCCATCACCCTGTGTGCCACCGGGGCGGTCATCTGGCGGATATAGAACGGTTCCTTGACCACGAAATGATGAATCCCGTGGGTGCTGCCGAAGTTGAAGCAGAACGCCTGCAACGGCCACAACCACCAGGGATTGAGCACCTGGGTCTGCTGGATCACGTTGCCCGCCTCGAGATCCCCGTAGTAGTGCATGTTCGAACTGACGAAATGCAGGCAGAAGGTCCGCAGTACATTCGGCCCGATGATCACCACCACCGCGATATCGATCACCTGCATCACCGCCAGGGTATGGGCCGACCAGGCGATGGAGCTGCCCAGCAGACCGGCGATCCCGTTGGCCGCGTGGAACCCGAGAAACACGTACCACGCGCCCCAGTGCAGCAACGCCAGTGGCGCATAGACCCTCAGTGTGCGCTTGAGGATGCTGAACTTGTGGGTCCAGGTCTTGGCCCGCAGCATGCGGATCAGCGAAGACATGACGTTGTCGCCGACCATCAGCAGGCGGGCAAACCCCCACGGCTCGCCATTGGTGATGGCGCGCTCTTCCATGTCAGCCTCGGTGCCGGAAACCTTGTGATGATTGAGGTGCAGATGGCGCCGAATCCAGGGGTTGATGGTGCTCGGCCGGGCCAGCCAGACCAGCGCCAGCATCAGGTTGTGCGGCACCCGCTGCTTGCGGAAATACATGCTGTGGATCAGGTCGTGCTCCAGCTCGTGGGTCAGCGAGGCAAAAAAAGCATTCAGCAACAAACACGCCCATCCGGCCAGATAACCGTCCACATAAAGCACCGCCGAACCGATCATGCCGGCCAGGGCAAACGCCAGAATGCCCGCGCCCAGGGCGTCCTGATGGTTCAACAGCGGGTAACGCCGGCGCAACTCGACGCCGCGGGCCATGACCTTTTCACGAATATAGGCGGATCGTTGTTGAGCATTCATGCGTTCGGGACTTGCGCAAACACCATCCATGATTCCATCCTCTGGTTATTGATGTTCGTATCCTGCGCCGTTGCAGCATCAGAGGTCGTAGCCGCGAACGCCAACCCGTTGACCGGATACGCCAACATGCCTGAACCAACCTCGCTCTCCAGCTGGACCCGCGCCCTGCGCAAGCAGCTCGACGCCCTGGGCCTCGACAGCGCCGCCCTGTGCCACCAAGCCGGACTCGACCCGCAATTGATGGACGACCCCAACGCCCGCTACCCGCTGTCGGCCACCACCCGCCTGTGGGAGTTGGCCGTGGCCAGTAGCGGCGACCCGGCCATCGGCTTGCGGGTCTCGCGCTTTGTCAGCCCGACCACCTTCCACGCCCTCGGCTACGCACTGGTGGCCAGCGGCAGCCTGCGCGAGGTGTTCGAGCGGATCGTGCGGTATCACCAGGTGGTCAGCGATGCCCTGGGACTGGAACTCAGCCGCGAAGGCGAACGCTACCGCTTTCGCCTGCGGGTACCCAAGGACAGCCCGGCACCGGCACCCGAAGCCATTGATGCCTTCGTTTCAATCTATGTGCGCACCTGCCGCAACCGCCTGGGCCGCGACTACGCACCGTTGGCGGTGTATCTGCGACGCCCGGAGCCGGCCGATCCGACGCCCTGGCACACGGTATTCCGCGCGCCGGTGTTCTTCGCCGCCGAGGAGGACCGGCTGGAGTTCGCCTGCAGCGATTTCGACAGTCACCTGGACGACGCCAACCCGGAACTGGCCGAGCACAACGAGACGGTACTCAACCGGACCCTGGCGCAATTAAAGCCCTTGACCTGGGAGCGCCGCGTGCGTGAGGCCATCGAGGCCCAGTTGCCGGAAGGCGAACCGTCGGCGGAACGCATCGCCCAGACGCTGCACCTGAGCCTGCGCAGCCTGCAACGGCACCTGGCCGATGAAGGCGCGCGCTACGACACCTTGCTCAACGAGTGTCGGGAGAACCTGGCGCTGCTGCACCTGCGTGACCCGCAGTGTTCGCTAAGCGAAGTCAGCTACCTGCTCGGCTTTGCCGACACCAGCAGCTTCAGCCGGGCGTTCAAGCGCTGGACCGGGATCACCCCGGGGCAGTTTCGCGACGGGCTGCGCTAAGAGCGACTCAGGCGCTGGCCGTAGCCCGCAGCCCTTCCAGATCGAGGATCTCGATCCCGCCATAGCTGGTGCGCAGAATCCCCTGCTGCTGGAAATCCTGGAGGATCTGGTTGGTGGTCTGGCGCGACAGCGACAACATCGCCGCCAACTGCTCCTGGGACACCTCGAGCAATTGCCGTGAACGGTTCAATTCCCCATAGCCTTCGGCAATCAATAACAGCCGATGCGCCAGGCGCGCCGGTGCCGGCATCAGGCTCAACTGTTCCAGGCCGATAAAGGTCAGGCGCAGTTTCTGACTCATCAGCAGGGCGAACTGCCGCCAGTATTCCGGGTGTTCGTCGAGCAACTTGAGCAACACGTCCTGGGGCACCTGCAACAGGATGGTATGTCCAACGGCATAAGCGTCGTGGGTCCGCGGCAGGCCATCGAACAGGGAAATCTCGCCGAACCAGTAAGGCAGCTCCATCACCCCGAGCAAGGCTTCCTTGCCCTTCTCGCTGACGGCACCGACCCTGACCGACCCCTCCAGCACCGCGTACAGCCCGCACGGCGGATCGCCGCGCTGGAACAGGCGCTGGCCAGGCGTCAGGCGTCGGCCCTTGGCGGCGGCGAGCAGGCTATCCTGCAAGTGAGCGGGCAGATGGTTGAACCAGTGTCCGGTCAGCAGGCGCGAGCGCCAGGCAGATACATCCATGAGAACTCCGAGACAATTGTCGTGTAGCTGACAGAGTAAAAATTTCACGCAGGGCATGATCCCATCACCCTACAGGAGGAATAACAATGAAAAACCTCGTCGAGCATCTCAGTCAATACGCGGACTATCACCGTGACCCGCGCAATATCGCCAGCCACTTCATCGGCATTCCCCTGATCGTGGTCGCCGTGGCGGTGTTGCTGTCACGGCCGCAATGGCCGGTGGCCGGGCTCGGAATCAGTCCCGCAGTGCTTCTGGCGGTGGTCTCGGCGGTGTTTTATCTGCGCCTGGAACTGGCCCTCGGACTGCTGATGACGGTGCTGCTCGGCCTATCCGTTTGGGTGGGCCAAATCCTTGCGGCGCAGGCCACGCTGGTGTGGTTGGCGAGCGGAATCGGCCTGTTCGTGATCGGCTGGGCGATCCAGTTTGTCGGGCATTACTACGAAGGGCGCAAGCCGGCGTTTGTCGACGATCTCAGCGGGCTGATCGTCGGGCCGTTGTTCGTGGTGGCGGAGCTGTTGTTTTTGCTCGGGCTGCGCCAGGAGCTCAAGCATGAGATCGAGGCGCGGGTGGGGGCGGTGCGGTTGCGGGAGAAGCGGACGGCCGTTTGAAATAGCCGGCGCCTGTAAAGGCCTCTTCGCGGGCAAGCTCCGCTCCCACAAGTTCTCGGTCGTACACAGGTTTCAGGTACGGCTCGATACTGTGGGAGCGGAGCTTGCCCGCGAAAGGGCCCTCAAGACTGCCATAAACCTTATCTGGCAAGCCAAGCCCTACGGGGTCCGCCGTGCCCTTAGAGACTGGCCTGCTTCTGCCAGACCTTGGGCTTGAAGAACAAGGTCTCCCCCCTCGTCAAGCCGATCAGGCTGTCGTGATCCTTCACCACTTCGGCTTCGATCAGTTCGCTCTGCCCTTCAACCTTCAAGGTCACCCGGGTCGTCGCGCCCAGCGGACGGATATCACGTACCTCGGCCGCATGGTGATCCTCCAGTTCATGGCGCGACAGCGACACTTCATGGGGCCGGAACAGCACATGCTGGTCGTCCCCCAGGTGCAGGCGGTTGGAATCACCGAGGAAGTGATAAACGAAATCGCTGGCCGGATTCTCATACACCTCGCCCGGTGAGCCGATCTGCTCGATCACACCCTTGTTCATCACCACGATACGGTCGGCGACTTCCATCGCTTCTTCCTGGTCGTGGGTCACGAACACCGAGGTCAGGTTGATGTCTTCGTGCAGCCGCGCCAACCAGCGCCGCAGTTCCTTGCGGACCTTGGCATCCAGCGCGCCGAAAGGCTCATCCAGCAGCAGCACCTTGGGCTCCACCGCCAAGGCCCGAGCCAGGGCGATCCGCTGGCGCTGGCCACCGGACAACTGCTCCGGGTAACGGTCGGACAGCCAGTCGAGCTGCACCATATTCAGCAACTCATGAACCTTGACCGCGATCTGGCTTTCATTCGGACGCTGGTTCTTCGGCTTCATACGCAGGCCGAAGGCGACGTTGTCGAACACCGTCATATGACGGAACAGCGCGTAGTGCTGGAATACGAAACCGACGTTGCGATCCCGCACATCATGGCCGGAGACGTCTTCGCCGTGGAACACGATGCTGCCTTCGTCCGGGGTTTCCAGCCCGGCGATGATCCGCAACAGGGTGGTCTTGCCGCAACCGGACGGGCCGAGCAGCGCCACCAGCTCACCGCTGTGGATATCCAGGTTGATGCGGTCCAGGGCCTTGAAGGCGTTGAAGTTCTTGCTGACATTACGGACTTCGATCGACATGACTTATTCCTCCGCCGCAGCGGCGCGCAGGCGGTTGATTCGGTTTTCGCTCCACTGCTTGAGCAGCAGGATGAAGAGCGCCAGGATCAGCAACAGGCTCGCCACGGCGAACGCGGCCACGTGGTTGTATTCGTTGTAGAGGATCTCGACGTGCAGCGGCAGGGTATTGGTCACCCCGCGAATGTGCCCGGAGACCACCGACACCGCACCGAACTCGCCCATGGCCCGGGCGGTACAGAGCACCACGCCGTAGATCAGGCCCCACTTGATGTTCGGCACGGTGACATGCCAGAACATCTGCCAGCCGTTGGCGCCCAGCAGGCGCGCGGCCTCTTCTTCCTGGGTGCCCTGCTCCTGCATCAGCGGGATCAGCTCACGGGCGACGAACGGCACGGTGACGAAGATGGTCGCCAGGACGATGCCCGGAAGAGCAAAGACAATCTGGATATCGTGATCCGCCAGCCATGGGCCAAAGAAGCCCTGGGCGCCGAACATCAATACATAGACCAGACCGGCGATCACCGGCGAGACCGAGAACGGCAGGTCGATCAGCGTCACCAGGATGCTTTTGCCACGGAACGAGTACTTGCTCACGCACCAGGCGGCGCTGACACCGAACACCACGTTGAGTGGCACCGAAATCACCACGGCGATCACCGTGAGCTTCAACGCCGACAGTGCATCGGGCTCAAGGATCGCGCTGAAGAACGCGCCGAGGCCATTCTTCAAGCCCTGGGACACCACGATAAACAGCGGCAGCAGCAGAAACAGGAAGAACACCAGCCAGCCAAGGCTGATCAGGATACGCCGCGACACAGCACTGCCACGACGGGCGGCGTTGGCCGAGGACGCGGCGGAAATAGACGATTGGGACATGTTCCGCGCCTCCTTATGGGTGTTCGATGCGCCGCTGCAGCAAGTTGATCAGCAGCAGCAGGACAAAGGAAACCACCAGCATCATCACGCCGATGGCGGTGGCGCCGGTGTAGTCGTACTGGTCGAGCTTGACCATGATCAGCAGCGGCAGGATCTCGGTTTTCATCGGCATGTTGCCGGCGATGAAAATCACCGAGCCGTACTCACCGACACCACGGGCAAAGGCCAGGGCAAAACCGGTCAGCCAGGCGGGCAGCAACGCCGGCACCAGGATGTAGCGGAACACTTGCAAGGGCTTGGCCCCCAGGCAGGCGGCGGCTTCTTCGATCTCCCGGGGGATATCGGCCAGCACCGGCTGCACGGTACGCACCACGAACGGCAGCGTGACGAAGGTCAGCGCCAGGGTGATGCCCAAGGGGGTGTAGGCGATCTTGAAACCGAGGTCGGCGGCAAACTGCCCCACCAGGCCTGCCGGCGTGTATAGCGCGGTCAGCGCGATACCGGCCACGGCGGTGGGCAAGGCAAACGGCAGGTCGATCATCGCATCGATGATCTTGCGGCCGGGGAAGGTATAGCGCACCAGCACCCAGGCCAGCAGCGTACCGATGATGCCGTTGATGATCGCGGCGTACAGCGCGGTACCGAAACTCAGCTTCAGCGCTGCAACAACCCGCGGTGCCGAGATGATCGCCCAGAACTGATCCCAGGTGAGTTGGGCGGCATGCACGAACATCGCCGCCAGGGGGATGAGCACAATCAGGCTGAGGTACACCAAGGTGTAGCCCAGCGTCAGCCCGAAGCCGGGTATGACGGGGGAGATACGACGTGACATAAAAGTCCTTGGTTAACGGAACTGACACGCAAAGCCCGCAGGTGAATGCGGGCTCTGTGCTGGCTGCTTAATTCACGGTTTATTGCGCCGTGTAGATCTGGTCGAACACGCCACCGTCATTGAAGAACTTCGGTTGGGCAGTTTTCCAGCCGCCGAAGTCTTTGTCGATAGTCACCAGGTCCAGTTTCGGGAACTGCTGTGCGTATTTGGCGGCGATCTTCTCGTCACGTGGACGATAGAAGTTCTTCGCCGCGATCTCCTGGCCAGCCGGGCTGTACAGGTGCTTGAGGTAGGCGGTGGCGATCTCGGTGTTGCCCTTTTTCTCGGCGTTCTTGTCGACCACGGCCACGGGTGGCTCGGCGAGGATCGACAGGGACGGCACGACGATATCGAACTTGTCGGCGCCGCCGTCTTCCTTCAGGGCCAGGAAGGCTTCGTTTTCCCAGGCCAGCAGCACGTCGCCCTGACCGTTGTTGACGAAGGTGATGGTCGAGCCGCGAGCGCCGGTGTCGAGGACCGGCACGTGCTTGAACAGCTCTTTCACGTATTCCTGGGCCTTGGCTTCGCTGCCGCCGGCTTTCAGGCCGTAGGCCCAGGCGGCGAGGAAGTTCCAGCGCGCACCGCCGCTGGTTTTCGGGTTCGGGGTGATCACCGAGACGTCTTTCTTGACCAGGTCGCCCCAGTCCTTGATGCCTTTGGGGTTGCCCTTGCGCACCAGGAAAACGATGGTCGAGGTGTAGGGGGTGCTGGCGTCCGGCAGGCGTTTTTGCCAGTCCTCGGGCAGGGTCTTGCCGAGCTTGGCGATTTCGTCGATGTCGCCGGCCAGGGCCAGGGTCACCACGTCGGCGCGCAGGCCGTCGATCACGGCACGGCCTTGCTTGCCCGAACCGCCATGGGATTGCTGGATCTTCACGTTGTCGCCGGGGTGGGCCTGCTTCCAGAAGCTGGTGAATTCGGCGTTGTAGTCCTGGTACAGCTCACGGGTCGGGTCGTAGGACACGTTGAGCAGCTCGTAATCCTTGGCAACGGCGGAACCGGCAAACACGGCACTGGCGAGCGCAGCCAGGGCGTAACGGCGAATCGACGACATGGTGAAGCTCCCGAAAATTTTGGTGTATTGGCTTTTTCTTATGGCGCTTGCGGCCCGCATTCGGGCTCGAACGCTCTGTTTTTGACTGGGGGGGAGATGACGCCCTCCGGTTATCCAGTCGGGCCTCTGCTTGAACAGAGGAAGACGCGGGGTTCAGCTGGGTTTGGTGCCCGGGTTTTGCAGACGGAATTTTTCCTTGCGCTCGATCTGGACCACTTGTGCGTTGTGGACCGTGATCTCGACGGCACCGAAACGCAGATCGCGCAAGGCGCTCTGGATCTCACGCAGAATGGTTGCTTCGTCCTGGCCGTCAACGCTACGCAGAGATGCGCTCATGGTCGTGCTCCTGAAATGAGAGTTGCCCCGGCAGTGGGGCACTGCTTGTGGCGTGAGGGCAATCTTAGACAGGGGAAGTTATTCTTAAAAATACTATTTAAGAATTTTAATATAACCAAAATTTCATCAGGAGAAATGCGCGGGGATGGCCGCCGCTGCGCGTCGGATCGCCGGCAAGCCGGCTCCTACAGGAGATCGTGTCAAATACAGGATTCCCGTACCGCACAAACCCTGTGCCAAACACGGGATTGCGGTGCGACACGAACCCGTGCCGAACAAAGGATTGGGGCATCGCACAAATCCCCTGTAGGAGCCGGCTTGCTGGCGATGACGGCCGGACAGACGCCGTAGGGCTCAAACCGTCAGGCAATCACCGGCGCACGCTGCCAGTCGAGCTGATCCGCCGGCATCGGCCGTCCGAACCAGTAGCCCTGCCCCAGGTCGCAGGACTGATCGAGCAGGAAACGCGCCTGATCGGCCTGCTCGATGCCCTCGGCCTGGACCTGCATGCCCATGCTTTGCGCCAGGGCGATGACCACCCGGACAATCGCCGCATCGTCTTCGTCCCAAGGCAAACCGGCGACAAAACCCTGGTCGATCTTGAGTTTCTGCACCGGCAGCCGCTTGAGCCGCAGCAGCGAGGAATACCCGGTGCCGAAATCATCGATCGCCAGGCTCACGCCCAACTCGCGCAAGCGATGCAGTTGTTCCAACGCCACCTCGGGGTCGTCCATCACCGCGCTTTCGGTCACTTCCAGCTCCAGCAGCGCCGGGTCCAGCCCGGTGTCATCCAGCACCTTCGCCACCTGCTGGTACAACTCGCGACGGGCAAACAGACGACTGGAGACGTTCACCGCGATAAACGACAGCTCCACACCCTCCTGCAACCACTGGCACATCTGCCGACAGGACTGCTCCATGACCCAGGCATCGATCTCGGCGATCAGCCCGGTGCGCTCGGCAATCGGAATGAATTCGCCAGGCGACACCAGCCCACGCTGCGGATGCTCCCAGCGCACCAGGGCCTCGACCCCGATCAGCCGGCTGTTGCTCAGGTCATGCACCGGCTGGTAATAGACCCGCAACTCGTCCTGCTCCAGCGCCCGGCGCAACTCACCGGCCATTTCCACCCGATGCTGGGCGTGGGCGGTCAGTTCTTCGGTATACAACGCATAACCTTCGCGCCCCGCGCTCTTGGCCTTGAACAAGGCCGAGTCGGCATTGCGCAGCAATTGCTCGGCATTCAGCGAATCGCTGGGGAACAGGCTGATACCGATGCTGGCGCTGATGAACAATTGATGCCCGTCGAGCTGGAACGGCTCCTTCAAACCCTCGATCACCCGCTGCGCCAGGGCCGCCGCCTGCACCACCTGCGGGCAGTTCTCCGCCAGCACGGCGAACTCGTCACCGCCCAGGCGGGCCAGGCTGATCCCGCTGCCGAACAGGTGCTGCAAGCGATCGCCCACCGCCTTGAGCAATTGGTCGCCAACATTGTGGCCGAGGCTGTCGTTGATGATCTTGAAGTGATCCAGGTCGATCAGCAGCAAGGCACAACCGCGCTTGTGCACCTGCGCCGAGGCCAGTGCCTGGGAGGCGCGGTCGGTGAACAGCAGGCGATTGGGCAGGCCGGTCAGGGGATCGTAGTTGGCCAGTTGCGCCAACTCGTGCTGCGAGTCCTTGATCGCACTGATATCGGAAAACACCGCGACATACTGGCTGAGCTGGCCAAAATCGTCGCGAATCGCGCGGATCGTCTGCCATTGCGGGTAGATTTCGCCGCTCTTGCGCCGGTTCCAGATCTCGCCGCTCCACTCGCCGGTGGCGTCCAGCGTCTGATAGACCTTCTGGTAAAACTCCGCCGAATGCCGACCGGACTTGAACAGGTTCGGCCGCTCTCCCAGCACCTCGGCTTCCTGATAACCGGTAATGGCGACAAAGGCGCGGTTGACGTGGACGATCAAGCCGTCCTTGTCGGTGACCAGCACGCCCTCGCGGGTGCAATCGAACACCGCGGCCGCCTGTCGCAAGCGCTCGCGATCCTCGGACCCGGGCTTCAAGTCCGGGGTGGCCTGGCCGAAACGCTGGTAACGGGCATGAATCAGGAAAATCAGCACGGCGCTGACACTCACCCACAGGTATCCGCGAACGATCTGCCACTGCAGCAACTGTTCAGGGTCATCGAAAAAGCTGCTCAACAGGCGTTGGCTGAGCTGGATCCAGAGGACCGACAGCAACAGGTACAACAGGCCTGACCTCAGAGCATTACGAGTTGAAATCGACATAAACGGTGCTAATTCCCTCTAGAAACGCCAAATTGCCCTACAAACTGGCCGGAATTATAGAGTAAGAAACATCCCGCCACTCTTATCTGAAACAGCGACTGGTTTTCTCTGTGGGCTCGGTGATAATGCACGGGCTGTTCTTTACTTTTTCGAGGGCCATACAGCCTATGTGGTACAACGGTTTTCTTGACCTGTCAGCCTGGCAAACAGTGGCGGTCACCCTGTTGATGACCCACGTGACCATTGTCGGCGTCACGGTCTATCTGCACCGCTATTCGGCCCACCGCTCCCTGGAGCTCAATGCTGGCCTGAAACACTTCTTCCGTTTCTGGCTGTGGCTGACCACGGCACAGAATACTCGCGAGTGGACGGCTATCCACCGTAAACATCACGCAAAATGTGAAACCGTCGACGATCCCCACAGTCCGGTGATCCTCGGCCTGTCCACGGTCCTGCGTACCGGTGCCGAATTGTACCGGGCCGAGGCCAGCAATCCCGAGACTTTGCGTATCTACGGCAAGAACTGCCCGGACGACTGGCTCGAGAACAACCTCTACTCGCGCTACAAGCTGCTCGGCATCGCCATCATGGCGGTGATCGACCTGCTGCTGTTCGGCGCCATCGGCATCACCGTCTGGGCCATCCAGATGATGTGGATTCCGTTCTGGGCCGCCGGCGTGATCAACGGCCTGGGCCATGCGATCGGCTACCGCAACTTCGAATGCCGTGATGCCGCCACCAACCTGGTGCCCTGGGGCATCCTGATCGGCGGCGAAGAGCTGCACAACAACCACCATACCTACCCCAACTCGGCCAAGCTGTCGGTCAAGAAGTGGGAATTCGACCTGGGCTGGGCCTGGATCAAGGTCTTCAGCTTCCTGGGCCTGGCCAAGGTACAGCGGGTCGCCCCCATCGCCCACCGGGTCGAAGGCAAGGGTCACCTGGACATGGACACCGCCATGGCGATCCTCAACAACCGCTTCCAGATCATGGCCCAGTATCGCAAGCTGGTGATTGCACCGCTGGTGCAGCAGGAGCTGGCCAAGGCCGATCATTCGGTCCGCCACCAGTTCCACCGCGCCAAGCGCTTGCTGTCGCGGGAAACCAGCCTGCTCAGCGAAAACCATCAGGTGCGCATCGAAACCATGCTCGCCCACAGCCAGGCACTCAAGGTAATTTACGAGAAACGCCTGGCCCTGCAACAGATCTGGGTCAAGACCAGCTCAAATGGCCATGACATGCTCGCCGCGATCAAGGATTGGGTCCACGAAGCCGAAGCCAGCGGCATCCAGTCGTTGCGCGACTTTGCCGACCAACTGAAAACCTACTCGCTACGTCCCTCGGTCGCCTGACACCGTTGATCGGCGCGCCCTCCCCCCAGGGCGCGCCGAACGGAACTTAGCGGCCCTGGCCCTATCTCAAAAGCACGTCGCCATCCCGGCGGGCCGAAGCGTGGCCGTGCCGCCATAACGGTCGGCACGCCCTGTGAGATGAGTGCCGATGGTCAACAAGAACTCAAAACCGCCTTCCCTCCCACAGTGGCCAAAAGCCGCTGAAACCCTGTTGGCCCTGATGCACGCCCAGGCCGAAGTCGCGCGCCTGGGCGAACGCGAACAACTCTTCAGCTCGTTGCTGGTCAGCGTCAATGCGGTGCTCTGGGCCCTGGACTGGAACAGCCAGCAGATGCTCTACGTCAGCCCCGCCTACGAACGGATCTTTGGCCGCTCGGCCGGCCTGCTGCTGGCCGACTACAGCGAATGGCGCAACAGCATCTACCCCGACGATCTCGACTACGCCGAACGCAGCCTGGCCCAGGTACTGGAAAAGGGTGCGGTGGAAGACCGCGAGTACCGCATCATCAGCGCCGACGGGCAGATCCGTTGGCTCAGCGACAAGTGCTTTATCAGTCGTCACGCCGAGCCGGGGCAGCGAGTGATCGTGGTCGGTATCGCCGAGGACATCACCGAGAAGAAAGCCCTGGAAGACGAATTGCAGCGCCTGGCCACCACCGATGTGCTGACCGGTAGCAGCAACCGCCGGCACTTCTTCGACAGTGCCCATCGCGCCTTCGAGGAAGCCCGCCTGCAGGATTCGCCCCTGGCGTTCCTGCTGCTGGACATCGATGACTTCAAGCAGATCAACGACACCTACGGTCATCCCGAAGGCGACGTGGTCTTGCAACGGATCGCCGAGACCGGGCGCGGGGCGCTGCGGATAGGTGATCTGTTCGGACGCATTGGCGGTGAGGAGTTCGCCGCGCTGCTGCCCGGCTGCGCACCGGAGATGGCCCAGCAGATCGCCGAGCGCTTGCAACGGGAGATCCAGCGCCTGAGCTTCAACCACGACGGCAAGAGCTTCGGCGTCACCGTCAGCCAGGGCCTGACCAGCCTGACGCCCCAGGACGAAACCCTCGACCCGCTGTTCGCCCGGGCGGACAGCGCCATGTACCAGGCCAAGCGCCAGGGCAAGAACCAGATCGTATTGGCTTGAAGGCCCGTCCGATCAACGGCTCTGGTTGATATTTGACCAACCCTAAAAACGTATATACATTGCGTATATCCTTTTAGGAGTTCAAAAAATGACCTTTGCCCGTGTATTTCAATCCGGCAACAGCCAAGCCGTCCGCTTGCCCAAAGAGTTTCGTCTTGATGTGGACAGTGTAGAGATATTCCGCCGCGGCGATGAGATCGTGCTCCGAGCGCTGCCGTTAAGCGCCACCGCGATTTTCGATGCCCTGGCCAGCCTACCGGAAAGCTTCATGGCCGAAGGCCGCGAGGACAGCCCTGCACAAGAACGCGAGGATTTCTGATGTCGGTGCGTTATCTGCTGGACACCAACATCTGCATCTACATCGCCAAACACAACCCACCCGAAGTCAGGGAACGCTTTGCGCGCCACCGCGCCTCCGAGCTAGCAATGTCAGTCATCACATTAGGCGAACTGCGCTTCGGCGCTGAAAAAAGCCAGGCAAAAGAGCGCTCATTGGCCGTTTTGCATCAACTGGAATCATTGATCCAAGTGGTTCCTCTCGAAGAAGGCACCGGTGAGCACTACGGCCAGATCAGGGCCCAATTGCAGGCCTGCGGGCGTGTCATTGGTAATAATGACTTGTGGCTGGCCGCGCACGCACGCAGCAACGGTTGGATTCTGGTCAGTAACAACCTGCGTGAGTTCGACAGAGTGCCGGGCCTGCAAGTCGAAAACTGGATTGAAGGCTGACTGAGGCCGGTCGCTTCTGCGTCAGTTCTTGCGCAAACGCATCAGCTCCGGCAAGCCGACCTTGAGCAAACGCGCCGTGCGGCTCTTGGCGATTTCTTCGACGCCCTCGTGGGGCGTCAGCCGTGCCATCTGCGCCGCCAGGCTCATCACCAGGGCCTCGCGCGAGTAAACCCCGCCACCGAGCTGGTAGACCGCCGCAATCAGCTCCCGCAGCTCCAGCGGCAGGCGCCAGCGCGTGCGCAGCGCCGAACCGAAGGCAGCCCCAAAGGCATAGAGCGATTCACCGATCAGTTCATCATCCAGCTCACCACCGGCGCTCAACCATTCCTGCAGACAACGCAGCAAAGCCAGGTCACCCAGGCGATGCAACAAACCCGCGCAGTAACAACGCTCGTGATCCAGATCGAGCAAACGCGCCAGGGAGTGGCCGTATTCGGCCGTGTGCAGCGACAGATTCCAGTAGCGTTCGGCGTAGTCGCCCAGGGCCGCATCACTGAGCCGGGCGCTGCGCTTGAGGGTCAGGCCGAGGATCAGGTTCATGCTCTGCGCCGCGCCAAGCCGCTGCAATGCCTGGGCCAGGGTCTGCACCCCGCTGCCGTGATGCTGGGCCGCACTGTTGGCGGCGGCGATCAGCACCGCAGTGATTTGTGGGTCGGTGCGAATTTCCTGCTCCAACACCTTCAAGTCGAGGCCACCGGGATTGAGGCTGCGATTGACCGCCACCTGCACGTCGGCCATCAACGGCGCGCCGTCCGACTCCTCGCGGCGGCGCTCGAGAAACTTCGCCACGGTCATGCCCGGCGCCAGGGCCGGAATTTCGCACGAGACCGCCTGCCCGGCGTCCAGCAGCAGATCCTGCAGGCGCTGGGTCAGGCTTTCCATATTCAGGGGTTTGGTCAGGTAGGCCGTCGGTTGCAGCGGCAGGATTTCCCGCACGCTGGCCACGTCATTGCGCGAGCCCACCAGAATGAACGGCAGTAGTGGCGTGCGCTTTTTCTGGCGCAGACCGCGCAGCAGGCTCAGGCCATCGACACCCGGCAACTCCCAGTCGGCGATCACCAGGTCGAACGCCCGTTCGCTGAGCAACTCGAGCGCGTGGTGACCGTCGGCACAGATTTCCAGTCGAGCATCACAGCGCACGTTCAACAGCACCTGCTTGAGCAGGTCCCGTGACCAAGGCTCCGCCTCGGCAATCAACACACGGGGTACAGCGGGTAGATCCACAGCGGTCATCAAGCACTCTCCGAGAGCAATCCTGACACATTAGTCAATACGCACAGGCAGATACAGCCAAAAGCCACTCTTGCGATCTCATAAAACAAAAAAACCCGCCGGAGCGGGTCTTTTTGTCTATCGCGTCACAACTCAGGCGAGTTCGGCGAAGCACTCTTCGATGATTGCCAGGCCTTTGTCCAACTGCTCGTCCGGCGAGGTCAGTGGAACCAGTACACGCAATACGTTGCCGTAGGTACCGCAGGACAGCAGGATCAGACCCTTGTCACGGGCCTTGGCCACGACCTGGGCTACAGCCGCTGCGTTCGGCTTGTGGCTGTCGCCGCCTTCGAACAGCTCGACCGCGATCATCGCGCCCAGGGCACGCACTTCACCGATCACCGGGTACTTGGCCTGAATCGCTTTCAGACCGGTCACCAGGCGCTCGCCGACCGCTTTGCAGCGATCCAGCAGGTGCTCTTCCTCGAACACTTCCATCACGGCCAGGGCCGCGGCGCAAGCAATCGGGCTACCGGCGTAGGTGCCGCCCAGGCCGCCGGGAGCGATGGCGTCCATGTATTCGGCCTTGCCGCAGACACCGGCCAGCGGGAAGCCGCCAGCGATGGATTTGGCGAAGGTGGTCAGGTCGGCGGCAACGCCCATCTGTTCCATGGCGAAGAAGGTACCGGTACGACCGGCGCCGGTTTGCACTTCGTCGGCGATCAGCAGGATGCCGTGCTGGTCGCACAGGGCACGCAGGCGCTTCATGAATTCTTTTGGCGCGACGTAGAAACCGCCTTCGCCCTGGACCGGCTCGATGATGATTGCAGCGATATCACGGGGCTCGGCATCGTTCTTGAAGATGCGTTCGATGCTGGCGATGGAGTCGTCGATGCTCACGCCATGCAGTTCGTTCGGGTACAGCGCGCGGAAGATGCCACCAGGCATCAGGCCCATGCCGGCCGAGTAAGGCACGACTTTACCGGTCAGGCCCAGGGTCATCATGGTGCGACCGTGGTAGGCACCGGTAAAGGCGATCACGCCGGCGCGGCCAGTGGCGGCACGAGCGATTTTCACGGCGTTTTCCACGGCTTCGGAACCGGTGGTGACCAGCAGGGTTTTCTTGGCGAAATCACCCGGGACCTTGGCGTTGATTTTTTCGCACAGCTCTACGTAGGGTTCGTAGGCCAGGACCTGGAAGCAGGTGTGAGTCAGCTTGTTCAACTGCTCGGTCACGGCGGCGATGATTTTCGGGTGCAGGTGACCGGTGTTCAGCACGGCGATACCGCCGGCGAAGTCGATGAACTCACGACCTTCGACGTCGGTCACGGTGGCGTTCTTCGCGTGGTCGGCGAAGATCGGATGGATCTGGCCGACGCCGCGGGGTACAGCGGCTTCGCGGCGTTTCATCAGGGATGCGTTGGTCTTGCTCATGGTGTCCTCATTCACCGCTCATCGGGCGGCGTGGTTCAAGGATGACGCGGCAGGGAGGCACTGCACCAGCATACGATGATCGACTGGTACAGCGTTCCGGCCACACTGAAGTGTCGTTTGAAACGCGACAGGAGCAGCGCTCTCGTGCCCCTCTCGCTGAACCACCTGCTTAGGTCAGATGCCCAGGCAGAGATATTTGATTTCCAGGTAGTCTTCGATGCCGTACTTGGAGCCTTCACGGCCCAGGCCCGACGCCTTGATACCGCCGAACGGCGCGACTTCGTTGGAGATCAGCCCGGTGTTGACCCCGACCATGCCGTATTCCAGGGCCTCGGCCACACGGAACACACGGCCCAGGTCACGGGCGTAGAAGTAGGAAGCCAGGCCGAACTCGGTGTCGTTGGACATCGCGATCACTTCGGCTTCGTCCTTGAAACGGAACAGCGGCGCCAATGGACCGAAGGTTTCTTCCTTGGCCACGGCGGCGTCCTTGGAGACGTTGACCAGGATGGTCGGCTCGAAGAAGTTGCCTTCGATGGACTTGCCGCCGGCCAGCAGGGTCGCGCCTTTGCTCAGGGCATCGGCGATATGTTCCTGGACCTTGGCCACCGCCTTCTCGTCGATCAGCGGGCCGGTGGTGGTGCCTTCGTCCAGACCGTTGCCGATCTTGAGTTTGGCGACCGCCACTTTCAGCTTCTCGGCGAACGCGTCGTAGACCGAATCCTGGATGTACAGGCGGTTGGCGCAGACGCAGGTCTGGCCGTTGTTGCGGTACTTGGAAATGATCGCGCCTTCGACGGCCTTGTCCAGGTCCGCGTCGTCGAACACGATAAATGGCGCGTTGCCGCCCAGTTCCAGGGAAACCTTCTTGATGTCCTTGGCGCATTCGGCCATCAGCTGGCGACCGATCTCGGTCGAGCCGGTGAAGGACAGTTTGCGCACGATCGGGTTGCTGGTCAGCTCGCTGCCGATATCGCCGGCACTGCCGGACACCACGCTGAACACGCCTTTCGGGATACCGGCACGCTGGGCCAGTTCGGCCAGGGCGAAGGCCGAGAACGGGGTCTGCGAAGCGGGCTTGAGCACCATGGTGCAACCGGCGGCCAGGGCCGGGCCGGCTTTACGGGTGATCATCGCGGCCGGGAAGTTCCACGGGGTGATGGCGGCGGTGACACCGATCGGCTGCTTGATCACGATCAGGCGCTTGTCCGGCTGGTGGCCGGGAATCACATCACCGTAGATGCGCTTGGCTTCTTCGGCGAACCATTCGATGAAGGAAGCGGCGTAGACAATTTCGCCCTTGGCTTCGGCCAATGGCTTGCCTTGTTCGAGGGTCATCAGGCGGGCCAGGTCGTCCTGGTTCTCGATGATCAACTCGTACCAGCGACGCAGTTTGTTCGCACGCTCTTTGGCGGTCAGGGCACGCCAGGCCGGCAGGGCCTTGTCAGCGGCTTCGATGGCGCGACGGGTTTCGGCGGCGCCCATCTTCGGCACGGTCCCCAGGATTTCGCCCGTGGCCGGGTTGTTGACCTTGATCGTCTGACCATTGTCCGCATCGACCCAAGCCCCATCGATATAGGCTTGCTGGCGGAACAACTGGGTGTCTTTGAGCTGCATGTAGGCTTTCCTTAACAGCACCGCGCTGATGCGCAGCGAATTATTGATTGTAGAAAGGCGCCTTGGAGGCTGCCGTCAGGAAATTCATTCACCGGGCCGAAGCACATAAATAGCGCACATGAGATTGCCGTGCGGTTCAGCACCCAGACAAGAGCGTTTGAAATCTCAAACGAATCCTAGGATCAATGGGGGTAAAGGACAATAGTCTGTTCGAAAAAAAGAACGAAAATGGCGCTTTTGCCGGGCTTTTCTGATCAACGTGAAGTCAGGGCCTTCGTGATGTCCCTGGAAATCGCGAAGGCGGCGATTACCAGACGGACGGCTCGAACCGAGGCGGGCCGGGGCCATGAGCACGGAAAACCGAAGAAGAGAATTTCCCGACAAAACCTGAATGGACGCCCCGAGCCGACATGGGTATGATGTCGCCCGCACAAGCACCAGTAGCTCAGCTGGATAGAGTACTGCCCTCCGAAGGCAGGGGTCGTGGGTTCGAATCCCGCCTGGTGCACCATCTGCAAATAAAATGCCCCGAATCGTTGATTCGGGGCATTTTTGTTTTCGGGTCTGGGTCGGCCGGAACAGGCCACTCATTCAGTGGTAACGGCAGGTGCCATTTATAAAAACCCACATTTTTTGCCCAACAAAAAACCGCCCTATACAGACTGTGTGAAAACCTAGC
>NZ_JACAQA010000040.1 GCF_013385425.1 Pseudomonas gingeri | reverse complement strand
GACTGCGTTTTCACACAGTCTGTGAAGGCGGCTATTTTGTACATTTTACTTTCACAGAAAAGGGTATTAGCCCTGTCGCCCGGGTAGAGTTCTGCTCTCGATTTCCGGACCATGCTTTCCAATGCTATTGAAAACCATAGTTCGTGTCAATCTGCTCAGGACCAGCAGACCGAACAAGCCGTGTAAGTCAATGCCCGTTCTCGGCGTCCAGAGCGCGCTGAAACTCAAGCTCATCCTCATAGTCACGCCCCATGGACTCAGCCCAGCTTCTGGCCAATCGCTCGACTGCCGACAAATGATTGAGGCGTTGCGCTTGATCCTTCAATTGAGCCGTCAGAGAATCGACAGATGCCTGAAGCTGATCAACCTGGCGCTGGCTCTGTAGGACATCGTTATAGGGGACATGGTCACCCGCTCCAATCGCGTGAATCAACGCGTTCTTGAGCTTTTTGCTCTCGGAGCGACTGAGGGCAATGCCATAGTTGGCGTTGCGCCCTGAACTTCGCCCCTCTTTGAAATAGCTGACCGGCGGTAAAATCCTCTGTACAGACACACACTCAAGCATGCTGCAAATGACGTAACTTTCTTTACCGCTGTTCTGATACCTAGGCATTTTTTCGAGTGTACTTCGATCAAGCTTGAACGCCGTTCGATCACCCGGCTTTATCTCTTGAGACGTAACAGGAGCGACCTGAATCAGGTTCGCTGATATCACTTTCACGACCACCGCTAACCGCCGCTTGTGCATTTCCGCCTCAAGCAACGTATCCATATAACGCTTATTCGTTTTACTGATCGCGTTCATCCGGCCAGCCCTCTGGACAAACCCGTAATCCACCTCCACCAACGTGCCCTGCTGCCCCAGAATTTTCTGTGCCGTCAGACCCTTGTTTGATTTCAGAGTCTGGTAAAGAAATATTTCCTTGGACACATCATGTCGTTTGATCAAGACCGAGAAGAAAGCTGGCTGCTGTGCATCCGCGGGTGTCGCCGCTACCGACTCCACCCGCCACAGATGATTATCGATACCAAGAAAGCATTTCGTGAAGAACACCGGATGCAAGGCACGATCACCCTTTGGCTGGGGTATTCCTGGAATGAGTACCTCTTTAATATTCTCGTAAATTTCAGTCCCCAACAGGACCGATGTTCCAGGCACTCCGTCGCGAGACGTAATGACCTCCAAATAACGAACAACAATTGTCTGCATGTGCGTCCTTGAGATTGTGATTAAGGGGCCGCTCATGCCCACGCCAGTTGCTGGGGTGATCATAGTCCGAAAAAATCGCCAGTTTGCAGACCACTGAATGCGACTTTACTCTTTCACTTGAGTGAAATTTCCTAGAAAATCCTGACCGCTTGCGCCTGCCAAAACACGTGGCTAGTCTTCGTTCGTCACTGCCAATTCAGTGATCGGGTTTAGCAGCCCGCGTTGAGTCAAGGCGCATAGCGCCCCCGTCCTGTCAGGCGCTTTTTTTGTGGCCTGCGCATTATGGTGGCTGTGCGCAGGGCATCTTCGGGTGCGCCGGTTTCTTGACTCGCCGGTCTGCTAACCTGCGTACGGCCGCCACCTAACCATTTAGCAGTGGTGTTTGGCGGCTCAACTCACATGTTGAGAGAGTCGAGAATATGTCGAAGATTACCCCCGACCCACCCGTCAGCCCGCTGCACAGGCACGACAAAACCAGCGACCGGGTATTCGCCCACTACAACCTGCCACCGGTTGAACCATCCGAACCTTACAAACTACCGGAAAGCCTGTTCCAGATTCGCGCGGATGTGCGCTCGGAAGAGTCGCTGACCACCGCCTACGAGTTGCTGGAGTCGGCCGCCGCAACAGCCTATGAATCCGTGGAAAACCTGAGTGGCGCCAACCGCAAGGTGGTGCTGGGCGTGGTGCATCTGATCGAGTTGGCGAAGGCGCTGGTCGATTCGGCGTTGGATAAGCGCGGGGTAGAACACCCGCAAAACTCGTAGCGCCTGAGCGGGTGCCTTCGCGGCGGTGCGGCGATCCGACAAGCCCTGCTCCTACAGTACGGTGGCGCACACGAGTTCTGTGAACGACGGAAAACTGTAGGAGCAGGGCTTGCCCGCGAAGAGGCCTGGGAGAACGCTAAAATCCTCACAGGCAATCGAGCGTCCCTCAAGCCGGCTCCATTCTGAAAAAGCCCCAGCCAAAACCCCGGGACTTGGGCACAATCGGGGCATTCGAAAAAGAGCCCGCGCCATGCTGATCGACGAAGAGCTGACCTTGAAAAAGCTGGAGGTGTTCCTGGCCTTTATGCGTACCGGCAACCTGGCGCGGGCGGCGGCCGAGTTGCAGACCAGCAATGTCAGCGTGCACCGGGCCATCCACTCCCTGGAAAACGCCCTGCGCTGCCCGTTGTTCAAGCACGAAGGCCGCAACCTCACACCGCTGGAAAGCGCCTATGTGCTGGAAGAGCGCGCGCAGAAGCTGATCCAGGATGTGGTCGAAAGCGTGCGAATGACCCGCGAAGCCGCCGGGTTCTCCGCCGAACGCTTCAAGCTCGGGTCGCTCTATTCGCTGACGGTGAAAACCGTGCCGCAACTGATCATGGGCCTGAAGATCCGCCGCAGCGAACTCAATATCGACCTGATCCTGGGCTCGAACTTCGACCTGTTGTACAAGCTCAAGAACATGGAGGTGGACGCGATCCTGGTGTCGCTGGATGAGACCACCAACGACTCGGACTGCGAGCATCTTCCGCTGTTTTCCGATGATATTTTCCTGGCGACACCCGCTGACTCGCCGTTGTCCCAACAGGACGAAGTTGACCTGGCGGACCTGAAAGACATGACCTTCATTACCCTGACCCAAGGCTTCGCCACCCACCGGGACGGCAATCGGGTGTTCGAGCAGGCCGGGTTCGAGCCGAAGGTGGCGATGCAGGTCAACGATATCTTCACGCTGTTGAGCATGGTCAGCTCCGGCGTCGGTTATGCCTTGCTGCCGGGGCGGATTGCGGCGGTGTATGAGAACCGGGTGAAGCTGATTCCATTGCAGGCGCGCTACCGCCTGCAACAGCATATTGGCGTGGTGTTTCTCAAGGCCAAGGAGCGTGATCCCAACTTGTTGGCGCTTCTGGCGGAGTGCCGGATGTACGCCAACCGATTGACTTGAGCAGCCAACGACCAGGTTCGATCATGCATTTCCGGTGGCCTCAAGGGCCTCTTCGCGGGCAAGCCCTGCTCCTACAGTTTTCCGTCGTTCACAGAACTTGTGTACGCCACCGTACTGTAGGAGCAGGGCTTGTCGGGTCGCCGCACCGCCGCGAAAACGGTAGAACAGGCACAAAATAATCAGGATCAGCCCACCAGACCGCGCACAATGAAGAACAGCACCGAAGGCCCAAGCAGACAACCCAACCCGGTATGGAAAGTCGCCGTCAGCGCGCCATAAGGCACCAACCGCCGATCCGTCGCCGCCAGCCCCGCGGTCACCCCACTGACCGTGCCCGCCAAACCACCGAACACCATCGCCGAACGCGGGTTGTCCAACCCCATCCAACGCGCCGCCACCGGTGTACCGACCATCACCAGGATCGCCTTGATCAAGCCCGTCGCAATCGACAGCGCCACCACCTCGGAACTCGCGCCAATCGCCGCCCCGGTCACCGGCCCGACGATATAGGTCACCGCCCCAGCCCCAATGGTGGTGATGCTCACCGCATCGCGATAACCGAAGGCCCAGGCCATGCACGAGCCGACAATAAACGGCAACAACGTACCCAGCAGCAACGCCAGCGCTCCAACCAACCCCGCCTTCTTCGCCTCGGTCGCCTGGACCTCGAAGGCCGTGGCGACGATGGCGAAGTCCCGCAACATCGCCCCGCCCATCAAACCGACACCGGAAAACAGCGCCACATCCGCCAGCCCCTTCTGCCCGCCGGTCAACGTACCACCGATCCACGCCAGCACCAGGCCGATCGCGATGGCAATCGCCGAACCGTGGATCCGGCCATAGGTCAGGCGCTTGGACAACACCACCGACACCCACATCACCAGGCCAACACCGGCGAATGCCGTGATCAGCGAGTTCTGCCCCAGGTCCTTGCCAATGAGATCCCACATATCAGCGACCTCCCGCGACGGTGGCGGTCGGGACAACCGCCAACGGTTCATCCGGCAGCGGATCGCCTTTATGGATTCGGCTGATCAGGGCAATGGTGCAACCGCAGACCACCACCGAGCCAATCGCCGCCAGCAGCGCCAGCGGCCCGCCGTGCAGCGCCGCGACCACGTTCTGGTTGGCGGCCATGGCAACCACCACCGGGATGTACATGGCGCCCCAGAAACCGACGCCCATCTCGCAATCCTTGGTCAGCCCACCCCGTTTGTGCATCCACAAACGGGCGCAGATCAACAGGATCATCGCGATCCCGACCCCACCGACATTGGACTTGACGCCTAGCAGCACGCCCAGCATGTCCCCCAGAATCACCCCTGCCAGCGTACAGATCGCCAGCAGCGCCACACCGTAGATAATCATTCTTGTTGTCCTCACATTGCATTGTCGAAGTTGTTGTTTTTGTCCTTCGAAGCAGCAGCCGGTGTTTATCGGTGACGGCGTCCCTCCTCATCCAACAGCGCCTTGAGGGTGTCCAGGCGGGCGCCGTCGAACGCAATGACGGCGCCTTGCTCGAACACCCGGCGCGCCAGGCCGGTCAGGACCGAGCCCGGAGGCAGTTCAATCTGCAGGCGGGCACCGCGCTCATAGGCGCTTTGCACGGTGCCGCGCCAATCGACGACCCGGCGCATATTGAAGGCCAGGTCATCGCGGATCTGTTCAGCACTACGCAGCAGCCGCGCGCTGCTGCCACTGAGGTAGCCCAGGCGCGGTGCCTGCATCGGCACCCTGGCAAAGACGGCGGCCAATGCCTGGGCTGGCTCATCCAATAGCGGGCAATGGGACGGCACGCTGACCGCAAGGCGTTTGGCTACACCCTCCTTTTTCATCAGGGCAACCAGCGCGCTCATGCCCTCGTCGCTCCCGGCGATCACGCATTGGTTATCGGCGTTGATATTCGCCAGATAGACCGGTGTCCGTTCGCTATGCACCTGGGCCAATAACTTATCCACAGCCGCCAGATCCAACCCGATCAGGACGGTCATGCCGTAGCCCTGTGGATAAGCCTGTTGCATCAACTCACCGCGCAGGCTGACCAGGCGCAGGGCATCGCTGAACGTCAGGCTCTCGGCCAGTACCGCCGCCGGATAGGCGCCGATGGACAAGCCAGCGACATAAGCCGGCGGCGCCGTGTCTTCCAGCAACAGCCGGGCGCAGGCCACACCGGCGATCAGCAGGCAAAGCTGAACCGCCCGGGTCGAGGCCAGGGCTTGCGGTGTATCCAGCAAGCCCACGTCCTCGCCCAGCACATCGCTCGCTTCGCGCAGGCAACCACGAACGATCGCGGCATCGGGCAGGCGCTGCAGCATGCCGGGCTGTTGCGCGCCCTGGCCGGGAAACACCAGCAGACTGCTCATGCCACCCGCTCCCGGGTATCCCAGGGATCGAGCACCAACTGCACGCCATCGGCCCGCTTGAGCAGGACCCGGCGCGCCGTGCCCGCCCACTCCACCAAGGCCACCGCGCCCAGCGGGGTTTGCAGTTGCAGGTCGACACGACAGAACGGGTTGTCGAGTCGCTGCAACAAGCCATTGGCCTGACGACGGGAAAGCGTTTGCGGCACGCGCAGAATCAGATCCAGATCACTCTGTTGATGCAGGGTCGGCAAACCGGTGGCCAACTCGAAACCGGCACTGCCGCTGACGCCCCACACCAGACCCGACGCATCCAACAACGGCCGCAGGTAATGCAGCGCCTGCAAGGCCGGCCAATCCTGTGCACAGACTTCAATATCGATAAGGGCTTCGGGCCGCACGCAGCGCTCGACCAGCACCCGTGGCATCAGCGTGGCGAAACGCTGCTCACGCAAAACCCCGCGCACGCCCACCGCCACCTGATCCGGCGCCGTCAGCGCCCGGCGCACCACCACTGGTTGGCCCAGGCTCAGCGCCTCAGCCACCCAATCCGGCGCCTCCTCCGGCAACTGCGCCGGGGTCAGTCCCCAGAGCAGGTCGTGGGGCAGGAAGTCCTGGTCAGCGTGCATCGCGGCTCACCACTGCTCGCGCAACAGTTGCCGGACCCGGCTCGACGCCGCCCGATTGCTCGCGCCCAGGCGCCCACTCAAGTCCGTACCCTTCTGCGCCACATCGTGGATGGCCTCGACCAGACAGTCCTCCACCTGCGCCAGGTCAGCCGCCGTAGGTTGTTCGATCTGCTCCACGCCCAGGGTTTTCCACAGCAAACCGAGACTCGCATAGCTGTCAATGTCATAGGCCATTGGCGGCACGCTGGCGGCCAGGGCCTCCAGTTCTTCGACGCTGCGCAAGGTCACCCGCGCCGCCGAGGCCTTGCCCATGGCATGCACCATCACCCCCGGATCGCGCATGGCGATCAACCGATTGGCCTGATAACCGTGGGCGAGAAACGCCCCGGACATTGCCTTGCCCACCAGCAGCGCGATCACCGCATGACCGGCCAGGCGGGCACGGGCATAACTGTCCGCCGCACCGGCCAGGGCCTGGTGAATCCCCAGGGCTTCTTCACGACGGCCGTAAGCCTGGCTCGGCACATCGACAATGGCGATCAAGGCGCGCTTCCCGGCACGACCGCTGTCGGCCTCGATCACCTCGTCCACGGCCTTGGCCAGGCCCCAACCTTCCAGCAATCCGACTTCGCCATTGCGGGCACGAACAAACCGGTTGGCCGGATCGGCCACCACCGCCAGAAAGCGCACTGGCTGATCACCGAGTTGGCCATCGGCGACTTTCAATGAAGGCGGCAGCCCGGACACTTCGACAGCCTCCGCCGCCAGCGCCTGGAACCAGTGCAAACCCCGCAGGGAATAAGCGCTCATGGACGATCTCCTTGGAAAAGACGGCGTACCGTGGCCGGATCGATTTGCGGTTCGGCATCCAGTTCGGCCAAGCGTTGCAGGTACCACTCCGCCTGCCGACTGCGTTGTACACCGGGCAAACCGGCTTCCAGCAATTCGGCAATCTGTTGCCGGATCAACGCCACATCATCGGCCACATAACGATCCACCAGGCCGCTGGTGAAACGCTGCTCGCCACCGGTCAGGCTCCAGATAAACGGCCGGTCGCGGGAGTCGTACTCGTCCAGCCCCGCCTCCTGCTCGATCACTTGCGGGCCGTTGAGGCCCAGGCGCGCCTCCTGGGTCACCACCAGATAACTGCACAGCGCCGCCGCGATGGACATGCCGCCGAAACAACCGACGCTACCCGCCACCACGCCGATCACTGGCTGATAACGACGCAGGTCGACAATCGCCGCATGGATATCGGCGATGGCCGCCAGCCCCAGATTGGCTTCCTGCAAACGCACGCCACCGGTTTCCAGCAGCAGCACGGCGCGGGTGGGGATACCATTGCGGTTGTCTTCAGCGGCCAGCTCCAAGGCGCCGGCGATTTTCGCGCCGCCCACTTCACCGAGGCTGCCGCCCTGGAACGCACCTTCGATGGCGGCGATCACCACCGGCAAACCATCGATGCTGCCCTTGGCGATCACCACGCCGTCGTCGGCCTGGGGCACTACGCCCTGGCGTTCGAGCCAGGGCGACATGACCCGGGCAAAGGGGTCGAGCAGTTCGCGAAAACTGCCGCTGTCGAGCAAGGCCCGGGCACGCTGGCGGGCGCCGAGTTCGACGAAGCTGTGCTTGTGCAACAAACGCTCGCTGTCAGTCATGGCCGATCTCCTCGAAACCTTGTTCCAGACGCAAGCGGACCACGCCAGGGGTGGCGCCGAAATCATGGATATCGATGGCTAGCGCGGGCGGCAACTGGCCGTCGAACAGACGCTCGAACAGGTGCTGCCAGCGCGAGGCACTGCCGTTCACCGAGGTGGTCACCTGGATCGACAAGGTGCCGGGATGGCCGGGTTCCAGCAGTACCTCCAGGTCACCCGAGCCGACACAACCCACCAGCGCCCGGCCTTTGGGCGGTTGCCCGGCGGGGAATTCAAAGGACAACTTTTCCATCACAAGGCTTCCTGTTCGAGGCGGTCGATCAGCAGGCAGGCCGCGAGCAGATCCGCCGCGCCTCCCGGTGAAGCGTTCATCGCCAACAGCTGTTGATCCAATTCATGCAGGCAGCGCCGACCGGCCAGGCTGGCGCTACCGCCGGCTTCCAGCACTGCGCGGGCGCCCTGTTGCATGGCCTGCAAACCCGGCACGCCGGCGCGGTAGAGCACGCAGGTATCGGCCAGGGTGGTCATGATGGCGAGCAAGGCATCCAGCCGGGCGTTCTGCTCGCCGTGGCCGGCGAGGCGGGTTCGTTTGAGTTGTGGCAGACCGAGTTGGGTAACCGCTGGGAAACCCAGTTGCGCTTCCTCACGGGCACCGCGTGCGCCGTAGCGTTGGGCGACCTGGCTGCCGTGGCTGCTGCTGTTGGGGGCGTATCGGTCTTCCAGCAACGCCAGGCGGGCGGCGCGCAGGGTCAGGGCGTTGACGCTGAGGGAGAGAGGGTCCAGCGCCGCCGCGGCGACCAACAGTCCCAAGGCCCAGATCGCACCGCGATGAGTATTTACGCCGCCGGTGGTCTTGAGCATCGCTTGCTCGCCTTCACGACCGATGCGACCGAGCGCCTCACGCAGCTCCCTGTAGGAGCGAGCTTGCTCGCGATGGGCGTCAACGATAACGCGGGATGCCTGATACCCCGCGGCGCCAGGGCCACCATCGCGAGCAAGCTTGCTCCCACAGGGGGTGGTGTATTCCGAGACATCGCGGGTGTTACCCATACCTTGCGCGGCTTCGGCCATCTCCTTGAACATCGGCCACAGCGACAACGCCGAAGCATGCATCAGGCCCAGATGAAGGTCGGTATGCGCACCGTTGCCACGGCGATCCACCAAGGCCGGCTTGGGCGACAGGTCGGCTTCGTCGATCAGCGCTTCCACCGCGAAATCCGCCAGGCGCTCGGCCAGTGACAGGGGTTGGACTTGCAGATTGAAGGCGTGCATTTACCAGCTCCTGAATTTGGCGGGCGGGTTGTAGAGGCCTCCCGACCATTCCACCAGGTCGGCCACGCTCTTCGCCGCCAGCAGTTCGCGGCTGGCGTCGGTGCGCCGAATGCCCAGGTCTTCAGGCAAGGCGATCAAACCTTCGCGACGCATCCGCGCCGTGTCCTTGGGGTTATGCCGCAAGCCGATGGCCGTGACACCGGCCACGGCGGCAATCATCGCCTGGCGTTCTTCCAGGGAACGGGCCTTGTACAGGTAGGCAATGCCCTCTTCGGTGAGCAAATGGGTCACGTCGTCGCCGTAGATCATGATCGGTGCCAGTGGCATCCCACTCTTCTTCGCCACTTCCACGGCATCGAGAGTTTCGACGAAAGTCGGTTTGCCGCCCTCCTGGAACGTCTCGACCATCTGCACCACCAGCTTCTTGCCACGTTCGAGCAAGGCTTCGGGCGCGTCACCGGTGTCCAGGCGCATATCGAGCCAGGCCGGGGTGCCATGGCGGCGACCGCGCGGGTCATGTCCCATATTCGGCGCCCCGCCGAAACCGGCCAGGCGGCCACGGGTCACGGTGGACGAATGACCGTCGCCGTCGACCTGCAAGGTCGCGCCGATAAACAGGTCCACCGCATACTGCCCGGCCAACTGGCAGAACATCCGGTTCGAACGCATCGAGCCGTCGCGACCGGTGAAAAATACATCCGGGCGGGCCGCGATGTAGTTTTCCATGCCCAGTTCGGTGCCGAAGCAATGCACGCTTTCGACCCAGCCGCTTTCAATGGCGGGAATCAGGGTCGGGTGCGGATTGAGCGTCCAGTTGCGGCAGATCTTGCCCTTCAGGCCCAGGGATTCACCGTAGGTCGGCAGGATCAGTTCGATGGCGGCGGTGTTGAAACCGATCCCGTGGTTGAGGGACTGCACATTGTGTTTTTCGTAGATCCCGCGAATCGCCATCATCGCCATCAGCACATGCACCGGCTTGATATGGCGTGGGTCGCGGGTGAACAGCGGCTCGATATAGAAGGGCTTGTCGGCCACCACCACGAAGTCGACCCAGGACGCGGGGATATCCACACGTGGCAGCTCGCTGACGTCATCCACCAGTTGATTGACCTGGACGATCACGATCCCGTCGCTGAACGCCGCCGGTTCGATCAAGGCCGGGGTGTCTTCGGTGCTGGCCCCGGTGTAGATATTGCCGGCGCGGTCGGCCATGAAACCGGCGCTGAGCACCACATTGGGGATCAGGTCCACCACCAGGCGCGCATAGAGTTCGATGTAGGTATGAATCGCGCCGATTTCCAGCAGGCCGTCTTCCAGCAACTGACTGATGCGCAGGCTCTGGGTGCCGGCGAAGGAGAAGTCCAGCTTGCGGGCGATGCCGCGTTCGAACAGGTCCAGGTGCTCGGCGCGACCGACGCTGGGCATGATCATATGCAAATCGTGGAGCTTGGCCGGGTCGGCCTTGACCAGGGAGCGGGAGAGGAAATCCGCCTGCTTCTGGTTATTGCCCTCCAGCACCACCCGGTCGCCGGGCATGATCAGGGCTTCGAGGGCGGCGACGATCTTGTCGGTCGGCAACACCACGCCATCGGCGAGGGCTCGTACCTGTTCGAGACGGCGCTGCTTCTCGGTGCGCCGCCGCGTCCAGCGCGAGTCGGGGGAATTGGGGGTTGTCATGCTCACTCCACGGGTTCGCTTTCGTGGAGTAGACAGTAGGAGTGAATCGCCCGGGCATCAATCAAGCCCAGCGGTGGATCGTTACGGTCAGGGTAATGGTTCCACTCAATCAGCCGGAATAAAGCCCAGCCATTGTTTGCTCAACGACGGCCTTCAATGCAGTGGTGTTGTCGATCAACTCCGCCAACAACCTCTCGTCTTCATCCATGTAGCCTTCATATTCCGCCAGGTTTCGGCGCTCGTGACACAACGCGAACAAGCGAACCTGCAACTTGTTGATCCCGGCGGTATGAACCAGGCACTGAAACACCAGATAACGGCGGTCGGAACGAAAGCCCGATAAGCGCAATGCCGTGAGGGCAATTCCATGGGCGGCGTTATAGGCCAGGTCGAAGCGGCTGGCAAAGGAAAGTTGGGCGCTACGTGCATCCTGCAAACGATCACTCGCCGAGCGCATCAGACCTTCGCACTCCTTGCGGTCCGCTGGCTCGGCCTTCAGGCCGCCGCTACGTTGCAGGTTTTCCAGGCTTTGGTTTTTGTCCATCCTTAGACTCCACTGGGTTTTCACCCATGATGTTGAGCTTCTCCTGCTCCACCACCCGCTGAACGAAGCTGTTGCCAGTGGCAAGTTTTGCGTTCCAATCCTCCAAGCTGTACAGCGTGGGGTTGATGGTGCGGCCCACTTGTTCTTCCATGGGCAACAGCCGCTCCATCACTTCGCTGTAGTGCAGGTCGTCGCCAATCAACATCAGGTCGATATCGCTGCCGGCATGGGCTTGGTCCTTGGCGATGGAGCCGTAAACAAACGCCCAAGCTACTTGATCCGCAAACGGACCGAGCGCCACACGCAACTGCTCGACGATGCCGAATGTCTTGCGCACAATGCCCAGCAATTCCTGGTAGATAGGACACGCCGGATTGGCTTGGTAGTGTGTCTGATTACCCTGCCGACTGAGGGTCAGGATGCCAGCCCGTTGCAAGCGCTCCAACTCACGCATCAGGCTGCCCTTACCGATCTTCGCCCAACGGGCTATCTCATTGGCATAAAAACTATGGTCCGGCTTGCCGAAGAGCAAGCCCAGGATTCGCTGTTGTGTTGCAGTAAATAACGCGTCACTGAGGGAGAGGGTTTGCATGGTCGCACCAAAGAGTCCCAAAAAGGGAACGATAGGTCCCTTTTTGGGACTTATCAAGGGCCATTTGATGCCAATCGCAAAGCGTTTTCGGGGGCCAAACGAGGACTTGGCTCTTTCGCTTGAGTGAAATTTCCTAGAAAATCCCGACGGCTTGCGCCTGCCAAAACACCTGGTCTAGGGCGACGCAGGGGAGGACAAATCATTGACTCCCTGGTCACCTTTTTCCTGTTCTTTCTCGCAGGCCGAGCGGCCAAATTTGTCGGATTGCCACCGAATGTAGTCGGTCTTCTGGCGTTAGGCTCCACTGCGGCGTATTACTTGTTTTCCGATGCAATGCCGAACGGGCAAAGCGTGGGTAAAAAGCTGTTGGGGATGTCAGTGATTGATGAGCGTAGTTACCTGAACTGCAATTTATATCAATCGTTTATGCGCAATATTACGACGCCATTTCTAAATTTTTTTGACTGGATATTTATTTTCTTTGGTTCAAGGAAGCGGTTGGGTGACATGCTCGCGTCTACGATTGTCTTCAGATAATGGCCGAGCAGGCACAACGTACCGCCGAAGAGGCCACCCTACGCGCCACTCGGATGACCGATAAGGCCTCGCGCAAGTAAACAGCGGATGTACGAGGCGCGGCGTTAGCTGCGCCGTAAGCGCCCCATAAACCCC
>NZ_JACAQA010000004.1:409249-464420 GCF_013385425.1 Pseudomonas gingeri | reverse complement strand
GGGAAATTAAACCACCACATCCCCTCCTGTAAGCCCCTGTTTGTGATGGTCAGCGCCAACGAGGGTTGGGCCAATGAGTTGATCCCCCGCAAGTCCGGCTGGGATGAATACATACCCAGCAGCACATCGACCCCATCGCCCACGGTTCTGTTGGCACTCGAAGCCCCCGCCGTCGCTGAGCGGACGGCGAGCTGGGGCATCTATGTAGCGGGGGTAAACGGTGAAATCGTGACCCAGTGCGGGCCCGCTGGCGTTGAAAGCAGCATCATCAATATCGAAGGCAATAGCCGTTTTCCCTACAGCGGACCTGGCGCACGCCATGGACAGCTTCTTTACAAGTGGGGGGAGAACGGTACGGCACTACCCGTGTGGAATATCAATGAGCTTGGCGCTGATACCCATAGCGGAAATTTATTCATGAGGATCAACGACTACGACATGACGGACAATCAATACGAGATCTACGCCATGGTCAACTGATCAGCGCTCCACTAGCCCGCGAAACCTTCGTCTCGCGGGCTAGTGCTCTGCGGCCCCAGCCGTTTCCCCTGCACCGGCAGGATCAGCCCTTGCCTTTCCACCGATCCACGGCAATCACCACCAGCGATATCACCACAAACGCCACCAGCACCATCACGGCATTGATAAACACCTGGGGATAACCCAGCTGGTCCACGTCGATAAAGGGATAGGGGTAAGAGCCGACAAAGTAGCCACGCACCAGGGCGTAAACGAAGTAGAGCGCCGGATAGATCAGCCACGGCCAGAAATCCCGCCATTGCAGGGTGCCCTTGGGCACGCAGAACCACCAATAGATCACAAACAGCACCGGCATCACGTCGTGCAGCAGCTCATCGGCCACCCACTGCAGGCCCTGGGGGTTCCACGTATGGCGCAACAGCAGGTTGTACGCCAGCCCGACCAGCACGATGGCGGCGGTCACACCGCCCTGGACCTTGGGGTTGAGAAAGAACCGCCGAAACGGCGAATCCCCTGATGTGGCCGCGCAGGTCAGCACGATCGCCACCAGGATATTGGTCAGCACCGTGAAATAGCTGAAAAAGATATCCACCCCGCCCAACAGGCTTTTGTCGCCCTGCCAGCGCGACATCAGGATCAGGTAGAGCTGGAGGGCTAATGCAAGCCATCCCAGCAGGGCCGCGATCTTCACGGCAATACCGCCCGTGCTCTGCGTTAATACCATTTCGTTGCTCATAAGCTGACTCCTGGCCACGCGGCACCTGCGACGGCAAAGCCCCAATCGATTGGACGCTTATAAACAGGCTGTCTATTGAGCAAAACCCTAGAAGAAAGCAGGACAAGACTCTACTGTCAGAAATGACAGTCCTGACCAGCGGTCATCGTCGTTCAACGCTGGCCTCGCCAGCGATCCACCGCAATCAGCAGCACCGACAGCAGCACGAATACCAACACCACCAGCCCGGCATTGATAAACATCCGGGGATAACCCAGCTCCCCCACATCGATGAAGTCATAAGGGTAGGCACCAATCAGGTATCCGCGCACCAGAAGGTAAACGCAGTAGACCAGCAGATAGATCAGCCACGGCAACGCATCCCGCCATAACAAGCGACCCCTTGGCGCACAGAACCACCAATAGAGCAAAAACAGCATCGGCATCACGTCGTGCATCAACTCATCGGGGACCCACTGGAACTCTTGGAAACTCAACGGAACGCGCAACAGCAGGTTGTACACCAGGGCAACAAGAATCATGCCGACCGCCGCGCCACCCTGAACCGAGGGCTGGAGAAAGAAACGCCGCAGGGTCGAATCTCCCGAGGTTGCCACGCAGGTCAACACCAGCGCCGCCAGGATATTGATCAGCACCGTGAGATAACTGAAGAAGTCATCCAGTCCACCCAACAGGCTCCCCGCGGCCTGACAGTTCTGGTAGAGCTGGATGCCCAATGTCGCCCAGCCCAGCAGTGCCGCGCCCTTCAGGGCAATCCCAGCCCAACCCCTGCCATCGCTCATGAGCTTGGTTCCTGACTCTCGTAACCTCTGCGATCCCAAAGATCCCCGTCGGCCGAGCACTCGATACAACACAGTGCCTTTGAGCATGACCCTAGAAGAACGCGAGATAAGGCTCTACTGTCAGAAATGACAGTCCTGACCAACGGCGCCCCCGCTCGCAGACACTTTGGAAAAGCGCTACCGACTGATAAGGCTGGTGCGGCGCGTTAGCGGTCCCTGGAAGGCTTGATGGATCAACCCCCCGAATACGACTTTGCTCTTTCATTCGTATGAAGTTTCCTAGAAAATCCTGACCGCTTGCGCCTGCCAAAACACGTGGCTAGTCTTCGTTGGTCACTGCCAATTCGGTGATCGGGTTTAGTCGCCCACTGTTGAGTTAAGGCGCATAGCGCCATCGTCCTGTTCAGGCGCTTTTTTGTTGCCTGCACTTTATGGTGGCTGTGCGCAGGGCGCCCTCGGGCGCGCCGGTTCCTTAGCTCGCCGGTCGACTAACCTGCGTACAGCTGCCACCCCCATCGTTTAGTCGCGACTCGGTAGCAGTTCAACCCATGTTGAGAGAGCTAGACCTATGTCGAAGATTACTCCCGATCCCCCCATCAACCCGCTGTACAAGCACGACAAGACCAGCGACCGGGTATTCGCCCATTACAACCTGCCGCCGCTTGAACCGCCTGAGCCTTACAAACTGCCGGAGAGCCTGTATCGGATCCGCACGGATGTGCGCGCGGAAGAATCGCTGAGCGCCGCCTATGAGCTGCTCGAATCTGCCGCCGCGACGGCCTATGAATCCGTGGAAAACCTGAGCGGCGCCAACCGCAAGGTGGTGCTGGGCGTGGTGCACCTGATCGAGTTGGCGAAGGCGTTGGTGGATTCGGCGTTGAATGAGCGTGCCGTAGAGCACCCATAAGATTTGTAGTGTCTGGGCCGGCCTCTTCGCGGGCAAGCTCCGCTCCCACATTAGATTTGTGTCGTGCACAACATCCAGGCTCAACGCAAATACTGTGGGAGCGGAGCTTGCCCGCGAAGAGGCCAGTAGCCGTTATGCAAACACTCAGGCAACTACACCTACACAGACAACACCAAATCGCAGCGACTCACCCTAGTGCTGAATAACCTCACCCCGCATCGGCGCCAGCCGTGCAATCAGGCGATTCTGCACCGGCACCGGAATACCCTGGGTATCCATCGCCGCAATCAGGTCTTCCACCAGCGCATTAAAATCGCTGCGGCTGACGTTCTGGCCCTTGTGGCTCTCGGCCATGGTATCTCCGGTGTACACGCAAGGCCCACCCGCTTCCACGCAGAACTGCTCGACCAACTTGTCCCGCAAACGCTGGATATCGATCTTGCGAAAACGCTCGACGATCCGCGGATCGTGGGCAATGTTCAACAGCATGCCCTCGACAATCCGGGTAATCCCCGCCCGCTCGCCCAGGTCACGATAGAGGCTGTCATCCTTGGGTGGCTGCTGGGCACAACCGGCCAGCAGCAGAACCACCAGCAGCAGTTTCAGGCCACGCATCAGAAACTCCCCTGCACGGACAGATAGGTGCCGTTCTGGTTATCCAGGGTCGCGATCTCTCCGAGCTTGGCGTAAGCCAGGACAAAGGACACATGCTTGTTGGGGAAGTAGCCGACAAACAGATCAGCCCAATCGCTCTCACCGGAAAACGACAGGTTGTCCGGCTTCTGCCGATACTCCACGCCCATGGCCCAGCGCGGGTTGAACAGCACCGCCACCGAGCCTTCCTTGAGCAGGCTGCGGGTATCGCGCCGATCGCCGCCGAAGCCCATCAGCCCCAGCTCGTTGGCCCGACTGTAGCGCACGCCGCCGTTGACCAGCAGGTTGTAACCGAAGGCCGCGCCCATGAACAGGCGGCTGACGGCCAGGTAGCCCTCCACATCCTGGTCACGCTTGGCGCCCACCAGTTGCGGAATCTCGAAGTTGGTCTGGTGCTTGTACTCAAGCCCCAGGGACACCTGGGGCAAGCGGTCGTAGATCACATCACCGAACAGGCGCACCTTCAGGCCAAGGATGTCCTGCCCCAGATGATCTTCCGGCAGGCTCAGCTTGCTGACCAGCGACCCGAGGTCGAAGCGCTGGCGGGCAAAGGAAACCTCCACGCGGTTGTCGTAGGACGACGCGACCCCGGCCACATCGAGCCGATAATCCGGGAGATTGACCGTGGTGGCGAACGCGGTGGCGCTCCACTCGTTCTGCTCGCCATAGCCGGTCAGCACCGCCCAGGGCGTGATCCCGCCGCCCGCCGGGCCTTCGAGGCTGCTGGCCCCGCCCGTGGCGATCAAACGGCCGTTGTCGGCCAGAACCGGTTGCGCTCCCAGGCAGGCCAGGCCGCAGAGCAAGAGAGATAAACGCTTCATGGCCGTCAATGAACCACAACGGACGGTGAACCCAAAGGTAAGGCAACCCAGGCCTCGAACGCTGCCGCGGTCAACGGGCGGCTGATCAGGTAACCCTGGGCGGTGTCACAATGCCAGCGCTCCAGCAGACGCAAGCTATGTGCATATTCGACGCCCTCGGCGACCACCTTCAGCCCCAGGTTGTGGCTCATTTCGATGGTCGAACGGACGATCACCGCATCCTCGCTGGTTTCATCCAGGTCGCGGACAAAGGATTGGTCGATCTTCAGTTCCTGCACCGGCAGACGCTTGAGGTGGGCCAGCGACGAGTAACCGGTGCCGAAGTCATCCACCGACAGGCTGATGCCGCACTCGCGCAGCCGGTGCAGGACCTTCAAGGCCTGCTCGGGCTCGCGCATCACGGCGCTTTCGGTGATCTCGAAAATCAATTGTTCGGCCGGCAGCCGGTATTGCTTGAGCAACGCCGAAACCCGGTCGGTCAGGTCGGGGCCGAGCAGGTCCTCCGCCGAAATATTCAACGACAGTTGCAAGCGCAGGCCCCGCTGGTTCCACTCCGACAACTGGCGTATGCCCTCCTCGATCACCCAGTGGGTGAGGATCTGGATGCTGCCGGTGCGTTCGGCCAGGGCGATGAACTCCGCCGGCGAAACCATGCCGAACTGCGGGTGTTGCCAGCGCAACAGGGCTTCGGCCTGACGCACGCGACCCTCACGGATATCCAGCTTGGGTTGATAATGCAACAGCAGCTCGCCGTTGGCGGCGGCATGGCGCAGGTCGCGAATCAGGGTGACCTGGCGGCGATGCGCGAGGTCGCGCCCCTGTTCGTAGATCTGGATGCGGCCGGGAATCTGCTCGGCATCTTTCATGGCGATGGCGGCGCGGCTGAGCAGCTCTTCGGCGGACAGGCCATCCCCCGGGAAGGCGGCAATCCCTATCCGGCAATCCAGGGCCACTTCATGCCCGGCAATCCGCTGGGGCTTGAGCAACAGCTGCTGGAGCTTGTCTGCGGTGGCGACCGCGCCGTCGCTGGCGGTACCCTGCAACAGCAGCAGGAACTCGCCGCCGATCAGGTGCGCGACGGTATCGCCGGCACGCAGGGCGCCCAGCAGGCGCTGGCCGACCTGTTGCAGCATCAGGTCCACCGCGTCGGGACCACCGGCTTCGCCGATCGCCCGCAGGTTGTCGATCTCCAGGTAGACCAGGGCCACCGACCGCCCGGCGCTGATCGCACTGCCCAGGCGTTCCATGGCCAGCGCCCGGTTGGGCAGCCCGGTGAGCCCGTCGTGCAAGGCATTGTGCGCCAGTTGCTGCTCGCGCTCGGCAATGCCGCTTTGCATGGAGTTGAAGGCGGTGGCCAGGAGTCCCAGCTCGTCACTGCGCTTGAGCGGCACCGGGGTCTGGTAATCGCCCTGGCCGATCCGTTCCGCCGCCTGGGCCAGCGCCCGCACCGGTTGCGAAACGCTGCGCGCCAGCAACAAGGCACCGGCCAGGGACGCCACGAGCGAGATCAGGGCGATCAGCAGAATGTTCTGGTCGAGGGGCGCGAATGCCTGCATCGCCGCATCCAGTGGACTTTGCAACAAGGCGATGACCTGGTTGTCATTTTCATCGGCGGTGCTGGCCAGCATCAGCGTCTTGCTCAGGAAACTGTGCTGCTCATATTCGGTCAGTTGCTGGATGTGTTTATCGGCGCTGGCGAGCATCAAGTGTTCAATGCTCTGCGCCATGGCCGGCGACTGGGTGCTCACCAATTGCCCGGGCTGCTGCATATCCACGGTCAGGAACGACACTTCCAGGTTGCTCAACGAACGCAGCTCGCGGGCAAACTCGGTGTCCATGGAAAAGCCCATCACTACCCGGGCGATCGGCAAGGGCGCCAGCACCGTTGCTTCCACCAGCAGGTGCGGATGGCCCTGCAACGGCACGATCAGGGTCGACTGCTTGGCCCGCCGCGCTTCGCGCAACGCGTGGTCATAACGGAACTGCGAACCTTCTGGCATATCGTCCAGGGTACTGGCGAGGACCTTGCCGTCCATGCTCAGGAGGATCATGTCAGTGGCGTTGATGCGCTTGCCGTGGTTGATCAGCACCGAGCGGATGGTCGCCGAATCGCCGCTGGCCACGGCATCGCGAAAGCCGAAGTCCGACGCCAACAGTTGCACGCCATCGCTCAGGCGTCGGCTCTGGACATCCAGCAGGCGTTCGAACACCCGGGTACCGAGCTGCAATTGTTCGCCAGCCTGGCTGCGGATCGCGCTGTTGGTGGCGGCCTTGACGCTGAAATACAGCGCGCCGACCACCACCAGCAACAGCAGGATCAGGACGCAGGCGACCCGCGCCTGAAAGCTACTTCGCAGTTTCACTGACAGCTTTATTGAAGGCATCGCCGAAAGCACTCGGAGCCGGCGCCGCGGGTGCATCCGGCGACAGGGGTTGGATCGACAGGCTGAAGCGTTGCTTCAGGTCCGTGGCGGACACACCGATTTCGCCTCCTGGCTGCGGCAGCATATCGGCCACCTGGGGATGCCAGAGCGTTATGTGGTAGCGGCCGGCCGGCAGTTTGTCGAAGCGGATCAAGCCCTTTTTATCACTGACCGCAAACCAGGGATCGTCGGTCACATAGACATAGCCAAGCATCCAGTCATGGATGTTGCAACCCAACACCACGATACCCGGCTTGTCGAACAGCACCGGGTCCGACGGCGTGCCTTCGTAAAGACGCAGCTCGAAGCGCTTGGGCGCCGAGAAGGAATAGACCTGATGGCGGATATTGTCACTGTTGGGAAAGCGGATCTGGGTGCCGGTATGTACCGCCAGCACATGGGGGGCGTACTGTTTGTCGCGCTGGTCCATATCGGCCTTGAGGCTGAAGATCGGCGGCGGCACATCGCCCTGCAAGGTCAAGACCGCGTTCGGCAAGGGCTTGCCGTCCTGATCGACGATCTCGGCCTGGAAACCGGCGGCCACACCCAGGCCGCTCGACAGCAGACATGCAACAAACAGAAACAATCCGGTCAACGAAGTTGGGCGGGCCATGCAGCAACTACTCATCAGTGTGTGATCGTGGGGGCCGACCTTGGCATGAAAATGTTCCGCGAATGCAGATTACCGGGGGTTGCAGAGAAGAGCACGCGGCAAATACGGCCATTAGCCACTATCCTGGCACAGCCGACGACCAACCGCTTGATCGGCAAAACCTTTACATGCAAAACACTTCTGTACAACGCTTATTGATCAACTATCGGCCGACTTTCGCAAAGCTATACTCCCGGCCATTGAAACCACCGGCGGCTCGCCCCATCTAACTGGCATATATCACTGTGCAGGTGCCCCATGAGCGAGCAGCAGGAATTCCCTGAACATCCGACCCTAGAGGCCGACACCGAACACACCCTTGACGACGCCAACGCCGCGAGCGCCTCCGGCACCGGCCTGGCCCTGCCCGGGCAGAACCTGCCGGACAAGGTCTATATCATCCCGATCCACAACCGCCCGTTCTTCCCGGCCCAGGTGCTGCCGGTGATCGTCAACGAAGAACCCTGGGCCGAAACCCTGGAACTGGTGAGCAAATCCGATCACCACTCCCTGGCGCTGTTCTTCATGGACACGCCCAGCGAAGACACCCGCCATTTCGACACCAAGGCCCTGCCCGAGTATGGCACTCTGGTGAAAGTCCACCACGCCAGTCGCGAAGGCGGCAAATTGCAGTTTGTCGCCCAGGGCCTGACCCGGGTGCGCATCCGCACCTGGCTCAAGCACCATCGCCCACCGTACCTGGTGGAAGTCGAATACCCGCACCAGCCGAGCGAGCCGACCGATGAGGTCAAGGCCTACGGCATGGCCCTGATCAATGCGATCAAGGAGCTCTTGCCGCTCAACCCGCTGTACAGCGAAGAGCTGAAGAATTATCTCAACCGTTTCAGCCCCAACGACCCGTCGCCGCTGACCGACTTCGCCGCCGCCCTGACTTCGGCCACCGGTAACGAGTTGCAGGAAGTGCTCGACTGCGTACCGATGCTCAAGCGCATGGAAAAAGTCCTGCCGATGCTGCGCAAGGAAGTCGAAGTCGCGCGGCTGCAAAAGGAAATCTCCGCCGAGGTGAACCGCAAGATCGGCGAGCACCAGCGCGAGTTCTTCCTCAAGGAGCAGCTCAAGGTCATCCAGCAGGAGCTGGGCCTGACCAAGGACGACCGCAGCGCCGACGTCGAGCAGTTCGAACAGCGCTTGCAGGGCAAGGTCCTGCCGGCCCAGGCGCAAAAGCGCATCACCGAGGAAATGAACAAGCTGTCGATCCTCGAGACCGGCTCGCCGGAGTACGCCGTCACCCGCAATTACCTGGAGTGGGCCACCGCCCTGCCCTGGGGCGTGTATGGCGAAGACAAGCTCGACCTCAAGCACGCGCGCAAGGTCCTCGACCAGCACCATGCCGGCCTGGATGACATCAAGGCGCGGATCCTCGAATTCCTCGCGGTCGGCGCCTACAAGGGCGAGATCAGCGGTTCCATCGTGCTGTTGGTGGGGCCGCCGGGGGTGGGCAAGACCAGCGTCGGCAAATCCATCGCCGAATCCCTCGGGCGGCCGTTCTATCGCTTCAGCGTCGGCGGCATGCGCGATGAAGCCGAGATCAAGGGCCACCGCCGCACCTATATCGGCGCCCAGCCGGGCAAGCTGGTGCAGGCCTTGAAAGAGGTCGAGGTGATGAACCCGGTGATCATGCTCGACGAGATCGACAAGATGGGCCAGAGCTTCCAGGGCGACCCGGCCTCGGCGCTGCTGGAAACCCTCGACCCGGAACAGAACGTCGACTTCCTCGACCACTATCTGGACCTGCGCCTGGACCTGTCGAAAGTGCTGTTCATCTGCACCGCCAACACCCTGGATTCGATCCCGGGTCCGTTGCTGGACCGGATGGAAGTGATTCGCCTGTCGGGCTATATCACCGAGGAAAAAATCGCCATCGCCAAGCGCCACCTGTGGCCCAAGCAGCTGGAAAAAGCCGGTGTCAGCAAAAGCAGCCTGAGCATCAGCGACGGTGCCTTGCGGGCGGTGATCGACGGCTACGCCCGGGAAGCCGGGGTCCGTCAGTTGGAGAAACAACTGGGCAAACTGGTGCGCAAGGCGGTGGTCAAGTTGCTGGACGCGCCGGACACGGCGATCAAGATCGGCAACAAGGACCTTGAAGCCTCGCTGGGCATGCCGGTGTTCCGTAACGAGCAGGTGCTCTCCGGGGTCGGTGTGATCACGGGGCTGGCCTGGACCAGCATGGGTGGCGCCACCTTGCCGATTGAAGCGACTCGCATTCATACGCTCAACCGGGGGTTCAAGCTCACCGGGCAACTGGGTGAGGTGATGAAGGAGTCGGCGGAGATCGCCTATAGCTACGTCAGTTCGCATCTGAAGCAGTTTGGTGGCGATCCGGAGTTTTTCGATAAAGCCTTTGTGCATTTGCATGTGCCAGAGGGCGCGACGCCGAAAGACGGTCCGAGTGCCGGGGTGACCATGGCCAGTGCGCTGCTGTCCCTGGCGCGCAACCAGCCGCCGAAAAAGGGCGTGGCCATGACCGGTGAGCTGACGCTGACCGGGCATGTGCTGCCGATTGGCGGGGTGCGGGAAAAGGTGATTGCGGCGCGGCGGCAGAAGCTGTTCGAGCTGATCCTGCCGGAAGCCAACCGTGGGCACTTCGAGGAATTGCCGGATTACTTGAAGGAAGGCATTACCGTGCATTTCGCCAAGCGCTTCTCGGATGCGGCGAAGATTCTCTTCTAAACAGCAGGCATCTGGCTCGCCCGTGAGATTTCCAGCGTTCTCACGGGCCTCTTCGCGGGCAAGCCCTGCTCCTACAGGATTATGTCGTGCACAAGTTTTGCGTTCGACGATGAACTGTAGGAGCAGGGCTTGCCCGCGAAGCTTTTGGCGGCAAGCACCGCGTCTACAGGACAGTACTCAGTCTTGCTTCACAGGCATTAGTGCAACCCCAGCTCCACAGGTTATGCTCGGTCATCGCTGTAACAACTGGAGACACTATGACCCCGACTCGCCTGCTGCTGCCGTTAAGCCTCGCCTTGCTCGCCGCCTGTGCCCAGCAACCGCGCCAGAACGTGACGCTGGAAAAACAAAGTGACTGCCCGATGCAACTCAAGACCGGGCAGAACATGATCCTCAGCCTGCCCAGCAACCCCACCACCGGTTTTCGCTGGGCCATCCAGGACTCGGCCGGCGGCGTGCTGAAAAGCCTCGGCCCGGAGGTCTACCACAATCCCGACGACAACGGCCTGGTGGGCAGCGGCGGACAATCGACCTGGCGCTTCCAGGCCTTCGCCGCCGGCACCGGGCGCCTGCGCCTGACCTACCAGCAACCCTGGGAACCGGAAGCCACGCCGGCACAAAGCTTCGACTGCCCGATCACGGTGAACTGACATGCCTTGGCTGATCCTCGCCCTGATGGGGGCTACCGCGTTCCTCTATGGCGTGAGCATCGAGCTGCCGATGTTGTGCCTGCTGACCAAGCCGGTACCGGTACTGGTCCTGCTCGGCTGGTTGCACGATGCGCCGGTAACCGATTATCGCCGCTGGATCGGCCTGGGTTTGATCTTTTCCCTGCTGGGAGACGTGCTGCTGGCCTGGCCGGGCGATCTGTTCGTGTTCGGCCTGGGTGCGTTTCTCGTCGCGCACCTGGCTTATCTCAAGGCTTACCTGGGCGACTGCCGTCGGTTAGCGCCATTGCCCTTGTTGCTGGCCCTGCTGATCGGCGTCGGGTTGCTGGGGATCCTGATGTCCAAGGGACTGGGCGACCTGCTGATCCCGGTCACGATTTATGCGCTGGCCATCAGCGCCATGCTTTGGCGCGCCCTGGCCCGCCTGGGTACCGATGTGCCCAAGCGCTCCGCGCTGTTGGCGGCGGCCGGCGCCCTGACCTTCGCCTTCTCCGACAGCCTGATCGGTATCGATCGTTTCGTGGTCAAGTTCGCCGCCGCGCCCTACCTGATCATCATTGCCTACTGGCTGGGACAATGGGGCATTGCGGCCTCGGCCTTCAGCCAGAAGCCGCGCTGAACGCAGCCTGCTCCTCTACTCCTCTACTCTTCTGCCCTTCTGCCCTTCTGTAGGAGCGAGCTTGCTCGCGATGAACGCAAGGACACCACTGGCATCCAGATACCCCGCGTTATCGTTGACGCCCATCGCGAGCAAGCTCGCTCCTACAGTTTTAGTTTTCGGGGCGTGCAGGCTTGGCGTTTTATCCGACAAAGCGCGCATCGCGGCGCCAACTTGGCTAAAATGCCGGCCTTTTCAGCATCCGCCGGAACCGTCGTGAGCAAAGAACCCGATCGCCTTTTCGCCCAGCCCCTGGCCCAGGTGCCGGACTTCGCCTTCAACGAAGACGTGGTGCGGGTCTTCCCGGACATGATCAAGCGCTCGGTGCCCGGCTACCCGACCATTGTCGAGAACCTCGGCGTGCTCGCCGCGCAGTTCGCCCAGCCCCACAGCGTGCTCTACGATCTGGGCAGCTCCCTCGGCGCAGTGACCCAGGCCCTGCGCCGTCACGTACGCAGCGACGGGTGCCGGGTGATCGCGGTGGATAACTCCGCGGCCATGGTCGAACGCTGCCGCCAATACCTCAACGGCCAGGACTCGATGTTCCAGGAGCTGCTGCCGGTGGACGTGATCGAGGGCGATATCCTCGCCCTGGAATTCCAGCCGACCTCGGTGGTGGCGCTGAACTTCACCCTGCAATTTATCGCCCCCGAACAGCGCCAGGCCCTGCTCGGGCGTATCCGCCAGGCCTTGCTGCCCGGCGGCGCGCTGATTCTCTCGGAGAAACTGCGCTTCAATGATCCCGAAGAACACGCGCTGCTCACCGACCTGCACGTCGCCTTCAAGCGCGCCAATGGCTACAGCGAACTGGAAATTGCCCAGAAGCGCAGCGCCATCGAAAACGTCATGAAACCCGACAGCCTCGAAGAGCACCGCGAACGCCTGCTGGCCGCAGGTTTCTCGAAAGTCGTGCCCTGGTTCCAATGCCTTAACTTTGCCTCGTTGATTGCCCTGCCATGATCGATCTGTCTCCCCTCGCCCGCCGTCTGGCTGGCACCCCTTTGGCCGAATGGGCCAACGGCCTGCAAGCGCAACTCGATGCCCGCATGGAAAAAGGTCATGGCGACCTGGAACGCTGGCAGAGTGCGCTCGATGCGCTGCCGAAGATCCAGCCGACCCAGGTCGATCTGCTGAATGGCCTGACCCTGGACACGGATTGCGACGAGGCCACCCGCGCGCAGATGCGCACGGCGCTGATGGGCTTGTGCCCGTGGCGCAAAGGCCCGTTCGATCTGTTCGGCGTGCATGTCGACACCGAATGGCGCTCGGACTGGAAGTGGTCGCGGGTCGCCCCGCACCTGGACCTCAAGGGCAAGCGCATTCTCGATGTCGGTTGCGGCAACGGCTACTACATGTGGCGCATGCTCGGGGCCGGCGCGGACACGGTGGTCGGCGTCGATCCGAACTGGCTGTTCTTCTGCCAGTTCCAGGCGGTGCAACGCTATTTGTCGGAGCCGTCGGCCTGGCACCTGCCGTTCCCATTCGAGGACCTGCCGGCCGAGCTGGAAGGCTTCGACACGGTGTTTTCCATGGGCGTGTTCTACCATCGGCGCTCGCCCATCGAGCATTTGCTGGCGCTCAAGGATTGCCTGGTCAAGGGCGGCGAACTGGTGCTGGAAACCCTGGTGGTGGAAGGTGACGAGCATCAGGTGCTGATGCCGGAAGATCGTTACGCGCAGATGCGCAATGTCTGGTTCCTGCCGTCAGTGCCGGCGCTGGAACGCTGGCTGCGGCGCGCCGGGTTCAGCGATGTGCGCTGTGTCGATGTGAGCGTGACCACGGTGCAGGAACAGCGCGGGACCGAGTGGATGAAGTATCAGTCGTTGAGTGACTTCCTGGATCCGGAGGATCACAGCAAGACCATCGAAGGGCTGCCGGCGCCGATGCGGGCGGTGATGGTCGCCCGCAAGTAGGCGGTGTCAGATCTGACGCCTTCGCGGGCAAGCTCCGCTCCCACAGGTTTTGTGTCGTACACAATATTCCGATTCGACTCAAATACTGTGGGAGCGGAGCTTGTCGGGACGCCGCACCGCCGCGAAAGGGCCCTCAAGACAGGCCCCCACAACAACCCTACTCAGGACTTGCTTCTGCGGGCCTTGAAGAACTCGCTGAGGATCGTCCCGCACTCCTCAGCCAGGACGCCGCCTTCGAACAACACCCGGTGATTGAGAAAGTCCTGGGTAAAGAACTGCCCCTGGCTCTGCACGATCCCCGCTTTGGGTTCCAGTGCACCATAGACCACCCGTGCAATCCGCGAATGCACGATCAACCCGGCGCACATGCTGCACGGCTCCAGGGTCACGTACAGCGTACTGCCCGGCAGCCGGTAGTTGTCGAGCGCCTGGGCGGCGGCGCGGATGGCGACCATCTCGGCATGGGCGCTCGGATCGCTGCCACTGATCGGGCAATTGAAACCGCGTCCGATGATCTCGCCGTCCTGCACCAGCACCGCGCCCACCGGCACCTCGCCCAACAGCGCGCCCTGGGCGGCCAGCTCCAGGGCGTCACGCATGAAGTCCTGGTCGCGGCTGCGGTCGATGATCGGCGCCGGCCGTATCTGACGCATCAGGCCACCTCGATGGCGGCCATCAGGCCGGTTTCCATATGGTCGATCACATGGCAATGGAACATCCACACCCCCGGGTTATCCGCCACCAACGCTACCCGCGCCCGCTCGTTCTTGCCCAGCAGGTAGGTGTCGGTGAAGTATGGCGTGATCGCCTTGCGGTTCGAGGCGATGACCTTGAAGCTCATGCCATGCAAGTGGATCGGGTGCTGATACTGGGTCATGTTCTTCAATTCGAAAATATAGCTCTTGCCCTTCACCAGCTTGGCGATGGGTCGGTCGGCGCAGGTCTTGTCGGTGATGTCCCAGGCCTTGCCATTGATCTGCCAGAGACTCGGCGGCTGGCCATTATCGACGTTCACCGAAACCGAGCCAACCCATTCGAAATTGAAGTTGAGCTTTTCTGCGTTCGCCAGGTCCGGCTCGGCTATCGGATTGGCCGGCAAGGCCTTCGGCCAGTCGGTCGCCATGCCGCTGTCGGCCACCGAACGAAAGGTCGCCAGACGCACCGGACCGTTACGCAGCGATAGCTCTTCACCAGCCGCCGGCGCCTTGATCGCCAGGCAGATGCGCATCCCCGGTCCCAGCCAGTATTCCTTGCCCAACGGACGCGGCTCCACCGGGTTGCCATCCAGCGCATAGATCCGCGCTTCGACACCGGGGATATTGAGGCGGTAAGTCAGGGTGTTGTCGAGGTTGAGCAGGCGAACCCGGGTGATCTGTCCGGCCGGTAAGTCGACCACGGCTTGCGACACGCCATTGACGGTCGACAGGCGCCCCGCCGTGCCCCCACGCGCGGCTTCACGGGGAATGCTGAAAGGCACGAAGGCGCCAGCGTCATCGACGTGCCAGCTTTTCAGGCTCAAGGTGCGTTCGTGCTGGAAACCGCTGGGCTCGCGCTCTTCGACGATCAGCGGGCCGACCAGCCCGCGCCCCAGTTCCTCACTGCTGTTGACGTGGGGGTGATACCAGTAGCTGCCGGCGTCCGGGACGCGGAACTTGTAGTCGAAGTATTCACCGGGCAATACCGGCAGTTGCGACACGTAGGGCACGCCGTCCATTTCCAGCGGCAGGCGGATACCGTGCCAGTGAATGGTGGTGGCCACCGGCAGGTGGTTGATAAAGCGCACCCGCAGCCACTCGCCCTGACGCACCCGCAACTCGGTGCCCGGCGCCGACGGGCCGAAAGCCCAGGCCGGGGTTTGATGCCCGGCCACCAGCTCGACGTCCAGGGGCGCGGCGATCAGCTCATAGTCATGGCCGGCATCGGCGTCGGCCATTTTCCCCAACCAGTAACGCGATGCACCGCCGGCGCCAACGCCCACCACTGCAAGACCGGCCAGTCCACCGAGTATCTGTCGACGGGTAAAGGACATGAACGCAACCACCTCACCTATTCAGCCGCGCACCAGGGCGCGCAAAAGGCGAATACGATACACCCGCAGTTGCGAAACCGTAAGAAAATCAGTCCAGGCCCAGCAACAAATGGGTCACGCCACCGGCCAATATCATCACCCCGGCGACACCCGCCGCCCGCAATGCCGACTGATCGATCCGGGCACTGTCATTCAAGGCCACACGCAGGCGTGTCAGGGCCACGCGCTGGTGGGACTTGAGATTGCCTTCGCCACCCAGGGCCGCGACGATCTCCGGGCGCAACGCCTCTTCTGCCGTGGCAACCGGCGTACTCGGTTGATCCGCCACCAGGTCCGGTGTCAGGGCTTTCCAGAATGCCCGCTGAAATTTCTCGAACATGTTCAGTTCTCCAGGACCCGCGGCTGCAGCGCCGTGGTGTGTTGATGATCGAGCAGGGCTTCACGCACCTGCCCGGCGTTTTCCAGGCCAAGAATTCGTTGGGCCAACACTTGGCACTCCGTCAACTCGACCTCGCGGACCGCCGCCTTGATCGCCGGAATCAGCGGTACGCTGACCGACAGCTCATCCACGCCCAGGCCCAGCAACACCGGCACCGCCAGCGCCTCGGAGGCCAGCGCGCCACACACGCTGACCGGCTTGCCATGGGCATGGGCGGCTTTCACGGTGGTGGCGATCAGGCGCAATACCGCCGGGTGCAGGCTGTCGGCCTGGCTCGCCAGTTGCGGGTGATCACGGTCCATGGCCAGGGTGTATTGGGTCAGGTCATTGGTGCCGATGGAAAAGAAGTCCACCTCGGGGGCGAACAGATCGGCCATCAGGGCCGCCGCCGGCACTTCGATCATGATCCCCAGTTTCGGCAACGCCTTGAGGCCCAGGGCCAGGGCCTCATCCTCGAGGAACTGGCGCGCCTGCCGCAACTCGGACAGTTGGGTAATCATCGGCAGCATGATGTGCAACTGGGTCAGGCCGGCACAGGCGAGAATCCCCCGCAATTGCTGACGCAGCAGTTCCGGGCGTTGCAGGCACAGGCGAATCCCGCGCATACCGAGGAAAGGGTTGGCTTCAGTATCCATCGGTACGTAGGCCAGGGGCTTGTCGCCGCCGACGTCGAGGGTCCGCACCACCAGGTTGCGCTGCGGCCCCAGAGCCCGGGCAATAGCCGAATAGGTCGCGGCCTGCTCCTCGACACTCGGCGCGCTCTGGCGCTCCAGATAGAGAAACTCGGAACGCAGCAAGCCGACCCCCTCACCGCCCAGGGTCAACGACTGCTCCACCTCTTGCAGCGAGGCGACGTTGGCGGTCACCTCGAAATGGTGACCGTCACGGGTACGCGCCGCCTCGGACGCCTGCTCCTTCTCGCGCTGGTGACGCTGGCGTTGCTCCTGGCGCTTGACCAGCAGGCGTTGCACATCCGCCTCTTCCGGCATCAGGTGCAGGCGCCCGAGGTCGGCATCGAGCAGCACCTGGGTACCGGCGGGCACCTTCAGGACCTCAGCGGGCAAACCACAGAGCGCCGGCAAACCGAATGCCCGGGCCAGGATCGCCACATGGCTGGTCGCCCCACCACCGACGGTGACGAAGCCGAGGACCCGACGGGTATCGAGTGCGGCCGTTTGCGACGGGGTCAGTTGCTCGGCAATCAGGATGGCGTCGTCCGGCATCTCGGTGACCCGCTCCTCGACCCCGAGAATCAGCCGCAGCACACGCTGGCCGACGTCCTTCAAATCCAGCGCGCGCTCCGCCAGCAAGCTGCTGCCCAGGCGTTCGAACAGCGCGCAGGTGTCCTCGGTGACCTGGCGCCAGGCGAACGCCGCGCTTTTACCCTGGGCGAGCAGGACCCGGGCCTGCTCCAGCAGGCTCGGGTCTTCCAGCAATTCCTGATGCGCGCGGAAAATCTGCGCCTGGGCGCTGCCCTCGGTGTTGTCCCGCAGCCGCTGCAAGGCCTGGGTCGCCTCGTCCAGAGCCCGTTCGAGCGATGCGCGCTCATGGGGCTCGTCGGAACCGAATTCCGGAACTTCCAGCCGCTGTTCAGCCACCTGCACCACCCGACCGAACGCCGAACCCGGCGAAGCACAAACGCCGCGCAACAGGCTCGGCGAAGACGCCTCGACCACCACGGGGATATCGATCACCGCCGCAGGCTCGACCGACTCACCACACCCCTCGGCCAGCAAGGCCGCCAACGCGTCGATGGCGGCCTGGGCATCCTCGCCCACCGCACTGACCTGCAACACATCGCCACGCACCGTCTGCAAGGCCATGATCGCCACCAGGGACTTGGCATTCGCGCTGTCCTGGCGCCGATGCACCACGATGCTCGCGGCAAAACCCTTGGCCGCCTGGGCCAGCACCGCCGCCGGACGGGCGTGCAGACCGTTGGCGTTGGGCAAGGTCACCGGGCTTGAGAACAACGCCTCGCCTTCCTCTTCCACCACCGGGCCCGCCGATGCGCCGTTGTGCTCGATCCGCAACAGTGGCGCGCCGCTTTCAATCAAACCACTGGCCGGAGCCAGCCGGGTGAACGTCTCGCCACTGACCACCAACACCAGGGTCAACAGACTGCGGGCGTGCAAGGCGATGTAGTCGACATCGAACTCGATCAACGCCTGCCCGGCCGTCACCCGCTCACCTTCGCGGACCAGGGCGGTGAAGCCCTTGCCCTGAAGCTGCACGGTGTCCAGGCCGATATGCATCAGCACCTGCACACCCTGGTCGTCGGTAATGCTGATGGCATGGCCGCTGGCCTGGACATTGCTCACCACCCCGGCCAACGGTGCGCAGAGCACCGAAGACGTCGGGTCGATGCACAGGCCATCGCCGATCATGCGACTGGAGAACACCGGATCAGGCACCTGATCCAGTTCGATCAGCACCCCGGACAGGGGCGCGAGCAGTTCCAGGGAAGAGGTTGCGGTCATGACATCACCTTTATCATTGTTCTTTGAAGCGCCGGCGCGGCGAAGGCCACGCCAGCATAGGACTTATTCCCACCAATACTCGACCTGCACACCGAAATTGGAGCCATGCAGGGCGCTGCCGAAACTACCGGTATCGGACAACGCCGACCCCGCATCGAACTGATTGGCCGCACGCTGGGCCGCCGCGTTCCAACTGGCATAGGTGTAGTAGAGGCGTATCTCGGGCCGAGTCCAGAAATCCGGACCTCTGGGTGACCAGGTAGGGGCGAAGGTAAACTTGCTGAGCTTGCGGGTACCGCCCGGCGCCTCGATCTGGTCATGGCCCAGTTCGGTCACCAACTTGAACTGCTCGGTAATGGCGTAGGTCGGACGTACCCCCAGGGAGATCCAGTTCTGGCCCTGGCCGTCGGGACGAATGTCCTTCTGGTACACGGCCTCGATCTGCCCGCCGAATTGTCGGGTGATCTGCCAGTCGAAAAACTCGACCGCGCGGTAGCTCTTGTTGCTGGTGTCCAGGGTCGGATCGCCGGTGTAGCCCAGCCCGGTACCCGGCCCCTCGCCGTATTGCAGGGCGAACTTGTTCTTGCCGCCGAGGAAGTTCTTCTGCACATGCTGCGCGGTGATGGCCCAACCCTGATGGGTATCGCGGCGATTCGGCGCGTCGAGGTAACTGGCACCGAGCTCCACTTCGCCATCGGTATTGGTCTTGAAGCCGGCGACGTTGAAGTCGTGACGATTGATATAGTCCTTCTGGTACAGGTTGTCCTTGCGCGAGAAGGCATAGCTGTATTTCAGGTCGCCGATCTTCACATTCTCGATACCACCGCCCGTGGCGCTCTGGTTCCAGTAGTAGAAGTCGGAGATATGGATGTCGTTACGCTTGTAGTAACGCCGCCCGGCCCACACCGAGCCGCCATTGAGCGAGGGCAGGTTCGACCACTTGGCGAACATCTGCGGCATCCGCACCGTGCCGTTGTCACCGTCGAAACTGGGATTGTGATCGTACTTGTTGTACAGCGACGCCATCCCGTCGACGCTGACCACCGACCCGTCATCGAGTTTCAGCACGTCCTGGCGCAACTCAAGCTCCCCGTACTGTTCACACTCGTTACCCAGGCGATACTTGGATTGCGCACCAGGCAAATGGAAACAGCTTTGCGAGCCGCCGCCGGTCGAACCGCCCAGGCCGCTACGCAAGTAACCGGCGAACTCCAGGGCCTGGGCCGAGAATGGCAATCCCAGGCATACACAAGACACCACAAGACCGCGATTTATTGTTGTTTTCATTGGCTCCCCCATTATTTTTATTCTGTAGTGCTTGTTGATTATCGGGCGCGGCTCTCCCGCGCACGATTTGATGCGAACGGCATTTAATGAATGAAACGTCTTACTTTTCTGACAGGTGCAATACAAAAGATTCGTAAGGTTTCAGCGACAGATATCGGCTACGCGGCACGTCGTCGATGTAGTTGCCGATCACCAGACGCTGGCTCTGGCCGTCGATGAAAACGCCTTCGGGCAACGCCATTTCGCAAGGCTCGGCATAGAAGTTGTTCACCACCAACAGTCGCTCGCCCTGCCCTTCCCGCACATAGGCCCAGACCCGTGGATGATCGGGCAACAACTGGCGGTAGACGCCGTCCACCATCAGCGCTTCGCTGCGCCGCAAACCGACCAGGTCGCGGTAGTGATGCAGCACCGAGCCGGCATCGTCGAACTGCTTGTCGACGTTGATCCAGGCCGCATTCGGCGGCACATCGATCCAGGGTTGGGCCGTGCTGAAACCGGCATTCGGCTGCGCATTCCATTGCATCGGCGTGCGACTGTTGTCGCGGGATTTCTGCATGATCGCCGCCATGCTCCGGGCTTCGGACTCGCCGGCCTCGCGCTTGAGCCGGTAGATGTTCAGGGTCTCGACATCGCGGTACTGCTCGATGGACTCGAAGCCCGGATTGGTCATGCCCAGCTCTTCGCCTTGATAGATGTACGGCGTGCCCTGGAGGAAATGCAACGCGGTGGCGAGCATCTTCGCCGACACGTCCCGGTATTCACCGTCATGACCGAAGCGCGAGACCACCCGCGGCTGGTCGTGGTTACACCAGAACAGCGCATTCCAGCCACCACCGGCCTGCATGCCGGTCTGCCAGTCGGAGAGGATGCGCTTGAGTTCGAGGAAATCGAAATCGGCGCGAACCCATTTCTCCATGTTCGGATAATCGACCTTCAGGTGATGGAAATTGAAGGTCATCGACAGCTCGCGGGACTGCGGATGCGAATAGCGGATGCAGTGCGCAAGGCTGGTGGAGGACATTTCGCCGACATTGATCAGGTCATGGCCTTCGAAGACTTCGCGATGCATTTCCTGCAGGTAATCGTGCACGTTCGGACCGTCGGTGTAGAAACGGCGGCCGTCGCTGGCGTCCTCGGGAAAGTCGGCGGGCTTGGAGATCAGGTTGATCACATCCAGGCGGAAACCACCGACACCCTTGTCGCGCCAGAAGCGCATCATCTTGAACACTTCCTGGCGTACCTGGGGATTGTCCCAGTTCAGGTCGGCCTGGGTGTGGTCGAACAGGTGCAGGTAATACTGGCCGGTCTGGGCCTCGTACTCCCAGGCATTGCCGCCGAACTTCGACTCCCAGTTGTTCGGCTGGTCGCGCCAGATGTAGAAGTCCCGGTACGGGTTGTCGAGGCTGCTGCGGGCCTGGCGGAACCATTCGTGCTCGATGGAGGTGTGGTTGACCACGATATCGAGCATCAGCGTGATGCCACGCTTGCCGGCTTCGGCGATCAGCAGGTCGCAGTCGGCCATGGTCCCGTAGCTCGGGTCGATGGCGTAGTAGTCGCTTATGTCGTAGCCGTTGTCACGCTGCGGCGAACGCAGGAACGGCGTGATCCACAGGCAATCGACGCCCAGCCACTTGAGGTAGTCGAGCTTGTCGACCACCCCCAGCAGATCGCCGGTGGCCTGGCCTGAGTGGCTGTAGAAACTTTTCGGGTAGATCTGGTAGATCACCGAACGCTGCCAGTCTTGCATGGGGATTCCTTGGTAGTGCCAGTGGTAGCTGTGTGGTGTTTTGCGGCGTCAGCGCGAGCACCCTCGCGCTGACGCTGCCGGATCAGGCGACGCGGTAGCCGGGCCGGACGATTTTCAGGCTCAACCCGCAGGTCAGCACGAACGGCACGACCATGGCGATGACCATGCCGACGATAAACATCGGGATGTATTGCGGAATAATCGAGATAAAGCCCGGCAGGCCACCCACGCCGATGGCCGAGGCCTGGACCTTGTTCAGCGAGAGGAAGATGCTGCCCAGCGCCGAACCGATCAGCGCGGCATAGAACGGAAACTTGTAGCGCAGGTTGACGCCGAACATCGCCGGCTCCGTGATGCCGAAGTAGGCGGAGATCGCCGAGGTCGACGCCATGCTGCGGTCCCGTGCATTGCGGCTCATGTAGAACACCGCCAGTGCCGCGCTGCCCTGGGCCAGGTTGGACATGACGATCATCGGCCAGATAAAGGTGCCGCCCTGGGTGGCGATCAGTTGCAGGTCCACCGCGAGGAACATGTGGTGCATGCCAGTGATCACCAGTGGCGCGTAGAGCAGGCCGAAGATCGCGCCGCCGAGCACCGGGGCCACATCGAACAGCATGACCACGCCTTCGGTGATCAGGATGCCCAGGTGACGGGTCACCGGGCCGATGACCGCCAGGGCCAGCACGCCGGTCACGACGATGGTGGTAATCGGCACCACCAGCAGTTGAATGGCATTCGGCACCCGCGCCCGCAGCCATTTCTCGATGACGCTCATGACATAGGCGGCCATCAGGATCGGCAGGATCTGCCCTTGGTAGCCAACCTTCTCGATCCGGAACCAGCCGAAGATGTTGAAGTACGGCAGGCTCTGGCCGTCCAGGCCGGCGACCGCCTTGCCGTAGTTCCAGGCATTGAGCAGGTCGGGGTGCACCAGCATCAGGCCGAGCACGATGCCGAGGATTTCACTGCCGCCAAACCGCTTGGCCGCCGACCAGCCGACCAGGGCCGGGAGGAACACGAAGGAGGTGTTGGCCATCAGGTTGATCAGGCTCCACACACCATCCAGGGACGGATAGGCCTCCAGCAGGGTCTTGCCGTCGATGAACATGCCCTTGGCGCCCATGAGGTTGTTCACCCCCATCAGCAGGCCGGCAATGATCAGCGCCGGCAGGATCGGCATGAACACATCGGAGAACACCCGCACCAGACGCTGTACCGCGTTGATCTTGTCGGCGCTCTTCTGCTTGACGTCGGCGATGGTCGAGGCGGCCAGCCCGGTGATTTCGCGCAAGGCGGCGTAGACCCGCTCCACTTCCCCCGGACCGATGACGATCTGGAACAAGCCGCCGGTGAAGAAGGTGCCTTTCACCAGGTCGATATTGGACAACGCGGCCTTGTCGACCAGGCTCGGGTCCTTGAGGGCCAGACGCAGACGGGTGACACAGTGAGCGGCCTGCTCGAGGTTTTCAGCGCCACCGAGGCCTTGCAGCAGCTCGCGGGCGATATTCGGATAGTCGTGGCTCATGCTTTTCTTCCACTGTTTCTTGTTATTGGAGGGTGTTGGCAGCACACAGGAATGAAAAATACTCGTCTGTACGAGTTAAAGCAATAACTCGTACAGACGAGTTATGGATTTATCGGTAAAAGATCCGACAAATGGACAAAGTTTCGGCCTGCCCTTAAGGTTCAGGATCACAGCACATAGCGTCGGCTACCCTGTTGGCGAGTACTTTCGATCCAGAGCGACCAGCATGAGCAAATACAACCAGATCTACAGTGATCTGCTTGCCAGCATTACCACAGAGCAATTGGAAAAAGGCGCCCGACTGCCGTCGGAAACCGAACTGATGGACAGCTACCAGGCCAGCCGCGGCACCGTGCGCAAGGCCATCGAGCAACTGCAGGAACGCGGTTTCGCCCAGAAGATCCATGGCAAGGGCACCTTCGTGCTGTCACGCAGCCCGATCGAGTTTCAATTGGGCGGCATCGTCAGTTTCCAGGAGGCCCACTCCAGTCTTGGCAGCAATATTGGCACCGAAGTGGTGGAGTTCAGCGAGATCGCCCTTGAGGGCTCGCTTCAGGAACGCCTGGATGCCGAACCGGGCAGTTCGGTGATTCGCATCAAGCGGGTGCGGCGGATCGACGGCAAGCGGATCATCCTCGACATCAACTATTTCGTCGCCGACCTGATCCCCGGCCTGACCCGGGAGATCGCCGAACAGTCGATCTATGCCTATATCGAGAAAACCCTGCAACTGAGCATCAGCTTTGCCCAGCGCACCATCGAGGCGGCCCGTTGCAGCCGGGACGATGTGCTGCACCTGGACCTGGATGGGGCCAGCCATGTGATCGTGGTGAAGAACCAGACGTTTTTGCAGGACGGCCGGCAGTTCGAATACACCGAGTCGCGGCACACCCTGGACAAGTTCTACTTTTCGGATGTGGCAAGACGCTGAGCCGTTGATGACGGGGAATTCATGACACCAGCGCCATCCACTCGGGGTTGACCACGCCGAGCTTGCTGGTGGCTTTGGTGAGATTGATGTCCTGGGCCGCCCGCGCGGTTTCAATCATAAGAGGCTCAAGGTCATATCCCCGACCTTCGAGCCAGCCCAGGACTTCCGCCAGGTGCCAGACGGAAGCGCTGCCTTCGTGGACCGCCAACGGAAATGACGCGCCATGACTGAGCATGAGCTTGCGCATGTTCTGCCGCGAAACACCGACGATATCGGCGATATCTGAAAGGCCGACCAGATCCGGCACGACCTCGATAAGTCGGGCATCGGGGATAGCGCGCTTGACGTCCTGCAAAGCGCTAAGCAATGCCTGAGCGGCGCTGTCGGCATCCCGGGAGAACTTCAGCGCCAGCCTTCCAGGGATTCCGCAGCCGATCAGTGAGTCATCGCAACCGCACTCAAACAAGAGCTCAATCAATACATCCGGATCGTTGTTCTGCTCCGAGAGCTGGTACCTCAGGGTGAATTCATACTCCATGGTTCTACTCCTTGGGAGAAGCGATCAGGGGATCGCCATTAGCGTGGTTGATGACACAACCATCAACCACCCGCTGCAAATTGCGGGCATGACTGATCAGGTCACGCGGCGTACTCCATATGCTGGTGATACAGTGATCCTGGCAACGGCACAGCCCACTGTTAAGCGGGCAGTACATCCTGCCCCAGGCATGCGAACCACCTACTTTGATTCGCCAGCCAAATTCCTCTGCATAACGCAGTACGTTCTCGATCTCCTTGATCGGGTGTCTTGTTCTAGCCATCCATAGCCTCCAGTCTTGCGCCACGCGCAATGGTTGTCAACTGACAACCAAATCCATTTGTCGACAAAAAATGACACTCCCGGCACTTCAGTTCAGTGCCGGTTTCTTGAGTGTAGGGAGGGATGGCGTCGAGGCTCAGCGAGGTATTTACGAGGTGTTGCGAGGGCTGGATGAACGCTTCAAACCGCATCCCAATAAGGAGGGCTCCCAAATGCCTCACGAAGCCAGTCCGCCAGCGCCCTGAGCTTCGCCGAGGGGCGCTGACCGTCAGGATGTGCGATATAGATGAACTCCTGCTCAGCCTCTATGCCGATATCGATCTTCACCAGGGAGCCGGCCTTGAGAGCCTCGCCGACAATGAACTGCGGCAGCAAGGTAATGCCCAGACCGGCCACCGCCGCATCCCGCATCAGGTCCCCATTGTTGAGCACCAAATCGGACCGGCCATGGACGATGAGGGTGTGTCCTTGCTGCATGAAACGCCAATCCGCACCACCGCGATTCGAGTAGAAAATACCTCGATGCCCTTCCAGCTCAGCAGGGGTGGTCGGTTTGCCATTGCGCGTCAGGTATTCCGGCGACGCGACAAGGACACGCCGGCTGGTGGCCAACGTCCAGGCCACAAGATAGCGGTCCTGGATCACGCCGTGCCGCACGATGGCGTCAAACCCGTCAGCGGAGGGGTCCACCCGACGATCATTCAAATCCAGCGTGATCTGTATATCCGGGTGCTGCGCCATAAAGGGGTACAAGGCCGGCCCAAGATGCATTCGCCCAAATGTCACAGGAGCCGAGATCCGCAGCGAGCCGGAAAGCGTATCCCGGCGCTTGGACATGGCGGCTGACGCCTCCTCGACCTCCTTTACGATTCGGATTGCGCGCCGCAGAAACTCATGCCCGTCTTCAGTCACTGAAATCTTGCGGGTCGTTCTCTGCAGCAGGCGGGTGCCCAGTTCTTTTTCGAGCTCGGCAATTCGATCGCTCACCACGGATCGGGATACACGGAGCCTGAGAGCGGCCTCAGTCAGGGACTTGCATTCGGCGACCATCACAAAGGTCGCAATTCCATCGAGCTTCATGATTGTTCGGTTTTTCCGAAATCCTGATCAGGAATTCGAAGGCTACTCCTTCGAATTGCCCGGGGCCACACTGGCGTCACTCCCTCGGGCTAACAGTGATTGCCAAGTGGCCATCCCCGCAGGGTCAGGAGTCCATCATGCTCAAATACTTTGCCGCGACTGCGATCGCATTGGCTCTGGCCCTGCCGGCAGCCGCCGAAGTCCGGCCATTCCCCAAGTCCTTCCACGCCCAAGAGATTCAAGCCAACGGCGCGACCCTCCATGTCGTGACTGGCGGACAAGGCTCAGCGGTCGTACTGATCCACGGCTTTGGCGACACTGGCGATATGTGGTCTCCGTTGGCGGCCGAGTTGGCCAAGACCCATACCGTGGTCGTACCCGACCTGCGTGGCATGGGGCTGTCGTCTCATCCTGAAGGGGGTTACGACAAATGGAACCAGGCGGCGGATATCCGCGCCGTGCTGGGCAAGCTGGGGATCGACCATGCCGCGATAGTCGGGCATGACATCGGCACCATGGTCGCCTACGCCTATGCTGCTCGCTACCCGGACAAAACTGATCGCCTGGTCGTGATGGATGCCCCGGTACCGGGTATCCCACCGTGGGATCAGATCGTACGGATGCCTGCGCTGTGGCATTTCAATTTCGGTGGGAAGGATGCCGAACGCCTGGTTGCTGGTCGCGAACGCATTTATCTGGATCGATTCTGGAACGAGTTCGCTGGCAATCCCGCGAAAATCGACGAAGCGACCCGCCAGCACTACACCCGGTTCTATGCTCGCCCAGGTGCAATGCATTCGGCATTCGCGCAGTTCCTGAGTATCAACCAGGACGCGGAGCAGAACCAGAAGGTGATGGGCAACAAGCTGAACATGCCGGTGCTGGCAATAGGGGGCGCCAAGTCCTTTGGCGCGAACGAAGCCATCGTGATGCGCAATGCCGCCACCGATGTCACCGAGGTGGTGATTCCCGATGCGGGTCACTGGCTGATGGAAGAGGCGCCGGTGCCGACGATTGCGGCGATCAGAGGCTTTATCAAGTAAGGCCTTTGCCTCTCACCCGATGGGAACCCATTTTCAAAGAGATAACGCGCGCGCCTCAAACCTCGCAGCGGCACGCTTGATCCGACGAGCCTTCTCCTGGCGAACTATTAGGATTTTCCTAATAGTTGCGTCAGCCTGGATTTCCCTCTCGGGATAGCATGTTGTAAAAATCAGCAGACGCGCCGCTCTGCCATCAGGCCACGCCGTTGAATCACCGCGAAGACATCATTGACGTCCTGCAACAGGATTCGACTGATGTTGGCGATAGAAGCAATGTCGCGTGGATCGCTGTCATTCAAGCTACAACAAGAAAAAAGACTCAGGATATTACCCAAGGCACCGATGCGCTCGCTGACGCAGGCATGCAGGTCGACCAAGGGCGCATGGCTATCGAGAAACGAAATGGGTGGCAACTGTGCGCGGGTTCGCAGACCGGTAATTCCAACCATAAACCCGGCAGACCCGAAGGTCTCCCACGCACAGTCGCCATGGAAGCTTATTGGAGGCGAGAGAAAACGCCAACAACAGGCTTGCGGCGCTGCTGGTTAGAATGTGTACGGACTGCGAAATCCGTTCGCTGATTTAGCAGCGAAGCACAGACTATAAGCGCCTATCAGCTCACCAGGCGATCAGAGTAATGAGTGCAATTTTGTCGGAGTGTGATGCCTCCAAAGACCATCAGACTTGAATCCCCGAAGCATCCGAGCACAAATGAAAATGCCAGTCAGCGTGACTGACTGGCATTGGGCTAAAGCGCCTATTCTTCACCCCACTGACGCGAGGATGAAGCCATCATTCCCACTCAATCGTCGCCGGCGGCTTGCTCGACACGTCGTAGGTAACGCGGGAGATGCCTTCGATTTCGTTGATGATCCGGCCGCTGACGGTTTCCAGCAGCTCGTACGGCAGGTGCGCCCAACGGGCGGTCATGAAGTCGATGGTTTCCACCGCACGCAGGGCCACGACCCAGGCGTAACGACGGCCATCACCGACCACACCCACCGATTTCACCGGCTGGAACACCACGAACGCCTGGCTGACCTTGTGGTACCAGTCGGCCTTGCGCAGTTCTTCGATAAAGATATGGTCGGCGCGACGCAGCAGGTCGGCGTATTCCTTCTTCACTTCACCGAGAATCCGCACGCCCAGGCCCGGGCCCGGGAACGGGTGGCGGTAGACCATGTCGTACGGCAGGCCGAGCTCCAGGCCAAGGCGACGGACCTCGTCCTTGAACAGCTCGCGCAGCGGCTCGACCAGCTTGAGGTTCATCTCTTCCGGCAGGCCACCGACGTTGTGGTGGGACTTGATCACGTGGGCCTTGCCGCTTTTCGCGCCAGCCGACTCGATCACGTCCGGGTAGATGGTGCCCTGGGCCAGGTACTTGATGTTGTCCAGTTTGTTGGACTGGGCATCAAACACGTCGATGAAGGTGCGACCGATGATCTTGCGCTTCTTCTCCGGATCGGACTCGCCGGCCAGGTTGTTCAGGAACTGCTCTTCGGCGTTGGCGCGGATCACCTTGACGCCCATGTTCTCGGCGAACATGGCCATCACTTGCTCGCCTTCGTGCAGGCGCAGCAGGCCGTTGTCGACGAAGACGCAGGTCAGCTGGTCGCCGATGGCCTTGTGCAGCAACGCCGCAACCACCGAGGAGTCAACACCGCCGGACAGGCCCAGCAGGACGTTGTCGGTGCCGACCTGGGCACGGACGCTGGCGATGGCGTCTTCAGCGATTTTCGATGGCGTCCACAGTGCTTCGCAGCCGCAGATATCGAGGATGAAGCGCGACAGGATGCGACCGCCCTGCTTGGTGTGGGTCACTTCCGGGTGGAACTGCACGCCGTAGTAACGCAGGTCGTCGTTGAACATGCCGGCAATCGGGCAGCTCGGAGTGCTGGCCAGGATGTGGAAGTCTTCCGGCATCCGGGTGACCTTGTCGCCGTGGCTCATCCAGACGTCGAGGCCGAACAGGCCGTCGGCGTCGACGTGGTCTTCGATACCCTCGAGCAGGAGGCTCTTGCCGACCACATCAACGCGGGCATAACCGAATTCACGCAGCTCGGAACCTTCGACCTTGCCGCCCATTTGCTCGGCCATGGTCTGCATGCCGTAGCAGATACCGAAGACCGGAACGCCCAGGTCAAACACGGCTTGCGGGCAGCGAGGGCTGTTGGCTTCGTGCACGGACTCGGGACCGCCGGCGAGGATGACGCCTTTTGGAGCGAATTCGCGAATCGCTTCGTCGTCCATGTCGAACGGATGCAGTTCGCAGTACACGCCGATTTCACGCACGCGGCGGGCAATCAGCTGGGTGTACTGGGAACCGAAGTCGAGGATCAGGATGCGGTGGGCGTGAATGTCGAGGGCCATGAGTCATTCTCGTCAGTGAAGTCAGAAACAACACGGGGCTGTCATCAACAGCCCCGGTTCAAATTCGTCAATCGCCTCCCGACCTCGGCCAGGAGGCGATCACTATCAACCTACGCGATAGTTTGGAGCTTCCTTGGTGATCTGCACGTCGTGAACGTGAGATTCGGCCATGCCGGCGCCGGTGATACGCACGAATTCAGGCTTGGTGCGCATTTCTTCGATATCGGCGCTACCGGTGTAGCCCATCGAGGAGCGCAGGCCGCCCATCAGTTGATGGACGATGGCGCTCAGGCTGCCCTTGTAGGGGACGCGCCCTTCGATGCCTTCCGGTACCAGCTTCTCGGCACCCGCGGAGGAGTCCTGGAAGTAGCGGTCGGAAGAACCCTGGGACTGCGACATCGCACCCAGCGAACCCATGCCGCGATAAGCCTTGTAGGAACGGCCCTGGAACAGTTCGATTTCGCCCGGCGCCTCTTCGGTGCCGGCGAACATCGAGCCCATCATCACGCAGGAAGCACCGGCCACGATGGCCTTGGACAGGTCACCGGAGAAACGGATGCCGCCGTCGGCGATCAAGGGTACGCCAGTGCCTTCAAGGGCGGCGGCGACGTTGGCGATGGCACTGATTTGCGGTACGCCGACACCGGCGACGATACGGGTGGTGCAGATCGAGCCAGGGCCGATACCGACCTTGACCGCATCCGCGCCCGCTTCGGCCAGTGCCTTGGCGGCAGCGCCGGTGGCGATGTTGCCGCCGATCACCTGGACCTCAGGGAAGTTCTGCTTGACCCAGCGCACGCGGTCGATCACGCCCTTGGAGTGACCGTGGGCGGTGTCGACCACCACCACGTCGACACCGGCATGGACCAGTGCGGCCACACGATCGGCGGTGTCTTTACCGGTGCCGACCGCGGCGCCGACACGCAGACGACCCTGGTCGTCCTTGCTGGCCAGCGGGTAGGCCTTGGATTTTTCGATGTCCTTGACGGTCATCATGCCCTTGAGGGCGAACTTGTCGTCGACGATCAGGACTTTTTCCAGACGGTGCTTGTGCAGCAACTCGCGGACTTCGTTCTTGTTCGCGCCTTCACGGACAGTGACCAGACGCTCTTTGGGCGTCATCACTTCGCGAACCGGGACATCCATGCGGGTTTCGAAACGCACGTCACGGGAGGTGACGATACCGACCAGGTCGCCGTCATGCAGCACCGGCACGCCGGAGATGTTGTGCATGCGGGTCAGTTCGAGCAGTTCACGCACCGTGGCATCGGCCTCGATGGTGATCGGGTCCTTGACCACGCCGGCTTCGAACTTCTTGACCTTGCGCACTTCGGCAGCTTGCTGCTCGATGGTCATGTTCTTGTGGATGATACCGATACCGCCTTCCTGGGCCATGGCAATGGCCAGACGGGCTTCGGTCACGGTATCCATGGCGGCGGAAACCAGCGGAATATTCAGCTCGATGCCACGGGTAAGGCGGGTCTTGAGACTGACTTCGTTAGGGAGTACCTCGGAATAACCGGGCACTAGGAGAATGTCGTCGAAGGTCAGAGCTTCTTGGCTGATACGCAGCATCGCGGGGGCTCCCGAGCGGGAAAATGGAAGCGCGCCATTATACTCAGATGACCCCCTGGGCTCAATGTAAACCTTGGCTTATTTAAAGCTCCACTTTTACCCAGGCCACCGGCTGATCCAGCCAGTCGGCGAACTCGTCGAGAAAGCTCTGCTTGAAGCCGGCTTCGGCCCAGTTGTTGAAGATAAATCCGAGGTTGGAAAAAGCGCACTCCTGCAGGAACAGAAAGCCGTTGATATCGTCTTCATGGCCGCACAGCGGGCAGATAAAGTTCTCGGTGCGCCCCGGCATCCACTCTTCGAGGCTGTCGAACAACGCCTCGCCGACTTCCTTGCGGCACTCGGCGCAGCCCGCCTCTTCGAGAAAGCCCTTGGCCGGGGTATAGATGCAGCGCTTGGTGACGATCTCCAGACCGTTGATCGGCTCATTGAACGGCAGCGCATCCGGGTGCAGGACCACGCTGGCGGCGCCCGGGGCGATGGCATGGGCCATGCGGTTGCCGGTGCGACCGCAGGTGCTCAGTTGCTCCTCGATGATGTTCTTGCGCACCAGCCAGCGCACGACGGCCCGGGCCCGGGGTTCATGGACCGGCAAGGTGGAAATCTTCGGGACGATGATGCTTTGCGAATTCATGGGGACGGCCTGGAGCGTTTGCGACCCGGCAGCTTAATCCCTGAAACCCCGAGGTCAAGTGCTGAAGTAACGGGTGATCAGGGCAATTCCACTGGCCAGCACCAACCAGGTCACCAGGCGCACGAAGGCCTCACGCGATAGCCGGCGGGTCAAACGCCTGCCGATCCAGAGACCCAGCGCCATTGCCGGCAGCAAACAGACCGCCAACATCAATAAGGGTAGCTCGGCATAGACCCCGGCGATCACGAATAGCGACAGACGCACCACCGTGCTGCAACTGATCAACGCACTTTGGGTGGCGCGGGCCGCGTCCTTGGGCAAGCGGCTGTTGAGGTAGATCGCGTAAAGAAAGCCGCCGCTGCCAAACAGCGCGCCGAACATTCCGCCCACCGTGCCCATGGGCACCGCCCAACCCGCCGCCAGTTGGGTCGGTCGCGCCTTGACCAACAGGCTGTAGACCGCATAGGCGCTGATAAACAAGCCCATCAGCAGCAACAGGATGTCGGACTTGAGGTTCAACAGGAAGATCACCCCCAGGGTGCAGCCCACCGCCATGCACGGCAGCAACCGCAGCAACTCGGGTTTGGCGACATCCTTGCGCGAAGGCAGCAGATTGCCAAAGGCCGCGACGAAATCCAGCAGCACCAGCAAGGGCACGATTTTCGACAGCGGCATAAACAGGATCAGGATCGGCCCCGCCACCAGCGCCGTGCCAAAACCGGCCACGCCGAAAACGATATAGGCCAAGGCCACGCCCAGCTCCACCACCAGCCAATCGGTGGCACTGAACGGCCACTGGTTCAATAGGGCAACAAGACTCATGAAGAACACTTCCACAATGGGTTCGATTGACTTTAGCCAGTGGCGAGCCTTGCGACTAATATATTCAAAGCCCGCCACCCATCTCGAAAAGGCATGACTCGTGATTTCCACCCGCCAACTGCGCTACTTCGTTGAAATCGCCGAATCCGGCAGTTTCAGCGCCGCCGCCGAACGCCTGTTTATCGCGCAGTCGGCCTTGAGCCGGCAGATCAAGGAACTGGAAAATCATTTGCAGACGCCCTTGTTCGAACGTACGGCGCGCCAGCCAAGACTGACCGCGGCAGGCGAGGCGTTTTATCCGCGGGCAAGAAATCTGTTGAGCGAACTGAACAAGGCCAGCGAGTTGGCGACCCAGGTGGGCAAAGGACAACTGGGAACCTTGCGTCTGAGTCATTCCAGCACGGTGCCGATGAGCGGTCGATTGCTACGGGCAATCAGTCATTTTCTGGAGCAGAGTCCGGGGGCGTCGATGGATATCGTCAAGCTGTCCTCCGAAGCCCAACTCGAAGAACTGGCCGAGGGGCGACTGGACATCGGCCTGCTGCGCCTGCCGGTACTGCGCCAGCGCGAGGGTGTGCAGATCCTGCCGCTGTTCAGCGAGCGCCTGCTGCTGGCGGTGCCGCCGAATCATCCGTTGGCGGGCTCGACCGAGGGCATCGACCTGGCGGTGCTGAAGGACGAAGCCTTTATTTCCATTCCGCATCCGCAGCGGGGTGGCTTGAGTTATCTCTCGGCCGAGCTGTGCATGCGCCAGGGTTTCTTTCCCCGGGCGGCGCGGGTGGTGTCGCGCAAGACCACTCAATTGCAGTTGATCCAGGCTGGGTTCGGTATTGCGCTGCTGCCCGAGTCGATGCGGGACATCGCACCGACGAATATCCATTTCCTGCCCCTCAAGGACCCGGATTGTCAGAGCACCCTGGCCTTGGCCTGCCGCCAGGAGCCGACGCCGCTGGTGGCGCAGTTTGTCGAGAGGTTCAGCGAAGATCTGCGACGCCCTTGAAAACACCGCGAAACTCATAGGAGCAGGGCTTGTGTGGGAGCGGAGCTTGCCCGCGAAGCTTTTAGCGCCCTCGCGGCCGCCTTCGCGAGCAAGCTCTGCTCCCACATTAGATTCGGGCAGGAGACAAAATCTGCGTTCGACGACATAACGTAGAGATTGCCGGTCGAATGCCTTTATCATGCCCCCCATGATTAAAGATCCCTTTTCACGCCTGGGCCTCGACCGCGAAGTCCTCACTGTCAGCCAGCTCAACGGCCGCGCCCGGGTGCTGCTCGAAGATGTGTTCAGCAATATCTGGGTCGAAGGCGAAATCTCCAACCTCGCCCGCCCGGCATCCGGCCATATCTATTTCACCCTCAAGGACAGCGGCGCCCAGGTGCGTTGCGCACTGTTCCGGCAGAACGCCGCCCGGGTGCGCCAGGCGCTGAAGGACGGTTTGGCGGTCAAGGTCCGGGGCAAGGTCTCGCTGTTCGAAGGCCGTGGCGACTACCAACTGATCCTCGACACCGTGGAGCCGGCCGGCGATGGCGCCCTGCGCCTGGCCTTCGATGCCCTGAAGGAAAAGCTCAGCGCCGAAGGCCTGTTCAGCGCCGAGCGCAAGGTCCCGTTGCCCGCCCATCCGCAACGCATCGGCATTATCAGTTCGCCCACCGGTGCGGTGATCCGCGACATTATCAGTGTCTTTCGCCGCCGAGCTCCGCAGGTCGAACTGACGCTGATCCCCACCGCCGTGCAGGGCCGCGAAGCCATCACGCAAATCGTCCGGGCGCTGAAGCTGGCCGATGCCAAGGGCTTCGACGCGCTGATCCTGGCCCGTGGCGGCGGCTCGCTGGAAGACCTCTGGTGCTTCAACGAAGAAGCCGTGGCCCGGGCGGTGGACGCCTGTATCACGCCCATCGTCAGCGCCATCGGCCATGAAACCGATGTGTCCATCAGCGATTTTGTCGCCGACGTCCGCGCCCCCACTCCCTCCGCCGCCGCAGAACTGCTGGCCCCGGACTCCAGCGACCTGCAACGCCGGGTCGAGAGCCTGCACCGCCGCCTGGTGATGCGTATCCGCGACCGCCTGATGCGCGACCGCCTGCGTCTCGACGGCCTGGCCCGACGCCTGCGCCACCCCGGTGAACGCCTGCGCCAGCAGGCCCAGCGCCTGGATGACCTGGACATGCGCATGCGCCGGGCGTTCGAGCGCCAGCTCAATACCCGCCGGGAAAAACTGATCCGCCTGGAAACCCGCCTCGCCGGGCAACATCCGGGGCGGCAACTGGCGCTTCTGCGTCAACGCCTGGACAGTCTCTCCGAACGCCTGCCCCGAGCCATGCGCGAGGGCCTGAAAGCCCGGCGCCTGCAACTGCAAAGCCAGATGCAGACACTTCATGTAGTAAGTCCCCTGGCCACACTCGGCCGTGGCTACAGTATCCTGCTGGACGAACGTGGCCAGGCGATCCGCAGTGCCGAGCAGACCCACACCGGCCAACGCCTCAAGGCGAAACTCGGTGAAGGGGAATTGCAGGTGCGGGTCGAGGACAATCACCTGACGCCCGTCACCCTTTCTTTACTGGACTGATTTTCAAGGGATCCGAGCATGCCCCGTTTTCTTGGTGCCCTGCTGTTGCTGGGCCTCGCCTTCAACGCCCACGCCGACAGCTATCTCACCCGCCTGCTGAACAAGCCGGTGCCCGGCGGCGTGGCCGTGGTCGATCTCGGAGCAAACGCCCAGGCGCCCAAGGCCAGTTACCAGGGCAAGCCGGTGCTGGTGGTCAAGGAACAGAATAGTTGGTTGGCGATTGTCGGTATTCCCCTCAGCGTGAAACCCGGCAGCCAGCAAATCAACTCGGCGGGGCGCAACCTGAGTTTCAACGTTACTAGCAAGAAATACCCGGAACAGCACATCACCTTGAAAAACACCCGCCAGGTCAACCCGAATCCGGCCGACCTCAAGCGCATCGATGAAGAACTGGCGGTGCAGATTCGGGCCTATCGCAGCTTCAGCCCCGGTACGCCGAGCAACCTGCTGTTGGACAAGCCGGTCAACGGGCCACTGTCGAGCCGCTTCGGCGTGCGTCGGTTCTTCAACGGCGAGGAGCGCAACCCACACGCCGGGCTGGACTTCGCGGTGCCAGCAGGTACGCCGATCAAGACCCCGGCAGCGGGCAAGGTGATTCTGATCGGCAATTACTTCTTCAATGGCAATACGGTGTTCGTCGACCACGGCCAGGGCTTTATCAGCATGTTCTGCCATATGTCGAAGATCGACGTGCAGGTGGGCCAGTCACTGGCCCGTGGTGCGGTGGTGGGCAAGGTCGGCTCCACAGGGCGGGCGACCGGCCCCCATATGCACTGGAACGTCAGCCTGAATGACGCGCGGGTCGATCCGGCGATCTTTATCGGCGCGTTCCAACCCTGATCCCCGGAACACCACCGCCCCCCCCTGTAGGAGCGAGCTTGCTCGCGATGGTAGTCCAGGCACCACTGGGTATCAGGTGCCCCCGCGTTATCGTTGACGTCCATCGCGAGCAAGCTCGCTCCTACAAGGACCTCGTTCGGTCTGGGCGACCGATGTTGCAGCCAACCATCCCAGCGGCAAAGATTGCGCAGGTCCAAAATAGTGCGCAATTGTTCTAGATTTTTAGTCGTTCAAGCAGAATAAAATATCGTAAAAGCCGATTTTCCGAGTATTTCTCTCAATTTTTCCCACAGGCTTGCCATCTTTCACCCCAGTGGTTAGGGTTGAAGACATGAAAACTTCTCACACCCTCATTCAGCGACGTCAACATCGCAGCCTCTGCCTCGTCAGCGCACGACTGCCAGGCTGAATCGAACGACCTCGTCCCCGGTTTTCTCCCTGATAACGCATTACCGGCTGGCCGCCTTTTTTCGGCCCTGACCCCAAGGAATTTCCCCATGAGCATGCTCAAAGACCCGTCTTCGAAGTACCGCGCGTTTCCGACCATCGATCTCCCTGATCGCACCTGGCCGTCGAAAACCATCACCAGCGCGCCGATCTGGTGCAGCTCCGACCTGCGCGACGGTAACCAGTCGCTGATCGAGCCGATGGACGCGGTGAAAAAACTGCGCTTCTGGAAAACCCTGGTCAGCGTCGGCGTGAAGGAAATCGAAGCCTCGTTCCCGGCCGCTTCGCAAACCGACTTCGACTTCGTCCGTACCCTGATCGAAGACAACCACATCCCCGAGGACACCACCATCCAGGTGCTGACCCAGGGCCGTGAAGACTTGATCGAGCGCACTTTCGAATCCCTGCGCGGGGCGAAGAAAGCCATCGTTCACCTGTACAACGCCACCTCGCCGTCCTTCCGCCGCATTGTCTTCAACCAGGACAAGGACGGGATCAAGGCCATCGCGGTCAACGCCGCCAAGCTGTTCGTCAAATACGCCGCCCAGCAGCCGGACACCCAGTGGCAGTTCGAGTACTCGCCGGAAACCTTCAGCGCCACCGAGCTTGAGTTCGCCAAGGAAGTCTGCGACGCGGTCATCGAAGTCTGGAACCCGACGCCCGAGCACAAGGTGATCCTCAACCTGCCCGCCACGGTCGAGTGTGCCACCCCGAACATCTATGCAGACCAGATCGAGTGGTTCGGTCGCCATATCAACCGTCGTGACAGCGTGATCATCAGCCTGCACACCCACAACGACCGTGGCACCGGCGTGGCCGCCACCGAACTGGGCCTGATGGCCGGCGCCGACCGTGTCGAAGGCTGCCTGTTCGGCAACGGCGAGCGTACCGGTAACGTCGACCTGGTCACTGTGGCCCTGAACATGTACACCCAGGGTCTCGACCCACAGCTGGACTTCTCCGATATCGACGGCGTGCGCAAGGTGGTCGAGGAGTGCAACCAGATTCCGGTGCACCCACGTCACCCGTATGTCGGCGACCTGGTCCATACCGCCTTCTCCGGCTCCCACCAGGATGCGATCCGCAAGGGCTTCGCCCAGCAGCAAGCCGACGCCCTGTGGGAAGTGCCGTACCTGCCGATCGACCCGGCCGATATCGGCCGCAGCTACGAGGCGGTGATCCGCGTCAACAGCCAGTCGGGCAAGGGCGGTATCGCCTACCTGCTGGAGCAGGAATACGGCATCAGCCTGCCGCGTCGCATGCAGATCGAGTTCAGCCAGGTGGTGCAGCGTGAAACCGACCGCCTCGGCCTGGAAATGACCGCGCAGCAGATTCATGCCCTGCTGCACAGCGAGTACCTGCAAGCCAACACCCCGTATGCGCTGGTCAGCCATCGCCTGCAGGAAGAAAACGGCAACAGTGCCGTGGAAGTGGAAGTGTCCGGCAAGGGCCAGGGCGAGACCAATCTGCACTGGCGCGGCAAGGGCAACGGCGCCCTGGAAGCACTGGTGGCCGGTCTGCCGATACCGGTGGAAATCATGGACTACAACGAGCACGCCATCGGTGCCGGGACCAACGCCAAAGCCGCGGCTTATATCGAGCTGCGGGTGAACGGTGAACGTGCGGTGCACGGCGTGGGGATCGATGAAAACATCACCACCGCCAGCTTCAAGGCACTGTTCAGCGCGCTGAACCGCTCGCTGAGCCAGCTGGATACCAGCAAGGCGGCGTAAGCGTCGGCAGAAATAAAAAGGCCCCGGCGGTGTGAACCCCCGGGGCCTTTTTGTGCGTCTGAGTCCGTCATCGCCGGCTTGCTGGCGATGAACGATAACGCGGTGTTACTGATTCAACTCAAAGCTGTCGGCATCCAGGTAGGCCGGAAACCGCGTCCGATAGGCCGCCAGTTCCGCCGCACTCAAGGTGACCTGGAACACACCGTCGGCCTCCCCTGCCCCCAGCAACGACTCGCCCTGGAAATCCAGCACCTGGCTGTCGCCGGTATAGGCGAAACCCTTGCCATCGGTGCCGACCCGATTCACCGCCACCACATAACACAGGTTTTCAATTGCCCGCGCCGGCAACAATCGGTTCCAGTGCAAGCGCCGCGCGCCCGGCCAGTTGGCGGTGTACAGCAGCAGGTCGGTGTCCTGGGCATCGCGGCTCCACACCGGAAAACGCAGGTCGTAGCAGATCAGCGGACGCACCCGCCAGCCCTTGAGCTCGAACTGCATCTGGCGCTCGCCCGGGGTGTAGTGGTTATGCTCGCCGGCCATGCGGAACAGGTGGCGCTTGTCGTAGTGCAACACCTCGCCATCCGGCCGCGCCCACAACAGACGATTGCGGTGACTGCCATCGGTGGCGCGGACGATCACGCTGCCGGTGATCACCGCATCAAGCTTTTTCGCCTGCTCACGCAGCCAATCGCTGGTCGGGCCGTTTTCGGCTTCGGCCAGGGTCTGCGACGCCATGGAAAAACCGGTGGTGAACATCTCCGGCAGGATCACCAGATCAGCCCCCGCAGCCTGCTCCAGCAGCACGTCGAAGTGCTCGAGGTTGGCCTGACGGTCATGCCAGGCCAAGGTGGTCTGCACCAATGCGAGTTTCAGGTCCGGCAACGCACTCAGATCACGCATAGTTTTGCCGCTGCTTCACGCAGCGTCTCCTCGCGCTTGGCAAAACACAGGCGCACCAGGCGCTGTCCTTCCGGCGGGTTCTGGTAGAAGACCGACACCGGAATGCTTGCCACGCCATGTTCGCGGGTCATCCACACGGCCATGTCGACGTCGTTCAGGTCCGGGCGGATCTGCGAGTAGTCGACCAATTGGAAATAGGTCCCCGCCGCCCGTTTGAAGCTGAATCGCGACTCGCCCAGCAGGTCGCAGAACAGATCGCGCTTCTCCTGATAGAACGCCGGCAGTTCCTCGACATGCTCCGGACGCATCGCCATAAAGTCGGCCAGTGCATACTGCAACGGCGTCACGCCGCAGAAGCTGACGTACTGGTGCACTTTGCGCAGTTCGGCGGTGAGGGCCGGCGGCGCTACCACATAGCCAGTTTTCCAGCCGGTGACGTGGTAGGTCTTGCCGAACGAGCTGACCACGAACGCACGCTGATACAGCGCCTCATGGGCCAAGACACTGGCATGGGGCACGCCGTCGAACACCAGGTGTTCGTAGACTTCGTCGCTGACCAGATAGATGTCGCGGTCGGCGATCAGTTTTGCCAGTTGGTCCAGTTCGCCATGACTGATCAGCGCACCGCTGGGATTGTGCGGGCTGTTGAGGATGATCATGCGGGTGCGCGGGCTCAGCGCGTCGCTGAGCTTCTGCCAATCGATGGAGAAGTCTTCCAACCCGAGCTGCACATGCACGCAACGCCCACCGGCCAACTCCACCGAAGGTTCATAACTGTCGTAGCAAGGGTCGAAAACGATCACCTCGTCGCCGGGGTGGATCACCGCCTGGATAGCACAGAAGATCGCCTGGGTCGCGCCGGGGGTGATGGTGATCTCTGCATCGGCGTTCACGTGCACGCCGTAGCTGCGGGCGATTTTCGTCGCCACCTGCTGGCGCAGGGCCGGCAGCCCGGTCATGGGGGCGTACTGGTTATGGCCGTTGTTCACATGCCGGCAAACCGCATCACGCAGGGCCTGCGGGCCCTCGAAATCCGGGAAGCCCTGGGACAGGTTGAGCGCACCGGTTTCCACCGCAAGCGCAGACATACGGGTAAAGATGGTGGTGCCGACATTCGGCAACTTACTGCTGATCATGGGGGCGTTTTCCCTGCTGAACATCCGGCTCTACGGGGCACGGGAGCGTTCGAGGATAACGTAAACGCCAGGCATGAAAAAGGGCGCCGAGGCGCCCGTTTTCATGATCCGAATCAGCGTTTCTTGTCGCGACGCTTTTTATCGGCCTGCTTGTGGTGCGACATCATCCGACGCTTCTTGTTGACCTGACGGTCAGTCAGCGCGGTCTTCTTGCCTTCGTACGGGTTCTCGCCGCCCTTGAATTCGATGCGGATCGGCGTCCCCACCAACTTCAGTACACGGCGATAGGTGTTTTCCAGGTAGCGGACATAGGACTTCGGCACCTTCTCCACCTGGTTACCGTGGATCACGATCAGCGGCGGGTTGGCCCCGCCCAAGTGCGCGTAGCGCAGCTTGATCCGACGGCTGTTGACCATCGGAGGCGCGTGCTCGGTCACCGCATCTTCGAGGATCTGGGTCAGGCGGCTGGTCGGCCAGCGGGTCACCGCCGACTTGAAGGAGTTCTGTACCGACTGGTACAGGTTACCCACGCCGGTGCCGTGCAAGGCCGAGATAAAGTGGATGTCGGCGAAGTCGACGAAGAACAACCGGCGCTCCAGCTCGATCTTCACGAAATCACGTTCGCCCGGGGTCATGCCGTCCCATTTGTTCAGGGCGATCACCAGCGCACGACCCGACTCCAGGGCAAACCCGAGCAGGTTGAGGTCGTGATCGACCACGCCTTCGCGGGCGTCCATGACGAAGATCACGACGTTGGCGTCCTTGATCGCCTGCAAGGTTTTCACCACGGAGAATTTTTCGACTTCCTCGTGGATCTTGCCGCGCTTACGCACACCGGCGGTGTCGATCAGCGTGTACTTCTCGTCGTTACGCTCGAACGGGATGTAGATACTGTCGCGGGTGGTACCGGGCTCGTCATAGACGATAACCCGGTCTTCACCGAGCATGCGGTTGACCAGGGTCGACTTGCCGACGTTCGGGCGACCGATAATGGCGATCTTGATGCCATCTTTTTCGCTCGGGCCGGGAATGCGCTTGGCTTCTTCACCTTCGGCAACGTCTTCGATCTCGCCGTCTTCCGGCTCGTCTTCGTCGTCTTTCGGGAAGTCGCTCAGGGCGATTTCCAGCATCTGGGTGATGCCGCGACCGTGGGCACCGGCGATCGGGATCGCGTCGCCCAGGCCCATCGGGCTGAATTCGGCGCGGGCCATATCCGGGTCGATGTTGTCGACCTTGTTCGCCACTACGTAAGAACGCTTGTTACGTTTGCGCAGGTGCTCGCCGATCATCTGGTCAGCGGCGGTGAAGCCGGCTTTGGCGTCCACCAGGAACAGCACGACATCGGCTTCTTCAATGGCCAGCAGCGACTGCTCGGCCATTTTTTCGTCCATGCCATGCTCGTCGCCGGAAATACCGCCGGTGTCGATCAGGATATAGGTGCGCCCTTGCCACTTAGCCTCACCGTATTGGCGATCACGGGTCAGACCGGACAAGTCGCCGACAATGGCGTCACGAGTCCTGGTCAGGCGGTTGAACAGGGTGGATTTACCGACGTTCGGTCGGCCCACCAGGGCGATTACGGGAACCATGCGGCTCTCCACTTCGTTATTTCAGAAAATACAAAAGCCGCTGCAAGGCAGCGGCTGGTGCTCGGGGCAGCACCGGGAGGTGCCGCAAACCTCATGAAACGAGGCCGCCTGTGGGATCAACGCCGAACCTGTAGGAGCGAGCTTGCTCGCGATGGTCGTTAACGATAACGCGGGGCACTGGTTCTTTCGCGGTGCCCTTACGTTCATCGCGAGCAAGCTCGCTCCTACAAGTGATGCGTTGGGGTACCCCCAAGCATAGTCAAACCTTTACTTGATGGTCAGGGCTTCCAGTTTGCCGCTGTTGCCATACACGTAAATCATGTCACCCATCACCAGCGGACGTGCACGCAGGCCGTCGCTGTCAATGCGCTCGCGACCGACGAAGCGACCGTCCACCTGGCTCAGCAGGTGCAGGTAGCCTTCGAAGTCGCCGACTGCGACGTAGCTGGAGAACACTTCCGGTGCCGTCAGCTGGCGACGAGCCAGGGCGTCATTGCTCCAGATCGCCGTGGTGGAACGTTCGTCAACGCCTTCAACCGTGCCGGACGCCAAGGCGACATAAACACTGCCGAAGCCCTGGGCAACGCCCGAGTAGCTGGAAGCATCACGCTGCCAGAGCACTCGACCGCTTTCCAGCTCCAGTGCCGCCATGCGGCCCTGGTAGCTGGCGACATAGAGGTTGCCGCCGGACAACAGCAGGCCGCCGTCAATGTCGACGATGCGCTCCAGCTCCGAACGCCCTTGCGGAATGGCCACACGGGTTTCCCACGCCGGCACGCCGTTATGGGTATCCAGGGCGACCACCTTACCGCTGGACAGACCCGCCACCGCCAGGTGGTTGGTCACCAAGGGTGCACCCGTACCACGCAAGGTCAGAACCGCCGGGCTGCTGTCGTACAACCAGCGCTGGTTGCCGGTGTCGGCATCGAGGCCGATCACACGGTCGTCCTGGGTCTGCACAACCACCACGTCACCGTTGGTGGCCGGCGGCGCCAGCACTTCGCTGGTCACCTGGGCGCGCCATTTCTGCTCGCCGCTGCTGGCATCCAGGGCAATCACTTCGCCCTTGAGGGTGCCCATCAACACCAGGCCGTAGCCGACGCCGATGGCGCCGGAAACCGGCACTTCCAGGTCTTTCTTCCACTTCACGTCGCCGTTCATGCGATCCATCGCGATCACGACGCCAGTGTCATCGGCCGCGTAGATGGTATCGCCGTCAATCGCCGGCACCAGCATGTTGTAGATCTTGCCCTGGCCGTCACCGATGGAACGGCTCCACTCTTTGTGCAGAACCACTTCTTCCTTGAAGGAGGTCAGTTCGGCCGGTGGCAGTTCTTTCTTGCTGTTGCTGCTGCAACCCGCGGCCAGAATGGCCAGAGCCAGCAATGCTGCATGTTTCCAACGGATCACGTCACGCATCCCCTTTGGCCAGGTCGTCCAGCTTGATTTGTAAGCCACCGACCGCTGCTTCATCAGACAGCGCCGCTTTGGCCTTTTGGTACGCGGCATGAGCTTCATCGGTCCGACCCAGTTGAACCAACAGGTCCCCCTTGAGTTCTTCGCGACTGGCCAGGAACGCCTTGTCAGCATCGCCGTCGAGCAGTTTCAGTGCGTCGTCGACTTTGTTCTGTGCCGCCAGCACCTGGGCCAGGCGCTGACGCGCGACTTCGCCGAGGGTGATGTTGGCCGGTTTGTCGGTAATGGCTTTCAGCTCACGCGCGGCGTCGTCGAGTTTACCGGTATCGACCGCAACTTTCGCTACGAACAGACTGCCGTACTGCGCATAGGCGCTGCCGGCGAAATCGGTGTTGAGCTTGTTGGCCAGGTCCGCCACACGTCCAGGGTCGGGCTTGCCGTCCGGCGTCAGCGTGGTTTCCAGCAGTTGCTGATAAAGCATCGAGGCGCCCTGCGCCTGGTTGCTCTGGTATTTGTGCCAGGCCTGCCAGCCGAACACCACCACCAGGGCCAGCAAGCCGCCAGTGACCAAGGGTTTGCCGTTACGCTGCCACCAGTCCTTCAACTCCGCCAACTGATCATCTTCGGTACTCGACACCCCAATACTCCTTATTCTCTAAATCGGCTGTTTTACAGCTTCAACCCTGCACGACGCAGGTGGCCAAGTGCTCGGAAAGAGCCTCCCAGGCAATGCTTTGTTGCTCGCCCTGGCCACGCAGGGGTTTGAAACCTACCACTTGCTGAGCCAATTCGTCGTCACCGAGAATCAAGGCGTACAGCGCACCGCTTTTGTCAGCTTTCTTGAACTGGCTCTTGAAGCTGCCGGCACCGGCGTTGACCTGCAAACGCAGGTTCGGCAGCTGGTCGCGGACCTTCTCGCTCAGGGCCAGGGCCGCGAGCTCGGCGGCTTCGCCGAAGGCGCACAGGTAGACGTCGACCTGACGGGCGATTTCTTCCGGGACCTGCTCCAGGGTTTCCAGCAGCAGGATCAACCGCTCGATACCCATGGCAAAACCCACGCCGGGAGTCGGCTTGCCGCCCATCTGCTCCACCAGGCCATCGTAGCGACCACCGGCACAGACGGTGCCCTGGGCGCCCAACTGGTCGGTGACCCATTCGAAAACGGTCTTGCTGTAGTAATCCAGCCCGCGCACCAGCTTGGGATTGATCACGTACGGGATGCCGGCCGCATCGAGACGGGCCTTGAGGCCTTCGAAGTGCAGGCGCGATTCCTCGTCGAGGTAATCGGCGAGTTTCGGCGCATCCACCAGCGCGGCCTGGGTGTCCGGATTCTTGGTGTCGAGCACCCGCAGCGGGTTGGTCTTCAGGCGGCGTTGGCTGTCTTCGTCCAACAGCTCGAGACGCGCGCTGAGGAACTCCACCAGGGCCTCGCGATAACGGCCACGGGACTCGCTGGTGCCCAGGCTGTTGAGTTCGAGCTTGACCGCGCCGCGGATGCCCAGCAGGCCCCACAGGCGCCAGGTCAGCACGATCAGCTCGGCGTCGATGTCCGGGCCGTCGATATTGAAGACTTCGCAGCCGATCTGGTGGAACTGGCGATAACGGCCTTTCTGCGGACGCTCGTGGCGGAACATCGGGCCGATGTACCAGAGCTTCTGCGGCTGGCCACCACCGGTGATGCCGTGTTCCAGCACGGCGCGCACGCAGGCCGCGGTGCCTTCCGGACGCAGGGTCAGGGAATCGCCGTTGCGGTCCTCGAAGGTGTACATCTCTTTTTCGACGATGTCGGTCACTTCACCGATGGAGCGTTTGAACAGCTCGGTGAACTCGACGATCGGCATGCGGATCTGCTTGTAGCCGTAGTTATCCAGCAGGCGCGCGACCGTGCCCTCGAAATAGCGCCACAGGGGCGTCTGCTCGGGCAGGATGTCGTTCATGCCACGAATGGCTTGCAAAGACTTGCTCACAAAATATCCTTAAATTCTTCGATCAGCCGCGGGCGATCAGCGCCGCGTCGGCTTCGACCTTTTCGGCCGCCTTCTGCCGGATCAGCCTTTCGAGCTCATCCACCAGATTGTCATTCGTCAGTTTCTGTGCCGGCTTGCCGTCGATGTAGATCAGGTTCGGCGTGCCACCGGTCAGGCCGATATGGGCCTCTTTGGCCTCACCCGGTCCGTTGACCACACAACCGATCACGGCCACATCCAGCGGCACCAGCAGATCTTCCAGGCGCCCTTCCAGCTCGTTCATGGTCTTGACCACATCGAAGTTCTGCCGCGAGCAGCTCGGGCAGGCGATGAAGTTGATACCACGGGAGCGCAGGTGCAGGGACTTGAGGATGTCGTAGCCGACTTTCACTTCCTCGACCGGGTCGGCCGCCAACGAGATGCGAATAGTATCGCCAATCCCTTCGGCCAGCAGCATACCGAGGCCGACGGCGGATTTCACTGTGCCTGAACGCAAACCACCGGCTTCGGTGATCCCCAGGTGCAGCGGCTGGACGATTTCCTTGGCCAGCAGGCGGTAGGCGGCTACCGCCATGAACACGTCGGAAGCCTTTACGCTGACCTTGAAGTCCTGGAAGTTCAGGCGCTCCAGGTGCTCGACATGGCGCAGGGCGGACTCCACCAGCGCCTCTGGCGTGGGCTCGCCGTACTTTTTCTGCAGGTCTTTTTCCAGGGAACCGGCGTTGACGCCGATACGGATCGGGATACCACGATCACGGGCGGCATCGACCACCGCGCGCACGCGGTCTTCGCGACCGATATTGCCCGGATTGATCCGCAGGCAGTCGACACCCAGTTCGGCCACGCGCAGGGCGATCTTGTAGTCGAAGTGGATATCGGCGACCAGCGGTACCTTGACCAACTGCTTGATCCGACCGAAGGCCTCGGCGGCGTCCATGTCCGGCACGGAAATGCGCACGATATCGACGCCCGCGGCTTCCAGGCGATTGATCTGCGCCACGGTAGCCGCGACGTCATTGGTGTCGCTGTTGGTCATGCTCTGCACCGCGATCGGTGCATCACCGCCTACGGGTACCGAGCCGACCCAGATTTTACGGGACTCGCGACGCTTGATAGGAGATTGGCCGTGCATGACTTATTGACCTAGCTTCAGGCGAGCGGTCTCGCCACTGGTGAACGGGGCGATATCGACCGGCTGACCGTTGTATGTGATCTGGGCACCGCGGGCATAGCCCAGGCGCACGGCAAACGGCGGCTTGCCGCTGAGCTCAAGGTTCTCGCCCTTGCGCTTGAGGCCGCTGACCAGCACCTTGCCGTTGCCGTCGGTGACCTGGGTCCAGCAATCGGCGACGAAGGTCAGGTGGACCTGGCCGGCGCCGGCCACGGGCTCGGCGGCAGCGGGTGCACCGCTGACCGGAGCGCCTGACGCGACTGTCGACACCGGGGCTGGGGCTTGCGTCGGGGCCACCACCAGGGTCTGCGCCGAATGCGGCACAGGCACCACAGCCGGGGTCGCCGGAGTACTGGCCGCAGCCGCCGGGGCCGCAGGCTGGGCCTCGGCCGCGCCTTCAGGTGCCGGCGCCTCGGAGGCCGCCTGGTTCTCGGTCACGGCCTGGTCTTCCGGCTCGTCGATCGGATGAATCTGCGTGGTGCCGTCGGCGCTTTCGACTTCGACGTGCTCCATATTGACCGCCGCCTGATCCTTGGAGCGCAGGCTGGCCTGGTCCTGCCACCAGACGAAGCCGCCGCCGATCACGGCGATCAGCAACAGCAGGCTGACAATACGCAACAGGGTGTGGGAAAACCGCACCGGCTCTTCGATCCGCCCCAGGGCCTGGACACTGCTGCCCTGGGAATCGGTACCGGTGCTCTGGTCGAACTGCTGGACCAGGACGGCCTGGTCCATGCCGAGCAACTTGGCGTAGGCGCGGATATAACCCCGAGCAAAGGTATGCCCCGGCAGCTTGTCGAAGGCACCGGCTTCCAGGTTGCTCAAGGACGACACCGTGAGGTTGAGCTTCACGGCCACCTCGGCCAGCGTCCAACCATTGCTTTCGCGGGCCTGACGCAGGGTCTCACCGGGGTTGACGCGAGTCGCTGCTACAAATTCGGGTTGCGCCGCTTTCATCTTTGCTCCGACAGGTATTGCTGATATTCCGGCGTACCGGGATAGAGTCGTTTTAGTTGCAAGCCGTAACTGGCGGCCTTGTCACGATCTTCGTAGATTTTCGCCAGGCGGATACCGAGCAATAGACTACGTGCATTTTGCTCGCTCAGCAGGCTGAAGCGCGCGTAATAATCGCGTGCGGGCACATAATGCCTGTCTTCGTAAGACAACTCAGCCATTTCCAGCAAGGCACGTGGCTGTTGGCGGTTCAGGCGCAGGGATTTGTCGAAATGCTGCAGGGCCAGATCGCGCTGGCCGAGGGCCAGGGCAGTCAGGCCGAGGTTTTCGAAAACCCGCGAACGTTCGGTATAGAGGCTGTCGTTGGCGGCCTGTTCAAAGCGCTCGTAGGCGTCCTTGTAACGCTTGAGCTCAAACAGGAAGCTGCCGTAATTGTTGAGCGTGCGCGCGTCGTTCGGACGCGAGGACAGGGCCTTGTGGAAATGCTCCTCGGCCAGTTGCGTTTCGCCTTCGGCCTGGAACACCAGCGCCAAGGCGCCGTTGGCATCCGGATCGGAGCTGTCCATCTCCAGGGCTTTCTTGAGCGGCACCTTGGCCTGCTCGGTCTGGCCTTGCTGCAGATAGCCGATGCCCAGTTGCACATAGGCCGTGCGCGCTTCATCGCGCCCCTTGCTGGTACTCAGCGGGTCGACATTACCCGTTGAAACGCAGCCGGCCAGCAGGCCGACGAATACGACAAGGAGCGCAGCGCGCAGGGTCATGGAGGTCCTCTCTCAGTTTCGGTTCGCGGCGCTTTGCCCACTTTCGGCATCGGCGCTCAGCTCACGTACGGCAATGTAGCGTTCGCTGCGACGGGTGCGATCCAGCACCTGCCCCACCAGTTGACCACAGGCCGCGTCGATGTCTTCACCGCGGGTGGTGCGTACCGTGACGTTATAGCCGGCCTGATGCAACAGATCCTGGAAACGCCGGATCGCATTGTTGCTCGGGCGCTCGTAGCCCGAATGCGGGAACGGGTTGAACGGAATCAGGTTGATCTTGCACGGCGTGTCCTTGAGCAGCTCGATCATCTCGACGGCATGCTCGACCTGGTCGTTGACATCCTTGAGCAGGGTGTACTCGATGGTCAGGACGCGCTTCTCGCCGAGGGTCGCCATGTAGCGACGGCACGACTCGAGCAACATCTTAAGCGGATACTTCTTGTTGATCGGCACCAATTGGTTACGCAATGCGTCATTCGGTGCGTGCAGCGACAGCGCCAGGGAGACGTCGATGTGCTCGGCGAGCACGTCGATCATCGGAACCACGCCGGAGGTCGACAGGGTCACGCGGCGCTTGGAGATGCCGTAGCCCAGGTCGTCCATCATCAGGTGCATGGCCGCGATGACGTTGTCGAAGTTCAGCAGCGGCTCACCCATGCCCATCATCACCACGTTGGTGATGGCACGGTCGACGGTCGCCGGGACGCTGCCAAAGGATTTGTTGGCAATCCACACCTGGCCGATGACTTCGGCGGCGGTGAGGTTGCTGTTGAAGCCTTGCTTGCCGGTGGAGCAGAAACTGCAGTCCAGGGCACAGCCCGCCTGGGACGAAACGCACAAGGTGCCACGTTTGCCCTGGGGAATGTAGACGGTCTCGACGCAGCTGCCGGACGCCACGCGCACCACCCATTTACGGGTGCCGTCGGTGGAAATGTCCTCGCTGACGACTTCAGGACCGCGTACTTCAGCAACAGTCTTGAGCTTTTCACGCAAGGCCTTGCTGACGTTCGTCATGGCGTCGAAATCATCGACGCCAAAGTGGTGAATCCACTTCATGACCTGACCGGCACGGAAACGCTTCTCCCCGATTGAGTCGAAGAATTTTTCCATTTCCGGCTGAGTCAGACCCAACAGGTTTATTTTGCCGATTGATACAGTCATGGATTCACCCTCACTCGAAAGCCTTTGCTTAGCGAGCGGTTACTTCGGTAGCTGCGAAGAAGTACGAGATTTCGCGAGCGGCAGCGGCTTCGGAGTCCGAACCGTGTACAGCGTTGGCGTCGATGGAATCAGCGAAGTCAGCACGGATGGTGCCGGCGGCGGCTTCTTTAGGGTTGGTAGCGCCCATCAGCTCACGGTTCAGAGCGATGGCGTTTTCGCCTTCCAGAACCTGGACAACAACCGGGCCGGAGATCATGAAGGCAACCAGGTCGCCGAAGAAACCACGAGCGCTGTGCTCAGCGTAGAAGCCTTCGGCTTCGGCTTTGGACAGTTGCTTCATTTTCGAAGCAACAACGCGCAGGCCGGCGTCTTCGAAACGGGAAACGATCTTGCCGATCACGTTTTTTGCAACGGCGTCAGGCTTGATGATGGAGAAAGTGCGTTGAACAGCCATGGTGTAACTCCAGAAACAGTGATTTGCCAAAAATTAAACCCGCGAATTATACGCGGGTTCCCAAGTATTGCCTAACCTGCCGCGCTGCTCAGTCGCGTTCTTCGATCCACTGGGCCTGAATGGCCTCCAGAATCTTCTCGCCGCAGTGCTCCGGCTTGTCGTCGAACTCGGGCAATTCCATCACCCACTTGCGTAGATCGACGAAGTTGACCGACATTGGATCGACTTCCGGCTTGCTTTCAGCCAGTTGAATTGCGATCTCCAGCACATCAACCCATTTCAGGCTCATGATAATTCCTTGAATCAATGCGGCGCTTCGGCGGCGTGGTTGAGCGAGTACTTCGGAATCTCGACGGTCAGGTCCTCGGTCCCGACTTTGGCCTGACAGGCCAGGCGCGACTGGGCTTCCAGCCCCCAAGCCTTGTCAAGGTAGTCCTCTTCCAGCTCATCGGCCTCTTCCAGCGAGTCGAAACCTTCGCGAATCAGGCAATGGCAAGTGGTGCAGGCGCAGACACCGCCACAAGCACTTTCCATTTCGATATGGTGCTCATGGGCCAATTCGAGGATCGAGATCCCCGTTTCCGCCTCCACGACCAAGCCCTCAGGACAAAACTTCTCGTGAGGCAGAAAAATCACCTGCGGCATCGTTATTCCCCAATCTCATTCAGGTTGCGCCCCGCCAGCGCGGCTTTCACCGTCGAATCCAGGCGGCGTGCAGCAAAAGCATCGGTCACTTGCGACAGACGCTTGGTCTGCTGCTCGATGGCGTAACCATCGGTGCCTTTCATCAGTTCGGTCAGTTCCTGCACCTGCAGGTCGATGACCATGCGTTCATCGGCATCCAGCAAGCGTTCGCCATCGGCCTCCAAAGCCGCTTGCACGGCTTCGACCAGGCGTTGGGCATCGACCTGCTGCTCGCGCAGCACGCGAGCGACCTTGTCGTCACCGGCATACTGGAACGAATCCTTGAGCATCCTGGCGATTTCGCCGTCGGTCAGGCCGTAGGACGGCTTGACCTGGATGCTCGCCTCGACGCCCGAACCCAGTTCGCGGGCCGAGACATCGAGCAGACCGTCGGCATCGACCTGGAAGGTCACGCGGATCTTCGCCGCACCCGCGACCATGGCCGGAATGCCGCGCAGTTCGAAACGCGCCAGGGAGCGGCAGTCACTGATCAATTCACGCTCGCCTTGCAGCACGTGAATCATCATGGCCGACTGGCCGTCTTTATAAGTAGTGAAGTCCTGGGCACGGGCGACCGGGATGGTGGTGTTACGCGGAATCACCTTCTCCATCAGGCCGCCCATGGTTTCCAGGCCCAGGGACAACGGAATCACGTCCAGCAGCAGCAATTCGCCGCCATCGCGCTTGTTGCCGGCCAGGGTATCGGCCTGGATCGCGGCACCAATGGCCACCACCTGATCCGGGTCGATCTCGGTCAACGGCTGACGGCCGAACATTTCGGCGACCGCCTCGCGAACACGCGGCACACGGGTCGAGCCGCCGACCATGACCACGGCCTGGACCTCGTCGAGCTCCACGTTCGAGTCACGCACGGCGCGTCGGCAAGCCTTGAGGCTGCGCGCAACCATGGGCTCGATCAGCGCATCGAAGACTTCACGGCTCAAGGCCGCACGCCAGTCGCCATAGACCACCTCGACCGAAGTCGCATCGGTCAGGGCTTCCTTGGCGGCGCAAGCGGTTTGCAGCAGATGACGCTGCGCACCCGGATCGAGATCGGCGGACAACCCTGCCTGCTCGATGATCCAGCCGGCAATCGCATGGTCGAAGTCATCGCCACCCAGGGCGCTGTCGCCACCGGTGGCCAGTACCTCGAAGACACCACGGGTCAGGCGCAGGATCGAAATATCGAAAGTACCGCCGCCCAGGTCATAGATGGCAACCACGCCTTCGGCGTTCTGATCCAGACCGTAAGCCACCGCCGCCGCCGTCGGCTCATTGAGCAGGCGCAGCACGTTGAGTCCAGCCAGCCGTGCCGCGTCCTTGGTTGCCTGGCGCTGGGGCTCGTCGAAATAAGCCGGCACGGTGATCACCGCGCCCACCAGTTCGCCGCCCAAGCTTGCCTCGGCGCGCAGACGCAGCACCTTGAGGATCTCGGCGGACACTTCCACCGGGCTTTTCGGGCCCTGCACGGTATCGATGAACGGCATGTGCGACTCACCGCCGACAAAGCGGTAAGGCAGCTGTTCGCCCAGTTGCTTGACGTCCGCCAGGCCACGGCCCATCAGGCGCTTCACCGACATCACGGTATTGAGCGGATCACCGGCGGCAGCCAACTTGGCCGACTGGCCGACTTCAACGCGGTCGGCGTGATAGCGCACCGCGGACGGCAGGATCACCTGCCCGTCGGCATCGGGCAACGGCTCGGAAAGACCACTGCGTAATGCAGCGACCAGCGAATTGGTAGTGCCCAAGTCGATCCCCACAGCCAGGCGACGCTGGTGCGGTTGAGGACTCTGGCCGGGTTCGGCGATCTGCAGTAGGGCCATCGTTATCTGGACTTATCTGAATATCAGGCGTGCGACCGAGGCGGCACTGGGTTAATCGTCGAGGCGCTCTTCTAACTGGCGCACTTCGTAGGTGAGCTTGTCGAGAAACTGCATGCGCCGCATCAGGCGTTCGGCCTGTTCGCGTTGCGCGGCATCGTTCCAACAAGCTGCGAAGCTGTCGTTCAATTGATCCTGGGCGACTTTCAAGCGGCGCTTGAACGTGGCGATACCGGGCAGGTTCGCTTCGTCCTGCAACTCCTCGAGCTCCTCGCGCCATTGCATCTGCTGCATAAGGAAATCGGGGTCGTGCACCGTGACCTCCAGCGGCAACTCGCGACCGCCCATGGCGAGCAGGTAGCGCGCGCGTTTGGGAGGACTCTTGAGGGTCTGGTAGGCCTCGTTGAGGCTGGCGGACTGCTCCAGGGCCAGGCGTTGCTCACGCTCGGAAGCGTCGGCAAAGCGGTCCGGGTGCACACCGCGCGCCAGTTCTCGATAGCGCGCGGCCAACTGTTCGAGATCCAGCGTAAAGCTCGGCTGCAACTCGAATAAAGCGAAATGACAAGGAGTACCCACAACAAGAAGCCTCAGATGTTGAAGCTTTCGCCGCAGCCACATTCACCGCGCACGTTGGGGTTGTTGAACTTGAAGCCTTCGTTCAACCCTTCCTTGACGAAATCCAGCTCGGTGCCGTCCAGGTAGGTGAGGCTTTTCGGGTCGATGATCACTTTTTCGCCGTGACTCTCGAACACCTGATCTTCCGCCACCACTTCGTCGACGAACTCCAGCACATAGGCAAGGCCGGAACAGCCTGTGGTGCGAACACCCAGACGAATCCCTTCACCTTTGCCGCGCCCGTCAAGGGAGCGTCGCACGTGTCGAGCAGCCGCTTCTGTCATGCTGATAGCCATCGGTGACTCCTTACTAATCGCTTGAACGCCAGATCGTTTAGATCAGGCCTTTCTTCTGCTTGTAATCGCGAACGGCGGCCTTGATGGCGTCTTCGGCGAGGACCGAGCAGTGGATCTTCACTGGCGGCAGGGCCAGTTCTTCAGCCAGCTGAGTGTTCTTGATGGTCTCTGCTTCATCCAGAGTCTTGCCTTTCATCCACTCGGTAGCCAGGGAGCTGGAGGCGATAGCCGAACCGCAACCGTAGGTCTTGAACTTGGCGTCTTCGATGATGCCTTGCTCGTTGACCTTGATCTGCAGGCGCATCACGTCGCCGCACGCCGGAGCGCCGACCATGCCGGTGCCGACATCCGGGTCTTCGGCGTCCATCTTGCCGACGTTGCGCGGGTTTTCGTAGTGGTCGATGACCTTTTCGCTGTAAGCCATGGTACTTAATCCTCACTCATCAGGGCCGCTCTCGGTCCTGTCGTTACGTCAGCCGTTGATTGCCGCGTCGCTACAGGACCTGTATGTGGCGGCTTCTTTATTTAGTGTGCCGCCCACTCGATCTTCGAGATATCGACGCCGTCTTTGAACATGTCCCACAGCGGCGACAGAGCGCGCAGCTTGGTGACGGCCTCGCAGACTTTCTGCGCGGCATAATCGATTTCTTCTTCGGTGGTGAAGCGACCGAAGGTGAAGCGGATCGAGCTGTGGGCCAGTTCGTCGTTGCGGCCCAGGGCGCGCAATACGTACGAAGGCTCCAGCGAAGCCGAGGTACAAGCGGAACCGGAGGAAACCGCGAGATCCTTGAGCGCCATGATCAGCGACTCGCCTTCGACGTAGTTGAAGCTCAGGTTCAGGTTGTGCGGTACGCGGGCGGTCATGCTGCCGTTGATGTACAGCTCTTCCAGATGCTCGACCTGCTTGTAGAAGCGCTCGCTCAAGGCTTTGATGCGCAGGTTCTCGGCAGCCATGTCTTCCTTGGCCACGCGGAACGCTTCGCCCATGCCGACGATCTGGTGGGTCGCCAGGGTACCGGAACGCATGCCGCGCTCGTGACCGCCGCCGTGCATGGTCGCTTCGAGGCGAACACGCGGCTTGCGGCTGACGTACAGCGCGCCGATGCCTTTAGGGCCGTAGGTCTTGTGGGCCGAGAAGGACATCAGGTCGACTTTCAGCTTCTGCAGGTCGATATCGACCTTGCCGGTGGACTGAGCGGCATCGACGTGGAACAGCACGCCACGGGAGCGGGTCAGCTCGCCGATGGCGGCGATGTCGTTGACGGTGCCGATCTCGTTGTTCACGTGCATGATCGAGACCAGGATGGTGTCGTCGCGCAGGGCGGCTTCAACCATGGCCGGAGTGATCAGGCCATCTTCACGAGGCTCGATGTAGGTGACTTCGAAACCTTCGCGCTCCAGTTGGCGCATGGTGTCGAGGACCGCCTTGTGTTCGATCTTGCTGGTGATCAGGTGCTTGCCCTTGGTGCCGTAGAAATGCGCAACCCCCTTGATCGCCAGGTTGTCGGACTCGGTGGCACCGGAGGTCCAGACGATTTCACGCGGGTCGGCATTGACCAGGTCGGCCACCTGGCGACGTGCGTTTTCCACGGACTCTTCGGCTTTCCAGCCGAACACGTGGGAACGGGACGCCGGGTTACCGAAGTTTCCGTCGACCAGCAGGCATTCACTCATTTTTTGCGCGACACGCGGATCAACCGGGGTAGTCGCTGAGTAATCAAGGTAAATCGGCAATTTCATGGATACTCTCCTAAATCAGGCTGGCTGGCGCACCGTTGGCTCTTTGGCTGTCATTCGACGGTGGACGCTTCGATCTTGTCCAGGTGTAGCGCCCTGCTATTACCGCGGCGCTGATCCTGACGCTGGGCGACTTCTTGCACTTCACGGCGAGTGACAAGGTCCGCCAAGCTGATACCGCTGAGAAATTCGTGGATCTGCAGGCTGAGGTCGCACCACAGATGGTGGGTCAGGCAGGTATCGCCGCCATGGCAATCGCCCAGCCCCTGGCATTTGGTGGCATCGACCGATTCGTTCACGGCATCGATCACCTGGGCGACCTGGATCCCCTGCATGTCACGCGACAGCTGGTAGCCGCCGCCGGGACCGCGCACACTGGACACCAGGTTGCTGCGGCGCAACTTGGCGAAAAGCTGTTCGAGGTAGGACAGGGAGATGCCTTGGCGCTCGGAGATATCGGCCAGAGACACCGGCCCGCGTTGCGCGTGCAACGCCAGGTCGAGCATGGCGGTCACGGCGTATCGGCCTTTTGTAGTCAGTCGCATGGACAGGTACCACGGAGTTACGGGATCGGGATGGGGAAGAGTATGCTATTCCCGAGTATTTAAGTCAACTATAAGACCTAGTGCTTTAGTCGGGTTTACCGCGAAAAGCGCGCGCAAATTGTAGCAAAGTCTGGGGCGTAATGGCATCACCGCCGTCGTGACTGACTGGTGGTTCCTTGGCGCCCTTCAGGACGTCTTCGCGGGCAAG
>NZ_JACAQA010000004.1:132678-409212 GCF_013385425.1 Pseudomonas gingeri | reverse complement strand
GGCAAGTCCGACAAAGATCAGCCCGCTTTGGCCTCGGCCTCGCTCTTCACCTCGACAAACCCATCACACTGCAACTCCGGCAGCTCCTTGGCGCAATACGTGCTGCCCAGGTCCTTCAGCGCCCCACACACCCCCTCCAGACGCCCATCCACCGCCTGCAGGTGATCGAGCAACTGGCCAATGGCCCGCGCCACCGGGTCCGGCATGTCTTCGCTGACGCCATAGGCATCGAAACCAATCTTCTCCGCCATGGCCTTGCGCTTGGCTTCGACCTGATCGTCGGCCTTCATGATGATCCGCCCAGGAATCCCCACTACGGTCGCACCGGCCGGCACCGCCTTGGTCACCACCGCATTGGACCCGACCTTGGCCCCGGCACCGACGGTAAACGGCCCGAGCACCTTGGCGCCGGCGCCCACCACCACGCCATCCTCCAAAGTCGGATGACGCTTGCCCTTGTTCCAACTGGTGCCACCCAGGGTCACACCCTGGTAGATGGTCACGTCATCGCCGATCTCGGCGGTCTCGCCGATCACGATGCCCATGCCATGGTCGATAAAGAACCGCCGCCCGACCTTGGCCCCGGGGTGGATCTCGATGCCGGTCAGCCAACGACCGAAGTTCGACACCACCCGCGCCAGCCATTTCCAGCCCATGCCCCACAAGGCATGACCCAGGCGATGCAGCCAGATGGCATGCAGGCCCGGGTAGCAGGTCAGCACTTCGAAGGCATTACGCGCCGCCGGATCACGGTGGAATACGCTCTGGATATCTTCTCGCAAACGCTCGAACATCACTGATCCTTCCGCTTAAGGAGCTCGCCCCGGGCCGCTTTTTCGGTTTCCGTGAGGATGCCCCGCAAAATATTCATCTCGGCGCGACTGACCGAACTGCGCCCGTACAGGCGACGCAACCGTGCCATCAAATGGCGCGGTTTTTCGGGGTCGAGGAAGTCGATGGCCACCAGGGTCTGTTCCAGATGGCCGTAGAACCGCTCCATCTCGTCCATGGTCGCCAGCTCTTCGCTGCGCGTCGACGCCACTTCATGCTTCTCTACCTTGCTCGGCTGCCCGACGGCCGCCAGCCAGGACATCCGCACTTCATAGCTCAGCACCTGCACCGCCGTGGCGAGGTTGAGCGAACTGAAGTCCGGATCGGACGGGATATGTACGTGATAATGACATCGCTGCAGCTCGTCGTTGGTCAGGCCGGAATCTTCACGACCGAACACCAGTGCGATCTCGGCGCCCTGCCCGGCCTCCTCGACCACCTTCAACCCGGATTCACGGGGATCGAGCAACGGCCACGGAATCCGCCGATCGCGAGCACTGGTACCAAACACCAGGTTGCAACCGACCAATGCGTCTTCCAAGGTGGCGACGACTTGCGCGTTTTCAAGGATATCGGTAGCACCGGAAGCCCGTGCATCGGCTTCAGCGGACGGAAAGATCCGCGGCTCCACCAGCACCAGGCGCGACAGCCCCATGTTCTTCATGGCCCGCGCGGCCCCGCCGATATTGCCCGGATGACTGGTATTGACCAGGACAACACGAATATTTTGCAGCACGAGAGACACTCTCAGACTCGGCGAAGGGGAGCAAATCTTACAGAAGCACTGGGGATTGCGCCACGAGCGCCAACGTCGTCCTTCTCCCCCGGGACTTTTCTGGTAGAATGTTCGGCTTTCTTTAACACTCTAGGTGAAACGTCCATGCAGCCCATGCTGAATATCGCGCTGCGCGCCGCCCGCAGCGCCAGTGAATTGATTTTCCGCTCCATCGAGCGCCTGGATACCATCAAGGTCGACGAAAAAGACGCCAAGGACTATGTGTCCGAAGTGGATCGCGCCGCCGAACAGAAAATTATCGACGCGCTGCGCAAGGCCTATCCGACCCACGCCATTCGTGGCGAAGAAACCGGCTTCCACGCCGGCAGCGGCGAAGGCGAAGAATACCTGTGGATCATCGACCCACTGGATGGCACCACCAACTTCCTGCGTGGCATCCCGCACTTCGCGGTCAGCATCGCCTGCAAATACCGTGGTCGCCTGGAACACGCCGTGGTCCTCGACCCGGTCCGCCAGGAAGAATTCACCGCCTCCCGTGGCCGTGGCGCCCAGCTCAATGGCCGTCGCCTGCGCGTCAGCGGTCGCACCAGCCTGGACGGCGCCCTGCTGGGTACCGGTTTCCCGTTCCGTGACGACCAGATGGACAACCTGGACAACTACCTGGGCATGTTCCGCGCCCTGGTCGGCCAGACCGCCGGCATCCGCCGCGCCGGTGCCGCGAGCCTGGACCTGGCCTATGTGGCCGCCGGTCGTTTCGATGCGTTCTGGGAGTCGGGCCTGTCCGAATGGGACATGGCGGCGGGCGCCCTGCTGATCCAGGAAGCCGGCGGCCTGGTGAGCGACTTCACCGGCGGTCACGACTTCCTGGAAAAAGGCCATATCGTTGCCGGCAACACCAAGTGCTTCAAGGCCGTACTGACGGCGATCCAGCCGCACCTGCCGGCTTCGCTGAAGCGCTAAGCTTTCGCCGAACACAAAAATGCCCCGTATCTTGCGATACGGGGCATTTTTTATGTCCCTACAACAGTAGCCGTTACTGGCCCGGCTGCGGAGCTGGCTGACCCTGGTTCTGACTCAGGACCAGATGACCATCCTTGTCCACCGGGATCTGGTTGCCCGGATCACGATCCATCCGGATCTTGCCTTCCTTGCCGCCCAACTGATAACGCACGTCGTAGCCGACCACCTTGTCGCTGACATCGTTGACCGTGTTGCAGCGTTTCTGGGTCGTGGTGTAGGTGTCACGCTCCTGCATGCCCTCCTGCACCTTGTTACCGGCATAACCGCCGCCGACCGCACCGACCACGGTGGCCAGGGTCTTGCCGCGACCGCCGCCGACCAGGCTGCCGAGCAGACCACCGCCGACCGCACCCAACGCGGTACCGGCCAGGCGGTGCTCATCCTGGACCGGCTTCTGCCGGGTCACCGCGACATCTTCACAGACTTGGCGCGGGGTCTTGATCTGGGTCTTGACCGGCTCTACCGCCAATACTTGCGCATACTCAGGGCCGCTTTTTACCAGGCTGTAGGTGGCAACAGCACCTCCGGCAGTGACACCGACAGCACCCAATACCGCACCTACCAGCAACGACTTGTTCACGTGAACCTCCTGACCATCACAAGTGGATCGGTGCCCACTCTTCTCTATGGCTTTGGAGTACAAAAAAAGGCGCGAGTTCAACACTCGCGCCTTTATCAGCAAACAGCCTGAAGAAAGATTTCCGTCAAGGACGGTCGTCGACTTCCTTCTGGGTATTGGCCGGAGGAATCAGGTCCTCGCTGTTCAGGTTCAGCCAGATCAGCACCACGTTGGCGATGTAGATCGACGAGTAGGTACCCGCCAACACACCGATAAACAGGGCGATGGAGAAACCGAACAGGTTATCGCCACCGAAGAACAGCAGCGCGGAAATCGCCAGCAAGGTGGAGATCGACGTCGCCATGGTCCGCAGCAGGGTCTGGGTGGTCGAGACGTTGATGTTCTCGATCAGAGTGGCCTTGCGCAGCACACGGAAGTTCTCACGCACCCGGTCGAAGACCACGATGGTGTCATTGAGCGAGTAACCGATGATCGCCAGTACCGCCGCCAGCACCGTCAGGTCGAAGGTGACCTGGAAGAACGAGAGGATACCCACCGTCACCACCACGTCGTGGACCAGCGAGACGATGGCGCCCACCGCGAACTTCCACTGGAAGCGGAACGCCAGGTAGATCAATACGCCGCCCAGCGCCATGAGCATGCCGAGGCCGCCCTGGTCGCGCAGCTCTTCACCGACCTGCGGGCCGACGAACTCGACGCGCTTGATCTGTACCGGGTTGTCGCCGCCCAGTTTCTGCAGCGCCTCGGCGACCTGATGGCCCAGCTGCGGGTCTTCACCCGGCATGCGCACCAGCAAGTCGGTGGTCGCGCCGAAACTCTGCACGATCGCCTCGTGATAACCGGCCTCAGCCAGCTCTCCGCGCACCTTGGTGACATCCGCCGCATGCTCGTAGGTCAGCTCGATGAGCGTACCGCCGGTGAAGTCCAGACCGTAGTTCATGCCCTTGTGGAAGCAGCTGAACAAGGCCAATGCGGTGAGGAACAGGGTGACGCCGAACGCAACGTTGCGAACACCCATGAAGTTGATAGTACGTAACATGGCAGCCCCTTAAATCCACAACTTCTTGAAGTCACGACCGCCGAAGATCAGGTTGACCATCGCGCGGGTCACCAGAATGGCCGTGAACATCGAGGTAAAGATCCCGAGGGACATGGTCACCGCAAAGCCCTTGACCGGGCCGGTCCCCATGGCAAAGAGGATGCCGCCCACCAGCAAGGTGGTCAGGTTGGCGTCGATAATCGCCGTGAACGCACGACCAAAGCCTTCGTTGATCGCTCGCTGCACCGTCATTCCCGCGGCGATCTCTTCACGTATCCGCGAGAAGATCAGCACGTTGGCGTCCACCGCCATACCCATGGTCAGGACGATACCGGCAATACCCGGCAGGGTCAGCGTTGCCCCCAGCAAGGACATCAGCGCCAGCAAGGCGACCATGTTGAAGGCCAGGGCCACGGTGGCGATGATGCCGAAAAAGCGGTAGATGGCGATGATGAACAGCGAGACGAACAGCATGCCCCACAGCGACGCATCGATACCCTTGGTGATGTTGTCGGCACCCAGGCTTGGACCGATGGTACGTTCTTCCGCGAAGTACATCGGCGCGGCCAGACCACCGGCACGCAGCAGCAGCGCCAGTTCCGAGGACTCGCCCTGGCCGTTCAGGCCGGTGATGCGGAACTGACTGCCCAGCGGCGACTGGATGGTCGCCAGGCTGATGATCTTCTTCTCTTCCTTGAAGGTCTGCACCGGCACGTCTTTTTCGACGCCATCCACAACCTGCTTGGTGTAGGTGGTGATCGGCTTCTGCTCGATGAAGATCACCGCCATGCTGCGACCGACGTTGCTGCGGGTCGCGCGGCTCATCAGGTCACCACCGTGGCCATCGAGCTTGATGTTCACCTGCGGACGACCGTGTTCGTCGAAACCCGCCTGGGCATCGGTCACCTGGTCACCGGTGATGATCAGACCACGCTCGATCTGCGCCGGAGGACGATTGCCTTCACGGAACTCGAACTCTTCGGAAGTCGCCTTCGAAGCACCTGGTTCAGCGGCCAGACGGAACTCCAGGTTGGCGGTCTTGCCGAGGATCCGCTTGGCTTCAGCGGTGTCCTGCACGCCCGGCAGTTCGACCACGATGCGGTTGGCACCCTGACGCTGCACCAGTGGCTCGGCCACACCCAGCTCGTTGACGCGGTTACGCACCGTGGTCAAGTTCTGCTTGATGGAGTATTCGCGGATTTCCGCCAGCTTGGCCGGGGTCATCGCCAGACGCAGTACCGGCTGCTCGCCGAGGTCGGCCGTTACAATGTCGAAATCGTTGAAGTTCTTGCGAATCAGCGCACGGGCCTGTTCACGGGTATCCGCGTCAGCAAAGCCCAACTGGATGGCGCCATTGAACGGTGGCAGGGTGCGATAACGCACACGCTCCTTGCGCAACAGGCTCTTGACGTCGCCGTCATAGACTTTCAGGCGGGCGTCGACGGCTTTTTCCATGTCCACTTCCAGCAGGAAGTGCACACCACCGGACAAGTCCAGACCCAGCTTCATCGGGTGCGCGCCAAGGCTGCGCAACCATTGTGGAGTGGTCTGCGCCAGGTTCAGGGCCACGACATAGTCGTCGCCGAGGGCTTTACGCACCACATCCTTGGCCGGCAGTTGGTCTTCCTGCCTGGTCAGACGAATCAGGCCGCCCTTGCCGCCGGCAGCCAGTGTGGCGCCCTTGACGGTGATCTTGGCGTCGGTGAGCGCTTTGCTCACACGGTCCAGATCGGCCTGGGTGACCTGCAGTGCAGTGCTTGCGCCGCTGACCTGGATCGCCGGATCGTCTGGATAGAGATTGGGAGCGGAATAAATAAAACCGATCGCCAGCACCGCCAGGATCAGTAGGTATTTCCACAGAGGGTATTTGTTCAGCATCACGCCGCCCGCTTATGACGCGGGGCGCCTTGCGCGCCCCGTCGATTGTTAAGAGTTGAAACCTAGATCGCTTTCAGCGTGCCTTTAGGCAGGGTGGCCGCGATGGCCCCCTTCTGAAACTTCATTTCGACGGTGTCGGAGACTTCCAGAACCACGAAATCGTCGCTCACTTTGGTGATCTTGCCGGCGATACCGCCGGTGGTGACCACTTCGTCACCCTTGGCCAGGTTGCCCAGCAGGTTCTTCTGCTCCTTGGCGCGCTTGGCCTGCGGACGCCAGATCATCAGGTAGAAGATGACCAGGAAGCCGACCAGGAAGATCCATTCGAAACCACCGCCCATCGGGCCTGCAGCAGCAGGCGCGGCGCCGTCGGCGAACGCGTTAGAGATGAAAAAGCTCATTTAGCACTCCAGTTGCAATCATTCAATTCTGAAAAATTCAGTCCAAAGGCGGTACGGGAAGCCCGCGTTTGGCGTAGAAGGCATCGACAAAGGCGGCCAATGTACCCTGTTGAATAGCCTCGCGCAAACCAGCCATCAGGCGCTGGTAATGGCGCAAATTGTGGATCGTATTCAACATGCTCCCCAGCATTTCGCCGCACTTGTCCAAATGATGCAGATAAGCACGGGAGAAGTTCTGGCAGGTGTAGCAATCGCAGGTCGGATCCAGCGGCGATTCATCATGGCGATGGAACGCGTTGCGGATCTTCAGCACGCCGGTATCGATGAACAGGTGCCCATTGCGGGCATTACGGGTTGGCATCACGCAATCGAACATGTCCACCCCGCGGCGCACACCCTCCACCAGATCTTCCGGCTTGCCAACGCCCATAAGGTAACGAGGTTTGTCAGCAGGCATCAGGCCGGGCAGGTAATCCAGCACCTTGATCATTTCGTGCTTGGGCTCGCCCACCGACAGGCCGCCGATGGCCAGGCCGTCGAAGCCGATCTGGTCGAGGCCTTCGAGGGAGCGCTTGCGCAGGCTTTCGTGCATGCCGCCCTGGACGATGCCGAACAACGCGGCGGTGTTTTCGCCGTGGGCGTTTTTCGAGCGCTGGGCCCAACGCAGCGACAGCTCCATGGACACACGGGCGACGTCTTCGTCAGCCGGGTACGGGGTGCACTCGTCGAAAATCATCACGATGTCCGAGCCCAGGTCGCGCTGGACCTGCATCGACTCTTCCGGGCCCATGAAGACCTTGGCGCCGTCGACCGGCGAGGCGAAGGTCACGCCCTCCTCCTTGATCTTGCGCATGGCGCCCAGGCTGAACACCTGGAAGCCGCCGGAGTCGGTGAGGATCGGGCCTTTCCACTGCATGAAGTCGTGCAGGTCGCCGTGGGCCTTGATCACCTCGGTGCCGGGACGCAGCCACAGGTGGAAAGTGTTGCCGAGGATGATTTCGGCGCCGGTGGCGACGATATCCCGTGGCAGCATGCCCTTGACCGTGCCGTAGGTGCCCACGGGCATGAAGGCCGGGGTTTCGACGGTACCGCGGGGGAAGGTCAGGCGACCGCGACGAGCCTTGCCATCAGTGGCGAGCAGCTCGAACGACATACGACAGTTGCGACTCATGCTTGGTCCTCTGGGGCCCGATCCTTGGGTGCGGCAGGCGCCGGGTTGCGGGTGATGAACATCGCATCACCGTAGCTGAAGAAGCGGTAGCCGTTGTCCACGGCGGCCTTGTAGGCGGCCATGGTCTCGGGGTAACCGGCGAAGGCCGAAACCAGCATCAGCAGCGTGGATTCGGGCAGGTGGAAATTGGTCACCAGGGCGTCGACCACATGGAAGGGACGGCCCGGGAAGATAAAGATGTCGGTGTCGCCACTGAAGGGCTTGAGCACGCCATCGCGGGCGGCGCTTTCCAGCGAACGGACGCTGGTGGTGCCCACGGCGATCACCCGACCGCCGCGTGCACGGCAGGCGGCAACGGCATCGACCACTTCCTGGCTGACTTCCAGCCATTCGTGGTGCATATGGTGGTCTTCGAGACGCTCCACACGGACCGGCTGGAAGGTCCCGGCGCCGACGTGCAGGGTGACGAAAGCGCGTTCAACACCCTTGGCGGCGATGGCATCCAGCAGCGGCTGATCGAAATGCAGCCCGGCGGTGGGGGCGGCCACGGCGCCAAGGCGTTCGGCGTAGACGGTCTGATAGCGCTCGCGGTCGGCGCCTTCGTCGGGGCGGTCTATATAAGGAGGCAACGGCATATGGCCGACGCGTTCCAGCAGCGGCAGCACTTCTTCGGCGAAGCCCAGTTCGAAGAGCGTGTCGTGGCGGGCGAGCATCTCGGCTTCGCCGCCGCCATCGATCAGGATCTTCGATCCGGGTTTGGGCGACTTGCTGGAGCGCACATGGGCCAGCACGCGGTGGGTATCGAGGACCCGTTCCACGAGGATCTCCAACTTGCCGCCGGAGGCTTTCTGGCCGAACAGGCGGGCTGGAATGACCCGGGTATTGTTGAACACCATCAGATCGCCAGGGCGTAAATGCTCAAGCAAATCAGTGAATTGACGGTGTGCGAGAGAGCCGCTGGGGCCGTCGAGGGTCAGCAGGCGACTGAGGCGTCGCTCGGCCAAAGGATGGCGAGCGATCAGGGAATCGGGGAGCTCGAAAGTAAAGTCAGCGACGCGCATGATGGGGTTCGTTCAGCAGGGCCGGGAAGTTTAGCGGAAATCGTAAAAATTGACCACGAAAGCCGATTGACCAACGGTAATCACGTCTCTATACTTCGCCGCCATTGAGCCCTGATGGCGGAATTGGTAGACGCGGCGGATTCAAAATCCGTTTTCGAAAGGAGTGGGAGTTCGAGTCTCCCTCGGGGCACCATCTTAAAAAAAGACCTTGAAATTCAAGGTCTTTTTTTTCGCCTGCAGAAAAGTGGAAAAGCACCACGATCCTGTAGGAGCCGAGCTTGCTCGCGATGAACGATGACGCGGAGAGCCTGCCGTGCGCCGCCGCCAATCTCGACATCAATCGAGGATCGCTCGATTGATACTGGTAACACCTGCTCCAGCGTTACCTGATGCAAAAATAAAATCAGGATGATCCTTTCACGAGTTACGCCAATATTGGGAATCAATGGCAAACTCTGATCATGTATCAACAACCGCGGCCTGATACTCGACAAACAGAGCCGCGCAAGGAATCAGGCATCATGAGCAAGAAGAACTCCATCAGCAGGCTTACGATCAAGGGCTTCAAGTCGATCGAACACCTGGATGACCTGAGCCTTGGAAGCCTGAACGTTCTGCTGGGTGCCAACGGCGCGGGCAAGAGCAGCTTCGTTTCCTACTTTCGCATGCTTGGCGAAATGATGGAGCTGCGCCTGAAAAAGTGGACGACCCAGCAAGGCTCCGCAGATCGCATTGTCAGTTTCGGCGTGAAAGAAACCCACAGAATAGAATCATTCGTCAAATTTGGTCTGAACGGATATCGATTCGAGCTGGAACCTACGGTCGACGGTGATTTTGTATTTGCCAATGAACGACTTTTTTTCAACGGACCTCTTTACGGCCCTCAGTGGATCCCCCTCGGCTCGGGTCATCAGGAAGCAAAACTCCGAGAGGTGTTCAAGGCTAAAAATTTCTCGGCAGCCTACAAAAACGACGTGGCCGCTTACTGCTATGAATCCATCTCAAGCTGGAAGGTCTTCCACTTTCACGACACCAGTGACACGGCAGCCGTAAAGCGCTTCGGTCCTGCCCACCTCCACGACGACCTGCGCCCAGACGCCTCGAATCTGGCGGCCTATCTTTACCGCTTATCAAACGAAACGCCGGATGTCTACGAACAGATTCGCAAGACCATCCAATTGGCCATTCCGTTCTTCGATGATTTCGTGCTCAAGCCCCGCCGCCTGGACACGGAAGAGGAATTGATCAATCTACAGTGGCGCCAGAAAGACAGCGACTACATCTTCTGGCCCAGCCAGCTTTCGGACGGTTCGATCCGCTTCATGTGTCTGGTGACTGCCCTCCTCCAACCGGAGCCGCCCTCGACCATCATCATTGATGAGCCTGAATTGGGCCTACACCCATACGCCATTACTTTGCTGGGCTCACTACTGCGCTCAGCGTCAAAACGAATGCAAGTGATTGTCTCGACGCAGTCCGTGCCACTGGTGAATGAGTTTGCCATTGAAGATCTGATCATTGTCGAACGCGAAGAAGGTGCGACGGTTTTCAAGCGACTGGATGAGGATGAGTTTGAAACCTGGCTGGAAGACTATTCGGTCGGCGAGCTATGGGAGAAAAACATCCTGGGCGGGAGGCCTCGCAAATGATTCGAGTGCATGTCATTTGTGAAGGCCAGACCGAGGAAATGTTCATCAACGAGGTACTCGCCGAAGCTTTTCATCACTTGGGCATCTATCTAACACCGGCGTTGATTGGCAAACCCGGCCACAAGGGCGGCAACTTTCGCTTCGAACGCCTGCTCAGCGACCTCGAAAAGCGACTGCTGGGTGATCGTCTGGCTTACTGTACGACGTTTTTCGACTTCTACGGCCTGCCCGAAGAGTTTCCCGGAAAAACCGAGGCTGCCAGCAAAAACAGCATGGATAAAAAAGCCGACTACCTACTGAAGGCCATGACAGAGAAGCTGAGGAACAAACTGGGTAACGATGTGATGCGCCGCTTCATTCCCTACGTACAGATGTACGAATTCGAGGGATTGCTATTCAGTTGTCCTGAGCGACTGGCTGCCGGGATCAACCAACCACTCCTTGAAGAAAAGCTGCAGCGCATACGAAATGAGTTCGATACGCCAGAAACCATCAACAACAGCCCGATGACCGCACCGAGCAAACGGATCTTGAGGCTTTACGAGGGCTACGAGAAACCGCTGCATGGCTCACTCGCTGCGATTGAGATTGGCCTCCCAACGATACGAACCCAATGCACGCGGTTCAATGCCTGGCTGCAACAAATCGAATCGTTGCTGCCATTGGCGTAGCCGCACCCAAATCAAAATCAGGACTGAAAGCTTGAGCTGTCAGATATGCTGACTGTCGTGACGGTGCTGACAGATACGGACTTCTACGAGAGCATGACGACTCATGCCGATCACATGATCTGGCAAGACGTGTACCGCCCCAGCACGCAGGTGGGCGACGTGTATTTAAAGCTGACGGTTATCGATGACGTGCTGATCGTATCCTTCAAGGAGTTATGAACATGAAATGTCCTGTTTGCGGCGCAGCGGAGCTGATCCACGATACACGTGACCTGCCCTACACCTACAAAGGCGAAACCACAGTCATCACTTCGGTGACGGGAGACTTCTGCCCGGCCTGCGCCGAGTCTGTCCTGGATACAGCCGAATCGGATAGTGTCATGCGCGAAATGCGATCAGCCTCGAAACAGGCCCATGCAGCTAACGCACCGCTCCTGTAGGAGCAAGCTTGCTCGCGGATGAACGATAACGCGGTGAGCCTGCCAACACTCACCGCCAAAATCGGCATCAACCGAAAACTACCTGCCTACACCGACGTCCCGCGCAACATTCCCTGCGTCAAATCATCAATGACCGCCTTGCCCATCTCGCCCAGGTAATGCGATGCCCAAGCATAGCGTTCGCCATCGCTTTCCAGGGCAGCATCGAGGGAGAGTGCTTTGGCGCAATAGAGCAGGAGGGACGCGTGCTCCATGGCTTCCAGAATGGGAACGCCAGGGTTTACGCGGAACAGTTCACGACCTTGGGAGCCGCACTGGGAAAAGGTGATGACGCCAAGGGTTTTGCTTGTGGGTGGGTTGGTCATTGGGCACCTCCGACGAATGCGCGGGTGCTTGATACTTGAAGCTGAAGCTCTTGAGTCAAAATGTTCATGCGCTACTCCTACCGTAGAAGAAAGCGCCAGCAGTCTAATCGATAGTGGCGCCTATGCGCCTATCTTCCGTTCCACGGGTTTCCAGGCCCGGTCGCCGAATTGGCAGCGACAAACAAAAGGTAGCGCGCGTAGTGAAGAGCTGCAATGTGACTGGTAGGGAGTATTTAAGTCGAAAAATTTCAACCGGCATATGGAACCGGTGTGACATCCCAGCACAAACCTTTGGCCGAAGCGGCTGCAATATCGCCAGCCACCATGGCTTGCTCAACAATGAACGATCGCTTAATCTTTTCATATGAGCATTTGATCTCTGGACAGCACCATGGCCACCACCCAAAAAAATCGACAAACCCTACAAGAAGCCCATCAGCAGTGAACTGACATACCTTGATGTGCGTCAGGCCGCGCGTGACGGACAAAAAGCCTTTGAAGCCTTCGTTGCCACCGGTAAATTACCCTTCGCCAAGTAAGCCACGCATGCTCTCCAACCTATTCAACATCAATCGATACGTAGGACATTTCCCATAATCAATTAAGACCTGTAGCAAATAGCGGAATTGCTCTTTTTTTCAGTGTTTATCTGCCCTTATATCCGACGTCATCTTTCACACATCAAGGATGTGAAGCGTGGCGCACGGATTCATCAATGAAAAGACCACCCATTACCCCAGCCTGAAAAGCCAGCTATTGATACAGCGTGGTTCACATGCACTGACCAAGTTCGACACGGTCAATAGTCACCTGCGCCGCTCGATGGTAACCCCCGGGCAACTGGTGATCGTGCCCGACGATACTACGGCGTCCTGCACCTTCGAAGAGGCCTGGCTGATGACCCGGGCCCGGGAAATCGACCTGGCCCTGAGTCTCGAACCCAGGGCGGGTGTCGAGATCCTGAACAACTATGATTTGTTACAGGGGTTGCTGGGTTACAGCTCGATTGGCATCGGTAGCACCACAGCCGCCTGGGGACGGCATTTGAGCGGGGTTGAGGACACCTTGAAAGACATCGAAAAACTGCATCAGCAGCATCTGAAAGGCGGTGTTTCAGCCAAGGCCGAATTCATCGCCAAGCGACAGGCCCTATTCCAGAAGCTGGACACCCAACTCCAGGGCGTCGGCCATTACGGCACCAGCTTGCGGCACAACAAATCGATCAAGAAAATGCTCGGCATTTCCACCCGACGCTATCTGCATCGCCAGGAAATCGACTGGTATGCGCAGCGGATCAACAAGATTGCCAGTACCTCCCGTTTTCTGAGCAAAGGCGGTTATGTGGGCATGACGCTGGACGTGGGAGCGGCGGGGCTGGCAATTCAAGAGGCATGTTCGACCGGGCGCGAGGAGCAGTGCAGAAAAGCGCGGTATGTCGAAGGCGGTAAAGTGGTCGCAGGAATTACGGGATCTCACTTCGGTGGAGTACTTGGAGGTAAGGCCGGTCCCATCATATGCGCCATTGGATTGGGTGTTGTATCTGGAGGGTGGGGGGCTTTGGGGTGTGGGATTATCGGCGCAGCCGCAGGTGGATATATCGGTGGGAAGATTGGTGGGGGACTGGGAGAGTATACCGGTGATTTGATTTATGAGGGGCAGTACTGATGATGACATTAAAAGCGGTGGGGGCTTTTCTGTCTCTGTTTCTATTATTCCTTGGTGTTGGCTTGTCAGCCTATGTCACGAAGGCCAAGCTGGATCTTGTTGAGGTCTACTTCAAGGATAACACAATGATGATTGGCCATTGCCGATGGTGGGGAGGCAACTCGTTCAAGGATCGCTCAATGAGACAGGGATTGATAAGTATGATGGTCATGTTCCCCAAGATGTTCATCTGGCGCGGATTCTTGACTCAGCAAGAAATAGACGTTATTCCACCAACACTCAAGCGATGGATCAAAGCCCCATTGTATTTTGAGATCCCTTTTTTTCTTGCCGCTATCGCATTCTGTATAGGGGAACAATTCCAGTGAGCGTTAAGCCCACACCCTGGCACATCAATGCAATTGCCGATGGAATCGCCGACGCAGAAGCAGGCAACCTGACCGATCTGAAAATCATCAAGGCCAAATGGGTGAACCGTGCCAGACTTTCAGCGGTTGCGGCAGTTTTTGCGTCCGAACAGCGTCGACGCCGCTAGTCGGGCAGGTGCAGTAATCATGTAGAGCGTGCGAATACTCGGAATACAACCATATATTAGTTACCCAATTGATGATCTGCCCGACGATTGCCGGGAATGGCTGAAGGGCAAAGAGAGGGAATGGACAATCAAATAGCAGACGCATTGCTAAACCCGCCCCGACCGAAGCCGGGACGGGCCACTTCAACAACCTTTACCGCTGATTATCGAAATGATCCCGCAGAAACTCATACAGGCGATAAGCCCGAAATGCGTTCACTACGAGGCTCCAGGTACGTCGCAGAATCTTTGACATACTTTGGCCCTCCAAGGTGGGCCAAACCTCCAGCGTACTTACCGGAACATGTACGCCTTCGAGATCCACGGCGATGGTCTCTGTGAGGCGGCCAGGCTGGTGAACTCCTGAATAAATCCGGCACGGGTTACTAAGCCGTGTCAGGAGAACGGAATGCGCGCGCGGGCTTGGCCACTTCACAAGGACTCTCGAGCGTGAGAGCGTGGACATAATACCTGAGCGCACCGGCCTTAATTCCCATTACAGGGATATTTTTCAAACTAACGTTGATCAAAATATTTCATAATCAATCAGTACTCAATAACCCTGTCGCCGCGAAGCAAGCACAGCGTTGCATGATGCAGCTAACGACAGTAAACTGAGGATCCACGTCGATGGTCTCTGTGAGATATGCAAGCTGGCTTTATGCCAGACTTGCGGAAAAAACCGCCCTACTAAGGCGGTTTTTTTTCGCCTCCACTTTCTGGAAAAAGAGGCACCCCGCCCCCTCGTGGACAACACCTCGGTCAGCACTCATCTAGACTCAACAGGCGGTCGCAAAAAGAACCGCGTACGTCGCTTTGGTGCAGGCGAATCATAGGCCGCGTGGCAAGCTGCCTTTTATGCCCTGAAGAGGTGCGGCAAAGACCGCATCGGGCCCAACAAGATGCCCGCCCAGGGTGCCTGGCCAACGGCCTGAAATGCCACGATACCGTGACGTGGCGTGAGTGCCGCAGCCGACACTTTCGGACAACCGACAACCGCCTGGTTTGTCCGTGACCGTGAGGAATGCCGTATGCCTGATGAGATGTTGTACCTGCCCATGGTCAACAACGTGCTGGAGCGCCACAAGGGCTCCCCCGGCGCACTGTTGCCCATCCTCCATGAGATTCAGGCGGGCATCGGCTATATCCCCGATGCCGCCGTCCCCGAGATTGCCCACGCCCTCAACCTGAGTCAAGCCGAAGTACGCGGGGTGATCAGCTTCTACCACGACTTCCGTAGCGCGCCTCCGGCCCGGCATATCCTGCGCCTGTGCCGCGCCGAATCCTGCCAGAGCCGCGGCGCCGAGCAGCTCGCCGCGCAACTGCGCGAACGCCTGCAACTGGACGACCACGGCAGCAGTGCCGACGGCAGCATCAGCCTGCGCCCGGTCTATTGCCTCGGTGCCTGCGCCTGCTCGCCGGCCCTGGAGCTGGACGGCCAGGTGCATGCGCGACTCAGCGCCGAGCGCCTGGATGCCCTGCTCGATACATGCCGGGAGGACGCATGATGCCGAGCCTCTATCTCCCCGCCGATTCCCTTGCCCGTGCCGTGGGTGCCGATGAGGTCGCCGTGGCCCTGGCCACCCAAGCCCGCGAGCGCAATCTGCCGCTGGACCTGCAACGCACCAGCTCCCGTGGCCTGTACTGGCTGGAGCCGCTGCTGGAAATCGACAGTGCGCAAGGCCGAATCGGCTTCGGCCCGCTGACGGTTGCCGATGTGCCGTCCCTGCTCGATGCACTGCAAGGCGATCCATCCACCCATCCCCTGGCCCTGGGCCCGGTGGAACAGTTGCCTTATCTGAAGACACAACAACGCCTGCTGTTCGCCCGTGCCGGGATTACCCGGCCGCTATCTCTCGAGGACTACCAAGCCCACGGAGGCTTCGAGGGCCTGACCCAGGCCATCGCCCTGGGCGGCGAGCAGACCGCTACCGCCGTGTTCGACTCAGGCCTGCGTGGCCGTGGCGGCGCGGCCTTCCCCGCCGGGATCAAATGGCGCACGGTGCGCGGCGCCCAGGCGGCGCAGAAGTACATTGTCTGCAACGCCGACGAAGGCGACTCCGGCACCTTCGCCGACCGCATGTTGATGGAAGGCGACCCCTTCTTGCTGATCGAAGGCATGGCCATCGCCGGTATCAGCGTCGGCGCCAGCTACGGCTACATCTATGTGCGCTCGGAATATCCACAGGCCGTGGCCACACTGCGCGACGCACTGGATATCGCCCGCGCCGCTGGTTACCTTGGATCTAATGTCAGCGGCAGCGGCCTGGCCTTTGATATGGAAGTGCGCGTCGGTGCCGGCGCCTATATCTGCGGCGAGGAAACCGCGCTGCTGGACTCCCTCGAAGGCAAGCGCGGGATCGTCCGCGCCAAGCCGCCGATTCCCGCCCTGAAGGGCCTGTTCGGCCTGCCGACCCTGGTGCACAACGTGCTGACCCTGGCCTCGGTGCCGCTGATTCTGGCCAAGGGCGCGCAGTTCTATCGCGACTACGGCATGGGCCGCTCCCTGGGCACCATGCCCTTCCAACTGGCCGGCAATATCCGTCACGGCGGCCTGGTGGAACGGGCATTTGGCCTGACCCTGCGGGAACTGGTGGAAGACTACGGCGGCGGCACTGCCAGTGGCAGGCCATTGAAGGCCGCCCAAGTCGGTGGTCCCCTCGGCGCTTGGGTGCCACCCAGCCAATTCGACACACCCCTGGATTACGAAGCCTTCGCCGCCATCGGCGCCATGCTCGGTCACGGTGGCGTGGTAGTGGCTGATGACAGCCTGGACATGGCCCGCATGGCGCGCTTCGCCCTGCAGTTCTGCGCCGAGGAATCCTGCGGCAAATGCACCCCTTGCCGCATCGGCTCGACCCGCGGCGTGGAGGTCATCGATCGCCTGCTCGCCGCACCCGACCAGAACGGTCGTGATACCCAGGCGCTCATCCTCAAGGACCTGTGCGACACCCTGCAATACGGTTCGCTCTGCGCACTGGGCGGCATGACTTCCTACCCGGTGGCCAGCGCCCTCAAGTACTTCCCCGCCGACTTCGGTCTGCAATCCTCGGAGGCCGAGCAATGATCACTCTCTTCGACCCGAATACCGATATCGACCTCGGCACCCCGGCCCGCGACAGCCAGGTGCAGGTCACCCTGAATATCGACGGCCGCAGCATCAGCGTGCCCGAAGGCACCTCGGTGATGCGTGCCGCCGCGCTGCTGGGCACCACCATTCCCAAGCTGTGTGCCACCGACAGCCTGGAAGCCTTCGGCTCCTGCCGCATGTGCCTGGTGGAAATCGACGGCATGCGCGGCTACCCGGCGTCCTGCACCACGCCGGTCAGCGAAGGCATGAGCGTGCACACCCAGACACCGAAGCTCGCCAGCCTGCGCCGCAACGTCATGGAGCTGTACATCTCCGATCACCCGCTGGACTGCCTGACCTGCTCGGCCAACGGCAACTGCGAACTGCAGACCGTCGCCGGCCAGGTCGGCCTGCGGGAGGTGCGCTACGGCTATGAAGGTGAAAACCACCTGGCCGACCAGAAAGACACCTCCAACCCCTACTTCGACTACGACCCGAGCAAGTGCATCGTCTGCAACCGCTGCGTGCGCGCCTGCGAAGAAACCCAGGGCACCTTTGCCCTGACCATTACCGGACGCGGCTTCGAATCCCGGGTCTCAGCCGCCGGTGGCGAGAATTTCCTCGACTCGGAATGCGTGTCCTGCGGCGCCTGTGTGCAGGCCTGCCCCACCGCGACCCTGATGGAAAAAAGCGTGGTCGAACTGGGCCAGCCCGAACGCGCCGTGATCACCACCTGTGCCTATTGCGGCGTGGGTTGCTCGTTCCGCGCCGAGATGAAAGGCGACAAGCTGGTGCGTATGGTTCCCGACAAGAACGGCCAGGCCAACCACGGCCACTCCTGCGTCAAGGGACGTTTTGCCTGGGGCTACGCCAGCCACCCGGATCGCATCACCAAGCCGATGATCCGCAAGCACATCAACGACCCTTGGCAGGAAGTCAGCTGGGATGAAGCGGTGACCTACGCCGCCAGCGAATTCCGCCGCCTGCAGCAGAAATACGGTCGCGATTCCATTGGCGGCATCACCTCCAGCCGCTGCACCAACGAAGAAACCTACCTGGTGCAAAAACTGGTGCGGGCCGCCTTCGGCAACAACAACGTCGACACCTGCGCGCGGGTATGCCATTCGCCCACAGGCTATGGCCTGAAACAAACCCTGGGCGAATCCGCCGGGACCCAGAGTTTCGACTCGGTGATGCAGGCCGACGTGATCCTAGTGATGGGCGCCAACCCCAGCGATGCCCATCCGGTGTTTGCTTCCCAACTCAAACGCCGTCTGCGTGAAGGCGCACGATTGATCGTTATCGACCCACGGCGCATCGACCTGGTGGACGCGGTACACGGTCGCGCCGACCTGCACCTGGCCCTGCGCCCGGGCACCAACGTTGCCATGCTCAATGCCCTGGCCCACGTCATCGTCACCGAAGGCCTGCTCGACCAGGCCTTTATCGACGCCCGCTGCGAGGGCAACGATTTCGCCCGCTGGAGCGAATTCGTCAGTCGCGCGGAAAACTCGCCGGAAGTCCTTGGCCCGATCTGCGGCGTCGCCGCTGCCGATATCCGTGCCGCCGCCCGCCTGTATGCCGGCGGCAACAACGCGGCGATCTACTACGGCCTGGGCGTCACCGAACACAGCCAGGGCAGCACAGCGGTGATGGGTATCGCCAACCTGGCCATGGCCACCGGCAATATCGGTCGCGAAGGCGTGGGCGTGAACCCACTGCGGGGTCAGAACAACGTGCAGGGCTCCTGCGACATGGGCTCCTTCCCCCACGAATTGCCCGGTTACCGGCACATCTCCAACGAGGTGGTACGGGCGCAGTTCGAACAGGCCTGGCACGTCAGCCTGCAACCCGACCCAGGGCTGCGCATCCCCAATATGTTCGAAGCCGCCCTCAGCGGTAGCTTCAAGGGCCTGTACTGCCAGGGCGAAGATATCGCCCAGAGCGACCCCAATACCCAGCATGTCACCGCGGCCCTGTCGGCCATGGAATGCATTGTGGTGCAGGATATTTTCCTCAACGAAACCGCCAAGTTCGCCCACGTGTTCCTGCCGGGCAGTTCGTTCCTGGAAAAGGACGGCACCTTCACCAACGCCGAGCGGCGCATCTCCCGAGTGCGCAAGGTCATGGAACCGCTCGGCGGCAAAGCCGACTGGGAAGGCACGGTGGCCCTGGCCAACGCCCTGGGTTACCCCATGAACTACAAGCACCCGTCGGAAATCATGGACGAAATCGCCAGCCTGACGCCAACCTTCACCAACGTCAGCTATGCCGCGCTGGATAGCCACGGCAGCCTGCAATGGCCGTGCAACGCCGAGGCACCGGACGGCACGCCGACCATGCATATCGAGGAATTCGTGCGCGGCAAGGGGCGTTTCATGCTTACCGGCTACATCCCCACCGAGGAAAAGGTCAACAATCGCTATCCCCTGCTGCTGACCACCGGGCGCATCCTCAGCCAGTACAACGTCGGCGCCCAGACCCGGCGTACCGAGAACATCGCCTGGCACGACGAAGATCGCCTGGAAATCCACCCGAGCGATGCCGAGAGCCGTGGCATCAACGAAGGCGACTGGGTCGGCATCGGCAGCCGCGCCGGACAGACCGTACTGCGCGCGCGGGTCACCGAACGGGTCGCCCCGGGCGTGGTGTACACCACCTTCCACTTCCCTGAATCGGGGGCCAACGTCATCACCACCGACAACTCCGACTGGGCCACCAACTGTCCGGAGTACAAGGTCACCGCCGTCGAAGTCAGCCGTGTCTACCACCCTTCCGAGTGGCAGAAACGCTATCAGGAGTTCAGCGACGAACAACAACGCCTGCTTGATGAGCGCCGCCATGAACACAGCGCCGGAGCCAAAGCCGAGGTGCGCCGATGAGTACTGAAAACCTGATCAAGATGGCCAACCAGATCGCCCAGTACTTCGCTACCGAACCGGACCAGCAACAGGCCGTGCTCGGCGTGCGTAATCATCTGCAGATGTTCTGGACGCCGGGCATGCGCAAGGAGTTACTGGCCTGGCAGACAGAACATCAGGGGGCGGACATGCATCCGCTGGCGCAGGCGGCGGTCAGTGGCGCGGGGTGGGAGGCTTAGGTCCACACAATCGCTTGGGGTTGCCCCCTGGTCGGTGACGACAGACCAAGGGGGCATTCCAACGCCTTTCAAATCTTGAAATACACCTCCAAAGCCCCCTCCATCACTACGGAGTAAGCTGGTTTCCAATACAGCCGAAACGCCCACCAAATTGCCAAATAAAAACCTAATAGGTTAGTATCTAATCTCATGGAAAAACGCATCCCGCATTGCAAGCTATCCATCGTCAAAGCCTTGGTCGAAGCGGGACAAGTACGCACCACCCACACCGCACGAGCGGGCGCGAATGAGTTGGGGCTAGAGCTGTCAGATATGCTGGCGGTCGTGACGGCGCTGACAGCAACGGACTTCTACAAGAGCATGACGACCCATGCCGATCACATGATCTGGCAAGACGTGTACCGCCCCAGCACGCAGGTGGGCGACGTGTATTTAAAGCTGACGGTTATCGATGACGTGCTGATCGTGTCCTTCAAGGAGTTATGAACATGAAATGTCCTGTTTGCGGCGCGGCGGAGCTGATCCACGATACACGTGACCTGCCCCATACCTACAAGGGCGAAACCACCACGATCACTGCGGTGACAGGCGACTTCTGTCCGGCGTGCGCCGAATCGATCCTGGATATGACCGAATCAGATCGCGTCATGCGTGAAATGCGTGCTTTCTCGAAACAGGTCAACGCAGCCATTGTCGACCCTGGATTTATTGCCAGCGTACGCAAGAAACTCTCTCTTGATCAACGAGAGGCGGCTGAGATCTTTGGCGGGGGAATCAATGCTTTCTCTCGATATGAGAATGGTAAAACCAGACCCTCGTTGGCGTTGGTGAAACTGCTCAAGGTGCTGGACCGTCATCCTGAACTGCTGAATGAAGTCAGAATGGCCTGAGGTCCTGGGGCTCGCACTCCAGCTATACACCTTGTGTTCGTTTGAAAAAAGACCTTGAGTTTCAAGGTCTTTTTTCGACGGTTGGAAAACAAAAAACACTGTATTGCTATAAATTCCGAGTTTGCTCGCGATGAACGATGACGTACGAAACCTACCAATACTCCCCCTGATTGCTCAACCCGGCATCACGACTTAAGACTCCCCGCCAGAAACTGCTTCAACCGCTCACTACGAGGCTGCTCAAAGACCCGGTCCGGGTCTCCCTGCTCCTCTATCCTGCCCTGATGCAGAAAAACCACATGGTTCGACACCTGCCTGGCAAATGCCATTTCATGGGTGACTACCACCATCGTCCGGCCTTCCTCCGCCAACTGCTGCATGACCTTGAGCACCTCGCCCACCAATTCAGGGTCCAGGGCCGAAGTCGGTTCATCGAACAGCATCACCTGGGGCTCCATGGTCAGCGCACGGGCGATGGCGACACGCTGTTGTTGGCCACCGGACAGATGGGCCGGATACTGGCTTTCGACCTTTTCCGCCAGGCCGACCTTCGCCAGGTAATGACGCGCCCGCTCCAGGGCCTCCTTGCGAGCGAGACCCAGCACACTCATCGGACACTCGATAAGGTTCTCCAGCACCGTCATATGGCTCCACAGATTGAAGTGCTGAAACACCATCGACAACTGGCTGCGCATCCGCTGCAACTGCCGGGGATTGGCCGCACACAAGTCGCCCCCCGAGTTCTTGCGTGTGAGCAGTTCCTCGGCATTGACAGTGATGCGCCCCGCCGACGGCTGTTCGAGCAGGTTGATACAGCGCAGGAAAGTACTTTTTCCAGAACCCGAGGAGCCAATGATGCTGATCACATCACCCGCTTTGGCCTTGAGCGAGACCCCCTTGAGAACTTCATGGCTGCCATAGTTTTTATGCACATCTTCAACGATCAATTTATACATTCGAGCCAATCCGCTTGGGGTCAGTGCGTCCGGGGTTTGAGGTAGGCCAGCCAATGCAGCTCGCCACGTCGAAACAGCCAGATCAGGAAAAATGCGCTACCGGCATACAGCACCCCGGCAATGCCAAAGGCCGTGAAGGACGCGTAGGTCGCCGAATTCACATCCCGGGCAATCTTCAACAAATCGGGCACCGTGGCGGTGAACGCCACCGAGGTGGAATGCAGCATCAGAATCACTTCATTGCTGAACAGCGGCAGGGCCTGGCGCAACGCCGAGGGCAGGACGATTCGCCGATACAGCGTGAAGCGATTCATCCCGAAGGCGCGTGCGGCCTCGACTTCACCGTGGGGAACGGCCCTGATGGCACCGGCGAAGATTTCGGTCATGTAGGCACAGGTATTGAGCCCGAACGCCAACACCGTGCAGTTGAAGCCGTCACGGAAAAACGCGTTGAGCAAATCCTGGGACCTGATCACCTGCAAGCTGTACACCCCGGTGTAGAAGAACAGCAGCTGGATATACAACGGCGTGCCGCGAAACACGTAGGTGTAACCCCAGACCGGCAGACGCAGCAGCGGATTGCGGCTGACCCGGGCAAGCGATAACGGCAGCGCCAACAAGAAGCCAATCAGCACTGCCAGAATGAGCAACCACAAGGTCACCGCCAACCCGGAAAAATACGGCCCGTCGCGCCACAGGTAAGCCTGCCAGTAGTCGCCGAGAATGCCGGTCATAGGGCTGCCGTCCTGACACCCACCGAGTAGCGGCGCTCAAGCCACATCAATACCCCGTTGGACACGGTGGTAATGGCGAGGTAGATCAGACCGCCGACCAGGGTGAAGTAGAAGAACTGTAGTGAGCCCTTGCCCGCATCCTGCGTGGCCTTGACCACATCCGTCAGGCCGATGATCGAGACCAGCGCCGTGGACTTGATCAACACTTGCCAGTTGTTGCCGATTCCCGGCAGCGCGTGACGCAGCATTTGCGGGAACAGCACCTTGCGAAAGGTGCTCCAGCGGCTCATGCCATAAGCCCATGCAGCTTCGAGCTGACCAGCCGGAACGGCCTGGAATGCGCTGCGAAACGTCTCGGTAAAGTAGGCCCCGTAAATGAACGCCAAGGTGACGACACCGGCCAGGAATGGGTCGATATCGACCTGGTTGACGCCCAGCCAATCGGTCATCCGGTTGAGCAACATCTGCAGGCTGAAGAACAGCAACAGCATGATCACCAGATCCGGCATGCTGCGAATCACCGTCGTATAACCGGTGGCCAGCGCTCGCAATAAGCGATTGGAGGACAACTTCGAACTGGCGCCGAGCAGCCCTGCCAGAATGGCGATCGAGAGTGACCAGAGCGCCAGCTTGAGTGTGACCAGAGTACCCAGCAAAATCTGCGGGCCAAAGCCTTCCAGAAGCATTTCACTCTCCTTGTTTTTATTAGGGTGAGGTGAAGGGGATGCTGTAACGGAGCGGTCCGAATGACCGCTCCATTCAAGGTAGCGAGGGGCTTATTTCGCGCCGTAGACGTCGAAATCGAAGTACTTTTTATTGATCCGCGCGTAAGTGCCATTGGCCAGAATCGTCGCCAGGGCCTTGTTCAAGTCTTCGCGCAACTCGACATCGTTCTTGCGCAGGCCGATGCCATCGCCAACGCCGAAAAAGGCCGGGGCATCCAGGGTCGCGCCGGCAAACTCATAGTCCTTGCCCGCCGCCGTGCCGAGGAAGCCGTAACTGGCTTGAATGGCGCCCTGCAGCGAGGCATCGAGTCGGCCCACCACCAGGTCGGCGTAGACCTGGTCCTGATTCTGGTACGACAGAACGTCCACACCCTTCGTCCCCCAGACGGCTTTGGCAAAGGCCTCCTGGGTCGAGCCCTGCTCCACGCCAATGCGCCTGCCCTTGAGTGACTCGAGGGTCGGCAGCAGCCCCGATCCGCGCCTCACCACCAGCCGCGCCGGCGCATTGGAGACCTTGTCGGTAAAGGCGATCTGCTCCTGGCGCTTGGGCGTCACGGTCATCGACGACGCCACCGCGTCGAACTTGCGCGCCAGCAGCGCCGGGATCATCCCGTCCCAGCTGCTTTCCACCCAGACACAGTGGGCTTTCAGCTCGGCGCAGAGTGCTTCGGCGATATCGACGCCAAAGCCGGTCAGGGAACCGTCCTTGTTCTTGTATTCCAACGGTGGGTACGTGGGATCGACACCCAACTTCAAGGTTTTACCGGACCAGTCGGCCGCGCCGGCCAGGCTGGAGGCCGTCAGGAAGACCAGGGATACAGCCGCAATCATCTTGTTCATTGTTATTTTCCTCTTCAGACCAAAGACGATGTTTCGTACAGACTGACGCGCGAAAAGACGGCGTCTCAACTCAGGAAACGCTCGACCAACTTGACCCAGTAGCTCGCCCCGATCGGCAGGCAGGCATCATTGAAGTCGTAGCCGGGGTTGTGCAACTGGCAGCCGCGCTCGCCCTCACCGTTGCCAATCACCAGATAGCTGCCGGGGCACTTTTCCAGGATGAAGGCGAAGTCCTCGCTTGCGGTGAAGGGCCGCAGGTCGTCGATCAGTTGCTCCTCGCCCAACCAGTCCAGGGCGACCTCGCGGGCGAAGGCGGTTTGCTCGGGATGGTTGATCAATACCGGATGACAATGCTGGTAGTCGATCTCGGCGCGGGCGCCGAAACTGGCAGCCTGGCCCTGGACCAACTCGGTAATCCTGACTTCGAGCAAGTGGCGGATCTCAGGCGTCAGCGCCCGCACGCTCAGGCTCATCCGGGCGCTGGACGGGATGACATTCGACGTACTACCGGCATGCAGGGAGCCCACCGTGATAATCGCCATTTCCTGTGGATTGACGTTACGCGAGACGATGCTTTGCAGCGCAATAACAATGGACGAGCAAACCACCACCGGGTCGACTGCCTTGTGCGGCACCGCGCCATGGCCGCCACTGCCGATGATGGTGATCGTCACCGTGTCGGCCGATGCCATGAACGGGCCGCTATAGAAACCCAGGTGCCCGACGGGATAACCCGGCACGTTATGCATGGCAAAGATCGCGTCACACGGAAAACGTTCGAGCAGGCCCTCTTCGAGCATTTTCCGCGCGCCGCCCAGCCCTTCTTCGGCCGGTTGGAAGATCACTTGCAGGGTGCCGTTGAACGTCCGGGTATGGGCCAAGTGCTTGGCGGCGGCCAACAAGGTTGCCGTATGACCGTCGTGGCCGCAGGCATGCATGACACCGTCGATCCGGCTGGCATAGGGCAGGCCGCTGGTTTCCTGAATCGGCAGCGCATCCATGTCGGCACGCAAACCGATGGAGCGGCCTTCGCCGTTTTTCAGGGTACCGACGACACCGGTCTTGCCAACGCCCGTGCTGACCTGAAAACCCCATTGGGTCAAACATTGGGCAACACGCTCGCTGGTGACGACTTCTTCAAAACCCAGCTCGGGATGCGCGTGAATGCCGTGACGCAACGCGATCATTTCATCCTGTATCGCTGCAATACCAGGCAGGACATGGCCGGCACCCATTGTTGTACCCCTTCGACGAGATCTGAGCAGTTGATGGAGTGGATCTTAGGGAAGGGATCCTGGGCTGGGGAGACGCAGTTTGGTTATGATGACAACCATGAGTTGTCACCAGGGTGAGCGGATGAAGCTGCATCAATTACAAGCGCTGATTGCCAGCGCCGAAACCGGCAGTATCCGGGCCGCCGCGCGGTCACTGGATATTTCCCAGGCCGCGGTGACCAAGGCCCTGCGCGAGCTTGAAACCAGCCAGCAGTTGCCGCTGTTCACTCGAACGCCCAGCGGCCTGAGCTTCACCGAATACGGCAAGGTGTTGCTGACTCATGCCCGGTTGGTGATCAAGCAGCTGGAACATGCGCAAACCGAACTCGATCACCTGCGGGGTAAGGCTCAGGGGCGGCTGTGTGTTGGGGTTACGCCGTGGATCGCGCTGACGTTCTTGCCCGAAGTGGTGGTGGCCTTTCGTGAGCAAATGCCGGAGATCCGCCTGGAGTTGTTCGAAAGCCTGATGGCGGTGGCCCAGCCGCTGTTGCGCGATGGCAGCATGGATTTTGCAATTGGCCAGTTGCACCCGACGCAATCGTCACAGGAGTTTGCCAGCGAAATTTTGCTGGATTATCAGACGTCGGTGCTGGTCCGCCAGGGCCATGCCCTACAGAACGCGCGATCGATTCATGAGCTGCTGGAGCAGGACTGGACGCTGAACTATGCGCCGGACGGGCACGATGGGCTGATGCAGGAGTTGTTCTGGCAGCATGGCGCGCAGATCGATGAGAAACGTATCGTTCGTGCTCATTCGCTGGCCATTTTGCAGATGATGGTCGAGCGGGCTGATATGTGCACCTGGGGGCCATCGATTGTGAGTATGGCGCCGCCCTTTCTTGGTCGATTGGTTTCCCTGGGGCTGAAGGAACAGTTCGAACCGAGGCAGTTGAGCATCGTGACACGCCGCAATGGCGCGCTGAGCAAGCCGGCACAGTGCTTCACGGATTGCCTGTTGCAGGTCATCCGGCGTCATGCGCGCTCGGCGAAGAAGGAGGATCGGCAGCTTTTTGAAACCTTACGGCTGAGACTGTGAGCCCCAACCCGTATTACTGTTTAAGGCAGACGGATCGCTCGTCCGGCCATTCAGCTAACGGTTGAAATGTATGCCTCCATGGGCATACAGCCACATCACTTGTATACCTCTGCCGATGAGAACCTAATTATGGATTCCCCCTTGCTGTCATTTCGTGTCGACGAGGTGTTGGTCGAACAACTCGATCAGTTGTCAGCAGCAACGGACCATGATCGCCAGGACCATCTTAACCGCGCCTTAATCCGTTATCTTGAGCCCGAGTCACGGCACCTCAATGCAATTGCCGAGGGTATCGCCGACGCTGAGGCCGGTAACCTGACAGATCTGCAAACCATCAAGGCCAAGTGGGCGAACCGTGCCAACGGCCGGATGCAAGAGAATTAGCTCTATCCAAACTCCCGTTCAGAGCCCCTTACCGCGTGATTCATGGAGAAAATCCAGATCTTGTGCATCCTTCACCAACGCACGTAGCACGTAGAAGATTGGTGATTGCGGCTATTGCCGAATACACACCTGTGGGAGCCGAGCTTGCTCGCGAAGAACGATAACGCGGTGAGTCTGCCAACACTCACCGCCAGTCTGGACCTCAACCGGACGTCACCCGCCTACACTGACGCCCCGCGCAACATCCCCTGCGTCAGATCATCGATGACCGCCTTACCCATCTCGCCCAGGTAATGTGATGCCCAGGCGTAGCGTTCGCCGTCGGTTTCCAATGCTGCATCGAGGGAAAGTGCTTTGGCGCAATAAAGCAGAAGGGACGCGTGCTCCATGGCTTCCAGCATGGGAACGCCGGGGTTTACGCGGAACAGTTCACGGCCTTGGGAACCGCATTGGGAAAAGGTGATGACGCCCAGGGTTTTGTTTGAGGGTGGATTGGTCATTGGGCACCTCCGGCTAATGCGTGGGTGCCGAGGGTTAGGATGATTTAAAAAGGGATCGGTAACCCGGCGAATGAAGGCGCTCGCTTGAGATCTACGTCGTCTGGGCCGACGCTTTCGCGGGCAAGCCCGGCTCCTACAGGGTTTGTGTGTGCCGGAATGATTTGTGGAGCTATTCCGAATGCCTGGTTCGTGAAACAAGGATAAACCGCATGCTCTCTCCCGGACTGGACCAGATAGTGGCACTTCAGTAGCATCGCCGCCTTTCTTCCATATCCGTCAGCCAGGGATGACTAATGCCGGTTCTGTCACTGTTTCCATCACGCTTGTTAACCACCACAACCCTGCTGCTATCGGCGCTACTCGGAGGTTGCAGCGTCAACGGCACTTACCCGGACGCCACGGACCCAGACGCCGCCAAGCTGCGTTTCATCGCCAATACGCAAAACGCCACGCTCGATTACTTCGATGCCGAGCATTGCGACGGGCAAACCACCGGTATTCTCAACAACCTGCTTCTTGGCGATACCAAGCGACGTGCCGACATGAGTATCGCGCCGCCGGAAAACGCCAGGGGCTATCTGGAAATCAAACTCAAGCCCGAACACGAAACCCTTCTGCGGATCCATACCCAGAACGGTTATTCGGTTTGTGGCAACAGCATCAATCTCAAGCCTGAACGCAATGCCGAATACGAGCTGACCTTCGATTCCGGGAAGGGCCAGTGCAGCAGCCAGTTACAACGGGTCCGCAAGATCAATGGCAAGGAGCAGCGCAGTCCCGTCCTGGTCTTTGAAAAAGGCCTCCCGGCCTGTGTCGGGCGCAACGTGATGTTCCCGAAACCACCGGAACCATTGCCGGACACTCCCCATCGCCTGGAACTGATAGGCCGGATTATCGACAACAGTCTTATTCCAGCCATGAAACCCGACTCGGCTGAAATCGCCAAGAGCGCGGTCTCCGCAGAAAAAATCGACGGTTTGATCGCCGAGCGCAAGGCCAAGCTGGGTTTCACCCTGCCGGACGACTATTGGACCTTGTATCGCCAGAATCTCCAGGCCTTCGATGCAGAAGCTGCCCAGCGCAAAGAGCGGACCTTGCAGCTTTACAAGGACGAGTACCTTCTGCGCCTGCGTCGGTTGAAGGATGAGGACCTGGAACAACGGGCGCAGCCCGAAGACAAGTCAGCCAAATCGACCAACGTGGCCGCGCTCGAAGAATACAAGTCGATGACTCTCTACTATTTCGGCGCCAGCAAACGGGTCATGCTGGAAACCATCGACCATCATCTGGAGCGGATGGCGCAGATGGATGCGCATTACGGCGTCTGCGAGCGTTACGCCGATTGCTGGAGACGCTGAAACCCGAGGCCTCGCGGCAGGGCTCACACGCGCACTGCGGCGAGAAAAACCCAGCATTCGCTATCATCACCTATGCTTTCAGCGACCACTCCAGTGCACTACCACCACGTGATGAACACAGACAAGGACGCTCCATGCCCCGCCTCTCCCTCGGCCAGCTCTCCCTACTCACTCTCGTGTTCACCTGCGTGATCCTGCCGGCCCAAGCCGCCGACAAGGTCGAACGCCGCTGCGGCTGGTTCGAAAACCCGACCGCGGCGAACGCCACCCTCACCGACCGTGATGGCACCTGGGAAATCGCCACCCAGGGTGGCTACCAGGCCGAAGGCGACTGGCCACAGTTCAGCGATGCGCAATGGGTGCGTACCAACGGGCATTACGGCTACGGCTGTGGCTGCATGACCGCCAGCGCCGATCCCCAGACCCACCGCTTGAACCACCTCACCAACGCCGTCGCTCGCCCACTGGCGGCCTGCCGCAACGATGCAACCTTGCACGAGCCGGCCAATCCGCTGGCGCCACGACCACCCGATGTGCCAGCCTCGGCCAAAACTATGAAGCCCTACCAAGCCACCGGCTTCAGCTTCAACTACCCGACGGGGTGGAAGGTCAGCAAGAACAAGGAGTGCCTGAACCTCAATCAGCCAAAGACTCAGACCAACGAGGAATACACCCTCAACCTGTGTGTCCAGCACGGCACGCTGCAACAGGCCGCCGACAGCATGATCTTTTCCCAGGAAGACGGCGTCTGGATGCGTAGCGCCGGCATGGACTCGCCCAGCCCCGTCGACATTATCGAAGGCCCCGGATGGAAAGGCATGCAGACGACCCAGACCTGTGGTGTTGGTGACCAAGAGACCGGCTTTCATGCCGCCGGAGGCACTTGCCTGATGGCCATCGTCTACAACGCCAAGACGCAGTTGCTGTTCGACACCGTGGGCTACTACCAGGACTTCGACACGATTGGCGCAATCATTCGGTCGGTTCGGTTTGACGAGAAACAGTAGAAAGCACGCGCCCCATAAGTGATGTCCGGTGACCACAGCAGATCCGAGTGCGAATCACGCCCCCGAAATCGGCAATGTTTTTAAACCACCGGGTGTTTGAATATGAGCGACCAGATACGGAGTTGAAGTTCCTTCGAGCCCGTGAAGATAAACCGGCCCCGAAAAGTTCATGGCGGCCAGAATCGCCCTGACTTTTTCTGGATCAGTATGGAAGACATCCAAAGCCACTAGAGAACAGCCTTTGTCTTGCAGCGTACTTGCGGGATGAGTCGTCTGTTCCCATTGAATCAGGGTAGGAGCTGCCCCTCCCAAAGGAAGGCTGCCGTCCGCGGGTATTGTTATCTGCCAGGACAATGCTCCTCTGCTCATGGGTTCGACATCTCCAACGATGTCGTGGCAATAAGCGCCGACAGCATGGATATCATCGATTCGCGCAACCCATGTCGCCAGGCGTGCCGGAGAGTCGGGCGCAAGTTGGTCAAGACCGAACCAGCGAGGCCGACTGGGGCGCTCAGCAGATGGATCAACGGCAATCACTTCCAGATAGAGCTCGGGGCCAAGGCGAAGCAGCCGATTGTGGGTGCCCATGCGTGGATGGGCTCCGCCCGGTTGAAGGTCGACGCCCAGAGCGCCAGTGACGAACGCGCAGCCGGTATCAAGGTCCGGCGCCACGATAGCCAGGTGATCGATAGTGCTTTTCACGCAATCAGCTCCTTGAAGCGTTTTTTGCCTCGACTTTATTCAACCTCACTCGCGCCATCGCTCCGCCAAACTGCACGGCGCCCTTCCCCTCCAAGCTCAGTCGCCTCACGGGACTCGCGCAACTGCCTCTTCAACGTGCGTAGCGATGGGGCATACAGAAAGCCGAACGACACACTGTTCTTGCGCCCTTTCACCGCATGATGCAACAGGTGAGCCTGATACAGGCGTTTCAAATAGGGATGACGGGGACACGGCCGAAATGGCCAATAGCGGTGGACGATGCCGTCATGCACCACGACATAGATGATCCCGAACGCCGCCACTCCGGCACCTATCCACTGCAGCGGGTCGTATCCGCTATTGCCCAGCACGATCAGGGTGATGGCCACCGCCGCCAATACCAGCAGGTAGATGTCGTTGGTCTCGAAGGCGCCCAGGTGCTCCTCATGATGGGAACGGTGCAGAAACCAGCCCCAACCGTGCATGACGTACTTGTGCGCCAGGTAGCCGACCCCTTCCATGGCCATCAGGGTGCAGAGAAACAGGGCAACGTGGGTGATCATGGAACGCCGTGAGCTCGCAGGTACGTCGGGAAAGACGGCTGGGAAATACTTGAGCCGTGCCCAAGCATACCTCGGTAGTGGGGGAAATCGAATGCGATGAGCGATTCAGCGCTGATTTTCTCAAAGCTCGCTGGCTCGGCGAGGAAGGAAACTACCCAACAGTCGTCCCTTGGATCTGAATCAAAACCCGCCCCGACCGAAGCCGGGGCAGGCCACTTCAATAACCCTTACCGCTGATTATCGTAGTGATCCCGTAGAAACTCATACAGGTGATAAACCCGTAACAAGTTGACTACGAGGCTCCAGGTACGTCTAAGAATCTTGGACATACATTGACCCCCAAAGTGGGCCAACCCTCCAGCATACTTACCGGAACACGTATGCCTTCGAGAACTACGTTGTTAGTCTCAGTGAGGTGGCCAGGCCGATGGCCCCCTGAGCCAATCCGGCACGGGGTACTAAACCGTGTCAGGAGGTCCCAAATGCGCGCGCTGGCTTGACCACTTCAAAAAGTCTTTTAACGAAAGAGCCAAAAAATCATACCTCAGCTCGAATATGGAACTGAAAGCAAAAAGTGTTACTTATCCGAAAAACCTCAATCAAAAAATTTCAGGCATTCAACTCACCTCAACACTCAGAAATATGATGAACCACTCCCAGGCTTGCGTGATAAACATGACTTCAGTAGAGTAAAGGTTCGTTGTTAGTCTCAGTGAGATGAGCAAGCTAGCTTCACATCAGGCTTGCGGAAAAAACCACCCTACTAAGGTGGTTTTTTTTCGCCTCGACTTATCCGGCAGCGACCACATCGCAGCTCACTCGCCCTCAAAACCAGGGCATGCCCGAGGGCACCGCCCAGCCCGACGGCCATCGCGAGGAAGCGTGTTTTTAGGAAATATCGAGAGGGTAAGGCACAGCAGCTATACAGACAGGACATTCGTCAGTCGAACAGGAGCACCCAACGTGCCCCTGCCCACCGGCGCCAACGCCGACAACCGACCCGGACTCACTCAAGCCCAGGGATCAGTGACTCAGAACCAGCCGCGTTTACCAACTACATAAGTCTGCTCGAAGTCATCTTCGGACTTGAGCAGGTAGATGATGAATTCAACAAAGGCGACAATACTGATCACGATCGACGGGATACCCAGCAGCAGCCAGCCGAACAGGAACACCAGCAGCATGATCACGCCCTGGACGTTGTAACCCAGGTAGAACTTGTGCACGCCAAAGGCACCGAGAAAGAACGCCAGCAGGGCCGCCGGGATCTTCTTGGAGTTGCCGCTCGCCGCAGCGCCGTCGGCGAAGATGGCTTCGGCAAACGCACCATTGCTGGCGAAGTCGACGCGCGCGCCGGCCTTGGGCAGTACCGCGGCTTTCCACTCGACCACGTCGAAGGTGTAACGGTTGCCGTCATCACCGGAAATAATGCCGTTACGGGTGTTGGTGTCGTAACTCAGGATCTTGCCTTTCATTTACAGCTCCTTGGGAAGAACGGGACAGGGGGATGCGGGGTAGTGTTCAGGGGATTAAAGGCAGGGAAATCACTTTTCCCGGACAACCCGAACCTGCGCGAACGCTCCATCGACAATCGCCGAGCAGCGCTCGTCGACATCAATCAATACGGTCGGGTGGTTTTTCAGGTTTGAGTAGTTGGACCAACAGGCCATCGCTCGTCCTTGAAAAGTGGCTACCGGACAAGGCTGAAATCGATCAGCATGTCGTCGGCAGTTTCACTGCGTATTCCTTAACCGCTATGAAGGCCTGAGTCGCTGGCGCGTGGAGAGGGCCAGTAGCAGAGGGCTTTGGGGAGGAAAGCTACTATTTCGCTAGCGCGGCGTCTAGAGGGGACAGGAAGGAATGGGACATTGCGGGTAAAAGTGCGGCAACCGCCGGGATAAAAAGCGCGGGAGCCATGGCTCCCGCGCTTCATGCATCAGAACGCGATACCGACCTTGGCACCGTACTCGTCAATCTTGAGTTTGGTGTTGTCCGCCAAGTCGGAATCACCATCCAGTTTGAACTCGGTGTGGGTGTAATAAACGCCCGCGACAATCGGCAACGAACTTTGCTGGTTGAACAGGAAGTTCACTTCGGCATAAGGGTTGGTATGGTCCTTCAGGTCCACCGTATCGGAGCCTTCGCCAGCGACCCTGATCTGCCCCTCGCTGCCAATACTGCGGCGCACGCCCGCTTCGACGCGCATCGTCGCGGCATCGAACTGATGGTTGTAGCCCAGCGCGGCCTTGGCAAACGGCGAACGGCCGGTGAGCTTGATGTCGTAGTCGGCGGAGTCAGGCTCGTAGCGGGTCCAGCTGTAACCGCCACCCACGATCACATCAAAGAAGTTGTGCGAGTCCAGCGCCGCACGCCAGCCAAGGTCGAGGTCGCCCTGGCCTTCCTTGAGTTTGTTGTCATCATTCTTGCCGTACTTCACTTCAACACCGGCCTGGTAGATCAGGCCGGATTCGGCGGTCATCTTGTTGCCGAAGTTATAGAACAGGCCACCAGTGGGCATATGACTTTTCTCGGACTGACTGCCACCCTCCAGCTTGAAGTGGCTGTAGCTGCCCAGGACGCCGAATTGGGAAATAGGGTCGGTGGAGGGAGCCGCCATCGCGATCATCGGGGTGGCGATCACTGCCAGGGCCGAGGATTTGATGAACAGGTGAGTCAGACGATTGAACATAAGCACTACTCCATTAGGGTGTAAACGTGAAGAATCCGGTGGTCTATGAACAGGAAAATGATCATTTGGTTCAAAAAACATTGAGCAAATGTTCATATTTCCGTCATTTTTCTAACTCAGGCAAAAAGCGACGCGCACGCTCTACCCTGCGGCATGCCGGGTAGACGCCAATATTCGCGAGGGGGTGCACAGCCGAGGACCCAGTCGGCCGCGCACAAGTCAGCCAGTGCGAAGCCTCAAACCAAAGGCCGCCCCATCATCCGTGTCAGGATCGCCAAAGGATTGGACTGAGGGTCGTACTGTTTGTCGGCAGGTATGTGCAGGGTCTGCTCAAGCATGTACTGACCGGACATGACCGCATGGGGCACCTGGTCCGAGAAACACACCCAGACCGAGCCGGCGGCAAATGGCATCGTCACCTGCTCAGCGGTTTCCTGATAGGTCTGATCGCCCTTCATGCCGTCATGCAACTGCAACATCAGGTGGTCATATTCGCTGCGGTATGACTTGGTGATGTGCAACGCCTTCAACAGGCTGGCCTGCCAGGCCGCATAGGGTTTGGCCCGTGGCAGGAACTTGCGGGCGACCGTTTCGAAAGGCTCGCCGACACGCCACACCCGCGGCACACCCTCGGGATTGATGTTGCTGAACACCCGCAGAATCCGCTCGCCATAGTTGGGACGCGAAGGAAAGGCGTCGACATGCAGGCGACGATCATCCGCACGCCAGGACTGGGCACGGGTCTCGACCTGCATCGGACGGTAGCTGGTAGGTGCCAGGCGCAAAGCACCCTGGTAGCGGGGCAGCAGCGAGTACACCAGCGTCTGCGCCTGCTCACGGAAGCGTCCGATCATCTCGGTCAGCGCCTGTTGCACGGCAGCATCGCCTTCGGCGCCCTTGAGGTGATTATTCGCATCCAGGCTGATATTACGAGCCTTGGGCGAGCGAATATCCGGACGGAGCAAGGACTTCTCTTCTTCCCGCAGTTCAAACGACAACCGGGGGAAATAAAGCACCTTGCCCGCTTCCAACGCAGCGATCCAGTCCGCGTTCACTTCAGGCATCCGCCAATCGGCGAAATCGATGCCTATTATCTGAGAATCCATTTCCTCAGGGGGCCTCTTTGTGGAGTAGGCCTGCAATGATGCGGCGAGCCGACCGACCATTGCAATGTTTTGTTACCTCTGATTACAAGATGTCGCTCCCAAGAGGGCTCAGCTAGAGGCCTCAACGACCTACGCGGCGGTTCTGCAGAGCCCGGAAATCCTGACTCAGGCGACAGACGGTGAGCTGTGTCCGGCAACGTCTTTCTCTCAAACCTCCAACTGCACGACCTCGATCCCCAGGCGCCGGTAAGCCTGAATATCCCCCGACGGCACAAAGTGCTCGGTCAGCATCGTCTGCAAGCGCGTACAAGGCGCCACCACAAACGGTTCCACGGCCCCGAGCTTGTCGGCCGTGGTCACCGCCACCACATGCGAGGCGCTGTCGAGCATGGCCTGTTTCACGGCGACTTCGTCGTAATGCAGGGAGGTAATACCCATCTCCGGGTGAATCGCGCAAACGCCGGTAAACAGCAGATCGGCCTTGATACCCTGGATCAACCGCACCGCCTCATGCCCGCCAGAGGCCATGGTCGCCGGGTTGAGCTTGCCGCCCGCGAGGATCACGGTAATGCCCGGATGTTCGGCCAGGGTCATGGCGATCATCGGCGAACAGGTGACGGCGGTGATCGACAACCCGGACGGCAGCGACTGGGCGATCTGCAAGGTGGTGCTGCCGGAGTCGAACAGCACGATCTGCCCCGATTCGACCCGCCGGGCGGCCATTTTCGCCAGTTGGGTTTTCACTTCATTGGGCTCGGCGACCCGGGTGAAGTAGTCCTTGCCGGTGTCCTTGGGACGCGGCAACGCACCGCCATGGACCCGCTGCAACAGCCCGGCCTGGGAGAGCTCGGCAAGGTCGCGGCGAATGGTGTCTTCCGACACCGCGAAATGCTGGCCCAACTCCGAGGCCATGACCTTGCCATCCCTTTCGAGCAACAACAGGATCTTTTGCCGCCGCAAATACGGCAATTCCGAAGCTTGGTGAACGCTATGCATGTTTTCGCCTGAGTCTGCATGTTTGTGCCGACTTATACGAGACTCCCGGGCGAATAGCAACTCAGGGCGAAGGGGCTCTCAGGCAAAGCGCACCTCAAATACGAAAGCCGCTGACCAGTTGCTCCAACCGAGCCGTCTGCTCCTCCAGGTCGGAACAGGCCAGCAGCGTGGCATTGAGGTTCTCCACCGCATCCTTGTTCAAGGTGTCGATCTGGGTGATGTCCATATTGATCGCCTCGACCACGGCGGTCTGCTCTTCGGTGGCGGCGGCCACCGACTGGTTCATCCCGTCGATCTCGCCGATACGCCGAGTGACCTGCCCCAGATGCTCGCCGGCCTGATTGGCAATGGCCACGCTCTCCGCGCTGTATTGCTGACTCTCGGCCATGGTCCGCACCGCCTGCCGGGAACCGACTTGCAGCTCCTCGATCATCCCGTGGATCTGCTGGGCCGAGGCCTGGGTTCGTCCGGCGAGGTTACGCACCTCATCGGCGACCACCGAGAAACCGCGCCCCGACTCGCCGGCACGGGCTGCTTCAATGGCGGCATTGAGTGCCAACAGATTGGTCTGCTCGGAAATCGCCTGGATCACCTTGAGTATCTGGCCGATGCTCGAAGTGTGGCTATTGAGCTGCTCGATCCGCGCGCTGGAGGAAAGGATCTTGGCCGACAGTTCATTCATCGCCTGGATCGAGCGCTCGACCACCCGCCGTGCCTCATCCGCCGTGTCCCGCGCATCGGAGGCGCCTTGTGAGGCATCCGCGGCATTCACGGCGATCTCATGGGCCGCGGCACCCAATTGATTGATGGCCGCCGCGACACTGCTGGTGCGATGGGACTGGTTGTCCGAGTTGCTCATCGAGGCGTTGGAGGCGTTGACCACCCGGCTGGCCACCTGGCTCAAGCGGGCGGTGGTCGAGGCCACTTCGCGGATCGAACCGTGGATACGCTCGACAAAACGGTTGAAGGCCCCGGCCAGGTTGCCGAACTCGTCACGCGACTGGATCGGCAAACGCTGCGTCAGGTCGCCATCGCCCTGGGCAATGTCCTCCAGTGCACGGGTCATATGGTGCAAGGGTTTCATCAACAATCGGATCAACAGGCTGAGCAGGACAAAAGTGATGGCCAGCAGCACGACGGTGGCGATCACCACAGAAAGACGAAACTTGGCCAATGCCGCGTAGGCTTTATCCTTGTCGACGGCCAGGCCCACCGACCATTTCACCGAAGGCAGGCCCTGCACGGGCATGAACGTCAGCAACTGCGTGCTGCCCGCCTGATGCACCTCGGTCAGATCGGCGCCGATCCGCGCCGGCTCCATACCGTAGATATCACGCAGGTTCTTGGTGACCAGGGTCTTGTCGGGGTGCACCAGGATATTGCCGTCGGCACTGACCAGAAAGGCATAACCGATGCCGCCGAAATCCTGGGCATTGATCATCCGGGCCATCTTGTCCAGGCTGATATTGACCCCAAGCACACCCAGAACCTGATCGCCAGACTTGATCGGCGCCGCCTCGCTCATGACCAGATAGTCGCTGCCCACGCCGATATAGGGTTCGGTCAGGATCGGACCGTTTTTCACCGCATCCGAATACCAGGGTCGCTGGCGGGGATCGTAGCCGTCGGGCATGACCCGTTCCGGGAAAATGTCGAAGGCGCCGTCACGCGTTGCCCTGTAGCTGGCGACAAAGGTCGAAGTGAGCGCAGGCTGCTGAAGCAGAGTACGGACCTTTTCCTTCGCGGGGTCGAGCGCGATGACCTGGGCCATGGCGTCCACCAGCAGCAAACGATCGCTCAACCAGGTTTGAATATTCTGGGCCAGGACCTGCCCGGTAGTGTGCAAGTTGTTCTCGATATTCCCACTGATTTCATTGCGCTGTTGATAATCGCCATACAGTGCGAACACCGCAAAGACCACAACAACCACGGTAGAAACGGCGAGCAGGATCTTTTGACTGAACTTCAAGCGCATATTCATGGTTTTGGCTACTGCACAATGGAGGGCTTTTTGTTTGGTTTTATATCAAGGCAGGGCAAAACAATGGGCAGGGCGAAAGTCACCCTTAATAGAGAAAGTTTCAGTGTTAGTTAAAAGACTGTCAAACAACAAATATCCGGGGGCTGGCATCAAAAAAACTGATCGCCCCTGGAGTTACAGTGTTCTCTTTACCGTTGTATGAAGTTGCCAAGATTTTATTTGTGAAAGGACGTGATAACAAACACATCCTCCGGGCACCACCTACAAGGCCCCTTGCACCGGCAATGCCACCAGGGCGATCAACCCGCCATCAGCCCGATTGCTCAGGGTCAGCGCCCCCCCCTGTTCCAGCACAATCGCCCGCGCCGCCGACAAGCCCAGTCCGACACCACCGGTGCTCTTGTTACGCGAACTCTCCAGCCGGAAGAACGGTTCGAACACCTGCTCAAGGTAATCCGCGGCGATGCCCGGCCCACGATCCTGCACGCGGATCAGCAGCCGTTCTCCGTCCGGTTCCAACTCGATCGATGGCTCACGACCGTATTTGATGGCGTTATCCAGCAAATTGCCGATGACCCGCTTCAACCCCAGCGGCCGCCCGAAATATACCCATCTGGACGGTCCCACGAAGTCGACCTCAATCCCCTGGTCGCGATAATCGTCCACCAGGGTCTGCAGCAACTCCGCCAGGTCGAAGGACGTTGCCTCTTCCAGGCGCGCATCGTCACGGAAGAACTCCAGTGCCGAGTTGATCATCGCCTGCATTTCATCGACGTCGCGAAACAAGCGCTGCTGTTGTTCCTCATCCTCGATGAACTCACCGCGCAGGCGCATGCGGGTCAAAGGCGTGCGCAGATCATGGGAAATGGCCGCGAGCATCTGCGTGCGGTCCTTGATAAAGTGCTGCAACTGGGCCTGCATGGCGTTGAAAGCGAGGATAGCCTGACGGATTTCATGGGGCCCCACCGGCTCCACCGGCGGGGCCCGGAAGTCGACACCAAAACGCCGTGCGCCCTGGGCAAATTGTTGCAGGGGCCTGGCCAGGCGACGGGTGGCGATCAGCGTGACGACAGCGGTGGAAATCAGCACCAGTACGATCACGATCAGCCCACGCGGCCCCTCCTCCAGCCCCCAACTGCGTGAGGCGGCGGAAAACATCAGCCAGGAGTCATCGTCCAACTGGATCAGCAAGGCATAGCGCCCACCTGGGCCTGGCCAGTCGGAGGGCCGATAGGCCTCGATCCGGCGGTTCGGCGCATTGAGTGCCCGGCGTATGGCCTCCGATCCCCGACCCCGGACTTCTTCGACGATTTTTGGCTGGGCGATATCCTGACGGTCGAGGTACCAGTTCACCTGCATATTCGGATCGCTGACCACCGCCGCCAGACGCGCACGTTGCCCGGGCTCGGAGGCTTCGATCACCCGACTGATGGAGGCGATCTTTTCCAGCAGGCCGGTCTCGATCAGGGAGGGATAGGCCCAGACACCAGCCAGTTTGACAAACAGCGCGTTGAACCCCAGCGCTGTGAGCATGGCCATCAGGATGGTCAGGGCGATCCAGCGTGCCACCGTGTCCTTGGGGCGATAACGCCCGGCTCCGAAGCGGCTCACTGGCGTGTCACATCAGGGGTGAACAGATAGCCGCCATTGCGCACCGTGCGAATCATCGCCGGGCGCTTGGTATCGAACTCCAACTTGCGCCGCAGGCGGCTGACCTGGACATCGATGCTGCGGTCGAACGCGTCATGGCTGTGCCCGCGCGCCAGGTCCAGCAGTTGCTCGCGGGTGAGAATGCGCTGGGAATGCTCGACAAATACCAGCAACAGATCGAATTCCCCCGCCGACAGCGGGATCATCACCTGATCCGGCGAACGCAGTTCACGCCGGGTCAGGTCCAGTTGCCAGTCGGCGAAGCGGATCAGCGGGCGCGGCACTTCACCGGTCAACGGTCGGCTTTCCCCCGCCCGGCGCAAGACCGCCCGGACCCGCGCCAGCAACTCGCGGGCATCGAAGGGTTTGCTCAGGTAGTCGTCGGCGCCCATTTCCAGGCCCACCACCCGGTCGCTCAACTCGCCCATGGCGGTCAGCATGATCACCGGAGTGGCGTATTGCCGACGCAGGCGCTGGCACAGCATCAGGCCGTTCTCTCCCGGCAGCATCAGGTCGAGGATGATCAGGTCCGGGGCCTGGCGCTCCAGCGCGGCCCACAACGCAGCGCCATCAGCGGCGACTTCCACCGTGTAGCCGTGCAACACAAAAAATTTCTTCAGCAGGGCAAGGACCTCGAGGTCGTCGTCCACGATCAACAGACTGCTCACCGGCGGTCATCACTCGAAGTGGGAAAGAGCTCCATCTAAAACCATTCGCCGCGCTCCGTCATATATTTCAATGCGGTAACAAACTGTCAGCGCAGCAATAAAGCAGACATCTTTGCGCAAGGCGCGGCTGCCAGCATCAGCCTCCCGTATTTCGCAGAGACCGTTTGCCCATGCCCCCGCTCAAGTGTTCGCCCGCCCTGCTCCGTCACGCCGCGCTGTTGCTGACCGTTTCGTACCTGGCCGGCTGCAGCAGCTCGGCCCCGGTGGCGAGCGCCAGTTGCGCGCAAGTCGACCATCCAGTGTTCGACCCTGCCCAGCGGGTCAATCGGGGAATTTTCGCCTTCAACCAGGTCGTCGATGACTATGCCCTGGCCCCCGTGGCCCGTGGGTATCTCCACCTGCCGAATTTCTTCCAGCGGGGTGTGCATAACTTCACCACCAACTTTGGCGAGCCCAAGGTCTTCGTCAACGACTTGCTGCAAGGCAACCTGAAACGTTCGGCCACGACCCTGGGGCGTTTCACGGTCAACACCACCCTCGGAGTGGCGGGGCTGATCGATGTCTCGGACCCGATGGGCATCCCCCGCCACACCGCCGACTTCGGCCAGACTTTTGGCGTCTGGGGCATCGGCAACGGGCCCATCGTCGAGCTGCCGCTGCTGGGCACCGGCAACGCCCGCGACGCCGCCGGGCGTGTTCTGGGGCTTGCCTTCAACCCCTTCGGCACCCACAGCGACACCGTCAAGACCCTGGAGACGGTCAACCTGGTCGGCGGTGTGATCGACCAGCGTGCCGAACTGCTGCCGCTCACCGACAGCCTGAAAAAGCTGCCGGACTACTACAGCGCCCTGCGTAATGTCGTCGCCGAACATCGCGCGGCTTTCGTGCAGGAAGGCAAACAGGGCAGCACCCAGCCTGAGAAGGACCGCTGCCAGGGAGCCGCCCAGGATGGTTTCTGAACAGCGGGCATTGATCCTTGAGCAACGGGTGAGCAAGCGCGCCGATACTGACCTGCACTGCCATGAAGTCAGCCTGCGGCTGTCGGACGATCGGCGCCACCTGATCCTCAGCCACTACACCGAGCACTACAGCCCGCAAGGCTCGCAATGGGTCGAACGCCATCAGCAGGTGGCCATGGACGATCTGTTGCGCTGGCTTGCCCACCGGGCGGAGCAAGGCGCCTGACCTGGCGCCCTTCTCATCGACCTCGAGTGTGAACCCGGCACCCTCGAGGCTTGCCACGCTCCTACAGTTTCTTCTCTATTTACCCCTCGAACCCGCGTAATACTTGAGCCCCGCACCTTCGGGATTTAATATCCACGCCGCTTATGTCGAGCATCAGTACCGGTTGCACGCCTGGCCCGCTCAGGTCGACACCGAGAAGAAAAACTAGAGAAGGTGAAGCAATGACGGGTGAAAACCTGACACCGGGTTTGCTCAAGCGCGGCCTGAAAAACCGCCATATCCAGCTGATTTCCCTGGGCGGGGCCATCGGCACCGGGCTGTTCCTGGGTTCTGCCGGCGTACTCAAGTCCGCGGGCCCGGCAATGATCCTCGGTTATGCGATCTGTGGGTTCGTCGCGTTCCTGATCATGCGCCAGCTCGGCGAGATGATCGTCGAGGAACCGGTGGCCGGCTCGTTCAGCCACTTCGCCCATAAATACTGGGGCGGCTACGCCGGCTTTCTCTGCGGCTGGAACTACTGGGTGCTCTACGTACTGGTGGGCATGGCCGAACTCACGGCCGTCGGCAAGTACGTGCAGTTCTGGTGGCCCGATGTACCGTCCTGGGTCAGCGCGGCGGTGTTCTTCGTGCTGGTCAACCTGATCAACCTGACCAACGTCAAGGTGTTCGGCGAAACCGAATTCTGGTTCGCGATCATCAAGGTGGTGGCGATCATCGGCATGATCGCTCTCGGTTGCTACCTGCTGATCAGTGGCACCGGCGGCCCGCAAGCCTCGGTCAGCAACCTGTGGAGCCACGGCGGATTCTTCCCCAACGGTTTCAGCGGCCTGCTGATGGCGCTGTGTTTCATCATGTTTTCCTTCGGTGGCCTGGAGCTGGTGGGCATCACCGCCGCCGAGGCCAACGAACCGCGCAAGGTGATCCCCAAGGCGATCAACCAGGTGGTGTTGCGGATCCTGATCTTCTACGTCGGCGCCCTTACCGTGCTGTTGTCGCTGTACCCGTGGGACCAGTTGCTGACCACCCTCGGTGCTTCCGGCGACGCCTACAGCGGCAGCCCGTTCGTGCAGATCTTCGCCCTGATCGGCAGCGACACGGCGGCGCAGATCCTCAACGTGGTGGTGCTGACCGCCGCCCTGTCGGTCTACAACAGCGGCGTGTACTGCAACAGCCGCATGCTGTTCGGCCTGGCCGAGCAAGGCGATGCACCGAAATCCCTGATGAAACTGAACAAGCAAGGCGTGCCAGTACGGGCGATTGGGGTCTCGGCGCTGGTGACCTTGCTGTGCGTGGTGGTCAACTACGTGGCGCCCCATGAAGCGCTGGAGTTGTTGATGGCGCTGGTGGTGGCCTCGTTGATCATCAACTGGATCGTGATCAGCCTGACCCACCTGAAATTCCGCAAGGCCATGGAACGGCAAGGCGTGGTCCCGGGCTTCAAGGCCTTCTGGACCCCGTTCAGCAACTACCTGTGCCTGGCCTTTGTCGCGCTGATCCTGGCGGTGATGCTGATGATTCCGGGGATCAGTGTCTCGGTGTATGTGATGCCGCTGTGGGTGCTGTTCATCTATGGCTTGTACCGACTGCGGCTAGCCAAGGGCCGGACACGGACGGTCAGCTGATAAATGAGCGTCTGAGAACAGCGCAAACTACTGGAGCCTGGCTTGCCAGCGAAGCTTTTGGCGATCTTGGGAGCCCCTTCGCGGGCAAGCCCTGCTCCTACAGTTTTGTGTCGTACCGTGGTTTTGTGAACGACACAGCTCTTGTAGGAGCAAGCTTGCTCGCGATGCAGGCAACACGGTCTAACAGGTCGCCTTCATATCCTGCTCAAGGCAACCGCACATTCCCGTCATAAGGCGTCTGCAGATCCCGCTCCGGGATCTCCCAGATCAGCAGCTTCGGCGGCGTCTGCTTGAACGCCGGGCTGTCGAAGTAGGCTTTCGCCGCCCCGGAGAACTCGCCGCCATCCTTGGCGAAATTACCCACCGGCGCGCCCACCGCCGCCTCCAGGAAACCAACAAAATTCGAGTTGCGCGAAAACGACGTGCCGATCAACGCCGTGTTCGGCAGATTGTCATCACCAAACAGATCATCAAGGTTCTCACCCGCCGCCGCATCAGCCTTCTCCTTGACCTGCGTCGCCGCCACGCTCTCCGCCTTGGGCTGCAACGCCAACGGCAACCAGTCGATCCCCGCCAGGCGCACCAGGTCACCCGGTCGCACAGCGGCAGGTTGCGTGCTCAACTCATAGGTCTTGTGCGGCGTCACCGTGAACTTCAAGGCACCGACCGCCTCGGCAATCCGCCCCGCCGCAGCCTTGGCCCCGGCCTCGCTCCAGTGGGTATCGGTACGCAGGAAAGCGCCCTCCCCCAGCGCCTGCAAACCTGACGTCAAGTCCACCGCCGCCACGCCCGCGCCTTGCAGCCCGGTCAACCAGGCGGCAATCCGTGGCTGGAATGCAATCGGACGCCTGAGCGAGCACAACTGCGCCGCCGCGATCCGGCTCTTGTCCGGCACCACCGCCACCAGCAATTCGATACCGCGCTTGCTCAACGCCTGGCGCAAATCAAGCACAGCCTGCGCCTTGGCCTGGGCATTGGTCGCCGCGTTGCGGTTCACGCGCAACTCGTCACTCAGGAACAACCAACCCGGACAGCCCTCGCGCACCCGTGGCCCGAGGTCGCCATCGATCAACCAGCTGCCGCCGCGCTCAAGGTCGGCGGCCTGCTTGGGCAGTGGTGCATCCGACAGTGTCTTGGCGAAACGGTGAGTGATCTCGCCATGCAGGAGCATGTCCGGCGTCACCACCTTGGGCACGAACTCGATCGAACCCTTGATCATCAACCAGACGCAGGACAAGGCCCCCAGTGCCAGGAACAGGGTGAAGATCACGCCCGCCAGGGGACTGGCGCGCATCGCCAACGCACTGGGCGGCGTGGGGGCAACGGACGGGGATTGCGTTGGCTGGTTCATCAGAATTGAAAGTACAGAAAGGGCACGGCTTCACGGCTGGCGATCAGAGCGAACGACAGGGTGAACCCGAGCACGGGCCAAAGGGCCGCAGCCAACACGAACAACTCGTTGCCTGCGAAACGTCTCTCCACACAAGGCTGCAACAGCGGCGCGAGAATGCACGCCAACCCGAGCAACGCCGCCAAGCCATGAACCGGACGCAAGGTCACGGCCAGGGCGTCGCCCAGGGCAAAGCCGTGCTGGCCGAACTGGCCGCCATACATGCTCAGGGCCGTGGCGAAGTCCGGCGAACGGAACAAGGTCCAGGCCAGGCACACGAATAACAGCGTAGCCACATGACAGGCCCAGAGCGGCAACCCCGGCAGGCTGGAGCGCGACCAGGCCCGGTCGACACACAAAGCCACGCCATGGGCCGAGCCCCAGAGCAGGTAGTTCCAGCTGTCGCCGCCATGCCAGAGCCCGGCGATGGCCATGGTCAGGAACAGGTTGCGATAGGTTTTCCACACGCCTTTGCGATTACCGCCCAGGGCGATATACAGGTAGTCCCGCAGCCAACTGGACAACGACAGGTGCCAGCGCCGCCAGAAGTCCTGGATGCTGTAGGCCAGGTACGGGCGGTTGAAGTTTTCCGGAAAGTGAAAGCCCAGCATCAGTCCCAGGCCGATGGCCATGGCGCTGTAGCCGGCGAAGTCGAAAAACAGTTGCAACGAGTACGCCAGGCAGCCGATCCAGGCGTCGACAAAGGACGGGTTGTCCAGATGGAAAGCCACGTCCACCAGCGGTGACAAGGTGTCGGCCACCAGCACTTTCATGCACATGCCGATCATGAACCGGCGTGCGCCAAGGGAGAAATTGAACCAGTTGAAATAGCGCTGGTTCAGCTCCCGGCGAACCCAGTCATAACGAATGATGGGCCCGGCAATCGAATGACCGAACATGGAGATATAGGTGGCGTAGTTGATAAAGCTGCGCTCCACCGGCACCACATGCCGGTGCACATCCACCAGATAGGAAATCGCCTGGAGGACGATAAACGACAACCCCGCCGGCAAGGCCACACGCTGCCAGGCCATGGGCATGGCACCGTAATAGGTGATCAGCTGGTTCCAGGTCGCGGCGAGGATATTCGCGTACTTGTACCAGCAGAGCACCGCGGTGTTGATCACGATCAGCGCGATCAACAAACGTATCCGCCCCCGCGAATCCTCCCGCGAGCGGTCCACCAACAGGCCGCCGACCCAGGCCAGCAGGGTCAGCACCATATGCAGGAACAGGAACAGCGGGCTCAGCCAGCCATAGAACAACCAACTGCCGATCAGCAGGATGACGTTACGCCAGCCCGGTCGGGCCAGCGCATAGACCAGTAGAAAGGCTGGCAGGAACAGCGTCAGGAATTCAAGCGAGGCGAAAACCATGGCAACGGGCGCTTCCGATTCAGTTGGACAAGCTATCCGTGGCGGTAATCAGGCGCGGCCCCGACGACGATGGCAGTAATAACAAACTGTAGCGCTTGTTCGCCTCCAATGCGCCGAGTTCGACCGCCGAACCCACCGGGCTTCCGGCACAGACCAACTGCACCGCCAGCGAAGCCCGCGGGTTCAGTTCCTGACGCCGAGGGTTACCCGGCGGCGCCTTCTGGAACAGGTCGACATCGCGTCCGGCCAGGTTGATCCGGGCGTCAGTGCAAGCCGGGTCGGCATCGAAAAATGCCAGCGAGGCCTTGAGCTGGTTGGGGATATCGAAGGCTTCGCTGATCACTACTTGTCGAATGCCTTGCTGTGCATCCGCCAGGGCGAACACCGTGGCGAAATCGCCGGCGTTGACCTTCACGTCCAGGGCCACGCTTTTGCCGTCACGGCTCAAGCTGCCCCTGATCGGTTGACCACCGGATACCGGAATAAAGCCGCTGACCACCTGGCCCTTCTCCAGCTTCAGGCTACTGCTCGCCCCTTCGGGGGTCAGTTCCAGGGGCGTGTCGACCGCGTTGACGAAACGCAGATAGGCCGAGTCCTGGGACGGGCCGGTGGGGTACAGGGCAATCGGCCCACTGAAGGCACTGGCACTCAGGGCCAGGCCGGCCAGGGCGCCAACGGCATTGAAAATCCGTTTCACTTTGCAGCTCCTTTCACTGCCGTGGCGGGCAGTTCGTTCAATGATTTGCCGATGGCCGCTGCCCATAACTTGTAGCCGGCGATGGTGAAGTGCTGGCCGTCGGAGGTGGTCCACTCGCCGGGCTTGGAAAACTTCGTCGAGTCGATATAGGTGCACGGCGCGACCATATTGGCCAGGGTGCCCGCCACCAGTTGAGTACGGACCTGGTTCTTGCCGTACTGGTTTTCGTTGGTGTTGCTGCCGTTGGCCTTGCCCCATGCAGGTCCCACCCAAACACACTTGGCACCGCTGTCGGCGATCTGCTTGGTCAGCGCGGTGACACTCTGGTAGGCCCAGACCTTGGGAAACGGCGTGGTCTTATAGGAGGCCATGGTGTCGCCCATGATCAGGACCACCAGGTCCGGTTTGTCCTTGGCGATCACGTCCTTGATCGGCTGTGTGTCGAGGGTGCCGCGACTCATCACCTTGATCTTTTCACCCGGTTCGCGAATCGCCCCGCAATCGAGTTTCAGCTTGGGCGTGACCCAGTCCGCCGGGTTGGCGCCACAGGCACCGATGGCGTGAACCTGGGCGCCTTGCTGGGTCAGGTTGTCGTAGAGCGGGTTCATCAGCGAGTCGGGAAAGCTCATATGGCTTTCGCCAATCACGAGTAGGGTCAAACCAGCCAGTACGGAAGAAGCCATCAATCATTTCCTCGTTGCATCAATTCGAATAGGGGGAGCCAAAAGGGCTGACCGGCAGGGCCATAGGCCCGGTCATGTTCTCGAAGGTGTAGCGCAGGTACACACCGCCGCTGAGCTGTCGGTAATCGCTGGCGTTGTCCACGCCCAGCGTGCCACCGAGGAAGAAGCGCGAACCGAACTTGTATTCGCCCGCCGCATTGAGGCTGTATCCGACGCCGGTCTTGCTCTCGCTGCCATAACCGGTCAGCCCGGCAGCGGTGGCCTGTGGTTGCAGATTGCTGTTGCCGGGGAAGACCTCGGCGCTGTCCTGGCCGATATGCTGGACGCCCACCGAACCCTTGACCCGGTAGGTGAAGTTCTCGGTACGTTGCGACCAGCTGATCGGTACGCCCAGGGCGAAGAAGGTCTGCGGGCTGAAGTAGCCGCCATGGCCCACGGTGAAGAAGTCCTGGTTGTTGGCATAGGTCAGCGCCGAACCACTCAGGCCCAGGGTGAGGATGCTGTCGGGGGCATTGCGCAGGTACCAGTAGATACCGCTGCCCAGTTCGAAGCGGTTGTTCGACTCGACGTTGTTGCCTTGCAACACATGCGCCGAACCATAGCCGTAGGCGCCGAATTTCTGGTCGTCGTAGCTCAGTTCGCCGCGCACGCCGTTGGCCGTGACGCCGCCCCACTTGTCGCCGGTGCGCGGATCGCGAGAACCGGCAAAGGAGGTCACGCTGTCGGTGACCGCCCGCCGTGAAACACTCACGCCGTAGCGGTAATCGGAATTGCTGTCGAACGGCCGATTAAGGCTGACACCACCAATCGGCGTGCTGTAGATAAAGCCCATGGGACTGACACCGAGATCCGCCTTGAGGCCTTGCTCCTTGTCCCGATAGGCCACGGCCACGCCGAGACCGCTGGCGGTCTGCGAACCGACCGGGTCGAGGCCGCTGGCACCGAAGCGCGCCTGGGCGGAATTGCCCGGGCTGCCTGAAGACAGCGACACCGGAGTGATCTGCAACGCCATACTGGCGCTGTTATCGCCCACCGGCACGCTGACTTCGAAGGGGGCCTCGACGTCCGTCAGCTTGCTCAGGCCCTTTTCGCCGTTGTTGCTGCGCACGGTCAGGCCCTGGACGGCATAGCCGGTACGGTCTTCAACGATCTCGTTCAAGGCCTGTTGCGCCGGGCTCAGCGTCGGGCGCGAAGTACTTTCGCGGGCGTAGGGATCATCGAACGGATTAACCGAATTTGCCGCGATGCCGGTCCCGCGTCCGACCGCCGTCGGCACCGTGTCACCGTCGCGGGCGCCCAAACCTGAACCCAGGCCCACGACAGAGGCATTGATCGGCGGCGGAACCAGGTTCGAAGACGCCAGGGCCGTCGCCTCCCGGCGTTGACCGGGCAAACCGACAAAGGGGTTGGCCGACTGCGTCGCGGCTTGCGGAGCCGCTGCCACATAGATCTCCTGGCGCTGGCTGTCTTCGATTTCGATGGCCTTGCGCAGCAGCTTGCCGGCCTCACCGGTCTTGCCCATGCCGCGATAGATTCGCGCCGACGCGGTCAGGGTCTGGGGTACCCCGGGCTCCAGTTCAAGGGCCTTTTTCACCGACTGTTCGGCCAGGTCGAAGTCCCGTCCTTGCAGGGCGACATCGGCCAGGCCCAGCTGCAATTTGGCATTGCCCGGGTCGGCCTTGATCAGCGGTTCATAGAGTTCCCGGGCTTTTTGCGTATTGCCGCTGGCTGCATACATCCGTGCCAGAGACGACACCGCCTGGCTGTCATTGGGCCGCTGCTTGAGGGCTGGCGAGAGCATGTCGAAAGCCGCCACCAGGTCGTTCTTTTCCCGCAACTCATCGGCCTGCTTGATCCGGTAGAGGAACAACAGGTCTTCATAACGCTTGCTGGCGGTCTCGCTCATCGGCTTGCCCTGCAAGTCCCGCAGGATCTCGCTGGCCTGGGCGTCCTGATCGGCCTTGAGCAGCACACCGGCATAGAGCAATTGCAGGTCGGGGGTCGATGGCGAGTGATCGAGCACTTGGCGCATCAGGTTGACCGCCTGCTGTGGATTGCCGGCTTCGGCATAGGCCGATGCCAGCACCGCGACACGCTCGGGTTTCTGCCCGGCCAGGGGCTCACAGCGCGACAGCAGTGCCCAGGACTCCTGGCGCTGACCACGGTGGGCCACGTCCACCGCCAATTCGGTCTGGATATGCAGGCGGATGTCCAACTCCATATCGTTCATGTCGCTGCTGCGCTTGGCCGCTGGAATCCGCGACAAGGTGCGCTGGGCCTTGGTCCACTCACCCAGCTCGGCCGAGAGCAAGGTGCTGGTGTAGAGCGCGTCGGGCTGATCGGGTTGCTGCTTGAGCAGTTCGTCGATCAGGTCCCGGGCCACCTGGGTCTGGCCGTCGCGCAGGTAGACGCGGGCCAGGGCAAAGCGGGTCCAGGGATTTTTCGGGTCGTCGGCCAGGGCCTCCTTGTAGGCCTTTTGCGCCGCCGCCAGATCACCGCGACGTTCAGCCAACTTGGCCACCTGGATCGCGCGCAGGGAGCGGATTTTCACCGTAGGCGCCAGGCGTGCCTGGTCCGCCGCCGACAGCCCGTCGATCAGGCGCAACGCCTCATCGGACTTGCCTGCCCGCGACAGCACGTTGATCAATCCGGCGAGGGCTTCCGGGTAGTTCGCCGTGCGCGCCAGCACTTGCCGGTAGCCCGCTTCGGCGGCATCCAGCTGCCCCGCCTGGGACTGCCAGTTGGCCAGGGCCGTGGGGCCGGCCGGCTCGGCGGGGTTCTTGGCGATCGCCTGGTCGATCAGTGCCCGGGCCTGGCTCTGCCGGCCAGCGCGCTGGGCATCGCCGGCCTGGTCCAGCAGGATCCAGTAGCGTACATCCTCGAGGGCCGCGTTCCACTGCGCGCCCCCCGGCAGGCGGGTGGCTTGTATCAGGTAGCTTTCGGCCTCGCCCAGACGCTTCTGTTGCTGGCGCACGATACCCATGCCGCCAAGGGCATCGTAATCGTTGGGACGCTCCTTGAGACGGGCCTGCAAGGCCTGCTCGGCACCCGCGATATCGCCGGCATCGATGGCCTTGAGACCACGGGCCACCTGCGGGTCGCGCTGCCAGCCGGAACCACCACGGCCCTGGGCGATGCCCTTGTCCATCAGCGCACGGATCTCGGCATCGTCCGGGTGTGCCTGCAGATACTGCTGGAACAACGACACCTGGTCGCGTGAGGGCGGCCCCAGCCACTGCAAGGCGAAACGCCAGGTTTCATCGGCATTGCCGCCGATATCCGGGTTGTGCGACAGCCGCGCCAGGGCACGGATGCCTTCCGGGCGGCTGTCGGAGTTACGCGCCAGGTGCAAGGCCAGGAACAAGTCGAGGATCGCATCGTCGGGACGTTCCCGGCGCAACCGCTCCAGCCCCACGCGGGCCTCGGGCCAGCCACCGGTGGAGAAGCCCAGGGTGTTGTAGTACTCACGGGCGATCAAGCCTTGCGGCTGATGGCCATCGAGCAACTGCCGGTACACCGCCACCGCCTTGTCGCGCTCATCGGCGTCGCTCAGTTCGCGGGCCTTTTCCAGCAGTTGCTGCTTGTCGCCCGGGCTCAGCGCAATATCCTGCTCCAACTGCAAGGCCAGGCGTGGCAACGGCTTGATCGCCTGCAACCGCGCCAGGTACTGGCGGGCACCGTCCAGGCGTTTCTGTTGCAGGTCGATCAGGCCCAGGCCATAGAGCGCGTCAGGCTGCTCGGGGGACAGGTTCAACAACTTGCTCCAGGCCTCCGCGGCCCGATCGGGATGCTCCTTGGCCTGCCAGTAGTAGCCCTGCTGGATCAGCAGCGACTGCGGGTTGCCGGTCTCGGCGGCCAGGCCGGGCATGGCCGCCAGCGCGGCGCACACCGCCAGGGCTAGGGTTTGCTGGCGCATGGAGCCTCCCAGGACACTTTCAAGGTACCGTCCTTGTTGAACTGATAACGTTTTTCACTCCAGCCCAGTGAGAACAGGCTCAGCATCACGTGGTAATACTGGTGCTGGCTGTAGGCCGGATCGGCCGGATTGCTGTAGTGCGCGATGGCCTCGTCGACGATGCGCTGCTGCTGGTCGGCCAGCAACGGCAGGCCCTTGGCCCGCAGATACGGCACCAGGGACGCGGAGAAACCGTAAGGGCCGATGCCCTCGGTAACGCCGGTGACCACCTGGACCTTTTCCGGCGGCACGCCGGTGGAGGCGACGAACTGGGCCATGCCGTCGAGGTTGTCGAGGATCGGCTTGGCCAGCGGGTCGGCAGGTGAGGTCAGGCCGGCCCACAGGTAGGTGCGGATGGCGTCGTAGCTGCCCTGGGCCGAGGTGAATTTATCGACCACGAACATGCCCTTGTTGACGTCCGTGCCGCGATAACCGACCCAGTCGGGCACAAAGCCGAAACGGTTCATGTTCTTGTCGGCAATCATCTTCGCGGTGCTTTCGGCGATGTCCTTCCAGGCCCCGGACGGGCTCTCCTGGCTGAAGCGTCGCAGCAACGGGATCGGTGTATAGCTGGCGTTGAAGCGCCAGAGCTGGTCCGGATGCTCGTAGCCGACCGGGCCCGGCAAGAGCATCTTGCCCAGGCCCGGAATGTTGCGCACCAGGGTCTTGTCCAGGTTGTTCAGAATCCGCTGGGCGTCCGTACGGTACTCGGGCTTGTGCCACAAACGGTCGGCCTCCAGCAGCGAGTACGCGATCCAGAGATCGGCATCGCTGGCGGAGTTGGTGTCGATCACACCCCAGGTGCCAGTGGGCGTTGGGCCCCACAGCCAGCCGGGCAGGTTCTGCGCGATATTGGCCCCGGCCATATTGTCGCGGGTCCAATGCCAGAGCTCCTCGAAGGTCAGCGGATCGTTGCCGACCAGGGCGAAGAACATCCCATAGGCCTGGCCTTCGGAACTGCTCTGGTTGGGGTCCATGCTCGAGCCGAGCATGCGCCCGTCCTTCTGCACGAAACGCTCGGCGTAGTCTTTCCACAGCGGCCAGTTCTGCAACGAGCAGGACTCGGCCCGCGCGACCAGCGGCACCAGCAGCGCCAGGGACAGCAAGGTTCGACGCCAGATCATGACAAACGCTTCTTCGCACGGGCACGCAGGGCGAGATACAGCAGGCTGGCCACCAGCAACAGGCCCAGCACGGTCACCAGCAGCATCCACTGCATGTTCTGCGACAGCAGCCATTGCACGCGCTTGAACAGGTTCAGCTCACCGACGTAATACTGCTCGTCGGCCACCAGCGAAGTGATCTCCTTGCCCTGCACCACCGCCAGGCTGCCCTGGAGACTGTCCTTGTAGGCGTCGCCACCGATCATCGCGGCCGTGGCCTCGGCCAAGCCTTCAGGCTTGCCGCTGGCAATCACCACCACGCTGCGACCGGGCTTGAGCGGCGACTCGAAACCGGCCAGGTAGGTACTGCTCTGGGGACCGCTGTAGCTCACGGTCAAGGTCGGTTTGCGCTGGTTGGCCGCAGGGTCCGGGCTGATCCACTGGCGCACGCGCAAGGTCAGGTCGGACAGCGAGAAGCGATGGTTGTCGCCCGAGACACCGGCCGGCAAACGGTCGATCCACTGCTTGAGCAAAGGCTGGTTGTCGCCCGAAGCCAGCACCAGCAGGTCCTTGTCACTGACCGACTGCACCTGCGCGGCATCCACCACCTGCACGGCCGTGGCCGGGTAGCCGGTGGAGTCGCCGAAACGACCGAGCACGGTCAGGTAGGCGCCCCACTCCGCCGGCCCGCTGCCGTCGGGCAGCACCACGGCGCTCTGGGAAAGGTCGGCCAGGCGGGTGAACGGGAAGCCGCTGTCGTTGAACACGCCCAGGTTCGGCAAGGCGATGTAGTGGTTGTAGCCCGTCAGGTCGAGGGTCGAATCCGGGTCGATCAGCCCACGCATGTTGTCGATGATGATGTCGCGGCATTCGCCCTGCTTGATGTAGTCGAACATGAAGCGCAACTGCAATTGCGACTGCGCGCCGGCGGAACCCAGGGGGATGCGGACGACGGATTCGCGGGGCAGGCTTTCATCTTTCTGCAGCAGTGTCAGCAGGCTTTCAGCACCGCCCAGGCTCTTCATCGAAGGCAGGGGCATCGACTTCATGAAGGTGTTGTTCAGGCTCACCAGCAAGGAGGAATTGCTCGATTCCTGCTGCGGGGTGTAGCGGTATTTCAAGTCCAGCCGGACGCCTTCTTCACGCCAGTTGAACATGTCCGGCGGCAAGCGCAGCGGTATGCCGATGGGCCCCGGGTTGTAGCCGGACACGCTGAACAGCTTCGGATCGAGCAGCTCGCCGAGCTTGACCGGACGATCGGACGGCAGCCAGTTGGGCGCATCATAGGGTTTGCGTGGGCTCAGCGAATCAAGATGCTCGATCAGCACGCTGTTGCCCTCCAGCGCCTTGCTGCCCAGGGCCACGGCCGAGGCCGCGAGCTTGAGCTCGGCGCCGTCGCGACCGGCGACGATCAGGAGCTTGGCATGGGGGTCGCCGGGATGGGTCACGAGGGTGACCGTCGGGCCCTTCGGCGCGGGAATCGCCAGCCCACCCAGTTGCACGGCGTCCTTGCTCTCGACCAGGACAACGGCGTTGCCCTTGTCCGGCAGTTGCCCGACGTTGCTGGTAAAACTGGCGCCGCGATAAGCCGCCAGGGCGCCCAGCCACGACGACAGCGCACCGGCGCCTTCGAGGGCGGCGTGATCCGGCGCCTTGGCAAACACGAATGGCAGGTTCAAGGGCTGCGAGTCGCGACGGTCGAAAAACGGCAGCGGCAGGATCGACAGATCGTCCTTGAGCGAGATCGGCGACACGTTGAGCTCAAGCTCTGAACTGTTGTTGATCTTGGCCCACAGGCTGCTGTGCTGCGGGTCCTCGCACTGCATGGTGTAGTGCCCGATAAATTGCAGGCGCAGGCGGTTGAACTCGGTGATCAGGTGCGCCGGGATATTCACCACCTGCTCTTGCGGCTTGCCGGCACCGTCCTTGGGCAGCGCCAGGCTGGCGGCCACTTCATCGTTGACCAGCACGTTGATCTGCGACAGGTCGGCCAGCAACGCTGGCGAGTAGCTGTAGCGCAGCAGCAGTTGCGCACTGTTGACCACCTCGTCGGCGCGGACGTTGAAGCTGACGCTGTCGGCCGCTTCCACGCCCTGCAGGTTCATGGTGTCCAGGCGTCCCAGTTGCTTGAGGGTCAGGCTGTGGCTGTAACTCCCGACCGGCGGCTGTGGCGCGACATTCGTCGGCACCACCGGCGGCGTTGCGGCGGTCTCGGCCCAGGCGTTATGGACCAGCCCCCCCAGGCACAGTGCGGACGAAGCCAGGAGCATCAGCGGACGACGAGTGCAACGCAGGGCGCTACGGGTCAACGGTGTAGGGGTCATGACTTATCCATAAGAGGTACGAGCGGGTTCAAAGGGGCGTTTTTTCTGGCCGGTACGGCTGGGCGAACAGGCGTCGGCTGATCGGCCGGGCGTCGGCGCGTCGGCAGCAACAGCGCCTTGACCAGCGTGCCGAGGCCGATCAGGCCAATGGCACTGACCTCGCGCAGGGCCGACAGCGGTGTATCGAGTTTGCCGTTGCCCCAACTGGTGGCCCAGGTGTCGGCACGGGAGAAGGTCATGCGCACCAGTTCGCTTTGCTGGCGCAGGGTCAACGGATCGAACAGCGCGCCGAGGTACTGGCCCTTGCTGAACACCACCGTGGTGTCGAACTCACAGGTCGTGGCGTTGCGAAACAGTGTCACCCGCACCCGCTCACCGGCCGTGACCGTAGTGCCCGCCGGCAACTTGATGCCGAGCCCGCGCTGAGAGAAGTCCTGGGTGATGCCATACACCGGGGTGCCGTCGGGCAGTTCGACCTTGACCGGCAACTCGGCGCTGACCCGCGGCTCGGCGCGGATCTGCCGCGACTCACTGGCCACCGCCACGGCGGCGCTGGTGATGATCAGGTTGTAGAGGGTCCAGAGGGCGTTGATCAGCACCGTGATCGCGGTGGCGGGATCGCCCCAGATCCATTGGTGGACGGCAAAACCCAGCCCGGTGAGGTTCAGCACCAGCAGGACGATATAGGGCCGGGCCAGCTTCCAGTCGAAGAACTGCTGGTCGATGATCCCGCCCTTGTCGGTGACGTTGAAACCGCCAAAGCCGGGTTTTATCAGCGCCATCAGTACTGGCGGCATGATGTACCAGGCCAGCACCGTCTCGTAGACCTCGTTCCAGAACGAATGGCGGAAGCGCCCCTGGATACAGGAGTTGGTCAGGTTCGAGTGGAACAGGTGCGGCAGCACATAGGCGGTGATCATCAGCGCCGAGGCGTGGAAGATCTGCGCACCGAAGATCAGGTACGCCAGGGGCGCGGTGAGGAACACCAGGCGCGGCAAACCGTAGAAGAAGTGCAGCATGGCATTGGCGTAGCAGACCCGCTGGCCGAGCTTGAGGCCCTTGCCCATCAACGGGTTGTCCAGGCGGAAGATCTGCGCCATGCCCCGGGCCCAGCGGATGCGCTGGCTGATATGTCGCGACAGGCTTTCGGTGGCCAGGCCCGCGGCCTGGGGAATCGCCAGGTAGGCGGTGTTGTAACCGGCGCGGTTGAGCTTGAGGGCGGTGTGGGCATCCTCGGTAACGGTCTCGATCGCCACGCCGCCGATTTCTTCCAATGGCTGGCGCCGCAGGATGGCGCAGGAGCCGCAGAAAAAGGTGGCGTTCCACAGGTCGTTGCCATCCTGCACCAGGCCGTAGAACAACTCGCCTTCGTTGGGCACGGCACGGAAGGTCTTGAGGTTCTTCTCGAACGGGTCCGGGGAGAAGAAAAAGTGCGGCGTCTGCAACATCGCAAGCTGTGGGTCCTTGAGGAACCAGCCCATGCCGATCTGCAGGAAGGAACGGGTCGGCACATGGTCGGCGTCGAACATGGCGATGTACTCGCCGTCGGTGACCTTGAGAGCGGCATTGAGGTTGCCGGCCTTGGCGTGGGCATTGTCATCACGGGTGATGTAGTTGACGCCGATGCTCTGGCAGAACCGTCGGAACTCGTCACGACGACCATCGTCGAGCACATGCACCCGCAGTTTTTCCTTGGGCCAATCCATCGCCTGGGCGGCGAAGATGCTCAGTTTCACGATGCTCAGGGCTTCGTTGTAGGTGGGGATGAACACATCCACCGTCGGCCATTCGCTGGGGTCGCCGGTGAGCAGTACCGGGCGGCGACGCAGGGGCCAGGCGGTCTGCACATAACCGAAGACCAGCACCACCAGGGCGTAGATTTCCGCCAGCACCAGGCCATAGCCAAAGGCGATGTCCAGCCAGCCTTCGAAACCGAGGGTCTCGGTCAGGCGCCAGTACATGTAGCGCAACGAGGCGACCAGCGAGAGCACGATCAGCAACAGGATCGGCCAGCGCCCCGGCATGCGCTTGACCAGCAAGGCCAGGCCGAAGCACAGCGCGGCAAACAGGCATTGGCTGTACAGGTCCAGCGGTGCGCTGACGATGCTGATCAGCAACAGCCCGCCAATCAGCGAAATGCCCGCGATCAGCGCCTTGCGCAGCGCCCCCGGCCATTGGTTGAAACGCTCCAGCCAGGCGTTGAGACGCAGTTCAGAGCGCCCCGGGAGATGGGGCGTGAGGTTGGGATCGCGGGTCATGACAAAGAGGACTCTTGCGTACCGTACATGAGCAGTTCGCACAGCGAACCTGAGAGGTCGAGGACGTCCTGGCAGCCTCGGGTGCTTGGGGTATGCGCCAGCGGATTACGGTCGTACGCCAAGGCTTCGCTGATGAAATGATCCTGGCGGATCACCCCCAACAGCTGCTGTCCTGTTCTTTTTTTCAGCACTTCGCAGAGGTCGAGGCTGAACTGGCGGGACGTGTCCAACTGGTTGATCACAACTTTGTATTGCGCGGGATTTTCCCGTTGCAGGTAGGGAGCGAGCAGCCGGTCCAATTGATTGAGGCTGGTGTAGGCGGCCGCATCGGCCAGGGTCACCCCAAGCACCACATCAGCGATCTCCAGCGCCTGGGCCAGGTAGACCGTTGCCCCGGGCGGGGTGTCGATCAACAGCGTGTCCTGCTCATCCAGGTCAAGCTGCGCCAGGTGACGGGCCAGCCACAAACGATCGTTTTCCAGGCGCTGTTCCAGGCTCCGACGCTGCGGCTCGCCGACCACGCCGTAGGCCAGGCAACGGCTACCGGAAAAGCCCTTGCGGATCAGCGGCTGCCAATCTTCGTCGGCACTCTCGGACTGGGCAATGCCTGGCCAGTCTTCGTTGCCGCCCAAGTGCAGGCACAAGGCGTTTTGCGGGTCCAGATCGAGCGCGAGCGTGCGCCCGCCCGAACGTTTGATCCCACAGGCCAGGACGGCGGCCAGGGTGCTCTTGCCCACCCCACCCTTGGCCGACACCAGGACAATGACCTTGGCCTTGAGCTTTGGCGCACCCTGTCCAACAGGCTGCGCAGTAGACACGCCGCCGCGCTGTTGTTCGATTTCCACCAGCAGCCGGCTCAGCGGCGTGGAGCCGACGAGCGCCATGGAGGACGACGGGAAAACATCCAAGGGTTCAGTGGGCTGAGGGTCGAGGCTGGCAGTCAGCGACTCCGGCATCGGGACTTCGGATACGACAGGCGCCGTGTCTTCGATGTAGTCGTAGCTGGGCTCGATCTCCCGGTAGCTCTCGACACTCCCCCCGAATCGATTGAACAGATTCGCAATGTCATCTGAACGGTGCATGTAAGTGTCCCTTCGTACAATTAGGTTCAACTCAAAAATGTAAGGGGACAAGCACTCGACTAGCTCTACATTCCATTGCCCGTTATTCCCGGATTGCTCCCTCCCCACGCAGTATCAATTTGATAGCGCCATTATTTTGTTGTCCAATAGATTTTCATCAAATAAAAACCGACAATCGCCAATAAATTGGCGAGCAAAGCCAACCACCTCATTTCACTGGTAAATTTCCTTCTTCCGAGACCGCTGACCGGTTGAGCCGTGACATTGGCGCGTGGGTCCAATAGATTAGGCGCCCTGAAATGCCCCGGCCTTTCGAGCCTCACCCCAGTTAAATGACACTGAAATAGCGAAATTTCGATGCCTGATTCCCATACCGATGAAGCCGTAACCTCCCTGTCCGCCAAGGGCGAATACGAAAACGCCATCCATCTTTCCCAGCATGTGCCCCAGGCCAAGAACATCAGCGAGATGGTTCTCGACGCCTTCCACACCTCGAAAGAGAGCGACCAGATTCGCGAACTGCGCTTGGCGATCCGCCAGGCCCACGACCGTTTCGACGACGACAAAGCCTACGAACTCATGGGCCAGCTCAAGCAACTCAAGGACGCCGAGGCGGCCGACATCGCGGCCCTGGAAGACCTGAGCACGAAATTCCCGATCAGCCGGATTCTCTCCAGCTACAAGGACGACGCGGCGTTCCAGGAGCTGGTCTATGGCTTGGCGCTCAAGGTGCTGAACCAGACTCACCAGGCCCTGAGCAACCCCAGCGCCGGCAAGGGCAAGGCCGCACGCGTCAAGAAAGAGGCGCCGGTCTTTGTCATCAGCAAGGACGACACCAGCGTCAACTTCCCGCTGCGCACACCGCGCAGCAAGGCCAATGCCGACCGCGAAGCGTTCGAATTCCTCGGCTTTGCCTTTGCCGGCCACGGCGACCTGGCCGAGTTGCTGAGCGAAACCTTTGTCGACAACGAAGGCAACGAACAGCCGGCCACCCGTCAGAACATCGTCACGGCGATTCAGCAGCAGACGGCGTTTGCCGGGTATAGCGTCGTACAGCAATGACGATCCGCCGCTGAGTGGGAGCGGCGGCGAATGAAAAGAGGCAGGTGCGTTTCGAGGTCAGTCGCAGTGAGGGCTGGCCTGGGGATGGGCCTGCCTTTTTTGATTCGAATGCGGGAAACCTGCTGGAAGGTTTCTTGGATAACGACCGTAAAAATGACCTCACGCAGCAGCGAGAGACATTCTGATCATGGAGGGGTCGAAGCTAAACCAAGGCTCGCGCATGAGCATTCAAATCTATTCCTAAAGCATGCATGACCCTGAGCACCGTCTCGAAACGTGGTTTCGAACCAGGCGCAAAAGTCTTGTAGAGGCTTTCCCGCCCGAGCCCCGAGTCCTTGGCTATTTGCGCCATTCCCCTCGCTTTGGCCACATATCCAATCGCGCGAAGAAATTCATCGCTATCTCTATCGGCCAATACCTGGGACAGGTACTCACTGATAGCCTCGTCGCTATCCAGCAACGCAGCCATGTCAAATGCGATGAGAGCTTGGCTCATATTCAAACCTCCTGTGACAGTTTCTTTGCTCGTCGGATGTCGGCAACCTGTGAAGACTTGTCACCCCCAGCCAGCAGGACGACCACCACACCGTTGCGCACCGTGAAATACACACGATAGCCCGCACCGACATCTACTCGTAGCTCGGATACGCCCTCACCCACCGATTTCACATCACCCCAATTACCCGCGGCGACGCGATCAATGCGACGGGCAATTGCCACCTTGGCGCGCAAATCACGTACGGATGAATGCCAGTGCGAAAAACTCTGCGTTTGCTGAACAACGTAATTCAAAATCATCAAGTATCCATCTGGATACTAGCAGAAACGCCCGCACTCGCCAACAAGCGCCGGGAAAGCGTTATCCACCAGCGCTTTATCAGACCTGATCGCTGCACGTGCAACGACAGAGCGACATTAGCTTTCCCTTGAAACGCAGTAAGTCCGTCGCAGCCGCAATAGGATGTAAGAAGAGGAATCGCCACTAGGCGGCTTGCATGCTTCGATCTAAATGCCTACACAGTCCCTGGCGGGTATCTGACGAAATCCAGCCATTCTCGCCGTGAAATACTTATCCTTCGGTTTCAGCGCCAATGTCTGCTTCTCAGCCGCGATCGCCCCGGTAAAGTCACCGCTCCTGGCCCGCACACAGGCCAGGGTCTCCAGCGTATTGGCATCGGGTTGCAGCGCCATCGCCCGTTGCGCGGCGGTGAGAGCTTCAGCCTGGAACGCTGCACCCTTGAAGATTTCAGTGCTCGCAATAAGCCAGGCCAGGTTGTTCTGGCCTTTGGGCGAGTGCGGATAAAGCCGGGTTCCGCTACGGTAATCCGCCAGGGCTTTTTCGAGCGCCCCTTTCTTCTGCCAGAACTCGCCGCGCAGCAGCGTGGCATACCCCAGCACCTCGTCGCGGGACAAGGTACGCCCCTGCCAGACCGGCAACTGCGCAGACGGGCTCAAATCCGCCGCCCCAGCCCGCAGGCAGGCCAGCCCCAGGAAAATCATCGCCCGCGCCTTCACTGCCCATGCCTATGCGGATCACCCCCATTGCGCCAAACACCTCGAAAACCCCGAGAGCCAGGGCTCTACATCTATATTTCCCACAACAAACGGTACAGTATTACCGTGCCATAGACCGTTGCGTCCCCGCTTTTGGCCTGAGACACCGAAATCAATGCCAAAGGAGTGAGCAGCGATGGTCGAACCATCCAAAAGCGGACCCTGGAACAGCCAACTCGGCGATATCAACGAAGACGTCGTGCACGCGATCCTTGAACTGGTCAGCGATGGCGTCTGGGACTGGAATGCTAATACCGGCCTGGTCTACCGCAGCCCCGGCTGGTACGAAATGCTCGGCTACTCCCCCAATAGCCTGCCGAACAGCGTCTTCACCTGGGAAAACGTGATTCATCCCGACGACTACCCACAGGTGATGGCGCATTTCGACGACCATCTGAATGAACGCACCCTGGGTTATCACGCCGAGTACCGCTGCCGCACCCGCAGCGGCGATTATATCCTGGTAGAAGACCGCGGCTATGTGATCGCCCGCAACCCCGACGGTTCGGTCGCCCGGATGATCGGCGCCCACCGTAGTCTCGAAGACCAACGGCGCCTGCTCGAACAACTGGAGGCCCGTAACCACTCCTTCGAGGCCATCGTCGCCGAGCGGACTGCCGAGCTGTCACGGGTCAATCGCCAGTTGCAGGCCCAGCTCGAGGAAAACCGCCGCCTGGCCGAGAGCGATTCGCTGACCGGGGTCGCCAATCGCTATTGCCTGGAGAAGATCCTGTTCCGGGAGTGCCAGCGCGCCGGGCGCTTTCGCCAGGCGCTGTCGCTGATTGCCATGGATATCGATGACTTCAAGCTCATCAATGACCGCCACGGGCATCAAGGCGGCGACAGGGTGCTGGTCGAGGTCGCGCAAACACTCCAGGGCTGCCTGCGCGACACTGATCTGCTGGCGCGCTGGGGCGGTGACGAATTCATGCTGGTCCTGCCGGACAGCCCCCTCGCCACCGCCATGAACCTGGCACAGCGAATGCGCGAGCGCCTGCTGCAACGCAACCCCCTGGGCCTGAACTCACTGACAATCAGTTTTGGGGTGGTGGAACGTCACGCCGACGAGCCCATGGCCGAACTGATGGGCCGGGCCGACCAGGCCCTGTATCGCGCCAAGGGTGCCGGCAAGAATGTGATTTCCAATTGAGACCGCACTGGCCTTGGCCGACGCCAGGCACCGCCGGTTTTTCCCGCGTACACAAAAAACCCCGCCGAAACGGGGTTTTCTTTTGACCATTCCAACGTCCTGTCGGCTGCCGTCCTGGCGATGGTCGATCTTCCCTGATCCTGTGCACATCCTTGCGCAGCAGTGATGGATCCAGAATAGGGCAGCCGCTCAAACGCTCATAGAGGCGATTGCGGGCGCGGCGTGTAAGCCTTTCGCTATTGCCGTGTTTTTTTCCCACTGCAATACGCCACACAGCCCTTTCACTATCATCTCGACTTCCTGCTTGTCGATCACCAGCGGTGGCAGCAGGCGAATGGTCTTGCCCCGTGTCACGTTGATCAACAAGCCCTGGTCCCGGGCCGCGATCAGCGCCAGGTCACGTACCGGCTGGTGCAGTTCGACACCGATCATCAGGCCTTGCCCACGTATCGCCAGGACCTGCGGACAACCGCTCAGTTCGGCCCGTAGCCGTGCCAGCAAATGCTCCCCTTGCTGCCGGGCATTCTCCACCAAGCCCTGCTCCTCGATGATATCGAGCACGGTGCAGCCGGCCCGACAGGCCAGCGGGTTACCGCCAAAGGTGCTGCCGTGGCTGCCAGGAGTAAACAGCTCGGCGGCCTTGCCCCGCGCCAGGCAAGCGCCGATGGGAATGCCATTGCCCAAGCCCTTGGCCAGGGTCATCACGTCCGGGACAACGCCTTCGTGCTGGAAGGCGAACCACTGGCCGGTGCGGCCGATGCCGGTCTGGATCTCGTCGAGCATCAGCAACCAGGAGCGCCGCTTGCACAGGTCGCGGACGGCCTTCAGGTAGCCCGGCGGCGGCAGTTGCACACCGCTTTCGCCCTGGATCGGCTCCATCAGCACCGCGCAGATCCGCTGGCCGTGGCTGCGGGCAATGCTGTGCAACAGCGCCAGGTCGCCGTATGGCACCTTGATGAAGTCCCCCGGCAGGTCATGGAAGCCCAGGCGCACCGCCGGACCGTCGCTGGCGGACAAGGTGCCCAGGGTACGGCCGTGGAAGGCATTCTCCATGACCACCACCAGGGGTTTCTCGATCCCTTTGTGCCAGGCATGCAGTCGCGCCAGCTTCAGCGCCGTTTCATTGGCCTCGGCGCCGGAGTTGTTGAAGAACACCCGGTCCATGCCCGATAGCTGGACCAGGCGTTGGGCCAAGTGTTGCTGCCAGTCGATGCTGTAGAGGTTGGAGGTGTGCAGCAACAGGCCGGCCTGCTCGCAGATGGCACTCACCAGGCGCGGGTGGGAGTGACCGATATTGGTCACCGCCACGCCGGCCACGGCATCCAGGTACTCACGGCCTTCGCGATCCCACAGGCGGGTGCCCAGCCCTTTGACGAACCCCAGGTCCAGTGGTTGATAGGTGGTCATCAGGCTAGCGGCGGTCATGGCATCGAGCTCCAGGCATGGGGTGGTGCTGGCAGTATCGTTAGCCACCTGAGCTGGATAAACTGCGTTACGCTTCAATCATTTTAAAGCTGAGATTGATAATGGATCTTTTCCAGGCAATGCGGGTGTACGTGACCGTGGTGGAGAGCGGCAGCATGACCGCCGCCGCCCTGGAGTGCGGCATTTCCACCACCATGGTCGGCAATCATCTGCGCTCACTGGAGCAACGGCTCGGGGTCAGCCTGCTTAACCGTACGACTCGTCGTCAGCGCCTGACCGAGTTCGGCTCGACCTACTATCAGCGCTGTCTTGAGGTGCTGGGGCTGGTGGCGGACTCCGAGCGCCTGGCCGAACAGGCCCAGGGCGAGCCCAGCGGTATCCTGCGGATCACCGCGCCGCTGACCTTCGGCTCCGAACGCCTGGCACCGGCCCTGAGTGAGTTCGTGCTGCGGTATCCCCGGATCAAGCTGGACGTAATGCTCAGCAACCAGCGCGAAGACCTGATCGACAGCGGCTTTGATGCGGCGATCCGCCTGGGTGCACCCGACCCCTCGGCGCTGATTGCCCGGCCCCTGGAAAACTATGCGCTGACCGTCTGTGCGTCGCCGTCGTACCTGAAACGGCGCGGGACACCGATCATCCCCCAGGACCTGGAACATCACGACTGCCTGGCCTTCGCCTACCCGGCGGGCGACGACTGGCGGACGGTGGAAAAACAGTGGAGCCTGAGCGGCCCGGAGGGGGAAATCCTGGTACCGGTGAGCGGCCCGATGACCATCAACAGTTCTTCGGCGTTGTACCAGGCGGCGCTCTCTGGAATGGGCATCGTGATGCTCCCGGATGCGTTGCTGCGCGATGATCTGCGCGAAGGCCGACTGGTGCCGCTGCTGGGGACATACAAGCTGCCCAGCCGGCCGATGAACCTGCTTTACGCGCAAGACCGCTACCGACTGCCCAAGCTGCGCAGCTTCGTGGAGTTCGCGTTGGAAAAGTGGGGCAAGCCCTAGCAGGCCGAGCACACATCCTGTGGGAGCGGAGCTTGCCCGCGAAGCTTTTGGCGGTCTCAAGGGCCCCTTCGCGGGCAAGCTCCGCTCCCACAGAATCCCTGATCGGCTTTCAAACCTCACTGTGCCTGTCTGGATGCTCGTGGTTTATTTGGCGATAGCCTTGGCCGCATCTTCAATGATCGCCGCGACCTTGTCCGGATGGGACACCATCACCACATGGGACGCGCCCTTGATATCCACCGTCTCCCTGGAGCCCGCGCGATCAGCCATGAACTTCAGGGCCGCTTCGGGAATGTTCTTGTCCGCCGAACCGTAGATAAACCAGGACGGCAGGGTTTTCCAGGCCGGATCACCCGAGCCTTCCTTCAACGCGGCCTCGGCGACCGGGCGCTGGGTCGCGGCCATCAGCGCGGCATCCTTGGGGGCGACATCGGCGGCGAACTGCGCGGCGAATTTATCCTGCTGGATAAACAGGTCCACCGTGCCATCTTTCAACGGCACCGGCGGCGCCAGGGTCGGGCCCAGGGTGCTGCCCGGAAAACGGCCGGAGAGTTCGATCGCGGTCTCGCCTTTTTCCGGGGCGAAGGCGGCAACGTAGACCAGTGCCTTGACGTTGGAACGGCCATGGACCGCGTTGGAAATCACCGAGCCACCGTAGGAATGCCCAACCAGGATCACCGGACCAGGTGTATGTTCGACGATGTCGGCCACATAGTCCGAATCGCTTTTCACGCTGAGCAGCGGGTTGGCGACGGCGATCACCGGATACCCCTTGGCCTGCAGGCGGGCAATCACCCCATTCCAGCTGGAAGACTCGGCAAAGGCGCCGTGCACCAGCACCACCGTGGCTTTCTGGCCCGGCTGCGCGGCAGCGGCGGCCGAACCCGCCCAGCCCATCGACAAGGCTCCAGCCGCGATGGCGACGGCGGCGAACAGTTTGGAGACGGCAGAAAAACGGAACATTTGCATTGGTATTCCCTCTCGCATGAAATGGCTGACCCACCGGAAGCGGCGGCGTCCAGGTCGCTGAACGTGGGGCCATGATGGGCAAAACAGCTTTACGAATGGCGCCTTCCTGTCGATGATATGCACCAGATCGTCTAATTCCAGCGTTAACGAGAGGGAAAGAATGGATCGCCTGTCGACCTTGCTCACGCACTTCGGCATCGCCGCCGACACCTTCCACAGTGGCCTCCTGCGAGGCAATGCCGAGGTCGATGGCCTGGAACCCACCGGGCACGTGCACCTGCTGAAAAGTGGCCGGGTCAACCTCGAGAGCGGCGGCAAGCTGCTGCGCATCGAAGAACCGAGCCTGATCCTGATCCCCCGTCCCCTGCCCCATCGCCTGGTTGCCAGCAAGGCCGACGCCGCCGAACTGGTCTGCGCGGCGCTGCGTTTCGATGGCGGTATCGACAATCCGCTGTCCGTGGCCTTGTCCGACACCATCGTGATGCCGCTCGCCGCGGTGCCCATGCTCGAGGGCAATCTCGAGTGGCTGTTCGCTGAGGCCTTCGCCGAACACTGTGGCCGCGAAGCGGTGATGAACCGCCTGTTCGAACTGATGGTGATCCAGTTCCTGCGGCACATGATGGCCTACCACAGCATGACCACCGGGATGATGTCGGGTCTGGCGGACCTGCGCCTGGCCCGGGCCATGACCATGATGCACAACCATCCCGAGCGGCCCTGGACCGTGGCCGACCTGGCGCAGGAGTCGAATATGTCCCGGGCCAGTTTCGCCGCGCATTTTCACAAAGTGGTTGGCCAGACTCCGGCAGACTATGTGCTCAGCTGGCGTGTCAGCCTGGCCCAGAAGCGCTTGCGCGAGGGCCGGCCGATTGCCCTGATCGCCGATGAGGTCGGTTATGAAAGCCCATCGGCCCTGGCCCGGGCCTTTCGCCGCAAGATCGGTGAAAGTCCGCGGGAGTGGTTGGCGCGACAGTCAGCCTGAATCAGAACAGGCACAAGCTCGGCTATTGTTGAACCGGGCACCCCAGGGCACTTTCGCCTGGCCAATCGATCAGACCCAAGAACACCGTCGCCTGCCTGCTGCCTCGTGCATCGGCAACAGCGCCCATGGACCGATACAAGGATCAGTACACCGTTATGTTCGAACACATCGACTTCAACTACCTGCTCGCCACCTACGGCTATTGGGCCATCTTCATCGGCTGCCTGCTGGAAGGGGAAACCATCCTGATCCTCGGCGGGGTGGCGGCGCACCAGCAGGTCCTGCACCTGCCGCTGGTGATCTTCTGGGCCAGCCTCGGCGGGATGCTCGGCGACCAGGCGCTGTTCTGGACCGGACGTTATTTCGGTGCCCGCCTGCTACCCCGCCTGCATCGCCAGCAGGCCGCCATAGAACGGGTGACGGGACTCATTCAACGCCACCCGCTGACCTCGATCTTTGCCGTGCGCTTCCTCTATGGCATGCGCCTGGTGGGTCCGCTGGTAATCGGTGCCAGCCGGCTATCGCCGCTGCGCTTCAGCCTGATGAACCTGCTCGGAGCCGTGGTCTGGGCCATGCTCTTTGCCACGGCCGGTTATTGGGCCGGCGGCTTCCTCGAAAGCTTGCTGGGCAATCTCAAACCCTATCGCCTGCGCATCGTGATCGGCGTAGTGGTCATCGTTGCCGGGATCGCCCTGATCCGCCATCTGCGGGCCAGGGCGCGGGAACGTCAGAAAGCCTGAGCCAGGCTCAGACCCGGAAGCGCCCGACCAGTCCCTGCAACGAGGTCGCCAGCCGCGACAACTCATGGCTGGCGGCGCTGGTCTGGTCGGCCCCGGTCGCCGAGCGGATCGACAGGTCGCGGATGTTCACCAGGTTACGGTCGACTTCCCGGGCCACCTGGGCCTGTTCTTCCGCCGCGCTGGCGATCACCAGGTTGCGCTCGTGGATTTCATGCACCGAGGCGGTGATGGTCACCAGCGCTTCGCCGGCCCGTTCGGCCAGGGCCAGGGTGCTGGCGGCACGGGCGGTGCTGGTGTGCATCGACTCCAGGGCCAGGGTCGAGCCGCTGCGCATGCCGGACACCATCTGTTCGATCTCCTGGGTCGACTGCTGGGTGCGATGGGCCAGGGCACGCACCTCATCGGCCACCACCGCAAAGCCGCGCCCGCTCTCACCGGCACGGGCCGCCTCGATGGCGGCATTCAGTGCCAGCAGATTGGTCTGCTCGGCAATGGCGCGAATCACTTCCAGCACCTTGCCGATGCCCTGGGACTGATCGGCCAGCGAACGTACCAGCTCCCCGGTGCGCTCGACGTCCCCGGACAGCGCACTGATGGCGCCGAGAGTTTCACTCACCCGCTCCTGGCCGAGCCGCGCCGATTCGCTGGATTTGCGGGTGGCGTCCGAGGTGGACACGGCATTGCGCGCCACCTCCTCCACCGCCGTGGTCATTTCGTTGACCGCCGTGGCCGCCTGTTCAATTTCATGGTTCTGCTGTTGCAGGCCCTCGGTGCTGCCCCGGGTGACCGTATTCAGTTCGTCCGCCGCGGTGGTCAGCGAGGTCGCCGAACCGCTGATGCCTTGCAAAGTGTCACGCAAGGTTTGCTGCATGGTGGCCAGGGCTTCGAGCAGGTGACTGACTTCATCGTCACCGTGGCTTTCGATACGCTGGGTCAGGTCGCCCCGCGCCACATTCTGCGCCGCGCTCAGGGCCTGTCCCAGGGGTTTGACGATACTGCGCGTGAGCAACGTCGCCAGGCCCACGGTGGCCAGGGCCGCCAGGACAACAAACAGGATCACGATCATCCGCGAGTTGCTGTAGTGCTCCTCGGACTTCTGGCTCTCGGCCGCCACCTGTTTGGTAAAGAGGTCGGCCAGGTCGGTCAGTTGCTTGCCGGAACCGTCCACCACGGTCTTCATGTCCACCAGCAGCAGCTTGATCAGTTCGTCGCGCCGGCCCTGCTCGGCCAGGGTGAAGGATTGGGCGATACCGGCACGGTACGCGGCGAAGGTTGTCTTGAACTGGTCATACAACACCCGGGCCTCGGGGCTGGTGACCAGTTTGTCGTAGGCGACGATCCGCTCGCTCAATTCCTTGTCGCGCACGTCCATCTGGCCGCGGTACACCGCGATGTTCTTCGGGTCCTGGTCGAGGGCCATGCGCAGGGAGATGGTGCGGATGCGCAACATGATCTCGCGGATCTCGTCACCGCCACGAATACTCGGCAGCCATTGGGTTTCAACCGCTACCTCGCCTTCGCGGATGTTCGACATCTGGCCCAGGGCGAACACCCCCAGCAAAGCCACCAGCACCGCGATCAAGGCAAAACCCAGCGCCGCGCGAGGCGCGATATTCAGTTGACGAAGAAACATGACGACCGCCTTTTTTGTTATGGCTTCGGGTCAGCGACCCCTGCCCTTAGCTTCAGAGTTGGCAGGCTATCGGCACGTCGTACGACAACTTGAAATAATTGCCGAACCCTTTCACTCGTGCACTGGCTTGTCTCAGGGAGCTTTCTGTCCGGGGCCGGGGACGATATTGACCTTGTAGATAATGCGCGTGTGGTAGCCCGCCTGCAGGATTTTCGTGGCGCGCTGATTGATGGCGTCGGCCTTGGCCTCATCGGCCGAGACACTGTGCAGTTGCGTGCGCTGGGTGCGGGCTTGCCAGCTGGATACGCCCTGGTCCGGCGCGCAGGGCTGCGCGGCGAAACTGACCTTACCGTCCTGGCTGACACACTTGTAGGCATCGGCGCTGAAGGCCGAGCAGGAGGCGCCAAGGAGGAGAACGAAGACCAGGCATCTGCCCATGGATGTGCATCCCTGTACGCGTTGGCTGTCCACAGATAAAAGAAAACCCGCCGAAGCGGGTTTTCTTCAAAGCATTCCGACATCCCGTCGGCGGCCTCCATGGCCTGGTTCGATCATCCCTGATCCTGCACACATCCTTGCGTAGCAGCGATGGGTGTAGATTAACCCCGGCCATGAACGGTCAACAGAGGAGATCAGTGCCACGGCATGTAAGCCTTTCGCCATACATGGATCCAATTTTCACCGCCACGAGCAGCATCGCTCATGGCGCCAGGACAGGCATGCTTGCGCGGTCATGGCTGGCATCAGTCGTTTCATCGAGCAGCACATCGGCCTCCACAACCCCCAGTTGCAGGAGGATTGCCTCCCACTTCGAATGATCCTCGGCGGCAAACCCGTGGAGGGCCTTGGGCAGAATCCGCGCAAAGAACAAGTGTTTCTCGGTATCCAGCCCCAGGTACATCACCTTGGCCACTTCAGCAAGCATCTGGCTCCGGGTGTGCTCGCCACGGCCGGGCGACGCCGCCCCGCGACGATTGCGCGGCTGAGGCCCCGGGTCATCGACGAGCAGCTCCAGATGAGTATTCACGCGGATGTGGGCCACGAGCGCAAAGGTGATCGTGGCCAGATCGCGTTGCCAGCCATGGTGGAGCTCGGCGCAGAGCCCCTGCAGGCGCAGATAGGTCGCGGACAGCGGTAGCTCCAGGTCTTTCCAATCCTCGCTGGCCAGGCAACGGCAGACAGTATCCAGCGCAGCGTCGACGTTTTCGACCGCGAGGGAAGGCGCCCAGGCGTTACCCGCCACGAGGTCATCCCCGGGCTGGACCTTCTCCACCAGAAAGATCAGCGAGGCCTGATACAGCGTCCGGCACAGCTCGCGCAGTTTCTGGATATCGCCTGCACGCTTGCCCGCGTAGCCGGCCACCATCACACAGGGTTGCGCGTTCATATCAGACTCCCGGCGGGCTCAGTCATGCAGCGGTACCTCGAATGTTCGATTGGGCAGTTTCAACACGTAGGGAGAACCTCTTCAATCAGCACGGCATGCAGGGGAACAATGGCCTCTTGATACTAGCGAGCGGATGTCTTCTTGATCAGGGCAAGTTCGACTAGAATCCTCCGGACTTTATTGCTCGAGCGACCAGTAAAATGCAGGTTCAGAGAGCCGTGATCGCCGCCATCGAGTTCCTTCCAGGCGAGCCACTGGTACAACAGATCGTCGACCGCGTCTCGGCTGCCATCAACCAGGGCTCCCTGCAGCACGGGGCCAAGTTGCCGCCGATTCGCGAACTCTCGGATCTCATGGGGGTCGGCAAGTCGACGGTGGTCGAATCACTGGACCGGCTGCGGGCCAAGGGCCTGATCACTTCGCGCCAGGGCTCGGGGCACTACGTCTCACGGCTCAGCGCGGCGGTGCAGGCCGGAGTCGGCCGTGAGCTGCTGCCGCAGGACACCCTGAGCGTGGTGCGCCGGGGCCTGCTGCTGGACAACGGAGCCCTGCGCCCCGGCTGCGGTTTCCTGCCCTCCTCCTGGTTGCCTCGCGAGGAATTGCTCAAGGCCGCTCGCGGCACCCTGCGGGCCACCACCCTGCGCATGGGTGAAGTCGGCGTGCCCGCCGGTTACCCGCCGCTACGCCAGGCCCTGCGGGTGAAGCTGTCGACCCTGGATATCGACGTCCCGGTGGAACAGATCATCACCACGGCCAACACCCTCCAGGCCATCGACATGCTTATGCGCCTGTTGATCAAGCCCGGCGACACGGTGCTGCTGGACGACCCATGCTACTTCAACCTGCGGGCGAACCTGGTGCTGCACGGCGCGCGGATCGTCAGCATTCCCCGCGGCCGTGACGGCCTGGACTTCAACCAGCTCGAACAGCTGCTCGACAGTCATCGCCCGATGCTCTACCTGACCAACAGTACGCTGCACAATCCCACCGGCCATTCCTTTTCCCCGGCCCAGGTCTATCGGTTGCTGGAGCTCAGCCATCGCTACGGCTTCCATATCATCGAAGACGACCTGTATGGTGATATCCAGCAGAAACAGACCCCTCGCCTCGCGGCGGCCGGCGGCCTGGACAACATCAGCTATGTCTCGGGGTTCACCAAGATACTCAGTGCCAACTGCCGGCTCAGCTACCTGGCGCTGCGGCCGGAGCTGGCCGCGCGGATGATCGACCTGAAGATGTCGAGCGGCTGCGTGACCTCGGAGCTGGTGGAACAGATCATCTATCGAATGCTCAGCGACGGCAGCTACACCCGGCACGCCCGACGCCTGATCGATCGCTTGTATGCGGCCAACAACCGCGTAGCCCGCTGGCTGGGCGAAGCCGGCTGTTCGGTGGCGTCATGCCCGGGCGAAGGGCTGTTCATCTGGGCCCGCCTGCCGGCCGGAATCGAGGCCGAGACCCTGGCCCGCAAAGGCCTGGAAAACGACATCGTGCTGGCCCCCGGGACCTTGCTCAGCGCCGGCCCCGAAGCCTCGAGCTTTCTGCGCTTCAACGTCGCCCACAGCGACGACGAACGGGTCCGCGAGCGCTTCCTGCGTTTGCTCCAGGCCTGAGCAAAAAAAAGCCCCGCGCTTCTTGCGAAGGCGGGGCTTTTTCAATAGCCGGTGGACTCAGCGGGCGTAAGTCAGCAGCAACTCACTGGGCACCTTGAAATCCAGCGACATCATCACGCTCAGGGCAGTGATGGTGAAGATCGAGAACACAAACAGCTTGCGTGCCCAGACCGTGTCATCCACCGCCTTGTAGCCGGTCCAGGCCATGTACAACCAGTACATGCCCATGGCCGCGGCCACGGCGAGGTAGCTCATGCCGGCATAACCGCTGAAGGTCAGCATCAACGTCGCGCCGAGGAAGGCCAGGATGTAGAGCAGGATGTGCTTCTTGGCCACCAGGATCCCGCGCTTCACCGGCAACACCGGAATCGATGCGGCCAGGTAATCGTTGAAGCGGAAGATCGCGATCGCGTAGGAATGCGGCATCTGCCACAAACTGAACATCACCAGCAGCGTCAGGGCCGCCATGTCGAAGCTGTTGCTCACCGCCACGTAGCCGATCACCGGAGGCATCGCCCCCGACAGACTGCCGATCAGCGTGCCGTGAACCGACTTGCGCTTGAAGTACAGGCTGTAGAAGCCGACGTAGATGACAAAGCCGATCACCGCGAACAGCGCCGCCAACGGGTTGGCGACGCGGTACAGCAGGGCCACGCCGGCGATCCCGAGAACGGTGGCGTAAATCAGGGCCAGTTTCAGGGAGATAAGCCCCTGGACCAGCACCCGGTTCTTGGTGCGCTCCATCTTCAGGTCGATGTCACGGTCGATGCAGTTGTTGAACACACAACCGGACGCCACCACCAGCGAAGTACCGATCATGGCCGCCAGGAAGATGGCCAGATCGACATGCCCTTTCGAGGCCAGGAAGAAACCACCCGCCACAGAAAGCACGTTACCGAAAATGATCCCCGGTTTGGTGATTTGGATAAAGTGCTTGAGCGACATCGGGTTTACCTCACTTCGCCATCATGACGGTGTGGATGCTGAACATGATCCACAGCGACAGACCCACCAGCAGGACGATCACCAGTGCCGCGAAGATAAACGCCACCACATTGTTACGCTGTGCCGCGGAACGGTCCAGGTGCAGGAAGTACACCAGGTGCACCAGCACCTGGATCACTGCGAAGACCAGAACGATCCACAGGGTCGCCGCTTTCGGCAGCGACGGGTACATCACCAGGCCGAACGGGATGATAGTCAGGATGATCGACAGGACAAAGCCGACCATGTAGGACTTCACGCTGCCGTGGTTGGCATCACTGGAATGCTGTGCATTAGCCATTTACAGAGTCCCCATCAGGTAAACAACGGTGAATACGCAGATCCACACGACGTCCAGGAAGTGCCAGAACAAGCTCAGGCAGCTCAGGCGGGTGATGTTGCTTGGCGTCAGGCCGTTTTTCCAGACCTGGTACATCATCACGCCCATCCAGATCAGACCGCTGCTGACGTGGAGACCGTGAGTCCCGACCAGGGTGAAGAACCCGGACAGGAAGCCGCTGCGGTTAGGGCCGAAACCTTCTTCGATCAGCTTGTGGAATTCATTGATTTCCATGCCGATGAAGCCCAGGCCGAACAGGAAGGTGATTGCCAACCAGAACAGAACCTGACTTTTCTTGCCCTTGAACACCGCCAGCATGGCGAAGCCGTAGGTGATCGAACTGAGCAACAGGCAGGCGGTTTCGCCCAGCACGTACGGCAGTTCGAAGATGTCGTGGCCCGACGGGCCACCGGCGACGTTGTTAACCAGCACCGCGTACGCTGCGAAGATCGACGCAAACAGGATGCAGTCGGTCATCAGGTAGAGCCAGAAACCGAAGACGGTCATCTCGCTCGTATCGTGGTGGTGGTCATCGTGCCCATGGTCATGACCATGGGCGTGTCCAGCATTGGTCACTAAGTTCGACATGGTTTAAGCCTGTTCCAGCGAAGATTCAACACGGGTGGCAGGAGTCACTTTCGCCGCCGCCAGCACCTTGTGCTGCTCAGCTTCGATACGCTCGATGACGTCCACTGGCACCATGTAACCCTGATCATCACGCGAGATATGGATGATGAAGTAGATCACCGTACCGGCCAGGCCAGCGATCGCCATCCACCAGATATGCCAGATCATCGCGAAACCGAACACGGTCAGCAGAGCACCCATGACCAGGCCGGTCGCGGTGTTGTTCGGCATATGGATCGGCTGGTAGCGCTTGGGCACCGAGTACGCGGTACCGTTTTCCTTGGCTTCGGTGAACGGGTCAACCCCATCGGCTTTCGGCAGTTCGGCGAAGTTGTAGAACGGCGGTGGCGAAGAAGTCGACCATTCCAGGGTGTGGCCGTTCCATGGGTCGCCGGTCACGTCCATGTTCTGCTTGCGATCACGCACACTTACGTAGATCTGGATCAATTGCGAAGCGATACCGAAGGCGATCAGAATGGCACCGAACAACGCCACGTACAGGTAAGGCACCCACTCAGGGTTGGTGCTGGCGTTCAGACGACGGGTCATGCCCATGAAGCCCAGTGCGTAGAGCGGCATGAACGCGACGAAGAAGCCGGAGATCCAGAACCAGAACGCCGCCTTGCCCCAACCTTCGTGCAGCTTGAAGCCGAACGCTTTCGGGAACCAGAAGCTGAAGCCGGCGATGTAACCGAATACCGCGCCGCCGATGATCACGTTGTGGAAGTGCGCGATCACGAACAGGCTGTTGTGCAGGACGAAGTCAGCACCCGGGATGGCCAGCAGTACGCCGGTCATGCCGCCGATGGCGAAGGTCACCATGAAGCCCAGGGTCCAGAGAACCTGGCTGGTCATGCGCAGACGGCCACGGTAGATGGTGAACAGCCAGTTGAATAGCTTCACCCCCGTCGGGATCGAAATCAGCATCGTCGCCAGGCCGAAGAAGGCGTTGACGTTGGCACCCGAACCCATGGTGAAGAAGTGGTGCAGCCAAACCATGAAGCCCAGCACCGAGATCGCGCCACTGGCGTAGATCATCGAATGGTGGCCGAACAGTCGCTTGCCGGAGAAGGTCGAGATGACTTCGGAGAAGACCCCGAACGCCGGCAGGATCAGGATGTACACCTCGGGGTGACCCCAGGCCCAGAACAGGTTGACGTACATCATCGGATTTCCACCCAGTTCATTGGTGAAAATGTGGAAATCCATGTAGCGGTCAAGCGTCAGCAAAGCCAGTGTAGCGGTGAGGATCGGGAACGAAGCAACGATCAGCACGTTGGCCCAGGTGCAGGTCCAGGTGAAGATCGGCATGTCCATCAGCTTCATGCCAGGGGTACGCATTTTCAGCACGGTGGCCAGGAAGTTCACCCCGGTCAGCGTTGTACCCAGCCCTGATAGCTGTAGCGCCCAGATGTAGTAATCCACCCCCACGCCCGGACTGTATTGCAGGCCCGACAGCGGCGGATAGGCAACCCAACCGGTCTTGGCGAATTCGCCGACACCCAGGGAAACGTTGATCAGCACCACGCCGGAAACCAGCAGCCAGAAGCTCAGGGAGTTCAGGAACGGGTAGGCCACGTCACGCGCACCGATCTGCAACGGCACGACGATGTTCATCAGGCCGGTGAAGAAAGGCATCGCCATGAAGATGATCATGATCACACCGTGGGCGGTGAAGATCTGGTCATAGTGGTGAGGCGGCAGGTAGCCAGGAGAACCCTCGGTGGCCATGGCCAACTGGGTCCGCATCATGATGGCGTCGGAGAAACCGCGCAGCAGCATGACCATGGCGACGACGATGTACATGACACCGATTTTCTTGTGGTCGACCGAAGTCAGCCACTCGGTCCACAGGTAGGTCCACTTCTTGAAGTAGGTGATCGCCGCGAACAAAGCCAGACCGCCAAGCGCGATCATGGCAATGGTCACCATGACAATCGGCTCGTGGAACGGGACCGCTTCCCAACTTAATTTACCAAACATCGTTTACTCCTCTGCCCCGGCAGCTGAATGCGAACTCATGTCCATTCCTTCCGATGCGGCCACTTCTTTCTTCTCGTGCTCGATCGGCTTGCCTGCTTTCATCCCTTCGTACTTGTCGACGATGTTCTGGAACAGGTTCGGCGTCACGGTCGAATAAAGCGCGACCGGATTGTCCTGGCTTGGCTTGGCAAGGTCCGCGTATTCAGCTTGTTCAAGCTGTTTAGGTGCCTTCTTGACCTCAGCTACCCAGGCATCGAAATCCGCCTGGCTGGTTGCGGTCGCTTTGAATTTCATACCGGTGAAGCCGGCGCCGCTGTAGTTGGCGGAAATCCCTTCGTACTCATGATTCTCGTTGGAGATCAGGTGCAGCTTGGTCTGCATACCGGCCATGGCGTAGATCTGACCGCCCAGGCCCGGGATGAAGAACGAGTTCATCACGCTGTCGGAAGTGATCTTGAAGTTCACCGGGGTCTTGGCCGGGAAGACCAGCTTGTTGACGGTGGCGATGCCTTGTTCCGGGTAGATGAACAGCCATTTCCAGTCCAGGGCGACCACTTCGACGGTGATCGGCTTGACGTCGGATTCCAGCGGACGATACGGGTCCAGGGCGTGGGTCGACTTGTAGGTGACGATGCCCAGGAACAGGATGATGATGGCAGGTACGGCCCAGACCACGATTTCGATCTTGGTGGAGTGGCTCCATTTCGGCGCGTAGGTGGCGTCCTTGTTCGACGCGCGGTATTTCCAGGCGAAGGCAAAGGTCATCAGGATGACCGGCACCACGACCAACAGCATCAGCAGCGTAGCGGTGATGATCAGGTTACGTTCGTCCAGGGCGACCTGACCCTTCGGGTCGAGCAAGGTCATGTTGCACCCTCCCAGCAACAACGTGCCGAGCAGCGGCAATAAGCCTAAGAATCTGGGATACCTTGTTTTACTCATCTCACGACCTCTAAAGCAGCTTGCGCAATGCAGTTGGGTTTCGATAGCCAACACTTCACCCTGCCAAGGGTTGGCAATTTTTTCCGATTGAATAAGGGCCTGTCCGTCGTACCAATCATTGATCGGCACCTCTGGAACGGGCGTGAGTTCTTATTCGATTTCGTGGGTCATAGGCCTTGTTACAGACCAATTCCATTTGGTGCGGATACTTGGAAAGGTCGCCAGCACCAGGGGTCGCATAGCGCCCTTGAGCCCTTCGACCGCCCTATTGCGCTCAGGCAGAGCGGCGCCGGACATTCAGTGCGGCGATTGTAGTGAGGTAGCGTTTTATAAACCACGTCTCATCCTGAAATATTTTTTATCAATTCACGCAACAATCATTAACCGTTTTTGCAACGATCCTGAATCGTATCGCGTTCCATTCTCAACAAAAAGCCATGAACCGCTCTTTTGTCCAACAACTGATCCGCAGTGAATTCGCCCTGGCAAGAGCCGTGAAAGAGGCTCTGGCCCAAGCATGACGGGGTATTGGAAGGATCTTCGGGGGGTATCGGGAGGCTCCCCATATAGACGTGAAACACAGAGCGTGCCAGGGAACTTTTTCGAGGATGGCTGTCAATCAGAAGATGACATCGAGGTCAGAAACGGCCAGTGCGACAGCTGCGACGTGACAATATGTCGCAGTTTTTTCGCGCGTTTTATTGCTGGTTATCAGGGCTTTTTACCAGGGCCGACAGACATAAAAAACGCCCCGATCTTACATGAAAGATCGGGGCGTTTTCCAAGGATTATCGGCAAACCTCAGCCGCATCGACTGACCACCGACATCAGCGGTTTTTCTGGCGATTGCGGTAGATACCCACCGGCACCAGCAACGCCGTCAGCACGAAAGCCACCAGCGCCCATTGCGCCAGGGACAGCCCCAGCAGCGGCGGGTATGGCGTTTCGCAGAAACCCTCGACCTGGAAGCCCAACGGGAAGATCGACGCCAGGGGCAGGCCGTCGACAATCGGTTGCAGCACGTCGATGCCGCAACTGACCGCCGGATTGGCCTGGATATAGACGTGGCGGCCCGCCGCAATGATGCCGCCGACGGCACTCAACCACACCAGCACTTCCAGCACCGTGAGGCTGCGCCGGGTGCGCATGCCCGCGCCGATAAAGGCGAACAGCGCAATGAACAGCAAGGCGTAGCGTTGCAGGATACACAACGGGCACGGCATTTCGCCCAGTACCACCTGCATGTACAACGCACCGCCGATCAAGGCGAGGCAGATCACCCCCAGCAGGACCAGGAAGCGCTTTTCCCGTCCCAGCCGCATCATTTCGTCAGTCATCCCGTTTCCCTTTGACTCGTTGTTGGATCGGCCGAAGGACCGCGCAGCGAGCTGCGGCATCAAACCGAGGTTGTATCCCATAGGCCCGCAGGTCGCAATCCGCTCGTTTCAACCCGGTGAACATGTGTTGCCCGGAAGTCTACACGCTGACCATGACCTTTGAGCGTATTGAACACGCGAGGTCGGTGTCTGGGGGAGTATGGGTAAACCACCACAAGATCGCCGACAATGATCGGCGAATTAACGACAAGCCGATTAAACCGGGATTAACGCGCCCAGGGATTTTGTTCATGCGCCCGATCCGGGCGGCCGACCGCCGTGGCCACAGGCTTGGCCACGGCGATACCACGAATTACTCCAGGGCCGCGGCCGGCCCGAAGAACTCATAACGGCTCTGCTGTTCCGGCACCCCCAGGGCTTTGAGGTGACGCTTGATTGCGCCCATAAAACCCTTGGGCCCGAGGAAATAGGCATCCAGGTCACGCTCCTGAGGCAACCATTCGCCCAACTGTTCCTGGCTCAGCAGACCGACCTTGTCCGCGGCGGGGCTCACACCATCATCCTCGGCGTAACAATAGAAGCGCTTGAGCTGTGGATGACGCTCGGCCAGGGCATCGACCCAGTCGCGGAAAGCATGCACCTGGCCGTTGCGCGCGCAGTGGATAAAATGCACCGGCCGCTCGCCCGCCAACGCCGCCTCGAGCATCGGCAAGGTCGGCGTGATCCCGACCCCGCCACTGATCAACACCAGCGGCTTGTCGCTGGCCGCCAAAGTGAACTCGCCCGCCGGCGGGAACAGTTCCAGGCTGGCGCCGACGGCCAGTTGGTCATGCAGGTAGTTCGAGACTTTGCCACCGGCCTCGCGCTTGACGCTGATCCGATACTGACCGGCCTTCGCCAGCGCCGAGAGCGAGTAGTTGCGGCGCATCTCTTCGCCGTCGATAACCAGCTTCATGCCGATGTACTGTCCCGGGGTGAACGCCAGGACCGGCCGGCCATCCTCCGGCTCGAAATAGAACGAAGTGATTTCCTGGCTTTCCTCGACCTTGGCCACCACCTTGAACAGCCGGGCGCCGCGCCAGCCGCCGGGCGCCAGGGCTTTCTCGTCGTAAATGGCCGTTTCGGCCCCGATCAGGATATCGGCCAACTGCTTATAGGCCGCCCCCCAGGCACTCATGACTTCAGGCGTGGCGATCTCCTCGCCGAGCACTTCGTGAATGGCCCGCAACAGGCAAGTGCCGACAATCGGGTAATGCTCCGGGAGGATCTGCAGCGCAACATGCTTGTTGATGATCTTGGCCACCAGGTCGCCCAACTGATCGAGCTGGTCGATATGCCGGGCATACATCAATACGCCGTTGGCCAACGCCCGGGGCTGGTCGCCACTGGACTGGTGGGCCTGGTTGAACAGTGGGCGCACCTGCGGGTACTCGGACAGCATCATCCGATAGAAGTGAGTGATCAGCGCCTCGCCGCCGCTTTCCAGCAGCGGGACAGTCGATTTGACGATGGCACGGTCTTGAACGCTCAGCATGGGTCAACTCCTGGGTGAGGTTTTATCTGAATCAACCTTTACTCATCACACTTCATGCCAAGATTAAAAATGATACAAATCAACAAGTTAAAATTGTATTAGTCATAGTGACTACAGGCAACTTATAGTCATTCCGACACCATAGGAGTCAATATGACTGCAAAACTCCTGCTGACGGCCCTACTGCCGCTGGTATCGGATCTCTCACGGGAACTGCCCGAAAGTGAACGCTATCGACGCCTGCTCGAAGCCATGCGCGCCCTGCTGCCCTGTGACGCCGCCGCGCTGCTGCGCCTGGACGGCGAGTGGCTGGTGCCGCTGGCTGTCGATGGCCTGAGCCCGGACACCCTCGGACGGCGCTTCAAGATCAGCGAACACCCACGTTTCCAGATCCTGCTCGGCAGCCACGGGCCGACCCGTTTCGACAGCGACACCGATCTGCCGGACCCTTACGACGGCCTGGTGGAGGGTTTGACCGAGCACCTGGAGGTCCATGACTGCCTGGGCTGCCCGCTGTTTATCGACGAACAACCCTGGGGCCTGCTGACCCTCGACGCCCTGGACCCGGAGCGCTTCGAACGGATCGAGCTCGATGCCCTGCAGGCCTTCGCCAGCCTGGCGGCGGCCACGGTGAATGCCGCCGAACGGATCGCGCGTCTGGCCTTGCGCGCCGAGGACGAACACCAGCGCGCCGAGCTCTATCGCCAGGCCAGCGGTCCACAGAATCGCGAGATGATCGGCCAGGGCAAAGCCCACAAACGCCTGGTGGAAGAGATCAACCTGGTGGGCGGCAGCGACCTGACGGTGCTGATCACCGGTGAAACCGGGGTCGGCAAGGAACTGGTGGCCCAGGCGATCCATGCCGCGTCCCCCCGTGCGGAAAAACCCATCATCAGCCTCAACTGCGCCGCCCTGCCGGATACCCTGGTGGAGAGCGAGCTGTTCGGCCATGTACGCGGCGCCTTCACCGGAGCCGTGAACGATAGACGCGGCAAATTCGAACTGGCCAATGGCGGCACACTGTTTCTCGATGAGGTCGGCGAGTTGTCGCTGAGCGTCCAGGCCAAATTGCTGCGGGTACTGCAAAGCGGCCAGCTACAGCGCCTGGGTTCGGACCGCGAGCATCAGGTGGATGTACGGTTGATCGCCGCCACCAATCGCGACCTGGCTGAAGAAGTGCGCAGCGGGCGCTATCGAGCCGACTTCTACCACCGCCTGAGCGTCTATCCGCTGCAAGTGCCGGCCCTGCGCGAGCGCGGTCGCGATGTATTGCTATTGAGTGGTTTTTTCCTGGAACAGAACCGCTCGCGCCTGGGCCTGGGCAGCTTGCGCCTGAGTGCGGATGCGCAGGCGGCGCTGCTGGCGTACAACTGGCCGGGCAACGTCCGCGAGCTGGAACACCTGATCGGACGCAGCGCCCTGAAAGCCTTGGGCAATTGCCGGGAGCGGCCAAGAATCCTAAGCCTGAGCGCCACCGATCTGGATTTGCCGACGACTGCCCCCCAGGCCCCACAGGAGCAAACCCTTGCCCCGCCGGAGCTCGAAAGCGGCGTTGATCTGCGCCAGGCCACGGAAAACTACCAGCGACAACTGATCGGCGCCTGCCTGGAGCGACACCAGCACAATTGGGCCAGCGCCGCCCGCGAACTGGGGCTGGACCGGGCCAACCTCGGGCGGATGGCCAAACGCCTCGGCTTGAAGTAAACACTTAACAGCGAGTTGTGTATTACACCTAAAGCCGGCCCCCATCGGGTCGATAACCCATCATCGATAGCCGTTCAGGGTTAATCTGTCCTGGACCACCTTTTTCCACAGAAGGTTTTTATGTCTTCCAACAAAGCCCGCGCAGACTCGCTATCCCTTCTGCTCTTCACTTTGCGCAGCGGCAAGCTGATGGCAATCAACCTGCTGAAAGTCAGTGAAATCATTCCCTGCCCGCCACTGACCAAGCTGCCGGAGTCCCATCCCCACGTCAAAGGCATCGCCACCCTGCGCGGCGCCTCGCTGTCGGTGATCGACCTGAGCCGCGCCATCGGCGAACGCCCCCTGGTGGACCCGGACGGCGGCTGCCTGATCGTCACCGATGTCAGCCGCTCCAAACAGGGCCTGCACGTCCAGGCCGTGAGCAAGATCGTTCATTGCCTGACCACCGATATCCGTCCGCCGCCCTACGGTTCCGGCGGGCCCAAGGCCTTTATCACCGGGGTGACCCAGGTCGACGGCACGCTGGTCCAGGTGCTGGATATCGAAAAGGTCATCCACGGTATCTCGCCGACGCAAATCGAAGTCACGCCCAGCGAACTGACCATGGAAGAAGCGGAAATCCTCGGCCATGCACGGATCCTGGTGGTCGACGACAGTCAGGTGGCCTTGCAGCAATCGGTGCTCACCTTGCGCACCCTCGGCCTGACCTGCCACACGGCCCGCAGTGCCAAGGACGCCATCGGTTGCCTGCTGGACCTGCAAGGCACCGCCGAACAGATCAACGTAGTGGTTTCGGACATCGAAATGTCAGAGATGGACGGCTACGCCTTCACCCGTACAGTGCGCGAAACCCCGGACTTCCAGGATCTCTACATCCTCCTGCACACCTCGCTGGACAGTGCCATGAACAGCGAGAAAGCACGACTGGCCGGGGCCAATGCGGTGCTGACCAAGTTTTCCTCGCCGGAACTGACCCGCTGCCTGATCCAGGCGGCCCGGACCGTCGCGGAACAAGGTATCTGAGATGTCCGACCGCCACTGCCAGTTGCTGCGCAAGGACCTCGACGACCTGCTGGACATTCCCCAATGGCCGGCCGGCATCCGTATCGGCGTATTGCGCGCACAGCTGATGGAGCCGGTGCATGCCTTGCTCAAGCACGGTTACCAGGATGGCGGCGGCCAGGTCGAAGACTTCGCCCAATGGAGCCAGCACTTCACCAGCGATGCCGAGTTCGATCCCGCGCTGTGCCTGGTCGCCCTCGACGAACAGGGCGTGGCCGGTGTCGCGCTGTGCTGGACCAGCGCCTATATCAAGGACCTGGTGGTGCACCCCCGTCGCCGCGCCGAAGGCCTGGGCCTGGCCTTGCTGCGCCAGGCGTTCAAGGTGTTCGCCGCCCGCGGCGAAGCCTTCGTCGACCTCAAGGTCATGGAAAACAACCTCGGCGCCCGGCGCCTGTACGAGCGGGTCGGCATGCGCTTTATCGAACGCTATGAAGTCAGCCCGGCTCAGGCATAATCCCCCTTTTGCCCGCCGCCCTTGAAGGAGACCTGTCATGAAAACCTTCACTCTGCTCTTCATCAGCCTCGTCACCCTGGCCAGCCAGGCCCAGGCCGCCAGCCCCGACGCCTGGGCGAATGTTCACAAAACCGTGGTTGCCAGTTGCACCAAGGCCAGCAAGCTGAAAAACGTCAAACCCGTGGGCAACCCCGCGCAATTCGACGACAGGGTCGGTTACACCGCTCTGTTGCTGCACGGCCGCTATCCGCAGGCGCACATGAAGAACCAGCCGGGTACCGAGTTGTGCCTGTACAACAAGAAGAGCAAGACCGCCGTCGTCACCGAATGGGACTCGGTCATGCCCGCCCGCAGCAACTGAGTGGCTGGCGCATAACTTGCTTTGACCGAAGCCCATACGGTGAAACAAAACGGAATTACGTCACCGTCCCAGTCCTTGCCCTTCGGTCGGTTCACTTATGAGCACCCACTTTTCCTGCGTCGGTTGCGGCAAATGCTGCACCGATCACCATGTCCCCCTGACACTGGTCGAGGCCCGGCAATGGGCGGCGGACGGCGGCCAGGTGATCGTCCTGGTCGAGGCCTTCCTGGCCGATGGCCTCGGCCAGCCGGAACAGCAACGCGATCACGTGCTGCGCCGCTCCTGGGGCGTACCCAGCGGTCACGCCGAAGCCCGCGTCGCCATCACCTTTGCCGCCTACAACGTGGGGCCCTGCCGGAATCTTGACGAAGACCTGCTCTGCCGGATCTATCAACGGCGGCCACTGGTGTGCCGGATCTACCCGATGGAAATCAACCCGCATATCCCGCTGCGTCCCGAGGCCAAGGACTGTCCACCGGAGGCCTGGCAGGACACGCAGCCGTTGCTGATCGTCGGCGGGCAGTTGCAGGACCCGGAACTGGTGCGGCTGATCGAAACCTCGCGTCAGGCCGATCGTGACGATATCCAGGCCAAGGAAGTGATTTGCGCACGGCTGGGGATTCGCACCACGGCACTCAAGGGCGACGGTTTCACCGCCTACCTGCCGCTGATGCCGGCGTTCGCGGAGGCGATTGACCAGGTGCAACAGCTGACGCATTGGCCGGCGGCGAGCGAGTGGAGCTTCCATGTCTCCGGACCGGCCATCGCCGAGCAGTTGCAGGCAGAAGGGGCCCGGGTAGTGAGCGAAGCGGCGACCACCTACGCCTTTATCCCCTTGCAGGCGGCCTGACCTCGGATAAAGATCCGCCTGGAGAAACACGGACCTGTAGGAGCCGGCTTGCCGGCGATGGCGGCCGATCGGGCGATGCAAGGCTCACGGGCCTCATCGCCAGCAAGCCGGCGCCCACAAGGGATCGCGTTGACCCTGTCTGCCAGCATGGAGGTTCAGCAGCGCTTGCGCCAGAACTCCTGGGCCAATGAACGCAGGTCATCCGCCAGCCCCGCCACATCCCCCGAGCTGAGATGACTCTGCTGGCCGACATTGACCAGTGCCTCGCAGGCATTGCGGATGCTGACGATATTGCGGCTGATGTCCTCGCTGACGGTGCTTTGCTCTTCCACCGCCGAAGCGATCTGCTGGCTCATGGCGGTAATCCGGCTGACCCGCTGGCTGATCCCGGCCAGGGCATCGGCCGCCTGCTGGACCTGTTGCACACTGTCCTCGGCCTGCTGGCTGCTGTGCTGCATCACTTGCACCGCGTTGCACGCGCCTTCCTGCAGATTGCTGATCATGCGCTGGATCTCGTTGGTCGATTGCTGCGTTCGCTGGGCCAACCCCCGTACCTCGTCGGCCACCACCGCGAACCCGCGACCCTGCTCTCCGGCACGGGCGGCTTCGATGGCGGCATTGAGCGCCAGCAAGTTGGTCTGGTCGGCAATCCCGCGGATCACTTCCAATACCGTGGAGATCTCGGTGCTGTGGCTTTCCAGATGCAGGATCACCTCGGTAGCCCGCGCCAGCTCGTTGGCCAGTCGCAGCACCGCGCTGCGACTGTCTCCCACCAGTTGATGACCTTCGTGGGTTTCCCTACCGACCTGGTCGGCCACCTCGGAGGCCTGCTGGGCATTGCTCGCGACCTGGGCCACGCTGGCGCTCATCTGCTGAATCGCCGCCGCGACCTGGTCGGTTTCAGCCTGTTGATCCAGGGTGCTGGCATGACTGCTTTGAATATGCCGGGCCAGCGCCTGAGCATGCCCGGACAGGCGCAGCGAGGCATCGCCGATACGTCCCACCACCGCGCCGACCTGGGCCTCGAGCATGTTCAGGGCAAAGCCGATCTGACCGAACTCGTCGCTACGACCGGTGTAGATCGCCTGGCTCAAGGGGTTGTCGGCGATCTCCCGGGCTCGCGCCGTCAGTTCGGCAAACGGGCGCAGCGCCCAGTGGGTCAGCGCGCCGACCAGCACGCTGCCCAGGGCCCAGAGCCCCAGATCAACCTCCAGCGGCTGCCCGGAAAACCCTTGCCCCAGTGCCAGGACAACGGCAAATACCGCGCTGGCCTGCGCCCAGAGCCGGGTCTGCACACGCAGGCTGGGCAAACGCTGACGCCAGGGCAAACGTCCGCTGCGCAACCAGGCGTACCAACGCTCGGCGGCCTCGACCTGGGCAGCCTCGGGCCGGGTCCGCACCGACTGGTACTCCACCGTCTGACCGTCGCGGGTCACCGGCGTGGCGTAGGCACTGACCCAGTAGTGATCGCCATTCTTGCAGCGATTCTTGACCAGCCCCATCCACGAGCGTCCGCCCTTGAGGGTTTGCCACATATGGGCGAAAGCCTCGGCGGGCATGTCCGGATGACGCAAGAGGTTATGCGGCGAACCCAGCAGCTCCTCACGGCTATAGCCGCTGATCCTGATGAAATCAGGATTGGCGTAGGTAATCGTGCTGTCCAGATCGGTGGTCGAAAGGATGTTGGCATCAAAGGCGACATCTACATTTCGCCCGGTAATCGGGAGATTGATCTTCATGGAACGCGCGCTCAGAAAGTGAGAGGAGTCGGCAGGGCGTCGACTCTAAGCGCACGGAAAAGCAAAACACTGATCTAGCTCAGGGTCTTGGCATTTAGCCATCTTCATGACAATTCAAAGACGATCCCTGTTTTTTGGCGCCAATTCGCTGGCGATGGCGACCCTATGGGCGAAGCCGGACTCAAGGCTCAGCGCTTGCCCATCGACCGACGCGTGCCATTCGGCGCGCGGCCCGGTCTCTCGTGATGCCCGTCCTTGCCACCTTTCTGGTACCAGGTCTGGCCGGCCTTTTTCGCCGCGGCGAATTCAGCGGGGTTGAACGGAAAACTGAAGGCCGGGACGGCGGGCTTTTCGCTGACCGCAAGCTCAGCCTCGACCACAGGCTCTTCGCCCGGGTTGGCGGAAACGGACGGTTGTTCAGGGGAAGTCATGGAAGCTCCGAAAGGGCGGGACGGATCAGGTCGAACCGAAAGACCGCAGTATACCTGAGCGCCCTGCCCGCGCCGCCGCCAACGGTCATTTATAGAACAAATCGACCACCACCCCGGCCGAGAACGGCCCGGCCTTGGGCCGATCACTGTTCCACACCAGCTCGGCATCGAAGTGCGCCATGGCCGCCCGGGTTTCGCCCAACAGGTCGGCCAGGTGAAAGGTGCGGTTATAAGGAATCCCCAGGCCGCCCTCCGCCCGGACGATCCGGATGCCCACGCCATCATTGCCCTGGGGAATCAGCAGATCCCCGGAGACACTGCCCGATACCGGCTTCAAGCGCGCGTCCAGGCTGAACGCGGTGTCGCAGGTCCGACTGGTGTGCAAGGCGAAAGGACGACGCGCGGCGACCTGGCCCATGACCACCCGCTCGATGGCGACCCGACCGAAATCGACGGTCTCGGGAATCACCTGCAACTGCGCATCACAGGCCACGAAGCGCAGGCCGGACAGGTTGTTGATCACGTAATTGAGCGAACGTCCGCCCGCGCTCGGCCCAGCGCTGCCGTCCAGCTGGAACAGACGATAGTCCTGCAGATTGCTCGCCACCCCCGAAGGCGGCGTCGGCCCGAATTTCTCGATAAACACCGAGAAGGCCAGATTGAAACTCAACGGCGGGCAGTTCCCCTCAAGGCAACCCGGCACCCGCCGCCCGGTCGCGATGCGTCCGCTGCTCTGGCGATGATCGACGCCGTCATGGGTCAAACCGGCGCGGATGCCCTGGCCGATCACCTGGCCGGCCGGATTGAGGTAGATAAACACGTCCTCGTCGCCGCCCTGGGGATTGTCCCTGGCGCAATCGACCGCCAGGTTGAGCGGTTCCGAGCGCCAGATCACGCTGCCATTGGGCGACGAGGCCGGGATCGCGACGGTGCTGCCGAGGTCGGCGTTGACCAGGGTGGCGCCACTGCCCTGCAAGGTGCAGGTCAAGGCAAATGCGCTGGCCGGGCTCAAAAGTCCAAGACACAACAACGGACGCAGCCAGGCACGACAATCAAACTTAGTCATGGGATGAAACCTTCTGTTCGGAATGGGCGGTGTCGCCACTCAGTGACGCGTTGAACGGCGTACCGAAGGCCAACCGGGCGCGATAGGCGCGTTGACCGCCGTAGTCGGTCAGCGCCTTGAACTGCAAGTGCTGCGCAGGGGAACGGGCGAGGATCAGTTCCCGCCGCTCGCCCGGCGGGACCAGCAAATCGTCCCCCTGACGCTGGGGGGCGCCCTGGCGTGGCTCCTCGATCTGAATATTCAGCAGGGCGGCATGGAACACCGTCGGGTTCTCCACCCGCAGTCGATGGACGCCACTGTCGTCGCGCACCAGTGTCCAGTTCAGGCGTTGCGGGGTGGCCGCCGGATCCCCCGGCAGCCCGGGCGGACGAAAAAACACATTGATCCGTTGGCGGATCGCGATATTCAGCAGCCCGTCGCCCGGGCGGGTGCGGGGAATTTCCAGCACATACAGGTGCAGCAGCGACTCACGCCCCGCCGGCATGCCCAACCCTTCATACATCAGGCGCAAGACCTGACGCCCCTCCGGCGCCAGCCGCGACAGCGGCGGCGTCAGCACAAAGGGCAAATTCGCCGACGGCTCCGCCCCCTCGCTCACGTCGCTCAACCAGGCCTGCAACAGGACCTCCTCCGCCCCACGGTTGCGCGCTTCGATACTCACCTCGCGAAAGCGTCCGTCGAACACCAGCCGCGTGCCGCTGAGGGACACCGCGGCCTGCAACGGGCCGCCGGCGCACAAACCCAACAGCAAGGCCAGCACACGCAAGCGTTTCACTGGCACACCCCACGAATCCGTTCGTAGGTCCGCTGCGGGTCCTTGGGTGGCAGCGTGAAGGAAAACTGGCAGCGCCGATCCGACCAACTGACGCTCAGCACGCCTTGCTCCTGCTCGCTGAGCACCAGCGCGCGACTGCTCGGATCGACCACGGCCAAGGTCCGGCCGGTGGCATCCTGAACACTCGCGCCGAGGGGAATCGGGCTGCCATCGGCCTGGCTCAGCTCGAACTGCACGCGCCGCCCGGCACTGGCCTTGAAGGTGGCCAGGACCACCGCGCCACGCCGCGGAACCACCTGGGCGATGGCATTATCCACCTCGACATCGGCCCCCAGGTCGCGGGTATCGAGGCTGATCCAGTTGGCCCGGTAAGGTTGTGCATAAGGCACCACGGCATAACCGTTGGCACCGGTTTCGACACCACTGAAGTTGTTGAAACGGGCCCCGCTGACACCCGGCACCTGCGCCAGCACAAAGGTGTCGCCCAGGGACTGGCCGAGGTTGATACCACCGCCGTGGGCCACCAGCGAGCCCCGGGCCCCGAGGTTCCAGCTGTTGAAATCGCGCCCATGGCTGTAGCCGGCCTCGAAACGCCCGACGGACGTGGTGCTGTTCAAGCTGGCCGAACCCGCACCGGCACCGCTGCCATCGTTACCAGCGAGCACCGAATAGAAAGTGTCGCGACTCTCCGGCAGGCGCCCGGTCACGCCGGCCAGGGCACTGGAACCGCCCTCGCTGTCGCGTACCCCGGTAAACGAGGCGCGGGTCGCCCGCTCAGGACTGCCGAAGGGCATCGAGAGGGTCAGGGTCAACTGATGATCGGTACCGGCCTGGCCATTGATATCCGTGACTTCGGCGCGGTCCAGGGACAGGCTGTAATTGAGGTCGCGCCAGTAACCACCGTAGGTCACGTTGTACTGCCGGGACGTGCCGGGCAGGTCCCAGAAACGCTGTTCCAGGGCCGAAACGCTCAAGGTCCCGGTGCCCAGCGGTTGGCTGAGATTCAGATCCACCCGGTCCCTGGCCCGCCCCTGCAGGATCAGACCGGGCTGGCTGCGCTCCTGCACATGCTGGTCGAACGTGCGGTATTGCTCGCTGGAATAGCGATAGCCGGCGATGGCAAAGGTGGTGCTGGTGGCATTCAGGGTATTGGCATAGCGCAGGCGCACGCTCTGCCCCCCCAGGTCCGTTGCCGGCTGGCGACTGACCGAATGGGTCAGATCCGCCGAAATCGCCCCCAACCCGGTATTGAGACCCGCCCCCAGGTTACTGGCCTGGTAGTCCTCGGCCAGTTGCAGGCCGCCATAGCCGGTCAGGTGCTCGGTCAGGCCGTAGATCAGGGTGGTGCTGGTAAAACCGGGGGTCTGGTAGCCGCTACTGTTGCTGTCGTATTGCCCGGCTTCGACGCTGTAGCTGAACGTACCCTCGGGCACCATGATCGGCAGGGAGGCGAACGCCTGGGTAAAGGTGCGGCGCCGGCCATCGGCCTCGATCACCGTTACCAGCAGATCGCCATTTGAACCGCTGGGGTAGAAGTCGCGGATTTCGAACGGCCCGGGCGCCACATTGGAGCTGTAGAGCAGGTAGCCGTTCTGGCGGATTTCCACCGTCGCGTTGCTCTCGGCCACACCGCGAATGGTCGGCGCATAGACCCGCTCGCTGTCCGGAAACATGCCGTCGTCCGTGGCGACCTGGACACCGCGAAACCGCACGCTGTCGAAAACCCGTGAATCGGTATAGGTCTCGCCCAGGGTCAGTTGGCTCTTCCAGGCGGTCAGGTCGCGCTGGACGAAGGTGCTGTTACTGCTCCAACGCGCCGACTGATCGGTGCCCTGCAACAGCGAGGACTGGTTGCGCAGGCGCCAGTCGCCGAGATTCAAACCATTGTTCAGGCCCAGGTAGTAACTGTCGGTGCGAATCCCGGTGACCTCGCGACGGTTACCGATAAAGCTGTAGTCGATGAAAGCGCTGTTCACCCCGCGGTCCCACAACTGCGGGGAAATGTAGCCGCGGGCGCTGCGGCGCAAGGCGATCTGCGGCACGCTGATATTCAGTTGCAGGCTGTTGGGTTGGTAGTCGACGCTGGCCTGGTCCAGGCGACGCCAATCGAAGCACTGCTCGGGCGCCGTGCCGTCGGTCAACACCCCGAGGCTGCGCAGGCGCTCCAGGTCCAGTCCGAGGTCGTCGAGCACCGGCAAGGTCAGGCACGGCTCGACCTGGCCGGTCGCGGCATTGCGGGCAAACACCAGGTCCCGGCGCGCGCTGAGATTGCGATTGAGGTAGATATCCACCCGGTAGGTACCCGGGGCGACGCTGTTGCCTTCGAGGAAGGCCTTCAGGTCCGCCGACTGCTCGCCGCCGTGAATAAAGGCGGTATTGAAGCGGGGTCCCTGCCCGCTTTCATCCCCTGACGGCTCGGCAAAGGCAGCGCCCGGCGCAATCAGCGCCACCCCCAATGACCATTTGAAGCCCCACGGGCCTCGAGCCTTCTCAAACAGGGAACGTACGAAACCACCGTTGCTCCCATGACGTGATAACGCGAGAACTTCCTTTGTTCGCTGATAAAGCCAATCCATGTGCACCTTCACAATACAATAGCTTGAAGTGTGTTCCAGACGGGATCCTTCCGCCCGCACAATGCCCTGACCTGCGCGCGGGGTCCGGCATCGAAAAATCGGATAACGATCGAAGACGCTGACTAACTGCCCAGCGGTTGCGCCTGGCCCTGGGTCCAGTCGCCCGAGGACAACCGATAAGGCACCAGCGCCCCGTGGTCGTTGATGACACTGAAATTCAGCTGGGCATTCTGGGCCTGGGCATGCTCCTGCAGGTCGTAGTCGGCGGACTGCCCCGGAGCCAGCATCGAGTTCTTCCGGCGCAGGACCCGATGCCCCCCGGACAGCAACTGAATGTCCACCAGCGTCACGTGATAGGGCCCGGTGTTGACCACATTCAGCACACCACCCCGAGGCAGGCTCCAACGCAGTTGCGCCGGCGCCTGCTCGATATCGTCGTTGAGCCGACCGGGGCGGTAGAACAGCTTGATGCGCTGGCGGATGCCGATCTGCAGGACATTCTCCCGCTCGCTGGCCTGGGGGATTTCCTGCACGTTCAACCAGAACAGCGACTCACGGTCCGCCGGCATCGCGGCCCCGGAGTGAATGATCCGCACCGTCTGCCGTCCCCCGGAAGGCAATTGCACCAAGGGCGGGACCACTACAAAGGGCAACTCCCGGGTGACCTCGTCCTCGGCTTCGAGCCAGGACTGCAGCAATATGCTCGAGGAGTTATTGTTCAGTACACTGAGTACCGCTTCCTTGTCTTGCGCCGGATACACCACCCGTGTCGTATTCAACACAATACCCGCCCGCGCATCGGCTCCTATCCACATTGCCAGGACAATGCCGATCATCGGAGCAAAAACGTTCCGCATGTGAACTACCCATTCCAATGAAAAAAAGAACGGAGCCGTGCAAAGCTCCGTTCAAGAAAGCCGCTTAGTTATAAGTCAGGACAAAAGGCACGGTGCCTGTCGCGGCACCGGGGACCGTGGGTACACCGTTCTTGACGAACACCGCCCGCAAAGCCAGTTCACCGCGCGAGCCGGTACCGCTGGCCTCAAGGACGCCATCAATGGTGTCGGTGGGGTCCTGGATATTGAGGAAAGTGTCGCTGTCGCGACGTACCAGGCCGATGCCTACCCCCTTGGCCGCTCCGGCGGTGGTCAACAGGTAGGGATCGTTGGTGTCGGTTTGTGACGGCCGGAACGACATATGCACGGTGTTCTCCGCCGCCGGTTGCAGGCAGGTCACCACCAGGTCGATGTCTTTCGCGGTGCCCAGCCGCGAGTCGGTGCGATTACCGATATCGGCAAAGGATACACGGCCCAGGTCCACCGGGATGTTATCGGCCGACCCGCCTCCGGAAGACACTTCGCAACTGGTGTTGGTCAAGGCACCGGTAAAGTTCAGCGTGCCACTGTTGGCTGCGTGTGCGGTAGTCACTGCCCCCAGAGTTGCCGCCAATAAAGCCAGGGTCATAGAGATATTTTTCATGCGAACACAATCCTTCGAGTTAATTCGTTTGCACCCATTACTTGGGTGGCGAGCACTATAGACCCGAAGAATTTATTACGCTGTAAGCCCTTATCGATTGGAAAACTAAGAACCCGCTTACAATGAGGAACGCCAATACTGTCAGAGCTCGGCGTCATTCAAAACCCCAAGAAAAAAGAACAATAACCGTTTAACACTCACACTCTTTCAACGAAATAACTTATCACTGAAACACAACTCTCCAGCACACTGATATTATTCTGATACCCTGCTGAATAGCTGCAAACAGTACGATTTGCTCGATATGGCCAAGTACCGGACCCATACGCTCGTGCAGGCCGCCGGATTTTTACCTGTCCGGCAGCCCGTCTATACACGCAACCCGCAACCACGAGGGCTTGAGCCCACGTACAACTTAGTTGTACGTGAGGGTGACCACGCCTTGCGTTGCCACCTGCCGGGTCGTGACACTCGACGCCAGGGGCTGATAGTTTGCGCTAAAAGGCACCCGCCCATCGCGACAGGCATTGGCCGCTGTATCGACATTCAAACTGACTGCGGAAGAGACTTTGAGCAATCGGCTGTCGGCCCCGGGATGACCGGCTGCCGATGTCCCGACTTCGCAACCGGACTCCACGATCTCCCCGAAAAACCTGATCTGTCCGGCGCCATTCACGGCCTGTATGTCGAAACCGCCAGCGATCAGCAACAGCACACCGAGACTTACTATTTTTCCGTTCATTTCCAACACTCCCAAAGCAGGGTCGGTATTCACCAGTAAAGATCACTTCAGGCCCACGCACCAGAAAACAAAGAATCATCCGTAGGACATATCAATAGTGTTTGTCCGCCAACAACACTCTTTATCGTTATCGTCCAAAGCGATAGCGGCTTTAATGCCCGGGCGTGTTATAAGACGGACGGTTTTCTGACAGCCCTGTCAGGTAGCCGTCACCTTGCTGACCCGGTTGGGGGGTTATAAAGGAGCTACTGTTCTGCCAGCATTCACCTTCCCATCCCTTTGTCCCGGCGTCCTGACAGCATGCGTATCCCGAAGAAAACCGCGTTGATCCTTGGCCTGGTGGTCCTCGTGGCCGCTGCCGCGACCTGGACCCTGACCCGAGCGCCCCAGGCCAAACCCAGCGCCAATACCGCCGTGCCGGTCACGGTGGTCAGCGTGATCCAGCAGGATGTGCCGCGTTATGTCAGCGGCATCGGTTCGGTACTGTCATTGCACAGCGTGGTGATCCGCCCGCAGATCGACGGCATCCTCACCAAGCTGCTGGTCAAGGAAGGGCAACTGGTCAAGGAAGGCGACCTGCTGGCGACCCTCGACGACCGTTCGATCCAGGCCAGCCTGGCGCAGGCCAAGGCCCAGCTGGCACAGAGCCAGGCGCAGTTGCAGGTGGCGGAAGTCGACCTCAAGCGCTACAAGTTGCTGACGGTCGATGACGGCATTTCCAAGCAGACCTATGACCAGCAACAAGCGCTGGTCAATCAATTGAAAGCCACCGCGCAAGGCAACCAGGCGGCGATTGCCTCGGCGCAGGTGCAACTGTCCTATACCCAGATCCACTCGCCGGTCACAGGCAGAGTCGGTATCCGTGCCGTGGACGAAGGCAACTTCCTGCGCATGAGCGATGCCCAGGGCCTGTTCTCGGTGACCCAGATCGATCCGATCGCCGTGGAGTTCTCCCTCCCCCAGCAAATGCTGCCGACCCTGCAAGGCTTGCTCGGCACCACTCCACCTGCGTCGGTCCGGGCGTTCCTCGGTGACGACGGGCATAGCGGCCTGCTGCTCGGCGAAGGTCACCTGACCCTGATCGACAACCAGGTCGCGGCGGGTACCGGGACCATCAAGGCCAAGGCCGAATTCAGCAACAAGGGCCAGAAGCTCTGGCCGGGCCAACTGGTGAACATCAAGATCCAGACCGCCCTCGAACGCAACGCCCTGGTGGTGCCGCCCGTGGTGGTCCAGCGCGGCCTGGACAACTACTTCGTCTACCGGGTCAAAGGCAGCGGCGTGGAAGTGGTGCCGGTGCAGATGGCCTACCAGGACAGCGACCTGAATATCATCACCGGTGTGCAGGCCGGCGATGTGCTGGTCAGCGACGGCCAGTCGCGGCTCAAGCCGACTTCGCGGATCGAAGTGCAGGGCCAGCCGAAAATGGCTGACCGCCAGGCCGCCCTGGAGTCCAAGCCATGATCAAGGAAAGTCGCGGCGTTTCGGCCTGGTGCATCGACCATCCGGTGGCGACCATACTGCTGACCTTCGCCCTGGTGCTGCTCGGGTCGATCGCCTTTCCGCGCCTGCCCCTGGCACCGCTGCCGGAAGCCGAGTTCCCGACCATCCAGGTCTCCGCCCAGCTCCCCGGCGCCAGCCCGCAAACCATGGCGTCCTCGGTCGCGACACCGCTGGAGGTGCAATTCAGCGCCATCCCCGGCATGACCCAGATGACCTCCAGCAGCGCCCTGGGCACCACCACCCTGACCTTGCAGTTCACCCTCAGCAAAAGCATCGACACCGCCGCCCAGGAAGTCCAGGCGGCGATCAACACCGCCTCGGGCAAGCTGCCCAAGGACATGCCGACCCTGCCGACCTGGCGCAAGGTCAACCCGGCCGACAGCCCGGTGCTGATCCTCAGCGTCAGCTCCAGCCAGATGCCCGGCACCGAACTCAGCGACTACGCCGAAACCCTGCTGGCCCGCCAGCTCAGCCAGATCGACGGCGTCGGCCAGATCAACATCACCGGCCAGCAGCGCCCGGCCATCCGGGTCCAGGCCTCGGCGGACAAGCTGGCGGCCATCGGCCTGACCCTGGCCGATATCCGCCAGGCGATCCAGCAGACCAGCCTCAACCTGGCCAAGGGCGCGCTGTACGGCAAGTCGAGCATCTCCACCCTGTCGACCAACGACCAGTTGTTCCAGCCGGAGGAATACGACCAGTTGATCGTCTCCTACAAGAATGGCGCGCCGGTCCAGCTCAAGGATGTCGCCCGGGTCATCCGCGGTTCCGAGGACGCCTACGTGCAAGCCTGGTCCGGTGACGAACCGGGGGTCAACCTGGTGATTTCCCGCCAGCCGGGGGCCAACATCGTCGAAACCGTGGACCGCATCCAGGCCGCCCTGCCGGGCCTCGAAGCCATGCTCCCGGCCTCGGTGCAGGTCAAGGTGCTGATCGACCGGACCCAGACCATCCGCGCCTCGCTGCATGAAGTGGAAATGACCCTGCTGATCGCCATCCTGCTGGTGGTGGCGGTGATGGCGCTGTTCCTGCGCCAGTTGTCGGCGACCCTGATCGTTTCCTCGGTGCTCGGCGTGTCCCTGGTGGCCAGCTTTGCCCTGATGTACGTGATGGGCTTCAGCCTGAACAACCTGACCCTGGTGGCAATCGTCATCGCCGTGGGCTTTGTGGTCGACGATGCGATTGTCGTGGTGGAAAACATCCACCGCCACCTCGAGGCCGGCGACGGCATGCGCGAAGCGGCGATCAAGGGCGCCGGGGAGATCGGCTTTACCGTGGTCTCCATCAGCTTCTCGCTGATCGCCGCGTTTATTCCGCTGCTGTTCATGGGCGGCGTGGTCGGCCGGCTGTTCAAGGAGTTCGCCCTGACCGCGACCTCGACCATCCTGATCTCGGTGGTGGTCTCGCTGACCCTGGCACCGACCCTGGCCGCGCTGTTCATGCGCGCGCCGGTGCATCACGAACACTCCAAGCCGGGCTTCGGCGAGCGTCTGCTGGCCGTCTATGAGCGCAACCTGCGGCGCGCCCTGGCGCACCAGAGAACCATGTTCGGGCTGTTCTGCGTGACCCTGTGCCTGGCCATCGCCGGCTACGTGTTCATTCCCAAGGGCTTCTTCCCGATCCAGGACACCGGCTTCGTCCTCGGCACCACCGAGGCCGCCGCCGATGTGTCCTTCACCGATATGGTGGCCAAGCACAAGGCCCTGGCCGAGATCGTTGCGGCCGACCCGGCGGTGCAGGCGTTCTCTCATTCGGTGGGTGTGTCCGGCAGCAACCAGACCATCGCCAACGGCCGCTTCTGGATCGCCCTCAAGCCCCAGGACCAGCGGGATGTCTCGGCCAGCGCATTTATCGACCGGATTCGCCCGCAGCTGATGAAGATTCCCGGCATCGTCCTCTACCTGCGGGCGGGCCAGGACATCAACCTCAGTTCCGGCCCGAGCCGGGCCCAGTATCAGTACGTGGTCAAGAGCAATGACGGCGATACGCTGAACACCTGGACCCAGCGCCTGACGGAAAAGCTGCGCACCAACCCGGCGTTTCGCGACCTGTCCAACGACCTGCAAACGGGCGGCAGCGTCACCCATATCAACATCGACCGCGGCGCCGCCGCGCGTTTCGGCCTGACCGCCAGCGATGTCGACGAAGCCCTCTACGACGCCTTCGGCCAGCGGCAGATCAACGAGTACCAGACCGAAACCAACCAGTACAACGTGATCCTCGAACTGGACGCCGCGCAGCGCGGCAAGGCCGAAAGCCTGAACTACTTTTACCTGCGCTCGCCCCTGACCGGTGAGATGGTCCCGCTCTCGGCCCTGGCGCGCTTCGACGTGCCCACCAGCGGTCCGTTGTCCATTGCCCACGACGGCATGTTCCCGGCCGCCAACCTGTCGTTCAACCTGGCCCCCGGCGTGGCCCTGGGCGATGCGGTGCTGCAACTCAACCAGGCGAAGAACGAGATCGGCATGCCGGCCTCGGTGAACGGTTACTTCCAGGGCGCGGCCCAGGCCTTCCAGAGTTCCCTGGCGAGCCAACCGTGGCTGATCCTCGCGGCGCTGGTGGCGGTCTACATCATCCTCGGGGTGCTCTACGAAAGTTTCGTGCACCCGCTGACAATCATTTCCACCCTGCCGTCCGCCGGCCTCGGCGCCCTGATCATGTTGTGGCTGCTGGGCCAGGACTTCTCGATCATGGCGCTGATCGGCCTGGTATTGCTGATCGGCATCGTCAAGAAGAACGGCATCCTGATGATCGACTTCGCCCTTGAAGCCCAGCGTGGCGGGCTGTCGCCGGAGGAAGCAATCTACAAGGCCTGTATCACGAGGTTCCGGCCGATCATCATGACCACTCTGGCCGCCCTGCTCGGCGCCCTGCCGCTGATGCTCGGCCACGGTACCGGCGCCGAATTGCGCCAGCCCCTGGGGATCGCCGTGGTCGGCGGCCTGCTGGTGAGCCAGGCGCTGACGCTCTTTACCACCCCCGTCATATACTTGTGGCTTGAGCGGCTTTTCCATCGGCCGACACCGGCGCCCGCGCCGGCGATCACACTCTGAGGCGGGTTCATGCGCGTTCTGATTATCGAAGACGAAGAAAAAACCGCCGATTACCTGCATCGCGGCCTGACCGAACAGGGCTACACCGTGGACCTCGCCCGCGATGGCGTCGGCGGCCTGCACCTGGCGCTGGAAAGCGACTACGCGGTGATCATCCTCGACGTGATGCTGCCGGAGCTGGATGGCTTCGGCGTGCTCAAGGCGCTGCGGGCGCGCAAGCAGACCCCGGTGATCATGCTCACCGCCCGCGAGCGCGTCGAAGACCGTGTTCGCGGCCTGCGCGAGGGCGCCGACGACTACCTGGGCAAACCCTTTTCCTTTCTCGAACTGGTGGCGCGCCTGCAGGCCCTGACCCGGCGCAGCGGCGGCGGCCACGAGCCGGTGCAGATCAGCGTCGCCGACCTCTGGGTCGATCTGATCAGTCGCAAGGCCAGCCGCGCCGGCATGCGCCTGGACCTGACCGCCAAGGAGTTCTCGCTGCTCAGCGTGCTGGCCCGGCGCCAGGGCGAAATCCTCTCCAAGACCGCCATTGCCGAGATGGTCTGGGACATCAATTTCGACAGCGACGCAAACGTCGTCGAAGTCGCGATCAAGCGCCTGCGAGCCAAGCTCGACGGGCCGTTCGAACAGAAACTGCTGCACACCATCCGCGGCATGGGCTACGTGCTGGAGAGCCGCAGTGCCAACTAACAGCATCGCCCTACGCCTGAGCGGCTTGTTCAGCGGCGTGGCGCTGCTGGTGTTCCTGTTGATCGGCTGGGCCCTGTACCAGCAGGTCGGCGAGGGCCTCGGCCTGCTGCCTGAAGCCGAGTTGGAGGCACGCTCCAGCGTGCTGCTGTCCTCACTCAATCGCGACAGCACCCTGGAGCACTGGGCCAAGGTCAGCGCCAAGCTCAAGCAGTTGGGCGAAGAGGACAAGCGCATTCGTTTCTGGGTGGTCAGCGGCGATAGCAACTACGAGTACGGCCCCCCCGACGGCCTGGTTCGTGCCTTCGCCGAAGGCCCCGCGGGCATGCGCGACCTGCGCTTGCCGGGACACGCCTACCCCTTCAAGGTGCTGGTCAACGCCCTGCCGGCCAAGGGGCCTCGCCCACCGTTGAAGTTCCTGATCGCCATCGACACCGAAACCTTCCGACAGACCCAACACCACCTGCTGATCGCCCTGATCGGCCTGGCCATCGCCGGCATCGCCCTGGCGTCCGTGCTGGGTTACTGGGTGACGCGGATCGGCCTGAAACCCTTGATCAAGCTGTCCGAGGAGGCGCAGAAGCTGGCACCGCCACGGCTGTCCGGGCGCCTGCAGTTGTCACCGCTGCCGCCGGAGCTCAGCCAGTTCGTCAACTCCTTCAACTCGACCCTGGAACGCGTCGAGCATGCCTATTCGCGCCTGGAGTCGTTCAACGCCGACGTCGCCCATGAGTTGCGCTCGCCGCTGACCAACCTGATCGGCCAGACCCAGGTGGCCCTGACCCGCGGACGTTCGGCCGAGCACTATTTCGAGGTCCTGCAATCGAACCTCGAAGAGCTGGAACGCCTGCGCTCGATCATCAACGACATGCTGTTCCTGGCCAGCGCCGACCAGGGCAGCAAGGCCACCAAGCTGATCAGCACCTCGCTGGCCGGCGAGGTGGCGACCACCCTGGACTACCTGGACTTCATTCTCGAAGACGCCCAGGTCCAGGTACGGGTCAGCGGCGATGCCCAGGTACAGATCGAAATCGCCCACCTGCGCCGGGCGCTGATCAACCTGCTGAGCAATGCGGTGCAGCACACGGTGCCGGGCCAGGTGATCGTGGTGCGCATCGAGCGCGAGGGCGAGCGGGTCGCCATTGGCGTATCCAACCCCGGCGAAGCGATTGCCGCCGAGCATCTTTCGCGGCTCTTCGAACGTTTCTACCGGGTCGACGCCTCCCGCAGCAACAGCGGCGCCAACCACGGACTGGGCCTGGCAATCGTCAAGGCCATCGCCCTGATGCATGGCGGTGATGTGTTCGTGCGCAGCCGCGACGGGATCAATACCTTCGGCCTCTACCTGCCAGCCTGAAGCACTCCAGGGACAGAACGGCAAAGGCCAGTCTCAAGAGACTGGCCTTTTTCTTGCGTGGGCCGTATACATGCGCCAATAAACCGATGCAATCGAGAGTGCGACCATTCCTCACGCCCCGGCAAATTCCGTCAAGCCGCAAACCCTGCTGATGCTGGTCAGCGGAATGACAGTGATCGCCATGCTTGCCATCGTGACCTTCCTGCTGATCCGCGAGCGCGGCAGCGCCACCGAGGCCGCTGCGCGCTCGGCGAACAATATCGTGCAACTGATCGACGCCGATGTATCGCGCAATATCGAGCTCTATGACCTCGCATTACAGGGGCTGATCCAGGCCTCGCAGCGCCAGGACCTGCGCACGGTCGCTCCCGAAGTCCGTCATCTCGCCCTGTTCGACCGCGCCTCGAGCACCTCGCACAAAAGCGATATCCTGCTGCTGGACCGACTGGGCAATGTGGTCGCCGACTCCCAGTCGGTCATCCCCAGGGCCGAGAACTTTTCCGATCGTGAGTATTTCCAGTCCCACGAGGGCGACCCGGACCCGAGCCTGATGATCAGCCACCCGTTCAAGTCCAGGCGGGCCCCGTATCCCTGGCTGATCAGTTTCAGCCGCAGGATGACCTCCGCGGACGGTGAGTTCCTGGGAGTGGCCGCCGCCGGTATGCGCCTGAGTTACGTCGACGAGCTGTTCATGAACCTGAGCGTCGGCAAAGGCGGTTCCATCAGCCTGGTCAGCACCGACGGCACCCTGCTGTCCCGACAAACGCCACTGCCCGACGAGCTGACCGGCCAGGACTTCAGCAACTACCCCAACTTCATCCGGATCCTGAAACAAGGCAACGGCAGCTTCAGCACCACCTCGGGGATCGATGGCAGCGAGCGGCTCTATACCTTTTCCCAGGTCGGCACGCTACCGCTGATCGTGGTGGTGTCCCAGTCCGCCGACGAAGTCTATGGCGCCTGGAAACGCACGACCCGCCTGGTCGGCCTGGCCACGGGCGTGCTCTGTATCGGCCTGCTCTGGCTCAGTTGGCTGCTGGCCCGGGAACTGCGCCGACGCCAGCGCGCCGAGCAGGAGCTGGCGCAGCTGGCCGCCACCGACTCGCTGACCGGCCTGGCCAATCGCCGGGCGCTGGACCAGGGCCTGGCGACCGAATGGGCGCGGGCACAGCGTTCCGGCAAACCGCTGTCGGTACTGATGATCGATGCTGATCACTTCAAGGCCTTCAACGACCGCCACGGTCACCCGGTCGGCGACGAGGCCTTGCGGCGGCTGGCCCAGGTGATCAGTGACAACATTCGGCGTCCTGGCGACATGGCGGCGCGTTATGGCGGCGAAGAGTTTGCCGTGGTGCTGCCGGAAACCGATGAGCAGGGGGCAATGAACCTGGCGCAAAAGATCCGCACGGCCATGGCCGCACTGGCGCCCTTCAAGGGCGACCATCGGGCGATCACCGTCAGCATCGGCGCCAGCACCGCCTCGCCGCCCAGCGACGGTAGCGTGGAGCAGTTGCTGCGCAAAGCCGACCAGGCGCTGTACCAGGCCAAGCACGAAGGCCGCGATCGTGCGGTGCATGCCAGCCTCGACCGGTTGTAAGCGCCCCCTGTAGGAGCGAGCTTGCTCGCGATGGACGTCAACGATAACACGCGGCATCTGATACCCCGCGGTGTCTGGACTACCCTCGCCGGAACGCCGCCCGGAGCAAGCTCGCTTCGACAAGGGAAGGGATATAAAAAAAGCCGCCCGAAGGCGGCTTTCAAATACAACAAAAGGAGAGAGTCGTTACACGGCCGCAACAGGACGCATGTAAGAGATCGGCGCGGTGCTGGCGTCTTCGAAGGTCACCACTTCCCAGGCATCTTTCTGCTCAATGAGCTTACGCAGAAGCTGGTTGTTCAGGGCGTGACCGGACTTGAAGCCTTTGAACTCACCAATCAGGCTATTGCCCAACAGGTAGAGGTCACCGATAGCGTCGAGGATCTTGTGTTTGACGAATTCGTCTTCGTAACGAAGGCCGTCTTCGTTCAGTACACCATCCGAATCGACCACGATGGCGTTTTCCACGCTACCGCCGAGTGCGAGGTTGTGCTTGCGCAGGTACTCGATATCACTCATGAAACCAAAGGTCCGGGCGCGGCTGACTTCTTTTACGAACGAAGTGCTGGAAAAATCCACGCTGGCACTCTGGATGCGGTCACGGAACACCGGGTGATCGAAATCGATCTCAAAGCTCACCTTGAAACCTTCGAAAGGCACGAAAGTGGCGCGCTTGTCGCCGTCTTCCACTGAGACTTCACGAAGGATGCGGATGAACTTCTTGGCTGCGTCCTGTTCTTCCAGGCCGGCAGATTGAATCAGGAATACGAAGGGTCCAGCGCTACCATCCATGATCGGGACTTCGGACGCGGAGAGCTCGACGTAGGCGTTATCGATGCCCAGGCCGGCCATGGCCGAGAGCAGGTGCTCAACCGTGTCCACCTTGACGTCACCGTTGACCAACGTGGTCGACATCGTGGTTTCACCAACGTTTTCCGCGCGAGCAGGAATCTGCACCACAGGGTCGAGGTCGGCACGACAAAACACGATACCGGTGTCCACAGGCGCGGGCTTGAGGGTCAGGTAGACCTTCTCGCCGGAGTGCAGGCCGACACCTGTAGCACGGATAATATTTTTCAGGGTGCGTTGTTTAATCATGGCATGGGCCGCTTCAGCGCAAATTGCGAACAGGTATCAACAAAGGCTGGCGATAATAGCAGACCAGGCCTTTGCTGAACACCAATCACCCTAATACTCCTGATACATTCCATCAATCGGCCTGGCGACGCAGGAAAGCCGGGATATCCAGATAGTCCAGGTCATCCTGCGGGTTCATCTTCGCGGCAGTCGCAGCACCGGCCTGGGCCTGGTTGCGCATGACGGTCGGACGATCCAGGTCACGGTAGTTCACCGACGGCAGTTCCTGACGCGAAGGTGCTTGCGTCTGGGCGGCAGCCGATTGGCTGGTCTGCAGCGTATTGTCGATGACCTTCACAGGCTTCTCGATACGCGCACCCAGGCCGGTGGCAACCACGGTCACGTGCAGCTCGTCGCGCATGTCCGGATCGATAACGGTACCGACCTTGACCATGGCGTGCTCGGAGGCGAAGGCTTCGATGATGCTACCCACGTCGGAGTACTCACCCAGGGACAGGTCAGGACCGGCGGTGATGTTCACCAGGATGCCGCGCGCGCCTTGCAGGTTGACGTCTTCCAGCAGCGGGTTGCGAATCGCCGCTTCGGTGGCTTCACGTGCACGGTTGGGACCGCTGGCGCAGCCAGTGCCCATCATCGCCATGCCCATTTCGCTCATCACGGTACGCACGTCGGCGAAGTCGACGTTGATCATGCCCGGACGCTTGATGATGTCGGAGATACCGCGAACGGCACCGGCGAGTACATCGTCAGCCTTGGCGAAAGCCGACAGCAGGCTGGCGTCCTTACCCAGGATGGTCAGCAGCTTCTCGTTGGGAATGGTGATCAACGAGTCGACGCTTTCGCTCAGCGCGCGGATGCCTTCATCGGCGATCTGCATGCGCTTTCGGCCTTCGAACGGGAACGGACGGGTCACCACCGCAACGGTGAGGATGCCCATTTCCTTCGCCACTTCGGCAATGATCGGGGCCGCACCGGTACCGGTACCGCCACCCATGCCGGTGGTGATGAACACCATGTTGGTGCCCTGCAGCACTTCGGCGATGCGCTCGCGATCTTCCAGAGCGGCCTGACGACCGACTTCCGGATTGGCGCCGGCACCCAGGCCCTTGGTCACGCCGGTACCCAGTTGCAGGATAGTCCGCGCGCCAATGTTTTTCAGGGCCTGGGCATCGGTGTTGGCGCAGATGAACTCGACGCCTTCAATGTTGCTCTTGACCATATGGTTAACGGCGTTGCCGCCGCCACCGCCTACGCCGATAACCTTGATTACCGGACTTTGTGGGACGTTGTCTACGAGTTCGAACATGTTCCCTCTCCTTTCATTCTCTAGTTTTTTCGCCTACTTCTACTGCTTTGAAACTTTAAAAGTTGCCCTGAACCCAGCGCTTCAAGCGCTCCAGCACAGGTGCTTTCTGTTCTTCATCGCGATAGTCGTTTCTGTTGCCGCCGTTGTAGCCGGACAGGGAAATGCCGTCCGACTGCTTTTGCAGCCCGTACAGCAACAGCCCTACCCCAGTTGAATAGATCGGGTTGCGGACCACGTCCGACAGCCCTTTGACGCTATGCGGCACGCCCAGGCGCACCGGCATGTGGAAAATCTCTTCGGCCAGTTCGACCGCGCCTTCCATTTTCGAGGTACCACCGGTCAGCACGATGCCGGCCGGAATCAGGTCCTCGTAGCCGCTGCGACGCAGTTCGGCCTGGATCAGGGTGAACAGTTCGTCGTAGCGCGGCTCGACCACTTCGGCCAGGGCCTGGCGCGACAGCTCGCGTGGCGGACGGTCGCCGACGCTCGGCACCTTGATGGTTTCACCGGCACCGGCCAGTTTCGCCAGGGCACAGGCGTAGCGGATCTTGATCTCTTCGGCGTACTGGGTCGGGGTGCGCAACGCCATGGCGATGTCGTTGGTCACCTGATCACCGGCAATCGGGATCACCGCGGTGTGGCGGATCGCGCCTTCGGTGAAGATCGCGATGTCGGTGGTGCCGCCGCCGATATCCACCAGGCACACGCCCAGTTCTTTCTCGTCGTCGGTCAGCACCGAGTAGGCCGAAGCCAGTTGCTCAAGAATGATGTCGTCGATTTCCAGACCGCAGCGACGCACGCACTTCTCGATGTTCTGTGCCGCGTTCACCGCGCAGGTGACCACGTGGACCTTGGCTTCCAGACGTACGCCGGACATGCCCAGGGGTTCGCGAACGCCTTCCTGGTTGTCGATCACGTAGTCCTGCGGCAGCGTGTGCAGGACCCGCTGGTCCGCCGGAATCGCCACGGCCTGGGCCGCATCGAGCACACGTTCGAGATCCGCCGCGCTGACTTCACGATCGCGGATCGCGACAATCCCATGGGAGTTCAGGCTGCGGATGTGATTGCCCGCCACGCCGACGAACGCCGAGTGGATCCGGCAACCGGCCATCAGTTGCGCCTCTTCCACCGCACGCTGGATCGACTGCACGGTGGACTCGATATTCACCACCACGCCCTTCTTCAGGCCGCGGGAAGGATGGGTGCCGATACCGACGATTTCCAGCGTGCCATCGGCCGCGACCTCGCCCACCAGTGCCACCACCTTGGAGGTACCGATATCCAGTCCGACGATCATTTTGCCGCTTTGCACGTTTGCCATGGTCCTGCCTCTTCTTAATTCTTCGCAACGGCGGGTTTGGCCGTCACGGGTGCCACAGGTTCCCGCCATCCGACGGCCAGGCCGTTGGAATAACGCAGATCGATGCTGGCAATGTTCGTAATCTGTTCTTTCAGCGTTTTTTCATAAATGGCAATAAAACGGCGCATCTTCTCGACCAGATGATCGCGACCCAACAACAACTCGATCCCCGGCCCCGCGCTGCCCGCGCCGGTGGTCAGGAACCAGCTGCCGCGTTCACGCAGTTCCAGCCGGACAATCGAGAAACCCAGCGGGCGCAGCATCTGACTCAACACCTGATACTGCTGCATCACCTGTTGCTGGGCCCGTTGGGGACCGAACAACTGCGGCAGATGCTCGTAGTTCGCCAGTTCCCGTGGCGCGAACGCCTGGCCCTGGTTGTTCAACAACGCCCCGTCGCCCCAGCGGGCCACCGGCAATTGCTCTTCCAGGCGGATCACCACCTGGTCCGGCCACACACGCCGGACCTCGGCATGGGCGATCCACGGCATGGTTTCCAGCTCGGTGCGCATGCTCGCCAAGTCGATGGTGAAGAAGCTCGACGCGACGTACGGCGCGATCCGCTGCTGCACCGCCTGCTGGCTGATGTAGCTCAGGTCGCCCTGCACGTTGATCTTGCTGATCGGCCGATCGGCATAGGGCAACAGGCGCTGGGCACCTTCGTAGGTACCGAAACCCAGGGCCACCAGCAGCACCGGCCACATCAGGCGCTTGAAAATGCTGAAGTTGGCTTTCGGCAGGCGCACCGACATCGGCTCTTTAGCCACCATCCGGCTGGCACCCCGCGGCACCGGCTTGTTACGGCCGGGGGCGGGTGACTGATGACGAATCGATGCGCCGTGCATGGTCTTAACCTCGTACCTCGATGCTTGCCGCCAGGATCGCCAGCACCAACTGCTGGAAATCCAGGCCGGCGGCCCGCGCGGCCATGGGGACCAGACTGTGGTCGGTCATGCCCGGCGCGGTGTTGACTTCCAGGAACCAGAACTGCCCGTCGGCGTCCTGCATCACGTCGGCCCGGCCCCAACCGGCGATACCGAGCGCCTCGCAGGCCTTGGCCGTGAGGTCCATCAGTTCCTTTTCCTTGGTGCTATCGAGGCCGCAGGGAATCCGATACTGGGTATCGGAAGCCAGGTACTTGGCGTCGTAGTCGTAGAACGAATGCGGGGTGCCGAGGGCAATCGGCGGCAGGATCTGGTCGCGCAGGGTGGCGATGGTGAACTCCGGACCTTGAATCCACTGTTCAACCAATACTTGCGAATCGTAGGCGGCGGCGGCTTTCCAGGCGGCGATCAGATCGTCGGCGCAGGTCACTTTGGCCATCCCAATACTGGAGCCTTCATGAGCAGGTTTGACGATCAAAGGGAACCCCAGTTCCGCGCCGGCTGAAATACAGTCGGCCGCGGAACTCAACACGGCGTGACGCGGTGTCGGAATCCCCAGGCTGTGCCAGACCTGCTTGGTCCGCAGCTTGTCCATGGCCAGCGCCGAGGCGAGGATGCCGCTGCCGGTGTAGGGAATCCCCAGGCATTCGAGCAGGCCTTGCATGCTGCCGTCTTCACCGCCGCGACCGTGCAGAATGATAAAGGCGCGGTCGATCTTTTCATTGAGCAGGCGTTGCAGGAAATCGTCGCCCACATCGATACCGAAGGCGTCGACACCGGCGCTTTGCAGCGCTTCGAGCACCGCGTTGCCGGACTTCAGCGAGACCTCGCGCTCGGCGCTCTTGCCGCCGAACAGCACGGCGACGCGGCCGAAGGCTTTCGGCGGGACGGTCGAGAACAGGTTGGCGTAGGCAGCGGTCATTTCGACTTCTCCTGGCTGGCTACGGCAGTGGCGAACAGCGGGCTCTTGAGCAATTGCGGGGCGAGGCCACCGATATCGCCGGCGCCCTGGCAAAGCAGGATGTCACCGGGCAGCAACAGCGGCTTGACCAGCGGAGCCAGCTCGACACCACGCTCGATATAGATCGGGTCGAGCTGGCCGCGCTGGCGAATGCTGCGGCACAGCTGGCGGCTGTCCGCGCCCGGAATCGCTTCCTCCCCGGCCGGATAGACTTCCATCAACAGCAGGACATTGGCGTCGGCCAGCACCTGGACGAAATCGTCGTACAGGTCGCGGGTGCGGGTGTAGCGGTGCGGCTGATAGACCATCACCAGGCGGCGCTCCGGCCAGCCACCGCGGACAGCCTTGATCACCGCCGCGACTTCGGTCGGGTGGTGACCGTAGTCGTCCACCAGCATCACGCTGCCGCCGTCCACCGGCAGTTCGCCGTAGACCTGGAAGCGTCGACCGACGCCCTGGAAGCCCGACAGCCCCTGGACGATGGCTTCATCGCTGATGCCCTCGTCGCTGGCGATGGCGATGGTGGCCAGGGAGTTGAGCACGTTGTGGTTGCCCGGCATGTTCACCGACACGTTCAGCGGCTCGCGGTCGCGACGCAGCACGGTGAAGTGGGTCTGCATGCCGGCCTGGCGAATATTGATCGCACGCACGTCGGCGTCTTCGTGGACACCGTAGGTCACGGTCGGACGGGCGATCTGCGGAAGGATCTCGCGCACCACCGGATCGTCCAGGCAGACCACGGCCAGACCGTAGAACGGCAGGTTGTGGAGGAACTCGACGAAGGTCTTCTTCAGTTTGTTGAAGTCGCCTTCATAGGTGTCCATATGGTCGGCGTCGATGTTGGTGACCACGGCGACCAGCGGCTGCAGGTGCAGGAAGCTGGCGTCGCTTTCATCGGCTTCGGCGATCAGGTAGCGGCTGGTGCCGAGCTGGGCATTGGTGCCCGCGGCATTCAGTCGGCCACCGATGACAAAGGTCGGATCGAGGCCACCGGCGGCGAACACCGAGGCGATCAGGCTGGTGGTGGTGGTCTTGCCGTGGGTACCGGCGACGGCGATGCCGTGGCGATAGCGCATCAGCTCGGCCAGCATCTCGGCGCGCGGCACCACCGGAATGCGCCGCTCCAGGGCGGTGGCCACTTCCGGGTTGGACTTGTTCACGGCACTCGACACCACCAGCACATCGGCGTCGGCGGCGTTCTCGGCGCGGTGGCCGATAAAGATGTGGGCGCCGAAGGACTCCAGGCGCTCGGTCACCGGCGAGGTCTTCAGGTCGGAACCGGACACTTCATAGCCCAGGTTCAACAACACTTCGGCAATCCCGCACATGCCCACGCCGCCGATCCCGACGAAGTGGATACGACGGATACGGCGCATTTCCGGTTGCGGCATGGCTTTCTGATTCTCAACCATGGGCCACCTCCAGGCAGATCTCGACCACGGTGCGGGTGGCATCTGGCTTGGCCAGGCGGCGGGCAGTGCGCGCCATGCTGTTCAGTCGTTCCGGTTGCATCAAAACCTCTGTCAGGCGAGCCGCCAGGTCGGCGGCGCCAGTCGTTCTTTGCGGCAGCAGGAAGGCAGCGCCCTCCCCGGCCAGATATTCGGCATTGCGGGTCTGGTGATCGTCGATCGCATGGGGCAAGGGCACCAGCAACGAGGGCAGACCGGCGGCGGCCAGTTCACTGACGGTCAAGGCGCCGGCACGGCAGACCACCAGGTCGGCCCAGCCATAGGCTTGGGCCATGTCTTTGATAAACGGCGCCACTTGCGCCTCGACGCCGACCGCCTGGTAGCGTTCGGCGGTGATTTCGTCGTGATTGCGCCCGGCCTGGTGAAACACTTCCGGGCGGTACTCGGCCGGCACTTGCGCCAAAGCTTCGGGCAACAGCTTGTTCAACGGTTCGGCACCCAGGCTGCCGCCCAGGATCAGCAGGCGCGCGCGGCGTCCGGCGAGGTCCTGGCGCGGGGTTTCCAGGAACAGTTCGGTGCGCACCGGGTTACCGGTGGTCCGACGTTTGCCCGAGGCGCCGAAGGTATTCGGGAAAGCTTCGCAGACCCGGGTCGCCAAGGGCACCAGCAGCCGATTGGCGGTACCCGCCACGGCGTTCTGTTCATGAACGATCACCGGAATACCGGCCATCCGCGCGGCAACACCGCCGGGGCCGGTCACATAACCGCCAAAGCCCAGCACACAGACCGGCTTCAGTTCCCGCATGACCTTGCGTGCCTGCCACACCGCCTTGAGCAGGACGAACGGCGCCTTGAGCAGCGACAGTTTGCCCTTGCCCCGCAGGCCCGTGACCTGGATCAGGTGCAGCGGCAACCCGGCGCCCGGCACCAGTTCGTTCTCGATACCCCGCGGCGTGCCCAACCAGTGCACCTCGTAGCCGCGCGCCTGGAACTCCCGCGCGCAGGCCAGCGCCGGGAACACGTGTCCGCCGGTGCCACCGGCCATGATCAGCACTTTATCGGCCATGGGGTGACTCCTCGGCGAAGTCACTTTCATCGAACTCCATCTCTTCACTGCCCAGATGGGTTCGACTCTCCCACTCGATACGCAGCAACAAGCCGAGCTGGGCACAGCAAATCACCAACGAACTACCGCCGTAACTGAGGAACGGCAGGGTCAGGCCCTTGGTCGGCAGCAGGCCGACGTTCACGCCGATATTGATCAGGAATTGACCGATCCACAGAAAGGCCAGGCCGTAGGCCATATAGGCGGCAAAGAACTGCTTGGCCTTTTCCGCCCATAGGCCGATGTACATGGCCCGCACACTGACGAAAACAAACAGCGCGACCGTGAGCAGCGAACCCACCGCACCCAGCTCTTCAGCCAGTACGGAGAACACGAAGTCGGTGTGCGCTTCAGGCAGGTAGAACTGTTTCTGCACGCTGTTGCCCAGGCCCACGCCCAGCCATTCGCCACGACCGAAGGCGATCAGTGCCTGGGTCAGCTGGTAGCCGGAACCGAACTGGTCGGCCCAGGGGTCGGTAAAGGTGGTCAAACGCGCCATCCGGTAGGGTTGCGCCTTGATCAGCACCACCACCGCCACCACCGCGAGCATGACCATCAAGCCGAAGCGCAACAGCCCGACCCCGCCGAGGAACAGCATCGCCGCCGCCGCGCCCATCATCACCACGGTGGCACCGAAGTCCGGTTCCATCAGCAGCAGGCCGGCCATCGGCAGCAAGACGATGAAGGGCTTGAAGAAGCCCATCCAGCTTTCGCGGACTTCCTTCTGTCGCCGCACCAGGTAACCGGCGAGGTAGATCACCACGAAGACCTTGGCGATTTCCGAGGGCTGCACGTTAAAGAAGCTGAAGCCGATCCAGCGCATCGAACCGTTCACCTCGCGGCCGATGCCCGGTAGCAGCACCATGACCAGCAAGCCGAAAGCACCCACCAGCATCATGAAGCCCATCCGCTGCCAGGTGGCGATCGGCACCATCATGGTGGCAATGCAGGCACCCAAGCCGATGACCATGTAGATCAGATGGCGAATCATGTGGTACAGCGCGTTGCCCGACTGCACGGCGGCGACTTCCGAGGACGCCGAGGTGATCATGACCAGACCCAGCCCCAGCAGCCCCAGGGCGCCGGCCAGCATCGGGAAATCGACGTCGACGCCGTGTCCGCTGATAATCGGCGACGGATAGGGCTTGATGATATTGAAATTCATACCAACCCCTCCACGGCCTGGGCGAACAGGCGCCCGCGTTCTTCGTAGTTCTTGAACATGTCGAAACTGGCGCAGGCCGGCGACAGCAACACCGCATCACCCGGCTCGGCCAGCTCGGCACAGCGCTGTACGGCCTCGTTCAAGCTCTGCACGCGAATCAGCGGTACGGCGTCGCCCAGGGCCTGGGCCAGGAGTTCAGCATCGCGGCCGAGCAGGACCACCGCACGGCAGTGGCTCGCAACCGGGCCGCGCAGGCCGCTGAAGTCCGCGCCCTTGCCGTCGCCACCGGCAATCAGTACCAGCTTGCCGGCAATATCGGCCCCCAGGCCTTCGATGGCGGCCAGGGCCGCACCGACGTTGGTGGCCTTGGAGTCGTTGTAGTAGTTCACGCCGTTCAACTCACGGACCCACTGGCAGCGATGTTCGAGACCGGCGAAGGTCCGCAGGCTCGAGAGCATGGCGTCGAACGGCAGCCCGACCGCATGGCCCAGGGCCAGGGCCGCGAGGGCATTGGCCTGGTTGTGGGCGCCGCGAATCCGTAGTTCGCTTACTGGCATCAGGTTCTGGAATTCGAAGGCCAGGTACTTCTCGCCATTCTCTTCGCGCAGGCCGAAAGCCTTGAAGTCCGGTTTGCCGAGGCCAAAGGTCCAGCACGGCAGGCCTTCGCTCATCAGCGGCCGGGACAAGGCGTCCTGACGGTTGACCACCACCTGCCTGGCGCCACGGAAGATCCGGTGCTTGGCCAGGTGATAGGCCGGCAGGCCGCTGTAGCGGTCCATATGGTCTTCGCTGACATTCAGCACGGTGGCCACTTCGGCACCGAGGTGGTCGGTGGTTTCCAGCTGGAAGCTCGACAGTTCCATCACGTACAGCTCGACGTCGTCGCTGAGCAGGTCCAGCGCCGGGGTGCCGAGGTTGCCGCCGACAGCGACACGCTTGCCGGCCGCAGCAGCCATTTCGCCGACCAGGGTGGTGACGGTGCTTTTCGCATTGGAACCGCTGATGGCGACGATCGGCGCCTTCGCGTGACGCGCGAACAGCTCGATATCGCCGGACAATTTCACGCCACGGGCGGCCGCCGCTTGCAGGGCCGGAGTCGCCAGGGCCAGGCCGGGGCTCACGTAGAGCTCGTCGGCACGGCAGAGGAATTCGACGTCCAGCTCGCCACAACGCACTTCCACCTGCGGATAGTCACGGCGCAGCGTGGCCAGCTCCGGTGGATTTTCCCGCGTATCGGCCACGGCAAAGGCAATGCCCCGGTTCGCCAGGAAGCGAACCAGGGACATGCCGCTCTTGCCGAGGCCGACAACGATGCGGAAGTGGTCAGAAGCGATCAGTGACACGTGTTCTACCTCAGCTTCAGGGTGGCAAGGCCGACCAGCACCAGGATCACGGTGATAATCCAGAAACGGACGATCACCCGTGGTTCGGGCCAACCCTTGAGTTCAAAGTGGTGGTGAATCGGCGCCATGCGGAACACACGGCGGCCAGTCAATTTGAAGGAAGCGACCTGGATCACCACCGACAGGGTTTCCATCACGAACACACCGCCCATGATGAACAGGACGATTTCCTGGCGGACGATCACCGCAATGGTGCCCAGGGCCGCGCCCAGCGCCAGTGCGCCAACGTCGCCCATGAAAACCTGGGCCGGGTAGGTGTTGAACCAGAGGAAACCCAGGCCGGCACCGATCAGCGCGCCGCAGAACACAATCAGCTCGCCCGCGCCCGGGACATAGGGAATCAGCAGGTATTCGGCGAACTTCACGTTACCCGACAGGTAGCAGAAGATCCCCAGCGCGCCACCGACCATCACCGTCGGCATGATCGCCAGGCCGTCGAGGCCGTCGGTCAGGTTGACCGCGTTGCTCGAACCGACGATGACCAGGTAGGTCAGCACCATGAAGCCTGCACCCAGGGGAATGCTGACATCCTTGAGCATCGGTATCAGCAAGGTGGTCTCGACCGGGCTTTGCGCGGTCATGAACAGGAAGATCGCTGCACCCAGGCCGAACACCGATTGCCAGAAATATTTCCAGCGACTCGGAAGACCACGGGAGTTCTTCTCGATCACCTTGCGGTAATCGTCGACCCAGCCGATAGCACCGAACAGCAGGGTCACCAGAAGGACTACCCAGACATAGCGGTTATGCAGGTCAGCCCACAGCAGGGTGCTGATACCAATGGAGGACAAGATCAACACCCCGCCCATGGTCGGCGTACCCGACTTGGAGAGTTGAGTTTTTGGACCGTCATCGCGAATCGGCTGACCGATCTGCCGATTTTGAAGGGTCCGAATCATCCATGGGCCGAGAAACAGCGACAGAGACAGCGCAGTCAGTACCCCGAGAATCCCGCGCAGGGTCAGGTACTGAAAGACCGCAAAGCCTTTGTAGAACTGTTGCAGGTACTCCGCTAGCAGCAGCAGCATTAATGCTTCTCTCCCTTGTGTTCGTCAGAAGCGGGCCCACACAAAGCCGCCACGATGTTTTCCATCGCAGCGCTGCGCGAACCCTTGATCAAAATGGTGGTGTCCGTGTCTTGCTCGGCGCCCAGCGCCGCGATCAGATCGGCCTGGGTGGCGAAATGACGGGCGTGCGGGCCAAAGGCGTTGACGGCATGAACCATCATCGGTCCCACCGCATACAGCGCTGAAACCTTGTCGGCGGCATAAGCGCCTACTTCACGATGTCCTTGCTCCGCCCACTCGCCCAACTCGCCGATATCTCCGAGCACCAGAACGGTGCGGCCGGAAAAGCCGGCGAGTATATCAACGGCGGCCGCGATTGAGGCAGGGTTGGCGTTGTAGGTGTCGTCAATGACGCGAATGCCATTGATTGCTAATTGCGCCACCGCGCGCCCCTTGACCGGTTGTACCGCTTCCAGCCCGGCAACGATGCCCGGCAGGGAAACGCCGAGGGCATGGGCGGCGGCGGCGGCGGCCAGGGCATTGGCCACGTTGTGGGTGCCCAGCAGGTTCAGTTGCACCCGGGCACTGCCCAGGGGACTGTGCAAATCGAAACCCGGGCAGCCCCGTGGATCACGGGAAATCTGTGCGCCATGGAAATCGGCGGCGGTGTTTTCCAGGGCAAAGCTCAGGACTTTTCGACCGGCGGCACGGGCTTGCCAGATAGCGAAAGCCTTGTCGTCCAGGTTGAGGACGGCCACGCCATCGGCTTGCAGCCCTTCAATGATCTCGCCCTTGGCCTCGACGATTTTCTCGGGACCACCGAACTCGCCGACATGGGCGGTTCCGGCATTGTTCAAGATGGCCACATGGGGCTTGGTCATGGCGACGGTATAGGCAATTTCGCCTAGGCGCGAAGCCCCCAGCTCGATGACCGCCGCACTGTGTTCCGGGGCCAGCTCGAGCAGGGTCAGTGGCACGCCCAGTTCGTTGTTCAGGTTGCCGCGAGTGGCCAGGACCAGGCCACGGGTGCGCAGGATACTCGCGAGCAGCTCCTTGACCGTGGTCTTGCCGCTGGAGCCGGTAATGGCCGCCACCGGCCGGGTAAAGGCGGCGCGGTTCAGCGCGCCCAGTTGACCCAGGGCCAGACGGCAGTCGGCGACCAGCAACTGCGGCAGCTTGCTGCCGACCACTTCACGCTCGACCAGCGCCGCGACGGCGCCTTTGGCGGCGACATCCTCGAGATAATCATGACCGTCGAAACGCGGTCCGGTCAGCGCGACAAACAACTGGCCCGGCTGAATCGCCCGGCTGTCGATGCTCACGCCATTGAAGCTGGCATCGGCCGTCAACAGGCGTGCCGACAAGGCCTTCGCCACTTCGCTGAGTTTCATCGCCTCAAGCATGGCCGACCTCCCAGGCATCCAGGGCCTTGGTGGCTTCGACCAGGTCGGAGAAGGCATGGCGCTGGCCGTTGATTTCCTGATAGTCCTCATGACCTTTACCGGCCAGGACAATCACATCGTCGGCCGAGGCGCCGGCAATCAGTTCGGCGATGGCCAGACCGCGACCGGCGACAAAACGGACCTTGTCCGTGGCCACGAAGCCGGCACGGATATCGTCGAAGATCCGCGAAGGGTCTTCAGTACGTGGGTTGTCATCGGTGACCAGCGCCACATCGGCCAGACGCTCGACCACTTCGGCCATCAGCGGGCGCTTGCCGCGATCACGGTCGCCGCCGCAGCCGAACAGGCAGAGCAATTGACCCTTGGCGTGAGGGCGCAGGGCCAGCAGGACTTTTTCCAGGGCATCCGGGGTGTGGGCGTAGTCGACCACCACCAGTGGCCGGGCACCACCGCCCAGGCGCTGCATACGACCGGCCGGACCTTCGAGCTGCGGCAGTACGCGCAGGATCTCGTCCAGCGGGTAATCCAGGCCCAGCAAGGCACCGACCGCCGCCAGCAGATTGCTCAGGTTGAAGCGTCCGAGCAGCGCACCGCGCAAGTGATGCTCGCCTTGCGGCGTCACCAACGTGGCGCGCACGCCTTCGTCGCTGAATTGCGCATCGCGACAATAGAGGTAGGCGCTCGGGTCTTCCTGGCTATAGGTCAGCAGACGCGACTCATGCTTTTCCGCCGCCAGCTGGCGACCGAACTCATCGTCGATATTGATGACCCGGCAGCTCAGGTCGGCCCAGCCGAACAACTTGGCCTTGGCCGCACCATAGGCTTGCATGGTGCCGTGATAATCCAGGTGATCGCGGGACAGGTTGGTCAGCACGGCCACATCGAATGCCAGCGCGGTCACCCGGCCCTGATGCAAGCCGTGGGAAGACACTTCCATGGCCACGGCCCTGGCCCCGGCTTTCTTCAAGTCGGCCAGGCTCGCCTGCACGGCAATCGGGTCCGGCGTCGTCAGCATGCCGCTCTGCAGCGCGCCGTAAAAGCCCGTACCCAGGGTGCCAAGAATGCCGCAATGCTGGCCCAGCAAATCGAGGGCCTGGGCAATCAACTGGCTGACACTGGTCTTGCCATTGGTTCCGGTCACGCCCACCAGGTTCAGGTGGCGACTCGGATCACCGTAGAAACGCCCGGCGATATCGGACAGTTGCGCCGCCAGGCCCTTGACCGGGATCAGCGGCACATCGGTGATCGGCAGCACGGTGGCGCCTTCGACTTCATAGGCCACCGCCGCCGCGCCACGCTGCAAGGCGTCGGCAATATGGTTGCGACCGTCGACCTTGCCGCCCGGTATCGCCAGGAACAGGTCGCCGGCGCGGACTTTACGGCTGTCGAGGGCCAATTCGCGAATCAGCAGATCGCGACCGGCGTGGGCAAAAATCTTGTTCAAGCTCAGGGACATTAACCACGCCCTCCTTTTACCGGGGCAGGCGCGACAACGGCCTGCTGTTGGGGCGTTGTCGGCAAGTCGTCGGGGATGACGTTCATCAGGCGCAGGGTGCCGGACATGACTTTGCTGAAGACCGGTGCCGAGACCAGGCCACCGAAGTAACCGGCCTTGCTCGGTTCGTCGATCACCACCACGATGGCGTAGCGCGGATCGCTCATCGGGCCGAAACCGGCGAACAGCGAGCGGTAGGCGTTTTCTTCATAACCCTTGGTGCCGACCGAGGTCTTGCGCGCCGTACCGGACTTGCCGGCCACGTGATAGGCCGGCACTTTCGCGCGCCAGACACCCCGCGGCGCCTCGATCACTTGTTGCAACATACCTTGCATGGTCTTGGCGACATTTTCCGGGATAACCTGGGTACCCTCGGGAGCCTTGTCGGTCTTGATCAAGGTCAGCGGCACGATCTTGCCGTTGTTGGCCAGGGCCGAGAAGGCGTGCACCAGCTGGATCGCGGTCACCGACAGGCCGTAGCCGTAGGACAGGGTCGCGGTCTCGGCCTTGCGCCACTCGCGGTAGTTCGGCAGGTTGCCGACCCGCTCGCCGGGGAAGCCGAGGCCGGTGTCCTGGCCCAGGCCGACTTTCTGCATCACGCGGAAAATCGCTTCGCCGCCGATATCGAAGGCGACCTTGCTCATGCCGACGTTACTGGAGTTGATCAGGATGCCGGTCAGGTCGAGTACCGGGCCTTCGGTCTTGGACACGTCACGAATGGTGTACTTGCCCAACTGCAGGGTACCGGGGTAGACCTCGACCGTATCGCTGGGCTTCCAGCGGCCGGTTTCCAGGGCCGCGCTCATGGAGATCGGCTTCATGGTCGAACCCGGCTCGAACACGTCGATCATCGCGCGGTTGCGCATCATCGCCGGTTGCAGGTTGCGCCGGTTGTTGGGGTTGTAGGTCGGCTGGTTGACCATGGCGAGGATCTCGCCGGTCTTCACATCCATGATCACCAGGCTGCCGGCCTTGGCGCCGTTTTCCACCAGGGCGTTGCGCAACTCGCGGTTGGCCAGGTATTGCAGGCGCAGGTCAATGGACAACGCCAAGGGCTTGCCGGCCTTGGCGTTTTTGGTGACTTGGACATCCTTGATCAGCCGGCCGCGCCGGTCCTTGATCACCTGTCGCTTGCCGGGTACCCCGGCCAGCCACTCGTCGTAGGCCAGCTCCACCCCTTCGCGACCGTGGTCGTCGATGTCGGTAAAGCCGACCATATGGGCCGCCACTTCACCGGCCGGGTAGAACCGCCGGAACTCCTCGATGCCGTAGACGCCGGGAACCTTGAGGTCGAGCACGGACTGGCCCTGCTCCGGGGTCAGGCCACGGACCAGGTAGATGAATTCTTTATTGGCCTGCTGTTCCAGGCGTTCGGTCAGCAGCTTCGGGTCCTGCCCGAGCGCCATCGCCAACGCCGGCCAGCGATCCTTGGCCAGTTGCATTTCCTTGGCGTTGGCCCACAGCGTGGTCACCGGGGTACTGACGGCCAGGGGCTCGCCATTGCGATCGGTGATCAGGCCACGGTGCGCCGGAATCGGGATATGCCGCATGCTGCGCGCATCGCCCTGGCCGATCAGGAACGCCCGGTCGATGACCTGCAGGTCGACGATCTTCCAGCTGATATAGCCGACCATGATCGCCAGTGCGCCGAGGACCACGCGGAAGCGCCAGGGATAGAGCGCGCCTTCGAGTTTCATCATGGCGCCACCATCCTGACTTCGGATGGGCTGGGGATGCGCATCTTCAGTTGTTCGGTGGCCAGGGTTTCGATCCGGCTGTGGGCGGTCCAGGTGCTCTGCTCGAGAATCAGGCGACCCCATTCGGCCTGGGCCTTGTCACGCACGCTCAGCTCGTTGTACAGCGAGTTGAGCAGTTGACGGTTCCAGTGCGCGCTGTAGGCCACGCCGATGGCGGAAACCAGCACGGCGACAAACAGCAGGAACATGAAAAAGCTTCCGCCGGGAAGTGGCTTGGCGTAGAGCTTGCTCACCGCAGCTTCTCCGCGACACGCATGACGGCGCTGCGCGCACGTGGGTTGGCCTTGAGCTCGGCTTCCGAGGCGAACCGGGCCTTGCCATGCACTTTGATCCGCGGCTCGAAAGCCTGGTGGCGGACCGGCAGGTTACGCGGCAGGTTGTCGCTTTCGCCCTTGACCAGGCGGCGCATGAACAGTTTGACGATACGGTCTTCCAGCGAGTGGAAGCTGATGACCACCAGGCGGCCACCGACTTCCAGGGCGTCGAGCGCCGCTTCGAGGCCGGTTTCCAGGTCGCCCAGTTCGTTGTTGACGTGGATGCGCAGGCCCTGGAACGCGCGGGTCGCCGGATTCTTGCCCTTTTCCCAGGCCGGGTTGGCCACCTTCAGCACTTCGGCCAGGTCGGCGGTGCGCTCGAAGGGCTTGATCACACGACGCTCGACCACGGCCCGGGCCATACGACCGGAGAAACGTTCTTCGCCGTATTCCTTGAACACCCGGGCAATTTCTTCAGCCGGTGCGGTGGCGATGAACTCAGCCGCACTGATGCCACGGGACGGGTCCATGCGCATATCCAGCGGACCGTCGTTCATGAAACTGAAGCCCCGCTCCGGGTCGTCAAGCTGCGGCGAAGACACGCCAAGGTCCAGCAGGATGCCGTTGACCTTGCCGGCCATGTCACGCTCGACGATTTCCGAACCGAGCTCGGCAAAGCTGCGCTGCACAACGACAAAGCGGCCGTCTTCGGCCGCTAGCGCTTGCCCGGTGGCAATCGCCTGAGGATCCTTGTCGAATCCGAGGAGTCGGCCACCCGGCCCGAGCTTGCTGAGGATCAGCCGACTATGCCCGCCACGGCCGAAGGTGCCATCCAGATAGCAGCCATCAGGGCGTACGGCGAGAGCCTCGACGGCTTCGTCAAGCAGTACGGTGATGTGGTTAAAGCCGCTATCAATAGTCACAGGATCAGATCACGCAGTTCATCAGGCATCGCGCCCGGTTGTTGAATGGCCGCCAGGTCCGCTGCCGATACAGCGTTCCAGGCGTCCTCGTCCCACAGTTGAAACTTGTTCAGTTGGCCTACCAGCATCGCGTGCTTGTCCAGCTTCGCGTACTCACGCAGGCGCGGCGGCACCAGAAAACGGCCGCTGCCGTCGAGCTCGAGGTCGACGGCATTACCAATCAGCAAACGCTGCAGCCGGCGGTTCTCTTCCCGCAACGACGGCAACGCACGCAGCTTGGTTTCAATCAGTTCCCACTCGTCGAGCGGGTACACACACAAACAGGGGTCCACGGCATCAATGGTCACGATCAGTTGGCCGGAACTACGCGAAACGAGCTCGTCACGGTACCGGCTCGGCATAGCGAGACGGCCCTTTGCATCGAGACTGATAGCGTTGGCTCCGCGAAACACAGCTGCGTTTCTCCAAATATTAGCGTTTTACGTCAAAAAAACCCACTTCATGCCACTTTCCTCCACTTGCGCACACTATAGGAATGCGCCCACCACACCGTCAAGGCGCGGTCTTAAGGAAAAGCCTTACAGATCGGAGATTTAGGAGCATAAAAGGAGGTAATTCGACAATCGGGAGAGTGTTTCCGGAGACGAACTTCAACGCGCTGAGAAATTTGAGCGCGGAAGTTAAAGTGATTTGTGAAGAGTAAGATTTTTTCGGTATTACAAATGCGCTTCTGCCAGCGATTGCGTGCAGGGAGGGAAAGAGGTGGAGAGTCGATCTGTAAGCCGGGTTCTGTCGAGGACAGTCATTCCTCTACGATGGCCATCACTGGACATCTTTAGCAACCTACCCGGTTCCAGCGCGGGCCACGCCTTGGAACCCTATTTGGTCTTGCTCCGAGTGGGGTTTACCTAGCCACGAACTGTTGCCAGCCGTGCGGTGCGCTCTTACCGCACCTTTTCACCCTTACCGGCGCCGAAGCGCTTAGGCGGTTATTTTCTGTGGCACTTTCCGTAGGCTCACGCCTCCCAGGCATTACCTGGCACTCCGCCCTATGGAGCCCGGACTTTCCTCCCCCCCCTAATTTTCATAGGGGGCAGCGACTGTCCAATCGACTCTCCGCCGCGAAGGTTACCGGCACATGCCCTGAAGGACAAGCATTAAAGGCGTTTCGCCACAGGGTGCTGTCCCGGCAAACACCGCCAGGCCGGATCCCACACCCGGATCGGATCCAACCCACAGCAAAATCAGTCAGGCATTTTTCTGCCGATCCAGCGCCACCTGATACAGCAGGTTCTTGCGCACCCCGGTGATTTCCGCCGCCAGGGCCGCGGCGCGCTTGAGCGGCATTTCCTCGAGCAACAGGTCAAGAACACGCATGGCCTCACTGCCGACCGCGTCATCGTTTTCCGGTGCCGTCCAGCCGGCGACCAGCACCACGCACTCGCCACGCTGCTGATTGGCGTCCGCTTCGACAAAGCCGCGCAGCTCGCTCAGCGGCAAGCCCTTGAGGGTTTCGAAGGTCTTGGTCAGTTCACGGGCCAGCAGTGCCGGGCGCTCGGCGCCGAAAACCGTCTCCATGTCCTGCAGGCATTCAAGGATCCGATGCGGTGCCTCATAGAATATCAGCGTGCGCGGCTCTTCCTTGAGCAGCTCCAGGCGAGCCCGACGCCCCACCGCCTTGGCCGGCAGGAAACCTTCGAAAATGAACCGATCGGACGGCAGCCCCGCCGCCGAGAGCGCGGCGATCAATGCGCAAGCGCCGGGAACCGGCACTACACTGATACCTGCCGCCCGCGCCTGACGCACCAGGTGATAACCGGGATCGGAGATCAACGGCGTGCCCGCATCGGAGATCAGCGCCACGTCCTCGCCCGCCAGCAACTTGGCGATGAAACGGCTGCCTTCGTCACGTTCGTTGTGCTCGTGACAGGCCGCAAGCGGTGTCGTAATTCCGAAGTGCTGCAACAATCTGAGGGAGTGGCGGGTGTCTTCCGCGGCAATCAGCGACACGTCGCGCAACACCTTCATGGCCCGCGCACTGATGTCATCCAGGTTGCCAATGGGCGTCGCCACCACATAAAGCGAGCCGACAGCGGAATTCAAAGCACCTGGAGCAGTCAAAGCGCATACCTCGAGAAGAACGAAAACGCCATTGTAGCGCGTAGCCGCCCTGCCGATATGCTTCACAACGGCGAGCGCGGGCCCAAAAGGCGAGCGATTCGAGCGCCGTGACACGCTTTGTACGACCTAATTTGACCGTTTCACGCCAGTAACATCGCGCCCCGGCCAGTGCTTGGGTACAATTCCACGCTCATATGATCGAGTATCAGGAACACTACATGATCGCTTGCCTGCGGCTGTTCTCTGCCCTCTGCCTCGCTGCCTTGCTGGCGGCTTGCGCCAGCTCGCCCTCTTCCAGCCTTGGCGAACTCCCACGGACCCCGAATGCCAGCATCGAGCAACTGCTCGAGCAGGCGGCTTCCAGCAAGACGCCGGAACAAGCCGCCCTGCTGCGCCTGACCGCTGCCGACCTGGCCTATCGCCAGAAAGACAGCGGCCGCGCCTCGCAGATTCTCGCGCAGGTACCGCTGGATACCCTCAAGCCGGCACAGCAGGTGTACGCCAGTACCCTGGCGGCCGAACTGGCGATGACCCGCAACCAGCCCAAGGCGGCGCTGACCGCCTTGAGCCATCCGAGCCTGGAGCGCCTCAGCGAGCTGCCGGTGGACCAGCAGATTCGCACCCAGACCGTGCGCGCCCGGGCCCTTGAAGCCGACGGCCAGACCCTGGCCGCCGCTCGCGAGCGCATCTTCATCGCCCCGCTGCTCAGCGGCGATGCGGCGAAAAGCAATCACGAAGCCATCTGGGCACTGATCGCGGCCCTGCCGACCGACCAGCTGCAACCCACTGGCAACGACGATCTCAGCGGCTGGTTGAGCCTGGCGCTGGCGGTGAAATCGTCCGGCACCCTGGAACAACAGCAGGCGGCCATCGACACCTGGCGCGCGCAGAACCCCAAGCACCCGGCCGCCGTGCAATTGCCGCTGCCCCTGGTGAAACTCAAGGAACTGGCCAGCCAGCCGCTGAGCAAGATCGCCCTGCTGCTGCCGCAGGACGGCCCGCTGGCCTCGGTCGGCAAGGCCCTGCGTGAAGGCTTCATGGCCGCTCACTACCAGGCCCAACAGGCCGGCCAGAAACCGCCGGTCATCGAGTTCTACGACAGCTCGCGCCTCACCTCCCTCGACGACTTCTATCGCAAGGCCCAGGCCTCCGGCGTGCAGTTGGTGATCGGTCCGCTGGAGAAGCCGCTGGTCAAGCAGCTCAGCGCCCGTGCGCAATTGCCGATCACCACCCTGGCGCTGAACTACAGCGAAAGCGCGCAGAACCCGGCGCAGTTGTTCCAGTTCGGCCTCGCCGCCGAAGACGAAGCCCGCGAAGTGTCCCGTCGCGCCCGCGCCGACGGCCTGCACCGTGCCGCCGCCATGGTGCCGAAAGGCGAATGGGGTGATCGCGTGCTCAAGGCCTTCCGCCAGGATTGGGAAGCCAACGGCGGCACCGTGGTCGGTATCGAACGTGTCGATCAACCGGTCGCCCTGGCCCAGCAGATCGCCGACCTGTTCCAGCTGCGCCAGAGCGAAGGCCGCGCCAAGAGCCTGCAAAGCACGGTAGGCGGCCAGGTCGCCGCCCAACCGTCGCGTCGCCAGGACATCGAGTTCATCTTCCTCGCCGCGACACCGCAACAGGCGCAGCAGATCAAACCGACCCTGAACTTCCAGTACGCCGGTGATGTACCGGTGTATGCGACCTCCCACGTGTTCAGCGCCACCGGCGACCAGAACCAGTACAACGACATGAACGGCGTTCGTTTCTGCGAAACCCCTTGGCTGCTGGACGCCAACGACCCGCTGCGCAAACAGGTCACCGCGCAATGGCCACAAGCCAACGGCGCCCTCGGTCGCTTGTATGCCATGGGTGTCGACGCCTATCGCCTGGCGCCACGCCTGGGTCAACTCAAGGCCCTGCCCGACAGCCGTATCGAAGGTCTCTCCGGCAGCCTGAGCATGGATCCGGGACAACGGGTCGAACGCCAGCTGCCCTGGGCCCAGTTCGTCAGCGGTCAGGTCCAGCGCCTGCCGGATACGCCGCACTGATGGCACCCGCCGCCCACCTGGAACACGGCAAGGATGCCGAGCTCCTGGCGTTGCGGCACCTTGAACAACAGGGGCTGCGCCTGCTGGCGCAGAACTGGACATGCAAACGGGGCGAGCTTGATCTGGTCATGCTCGACGGCGATACAGTAGTATTCGTCGAAGTTCGTTACAGGAAAAACACCCAATGGGGTGGCGCACTGGGCAGCATCGATGCCCGCAAGCGCAAGAAGGTAATATTCGCCGCGCAGTATTTCCTGCAACGCGAGTCACGCTGGGCCCATTGCCCTTGCCGCTTCGACGTGGTGGCCATAGACGGCCCGGTCGAGGCGACACCCCAGTTGAACTGGCTACGGAATGCCTTCGACAGCTGATCCAGGCTGTCGACCCGGTTACTCTTTTCACCCACCGATTTTGCTCTTTGCTTTGCGGGCTGCACATTCTTGTGCCGGGCAGCTACCGGGAAAACCCGGTCCGCGCTCGACCAGCCGCCCTACTTAAGGTTACGTAGATGGACATGCAATCCCGAATTCGCCAGCTTTTCCAGGCCAGTATCGACACCAAGCAACAGGCGATGGACGTTCTTGCACCTCACATCGAGCAAGCCAGCCAGGTCATGGTCAATGCCCTGCTCAACGAAGGCAAAATGCTCTCCTGCGGCAACGGCGGCTCCGCCGGCGATGCCCAGCACTTTTCCTCGGAACTGCTCAACCGCTTCGAGCGCGAGCGACCGAGCCTGCCGGCCATTGCCCTGACCACCGACAGCTCGACCCTCACCTCGATCGCCAATGACTACAGCTACAACGAAATCTTCTCCAAGCAGATCCGCGCACTGGGCCAACCGGGCGACGTGCTGCTGGCGATTTCCACCAGCGGCAACTCCGCCAACATTATTCAGGCCATCCAGGCCGCACATGATCGCGAAATGGTTGTCGTAGCCTTGACGGGACGCGACGGCGGCGGCATGGCTTCCCTGCTGCTGCCCGAGGATGTCGAGATTCGCGTCCCGGCCAACGTCACCGCACGTATTCAGGAAGTCCACCTGCTGGCGATCCATTGCCTCTGCGATCTGATCGACAGCCAATTGTTCGGGAGTGAAGAATGACCATCAATCGCCTTAGCCTGCTGGCCTTGACCCTGTGCCTGGGCATCAGCGGCTGCAGTTCGGTACTGACCGCCACCCGCGACGAGCCGATCAACGACGATCGCGGAACCCGCACCCTGGGCAGCAAGATCGATGATTCGCTGATCGAGACCAAGGTCGCGGTCAACGTCGCCAAGGCCGATCCCGCCCTGGATAACGGCTCGCACATTGTCGTCACCAGCTATAACGGCATTGTCCTGCTGGCCGGCCAGACCCCACGCGAAGACCTCAAGGCCAAGGCCGAACAGGCCGCCGCCGCGGTTCAACGAGTGAAGAAGGTCAACAACGAGCTGCAGGTCATCGAACCGTCCTCGCTGCTGGCCCGCAGCAGCGACAACTGGCTGACCACCAAGATCAAGACCCAGATGCTGACCGATAACAGCATTCCCGGTTCGCGCATCAAGGTCGTCACCGAGAACGGCATCGTCTACCTGCTGGGCCTGGTGACCCAGGACGAAGGCGCCCGCGCCACCAACCTGGTGCAGAGCGTCGGCGGCGTGCAGAAGATCGTCAAGCTGTTCGAGTACATCGACTGATCCGCTGCCAGAATGCAGATGTAAAAAAGGCGCCTCATTCGAGGCGCCTTTTTTATTACTTCACCACCTTCAAGCTTGGCCGACCGCTAGGACGCGGCGGCTCGGAACCTGGCGGCGGACCGTCATCATCCGGCTCGACCCCATCGTCGCCCTCCAGGGGCGCTTCCAGCTCGAACACCATGCCCTGGCCGTTCTCCCGGGCGTAGATCCCGAGAATGGCGCTGATCGGCACGAAAAGCGTGTGCGGTACACCACCGAAACGCCCCTCGAAGCTGACCGCCTCGTTGTCCATGTGCAAGTGACGCACCGCGCTGGGCGAAACGTTCAAGACGATTTGCCCGTCGCTGGCAAAACCTTGCGGCACCTGGACCGAGGGATACTCGGAATTGACCAGTATGTGCGGCGTACAATCGTTATCCACTATCCATTCGTACAGAGCACGAACCAAATAAGGGCGACTGGAGTTCATAAAACGGCTCCTTAGCGCATATCGCGTTCGACACCAGACAAGCTTGCCTGGAAAGCCTCACGCGCAAACTGGCGCTCCATATAATCGAGCAACGGCTTTGCGGGCCGCGGCAATTCAATACCCATCATCGGCAGACGCCAGAGTATCGGTAATAGACAGCAGTCCACCAGACTTTGCTCATTACTCAGGAAAAATGGCTTGTCGGCAAACAACGGCGATGCCCCTGTCAGGCTCTCGCGCAATTCCTTACGCGCCTGCACCCGCGCCGGCTCCTTGCTGCGCGAATCCAGAATCACATCCACCAACGCACACCAGTCGCGCTGAATGCGATGGATCAGCAAACGGCTGTTGGCCCGCGCCACGGGATAAACCGGCAGCAGCGGTGGATGCGGATAACGCTCATCCAGGTATTCCATCACCACGGTCGACTCCCACAACGCCAGGTCACGATCGACCAGGGTGGGCAGGCTGCCGTAAGGGTTCACCTCGATCAGCTTCGGCGGTTGACGCCCCGCTTCCACGGTAATGATCTCGGCGCTGACACCCTTCTCCGCGAGCACGATGCGCACCCGGTGGGAATAGTGGTCGGCGGGGTCGGAGTAACAGGCCAACCGGTTGGTCACGCCCATGGCGGTCCTCCTCGCTTGTTGAAATTATTGAAAACGGAAAAACGAGCGCGCCCAAGACAAGCCTCCCGCAGCCCCAAAACAGAGCGAGGGTGAAACCGTTGCCGGCTCACCCCGCCCGTCCTTGCTGGCTACATCTTCAGAGGCACCCTTGGGCGCGCACGATTGACAGCTATGTTACAACGTTATCAATGCACATCCTTCCAGTATTCGCGCTTGAGCAGATAAGCGAACACGAAGAAGAAGGCCAGGTACAGCAAAACGTAGGTACCGATGCGCTGATGCTCCAGCTTCACCGGGTTGGCCGAGTAGGCCAGGAAGGTCACCAGATTCTTGACCTTCTCGTCGAATTGCTCTTCGTTCAAGGCACCGGTTTTCGGCACGATGGTCAACTGGTCGCACGCTTCATGGGTCAAAGGCGTACCGGTCAGCGGATCATACTGCTTCTTGCCCTCCTCGACGATTTGAACCTGCTTGCAACCGACGACCTGACGCCCCTGCAGGCCCACCAGCACGTTGGGCATGCCGACGTTCGGGAAGACCTTGTTGTTCACGCCCCAGGGACGCGCGGGGTCTTCGTAGAAGGATCGCAGGTAGCCATAGAGCCAGTCGGTGCCGCGTACGCGGGCCACCAGGGTCAGGTCGGGCGGTGCCGCGCCGAACCAGGCCTTGGCGTCGGCCGGCTGCATGCCGATGGTCATGTGGTCGCCGATCTTGGCACCAGTGAACACCAGGTTCTTGAGCATCAGGTCATGGGGAATCCCCAGGTCATCGGCGACACGTTCATAGCGCTGGAACTTGGCACTGTGGCAACCCATGCAATAGTTGGCAAAGGTCCGTGCACCATCCTGCATGGCCGCCTTGTCGGAAACATCGATGTTGACCTTTTCAAGATCAGGACCATGCTCGTCAGCGAAAGACAGGAGTGGCAGGGCCACAAGCATCAAGACTGCAAATAATTTTTTCATCAGCCAGTCACCCTTTCCGGTACCGGTTTGGTCTTCTCGAGCCGGGTATAGAACGGCATCAGAATGAAGTAGGCGAAGTACAGGACCGTGCAGATCCGCGACAGCAGCGTGCGCTCCGGCGTCGGCGGCATCACACCCAGCCAGCCGAGGGTAACGAAGGCGATGCAGAACACCCACAACCAGATCTTGCTCAGCCAACCCTTGTAGCGCATCGACTTCACGGGACTGCGGTCCAGCCACGGCAGGACGAACAGCACGGCGATCGACGCGCCCATGGCCATGACACCCATGAGCTTGTCCGGAACCGCCCGCAGGATCGCGTAGAACGGCGTGAAGTACCAGACCGGGGCAATGTGCTCGGGGGTCTTGAAGGCGTTGGCCACTTCGAAGTTGGGTTTTTCGAGGAAATAGCCGCCCATTTCCGGGAAGAAGAACACGATGGAGCAGAAGATGAACAGGAACACCACCACGCCGACGATATCCTTCACGGTGTAGTACGGGTGGAAGGCGATGCCGTCCAGCGGTACGCCGTTCTCGTCCTTGTGCTTCTTGATGTCGACGCCATCCGGGTTGTTCGAACCGACCTCGTGCAGCGCCAGTACGTGCAGCACCACCAGGCCGAGGATGACGATCGGCAGGGCCACCACGTGCAGGGCGAAGAAGCGGTTCAGGGTGATCCCGGAAATCAGGTAGTCACCACGAATCCACTGGGTCAGGTCGTTGCCGATGACCGGGATCGCACCAAACAGCGAGATGATCACCTGGGCACCCCAGTAGGACATCTGCCCCCACGGCAGCAGGTAGCCCATGAACGCCTCGGCCATCAGCGCCAGGTAGATCAGCATGCCGAACAGCCACACCAGCTCACGGGGTTTCTGGTACGAACCGTAGAGCAGGCCACGGAACATGTGCAGGTAGACCACGATAAAGAACGCCGAAGCGCCGGTGGAGTGCAGCAGGCGCAGGATCGAGCCGTACTCGACGTCACGCATGATGTATTCGACGGAGGCGAAGGCTTCTTCCGCCGAAGGGGTGTAGCTCATGGTCAGCCAGACACCGGTGACGATCTGATTGACCAGTACCAGCAGGGCCAGGGAGCCAAAAAAGTAGAAAAAGTTGAAGTTCTTCGGAGCGTAATACTTGCTGAGATGGTCTTCCCACATCTTGGTGGCGGGAAAGCGCGCATCGACCCAATCCATGAACTTGCTCATCACGCTTTCTCCATATCGACGCCAATCACAACAATCGTGTCGGACTCATAGGAATGCGGCGGAACTGGCAGGTTCAAAGGCGCGGGTTGCGACTTGTAGACTCGGCCAGCCAGATCGTAGTGAGAACCGTGGCAAGGGCAGAAATAGCCACCGACCCAGTCGGCGCCCAGATCGGCGGGCGCCACTTCCGGACGGAAGGTGGGTGAGCACCCCAGATGCGTGCAGATACCGATCAACAGCAGCAGCTCTGGCTTGATCGCGCGATTCTTGGGGTCGACATAGGTGGGTTGTACAGAAGCCTTGGACTCGGGGTCGGACAAGCGATCCTCGATCTTGGCCAGATTACCCAGAATCTCGGGGGTCCGATGGACGATAAAGACCGGTTGACCTCGCCACTCGGCAATCATCTGCTGTCCGGGTTCAATCTTGCTGATATTCACCTTCACGGGTGCCCCCGCGGCTTTCGCCTTGGCACTGGGAAACCATGACCCCACGAACGGGACCGCAGCCCCCACCGCTCCTGCAGCTCCTACCACGGATGTGGCTGCTACGAGGAAGCGACGCCGGCCTGCATTCACGCCGTCATTGCTACTCATTCAGTCCTCTCCCATCAGCTTTGTGGCCTGTTAAATCAGGCGTCTACTAAGTGAATTTTTGTACTTATAAATTTTGCCGAATGGTAATGAAAAGCCACACGTATGACAAGGTAATTACCAGCCCCACCCTGCCCCAAGCCTTGTAGTATAGGGGCTCTACGGATGTGGCAAGTTGTCACAGGAAAATATTTCGCCCATAAAAAAACCCGGTTTCGCGAGGAAACCGGGCTTTTTGTAGAACGTATGCTGAAACGTAGAGCCGGTACGGGACCGAATTAACGCTTCGAGTACTGCGGACGCTTACGCGCTTTACGCAGACCGACTTTCTTACGTTCAACTTCACGAGCATCGCGGGTTACGAAGCCGGCTTTGCGCAGAGCACCGCGCAGAGTCTCGTCGTAATCCATCAGAGCACGAGTGATACCGTGGCGGATTGCGCCAGCTTGACCACTTACACCACCACCGATGACAGTGACGTAGATATCGAATTTCTCGGTAGTCTCAGTCAGTTCCAACGGCTGGCGAACTACCATGCGGGCAGTTTCGCGACCGAAGAACGTGTCCAGGGTGCGGTTGTTGATGGAGATGTTACCAGTACCCGGACGCAGGAAAACGCGTGCGGTTGCGGTCTTGCGACGGCCAGTGCCGTAATTTTGAGTCGCCGACATAATGAACTATTCCGTTAAATCTTCAGTTCTTGGGGCTGCTGAGCAGTATGAGGGTGAACAGCGCCCGCATAGACTTTCAGCTTACGGTACATGTCGCGACCCAGCGGGTTCTTAGGCAGCATGCCTTTGACCGCGGTCTCGATCACGCGCTCAGGGGCTTTAGCGATCAGCTTTTCGAAGTTGATCGACTTGATGCCGCCCGGGAAACCGGAGTGGGAGTAGTACATTTTGTCGGTGGTTTTAGCACCGGTTACACGAATCTGCTCGGCATTGATCACAACGATGTAGTCACCGGTGTCGACGTGCGGAGTGTATTCGGCTTTGTGCTTGCCACGCAGGCGGCTCGCGATTTCGGTGGCCAGACGACCCAGGGTCTGACCAGCAGCGTCGACGATAAACCAGTCGCGCTTAACTGTTTCCGGTTTAGCAGTAAAAGTTTTCATTCTTTATAGCCTCAGGGGCCGCCTGTAAATAAGACGGCGGATCTTACTGAATAGTGCGTACTTTGACAAGGTCAAAGGCAGCCGGATACAGACGCTTTCGGGGGCTCGGGTCGGCGCGTCCGTTCAACGGCAAGATTCTTTGGCGGCGGCGCATCACTTCCACTGCATAAAGAGGTGCGTAATTATGCAGATTGCGAAAAAAATTTCAACCTGCTTTTATGATCGTTTCCCCACAGGAGCAGCCAATGGAATACCGTCAGCTAGGCCGGACCGATCTGAACGTGAGCGCAATTTGCCTGGGGACCATGACCTGGGGCGAGCAGAACACCCAGGATCAAGCCTTTGCCCAGATCGAACGGGCGAAAGGTGCCGGGATCAATTTCATCGACACCGCCGAGATGTACCCGGTGCCGCCCAAGGCCGAAACCTACGCCAGCACCGAGCGCATGATCGGCAACTGGTTCAAGCAGCGCGGCGACCGTGCCGACTGGATCCTGGCGAGCAAGATCGCCGGACCCGGCAATGGCATCGGCTATATCCGCGACGGCCAGCTCAAGCACAACCGCCAGCATATCGTCGAAGCCCTGGACGCCAGCCTCAAGCGCCTGCAGACCGACTGGATCGACCTCTACCAGTTGCACTGGCCGGAACGCAGCACCAATTTCTTCGGCCAACTGGGCTACAAGCACAAGGCCGACGAAGACTTCACGCCGATCGAGGAGATCCTCGAAGCGCTGGACGAACAGGTCAAGGCCGGCAAGATCCGCCATATCGGCCTGTCCAACGAAACCCCGTGGGGCACCATGAAATTCCTCCTCGAGGCCGAGCGCCGCGGCTGGCCGCGGGCGGTGTCGATCCAGAACCCCTACAACCTGCTCAACCGCAGCTTCGAAGTAGGCCTGGCGGAAGTCGCCCTGCGCGAACAGTGCGGCCTGCTGGCGTACTCGCCGATGGCCTTCGGTTTCCTCTCGGGCAAGTATGAAGGCGGCGCCCGGCCGGACAAGGCACGCCTGAGCCTGTACAGCCGCTTCAGCCGGTATTTCAACCCACAATCGGAAGCCGCGTGCAGCCGTTATGTCGCCCTGGCCCGTGAGCACGGCCTGGACCCGGCGCAGATGGCCCTGGCATTTGTCACCCAGCAACCGTTCGTCACCAGCAACATCATTGGCGCGACGACGCTGGAGCAGTTGGACAGCAACATTGCCAGCGCCGACCTGAAGCTGTCGGAGGAAGTGCTGGCGGGGATCGAGGCGATCCACAAGGATCATCCGAACCCGGCGCCGTAAGCCTACCGGTGTAGGAGCGAGCTTGCTCGCGATGGTAGTCGGAACACCGCGGGGTATCAGGTTTCCCGCGTCATCGTTGACGGCCATCGCGAGCAAGCTCGCTCCTACAGTGAGATTGAGGCGTGCCTGTCAAAGCGACCGGGCAATGATCTCCTTCATGATCTCGTTGGTCCCGGCATAGATGCGCTGCACCCGCGCATCCGCCCAGGCCCGGGCCACCGGGTATTCCCACATGAACCCGTAGCCGCCATGCAACTGCACGCACTCGTCGAGCACCTTGCATTGCAGGTCGGTGCCCCAGTACTTGGCCATCGCCGCCGTCGGCACATCGAGCTGGCCTTGCAGATGCAACTCCAGGCAGCGGTCGACAAACACTCGGCCGATCTGGATCTCGGTGGCCATTTCCGCCAGCTTGAAGCGCGTGTTCTGGAAGTCGGCAATGGATTTGCCGAAGGCCTTGCGCTCGCGGGTGTACTCCAGCGTCCATTGCAACGCCGCCTCGGCCGAGGCCAAACCGCCGATCGCCACCGTCAGGCGCTCCTGGGGCAGCTCCTGCATCAAATAGGCAAAACCCGCTCCGGCCTGCCCCAGCAGATTTTCCCGGGGCACCCGCACATCCTGGAAAAACAGCTCGGAAGTGTCCTGGGCCTTCATGCCGACCTTTTCCAGGCGCTTGCCCTTGGCGAACCCCGGCGTATCGGCCTCGACCAGGAACAGGCTGATCCCCTTGGCCCCGGCCTGGGGATCGGTCTTGGCGACGACGATCACCAGGTCGGCGAGAAAGCCGTTGGTAATAAAGGTCTTCGAGCCATTGAGCACATACTCGTCACCGTCCAGCACTGCCGTGGTCTTCACCCCTTGCAGGTCGGAGCCGGCCCCCGGCTCGGTCATCGCAATGGCCGTGACCATTTCGCCGGACACCAGCTTGGGCAGGTACTTGAGCTTCAGCGCCTCGCTGCCGTAATGCAGGATATAAGGCGCGACAATATCCGAATGCAATGAGAAACCGATGCCGCTCAGGCCCTGCCGGCTGATTTCCTCGATCACCACCGCGCTGTAGAGAAAATCCGCCGCCATGCCGCCGTAGGCCTCCGGCAGATGGGAACAGAGCATCCCCTGCGCCCCCGCCTTGTTCCACAACTCGCGGTCGATATAGCCGCGTTTCTCCCACTGCCCATGGAAGGGCGCCGCCTCCTGCTCGAGAAACTTGCGCACACTGCTGCGAAAGAGCTCGTGCTCGGAACTGAACAGGGTTCTGGGAATCATCGGGGGCACCTGCAAGGACACTGAGGCCAGGATTGGCCCATAGAGCCTATGCCAGTGTTTTGCCGGGTAACACTGGACACATGCGACAAAAAATAAGACGATCCAGCCGTCTGTTGACCACTTTCCCCTATAAGAACTTTCCGCTAATAAGAACAATGGAATTATGGCTAATCCACTCTCCACGCCCTTGCGGCGCGTCAGCATCCTGGCTATCGACCGGGTATTCGCTTCCACCCTTATGCAAGCCAAGGATTTCTTCCACCTGGCCAGCCTGCGCTACGGCAAACAGCTCGGCCATGGACTCACCAAGGCCTTCGAGACCCGCCTGGTCAGCCCCGACGGCAAGCCGGTGTGCAGCTTCAGCGATGTGATCCTGCCGGTGGACGGCGGCCTGGAAAATGCCGATGTGATCATCCTGCCAGCGTTCTGGGACGACTTCGAAACCCTCTGCCGGCGCTACCCCCAGGTCATGCCCTGGCTGCGCGAGCAGCATGCCCGCGGCGCCGTGCTCTGCGGCGAGGCCACCGGGGTGTTCTGGCTGGCCGAAGCCGGCCTGCTCGATGGCAAGGAAGCGACCACCTACTGGCGCTTCTTCAACGCCTTCAGCGAACGCTACCCCAATGTCCAGCTGAACCAGGACAAGCACCTGACCGACGCCGACAACCTCTACTGCGCCGGCGGCACCACCTCGGCCTGCGACCTCTATATCTACCTGATCGAACGCTTCTGCGGAGCCAACGTCGCCCAGGCCGTGGCCCGCGATATCCTCTATGAAGTCCAGCGCAGCTACGCCCCGGGGCGTATCGGCTTCGGCGGCCAGAAGCTGCACCAGGACGTGATCATCCTGCAGATCCAGCAATGGCTCGAAGAGCATTTCGCCGACAAGTTCCGCTTCGAGGATGTCGCCCGGGAACACGGCATGAGCATTCGCAACTTCATGCGCCGCTTCCAGACCGCCACCGGCGACAAGCCGTTGCACTACCTGCAACGCTTGCGCATCGAGACCGCCAAGGGCCTGCTCTCGGGCACCCGTAAAAGCATCAAGACCATCAGCTATGAAGTCGGCTATGACGATGCCAGCTTCTTTGCCCGACTGTTCCGCCAGCACACCGAACTGTCTCCCAACCAGTATCGCCAGCAGTTCCAGCAAGCGGCGTGAAGCCCGTGCGCCGTTTTCGACACTAAACGAAAGCGGCGCGCAACCTTGCATAATTAATTACCACAGCGCCCTGCCCTCGCCTTCGTAGACTCGCTCCGGCAATCACTACCGATTGCCACTGACAAGGAGCGTCGTACATGCCTATTGGATTGGCCCAACAGCAGCCCTCATTCCCTACACCGACGGTGGAACCCCAGCGCGCCTGGCGCGCCCGTTTCCCCAACCCGCCGGACCTGTGCTTCGACTACCGCCGGTTGGTCGAGCAACCCGGCGGCGTCGCCCGCGCCACGGACCGCGCCCACCGGATCTGCATCATCGGCGCCGGCGTCACCGGCCTCAGCGCGGCTCACGAGCTGCTGCGCTGCGGCTTCACGGACATCACCCTGCTCGAACAGTCCCGGCGCATCGGCGGCCGGCACCTGACCGTGATCGACAAAAGCCAGCCCGCCACCACCGGTTCCACCCCCTTCGAAATGGGCGCGATGCGCTTGCCGTACTTCAACCGCGAGGGCGAGGCACCGCTGCAAGGGCGCTCCGTGCTCGCGCACTACACCGAGCAGTTCAACCTGCGCCTTTCGGATTTTGCCAACCCTGGCAGCGCCCAGGTCAGGAGCACCGGGATTTTCCTCCGCGAGGGCCTGCTGGAGGCGCAGGAAACCCCGCGGATGCTGATCTGGGACAACCGCGACGGGCAGACCCCGCCACCGGGAAAACTGCTGAAACAGGTCCACGAAAAATGGCGCCTGTTCGCCGAGCGCATGACCCGCCAGGTCGAGGCCCACTACGCCAGCGACGGCTGGGAAGACCTCTGGGCGGCGATTGTCCAGCGTTATGAGAGCCTGTCGTTTCGCAACCTGGTCACGCTGCCGGCCATCAGTCACTGGCATGCGGACGACCCGGGCAATTTCGGCGGCGTCGGCATGAGCGCCGAAGAGTCGGCGATCTTCTATGCCATCGGCATCGGCGACGGCAGCTGGGGCGCGTTCTATGACGCCTGCAGCCTGTACCCGATCCGCACCGCGATCTTTGGTTTCAGCCATCGCCTGCAATTGATGCACGGCCGCGTCGATGAGCACGGCAATCCGCTGCCGTCGCCGCATCTGCAGGCCGGCACGCTGCTCGACTGCAACGGCCTGGCCTTCGATGCCCCGCGCTACCTGGGTGTCGCCGCCCTGGACGAATGCCTGTTGTTCATGCCGGTCGAAGGGCGTGGCCTGTCCTTCTACGAACATTGCCGACAGCGCGGTGCCGGGTTCGCCACCCAGGCCCAGGTCAACGGCCTGAGCAAACTGCCCAACCAGCAGATTCGCGTCGACTACGCCTGGCAATGGGACGATCCGCAACGCCGCGAGCTGCGCAGCGAGGTATTCGACTCGGTGATTCTCACCCTGCCGTCCTGGTTGATCGAAACCACCGTCGAGCTCAAGGGTTTCGACGAGCGGATGCTGCCGTTCCACATCCGCAGCGCCTACAAGACCGCCCACTGGGAAACCAGCTGCAAGGTGTTTGCGCCGCTGAAAAAAAGCTTTTTCACCGAGCCCCACGGCATCCCCCAGGCACTGGTCACCGACAGCCTGATCCACGACATGTACACCTATAGCTACAACGACACCTATCCGTATGACTGCATCCTGCTGAGTTACACCTGGGAGGACGATGCAACCAAACTTGCGCTGTTTTCGGACCAGGAGCTGGTGGAAAAATGCGTCGGCGAACTGGATCGGATCCTGCTGCACGCGAGCAATATCAATCAGCGGATCTCACCCTATATCGATACGCAAAGGGCCGCGGTGCATCGCTGGATGAGTGATCGTAATGCCCTGGGAGCCGCCAAGCTCTATCGCCCTGGCACCTATTACGAAGCCATCGACCTGATGAACTACAACCGCCACTACTCCGCCCGCTCCGGGCTCTACCTGTGCGGCGAATCCTTTTCGGTCGACGCCGGCTGGACCGAGCCCTGCCTGCGGGGCGCCCTCGATGCCACGATCCATCTGTGCCAACGCACCGGTGCAATATTCAATGGAGGTTTCAGCTTGAAGCACTACCCCGAATACAGCGGGCGACCACCCGCCAACAACCCACCAACGGCGTTCAGTATTCCCAGGGCGGTCTAGGAAATACCCGACTGACTTACCGGAGGGCCACCGACATACACCACTCATTGAATGGCTTCTCATAGGCTCATCAACCCATTCGGGTTGAATAACAAGAATGAGAGCACCTCAAATGAATGAATCTCGCCCCGCTGTCAGTCCCGTACGCGTTGCCGTCGTGCAGTTCGATCCCCAGGCTGGTGTTGCCCACACCCCGTATAACCTGGACCGCAGCCTTGCGCTGGCGGGCCAGGCGGTGCGCGGCGGCGCCAACCTGATCGTGCTGCCGGAACTGGCCAACACTGGCTACAGCTTCCAGAACCGCCAGGAAGCCTTCCTCCACGCCGAAGCTGTACCGCAAGGTCCCAGCGTGCAGGCCTGGGTAAATTTCGCACAAGAGCATCGGATTTACCTGGCGGCCGGCGTCGCCGAATGTGACGGAGTGCAGCTGTTCGACACCGCGGTGCTGGTGGGCCCGGACGGGTTTATCGGCAAGTACCGCAAGGCGCATTTATGGAACGAGGAGAAGCTCTGGTTCACCCCGGGGGACCTGGGCTTTCCGGTTTTCGACACACCCATCGGGCGGATCGGCCTGCTGATCTGCTGGGATATCTGGTTTCCCGAAGTACCACGCCTGTTGAGCCAGCAGGGCGCGGATATCATCTGCAGCCTGAACAACTGGGTCTGGACCCCGCCGCCGCTGTTCGACGAGACCGGCAAATGCATGGCCTCGTACCTGACCATCACCGCGGCCCACGTCAATAACGTGTTTATCGCCGCGGCCAATCGCGTCGGCAGCGATCGCGGCGAGCGCTTCCTCGGCTGCTCGCTGATCGCCGGGACCAACGGCTGGCCCCTCAGCGAGGTAGCCTCGCCCATCGATGAGGCCGTGCTGTTTGCCGATATCGATCTGGTCAGCGCCCGCAGCGCGCCGATCTGGAACAGCCTGAACGACCTGCCCAGGGACCGCCGGACCGACCTCTACGACGGTATGCTCGGCTACCTCCGCCATCCTTCCCTGCCGCGCTGAAGGAGGTCGGGATGAACACTGTCTCCAACCCGAGCCGGCTCGTCGGCCTGCTCGGCCTGGGCCTGATCCTGCTGGTCTGGCTGAGCCTGCCCTTCGGCGGGTCCGGCTACCTGCATATGATGGACAACCTGCCCGCCCCCGGTGCCTGGCTGCGCTGGGTGCTCGGCGATATCAGCGAAATGGCTTTCTACAAACATGAGCTAGCTTCGTTGGGCCTGCTGGCCGGTGCCGGCCTGGCCCATTGGGCCCATCGCCGGGGCAAGGCCTGGCAGGGCTTTGCCATCTGCTATGGCAGCGGCCTGTGGCCCTGGCTGATCGGCAGTTCGCTGCTGGGCCTGCTGCTGAGCAACCTGCTGTGGGGCTGGAGCGTGCCGCGTTATGGCTGGCAACCGACCTTCGCCGCCTTTGTCTCCGTTCCCGCAGCCACCGTGCTGCTGTTTGGCCCGGGGATGCGGATCGCCGTCAGTGGTGCGGTCATGGGGGCGCTACTGGTCACGCCGTTATGCTTGCTGCTGGTCAACTTTGTCTGCAATCCGTTGAACCTGCCGGCGGTGATCGGCAATGTGCTGGGGATGGCTCTCGGCAGCGTGATGGCCTTTACCCTGTGTCGGCGTTGGCCGGCGCTGGTGAAACCGGAACCGGCGATGGTCACCGCACCAGCGCCTGTGCCGAAAGCCAGTAATCACGGGCTGGTCTGGGGCATGCGCCGGGTACTCGCCGACTTTTCCGAAGCGCCGTTCTTCGGTAACGAATGGGCGAGCCTGGGATTGCTGTTGGGGGTATTGCTGGCCTACGGGCTCAACCCCGCCGGGCCAGCCTACGGCTCGGACCTGCTGCTGCCGATACTCGCGGCCCAGGCCCTGGCGTCGGCCATCGGTGTGATGGTCTGGCGACAGCAATGGATTACGCGGGGCTGGTACCCGACCTATATCCCGATTGTCTCCGTCGCCCCGGCCGCCGTACTGATCCATGGCGGCGGAACACTGGTGGTGATCGCCAGCGCCCTGCTCGGCGCCTTGATCGCACCGCCGCTGGCCGTCGTCCTGTCGCGGCGGGTCCCGGGGCATATGCACCCGTATATCGGCAATGTGCTGTCGATGGCGCTCAGCACGGCACTGATCGTGCCGCTGCTCGGCGGGCTGCTCAGGCTGGTCTGAATCGAACAGCGCTTTTCCCTCCACCCGGCGGTACTCTGGTGCCGCCGGCATCGCCTCTTCCCGACCTTTTATCAGCGAGAGTTCCATGTCCTTGCCTCAACTTTCCATCGCCGCCCTGGGCGGCACTGTCAGCATGCAAGCCGCCCGCCCGGACCAGGGCGTGGTGCCCAGCGTCAACGGCCAGGCCCTGCTGGAGCGGGTGCCGCTGCTGGCGACTCTGGCCCGGACCCACGTCGAGACCCTGAGCCTGCAACCCAGCGCCTCGCTGGACTTCGACTTTCTGCTCGGTGTCCTCGACTGGGCCAGGCATCAAGTCGAACAAGGCGCCAGCGGCGTGGTGGTCACCCAGGGCACCGACACCTTGGAGGAGACCGCGTTCTTTTTCGAACTGCTCTGGGATCGCGAGGAGCCGCTGGTGCTGACCGGGGCGATGCGCTCAGCCGCCGAGATCAGCGCCGATGGTCCGGCGAACCTGCTGCATGCGGGCTTGGTTGCCCTGTCGAGCACCAGTCGCGGGCGTGGCGTGCAGGTGGTGATCAATGGCCAGGTCCACGGCGCGAGCCGTGTGCGCAAGAGCGATGCCCTGGCACTGGAAGCCTTCAGCTCACCGGTGTTCGGCCCCAATGGTCTGATCATCGAAAATGCCGTGCGTTATCTGCACACTCCTGCGCCGAGAAAAATTTTGCCGTTGCCGGTTCGCAGTCGGCAGCGGATCGCTCTGCTCGAAGCGACACTGTCAGCCGATACGCTGATGTTGGAGAAGCTGCCGGAGTTGGGCTACGACGGTCTGGTGATCGCCGGTTTCGGTGCCGGTCATGTCAGTGAAGCTTGGGCCAAGGCGATCACGTCATTGGCGTTGAAGATCCCGGTGGTGATCGGTACACGTACCGGGGCCGGTTCAACGGCGAGTCACTCCTATGGCTTTGCCGGCAGCGAAATTGACCTGATCCAGCGTGGAGCGCAGATGGCGGGGTTTCTGTGTCCACGCAAGGCGCGGATTCTGTTGTGGCTGCTGATCGGCTGCCAGCGAAGCAGCGAGCTGCCGGAGTACCTGCGGCATTTCGGATAAGCCCTGTAGAAGTCAAGACCGCCAAAAGCTTCGCGGGCAAGCCCTGCTCCTACAGGTCCATGCCGTACAAAAAATCTGTGTCCGACGCTGAGCTTGGCTTGTCGGGACGCCGCATCGCAGCGAAGAGGCCCTCAACGCAGCCCAAACTGCTGCCGGTACTCAAGCGGGGTCAAGTCGGTCAGTTCCTTGAACATCCGCCGCAAATTCGAATCACTGCTGAACCCCAAATCAGCACTGATGGTATTGACCGCCGTGGACGTCAGCATCAGCCGCTCACTGACCTGGTTGAGCTTGATACACCGCGCATAGGCCGCCACGGCAACACCGGTTTCCGCACTCACCCTGCGTGCCAAAGTGCGCGGGGACAAACCCAACTGCTCCGCCAACCGCTGCACGGTGATCTGCTCCGCCGGCGATTGTTCAACGCACCGGTGCAACTGCCGCAACAACGAACTCGACTGCTCGATCAGGCTCATCGCCGCAAAGGCCGGATGCGCCTGGACCGGACGCGCCAACACCATCAATTTGGCCAGGTCGTGAAACAGCTCCTGACCGATCGCCCGCTCGATCAACGCCTGCGCAATCGGCAAATAGCCCGTCACCCCGCAAGCCGTCGCAGTCGACGGATTGATCACCCAGTGACGCTGGCTCTGCCAGTCCACCTTGGGATAACGCTGAGCCATGGCACCCGCCAACCACCAGGTCACAGTCGCGGCCTGCCCCTCCAGCCGTCCGCTCGCGGCGATGAGGCAGACACCCGTGCAATAACTCCACAACTGCACCCGCTTCGAACAAGCCGCCAAGGCCAACACCAAAGCGTTGTTATCGCTCACGACCTTCTCGACCTGCCGGGAAGACTCGGCCCAGAAGCCGGCAATCAGCAGCGCATCAACGTCCGTCTCCGACAAGGCCTGGGACACCTGCAACGACACACCACCGGCACACGCCACCGGGCCTGCCTGCAAGGCGACAAACACGGTTTCGAAGAGCGTCTGCGAAGCGCGACGGTTGGCGGCATACAAAAGATCGGCAAAGGCCAGCAGCCCCGACGGTATGCAACCCGGGTACAGCAGCAATCCAATTCGAAGAGGCCGGCTCATGGCAGAAACTGAATCCATTATGTCCAATCCCGCCATTCTGCGTGACCGCCCGGTCGAACACAATGCAACCTCTTCCCAGAGGTATGAGCATGCACATCCATCAGCTACGCAATGCGACGATTATCCTGGAGTTCGGCCGCCATCGTATTCTGGTCGACCCGATGCTCGCGCGTAAAAACGCCCTGCCATCGTTACGCGTATTTCGCGCCAGGAATCGCAACCCGCTGGTCGAATTGCCGGTATCGGCCACGGAGGCACTCCAGTCGGTCACCCATTGCCTGATCACCCATTGCCAGAAAGGCCACTTCGATCACCTCGATCGCGCCGCGAAAAAATGGCTGCGCGACACCGGCACACCGGTGATCTGCACGCCCCACGACGCGGCCTATCTGGCCACCCACGACCTGAACGTGCAGCCGCTGCCCAGTGATCACGAACACCCCAGCCCCTTCCTCGATGGTCAGATCCGTACGATTCGCTGCACCCACGGCCAGGGACTGGTGGGCAAGCTGATGGAACACGGGGTGGGTTATCTGATTGAAATGCCCGGCGAGCCCAGTCTCTACCTGAGCGGCGATACCCTGCTCACCCCGACCGTCAAGGCGTTCGTCGCCGAGCATCGGCCACAGTTATCCGTCGTGCCGGCGGGCGGCGCGCGTTTCGATCTGGGCGGGGACATCATCATGGGCATTGAAGAGGTGATCGAGTTCACCCAGCGGTCAGCGGGCCTGGTGATCGCCAATCACCTGGAAGCCCTCAGCCACTGCCCGGTGAAACGCCGCTCGCTGGCCGACGCGGCGCAGTTGGCCGGCGTCGAAGCCCGCTTGCTGATTCCCAGGGATGGAGAGGTCTTGGCCTTCCCCACCGCCGGGTAACCCCGAATACTGCGCGGCTCGTGGGCCGCGCCGGGGATGGCGGTTAAGGCTTGTGCGCCCGCGACAGGAACTCGTGGGACTGCATTTCCAGCAAACGGCTCAAGGTGCGCTGGAACTCGAAGTTCAAGCGCCCGCCGGTGTAGAGATCCTTGAGCTCCACTTCCGCCGAGATGATCAGCTTGACGTTGCGGTCGTAGAATTCGTCGACCATGTTGATGAATCGACGGGCGATATCATCGGTGGTGACGCTCATCTGCTCGACACCGCTGAGCAACACGGCATGGAAGATCTTGCCCAGTTCGATGTAGTCGTTCTGGCTGCGCGGGCCGTCGCACAGTTCGCGGAAGTCGAACCAGGCCACGTCGTCGCAGGTACGGATCGCGCGGATCTCGCGATTCTCAATCATCAGTACGTCGTTCTCGACGGCCTGGGTGCATTCCGGCGTCAGCGCGCGGAAGCTCTTGCGCAGGCTTTCCTGGGCCGCTTCGTTCAGCGGAAAGTGGAACAGCTCGGCCTGCTCCAGGTGCCGCAGGCGATAGTCGACGCCGCTGTCGACGTTGACGATCTCGGTGTTCTGCTTGATCAGGGCGATCGCCGGCAGGAAGCGCGCGCGTTGCAGGCCGTCCTTGTACAAACCGTCCGGCACGATGTTCGAGGTGGCCACCAGGGTCACGCCGTTCCTGAACAGCTCTTCCATCAAGGTGCCGAGAATCATCGCGTCGGTGATATCGGAAACGAAGAACTCGTCGAAACAGATCACCCGGGTCTCGGCGGCAAAGCGCTTGGCGATCAGGGTCAGCGGGTTTTTCTCGCCGGTCAGGGTCTTCATTTCTTCGTGCACCCGCTTCATGAAGCGGTGGAAGTGCGTGCGGGTCTTTTCCTTGAACGGCAGCGCTTCGAAGAAGGTGTCCACCAGGTAGGTCTTGCCGCGACCGACGCCGCCCCAGAAATACAGGCCCTTGACCGGCGCCTGGTCTTTCTTGCCGAACAGTTTGCCGAGCAGGCCCGGCTTGTTCTGCGAGGCCGCGATCAGGTCGTCGTACAGGCGCTGCAAATGGCGCACTGCCGTTTCCTGGGCCGCGTCGTGAAAGAACTCGGGGCGTTTCAGATCAGCTTGATATCGTTCTAGGGGCGTCATAATTTCGTTAGCAAGGTAACAAAAACGGGCCGTCACTTTAGCGACGGCCCGTGGGAATGGCAATCAACCCTTGGTCGGGAAGGCCTCGAATCAATCCTGTGCCGGGGTCAACGCGACCCGCAACGCCTCGATGGCCGCGTCACGCGACACTTCGTCGGCGAACTCGGCGCTGTCGGCCACGCACTCGCCTTCCAGCCAGACGCTGAAACGCCCGGCCTCGCTGCGAATATCCAGGGCCTGGCCGGCTTGCAATTGCTTGGTCACCGCACCGGCGGCCTTGCCATCGGCAAAGTGCCGCGACAGCAGCAGTTGTTCGCCATCGGCGGCCAGCAGGCGGAAACGGAAACTGCCGTCGTCTTCCCGGAAGCTGACAAAACGCGCAGCCTTGGCGGCTTTCTTCTTGCTGCTCGCGGCCACCTGGGTCTGGTTGACGAAGGAGCGCAGGCCCACCGCCTCGCGCAGTTCGCCGAGGAACGGGGTGGCGACGCTACGGGCTTTCTTCGCCCCGGCCTGGAGAATGTCTTCCAGGTCCGACGGACGGGTGATCAGCTCGTGATAACGCTCGCGGGCCTCGCCCAGATCGTTGTCCAGCAGGGTGAACAGGCGGCTCTTGGCTTCGCCCCAACCGAGGCCCGCCAGCAGCTCGCCACGGAATTCGGCAGCCTGCGCCGGGGTCGAAAACGCCTGGAACAGGGTGAACAGGTGCGAATTGTCCGGGTCCTTGGCTTCGCCCGGCGCGCGGGAGTCGGTGACGATCCGCGAGATCGCCTCCTTCATGTCCTTGGCGCTGCTGAACAACGGGATGGTGTTGTCGTAGCTCTTGGACATTTTCCGGCCGTCGAGGCCCGGCAGCGTGGCGACGCTTTCCTCGATCAGTGCTTCGGGCATGACGAAGAATTCCTTGCCCTGGCCGAACAGGTGGTTGAAGCGCTGGCCGATGTCGCGGGCCATTTCCACGTGCTGGATCTGGTCGCGACCGACCGGCACCTGGTGGGCGTTGAACATCAGGATGTCGGCGGCCATCAGCACCGGGTAGCTATACAGGCCCATGGTGATCCCGGCATCCGGGTCTTCGCCGCCTTCGACGTTCTTGTCCACCGAGGCCTTGTAGGCATGGGCGCGGTTGAGCAGGCCCTTGGCGGCGACACAGGTCAGCAGCCAGGTCAGCTCGGGGATTTCCGGGATATCCGACTGACGATAGAAGGTCACGCGGTCCACATCCAGGCCACCGGCCAGCCAGGTCGCGGCGATTTCCAGGCGCGAGCGCTGGATGCGCAGCGGGTCATCGCACTTGATCAGGGCGTGGTAGTCGGCCAGGAAGTAGAACGAATCGGCGTTGCTGTCGCGGCTGGCGAGGATCGCCGGGCGGATCGCGCCGGCGTAGTTGCCCAGGTGCGGCGTGCCCGTGGTGGTGATACCGGTAAGGATGCGCGTACGTGTGGTCATGGAGGGTCGCTTGTTCAATTCGAGAGGCGCGGCAGGATCAGATCCTTGAGATCGGTCAGCTTGCCGTGGAAAAAGTGTCCGCATTCTGCCACTTTCAGCAGCTCATGGGGACGTTCCAGCGCGGCGGACCAATCATAGACAAGCTGCGGATCGATGACTTCGTCGGTTTCCGGCTGGATCAGGGTCAGCGGACAGTTTTCCGGCAGACGGTCGACCGCCTGCAAACGCATGACCGCCGCGGCCACCAGGAACAGGTGCTGCAAGGTCTGGCCCTGGGCTTCCAGGCGACCGCCGAGGCTCGCCGCGACAAAACCGCCGAAGGAAAAACCGAACAGGGTCAGGGGCAAACCCGGGTGCCGTTCGAGCAGCCATTGCGCGGCGGCCTGGGCGTCATCGACTTCGCCGTGGCCCATATCGTGGCTGCCGGCACTGGCGCCGACGCCGCGATAGTTGAAGCGCAAAGTGATCAGGCCGGCATCGCGCGCCGTGCGCTGCAGGGTCGAGACGACCTTGTTGAGCATCGTGCCGCCCTGCACTGGATTGGGGTGGCAGATCAACGCCAGGCCCCGTGGTTCGGGGATATCCAGGTACAAGGCTTCCAGTTGGCCGACAGGGCCATCGATCAATACAGGGGTTTCACGCATCAGCAAGGAAGGAACTCCGTGACCTCTCAAGGGGTCGACTCGTCTAGCTAAAAGTCTGTGCCTGACATGACTGCGACCTTAAGATCGCGGTATACAGCGCAGGTCCGAGCCGTTAACGTAAAGCAAAGCCGTTTATAGAGGAAGGACTCGTGGAACACTCGCTCTTAGTTTGGTTGTTGCCGACTCTTGCCCTGGTTGCCGGTGTCGCCATTGGTTTCCTGGTCGCCCGTCTGGTCCCGAGTGCCGCTCCAAGCAGCACGCAGCGCCAGTTGGACGATATCCAGGAACGTTTCGACAGTTATCAGAACGAAGTGGTCACCCACTTCAACAGCACCGCGAACCTGGTGAAAAAACTCACCCAGAGCTACCAGGAAGTGCAAGACCATCTCGCCGAGGGTGCCAACCGCCTGGCCCTCGACGAACAGACCCGCCAACGCCTGCTCGCCGCCCTGCACGCCGATGCGGTACAGAGCCCTCGGGAACGCCTGACGCCACCGCGCAGCCAGGAGCCGCCACGCGACTACGCCCCCAAGGCGCCCAATGCGCCCGGCATGCTGGATGAGCACTACGGCCTGAAAAAATAAGCTGGTTTCCAGCGCTATTAAAAAGCCCGCCCGATCAGTGATCGGGCGGGCTTTTTTACACCTGGGGTTCAGTCAGGCAATCAAGGGTATTGCTGCACCGGCTGACCGTACTGCTGACCCTGCTGGTATTGCGGCTGACCTTGTTGCTGGTACTGTTGGCCCTGCTGCTGGTACTGCGGCTGGCCTTGTGGCGGATACGGCTGAACTTGAGGTTGGCCCTGAGGCTGACCGTAGTTCTGGCCGGGAATCGCCTTCAGGTTGACCTCCACCCGACGGTTCTGCGCCCGACCGTTGACATCGGCGTTGCTGGCCACCGGATTATCCGGGCCGGCACCGCGAGCAGAAAGATTGGCCCCGCTGACACCCTGGGAGGTCAGGTAGTTGGCAACGCTCTGGGCGCGGCGCTGGGACAGGTCCATATTCAACTGGCGACTGCCGGTGCTGTCGGTGTAGCCGACGATTTCGATCTGATTCTGGCTGAACTCCTTGAGGGAGTTGGCCAGGTTGTTCAGTGGCTGATAGAAGCTGCTGGCGATCGCATCGGAGTTGGTTGCGAAGGTAATGCTGCCGGGCATGATCAACTTGATCTGATCACCCTGGCGCTGCACCTGGACGCCAGTGTTGGCCATACTCTCGCGCAGTTTCTTTTCCTGCTGGTCGGCGTAGTAGCCGTAACCGGCACCCGCCAGGCCAGCCAGGGCACCACCGATCAGCGCTCCCTTGCCATGGTTCTTGTGGTCGATCAGCGCACCGGCCGCGGCCCCGGCCAGCACGCCAATGCCGCCGTACTTGGCGGTGTTGCTCATGCCCCCTGAGCTTTGTTGCTGCTGTGCCTGTCCCTGGCTGTCATACGGGTTTGGGTTTTGCGATGCACAGCCGGACACGAGGGCGACGGCGGTAGCGACGATAATCAAGCGACGCGAGGTGAACATGAATCAGGCTCCTACTCATTTAAGGTGCAACAGTCGATGACAATAGACTCCTGCTGGCCTTGGAACATGACGAATGGTAAAAATTCCATGAAACTTTTCAGCCGCGCACAAAAGGGTTCTCACGCATCTCCTCGCCCAGGTGGGTGTCGGGGCCGTGCCCGGTGACCACCGTCGCCTCTTCGTCCAGGGTATACAGACGCTGCTTGATCGAACGCACGATCGTGGCCTGGTCGCCGCCCCACAGATCCGTGCGCCCAATCCCGCGACGAAACAGCGTGTCACCGGCAATCAACAGTTTGGCGTCGGCAAACCAGAAGCTCATGGAGCCCGGGGTATGCCCCGGCGTATGCAGGGCCACCCCGCAGCCGCAGGCCAATTCCTCATCATCCGCCAGCCACTGGTCCGGTGACGGCACCGGTACGTAAGGCACGCCGAACAGGTTGCATTGCATTTCCAGGTTGTCCCAGAGGAACTGGTCTTCCTTGTGCAGGTGCAGGGTCGCGCCGGTTTTTTCCTTGAGTTGGCCGGAGGCCAGGAAGTGATCCAGATGCGCGTGGGTATGGATGATGCTGACCAGTTTCAGCCCATGGGCTTCGAGCCGGGCGAGAATCAGTTCCGGGTTGCCGCCCGGGTCGACGACAATGGCCTTTTTTGTGATCGGATCGCCGATCAGCGTGCAGTTGCACTGCAAGGGGCCGACGGGGAAGGTTTCGCGAATCAGGCTAGGTTTTGCAGCGTCCATAGGTGTTCACTGTGAAGTTAGTAGGGTTTGATTCAGCCCGGGGTTCATTCCTGCTGCTGGGGACAATACTGTGTCTGGCTTAATTCATCGCTGTTCACGCCGGCACGGCCACTGCCCTTGGGCACGAGCAACACCAACACACCAGCGATAACTTCTAGAATCCCACTCCCGACGATGACACTGCCCGGTTCGAAGCGCGCATAAAGCGCCGCGCCGCACGCGCCGGCAATCAGGATCGAGGCCCCCATCGCGGCAAAACGCAGCCTGGCCAGACCGGCGATCTCGCTCTGCCTGAAGGTGGTTTGAATCAGCAGGATAAACGAGATATCGATCACCGGACCGCCAAGGGCCGCCAGGCCGGCGCCGAACATCATGCCGGCCAGGACGTGCTCCGCCGGCAGGTACAGCACCGCCGCGCCAATGATCGCAATGCCCAGGCCATTGAGCACCGAACCGAAGCTGAAACCACCATACAGGCGACGGATCTGCAGGTTGCCGACGACAAAAATGCCGATCAGGTTGCCCGCGCCATAAGCCCCCATGATCAGGCCGTAGACAGCAAAGCCGTGGAAGCCAAAGCCCTGGATATCATACTTGACCACCGCCAGCGCCATGCCGATGGACATCCCCAGGCTCCAGGCGACGTTGCCCAACCCGGCACACACATACACCACCTGCATCCGCCGCCGGCCGACCAGGCTGCGCCAACCGGCGGCAAACGCGGCGCGCCGGCTGATCATTTTGGCCGGTTGACGCGGCAGGGCCTTGCCCAGCTTCATCAGCGCCCAGGCCGAGATCAGGAACGTCAGGCTGTTGAGGGTAAACAGCTGCTCCAGCGGAATCAGCAGGGTGATGGCCGCCGCCAGCATCGGCCCGATCACCCGCGCCACCCGGAGGATCACGTCGAACAGCGCGTTGACCGCCTGCAACTGCCCCGGCGCCGCGACTATCCGAGGGAGGCTGGCGCGCAACGCCGGTTCGAACAGGGAGTTGACGATCATCATCAGCATGACCGGTATCGCCAGGGTCCACAGGCTCATAAAGCCCAACGCCCAGGCCAGCATCGGTATCAGGGCAAACCCGGCGCGCACCAGATCGGCGCCGATCATCGTGCGTCGATGGTCCCAGCGCTCGGCCCAGATCCCGCCCAGCAACGCTCCCGCCAATGCGGCCGTGCCGCGCAAGGCACCGAGCCAACTGGCATCGCTGCCCGCGACCTGCACCGCCATCCAGGCAACAGCAATCGCGAACAACTCATCACCGATGGCCGAGAGCGCCAGCCCTCCCCACAGCAAGGCCACCGGTCGCTGCAGTAAAGGTCTAAACAGTTTCATCAAGCATGCGAGTCCAATCCCTCTCCAAACCAGGACCAAGGCTCAAGAGAACGGCCCCGAAGCCACCTCCCTGGGCGAATCCCCTCGATACCCGGTGCCAAACGCCGTCTGCAACTGCTCGACACTGCGCACCAGCAGTTCCTTGAGTTCCGGCAACCATTGCGGGTCCTCCAGCACCCGCAGCACCGCCGCCGCATCACCATACATCAGCTCGCGTTCAAGGGCACTGGCACGCTGCGACAAGGCCCGCGCACCGACAGTGCCGGAACTGCCCTTGATCGCATGCAGCACCGCCGCCACCGCCGGCCCGTCACGGTCCTGCAGGTGTGTCGGAAGCAACGCCAGGTGTTTTTCCAGCTCCGCGCCAAAGGTGTAAAGGACGGTGCAGATCAGTTCGAGATTGCCACCGAAGCGGCTCATGATCGAATCCCGTGGTTCGATCACCGACTCCGTCGAATACTGGCGCACCTCACTCATCATCAACGGCTGAGGCGCCTCGCGCCCGGTCTGGACGCGCAACTTCAGCACCAGTTGTTCAAGGTCGATGGGTTTGCTCACATGATCGTTCATGCCCGCCGCCATACAGGCCTCACGGTCGCTGCTGGAGGCGTTGGCGGTCATCGCCAGGATCGGCAACAGGGCAAAATGCGGGTGGCGACGAATCCGCCGCGTCGCTTCCAGGCCATCGATGTCCGGCATCTGGATATCCATCAGCACCGCATCGAACGGCGTCGACGCCGACATCACCTGGCTGACGCCCTCCAACCCACCTTCCGCCAGGATGACCTGGGCACCTTCGCCCCTCAGCAACTCGTCGGCGACCTGACGGTTGAGGGCGTTGTCTTCCACCACCAGCAAGCGCAAGCCGGCCAGGCGCCGGGGCCTGACCGGCCCGGGCAAGGCCTCGGGTAGCGGCTCGCTGGTGCTGAAGGCACGTTGGACCGCATCGGCCAACTGCCGCGGCGTCACCGGTTTGGTGAGAAAGCCCACAAAGGGCGCATCGCCTTCGTGGTGTACATCCGCCAGGACCTCACGCCCGTAGGCGGTAATCATGATCACCATCGGTGGCGGCGCGGCCCGTTCCTGCAAGCTGATCAAGCGGGCGGCGCTGAGGCCGTCCATATCCGGCATGCGCCAGTCCATCAGCACCACATCGTAGGGTTCGCCGCGTAATTGCGCTGCGCGCACGGCCTCGACCGCCGCCGTGCCACCGCTCACCGTGTCGGCGGTCCAACCCAGGGAGCGCACGGTACGCAGCAGCAGCTCACAGGCCATGGAGTTGTCGTCGGCCACCAGCAGGCGCATCGTCGAATCGACACCGGGACAGGACAGCCGCAGGGCCTCCTCGCGGGCCACATCCAGGCTGATATCGAACCAGAACCGGCTACCGACCCCCACCTCGCTCTCGACCAATAACTCACCGCCCATCAGGCCGACCAGGCGCTTGCAGATCACCAGGCCCAGCCCGGTGCCGCCGAAACGGCGGCTGGTCGAAGCTTCCGCCTGGGCGAAACCGTCAAACACCCGCTGCAGTTGTTCGGCACTGATACCGATGCCGGTATCGCACACCTCGACCCGAACCCTCACCGAGCCCGGCAGGCGCTTCAACTGTCGGATACTGACCACCACCTGGCCCTGCTGGGTGAACTTCAGGGCGTTGCCGGCCAGATTGATCAGCACCTGCTGCAAGCGCAGGCTGTCGCCCACCAGGCTGCCGGGCAGGTCGGAGTCCAGGTCGAACATCACCTCGACTTCCTTGCTGCCCTGGTTACCCGCGAGCACCACCGCCAGGTCGCGCATCAGCGGTTCGAGCTCGAAGGGGTGGGGGTCCAGGCGCAGTTTGCCGGCCTCGATCTTGGAGTAGTCAAGGATGTCGTTGAGCAGCCCGAGCAGTGATCTGGCCGCCGTCTGGGCCTTGACCACGTAGTCGCGCTGGCGGGCCTTGAGGTCGGTGTGCTGGACCAACTGCAACATCCCCAGCACCGCGTTCATCGGCGTGCGGATTTCATGGCTCATATTGGCCAGGAAGAACGACTTGGCCGCACTGGCGCTGTCGGCCTGGTTCTTGGCCCGCAGCAGATAGGACTCCAACTCGCGCTGGGCGGTGATATCGCGGTTGATACCGGTGACCCGCAGGGCTTGCCCCTGGGCATCACGCTCGACCTGGGCGCCGGCCTGAATGAAACGTATCCGGCCGTCCGGCGCCTGCACGCGGAAGATCGGGTCATACACGCCCTCCCCGGCGACGGCGGCCGCCAACTGCGCGGCGGCGGCCTCGACGTCCTCGGGGTGAACCCGCTCGTACCAGTGCGCATAGTTCAAGCCGTTATCACGCAGGGTCAGCGGCTGGCTGTAGAACTCGAACATCCGGTCGTTCCATTGCAAGCCATTGTCCGCCAGGGTCCAGGTCCAGATACCCAACTCGGCCACATCGGCGGCCATCAACAATTGATCCCGGATCACCCGGCTCGCTTGCAGACTCAACTCAAGCTGATGCTCGGCGGCCTTGCGCTGGGTGATATCGACGGCGATGCCCAGGTAACCGATCAATTGCCCTTCGTCGTCGCGCAGGGACGTCACCACCAGGCTGACCGGCACATGGGAGCCATCCTTGCGCACATAGGTCCACTCGCGGGTCTCCGAGTGTTCGAACTCCGGCTTGTGGGTAAAGACCCTGAAACCTTCGATGACCTGCCCATACTCAATGCTGAGCTCAGCCCCACGGCGGGTGACTTCCTGTTCGACATGAAGGAGTGCCGGCGTGGTCTTGCCCAGCAACTCTTCGGCGCGATAACCGAGCATATGCTCGGCGCCTTCGTTGAACACACTGATCACATCGTCCAGATCGGTGGCGATGATCGACACCTCGGAGGCCGAACGCAGCACACTGCTGAACAGCAGATTGATCCGCCGCAACTCCGAGGTGCGTGCCGCCACCTGCTCTTCGAGGCTGGAGTTGAGTTCGAGAATCCGCGCCTCGGCGGCCTTCTGCGCGCTGATGTCGCGAAGAATCTTGGAAACACCGACCACCCGACCGTGTTCGTCGCAGATGGGGGAAACATTGACCGACACATGGATATTGCAACCGTCCTTGCGCCGCCGCAGGGTATCGAAGTTGGTAATCGTCTCGCCGAGTGCGATACGCGCCAGGATATCGACCTCTTCCGGAGCCAGCTCGGGCGGTACGATCAGCTTCACCAGCGGCAGGCCCACCGCCTCCTGCGCGGTATAACCCAACAGCTTCTGCGCCCCCTTGTTCCAACTGGTCACCACACCTTGCAGAGTCTTTCCGATGATCGCGTCCGCCGAGCCCTCGACGATCGAGGCCAGCCGCGCCTGCTCGGTGATCACCTGCAGACGACGCTGGGAGCTGATCCCGGCAATGGCCGCGAGCGCGGCCAGTAGCAAGGTCGCCAGGACACCGAGGAAAAACACCACCGTTGGCGACACCAGGTGCAGGCGCTGGGCGAACAGCGGCAACGCCTCCAACTGGACCTGCCAGCGCCGACCGAAGATGTCGCGCTCCAGGGTTTGGGTCATCAACCCCACCGGCTGCGCCCCCGCCGCATAGCTCGTCTGGTAGAACTGCTGCTCCTTCCCCGGCACGGTAATGTCCGTGAGCCGCAGGTTCACGGCCTCGCTTTCCGGTAACAAACCGCCCAGCACACTCTCGATCAGCAAAGGTGCGTAGCCCCAGCCCACCACCGCCGCCTCGCGCTCCGCCTCGGTGGGCGGGACGATACCGTCCTTGTAGATCGGCAACAGGATCAGGAACGACTGTTCCGGGCTGCCCAACGCCTGTACCAGCGTGATCGGCGATGTGATGCGCGCGCTTGCGCTACGTGCAGCCCCCCGGGCTGCCTCGGCCCGGTCGGCCTCCGAGGCGATGTCCAGGCCGAAGGCCGCCGACTGGTCGGCGTTCGGCTCCAGGTACTGGATCACATAGAGGTCGCCGTCATGAGGCGCAAACTGGCGAATAGTGAAGTCCGGTGCACCATCGGCCCGGGCCCGGCGCACAAACGCATCCAGTTCCTGAACCGGTACCCGGCGGATAAAGCCGAACCCGCGGGCCCCGGGAAACTCCTTGGGCACGTCACGCATCTGGCTATAGCGGTGGAAAATCTCCCGCGTCATGCCATCCACGCCGGCGGTGATCATCGCGCCACGGGTACCGCGCAAGCCGTACTGGTAAAGCTGCAGCCGGGTCAACACCGACTGCACCGCACTTTCGGCCTCGGCGTCGAGGGCTTCGCGGGTACGTTGCTCATTGCTATTGTGCAGGATCAGGCATCCCACGACCGTCGCCACCAGCCCAAGGGCCAGGATCATCGCGACACGCCCATTCAGGGCAGACAGGCTAGCTCGTTTCAACACTGGGGCTCCCTTGAGCAGTGCGGCGATCCCGAGGGTCGGGATATCGATCGGCGGCAACTGGCCCCACGGCCCTCATGCCGTTCGTGGCCATGAAGACAGGAAGGCGCATATCTGGGTAAACGGAATTGGTCGGCAATACAGATAGCCCTGCATGATCCGGCAACCCCGTTCCAGCAGGAGGGCGGCCTGTTGCGGGGTCTCCACGCCTTCGGCCACCAGTTCAAGGCCCAGTGCCTGCCCCAACTTGATGATCGCCTCGACAATGGCCAGGTCGCTCTTGTCGGTGAGCATGTCGCGTACAAAGCTCTGGTCGATCTTCAACACATCGATGGGAAACCGCTTGAGATAGGCCAGGCTCGAATACCCCGTGCCGAAATCGTCGATGGCCACATGCACGCCCAATTCCTTGAGCGCCACCAGGGTTTCGCGGGCGTTGTCGATGTCCCGGGCCAGGACCCCTTCGGTGATTTCCAGCTCCAGCCAGCGCGGCTCCAGGCCCGAGTCGAGGAGGATGCCCTTGACCATGCCGAGGAACGACTCTTCGCGAAACTGCACGGCGCTGATGTTCACACTGACGCAGATCGGATAGCCCAGCTCGTGGAGTTTGCAGGTGTCCTTGCAGGCCTGGAGCAGTACGTATTTGCCGATGGGGATGATCAGCCCGGTTTCTTCGGCCAGCGGAATGAAGTCCGCCGGCGAGACCAGGTTGCCGTCGCCGTTGCGCCAGCGGATCAGTGCCTCCATGCCGACCACGCACTGGTCCTGGGCATCGACCTTGGCCTGGTAGAACACCTCGAACACCCCCTCCTCGATGGCCGCGCGCATATGCCGTTCAAGCAAGTGGCGGGCACGCATGCCGCTTTCGATACCGGGAGAAAAAAACAGGTAGCGGTTACGCCCCGCCAGCTTGGCCTGATACATCGCGGCGTCGGCATGTCGGTAGAGCGATTCGAGATCATCGCTGTCTTCCGGGAACACCCCGATGCCGATACTGGCGCTCAGGTCGTAGCGCGTGCCCTGCAATGAAAACGGGCTGGAAATGGCCGCCAGCACCTGCTCGGCGAAATCGCCCACCGCCTCGAAACCGTCCACCTCCGAGAGCAGGATGATGAACTCGTCGCCGCCTTGGCGACTGAGGGTATCCATGCCGCGCAGGAGCATCGACAGGCGCGTCGCCACATATTTGAGCATCTGGTCGCCAACCGAATGGCCCATGGAGTCGTTGATAGCCTTGAAATTGTCCAGGTCCAGCAACAACATCGCCAGCCGCCCGTGATCGCGCCGGGCCATTTTCAGCGCCTGCTCGGCACGATCCTGCAACAGCATGCGATTGGGCAAGCCGGTAAGGGCGTCATGGTTGGCCAGGCGCTTGGCTTCGTTGCGCAGGGTGATATGAGCGTTGATATGCGCCCTGGCCACCGGGATATTCAGGGGTTTCTGGATAAAATCGATACCGCCGTAGCCCAAGGCCTGGAGCTCGTAATCGGCCTGGGCATGGGAGGTAACGAAAATCACCGCGGCGTCGGACAGCTTGGGATCGGCCTTCAGCGCCTTGCAGACCTCAAAGCCGTTCATGCCGGGCATCTCGATATCCAGCAGGACCACATCGGGACGGCATTGGCGTGCCACTCGCAGCGCTTCCTCGCCACTGGTGGCGACATGCACCTGGGCCAGGTCCCGCACCGACTCGCGGAGAATCATCGCTTCGGTCGCCTGGTCGTCAACGATCAGGACAACCGGAGAGGGACTAAATGTGGACTCGCGCATTCCTTGCTCCCAGGCAATTCCTTTGTAATTCATGACCAAAGAGCGCTGACGTGGCGCCGTTCCTCCCCCCTCGTCAGCCTTCAGTCGTTCAAGGCGTTGAAAGTGAGTGCTGACGTCTATTGGTTATAGCTGACGCAAGGCACATAGCCACCCCGTCGAAGCTTCTTCGACGGCTCGTGGGGCGAACGGTAGGCCGAAGCGCTCAGCGCGATTCGCCCAGCAACCCCAGCTCCTGTGCCCGCGCCACGGCCTGGGTCCGCCGCTCGACCCCCAATTTGCTGTTGATATGGCTGGCATGGGTTTTCACTGTGTGCAGGGAAATGAACAACTGGTCGCTGATCTCCTGGTTCGAACAACCCTGGGCGATCAAGTGCAGGACCGCCAGCTCACGGGTACTCAGACTCTCGACCGGCTGCGCCAGTTCCCCCGCTTCACGCACCGTCGGAGCCGGCAGCAGCGCCAGCAGGCTTTGTCGCAGCGGCGTGTCGGGGCCGTGTAACAGTTGCTCGCGCATCCATTCCGGATGCGCCTTCACCAGGGCCTGGAACGGCAACAGCGCGCCGCCCGTGGTGGCCTCCACCGCGCGGGCGAACAGCGGCCGGGCTTCGGCCTCCCGCGCCGTCGCCAGCAACACCAGCACCCACTGGTTCCAGGCCATCACGCTGAGCAATTGGCCGCCGCTGGCCTGGCCCTGCTCCACCAGCTTAGCCAACCGCTGCTGCGCGGCCGCCGGTTTGTCGCGCAAGGCTTCAAGCAACGCCTGCTGCAACTGGATATGCAGGGGCAGTTGCAGATGGAACTCCGGTGCCGCCGCCGGTTGATCGCCGTTATAGGTCTGTTCCAGACGCCCCAGCCAGACTTCGGCCAGGTCGATACGGCCCTGGGCCAGCCACAGTTGGCATTTCATCAGGGTGATCATTGCCAGGTAGTAGATCGGCGGCACGTCCCAGATATGCATCAAGCGCTCGGCCTCGGCCAGTTCGGCAAAGGCCTTGGCGAACTCGCCATTGCGCCCGTCCTGGCTGGCAATCACGCAATGCCCGACCAATACGCTGATATCCCGGCAGGCCCGCGCCTCGTGAAGGCCGGCAAGCAGGCGAATGCGCCCGGCTTCGGGTTGCAGGCGCAGGGTCAGCAGATACCCCTCGTACAGCGTCAACCGGGCACGGGCGGCGTACAACCGCTGGGCGGATAACCCCTCGAGGCGCCGCAAGCCCTGGCGGACCTCATCCAGCGCGCGCAGCACCTCGCCACGGGCCTGGAGTACCCGCGCCCGGTCGTAATGGGCCAAGGCCTCGAACAAGGGGTTACCGACCCGCTGGGCCAGCTCCAGGGACTCACGATTCAGGCCACGGGCGCGCCACAGGTCGCCATCGGCAATCGCCAGGTTGGACAGGGTCGACAGGCACACCAGGCGCTGGCCGTAACGTTTATGCGGCAGGCTGAGCAAGGCTTCGCCGCAATAGGCCTGGGTCTTTTGGCGATCGCCCCGACCACGGGCGATGATCCCGCTCAGGGCCAGCCATTGCGCAAGCATGGACTTCTGCGCCGTGGCCGAAGGTGCGGGCAGGAAGCGGCTCAGATGGCTGGCCAGCTCTTCGGCCGCGTCCAGTTGGCAGGCCAACCCCAAGGCCCAGGCATAGAGCACGATCAGCCGCGGCGTGCTGACCAGCAGGCGATCGGGCAAGTCGGTTTTCCAGCGCAGCAGCATGCCGACGTTCTGCTCGGCCAGCAGTTGTTCTTCCGAGAGGTTCTGCACCAGGTTGGCCGCCACATCCAGATGCCCGGCGCGCAGTGCCTGTTCCACCGCTTCATCGAAAAGGCCCTGGGTGCTGAACCAGCGGCAGGCCCGCAGGTGCAGGCTGGCGGCGGGGACCAGGGCATTGCTCGGCGGGCGGCTGCGCAGCAGGTCGGAAAACAGGTGGTGATAACGGAACCAATGGCCGTGCTCGTCCAGCGGTACCAGGAACACCTGGTGTGATTGCAGATAGCTGAGGATCTGCGCACTGTCGTGGGATTCGCGAATCCCGTCGCACAGTTCGCTGCAAAAGCGCTCCTGGGGCGCGGTGTCGTAGAGAAAGGCCTGGACCTCGGGCGGCAGGCAATCGATCACCTCCTCCAGCAGGTAGTCGCGAATCAGCCCGGTCCCCCCTTGCAGGACCTGGGGCAACGCCATGTCGCTGCTGGCCTGGGCGGCAGCCAGCAGCCAGAAGCGCAGGCCGGCCACCCAGCCCTCGCTGCGTTCGATCAGGTTGTTCAGCGCTTCGCCACGCAAGGAACTGCTGTGGCGCTCGAACAGGTCCAGGGATTCGTCGTGGGTCAGGCGCAGGTCCTGCTCGTTCAATTCCAGCAGTTGCCGCGACAACCGCAGGCGCGCCAGGTGCCACTCCGGCCGCTGCCGACTGGTGACCAGCACCAGCAGGCCGGCGGGCAGGTGATTGAGAAAGAACTGCAGGCAACGATCCAGCACCGGGCCCTGGGCCAGATGGTAGTCATCGAGCACCAGCAACAGCGGCGTGGTGCTGGACAGGTGCAAGGCCAGTTCGTCGAGCAGGCCGTCCAGCCATTCCTCGAAGGCGAAGGGTTGATGGCGCTGGCGCATTTTCAACAGGCCCAGCGCCTGGCTGCCGACGCCTGGGAAGTAATGTTGCAGGCCGTCGAGCAGGCGCTCAAGGAAACGCCCCGGATCGTTGTCCCGCGGGCTGAGCCCCAGCCACAGGCTTTGCCAATGCCCGGGCAGGCCCTGGCAGAACTCCACCGCCAGCGAACTCTTGCCGAAGCCGGCCGGGGCACTGATCAGCAGCAGGCGGCCGTGTAACCCGGCGCCGAGGCGTTCGCACAGGCGCGGCCGCAATACATAGCCGTCCGGCAGTGGCGGACGGTAGAAGCGTCCTTCCAGGGCAGGTATGGCCGGGCCCACGGGACCTTGCACACGGGACAGATCAGTCATGGCCGGCTCTTGTTGAAGGGCTGTTATCGGCAGGCAGATGTCCGCAGACTAGCGGTAAAAAGCGCCGTAATGAAGGCTTATTGTCGTAATTTTGTCGAAAAGCATCGAATCTGAAATATTTAGCCACACATATCCCGCGAGCAAAAAAACGCCCCGAATCAGCCGGGGCGTTTCAACGCAGGATGCGGCCTGCGCTTGTAACGGTTGCCTGTGAGAGCGATGCCTATTTGAGAGCCGAACTTGTTTAGGGGCAGAGCTTTTGTGGGAGCGGTGCTTGCCCGCGAAGCTTTTAGCAACTTTAAGGGCCCCTTCGCGGGCAAGCACCGCTCCCACAGTTTCAGCGAACGCCGTCCTGGCGCAGGGCGGCCGGGGTGAAGTCACTGGTGGTGGCGGTGAAGCCGAAGTCATACGCCTGCTTCTCTTCGTTCTTCATGCCCAGCGCCAGGTAGCGGCCGGACTGCAGGTCGTAGAGGGTTTCCAGGGCGTACCAAGGCACCTGCTTGTCGTAGTAGTTCTCGGCATGGGCTTCGGCGACACGCCAGAGCTGACCGCGACCGTCGTAGTGGTCGATCACCGCCGCCTGCCAGGTGTCTTCGTCGATATAGAAGTCACGCTTGGCATAGATGTGCCGCTGGCCTTCCTTCAAGGTCGCGACCACGTGCCAGACGCGGCGCAGCTCGTAGCGCGCCAGGTCCTGGTTGATATGCCCGGCCTTGATGATGTCGGCGTACTTCAGTTGCGGCGAATCGAGCTTGTAGCTGTCGGAAGCGATGTACATCTCCTTCTTGCCTTCGAGCTTCCAGTCGTAGCGGTCCGGCGCGCCGTTGTACATGTCCAGGTTGTCGGAGGTGCGCAGGCCGTCGGCGGCAGTACCCGGACCGTCATAGGAGACTTGCGGGGCCCGGCGCACACGGCGCTGGCCGGCGTTGTAGACCCAGGCCGAACGCGGTTCCTTGACCTGGTCGAGGGTTTCGTGGACCAGCAGCACGCCACCGGCCAGGCGCGCCGGCGCGGTCACTTTCTGCTTGAAGTAGAAGAGGATATTGCCCGGGTTGGCCGGATCGTAGTCCTTCATCTTGTCGCGGAAGACGAACTGGTCCTGGAAATACACCAGGCTGTACGAACCGTTGGCCTGGGGCGTGGCCTGGGTCACCAGGCGGGTCACGCTGCCGCCGCGATAGCGGGTGATATGGTTCCAGATCACTTCCACACCGCTTTTCGGGATAGGGAACGGCACCGCGGTCTTGAAGTTTTCCAGGCCGTTGCCGCCGCTGACCAGGTTGGTCCTGGTGGCGTTTTCCTTGATCGCGGCAAACACATCATCCGGTACGGTGGCGCCGCGATGGGACGGGTAGACCGGCATCTTGAAGGTCTCCGGGTAACGCTTGAACATCGCGTATTGCCCCGGGGCCAGCTTGTCCTTGTACTGCTCGACGTTCTGCGCGGTGATGATGAACAGCGGTTTTTCATTGGCGTAGGGGTCTGAGAGGAAACCCTTGCTGTCGACCGTGCCGATGGTCTTGGCCATCGGCGTCCAGGCCGGGATGGTGCCGGCTGCGTTGCCGGCCTTTTCCGCGCCCATCGGGGTCAGGCTCGCGCCCAGTTTCGCAGCCTCGTCGGCGGACACCGCCGCCATTACGCCGGTGGCCAGCAACGACAATCCCAACACACCGACCTGAAGCAGATTCTTGGTGATTTTCATCTTGTTGTTATTCCTTCAAGTGCAACGGTCTTAGAAGTTCATGCCAACGCTCAGGGCCACGAAGTCACGGTCATCCACCGTGCTGTAGTCGCCGCCGAAGAAGTTGGTGTAGTTCAGGCTCGCGGTGTAGGTGTTCTGGTACTCGGCATCGAGGCCCAGGCTGACCGCCTTGCGCCCTTGTTCGAAGTTGCCGCCAGGGCCCGGCGAGTAGCCTTTCACGTCATGGGACCAGGCCACGTTGGGCTTGAGGTTCACCCCGGCGAAGACATCCGGGTATTCCCAGATGGCCCGGGCGCGATAACCCCAGGAGGTGGCGGTGGTGAAGCCATCGTTGTTGCAGTTGGTGCTGCGGTTGCTGGCATCCGCGCCGGGACCCGCGCCAGCGATGGTGCTGCCATTGAGGGTTGGGCAAAAACCATTGGGCAAGGTGCCCGGCCCATAGACCGGATCCCGGCCGTAGCGAACCTTGTCGCGGCTTTCCAGACCGCCCACATAGGTGATCCCCGCTTCACCGACGAGGGTCAGGCGACTGGCCCCCATGACCTGGTCGAAGAAATGCGTGAAGGTGGTCTGGAACTGGGTGATTTCCTTGCGGTTATAGCCATTGATCGTCTGACCCGGCGAGCCCTTGAGGATCGAGGCATTCCCCAGGCCCGGCAATGGCGTGACACCGGCATAGAGGATATCGGTGGAGCTGATCTGCACCGGCGCATTCGGCCGGTAGCTCAACTCACCGCTCCAGGCCGTGCCGGTGGGCAAGGTGGTGGAGAAGCTCAAGCCATACAGGCGGATATTGTCCGGGTACTCCATGAAGTAGCTGGAGTTGCCGGCCACCACCAAGGGGGCCGCGGCACCGAAACCCGGAGCAGCATTGAAAACCGCCTGGGAGGCGCCCTTGGCACTGAAGATCGGCGCGCGACTGTGGTAGTTCATGAAATAGGCGCCGAACTCGGTGTCCAGCGGCTCGAAGTTGTAATGCATGGCCAAGCCGAACTGACCGCCGCTGCTGGGATCCTGGTCGGGCGTGCGCCGAACCAACACACCCTCGCCGTTGATATCGACACCAAACGGCCGTAGGCCCGCTTGCTGGGCCGGACTGATCGTGGCGGTCGAATTCAACACCCGCAGGTTGTTGTTACAGCCATGGGAGGAAATATCCGACTGCGAGAAGAAGGTGCCGCAGTTGTCGGTGACCGTCGCATCCCAGCCGATCTGGTAGAAGCCTTCCGCCGAGAGGTTATCGGTGAGGCTCTGGTTCATGTAGAACATGTTGACCGGAATCAGGCCTTCCTTGATTTCGGCCCCCGGACGACGGAACGCGGACACATCGATCGGGTTGATCGCATTGATGCCGCCACCGATAAAGGTACTTTCACCCCAGCTCACCACCTGCTTGCCCAGGCGCACCGTGCCCGGCAGCTCGGCAATGCTGTAGTTGTGATAGACGAAGGCATCGAGGATTTCCGCGCCGGAAGAGCGGGCACCTTCCTGGCGACCGTCGTTGCTGACGTTCTTGAAGTCGAGGTCCTGGTTCTGCAAGGCAAAGTCGTACCAGTACTTGCCACGCACGAACACGCCGGTATCGCCGTATTTCAATTCAAGGTCATGCACGCCCTTGAAGATCTTCGAAAAAGTGTCCCCGGCCTTGAAGTTCTGGTGCCCGTCATCGGAGGTCTGCGACAACCCCGCGCCGCCATTGTTGACGCCGATCAGGTTTCTGTTGGGATTCTGCGTCGACCAACTGGCCCCCAGGGACAGGGACGAGTCGAAGCTGCCTTCGATTTCACCGACATTGAAGCTGACGCCAAAGGCGGGACCGGCGAGCGTAGAAGCGAGGCTGACGGCCAAGGGCAGTTTCGCCCGGCGCCAGAACGGGTTTAGCGCGATCATCGACATACTCCATGTGCTTTATTGTTTTGGCAGTGAGTACCTTCAGGAACGCCTCGGACGAAAGGGAAGCAGACACTCCCAACCCTCGCCCGAAGTGGCGGCTTATCGCTGGCCCGCCCCACTCCTGAAAATCCGTCAGCGGACTATATCCAGCAGGTGGTACCGCTTGATCCCTCTAAAGTGTGATTTGCACCCTGAGATCACTGCACAAACAATGCGTTCGCCAAGCCGCTGAAAAGCGGCGGGCAAGAATGACTGAAAATTCGGATTCGACAAGCCAAGCACTTGCCTGGTGGGGCTGCCACGCCCTTTCGGGCGTGGTGGGGACACCTCAAAGGGTCGAGAGGAAGCTGCTGTTGCTGGCCTGCCATTGGACGATATCAATACGGATGCGCTTCTTGTCCAGTTTACCGACGCTGGTCTTGGGAATTTCCGTAACAAGGGCGATCTGACTCGGAATCGCCCACTTGCTCAAGTGCCCCTGCTCGACGAAGGGCTTGAGGTGTTCCTTGAGCTCCCGGGCACCGATTTCATGGCCTTCACGCAAGACCAGCAGGGCAAACGGACGCTCGCCCCATTGCGGATCGGCAATGCCCACCACCGCGACTTCACGTACCGACGGATGACGACTGACCAGGTCTTCCAGGGCCAGGGAGGAGATCCACTCGCCGCCGGTCTTGATCACGTCCTTGATCCGATCGCGGATATCGATCACCCCCAGGCTGTCGAGGGTCGCCACGTCGCCGGTGTGCAGCCAGCCGCCGGCCCAGAGCTCGGCGCCCTTCTGCGGTTCGTTGTAATACCCCTCGGTCAGCCAGGGTGCGCGCAGCACCAGTTCGCCCTGGGTCTCGCCGTCCGCCGGGAGGAAGTTGCCGTCCTCGTCGACAATCGCCGCCTCCACCAACGGCCCGGGTACACCGGCCTTGATCCGGTAGGTGGTGCGTTCGTCCTCGCTGCCGGCCATCAATTCTTCGCTCAGGTGGGCACAGGACACCAGCGGGCCGGTCTCCGACATGCCATAGGCGGCGGTCAGTTGAATGCCCCTGCTCTTGGCGGTCTCATACAGCGTGCGGTTCAACGCACTGCCGCCGATCACCATCTTCCAGCCCTTGAAGTCGGTGCCCTGGGCCGCCTTGGCGTTGAGCACCATCTGCAGGATGGTCGGCACGCAGTGGGAGAACGTGACCTTTTCCTTGCGCCACAGCTCCACCAGCAGCTCAGGGTCGTAGCGGCCGGGATAGACCTGCTTGAGCCCGAGCATGGTCGCCACATAGGGCAGGCCCCAGGCGTGCACGTGGAACATCGGGGTGATCGGCATATAGACGTCGTTGGTACCCAGCAGGCGCACGCTGTCGATACTGCCCATGATGGTCGCCACGCCCATGGTGTGCAGCACCAGTTGGCGATGGGTGAAGTACACGCCTTTCGGATTGCCGGTGGTCCCGGTGGTGTAGAAGGTGGTGGCGACCGAGTTCTCGTCGAAATCCTCGAAGTCGTAGACCGGGCTCGCCGCCGCCAGCAGTTGCTCGTATTCGCCCACCAGGTTCGGCAACTCGGCGCTCTTGTCCTCGGTGTCGGTGAGCAGCAGGGTCTTGTCCACCGTGGTCAGTTGCCCGGCGATCGCCTGGTACAGGCCGACGAACTCGCTGTTGACCAGCACGAAGCGGTCCTCGGCGTGGTTCATGGTGTAGAGGATCTGCTCGGGCGAGAGACGCACGTTGATGGTGTGGATCACCGCGCCGATCATCGGGATGGCGAACATGCATTCCAGGTAGCGATGGCTGTCCCAGTCCATCACCGCGACGGTGTCGCCGGCCTTGACCCCCGCCGCCGTCAGTACATTGGCCAGGCGGGCGACGCGCTCGCTCAAGGTCGGATAGCTGTAGCGCAGCTTGTCGCGATAGACGATCTCGCGGGTTTTCTCGTAGCGGCTGCCGGACATCAGCAAGCGCTTGATCAACAGGGGGTATTGATAAGCCCCTTCGGCGGGCGGAATGATACGAGTCTGCAACATGGAGCTTCCTTGGTCTGTCTGCACGGTCGAAGCTAAAGATAGGCACTCTAGAGCCACCGCGCATCCACTAAATCACCCAAAGGAATGATTTGCAGACGAACGTGAGTGCTAGCTCACAGCCAGCACCCACGGAAACCTTCGCCAAGGCTCAGGCCGGCTGTCCGGCGGGCTGCTGGGCCGGGGTGCGCGGAAACACCAGCGCGGCGACAAAGGTCAGTGCGGCAAAGCCCGCGAGGATCAGGTACAGACCGGCAAAACCCTGGCGCGGTTCGACAAAGGCGATCAATGGAATGGCCGTCGCGCTGGCCCCGAACGACAGGCAGTAGCGCAAGGCAAAGACCCGCGATTGCCACTGCGGCGCGACAAAATTGGCGACCATCGCATCATTCACCGTCACCTGGCCGAACACCACGAACATCAGCGCCGCGCCCAGGACCATCACCAACAGGCCGTCGACGTAGGCCAGGCCGAACAGCAAGGGTGCCTGGCACAGGGTCAGCACCACGAACGGCCACTTCAGGCTCATGCGGTCGAGCATCCGCCCGATGCTCAACTGCGCCACCGCGCCAAAGGCGTAGGCCAGGCTGACGATCACCCCGAGCAACTGCGGCGAAGCGAGCCACTCATGCAGGCGCTCCTGGAACAGTTTCGGGTAGGTCATGGTGGTGGCATTGAACACCACCCCGCCGGTGGCCGTGACCAGCGCCAGGACGCTGAACACCATGATCATGGAGATCTGCTGGCCGCTGGCGTTGCGCAGTTTCACATGGGGCTGCAGCGGGATCGGTTCTTCGCGGACCTGCAAGGCAAACAGCACACCGAGGATGATCGACACCGCCCCCGGCAGGATAAACGCCGAACGCCAGCCGAACTGCGCCACCAGAAAGCCGGTGACCAGCGCCGAAAACGCCACGCCGAGGTTGCCCCACATGCCGTTGACGCCGATTTCACGGCCACGGTTCTGCGCGTAGCTGACCAGCATCGCCGTGCCCACCGGGTGGTAGATCGCGGCGAAGACGCCCACCAGGGTCAGCCCCAGGGTCAGCATCGGTGCCGTGCTGCTCAGGCCGGTAAAGATCGATGCGGCGCCGATGCCGAAGAAGAACAGCAGCATCATGCTCCGCCGGCTCCAGTGGTCCCCCAGCCAGCCGGCCGGCAGCGAACAGGCGCCGAAGGCAATGAAGCCGCCCAGGGACAGGCCGATCATCTGGGCGAAGTCGAGACCGAAGGCCTGGCCCATGCCAAGCACGGCGGCGGGATAAATCAGCATGAACATGTGGTCGATCACATGGGCGGCATTGATGTAGCGGATTACGTTTCGGGGTTGGTTCATCGCGGCACACACGTCAGGATTGTTATCGGTCCGTTATGCTAAGTTGGCGACAAAACGTATTTCTGCCAACAAACTCATCAAACCAGACAGACTTGTAGAATCGGACATGTTAATCAGCCACTTCCTACACGGCCCAGTCAGCGCCTATCCCCGCGACTACGTCGACGGCGCACACCAGGAACTGCACGTCCATCAGGAAGCGCAGTTGCTCTATGCCGTGTGCGGGGTCATGCGCCTGGTCACCGCCGAAGGCGCGTGGATCATCCCGCCAACCCGCGCCGTGTGGATTCCGCCCTGGGTCGAGCATGAGATTTTCATGAGCGGCGAAGTGCGCATGCGGTCGTTATTTATCGCCGCCGAGTATTCCCCGGCCAACCTCCACGGTTGCTGTGTGCTGGCGGTGACGCCGTTGCTGCGGGAGTTGATCGTGCGTGCGGTGCAAGGCCCGGAACAGGCGAAAAACCCGCTGATCCAGCAGCTTATGCTGGAGGAACTGGCGGCCCTGGAGAACCTGCCGCTGCATATCCCGATGCCGACGGACCGGCGCCTGCAACGGATCTGCCTGGCCCTGCTGGAAACCCCGGACCACCCCAACAGCCTGGAAGACTGGGCACAGCAGGTCGGCGCCAGTACCCGGACCCTGGCGCGGCTGTTCCAGCAGCAAGTACGGATGAATTTCAATGCCTGGCGCCAGCAACTGCGCCTGATGGAGGCCTTGCCACGCCTGATCGCCGGGGAAAGCGTGCAGCACGTGGCCAAGGTGTTGGGCTATGGCAGCGCCCGGGCCTTCAGTTCGATGTTTCGTCGCCTGCTTGGCGACAACCCGCGGGACTACCTGAATGCCCTGAACCAGTTCAGCTCGATCAATGCATCTCGGTGAAGGCCAGCTTCACGCCGATGGCGATCAGCACCGCGCCCATGGTCCGGTCGAACCAGTGGCCCATGCGGGCGAAACCGGCGCGTACACGCTGCTGGCTGAACAGCATCGCCACCAGGCAGAACCACAGCGCGGTGGCCACGGCCAGGTAAACGCCGTAGCCGGCCTGGACCAGTAGCGGCGTGTGCGGGTTGATCACCACGGTGAACAGCGAGAGGAAAAACAGCGTGGCCTTGGGGTTCAGGCCATTGGTCACGAAGCCCGAGGTGAAGGCGCCGCGCGCGGTGCGCTCACCGACCTGCAAGGCCAGCTCGTCGCTCACCGGCTGGGCCGGCTTGGCGCGGATGGCCTTGAAGCCGATGTACAGCAGGTAGGCCGCCGCCAGCCATTTCAAGGCGTTGAACAGCACGATCGATTGCGACACGATCAGGCCGATCCCCAGCAGCGAGTAGCCCACATGCAGGAAAATCGCCGTGCCGACGCCCAGCGCGGTCCAGGTGCCGGCACGTCGACCATGGGTCACGCTCTCGCGCACCACCACGGCAAAGTCCGGGCCGGGACTGGCCACCGCCAGCAGGTGAATCAGGGCAACGGTCAGGAATTCCGTCAAGTAGATGGACACGGCGATGGGCTCCTCGGTAACTGAATATGTCTGTTAGGCTCGTCACCTTACGCGTTCATCCAATAGCACAAAAGGTACAGTTGATGAGCAACTCCCGCCGCGCGGTATTTCTCGATCACCCTTCCCTGGATCTCGGCGATCTTGACCTCGATCCGCTGCGGGCCTGCTTCGACGAGCTGTGCCTGTATGCCACGACCACGCCGGAGACGGTCATCGAACACCTGAAAGGCGCCAGCGTCGCCATCAGCAACAAGGTCCCGTTGACCGCCGCCACCCTGGCCGCCTGCCCCGAGTTGAAGCTGATCCTGATCAGCGCCACCGGCACCAACAATGTCGACCTGGCCGCCGCCCGCGCCCAGGGCATTACCGTGAGCAATTGCCAGGGTTATGGCACGCCGTCGGTGGCCCAGCACACCCTGATGTTGCTGCTGGCCCTGGCCACGCGCCTGACCGATTACCAGAAAGCCGTCGGTGAAGGTCGCTGGCAACAGGCCAAGCAGTTCTGCCTGCTGGACTTCCCGATTGTCGAGCTGGAGGGCAAGACCCTCGGCCTGCTCGGCCATGGCGAACTCGGCGGCGCGGTGGCGCGGCTGGCGGAAGCCTTTGGCATGCGTGTGCTGCTCGGGCAGATTCCCGGTCGCCCGGCCCGGGCCGATCGCGTGCCGCTGGAACAATTGCTGCCGCAGGTCGATGCGCTGACCCTGCACTGCCCGCTCAACGAATACACCCGCCACTTTATCGGTGCCACGGAACTCGCGCAGCTCAAGCCCGGGGCCTTTGTGGTCAACACCGCCCGCGGCGGCCTGATCGACGAACTGGCCCTGGCCGACGCCCTGCGCAGCGGCCACCTGGGCGGCGCCGCCACCGATGTGCTGAGCGTCGAACCGCCAACCAACGGCAACCCACTGCTGGCCGGCGACATTCCGCGCCTGATCGTCACCCCCCACAACGCCTGGGGCAGCCGCGAGGCCCGGCAACGAATTGTCGGCCAGTTGGCGGAAAACGCCCTGGGTTTCTTCAACGGGGCAGCGTTGCGGGTTGTCAGTTGATAGACTGCGGCACTTTTTTCAGGGAGCAGACCATGGATCCGCGCAGTGAAGTACTGCTTCGTCAGGCCGATTATTTCCAGGGCAAGCTGTTGCTCGCCGGGCTGCCCGCCGACGACCTGCTCGGACGCCTGCCCAACGCCCACGGCTGGTGCTGGCACGCCGGCGATCAGGCGGCATTGGAGGCGCGCTTCGAAGGCCGCAGCCATTTTGGCGTGCATATCCCCGAGATCCCGTTCGACAGCGCCGTGGTGTTCCTGCCCAAGTCCAAGGACCTGACCGACTACCTGCTCAACGCCATCGCCTCGCGCCTGCCGGGTGGCGAGGTGTTCCTGGTCGGGGAAAAACGCAGCGGTATCGAAGGCGCGGCCAAGCAGCTCAACCCCTTCGGCAAGCCGCGCAAGCTCGACAGCGCCCGACATTGCCAGCTGTGGCAGGTCACCGTGGCCGAAGCACCGGTCGCCAAAACGCTGGAAAGCCTGGCGCAACATTACCAGCTGGACCTGGCCGAAGGGTCGCTCAAGGTGGTCAGCCTACCCGGGGTATTCAGCCACGGCCGGCTGGATCGCGGCAGTGCCCTGTTGCTGGAACACCTGGACAAACTGCCGAGCGGCAACCTGCTGGACTTCGGTTGCGGCGCCGGTGTCCTCGGCGCGGCCGTGAAGCGGCGTTACCCGCACAACCACGTGATCCTGCTCGACGTCGACGCTTTTGCCACCGCCAGCAGTCGCCTGACCCTGGCCGCCAACGGCCTCGACGCTGAGGTCCTGACCGGTGATGGCATCGACGCCGCGCCCATGGGTTTGAGTGCGATCCTGAGCAATCCGCCGTTCCATGTCGGGGTCCACACCGATTATCTGGCGACGGAGAATTTGTTGCGAAAAGCAGCAAAACATCTGAAAAACGGCGGCGAACTTCGGCTGGTGGCGAACAGTTTCCTACGTTATCAGCCACTGATCGAAGAGCATCTCGGACGCTGCGTGACCAAGGCCGAAGGACAGGGCTTCCGGGTCTACAGCGCCAAGCGCGGTTGAAAAAGAAGGCTTGCGCAATGGATTCCGCCTAGGCAGAATCCGCTCCGTCCTAGGGGAGTAGTCTCCCACGAGCGCCACGCTCGTCCGGCATGCGTCAACATACTTGGTCAACAGGCCATGGCGCATGCGACCCACGGTCCGCACAGACGGGCCCAGGGTTTGACAAGACCTATGACACGAACACCTTACCCGGGGCGGGGAGGCTGTACGTGTCATAGCCGTGTCGACCCGCCCCTTAGGAAAACCTGATGCTGGACTCCCTGCTCGTCCCCACTGCAATCGTTGCCTTGGCCGAAATCGGCGACAAGACGCAGCTGCTCGCGCTCATTCTCGCTGCACGCTTTCGCAAGCCCTGGCCGATCATTGCCGGTATTGTCGCGGCAACCCTGGCCAACCATGCGGCAGCCGGCGCGGTAGGCGCCTGGTTCGGCAGTTTCTTCTCCGATGCGGTGCTGCACTGGATCCTCGCGGCGAGCTTTACCGCCACCGCCCTGTGGACCCTGGTGCCGGACAAGATCGACGATGACGAGACCACCACGGCGCGCAAGTTCGGCCCGTTCCTGACCACCCTGATCGCGTTCTTCCTCGCGGAAATCGGTGACAAGACCCAGATCGCCACGGTGATGCTGGCGGCGCAGTATCCGGAGCTGTGGCTGGTGATCATCGGCACCACCCTGGGCATGCTGATTGCCAACGTCCCGGTGGTACTGGCGGGCAACTTCGCCGCCGACAAACTGCCGCTGACCCTGATCCGCCGGCTGGCGGCGACAGCGTTCTTCATCCTCGCGGTGGTCGCGGTGTACAAGGCGATGCAGAGCAGCGGCTGGATCTAAAGCAGGTTCCTTGTGGCGAGAGGGTTTGCCCTCTCGCTACACAGGGTCAGGACTTCCTGGCCTGCTGATACAACGGCATCACCTTCGGAATCGCTGCCTCCAACGAAGCAATACGACTATCGGACGCCGGGTGGGTGCTCATGAACTCCGGCGGTGCGCCTTCAGCCGCCTTGCCCATCTTGTTCCACAGGCTGATGGCCGCGTTCGGGTTGTAGCCGGCGCGAGCCGCCAGCTCCAGGCCGATCAGGTCCGCCTCGTTCTCATTGGCCCGGCTGTTGGGCAAGGTCATGCCGTAGTTGGCCACGGTATCGGCCAGCGCCAGGCTGTCCTGTCCCAGGCCGAACAAGGCGCCCGCGCCCTGCTTCGCCATCTCGACCCCATAAGCCTTGGACATCGCTTCACGCCCGTGCTCGCGCAAGGCGTGGGCAATTTCATGACCCATCACCGCGGCAATCTCGTCGTCACTCAGCTTGAGCTTATCGATCAGGCCACTGTAAAAGATGATCTTGCCGCCAGGACCGCAGTTGGCATTGAGCTCGTCACTCTTGATCAGATTGACCTCCCACTGCCATTGCGCCGAATCCGGACGGAAGGTCGGCGCCTGGGCGATCAGGCGCTTGGCGATCGCCTGGACCCGCTTGGCATTGGCGCTGGTCTTGTCCAGAACGCCCTTGCCACCCGCCTCCCCCAGGGTCTTCTGATACGACTGCGCGTACATCTGGTCGACTTGCTGGCTCGACAGCAGGCTGAACATGTACTGCTTGCGCTCAACCCCGACCGCCCCACCGTTGGTGGTGTTGACAGCCTGGCACCCGCCCAACAGCAAACTCGCGCTCAACGCGCCCAACACCCAAGCTCTAGCCATGAACACTCTCCTTGAAGACTGCGGCTATCCTAGGCGGTGATTTGTATCAATACCAGATACAAACGACGTGTAGCACATCAACTTCGGATACATCCCGCACGTTTCGTAGGAAAAGATTCATAAACCCGCCCAAGCCACGGCGAACCACATCCCGCACCTATCCATTTGCGACACAGACACATTCAAAACAGCCATTTCAGCGACCGCCCCTCATGCCTGTGAAAAGCCCGGCCGATACAAATTGGCAGTTGTCACTCCTTGCGTCCGGGGCTCCCATGAAATTCAAGTCGATCCAGTTTTCCGTCGCGGCCCTGGCCGGGGCCATTATCCTCAGCGTGGTCGGGGCCCTGGTGGTCTACGCCCTGTTTTCCGGGGCCAGGACCCAGGACATGGTGCAACAGCGCACCCAGGCGCAATTCGAACAGGTGATCCAGCAGCGCCTGGATGCGCTGGCCCGCACCCAGGTCAGCCAGATCCAGCGCGAACTCGAAGCGCCGCTGCTGATTGCCGGCGGCCTGGTCCGGGTCAACAGCCTGATCGGCACCACCGGCGCCGACGGCAAGCCCGCCTTGAGCCTCAGCCGCGAACAACTGATCAGCCTGGTCAAGGAAAACGTCCAGCAGAACCCGAAGATTCTCGGCACCTATATCGGCTGGGAAAAGAACGCCCTGGACCACAACGACGCCGCCTATGTCGACACCAAGGTCGCCGGTATCGACCCCAAGGACGGCCGCTTCCTGCCCTGGTGGTTCCGTAACGACGACGGCACCCTCGGCGAGTCGAGCCTGGTGGATGTGGACGACCAGAAACTGCTCTCCACCGGCATCCGCGCCAGCGAGTACTACCTGTGCTCCAAGGAAACCAGGAAGTCCTGCGTGATCGACCCGGCGCCCTACAAGGTCGGCGACAAGATGGTCATGCTTGCCTCCTTTATCCAACCGATCCTGCTCAACGGCGCGTTCCAGGGCATCGTCGGCGCCGACCTGTCGGTGAACTTCATCCAGGACATGCTGCTGGCCGCCAACCAGAAACTCTATGGCGGTGCCGGCAACATGGCGCTGGTGGGCAGCAACGGTCGCCTGGTGGCCTACACCAAGGACTCAAGCAAATTCGGCGAGAAGGCCGGGGACGTGCTCGGGGCCGACAAGGTCGCGACCATGGGCAAGCTCAATCGCGGCGAAGTGACCTATAACGTCGACAAGGACAAAGGCACCATCGAGCTCTACCTGCCCTTCGGCATCGGCCAGACCGACGCGCGCTGGACCCTGATGATGCAGCTGCCGCTGGACGCCGTCATGGCTGACCTGCACAAGCTGCAAGGCGACCTCGACACCCAGCGCAAGGCCGATGTCTTCGGCATGGCCATGGTCGGCCTGGTGATCGCTGGCCTGGGCCTGTTGGTGATCTGGCTGGTGGGTCACGGCATCGCCCGTCCCCTCAAGCAGATGGTCGCCATGCTCGACGACATCGCCCAGGGCGAAGGCGACCTGACCCGGCGCCTGACCAGCGACCGTGCCGACGAACTGGGCTCGATCGCCAAGGGTTTCAACACCTTCCTGATCAAGTTGCAGGCGATGATCACCCAGGTGGTGACCTCGGTGCAGAGTGTCAGCGACTCCTCCGAACACACCGCGGATATCGCGATCCGGACCAACCAGGGCGTGCACAAGCAGATGGCCGAGATCGACCAAGTGGCCACCGCCGTGCAGGAAATGACCGCCACCGCCCAGGACGTGGCGCGCAATGCGACCCAGGCGGCCCAGGCCGCCAGCCATGCCGACATGGCCGCCAGCGACGGGATGCGCATCGTCAAGGACACCTCGACCTCCATCGGCGCCCTGGCCCTGGAGATCGGCCGCGCGGTCAGCGTGGTGCAGACCCTGGCCAAGGACAGCGAGAACATCAATGCGATCCTGACGGCCATCCGTGGCATTGCCGAACAGACCAACCTGCTGGCGCTCAACGCCGCCATCGAAGCGGCCCGGGCCGGCGAGCAGGGCCGGGGCTTTGCGGTGGTGGCCGACGAGGTGCGCAACCTGGCGCAGAAGACCCAGAAGGCCACGGAAGAAATCCAGTCGATGATCCAGCAGTTGCAGCAAGGTACCCGCGACGTGGTCAAGGTCATGGAAGACAGCCAGGCCAAGACCGACGAAAGCGTGCAGCACGCGGCCAAGGCGGCCCAGGCGCTGGAAAGCATCACCCAGGCGGTGTCGGTGATCAACGACATGAACACCCAGATCGCCAGCGCGGCCGAGGAACAGAGCGCGGTGGCCGACGACATCAACCGCAACGTGATCAATATCGGTCAGGTGGCCAATGAAGTAGCGGGCGGCGCCGACGAGTCGAGCGCGGCCAGTGCGCAATTGACCAAGCTGGCGGAGCAGCAGCGGCGATTGATCAATCAGTTCAGGGTGTAGGACTTCACCGAATCAACCCGGCGTCAGGCACTCCGGCGCATTGAGCTTCGGATCGTTCACCAGATTGGCCAGCACCCGCTCGCGCAAGGGCGCCTGGGGGCTGGCCAGCAGCGCCTGCAAATCTGTCATGGAGGCCTGCGCCGACAACCAGGTTTCCTGCCCCGCCGCATCCAGGATCAGCGGCCGCCGCTGATTCGACGCCGCCTGGGTCACCACCGCGGTGCTCAACCAGACATGCCCATCCACCGGATAGGCCTCCCAGATCGCCGCAAAAAACAGGCTCGACCCTTCCGCCGGCGTCAGCCAATAAGGCCGCTTGCGCTGGGTTCCGCGCCACTCGTAGAAACCGTTGGCCGGCAGCAGGCAACGCCGCTCGCGGAACGCCTGGCGAAACATCGGCTGCTCGGCCAGGGTTTCGGCCCGGGCATGGGCCGGTGTCTTCGACAGATCGGTCAGCCACGCCGGGGTCAGCCCCCAGCGGGCACGGGCCAGCTCACGCTGCCCCTCGGCGGCACGCAGGATCAGCACCGAGTCATTGGGCGAAATATTCCACTGCGCCTGCTGGTCGGCGGGAAAGCCGGGCAAGGCCGCGAAGGTGGGGTTCCAGCGAAACAGGGCATAACGTCCACACATGGGGCAATACGGCTCTTTTCAAAAACGCGGGGCAATCAAGGTACAACACAGTCCCTGTAGGAGCTGGCTTGCCGGCGATGAGGCCCTTGAGCCTTGCAGCGCCCTGACGGACACCATCGCCAGCAAGCCGGCTCCCACAAGGTGCGCGGTGCTTTCAAGAAACTAACAGACCAGCACATCCGGAAAACTCTCCGGCTCGTCGCCGGCCAGCGGCAACGCCGCATTGTACGCGGCGATCAGCTCCCGCGCGCATTGCGCCTGGTCATTGTCCACCGCCAGGGCCAGTAAGCCGAAGACCGGCAACTCCCCTACCCCACCCAGCAAGTCACGCCCCGCCAGGTGCGCCTGAATCCCTTCACTGGCGAGCATGCCTTGCAGCAGCTCGCCTTCCATCAGGTTTTCCGGCTCGTAGATACGCTGCATGGGGGCGCCCTCATCGCTCGTTCTCGCTGTAAACGTCGAGCATCCATTCCTCGCCATCGGTCTGCAGGACAAAGGTGATCGGTCGACAGCACACCGCGCAGTCCTCGATATAGGTCTGGTCGCCGCTGTATACATCCAGCACCGCCTCACCGATTTCACCACAATAGGGACATTCGTAACGCTCAGTTTCCAGCATCGCGGCCTCCGAAGTGACTTGTGCGTATAATCGCCGGTCTATTTGCAAGGCTATTTTATGTCTGGGCTTTATTTTCCAGACCGGGCTTTGTTATTTATCACTCAAACCTCTACTTACCCTAGCCGTTTCCAACAAGAGAGAATATGGGCGAATTCGATACCATCCGACCTTACGACGACAGTGAAGTACCGGCCGTCATGGCCCGGCTGTTCGGCGACCAGGCGTTTCTAGATATCCTCACCCACTTCCGCTTCCCGCGCCTGGCCGGTGCCTTCGGCTGGCTGCTCAGACCCTTGATCGCCCACCGCCTGCGCCGTGAGTTCGCCGGCGTGACCTCGGTCGCCACCTTGCAGGACAAGGTCGAGGTCTACGTCGACCAGACCATCGAGCGCGCCACCGACGGCGTCACCTACACCGGCGTCGAACAGTTCAAGTCAGGCCAGGCCTACCTGTTCCTGGCCAACCACCGGGACATCGTGATGGACCCGGCGTTCGTCAACTATGCCGTGTATCACGCCGGTTTGCCCACACCGCGTATCGCCATCGGTGACAACCTGCTGCAGAAGCCGTTTGTCAGCGACCTGATGCGCCTGAACAAGAGCTTTATCGTGCACCGCTCGATCGCCGGACGGCGGGAAAAGATGGCCGCCTATCAATTGCTCTCGGCCTATATCAACCATTCGATCCGTCATGATTGCCAGTCGATCTGGATCGCCCAGGCCGAAGGCCGGGCCAAGGACGGTGATGACCGTACCGAATCGGCGATCCTGAAAATGTTCCACATGAGCCGCAAGGACGAGCCGTTCGCCGAGGTCATCCGTTCGCTGAACCTGACTCCCGTGTCCATCAGCTACGAATATGATCCCTGCGACCAGGCCAAGGCCCGCGAGTTGTATATCCGCGCCACCACCGGCAGCTACACCAAGGCGCCAGGCGAGGATGACGTCAGCATCGCCAAGGGCATCACCGGCTACAAGGGCCGGGTCCATGTGAATTTCGCCGCGCCACTGACCGGCGAGTTCGAGGACACCAAGGTCCTGGCCACGGAAATGGACCGGCAGATCCTCGAAGGTTATCGCCTGTTCCCGGTGCATTACCTGGCGTATGCCCAGTGGAGCGACGCCGATCCGCAATTGCAGGTACCGGGCGCCGCCCAGGTGTTTGCCGCCGACGAACTGGCCAAGGCCCAGGCGCAATGGCAGGAACGCCTGGACGCCTGCCCGGTCGAGCACCGTCCGTACCTGGTGCAGCAATACGCCACGCCGGTGCGTAATCAGTATCGGGTCAAAGCCGGTCTGGGGCTTCCATAGCCAAGATCTGCAAACAACAACGGCGCCCACGGGCGCCGTTGTTGTTTCTGTTGGTCGGGTTAATTTCCGTTGTCACCGGAACGTCACCTTAACAAGCCAGTCTGTCGCCCCTCGATAGCCCACGGAGCTTGTCATGCTGCACGCAGAAAACCAGGATCGGCTTTATCTGATCGCCCCCAGTGACGAACAGCAAGCCCTGGTGGACGCCATGTCGTTCAATGTCCAGGACCGCCATTGGCTGGTCTATTGCGCCCTGGGCGGGCACCAGCACGCCGACCTGCCGGAAGCCGATCTGCTGACCGGAGTGAGCATGCTGGATCTTTATGTGGAGGCGGCGTGAGCCGGCTCCACACCACTCAGCTTACTCGCTCAGCACTTGGCCGATTTTCGGGTCCTTGAACACCCGGGTCAGCGCATCGCTCAACACGTCGCTGATCAACTTGGTGTTCGACTCTTCGTTCGGCGCCATGCCGAAACGCTGGTTCAACGACGCCCCGTAGCTACCGCTGTAACGACGGTTGGCGTTGGTCACATCGGAGCGGAAGTTGGCTCCGATGGTCGCTTCGGTCACGTAGACGCCTTCTTTCGGCGACTGATAGGTCAGGTCGGACAAGGTCACGGTCAGGGTCGGCGCATTCATCGCATTCGGCGAAGGGGTAAAACCCAACAGGCGCACGGCCGCTTCAGCCTGGGCCTGCAGTTTCGGGATCAGGTCGGCGCCTTGCACGGTAATCGCGCTGGTTTCAGGGTACAGACCGCCCCGCGTGCCCAATACCGGCGAACGACGACCGTCCACCACCCGCACCACCACCGGCTGGCCATGACCGACCGGCGCCAGTTGAGTAGTGAGCGTGGGCTGCGGGCTGAGTTGTTGCGGGCTGTTGGCACAGCCGACAAGTGTCAAACTGGTTACAGTGATCAAACCGAACAACAGGCGTTGCAACATGCTCATCTCTCCAAGGACCAGGCATCATTCAGATGCTGAGTATAGCGGGGCCCGGGCGTCGCTCACCAGCGCCACCACGGCTTGCTGAAAAGTCTGACAAACCCGGCCGGCCAGCGTTCCCGTCACAAGCCTGTCACAGGGTTCTGCAACCCTGCGCACGGCCTCTGAACGATGCCGCTGCCCGGCATCTGACCAGATGTCGAATAAAAGTCATTAAACACGACCATTTCCCCCCGTTTCTTAGTTACAATCTCCCCCCGATTATAAGGACGTCTCCTGATCGGGCCTCGCAGCACCGCCAATGCGCTTGCATCGGCACCTTCGTATTGCCCACAGAGAGCCGCCCACACAGATCGAGTGAAGCCGGCGAGCTTGCCGTTACCTGCGCAAACCACCGTTTTCAGCGAATCTGCCAGAGCTGCCCTTGTGCTCGCTCACTGAGTTGTTGGCCCGTGCCGCCTGCCCTTCCCGGCGGGTATTCGCACCGCGGGCCCGGTGACAGACCGCGGCAGCCCTTTTTTGAGGTTCACGTCTTCAAAAGAGCGTGAAAAAACGGGTTTTCACAACTTCACGAGAGTGTGGCGAACAAATGAATAGTTTCGCGTCTGAACAGGCACCATCAGCGTCCCCAACGACCTCATCACACAGGACCCGATACACCCCGACAGGTGCTTGACGCCTGTTCGCTTACGGATTTGGTTGCACGAATCGGACGCTCTTGACCATAAGTCGAATTGCCCGTGTTGCCCACACATGCGTTCATACGCACCTTGGGCCCACCGGCAGCGTCCGCTGAAGTTGCAAGAAATTGCGAAGAATCGGACATGGCCATCCTGGTCGGGTCATTGCTGGGCTAACGTCAAACGTGCCCCGCCCATGCCCGGCAGCCATGCCGTCAATGTGGTGCTGCAGATTTTGGAGACGCGTTAATGGCGCATAACGAAGCAGTTGATGTGGTCCTGGTTGGGGCCGGCATCATGAGTGCCACCCTTGCGGTGCTGCTCAAGGAGCTCGACCCCGCGATCAAGCTGGAAGTCGTCGAGCTGATGGATTCCGGTGCCGCGGAGAGTTCCAACCCGTGGAACAACGCCGGCACCGGCCATGCCGGGCTGTGCGAGCTGAACTACACGCCGCAGGCGGCTGACGGCTCCATCGACATCAAGAAAGCCGTGCACATCAACACCCAGTTCGAGGTGTCGAAGCAGTTCTGGGCCTATCTGACCCAGAAAGGCACCTTCGGCTCGTGCAAATCCTTCATCAGCCCGGTGCCGCACCTGAGTTTCGTCCAGGGCGAAAAAGGCGTGGACTTCCTCAAGAAGCGCTTTGAAGCCATGCATCCGCACCATGCCTTCGCCGAGATGGAATACACCGAAGACCGCGCGAAGATGGCCGAGTGGATGCCGCTGATGATGCCGGGCCGCGCGGCCGACGAGGCGATTGCCGCGACCCGCGTGATGAAAGGCACCGACGTCAACTTCGGCGCCCTGACCAATCAGTTGCTCAAGCACCTGACCAGCACACCCGATGCCCAGGTCAAGTACTGCAAGCGCGTCACCGGCCTCAAGCGCAATGGCGCCGGCTGGACCGTAAGCATCAAGGATGTGAACAGCGGCAACAGCCGTGACGTCGATGCCAAGTTCGTCTTCCTCGGTGCCGGTGGCGCGGCCTTGCCGCTGCTGCAAGCTTCGGGCATCGAGGAAAGCAAGGGCTTCGGCGGCTTCCCGGTAAGCGGCCAATGGCTGCGCTGCGACAACCCGGATGTGGTCAAGCACCACCAGGCCAAGGTCTACAGCCAGGCCGCCGTGGGTTCGCCACCGATGTCCGTGCCGCACCTGGACACCCGCGTGGTCGATGGCAAGAAATCCCTGCTGTTCGGGCCCTATGCCGGTTTCACCACCAAGTTCCTCAAGCACGGTTCGCTGATGGACCTGCCACTGTCGGTACGCGCCGGCAATATCGGCCCGATGCTGGCCGTGGCCCGTGACAACATGGACCTGACCAAGTACCTGATCAGCGAAGTGATGCAGTCCATGGAGCAGCGCCTGGAATCCCTGCGCCGCTTCTACCCGGAGGTGAAAGCCGAGGACTGGCGCCTGGAAACGGCCGGCCAGCGGGTACAGATCATCAAGAAAGACGCGAAGAAAGGCGGCGTCCTGCAGTTCGGTACCGAACTGGTGGCGGCGAAGGACGGTTCGCTGGCCGCCCTGCTCGGCGCATCGCCGGGCGCTTCGGTGACCGTGTCGATCATGCTGGAACTGATCGAGCGCTGCTTCGCGGACAAGGCCAAGGGTGAGTGGGCAGCCAAGCTCCACGAAATTTTCCCGGCACGGGAAAAAGTCCTGGAGACGGATGCAGCGTTGTATCGCCAGATCAATGCGCAGAACAACGTTCGCCTGGAACTGGTTGAGCCGAGCAGCGAGACCGAAAGCTACGCTTGAGGTGATCGCTGACAAAAAACGCCCCGCTCTTCGGTTGAAGAGCGGGGCGTTTTTTTTGATCAGGATTCAACGAAAGCCCGCGTTATCGTTCATCGCGAGCAAGCTTGCTCCTACAGGAATGGCGCCGTACGCAAAATATCGGTTCGCCGCAGCATTGTAGGAGCAAGCTTGCTCGCGATGCAGGCAACGCGGTCTTGAATCTTACCCGCGAGCCTTGTCGATCAACTCGATATAGTCGCCGGCATTACGCTGGTCGCGGATCAGGCTCACGAAGTCCTGGCCGTGCTCGTCTTTACCGTCGAGGTCGTAACCGGCTTCCTTGAAGAACCCCAGGAAGCGCTCGAAATCGTCGATACGCAGGCCACGATAGGCCTTGATCAGTTTGTGCAGGGACGGCGAAGTGGCGTCGACCGGCTCGAAATCGAGAAACAACTTGATCTGCGCATCGCCGATCTCGTCACCAATCACCTGTTTCTTATCTTTGCGCATTACCGGCTCCAGCCAACAGACATTACACGGGGCAGGCAGTTTACCCCCGCCTCTGCTCCGGTCTCAACGAGTACGAACTGATCCGGTCCACACAGGCGCCAACGGCTCAACCCCGAGCGTAAAAACTGTGCTCCGAAGCCCGCACGCGGCGTCTAGCAGCATGTAGCCCCGCAACCCGGCGGGAAGTGACTGCGAGCCCGAGCATGCAAGCGCTGTTGAACGAGATCCTCGATGAAGTCCGGCCCTTGATCGGCCAGGGCAAGGTGGCCAATTACATTCCGGCGCTGGCGGATGTGCCGGCCAATCAGTTGGGTATTGCCGTGTATGGCAACGACGGCGAAATGTTCTGCGCCGGCGACGCACAGACGCCGTTCTCGATCCAGAGTATTTCCAAGGTCTTCAGCCTGGTGCAGGCGATCAACCACTCCGGCGAGGCCATCTGGGAGCGGCTGGGCCATGAACCCTCCGGACAGCCGTTCAACTCGCTGGTGCAGCTGGAGTTCGAACGCGGTCGTCCACGTAACCCGTTTATCAACGCCGGCGCCCTGGTGATCTGCGATATCAATCAATCGCGCTTCGCCGCGCCGGCGCTGTCGATGCGCGATTTCGCCCGGCGCCTGTCGGGCAATATGCAGGTCATGGTGGACGGCAAGGTGGCCGAGTCGGAGTACCAGCACCGGGCGCGCAACGCGGCCATGGCCTATCTGATGCAGTCATTCGGCAATTTTCACAACGATGTCGAAGCCGTGCTGCGCAGCTATTTCAGCCACTGTGCCCTGCGCATGAACTGCATCGACCTGGCGCGGGCGTTCGGTTTCCTGGCCAATGACGGCTTCTGCAAGCACAGCGGCGAGCAGATCCTGACCCGGCGCCAGACCCAGCAGGTCAACTCGATCATGGCCACCAGCGGGCTGTATGACGAGGCCGGGAACTTTGCCTATCGCGTCGGCTTGCCGGGCAAGAGCGGCGTGGGTGGCGGGATTGTCGCGGTGGTGCCGGGGCGCTTTACCGTGTGCGTCTGGGCACCGGAGCTGAATGCGGCCGGCAACTCGCTGGTGGGGATGGCGGCGTTGGAGCTGCTGAGCGAGCGGATTGGTTGGTCGGTGTTTTAAAAACACCACAATGTGGCGAGCGGGGTTGCTCAAATACCAGTCAGTTAAGGAAGTGAGATATTGAAAACGCCAAATAACCTGTAGGAGCAGGGCTTGCCCGCGAAGCTTTTGGCGATCTTACGGGCCCCTTCGCTGGCAAGCCATGCTCCTACAGGATTGATGGCGTCCTTGAGACTCAGGTAATCGGCGCCGGATTGAACAAGGTAATGTCGTTGTGCAGCTTGTGCTGCTCGGCCCAGGTCTTTTTCCGGCCGCTGGCGACATCCAGGTAGTAGTTGAACAACTCCCAACCCAGGTCCTCGATCGTTGCCCGCCCGGTGGCAATCCGCCCGGCATCGATATCGATCAGGTCCGGCCAACGTTGTGCCAGCTCGGTACGGGTCGAAACCTTCACCACCGGTGCCATTGCCAGCCCATAAGGCGTACCCCGCCCGGTGGTGAACACATGCAGGTTCATCCCGGCCGCCAGCTGCAAGGTGCCGCAGACAAAATCACTGGCCGGCGTCGCGCAGAAGATCAGGCCCTTGCGCGTAAAACGTTCGCCAGGGCCAAGCACGCCGTTGATCGCACTGCTGCCGGACTTGACGATGGAGCCCAGGGACTTCTCGACAATATTCGACAACCCGCCCTTCTTGTTCCCCGGCGTGGTATTCGCGCTGCGGTCCGCCTCGCCCTTGGCCAGGTAGCGGTCGTACCAATCCATCTCACGCACCAGCGCCTCGGCCACCGGCAGGTTTTCCGCCCGCGAGGTCAGCAGGTAGATCGCATCGCGTACTTCCGTCACTTCGGAAAACATCACCGTCGCCCCGGCCCGCAGCAGCAGGTCGGAGGCATAACCCAAGGCCGGGTTGGCGGTGATCCCGGAAAACGCATCACTGCCGCCACACTGCATGCCGAGGATCAGCTCCGACGCCGGCACGGTTTCCCGACGCCGCAGATCGAGCTTCTTCAGACGGGTCTCCGCCAGCGCCATGATCTGCTCGATCATCTCGGTAAAACCATGACTGGAATCCTGCAGCCGATACAACCAGGGCTCACTCAGATCCACCGAGCTGTCGCCCTCGTGCATCACCTGGCCGGCCTGCAACTTCTCGCAGCCCAGGCTGATCACCAGCGCTTCGCCGCCCAGGTTCGGGTTGCGCGCCAGGTTGCGCACGGTGCGGATCGGAATATAGGCGTCGGTCGCGGTAATCGCCACGCCGCAGCCATAGCTGTGGGTCAATGCCACCACATCATCGACATGGGGGTACTTGGGCAGCAATTCATCCTTGATGCGCTTGACCGCATGGTCCAGCACACCAGTGACGCACTGCACCGTAGTGGTGATACCGAGGATATTGCGCGTACCGACGGTACCGTCGGCATTGCGATAACCTTCGAAGGTGAAACCCTCAAGCGGCGCCTGGGCCGCCGGCACATCGGTGGACAGCGGCAGGCTGTCCAGCGGCGGCGCGGTAGGCATGCGCAGTTGATCTTCCTTGACCCAACTGCCCAGGGGAATCGGCAGCAACGCATAACCGATAACCTGGCCGTAGCGGATCACTTCGCCGCCCTCGGCGATATCCACCAGCGTCACCTTGTGGCTCTGGGGAATGTGCTCGCGGGTCACCAGGCCGTCCGGGAACTCGGTACCGGCAGGTACACCCTGGTCATTGACCACGATCACCACATTGTCCCGCTCGTGCAGGCGGATATAGCGCGGCGAGTCGGAATGTTCAATCAACTGCATGACGCCGCTCCTCAGGAATGGGCTTGGGACAGACGGGGCTCGCTATTGAGCTTGGGACCGGCGGGCGGATCGCGCAGTTCGACACGCTTGATCTCACCGACGATCACCACATAGCTGATCACCGCCAACAACGCATTGGCGCCGACAAACACCAGGGCCCACTTGAACGAACCAGTGGCGCTGATGATGTAGCCGATCACGATCGGCGTGGTGATGGAGGCGATATTGCCGAACATGTTGAACAGGCCGCCACTCAAACCGGCAATCTGCTTCGGCGAGGTATCGGAAACCACCGCCCAGCCCAGCGCACCCACGCCCTTGCCGAAGAAGGCCAGGGCCATGAAGCCCACCACCATCCATTCGATGTCCACATAGTTGCAGGCGACGATGGTGGTCGAAAGCAACAGGCCGCCAATGATCGGCGCCTTGCGGGCGAAGGTCAGGGAATGGCCGCGGCGCAGCAGGTAGTCGGAAATGATCCCGCCCAGCACACCGCCGATAAAACCGCAGATGGCCGGCAAGGACGCGATAAAGCCGGCCTTGAGGATGGTCATGCCGCGTTCCTGCACCAGGTACACCGGGAACCAGGTCAGGAAGAAATAGGTGATGCCGTTGATGCAGTACTGGCCGAGGTAGACACCGAGCATCATGCGGTTGGTCAGCAACTGGCGCACGTAGTCCCACTTCGGACCGCCACCGGCGGCCTTGCCCTGGTCCATGTCGACCATGCCGCCGTTCTCGGCAATATGGTTGAACTCGGCGTCGTTGATCATCGGGTGCTGGCGCGGGCTGTGGATAACTTTCAGCCAGATCAGCGAGAACACCACGCCCAGGCAACCCATCACCAGGAACACATGCTGCCAGCCGAAGGTGTACACGATCCAGCCCATCAGCGGCGCGAACAGCACGGTGGCGAAGTATTGCGCGGAGTTGAAGATCGCCGAGGCGGTGCCGCGTTCGGCGGTGGGGAACCAGGCCGCGACGATACGGGCGTTACCGGGAAAGGATGGCGCTTCGGCCAGGCCCACCAGGAAGCGCAGCATGAACAGCGCGACCACCGCGGTGGAGACACCGAACTCGCCGACATAACCTTGCATGGCGGTGAACAGCGACCAGGTGAAGATGCTCAGTGCGTAGACTTTTTTCGAGCCGAAACGGTCGAGCAGCCAGCCGCCGGGAATCTGCCCGAGCACATAGGCCCAGCCGAAGGCGGAGAAGATATAACCGAGGGTGACGGCGTCGATGCCGAGGCTTTTTTGCAGGCTGGAGCCGGCAATGGCGATGGTGGCACGGTCGGCGTAGTTGATCGTGGTCACCAGGAACAGCATGAGCAATATCAAATAGCGGACGTGTGTCTGCTTGGTCGCTTGCATGTAGATGTACTCCCACTCTTTATTTTTTTACGCGGGTAAAACATTCAGTGATGTACCGCACGAGGCTTCAGGCAAGAGCCCCGTGCGGGTAAAGCGGGTTATGAACCGATGTAGCTGGTTTTGACCACGGTGTAGAACTCCTGGGCGTAGCGACCTTGCTCGCGGGAACCGTAGGACGAACCTTTGCGCCCGCCGAACGGCACGTGGTAATCCACGCCCGCCGTCGGCAGGTTGACCATCACCATCCCCGCCTGGGAGTGGCGCTTGAAGTGGTTGGCGTACTTCAGCGAAGTGGTGGCGATACCGGCGGAAAGGCCGAACTCGGTGTCGTTGGCCATGGCCAGCGCGGCTTCGTAATCGGCGACGCGGACGATGTTGGCCACCGGGCCGAAGATCTCTTCGCGGCTGATGCGCATCGAGGCTTCGCTGTCGGCAAACAGTGTCGGCGCGAGGAAATAGCCTTCGGTATCGCAAGTCACCAGCTCACCGCCGGAGACCAGGCGTGCGCCTTCGGACTGGCCGATGTTGATGTAGCTCAGATCCTGCTCCAGTTGCGCCTGGGACACCACAGGACCAATGTCGGTACCGCTTTTGAGGGCGTGGCCGACCTTGATCGAACGCATGCGCTCGGCCATGGCTTCGACGAACTTGTCATGAATTCCGGCGGTGACGATCAAACGGCTGGACGCCGTGCAACGTTGGCCGGTGGAGTAGAACGCGCTCTGCACCGCCAGCTCGACGGCCTGCTTGAGGTCGGCGTCATCGAGGATGACCTGCGGGTTCTTGCCGCCCATCTCCAACTGCACCTTGGCCTGGCGCGATACACAGTTGACCGCGATCTGCCGGCCGACGCCGACCGAACCGGTGAAGCTGATGCCGTCGACTTTCCGGCTGTTGACCATGGCGTCGCCGACCAGACGGCCGCTGCCCATCACCAGGTTGAACACACCGGCCGGGAAACCGGCGCGGGAAATGATTTCCGCCAGGGCCCAGGCACAACCCGGAACCAGTTCGGCCGGCTTGAGCACCACGCAGTTACCGTAGGCCAGGGCCGGAGCGATCTTCCAGGCCGGAATCGCGATCGGGAAGTTCCATGGGGTGATCAGGCCGACCACGCCCAGCGCTTCACGGGTCACTTCGACGTTGACGCCGGGACGTACCGACGGCAGGTAGTCGCCGGAGAGACGCAGGCACTCACCGGCGAAGAACTTGAAGATATTACCGGCACGGCTCACTTCGCCAATGGCTTCGGGCAGGGTCTTGCCCTCTTCCCGGGCCAGCAGGTTACCCAGCTCTTCACGACGGGCGAGAATTTCCGAACCGACTTTATCCAGCGCATCGCTGCGGGCCTGGATGCCGGAAGTGGACCAGGCCGGGAACGCCTCACGAGCGGCGTCGATGGCCGACTGCACCTGGACCAGGTCAGCCTTGGCGTACTCGCCAATCACATCGGACAGATCCGACGGGTTGATATTGGCCGAGTACTCGGCACCGGCGACCCATTGGCCACCGATGTAGTTGTCGAAACGTTTTGCATCTGCCACGGAAAACCTCCTGAACCGAAAAAGCCGCTGATTGCTCAGCGGCCTGTTTATTCGTTCTTACTGTGCGCCTTGCTTGTCGATCAGCGCGGCCAGGGCGTCGTATTCGTCCGGCAGCAGATCGGTCAGCGGCGTGCGCACGGGACCGGCGTCATAACCGACGATCTTCGCCCCGGCCTTGACGATGCTCACAGCATAGCCGGCGCGGCGGTTGCGGATATCCAGGTAGGGCAGGAAGAAGTCGTCGATGATCTTGCCGACGGTGGCGTGATCGTCCCGGGCAATGGCGTGGTAGAAATCCATCGCGGTTTTCGGGATGAAGTTGAACACCGCCGAGGAGTAGACCGGAACACCGAGGGCCTTGTAGGCCGCGGCATAGACTTCCGCGGTCGGCAGGCCGCCCAGGTAGCTGAAACGATCGCCGAGACGATGACGGATCGACACCATCAGTTCGATATCGCCCAGGCCATCCTTGTAGCCGATCAGGTTCGGGCAGCGCTCGGCCAGACGTTCCAGCAGCGGCGCGGTCAGGCGGCAGACGTTGCGGTTGTACACCACCACGCCGATCTTCACCGACTTGCACACCGCTTCAACGTGGGCCGCAACGCCTTCCTGGCTGGCTTCGGTCAGGTAGTGCGGCAGCAACAGCAGGCCCTTGGCGCCAAGACGCTCGGCTTCCTGGGCGTACTCGATGGCCTGGCGGGTCGCGCCACCGACACCGGCGAGGATCGGCACGCTGCCGGCGCAGGTATCGACGGCGGTTTTCACCACTTCGGAATATTCACTGGCTGCCAGGGAGAAGAATTCACCGGTACCGCCGGCGGCGAACAGCGCGGTGGCGCCGTAAGGGGCCAGCCACTCCAGGCGCTTGACGTAGCCGGCGCGATGGAAATCGCCCTGGGCATTGAAATCGGTCACCGGAAAGGACAGCAGGCCGGAGGAGAGGATGGACTTCAGTTCTTGTGGATTCATTATTCGAACACCCTGGGAAGCACGTTGTGATGAAAGAGACAGCGCAGACTGGCTGATGTCGTACGTCATCGTACAACTTAAATAATAAAGGTCAACAAGAATCGCTCAGCCGATCCCACAAGAATATCCCTCCTTGACGTAGGAAATTTTTCATCTAAGCTCAACTTTAACTGTATGTATATACAGTCAATTTGAACGATAAAAACGACATATCAAGGAGCCAGACATGTCAGCCACTCCACAGCACGCGCAGGATTTCCTGCTGCACGACGGCAAGGTCATTGCCGAGCTGGATACCCTCTTCACCGAACAAGGCATCGCCATTCCGGGCGATGGCGCGGCGGTGATTCTTCTCGCCGAAGGTCATCACACCCTCAAGTATCACCAGCCAACGGCGTTCGACAGCGCGCTCAAGGGCAAGCCCCAGGCGCGCTTCGAAGGCGGTGAACACACGGCCATCGGCGACAGCGCCCAGCTGCGTTTTGCCAAGGACGCACCCGCCATTCCGGCCTGGCAGGTCGAACTGCACCTGACCAATGGCCTGGCCCTGACCTACGGCCAGATCGTCGCCCTGGGTGGCGATTTCTACGGGATTCCCGACCGCCCGATCGCCGACGGCAGCACCCCGGCCGACCGGCAGGCGCGCTTTACCGCGTCCTTCAACTCCCTGGCAGTGCTGCCCGCCTCCCGCGACGAAGCGCAGAAAATCCTGCAGGTGATGAAAACCGAAATCAACGCCGCCAACCAGGCGATCAAGGACGGCAAGCAGCCTCACGAAGCCTACGACGAACTGGGCGATACCCTCTCCGGCGAATGGAACAAGATTACCGGTGGCGGCAGCCTTGCCTCGCCGCTGTTTCCCCTTGGCCGCTACCTGAAACTGGCCGCGAGCAACTGGGATCACTTCGGCGAATGGGCTCTGCTGGCTTACCAGGCCGGGCACGCCGCCGCCCTGCAACAGGCCGCCCTGGCGCACAAGAGCGGCGTCGACCAGGATCTGGAATTGGCCTACGCGATGAACGCCTTTGCCGACCACTTCCTCACCGACCTGTTCTCCGGCGGCCATCTGCGGGTGCCGCGCAAGCAACTGGCCGACAGCGTCACCCCCAGCGATGTGGGTTCGCTGATCTCGCGTTTCATGCACGACGAAGATAGCAAGTTCGGCCTGAAAGTCAGCAACGCCCAGGGGGATCGCTGGAACTGCTACGGCGACAAGCGCTATTTCGACACGGTCGACAGCGGCAACCGGCTGCGGGTCAAACAAGCGGTGCAGCAATCGGTGGATGAAGTCTTCGCGGTGTTTCTCAGTGGCGTCGTCGTACCTCCCGAAGCCTATGCCGCGCTACGTTCGGTGCCGGACCTGACGAAGGTGGAAAACAGCCAGGACAGCCTGAATTTCGCCCCATTGTTCGCCCTCAAGGGCAAGACCGTGCTGCGCCGCAACGACGTCAACAACCTCAACGACCGCAGCCAGAGCGACAGCTGGTGGGGCTGGAGCACCTATCTGCTGCTCAAGGACTACAAGCCGAACCTGCCTGCGGGCTACCTCAACCCGCCCGGCGTGGCCCCGACCCTCAAGGCCGATGGCTGGCAGAGCCGCACGCCCAGCGAGCCCAACTGGCTGCCGGGCAATGCCGTGCGTTATGCCTTCAGTTACACCAAGGGGCTGGATGAGTCCTATATCGGCCCGTGGACGGCCTATGCCGAACTGACCGATCGCTTTCAGCCGACGTTGAATGTGCCGGTGGGCGGGACGGGACGTAATGTGTTCCGTCAGTTCCGTGGTGGCTCGCCGGAGCTGATCGGCACGCTGGACGGCCAGGCCACCACCTTTATCGACAACCATCAGTGACAGGGAGATCAGTCATGACCTTTACCGTAAAACTCGAACTGGCTTCCGGTCAGTCACTCAAGGATATGCCGCTGGAACTGCTGGCCGATGGCGTGGCGATTGCCCGGGCGACGGCGGATGAGACGGGGAAAGTGGTATTCGCCACCCAGGCGAAAGCCGCGAAATGGGCGGTGCGTGTGGATCGGACGATCCTCAACGGCGGTTGATCCAGGCACGGACCGTTTGTCGCTACTGTCATTTCTGACAGTAGCGACAAATCTCACGGGGGAATTGAATGATTTCAGAAGGCCTGAAATCACTTCAGGTCCGGTGAAAGGAAACCCGTCATGGCGCATTCATATAGGATCAAGTTACCCGAAAACAAAGTTTCCAAGGGGGCCTCCGTCAAGGAGATAACCCTGGACGACTCCATAAACCGAGGCGACCTTCTCAGATTTGAAGTCTTTCCCGAGTTCACCTACATCGTCACCCAAAAGACCTATGAGGTGAGGCTGGACGATACCTTCCGAGTAGAGCTTGAGACGGATCTCTACACCCCCTGAGAAACTAGCCTTTCTGCGCCTCGGCCTCTTCATGGGCCTGGCGCAACCGCTCGCGGCTGTTGGTCAGGTGCAGGCGCATCGCTGCCCGCGCCGCATCGGAATCCTGGCGGGCAATCGCCTCATAGATCTCTTCGTGCTCGCGTCCCAGCCGATTCATGTAGTGCTGCTGGTCATCATGGGCCAGCCGCGCCGAATTCAAGCGGGTCCGGGGAATGATGCTGGTGCCCAGGTGGGTCATGATATCGGTGAAGTAGCGGTTGCCGGTGGACAGGGCAATCTGCAGGTGGAACTGGAAATCCGACGCCACCGCATCGCTGGCATGGGCCGCGCTTTCATTCAACGCGTCCAGCGCCGCCCGCATCGCCGCCAACTGCTCGGCGCTGCGCCGTTGTGCCGCCAACCCCGCCGACTCGACTTCCAGGCTGATCCGCAACTCCAGGATCGCCAGCACATCGCGCAGGGTCACCACCGTCGCAGGATCGATCCGAAAACCGCTGGGGCTCGGCGTGTCCAGCACAAAGGTGCCGATGCCATGGCGGGTTTCCACCTGCCCGGCCGCCTGCAGGCGCGAGATCGCCTCGCGCACCACCGTGCGGCTGACACCATGGGCATCCATGATCGCCGACTCGGTGGGTAACTTGTCACCGCGCTTGAGCTGGCCATCACGGATCTGCTCGGAGAGCACGGTGACCAGCTCCTGGGCAAGACTACGGCGCTTTCGGGTCGGGCGAAGCCCGGCGCTCTGGTTTTCCATATCGAACATCTATCTCGGCTGAACGGCTGAGCGCGCATCATAGCTCAACCGGGTTGTACGATCACTGTTGGCTATGCGCTGACCGCTTCCTGAGTGACCAGGTGTCCACGCTCGATCCGCAGATGCCGTGGGTGGAATTTCTTCAAGCTGCTGCGATGGCCGACGCTGACAATGCCCAGCCCCGGAATCTGATCGATCAGGGCCTGATAGAGGTCCGTTTCGTCTTCTTCATCCATGGCCGAGGTGGCCTCGTCCATAAACAGCCATTGCGGCGCATACAACAGCGCACGGGCGAAGGCCAGGCGCTGTTGCTCGCCCGGGGACAACATGCGTTGCCAGTGATTGCTTTCCTCCAGGCGCCCGGCCAGGTGCGGCAGACGGCAAGTCTGCAAGACCTCCTGATAACGCTCATCCGAGTAGGCATCGCTGGGCTGTGGATAACTCATTGCCTCACGCAGGCTGCCAATCGGCAGGTAAGGTTTCTGTGGCAGGAACAGCGAGCGCGCGGCCGGCAACCGGATACTGCCACCGCCCCGTGGCCAGAGATTGCCCATGGCCCGCAACAGGGTACTTTTGCCCGTGCCGGAACGCCCGCTGAGCATCACCCGTTCGCCCGGAGCCACATTCATGTTCGCACCGGCCAGCAGATGCCGACCGTCCGCCAGATCCAGCTCCAGGTTGTTCACCTGCAAGGCTTCACCCTGGCTCTGCACGTCGATGGCCGGAACACGCTCTTCATTGTCGACCATGGCCTGACGGAAACTCAGCAGACGGTCACAGGTGGCTTTCCACACCGCGAGGTTGGAGTACGCATCGATAAACCAGCTGAAGTTTTCCTGCACATTGCCGAACGCCGAGTTGATCTGCATCAGCTCGCCGAGCTGGATCTTGCCGGCGAAATAACGCGGTGCCGCCACCATGAACGGGAAGATGATCGCAATCTGGCTGTAACCGGCGGTGAAGAACGTCAAGCGCTTGGTCACTCGCATCAGCGCCCAGTAGTTGGACCAGACCTTGCCGAAACGCGAGCTCAGGCGCTGCGTTTCATTCGGCTCGCCATCATAAAGGGCAATGCTTTCGGCGTTTTCGCGAACCCGCACCAACGAGAAGCGCATATCGGCCTCAAAACGTTGTTGTTGGTTGTTCAACGGAATCAAGTGGCGACCGATCAGCCGGGTCAACCAGCTGCCGACGGCCGCGTAGAGGAAGGCGCACCAGAACATGTAGCCGGGAATGCTGATACCGAAGACTTCGATACTCCCCGATACCCCCCAGAGGATGATCGAGAACGACACCAGGCTGACCACCGTGCGAAACAGGCCCAGGCCCAGGGTCAGGGTATCGGCGGTAAAACTGTTGAGGTCTTCACTCAGCCGTTGGTCCGGGTTGTCGGTGTTCCCGCCCGCCTCCATCTGGTAGTAGTTCTTGTGCTCGAGCCAGCGCTTGAAATGCTGCTCGGTCAGCCAGCGGCGCCAACTGATGGTGAGCATCTGGGTCAGGTACAGCCGATAGACCGCGCCGAGGATGGCCACGGCGGCAATCCCGCCGAAATACAGGATCAGGTGCCAGAAGGCCGCACCGTTTTTCTCCTGCAAGGCGTTGTAGAAATCCTTGTACCAATTGTTCAGCCAGACCGAAATGCCGACGCTGAAGAGTGACAGGGCCACCACACAGATCAGCAACAGCCAGGCCTTGCCCTTCTCCTCACTGCGCCAGTAAGGCGAGGCCAGTTGCCAGACCCTACGAAAAAAATGCCCTTCTACTGCATCGTTGACCGCGGAATATTCAGCGTTCTTAGTCATTCTAAGGCTCGGTTGGCGTAAGAAATTTCACCAACCGATCATAGATGATTCGCACCCGGCGTAGCGCGATTTGAAAAGGATTCGTTCAGCGCCGGTTCAGCGCCGCACCGGCCGTTTCTGCAATTTGCGCTGCAAGGTCCGCCGATGCATGCCCAGGGCCCGGGCGGTGGCGGAGATATTGCCTTCGTGCTCGGTCAGCACGCGCTGGATATGCTCCCATTGCAGGCGATCCACCGACATCGGGTTTTCCGGCACCAGGGTATCGAGGTCGGCATGCTCGGAGAGCAGGGCCGCCAGCACGTCGTCGGCATCCGCCGGCTTGCACAGGTAGTTACAGGCCCCGCGCTTGATCGCTTCCACCGCCGTGGCGATGCTCGAATAGCCGGTGAGGATCAGCACGCGCATCTCCGGATCGAGCTCCAGCAGCTTGGGCAGCAGCACCAGGCCGGAATCGCCGTCCATCTTCAGGTCCAGCGCGGCGTAGTCCGGCAGGTCCTGCTGGGCCAGGATCAGGCCCTCTTCGGCGGAACCGGCGGTGCTGACGCGAAAGCCACGGCGGCTCATGGCCCGCGCCATCACGCGGGTAAAGGTGGCGTCGTCGTCCACCAGCAACAGGTGCGGCAGTTCCTCGCCTTCGACCTGGATCTCGTCACTCATGCTTCTTCTCCTCGGGCAACACGGGGCAGGCGCAGCTCGGTGAGCGTGCCACCTTCCTCATGACTGTAGAGTTTCACCGAGCCGCCAGCGCGGGTCACGCTGGCCTTGCTCAAGAACAGGCCCAGGCCGAAGCCTTTGCCCTTGGTGGTGAAAAACGGTTTGCCGATCTGCTCGGCGATGGCCAGCGGCACACCGGCGCCGTGGTCACGAATATTGATGGTGAGGTTTTCCTCATCCCAGTCCAACTGCACTTCGAGGCCTTCGGGACAGGCATCGGCGGCGTTGTTCAACAGGTTGAGCAAGGCCTGGGTCAGGTCCGGCGGCGGCGCCAGGCGCGGCACATCGCCCTGGCCCAGGCGCTGGAAGCGGTAACTGGCTTCCGGGCGCATCAGGTGCCAGCGGTTCAGCGCTTCGTCGAGCCAGACCGTGACATCCTGCATCTCCACCGCCAGCCGGCGATTGGCCTCGGCGGCGCGGACCAGTTGCTGCAAGGTCTGCTTGCACAGCTTGACCTGGTCCTGGAGCACGCTCAGGTCGTCCTGGAGCAGCGGGTCCGAATGGTCCTGGCGCATTTCCTTGAGCAGCACGCTCATGGTCGCCAGGGGCGTACCCAATTCATGGGCGGCGCCGGCGGCCTGGGTCGCTACCGCCAGCAGTTGCTGGTCCCGCAGGCCCTCTTCACGGCGCAGGGCGCGCAACTCTTCCTGGCGGCGCAATTCCTCGGCCATCTTCGCGGCGAAGAACGTGATCACCGCGGCGGCCAGGGCAAAGCTCAGCCACATGCCATAGATCTGCAGCTTCTCCCGGGAGATCGGGAAGGTTTCCAGCGGGTAGAACTGCACCAGCAACAAGGTGTAGAGCACCAGCGCCGCACCGGAGAGCACCACCGAATAGCGCCAGGGCAAAGTCACGGCGGCGATGGTCAGGGGTACCAGGTAATAGGAGACGAAGGGGTTGGTCGAGCCGCCGGAGAAATACAGCAAGGCGCTGTGGATAAACAGGTCGCAGGCCAGTTGCACGGCGTATTCGAGTTCAGTGACCGGCCAGGTAGTCCGCAGGCGCACCACGGTGAAGGCGCAGAGCACCATGGAACAGGCCAGGGTCATCGCCAGTTGCAGCCAGGGCAACGGCAGCAGGTCGAACCAGTAGGCGATACCCACGGAACCGGCCTGGGCCGCCAGCACCAGAATACGGATAAAGGTCAGGCGCCAGAGGTTCTGACGGGTCGCGGACAACAACTGAACGGGGGCGAGCATGAGCTCTCCTGATGAGCGCTCCAGGCGGATCGCCACGAGTATAACCAGCCGGGGCGCGGACAGGCGAATATGCGGCAAACCGCCACAGTCGGCAGACATCAGTGAGCTTTGTGAAACCGGCCATTGGAAAACGATTCAACGGCCGGCTGAACGCCACTGTTTATCCATGCAATCGCACCAGAGCAAAGGCGGCGGACTGGTCCACTTTGTAAATGAAGATAATTTTCCCGTCCGGCTGTACAGAAAGCCCATTGATAATGGCCTCACCGTCGAACATGACAACCCCCTCATTACCAAAGGTACCGTCCCACCCCATATCCTGCTCGATGCTGGCAATAAAAACTTTACTAAAGCCAGAAGAGGCAAGCGCAACAGAGCCTGCAACGACCACGGTTGATCGCGGATTATAGAGCGCCGCTTTCCAGACCACAGTGTCAGCCGTGTTTGGACCACCGACAGAGCCAGCCCATCCTTGCTCTCCAAAAAGCGGATCCACCTGGCCATCCATTCCACGACGTTGGAGCACAATGAACAAATGCTGGGAGGCTGTATTTGCAGAGGTCCCGACAAAATACAATTTCGCGTCGCTCACCCTAGGCAAAATGACGTTTTTGACACTCGGCGGGCCATCATAGTAGCCATCGGTCGCAAAATGAGTATCCAAATTACCATCAGCATCATATCTGGCAATAAACCACTCCCCCGCCCCAGTAAAGCGAGAGGTGACTGCCACCAAAAAATGGTCACCTTGGCGCAAAAGGTCTTCGGCCCAGACATGCCGATTATTTCGAGAAATAGACTTGTACCCCACTTCACAAAATGTTTTGTCCAGGAAACCATCATTACCCACTTTCGTGAGAAAAGTCACATCAAAAACACCAACATGGAGAGTCGACAGAATCATGACGCCGCCGTCATCCAGTAACGCCATCGCCCCATGATAACTCCGGGAGCCGGCGTTTCGTATAGCCTCCTCATCAGGTGAAACCGCTGCCCACGGAACATTGCTTGTATCTTCATAGCTCCAGATCATTACCCCGTCAATCCCGAAATCCTCATCTAAATTCCCATTCAACTCAAACCTTGCCAACCCCGTGACTCCGGTATTAGATCCATCACCGACAAAGAAACCCATCACAACCTTATTACGATCAACATCAAATTTCACATTATAAGGTTGCGCCAGCCCCATCCCTGGAAAAAAATCAGACAGCTTAAATCGAGAAATCCCCGCACTACCAAAACTTGCATCTACAACACCCCGATCATCAAGCCTGATCAGATAGGTCGTCTGAAGCTGAACCGAGTAGGCTGCGCACAGTATTTTTCCGTCTGGGAGTATATGAGTAGCGCAGGGCTGCAGATAAACTCCGGTGCCATCAAACAAATAAACTTTACCGGCCACACCAAACGTATAGTCCAGGCTACCCCGAACCTCTGCTTTTTCGCTTGAATCATTTGAACCAGTCATATATTAACCCTCCATAAGGATTGACGAAGAAAAGACATTAACGCGCCTGATAGTAAATCGTCACCTGTCAGAAATGACAGTTCACTAGATGGATTAGATATAAAAACCCTTATTAACGATCAGCGATTGATCTAAGTATAAAGACATAAATTTTCTCGTATAATTTGTACATTCTCTGTCTTTGCTCAAAGTAGTCCATGAGACGCGCAACCACTCCCTGCGCTACCGACGTACAAGCGTTGAATGCCGCCAGCACGGTGAAAAGCCGCCTTGTGTCGATCTGCGCCCACGGGTAAAAACAGCGCAACCTCGTGGGCAGTGGCCGCTATATGTATTGAAGTTGTAACGACGCGAACCGGACAATCCCGGCGTAGTCTGATGCCTGCACGCGGGACTGCCCGACACCACCCGCGCATCGAATCCCAAGGAGCCTTTATGCACTTCACGCGCCGCGCCGCCCTTCTCGCCCTCAGCCTCAGTACCCTGGCCAGCCTGCCGGCCCTGGCCGCCGACGAGCCGCACTACAACCAGATTTCCCTGCGTGCCGAAGCCAGCCAGGAAGTGGACCGCGACCTGATGATCGTGACCCTCTATACCGAGGCGCAGAACAGCGATCCGGCCAAGCTCGCCGCCGATATCACCACCACCCTGAACAAGGCACTGGGCCAGGCCAAGGCGGTCAAGGAAATCACCCTGCGCCAGGGCAGCCGCAACAGCTACCCGATCTACGACAACAAGACCCAGAAGATCACCGGCTGGCGCGAACGCACCGAGCTGCGCCTGGAAAGCGCCGACTTCGCCGCGCTGTCCAAGCTGACCGGTGAGTTGATGCAGGACCTGAAAATGGAAAGCATGAACTTCGCCATTTCCACCGCCACCCGCAAGACCAGCGAGGATGCCCTGTTCAAGGAAGCCATCGCCGCGTTCAAGGCACGTGCCCAACTGGCCACCGAGGCCCTGGGCGGCAAGAGCTACAAGATCGTCAACCTGAACCTCAGCAGCAACGGTTATCCACAGCCGTTCGCCCGTGGCGCGATGATGATGATGAAAGCCCCAGCCATGGATGCCGCGCCGACACCGGACGTGGAAGCCGGCAAGGCACAAGTCAACATGAATGCCGAGGGGGTGATCGAGGTCCAGCAGTAACCACTCTTCGCTGACCCCGTATTGTCGGCACCAAGGCCTCGATAGGCCGTGCTAGAGTCGGACCCCTCCCCGCTCTATTACGCACCTTCGAGGCTTTTCAATGGAAAAAATTGCCTTCAAACCGCTGCTGCTGGCGGCCACCCTGCTGGCCTGTACACCCTTGGCCCAGGCGGCCTCGACCCTGGTCTACTGCTCCGAAGCCAGCCCCGCAGGCTTCGACCCGAGCCAGTACACCAGCGGCACCGACTTCGACGCCTCGGCCGAAACCGTGTTCAACCGCCTGGCCCAGTTCAAGCGCGGCGGCACCGAGGTCGAGCCCGGCCTGGCCACCCGTTGGGACGTTGCTCCGGACGGCCTGAGCTACACCTTCCACCTGCGCTCCGGCGTGAAGTTCCACACCACCGATGACTTCAAGCCGAGCCGCGACTTCAACGCCGAGGACGTGCTCTTCACCTTCCAGCGCCTGCTCGATGCCAATCATCCGTTCCGCAAGGCCTACCCTTCGGAATCGCCATATTTCAGCGATATGGACCTCAACACCACGATCAAGAACGTCGAAAAACTCGACGAGCAGACCGTGCGCTTCACCCTGAACCATATCGACGCCGCCTTCGTGCAGAACCTGGCCATGAGCTTCGCCTCGATCCAGTCCGCCGAATACGCCGACAAGCTGCTCAAGGAAGGTCGCGCCGCCGACATCAACCAGAAGCCGGTGGGAACCGGGCCGTTCGTGTTCAAGCGCTACCAGAAGGACTCGCAGATCCGCTATGTGGCCAACAAGGACTACTGGAAACCCGAGGACGTCAAACTCGATAACCTGATCTTCGCCATCACCCCGGATGCCGCCGCCCGCCTGCAAAAACTCAAGGCGGGGGAATGCCAGGTCAGCGGCTACCCGCGCCCGGCCGATATCGAGATCATGAAGCAGGACAAGAACCTGGTGGTGCTCCAGCAGCCAGGTTTCAACCTCGGCTTCCTCGCCTACAACGTGACCCACAAGCCCCTGGACCAGCTGAAGGTCCGCCAGGCCCTGGACATGGCCATCGACAAGCCGGCGATCATCAAGGCCGTCTACCAGAGCGCCGGCCAACTGGCGCAGAACGCCTTGCCACCGGGCCAGTGGTCTTATGACCCGACCATCAAGGACGCGCCCTACGACCCGACCAAGGCCCGCGCGCTGCTCAAGGAAGCCGGCGTGGCCGAAGGCACCAGCATCGACCTGTGGGCGATGACCGTGCAACGGGCCTCCAACCCCAACGCGCGGATGTCGGCGCAGATGATCCAGGCCGACTGGGCCAAGGTCGGGATCAAGGCCAATATCGTCAGCTATGAGTGGGGCGAGTACATCAAGCGCGCCAAGAACGGCGAGCATGACGTCATGATCTACGGCTGGACCGGCGACAACGGTGACCCGGACAACTGGCTCGGCGTGCTCTACAGCTGCGCCGCGGTCAAGGGCAGCAACTACGCGAAATGGTGCGACCCGGCCTATGATCAACTGATCCAGAAAGCCAAGCTCAGCAGCAACCATGACGAACGGGTCAAGCTCTACCAGCAGGCGCAGAAAGTCCTCAAGGAACAGGTGCCGATCACCCCGATCGCCAACTCGACGGTGTTCCAGCCGATGCGCAAGGAAGTGCACGACTTCAAGATCAGCCCTTTCGGCCTGACGCCCTTCTACGGCGTGAGCCTGGGCCAGTAACTTAACGCCCCAACCGGGTGCGCCAGACGCCCCGGTTGCCCGCTTGAAGTGCGTCCCGCGCACCTGAAAAAACCCTCGAAACCTGTCAAATGCGTCAGAATTTACACATATGCGACATTCGTGTACGTTCGTGCCACTCTTTGAGGCTTCGCACGTCTCTGCATCTTGCAATGGGTATGGGGCCTGCATAAGTATCCGCAGGTCGACTCACGAGGTCGTCCTCAAAACCAAAAATGACAACAAATCATGAGGCCACCATGCTTAAAAAAGCAGTCATTCCGTTTTTAGTCGGCGCAGGCCTCTTGGCCAGCGCACCGTTCGCCGTCGCCGCGACTAACCTGGTGTTCTGCTCCGAAGGGAGCCCGGCCGGTTTCGATCCAGGCCTGTACACCGCCGGAACCGACTTCGACGCCTCCGCGGAAACCGTCTTCAACCGTCTGAGCCAGTTCGAACGTGGCGGCACCGCCGTGATTCCTGGCCTGGCGACCAGCTGGGACGTGACCCCGGACGGCCTGAGCTACACCTTCCACCTGCGTGAAGGCGTCAAGTTCCACACCACCGACTACTTCAAGCCGACGCGTAATTTCAACGCCGACGACGTGCTGTTCACCTTCAACCGCATGCTCGACAAGGACATGCCGTTCCGCAAGGCGTACCCGACCGAATTCCCGTACTTCACCGACATGGGCATGGACGGCAACATCACCAAGGTGGAAAAACTCGACGACAAGACCGTCAAGTTCACCCTGAAAACCGTGGACGCCGCGTTCATCCAGGACTTGGCGATGAGCTTCGCCTCGATCCAGTCCGCCGAGTACGCCGACAAGCTGCTCAAGGAAGGCAAGGCCAGCGACATCAACCAGAAGCCGATCGGCACCGGTCCGTTCGTGTTCAAGAGCTACCAGAAAGACTCCAACATCCGCTACACCGGGAACAAGGACTACTGGAAGCCTGAAGACGTCAAGGTCGACAACCTGATCTTCGCCATCACCACCGACCCGTCGGTACGCGCGCAGAAGCTCAAGAAAGGCGAATGCCAGATCACCGCCTACCCACGTCCGGCCGACATCGCCCCGCTCAAGGCCGACAGCAGCCTGAAGATGCCTGAACAGGCCGGCTTCAACCTGGGTTACATCGCCTACAACGTGATGCCGGTCCTCAAGGACCAGACCGCCGCCAACCCCTTGGCTGACCTGCGCGTACGCCAAGCGCTGGACATGTCGGTGAACAAGAAGCAGATCATCGAATCGGTTTACCAGGGCGCCGGCCAACTGGCCGTCAATGCCATGCCGCCGACCCAATGGTCCTACGACACCACCGTCAAGGACGCCAAGTACGATCCGGAAAAAGCCAAGGAACTGCTCAAGGAAGCCGGCGTCAAGCCAGGCACCGAGATCACCCTGTGGGCCATGCCGGTCCAGCGTCCGTACAACCCCAACGCCAAGCTGATGGCTGAAATGCTCCAGTCCGACTGGAAGAACATCGGCCTCAACGTCAAGATCGTCAGCTACGAGTGGGGCGAATACCTCAAGCGGGCCAAGGGTGGCGAGCAGCAAGCCATGCTGATCGGTTGGAGCGGTGACAATGGGGACCCCGACAACTGGCTGGGCGTGCTGTTCGGCTGTGATGCGGTCAACGGCAACAACTTCTCGAAGTTCTGCTACAAACCTTTCGAGGACCTGATCAAGGAAGCCAAGTCGACTGCCGACCAGGCCAAACGCACCGAGCTGTACAAGCAGGCGCAACACATCCTCAAAGACCAAGTCCCCTATACACCTATCGCACACTCGACGGTGTACCAACCCATGAGCGCCAAGGTGCAGGACTTCAAGATCAGCCCGTTCGGCTTGAACTCCTTCTACGGCGTCAGCGTCAGCAAGTGAGGTTGCGCGAAGACAACGTCCTAGGACGCTGTCTTCGCCTCCCCGCCAGAATTGCAGGAATTGTCCGGAATCCGTCGGCGGAAACACGCAAACGGATGACCGCTGCACAGAGTTTTCCTACAGCTCTCTAAGGCTCTACGCATTTACCGCATCGACTTGGCCTCGTAACGTCAAGACTTCGCTGACATGCGTTCACGAGCGGCATTGCTGCATTCACTGACTTGATCGGCGAGAGTTCCCGTGTTCCCAACACGGCCATCGTTCGCCGATGACAATAACAAAAGGATTGGGACCGTCATGCGCCAGACCTTCACTTTATCCGCTTTGGTGGGAGCCGCCCTGTGGGCGGGTGCCCCTTTTGCCCAGGCTGCCGGCAGCCTGGTGTTCTGCTCCGAGGGCAGCCCGGCCGGGTTTGACACCGCGCAGTACACCACCGCCACCGACAACGATGCCGCCGAGCCGCTGTACAACCGGCTGGTGGAGTTCGTCAAAGGTGAGACCTCCGTCGCACCGGCGCTGGCCGAAAGTTGGGATATTTCAGCGGATGGCCTGGTGTATACCTTCCACCTGCGCCGTGGCGTGAAGTTCCACACCACCGCCTATTTCACACCGTCCCGCGACTTCAACGCCGACGACGTGGTGTTCACCTTCAACCGCATGCTCGATCCCGCGCAGCCGTTTCGCAAGGCCTACCCCACCGAGTTTCCGTACTTCAACGGGATGAGCCTGAACAAGAACATTGCCAAGGTCGAAAAGACCGGGCCGCTGACCGTGGTCATGACCCTCAATTCGGTCGACGCCGCGTTCATCCAGAATATCGCCATGAGCTTCGCCGCGATTCTCTCCGCCGAATACGCCGACCAGTTGCTCGCCGCCGGCAGACCCAGCGAGATCAACCAGAAGCCCATCGGTACCGGACCGTACGTGTTCCAGCGTTATCAGAAAGACGCGCAGATCCGCTACGTGGCCAACAAACAGTATTGGGACCCGGACAAGGTCCAGCTCGACCAGCTGATTTTCGCCATCAACACCGATGCTTCGGTGCGGGTGCAGAAACTCAAGCGCGGTGAATGCCAGATCACCCTGCACCCGCGCCCCGCCGATGTTGACGGGCTGAAGAAAGATCCCAAGCTGCAGGTCATCCAGAAGCCCGGTTTCAACCTCGGCTATATCGCCTACAACGTGCAGCACAAACCCTTCGACCAGCTCCAGGTCCGCCAGGCGCTGGACATGGCGGTGAACAAACCGAGCATTCTCAATGCCGTCTACCAGGGCGCCGGGCAACTGGCGGTCAACGCCATGCCGCCGAGCCAGTGGTCCTACGACGAGAGCATCAAGGACGCGCCATACAATCCGGAAAAAGCCCGCCAGTTGCTCAAGGCCGCCGGCGTCAAGGAAGGCACCGAGATCACCCTCTGGGCCATGCCGGTGCAACGCCCGTACAACCCCAACGCCAAGCTGATGGCTGAAATGCTCCAGGCCGACTGGGCGAAGATCGGCCTGAAGGTGAAGATCGTCAGCTATGAATGGGGCGAGTACATCAAACGGACCAAGAATGGCGAACACGACATCAGCCTGATCGGCTGGACCGGTGACAATGGCGACCCGGACAACTGGCTCGGCACCCTCTACGGTTGCGACGCGATTGGCGGCAACAACTATTCAATGTGGTGCAACCCGCAATACGACAAGCTGATCAAACAGGCCAAGCTCATCACCGACCACGATCAACGCGTGGCGCTCTACCAACAGGCCCAGCAGTTGTTCAAGCAACAGGTGCCGATTACACCCATCGCCCATTCGACGGTCAGCCAGCCGCTGAGCACCAGAGTCGAAGGTTTCAAGGTCAGTCCCTTTGGCCGGAACACATTCTCGGGCGTCAGTATCGAACAATAAAACCGTGACCCGCGCTGTGGGGGCGAATTTCGCCCCTACGCAAACTTGCAGCCGAAATTCGGCAAAACTCTGCCAAGCAAACGATTGCGCAAGCAAATAATGTGTCCACCAAAAAAGCCGGACCAGCCTAGAAGGCCGGTATTAAAAAAAGAAAATAAGGAGCTTTAACCTTGAAACTCTCTCAAAAAGCGTTGTTGGCTTTAGCGATCAGCAGCGCCACCGTGATGGCCCACGCTGAAACCCAGAGTCAGGATTTTGTACCGACGAGCCTGAGTTCGACCAATGCCCAGGAACAGACCAAAGGCTTTTTCGAAGAGCAAAGCGTGAGCGGTCTCACCCGTAACTGGTATGCCAACGAGCAGCTCCAACGGGGTGGCAAGTTCCACTACAACGACCATGGCGTATTGATCCCTACCGACCGTCGTATCAACTGGCTGCAAGGCACCATCGTCAAGTACAACTCCGGCTTCAGCGAGGGGACCGTTGGGGTCAGCACTGAAGTGGCGGTGTATAACGTCGTCGCCCTGGAACGCGATACCGAACGCCTGGCTTCGGCCAATGGCGGCGCACCGATTCCAGGTGTCGGCGGCCTGGGCAACAACCGCACCCTGACCAAGGACGGCGGCGATGCGCAGGGCCAGTGGAGCAAGCTCGGCCTGGCCAACGTCAAGTTCCGCGTGTCGAACACCACCGTGACCGCCGGCCGGCAGAGCTACAGCACGCCGATCGTCGATGTGATGCCCAACCGCGTACTGCCCTCGAGCTTCGAAGGCGTGAGCCTCCATAGCGAAGAGTTCAACAACCTGTCGTTCGACGCCGCCACCTTTGACCGGGTGTCGCCAAGGACCGAAGAGAGCCTGTCGAAATTCCGCTCCGAGTACACCAACATCGATGTCGAGACCGATCACGTCAACATGGCGGGTCTCAACTATCAGCCGTTCAAGAGCCTGAAAACCAGCCTCTACGTGTCCAACGTCGAAGACTTCTGGAACCAGTACTATTTCGGCGCCACCCATGAACTGGGCGACAGCTCGGTGCTGGGCCTGACCACGGGCCTGAACTACTACAAGACCCTCGACACCGGCAAAAAGAAGATGGGTGAGATCAACAACGACGCCTACTCGTTGTCGTTCGGCCTGACCCACCAGGCCCATAGCCTGACCTTCTCCTACCAGGAAATCGACGGTAACGAGTACTTCGACTACCTGCACGAAACCAACGGTATCTACCTGGCCAACTCCCTGCTGTCGGACTTCAACGGCCCGAACGAAAAATCCTTCCAGATCGCCTATGGCCTGAACATGGCCGAGTACGGCGTTCCGGGATTGAAGTTCAATGTCTACCAGGCCCACGGCTGGGGCATCGACGGGACTCACTACACCGGCACCGCTTACGATGTGAAGAACATGCATGACGAGAAGCACTACGAGCAAGGCATCGGCGCGTCCTATGTCATCCAGAGCGGCCCGCTCAAGGCGGCCTCGATCCGGGCCAACTATACGGAGCACCGAGCCACGGCCAACCAGGGCGACGGCAGCATCACCGAGTTCCGCCTGGTCACCACCATTCCATTCAACATTCTCTAACCACACCTGAACGGCCCTGGGGCCGATTCGACGAATCGGCCCCAGCGTCTAATCTGGCTCAATCGATCAAGGAGGGTTTACATGAAGATGCTTCCCCTGCGCGCCGCCATCGCGGCCACCGTGTTCAGCGTGGCTATCGGTGTTTCCGCCAAACCCTTGGTGGTCTGTACCGAAGCCAGCCCGGAAGGTTTTGACCCGGTGCTCTACACCACCGCCGTCACCGCCGACGCCGCCGCTGAAACGATGTTCAACCGTCTGGTGGACTTCAAACCCGGCACCACCGAGATCCAGCCGGCCTTGGCCGAAAGCTGGGAGATCAGCCCCGATGGCCTGCAATACACCTTTCACCTGAGAAAAGGCGTCAAGTTCCACACCACCGACTACTTCAAGCCGACCCGCGAGCTGAACGCCGACGACGTGGTCTGGAGCTTCCAGCGTCAACTGGACCCCAATAACCCATGGCACAAGGCGTCCACCGTCGGTTTTCCGTATTTCGAGAGCATGGACTTCCAGAACCTGCTCAAAAGCGTCGAGAAAGTCGACGACCTGACCGTGCGCTTCACCCTCAATCGTCCAGAGGCACCGTTCCTGTCCGACCTGGGCATGGCCTTCACCTCGATCCACTCCGCCGAATACGCCGACCAGTTGCTCAAGGCCGGCAAGCTCGACGAACTCAACAGCAAGCCGATCGGCACCGGCCCGTTCATCTTCCAGCGCTATGCCAAGGACGCCCAGGTCCGCTTCAAGGCCAACCCGGAGTATTTCCGTGGCAAGCCGCCGGCGGACAGCCTGATCCTGGCCATCACCGTCGACAACAACACCCGCCTGCAGAAGCTCAAGGCCAACGAGTGCCAGGTCGCCCTGTACCCCAAACCCGATGACGTGCCGAACATCAAGGCTGATCCGAACCTGAAGATCGATGAGATGGCGGCCATGGCCACCGGCTACGTATCGATCAACACCGAACACAAGTACCTGAGCGATGTGCGGGTGCGCCAGGCCATCGAGCTGGCCCTGGACAAGCAGAACTACGTCGACACCCTGTACGGCAAGGGCAATGCCATCCCCGCAGTGAATCCCTACCCCTCGACCCTGCTGGGCTACAACAACAAGCTGAAGAACCCGGCCCAGGACCTGGACAAGGCTCGCGCCCTGCTCAAGGAAGCCGGCGTCCCCGAAGGCACGGTCTTTACCCTCTATACTCGCAACGGCGGCGGCCCGACCAACCCGAACCCGCAACTCGGCGCGCAACTGATGCAGGCCGACCTGGCCAAGGTCGGGATCAAGCTCGATATCCGCGTCATGGAGTGGGCCGAGATGCTCAAGCGGGCGAAAAAAGGCGAGCACGACATGGTCTCCGCCGGCTGGAGCGGGGACAACGGCGACCCGGATAATTTCCTCAGCCCGCTATTGAGTTGCGAAGCGGCGAAAAACGGCGAAAACTACAGCCGCTGGTGCAATCCTCAGTTCCAGGCGCTGATCGACCAGGCTCGCGCCAAGACTGAACCCGCCCAACGTGCCGCACTCTATGAACAGGCCCTGGAGATCCTGCACAACCAGGTCCTGTGGGTGAACGATGCCCATCCGAAGATGTTTACCGCTATGCGCAAGAACGTAGAGGGCTACCACATGAGCCCGCTATCCACGAATAACTTCGCCACCACCCAGGTGAAGTAGAACAACAAACGCTCGTCGGTACCCGACCCCGGGTACTGATGAGCACGCCTAACCGGCTGATGAGGTACACCACACGATGTTTAGTTTTATTGCCCGCCGACTGGGGTTGCTGATCCCCACGTTCTTCGGCATCACGTTGCTGACTTTCGCGTTGATTCGCATGATCCCGGGCGATCCCGTGGAAGTCATGATGGGCGAGCGCCGGGTCGACCCGGAAATGCACGCCCAGGCGATGGAACGCCTCGGTCTTAACAAGCCGCTTTATGCCCAGTACATCGACTACGTCGGCAAGCTCGCCCATGGCGACCTCGGCGAGTCCCTGCGTACCCGCACCAGCGTGTGGACCGAGTTCACCACGCTGTTCCCCGCCACCCTGGAACTGTCCATGGCCGCCCTGCTGTTCGCCGGGGTCCTCGGACTGCTCGCCGGGGTGATTGCGGCCCTCAAGCGAGGGTCCCTGTTCGACCATGGGGTGATGGGGATCTCCCTGGCCGGCTATTCGATGCCGATCTTCTGGTGGGGCCTGATCCTCATCATGTTCTTCTCCGTGAGCCTGGGCTGGACCCCGGTGTCCGGACGCATCGACCTGCTCTACGACATCGAGCCGAGAACCGGCTTCATGCTGATCGACACCTTGCTCAGCGACCAGCCCGACGCGTTCTGGGATGCGCTGCACCATCTGATCCTGCCGGCCATCGTGCTGGGCACCATCCCGCTGGCGGTGATCGCCCGGATGACCCGCTCCTCGATGCTCGAAGTATTGCGCGAAGACTACATCCGTACCGCCCGGGCCAAGGGCCTGTCGCCGGCCCGCGTGGTGTTCGTCCATGGCCTGCGCAACGCACTGATTCCGGTGCTGACCGTGGTCGGCCTGCAAGTCGGCACCCTGCTGGCCGGCGCCGTGCTGACCGAAACCATCTTCTCCTGGCCCGGTATCGGCAAATGGCTGATCGAAGCCATCGGTGCCCGGGACTACCCCGTCGTGCAAAACGGCATCCTGTTAATCGCCTGCCTGGTGATTGTGGTCAATTTCGTCGTGGACATCCTCTACGGCCTTGTCAATCCACGCATCCGCCACCAGCGCTGAGATCAAGATCATGAGTACTACTATTGCTTCGACCGCCGTCGATCAAAGCCTGCTGTACCCCTCTCCGTACAAGGAATTCTGGCAACACTTCGCCAAGAACAAGGGCGCTGTCGCCGGCCTGCTGTTCATGTCGCTGGTGGTGTTCTGCGCGATCTTCGCCCCCTGGGTCGCCCCGCACGACCCGAGCGAGCAGTTCCGCGACGCCCTGCTGACCCCGCCGTCATGGCTTGCCAGCGGCCAGGTCCAGTACCTGCTGGGCACCGACGAACTGGGCCGCGACCTGCTCTCGCGGCTGATCCACGGTTCGCGCCTGTCGTTGCTGATCGGCCTGTCCTCGGTGGTGATGTCGCTGATCCCGGGCATCTTCATGGGCCTGCTGGCCGGTTTCTTCCCGCGCATCCTCGGCCCGACCATCATGCGCCTGATGGACATCATGCTGGCCCTGCCCTCGCTGCTGCTGGCCGTGGCGATCGTCGCCATCCTCGGCCCTGGCCTGATCAACACCGTGATCGCCATCGCCATTGTCTCGCTGCCGTCCTACGTGCGCCTGACCCGTGCCGCCGTCATGGGCGAACTGAACCGTGACTACGTGACCGCCGCACGCCTGGCCGGTGCCAGCCTGCCGCGCCTGATGTTCATCACCGTGCTGCCCAACTGCATGGCACCGCTGATCGTCCAGGCCACCCTGAGTTTCTCCTCGGCGATCCTCGATGCCGCCGCCCTGGGCTTCCTCGGTCTGGGCGTACAACCGCCCACCCCGGAGTGGGGCACCATGCTGGCCTCGGCCCGCGACTACATCGAGCGCGCCTGGTGGGTGGTCAGTCTGCCTGGCTTGACCATTTTGCTCAGCGTGCTGGCAATCAACCTGATGGGCGACGGCCTGCGCGATGCGCTGGACCCGAAACTCAAGAACGCCGCCTGAGGAGATTCCCATGTCACTGCTAGAAATCAAGAATCTCAACGTTCGCTTCGGCGACCAGACCGCCGTGCCGGTTGTCGACGGCCTCGACATAACAGTGGACAAAGGCGAAGTCCTGGCCATCGTTGGCGAGTCGGGCTCGGGTAAATCCGTGACCATGATGGCGCTGATGGGCCTGATCGAGCACCCCGGCATTGTCACCGCCGACGCCCTGCGCTTCGACGGCAAGGACATGCTCAAGCTCAGCGCCCGGCAACGTCGGCAGGTGGTCGGCAAGGACCTGGCGATGGTTTTCCAGGACCCCATGACCGCGCTGAACCCCAGCTACACAGTAGGTTTCCAGATCGAGGAAGTGCTGCGCCTGCACCTGAAGATGTCCGGCAAGGCGGCACGCAAGCGTGCCATCGAGCTGCTGGAAAAAGTCGAGATCCCGGGCGCCGCCAGCCGCATGGACGCCTACCCGCACCAACTGTCCGGCGGCATGAGCCAGCGCGTCGCGATCGCCATGGCGATTGCCGGCGAACCCAAGCTGCTGATCGCCGACGAACCGACCACCGCCCTGGACGTGACCATCCAGGCGCAGATCATGGACCTGCTACTCAGCCTGCAACAAGAGCAGAACATGGGCCTGGTGCTGATCACCCACGACCTCGCGGTCGTCGCCGAAACCGCCCAGCGGGTCTGCGTGATGTACGCCGGCCAGGCCGTGGAAGTCGGCATGGTGCCGGGGCTGTTCGATGTGCCGGCGCATCCGTACAGCGAAGCCCTGCTCAAGGCGATTCCGGAACACAGCCTCGGGGCCGAGCGCCTGTCGACCCTGCCGGGCATCGTGCCCGGGCGTTATGACCGGCCGGTGGGTTGCCTGCTGTCGCCGCGCTGCCCCTACGTGCAGGAAAGCTGCCGGCAGCAGCGTCCGACCCTGGACCCGAAAGCCAAGAGCCTTGCCCGTTGCTTCTTCCCGCTGAACCAGGAGGTGGCGTAATGGCCGTCGTTCTTACCGCCCGCGACCTCACCCGTCACTACGAAGTCTCCCGTGGCCTGTTCAAGGGCCATGCGCTGGTGCGCGCCCTCAATGGCGTGTCGTTCGAGCTGGAAGCCGGCAAGACCCTCGCCGTGGTCGGCGAGTCGGGTTGCGGCAAATCCACCCTGGCCCGGGCCCTGACGCTGATCGAGGAGCCGTCGTCCGGCTCATTGAAAATCGCCGGGCAGGAAGTCGCCGGCGCCAACAAGGCCCAGCGCAAGCAACTGCGCAAAGACGTGCAGATGGTGTTCCAGAGCCCCTACGCGTCGCTCAACCCTCGGCAGAAGATCGGCGACCAGTTGGGTGAACCGCTGCTGATCAACACCCAGCTGTCCGCCGCCGAGCGTCGGGAAAAAGTCCAGGCGATGATGAAGCAGGTCGGCTTGCGCCCAGAGCACTATCATCGCTACCCGCATATGTTCTCCGGCGGCCAGCGCCAGCGGATCGCCCTGGCGCGGGCAATGATGCTGCAACCGAAAGTGCTGGTGGCGGACGAACCGACCTCGGCGCTGGACGTCTCGATCCAGGCCCAGGTACTGAACCTGTTCATGGACCTGCAGCAGCAGTTCAACACCGCCTACGTGTTCATCTCCCACAACCTGGCGGTGGTCCGTCACGTGGCCGACCAGGTGCTGGTGATGTACCTCGGTCGGCCGGTGGAAATGGGGCCGAAGGAAGACATCTACGCCCGCCCCCTGCACCCCTATACCCAGGCCCTGCTTTCGGCGACGCCGGCGATCCATCCGGATCCGTTGAAACCGAAGATCAAGATCGCCGGTGAACTACCCAACCCGCTCAATCCGCCGTCCGGCTGCGCCTTCCACAAGCGCTGCCCGTACGCCACCGAGCGTTGCAGCACGGAAGAGCCGGCCTTGCGCGAGCTCGACTCGCGTCAGGTGGCCTGCCATTACGCGGAGCAATTCCTCGGCTGACGGGCAACAAAAAAGCGCTCTCCTGAGTAAGCGAGAGCGCTGAAAACGGTAGTACGGCCTCTTTCGTCGAGCGCGTTATTCGCTGGGCGCAAGGGGCTTTTTCATTCGTGCGACTCAGCTATCGGTGTCACCGTCTTCATCGCTGTCGCCTTGATCATCCTGATCCGGGGCTTTCTTTTCCGTGTCATCGGCGTAAAGCGCGTGCACCGCGGATTTCGAAGGAGAAACCGCTCCATGATCCGACACCGCATTACTGGCCCAGGCACTTGAAGCCCCCACCATCAACAACACCAGCACCTTGATCAGCAGCACGCTGCGTTGAAAAATTTTCATCGTCGCTTCCGTCCCTCTGTGGATAGATCACCAGCACCTTGCAGCCGACTTCAAGAAGCCAACGGCAACTTGTCTGAACCTAGACCCGTTGAACGGACTTTTCCATACTGGCCAGATGAAAACTGCTGGCTTGCCATAGAATTATTCCGAATGATAATTAGACTCAAAAAGCATAAGTAGTTTTTCGATTGCCCTTCTCAGCGCTGCCCAAGCTATAGCAATGGTCGCTCGACACTCGATTGCCCGTAAATCTTTAGCGCCCTCCCGATCGCCTTCGCGGGCAAGCCCTGCTCCTACAGTGCGTCGTCGTTCACTGATCTTGTGTACGACACAATATTGTAGGAGCAGGGCTTGCCCGCGAAGAGGCCCTTGAGTCCTGCACGCCCCATACGAACGCCGCCGACAAGCCGGCTCCCGCACGGGCAGCGCGCCAAACCTCGGTTTTCGCAACGACCATAAAAAAACCCGCGGCCTGGGCAGCGGTTTTTTCAAGAGTGCGACAAGTATGACTGCGTATGACGCCTTTAGTGGTGTTCGCGCGTCGCGCGGAATTTCACGTCCGGCCAGCGCTCTTCCATCAGCGCCAGGTTGACCCGGGTCGGCGCCAGGTAGGTCAGGTGACCGCCGCCGTCCAACGCGAGGTTTTCCACGGCCTTGACCCGAAGCTCGTCGAGCTTCTTCTTGTCGCTGCAATCGATCCAGCGCGCGGACCACACGGTGATCGGCTCATAGGAGCACTCGACCTTGTATTCCTCTTTCAAGCGGCTGGCGACCACATCGAACTGCAGCACACCGACGGCGCCGAGGATGATGTCGTTGCTGCGCTCGGGGAAGAACACCTGGGTCGCGCCCTCTTCCGCCAACTGCTGCAAACCCTGGCGCAGTTGCTTGGACTTGAGCGGGTCACGCAGGCGCACGCGACGGAACAGTTCCGGGGCGAAGTGCGGAATACCGGTAAAGCCCAGGGCCTCACCCTCGGTGAAGGTGTCACCGATCTGGATGGTGCCGTGGTTGTGCAAGCCGATGATGTCGCCGGCATAGGCCTCTTCCAACTGCTCGCGCTCGGAGGAGAAGAAGGTCAGCGCATCGCCGATCCGCACGTCCTTGCCAGTCCGCACATGGCGCATTTTCATGCCCTTGTCGTACTTGCCCGAACAGATGCGCATAAAGGCGATCCGGTCGCGGTGCTTGGGGTCCATGTTCGCCTGGATCTTGAACACGAAACCGGCGAACTTCTCTTCCACCGGCTCCACGGTACGTTCGTTGGCGACTCGAGCCAGAGGCATCGGCGCCCAATCAACGACCGCGTCCAGCACGTGGTCAACACCGAAGTTGCCCAGGGCGGTGCCGAAGAACACCGGGGTCAGCTGACCGTCGAGGAACTCCTGCTGGTTGAACTCGTGGCAGGCCCCCTGCACCAGCTCCAACTGGTCGACAAAACGGTCGTACTCGTCACCCAGGTGGGCACGGGCTTCGTCCGAGTCGAGCTTCTCGATGATTTTCACATCGGTGCGTTCATGCCCGTGACCGGCGGTGTAGACAATGATGTAGTCGTCGGCCAGGTGGTACACGCCCTTGAAGTCGCGGTAGCAACCGATCGGCCAGGTGATCGGCGCGGCCTTGATTTTCAGGACGGCTTCGATCTCGTCGAGCAGTTCGATCGGATCACGGATATCCCGGTCGAGCTTGTTGATAAAGCTGACGATGGGCGTGTCCCGCAGGCGACAGACGTCCATCAGGGCAATGGTCCGTGGCTCGACGCCCTTACCGCCATCGAGGACCATCAGCGCCGAGTCGACCGCGGTCAGGGTGCGGTAGGTATCTTCGGAGAAGTCTTCGTGGCCCGGGGTGTCGAGCAGGTTGATCATGTGATCGCGATACGGGAACTGCATGACCGACGTGGTAATCGAGATACCCCGTTGTTTTTCCATTTCCATCCAGTCGGAGGTGGCATGGCGGTCGGATTTACGGGATTTCACCGTGCCGGCCACCGCGATCGCCTTGCCCATCAGCAGGAGCTTCTCGGTGATGGTGGTTTTACCGGCATCGGGGTGGGAAATAATGGCGAAAGTGCGGCGTTTCGCGACTTCGGCGGCCTGGTGGGTCATGGGAAATCGCCTGGCAGGTGAGTCAAAAAAGGGCGGCGAGTATAGCGCAAACCGAGGCCCACGGACCACCGCTCACCCGTTTGCAGTGACTTCAAGGGTGGCTAAATACCGCCAACCATGGAACCTTTTAAAAGGTGGAGGCGTCCACTCCCCTGCTACCTGAATCGTACCGGGGCTGAAATACCTGCAAGTCAGCCTGACGAGGCTGCGCTTATGGCTCGACCGCCTGCCGCTTTGCCGGCAGTGACGAGCTGCATTTCGCGAACATATTCGCCGACAGCCAGGAATGGCATTGCCGCTCGGGAATGTGCTCGCCGACTGAAATAAAGGAGTCCGCCTGTGGCTATTCGCTATGGCAAAGGGCTGATAGGAGGAGCGGTTGTCGTCGCTCTCCTGGCCCTGCTGGTCCACTGGATTGGCATCAACACGATCGAACTGTACCGCGACGATTTGCTGTTTTACCTGCAAGCTCACCTGATCCTGGTTCTTGTCTCCATGCTTGCCGCCCTGATCGTAGGGATTCCCGCCGGTATCCTGCTGAGCCGACCGAGCATGGTCGGGCGCGCGGAACGCTTCATGCAGATCTTCAATATCGGTAACACCGTCCCGCCCCTGGCCGTACTGGCCATCGCCCTCGGCGTGCTGGGCATCGGCAGCGGCCCGGCGATCTTTGCCCTGTTCCTCGCCTCCCTGCTGCCCATCGTGCGCAACACCTACGAAGGCCTGAAAAACGTCCAGGGTTCCCTGAAAGAAGCCGCTGTCGGCATCGGCATGACCCCGCGCCAGGTGCTCTTGCAGGTGGAACTGCCCAACGCCGTGCCGATCATCATCGGCGGTGTACGGGTGGCCCTGGCGATCAACGTCGGCACCGCGCCCCTGGCGTTCCTGATCGGCGCCAACAGCCTGGGCAGCCTGATCTTCCCTGGCATCGCCCTGAACAATCAGCCGCAACTGCTGCTCGGCGCCGCCTGTACCGCGCTGCTGGCCTTGCTGCTCGACGGCCTGGTGACCATGACCAGCCGCCTCTGGCTGGAACACGGGTTGCGCCCGTCTTAAGGCTCGGCAAAGGAATCAACATGAAAAGACTGACTGCAATACTGGTCTGCGTCCTGCTGTGCGCGGGAATTGCGCAAGCCGCTGAAAAACCGCTGATCCGCATCGGCGCCCGGGTCTTCACCGAACAGACCCTGCTGGCGGAAATCACCGCCCAGTACCTGCGCACCAAGGGCTACAACCCCCAGGTGACCGGCGGCCTGGGCAGCAACCTGGCGCGTAGCGCCCAGGAAAGCGGGCAACTGGACCTGATCTGGGAATACACCGGCGTGTCGCTGGTGGCCTACAACCATGTCGACGAAAAACTCGACAGCGAACAGTCCTACGTAAGGGTCAAGGAGCTCGACGCGAAAAAAGGCCTGGTCTGGCTGGCGCCGTCAAAGTTCAGCAACACCTACGCCCTGGCCCTGCCGGAGAAGGTGGCCAAGCAATACCCGCAGATCAACAGCATCAGCGACCTGACCCAGGCCCTGGCCGAAGACAGCCAGGAAAACCGCCTGGTGGCCCTGGACACCGAGTTCGCCAACCGTTCCGACGGCATGGCCGGCATGGTCAAGCTGTACCAGATGAACCTGACCCGCAAGAACACCCGGCAGATGGACGCCGGCCTGGTCTACACGGCGCTACGCAACGGCCAGGTATTTGCCGGCCTGGTCTACACCACCGACGGTCGCCTCAACGCCTTCAAATTGAAGCTGCTGGACGACGACAAGCATTACTTCCCGGACTACACCGCCGCACCGGTGGTGCGCCAGGTCTATCTCGACGCCCATCCGCAACTGGCCGCCGATCTCAAGCCACTGGCGGCGCTGTTCGACAACGACACCATGCGCCAGTTGAATGCGCGGGTCGATGTCGACCATGAAAGCCCGTCCGCCGTGGCCGCCGATTTCCTGCGCCAACATCCGATCAACTGAGGAGAAGACATGGAATTTCTCAACGCCTTTTCCCATCTCGACTGGACACAGGTCCTGCATCTGACCTGGCAGCACATCACCCTGGTGGGCATCGCCGTCATTCTCGCGATTGTCGTCGGCGTCCCCCTGGGCGTGCTGATGACCCGCTTCCCCACCCTGGCCGGGCCACTGCAGGCCAGCGCCACCGTGCTGTTGACCGTGCCGTCCATCGCCCTGTTCGGCCTGCTGCTGCCGTTCTACTCCAGGTTCGGCCAGGGCCTGGGACCGCTGCCGGCGATCACCGCCGTGTTTCTCTATTCCCTGCTGCCGATCATGCGCAACACCTACCTGGCCCTGACCGGTGTCGAGCCGGGTATCCGCGAAGCCGCGCGGGGCATCGGCATGACGTTCGGCCAGCGCCTGCGCATGGTCGAGCTGCCCATCGCGGTGCCGGTGATCCTCGCCGGTGTCCGCACCGCCGTGGTGATGAATATCGGTGTCATGACCATCGCCGCCACCATCGGTGCCGGTGGCCTGGGGGTACTGATTCTGGCCGCCATCAGTCGCAGTGACATGTCGATGCTGATCGTCGGCGCCGTCCTGGTCAGCCTCCTGGCCATCGCCGCCGACCTGCTCCTGCAATGGCTGCAACGCACGCTGACTCCAAAAGGACTGCTCAAATGATCGAACTTCAAAACCTGACCAAGACCTTTCAAAGCAACGGCAAGACCATCACCGCCGTTGATTCCGTGAGCCTGACCGTCAACGAAGGCGAGATCTGTGTATTCCTCGGCCCTTCGGGTTGCGGCAAGAGCACCACGCTGAAGATGATCAACCGCCTGATCAAGCCCACCTCGGGCAAGATCCTGATCAACGGCGAAGACACCACCGACCTCGACGAGGTGACCCTGCGCCGCAATATCGGTTATGTGATCCAGCAGATCGGCCTGTTCCCCAACATGACCATCGAGGAAAACATCGTGGTGGTGCCGAAACTGCTGGGCTGGGACAAGCAGAAATGCCACGACCGCGCCCGCGAGTTGATGAGCATGATCAAGCTGGAGCCCAAGCAGTACCTGCATCGCTACCCGCGTGAGCTGTCCGGTGGCCAGCAACAGCGGATCGGCGTGATCCGCGCCCTGGCGGCCGATGCGCCGTTGCTGCTGATGGATGAGCCGTTCGGCGCGGTCGACCCGATCAACCGCGAGATGATCCAGAACGAGTTCTTCGAGATGCAGCGGGCGCTGAACAAGACCGTGATCATGGTCAGCCACGATATCGACGAAGCCATCAAGCTGGGTGACAAGATCGCCATCTTCCGCACCGGCAAGCTGTTGCAGATCGACCACCCGGACACCCTGCTGGCCCACCCGGCCGACGATTTCGTCAGCAGTTTTGTCGGCCAGGACAGCACCCTCAAGCGCCTGCTGCTGGTGAAAGCCGAAGACGCGGCGGACAACGCGCCCTCGGTAAGCCCGCAGACCCCGGTGGCCGATGCCCTGGAACTGATGGACGAACATGACCGTCGCTACGTGGTGGTCACCGACGCCGGGAACAAGGCACTGGGTTATGTACGACGTCGCGACCTGCACCGTCAGACCGGGACCTGCGCGCAGTTCCTGCGCGAGTTCAACGCCACGGCGGCCTACGACGAGCACCTGCGCATCCTGTTGTCGCGGATGTACGAGTTCAATCGTTCGTGGCTGCCGGTGATGGACGCCGAGCGGGTGTTCCTTGGCGAAGTGACCCAGGAGTCGATTGCCGCCTACCTGAGTTCCGGGCGTTCGCGCGGGGCCAAGACCAGTATCGTCTCGCCCGCTGAAGTGGCCATGGCCTGAGACCATCGGTCAGTGATCGGGAACATCAGACTGTCATCCGGGTCGGTTAAACAGGTGACTGATCCGGGCTACGCGACGGGCGCGTGTAAAAACGCGACATTTTTAGTTGATCTCAAGCCCCTCAAGTCCTAAAGTTCGCGCCGAACGTCCATGCTGGAAACGATCCATCCGGCTCAAGTACTGACGACGAGACAGCAAGGCCAAGGGAAGCGGTTGTTCCCATGGCCTTTTTGCTTTCGGCGACATGCCTTGGGAAGTAGGCGAACCAAAGTGGGGATACGGAGGACGTTCATTTGCACCCATTGATCAATCTAGTTTGCCAGTAGGAGTTCCCAGCATGTCGATTCAGGTCGAAGACTATTTCGCGCGCGCCACTTTTGACAAAATGAAGGCGTTCGCCGACCAGCAAGAAACCCCGTTCGTGGTGATCGACACCGCGATGATCAGCCAGGCCTACGATGACCTGCGCGCCGGTTTCGAATTCGCCAAGGTCTATTACGCCGTCAAGGCCAACCCGGCTGTCGAGATCATCGACCTGCTGAACAAGAAAGGCTCCAGCTTCGACATCGCGTCGATCTACGAGCTGGACAAGGTCCTGGGCCAGGGCGTCACCCCCGACCGCATCAGCTACGGCAACACCATCAAGAAATCCAAGGACATCCGCTACTTCTACGAGAAGGGCGTGCGTCTGTTCTCCACCGACTCCGAAGCCGACCTGCGCAATATCGCCAAGGCCGCCCCGGGCTCGAAAGTCTATGTGCGCATCCTCACCGAAGGCTCGACCACCGCTGACTGGCCTCTGTCGCGCAAGTTCGGTTGCCAGACCGACATGGCCATGGACCTGCTGATCCTCGCCCGCGACCTGGGCCTGGTGCCTTACGGCGTGTCCTTCCACGTCGGTTCGCAACAGCGCGATATCAGCGTCTGGGACGCGGCGATCGCCAAGGTCAAGGTGATCTTCGAACGCCTGAAGGAAGAAGACGGCATTCACCTGAAGCTGATCAACATGGGTGGCGGCTTCCCGGCCAACTACATCACCCGTACCAACAGCCTGGAAACCTACGCGGAAGAAATCATCCGTTTCCTCAAGGAAGACTTCGGCGACGACCTGCCGGAAATCATCCTGGAACCGGGCCGTTCGCTGATCGCCAACGCCGGCATCCTGGTCAGCGAAGTGGTACTGGTCGCGCGTAAATCCCGTACCGCCGTCGAGCGATGGGTGTACACGGATGTGGGCAAATTCTCCGGCCTGATCGAAACCATGGACGAGGCGATCAAGTTTCCGATCTGGACCGAGAAGAAAGGCGAGATGGAAGAAGTGGTCATCGCCGGCCCTACCTGCGACAGCGCCGACATCATGTATGAAAACTACAAGTACGGCCTGCCCCTGAACCTGGCCATCGGCGACCGCCTGTACTGGCTGTCCACTGGCGCCTACACCACCAGCTACAGCGCCGTGGAATTCAATGGCTTCCCGCCGCTGAAATCCTTCTACGTGTGATGCGCCGGGCCGCTGAAAGGCGGCCTTGCGGACACCGCGCGTTGCTCCCGAAAGGCCCGTGAACCCTCACGGGCCTTTTCTATTTCACATGCTGCAAAACCTTTCGAAGCGGTGTACTGTTGCCCTGTGGAATTTGGTGGGTACAGTAACCACCAAATCCCAACGACAAGGAACGTCGTCTTGAATAGCCGACAGCTGATCAGGCTTATCGAAGCGGACGGTTGGTATCTGGTCAGGATCAAGGGCAGTCACCACCATTTCAAGCACCTGTACAAGCCAGGGCTGGTGACCATCCCCCATCCGAAGAAGGACCTACTGACCAAGACAGTCAACAGCATCCTGAAACAAGCACAGTTGCAAGCAGGAGACCATCATGCTTTTCCCCATTGCGATTCAACCCGGTGACGAGCAACACGCCTGGGGCGTAGAGGTTCCGGATATTCCGGGCTGCTTCTCGGCGGGCGAGGACCTGGACGATGCCCTGGCCATGGCCCGTGAAGCCATCGAAGGACACCTGGAAATTCTCGCCGAGGACGACGCGCCCATCCCTCGGGCGGGCACCGTGACCCAGCACGCGAAAAACCCGGACTACGCAGGTTGCATCTGGGCACTGGTGGACATCGATATCACCCAGTACCTGGGCAAGTCGGAAAAACTCAATATCACCTTGCCCGGTTACCTGTTGAGCCGTATCGACGCTTACGTGCGCAATCATCCCGAGCAGAAGAGTCGGTCGGGCTTCCTGGCCACGGCGGCCTTACGCATATTGCAAGGCGCCTGAGCCTTCAACCCACCCGCTCGTGCATCGACCCAAGCCCAGCTCCTGCCCAGGAACGGGGCTTTTGTCCGTTTTGTCACACGAAAAAAACGCCGTTAATATGAATTCGTCGCATTCTCACAAACACACGGCATAATGCGCGTCGTGAGAATCACTTCGAGAAAGCAAGGCGGTCGCCGTGTTGAAGAAAACACTGTTCCAATTGCACTGGCTGTTCGGCATTACTGCCGGGCTGGTGTTGGCTTTCATGGGCATTACCGGAGCCATGGTGTCGTTCCAGGACGAACTGCTAGGCCTGCTCAACCCCGACGTCCTGCAACTCGAAGTACCGGAGCACGCTGAAGCCCTGCCCCCCGCCGAACTGGTGCGCAGGCTCGAAGCCCGCGAGGGCAAGACCGTCGCCATGCTCTGGGTTTCCCCCCATGGCGACAACGCCGCGCGAGTCGCTTTCACACCTGCGCCCGGTGAACGCCGTGGGCAGATGCGCTATTTCGACCCCTACACCGGCGAGTACCAGGGTGAGGCACAAGGCCAGGACTTCTTCGCCCTGATATTGCAACTGCACCGTTTTCTCGCCCTGGGTGATACCGGCCGGCAGATCACCGGCGCATGCACCCTGATGCTGCTGTTCTTCTGCCTTTCCGGGCTCTATCTGCGCTGGCCGCGCCAGGCCCTGAACTGGCGGGTCTGGCTGACCCTCGACCGGGCGAAAAAAGGTCGCGCCTTCAACTGGAACCTGCACGCGGTCGCCGGCACCTGGTGCCTGCTGCTCTACCTGCTGTCGGCGCTGACCGGCCTGTTCTGGTCCTACGAGTGGTACAGCGACGGGCTGAACAAACTGCTGGCCGACTCACCGATCCAGCATCGCGGCGGTGGGCAGCGCAAACCGGCACCCGGCGGCCCGGCGCCGAGCGCCGACTACGACGCGATCTGGGCCAGTATCCAGCGGGCCACGGGCCCCGACCTCAGCGCCTACAACATCCGCATGCCGGCGGTGGCCGGGCAACCGGCGACGGTCTACTACCTGCTCAAGGATTCGCCCCATGAGCGGGCCCTCAACCAGATCAACCTGGACCCGGCCACGGGGGTGATCAGCGACCAGTTGCGCTACGCCGACCAAAGCTTCAAGGCACAGTTGCTGACCAGCCTCTACGCGCTGCACACCGGCGGCTACTTCGGGATCACCGGGCGAGTCCTGCTGACCCTGTCGAGCCTGGCCATGCCGCTGTTCTTCGTCACCGGCTGGCTGCTGTACCTCGATCGGCGGCGCAAGAAACGCCAGGTCAAGCAAGCCCGCCTGGACCTGGAGCCACAAGACGGCGAGGCCTCCGCCTGGCTGATCGGTTTCGCCAGCCAGAGCGGTTTCGCCGAACAGATGGCCTGGCAGAGCGCCGGTCAGTTGCAGGCCGCCGGCGTGCCAGTGCGGGTCAGCCCGCTGGCCGACATCAATGAGCGGGACCTGCGCGAGTCGCAGCATGCGCTGTTTGTCGTCAGCACCTTCGGCGACGGCGAGGCACCAGACAGTGCGCGCGGTTTCGAACGCAAGGTACTCGACCAGCCGCTGCCCCTCGGCACCCTGAACTATTCGGTACTGGCCCTGGGCGACCGGCAATACCAACACTTCTGCGGTTTCGCCCGACGCCTGCATCGGTGGCTGGAAGCGCGTGGCGGCAATACCCTGTTCGCCCCGGTCGAAGTCGACAACGGCGATCCCTACGCCCTGCGCTATTGGCAACAGCAACTCAACCAACTGACCGGCGGCACGCCTCCGGTGGCCTGGCAGGCACCGGGTTTCGCCAACTGGACCTTGCGCCAGCGCGACCTGCTCAACCCGGGCAGCGCCGGTTCCGCCGTCTACCTGCTGGGCCTGACGGCCGAGACGGCGACCCCATGGCAAGCCGGTGACCTGGTGGAAATCCTCCCACGCCAGAGTGCCCTGGCAGTGGAACGCTTCCTCGCCGGACTCGGACTTGACGCCGACACTCCGGTACAACTCGACGGTTTGCAGGAAAGCCTCGCCCAGGCCCTGGGAGCACGCCAGTTGCCGGAGAACCGGGCTCATCTGGTCGGCCTGCATGCCCAGGCCCTGGTGGATGCGCTGATACCGCTGAGCCCGCGCGAATACTCCATCGCCTCCATTGAAAGCGATGGGCAACTGGAGTTGATCGTGCGCCAGGAGCGCCACGCCGATGGCAGCCTGGGCCTGGGTTCCGGGTGGTTGACCGAGCATGCGGCGCCGGGCGCCGGTATCAGCCTGCGGCTGCGGCGCAACAGTGGTTTCCATTTGCCGACGGCGCCGTGCCCGTTGATTCTGCTGGGCAACGGTACGGGCCTGGCGGGCTTGCGCAGCTTGCTCAAGGCGCGCATTGCCGATGGCCAGAGAGACAACTGGTTGTTGTTCGGCGAGCGCAATATCGCCCATGACTTCCACTGCGGGGAAGAACTGAAAGGCTGGCTGGCCAGCGGTGACCTAGCGCGCCTGGACCTGGCGTTTTCCCGTGACCAGGCAGAAAAGATCTATGTCCAGGATCGCCTGCGCGCAGCGGCGGATGAACTGCGCCAATGGCTGGCGAACGGTGCGGCGATCTATATCTGCGGCAGCTTGCAGGGGATGGCGACGGGCGTCGATCAGGTGCTGCTGGAGTTGCTCGGGGCCGAGGCCGTCGAGCAATTGATCGAGCAAGGGCGTTATCGGCGGGATGTGTACTGACGGCTACACCGAGACACCGCGTTATCGTTCATCGCCAGCAAGCCGGCTCCTACAGGATGTGGTCGAACGCGAACCTTGCGTGCGACACAACACCTGTAGGAGCCGGCTTGCTGGCGATCGCGGAGCAACTACCGCCGCAATATCCGAAGCCAAACGCGGTTACGCCCGCACCGGCTCCACCGCCAACTCGACGACTTCCGGCCGCTTGAGCACGGCATAGGCCAGCGCCGTCAGCAGGCTACCGGCGACAATCGCCAGCAGGTACAGCAATGTATGGTTGATCGCATTCGGGATCAGCATCACGAACAAACCGCCGTGGGGCGCCATCAGCTTGCAGCCGAAATACATCGACAAGGCACCGGTCAGCGCACCACCGGCAATGCTTGCCGGAATCACCCGCAACGGGTCCTTGGCGGCAAACGGAATCGCCCCCTCGGAGATAAAGCACAGCCCCAGCACAAACGCCGCCTTGCCCGCCTCGCGCTCGCTCTGGGCAAACTTGTGCCGCGCAATCAGCGTGGCAATCCCCAGGCCGATCGGCGGCACCATGCCCGCGGCCATGGTCGCCGCCATCGGTGCATAACTCTGCGACGCCAGCAGCCCGACCGAGAATGCATAGGCCGCCTTGTTGATCGGTCCACCCAAGTCGACGCACATCATCCCGCCCAGCAACACCCCGAGCAGAATCGCGTTGGTGGTGCCCATGCTGTCGAGGAAATGGGTCAGCCCTTCGAGCATCCCCGCCACTGGTTTGCCCACCACGTAGATCATCACCAGACCGGTGAACAGGCTCGCCAGCAACGGAATGATCAGGATCGGTTTCAACGCCTCAAGACTGCTGGGCAGCCGCGCATAACGATTGATCGCCTTGGCGCTGTAGCCGGCAAGAAAACCGGCAACGATGCCGCCGATAAAACCCGCGCCCAGGGTGCTCGCCAACAGGCCGCCGATCATCCCCGGGGCCAAGCCCGGACGGTCGGCAATCGAATAGGCGATATAGCCGGCCAGCAACGGCACCATCAACTTGAACGCGCTCTCACCGCCGATCTGCATCAAGGCCGCCGCCAGCGTGCCGGGCTCCTTGAAGGCGGTGATGCCGAAGACGAACGACAAGGCGATCATCAGACCGCCCGCCACCACCATCGGCAACATGAACGAGACACCCGTCAGCAGGTGTTTGTAGACGCCGGTCTTTTCCTGCTTGGCCGGAGCACCGCCGCTGCCCGTCGCGACCTGTTCCGGCTGACCTTCGGCCAGGGCCTTGTCGAGGGTCGCGTCCGGCTGCTTCAAGGCGATGCCGGTACCGCAACGGTAGATTTTCTTGCCGGCGAAACGCTCGGTGGCGACTTCGATATCCGCCGCCAGCAACACCACATCGGCCTCGGCAATCGCCGCCGCGCTCAGCGGGTTGCGGGCGCCGACGGAACCCTGGGTTTCCACCTGCAGCTCATAGCCCAGGCGCTTGGCCGACTGCTGCAAGGCTTCGGCGGCCATAAAGGTGTGGGCCACGCCGGTCGGGCAGGCGGTCACCGCCACCAGGCGCGGGGCGCGCTTGGGCGCCGCAACCGGTTCGGCCGCGACCGCAGGGGCGACCTTGGGCGCGACAAACACCTGGGCCTCTTCGGCACCGCGACGCAACACCGCCTCGACATCCTGCAACGCCTGGGCCGGAGTGCTTTGAAACACCCGCTTGCCGACAAACCGCGACATCTCCACCGGCACGCTGCTGACCAGCAGGACCCATTCGGCGGCATCGACCGTGGCCGCCGACAATTGGCGCTCCGGGTGCTGGCTGTCGTGGACTTCGACGCTGGTGCTCCAACCCTGGCGCTGGGCCGCCGCATCGAGCAGGCGGGCGCAGAGCACGCTGGTGACCATGCCGTTCGGGCAGGCGGTAACAATGGCTAATTTCATCACTATCCCTCTTATTGTTCTGTCAGGGCGTGCACGCGGACGCCGCTTTCAAGCTGCGCCAACTGCGCCCGGTCGCTAATGCCGAAACCGATCTGGGTCACCGCCTGGGCGGCAATCGCGGTGGCGGTGCGCAGGGTCTGTTCGGCGGAGTGACCGCTGAGCAGCCCGTGCAGCATGCCGGCCAGCAACGAGTCGCCGGCCCCCACCGTGCTGGCGACTTTTACCTTCGGTGGCAGGGCCTGCAAAGCCGGCGCGCCGGAAAACCAGTTCACCCCTTCGGCACCGTGGGAAATCACCACGTGCTCGACGCCCTGGGCTTGCAGTCGCGCGGCGGTTTCGGCCTGGCTTTGCAACGAGTTCACGGGAATCTGCAAGGCCTCGGCCAGTTCCTCGCCATTGGGCTTGATCAACCAGGGCGTCGCCGCGAGACCGGCGCGCAACGCCGCGCCGCTGGTGTCCAGGGCGACCTTCAGGCCGAGACCTTTCAAGCGCAACAGCAGCGCCTGCAACCACTCGGGGCTCACCCCTTGCGGCAGGCTGCCGGCGACCACCACGGCGTCGTGCCCCGGGGCGATCAGGTCGAGTTTATCCAACAGGGCTTGCCGCGCCTGTTCACTGACCAGGGGACCGGGACCATTGAGATCGGTGATCCGCCCGTCATGCTCGGCCAGCTTGATATTGCTGCGGGTTTCCCCCGGTACCCGGACAAAGGCATCGACAAAACCGCGCCGCGCCATCAGGGCCTCGAACGCTTGCGGATTGCTGTCGCCGAGAAAGCCGCCCACGGTCAGTTGATGGCCCAGGTCCGCCAGCACCTGGGCGACATTCAGCCCTTTGCCGGCGGCATGGGTCTGCATCGCTTCGCTGCGGTTGACCTGGCCGGGCTCCAGCCGTGCCAACTGCACGGTCAGGTCCAGCGCCGGGTTCAGGGTCAGGGTCAGAATCCGCGCCATTACAAAGCCTCCACCAGGGCACGGACTTCATCGCCGCTGCCCACCGCCAGGGCGGCCTGGGCCAGCGCTTGGGCCTGGGGCAGGCTCAGCTCGCGGACCCGCGCCTTGACCTCGGGAATGCTCCGCGCCGAAACGCTCAGCTCATCCACGCCCAGCCCTACCAGCACCGGCACCGCCAAAGGATCAGCCGCCAGCTCGCCGCACACGCCGACCCATTTGCCATGGGCATGGGCCGCGCGCACGGTGATATCGATCAGTTGCAGCACGGCCGGGTGCAGGCCGTCGGCCTGGGCCGAGAGCGTCGGGTGGCCACGGTCGATGGCCAGGGTGTACTGGGTCAGGTCGTTGGTGCCGACACTGAAGAAGTCCACTTCCTTGGCCAGCACCGGCGCCAGCAACGCCGCCGACGGCACCTCGATCATGATCCCCAGTTGCAGATCGGCCACCGGGATTTCCAGCCGCAGACGTTCGGTCATCTCCCGCGCCTGGCGCCACTCGGAGACGCTGCCGACCATCGGGAACATGATCCGCAACGGACGGTTGTCGGCGGCCCGCAGCAAGGCACGCAACTGCCCTTCCATGATCTGCGGGCGTTGCAGGGTCAGGCGAATACCGCGCACACCGAGGAAGGGGTTTTCCTCCTTGGCGATCGGCCAGTACGGCAGCGGTTTGTCGCCGCCCACATCGAGGGTCCGCACCACCAGCGGCCGACCCGCCAGGCCATCGAGCACGCGGCGGTATTCGGCTTCCTGGGTCGCCTCGTCCGGCGCCTGCTGATGGGCCATGAAAATCAGTTCGGTGCGCAGCAGGCCGATGCCTTCAGCTCCCTGCTCCACTGCGCTGGCAACGCCGGCGCTTTCACCGATATTGGCAAACACTTCGACCGGGTGGCCATCGCGGGTCAGCGCCAGTTCGTGGCGTTGCTCCGAGGCCAGGCGCAGGCGTTGCTCGCGGGTGTCACGTTCCTGCAAGGCACGCTGCAGGGTCGCCTCATCCGGCGAGACATGCAGGCGGCCGCGCTGCCCGTCGATCAGCAACGGCGTACCGGGCGCCAGCAGCAGCACCGCCGCGCCAGCACCAACCAGAGCGGGGATGCCAAGGGCCCGGGCCACGATCGCACTGTGGGCCGTGGCCCCGCCGCGGGCCGTGAGAATCCCGGCAACCCGTGCCGGGTCCAATCGCGCCACATCCGAAGGACCGACCTCATCCATCACCAGCACATAAGGCTGGTCGGGCTCGGCCAGGGTCTCGACGCCGCAGAGTTGCGCCAGCACACGCCGGCCGACATCCCGCAGATCCGCCGCGCGTTCGGCCAGCAAGGCATCCTGCAACGTCTCCTGCTGACAGGCCGCCGCCTCGATCACGGCCATCCAGCCGGCCTCGGCGCTTTCGCCCTGCTTGAGACGGGCTTCGACGTCGTCGCTGAGTTCCGGGTCGTCGAGCATTTCCTGATGGGTAATGAAGATTTCCCGGATGGCCTTGGCCTTGCTGCGCTGGATCAGCCCTTCAATGTCCGCGCGCACGAGATCCAGGGCCTGTTGCAGGCGCTGACGCTCAACCAGCGCGGACTCGCCACGCAACGGGTAATCGAACTGCGCCAGCACCTGGACATGGGCCGGGCCGATGGCGATGCCCGGTGCGGCGGCGATGGCCTGGAGTTGGCTGCCGGCGCTCGGCGCCACCAGGGGCGCGAGTACTTCTTCCGGCACCGGGCTCGCGGCACTGATCGCCGGCAATGGCTCGACTTCCTCGCCGAGGCCTTCTTCCACCGCCGCCAGAAGCGCCGGCAAGGCATCGGCGGCAATGCTCGGCTCAGCGATGAATTCCAGCACCTGGGCACGCCGTGCGCCGAGGCTGAGCAACTTGCTCAGGCTTTTCACCGACACGGCACTGCCCGTGCCGTCGACGATGCGCACCCGGATATCACCTTCGAAATGCTTCGCCAGTTGCGCCAGGACTTTCGCCGGCCGGGCGTGCAAACCATGGGCATTGGCCAGGGCAATCCGCGCGCTCGGCCAATCGGCCGGCAGCTCACCACCGAGGACTTCGAGCACCGCACGGCTGCTGGTGGCGCGCCCCAGTTCCTGGCCACGGCCTTCGATCAACAGCGCACACAGGCGCTCGAGCAGAGCCTGGTGCGCTTCGCCGAGGCTGGCCAGGCAGAACAGGCCGCTCAGGGGCTGACCGAGGTAGCGGATCGGCTTGTTCGGGGTCACGAAAGCCAGGCCCGGACGCTTGACCGTCTGCTCGCTGTGCAGCCACCAGAGGCCATCGCCCAGGGGCAGGGCTTCGACCTGCTGCAACACGGCGGCAAAACCATTGCTGACGCAATCGGCCTGGCGCAGCAGGCGCGCACCGCGCCAGACCAGCTCTTCGAAATCGTCCGCGGCCACGCCCAGGCCGATCATCTGTGCATCCAGCGCCAGCTCCTGGGGGGCGCCCTGCAGCAATTTCAGCAGCGCTTCGGCGGAACTGGCACGACGCAGGGCCTGGCCCAGATCGGTTTCGCCGAGGGCCCGGGTCAGCAGTTGCAGCAGGCGCAAGTGCTCGTCGGAGCGCGCCGCGATGCCGATGGCCAGGTAGACGATCTGGCCGTCGCCCCAGTCCACACCGTCGGGAAATTGCAGCAGGCGCACACCGGTGGCAAACACCTGGTCGCGGGTTTCCGGCGTGCCGTGGGGAATCGCAATACCTTGACCGAGAAAGGTCGAGCCCTGGGCTTCACGCGCCTGCAAACCCGCCAGGTAACCCTCGGCCACCAGGCCGTCGGCCACCAGTCTGTTCGCGAGCAGTTGCAGGGCCGCAGACTTGTCCACGGCCGACTGGCCCATGGAAATCTGCTCTACGGTGAGCTCGAGCATGCCTTTCTCCTATTCAGCGTCATAGGGACGCTAGGTATTGTTTTGAATGAATCAGCTTAGGCGGGTGGCCCGAACAATGTGCAACGGTCTTCTGGCAGGACCATGACACGGGCCGAATGCCGCAAAAATACGCTTGCTGAAACGTTTAATCTAGAGTGTTGGTCACGTTACTCGATTATTGTTCGGTGTTGAAGCCCCAGGGCGTCTTGAAAAACCGCTGGACCATGGCGGGCCGTCGAAGCGTTTGACGGTCCCAAGGCTGCGACATGTGGGTTGTATACAGCCCGATATCTGAAGCTCCGTCGTCTTTTGACAACTGGACGACGAAGGTCGGCTGCCGGAATAGGATACGATCAGCGAAAATGCAGACCTGAACGCTGCAGCAAAATAAGGAACTCCCCGCTTGAAACTCAGTGATATCGCCCAACTGGCCGGTGTGTCCGTCACCACCGCCAGCTACGTGATCAACGGCAAGGCCGCGCAGCAGCGTATCAGCATCAGCACCGTGGAACGGGTGCGGGCGGTGGTCGAGCAACATGGCTTCACGCCCAACCCCCAGGCTGCCGGGCTGCGCAGTCGCAAGACGCGAACCCTGGGTTTCATTCTGCCGGACCTGGAAAACCCCAGTTATGCGCGCATCGCCAAGCTGCTGGAGCAAGGCGCCCGCGCCCATGGCTATCAATTGCTGATCGCCAGTTCCGACGACGCCCCCGACAGCGAGCGGCAACTGCTGCAACTGTTCCGCGCGCGGCGCTGCGATGCCCTGTTCGTCGCCAGTTGCCTGCCCGCCGCCGACGACAGCTATCGCGAGTTGCAGGCCCTGGGGACACCGGTGATTGCCATCGACCGGGAAATGGAACCGGCACACTTCTGCTCGGTGGTCAGCGACGACCGTCGGGCCAGCCTGCAACTGACCCGCAGCCTGCTGCAGCCGTTGCCACGGCATATCGCCCTGATCGGCGCCCGTGCCGAGTTGAGCATCAGCCGCCAGCGCGCCGCCGGATTCGAGGAAGCCTTGAAGGGCTTCAAGGGCGAGGTGCTGATCGAGCATGGCGAGGCCTTCAGCCGCGAGTGCGGGCGCCAGTTGATGGAAGGCCTGATCAAACGCCTGGGCCATCTGCCGGATGCCCTGATCACCACCTCCTATGTCCTGCTGCAAGGCGTGTTCGATGCCCTGCATGATCAGCCGCTCCAGGCGCAGCCGCTGCGCCTGGGTACCTTCGGCGACACCCAGTTGCTGGACTTCCTGCCGTTGCCGGTCAACGCCATGGCCCAACAACATCAGCTGATCGCCGAAAAAGCCCTGGAACTGGCCCTGGCCGCCATCGAGGACAAGAACTACCTGCCGGGCGTCCAGGCCATCGCCCGGACCTTCAAGCAGCGAATCCACGGGGTCTAAAAGTGGAGCTGATCGACACCCATACCCATCTCGACTTTGCCGATTTCGATAATGATCGCGACGAGGTCCTTGAGCGCAGCCGCGCCCTGGGTGTGGGGCGGATGGTGGTGTTGGGGGTTTATCAGAAAAACTGGCAGCGGGTCTGGGACCTGGTGCAAAGCGACTCGCGGTTGCACGCGGCGTTCGGCTTGCACCCGGTGTATCTGGATGAGCACCGCCCGGCCGATCTCAACGAACTGGGCGACTGGCTGACGCGTTGTGCCGGTCATCCGCAGTTGTGCGCGGTGGGCGAGTTCGGCCTGGATTATTTTTTGCCACAGTTGGATCGTGAACGCCAACAAGCGCTGTTCGAAGCCCAACTGAAACTGGCGGTGGACTTCGCCCTGCCCGCGCTGCTGCATGTGCGTAGAAGCCACGCGGCGACCATTGCCACTCTCAAGCGTTTTCGCCCGGCGCGCGGCGGCATCATCCATGCCTTTGCCGGCAGTCGCGAGGAAGCCCGGGAATACCTCAAGCTGGGATTCAAGTTGGGGCTGGGCGGTGCCGGCACCTGGCCGCAGGCCTTGCGCCTGAGCAAGGTCATCGCCGATCTGCCGCTGGACAGCGTGGTGCTGGAGACCGATTCACCGGATATGGCGCCGGTGATGTTCGCCGGCCAGCGCAACAGCCCCGAGCATTTGCCGGCGATTTGCAAGGCGCTGGCCGGGCTGATGAGTGTGAACCCGGAGACGCTGGCGAGCGCCAGCACGGCCAATGCCTGTGCGCTGTTCAATTGGCCTGCAGCAACAGCGTGAGCGCCGGCAAACCTCGCCTCAGACCCTGAACGCACCGATCAATTGCTTGAGTTCCACCACCTGTACCGAGAGCAGGCGGCTGGCACTTTCGGTCTGATGCGCGCCCTCCGCCGTACGCTCACCCGCGCGGTTGATCTCGACGATGTTCTGGTCGATATCGTGGGCCACGGCGGTTTGCTGTTCCACGGCGGCCGCGATCTGCTGGTTCTGGTCGACGATCATGCCCACCGCGCCAAGGATATTTTCCAGCGCCTGCTGGACCTTTTCCGACTGGCTGACCGTACTGTTCGCCATCCCATGGCTGACGCCCATGGCCTTCACCGCCGCCCCCACGCCGCCATGGAGCCGGCTGATCATCTGCTCGATTTCCCCCGTCGACTGCTGGGTGCGCTTGGCCAGGGTCCGGACCTCGTCGGCCACCACCGCAAAGCCCCGCCCCTGCTCACCGGCCCGGGCCGCCTCGATGGCCGCGTTGAGGGCCAACAGGTTGGTCTGCTCGGCGATGCTCTTGATCACTTCCAGCACCCGGCTGATGGACTGGCTATCGGTGGCCAGTTGATTGATCACCTGCACCGACTGATCGATCTCGCCGGCCAACTGCACAATGCTGTTCTGTTGCGACTCGACCAGACCGCGGCCGCTGAGGGTTTCGCCATTCACGCTGTGGGCGCTGCTCACCGCCGCCGCCGCGCTGCGGGCCACCTCCTGGGCGGTGGCCGACATCTGATTCATGGCCGTCGCCACCTGTTCGATCTGGCTGCGCTGACCGGCCACCGCCAGGTTACTGCGAGCCGATACCGACTCGACCTGTCCGGCCTGGCGCTCGACCTCACTGACGGTCTGCCCGACCCGCTCGATCAGGTCATGGATCTTCGCCACGGTGCCATTGAACACGCCGCCCAGTTCACCCAGTTCATCGCGGCTATGGGCGACGAAATTGACCGTCATGTCCCCGGCCGCGACCTTGTTCATCATTTCCCCCAGACGCCGCAAGGTGGTCCGGGTCGAAGCGTAGAAACCGCCATACAGATAGACGATGGAGAAAAACACCGCCGCCAGCGCGACCACCAGTGACAGCATATGCAGGCGATTTTGCCCCAGGCGCTGTTCAAGCTCCTGGCCGAGATAGGCCAGGGTCGCGTCATTGAGCTGGTAGGTTTGCGCCATCAGGGCGCTGACCTGATCGTAGAAAGCCGGCCAGGGCGCATCGAGGGTTTCGGCCATGACCACCTGCTCTTCGAACAGCTCACTGCCTTTTTTCAACGACGCCTTGCTGGCGGCGGCCTGAGAGTCCAGGGCGGCATGGGCATTTTTACTGCCGCCCAGGGCATCCTGGAGTTTCAGGGCGTATTCGGCCTGCAACTTCTCGATCTGCTGCAACAGCTCGTCGAAGCGCGTGCTCGACGCCGAATTGAGAAAGCCCTGGCCCAGGGAATAAGCGCCCATGGAGCGGCCTTCGCCCAAGGTCTGGGTCACTTGCGGCGTGACACTGGTCACCAGTTCGCTCAACTGTCGCAGATCGCTCTGGTTATCACGGCTGAGCCCCGATTGACTGGCAATGATCTGGCTGAAAATCTGCGCCTTGGCCAACAGTTTGGCGATCAGTGCGCTTTTGCTTTGCAGGGAGGTTTCGGCCTGCTGGGCCTTGAAGGCGCTGATCATTTCATCGCGCTTGGCGTTGAAGGCGTCGATCTGTTCCGGGTCGATCGTCACCGGTGCCAGGCCTTGCAGGCGGGCGAGCACGTTTTGTTCAAGGGCGTGGATCTTGCCTTCCAGGTCCCCCGCCTTGCCGGACTGACCGAGGACCGCGTCGATCTGCACCTGGTTGTTCAGGGTTTCCAGGTCGCGCCGCAGGCTGAGGCTGCTGCCCAGCAGGGCGAGGCTTTGCAGCTCGATCTGGGTGCCGGAGAATTCGCGGTAGGAATCGTGCACCAGGTAGAAGTTGGTCACCAGCATCGGCACGAAGAACAGCACACTGATCAAACTGAACTTCATTCCGAAGCTCAAGCGGTTCATCAGGGCGACGGCGGGATATAGCAAGCGCTTCACTGGAATGCTCCCTTTCGTATTATTTTTATAGAGGCAGGCACGGCAAGGCATAAAGCCAGTATCCGCAGCTACTGCTTGTATAACTTAATTTGAAAGGGTGTTTTGTAACTTAAGGTTAATGGCCATTGCCTGACGGTCTGACGACTGCATTGCTTTTGAAAACACCACAGACCTGTAGGAGCAGGGCTTGCCCGCGAAGGGGCCCTTGAGACCGCCAAAAGCTTCGCTGGCAAGCCAGGCTCCTACAGGTCCGCTGTGTTTGTGAGGGCCGTGTCCCCTCGGATCAGATCAGCACGGTCCACAGGGCAAACCCGGCATACCAGAGCACCGCCGCCCGTAGCAGCAGCTCCCACAGGCTGTCCAGGCTGGTGACGCCATCGGCGCCAACCACCGGCGCGGGGATTTCCCCGGCGACACGCCCCACCTTTTCCACCAGTTGCCGCGCCGTGATGTCCCAGTTGAGCAACTCATGCAGCATCACCCGGCTGACCCCGACGAAGTTGCCCACCAGCGCCAGGCTGGCCGCCAGCAAGCGCACCGGCAACCAGTCGAAGGCGTGCCGCAGCAAGGTCGCACGCTCCACCAGCGCCGGGTTCTGGCCTCGTTCCGCCGCCAGCGCCAGCAGCCGATAACTCAGCGCCGCCACCGGACCCAGGAGGAAATACCAGAAAATCACCACAAAGAAACTCTGGTAGGCCTGCCACAACAGGTAGCCCTGGACCTGCTCCAGCAACTGCTCATCGCTGTCGGCGCACACATCCAGGTCACGCTTGGCCACATGCACCGCCGCCTGCACATCACCGCGCCTCCAGGCATCGCGAAACGGCCCGAGGGCCGCCAGCAGATCCCCACGGCCGAGGCTGTAAATCACCACCAGCAAATGCACCGGCAAGGCCAGCAAACCATAGGCCAGCGGTTGCAGCGCCATCAGCAGCAGACCGAGCACGACCACCGGCAACAGCACCAGCAGGATCAGCACCAGCCAGGGCTGCCCGGCGGTTCGCGGAGCGGCTTCCAGCCGGGCCAGCTCCCGCAGCCAGGCGCCGTCACGTTGGACCCGTTGGCGCAAGGCCGAGAACTTTTCGATCCAGACCGCCAGCAGCAACACCAGAAAACTCATTGTGACTCTCCTTTTTCCAGCACGGCGGCACGAAAGCGCGCCCAGTCAAACGCTGGTCCCGGATCGGTCTTGCGGCCCGGGGCGATATCGCTATGGCCGCAAATCCGTTGCGGGGTAATGGCCGGGTAAGCGGCCAGTAGCTGACGGGTCAAAGCAATCAACGCAGCGTACTGCGCCTCGGTGAAAGGCAGCTCATCGGTGCCCTCCAACTCGATACCCAGGGAAAAATCGTTACAGGTTTCCCGCCCCTCGAAAGACGAGACGCCGGCATGCCAGGCGCGCTCCAGACAAGAGACAAACTGAGTGACTATACCGTCACGCTCAATCAGAAAATGCGCAGACACGCGCAGGTCGGCGATGCCTTCAAAGTAGGCGTGTTCCGTGACATCCAGGCGATTCTGGAAGAACTCCTGCACCTTGCCCGTGGCGAACTGCCCCGGTGGCAGGCTGATGTTGTGGATCACCAGCAGGGAGATTTCTTCGGCTGGACGCTGGTTGAAGTTGGGCGAAGGACAGTGACGCACGTCCTGGCACCAACCGCTGGCGGGATCCAACTGCATACCGATTCCTTCGAAGACAAACACGACAGGCTCAGTATGCCGCGATAGGCACGTGGATGGGTCAGCAATCCGCGCTTATCGAAGAAATTTTCTTGAGCAATGCCCGACGCCAGGACAAGCGAGGCGCACTCAGCGCTTCTTCATCCGCCGCAGATTGCCGATGACCGAGGCCAGCGCCCGGTCGAACAACAAGGCGTCGTCGAGCAGGCGGACCGCGCCACGGCGGAACTCCACGGCCAGGGCCTGGGCCGTTCGCTCCAGTACTTTCATGCCGGTACGATTGACGAAGATGTACTTGCCGCCCGGCTCGATAATCGCCGTCAGCTTGCAGCGCAGGCTGTTCTCCTCGTCCTCGCGGATTTCCACCCACTGGCCGATGCGCAATTGCCGGATCCAGAGCAGCGCGGCGTCATCGGCCGGCAACTCGAAGGCCACGTCTTCGACCTGAAGCTCGTGAGGGGCACTGAGGACAATCTCCTCCACCACCTCGACCATCGCCGGGGCCTGGGCGCTCGCCACGGGTTCGGCATTCTTCCTGGCAAGCTGCTGGAGTACCTGCACATGCAGGCCTTCCAGCTGGCTGAAAAACTCACTGGTGGCGAAGGGATCGAACGCGGCGCTGGTCAAGCCGTCGCGCAGGGACTTGAGCAACCCAGGGACCAGCTCCAGCAGCTTGAGCCGAGCATCCACCGGGTCCTGGGGTTCGACACTCCAGATCAAATCGTCCAGGGTCTGCAAGCCGGCCTGCCATTCGGCGGACGCTTCGCCCTGCTTGAGCCAGGTCAGCAACAACACCTTGCTCCAGGCCTCCTGGAGCAGACGCACCACCACTTCGGGCAAGGTCCGCCCCAATAACCGCTCGTTCAAGACTTCCTGAACCCGCTGGCGCGCCTGTTCGGCTTTAGCACGGCCTTCTTCGGCATCCCGGGTACGCTGTTCGAGCAATTCGCTACGGCGGCGTTCGTCGCTGGTAAAGGCGAGGAACTCCACCAGTAACTCGGCAAAGATCGCCGGATCGTCAACGAAATCATTCAACAGCCGCTGCACGATCTGCTCGATACGCACATACAGGGCATCACGGTGATAGTCGTCACGGGAACCCCAGCCCAGGGCGGCGGAGGCGATTTCATTCAACAGGCGGCGGGCCGGATGACTGCCGCGACTGAAGAAGCTCTTGTCCAGCACCGCCACTTTCAACATCGGGATCTGCAAGCGGCCGATCAACGCCTTCAGCGAATCCGGCAGGACCCGGTCATCGAGGATAAATTCGAAGAGCATGGCGATCAGGTTGATCACGTCTTCGTCCATGCCCCCGACCACCCGGGACTTGCCGCTTTTCACGCTGACCCGGGTCAGCAACTGTTCCAGCTGATTGCGCAGGTCGAAATCTTCCGCCGAGCTGGGCTCCGGCACATATTGCTGCAGATGCGAGAGCAGGCGCAGCAGATCGTTGGTGGAAATCGGCTGGACCTCGGAGCCGGCCTCAAGCTTGGGCGCCACGCTGCCACGCACATGCAGCAGGAGTTCCTGCAGGGCGGCGAACACCTCCTGCACGCTTTCATCCAGGGGCTTGGCGCTGGCGGTCGGCGCCTGATGGCCGCGGGTGCTGGCCGCCGCATGATCGCTGGCGCGTCGTGCCGGAGCGGCCTTGAGCTCCGGCAACACACCGGTGGCGATCAGCAGCTGATTGGCTTCGGCATACAACTGGTCGGCGTCGCGGAGGACATATTTCTCGAACAGCTTGAGAATGATCAGCTTGACCTTGATCTCCACCCCGAGGTTACGCCCGGCCTCGAGGAAATACTCACAGAGCATCGCCGGGCCCATGGGGTTGCTCGCGTCATCGACACGCCGGGTAATCAAGGCATTGAAGCGGGTGCTGAGTTGCCCCAGGGCAAAACTGTCGCGGCTGAGGACCTTGGCGACCATGGCATCGAGGGCCACGGTGCGTTCGAGCTCATCGTTGGGCACCAGCGCCAGGGCTTCGTAGGACACCACCGAAGACAGTGTCGGCTCACTGATGTCGTACTGGCCAAGGCGGTCAAAGGCTTCGAAAAAGCGCTCGAGAAAACCACGCTCGATACTCTTGCGCTTGAGGCGCAGGTCGCGCATGGCTTCGAAAAAAGTGTTCTGGTCGACGTTGTTCTGGGCCTTGTCGGCCATTTCGAACAGGGTGTCGTCGGCATTATCGAACAGCACCTGCAAGCCTTGCTTGAGCTGCAAGGCCGCCTTGTCCCGGACCTGGACCAGAACCACGGGCAAACGGGCAAGCGGCGACGGCGTCGCTTGATCGTCGGCGGCCTTGTGCAAAGGCACGACCTTCCCGTCATTGTGCATCAAAGCCTCCTGCCGCAGCGGTTCTGTCAGTTCGGGTGAAAGATCGGTGTCTGCGGGGAGTGGGCATCATGCCTCACGACCGCTTCTCGGCGAACACCTCAGGCGCTCACCGGCTATCGATAATCGGGGAATCACAGGGACGTCAAAGCTATGACGTCAATTACAAGGCAGATTATCTTGTAAAAGATGTCACTTTTACTAGTCCTCGGCAATTCCTTTTCAGATCCATATGAAAATAGACCGTCGATCGGGCAAAACGCTCACGGCAAGCGACCAAAGGCAAGATCCGGGCGGCCAGTCTCGGCCACGCGCCTTGGGTTGGGCGGCGCCCTGCCTCTATAATCAAGATACTTTGTTTGTGGAGTCCGTTATGCCGAATCTACGCCTCGCCGACCTGACCGCCGAAATCGAAGCCAACGTGCGCCGTGCGTTGCTCGAAGACATCGGTGGTGGCGACATCACCGCCCAGCTGATCCCCGCCGAGCGCCTGGCCAAGGCCACCATCATTACCCGCGACGCGGCGACCATCGCCGGTACGGCCTGGGTCGATGCGGTGTTTCGCCAGCTCGACCCACGGGTGGCCGTGCATTGGCAGGTACGCGACGGCGAACGGGTGCAGCCGAACCAGCCGCTGTTCCATCTGGAAGGCCCGGCGCGTTCGTTGCTCAGCGGCGAACGTTGCGCCCTGAATTTCCTCCAGCTGCTGTCCGGGGTCGCGACCCATGCGCGTTATTACGCCGACCAGGTCGCCGATACCGCGGTCAAGCTGCTGGATACCCGCAAGACCTTGCCGGGTTTGCGCCTGGCGCAGAAGTACGCGGTGACCTGTGGCGGCTGTCATAACCATCGGATTGGCTTGTACGACGCGTTCCTGATCAAGGAAAACCATATCGCCGCGTGCGGCGGGATCGCCCAGGCGATCAGCGCGGCGCACAAGATCGCCCCGGGCAAGCCGGTGGAGATCGAGGTGGAAAGTCTTTCCGAGCTCAAGGAAGCGCTGGCGGCGGGGGCGGATATCATCATGCTCGATGAGTTGAGCCTGGACGATATGCGCGAAGCGGTGCGCCTGAATGCCGGCAAGGCGAAGCTGGAAGCCAGCGGCGGGATCAATGAAAGCACCCTGCGGCCGATTGCCGAGACCGGCGTGGACTATATCTCCATTGGTGCGATGACCAAGGATGTGAAGGCGGTGGATCTGTCGATGCGTTTGAGTCTCTGAGAAGAGGCTCAACGCAACGAAAAGCGCCGCGACTCAAGCTCCAGCAACCATTGCTTGGCCGCCAGCCCGCCACCGAACCCGGTCAGGCTGCCGTTGCTGCCGATCACCCGATGACAAGGCACGATCACCGGCACCGGATTGCGGCCATTGGCCGCCCCGACTGCCCGTGACGCCTTGGGTCGATTGATCCGCTGGGAAATTTCGCCATAGCTGGTGGTCACGCCGTAAGGAATGGTCACCAGGGCTTGCCAGACGTCTTTCTGGAAGTCCGTGCCGAGCATATTGAGCTTCAGATCGAACTCGACGCGCTCACCGGCAAAGTACTCCTCCAACTGAATACGCACCTGTGCCAGTTTCTCCGGCGCATGCAGCCAGCCGTCCAATGGCGTCTGCGGCCGATAGTCCAGCTCGAAGCGCAGCTCCCGCAGCCCGTCGTCGTCGGCCACCAGCATCATGGGGCCGATGGGCGAAGGGATGATGTCGTAGTAAATCTGGCTTGCTGTCATTTTTGACTCCTGCGTATCGATTCTGCCTCACTCGCCCCGCGCCACAGGTACATCACCGTATAGGCGCGCCATGGCCGCCAGTCTTCGGCGAGCAGTTCCAGTGCCTTGGTGCTCAAGGGCGGAATATCCCTGACCACTTCGCGACGCAGGATCAGGTCCGCCGCCGGGAAGGCATCGGGATGATTGAGCGCGCGCATGGCGATGTAGTGCGCGGTCCATTCGCCAATACCCGGTAGGGCAACCCAGCTTTTGACGAAGTCATTGAGTCGTTGTTCTGTACGAAAACTCACCCGACCATCGAGTAAAGCCTGGGCGATGCCTTGAATGGTGGCGGTGCGTGTCCTGATCACGCCGATTGAGCCCAGGTCCGCGTCGACCATCTGCTCTGGGGATGGAAACAAGTGATCCAGGCCCGGTGCCGGCGGTGCCTCAAGGACAGTGCCGAAGCGGGTCAGCAGTCGGGATGCCAGGGTACGTGCCGCCGCCACACTGACCTGCTGCCCCAACACTGCCCGCACCGAAATCTCGAAACCATCCCAGCCGCCTGGCAGACGCTGCCCAGGATAGCGCTCAACCAGTGGCGCCAGCACCGGGCTCGCACCCAGGGTAGCGGCGATGGCCTGGGGGTCGGCGTCCAGGTCGAACATCCGGCGAATCCGTGTGACCACCGGCAGCATCTGCCCGGGCGGGACATTGAACAGCTCGAGCTTCAAGGCATGAGCGCCATCCGACCAGGCGCTGACCTTCAGCCAACTGGGCGACTCGTGGCTACCGAAGACCCGTCTATAACCTTGCTCGTCGACCACTTCGATGCCCGGCAAGGCACGACTGGCGAGGAACGCCAACACAGCCTTGAAATCGTAGGGGGGTCGATAGCCCAGGCGCAGGACCAGTGCGCTGTTGGCATTGGCCAACGGCTTGCGGCGAAAATCCCGGGGCGGTGCATGGTTGGCTTCGGCAAAGGCCGAATTGAAGCGGCGCAGACTCTGGAAGCCCGAAGCCAGCGCCACTTCGGTGATCGGCAAGGCGGTTTCGGTCAGCAGTTGCTTGGCGAACAGCAGGCGCTGGGTAGCATGGACCGCAATGGGCGGAGCGCCGAGGTGTTTGACGAACAGGCGACGCAGTTGCCGGGCACCGACATCGAGTCGGGCGGCCAAGTCGTCGAGGGACTGTTCGGCGAGAAAACCTTCGTGGATCAGCTTCAGGCCACGGCCGACCAGATGCTCGCCATGCAGCCAGATCGTGTTGCCCGGCGCCAGTTCAGGGCGACAACGCAGGCAGGGGCGGAAGCCCAAGGCCTCGGCGGCGGCGGCACTGGGGTAATACTGCACATTCTCGACCTTGGGCGGACGCGCCGGGCAGACGGGACGGCAGTAGATCCGGGTGCTGAGGACCGCCGTGAAAAAGACCCCGTCAAAGCGCGCATCGCGGCTCAGGCGGGCCTTTTCGCAGATATCGGCCGAGGGGAATGAGGAAGCAATCGTCGTGTTCATGGGCAGAGACTAGCACCGGTGATGGGGCTGTTCTCGCCATTTTCGGACGTGGATGAATCGAAAACTCATCATCAACACAGATCAGGATTCAAACGTCGAGGATGAAACGCCAAGCATTCAAACCCACGGCATGGGCTGGGTTTTGACTAAAGACGCGACTCAGTCTCAAGCTTTCGCGTCCACGGACCGAGCAGCTTTGATTGCCTCCGCTTTCTGCAAGACATCCCGCTGTGCGGCAATAGCCTTGCTGATCACCACATTGAATACATCCCGCTTGGTTTGCGCACTGGCATTGGAAAAAAAATCAGCCAAAACACTGAGCTCACTGGTCTTTGCTGTAGTCATGACGTCATACCTCGGTTAAACGTTCAACAAGCTCGGCTTGATCATAGGTTTCAGGGATCAGGGCGTCAATCGTGGAGCTATCCGCATCGATCTCTACCACACGGCCGGCGAAATCGATGTCCTTGATGAGAAGATTTACCTGTACCCGGTCACCATACAGGCGCTTGAGCTCGACAATATTGCTGCGTGCGGCGACAAACTGCCTGGAAAATTCCAACAAAGGGATATTCCTACCTTCAGTGATTTCCCTGGCCTGCACGAATTGCCAGGCAAGCTCGGGTCGTTGGTAGACGTACATGATCTGGGCGTTTCTTTGGCTCCCCAAGACTCGATCAATGTTACGGCGTGCCACTTCGAAATTGGCCATTGTTCCATCCAGGATAAACGAAAGGCGCTTTTCAAAAGCGCGATCCAGGACTTTTTCCAGGATTTTGGTAACAGCCCGCTGAAACAGATAGGAATTGCGACCTTCATACCCAGGGACCAGATTTCTGAAATCGTCGGGATCAATGCGCAAGACTCGTCGTGGAGGAGCATAACCATTTGACGACTCAAGGGTTTCGGCTATCGCCTTGGCTACTTCTGTTTTTCCTGCTCCAGGCGATCCTGCCATGAAAACGGTAAATGGAGAGGCCTCACTGGGAAACACCGCTATATCCGCGATTTTCCTGGCAAGGGCGGCGCGGTTCGTCCGTGCGAACTCAAAAGCCGCCTGCTCGATAGCGGATTCCTCCGGTGTCATAAAAAGTCCATTCCTTGCATTCCGCGCCTTTAGACCAGCAGCATCCATGGATCGGCGGAGATTCTTGGGGTGGGCTGAAACGAGCGGATAACTTGATGTGGTGCCGGAGATAGGAATCGAACCTACGACCTTCGCGTTACGAGTGCGCTGCTCTACCGACTGAGCTACACCGGCGTGGCGCTAAAGCTAGCATCCGATACCGCAGCGGGCAAGTTACTCGGGCTTGATCGCAATGACGCCCTGGGTCCAGAAGCGCGGCTGGAAATGGCCGCCGTATTGCTGCTGGTAGAGTTTGTTGCGCTCGTCCAGATGGGGAACGTCGCGGATCACTACATAGACCAGGAACAGCACGGCGGCAGTGCTGATGCCCATCCACGACCAGTGGATAAAGGCGTTGGGCTTGGCCGGCTCGCCCTTCCAGACATGCAGCGCCATCAGCCAGCCAACCACCAGCGACAGCCAGAGCTGGGAGTACGGCATCACGATCACACCGTCGACCATGGATTGGGTCAGTGCGCCTATTAGACTGGCGAACAGGCAGAGACGGAGCAGATCGGTCGGGTCGTCGGAAGTTGAGCGTTCTCGGACCAAGAGGAATGTTGCCCATAGGCCGCGTCCCGCCAGCCACACGACCAGCAAGGTTGAAGGGATGCCCCATTCACTGGCCCATTGCAGGATGGCTTGATGCGGGTGGGCGGCGATTGGGTTGTGGATATCGGCGAAATGCATGGGACCGAAGCCAAGCCAGGGGCGTTCGAGGATCAGGTCCCGGGCTTGTTGCCAAATAGGGCCCCGACCTGACAAGGAGGTGGTCAGGCGGTCGCTGGCGAAGTTGCTCACTTCTATGCCGAGGTAGCCGGTGAGAACGCTGAACAACAGCCAGTAAAGTGTCACGCCCACCACGACCGCGGGCAGTTGCCAGGTGATCCATCGTTTGCCGGAATGACCGCAGATGAAGAGCACGCAGGCAGCTACGCCCATACCAAGCCAGGTGCCGCGAGTGCCACCCGTCACCGCCACCAGCCACCAGAGACTCAGGAGCGAGAAAACCCAAAGTCGAGTGGACCGTTGAGTCGTGGACAACAGCAGTGGGAGCGCTAAAAGCGGCAGGGTGAAGGTCTGGAATTGGCCGTAGAAGCGTTTGTTGGAGAAACCGGAAATAAGCCTGTCAGTATCCAGTGCCTGTGCCCTACTCATGAACGCAGCGCCCCCGGAGAAAATGAACTGAAAGCCTTTGCCCGCACACAGCAGCACGATGAACAGCAGGAGATAACGGTCGGCGGCATCGCCTTCGAGCCTTCGTCCCAGAGCAAAGCTGTAGGCGATCATACTGGTGACAATCAGCAGCGAAAGCTCAGTCAAAGCCCAATCTGGTTGGTGGGAGCGCAACGACGACAGCAAACCCAGCAGGACAATAACGATACACACCATCACGGCAGTGTTGTGGCGAACGAACATGACGCGCTGTGAGACAAGACCTGAAACCAGGGATGCCCAAGCCGCGAAGGCGATGCCTATCTGGAAAATACGCTGCCAGTCATGTCCACCAAATACCGCCGAAACCGCAAGCGTCAAAATGATCAAGCAAGCAAATAGGTAGACCCTTGCACTCAAAATGGCTGACAACGGCATTGATGCCCTCAATGTACAAAACCCTATGGACCGAGCGGCATCGGGAGTGACATCCCTAAATAGCCTGGCACGGCGATTGCTCTGGAACCAGTGAAGGCTCACAACGCCAAAAACGCAACACTCCCCCAAAGGAAGTAACCATGAAAGCGATGCAAAAAGGCTTTACGCTGATCGAATTGATGATCGTCGTGGCGATTATCGGGATTTTGGCGGCTGTGGCGCTGCCAGCTTACCAAAACTACATAAAAAAAGCTGCATACTCTGAAGTTACTGCTGCCATGGATCCAGTCAAAACAGCAATAGTTATGTGCTTTCAACAGACGGGAGTGATAGCACAGTGCAGCACAGCGGCGTTGCTAGGCCTGACATTGCCAACAAACCAGGCTGGTAGCGCTCTGAACAGCATAGCTATTACGGCGGCATCAGGCGTCATTACTGCAACTCCTAATACTTACAAAGGAATCGCAAATACCGACACTTGCGTCCTTACTCCGGATGCTAACTTTCTCGTGTGGACGTATAGCGGTGCCTGCGTCAACAATGGATATGTTAAAAACTGATTTAGCCTAGTTCAACTGACAGTCTAAACTCATACTCTAAAGACCATCATAGATATCTCTCTATCGATGGTCTTTTTTTGCTTAACAGCTCAAAAAATTGAACATGTAGTGCAACATCGCTATTTAAAGCACACCACAAACAGACTGCGATTACTTCAAAGCAGCAAAATCTGACATTTTTTGTCACCTAGCGTACCGATTTGGCACCAACGCCCGACTAGGCTATAAGACTCCAACTGTTTGTGTTTGGTGCTCAAATGAACGATATCGCCCTTTCCGGTCTGGCCAAGCAACTGGTTGCAGCCGAGCTACTCACTGACAAAAACGCTCAGCTGGCGTATCAGCAAGCCCAACGCAACAGGATTTCCCTCGTCAGCTATCTGGTCCAGAACAAACTGGTCAAAAGTCGACAGGTGGCGGAAATTGCCTCCGAACATTTCGGCGTTGCCCTGCTCGACCTGAGCTGCCTGGACAAAGAAAGCCAACCCAAGGGGCTGGTCAGTGAAAAGCTGATCCGCCAACACCATGTGCTGCCGCTATGGCGACGCGGTAATAAGCTGTTCGTCGGCATTTCCGACCCAAGCAATCATCAGGCTATTACCGATATCCAATTCAGTACCGGGCTCACCACCGAGGCCATTCTGGTCGAGGACGACAAGCTTACCGACGCCATCGATAAGTTTTTCGACAGCAACTCCAGCGGTTTTGAGGAGATGGGGGACGTCGACCTTGAAGGTCTGGATATTGAATCGGTCGACGACAAGAAACAGGAACAGATTTCTGGCCAAGACGCCGACGACGCTCCGGTGGTTCGCTTCGTCAACAAGATGCTCCTGGACGCCATCAAGGGTGGCTCATCCGACCTGCATTTCGAACCCTATGAAAAGATCTACCGAGTTCGCCTGCGTACCGACGGTATCCTGCGCGAAGTCGCCAGACCGCCTATCCATCTTGCCAGTCGTATCGCTGCCCGCCTAAAGGTTATGGCGAGCTTGGATATTTCAGAACGTCGCAAGCCCCAGGACGGCCGGATCAAAATGCGCATCTCGAAGACCAAGGCCATCGACTTTCGGGTCAACACCTTGCCAACGCTGTGGGGCGAAAAGATCGTAATGCGGATTCTCGACCCTTCCAGCGCACAAATGGGCATTGACGCGCTGGGCTACGAGCCAGATCAGAAAGACCTCTATATGGCAGCGCTGAAGCAGCCGCAGGGAATGATCCTGGTCACCGGACCAACCGGCTCTGGCAAAACCGTTTCGCTCTACACCGGCCTGAATATCCTCAACACCGTGGACATCAATATTTCCACCGCCGAAGACCCGGTGGAAATCAACATGGAAGGAATCAACCAGGTCAACGTCAATCCAAAACAGGGCCTGGACTTCGCACAAGCACTGCGCTCGTTCCTACGTCAGGACCCGGACGTGATCATGGTCGGTGAGATCCGCGACCTCGAAACCGCCGAGATCGCCATCAAGGCAGCCCAAACCGGCCATATGGTGCTATCTACCCTGCACACCAACAGTGCCGCCGAAACCCTGACCCGTCTACAGAACATGGGCATCGCCGGCTTCAACATTGCGACCTCGGTGAACCTAATCATCGCCCAGCGCCTAGCCCGCAAGCTGTGCAGCCACTGCAAGAAAGAGATCGATATCCCTGAAGAGGCCCTGCTCAAGGAAGGTTTCCCACCAGAGCTCATCAGTACGTTCAAGATTTATGAGCCGGTCGGCTGCGAGCAGTGCAACGGCGGCTATAAAGGCCGTGTCGGCATCTATGAGGTGGTGAAAAACACCCCAGACCTGCAACACTTGATCATGGCCGAGGGCAATTCATTGGAAATCGCCGCGCAAATGCGCAAAGACGGCTTCAACGACCTGCGCACTTCGGGACTGAAAAAAGCCATGCAAGGTGTAACCAGCCTGGAAGAAGTCAACCGAGTCACCAAGGATTAAACAATGGCAACCAAAGTAGTCAAGGTCAGCGTTTACGCCTGGGAGGGCACCGATAAAAGAGGTGCCAAAATGACCGGCGAACTGAGCGGTCACAACCCCGCACTGGTCAAGGCACAGCTACGCAAACAAGGCATCAATCCCGGCAAGGTGCGCAAAAAGACCGCCTCGATTTTCAGCAAGGGTAAACGCATCAAACCCCTGGATATCGCCCTGTTCACCCGACAGATGGCAACCATGATGAAGGCCGGTGTCCCGCTGCTGTTGTCCTTCGACATCATCGGGGAAGGCTTCGATAACCCGAACATGCGCAAACTGGTGGATGACATAAAACAGGAGGTCGCCGCCGGTAACAGCTTCGCCACGTCCCTGCGCAAGAAACCCGAGTACTTCGACGATCTGTATTGCAATCTGGTGGATGCCGGTGAACAAGCGGGCGCCCTGGAAAGCCTGCTGGAGCGGGTGGCAACCTATAAGGAAAAAACCGAGGCGCTCAAGGCCAAAATCAAGAAGGCCATGAACTACCCAATTGCTGTAGTGGTGGTCGCAATCATTGTTTCCGGGATCCTGTTGATCAAGGTTGTCCCTCAGTTCCAGAGCGTTTTCGCGAATTTCGGTGCCGAGCTGCCTGCCTTCACGCTGATGGTGATCGGCATTTCAAAAATACTGCAGGAATGGTGGCTGATCTTTCTAGGGGCATTGATCGCAGCCATTTTTGGCTTCAAGCGCGCCTACAAAAACTCCGAACGCTTCCGTAACTGGCTTGACCGCGTCTTCTTGAAGCTCCCTATTATCGGCTCTCTTCTCTACAAATCCGCCGTCGCCCGCTACGCCCGCACCCTTTCCACAACCTTCGCGGCTGGTGTGCCACTGGTCGAAGCCCTCGACTCCGTAGCTGGTGCCACCGGCAATATCGTCTTCAAAAATGCCGTCAACCGCATCAAGCAGGACGTCTCCACGGGGATGCAGCTCAACTTCTCCATGCGGGCGACCGGTGTATTCCCCACCATGGCCATCCAGATGACCGCCATCGGAGAGGAGTCCGGAGCCCTGGACGATATGCTCGACAAGGTTGCGACCTACTACGAAGGTGAAGTCGACAATATGGTCGATAGTCTTACCAGCCTCATGGAACCCATCATCATGGCCGTGCTCGGCGTGATCGTCGGCGGCCTGGTGATCGCCATGTACCTGCCTATCTTCAAGCTTGGCCAAGTGGTTTAACCGATGCCCCTACCCGACTTCCTGGCCAGCCACCCGCTGGCCTTTGTTTTATTCACCCTGCTCCTCGGTCTGATCGTCGGCAGCTTCCTCAACGTCGTGGTCTGGCGCCTGCCGAAAATGCTCCAGCGCGACTGGCGCACCCAGGCTCACGAAGTCCTCGGTCTGCCCCAACCCGCGCCCGGTCCAACCTACAACCTGCTGCTACCCCACTCCCATTGCCCGCACTGCAACCACCAGATCCGCGCCTGGGAAAACCTGCCGCTGGTCAGCTACCTGCTCCTGCGCGGCCAGTGCTCCCAATGCAAGGCCCCCATCAGCAAACGCTACCCGCTCACCGAACTGGCCTGCGGCCTGCTCTCAGCCTTTGTCGCCTGGCATTTCGGCTTCGGCTGGCCCGCCGGCCTGATGCTGGTGCTGACCTGGGGCCTGCTGGCCATGAGCCTGATCGACGCCGATCACCAGCTCCTGCCTGACGCCCTGGTCCTGCCACTGCTCTGGCTCGGCCTGATCGCCAACCACTTCGGTCTCTTCACCTACCTGGACGACGCCCTGTGGGGCGCCGTAGCCGGTTACCTGAGCCTTTGGTCCGTCTACTGGGCATTCAAGCTGCTCACCGGCAAGGAAGGCATGGGCCATGGCGACTTCAAGCTGCTGGCGATGCTCGGTGCCTGGGGCGGCTGGCAGATCCTGCCGCTGACCATCCTGCTCTCATCCCTGGTGGGCGCCGTGCTCGGCCTGATTCTGCTGCGCCTGCGCAACGCCCAGACCTCGACTCCGATCCCCTTCGGTCCCTATCTGGCAATTGCCGGCTGGATTGCCTTGCTCTGGGGTGGTCAAATAACCGCTTCCTATCTGCAGTTTGCCGGTTTCAAATGACCACAGCCGTTTCAACACCCTGGATTCTCGGCCTTACCGGCGGCATCGGTAGCGGCAAGAGCGCAGCGGCCCAGCACTTTATCGACCTGGGCATCCACACCGTGGACGCCGATCACGCCGCCCGCTGGGTGGTGGAGCCCGGTCGCCCGGCGCTGGCGAAGATCGCCGAGCACTTCGGCCCCGGCGTGCTGCAAGCCGACGGCCAACTGGACCGCGCCGCCCTACGCACGCTGATCTTCGAAGCCCCGGAACAACGGCGCTGGCTCGAAGCCCTGCTGCATCCGCTGATCGGCGAAGAGATCGCCAGCCACCTGGCCCGGGCACAATCGCCCTATGCGATCCTGGTCTCGCCGCTGCTGATCGAATCGGGACAATACAAGAACACCCAGCGCGTGCTGGTGATCGACGCCCCGCAGGCGTTGCAGATCCAACGTACACAGCAACGGGACCAGACCAGCGAACAACAGGTGCAGGCCATCCTCAAGGTCCAGGCCAGTCGCGAAGAACGCCTGCGCCATGCCGACGATGTGCTGGTCAACGACCGCGACCAGGCCTGGCTACGGAGCGAGGTCGAGCGTCTGCATCACCTTTATCTGACTTTGCGTGGAGGCCACTCATGAGCCAACCCTTGACCGTTGAATGCCCGACCTGCGGCGCCCCCGTGGAATGGACCGCCGCCAATCCGCAGCGGCCGTTCTGCTCCGACCGCTGCAAACTGATCGACCTCGGCGCCTGGGCCTCGGAAGAACACAAGATTCCCGTCAGCCCCGATGCCGAGGACGACCTGTTCTCCGACGATCTGCCGCCCCGCGCCCACTGATCACAGGGGATCAGGGGATCAGGGGATCAGGGCCGCATAAAACCGTAGTCCTGCTCGTCATCGAGGTTCTCGGCGAGAAATTGCAGTTCGTCCGCCAGATCCTCCGCACTGCGCAACGCCTTGCTCTGCTGCACCACCGCGCTGAGCAAGGCGCGCAGGCCCAGCCCCGGTTCGAATCCCTCCACTTGTGCATCTTCCAGACTGGCCTGCACCTGCTGACGCGCCCATTCGTACACACTCATGACCTTGCTCCCGGTTTTTTCCGCAGCATGGTCGTGGGGCGAACCTGCCGGCTTGACCCAGGTCAACGGGGCTCATTGTCCTTCCAGGGGGCCGACAGGTAGCGAGTGCGGTTGAAGGTTTCCAGCCACTCAGGACAGAACACCACCAGCGCGCTGACCACCATGCCGTTGATAAAAGCCTCGGGGAAAATGATCAGCCACAGGTAACCGACAAAATCCCCCAGCCACTCCGGCAGGGCGAAACGCCCGTCGAACCAGAGCAATCCAAGGCTCACCAGCAGGCAGAACAAAGCCGCCAGGGCGGCGGCGAAAAAGCCCGAGCAGAAGATATACACAAAGGGGTTACGCGGCTGCGCCCGCTCCACCAGGATCGCGCAGACCTCCGTCACCAGCACCGGCAGCAGGATCAGCAAGCTGCCGTTGACACCGAGCGCGGCCAGGTCCTGGCGCCCCAGCAACACCAGGCCGAGCTGCGCCACCAGACCACCGACAATCGCCAGTGGCCAGTCCAGCAGCAGGGTCACCGCCGTCAGGCCGATAAAGTGATAGGACACCCCGGTATCGAAGTCACGTCGCACCAGCCAGAGCAGAAACAGGGCGAAGACCGTGCCGAACAGCAGGTGCTGGCGGCGACTGTCGGTGAACAGCTCGACCCAGGGCGAACGCCAGATCGCCCAGACCACCACCGGCAGATAGATCAGCCAACCGATGACCAGGCTGGCGGGCGACAGCAGTTGCGCGCCGATCATAAAAACATCTCCACACTCCGCGGACTCGATAACACTTGCCGGCTTGAGTCCTGAAGTCTACACCGCCCGTTACGACGCATCGCGTCGACAAAAATTGCCCAGGACTTCCAGCCTTTGCAGTTTCGACGCTAAGCTTGGGCCATGGACGACTCGGATTTTTTACGCTTGCTGACCATCCAGGCGGAGCAAGCCAACACCTTTCTTTCCAATGCCCGCAAATGGGAGCGTGAGCGTTGGGTCTGCCAGCGCCTGCTGCAAGGACTGAACATTCCCTATCGCGCCGAAGACTTCCACCCCGCCCAAGAGCCGCCGGACGTGCTGTTTCGCGATGCCTGCTTCGAGGTGTTTTTCGTCCTCGACGAAGGCCGGCGGCTGAACGATGAGTGGCGCGAAGAGTTGCAGCGCCGGCGCAGCGCCTTTTCCCTGAGCCAGCTGGTGCGCCGCGAAGCCAAGCCCAGGCGCATTCCCGCCTCCGAGTTGTTGCAGCGGCTGGCCCCGACCCTGCGCAAGAAAGCCCACAATTACAAGGAGCGCGGGCTGGACCTGGGTGAGCTGGACATCATCGCCTTCGCCAGTCTCAAGCGCGAAGTGCTCGATCTCAACAGCCACTTCCCGCCGCCGACCGAATACCTGCGCCAGGGCTGGCGCTCGCTGTCGCTGGTGGGGCCGACCTTCGCCCGGGTGCTGTTCGCCCACCCCGATGCCCCGGACTTCCTGCGGGGCAATCTGGGGCGCAGCATTGTTTTCGACGTCGGCATCAGTTTGTAAGCCATGGCGTAATCACTGTACCAGTGATACAAAGCACCTTAGTGACGTCTACCTGACGAGGCTCCCATGACCAGCCGCCTGAACCCCGACGACCAGCAGCATGTCGATCAGTATCTGCAGCTTCCCCAACACCAAGTCGAGCGCCGGCCCTTTCGGCCGTGGATGCTCCTGGTGGTGGTGCTCGCCGTGGTCATCGGCCTGGGCCTGTTGAGCCGCTTCCTGAGTTACCTGGTGCTATGAGCTGCCTCGCGCTCGCCCGGATAACGCAGGCACAGATTTCCTTTAGCCTTGCGAGATATCCCCATGAACCATCGTATCGTGATCGTCGGCGGCGGCGCCGGCGGCCTGGAACTGGCGACCCGCCTGGGTAAGACCCTGGGCAGACGCGGCATTGCCAGCGTCATGCTGGTCGACGCGAACCTGACCCATATCTGGAAACCCCTGCTGCATGAAGTGGCGGCCGGTTCCCTCAACTCTTCGGCCGACGAGCTCAACTATGTCGCCCAGGCGAAATGGAACCACTTCGAGTTCCAGCTGGGGCGCATGAGCGGGCTCGACCGCGAGCAGAAAAAAATCCAGCTGGCCGCCACCTATGACGAACACGGCGTAGAGCTGCTACCTGCCCGGGAACTGGGCTACGACTCGCTGGTGATCGCGGTGGGCAGCACCACCAACGATTTCGGCACCGAGGGCGCGGCGCAACATTGCCTGTTCCTCGACACCCGCAAACAGGCCGAACGTTTCCACCAGCAATTGCTCAACCACTACCTGCGCGCCCATGCCGGACAGACCGATACGGTCGAGCAGATCAGCGTGGCGATTGTCGGCGCCGGTGCCACGGGCGTGGAACTGGCGGCGGAGCTGCATAACGCCGCTCACGAGCTGGCGGCCTATGGCCTGGACCGGATCAAACCGGAAAACATGCATATCACCCTGATCGAGGCCGGTCCTCGGGTGTTGCCGGCCTTGCCGGAGCGTATCGGCGGACCGGTGCACAAGACCCTGGAAAAACTCGGGGTGCGGGTCATGACCAATGCGGCCGTGAGTGAAGTGACCGCGGACAACCTGGTGACCGCCGACGGCCAGGTGATTGCGGCGAGCCTCAAGGTCTGGGCGGCAGGGATTCGCGCACCGGGCTTTCTCAAGGACATCGATGGCCTGGAAACCAACCGGATCAATCAGCTCCAGGTGCTGCCGACGCTGCAGACCACCCGCGACGAGAATATCTTTGCCTTCGGTGATTGCGCGGCCTGTCCGCAGGCGGGGACCGACCGCAATGTACCGCCACGGGCACAGGCGGCCCACCAGCAGGCGTCATTGCTGGCCAAGTCGCTGAAACTACGTATCGAAGGCAAGACCTTGCCGGAGTATCGCTATACCGACTACGGCTCGCTGATTTCGCTGTCGCGGTTTTCCGCCGTCGGCAACCTGATGGGTAACCTGACCGGTAGCGTGATGCTGGAAGGCTGGCTGGCGCGGATGTTCTATGTGTCGCTGTACCGGATGCACCAGATGGCGCTGTATGGCACCTTCCGCACCCTGATGCTGATGCTGGGCAGTCGGATCGGACGCGGGACCGACCCACGGTTGAAGTTGCACTGATAGCGGGTGCCATAGCAGGAGCGAGCTTGCTCGCGATGGTCGTGAACGATAACGCGTGTTTAGCCGGTACACGCGGCGCTCTTGAGCCCATCGCGAGCAAGCTCGCTCCTACAGTCCAGGGCGATCAAAAGCCTTGAGTAAAATACAGGCAAAAAAAAGCACCCTTGCGAGTGCTTTTTTTCTGAAGATGGTCGGGGTAAGGGGATTCGAACTCCTGACATCCTGCTCCCAAAGCAGGCGCGCTACCGGACTGCGCTATACCCCGGTAAAAAAAAGGCACCCGTTAAAGGCGCCTTCTGCGATCAGCGCTTTTGGCCTCTGATCTTAAGATTCAATCCCAGCGAACTGGTTTCAAAAATGGTGGGTCGTGTGGGATTCGAACCTACGACCAATTGGTTAAAAGCCAACTGCTCTACCAACTGAGCTAACGACCCAAAAATGGTCGGGGTAAGGGGATTCGAACTCCTGACATCCTGCTCCCAAAGCAGGCGCGCTACCGGACTGCGCTATACCCCGATTTGAAATTGGCTCCGTGACCAGGACTCGAACCTGGGACCCAATGATTAACAGTCATTTGCTCTACCGACTGAGCTATCACGGAACTACATATTTCAAGTTACAACTCTTACCGCAGACTTCCATCGCTGAAAGCTTCCTCAACCAGGCTTTTGCATCGCTGCGTTCGCTTGTCTGAGGCGCGCTATTCTACAACTCTGAAAACCTCTGTCAACCCCTTAAATTGCTTTCAAGACAATGATTTGCAATCTTTTTTCGAACTTCCCTTGTGGGAGAAATCCGAGGGGTGACGTACTGCGGGGCGCACTTTACAAGCCTTTGCCCCTGAGTTCAACGCCCTATCGAAAAAAACCTGCGAAATCGCAATACACTGTGTAGGAGCCGGCTTGCCGACGATGAGGCCAGCAAGCCTTGCATCGACCTTGCGGACGCCATCGCCGGCAAGCCGGCTCCTACAAGGGTGATCCCGGGTACTCAGGCAAACACGATCTCGTCGTTGACCACCGAGGCCGTCACGCTCGTTCCCGGCAGGAACCGCCCCGACAGGATCAACTGCGCCAACGGGTTCTCGATCCAGCGCTGGATCGCACGCTTGAGCGGCCGCGCGCCATAGACCGGGTCGTAGCCCACCGCGATCAACTTGTCCAAGGCCTCGCTGCTCAGTTCCAGCTTCAGCTCGCGCTCCACCAGGCGACTGCGCAGGCGACCCAACTGGATCTCGGTGATACCGGCGATCTGATCCCGGGCCAAAGGCTCGAAAATCACCACCTCGTCGATCCGGTTGATGAACTCCGGCCGGAAATGCGTACTCACCGCATCCATGACCGCTGCCCGCTGCGCCTCGCGATCCCCCACCAACTCCTGGATCTGCGCCGAGCCCAGGTTGGAGGTCATCACGATCACGGTATTGCGGAAGTCCACCGTACGACCATGGCTATCGGTCAGGCGACCGTCTTCCAGCACCTGCAGCAGGATGTTGAACACATCCGGGTGGGCCTTCTCGACCTCGTCCAGCAGGATCACCGAGTAAGGCTTGCGCCGTACGGCCTCGGTCAGGTAACCGCCTTCCTCATAGCCCACATAGCCCGGTGGCGCCCCGATCAGGCGCGCCACGGAGTGTTTCTCCATGAACTCCGACATATCGATGCGCACCATGGCCTCTTCGGTATCGAAAAGGAATTCGGCCAGGGCCTTGCACAGCTCGGTCTTGCCCACCCCGGTCGGGCCGAGGAACATGAAGGAGCCGCTCGGACGGTTCGGATCGGACAAGCCGGCCCGGGAACGGCGTACCGCGTTGGCCACCGCCACCACCGCCTCGTTCTGGCCGATCACGCGCTGGTGCAGCAGGCTTTCCATCTTCAACAGCTTGTCGCGCTCGCCTTCGAGCATCTTGGACACCGGGATACCGGTCCACTTCGACACCACTTCGGCGATTTCCTCTTCGGTCACCTTGCTGCGCAGCAGCTGGTTCTCGCTCTTGCCGTGCTGGTCGACCATCTGCAGGCTGCGCTCCAGATCCGGAATCACGCCATATTGCAGCTCCGCCATACGGTTGAGATCGCCTTTACGGCGTGCCGTTTCCAATTCCTGGCGCGACTGCTCGATTTTCTGCTGGATCTGCGCCGAGCCCTGCACTTCGGCTTTTTCCGAAGTCCAGACCTCTTCCAGGTCGGCGTACTCGCGTTCCAGGCGGACAATTTCTTCCTGGAGTTTTTCCAGGCGTTTTTTTGCCGCTTCGTCGTCTTCTTTCTTCAGTGCCTGGGATTCGACCTTGAGCTGGATCAGGCGACGCTCCAGACGGTCCAGCACTTCCGGCTTGGAGTCGATCTCCATGCGGATACGGCTGGCGGCCTCGTCGATCAGGTCGATGGCCTTGTCCGGCAACTGGCGGTCGGTGATATAACGATGACTGAGCTTGGCCGCCGCGATAATCGCACCGTCGGTGATCGCCACCTTGTGGTGCACTTCGTAACGCTCTTTCAGGCCACGGAGGATGGCAATGGTGTCCTCCTCGCTCGGCTCGTCCACCAGTACCTTCTGGAAGCGCCGCTCAAGGGCCGCATCCTTCTCTATATATTGGCGATATTCATTGAGCGTGGTCGCCCCGACGCAATGCAGCTCGCCACGGGCCAAGGCCGGCTTGAGCATGTTGCCCGCATCCATCGAGCCTTCGCCCTTGCCGGCGCCGACCATGGTGTGCAGTTCGTCGATAAACAGAATGATCTGCCCTTCCTGCTTCGACAGTTCGTTGAGCAGCGACTTCAGGCGCTCTTCGAACTCGCCGCGGTACTTGGCGCCGGCAATCAGCGCGCCCATGTCCAGGGACAGCAGGCGCTTGCCCTTCAGGCCATCCGGCACCTCGCCATTGATGATGCGCTGGGCCAGGCCCTCGGCAATGGCGGTCTTGCCCACGCCGGGCTCGCCGATCAGCACCGGGTTGTTCTTGGTCCGCCGTTGCAGCACCTGGATCGTGCGACGGATCTCGTCGTCACGGCCGATCACCGGGTCGAGCTTGCCTTCTTCGGCACGCTTGGTCAGGTCGACGGTGTACTTGTCCAGGGCCTGGCGCGCGCCCTCGGCGTTGGGGTCATTGACCGCCTCGCCGCCGCGCAGGTTGTTGATGGCATTCTCCAGGGCCTTCTTGCTCACACCCTGGCCGAGCAGCAACTTGCCCAGCTTGCTGTTCTCGTCCATGGCGGCGAGCAGCACCAGCTCGCTGGAAATGAATTGGTCGCCCTTCTGCTGGGCCAGGCGATCGGCCTGGTTGAGCAGGCGCGCCAGATCCTGGGACATGTTCACGTCGCCGGTGGGATTCTGGATTTTCGGCAATTGATCGAGCTCTTTGCTCAATTCCTTGCGCAGGCTGTTGATGTCGAAACCGACCTGCAACAGCAGGGGTTTGATCGAGCCGCCCTGCTGTTCCAGCAGCGCCTGCATCAAGTGCGCAGGCTCGATGGCCGGATGATCGTGGCCGACCGCCAGGGATTGGGCGTCTGACAACGCCAACTGCAATTTGCTGGTTAAACGATCTATACGCATGAGTCACCTTCCTTTGGAGCAGGCCGGAGCAAAGGACGCACCTGAATAAAGAAACCTGCCAGATGCCTCAGTAGATGCGGCCTATTCTGAGAGATTCAAGCGTCACAAGCTTGACGAAGATCAGAAGAGTCTAGTCTTCCAGCCAGATCAGGGAGGCGAAGCGACCGGTACGCGGACTGCGCCGGTAGGAGAAAAAGCGCGGGTCGCTGACCGTACACAGCCCGCCACCATGGACGGCGGTGATTCCGCGGGCGGCCAGACGCAGGCGCGCCAGGGCATAAATATCGGCCATGAAGCGTCCGGCATTGACGCTGGGGACAAAGGCTTCGATTGTTTCAGGATGCGTAGAGAGAAAGGCTTCGCGCACTTCCGCCCCCACTTCGAAGGCACCGGGGCCGATGGCCGGGCCGAGCCAGACGAGGATTTGCGACGCCGGCACGTCCAGTCGATCGACCGCGGCTTCCAGCACGCCTGCGGCCAACCCGCGCCAACCGGCATGGGCAGCGGCTACGCGGGTGCCGGCACGGTCGCAAAACAACACCGGCAGACAATCGGCGGTCATCGAGGTGCAGGCAATGCCCGGCGTACTCGTCCAACTGCCGTCGGCTTCGACGGTCAGCGTCGGATCGGCCTCGACCACCCCGACACCGTGCACCTGGCGCAGCCAGGCGGGCTGAATAGCAAAGGTATCGGTGAGGCGACGGCGGTTTTCCGTGACGGCAAGGGGATCGTCGTCGACATGATCACCGAGGTTGAGACTGTCGAACGGCGCCAGGCTGACGCCGCCCGCCCGCGTGGTCACGCAGGTCCTGACCCGCGCCGGCGCAGGCCAGTCGGGAATCAGGAAGTCACTCACCCGATGAACGCCTCGCGGTCCTGCTTGAGCAACGTCAACAACCAGACGAAATCGTCCGGCAGTGGCGACTCCCAGCTCATACGCTTACCGCTGGTCGGATGATCCAACTCGAGGAAACGTGCGTGCAGGGCCTGGCGCGGGAAGTTTTTCAGCGACTCGACCATGGTCACGCTGGCCGCCGGCGGAATACGGAAGCGACCGCCGTAGGCAGGATCGCCGACCAACGGAAAGTTGATGTGGGCCATGTGCACGCGAATCTGGTGGGTACGACCGGTTTCCAGCTTGACCCGGACATGGGTGTGGGAACGGAAGCGTTCCAGCACACGGTAGTGACTCACCGCCTGCTTGCCGCCTTCCATCACCGCCATGCGCTGGCGCTGCTGGCCGTGGCGACCGATGGGCGCATTGATCTTGCCGCCGGCGGTGACCACGCCGATCACGATGCATTCGTAGATCCGGCTGACGCTGCGGCTCTGCAATTGCGTGACCAGCTGCGTCTGGGCCTGGATGGTCTTGGCGACCACCATCAGACCGGTGGTGTCCTTGTCCAGGCGGTGCACGATGCCCGCGCGCGGCACATTGATAATGTCCGGCACGTGGTGCAGCAAGGCGTTGAGCAAGGTGCCATCGGCGTGACCGGCGGCCGGATGCACCACCAGGCCCGCAGGCTTGTTGATCACCAGGATGTCGTCGTCTTCATAGACGATATCGAGTTCGATGTCTTGGGCGATCCACTCACCCTGAGCTTCCTGCTCGGCAATCAGTTCAAGGACAGCGCCACCATGGACAATGTCTCGTGGGCGGATAACCGCGCCATCCACAGTCAGGCGGCCGTCTTTGATCCAGGCGGAAAGGCGCGAGCGTGAGTGCTCAGCGAAGAGTTGGGCGGCGACTTGATCGAGGCGTTGGCCGCCCAGTTCGGACGGCACCTCTGCGCGAAGTTCAATTTTATCGGACATGCTCGGACTAGGCGTCGGCACAGCCTTTGGTTTCGGCTGCGCGCTTGTGGTTAAATACGGCGTCTTTTGCCCCGAGGCTATCAACGGGGCACTCATCATAACAGGACGGCCCCGCCCAAGACAGCGGCCGTCATAGGGACGCAAGCCGCCATGCAAGTGAGACACCTGCTGCTGATCGCCATCCTCGCACTGACTGCTGCTTGCTCGTCGAAGGAAGTCGTCGACGAAAACTTGAGCGAAGTCGAGCTGTACCAGCAGGCGCAGGCCGACCTGGACAACCACAGCTATACCAGCGCCACCGCCAAGCTCAAGGCTCTGGAGTCGCGTTATCCGTTCGGTCGCTACGCCGACCAGGCCCAGCTCGAACTGATCTATGCCAACTACAAGAATGGCGAACCTGAGGCTGCCAAGTCGGCCGCCGAGCGTTTCATTCGCCTGCACCCGCAACATCCGAACGTGGACTACGCCTACTACCTCAAGGGCCTGACCTCGTTCGACCAGGACGTCGGCCTGCTGTCGCGCTTCCTGCCGCTGGACATGACCAAGCGTGACCCGGGCGCGGCCCGTGACTCCTACAACGAGTTCGCCCAGCTCACCAGCCGCTACCCGAACAGCCGCTACGCGCCGGACGCCAAGCAGCGCATGATCTACCTGCGCAACCTGCTGGCGGCCTACGAGATCCACGTGGCCGACTACTACCTGACCCGTCAGGCCTATGTCGCCGCCGCCAACCGCGGTCGTTATGTCGTGGAAAACTTCCAGGAAACCCCTTCGGTCGGTGACGGCCTGGCGGTGATGGTCGAGTCGTACCAGCGTCTGCACCTGGACGAACTGGCGGCTTCGAGCCTCGAAGTGCTGAAAACCAACTACCCGAACCATCCGACGCTGGTGGACGGTCAGTTCGTGCCACGGGTCGCCGAGGCGGACAACCGTTCGTGGATGAGCAAGGTCACCCTGGGCCTGATCGAATCCCGTCCACCGCTGCCGCCGGGCGAAACCCGCGCCAACCAGGACGTGGTCAAGCAGTTCCAGGACGCCAAGGATTCGATTCCGTCGGACCTGAAGCCGGAAGGCGGCGATGCGGCCCAGGAAGAGCAACACGAGGCCGAAGGCAGCAAAGGCAGCAGCAACCGCTCCTGGTTCAGCTACATGACCTTTGGCGTCTTCGACTGAGTCAACGAACACGCTCTCTGTAGGAGCATGGCTTGCCAGCGAAGAGGCCCTCAGGGACGCCAAAAGCTTCGCGGCGGTGCGGCGTCCTCCTACAGGCTTGAGGTGTTAGCTCTACTCCACCGCGTCTCAGAGAAGAGCCCTTGAGGGCTCTTTTTTTTGCCTTCGCCACGCCCCCCATCAAATGCGCTGTGCGCCCGGCATGTCCTTGGCTAAACTGCCGGATCATTTGCCAATAAGCGGGTTGCCATGGTTCGCCTACTGTTCTGGATTGCACTGATTGCGGCCGCCGTGTGGTTCTGGCGTAAATTCAATCGGCCCACCGCCCCCCACCGCCCGGCAGACACACTGGAAGCCGCGCCCATGGTCCGTTGCGCCCATTGCGGCGTGCACCTGCCCCGTGACCGCGCCCTGAGCGTGCAACAGGACTGGTATTGCAGCCAGGCCCACCTCGAGCAAGGCCCGGGCCCTCGTGAGCGCTGAGACCTTCAGTCTCGGCGGTGCCCAGGCCCAGCGCCTGCTACGGCTTTATCACCTTTACCGTCTGAGCATCGGTATCGCCCTGGTCTTGCTGATCTCCAGCAAGATGGACGACAAACTGCTGGAGCTGACCGACGGCGAACTGTTCCGCACCGGTAGCTGGATCTACCTGATCCTGAATATCCTGGTGGTGGCCCTGCTGGAAAACCCCAGGCGCCAGGGCCAGGTCTTTATCCTGGCACTGGCGGATGCGGTGATGCTGTCCGGCCTGTTCTATGCCGCCGGCGGCGCACCGAGCGGCATCGGCAACCTGCTGATCGCCTCCGTGGCCATCAGCAACGTACTGCTGCGCGGCCGCATCGGCCTGCTGATCGCCGCCGTCGCGGCCATCGGCATCATTTACCTGACCTTCTACCTGAGCTTCAGCCGCCCGGCCGCCGCCGGCTATTACGTGCAGGCCGGTTTGCTGGGCATCTTGTGCTTCGCTGCCGCGGTTCTGGTGCAGGGTCTGACCCGGTTGCTGGCGGTGAGCGAAAACCTCGCCGAACAACGCGCCAGCGACGTCACCAATCTGGAAGAGCTCAACGCCCTGATCCTGCAACGCATGCGCACCGGCATCCTGGTACTCGACGAACAACACCGGGTGCAGCTCGCCAACCAGGGGGCGCTGACGCTGATGGGGGAGCAGGACCTGAACGGTCATGTGCTCGACGCCTATTCCCTGGAATTGGTCGAGCGCCTGCAAGTCTGGCAACGCAATCCGATACTGCGCCCGCAAAGCCTGAAGATCCTCGGCGCCGGGCCGATCCTGCAGCCCAGCTTTATCGCGCTCAAGCGCGGCGAGCAGACCCAGACACTGGTCTTCCTCGAAGACCTGTCGCAGATCGCCCAGCAGGCCCAGCAGCTCAAGCTCGCGGCCCTCGGGCGCCTGACCGCCGGGATTGCCCATGAGATCCGTAACCCATTGGGCGCCATCAGCCACGCCGCCCAACTGCTACAGGAGTCGGAGCAGATGCCGGAGGCGGACCGCCGTCTCACGCAGATCATCCAGGACCAGTCCAAACGCATGAACCTGGTGATCGAGAACGTGCTCCAGCTGTCCCGGCGGCGCCAGACGCAAGCGCAACTGCTCGACCTCAATGAGTGGCTGCAGGCCTTTGTCAACGAATGGCGCGAGCGTTCCCGGCCCAAACAGTGCCTGCACCTGCAGATCGACGACGCGTCCCTGCAGACCCGCGCCGATCCGCTGCAACTGACCCAGGTGCTGAACAACCTGCTGGAAAACGGCCTGCGCTACAGCGCCCAGTTGCATGAGCTGGCGCAGGTCTGGCTGACCTTGGCAGTGGACCCGAACAACGGGCTGCCGACCCTGGAAGTCCTGGATAACGGCCCCGGCGTCGCCGCCGAGCAGCGCCAGCACCTGTTCGAACCGTTCTTCACCACCGAGAGCCAGGGCACCGGCCTTGGCCTCTACCTGTCCCGCGAGCTATGCGAAAGCAACCAGGCGCGCCTAGACTACTCGGTACGCCAAGGCGGCAGTTGCTTTCGCATCACCTTCGCTCACGCACGTAAACAGAGTTGAACATGAGCCCACGGCAGAAGATCCTGATCGTCGACGATGAACCGGATATCCGCGAACTCCTGGAAATAACCCTGGGCCGGATGAAACTCGACACCAGCAGCGCGCGCAATGTGGCGCAAGCCCGGGAAAAGCTGGCCCAGGAAAACTTCGACCTGTGCCTGACCGATATGCGCCTGCCGGACGGCACCGGCCTTGAGCTGGTGCAGCATATCCAGCAACGTTATCCCCAACTGCCAGTGGCGATGATCACCGCCTATGGCAGCCTCGACACCGCGATCAACGCCCTGAAGTCCGGTGCCTTCGACTTCCTGACCAAACCGGTGGACCTGGCCCGCCTGCGGGAACTGGTCGCCAGCGCCCTGCGTTTGCCCACCAGCGGTGGCAAGCCGCCGTCCATCGACAGCCGGCTGCTGGGGGATTCACTGCCCATGCGCGCCCTGCGCAAGCAGATCGACAAACTGGCCCGCAGCCAGGCACCGGTGTATATCAGCGGCGAGTCGGGCAGCGGCAAGGAGCTGGTGGCGCGGCTGATCCATGAACAGGGACCACGTGCCGAACGGCCGTTCGTACCGGTGAACTGTGGGGCGATTCCGACAGAACTGATGGAAAGCGAATTTTTCGGTCATCGCAAAGGCAGCTTTACTGGCGCGGTGGAGGACAAACCGGGGCTGTTCCAGGCGGCCAATGGCGGCACGCTGTTTCTCGATGAAGTCGCCGATTTGCCGCTGGCGATGCAGGTCAAACTGCTGCGCGCCATCCAGGAAAAGGCCGTGCGCAGTGTCGGCGGCCAGCAGGAGGAAATCGTCGATGTGCGCATCCTCTGCGCCACCCACAAGGACCTGAACGCTGAGGTCAGTGCCGAGCGTTTTCGTCAGGACCTCTACTATCGATTGAATGTCATTGAATTACGGGTGCCATCCTTGCGTGAGCGCCGCGACGATATCGAGCCCCTGGCCACCAATGTCCTCAATCGACTGGCCTCGGGTAGCGGCATGCCGGCGGCTCGCCTGCATCCGCTGGCGCTGGATACGCTCAAGGGCTACCGCTTTCCCGGCAACGTGCGGGAATTGGAGAACATGCTCGAGCGGGCCTACACCCTGTGTGAAAACGAACAGATCGAAGCCGGCGACCTGCGTCTGGCCGAGGGTGGCGGGAGCACCATGCAAGTCGGCGAACCGAGCCTGGCGCAGATCGACAATCTGGAAGATTACCTGGAGAGCATCGAGCGCAAGCTTATTCTCCAGGCCCTGGAGGAAACCCGCTGGAACCGCACGGCGGCGGCCCAGCGCTTGAACCTGTCGTTTCGTTCGATGCGCTATCGGCTCAAGAAGCTCGGGCTGGATTAAGCCTCAGATCCGGCCCTCGGGCGCATAAGGCGCCGGATCGATGATCGGCTCGCGTCCCAGCAACAGATCGGCAAACAGCTGGCAGGACGCCGGCGCCAGCACCAGTCCGTTGCGAAAATGCCCGCAGTTCAGCCATAGCCCCTCGAACCCCGGCACCCGGCCGATATAGGGAATCCCCTCGGGCGAACCCGGGCGCAATCCCGCCCAATGCCCGACCACCTCAGCCTGCGCCAACGCAGGAATCAACTCGACCGCCGAGGCCTTGAGGCTTTCCAGCGCCGACAGCGTCGGCGTCTTGTCGAAGCCTTCATGCTCCAGCGTGCTGCCCACCAGGATATGCCCGTCACGCCGGGGAATCGCATAACGGCCTTTCGCCAGGACCATGCTCGAGAGAAAATCCGCCGCGCACTTGTAGAGGATCATCTGGCCCTTGACCGGCTCGACCGGCAGCGCCAGCCCCAAGCTGCCCAAGAGTTCGCCGCTCCAGGCACCCGCCGAGAGCACGACCTGATCGGCACGCAGCTCACCCGTGGCCGTGCGTACGCCGACCACGCGCTCGCCTTCACGGAGAAACCCGGCGACTTCGCACTGCTCGCGAATCGTCACATTGGGCAAGGCCTGCAAGGCTGCCTTGAGGGATTTCACCAGGCGCGGATTACGCACATTGGCGACATCGGCCATGTAGATGGCCCGAGAATAACCGTCGCCCATCACCGGTACCGCATCGTGAACCGCCGAGATATCCACCGCGCTCAGGGGACGCTGCTCACGTTCGGCCCAGGCCAGGGCCTCGGCTTCGTCGTCCAGGTCGAGCCAGTACAGGCCGGTGGTGTGAACCTCGGGATCGACACCGGTGGCGGCGAACAAGCGCTCGCCCAGTTGCGGATAAAAGTCCTGGGACCAATGGGCCAGGGCCGTGACCGCAGGGCTGTAGCGCCAAGGGTACAGCGGAGAAACGATACCGCCGCCGGCCCAGGAAGACTCCTGGCCAAGGCCGGAGCGGTCCAGCAGCGTCACTTTCCCGACCTCGGCGGCCAGATTGAAGGCAGTCAGCAGGCCAATCACGCCACCGCCGATAATTACCACGTGTTGTTGCGTTGCCATCGAGTCATCCAACAGAAAAAGAAACCGGTGCGGGCTGCGCCCTGGAAAGCGGCGGTCAGCGCCCCCAGCAATCTTTGCTCGTCAACCCCGCGGTTGCCCCTGGATTGGTAAGCGCGCCGGTATTAGTAATAGTGAAACCACCACACTTGTCACCAACCATCATCGACCCGGGCGCCGCCGTCGCCGCCAGGGTGAAATCCTGGGCATTCAGGGTCGGGGTAATTGTGTAATAGGTATTGCCGGCACTGACCGTCGCCCCCGAATAGGTACCGTTCTTCGAGTAGAACCGCTCAAGATTCTGGGTCTGCTCGGACAACAGCCCAGCAATCTCCGAACGGTGCGTGCGCTTCACATATTCGCTGTAACTGGGATAAGCCACCGCCGCCAGGATAGCGACAATGGCGACGACGATCATGAGCTCGATCAAGGTGAAGCCCTTGGAGATTTTTTGCATACACCGCCTTCCCTATTGAATTTGTCGCCACATGATCCGCCGACTGCCACCACCACCCTTTTCCGCCATGGAGGTCGTGCCGCCACTGGAGTCGCTGAAAATCTTGGCGGTGGATTGGTTGAGGATACTCGTCAGATTCGGAATACCGACAGAAAAGATAAAGCCGCTGGATTGCAGATCGTTGGCATCAACCACACCACTGCCGTTGGTATCGAGCACTGGATAGCTGAGCATCTTGCCGGTAAACGCATCCAATTCCACCACCTTGCCGGTACCGAAACTGACGCAAGGGTCGGTGGTATCCACCGCTGCGGTGGTGAAAATGATCCGACCGAGGGTGATCTGTGCCGGGTAGATCACCCGCTCGCCGGCCGCGACGTTGTTGTAGATCAGCGGCAGGTACCAACCCTTTTGCGTCGGATAGGTCACGGCGTTGGTGCTGGTGGTGAAGAACTGGATGCCGTTGGAGGTGAACAGCCCGGTAATCGACTGGGCTTGCAGGTTACTGACAGTCCATTGCCCGGTGCTGCCGCCGGCATCCCAGACGGCATAGAAGCCTTGTACGGCCTTGCTCAGCTTGTCCGCGGTCTCGTTGAACTTGCCGGTACCAAAAAACACCATGGTGCCACCAGCCGGGTTGGCCGCCAGCAGCGGCTGTGCGGTGATCGGCTGGGTGGTGGTGCCCGGCGCCGTGAACAGCGGACTGCCGGCAAAGGCCAGGCCCCAGCCGGAGGGCGATGTGGCACTCAAGTCGAATTTCCACAGGTTTCCCTTGAGATCGCCGCCGTAGGCAGCCTGCACCACGTTTTGCGCGTTCACGCTCAACTTCACCGAGGACAGGCCATTGGTGGTGTCACTGGTGTTGACCACTATTTTGCTGATCAGCGAACCGTCGCGAATATCCACGACATACAAGGCCGCCACCCCGGAGTTGCTGCCATAGCCATTGGCGATGAACGCCGCCCAGCGGCCATCGGAGAGCTTCGCCACTTCGGGTTTGGCATAGGCGTACCCCAAGTCATTGAAGGCGTTGCCAGTGTTAGGCGTATCCGGGGCACGCATTTCCCAAAGGGCGTTATACACGTTGCCGGCCGACGCATCGTACAGCTGGACCGCGTAGAAGGCCTTGCCGCCGGCCCCGACGCCGCCCAGGGCCACGGTCTTCCAGGCACTGTTGCTGAACTGGGCATCGTAGACCCCCACCTGACCGTCGTTGAGAAATTTGTGCCCGGTGCCGCCGGCATAAGCCGGGTCCGAAATGAAGTGCAGTGAAGGCAACACGCTGGAAGGCATATAGGCATAGAGCCGGGTACCCTTGGTCGCGTCGATGACACTGAAGAAGCCGTCGTTGGCATTGACCACCAGACTGCTGTTCATCCCCGTGGCCTTGGTGGCCAGGTAGCTGGTATAGCTGCTGTCGCCCACCAGATCGGAGGCGGTCTGCGCGGTTGGCAACGCCACCACCACCGGCGAATTGATGATATCGCCGAGCAACACGGTACGCACCTTCAAACCCGTCTTGTTGGTGCCTTTGCTCCACTCCACCAGATCGGTGCCGAGGATACCCGTGGGCAGGTTCAGGTTGAGGGTGGCCTGCTGCGTTGTGGAAAAACCCGTGAATGCCAGGCTGATCGCAGCGTTGCTGGTGGTATTCCAGGATTGATACAGCGGTGGGGTAGCCCCCGGAAGGATAGTGCTGTCGGTCGTCCAGTTGACCGCCGAGAGATTGACCGTGCCATTGGTATTGAGGCCATAGGACTTGATCGTGCCGCGCCAGTCCTTGGGGTCGTAGGCGCTCTGGAAATAACTCGTCGCGGTCCCCGCGCTCGCCGAATTGGACGCCCCGCCGCCGCCGGAACCGGCCTTGGAGGTGATATCGCTGAAGGCCGACGACAGCGCCGTGCTCAAGCCGGCCTGGTCGATGGCCAGGTAGTATTTGCCGTGACCGTAGTTGGCCGAGTTGGCGAGCATCTGGTTGCTGGCCGTCAGCCCCACGGTGTAGGTAAACATGTTCTGCTTGGGAAAGTCGGGGCTGTCCCAGCTCTTCCCGGCTGCGTCGTTACCCGCGGAACGCATATCGATGTCGTAGGCGAACTTGGCGAGATCGTCGAGGTACAGGGTATCCCCTTCATTGTCGCCGTTGGGGTTATTGCCATCGACGACGCCATCCCAGTTTGGCAGTGAGGGGGGGCCGCCCTGGGCCTGGGGATCGTTCGTCGGGAAGGTACGATCGTAGGTTGGCAAACCATCGGTGACCACCACGCCGTAGTTTTTCTGGCAACGATACTGAATCGGGCTGGTATAGGTGCTGGGCGATGAGTTGTAGTACGGCGTCATGCCGCGAAAATAGCGGGTGATCTCATAGTAGGTCTCGGCCAGCGGGGTGTTGGCGATCGAACGCAGCGTGCCGATCGAGGACAGCAGGTTGTTGTAGTTCGTATCGGCCTGGGCCTGCGTCACCGTGCCACTGACCGGAGACAGGTCGCTGATCGAGCGAACGATATAACCGCCGGGCCCCGGGTCGTAGTAACTCGGCGGGTTGAAGGTTGCCAGGCCGATACGCAGGTTGCGGTTGTTGGTTACCAGCGACGAGGCCACGTTACGCGCGACGTTGATCCGGTAATCGGTGGGAATCGTTCCGTCGGTGTAGTCCTTTTGCAGGGACGTCATCTGGGTGATCAGATAGTAAAGATACTTGTTGGAGATCCGCGTATTGCCGCCCCCCAACGGGTCCGGCAACTTCAGGCAGTAAACACTCGCGTTTTTGCTGGTCGACAAGGTGAAACCGCTGTAACCGGACGGGCAACTACCCGGATACAGATTGCCGATGAACTGGTTGTCACTGGTCATGTCCAGTGTCTGCAGGCTGCCGCAATTGGAATAGGAATAGCAGTTGTAGACCTGCAGGGGGACCTTCGTCTGATCGAAACCCGTGGCCCAGATCAGGTTGTCCATGCTGCCGGAGTCGTCCACCAGCAGCATCACGTTCGGCGCCACCGCCGCCGCGCTCAACAGCGGTGAGTCCGAAGGCGTGAACGCATACACCGGCGCCGCCAGATAAAGCCCCAGCAAGGCGCCGACAAGCCGCCGCGACCAAGCTGAAAAACGGCTTTCGCGGGCCTTAATACTTGGCATAGACACTCTCCACAATTGACCGCGAATTGCCGTTGATGGCCACTGCCGTCACGCGGTACAGGGTCGCCGAGGTATTGCTTGGCACATTGACCGCCGCCATCGTGGTACCTAGGTTCTGTACCCCGTAGAAGCCGCTGCCGGCGGCGATCCAGGTCACCCCCGAGGTGCCATTGGTCCCGGCGGCCGATACCGTGGCGGACTCCGCCGGCGGCGCACAGGTGACGTTGGTGGTGCACACCGCCAGGACGTAGGTACTTTGCTGAACCGCGCTTTCACCGGTGCGCAGCGCCGCCTCGGCAGTCTGGAACGAGGTATTGCGGAAGGTCACGCTCCCGGCCATCTTTTCCTGCAACGTCGCGTTGCGCATGGAGGAAATGCCGATCAGGGTCAACAGCAACAGGAATATCAGGCTGATCAACAGCGCCATGCCACGCTGCGGACCGGACCTCAAGCCTGGGTGCTTTCGGGGCGAGCACATCATACGAAGTCCACCTACTGGAGCCGGTTGCGCAGAGCCGCAACCACGCTGTACTGCTGATCGGCGACCTGGCCAAGCGGATCGTACAGGGTCATTTGCAGGCGCACGCTGCGGATGGTTGCCGGGTCTGCGGGATTGCTGCTGTAAGAGCTGACAGCAATATCGGTCGCGGATATCGCGACACCAAAGGAGACGGTGAAGCTCCTGACATTGCTCACCAGCCCAGCCGCCGGGCTGGCTCCGGTGGCGACGGTAATCTGGTTGTTGCTGAAGGCATAGATCTGCTTGCGCAAGGGGAAGGCCATTTGCCCGGCGGCCGGAGTAGCTGCCCCCTGGGTGGCCGTCGCCGTATTGCGACAATCGGAAACGATCGTCCAGGTCGGCGCCCCGCCATTGCCGCCGATATCGGCGGTCACCAGCGTCAGGGTATTGCTGGCGCTGTTCCAAGTGATCGGTGTGGGGGCAATCGCCAGGAAATCCGCCGCCGCCGTGGTATTGATGGCGCTGGTGGCCAGGCAGCCGAACATGCCGACCATACGAATTTCCTGCACCATCTTGCTGAGGATAAAGCGCGCATCCTCCTGCATGCCGGCGGCCTTGTTCTGGCTGATATAGGTACTCTTGGCCGCGACGAATATCTGGGTAATCCCCAAGACGACGATCAGTCCCAGGGTGATGGCGATCATCAACTCGATCAGGCCGAAGCCTCTGCTATGACGGATCATGGCCCGGCTACCGGATCGACTGCTACGCGGCTATTAAGCGTGAAACTGGGACTTGCCGTGTCGTGGGCCATATTGGCCGCCCGCTGGTCACTCCAGTTGATGACGATAGTGACCGCCCTGCCGTTCACGACAATGTTCCCATCCCCGTTAACCCCGGCAAAATTATTTATATTGGTCTTGAAGTCATAGAAATCGGCATCACGGGCTGCTGTCGAAGCCGCCGTTGCGGTGGAAGCTTTGGCGCTGGCCAGGGTGTAGTCCGCATCCGGATTGGCGCGGATACGGTCCATCATGTCGTAGGCAATGAAGCTGGCCTGGCTTCTCATCTTCGAGCTGTCCGTGTAGATCAGCGCATCGAGCTGAATCGCCGCCGCTCCCAGCAGGCCGATGGCGAGGATCAGCACCGAAATCAGCACCTCCACCAGGGTCATCCCTGATTGCCTCGCACTCCTCGTCCGTCGCATCAACAACCTCCGCCCAATGAAACCCGGCCATTGAGGCACACATTGATCACGCGGCTTTGTGTGCCCAGCGTATAGGTGAAAACCACCGCGGAACCGGGGACGGACAAGCCACCCAGGTTATTGAAATCGAGGGTGGTTACTCCGGAGGTCACCACCAGGGTCGCGCCGCTGGTCATGGCCGGTACGATCCTAATGTATTGGGGGTTGGCGCCATCGCTCGACACCTGCAAAACCCCCAGGTCTGTAGTCCAGGCCGCGTTGGCCGTGGTCGGCCGGACACGTACGGAAACACCTCGGTTCATGGCCTCGAGCCGCGCGAAATTCAGACCACGGACCAGGTCGCTGGCCTCGGTATCAGCCTCGGAACCCTGGATCGAACTGGTGAACGACGGCAAGGCAATCGCCACCAGGATCGCGAAGACCGCAAGGGTGACCATCAACTCGACCAAGGTAAAGCCGTGAGTACTGCGGCGCATGAGAAATCCCTCGATGCCATCGACTATAACTAGCGGTACAACCTAAAACATTCTTCATCAGGACGTACGGTTGTTTTCCCAGGATCAGCGCCCGGATCGCGCCGAAACACTCAGTCTCCAGGAGGGAGCCCAGATGGATCAGAAAGGATTCAGCCTTGTTCAGTTACTGATTGGTCTTGCCGTCATCGGCATTCTTGCCCAACTCGCCAGCCCGGCATTCAGCGAACTGATCGCCTCACAGCGGCGCCAGATAAGCGCCGACGAACTGGCCAATGGCCTGCAAATGGCGAGAACCGAGGCGATTCTACGCCAGCAGGCGGTCGTCATGTATGCCCTGGAAGAAGATTGGAGTCGAGGCTGGCGGATCATTGTCGACCGCAGTGGGCAAGGCCACCTGGATCCGGACAACCCGGTGCTGGTTGAACGACGTGGCGACGGACTGACACCGATCAGAGGCAACCGGTGGCTCACGCAGTTTGTCCGCTTCACCTCTGTCGGATGGCTCAACCCGAACAACAGCACCTCAATGGGCGGCACACTGCATATCTGCGCCAGGGACCAAGCGGTCAGCCACCATCAGGTGATCCTGGCAGCAACCGGTCGGATCAGGCTCGAAAAAAGAGCAATACCCGAGGCACTCTGCGCCTCCCCGGGCTTACAGCAAGGAGCGAACGCGTAGTTCCTTGGGCATGGAGAAGGTCACATTCTCCTCACGCCCGGCCAACTCGTCGGCACCGGTCGCGCCCCAGGCCTGGAGCTGCTGGATCACGCCACGCACCAGCACTTCCGGTGCCGAAGCCCCGGCGGTGATGCCGATCCGCTCGACACCGTCGAACCAGCTGCGCTGCAGGTCTTCGGCACCGTCGATCAGGTAGGCAGGCGTCGACATGCGCTCGGCCAGCTCGCGCAGGCGATTGGAGTTGGAGCTGTTCGGGCTGCCCACCACCAACACCACATCGCATTCGTCCGCCAGTTGCTTGACCGCGTCCTGGCGGTTCTGCGTGGCGTAGCAAATGTCGTCCTTGCGCGGCCCGCCAATGGCCGGGAAGCGCAACCGCAGGGCATCGATCACACGGCTGGTGTCGTCCATGGACAAGGTGGTCTGGGTCACGAACGCCAGTTTTTCCGGGTTGCGCACCTGCAAGGCGGCGACGTCTTTCTCGTCCTCCACCAGGTAGATCGAACCGCCATTGGCATCGTCGTACTGGCCCATGGTGCCTTCGACTTCCGGGTGGCCCGCATGGCCGATCAGGATGCATTCACGACCGTCGCGGCTGTAGCGCGCCACTTCGATATGCACCTTGGTCACCAGCGGGCAGGTCGCGTCGAACACCTTCAGGCCACGACCCGAGGCTTCCGTGCGCACGGCCTGGGAAACGCCGTGGGCACTGAAGATCACGATCACGTCATCCGGAACCTGCTCCAACTCTTCGACGAAGATGGCGCCACGGGCGCGCAGGTCTTCGACGACAAATTTGTTGTGAACCACTTCATGGCGCACGTAGATCGGCGGGCCGAAGACTTCCAGGGCCCGGTTGACGATTTCGATCGCCCGGTCCACGCCGGCGCAGAAGCCACGGGGGTTGGCGAGTTTGATATGCATGCTGTGCCTCGTGTCTTGCGCGCAAGGGGAAATATTAAAGCGCCTTGACCTCGATGATCTCGACATCGAAGGTCAGGGTCTTGCCCGCCAGCGGGTGGTTGAAGTCAACGGTCACCTGGGCGTCGTCGAACGTCTTCACCACACCCGGCAGCTCGGTGTTGGCCGCATCGTTGAAGATCACCAGCAAACCTTCCGACAGCTCCATGTCCTGGAACTGCGAACGCGGGATGACCTGCACATTCTGCGGGTTCGGCTGGCCGAAGGCATTTTCCGGGGCCACGGTCAGGTTACGCTTGTCACCGGCCTTGAAGCCGAACAACGCCACCTCGAAACCCGGCAGCAGGTTGCCGTCGCCGACCTTGAAGGTCGCCGGGGCCTTGTCGAACGTGCTGTCGACAGTGTCGCCGTTTTCCAGGCGCAAGGCGAAATGCAAGGTGACCTGGGTGTTCTGACCGATGCGTTGCTCAGCCACTGCGTGTTCAGTCATGAACGGGTTCTCCGGACTTTTTACTCTTGAACATATCCAGCGCCAGCATCACCGCGCCGACGCTGATGGCGCTGTCGGCAAAGTTGAACGCCGGGAAGTACCAGCGGTTCTGCCAGTGCACCAGGACGAAATCGATCACGTGACCCAGGGCCATGCGGTCATACAGGTTGCCCAGGGCACCGCCGAGCACCAGGGCCAGCGCAATCGCCAGCCAGGTTTCGTTGCGTCCCAGGCGCTTGAGCCAGACCACCAGTACCGCGCTGACCACCAGCGCGATCAGCGCGAACAGCCAGCGCTGCCAGCCGGAGCTTTCAGCCAGGAAGCTGAAGGCCGCGCCGGTGTTGTAGGCCAGGGTCCAGCTGAAGTAATCGGGGATGATCACGATCTGCTGGTACAGGGACAGCGAGCTTGCGAAGTGAAGCTTGCTGACCTGGTCGATGACCAGGACCAGCACGCTCAACCACAGCCAGCCCAGGCGGCCGAAACGGCCGGCACTGGTATTAGGCATAGTGGCGCACCTCGCCTTCGCCGCTGATATTGTCCACGCAACGACCGCAGATTTCCGGATGCTCCGGGTTGACCCCGACATCCTCGCGGTGATGCCAGCAACGGCCGCACTTGGCATGGGCGGACTTGACCACCTTGAGCTTGAGCCCGGCGACTTCGGTGACCACCGCATCCGCCGGAGCCAGCGCCAATGGCGCAACGGTCGCGGTGGAGGTGATCAGGACAAAACGCAGTTCGTTGCTCAGCTTGCCCAGGTCGGCCACCAGGGCCTCTTCGGCGAACAGGGTCACTTCGGCCTGCAGGTTGCCGCCGATGGCCTTGGCCGCCCGCAGGTTTTCCATCTCCTTGTTGACCGCGACCTTGACCGCCATGATCCGCTCCCAGTAGGCGCGGTCCAGCTCGAAGCCTTCCGGCAGCTCGCTGAGGCCTTCATACCAGGTATTCAGCATGACCGACTCGTTGCGCTCGCCCGGCAGGTACTGCCACAGCTCGTCGGCGGTGAAGGCCAGGATCGGCGCGATCCAGCGCACCAGCGCCTCGCTGATGTGGTACAACGCGGTCTGGCAGGAACGCCGGGCCTTGCTGTTGGCGCCGGTGGTGTACTGGCGATCCTTGATGATGTCGAGGTAGAAACCGCCCAGCTCCTGCACGCAGAAGTTGTGTACCTTGGAGTAGACGTTCCAGAAACGGTATTCGCCGTAGTGCAGTTCCAGCTCCCGTTGCAGCAACAACGCGCGGTCCACGGCCCAACGGTCCAGGGCGAGCATCTCGTCGGCCGGCAACAGGTCGGTGGCCGGGTTGAAACCGCTCAGGTTGGAGAGCAGGAAACGCGCGGTGTTGCGGATCCGCCGGTAGGCGTCGGCGCTGCGTTGCAGGATCTGGTCGGAGACCGCCATCTCGCCCGAGTAATCGGTCGAGGCGACCCACAGGCGCATGATGTCGGCACCCAGGGTGTCGTTGACTTTCTGCGGCGCGATCACGTTGCCCAACGACTTGGACATCTTGCGACCCGCCTCGTCGACGGTGAAACCGTGGGTCAGCAGTTCGCGGTAAGGCGCGTGGTTGTCGATGGCGCAGCCGGTCAGCAAGGACGAGTGGAACCAGCCGCGATGCTGGTCCGAGCCTTCCAGGTAGAGGTCGGCCCGTGGACCGCTCTCATGGCCCATCGGGTGCGAACCGCGCAGCACGTGCCAGTGGGTGGTGCCGGAATCGAACCAGACGTCGAGGGTGTCGCTGATCTTGTCGTACAGCGGCGCTTCGTCGCCCAGCAGCTCGGCGGCGTCCATCTTGAACCAGGCTTCGATGCCTTCGACTTCGACACGCTGGGCCACTTGTTCCATCAGCTCGGCGGTACGCGGGTGCAGCTCGCCGCTTTCCTTGTTGAGGAAGAATGGGATCGGCACACCCCAGTTGCGCTGGCGGGAGATGCACCAGTCCGGACGGTTGGCGATCATCGAGTGCAGGCGCGCCTGGCCCCAGGCCGGGACGAACTGGGTCTCTTCAATGGCCTTGAGCGCGCGCTCACGCAGGGTATCGCCGGCCACCGGGGCCTTGTCCATGCCGATAAACCACTGCGCGGTGGCGCGGTAGATCAGCGGGGTCTTGTGGCGCCAGCAATGCATGTAGCTGTGGCTGATGGTTTCGGTATGCAACAGCGAGCCGACTTCGCTCAGCTTGTCGACGATGCCCGCGTTGGCCTTGAAGATGAACTGGCCGCCGAAGAACTCCAGGGACTCGGCATACACGCCGTTGCTCTGCACCGGGTTGAGGATCTCATCGTTGACCATGCCGTACTGCTTGCAGATCTTGAAGTCGTCCTCGCCGTAGGCCGGGGAGCAGTGAACGATACCGGTACCGGCACTCAGTTCGACGTAGTCGGCCAGGTACACCGGCGACAGACGGTCATAGAACGGGTGACGGAAGTTGATCAGTTCCAGGGCTTCGCCCTTGGCAATGGCCAGTACCGAGCCTTCGAGTTTGTAGCGCGCCAGGCACGATTCGACCAGCTCTTCAGCCAGTACCAGCAGGCGGTCACCGACATCCACCAGGGCGTAGTTGAATTCCGGGTGGACGTTCAGCGCCTGGTTGGCCGGGATGGTCCACGGGGTGGTGGTCCAGATCACGATCGCCGCCGGCTTGGCCAGCGACGGCAGGCCGAATGCGGCAGCCAGCTTGTCCTGGTCGGCAATCGGGAAGGCCACGTCGATGGTCGAGGACTTCTTGTCCTGGTATTCGACTTCGGCTTCGGCCAGGGCCGAACCGCAATCGAAGCACCAGTTCACCGGCTTGAGGCCCTTGAACACGAAACCGCCCTTGACGATTTCGGCGAGTGCGCGGATTTCACCGGCCTCGTTCTTGAAGTCCATGGTCTTGTAGGGGTTGGCGAAGTCGCCGAGCACACCCAGGCGGATAAATTCGGACTTCTGCCCTTCGATCTGCTCGGTGGCGTAGGCACGGCACAGTTCGCGGGTCTTGTCCGCGCCCAGGTTCTTGCCATGAGTCACTTCGACCTTGTGCTCGATCGGCAGGCCATGACAGTCCCAACCCGGCACATAAGGGGCATCGAAGCCGGCCAGGGTCTTGGACCGGATGATCATGTCCTTGAGAATCTTGTTCAGCGCATGACCGATGTGGATCGTGCCGTTGGCATACGGAGGACCGTCGTGAAGAACGAACTTCGGACGATCCTTGCCAATCTCGCGCAACTTCCCGTACAGGCCAATGCTGTCCCAGCGCTGCAGAATCTGCGGTTCGCGCTGTGGCAGGCCGGCCTTCATTGGGAAGGCGGTGTCCGGAAGGTTAAGCGTGGCTTTGTAGTCGGTCATTTCAGGCTCTTTTTAAGCGGTGAACCCTGCCAGTGGGCACGGGCGGCGGCGACGTCCGCATTGATCGCCGTCTTGAGCGCCTCCAGGGAGGCGAATCGCTGCTCATCGCGCAGCTTGTGGTGGAAAACCACGGTCAAACGCCGGTCATACAGATCACCGGTAAAATCCAGCAGGTGCACTTCCAGGTGAGCGCTGCCATCACCTGAAACCGTGGGCCGCACGCCGATATTGGCGACGCCCGGCCACGGCTGGCCGTCGATCTCGACGCTGACCAGGTAAACCCCGGTCAACGGCACGCGACGGCGCTTGAGCTGCACGTTGGCGGTCGGCGTGCCCAGTTGGCGCGCCAGCTTCTGGCCATGCAGCACCCGTCCGGCAATCCGGAACGGGCGACCGAGCAAGCGCTCGGCCAAGGCGAAGTCAGCCGCCGCCAGGGCATTACGTACCTGGGTGCTGCTGACCCGCAGGCCATCGAGCTCGACGGTCTGCGCCGCCTCGACGGTGAAACCCCGGGCGCTGCCCGCCTGTTGCAGGAACGCGAAGTCGCCGACGCGATCACAGCCGAAGCGGAAATCGTCGCCGACCTCCAGATGCTGCACGCCGAGACCGTCCACCAGGATGGTATCGACGAACTCGGCGGCGCTGAGTTTGCTCAGGCGCTGGTTGAAGGCCAGGCACAGAACCCGGTCGACGCCCTCGGCGGCCAGCAGTTTCAGCTTGTCGCGCAAGCGCGCCAGACGTGCCGGCGCGGTGTCCGGAGCAAAGAATTCACGGGGCTGCGGCTCGAAAATCACCACGCAGCTGGGTACACCCAACTCCAGCGCACGCTCACGCAGTCGGGCCAGGATAGCCTGGTGACCACGGTGAACACCGTCAAAGTTGCCAATGGTGGCGACGCAGCCCCGATGCCGGGGGCGCAGGTTGTGAAGGCCTCGAACCAGCTGCATAACGCGCTTCTTGCTCATAAAGTGGTCGATTATAACCACACCCGACGGCCGACGACAGGCAACAGCAGCACCCAAATCGATCGAACCGACAAAACTCTCTTGCGTGACACCCTCTCGGGGGCACCCCGAGCTACGTCAATGATTTGCGATTGAAATGCCGCAAACGCAGCCCCATCGCCGCCAGCATGGCGAAATAGGCCAGCACACCGGCCACCACCAACCCACCCAAACGCAGGAAACGCTCGAACATGTGCCCCTGGTCCCAGGCCGGCATGATGCGCATCAACCCCAGCAATACCGCCGACATCACCGCCACCGCCAGCACCAGCTTCAGCAGATAGACGCCCCAGCCCGGCTGCGGCACAAAGAGTTGTTGCTTGCGCAATTGCCAGAACAGCAGCCCGGCATTGATACAAGCCCCGGCGCTGATCGCCAGCGCCAGCCCGGCATGGGCCAATGGCCCGATAAAGACCAGGTTGAGCAGTTGCGTGACCGTCAGGGTGAAAATCGCGATTTTCACCGGCGTGCGAATGTTCTGCTGCGCGTAGAAGCCCGGCGCCAGCACCTTGATCATGATGATGCCCAGCAAGCCCAGGGAGTAGGCCACCAGCGCACGCTGGGTCATGGAGGCATCAAAGGCACTGAACTGGCCGTACTGGAACAGCGCCACCGTCAGCGGCTCGGAGAGAATCGCCAGCGCCAGGGAGCACGGCAACACCAGCACGAAGCACAGGCGCAGGCCCCAGTCGAGAATCCGCGAATACTCGTGGCGGTCCTTGCTGGCATAGGTTTTCGACAGGATCGGCAACAGAATGGTGCCCAGGGCCACACCGAGCACCCCGGACGGCAACTCCATCAAGCGGTCGGCGTAGTACATCCAGGACACCGAGCCCGCCACCAGGAAAGAGGCGAAGATGGTGTTGATGATCAGCGAGATCTGGCTCACCGAAACGCCGAGAATCGCCGGCAGCATCTGCTTCATTACCCGCCAGACACCGGCGTCACGCAGACTCAGCCGTGGCAGCACCAGCATGCCGACCTTTTTCAGGCTCGGCAGTTGGTAGAGCAGTTGGGCCAGGCCACCGGCCAGCACCGCCCAACCCAGGGCCATGACCGGCGGGTCAAAGTACGGCGTCAGGAACAGGGCAAAAATGATCATGCTCACGTTCAGCAGCGTCGGCACGAAGGCCGGCACCGAAAAACGGTTCCAGGTATTGAGGATCGCCCCCGCCAGGGAGGACAGCGAGATCAGCAATATATAAGGGAACGTCACCCGCAGCAGGTCGGAGGTCAGCTTGAACTTCTCCGGCGTGTCGGTGAACCCCGGGGCCGTGGCCCAGATCACCCAGGGCGCGGCGACCATGCCCAGCACCGTCACCAACGCCAGCACCAGGGTCAGCAGGCCGCTGACATAAGCGATAAAGGTCCGGGTCGCCTCCTCGCCCTGCTGGCTCTTGTATTCCGCCAGGATCGGCACAAAAGCTTGGGAAAACGCGCCCTCGGCAAAGATCCGCCGCAGCAGGTTGGGCAGTTTGAAGGCAATAAAGAAGGCATCGGTGGCCATTCCGGCCCCGAAGATACGCGCGATAATCGTATCGCGAACGAAGCCCAGAACCCGGGAAATCATCGTGATAGAGCTGACGGCAGCCAACGATTTGAGCAGATTCATTAAAAGAGTGTGCGCCTTTGGAGAAAGAGCAGGCGAACAAAGCGCCCAGTTGTGCGATACTCCGCGCCGCAACAGCACAGAGCCAAAGCTCGCGAGTTTACAGGTCAGGCGCCGGAAATAAATCACCCGTCACTTCAAGATCGACCACTCAGCGGAACGCATCACCCGCCCTTGACAAGACCTCAACTCATCGGCATGATTCGCGGCCTATTTTGTTTGCTATTTCCTAAAAAGTCTTTCGAGGAGCTCGACGGTGGCCAACACACCTTCCGCCAAAAAACGTGCAAAACAGGCTGAGAAGCGTCGCAGCCACAACGCCAGCCTGCGTTCCATGGTTCGTACCTACATCAAGAATGTAGTTAAAGCCATCGACGCAAAAGACGCTGCCAAAGCTCAAGCCGCTTATGTTCTGGCTGTTCCTGTTATCGACCGTATGGCCGATAAAGGCATCATCCACAAGAACAAGGCCGCTCGTCACAAGGGTCGTTTGAACGGCCACATCAAGGCCCTGAACCTTGCTGCTGCAGCCTAAGCGACACGCTTGTTAAAAAACCGACCCTAGGGTCGGTTTTTTATTGCCTGCAATTCCGACACTCCTTACAGAAAATCACACCAATCTGTAGGAGCAGGGCTTGCCCGCGAAGAGGCCCTCAAGATCGCCAAAAGCTTCGCGGCGGCGCGGCGTCCCGACAAGCCCTGCTTCTACAGGCTCGAGTTCGACGCCAGAACCAGACAACACAATTACCGCCCCAATACCTTACTGATGCGGCCAAGGCAGGATCGGAATCGCCGTCACCGCATTCTGCGGACTACCTTCGATCAAGCGGTCGCTATAGACCAGATACACCAGGGTATTGCGCTTCTTGTCGAGGAATCGCACCACCTGCATGGTCTTGAACACCAGCGAGGTGCGCTCCTTGAACACCTCCTCGCCATCCTTCAACTCACCACTGAAACGAATCGGCCCGACCTGACGACAGGCCAGCGATGCCTCGGCACGATCCTCGGCCAACCCCAGACCACCTTTCAAGCCGCCGGTCTTGGCCCGGGACAGGTAGCAGGTCACGCCCTCGACCTTGGGATCGTCAAACGCCTCGACCACGATACGATCGTTCGGCCCGACAAACTTGAAGACCGTCGACACCTGACCAATCTCTTCCGCCGACGCCAGCAATGGCATCGCCAGCAGCAATCCCAACAATCCCTTTGCGATACCCATAGCCCTCTCCCTCAATCCATCACACCAGAATCAGGTTATCGCGGTGAACCAGTTCAGGCTCCGCCATATACCCCAGCACACCGACAATCGCATCCGACGGCTGGCCGATAATCTTCTGCGCCTCAAGCGCACTGTAGTTCGCCAGCCCACGAGCGATCTCACGACCGTCCGACGCCACGCACACCACCATCTCACCACGCCGGAAGCTGCCCTGGACCAGCTTCACGCCCACCGGCAGCAAACTCTTGTGATCCCGCGCCAGCGCATTCACCGCGCCATCATCAAGCACCAGCGTGCCACGGGTTTGCAGATGACCGGCCAGCCACTGCTTGCGCGCCGCCAGCATGCCACGCTCAGGCGACAGCAAGGTGCCGATGCGCTCGCCCGCCTTCAGGCGATCCAGCACCCGCTCCAGGCGCCCGCCGACAATGATCGTGTGCGCCCCGGAACGCGCCGCCAGCCGCGCCGCGCGCAACTTGGTCTGCATACCGCCACGCCCCAGCGCACCACCGGTACCGCCCGCCACCGCATCCAGCGCCGGATCATCGGCACGGGCTTCATAAATCAACTGGGCATCGGGGTTGTTGCGCGGATCGGCGTCGAACATGCCATCGCGATCCGTGAGAATCACCAGCAGGTCCGCCTCCACCAGGTTGGCCACCAGCGCCGCCAGGGTGTCGTTGTCGCCAAAACGGATTTCATCGGTGACCACGGTGTCGTTCTCGTTGATCACCGGGATGACCTTGAGCTCCACCAGCGCCCGCAAGGTGCTGCGTGCATTGAGGTAGCGCTTGCGGTCGGACAGATCGTCATGGGTCAGCAGGATCTGCGCGGTATGCCGGCCATGCTCGGCAAAGCTCGATTCCCAGGCCTGCACCAGGCCCATCTGACCAATGGCGGCGGCGGCCTGCAACTCGTGCATGGCCGTCGGTCGCACCGTCCAACCCAGACGACTCATACCCGCCGCCACCGCACCGGAAGACACCAGTACCAACTCGACGCCCGCCTCATGCAACGCCACCATCTGCTCGACCCAGACCCCCATTGCGGCGCGATCCAGACCCTTGCCGTCCGCCGTCAGCAGTGCGCTGCCGATCTTCACGACCCAACGCTGCGCACCTGTCACCTTGCTCCGCATCATCTTTCAACCTTGGCTTGCGGGCAGCACGACCGAGCACTGCCCATGCGATTGTTCAGGGTAGCCGGTTCCCAGAAACCAGAACGCCGCTCGAATGAGCGGCGCCAGGTGGAACAGGCTGATGACGATGATAACACCGCCACCCGTCAGATAGACCGCCCGCTCACCCTCGAGCAGCGGCCAATCCGCACAACATGCGGCAACATCAGTCGCGCACGTAGATGATTTCCGGGCCATCTTCGTCATCGACATCTTCTTCATCCCAGTCATCGTCGCCGATGTCGTGGACGCTCTTGACGCCGCTGCGGCGCAGGGCACGCTGGTCATCCAGGGCCTGCAGCTGGGCACGCGCCTCATCTTCGATGCGCTGATCGAGATCGCGCAGCTCGTCGGCATAGGCCGGGTCATTGGCCAGGCGATCGAGACGATCTTCCAGGTAGCGCATGATGTCGCGGGTCAGGCGCTCGGTCCCCTCCTTGGCAATCGCCGAGATCACATAGACCGGACCGGTCCACTGCAGGCGCTCGACCACTTCCTTGACCCGCTCCTCGTGCTCTTCCTCGAGGATCTGGTCGCACTTGTTCAGCACCAGCCAGCGATCACGCTCAGCCAGGGACGGGCTGAACTTGGTCAGCTCGTTGACGATCACTTCGGCGGCATCCGGCGCACTGCTGTCATCCAGCGGCGCCATGTCGACGAGGTGCAGCAGCAAACGCGTGCGCGCCAAGTGCTTGAGGAAGCGAATCCCCAGACCGGCACCGCCCGAAGCACCTTCGATCAACCCCGGGATGTCGGCGATGACAAAGCTCTTCCAGCGGTCGACGCTGACCACGCCCAGGTTCGGCACCAGGGTGGTGAACGGATAATCCGCCACCTTCGGCTTGGCGGCCGAGACCGAACGGATAAAGGTACTTTTACCGGCGTTCGGCAAGCCCAGCAGGCCGACATCCGCCAACACCTTCATTTCCAGCTTGAGGTCGCGCTGCTCGCCCGGCTTACCCGGCGTAGTCTGGCGCGGCGCACGGTTGGTGCTGGATTTGAAACGACTGTTGCCCAGGCCGTGCCAGCCGCCATGGACCACCAGCAGGCGCTGACCAGCCTTGACCAGGTCACCGATGACTTCCTGGGTGGCGGAATCGATCACCGTGGTGCCGACCGGCACGCGCAGCTCCAGATCCTCGCCCTTCTTGCCGGTGCAGTCGGTGCTGCCGCCGTTGGAACCGCGCTCGGCATCAAAGTGCCGGGTATAGCGGTAATCCACCAGGGTGTTGAGGTTTTCGTCGGCGACCATATAGATCGAGCCGCCGTCACCACCGTCACCGCCGTTGGGACCGCCGTTTTCGATGAATTTTTCCCGACGGAAACTCATGCAACCGTTGCCGCCGTCACCAGCTTTTACGCGAATCGATACTTCATCAACGAACTTCATAACACACGCCTCTCGCCACCAGGACGAGCCGAAAAATCACAAGTACAAGTATAAGACTCTTGCAAAGATGAGCGCGGCGACCTCAATCAACGACCGAAAAATCCAGCGCCGACAGCCCATACAAACAGCTTTGCAAGAGACTCACCCCACAAACGAAAAAGCCCCGTCGCAAGACGGGGCTTCTCCAGCACTCTCGCGATTAAGCCGCGATGATGCTCACGTAACGGCGGTTGAACGCGCCTTTTACTTCAAACTTGATCACGCCTTCGACTTTAGCGAAGAGAGTGTGATCTTTACCCATGCCAACGCCGTAACCGGCGTGGAATTGGGTGCCGCGCTGACGCACGATGATGTTGCCCGCTTTGATAGCCTGGCCGCCATACATCTTCACGCCAAGGCGTTTGGCTTCTGAGTCGCGACCGTTACGGGTACTACCACCAGCTTTTTTGTGTGCCATGAGTTCAATTCTCCAAAAAGGGGATTAGGCTGAAATTAAGCCTGAATACCGGTGATTTTGATCTCGGTGTACCACTGACGGTGGCCCATACGCTTCATGTGGTGCTTACGACGACGGAACTTGATGATGCGGACTTTATCGTGACGACCTTGGGAGATCACTTCAGCCACAACGGTAGCGCCCGCAACAACTGGAGCGCCGATGTTCACGTCATCGCCATTGGCGACCAACAGAACGCGATCAAAGGTAACGGATTCGCCGGTGGCGATTTCCAGTTTCTCGATCTTCAGGTATTCACCTGGAGCGACTTTGTACTGCTTGCCGCCGGTAACGATTACTGCGTAAGACATGGTATTTCTCCGATAATCCTGCTCACCCAGCGCTTTATAGGTAAAGGTATTGGCTGGCATGGCTGCATGGGGCTGGAACGGCCCAGATGCAATTGCGTAAGGCAGGTGCTGCCCAGGAAGTTCAGGGTGCGCGATTGTACGCAAGCCATCTGGCCATTGCAAGCCCGTAGACCGCGTACCTTGACAGCACAGACCCCCCGCCCTAGCATGCCGCGCAACCCTTCTGGAGCGACTCCCGCTGATGCAACCCCAAGCTTTCTACCGCGCGGTGGCGGACGATTTTAGCGCCGTCGACGGCATCATCAAGAAGCAGTTGACTTCCCGGGTACCGCTGGTCTCGAAAATCGGCGATTACATCACCTCGGCCGGGGGCAAACGCCTGCGTCCTTTATTGGTGTTGCTGTGTGGCAAGGCCCTGGGCCGCGAAGGCGACGACCTGCGCCTGCTCGCCGCCACCATCGAGTTCCTGCACACCGCCACCCTGCTGCACGACGACGTGGTCGACATGTCCGGCATGCGCCGTGGCCGCTCCACCGCCAATGCCATGTGGGGCAACGCCCCGAGTGTGCTGGTGGGCGACTTCCTGTACTCGCGCTCCTTCGAAATGATGGTCGAGCTGGGCTCGATGCCGGTGATGAAGATTCTTTCACAGGCCACCCGCATCATCGCCGAAGGCGAAGTGTTGCAGCTGTCCAAGGTCCGCGACGCCAGCACCACTGAAGAAACCTATATGGAAGTCATCCGCGGCAAGACCGCAATGCTCTTCGAAGCCTCGACCCACAGCGCCGCGGCCCTGTGCCAGGCCACGCCGGAGCAGACCGAAGCGCTGCGCACCTTTGGCGACCACCTGGGTGTTGCGTTCCAGTTGGTGGACGATCTGCTGGACTACAAAGGCGATGCCGAGACCCTGGGCAAGAACGTCGGCGACGACCTGGCCGAAGGCAAGCCGACCCTGCCGCTGATCTACACCATGCGCGAAGGCACGCCGGAACAGGCGGCCCTGGTGCGCCAGGCGATCCAGAAAGGCGGCATCGAAGACCTGGAAAGCATTCGCGAAGCCGTACAGGCCTCCGGCTCCCTGGACTACACCGCGCAACTGGCCCGCGACTACGTGGCACGGGCGATTGCCTGCCTGGAAGCGCTGCCGGCGAGCGAATACCGCGATGCCCTGGTGGAACTGAGCGAGTTTGCGGTCGCCCGTACTCACTGATTCCCCCCCTGCAAGC
>NZ_JACAQA010000004.1:0-132655 GCF_013385425.1 Pseudomonas gingeri | reverse complement strand
CAAGCTCCGCTCCCACAGTTTCCAGTCACCGCTGCTACACCTCCACCGATAAAAACCCTATATAATGTGCGCTTTTCGCCTTCCCGAAACCGAGGAACCTTAGTGAGCACGTTGCCACCCTGCCCGAAATGCAATTCCGAATTTACCTACGAAGACGGCACCCAACTGGTCTGCCCCGAATGCGCCCATGAGTGGTCTGCCGGCGGCGAAGCCGAAGCCACCAGCGACGACACCGTGAAAAAGGACTCCGTGGGCAACGTCCTGCAAGACGGCGACACCATCACCGTGATCAAGGACCTGAAGGTCAAGGGCACCTCCCTGGTGGTCAAGGTCGGCACCAAGGTCAAGAACATCCGCCTGTGCGATGGCGACCACGACATCGACTGCAAGATCGACGGCATCGGCCCGATGAAGCTCAAGTCCGAGTTCGTCCGGAAGGTCTGAAGAAACACCACCCTCCCTGCAGGAGCCGGCTTGCCGGCGATAGCGGCCGACCAAGCGATGCAAGGCTTGCGGCCCCATCGCCGGCAAGCCGGCTCCTGCAAAGGTCCGCGCCAGCCCTGGCCGCCGGGACCAGGATTACGCCAGCCTCCCCCCTCGCCTTCGTTGACCTCAGACAAATCCCTCTACAGAAAACTCCCCTATCGGCCAATAGGCACTTGCTATTCTTTGAATAAGAATTATTCTCATTGAAACCCATCAAGGAGATGAGACCATGACTTATTTGATCGATGCCTGGCTGGACCGCCCACACCCTTACCTGCGCATCCTGCATCGGGAAACGGGGGAAGTCTGTGCGGTGCTGGAAGAAGAAGCCTTGAACGAGCTGCAGGACCAGGGCGACCTGGACGTCAGCGGCTTGAGTTCCAGCGAGCCGCTGGTGCTCAAGGAACTGGTGCGGAACCTGTTTCTGTTCTGCTATGCGCGGGCGTTGCGCCCGAGTGGGGAGCCGGATGCCAAGATCCAGTTATGACGTGCCTATCACTGCCGACACCGTACTGTAGGAGCGTGGCTTGCCCGCGAAGCTTTTGGCAATATTGACGGCCTCTTCGCGGGCAAGCCCTGCTCCTACAGTACAGCGGTGACAGCAGTCGCGCGGTACTTACAGAACGTCGAGCAGCTCGACGTCAAACACCAGTACGCTGTGCGGCGGAATGCCACCGACGCCCTGGGCGCCATAAGCCAGCTCGCTCGGCACGTACAGACGCCATTTGCTACCGGCATTCATCAGTTGCAGTGCCTCGGTCCAGCCGGCGATCACGCCACCGACCGGGAATTCGGCTGGCTGGCCGCGCTCGTAGGAGCTGTCGAACACGGTGCCGTCGATCAGGGTGCCGTGGTAGTGGGTACGCACGGTGTCCTCACGGGATGGCTTGGCGCCCTCGCCCTGGGTCAGCACTTCGAACTGCAGGCCGGAAGCCAGGGTGGTGATGCCTTCACGCTTGGCGTTTTCCGCCAGGAATTCCAGACCGGCGCCCGCCGCGGCTTCAGCCTTGGCAGCGGCTTCGGCCTGCATGACTTCGCGGATCACCTTGAAGCTGGCGGACAGCTCTTCCTGGCCCACGCGGCTTGGCTGGCCGTGGAAAGCGTCGGTCAGGCCGGTCAGGATCGCATCGAGACTTACGCCCGGCGGCGGGTTATCACGCAGTTGGTCACCCAACTGACGGCCGATACCGTAGCTGACGCGGGTTTCGTCGGTGGACAGATTTACTTCGGACATAACACTGCTCCGCTGTGGGCTGCGGCGGGAAACACCTGTCGAACAAGGTATTGCCCCACGCACCCGGAACCAAAAAGGGCCAGCAGACTAGCACACAAGCACAGCGGGGTCAGTGCTTGGTCAGCTTGTCCAGGTAGCCCATCGCAAAGGCCGACACGACAAAGGTCATGTGGATGATCACATACCATTGCAGGTGCACCGGGTCGACATTCTTGGCGTCCATGAACACCCGCAGCAGGTGAATCGAGGAAATCGCCACGATCGACGCCGCCACCTTCATCTTCAACGACGTGGAGTCCATCTTGCCCAACCAACTGAGCTTTTCCTTGCCCTCATCGATGTCCATCTGCGACACGAAGTTCTCGTAGCCGGAAATCATCACCATCACCAGCAGGCCACCCACCAGCGCCATGTCGATCAGCGACAGCAGCACCAGGATCAGGTCGGCCTCGGCCATGGCAAAGACGTTGGGGATGACGTGAAACACTTCCTGGAAGAACTTCAGCGCCAGGGCCAGCAGGCCCAGGGACAGTCCGAGGTAAATCGGTGCCAGCAGCCAGCGCGAGGCATACATCGTATTTTCGATAAAACGTTCCATGGATCTCATACCAACTGAAAATGGCCGCGAGTATACCAGCGCCAAAACCCGAGGGAAAAAGCCCTCCACAGGCGCTCGTTCAACATCGGGACAGCTGCGCCAGGGCGATTTTCTGCTAGTGTCGGCATCAATGACATCGCGTGTGCACTGTGTACAGGAAAACTGAACAATGGATTTGCGACTTCCCCTGGCTTGCCTCGGGCTATCGGTGGCTCTGCTGATGAGCGGCTGCTCCCCCAAAGACAAGCCACACCAAGCCAGCCTCGAGGAAAGGACCGCACAGTTCGAAAAAACCCTCGACACCCTGCAAGATCCCAAGCTCAAGGATGCCGTGGCCGACCTCGGCGGCTCCCTGCTGTTGCTCGAACGGGCCCGCCTGCGCCTGCGGGACAAGCCCATCGAAACCGAATACAGCGACGATGCCCTGGCGTTGCTCAAGCACTACCCCAGCCCCCAGGCCCTGGCCGACACCTATATCAACGGCCTCTTCGTGCTGCGCAAAACCGCCAGTTCCGACTACCTGACCGACCTGCAGCCGATCTTTCCGTTCAGCTTCAACTACCCCACCGAATTCCCGTTTCCCCATGCACTGGAATGGCAGTCGGTGACCCTGAGCAACAAACAGGTGATCCCCTTCCAGCCTGAATGGTCGGAAACCGATCCCGGGATACAGCTGAGCCCCTCCAGCTCGAACATGACCAACCCCGACGACCTGACAATCACCTATCCGTATGTCGAAGGCCTGGAAGTCGATCCGAAAAAACAGCCGCAGCCCCTGACCCTGCACGGCAAGGTCGAAGTGATCGCCCCAAGCAAGGTAGTGACCTTCAACCTGACCCGCCAGGACGTCGGCAAACTGCAAAGCCGCGACAACGTCAGCCTCACCCTGGTATCGCTGGACAAGAACAATGCCGAAATCGAACTGAGCGGTAACGCCGTGCAGGCGCCCCAGGTCGGCGACACCCCGCTCAACCCACTGATCGTCCAGGCCATGGACAACACCGGGCAATTTCTCTCCCGTGCCGGCGCCATCAACGAAAACACCGCGCAGATTGCCTTCTACCAGCAGCAACTGGACGAAATGCTCAAACAGAAGAGCTGGAGCGACACCTTCGAGAAAAAACTCGACAGCGAGCAAAAGGCCTTCGAGGCGAAGCAGACCAGCCACTACACCCGGGTCTACTTCAACGGCATGATCGACAAGCTGGAAATCAGCGTGATGGACTTTTCCGGGGCGACGGTCGACCGCAAGGAGCTGGACCTGCCGGTACGCCAGTTCGACAACACCGCCAGCAAGGATATCCAGCCGTTGCCCATGCCGGTGGTGGTCTACGACGACAAGGCGTCGAGCTATCTCAAGGACGCCAACCTGGACGCCGAGAAGCTGAAAAAAAGCGTGATCATCAGTCAGTCGGTGGACGATGCCAGCGCGGCAAACATCGAGTTCGACCACCCCAAGACCTTCAACGACGAGTTGCTTGGCACGCCCACCGCCCCCGGCGGCAGTCCGGTGACCTTCTTCACCGAAGACGAACAAGGCAAGCGCGGCGAGCCCCTGGAGTTGCCTAACGAGGCCTTCGAGGTCAATCCGCTGGACGGTACCATCACCTACGACCTGAACCTGTTCCCGGAAACGCCGGCCTATGCCGTCGGCTCGATGCCGTTGTTCCTGGCCGATATCCAGAAAAACACCCTCGACGCCCACCAGTTGCCCGCCGGCCTGGAGCTCAAGGGCAACGCCCTGATCGTCGACCAGAAGCGCTTCCCTGCCGAGTCCTGGCGCTTCTACGCCAAGGACGACAGCGGCAACTACCTCAAGGAAATCCTCGCCACCAGCCATAGCGACAAGGCTGATTCGCCGCCGGTCTATGACGTCCACTACTTCTACGGGCAGCCGACCCAGCTGGAAAGCTACCAGCGCACGGCCTTGAACACCGTCGAGTACGGTTTCGAGGTCAAGCTCGACAAAGCCCAGGTTTCAGGCCCCACCGAATGATCGTGGGCTGGCGCCTAGTGTTCCAGGCCCCGGCCTCGCGTGCCGTTGATCTCCCGTAGCTGGGCCTGCAAATGCAGGCTCCAGATCTGCGGATCCTCGGCCAGCTGATAGCCATGCAAGGTCAGGCTTTCGACAATCGACTCAAGGATGGATTCGGCCACGACCGGGCCATGGAACGGACCCTGGGCCTTGATGGCCGAGGGTTGTTCGCCGGCCATTCCGGCGGCGAACAGGAGGGTCCACATTCCGTTATCGCCGGCAATCGGGCGAATACTGCATTCGATACGGGTCACGAGACCCAGGCATTGGCGGGTGAGACAAAGGTTGCGCGGCATGGCGGCGACCCTCGGTAGATCCTGTCTTCAGCCTCCGGGGGGAGGTTGCATCGGTCCAGTGACTACAGTGGAGGTCCTTGCCCAGAGAATAGAATAAAACTACAGACAGCAAGGATTTGCAGGACCAACGGGCGTCAGGTTGGCATGCGCCAAAGCCTTGACTCCTTTCCCGCACACACTTAATTGCACGCTGCTTAATTCTTGAGAACACAACGGAACCTGTGGGAGCAGAGCTTGCTCGCGAAGCTTTTGGCGGCCTCAAGGACGCCTTCGCCGGCAAGCCCCGCTCCTGCAGGGCCGTAATCAGGACGCCTTGACCTCCGCCAATGCCTGCTCGGCGGCTTCCTTCTCGGCCTCCTTGAGGTCCTCTTCGCTGATCATCTCGGCGATCACCCGCAGACGCTCCACCACCCGCGCATTGACGCTGCCTTCCGGGAACTGGCCATCGGCATCCGGCTCACCGGCCGGCTCGCCCACCAGCAGGCTCAGGGCCTCATCGGCCTGGCGCACGGCATACACGTGGAACTGCCCGGCCCGCACCGCCTGCAATACGCGCTCATCGAGCATCAGGGTGGCAACGTTCGCCTGGGGAATGATTGCCCCCTGCTCACCGGTCAGGCCACGGGCCTCGCAGAGCCGGAAGAAGCCTTCGATCTTCTCGTTGACCCCGCCCACCGCCTGCACTTCACCGAACTGGTTGATCGACCCGGTGATGGCAAAACACTGTTTGAGTGGGGTTTTCGACAAGGCCGAAATCAACGTGCAGGCTTCGCCCAAGGACGCGCTGTCGCCATCGACATAACCGTAGGACTGCTCCAGGGCAATGCTCGCGGAAATCGCCAGCGGGAATTCCTGGGCATAACGGCTGCCCAGGTAACCGGTGAGGATCATCACGCCCTTGGAGTGGATCGGCTGGCCGAGGTTGACCTCACGCTCGATGTCGACGATTCCGCTACCACCCGGATACACCGTGGCGGAAATCCGCGCCGGCACGCCGAAGGCCGAGTCACCGACTTCCAGCACCGTCAGCCCGTTGCACTTGCCCACGGCCGCGCCCGCGGTGTCGATCAGGATGATCCCCGCCAGCATATCGTCGAGGATCCGCGCCGAGACCCGCCCGGTGCGGGTGGCCTTGGCCTTGAGCGCCCGCTCGATGTGGCCGGCGTCGGTCATCTCGTCATTGGCCAGGTGGCGAATGAAATCCGCCTCGCTGACCAGTTGGAACAGATCGCCGATCCGCGCCGACAAACGCCCCTGGTGCTCGGCCAGACGCGCGCTGTAGGTCGCCAGGCGCGCCACCGCGTCAGCGGTCAGCGGGGCCATGCCCTCTTCCGAAGTGCGGGTCTTGAGCAACTGGGCGAACTGCTCCAGGCTCTCGTCGACCATGGGAATGTCTTCGTCGAAATCCACCAGCACGCGGAACATCTCCTGGAAATCCGGATCCAGGTCCTGCAGCGTGTAGTACAACTGGCGGGCACCGATGATGATGACCTTGACCTGCAACGGAATCACCTGTGGCGTCAGCGTCACGGTGGCCAGGCGCCCCAGTTCACCGAGCGGCGACTCCATCTTCAACTTGCGCGACTGCAGGGCGCGCTTGAGCGCGTCCCAGACAAAGGGCTCGCTGAGCATCTTCTCGGCTTCGAGAATCAGGAAGCCGCCGTTGGCCCGATGCAAGGCACCCGGACGCAACTGCCGATAGGTGGTGTAGAGCGCGCCCTGATCGGTGCTGTATTCGATACGACCGAACAGGTTGTCGTAGGTCGGGTGCGGTTCGAACACCACCGGCGCACCGCCATTGAAGGGTTGCCCCACCACCAGGCTCGGTGCGTACTGCTCCTCCAGCAGCTTGCGGGCCACGGCATCGGTCTTGCTGTCGTCGACCAACTGCTCGACCACGGTTTTCAGCAGATAGACCTGCATGGCTTGCAGGTAACCGCAAACCGCCGCGTTCTCCGCGTATTTTTCCGACAACGGCGCCAGCAAAGGCTGCAGGGCCAGGGTGATGGTCTCTTCGTTCAACTGGCGCAGCTGATTGCTCGATTCGCGCTTCCATTGCGGCAGGCTGGCGAGTTCCTCGTTGAGGCGCTCCTCAAGATCCGCGATATCGGTATGGAAACGTTCACGCTCGGCTTCCGGCAACTGGGCGAATTCCGCCTCGTCCAGGGCCTTGCCTTCGCTCATGGGGGTAAAGGCGATATTGGTGCTGTCGCGATACAGCGCAACCTCCTTCTCCAGCGCCAGGCGCTCGATCACATCCAGGGCGCGGTCGTAACGCTGGTTGAAGGCGCGGTCGATGGCGCTCTTCTTCTGCTGGTAGGACGGGTGCTCGAACACCGCAGGAAAGGTCGCCAGCAGGTTGTCGATCAGGCCGTTGATATCGGCGATGAACGCGCCCGCCTCGCCCGCTGGCAGCTCCAGCGCCCGTGGCTCGCGAGGTTCGTCGAAATTATTGACATAGACCCAGTCGGACGGGGTCTGTAGGCGTTTTCCTTCAGCTTTCAGATAGCGTTTGACGAACGAAAAACGCCCGGTACCGGGTTCGCCCATGACAAACACGTTGTAACCGGGGCGTGGCATCGCCACGCCGAACTGCAAGGCTTCAACGGCACGTTCCTGGCCAAGCACACCGCGAAAAGGCTCCAGATCATTGGTGGTAGAGAAGCTGAACTGTTCAGCGGAAAAAGGACGGGTCAGCGCTTCGGGCGCTAGTCGCAAGCTGGCAGCAACAGAATCAGGCATCGGGCTTCCTTACATCAGGCGGGGCAGATGAAAGCATTCTGGCGCTCGCCATGCCTGACTGGCAAGGCGAGCGATGGCTGAATCGCTACGGCGTGGCAAAAGTCCTCAGACAGGGACTACAAACTCTTTCCCGCATTCACATCAGGAAAAAACAATGGAACCCTTGGAACCTGCCTAAACTCCAACGTGCGAGGCTGGATTGATAACCAGCCTACTGGCCCTGAACCAGGCCAGATCCCCTCGTTATTGGCACGCACATAAAGAGAACAAAGCTATGAAACGGATTCTTCTGGGTACTCTCTTCACGGTTGTCTCCCTCAATGCCATGGCCCAGGCGCCAGGTGGGCCGGATTGCGGCTGGGGTAACATGCTGTTCAAGGGCCAGCGCGGCACTCCCGCCCACATTCTGGCGTCCACCACCAACGGCACCTCCGGCAACGCCACCTTCGGCATGACCTCCGGCACCAATGGCTGCTCCACCCGTGACTCACTGACCTATGGCGGCCGCTCCTGGATCGCCATGAACGGCATGATGAACGAACTTTCCGAAGACATGGCCAAGGGCCAGGGCGAAGCCCTGACCACCTACGCCGTGGTCCTTGGCGTGGCCCCGGAAGACCGTGAGCATTTCGCGGCCGTCACCCACGAGCACTTCCAGCAGATCTTCAGCAAGGCTGACGTGACCGCCGACGATGTGCACACCAACACCCTCGCGGTCCTCAAAGGCGATCCGCGCCTGGCCAAGTACGCGACCCAGGCTTAAGCTCGACCCGCCCGCTCCTTTCGGAGCGGGTTTTTGTGTGCGTTGCCTCTTTTCGTCTGACAACAGTTGCCCACCATGCTCAAACGCCTTGCCTACCTGGCGCTCTGTGCCTGCGCCCCGCTGTACGCCGCACCGCACCTCGACACCCAGCGTTTGCAGCAGTTGGCCCATGACCCGTTCTGGATTTCCCTCGGCCATTACGAGACGGCCAAGCTCGGCGGCTGGCGCAGTTATGTCAGCGACAAAAAATATTTCGTCGCGGCCGACGGTGCCCATCACCCGGACGCGGAACTGCAAGCCACCCTCGACGCCCTCTATGCCCCGGCCAGCCTCGGCAACCAGCATCCCCAGTGTGTCTATCCGGCCCGCACGCGCTGGCTCAAGGCGCAACTGCAGCTGACCGACCTGCCCGCCCCCGATTGCACGGAATTCAACCAGTGGTTCAAGGATGTCGCGCCCCACAGCACGGTGATGATCTTCCCGGCGGCCTACCTGAACAGCCCGTCGTCGATGTTCGGCCACACTTTGCTGCGCATCGACCCGGCCGGTGTGCAGCGCGACCAGACCGCCCTGCTCAGCTACGCGATCAACTTCGGCGCCTATATCGAAGGTTCCGACAACAGCATCCTCTATGCCTGGAAAGGCCTGGCGGGGGGTTATCCGGGCCTGTTCGCCATGGTGCCCTACCAGGAAAAGCTCTCCGAATACCGCAGCCTGGAGAACCGCGACCTGTGGGAATACCGGCTGAACCTGACGCCCGAAGAGACCCAGCGCATGGTCGAGCATGTCTGGGAGTTGAAGCAGATCCAGTTCGACTACTTCTTCTTCGATGAAAACTGCTCCTACCGCCTGCTGGAACTGTTGCAGGTGGCGCGTCCGAGCCTGCACCTGACCGCACAGTTTCCGCTGACCGCGATTCCCACCGACACCGTCAAGGCGGTCAAGGACGCGGGACTGGTGGACAGGATCGACTACCGGCCATCCCGCGAGCGCGAACTACTGGAGCGGGCCAAACCGCTGGATCCCGAGGAACAGCAGTGGGTGCTGAAAGTCAGTGCCGACGCGCAGCAACTGCAATCGGCCGGCTTCAAGCAATTGGCCAAGGCTCGCCAGGCGCTGATCATCGACGCCGCCTATAGACTCGAACGCTACCGGGCCAATGGCCAGGAACGTGATCCGGTACAAGCCCAGCGCAGCTTCGAGCTGCTGCGGGCGATCAACCAGAACCCGCCGCCGGAGCTGCAGATCGAGCGTCCGGGCCTGCCGGAAAACGGCCATGAGTCGCGCACCTGGCAGGCCGGGGTCGGCACCCGGGGCAGCCGGACATTCGGCGAGTATGGCTTGCGCATGGCCTATCACGACCTCAACGACAATGCCGAGAGTTTTCCCCTCGGCGCACAGATAGAAATCCTGCAGATGAAACTGCGCCAGTACGAAGGCAATCACTGGCAGTTGCAGCAACTGGACCTGGCGACCATCCGCTCGCTGACGCCGCGCAATGCGCTGTTGCAGCCGTGGTCGTGGCAAGTCACCGGCGGCCTGGAGCGGGTGCCGGGGCGGCACGACGACCAGACCCTGGTCAGCCATGTGAACGGCGGCGCGGGCGGCACCTGGCAGTTGGGCGACGATGTGCTGGGGTTTGCCCTGGGCACCGTGCGGGTCGAACACAACGCGGACTTCGCGGCGATTGTTTCGCCGGCGGCGGGGTTCGACACCGGCCTGTTGTGGAAAAACCCGCTGGGCAACCTGAGCCTGGAGGCCAAGGGCGACTATTTCATCAATGGCGAAGTGCGTCGCAGCCTGAGCCTCAACCAGCAATGGGAGTTGTCGCGCAACCTGGGCCTGCGCTTAAGCGCCCAGCGCGAGTTCAGCAAGCTGGCCACGCCGGAGAACGAGGTGATGCTGGAGGTGAAGTGGTATCACTATTGAGCGGCGCCTGCCACTGTACGTTCGGCAACCCGGACTTACGACGATCCAGCAACTCTCCCTGCAAACGCAGACAACGCTCATAATCGCGCCTGGCCATATTGTCGATCGTGATATTACCCACCTCCTCCGGCGCCGTTCGCTCGCCGAAGCGGATATCCACCACCGGTGCCTCGGGCTTCAACTGAAACAGGCTGGGTGACTTCTCGTCAGGCTTCTCCACCTGAGTGGCCGCAGGCAACTGGTCCGGCGTCACGCCGTAGCGGTCCAACAGGGAGCTCTCGGGCAATGGCTCACCCATGGCGACACAGGCGGACAAGGTCAGGCCGACACCCACGCCATGGGATTTGAAACAACTCATACACAACACTCGCGTTCTTTGGCTGCAATCGCCCCACGCCTCCACGCGGGGCCGAAACACCTGACGCAGGGCGCCCGGCGTCGTATTACCCTACAATCAAAAAGAACGACCGGCGTCGTAAAAATTTACCACCCAGCCTCACAAACCGCTCATTGCGCCTGTATCAGGCCTGAATCTGCGAACGTCGAGCTCTGCTCGGAAAGCCGACACGGTGCAGATCCAACCACCACAGGTCGCTTACGGATATACCGGCAAACCCAAACCCTGCGAGCATGGTCGGATACCCATGAACGGGAGATTGCCATGAGCCGCGCCTTCGTCAACGAAGACAACGCCGCCGCCCAGGCCGAGCAGCCGGTGGAGCGCCAGGTCAGTACCCAGCCCAATTACGTCACCCCACAGGGCCTGGCGCAATTGCACGCCCGCGTGGCGGCGCTGCAAGCCGAATACAGCCAGCAAAACGCCCTGGGCGAGGCCGCCGACAAACAGCGCCAGGCCGATATCGAGCGCGACCTGCGTTACTTCAACCAACGCCTCTCCAGTGCCCAGCTCGCCACGCCGGCGACCTCCACCGAGGTGGTGCAGATCGGCAGTCGCGTGACCTTCGCCAATGAACAGGACGAAGAGCAGCAGGTGCAACTGGTCGGCGAGGACGAGGCGGATGCCCCTCGAGGTTTGATCAATTGGGGCTCGCCCCTGGGTCGGGCGTTGCTGGGTGCGCGCCTGGGGGATGAAGTGCTATGGAAACGACCGGCGGGGGATCAGTCGATCGAGATCGTGAGGATCGAACCGGCTTAGCGGCGTGCAATAAAAAAAAACGGAGCCCCGAGGGGCTCCGCTTTTCAACCACCGACCCGATCAGGCCAGTTTCTTGTGCCGTACACGGTGCGGCTGGGCCGCCGCATCGCCGAGGCGCTTCTTGCGATCGGCTTCGTACTCGGTGTAGTTGCCTTCGAAGAACACCGCCTGCGAATCGTCTTCATAGGCCAGGATATGCGTCGCCACCCGGTCCAGGAACCACCGATCGTGGGAGATCACAATCGCCGCGCCCGGGAAGTCCAGCAGGGCTTCTTCCAGGGAACGCAGGGTTTCCACGTCGAGGTCGTTGGACGGTTCGTCGAGCAGCAGGACGTTGCCGCCCTCTTTCAAGGTCAGCGCCAGGTGCAGGCGACCCCGCTCACCACCGGACAGGTCCTTGACGAACTTCTGCTGGTCGCCACCCTTGAAGTTGAAGCGCCCCACATAAGTGCGCGATGGAATCTCGTAGTTGCCGATACGGATCTGGTCGGAACCGTCGGAAATCTGCTGGAACACCGTCTTGCTGCCGTCGAGGTCGTCGCGGCTCTGGTCCACACAAGCAAGCTGCACGGTTTCACCGATCTCGATGCTGCCCGAGTCCGGGGTTTCCTTGCCCATCAGCATGCGGAACAGGGTCGACTTACCGGCACCGTTACCACCGATCACGCCGACAATCGCGCCCTTGGGCATGCTGAACGACAGGTTGTCGATCAGTACGCGGTCGCCATAACCCTTGCTGACGTTCTTGAATTCGATGACCTTGTCGCCCAGGCGCGGACCGGCCGGGATATAGATCTCGTTGGTCTCGCTGCGCTTCTGGAATTCCTGCGACTGCATTTCTTCGAAACGCTGCAGACGGGCCTTGGATTTCGACTGGCGAGCCTTGGCGCCTTTGCGCACCCACTCCAGTTCTTCCTTCATGGCCTTTTCATGGGCCGACTGCTGCTTGGATTCAGCGGCCAGACGATCGGACTTGGCTTCCAGCCAGCCCGAGTAGTTGCCTTCGTACGGGATACCGGCGCCGCGGTCGAGTTCGAGAATCCAGCCGGCGACGTTGTCCAGGAAGTAACGGTCGTGGGTGATCGCAACCACGGTGCCCGGGAAGTCGTGCAGGAAGTGCTCCAGCCAGGCCACGGAATCGGCATCCAGGTGGTTGGTCGGTTCGTCGAGCAGCAGCATGTCCGGGGCCGAGAGCAGCAGGCGGCACAAGGCCACACGGCGCTTTTCACCGCCGGACAGGTGTTCGACCTTGGCGTCCCAGGCCGGCAGGCGCAGCGCATCGGCGGCGACTTCCAACTGGCGTTCCAGGTTGTGGCCGTCGCTGGCCTGCAGGATCGCCTCGAGCTTGGCCTGTTCGGCGGCCAGCTTGTCGAAATCGGCATCAGGATCGGCGTAGGCGGCGTAGACTTCATCCAGGCGGGCCTGGGCGTCCTTGATCACGCTGACCGCTTCCTCGACCACCTCACGGACCGTCTTGCTCGGATCGAGTTGCGGCTCCTGGGGCAGATAGCCGATATTCAGCTCGGGCATCGGCCGGGCTTCACCGTCGAATTCGGTGTCGACACCCGCCATGATTTTCAGCAGAGTGGATTTACCCGAACCGTTCAAGCCGAGCACGCCGATCTTGGCGCCCGGGAAAAACGACAGGGAGATGTTTTTCAGGATTTCCCGCTTCGGCGGAACAACTTTGCTCAGCCGATGCATGGTGAAGACGTATTGAGCCATGGAGAACCTAGCGTCAGTGACAGATGAATAAGGGCGCGAGCGGTACCCGCAGTGAACAGGCCCCGTGTGCCAGCCAAGAGTTCAATCCATGGCCGCACCGGTCGATACCCTTGCATGGGGAGCGTGAATTGCTGGCGCGTAACCGGTAAAACTACCTGAATGCGGCAGACAGGGCAAACCGCTCGGTCGAACAGGACTGGCACTTTGCCACAACTCAAGGCATGCTAGCCGCCCTTCGGGCGTCCGGCTTATAGTGCATGTCGCGCCAATCCAGCCCAACCGCAGGATCACAGTTTGACCAACGCCAATCCGCCATCGTCCGCGCGCGCAGCCAACCCGGCCTCGACTCCACCGCTGCGCGGGACACTCAAAGGCATACTGGCCACGCTGGTGCTGTTCCTGCTCGTCCTGCTGTTTTGGCAACTGATCGATCAATTCCAGCAAACCCGCCAACTGCAACGCCAGAACAGCATCGACTCGAGCGCCGACCTGGCCCAGCGCGTCAGCCTGAACATGGCGCTCAATGCGCAGATCGCCCTCAATCTACTACCGATCGTCGACAAACCCAACAACCGCGAAGAACTCCTGGCCTTGCTCGACCGGGTACGGGTGTCGATGCCGGACCTGCAAAGCATCGCCCTGCTCGACGCCAAGGGCGCCCTGATCAGCGACAGCGCCACCGACAGCCATGACGCCGCCTTCCTCGTCGAACAGGTCAAGCACAGCAACCGCAAGCAGACCTACTACTTCACCAATGACGATCACGGCTCGGCCGTTCACCTGTTGTTGCAGCAGGCCAGCGGCGAGAGCAACGGCTATTGGGTCCTGCGCCTGTCACCCCGGCTGTTCCAGGACCTCACCCGCCCGGGCAATCAGGAATCGGGGGCCAGTTGGCTGATCGAAAACCGCAACAATCACCTGGTGATCAGCCGGGACGACGATATCGCCCCCACGCCGGTGCCGCTGAGCACCGACGAAGAGGCCAACAGCGTGCTGATCACGCCGCTGTCCAACAGCGACTGGCAACTGCGCGGCCTGTTCGACCCGCGCAAGGTGATCGAGGACCTGCTGCCGGCCCTGATCGGCAAATGCCTGCTGGGGCTGGGGTTGTCGCTGCTGCCGGTGCTGGCGTTGCTCAACATGCGGCGGCGCCAGTTGCAGGTCACTGAAGGACGCCGGCGCTACCAGGATATTTTCGAGGGTACCGGCGTTGCCTTGTGCGTCCTCGACCTTTCCGGGCTGCCGGTTTTCCTCGAACAGCATCGCCTGCTGGACAGCGAACTGCTCAAGCACTGGATCGCCCATGACCCCGAGCACCGCCGGCTGTTGATGCAGGAACTGCGGATCACCGAGGTCAACCTGGTGGCCCTGCGCCTGCTCAATGTCGACTCCCGCGAAAGCGCCTGGAGCTGCCTGATCGACGGCTGCCCGAGCAATGCCGCCGGTATCGGCTACTCGCTGGTCGAAGCGCTGCTCAACCGCCAGAACCAGCTGGAACTGGAGATCAAGCTGAGCGCCGGCCAAGGCCAGGACCAGCACCTGTGGCTGGTCATGCGCCTGCCGGAGGACGCCAGCGACTATTCCTCGGTGATCCTCAGCATCACCGATATCACCAGCCGCAAGCTGATCGAACTGTCGTTGCTGGAACGCGAGGGCTTCTGGTCGGATGTGGTGCGTACCGTGCCGGATCACCTGTATGTGCAGGATGTGATCAGCCAGCGGATGATCTTCAGCAACCATCACCTGGGCCAGACCCTCGGCTACAACAAGACCGAGCTGCACCAGATGGGCGAATACTTCTGGGAAATCCTGCTGCACCCCGAAGACGCCGAGCACTATCATCGCCTGCGCCAGCAGCAGCGCCACGCCGGTTACAGTCAGTTGCTCCAGTGCCAGCTGCGTTTCCGCCATCGCAACGAGCATTGGCGGCACTTCGAGGTCCGCGAGCAGGCCCTGGCCCGGGACAAGTATGACCAGGTCACGCGCATCATCGGCGTGGCCAAGGACGTCACCGACCAGATCGAGGCCAGCGAGTCCCTGCGCGACAGCGAGAAACGCTACCGGATGCTCGCCGAAAGCATCAGCGACGTGATTTTCTCCACCGACAGCCGACTGAGCCTGAACTACGTCAGCCCGTCGGTCCATGCGGTGCTCGGCTATGAAGTCGACTGGGTGTTCCAGCATGGCTGGCAGTCGACCATTGCCAACCCACAGCAACTCAATGGCATCTACCTGTTGATGGAGCGGGTCAGCAAGGCCCTGGACAAACCCGAGGAACTGACCGAACTGCGCGAACAGGTGCAGACCCAGTTGTTCCTGTTCGACTGCCTGAAAGCCGACGGCCGCAAGATTCCCATCGAATTGCGCCTGGTGCTGGTGTGGGACGAACACGGCGCCTTCGAGGGCATCCTCGGCGTCGGCCGCGACATCAGCCAGCAACGCCGGGCGGAAAAAGACCTGCGCATGGCCGCGACGGTTTTCGAGCACTCGACCTCGGCGATCCTGATCACCGACCCGGCCGGCTACATTGTCCAGGCCAACGAAGCCTTCAGCCGGGTCAGCGGTTACGCCGTGGCCGACGTGCTGGACCAGTTGCCGAACCTGCTCACCGTCGACGACCAGCAGGAAGCCCACCTGCGTTATGTACTCAAGCAACTGGAGCAGCACAACACCTGGGAAGGCGAAGTCTGGCTCAAACGCCGTAACGGCGAGCACTACCCGGCCTGGGTCGGCATCACCGCGGTGCTCGACGATGAAGGCGACCTGGCCAGCTACGTGTGCTTCTTCACCGATATCAGCGAGCGCAAGGCCAGCGAACAACGGATTCACCGCCTGGCCTACTACGACGCCCTGACCCACCTGCCCAACCGCACGCTGTTCCAGGACCGCCTGCACACCGCCCTGCAGCAGGCTGAGCGGCAGAAGTCCTGGGTAGTGCTGATGTTCCTCGACCTGGACCGTTTCAAGCCGATCAACGACTCCCTGGGCCACGCCGCCGGCGACCGCATGCTCAAGGAAATGGCTACCCGCCTGCTGGCCTGCGTGGCCGACGACGACACCGTGGCGCGCATGGGCGGCGACGAGTTCACCCTCCTGCTGCAACCGCGGGCCACTCGGGAAATGGCCTTGAACCGGGCCATCAATGTCGCCGAGCAGATTCTCACCAGCCTGGTGACGCCGTTCGTGCTTGAAGGCCGCGAGTTCTTCGTCACCGCCAGTATCGGCATCGCCCTGAGCCCGCAGGATGGCAGCGAGCTCAGCCAGTTGATGAAAAACGCCGACACCGCGATGTACCACGCCAAGGAACGCGGCAAGAACAACTTCCAGTTCTACCAGGCCGATATGAACGCCAGCGCCCTGGAACGCCTGGAGCTGGAAAGCGACCTGCGCCACGCCCTGGAGCAGAACGAATTCGTGCTGTATTACCAGCCGCAGTTCAGCGGCGACGGCAAGCGCCTGACCGGTGCCGAAGCCCTGCTGCGCTGGCGCCACCCACGGCGTGGCCTGGTGCCACCAGGGGATTTCATTCCGGTACTGGAAGAGCTGGGGCTGGTGGTGGATGTCGGTGACTGGGTCCTGACCGAAGCCTGCCGCCAGCTCAAGGCCTGGCACCTGGCCAAGGTGCGGGTGCCCAAGGTCTCGGTGAACATCTCGGCGCGGCAGTTCTCCGACGGCCAGTTGGGCAAGCGGATCGCCAATATTCTCAAGGAGACCGGTGTCTCGCCGGCCTGTCTGGAGCTGGAACTGACGGAAAGTATCCTGATGCGCGAAGTCAGCGAGGCCATGCTGATTCTCGCAGGGCTCAAGAACCTCGGGCTGAGCATCGCGGTGGACGACTTCGGCACCGGTTACTCGTCGCTGAACTACCTCAAGCAGTTCCCCATCGACGTGCTGAAGATCGACCGCACTTTCGTCGACGGCCTGCCGTCGGGCGAACAGGATGCGCAGATCGCCCGGGCGATCATCGCCATGGCCCACAGCCTGAACCTGGCGGTGATCGCCGAAGGCGTGGAAACCCACGAGCAGCTCGACTTCCTGCGCGAGCACGGCTGCGACGAAGTGCAGGGTTATCTGTTCGGCCGGCCGATGGCGCCCAATCGCTTTGAAGCGCAGTTCAGCAATGATGCGCTGTTCATGTTCGATTGAGCCCCTGTGGCGCCTGTTCGGCCCTCTTCGCGGGCAAGCCCTGCTCCTACAGGTTTGTGTCGCACGCGGAACTCGTGACCGACGCAATACTGTAGGAGCAGGGCTTGCCCGCGAAAGCGTCAGCCCAGGCGCCGCCACCCTCAAGTGAGCGCCGCTTATCCGCGACATGATGCCCTTTCATATGCCAGATAAAACCCATTGGGTTAGAATGCCTTCTTTTCTGCCCCCGATCCTTGAGGACCGCCATGTTCAGCCGTGATTTGACTATTGCCAAGTACGACGCCGATCTCTTTGCCGCCATGGAGCAAGAAGCTCAGCGCCAGGAAGAGCACATCGAGCTGATCGCCTCGGAAAACTACACCAGCCCCGCGGTGATGGAAGCCCAGGGCTCGGTCCTGACCAACAAGTACGCCGAAGGCTATCCGGGCAAGCGTTACTACGGCGGCTGCGAATACGTCGACGTGGTTGAGCAGTTGGCCATCGACCGTGCCAAGGAACTGTTCGGCGCCGATTACGCCAACGTCCAGCCACACGCCGGCTCCCAGGCCAACTCGGCCGTTTACCTGGCCCTGCTGCAAGGCGGCGACACCATCCTGGGCATGAGCCTGGCCCATGGCGGTCACCTGACCCACGGCGCCAGCGTTTCCTCCTCCGGCAAGCTGTACAACGCCGTTCAATACGGTATCGATGCCAATGGCCTGATCGACTACGACGAAGTCGAGCGCCTGGCGGTCGAGCACAAGCCGAAAATGATCGTGGCCGGTTTCTCCGCCTACTCGCAGATCCTCGACTTCCCACGTTTCCGCGCCATCGCCGACAAGGTCGGTGCCTACCTGTTCGTCGACATGGCCCACGTGGCCGGTCTGGTCGCCGCTGGCGTCTACCCGAACCCGGTGCCGTTCGCCGACGTGGTCACCACCACCACCCACAAGACCCTGCGCGGTCCACGTGGTGGCCTGATCCTCGCTCGCGCCAACGCCGAGATCGAGAAGAAGCTGAACTCCGCCGTATTCCCGGGCGCCCAGGGCGGCCCGCTGGAGCACGTAATCGCGGCCAAGGCGATCTGCTTCAAGGAAGCGCTGCAGCCTGAGTTCAAGGCCTATCAGCAACAAGTGGTGAAAAACGCCCAGGCCATGGCCGAAGTGTTTATCGAGCGCGGTTTCGACGTGGTTTCCGGCGGTACCAAGAACCACCTGTTCCTGCTCTCGCTGATCAAGCAGGACATCTCCGGTAAAGACGCCGACGCCGCACTGGGCAAAGCCTTCATCACCGTGAACAAGAACTCGGTGCCGAACGACCCACGCTCCCCGTTCGTCACCTCCGGCCTGCGTTTCGGTACCCCGGCTGTCACCACCCGTGGCTTCAAGGAAACCGACTGCCGCGAACTGGCCGGCTGGATCTGCGACATCCTGGCTGACCTGAATAACGAAGCGGTGATCGACGCCGTTCGCGAGAAGGTCAAGGCGATCTGCAAGAAGCTGCCGGTTTACGGCGCTTGATAGCGGTTCGCTGAAAGCCCATCTGGCCGACAGGCCGGTAGACTGAAACCAATGCCCCGACTTGTCGGGGCATTGGTGTTTTTGTCCCCTGTAAAAGCAAAGCCTTTACACCTTGCCATCAGCTTTCAGACACAAAGCCGGAAACACCTGTCGGTCACTGACGACTTTCGCCAATACGTCTGGCGATGCGTAAAGGACATGCTGATACCTCATTCAAAACGAGGTTTCAGCCATGATAAAACCCATTATCCGAGGCGCCACACTGGCCGTGTTCAGCATCGCGCTCACCACGGCTGTACACGCAGACACCACCACGGATAACGAGTACAACTGCTTTGCACTCACACCTTCACCCCAAGCCCCCCAAGGCGTCGAAGTCGCCCACGAAAGAATGCTCGCGGCCACCGCGCAAGGCGCGGAAGTCAAAATGGCCCGCAAGTATCTCCAGGCTGAGACGGTTCGCTGCTTCTAGAACCGAAGACGTGCCGTCAACCCGCGCCCACTCGGTCCCCCTCCAAGAGCCCGGCCAGCCATGGCCGGGCTTTTTTTCGCCTGGAGGAAACTCGCCGTCCGTCGCCCCTTCGCAGTAAAGCAGCACCTTGCGGCGGAGCACCATTTTGTGGGAGCCGGCTTGCTGGCGATGGCGGTCTGAAGGCTTGCATCGCACTTGCGGGCCTCATCGCCGGCAAGCCAGCTCCTACAGGACCAGCATTACTGGTCAGACCGGTCCAACCAATTTCGCGAAAATCCCTTGTTATCCGGGAAAAACCGGGCGTAGACTGGCCCCGCACTGGACATACCGGTAAGACCACAACAATTAAGTTCCGAAGCTGCGGCCACAGGCCCGGATCACGGAACACCGACCAGGATCCTCCCCATGCTCAGATGGTGCTCGCGTTCGATTTTCCTTCAGGTTGTCCTTGGACTGGTGCTCGGCATCATCTGCGGACTCGCCCTTCCCGAATTTTCCGTCCAACTCAAACCCCTCGGCGACGGCTTTATCAAGCTGATCAAGATGCTGATCGGACTGATCGTCTTCTGCGTGGTGGTCAGCGGCATCTCCGGTGCCGGCGACCTGAAGAAAGTCGGGCGGATCGGCCTCAAATCGGTGATCTACTTCGAAGTCCTGACCACCATCGCCCTGTTGATCGGGCTGATCCTGGCCTTTTCCACCGGCATCGGCAGTGGCGCCAATATTCATCTGGAGCAGCTGTCCAAGGTGGCCCTGGGCGACCTCGCCGACCGTGGCCAGCATATGCGCGGGACCACGCAGTTCCTGATGGACCTGATCCCCAACTCGGTGATCGGCGCCTTTGCCGACAACAACATTCTCCAGGTGCTGCTGTTCTCCGTACTGTTCGGCAGCGCCCTGAACCTGGTGGGCGAGTCGGCGTCAGGCATCTCGCGCTTGATCAATGAACTCAGCCACGTGATCTTCCGCATCATGGGCATGATCGTGCGCCTGGCGCCGATTGGCGTCTTCGGCGCCATCGCTTTCACCACCAGCACCTACGGCCTGGACTCGCTGCGCCAGCTCGGCAGCCTGGTGGCGTTGTTCTACGTGACCTGCCTGTGCTTCGTGCTGGTGATCCTCGGCCTGGTGATGCGCCTGTCCGGCCTGCGGATCCTGCCCTTCCTCAAGTACCTGCGCGAAGACCTGCTGATCGTGATGGGTACAGCGTCCTCGGATGCCGTGCTGCCGCAGGTCATGCGCAAGCTCGAGCACCTGGGGATAGGCAGTTCGACGGTGGGCCTGGTGATCCCGACCGGGTACTCGTTCAACCTGGACGGTTTCTCGATCTACCTGACCCTGGCCATCGTCTTTATCGCCAATGCCACCGGCACCCCGCTGGCGCTGACCGACCTGCTGACCATCCTGCTGGTGTCGCTGATCACCTCCAAAGGCGCCCACGGTATTCCCGGCTCGGCCCTGGTGATCCTCGCCGCCACCCTGACGGCCATTCCGGCGATCCCGGTGGTCGGGCTGGTGTTGGTGCTGGCGGTCGACTGGTTCATGGGCATCGGCCGGGCCATGACCAACCTGGTCGGCAACTGCGTGGCGACCGTGGCCATCGCCCGCTGGGAAAAGGACATCGATGTGCAGCGGGCCCACAAGGTCCTCGATGGCCAGCAAGGTTATGCCTTTACGCCGAGAAAGCCGGCAACACCGGCTCATCAGCAGGAGTTTTGATGCCAGGCGCCCGGGGACGGGCGCCGGTACTGGCCCCTGGCCCGCGAAACAAGCGCCGGCCTCGGGTCGTGGCCTCACCGTTTTATCTGGAGTACACCGTGATTACCTCAACCGTTGTCAATTCAGTCGTAGAAAAACTCCGGGCGGCCCTGGCCCGGGGCCAGTGGCGCCGTGGTGAGATGCTGCCGGGCCAGCGTGAACTGGCCGAACAGCTGGGCATCAGCCGCCCGAGCCTGCGCGAAGCCGTGACCGTGCTGGAAACCCTTGGCCTGGTGCGCTCGATGCCGGGCAAAGGGGTGGTGGTGCTCGACGCCGCCCCCAGCGAAACCTCGACCGCCCACAGCGGCGTGGCCGACGCCAGCCTCGAAGATGTGCTGCAACTGCGCTACACCCTGGAGCCGTTTATCGTCGGGCTGGTGGCGCAGTCCATCAGCAGCAAGGAAGTCGGCCAACTGCGCCTGACCCTGATGGACATGCGCGAAGCCCTGGAGGCCGACGACAGCGAAGCCGGGATGAACGCCTACATCGCCTTCCATGAAGAGCTGTTCGCCCTGACCGCCAACCCGATCTTCCAGAACGTGGTGCAACAGACCAGCAACGCCCTCAAGCAGAGCGCCGAGGTCCTGCGCAATTCGCCGGAACACCTGGCGGAACGCCTGCTGGAAAACGAGGCCGTAGTGCGCGCCATCCGCAACAAGAACAGCGCCCTGGCCAGCGCGGAAATGCGTCGCCATATCCTCCAGGAAGGCCGACGCATGGGCATCGAACTCACCATCCCGGACGACCATCTGGGCAGTACCGAGCAATAACCCACCCGCCAAGGGGAGACCGGATATGAACAGCGTTGCGACATCCCTGCCCTTCACCACCCGGCGTACCGTGGTGCCGCCACAGGGCCCGGCTTTCTGCGCCGAGACGCTCTACGCCCAGGTGTTCGAAGACATCCTCGACCGCCAGTTTGCCGAGGGGTTGAGTGAAGAGGCCCTGATACGCGTCTACGGCGCGGGTCGCAGCCAGGTGCGCCGGGTCATGAGCCGTCTGGCGCGGCAACAGATCATTCTTACCCGCCCCAACCAACGCGCCCGGGTCGCCGAGCCGGACGCCGAACAGATCCGCCAGACCCTGCAAGCGCGGCGGCTGGCCGAGATCAGCGTTATCGAGCTGGTTTGCGCCAAGTCCGCTGGACTGACGTTTGCAGCGCTTCGCACGCTGGTCGCCCGTGAACGCCAGAATGCCGAAACTGGCCGGCAGAGCACGGCGACAAGGCTGGGGGGCGAGTTTCATCTGGAATTGGCGAGGATGGCCGGCAACGCCCCCCTGGCGCACTTTCTCAGCGGGCTGGTGCCGCTGACCGGGTTGGCCCTGGCGCAACATTCGGCGCGCAACGAGGACTGGCGAGTACGTGAGGCCATCGTCAATGCCGTGGAAAACGGCAATGCCGGAGTCGGCGTCGAATGGCTGACGGAGTACCTGGATCAGCTTGGCGTCCTGCAGTGGTCCTGAGTCCGCCAAAATCTTCCCAGGAAGCCAGCCGTCCCAGTTAAACGCGGACCCAACCGTGGCGAGCGGGCTTGCCTTAATGCCGTTCATGTCGAGGGGAATGGAATACTGAAAACGCCACTTAACCTGTAGGAGCAGGGCTTGCCCGCGAAGCTTTTAGCGATCTTGAGGCCCCCTTCGCTGGCAAGCCATGCTCCTACAAGGACGGTGTTCGGCCTTAACTGAACGGCATCAGGGTTTGCCCAGTCACCACAGTGCTCACATCAAGCCGTCGCGACCTTCGCAAAGCCTTCGCGAATCTTCTCTTCCGGCAGGTCATCGGCAATAAACACGATCACGCTCTCCCGCGCCGCGCCCTCTTCCCACTCGGTATCCCAGTCGAAACCGTACAGCTTGAGCACCCCCTGGAACACCATGCGCCGGGGCTCCCCGGCGATATTCAACACGCCCTTGTAGCGCAGCAACTGTTTGCCGTGATCTTCCAGCAGTTCGTTCATGAACTCGCTGAGCTTGTCGATATCCAGCGGCTGATCGGTACGCAGCACCAGGCTGGAAATACGGTCGATGGATGCGGCCTTGCTGACCGGACGCAAACTCAAGCCGCCACCCAGGTCGGCATTGAGATTGAAGCCGCGCACATCGAGCAGTTCGGCCAGATCAATGTTGCCGTGCTCGACGATACGGATCGGTGCCCGGCGATTGATCCGCGTCAGCCGTTCGCTCAAGGCCGTAAACGTCGCTTCATCCACCAGGTCACGCTTGCTCACCAGCAGCCGGTCGGCAAAACCGATCTGCGCCTGGGCGATGGCCTGGGTCAGGTGGTGCTCGGCATGGGCCGCGTCCACCAGGGTGATGATGCCGTCGAGCAGATAACGCTCGCGCAATTCCTCGTCGATAAAAAAGGTCTGCGCCACCGGGGCCGGGTCGGCCAGACCGGTGCACTCGATCACCAGTCGGTCGAAGGCGATTTCGCCGCTGTCCAGGCGCTCCAGCAGCAGATACAGGGCCTTGGTCAGGTCAGTGTGAATGGTGCAGCAGACGCAGCCGTTGGACAGCGTCATCACTTGCACCGGCTCGGCACCCAGCAGTTGGGTGTCGATGCCGGCGTCGCTGAATTCGTTCTCGATCACGGCGATTTTCAGGCCGTGCTCGGCTTTGAGCAGATGGCGCAGCAAGGTGGTCTTGCCGGCGCCGAGGAAACCGCTCAGGACGGTCACAGGAATAGGAACTGACAAACAGAAATCTCCCATACGCTAAAAAAACGATGGGAGCCCGGCTTGCCGGCGATGGCGTCCGCAAGATCGCCATCGCCGGCAAGCCGGGCTCCCACAGTGACAGTGTTCAGCCTTGAATAACCCGGTACGCCCTCAAGAGAGCGCCACCCGGGTCAACAGCACTTCGGCCCGCCCTTGCCCCCATAACGGGCTTCCTGGCGTTCCCGGAAGAACGCCTCGTAGGTCATGACCGGCTTGTCCGGGTGCTTGTTCTGCATATGCTCGACGTAGGTGTCGTAGTCGGGCATGCCGACCATCAGGCGCGCGGCCTGACCGAGGTATTTACCGAGGCGACTCAGGTCGTTGAACATGGCGGTATTCCTCTTTTACGCTTCAGGCACGGCCTGGAACGGGGTTTCTTTGTCCGTGCGTTCCTTGTTGCCCCAGGCCGAGACACCGACCTTGATGGCATAGAACAGCACACTGAATACCACAAACAGGAAGAGTGCCGTCAACGCCGCGTTGGTATAGGCATTGAAGATCACGTGCTGCATCTGGTTGATGTCCTTGGCCGGGGCGATCACCTGCCCTGCCTCCAACGCTACGCTGTATTTCTTCGCCAGGGAAAGGAAACCGATGGCCGGATTGGCGTCGAACAGCTTGATAAAGCCGGCGGTGGTGGTACAGATCAGCAACCAGGCGGCAGGCAGCAAGGTCACCCAGATATAGCGCTGGCGTTTCATCTTGATCAGCACCACGGTGCCGAGCATCAGCGCGATACCGGCCAGCATCTGGTTGGAGATACCGAACAGCGGCCACAAGGTGTTGATGCCGCCCAACGGGTCGATCACGCCTTGATACAGCAGGTAACCCCACATCGCCACGCATCCGGCGGTGGCGATCAGGTTGGCGGTCCAGGACTCGGTGCGCTTGAGCGCCGGGACGAAGGAGCCGAGCAGATCCTGCAGCATGAAACGTCCGGCACGGGTACCGGCATCCACCGCCGTCAGGATAAACAGTGCTTCGAACAGGATCGCGAAGTGGTACCAGAACGCCATGCTGTTCTCACCGGGGAGGACATGGTGGAGGATCTGCGCGATACCGACCGCCAGGGTCGGCGCACCGCCGGCACGTGACAGCACGGTGGTTTCACCGATGTCCTTGGCCACGGCCAGCAGGGCGTCAGGGGTGATCGCAAAGCCCCAACTGGTGACGGTCTGTGCCACCGTCACCACATCACTGCCGACCGCCGCCGCCGGGCTGTTCATGGCGAAGTACACGCCTGGCTCGATCACCGAAGCGGCGACCATCGCCATAATGGCCACAAAGGACTCCATCAGCATGCCGCCGTAACCGATATAACGGGCGTTGGTTTCCTTGTCCAGCAGCTTGGGCGTGGTCCCGGAGGCGATCAGCGCGTGGAAACCGGACACCGCACCGCAGGCGATGGTGATGAACAGGAACGGGAACAGGCCGCCTTTCCAGACCGGACCTGTGCCGTCGACGAACTGGGTCAGCGCCGGCATTTTCAGCACGGGCATGGTGATCAGGATGCCGATCGCCAGGGCGATGATGGTGCCGATCTTGAGAAAGGTCGACAGGTAGTCGCGCGGCGCCAGAATCAGCCAGACCGGCAACACTGCTGCCACAAAACCGTAACCGACCAGCATCCAGGTGATCTGTACGCCAGTGAAGCTGAAGGCCTTGGCCCACACAGGGTCGGCGGCAATCTGCCCGCCCAGCCAGATCGAGCCGAGCAACAGGAGCACGCCGACAATGGAGATTTCACCGATGCGGCCCGGGCGGATATAGCGCATGTAGATGCCCATGAACATCGCGATCGGGATGGTCGCCATCACCGTGAAGATACCCCATGGGCTCTCGGCCAGGGCCTTGACCACGATCAGCGCCAGCACCGCGAGGATGATGATCATGATCAGGAAGCAGCCGAACAGGGCGATGGTCCCCGGCACGCGGCCCATTTCCTCACGGACCATATCGCCCAGGGAACGGCCGTTGCGGCGGGTGGAGAGGAACAGGACGATAAAGTCCTGCACCGCACCGGCCAGGACTACACCGGCGATCAGCCAGAGCGTGCCAGGCAGATACCCCATCTGCGCCGCCAGCACCGGCCCGACCAACGGTCCCGCGCCGGCGATGGCCGCGAAGTGGTGACCGAAAAGAATGTGTTTGTTGGTCGGCACATAGTCCAGACCGTCATTATTGAGCACCGCCGGCGTGGCCCGATTGGCATCGAGCTGCATGACATTGTTGGCGATGAACAAACTGTAGTAACGATAGGCAACCAGATAGATCGCCACAGCGGCGACCACGATCCACAAGGCGTTGATCGCCTCGCCGCGGCGCAAGGCCACTACGCCCAGGGCGCATGCTCCAACGATTGCCAGCAGCAGCCAGGGTAGGTGGCGTAGCGGGCTATTATTATTTTTCATTTTTATATTCCAGCCAGAGAGGACAAGAAAGACAGCTACCTTGAGTTTAGCGCCAACAGGGCCAAAGGCCATACCCGACATTGCTCGAGAACGGCTTTTTTGCCCCTGAGCGATGGCTTGCAATGGCCACCCACCCTGGCCCACGGCAGCACAAATCGTGTGGTATCCGGCTATACATTCGCTCCTGCTGGCTGTGGAGGCTATAGTCAGTGAATACGCCAAGGAGCCACGTCATGAGCGACCCGCATTCCAATCGACGCCAATTCAAACGTATTGATTTCGACGCCGACACCACCCTCAGCCAGGGCTCCACCGTCTGGTCGGCGCATCTGATCGACCTGTCGCTCAAGGGGCTGCTACTTCAGCGACCCGGCACCTGGGATGACAGCAACGAGGGCATCTTCCGCGTCGACATTCGCCTGGCGGCAAACGCCCATGTCGAAATGGATGCCGAACTGGTGCACCGGGAAAAAGACCACCTGGGCTTCAAGTGCCTGCATATCGGCCTGGAATCGATCCAGCACCTGCGGCGCCTGATCGAGTTGAATCTGGCCGACGCGGCGGAACTCGAACGGGAACTGGGCGCCCTGATCGAGCTGTAAACAAAGCCCTAGAAAAATTGTGGGAGCCGGCTTGCCGGCGATGCGGCGGTGAATACCCCCTCGCAATCACTGGCAAACCCGCACCGGCACCATCAGGGAAACGCCGAGCGCTGCGGAAAATCGCTCTCGGTGTCCCAATACCCCGCCTCTTGCCGCGACGACAATTGCCAGGCGCCGTTCTTGAACCGATAAGTCCGGTAGGTAGTGACGAACTCTTCATCCTCGCTCGCCGGCGACGAGGACACCTGCTGGATCTGTGCCACGCCGTCCGCCGTCGGCGCGCCGACCTGCCAGGCCGCCTTGCCGGTCTGGGCCAGGAACAGCGCCTCGCTCTTGCCCTCCGCCGTCCGATAGACCGTGGCGTTGAGCTTGCCCGTCGACGGCATCAGTACCTGGGTGGCCGGACCGCTGTAGGTGCCCATCGGCGCCGTTTCATCGATGGTCAGGAAATAGGCCGGGGCCGGCAGACCCACCAGGGGGGCTTTCTCAACCGTGGCCAGCGGATAACCCAGGCTTTTGTTTTCCAGCGCCTCACCGGAGGCCGCCAGCAAGCGTACCTGGGCGTCGACGAACGGCTTGTTCTCGACATCCGCGGCGAGCACCTGGTCATCGATACTTTCCGGTTCCGTACCGTTGCCCCACAGGGCGCGATGCAGGTCCGGAGTCATCCGCACGTCCTCCAGTATCTCCAACACCTGCCCGTTATCGATCGGCAATTGTTGGGCCACGCGATAACCGGCGGGCACCTCTGTCGCCCCTGCCAAGCCGCACCACACGGCCAATCCCAACCCCAGCACGGCCGAGTTGAAACCTTTCATCCTTTGACTCCCTTCCCAATAGGTCGATTGATAGATGAAGCGATCATTATTCAAACAACGCATCCAAAGCCTGCTCCAACCGCGTCACCGCGATGATCACCAACCCCGGCGGCGCTTCTTTCGGCGCATTGCCCTTGGGCACGATGGCCCGCTTGAAACCATGCTTGGCCGCCTCTTTAAGACGCTCCTGGCCGCTGGGCACCGGCCGCACTTCGCCGGACAGGCCTACCTCGCCGAACACCAGCAGGTCGTGGGGCAATGGCCGGTTGCGCAGGCTGGACATGATCGCCGCCAGCAGCGCCAGGTCCGAGGCGGTCTCCAGGACCTTGACCCCGCCGACGACGTTGAGGAACACATCCTGGTCGTGGGTCGGAATCCCGCCATGGCGGTGCAGGACCGCCAGCAGCATCGCCAGGCGATTCGGGTCCAGCCCGAGGGTGACCCGGCGCGGGTTGGCCAGGTGACTGTCGTCCACCAGGGCCTGCACCTCCACCAGCATCGGCCGGGTGCCTTCCCAGGTGGCCATGACCACACTGCCCGGCACTTCTTCCTGGGCCCGTGTCAGGAAAATCGCCGAGGGGTTGGAGACTTCCTTCAGGCCACGGTCGGTCATGCCGAACACGCCCAGTTCATTGACCGCCCCGAAACGGTTCTTCACCGCGCGCAACAGGCGCAGGCGGCCATCGGACTCACCCTCGAAATACAGCACGGTGTCGACCATGTGCTCAAGCACCCGCGGCCCGGCCAGGGCGCCTTCCTTGGTCACGTGACCGACCAGGAAAATCGCCGTGCCGCTCTGCTTCGCATAACGCACCAGCAGCGCCGCGCTCTCGCGGACCTGGGACACGCCGCCCGGTGCCGATTGCAGTTGCTCGGTGAAAATGGTCTGGATCGAGTCGATCACCATGACCTTGGGTTTTTCCACCCGGGCGGTGGCAATGATGGTTTCGATGCAGGTCTCGGTCATCACCCGCAGTTGGTCCTGGGGCAGGCCCAGGCGCCGGGCGCGCATGGCGACCTGTTGTTGCGATTCTTCGCCGGTGACATACAGCGCCGGCATGCGCGTGGCGAGATTGCACAGGGTCTGCAGCAGAATGGTCGACTTGCCGATGCCCGGGTCGCCACCGATCAGCACCACCGAGCCGTCCACCAGGCCGCCGCCGAGCACTCGGTCGAGTTCCCCGGACGCCGTGGAAAAACGCGGGATTTCCTCGACGCTGACTTCGGCCAGGGTCTTGATCTGCGCCTGTTGCCCGGCCCAGCCGGTGCGACCGCTGGGCGGCGCGGCACCGCCGCTTTCCACCATCGTCTCGGTCAGGGTGTTCCAGGCCCCGCATTCACCGCACTGGCCGGCCCACTTGGGAAAGGTCGCGCCGCACTCGGTGCAGCCGTACATGCGCTTGGCCTTGGCCATCTGAACCCCCACGCAAAACCGCGATGATAGCTCAGCTGGCGGCGATCAGCGCGGCGCCGGCGTGCGGATTTCGCCGTCCGCCAGACGCGCCGCGCTATTGCCCAGGGGATCTTCGGCGTCGAGGTTGGCACCTTTGGCCGCCAGGGCGTCGAGCAACCCGGTACGTTTGAACAACCCGGCGTACATGGCCGCCGTCTGGCCGGCGCCGTTGCGTTGGTCCGGGTTGCAGTCGGTGGCGAGCAGGCGCCGGGCGATGCTCACCTCGCCCTTGAAGATCGCGCCCATCAACGCGGTGTTGCCGCGTTTGTCCTGGGTGCAGGCATTGGCTCCGGCGGCCAGCAGGCGTTCGACCGCCGGGCCCTGGCCGTGATAGGCCGCCAGGATCAGCGCGGTGTAGCCCTGGTCGTCCTGGGTATCGAGGCTGTAGCCGGCGTCGATAAAGGTGTTGAGCATCTCGACGTCGCCACGGCGGGCGGCATCGAAATAGTAATCCTTGAGCTGCGCCTGGAGCGCGGCCGGGTCGGTGGGAACCGGTGCCTCTTGGGCTGAAGCGCCGAAGGCACAGGTCAGTAAAAGCAGGAAAGCATAAATACGCATGGAGAAACTCCGTTGCGGTGGGAAGCCGGAAGGTGTTTGGTGAGTTCAAGGGCCTCTTCGCGGCGATGCGGCGTCCCGACAAGCTCCGCTCCCACAGGATTTGAGTCGAGCCCAGGTTTTGTGTACGACACAAAACCTGTGGGAGCGGAGCTTGCCCGCGAAGAGGCCGGCACTGACACAACAACTATCGGGGATTGCTAGTCCGCCAGCTTCGCCGCCAACGCCTTGACCCGTGCCAGGTCACCCTTGGCCACCTTGGTCACCCCCGCGCCATACTCCGGGTCGGCCTTGTAGAGAAACGACAGCATGATGTGCTTGCTCTCGTCGTCGGTGTCCGCCAGGGAACCGCCGAAGTTCTCGATCAGGTCCTGCTTTTCCTTCTTGCTGTAGGAGCGGTACAGGTCACCGGCCTGCTTGAAGTTCTGCTCGCGCTGGATCTTCGCCTGCTGGGTGCTGCCCGCCAGGGCCAATTGGCTGTAACGGGCCGCCTGCGGCTCCTCGCGAGGCAACAGGCGGCTGGGCTGGTAATTCACCCCGGCGCTGCTGTGGCCGCTGTTCATCGCCCCATCCTGATTGCCGTTGTTGACCGCGACTTTCGGCGCGTTGATCGGCAACTGCAACGCGTTCGGCCCCAGACGATACATCTGGGTATCGGCATAGGAAAAGACCCGGCCCTGCAACAGCCGGTCCTCGGACGGCTCGATACCCGGCACCAGGTTGGCCGGGGCCATGGCCACCTGCTCGGTTTCCTGGAAGACATTCGCCGGGTTGCGATCCAGCACCATCTGCCCGACCTTGCGCTCAGGCACGCCCGGCCAGATCTTGGTGGCGTCCAGTGCATCGAAGTCGAACTTGCCCAGGTCCTCTGGCGCCAGGACCTGGACATAAAGATCCCACTTCGGAAACTCGCCCTTGTTGATATGCGCCACCAGATCGTGGGTCATATGGCTGTAATCCTTGCCCTGCACTTCGACCACCGATTTTGGATCCAAGTTTCGAATCCCTTGCAGACTCTTCCAATGGAACTTGACGTAATGCACGTCGCCCTTGGCATTGATCAACTTGTAGGCGTGCACACCGTTGCCATCCATCTCCCGGTAACTGGCCGGCGTGCCGGAGTCCGAGTACAACTCGGTCAGCGTGCGAGTGGCTTCAGGGACATGGGAGAAAAAGTCGAAGCGCCGCGAGTCGTCATCGAGATTAGTCCGCGGATCGGGCTTGAAGGCATGCACCATGTCCGGGAACTTGATGGCATCGCGAATGAAGAAGGTCGGGAAGTTGTTGCCCACCAGGTCCCAGTTGCCTTCGCTGGTATAGAACTTGGTGGCAAAGCCGCGCGGGTCGCGCAGGGTTTCCGGCGAATGATTACCGTGCACCACTGCGGAGAAACGCACGAATACCGGCGTGGCACTGCCGGCGGCAAAGACCTTGGCCTTGCTCAGGTCGCTCAGGTCATCGGTGACGGTAAAGGTGCCATGGGCACCGGTGCCGCGCGCATGCACCACACGCTCAGGAATACGCTCACGGTCGAAGCGCTGGAGTTTCTGGATCAGTTGCACGTCCTGCAGCAGCACCGGCCCGGCGGCACCGGCGGTCTGCGAGTTCTGGTTATCGCCGACCGCGGCACCGTTATCACGGGTCAGGGTCGCGGCGTGGACGGACAGGGATAGCAGGCTGGCGCTCAAGACACACAGCACGCGCCTTGAAGAAACGCTTCCAAGGGCAGGAATGATGTTCATGTCGGACTCCTCTGGTTTTTGTAGAGCGCATTCCAATGCGCTGACCAGAGGCTAGTGACTGAAGCCCGGTTCTCTAAATAGAAAAGCCTGAAGAGGTCGATTGAAAAAATAGACGAGCCATCCGCCGCCAGGGCGCGTATTTCGCGCGATTGCTGGCACTTTGCAAACTTTTCCCCGGGCAACCGGTCGATTAGAGCAAGCGCAGCCGGCTCCGCGCATCCTGCAAGATCCGCGCGGCTCCATTACACTGCGATCACTCCACTCATCTGTAACAAGGAATAACCTATGAGCGTGCTCAGTGAGTTCAAGGCCTTCGCGGTCAAGGGCAATGTGGTCGACATGGCCGTCGGTATCATCATCGGCGCGGCCTTCGGCAAGATCGTTTCGTCGTTTGTCGGCGACGTGGTGATGCCTCCGATCGGGCTGCTCATCGGCGGGGTCGACTTCAGTGCCCTGGCCATTACCTTGAAAGCCGCCGACGGCAATGTGCCAGCCGTGGTCCTGGCCTATGGCAAATTCATTCAGAGCTGCATCGACTTCATCATCGTCGCCTTCGCCATTTTCATGGGGGTCAAGGCCATCAACCGGCTCAAGCGCGAAGAGGCGGTAGCCCCGACCGTGCCGCCGATCCCGACCAAGGAAGAGGAACTGCTGGGTGAGATCCGCGACCTGCTCAAGGCCCAGGCCAACAAGCCCTGACTGCCACAACGCAGTGTCGCCCTACCAATAGTTCTCTACCGCCACCTGCCCGGGGCGCCGGCTCAGACTGAGCTGCAAGCCCCGTTGCTTGAGCAGCGCCCGGGTGTCATCGATCATCTGTGGATTGCCGCACAGCATCACCCGGGAATGCTCGGGTGACAGCGCCACCCCCGCCACCCGTTCAAGCTCGCCGCTCTCGATCAAGTGAGTGATGCGTCCGTTCAACAGACCCGGACACTGCTCGCGGGTCACCGTGGCAATGAACTGCAATTTGTGGCCGTGCTCGGCCAGGTAATCGCGCCCGGCCAGACCAGCAATCAGTTCCCCATAGGCCAGCTCCGCCGCCTCGCGGGCACTGTAGACCAGGATGATCCGCTCGAAGCGCTCCCAGACCTCGAAATCCTGCAGGATCGACAGGAACGGCGCGATACCGGTGCCGGTGGCCAGCAACCAGAGGTCGCGCCCGTCGACGAAACGGTCCAGGGTCAGGTAGCCAAATGCCTGTTTGTCCACCAGCAAGGTGTCGCCCTCGCGCAGACGACTCAGCTCGCTGGTGAATTCGCCCTCGGGCACGACGATGGAAAAGAATTCGAGGAACTCGTCATGGGGTGAGGACACCATCGAATAAGCCCGCCACACGACACTACCGTCGGCCTTGCTCACCCCAAGGCGGGCGAACTGGCCGGCTCGAAAACGAAAGCCGGCATCACGGCTGGCGCGCAAGGTGAACAGACTGGGGGTCAAGGGCTGGACATCGTGCAGCACCTGGCGGGTGAACTTCTCGGCGCTGGCAGTCATGACGTTCTCCGTAAGGCAGTGAACGTCAGTGTCGCGCAAAGTCCATGGGAGAAACACCGGTACTTTGTGTTGGTATAGGATTTCCGGAAAACTTATACACATTAATTACAAAAATACACATACAACTGAAAACAACAGCTTATATAAAACATTTCGACCAGCACTTAGTAAACACTCACAAATAGAAGCTCTTGCAGAGTCCGCAAAGGCCCTACTTACACCCACACCCTCCGCAAGGGTACAATCCAAAATGATAGCAAACCGCCCTCAATTACCGCACGACGCGCGATAACTGCTTTTTTTTAAAGTCGATAAAAATATCATCGGAGAGCAAAAAACATCGGCCCGCAATACGGATCTTTCCTACACTATTCCCGTCACCTTCGACCGTTACACGCAATCACGGAAGGGCACCTCAATGGAGAACTGGCAGGACAATCAACTGCATCAGCTCATGAGTGAAAAAGAAGAACAAGCAATCTTCAACGCAGTTTTCAATCTGGCCATGCAAATAGGTTTCACCTACGTATCATTCAGAATGACCACCTTACTCGGAAGCCATCAAACAAACAGCACAAGCTTCAACAACTACCCAAGTGAATGGAACAGATGCTATCAGCGCAACAACTACCAAACGATCGATCCGTTGGTTTTCCACTGTCATCGTTCGGTGTTCCCGATCCTCTGGTCCCCGGAGGTCTTTCAATCCACCCCAACACTCTGGAGAGACATGCAAGAGCATGGGTTGAGACAAGGATGCTCACAGTCCGTCCATGACGTTCGCGGCATCGTCAGTACCTTGAGTCTGGCGCGCAATTCGGTCCCGATTACCACCGATGAGTTCTACAGCAAGGCAGGGCAAGTGCTCTGGCTGTGCAACTGGCTGCATTCAGCGCTGGCAGACAAGCTGCTGCCGACCCCACGGTCGGACAACAGCTACCCGTTGTCGCCGCGCGAAGCCGAGATCATGAAGTGGACCGCGGAAGGCAAGACCGCCTCCGAGATTGCCGACATTCTCCACCTGACCACGCGCACCGTGGGTTTTCACATGAGCACGATCATGAGGAAGTTCGGGGTCAACAACAAAGCTTCCGCCGTCTTGTGTGCCGCCAAATCAGGGCTGCTTTTCTGAACGAGCACGGAGCGACCAGGCAGAAGGACCTGCCCTCAGAAGAAACAGGCAATCCGCGCCAAACCCACGTAAAATCCTTCGAACTTCTCTTCCCGCTTGTCCTGTCCTGACCTGTGACGAGGCAACATCGACGCTCCAGAGCCCTCCATGCCCCTGCTAGAAAGCCCGTTTGCCCGACTCGACCTGATCCGCCAGCCCGAACAACAGAACGAGCCCCTGCAAGCCTTCGATGCCGCGGATGAGTACCTGCTCGCGCATCTGGCCGAGCAAGGCGTGTCGGCCGAGACCCGGGTGCTGGTACTCAACGACAGCTTCGGCGCCCTGGCCAGCAGCCTGGCCGGACAGGTGCGGGTGACCAGCAGCGGCGACTCGTTCCTCGGTGCCCTGGCGCTGGAAAAGAACCTGGTGCGTAACGGCCAGGCCTTCGACGCGGTGCCGCATATCCCCGCCAGCGAGACCTGGGCCGGGCCCTTCGACCGGGTGTTGATCCGGGTGCCGAAGACCCTCGCGCTGCTGGAAGAACAGCTGATTCGCCTGCAAGGCCAGCTGGCCCCGGGCGCCCAGGTGATCGCCGGCGCCATGATCAAGCACCTGCCCAGGGCCGCCGGCGATCTGCTGGAGCGTTATATCGGCCCGGTGCAGGCGTCCCTGGCGGTGAAGAAGGCCCGCTTGCTGATCGCCACGCCCGAGGCCCGGGAGCCGGCCATATCGCCCTACCCGACGCGCTACCGGCTCGACGAACCGGCCATCGAGCTGCTCAACCACGCCAATGTGTTCTGCCGCGAAGGCCTGGACATCGGCACCCGGGCCTTCCTGCCCCATCTGCCGGGCAACCTGGGTAGCGCGCAGGTCGCGGACCTGGGCTGCGGCAACGGGGTATTGGCGATCGCCAGCGCCCTGCAAAACCCCCAGGCCCAGTACACCCTGGTGGATGAGTCGTTCATGGCCGTGCAGTCGGCGCGGGAAAACTGGCGGGCAACGTTGGGCGAGCGCGAGGCAGTGATACGGGCTGGCGACGGCCTGGCGGGACAAGCGCCGCAATCGCTGGACGTGGTGTTGTGCAACCCGCCCTTCCACCAGCAGCAGGTGGTCGGTGACTTCCTCGCCTGGCGGATGTTCCAGCAGGCCCGTGAAGCCCTGGTGGTGGGCGGCGCGCTGTATATCGTCGGCAACCGCCACCTGGGTTATCACAGCAAGCTGGCGCGGTTGTTCCGGGGCGTCGAACAAGTGGCGGCGACGCCCAAGTTCGTGATTCTCAAGGCGCGCAAGTAACCGAACGTCAAAAGCTTCGCGGGCAAGCCCTGCTCCTACAGTTTGATGTCGTACGCAGAGTCTGTGTTCGGCACCGTACTGTAGGAGCAGGGCTTGCCCGCGAAAGGGCCCTCAAGACCGCCAAAAAGGTTGGCTAGTGCGTGGTCATCCCCGCCGCCTTCATGAACAGCCGCATCAGGCTGGCAACCACGAAGAGCGAAAGCACGCTCCCCGTCCAGATAATCACCAGCCAGCCAATACGTTGCCAGAGCGGTTTCTTCTCAGCCGCCTCGATCTCATGCAAAGAAGGTTTGCCTGTCATAAACCCAATCCTCGTCTCTCAAATCCGCTGACGTTCCACAGGACGCCATCGCGAACGAGCCCACTCCTGCACGGAGCGGGCACACTCCCCTAGTGATAACCATCCTCGTGGGTCACCTTGCCGCGGAACACGTAGTAGCTCCAGAAGGTGTAGCCCAGGATGAACGGGATGATGAACAGCGTCCCCACCAGCATGAAGCCCTGGCTTTGCGGCGGCGCGGCGGCGTCCCAGATCGAGATCGACGGCGGCACGATATTCGGCCACAGACTGATGCCCAAGCCGCTGTAGCCGAGGAAAATCAGCGCCAGGGTCAGCAGGAACGGCGTGTAGTGGGCGTTACGTGCCACCGCCCGGAGCAAGCCGTACAGCGTCACCAGCACCAGGATCGGCACCGGCAGGAACCAGAACAGGTTCGGCAAGGTAAACCAGCGCGCGGCGATCTCGGCATGGGCCAGGGGCGTCCAGAGACTGACCACCCCGATCACCGCCAACACCACATAGGCCAGGGGCCGCGCCAGGTCATGCATCTGCTCCTGCAACTTGCCCTCGGTCTTCATGATCAGCCAGGTGCAGCCGAGCAAGGCATAGGCCACCACCAGCGCCACGCCACAGAACAGCGTGAAGGGTGTCAACCAGTCCAGCGAGCCGCCGGCGAACTGGCGATTGACCACCGGAATACCATCGATGAAAGCCCCCAGCGCCACGCCCTGGAAAAAGGTCGCGGTCAGTGAACCACCGATAAACGCCTTGTCCCAGATATGCCGCTTGTGCTCCTTGGCCTTGAAGCGGAACTCAAAGGCCACGCCACGAAAGATCAGCCCGATCAGCATCAGGATCAATGGCAGGTAGAGCGCCGACAGCACCACCGAATAGGCCAGCGGAAACGCGCCGAACAAGGCCGCGCCACCGAGCACCAGCCAGGTTTCGTTGCCGTCCCAGACCGGCGCGACGGTGTTCATCATCACATCGCGGTCACGGTCGTCCTTGATGAAGGGGAAGAGAATGCCGATCCCCAGGTCGAACCCATCCATGACCACGTACATCATGATGCCGAAGATGATGATCACGGCCCAGATCAGCGGAAGATCAATACCCATGACTCAGTTCCCCTTGTTCAGGTGGTGAGCATCTTCGGCGCCATCATCGGCGGCGGAGAGCGGACGGGCCGGCGTACGTTGCTGGCCGGGACCACCGTGGCTCGACTCGGCCCCTTCGTTGGTTTTCGGCCCTTTGCGCACCAGGCGCATCATGTAGCCCAGGCCGGCACCGAACAGCGAGAAATAGACCACGACGAACAGCGCCAGGGTGATGCTCATTTGCACCAAGGTGTGCCCGGACGAAGCATCCGCCGTGCGCATCAGGCCGTAGACCACCCAGGGCTGACGACCGATCTCCGTGGTGAACCAGCCGGCCAGGATCGCGATCAGGCCCGAAGGGCCCATCCACAGCGCCAGGTACAGGAAGGTACGGTTGCTGTAGAGGTGATCACGCTTGCGCAGCCACAGGCTCCAGAGCCCGGTGAAGATCATCAGGAAACCCAGGCCGACCATGACCCGGAACGACCAGAACACAATGGTCGAATTCGGCCGGTCCTCCGGCGGGAACTCCTTGAGGGCCGGCACCTGTTTGTCCAGGCTGTGGGTCAGGATCAGGCTGCCCAGGTAGGGAATCTCCACGGCGAAACGGGTCTTCTCGGCCTTCATGTCCGGCAGGCCAAAGAGGATCAGCGGGGTCGGCTCGTTGCCGACGTTTTCCCAGTGGCCTTCGATGGCGGCAATCTTCGCCGGCTGGTGCTTGAGGGTGTTGAGACCGTGGAAGTCACCGATCACCGCCTGGATCGGCGCGACGATCAGCGCCATCCACATGGCCATCGAGAGCATGGTGCGGATCGCCGGATTATCGCGCCCGCGCAACAGGTGCCAGGCCGCCGACGAGCCGACGAAAAACGCTGTCGCGACAAAGGCCGCCGTGGCCATGTGCATCAACCGATAAGGGAAGGACGGGTTGAACACCACCGCAAACCAGTCCACCGGGATCACCCGGCCGTCGATGATTTCGTAGCCCTGGGGCGTCTGCATCCAGCTGTTGGACGAGAGAATCCAGAAGGTCGAGACCAGCGTCCCGATGGCCACCATCACCGTGGAGAAGAAATGCAGGCCCCGTCCGACGCGGTTCCAACCGAACAGCATCACGCCGAGGAAACCGGCTTCGAGGAAGAACGCCGTGAGCACTTCATAGGTCAGCAACGGCCCGGTGACCGCACCGGCGAAGTCGGAGAAGCGACTCCAGTTGGTCCCGAACTGATAGGCCATGACCAACCCGGAGACCACGCCCATGCCGAAGTTGACGGCAAAGATCTTCGACCAGAAATGGTACAGATCGCGGTAGGTATCGTTGTGCGTCTTCAGCCACAAGCCTTCGAGTACCGCCAGGTAACTCGCCAGGCCGATGGTGATCGCCGGGAACAGGATATGGAAGGAGATGGTAAACGCGAATTGGATTCGGGCGAGATCGAGCGCCTCCAAACCGAACATAATGCTTCCTCTGTCAGGTATTGATCCGGATCAATCAACGTTGAAAGAGTAGTCCCATTCCGACGAGCTGCCTGCGTGGTCTTTTGCCGCGTGACAGGTTGTCTCAGCTCAGATGCCCTTCTGATCCGCAAAAAACCCGTGCAATCTGGCAACTTCTTGTTACACCCAAATGATAACCTCTGCTTTTCCCATGCCCGACCGAGCCCCCGATGCCCGACACCACGCCGTTGCTGTTGCGCCACCACCGTCCGTTCCTGGCTTTCTGGCTGGCACGGATCTTTACCGCCAGCGGCTTCCAGATGCTCACCGTGGCCATCGGCTGGAACCTCTACCAACTGACCGGCAATGTCTTGGACCTGGGCCTGGCGGGTCTGGTGCAGTTTGCCCCGCGGCTGCTGTTCATGCTGCACACCGGCCATGTCGCCGACCGCTACGACCGGCGCTACGTCTCGGCGCTGTGCCAGTCGTTGCAGGCGCTGATCGCCCTGAGCCTGGCCGTCGGCAGCGCGACCCACCACGTGACCCGGGAAATGATCTTTATCCTGGCGTTCCTGCTGGGGGCGGCGCGCTCTTTCGAAATGCCCACCACCCAGGCGCTGTTGCCGTCCATCGTCCCGGCGGCGCTGTTCCCGCGCGCCGTGGCCGCCGCGCAGTCGGCCCAGCAACTGGCGACCATCGTCGCCCCGGCCCTCGGTGGTTTGCTCTATGCCCTGGGCAGTGTCTGGGTCTATGGGCCCACCGTGGCCCTGTATGCGATCGCCTGCCTGCTGATGCTCAACCTGCCGGCGCGGCAGACCGCCCTGAACAAGGGCAAGGCCACCCTGCATTCGCTGTTGGCGGGGATTCGGTTTATCCGCAGTCGCCCGGACATTCTCGGGGCGATTTCCCTGGACCTGTTCGCCGTGCTGCTGGGCGGTGCCACGGCCCTGCTGCCGGTATTCGCCAAGGACATCCTGCTGACCGGCGCCTGGGGCCTGGGCCTGTTGCGCTCGGCCCCGGCGGTGGGCGCCCTGCTGATGTCGCTGTGGCTGGCGCGCTTCCCGGTGGAGCGCAAGGTCGGGCGGATCATGTTCACCGCCGTCGGCGTGTTCGGCGTGGCAACCATCGCCTTCGGCCTGTCGACCTCGTTCTGGTTCTCCCTGGCGGTGCTGGTGGTGCTGGGCGCGGCGGACATGATCAGCATGGTGATCCGTGCGTCCTTCGTGCAGCTGGAAACCCCGGACGAGATGCGCGGCCGGGTCAGCGCCGTGAACGGGTTGTTTATCGGCGCCTCCAACCAGCTCGGCGAATTCGAGTCAGGATTGACGGCCAACTGGTTCGGCACCGTGCCCGCCGTGGTGATGGGCGGCATCGGCACCCTGGTGATCACCGGGAGCTGGATGAAACTGTTTCCGACCCTGGCCCGACGCGACCGTATGCACGAAGCCCCGGGTCAACCGGCACAAGCGGCCGAGCCTGCGAAAGTCGCTTAGTAGGCGGCGATTTGAATTTCCGCCCCCAGGGTCCGCACCGGCGCCGTCAGCGAACGATCGGCGACGACGAAAGTGCCGACCTGCTGGCTGTCCAGCTCAAACACATAGGTGAATTTGTAACCCACCACCTTGCCACTGGTACAAGGTGCGAATGGCCGTTGGAATTCACAGAGTGAACTGCGCGTGGCGTATGTCAGGGGGACACCGTTGAGAAAGGCCAGCAGGCCGTGCCCATAACCCGACTCCACCACTGTCACGGTGATCGGCCCGCGATGGGCGCATTGGGTTTGCGTGCGACCGTCGGATACGTCCTCGACACAGCCCTTGGACACCACCGTATAGAGGCCGACGCCGATCAGCGCCTGGGCCGGCGCGGCAGACGCCGTCAGCACTGTACTGGCCATCACCAGGCCCATACCCAGGACCAGACTCTTCACTCGACTGCTCATAAATCCCTCCGAAAGGAGCCAGCAGTATGCCTGATGGACTCGGCGACGACACCGATGCCCCGCACCAGGACAAATTTTTTGCCCATGTCCTGGCATCTTGCTTGCAACGCGCAGCCAACCGGCACAAACCACTGGTATGATGCGCGGCTTTTTTCCACAGACAGAAGCTCATCAGGCCGCTAGAGTCTGTGCTTGGCTGTTTGGGGATCGATTCATTCACGGCGCCGAGTGCGCCACGGGGGAGCAGAGATGCTGGAAAGGCTGTTTCAACTCAAGGCACACAACACCAATGTACGCACCGAGATACTCGCGGGCGTCACCACCTTCCTGGCCATGGCCTACATTCTGTTCGTCAACCCGAGCATCCTCGGCGAAACGGGCATGGACAAGGGCGCGGTGTTTGTCGCCACCTGCCTGGCCGCGGCCTTCGGCTCGACGGTCATGGGCCTGATCGCCAACTACCCGATCGCCCTCGCACCGGGCATGGGCCTGAACGCCTTCTTCACCTACACCGTGGTCCTGCACATGGGCCATACCTGGCAAGTCGCGCTGGGGGCGGTGTTCATCTCGGCGGTGTGCTTCTTCGTGCTGTCGATCTTCCGCATCCGCGAATGGATCATCAACAGCATCCCGCTGCCGCTGCGTTCGGCGATTGCCGCCGGTATCGGCCTGTTCCTGGCGCTGATCGCCCTGCACAACGCCGGCATCGTGGTGAGCAACCCGGCGACCATGGTCGGCCTAGGTGACCTCAAGCAGCCGGCACCGATCCTCGCGACCCTGGGCTTCGCCGCCATCGTCGCCCTGGATGCCCTGAAAGTCCGTGGCGCGGTGCTGATCGGCATCCTCGGCGTGACCATCGTCTCGATCCTGATGGGCTTCAGCCCGTTCGGCGGGATCGTCTCGGCACCGCCATCGCTGGCCCCGACCTTCCTGCAGCTGGACATCAAGGGCGCCCTGGACATCGGCCTGGTCAGCGTGATCTTCGCCTTCCTGTTCGTCGACCTGTTCGACAACTCCGGGACCCTGATCGGCGTCGCCAAGCGCGCCGGGCTGATGGGCAAGGACGGCCACATGCCGAAAATGGGTCGCGCGCTGATCGCCGACAGCACCGCCGCCATGGCCGGCTCGCTGCTGGGTACCTCGACCACCACCAGCTACATTGAATCGGCGGCGGGCGTCAGTGCCGGCGGCCGTACCGGCCTGACCGCCGTGGTGGTAGCCGTGCTGTTCCTCCTGGCGTTGTTCTTCGCCCCGCTGGCCGGCAGCGTCCCGGCGTTCGCCACCGCACCGGCGCTGCTGTTCGTCGCCGTGCTGATGGCTTCGGGCCTGGCGGAAATCAACTGGGAAGACATCACCGAAGCCGCCCCCGTGGTGGTCACCGCCCTGGCCATGCCGTTCACCTATTCCATCGCCAATGGCATCGCGTTCGGCTTTATTGCCTGGACCGCGATCAAGCTGCTGTCCGGTCGCGCCCGCGAACTGAACCCGGCGCTGGTGATTCTGTCGATACTGTTCGTGATCAAGCTGGGCTGGTTCAACGCATGACTTTTGACTCCAACACCTACACCGCTCAGCTCGAAGACAAGGTCGCGCGCTTGCGCGACCTGCTGGCGCCGTTCGACGCCCCCGAGCCGCGGGTGTTCGACTCGCCCTTGCAGCACTTCCGCCTGCGGGCGGAGTTCCGCCTCTGGCGCGAAGCGGGCGAACGCCACTACGCGATGTTTTCCCAGGACGACAAGCGCACGCCGATCCTGATCGAGGAATTCCCCATCGCCAGCCTGCGCATCAATGAACTGATGCCCAAGCTCAAGGCCGCCTGGCAAGCCAGCGCGCCCCTGAGCCACAAGCTGTTCCAGGTGGAGTTCCTGACCACCCTGGCGGGCGATGCGATGATCACCCTGTGCTATCACCGTCCGCTGGACGAGCACTGGCAGACCGCCGCCGAGCAGCTGGCCGCCGACCTTGGGGTCAGCATCATCGGCCGTTCCAAGGGCAAGCGCGTGGTGATCGGCCACGACTACGTGGTGGAGAAATTCGAGATTGCCGGGCGCACCTTCAGCTACCGGCAACCGGAGGGTGCCTTTACCCAGCCCAACGGCATGGTGAACCAGAAGATGCTCAACTGGGCCTATGAAGCCCTGGGCGAGCGTTCCGACGATCTGCTGGAGTTGTATTGCGGCAACGGCAACTTCACCCTGCCGCTGGCGACCCGGGTGCGCAAGGTACTGGCCACCGAGATCAGCAAGACCTCGGTGAATGCGGCCTTGAGCAACCTCGACGAAAACGGCGTGGACAGCGTCACCCTGGTGCGCCTGTCCGCCGAGGAGTTGACCGAAGCACTGAACGAGGTTCGCCCGTTCCGTCGCCTGCACGGCATCGACCTGAAAAGCTATGAGTTCGGCAGCGTGTTCGTCGACCCACCGCGTGCCGGCATGGACCCGGACACCTGCGAGCTGACCCGGCGCTTCGACAATATCCTGTACATCTCCTGCAACCCGGAAACCCTGGCGGCGAATATCGCGCAGCTGCACGATACCCACCGCATCGAACGCTGCGCGCTGTTCGATCAATTCCCCTGGACCCATCATATGGAATCCGGGGTGTTGCTGACTCGTCGCTGACCGTCACATCACCTGTAGGAGCCGGCTTGCTGGCGATGCGATCTGATGGGCGACATCGTCGTCGCCTGGAAAATCGCTATCGCCAGCAAGCCGGATCCTACAGATCGGGTGCCAACGCAAAGATATCGTCGTGTTCAGTCCTTCACGAAGCCGAACAACTCCGCCGCCGTATTGCACAGCAGATGCTGACGTAACGGCGCGGCGCAGGCCAGACGACGCAGACGATCAAGCTCCGAGCTGAAACCCACTTCCCGCTCATGCTGCGTATGCGGCCAATCGCTGCCCCACAGCAAACGGTCCGGCCCCAGGGTTTGCAGCATCAACGACAAGGCCTTCTCGGCGAAATGCAGGTTTTCCATCGGCGTCCCGCCCAGCCGGTAAATACCCGAAACCTTGATCCACAAGCGCTGGCTTTCACCCAGTTCAAGCAGACGGGCAAAAGCCGGTTGCCCGGCCCCAAGCCGTGCATCGGGCCGGCCGAAATGATCGACCACCACCTTGCACCCCAACGCCAGCAGCGGCTCGATCAATGCCGGCAGATCCTCCAGTTGACGGTGCACTTCGACATGCCAGTCGAGGCGGCGCAAATGGCCGAAAAACACCTGCCACGGCGCTTCGGCAAAGTCCGGTAGCGGCTGCCCCATCAGATTCAAACGCACCCCCTTGACGCCGAGCTCGGCCATCCGTGACAGCTCGCTGAAACCAATATCGCGTTCGACCACCACCACCCCGCGCAGCTGTTCGGGCGCCTGTTGCAAGGCCGCCAACAGATAGCTGTTATCGGTGCCGAGAAAGCTCGGCTGCACCAACACGCCATGGCTCAAGCAGTTGTTCTGCAAGTGTTGCAGGTAAGTCTCCAGCGTAGCGTCGTAGCCCGGCGTATAACGACGCCTGCTGGCAAGCCCCAGGCCGCGCTGGAAAACATGGGCATGGGCATCGATGCCGCGAATCGGCAGTGGGCAAGTCTCGGGCATGGAACTCATCTATGGCTGAAGCACCGCACAGGGCGGCGCGATATAAAGTTGAATCACGTCTGAACGCAGGTCTTGTGGCGATGAGGCCCTTGAGCCTGGCGTTGCCTGTCAGGACGCCTTCGCGGGCAAGCCCTGCTCCTACAAGTTACGTGGCGCTCTCAGGATAATTGGCGGGCATCTGCGCCCTTGGCCGACGCGACTTCCGGCACAGTCTCCTGCAAATTGCGGCCCTTGGTTTCCGGCAACGCCAACGCGGCCAGCACCGCCACACCGTAGGCGATCCCCGCATCGATGCCGATGGCCGAGCCCAGGGACATCGACTCGCTCATATGCCCGACCATGAACGGAAACACCGCCGACAGCACACGACCGAAGTTGTAGCAAAAACCCACCCCCGCACCGCGCACATCCGCCGGATACAGCTCATTGAAGAACGATCCCAGGCTGGCCGGGATCCCGGCGGCGAAAAAGCCCAGGGGGAAGCCGAGGAACAGCATCTGGGTATTGCTCAACGGCAGGAACAGATAGCACTGCACCGTGATCACGCAACAGAAGGCGAAGAGGATGATGTTCTTGCGCCGGCCGATACGGTCCAGCAACAGACCGCTGACCACACAGCCGAACCAGAACGCCACGATGATCACCGCCAGGTAGCCGCCAGAACTCAACACCGAAAGGTTGCGTTCGGTCTTGAGGAAGGTCGGCAGCCAGGTCATCACCGCGTGATAACCACCGTGCGCCCCCAGACCGAGGATGCCGCCGAGCAGCGTCACCCGCAGCAACTCGGGACGGAAGATCGCCGCCATCGAAGCCAACAAACCACGGCTCTGGGCCTTGGCCTGGCGTTGCGCGCTGTCGGGTTCGACCACGCTGCGCCGCACATAAATCACCAGCAGCGCCGGCAACAGGCCCACGAGGAACATCACGCGCCAGGCCATGGCCTCGGGCACGAAGGTATAGATCAGCGTAAACACCCCGACCGCGGCGCCCCAGCCGATCGCCCAGGCGCTCTGTACCGCGCCCATGACCTTGCCGCGGAACCGGGCCTGGATGGTCTCGGCCATCAGCACCGCGCCCGCCGCCCACTCGCCGCCGATGCCAAAGCCTTGCAGCGCCTTGACGATCAGCAACTGATTGAAGCTGGTGACAAAGGCCGAAAGAAAGGTGAACAACGAGAACCAGAGGATCATCCATTGCAGCGTTCGGACCCGGCCATAGCGGTCGGACAGCGTGCCGCCGAGCCAGCCACCGATGGCCGAACTGATCAGGGTCACGCCGCTGACCAACCCGGCATCGCCCTTGCTCAGGGCGAAGGCGGCGATCAGCGCGGGAATCGCCAGGCCGAACATTTGCACTTCCAGTGCGTCCAGGGACCAGCCGCCAAAGCAGGCCCAGAATGTCTTGCGCTCCCTCGAGGTGATATCGCGATACCAACTGAACATGATTTCTTATCCTTATAGGTGAACGGGGAGCAGACCAGGGCTCAGCGAATCTCGACGCTGTAGCGGAAGTGGCTGGCCTGGCCACGGGAGCGCCGCCACTCCAGGGGCTGGCCGGCGTAGTCGCGGGCCAGTCGCTCGATCACCACCACCGGGCTGTTGGCCTCGATCTGCAACAACCGCGCATGGACCTCGCCCACGGCTTCGGCGGTAAGGGTTTCCTCGGCACAGGCGACGACCTGGCCGCACAGTTCCTCGTAGATCGGATAGAGCAGCGGCCCCTGCTGGTCCAGATCGGCGCTCAGCAGCGCCTGGAACGGCCCCTTGGGCAGCCAGATTTCCTCGGCCAGCACCGGCGCGCCTTCCAGCAGTCGCAGACGGACCATACGGATAACCTCGGCCTCGGGCGGCAGCCCCAGTGCCTGGCTGACGGCGGAGGGCGCGGGCAGGGAATCGATATTGAGGATTCGGCTTTCGGGGACCTGGCGTTCACCGGCCAAGGTCTGGAAGCGGAAAAAGCGGAACAGCGAAGACTGGAACTGCGGACGACGGATAAAGGTGCCGCGGCCCTGATGGCGTTCGAGAATGCCCTCCTCCACCAGCTTGTCGATGGCCTTGCGCACGGTACCGATGGACAGCTGGTACTCGCCGGCCAGCACCGTTTCGGTGGGAATCGCCTCGCCCGGGCGCCAGCGGTTATTGGCTATTTGCCGGGCCAGTTCGTCACGCAGACGTTGATAAAGGGGCAGGCGTTCGTCGCTGGAAAGGGCATTCATTCTTGTAGTTATCCAGTCATCTATATGAATTTTTACCGAGTATTCTCCCTGGATGAAAAAGCGTCAAGTGGCGGGCCGATTACTGGTCGGCGCGTTCGGCAAAAGCATTCACGCTGCTGCACCTGCGGGGGCACGAGAGCGGACCAGCACACAGGGAACCAGAAGATCATAAGCCTCATCATAATGAGTGTTAAAAAATTTAAAACTCATCCATGTGAGTTTTATAAATCGTAATAACATAATTAAGACATGCTACAGTGAGCCTTATCTAAGATAAGACTCACCTTGGTACGCTTTATGAACGCGTTTTTTCCTGTTGGCTGCGGCGACACCCTCAGTAAGATCGGGCTTCTCGTAAAAGCCAAGCGTCTGGATATGGGCCTGCGTCAGTCAGACTTCAAATCCAGCCTCGGGATTTCCGAGCATACGCTGCGCAAAATCGAAAATGGCTCGGAGCTCGTCGACCTCAGGTCCTTCATGCTGGTGCTCTGGCGCCTGGGCCTCAACGAGATGATTTTCGGTTCATTGGATGGCGTCGAAAACACCTCGCAAATCACCAAATACGCCACGGGTGAGGATAGGCATACGAGCCTTTCTTCGAAACGTGTTCGCCTGTCCAAACCCAAGGCGGAGGATTTCTGATGTCCCGTGCCTACATTTACATGGAGCACCCGCAGACGGGCGAAGTCATCACCCTCGGTCGGCTGACGCTCCAGGGTAAGGTCGGTGAGTTTCTGTATGCGCCCGACTATGTAGCCAGCAACGGCTGGATACCTGACCCGATCAACTATCCGCTGCGGGCTGAAGCCTATACCGGCATCACGAAGAATCGTGGTATCCCAGGCTTTATCAACGACGCCATGCCCGACGGCTGGGGAGAGCGCCTGCTGCACCGTGTCTACGGCCAGGAACTGACAACCCTCGACTTCCTGCTCAAGTCACCGAACAACGACCGCATTGGCAACCTTATGGTCGGGAAAACCACCTTGCCTGCCTCTGGCCTGGGGACCGAGCCTGCGCCGACATTAAGAGGCCTGGCAAAATTCGTCGAAGCATGCGAAACGGTATACAACAGTCAATTGGATCAGGAGTCCGTCTCGATACTGAACCTGCGCCAACAACGTTCCTCTCTGGGTGGCGCCCGCCCCAAGCGGACTCTGCAGGATCGTGGGATGTTGATCCTGGCCAAACCTCGCGACCGCTTTGACCAGTACGACCTACCCGCCGTCGAATATGCGTGCATGACCTTCGCGGCCTCCAAGGGCCTGAATGTCGCCAGGACCGCCTTGCATGCCGAAACCCCATCTACGTTACTGGTAGAGCGATTCGATCGGACACCGCTAGCCGAGGGTGGACGTCGCATCCCCATGCTCAGTGCCCTTACCTTGCTGGACGCTGAATGGATGGCCCAACACGACTGGCGCTATGCGGCAGTCGCCGATGAAATGCGCCGCCGTGGCGTTCCCGAAGAGGACTTGCAGGAGCTCTTCAAGCGAATGTGCTACAACGCGCTGGTCGGTAACAGTGACGATCACCCACGCAACCACGCCATCATCTGGAGGGGAGGCCAGTGGCGCCTATCCCCGATGTACGACGTGCTACCGATCCTGGATGAGGGGCCAGCCCAGACACTGGCCATGGCCGTTGGCCGTGAAGGAACCCAAATCAGCCGCCAGAACCTGCTCAGCCATCACACCCACTTCGCGCTTTCACGCGAGCACGCCGAACATGTGCTGGACGAGGTGATCGGGTGGGAGCAAGAACTAAAGGAATACTACGGTCGGTGGCTGCAAGGGACGGAGTTGCAAATGGCGCGGGAGGCAACGAGCACTGCGCGGTTGCGGTAAGTGAGCGATGCCCGGTTTCCAGCCTCTATCTGTATGGCCTGACGACCGGACTGGCGCTCACCCGCCTCAGCAGCAACACTCATTGCGACAGCAGCAAGAGGATTCCCACATGCTCTGGAGAAAAGGACGGCGCAGCGACAACGTGGTGGATGCTCGCGATGACGGCAATGCCGGGAGTGGCGGTCTGCGTTTTGGCGGGGGCAAAGGCTTGAGCCTGGGCGCCGTCGTGTTGATCGTCGGCATCGGTCTGCTCACGGGCCAGGACCCCATGCAGATTCTAGGAAAACTCAGCAACCACCTCAGCCAGCAACCTTTAGCCACCACCCAGCAGCCCCGCCAGGCACCACCGGCCAACGACGAGCAGGCAGACTTCGTCCGGGCCATTCTCGGAGACACCGAAGACACCTGGGGCCAGATCTTCCAGCAGGCCGGTCGTCAATACAAAGACCCGACACTGGTGCTGTTCCGCGGACGGGTCGCCTCCGCCTGCGGCCTGGCCTCCTCCGCCACCGGACCGTTCTATTGCCCGGCGGATCAACAGGTCTACCTGGACCTGGATTTTTTCCGAGAGATGTCCCAACGCTTCAAGGCCGCCGGGGATTTTGCCCAGGCCTATGTGATCGCCCACGAAGTCGGCCATCACGTGCAAAACCTGCTCGGCGTGTCCGCCAGGATGCAGGCGGCCCGCCAGCAAGGGCAAAAGATGGAAGGCGCCGACGGCTTGCTGGTCCGCCAGGAACTGCAAGCCGATTGCCTGGCCGGGGTCTGGGCCAATCACGCGCAGCAACGCTTGAAATGGCTGGAACCCGGCGATATCGAAGAAGCCTTGAATGCCGCCAACGCAATCGGTGATGATCGCCTCCAGCAGCAGGGTCAGGGACGCGTGGTGCCGGACTCCTTCACCCACGGCACCTCTGCGCAACGGGTGCGCTGGTTCAAGACCGGCTTCGCCCAAGGGCAACTCAACCAATGCGATACCTTCGCCGCCAAGAGTCTGTGAATGAAAAAAATACTGTGTGGGTCATTGTTGTTGGGCATGTGCGTGATCGGCGCCCAGGCCCAGGCCAAGGAACACGGGCTCGAAGTCAGCCCCAATCACTTGAAGTTGTCGGCCGGTGAATTGAGCGTCGGGCTCAATCGCGATTGGCAGGGGCCGATGCCGGATGTGGAACGGGTGCTGATCATCGTCCACGGTCGGCTGCGTAACGCCATGACCTATCTGCAGAGCGCGGAGACCGCCGCGGCCCAGGCGGGCCAGGACCGCAATACCCTGATCATCGCCCCGCAGTTCCTCAATGACAGCGATGCGCGGAGCAATCACCTGCCGGGCAACCTGCTGCGCTGGCAGGGCGATGACTGGATGGCCGGTTCGGAATCGACCGGGCCTTCGGCGATGAGCTCCTATGCGGCCCTGGACGAAGTGCTCCAGCGCCTGGGCAACAGGAAGAAGTTTCCGGCCCTGCGCGAAGTGGTCGTCGCCGGGCACTCCGGGGGTGGCCAGGTGGTGCAACGCTATGCGCTGGTAGGGCATGGCGATGCGCAATTGGCGGGGAGCGGCGTCAAGCTGCGCTATGTGGTCGCCAACCCGTCGTCCTATGCCTATTTCAACGCCCAGCGGCCAGTGGTGGGGTTCAGCCCGGCGAGTTGCCCGGGGTTCAACGACTGGAAGTATGGCCTGCGGAACCTGCCGGACTACGCCAAGGGGCAATCACCGGCGCAGTTGGAGCAGGGTTATGTGCAACGCGATATCACCTACCTGCTGGGGCAACAGGACACCGACCCGAACCATCCGGCCCTGGACAAGAGCTGTGGCGCGGAGGCCCAGGGGGCGTATCGGTTGATTCGTGGGCATAACTATTTCACCTACCTGCAACAGCGTCATCCGCAAGGCTTCACGCAGACGCTGGTCGAGGTGCCCGGGGTTGGGCATAACGGCGATGGGATGCTGACTTCGCCGCAGGGGCAGAAGGCGTTGTTTCAGCGCTAGCGGTTTACGGTACAGGCAGCGAGGGATGTGTTGCCTGGACTGACGTCTTCGCGGCGATGCGGCGTCCCGACAAGCCCTGCTCCTACAAATTTCTGTCGTGCATAGATTTTGCGGACGACAAATAACTGTAGGAGCAGGGCTTGCCCGCGAAGAGGCCCTCAAGCCGAAAGCATCTGCCGAAGCGCCACGCAATCCTCGGCATGCCAGTCGGTCAACTCCGGCCACGGGTTGTCCGGCAGGTTGACCAAGATGGTCCGAGCCCCCGCCGCCCGCCCGCAATCCAGGTCGAAACGATAGTCGCCGACCATCACCATCTCGCTCGGCGCCACGTCCCAGGCTTCGGCCAATTTCAACAAACCGCCCGGATGCGGCTTGGGCGGTGCTTCATCGCGACCCAGCACATCGGCCTCGGCAAAACAGTCCGCCAAACCAATGGCCTCCAGTGTCACATGGGCCAACTCGCGGGCATTGCGCGTCAGGATACCCAGGCGATAACCGCGCCCGGCCAACTCACGCACCAGTTCCACCGCGCCCACCGCCGGCTTCGAGCCCAACGCCAGATCCCGCTCATGCTCCAGCAACCAGGCATGCTTGGCCGCGGCCTCATCCGCCGGCAACGCCGCCAGATGCGTGAGGATATCGTGCTCCGGCGGAATCGACAGGGCCACGCGGATCGCGGCGAAATCGTGCACGGCCACGGTCAGGGTGCCGTCCATATCGAACACCCAATGACGTACCTCGGACAGACTCATGCCCAATCCTTGCGATGACGGATCAAGCCTTCCTGGGTCACCGATGCCACCAGCACACCGGCGCGGTTGTACACGCTCCCCCTGGAAAATCCGCGGGAATTGCCGGCCCACGGGCTGTCCATGGCATAGAGCAACCAGTCGTCAGCGCGCAGATCGGCATGGAACCACAAGGCATGATCAAGACTGGCGACCTGCATATCCTTCTGCCACACCGACTTGCCATGGGGCAGCAAGGACGTGGTCAGCAGACCGAAGTCCGAGGCGTAGGCCAGCAGGTATTTATGCAGTGCCGGCGAGTCGGCCAGTGCCCCATCGGCACGAAACCAGACGTACTTCACCGGGTCCGACGGCTGCGGGTTGTAAGGGTCCTTCTCGGTGACCGGGCGCACTTCGATGGGCTTGGGGCACAGGAGTTTTTCACGCATATGTTCGGGAATCAGGTGCGCGCGTTGCTGGGTGAGCTCCAGCTCCGTGGCCAGGTTCTCCGGCCCGACGACCTGGGGCATGCTGCTCTGGTGCTCGAAACCTTCCTCGTCGTACTGGAACGAGGCGCTGCAGGTGAAGATCGGCTGGCCCTTCTGGATCGCCGTGACCCGCCGCGTGCTGAAGCTGCCGCCGTCGCGCACCCGGTCGACCGAGTAGACCACCGGCAAGCCGGCATCGCCCGGGCGCAGGAAATAACCGTGCATCGAATGCACATGCCGCGCTTGCTCGACCGTCTGGCTGGCCGCCGACAACGACTGGCCCAGCACCTGGCCGCCGAACAACTGGCGAAAGCCCAGGTCCTGGCTGCGGCCGCGAAACAGGTTTTCTTCAATCGGTTCCAGGGTCAGCAAGTCGACCAGGTCTTCCAGCACTTGGCTCATTCAAACGCTCCTCACACAGGGCAATACTGTTCACTTAACGACGATATCAAGCCATCCGTGCTTGTGTGGCCGGCACGCTGGCCACAGGCCTCGAATGATACAGCCTTTGTCGCTCCCGGCGGTGCAGCGGATCGGCCAACCCCGGGGTTATCCTTGCAGGGTGCGCAGCCATTGCGCGTGGTTGATGCGGTAGAGCACGTGGCGGCGCAACGGATGATCGTCGGCCAGCTTCGGATGCTCGAAGTCCGACTGCGGGTCGTAATGCATGCCGATGGCCTGCATGACCTTCTGCGACGCCGTATTGCTCTCGCTGGTAAAGGCCACGACCTCGTCCAGGGACAGGCGCTCGAAACCGCAGCGCAAGGCGGTCCAGGCCGCCTCGCTGGCATAGCCCAGGCCCCAGTGCTCGCTGGACAGGCGCCAAGCGATCTCCACCGCCGGGGTGAAGGTGGCCTCGAAGTTCACCTGCATCAGCCCGGTCAGGCCGATAAAGGCCCCGGTGTCCTTGCGTTCCAGCGCCCAGAGGCCAAAGCCGTATTCGGCGAAGTGCCCGCGAATCCGACCGATCAGCGCGGCACTTTCCAGACGGTTGAGGACTGTCGGAAAATAGCGCATCACCTGAGGATCGGCACACATCCGGGCAAACTCCGGCAAGTCCTCGTCGCGCCACTGGCGCAACAGCAAGCGTGCACTCTCAAGTTCCAGTATCGGCCCCATCAACTCTCTCTCCGGATTCTTTCAACACGGACTCCCTGCTCGTCAGTGTATCGCGCTGATAAGATCCTTCACTCCTTCCTACATGAATTCGCCATGCCGTTGCCTTTGATCTACCACGATGATTACAGCCCGGACTTCCCCGCGGACCATCGCTTTCCCATGGACAAATTCCGCCTGCTGCGTGATCACCTGGTGGACAGCGGCCTGACCCGGGACGCCGATCTGCTGCGCCCGGCCATCTGCCCTGTGGATATCCTCGCCCTGGCCCACGACCGTGGCTACATCGAACGCTATATGGCCGGAGAACTGTCCCGCGAAGACCAGCGCCGCCTTGGCCTGCCCTGGAACGAGGCCCTGGCGCGGCGCACCGTGCGCGCGGTCGGCGGCTCGCTGCTGGCCGCCGAACAGGCGCTGGAACACGGTCTGGCCTGCCACCTGGCGGGCGGCACCCACCATGCCCATTACGATCACCCGGCGGGTTTCTGCATTTTCAACGACTTGGCAGTCATCAGCAGCTATCTGCTGGAAAGCGGCCGCGTGGGTCGGGTGCTGATCTTCGACTGCGACGTGCACCAGGGCGACGGTACCGCGCGCATCCTCGAAGACACCGCGGACGCCATCACGGTGTCCCTGCACTGCGAGAAAAACTTCCCGGCGCGCAAGGCCCACAGCGATTGGGACATTCCCTTGCCGATGGGCATGGGTGACGGTGACTACCTCAAGGTGGTGGATGACGCGTTGAACTACCTGCTGCCGCTCTACCAGCCGGACCTGGTGCTGTATGACGCCGGCGTGGATGTGCACAAGGACGATGCCCTGGGTTACCTGAAACTGACCGATGAAGGGGTGGCCGCCCGGGATGAAAGTGTCCTGCGCCATTGCCTGGGCCGGGATATCCCGGTGGTCGGGGTGATCGGCGGTGGCTACAGCAAGGATCGCCAGGCCCTGGCCCGGCGCCACGGGATCCTGCACCACAGCGCGCGGAAGGTCTGGGCGTCATCAGGTTGTCACTGAAGCCTGGGCTTACCCACAATGGCTGTGGAACCGCCTGTGGATAACCTGAGTGAAATGCGCTGCAGGTCTTATGGGGAAAGGGCTGTACAGGACTGTATATTTTTTGTACAGGGATTCTGAATCTACCATCACTCCTAAGGCCCCCACCGTCCTGTAGGAGCAAGGCTTGCCCGCGAAGCTTTTAGCGATTTGAGGGCCTTTCGAGGCCAATCGAGCGTCGACCGGCCGCTCCTACAAGGCCCGCGTACACCACATCCTCGGTGGAAAAACGTAGAATGCCCGGCTCGTCCAGCCAATTCGCCGCCCGCCATGACCCAGCCAACCCCTGACACCGCCCCTCACGTCGCCATTATCGGTGGCGGCCCCGCCGGCCTGATGGCCGCCGAGGTCCTGAGCCAGGCGGGTATCCAGGTCGACCTCTACGACGGCATGCCTTCGGTCGGGCGCAAGTTCCTGCTGGCCGGCGTCGGCGGCATGAACATCACCCATTCCGAAGCCTACCCGGCGTTTCTCTCCCGCTACGCCGAACGTGCTCCCCACATCGCTCCGTTGCTCCGAGCTTTTGGTGCCGATGCACTGTGCGAATGGATTCACGGCCTGGGGATAACTACGTTCGTCGGCAGCTCCGGCCGGGTTTTCCCCAGCGATATGAAAGCCGCCCCGCTGCTGCGCTCCTGGCTCAAGCGCCTGCGGGAAGCCGGGGTAGTTATCCACACCCGCCATCGCTGGCTGGGCTGGCGCGACGGCAGCCTGGTTATCCACAGCCCAGAGGGCGAAAAAACCTTGCGCCCCGACGCCACGCTCCTCGCATTGGGCGGCGCCAGCTGGGCGCGACTGGGCTCCGACGGGGCCTGGTTACCGCTGCTTGAGCAACAGGGTGTGACGGTCGCACCCTTGCAACCGAGCAACTGCGGCTTCGACGTCGCGGCCTGGAGCGAGGTTCTGCGCGGCAAGTTCGCCGGTGCGCCACTGAAGAACGTCGCCATCGCCCTGCCCCACGGCACGCCGCGCCTGGGGGAATGCGTGATCACCGCCAGCGGCATCGAAGGCAGCCTGATCTACGCGCTGTCCGCGCCGATTCGCGAGCAGATCAACCAGCAAGGCCAGACAATGATCGAGATCGACCTACTGCCCGGCAAGCCTGTGGACAAGGTCCAGGCCGCGCTCGCCAAACCCCGCGGCTCACGTTCCATGGCCAAGCACCTGCACAGCCAGTTGGGGATCGACGGAATCAAGGCCGCGTTGCTGCGGGAGCTGACCGATGCCGAGACCTTTGCCGACCCGGCGCGTCTGGCCAGCGCCATCAAGGCCCTGCCGCTGACGCTGGTCAAGGCGCGTCCGCTGGACGAGGCCATCAGCAGCGCCGGGGGCGTACCGTTCGAGGTCATGGACGAGCGATTGATGCTCAAGGCCTTGCCCGGGGTGTTCTGTGCGGGGGAAATGCTTGATTGGGAAGCGCCGACCGGCGGCTACCTGCTCACGGCCTGCTTTGCCAGCGGGCGGGTGGCGGGACAAGGGATGCTGGAGTGGTTGCGGCAGCGCCCCCGAGACAAGCTCATCCCAGGATAACGCGGACAACTGTAGGAGCCGGCTTGCTGGCGATGAGGCCCTTGGACCTTGCATCAATTTCAAGGACGCCATCGCCAGCAAGCCTACAATGACCGTGTTGACCCTGCAGCCAACACGGCATCAATGCTCGCCTTACGGCTTGCGCTTGCGCGGCCCGGTATTGAACACCGGCACCTTGCGCACCGGTTTGATCGACTGCACCACATCTTCCGGCTTCTCGCCGCTGTCGACCCACTTGCCCAGGTTACGCTTGCCACCGGAGGCTTTCGGTTTTTTCGGCTTCTTCGGTTTCTTGATCACGCTGCCCGAGGCATCGGTGTCCGGCACCCGGTGATCCGGTTCGAAACCGGCTTCGTCCTGACGCTTCAGAGTCTGACGAGTCAGGGTCTCGATGGCTGACAGCAGATTCACCTCATCGGCGCAGACCAGGGAAATCGCCTCACCCGTAGCGCCGGCACGGCCGGTACGACCGATCCGGTGAATGTAGTCCTCGGCCACGATAGGCAGGTCGAAGTTGACCACCAGCGGCAGGTCCTCGATGTCCAGGCCACGGGCCGCCACATCGGTGGCCACCAGGATCTGGATCTCGCTCGCCTTGAAGCGGTCCAGGGCGCGCTGGCGGGTAGCTTGTGGTTTGTCGCCATGGATGCCGTCGGCATTGATGCCCAGGCCCTGGAGTTTTTCCACCAACTGGTCGACGCCATTGCGGGTCTTGGCAAACACCAGGACCTGCTTCCAGTGCTGCTTGCGCATCAGGTGCACGAACAGCTCCGGCTTGCGCTTCTTGTCCACCGTCACCAGCCACTGCTTGACGGTGTTGGCCGCCACGTTGCGCGGGCTGACTTCGATGCTCAGCGGATCGTTGAGCATCTGCCCGGCCAGCAGGCGGATGGCATCGGAGAAGGTTGCGGAAAACAGCAGGGTCTGGCGCTTTTTCGGCAGGGCTTTGTAGATATTGCCCAGCTCCTCCTGGAAACCGAGGTCGAGCATGCGGTCGGCTTCGTCGAGCACCAGGGTCTGCAACTGGTTGAACTTGAGAGCGTTCTGACGATAGAGATCGAGCAGACGACCCGGGGTCGCCACCAGCAGGTCGACGCCCTTGCGCAGCTTCATCATCTGCGGGTTGATGCTGACGCCGCCGTACACCGCATAGGTGCTCAGCGGCAGGTGCTCGGCGTACTGGCGCACGCTTTCATGCACCTGCTCGGCCAGCTCCCGGGTCGGCACCAGGATCAGCGAACGCACCGAGTTGGCGCTGACCTTCGGCCCTTCCAGAGTCAGCAGCTGCAGCAGCGGCAAGGCAAAACCGGCGGTCTTGCCGGTACCGGTCTGGGCCGCGGCCATCAGGTCGCGACCGGCCAATACGGCGGGAATGGCCTGGGCCTGGATCGGTGTGGGGGTCTGGTAACCCAGAGTGTCCAGGGCCCGCGTCAGGGGTTCGATCAGGCCGAGTGTGGCGAATGTCATGGAAGTACCGTAGGAAAAAGTGTCAGCGCCGTAAAGCAATGCGCGGCAGTTTACCCTGTCAGGCCTCTTTCGGCTTGCGCCACTGCGGTAAACCGATCAACACCACGGCGCTGATGATCACGCCCATGGCCATGCACTCCTGCCAGCCGATGTGCTCGCCGGCAAAGAGGATGCCCAGCAGCACCGCCACAGCCGGGTTGACATAGGCATAGCTTGTCGCCGCCGCCGGGCGCACATGCTTCAACAGGTACATATAGGCGTTGAAGGCGATGATCGAGCCGAAGACGGTCAAGTAAGCCATGGCGATCCAGCCGTCGGTCGAGGGCATCTGGGTCAGGCGCTCGCCGCGGACAAAGCTGGCCATCAGCAACACCACGCCACCCACCAGCATTTCCGCCGCGCTGGCCATGCCGCCCTGGGGCAGCGGCAAGTGCTTGCTCCACACCGAACCGAAGGCCCAGGTCGCGGCGGCCAACAGCAGCAGGCCGGCACCGAGCGGGCTGGCTTGCAGGTTGGAGCCCATGTTCAGCAGGGCGATACCGATCAGGCCGAGCACAATGCCGGCCCATTCAAGACCGGTATTGCGGTTGCCCCAGAAATAGCCGCAAAGCAAGGTGAACAGCGGCACCGTGGCCACCGTCAGCGCGGCGACGCCCGAGGCCACGCCCATATGCTCGGCCAGGGTCACCGCGCCATTGCCGAAGCTGAGCAGCAGCACGCCGATGGCCGCCGCTGCTTTCCATTGCGGCCAGGTCGGTGCCGGTACGCCGCGAAGACGTTGATAGGCAAACAGCAGGCTGCCGGCGATCACAAAACGGATGCCGCCCATCATCAACGGTGGCCAGGATTCCACGCCGATACGAATGGCCAGGTAGGTCGAGCCCCAGATGAAATACAACGCAAAAAAAGCACCGATCAGCGGTAACGGGAAACGGCGTGGGGCAGACATGGGGGGCGGATCCAGGCAGGGCAAGGGAGGCTTATTCTAGAAAGGCGCCTGGAAAATAATAAGTTACAAAACCGTGTTATAAGGCCAGTACACTTTGTAAAGCATGGATATCAGGGGTTTCGACCATTGTTTCGAAAGCCCGCACAATAGAGAGCCTGTGGATGGATAAATACGACCGTTTGATCCTGGGTGAGCTGCTGGACAATGGCCGTGCCTCGTTCGCCGAACTGGCGCGCAAGGTCAACCTGTCCGCGCCGGCGGTGGCGGAGCGGGTGGCAAAGCTGGAAAGCAGTGGGGTGATCACCGGGTATCAGGCCAAGGTGGACCTGGCGAAGATCGGTTTGCCGATCCAGTGCGTGATCGAGTTGCGGCTCAACCAGCATGGCAAGCAACAGGTCTATGACGACCTGGCGCAGATTCCGCAGATTACCGAATGCCATCGGGTGACCGGGGACCCGTGCGTGATTCTGCAGGCCGCGGTGGGAAGCATGGCGGAGCTGGAGCAACTGATCAATCGGATTGCCCAGTTCGGCTTCAGCAAGACCTCGATTGTGCTGTCGAGCGCGATTGAGCGGCGGGTGCCGTTGGGGCATTTGGACATGAATGGAAAAACAAAGGGATGATAGATTCGGGAGAAAATCTTACGAACGGTTCAAATTCAGGCCGAATTCAGGTCATACTGCGCAACGTGCCAGAGCCCAACCTGACTATCTAACGCAAATATTCGTGCCGCGATGGAGACACCCACTCATGCGAGTCGAGACAATCAGCTACCTGAAATCCCATGCCTCCGATCTGGATCTTCAAGAACCAATGATCGTTACGCAGAATGGAAAGCCCGCTTACGTCATCGAATCCTATGAGGACCGCGTCCGTCGAGACGAGGCATTGGCGCTGGTCAAGCTGCTCGCAATCAGCTCCCGCGAATACTCGGAAGGTAAGTTCCTGACAGCTGATGAAATGCGGGCCCGCAGAGCCAGAAAATGACAAAAATCGTTTTCACTAACACGGCCATCAGCTCAATCGACACGCAAGAGTTTTATCTCGCCGACAAAGTAGGCATTCAGACCGCTTCAAAATACTTTGGTGATCTTGAAGATAAAATAGACCGGCGACTCAGCGATCACCCTCAATCTGGGCAGCTCTGCCAACAAGCGGCAGAACTGGGCGCTTTGCAGTACCGGGAACTGAATTACAACCCCTACCGTGTCATCTACAGCTACGACACCATTAACGACGTCGCCGTCATACACCTGATATTGAATCAAGTCCAGAACGTGCAAGACTGGTTGGTGCACTACTGCCTGGTTAAAGATCTCAACTAGGGTGCTCGGATACCAAAACGCCGCACTGTTCCCAGCGCGGCGTTCAGCTTTCAAATGGTCGCTAGCTACCAGACGCTGCCACACCCACTGACCGGCACCACCTGCGGCATATCACGCAGACGAATCCACGGCTCCTTGCGCCAGTGCAGCAGACTCAACGCACCGCCATCCCATTCCAGAATTCCAAGGCTCGGCGCCTGGGTCAACGCCGGCTGCGGCTGGCCGCGCAACATCGGCAGCACCTGATGCGTCAGCCATTGGCGCAGATGGCGATTCTCCGGCAGGTAGTGATAGACCAACATCGCGTAGACGCCGGATTCGCTGAGCATCAGATGATCTTCAGATCGGCCGCTACCCTTAAGTTTCAGCACTCGCCGCTGATCCGGATCGAGCTTGATGGCTTTGCGTTCATGCCACTCGATTCCCATCAGATGCCCGATATCACGGGCGCAGAACCAGGCTTCGTCATGCAGGAGCAAGGCCCGGAGCTTTAGATGATGGTGGGTAAAAATGTGTGGTTCGAAAGCAATGTTAACGGCAAGACCAAGCGGCTTTGACGCATCAGTAGCAGCGCCGTCATCAAGATGTTTTTGTATGGTTTCAGCGTGGCTTTCGAGAATGACTTTTTCCATTTTGGAATACTCCGAGAGATTCAAGGAGCTGCCATAAAAGCCTTCCTACGGACTTGGGTGGCAGCCGTACGCGGGGTAGGAACCGAGCTCTCTCGGACACTCGGCCACGAATCAACGTGCCCGCGCACGGCCACCATGAGGGGAACACTGGCGACAAAACCAGCGAGTATGGTGGCTGTTCAGTATCGAAAGAGTCAATTGCAAGGGTTCCTACGCCCTGTCACCGATTTGGCGATGACAGGACAAAGGCTAACGCCACTGCACCGCTCGGAAAAGACAGCACAGATCGCCACCCGCAGTACGACATTTCCTAAAAACCACACGACAAATTGCAATATCACAGCAGCGTCTTCAGACGCCCCGATAGCGCTTCAAATGCTCACCGATCTTCGCCGCCGGCACCTTCTGCAATTTGCACAACCAATCATGGGACAACGCCTGTACCCCATGTTTGTCGCGCAACTCGCCGGCCATATGCGCCAGCAGGTTCGCCGCCATCTCGGCATCGGCCATGGCCCGGTGCGCCTGCCCCGTGTGCGGCAAGCGGGCAAACGCAGTCAGCGTACCCAGCTTGTGATTCGGCGCCGCCGGCATCAGACGTCGTGCCAACAGCAACGAACAGGCAAAGTTCTGCAACCGAGTGCGCTTGATCCGACCCAGTTCGTAATCCCAGAACTTCTGGTCGAACGCGGCGTTGTGCGCCAGTAACGGAGTCGTACCGACAAACTCGTTGACCTCGTTCATCACCCGCTCCGCCGACGGTGCGGTGCGCAACATGGCGTTGCTGATGCCGGTCAACTGTTCGATAAAGGCCGGCACTCTCACGCCGGCATTCATCAGGCTCTGGTAACGGTCGACGATGCGCCCTTGTTCCAGGATGACCACGGCGATTTCCGTAGCCCGGCACCCCGCGTTCGGTGTAATGCCCGTGGTTTCAAAGTCGATGACCGCAATACGTTCCAAAAGCCCAGCCCTTTGCAAAATCGGTTTCAGTTTTTCAACAACAACGCGCCTTCAATGGGCACGTAGCGGCTCGCGGCACGGATCAACGAGTTGGCCGTCAGCCCCGGCACGCCATAGGCCACGGCTTCAACGCCGTGCTTGTCGATGATGCGTGTGAGCAACAGGTCGAAATCGCCGTCGCCGGAAGCCAGCACCACTTCGTCGACATGGGGCGCCACGTCCATGATATCGATGGTGATGCCCACGTCCCAGTCGCCCTTGGCCGAGCCGTCGCTGCGCTGGATATAGGGTTTGAGTTTCACCGTAAAACCCAGGTTGCGCAGGATCTGCTGGAACTGCTGCTGCTTGCTGTCGCCGCGATCGATGGCGTAGGCGTAGGCCTCGACGATCTCTCCCCGCTGGCTGATATCAGCCCACAGAGCGGCATAGTTGAAGTGACAACCATAGGCCTGGCGAACGGTGTAGTAGAGGTTCTGCACATCGGCGAACACAGCGATTTTCTTCACCGCGAATCCTCATGGCGCAAAAGCGCACTGGCGGGTGATGACGAGCGCTCGGAAGCGATTAGGTGCGCAGTATGCCAGCCCGGGGGAAGGTTCAGCGAATAATCGGCGGGGTAAGTGTCAGCGCTTCAGGCCTCTGATGGGCTTGAGGCGGCGAACGCAGATTTGGCGAATCACGCAAAAACCTGTAGGAGCATGGCTTGCCAGCGAAGCTTTTGGCGGCCTCAAGGGCCTCTTCGCGGGCAAGCCCTGCTCCTACAGGGCTGTGTTCACCCAAACAGAGGGTCAGACGAAGGAGTCGTCGTCACCAGAAAAGGAGGAACTGTCGTCATCGAAATCGGCGTCGGCAAAACCACCCTGGTTGTTATTGCTGCCCCAGGAATCGTTGTTGGCCATACGCTGATCATCGCCCCAACCACCGCCACCACCGTTGTTGCTCATCGGGCTCGGCTCGATGATTTCTTCGATGATCTGCGGTTGCTGCTGGTTGTGATGGAACAGGCTGCTGATGCCTTCCGCCAGCATCACGCCACCGGCCACGCCGGCCGCGGTTTTCAGCGCGCCACCAAGGAAGCCGCTACCCACGGGCGCCGCCGGGGCCGCCTGCTGTGGCGCGGGCTGGGCGTAGGCAGGCTGCTGATAGTTGGGCTGGGTGTTGTAGTTCTGCTGCGGTGGCGGAGCATTGAACCCAGGACGCCCCGGCTCACGCCAGCCGCCACCGGAATTGCTCGGTGCAGGCGCTGGAGCCGGATCGCGGCTGCCACCGAAAATGCTCGACAGGAAACCACCGCTGCTCGACGCCGGCGCGGCGCTCTGGGCGCGGGCCTGCTGCAATTCGTCCTGAAGCTGCTGCAACTGCGCCTGCAGTTGCTTGTTCTGTTCGTCGAGGCTCTTGATCGCGTGCTCTTGCACCAGGATCGACTGGGTCATGTAGTACGGTGCAGCCGGTTGGCGAGTCAGGTGTTCCTTGATCCGCGCCTCGGCCAGGGCGTCACGCGGGGCTGAGTCCATTCCGGCTTGCTGCAACCGTGAAAACAGTCCATCGATCAGGGTTTGCTCTTCGCTGTTCATGGCGACCTCATTAGATTGCCGGGTAGAAATCGATCGCCTCGACCCAACCGGGTCAGGCGTCCCTCAGTTATGGGGTTGTTACTGGAAGTTTCAATAGTCCTTACCTAACGTTTACATTTGAGTGTCGGCCCGCGCCATCGGTTAAAGTGGGGCTCTGCCTCAGCCTGCGCGATAGACAACCGATGAACCCGTTCAATGTAATCCGCGATTCCCTGTATTTTTTCCAGCGCAACCTGCGCCAGATTGCCCTGCTCTGCCTGCCGCTGGTGATCTTCGAAACCTTGCTCCAGCAGGTGTTGGACAACGCTGTGGGCCCGGATGCTTCACCGGCCTATGGCTTGGTGGCCGGACTGCTGGTCTATCCGCTCTACACGGCAGCGCTGATCCTGTTTCTCGATGCCCGCAGCCGTGGCGAAGCGCCAGCCAATCGCGATCTGCTGGCCATGTCCCTGCGCCTGTGGCCGCGCTTTGCGCTGCTCTCGGCGGTCAATACCATTGCCATCGTGCTGGGCCTGTCGCTGTATTTCATTCCCGGTATCTGGCTGACCGTGATCCTGGCCTTCTCCGAATACCTGCTGGTGCTGCGCGGGCGCGAGCCGTTGCGGGCGATGAAGGAGAGCTTCGCCTTGAGCCGTGGCCACTTCTGGCTAACCTTCACCTGCATCTTGTGTGTAATGGGTCCACTCTGGCTGCTCAAGGGGTTGAGCCTGAGTGTCTACCCGGCACCGCAGAACCCGGTGTTGATGCTGATCATCGACAGCGCCCACAGTTTCCTGCAACTGTTCAGCTGCGTCGTCTTGTTCCGAATCTACATGCTGATCGGTGAAAATTCCGCCAAAGACTGAACCGAGGCCCATGACCCGTCTATTACGTTACCTGGTGGCAGGCCTGCTGATTGTCGCGGGCCTGGCCGCCCTGCTGGTCTATAGCCTGACCTGGCGCCCGGAAGAGCGCGAGACCCTGCCCGTGCGCTGTACCGCCGAGGCGCCGGTGCTGGTTCCCGGCCAGGCCCTCAAGGTGATGACCTGGAACCTCCAGTACCTGGCGGGCAAACGTTATGTGTTCTGGTACGACCTGCCCGACGGCAGCGGCCCGGACGATCGTCCAACCCCGGAAGACATGGCTTTCAGCCTGGACGAGGTGACCCGGGTGATCCGCGACGAGCAGCCGGACATCGTGCTGTTGCAGGAAGTCGACGAGAATGCCAAGGCCAGCGACTACCAGGATCAGTTGAAGTTGCTTCAGGAACGGCTCGCGGACCTGTATCCCTGCAGTTCCCAGGCGTTCGACTGGAAAGCCGACTTTGTCCCGAACCTGCATATTTTCGGCAGTGTCGGGCGCAAGCTGGCGACCTTGAGTCGCTATCAGGTCGAACACGCCGAACGCCAGCAACTGCCCCTGGCACCGGGCAATCTGCTCAAGCGCCAGTTCGAGCCCCGGCCGGCGCTGCTGGTGAACTACCTGCCGCTGAGCGACGGCGGACAGCTGGCGGTGGTCAATACGCAACTGGGGGCCTTTGCCCAGAACGACACCCAACTCAGGCAAGCAGCGGCAACCCTGCAATTGCTCGACAAGTTCGAGAGCCAGGGCACGCCGTGGCTGATCGGCGGTGATTTCAACCTGCTGCCGCTGGGGCAGTATCTGCGCCTGCCACCACGGTTGCGCGGCGGTTACTCGGCGGACAGTGAACTGCATCTGTTATGGGACAAGTACCCGATGATCCCGAGCAACAACGAAGCCAGCGGCATCGACCGTGAGCGGTGGCTGACGTTTTACCCGAACGACCCCGACGTCAGTGGGCCGGATCGAACCCTGGATTACTTTTTCTACAGCTCCAAGCTCAAGCGGGTCGAGGCCCAGGTGCGGCAGGACGATACCTTGACGATTTCCGATCACTTGCCGGTGCTGGCGCGTTTTCTGTTGCCGGCGGCGCAGTAGTCGCCATCCAGCCCCGAGCGCGCTACTGCGGCCAACACGGCCCCTGTAGGAGCCGGCGTGCCGGCGATAGCGGTCTGAAGGGCGAAATCTCTGTCGCCTGAAAAATCGCATCGCCAGCACGTCGGCTCCTACAGGTTTGGGCGGGCTCTTACTTGCGTGGTTTGATCCGTGCCGTCGCCTCGGCTACCAAGGGATCATCCGGCCAGTAGTGCTTCGGATAACGCCCCTTGAGGTCCTTCTTCACTTCGGCGTAGGTGCTGCGCCAGAAGTTCGCCAGATCCTGGGTGACCTGTACCGGGCGCCGGGCCGGCGACAGCAGGTGCAGTTTCACCACTTGGCGGCCACCGGCAATCCGCGGAGTCTCGGCCAGGCCGAACAACTCCTGCAGACGCACCGCCAGAATCGGTGGCTGCTCACTGTAGTCCAAACGGATCGACGAACCCGAAGGCACACTCAGATGATGCGGTGCCAGTTCCTCCAGGCGTTGTGGCAACGGCCAGGGCAACAGGCTGTGAAGAATCCCGGACAGTTCCAGGTTGGCGAAATGGCTGAGCCGCGACACCCGCCCCAGATAGGGCTTGAGCCACTGTTCCAGGGTCGCCAGCAAGGTCTTGTCGCCGACATCCGGCCATTCGCTCTCGCCCTTCCCGTCCAGGTCCAGCTGGCGTAACAAGGCCACCCGCGCCTGCCATTGGCGCAGCTCCGGGGTCCAGGGCAACAGTTCCAGGCCCTTGCGCCGCACCAGGTTGACCAGCGCCTGGCTACGCGCTGCCTCGTCCAGCCCGGTCAGGGGCTCGCGACTGAGGATCAACTCACCGACCTTGCGCTGGCGCTCGGCACGCAGCACACCTTCGCGCTCATCCCAGTCCAGTTGGTCGACCGTGCTCACCTGCTCGGCCAGCACGCTGTCGAACAGGCCCGGATCGAACTCCGCCGCCAGGTAGATACGTTCTTCACGCTGGCCCTGGCGACTGCCCAGATCGGCCACCACCAACCAAGGCTGTTTCATCAGGCTGTCGGTTTCGCTGAACAAGGCCGCCCGGCCGTTGGCCAGCCGGTATTCCGCGCCACCGTCGCGGCGCTGCTGCGCCACCCGATCCGGATAGGCCAGGGCCAACAGCGTCCCGAGCCAGCGCGGATGATCCGGATCAGCCACCGGTTCGTTCGCCGAACCGCGCAAGTAGCCGCGATACTGCCGCGCCAGTTGCCGCGCACGCTGCACGCCCCCCTGAGCACCACGGGTTACCCGCTCTTCACCCGCCAGCAAGGCCAATCGCGTGTGCAGGTCAGCCCCGCCACCACGCTGGATATCCCGCTCGCCCAGGAGTGCCGCGACATCGCAGGCCATGGCCGCCAGCCCCAGCGCCTGCCCGCGCAACAGCAAATGGGCGATACGCGGATGGGCCGGCAACTCGGCCATGGCCTGGCCGTGATTCGTCAATGCGTACTCGGCGCCGGCCTTACCGGCCAACGCCCCAAGCCGCTGCAACAGATCCTGGGCCTGGGCATAAGCGGCAGCAGGCGGCGCGTCCATCCAGACCAGCTCGCCGGGCGCCACGCCCCAGCGCGCCAGCTGCAAGGCCAACCCGGCCAGGTCCGCCTGAAGGATTTCCGCGCTGCCATAGGCCGCCAGTTGCTCATGCTGGGCTTCGGACCACAACCGATAACACACCCCCGGCTCCAGACGCCCGGCACGGCCCGCGCGCTGGGTGGCGCTGGCCCGGGAAATGCGCTGGGTGTCGAGACGGGTCATGCCGCTGCCGGGATCGAAACGCGGCACCCGCGCCAGACCGGCATCGATCACCACCCGCACGCCATTGATGGTCAAGCTGGTTTCCGCAATGTTGGTCGCCAGCACCACCTTGCGCTTGCCGGCGGTTGCCGGCTCGATGGCGGCGCGCTGGGCCGCGAGGTCCAACTCGCCATGCAGCGGGCACAGCAGCACATCGGCCCGCCCGCCCAGGCTTTCCTCCAGTTGCTGGTGCACCCGGCGAATCTCCGCCTGACCCGGCAAAAATACCAGCAGGCTGCCGTGCTCGGCGTCCAGCGCCTCGTGCACGGTTTGCACCACTCGCGGCTCGATAAATTCTCCGGGTTGAAAGGCCCGACCCCAGCGCAAGGTCACCGGGAACATCCGCCCTTCGCTGCGTACCACCGGCGCGTCGTCCAGCAAACCGGCCAGGCGTTCGCCTTCAAGCGTGGCGGACATCAGCAGGATCTTCAGCGGCTGCTCGTCACGAAACATCTGCCGCCCGTTGAGGCTCAGGGCCAGGGCCAGGTCGGCATCCAGGCTGCGTTCGTGGAATTCGTCGAAGATCACCAGCCCGACCCCCTCAAGGGCCGGATCGTCATTCAAACGACGGGCAAGAATACCTTCGGTGACCACTTCGATACGCGTCTTGGGGCCGACCCGGCTTTCCAGGCGAATGCGATAGCCGACGGTTTCACCAACCTTTTCCCCCAGCTCACTGGCCAGTCGCTCGGCCGCCGCGCGGGCCGCGAGACGCCGCGGCTCAAGCATCAGGATGGTTTGCCCGGCCAGCCACGGCTCGTTCAGCAACGCCAGCGGCACCCGGGTGGTCTTACCGGCACCGGGCGGCGCTTCCAGCACTGCCTCATGGCGTTCGTTCAACGCCTGGCGCAAAGCCGGCAATACTTCATCAATCGGCAACGAATTCATGGTGGCTCCCAGGCTGACCGTGAATTATACGGTGAACCCCGCGGGCCTCCAAAGCCAAAGGCTTTGCAAGCGGTTGTCAGCTCATCACGCGCCTGGCCCGGCGCCGGGTACAAAGCCGGCAAGACTTCATCAATCAGCAACGCATTCAGGGTGGCTCCCGGACAAAGAGCCGGGTATAACGGCGAACTGCCCGGTCTTAATCGCGGTCTTAACAACTGATCCAGACGCGCCCCCAGCGGCTTCACGTTTCCTTCAGGAGATATCCATGCGTATTGTTTCCCGTGTTATCGGCACCGTTCTGGTTGCTACCCTGCTGACCCAACTGAGCGCTTGCGGCTCGATTTTCTACCCGGACCGACGTGGCCAGATCGAAGGCCGGATCGACCCGCTGATCGCCGGTCTCGACGCCATCGGCATCCTGTTCTTCGTTATCCCCGGCCTGATCGCGTTCGGCATCGACTTCGCCACGGGCGCCATTTATCTGCCCCACGGCAAGACCGCACAGATCGCCCCGGAAAAACTCCAGGAAGCCATCACCGCCGATGGCCACGTCGACAACCTCAAGCTGCAGGCGATTCTCAAGACCGAACTGCACCAGACCCTGCCGTTGAACGACCCGCGCCTGATCCAGCAAAAAGGCAATCTGCAACAACTGGCGATGTACAACCTGCGCCCCGCGGCCTGAGCCCGGGGACACTGAAAAAGGATCGCGGCCTTCATGACCAGCAGCCCGGAACACGCCCGCCTGTTACGTCTGGCTACCCGGGCCTCGGTCGGGGTGGCGAGCATCCTGATCCTGACCAAGGCCGCCGCCTGGTGGCTGAGCGGTTCGGTGAGCATGCTCGCCGGGCTGACCGACTCGCTGCTCGACGGCGTCACCTCGTTTCTCAATCTGCTGGCGGTGCACTACGCGCTGCGCCCGGCGGATAACGATCACCGCTACGGGCACGGCAAGGCCGAATCCCTCTCGGGCATGGCCCAGGCGCTGTTCATTGCGGTGAGTGCGGTGCTGATTGCGATCCAGGCCTTCGAGCGCCTGAAAAACCCGGAACCCATCGGTGCCCCGTGGATAGGCATCGGGGTGATCGTGTTGTCGCTGATCCTGACCGCCGGGTTGCTGTTGTTGCAGCACAAGGTGGTCCGCGAGACCGGCTCCACCGCCGTGCGCGCCGACTCCCTGCACTACCGCTCGGACATGCTGCTCAACGCCAGTATCCTGCTGGCGCTGGTGCTCGCCGGCTTCGGCTGGCCGCAGGTGGACGCCTGGTTCGGCCTGGGGATCTCGGTCTATATCCTCTGGAGCGCGATCCAGATCGGCCGGGAAAGCTTCGCCGTGCTAATGGATGAGGAGCTGTCGCCGGATATCAGCCAGCACATGCTGGAACTGGCGTGCAGTGTGCCCGGGGTGCTGGGCGCCCACGATCTGCGGACACGGATCTCCGGCAACCGCTGGTTTGTGCAGTTGCACCTGGAGTTGCCGGGAGAATTGACGCTATCGGTGGCCCACGACCTGAGTGACCAGGCCGCCGATGCCATCCAGGCCGCCTACCCGCAGGCCGAGGTGCTGGTGCACGCCGACCCGCGGGAAGTGGTAACGCCGCGCCACTGATCCGTCAGTAGTTGACCTGATAGCCGCGACTGCTCAGGCAGTTACCCTGGGCCTGGCGGTAAGCCTGGACCACCGCCGGTGCCGGCGCGTAGGTCACGTTGGCCGGGTCGAAGCCGCTTTGCTGCACCGCCCAGCGATAGCAATCCTCGCCATCCTGCTGGACCTGCTGCGGGCTCTGGCCGTTGGCCGGATAAGCCACCACATCGTAGCCGTTGCCTTGCGGCTCGGGCGCAACCTGTGGCGCGGCGGCCGGTGGATCGACCACCACGTAGTCCTGGGTATCTTCCTGGTAGAGGTAATAGGCACCGGCCGCGAGGAAAAACAGCGAGCCACCGATCCAGACTTCCCGCGCATAGTCAGGCAGGTAGGTGGTGCGAATCCCACGTGGCGGAGCGACGACTATGTAACGTGCGCCCTGCGGGCGATACCAGTAGCCACCGGAGAAGAAATAGTCCTGGCCACGGTAAGGCACCCGCCAGTTGCGATCCGGAAAGCGATCGACCACATAGCCGGGGCGATATTGCGGGCCCGGGCCCCAGCCATTGCCATGACCGTCGGGACGACCCGGCCAGCGACGATCGTCGTGATGCTCGAAATTACCGCCGGGACGGTTGTTATTGTTGCCACCCTGCCAGTTCGGGGCGTTGCCGTTGCGCCGGGGGATATCGGAATAGTTGCCACGCACCGGTTCCTGGGTCTGGCGTACGCTGTCGGGATGAGGCTGGATCGGCAGGTTGTTCTGCTGTACCGGACGCGGTGCCTGATTGGGCTCGTTCTGCGGCGGCCGGCCTTGCCATTGGCCGCCAGGGTTCTGGTCATGCCGCTCGAAATGCTGATTGTTCTCCGGGCGAACCTGAGGCGCAGGAGCAGGAGCCGGTGGCCGCGGAGCGGGAGCCGGGGGACGGACTTCCGGCGCGGCTGGCCGTGGGGCCGGGGCCTGGGGACGCGGTTGATTGTTTTGCGGATGCGCCTCGTTACCTCCCGGGCGCCCTTCAGGGCGATGTTCACCCTCATGTTTCTGATTTTCATCACCCTGGTTTTCAGCCAGTGCTTGCGCACCAACACTCATACAGAGCAAGCCAACACCTGCCAGACGCCAGATGCGCGATTTCATTCCATTCCTCACTGCGGTTCAGGGCTTAACCATAAGACTGGGAAAGCGGATTCCGGTTCTGTGACACTCTACCAGTCGCGCAACTTATTTTTCGCCCATTAAAAAAGGGAGACCCGTCGGCCTCCCCTTGAGAACTTCGTCCGTGCTCGGCGCTTTTGACGCCGGCTCACCTCACACCGTCTTCTGGACAGCGTGTAGCCCGGTGGCCGGCGCAACCCTGTGGGATTGTCGGCCGCGGCTGGCCTGATTCGGCGGGCCGCAGTGGACTGGGGTGTCTGTCTCGAATGTGAACAGGCTTGCGAGACAGGACACTTGTCCGGGCAGTGATTCTGGTAATAAGCATAGGCCCGGGGCGACGGCAGAGGATTGCGAACATTGCTCAAATAAACATCTCTTGCGCAATTTTTAACTTAAGATAGATAATTTACCGCAATAGTTCTTGGAAAGGCCCTGACGATGAGCAAACTCGACCGATACGACCTGAGCATTCTGGCGGAATTGCAGCGTGATGCCCGCATCTCCAACCAGGAACTGGCCGAGCGTATCGGCCTGTCGCCCTCGCCCTGTTCGCGGCGGGTCAAGCAATTGGAGGACGACGGTTATATTTCCCGCCAGGTGGCCTTGCTCGATCGCAAGATGCTCGGCCTGAGCCTGACCGCCTATGTGCTGATCGGCATGGACCGGCATACGCCGGAGCGCTTCGAAAACTTCGAGGCGGCGATCCGCACCCTGCCCCAGGTGCTGGAGTGCAGCCTGGTGACGGGGATGGACGCCGACTATCAGCTGAAAGTGGTGGTGCCGGACATGGACCACTACCAGAAACTGCTGCTGGGGCACCTGACGCGTATCGAGGGGGTGACCAGCGTACGCTCCAGCTTTGTGCTGAACCAGGTGCTCAACAGCACGGAACTGCCGTTGACCCATTTGCGCAGTTGATGGCCGTACCGCTTTATTGCCCGAGATCAGATCAGTTCTCGCCCATGGCGTATAATCGGACGGTTTTCCACCCCGCTCGTACTGGAGAGGTCTGATGGATCCTGCCGTTTTCGAAGAATGGATGATGACCGGCCTGGTCAGCATCCTGGTCATTTTCATGGGCTTTATCGTCTGGGACCTGGCGAAGAAATCCAAGGCCGGGCGCTTCGGCACCTTTATCCTGTTTTTCGTACTGGGCCTGGGCATCGTCGCGTTTGTGATCAAGAGCGTGGTGATCGGGCTGATCGAGTCAGGCTCGCTTTAACGCCGCCACAAGCTACAGACGCGCCGGCACTTCTCGCCACTGGCCTTGATCCAGGCCGTCCAGGGTCCAGTCGCCGATACGCACCCGTACCAGGCGCAAGGTCGGCAAGCCCACCGCCGCCGTCATGCGTCGAACCTGACGATTACGCCCCTCGCGAATGATCAACTCCAACCAAGCCGTGGGAATGCTCTGACGAAACCGCACCGGCGGGTTGCGCGGCCAGAGAGTGGGCTCGTCGATCTGCCGCGCCTGGGCCGGCAAGGTCATGCCGTCGTTCAATTCCACGCCCTTTTGCAACTGCTCGATCTGCTCGGCGCTCGGCACACCCTCGACCTGTACCCAATAGGTTTTCGCCAGTTTGTGCCTGGGGTCGGCAATGCGTGCCTGGAGCTGACCGTCGTTGGTCAGCAACAGCAGGCCCTCGCTGTCGCGGTCGAGCCGGCCGGCGGGATAGACGCCCCCCACGGCGATAAAATCCTTGAGGGTCGCGCGCCCTTCGCCATCGCTGAACTGCGTCAACACATCGAAGGGTTTGTTGAACAGGATCAGCTTGGGTTCGGCCGGCGGGGCCTTGGCGACCCGACGCGGCGCGACAGGCGTTTTCGCGGCCGAATGGCGCACGACGGGACGGGGTGGACGAGACATGGCAAAGAGGATATCTGAGGATCAGGAGCCGCCATGCTAGGGCGTGCCGGCTATTATTTCCACAAGCGCATCCATGGACTTGCTGGCGATGACACTCTCAAGGCCGCCAAAAGCTTCGCGGGCAAGCTCCGCTCCCACATGAGTTTCGTGTCGTACACAAAACTCGTGATCGACATCGAACTGTGGGAGCGGAGCTTGCCCGCGAATAGGCCCTCAAGACCGCCAAAAATCAGCGCCCTTAACGAAACGGCGGCTCATCAAAGCTGCGCAGCTTGCGCGAGTGCAGCGAATGCAGCTCTGTGCGCAGCAGGTCCACCGCCGCAATACCGATCTTCAAATGCTGGCTGACCGCCCGCTCATAGAAGGCGTTCGCCGAACCTGGCAGCTTGATCTCACTGTGCAGCGGCTTGTCCGACACACAAAGCAAGGTGCCATACGGTACCCGCAGACGATAACCCTGGGCGGCGATGGTGCCGCTTTCCATGTCCACGGCCACGGCTCGGGACAGGTTGATCAACGGCCGCTCCTGGGCCCAGCGCAGCTCCCAGTTACGGTCGTCGTAGGTCAGTACGGTGCCGGTGCGCAGACGCTTCTTCAAATCGTCGCCACGTTCGCCGGTGACGTTCGCCGCCGCCTGTTGCAAAGCCATCTGCACTTCAGCCAGGGCCGGGATCGGGATATTCGGCGGCACTACCCGGTCGAGAATCCCATCGCGGCGCATATAAGCGTGGGCCAGCACATAGTCGCCAATGGTCTGGGATTGGCGCAGGCCGCCGCAGTGACCGATCATCAGCCAGCAGTGCGGACGCAGCACCGCCAGGTGGTCGGTGATGTTCTTCGCGTTGGAGGGGCCGACGCCGATATTCACCAGGGTCACGCCATGGCCATCGGCGGCCTGCAGGTGGTAGGCCGGCATCTGGTAGCGGTGCCAGACCACCCCGGCGGCCACGGCCTGGGCCTCGCCGTACTCCATGCTCTGGTCGATGATCACGTTGCCCGGCAACACCATGCGCACGAAACGCGGATCATCACGCAGCTGTTGCAGGCCATGGAGGATGAACTGGTCGACATAGCGGTGGTAGTTGGTCAGCAGGATCCACGGCTGCACATGGCGCCAGTCGCTGCCGGTGTAATGCACCAGGCGGCGCAGGGAGAAGTCCACCCGGGCGGCGTCGAACAGGGCCAGGGGCAAGGGCGAGGTATTTTCCCAGTCGTGCAGGCCATCGGCGATGTCATCGGTGGCGGCCGACAGGTCGGTGCTCGGGAACACCCGCGCCAGGGCCGAGGCGGTGACGCCGGAGCCGGCCAGTTCATCGCCCTGCTCGACCACATAGGGGTAAGGAATATTCTGTTCGCTGACGCCCACTTCCACCGTGACGGTGAAGTCGCGCATCAGCGGCACCAGTTGTTCCAGCAGGTATTTGCGGAACGCCGCCGGGTGGGTGACGGTAACACTGTAGGTGCCCGGCAACTGGACCTTGGCGTAGGCCCGGGTGGTGGCGGGGACTTCACCCTGGTAGGTGTAGGTCAGGCGCAATTCGGGGTAGCGGAATACGGCACGCTGTTCGGCGTCGGGTTCGACGCGGTCCTTGAGGTAACGCTTGAGGGCCTGGCTCAGGGCGCTGGTGGCACGCTCGTGGAGTTCGGCCAGACGGTCCACGGCTTCTTCGGGGGATTGCACGACAATAAAAGCTTCGGTCACGGAGAGCATCCTGTCTTCTGATGTTGCAGACCTTCATCTTGCCTGTTCCGCCCTCCAAAGGCACTACTTCCTCCCCCTTCGGGTTGACCTGAGATGGATCGATCAGCTCTCCGTATGCCGATGCAGGTGTTCAAAACCCATATCCCCAAGCCGTTGATCATCAGAGAAAACTATCGATATAAATCGAATGATAGCTGTCACTTCTGACAGTATACAAAGAGGTATTTTGGGTGTTTTCTAGCCCGTGTGCCTGTTGCCAATCGCAGTACCGAGATATGTGGAGTTAACCGTTGATTGCGTTGTAGAGGCCCCTCTCAACCCTCAAGGTCTACTTCAATGAACCCATCAACCAAAGACAACAAAGCTCCCGCCAGCTTCGACCCCAGTTTCGGAACCCAAGGCATCGTGCGTATCCAGCTAGCGTCCGAGTCCTTCTACGGCACATCCAGATTATTGCCGGATGGAAAAATACTGTCGGTTGGATCGATCCTGTCATCGGACATGCTGGTCATCGTGAGGCACACGACAGACGGCGTTCTGGACGACACCTTTGGCAACCAAGGTGTTGTCCATACTCGCCTCCCGGAGAACTATAACGCCACGCTATTGAATTTCGTTGTGCAATCAAATGGAAAAATCATTGTATTCGCAGGCATAGGAAATGGCCTCAATCCTTTCGGCGCTGCGCTATTCGCCCGATTACTGCCTGATGGCCGTCTGGACCTGATATTCGGCACTAGCGGAATGACCTCTTTCAATATCCAACTGGACTCTGGTCGCCGCAGAACGGGGATGGCGGTTCAGCCGGATGGAAAGGTTTTCGTGGCCGCGGAAACCGCTGATATTGGAGCCGGGCGTGGCGGTGTGATTTTTGGCCTCAGTGCAAACGGCCAGCCTGACGTGACCTTCGGCAACAATGGCCTGGTGTACGGAATGGAGGGTGCCACTTTTCAATCACTGACCCTCCAGGGAGACAAGATCCTGGTCGGCGGCATCTACCAAAGAGGCGGGCTCATCGCTCGCTATACCGACAAGGGCGAGCTGGATTTGAGCTATGGCAGTTTCAACCAAGGGTTTGTTTTGATTGATAGCACTGGGGGCGTTCATGTGGAGCTTATTCACTTGTCACAGCAGCCTGACGGAAAGACATTGGCCGCCGGGTATATTTTCAAAGGCGAGAACGGAGCTCTGATAGGAGCACTGCCTCTTCTGTCACGTGTTAACTCAGATGGTAAGGAAGATGGTACGTTTAATGGGGGAAAAGCCCTGGAAATATTCGTCAACGGCGAACTGGACTACGGATGGCAGGCCTTGTGCGCCACTGTACAAGCTGACGAAAAAATCGTCGTACTGTGCCAACCACCTGGCAGCACCCGGTCTGCGTTACTCAGGTATATAAAAGATGGCACCCCGGACGCGGACTTCGGAACCCAGGAACTCCAGATCATCAGTTCACAACCGTCCCCTGTCGTTCAAGTACAACCTGACAACAAGATACTGATCTCGGGCTCAACCGACGGTACCGGCATCATCGCCCGCCTTTTAGGCTGATAGAAACCGATCATTGTGAAGAGGAAAACTGTAAGTTTCCCTCTTCACATTTGAAACTTCAAAATCACCTTCCCCCTGCGACAGGTCGCTGCAATCGCCCGTCAAAAACCCTGCGGCGTCGAACGAGCGACAATAGCCTCGACATTCACTCCACGGGGCAAGGTGCCGTAGACTCGTCCCCCGGCCTCTAGCCGACTGGCGATAAAACCATCGCTGACCTCGGCATTGCCCGCCTCCAGCAACAATTTGGCCTGCAACGCCAGGGCGATGTCTTCGGTCAGTTGCCGGGCGCGGTACTGGATATCGTGGGTGTCGGTAAACGCCAGCTTCAAGTGTTCGATATGCCGGGCCAGGCGTTTGTCGCCATGGCCGTCGCCCAATTCGCTGAACAGCACTTCCAGCACGCCCGGCTCCTTGGACAACGAACGCAACACATCCAGGCACTGCACGTTCCCCGAACCTTCCCAGGTCGAGTTGACCGGTGCTTCGCGGTACAGCCGCGGCAGGATGCTGTCTTCCACATACCCGGCGCCGCCCATGCATTCGGCGGCCTCGTTGATCATCGCCGGGGCACGCTTGCAGATCCAGTATTTGCCCACCGCCGTCACCAGCCGGGCGAACTTCGCCTCATGCTCATCCCCCAGATGATCCAGCGCCCGGCCCATGCGCAGGCTCAAGGCCAGCGCCGCCTCGCTCTCCAGCGCCAGGTCGGCGAGCACGTTCTGCATCAGCGGCTGCTCGCTGAGCACGCGCCCGCCGACCAACCGATGGGCACAATGATGGCTGGCCTGGGTCAGCGCCTGGCGCATCAAGGCACTGGAGCCGACCATGCAATCGAAACGGGTCATCGCCACCATCTCGATAATGGTCGGTACGCCGCGCCCTTCCTCGCCGATCATCCAGGCTAAAGCACCACGGAACTCCACTTCGCTCGACGCGTTGGAACAATTGCCCAGCTTGTTTTTCAAGCGCTGGATATAGAACTGGTTGCGACTGTCATCCGGGCGATGGCGCGGCAGCAGGAAACAGGTCAGGCCCTTGTCGGTCTGGGCCAGGGTCAGGAAGGCATCGCACATCGGTGCCGAGCAGAACCATTTGTGCCCCAGCAGTTCGTAAGGCTGCCCCGGGCCGCCAGCGCCGACCGGATAGGCCCGGGTGGTGTTGGCGCGCACGTCAGTCCCCCCCTGCTTCTCGGTCATGGCCATGCCGATGGTTGCCCCGGTCTTGTGGGCGATGCCGATATTGCGTGGGTCGTATTGGGTACTGAGGATGCTCGGCAGCCATTGCCCGGCGATATCCGCTTGCAGACGCAAGGCCGGCACGCAGGCGAAGGTCATGGTCAACGGGCAACCGGTGCCGGCCTCGGCCTGGCTGTGCAGGTAGGTCATGGCGGCGCGGGCGACATGGGCGCCGTCCTGCGGATCGGTCCAGGGCAACGACGGCAGGCCGTGTTCGACGGCGGTGCGCATCAGCTCGTGATAAGCCGGATGGAACTCCACCAGGTCCTGGCGATGGCCGTAACGGTCATGGCTGACGAACACCGGTTTGTTCTGGTTGGCGAGAAACCCCGCCTCCATCAGCGGCCCGCCGGCCAGGGCGCCATAAACGTCGATCCGCGATTCGGCCCAACCGGCGCCGAAACGCCGCGCCCACTCTTGCAGCGGCAGGTCGATGCGATAGAGGTTGGTCCCGTCCAGCGACGGCGGCTGGTTGGTGACCTCGTGGGTTTCGGCGTATTGATGAAGGTTCATGTCGGGCTCCTTTGAGAAATGGCTTCGCAGAGAAAGGCCAGGGAACCCAGTGAATCACGCGTACCGTCGCGAAAAAAGCGACATAAGCGCCTAAGTACCGGCGCTTTCACCCTGTACAGGCGTCAATAGACAACGGGCCAGCAGGCTCTTCAACTCCTCGAAACGCACCGGCTTGGACAAGGTGTCCGTGACGCCCGCCGCCAGGCACCGCTCGCGTTCGCTGGCCTCGGTCGAGCTGACCAGGGCCAGGATCAGCAGGTCGGCGCCGCCGGGCATCGCCCGCAACTGTCGACAGAGCAATACCTCGTCCGCCGGCTGCGCCGGGCAATCGAGCAACAGCCCATCCACGGCCTGACCGTGCAGGACATCGAGCGCGGCCCGGGCGTCGACCGCGGTGAACACCCGATACCCCAGTTTGAGCAACATGCCCCGCACCACCAACTGGCTGACGGTGTTGTCATCCACCAGCAACAGGGTACAGTCGTAGGGATAACGCGCCACCGACAGCGCCGAGGGCCGCAACGCCCGCGGGATCAGCGCCTCGACCTCGACATCAAGCTGGAAACGGCTGCCCATCCCCGGCTCCGACTGATGGGTGAGATGACCGCCGAGCAGATCGATCAATTGCCGACAGATCGCCAGGCCAATCCCCAGGCCGCCATATTCACGGGTCATCGAGCCATCCAGCTGGAAGAACCGTTGATAGAGCGTGGCTTCATCCAGGTCGATAAAACCGATACCGCTGTCGATGACCGCAAACGACAGGGCCCATTGCTGCTCCGCGACCTGCCGGCCGCGCACCCGCAACACCAACCCGCCTTCACGGGTGAACTTGATGGCGTTGTCCACCAGGCATTCCAGGCACTGCAGGATTTTCTGCGCGTCGCCATGGAGACTGTCCGGCACGTTGTCGTCCACCTCAATGGCGAAATGCAGCCCCTTGCCCTGGACGCGACCGGCAAACTGCTCCTGCAAACCATCCAGCAGGCGCCGCAGGCCGAACGACTGCGTCGTGACCTTGAGCCGGCCGGCCTGCAACTCGGTCAGGGTCAGGATGCCATTGACCATGCGCATCATGTCCCGCGCGGAACCAGCCGCCGTCTGCTGGTATTGCGCCAGTTCCGAGTCCAGTTCCAGGGTCTGCATCAGTTCCAGGGAGCCGATCACACCATTCATCGGCGTGCGTAGTTCATGGGTGACGGTGGCGAGGAATTCATCCTTGAGCCGGTTACTGTTGGCCAGCTCACGGTTCAGCACTTCCAGCTTCTGCCCGGACTCGAGCAAGGTCTGCGCCTGCTGCTCGCGCATGGTATTGATCCGGTCGGCCAGGGCCAGGGACAACAGCCCGACCTCCAGGGCCGAGCCGATCTGGCTGGCGTACATGGTCAGGAACACGTTCGGCAGGTAGCCCAGCACCATCAGGGTATTGACCAGGCCGCCGAGCAGGAACGCCGACCAGGCGATAATGAAGTAGCGCGCCACCCGCAAGCCGCAATACCAGGCACTGATCCCGGCGACGAAAATGGTCACGGTGAACGCCAGGGCGAGGACGGTCGCCAGGCGCAGGGCCAGGGCATAACCGGTCAACAGCGACATCGCCGTGACCACCGCGCTGTAGGCCATCAACAGCAGCAACAGCCGGTCCAGCCAGCGACTGTGGGCACCCGTGTGCAGGAAACTGCGGGTGAACTGACAACCGAAGAAGCCCGCCAGGCCGATAAAGAAAGGCGTCGATGCGTTGGCCCACCAGGGGTTGTTCGGCCAGAAATACTGCGCCGCGGCGCCATTGACCGACAGTTGGTAGAAGCCGAACGAGGCGATGTAGAAAATGTAGTAGAGGTAGCTGGTGTCGCGCACGCTGAGGTAGATGAACAGGTTGTAGACCAGCATCCCCAGCAGCACACCATAGATCAGCCCCAGGACATACAAACGCACCGGTTCGTCTTCGAGGTAGGCCTGCATCGACCAGAGGGTCAGTGGCGCCTGCATCGAGCCTTCGGTTTGCAGCCGCAGGTAGACGGTCTTGCTTTCGTTGGGAGCGAACGCCAGCTCGAACAGGTAGTTGTTCTGCTTGATCGGCCGGCTGGCGAACGGTAATTCATTACCGGTGCGCTGGGCCAGGCGATAGCTGCCCTTGGCGTCAGGCACATAGAGTTCGATGTGTTTCATCGGCGGATAGGCCAACTCCAGCAACCAGATGCGTCGGGCGCTGGGATCCTTGGGGAGGTAGGTCAGGTCGACCTTGAGCCAGAACGCCGAGAGCGTATAGCCGGCATTCAGCGAGGTCTTGTTGTGCGCATGAAACTGTGGGGCCATGGCGGGCGAGGCGATCTGCGCGATATCGGCCTGGCCGCTCGCGTCTTCGAACACCTGCATGACCCGGCCCAGAGGCAGGCTCTGGGTGGACTCATCAAACTCGACCGCGCTCGCCGACAGCGGCAGCCAGCTCAACAAAATCAGCAGCAAATAGCGCATACAGCCCCAGCATGGCCAATCAAGTCGCGTCAGGAGCCCCCCTTCCCTTTGAGACGACGTGAAACTTCATGACCTGTTATTCGTTTGGATCCACTCTAGCATAGCCACTAATGGCTAAAACACACCATTGAAACATTTTATCCAAAGGCTCTAGAACGGGCGTCCCAGCACAAAACCTGGCTGTATGACCAAGGGTTATCGGCCGCCCTGAAAAAACCTTCAGGGGACAAATTCAACGCCGGGCGGACGATCCCGAAAAAAGCGTTTGGTGGTAAGCTCGCGCTCCATGAATACCTACAGCTCCCGTCCCGTTGTCCTCTGTCTCTCCGGCCACGATCCCAGTGGTGGTGCCGGCCTCCAGGCAGATATCGAAGCCCTGCTCGCCCAGGGTTGCCATGCCGCTCCCGCGGTCACCGCGCTGACCGTGCAAGACACGGTCAATGTCAGCGACTTCCGCGTGCTCGACCGTGAGTGGGTGTTGGCCCAGGCCAATGCCGTGCTCAACGACTCGACCGTGGCGGCCGTCAAGCTGGGCATGCTCGGCTCCCTGGAAATGGTCGACACCGTGGTCGAACTGCTCCTGGCGCACCCGCACCTGCCGCTGGTCTGCGACCCGGTGCTGCGCGCCGGCGGTGGCGGCCGCCTGGGCAAGGACGAAGTCGGCTATGCCATGCGCGAACGCCTGCTTCCCTTGGCGACCATTGCCACCCCCAACCTCCCGGAAGCCCGCATCCTCGCCGAGTTGCCCGAGGGCAGCGCCGACGAATGCGCGGAAAAACTCCTGCCGTTCTGCCAACACCTGCTGATCACCGGCGGACATGGCGATGAAGACGAAATCCACAACCGCCTGTACAGCCGCGACGGCACCCGCCAGACCTTCAAGTGCCAGCGCCTGCCCGGCAGCTACCACGGCTCCGGCTGTACCCTGGCGAGCACCCTGGCCGGACGCCTGGCCCTGGGCGAAGGCCTGGTCAGCGCCGTACAGACCGCGCTGAACTACACCTGGCGGACCTTGCGTGATGCCGAGCAACTGGGCAAAGGCCAGTTCGTACCCCGACGCCTGCCCCTGGATTTCTGCTCGTAACTTTCAGCGCTACCCAACACCCCGAGGCTGACCCGATGAAACTACGCGGCCTGTATGCCATCACCGATAGCCAGTTGCTGGCCGGCAAGTTCCTGTCTTATGTCGAGGCGGCGCTGGAGGGCGGCGTGACCTTGCTGCAATACCGCGACAAAAGCACCGATGAGGCCCGCCGCCTGCGGGAGGCCGAGGCCCTGCGGGTGCTCTGCGAACGCTACAAGACCCGCCTGATCATCAACGACGACGCCGAACTGGCGGCGCGGCTGGGGGTCGGCGTGCACCTGGGGCAGACCGACGGCCCGCTGACGCCGGCCCGCGCGCTGCTCGGCAGCCGGGCCATTATCGGCTCCACCTGCCACGCGCAGCTTGAGCTCGCCGAACAGGCGGCCCGGGAAGGCGCCAGCTATGTCGCTTTCGGGCGCTTCTTCAATTCCACGACCAAGCCCGGTGCACCGGCCGCCGACGTCGCGCTGCTGGAGCGCGCCCGCCCGCAACTGCAACTGCCGATCGCGGTGATCGGCGGCATCACCCTGGACAACGCCGCCCCGCTGGTGGCCCACGGCGCCGACCTGCTGGCCGTGATCCATGGCCTGTTCGGTGCCGACAGCACCCGGGAAGTGACCCGCCGCGCCCAAGCCTTCAATGCCCTCTTCACTTCATGACTCCTGAGAGCCTGCCCATGTCTCGTTCCGAAACCCTGTTTGCCAGTGCCCAGAAACACATCCCCGGCGGCGTCAACTCGCCGGTTCGCGCGTTCAAGAGCGTTGGCGGCACCCCGCTGTTCTTCAAGCACGCCGAAGGCGCTTATGTCACCGACGAAGACGACAAGCGTTATGTCGACTACGTCGGTTCCTGGGGCCCGATGATCCTCGGCCACAGCCACCCGGATGTGCTCGATGCCGTGCGCAAGCAGCTGGAACACGGCTTGTCCTACGGCGCGCCGACCGCCATGGAAACCGAGATGGCCGACCTGGTCTGCGCGATCGTGCCGTCGATGGAAATGGTCCGCATGGTCAGCTCCGGCACCGAAGCGACCATGAGCGCCATCCGCCTGGCCCGTGGTTTCACCGGCCGTGACAGCATCATCAAGTTCGAAGGCTGCTACCACGGCCACTCCGACAGCCTACTGGTCAAAGCCGGCTCCGGCGCCCTGACCCAGGGCGTGCCGAGTTCGGCCGGTGTCCCGGCGGACTTCGCCAAACACACCCTGACCCTGCCATTCAACGACATCAATGCCGTCGAGAAGATGCTCGGCGAAGTCGGCCAGCAAGTCGCCTGCATCATCGTCGAGCCCGTGGCCGGCAATATGAACTGCGTGCCGCCGACGCCAGGTTTCCTCGAAGGCCTGCGGACCCTGTGCGACCAGCACGGCGTGGTGCTGATTTTCGACGAAGTGATGACCGGTTTCCGCGTTGCCCTCGGCGGCGCCCAGGCCCACTACGGCGTCAAGCCGGACCTGAGCACCTTCGGCAAGATCATCGGCGGCGGCATGCCGGTGGGCTGCTTCGGCGGCAAGCGCGAGATCATGTCCCGCATCGCCCCGCTGGGCCCGGTCTACCAGGCCGGGACCTTGTCGGGTAACCCGCTGGCCATGGCCGCCGGCCTGACCACCCTGCGCCTGATCAGCCGCCCGGGCTTCCACGCCGAGCTGAGCGACTACACCAGCCGCCTGCTCCAGGGCCTGCAGGAACGCGCCGACGCGGCCGGCATCCCGTTCGTGACCACCCAGGCCGGCGGCATGTTCGGCTTGTACTTCAGCGGTGCCGACGACATCGTCACCTTCGACGACGTGATGTCCAGCGATGCCGAACGCTTCAAGCGCTTCTTCCACCTGATGCTCGACGGCGGCGTGTACCTGGCGCCCAGTGCCTTCGAAGCCGGCTTCACCTCCATCGCCCATGGCGAAGCCGAGTTGAAGCTGACGTTGGATGCAGCTGAAAAAGCTTTTGCCGCACTGAAGTAACCGATGTCCCCGACGTCGGTTTCAGCCGACGTCGGTTTTCCCGCCTAAACTTACCCAGTTTCCTACCGCCCTCTGTGCAGATACTTGCAAAACAAGGCCATATAGCGCCCGCGCAGCAGAAAAACGAGTAAAGACTTTGTAAGGTGGCCCCCGCTTATTTCATAATGCGCGCCATAGTCATCCCCTGGCCGGGTCCGCCCGCCCTTCAGAGGTACGTCGATTCCCATGAACCGCACCGGCCGCGCCCTTGCCTTGGGCTGCCTGTTGCTCCTTCAGCCGCTGCTGGCCTATGCAGGCGGTAACTCGTTGTTGATCCCGGCGATGGGCCGTTGCACCCTCAACTCCCAGCCACAGGACCTCGCCGAGGCCCTGGCCGCCTGCGAAGAAGCGGCAAAGAGCGGCGATGCCCAGGCACAATACGAGTTGGGCGCGTTCTATCACGACGAGAAAAACCCGCAACACGACCTCAACAAGGCCCTGAGTCATTTCGAACAGGCGTCCCTGCAAGGTCACGCCCAGGCGCAATACCAGCTCGGCATCATGTTCTACAAGGGTGAGGGTGTGCCGGCCAACAACGTCCAGGCCTATATCGTGCTGAAGATGGCGGCGGTCAACGGCGCAGAGGATGCGCTGGACACGGCGGATGAGGTCGCGGCGCAGATGCCCCGTGACCAGTTGGAGATGGCGACCCAGGTGCTGGGGCAGATTTTCCGCAAGTACCTGCTGGAATTGCAGACGGCTGACGGCCGTACACCGTTCTCGCCGCTGCCCTGAGCCTTATTTGTCGGGCATCGGCATCGGGAATGGCATCACGTTGCTCATCCCCCTCGCCTCGCTGATCTTCGGCGTACCCAGGCGCTCGACCTCGTCGATGCGCACGATCGAATGCATCGGCACGAAACTGCGCACCACGCCTTCGAACTGGGCCTTGAGCTTTTCCTCGCCGGGATCGACCACCAGTTGCGTGCGCTCGCCAAAGACAAATTCTTCGACTTCCAGGAAGCCCCACAGATCGCTCTGATAGATCTGCTTGGCGTACATTTCGAACACCTGGCCCTGGTTGAGGAAAATCACCTTGTAGATGGGGGCTTCACGTTTGGTCATGGTGGGCGGGCAACACATCGGGGGATAAAAAAGAGGGCGCGAACTATAGCATAGCCGCCGAACGCACAGCGCTAGGAAGCAAGCGCGATGACCACTATAATGCGCGGTTCTTTGAACCACCTGATGAAACTCCATGGCCAAGAAGCTTTACATCGAAACCCACGGTTGCCAGATGAACGAGTACGACAGCTCGCGCATGGTCGATCTGCTGGGCGAACACCAGGCCCTGGAAGTCACCGCCCGCGCCGAAGACGCGGACGTCATCCTGCTCAACACCTGTTCGATCCGCGAGCGTGCCCAGGACCGGGTCTACTCCCAACTGGGCCGCTGGCGCGAACTGAAACTGGCGAACCCGGAGATGGTGATCGCCGTCGGCGGCTGCGTCGCCAGCCAGGAAGGCGCCGCCATTCGCGACCGCGCGCCCTATGTCGACGTGGTCTTCGGCCCACAGACCCTGCACCGCCTGCCGGAAATGATCGATGCCGCGCGGCTGACCAAGCTGCCGCAGGTGGATGTGTCGTTCCCGGAAATCGAAAAGTTCGACCACCTGCCCGAACCGCGCATCGACGGCCCGAGCGCCTATGTCTCGGTGATGGAAGGCTGCAGCAAGTACTGCACCTTCTGCGTGGTGCCCTACACCCGTGGCGAAGAAGTCAGCCGGCCGTTCGACGATGTGATCGCCGAGATCATCCACCTGGCCGAACACGGCGTACGCGAAGTGACCCTGCTGGGACAGAACGTCAACGGCTATCGCGGCACCACCCATGACGGCCGCCTGGCGGACCTGGCGGAGCTGATCCGCGTGGTCGCTGCCGTCGACGGTATCGAGCGGATCCGCTACACCACCTCGCACCCGCTGGAGTTCTCCGACAGCCTGATCCAGGCCCACGCGGAGGTTCCGCAGTTGGTCAAGCACCTGCACCTGCCGGTGCAGTCGGGCTCGGACCGGATTCTTTCGGCGATGAAACGCAACCACACGGCGCTGGAATACAAGTCCAAGCTGCGCAAATTGCGCGCCGCCGTGCCGGGCATCTGCATCAGCTCGGACTTTATCGTCGGCTTCCCCGGCGAAACCGAGAAAGACTTCCAGCAGACCATGAAACTGATCGAAGACGTCGGTTTCGACTTCTCCTATTCGTTCGTCTACAGCCAGCGCCCCGGTACGCCTGCGGCGGATTTGCCGGACGAAACCTCGGAAGCGGTGAAGAAAGAGCGCCTCAATACCCTGCAACATCGCCTGAACCAGCAGGGATTCGAGATCAGCCGACAAATGGTCGGTACGATCCAGCGCATCCTGGTGACCGATTATTCGAAGAAAGACCCCGGAGAATTGCAGGGCCGCACCGAGAATAACCGTATCGTCAACTTCCGCTGCGACAATCCCCAGCAGATCGGGCAGTTTATCGACGTGCACATCGATGCGGCACAACCCCATTCACTGCGCGGCTCGATGCTGCAATGAGAGCTTTCACCCCCGGGCTGCTAGCGTTATCCTTGATTTCATCTCAATTGCCGTCGGGCGGCTAAAAACGACCTTGAACGCACCCATCGAACCTCATCGTTTCATCCTCGAGCCTTTCGAGGCTCGCCGCTTCGCCAATCTGTGCGGGCAGTTCGACGAGCATTTGCGCTTGATCGAACAACGCCTGGCCATCGAGATCCGCAATCGCGGCAATCAGTTCGAACTGATCGGCGAACCCAAGCTCACCTCCTCCGCGGAAAACCTGCTGCGCCGCCTGTACCGGGAAACCAAGGGTACCGAGCTGTCGCCGGACATGGTCCACCTGTTCCTGCAGGAATCGGGCGACGAAGACCTGCGCAACAACCCGGTGGCCGAAGCCAGCGTGGCCCTGCGCACCAAGAAAGGCATGATTCGCCCCCGCGGCCTGAATCAGCAGCTCTACGTGAAGGAAATCCTCGGCAACGACATCAACTTCGGCATAGGCCCGGCCGGTACCGGCAAGACCTACCTGGCCGTGGCCTGCGCCGTGGATGCCCTGGAGCGCGAGCAGATACGCCGCATCCTGCTGGTGCGCCCGGCGGTCGAAGCCGGTGAAAAACTCGGCTTCCTGCCCGGCGACCTGGCCCAGAAGATCGACCCGTACCTGCGCCCGCTCTACGACGCCCTGTATGAAATGCTCGGCTTCGAATACGTGGCCAAGCTGATCGAACGCCAGGTTATCGAGGTCGCGCCGCTGGCCTACATGCGCGGCCGGACCCTGAACAACAGCTTTATCATCCTCGACGAAAGCCAGAACACCACCGTCGAACAGATGAAAATGTTCCTGACCCGTATCGGCTTCGGCTCCACGGCGGTGATCACCGGCGACATCACCCAGGTCGACCTGCCCAAGGGCACGAAATCCGGGCTGGCCCACGTGATCAAGGTCCTCAAGGACGTACCGGGCATCAGCTTCACCCATTTCATGCCCAAGGACGTGGTCCGCCACCCGTTGGTGCAGCGGATTGTCGAAGCCTACGAGCGCTTTGAAAACAGTGCCGAAGCAGACACCCAGGGTGCCCGCCGCGATGCTTGAGCTTGATCTGCAACGGGCCTCTGACGCCCCCGCTCCGACCGACGCCGAGTTTCGCCGCTGGTGCGAACTGGCCCTGCGCCAGCGCACGGCCGACTCCGAGCTGACCATCCGCCTGGTGGATGAAGCCGAAGGCCGCGAGCTCAACCACACCTGGCGGCACAAGGACTACGCGACCAACGTGCTGTCCTTCCCCGCCGACGTGCCGGACGAATTGCTGGATATCCCGCTGCTGGGCGACCTGGTGATCTGCATTCCGGTGGTCGCGCGTGAAGCCGGCGAACAAGGCAAGGCACTGGAGGCCCATTGGGCCCATCTGGTCATTCACGGCTGTCTGCATCTATTGGGCTACGACCACATAGATGACGAGGAAGCCGAGGAAATGGAAGCACTGGAACGAACGTTGCTTGCCGAATTGGGTCACCCCGACCCCTATATCGATGATGAACACTGATCACTCCACCACCAAGGGATACGAGTAAATCGCTATGAGCGAAGATCGATCGAGCAACGGGCAGAAGTCCTGGCTGGGTAAACTGACCCAGGCTTTTGCCCATGAGCCGAAAAACCGCCAGGAGCTGCTGGAGCTCCTGCGCGAAGCCCACCAGAACAAATTGCTGGACAGCGAAGCGCTGGCCATCGTCGAAGGCGCCATCCAGGTCGCTGACCTGCAGGTCCGGGACATCATGGTCCCGCGCTCGCAGATGATCAGCATCAAGGCGACCCAGACACCCCGCGAATTCCTCCCGTCGGTCATCAACGCCGCGCACTCACGCTACCCGGTGATCGGTGAAAGCCATGACGATGTCATGGGTGTGTTGCTGGCCAAGGACCTGTTGCCGCTGGTGCTGCAGGAAAACGGCGACGCCTTCAACATCAGGGACCTGCTGCGCCCGGCGACCTTCGTCCCCGAGTCCAAGCGCCTGAACGTGCTGTTGCGCGAGTTCCGCGCCAACCATAATCACATGGCCATCGTCATCGACGAGTACGGCGGTGTGGCGGGCCTGGTGACCATCGAGGACGTGCTGGAACAGATCGTCGGCGATATCGAGGACGAGCACGATGTCGAGGAAGACAGCTACATCAAGCCCCTGCCCAGTGGCGACTTCCTGATCAAGGCGCTGACGCCGATCGAGAACTTCAACGAGTTCTTCGACAGCGAATTCTCCGATGATGAGTTCGACACCGTCGGCGGCCTGGTGATGAGTGCGTTCGGGCACCTGCCCAAGCGTAATGAAATCACCGAAATCGGCGCGTATCGTTTCCGCATCCTGAATGCCGACAGCCGTCGCATCCACCTGATCCGCCTGACCCCCATTAGCCGCTAAGGATTCACATGCTGCGCTTAACCCGCCCCGGCTGGCCCGGTAACCTGCTGGCCGTGGTGGCCGGCGCACTGACCACCCTGGCCCTGGCGCCGTACGATATCTGGCCCTTGGCATTGCTGGCGGTGGGTGTGTTCTACGCCGGCCTGCGCGAGCTGTCGCCGCGCCAGGCACTGGGGCGCGGCTGGTGCTTCGGGTTCGGCCTGTTCGGCGCCGGTACCAGCTGGATCTACGTGAGTATCCATACCTACGGCGATGCTTCGGTGTTGCTGGCGGGTTTCCTGATGCTCGCGTTCACAGCGGCCATCGCCTGGTTCTTTGCCCTGCCCGCCTGGCTCTGGGCACGCTGGATACGCCGCAACGAAGCGCCGCTGGCCGATGCCCTGGCCTTCGCCGCCTTGTGGGTGGGCCAGGAAGCCTTTCGCGGCTGGTTCCTGACCGGCTTCCCCTGGCTTTATTCCGGCTACAGCCAGCTCGACGGCCCACTGGCGGGGCTCGCGCCGCTGGGTGGCATCTGGTTGATCTCCTTTGCCCTGGCCCTGACCGCGGCGCTGCTATACAACGCCCGCCGACTGCTCCAGGCCGGACGCATGGGCTTTATCGCCGTGGGTGTGGTGCTGCTGCTCGGTCCCTGGGTGGCGGGGATCGCGCTCAAGCATCACGCCTGGACCAGCCCGGCGGGCGAACCGCTGACGGTGGCGGCGGTGCAGGGCAATATCGAGCAGAGCATGAAGTGGGATCCTGCACAGGTCGATGCCCAGTTGGCGCTATACCGCGACCTGAGCTTTCGCTCCAAGCGCGTGGACCTGCTGGTCTGGCCGGAAACCGCCGTGCCGATACTGAAGGAGTCGGCCGAGGGTTATCTGGCGATGATGGGCCGCTTCGCCGCGGATCGGCATTCGGCGCTGATCACCGGCGTACCGATCCGCCAGGTGGTGGACAACGAGAAGCGCTACTACAACGGCATCACCGTGACCGGCGAAGGTGATGGCACCTATCTGAAGCAGAAGCTGGTGCCGTTTGGTGAATATGTGCCGCTGCAAGAGCTGCTGCGTGGGTTGATCGACTTCTTCAACCTGCCAATGTCCGACTTCGCCCGTGGCCCGGCTGACCAGCCGCTGTTGCAGGCCAAGGGTTACCAGATCGCCCCGTTCATCTGCTACGAAGTGGTCTACCCGGAGTTCGCCGCCAGCCTGTCGGCGCGCAGCGACCTGCTGCTGACCATCAGCAACGACACCTGGTTCGGCACCTCGATCGGCCCCTTGCAGCATCTGCAAATGGCCCAGATGCGTGCCCTGGAAGCCGGACGCTGGATGATTCGGGCGACCAACAACGGTGTCACCGGCTTGATCAACCCATTTGGCGAGATCACCACGCGCATCCCGCAGTTCGAACAGGGCATCCTGTACGGCGAAGTGGTGCCGATGCACGAGCTGACGCCTTACCTGCAATGGCGTTCGTGGCCGCTGATCATCCTGTGTGGCTTGCTGTTCGGCTGGGCCCTGCTGGCCAGCCGGATTGCCAAGACGGTCTGAGCCCGACCAAACACCGCATAACCTTGTAGGAGCAGGGCTTGCCCGCGAAGGCGGCCTCAAGACCGCTGAAAGCTTCGCGGGCAAGCCCTGCTCCTACAGGTTCGGTGTTTTCTTCAATACTGCGATCTAACGGTAGAACAGTCTGTATCCCACCTGCCCCACCGCTTCATTGATCAACTGCCCACTGCGCCAGATCGCCTTGAACTCCGGCATCCAGCCTCCTGCCGGCCTCGCATTGTCCTGCCCGAAAAAGCCCACCGGCGCCGGCACCACGGTAAAGCCGGCCTTTTCAAAGCTCCACATCGCCCGCGACATATGCGCGGCATGGGTCACCACCACCACGCGCTTGATCCCCAGCGGTGCCAGCAGCTCATAACTGAACTGGGCATTTTCCCAGGTCGTGGTGCTGCGCCCTTCTTGCCAACGCACCGCCACGTCGAAATCACTCTGCATCGACGCCGCCATCAACGCCGCCTCACTCGGCGGCGTACCGTAGTGCAGACCACCACTGGTCAGCACCGGCAACCCCGAAGCCTTCGCCAACCGCGCTGCATAACGCTGGCGCTCCAGACCGATGCCGGTCGGCTGATCGTCGCCCCACGCCGGATCACCGCGCTCACGCCCCGACCCCAACACCACAATGGCATCGGCCCGCTGCGCCAGCCCCGCCCACTCACTGCGCTCAAGCGGCGGCACCGTCTCCAGTGCCCGCGCGCCCCACTCCACCACCACCGGCAGGCTCATCAACCAGAACCCGCCCAGGCCAAGTGCAAAACACACACCCGCCAGGCGCGGCCGAGTGCGTCGAAACCACCAGGCGCACAACAGCAACAGCAACAGAAGGCCGGGAGGCATGAACAATTGTTTAAGGATGTAACGAACAGGCATCGGGCACCTCCAGAAGATGCCCGAAGCCTAAGTGCATCGGGGTCAATCAACAACCTCTGGAACAATGACTTCAAACCGAAGCCAGGTTAGCGACAGACAACAGCACGCCGCCGGGCGAACCTTACTTGACCCCCGCGGACTTGAACTTCGCCGAACCGGGATTGGGCATTTTGTCTTTCAACCAGATGATCTCGGCCGAACGGGGTGGCACCTTGTACTCCAAAACGGAAAACGGCACAGGCACATCCTGCCCACTGAGATCCAGATAGGCCCTGATCAATTCAAACTCGGCATGGCTCAAGCCACGCAACTCCAACTCGGCGGGCCGCTCATCACGCAAGCGCGCCGCCGTACTGGCTGCGTCCAGGGCATGCCCCAGACGGACGATCAAACGTTCGTACAACTCGGGTTTCATGACATATCGCTGCGACTCCACCATCCGCTCACCTCATTGAAGATAAGAATCACTCCCCCTCTTCCAAGCTTAGCGGTGTCCGGCAAACCAGCCGACCGCCGCGACCAACGGCTTGGGCGGTGCAATCAGGGTTTCCCTCGATAGAGCGGCGTCATGTATGCTACGGCGCTTCCTGTAACTCCACTTCCAGCACCGCCTGACGGATGCGTTGAAGAGGATTAGGCCACCCTTTCCAGTACAAGTAGCCATGCACGAACACTATCAGCCCCGTGAAATCGAAAACGCCGCCCAATCGTTCTGGGATGCGCAAAAGTCCTTTGAAGTCAGTGAACAGCCAGGCAAGGAGACGTACTACTGCCTGTCGATGTTCCCTTACCCCAGCGGCAAGCTACACATGGGGCACGTGCGCAACTACACCATTGGGGACGTGATCGCGCGTTATCAGCGCATGCAAGGCAAGAACGTCCTGCAACCCATGGGTTGGGACGCCTTCGGCATGCCGGCGGAAAACGCCGCGATGAAGAACAATGTCGCACCGGCCAAGTGGACCTACGAAAACATCGCCTACATGAAGACCCAGCTGCGCAGCCTGGGCCTGGCGGTGGACTGGTCCCGCGAAGTGACCACCTGCAAGCCGGATTACTACCGCTGGGAACAATGGCTGTTCACCCGTTTGTTCGAAAAAGGCGTGATCTACCGCAAGAACGGTACCGTCAACTGGGACCCGGTGGACCAGACCGTACTGGCCAACGAGCAAGTGATCGACGGTCGCGGCTGGCGTTCCGGCGCGCTGATCGAAAAGCGCGAAATCCCGATGTACTACTTCAAGATCACCGCCTACGCCGATGAGCTGCTGGAAGGCCTCGACGAACTGCCGGGCTGGCCTGAACAGGTCAAGACCATGCAGCGCAACTGGATCGGCAAGTCCCGTGGCATGGAAGTCCAGTTCCCGTACCACGTCGACTCCATCGGCGAAGCCGGCAGCCTGAAAGTCTTCACCACCCGTCCGGACACCCTGATGGGCGCGACCTACGTCGCCGTGGCCGCCGAGCATCCGCTGGCGAGCCTGGCCGCGCGCAACAACCCCGAGCTGCAGGCGTTCATCGCCGAATGCAAGGGCGGCAGCGTCGCCGAAGCCGACGTCGCCACCCAGGAAAAGAAAGGCCTGCCGACCGGCCTGTTCGTCGAGCACCCGCTGACCGGCGAGCAACTGCCGGTGTGGGTTGCCAACTACGTGCTGATGCACTACGGCGACGGTGCGGTCATGGCCGTACCGGCCCACGACGAGCGTGATTTCGAGTTCGCCCACAAATACAACCTGCCGATCAAGTCGGTGGTGCGCACCAGTTCGGGCGATACCAACCCGGCACCGTGGCAAGACGCCTATGGCGAGCACGGCAGCCTGATCAACTCCGGCGAGTTCGACGGCCTGGACTTCGCCGGCGCCTTCGACGCCATGGAAGTCGCGCTGATCAAGAAAAACCTCGGTGCCTCGCGCACCCAGTTCCGCCTGCGCGACTGGGGTATCAGCCGCCAGCGCTACTGGGGCTGCCCGATCCCGATCATCCACTGCGACACCTGCGGTGACGTGCCGGTCCCGGAAGACCAACTGCCGGTCGTACTGCCGGAAGACGTGGTGCCGGACGGCGCCGGTTCGCCACTGGCGCGCATGCCCGAGTTCTACGAGTGCAGCTGCCCGAAATGCGGCGCACCGGCCAAGCGTGAAACCGACACCATGGACACTTTCGTCGAGTCGTCCTGGTACTACGCCCGCTACGCCTCGCCGCACTACGAGGGTGGCCTGGTCGATCCGAAAGCCGCCGACCACTGGCTGCCGGTGGATCAGTACATCGGCGGTATCGAACACGCGATCCTGCACCTGCTCTACGCACGCTTCTTCCACAAGTTGATGCGCGACGAAGGCCTGGTCAGTTCCAACGAGCCGTTCAAGAACCTGTTGACCCAGGGCATGGTGGTCGCCGAGACCTACTACCGTCGCGAAGCCAACGGCGGCTACACCTGGTTCAACCCGGCGGACGTCGAACTCGAGCGCGACAGCAAGGCCAAGATCATTGGCGCCAAGCTGATCAGCGATGGCCTGCCGGTGGAAATCGGCGGCACCGAGAAGATGGCCAAGTCGAAGAACAACGGCGTCGACCCACAATCGATGATCGAACAGTACGGCGCCGACACCTGCCGCCTGTTCATGATGTTCGCCTCGCCGCCCGACATGAGCCTGGAATGGTCCGACTCAGGCGTCGAAGGCTCGCACCGCTTCCTCAAGCGCGTCTGGCGCCTGGCTCAGGCCCATGTGACCCAGGGCCTGCCGGGCAAGCTGGAGCTGGCGACACTGAGCGATGAGCAGAAAGTCATTCGTCGCTCGATCCACCTGGCGATCAAGCAAGCCAGCCAGGATGTCGGCCAGCACCACAAATTCAACACCGCCATCGCCCAGGTGATGACGCTGATGAACGTGCTGGAAAAAGCCCCGCAAGGCACCGCGCAGGATCGAGCCCTGGTCCAGGAAGGTCTGGAAACCGTGGCCCTGCTGCTGGCCCCGATCACCCCGCACATCAGCCACGAGCTGTGGAACCGCCTGGGGCACGATGGCGCCATCATCGACGCCAGCTGGCCGGTGCTGGATGACAGCGCGCTGGTCCAGGACAGCCTGCAACTGGTGATCCAGGTCAACGGCAAGCTGCGTGGCCAGATCGACATGCCGGCCAGCGCCAGCCGTGAAGAAATCGAAGCGGCGGCGCGGGTCAACGAAAACGTACTGCGCTTCACCGATGGCCTGACGATTCGTAAAGTGATCGTCGTGCCCGGCAAACTGGTCAATATTGTCGCCAGCTGAACAGGATCGGGCGCCTGCTGTTGCGGGCGCCTTGCAAGACTTCCGCGGTCGCACCGTCGACCCACAGGGTTTCAAGGGGAGCAACAAGATGATCAAACGCAATTTGCTGGTAATGGGCCTCGCCGTGCTGCTGAGCGCCTGCGGCTTCCAGCTGCGCGGCACCGGCACCAACCAACTGACCATCAAGGAACTGTCGGTCAGTGCCCGTAACGCCTATGGCGACACGGTCAAGCAGTTGACCCAGGTCCTCGAGCACAGCGGCGTCAAGGTCTACAGCGGCGCGCCTTACAAGCTGGTCCTGACCGACGAGCAGGAAACCCAGCGTGACGCGACCTACTCGGGCTCCGGCCGCAACGCCGAGTACGAGCTCAATACCGCGCTGTACTATGAAATCCGTGGCGACCACGACCTGCAACTGCTGACCGGCAAGCTGCAAATACAGAAGTACTACGTGCACGACGGCAACAACATCACTGCCGGCGACGCCGAGGCGGGTCAGCTGCGCAAGGAAATGCGTCGTGACCTGATTCAACAGATGGTCCTGCGCCTGCAACTGCTGACACCGGAGCAACTGGACGCCCTGCAACAGACCGCCGACAACAAGGCCAAGGCCGATGCCGACGCCCTGGAAGCCGCGCGCAAGTACGAAGCGTCGCAGCCGCAGCAATCGCCGCTGCAACTGCCTAAGCAATAGGCCTGTCGGGGCGCCCTGGGCGCCCCGCCGTTGCCCGCCTATGAAACTCGCCCCCGCCCAACTCGCCAAACACCTGCAAGGCAGCCTTGCGCCGGTCTACGTCATCAGCGGCGACGATCCGCTGCTGTGCCAGGAAGCCGCCGACGCCATTCGTAGTGCCGCTCGCCAACAGGGTTTCGACGAACGCCAGGTGTTCAGCGCCGACGCCAACTTCGACTGGGGCACGCTGCTGCAAGCCGGTGCCAGCATGTCGCTGTTCGCCGAAAAACGCCTGCTGGAACTGCGCCTGCCTTCGGGCAAGCCCGGGGACAAGGGCGCCGCGGCACTGATCGAATACTGCTCGCGTCCGGCCGAAGACACCCTGCTGCTGATCAGCCTGCCCAAGCTCGATGGCAGCGCCCAGAAGACCAAGTGGGGCAAGGCCCTGGTCGAAGGCCAGGACACCCAGTTCATCCAGATCTGGCCGGTGGACGCCGCGCAGCTGCCGCAGTGGATTCGCCAGCGCCTGTCCCAGGCCGGCCTTTCGGCCCAGCAGGACGCGGTGGAACTGATTGCCGCACGGGTCGAAGGCAACCTGCTGGCCGCTGCCCAGGAAATCGAAAAGCTCAAGCTGATGGCCGAGGGTGGACAGATCACCGTGGAAACGGTGCAGGCGGCCGTGGCCGACAGTGCTCGTTTCGATGTGTTTGGCCTGGTGGATGCGGTGCTTAACGGCGAAGCCGCCCATGCCCTGCGGATGCTCGAAGGGTTGCGCGGCGAAGGGGTCGAGCCGCCGGTGATTCTCTGGGCCCTGGCCCGGGAACTGCGGCTGCTGGCCAACCTGTCGCTGCAATACAGCCAGGGCACACCGCTGGACAAGGCCTTCAGCCAGGCCCGTCCCCCGGTCTGGGACAAACGCAAGCCGCTGATGAGCAAGGCCCTGCAACGGCACTCGGCACAACGCTGGAGCCAGCTGTTGCTGGACGCGCAACGCATCGACGCGCAGATCAAGGGCCAGGCGGCGGGCTCCCCATGGAGCAGCCTGAGTCGGCTGAGCCTGTTGATGTGTGGACAACGCCTGGCATTGCCAGCGGAATAACCGCCAGCATAGCCAAATGCCCCCACTGGACAGACAGCCACATCTGCCCGATGATTCGCACTCTTCAACACACCTCAAGAGTGCAAGTCCATGAGCAAGCCGTCCCGGCAGCGTCCCAATAAAGCCAAATCCATCATCGCCCAGCCACTGTTCCGCAGCCGTCAGGAACAACCGGCGAAGGGCAAAGGCAGCTACCGCCGCGAAGCCTTCCAGTCTAAAAGCTGGGAGGCTTCTTACTTTCTGGCGGCCTGAAAGCATAGAGCGCCATCACGACTCCACCCCCTCAAGCATGGTAAGGTCAGCACCTGATTCGCATTATCCGGACCCGCGCATGCCCTTTTGCCTTACCCTTCGTCGTCCCCTACGTCGACTGTTCGCCGCCACCAGCTTCATCCTGTTAGTTGCCTGCGCGGAAAAGCCGACCGCCGCCGATGCCGAGCCGCTGCAAACCCTCCCCGCAGCCCCGGTCACTACCCAACCACAGGTCAATGACGACCTGACTATCCAGCCTGCGCAAAGCTTCGATGAATGGATGTCCGCCTTCCGTATCGAAGCCCTGAGAGCCGGCATCACGCCCGCCATCTTCGATACCGCCTTTGCCGGTGTCACCCCGGACATGAGCGTGATCAAGGCCGACCGCAGCCAGCCGGAATTCACCCGTCCGGTCTGGGAATACCTCGACGGCGCCCTGTCCCCCGTGCGTGTGCGCAAGGGCCAGGCCCTGCTGGTACAGAACAGCGCACTGCTGGCGAGCATTGAACAACGTTATGGTGTCGACCGTGAGGCCCTGGTGGCGGTATGGGGCATGGAAAGCAATTTCGGCCAGTTCCAGGGTGACAAGTCGGTGATCCGTTCGCTGGCGACCCTGGCCTATGAAGGCCGCCGCCCGGGATTCGCCCAGGCCCAGTTGCTGGCGGCGCTGCAGATTATCCAGCATGGCGATATCCAGCCTGAGCAGATGCTCGGTTCCTGGGCCGGAGCCATGGGCCAGACCCAGTTCATCCCCACCACCTACAACAGCTACGCGGTGGACTTCGACGGTGACGGTCGCCGCGATATCTGGAACGACTCGGCCGATGCGCTGGCCTCCACCGCCAACTACCTGCAAAGCTCCGGCTGGCAGCGTGGGCAGCCGTGGGGACTGGAAGTGGTGCTGCCACAGGCCTTCGACTACGCCCAGGCCGACGGCACGATCCGCAAGACGGTGAACGAGTGGCTGCAAATGGGCATTCGCTTGCCAGCCGGCGCCGTATTGCCAAATGGCTCGGCCTCACTGTCCGCCGCCCTGCTGCTGCCGGCCGGTTATCGCGGCCCGGCGTTCCTGGTGCTGGATAACTTCCGCGCCATCCTCAAGTACAACAATTCGTCGTCCTATGGGCTGGCGGTGGGCTTGTTGTCCCAACGCTTCGGTGGTGCGGGTCTGATTCGTGGCGACTGGCCGAAGGATGACCTGCCGTTGAGCCGTTCCGAGCGGATCGAGTTGCAGACCCTGCTCAGCACCAAGGGTTATGACGCCGGCAATCCCGATGGGATTATCGGGGCGAATACCCGCAAGGCGATTCGTGGGGCCCAGCAAGTGTTGGGCTGGCCGGCGGACGGCTATCCGAATCACAAGCTGCTGGAGAGCTTGCGTAGCCGGTAGAAGCGCACTGCCCTCTCCTCTGTAGGAGCTGGCTTGCCGGCTCCTACAAGGAATGCGATCAGCCGTGAGATTGTGGATAAAACCAGGTTATTCGGCGCGCACTACATCCTGCTCCAACACCAACTGCCGCGCATCGGCATCCAACCTCACCTGCGCCCCCAGCGGCAACGTCAGGTTCGGGTCGCAATGCCCGCTGCGCCAACCCGCCAGCACCGGAATGCCCAAGGGTCCCAGTTCCTGCTTGAGCAAGCGCGCCAGCGCATCCGGGTCGACCCCGGCGAAATCCCCCACCAACACGCCCCTCAGGCCTTCCAGCTTGCCCGCCAGGCGCAGGTGTGTGAGTAACCGGTCAACCCGGTACAGCGGCTCATTGACGTCCTCGATCAGCAGGATCAAGCCATTGGTGTCGATTTCATAGGGCGTGCCCAGCGTGGAGCAGATCAACGACAGGTTGCCGCCTTGCAAGCGCCCCGAAGCGGCACCCGGAACCACGGTGGTCAGTGGAAACGCCGCGGGATGCTCGAACACGCTACCCGCGCGCACCTGCCCGGTCAGCAGGTTGAACAACGAGGACTCGGTCGGTGGCAGCTTGTCCCCGAGCAGATCCGCATTGAACAACGGTCCATGAAAGGTCATAAACCCCGCATAACGGGCAATCGCCAGGTGCAGCGCAGTGATATCGCTGTAACCGACCAAGGCTTTTGGATGTTTTTTAAGTAATTCGAAATCAATGTCGTCCAACAGACGCGGACAACCATAACCCCCGCGCAGGCAGAGAATCACATCGATTTCAGGATCGGCAAAGGCGTCGTGCAAGTCGCGCAGGCGGACTTCATCACTGCCGGCCAGGTAACCGTCCCGTTGCGAGACACCCGGAAAGATCCGCAGCTCATAACCGCGGGCCTGAACCCACGCCTGCGCCCTGAGCACGTCAAGGGCAGCAGGACCGGCAGGGGCGATCAAACCGATCACCCCGCCCTGCCGTAGCGCCGGCACCGCGCTCTGGACCTGATAGGAAGCCTGCACGGGTCGACGACGGTTCAAGGGTTACGCTCCCAGCAGTTCAGCCTTGACCAGCTTGGCCTGCTCGTCGGCATGGTAGGACGAACGCACCAACGGCCCGGAAGCCACGTTCTTGAAGCCCATCTTGTAGCCTTCCTCGGCGAACCAGGCGAAGACGTCCGGGTGCACGAAACGCTGCACCGGCAAGTGACTGCGGGACGGCTGCAGGTACTGGCCGAGGGTCAGCATGTCGATATCGTGCTCGCGCATGCGCTGCATGACTTCGATGACTTCCTCGTCGGTTTCGCCCAGGCCCAGCATCAAGCCGGACTTGGTCGGAATGTGCGGCATCATCTGCTTGAAGCGTTGCAGCAGGGTCAGCGACCACTGGTAGTCGGAACCCGGACGCGCGGCCTTGTACAGGCGTGGCACGGTTTCCAGGTTGTGGTTGAACACATCCGGCGGCTCGGCGGCGGTGATTTCCAGCGCGATGTCCATGCGCCCACGGTAGTCGGGGACCAGGGTTTCGAGCTGCACGTTCGGCGACAGCTTGCGGATCTCGCGGATGCAGTCGGCGAAGTGCTGGGCGCCGCCGTCACGCAGGTCGTCGCGGTCCACGGAAGTGATCACCACGTACTTCAGGCGCAGGTCGGCAATGGCGATGGCCAGGCTTTGCGGCTCGTTGACGTCCAGGGGCTTCGGCCGGCCGTGGCCGACGTCGCAGAACGGGCAACGACGGGTGCAGATATCACCCATGATCATGAAGGTCGCGGTACCGCCGCTGAAGCACTCGCCCAGGTTCGGGCAGGAAGCCTCTTCGCAGACGCTGTGCAGCTTGTGCTTGCGCAGCAGTTGCTTGATACGGTCGACTTCCGGCGAAACCGGGATGCGCACGCGAATCCAGTCGGGTTTCTTCGGCAGTTCGGTGGTCGGAATGATCTTCACCGGGATACGTGCGACTTTCTCGGCGCCACGCAGCTTGACGCCGGTTTCGACTTTCGCACGGGCCGGGCGCTCGGAAACGTCCAGCGCCGGGATCAGGGTTTGCACAGCGTCTTGCGCAGTAGTCATATCAATCGATTCCGCCCGTGAGGGTCGTCTGCTCAGCATAGTCGAGGTGTTTGACGAGCTGCGCGCGCAGCCGGGCACTTACCTCGGCAAATTCAATCGGTCCTGTGTGGTCGCGCAGCTGGGTCATCGCCAGCCCCGCATAACCGCAGGGGTTAATCCGTCGAAACGGCCCAAGGTCCATGTCGACATTCAGCGCCAGGCCATGGAACGAACAGCCGTTGCGAATCCGCAGGCCCAGGGAGGCGATCTTCGCCCCGTCGACATACACGCCGGGGGCGTCGGCCTTGGCCTCGGCGTTCACGCCATAGCCGGCCAACAGATCGATCAGGCAACGCTCCATCCGGCTGACCAGTTCGCGCACGCCAAAACCCAGGCGGCGAACATCCAGCAACAGATAGGCCACCAGTTGGCCGGGGCCATGATAAGTCACCTGGCCGCCGCGATCGACCTTGACCACCGGAATATCTCCCGGCAGCAGCACATGCTCGGCCTTGCCGGCCTGGCCCTGGGTGAACACCGACGGATGCTGCACCAGCCAGATTTCGTCCGGTGCGTCCGCGTTCTTGCGCCCATCGGTAAAGCGCTGCATGGCATGCCAGACCGGCTCGTAAGGGGTCTGGCCGAGCTCGCGAAAGCCCAGCACACCGCCCATCACAGCACCATGTGCACGAAGCCGGTAGCTCGCAGCTCGCTGTTGATGTCGTACAGCTGGTCCTGGCCGGTGGCCACGATATGCAGCTGGATCGTGGTGTACTTGCCGTTGGTGCTCTGGCGCTCGTCCACCCGATTATCGTTGATCGTGGCGTGTTTCTTGACGATCTCGAGGATCTTGTCCTTGTTGCCCACACCCGTGTCGCTGATGACCTTGACCGGGTAGTCGGTAACGGGGAATTCGATTTTCGGTGCTTTTACTTCAGTGTCTGTCATGACAATAACGGCCTCGTAAGCCCAGGCAACGGACATACCTCACGCCCGGGTCAGGCGCGAGGTACGCAAATCGACACTTTCTGTTAGCGGTCGACCTCAGTTGAACATGCCGTAGAAGAACATACGGATGCTGTCCCACAGGCGACGGAAGATACCACCTTCCTCGACCGCGTCCAGCGCGATCAGATCGGCGCTGTGTACCACTTTGTCGTCCAGTTTGACTTCGACTTTACCGATCACGTCACCCTTGGCAATCGGTGCGACCAGTTTCGGGTTCATGGTCATGCTGGCGGCGAGCTTCTTCAGCTGGCCTTTAGGCATGGTCATGGTCAGGTCTTCGGCCAGGCCGGCCTTGACCTGGTGGGTGGTGCCTTTCCAGACAGGTGCCTGGGCCAGTTCGGCGCCCTTCTGGTAGAAGGTCTGGGTTTCGAAGAAACGGAAACCGTAGGTCAGCAGCTTCTGGGTTTCAGAAGCACGTGCCGATTCGCTGTTGGTGCCGAACACCACGGCGATCAGGCGCTGGCCGTCACGTACCGCCGAGGCCACCATGCAGTAGCCGGCCTCTTCAGTGTGGCCGGTTTTCAGGCCGTCGACCGTTTTGTCACGCCACAGCAGCAGGTTGCGGTTAGGCTGCTTGATGCCGTTCCAGAAGAACTCTTTCTGCGAGTAGATCGCGTAGTGCACCGGGTCGAGACGAATGATCGCCCGAGCCAGGATCGCCATGTCGTGGGGCGAGGAGTAGTGATCCGGGTTCGGCAGGCCGGTCGGGTTCATGAAGTGGCTGTTGGTCATGCCCAGTTCGCCAGCCGTCTTGTTCATCATGTCGGCGAACGCGTCTTCGCTGCCGGCGATGTGCTCGGACAGCGCCACGGTGGCATCGTTGCCGGACTGGATGATGATGCCGTGCAGCAGGTCGCTGACGGTCACCTGGGAACCGACCTTGATGAACATCCGCGAGCCGCCGGTGCGCCAGGCGTTTTCGCTGACGGTCACCATATCGTTCTCGCCGATCTGCCCGCGACGGATTTCCTTGGTCGCGATGTAGGCACTCATCAGTTTGGTCAGGCTGGCCGGGGGCAGGCGCTGGTCGCCGTTGTTCTCGACCAGCACGTTGCCGCTGGCGGCATCCATGAGTACGTAGGCTTTGGCGGCCAGTTGCGGCGAGGCCGGCAGGGCCATTTCATCGGCGGCCCAGGCGGCAGGCGCAACGATCAGGGGTACAAGCAGGCACAAACGTTTGGCAAAGGTGGTGATGTTCATCCGTCTCTCGAAATCGCTAATGGAAACTTGCCCTCGCGGGCAAAAATAAATCCGGCAGTTTTCCAACTGCCCCGTGTCAGGTTGCTCGCTCCACCACCCTTTCCAGGCTTTTATTATCAAACGAACCAACAACCCAGGACCCGGCCCCTGAAAAGCAGCCTAATCCACAATTGTGCCTGTGTTACTCCGACGTCACCAGACTTGGCGAACCGAGATTGGCCAGACGTACGCTGTTCTGCACTTGCTGGACCTCACCCGGCGTGCCGATCGGCCCCATCCGTACCCGATGCAGGGTCTGCTGGTTGCGCACGATCGAGCTGACGAAGACCGGCGCTTTCACCATCGAGCTTAGCTTCGACCTCAACAGTTCGGCAGCGTCCGGGTTGGCGAAGGCGCCCACCTGGAGATACTGGCCAGAGGCTGGTGCAGAACCGTTTTTTTTTGCGTCAGCCTGTACGGGCACAACGTCGGTGGCGTGTTGCTGCGGTGGCGGCGTCCACTGCTCGATCGTCCCGGTGGACGCGGTCAGGGCTGGAACCTGGGACTGCGCCACTTGCGGTTCGTTGAGCATCAGCGGCGCCGGCCGCCCCTTCTGGGCCCACCATTCCTGCGGGTCGATTCCCTCGACCTTGACCCGCGCCGTGCCGATCTCGGCATAACCGAGCTTTTTCGCGGCGGCGTAGGACAGGTCGATGATCCGATCCGAATAGAACGGCCCACGGTCGTTGACCCGCAGGATCACGCTGCGGTTGTTGTCCAGGTTGGTCACCCGCACATAGCTGGGCAACGGCAGGGTCTTGTGCGCGGCACTCATGCCGTACAGGTCATAGACCTCGCCATTGGCGGTGTTCTGGCCATGGAACTTGGTGCCGTACCAGGACGCCGTGCCCTGGGCCACGTAGCGCTTGGAGTCGGTCAGCGGGAAATAGGTCTTGCCCAGCACCGTGTAGGGGTTGGCCTTGTACGGCCCGGTGTGCAAGGTCGGCGTGGCATCCGGGATCCGCGACACATCGACGTCCCACCACGGCGCGCCGTCTTTATGGGCACGGTTGATGTCCAGGCCCGGCTTGGCGCGGATGGTATTGGAGGAGGACGACGACTGATAGGGCGAGCGGCTGGTCGAACAACTGACCACCAGCACCGCCAACGCGGTGTAAGCCAACAGCTTCAGTGGTTTTGGAATCGGCAAAGCCTGCATTACTTGACGCCCCGTGCTTGGACCAACAGGTCAGACAGCTGATGCACGGCCATGGCGTACATTACGCTGCGGTTATAGCGCGTGATCGCATAAAAATTCTTCAGGCCCATCCAATATTCCGGGCCATTGTCGCCGTCCAGGCGAAACGCCGTCACTGGCATATCATCGCGCAACGCATCATGACTCGACCAGCCCAGCGCCCGCAACTCCCCAACGGTCTTGACCGGCTCGAGACCCGGGCTCAGGCCCTGGTCGACCTGGTCGCCGCGCACATCCGCGCGGCTGACCACCGGTTCCCCGGCGACCCAGCCGTGGCGCTTGAAATAGCTGGCCACGCTGCCGATGGCGTCGTCGGCGTTGGTCCAGATATTGATATGGCCGGTGCCGTCGAAATCCACCGCATAGGCGCGAAAACTGCTCGGCATGAACTGCGGCAGGCCCATGGCTCCGGCGTAGGAACCCTTGAGGCTCAGCGGGTCGAGCTGCTCTTCACGGGCCAGCAGGAGGAATTCACGCAACTCCTTGCGGAAAAAATCGGCCCGCGGCGGATAGTCGAAGCCCAGGGTCGACAAGGCGTCGATCACCCGGTAATTGCCGGTGTTACGGCCAAAAAAAGTTTCCACGCCGATGATCGAGACAATCACCTGGGCCGGCACGCCGTATTCCTGCTCGGCACGGGCCAGGGCCGCTTCATGCTGGCGCCAGAAATCGACGCCACGGGCCACCCGGGCCTCGGTGATAAAGATCGGCCGGTATTCCTTCCACGGCTTGACCCGTTCCGCCGGGCGGGAAATCGCGTCGAGAATGCTCTGCTTGCGCTCGACCTGACGGAACACCTCCATCAGTTGCTCACCGGCAAAGCCGTAGTCGCGGGTCATTTCCGCGACGAACTGGGCCACTTGCGGCGAACCTTCGTAGTCACCGGCCAGCGCGCCCGTTCCTGCCCCCAGACAGCCGACCAGGCCTATCCAGGGCGCACACCGAGCCGCCCAACCGCGCAATACTTGCATTGAATTGTTCACCTTGCTCAAACCTGTGCGATCCACTTGCGGTGGGTATGGATCGACATCAAAACCCCAAACGCTGACAGCAGTGTCACCAGCGAAGTTCCGCCATAGCTAATGAATGGCAACGGCACCCCCACCACCGGCAGCAGACCGCTGACCATACCGATGTTGACGAAAACATACACAAAAAACGTCATGGTCAGGCTGCCGGCCAGCAGTTTGCCGAACAGCGTCTGGGCCTGGGCGGTAATCACCAGCCCGCGCCCGATCAGCAGCAGGTAGAGCAGCAGCAAGGCGCAAATACCCACCAGGCCGAACTCTTCGCCCATCACCGCGATAATGAAATCGGTATGGCTTTCCGGCAGGAAGTCCAGGTGCGACTGGGTGCCCAGCAGCCAGCCCTTGCCGAATACACCACCGGAACCGATGGCGGCCTTGGACTGAATGATGTTCCAGCCGGTGCCCAGCGGATCGCTTTCCGGGTCGAGGAAGGTCAGGATCCGCTGTTTCTGGTAGTCGTGCATGATAAAGAACCACATGCCCACCGCCACCGGGATCGCCGCCGCCAGTACGCTGATGATCCAGCGCCAGCGCAGGCCGCCCATGAACAGCACGAACGCACCGCCGGCCAGGACCAGCAGCGAGGTGCCGAGGTCGGGCTGGCGGACGATCAGGATAAACGGCACGCCGATCAGCATCAGGCTGATGGCCACGTGCTTGAGCTGCGGCGGCAGGGTGCGCTTGGACAGGTACCAGGCGATGGTAGCCGGCATCAGGATCTTCATGAATTCCGACGGCTGGAAGCGGATCACCCCGGGAATATTGATCCAGCGCGTGGCGCCCATGGCGTTGTGCCCCATGACATCCACCACCACCAGCAGCATCACCCCCAGCACGTAGGTCAGTGGCACCCAGCGCGCCATGAAGCGCGGTTCGAGCTGGGCGATGACGAACATCGAGACCAGGCCGATGCCGAAGGAGGTGGCCTGCTTGATCAGCAGGTCCCAGCTCTTGCCGCTGGCCGAATAGAGGACGAACAGGCTGCCGGCCGCCAGGGTCAGCAGCAGGACCAGCAAGGGGCCATCAATGTGCATGCGTTGCAACAAGGTGGCCCGGCGGCGCATCACATCTTCACTGGAGAGGATGCGGTCGAAATTGGCGATCAAGGCATCACCTGCAAGGGGGTTGAGTCGGCATATTCGGGTTTGAGCTTGCCATCCGGGCCGAGCAACCAGGCGTCCATGACCTGGCGAACCACCGGCGCGGCGACGCCGGAACCGGATTCACCGTTCTCGACCATCACCGCCACGGCAATTTTCGGGTTGTTGGCCGGGGCGAAGCCGACGAACAGGGCGTGGTCGCGATGACGTTCCTGGACTTTCGAGCGGTCGTACTTCTCGCCCTGCTTGATCGCCACGACCTGGGCGGTCCCGCTCTTGCCGGCGATCAGGTACTGCGAACCGACGGCCGCCTTGCGCGCGGTGCCACGGGCACCGTGCATCACTTGCTGCATACCATGGCTGACCTTGTCCCAATCCGCCTGGTTACGCAGGACGATATCCGGCATCGGGTCTTTATCCAGCGGTTTCTGGCCTTCGATGGTCTTGGCCAGGTGCGGACGGTTCCACACGCCCTTGTTCGCCACCAACGCCGTGGCCTGGGCCAGTTGCAGGGGTGTGGCCTGCATATAGCCCTGGCCGATCCCGAGGATCAGGGTTTCGCCGGGGAACCAGGCCTGACGCCGGGTGGTGCGCTTCCATTCGCGCGAAGGCATCAGCCCCGGCGATTCCTCAAACATGTCCAGGGAGACCTTCTGGCCCAGGCCGAACTTGTTCATGTAGGTGGACAGCCGGTCGATGCCCAGCTTGTGGGCCAGGTCATAGAAGTAGGTGTCGTTGGAACGCATGATCGCCGTGTCCAGGTCCACCCAGCCATCGCCGGTGCGGTTCCAGTTGCGGTATTTGTGATCGTAGTTGGGCAGTTCGTAGTAACCGGGGTCGAAAACCCGCGTCGTAGCGTTGACCACGCCGCTGTCGAGCCCGGCAATCGCCACCGCCGGCTTGATGGTCGAACCGGGCGGATAAAGGCCGCGCAGCACCCGGTTGAACAGCGGCCGGTCGATGGAATCGCGCAACTCGGCGTAGGCCTTGAAGCCGATCCCGGTGACGAACAGGTTCGGGTCGAAACTCGGCTGACTGACCATCGCCAGCACCTCGCCGGTGGCCGGGTTCAAGGCCACCACGGCGCCACGACGGCCGCCGAGGGCCTCTTCGGCGGCCTCCTGCAGCTTGATGTCCAGACTCAGGACAATGTCCTTGCCCGGCACCGGGTCGGTGCGCTTGAGCACCCGCAGGATACGCCCGCGGGCGTTGGTCTCGACTTCCTCGTAACCCACCTGGCCATGCAGCTCGGCCTCGTAGAAACGCTCGATGCCGGTCTTGCCGATATGGTGGGTGCCGCTGTAGTTCACCGGGTCCAGGGCCTTGAGCTCCGCTTCGTTGATCCGCCCCATATAGCCCACCGAATGCGCGAAGTGCGCGCCCTGGGGATAATGGCGAACCAATTGCGCGACCACCTCGACGCCCGGCAGGCGGAACTGGTTCACGGCCACCCGGGCGATCTGCTCTTCGGTCAACTCGAACAGGATCGGCACCGGCTCGAACGGCCGCCGGCCCTGGCGCACGCGTTTTTCGAAAAGGACGCGATCTTCCGGGGTGAGCTGCAGGACCTCCACCAGCACATCCAGCACCTGGCGCCAGTCCCCCGAACGCTCACGGGTCACGCTCAGGCTGAAGCTGGGCCGGTTATCCGCCACTACAAGGCCATTACGGTCGTAGATCAGGCCACGGCTGGGCGGAATCGACTGGACATGGACGCGGTTGTTTTCCGACTTGGTCGAGTGATAGTCATACTGGATCACCTGGAGGAAATACAACCGGGCGATCAGCACGCCGATCAGCGCCACCACCACAATTGCGCCGACCACGACACGGTTACGCACCAGACGGGCGTCTTTCTCGTGGTCCTTGAGGCGAATCGGCTGGGTCATTCGGCAGGCTTATTTATGGTAAGGATGCCCGGACAGCACGGTCCAGGCGCGATACAGCTGTTCACCGATCAGGATCCGCACCAAGGGGTGCGGCAAGGTCAGCGGCGACAGCGACCAGCGCTGATCGGCCCGCGCACAGACCTCCGGCGCCAGCCCCTCGGGACCGCCGACCATGAAGTTGACCGTGCGCGAATCCAGCCGCCAGCGATCCAGCTCGACCGCCAACTGCTCGGTGCTCCACGGCTTGCCATGGACCTCCAGCGTGACGATCCGCTCGTTCGGACCGACCTTGGCCAGCATCGCTTCGCCTTCCTGACGGATAAAACGCGTCACGTCGGCGTTCTTGCCCCGGGTATTGAGCGGAATTTCCACCAGTTCCAGCGCCAGTTCGGATGGCAGACGCTTGGCATACTCGTGCCAACCCTCTTCCACCCACTTGGGCATGCGTGAACCGACAGCAATCAGGCGCAGGCGCACAACGCCACCTTATTCCTGGTCTTTGTTGAGCTTGATGAAATGCTCATGGGTGTTTTCCGGGCTGTGGTGCGCGGCGCTGGCCGAACGGCTCTGCTCGGCACCCTGCCACAAACGCTCCAGGTCATAGAACTGGCGAGCGCTGGCGGTCATCATGTGGACGATCACGTCGTCCATATCCAACAGTACCCAGTCGCTGTCGCCCTTGCCTTCTTCACCCAGCGGCTTGATGCCCAGGGCCTTGACCGCTTCGCGGACCTTGTCCAGCATCGCGCCGATCTGGCGGTTGGAGGTACCGGTGGCGATGATCATGAAGTCGGTGATGCTCTGCTTTTCACGAACGTCGATCACCAGGATGTCCTGGCCCTTGACGTCTTCCAGGGCGGCTACGGCAATCTTGACCAGCTCTTCACCCTTGAGGGGCTCACCGCTGAGGACTTTCTCCGGCAGCGGAGCACTCTTGAACGTGCCTTTGCGCTTTACTTTGTTTACGTCGTTGTTGGTCATAAAAAACTCGTTTTGCTCATATGTTCGGGCGCTTCAATACACGACTATTCGTGCTTTCAAGCGCGCCGTTTCAGTTCGACGCACGGTACAGCCCGTGCGCATCGATATAGGCCAGGACCGCGTCAGGCACCAGGTAACGTACCGACTTACCGCTGGCCAGCAGTTGACGGATCTGGGTGGCCGACACCGCGAGGGGTGTCTGCCAGACGAATGTAATATGCCCGCCAGGCCCCGGCAGGGCCTTCGGGTCGCTGACCGACCGCGCGGCCAGCAGGTTGCGCAAGGCATCCGGCGGTTCGCTGTCGGCATCCGGGCGTTGCAGCACCAGGATATGGCAATGCTGGAGCAATTCTTCCCAGCGGTGCCACGTGGGCAGGCCGCAAAATGCGTCCCAGCCCAACAACAAGAATAACTGGTCCTCAGCGGCCAGCTCGGCGCGCATCAGTTCCAGGGTGTCGATCGTGTAGGACGGCTTGTCCCGTTGCAGCTCGCGGTCGTCCACCACCAGCGGGCTGACGCCGGCCACCGCGCAATCGACCATGGCCAATCGATCAATGGCCGAGACCTGCGGTGTATCCCGATGGGGCGGCCGGGCACTGGGGGTCAGGCGCAACTCATCGAGGTCCATCAGCTCCGCGACTTCCAGGGCACTGCGCAAATGGCCGATGTGCACCGGGTCGAAGGTTCCGCCGAGCACGCCAATGCGCCGGGGCGGAACCTGGCGCGGGCTGACGACGGCTGGCGGACGTTTACTCACTCGCTCAGACCGCGGCCTGACCGCGCAACTGCCCGTCGCCGACCACGATGTACTTCTCGCAGGTCAGGCCTTCCAGCCCTACCGGGCCGCGGGCGTGCAGCTTATCAGTAGAAATGCCGATCTCGGCACCCAATCCGTATTCGAAGCCGTCGGCGAAGCAGGTCGGGGCATTGAGCATCACCGAACTGGAGTCGACTTCGGCCATGAAGGCCCGGGACTGCGCCAGGTTCTCGGTGACGATGGCGTCGGTATGGTGCGAGCCGTAGTGGTTGATGTGCTCGATGGCCGCGTCCAGCCCGTCGACCACCCGAATCGACAGGATCGGCGCCAGGTATTCGGTGCTCCAGTCTTCTTCGCTGGCGGCGATGGCCTCGATCACCGCCCGGGTCCGCTCGCAACCGCGCAGCTCGACACCCTTGGCGCGCAGGCGCTCGGCCATGGCCGGGAGGAATTCGGCGGCGACCGCCTTATCCACCAGCAAGGTTTCCATGGCGCCGCAGATGCCATAACGATAGGTCTTGGCGTTGAAAGCGATGTCGCGGGCCTTCGCCAGGTCGGCGTGGGCGCTGACATACACATGGCAGATGCCGTCCAGGTGCTTGATCACCGGCACCCGCGCCTCGCGGCTGACCCGCTCGATCAGGCCCTTGCCACCGCGCGGCACGATCACGTCGACGTACTCGGGCATGCTGATCAGCGCCCCGACGGCGGCGCGGTCGGTGACTTCCACCACCTGCACCACGGCCGCCGGCAGACCGGCTTCGTCCAGGCCGCGCTGGATACAGGCGGCAATGGCGCGGTTGGAATGAATGGCCTCGGAGCCGCCGCGCAGGATGGTCGCGTTACCCGACTTGAGGCACAGGCTGGCGGCATCGATGGTCACGTTCGGCCGCGACTCGTAGATGATGCCGATCACGCCCAGGGGCACGCGCATCTTGCCGACCTGGATCCCCGAAGGCCGGTAGCTCATGTCGCGGATCGCCCCCACCGGGTCCGGCAGGCTCGCCACCTGGCGCAGGCCGACGATCATGCCGTCGATGCGCTCAGGGGTCAGGGCCAGACGTTCAACCAGCGCCGGCTCCAGGCCATTGGCACGGGCGGCGGCCAGATCGAGTTCGTTGGCGGCACTCAGCTCGGCGCGGGCAGCGTCCAGCGCGGCGGCGGCGGCCAGCAGGGCGCGGTTCTTCTGCGCGGTGCTGGCACGGCCGATCACGCGGGAAGCCTCGCGGGCAGCGCGACCCAGACGGGTCATATAGTCGAGAACGGACTCAGTCATGGCTCTTAAGGGGGACTTGGCAAAGAGGAAAGCGGCCGATTATAGCTGTCGCGCCGCCTCACGGACAGCGGTGCCGGGCGGATGGTCGAAATGGAGGACAAATAGTCGCTGTTCAGACGCGATTAAGGCATAAAACGTTATGCTTGCCCCTCGATCAGCCATCCACAGTCTCGCGCCCACGATGTCCAGCCTTACCCCTGCGTCCTTGCCGAACGCCCTGCCCGACGCCTTTTTCGACCGTGATGCGCAGCTGCTCGCCCGTGAATTGCTGGGCAAAGTCGTCCGCCACAAGGTCGGCGATCTCTGGCTGGCAGCGCGGATCATCGAGACCGAAGCCTATTACCTCGAGGAAAAAGGCAGCCATGCCTCCCTCGGCTATACAGAAAAGCGTAAGGCTTTGTTTCTGGATGGCGGACATATCTATATGTATTACTCCCGTGGCGGCGATTCGCTGAACTTCAGCGCCCACGGGCCTGGCAACGCGGTGCTGATCAAATCCGCTTATCCGTGGGTCGACGAGCTCTCCGGGCCAGCCAGCCTGGCGCAGATGCTGCTGAACAATCCGGCGACCAATGGCTCCGCGCGCCCGACACAGAAGCTGTGCGCGGGGCAGACCCTGCTGTGCAAGGCCCTCGGGCTCAAGGTGCCGATGTGGGATGCCAAGCGCTTCGACCCGCAGGGACTGGTGGTCGAGGATGTCGGCACCCAGGTGACACAGATCATCCAGACCACCCGCCTGGGCATTCCCGACGGGCGTGACGAACAACTGATGTACCGCTTCGTCGATGCCAGCCATGCGCCGTATTGCACGCGCAACCCGCTGCGGCGGGGGCAGGTCGAAGGTCGCGATTACTTGCTGCATACCTGAGAACGCGCCTCCTGCGGGCACATGACCTGTGGGTGGCTTGCCGGCGATGGCGGCCGGACAGTCGATGCAAGTCTTGCGGGCCTCATCGCTGGCAAGCCAGCTCCTACATGGGGAGTGTATGACTCAATGTTTTTGTTTGGCCTGAAAAAGGAAATTCTTCATGGGCCCATGGCTCGATAGCATCACCGGCTGGCTGACCGCCAACCCACAATGGCTGGGCCTGGCGATTGTCATCGTCGCCTGCCTCGAATGCCTGGCCATCGTCGGGAGCATCGTGCCAGGCACGGTCACGCTGTTCGCCATCGCCGTGCTGGCCGGCAGCGGCGCCCTGCCCCTGGGCGAAACCCTGCTGCTGGGGTTCATCGGTGGTTTGCTGGGCGATGTGATCTCCTACACCCTGGGCCGCCGTTTCCACCAGAACATCCGGCGCCTGCCCGGCCTGCGCAGTCACCCGCAGTGGATCGGCGGCGCCGAAAGCTACTTCCAGCGCTACGGCATCGCCAGCCTGCTGGTCGGACGGTTTATCGGCCCCCTGCGCCCGATGCTGCCAATGATCGCGGGCATGTGCGACATGCCGTTTCCGCGCTTTATCGGCGTCAGCCTGATCGCCGGTGCCGGCTGGTCGGTGGTCTACCTGCTGCCGGGCTGGGCCACCGGCGCGGCTATCCGCCTACCCTTGCCTGAAGGGTTCTGGTCACAGGCCGCCGTGGTCGCCCTCGGGCTCGTCGCCCTGATCGGGTTGTGCATCCATTGCAGCGTGAAGCGTCATCCCCGAACCACCCTGCTGATTTCAGGCTTGAGCCTGGCGTTGCTGGTCAGCCTGTTTATCGGCTACCCGCACCTCAAGGCCTTCGACCAGGGCCTGATGGCGCTGGTCCAGGAACATCGCGACCAGGCACTGGACGTGGCAGCGGTGATCGCCACCCGCCTCGGCGATTTCCGTATCCAGTTCATCGTCGCCGGGACTCTGACCACCCTGCTGTTTCTCGCCCGCCAATGGCGTCACGGGCTGTTTTTCGGCGCCACCCTGGCGGTGACGGCGCTGGGCAACACCGCCGCCAAATACTTCTTCGCGCGGATCCGCCCGGAAGTGCTGGCCGAGCCGATCACCAGTTTCAGCATGCCCAGCGGCCACAGTTCGGGCTCGTTCGCGTTTTTCCTGATGCTGGCGATACTGGCCGGGCGCGAACAACCGCCAAGGATGCGCATGACCTGGCTATTGCTCGGCTGCCTGCCGGCGCTGGTGGTGGCGCTGTCACGGGTATACCTGGGCGCACACTGGCCCACCGACGTCCTGGCCGGCGCCCTGCTCGCCATCACGGTGCTCGCCGCCAGCCTGAGTCTCAGCCAGCGTTTCATGCCGCTACCGGCCATGCCCCCCAGGGCCTGGTGGCTGATCCTGCCGGCCGCGGTGGCGATCTATGGCTTTTATGCAATGTGGCATTTGCAGCATGCAATCGGCCGATATGCCTATTGAGGCGTTTCGGGAGGATCACTTTCCACGACTTCAAGATTGATGGCATAAAACCGGCCGTCTTCGCCTTGCACGACTTCATAGGTCACGGTGTCGCCGGCCTTCAACTTCGGCCCACCGTCGGCAACGGATTTCACGTGAAAGAAAAGCTCTCGTCCGTCCACATGCGCTGTGATCACGCCTACTCCGCCCCGGGCGGAGTCGTAACGTTCTTCGCCGTGCTTATCCATGATTGCTTATCCCAAAAAGGAAGACGCACGCCGTGGCGCCGAACTGAATAAGGTTCGGTCATCCAAGGGATACTTGGACAGCTGTTTCCACGCAGCAGAACCTCAAAGTATTTGAACTTCGTCCGCTTGCAGACCCTTTTGCCCCTGGGTAGTTTTAAAGCTCACTTTCTGCCCTTCAGCGAGACTTTTAAAACCACTGCCCTGGATGGCTCTGAAATGCACAAAAACATCTGCTGCCCCATCGTCCGGCGTGATAAACCCGAACCCTTTTGCATCATTGAACCACTTGACCGTACCTTTTCTGGGCCCGGAGTGCGACGAGGGTTCCTTGTGTTCCGTATGCTCTGACATTTCAAATATTCCCAGTCACTGAATGACGAAAAGCTCGTCCGTGGACAACATTCGTCCTGCGAGCCTTCCATATTTCTGCCGTTCAATCCTGGATCCATTGCGCCTGTCGGCGCTACTGTCATTTCTGACAGGTTTTCAGATTATTTTTATATAACGGTTATTCCATGTCATTACATGGGCCCACTCAAGCAAACAACTCGCCTTGCAATTCGTCCAATAACACCTGAATCGCATCCAGGCGCTGTTGAGGATCATCCAGTTCCAACAGGTCGATCTTGTCCAGTTCGGAAAACGGCAGCAGATAGGCCAACTGATTGGCCAACGATTGCTGCCCGGTCGCTTCGGCCCCCATGTTCAGGGCCGCGACCATCGGGTGTTCGGCCAGCGCCTTGAGCAGGGCCACCAGGTCTTCGTCCTCGTCCTGCAACGGCTGCTCGGGAACCTCATCCAGCCACTCGACCTCGGCGACCGTCAGTTGATCGCGTTGCAGCTCACTGCTCAGCACGCGGAAACGCCGGCCGCCTTCGACCCGAATGCCCAGCAAGCCGTTGTCCTGCTGCTGGAAATCGCGGATCAACGCTTCACAACCGACCAGGGCAAAGCCCTCCGGCGCATCGCCGACCTCCTGCCCCTCGAGAATGCAGACCACGCCAAAACCGCTGCCCTGTTTCATGCAGCGACTGATCATGTCCAGGTACCGCGCCTCGAAAATCTGCAAATCGAGGATACAACCGGGAAACAGCACGGTGTTCAGGGGAAACAACGCCAGGCTCATAACGATTTCCTTAAACCACCAAAGTTACCGCCAACGGCAGCAAGACTGCCGTGGCCACGCCCATCAGGCTCATCGCCAGCGCCGCGAAGGCGCCGCATTCTTCACTTTCCTGCAAGGCGACCGAGGTCCCCACCGCATGGGCGGTCATGCCCAGGGCCATGCCCCGGGCTTCCGCTGCATGCACACCCAACCGCGTCAGCAACCAGGGCCCGGTAATGGCGCCGATGACCCCGGTGATCAACACGAACACCGCCGCCAGCGCCGCGACGCCACCGATCTGCTCGGCCACCAGCATGGCGATGGGCGAAGTCACCGACTTGGGCAACAGGGTCATCAGGATCATGTGATCGGCCCCGAACAGCCAGCCCAGCAACACCCCCAGGCCTGTCGCCAGTATCCCGCCAATCACCAGCGTAGTAAAAATCGGCCAGAACAACTGCCGGATCCGCCGCAAGTTCAGGTACAGCGGCACGGCCAGCGCCACCGTGGCCGGCCCCAGCAGAATACCGAGAATCTCGGTGCTCTTGCGGTACTCGGCATACTCCAGGCCACAGAGCAACAGGATGGCGACCACCAGCACCATCGAGGCCAGGACCGGTTGCAGGAACACCCAGCGGGTCTTCTCGAAACCCGCCAGCACCAGTTGATAGGCGCCAAGGGTAATACCGATGCCGAACAGCGGATGATGGATCACCGACGCCCAGGCCCCCTGCCAGTCGAGACTCATGGCTGCTCTCCGCGCCGGGCGTGGCGCTTGATCAGGGCGTTCATCAATACCCCGACAAATGCCATGGAGATCAACACCGACAACACCAGCGCACCGGCAATCGCCCAGAAGTCCGCGGCGATCTGCCTGGCATAGACCATCACGCCCACCGCCGGCGGCACCAGCAACAGCGGCAGATAACGCAACAAACTGGAGGCCGCCTCACTCAACGGCGCACTGACTTCGCCACGCACCATCAGAAACCCCAGCAGGAACAACAGGCCGATAATCGGCCCCGGCAACACCGGCACACACAAATGATTGAGGGCGGTGCCGAGCAACTGAAACAGCACCAGCCAGGTCAGGCCGCGTAACAACATCCGAACTCTCCCCTGAAGATGCCAGCATTATAAGCACGCCCATATAGCGCCATTCACCAAAGGTAGGGTGCCTTGACCGGGCACATGTCCCATGATGATCTACAGTGGATGCCAAGGGCTGCAACCCGAGGCCCGATAACTCGATAGACCAAGGAGTGTGTCAATGCCCTATGTACCTGTAGCGCAGCTCAACGATTATGTCGGCAAGGAACTCGGACATTCCGAATGGCTCACCATCGACCAGGCGCGGATCAACCTGTTCGCCGAAGCTACCGGCGACTATCAGTTCATCCATGTCGACCCGGTCAAGGCCGCGCAAACCCCGTTCGGCAGCACCATCGCCCACGGTTTCCTGTCGCTGTCGCTGATTCCAAAACTGATGGAAGACATCTTCATCATGCCCGAAGGCCTGAAGATGGCGGTCAACTACGGCCTGGACAGCGTGCGCTTCATCCAGCCGGTGAAGGTCGACTCGCGGGTGCGCCTCAAGGTCGAACTGACCGAGGTCACCGAGAAAAAACCCGGCCAATGGCTGCTCAAGGCCACTGCCACGCTGGAAATCGAAGGCCAGGAAAAACCCGCTTATATCGCTGAACCGCTGTCACTCTGCTTCGTCTGATCCGTCGTACTCACGAAACAGAGTGCACTCTGTTTCGTGCAGGACACTGGACACGCCATATTGCTACGGCATACTCGGTCCCCTAATTATCCGGATCCCGTTATGCGCCCACTCGTACCCCTTGCTTTGACCCTGCTGCTCACCGCCTGCGGTGATGGCGAATCGCTATTGCCGCCGGACGCTCGTCTGCCGGATGGCGGTCGCTATCGCGGCGAAGTGATCAATGGGCTGCTGCAAGGCCAGGGTCGCATCGACTACCCCAGCGGCAGCTGGTACGCCGGCCAGTTCGACCATGGCCAGTGGCAAGGCGACGGCGAGTGGCACGGCAGCAATGGCGAGGTCTACAAGGGTCAGTTCCAGCAGGGCCTGTTCCACGGCCAGGGCACCTTGACCGTGCACGACAGCGTCTACACCGGTGGCTTCAAGCAGGGCCGGCGCGATGGCGAAGGCACGCTCAAAGAAGCCGGCATGACCTACCGCGGCGAATTCAAGGACGACCAGTACTCGGGCCTCGGCCATCTGGAACTGGAAGACGGCAGCCAATACCAGGGCGAGTTCGCCCACGGCAAGCCCAACGGCGAGGGGCAGCGCAGCGATGCCAACGGCAACCTGTTCACCGGCCACTTCGTCAACGGTCAACTGGAAGGGGTTGGCACCTTCAACAGCGCCGACGGCGACCAGTATGCCGGCGGTTTCAAGCGCAACCAGCTCAATGGCAAGGGCCGCTACGAAAATGCCGATGGCGATGTCTGGATCGGTGAATTCAAGGACGGCGTACTCAGCGGCAAGGGCCAACTGATCGGCGTCGACGGCAGCCACTATCGCGGCGAATTCAGCGAGTGGCGCTTCAACGGCCAGGGGCATTTGACCCTGGGCGACGGCAGCGTCTATATCGGCGAGTTCGCCAGCGACACCTATAACGGTCGTGGCAGCCTGACCCTGGCCGACGGCAGTGTGCAAAGCGGCACCTGGACCAACGGCCAGCGGGTCCGCGATGCCGACGGCAAGCTGCTGCCCGACCTGCTGGAGCTTGGCCTGCTGGCCCAGGGCCCGCTGCTGGACAAAGCCCTGGCCGCCGTGCCGGCCTCGACCCCGGCGATCGAACTCTACAGCCTGGTACTGGCCGGCGACGGCAAGCAAAGCGTATTCATGCGCGAGGCCGATTACGTCAACCAGATGCTCGCCACCCGCTTCGGCGCCTATGGCCAGATCAGCCTGGTGAACCATCGCGACCACCTGGGCGATCGGCCGATGGCCACCCGCGAGAACCTGCGCCGCGCCGCCCAGACCCTGGCCGAGCGCAGCGGGCCGGAAGACCTGATCTTCATCTACCTGACCAGTCATGGCACCCATGAACACGAGTTCGTGCTGGATCAGCCACGCCTGGAACTGGCCGACCTGCCGGCCGATGAACTGGCCTCGGCGCTGGCACCGCTGAAGAACCGCGACAAGGTCATCGTGATTTCCGCCTGCTACTCCGGCGGCTTCATCCCGGCGCTCAAGGATGAAAGAACCTTGATCATGACCGCGTCCCGCGAGGACCGGGTTTCCTTCGGCTGTTCCGAGGAAGCGGATTTCACCTATTTCGGTGACGCCCTGTTCGCCCAGGCGCTGAACCAGACCGACGACCTGCAGCAAGCCTTCGCCCTGGCCAAGGCCCATGTTGCCGAGCGCGAGCAGGCGGATAATTTCGAGGCGTCGGAACCGCAGATCTGGGCCCCCAAGGGCGTGCTGGCACATTGGCAAGCGTTGCGTAAACAACAGGCACGAAAAGCGTTGCAAAGCGCTTCGCTAGACAGCAAGACTGCCAAGAGCAACTAAGCTGAACTGTATCAAGGGAGGTCTTTTATGTACTTGACGCCTCAGCATATCCTGCTCGCTGGAGCCACCGGCCTGACCGGTGAACATCTGCTCGACCGCCTGCTCAACGAGCCGACGGTTACCCGTGTACTGGCACCCTCGCGCCGACCGTTGGCCGAACATCCGCACCTGGAAAATCCGGTGGGCGATCCAGCGATTTTCCTGCCGCAGTTGAGTGGCCGCGTGGATCTGGCCATCTGCTGCCTGGGCACCACCATCAAGCTGGCGGGTTCCGAGGAAGCGTTTCGCGCCGTGGACCATGACATGGTCGTGGCCTTTGGCAAGCGCGCACGGGAAATGGGCGCGCGGCACCTGATCGTGGTCAGTGCCATCGATGCCGATCCAAAATCCAAGGTGTTCTACAGCCGGGTCAAGGGCGAGATGGAACAGTCACTGCGGGCGCAGAACTGGCCGCAGCTGACCATCGCCCGTCCTTCGTTGCTGCTGGGAGAGCGGGTCGAGCCGCGCCTGGCGGAACAGTTGGCGGCACCGCTGTCGAAACTGATTCCGGGGAAATATCGCGGTATCGAGGCCTGCCAGTTGGCGCGAGCGCTGTGGCGCCTGGCGCTGGAAGAGCAGGATGGGGTGCGGATTGTCGAGTCGGACGAATTGCGTCGGCTGGGCAAATAGCACCACCCTGCGTGAAGAGCAATGGAATGCATACCCTGTGGGAGCGGTGCTTGCCCGCGAAGACGGCGGTGAGGCCACTAAAAGCTTCGCGGGCAAGCACCGCTCCCACAGGTTAGGTTGTCACTCGGAGCTACAACCCGCCCGTCGCCTGATACCCCACGCCCAATACCGTCAACACCGACAGCGGCAACAACAGCGTATCCAGCAACGCACTGGCCGGCAGGTCCACCCCGGGATAGCTCGGCGCCTCAGCCCCAAAGCGGTCAAAAGCGCAACAACCACCCTGCAACGCATACAGATCCAGGCGCATCCCCGAATACACTATGGGGGCTCCGGCCTTGCCGGCGTCCAGGGTCCGCGCGGTCGCACAGCCGGCCAGTTGCAACACCAGCAGCAGGTACAGCAGCGGCTTACTCATCACTGCTCAAATGGTGTTCGCCCCAACGCGGCAGCATGTCCTGGGGGATATTCAACAGGTTGAGAATCCGCGCCACGACAAAATCCACCAGGTCATCAATGGTCTGCGGCTGATGATAAAAGCCCGGCGACGCCGGCAGGATGGTCACGCCCATATTCGACAGTTTGAGCATATGCTCCAGATGAATGCTCGAATACGGCGCCTCGCGCGGCACCAGGATCAACTGACGGCGCTCCTTGAGAGTGACATCCGCCGCCCGCTCGATCAGGTTGTTGCAGGCCCCCGTGGCAATCGCCGACAAAGTCCCGGTGGAACAGGGCACCACCACCATCGCCGCCGGTGCGCCGGAGCCCGAGGCCACCGGCGACATCCAGTCTTCCCTGCCATACACCCGGATCTGTCCGGCCGCCGCGCCGGTATATTCCGTGAGGAAAGCCTGCATCATCTGCGGCTTGGCCGGCAGCGCCACATCGGTCTCCGTGGCCATGACCAACTGCGCGGCCTTGGAGATCAGAAAATGCACCTCGCGGTCCTCGCGCACCAGGCAGTCGAGCAGGCGCAGGCCATAGGGCGCGCCGGAAGCGCCGGTCATCGCCAAAGTGATGCGTTCCGGTCCGTTGTTCATTGCAGCGCCTCGGCCAGTTTGCCGTGCAGGCCGCCGAAGCCGCCGTTGCTCATGATCACCACGTGGGTGCCGGGTTTGGCCTGGCTTTTCACCCGTTCGATAATGCCTTCCAGGGAATCGCTGACGATGGACGGCACCGAGCACAGCGCCGCAGTGGCACCCAGGTCCCAACCGAGATTGGCCGGCGCATACCAGATCACCTGATCGGCCTGGACCACGCTGTCCGGCAAACCATCACGGTGGGCACCAAGCTTCATCGAGTTGGAGCGCGGCTCGATAATGGCGATCAATGGGGCATCGCCGATTTTCTTGCGCAGGCCATCCAGGGTGGTGGCGATGGCCGTCGGGTGGTGGGCGAAGTCGTCGTAGATCGTCACGCCGTGGACCTCGGCGACCTTTTCCATCCGCCGCTTCACGCTCTTGAACGCGCTGAGGGCGGCAATACCCATGGCCGGCACCACACCGACATGCCGCGCCGCCGCCAGGGTGGCCAGGGCATTGGCAACGTTGTGCTGGCCAGTGAGGTCCCACTCGACCGTGCCTTGGGCCAGGCCTTCGAACATCACGTCAAAGCGCGAGCCGTCTTCGCTGAGCAGCTTGACCTGCCACTGACCGCCGGCACCGGTGGTCTGCACCGGGGTCCAGCAGCCCATATCGATGACGCGCTGCAAGGCCGGCTCGGTGGTCGGGTGAATCACCAGGCCTTCGCTCGGAATGGTCCGCACCAGATGGTGGAACTGCCGCTCGATCGCCGCCAGATCCGGGAAAATATCCGCGTGATCGAACTCCAGGTTGTTCAGGATCGCAGTGCGCGGGCGGTAGTGGACGAACTTGGAGCGCTTGTCGAAAAAGGCGCTGTCGTACTCGTCGGCTTCGATCACGAAGAATGGCGTGCTGCCCAGGCGGGCCGAGACCGAGAAATTCTGCGGCACGCCGCCGATCAGGAAACCCGGGCTCATGCCGGCGTGCTCCAGCACCCAGGCGAGCATGCTGCTGGTGGTGGTCTTGCCGTGGGTGCCGGCCACGGCCAGGACCCAGCGGCCTTGCAGCACATGGTCCGCCAGCCACTGCGGGCCGGACACATAGGGCAGGCCCTTGTTCAAGACGTATTCGACCGCCGGATTGCCACGGGACATGGCATTGCCGATCACCACCAGGTCCGGGGCCGGATCGAGTTGTGCCGGATCGTAGCCCTGGGTCAGTTCAATGCCCTGGGCCTGGAGCTGGGTGCTCATCGGCGGATAGACGTTGGCATCGGAACCGGTGACGTGATGGCCCAGCTCCTTGGCCAGCACGGCCATCGAACCCATGAACGTACCGCAGATACCCAGAATATGAATGTGCATAGTCGACCTCGTAAAACCTGGCCGCAGGTTAGCCCAGGGTACGGAAATTCGCACGTGGTGTTTTGGCTGGCCGACCGGCACACATCATCCCTTCGGGGCCCCGAGTGATCACGGAAAAAATCAGATCCATCCCACAAACTTCGTAATATGTCTGCCGTGACAATCTATTGATAATAATGTCTCGTTTTGACCTGACGCTTGGACTCAAATGATGAAAAACACTTCCTCCGCACTCAACATCATGCCCGGTTCCGGCCCCCGGAAAAAATTGTCCGCCGGACAGCGAAAATTCAACACCCTGATCAAGAAAATCGAAAACCAGCGCGAGGTGCTTCAGGCTTGGGAAACAGCCATGCCCCTCTATCTGGAGCGCTGGAACAATGATTTCAAACCACTGCTCGATGAGTTCCATCAAGGTAACATCGAGCTGCTGCATATTCTGGACGAGGCCAGTACCCGGGTAAAACTGTCGAAAACCGATCGCCAGACCCTGAGCACCGAAATCCGCGAGTTGGCTTCATCCTCGATGGATGGAGAGAACGACGAAGCCCTGAAGGCGCTGTACAACAAGCACAGCCATGGCGACTTCGATGAGATGTCCCGCGAGGAGGATGAGTTTCTCAAACAAGGGCTGCATGAAATTTTCGGTATAGAACTGGGCGACGATGTCGATTTGCGCGACGAAGAGGCGGTCGCCCAAAAAGTCCAGGAGCATTGGCAGGCCGAGCAGGCCGCTCAACAGCAAAAACCAGGCAAGAAAAGCGCGCAACAGCTACGCGAGGAAAAGACCGCTGACGAAGCCAGCCAATCGGTACGTGAAGTCTATCGCAAACTGGCCAGCGCCCTGCACCCGGACCGCGAAATCGACCCGACCGAACGCGAACGCAAGACCGCGCTGATGCAGCGAGTCAACCTGGCCTACGCCGAGCGCAATCTGTTGGAGTTGCTGCAATTGCAACTGGAAATCGAGCAGATCGACGCCGCTAATATCAACGCACTGCCCAGTGCCCGACTCAAGCATTACAATCAGGTACTGACGGAACAACTGAACGAGCTGGAGTTGGAAGTCCGTGCAATGGAATGGGCGTTCAAGGAACAGTTCAGTATCGAACCGTATGACAATGTCACCCCCAAGAACATGCACCGCAAGTATCAGATACAGTTCAATCGACTCCTTCTCGACACTCAGTCCCTGGAAAGTCTGTGCGAAGCAATCAAGGACCCCAAAACCTTGAAAGCCTGGCTCAAGGAACAGAGGGCCTACCAGATGGCCAGGGAGCAGGACGATGATTTCTTCGGGGACGATCTTCCTGACTTTCTGTTTCGCTGAGGCGCGGTCCTAACGCACAATCCCATGCTTGCGCAACTTGCGATACAGGGTGTTGCGACTGACCCCCAGTTGCTCGGCCGTGTGGGTCATGTGCCAGCGCTGCTGTTCCAGAGCGCTCTGCAAAGCCAGGCGCTCGGCGTCTTCGAGGAGATGTCCGGACGGCGTGTCAATCGCCATCGCGCCCAAGCTCGGTCGCGCCTGTCGGATCAGCACCGGCAGGTCCTCAAGACCGATCCGGCCGTCCTCGCACAACGCCGCCAGCGTGCGCAACACCGTACGCATCTGCCGCACATTGCCCGGCCATTCGAACGCCAGCAGCGCCTGACGCGCGGCAGCGTCGATCAGTACGGCCTGCTCACCGGCCTCCTCCGCCAGCAGGAAATCCAGCAATTGCGACTTGTCGCTGCGCTCACGTAACGCCGGCAAGCCGACTTCCAGCCCATTGAGCCGGTAGTACAAATCCTCGCGGAAACTGCCATCGCCGACCCGCGCCATCAGGTTACGGTGCGTGGCGCTGATAATCCGCACATTGACCGCCTCCGGCTCGCCGCCGATGGGCACCACCTGGCGATCCTCCAGCACCCGCAGCAAGCGGGTCTGCAAGGCCAGCGGCATATCGCCGATCTCATCGAGAAACAACGTGCCACCATCGGCCTGTTGCAGCTTGCCGCGCATACCTTCCTTGCGCGCGCCGGTAAAGCTGCCGCCGCGATAACCGAACAGTTCGCTTTCGATCAGGCTTTCTGGAATCGCCGCGCAGTTGAGGGCGACAAAGGCTTTCTCGGCACGCTGGCTGGCCTGGTGCACCGCCTTGGCGAAGGCCTCCTTGCCCGAACCGGTTTCGCCGTTGATCAGCAAGGGCACATCACGCTCGAAAACCCGTAGCGCCCGACGAAAATCCGTCTGCAAGGCCGGATCGCCGAGGCAGATATTGGACAGCTTCGGCCGCTCCAGCGGTGCCGGTGCCGGTGCCAGCGCCTTGGGCACGCTGCGTGGCTGACCGCGCAACACCGCGAACAAGGCACGGCCATCACGGGTACGCAGTGGCCAACTGGCACTGGCCTGGGCACTGGCGCGACCGAGCAGTTCATCCAGTGAGCAATCGAAGAACGCCTCCACCGGCTGGCCCAACAAACCGCCACGCCCCTGCCCCAACAGGTTCAGGGCACTCTGGTTGACGGCACTGATCCGACCTTCGCCGTCGAACGCCAACAACCCTTCGCTGAACAGCCCCACCGACTCGGCCTGCAAGTGGAAGCGCAGCAGCCAGTGGTTGTCGTAATGCCGGAGGAAATAGCAGCTCTCGATCATCTTCGCCGAGAGATTGACCAGCGCCATGGTGTGGAACTGGCTCTGGCGCGACACGTCCGGGCGGGCTGAGGACACGTCGAGCACCGCCATCAATTCGCCATGGGGATCAAAGACCGGGCTGGCGGAGCAGGTCAGGCCAGTGTGGCGGCCACGGAAATGTTCATCCTGATGGATGGTCAGGGACTGGCGTTCCACCAGACAGGTGCCGATGCCGTTGGTGCCTTCGCAGGCCTCGCTCCAGTCGGCGCCGAGCCAGAGGCCGGCGCGCTCGAAGATCTTGCGTTCGGCGGGCGCGGTGACACAGTTGAGGATCACCCCGCGGGCATCGGTGAGCAGCACCGCGTGGCCGGCACCGGAGAGTTGCTGGTGCAGGCTGGTCATTTCATTACCGGCAATCTGCAGGACCTGACGCAGGTGCTCGCGGCTTTCCAGCAGGCGACCGTGCTCAAGCACGGTGGGCGCGATGCTCAGCGAGGGGTCGAGGTGATAGTCCTCCAGGCAGCGCAGCCAGGAGCGGGCGATGGACGGATCACTGCCGGGACCGCCCGGATGGGCCTTGCCCTGGGTCACGGTCAGCACCTGCTGGGCATGGCGACTCAGATGGTTGTTCTGCATTTCTTATTATTCTCCCCACCCCTGTAGGAGCGAGCTTGCTCGCAATGATGGTCCAACCACTGAGGGTGTCAGGGCGCCCGCATCATCGTTGACGTCCATCGCGAGCAAGCTCGCTCCTACAGGGGTGTTCAGCCGTTGATGCACGTTCGTCTGGATGCCCAGCATCCTCCAGCGCCACGAGCAATGCAATCACCCCGCGACCGCCGAGTCACAGGCTGTGCCAATCACGGTACAAACTGTCACCCTGGCTGTGTCATCCCTGTTGCAACACCCCCGCCATCTGTCACCGGAGACACCCGGCAACCGCTCTGGAACCCGGACCTCGACGCACTGGCCCGACCTTTGCTCTACGCTTATGAAGCGCTCAAGCGCGTACTCCCTTATAAGCACAATAGCCAAGGAGACACACACCATGCGTTACGCCCACCCTGGTACTGCCGGCGCCATCGTTACGTTCAAGTCCAAGTACGGCAACTACATCAATGGCGAATTCGTCGCGCCTGTCGACGGCCAGTATTTCACCAACACCTCCCCGGTCAATGGCAAGGCCATTGCCGAATTCCCCCGTTCCAACGCCAAGGATATCGACAAGGCCCTCGACGCCGCCCATGCCGCCGCCGATGCCTGGGGCGCCACCTCGGCCCAGGCGCGCTCGCTGGCCCTGCTGAAAATCGCCGACCGTATCGAACAGAACCTCGAACTGCTGGCCATCACCGAAAGCTGGGACAACGGCAAGGCCGTGCGCGAAACCCTCAACGCCGACATCCCGCTGGCCGCTGACCATTTCCGTTACTTCGCCGGTTGCCTGCGGGCCCAGGAAGGCAGCGCCGCGGAAATCGACGGCAACACCGTGGCCTATCACATCCACGAACCGCTGGGCGTGGTCGGGCAGATCATCCCGTGGAACTTCCCGCTGCTGATGGCCGCCTGGAAACTCGCTCCGGCCCTGGCCGCCGGCAACTGCGTGGTACTCAAGCCGGCCGAGCAGACCCCGCTGGGCATCACCGTGCTGATGGAACTGATCGGCGACCTGCTGCCACCTGGCGTGCTGAACGTGGTGCAAGGGTTCGGCAAAGAAGCCGGCGAAGCCCTGGCCACCAGCAAGCGCATCGCCAAGATCGCCTTTACCGGCTCGACTCCGGTCGGCTCGCACATCATGAAATGCGCGGCCGAGAACATCATCCCGTCCACCGTGGAGCTGGGCGGCAAGTCGCCGAACATCTTCTTCGCCGACATCATGAAAGCCGAGCCGAGCTTTATCGAAAAGGCCGCCGAAGGCCTGGTCCTGGCCTTCTTCAACCAGGGCGAAGTCTGTACCTGCCCATCCCGCGCCCTGATTGAAGAGTCGATCTACGACGAGTTCATGCAAGTGGTGATGAAGAAAGTCGAGCAGATCAAACGGGGCGACCCGCTGGACACCGACACCATGGTCGGCGCCCAGGCTTCCGAGCAGCAGTTCGACAAGATCCTCTCCTACCTGGAAATCGCCAAGCAGGAAGGCGCGCAGTTGCTGACTGGCGGCCAGGTGCAGAAGCTCGAAGGGGATCTGGCCACCGGCTATTACATCCAGCCGACCCTGCTCAAGGGCACCAACAAGATGCGCGTGTTCCAGGAAGAAATCTTTGGCCCGGTGGTGAGCATCACCACCTTCAAGGACGAAGCCGAAGCCCTGGCGATTGCCAACGACACCGAGTTCGGTCTCGGTGCGGGCCTGTGGACCCGCGATATCAACCGCGCCTACCGCGTGGGCCGGGCAATCAAGGCCGGTCGCGTCTGGACCAACTGCTACCACCTGTACCCGGCGCATGCGGCGTTCGGCGGCTACAAGAAGTCCGGCGTGGGTCGCGAAACCCACAAAATGATGCTCGATCATTACCAGCAGACCAAGAACCTGCTGGTGAGCTATGACATCAATCCACTTGGGTTCTTCTAAACCCTGAGGCCGCCTTCGCTGGCAAGCCAGGCTCCTACAGGTTTCGTGTTGTACGCCCTCTCGGGTACGACACTACATTGTAGGAGCAGGGCTTGTCGGGGCGCCGAACCGCCGCGAAGAGGCCGTCACTGACACCCTGAAAATAACGCCTGGCCGCTCTGGCACGGGCTTTGCGTGCACGCTGTACCGAAAATCGATACCCGCAAGTCCAACACCCAAACAATAAAAATGACAAGCGAGGACTTATGACAACCCAAACCGAACTCAAACCCACCCTCGGCACCCTGCACCTCTGGGGCATCGCCGTGGGCCTGGTGATCTCCGGCGAATACTTCGGCTGGAGCTATGGCTGGGGGATCGCCGGCACCATGGGCTTCCTCGTCACCACCCTGCTGGTGGCGACCATGTACACCTGCTTCATCTTCAGCTTCACCGAACTGACCACCGCGATTCCCCATGCCGGCGGGCCTTTTGCCTATAGCCGCCGGGCCTTTGGCGAACGCGGCGGCCTGATCGCGGGGATCGCCACCCTGATCGAGTTCGTCTTCGCCCCGCCGGCCATCGCCATGGCCATCGGCGCCTACCTCAATGTCCAGTACCCAGACCTCGACCCGCGCCTCGCCGCCGTCGGAGCCTATGTGGTGTTCATGGGCCTGAATATCCTCGGCGTCAGCATTGCCGCCACCTTCGAACTGGTGGTGACGGTGCTCGCGGTGGCCGAGTTGCTGGTCTTCATGGGCGTGGTCGCGCCGGGCTTCAGCTTCAGCAATTTCGTGCTCAACGGCTGGTCCGGCTCAACCAACTTCAGCATCGATTCGATCCCCGGCATCTTCGCCGCGATCCCCTTCGCGATCTGGTTCTTCCTCGCCATCGAAGGCGCGGCCATGGCCGCCGAAGAGGCCAAGGACCCCAAGCGCACCATTCCCAAGGCCTATGTCGGCGGCATTCTGACCCTGGTGTTCCTGGCCCTCGGCGTGATGGTGATGGCCGGCGGCGTCGGCGACTGGCGCCAGCTGTCGAACATCAACGACCCGTTGCCCCAGGCGATGAAAGCAGTGGTCGGCAATAACTCCAGCTGGATGCATATGCTGGTGTGGATCGGCCTGTTCGGCCTGGTGGCCAGCTTTCACGGGATCATCCTCGGTTACTCACGGCAGTTCTTCGCCCTGGCCCGGGCCGGTTACCTGCCACGCTCGCTGGCCAAGCTGTCGCGCTTCCAGACCCCGCACCGGGCCATCCTGGCCGGCGGTGTGATCGGCATCGCGGCGATCTACAGCGACGGACTGGTCAACCTGCAAGGCATGAGTCTGACGGCGGCGATGATCACCATGTCGGTATTCGGTGCCATTGTGATGTACATCATCAGTATGCTGAGCCTGTTCAAGCTGCGTAAAACCGAGCCAAACCTGGAGCGCAGCTTCCGCGCGCCGGGCTACCCGATCATCCCGGGTATCGCGCTGGTCCTGGCGGTGGTGTGCCTGATCGCGATGGCCTGGTTCAACACCCTGATCGGCCTGATTTTCCTCGGCTTCATGGCGGTGGGCTTCATCTACTTCCAGCTGACCGCCAGCCAGCGCTCGGACGCACCGGCGGACGCTATGCTCACAGGTAACTGATTGCACCAGCACGGGGCGCCCTGCGCCCCGGCGCTGTACATATGAACACCGCTGAACTGTAGGAGCCGGCTTGCTGGCGATGAGGCCAGCAAGACATGCATCGCCTGGTCGGCCGCCATCGCCAGCAAGCCGTCTCCTACAAGGAAGGGTTATCGTTAAAGTTCAGGAGGACACCGCCCCATGGCCACATTCGCCCATTCCGTCGGCGCCCAGACCTACCGCTTCGACAGCCTCAAGGATGTCATGGCCAAGGCCAGCCCCGCCCGCTCCGGTGATTTCCTGGCCGGGGTCGCCGCCCTCAATGACGGCGAACGGGTCGCGGCCCAGATGGCCCTGGCCAATATTCCCCTCAAGCATTTCCTCGAGGAAATGCTGATCCCCTACGAATCCGATGAAGTCACCCGGCTGATCGTCGACACCCACGACAAACAGGCCTTCGCCGTCGTCAGCCACCTGACCGTCGGCGGCCTGCGCGACTGGCTACTCAGCGACGCCGCCGACGAACAGAGCCTGCGCGCCCTGGCCCCGGGCCTGACCCCGGAAATGGCCGCCGCCGTGTCGAAGATCATGCGCGTCCAGGACCTGGTGCTGGTGGCGCAAAAAATCCGCGTGGTGACCCAATTCCGCGGCACCCTGGGCCTGCGCGGTCGCCTGTCGACCCGCCTGCAACCCAACCACCCCACGGACGATCCGGCCGGCATTGCCGCCAGCGTCCTCGACGGCCTGCTCTACGGCAACGGCGACGCCATGATCGGCATCAACCCGGCCACCGACAGCCTGAGCTCGATCTGCGACCTGCTGAACATGCTCGACGCGGTCATCAAACGTTACGAAATCCCCACCCAGGCCTGCGTGCTGACCCACGTCACCACCTCCATCGAGGCGATCAACCGTGGCGTGCCCCTGGACCTGGTGTTCCAGTCGATTGCCGGCACCGAAGCGGCCAACGCCAGTTTCGGCATCAGCCTGAGCGTCCTGCAGGAAGGCTACGACGCCGGCCTGAGCCTGAATCGCGGCACCCTCGGGCAAAACCTGATGTATTTCGAAACCGGCCAGGGCAGCGCGCTGTCGGCCAACGCCCACTTCGGCGTCGACCAGCAGACCTGCGAAACCCGCGCCTATGCCGTGGCCCGGCATTTCAAACCCTTCCTGGTCAACACCGTGGTCGGCTTTATCGGCCCGGAATACCTCTACAACGGCAAGCAGATCATCCGCGCCGGTCTCGAAGACCACTTCTGCGGCAAGCTGCTGGGCGTGCCCATGGGCTGCGACATCTGCTATACCAACCACGCCGAAGCCGACCAGGACGATATGGACACCCTGCTGACCCTGCTGGGGGTGGCCGGGATCAACTTCATCATGGGTATTCCCGGCTCCGACGACATCATGCTCAACTACCAGACCACCTCGTTCCACGACGCCTTGTATGCCCGCCAGACCCTGGGCCTCAAGCCCGCGCCGGAGTTCGAACAGTGGCTGGCGAAGATGGGCATCTTTACCCAGGCCGACGGCAAGGTGCACTTTGGCAACAGCCTGCCCCCGGCGTTTCGCCAGGCACTGGCGCAGCTCGGATGAACAACATGGCCAACGAGATCGACAACGACAATCCCTGGCTGCAACTGCGTCGCCTGACCCCGGCGCGTATCGCCCTGGGACGTACCGGCACCAGCCTGCCCACCCGCGCACAACTGGATTTCCAGTTCGCCCACGCCCAGGCCCGCGACGCCGTGCACCTGCCGTTCGACCACGCCGGCTTGAGCGCCCAACTCGCCGAGCGTGGGCGGGAAACCCTGCTGCTGCACAGTGCTGCCGACGACCGCCACAGCTACCTGCAACGCCCGGATCTGGGTCGCAAGCTCAACAGCGCGTCGGCCCAACAGCTACGCGAGCATGCCCTGGCCCATCCCGACGGTATCGACCTGGCCATTGTCGTGGCCGACGGCCTGTCGGCGCTGGCGGTGCATCGGCATACCCTGCCCTTCCTCAACCGCCTGGAGGAGCAGATCCAGGCCGAAGGCTGGTCGACGTCGCCAGTGATCCTGGTGGAACAGGGACGAGTCGCGGTGGCTGACGAAATCGGCGAATTGCTCGGTGCGAAAATGACCGTGATCCTGATCGGCGAACGCCCCGGTCTGAGTTCGCCGGACAGCCTGGGTTTGTATTTCACCTATAATCCAAAAGTCGGCCTGACCGACGCCTACCGCAACTGCATCTCCAACGTGCGTCTGGAGGGCATGAGTTACGGCATGGCCGCGCACAAACTGCTGTACCTGATGAAAGAAGCCTGCCGCCGACAATTATCGGGGGTCAATCTCAAGGACGAGGCTCAAGTGCAAACGCTGGAGAGTGATTCGGATGTCCATTCAAACGGCAACTTCCTACTGGGCCCGCCCCAAGACTGACCGTCATCCGGATTGCGCTTTTCCCGCGCTTTGGGCAGCATCGACACCACGGCTGCCCGAGTGAACCGTTTGCCGTCATATCCACGAAGTTGAGGCCTGATCTATGCGGATTACTCAAGCGACCCTGGAACATCTGGACCTGCTGACGCCCCTGTTCGTCAAATACCGTGAATTCTACGGTGCACTGCCCTTCCCTGATTCGTCCCGTAGCTTCCTGGAAAAACGCCTGCGCCGCAAAGAGTCGGTGATTTACCTGGCGTTGGCCGACGATGACGACAAAAAGGTGCTCGGTTTCTGCCAGCTGTACCCAAGCTTTTCTTCGCTCTCACTCAAGCGCGTGTGGATCCTCAACGATATCTACGTCGCCGAGGACGCCCGTCGCCAGCTGGTGGCCGACAACCTGATGCGCACGGCGAAGAAAATGGCCCGTGACACCCATGCCGTTCGTCTGCGCGTGTCCACCAGCAGCAACAACCTGGTAGCGCAGAAAACCTACGAATCCATTGGTTTTCGCGAAGACAGCGAATTCAAGAACTACGTGCTGCCGATCGACGAAAAGTGATCATCACACGCGCTCTGTAGGAGCTGGCTTGCCAGCGATAGCGGTAGTGAATACCACATCGCCATCACTGGCAGTCGAGCGTCGACCGGCGCTCTCACGGCCACGTGCATAATCTTCGCCCGACATCCCCCGCTACAAACTCAGCAGGCAGAAATCTCCCCAACTCTTATAATCCCGCTTTCCCACGGAATGTACGAAAAAACTACATTCCTTGTAGTTAACTACGCCTATCTATTTTCCTTGCACGGGTCCGCCGAGTCGGACCGTCCACACAGGTGCCACCCATGGATTTCAACCCGATCGACATAGTCCTGCATCTCGATGTCTACCTCGACATGCTGGTGAACAACTACGGGCCCTGGATCTACGCCATCCTGTTCCTGGTGATCTTCTGCGAAACCGGCCTGGTGGTGATGCCGTTCCTGCCGGGCGATTCGCTGCTGTTCATCGCCGGCGCGGTGGCCGCGGGCGGTGGCATGGACCCGGTACTGCTGGCCGGCCTGCTGATGCTGGCGGCGATTCTCGGCGACAGCACCAACTACATCATCGGCCGAACGGCGGGCGAGAAGCTCTTCAGCAACCCGAACTCGAAGATCTTCCGCCGCGACTATCTGCAGAAGACCCACGACTTCTATGATCGCCATGGCGGCAAGACCGTGACCCTGGCGCGCTTCCTGCCGATCCTGCGGACCTTCGCACCGTTCGTCGCCGGCGTTGGCAAAATGCCTTACCCGCGTTTCTTCATGTTCAGCATCCTCGGCACCATTTTCTGGGTCGGCGGCCTGGTCACCCTGGGTTATTTCTTCGGCAACGTACCGTTCATCAAGAAAAACCTGTCGCTGCTGGTCGTTGGCATCATCCTGCTGTCGCTGCTGCCGATGATCATCGGCGTGGTCCGCAGCCGCTTCGGCAACGCCGCGTCCAAAGCCGGCACCCACTGATCCCGTGTGGTCGCTGAGTGCCTGGCGTCGCCGGCGAACCCTGGCCCGCCACCCCGTTGCCGATGAAACCTGGCAACGGGTCCGCGAACACCTGAGCTTCCTCGACGGCCTGAGCGATGCCGAGGATCGCTGGCTGCGAGAACACAGCGTGCTGTTCCTCGACGACAAGCACCTGAGCGCCTTGCCGGGCGTCGAGCTGAACCAGGAACGCCGCCTGCTGCTGGCGGCCCAGGCACAACTGCCCCTGTTGCACCTGGGGGACTTGAACTGGTACCAGGGCTTCCATGAAATCGTCCTCTACCCGGACGACTTCCTCAGCCCCCAGCGCCATCGTGACGCCAGCGGCGTGGAGCACGAATGGGATGCCGAGCACAGCGGCGAAGCCTGGCAACAGGGCCCGATCATCCTGGCGTGGCCCGGCGTACAGGCCAGCGGCGGCTGGGAGGGCTACAACCTGGTGATCCACGAACTGGCGCACAAGCTCGATATGCTCAGCGGCAGCGCCAACGGCCTACCACCGTTGCACGGCGACATGCGCGTAGGCGAATGGGCCAAGGTCATGCAACACGCCTACGATGACCTCAATCGCCAACTGGACCGCAACCCCGACGCCGATACCGCGATTGATCCTTATGCCGCGGAAAACCCGGCGGAATTCTTCGCGGTGACCAGCGAATATTTCTTCAGTGCCCCGGATATCCTGGCCACGGCCTACCCGCAGGTGTACGAGCAATTGCGCGCGTTCTACCGCCAGGACCCGCTGGCGCGGCTGCAGCATCTGCAAGCCCACGACCCACGCTACCAGCCCGAAGCACAAGGCCCGAGCGCCACTCCCCACCAGTAGGAGCCGGCTTGCCGGCGATAGCGGTCGTCGGCACACCACAGGACTTCAGGACCTCACACTACCCGGCAGCCCCCGACCAAGGTGGTATTCCACACGTCCCGCCGCCCGTGGCATCGGTCCCGGAATATGCCTATAATCCCCGCCACTTTTTGGTCAAACCGGCCAAGTTTTCTGATCAACCAACGGGGGCATCGCCCAATGAGCTACAGCAAGATTCCGGCTGGCAAAGACCTGCCGAACGACATCTACGTCGCGATCGAGATTCCGGCCAACCACGCGCCGATCAAATACGAAATCGACAAAGACAGCGATTGCCTGTTCGTTGACCGTTTCATGGCCACCCCGATGTTCTACCCGGCCAACTACGGTTTCATCCCCAATACCCTGGCTGACGACGGCGACCCCCTCGACGTGCTGGTCGTGACCCCGTACCCGGTCACCCCAGGCTCGGTCATCCGTGCCCGTCCGGTCGGCATCCTGCACATGACCGACGACGGCGGCGGCGACGCCAAGGTCCTCGCGGTCCCGCACGACAAGCTGTCCCAGCTGTACGTCGACGTGAAGGAATACACCGACCTGCCACCGCTGCTGCTGGAGCAGATCAAGCACTTCTTCGAGAACTACAAGGATCTCGAAAAAGGCAAGTGGGTGAAGATCGAAGGTTGGGGCGATGCCGAAGCCGCCCGCGCCGAAATCATGAAGTCGGTCACCGCTTACAAGGGCTGATCCGCCGCGCCCTGGCGCGAACTGAAAAACCCCGGCTTGCCGGGGTTTTTTGTGCCTGTTTACCAATAAACAAACAAGAGTTTTAATGAATAAACACAACGACTCAGATTCAGCTATTTGAGTGTAGGAATTCTGAACAAACCCAATCAGTTCGTGTGCTGGCCGGGACAATTTTTGAACACCTCGTTTATTTAAACAGGTGTAGCACGCCAGTAAACTCCGTGTTCATGAATACATCAGGCGATCGCTTAAGGGCCCTCCTGCGGGAGTGCCACCTATCTGCTTCGGACTTCGCTGCCAACCGGCAAGTGACGCCGCAGCACGTCAATAACTGGTTCAAGCGCGGCATTCCCATGGCGCGACTGGACGAGATAGCCGAGTTGTTGTGCGTCAATAGCCGCTGGCTGCGCAACGGCGACGGACCCAAGCACCCCGGCAGCTCGAGCAACGAAGCTCAGGATGAAGAAGCGCAGCCTCTCCATGGCAAGGAGCCCTACTCGGCCCGTGACGAGCTGGCAGCAACCGAGCGCAACGATGTGCAAGTGCCGCTGTACAAGGAGACGCCAACGGCCCCCGGATCAAGCCTGACTCAGGTTGCGATCATCCCTGGGCGCAAGGTACGCCTGCCCTATCGCATCCTGCAGGCCATGGGTGTCGAGCCGGACCAGGCCATCTGCGCGCCCATGACCGGCAACAGCATGGCAGAAAAGATCCAGGACGGCTCCACCATTGCCATCGACCGCAGCCTGACCCAGGTGGTGGACGGCGAAATCTACGCGCTGGAGCACGACGGCATGCTGCGGGTGAAGTATGTCTATCGCCTGCCGGCGGGGGCCTTGCGGCTGCGCAGCCATAACAGCGCCGAGTACCCGGACGAAGTGTTCACGGCGGAACAGATCGACGAGCAGAACATCCGGGTACTGGGTTGGGTGTTCTGGTGGTCGACATTGAACAAGCGACGGCCGCCGGTGCCCTCAAAATAGGGGACAAGACATCTCTTGTCTGAAAACGACAGCTCTGGCGTGTGGTTTTCGCTGGGAATCTGTCGTAAATGCCGGTATCCTGCGCGGCACATTTGGGCAGCGTCCTGCTTCCAGCAGGCCACATTGCCCACGACACGGCGCGAGACAACTGCGTGGTGTCCCACAACCAGATTTGCTCTGGATGTACATTTTGAAGGCGAGCGAGGCTTACCAAAAATAAGCCAAACCCGTCCCCGAGAAGCCGGCCACAAGCCGGCTTTTTAATTGTCCGAAATAAGCCTATCCCATCCGAGAATTCTGCCGATAGCCTAGCTATTCCGGGGGGTTCAGGCAGGCCCCTGCCCGATGGTGTTCAACACCATTTGACCTCATCCGACGATGAAGTGGGGGGGGTAAAAGGGACGACAGAGGAAAATCAACGGGTAAGCTGAATCCGAAACAAGTCGAAAACCTGACCGAACCCGGCACCTACGAAGATGGTGATGGGCTTCGCTTGGTCGTCAAACCTACCGGGCGTAAATCCTGGCTGCTTCGCTTTCAACTGGCAGGCCGTCGTAGGGAGATGGGTTTAGGCTCGTTTCCTGAAGTGAGTCTCAAGAAAGCCAGACTTGAAGACAGCGTCAAATGCAGCCAGTTGAGCGACGGTGTAGATCCTCTAGCCGCTCGCGACATCGAACGTGCGGCTCAACGTGAAGGTGAAAAAACCGCTCGCCGGCGCAATAGCTGGATGCAACGCTATAACTGCGTTTGCCCAGGACGTGCAGAAATATCAGTTCAGCCACTACGACTGTCTCTGTTTACGCAGTGGTGCCAGGTTCGATCAAGGGGCGGGCGCAGAAAGTCCCCCTTACAACGACTCACCCTTCTTCAGTCGCTCAGCCAGGCATTCAACCAACTCCACGACCATCTGTCGGTCCTCATCATCCAGCTGCGATAGCAACCGACCAATCCGGGCTGCCTGATCATCTGGGCATGGACTGGCCTCAGTCAGCAGATCCGCCCCTTCGCAAATGCTTGCGAACTCCGCCAACCTCTCAATATTGGGCACGACCACACCTCGCTCAATGCGGGAAACGGCTTCGTTGCCGATGCCCAAACGTTCGGCCGACACCTTCTGCGTCAAGCCACTGCGAATGCGCTGCTTAGCAATCGCACGACCTACCCCGCCAGCCAAAGACTTCTGATCAGTATCTATCACAGCACCTTCCAATCTCAACCTAAATAGTTGTTAATCACCCCATTGACACGGATAACTCAACAGACTAAAAATCAACCTAAAAGGCTGTTAATCATCTATTTATGCCCACACCAAAACCAAGGAACTTTCCATGCCGGAAGCAACAAGCAGTGAGCAATGGTTTTACGAAGAGAAAGGCCAGCGTCAGGTCGCCAATGAACAACAAATAGTCGCCCTCATCCGCTCAGGCAAGCTGACCTACGGCAGCCTCATTTGGAAAAAGGGGCTGGATAACTGGATTGTAAGCGCCCCATAAACCCC
>NZ_JACAQA010000039.1 GCF_013385425.1 Pseudomonas gingeri | reverse complement strand
AGTGAAACGATGCATCGCCGATGGTAGTGTGGGGTTTCCCCATGTGAGAGTAGGTCATCGTCAAGATTAAATTCCGAAACCCCAATTGCGAAAGCAGTTGGGGTTTTGTTTTTGGGCCGCAGAAAACCCAGGCACTGCCGCCAAATCCCGGACATAAAAAAACCACCCAAGCAGGTGGTTTTTTATAAGCGGGATTCACTCCCCGCGATAGATACAGCCACTGGTGCAGGTCTCGTGGATGCGAATCGCCGACAGCTCGGGCAGCAACGGCTTCAACTCCTGCCAGATCCACTTCGCCAGGTTCTCGCTGGTGGGGTTCTCAAGGCCGGGAATATCATTCAGGTAGTTGTGGTCCAGGCGCTCATACAGCGGCTTGAAGATCGCCTTGATCTCCGAGAAGTCACGGATCCAGCCGGTATGCGGGTCCATATCGCCGCTCAGATGAATCGCCACCTTGAACGAGTGACCATGCAGGCGGCCGCATTTATGCCCGTCCGGCACGTGGGGCAGTTTATGGGCGGATTCGAACGTAAATTCTTTGAAGATTTCCACGGTAATGTCAGCTCTGAAGGTGGCCAGCGCGCAGCCGATAAATGCAGGCCGGCAGTTTAACAGCTTGCGCGGCGGCAATCGCCTCAAAGCGCCAACAGGCGTTCACCCAGGCGGCCATTGTCGACCAGTTCGAGAAACTCGTCGCCCAGCCGTCGGCTCTGCTCCATCGCCTTGCGCCAATAGGCCTGGCGGCCCTTATCGTCGCCCATATAACGCTTGAAGTCGTTACGGTCGGGCAGCTTGCCGTGGGGCAGGTGGGCCAGGTATTCCCGCGAGGGGGCGATCAGCAGTACGTCCTGCAACCTGTCCGGGTTGCCCCGGCGCCAGGGCAGGGTCTTGTCGAACCAGCCGGGGATGACCTTGTCGGTGAAGTGCGGGTACAGCACCACATCATCGCCGCTGTAGGGCAGGTCCAGGTGATAGTCCAGCAGCCCGCCATCGCGGTAGGTACCGGCACCGACCCCGGCGATATCGCGCACGCCCTCCATCACCATCGGGATGGAGCCGGAGGCCAGCAAGCCCTGGCGCAGATTGTCGGCGGCCAGGGGCAGGCAGCGTGACGGAAAATCAGTGAGCGCCTGCAGGGGAGGGGCCAGTCGCGGATCATGCAGGATGACCCTCTCGAAATGCCGTGACAGGCGTGAGCGCTTGACCAGGTTGTCGGCGATCACCGACGACAGCCCAAGCCCCAGGCGCCCCCGATGATCATGGGCGAGCAGGCCATGGCTCTTCACTATCACCACGTTCAGGCGGTAATGGTGGTTGGTCAGGATCGATGCGTCGCGACCATCGAGCAGGTCATGGAGCATGCGCCGGCAGCTCTCGCTGACCTGGGCCATGGTCACGCCCTGGGCGAAGCTCTGCTCATTGTAGAGCTGGCCCAACCGCGTGATGCCCTCGGCGGCATTCGGCAGGCAGGCACTGGCGAAGCGCCAGGCACCGATAGAGGCGCCGATCAGCGAGCGTTCCCGCGGGCTGGCCGGCAGCCACTCACCGAACAGGGCCAGGTCCAGCCCCTGGATACCGAGGGCCTTGGGACCGCCGGCCGCACCGGGCAAGGTGCCGACATCGGCGGCTTTCAAGCCCTGTTCGCGAATGCGTTGCAGGGTCCGCTTGCCGGCCTTGAGGGTCAAGGCGGGAAACTTGATATGGATGGCGGTCATACAGGCCTCGTTCTACCGGGGCAGTGATTATAAGGGCGCTCGCCGGCTTCGCGGGCGGTTGTTCCGCCCAAGACAGTGCCTGGGCTGATAAGGCTCTGAAAAATTCAGTTTCGATTAAGTTGCCGTGTCTACCCTGGGAAGCTGACGGATCAGCCAAGGCTGAGCGGAACAGGCAAGATGGCGACTTCACTTATCGGATAGAACTGCGCGACGCTCAGGGAGTTGAGTGGGAGGTTGAATCGGACGCCATCGGCGGGCAGGTTCCCAAGGATCATCAGGACAGTTAATGACATTGAATCTGCACGCTTGCACCCTGCTCGCGCTCGCGATCTTTTGCTCAACGGTTTCGGCCAATAACCTGGACCAGGACGAAGCCCTGCGCCTGCGTAGCCAGGGCGTCATCATGCCGCTGGAGCAACTGCTGCAGCAGGCCCTGAACCATTACCCCGGGGCAAAGCTGCTGGCAGCCGAACTGCTGAGCCGGCAGGACGTCTATGTCTATGACGTCGAGCTGCTGACCCGTGCCGGTGTCGTTCGGGATATCGAGCTGGATGCCAGCAGTGGTCGTTTATTAAAAGACAAGGAAGACGATTGATGCGGTTGTTGTTGGTGGAAGACCATGTTCCCTTGGCGGACGAGCTGTTGGCCAGCCTGACCCGCCAGGGCTATGCCGTCGACTGGCTGGCCGATGGACGCGATGCGCTCTTCCAGGGCGCGGTGGAGCCCTATGACCTGATCATTCTCGATCTCGGTCTGCCGGGCTTGCCGGGGCTTGAGGTGTTGCACAAATGGCGTGCCGACAGCCTGGCGGTGCCGGTACTGATCCTCACCGCACGGGGTTCCTGGGCCGAACGTATCGAGGGGCTCAAGGCCGGTGCCGACGATTACCTGACCAAGCCGTTTCACCCGCAGGAGCTGCAGTTGCGGGTCCAGTCGTTATTGCGCCGGGCTCGCGGCCAAGCCAACCAGCCGACCCTTAAGGCCGCCGGCCTGCACCTGGACGAAGGCCGTCAGTGCGTCAGCCGCGAGGGCGGTGATGTCCAGCTCACGGCGGCCGAGTTCAGGTTGTTGCGTTACTTCATGCTGCACCCGGAACAGATCCTCTCGAAAAGCCATCTGGCCGAGCATCTCTACGACGGCGAAACCGAGCGCGACTCCAATGTGCTGGAGGTCCACGTCAATCACCTGCGGCGCAAGCTCGGGCGCGGGGTGATCGAAACCCGTCGCGGCCAGGGTTATCGCTTTGGTGGCGCGGCCCGGTGAAGTCGATTCAGCGCCGTTTGAGCCTGGGGCTGGTCAGTGTCTTGCTCGTCGCCGGACTGGTGGTGGCGCCGACCAGCCTCTGGCTGTTCGAGCTGGGCCTGCAGCGCTATCTGGAAGACGGCCTGCATGCCGACAGTGAGAGCCTGCTGGTGGCGCTGGTACGCACCCCTCAGGGGCTGAGGCTGGATGAGCGACGTTTGTCGCCAGCCTATCAGCGGCCTTTTTCCGGGCACTACTTTCGGATCGATTTCGCCGATCAACACTGGCGCTCGCGTTCACTCTGGGATCAGGAACTGCCCATCGTCGAAAAGGCCGGGCTGCACGCCAACCTGCAACTGGGGCCGGAAGGGCAGATGCTGCTGGTGTTGCGTTCGGACTATCGGCGGCTGGGGCAATCGATCAGTATCAGCGTGGCCCAGGACTACACCCCGGTCCGCCGCAGTTTCCAGCTGATGCAGCGTATCGGCCTGGGCATCGGCCTGGCGGCGCTGATCGCGATTCTGTTGTTGCAGCGGGTCACCGTGCGCCGGGCCCTGCGTCCGCTGGAGAACGCCCGCAAGCAGATTGCCCAACTGCAACAAGGCCAACGTTCGCAACTCGATACCCAGGTGCCGGTGGAACTGGAACCGCTGGTGTCGCAGATCAATCGCCTGCTGGCCCACACCGAGGGCAGCCTCAAGCGTTCGCGCAACGCCCTGGGTAATCTCGGTCATGCGCTCAAGACCCCGCTGGCGGTCATGCTGAGCCTGACCTCCAGCGCCGAATTGGCAGCCTATCCGCTGCTGCGCCAGACCTTGCGTGAGCAACTGGAGCAGATTCGGCAACGCCTGGAACGGGAACTGGGGCGTGCCCGACTGGCGGGAGACACCTTGTCTGGCGCGGTCTTTGATTGCGATACGGAACTGCCGGCGCTGTTCTCGACCCTGCGCATGATCCATGGCGAGCACCTGCAACTCGAGCATGAGGTTGCGCCCGGCTTGCAGTTGCCCTGGGATCGAGAGGACCTGCTGGAACTGCTCGGCAACCTGCTGGACAACGCCTGCAAATGGGCCGATGCGCAGGTGCGCTTGAGTATTGTCGAAGTGTCGGCGGGTTATCGCCTGGAGATCGAGGATGATGGTCCGGGTATTCCGGCGCAGAGCAGGGCGGAAGTCTTCAGCCGCGGTACCCGCCTGGATGAACAGACCCGCGGGCATGGATTGGGTCTGGGGATCGTGCGCGATGTCGTCGAGGCCTGGGGCGGCGATCTGCGTTTGTCGAGCAGCCCGCTGGGCGGGCTGTTGGTAACGGTCGATGTGCCGCGTCGCTAGGCCCGATCTCCGAGCTGTGCTTCATACGATGTGAAGTTTTTTTATTTATTTAATTGCTCAATAAAAAATAAATAAAAACCTTCAGATAATCTCTATATCACTGAAAAATATAATGTTATCGAGCAAGTCGTGGCCGTTTCACAGGTGCCAGGATTCGGCGCGGAGGGAGAATAACGTCAACCGGTAATTGGCTGATATCCGTAGTGCGTCATTTGCGTGTATCAATAGCCACTATGCTCAACTTTGCTCGTCCCAAGCCGTTAACCTGTTAGACCGTCTATTCCTATAAGAGAGAACCATCATGGGTCTGAGCCTGAAGGCCAAAGTCGTGTCCCTCGCAGTGCTGCCGGTATTGCTCTGCGCACTGGTGATCAGTCTGACCACGGTATGGATGTTGCAGAATCAGGCCAAGGATGAGGTGGAGGAAACCCGTCAGCGCTTGCTGTCGGAGTCCAAGACGACGTTGCAGAATTACGTCACCCAGGTGATGACCGCGATCAAGCCGCTCTACGATGCTTCGGCCCCGGGCGATATGACGGCCAGGGCCCAGGCGGTAAAGCTGCTGTCGAGCATCAAGTATGGCAAGGACGGTTATTTTTTCGGCTATGACTCGCAGGTCGTGCGGGTGTTCAAGAGTGACAACCCGGATGGCGTGGGCAAGAGTTTCAAGGATGCTCGCGACCCGAATGGCGTGTACGTCAACCGTGATCTGGTCCAGGTCGCCAAGGACGGTACCCATTACCTGAAATACAGCGCGTCGTTGGCCACCAACGAGCAGGTGCTGGTACCCAAGATCGGTTACACCGAATTCCTGCCCAAGTGGGACATGGCCGTCGGCACCTTCGTCAATCTCGATGGCCTCGAGGCCCAGGTCGCCGAGGTGGAGGCCAAGGTCCATCAGCGCCTGGAGGGCGTGATTCTGAGCATTCTCGGGATCACTCTGGTGGTGCTGCTGGTGATCGCGGTCCTCGGAGTACTGGTGGCCAATACCATTTTGCGCCCGTTGCAACTGATGAAGCTCAGCCTGGACGATATCGCGGCCGGTGAGGGTGACTTGACGCGGCGCCTGGCGGTCACCAGCCAGGACGAACTGGGGCAGTTGGCCGGTTCCTTCAACCGCTTTGTCGACAAGATCCATGGGCTGGTGCGGCAGATCAGCGAAATGACCGTGCAACTGACCACGCTGGTGTCCCAGGTCAGCGACCAGGCCCAGCGTTCGGAGCAGGCGATGGAGCGTCAGCGCCACGAAACCGACCAGGTGGCCACGGCCATCAACCAGATGTCCTCGGCAGCCCAGGAAGTGGCACGTGGCGCGCAAGGGGCGGCAGTCGCCGCGCAGCAGACCGATGCCGAGGGCAAAACCGCCAAGCGTGTGGTCGATGGCAGCATCCAGCAGATCCATGCACTGGTGAAGGATATTCGCCACAGCGGCACCACCCTGGACAGCCTGCAGCAGGACGTGACCTCGATTGTCAGCGTGCTCGGGGTGATTCGTTCCATTGCCGAACAGACTAACCTGCTGGCCCTCAACGCGGCCATCGAGGCCGCGCGGGCCGGCGAGGCGGGACGTGGTTTTGCGGTGGTGGCCGATGAGGTACGGGCGCTGGCCAGCAGGACCCAGCAGAGCACCCAGGAAATCCAGGGCATGATCGACCGGCTGCAACAGGGCACGCAAGTGGCGGTGGAGGCCATGCGTCGTTCCAGCGAGGCCGGTGACGGCACCTCGGACCGGGCCAACGAGGCCGGGGCGTCGCTGGATACCATGGCGCAGTTGATCGGCACCATCAATGCAATGAACGCACAGATCGCCAGCGCGGCCGACGAGCAGACTTCGGTGGCCGAAGAGATCAACCGCAGCGTACACCAGATCGCTTCGGCGGTGGACAGCGTGGCGGATGAAACCCAGCGCAGCGCACAGACCTCCCGCAGCCTGGCGGAGCTGGGACAGCGCCTGGACAAGCTGGTGGGGCAGTTCCGGATCTAACAATCCGGCCCCACAGGGGCCGTGTTCGGCTTTAACTGCGTGGCGTCAGGGTTTGCCCGTTCGCCACAGTGTATTGTTCGCCGGTTGTGACATTCCGAGTCTGCAAGCCGGACCGCAACTCCACTCCATAAGAGAGAACCAATATGCGCCTGAGTCTGAAGACCAAAGTCGTGTCCCTCGCGGTACTGCCGGTATTACTCTGCGCCCTGGTGATCAGCCTGACCATGGTGTGGATCCTGCAGAACCAGGCCAAGGATGAAGTGGAGGAAACCCGTCAGCGCTTGCTCTCGGAAGCCAAGGTGACCTTGCAGAATTACGTCAACCTGGCGATCACCGCGATCAAGCCACTCTACGATGCGTCAGCCCAGGGCGACATGGTGGCCAGGGCCCAGGCGGTGAAGCTGCTGTCGAGTATCAAGTATGGCAAGGACGGTTACTTTTTCGGCACCGATTCGCAGATCGTCCGAGTGTTCAAGAGCGATAACCCGGATGGCATCGGCAAGAACTTCAACGATGCCCGCGACCCGAATGGCGTCTACTTCACCCGCGAGCTGGTCCGGGTGGCCAAGGACGGTAGCCATTACCTGAGATACAGCGCGTCGCTGGCCACCAACGAACAGGTGCTGGTGCCCAAGATCGCCTACACCGAGTTCCTGCCCAAGTGGGATATGGCCATCGGTACCTTCGTCAACCTCGACAATATCGAGATCCAGGTGGCGGAGGTGGAGGCCAAGGTCCACCAGCGCATGGAAGGGGTGATCCTGAGTATCTTCGGGATTGCGCTGGTGGTGCTGCTGGTGATTGCGGTGATCGGGGTATTGATGGGCAATGGCATTCTGCGGCCGTTGCTGCTGATGAAGCTCAGCCTGGACGATATTGCGGCCGGGGAGGGTGATCTTACCCGGCGCCTGGGGGTCACCAGCGAGGATGAACTGGGGCAGTTGGCCGGTTCCTTCAATCGCTTTGTCGACAAGATCCATGGCCTGGTGCGGCAGATCAGCGAAATGACCGTGCAATTGACCACGCTGGTGGCCCAGGTCAGTGAGCAGACCCAGCGCTCGGAGCAGGCGATGGAGCGTCAACGCCACGAAACCGACCAGGTGGCCACCGCGATCAACCAGATGTCCTCGGCGGCCCAGGAAGTGGCACGTGGCGCGCAAGGGGCGGCGGTCGCCGCGCAGCAGACCGACGCCGAGGGCAAGACCGCCAAGCGCGTGGTCGACGGCAGCATCCAGCAGATCCATGCACTGGTGAAGGATATCCGCCACAGCGGCACCACCCTGGACAGCCTGCAGCAGGATGTGACCTCGATTGTCAGCGTGCTCGGGGTGATTCGTTCCATTGCCGAGCAGACCAACCTGTTGGCCCTCAACGCGGCCATCGAGGCCGCGCGAGCGGGTGAGGCGGGGCGTGGTTTTGCGGTGGTGGCCGATGAAGTGCGGGCGCTGGCCAGCCGGACCCAGCAAAGCACCCAGGAAATCCAGGGCATGATCGACCGTCTGCAAACGGGGACGCAGGTGGCGGTGGAGGCCATGCGTCGTTCCAGCGAGGCCGGTGATGGTACTTCGGACCGGGCCAACGAGGCGGGTGTGTCGCTGGATACCATGGCGCAGTTGATCGGCACCATCAATACGATGAACGCGCAGATCGCCAGCGCCGCCGACGAGCAGACCTCGGTGGCCGAGGAGATCAACCGCAGCGTGCACCAGATTGCCTCGGCGGTGGACAGCGTGGCCGATGAAACCCAGCGCAGCGCCCAGACCTCCCGCAGCCTGGCGGAATTGGGACGGAACCTGGGCAAGTTGGTAGGACAGTTCCGGATCTAGGAGGCCGGGCCCTACAGTTTTGTGTTTGACGCAATTCCTGCGTACGGCACAGATACTGTGGGAGCGGTGCTTGCCCGCGAAGGTGCCCTGGAGGCCGCCAACAGCTCGCGGGCAAGCACCGCTCCCACAGGGACCGTGTTTGGCTTTAACCGGGTGGTATCAGGGCTGCTCGCTATCTACAGTTTATTGTTCGCCAGTCGTGACATCCCGCATCAACAACCCAAACCGCAACTCCACACCGTCCGGAACCGGCAGGTACACCGTGTGCCCATCCCCGGGTGCCACCGTGATCCGCTCGCCACGCTCGTTGTGCAGCTCATCCAGATCAAAATGCAGATTGCCCTCGGGCGTCATCAGTTCCAGATGATCACCGAGCCCAAACCGATTCTTCACCTTGACCTGTGCCAACCCCTCACGCCGCTCCCCTGTCAGCTCCCCGACAAACTGCTGGCGTTCCGAGACCGAACTGCCGTGCTGGTAGTTCTGATACTCGTCATGCACATGCCGACGCAGAAAACCCTCGGTATAGCCGCGCTGGGCCAATGACTCGAGGTCATGCATCAGGCTGCGATCAAACGCTCGCCCGGCCACCGCATCGTCAATCGCCCGACGATAGACCTGGGTCGTTCGCGCACAGTAGAAATGCGATTTGGTCCGGCCTTCGATCTTCAACGAGTGCACACCCATGCGGGTCAGCCGCTCGACATGCTGCACGGCGCGCAGGTCCTTGGCGTTCATGATGTAGGTGCCGTGCTCGTCCTCGAAGGCCGGCATCGACTCATCCGGTCGCTGGGCCTCCTGGAGCAGGAACACCTGCTCGGTCGGCGCCCCGAGGCCCAGGGTCGGTTCGACCGGATCGAACGCCTGGACAATCTCGCCCAGCAGGTTTTCCGCCGCCGGCTGCGCCTTGTACTGCCAGCGGCAGGCATTGGTGCAACTGCCCTGGTTGGCGTCGCGACGGTTCATGTACCCGGAGAGCAGGCAGCGCCCGGAATAGGCCATGCACAGCGCCCCGTGGACGAACACCTCCAGCTCCATATCCGGCACCTGCTCGCGGATCTCGCCGATCTCCTCCAGGGACAGCTCCCGGGAGAGGATGATCCGGCTCAGCCCCAGTTGTTGCCAGAACCGCACGCTGGCCCAGTTCACCGTATTGGCCTGCACCGACAGATGAATCGGCATCTGCGGGAAATGCTCGCGCACCAGCATGATCAGGCCAGGGTCGGACATGATCAGCGCATCGGGCGCCATGGCGATCACCGGCGCCAGGTCCTTGAGAAAGGTCTTGAGCTTGGCATTGTGCGGGGCGATGTTCACCACCACATAGAAGCGCTTGCCCTGGGCCTGGGCTTCCTGGATGCCGAGGGCCAGGTTGGCGTGGTCGAATTCGTTGTTGCGCACCCGCAGGCTGTAGCGCGGTTGGCCGGCGTAGACCGCATCGGCGCCATAGGCGAAGGCGTAGCGCATGTTCTTCAGGGTGCCGGCGGGCGCCAGCAGTTCGGGGGAGGGGAGGGCCATGGTCGGATCGTTCGCAAAAGGTCGCGAGACTAAGGTATCGGACCGTGCGCGGTATTGATCCAGGTCTACTGTAGGAGCGAGCTTGCTCGCGATGGGCGTCAACGATAACGCGGGGCACCTGATACCCAGCGGTGCCTGGACTACCATCGCGAGCAAGCTCGCTCCTACAAGGGAAGTAGAAACAAAACACCCCGCCGGAGTTGCCTCGGGCGGGGTGTCGGGTACAGCCGGCGACTGCTTAGCTCGCCAGTACCGCGTGTTGCACCAGTTCCAGCAGCGGTTGCGGGTACAGGCCGAGGAAGAAGGCCAGTACCGCGATCGCCAGCAGCATCACGCCGCCCGCGCGCTGTTCCCAGTGCAGCTGGGCATCGACACGACGCAGGTTCGGTTCGATCAGGTACAGGGTGACCATCACGCGCAGGTAGTAGAACACGCCGATGGCGCTGCCCAGCACCAGCGAACCGATCAGCCACCAGTGATGGGACTCGACACCGGTCGCGATGATGTAGAACTTGCCGATAAAGCCGGCGGTCAGCGGGATACCGGCCAGGGACAGCATCATCACGGTCAGTACGGCGGTCAGGTACGGACGGCGCCAGAACAGGCCGCGGTATTCGTACAGGGCATCCGCGTCACGGCCCTTGTAAGGCGAGGACATCAGGGTGATCACGCCGAACGCGCCGAGGCTGGTGATCACGTAGGTGACCAGGTACACGCCCATGGCTTCCATGGCCATGCCCTTGCTCGCCACCAGGGCGATCAGCAGGTAGCCGAAGTGGGCGATGGACGAATAACCCAGCAGACGCTTGAGGTTGTTCTGGGTCAGCGCCAGCAGGTTACCGATCAGGATCGACGCGATGGCGATCACCGCCAGCACATTGCTCAGGACGCCACTGCTGGCCACCGGAGAGATCTGGAACAGACGGATCATCACGGCAAACACGGCGACCTTGCTGGCGGTGGCAAGGAATGCCGCCACCGGCGCAGGGGCGCCTTCGTAAACGTCCGGGGTCCACAAGTGGAATGGTACCAGCGACAGCTTGAACGCCAGGCCGACCAGCATCATGCCCAGGCCCAGTTGGGCAATCGGGCTTGGCAGGCCGGTGGCCTCCAGGGCGTGACCGATACCGGTGAAGCTCAGGGTGCCGGCTTCAGCGTAGAGCAGGGCCATACCGAACAGCAGGAAGGCCGAACCCGCCGCCGACAGCACCATGTACTTGATGCCGGCTTCCAGCGAACGCTTGTTGAAGAAGGCGTAGGCCACCAGGCCGTAGACCGGTACCGAGAGCAGTTCCAGGCCGATAAACAGGCTGGCCAGGTGCTGCGCGCTGACCAGGACCAGACCGCCGGCGGCGGCCATCAGGATCAGCAGGTAGAGTTCTTCACGGTTGCCCGGGTAGCCGTCGCCGCCATCGCCCAGATAGGCATGGGCCAGGGTGACGCAGGCCAGGGTGGCGACCAGGATCAGCGCCATGTACAGGCAGGCGAAGTCGTCGATCTGGATCAGCGCTGTCACCGCCAGTGGCGCGACTTTCAGCGCCGGGATGATCGACAGCAGCGCCAGGTTGAGACCGGCCACCGAGAGCAGGAAGGTCTGTGAGTGGTTGCGGCGCCAGGCGATCGCCAGCATCACCACGACAACGGTGAGACTGGTGATCAGCAGCGGTGCAAGCGCAATAAAGTGTTGAGTCGTCAGGTCCATAGCGCTCTTACCGGGCCGAAGCGAGTTGAGTGAAGGCGGTGCCGATCCACTGCTGCACACCATGCATGGTGGCGGCGGAAGTATCGAGGAACGGTTGCGGGTACACGCCGATGTAGATCAGCAGTACCGCCAGTCCCAGCACCATGATCAGTTCGCGGCCATCCATGCCGTGCAGCACGGCATCGGATTTGGACGGGCCGAAGTAGGCACGGTGGATCATGATCAGCGAATAGACCGAACCGAACACCAGGCCCGAGGTGGCAATCGCGGTGATCCACGGTGCCGCGACGAAGGTGCCGATCAGGATCAGGAACTCGCCGACGAAGTTGCCGGTCCCCGGCAGGCCCAGGGAAGCGGCCGCGAAGAACAGGCTGATGGCCGGCAGGTAGGCGATCTTCGACCACAGGCCACCCATTTCACGCATGTCGCGGGTGTGGGTGCGCTCGTAGAGCTGGCCGCTGAGGATAAAGAGTGCCGCCGCCGACAGACCGTGGGCGAGCATCTGGATCACCGCGCCTTGCAGGGCCTGCTGGCTGCCGGAGTAGATCCCGATCAGCACGAAACCCATGTGCGAGACGCTGGAGAAGGCGATCAGGCGCTTGATGTCGGTTTGGGCGAAGGCCAGGAATGCACCGTAGAAGATCCCGATCAGACCCAGGGTCATGGCAATCGGCGCGAATTCCGCCGAGGCATTCGGGAACAACGGCAGGGCGAAACGCAACAGACCGTAGGCGGCGGTTTTCAGCAAGATACCGGCCAGGTCCACGGAACCGGCGGTCGGCGCCTGGGCGTGGGCGTCCGGCAGCCAGGAGTGGAACGGCACCACCGGCAGTTTCACCGCGAAGGCGATGAAGAAGCCGAGCATCAGGATGTACTCGGTGGTCAGCGACATCTTGGTTTTCAACAGGTCGGCGTAGTTGAAGGTAATCACGCCGGTGTTGTTGAAGTTGACCAGGACCAGGCCGAGGATCGCCACCAACATGATCAGGCCGGAAGCCTGGGTGAAGATGAAGAACTTGGTCGCCGCGTAGATCCGGGTTTTCTTGCCGTCCGAAGAACTGTGACCCCAGAGCGCGATGAGGAAGTACATCGGCACCAGCATCATTTCCCAGAAGAAGAAGAACATGAACAGGTCGAGGGCGAGGAACACGCCGACGACACCGCCCAGGATCCACATCAGGTTCAGGTGGAAGAAGCCCACGTGACGCTGGATCTCTTTCCACGAGCAGAGTACCGAAAGGATACCCAGCAGGCCGGTCAGCAGGATCATCAGCAGCGACAGGCCGTCGAGGGCCAGGTGCACGTTGATGCCGAAGCGCTCGATCCAGACGTGCTTGAACTCAAGCGCGAAGGTCGGAGCGGCGCCAGGCGCCGGTGCCAGATGGAAATCCCCGTGGGCCCACAGCCAGAGGCCGAGGGCGAGTTCGAGGGACATGGTCAGCAGCGCAATCCAGCGGGGGAGGGTGGAGCCGAAACGCTCACCCATCCAGCACAGCAGGCCGCCGATAAAGGGGATCAGGATTAGCCAAGGCAGAATCATGACGGGCTCAATTCCTTTCGCAATGTCGCAAGGTTCATAGTCAGACCGCTACCAGCACAATGGCGCCCAGCACCACGACGGCACCGGCGGCGAGCGACGCGGCATACCAGCGCAGCTGACCGGTCTCGGTGCGGCTCAGGGCGGTGTTGCCGCCTTTGGCCATACGCGGGATCAGGCCGATGGTCTGGTCGAGCGGGTCTTTGCGCAGCAGATGACTGATCGCCAGGTACGGCTTGACGAACAGCTTGTCGTAGATCCAGTCGAAGCCCCAGGCGGCGAACCACCAGGCCGAGAGGAAACGGCCGATGCCGCTGTTGGCGACCGCGGTCACGAAGCGACGCTTGCCGAGGAACAGCACGGCAGCCAGCAGGATACCGGCCAGGGCAATGGCACCCGAGGCAATTTCCAGGCTGTGCTTGGCTTCGCCGCCGGCATGACCGGCGCTTTCCGGCAGGACACCGGCCAGTGGCGGATGAATCCAGGCACCGACGAAGGTCGACAGCACGATCAGCACGCCCAGTGGCAGCCAGTGGGAAATCCCGTGGCCGGCGTGGGCTTCGGTCTTGGCTTCACCGTGGAAGGTGATGAAGATCAGGCGGAAGGTGTAGAGCGACGTCATGAACGCGCCGACCAGACCTGCATAGAGCAGATTGTGGTTACCGCTGGCGAAGGCTTCCCAGAGGATTTCGTCCTTGGAGTAGAAACCGGCGGTCACGATCGGCAGGGCGGACAGGGCGGCACCACCGACGATGAAGCTGGCGTAGGCCAACGGCAGTTTCTTCCACAGGCCGCCCATCTTGAAGATGTTCTGCTCGTGATGGCAGGCGACGATCACCGCACCGGACGCGAGGAACAGCAGGGCCTTGAAGAAGGCGTGGGTCATCAGGTGGAAGATCGCGCCTTCCCAGGCACCGACGCCCAGGGCCAGGAACATGTAGCCGATCTGGCTCATGGTCGAGTAGGCGAGGATCCGCTTGATGTCGGTCTGGACCAGGGCGGCGAAGCCGGCCAGGACCAGGGTCACGCCACCGACGATGCCCACCAGGTGCAGGATATCCGGCGCCAGGGTGAACAGGCCGTGGGTACGGGCGATCAGGTAGACACCGGCGGTTACCATGGTTGCGGCGTGGATCAGTGCCGAAACCGGGGTAGGACCGGCCATCGCGTCCGCCAGCCAGGTCTGCAGCGGCAGTTGCGCGGATTTACCGACCGCACCACCGAGCAGCATCAGGGTCGCCAGAACGATCCAGAAGTCGCCGACCTGGAAGTGTTGAGGGGCCTTGACCAGCAGTTCCTGGATATTCAGCGTGCCCAACTGGGTGAACAGGATGAACAGGCCGATGGCCATGAACACGTCGCCGATACGGGTGACGATAAAGGCCTTGAGGGCGGCGTTACCGTTGTTGCGGTTGCTGTAGTAGAAACCGATCAACAGGTAGGAGCACAGGCCCACGCCTTCCCAACCGAAGTACAGGAACAACAGGTTATCGCCCAGGACCAGGAACAGCATGCTGGCGATAAACAGGTTGGTGTAGGCGAAGAAGCGCGAGTAACCGTCTTCACCGCGCATGTACCAGGAGGCGAACAGGTGGATCAGGAAACCCACGCCGACCACCACGCCGAGCATGGTGATCGACAGGCCGTCGACGTACAGGGCGAAGTTGGGGGCAAAGCCCTCCACCGACATCCACTGCCACAGCACCAGGGTGTAGTGGCCACCCTCGGGCGGCGCGACGTTGAATTGCCAGATCACATAGGCGGCGACGATGGCCGACAGGCCGATGGAGCCGACCCCGATCAGGGCCGAGCCGTTTTCCGAGAGGCGTCCACGGGAGAACGACAGCAGCAGGAAACCGATCAGGGGGAATACGAAAGTCAGAAAGATCATGTTCATCCGCGCATCTCACTGGCAGCGTCGATATCGAGCGTGTGGAAGCGGCGATACAGTTGCAGCAGGATCGCCAGGCCGATACTGGCCTCGGCGGCTGCCAGGCTGATCACCAGGATGAACATGATCTGTCCATCCGGCTGCGCCCAACGGGAGCCCGCGACGATGAAGGCCAGGGCGGCGGCGTTCATCATCACCTCCAGGCTCATCAGCACGAAGAGGATATTGCGGCGAACCATCAGGCCGATCAGGCCGAGGCTGAACAGGATACCGGCGACAGCCAGGCCATGTTCCAAAGGGATAGCAGGCATGAATTACTCCTTCGCCTCGTTGCGGCCCAGGTGGAATGCCGTGATGGCTGCGGCGAGCAGCAGCATCGAGGCGAGTTCGACCACCAGCAGGTACGGACCGAACAGGCTGATGCCCACGGCCTTGGCGCCTACGGTGGTTTGACCGAGAGCTGCGCCGCTGCTGTGGCTGAACAGCACATAGAGCAGTTCGACCAGCAGCAGGGCGCAGAGGATCACCGGACCGATCCAGATCCCCGGCTTGAGCCAGTCGCGCTCTTGCAGCACCGAGGCGGGCCCCAGGTTCAGCATCATCACCACGAACACAAACAGCACCATAATGGCACCGGCGTAGGCGATCACTTCCAGGGCACCGGCAAAGGGTGCACCGAGGCTGAAGAAGGTCATCGCCACGGCAATCAGCGAGATAATCAGGTAGAGCAGGGCATGCACAGGGTTGGTGTTGGTGATCACGCGCAGCGTGGACAGAACAGCGACACCCGATGCGAAATAGAAAGCGAATTCCATCGTTCTTCCTTAAGGCAGCAAGCTCTTCACGTTGATCGGCTCGGCTTCGTTCTGGGCAGCGCCTTTCGGCTTCCCGGCAACGGCCATCCCTGCAACACGATAGAAGTTGTAATCAGGGTTCTTGCCGGGGCCGGAGATCAGCAGATCTTCTTTCTCGTACACCAGGTCCTGACGTTTGAACTCGGCCATTTCGAAATCCGGTGTCAGCTGGATCGCGGTGGTCGGGCAGGCTTCCTCGCAGAGGCCGCAGAAAATGCAGCGCGAGAAGTTGATGCGGAAGAACTCCGGATACCAACGACCGTCGTCGGTTTCGGCTTTCTGCAGCGAGATGCAACCCACCGGGCACGCCACGGCGCACAGGTTGCAGGCCACGCAGCGTTCTTCGCCGTCGGGGTCGCGGGTCAGTACGATACGACCGCGATAACGCGGCGGCAGGTACACCGCTTCTTCCGGGTATTGCAGGGTGTCGCGCTTGCGGAAGCCGTGGCCGAAAACCATCACCAGGCTTCGCAACTGGGTACCAGTACCCTTAACGATGTCGCCAATATATTTGAACATGGGTCAAATCCTCACTGAACCGCGCCCGCAGGCGTGTTCAACAACACGATCGCAGCGGTCACCAGCAAATTGATCAGGGTCAGCGGCAGGCAGAATTTCCAGCTGAAGTCCATCACCTGGTCATAGCGTGGGCGCGGAATCGAAGCGCGCAGCAGGATGAACAGCATGATGAAGAACGCGGTCTTCAGGGCGAACCAGATGAACGACAGTTGCGGCAGGATGTCGAACGGACCGTGCCAGCCACCGAAGAACAAGGTGACCAGCAACGCCGAGATCAGGATGATGCCGATGTACTCGCCAACGAAGAACATGCCCCATTTCATGCCGGCATATTCAATGTGGTAACCGTCGGCCAGTTCCTGTTCCGCTTCCGGCTGGTCGAAGGGGTGACGGTGAGTCACGGCCACGCCGGCGATGAAGAAGGTCAGGAAACCGAAGATCTGCGGGATCACGAACCACAGGTGTTGAGCCTGGTATTCGACGATGTCGCGCATGTTGAACGAGCCGACCTGGACCACGATGCCCATCAGCGACAGGCCCATGAACACTTCATAGGACACGGTCTGGGCCGAGGCGCGCAAGCTGCCCAGCAAGGCGTACTTGTTGGCGCTCGACCAACCGGCGAACAGCACCGCGTACACCGACAGACCGGCCATGGCGAAGAAGAACAGCAGGCCGATGTTCAGGTCCGCGACACCCCAGGTCGGGGTGATCGGGATGACCGCGAAGGCGATCAGCAGGGCGCTCATGGCCACCACCGGTGCCAGGGTGAAGATCACCTTGTCGGCAAAGGGTGGCGTCCAGTCTTCCTTGAAGAACATCTTCAGCATGTCGGCGGCGATCTGGAACATGCCGAACGGGCCGACGCGGTTCGGACCGTAGCGGTCCTGCCACCAGCCCAGCAGGCGACGTTCGACAAAGCTCAGCAAGGCGCCGCAGACCACCACGGCCAGCAGCACCACGATGGCCTTGACGACCGAGAGGATCACGTCGATCACTTCAGGGGTGAACCAGGTCATTGAGCTGCCTCCTGCAGACCGTCAACGGATTTGCCAAAGATCGCTGGAGGGATGCCCGCCAGGCCGGCCGGCAAGGCCACCAGGCCAGCGCCCAGCTCTTCGTTGATCCGCAGCGGCAGACGCAGGGTCTGGCCTGCAACGTTCAAGCTGAGCAGGGCGCCGTCGTTGACGCCCAGGCGATCGGCTTCGGACTTGGCCAGCGACACGTAGGCGGCCGGGATGCGCTCTTGTACCGGAGCGGCTTTCGAGGAGGTTTCCTCGCTGCCGAACAGGTGGAAGAACGGCACCACTTGCCAGGTACCCTGGGCCGGGTTGAAGGCGCGTGGCACGTTGGCGAACCAGTTCAGCGAATCGCCCTGGCTTTCGATCAGGCGGGTGCCCGGGTCGCCAGCGCGGATATGACCACCGACTTCGTCCTGGAACTTGTTCCAGGCCTGCGGCGAGTTCCAGCCCGGCGACCAGGCGAACGGCACCTGTTGGCGTGGTTCGACGGAGCCCGAGTAACCTTCCATGGAGAAGGCGAACGCGGTGTCGACGTCCTGGGAGGTACGCGGCTCGTGCACGCTGATATTGGCGCGCATGGCGGTCCGGCCGGAGTAACGCAGCGGTTCACGGGCCAGTTTCATGCCCTTGATGCGGAACGCGGCGGAAGGGGCTGCGTCGACGATACGGGCCAGTTGCGGGGTGCTCGAAGCGCAGGCGGCGGTGACGTGGTCCAGTTGGGTCCAGTCGATCGGCTGGTTCAGCAGGGTCGCGCGCAGGGCATGCAGCCAGCGCCAGCCTTCGTGAACCAGGATGCTCGCATCGAGGTACTTTGGATCGAAGACCTGGAAGAAACGCTGGGCACGGCCTTCCTGGCTGACCAGGGTGCCGTCGCCTTCGGCGAAGCTGGCGGCCGGCAGAACCAGGTGGGCGCGGTCGCTGGTGGCGGTTTTCTGGTGGTCGGCAACGATCACGACTTTCGCAGCGTTCAGTGCGGCGTCGACCTTGGCCTTGTCGGTGCGGGTGTACAGATCGTTTTCCAGCACGACGATGGCGTCGGCCTTGCCGTCGATCACCGCTTGCAGGGCAGCGTCCAGGGACTCGCCACCGAACATGGCCAGGCCCAGGCTGTTGGCTTCCGGCACGATCAGGCTGATGGAGCCGTTCTTCTCGCGCAGCTTCAAGGCCTTGGCGATGTTGGCCGCGGCTTCGATCAGCGCCTTGGAACCCAGGGAGGTGCCGGCGATGATCAGTGGGCGCTTGGCCGCCAGCAGGGCGTCGGCAATGCGTTGGGCCAGTGCCTGGGCTTCGGCGTCCAGGCCTTCGACGGCCGGGGCGCTGGCGTCGAGGGCGTGGGCCACGGCGAAACCGATGCGGGCCAGGTCGTCGGGCGCGGCGTGCACGCACTCTTCGGCGATATCGTCGAGCTTGGTTTCAGCGAGGCTGGCGATAAACAGCGGGTTCAGCGCGTGCTGGCCAATGTTCTTCACCGCGGCGTCGAGCCAAGGCTGGACACGCATGGCCTCGGCCATGTCCTCGGCCTTGCCCTTGACCGACTGGCGCAGGGCCAGGGCCATGCGCGCGGCGGTCTGGGTCAGGTCTTCACCGAGGACGAACACGGCGTCGTGGTCTTCGATGTCGCGCATGTTCGGAACCGGCAGCGGGCTGTCGTTCAGGACTTGCAGGACCAGGCGGATACGCTCCAGCTCAGCCGCTTCGATACCCGAGTAGAAGTGCTCGGCACCCACCAGCTCGCGCAGGGCGAAGTTGCTTTCCAGGCTGGCGCGGGGCGAGCCGATACCGACGATATTACGACCGCGCAGCAGCTCGGCGGCTTTATCCAGGGCTTCGTCCAGGCTCAGCTTGGCGCCGTTGGCCAGCAGTGGCTGACGTGGGCGGTCTTCGCGGTTGACGTAGCCATAGCCGAAACGGCCACGGTCGCAGAGGAAGTACTGGTTGACCGAACCGTTGAAGCGGTTTTCGATCCGACGCAGTTCACCGTAGCGCTCGCCCGGGCTGATGTTGCAACCGCTGGAGCAGCCATGGCAGATGCTCGGCGAGAACTGCATGTCCCACTTGCGGTTGTAGCGCTCGGAGTGGGTCTTGTCGGTGAACACACCGGTCGGGCAGACCTCGGTGAGGTTGCCGGAGAATTCGCTTTCCAGGGTGCCGTCTTCGACGCGACCGAAGTACACGTTGTCGTGGGCACCGAACACACCGAGGTCAGTACCGCCGGCGTAGTCCTTGTAGAAGCGCACGCAGCGATAGCAGGCGATGCAGCGGTTCATTTCGTGGGAAATGAACGGGCCCAGTTGCTGGTTCTGGTGGGTACGCTTGGTGAAGCGATAACGGCGCTCGTTGTGGCCGGTCATCACGGTCATGTCTTGCAGGTGGCAGTGACCGCCTTCTTCGCAGACCGGGCAGTCGTGCGGGTGGTTGGTCATCAGCCATTCGACGACGCTGGCGCGGAAGACTTTCGCTTCCTCGTCGTCGATGGAAATCCAGCTGCCGTCGGAAGCCGGGGTCATGCAGGACATGACGATACGACCACGCTTGTCGTTTTCGTCGTTGAACTGCTTGACCGCGCACTGGCGACAGGCACCGACGCTACCGAGCGCGGGGTGCCAGCAGAAATAAGGGATGTCGAGGCCTAGCGACAGACACGCCTGTAACAGGTTGTCTGCCCCATCGACTTCGAGCGCTTTGCCGTCTACGTGGATAGTGGCCATGGTTCAAAGTTCTTCGTTGGCCCGCGTCCGCGGGCGTGGCTAATGGAATCCTGGTCCTCGCCTGGCGCATCACAAGTGCGTCTTCAGGCGAGCAAGAGGGCGGCACGGACCGCCCTCCCTTTCGATACGTTATGCGCCGACTACGATCGGCCGCGCCAAAGGCGGGACGGCTGCACTTTTGTGTGCGATGCCAGCCTCGAACTCCGGACGGAAATACTTGATGGCGCTGCCCAATGGCTCGATGGCACCCGGTGCGTGAGCACAGAAGGTCTTGCCCGGGCCGAGGAAGCCGACCAGACCCAGCAGGGTCTCGATGTCGCCGGCCTGGCCTTCGCCGTTCTCCAGCGCGCGCAGCAGCTTGACGCTCCACGGCAGGCCATCGCGGCAAGGGGTGCAGAAACCGCACGACTCACGGGCGAAGAACTCTTCCATGTTGCGCAGCAGCGAAACCATGTTGACGCTGTCGTCCACCGCCATGGCCAGGCCGGTGCCCATACGGGTGCCGACCTTGCCGATGCCGCCGGCGTACATTTGCGCTTCCAGGTGTTCGGGCAGGAGGAAACCGGTACCGGCGCCGCCGGGCTGCCAGCACTTGAGCTTGAAGCCATCGCGCATGCCGCCGGCGTAGTCTTCGAACAGCTCGCGGGCGGTGATGCCGAATGGCAGTTCCCACAGGCCAGGGTTCTTCACTTTGCCGGAGAAGCCCATCAGCTTGGTGCCGTGGTCTTCGCTGCCTTCGCGGGCGAGGGATTTGTACCAGTCGATGCCGTTGCCGATGATCGCCGGCACGTTGCACAGGGTCTCGACGTTGTTCACGCAGGTCGGCTTGCCCCAGACGCCGACGGCGGCGGGGAAGGGCGGCTTGGAGCGCGGGTTGGCGCGACGGCCTTCGAGGGAGTTGATCAGCGCGGTTTCTTCACCGCAGATATAACGCCCGGCGCCGGTGTGGACGAACAGCTCGAAGTCGAAGCCGCTGCCCAGGATGTTCTTGCCCAGCAGGCCCGCTGCCTTGGCTTCTTCCACCGCACGGTTGAGGTGCTTGGCGGCGGTGACGTATTCGCCGCGCAGGAAGATGTAGCCCCGGTAGGTCTTCAGCGCGCGGGCGCTGATCAGCATGCCTTCGATCAGCAGATGGGGCAGTTGCTCCATCAGCATGCGGTCTTTCCAGGTATTGGGTTCCATTTCATCCGCGTTGCACAGCAGGTAGCGGATGTTCATGGATTCGTCTTTGGGCATCAGGCCCCACTTCACCCCGGTGGGGAAGCCTGCACCACCGCGACCCTTGAGGCCGGCGTCCTTCACGGTCTGGACGATATCGTCCGTGGCCATGTCGGCGAAGGCCTTGCGGGCGGCGGCATAGCCGTCCTTGGCCTGGTATTCGTCGAGCCACACGGGCTCGGCGTCATCACGCAGGCGCCAGGTCAGCGGGTGGGTTTCTGCCGAACGCGCAATGCGGTTGGCAGGGCCGAAGGAAGTCAGGGTCATACGTAGCCCTCCAGCAGTTTGGCAACGCCGGCAGGCTGGACGTCGCCGAAGGTGTCGTCATCGATCATCAGCGCCGGGGCCTTGTCGCAGTTGCCGAGGCAGCAGACGGGCAGCAGGGTGAAGCGACCGTCGGCGGTGGTTTGACCCAGGCCGATGCCGAGCTTGCTCTGGATTTCGCCGACCACCGACTCGTGGCCGCCGATGTAGCAGACCATGCTGTCGCAGACGCGAATGATGTGACGACCCACCGGCTGGCGGAAGATCTGGCTGTAGAAGGTCGCGACGCCTTCGACGTCGCTGGCCGGAATGCCGAGGATCTCGCCGATGGCGTAGAGCGCGCCGTCAGGCACCCAGCCACGTTCCTTCTGGACGATCTTCAGGGCTTCGATGGACGCCGCGCGCGGGTCCTCGTAGTGATGCAACTCGTGCTCGATGGCCGAGCGCTCGGTTTCGCTGAGGGCGAAACGGTCTGTCTGGATAAGCGGGCTGTTCATGCTTAGCGGTCCACGTCGGCCATAACGAAGTCGATACTACCCAGGTACGCGATCAAGTCCGCGACCATGCTGCCTTTGATCACCGAAGGGATCTGTTGCAGATGGGGGAAGCTTGGGGTGCGGATCCGGGTACGGTAGCTCATGGTGCCGCCGTCGCTCGTCAGGTAATAACTGTTGATGCCCTTGGTCGCTTCGATCATCTGGAAGGATTCGTTGGCCGGCATCACCGGGCCCCACGAAACTTGCAGGAAGTGCGTGATCAGGGTCTCGATGTGCTGCAACGTGCGCTCTTTCGGTGGCGGCGTGGTCAGCGGGTGATCCGCCTTGTACGGGCCTTCCGGCATGTTGCGCAGGCACTGGTCGATGATCTTGATGCTCTGGCGCATTTCTTCGACGCGCACCATGCAGCGATCGTAGGCGTCGCCGTTGGCCGCAAGCGGGACTTCGAATTCGAAGTTCTCGTAGCCGGAGTACGGGCGCGCTTTACGCAGGTCGAAATCGCAACCGGTGGAACGCAGGCCGGCACCGGTGACGCCCCATTCCAGGGCTTCCTTGGTGTTGTAGGCGGCGACACCGATGGTCCGACCCTTGAGGATGCTGTTCTGCAGGGCGGCCTTGGTGTACTCGTCGAGGCGTTTTGGCAGCCAGTCGACGAACTCCTTGACCAGCTTGTCCCAGCCACGGGGCAGGTCGTGGGCGACGCCGCCGATGCGGTACCAGGCCGGGTGCAGGCGGAAACCGGTGATGGCTTCGATCACCTTGTAGGCGCGCTGGCGGTCGGTGAAGGTGAAGAACACCGGGGTCATGGCACCGACGTCCTGGATATAGGTCCCCAGGAACAGCAGGTGGCTGGTGATCCGGAAGAACTCGGCCATCATGATGCGGATGGTGTCGACCCGGTCCGGCACCTTGATGCCGGCCAGCTTCTCGACCGAGAGCACGTACGGCAGGTTGTTCATCACCCCGCCGAGGTAGTCGATACGGTCGGTGTAGGGGATGAAGCTGTGCCAGGACTGGCGCTCGGCCATTTTCTCGGCACCACGGTGGTGGTAGCCGATGTCCGGGACGCAGTCGACGACTTCTTCGCCGTCCAGTTGCAGGATGATCCGGAAGGCGCCGTGGGCCGAAGGGTGGTTCGGGCCCAGGTTGAGGAACATGTAGTCCTCGTTGGCGCCGGAACGCTTCATGCCCCAGTCTTCAGGACGGAAGCGCGCGGCTTCTTCTTCCAACTGTTGCTTGGCCAGGGTCAGGCTGAACGGATCGAACTCGGTGGCACGGGCCGGGAAGTCCTTGCGCAGCGGGTGACCTTCCCAGGTCGGCGGCATCATGATGCGCGACAGGTGCGGGTGGCCGGGGAAATCGATGCCGAACATGTCCCAGACTTCACGTTCGTACCAGTTGGCGTTTGGCCAGATACCGGTCACGGTCGGGAGGCTCAGGTCGCCTTCGGAAAGGGCGACCTTGATCATCACATCGCTGTTACGTTCCAGCGACATCAGGTGATAGAACACGGTGAAATCGGCGCCGCTCGGCAGGCCCTGGCGCTTGGTGCGCAGACGCTCGTCCACGCCGTGCAGGTCATAGAGCATGACGTACGGCTTGGGCAGGTTGCGCAGGAAGGTCAGGACTTCGACGAGCTTGGCCCGGGTCACCCACAGCACCGGCATGCCGGTGCGGGTGGCCTGGGCGGTAAAGGCCTCGGGGCCGAAACGGTTGTTCAGTTCGACGACCACATCCTGGTCGTCAGCCTTGTAAGGCGGGATGTACAGAGCACTGCCTGTAGTCATGGTTTCTTATCGCTTTGGGTCAACGTAAAGAATGAAGCCAGCTTCTCGTTTCTGTTTACAGAGCGGATCTGGATCAGACTTCGTCAGGGCTGCGCAGGTTGGTGACCTGGATACGCTGTTCGCGGCGCTGTTCCTTTTGCGACGGCATCTCGGCGCGATATACGCCTTGATCACCGACGACCCAGGAAAGTGGGCGACGCTCCTGGCCAATCGACTCCTGCAACAGCATCAAGCCTTGCAGGAAAGCCTCGGGGCGGGGCGGGCAGCCAGGCACGTAGACGTCCACGGGCAGGAATTTGTCCACCCCTTGAACCACGGAGTAGATGTCGTACATGCCACCGGAGTTGGCGCACGAACCCATGGAGATGACCCACTTCGGCTCGAGCATTTGCTCGTAGAGGCGCTGGATGATCGGCGCCATCTTGATGAAGCAGGTGCCGGCAATAACCATGAAATCCGCCTGGCGCGGCGATGCCCGGATAACTTCGGCGCCGAAGCGGGCGATGTCGTGGGGCGCCGTGAAGGCGGTGGTCATTTCCACATAGCAGCACGACAAGCCGAAGTTGTACGGCCACAGGGAGTTTTTACGCCCCCAGTTGACCGCGCCGTTCAGCACGTCTTCCAGCTTGCCCATGTAGATGTTTTTGTGGACTTGATCTTCTAACGGATCGGAAACGGTTTCCCGTTGGCCGATCGGGTACTGCTCGTTAGGCGCATCCGGGTCGATTCGAGTGAGATTGTATTGCATTGCCAAAGCCTCATTGTTTCAGCTTCGCCTGCCGCTTCTGACGAGCTTGCGGAGCCCAATCAAGCGCCCCCACTCGGTAAAGGTAGACAAGACCTGCCAACAGAATTGCTATGAAAACGAGAGCTTCGACGAATCCGGTCCAGCCGCTTTCGCGGACGGACACAGACCATGCAAAGAGAAAGAGGGCTTCGATATCGAAGATCACGAACAACATCGCGACCAGATAGAATTTGGCGGAGAGCCGCAAGCGGGCGCTACCGGTGGGTAGCATGCCGGACTCGAACGGTTCGTTTTTGCTGCGTCCCCAGGCTTTTGACCCGAGAAGGCTGGAAAGACCGAGCATGAAGGCGCAGAGGCCGACGACGCCGAGCAGGAAAATGGCAAAGCCCCAGTTGTGGGCCATGAGTCCGGTCGCTTCGGTCATGCGGGTAATCCTTAACAGAGCGCAAGGGTCTCTGAGCGTGATAAAGAAGTAAAAGCAGTGACGATATGTCGCAGTGCAATCTATCCCGGTGATTTTATGGCTAAACACCGGGCAAGTAAATTTTCTATAGCGAAATTATTGGCTGGAATAAGGACATGTAGAGGTCTCGATGGCTTGCAGGCCATGTACTGTGGGCATTAGGGGCCTTTTTGTTAATTATGTTTTATCCGCATTGTAATGAACGAAGTGAATATTGAATGATAATTGATATCATCTAGATCGCTCCAATGCTGGTGGTCGCCCGCGAAGGGAAGTGTAGTGGCTTTAAACGCCGGCGCGATGAAAGTTGCGTCGGGCGTCGTTTTAGCGCTTTTTGTCGCAATTGATACCGCTCTGGATCAATGACTTGCACGATTCCAGCGGGTAAAAAAACGCCCCGAACCAGTCGGGGCGTCAGGTCTTCAGGCATTCCAGTTAGTTCTGCTTCGCTCTGGAATGGCCGCTTGCTCGCTTACTCAGTGGAACTGCTCTTCTTCGGTCGAACCGGTCAGCGCGGTCACCGAGGACGAGCCGCCCTGGATCACGGTGGTCATGTCGTCGAAGTAGCCGGTACCGACTTCCTGCTGGTGCGCGACGAAGGTGTAACCCTTGGCAGCGTCAGCGAATTCCTGCTCCTGCAGTTTCACGTAGGCGGTCATGTCGTTGCGGGCGTAGTCGTGCGCCAGGTTGAACATGCTGTGCCACATGTTGTGGATACCCGCCAGGGTGATGAACTGGTGCTTGTAGCCCATGGCCGACAGTTCGCGCTGGAACTTGGCGATGGTCGCGTCGTCCAGGTTCTTCTTCCAGTTGAAGGAAGGCGAGCAGTTGTAGGACAGCAGCTGGTCCGGGTATTCCTTCTTGATGGCCTCGGCGAAGCGACGGGCTTCGTCCAGGTCCGGCTTGGCGGTTTCGCACCAGATCAGGTCGGCGTACGGCGCGTAGGCCAGGCCGCGGGCAATGGCCTGGTCGAGGCCGGCGCGGACTTTATAGAAGCCTTCCTGGGTGCGTTCGCCAGTCACGAACGGCTGGTCGTACGGATCGCAATCCGAAGTCAGCAGGTCGGCGGCGTTGGCGTCGGTACGGGCCAGGATGATGGTCGGCGTACCGGCAACGTCGGCGGCCAGGCGGGCGGCGGTCAGCTTCTGCACGGCTTCCTGGGTTGGAACCAGCACCTTGCCGCCCATGTGGCCGCATTTCTTCACGGAAGCCAGCTGGTCTTCGAAGTGCACGCCGGCGGCGCCCGCTTCGATCATGCTCTTCATCAGCTCGTAGGCGTTCAGCACGCCGCCGAAACCGGCTTCGGCGTCGGCCACGATGGGTGCGAAGTAGTCGATGTAGCCTTCATCGCCCGGGTTCTTGCCGGCTTTCCACTGGATCTGGTCGGCGCGACGGAACGAGTTGTTGATGCGCTTGACCACGGTCGGCACGGAGTCCACCGGGTACAGCGACTGGTCGGGGTACATGGATTCTGCGGAGTTGTTGTCCGCGGCCACTTGCCAGCCCGACAGGTAGATTGCCTGGATACCGGCCTTGACTTGTTGCACGGCCTGGCCGCCGGTCAGGGCGCCCATGCAGTTGACGAAATCCTTGTCCGGACGGAAGGACGGCTTGGCGCCCTGGGTCACCAGGTTCCACAGTTTCTCGGCGCCCATGCGGGCCAGGGTGTGCTCAGGTTGAACCGAGCCACGCAGGCGGACCACGTCAGCGGCGGAGTAAGTGCGCGTCACGCCTTTCCAGCGCGGGTTTTCAGCCCAGTCTTTTTCAAGGGCTGCAATTTGCTGTTCGCGTGTCAGTGCCATGGAGATAAACCTCGTCGCATAGGTCTTGGGTGGAGAATTCCTTGCTCCGCCGAATGCTCAAGGGAAGGCTTGGGCAAACGGCTGCTCGCTGACCAGAAGCTTAGGCGCTCAGGTGCGGTTCGGCGGGGAAGGCGACGATTGAACGATGGGCTCAAGGGGGAAGTGAGCGAGGCGAGGGCGAGCCGTCGGGCGCATTGGGGCATCGTGGGCCTTTATGCGGACTTCAGGGATCTTGCCGTTCTACCTATTACGCTTCCGTCCCTCGGGACAACTTCGTTCCAGTCGCAACCTCGTCAAACGCGCCTTGTGGGCGGTACAGACACGAATCGGCTCAGGTGGGTAGGTCAGAGCGGCGATCCGAAGGCCCTTGCCAGGGCCCCTGATTAGCGGGAGCGAGGCCATCATGCCTTCGGTTTTTTGGCTCGTCAAACATTTTGTAGTGCTTTTTTTCAGGCACTACATCTTTAGTCTAATACGACTCGCCAGTCAGTTTTTGGTGCTTTAGTCCAGGCTGTCGACTTTCACCCGCAAAGTCATGTCGTTACGCCCAGAGGTCGAGTAGCTGCGGGTTAGCGCCTGTCGGTCGGCCTGGCTCTGGCCATTGACGCCGGCCAGGGTGATCCACTCGCCCAGGCGCCCGCTGACGGTTGTGTCGGTGCTTTGCACGTTCACTACATCCTGACGCTCCTGGCTGATCCGGTCACGATTGGTACTGATGGACAGGTGAACGATGTCGCCGGTGACGCTGGCGGTGACGTAGAAACCCTGGGTCACGTTGCGGTATTGGCTCTGGATCTGCGTCAGGGGCTGTTGATTGGGGTTCTGATTCTGGTTCGAGCCGTTACCCTGGGTCTGGTTGGTGCTGATGGCGGTGGTCAGCGGTACGCTCTGGCCGACCTGGATCAGCGCGGGGGTGCCTTCGACGGTCTGCACCTGCTGGATGCCGCCGTCGCGACTGGCGGTGCCATAGTTGATGACGCGGGTCTGGTTCTGGCCGTTGATCGTGTAGCCGTTGTTCTGGTCGTTGTTTTCGCTGGTGTCGACGCTGATCAGCAGGCGCTTGGCCGGGGTGTCGAGTTGGCCGAGGAAGTCACGCAGTTCCTTGATCTTGGAAGGTTCCGCATTGACGATCAGTTGGTTCTGGTAGGCGCTGGCCTTGCCGTCCTTGCCGAGAAAGTCCTGGGCTACCGGCAGCAGGTCGGCGCTGGTGCGGTAGTTCAGGGGAATGATTTCGGTGGCGGCCTGGGCGCTGAGGGTGCAGGTCAGTAGCAGGCCGGTGAGCAGGGTGCGTAGGGACATGTCCGTTATCTCCGCGTTGGACTGGGCAATGGCTTGAGTTTGACAGTTTCTCGGCCATTGGTGGGTCAAGTTGAATCGCGGACGGCAAAACGCCCCGATGGCGGGGCGTTCTGGGTGATGCTCAAGCGGTGGAATCAGGCGGAGTTGCGCACCATATCCACGTGGGGAATCCCGGCTTCGAGAAACTCCTCGCTGACGATGCTGAACCCCAGGCGCTCATAGAACCGGGTCGCCTGGACCTGGGCACTGAGCATCTGTTGCTTGAGGCCACGTTTCTCGGCCTCGCCGATCACCGCCTGCATCAGCGCGTCACCGACCTTCAGCCCGCGCCAGTCCTTGAGGACCGAGACCCGGCCGATATGGCCGTCCGGCAGCAGCCGGGCGGTACCGATCGGGAAGTCCCCCTCGAAGGCCAGGAAGTGCACGGCGCCACTGTCATCGGCGTCCCACTCCAGCTCCGGCGGAACCGACTGCTCGGCAATGAACACTGACTCACGAATGCGCCGAATCTCGGCGTTATCCTTTTGCCAGTCCGCGACACGTACGTGAATTCTATTCATCGGCAAATCCCAGGCTTCCTTGTTTGACCAGCTGACACAGCAGGCTACGCCCATCTTCATCGGCCAACCATGGCCCCAGATTATCCGCGTGCAGGGCATCGGCCGCACAGATCATTTTCAACAGCTCGCGCAGTTTGCCCGGCAACAGGCGGCTCTGTCCGCTGGCGAACAGCAGCAGGTCGTCGTCGACTTCGGACCAGGCCAGGCGCGCGCTCGGGTTGCGAATCAGGATCGCACCGTCTTGCAGGCCGCTGAGCAGGTCTTCTTCTTCGAGTTCCGGGCCCACCACCAGTTCCGGATAACGCGGCTCGGTCATGAACTGGCCGAACCAGGTCAGCAGCAGGCGTTCGTCGCTCATATGCTCGGCCAGCAGGCTTTTCAGGCGGTCGAGGGCGTCGTGCTGGATCTGGTGCGGATCGGCTACCGGCTGTGCGTCGGCGTCGGTATAGCGCTCTTCGTCCGGCAGGAACTGGGCGAGGAAGTCGGTGAAGTGGGTCAGCACTTCGGCGGCGCTCGGTGCGCGGAAGCCGACCGAATAGGTCATGCAGTCATCCACGGCCACGCCACAATGGGCCAGGCGCGGCGGCAGGTAGAGCATGTCGCCGGGTTCCAGGGTCCACTCGGCGGTTTCCTCGAATTCGGCGAGGATGCGCAGGTCGGCGTGTTCCAGCAGCGGGCTGGCGGAATCGCACATCTGGCCGATTTTCCAGTTGCGCTTGCCGTGGCCCTGGAGCAGGAACACATCGTAGTTGTCGAAGTGCGGACCGACGCTGCCGCCGGGCGCGGCAAAGCTGATCATCACGTCGTCGATGCGCCAGCTCGGCAGGAAGCGGAAGTGCTCCAGCAGTTCGGCGACTTCCGGGACGAACTGATCCACGGCCTGCACCAGCAGGGTCCACTCACGCTCCGGCAGTTGGCTGAAGGCGTCTTCGGCGAACGGGCCGCGGCGCAGTTCCCAGGGGCGTTCGCCGTGCTCGATGATCAGGCGCGATTCGACTTCTTCTTCCAGGGCCAGGCCGGCCAGCTCGTCGGCGTCGATCGGGCTTTCGAAATCCGGAATGGCCTGGCGGATCAGCAGGGGTTTCTTCTGCCAGTAGTCACGCAGGAATTCCCGGGCGGTGATGCCGCCCAGAAGTTGCAGAGGAGTATCAGGATTCATGTGTAACCTATTGAAAAAAAGCATTTTTAAGGCTGGAATAAAAACGCCCGGCTCAGCCGGGCGTTCAGAGCGGGTACGGCGCGATCAGATACGCTGGGCCTGGGCCACGGCGTTGCCGATGTAGTTGGCCGGGGTGAGCTTTTTCAGCTCGGCCTTGGCGTCCGCGGGCATTTCGAGGCCGTCGATGAAAGTCTGCAGCGCTTCGGGGCTGATGCCCTTGCCGCGGGTCAGTTCTTTCAGTTTTTCGTACGGGTTTTCGATGTTGTAGCGACGCATGACGGTCTGGATCGGCTCGGCCAGGACTTCCCAGCAGGCGTCCAGGTCGGCGGCGATTTTCTGCTCGTTGAGCTCCAGCTTGCTGATGCCCTTGAGGCTGGCTTCGTAAGCAATGACGCTGTGGGCGAAGCCGACACCGAGGTTGCGCAGCACGGTGGAGTCGGTCAGGTCACGCTGCCAGCGGGAGATCGGCAGCTTGCTGGCCAGGTGCTGGAACAGCGCGTTGGCGATACCCAGGTTGCCTTCGGAGTTTTCGAAGTCGATCGGGTTGACCTTGTGCGGCATGGTCGAGGAACCGATTTCGCCGGCAATGGTGCGCTGCTTGAAGTAGCCCAGGGAGATGTAGCCCCAGATATCGCGATCGAAGTCGATCAGGATGGTGTTGAAGCGCGCGATCGCGTCGAACAGCTCGGCAATGTAGTCGTGCGGCTCGATCTGGGTGGTGTAGGGGTTGAAGCCCAGGCCCAGCTCGTCTTCGATAAAGGCGCGGGCGTTTTCTTCCCAGTCGATCTGCGGGTAGGCCGACAGGTGGGCGTTGTAGTTGCCCACGGCACCGTTGATCTTGCCCAGCAGCGGCACGGCGGCGACCTGGGCGATCTGGCGCTCCAGGCGGTAGACGACGTTCGCCAGTTCCTTGCCCAGGGTGGTCGGCGAGGCCGGCTGGCCGTGGGTGCGCGAGAGCATCGGCACGGCGGCGAAGCGCTGGGCCAGTTCGCGGATGGCTTCGGCGATCTGGCGCATCAGCGGCAGCAGCACGTCGTCACGGCCTTCGCGCAGCATCAGGGCGTGGGACAGGTTGTTGATGTCCTCGCTGGTGCAGGCGAAGTGGATGAATTCGCTGACGTTGGCCAGTTCAGGCAGCTTGGCGGCCTGTTCCTTGAGCAGGTACTCAATGGCTTTGACGTCGTGGTTGGTGGTGCGCTCAATCTCCTTCACACGCTCGGCGTGTTCCAGGGAAAAGTTCTCGGCGAGGGTGTTCAAGACCGCGTTGGCTTCGGCGGAAAAGGCCGGAACTTCGCTGATCTGGGCGTGGGCGGCCAGGCGCTGGAGCCAGCGCACTTCCACCAGCACGCGTGCACGGATCAGGCCGTATTCGCTGAAAATTGGGCGCAGGGCCTGGGTTTTGCCGGCGTAGCGGCCGTCAACAGGGGAAACCGCAGTGAGCGAAGAAAGCTGCATGGGGTGTTCTCGGACAGTCGGGCAACGAAATGGGGCGCGTATCATACATGAAAATACTCGCCGGTCTGTTGCCAACCGACCGGCGTCTTGCGCTTTTCGCGGATAACGGCGCCTAGGCGCTGTGCATCAGCGGGTAGAGTTCCTTGAGCAGCTTGCGCCGGCTGACCACCAGTTGCCAGCGATGGCCACCCAGTTGTCGCCACAGGCGCGCCGAGCGGATACCGGCCAGGAGCAGGGCGCGGATCTTCGAGGCGTTGCTCGGTTGTTGCAGGTTGCGCATGTCGCCGTGCACCTGGATACGCTGGCGCAGGGTGCTCAGGGTGTCCTGGTAGAGGGCGCCACAGGCGGCCACGACGTTTTCGTGGGACGGGCCGAAATGCTCGACCTGGGACTGGATCTGCGGCAGGCGCTTGCCGATGATCTCCAGCAAGTCGTCACGCTTGGCCAACTGGCGCTCGAGGCCGAGCATCGACAGGGCGTAGCGCAGCGGTTCGCGTTGCAGGGCGCTGGGGTCGCGCTCCAGGGCACCGATCAGCGCGCGGTAGCCGTCGCGCAGTTGGAGGTCGTCGCCACCATAGACTTCCAGGGTGTCCTTGGGGTCGCGCACCAGCAGGCTGTTGAGCATGCAGCTCAGGCCGGCTTCGCTGGACTGGCCGCTCTTGGCGATCTTGTCCACCAGCACCGCGGCGAGAAACACACCGCCTAGCGCCGTCAGTTGCTCCTGGGTCGGGCTCATGGGCGCTGTTCCTTGAAGGTCCAGGGCTCGGCGACTTCGATCACGCCGCCACCGAGGCAGACCTCACCGTCGTAGAACACCACGGACTGCCCCGGGGTCACCGCGCGCTGGGGTTCATCGAACACGGCGCGATAGCCGTTTTCGGTCTGTTCCAGGGTGCAGGACTGGTCGCTTTGGCGATAACGAACCTTGGCCGTCAGCTTGCGCGGCACGCTCAGGTCCACCGGGTTGACCCAGTAGATCTCGGAAGCGAGCAGGGCGCGGGAAAACAGCCATGGGTGTTCGTTGCCCTGGCCGACGATCAGTTCGTTGTGTTCCAGGTCCTTGAGCAGCACGTACCAGGGCTCGTCGCCAGCGTCCTTCAGGCCGCCGATGCCCAGGCCCTGGCGCTGGCCGATGGTGTGGTACATCAGGCCGTGGTGACGACCGATGACTTCACCTTCGGTGGTCTTGATCTCACCCGGCTGGGCCGGCAGGTACTGCTTGAGGAAGTCGCTGAAGCGCCGTTCGCCGATAAAGCAGATACCGGTGGAGTCCTTCTTCTTCGCCGTGGCCAGTTCGTGTTTCTCGGCAATGGCGCGCACTGCGGGCTTTTCCAGTTCGCCGACCGGGAACAGGGTCTTGGCGATCTGTTCGCCGCCGACGGCATGGAGGAAATAGCTCTGGTCCTTGTTCGGGTCCAGGCCCTTGAGCAGTTCGGTGCGGCCGTCGATGTCGCGGCGACGTACGTAATGGCCGGTGGCAATCAGGTCGGCACCGAGCATCAGGGCGTAGTCGAGGAACGCCTTGAACTTGATTTCGCGGTTGCAGAGGATGTCCGGGTTCGGCGTGCGTCCGGCCTTGTATTCGGCCAGGAAGTGTTCGAACACGTTGTCCCAGTATTCGGCGGCGAAGTTGGCGGTGTGCAGCTTGATACCGATCTTGTCGCACACGGCCTGGGCGTCCGCCAGGTCGTCCATGGCGGTGCAGTACTCCGTTCCGTCGTCTTCTTCCCAGTTCTTCATGAACAGGCCTTCCACCTGGTAACCCTGCTCCATCAGCAGTACGGCGGAAACGGAAGAGTCTACGCCGCCGGACATGCCGACGATGACGCGCAGGTTTTCTGGGGCGGTGGCAGCTGGATCACGCATAGGGATTCAATGAGTGTCTTCGAAAAAGGACGCGATTCTAACAGGCCCGGGCCCGCAAGGCTAAAGAGAAGGGCGGATCAGCTCGAGACTGTGCAGGGGACCGGCCAGATAATCGTCCAGGCAGCGGATGATCAGCTCGCTGCGCCATTGCGGGCGCAGGGCCAGCAATTCGTCGCGGGTCAGCCAGCGTGGGCCGATGATGCCGTGGTCCAGTGGGTAGTCCGGGCGGTGCTTGAGCGCTTTGCCGGCAAAGCAGACGCGCTGGTAGGTCACGCCGTTGCTCGGGGCGGTATACAGGTAGATGCCGACGACGCCGGTCAGTTCCACCTCCCAGCCGGTTTCCTCGAGGGTTTCGCGGATGGCGGCCTCGCTGAGGCTTTCATTCGGGTCCAGGTGACCGGCGGGCTGGTTGAGGACCGTTGCTGCTTCGTAGCACTCTTCGGTGAAGAGAAAGCGACCGTTGTCTTCGACGACAGTGGCGACGGTGATGTGGGGTTGCCATTCCATAGGGTAGTTTCTCTGGTTGTGAAAACACAAACCCCGGCACTGGGCCGGGGCTTGTGGTACTGCCGAGGAGCTTACACCAGCGCGGCAATCGCCGCGTTGAGGGTTGCGCTCGGACGCATGGCCTTGCTGATCAGCTCGGCGTCGGCGTGGTAGTAGCCGCCGATGTCCACTGGCTTGCCCTGTACGGCGTTGAGCTCGGCAACGATGGTCGCCTCGTTCTCGGCCAGGGTCTTGGCCAGCTGGGTGAACTGGCCTTGCAGCGCAGTGTCTTCGCTCTGGGCGGCCAGGGCCTGGGCCCAGTACAGCGCCAGGTAGAAGTGGCTGCCGCGGTTGTCGATGTTGCCGACTTTACGCGATGGCGACTTGTTGTTGTCGAGGAACTGGCCAGTGGCCTGGTCCAGGGTCTTCGACAGCACCAGGGCTTTCGGGTTGTTGTAGGTCACGCCCAGGTGTTCCAGGGACGCGGCCAGGGCCAGGAATTCACCCAGGGAGTCCCAGCGCAGGAAGTTCTCTTCCACCAGTTGCTGCACGTGTTTCGGTGCCGAACCGCCGGCGCCGGTTTCGAACAGGCCACCGCCGTTCATCAGCGGCACGATCGACAGCATCTTGGCGCTGGTGCCCAGTTCCATGATCGGGAACAGGTCGGTCAGGTAGTCGCGCAGCACGTTACCGGTCACCGAGATGGTGTCCTTGCCGGCGCGGGTGCGGTCCAGGGTGAACTTCATCGCGTCGACCGGCGACATGATCTGGATATCCAGGCCAGTGGTGTCGTGGTCCTTCAGGTAGGTCTGGACCTTCTCGATGACCACGCCGTCGTGGGCGCGCATTGGGTCCAGCCAGAAAATCGCTGGAGTGCTGCTGGCGCGGGCACGGTTGACGGCCAGTTTGACCCAGTCCTGGATCGGCGCGTCCTTGGTCTGGCACATACGGAAGATGTCGCCGGCTTCCACGGTCTGTTCCAGCAGGGTGCGACCGGTGCTGTCGGAAACCCGAACCACGCCGTCGGTCTTGATCTGGAAGGTCTTGTCGTGGGAACCGTACTCTTCGGCTTTCTTCGCCATCAGGCCGACGTTCGGCACGCTGCCCATGGTGGTTGGGTCGAAGGCGCCGTGTTGCTTGCAGTCTTCGATCACCGCCTGGTAGATGGTGGCGTAGCAGCGATCCGGGATCACCGCCTTGGTGTCGTGCAGCTGGCCGTCGGTGCCCCACATCTTGCCGGAGTCACGGATCATCGCTGGCATCGAGGCGTCGACGATGACGTCGCTCGGCACGTGCAGGTTGGTGATGCCTTTGTCGGAGTTGACCATGGCCAACGACGGACGGGCAGCGTAGACCGCCTGGATGTCGGCTTCGATCTGCGCCTGTTGCTCGGCCGGCAAGGCCTTGATGCGGGCGTACAGGTCGCCGATGCCGTTGTTCAGGTTGAAGCCGATCTGCTCCAGCACGTCAGCGTGCTTGGCCAGGGCGTCTTTATAGAACTCGGCAACGATCTGGCCGAACATGATCGGGTCGGAGACCTTCATCATGGTGGCTTTCAGGTGAACCGACAGCAGCACGCCTTGTTGCTTGGCGTCTTCGATTTCAGCGGCGATGAAGCTGCGCAGGGCGTTCTTGCTCAGCACGGCGCAGTCGAGGATCTCACCGGCTTGTACGTTGGTTTTCTCTTTCAGGACGCTGGCAGTGCCGTCCTGGGCGATCAGCTCGATCTTGACGCTGCCGGCAGCGTCGATCAGTGCGGCTTTTTCGCTGCCGTAGAAGTCACCGGTGCTCATGTGAGCGACGTGGGACTTGGAGTCGGCAGCCCAGGCGCCCATCTTGTGCGGGTGCTTGCGGGCATAGTTCTTGACCGACAGCGGCGCGCGGCGGTCGGAGTTGCCTTCGCGCAGGACCGGGTTCACGGCGCTGCCCTTGATCTTGTCGTAACGGGCGCGAGCGTCTTTCTCGGCGTCGGTGCCGACGGTTTCCGGGTAGTCCGGGATGTTGAAACCCTGGGCTTGCAGTTCCTTGATCGCGGCCTGCAGTTGTGGAACCGAGGCGCTGATGTTCGGCAGCTTGATGATGTTGGCTTCGGGGGTGATGGCCAGCTCGCCCAATTCGGCGAGGTGGTCCGGCACGGCCTTGGCGCCCAGTTGTTCAGGGAAGCTTGCGAGAATGCGGCCGGCCAGCGAGATATCGCGGGTTTCCACGGCGATATCAGCCGAAGCGGTAAAGGCCTCTACGATAGGCAACAGTGAATAGGTGGCGAGGGCAGGGGCTTCGTCGGTGAAGGTGTAGATGATCTTCGAACGGTTGGGCATATTCGGATTAACTCTCTTCTTTGCTAAAGCATGCGCAGAAACTCGAGATGCGCCGGGTAAGCGCGTTCGTTCAAAAGTCATCCATGAGCCGAATGTCGAGGTTTCTTCGCGCGCGGTGATGTTGGGTGCATCAGTCGAGCGTCAAGCGGTCGGATTGCGATAACAACCCGGCTTTTTCAGGCGGAAAGTCTCGTTGTAGAGAGGTCGGCCGTCGTGACTCCATGGTCAGCGGCGCGATTATACATAGGTTGCTGGCAAAACGCCGATGCTTCATAAGCGACTACACTCGTCCATTGGTCTAAAGGTCGCAGGGCGCCCTGCGGCGAGGTGTCGCAAGCAGTGCTCGACTTTGGCGCTTTTACCTTTGCTTTCAAGCTTGTAGGCCGCGAAATCGAGGTTTTTCGCGGCAGATGAGTCGGGTGTGAGGTTCCCACGGGCAAGCACCTGGGGTACGCTCGAACGCAGCCAGATGTTCAATCCATAGATGGAGTTCAACATGGGATACAAGAAGATTCAGGTTCCGGCCGTCGGCGAAAAAATCACCGTCAATCCAGACCATTCTCTCAATGTTCCTGACAACCCGATCATCCCCTTCATCGAAGGCGATGGTATTGGCGTCGATATCAGCCCGGTGATGATCAAGGTCGTCGATGCGGCGGTACACAAGGCCTACGGCGGCAAGCGCAAGATTTCCTGGATGGAAGTCTTTGCCGGCGAGAAAGCCACCCAGGTCTATGACCAGGACACCTGGCTGCCCCAGGAAACCCTGGACGCGGTCAAGGATTATGTGGTTTCCATCAAGGGTCCGCTGACCACGCCGGTGGGCGGCGGCATCCGTTCGCTGAACGTAGCCCTGCGTCAGCAGCTCGACCTGTATGTCTGCCTGCGTCCGGTGCGCTGGTTCGAAGGCGTGCCCAGCCCGGTGAAGAAGCCCGGCGACGTTGATATGACGATCTTCCGTGAGAACTCCGAAGACATCTATGCCGGTATCGAATGGAAGGCCGGTTCGCCGGAAGCGATCAAGGTCATCAAGTTCCTCAAGGAAGAAATGGGTGTCACCAAGATCCGTTTCGACCAGGACTGCGGGATCGGCATCAAGCCGGTGTCCAAAGAGGGCACCCAGCGACTGGCGCGCAAGGCCCTGCAATATGTCGTCGACAACGATCGCAAGTCGCTGACCATTGTGCATAAAGGCAACATCATGAAGTTCACCGAAGGTGCCTTCAAGGAGTGGGCCTATGAAGTGGCGGCCGAGGAGTTCGGCGCGACCCTGCTCGACGGCGGCCCGTGGATGCAGTTCAAGAACCCGAAAACCGGCCGCAACGTGGTGGTCAAGGACGCCATCGCCGATGCCATGCTCCAGCAGATCCTGCTGCGTCCGGCCGAGTATGACGTGATCGCGACCCTGAACCTGAACGGCGACTATCTGTCCGACGCCCTGGCCGCCGAAGTGGGCGGTATCGGTATCGCGCCGGGGGCCAACCTGTCCGACACCGTGGCAATGTTCGAAGCGACCCACGGTACCGCGCCCAAGTACGCGGGCAAGGACCAGGTCAACCCCGGATCGCTGATCCTGTCCGCGGAAATGATGCTGCGGCACATGGGCTGGATCGAAGCGGCCGACCTGATCATCAAGGGCACCAATGGCGCCATCGGCGCGAAAACCGTGACCTATGATTTCGAGCGTCTGATGGACGGTGCGACGCTGGTGTCGTCTTCCGGCTTTGGCGATGCGCTGATCAAGCACATGTAGGCTGACCGACGGTAAACGAAAACGCCCGAGCCTAGTGATTGGCCCGGGCGTTTCGTTATCTGAAAGCCTCTGCTTTCAGGCCTTGGCCGTTTCCGCCGGGGCTTGTGCCCCTGCATTCTGCGGCTTCGCCGCGGGTGCTGCGGTGGTCACGAGTGCCTGAATATCGACCGCGTGCAGCCCCTTGGGACCCTGGACGATCCTAAAGCTTACTGCCTGGCCAGCCTTAAGGGTTTTATAGCCATCCATCTGGATGGCCGAGTAATGGGCGAACAGATCTTCACTCTTGCCTTCTTCAATGATGAAGCCGTAGCCCTTGGCATTGTTGAACCACTTGACTTTACCACTCAGCATGCTCATATCCCTCTGCAAACGACCCCATCACTGGAGTATCATCCAGTTCATCCTTCACTGCGTGAACCAGAAAAACGGTTGACGGTATGGACCTTTATTACCCAATGTGGGCTCTATTGGTTGTAACACCGTTTTGCCGATAGTCAAGGTGACGCGACGGCCAGTGTTGAAATCTGTCCGAAGTGCCCCCATCACTGCAATTGCTCAACTGACGAACCTTTCTTTCCATGCATGCAATCAGCCAGATTCGACTAACATTCAATCAGGATCGCCCGGATTCCCACGACGACGATTCAGCGGGTATTGCTGTACAGGAATCCAAGCCCGCGTTGCAGGCGCCACCGATGTACAAGGTGGTTTTGTTCAATGATGACTACACACCGATGGATTTCGTCGTCGAAGTGCTCGAGGTGTTTTTTAACCTGAATCGCGAGCTGGCGACCAAGGTCATGCTGGCCGTCCACACAGAAGGACGGGCAGTATGTGGAGTGTTTACCCGCGACATCGCCGAGACCAAGGCCATGCAGGTCAATCAGTACGCCAGGGAAAGCCAGCATCCGCTACTCTGTGAAATCGAGAAGGACGGTTAATGCCGACCACTTGGGTATGAGGTGAACTATGTTAAACCGCGAACTCGAAGTCACCCTCAATCTTGCCTTCAAGGAGGCTCGCTCGAAGCGTCATGAATTCATGACCGTCGAGCACCTGCTGCTGGCCCTTTTGGATAATGAGGCTGCCGCCACCGTCCTGCGTGCCTGTGGCGCCAATCTCGATAAACTCAAGCACGATCTGCAGGAGTTCATCGACTCCACCACGCCGCTGATCCCCGTCCATGACGAGGATCGCGAAACCCAGCCGACTCTGGGCTTTCAGCGTGTCCTGCAACGTGCTGTCTTCCATGTGCAGAGTTCCGGTAAACGTGAAGTGACGGGCGCCAACGTGCTGGTCGCGATCTTCAGCGAGCAGGAGAGCCAGGCGGTCTTCCTGCTCAAGCAGCAAAGCGTTGCACGTATCGATGTCGTCAACTACATCGCCCATGGCATCTCCAAGGTGCCCGGGCACGGCGATCACTCCGAAGGCGAGCAAGATATGCAGGACGAAGAGGGCGGTGAGTCTTCATCTTCAGGCAATCCACTGGACGCTTATGCCAGCAATCTGAACGAACTGGCGCGCCAGGGTCGTATCGATCCGCTGGTCGGGCGTGAGCTGGAAGTCGAGCGCGTGGCGCAGATCCTGGCGCGCCGGCGCAAGAACAACCCGCTGCTGGTGGGCGAGGCGGGCGTGGGCAAGACGGCCATCGCCGAAGGCCTGGCCAAGCGCATCGTCGACAACCAGGTGCCGGACCTGCTGGCCAACAGCGTGGTCTACTCCCTTGACCTCGGTGCACTGCTGGCCGGTACCAAATACCGCGGCGATTTCGAGAAGCGCTTCAAGGCGTTGCTCGGCGAGTTGAAAAAACGTCCGCAGGCGATCCTGTTCATCGACGAAATCCACACCATCATCGGTGCGGGTGCCGCTTCCGGCGGCGTCATGGATGCCTCGAACCTGCTCAAGCCGTTGCTCTCCTCGGGTGATATCCGCTGCATCGGTTCGACCACCTTCCAGGAATTTCGTGGCATCTTCGAGAAGGACCGGGCTTTGGCGCGGCGCTTCCAGAAGGTCGACGTGTCCGAGCCTTCGGTGGAAGACACCATCGGTATCCTGCGCGGCCTGAAAGGGCGTTTCGAGCAGCACCACAATATCGAGTACAGCGACGAGGCCTTGCGCGCCGCCGCCGAACTGGCGTCGCGTTATATCAATGATCGGCACATGCCGGACAAGGCCATCGACGTGATCGACGAGGCCGGTGCCTATCAGCGCCTGCAGCCGATCGAGAAACGGGTCAAACGCATCGAGGTGCCTCAGGTCGAGGACATCGTGGCGAAGATCGCGCGGATTCCGCCAAAACACGTCACCAGCTCCGACAAGGAACTGCTGCGTAACCTGGAGCGCGACCTGAAACTGACCGTGTTCGGTCAGGATGCGGCCATCGACTCGCTGTCGACCGCCATCAAGCTGTCCCGTGCGGGCTTGAAGTCGCCGGACAAACCGGTCGGTTCGTTCCTGTTCGCAGGTCCCACCGGCGTCGGCAAGACCGAAGCGGCGCGGCAGTTGGCCAAGGCGATGGGGATCGAACTGGTGCGTTTCGACATGTCCGAGTACATGGAGCGCCACACCGTTTCACGTCTGATCGGTGCGCCTCCGGGTTATGTCGGTTTCGACCAGGGCGGCCTGCTGACCGAGGCCATCACCAAGCAACCGCATTGCGTGCTGCTGCTCGATGAAATCGAGAAGGCCCACCCGGAAGTCTTCAACCTGCTGCTGCAGGTGATGGACCACGGGACCCTGACCGACAACAACGGGCGCAAGGCGGACTTCCGCAATGTGATCGTGATCATGACCACCAACGCCGGTGCCGAAACCGCGGCACGTGCGTCGATTGGCTTCACGCATCAGGACCACTCGTCCGATGCAATGGAAGTGATCAAGAAGAGCTTCACGCCGGAGTTCCGCAACCGTCTGGACACCATTATCCAGTTTGGTCGCCTCAGCCATGAGGTGATCAAGAGTGTGGTGGACAAGTTCCTTACCGAGCTTCAGGCGCAGCTGGAAGACAAGCGTGTGCAACTGGAAGTCACCGATGCGGCGCGCAACTGGCTGGCGGAAGGTGGTTACGACGCGGCGATGGGCGCACGCCCGATGGCGCGTCTGATCCAGGACAAGATCAAGCGGCCGTTGGCCGAGGAGATCCTGTTCGGCGAGTTGTCCGACCATGGCGGTGTGGTGCACATCGATCTGAAGGATGGCGAGCTGACCTTTGAGTTCGAAACCACGGCTGAAATGGCGTGATCTAGACCCGCAAAACACAAAGGCGCCTTCGGGCGCCTTTGTTTTATCCGTGCTCCTGAAAACACCGCGCTCCCCTGCAGGCGCCGGCTTGCTGGCGATTCAGGCGGCGCGGTGTATCTGGCGCACCGCGTTATCGTTCATCGCCAGCAAGCCGGCTCCCACAAAAAAAGGGCGGCGGGCCAGAAAGGCGCACAAACAAAAACGCCCGGCAAGTGCCGGGCGTTTTTGTATCGACTTGCTTAGCGGGCGCGGTAGGTGATGCGCCCTTTGCTCAAGTCGTAGGGCGTCAGCTCGACGCGCACTTTGTCACCGGTGAGAATACGAATGTAGTTCTTGCGCATCTTTCCGGAGATATGCGCGGTTACGACGTGCCCATTTTCCAATTCCACGCGAAACATGGTATTCGGCAGGGTGTCGACGACAGTGCCTTCCATTTCGAAGCTGTCTTCTTTCGACATGCAGTAAAGCCCTCGGTGTCCAGTGAATGGCCCGGTGCAACTGCGCCAGGCAAAAGCGGCGTGCATTGTGCCCGAAAAAGGGGGTTCACGCCAAGGGGTTAGTACCAGCCTGGAAAATACAGTTCGATTCCGGTGGGGGCGACGAGCTAACTGAGCGTCACCCAGCGCTGGTTGATCAGTAGTTCGATCGGTCGATATTGGGTCTTGTAGTTCATCTTCTTGCAGTTCTTGATCCAATAGCCGAGGTAGACCGCCTCCAGCCCCAGCCGCTGCGCTTCGCCGATCTGCCAGAGGATAGCGTAGCGCCCCAGGCTGCGACGCTCCTCAGCGGGCTCGTAGAAGGTGTAGACCGCTGATAGTCCGTTGGGCAGCAGGTCGGTGACGGCCACGGCCAGCAGGCGCCCCTCCAGGCGGAACTCATAGAAACGTGAGAACGGCAGGTCGCGCACCAGAAAAGTGGAAAACTGGTCGCGACTGGGTGGGAACATGTCGCCATCGGCGTGCCGTTGTTCGATGTAGCGTTGGTACAGGTCGAAGTATTCCTCGCTGAACCCCGGCTTGACGGCCTTGACCTTGAGCTCGGCGTTGCGTTTGAAGATACGTTTCTGCTGGCGATCGGGCAGGAACTGCGCCACGGGAATCCGCGCCGGCACGCAGGCGTTGCAGTTCTGGCAGTGGGGCCGGTACAGGTGGTCGCCGCTACGACGGAAACCCATTTCCGACAGGTCTGCGTAGACATGCACGTCCATGGGCTGGCTAGGGTCGAGGAACAGCGTGGTCGCCTGCTCTTCGGGCAGATAGCTGCAAGAGTGGGGTTGAGTGGCATAGAACTTCAAGCGCGCCAGCTCGGTCATGATCGACCCTCGGAATAAGCTTTCAATTGCGTTGAATCAAGTGTAAGCCAGCCTGGGAAAAGACGCCTAGGTGCTGTGTGAAGGTTACCTGATCACAGTAGATCAGGGCAGCCAGGTCGCGCTGTTGGGCTGGTCCAGATGTTCGCCCAGGTAGCGGGCGAAGTCCTCCCGGGGAATGGCCCGGGCGCCAAGGCTGTGCAGGTGATCGGTGGGCATCTGGCAGTCGATCAGGACGAACCCCGAGGCCTTGAGGTGCCGGACCAGGGTGGCGAAACCGAATTTCGAGGCGTTGTCGGCGCGACTGAACATGGACTCGCCGAAAAACAGCTGGCCCATTGCCAGGCCGTAGAGGCCGCCCACCAACTCATCGTTATCCCAGACCTCCACCGAGTGGGCAAAACCGCGCTCATGCAATTGCAGATAGGCGGTTTGCATGGTCTCAGTGATCCAGGTGCCGTCGGCATAGGCCCGTGGGGCGGCGCAGGCGCGGATCACGGCGGCGAAATCCCGGTCGAAGGTGACCTGGTAGCGTTGCTGGCGCAACAGCTTGTTCAGGCTGCGGGAGACATGCAATTCATCGGGAAACAGCACGGTGCGCGGGTCCGGCGACCACCAGAGGATCGGCTGGCCTTCGGAAAACCAGGGAAAACAGCCATGGCGATAGGCCTGGATCAGTCGATCGGCGGACAGGTCGCCGCCGGCGGCCAGCAGGCCATTGGGTTCGCGCATGGCCTTGGCCAGGGGCGGGAAGGTCAGGGAGTTGCGTTGTAACCAGGTCAGCATCAGTTATCGTCCAGGAATTTCTCGGCATCCAGCGCCGCCATGCAGCCGGCGCCGGCCGAGGTGACGGCCTGGCGATAGACATGGTCGGCGACATCGCCGGCGGCGAATACCCCGGGGATTTCCGTTGCCGTGGCATTGCCCTCGCTGCCGCCCTGTACCCGCAAATAGCCGTTGTGCATGCTCAACTGGCCCTCGAACAGATCGGTATTGGGCTTATGGCCGATGGCGATAAACACCCCGGTCAGCGCCAGTTCGCGGGTTTCGCCGGTGTCGCTGTGGCGCAGGCGGGCGCCGGTGACGCCGCTGGCATCGCCGAGCACTTCATCGAGGTTCTCGTTCCAGTGCAGGCGGATATTGCCGTTGGCGGCTTTCTCGAACAGCTTGTCCTGGAGGATCTTCTCCGCACGCAGCTTGTCCCGGCGATGCACCAGGTGCACTTCCTTGGCGATATTGGCCAGGTACAGGGCTTCCTCCACCGCGGTATTGCCGCCGCCGACCACCGCCACCACCTGGTTGCGGTAGAAGAACCCGTCGCAGGTCGCGCAGGCCGAGACGCCCTTGCCGGCAAAGGCCTCCTCGGATGGCAAGCCAAGGTACTGCGCCGAGGCGCCGGTGGCGACAATCAATGCGTCGCAGGTATAGATACCGCTGTCGCCCTCGAGGATAAACGGGCGCTGCTGCAACTTGGCGGTGTGAATGTGGTCATAGACGATCTCGGTGTCGAAACGCTCGGCGTGTTTCTGCATGCGCTCCATCAGCACCGGGCCGGTCAGGCCTTCTACGTCGCCGGGCCAGTTGTCGACTTCGGTGGTGGTGGTCAATTGACCACCGGCTTGCAGGCCGGTAATGACCAAAGGCTTGAGGTTGGCGCGGGCGGCATAAACCGCGGCACTGTAACCGGCAGGGCCGGAACCCAGGATGATCAGGCGTGAATGCTTGGTTGCGCTCATAAAACACCTCATAAGCCTTTGTCACAAAAGAGAATGCGTGCTCAAATTGAACCGCGTGAAAAGTGCTGTCGGTTATGCTACACCCATGCGGTGACAGCGTGGCATCGGGCGGACAAATCCGTACAATGCCGGTTATGTAATGAAGCAGTGAATCATTTTGAAGAAATCCACCGCCACACCCTCTAAAGCAGTCGTTCCGCTCTGGCGGCAGCAGCTGCATTATCGCCTCAAGGAAGGTGCGCTGATTGCTATCGGCGCGTTGTGCCTGTTCCTGATGATGGCCTTGCTGACCTATGGCAAGGACGATCCCGGCTGGAGCCACAACAGCAAGATCGATAACGTGCAGAACTTCGGCGGTCCCGCCGGTTCCTACAGCGCCGACATCCTGTTCATGGTGCTGGGTTATTTCGCCTATGTGTTCCCCTTGTTGCTGGCGATCAAGACCTACCAGATCTTTCGTCAGCGCCACGAACCCTGGCAATGGAGCGGCTGGCTGTTTTCCTGGCGGCTGATCGGCCTGGTGTTCCTGGTGCTGTCCGGGGCCGCGCTGGCCCATATCCATTTCCACCAGCCCTTCGGCCTGCCGGCAGGGGCTGGCGGCGCCCTGGGCGAAAGCCTCGGCAACCTGGCGAAAAACGCCCTGAATATCCAGGGCAGCACGCTGCTGTTCATCGCCCTGTTCCTGTTCGGCCTGACGGTGTTCACCGACCTGTCCTGGTTCAAGGTCATGGACGTCACCGGCAAGATCACCCTGGACCTGTTCGAACTGTTCCAGGGCGCGATGAATCGCTGGTGGTCGTCCCGGGTCGAACGCAAGCAACTGGTGGCGCAACTGCGTGAGGTCGACGACCGCGTTCACGAAGTGGTGGCACCGAGCGTTCCCGACAAGCGCGAGCAGGCCAAGGTCAAGGAACGCCTGATCGAACGCGAGCAGGCCCTCAGCAAGCACATGTCCGAGCGCGAGAAGCAGATCCCGCCGGTGATTGCCCCGGCGCCGGTCAAACCGGTGCAGCAGAGCAAGCGGGTGGAGAAAGAGAAACAGGCGCCGTTGTTTGTCGACAGCGCGGTGGAAGGCACCTTGCCGCCGATCTCGATCCTCGATCCGGCGGAAAAGAAGCAGCTCAACTACTCGCCCGAATCCCTGGCGGCCGTCGGCCACCTGCTGGAAATCAAGCTCAAGGAATTCGGCGTCGAAGTCTCGGTGGATTCCATCCATCCGGGCCCGGTGATTACCCGCTACGAAATTCAACCGGCGGCGGGGGTGAAGGTCAGTCGGATCTCCAACCTGGCCAAGGACCTGGCGCGTTCGCTCGCGGTCACCAGCGTGCGGGTGGTGGAAGTCATCCCGGGCAAGACCACCGTGGGCATCGAGATCCCCAACGAGGACCGCCAGATCGTGCGTTTCTCCGAAGTGCTCTCGACCCCGGAATACGACGACGCGAAATCCCCGGTCACCCTGGCCCTGGGTCACGATATCGGCGGCAAGCCGGTCATTACCGACCTGGCGAAGATGCCGCACCTGCTGGTGGCCGGTACCACCGGTTCCGGTAAGTCGGTGGGTGTGAACGCGATGATCCTGTCGATCCTGTTCAAGTCCGGCCCGGAAGACGCCAAGCTGATCATGATCGACCCGAAAATGCTCGAGTTGTCGATCTACGAAGGCATTCCACACCTGCTTTGCCCAGTGGTCACCGACATGAAGGACGCCGCCAACGCCCTGCGCTGGAGCGTCGCCGAGATGGAGCGGCGCTACAAGCTGATGGCCAAGATGGGCGTGCGTAACCTGTCGGGCTTCAACCACAAGGTCAAGGAAGCCCAGGACGCCGGCACGCCGCTGAGCGACCCGCTGTACAACCGCGAAAGCATCCACGACGAAGCGCCGCTGCTGACCAAGCTGCCGACCATTGTCGTGGTGGTCGACGAATTCGCCGACATGATGATGATCGTCGGCAAGAAGGTCGAAGAACTGATCGCCCGTATCGCCCAGAAAGCACGGGCCGCCGGTATCCACCTGATCCTCGCGACCCAGCGGCCGTCGGTGGACGTGATCACCGGCCTGATCAAGGCCAACATCCCGACGCGCATGGCGTTCCAGGTGTCGAGCAAGATCGACTCGCGGACCATCATCGACCAGGGCGGCGCCGAACAATTGCTCGGTCACGGTGACATGCTCTACATGCCGCCAGGCACCAGCCTGCCGATTCGTGTGCATGGCGCCTTTGTCTCCGACGATGAGGTTCACCGGGTGGTCGAGGCGTGGAAACTGCGCGGCGCACCGGAATACAACGACGACATCCTCAATGGCGTTGAAGAGGCCGGCAGCGGCTTCGACGGCGGCAGCGGTGGTGGCGACAGCGACGACGCTGAAACCGACGCGCTCTACGACGAAGCCGTACAGTTCGTGCTGGAAAGCCGCCGGGCCTCGATTTCCGCGGTGCAACGCAAGCTGAAGATCGGCTACAACCGGGCCGCCCGCATGATCGAGTCCATGGAAATGGCCGGGGTCGTGACTGCCATGAACACCAACGGCTCGCGTGAAGTACTCGCCCCCGGGCCGTCGCGCGACTGATCCGTGCCGCGTGGAGTCACGCGGCGCGCCCTTTCAACGAGTTCAATGAGGATTCCCATGCGTTTTATCCGCATGCTGTTGCTGCCGGTTCTGGCCTTGACCACGCTGTCGGCCCACGCCGATCCGAAGGACGTGGCGCGTTTGACCCAATTGCTCGAAAAGTCCCAGACCCTGACCGCGCGGTTCTCGCAGTTGACCCTGGACGGCGGCGGTACCCAGTTGCAGGAAACCGCCGGCGAGATGACCCTCCAGCGCCCGGGCCTGTTCTACTGGCACACCGATGCGCCGCAGGAGCAGACCATGATCTCCGACGGCCAGAAGGTCACCCTCTGGGACCCGGACCTGGAACAGGTCACCATCAAGAAGCTCGACCTGCGCCTGACCCAGACCCCGGCCCTGCTGCTCTCCGGTGATGTCTCCAAAATCAGCGAAAGCTTCGATATCAGTGCCAAGGAAGCCGGCGGCGTGATCGACTTCGTCCTCAAGCCGAAAACCAAGGACACCCTGTTCGACAGCCTGCGCCTGTCGTTCCGCAACGGCCTGATCAATGACATGCAACTGGTCGACAGCGTCGGCCAGCGCACCAACCTGTTGTTCACCGGGGTCAAGGCCAATGAACCCATCGACGCCGCCAAGTTCAAGTTCGTCATCCCCAAGGGTGCGGACGTGATCCAGGAATAAGAGGTTTCAGACGCCCGCCATGGACCTGTTCAGCCGTGCCCCGATTGCCCAGCCCCTGGCCGCCCGTTTACGCGCGACCAACCTGGATGAGTACGTCGGCCAGGAGCACCTGCTGGCTCGTGGCAAGCCGTTGCGCGAAGCCCTGGAGCAGGGCGCGCTGCATTCGATGATCTTCTGGGGGCCGCCGGGGGTGGGCAAGACCACCCTGGCGCGGCTGCTGGCGGAAGTCTCGGACGCCCACTTCGAAACCGTTTCGGCGGTGCTGGCCGGGGTCAAGGAGATCCGCCAGGCGGTGGAAATCGCCAAGCAGCAGGCCGGGCAGTACGGCAAGCGCACCATCCTGTTCGTCGACGAAGTGCACCGCTTCAACAAGTCCCAGCAGGACGCTTTCCTGCCCTATGTGGAAGACGGCACGCTGATCTTTATCGGCGCCACCACCGAAAACCCCTCGTTTGAACTGAACAACGCCTTGCTCTCCCGGGCGCGGGTCTATGTGCTGAAAAGCCTCGACGAAGCGGCCCTGAACAAGCTGGTACAGCGGGCCTTGAGCGAAGAGCGAGGCCTCGGCAAGCGCCAGCTGAGCCTGGGCGAGGAAGGCTTCAAGATGCTGCTGTCGGCGGCCGACGGCGATGGTCGGCGGTTGCTCAACCTGCTGGAAAACGCCTCGGACCTGGCTGAAGACGGCGAAGAAATCGGCGTCGAATTGCTGCAAAGCTTGCTGGGGGATACCCGCCGGCGTTTCGACAAGGGCGGCGAGGCGTTCTACGACCAGATTTCCGCCTTGCACAAGTCGGTGCGCGGCTCCAACCCCGATGGTGCCCTGTACTGGTTCGCGCGCATGCTCGACGGCGGCTGCGACCCGCTCTACCTGGCCCGCCGGGTGGTGCGCATGGCCAGCGAGGATATCGGCAACGCCGATCCACGGGCCCTGAGCCTGTGCCTGGCGGCCTGGGATGTGCAGGAGCGACTCGGCAGCCCCGAAGGCGAATTGGCGGTGGCCCAGGCCATCACCTACCTGGCTTGCGCGCCGAAAAGCAACGCCGTCTATATGGGTTTCAAGGCCGCCATGCGCAGCGCCGCCGAGCATGGCTCGCTGGAAGTGCCGCTGCACCTGCGCAATGCGCCGACCAAGCTGATGAAACAGCTGGGCTACGGTGATGAATATCGCTACGCCCATGACGAACCCGATGCCTATGCGGCGGGCGAGGACTATTTTCCCGAGGAACTGGAGCCCCAGCCGTTCTATCAGCCAGTGCCACGCGGGCTGGAATTGAAGATCGGCGAAAAGCTCAACCACCTCGCGGCCCTTGACCGCAATAGCCCGAAACAACGGAGAAAGCCTTGATCCGCACCGTCCTTGCCGTCTCCTTCGCCGGCATTATCGGCACCCTGGTGCGCTTCGCCACCGGCAACCTGATCAACGCCAATTGGCCGCGGCACTTCTATACCGCGACATTGGCCGTTAATATCGTGGGCTGCCTGGTGATTGGCGTGCTCTACGGTTTGTTTTTGCTGCGTCCCGAGGTGCCGATTGAGATCCGCGCCGGCTTGATCGTGGGATTTGTCGGCGGCCTGACCACATTTTCATCCTTTTCACTGGATACGGTGCGCCTGCTGGAAAGCGGGCAGGTACTGATTGCCCTGGGCTATGCGGCCCTCAGCGTATTCGGCGGGCTGCTCGCGACCTGGGCCGGCCTGTCCTTGACCAAACTCTGATAACGAGAAACCGACATGCTCGATTCCAAACTGTTACGTAGCAACCTTCAGGACGTAGCGGATCGCCTGGCCTCCCGTGGCTTCAGCCTCGATGTCGCCCGCATCGAAGCGCTGGAAAACCAGCGCAAGGTGGTGCAGACCCGCACCGAACAATTGCAGGCCGAGCGCAATGCGGTTTCCAAGAGTATCGGTCAGGCCAAGCAGCGCGGCGAAGACATCGCGCCGTTGATGGCCAGTGTCGAAACCATGGGCTCCGAGCTGAGTGAAGGCAAGGTTGCGCTGGACGCGATCCAGGCGGATCTGGATGCGATCCTGCTGAGCCTGCCGAACCTGCCTCACGAGTCCGTGCCGGTCGGTGCGGACGAAGAAGGCAACGTCGAAGTGCGCCGTTGGGGCACGCCGACCGCTTTCGACTTCCCGATCCAGGACCACGTTGCCCTGGGCGAGAAGTTCGGCTGGCTGGATTTCGAAACCGCCGCCAAGCTGTCCGGTGCCCGTTTCGCCTTGCTGCGGGGCCCGATTGCCCGCCTGCACCGCGCCCTGGCGCAATTCATGATCAACCTGCACATCACCGAACACGGCTACGAAGAGGCCTACACGCCTTATCTGGTCCAGGCGCCGGCCTTGCAGGGTACCGGCCAGCTGCCGAAGTTCGAGGAAGACCTGTTCAAGATCAGCCGCGAAGGCGAAGCCGACCTGTACCTGATCCCGACCGCCGAAGTGTCGTTGACCAATATCGTTTCCGGCGAAATCGTCGATCCGAAACTGCTGCCGCTGAAGTTCGTCGCCCACACCCCGTGCTTCCGCAGTGAAGCCGGTGCGTCGGGTCGTGACACCCGCGGCATGATCCGCCAGCACCAGTTCGACAAGGTCGAGATGGTCCAGATCGTCGAGCCGTCGACTTCCATGCAAGCCCTGGAAGGCCTGACCGCCAACGCCGAGAAGGTCCTGCAACTGCTGGAGCTGCCGTACCGCGTTCTGGCGCTGTGCACCGGCGACATGGGTTTCAGCGCCGTGAAGACCTACGACCTGGAAGTCTGGGTGCCGAGCCAGGACAAATACCGTGAAATCTCGTCGTGCTCCAACTGCGGAGACTTCCAGGCCCGTCGCATGCAGGCGCGTTTCCGTAACCCGGAAACCGGCAAGCCCGAGCTGGTCCACACCCTGAACGGTTCCGGCCTGGCCGTGGGCCGTACGCTGGTGGCGGTGCTGGAAAACTACCAGCAGGCCGACGGTTCGATCCGTGTGCCGGAAGTGCTCAAGCCCTACATGGGCGGCATCGAGGTCATCGGCTAAATGGAATTTCTGCCGCTGTTCCACAACCTGCGTGGCCGCCTTGTGCTGGTGGTCGGCGGGGGGGAGATTGCCTTGCGCAAATCCCGCCTGCTGGCCGATGCCGGTGCGGTGCTGCGGGTTGTCGCGCCCGAGGTCGAGGGTCAGCTGGGCGAGCTGGTCAGTGGCAGCGGCGGCGAGTTGCTGTTGCGCGGTTACCTTGAGTCCGACCTCGACGGTTGCGGGCTGATCATAGCCGCCACCGACGACGAGCCGCTCAATGCCCAGGTCTCGGCGGATGCCCATCGGCGCTGCGTGCCGGTCAATGTGGTGGATGCGCCGGCCTTGTGCAGCGTGATCTTCCCGGCGATTGTCGACCGTTCGCCGTTGATTATCGCGGTGTCCAGCGGTGGCGATGCGCCGGTGCTGGCGCGTTTGATCCGGGCCAAGCTGGAAACCTGGATTCCTTCGACCTACGGCCAGTTGGCCGGTTTGGCGGCGCGTTTCCGCAGCCAGGTCAAAGGCCTGTTTCCGGCTGTGCAGCAGCGCCGGGCGTTCTGGGAAGAAGTGTTCCAGGGCCCGATTGCCGACCGGCAACTGGCCGGGCAAGGCGCTGAAGCCGAGCGCTTGCTGCTGGAGAAGATCAGCGGTGCGCCGCCGAATGCGCCGGGTGAGGTGTATCTGGTGGGAGCGGGGCCGGGTGATCCGGACCTGCTGACCTTCCGTGCCCTGCGTCTGATGCAGCAGGCGGATGTGGTGCTGTACGACCGTCTGGTGGCGCCGGCGATTCTGGAACTGTGCCGCCGCGATGCGGACCGGATCTATGTCGGCAAGCGTCGCGCCGATCATGCCGTGCCCCAGGATCAGATCAACCAGCAACTGGTTGATCTGGCGAAGCAGGGCAAGCGTGTGCTGCGATTGAAGGGCGGCGATCCGTTTATCTTCGGCCGTGGCGGCGAAGAGATCGAAGAGCTGGCGGCCCAGGGGATTCCGTTCCAGGTGGTGCCGGGGATCACGGCGGCCAGCGGCTGTTCGGCTTATGCCGGGATTCCGCTGACCCATCGCGATTACGCGCAGTCGGTGCGGTTTGTCACCGGGCACTTGAAGGATGGCTCCACGGATCTGCCCTGGGCGGATCTGGTGGCACCGGCGCAGACGTTGGTGTTCTACATGGGGTTGGTCGGGTTGCCGGTGATCTGTGAGCAGTTGATTGCCCATGGTCGTTCGGCGCAGACCCCGGCGGCGTTGATCCAGCAGGGCACTACATCGAATCAGCGGGTGTTTACCGGGACCTTGGCGAATCTGCCGCAGTTGGTGGCGGAGCATGAAGTGCATGCGCCGACGCTGGTGATTGTCGGGGAAGTGGTGCAGTTGCGCGAGAAACTGGCCTGGTTCGAAGGCGCGCAATCCCAGGTTTGATGCAAATCCCTACTGTGGGATCTGGGCCTGACGATATCTAAAGTGCGGTGTCGAGCACAATTTTGTGCACGACATCAACCTGTAGGAGCAGGGCTTGCCCGCGAAGAAGTCCTTGAGATCGCTAAAAGCTTCGCGGCGGTGCGGCGTCCGGACAAGCCACGCTCCTACAGTTTTGCGGTGTGTTAGAGGTCGCGCCAGACACCACGTCCAGCCAGTTTTTCCCGATCATGGCTTCCCATGAAATCCTGCTCCGGTCCCTTGGGCACAATCCCGGTCGGATTGATGGTCCGGTGACTGGCGTAGTAATGCCCCTTGATATGGGTAAAATCCACCGTCTCGGCCACGCCCGGCCATTGATACAGCTCCCGCAGCCAGTTCGACAGGCTCGGATAATCGGCAATCCGCCGCAGATTGCACTTGAAGTGTCCGTAGTACACCGCGTCAAAACGAATCAGCGTGGTGAACAGCCGTACATCCGCTTCCGTCAGGTATTCCCCCGCCAGATAACGGCTTTCCGCCAGATGCCGTTCCAACTGCTCCAACTCACCGAACACATCATCAAAGGCTGCTTCATAAGCTCCCTGTGACGTGGCAAACCCGGCGCGATAGACACCGTTGTTCACCGCCGGATAGATGCGTTCGTTCCAGCTGTCGATCTGCGGGTGCAAGGCTTGGGGATAGAAATCCAGCTGATTGCCGGTCAGTTCATTGAACGCGCTGTTGAACATCCGGATGATTTCCGACGATTCATTGCTGACGATGCGCTGCAATTGCTTGTCCCATAGCACCGGCACGGTCACGCGGCCGGTGTAGTCGGCGGTATCGGCGGTGTAGCGCTGGTGCATGAAGGTGTGGTTATCCAGCGCATCGCCGCTGGAGCCGTAGGCCTTGTCGAAGGTCCAGCCGTTTTCCAGCATCAACCAGCTGACCACCGATACATCGATCAGGCTTTCCAGGCCCTTGAGCTTGCGCAGGATCAGGGTGCGGTGGGCCCAGGGACAGGCCAGGGAGACATAAAGGTGATAACGCCCGGCTTCGGCCTTGAACCCGCCTTCGCCGCTGGGACCGGGCCTGCCGTCGGCGGTCAGCCAGTTGCGGCGTTGCGCCTGTTCGCGCTGGAACGCGCCGTCTTTGCTGCTTTCGTACCACTGGTCATGCCAGCGGCCGTCGATCAAAAGGCCCATCGGAAACTCCTCGGCAAGTGTGCAATGGAGTTCAGTCTAAAGGCCTTTGTTCGAAAAAATAGCGCAAACCCTGGGGGTTAATCATCGATCAGATCGATCTATCCCGTGCATCCCAGTAGCGCCGGGCCTGTTCGAAGGCCTGTTCGCGGGGCGTGCCGAGGCCGCGCAGGGCCAGGGCCATGGTCGAGATCAGGGCCAGTTGCGGGTAGCTGTCCTCGACGTCGCCGCGCCAGAGCGCCTTGAGGTGTTCGGGTTCCAGGGTCGCCGGTTTCACATGGCGTTGCTCGGACAGCGCCGGCCATTCTTCGTCCCAGCTTTCGCCGCCGGTGGTGCCGTAGAGATGGCTGCTGCTGTCCGGGTTGACCTCGATTTCGCCGCCGTCGCCCTTGATCACGATCACCGTGTCGCCCAGCAAGCCGCTGGCGTCGCGGTGCACTGCCTGGTAGCCGGGATGGAAGATGCTTTGCAGGCCACAGCGCGCGCCCAGCGGGTTGAGCAATCGCGCCAGGGAATGGATCGGCGAACGCAGGCCGAGGATGTTGCGCAGGTCGATCATCCGCTGCAAAGGCGCGGCCCAGTCGCCCAGGGGCATAAAGGCGATATTGCCCTGGCCGATCGCCTGCTCGACGGCTGGCCAGTCGCGGCACAATGGAATCTGCAGCGTCTCGAGCAATTGTTCGGTGTAGAGACGGCCCGCAGTATGGGCGCCGCCGCCGTGCATGAATATCTTGATGCCGTTCTGTGCCAGACACTTGGCGGCCAGCAGGTACCAGGGCAGGTGACGCTTCTTGCCGGCGTAGCTCGGCCAGTCCAGGTCGATCGCCAGCTTGGGCGCTTGCAAACGCTCGCGCAGGGCTTCAGTGAAACCGGCCAGCTCCTCCGGGCTTTCTTCCTTGTGGCGCAAGAGCATCAGGAAGGCACCGAGCTGGGTGTCCTCGACCTTGCCGTCCAGCAGCATGCCCATGGCCTCGCGGGCTTCTTCGCGGGTCAGGTTGCGGGCGCCACGCTTGCCCTTGCCAAGGATGCGGACAAACTGGGCAAACGGGTGCTCGGCGGGCGTTTCGATGATCAACGGCGTGTACTCGGTCATAAGCAGTTCGTCGGTTTGGGCAGGCCCGCCAGCTTGGCGGCGAGTTTGGCGGGGGTGCCTTTGAACAAACGGTTGAGGTGCAGGCTGTTGCCTTTCTCGGCGCCCAGCTTCAAGGCGGTGTACTTGATCAGCGGACGGGTCGCGGGGGAGAGCTCGAACTCGCGGTAGAAGCCGCGCAGCAATTCGAGGATTTCCCAGTGCTCGGGGCTCAGTTCGAGTTCTTCCCGCGTGGCCAGGGCGGCCGCGACTTCCGGCGACCAGTCACTCAGTTCCACCAGGTAGCCGTCCTTGTCCAGGGCGATGGCCTGTCCGTTTACCGTCAACGTGTTCATAGCCAGGTATTGACCTTGTCGTAACGGATCGACAGTTCGACAAATGCCGGGTAGTCGACGCTGGTGGCCCAGGTCGGGCACTCCAGGCCGCGGGCTTGCAGGTCTTCTTCGAGCAGGAACAGGCGCAGGTCATCAGCGCGTTCTTCCAGCGCTTCAAGCGGCAGGCTGCGCGGTTGCACGGCATGCACCGCGTCGCCACAGAGCAGCAGCGCATCCTCGCTGCCCAGCAGGCGCAGGCAACTGCCCAGGCGGCTGTCGGTAAAAGGGGAGTGGGACAACACATGCAAGGTCGACATCAGAGGGTGATCACCTGGTCATAACGGTTAACAAGCGCACTGAGCCCTTCAGCCGTGAGCACCTCAAGGTCTTCGCCGGCGACCTGTGTCGGGAAAATCCCGCGGTCGGCCAGGCTGTCGGCGCAGGCGTAGAGCTCGTCGATGCCGAACAGCGACAGGGCCTGGAGATTGGCGGTCAGGTCTTTCTGTTGCAGGGCCTTGGCGTTCTGCCCGGGCATCAACTGGAAGACACCGTCGTCCATGAACAGCAGGCCGATGGGCAGATCGAACGCACCGCCGGCCAGCACGATATCCAGTGCTTCACGGGCGGCCGGGCCGGACCAGGGCGCCTGGCGGCTGATAATCAACAGGGACTTGGGCATTTCAAGGCCCTCCAAAGCAGATCAAGCGGTCGGCGGTTTGCACCGCATCGTGCAACTGGCCCAGGCCGGACAAGGCCCAGGGCGCGCTCAGATTGACCGCCGAGCGTTGATAGCGCTGGGCTTCTTCGTCGTTCAGCACGCCACGGCGCAAGGCCGCGGCGATGCAGACCACGCCGTCAAGTTGGTGTTCGTTGACGAAATCCGCCCATTGCCGGGGCAGGTCCTGCTCGTCCTGGGGCGTGACCACACTGCTCGACGCGCTGTGCACGCCGTCCTGATAAAAGAACAGCCGCACAATCTCATGCCCACCGGCGAGAGCGGCCTGGGCGAACAGCAGGGCGCGGCGGGAGGAGGGCGCGTGGGGCGCGGAAAACAGCGCAATGGCAAACTTCATGGGGGACTCTGTCAGCAAACCTGCCGTCATGATAAAGCCAGAACCCCCAAGAAGCTAAATCGCGGGCAAGAAAAAGCCCGTCGAAGCGGGCTTTTTGCTTAACAGCAGCGATCAATCATCGCGGCCCATGATGCCGAAGATCTGCAACAGGCTGATAAACAGGTTGTAGATCGACACATACAGGTTGATGGTCGCCATGATGTAGTTACGTTCCCCGCCCTGGATGATGGCGCTGGTCTGGAACAGGATCATGGCCGAGGAGATCAGCACGAAACCGGCGCTGATCGCCAACTGCAGGCCACTGATGTGGAAGAAGATGCTGGCCAGCATCGCACCCAGCAGGACGAAAACGCCGACGGTGATGAAACCGCTGAGGAAGCTCATGTCCTTGCGGCTGATCAGCACGTAGGCCGACAGGCCGCCGAAGACCAGGGCGGTCATGGCGAAGGCCGAACTGACCACTTCGGAGCCGCCCTGCATACCCAGGTAGCGGTTGAGGATCGGGCCGAGCAGGTAGCCCATGAAGCCGGTCAGGGCGAAGGTGGAGACCAGGCCCCAGGCCGAGTCACGGAGTTTGTTGGTGAGGAAGAACAGCCCGTAGAAACCGATCAGCACCACGAACACGTTCGGGTAGCCGACGTGCATCTGCTGGGAGATATAGGCCGTCAGGCCACTGAAGGCGAGGGTGAGGGCCAGAAGGCTGTAGGTGTTGCGCAGGACGCGGCTAACTTCTAGCTGCTCAGCCTGCACGCTGTTAACGGCGTAATCCTGTTCGCGCATGGCGACACTCCTTCGGGTTTGAAATGTTCAGTCTCAAAGATCATACCAGAGGCTCTGTAACAAGCTATCACGAGAGTTTGACAGTGTGTTTCATTCCGGTATTATGGCGCCCGCAGTACATAGGAGGTGTGGCCGAGTGGTTTAAGGCAGCAGTCTTGAAAACTGCCGACTGTAACAGGTCCCAGAGTTCGAATCTCTGCGCCTCCGCCATACACAGACCTCAAAGCCCCGGAATCCGGGGCTTTGTCGTTTCTGGGGTTTGCCCTGCCCATACTCCAGCCCATACTTTGGCGCCTGGTTTGCTTTGGACCTCCCGGGATTCCAGTCAGTGCTAATTCAAAGGCGATAACGCAGATCACCGCATTTTCGTCCGAGGATTGCTGAAGGTGAGTTTCACTGAGCCGCCAAACGGTCAGCGCTGCCACCGGGAAAACGAGTAAGATTGCTCCAGATGGATTATTAGCATTACCATGGTTTTTTGATAATCATGCTAATTTGTGGAGTGCAGGTATGGGCCTCGTTCATGAGTCTTCTCGGGTTTCCCGGGTTTCCGCTGTGTCGGGGACTGCTCGGGAGATGCGCGGCCAACTTGAGAAAACCGTTGCCGAGCGACTGATCGTGGTCGAGGTTGATCATGCGAGTGAGCACGCGATGCGCGCCATGGCCGAAACCATGACCAGCATCGCCATGCTGGTCGATACCTCATTGAAAATGCATGACCGGCGCTTGCTCGAGTCCTTGGTCGATGCCTTGGTCTCCAAAACACCACCGACACCGAACCTGATCAAGGAGGCCGGCATGATTGCCAGGTCGCGCCAAGCCGTGCTTGAGGGCGCGGACTGGCTGACAGCGGTACAGGTGTCGAAGCTGGCTGATTTGAGCCTCAGCAACCCCAGCACCCAACCCAACAAATGGAAGCGCCTAAGGCAGATATTCGCGATCCATCACCACGGCGTGGACTACTTCCCGGGTTATGGTCTGGACCCCGATACGGGCTTCCGGCCACTCAAGGTGCTCAGCAAAGTGCTGGAGATATTTGACGGTCAGAAGGATGGCTGGGGCCTGGCTTACTGGTTTCTGTCGGCCAACAGTTTTCTGGGAGGGCTGCGTCCTCAGGATCTATTGGCCAGTCAGCCGGATCGTGTGATTGCGGCAGCGCAAGACGAGGTGCAGGAGGTCGCCCATGGCTAGGCCTCCGAAGAAGGTTTCGCCTGGGATTGATCACTCGCAAACGCATGCTTTGATGGAAACACCCGAGCCGCCGAAGGTGCTTCGAGTCACGGCCATGATCTTCCCCAAAAAGACTCTCATGCATCGGGTCCATCAGGATCAGTAGCAGGCGGAGCAGTTCAATCCGGGTGTCAGGAGGAATGCTCGTTTCAGCCCGATTCAAACCACCGACGGATAATCTATTCCGACGATCTACGGTGCCAGTACCTTCGCCGCGGCCGCTATGGAAACGGTGTTTCATGACGTTCCCCATGTGGTGGGCTACAAGAGCTTCGACAAGCAAAAGCTCAAAGGGCAGGTCCATTCTGAAGTCCACAGCACTCGTGATCTGGTGTTGGCGGATTTAGGCAGTGTGGCCCTTCGTAAACTGGGCGTGCCACGCCGGCACCTGATTGATATCGAGAAGGACCAGTATCCGGCAACACGGCAGTGGGCCGCCGCGATCCAGGCGTGGAGCGGGTATTGAAGTGTTCCTCGGCTATGCCGGTTCAACGTTGGCCCGGTAAGGCCAGATCATGTCCCGCACACATGCCAACTTCAATGCGCTACGCGAACGGCTCTCCGAAATTATGGGAAAGCAGAAGGACAGCTTCATAGGGATTGAAATCCCACCGTTGCTGGCGCAATTAGTGCTGGACGACTGTCCTAGGTGTTCGGTCACGAAACGCGCCACCACTAACGGGGCCGCAACTTCCCCTGGGTCAAGTTTTTTGACGGGGACTTAGCCTCCAAAAAGCCAGCGACCACAGTCCAGAGAGATCAGTGTAGCCCGTAGTGTTTCTAGTCCAATGGGCCGCGGAGCGCCGGGGAGGCGGTTTTTTAAAATGGATTTCTCCCGCTCAAGTCGGGCGATTCGAGCTTCCAGATCCTGGATTTTCTGCTGCTCGGGCGTCAGCGCTTTGCTCTGCGGCGTCACGCCGTTGCGCTCCTGCTGGAGTTGGTTAATCCAGCGACGTGATGCGGACTCGACCACCCCGAGCGAGCGGCTGGCTTCGATATGGCTATAGCCTTGATCGAGAACGAGGCCTGTAGCCTCGCGTTTGAATTCAGCGGAAAAGGAACGACGTTGCTTGGTCATCAGACACCTCTATCTGGCGAGCATTCTCGCCTAAATGGATGTCCGGTTTCATTAGACCACTACAGCAGTAAGGTGGGTGTCAACGCCGGCCCAAAACTG
>NZ_JACAQA010000038.1 GCF_013385425.1 Pseudomonas gingeri | reverse complement strand
CGCCGATGGTAGTGTGGGGTTTCCCCATGTGAGAGTAGGTCATCGTCAAGATTGAATTCCGAAACCCCCGTCTGCTCACGCAGACGGGGGTTTTGTTTTGGGCGTGCAAAAAATCCTCCAGACATTTCCTGAAATGAGCTAAGTTTTCATCCCATGGTGCCGACAGTATGGTGAATGATGCGTGCACCAAAGTGGAGCAGTCATAGAACGCTGCCTGCGCCCCCCAACGAGTGTTGCACCCGCACGCATCCCCATTTTCGGCATAATAAGAAGTCCATGAAATGAATCTGAAATTCAGCCATAAAATCCTTTTGGCCGCCTCCGGTGTCGTGGTTCTCGCCTTTGCGCTGTTCACGTTCTACAACGACTATCTACAGCGCAGTACCATCCGGCAGAATCTCGAGTCCTCCGTCCAGCAAGCCGGTGACCTGACCGCCAGCAGCGTGCAGAACTGGTTGGGCGGGCGGATCCTGGTACTGGAGAACCTGGCGCAGAACCTGGCCCATCAGGGCAGCAAGGCCGATTACCCGGGCCTGGTCGATCAACCGGCATTGACCTCCAACTTCCAGTTCACCTATGTCGGTCAGACCGATGGCACCTTCACCCAGCGTCCTGACGCGAAGATGCCCGACGGCTACGATCCACGTCAGCGCCCCTGGTACAAATCCGCTGTCGTGGCGGACAAGACCATGCTCACTCCGCCCTATATGGCCTCGGTCGGCGGCCTGGTGGTGACCATCGCCCTGCCGGTGAAGAGCAACGGGCAATTGCTCGGTGTGGTGGGGGGTGACCTGAGCCTGGAGACCCTGGTGAAGATCATCAACTCGGTGGACTTCGGCGGGATTGGCCAGGCCTTCCTGGTCAGCGGCGACGGGCAGGTAATCGTCAGCCCGGACAAAGACCAGGTGATGAAGAACCTCAAGGACCTCTACCCGAACTCCGGGCTGCGGATTACCAAGGGCATCCAGGAAGTCACCCTGAACAACCAGGAACGGATTATCTCGTTCACACCGGTGGTGGGCCTGCCTTCGGCGGACTGGTATATCGGCCTGTCCATCGACCGGGACAAGGCCTACGCGCCACTGAGCAAGTTCCGGACTTCGGCGTTGATCGCGATGTTGATTGCCGTGGTGGCGATCGCGGTGCTGCTGACCCTGTTGATCCAGTTCCTGATGCGTCCGTTGACCACCATGGGTCGTGCGATGCAGGACATCGCCCAGGGCGAGGGCGACCTGACCCGCCGCCTGAGCATCGAGAACCGGGACGAGTTCGGCGAGCTCGCCGGTTCCTTCAACCAGTTCGTCGAGCGCATCCACGCCTCCATCAGTGAAGTGTCCTCGGCCACGCGCCAGGTGCACGACCTGTCCCAGCGGGTGATGAACTCCTCGAATGCCTCGATCATCGGGTCCGATGAGCAGAGCGCACGGACCAACAGCGTGGCGGCGGCCATCAACGAGCTGGGGGCGGCCACCCAGGAGATCGCCCGCAACGCCGCCGATGCTTCGCAACACGCCAGTGGCGCCAGCGAGCAGGCGGACGACGGGCGTCAGGTGGTGGAAAAAACCATCCTGGCGATGACCGAGCTGTCGCAGAAGATCAGCCTGTCCTGCACCCAGATCGAAACGCTGAACGCCAGCACCGATAACATCGGGCACATTCTTGATGTGATCAAGGGCATCTCCCAGCAGACCAACCTGCTGGCCCTCAACGCGGCGATTGAAGCGGCGCGGGCGGGCGAAGCGGGACGCGGGTTTGCCGTGGTGGCCGATGAGGTGCGTAACCTGGCCCACCGGACCCAGGAATCGGCGGAGGAAATCCACAAGATGATCACCTCGCTGCAGGTCGGTTCGCGGGAAGCGGTGACGACCATGAACGCCAGCCAGGTGTCCAGCGAAGAGAGCGTTGAAGTCGCCAACCAGGCCGGTGCCCGTCTGGTCAGCGTGACCCAGCGGATTACCGAGATCGACGGGATGAACCAGTCGGTGGCGGCTGCGACCGAGGAGCAGACCGCGGTGGTGGAAACCCTCAACGTCGATATCAACCAGATCAACCTGCTGAACCAGCAGGGTGTGGCCAACCTGAATGAAACCTTGAAGGATTGCGATGCCTTGGCGCAGCAGGCCGGACGGTTGAAGCAGTTGGTGGACAGTTTCAGGATCTGATCCCGCGATACCTGTGTTGACCCCCTCTCTTGTGGGAGCAGGGCTTGTGTGGGAGCAGAGCTTGCTCGCGAAGGCGGCCTCAAGGACGCCAAAAGCTTCGCGGGCAAGCACCACTCCCACAGAGAGCGGCTGTTGTTCAGCAGGCCGCAGGCGACACCTGACGGCAGGCGCCTAACTTGATCAGGCCAACAACGTCCGCACATTGTTCATCGCATCATCGGCAAACCCCTGAACAAAACTGCGGAACCCCGGCAGCGCCTCCTCACCACCACTGGCCGGTTCGGCAATGATGGTCCAGGTTGCGCGGCTGCGGTCCGCATCCAGCGCCTCGACCGTCATCGACGCCCACAGCTGGCCAACCCCCAGGGTGTTGTAGATCGTCGTCCAGGTCATCCGCCGTGCCTGCTCGTCCCGCGAGTTGAGCTGCTCGACCACCAGGTTACCGTCCTTGAAGAACTTCTTGCGCAGCGAGCCGACGCCTTCGCCGGTGATCTCGATGCGCTCCAGCGCCGTGATAAACGCCGCAAAGCCACCGAAATCGCCGACCACGGCCCAGACCGTAGCGGCGTCGCGGGCCACTTCCACCGATGAAATCACCGGGCTGCCTTGTGGATTGCGGATCAGGCTATCGGGTTGCAGGTTATTCATGATGTAACTCCTTGTGGGTGGGGGTGAATCAGATGAATTGAATCTGTTTGAGGTAGTCGCAGCCCTTGCGCAGCAGCGCCGGGGTCTTGGCCGGGTATTGCTCGCCCATCTCGCGCACGGCTGCGGCGGCATGGGCATGGCCGATGGCCGAGATATCGCCGATGTCCTCTTCGAAACCGTTGAGGTAGAAACCGAGGACTTCGAACAGCGCATTGTTGCTGTCGACCCGGTGTAACTGGCGCTGCCAGTCGGCGACACTGACCAGCTGGAAGTCATGGCCGGCTTCACGGAACGAGGCCATGTAGTCGGCCCAGCTCAGGGGTTGCGGGTTATGCAGGTTGAACACCCCGTGGGCGCTGGTACGTCGGCCGTGCACGGCGATGAAGCGGGCGAGGAAGTCCACCGGCATCAGGTCGAAATTGAGCTCCAGGGCGGGCACCTGGCCCAACTGCAGCGAGCCCTTGAGCATCAGCATCAATCGGTTCTTGTGGGGCTGGCTGACCCCGGTGCGGCTGTTGAAGCTGATATTGCCGGGCCGGTAGAGGTTGGCCCAGGCGCCTTGCTCGCGGGCCCGTTGCAGGATCCGCTCGCCGACCCACTTGCTCAGGTTGTAGCCGTTGCGGATATAGATCGGCGGTGTCTGGGCCGCCGGTTGCTCGAGCACCCGACCCTCGGCATCGGTACTGCTGGAGGCCGACAGCGTCGAGATGAAGTTGAAGATCTTCTTGCTGCGCCCCTCGCACAGGCGCAGGCATTCGAACAGCGGATCGACGTTATCGGGTGCCAGCGACTCGTAGTCGAGCACGTGGTTGACGTTGGCCGCGTTGTGCACCAGGGCGCCGAACTCGCGATCGATCCGTTCATAGACCGCCGGGGCGAGCCCCAACAGAGGACGGGTCAGGTCGGCGGCATGGACCCGCACCCGGCTCAGATCCAGGTGCTCCAGGCGGTTTTCCCGCAGGGCCCGGGCAAAGCGCTCGGCCGCCGGTTCCGCGGCGCTGTCGCGGACCAGGCAGGCGACCTCGACGGCCCCGCCGGCCAGCAGCGCTTCGACCAGGTGCACGCCGACAAAACTGTTGGCGCCGGTCACCACCACCTTGTTCACATCGCCAGCGCGATCAGCGGGTAATACGTTGAGGCCCAGTTCCCGCTCGACATCGATCAGGATCTGCTCGCTCAGGGCCTGGCTGGTGGCGGCGCCACCGACCAGCATCGCCAGGCGGCACAGGGTCGGTTCCTCGATAAAGCGGTTGATGGAGATACCCCGGCCATACTGCTCGCGAATACCCAGCAGCATTTTCGACAACAGGATCGAGTGGCCGCCCAGGTTGAAGAAGCTCTCGTCGGTGGAGATATCTTCGACAGGCAGTTCCAGCAGCTCGGCCCAGAGTTCCAGCAGGCGACTTTCGTCCGCCGTGGCGGGTAACCGGCGGCGGCTGTTTTCGGGCGTCTCCACCGGCAGCTTGAGCAACGCCGCGCGGTCGATCTTGCCGTTGCTGGCCGAAGGCAGGCTGGCCAGCTCGGTGTAGACGGTCGGTTGCATATAGTCCGGCAAGTAGCGCTCGGCATGCTGCCTGAGGGCGTCCTGGCCGCCGACAGACTGCGGCTGGCTCATAAAGGCCAGCACCCGCCGCCGGGGATCGATGACCACCGCGATCTGGCGGTACAGCCGGCTGTCGCGCAGGCACTGCTCGATCTCCTCCGGCTCGACCCGGAAGCCGCGAATCTTCACCTGGTTGTCCCGGCGCCCGCACAGCTCGATGCCTTCGCCGGTCCACTTGGCCATGTCGCCGGTGCGGTAGGCACGCAGGCTTTCGCCCTGGCCCAGCGCCAGTTGCAGGTAACTGTCCGCCGTCTTGTCGGGATTGTTCAGGTAACCGAGGCCGACCCCGGGGCCGGCGATATACAGCTCGCCGACGGTCTGCTCGGCGACTGGCTGGCGCTGTTCGTCGAGAATCAGCACCTGGCTGTTGGCGATGGCCTGGCCCAGGCTGCGATTGCCGGAGCCGGGCCGGAAGCGCCTGGCGGTGACCAGCACGGTGGTCTCGGTAGGGCCGTAGAGATTGTAGAAATGGCACTGGGTCGAGAGCTTCTCGATGACATCCGGTTCGCACACGTCACCGCCGGTCATCACATGGCTCAGGCCCAGGGGCGTGTCCAGCGGCAGGATACTCAGCAGTGCCGGCGGCAGGAAGGCATGGCTGAGCCGTTGCCCGCGAATCAGCGCCAACAGTTGCAAGGGATCGCGACGCTGGTCTTCAGTCGGCACCACCAGCGCCGCGCCGCTGACCAGGGTCGGGAAGATGTCGATCAGCGACGAGTCGAAACTCAGGGTGGAGAATTGCAGCACCCGACTGGTTTCGCTGAGCTGCACATAGTCGGCATACCAGGCGGTGAAGTGGCTGAGGTTGTGCTGGCTGAGCAGCACGCCCTTGGGCTGTCCGGTGGTGCCCGAGGTATAGAGCGCCAGGCAGGGTGCCTGGGGGGCGCGTGCCTGGCGCACCAGGGGCTGATCAGTCGGTTTTTGCGCCAGGCCACGGACATCCAGGGCCGGCAGCTGTTCGGCCAGGGAAGATTGTCCGTCATGCAGCAGCAGGCTGGCGCCGGCATCCTTGAGAACGAACAGTTGGCGTTGCAGCGGGTGGCCCGGGTCCAGCGGCAGATACACCGCGCCGGCCCCGAGAATCGCCAGGATGCTGGCGTACAGCGCGGGGCTCTTGTGCTGGCAGAGCCCGATCACCGGCGGTTCGGTGAACGGTCCCAGGGCATCGAGCCGGGCCAGCAGACTTTGCTGGATCGTCCGGCTCAGGTCGTGCAGTTCCCGGTAGGTCAGCGACACCCCGTCCAGGGTCAGCGCGGGGCGTTCGGCGAAACGCAGCAGGCTGCTTTCGATATGCTCGATGACCGACACCTGGGCCAGGGCCAGCAACTCGGGGCGGGCGGTCTGGTTGAGACGGTGTTCGAAAGCCAGCGTCTCAAGCCTGCGCAGATCCTGTTCCGGGTGCTCCGACGCCGATGGCAACGTGGCGGCCTCGGCAAAGTAATCGGCGTCGCGGGAATAGCGGCTGACCTGCAAGGCCACCCGCTCCACCAATGCCTGGACTGCGGCGAGGCGTAGCGCCTGGCCGTTTCCGGAGCCGTCCTGATCAACCCCCAGGCGCTGGATCAGGCGGCTACCGGCATCCTCGACCAGCCGACAAAGCAGGCTGAGTGCGGGCAGGCCCTGGGGCGCCACGGGCCCTTGTTCCAGGCGCAGGGCCAGGTGAATGCAGGCGCCGAGGTCGCGCCGCCAACTGGTGGGCAGCACCAGGCTGCCATCTTCGATCAACAGATCCGCCGCGCCCGGCGGTTGTGCTTCGATGGCCTGTGCGTGACTCAGGCGTTGAATCGAATGACCGTGCTGTTCCAGCTCGCGGAGCAATTCATCCAGCGCCTGGCTGCTGCCGACGAGCAAAAGGGTGAGACGTCTCATGATGATCTCCTTGGCTAGATCAGGTAGTCGCTCAAGGCGTCCTGAACACAGGGCGAATCGAGCAGCGAGCTGTTACGCAGAAAGCGCACGATATTGATCACCAGCGGATGGTGGCGATTGATCGGATACGCCAGCCCCAATGCCTCGCGCCTGAGTTCCTGGCGAATCGCCTCGCTCACCGGCAGGTGCTCGATCACGCGGAAGTCGAAGGCTTTCTGGATGTCGTTGGTCAGGTAATGGACGATGAACACCGGCAGGATCTGCGCGATCAGGTCGCGGTCGTCCTCACTCGCGGTCTGCCAGTAGATCCGCACCAGGCGCGTCCAGAACCCGGCATGCCGGCCTTCGTCGAGCAGGTGGTCGGCCATCAGGCCCTTGATCGAGGGTTTGATCGTGTCGTCCTTGGCAAAGGCCGCGACATCGTTGGTCACGGTGTTTTCCGAGATCGCCACGCAGATCAGCTCCATGGCCGCTTGCAGGTGCTCGGGGGCCATCCCCATGGCCGCCGGGATCGCCCGGCTCAGTTCGATTTCCTCGGGCAGCTCAAGGGGTTCGATGCCGGTCATGGCCACGGTCTGCTGCATGAAGTCCATGGCCACCAGGGCGTGATAGTCCTCGTCCACCACCACGGTCATGGCGTCATAACGACAGGCGAACGGAAAGCGGATCGGGAAGCGCCCCTTGGCAATGCTGCGGGCGGTGCGGTCGACGATATCGGTCTCGAAAATCACCACGTCATTGATGAATTTGTAGAGGCTCTGCAGCAGCACGAAATCCCGCTGCTCCGGACACAGGGTGAGGAAACTCTCGCTGCTGACCAGGGGCTGGCGGCTCAGGGGATAGATCAGCCGATCGTCGTCCTCGAGCAGGCGCCGTGGGCGGGTGCGGATGCTGGCGCGGCTTTCCCAGGCATCGGCGAAGGAGGTGTAGTCGACGGCGTTCATGAGAGGGCCACCTCGACGGCGCGTTCGCTCAGGCTCAGTTGCAAGCCGTCCCACAGCGCCAGGCGGCTGTCCACGGCGGCCAGGGCGGCGCTGTAGATCTCCGCCTCGCGTTGCGGCTGACCGCCCACCAGGCGTTCGAGCAAGTGTTCGGCCGCCGGCCCGTGGTCCTCGGAGTCGACATCGATATGCCGTTGCAGGTAGTAGCGCAACGTCGGGGCCTGGGCGTGATCGATGCCCCACTCATCGAGAATCCGCTGGAACATCTGCGGGATGACACTTTCCCGGCCGTGCAGAAAGGCCGCGGCCACCTGATGCGCCGAGGCGTGGAGGGCGATATCGAGGGTGTTTCTGACAAAGCCGATCACCATCGGCGCGGCGTTCACCGTGCGCAGCGCGGTGTCGACCGTCACGCCTTCACGCAGCAGTTCGATGAAGTGCTCGATGGCGGCGGTGCTGGCGCCTACCTCGCGCATGGCTTCCAGATACAACTCGAAGTGGCTGCAATGGCCGGGGCCTTCGCGTTGGTCCGATTCCTCGCCAAGGACAATTTCATTGATCAGGCGTGCGGCCTGGGGGTCCCTGGGCGGTAGCCAGGGCAAAGTGGTACAGGTCAGTTCCTGTTGCAAGCGCTTGGTCAACGACATGAAGTCCCAGACCGCAAAGACATGGACTTCCATGAACCGTCGAAGGAGTGAAAGTGAATGAATCTCACTGAATACAGGATGTTGGGTCAGTTGTTCTTTACGGGCGTCGAGAAGGTGCTTTAGTGCGCTCATTAATATTCACCACGTGTCTGCGAAGTTGAAAGGGCTGTGACAGGTTGCACGGTGTTTTCTATACGGTATGGCGGTGTCACTGTGTTGCATTGGCTAACGGGCGGACGAACAGAGTCCTCAATAAGAAATTGAAAGTATCGAGAGGAATCACGGCGTATTTAACGTACGCCAAAGTGTCATCGTGCAAGCGTTTTGAGCGTATTTTGTTTGGTGTTGCCGGGCGCCTATGTCTAGGCTGGCTAAGGCCTTGGCGACAGGGGTTGCCCGAAAGCCATTAAAAATTAATACAAATAATCAGCGCGGATCAAGTTATTTTTAGAACAATTGTAAGTGTCACTTTTTAATAGATGAGTGTCCCCGATAACACTGGCGATGCCGTGTTTTTAGGGGTGAGAGTGCCCCTTCCGAATAATAACGATCAGAATTTAAATGAATGATGGAATGCCTCATTCAACTGGCTCTCAATGGGATGGGTTAATAGTTTGATAGGCGTGGCCGAGACACGGCTGATCCGTACTTCCGGCGCGTGGAAGTCCTCCTTGGTTGAGTGATGTAATCCGAAAGTTGCATGCGCAGAGCCGTACGTCGCTCGTCAATTGATTATCGGTGAGCAAGCCTGTGCCCAAACGGACAGTTCTGCTATCGCCGGAAGAGGCGAAACCTGTCCGAAGCGGTGAATAGATAGGGTCATCCCGCGTGGCAGGGCGTGCGCCCACGACCTTTTTCACAAATCATGGAAAACAGCTGATGGCAGCTTGTCGGCGGTGTTGTTATCGCTCACCGACAACCCGTCTCATCAGCCTGTGGGCTGCCATGCACATCGGTAGAACAGCAGACCCCGGGCCCAACAGGCGTATCGGCTCAGGGGTCAAGACCGGGCCTGGGCCAGATAACGCAGAATCACTTCAATGCCGCGTTGCAGGTGGTGTCGCAGATTCTCCACGCACACCTCGATCTCGCCGGCCCGAGCAGCGCTGAGAAGGGCGCGATGGTCATCCTGGGAGAGTTTGCCCAGCCCCATGGCGGACAGGTTGAAACGCAGGAAGCGTTCTTCTTCCACCAGGCCCTGCTCGATCAGCTTCAACAGTTTGTGATTGGGGGCCTTGCTGTAGAGCCCCATGTGGAACAGGCGATTGAGCCGTCCGACCTGGGTATAGTCCTGTTCGGTTTCCAGCAGATCGATATAGGCCTCGATCTGCTTGAAGTCGTTGTCATCGAGCAGGGGCACCGACAGGCGCAGGGCCTCGGTCTCCAGGAGGATCCGCAAGTCGTAGGCTTCGATGGAATTATCGACGATCAAAGGGGCAACCACGGCCCCCTTGTGATGCACCACATTCAGGAGTTCCTGGGCTTCGAGCTGGCGCAGGGCTTCACGCACGGGCATGCGGCTGACGCCGAACAGCGTCGCCAGTTCCTGTTGGCGCAAGGCCAGGCCACAGGGAAGACGCCCGTCCAGGATGGCGTTGCGCAAGGTCTCCTCAATCACCGCCCGGGCCAGATGGGCGGGTATGGGTCCATTGACGTGAACGCTGTTCAAGGGATTCGGTTTTTCCGCCACGCGACTACTCTGTTTTGAACAAGGTTGAAGGGTGATCCGATGGCACACTAGAAGCTGCCCGGGTGCTTGTCAAACCGTCCATTCTCTGCGCCTGAGGCACGCGATAACGGATGATTGCATGGTGCCATTCTCTTTCACCAGCCCTCACTGAAACTATCAATCGATTCCCAAGTGGCTGTAGGGACTCGCCCTCTTGGCGATGCGTATTGCTTCCCGCGGCTCCAGTGTTTTGCACAAGGTTCCAGAACCCGGGTTTTCAAGGTATCCGGATGTGTCGGATAGGTCCTCGGGGCACGTGAAAAAATCATCGCCTCTCACCGGCTCGGCGCCGGGGCGCTTATGAAAAAGGCCCTATTGATATTCCTTAATAGTATTTAAGTTATCTCTCTTATATCTATATCGTCATATTTCTGCGTGCTCACCGACCCTTGGGTGGGCCGTATGAACTGAACCCACACGCGACCCGCGTGAGTGTCTGATCACCAAGTGCACCTCTGAGCGTGCCCTGCGCAGGAGTCCTTCCATGTCCCTGGCTTCTTCCGTTTCGACCACCGCTGATGCCCCGGCACAGCACTTCGACGTCCGCCCCTTTGATGGATCGGTGGGCGCTGAAATCGTCGGCCTCGACTTGAGCCAGGCGCTCAATGCCGAGGACTTTGCGCGCGTTCACCGTGCGCACCTGGATCACCCTGTGGTGGTGTTCCGCGACCAGCGCATCAGTCCCGAACAGCAGATCGCCTTCAGCCGTCGGTTTGGCGTGTTGCAGATTCATGTGCTCAAGCAATTCCTGCTGGCGGGGCACCCGGAGATCCTGATCGTTTCCAACATCGTCGAAAACGGCCAGAACATCGGCCTGGGCGATGCGGGCAAGTTCTGGCATTCCGATCTCTCCTATAAGGAGCTGCCGAGCCTCGGTTCGATGCTGCACGCCCAGGAGCTGCCATCCGAAGGCGGCGACACCCTGTTTGCCGACCAGCACAAGGCCTGGGACAGCTTGCCCGAGGCCCTGCGCAAGGCGATCGAAGGCCGTTCGGCGGCGCACTCCTACACGGCGCGTTACAGCGAGACCAAATTCGAAGGCAACTGGCGGCCGACCCTGACCCCTGAACAACTGGCCCAGGTCGCCGAGGTGGTGCATCCCATCGTGCGTACCCACCCGGAAACCGGGCGCAAGGGGTTGTTCGTCAGCGAGGGTTTCACCACGCGGATTGTCGGCCTGCCGGAAGACGAAAGCCGCCAGCTGCTGAGCGAGCTGTATGCCCACAGCGTGTTGCCGGAAAACATCTACCGCCATCAGTGGCAGCCCCACGACCTGGTGTTCTGGGATAACCGTTCGCTGGTGCACCTGGCCGCCGGTTGCCCGAGTGACCTGCGGCGCAAGCTCTACCGCACCACCATCCAGGGCGATGCCCCGTTCTGATCCGATCGCTTCAAGGAGCATCCCCATGCCTGCATCCTTTGCACTGTGGCCGAAACTCGGCCGTCTCACCACCTCCCTCGGCCTCGGCTTGAGCCTGTTGGCCGGCAGCCTGCTGGCGCCTGCCACGGCCCAGGCCGAGGGCGAGATCCGCGTCGCCGAACAGTTCGGCATTGTCTACCTGTTGCTCAACGTGGTCCGCGACCAGCACCTGATCGAGAAATACGGCAAGGCCGAAGGCATCGATATCAAGGTCGACTGGACCCAGCTGTCCGGCGGCGCGGCGATCAATGACGCGCTGCTTTCCGGCTCGGTGGATATCGCCGGTGCGGGTGTCGGGCCCTTGCTGACCATCTGGGATCGCACCTATGGCAAGCAGAACGTCAAGGCGGTCGCTTCCCTGGGCAACTTTCCCTACTACCTGGTGAGCAACAACCCGAAGGTCAAGACCATCGCCGACTTCACCGACCAGGACCGCATCGCCTTGCCGGCGGTTGGCGTTTCCGTGCAGTCGCGCTTCCTGCAATACGCCGCGGCCAAGCAGTGGGGCGACAAGGAATTCAATCGCCTGGACAAATACACCGTCGCCGTCCCGCATCCCGACGCCACGGCGGCGCTGATCGCCGGCGGCACCGAATTGACCGGGCACTTCTCCAACCCGCCGTTCCAGGAACAGGCGCTGGAAAACCCCAACGTGCATGTGGTGCTCAACAGCTACGACCTGCTCGGGCCGAACTCGCCGACGGTGTTGTTCGCCACGGAGAAATTCCGCAACGACAACCCGAAAACCTACAAGGCTTTCGTTGACGCCCTGGCCGAAGCGGCCGAGTTCGCGCAGAAGGACAAAGGCGCGGCGGCGGACACCTACCTGCGGGTGACCAAGGCCAAGATCGACCGTGCGGCGCTGCTGAAAATCATCGACAACCCGCAGTTCGAATTCAGCGTGACGCCGAAGAACACCTACCCCCTGGCCGAGTTCCTCTATCGTGTGGGCGCCATCAAGCACAAGCCGGAATCGTGGAAGGACTACTTCTTCGAGGACGCCAAACTGTTGCAGGGGAGCTGACCGACATGAATGCCCCCTTGCAAGGCCACACGGCCAGCAACCCGAGCGTCGCCACCCCGGCGTTGCTGGCGGTCGACCAGGTCAGCCTGGAATACCGCACGCCGGCGCGGGTGGTGCGGGCGACGCATCAGGTCAGTTTTGAAGTCGACCGTGAAGATCGTTTTGTGCTGCTCGGGCCTTCGGGCTGTGGCAAGTCGACCTTGCTCAAGGCGGTAGCCGGGTTTCTCCGGCCCTGTGAAGGCGAGATCCGCCTGCAAGGCCAGGCCGTCACCGAGCCGGGCCCGGACCGTATCGTGGTGTTCCAGGAATTCGACCAGTTGCCGCCCTGGAAAACCGTCAAGCAGAACGTGATGTTTCCGCTGCTGGCGTCCGGCAGCCTCAAGCGTCGGGAGGCGGAGGAGCGGGCGCTGCATTATCTGGAGAAGGTCGGGTTGTCGGCCTTTGCCGATGCCTATCCGCACACCTTGTCCGGCGGTATGAAAGCCCGGGTGGCGATTGCCCGGGCCCTGGCGATGCAACCCAAAGTCCTGCTGATGGACGAGCCCTTCGCCGCCCTCGACGCCTTGACCCGGCGCAAGATGCAGGAGGAGTTGCTGCAGCTCTGGGAGGAGGTGCGCTTCACCCTGCTGTTCGTCACCCACTCGATTGAAGAGGCGCTGGTGGTGGGCAACCGCATTCTGCTGTTGTCACCCCATCCGGGTCGGGTACGGGCGGAGATCCACAGCCATCAGTACAACCTGCACAGCCTGGGCGGCGTCGAGTTCCAGGCGTCGGCGCGACGGATCCACCGGCTGCTGTTCGACGAAACCCCGCAGGCTGAAACCGAACTGAATTTCGCCGATATCCGCATCGCCTATTGAGCGGCTGGAGGAATGCCCGATGAGTCTTTCATCCCCTGTGCGTGAAGAATATGAAGTGGTCCTGGAGCCGTTGCTCGAGGTCCCGCTGGAGCGCGAACTGCCTCTGGGGCAACGGTTGTGGCAACAGGGCTGGTTACGCAAGAGCCTGATCCTGATCTTGCTGGCGGTGCTTTGGGAGGCCGCGGCGCGGTATCAGAACAACGATCTGTTGCTGCCGAGTTTTCTGCAGACGACGAGTGCGTTGTACGACGGCCTGATCAGTGGTGAGTTGCTGAGCAAGGTCGGGATTTCCCTGGTGGTGCTGCTCAAGGGCTATGTGCTGGGGATCGTCCTGGCGTTCGCCTTGACCACATTGGCGGTGTCGACCCAGTTTGGACGGGACCTGCTGAGTACCCTGACGTCGATGTTCAACCCGTTGCCGGCGATTGCGTTGCTGCCGCTGGCGTTGCTCTGGTTCGGATTGGGGCAGAACAGTTTGATTTTCGTGCTGGTGCACTCGGTGCTCTGGGCGTTGGCGCTGAATACCTATGCCGGGTTTCTCGGGGTGTCGGAGACCTTGCGCATGGCGGGGCGTAATTATGGTTTGAAGGGTTTGCGTTTTGTGCTGTTCATCCTGATTCCGGCGGCGTTGCCGTCGATTCTCGCGGGGTTGAAGATCGGCTGGGCGTTTGCCTGGCGCACCCTGATCGCGGCCGAATTGGTGTTCGGCGCCACCAGCGGCAAGGGCGGGTTGGGCTGGTACATCTTCCAGAACCGCAACGAGCTCTACACCGACAAGGTATTCGCTGGCCTGGCGGTGGTGATCCTGATCGGCCTGCTGGTGGAGAACCTGGTGTTCGACACCCTGGAGCGAATCACGGTGAAGCGTTGGGGGATGCAGCGCTATAGCTAATGAGAATGCTTTTGAGAACGCCTACGTCGCGGGGTCGCGACGAAGATATTACATCTGTCCTTTGGGGTTCTTTGATGCGGGTCAATAGTCCGATGATCGGATGGAGGCATATTGATATTAGTGTTTACATGACGACCTTACTACTGTCGCGCATCGATAGGGAGGGCCATTCAACCCCCCTCTGATCTCTGCAAGAGTGGGGCGGCGATCAACAAAGTCCTGAAGCACCGGGAAGGAGCCCGACACCGTGTTTGTCTTCCTTCCCGTGAGTGGGCTACCGCCATGCCTGACATTCAGGATCTTTCCCAGGTTTTCATCCAGACCCTAGAGCAGAGCATCGACAGTGTTGTGGTCATTGATAGCCAGAACAGGGTCATCCTGTTCAACGCTGCCGCCGAAGCCTTGTGGGGGTACAGCCGGGAGGAGGTGATCGGGCAGAACGTCAGTATCCTGGTGCCACAGTTGATCCGTGCGGAGCACGACGGCTACATCGATGCCAATCGTCGCAGCGGCCTCAACAAGATCGTCGGCACCAGTCGCGACGTGCTGATCGAGCGCAAAGACGGCGCCCGGCGTTGGGGGGCGATGTCCATCTCCAAGGTCAAGAGCGACGGCCAGTTGATGTACACCGCCTTCATCAAGGACATCACGGTCCAGCATGAAGAGCGCGAACGCCTGTATCTACTGTCACTGGTGGTCGACAGCACCGAAAACGCAATCATCGTCACGGATGCCCAATGGCAGATCCGCTACGTCAACGGTGGGTTCACCGAGATGTTCGGCTATGACGAAGCCGCCGTGGTGGGACGAACGCCCATCAGCCTGATTGCCCCCTATTTCGAGGTGGGAGATATCGCCGCCATCCGTGCTCAGTTGGGGCGCGGTGAGGCATATCACTCACAGGAATTCGGTTATCGCCATGATGGCCGTCGTGTCTGGTGCAATGTCACTACCTATCCGGTGCTCGATAGCCTCGGTCACCTGACCCATACCGTCAGCGTGCTGATTGACGTGACTCATTCGCGAATGCCGGAAGTCCTGCGGCACAAAGTGCTCGAAGCGATGGTTCGAGAGGAATCACTGGCGGCCTTGATGATGTTGGTCTGCCGTGAAGTCGAGCGGATTGCCCCTGACGTGATTGCTTCGATTCTGCGGGTGGACGAAGGGGGCACCTTGCACCCCCTGGCCGCCCCCAGCTTGCCTGAACATTACTCCAATGCGCTGGATGGCTTGCGCATCGGGCCGCAAGTGGGGTCTTGCGGTACGGCGGCGTTCAGCGGTGAGCCGGTGGTTGTGGCGGACATTGCTCATCACCCGTTCTGGGAAGGTTTTCGCGACAAGGTGATTCCGTTGGGGCTCAAGGCCTGTTGGTCGACGCCGATCAAATCCAGTTCTGGCCGGGTGCTCGGGACCTTCGCGTTCTACTACCGGGAGAGGCGCGAGCCGAGCCCGCTGGATCAACTGCTGGTGAATGCCACGATCCACCTCTGTGCGCTGGCCCTGGAGCGCGAAGAGTCCCGCGCGCATATTCGTCAGTTGGCGTTTTACGATGACCTGACCGGGCTGCCCAATCGCAATATGCTGCACGCCAAGGCCGACCAGGCGATTGCCGATTCGGTGCGGAGCAAGAGCAGCCTGGCCGTGGTCTTCATTGACCTGGACCGCTTCAAGCAGGTCAACGACTCCCTTGGGCATGCGGCGGGCGATGAGTTCCTGTGCATGATCGCCCGGCGTTTGCAGGAGCGGCGACGCAAGCAGGATATTGTCTGTCGGCTGTCCGGCGATGAGTTTGTGCTGGTATTGCCGCAATGCTCGCTGGAGCAAGTGACCGATCTTCTCGTCAGTCTCAAAAGCTGCCTGAGCGTCCCGTGCCAGATCGCCGGGGTGACCCTCAGGCCGTCCGCCAGCATTGGCGTCAGTATGTTTCCCGAGGATGGCCGGACCATGGAGGTCCTGCTGCAACGGGCCGACATTGCCATGTACCAGGCCAAGACCAGCGCACGGGGCAGCGTCAGTTTCTTCAGTCACGGGCTGGATCAGATGGCCAAGGGGCGGCTGAGCCTGGAAACCGCTCTGCGTGAGGCGATTGATCGCAAACAGCTGCATCTGGTGTATCAGCCGCAGGTCGATCTCAACCATCAGGACCTGTGCGGCATCGAAGCCTTGGCGCGTTGGAGTCATCCGCAATTCGGCGAGGTATCACCCTGCACATTCATTCCCATGGCCGAGGAGTGCGGCCTGATCGGCGAGTTCGGCCAATGGTCGGTGCGTGAGGCTTGTCGGCAGCTGGCGAGCTGGCGTCGTCAGCACCTGAAGGTGCCGAGCATTTCGGTGAATCTCTCGCCGACCAATTTCCACAACCGTGATCTGCCACGTTTTATCAGTCGGGCCTTGTCGCAGAACGGACTGGTGGCGGCGGACCTGACGGTGGAGATCACCGAGAGTGTGTTGATGGACAACAACCCGGATACCTTGTGCACGATCGATGAGATTCATGCCCTTGGGGTCCGTCTGGCCATGGATGACTTCGGCACGGGCTATTCGAGTTTGAGCTACCTGCGGCGGTTGCCGATCCAGGAGCTCAAGCTCGATCGCAGTTTTGTCCACGACCTGGAAACCGACGAGACCAGCCAGGCCTTGAGCGAGGCTGTGATTCGCATCGGCGAGAGCCTGGAGTTGCGGGTGGTGGCCGAGGGGGTGGAAACCCTTGGCCAGCAAAAAATCCTCCAGGCCCAGGGCTATGAGGTGGCGCAGGGGTTTCTGATTTCCAAACCGATGCGGGCGGCCGAGCTGGGTGCCTGGCTGGAGAGTTTTCGGCTCAATGCCTGAGGTCCTGTCGTCGACATCACTCGGCAGGTGATGAACACCCGTTGATTTTGTGGTGCCTGTCCCGCCGTCTTCGCGGGCAAGCCCTGCTCCTACAGGTTTGTGTCGTACGCAAAATCTGTGACCGACTCGAAACTGTAGGAGCAGGGCTTGCCCGCGAAGGCGGCGGGACAGGCGCCACAGACTTTGGATCAGCCCGTAGTCCCCATTGTCGACGTCTCATCGATCACCGAGTCCACCCACGACTGCGCCAACTCGATCAAATGCACCGTCCCCATCGCCAACTTGCGCTTCGCCCCGTCGAGTTGGTCGGCGGACTCATAAGCCGTGGCCGCCGCCGATTGCAGGATCGACAGTGCGTTGACCAGCTTGTCTTCCACGCTGAGTAACGACGGGATACGGGCGGGCGAGGGCGAGAAGGTCGGGTGAGGTCTAAGCGGATCGTCGCTCATCGGCAGCCCGTAGTGCGCAAAGGCGCGTTCGGCAGCGGCATCGAAATGAGGTTTTCCGGTCTTTGCGCGACGTGATGCCGGGAAAGTGATCGGCGGGTCGGGTGTCAGTCTTTTATCCATGGTCCAGCTCCTACATGTCTGTAATGAGGGGCCATCGTTTGCCGTTCTCACGCGGCAAAGGGTGGCAGCTGTACACAGGGTGAGAATACCGGACAGTAGGCAACCGGCCAGACCGAAGTCTGCCTGCGCACAGCCGCCATGAAGCGTTTTCTGATGAAAAGGCGTTCGTAACGAAAGTGGCGCTGATGCGCTTACTGAGCACGGGTTCTCACGCCCGATCGCTGATTTTGCAGCGATAGGACGAAGACTAGTGACCGCTTCCAGCAGGCGCAAGGCGAAAGGATTTTCTAGGAAACTTCAGGCAAGGGAAAGGGAATTGTCCGGTCGCTAAGGGTTCTGGAGAAACACCACATACCCCCGAAACCACTCATTCCCCTTCAAATACCCCGGTGCCTGCCACTCGCCGCCCTGGATCAAACCGACCTTGAACGGCACGCCCAGCCGGTTCATCCGTGGCAGATACGCGGCGTAATCGGGAATGCTGTGCCGCCCCTGATACGTCTGCACCACCACCTCATCCACCACGCCCTTGAGTTGGGCGATGGCCGCCGGGTCGGCATTGCTGCTCCAGTCCATCAGTCCGGTGATGCTCAGGCGCAACTCCGCCGGCAGTCGCTGGCGCAGGTCGCGCAAAAAAGCGGCATATTCGTCGAGATAGCGGGTGCGGGCATCGAAGTCGATCTGGATGCCGACCACCGGATTGCCCGCCTGTTGCCAGCGTTTCACCTGGCCAAGCAACTGCTGATAGACCGACTCCGGCCAACGCAGGGTGTGGGCGCGATAGACCACCCAGACCTCGCCCCGGGTCAGGCGTGGAATGGCAATGCCCTGGGCGATAAAGTTGACCGTCCGCTGCGGCGAGCGCCGCGACTCGCTGACCTGGCCTTGCAGGATGTAAAGGCTCTTGGCCCGGCTCAGCACCGGCTGCGGGGCGACGCCGCTCCACAGCCAGAAACTGTCGTAGTCCCGCGCATCGACCGCCGCCCGGGCATCGGCCAACGCCAGCAGCCCGGCCAGCAACAGCCAGCGCCAGCGACCCACGGCCACTTACCAGTAGTACTGCAGCGACTTGCCCCACTGGGTGCTGGCATAGCTGGTTTTAAGCTGTTTGAACCAGGCCTTGCGCTGCGCCGGTGTCACTTCCTTCCCGCCGCAACTGTTGTAGCCCGAGGGCGCATAGCAGTTGATGGCGCGGAACAGTGCGTAGGCCTTGTCGGTGGACGACGCTTTGGCATCGCCGATCACGCTCTGGTAACCGTCGAGACGCGAGAAGGTCGTGCCCTTGAACAAGGACGCGGTCCCGCCCAGTTCATCCGCGCTGCGCTGGCTATCCAGCGGCATGCCGTCCAGGCTGTTGCGCAGGATGAATTCCCCCAGGCAGTTCAGCGCCTGGGGCTGCTTCGCGTCGGCTTGCAAGGTCGTCGCCGTCTCGCCAATGGTCGGGCAGGCATAGCCGGACTCGGCCTTGGCACCGCTCCAACGGAACAGCTTGAGCGGCTGGCCGCCACTGTAGGTGTAACCCAACGAGGCGCCCAACTTGGTGTCGGACGGCTCGGCCGGCAACTGCTTGAGGTCGGCGGTGAAATCGGCGTAATGGCCCAGGCGCAGGTCCTTGTAGAGCAATACGAACAGGGCTGTATCCCGCTCGGTGGAGGCTTCGCCCTGGGCGACCTGACGCAACAGCCCGGCATCGGCGATATGCCGCAACAGGATGGCGCGCACCTGCGCGGTCTTGATCGGCGAGTCGGCGGCAAAGACCTTGGCCACCTGCTGGTTGCGCTCGTAGTGATTGGCCAGGGCCAGTTCGACCTGCTCGCGTTGCAGCGGCTGATGGACTTGCGGCAGCAATTGCAGCCAGAGGGCCTCGGCACCGTTCACGTCCTGTTTTGCGTCCAGGGCCAGGCCGCGCAGCATCTGCTGGCTGAAGGCGAGGTAGTCGAGTTTCGCCGGGATCTCGGTCGGCAGGCTCTTGAGCGCCAGCTCCGGGTTTTTCGCGACATACAGCTGGAACGCCGCCTGCAAATAGTCATACAGCGCCGGTTGCGCGGCGAAGATCGGTTTCTGCGCCTGGAGGATTTCCAGGGTCAGCTTGGGCGTGGCGTTCTCGCCGTATCCGGGGCGCATGCCCATCAGGTCGTCGAGGGCCTGGAACAAGGGTTGCTCGACCTTGCCGCCGCCGAACAGCATCTTGTTGTCGATCTCCTGCACCAGCTCGTCAGGCGTCACGTTGCGCTGTTCGGCCTTGGCCTGGCCCAGTTGCCAGAGGTATTCGGTCGCCTGTTTTTCGGCATTCCCCGCCAACCAGTAGACCCGGCGCAGCAGGCCGCGGGCGGAGGTCGCATAGAGGCCCTCGGGCCAGGTGCCGAGGTAATGCTGGAAACCTTCTTCGGCCAGTTTCAGCTGGGCCGCGTCGGCCTCTTCCTTGGTCGGCATGCCGTCGCTGTCGAAGGTGTTCTGTTGCGCCAGGTTGAGGGCGGTGCGCGCCTGCATGTACTGCGCGGTTTCCTTCAGCCAGGGTTGCGGGCTTTCGCCCAGGCTGGCGAAGGCCTGGGCGGCGTCGGCGAAGCGCCCGCTATAGAAGCTGATGGCACCGTTCAGGTAGCTGGCAAATGCCTGGCCCTGGGCCGATTGCACGGCGGGCACCAGGCTTGCTTGCTGCGCCGGCTCCCAGGCGCAGGTGCCGAGCATCTGCACGCGAGCGCGGGCCAGGGCCTGGCGCTCGGGGTCGGGCAGTTCGCTGCTGCCCAGCAACTGGTTGATAAAGGTCGTGGCGCTGTCGGTGTCGTTGCTGCGGCAGCGGCCACCCTCGCCGGACAGCAGCGAACTGACGGCGGTGTCGGCGTTTTCGCGGGTGATACCGAGTTTTCCCAGGGCCTCATCCAGCGGGGCGGCGACGGGCTTGCCTGGTTCTGCACCGACGACCGGCTCAGGGGCGGCGTCGAGGCGGGTCGTGGCGAACGGTACCGGGCCGAAGCCCGCGCCCAGGTCGTCGTTGCTCAACGGGTTGGGCGCCAGGGGCAAAGCGCTCTGGTCGGCGAGCAACAGGCGCAGGTTGACCCGGCTGTCGTTGCCCGGGTTGAGGAAGGCGAGGTTACTGCAGCCGTCGAGGCTGTACTTGAGCATTGACCAACGCGGGTAGCAGGTGTCGTCGGAACTGGCCAAGGCCTGTGAGCAGAAGCCGGCGCTCACCGCCAGGGCCAGAGATGTCAGAAGACCGATACGCATGAATTGTCCCTAATTCCGTAAACGAGCGGCACCGAGGCCGGAAGTGGTGCAAATAATACCGAAGCCGGGCCGCAGCACCTATGCTTGTACCCAGCACGACGCTGCAGCCTGTGATCTGCCGCACATCGGCAACCTCCCGGTCGCTCGATAAGCATAGTGGCAATTGGCTTTACGCTTGATACGGCTGCCGTAGACTCGCGATTGTCCGACAAGGAGTCCCTGTATATGTGGTGTTTGCGGATGGGTTTGTTTGGGTTGTCCTGCATGGCGTGCCTGGCTCAGGCGCAGACGCCGGCCGAGACTGACCCGCTGTTGGATAACAATAATAATGCTGCAGCGACCCATGCCGTCGCCGCGAGCGAGGCCCGTGGCGTGTTGCGCGCCCGTGACCAGGCGATGCTCGCCAGCGAGCTGTCGGGGCGTATTGTCGAGTTGCCGTTCAGTGAAGGTGAAACCTTCAAGCAGGGCGACACCCTGGCACGGTTCGACTGCTCGGCCTATCAGGCCCAGCTCAATGCCGCCCAGGCCGCCAGCCGCGGTGCCGGTGAAGAGCTGGCCCACAATAAACAGTTGGCTTCGTTGAACTCCGTCGGCCGCTTCGAAGTGGCCCGCGCCGAGGCCAAGCTCGCCGAAACCCAGGCCCAGTCCCAGGTCTACCAGGTGCAGGTCAAGCGTTGCAGCGTGATCGCGCCCTATGACGGCCAGGTCGTGCAGCGCAAGGTCCAGCGCTATGAAAGCGTCTCGGCCGGGTCGCCGATGCTGGAGATCGTCGACAACCGTACCCTGGAAATCCACCTGCTGGTGCCGTCGCGCTGGATGGGCAAGCTCAAGGCCGGCCAGACTTTCAGTTTTGTCCCGGATGAAACCGGGCAGCCACTGACTGCCACCATCAAACGCCTGGGCGCGCGGATCGATGAAGGCAGCCAGACGCTGTTGCTGGTGGCCAGCCTGCCCAAGGCCGACGGCCTGCTGGCGGGTATGAGCGGCACCGCGCATTTCGAGGCACTGAAATGAACGCACCGGTAGCGGGTGCCGTGGAACGGGTGTTCGCCCAGTTCCTCGACCTTGAACGCCTGACCCGCGCTGCCCGCACCACCGAACAGCTGGCCTACAGCCTGGTCAACGACGGCCAGGCGCTGTTTGGCTTTCGCCACGCTGCCCTGCTGATCGCCGGTAAGGTGCGGGCGGTGACCGGGGTCAGCTCGGTGGAACCGAATGCGCCGTTTGTCGCCTTCGTCGAACACGCCGTGGCGCAGATTTTCAAGCTGGAACGGGCCAAGCCGGCGACCGTGGTGCCGATGGATGCCTTCACCACCTCGGTGCGTGAGGACTGGCAGAGCCTGTCGGCGCCCCAGGTGTTCTGGCTGCCGCTGCTCGATCACAAGGGCGAGGTCTTCGGCGGCCTCTGGCTGGCTCGCGACAATCCCTGGAGTCCTTCCGAACAGGTGCTGCTGGCGCAATTGGGCGACACCTACAGCCATGCCTGGCTCGCCCTGCAGCCCCGCCGGCCGTGGCGTTTGCGTTTCACCCGCAAGCGCCAGGCGTTGCTAGTGGTCCTGGCGCTGCTGAGCCTGTTGATTCCAGTGCGCCAGTCGGTGCTGGCGCCGGCGGAAGTCGTGCCGCTGGCCGGCCGGGTGGTGGCAGCCCCGCTGGACGGGGTGATTGCCGAGTTCCTGGTCAAGCCGAACCAGACAGTGAAGAGCGGCGACCTGCTGGTACGTTTCGAAAGCACCACCCTCAAGGCCCAGGCCGATGTGGCCCAGCGCGCCCTGGGCGTGGCCGAAGCCGAATTGAAGGCCAATGCCCAGCGGGCTTTTGCCGATGCAGAGTCGAGTTCGAAGATCGATTTACTGGCGGCGCGGGTCGAGCAGAAGCGCGCCGAGCGCGATTACGCCGCCGAATTGCTCAAACGCAGCGAAGTGCGCGCCGAGCGTGACGGTATCGCGGTGTTCGCCGACGCCGAACGCTGGACCGGCAAGCCGGTGCAGACCGGTGAGCGGCTGATGGAAATCGCCGACCCGAGCCAGGCCGAACTGCGCATCGAACTGGCGGTCGGCGACGCCATTGCCCTGACGTCCGACGCCGAAGTCGCCTTGTTCCTCGACAGCGACCCCTTGCAGCGTTACTCGGCCAAGCTGGAGCGGGTGGCCTACGAGGCGCAATCGACCCCGGCCGGGCAGTTGGCCTATCGCCTGGATGCCAGCTTCACCGATACCTCGGTACCGCGTATCGGCTTGCGCGGCACGGCGAAACTCTTCGGCCAGCGCGCGCCGCTGGCCTTGTACCTGCTGCGCCGGCCCTTGGCCGGGCTGCGCCAGAGCGTCGGGCTGTAATGAACTTGCCCAGCCTGCGTGCGGATCTGCAGCTCACCGCGGCCGCCCCGGCGTTGGATGGCTCGCCGCGCTGGACCCTGGCCGACCCGGTGCGCGGGCGTTATTTCAAGCTCGGTGTCCAGGCCATGCGTTTGCTGCGGCATTGGTCGCTGGGTGATCCGACGCAGGTGCTGCAAGCGGCGAACCGCGAACCGGGCCTGCCCCTGGGCGACCCGGAGCTGGAGCAGTTGCTGGGCTTTTTGCGTTCCCATGACCTGATCGCCTCGCTGGACCCGCAACAGCGTGCCAGCTATGCCTGGAAAGCCGCCGCGTCGCGCCAGAGCCTGTGGCAGATGGCGCTGCATCAATATCTGTTTTTCCGCATTCCCCTGTGGCGCCCGGATGCCTTCCTCAATCGCGCCTGGCCCTGGCTGCAACGCTTCGGCCCGCGCCTGCTGCGCTACGGTTTGCCGGCCACCCTGGGGCTCGGGGTATTCCTGGTTTCGCGGGACTGGGAGCGTTTTCTCTCGACCTTCCCGCACCTGTTCAGCCTCGGCGGGGCCATGGCCTTTGGCATCGCGCTGTTCTTCGCCAAGCTCTGCCACGAGTTCGGCCATGCCTTCATGGCCAAGCGCGCGGGGTGTCGGGTGCAGAGCATGGGCGTGGCCTTCATGGTCATGCTGCCGCTGTTCTACACCGACGTCAGCGACGCCTGGCGGATCAACGACCGCAAGGCGCGATTATTGATCGGGGCCGGCGGGGTCATGGCCGAGATGCTGTTGGCCTGTATCGCCCTGCTGGCCTGGTCGCTGTTACCGGATGGGCCGGCGCGCACGGCGGCGTTCATGCTCGCCAGCGCCACCTGGCTGACCACCCTGGCGGTCAACCTCAACCCGTTCATGCGTTTCGATGGTTATTTTCTGCTCAGCGACTTCTGGGAAATCGACAACCTTCAGGGCCGGGCCTTTGCCCTGTGCCGCTGGCGCTTGCGCGAGGCCTTGTTCGGCTATGACGAGCCGGCCCCGGAACCCTGGCCGCCGGCGATGCGCCGACGCCTGCTGTGGTGGGGCTTCCTCTCCTGGTTGTGGCGCGCGGCGCTGTTTTTCGGGATCGCCCTGGCGGTCTACCACCTCTTCTTCAAATTGCTGGGCATCTTCCTGATGATGGTGGAACTGGGTTGGTTCATCTTCCTGCCGATTTTCAAGGAGACCCGCGAATGGTGGTCGCGACGTGAGCAGGCGCATACCCCACGGGTGTTGCTCAGCGGCCTGGGTCTGCTGGCGCTGCTGTTACTGGTGGTGGTGCCCTGGCGCAGCAGCGTGGAAATACCGGTGATGCTGGAAGCCGGGCGGGTCACGGCCCTGCACGCGCCGGTTGCCGCGCGGGTCAAGCAGGTCAATGTGCATGATGGGCAGATGATCGAGGCGGGCACGGTGCTGGTGGAGCTGGAGTCGCCGGACGTCGATTCGCGGTTGATCATCGTGCGCCGTGAAATCGATATCCTCCAATTGCAGATGCGCCGCCAGGCCGGACGCAGCGAGACCGCGGCGGATGTCGGTATTCTCGAACAACGGCTGGCGGAGGCCGTCGCCGAATACCGGGGGTTGCAGGCCCGTCGTGAGCGTTTGTTGCTGAAGGCGCCCCAGGCCGGCCAGGTGCGCGACCTGATGCCGCAATTGGCGGTCGGGCGCTGGGTTTCGACCAAGGAGCCGCTGGCGCGGGTGGTCGAGGGTGGCACCCGTATGCGTGGTTATCTGGCCGAAGAGGACTTGTGGCGAGTTGCGCCGGGGGCGAAAGGGCGTTTTGTCGCGGATGACCCGATGCGCCCGGCCTGGCCGGTGGAGTTGCTGGACGTCGACGCCAACGGTGTGGCAGCCATCGACCAGGAGGCGCTGACCTCCGATCATCACGGCCCGATTGCCGTGCGCCGCGACGAAAACCGTCGTCCGGAGCCGGTGCAGGCGCAGTACGGCGCCCGCTTGCGGTTGCTCGAGGATATGCCGACGCCCAGCCATCCACTGCGCGGTGTAGCGGTGTTGCAGGGACGCAGTGAGTCACTGTTGGGCACGGCCTGGCGGCGCATGGCCGCCCTGGGCGTGCGGGAGAGTGGTTTCTAGTCAGTACAACGGTTCAGGGAGTACAACCGATGTTGAACAATGCGTCTGCCGCCGGTTTGTCCATGCGGCCCTCACGGCCTACCGACGGGCCTTTTCTGCAGAGTCTCTATAAGTCGGCCCGGCCCGAGTTGCAGTGGATCGACGCCGATCCCGAGGTGGTCGAACAGGTGGTCGCCCAGCAATTCCAGGTGCAGGAGCATGGGATCGGCGAGCACTTCCCCGATGCGATGCACTACGTGGTGGAAAAGCTCGACATCCCCATCGGCGTGCTCAGCGCCGACTTCGGCCCCAACGAAATCCGCGTGCTGTACCTGGCGTTTATCCCGGCGGCCCGTGGCAAGGGGTTTGGTCGTAGCGTGCTGCAAGGGGTGCAGAAGGCCGCCGAGCAGGTGCGCTGCCCGGTGGCGACGGTGGTCTGGGCGAGTAATCCCCAGGCGCGCCAGCATTACCTGGCGCTGGGGTTTCGGGTCGAAGAGAGCTCGCCAGGGGCTGAGCGCTTGATCTGGTACCCGGGGTTCAGTTGAAAGCGATATTGAAATAACCCAGGGCCGGATCACGGCCCAGGGGCGGCTCGCGGGACACGAAGACGGCGTCTACGCGGCCCAACTGCGGTAACTCCAGGGCGCACAGGCCGTCGACGAACTCCGTCGGTCCCAGGCTGCGCAACACCACGTTGAAGGGAATCCGGCTGCTCTCCGGCAGGCGCGATTGCGGGCGCAGCGCGATCGACTCGATCTCGATCGGCAGCAGGCTGCCGTCGGGCAGGTGCAGCGGGCAGTGCTGTTTCATCAGCAACTGGAAGTGTTCACTTGAAACTTGTTGCAGCATCGATATTCTCCGTCATACGCGGCAAGAATCAGGGCATTTGGCTCAACACCGCTCAGTCAAGGCCAAACACGGTCCCTGTAGGAGCAGAGCTTGCTCGCGAAGAGGCCCGTGAGAGCACCAAAAGCTTCGCGGCGTACGGCGACCTGACAGGCCCGGCTCCTACAGGTTTCGCGGCGCGTTCAAGCGCAGGTTCCTGATCAGTTACGGGAAGGGAACAGCCCTTGCAGGGCGATGCTGAAGTTCACCACCAGATACGGATTCATCGTTCCCACGGGCACGCCGCTGCCGGGTATGGCCAGGGTTCCGCCAATGGTGGTGGTGGCGCCTTTCAGGGCGACCGGCGAGGTGCCTTGCGCGTCGGAGTAGATCGCGGCCGAGGGCGGCCCGCCAGGGACGGATGCACCGATATAGGCATTGGTGGTGGTCGGTGCGGTGACCGGATTGCTGGCGACGCTCGCCAGGTTGATGGTGGTGCTGACGGTCAGGCCGGTGGTGGGGATCGCTTGCGGCGGCAGGTTGCTGCCCAGGATGGAGACGTGTTCGGTGCCGCTGGCTTCACCCATCACCCGGGTCGTCAGGCCCGGTCCGGTGCCCTGGGCAATGGGCAGGCGGCTTTGCAGGTTGGGCAGGCCGAAGCTCTGCTGGCCATTGCCACCGTAGGTCGTTCCCAACAAGGCGAACAACGCATTGTACTGCTGGATATTGAGCAACTGGCCGTTGCAGAGCGCCCAACCGTTAGGGGCGAAGTTGAAGCCGAACATCTGGATACTGCCGAGAAATACGTCCATAGATCCTTATCCTTCAGCTGTGTTAAGTGAAGTGCCTTGCCCGTTGGACGGGCTGCGTAGGCCGCCGGTCCGGGTCTGCTGTGCACCGTCTTGAAGCGTAGACGCTGTCCTGGCCAGCGCCGGGTTTTTTGCATGCTCAAGGTCGTGATGGGAACAGTCAGGCAAGGCGGTATCGTTCTAGCCTACAATCACCGCGTCATACCCCCAGCGGGTGCAGTTGTCGATTTCTAGAGGATGGTGATGGGCGTTCCGAGCAATGATGAAGTAGCAAAACGACTTTACGGTCAGCCTGTCACGCATCCGCAATCCCTTGTCCAGTTGCTTCGCGAACCCTGGCTGATAGCCCTCCTGCTATTGGCCGTGGCGTTACGTCTTTATGAACTGACGGCCTCGGCGATCTGGGGCGACGAAGGCTCCAGCCTGCTGCTGGCCCAGTTCCCGCTGGCCGGCATCTGGTCCCATGCGTCCCACGATGTCCATCCGCCGCTGTATTTCATGCTGCTGCATGTCTGGATCGGCCTGTTCGGCAACTCGATCCTGTCGATCCGCATGATGAGTGCGGTGCCCGGGGTGATCACGGTGCTGCTCGGTACCTGGCTGGCGCACCTGGTCGCCAACCGGCGGGTCACGATGCTGACCTGCCTGCTGCTGACCCTGCTGCCCACGGCCGTACGCTACAGCCAGGAAATACGCATGTATTCGCTGATGGGCGTGTGGCTGCTGGGGGCCACCATTGCCCTGGTGTATTGGGTTCGTGAGCCCGCGCGCCAGCGTTATCTGGTGATCTATGCGCTGCTGATGGCGGCCTCCTTCTATACCCACTACTTTTCGGCGTTGTGTGTGTTGTCGCACTGGCTCTATCTGCTGGTGATCCGCCCGCAGCCCGGCAGTGCACACCGTCACATCGCGCGCCGCGAGTGGTGGTTGGCCAATGTGGCGATCGTGCTGTTGTTCCTGCCCTGGCTGCCGGGGCTGATCGACCTGGTGCGGCATATGGAGGAGTTGAAGGTCGGTGGCGATGTCGGCTGGGAGCCGCCGGTCACCTTGCGCTCGCTGCCGTCGATGCTCTGGCAACTGATGGCCCAGGACGACGGCGAAGGCATGCCGCTGTGGCTGTTCGTCACCTTGCCGGGCGTGATGGCGGCCGTGATGACATTCCTTGTCTGGAGTGATCGCAGCCGCTACCGCTTCGACACGCTGCTGGTGATCTACAGCGCCCTGCCATTGCTGCTGGTGTTCGCCATTTCGTTTGCCTCGCCGGTGTTTATCGAGCGTTACCTGACCGTGCCGGCGCTCGGCCTGCCGATTATCCTGGCCCTGGCCATCGACCGCCTGGCGCGGCGCTTCAAGGTCCTGGCCGTGTTGCTGCTGCTGGCGGTCCTGGCGGTGGAGGGCGTGGGCCTGAAGAACAACTACACCGTCGACGCCGGCGATCAGTTCAACAATATGGTCGAGTACATGAACCAGCACAGCGTCGCCGGCGACCAGGTGGTGCTGGGCGATATGTTCTGGCTGCTCACCTGGGGCTACTACGACAAGAGCGCCACCGCGCCGCGGCTGTACACGCCGCCCACTGCCAAGGGTGTACCGACCCGGCCCAATAACTATGGTTTCGGTACGCTGATCGATGAAAACGCCGGCGTCTACCTCGATCATCTGGACGACCTGCCCCAGGGCAATGGTCGGGTCTGGTTGGTGATGAGCCGGGTGGCACCGGATGAGTTCCCGTTTATTCCGGACAATTGGCGAAAAATTGACCAGCATGCCGGAGGCGACACCCAAGCGGTTTTATATGAGGTCTGTCATCCTTCGTGCAGTGATGACTAACCGCTATAGGCTTGACTTAGAGCTGCCAAGTCGTTTTTAAGGCCATAAGTTTCTCTGTCTATGGTTCTTTTAGACTTAAAACGCTGATGGTTGATATCAAAATACTACTAGTGTGAATTATTCCCTTTAAGCTACGCTTTGTCCTACAAATGGACTTCCGTTTAGGGTGAAGGGATTGCGTAGTTTTCACTTTATCTCCGGTTTACCGCGCTCAGGGTCAACCCTGCTGTCCGCCATTCTTCTCCAGAATCCCCGCTTTCATGCCGGCATGAGCAGCCCGGTCGGCACCCTGTTCAACAGCGTGCTCGAGCAGTGCAGCGCCGGCAGCGAGTTCGGCGCGGTGATCGACACCGATATGCGCCGCCGCTTGTTGCGCGGGCTGTTCGAATCCTATTACGCCGACAAAACCGGGCAATCGGTGGTCTTCGATACCAATCGCCAGTGGACCGCGCGCCTGCCCGCGCTGATGGACCTGTTCCCCCAGTCCAAGGTCATCGCCTGCGTGCGCAATGTCGCCTGGGTCATGGACAGCCTCGAGCGGCTGTACCGTGCCAACCCTTTCGAGAACACCAAGCTGTTCAACGACGAGATCGAGCGCAACACGGTCTATAGCCGTTGCGAAACCCTGGCCCAGCGCAATCGCCTGGTGGGGTTCTCCTGGACCGCGCTCAAGGAAGCCTATTACGGCGAGCACGCCGACTCCGTGCTGCTGGTCGACTACGACCTGTTGTCCCAGGCGCCGGAGCGGGTATTGCGGTTGGTCTACGACTTTATCGGTGAACCTTGGTTCGAGCACGATTTCGACCATCTGGTGTATGACGCCCCGGCATTTGACCAGGCCCTCGGGGTTGCCGGCCTGCATAAGGTCAAGCCCAAGGTGGCGATGGAGCCACGGCGTACGATTCTGCCGCCGGACCTGTTCGAAAAATATGCGACGCTGTCGTTCTGGAACGATGGTTCAGCCAGCGCCGCCAATGTTATTCGCATGAAAACCAATGCCGCGGTCAGTTGATCGCGGTTTTTTATTCCAACAAAAAAATCCTTTGGGCGTGTGAGCGCTCGAGTGCAGGTGAAGCATGTGGTGGAGCAAACAGAAATCGCGGGCTGAAGGCGTGAGAACCCTGGTTTCACCCATGATCATTCCGCTCGAGCCGCGCATGCTGTTCGACGGTGCCGTGGCCGCCACCGTGGCCGAAGCCGCGCAGCCGGCCAGCCACGCCACCACCGATGCGGCGAAGGCCCCGGCCACCGATCACGCGACCGCGCCCGCCGATGCCCACCCGCAATCCGATGCCACACCGACCCCGGCGCCAGCCGCTGTACCGGGCCAGTCGGTGGTTTTCGTCGACTCGCGGGTGCAGGATTTCGACAGCCTGCTCAAGGGCGTCGCCCCTGGCACCCAGGTGGTGGTGTTGCAGGCCGGCAAGGACGGCCTGCAACAGATCGCTGATTACCTGGACACCCATCAGGGTGTGAGCACCGTGGAAATCATCGCCCACGGCAACTCGGGCGACCTGTGGCTGGGCAGCACCTACCTTTCGTCGACCAACGTCGCGGCGCGGGCCGACGTATTGGCGCGCATCGGCAATGACATGAATGTCGGCGGCGATATCCTGATCTACGCCTGTAATACCGCCGAGGGTGCCACCGGCCTGGGCTTTGTCGACTCCCTGGCGCAATACACCGGGCGCGATATCGCCGCGTCCAACGACCGTACCGGCCTGGGCGGCGACTGGACCCTGGAAATTTCCACCGGGGTCATCGAAAGCCACAACGTGCTCTCGGCCGACGCCATGGCCGCGTACCAGTACGCCCTGTCGACCATTACCGTGACCAGCAACGCTGACAGTGGCGTCGGTTCACTGCGTTCGGCCCTGAGCAGTGCGGTGGCGGGCGATATCATTACCTTCAACGCCAGCATGACGGTCAACCTGAATTCGCAACTGGTCATCAGCAAGAACCTCACCATCGAAGGCGACCTGGACCACAACGGCACACCCGATGTGATCCTCAGCGGGCAATACAAGACCCAGGTGCTCATGGTCAATTCCGGGATCACCGCGACCCTGGACGGGCTGGTCATTACCCAGGGGTTGGCGGTGGGCAATGGCGCGGCGGCCGGGGTCGACGGCACCGCGGCGATGGGCGGCGGTATTGTCAACGCCGGTAACCTGACCCTGAACAATGTCACGGTGACCAGCAACGCGGCCTCGGGCGGCGGCGGCGGCGGCGGGGTCACGGCGCCCTACGTCGGCGGCGCGGTTGGTGGCGGCGGCGGCGGCGGTGGTGCTCTTGGCGGACAAAATGGTGGTCATGGTGGTAGCTCGGGCTTCGGTACGGGGGTCTATGGCGGTACCTCCGGCACCGCCAACCATGGCGGTACCGGCGGCGGCTACAACCCCAGCTACATGGGTGGCAAGGGGGGGAGCAGCACCGGCGGCGCGGGCGGTATAGGCGCCGCCAACTACAGTAACGGTGGGGCCGGCGGCACGGCGAACAACGGCACCATCTCGATTGGCGGCGGCGGTGGTGGCTCCGGTTGGGACAAGCCTGGCCGGGCCGGCGCATCGGCCAGCGGCGGTATCTACAACGCCAGCACCGGTACCCTGACCATCGTCGGTACTTCGGTGATTTCCGGCAACATCGCGGCTGGCGGCGGTGGTGGCGGCGGCGGTGGCCTGGGCGGCTCCGCCGACTCCGGTGGCGCGGCCGGCAAAGGCGTCGGCGCGATCTGGAACAAAGGCACGTTGTTGATGACCGCCGCCAACTTCGCGGCGATGACCGGCAACGTCGGTGGCAGCGGCTCCGGTGGTCCGGCGCTGGGCGGTGGCGGTACCGGCGCCAGCGTGGCGGCGGTGAACAATATCTTCAACGACGGCGGTACGCTCAACACCGCCTATGCGCCGGCGCCGACCGCGACCATCGTGGTGACCAACACCGCGCAGCATATCGGCAGCACCTCGCTGGTGACCATTACCTTCAACCAGGCAGTGACCGGCTTTACCAGCGCCGACCTGACAATTAGCAACGGTATCCTGGGCACCCTGAATACCAGCGACAACATCACCTACACCGCGACCTTTACACCGAACTCGAGCGTGACCAGCGCCACCAACCATATTGTCCTCGACAATACCGGCGTCACCTCCACGTCGACGGGTACACCGGGAACCGGCACCACCTCGTCCAACAACTATGCCATCGATACCGTGCGTCCGACCGCGACCGTCTCGGTGGTCGCGCCTACGCTGAGCACCACGGTCAACTCGACGGTGAACATTACCTTCAGCGAAGCGGTGAGCGGTTTCAGCCTGGCCGACATGACGGCGTCCAATGGCACCCTGAGCAACCTGACTACCAGCGACAATATCCACTGGACCGCGACCCTGACGCCGAGCGCCAGCAACAACAGCAGCGGCAACGTCATCACCCTGGACAACACCCTCTATACCGATACCGCGACCAACGCCGGCACCGGCACTAGCACCTCGAACACCTATGTTGTCGATACCGTGCGGCCGACCGCGACCATCGCGGTGTCCAACACGGCGCTGAACATCGGCGGTAACACGTCCCTGGTGACCATCACCTTCAGCGAGGCGGTCACCGGGCTCACCGCCGCCGCCTTCACGGTCGCCGACGGTGTCCTGAGCGGCTTGAGCAGCAGCGACGGCGGTATCACCTGGACCGCTACCCTGACGGCGACCGCCGGGGTCACCCATACCGGCGATGTCATCGCCTTGAACAACACCGTGGTCAGTGACGGCGCGGGTAACGCCGGCAGCGGCAGCACCAACTCCAACGCCTATGCCGTCGATACCCAGCGGCCGACCGCCACCGTCGTGTTCGCCAACACCAACCTGGGCATCGGCCAGACTTCGCTGGTGACCATCACCTTCAGCGAAGCCGTGACCGGTTTCACCAACGCCGACCTGGCGGTGTCCAATGGCACCCTGAGCGCGGTGCAGACTAGTGACGGCGGCGTCACCTGGACCGCGACCTTCACCCCGACGGCGGCGATTGTCAGTGCGAGCAACCACATCACCCTGGACAACACCGGGGTCCAGGACATGGCGGGCAACGCCGGCAGCGGCAGCACCACGTCGAACAACGTGGCCATCGACGGCGTACGCCCCACCGCGACCATCGTGGTGGCGGACAACGCCCTGAAGATCGGCGATACCTCGTTGGTGACCATCACCTTCAGCGAAGCCGTGGTCGGTTTCACCAACGCCGACCTGACCATCGCCAACGGCACCCTGAGCGCGGTGCAGACCAGTGACGGCGGCGTCACCTGGACCGCGACCTTCACCCCGTCGGCGAGCACCACCGCCGCCACCAACCTCATTACCCTGGACAATACCGGCTACACCGACACCAGCGGCAACGCCGGGACCGGTAGCACCAACTCCAACAACTACGCCATCGACACCCAGCGGCCGACCGCGACCATCGTGGTGTCCGACACGGCGCTGAACATCGCCGGTAACACGTCCCTGGTGACCATTACCTTCAGCGAGGCGGTCACCGGGCTCACCGCCGGCGCCTTCACGGTCGCCGACGGTGCCCTGAGCGGCTTGAGCAGCAGCGACGGCGGTATCACCTGGACCGCGACCCTGACCGCGACCGGCGGGGTCTCCCATACCGGCGATATGATCACCCTGAACAACACGGTTTTCAGTGACGTTGCGGGCAACGCCGGCAGCGGCACCACCAACTCCAACGCCTATGCTGTTGACACCCTGCGGCCGACCGCCAGCATCGTGTTCGCCAACACCAACCTGGGGATCGGCCAGACCTCGCTGGTGACCATCACCTTCAGCGAAGCCGTGACCGGGTTCACCAACGCCGACCTGACGGTGTCCAATGGCACCCTGAGTGCGGTGAGCACTAGCGACGGTGGCACCACCTGGACCGCGACCTTTACCCCAGCGGCGGGTATCGCCAGCCCGAGCAACCACATCACTCTGGACAACACCGGGGTCCAGGATACGGCGGGTAACGCCGGCAGCGGCATCACCACGTCCAACGACATGGCCATCGACACCCAGCGCCCGACCGCCACTGTCGTCGTGTCGAACGATCACCTGGGTATCGGTGGCACCTCCACGGTGACCATTACCTTCAGCGAGGCGGTGAGCGGTATGACCCTGGCCGACCTGACGACCGACAACGGCACCCTCAGCGGCTTGAGTACCAGCGACAACATCACCTATACCGCGACCCTGACGCCAGTGGCGGGCATCACTCAGAACAACAATCACATCGTCCTGGACAACAGCACGGTGATCGACGGTGCCGGCAACAGCGGTAGCGGGACCACCAGCTCGAACGCCTACGACATCGACAGCGTGCGCCCGACGGCAACCATCGTGGTTGCCAGCCCGACCCTGGCGGCCGGGCAGAGTTCATTGGTGACCATCACCTTCAGCGAGGCGGTGACCGGCTTCGACAACAGCGACCTGAGCGTGCCCAACGGTATCCTGACGGCAGTCAGTACCAGCGACGGAGGCATCACCTGGACAGCGACCTTCACCCCGACCGACGGCGTTCACGACACCGCCAACGTCATCAGCCTGAACAACAGCGGCGTGCAGGATGGGGCGGGCAACGCCGGCACCGGCATCACCAACTCGGGCAACTTCACCATCGACACCGTGCGCCCGACCGCGACCATCGTGGTGGCGGATAACGCCCTGAAGATCGGAGAAACCTCGCTGGTGACCATCACCTTCAGCGAAGCCGTGACCGGCTTCAGCAACGCCGACCTGACGATTATCGATGGCGGCACCCTGAGCGCGGTGCAGAGCAGCGACGGCGGCATCACCTGGACGGCGACCTTCACCCCGACCAGCAACATCACCAACAGCAGCAACGTGATCACCCTGGACAACAGTGGCGTACAGGATGCGGCGGGCAACGTCGGCAGCGGCAGCACCAACTCCAATACCTACAGCATCGACACCCAGCGTCCGACCGCGACCATCTCCGTGGCGAACAACAACCTGGGGATCGGCCAGACCACAACGGTGACCATCGCCTTCAGCGAAGTGGTGACCGGCTTCAACCTGTCCGAGCTCAGTGTCCCCAACGGCACCCTGTCCAACCTGGCCAGCGCCGATGGCGGCAAGACCTGGACCGCGACCCTGACCCCGACGGCCGCCGTCACCGATGCCACCAACCTGATCGTGCTGGACACCAGCCTGGTCAGCGATACCGCCGGCAATGCCGGGTCCGGCATCGCAATTTCCAACAACTACGCCGTCGATGCCACCCGGCCGACCGCGACCATCAGCGTCGCCAACCCGAACCTGACCGCCGGCCAGACCACCGTGGTGACCTTCACCTTCAGCGAGAAAGTCAGCAACTTCGACCTTTCGGAGTTGAGCGTGGCCAACGGCGTGCTGTCCAACCTGGCCAGCGCCGACGGTGGCAAGACCTGGACCGCGACCCTGACCCCGACGGCGAACGTCACCGACCCGAGCAACTTCATCACCCTGGATAACAGCCTGGTCACGGACCTGGCCGGCAACGCCGGGACCGGCTTCGCCAACTCCAACAACTTTGCGGTCAATACGGTCGCGTTGGGCGGCGATCCGCAGTTCCGCGTGGACACGCCCGTGGCGCGGCCGGATGCGCCGAACCAACCGCTGCAGCCACAGATCAGCGTCGCTCCGACCGGCAACCTCGGCTCGCCGCTGGGCTTCCCGCCGTTGTTCGAACAGCGCAGCTCGGGAGATGGCCTGCCACCGTTGGGCAATATCTTTATCAATCCGAACGTGCTGGCGCCGAGCTTTATCGCCCAGGTGTTCAGCAGCGACAGCGGTGCCACGGGCAGTACCAGTGGTTTCCTCGGTTTCGGCGGCGGCGATGGCGGGGTGTTCGGCAGCAGCACCATGTCGAGCATCTTCAATCGCGAGTCGGGCAACAGCGACACCTCGGCCAATCAGGTCTTCGACCGTAATGGCAAGGGCCTGGGCGAGCCGGCACAGGGCGCGCGCGGTATTTTCGGCGCGCCGACCCTGGGGCAGCAATTGCAGAAAATCAAAGACGGAGAGCAGAAACAGCTGCATGAACTAGCCTGGGCATTGGAACAAGTCGGCATCAGCGAAATGTCGGCCTGAGCACTATTGGGAAGCTGCGCCGACGCTGGTCGACGCCTATAAAAAAAGAATGCAGTAGTCAGGGGCGGTGCAAGGGATGAGAAGAGGTCATAAGTTGTTCAGCGTCAGCTTGCTGGCGCTGGTAGTTAGTGGTTGTGCCGTCACCAGCCAGCCGATCGATCGTAGTGTCAGTGAACAACGTGCCAAGAGCGACATGCAGACCATGTTCAAGGATCAGGAGCCGCTGAATGGCCCGCTGACCTTGCACCAGGCCATGGCCCGAGCGGTGAAGTACAACCTTGAAGGCCGCCTCAAGATCATGGAAGAGGCCCTGGCCAAGCGCCAACTCGACCTCGCCAGCTTCGACATGCTGCCACGCATGGCGCTGTCCGCCGGCTATGCCGGGCGCAACAACGTCAGCGCCTCCAGTAGCCAGAACGTCCAGACCGGCGAGCAGTCCCTGGTCCCTTCGACCTCCCAGGACCGCGACCGTCGTGTCGGCGACCTGACCATGGTCTGGAACGTGCTCGACTTCGGCGTGAGTTACATCAACGCCAAGCAACAGGGCGACCAACGGCTGATCGTCCAGGAACGTCGGCGCAAGGTGGTCAACACCATCGTCCAGGACGTGCGGTCGGCCTACTGGCGCGCCGTGGCCGCCGAGCGCCTGCTCAAGCAGATCGACAGCCTGATGGCGCGGGTCGAGCAGGCCCAGGGCAACAGCGAGAAAATGAGCGACCAGCGTATCGGCGACCCGATCCAGGCCCTGGGTTACCAGCGCGCTTTGATCGTCGCCACGCGCCAGTTGGAAGAACAACGCAAGGCGCTGACCCTGGCCAAGACCGAGCTGGCGACCCTGATCAACCTGCCCATGGGCACCGAGCTGACCCTGGCGACCCCGGAAAACTACGAGATTCCGGAACTCAAGGTCGACATGGGCAAGCTGGAGCAGGAAGCCCTGGCCAACCGTCCGGAACTGCGCGAGCAGGACTACCAGACCCGCATCAGCGCCAACGAAACCCGCAAGGCCATGCTGCGCCTGCTGCCGGGCCTGGAATTCTCCGCCGGCGGCCATTACGACAGCAACTCCTTCCTGGTCAACGACAAGTGGGCCGACTACGGCGTCAAGGTCACCTGGAACCTGTTCAACATGATCTCCGCCCCGGCGGCCATCGACGTCGCCAAGGCCGGTGAAGAAGTCGCCACGGCACGCCGCCAGGCCATGTCCATCGCGGTGCTGGCCCAGCTCTACGTGGCCAATGCCAACTTCAACGAAGCCGTGCGCCAGTTCAAGACCAGCCAGCAACTGTCGAATATTGACGGGCAGATCGCCGGTCAGTTGCGCAACCGCTACAAGGCCGCGGGGCTCGGTGAACTGGACCTGATCCAGGGCGAGCTCAACACCTTGCAGGCCGACCTGCGCCGCGACCTGGCCTATGCCGACCTGCGCAACGCCTATGGGCAGATCTTTGCCAGTGCCGGGCTTGATCCGCTGCCGCCGGAAGTCTCTTCGACCAAGATCCAGGCGATTGCCGGGGCCTTGGCCACCCGTGAATCCGACTGGGCCGCGGGTAAGATCGATGACCCTGTGAGGCCTGCTCAAGCGAAATGACCGACCTGTCCACGGGGTCCATCAGCGCCAGCCGGCGCGAGGCCTGTGTCGAACACTTGCTCGACAGGCTGGGCGCGGGCGGAGTGATTCCTTGAGCCGGCCGGCGTTTTCCCGCCTGCCGGTCGCCGTGGACCTGCCGCTGCTGCGCCAGGCCCTGGCGCAGGTGGGCGACAGCGCCTGGGTAGCGCATTTCAATCGCGATTATTTCACCGGCGAGTGGAGCGGGGTGGCGTTGGTGTCCGCCAACGATGCCCCGGGCGAACTGGCGCCGGGCAAGGGCGAGGCGGTTGCGCGCAAGCCTTGGCTGGAGGACTCGCGCTGGTCCTATGGCTTGCAGGGCCTGCCGTTGGAAATCCGCTCGGCGCGCCTGTTGCGGCTGGGGCCGGGTGGGCGAATTCATGAACACCGTGATTACGACCTCAGTCCTCCGGACGCCGACCGGCGCCTGCATATTCCCCTGCTCAGCCCGCCCGACGTGGAGTTCATGCTCGACGGGCAGTGCATTCCCATGAGGGCCGGCGAGTGCTGGTTTCTCGATCTGGCGCGGCCCCACAGCGTCGACAACTGGGGTGATAGCGAGCGGGTTCATCTGGTGCTCGACTGTCGCCCAAGTGCCTGGCTGGAACAGCAGATCGCCGCGGGCCTGCCGAGTACTCCGGCGCCCGGCCTGGGGCGGGCGGCCATGGCGCTCGAACAATTTCGCCAATGGCTGGAGCGTGACCCGCAGCTGTGCCGTGAGCTGCAAGCGCAAACCGACAGCGAGGCTTTTATCGCCCGGACCCTGGAGCGGGCCGCCGCCCATGGCTTGCACTTCGCCCATGAGGACCTGCGCGCGGCCATGACCCGGGGCCGGCGTTGGAATCCACCATGGACGGTCTGAAGGACTGGTTGCCGATTCGCGTCTGGCGCGAAGACGCCTATTGGCGTGTCGATTGGTGCTGGTTCGGCGAGCGTCGTCTGGATCTGCCGTTCTTTGGCGATTCGGTGGACGCGGCCCTGCAGCTGCCGTTCAACCAGGTCTTTCGGCGTGAGACACCGCTGGCGGTGCTCAGCGAGTGGCAATTGCCGGCGGTGGCGCCGAGCGCCTTTATCTATCACGCCTCGCGCTGTGGTTCGACGCTGATCGGTCAGATGCTCGCGCAGTTGGACAGCCATATCGTGATCAGCGAGCCGCCGCCCCTCGACCGCCTGTTGCGTGATGACCTCGATCCGCAGGGGCGGCGTGCGGCCCTGCAGGGTTTGTTGGCGGCCTATGGTCAGCGACGCAGTGGCGGCGAGCAGGCCCTGGTGATCAAGCTGGACGCCTGGAATATCGGCGAGTTGCCGTTGCTGCGCGAGTGTTTTCCCGAGACGCCCTGGCTGTTCCTGTACCGCGATCCGCTGGAAATAGCCGTGTCCCATGTGCGCCGGGCCGGACTGCATATGGTGCCGGGGATGATTGGTCATAGCGTATTGGACACCCCGGGGCAGGATGACTCGCGGGAGGACTATATCGCGGCGCGCCTCGGGCGGATCCTTCAGAAGGGTTGGGAGCACTGCGTGGCTTTTGGCGGTTTGCCGGTCAACTACAGCGAGTTGCCGGGGGCGCTGGAAGGGCATCTGGGGGAGTTCTTCGGACTCGACGCGGAGCAACGCGACCAGGTGTTTTCCGTGGCCCGACAACACGCCAAGCAGCCAGACCAGGTGTTTGTGCCGGATAGCCAGGACAAGCACCGGGAGGCATCGGAGCGGCTCAAGGAGCGGGTGGCGTTCTGGGCCGAGGGGCCTTATCAGGCATTGGAAACCTTGCGGGCCGAACGCAATCCTCCAGGAACATCCGGCCGTCTCTTGATCGCGCGCAATGGACGTCAACGCTAACGCGCGTCAGGTCTTATCTTTCTGTGACAGATCCGCCATCCCCTTCAACAACTCGATCGGCAGCGGAAACACGATGGTCGAACTCTTGTCCCCGGCAATCGACGACAACGTCTGCATATACCGCAACTGCATGGCCCCCGGCTGGCGCCCGAGCATTTCGGCGGCCTGCATCAATTTTTCGGAGGCCTGCAATTCCCCTTCGGCGTGAATCACCTTGGCCCGCCGTTCCCGCTCGGCCTCGGCCTGCTTGGCGATGGCGCGGATCATCGACTCGTTGAGGTCCACATGCTTGATCTCGACATTGGCCACCTTGATCCCCCAGGCATCGGTCTGGGCATCGAGCACCTGCTGGACATCGGAATTGAGCTTTTCCCGCTCGGCCAGCAGCTCATCCAGTTCGTGCTTACCGAGCACCGCGCGCAATGTGGTCTGCGCCAGCTGGCTGGTGGCGGCGAGAAAATTCTCCACCTGGATAATTGCCTTCTGCGGGTCGAGCACGCGGAAATACAGCACCGCATTGACCTTTACCGAGACGTTGTCGCGGGTGATCACGTCTTGCGGTGGGACATCGTGGACCACGGTGCGCAGGTCCACCCGGACCATCTGCTGCACCAGCGGAATCAAGATGATCAGCCCCGGTCCCTTGACCTGCCAGAAGCGTCCGAGCTGGAACACCACGCCGCGTTCGTATTCACGCAGGATGCGAAAGGTCGATGCCAGCAGCATCAGCAGCAGAAGCGCGAGCAGCGCGCCGGAGCCCAATTGCAGGACCATGATCAATCTCCTCGCCTTGGCGGGTCGTCAACGGCTTTCACTTCCAGGAGCAGGCCCTTGCGTGCGATGACCCGGACCTGTTGGCCGGGATGCAGCGGCGTGGGGCTGAGGACCTGCCAGTTTTCGCCTTGCAGTTGCACCCAACCGGCATAGGCATCGCCGGCTTTCAGGGCGGTCACCGGGGTCAGGCTGCCTTCCAGTCCGGCATCGCCACTGACCACCTGGCGCTGGCGGGCCTTGAGGGCCGCGACGATCAAGCCGACCAGCAGGAGCAGCCCGATCAGCATCAGGGTGAGTTTCAACGGCCGTGCGGTGTTGTCGTCGAACAGCTGTGGGTCGAACAGGACCAATGTGCCCGCCACGACGGCGACCAGGCCACCGAAGCCGATCACGCCGAAGCTGGGCAGGAGCGTCTCGGCGACGATCAGGGCGATACCCAGCAGGATCAGCCCGGAACCGGAGTCGTCGAGGGGCAACACGATCAGGGTCACGACGGAGTCGGCGCCTTCGGCAAGCTGGTGCCCGACGGGCCAGACGATCAGCCACCCGATCAACAACCAACGCCACCAGCAACGACCGCTCACTTGTATTCTCCGCGAGTTCGTTACCCCCATCTAGAAGCTTAGTCGAGTGAGGGCGCCCCGCCGGATAAACGCAGGCTTAGAGCCCCACGGAACCTGTAGGAGCAGGGCTTGCCCGCGAAGCTTTTAGCGATCTCAAGGCCCCTTTCGCGGGTAAGCCCTGCTCCTACAGGTTCCTTGTCGGCTCAAGATTCCGCGTATGGCCGAATTTGTGGACTCGAAGCTTTAGACCCGACTCGACTATCGAGGACCTGTGATAGCGAGAACGGTTACTGACGTTAAGCCGACGCTCCACGGCGAACTGCCTAGACTCTTACTCAAGGAATGCAGCAAACCCATCGCCCTGGGGCATTCGACAGGGCCCGGAGGTGCATCATGCGCATGGCAAAAACCGTGCAGCGCAGCCTGGAACAGGCGCACTGCGAATTCGACCTCGTCGCTCATCCGCATTCGTCCAGCAGCCTGGAAACTGCCCGCCTGGCGGGGATCCCGGCCGAACGCATGGCCAAATCGGTGGTGCTCGACGACCAGCACGGCCACTACCTGATGGCGGTCCTGCCCGCCAGCCAGCACCTGGACCTGAGCAAGGTCCGTGGCGCCAGTACCTGGCAGATCACCCGGGAAAGCACCCTGGCCTATCTGTTCCAGGATTGCGAACGCGGGGCGGTGCCGGCGCTGGGTGAGTCCTATGGCTTGAAGATGGTGGTCGACCCGCAACTGACCCGCCAACACGACATCTACCTGGAAGCCGGCAACCACCACAACCTGGTGCATATGCAGATGGACCAGTACCTGAAGCTGGTGCCCCATGCCGAGGTGTGCGAGGTCTGTCACTAAGACCCGGGCGCTGTCTGTTTTCGACTCACGCGGTGCTTCACAGCGGGAACGCGCTTGCTCGCGAAGCTGTCTGACCAGCATCGCCCTTTTCCTTGTACCGGAGACCTCCATGGAATCGCCTGACCACAGTCTGCCATCCCTGTTCAAGCAATTGGGCCTGCCCGATGACCCGGCCGGCATCGACCGATTCATCGCCACCCATTCGCCACTTAAGCCGGAGCTGCACCTGGCGGACGCGTTTTTCTGGAGCAAGAGCCAGGCGGATTTTCTGCGTACCGAGATCCTGGACGATGCCGACTGGGCGGAAGTGGTGGATCAGTTGGATGTGTTGTTGAGGAAGGGGAGAGGGGTGTAAAAAAAAATGTGGAAAATGCCCTAAATGTAAAAAAATCTGGGGAAGAGTAAAAAAATCTGGGCTTTAATCGCGTTAGTCAGTTTTTTCTGTGGTCGTGTGGCCAGCGAGATTGTCCTAGTGTCGTTCAGTTAAGAACGATCCCAAGTCTGACAAGAAACTGTGGGAGCAGAGCTTGCTCGCGAAGAGGTCCCTGAAACCGCTAAAAGCTTCGCGGGCAAGCTCCGCTCCCACAGTCACTCGTTGTCTTCTGGATCGGCGTCATGCTTGGTAACGCTTTATTCGGCCTTGGGCATTTTGCCTCTGTTGTGTCCCTTGATTTTTCAACTCTATAGTTTGACCCGTCGGCACCTGCTGACAGCGGATTTGGCGATCCGATCAACCATGGCTTTAGGTCTATAACTTTGGAGCCATAGTCATGACGACATATCACCCGTTAACCACTAACCCCGCCGGCACCCCAGTCCTGCTGATCGACACCCAAGCCCCGCTACGCCTGCTCCACGAAACCGCCTGCGCCCGCATCCGTGCGGGTACCGCGCAACTGGAAACCCTCACCTCGGTCACACGACGCCGATCTGTACCGGCTGACCAACGGGGCTTACCTGCTGCTGCAGGATGGCCTGGATATTCTCGACCGGATCCAGTTCCGTCTCCCCCGGGAAACCCCATTGCAAGCGTGACGCGTGGCTTTCACCCAATCGCTGCTCGTTCCCATTGTGGCGGGCAGCGCCGTCCACGGGCACGGAGCAACGGTGCAAGAACGCTGAAGTTTCCCAAGCCAAAACAGCAGAATTTTTACATCACGCTACGATTCAAGCCCGACGATTCCCCAAGCACCTCATCACCCGTGAACTAGGCTTGAGTTCAGCCGGGCTACCCTGTCCCCAGTCGTTACCCGGTCGAATGAAGTAATTGTTTCAAAACTTGACGAGCCCCCAACTGATGCGAGATATTGATAGTTAGCAAACTAACAATGCGAATCTCCCCGTGTCCAAGCACCTCGAACAGCTGCACAAGCACATCAGTGCCGGCCTCGTCGTCGCCTCGCGCCATTGGCGCCGGGTGTGCCAGACCACGCTGGTCAACTATGGGATCTCCGAAGCCTGCGCCATGCCGTTGCTGTTGATCGGCCGTATGGGGCCGGGCGTGCGCCAGGTCACCGTGGCCCAGGAAGCGGGCATGGAAAGCCCGTCGCTGGTGCGCCTGCTCGACCAGTTGTGCAATGCCGGCTATGTGCTGCGCAGCGAAGACCCGAGTGACCGCCGGGCCAAATGCCTGAGCCTGACCGAGGCCGGCGAGCACTTGATGCAGGACATCGAAATCCAGTTGATCCGCCTGCGTAGTGAAGTGCTCGACGGCATCGCTCCCGCTGATCTGGAAGCGGCGCTGCGAGTCATCCGCGCCTTCGAAGCGGCCGGGCGGAACCTGGGAGTGGCGAATCCGTGAACGGTTTCTGGACCGGCATGCCCCCCGCCCGCGACTGGTTCTACGGTGTACGTACCTTCGCCGCCTCGATGATCGCGCTGTATATCGCCTTGCTGATGGAAATGCCGCGTCCGTACTGGGCCATGGCCACCGTCTACATCGTTTCCAGCCCCTTTGTCGGTCCCACCAGCTCCAAGGCCCTGTACCGCGCGGTCGGTACTTTTCTCGGCGCCTCGGCGGCGGTGCTGTTCGTCCCGCTGTTCGTGCAGACACCCTATCTGCTGGTGGTGGCGATCGCGCTCTGGACCGGCATCCTGTTGTTTCTCTCGCTGCATCTGCGCACCGCCAACAGCTACGCGCTGATGCTCGCCGGCTACACCATGCCGATGATCGCCCTGCCGGTGGTCGACAACCCCCTCGGTGTGTTCGATGTGGCGGTGTCGCGGACCGAGGAGATCTTTCTCGGCATCGCCGTGGCGGCGGTGGTCGGCAGCATGTTCTGGCCCCGGCGCCTAGCCCCGGTGTTTATCGACGCGGCGGGCAAATGGTTCGGCGATGCCTCGACCTACAGCCTGCGTTTCCTTTCGCGCAACGTGCAGGCCGATGAAGTCAGCGCGCTGCGTTCGGCGATGGTGGCGACCTTCAACAGCCTTGAATTGATGATCGGCCAGTTGCCCCACGAAGGTGCCCGGCCGCAGACCGTGCGCAACACCAAGGAGTTGCGCGGGCGGATGATTCACCTGTTGCCGGTGGTCGATGCCCTGGACGATGCTCTTTACGCGATGGAGCGGCGCACGCCGGAGCTGGTGGCGCGTTTCGAACCCTTGCTCGTGGCCACCCGCGAATGGCTGGAAAGCACCACAAAAGGAGCGCCGGTCGAACGCTGGCAAAGCCTGCGGGCCGAGATCGAGAGCCTGCAACCGAGCCCGCTCGAGCTGGATGACCGACGCCAGTTGCTGTTCTCCAACGCCCTCTACCGCCTCGGCGAATGGATTGACCTGTGGCAGGACCTGCGCAGCCTGCAATATGCCATCCAGTGCGAAAGCCAGGACAGCTGGCGCGCGGTCTATCGCCACTGGCGCCTGGGCCGCCTGACGCCGTTTCTCGACCGTGGCCTGATGCTCTATTCGGCGGGCTCGACGGTGCTGGCGATCATCGTCGCTTCGGTGCTGTGGATCCTGCTCGGCTGGACCGACGGGGCCAGCGCGGTGATCCTCGCGGCGGTGGCCTGCAGCTTTTTCGCGGCGATGGACGACCCGGCGCCACAGATCTACCGGTTCTTTTTCTGGACCGCGATGTCGGTGATTTTCGCCAGCCTCTACCTGTTCGTGGTGCTACCCAACCTGCATGATTTCCCGATGCTGGTGCTGGCCTTCGCCGTGCCCTTTATCTGCGTCGGCACCCTCACCGTGCAGCCGCGTTTCTACCTCGGGACCTTGCTGACCATCGTCAACACCTCGTCCTTTATCAGCATTTCAGGGGCCTATGACGCGGACTTCCTGAACTTTTCCAACGCCAACCTGGCCGGCCCCCTGGGCTTGCTGTTCGCCTTTGTCTGGACCCTGGTGGCCCGCCCCTTCGGCGCCGAGCTGGCGGCCAAGCGCCTGACCCGGTTCAGTTGGCACGACATCGTCAAGCTGACCGAGCCGGCGACCCTGGCCGAGCACCGACATATGGGCGCGCAGATGCTCGACCGGCTGATGCAGCACCTGCCGCGCCTGGCCATGACCGGCCAGGACACCGGCGCGGCGCTGCGGGAGTTGCGGGTCGCGCTCAACCTGCTCGACCTGTTGGCCTACACCCCACGCGTGTTGGGGGTGGCGAATGTGCTGCTCAAACAGGTGGTGGAAGAGGTCGGCGAGTACTTCCGCGCCTGCCTCGAGGCCCGCGAGCGCCTGCCGGCTCCAGCGCCTTTGCTGATGACGATGGACCGCACGCGCCGGGCCTTGAGTTCCCAGGGCCTGGACGATGGCGAAACCCGCCTGCACCTGTTGCACGCCTTGAGTGGCCTGCGCCTGGCGTTGTTGCCCGGCGTCGAGTTTGTCGATAGCGGCGATCAGCCGGAGAGCGTTCCGTATGGGATCAATGGAGTGCCGTTATGATCGGTGAGCTGGATATCAGCGGGGTGTTCCTGCCCACGCTGCTGGTGCTGATGGGCATTACGTATGCGCTGTACCTGGTGGTGCACGGGCTGTTGACGCGCGTCCACTTCTACCGCCTGGTCTGGCACCGGGCCTTGTTCAACGTCGGTCTCTACGCTTTGTTGCTGGGCGTTGTGGATTCGTTCAGTCGATACCTGATGACATGAAAAAACCTCTTTTGACCATTGGCCGTGTAGTCCTGACTTTGCTGGTGGTGATCTTCGCCTGCCTGGTGGTCTGGCGCATGGTGATGTACTACATGTTCGCGCCCTGGACCCGGGACGGGCATATCCGCGCCGATATCGTGCAGATCGCCCCGGACGTGTCCGGCCTGATCCAGCAGGTGCAGGTGCGCGACAACCAGCCGGTGAGCCGCGGCCAGGTGCTGTTCAGCATCGACCAGGATCGCTTCAAGCTGGCGCTGCGCCAGGCCAAGGCCGCCGTCGCCGACCGCCAGGAAACCCTGGCCCAGGCCCAGCGCGAGAACAAGCGCAACCGGGGTCTGGGTAACCTGGTGGCTGGCGAGCAACTGGAAGAAAGCCAGTCGCGGGTCGCCCGTGCCGAACTGGCCCTGGCCGAAGCCCAGGTGGCGGTGGACGCCGCGCAGTTGAACCTCGACCGCTCGGTGATCCGCAGCCCGGTGGACGGTTATGTCAACGACCGCGCGCCCCGTGAGCGGGAGTTCGTCACGGCCGGCCGGCCGGTGCTGGCGGTGGTGGACAGCAGCTCCTTCCATATCGACGGTTATTTCGAGGAAACCAAGCTCGACGGCATTCATATCGGCCAGGCCGTGGACATCCGGGTGATCGGTGACAACGCGCGGTTGCGCGGGCATGTCGAAAGCATCGTCGCCGGGATCGAGGACCGTGACCGCACCAGCGGCACGAACCTGCTGCCCAACGTCAACCCGGCGTTCAGCTGGGTGCGCCTGGCCCAGCGGATTCCGGTGCGCATCGCCTTCGACGACGTGCCGGCGGACTTCCGCATGATCGCCGGACGCACGGCCACGGTGTCGATCATCGATGACGCCAAGGCCGCGCCGAAGAAAGAGGCCGCGCAATGAAACCGCTGGCGCAAGTCGCGACCCTGGGCCTTGGCCTGATGCTGTCGGCGTGCTCGATGGTCGGCCCGGATTATCACCTGCCGGCCGACTCGGCGATGCAACGCAAGGACCTGCAAGGGACGCTCGCCGGTGAGGGCGACAATGTGGTGTCGGCGCCGGTGCCGACCGATTGGTGGCGGCTGTACCAGGACCCGCGCCTGGACGAGCTGGTACGCCAGGCCCTGGCGTCCAACACCGATCTGCGGGTCGCGGCGGCTAGCCTGTCACGGGCCCGGGCCCAGGTGGAAGAGGCCGAGGCGGCCGGCGGTTTCAGTGCTGGGGTGAAAGCCGGGGCCCAGCGCTTGCAGGAGTCCGGCCAGGCCTTCCTGCTGCCGGAAAAGGTCCCGGTGGCCAATATCGGTGAAATCGCGCTTTCCGCGTCCTATCAGTTCGACCTGTGGGGCACCTTGCAGCGCGGCATCGAGGCGGCCAAAGCCAATGCCGACGCTACCCAGGCGGCGGGCGATGTGGCCCGTATCACCTTGGTGGCGGATGTGGTGCGCTCCTACACCCAGATCTGCGCGGCCAACGAAGAGCGCGGGATTGCCGAGGAGTCCCTCGCGCTGCAATCCCAGAGCACCGAGCTGACCAAGCGTCTGCGCGATGCCGGGCGTGGCGACGAAACCCAGGTCACCCGGTCCCAGACCCAATTCAAATCCCTGCGCGCCGAACTGCCGCGCTACCAGGCCGCGCGCCAGGCGGGTTTGTATCGCCTGTCGATGCTGTTGGCCAAACCCCTGGACCAACTGCCGGGCGGTGTTGCCGATTGCGCCGCGCTGCCGCATATCACTCAATTGTTGCCGGTGGGCGACGGTGCCGAGTTGCTCAAGCGCCGTCCGGATATCCGCCAGGCCGAACGCCGGCTCGCGGCAGCGACGGCCAGCATCGGCGTGGCCACGGGCGAGCTCTACCCGAACATCAGCATCGGTGCCACGGTGGGGACGGTCGGTATTCTCAAGGATCTGGGCGAACCGTCGACCAACCGTTGGGGCTTCGGCCCGGCCATCAGTTGGACCGTGCCTACCAACGGCGCCCGTGCCCGCATCCGCGAAGCCGAGGCCGGCACCCAGGGTGCCCTGGCGCACTTCGACGGTGTGGTGCTCAATGCCATCCGCGAAACCCAGACCAGCCTGGCCCAGTACACCGCGCAGCTTGATCGCCGCGATGCCCTGGCCGATGCCGAGCAGTCGGCCAGGCTGGCGGCGGACCAGACGCACCGCTTCTTCAAGGCCGGTCGCGCCTCGTTCCTCGCCGACCTGCAGGCGACCCGCACCTACACCGATGTGCGCGCCCAACTGGCCTCGGCCAATACCCAGGTCGCGATGAGCCAGATCGATTTGTTCCTGGCCCTGGGCGGCGGTTGGGAAAGCGGACGAACGCCACCTGCCGAACACGCGAAACCCTGAGTCCGTTGCTATGCTTTGAACTATCGGCTGGTCGCCGCTGGTGGGGAGCACTGGGTGAATCCTAACCATCGTGGTCAGCGTGGCCCGATGGGGATTCTAATAATGAAAAACCCTTATGCTCCTGGTTTCTGGTGTGCGGTGGTGGCGCTTGTCCTGCTTTCGGCGACCTACTTCTATGGCGTGATGCTGGCGCACCAGATCGACAAGGCCCTGGTCTTTCTCGACAGTGCCACGGCCTTGATCGCGGTGATGTCCATCGCCGTGGTGGCCTGGGCCAGCTACCAGGGGCAGCAGGTGAAGAAACGCCAGCTTTCCCAGAGCAAGACCCTGGTGCTGGTCTGGGATACCAAAGTCGCCCTGCGCCGGGTCGAAACGGTCTTCGACCGCTATTTCTGGGGCAGCTACTGGCAACCCGGTCGGACCTTCCAGGAAGTCATGGGCGAACTCACCGGTACGCCGCTGGAAAAAAGCCTTGAGATGCTCAAGATCCAATGTCTGAAACTCGACCGCGAAGTGGCCCATGACGAACGCCACTGGTTGACCAATGCCCGCGAATTGTCCGATGTGGCCACGGCCATGGCCCGTGAGCGGCATCAACTGGACGTCTGCGACCCGCGCAATGACTCGGCGGACGGCGTGGTGATCAACCGCGACTTCGAGGTGCTGGTGTACACCTGGACCGCGCGTTTGAAGACCTTCGACCATCAACTGGATGAGATGGAAGTCCAGTATTCCTGAGTCATTGCTGTTCCTGCCCGGCGGTTGTTGATCCGCCGCAAACGTGCGCGGGACGCCAATAGGCGCTGCCGAACGCACGATTCCCGTACTGCGCTGTCAGTCATTTCGCTTTTGTTCGTAGGATGAGGTGGTGGCCAATGGCCTTGCGGGCAAAGCCTTGGGGCCTGCTCCGGCAAATGCTACCCTGCGTCCCTTCGGGCATTGTCGAGCCGGCTCCGGTCAGGGGTCAGGAAGACCAGCATTTCTCCATTTAACGGACATCGATCGGGTCAATTCATGAATAAATCAGCGGGCTTGCTTTTAGGTTTTGTCGTGGTGGTCGGTGCGGTGAGCACCGTCGGCGCGTGGTACACCGGTAATCAGCTGGAAGGGGTGCTGAACACTTCGATCCAGGACGCCAACCAACAGCTGAAGACCGCCCTGGCCAGTGCCGGCGGCAGCGCGCAGATCGAGCTGGTATCGCTGGATCGCCATCTGTTCACCAGCACCGCGCACTACCGCGTCAAGTTCCAGAACCTACAGGCCGGCGCGGAGAAGAAAGACCTCGAGCTGCTGTTCGTCGACCATATCGAGCACGGGCCGTTGCCGTGGTCGCGTCTCAAGGCGTTCAATCTGGCGCCGGTGATGGTCAACAGCAACTACGAGCTGGAAAAGAACGACGCCACCGCCAAGTGGTTCGATGCCGCCAAGGGCGCCGCGCCGCTCAAGGGCCAGGTTGCCCTGGGCTACAACCGTTCGGTGGACGGCAATGTCGAACTGGTGCCGCTGGACTTCGCGCCGAACGCCACCAGCAGCCTGAAATTCTCCGGGCTGAACCTTGCGGTGACCGCCAGCGACCAGGCGGCCAAGATCAAGCTCAACGGCTATATGGATAACCTCAAGGTCTCCACGGTCACCCCTGAGCAGGGGCCGGTGCAGGTCGAATTGAGCGGCCTGACCCTGGCCAGCGACCTGACCAAGAGCGACCTGGGTTTCTACCTTGGGCAGAACACCCTCGAGTTGAGCGAGACCAAGCTGGGCTTTGGGGTCAAGCCGGCGGTGGTCACCATCAAGGGCTTCGAGCAGAAAGACTCGACGCAAGCGCAGGGCAATGTGCTCGCCGGACGCCTGGCCTATAACATCGCCTCGATCGACTACAACGACAAGCCGGTGGGCAGTGCCCAGATGAGCTGGACGGCGAAGAACCTGGATTTCCCGGCGATGCAATCGCTGATCAAGCTGTATCAGGTCCAGTTGGAAGCCTTGCAAAAGGCCCAGGCGGCCGGGGCTGAAGACCCAGAGGCGGCGGTTCCGGAACTGACCCCGGCCCAGCAGACCCAGGCCGAAGCGGACATCAAGCAAGTGTTGACCGGCAAGCCGCAGATCGCCCTGGAAAACTTCTCGATCAAGACCGCCAACGGCGAGAGCCGCGCCAGCCTGGTGCTGGATCTGACCAACCCGTCTTCCACCGACCTGCCACCGGTGGAACTGGGCAAGCAACTGGTTTCGCAACTGGATGCCAAGGTGTCGTTGTCCAAGCCGATGATCGCCGACCTGGCGGGCCTGCAAGCGCAGATCCAGGGTCAGACCGACCCCAAGGCGATCACCCAGCAAGCCTCGATGGCCAGTGAAATGGCCGGCACCATGGCCTTGTCCACGGAGATGGCGACGGTGCAAGGCAGCGATATCATCTCGACGCTGCACTACGCCAATGGCCAGGTGGACTTCAACGGGCAGAAAATGCCGGTGGAAGATTTCATCACCTTGCTGCTGACCAAGTTCGGTGGTGCGAGCGGCGGCGAGCAGCCTTAAGCGGCGCTCAGCCAGAGGTGACGCTTTCCAGTCGATACCCATAGCCGTAGATCGTCAGCAATTGCCAGCCGTGTTCGGCGGTCAGGCCCAGCTTGTTGCGCAGGCGATAGATATGGGTATCGAGGGGCCGCGAGGAGAGTATTTCCTCATGGGGCCAGAAGCGCTCATAGAGGTACTCGCGCGACAGCGGCCGCCCGAGGTTGCTGAACAGGCAGCGGGCCAGGCGATACTCACGCTCGGTCAGGTTGACCGGGCGGCCTGAGCGGGTCACGGTCAGTTCGGCATCGTCGAAACTCAAATCATTGAAGATGGCGATTTCGCTGGTATTGCCGCGCTGTCCGGCATGCCGGCGCAGTACCGCATTGACCCGCGCCTTGAGTTCATTGGCGCGGAACGGTTTGCTCACGTAATCGTCGGCGCCACTGCCCAGGGCCAGGACGATATCGCTCTCGGCATCGCGGCTGGTGAGCATGATCACCGGCGGCGGTACTTCCATGTGCTCACGGGTCCAGCGCAACAGCGCCAGGCCGCTGAGGTCCGGCACCTGCCAGTCGAGAATCAGCAGGTCGAAGGTTTCCCGGCGCAACTGACGCAACAGGTCCTCGCCGCGCTCGAAACCGTGCAGGGTCCAGGGGGCTTCCCCGACACCGGCCATCTGGCCCAGGGTCTGTTCGACCCGGCGCAGTTCGGCGGGTTCGTCGTCGAGTATGGCGACACGCATGTCTGGAGCGTTCTCCTAGCTTAACGGCGGATGTGTCTCTCAAAAGGGGACTCTACAGGCTATTTCCTACGCGAAGGTCTGTAAGTCGGCTGTCAAATCTGAACAATTCTGGCGATTTCCTCAAGGACCGGTGACGGCTGGCTAGGCTGATGTCAAATGGCTTTTACCCGGCGTGCCGCGGCCTTTGTGGGGGCAGGCGCAGGGTAACGATTTGCACGGTCAAGGAGAAGGATCCATGGGCAGTCCCTTTCGTTTCAGCGCTTTGCCATCCTGGGCGGCGCTCGGGCTGTTATCCGGTTTGAGCCTGTGTCTTGGTTTCGGTTTTGTCGTCGGGCTGTTCCATTACGGGGCTGCCCGTCCCTCGCTGGTTGCCGACCGTTTACCCGTGGTGCCCGAGGGCAGCTGGATAGCGCCATTCTCCGCACCGACGCTATGGACCACCGGTGAGGTCATCACCCCACGGGAGCAGCCGCGCTGGGTGTTCTGACCGGCAAGGGCAATTCTGAACAAATCTGACAGATTCGCCGAGCACCGCCGTTTTACCCATAGAGTAGCTCCAGCACTAAAAGGGGCACTTTGGAGCAAGTCCGACCCACGGACGGGTGGCGGTTCGGATCCACACGGACCGCCGCCAAGGGAAGCCAGGATGCCTTCCCTTGGCCATTTTTCCGTCAGGCCCCGGTGTGCATTCATACAAAGCAACACAGTGTGGCCAGGCTGACTGGGGCGCTGTGGCATGATGGGCCCGGATGGTTGTGTGCCGTCGTTCCTTTTCTTCGATCCTGCTCCCTCCAGAGCCTGAGCGGCCAAGCCCATGAGCGAACGCTTTCTTTCGCACCCGTATTTTCCTGCTTTCCCGTCCCGTCCGAGCCTGCGCCTGCTGCTCGGCGCTGTCTTCTGCCTGATCGGCCACACTGCCCTGGCGGCTCCACCGGCCCTGCGCGCGCCTTACCTTGATCGCGAACAACAATGCCGTCCGCAGCCTTTTCCGGCGATGGTGCTGCACCTGGCGGGCGAGGCCTGGAAGCTGGATGCCAAGGGCAAGCCGCTGGCGCTGGAAGAAGGGATGAGCCTGGAGGAACACGAAGGGGTGAGAACCTCGGGCGATGCCTTTGTCAGCCTGGTACTGGGCGACGGTTCGCGGATCGTCCTGCCCTCCAACTCGCAGGTGCGGCTGGAGCTGGACGAGACGCAGTCGATCCCGCAGATACAGCTCGAACAGGGTCAGGTCGAGTCCTATGTGATCAAGCGCATCAGCGAACATGATCGCTTCCAGATTCGCACCTCGGTCGGCGTGCTCGGGGTGCGCGGTACGCACTTTCGCACCCGTAGCGAAGAGGGGCAGTCGCTGGTTGAAGTGCTCGACGGCCAGGTCGCGGTGAGTCGCGCCGAAGCGTCGCCGGCACCCGGCAACAAGGCGCGGGACAAACTGCCCGTTGCGGCTGAGCCCGCGGTCAGGGTCAACGCCCGACAGGGCCTGAAGATCCAGGACCAGGGCGAGCTCAAGCCGGTCGACCTGCTGGCGGCTCCACGCCTGCTCGGGCAGGACGGCCAGCGTGGCGACAAGCCGATCTGGCAACTTTTTCTCCAGCCCCTCGACGGCGCCCGGCGCTATCGGGCGCAGGTCGCCACCGACGCGGCGTTTCTCAATATCAAGCAGGAACGTTTTTCCAGCACCCCGGATATCCGTTTCAGTGGTTTGCAGGCGGCGTTCTACCATGTGCGGCTGTCGGCATTCGACGAGCAGGGACTTGAGGGCCAGACTGGGGTCTACGATATCTACTACTGGCCCAGGACGGTTCATGAGCAATAGCTGCGGTATCCGGCGTCCATGAGGTTGTGGCGACGGCACGAGGGACGCGAGCCGACGCAGGCACAACGGCTGTTTCGTGGTTTGTTGCGCGAATGGCTGCTGGTGGGCCTGTTGTTGCTGCCGCTGACCGCCATGCTCTCCTTGAGCCAGAACCTGGCGTTCAGCCATTTTCTCTATGACCGGTTGAGCCGCCTGAGCCCTTTGCCGGTCGATCCACGGATCCTCCTGGTGACCATCGATGACCGCAGTCTTGAGGCCCTGGGGCGCTGGCCCTGGCCGCGCAGCGTGCATGCCGAAATGCTCGAGCGCTTGAGCGCCGTGCAGCCCCGGGGTGTGCTGTTCGATGTGATTTTCAGCGAGCCGGAGGCCTCCGGCAGCGGCGACGAACGCCTGGCCCAGGCCCTGTGCCGCGCCGGCAATGTGGTCTTGCCGCTGTTGCGCGAAGGCGTTCCGCGCTTTGCCACGGCGCTGGGCGAAGTCGGGCCGATCGAACCGCTGCGACGTTGCGCCAGGGCGGTCGGCCATATCAATGTCGAAGCGGATAACGACGGCGTGGTGCGCGGGGTATTCCTGCGCGAAGGTCCGGTCCACCAGCCCCGTGAGCAATTGGCCTGGCTGGCCTATGAGATGGCGCTGCCGGAGGCTGAGCGGCAACCGATGCCCGGTGCCGGAAGTGTTTCCGAGCTCCACGGATGGCAACGGCAGAACGCCATCTTGGTGCCCTTTATCGCGGCGGCTGGCGGCTTCCCCAGCGTGCCCTATATCAGCGTGCTGCGCGGTGAGGTGCCGGCGACGCTGTTGCGTGATCGGCTGATTCTGGTGGGCGCGACCGCACCGGGCCTGGGGGATCGCTATGTCACGCCGGTGTCCGAGCAGGCCGGCACCACCGCCGGGGTGGAGATCCAGGCGAACCTGCTCAATAGCCTGTTGCAGCAGCGCAGCATTGTCGAGCTGGCGCCACTGCCGGGCATGCTGTTGTCGGTGTTGGCGGTGGCCCTCCTGCTGGGTGGGCTGCTGTTGCGTGCGCGTTATGCGTTGTGGCTGACGCTCGGCAGCATGGCGGCGGTGCTGCTGGCGGCCTGGGGGTTGTTGCGGTTCGGCCTGTGGTGGTCGCCGGCCGCCAGCCTGAGCGGTTTTTTGCTGGCTTACCTGATCTGGAACTGGCGGCGCCTGAGTGCGGTACTGGCTTACTTCGGCTGGGAATTGGCCCGTCTGAACGACGAGCCCAGGGTGCTGCCCGAACGGCGCCGGGTCGTGGTGCCCAAGGGTGATGTGTTGCAAGGTCGCATCGCGGCGTTGGAACAGGCCCTCGGGCGTACTCGCGATACCCGGCGGTTTATGGCCGATGGCCTGGAATGCCTGCCCGTGGCAACGTTGATCACCGACACCCAGGGCCAGGTGCTGCTCGCCAACCGCAGCGCGCGTGACCTGCTGGGACCCATGCTGGTCGGTGAGGACTGGCTCGATTGCCTGGCGGGCCTTGGCTTTCCCGGTGTTGGCGGGCCAGTGCGGCCAGCATTGGCCGAACTGCCGAGCCAGGAGTTTCGCGACAGTCGCCAGCGCACCCTGCACCTGGACCTGGCACCGCTGCGGTCAACGGAAGATGAAGTCACCGTCGGCTGGCTGTTCAGCCTGGCGGACCTGAGTCTTGCACGTGAGGCCGAGCAGCAACGGGCGACCTTGTTGCGCTTTCTGTCCCATGACCTGCGGGCGCCGCACTCGGCGATCCTGGCACTGCTGGAAGTGCAGCGCGCGCAGCACGACGATGCGCCGCTCTATCGCCAGATCGAACAGCAAGTGCGCCGGGCCCTGGGTCTGACCGAGGCCTTCGTGCAGTTGGCGAAGGCCGAGTCGGAGGCTTACACCTTCGCGCCGGTGCTGTTCGCCATGCTGGTGCTGGATGCCTTCGACCAGGTGGCCCCTTTGGCCCAGCTCAAGGGCATCGAGCTGCGCCATCGGCTCGACGAGGTCGATGAAAGCCTGGTGCGGGCCGATGCCTCGCTGCTGACCCGGGCGCTGTTCAACCTGCTGGAAAACGCCATCAAGTACAGCCCTTCCGGCACCATCGTAAGCCTCGATGTAACGGTAGCGGAGCATGAACTGACCTGCAGCATTGGCGATCAGGGGCGAGGCATCAGCGCATCGGCATTGCCGCAGCTTTTTGAGCCGTACAAACGCTTTGCCGGCCCTGACAACACCGAAGGCCTGGGGCTGGGACTGTCGATGGTCAAGGCGGTGATCGACCGGCATGAGGGGCGTATTCACTGCGCCAGCGTCGAGGGCCAGGGCACGACGTTCACGCTGTGCCTGCCTCTCTGGCAGGACTGACCGCGCGTTGCCCCAGGTCTTTTTAGTGAGTACCGACTGAATACGTATTGAGCTTGTTTTTTTGGTCTACCCTTCGAGAACGACAGGCGGGCGACGTTTTCGACTGCTGTCGCTAGGCTCCCCTGTGTGTCTGCATCAGGCAGGAGCATTGAACTCCGGCTGTCATTGGGGAAATGGACGATATGCCGCGTAATGCTCAACTCTGCCTCGGGGGCAGATTGCACACGTTGCTGGGAGTGGCGTTGTGCAGCCAGTTGCTCTGGCCCCTCAATGCCTTCGCCGATGCCGCCTACGACCAGCTTATCCGACAGGCCCGTGACGGCAGTTACACCCCGGCACTGGTGCTCTTGCGCCAGCTGCCCGCCTCGCAACAATCCGCCGGCCAGATCAGCGATCACTTGCAGATCGCCAGCTGGGCCGGGCTGGACGCCGAAGTGGTCAGTGTCTATGAAACCCAGGGTGCCCAGCGGGTCTTGCCGACCCAGGCCCTGACCGCCGTCGCCCGCGCCTATCGCAACCTGAAACGCTGGGATGAGGCCGAGCGCCTGTATCGCCAGGCCCTGGAGCGCGAACCGCAGAATGCCGACCTGCAACTGGGCCTGGCCATTACCGAGGCCGATGGCGGTGACCCGCAGGATGCGGTGCGCCGGGCGCGGGAACAGGTCGACAAACAACCCAACGACCCGGCCCGACGCATGGCCCTGGGGTATGCGCTGACCCGCTCGGGCGCTAACAGTGATGCTTTGTTCGAGTACGACCAGGCTTTTATCCGGGCGTCGGATAAACCCGAAGTGATGCGTGAATACCTGTTCGCCCTGGAGCGCACGCGCCTGCCGGAACCGGCCCTGCGCCTGGCCCAGCGGCATCCCGGGCTGATCGACGCGGCCGCGACCCGGCGCCTTGAAGGCGAGCTGGCCGCCGAGCGGGTCCGCCTGGCCGAGCTGCCGACCCGAACCGAACAGGAACGTTTTGTCGTCGCCGATCGTGCCCTGGCCGACTACGACCGCTTGCTCGCGGCCTGGTCCGCGGACCCGCAGGCCCATGATGATGTGGTGCACTGGCGCATCGATCGCCTGGGTGCGCTCAAGGCCCGCTCGCGCAATGCCGAGGTGCTGAGCGAGGCGCAAAAACTGATCGATGAAGGGGTGACGATCCCACCCTATGCCCAGCGCTGGATTGCCTCGGCTTACCTCGCGGTGCGCGAACCGGAGAAGGCCGTGGCGTTGTATCGGCAGATTCTCGCGGCACCCAGCGCGGACCCCATCGACCAGGCGGGCGATACCTCGGCGCTGGTCTATGCCCTGGTTGAAAGCGACCAGCCGGAAGAAGCCCGCGCGTTGGCGGACGCGCTGGCGCTCACCGTACCGCCGCGATTGCAGCTCAAGGGCGTGCCGGGCGGTGTTCCCAACGATGCCTGGCTGGACGCCCAGCAGTTGGCGGCGCAGATGGGGCAGCACAACGGCGATCTGCCCGCCAGCGAGCAAGGTCTGGAGGCGCTGGTGGCACAGGCGCCAGGCGAGGTCGGCTTGCGGGTGGCCCAGGCCGATATGTACCTGGCCCGTGAGTGGCCACGGCGTGCCGAGGCCTTGAACAAGGAAACCGAAAGCGAGGCGCCGCGCGACCTGGGGTTGGAAGTGGCGCAGGCCAACACCGCCCTGGCGTTGCAGGAGTGGCGCCAGCTCGATGTGCTCACCGACGACGTTGCCGCACGGTTTGCCGAGAGCCTGCAGGTCCAGCGCCTGGAGCGTCTGCGCGAAGTCCATGACATGGCCGAGTTGCGGGTCGAGGCCTATACCGGCAAGAGTTTCGGTGGCGGCGCCGCCGGTGCCGGTGCGGTGACCGGCAGTCGCGACTACGGCATTGAAAGCACGCTCTACAGTCCGCCGATCAATGAGGACTGGCGGCTGTTCGCCGGGGCCGGTTACGCCTTTGGCCGCTTCACCGAAGGAGACGCCCGACGGCGCTGGCAGCGGCTTGGTATCGAAGATCGGACCCGTGACATGACCCTGCAGGCCGAGGTCTCCAACCAGTCCTACGGCTATGGCGACAAACTCGGCGCGCGCCTGGCGGCGGCCTTCGATATCAACGATCACTGGCAATACGGCGGCAGCCTCGAACGGCTGTCGGCGGCGACGCCGTTGCGCGCCTTGAACAGCGACATCAGCGCCAATTCGGCGAGTGCATTCCTGCGTTGGCGCGCCGACGAAAGCCGCGAGTGGAAGCTGGCGGTCACGCCCTCGCATTTCAGCGACGGCAACAATCGTACCGAGGCCCTGCTTACCGGACGCGAAGGTATCTACAGCACGGCCCATGTGCAGGTGGACCTGGGCCTGGAGGTCGGCACCAGCCACAACAGCAAGAGCGAAGACGTGCCGTACTTCAACCCCAAGTCCGACTTCAGCGTGCTGCCGACGGTGAACGTCAATCATGTGCTTTATAGCCGCTACGAAACCCAGTGGAGCCAGCAATTCCAGGTCGGTGCCGGGACCTACAGCCAGCGCGATTATTCGACAGGTGCCGTTGCGCTGCTGGGGTATGGCCAGCGGGTGAGCTGGAACGATGTGCTGGAGGCCGGAGCCAACCTGAGCTGGATCAGTCGGCCCTATGACGGTGACCGCGAACGCGACGTGCGGCTGACCGTCGATCTGACCTACCGTTTCTAGAAGGGGATGATGATGCCTTGGATCACGCGTTGCATCCTGTTGCTGGGAGCCTTGCTGATCGGTGCCTGTGCCCAGAAGCCGGTCGAATTTGTCGCGCCCGCGCAGCGTAGCGTGCCGATCAATGAAGCACCCTGGCCGAAAAATCATTTTCTCAGCCTGACCTACCATGACATTGAGGACCGCGACCCGGACCAGGCGGTGGTTGCCGTGCGCACCGAACGCTTGCTCGAGCAGCTGGCGTGGCTCCGGGAGAATGGCTATCGGCCGGTGACCGTGGACCAGATCCTGGCGGCGCGCAAGGGTGGGCCCGAGTTACCGCCAAGGGCGATTTTGCTGACCTTCGATGACGGTTACGCGAGTTTCTACACCCGCGTGATGCCGCTGCTCAGGAGCTATCAATGGCCGGCCTTGCTGGCCCCGGTCGGCGTCTGGATGGATACCCCGGCGGATAAACCGGTGGATTTTGCCGGTGACATGCGCCCGCGCTCCATGTTTCTGAACTGGGCGCAGATCAAGGAAGTAGCGTCCTCGGGACTGGTGGAAATCGTCGCGCACACCAACGCCAACCATCACGGCATGCTCGCCAATCCCCAGGGCAACCTGCAACCGGCGGCGGCGACCCGGCGCTACGATTCGGCGACCGGTCGTTATGAAAGCGAGGCCGATTTCGAGGCTCGCACGCGCGCGGATGTGCTGGCCATCTCGGCGAAGATTCGTGCGGCCACCGGTTATTCGCCGCGGGTCTGGATCTGGCCTTACGGCACCGCCGATGGCACTGCATTGAAAGTCATCAAGGAGCAGGGCTACCAGATCGCGCTGACCCTGGACGACGGTATCGACAGCCTCGACCAACTGATGAACAGCCCGCGCCTGCTGGTGGCGGCGGACCCGGATGGGGCGCACTACGCCAGTGCTGTTGTCGCGGTGCAGAACCGTTTGCCAATGCGCGTGGTGCATGTCGACCTGGATAATGTCTACGACCCGAACCCGGCCCAGCAGGAAGCCAACCTCGGCATGCTGGTCCAGCACGTGGCGGATATGGGCGCCAATACCGTGTTCCTGCAAGCGTTCGCCGATCCGGCGGGGGACGGCCTGGCGCGTTCGCTGTACTTCCCCAACCGCCATCTGCCGATGCGCGCCGACCTGTTCAATCGCGTTGCCTGGCAACTGCACACCCGGGCCCACGTCAAGGTCTTCGCCTGGATGCCGGTGCTGAGTTTTGCCCTGGATGAAAAACTGCCCCGGGTGACGCGCTGGGATCCGGCCAGCGGGCAGGCCTCGGTGGACCCGAAACAATACAAGCGCCTGTCGCCGTTCGATCCGAACGTGCGGCGGATCATTGGTGAGATCTACGAAGACGTGGCCCGGCTGACCTCGGTCGACGGCATTCTCTACCACGACGATGCCGTGCTGTCCGACTTCGAGGATGCTAGCCCGCAGGCACTACGGACCTACGCCGCCAATGGCCTGCCGGGCACCCTCGGTGCCCTGCGCGGTGATCCGGCGACACTGCAACGCTGGACTCGGTTCAAGAGCCGCTACCTGATCGATTTCACCGCCGAACTCACCGCGAGGGTCCGCGCCATTCGCGGCCCGCAGGTACAGACAGCGCGCAACCTGTTCACGGAGCCGGTGATCGATCCTCAGAGTGAAACCTGGTTCGCCCAGAACCTCGACGACTTCCTCGCCAGCTACGACTGGACCGTGCCCATGGCCATGCCGCTGATGGAAGGGCAGAGCGAGAAACAGGCGGGCGACTGGCTGGAGGGCCTGGTCGGCAAGGTCAAGCAACGCCCCGGCGCGCTGGATCGCACGGTGTTCGAGTTGCAGGCTCGGGACTGGCGGCAGAAGCCGGCGACGGACCTCGACGGTGAACTGCTGGCTGACTGGATGGGACGGCTCAAGCGCCAGGGCGCCAGCAGTTTCGGTTATTACCCGGACAACTTCCTGGATGGCCGCCCGGCTGTGCAGGCCGTGCGCCCGGCACTGTCCAACAAGTGGAATCCCTAGATCATGATGGATCGAATCCTGGCTCTGGTCGTCCTGGCGCTCGTCCTGGGGTTTCCCCTCGGCGTGATTTTTCTGGTCACCGGGCAATTCCTGATGGACTTCGTATTTTTCTACCCGTTGTTCATGTCGGGTTTGTGGATGGCCGGCGGTTTGTACTTCTGGCTGCACTGGGAACGCCACTGGCCCTGGGAAGCCGATACCTTGCCCCCGGCGCTGGCGGGTGAGCCGCTGATTTCGATCCTGATCCCTTGCTTCAACGAAGGGGACAATGTTGCCGAGACCATCGAGGCCGCGCTGGCCCAGCATTACCCCAACATCGAAGTGATCGCCATCAATGATGGTTCCAGCGACAACACCGGCCCGTTGCTCGACAGCCTGGCACTGCTCGACCCGCGTTTGCGGGTGATTCATCTGGCGCAGAACCAGGGCAAGGCGGTGGCCCTGCGCATGGGCGCCGTGGCGGCCCGCAGCGAGTACCTGGTGTGCATCGACGGCGACGCCTTGCTGGCACCGCACACGGCGGCCTACCTGGTGGCGCCGCTGTTGCAGAACGTGCGCCTCGGCGCCGTCACCGGCAATCCGCGGATCCGCACCCGCTCGACCCTGGTCGGACGGGTCCAGGTCGGTGAATTTTCCTCGATCATCGGTTTGATCAAGCGCACGCAGCGGGTCTTCGGGCGGATTTTCACCATCTCCGGGGTGATCTGCGCCTTCCGCCGTACGGCGCTGGACCGGGTGGGCTACTGGAGCCCGGACATGATCACCGAAGACATCGATATCAGCTGGAAGCTGCAACTGGATCACTGGAGCATTTTCTACGAGCCGCGGGCGCTGTGCTGGATCCTCATGCCGGAGACCCTGCGTGGGCTGTGGAAACAGCGGTTGCGCTGGGCCCGGGGTGGCGCGGAGGTCCTGTTCAAGAACATCCGGGGCATCTGGCAGTGGAACCATCGTTACCTGTGGCCGCTGTTGTTCGAGTACTGCCTGTCGACCGGCTGGGCCTTCACCCTGCTGTTGTCGATTGTTTTCTACTGCATGGGGCTGTTTATCGAAATGCCGGCCTCGATTGCCGTGCACCGCATCGTGCCGCCGGCCTTTACCGGGTTGCTGCTGGCAATGGTCTGCCTGGGGCAGTTCGCGGTCAGCCTGCTGATCGACCGCCGCTACGAAAAAGACCTGTGGAAAATCATGTTCTGGGTGGTCTGGTATCCACTGGTGTTCTGGCTCATCAGCTTCTTCACCACCCTGGTCAGCTTTCCCCAGGTGCTGTTCCGCCAGAGCGGCAAGCGGGCGCGCTGGGTCAGTCCGGACCGGGGGATCAAGCCCGTCGATGACGACAAGCAGAAGGTGCGGTCATGAAAATCATCAGAACCCGCCAGCGGCCGTTCATGGTGCTGGTGGATGTGGTCCTGACCGTGCTGGCCTGGGCCGGGCTGTGGTACCTGTTGATCCAGGGGTTGATACCATTGTTCGACGGGCATACGGGGCCGCGGATCGATATCTCGTTCTTCGACGCCGTCAATACCCTGGAGGTTTATCTGTGGGTCGGCCTGCTGAATGCGGCGGTATTGATTGCCTGGGCGCGTTATCAGCAGCGCAAGAGCCGTGGTTTCAGTCGGCGCCGTTTGCCCGCGCCGGTGGTCGGGGATGAGGGCTTGAGCCGCAGTTTCAAGCTCAGCGAGGACAACTTCGCGCGGATGCGCCAGTCGGCGACGATGATCGTGCATCACGATGAGCATGGCGGGGTGCTTGAAGTGATTACGCCGCTGTATCGCGTTGAACCGCAGGAGCTGCCGCTGGCCGCGCCTGCGATCATCCAGCTGCCATCGGAGGATGACGGCAATCGCCCGTCGCTGTAGCGCCGGTTCGCGGTGAGGCCCGCACCTTAACTATCTAGTGCACGGGGACGTCGTTTCGCGCTCTACGCTTTTCCCTTTTTCCATGGAACAAGGGAAATCCTATGAAAACCTCCGTAGCGGACCCTCCCGGGGAGCCCGTCGAGCCGGTAGCGGTTTTACCCGATCCCCGTGGCGCCACCCTGGAGCGCCTCGCTGAGAAACTCGATGAACGTATTGCGACCGCGGAGCGCCCCAGCTTGTTGCTCAACCGGCTCCAGGCGGCGCTGGTGCGTGGGCTCGATAGTCAGCATCAACTCAGGAAGCTCTTCGCGCAAGCGCCGCGGATCGGTGCATTGCTCAAGCAGATCCTGACCGAGGCCTTCGGACACGATCCGCACCAACTGGTGTTCGCCCCGCCGTTGCATTCCGGCGACGGCCAAACGGCGCGGACCCTGGCGCAGGTGGCCATGTCGCTGTTGCGCAATCCGTTCCTGTCCCTGGTGCCGGGTCATGCCGTGCGCCTGAGTCTGGCTGACGAACCGGAGAGGCTTTTGGCACTGGACCCGGAGCAGGTGCTGGCACGTCTGAAGCGCTTAGGGTTGTCTTCCCGTTTCGACACGGCCCTGCGCGGCTATTGGCATGAGCCGGCGTGCGATAGCCCTCTGTCACGGCGCGAGCGCCTGATCGAGCTGCACAAGCTGCAGTTTCACGACAAGGCCCTGTTGGCCTATGGCACCGATGCCTTGTCCGCTGCCGGATTCAACATGCTGATGGGCCTGCTGGACGCTCCGACCCCGCAAGCGCGGGCGCTTGCCGGCGGCCGCTGGGGGCGACTCAGGGTGTCGGAGCTGGTCTGGCCGGGAACGGGGGCGGCAACGGTGGTCTTGAGCGGCGCTTTGCACCTGCGGGGTTCCGGTAGCGCCGAGCGGGGGAGGCAGCTGATTTTCGTGCCTGGGGTGTTGGAGGAGTTTTTCGAGTTTGCCAGCCACGCCGAGATGCAACACCGGCTCGCGGAGCTGTTCAACGAACCGGGGAATTATCGGCCCTGGCAGTTGCTTGCGCTGCAAGAGCGCCATCAGTTGTTCCCCCAACCGGATGGCCCAGCCCTGGCCTACCGCTTCCAGGGGGGGACCGAGCTTGGCGGCGATGCCCTGGCCCACAGTGCCCTTAGCCGGCTGGATACCCAGTTGGCCAACGAGTGGGCCGCCGCGTTGTTGCTCAACAGGGCGTATATGCTGCCCGACAGGGTGATCGATGTCGGGCGCCTGACGCCGCTGCAGGCGGTGGACGCCATGCAGGAGTCGCGTGCGGCGCTGGCCGGCTTGCCGCCCCTGAGGACGATGCTTGCACAAAGGCTTCGACATGATGAGCGTCGTCGGAGGCTGGAAATCAGCTTCGGCCACCTGGCCGCTGATCTTCCCGTGCGCCTGCGCCAGGGCAAGGTTCGGCAGCAGGAGCTTGGCCTCCTCAAGTTGCTCGATGAACAGGACCCCGGGCGCGACACGCCGGCCTATGGCGAGTTGCTGACACGCCACACTCTTTGGCGACAACTGGTGGTTTATGTCCAGGGCCTGCTTCAGGACAGGGACCGATACGGCCAGGCCGAATTCTGGAACGCCCGGGACCAGACGGGGAACGATCTTTCAGACAAGTTGCTCAGCGGGCGCTGCCAGGGGCTTTTGCACGAGGCGAAGATGCAGCATCAGCTCGGGCTGCTCGATCAGGAGGAACGGGCGCGCCTGCTTGATGTGCTGCCACAGCCTGTGGCGGATGTGCGTCTGGCCAGTGAGACAGTGGTCGCCGCGATCGGCCTGGGGCCGGCGGCCTCAGGGTGGTCGCTGACGGGCGCCTGCGTCATCAGCACCCGAGCCGCGCTGGCCGATCCGCGTTTGAGCGTATCGGCACTGCTGTTTGTGCCGGGACGTCTGGGCGGGCTGCAACGCTTCATGACCCTCGACAGTCTCTCGCAACAGCTGGACGTCAGCCTGCGCAGCCCAGAGTGCGAAAGCTTCTGGCCGTTGATTGCCCGGGACCGGCGTGGCGAGGCCCGTCGCTGGGTGCGGGGACGGCCTGACGGCGAGCGGATTCCCATCCACTATCAAGCGATTGAAAGGGACGCCCTGCAACAGGGACTCCAGCAACAGATCCAGGACCACCTGCGGGTCTGCCGGTTGGTCGAGAGCGGTTTGCGGCCGTTCTCTGAAATTGGCGACGCCCACAGTTCCCTGCAACTGCTGGCCCATGAATTGGAGGAGAACCTGGGCGTTCCGGATCACGATGCCCGCGAGCGCGCGCTGGACAATATTGCGCTGCTGCAGCTCGGTGCGAAGCAGGCGCAAGGCCTTCCCGACTGGCTGCCGACGGCAGCCCGCCCGGTCCGCCAGCAGTACGCGCGACTGTTGGCCCGCTATCAGAGAAATATGCATGCCCAGGAGCTCAAGCTGAAACTCCAGCTACCGGACCTGGACGACTTTGCCCGGGAGAGCATCATCGAGCAGCTCAAGCGCGATGGTTTTTACCCGGAACTGGATATCGACAAGCCGCTGTTCGACCTTCCCGACAGCGTCGAGCGGGTGTGGGCCGGGCATCCTGAACGCACGGTGGGCGAGGCGGGTCCGAAGACGGTGGTCAGCGAGGGGCGCACGACCTACAGCTTCTTGCGCCTGGCCCTGGAAAACCTCGATCCGCAAGCGCCCGCGACCAAACGTCGGTTGCAGCATGGACGAATACTGGATCGCACCTGGCAACAGCGACTGACGCCGGATTATCTGATGGCGACGATTTCGGCACTCGATCTTGGCGGCCACTACGACACCCTGATCCAGCGGGCTTTTTACGGCGTCGATGATCCCAGGCTCGAACCGCTACGGGCATTCGATCAGGTGCTGTTGTATCGGCTGGTCAGGCAGCGGGCCCGAATGGAATTGTTCAGCGCTCGGCAACAGGGGCTCAGCGACTGGGCCGCCGAGACTTTCGAGAGGGCCCTGAATGCGGAGTCTGCCGCCGACCTGCGCACCGAGCAGCTTGAACTCGAATTGCACTTTGTCACCTTTGCCGGCCGGGGTTTTGCCTGGGCCCGGCATGTGGGCAATGCCGTGGCCATCCACGACAAGGTTTCTGCAAGAACGCTCATCTATTTGCCGGGCGCTCCCCATGAGCAGGTGCTGACCGAGCACGCCGACCTGGCGACGGCGCAACGGGCACTGGTCAATATCGAGCGGGCGCCGCAGCGGGTGGCGGACATTGTGCAAAGGCTGGCGGCCGGTTGGGAGGCGGAAGTCATCGAGGGTTATCCCGCCGAGCAAGACCCGGCGCTGCGCTCAAGGCTCCTGGCGCCTGCGCGCGATGATCGGCGGCCAATCGGCCTGACGCCTTTGGGGGCAGGTCCGATTGCCATGGTCAAACCCACTTTGCTGTTCAAGGCCATCAAGAGCTGGTGGACGAGCGAGCCGGAGCAACCCGTGCCGGATTCCGCGGCGTTGGAAAAGGAGGTGAAGCGCGAGATCGCGGAAAATCCCGGACGCTGGTTGCGGTTCAGGAAAACCCAACGCTGGGACCTGTCGCTGGTGCTGGCGCATGCCTTTGTCCTGCGGGCGCAGCAGCGGGCCCGGATGGTGTCGAATTCGGCTCGACAATTGTCCCAGCTGCGCGAGTTGCGTGAACGCGAACAGCGCTCGGCCTACTGGCTCAGGGTGTTGTCGGTGGTGCCCGTGGTCAGTATTGCGGTCAATGTCCGGGAGACGGCGGTGGCTGTGCGTCAGTTTCACCGTAGCGGTGATCCGCGCGATGCCTTCGAACTCTTCAAGGCGGTGCACATGACGCTGGTCGACGCCGCGTTGACCTTCTACCCGCTGAGCAAGGGTGTCGGTGCGGTCTCCCGGCCGCTACGGGTCGGTCGTGGAGGCTGGTCGCGCGCGGCCTTGCGGACCCTCGATCGTCGGCAGGGCTTGTCTCAGAAAGGCGCGATGGCCCTGAAAACGAAGATTGCGTCAAAGCCCAAGCCCTTGCTCCCGGGGTATGAAGCGAAGATTCCCCCTGACGATGCGGTGGCCCTGCACGGTCCGGCCAATGCCGGCAGCTACGCGAAAAACGGCGTGCAGTTCATCACCGATGGCAGCACCGGCTACGAGGTCTACCGGCCGAAGGGCGAGAGTGCCTTGCGCTTGAAGAAAACCGCCGTACAGGACAATGAGCTGATTCTGTATATCCGCGAGCCGGGCGAACACCTGTTGCGTGCCGATGCGCCCGAGCCGCAGCCGGGCCCCAGTCGCGCGATGTGGCAACCCTGGACGCGGCCTGCGTTGCCGGAGTCCGCCGGTGCTCCCGTGCTGCAACTGGAATGGATGACCCGCCGGCCGGCCTTGTTGCCCGTGGATTGGAAGACCCGGGGATTGGTCCTGGAAAGCGACCAGGTCGTGGAGTTGTCGGCGAGCCGGGGGCTGTATGCACGGCGGGGGGCTGAACACGTTCGACTGCTGAAGATCGATGATCGTTATTTCGAACTGCTTCCCGATGGTTCCGGGGTTCATCCCGATATCGTTTTTCTGAAACGTCCCGTTCCGTTGTCTGCCCATGCCGAGGCCGACTTCAACCTTTGGTGGACGCGTCTGGATGAACAGCCGGTACCGGCTACTTTTGATCCGCGCAGCCAGAGCTGGACAGTGCGTTCCGCCTTGTTCAACGAGCCTCTGGAGCAGTCCCTGGCGCAACCCCTGGCGGGCATGACGCCGGTGAGTCTGCGCAAGACGGCCCGTCGGTTGATCGAGCGAACCGATATGGAGTATTCGTCGGCCACGGCGACCCGGATGGTCGCGCTCAAGCGCACACAGGAAGCCTGGAGCTCGCGGGGCGTGCGCATGGATGTGCTGTTGCGCGAACTCGATGCCCGGCCCCTGGGGCAGACTTACCTGCGCATCGGTGGTGCGGCCGATACAGCGGGCTTTTCCCGGTTGGACTTCGATCCGCCCCAGGCCGTTAATCCCCGGCTTTTCGACGCCAGGGGGGCGGCCCGTATTGCCGAGTTGGCCTCGAACAGCGAGAACGCCGTGATCGACATCTTGCATCGTCATGGCTTTGTCGTGACCGAGGTCCCGAAATCCCAGTCCTTCAATACGGTCAACCTGTTCTGTACTCACCCGAACTCGGAGCATCTCTACTACATCATGCTCAAATGGACCGACAAGCGTTCGATACCCATGACCCGCTACCAAGGGGGCCCACGACAGTTGACGGATGGCTGGTTCAACCGACATTTCGATTTGAGGCCGCTGGGTCAGCGCGCGCTGCTCAAGCCGGTCAAGGAGGCCATGGAGCAGGGGCGCCTGGTGAAGCTGATCGCGGGGCTACAGCGCTCGGGGGATACCGGGCAGGTCACGGTGTATTTTACTCGGGTGGTCTAGGGGGTTCAGAGGGCTGCGGCCATGGTTGTTGCCCTATGACGAATGACCCTGATCTTGACCTTGGGGATGGCGTAGGCTCTGACTCAAGAAAGTACTGATGCGCTGGCTGAGTTACAAGTTATCCAGGCGAGTGTTTTCTTGGTTGCACTCAGGCCGCTTATAGCGGCCTTTATTTTGCCTGTCGTTTAGGTCTGATTCTGTCCTCCTTCGGCACGATGGAGTAAAGCTCCGCTATGGGCTTTGGGGCTGTAAGCTCAAAAACCGTCTTCTGCGGCCGATGAGTCACGGCAGGCTGTTACAACCAGTTATAATCTTCACCCTGGGCGGCTTGCATACCTTGAATTTTGCCCCCTATAGTTCAGCATGTTGCTGCACAAACCAGTGACTGGATTTGGCGATCCGAAACAAATTAGGCACAGTTGTATCATGTCTTTTCGTGGGTGCTATTGGCCCTGGCGATTGCAGTTCATGGTGACTGTGTGCGGGAGACCTTCAGGTCTGTCGGTTTATTTAATTTGCCGGATCGTCAATTCAGGAGTTATGTAATATGGCGCAATATATTTCGCTGCAAACCAATCTTCCCAACCGCCCTGTCCTGTTGATCGACAGTCACGTCCCCGTAGCTCAGTTGTTGGAATGCGCGCAGCAGCGCATCAAGGCAGGTACCGATCTACTGGAAAGCATCACGTCCGTGAGCATCACCTGTCTTGAAGATAACGACTTGTACCGATTCACCAGTGCTGCGTATCTGCTGCTCCGGGAGGGGGCGGATTTGCTGGAAGTGGTCAGGCGGCGGGTTGACGAATAGCCGGCGTTCACAACCCATTACAAACTTGAGCGCAAGCCCTGGCATTTTGTGCGGGGTTTTTCGTTGACGCCCTTTGTGAGAGCGGAATAGATCAGGGACGTAGATGGATACCATTGTCATCAGATATTACCAGCAAGCTAAGTCCGGGCTCTCTGGTACAGTTTGTCTGACCCCATTAGGTAAAGAGACACTCGAGTCAATCTCTGAGGTTTTGCTCCCAAGTTCTGCTGCCCACAAGGTGTTCTGTATCAAGAAGTTCACTGGTGTGGACAACTACCGTTGGCACGTTGAGGGTGTGTGTTTGGTGTCACTTCCAACTGCGTCACCCGTGGTTTACGCAGTGACCCTGAGCAAAATATTTCAAGGGCCCCCAGAGGAGTATCTGCAGAAGACAATGACAAAAAGAGGGTCATCCCTTAGCAAGATCATTCAGAGCGGCACCGTGGTCGAAGTTGACTACGGGTTCATCCAGGCTATCGGTCGGGAAGATGGGTTGCTGAAAACGAATAAACGCTATTCGGATACCTTGCAGAAGGGAGAAATGCACAAGCGGCGTTTGGCTGTGGTCGTTCGTGTTAACCGGAACGTCGTTCAAGTGGCTCCGGTCACTTCTGATCCCCAGAGTCCCAACGACAAGACTACTTTCCAGCTATCTCGTGACACCCTGGATCAGCTCACCGTGTGGGGCTCCAGCGGAAAACAAAGCTGGGTGATTTCGAGCATGATTGAGTCCGTATCAGCCAGCAGGATTTTGCCTCCCATCACAGACTATGAGGTGCGAGGAGTGAAACGCAAAGGTCGCAACCTCAACTACGTGCTTCGCCTCACTCCTGATGAAAAGGAATTGCTGAAAGGGTGTCTGACCCACACCATTGGTGTGACCGATTACCAGCAGACCAAAGATAGGCTGGCGGCGGCTCAGCAGCAGATAACCACACTCGCGCCGATGCATGCTGCCCTGGAGGCAGCCAACGCGAAAATTGCGCAGTTGGAGCTTGAAAGGACTGAGCTTGCCTTGGTGAATGAGGTTGCAAATGACTGGGATAAGCGGATGGGGGGAGGTTGCTTGCAGAAGGCAGTGGATGAGCTGCGTGAATTGTACTCCGAGATTGAAGGCGAGCCTGCTGGCGGCTAGGCCAATAGCTCCGTTCCGCTTACGTAGGTTACTTATTCAGGCTTGACACGCAAGTGCCCCCCTCGATAGCATTGATCTCATTGGCGGGGATCACTGGAGCAGTACCGGAACCTCGCGACGGCCTATGGGCATATACTGCAAAAGAAAACGTAAACAACAAACCGCCTATAGCAGACTGTGTGAAAACGCAGT
>NZ_JACAQA010000037.1 GCF_013385425.1 Pseudomonas gingeri | reverse complement strand
AGCAATCGTTGGTTACATCTTTGATTTCTCGCGGAGTAACTTGTGATGCTGATAATCTGTTGACTATTCAGTCTGACTCCACAAGCACCCACACGAATTGCTTGATTCAGTTGTTAAAGAGCGGTTGGTTGAGCTGTTCGCTGAACCGAGGCGCGCATTCTACAGCAGCCTCATTTGCTGTCAAGTGATTATTTTCAGAAGTTTTCAGAGTTTCCTCTTCAACTTCAACCACTTGCGCTTTCGATCTCTCGTTAGCGGGAGGCGAATTCTACAGCGTTACACGCTGCTGTCAACACCTCTTTTACACCGCTTTCGACCGAGAGGATCGAACCGCTGAAGAGGCGAAAACACACTGCCTTTTCAGCTACTTCCACGCTTCGATGAACTGAAGCGACCCGCCTGTCAAAACCCTCAAAACCTTTGTAACTCGTTGAATCTCAAAGGCTTTTCCGTTTCGACTGCGCCGGAAGTGGGGCGAATTATAGAGCCGTGGAATTTCCCGTCAACGCTTATTTTCACTTTTCTGTCATAAAGGTCAAAAACAGTGCGCGTCCCGGGTTTTGCGGTGTCTGTACTGACGCCTTCGCGGGCAAGCTCC
>NZ_JACAQA010000036.1:59270-113388 GCF_013385425.1 Pseudomonas gingeri | reverse complement strand
CCGGGGTTAGTAGACCACTACAGGACCACCTGCTTTCATGTCCTCAACCTTATAGGGCGTACAACCCAAACCCGCTTTATTCCGGCCCTTGCCTCCACTCCTGTATACGCTGTCCCACGTATGCCTACCTAGTGTTGCCAGAAAATTAGAAAATTGACCAAGCTCATCTTTTGTCCAAGCGGAGAAACACTCCCAATCTTTTTGGAAATACTTTAAAACCACGTACGGTTTTTATTTAATGGTCCCTCACGCGCGCCATCTTTCTTAAAGACGGGAAGGTCATATATTTTTCTTTCCAGCGCAGTGGTAGCAGCAACGTCTTCTTTCTCAATTATTCTTACTTCCTCGCTTACTTTATTCTTGGGTAACCTGCTGCTAGCCATCGATTTCCGCCGCATACTTCGCTCTGAAAAATTCGCAAATTTCAGATTTTGGCATAATGACCTCGCAGCGCTCCTCCGGGCTCAAACTACCTCGAGCTTTAACCCATGGCGCATCTTTGTGAGTCATGTCCTCAAGTGTTTTTGCAGGCAGGTCAGCGTAGGCGTCAAAAACCTGAACCAGTATGTCTTCGGCCTCAGCGGAAACGACTGGGATTTTTTGATCTTCGGGAGCTGGCAGAGGATTCCATCCGTGCTTCTTAAACTCCTGAAACACTTCAGGAACTACCGGCCCATGAGCCCAAGCCTGAATTTGTTCAGAAAAAAGTTCTTTACCAATAAGCGTCTGAGTCCAGGCTTCCGCATAATAAAGCAGCTTCTGAACTTTCAAATGTGTAATGAGATCGCCCGACTCAGCGCACTTCGCTATAAACCAATTCGCTACATCCAGAGCTTTGTGAAGCGCCATAATCATCCCTCCTGTTTACCACCACATATTCTCACCCACTCCATAGCGAGTCAATCTACCGAATTTCATGAGAGTCCTTTCTATTTTTTGCTCTACATTCCAGGAGCACTTATCCTACAAACCCTAGCGCCATCTCCTCAGCGAATCACAAATGACCGCTACGCCCCACTGGACAGGCGGCGAATCCTGATAACTCACGCCACGGCAATGAGTACCGCTCGCTATGCAAGTTTCATCACACGCTCACTTTGCGAATAAAAAAATGGGAGTCTGCGGTACAGACTTACCAATCCGACACCATGCTCGCCCCACCCGCCGCCAACAGATGAAACACCCCACAAAAAATATTCGTATTTCCCACATACTTCAGCGTATGAGGGATATCGCCTGCACCACCAGTGATAAGCTACCGTTTATTTGTCGCCGAAAACTCAGCGATACGGGGTTCGCAGCCCGGTTGTGAATAGGCACACAGCGTCGCAAAAGCGGCTGTTTAAGGAGCCTAACAATGACAAATAACATTACCCCCAATCTGCCTCTCACTCGCCAAGCACCTAGCACGGTCGAAAAGGCGGTATATCTGCGTAAAATCTCTGACGTCCCTTCCAGCGAGGCTGAGTCGGGTCCGGCAAATACGCCAGGATTACTCAGTGCCCTCGCCGTCACTTCCTCCAAACCCGTCATCCCCGAAGATCCCTGCAAGCCCACGCTGTTTGCCATCCAACCGGGCATCAATGCCCAGGATGCGCTGACCTACGTGTCGCGACTGCTCGAAACAGCGGAACTCAATGGCGACGAAATCAGCCTGCATACCAACCCCGTCGAACGAGCGCTGTTCTGGGGCATGCTGCATTCGGTGGAAGTGGCTCGGGCGGTGGTGGATGCATTGCTGGAGGGTTCGTCCTCGCCCAATCCTGCGTCGCCTTCATAAACTTCCCAGGCGGTAAGCAGAGTCTTATCCGCCCCCTCTGAAAATCCCGGTAACAATCAGCCTGTCATTTCTCAGCGCGTTATCGGGATAACACCTCGCTCAAACTAAACAACACCCTGCATAAAAAATTCAGCAGGGACTTTAAAAAACTCGGAAAATTTCTTTACCTGCGCAACAGTCATTTTTCTTTTATCGTTCAAAATCTCAGAAATCGCACTTTGAGTCGCAATGGCAGAAAGATCCTTTTGCTTAATCCCTCTTTCATCCATCAGAAATGCCAACGCTTGCGACTGAGAGGAATAAGGGACCAGAACCGTTTCGGTCTCATATTCATACACACGATCAGCCACCAACTCCGCAAAGCGCGCAGCCGCATGATCTTCGCTGTCCGCATGTGAGTAAAGCTCATCAATCAACGCCATTCGATCTTTAAGATCACTGTCATCTTTGATTTTTTCATGGCATTCGGATAACAACCGAGCAGAGCTTGCTACCTGATCGTTCAGCTTTTCAAACATGGCGGAAATACCCTCTACGAGAATCATATATTTTTCAAATATCCAAACCATCATCCTAAATGATCGAAACCCCGCGCGGCCCCAACGGAAAAACAATGAAACGCTCTGGTGCAGAGTGCTACTACCAGACCAGTCGTCGCTCACCCGCCCCTTCAAAAGCACCATCCCCAGCGTGGTCTATCCTTGAGTCGTCACTAGAGCCGGACCTCGACACAGGAGACAGCGAATGGATGCACGAGAAAGAGCGTTGATGCGGGCCAGCGTGGCCTTGGGGTTGCTGATCAGCACCCTGAAGAAGCACGATCTGGAAGCCCCCCTTTCCCTGGACGATCCACATTTCAAGGAGCTGATCACTCACCTGCGGGACAACTTGCTGGAGGCGCAGGCGGACGAGAGCGTTTCCAGTGTCATGGTCTCGATCAACAAGGCCTTCACCGATGGCGTGCGGCTCAATGCCCGCAGCGTGGGTAGCTTGTTGACGGCGCTGAAGAAGGTCGATGGGCTGCTCATCGAGGCCGGCGAGAGGCATGCTCCGTTGCAGCTGCTTCAGGTGAATGCAGGCTGAAATACAACCCTTGTAGGAGCCGGCTTGCCGGCGATGAGGCCCGCAAGCCTCGCGCCGTCTATCCGGACGTCATCGCCGGCAAGCCGGCTCCCACAAAAGCGGGTGCGGCGTTTGTGAGAGCGTGCGCCCGCTATTTGCTCGACAACTGTGATCCACCCCCGCAATCGCAGTAGGAATAATTTCCCACCAACATCAGATCATTCATACTCCGCACCGCTCTTGACCTGATGATGGACCACCTGTCTTGATGACCTTTCATGTCTGACCCGCTCTGGGCTGCCCGCCTGGGCGACGCGTTGTCCCATACCTCGATGATGGCCGATATTCTCGGCGGTGTGCTCGAGGTCGCGGCCAACGTCGCCATCGGCGCACTGGCCACCGCAGCCGTGGTTGCCGCCACCGGGATCACCGTCGCCACCGGCGGGCTCGGGGCCTGTGTGCTCGGAGCCGTGGTCGGGGTCATTGTCGGCGTGGCGATGAGCAAGACCGGCGCCGACAAGGGCCTGAGCAAGATGTGCGAGGGCATCGGCAACGCGCTCTTTCCGCCCACGGTGCAGGCCACCATCCTCACCGGCTCCACCGACACCCTGATCAACTCGATTCCCGCCGCCCGCGCCGCCGGTGCGGTGCCGTCCCATGTCGAAGCGGCCGGTACACCGGACAGCGAGGAACCCGCCCCTGAAGCCAGCTACCTGGATATCGCCAAGGGCTTCTTTGCCCAGATGTGGCGACCCACGGTGGCAACGCCCGCCCCCGGCGCCGTGCCCAAGCCGCTGGACCTGGTGACCTGCATGAAGCATCCGCCGATGCCGCCGCAGTTTCTCGCCGAAGGCTCGAAAAAGGTCAGCATCAACGGTCAGCCCGCCGTGCGCAGTGGCGACCGCAGCACCTGTGACGCCACCGTCGTTTCGTCCGGGCTGATCTCACCCAATGTCACCATCGGCGGCGGCTCGGTGGTGGTACGCGAAATCCGCAGTGGCAAGACACCCGGCATCGGCCTGGCGATCACCGCGCTGATGATGCTCAAGGGCAGCAAGGGCAAATTTCTCAGCAACCTGCCGTGCATGTTGCTGGCCGGGGTCAACTCCTTCGTCACCAGCCAGGCCATCGGCGCGCTGACCAATGCCATCGTCGGTTCGCCCAACCCGGTACACGCCGCCACCGGGGCCAAGGTGCTGGGCGGCCTCGACGACCTGGATTTCGCCCTGCCAGGGCTACTGCCCCTGGAGTGGCAACGCTTCTACAACAGCCATGACGAACGTCGCAACGGGCTGTTCGGGGCGGGTTGGAGCGTGCCTTATGAGGTTTGCGTCGAGATTACGGCTCACCCCGAAGGCGGCGAGCGACTGATCTATATCGACGAACAGGCCCGCCGCCTCGACATGGGCTCGATCGCACCGGGCAGCGCGGTGTTCAGTCCCGGTGAAGGCCTGAGCGTCCGGCGCCATGGCAACGGCCAGTTGCTGATCGAGAGCGACGAGGGACTTTACCGACTGTTCGATCCAGCCCCAGGCGAACCTGGCCGTCTGCGCCTGAGCCAATTGGGCGACCGTAACGACAACCGAATCTATCTCGACTACGACGAGTCGGGGCGGTTGATTCGGCTGCGCGACACTTTCGATCTGGTGCAAGTGGAACCGATCTACAGCTCCCAGCGGCCACGCCGAATCAGCCGGATCGAACGCGTCTATCCCGACCAGTCCCGCGAAGTGCTGGTGCACTACGACTACGACGTACAAGGTGATCTGGCACACGTTCGCGATATCACCGGGCAGGTGCAGCGAAGCTTCGCCTACAACGCCGAGCGACGTCTGATCGAACATCGACTCCCCGTCGGCTTGCGCTGTTTCTACCAGTGGGCCAGGGTTCAGGAGCGGGAATGGCGAGTCATCCGGCACTGGACCGACGATGGCGACGATTACCACTTCGACTACGACCTGGACGCTGGTATCACCCGTGTCACCGATGGCCTGGGGCGGGTCGGTACCCGGTATTGGAATCCGCAACACCAGATTACCCGCTACACCGACGCCCTGGGCCACACCTGGTCCTTCGAGTGGAACGATGAACGCCAGTTGCTCGGCGCGACCGACCCCGGGGGCGGGCAATACCAGTTCAGCTACGACGAAGCCGGCAACCTCAGTGAAACCGTCGACCCACTGGGTCGCAGCGAATCGACCGTGTGGCTGGAACACTGGGCACTGCCGCGAGTGGAAACCGATAGCGCCGGCAACAGTTGGCACTACCACTACGATCCGCGTGGAAATTGCACAAGGGAAGTTGACCCGCTGGGGCAGGTCACGCGCTATCGCCACGATGCCCACGGTCAGACGGTAGAAATCATCGACCCCGCCGGCAAGAGCAAAAAGCTACGCTGGAACAATTTCGGCCAGGTGGTCGAGCACATCGACTGCACAGGCCACCCCACGCGGTTGAACTATGACGCTCGCGGCTTGCTCAGCAGCGTCACCGACGCTCTCGGTGAACGCACGGAGTATCGGTACGATGCCCTGGGCCGCTTGCTTGGCAGCCAGTGGCCGGACGGGCGTGCCGATCAGTATCGGCGCAATGCTGGCGGGCAGGTCAGCAGCTATACCGATCCCGAGGGGCAAACCACGCACTACCGTCATGATCGACGCGGCCAGGTACGCCAGCGGATCGACGCCCAGGGACGGCAAGTGGAGTTCAGCTACGACCACTACGGCCGTTTGCTGGCCCTGACCAACGAGAACGGTGAGCGCTACCAATTTGCCTGGGATTCCAACAATCGTCTGACCGAGCAACGGGACCTGGACGGCAGCGCTCGTCGCTTCGATTACGATGCACTGAACCAGGTCAGCGTCGTGCAGCTCATCCCGGCACCAGTACCGCCACGCTCCATGGAGCCTGTGGTGCACCGGCTCGAGCGTGACGCCTGTGGGCGCCTGATCGCCAAGGTCACCGACGACGGGCGCACCGAATACAGCTATGACCCACTGGACCAACTGACCGCCGTCACCTTTACCGATAACGACGGCAACGCGCAAACACTCGGTTTCGCCTATGACGCCCTCGGCCAATTGCTGGAAGAACGGAGTTCGGCGGGCAACCTGCAGCATCATTACGACGAGCTGGGCAATCTGATCCAGACGCAGCTACCCGATGGCCGCTGGCTCAATCGGTTGTATTACGGCAGCGGTCACCTGCACCAGATCAACCTCGACGGGCAGGTCATCAGCGACTTCGAGCGCGACAGCCTGCACCGCGAAGTGCTGCGTACCCAGGGCCAGATCAACACCCGCAGCGAGTACGACCGCAGCGGACGCCTGCGCTCACGGTCGCGCCGTTCAGTCGGCCAACCCATGCAGCTGCCGGCAGCGGTGCAGCAGCATTTCGACTATGACCCCAGCGACAACCTGATCAGCCGTCGCGACCGACAGCCAAGCAGCGAACACCGTCAGTTGCTGCATTACGATGCCACCGGCCGGATCGTTGCCAGCCAGGACAACGTCCAGGGCCTGCGCGAAACGTTCACCTACGACGCCGCCGCCAACCTGCTCGACAGTCCGCCAGCCGGTATCGGGCGGGTCGAGCACAACCTCCTGTTGGCCTACCAGGACAAGCGCTATCGCTACGATGCCTTCGGGCGGATGATCGAAAAACGCAGCGCCGGACGTCGGCTACAACGCTTTGCCTATGACGCCGAGAGCCGTTTGATCGAAGTACGGAGCCAGGAGGGCACGCGGGAAACCGTGGTCCGCATGCACTACGATCCATTGGGACGGCGTATTGCCAAGACCGAGCATGATCACAACGGTTATCTGCTCGGCGAAACCCGTTTCACCTGGGATGGCCTGCGCCTGCTCCAGGAGCAGAAGAACAACCAGCGCAGCCTCTACCTCTATGCGGATGACAGCTACGAGCCGCTGGCCCGGGTGGATGGCCATGGCGCGCACCAACAGGTGCGTTACTACCAGAACGATCCCAGCGGCTTGCCGCAGCAACTGACCGAAGCCGATGGCAGCACGCTGTGGCAAGCGCGCTACCGGGTCTGGGGTGCCACTGTCGAAGAAGTCCGCGAGCCCTCTTACATCGAGGAGCAGAACCTGCGCTTCCAGGGCCAGTACCTGGACCGTGAAACCGGGTTGCACTACAACACCTTTCGCTTCTACGACCCGGATATAGGACGCTTCACCACACCGGATCCCATGGGCCTGGCCGGTGGCCTCAATGCCTACCAGTATGCCCCCAACCCGCAAGGCTGGAGCGACCCGCTGGGTCTGATGAAATGCGGTACACCGCCGCCCGGCCGGAAGGTCAAACGCACCGTGTATCGTTTCGAGGAACCCAGCCGGGTCAGCACCACCTGGACGGCCCACAAGTGGAACGTCGCCGCAACCCACCGCTATACCAACGCCGGACTGGGCGGCGTCTACGGGGCCAACTCGCGCAAGACCGCCATGGCGGAAGTTACCCACTGGAAAGTCGACCTGTCGACACGAATACTGGTGAGCAAGAAAGTCCAACTCGACAATGTACTGGACCTGACCAACGCCAAGGTCCGCAATCAGTTGGGCGTGTCACTCAAAGACATTACCGGCTCCAAATACGACGTGACCCATCAGGTGGGCAGTTGGGCCAAGGCCAACGGCTATGATGGAATACTCGCCCCTTCTGCCCGAAATCCCACCGGGTCCAACCTTATTGCCTTCGACGGGTTCTAATCATGGAACAATTGGAAAACGATTATCCCGGCGATGCCAGCTGGCAAGCGCTGGTCACCCTCTACGAGGAGGACTATCTCGATGAGCAGGCACGGCAGCTGGCCTCCGCCATGGACGGACATCTGGACATGGCCGTAATTCTCTATGGCAAGAGAGGGCTCAAGGAAAGCTTATGGTGGCTCGAGCAACCTGTCCCGGCACTGGATAACCTGACGCCCACACAATGCCTGGGCGACCCGATCCTGATTCGGCGCCTGCGCACGGCGCTGATGCGCATGCCCTGAATCGCTGGTGGACGATATTCAGGAACAACGGAACGGCTCTCGACCTGCCGGGCCATGGCGCAATACGGTGACTTTTCCCACGCAGAGGAGCGCCAGCTGGAAGTGGTGGTCGAGGCGGCAACCGCTTGCTTGGCAGCACTGCCGAGCCCCTGAGACCACCATCGCCGCGATGCGACATCCCGACAAGCCAGCACACAAAGGCTGGGCACGACGATATTCTGATGGCGGAACACGTACCTGAAGTGGGAGCGGAGCTTGCCCGCGAAGCTTTTAGCGTTCTCACCGGCCTCTTCGCGCGCAAGCTCCGCTCCCACATGGCCATCCGGTCGTCTGCAGATTGTTGATTCGACACTGAACAGTGGGGGGCCTTGCGACAGCACCGCCAGAATGAAAAATGGGCACCCGATCCTATCGGCGTGCCCATTTTTTCTACAGCGCTCCCGTTGCTCCGGGAGTGGTACCTGACGCTTACGGGTTGACGCTATCTTTGAGCGACTTGCCCGGTTTGAATGCGACGGTATTGCTGGCCTTGATCTTCACCGGCTCGCCGGTTTGCGGGTTCTTGCCGGTACGGGCACCGCGATGGCGCTGCAGAAAGGTGCCGAAACCTACCAGGGTGACGCTGTCTTTGCGGTGCAGCGCGCCGGTGATTTCTTCGAGGACGGCGTTGAGCACACGGCTGGCCTGTTCTTTCGTGAGGTCCGCTTTTTCAGCAATTGCAGCGGCGAGTTCTGGTTTACGCATAATGAAGCCTCTTTGACGGTTTTTTGTTGTTATGTCCGTGCTGTTCTTCCGGAACAGCGCCCAAGGCACCGCAGGCTCTACTCTGCGGCAGACGGGAGTGAGGATGGCACGAGGCAAGGCCCCGCGCCAGTCTCGTTACGACCTTTGTAGGGGCAAGAAGCGGGTGTTTACGACAGAAGGACCGGTATTTACGCCAGCAACGGCGGAAGCTCCTTGTTCAGGGCCAGTTTTTCCATCACCGCGCCGCCGGTCAGGGCATAACCCAGCAGCCGGCCGCCGGTGTCGCGGCACAGGGCCTTGATGTCGGCGCCCTGCCCTTCGACCGTCCACACGCCTTCGCTGCCACGGGGCGGTGGCGACACCACCAGCGGGCACACCGGCGTCTTCACGGTGATCGGCATCGCGCCGTAGCTCACTGCGGTGGCATTGCCGGCCAGGGTCTGGGCCAGCGCCCGGGCGCAGCTCATCAGCGGCATGACGTACAGCAGATTCAGGCCATCGACCTCGGCGCAATCGCCCAGGGCGTAGATATTGGCGTGGGAGGTTTTCAGGTAGCGATCGACCACCACCCCGCGATTGACCTGCAAGCCGGCGGCGGCGGCCAGGTCGATGCGCGGACGCAGGCCGATGGCCGAGACCACCACGTCGCAGGCCACGGTGGCGCCGTCCGACAGATGCGCCTCCAGGTGATCGCCGCTGCGTTGCAGGCGGGTCAGCACCGGGCCCAGGTGAAAACGCGCACCAAGGCTTTCCAGGCCCGCCTGCACAGCGGCGGCCGCCGCCGGGTGCAGCAACGTCGGCATGACCTGTTCGCACGGCGCGACCAGTTCCACCTGGTAACCACCAAGGATCAGGTCATTGGCGAACTCACAGCCGATCAACCCGGCGCCCAGCAGCAGCACACGCTGCTTGCCCGCCGCCGCCGCACGGAAACGCGCGTAGTCTTCCAGGTCGTTGATCGGGAAGATCGCCTCGGGGGCATCGCCTTCCACCGGCACCCGCACGGTTTCCGCGCCCCAGGCCAGGATCAGGTCACGGTAGTTCACCGCTTCCTCGCCGATCCACAGGCGTTTGTGGCCCGGGTCGATGCCGCTGATGCGGGTGTGGGTGCGGATCTCGGCCTTGAGTTGTTCGGCCATGGCCCCGGGCTCGGCCATGCTCAGGCCATCGGCGTCCTTGTTCTTGCCGAAGCCGGTGGAGAGCATGGGCTTGGAGTAGGAACGCCCGTCGTCGGCGGTGATCAGCAGCAGCGGGGTTTCGCTGTCGAGCTTGCGAAACTCCCGGGCCAGGTTGTAACCGGCCAGCCCGGTACCGACGATCACGACAGGTGCGCTCATTCCTTTCTCCAAGTCCATAGACATCTGTTTAAAAATTGATCGATCAGGCGATTTCGATCATTTCGAAATCCGTCTTGCCGACGCCGCAGTCCGGACACAGCCAGTCAGCGGGGACATCTTCCCAGCGGGTCCCGGGGAGGATGCCATCATCCGGCCAACCGTCGGCTTCGTTATAGATCAGCCCGCAAACCACACATTGCCACTTCTTCATCTCGTTACTTCCTCGGTTCCCAGGCTTTTAACGGCACGGACAGTCGATAGGCACAGCGTTGCCGTCCGGCTCAGGGCGTTTTGTACTGATCGAAGGCCGCCGATGCAAGCACGATCGACAGCGTTGATCAGCCTGGCGCTCTAAACGGCCGAACCGCCTGTGATAAGCTCGGCGCCTCACTGGCTGCCAATCAACTGCCCATCGTGCCGCACAAAGCCCCCGTTCCAGCGTCTCCCGCCTGGCTCACGCAGAGCCGGCTGACCACCCCGCCAGACGCACCAACCCTCGACTGGTTATTTGACGAAGGGTCTCTTACTCGTCGTCTGACAGCACTTTCCGATAACGCCTTCAGTGTCACGCCGCTGTTCGAAGGCTGGCAACCGTTGCGCGACGACGAGTGCGCGGCGCTGGAGTTGCCGGGTGAAAGCCTGGGTTGGGTGCGCGAGGTCTATTTGCGCGGTCACGGCCAGCCCTGGGTGTTCGCCCGTAGCGTCGCGGCGCAGAGTGCCTTGCGCGAAGGCGGCCTGAATATGGACGAGTTGGGTAGCCGTTCACTGGGTGAACTGCTGTTCTGCGATCAGGCGTTCGAACGCCAGGCCATCGAAGTCTGCCATTACCCGGCGCCCTGGCTGCCGCCGGAGCATCGCGCCGATCATCTCTGGGGCCGCCGCTCACGTTTCAATCGCGGGCCGCTGAGCCTGCTGGTGGCGGAGATTTTCCTGCCGAGCCTGTGGCACGCCGTCAGTACCTGTGGGGAGAACTGCTGATGTACCTGAACCTGCTCAAATCCATGAACCGCCTGCACCCACGGGCCTGGGACTTTCTCCAGCTGACCCGCATGGACAAGCCCATCGGCATTTACCTGCTGCTGTGGCCGACCCTCAGCGCCCTGTGGATCGCGGCCAAGGGTGTGCCGTCGCTGGGCAACCTGCTGATCTTCACCCTCGGCGTGATCCTGACCCGCGCCGGCGGCTGCGCCATCAATGACTTTGCCGACCGCAAGGTCGACGGCCACGTCAAACGCACCGAGCAGCGGCCCATCGCGGCAGGGCGGATCAGCGGCAAGGAAGCCCTGGCGGTGTTCGCCCTGCTGATGGGAATCAGTTTCCTGCTGGTGCTGTGCACCAACGCGACCACGGTGTGGTTGTCCTTCGGTGCCCTGGCGGTAGCGGCCTGCTACCCGTTCATGAAGCGCTACACCTATTACCCGCAGGTGGTGCTGGGGGCGGCGTATTCCTGGGGCATCCTGATGGCCTTCACCGCCGAGACCGGCAGCCTGCCCGCCACGGCCTGGTTGCTGTATATCGCCAATGTGCTGTGGACGGTGGCATTCGACACCTATTACGCCATGACCGACCGTGAGGACGACCTGAAGATCGGCGTGAAATCCACTGCCATTCTGTTCGGCGAGGCCGATCGGGTGATCATCCTGACCTTGCAGGGCCTGATGCTCGGCTGCCTGCTGCTGGCCGGGGCGCGGTTCGAGCTGGGGGGCTGGTTCCATATCGGGCTTTTAGCGGCCACGGCATGTTTTGTCTGGGAATTCCGGGTCACCCGAGGCAAGGACCCGCAGCTCTGCTTCAAGATGTTCCTGCACAACCACTGGGCGGGATTGGCGATTTTCCTGGGTGTGGTGCTGGATTACGCGGCGCGCTGAGCAACCCCGCTCGCCAGCCAGGCACCCGTTCCAGAGGACACAACGGAACCTGTAGGAGCCTGGCTTGCCAGCGAAGCTTTTAGCGGTCTCAAGGGCCTCTTCGCGGGCAAGCCCTGCTCCTACAAGGTATTGCGGTGAATCAGTGCTTGGCCATGTGCCACATGCCGCCTTTGCCATCACCCATGGCGTCTCCAGGCTTGGCGTCCATCTTGAAGGTGTACATCGGCTTGCCGTTATGCGCCCACTGCATCGTGCCGTCATCGCGCTTGATCTTCGTCCACCCACCCTCGTCCTTGGCATCCGCGGGAGCCATCATCGGCGGCCAGTTCTCGGCGCATTTGTCGTTGCACATGGATTTACCGCCAGCATCCTTATCAAAGGTGTAAAGCGTCATGCCCTTGCTATCGACCATCTTGTCGTGGTCCATCTTGCCCGGCTCAGCCGCGAAAACCAGGGTCGGCAGCGTTAACGCCGCCGTTACCATCAAGGCTTTCAACGAAAACGAAGAGTAAGTCATAAGAACCTTCCTTTTGTGGTTGTAGGATTCGAACCCCCAGCGTAGCCCATGAATATGACCATTGCGGCGTGCGGAAAAAAGCTGTCACATGTCTGCAATAATTTCGTTATCTAATGCGGCGCAAGACAGTTAAATGACAAGAGGGTGAAGGGATATGGTTGGCAGGAGCATTCTGATCGTCGACGACGAAGCGCCCATCCGCGAGATGATCGCCGTTGCGTTGGAAATGGCCGGCTATGACTGCCTGGAAGCGGAAAACTCCCAGCAGGCCCACGCGATCATCGTCGACCGCAAACCCGACCTGATCCTGCTCGACTGGATGCTGCCCGGCACCTCGGGCATCGAGCTGGCACGGCGCCTCAAGCGCGACGAGCTGACCGGTGACATCCCGATCATCATGCTCACCGCCAAGGGTGAAGAAGACAACAAGATCCAGGGTCTTGAAGTCGGCGCCGATGACTACATCACCAAGCCATTCTCTCCACGGGAGCTGGTGGCGCGCCTCAAGGCAGTGCTACGCCGGGCCGGCCCGACCGACGGCGAAGCCCCCATCGAAGTCGGCGGCCTGCTGCTCGACCCCATCAGCCACCGGGTGACCATCGACGGCAAACCGGCGGAAATGGGGCCTACCGAATACCGCTTGTTGCAGTTCTTCATGACCCATCAGGAACGCGCCTACACCCGTGGCCAGTTGCTGGACCAGGTCTGGGGCGGCAATGTCTATGTCGAGGAGCGCACCGTCGACGTGCATATCCGCCGCCTGCGCAAAGCCTTGGGCGATGCCTACGAAAATCTGGTACAAACCGTGCGCGGCACCGGCTATCGTTTCTCGACCAAGGGTTGAGAACGGCTGCAAACAACCCGCAATACATCGGTAACCGAGCCGCTTCAAACTGGCAGCGTTGAAGCTTGTCGCTCGAACGGCTTCGCCTCCAAGGACGCATGTTGAAGTGAATCAAAACTGGCATGGCACCCTGATCCGCCATTTGTTGTTGCTGGTCACCGGCTGCCTGGTGGCAGGCCTGGCCAGCGGGTATTACGGCTGGAGCCTGGCCGTGGGCCTGGGGCTTTACCTGGGCTGGACCCTCAAGCAACTGCTGCGCCTGCATCAATGGCTGCGCCATCACAAACCCGAAGAATCACCGCCGGACGGCTATGGCCTGTGGGGCGACGTATTCGACAGCATCTATCACCTGCAACGTCGCGACCAGCGCGTGCGCGGGCGCCTGCAGGCGGTGATCGACCGGGTCCAGGAATCCACCGCCGCCCTCAAGGACGCGGTGATCATGCTCGACAGCGACGGCAACCTGGAATGGTGGAACCGCGCGGCGGAAACCCTGCTGGGCCTCAAGACGCCCCAGGACAGCGGCCAGCCGGTCACCAACCTGGTGCGCCATCCGCGCTTCAAGGAATACTTCGAACAGGAAAGCTACGCCGAGCCGCTGGAAATTCCCTCGCCGACCAATGACCGCCTGCGTATCCAGCTCTATATCACCCGCTACGGCAACAACGAGCACCTGATGCTGGTGCGCGACGTGACCCGCATCCATCAGCTGGAACAGATGCGCAAGGACTTCGTCGCCAACGTCTCCCATGAGCTGCGCACGCCACTGACGGTGATCTCCGGCTACCTGGAAACCCTGCTCGACAACGTCCAGGAGGTGAACCCACGCTGGGTTCGCGCCCTGCAGCAGATGCAGCAGCAAGGCAGCCGCATGCAGACCCTGCTCAACGACCTGTTGTTGCTGGCCAAGCTGGAAGCCACCGACTACCCGTCGGACAACCAGCCGGTGCGCATCGACACGCTGTTGCAGTCGATCAAGAACGATGCCCAGGCCCTGTCCGGGCAACGCAACCAGACCATCACCCTGGAAGCCGATGGCGCCATCCGCCTCAAGGGCAGCGAGGCGGAACTGCGCAGCGCGTTCTCCAACCTGGTGTTCAACGCCGTCAAATACACCCCGGCCGAAGGCAATATCCGCATTCGCTGGTGGGGCGACGAGCACGGCGCGCACCTGAGCGTGCAGGACTCGGGCATCGGCATCGACAACAAGCACCTGCCACGCCTGACCGAACGCTTCTACCGGGTCGACTCCAGCCGCAACTCCAACACCGGTGGCACCGGCCTGGGCCTGGCAATCGTCAAACACGTGTTGCTGCGCCACCGCGCCCGCCTGGAAATCAGCAGCGTATTGGGCCATGGCAGCACCTTCACCTGCCATTTCGCCCCGGTCCAGGTGACGCGCAACAGCACCCACAACCTGCCCGCCTGAGGCCTTGCCGGGACACCGGTCGGGCCTGGCCACTAGGCAACGGGCGCATCTGCCGCTACATTGGTTGACTTGTGCCTGCCTTTCAGGCCTCAGCCCACCTACTTCAAATTGAAATACGGAACCCGTAAAACCCCATCATGGACCCTTCCCCTAGTAGCTTGACCCTAGCTTCGCTCTTCGCCGACTTCGGCATGATTCTTTTCGCTCTGATCCTGGTATTGCTCAACGGTTTCTTCGTTGCGGCGGAATTCGCCATGGTCAAGCTGCGCTCGACCCGGGTCGAGGCCATCGCCCACCAGAACGGCTGGCGCGGGCAGATCCTGCGCACCGTGCACAGCCAGCTGGACGCCTACCTGTCCGCCTGCCAGTTGGGTATCACCCTCGCCTCCCTGGGCCTGGGCTGGGTCGGTGAACCGGCCTTCGCCCACCTGATGGAGCCGCTGCTGAGTGCCGTCGGGGTGAACTCCGCCGAAGTGGTCAAGGGCGTGTCGTTCTTTACCGCCTTTTTCATCATTTCCTACCTGCACATCGTGGTCGGTGAGCTGGCGCCCAAATCCTGGGCGATCCGCAAGCCCGAGCTGCTGTCGCTGTGGACGGCGGTGCCGCTGTACCTGTTCTACTGGGCGATGTACCCGGCCATCTACCTGCTCAACGCCAGCGCCAACGCCATCCTGCGGATCGCCGGCCAGGGCGAGCCCGGCCCCCATCACGAACACCATTACAGCCGTGAAGAACTCAAGCTGATCCTGCACTCCAGCCGTGGCCAGGACCCCAGCGACCAGGGCATGCGCGTGCTGGCCTCGGCAGTGGAAATGGGCGAACTGGAAGTGGTCGACTGGGCCAACTCCCGTGAAGACCTGGTGACCCTGGACTGCAATGCGCCGCTCAAGGAAATCCTCGCGCTGTTCCGTCGCCACAAGTTCAGCCGTTATCCGGTCTACGACGCCGAACGCAACGTCTTCGTCGGCCTGCTGCACATCAAGGACCTGCTGCTGGAACTGGCGGCCCTGGACCATATTCCCGAGTCGTTCAACCTCGCCGAGCTGACCCGGCCACTGGAGCGGGTATCGCGGCATATGCCGTTGTCGCGCCTGCTGGAACAGTTCCGCCAGGGCGGCTCGCACTTCGCCCTGGTGGAAGAAGCCGACGGCAAGGTGATCGGCTACCTGACCATGGAAGACGTGCTCGAAGTGCTGGTGGGCGATATCCAGGACGAACACCGCAAGACTGAGCGCGGCATCCTCGCCTATCAGCCGGGCAAGTTGCTGGTGCGGGGCGATACGCCGTTGTTCAAGGTCGAACGCCTGCTGGGCATCGACCTGGACCATATCGAGGCGGAAACCCTCGCCGGGCTGGTCTATGACTCCCTGAAGCGGGTGCCGGAAGAGGAAGAAGTGCTGGAAGTCGAAGGCCTGCGCATCATCATCAAGAAGATGAAAGGACCGAAGATCATCCTGGCCAAGGTCCTCAAGCTCGACTGATGGGGGTTATTTCCCTCTCAAGGCAAAATTCGGCAACGCCTCCAGCGGCTGGCTGAACTGATAGGGAATCGACACCAGCCCCATCCCGGTGTTGCGCTGCACCACGAAGTGCAGGTGTGGCCCGGTGCTGTTGCCGGTGTTGCCCGACAGCGCCAGCGGGCTGCCCACTTCCACCCGCTGGCCTTCGCGCACGCTCACCGAGCCTTGCTTGAGGTGCAGGTACACGCCCATGGTGCCGTCGTCGTGCAGCACCCGCACGAAGTTGCCCGAAGGGTTCTTGCCGCCGCCGCTCTGGTCGTTCTCGGTCTTGATCACCACCCCGCCCCGCGCCGCGATGATCGGCGTGCCTACCGGCATGGCGATGTCCATCGCGTAACGGCTCTTGGCGCCGAAGTGGCTGTACTGCCCATTCGGCCCCTGGGTCAGGCGAAACGGCCCGCCACGCCAGGGAAAGGGGTAACGGTAGCCCTGGGCCTGCCCGGAAGGGTCGCCCAGGAAGTATTGGAACCTCGGGACGTAGCGCATCGGCTCGCCGGCCTGAATCGCCGTGAGCAGCGCCAGGCGCTGGTTGCTGCGGGCCGGCAGGACCTTGCGGATCGACTGCGGCGCACCGCTGACGTTCTTCAGGGCACCGAAACTCAGCTCGATCTCCACCGGGGCATAGAGGTCGTTGCGCACGTAGACCTCATCAACGCCCTTCTGCTTGCGGATATCCAAGCGTACCTGACGCTCCAGGTGCTCGACCATCCGATCACGAAACACGAATACCTGGGCGCCCGGCGCCGGGCGGTCACTGTAGGAGACCACCCCATTGGCATCGGTGTACTTGTAGATGGTCATGGCCGCAGCCGAGGTGGCGGCCATCAACAGACCACAGGAAAGCAGCAGGCGCAGGAGCATAAGCGAGAGTCGCCGAATAAAACATGGCGACCAGACTAGCAGGTGGCCAGGGCATTTGTGTGAATCACGCCAGCTGGATGGTCCCGGGGCCAAAGCACAGGTCGACGTTCAATTGAGCCGGCTCCGACAAGTTCACCAGCGCATCCAGGGAGAACTTGTCGATCTTGCCGTTCAGCAGGTCATTCAACCTCGGCTGGGTGATCCCCAGGCGCTTGGCTGCGTCCTTTTGCGACAGCTCCCAGGCGTTGACCCGATTGATCAGCTCCATCATCAGCTTGGAGCGCAGGCGCATGTTGGCGGCCTCCCGAGGAGTGTCCTCAAGGGCATCCCAGACAGAGGCGAAACGTTCAGTCTTGATGGCGTTGGTCATAGCGTTGCTCCTATCTCCTGCAGTCTGGCCCGCGCCAGCTCAATATCCCGGGTTTCCGTTTTCTGGGTGGTCTTTCTGAAGGCGTGAAGGATATACAGGGCATCGGCCCGGTTGACCACATAGAACACCCGAAATGCGCCACTCTCTTCACTCACCCTGATCTCATAGACACCCTTGCCTACCGTCTTCATGGGCTTCCAGTCGCAGGGCGCTTCACCCTGCTGCAGAAGATCCAGCTGAAAACCGACGGCTCTTCGCGCATCCAGCGGGAACGCCTTGAGATCCCTGAGTGAGCTCCCTACAAACACCACATCCTTGTGCCTTGGCATCGACTTCTCCTGTTGCTGACAGGAAAAGACTAATCAATGAACGGGATATCCGTGGTGCGAGGTTGTTTCAAAGCTTGGCGCAAAGGCGACCACCCACATGACTCTTAAATAGATTATATCGAAACAGATATAAAACAACCTGAGCGAAAGGATTCGGACGAAAGGCGTTCCGAGGGCAGGCGTCAGTATCGGAGGAAGGTCAGGCAAACGGCGCGGTGTGCAAAGCCACCACGCCGTCAGGCGGGTATCAAGCCCCGGGAACGAAGTGCTTCAGGGCGGTGCCACGGGCGATCAGGCGGGAGATATAGTCCAGCTTCTGGGCGTCCTGGTCGACAAAGCGGAAGGTCAGTTGCAGCCATTCGCTGTCCGGCTTCGGCTCGTGGGCGACGATGGCATGCAGATAGCCGTTCAAACGGGCGATCTCGGCGTTATCGCCCTGCTCCAGGTCCAGCACGGCGTTTTCCAGCACCTGTGGCAGGATCTCGGTACGCCGCACCACCAGCAAAGCTTCCTTGATGCTCAGCGCCTTGATCACGCACTGCTGAGTGCCGCTGGACAGGCGCAACTGGCCCTGGCCACGACCGCCCGAGGCCGCTGCTGCACCTGCCGGCGACGCGGCGGTGGTCGGACGCACGGGCGGGCTGCTGAGCAGGCCTTTGGACGCCGCCGCAGGGGCTTGCGCCGGCGCCGGGCTGACCACTTCAGCCCGGCCGCCGGTCAGGGCGCTCAGGGAGTCGTTGGCAAAAGCCGAGTTGGCCTTGGTCGGCGCGCTGTTCATCAAGGTGTCGAGCTTGCCGACCTTGTGCAACGCCTGCTTGACCTTGGTCAGCAGCTGTTCGTTGGTAAACGGTTTGCTCACATAACCGGAAACACCGGCCTGGATCGCCTGAACCACGTTTTCCTTGTCGCCACGGCTGGTCACCATGACAAACGGCATCGTCTTGAGGTTGTCCTGCTGGCGGCACCAGGTCAGCAACTCCAGACCGGACATTTCCGGCATTTCCCAGTCGCACAACACCAGGTCGAACGCTTCGCGAGCCAGTACCGCCTGGGCCTTGCGCCCGTTGACAGCGTCTTCGATCCGGATGCCCGGGAAGTAGTTGCGCAGGCATTTCTTCACCAGATCGCGGATGAACGACGCGTCATCCACCACCAAAACACTGACTTTACTCATTGACCATTCCTCTGAAAATCCCGGCTAGCATACTGACTAATGGCTATTTGCCAACAGCGATTGGTCACACCGGGACTTTTCGTTCGCGGGTGCTCGTAAAAATTCGTACGCCACAAACAAAAACGCCCGACCTTAGGCCGGGCGTTTTTCTCAGGCAATCTTACTTATCGTCAGCTTCGCCGGGAACATTAGCAGTTTCGGACAAGGTGCCCTCAACTTCCTGACGCATGCGCTTGAGGCCCATGTGCCGGACGTCGGTGCCGCGCACCAGGTAGATCACCAGTTCGGAGATGTTCCGTGCATGATCGCCGATGCGCTCCAGGGAACGCAGTACCCAGATGATGCTCAGTACCCGGCTGATCGAGCGCGGATCTTCCATCATGTAGGTTGCCAGCTCGCGCAGGGCCGTCTTGTACTCGCGGTCGATGATCTTGTCGTATTGCGCCACCGACAACGCCAGCTCGGCGTCGAAACGGGCAAAGGCGTCCAGCGAGTCACGAACCATGTTGCGCACCTGGTCGCCGATATGGCGGACCTCGACATAACCCCGCGGTGCCTCGCCTTCCTCGCACAGCTGGATGGCGCGACGGGCGATCTTGGTCGCTTCGTCACCGATGCGCTCCAGGTCGATCACCGACTTGGAGATGCTGATGATCAGGCGCAGGTCGGAGGCCGCCGGCTGACGACGGGCGAGAATGCGCAGGCATTCCTCGTCGATATTGCGTTCCATCTGGTTGATCTGGTCGTCGATTTCGCGCACTTGCTGGGCCAGGCCCGAATCGGCTTCGATCAACGCGGTGACCGCGTCGTTGACCTGCTTCTCGACCAGGCCGCCCATGGCCAGGAGGTGGCTGCGTACTTCTTCCAGTTCCGCATTGAACTGCGCGGAAATGTGATGGGTAAGACCGTCTTTATCAATCATTGTGTCGCTCCGCGAAAGCTGCAAGCTTCAAGCTGTAAGCTTCAAGCCGAATTATGAATATGCTCAGGCTGCCCGTGCTTGCCGCTTGTCGCTGACGACTTGCAGCTTCCTCACCTAGCCATAACGACCGGTGATGTAGTCTTCTGTCTGTTTCTTCGCCGGGTTGGTGAACAGGGTGTCGGTGTCACCGAACTCCACCAGCTTGCCCATGTACATGAACGCGGTGTAGTCGGAAACCCGAGCGGCCTGCTGCATGTTGTGGGTGACGATCACAATAGTGAATTTAGATTTCAACTCGTAGATCAGCTCTTCGACCTTGAGGGTCGAGATCGGATCGAGTGCCGAGCACGGTTCGTCGAGCAACAACACTTCCGGTTCGACCGCAATGGTCCGGGCAATCACCAGACGCTGTTGCTGACCGCCGGACAGGCCCAGGGCCGAGTCGTGCAGACGATCCTTGACCTCTTCCCACAGCGCCGCGCCCTTGAGGGCCCATTCCACGGCTTCATCGAGAATACGCTTCTTGTTGATGCCTTGGATACGCAAGCCATAGACCACGTTTTCGTAGATGGTCTTGGGGAACGGGTTGGGTTTCTGGAACACCATGCCGACCTTGCGGCGCAGCTCGGCGACGTCCTCGCCCTTGCGGTAGATGTTGTTGCCGTAGAGGTTGATTTCACCCTCTACGCGGCAACCGTCCACCAGGTCGTTCATGCGGTTGAAGGTGCGCAGCAGCGTCGACTTGCCGCAACCGGACGGGCCGATAAAGGCGGTCACGCGCTGCTTGGGGATATTCATGCTGACGTCGTACAACGCCTGCTTCTCGCCGTAGTACAGGCTCAGTTTCGGGACTTCGATGGCAACGGTTTCGCTCGCCAGGTCCAGGCTCTGCTTGCTACGGCCCAGGGCGGACATGTTGATGCCGTGGGTTTGGGGTTCATGCTGCATGGGGTAACTCCCTGCGCTAACAAATTCGGTTCAATGAGCCGTCGACACAACGCCTGGGTCAACGGTAACGCCGTTCTGTAGGAGCGTGGCTTGCCCGCGAAGGGGGCCTCAAGACCGCCAAAAGCTTCGCGGGCAAGCCACGCTCCCACAGGGACGGCAATCAGCTATCCAGCGCCTTGTACTTCTCGCGCAGGTGGTTGCGAATCCATACGGCCGACAGGTTCAAGGTGGCGATCACCAGCACCAGCAACAACGCCGTAGCGTAGACCAACGGACGAGCGGCCTCGACGTTCGGGCTCTGGAAGCCGACGTCGTAGATGTGGAAGCCCAGGTGCATGATCTTCTGGTCCAGGTGCAGGTACGGGTAGTTGCCGTCCACCGGCAGCGACGGCGCCAGTTTCACCACCCCCACCAGCATCAGCGGGGCCACTTCGCCGGCGGCGCGGGCCACGGCGAGGATCATCCCGGTCATCATGGCCGGACTGGCCATCGGCAGGACGATCTTCCACAAGGTCTCGGCCTTGGTCGCCCCCAGGGCCAGCGAACCTTCGCGCACGGTGCGGGGAATCCGCGCCAGGCCTTCCTCCGTCGCCACGATCACCACCGGCACCGCCAGCAGCGCCAGGGTCAGGGAGGCCCAGAGCAGACCCGGGGTACCGAAGGTCGGTGCCGGCAGGGCTTCGGGGAAGAACAGCCGGTCCAGCGAGCCGCCCAGCACGTAGACGAAGAAGCCCAGGCCGAACACGCCGTAGACGATCGCCGGGACACCGGCCAGGTTGTTCACCGCGATGCGGATAATCCGGGTCAGCGCGTTCTGCTTGGCGTATTCACGCAGGTAGACCGCCGCCAGCACGCCGAACGGGGTCACGATCATCGCCATGATCAGGGTCATCATCACGGTGCCGAAGATCGCCGGGAAGATCCCGCCTTCGGTGTTGGCTTCACGCGGGTCGTCGCTGAGGAACTCCCAGACCTTGCTGAAGTAGAAGCCCAGCTTGGTCAGCTTGCCCATGGCGTTCGGCTGATAGGCGTGGACCACTTTGCCGATGCTGATTTCCAGTTCCTTGCCGTTGGCATCGCGGGCCGTCAGGCTGTCGCGGTTGAACTGGGTGTGCAGATCGCTCAGGTGCGCTTCGATGTCCTGGTAACGGGCATTCAGTTCGGCACGTTCGGTGGCCATGTCGGCTTGCGCGGTGGCGTCGAGCCGGCCTTCCAGTTCCAGCTTGCGGCCGTGCAGACGAATCCGCTCGAGGCCGGCGTTGATCGCGCCGATATCACTCTTCTCGAGTGTCTTGATCTGCGCCGCCAACCCGTTCACGCGCTGGACACGGGCCTGCAACTCGGGCCAGGCGGCTTCGCCTTCGGCGATCACCTTGCCGTTCTCCTTGACGTTGACCAGGGTGCCGTAGAAGTTGCCCCACTCACGACGCTCGATGGTCATCAGTTCGGCCGGGTAGGTCTGGTCCTGCAACCACTCGCCGACGATCCAGGTGAAGTCGTTGCCGTTCAGGTCGCGGTTACCGACCTTGATCAGCTCCCGGGTCATGAACTCGGGGCCTTCGTCGGGCACCGGCAAGCCGGCGGTCTTCAGACGCGCGCGCGGCACTTCTTCCTTCTGTACCACTTCGCCGACCACGAGCTGGTTGGCCTGGCCCGGCACGTTGTACTGGGCATGCACCAGGTCGGCCGGCCAGAAGTGGCCCAGGCCGCGCACAGCGATCACGGCCAGCAGGCCGATGGTCATGATGACCGCGATGGATACCGCACCACCGCTGATCCAGACGCCGGGGGCGCCGCTCTTGAACCAGCTGTTCAGGGAGTTCTGTTTCACAGACTTCTACCTTTCTTAAAGCGACGAGTATTTCTTGCGCAGACGCTGACGAATCAGTTCCGCGAGGGTGTTCATGATGAACGTGAACAGCAGCAGCACCAGCGCCGAGAGGAACAGCACGCGGTAGTGGCTACCGCCGACTTCCGACTCCGGCATCTCCACCGCGACGTTGGCCGCCAGGGTGCGCAGGCCCTCGAACAGGTTCATCTCCATGACCGGGGTGTTGCCGGTGGCCATCAGCACGATCATGGTCTCGCCGACGGCGCGGCCCATGCCGATCATCAGCGCCGAGAAGATCCCCGGGCTGGCGGTGAGAATCACCACCCGCGTCATGGTCTGCCACGGCGTGGCGCCCAGGGCCAGCGAGCCCAGGGTCAGGCCGCGCGGCACGCTGAACACGGCGTCTTCGGCGATGGAGTAGATGTTCGGGATCACCGCGAAGCCCATGGCCAGGCCGACCACCAGGGCGTTGCGCTGGTCGTAGGTGATGCCCAGGTCGTGGGAGATCCACATGCGCATGTCGCCGCCGAAGAACCAGTTCTCCAGGTGCGGGCTCATAAACAGCGAGAGCCAGCCGACGAACAGGATCACTGGGATCAGGATCGCGCTTTCCCAGCCGTCCGGCACCCGCAGGCGCAGCGAATCGGGCAGGCGGCTCCAGGCGAAGCCGGCCACCAGGATGCCGATCGGCACGAGCATCAGCAGGCTGAAGATCCCCGGCAGATGCCCTTCTACATAAGGTGCCAGGAACAGGCCGGCGAAGAAGCCGAGGATCACCGTCGGCATCGCTTCCATCAGTTCGATCACCGGCTTGACCTTGCGGCGCATGCCCGGGGCCATGAAGTAGGCGGTGTAGATGGCCGCGGCGACGGCCAGCGGTGCAGCCAGGAGCATGGCGTAGAACGCGGCCTTCAGGGTACCGAAGGTCAGCGGCGACAGGCTCAGCTTGGGTTCGAAGTCGGTGTTGGCGGCGGTCGATTGCCAGACGTACTTGGGTTCGTCGTAGTTCTCGTACCAGACCTTGCTCCACAGCGCGCTCCAGGACACTTCCGGGTGCGGGTTATTGAGGACCAACGGCTGGATCTTGCCACCTTGCTCGACGATCACCCGGTTGGCCCGCGGCGACAGACCGAACAGGCCCTGGCCGTCGACCACCTGGTTGACCAGCAGGGTCCGGTGCGCGGTGCTGTGGAAAATGCCGAGCTTGCCGGAGGCGTCCATGGCGACAAAGCCCTTGCGACGCTCTTCGGCGGTGATTTCGACGATCGGCGCGGTGCCCATCTGGAAACCGCGGATATTTTTCAGGCGCAGTTCACCATCCGGATCGCGGGCCATGAACCACTGGGCCAGGCCGCCGGTGGAGTCACCAATGATCAGCGAGATACCGCCCACCAGTTGGGTACTGGCGGTCACTTCGGCATTGGCGCTTTCCAGCAGTTTGTAACGACCGTTCAGGCTCTTGTCGCGCAGGCTGAAGACATCGGCCTGGGCGCGCCCGTTGATCACATACAGCCACTGCTGGCGCGGATCGATATAGATCGCCTTCACCGGCTCGGTCATCTGCGGCAGCTCGATGCTCTTCTGCTCGCTGGTGACCTCGCCGGTCATCATGTTTTCTTCTTTGGTCAGCGCCAGCACGTGCAGTTGCGCGCCGGTGGAGCCGGCCACGACCAACGTGGTGTCGGCGGCGTTCAGGTTCACATGCTCAAGGGCACGGCCCTGGTCATCAAGAATGATCGGTGCCTCGCCGTAGGGGTACTCGACCGCGGGGGAAATGGTTTTCTTGCCGTCCGGATACGTCACTTTATAGGTGTGACGGAACACCAGCGCCTGGCCATTGGACAGGCCGACAATCACCAGCGGGATACCCGGCTGGTCCTTACTGATAGAGGTGACCGTGGTGCCGGCCGGAATCGGCAGGTCGACCCGCGACAGTTCGCTGGCGTCCTGGACATTGAAGAACAGCACCTGGCCTTTGTCGGAAACCCGCATGCCGACCTGGTTCTGCTCTTCCAGGGAGATCATCAGGGGTTTGCCGGCGTCCTGGATCCAGGCGGGGGTAATGCTTTTCTCGGCGGTCAGCGAGGCGCCCTGGAACAGGGGCAGGACCACATAACCGAGAAAGAAGAAGATCAGGGTGATCGCCCCGAGGACGGCGAGGCCGCCAATGAACACATACCAACGGGTCAGGCGATCCTTCAGCGCGCGGATACGGCGCTTGCGTTGCAGCTCAGGCGTATTGAAATCAATGCGCTTGGGGGGTGAAGTCGTAGTCATGGTGGAATTGGCCAGATCGTTCATGCGCACACCCTAGCGGTCCTGTATGACAGAAAGATGACAATGCGGTGACGCACTGAAGCCGCCGCCCAGCAAGGCTGGCAGCGGTTTCGGAATGAGGGGCGCGGTCGATTGGGATCAGACCGCGCCTTGGTGTTGCTGCCGGGACTGGCGTCCCGGCCGAAGGCTTACTGCTTGCCTTCGCTCAGGCCCAGGTCAGCCAGTGCCTTGGCGGCAACTTTGGCGGGCAGTGGGATGTAGCCGTCTTTCACAACCACTTCCTGACCCTGCTTGGACAGAACCAGTTTCACGAACTCGGCTTCCAGCGGAGCCAGAGGCTTGCCCGGGGCCTTGTTGACATAGACGTAGAGGAAACGCGACAGCGGGTATTTGCCGTTCAGGGCGTTTTCTTCGCTGTCTTCGATGAACTCGGTGCTGCCTTTCTTCGACAGGGCAACGGTTTTCACGCTGGCGGTCTTGTAGCCGATACCCGAGTAGCCGATACCGTTCAGCGAGGAGCTGATGGACTGCACAACGGAAGCCGAACCCGGTTGTTCGTTCACGTTAGGCTTGTAGTCGCCTTTGCACAGGGCTTCTTCCTTGAAGTAGCCGTAGGTGCCGGATACCGAGTTACGGCCGAACAGTTGCACTGGCTTGTTGGCCAGGTCACCGGTCACACCCAGGTCAGCCCAGGTCTTGACTTCGGCTTTGGCGCCGCACAGACGAGTCGAGGAGAAGATCGCGTCGACTTGTTCCATGGTCAGGTGCTTGATCGGGTTGTCCTTGTGCACGAACACGGCCAGGGCATCCACGGCGACCGGGATAGCGGTCGGCTTGTAGCCGTACTTCTGCTCGAAGGCCGCCAGTTCGGTGTCCTTCATCTTGCGGCTCATCGGGCCCAGGTTCGAAGTGCCTTCAGTCAGGGCGGGCGGCGCGGTAGCGGAACCGGCGGCCTGAATCTGAATGTTCACGTTCGGGTATTCTTTCTTGTAGCCCTCGGCCCACAGGGTCATGAGGTTGGCCAGGGTGTCGGAACCAACACTGGACAGGTTACCCGATACGCCCGTGGCTTTTGTATAAGACGGAATGGCCGGGTCCACACCAGCGGCGACCGCGTGGGCAGTTGCAACGCCAGCAGCGACAAAAGTCATTGCCGCCATCAAACGCTTCAGTTTCATGCCTTGCTCCTAGCAGAGAGGGTTTATCAGATCGGGGCCAAGTATCAGTAGGCCGGATGAACACTCTATGACTGTTATATGACAGTTAGATGAATGGCCATCATGCGCAAACCGCTGGTTTTCTGAACGCAAAAGCGGGCAAACGCCCGCCTTTACTGGACTACGCCGCCGTCGCGCGGCACTGAATCATGTCAAGACTGAAACAATTTGAAACCCTCTTCCTTTATATGGAGGCGACGCACCTCCAGTGCCGCCTCAATGCCAGCAAATACATCTTGAAATGCTCGATAGGTTGACAAAACATGAATAAAATACAAATTTGTCAACCCGAGGGGATTTTATGATCAGCGACCGAATCCGCCGTGCCCGCTTGCTACGCGGCATGTCTCTGGAGGCTTTGGCCCTCCAGCTGGGTGACATCACCAAACAAGCGCTCAGCAAATACGAGAAAGGCTTGAATACGCCGAACTCCACGCGCCTGCTGCAAATAGCGGCGGTCCTGGAGGTGAGCCCGGAGTATTTCTTCCGCGTGGATGCCATTCCGTTGGCGCCCCTGGAATTTCGCAAGCTGGCGAAGATGCCTAAATATCGCCAGGTCCAGATAGAAGAGCAGATGCGTGAATACCTTGAGCGCTACATCGCGCTGGAGGAATGCTTCGACCCGCGAGAGATTCTGACGGCCACGACGCCCGCCGGGATGATTGATGTCAGCTCACTGGAAGAGGCGGAGCACGCCGCGCAGGCGCTCCGTGAGTTCTGGGGACTGGGCGGCGATCCGATCTTTCACCTGACCGAGCAACTGGAAGAGCACGGCATCAAGGTGGCCATGCTGTCGGGGTCGGATGACTTCGATGGAGCCTGTGCCGCCACCGATGACGGTCACCATGTGCTGATTGCGCTGAATACCGAACGACCCGGCGAGCGTATTCGCTTCACCGCCGCCCACGAGCTTGGGCACTGGGTCATGCGGCTACCCGCCAACATGCCCGAGGCGGACAAGGAACAGTGCTGCCATCGTTTTGCGGGCGCCTTTCTGTATCCGGCCAAATGCGTCACCGGCGACTTTGGCAGCCACCCTCGCTCCAGGGTCCATCCTCGCGAACTGTTGATCGCCAAGCGTCACTATGGGCTGTCGATGCAGGCAGCGCTGCGCCGGCTGAAAGACCTGAATCTGCTTAGCGAAAGCGGCTACAAGACCCTCACCATTCAATTCAGCGCCAATGGCTGGCGCAAGTCTGAACCCGAACCTATGCCCTGCAAGCCCCCGCAGCGTTTCGAGTCGTTGGTCTTTCGTGGGTTGGCGGAGGGTCTGATCAGCAAATCCCGCGCGGGTGAACTGCTGCGCCAACCAGTGAGCTCCCTGGACCCCAACTTCCTGGGCCCGCTGGAGAGTCCATGAGCCTCATCTATATCAGCGATACGAACATCTGGATCGACTTCAGAAACGCCGGATTGCTGGAGCAACTGTTCAAGCTGCCCTTCACTTTTTGCTGTACCGACTTCGTACTTGAAGAGCTCAAGGACTTCTCACGCGAGCAACTGCTTGGCCATGGGCTGTTGATCGAGTCATTCGATGGTAACGGCGTGATGCGCCTCTTCACGCTCAAGGTTGAACACAACAACAGCTCCCTGGCTGATGTCTCCTGCTACCTGCTCGCCCAGGAAACCGGGCGCCCGCTGCTCACCGGCGATGGCCGGCTCAGACGCCAGGCCCAACGCGACGGACTACAGGTGCGTGGCGCGCTCTGGCTGCTGGATCTGATGGTGGAACACCTCGTGGTGACACCTCAAGAAGCAGCCAACGCACTGGAAACCATGACCGAGAGCGGAGCGCGACTGCCGGAGAGAGAATGCCACTCCCGGATCAGTCGCTGGCGACAAGACTGACGCGCGCTTTTAACCGCCGCTTAACGCCCCTTCGACCACAGATACCCGCCCACCAGCACACCGATGCCGCAAATGATCGCCACATAATAGGCGGGGCCCATCGGGCTTTCCTTGAGCAGCAGGGTGACGATCATCGGGGTCAGGCCGCCGAAGATCGCGTAGGCCAGGTTGTAGGAGAACGACAGGCCACTGAAGCGCACCACCGCCGGGAACGCCTTGACCATCACGTAAGGCGTCGCACCGATGGTGCCGACGAACAGGCCGCTCAGGGCATACAGCGGGAACAGCCACTCGGGGTGAGTCGGTACGGTGCTATAGAAGGTCCAGAACGTCACCATCAACCCCAGGCTGCCGAACACAAAGACCCGCCCGGCACCAAAACGGTCGGCCAGCGCACCGGAAAGGATGCAACCCAGGGTCAGGCAGATCGTCGCCAGGCTGTTGGCTTCCAGCGAAATGGTCGGGGAAAAGTGAAAAGCCGTTTGCAGCACGGTCGGGGTCATCAGGATCACCACCACCACGCCAGCGGACAGCACCCAGGTCAACAGCATCGAGATCAGGATCGCGCCGCGATGATCACGCAGCACCGCGCCCAGCGGGATGCCGTCGGACAGCGCCTTGCGTTGCTGCAACTCGGCGAACACCGGGGTCTCGTGCAGCCAGCGGCGCAGGTAGACCGAGAACAGGCCGAACACACCGCCCAGCAGGAACGGGATCCGCCAGGCGTAATCCGCCACTTCCAGCGGGGTATAAAGGCTGTTGATCAGGGTCGCCACCAACGAACCGAGCAGGATGCCGGCGGTCAGGCCCGAAGTCAGGGTGCCGCAGGCAAAGCCGATCTTGCGCTCCGGCACGTGTTCGGCGACGAACACCCAGGCCCCCGGCACTTCACCGCCGATGGCCGCGCCCTGGATCACCCGCATCAGCAACAGCAGGATCGGCGCCCAGATGCCGATCTGCCCATAGGTCGGCAGCAGGCCCATGATCAGGGTCGGCACCGCCATCAGGAAAATACTCAGGGTGAACATCTTCTTGCGCCCCAGCAGGTCGCCGAAGTGCGCCATCACGATGCCGCCCAGTGGCCGGGCCAGGTAGCCGGCGGCGAAAATCCCGAAGGTCTGCATCAGGCGCAGCCACTCGGGCATGTCCGCCGGGAAAAACAACTTGCCGACCACTGCGGCAAAAAACACGAAAATGATAAAGTCGTAGAACTCCAGCGCACCGCCCAGGGCAGACAGCGATAAAGTCTTGTAGTCGTTACGGGTCAGCGGGCGCGCGGGTTGCGCAATCGGGGTGGACGCGGTGGTCATGGGCTTCTCTTATTGGGCACGTCTATGAGCCACGCAAGGCTCGACTCAGGCTGGGAGCAGGTCTGGCACGATAGCAAATTGTTCGTAAAAGCACATGGATCGGCGCATTCGTCGGCAAAAATGAGAACCGGGAGGTCGTCTCGCGGTCTACCGACCGATATACTCGTGCCCTGCGCCGGGTAAAACCCGCAGGCTAGAGGGGTATTGTGCGAAAACGCCGTTGGGCCGAACCAGCCGCTTTCGCAGAGTTTCCCTTAGTGCGGCTTACGAGAAACGTAACGAACGTAGTATGTTCGGGCTGAATCGTTTTTCTTGAAGACGGCTATTCACCTGCAGTACCAACGTAGCGTTACGGGTCAGAGGCACCCCGGCATGATCGAACTCGAACAAGAAGATCCAATCCCGCAAGGCGATCTCGCCCTGCAAATCACCGCGCTCCCGCGTGAAGCCAACGGTTTCGGCGACATTTATGGCGGCTGGCTGGTCAGCCAGATGGACCTGGCCGGCACCGCCATGGCCAGTAAAGTGGCCGGCGGCCGGGTGGCCACGGTGTCCATCGACCGCATGGCATTCCTGGTCCCGGTCGCCGTCGGCGCGCAACTGTCCTTTTATACCCATACCGAAGAAATCGGCCGCAGCTCGATGCGGATGATGGTCGAGGTGTGGAGCGACGATCCGCTGACCAGCGAATGGCGCAAGGTCACCGAAGCGGCGTTTGTGTTCGTGGCCATCGACGGCAGCGGGCGCACCCGCTCCGTGCCACGGCGTTAATCCGGCCGCCCGCGCGCGGCCCGTTACAACTCCCTGTCTTGCGAGAACACCATGACCACGCCCCATGTTGAAGCGGTAAAACTGGATGAGCTGAACGGCTGGCGGATCAGCCACGGCCAGGCCGAATTGCTGGTGGCGCAACAAGGCGCGCAGATCCTCAGTTACCAGTTGGCCGGGCAACCGCCGCTGATCTGGCTCAACAACGAGGCCGTGTTCAAGCAAGGCCAGGGCATTCGCGCTGGGGTGCCGGTGTGCTGGCCGTGGTTCGGCAACTTTTCGCGTAATCCGGACAGCGTGCAGGCCATGCGCCAGAGCAGCGAGGCCGCCACGGCCCACGGTTTGGTGCGGACAATGAACTGGACGTTGCAGGGCATCGAAGCCGAAGGCGAGGCGGTGAACGTGACGTTCAGCCTGCCGCTGCCCGAAGGCGGTCTGCCGGGCTGGCCGCACAAGGTTGGTCTGAGCCTGCGTATTCGCCTGGGTGAGACCTTGCATGTCGAGCTGACCAGCGAAAACCAGGACGATCATCCGGTCAGCATCAGCCAGGCGCTGCACACCTATTTCGCCGTCAGCGATGTGCGCAATGTGCGGGTCGAAGGGGTCGAGGGCCTGAGCTATATCGATACGCTGGAGGACTGGCAGTCGACGACGCAGATGGGCAGCTTGCACTTTAGCGGCGAGACCGACCGCATCTACCAGGATGCGCCATCGCAGTTGAGCATTGTCGATTCGGACTGGCAGCGGCGTATCCAGCTGACCAGCAGCGGTTCGCGGACGGCGGTGATCTGGAATCCGTGGATTGGTCGGGCCAGCCAGTTCAGCGATATGGCCGACGATGGTTGGCAGAAGATGCTCTGCATCGAGACCGCGAACGTGATGGATGACGTGGTGACGCTGGCGACGGGGGCAAGTCATACGTTGGGTGTGACCATCGGTAGTCAGCGCCTGGCTTGAGACCGCGTCGCGGCCTTCGCGGGCAAGCCCTGCTCCTACAGTACGTCGTCGCTCACCGATCTTGTGCACGACACAACACTGTAGGAGCAGGGCTTGTCGGATCGCCGCACCGCCGCGAAGACGATCTGACAAGCGCCGAAGATCTCGCGCCTTACAGATCCGACTCCTTCACCACCCGCACCTTCCCCGCATCCAGCGCATACGCCGCGTCGGCCAGGTCATTGCTGACCTTCTCGATCTTCAGCGTGCCGGTCACCCACAGCGGCGTATAGATATCATCCAGCTTCAAACCCCTGGGATACCGCACCAGCACCAGTTGATTGGGCGGCGGTGGCGGCACGTGGATGCAGGCGCCCGGGTACGGCACCAGGAAAAACAACGTGCTGCGGCCCTTGGCGTCGGTCTCCAGCGGCACCGGATACCCACCGATGCGAATATCCTTGCCGTCCATCGCCGCCACGGTCTTGGTCGAATACATCACCGCCGGCAAACCCTTGCTCTGCTTCAACCCACCCTTGGCGGTAAAAGTACCGTCGCCCTCGGGCGTGTTGTGGGTGATTTCCGGCATTTGCTCAAGGGCTTTCTGGTCCGACTTGGGCATCAGTTCCAGCCAGTCGGTTTCCGGAAGTTCACCGGCATGGGCCAGGCCACTGCCCAGGAAAACAAGGGTCAAAAGAAGACGGCGCATGGGGAGACTCGAAAACAGAGAGGATGTCGCACATTCTAGCCCTCTCCGCCATGGCGGCAGAGAGGGTTTGATCGCCTGGATCAGTTTCTTCTGATCAGGTTGTAGATCACCAGCAAGACAATCGCGCCCACAACCGCACCGATAAAGCCGGCACTCTGACCCGCGTGATAGATCCCCAGCGCCTGACCACCATAGGTCGCCGCCAGCGAACCACCGATACCCAGCAGGATGGTCATGATCCAACCCATGCTGTCGTCACCTGGCTTGAGGAAACGCGCCACCAGGCCAACGATGAGGCCGATAAAAATTGTCCAGATAATGTGCATGGCATTTCCCTCGGTGAGTGTGCACAGTCAAAGCCTAGTCAGCACTTTGACATCCTGCCATCAGAGGCCGGCGGCAACCGTAGGTTCCCGCCGGCACTGACTATCTTTATTCGGCGATCAACGCCTCGACCCGCAGGATCTGCTCCTGCAGCGTGGCCTTGTCCGCGCAGCGCAGCGTCGCGTGACCGACCTTGCGGCCGGCCTTGAACGCCTTGCCATAGTGATGCAGATGGCAATCGGCGATGGCAATCACCTGCTCCACCGGCGGCACGGCGCCGATAAAGTTGAGCATCGCGCTTTCGCCGACCTTCGCGGTCGAACCCAGCGGCAGCCCGGCAATCGCCCGCAGGTGGTTTTCGAACTGGCTGCACTCGGCGCCTTCGGTGGTCCAGTGCCCGGAGTTGTGCACCCGTGGCGCGATTTCGTTGGCCTTGAGGCCACCGTCGACTTCAAAGAACTCGAACGCCAGCACACCGACATAATTCAGCTGCTTGAGCACCCGGCCGGCATACTCTTCGGCCAGGGCTTGCAGCGGATGGTCGGTGCTGGCCACGGACAGGCGCAAGATGCCGTTGTCGTGGGTGTTGTGCACCAGCGGGTAGAAGCAGGTTTCGCCGTCACGGCCGCGCACGGCGATCAGCGAGACTTCCCCGGTGAAGGGCACAAAGCCTTCCAGCAGGCAGGCGACGCTGCCCAGTTCGGCGAAGGTGCCGACCACATCGGCCGCGCTGCGCAGGACTTTCTGGCCCTTGCCGTCATAGCCCAGGGTGCGGGTTTTCAGCACGGCCGGCAGGCCGATGCTGGCGACGGCGGCATCCAGGTCCGCCTGGGACTGGATATCGGCGAAGGCCGGGGTGGGAATCCCCAGGTCCTTGAACATGCTCTTTTCGAACCAGCGATCACGGGCGATGCGCAGGGCTTCGGCGCTCGGATAGACCGGCACGAACTGCGACAGGAAGGCCACGGTTTCCGCCGGGACGCTTTCGAACTCGAAGGTCACCACGTCCACTTCGTCGGCCAACTGGCGCAGGTGATCCTGATCGCCGTAATCGGCGCGCAGATGCTCACCGAGGGCAGCGGCACAGGCATCCGGCGCAGGGTCCAGGAAAGCGAAGTTCATCCCCAGCGGCGTACCCGCCAGCGCCAACATGCGGCCCAACTGGCCGCCACCGATTACACCGATCTTCATCGTCATCAACCTCAGGCGACGCGTGGGTCTGGATTGTCCAGCACGCTGTCTGTCTGTTCTGCACGGAATTTCTTCAGCACGGTGTGGAAATGCGGGTGCTTGGCGCCCAGGATGCTCGCCGAGAGCAGCGCGGCATTGATCGCGCCGGCCTTGCCGATGGCCAGGGTCGCGACCGGAATACCGGCCGGCATCTGCACGATCGACAGCAGCGAGTCGACGCCCGAGAGCATCGCCGACTGCACCGGCACGCCCAGCACCGGCAGGTGGGTCTTGGCCGCGCACATGCCTGGCAGGTGCGCCGCGCCGCCGGCACCGGCGATGATCACCTCGATCCCACGGGACTCGGCCTCTTCGGCGTACTGGAAGAGCAGGTCCGGGGTGCGGTGGGCGGAGACCACTTTCACCTCGTAGGGGATGCCGAGCTTTTCCAGCATATCGGCGGTGTGGCTAAGGGTGGACCAATCGGACTTGGAGCCCATGATCACGCCAACCAGTGCACTCATCGTCGTGCCTCTTCTCTTGGGCGCCCGCGGGCGCGTCAAAAAACAACAAGCCACGCGGGAGACCGGCGTGGCTTGTCATGCGAATCGGGGCCGGGCAAGCCGGCCGAAGGCCGCGCAGTATACCGAAAAAAGTGCGTTAAACGCACCTTTACCGACCATCTGTCGTTTGCCGGATTTTAGCCGCTGAAGGCCGGTTTACCTGACTTCCAGGTCAATTCGGACTCGGCGTCTGTGCCGCCGCGCCTTCGAGCTTGCGCCACAACAAACGCACATTGGCCTTGCGCACCAGCGCACAGCGATACAGGCGGATTTCCAGCGGCACATGCCATTGCGGGCCGCCACACACCACCAGTTCGCCCCGCGCCAACTCGGCCCGGACACTGAGATGCGGCACCCAGGCAATGCCCAGCCCTTCCAGCGCCATGCTCTTCAAACTGTCAGCCATCGCGGTTTCATAGATAGTGGTGAAACGCAGATTGCGCTGGCGCAGCAACAGGTTCACCGAGCGTCCGAGGAACGCCCCCGCGCTATACGCCAGCAACGGCACGCTCACCTCGCCCTCCAGGTCGAACAGCGGCTGGCCATCCGGCCCCGTCGCACAGACCGGCAACATCTCGGTCTGCCCCAGGTGCATCGACGGAAAGATCTCCGCATCCATCTGCAACGCCGCATCCGGGTCATAGAACGCCAGCATCAAGTCACAGCCACCCTCGCGCAACGCATGCACCGCGTCGCCGACGTTGGTCGCCACCAGCCGCGTGGCGATATTCAACCCTTCATTACGCAACTGCGCGATCCAGCGCGGAAAGAAGCCCAGCGCCAGGGAATGCGCCGCCGCCACCTGCATGACTTCGCCCTGCCCGCCCTCCAGGTGATGCAGATGGCGCACCACCTCGCCCAGTTGCTCGACCACCGTGCGCGCCGTCACCAGGAACAACTGCCCCGCCGCCGTCAGCTCGATCGGCGTGCGCGAGCGGTTGACCAGGGTCAGCCCCAGCGCCGACTCCAGGCTGCGGATCCGTCGGCTGAACGCCGGCTGCGTGACAAAGCGCCGCTCGGCCGCCTGGGAAAAGCTGCGGGTCGCCGCCAGGGCACTGAAATCTTCCAACCATTTGCTTTCGAGATTCATCGGCGCCTCCCACCATGCGCACCATTTTGGTTCACACGCTCGTCATACACAACGCGTCACATCCACATTATGCCGTTTGTGCATAGGCCAGTGCTGAACAGCATTGGCCCAAAAATTCCCTCAAGCCTAGCATTGCCAACGTTCCGGCACCGACCGGGTTCTTATCGAGATGATTTCTATCATGTCCTCCGCTGCATCTTTCCGCACAGAAAAAGACCTGCTTGGCGTACTCGAAGTACCCGCCGACGCGTATTACGGCATCCAGACCCTGCGAGCGGTGAACAACTTCCGTCTCTCCGGCGTCCCGATCTCGCACTACCCGAAGCTGGTCGTGGCCCTGGCCATGGTCAAACAAGCTGCCGCTGACGCCAACCGCGAGCTCGGTCACCTGACCGAAGCCAAACACGCGGCCATCAGCGAAGCCTGTGCCCGTCTGGTGCGCGGCGACTTCCACGAGCAGTTCGTGGTCGACATGATTCAAGGCGGCGCTGGCACTTCGACCAATATGAATGCCAACGAAGTCATCGCCAACATCGCGCTGGAGGCCATGGGCCACAGCAAGGGCGAATACCAGTACCTGCACCCGAACAACGACGTGAACATGGCGCAGTCGACCAACGACGCCTACCCGACGGCCATCCGCCTGGGTCTGCTGCTGGGCCACGACGCCCTGCTCGCCAGCCTCGACAGCCTGATCCAGGCCTTCGCCGCCAAGGGCCAGGAGTTCAGCCACGTCCTGAAAATGGGCCGTACCCAGCTGCAAGACGCCGTGCCGATGACCCTCGGCCAGGAATTCCGCGCCTTCGCCACCACCCTGAGCGAAGACCTGGCCCGCCTGAAGACCCTGGCTCCGGAACTGCTGACCGAAGTCAACCTGGGCGGCACCGCCATCGGCACCGGCATCAACGCCGACCCGCGCTACCAGCAACTGGCGGTCGACCGCCTGGCCCTGATCAGCGGCCAACCGCTGGTACCGGCCGCCGACCTGATCGAAGCCACCTCCGACATGGGCGCCTTCGTGCTGTTCTCCGGCATGCTCAAGCGCACTGCGGTCAAGCTGTCGAAGATCTGCAACGACCTGCGCCTGCTGTCCAGCGGCCCGCGCACCGGCATCAACGAAATCAACCTGCCAGCGCGTCAGCCCGGCAGCTCGATCATGCCCGGCAAGGTCAACCCGGTGATCCCGGAAGCGGTCAACCAGGTGGCGTTCCAGATCATCGGCAACGACCTGGCCCTGACCATCGCGGCCGAAGGCGGCCAACTGCAACTGAACGTGATGGAACCGCTGATCGCCTTCAAGATCTTCGACTCGATCCGCCTGCTGCAACGCGCCATGGACATGCTGCGCGAGCACTGCATCGTCGGCATCACCGCCAACGAAGCCCGCTGCCGCGAACTGGTGGAACACTCCATCGGCCTGGTCACCGCGCTGAACCCCTACATCGGCTATGAAAACGCCACCCGGATCGCCCGCATCGCCCTGGAAAGTGGCCGTGGCGTACTGGAACTGGTGCGCGAAGAAGGCCTGCTCGACGACGCCATGCTCGCCGACATCCTGCGCCCGGAAAACATGATTGCTCCGCGTCTGGTGCCCCTGAAGGGCTGAACTTCACCGGACTGCAACACGCTCACCAGGTCGAGGGACTAGACACCTCTCACCTTTTGAGGGCCTGAAGGTCACTCTTCAGGCCCTTTTTTTTACAACCGAAAGTAGGACGAAGGCTCTATCCCGGCCCCTGCCTTCACCAGAAATACCCTGCGCTTCGTCGTTTGTACTACAAACGAGTACAGACGACTGCGGTGCTCATAGGTATAGTGCCGCCCCTCTTCGCGTAAGCGATCCGCGGTACAGCGGCACTGAAACACGCGAAACAACACTAAAAACAACCCGCGCAAGCTCGGGATGAAAGATCGCCAGCCCACACTGCCCAGTGACATCGGGTGTAACGCGATATTTCGAACGAGCCGCCTTTGCATCAAAAAACAGCGAGGAACCATTCCATGCTTGAGGTCATCAACGACTTCCTCTCAGGGAAATTACTGATCGTGCTCATTGTCGGGCTCGGTAGCTACTTCACGATTCGTTCGCGATTCGTCCAGTTCCGCCATTTCCGCCACATGTTCACCGTCTTCAAAGAGTCCCTTCGTGGTCAAGCTGGCCAACTGAGCTCGTTCCAGGCCCTGATGCTGAGCCTCGCCGGCCGCGTCGGCGCCGGTAACATCGCCGGTGTCGGCATCGCCGTGACCCTGGGTGGCCCAGGCGCCGTGTTCTGGATGTGGGTCACCGCACTGGTGGGCATGTCCAGCAGCTTCTTCGAATGCACCCTGGCCCAGGTCTACAAGCGCGCCGATGGCGACGGCCTGTACCGTGGCGGCCCGGCTTACTACATCCAGCACGGCCTGAAGCTCAAAGGCATGGCGGTGGTGTTCTCCATCCTGCTGCTGGTCACCTACGGCTTCGCCTTCAACGGCCTGCAGTCCTACACCGTGACCCACTCGCTGCAGAACGCCTTCGGCTTCTCGCCGAACCACACCGGCATCGCCCTGGCGGTCCTGCTGGCGATCGTCTTCGTCGGCGGCATCAAGCGCATCGCCTCGGTTTCCGACCTGCTGGTTCCGGTCAAGACCCTGGCCTACATCGGCGTCACCCTGTACGTGATCTTCAGCCAGATCGAACACGTGCCGGCCATGCTGGAAACCATCTTCAAGAGCGCCTTCGGCCTTGACCCTGCGTTCGGCGGCCTGCTCGGCAGCGCCATCGTCATGGGTGTGAAACGTGGCGTGTTCGCCAACGAAGCCGGTCTGGGCAGCGCGCCAAACGTCGCCGCCGTGGCCGCTGTGAAGCACCCGGGCGCCCAAGGCGTGGTCCAGGCGTTCAGCGTGTTCCTCGACACCTTCGTGATCTGCACCTGTACCGCCCTGCTGATCCTGCTGTCGGGTTTCTACACCCCGGGTTTCGAAGGTGACGGTATCGTCCTGACCCAGAACTCCCTGGCCGCCGTGGTCGGTGACTGGGGCCGCCTGTTCGTCAGCGTCGCCCTGTCGCTGTTCGTCTTCACCTGCATCCTCTACAACTACTACCTGGGTGAAACCAGCCTGCAGTTCCTGACCCGCAACCGCATCGTGTTGATGGTGTACCGCGCCCTGGTGCTGGCCCTGATCGTATGGGGTTCGGTGCAGAACCTGTCGACCGTGTTCGCCTTCGCCGACATCACCATGACCTGCCTGGCCTTCGTCAACCTGATCGCCCTGGCCATGCTGTTCAAGGTCGGCCTGCGGGTGATGCGCGACTACGACGCACAGCGCCGTGCCGGCGTCAGCCAGCCGGTGTTCGACTCGAGCAAGTTCGCCGATCTGGACCTGGACCTGGCAGCCTGGCCAACCCCGGGCCAAGCCGCGCCACGCGAGCAAGACGCTGTCCAGGGCGTGCCTGCCACGCAACGCTGATCGCTCCCACGGGCGGCGCCCTGCCGTCCGACGCGACAGACCTTACCAGGTGGCGTCCTGCCACCTGACGTGACACACCTTGCGCACGCAGGCATGCTGCGGCGCACGGTGCATTCGTCCAGGAGAACCCGCAATGACTTCCGTCTCTTATCCTGCCGCACAACGCGTCATGGTCCTCTATACCGGCGGCACCATCGGCATGCAGGCCAGCGCCAACGGCCTGGCCCCGGCGTCCGGTTTCGAAGCGCGGATGCGCGAACAGCTCAGCGGCCTGAAAGTGCCGGACTGGTGTTTCCGTGAAATGGCCCCGCTGATCGACAGCGCCAATATGACCCCCGAGTACTGGCTGCGCCTGCGGGATGCGGTGGTCGATGCGGTGCAGGTGCAACAGTGCGACAGCGTGCTGATCCTGCACGGCACCGACACCCTGGCGTACAGCGCGGCGGCGATGAGCTTCCAACTGCTGGGGTTGCCGGCTCCGGTGGTGTTTACTGGTTCGATGTTGCCGGCAGGCGTGCCGGACAGCGATGCCTGGGAGAACGTCTGCGGTGCGCTGGTCGCGTTGGGCCAGGGCTTGGCGCCGGGGGTGCACCTGCATTTCCACGGCGAGATGCTTTCGCCGACCCGTTGCGCGAAGATTCGCAGCTTTGGCCGGCATCCGTTTGCGGCGCTGAAGCGTACGGGCGGCGTGGCCAAGGCGCAGACCTTGCCGGTGCAACTGGGCTACGGTCAGGCCCGACAACTGACGACGGTCGGTGTGTTGCCGCTGGTTCCGGGCATCGCTGCCGCGCAGTTGGATGGCCTGATCGACAGCGGTATCCAGGCACTGGTGCTGGAGTGCTTCGGCAGCGGTACCGGGCCGAGCGATAACCCGGCGTTCCTCGCCAGCCTCCAGCGCGCGCAGAAGCTGGGGATCGTGGTGGTCGCGATCACCCAGTGCCATGAAGGCGGCGTCGAGCTGGATGTGTATGAGGCGGGTAGCCGTTTGCGTGGTGTCGGCGTGCTGTCCGGCGGCGGCATGACCCGTGAGGCGGTGTTCGGCAAGCTGCATGCGTTGTTGGGGGCGGGCCTGGAGCAGGCTGAAGTGCGGCGCTTGGTCGAGCTGGACCTGTGTGGCGAGTTGAGCTGAACCACCTCGTTGACTGGGGTCCTGCTTGATCTCAAGAACACAAGGAACCTGTAGGAGCAGGGCTTGCCCGCGAAGCTTTTGGCGTCCTCAAGGGCCCCTTCGCGGGCAAGCCCTGCTCCTACAAGGTCCGTGTTCGGCCCCAAGACGGCAGTGTTGAGGCCAACCCATTCACTCACCGGGATTGAAAAAACCTGGGCAGAACAACCTCAGCACCAGACAAATCGCTTTTTCTTGAGCGACATTTCCTAGAAAATCCCAACGCCTTGCGCCTGTCCAGCCACGTGACTAGTCTCCGTTTGTCACTGCCCAATTGCAGTGAACGGGTTTAGCAGCTCGTGTCCAATAGGCGCACAACGCCTCCATTTTTCATGGCCGGCGTTTTCAATGCCCCCAGGTTTATGGTGGCTGTGCGTGGGGCACCTTCGGGTGCGCCGGTTTCCTATTGGCCGGTCTGCTAACCCGCGTACAGCTGCCACCCCCATCGTTTAGCAGCGACCGGTGTCGGCTCCCATGCGCCAATAGGAGTACATCATGGACAAGCTAATCCCTGATCCGCCCAGCAGGACCGCCCGCGCCCGGATCACCGCCATTCTCAAGAAAGCCAATGCCGACCTCTTGCAGGTCCTCAACAGCCAACGCCACGAACCGCCGTTGCTCGCCGCCCTGAAAGAAACCGCCGCCCGCCCCGGCTGCGTCAACGACGGCCGTCACCTCTCGCTGTTCAACGTGCAGGAAGGCATCAGCGCCGAGCAGGCGCTGATCCATGTGTCATTGATGCTGCGCTGCGCCGAGGAGGTCTCCGATGAAATCACCGAATACGGCAGCGGCGTCGAACGCGGGCTGATCTGGTCGATGATCCATTCGGTGGAAATGGCTCGGGCGGTAGTCGATGCGTTGTTGGCGGGGTCGCAACCGACACCGACCTGAAACGCCCCCCTAGCTTTTGTGGGAACGGAGCCTGTGTGGGAGCGGAGCTTGCCCGCGAAGAAGACGCCGCGGTTTTTCAGAGACACCGCGTTATCGTTCTTCGCGGGCAAGCTCCGCTCCCACATCAGATGGCACCACACCACAAAATCCGTGCTGTCCCCATCCGTCAGCCGTCGGCACACAACTTGCTCGATTCCCATACCTCGCAAGGATGGAATCGAGCATGCTCCACTCTCACCTCACCACCCTCAACGCCGTCTCCCTGGTGCTCAACGCCTTCCGCGACAAGGGCATTGCCAGCGATGCACTGCTGGCCGGCAGCGGCATCAGCGCCGCCGACCTGAGCCGCGCCGACACCCGCATCACCACCAACCAGGAGATGCAGGTGTGCGCCAATGCCGTGGCCCTGCGCCGGGAAATCGGCCTGGAGCTGGGCCGGCGCATGCATGTGTCGGCCTACGGCATACTCGGCTACGCCCTGCTCACCAGTGCCACCTTCGGTGACGCTTTGCGCCTGGCCCTGCGTTATCCGGCGCTATTGGGAACACTCTTCGAACTGAGCCTGGAAACCGACGGCGAGCGCATCTGGTTCACCGCCGCGGACTATCGGGAGAACCCGCAGTTGGCGGTGTTCAACACCGAGCTGTGCCTGGTCTCGCTGAAAGTCATCTGCGACGACCTGCTCGGCCACCCACTGCCCTTGCTGGCGGCTCGTTTCGAGCACGAAGCACCGGACTATCAGGCCAACTACAGCGACAGCTTCGACTGCCCGCGGCAATTCTCGGCCGACAGCAACGCGTTCGCCTTCGACCGGCACTGGCTGGAACAACCCTTGCCCCTGGCCGACGCCATTACCCACCAGGCCATGGCCGAGCGTTGTCGCAAGCACAACCTCGAATTCACCGGCCGCCAGGCGTGGCTGGGGCGCATCCGCCAGTTGCTCGCCGCGCAACTGCACACCGCGCCGGGCCTGGAAGGTCTGGCCGAGCAGATGAAGTGTTCGGCCCGCACCCTGCGCCGCCACCTCAATGACCTCGGTTGCAGCTACCAGGAACTGCTCGACGAACTGCGCTTCGAACGCGCCAAACAACTGCTCGGGGAAGCCCGGCTACCGATTCACCGCATCGCCGATGAGCTGGGCTTCAGCGAAACCGCCAGCTTCCGCCACGCCTTCGTGCGCTGGAGCGGGGTCAGCCCGAGTCAGTTCCGCCCATAAGACGCGAACAGCGGCTCAGAAGCGCAAGGTCCATTCACCCTGAACACCGTGCAGTTGGCGATTGTCGGCGATTTCCCCGGTATAACCGACGCCCAGGGCATGGTTCTCGGAGAACCGCCAATCCAGTCCCGCGTCCACCACCAGACTGTCGCGATCCAGCGTGGCGCTGCGGATCTCGAACGCATCGCCGCCCAACGCCGACGACTGCATCACGGCATGGGTAAGGCCACCATACCGGTGTTTCCAGCCGGCGCTGAGGCGCGGCGCCAGGCTCATGCCGCGATCCAGCTGGTGCTGCTGGGCAAACCGCGCGCCCAGGGTACTGCGCAGATTGCCTTGGGAGTGGGCCTTGACGCTCAAGGCCGCATCGCCGCCTTTTTCCGTGTAGCCGCGACGGTGATAGCGCTGATAGTCGAGGCCGGCAAAGGGTTCCACACTCAGGGTGCCAAAGCCCAGGGCGTAGCCGATCTCGCTGAACACCTGCTGGCTGCTGGCCTGGTGCCTGCCCGATAGACGCTCACTGAACCCCGCGAAAGCCACATCACGCCGGGTGTTGCCATCATGGCGACTATGAACGGCACCGAGACGGGTCGCCCAGGGACCGCTCTGATGCAGCGCGTACGCCCCCAGATGCCAGCTGTCGATCGTACCCTTGAAATGGCTGCCATCCAGGCGCGTCTGCGATTGACCGCCCACCACCCCGAAGCGCCAATCGGCGACCCGTGCCCAGTCGCTGCCGATCAGCAAGCCTTGGGTCTTGCGCTGCATGGCCTGATCGTTCTGCTGGCTGCTCTCGAATTTACCCGCGTTACCCAGGCCGTGAACCCACACCCGGCCCTTTGCGCCACGGCTATCCGCATCGAACGCCAGCGTCGCAGGTCTGCCGGAGGAGGTCTCGAAGCCGGGCAAACGACGGTCGTCGCTCCACTGGCGCATCGCCGAGAGCATGCCGCCACCGACCTGGCCGACACCGCCCAGGGTCGCATTGCCCAGGTTGGCATTGTGGCTGCCCGAAAGCTGACTCATGGCGATTCTCGCCGTCGCGGCGTTACTCGTGATCAGGCTGGAGACCAGGGCCGGAGGCTGCGGCGTCTGCCCGGCCGAGGTCATCGTCGCGGCCGTGGTGTCATCGACCTTCTGCCCGTCGGGTGCAGCGGCCGGGGCGAAGTAGGCGGTCTGCCCGAGGCTCGCCGCCAGGCGCTTGGCGTTCCCGGATTCGGCGATCTGCTCCAGGGGCACATAGTTGCGGCTATAGATCAGCCCGACGTCGGTGGGGGTATAGGACAGTCTGTAAGTCATGAAAGCCAGATCGCTGGTCACCTTGTGAAAGGCGCCTTCAACCTGGCCGGCCCGCAGGACCGTATGCGCACTGGTCGAGGGCACACTCTCGGCCGTTGGTCGCAGGACCAGCGTTGCCCCTTGCAGATAGGCCGTGCCACCAACGTCGACGGTCGAACTGCCGCCATCGTGGTCAATGCCATACACCAGCACCGAGGAAGGGCCCATCGTGAGATCACGCGTGACGACAGGTGCACCCGACTGGGAGTTGGCGAACATCGTCCCGTTGACCACCAGGCTGTCGGTACTGCCGCTGCCGGAATAGACACCAAACTGATCAACCCAGGTGGCGCCGGTGATCCCACCGTTGTTGATCAACGCCGCGCCGTTGCCGACACGGGCCTGGGTGCTGAAATCCGCCGGGCCGGTCAAGGTCCAGGTGCCCTGGTTGACCGACAGTGATTCAAAATTGCGCGTGTTCCCCAACATGCCGCTGCCGCCCTCGAGGAGCAACAGGTCCGAGCCGCTGCCGCCGTCGATGGCCCCGAACACCTGGGAGCCGCTGTACAGCGCCAAGGTATCGTTGCCGCCTCCCAGGTCTATCGCCGTGCCGGCGCGGTAGGCACCTTTCATATAGGCGCTTGCGGTCGAGCCATGGGGGTCCTGGTTTTGTATGTAGGTGGTTTCGATCAAGCCATGGTTGGTCACGCTGTCATCGTGATTGCCATTGAGCCTGATCCCCCGGTGCCCACGAATAATGCCGCGGTTCACCACATTGATCGGACCTTTGCCCTGGCCCAGGATGCCAAAGCTGGGCCCCTGGATCAGTGCATCCTCGGCGTTGACCACCAGGCCGCGGCCTATCGAGATCCCTGAAGAGGTGCCGACACCCTTAGGCACATCGGCCTCGATAACGCCGTAGTTTTCTACCCGCGCCAGCCCGTCGATCCTGACCCCGTTGTACCCCGTGAGAAAAACACCCTCGGTACGATGGCCGGAGATACGCCCCCAGTTCAACACCGCGCCGTTACCGTAGGCACGGACACCCGAGCCACTCAGGCCTTTCACCACGCCATCGTTGCGCAGGGAGATATTGCGCCAGGTAAAAAGCCCATCGGCGCTCGACGCCATGATCGACGAGGCATCGCCCAGATGCTCCACATACAGCGTGTCGCCCCGGCTCACCCGGCTGGAAGCCAGCAGGGGTGGCGCGAAGGCAGTGCAAAGGGCTAGCGCAACGGCCCAGCCAAGGGGGTGTTGTATCGGCGGCATGTCATTCCCTACCTGGAGTTATCGGAGGCGAGAATGTATCCATCCTTATCAAGGACCACTGTCGGGCAAAGCGGATCGCGGCGGCAGGTTGCCTCTGTAAGGCTGTCCGAAAAAATCCGTAACAACTAACCCCCGTGCGTGCGCCTTTTCAGGCCACGGCGTCGCCCTTCGCTCCGTTCAGGGGCGAAATCAGGACATATATTTTGGCCATATTGATCCCCTTTTGGCCGCTCCCACCGTTCTCCCAAAGGCGCCGGGCATCAAGAATGACGCCAAGCCCACGCTATCGGAGAACAATAAATGCTGACGGTCTATTCCGACGATCACCACCTGCACCACGGCCGCTGCGAGCTGATCGACGGGCAATTGATGCCCTGCTTTGAAATGCCTTCGCGGGCCGACCATGTGCTGGCCCGCGTGCAGCATCAGGCCCTGGGCCCGGTGCGCGAACCGGAGGATTTCGGCCTGGAGCCGATCCGCCGCGTGCACGACGAGGCCTACCTGAATTTCTTCCAGGGCGCCTGGGAGCGCTGGGCCGCGCTAGGCCATGACGGCGACCTGCTGCCCTTCACCTGGCCGGCCCGCACCTTGCGCCGGGTGATCCCGAAAAACCTGCACGGCGAACTCGGCTACTACAGCTTCGACGGCGGCGCGCCGATCACCGCCGGCACCTGGCAGGCAGCCTATAGCGCGGCCCAGGTCGCCCTCACCGCCCAGGCCGAAATCCAGCGCGGCGCCCGCAGCGCCTTCGCCCTTTGCCGACCACCGGGACATCACGCCGCCAGCGACCTGATGGGCGGTTACTGCTACCTGAACAACGCCGCCATCGCCGCCCAGGCCTTCCTCGATCAAGGCCATCGGAAGGTCGCGATCCTCGACGTCGACTACCACCACGGCAACGGCACCCAATCGATTTTCTATGAGCGCAGCGATGTGCTCTTCACCTCGCTCCACGGCCATCCGGAAGCCGAGTTCCCATTCTTCCTCGGTTATGCCGACGAGCTCGGCGAAGGCGCCGGCGAAGGTTTCAACTTCAACTATCCGCTGGCCGCCGGCACGGCCTGGGACCAATGGAGCGCGGCGCTGGAACAGGCCTGCGGCGAGATCGAACGCTACGCACCCGATGTGCTGGTGGTTTCCCTGGGCGTGGACACCTTCAAGGACGATCCGATTTCCCAGTTCAAGCTCGACAGCCCGGACTACCTGCGCATGGGCGAACGCATCGCCCGCCTGGGCAAGCCGACGCTGTTCGTGATGGAAGGCGGCTACGCAGTAGAAGAAATCGGCATCAATGCCGTGAACGTACTCGAAGGTTTCCAATACGCTCAATGAGGAATTAGAACAATGAACAAGCTCAAGCGTCTTATTGCCCCAGCCCTTTGCGCCGCCGTGCTCAGCACCGCCGTCCATGCCGAGGAGCGCACCCTGCGGGTCTACAACTGGTTCGACTACATCACCCCCAAGGCCCTGGACGACTTCAAGGCCCAGAACACCCAGGTCAAGCTGGTCTACGACATCTTCGACACCAACGAGGCCCTGGAAGCCAAGCTGCTCACCGGCAACTCCGGCTATGACGTGGTGGTGCCGTCCAACGTGTTCCTCGCCAAGCAGATCGAGGCCGGCGTGTTCCAACCCCTGGACCGCAGCAAGATCCCGAACTGGAACCACCTGGATCCCAAGCTGATGAAGCTGATCGAGGCCAACGACCCGGGCAACAAGTTCGCCGTGCCCTATATGTACGGCACCATCCTGATCGGCTTCAACCCGGCCAAGGTCAAGGCGGCACTGGGCGACAACGCGCCGGTGGACAGCTGGGACCTGATCTTCAAGGAAGAGAACATCAGCAAGCTCAAGCAGTGCGGCGTCGCCCTGCTCGACTCACCGTCGGAGATCCTGCCGCTGGCCTTGCAGCACCTGGGCCTGAACCCCAACAGCAACAACCCCAAGGACTATGAAAAAGCCGAGGCGCTGCTGCTGAAGATCCGTCCGTACATCACCTATTTCCACTCGTCCAAGTACATGGCGGACATTGCCAACGGTGACATCTGTGTGGCCGTCGGCTATTCCGGCAGCTTCTCCCAGGCCGCCAACCGCGCCAAGGACGCCAAGAACGGTGTGGTGGTGGACATGCGCCTGCCCAAGGAAGGCGCGCCGATCTGGTTCGATATGCTGGCGATCCCCAAGGGGGCGAAGGACACCCAGGACGCCTACACCTTTATCAACTACCTGCTGCAACCCCAGGTGATCGCGCCGATCAGCGACTTTGTCGGGTATCCGAACCCGAACAAGGACGCCACCGAAATGGTGGATCCGGCGATCCGCCACAACGCCAACCTGTACCCGACCGAAGCGGCGATGAAGACCCTCTACACCTTGCAGCCCCTGGACCAGAAGGCCGAACGGGCCCGCACGCGGGCCTGGACCAAGATCAAGTCCGGGATCTGAGTGTTGCCCCCGCCCCCTACAGGGGGCGGGGGCGATCTTCAGGCACTCGGTGGCAGGAACAACGCCGCTGCCAGCTTGGGGCCGATGTCTCCACGCCAGATAGCATCGACTTTGCTTCCGGCGCTCTCCTGGGCCCGCTGAAAACTGAGCCCTTTAAACCGTTGCTCGCGGGTCTTGAGGTGAGCCTTGGAAAAACGGGCCGCCGGCGTGGTCGCGCTCAGGTAATGGAAATGCGCGTACCACAGCGGCCTGCCCTGCCGGTCGCGAATCTCGTACTCATCGAGGAAGTCGTTGCCCTTGCCGCCGGAGATATCCCGGCGCTCACCCAGCTTGTGGACCGTGATCTGCTCTTCCTGCGCCAGGAACTCAACGGCGGCGGCGCTCGGCAAGCGCTTCTTGGTCAGGTTGACCCGCAGACTCAGCCCCTTTTTGTTCAAGGTGCTCGCGGTCTGCTCCAGGTCGGCAATCAAAAACCGCGGAGACTGTGAAAGCCCCTGGGTCAAATCCCGCAGTTCCCTGCCGAGCGCTGAAAATGGCTGCGCCTTCATCCCGAGCATGTCCTCGATATCACGCGGGACCTGCACCAGGCTCGCACTGCGTTCGGCGTCCGCCAGCAGCGTCGGCACGCTCTCCAACAGATCACGGGCCTTCTTCTCCAGCGACTTGAGCTTCTTCGCGGCACGTACACTCAATTCGCCCACGCCGCCCAGCAGGCGCAGGCCGCGATCCAACTGCCAAAGCCCCGAGCTGTCGCGCCTCAACCAGGGACCCTGTCGCGCCGGGTGGAGGTCATCAATGATCACCACCCCATCGAGTTTGCGCGACACCCGAAACCAGGCATCGTCGACCCGGGCATAGAAAAGCTTGTCGCGCCGATACAGACCTTTCCAGTCGCCCGACTCCAGCAAGGTGCCGGGCGCCTCGGACAGCGACAGCTTGAACTTCTCCAACCGGACCAGCTCGGAAGCCGTGAACTGACGCCCCGGGCGGGTCCAGGCAAAGACCAGTTGATTCGTCGCGCTGGCGACAGGCTCCTTGATCACCGCGTTACTGAGGACAGGCCTGGGGCCCACGGCCCCGGCTTGCCCGATCAGTGGCCGACGGTGATACACCAGCACGACCGCCAGGTTCAGCAAGACGTCGGCGAACGCCACCCAGGGATGGGACGCATGGGAATCGGCCAAGGCCTTGAGGCTGGAGAGCAATTGCACAAGCCAGCCGAAACCCGCCAGGGGCCCAGGCAACAAGGGCTGTAGCAGGCCGAACAAGGCCCAACCCAGATCGACGAAACGGCTCCAGCGATCCTCGGCATTGGACACCGAGTCCGCCTCGGCCTGCGCGATCAACGCCTCGACGCTGGCGGCGAACAGTGCCGCGCAAAACGACCCGGACAGCGGCGTGGTGTCCAGCGCAGCCGGCTCAGGGGTGTCCGGGATATTCCAATCGGAGTTGGTCACCCGGGTCAGGTGCGGCTCCTTGAATCCGCCATCCTCATAGGTTGAACGCCTTGCGCTGTCCAGGCCGTCGAGCACCGACTGCTGCAAAGGTCCCTCCTGCTGGATGGCCGTCAACAAGCCGGCCCAGGATGGAAACTCAAGCAAGAGCACCCTGGCGCTGGGGCGGCACAGCACCTGCGGGCCCTGGGCCGTCGCCTGCGGGCCAATCACAAACATATTGCGCACCCGGTCCGCCGTGGCACCGGGATGCGCCAGAAAAGCCATTGGCCTGACCACGATGGGCTGCCCCAGCACCTCACGGACGCCAACGTCCCGGGTCACCACCGCCTCGACATAAAGACGGGCGGTCTCCGTCAGTTTCCGCTCGAGCCGCAGCTCCAGCGCCCACATCGGCAGCAGGACCCGCAGGTAGTCGGTAAACAGCCCTTCTTGCCGGGCTCGTTCGGCCTGATCGCGCTGCAATTTCTGCCTGAGCAACTCGGGGTAGGTCCTGCCGATATCGGCGTCGCTCACCGCCGTGCGCAGCGCGTCATAGCTCATCCAGGGAGGCGCTGTCCGACCCTGGTAATGAACCTGCGCCAATGCGCCAAGAGGAAAGGCCTCAAGGTTCTTCAGCGCCATGGCGACATAATCCTGGGCCTGTGACTCATAGCGAGCGTCAAGCGCACTGTCGACCATTTCGGAGGGGCTGTTGGCGATACGCGTCAGGGTCACGCTGATATCGCTGACCGACACGCTCGCGGCCGCTGGATATTTCGCCTGCAAACTCGCCCGCAACGACTGGCCGGCAAAGGTCCGGATATCGGGAATGCCATCGAGAAACGCCTTGCCGGCATGACCCCGATGCACCGTCGCAAGCGCCGCCACGTAACGACCATAACGCGTGCGATCCGCCGCCGACGCCTTGCGCAACGCCTCGGGGAGCAAGTCATCCAGGCTCGCCAATTTCGCCTCGTGACCGGAACGAAAGGCACCGAACAAGGCCTGCAAACCAGTCAACTCACGCAGGTGTTGCTCAAGGGCCTCCGGGTCGCGATAGTCACTTGGCTTGATCGCATCGATGGCCTCCAACTGGCGTACCAGCAGGCTCACGGTCAGGGCATCGAAGATATGATGGTCCGGCGAGTAACTCCTGAAACCCGAGTCCTCGCCGCTCAATGTCACACTCAGGGACTCTTCAAGCGCTCGGGTGGAATCGAAGGTTTCGATCCCGCCGAACAGGCTGTAAAGCAAGACGATCTGACGCTTGCCGACCCAGTGGCTGATAACCAGTGCCTGGATGCGCAAGGGCTCGGGCCCCTTGATGCGGCTATCGATGATAGGGATATAGGCCTGCGCGCAATCACTGCCGAACTTGGCCTCGCGCGCCTTCAGGTCGGGATAGTCGAGCACTGCACTCACACCGGCCAATTCATCGCCCGACAGCGCCGCGCACGCCAGGCGCAATTGCGCCGCGAAGAATTCGGAAAGGCGCTGCCAGGGGGCGACATCCCCCGCCAGTGGCGAGTTCCAGAAGTCCACCAGACCCTGTTTGTACGCCTCCAGCAACAACGGAGCCCACTCGTCCAGCAGCGTATCGAGCATCTCAACGCTCAGGGACAACTGCTCCGGATGCTCCGCGCCCGGATAGAGCGTCACATAGCTGCCGGCCGGACATATCCGCTTTTCTTCGCCCAGGAAGCGCTCGATCAACAAGTGCGCCAGGGTCAGGACCCGGTATTCCACCTGAATGCCGCACGGTTCCGGCTCGATCAGCGCGGCATGGGTCAGCCGCTCGCCCTGCGCCGGGTAGTGGTCTTCCAGCATGTCGCGGACCAGGCCGGGCGCCACGCTTTCCAGGGTCGGTCGCTGGGCAAAATAATCACTGAGGGTGTAGACCCTCTCAGCCTGTTCGCTTTCGCTCAAGACTGCGCGCGCAAGGGGGGACGTCATGTCGATTTATCCTGGTGGCGGGTTCCGGGAATAAATAAACATCGACCGCGCGACGGCCTGCGGTAGCCGGTTACTACCCTTTGCGACTAAAGCTTCCAGGCTGTGCGCAAGCGTGCCAGCGCCGACTCGATATCCACCTCCGGTACCGCCGCGAACCCCAGTACCAGGCCGGCACGCCGGTCTTCGGGCGGTTCGGGCTGAGTGATCCAGTAGCTGCTCAAGGGGCTGATTTCGACACCGACGCTCTCGGCCTGCGCGATCAGTTCCCGCTCCCGGGCCAGACTCTCCACCGGCACCGTCAGGTGCAGGCCCGCCGCAACCGCCGGCAAGTCGCCACAGCCCGGGATATTCGCCGGCCAATGGGCCAACAAGGCATTGCGCCGACTCAGCGCGGCCCGGCGCATGCGGCGGATATGCCGCTGGAAGTGCCCGGCGGCCATGAACTCGGCCATCACCGCCTGGGTGCTGACCTCCGAGTGCCGCATATCCAGGGCGCGGCGCTGGGCAAAGGCCTCGACCAGCGTCGGCGGCAGCACCAGGTAGCCGAGGCGCAACGCCGGAAAGGCGATCTTGCCGAAGGTCCCGACATACAGCACCCGCCCCTGCCGATCCAGCGCCGCCAAGGGTGCCAGCGGCGCGCCGCTGTAGCGGTACTCGCCGTCGTAGTCGTCCTCGACGATCCAGCCGCCGCTGCGCTCGGCCCAGGCCAGCAGCTCCAGGCGCCGGGCCAGGCTCATGATCACCCCGGTGGGGTATTGATGGGAGGGGGTCACATAGGCCAGCCGACAGTCCGGCAATTGCGCGAGTTCGACGCAATCGAGCCCCTCATGGTCCACCGTCACGCCATGCAGCGTGGCCCCCGCCACCGCGAAGGCCAAACGGGCCGCGCGGTACCCGGGATTCTCCACCGCGACGCCATCGCCGGGGTCCACCAGCAACTGTGCACAAAGGCTAATGCCCTGCTGCGCGCCACTGGTGATCACAATTTGCTCAGGCGTGCAGGACAGGCCCCGAGAGCTGCGCAAGTAAGCCGCGATCAGGCCGCGCAAGCGCGCCTCCCCCGCCGCCTCGCCGTAACACAGCAACTGCAAATCCGGTTTACGCCAGAAAGCCGCCTGCAGCTTGGCCCAGACGCCAAAGGGAAACAGGTCGAACGCCGGCACACCCACCCGAAAAGCCCGAGGCGGACCGCTCGGTGGCTTGTGCATCGGGTTGCTCTCGATGCGCTCCATGGCCAGATTGTGGATAACTTTACTGGATGTAACCCCAGCGGTTTCGGGTGATTTTGTGGATAACCCTGTGGGTAAGCCTGTTGAAAACTCTGTGGATAGTTTTGTGGACAACTTTTTGATCGGCAGGGCTTTTTCCGGCAACTGCGCCACGTAGGTGCCATCGCCGATCCGGCCCTCGATAAAGCCTTCGGCGTAGAGCTGGTCATAGGCCCGCACCACGCTGTTGCGGGAAATCGCCAGGGCGCTGGCCAGGTCGCGGCTGGCCGGCAGACGGCTGCCACTCGCCAGGCGCCCGTCCAGCACCCGCAGGCGCAAGGCCTGATAGAGCTGGCGACTGAGTCCCTTGGCCGGATCGAGGTAGATCCCGGCGGGGTCGAACGGCAGGGGCAACGATGGACTGGGCATGGCATTGGACCTATGAAAATCGCCGACAATGGCTCTTACAACCAACCAATAGCCTGCCTAGGATGCAGGTATTCGCCAAGGAAAATTTCCATGTACACACCCAGCGCCTTTTCCGAACAAGACCTGCTCACCCTGCAGCAACATATCCAGGGCACTCGCCTGGCGACACTGGTCACCCATGGCAAGCTCGGCCTGCAAGCCATCCATGTGCCGCTGTTGCTGCGCCCCGAGCAAGGTCCCAATGGCACGCTCTATGGCCATCTGGCCCGGGCCAATCCGCAGTGGCAGGAACTGGCGGAGGGCGGTGAAGTGCTGGTGATCTTCCCGGGGGCCGATGCCTATGTCAGCCCGTCCTTCTATCCCGCCAAGGCAGAGCACGGCAAGGTCGTGCCGACCTGGAATTACGTGGCCGTGCACGCCTACGGCCAGGCCGAAGTATTCGATGACGCTGATCGCCTGCTCAACCTGGTCAGCGCCCTGACCGACCGCCATGAAGCGGGCCGGGACAAGCCGTGGAAAGTTGCCGACGCCCCCGCGCCGTACATCGAGAGCATGCTCAAGGCCATTGTCGGTTTTGCCATACCGATCCAGCGCCTGGAAGGCAAACGCAAGCTCAGCCAGAACCGCAGCGCCGCCGACCAAGCCGGCGTGCAACAAGGGCTGGCGGCCAGCGCCGACAGCCAGGACCAAGCCCTCGCCCAATTGATGCGCTAAGGAGTCACCATGAGTTCCATCGAGATCCGCCCGGTCAGCGCCGCCGACCAGGCCGTTTGGCGCCCGCTATGGCAGGCCTATCTGAAGTTCTATGAAACCGAGCTGCCGGACGCGATCTACCAGTCGACCTGGCAACGTTTTCTCGACCCGGCCGAAACCACCCACGCCGCCCTCGCCTGGCAGGACGGCAAGGCCGTGGGCCTGGTGCATTTCATCTACCATCGGTCGAACTGGAGCGTGCAGAATTCCTGCTACCTGCAGGACCTGTTCGTGGCGCCCGGCCAGCGCGGGACCGGGCTGGGACGGCTGCTGATCGAGCATGTCTATGCCACGGCGGCCGAGGCCGGGTGCAATAAAGTCCACTGGCTGACCCACGAGACCAACGCCACGGCCATCCAGCTGTATGAACGGATTGCCGAGCGCCCCGGTTTCATTCAATTTCGCCAAGCGTTGTAAGCCTCAAGGAAAGCCTCATGTCGATATCCCTAGCAAACTGGAAAGGCGCGCCGGCACCTTCGGCCCAGCGTCTGGAGGGGCGTTTTATCGTCCTGGAAAAACTCGATCCGGCCCGCCATGGCGACGATCTCTGGCAGGCCCTGACGGGCCCCGGCGCCGATCCCAAGCTCTGGGATTATCTGCCTTACGGTCCATTCCCGGAGCGCAGCGCCTTCAATGACTGGCTGAACAACCATGCGGCCAATAGCGATCCGTATTTCTTCAGCGTGGTCGACAAGGCCAGCGGTGAGGTCCAGGGCATTCTCAGCCTGATGTCAATCGTCCCGGCCCAGGGACGTATCGAAATCGGCCACGTCACCTTCGGCGCACCGATGCAGCGTTCGCCCAAGAGCACCGAGGCGGTCTACCTGCTGGCCAAGGAAGCCTTTGCCACGGGTTACCGGCGCCTGGAGTGGAAGTGCAACAACGACAACGCCCGCTCGCGTACGGCGGCCGAGCGCTTGGGCTTCAGCTTCGAAGGTGTGTTCCGCCAGCATATGGTGGTCAAGGGCAGGAACCGCGACACGGCGTGGTACAGCATTATCGATTCGGAATGGCCGGCGGTGAATGCTGGATTCGAGCGCTGGTTGTCGGAAGAGAACCTGACCGAGGTCGGGCAAATCAAGTCTCTGGTCGAGTGCCGGGGTTAACCGGACAACCTGAAAGCGCAGTGCCCCTCGACCTAAAAATACGGTGGCTGACGCGTCGGCCACCGTAAGACCACAGGGTCATAAAACACACCTCGAATCGTCACCAAACCGGTGACATATCTTGCAAAAGACGGGTAAAAATCCCGACATTTATCGATTACATGGATAGATACATTTCGGCCTCAATTTTCCAGGAGGTCGAAATTCCATGCCAACACCCCTTAATCGACTCGCCATATCGGTCGCACTGGCATCCAGTGTTATTGCCAGTCAGCAGGTACTAGCCTATCCGCAGACGCCAATACTCAGCCGACCTATCGACCCGAATGCTACCTATCTCGGAACGACCCCAGAGGGCGGCACCGTGTGGGAGGCTCCCATTGGTTCCGGTCAACAGCCACCAGTCCCTCAGTACCCACAAGGTCTAAGGCCCAATACCTATACGGTCGTCGACCCAAACCCCACCGCTCCCGGCGTTTTTTGGGTCAAACCTAACAACGGGAATACGGCCCCCTTTGAGGCATACATCCAGCCCGACGGCTCTGCTGTTGGGATATACGTGTCGCCCCTCCCGCCACTATGCCCGCAATGCGCTCCCGGTCAACAGCCACCGCTCCCTCAGGTGCCACCGCTGCACCGGCCTACCACCACGAGCACCGGTATTGTCGAAACCAATCGGAACAATATCGCTGCCAACACGGCCGCTCACAAAACTAACGCCGCTGCCATCGCTGACAACGCAAACAAGATCACCGACAACACC
>NZ_JACAQA010000036.1:0-59178 GCF_013385425.1 Pseudomonas gingeri | reverse complement strand
GATCACCGACAACACCAACGCCATCGCTGACCTCAGTAAAGAAGTCTCCGATATGAGGCAGAACAATGCCCAACTGGAACAAAAGCTTATTGCCGCTCAAACCACAAACCAGCCCCAGCAGGATGATCCAAAGGGCGGACAAGGCGGCAATGTCGGCCAACCATTCCCCAGGCCGGTCGATTCCCCAATACGCACGGCCCTGAACAAACTGGGCACGGCGGCAAAAAGAGACGCCCGCATGCAGCTTTCCGGCGCCGGCAATGCCAGCCTGGGTGCAGCCACCCTCAGTGGTGCCAGCCAGGTGGGCAACAGCGCCCTCGCGGCCATGCGCCAGCTCGGCAATGACCCCACCCAGCGCCTGCTCGCCGGACAAAACGGCGCGCCCGGCCAGGTCTCGCTGTCGGGGCGTTCGGAAATCAAGCCCAATGAAAGTCGTGTGTGGGTAGACGCCCTGAACAACGCCAGCGCCTTCGATCAACCGGCAGGCCAGAAGGCCTTCGAACAGGACACCCGAGGCCTGGTGGTGGGCGTCGACTGGGCCCTGGACAATGAATGGCGCATGGGCCTGCTGGGCGGCAAGTCGCAATCCAAGCATAAAGCCAACCGCTTCGAAGGCGGCCTGGACAGCTGGCATGTCGGCACCTACGCCCTGCACCAGAGCGGGCCCGTGGCCCTGCGCCTCGGCGCGGTCCACAGCCAGCACTATGGCAAGACCGAACGCAACGTGGAGTTCAGCGGTTACAAGGACCGTCTCACCGGCAACTACAACGCCAACAGCCAGCAGGCCTTCGCCGAACTCGGCTACAACCTGGGCAGCGGCAGCCTGAGCGCCGAACCTTTTGCCAGCCTCGGCTACCAGCGCTACTCGCGCCAGGGCTATAAGGAAAAAGGCGGTGAAGCCGCGCTGAAGGCCGATGCCCAGACCCAGAGCAACTTCAACACCACCCTGGGCCTGCGCACCGCCAGCATCAAGCACATGGACAACAAGATGAGCCTGGCCCCGCGCCTGAGCGCGGGCTGGAAACACCTGTACGGTCCGGTCGAGAGCACCAGCACCCAGTCCAATCAGGTGACCGGCGACGTCTTCAACACCAAGGGGATCACCCGGGACCGTGACACCCTGGTGGTCGAAGCCGGGCTGGATCTGAACCTGTCGGCCAGGCATTCCATCGGCGTGGCCTACAACGGTGAAGTAGGCAATAGCAGCCGGACCCATGGCGTCATGGGGCAGTGGAAGATGAGTTTTTAATCCCTTGAACCTAAGGACTTATCCCGCCTGTCGGAGGTAAAAAGGCCGACATTTATCGATTAAATACATAGATACATTTCCGGCCCCGAATCAATCCGAGGCCGGAAATCCAATGCCCCCCACCCCTCATCGCCTAGCACTCGCGGTCACGCTGGCACTCACGACTGTCGTCTTGCGCGACACACACGCCAGCCCCACGCCCTCAGCCCCTCAACAGCAGGGGAATGTCAGCCACCTGCACGCCAAGAAAGGCCATACGGTCTTGCTGAGCGAGTCGTCAATCGACTACACCAATCAACGTGATGGCAACATTCAAGCGATCACCGGAAGCGCCATCAAGGTCATCGGACGCGTTGAGGGACGCATCGTCAACGACGGGAAAATCAGCAGTGAACATCATGACGGCATAGACCTGGGCCCCTCCGATATCACCCTGATCAATGTCGGCACCCTCTCGGGCGGGCGTCACGGCGTCAGCACCCGACGCGCGGGAGAACTCACCAACCGCGGCCAGGTGAGCGGATTCAATGGCGCGGGATTCCATTCCACGGGCAATGGCAAGGTCACCAACTCCGCCAGCATCACCGGTGATGCACGCACCCTGGATGCCGACGGCGATGGCATACGGATCATCGGGGATGCGGAGATTTACAACGTCGGCAAGTGTCTACGCCCTGCGCCAAAGCGGCCCGCTGGCCCTGCGGCTCGGCGCGGTGTACAGCAGCCATTCCGGCAAGACCGGACGCAACGTGGCGTTCAATGGCTACCGTGATCGTTTCAAAGGCGACTACGACGCCAACAGCCAACAAGCTTTCGCCGAAGTCGGCTACAGCTTCGGTGGCGCCGACCTGCGTGTCGAACCCTTCACCGGCCTCGGTTACGAACGTTATCACCACGACCGCTTCACCGAGCGCGGCGGCGAAGCGGCCCTGGCCGTCGGCAGTCAGACCCACGGCAACCTCAGCAGCACCCTCGGCTTGCGCGCGAGTAGCGTCACCCCCTTCGACAATAAAATGAGCCTGACCCCACACCTGAGTGCTGGCTGGAAGCATCTGCATGGCGACGTTGGCAGCACGACCCAGCAGAAATTCACGGTGAACGATCGCAGCTTCAAGGTCAAAGGCGCCGCCCTGGACCGCGACAGCCTGCTGCTGGAAGCGGGCCTGGACCTGAAGCTGTCGCCCAGCCAGAACCTCGGCGTCGGCTACACCGGGGAAGTCAGCAGCAACCAGCGTAATCATGGGGTCATGGGTCAATGGAGGCTGACCTTTTAAACAAGGTTCCCGCCACCCGGCCGGGTCAGGCCGGGCCGCGGGAAGGTGTCAATCCTGCCCAGGACCAAACATCGCTCAAACAAGGACGTGTCTCGCACAGCAGGAGCCCAAGGCCCGACATCCGCCAGGGAAACGAATAATTACATTCTCATCTCAATTGAACTTGAGGTGACAAGGAATGCAATTTACTCAGCCTCGTTTAAGCATCGCCGTGACGCTCGCCCTCGGCATAACGGCGACACAACACACTCAAGCCTCCGACATCGTCAACAGGGGCATCATTTCCAATAACTCCCATGGCCTTACCAGCCAAGAGGATCTCTTGCTGTTCAATGCGGGAACAATCGTCGGTCGAGACGGGGCCGGCGTCTATGCCCAAGGCAATGGCAACGTGGACAATAAGGGACGTATCACCGGTAGTCTCGGAGAGAAGGGCAGCCCTCTCAATGACGGCATCCGCATCGGCAAGGTCGCCCGTATCTCGAACGCCGGGACCATTGAAAGCACCCACCCGCTCGGCTCAGGCCTGGTGATCGGCAACGGTAGCGTTACAAACGGCTCGTCGGCACTGATCAGCGGCAAGGGCTACGGCATTCTGGCAAAGGGCGGCGGTACGACCCATGTGACAAACTCGGGAACCATCCAGGGTGCCCGAGGCATAAAGTTCGAAGGCAACTTCAATGACGTCGTCGTCAACAGCGGTTCAATCATCGGTTCCGGAGGCGGTCCCACGATTGACCTCGGCGGTGGCGACGATGTGCTGTCCCTCCACAGCGGCTCCCGAATCGGCGGATTTATCGACGGCGGTCAAGGTTACGACCGGGTGGTTCTCAATGGCGCCGGGAGCGGAACCCTCAGAGACACCCTCAGGTTCGAAAAGCTCCATGTCGATTCAGGGACCTGGACGCTGCTCAGCCGCGGCGACTTCAGTGACGGCGCCGAGATTGCCTGGGGCGCGAAGCTGATCAACCAGGGTGCGATCACCGGGCAGACCCTGGTCAAGGGTGAGTATACCGGCCAGGGTTACACCCATAGCTTGCTGGTAAAGGGTACGTTGCGGGTCAATCGGGCATCGGGCGCTGCCAGTATCGGTCAGGACCTCACCTTGAGCCGAGGTTCGAAGTTGATCTACGGGGTCGACGCCAATGGTGGCAGCGCCACCGTCCAGGTCGGGGGAACAGCGAATTTGGGTGGGGCCACATTGCTGGTAAACGCGACGGGAGGCCGTGCGCCCGTGAACAGCCAGCACACTCTTCTGCGAGCGGGCAACGTGGAGGGTACCTTCGGCCAGGTCACCACTGACCTGGCGCTGATGACCCCGGAGGTCCGCTATGGCAAAACGGAGGTTGGACTGAGCTACCGGCGTAACGATGTCGCCCTTGAGAGTCTTGCGCAATCCGATAATGCCAAGAGCGTTGCCAGACACCTGGAACCCCTGACACGTTTTGGGAAAGTAACCACCGGGATCAAGGGCCAAGCCGTCAGCCGCGAGGAATTTTTCTCGGACGGCATGAACAAATCCATCATACGAAAGCGCAGGAGCCTGGACGACGACATGGACAGCGATCTTGAGCTGGCGATGGCTGATGTCGAGGAGATGGACGATGTCCCGGCCGTGGGCGCCGCCCTGACCACCAGTAATGAAGCCACGCTGACACGCGCCTTGGAGCAACTCGCCAGCAGCCACACTGCCAACCTGGGTAACGCAACCTTGAGTGGTGCCAGCCAAGTGAGCAGCAGCATGCTCTCGGCCATGCGGCAACTGGGCGACCCCGCCAATCGACAGACCCTGAGTTCGACCGCCCTCGCCACCGGCGATTCGAGTCGTAACGGTGCCAATGGCCGACTCTGGGTCCAGGGCCTGGGCAACTCCGGAAAGTTCGAGCGCAGCCAGAGCAGCCAGGTGCTGCAGCAGAACACCAGGGGCCTTCTCCTCGGTGCCGATTGGGCGCTCGATTCGGAATGGCGCCTGGGGGTGCTGGGCGGCAAATCACAGACCCGCCTCAAGGGCACCGACTTCGGGGGTGACCTCGATAGCTGGCACCTGGGTGCTTATGCCCTGCGCCAAAGCGGCCCCCTGGCGCTGCGTCTCGGCGCGGTACACAGCATCCACGAGGGCAGAACCCGGCGCAACGTGGACTTCGCCGGCCTCAGTGATCGCCTCAAAGGCAACCACCGTGCCGACAGCCAACAAGCGTTCGCCGAACTCGGCTACAACCTGGGTAGCGGCAACCTGCACGCGGAGCCGTTCGTCAATATCGGTTATCAGCGCTACCACCACGAGGGTTTCAAGGAAAAAGGCGGTGACACGGCCCTGAACGTCAAGGCACAGACCCAGGACAATCTCAGCAGCACCTTCGGTGCCCGCCTGGCCAATCAGTACACACTGGACAGTGGCATGCGCCTGACCCCACACCTGAGCGCCGGCTGGAAACATCTGTATGGCCGCACCACCCACCAGACTGAACAGAACCTGATGGCACTGAACGACGATTCGTTCAAGATCAAAAGCAGTGCATTGGACCGCGACAGCCTGGTGCTGGAGGCCGGCCTCGACCTGAAGTTATCGCCCCGCCAGAACCTCGGCGTCGGCTACAGCGGGGAAGTCGGCGGCAACAGCCGCAAGCATGGCGTCATGGGGCAGTGGGCGCTGGCCTTTTAACCGGGCTTGGGCTGTTCGGCCAGTCGTCCGCCGTGCAAAAGGTGGCGCGAACCCGTCAGCCTGAAGTCTTGCGAAGTCGCACCACGCCCATCTGCAACCCGAAGGGTTTGAACACCGAGTTCAACGACTTGAGCGTCGGATTGCCCTCCTCGTGCTCGATATGAACAAGGGTCCGTACCGAAATCCTGCACATCCGAGCAAATTGAGTCTGGTGCAAGCCGGTGACCTCGACACGCAAGCGCCTGACCGCCGCGCCGATACCGATCACGCCCTGGGTAAGCTCGCCTTGAATGGCCTGAATCAGTGGCTCATCAACCGATATCGCCAACAAAGACCTCATCGATCCTGGCCAGATCGCCCTCATTCAGGATGCCGGCGTGGAAACGCAACTTCACCCATGCCATCAGATAGTCGTAACGGGCCTTGGCCAGCTCGCTACGGGTACTGAACCGTTGTTGTTCGGCATTCAGCAGATCGAGGTTGACCCGCTCGCCCCCCAGCAAGCTCTTTTGCGTCGAATCCACCAACGACTCCGCTGAAGCCAGGGCCTTCTGATAAGCGCGTAATTTGCTCTCCCCCGACAGGCAAGCGCTGAACTGGCGACGCAGCTCGATCAACGTCTCACGGGTCTTGGCCTCCAGTTCGTACTCCGTTTGCTCAAGGGTCCGGCTGGCCTTGCGCACGGAGGCCGAAACGCCGCCCCCCGCAAACAACGGCACGCTCAACTCGACGCCAATGCTATTGGTGCTGTTGCGCTGGTCATAAGTGCTGCTGCTATCGGACTCCGATCTGCGCAGGCTGGCGTAGGCCGTGACCTTGGGCAGGTGTCCGGCACGGCTGCGCTCCACCTCGAACCTCGCCACCTCGACCGCCTGGCGTTGAGAAGCCAGCAACGGGTTCTGGACCAGCGCCATGCGATGCCAATGATCAAAGGTCGCCGGCTCCATGGGAAAGGCCTGGAAAGTCGCGGACAGCGGCGCCAGATCATTGATGGCGATCCCTGGTTTGCCCATCAACGCCCCCAACTCCCGCAAGGCGGCCTCCTGTTCGTCATGGGCCTCGATCTGCTGCGCCGTTGCCAGCTCGAAACGCGATTCGGCTTCGAGAATATCGGTACGCGCGCCCTCTCCCTGGTGAAACAGGTGGGTATTGCGCTGGAACTGCTGCTCAAAGGCCTTTTTTCGGGCCTGGGCAATTTCGATCTGATCCTGGGCCAACAAGGCCCGGGTGTAGGCACTGAGTACCCGCAGCAGCAGCTCCTGGCTTTTGCTGCGAAACACCTCATCGGCAAACAGCGACTGGGCGACGCCTTTGCGATAAGCCGCATAGGCTTCGTAATCGAGCAGCGGTTGCTGCAGGGTCAGTGCCGAGGTGGCACTGCGGTAGCGGCGCTGGTCATGGCTGCTGCCCGCCTCCCTGAGCTGGGTGATCCTGGATTCATTACGCCCCAGGTTGTGGCTGTAGGACAGCCGAGGCAGCAGCCCCGCCCGGCCAATGGCATCGCTTTCCCGCCCTGCATCGCGCGCCTTCATGGCCCCCTGGAACACCGGGTCATGCAGCAAAGCCGACTCATACACTTGAAAGGGTCCCAGGGCATGGCTCTCGAGGCTGGCGATCAACGCGAACAGCGCAACAGGTATCAAAACTATTTTCATGACGGCAGACCCTCTTCCTATTCGGTCAACGAGGCGCTCACGCGATCCAGCAGCGGTTTGAACAGGTAGTTGAGGAGCGAGCGCTCCCCGGTACGGACGAACATCTCGGCCGGCATGCCGGGCTTGATCACCAGTCCATTGAGCTGTTCCAGAGAGGCTTCACTGACCGAGCTGCGTATCACGTAGTAGGGGGCGCCGGTTTTTTCGTCGAGCAACTGGTCGGCCGACACCAGGCTGACCTCACCCGCGACACGGGGCGTCACGCTCTGATTGAACGCCGTGAACAGGATGTCCACCGGCAGGGCCGGACTGACCTTGTCCACCAGGCTGACCGGCAAGCGCCCCTCCACCTCCAGATGCTGGCCTTGGGGCACGATCTCCAGCAGGGTGTCGCCGGCACGGACCACGGCGCCCTCGGTATGCACGCTCAAGTTGACGGCAATCCCTTGCGCCGGCGCGTTGACCTCGGTGTGCTGCAAGTCAAAACTCGCGGATGCCAGCTGTTGTTCCAGAGTCAGGCACTTGAGTCGCACCTCGGCCAACTCGCCACGGACTTCGGTCTGATATTCCTCGACATGCCGGGAGAGCCTTAGCTGCGACTCGAGTATTTCCTGTTTCAGCAGCCCGATTTCCCCCTTATTCCGCGCGATCTGCTGCTGAACCTGGGACAACTGGCGCTCCTGCTCCAGCAGACGATTACTCGCAATATGTCCCTCATCCGCCAGAGGGCGCAGTTTCTCCAGTTGCCGGCGCAATGATCCGGCTTGGGCATTCAGATCATTGCGGGCTTGGCGCAGGCCGGACAGTTGGGCCGTCGCCCCGTCGATGCGGGCACGGATGCCCGCCTGCTCGCGAGAAAAGGCTTCGCGCCGACTATTGAAAAGCTGCCGCTGCCCTTCCAGCACAAGCGCCAACAATGGATCGGTATCGGCCATCAACTCGCCTGGAAACTGAACTTGCGCCAGATTGTCCCGCTCGCTCTGCCAGCGGGCCTGGGTGGCCAGGGCTTGGCGGTACTGGGCCTGCAAGGATTGGACAGTGGCCGACAGTTGCGTGCGATCCAGGCGAAACAGCACCTGCCCCTTCTCGACCTTCTCTCCTTCTCTGACCAGAATCCCACTGACGGCTCCCCCGCCCAGGGACTGGACGGCCTTGCGCTTGCCGGACACGACAACCGTGCTCGGCACACTGACGCCTTGATCCAGCGGTGCCAGGGCCGCCCAGCTGAAGAAACCTCCGGCACCGAACACCACCAGTGCCCAGCCCAATCTGACGAAAAACGCGGCCCCGCGCTGCGGACACGAAGTGAGCGCAGGGTGATGTGGCGTGATGCTCTCTGAACTCATGCGCCTGTTTTCCTTGGCGATTGAATGGCAGCTTTCGAAGCCGACTCCCGGGTTCTCGATAAACTGTCGAGCACCTCCGAACGCGGACCGAAAGCCCGCACTTTCCCCTCTTCCAGCACCATCAACTGATCGGCCTGGACCAGAACCTGGCTACGGTGGGTCACCAGAATCACCGTGCTGCCCTGAGCCTTCAGTTGGGTAATGGCTCGGGTGAGGGCCGCTTCACCCTCGGTATCAAGGTTGGAGTTCGGCTCATCGAGCACCACCAGGCGAGGCCGGTCATAGAGCGCCCGGGCCAAGGCCACGCGCTGCTTCTGGCCTCCGGAAAGGCCGGCGCCGGCGTCCCCCAGCACCGAGTCATAACCTTGCGGCAGACGCAGGATCAGCTCATGAACACCCGCCTGCCGGGCCGCCTCGACAACCTTGTCCGGGTTCGGCGCGCCGAAACGGGCGATATTTTCAGCCACGGAACCGCTGAACAACTCGATGTTCTGCGGCAGGTAGCCAATATGGGGACCCAGTTCATTGCGGTCCCAACGATGGATATCGGCACCGTCCAGCCTCACCACCCCGCCCTGGACCGGCCAGATGCCCAGCAGCACGCGAATCAGGCTCGACTTGCCCGCGCCGGAGGCCCCCAGCACCCCCAGCACTTCACCGGCCGCCAGCTGGAAACTCACTTGATGCAAGGTCGTGCGCTGCTGGCCGGGAGGCCCGGCACTCACCTGCTCGAACGCCAGTTGCCCCTTGGGAGCGGGCAAGGCCATCGCTCCCGTCGATTCGGGAAACTCATTGAGCAGCGCGTCGAGACGCTGATAGGCCGACCTGGCCGCGTTCCAATGCCTGGAGGTGGCAATCAACTGGTCGATGGGCAGCAAAACCCTTCCCATCAGGATGGAACCGGCAATCATCATCCCGGCGCTCATATCACCAATGATCACCAGCAGCGCACCGAGCCCCAGCACCAGGGATTGCAGGCACTGGCGAAAGCCTTTGCTCAGATGGGTCATGACCGCGCCCGTGTCGCCGGCCCGGCTCTGTTGCGAAAGAAAATGGGCGTAGGGCTCGAACCAGCGTTGGCGTAACACACCCAGCATGCCCATGGCCTGAATGGTCTCGGCATTGCGCAAATGGCTGGTGGCCAGGCGACTGGCCTCTTGTGAATGGCGGCCGGCTTCAGCCAGCGGCTTCCTGGTCAGCCACTCATTGAGCAGCGCCATGCTCACCAGCAGCACAGCTCCCACACAGGCGAAGACACCCAGCCAGAAGCTGAACATAAACATCACCGCCAGGTAGATCGGAAACCAGGGCGCATCGAAAAAAGCGAACAAGGCCGGGCCGGTCAGGAACTGGCGAATATGGTTCAGATCGCCGAGGGCCTGCGCGCCATGCCCGTCACCACGGACCAGGTTGCGCGCGAAGGCGGCCTGGTAGACCCGCAGGTTGAAACGCTGATCGAGATGCCCGGCGACACGGCTGACGACAAAGTTGCGAACGGTCTCCAGCAGCCCGATAAAAACGAAGAATCCCACGATCATCAACGTCAACATAACCAGCGTGGTCTGGTTTTGCGAAGTCAGGACCCGATCATAAACCTGCAGCATATATATCGAGGGGGCCAGCATCAGCACATTGATCAAGGCGGTAAAACAGCCCACGCTGATCAGAATACTCTTATATTCCCCGAGCACTTCTATCAACGGTGCCGTAGGTGTTGTCGCCAAGGGTTTCATTGACTTCCTTGAGTAGTATTTCGCGTGCGTAAAACATCAGAAGAGCAGCGCCTAGGGCACTGCTCTTGGTGAGTTCAAACGAATAAACTGACCGGGCTATTTATAAACCGGCGAGAGGGCTATTACGCCGCCATATCCAAAATATCAGGGAGCGGGCCCTTATCAACAGGACCGTCGTAATAGCTGTCGGCAAAGTCGCTATAGGCATCAGGCTGATTGAAAACGAATTCATACTCATTAAACGCTGAGAAATTACTTTCTCCCTGGCCAGAATCTGCTTCAAGCCTGTCAAACGCGTCCCTGCCGGGGCTCTCCTCGCCAATAAACCCTCGATGTTGCGGCTGCACCTCATCTAAACCGTCTTCAGGCTTGCCAAACTCAAAATGGCTGAGGTCCTGGTCGTCTATGAGCCCCCTATGTTGCGCTGGCCTATAATTTAAAACCACGTCAAGCAGCGCCTGGATTTCCATAAGATCTCGCTGCAAATTTTCTGAAACCTTGGTAACTTTTGCGCTCCAGCCAACAAAATCAAAAGTGGCATTTGTGCTACTGAAATTAGGATTGGTAGCAGCCGGTTGCCCGCGCTCAGATACTATCCATGGCAACTTGTTCTCGAAAGGCGAGAACATCCAATCGTTTGCACCGTTGGTTTCCACTGACATAAATCACTCCATATAACGACGAGTTAATGAGCGCCCGATACCCATCAGGCGTGCTCGTCGTCTATTTAATGAAACTTATGAAGTGAGGGTTATATAAATAGATATCACCACTCTTCCATGGCAAATCCAGCGTAAAAAAAAGGGGAGCACATGCTCCCCCGAGGAAAAACGTTGGTAGTCGAAGGCCTTCGATCAGCCTTCGATCTCGATCAGGATCTCGCCCGGATTGACCCGGTCGCCCTTGGCCACATGGATGGCTGTGACCTTGCCCGCCACGGCGGCCTGCACTTCGGTTTCCATTTTCATGGCCTCGGTGATCAGTACGGCCTGGCCGGCTTTCACGGTGTCGCCTTCCTTGACCAGCACATCGACGATATTGCCCGGCATGGTGGTGCTGACATGGCCCGGCGCGCTGGCCTGCTTGCGCTTGCTGCTGCCACCGCCGACAAACTCGTTGAGCGGTTCGAACACCACTTCTTCCGGCATGCCGTCGATGGACAGGTAGAAGTGCCGCTTGCCTTCGGCCTTGACGCCGACACCGGTGATGTCCACGCGGTAGGTTTCGCCGTGCACATCGATCACGAACTCGGTCGGCACGCCCTCACCGCCCACCGAACGCACGCCACCGGCCTCGGGGATCGGCAACAACACCTCAGGAACCAGGGTGCCGGCCTCACGCTCTTCGAGGAATTTGCGCCCGATATCCGGGAACATGGCGTAAGTCAGCACGTCTTCTTCCGACTTGGCCAGGGCACCGATCTCACCACGCAACTTGACCATTTCCGGCTTGAGCAGGTCGGCCGGGCGCACGTCGATCACTTCTTCGCTGCCGATGGCCTGGCGCCGCAGCTTCTCATTGACGACGCCCGGTGCCTTGCCATAACCGCCTTGCAGGTACAGCTTCACTTCGTTGGTGATGGTCTTGTAGCGCTCGCCGGCGAGGACGTTGAAGAACGCCTGGGTGCCGACGATCTGCGAGGTCGGGGTCACCAGCGGCGGGAAGCCGAGGTCTTCACGCACTCGCGGAATTTCCGCCAGCACTTCGCCCATGCGGTTCAAGGCGCCCTGCTCTTTCAGCTGGTTGGCGAGGTTGGAGATCATCCCGCCCGGCACCTGGTTGACCTGCACGCGGGTGTCGACGGCGGTGAATTCGCTTTCGAACTGGTGGTACTTCTTGCGCACGGCGTAGAAGTACAGGCCGATTTCCTGCAGCAGTTCCAGATCCAGGCCGGTGTCGAATTCGCTGCCTTTAAGGGCCGCAACCATCGACTCGGTGCCCGGATGGCTGGTACCCCAGGCGAAGCTGGAGATCGCGGTGTCGATATGGTCGGCACCGTTTTCCACCGCCTTGAGCTGGCACATCGCGGCCAGGCCGGCGGTGTCGTGGGAGTGGATAAATACGGGCAGCGATTGCTCGCTCTTCAGCGCCTTGACCAGTTCGCCCGTGGCGTAAGGGGTCAGCAGGCCGGCCATGTCCTTGATCGCCACCGAGTCGCAACCCATGGCTTCCATCTGCTTGGCCTGGGCCACGAAGGCCTCGATGGTATGCACCGGGCTGGTGGTATAGGCGATGGTGCCCTGGGCATGCTTGCCCGCCGCTTTCACCGCTTCGATGGCGACCCGCAGGTTACGCACGTCGTTCATGGCGTCGAAGATGCGGAACACATCGATACCGTTGACCGCCGCCTTGGCAACGAAGGCCCGGACCACGTCGTCGCTGTAATGGCGGTAGCCCAGCAGGTTCTGGCCGCGCAGAAGCATTTGCAGGCGGGTGTTGGGCAACGCCGCGCGCAGTTGGCGCAGGCGCTCCCACGGGTCTTCTTTCAGAAAGCGCACGCAGGCGTCGAAGGTCGCGCCGCCCCAGACTTCCAGGGACCAGTAGCCGACCTTGTCGAGCTTCTCGCAGATCGGCAGCATGTCTTCGGTGCGCATGCGGGTGGCGAGCAGCGATTGGTGGGCGTCGCGCAGGATTGTGTCGGTAACGTGGATTTTTTTGGAAGAAGTCATTGGAATAGTCCTCACAGGCCTGCGTGGGCGGCGATGGCGGCGGCGATGGCCAGGGCCAGCTCTTCGGGTTTGCGCTTGATCGAGTAGTTGGTCAGTTCAGGGTGGCTTTCAACAAAGCTGGTATTGAACTGGCCGCTACGGAATTCCGGGTTACGCAGGATTTCCTGGTAATAGGCCGCGGTGGTCTTCACCCCCTGCAGGCGCATGTCGTCCAGGGCCCGCAGGCCACGGTCCATCGCTTCTTCCCAGGTCAACGCCCAGACCACCAGCTTCAGGCACATGGAGTCGTAGAACGGCGGAATGGTGTAGCCGGTGTAGATCGCCGTGTCGGTGCGCACGCCGGGACCGCCGGGTGCGTAGTAGCGGGTGATCTTGCCGAAGCTGGGCAGGAAGTTGTTCTTCGGGTCTTCGGCGTTGATCCGGAACTGCAAGGCAAAACCGCGATGGATGATGTCTTCCTGCTTGACCGACAACGGCAGGCCGGAGGCGATGCGGATCTGTTCACGGACAATGTCGATGCCGGTGATTTCTTCGGTGATGGTGTGTTCCACCTGCACCCGGGTGTTCATTTCCATGAAGTACACCTCGCCCTCGGCGAGCAGGAACTCCACGGTACCGGCGTTCTCGTAGCCCACCGCCTTGGCCGCGCGCACCGACAGGTCGCCGATATAGGCGCGCTGTTCCGGGGTCAGCTGGGGGCTGGGGGCGATTTCGATCAGCTTCTGGTTGCGGCGCTGGATCGAGCAGTCACGCTCGAACAGGTGCACCACGTTGCCGAAGCTGTCGCCAAGAATCTGCGCTTCGATGTGCTTGGGATTGACGATGCATTTTTCCAGGAAGACTTCCGCCGAACCAAAGGCCTTGGTCGCTTCGGAAATCACCCGGGGGAAGGCCTGTTCCAGTTCTTCGCGGCTGTTGCAGCGACGAATCCCGCGACCGCCACCACCGGAGGTGGCCTTGAGCATCACCGGGTAACCGATACGGTCGCCTTCGGTAAGGGCTTCGGCGATGTCCGCGACGTTGCCTTCGGTGCCCGGGGTGACCGGCACGCCGGCCTTGATCATGCTGCGGCGGGCTTCGGTCTTGTCACCCATGCGGCGGATCACTTCCGCCGACGGGCCGATGAATTTGATTCCACGTTCGGCGCAGATATCCGCCAGTTCGGCATTTTCCGACAGGAAGCCGTAACCGGGGTGCAGCGCGTCACAACCGGTTTCCACCGCCAGGTTCACCAGCTTGCGCGGGTTCAGGTAGCCGGCCAGGGGTTCGGCACCGATGCTGTGGGCCTCATCCGCGCGCTTCACATGCAGGGCATGGCGATCGGCGTCGGAATAGATCGCGACCGAGCGAATGCCCATCTCGGCGCAGGCACGCACGATTCGTACGGCAATTTCACCACGGTTGGCGATCAGGATCTTTTTTATCACTTGGAAATTCCTAAGCCGCTGGAACAAACAACCCTTGGGTGCAACCGGAAAACGGGTCGGCGCGTGACTAAATGTTTCAAGCCAGTCGCGCAGTCCACACTAGACCTACCCAGTGATAAACCAAAATCAATAATTATTGGGTCACTCATAAGTAAAAGCTTATAGTTGAGCGGTTCGCGGCTTTCATGAGTGTTTATAAAATGCGTAAGTCCTTGATGCGTATGACATTACGCCAGCTCAAGATTTTTAATGAGGTCTGCGATCTGCGTTCCTACAGCCGCGCAGCTGATGAAATGTCTCTCACACAACCGGCCGTAAGCCTACAAATTCGCCAGCTGGAAGAGCTGATCGGCCAGCCATTGTTCGACTACGTCGGCAAAAAGCTCTACATGACCGAGGCGGCTGAAGCGTTACAGCGGGCCAGCCGGGACATTTTCGGTCGACTGGAAAACCTCGATATGCAGCTCTCGGACATGCAGGGCTCGCTGCAAGGGCAGTTGAAACTGGCGGTGGAATCCAGCGCCAAGTATTTCGTCCCGCACCTGTTTGCCGCGTTCAAGCGCCAGCATCCCGAGGTCAATCTGCACCTGACGGTGGTCAACCGCGCGCAGGCGCTGCGGCGCCTTTCGGACAACCGCGACGACCTGCTGATCATGTCGATGGTGCCCCAGGACATGGGGCTCGAATTCCTGCCGTTCCTGAACAACCCGATTGTCGCGGTGGCGCCGCCCGATCACCCGCTGTGCCACGGCGGCCCGCTGCGCTTGCAGGACCTGGAGCCGTATACGTTGTTGATCCGCGAAGCGGGGTCGGGGACGCGGATCGCCTGCGAGGAGTATTTCAAGGAGAAACGCGTGCACTTCTCGCAGACGCTGGAAGTGACCTCGGGCGAAGCCCAGCGCGAGTGTGTGGTGGCGGGGCTGGGCCTGGCCCTGTTGACGCGCCATGCCCTGAGCCTGGAACTGGCGACCGGCGTGCTCCGAGAACTGCCGGTGGAAGAACTGCCGCTCTATCGCAGTTGGTGCCTGGTTCAGGCCAAGGACAAACGCCTGTCACCGGTCGCCCATGCGTTCCTGGGGTTTATTCGCAGTGAACGGTTACAAATCAGCGGGCTGGTTGAGCGCTTCGACGGTCGGATGCCGAGTCTGCCTGCCAGTAATTGAGTGCGGCGATTTCCTGTTGCAATTGGCGCAGTTCGGTGCGGTCTTCGATTGCGCGACGAAATTCCATGCGGCGCTGATCTTCCTGCTGCCGACGGGTTTTGACGCTGCTTTGCTCTTCGTGGTGCCGGGCCATTTCGAGTCTCCCAGGGTGGGTACGGGAGCTTCAAGATGGACGTCCGGCGTTACGGTTTGGCGGCAGGTGGGTGACAGACTGATGAAATCATCGGTCAGTCGTCGAGGGCCTTCACCGACTTGGGCGACAGGCGCAGGCTGCGCAAGCTGCGTTTGACGCTCTTGAGGTGGTTGACCAGGCTCGGCCCACGGGCCATGGCCACGCCCATGGCCAGCACGTCGATCACCACCAGGTGGGCGATACGCGAGGTCAGCGGGGTATAGATCTCGGTGTCTTCGTGCACGTCGATGGCCAGGTTCACCGTCGACAGCTCGGCCAGCGGGGTCTGGCTCGGGCACAGGGTGATCAGGGTCGCGCCGCTTTCACGCACCAGGTTGGCGGTAATCAGCAGGTCCTTGGAACGGCCCGACTGGGAAATGCAGATCGCCACGTCGGTGGGCTTGAGGGTCACCGCCGACATCGCCTGCATATGCGGGTCGGAATACGCCGCCGCCGTCAGCAGCAACCGGAAAAACTTGTGCTGGGCATCCGCCGCCACCGCACCGGAAGCGCCGAAACCATAGAACTCCACCCGCTGCGCCGCCGACATGGCGGTCACGGCACGTTGCAACGCGGCCGGATCGAGCTTTTCGCGCACGTCCATCAGGGTGTGCAGGGTGGTGTCGAAGATCTTCAGGCTGTAGTCCGCCACCGAATCGTCTTCGTGAATCGCGAACTGCCCGAAGCTGGCGCCGGCCGCCAGGCTCTGGGCCAGCTTCAGTTTCAGGTCCTGGAAACCCGAGCAACCGATGGCCCGGCAGAAACGCACAATGGTCGGTTCGCTGATGCCCACGCTGTGGGCCAGGTCAGCCATGGAACTGTGCATCACCGCCGCTGGATCGAGCAGGACGTGATCGGCGACCTTGAGCTCCGACTTGCGCAGCAGGTTGCGAGACTGGGCGATGTGTTGCAACAGATTCAAAGGTCTGGACTCATTGTTATGGGCGAACGCCTGGGATGTAGCAGTCTTGTAGTTATACTACAAGAATTCGCGAATTGCCCGCTCCATTACGTAACCCGCCTCCCCGCTAGCGTAGCGCGGGGAGCATGTAGCCACTCTCGACGCCTAGGGAAAGCCATGGCGTAGCAGTCGCATCAATTCCTGCGCCGCCACCGGCCGGCTGATCAGATAGCCCTGCACTTCATCGCAGCCCTGGGCCTTGAGGAAATCCAGTTGCTCCTGGTTTTCCACACCCTCGGCCACCACCTTCAGTTCCAGGCTGTGGGCCATGGCGATGATCGCCCGGGTGATCGCCGCATCTTCACTGCCGTCCCCCAGGCCGCGAATAAAGCTCTGGTCGATCTTCACGTAGTCCACCGGGAAGCGCTTGAGGTAACTCAAGGACGAATAGCCGGTGCCGAAGTCATCGATGGCCAGTTTCACCCCCAGGTCGCGCAGTTGCTGGAAGGTGGCGATGATGTGTTCGACGCTGTCGAGCAGCTGGCTTTCGGTCAGCTCAAGCTCCAGCAGTTCCGGGGCCAGGCCGGTTTCCTCCAGCACCTGGCGCACCAGGCTGACCAGCTTGCCCTGGCGCAACTGATGCACCGACAGGTTTACCGACACCCGGATCGGCGCCAGCCCCTCGCGCTGCCATTCGCACGCCTGCCAGCAGGCCTGGCGCAAGACGAACTCACCGATCGGCCCGATCAACCCGGTTTCCTCGGCCAGGCCGATAAAGTCCGCCGGCGGCACCTGGCCCAGGGTCGGATGCTCCCAACGCACCAGCGCCTCGGCGGCGTTCATCCGCCCGGTGGCCAGGCACAGCTTGGGTTGGTAGAAGACGCGCAATTGCCGCTCTTCGATGGCCTTGCGCAGCTGGTTCTCCAGCTGCAAGCGCTCCAGGGTGCTGGCCTGCAGGCTCTCGGTGTAGAACTGGAAGTTGTTCCCGCCCAGGTGCTTGGCATGTTGCATGGCGATGTTTGACTGGCTGAGCAGCACCGGTATTTCCCGGGCATTATCCGGCAACAGGCTGATGCCCATGGACGCGCTGACCACCAGCTCATGCTCGTCGATAGTCACCGGCACCCGCAACTTGCCGAGCAGGCGCGTCGCCACCCGGGCCAGGCTGGAGAGGTTGCCGTAGGCATCGAACAGCACCGCGAACTCATCCCCGGACAAACGGGCAATGGTGTTGGCTTCAGGCAAGGCGTTGACCAGGCGCCGGGCCATCTGCTGCAGCAACTGGTCGGCGATTTCATGGCCGAGGCTGTCGTTGAGCAATTTGAAACGGTCCAGATTGATGTGCAGCAACGCCAGGCTGCGGCCACCCTGGCGCACTTGCTGGTGAGCCTCGTACAGACGTTCGCGAAACAACGAACGATTCGCCAGCCCCGTCAGTTCGTCGTAGTGGGTCAGGTAGCGCATGCGCTCTTCGGATTCGCGGCGAGCCGACAGATCGGCGAAGAAGCCGACGATATGGCTGACATTGCCTCGAGTATCGCGCACCACATTCAGTTGCAGCCATTGCGGGTACAGCTCGCCGTTCTTGCGCGCCTCCACCAGTTCGCCCTGCCAGCTGCCGTGCTGTTCCAGGGCCTGGCGGATGGTCGAATAGTGACGCCGGGCATCACGACTGCCCGGCAGGTCGACCACATTGCGCCCGAGCATGTCCTCGAGCAGGTAACCGGTTACCCGGCTGAAGGCCTGGTTGATCGCCAGCAGGACGTAATTGGGGTCGAAAATCACAATACCTTCGCTGGCCGCCTCGAACACCGTCGCGGCCAATTGGCGCTGGGCTTCCTGCTCCTTGTGCGCGCTGATATCGCGACGGGTGCCGACCATACGCAACACTCGACCGTTGGTGGAGCGCTCGACCGCCCGGCCGCGGTCTTCGATCCAGACCCAGTGACCATCGCCATGCCGCACCCGGTACTCGATCAGGTAGTCCTCGGTGCGGCCCTTCAGATGCTCCACCAGCGCGCGCTTGAGTGCCGGCACATCCTCGGGGTGCAGGCGCGGCTTGAGGTGGCCGAGCATGGCGGTCACGTATTCCGGGTCGAGGCCGAACAGCTCCTTGATCTGGGTGTGATGCACTTCATCGGTCTGCAGGTTCCAGTCCCACAGCCCGAGGGCGCTGGCCTGCAACGCCAGGGCCAGGCGCGTTTCGCTTTTGCTCAGGGCCTTGTTCGCCACATCCAGCTCCAGGCTGCGCTGGACCACCCGGCTTTCCAGGCCGACCTGGGCGTCGCGCAGTTCCTGTTCGGCACGACGCCGCTGATCGATTTCCCGCGCCAGTTCAAGATTGAGTTGTTCGCTGCGGGTGTGTGCCTGTTGCAGGCTCTCGATCAGCGCCTGGTTCTGGAAACGCCGCAGCAGGCCGCGGCGGATCAGCCGATTGACCTGCAAGGCCACCACGCTCAGCGACACCAGCAGGATCAGCCCGAGCCAGGCCCAGCCTTGTTGCTCCTCGGTGCCGCCCCAGAACAGATAGACGATGGCCGGCAACAGGCAGGGCAAGGTAAAGGTCAGGAACGCCGGGATGCTCACGGCATACGCCACGCTGGCAGAGAGGGTCGCTGCGCCGATCAGGCCGAAGACCCAGGCCTGCTCGAGAAAACTGTCGGTGGGCACCAGGGCGATGCCGGCGCAGGCCAGGGTCAGGCCGCTGACCGCCGAGCCCAACAGGAAGGTACGGCGCCAGATCGGCTGGGCCTGGCGGCTGGGCATCGCCGAGTCGAACGCCGCCACCTGGATCACGCGCAAGGCCACCAGGGCCATCAACCACACCAGCCAGACGCTGACCAGCAGGTAACGCTGCGGGCTCCAGAGCAACCAGGCGCAGACCAGACCGTTCAACAACATGAATAAAGTCGGCAGCAACGACCCCTGGTACAGCAGGCGCGTACGCTCGACTGTCAGCTCAGTGGCGAATTGCTTGCGGATAACCCGCCCAGCCTCCATCGAGGGGCTCAGCGCGTCAAAGCTCTGGGTCATGGGCAGTATTCTTATAATGGTTAGCCATAAACGTGGCAGGAGCATACACAAGCATCCGGCAGGACCAAACTGCCTCAGGTCATAAAATGTAATGAATTGATCGGTGGCCAGACCCCTTGCCGAGGCCCAGAGCAAGACACACTGCCGCCTGTAGCCGATGACTGACCGGTCGTCATCGCCAATCTTTTTATCTGCCGCGGCGCGCCCCCCGGTATAAGAGCCGCCGCTCAGCATTAGGGTTTGCCCGCCCAGGCCCGGCACCCTAGAATGCGTCGATGCGCGATGATCTCTCCTTTCTGCTGAACTCCCTCAACGATGCCCAACGCCAGGCCGTAGCCGCCCCCGTTGGTCGTCAGTTGGTCCTGGCCGGTGCCGGCTCGGGTAAAACCCGGGTGCTGGTGCACCGTATCGCCTGGTTGATCCAGGTCGAAAACGCCTCGTCCCATTCGATCCTGTCGGTGACCTTCACCAACAAGGCCGCTGCCGAGATGCGCCATCGCATCGAGCAGTTGCTGGGCATCAGCCCGGCCGGCATGTGGGTCGGCACCTTCCACGGCCTGGCACACCGCCTGTTGCGGGCGCACTGGCAGGAAGCCGGCCTGAGCCAGACCTTCCAGATCCTCGACAGCGACGACCAGCAACGGCTGGTCAAGCGGGTGATCCGCGACCTCGGCCTCGACGAACAGCGCTGGCCCGCCCGCCAGGCCCAGTGGTTTATCAACGGCCAGAAGGACGAGGGCCTGCGCCCACAGCATATCCAGGCCAGTGGCGACCTGTTCCTGGCGACCATGCGCAGCATCTATGAAGCCTACGAGGCCGCCTGTGCCCGCGCCGGGGTCATCGACTTCTCCGAGCTGCTGCTGCGCGCCCTGGACCTGTGGCGCGACCATCCGGGCCTGCTGGCGCACTACCAGAAGCGCTTCCGGCACATCCTGGTGGACGAATTCCAGGACACCAACGCCGTGCAGTACGCCTGGCTGCGTTTGCTGGCCCAGGGCGGCGACAGCCTGATGGTGGTCGGCGACGACGACCAGTCGATCTACGGCTGGCGCGGCGCGAAAATCGAGAATATCCACCAGTATTCCGCCGACTTCGCGGACGCCGTGACCATCCGCCTGGAGCAGAACTACCGATCCACGGCCGGGATCCTCAAGGCCGCCAACGCCCTGATCGCCCATAACACCGGGCGTCTGGGCAAAGAACTGTGGACCGATGGCGGCGACGGCGAGGCGATCAACCTCTATGCCGCCTTCAACGAGCACGACGAAGCGCGCTACGTGGTGGAAACCATCGAAAGCGCCCTGAAAACCGGCCTGGCCCGCAGCGATATCGCCATTCTCTACCGCTCCAACGCCCAATCCCGGGTGCTCGAAGAAGCCTTGCTGCGCGAACGTATTCCGTACCGCATCTACGGCGGCCAGCGCTTCTTCGAACGGGCTGAAATCAAGAACGCCATGGCCTACCTGCGCCTGCTCGAAGGCCGTGGCAACGACGCGGCGCTGGAGCGGGTGATCAACGTTCCAGCCCGTGGGATCGGCGAGAAAACCGTCGAGGCCATCCGCGAACACGCCCGCCACAGCGAGCTGTCGATGTGGGAAGCCATGCGCCAGCTGGTCGCCAACAAGGGCCTCGCCGGACGGGCCGCCGGTGCCCTGGGGGTGTTTGTCGAGCTGATCGAGGACCTCGCGGCGAAAACCCGGGAAATGCCGCTGCACCTGATGACCCAGGTGGTCATCGAGCAGTCCGGGCTGATCGCCTACCACGAAGCGGAAAAGGGCGAGAAAGGCCAGGCCCGGGTGGAAAACCTTGAGGAACTGGTCAGCGCCGCCCGCAACTTCGAGGCCGCCGAAGAAGACGCCGAGCTCACGCCGCTGGCCGCCTTCCTCGGCCACGCGTCGCTGGAGGCCGGCGACACCCAGGCCGACGAGCACGAAGACAGCATTCAGTTGATGACCCTGCACAGCGCCAAGGGCCTGGAATTCCCCTACGTGTTCCTGGTGGGCATGGAAGAAGGCCTGTTCCCCCACAAGATGAGCCTGGAAGAACCCGGCCGCCTTGAGGAAGAACGCCGGCTGGCCTACGTCGGCATTACCCGGGCGATGCAGAACCTGGTACTGACCTATGCCGAAACCCGACGCCTGTACGGCAGCGAGACCTACAACAAGGTCTCGCGTTTCGTGCGCGAAGTGCCGAAAGGACTGATCCAGGAAGTGCGCCTGTCCAACAGCGTCAGCCGACCGTTCGGCGGCGCCCAGGCTCAGGCCGGCAGCAGCCTGTTCGGTGGCAGCGACATCCCGGACACCGGTTTCAGCCTCGGCCAGACTGTACGCCACAGCATCTTCGGCGACGGCGTGATCCTCAACTTCGAAGGCGCTGGCGCCCAGGCCCGGGTCCAGGTGAACTTCAGCGAAGGCAGCAAGTGGCTGATGCTCGGCTACGCCAAGCTGGAAGCGGTCTGATCGTGACGCTCAAGCGTTTCCACGGCCAATGTGGAAACGCTTCTCGACAGCACGCCATGCACATCTAATCATTCATCGAGGTCACGATCACCATGGGTTCAGGTTTCTTCTCCTCGTGGACATTCTGGGCCCTGCTGTCGGCGACTTTCGCCGCCCTGACGGCGATCTTCGCCAAGATCGGCATCGACAACGTCAATTCGGACTTCGCCACCCTGCTGCGAACCGTCGTGGTATTGGTCAGCCTGGCCTTGATTTTGTACGCAACGGGCCAATATCAGTCATTGAGTTCGATTTCCGCCAAGAGCTATCTGTTCCTGCTGTTGTCGGGCCTGGCAACCGGTGCCTCGTGGTTGTGCTACTTCCGCGCGCTGAAGGTCGGCCCGGCCTCGCTGGTGGCCCCGGTGGACAAGCTCAGCGTGGTGTTCGTCGCCGTCATCAGCGTACTGCTGCTGGGCGAGAAGCTCGACCTGCGCCAATGGGGCGGTATCGGCCTGATTACCGCCGGCGTGGTCATGCTGGCTCTCCGGCGTTAGCCGGGAACATTTCACTCAGCATTTATCGACTCGTCTTACGAAACAAACGGCATCGGCGTAATGCCTTTCATGAAACCCTCAGGTGAGGCATGGAAGGATCAGGCAAAAGCCGGAAACACTCTCGCGCTAGCCAGTAACATTTCACCTGTGCAGTATGGCGCGCGTGCACTCCACAAACGGGAATACCCTTATGCAACGTTTTCTCAGTATCGTCTTGGCGCTCTGCATCGGTCTGACGATGAGCCTCGACGCGAACGCCAAGCGCTTCGGCGGTGGCAAAAGCATGGGTTCGGCACCCAGCCATCAAACCAGCCAAATGGCCCCAGCCGCGGGTGCCGGCGCTGCTGCCGCAACCGCCGGTGCTGCCGGTGCCGCGGGCGCTGCTGCCAAAGCCGGCGGTGCTTCGCGCTGGCTCGGCCCTCTGGCCGGCATCGCCGCCGGTGGCCTGCTCGCCTCCATGTTCATGGGCGGCGGCTTCCAGGGCATGCAGTTCTTCGACATCCTGATCATGGCGGTCATCGCTTTCGTGATCTTCCGCTTCATTGCCGCCCGTCGACGCAAGCAGCAGGAGCACATGGCCCCGGCCGGCGCGCCGTTCCAGCGTGAAGTGTTCGAGCAACCGGCACAGCCGCAGAACGCGATCTTCGGTGGTTCCGCCCCCGTCGCCCCACGCCGCGTGATCAACGCACCGGCCTGGTTCAACGAAGAGCGCTTCCTGGAAGCCGCCCGCAGCCACTTCCAGGCGCTGCAGCAGCACTGGGATGCCAACGAGATGGACAAGATCGCCGAATTCGTCACCCCGCAGATGCTGCAGTTCCTGAAACAGGAACGGGCGAACGAAGGCGACGGTTTCCAGTCTACCTATATCGAAAACCTGCATGTGCAGTTGGACGGCCTGGACGATCGCGCCGACAAGACCATCGCCACCCTGACCTTCAGCGGCGTGTCGAAGAACTCGCGCTTCGACCAGGGCGAAGCCTTCAGCGAAAGCTGGAACATGGAGCGTCCACAGGGCGACAACCAGCCTTGGCTGGTGGCCGGTATCCGCCAGAACGGCTGATCCACGGCTCGCGGTTGAAAAAAGCTACAAAAACCCCGGACTCGTCCGGGGTTTTGCATTTCACAATTGTACTTTTTGCAAGCTACTGTATAAGACCCGTGATACGAACCGCGCCATAAAGCAAGAGGATTGAGGCCGTGGAAGAAGTCATTGAACAATTGCGTGAAGCCAACGAACCCGTACCGGTGCCTTTGGAGTTACCCGACGAGGATCAGTTGGTCGAAGTCGAAGAGGAGTTGTTCATCAACATCCCCTTCGTTTTCAAGGAATTCCTGCTGACCGTCAGTGACGTGGTGTTTGGCAGCCTGGAACCGGTGACGGTGACTGATCCGCAGTCGCACACCTACCTGCCCGATGTAGCAGCCAATGCCTGGGATTCTGGTGTGCCCCGGGACCTGATCCCGATCTGCCAGGACGGTGACAACTACTACTGCGTCGAAGAAGACGGCACCGTGGTGCTGTGGTCCGGCGAAGAAGAGCTGATCACTGAAGAGTCCTGGGAATCGGTATGGCACTGGGCGCGGGATGTGTGGCTGGAAAGCTGATTGACCCTGTCCGATGCTGCTCCAATCACGCTACCTTGGGTTGACTCGGACCTGTAGGAGCAGGGCTTGCCCGCGAAGCTTTTGGCGGCCTCAAGGGCCCCTTCGCTGGCAAGCCCTGCTCCTACAAAGGGTCGGCACCTGAACCTCAGTGCCCCGCCGAATCGCTCTTGTGCTCCAGCGTCTCCAGCAAGGCGACCTGCATCCGCGTGTGCACACGCACAAACCAGCGCCACAACACCGCCGCGATCGCCGCTGCAACCACCGCGATCAGCACCAGCAACTCGCTGGTGGGCAGAATGCTCGCCGACAGCGCCGACAGCAGCAGGAAAATCACCAGCAGCGACAGCAGCGGAATCACCTCGGCGATCACCCTTCTGACCCGCTGGGTGTGCCGTCCCGCCACCTCGGCTTTCACGCCCATCTCCGCCAGCAGCATCGACAGCGCCTTGAGCTTGCGGTACGCCGCAATCAGGAAGGGTAGCGACAACAGCAGCGCCCCACCCCAGATCAGGCCGTTGTGCCAGCTCGGCTCATTGATCCAGTCGGCCAGATAATCGGCAATCGGCGCCGCGAAGAAGCCCCCGGCAAAGAAGATCGCCATCACCAGCGCCAGGTTGACCCCCACCTGCAACAGAATCCGCCGGATCATCGAGGCCAGCAGCGCGCCCTCGCCCTGGGGCTGGATGCTGCGCAACCATTCACCGTAGAGGCTGAACACCCGTGCCAGGCGTCGCGGCATCACCGCCGCCAGCTTGAGCGACAGTGGGTCCGCCGCGCGGATCAGATAGGGCGTGAGCAGCGTGGTGATCACCGAGACCGCCACCGCGACCGGATAGAGAAAGTCACTGGTGACCTGCAAGGTCATCCCCAGCGCCGCGATAATGAAAGAGAACTCGCCGATCTGCGACAGCCCCATCCCCACCCGCAACGACGTCCGGCCATCGTTGCCGGCAATAAACGCCCCCAGCCCGCAGGAGAGCATCTTGCCCAGCACCACCGCGACGGTGATCACGGCAATCGGCCAGGCGTAATCGAGGAGGATCGCCGGATCGATCATCAAGCCGATGGCAACGAAGAAGATCGCGCTGAACAGGTCGCGAACCGGCTCGATCAGGCGTTCGATTTTCAGCAACTGACGGGACTCGGCCATGATCGCGCCAATCAGGAACGCCCCCAGGACCATGCTGTATTCCAGCTTGACCACCAACAGGCAGAAACCGAAACACAGGCCGAGCACGGTGATCAGCAGCATCTCGTTGCTTTCGAAGCGGGCGACGTAAGCCAACAGCCGCGGCACCAGCAGGATGCCGACCACCAGGGCGACGATCATGAACAGCGACAGCTTGCCCACGGTGGAGAACACCTCGCCCGAGCTTACGGTGCCGCTGACCGCGATGCTCGACAGCAAGGCGATGATGCCGATGCCGAGGATGTCCTCGACGATCAGTACGCCGAAGATCAGCTGGGCGAAGCGCTGGTTCTTCATCTTCAGGTCGTTGAGCGCCTTGACGATGATGGTGGTCGAGGAAATCGCCAGGATCGCGCCGAGGAACAGCGAATCCATGGTGTTCCAGTCGAACCAGCGGCCGATTTCGTAGCCGATCCAGATCATCAGCACGATTTCCAGGAACGCCGCGATAAACGCCGTGGCCCCGACCTTGAACAGCTTGCCCAGGCTGAACTCCAGGCCCAGGCAGAACATCAGGAAAATCACCCCCAGCTCGGCCAGGGTCTTGATGGTGTCTTCGTCGTGGATCAGGCCGAACGGCGGCGTGTGCGGCCCGATGATAAAACCGGCGACGATATAGCCGAGCACCACCGGTTGCTTGAAACGGTGGAAGAGGATGGTCACCACACCGGCCACCAGCATGATCACGGCCAGGTCCTGGATAAAGCTGATGGCATGCATGGCGTGGCGCTCCTTGCTGTTGGGAAAGCGGCCATGGGACAGCTTTTTGAGCCGTCAGCAATCACCGTTCCTGGTGTGAGAACTTTCTATGGCATGGCTTTCTGAAGGTTAACACCGCGACTTCCGACAAAAAGCCGGTGCAATATGTAGAAACAGATCCCTTGAAGCGTGACGATGCCCCCATCAACGGCGTCCCGTTATCGAGTGTCTGTGAAAATGAAGGAAGCGCCCGTAGAGGTGCCTGAGCCAATCCCTGCCTACCCAACCGTGAGCGTGCTATGGAACCCGGAAATGCCCAGCTGTCGATGACTGTTTTGATGACCCCGGACATGGCCAACTTTTCTGGCAATGTCCACGGCGGCACCTTGCTCAAGTACCTGGATGAAGTGGCTTACGCCTGCGCCAGCCGTTATGCCGGGCGTTATGTGGTGACCCTGTCGGTGGACCAGGTGATTTTCCGCGAGCCGATCCATGTCGGCGAACTGGTGACCTTCCTGGCCTCGGTCAACTACACCGGCAACACCTCCATGGAGGTGGGCATCAAGGTGGTGACGGAGAATATCCGCGAGCGTTCGGTGCGCCACACCAATAGCTGCTTCTTCACCATGGTCGCGGTCGACGACCAGCGCAAGCCGGCCGCCGTGCCGCCGTTGCAGCCGCAAAGCAGCGAGGACAAGCGTCGCTACGTGCAGGCGCAACAGCGTCGGCAGATTCGCCAGGAGCTGGAAAAGCGCTACCAGGAAATCAAGGCCGACGGTGAAGGCGACTGAAACCCTGAAGACAGGGCCTACAGGCTGATCGACTCCGCCTCGAACCGCACCCGCGGATGCACGATGCGGTCCTGGGCCCGCACCAGCTCAAGCTCGTAGCTGGCGCAGGCCTGGGTTTCCAGCAACACCTCATGCACCGCCGAGGCGGCGAACTCGAACGCCGCCACCAGGCTGTCGCCCAACAGCACCCGCGCCAGGAACAGCCCCGAGGTCAGGTCGCCGACGCCCACCGGCTGCTTCGGGAAGGCCAGCAAGGGCCGTCGCAGGTGCCAGCTGCCCTCGGCAGTGACCAGGAGCATCTCGAAACTGTCGGCCAGCTTGCCCGGATAGGCCAGGTGCTTGACCAGCACCGCCTTCGGTCCCCGTGCCAGCAGGCTGCGGGCCATGGCCAGGCAATCGAACAGGGAACTTGGCGTACGCCCGCAGAAGCTATCGAGCTCAAGCTGATTGGGGCAGAGGAAATCGGCCATGGCCACCGCTTCTTCCAGCAGGAAATCACTGACCTCGGTCGGCACGCTGCAGCCTTTCTCCGGATGGCCCATCACCGGGTCGCAGAGATACAGGGCATTGGGGTTGATCGCCTTGATCCGCGCCACACCGGCGAGGATCGCCCGGCCCTGGGCCGCACTGCCAAGGTAGCCGGACAACACGGCATCGCAGTTACCCAGTTCACCGATGGCGGCGATCCCCTCGACCAGCTCGGAAATCCGCTGCGGCGCCAGCACTTCGCCCGCCCACTGCCCGTATTGGGTGTGGTTGGAGAACTGCACGGTGTTCAGCGGCCAGACATTGACCCCGACGCGCTGCATGGGGAAAACCGCCGCACTGTTGCCGGCATGGCCAAAAACCACGTGGGATTGAATGGCGAGCAAATGGGGAGTGCGTTTCATTCCGTATTCCAGAAAGGCCAGTGGATTCAAGGCGCTGAGTATGCGACTAAACGGAGCCTGTACGACAGGCCGGGGAGCCAGTTAAGCTGAGCTGACTTTGTTGGAGTGGCGTTCATGCTGACCCTCGGAAATATGTTCGTGCTGATGTTGCTGGCGACCGGCGCTGCCTGGCTCTGGCACAACCATGGCCTGCGCGAGCGGGCGCTGGAGCGGGTCAAGCAGCACTGCGCCAAGCTCGACATCGAGCTGCTCGATGGCGCCGTTGCACTCAAGCGCATCGGTTTTGTCCGTGACGCCCATGGTCGGCGGCGTCTGGCGCGGATCTACAACTTCGAGTTCACCGTCACCGGTGAGCAGCGTCACGCCGGGACCATCACCCAGTTCGGCGCCCACAGCGCCCATATCGAGCTGGCACCCTACCCGTTCGAAGCCAAACCGGAAGTACGCAGCGCCGAAGTGATCGAATTGAGCCAATGGCGCCAGGATCACGCCAAGGACCATAACAATTTGCGTCGTTGAACGGCCCGGCGGTGGTTTGCCAGTGAGTGCGATGCAAGATGCAATGCCGCTCGCCCTACAAACGACACTGCACCATTCCCGCCTTTAACGACTCGATCTCCTGCTTTTCAGCGAAAATCAGCTCAATACGCGAATCCCGCCGCCACTCGCTGGGCTGCCACTGCGCTGCCGAGTTATCCACAGCGTTGGCGGAAACCCAGCCGTCCGGGCTGTGGATAACCAGTTTGGCCCGCAACCAATCCAGCCCGGACAACCAGCGCTGGAGCTTTTCCGTATCGAAGCGCTGGCTCGGGTGCCAGCGCCAGCCGATGCTCCAGTTGCCGTCCTGGGCATGATCCAGGCAGATCGGTTGGGCCGGGTCGGTCCAGATCGCCGCCAGTGGGGCATTGACCGGTGCGCCTGCGGAGGGCGCGATATCAGCGTAGGTATGAGCCTGCTCGCGATGACCGTTATCCAGGGCGAGCAACTCGGCCAACCCCAACACGCCCTGCTCCGTCCAGTGCACGGGTCCTTCAGGCAAGCGGGCCAGCACCCGCTGCCGTTCAACCTCGTCCAATCCTTCGGACTTGTTCAACACCCGTAACCCCGCCAACTCCAGCGCTTCCTGCTGGGAGTCCGGCAACGGCTTGCCCGCCGCCAGGGCCCGGGCGTCCAGCACCAGCACACAAGGTTGCAACGCCAGGACGCCCAGCCAGGGCGCCTCGGCCAGTTGCCTGAGAATCTGCACCGGATGCCCCAACCCGGAGGGCTCGATCAACAACCGATCCGGTCGTGCCTTGCGCAACAGTCGGGTCAATCCAACCTGGAACGGCGCGCCGTTGACACAGCAGACACAGCCGCCTGCCACTTCCCCCAGTGCGATACCATCGTCGCCCCGGGTCAGCAGTGCGGTGTCCAGGCCGATCTGACCGAACTCGTTGATCAGCACCGCCCAGCGCTCGCCTTCCGGCTTTTGCGCCAGCAGTTGCCGAATCAGGCTGGTCTTGCCTGCCCCCAGCGGGCCGGCGATGACATGGGTGGGAATGTTCTGCAACATAGAGGGCCAATGGTCTGAAAGAGATGAAAGAATGATGCGCCTGATCTGCCTGGCGTTGCTGTTCGGCTCTAGCCAGGTGCTGGCCCAGGCCTGCGTGGTACACAGCCATGGGCAGCGACTGGACGTCAAAGTCTGCCAGGAAAACATCAATATCCCGGCCAAGCTGTTCAGCGACGGCTTCTGCCAGCCGAACCTGCCGGGGCAGAAGGTCGAGGTCGAGTACGTCGAACAGTGCCCGGGCGGTTCCTTCGGCGTGTGCGGCAACGCGCAAGTGGCCAATATGCCTTACCGGCAGAATATCCACTATTACGGCGTGGCGACGGACGCGGCGTATCTCAAGCCGTTTTGTGAGGGCCAAAGCCAGGGCCACTGGCAAACCCCATAACCACGACAGTCACAGATCCCAATGTGGGAGCGGAGCTTGCCCGCGAAGGGAGCGCCGCGTTTTTTCAGATACACCGCGTCATCGTTCTTCGCGGGCAAGCTCCGCTCCCACAAGGGTTTGGCGGTGTTTACCAGAATGAGTAACTTCTGAGAGTCCGGATCAGGCCAACCAATCCAATGTCAGGATCAACCGCCGCTCGCCCTCCGGCACCGGCGGCGAACGGTGCACCAGGCCAAAACCTTCATTCCCGTGCCAGCGCTCGCCCTTGAGCAACGCCACCGCGCCGCTGTCCACCTGCTGGATCAGCGCCGGCTCATCAGGCTCCGCCGCCGCATTGCCCAGCAGCCGACGATCGATCGCCCCTTCCGCCAGCCACTGGCTGCCCGCCCCCGCATAGGTGGTGATCAAGCGCACCGGCACATGATCGACATGAAAACGCGGGCACATGGCCTTGTCCAGCACCCGCAAACGCAGACCGATCCGCCGCGCGCCGAGCAGGCAGGCATAAGCGCTGACCAGCCAGGACACATCGCTCAAGAACCCTTCATAACCCTCCAGATCGCTAAACCCCGAAGCCAGTCCCTGCAGATTCGGCCGTGCCTCGTCATCCGGCATTTCCAGGCTGAGGGATTCGGCCAACGGCTCGTTCAACGACAACAACAGGGTCGCGAAATCGGCAATATGCCCCGGCAACCGGCGCTGCCAGATCGCCAGGTTGACCCCCTCGTCGAGAATCTCGCCCAGCACCGTCGGCGCTTCGCCCTGCACCTGCCGAATCGCCGGCAAGGCCTTCCAACGTGGCGCCAGCATCAGGCGGCCTCCTCTTCATGCCAGGCGCCGAACGGATCGGGCAGCACGCTCCAACCCTCGACCCCAAGGGCCATTTCCTCATCGTTCAACAGGCAGTCATCCAACCGCGCGGTCAGCTGCGCGAAGTCGATGTTCTGCCCGATAAACACCAGTTCCTGGCGGCAATCGCCGGTTTCCGGCGTCCAGTGCTGCATGATCGCCGTGACGCTTTCCTGATCCTGCGGCCACTGCGGTTTCGGCACGAAGCGCCACCAGCGCCCGGCAAAACCATGGCGCATCAGGCCACCGGCCTGGGACCAGCTACCGGCCTCCTGGTACTTGCTGGCCAGCCAGAAAAAGCCCTTGGAGCGCAGCAGCTTGCCGTTCACCCAGGGCCGGTTGATAAAGTCGAAAAAGCGCTCGGGATGAAACGGCCGCCGTGCCCGGTACGCCGTGGAAGCAATGCCGTACTCCTCGGTTTCCGGCACATGCTCGCCCCGCAGTTCCTGCAACCAGCCCGGCGCCTGGGCCGCGCGCTCGAAGTCGAAACGGCCGGTGTTGAGGATCTTCACCAGGGGGATTTCGCCCATCACCATGGGAATGATTTCCGCCTGGGCGTTCAGGCGCTGCAGAATCGCCATCAACTCCAGACGTTCGCTGCTGCTGATCAAATCGATCTTGCTGATCAGGATCACGTCGGCAAACTCGATCTGCTCGATCAGCAGGTCGGTGATCGAGCGCTCGTCCTCTTCGCCCAGGGTCTCACCACGGGAGGCGAGGCTTTCGGCAGCCTGGTAATCGAGCAGGAAATTCATACCGTCGACCACCGTGACCATGGTGTCGAGCCGGGCGACATCCGCCAGGCTCTGGCCGCTTTCATCACGAAAGGTAAAGGTCTCGGCCACCGGCAGCGGCTCGGAGATGCCGGTGGATTCGATCAGCAGGTAATCGAAACGACCGTCGCGGGCCAGCTTGCCGACTTCCTCCAGCAGGTCTTCGCGCAAGGTGCAGCAGATGCAGCCGTTGCTCATCTCGACGAGCTTTTCCTCGGCGCGATTGAGGCTGACATCGCGCTGCACTTCGCTGCCGTCGATATTGATTTCGCTCATGTCGTTGACGATCACGGCCACCCGCAGGTTTTCGCGATTGCGCAGCACGTAGTTGAGCAGGGTACTTTTACCGGCACCGAGAAAGCCGGACAGCACGGTCACGGGTAGACGTTGGGTCATGGGGTTTTCCTCATCAGATCGGCCGGGTCAAAGCGCCCGTTTATGGCGTTCGCGCAGCTCTTCACGTTCTTTGGCTTCGATGCACATCGGGTCCGGGATTTATTTAATGTTATATTATAACAATGCAAATAATCCAATCCCCCGCTTGCTCGCCGCGACGAAGAGCGCAATGCTGGGTCGATCCCGTTGCCGAGAATGCCGATGCGTCCTGTCCTGAACTATCTGTTGCCGGTCCTGTTGTTGGTGGCGGCGAACGCCGAGGCCCAAGTGCCGGCCCCTACCCAGACGAACTGCACCCGCAGCGCCAACCTGCTGGCGTGCAAGGATGGGCTGGGCAACGCCTATGGCGTGGCGACCGAGGGCAAGACGATTTATTTGCAGGGCTTTGAAGTGATCGGCAAGCGCTACTGGGCGCAGACCAGCAGCCGCTATGGGCAGTTGACGTTCTTCACCGGGATAGCTTCGGACGGTGAAGCCTGGGTCGGTTACAGCCGGCGAGTGGGCTGGACCACCCAGAACCGTTTTTCCAGTTCAGGCGGGTTGAGCAAAAAGTTTGTTTGCGACCGAATGGTGGGGTGCTAGGCAATACTGGATAACACACACCTTGTAGGAGCCTGGCTTGCCAGCGAAGAGGCCCTTGAGCCTTGCGCCGCACATCCTGCCGCCATCGCCAGCAAGCCGGCTCCCACAAGGGTGAAGCAGCCAGTCTTAGACCAACCCTTCCTGCACCTGCTGCTGTTGCCAGGCGATATAGCTGTCCGCCGGCGGGTTCTTCTCGAAGTAACGCTTCAAACCCTCGAACAACCCATCGGCAATCGCCTGCTGGTGCCGCGCCGTGACCAGCCGCTGGCTGTCACGGGCGTTGGAGATAAAACCGGTCTCCACCAGGATCGACGGCACGTCCGGCGACTTCAGCACCGCGAACCCCGCCTGTTCCACACGCTTCTGGTGCAGGGTGGTGATGCCTTCCAGGCTGCCCAACACGCTGTGCCCCAGCTGCAGGCTGGAAGCGATGGTGGCGTTCATCGACATATCGAGAATCACCCCGGCCAGCATCGGGTCCTTGTCCTTGAGATTGAGCAGGCTCTGCGCGCCCAGCAGGTCGGCGCCGTTTTCGCGCTGGGCCATAAACCGCGCCGTGGTCGACGTCGCCCCGCCTTCCGACAAGGCAAACACCGAAGCCCCCGAAGCCGTAATCCGCGGTGCGGCATCGGCATGCACCGAGATAAACATGTCGGCGTTGTTCTTGCGGGAGAACTCCACCCGCTTGCGCAGGGGCACGAAGAAGTCGTCGTTGCGCACCAGGCGCACATCGAAGCCCTTCTCACGCTTGAGACGCTTGGCCAACAGTCGGCCAATGGACAGCACCACGTCTTTCTCGCGCTCGCCCTTGGAACCTACGGCCCCCGGATCCTTGCCGCCATGGCCAGGGTCGACCACCACCATGATGTCGCGCTTGCGATGGGTGTTGCCGCTCGCCTCCTCATGCCGCACAGGCGGCGGCGCGACGACCGCCGGTGCCGCCGCCAGGGCCGCCGTCGGCACTCCGGCGCTGCCATTGCTGGTCAGGTCGAGCACCAGGCGATGGCCCTGCGTACCCTCGGGCGGCAACAGGAAGCTGTTGAGCTGAACCGGGTTGGCCAGGTCGAGGACGATCCGCGTATCGCCCTCGCCGAAATGCCCGGAGCGGATCGAACGGATCACCGTATTGCTCAGCGCTAGCTGTCGGAAATCTCCCGTCAGCTTGGCGCCGCTCAGGTCGATGATCAACCGCTCGGGCGAGGTCAGGGAAAAGGTCTTGTATTGAATCGGACCGCTGAGGTCCAGCACCAGCCGCAGCTTGTTGCCGTCGCGCCACAGCCGCGCATTCTGGATCTGCGCCGCCGACACACCGAACGGCAAAACCACCGCACCGGCCAATAAAAAGTTGAGCAACTGACGTCTATGCATAACAGGTACCGCGGATAAGGGAGCGTCCGTACTCGTTGTCGCTGTGTAAAGCCCCAGCAAAAAAGGCATCGTCGACTGAATAGTTATAATATAACATGTCACTTTAACTCCGACGATGGACCTGCTCATGAATGCGTTGACGCTGCCGGATATCGCCGCGCAGTCATCCCGGCAAGCCTTGCCCCTCGAGTGGGTGGGCATGTGCGGCATTGCCCTGCCCGTCTCGATTGACGGCCACAGCCTCAGCGCCAAAGCCGATGCGGGTGTCAGCCTCGACGATGGCGAAGCGCGGGGCATTCATATGTCACGTCTGTACCTGGCCCTGGAACAACTGGAACAGGAAGACCTGACGCCCGCGCTGATACGAGAAGTATTGCAGCAATTTCTCGACAGCCACGACGGACTTTCCAGCAACGCCTATCTACGCATCCATAGCGATCTGCTGCTCAAACGCCCGGCGTTGGTCAGTCCGCTGGCCGGCTGGAAAACCTATCCAGTCAGTGTCTTGGCCGAACTGAAAAACGGAGTGTTCCACGTGGAACTAAAAATTGACGTGGCCTACTCCTCAACCTGCCCGTGCTCGGCCGCCCTCGCCCGGCAGTTGATCCAACAGCAATTCATCAACGACTTCGCCGACAAGCCCCTGGAGCACAGTGACGTCCTCAGCTGGCTCGGCGGACCGCAAGGCGTCGTCGCCACACCTCACAGTCAGCGCAGCATTGCACAATTGCATATTCATTTAGATGAAAAAACGTATCGGTTTCCCTTCGAGGCCCTGATCGACGACGCCGAGGCCGCCCTCGGCACTGCCGTGCAGACCGCGGTGAAACGCGCGGACGAACAAGCCTTCGCCCTCGCCAATGGCCAGAACCTGATGTTCTGCGAAGACGCGGCGCGCCGCCTCAACCTGGCGCTCAAGCGCTCGGACGCGGTCAACGGCTTCCACTTGCGGGTGGTTCACGCCGAAAGCCTGCATGCCCATGACGCCGTGGCTGAGAGCCGCTGGAATTGGAGGCAGGCATGATCCGTTGCCAAGGCCTGCGCTGGGGCGCCCCGGGCCAGCCCCTCACTCCTGCCGTGGATTTCGAACTCGCCGCCGGCAGCCTGACCGCTGTGATCGGTGCCAACGGCACCGGCAAAAGCAGCCTGTTGAAAGTCATCGCCGGGCTGCAAAAACCGCTGTCCGGCAAAGTGCATCTGGATGTTCCACGGCGCGGCAGCCTGTCGTTCCTGCCGCAGCAACAGCATCTGGACCGGCAATTCCCCATCAGCCTGCAAGAGCTGGTGGCCGCCGGGTTCTGGGGCATCAAGCAAACCCCGCAACAGCGCAGCGAACGCCTGCAAGCCGTGCTCGAAGACTGGCACCTCGGCGGCCTGGAACATCGCCCGCTGATGGCCTTGTCCGGCGGTGAATTGCAGCGCGCCCTGCTAGCCCGCATGAGCCTGGCCTCGGCGCCGGTCCTGTTGCTCGACGAACCCCACGCCGCCCTCGACGAAGATGGCCAGGCGCTGCTGTGGAAACATATCCACGCCTGGCACGCCGAAGGTCGCACCCTAGTGGTGGTCTGCCATGACCTCGCCGCCGTGCGCCAGCACATCCCCAACGCCTTGCAGATCAAGAGCAGCGGTTGCGTCCTGGCGCCCAGCACCGAGCTGATCCGCCAACAACCCATTACGCAGGTAGCCTGATGTTGATGTTCGCCAGCCACCTGTTGCAACCGTTCCAGGATTTCGTGTTCATGCGCCGAGCGTTGATCGGTGGGCTGGTCCTGGCCTGCAGTACCGCGCCACTTGGGGTGTTCCTGATTTTGCGGCGCATGAGCCTGATCGGTGACGCGGTCGCCCACGGCATTCTGCCCGGCGCCGCCATCGGCTTCTGGATCGCCGGCCTGAGCCTGCCGGCCCTGACCCTCGGCGGCCTTGGCGCCGGCATGGGCATGGCCGGGCTCTCGGCCTGGATCACCCGCCGCACTGGCCTGCGCGAAGACGCCAGCCTGGCGGCGATCTACCCGATCTCCCTGGCCAGCGGCGTGCTGATCCTCGGCATCGCCGGCAAACGCCTGGACCTGCTGCACCTGCTGTTCGGCTCGGCCCTGGCGGTCGACGGACCGACCCTGACCGGCATGCTCTGGGTCTGTGGCATCAGCCTGATAGTGATGGCGCTGATCTATCGCCCGCTGCTGCTGGACACCCTCGACCCGCTGTTCCTGCAAACCGTCAGCCGCCTCGGCCCCCTCGCCCACGGGGTGTTCCTGACCCTGGTGGTGCTGAACCTGGTGATCGGTTTCCAGGCCATCGGCGCGCTGATGGTGGTCGGCCTGATGATGCTGCCGGCGATCGCCTCGCGCTTCTGGAGCCGCAACCTGCCGGTGCTGATGCTGATCGCCGCGCTGATCGGCTGTGTCTCGGTCACCCTCGGATTACTGCTGTCGTTCTACTACTCGCTACCCAGCGGCCCGGCCATTGTGCTGGTGGCAGGCGGCTTTTATCTGCTGTCCGTGGTCTTCGGTCCGGTGCACGGTTTGCTGCGCCGCCCGCCCTTGCTTACATCCCAATGAGGTCTTATCCGATGCGCGCTTTACTCGTGCTGTTCAGCTCCGTGCTGGCCTTGTCACTGAACCTGTCCACCGCCCAGGCCGCGGACAAACTCCCGGTGGTCGCCAGCTTCAGTATCCTGCGAGATATCACCCAGCAGATCGGCGGCGACCATATCGCGGTCATCGGCATGGTCGGCCCGGACGCCGATGCCCACACCTACGAACCGACGCCGGATGACGCCAAGGCCCTGCTCAACGCCAAGCTGATCGTCAAGAACGGCCTGGGCTTCGAGCCGTGGCTCGACCGCCTGGTGACCAGCACCGAGACCAAGGCACCGGTGGTCACCGCCAGCAAGGGCGTGATCTCCCACACCATGGTCGACGACGGCGAAACCATTCCCGACCCGCACGCCTGGCACAACCTGGCCAACGCCGAAATCTATGTGAACAACATCACCAAGGCACTGATCAAGGTCGACCCGGCGAACAAGGACGACTACACCCGCAACAGCCAGGCCTACCTGAAAGTGATCCACAGCCTGTTGGCCGAAGCCAAGGTCAAGCTCGGCAACCTGCCGGCCGGCAACCGTCGCATCGTCACCTCCCATGACGCCTTCGGTTACCTGGGCCAGGCCTACGGCATCCAGTTCATGGCGCCACAGGGCCTGTCCACCGAACGTGAGCCGTCCGCCGCCGAAGTTGCCGCGCTGATCACCCAGATCCGCAAGGACAAGGTCAAGGCCGTGTTCATGGAAAACATCAAGGACGCCCGCCTGCTGCAGCAGATTGCCGACGAAAGCGGCGCGCAGATCGGCGGCACCCTGTATTCCGACGCCCTCGCCGCCGAAGGTCCGGCCAGCACCTTTACCGGCCTGTTCGAATACAACATGAACACCCTGCACGCGGCACTGAGCAAATGACCGCGCGGCCGCCCTTGTCGATGCTCGATCTGGAGAGCGCCGCCCTGGGTAGCCGCTGGCCTCTCGCGGCGGTGCTCGATGCACTGCCGTGGAACGAGGACGGACTGATCGCCGCGATCACCCAGCAACACGACAGCGGCGAAGTGCTGATGCTGGCCTGGATGAACCGCCAGGCCCTCGGCGAAACCCTCGAGAGCCGCCAGGTCTGCTACTGGTCGCGCTCACGCCAGCGCCTGTGGCGCAAGGGCGAAACCTCCGGGCACCGCCAGCACCTGATCGAGGCGCGCCTGGATTGCGATGGCGACGCGGTGCTGCTGCGGGTCGACCAGCAAGGCCCGGCCTGCCACACCGGGCGTCCCAATTGTTTCTACAACGCGATTCGTGACGGCGAGGTGCACGTCATCAGCGCCCCTCAGGAGAACGCTTCATGATCCGCAAGAATCCTTCCGGCCACCTGCCCGTGATCGCCGAGTCCGCTTACGTGGACAAGACGGCAATCATCTGCGGCAAGGTGGTGATCGGTGAAAACGTCTTTGTCGGCCCCTACGCGGTGATCCGCGCCGACGAAGTCAACGCCCAAGGCGAGATGGACCCCATCGTCATCGGCGCCAATTCGAATATCCAGGACGGCGTGGTGATCCACTCCAAATCCGGCGCGGCGGTGACCATCGGCGAGTTCACCTCCATCGCCCACCGCTCCATCGTCCATGGTCCCTGCACCGTCGGCGACCGGGTGTTTATCGGCTTCAACAGCGTGCTGTTCAACTGCGTGGTGGGTGACGGCAGCGTGGTCCGGCACAACTCGGTGGTGGATGGTCGCGACCTGCCGCCGGACTTCTACGTGCCCTCCACCACCCGCATCGGCCCGGGCACCGACCTGTCGCAATTCCCGCCGGTAAGCGTCAGCGCCTCGGAGTTTTCCGAAGACGTGGCACGGACCAACGTTGATCTGGTGCGCGGCTACAAGGCCCTGCAAAACGAGTTCTGAACATGAGCAGCCTGCTGATCCGCAACGCCCGCGTGGTGAACGAGGGGCGTGAATTCGACGCCGATATCCGGGTCATCAATGGCCGGATCGAGACCCTCGCCACCCAGATCCACAACGCCAGCGCCGACCTGGAAATCGACGCCGCGGGCCAATGGCTGCTCCCAGGGATGATCGACGACCAGGTGCATTTCCGCGATCCCGGCGCGCCGGCCAAGGGCAGTCTCTACAGCGAGTCGCGGGCAGCGGTGGTCGGCGGCATCACCAGCTATATGGACATGCCCAACACCCAGCCGGCGACCCTGACCCTCGAAGCCCTGGCCGACAAGCAACGCAAGGCCGCACAGCACTCGGTGGCCAACTATGGCTTTCACTTCGGGGTCAGCAACGACAACCTCGACACCATCGCCGCCCTTGATCCGACCTGCGTGGCCGGGGTCAAGGTGTTCATGGGCGCGTCCACCGGCAATATGCTGGTGGACGATCCGCGAGTGCTGGAGAGACTGTTCGCCGAAGTGCCGACGATCCTCCTCGCCCACTGCGAACACACGCCGACCATCAAGGCCCGCGAGGAAAACCTGCGGGAGCTGTTCGGCGCTGCCATTCCCGCCGACGCGCACCCGTTGATCCGCAATGCCGAGGCCTGCTATCGCTCCTCGTCAATGGCGGTGGACCTGGCCCGACGCCATGGCACGCGCCTGCACGTCCTGCACCTGACCACCGAGCGCGAACTTTCGCTGTTCGAGAACAAGCCGCTGAGTGAAAAACACATCAGCGCCGAGGTCTGCCTGCATCACTTGCTGTTCGACGACCGCGACTATCCGCGCCTGGGCAACCTGATCAAATGCAATCCGGCCATCAAGCACCAGTCGGATCGCGATGCCCTGCGCGAAGCCTTGCTGAGCAACCGCCTGGATGTGATCGGCAGCGATCACGCGCCGCATACCTGGGAAGAAAAACAACGGCCCTACAGCGAGGCACCGTCCGGATTGCCGCTGGTCCAGCATGCGCTGCCGGCCCTGATGGAGCTGGTGGCCGCGCGGGTCCTGCCGTTGACCACCCTGGTGGAAAAGACCAGCCATCGGGTCGCCGACCTGTTCGCCATTCCCGACCGCGGCTACCTGCGCGAAGGCTACTGGGCCGACCTGGTGCTGATAAACCGTGAACCGCTGTCGCGGCCGGTGAGCGCCGAGCCGCTCCTCTCGCAATGTGGTTGGACGCCCTTCGTCGAGCGGCGCTTTCGCCATTGGGTCAGCACCACGGTGGTGTCCGGCCAGGTGGCCTGGCATGCCGGGAAAATCCACGACACCTGCCAGGGCCAGCCCCTGCGCTTTCTCCGTTAATCCGTTCCAGCGCCCGACCGACCAAGGACAGCACCGATGATCCGCATTACCCTCCCCGACGGCTCGCAACGCGAGTACGACCAACCGCTGACGGTGTTCGAAGTGGCCGCCAGCATCGGCAGCGGCCTGGCCAAGGCGGCTGTGGCCGGTCGGGTCGACGGCGTCCTGGTGGACTGCGGCACCTTGATCGAACAGGACGCGGCCGTGAGCATCGTCACCCCACGGGACACCGAGGGACTGGAGATTCTGCGGCACTCCTGCGCGCACTTGCTGGCCATGGCGGTGAAACAGTTGTACCCCTCGGCCCAGGTCACCATCGGGCCGGTGATCGAAGACGGCTTCTTCTACGATTTCGCCTATGAGCGCGCCTTCACGCCCAAGGACCTGGAACTGATCGAAGCGCGCATGCAGGCCCTGGCCGCAACCAATCATTCGGTGCGCCGCCGTGAGTTGCCGCGCGATGAAGCCATCGCCTGCTTCGAAGCGCGCGGCGAACACTACAAGGCCGAGCTGATACGCTCCATCCCGGACGGTGAAGTGCTGTCGCTGTATCGCCAGGACGATTTCGAAGACCTGTGTCGCGGTCCCCATGTGCCGTCGACCGGCCTGTTGCAAGCCTTCAAGCTGACCAAGGTGGCGGGCGCCTACTGGCGCGGCGACGCCAACAACGCGCCGCTGCAACGGATCTACGGCACCTGCTGGGCCAATGCCAAGGACCTCACGGCCTACCTCACCCGTCTCGAAGAGGCCGGCAAACGCGACCATCGCAAGCTCGGTGCGCAACTGGACCTGTTCCATTTCGATGACTGCGCGCCGGGCTCGGTGTTCTGGCACGCCAAGGGCTGGACCCTGTTCCAGCAACTGATCGGCTATATGCGCAAGCGCCAGGAACAGGCCGGCTATATCGAGGTGAACACTCCGGATGTAATGGATCGCGGACTGTGGGAAACCTCCGGGCATTGGCAGAACTACCGCGACCATATGTTCACCACCACCACCGAGGATGAGCGGGTGTTCGCCCTCAAGCCGATGAACTGCCCCGGCGCGGTGTCGATCTTCGGCCACGGGCTCAAGAGCTATCGCGACCTGCCGCTACGCATCGCCGAGTTCGGCAAGGTCCATCGCTACGAACCGTCCGGGGCCTTGCACGGGCTGTTGCGGGTGCGCCACTTCACCCAGGACGATGCCCATATTTTCTGCACCCCGGCACAGATGCAGGCCGAATGCGAGACGGCGATTGCCCTGGTGTTCGATATCTACAGCGAGTTCGGCTTCGACGATATCGTGGTGAAGCTCTCCACGCGCCCGGCCAACCGGATCGGCAGCGACGACACCTGGGACCAGTTGGAAGGCGCGCTGATCGGTGCCCTCGGGCAGATGGGCATCGAATACCGGATCAATCCCGGCGAAGGAGCGTTCTATGGGCCGAAGCTGGAGTTCGTGCTGCGTGATGCCATCGGTCGCGACTGGCAGTGCGGCACCTTGCAGGTCGATCTCAACCTGCCGGAACGCTTCGACATTGGCTATATCAGCGAAAGTGGCGAGCGCCAACGGCCGGTGATGCTGCACCGGGCGCTGTTCGGTTCACTGGAGCGATTTATCGGCATTCTGATCGAGCATTACAGCGGCGCGCTGCCGGTCTGGCTGGCGCCGTTGCAGGCGGTGGTGCTGAACATCAGCGAGGGCCAGGCCGAATATGCCCGGGATGTCGCCGAGGGTTTGAAGATCCGCGGCCTGAGGGCCAGCGCGGACCTGCGCAACGAGAAGGTCGGCTACAAGATCCGCGAGCACAGCCTGCAGAAAGTGCCGTACCTGCTGGTGGTGGGCGAGAAGGAAAAGGCCGCCGGGCAGGTCAGCCTGCGCAGTCGGCAGGGTGAAGACCTGGGGGTCATGAGCCTGGAGACGGCGTTCCAGCGATTGACCTCATAAACACCACGTCACTGTAGAAGCAGAACTTGTGTGGGAGCGGAGCTTGCCCGCGAAGGGGCCCTCAAAACCGCCAAAAGCTTCGCGGGCAAGCTCCGCTCCCACAATTAAACGAGCCCTGCGCTCCTCATCAGGTACGCGGTTTCACCGGCCCGCAATCCTGCCCCATCCACACCGCCCGGGTTTCCATGCTGCCGTTCTGCTGGATGCCGGTGGCATTGAAAGTCCCGCTGACCTTGGTGCTGAACTCGCGGTCACTGACAAAATGCGCCACGCCGCTGCCCTGGGCCTTCGGACAGCTGAAACGGAATTTCCAATCCGGGCCGTTGCGTTCGGTGACCTGCTGCTGGCAACCCGATTGCGGATCGGTCAGCGGAATCGACTCGGACGCCACCTGTTGCGGCGTCAGGCACACTCGCACGCCCTCACCGCCCAGGTTGACCCCCTGCTTCTCCAGCGCCGCGCGCTGCTCCGGGGTGGTGTTCTGTTTCAGCATACCCATCAGCATGCCGACATCCAGCTGTTGGTTCTCGACCTGCACATTGCTGGAGGTCAGCTCCCACAAGCCCGGTTGCAGCACCTGCGCCTGGGCAACGGGAATCATTGAGCCAAGGACAAGGGCCAGGCCCGGCAGACGAAGGTTCATCAAGTAGCTCCTAGAGAATGGGGTCCATCTTGGACGTCAGAATCATGCGAGGGTTGCGTCAAGAATTAAATAGCGACAATAACCCCGGAACATGGTCTGTTAGAGATTGAAGACGCCTGAGCAGGAGCGCCCATGGATTTTTTTGGCCCACACCTTTTCGCCTACCTGATTGCCCTGATCCATTCCCTTGGCCTGATCGCCGCCATCCATGCCGTATTGACCGTGCGCACCGCCCAGGGCGCGATTGCCTGGGCCCTGTCACTGATGTTCATCCCGTACCTGACGCTGATTCCCTACCTGGTCTTCGGCCGCAGCAGCTTCGACGCCTACATCAAGGCCCGGCGCCAGGCCAACGTGGAAATGCGCAAGGCCATCGCCGACCTGAACTGGCGCCCCTGGGTCGAAGAGGCCCTGGCCGCCCGCAGTTCCCAGGCCTATGCCTCGCTGCGGGCGATGCCGAAACTGGGGCGCATGCCATGCCTGGCGAACAACCAGGTGCAGTTGCTGATCAATGGCGACGCAACCTTCGAGGCGATTTTCCAGGCCATCGACCAGGCCCACGAAGCGGTGCTGGTGCAATTTTTCATTATCCATGACGACCAGCTCGGCCGACGGTTGCAGAAAAAGCTCCTGGAAAAGGCCGCCGAAGGGGTGGCGGTCTACGTGCTCTACGACCGTATCGGCAGCCATGCCCTGCCCCACACCTACGTCGAGGCCCTGCGCGAGGGCGGTGTGCAGATCCGCGCGTTCGCCACCCGCAGCGGTTGGTTGAACCGCTTCCAGGTGAATTTCCGCAATCATCGCAAGGTGGTGGTGGTCGACGGGCTGGTCGGTTTTGTTGGCGGGCATAACGTCGGCGACGAGTACATGGGGGCCAAACCACCGCTGTCGCCCTGGCGCGACACCCATGTGCAGGTGAGCGGACCGGTGGTTGCCTGCTTGCAGGAGTCATTCGCCGAAGACTGGTTCTGGGCCTCGCGCAAACTCCCGCCGCTGATCCTGCCGGAGTCCTACCCGGACGGCGGTGTGCTCTGCCAGTTGCTCGCCAGCGGCCCGGCCGACCCGGTGGAGACCTGTTCGCTGTTCTTCGTCGAAGCCATTCATGCGGCCCGGGAACGGGTCTGGATCACCAGCCCCTACTTCATCCCCGACGAAGCGGTGTTCGCCGCCTTGCGCCTGGCGGTGCTGCGCGGCGTGGATGTGCGCCTGCTGCTGCCGTCACGCCCGGACCACCGCATCGTCTACGCCGCCTCCAGCCTCTACGCTTTCGAAGCCGTGCGCGCCGGCGTGCGGGTGTTCCGCTACCGCCCCGGTTTCCTGCATCAGAAGGTGGTGCTGGTGGACAACGAAATCAGCGCCATCGGCAGTGCGAACCTGGACAACCGCTCGTTCCGGCTGAATTTCGAAGTGATGTTACTGACCGTGGACGAGGCCTTCGCCCGGAAAGTGGAACAGATGCTCGAGCAGGACTTTGCCCTGGCCCATGAAGTGGCCAAGGACGAAAGCCGCAAAACCCATCGCCTGCAACAGCTCGGCATGCGGGTCGCACGCTTGATCTCGCCGATCCTCTAGAGAGGAACCTCGGCGCAGGCGCCGCCCAAGGCCGCGCCTGCGCGGGGGTCAGCGATAAAGATCGTCGCGGGTCCAGGGCAGGTTGTGGCTGCCGTCGGAGAAGGCTTTTACCGCCAGGATCTGGTGCAGGTTGATCCAGCCCTTTTCAAAGGCGTAGGCGCAACCGGCCAGGTACAGCCGCCAGATCCGCAGGGCGCGTTCCGGCACTTCACGGCCCGCTGCCTCCAGGTTGTTTTCCAGGCGCTGGCTCCACTGCTCCAGGGTCCGCGCGTAGTGCAGGCGCAGGCTCTCCACGTCGACCACTTCCAGACCGGCCTCGCTGATTTCAGCAGAGATCATCGACAGATGTGGCAACTCGCCATTGGGGAACACATAACGATCGATAAAGTCGCCGGCACCGCGTCCCACCGGGCGTCCGTCGGTGTGCTTGGCGGTAATGCCATGGTTCATCACCAGGCCGCCTTCGCGCACGGCACCGAACAGGACCTCGCAATACTGCTTGAGGTTGGCGTGGCCGACATGTTCGAACATGCCGACGCTGACCACCTTGTCGAAGCGACCGTCCTGGGGCAGGTCACGGTAATCAAGCAGTTGCAGGTCGACCTTGTCCTGCAGACCTTCGGCGGCCACCCGCTCCCTCGCCAATGCCAACTGTTCCTTGCTCAGGGTGATCCCGAACACCTTGACCCCGAACTCCCGCGCCGCATAACGCGCCAGCCCGCCCCAACCGCAGCCGACATCCAGCAGGTACTCGCCCGGTTGCAGGCGCAGCTTGCGGCACAGGTGGCGGAACTTGGCTTGCTGGGCTTCTTCGAGGGTCGCGTCGGCGCTTTCGAAGTAGGCGCAGGAATAGACCATCTCGCGGTCCAGCCAGAGCTGGTAGAAGGCGTTGGAGAGGTCGTAGTGGTAGGAGATGGAAGCGGCGTCGGTGGCCTTGTCGTGGGCCAGGCGCGGCGGCGGGTTGTCCCCTTCATCCTCCAGCAGCGCCTGGCTCAACTCGTCGCAGACCCGCACGACTTCGCTGATCGGTCCTTCGAGTTCCAGCTTGCCTTCAACGAAGGCGCTGCCCAGCAAATCCAGCGTGGGATGGGTGAATTGCGCGACCAGTTGTGGGTCCTTCACAACGATGGTGACACTGGGCGTCGGCCCGAGATTGATTTCGTGGCCGTCCCAGAGTCTCAGGCGAAGCGGTAGCTGAAGATTCTGTAAGGCCGGTGGAAGTTGCGCGAGCATGAGTTATCCCCCTTGTTTCAGACGTCTGAATTAAGGGTAGCGCATTCACGGGATCTGTCAGCCTATCGAGATAATAGACTCGAACTATGGGTTTTGCCCGACACCGTTTCACGGGAAGAATGGCAGCGTCAAAGCCTGTGGCGTTGAGCAACCAGGCCGTCGCTCACCCATTGCTTGAGCCAGCTGACCGCCTGCAAAGGCGCCCCCTCTCCCAGGCTGGCCGCCAGCTCGGCGCACAATTCGGCGAAACTCCAACCGGCATTCACCATGCCGTCCAGGGCCTGGACTTCCGCCGGTTCCAGGCTGCGATAGTGGCAGACCAGGTCGGCACGCCAGACCAGGCAGACCTGGGGTTGTTCCAGTTCGAGGCTGTCGGGAAACTCCGTTTCGGCCTTCACCGCCCGCCACATCGCCAGGCTGTTGAACCGACCACTGAGCCATTGCACGCTGGGCAGCAACTCCAGTTGCAACGACGGCCAGGCCTCGGCCGGCAGGCCGGCCATGGCCGCGAGGGTCAGGGGCTCGCCCGGCACGGCATCGAAGGCCAGGGTAAAGGCCCACTCCAGGCGAATCAGTTCCGCCAGGGGCGCGCTCTGCTCCGGCACCAGATGACGCAGGGCAAACGCCTCGAAGCCGGCACCGAGCCAGCGCAGGCTGTAATGGGACGATGGGCATTCGCGCAGATAGGCCGCGGTCAGCGCATCGAACTCCTCGTCACCCAGCCAGTTCCACACCGTGGGAAAGTCGCTGCGCAGGGTTTCCTGCAAACGGGCGCGGTAAGCGTTGTGGTAAATCGCCAGGCCGGTTTCGACATCCAGGCTCGGCCCGCCGATCAGGCTGGCGCCCAAGGCGTCACTGGCCACGGCGTTTTCCCCGAGCAGGTAACGTTCAAAAGCCAGCTGCCAGTCATTCAGGCGCATAACGACCTCCGGGCCAGGGCGGTAGCGCCCAACTCACGGGCCTTGTCCAGCTCGTCCACCAGTTCACCCAGTGGCGGGAAATGATCGTCGCGCTCCAGCAGGGTCGCCACCGGTCCCAGGTGTTCGAGGGTCCGCTGATAGAGCTCCCAGACCGGATCGCAGACCGGATGATCATGGGTATCGATCACGTAGTCGCCATAGTCCTCATGCCCGGCCAGGTGCAATTGGCGGATCTTGCCTGCCGGCAGGCTGTGGATAAAAGTCCAGGGATCGAAACCGTGATTGCGCCCGCTGACATAGACATTGTTCACGTCCAGCAACAGCTCGCAGTCGCTCAGGCGACTGAGGGCTTCAAGAAACTCCCACTCGGAAAATTCATCGGAAGCAGCTCGCACATAACTGGAGACATTCTCCAGCACCAGCGGCTGCTGCAGCACGTCCTGCACCTGACGGACCCGGGCCGCGACGTAGTACAGGCTTTCTTCGGTGTAGGGCAGCGGCAGCAGATCATGCAACTGATGGGCGTTGCCGCGGCTCCAGCACAGATGGTCGGAAATCCACGCGGGATTGACCCGCCCGGCCAACTGCTTGAGTTGTTTGAGGTAGTTCATATCCAGCTCATGGGGCCCGCCGATGGACAGCGACACGCCATGCATCACCAGCGGATAGCGCTCGGCGATGGCATCCAGGTAGTACAGCGCCTTGCCGCCCTGGACCAGGTAATTCTCGGAAACGATCTCGAACCAGTCCACCGCGGGCAACTGCTCGAGGATTTCCTGGTGATAGTGACTGCGCAAACCCAGGCCATAACCCAGGCAGGGACGGGAAACGGACATACTGGACTCCTCGCTGAAGTGTCCGCAGCGGCGTCAGGGGCCGACCGCTGCGGGAGCACTCGGGCGTCGTTTATTCGCCGATTTTGCCACCGGCTTTTTCACAGGCCGACTTGGTCATGGCCTTGAAGCCCTGGCCTTTGCAGGAACCCATGCCTTTGCAAGCGTGATCCTTGGTCTTGCAGTCGTTCTGGCCTTTGCAGGCGTTGACACCATAGCAGTGAACCTGGGCATCGGCGGCCGACGCCTGGGTGACGACACCAGCAAACATGGTGGCGGCAGCGAGAGCGAGAGCGGCACCAGCAGCGGCGGTTTTGATCGACATGGTTTTTATCCTCGAAAATGCGTTAGGGGTATCGGTCCGAACGGAATGTTCAGTCTCGACATGGCAGTAGAGAGCGGTCGCCGCCAGCCGTTACAGCCCCTTGCAAATTTTTTTGAAAATAATCCTCGACGCCCTCATCGACCGGCCGCTCCTGCCAGGGATGACCTGCAGAAGTATTGCGTTACTACATAACAGAAACTCCCTAACAAGTAATAATTAAAGCATTACCCGAACAGTGTAACCCGTATATCAATTAACCCAACAACACGGAAAACACTGACATTAATTTATCTGCAATCCCACTGTTCGAAACAACCAGAAAAATTACCACCGGTTAACCGGCTACTCGTGTAACAAAATTCAACATCTGCGTGACTTGATTGGTATCCTGGCAATGACTAACATCCTTCTGACTTTAAATACCTCTATCGGTTCATTAAAAAATTCGTAACTTTCCGTATTGAAAAGCGTTCGCCAAGGGTTCCGCGCCACGCCTAACCCCTTGAATAGACGGCTCGATACCCAAAACCCTTATTGACCCTCGTACGCTCACCAACGCCACGAGGCCAGATAACTTATAACTATATGCCTCACCCTTAAAACACTTGACACCCTTTGTGCGCGCTGCCGACTAATAACATGCCCAACACTCGGCGCGCACACTTGAGCGACGGAGCCGCCATGAGCCATACCTTGAGTGAATACCATTATTTTCAACGCCCGCTGGGGATGACCCCAAGTGCGGAGACTTCCAGTTGCCTGACCATCAATCAACCCGGTTCGCCCCTGGGCCTGAGCAACCTGCTGGACTTGATCAGCCATGAGATCAGCCGCGAAGACAATCAACAGATTCATCGGCTCACCTTCAAAAGCGGTCAGACACTTTGCATAAAGGCCGACTCGCAACTGACCACCGTCCGTGGCCGGAGGATCAATTTTCACGCCGAGTCGACGTACCCCTACACCACCTTTCTCGAAGATCCGGCTCGAACCGGCGGCAGCAAGCCCTCCAGGTGATGCCTTGACCAAAGTTGCGTACAAGGACAATATTATGATCATAATATTTTGTGACACCTGCCTTTGTCCTTCTTCCTCAACGCGGTGTCTCCCAGGAGAACAGTCATGAGCAGCTACGACGTCGTCATCATCGGAGGCGGACCCGGGGGCTACAACGCCGCCATTCGCGCCGGCCAGCTGGGTTTGAAGGTCGCCTGCGTGGAGGGCCGCGCGACCCTCGGCGGAACCTGCCTGAACGTCGGCTGCATGCCGTCCAAGGCCCTGCTCCACGCGTCCGAGCTCTATGAGGCGGCCGTGGGCAGCGAGTTCGCCAACCTCGGGATCGAGGTCACGCCCAGCCTCAACCTCGCGCAGATGATGAAACAGAAAGACCAGGGCGTGGCCGGGCTGACCCAGGGTATCGAATACCTGTTTCGCAAGAACAAGGTCGAGTGGATCAAGGGCTGGGGGCGGATCGCCGGCCCTGGCAAGGTGCTGGTCAGTGCCGCCGACGGCAGTAAAACCACCTTACAGGCCAAGGATATCGTGATCGCCACCGGCTCCGAGCCGATGCCGCTGCCGGGTGTCGAAATCGACAACCAACGCATCCTCGACTCCACCGGAGCGCTGTCGTTGCCGGAGGTGCCCAAACATCTGGTGGTGATCGGCGCCGGGGTTATCGGCCTGGAACTGGGCTCGGTGTGGCGGCGGCTCGGGAGCCAGGTCACGGTGGTGGAATACCTGGACCGGATCTGCCCCGGCGTCGACCTGGAAGCCGGCAAGACCTTGCAGCGCTCGTTGAGCAAACAAGGCATCAACTTCCTGCTCGGCTCCAAGGTCACCAGCGCCACCCGCTCCGCGACCGGCGTACGGTTGCGCGTGGAACCGGCGGCCGGTGGCGAAGCGCAGTTGATCGACGCCGACTACGTGCTGGTGGCCATCGGCCGTCGCCCCTTCACCCAAGGGCTTGGCCTGGAAAACGTGGGGCTGTCCACCGACAAGCGCGGCATGCTGACCAACCAGGGCCACCGTACCGAAGCCCCGGGTGTCTGGGTGATTGGCGACGTCACCAGCGGCCCGATGCTCGCCCACAAGGCCGAAGACGAGGCCATGGCCTGCATCGAGCAGATCGTCGGCAAGGCCGGCGAGGTCAATTACGCGCTGATCCCCAGTGTGATCTACACCCGGCCGGAACTGGCCAGTGTCGGCAAGACCGAAGAACAGCTCAAGGCCGAAGGCCGTGCCTACAAGGTCGGGAAATTCCCCTTCAGCGCCAATAGCCGGGCCAAGATCAACCACGAGACCGAGGGTTTCGCCAAGGTCCTGGCCGACGAGCACACCGATGAGATCCTTGGCGTGCATCTGGTGGGCCCGAGTGTCAGCGAGATGATCGGCGAATACTGCGTGGCCATGGAGTTTTCCGCCTCGGCCGAAGATATCGCCCTCACCTGCCATCCACACCCGACCCGCTCGGAAGCCCTGCGCCAGGCGGCGATGAACGTCGAAGGCCTGGCCACGCAGATCTGAGTCAGTCGGGCAGATGATCCAACGGCAGCGGTCCGGGCGCCTTCACCGCCTGGATCGCAAAGTTGCTGCGGATATCACGTACACCGGGCAGGCGCAGCAGTTGACCATTGAGGAAGCGTTCATACGCCCGCAGGTCGGGCACCACCACTTGCAGCAGGAAGTCCGACTCGCCGGACACCAGGAATGCCGAGATCACCTGGGGCAAGGCCATGACCGCCAGGCGAAAGGCCTCGGCTTCGGCCTCGTGGTGCCGCTCGACCTTGACCCCGACGAACACCGTCAGCCCCAGCCCGACTTCATCGCGGTCCAGGTTCACCTGGTAGCCACGAATCACCCCCGCCTCCTCGAGCATGCGAACCCGACGCAGGCACGGTGACGCCGAGAGACCGATCTGTGCGGCCAGCTCGACATTGCTCAGGCGTCCGTCCCGTTGCAAAGCCGCGAGGATTTTACGGTCATAGGCATCGAGTTTTATTTTTGGCATATCCGACTACCCGCTTCGACTGTATTGGCAGAAAGTACCAAGTCTAAGCCTTTCACGGGTTGAATACGCAAGCACCTGCCCTGGCCTTCCGACATAGAATTTTCTCCGGTTATCCCTTCTTGGAGAAACAGCACGATGCTCCTCTACCTGTTCGCACTGGCGATGGTTTATCTGCTTCCCGGCCCCGACATGATCCTCCTGCTGCAAACCGGCGCCCGCCATGGCCGTAGCCAGGCCCTGACCACCGCCCTCGGCCTGGGCATCGCCCGCGCCTGCCATGTGGCGCTGGCGGCCCTGGGCCTCGCGGCGCTGTTCAAGGCAGCGCCGTGGACCTTCGATATCGTACGCCTGGCAGGTGCCGCCTATCTGTTGTGGATCGGCCTGCGCATGCTGCGGCCCGGGTCGCTGGCGTTGCTGAACGCGGATCACCAGGGTACCCAACAAACCTTGAGCTGGCGCGGCGCCCTGCAACAAGGACTGCTCACCAATCTGCTGAACCCCAAGGCGTTGCTGTTCTGTTCGGTGCTGCTGCCGCAATTTATCGACGCCCATGCCGGCCCGGTGGCCGCGCAGTTCCTCGGACTCGGCGTAACCCTGGTGGCGGTCGGGCTGCTATTCGATAGCTGTTACGCCCTGGCCGGTGCCTGGATCGGCCAATGGCTCGATAAGAGCCCAAGGGCGCAACGCCTGCAGCAATGGCTGTTCGGCGGCCTGTTGATCGGTTTTGCCGTCCGATTGGCGTTTATCCAGCAAGCCTGAGGCCGTTGTGCAAAAGAAACGCCGTTAGCAGGTGAGCCGACGGCGTTTTTCTTATACATTTTGCCTCCTACTCCCACGGACAAGTGTTCCAACCATGACCAGCACGCTCGATCGTCTTATCGCCGGCACGCCAATTCTCTACGCGGGTAACCGGGTTTCCCCGGTGCCGCCGGAATTGGCCGAGCGTTTCCAGCCGGGCGATCATCTGCTGGTGGACCAGGCCAGCGGCGAACTGCTGCTGATTCCCCATGCCGTGCAACAGATCGCGACCCAGGCCATCGACACTGCACAAACTGCGTTCACCGCACTGGCCCAAGTCTCGGACGAGGCCATCAGCCAGTTCTTCGACCTGTTTGCCCAACATCTGGAAGCACCGGCTTCCTGGGCATTGATCGAGGCCGCGAACCAGGCCGATATCGCCCAGGCCAAGGCCCGTGGGCGCTCCACCACCCGTCTGCTGGCAAGCGAGGCCATGCGTCGCGACATGATTGCCGGGCTACGGGCCTGGCGTGATGCGCCGCTGATTCGCGGTCGGGTCCGTGAGTCCGTGGAACATGAAGGTTGGAAGGTTGAGCAAGTCGTCGCGCCCCTGGGCGTGGTGGCATTTGTCTTTGAAGGTCGGCCGAATGTGTTTGCCGATGCTGCCGGCGTTCTGCGTACGGGTAATACCGCCGTGCTGCGGATCGGCAGCGATGCCCTCGGCACGGCCCAGGCAATTGTTCGCCATGCACTCAATCCGGCGCTGCACGAAGCCGGTTTGCCGGCGGGTGCGGTGTCCCTGGTGGAAAGCAGCGATCGGGCAGCAGGCTGGGCGATGTTCGCCGACCGCCGCCTGTCACTGGCGGTGGCCCGGGGTTCGGGCCATGCCGTAAAGCAGCTTGGCGGAATCGCCCAGCAGGCCGGCACTGTGGTCAGTCTGCACGGCACCGGCGGCGCCTGGCTGGTGGCCCATCAGGACGCGGACGCCAAGCGCTTTGCCGAAGTGGTGCGCAACTCCCTGGATCGCAAGGTCTGCAACACGCTTAATGTCTGTGTGATTCATCGCCAGCGCGCAGCCGAACTGGTGCCGTTGTTCCTTGAGGCGCTGAAGGCTGCCGGCGAAGCACGCGGCCAGCGCTGCAAGCTGCATATCGTCAGCGGCGATGAAAGCGTGCTGCCGGCCGAGTGGTTGCACGCGCGGGTGCAGGTCCAGCGTGCCGAAGGGTATGAGGAAGAAGCACAAACCGAGTCGTTGCCCGAAGACCAACTGGGCCGCGAATGGGAGTGGGAAGGGACGCCGGAAGTCAGCCTGAAAATCGTCGACGACCTGGATCAGGCGGTTGCCCTGTTCAATCGCTACAGCCCGCAGTTCACCGTGTCGCTGATCAGCGCCGACCGTGGCGCCCACGATTACTTCTACAACAGCATCAACGCCCCCTTTGTCGGCGATGGCTTCACTCGCTGGGTCGATGGCCAGTACGCGCTGAACAAGCCGGAACTGGGGCTTTCGAACTGGGAGAACGGGCGCCTGTTTGCCCGTGGGGCGATCCTCTCCGGGGATGGAGTGTTTACCTTGCGTAGCCGGATGAGCCAGATCGATACCAGCCTGCGGCGCTGAGGCATCTTTCAGGCAGCGGGCTCGTCGCAGATAGTGAGGACACCATCAATCTGTAGGAGCTTGGCTTGCCAGCGAAGCTTTTAGCGATCTTGAGGGCCTCTTCGCTGGCAAGCCAAGCTCCTACAGGAATGTGCCATACATTCAGATCTGTGCTCAGAGATCCAACACCAGAGGCTCCGTGCTCTGCGCCGGAATCGCGCAACAAATCAGCACCTGCCCCTCGCTCGGCAACTCCGCGGGCGGTTGTGGATAATGTACCTGTCCGCTGATCAAGCGGGTGCTGCAAGTGCCACAGGATCCGCCCCGACAACTGAACTCCGGCTGCAAACCCCGGCTTTCCGCCAACACCAACAAGCTCTCACCTTCAGGCTGCCAGCGCGCTTCCTTGCCAGAACGATGGAACACCACCGGCACCGATTGCGTAGCTGCCGGTGGCTGCTCGATCTGCGGTGCACCCGGGTCCTGACGACGGCGCAACGTCGACGGACCAAAAGTCTCCGCATGAATACGCTCATCACGGATATCCATATCCCGCAGTTGGTCATATATCCCCTGGGTAAAACCACCCGGGCCGCACAGGACAAAATCCACCGAGTCATAGTCGTCGACCGTCAACACGGCCTTCAACACCTCGACATCGAGTCGACCTTGCAGATGGTAATCCTCACCCGGCACTGCCTCAGGCTCCGGCTGGCTCAGCAGTCGCACCACCTGGACCGTCTCGCCCGCACGCGCCATCAGCTCATCCAGCTCAGCCCGAAACGGCAGTTCCGCCAACGAGCGGGCGCTGTGGAACAAAACCGTAGGCCGCATCCGCCGAGTGCGTTTGCCCTGGTACACCACCTCCCGCAGCATCGACAACAAAGGCGTAATCCCCACCCCCGCCGCCAGCAATACCAACGGGCGCTGCTCATGGGTCGCCACGGTGAAATGCCCCTGTGGTGCACGCGCCTCAAGCACATCACCGACCTTGAGCTGGTCATGCACATGGGACGACACCCGGCCGTCGCGCTTGACGCTGATCCGGCAGAACTCATCCGATGGCGCGCCCGACAAACTGTAGGTACGAATCTGCGTCTGCCCGCCCAGGTCGAAACGCAGCGGCAGATGCTGCCCGGCCTGAAACACCGGCAACCCGGCCCCATCCGTAGGCTCCAGATACAGCGAACGAATGTTGCGACTTTCCTCGACAATCCGGCTGATCCGCAAAGGCCGCCAGGCATTGCCCAGCGCCTCGGCTTGCAAACGTGCTACGGCCTGGTCCCAGCTGCCGGTCATCAGGCTGTTGGGTGAAAAGCCCTCGAACTTCCAACGCAAGGTCGAAGCCGCCGGACGCCGCACACAATGTTCCACGTGGAACGTCCACAAACGTTCGGCGCCTTGAAAGGCTTTCACCAGCGGTCCGTCGAGGATGACTTCGGTGCGCCCGCTGAGTTGCAGCAGGTCACCCGTATTGAAATCGATAAACAACAGGCCCGCGCGGGGATTGATCAGCAGATTGCCCAAAGTGTTGAAGTGCAGGTTGCCGGCGAAATCCGGGATGGTCAGGCAGTCGCCCTCAACCCGCACAAAACCGCTTTGCCCACCACGATGGGAAACATCCACGGAACGGGCGCCATCGATATCCACATAACTGGCGACGAAGAACGTATCGGCGGCATGGATCATTGCCGCCGCCTCGGCGTCCAGGCCTTGCGACCGATGAACGACTTGCGTGACCGGGTCCGGCGCAGGCACCCGTTCGAACTGACGCAACTGGATGTACTGCGGACAGTTACCGAAGGCATGTTCCACAGACACGCTCAGGGTTTTTCCAGTCAGCGCCGCCACACGCCCATTGATACGGTTGCGTCGCCGGGTATGCAGCTCCATTCCCAGCAAGCCGATGGCCGCGCCGGCTCGCAGGGCTGAATAGGTCGGGTCCGCAACCTGTGGAAAACTCGCCACCTGCAACAACCTGGGATCGGGAGAAAAGGCAAAGCCCGGCTCGCCCTCAAACAGGCTCGCCCAGGGATTGCCCTGATCGTCGACGGTGCCGAACAGCAGGAACGGCAACTGGCGATAAAAGTCACGATGCTGGTCCGGCATGTAGTCACGGATCACCCTCGGACCGAGTTCAGCCATCCGTTCGGCGACACCGACCTGGGTCTGCATCTGCAGTTCACCGACGTGCCAGGGTGATGCGCTGGATATATTCATCGCGACTTCTCCACGGGAAACCCTCCCGGCCGAAGTGGACGGGAGGTTTCATCGATCTCAGGCGGTCTGCAATCCGGCGACGGTACGCGGCATCGGCACAAAGCCCGGCAAGGCTTCGATCCGCGCCAACCAAGCCCGTACATTGGGGTAGTCCGCCAGCGAGACATTGCCTTCCGGCGCATGGGCGATATAGCTGTAGCCGGCGACATCGGCGATGGTCGGTGTGTCACCCACCAGATAGGACGACTGGTTCAGTTCATGCTCGACGACCTTGAGCAAGGCATGGGAACGGCTGATCGCGTCCTCGGCGTCAAAGGGTGCACCGAAGACCGTGATCAACCGGGCCCGGGCCGGACCGAAGGCAATCGGCCCCGCCGCTACCGACAGCCAGCGTTGCACCTGGGCGGCACCAACCGGATCGGTGGGCAGCCAGCGGCCTTGTCCATACTTGAGTGCCAGGTACACCAGAATCGCCGCGGAGTCGGCGAGGACCAGGCCTTGATCATCGATGACCGGCACCTGGCCGAAGGCATTCAGGGCCAGGTATTCCGGGGTCTTATGGGCACCGCTGGGCAAGTCCACATGAATCAGTTCCACCGGCAGACCGAGCAGGGACAACATCAGTTCGGCGCGATGGGCGTGGCCGGAGCGGGAAAAGTTGTAGAGCTTGATGGGGGTCTGGGACATGGCGGTACTCCACGGGGGCAGAAGCGCAACCCGGGATGGTTCGCGCTGATGGAGTGATCTTGCTCCTTCAGCGAAAACAACAGAATCACCAGAAACGGCAATCCATTCTTTCAAAAAATGAAATACCGATCAGCCTTTCAGGTTCGGGTGTTCGCGTAAGGCCGCGACCACGAAATCGACAAAACTGCGCACCCGTACGGAAACCGTGCGGCCTCCTTGATACACCACATGGATCGGCAGCGGCGGAAACTCGAAATCTTCCAGTACGATTTCCAGCTCACCGGCCGCCAGCTTGTCCGCGACTTGATAAGACAGCACCCGGGTCAGGCCAAGGCCCAGGCAGGCCGCGTGGATCGCCGCCCGATTCGCCGTCAGTGCCAATCGTGGTTCCAGGCGAATGCTCAAGGGTTTGTCGCCTTCGAGGAATTGCCAGCTCCTGACCTGCGAAGCCGAGGCGGCCATGACGATCTGCGCCTGGCGCAACTCGTCCGGATGTCGGGGACGGCCCTGTTTGTCCAGATAGGCCGGTGAAGCGCAGACCACCCGGCGGACCTGCCCTACCCTGATGGCGTGGTAACCGCTGTCGGGCAACTCGCCAATCCGCACCGCGACATCGATCCCATCCTCGACCATGGGTACCACGCGGTCCAGCAGCAGCGCGTTGATATCCACCGCCGGATACTGCGCCAGGTAACGCACCATCACCGGCGTGACATACAACTCGCCGAACAGCACCGGCGCGGTCATGGTCAGTTGGCCGCTGGGACGGGCGTGACTGTCGGCGGCCGAGGCCTCGGCTTCCTCCATGGCGGCGAGGATGCGTCGGCAGTCTTCCAGATAACGCTGCCCGGGTTCGGTCAGGTGCACGTTGCGCGTGGTACGCACGAGCAACTGGGCGCCGATGCGTTTTTCCAGCGCCGCCACCGCCCGGGTAACGCTTGGTGCCGAGAGGCTCAGACGCCGCGCCGCCGCCGCGAAGCCTTGCTCCTGGGCGACGGCAATAAACACCTGCATTTCCTGGAATCTGTCCATGGCTTGGCTTACTCGCTGCTACGGCGGATCGCGGTGACTATGCTGGCAGGTCAGAAAGGAAGTCCAACAGCGCATCGTTCACGAACGACGGGTTCTCGATACTGGAGATATGCCCGGCCTCCGGTATCCCGATGTACTGGCAACCGATCAACTCGGCCATCTCCCGAGCCTCGCTCGGTGGCCGTGGCTTGTCCTGCTCGCCGCACATCACCAGAGTGCGGCTGGCATCCAGCGTCGCCAGCTCGGCCAGACGATCGTCGCGTCCGAAGATCAGCCGTCCCAATGGGACGATGCTGTCGCGCAGGCGCTCGCTCGAATAGGTCGTCAGGGACGCGCGAAACGCCTGATAGTACGGCAGCTGCGGGTCGACACCTGCCTTGAAGAAAATCGGCGTGATTGCATCGAGTAAAGGCGGCGGAATACTGCCGGCGTCCTCGATCATCTTCAGCATCGAGAAATAATATTGCTGGGTCGGTGCAGGTTCTTCGCCGGCATAGGTATCCATCAACACCAGGCCACGGACGCGCTCGGGTGCCGCCAGGGCCAGGCGCGCGCCCCACATGCCGCCGACCGACAGGCCGACCAGGGTGAAACGCTGAACTTCCAAGTGATCCAGCAAGGCCAGCACCTGATTCGCCAGATCGTCGAGGCTACGAGTGTTCTCCGGCAGCTGTCCGGACTGCCCATGGCCCCAGAGTTCCGGCACGATCACTCGGTAGTGTTGCGAGAGTGCCGCGATCTGCGGTGCCCACATGCCGCTGTCCCACAGGTAGCTGGAGCCCAGCACCACCACCTCGCCCGCGCCCTGGTCGAGGAAGTGCAGCGGTTGTCCATCGATCGTCACAAACGGCATTGAATTATCCTTCGCTAATGGATGAAACAACGAGTGCCCAGGCCCCCTGCACTCGGAATCAAGAGATCGGACAGCGTTGCCCGCACGCGTTCAAATGTCCAGAGGTATGGGCGCTCATTCATATGAGGCATAGGTTTTATGCCCGTGACCGGCGTTCCCGGTTTAAATCATGGAGCAGACACTTGGGCCCTCACCACGAGGCGAGTGGCCACCCTGGGCCCTCCCTCAGTTCTACCTTCCTGAGGGCATTACCATGAACAAGCTTCAAGGCAAGATTGCAGTTATCACCGGTGGCAGCAGCGGCATCGGTCTTGCGACCGCCCAGCGTTTCGTTGAAGAAGGTGCTTATGTCTTTATCACCGGCCGGCGCCAAGCCGAATTGGACAAGGCCGTCGCATTGATCGGTCGCAACGTGACAGCCGTGCAGGGCGACGTCTCCAGCTCCGAAGATTTAAACCGACTCTACGAGGTCGTTGAACGCGAGAAAGGCGGCATTGACGTGCTCGTCGCCAACTCGGGCATCGTGGACCCCACCTACCTCAATGACGTCAGCGTCGAACACTATGACGGGACGTTCGATATCAACGTCAAGGGCCTGTTGTTCACCGTACAAAAAGCACTTCCCTTGATACGTGATGGCGGCTCGATCATCCTGACCGCTTCAATCGCCGCCACCAAAGGCATTCCCGGCTACGGCACCTACAGCGCGACCAAAGCGGCCGTCCGCTCGTTCGCACGGACCTGGACACTGGAGCTGCAAGACCGTGGCATTCGGGTCAACAGCCTGAGCCCGGGCCCGGTTGATACGCCGATCATGGAAAGCCAGGCGTCCACCCAGGAGCAGGTCGATCAGTTGAAAGCATCGTTCGCCAAAGCCGTTCCGCTGGGGCGCCTTGGCCGCCCGGAAGAAATTGCTTCAGCCGCGCTGTTCCTGGCCTCGGACGACAGCAGTTTCGTTGCGGGCATTGACCTGTGCGTCGACGGCGGCATGGCTCAAGTCTGAGACCGGCAGCCACCCTGGATCAGGTGAGCGCCACTGAGGTGGCGTTTCCCATCAACTGCTCCACGTAGGCCACGAACGCACGAGCCTTGGCACTTGCCATGCGCCCGGTCGGGAAGATGGCCCAAAGGTCCATTTCGGGAAGCTCCCAGTCCTGAAGAACGGGCACGACCTCTCCGCTGGCCAGCTCAGGGGCGAACATCCACTCAGAGGAGAGTGTCAGGCCGTAGCCTGACAATACCGTTGTCCGAATACCCTCGGCAGCGGTGACTCGTACACGGCCGTTGAGGGTGACTGACTCCTCGGTCGTGCCTTTTTTGAATAACCACGATGCACCCCCTCCGCCCAGGGAATAGATCACCGCTTCATGGTCCGCCAAATCCGCGGGCGACTCGGGCACACCGCGTCGTTTGAAATAACCGGGCGTAGCCATTACCAACCGTCGGCATCGGGCAATCCTTCTGGCCGTCAAACTCGAATCGCTGAGGTTGCCCATGCGCAAGGCGATATCGATCCCCTCTTCAACAAGGTTCACCGATCGATCGTCAAGCAGCACGTCAACATCAAGCAGAGGGTGCATCTCCAGGAATCCCCCCAAATGGGGAAGAATATGCAATCTGGAAAAGGTCACTGTCGTGGAAATGCGTAATGTCCCGGTCAATCCGGCACCCGCCCCGCGCGCGGCGAATTCGGCTTCGTTGGCCTCCTCGATGACCCTCTTCGCCCGTTCAAAAAAGAGCGTGCCGGCCTCGGTCGGAGATAACCCTCGCGTCGAACGGGTCAGCAAGCGAACCCCCAGGTGCTCTTCAAGCTGCGCGATGCTTTTTGAAACAGCAGGCTGTCCGACGTTCAGACGTCTGCCTGCCGCGGAAAAGGAACCTGTCTCCACGACGTAGACGAAGGTTTCCATCGCAGCCAACCGATCCATCTTATTCTTCCCCGGAATGATTCACGTCACTTCGAGCAGTCTGCAGGTATTGCCTGGGAGCGTGCAAAATTTTTCTGTCGGCCGTCAGACCTCGGAAGAAAGGCCGCGCACTTCAACGAGAACGACGCGGTGATAAATCGCGGGGAAAAAAAAGCCGCCTTGATCGGCGGCTTTATACATGGTTTCAGACAATTAAGAGTGACACAAGGACACCAGAAAAATCAGTCAGTTAACCGCATATTGTCTTGCTTCTCGTTAGTAAAGACTGACACAAGGTGCCATCGGTTGCTGAAAAATCAGCTTTTTTCAACAATTAAGAGCGACATAAAGCTGAACTTACCAGCGGGGCAGTGACGACGCCCTGGTACGCATCTGGAGCGAGTTCTAGAGAGGCGTTGGGGGGAATGGTTTACTCAGATCTTGGCCCATAGCCTTAAGGGGCGGGATCTCCGGAAGCGCTCATACGTCTTTTCGATGCGCCGCTTATGAACCTGGGTGTCATCGCCAATGTAAAACTG
>NZ_JACAQA010000035.1 GCF_013385425.1 Pseudomonas gingeri | reverse complement strand
CTGAAGACCAGCGCCCGCGTGGCCGCCGGTTCCAGCCGATTGCTCGGGGCCTTCGGGGTCTTTGTGGACTTCCGTACCCAGCCCTTCCACCTCGATTTTTCTTCGCTCAAATCGGGACTGTTTACTACCAGCGATTCATTGGCGGTGGTCAAGGGTGTCTTTGATTTCACCACGGATATCGGGCCGGTGCTGGCCCTGCGCCTGGCCTCCAGCGCTTCGCGAGCGCTCTGGCAGCCGAGGCTTGATCATCTGTTCTTCAAGATGAACAAGGTGTTGCTGCCCCTGGATGTGTTGTTCACGGCGGTCAGTCTGTACCGCAACGTCGAGGGCGCCCGCTTGGCGAAAACCGCCGAGGAGCAGGCGCTCTATATCACCATGACGGTGATCGATGGCGCCTCGTTCGGTGTGAGCCTGGCGGGATTTATCCTGATTGGCGTGCCCGGGGTAGGAGTCGCTCTGATCCTTGTGGGCATGGCCCT
>NZ_JACAQA010000034.1:246-23783 GCF_013385425.1 Pseudomonas gingeri | reverse complement strand
CCGGAATTAGTTGACCACTACAATGGTCAAGTTCAATAGACAGTTGTGGAGCGCCACCCTGCTGTATGGGGTCACGCCCTTCCTCATCATGACCGTTATGTTTGCATGGATAGATAAAGTCAAATAGAGCACAGCGCATTCACCGTGTCACTGGCAGGTTGGCGTTTGTGGTTCTCTCGTTGCTCGGCACGGTCTACGTGCTGATTCACAGCCATTCATATCCCGTACGCAGAGCACGCCTGCGTACGGGTGTGAGGTCTCTGCCGGCATTGTGCCCCTAACCCTCCGCTACAGACATGCCAAAGATGGTAACAAGGCCTCAAAAGCGGATCCGATGTTTCGCTATTCAGTCGTCGAGGCTTTTAGCCAGACGGGCCACCAACGCCATGTGGCCGTGGCTGTTGATCACGCAGTAGTCCGCCCTCTACCTCACGCCTCGGGTGAGGTATGCAGACTTCAGTATACTGAGAGGCCCCTTTATCCAAGTCAGTGGGTTGCAATGCCGAGCCGCAAAAGCAGATCACTCGCATCGTCTTATAGCTGGGCCTCGCAGGCCACAGCGGAGCGACGCACATGACAGCCACCCCCCTCATCGCTCGTGAGGTTTACCAGGTGCTCAAAGAGGTCGCTCTGGGTGTACGCGCCCTGCGTCGACTGAGCCCGCAGTCCTGGAGCGAGATCCATACCGGACCTATGCCCGTTGAGGTCGATGGCTGGACGCTTACGCTTTTCAATGACGGCGACATTCTGGATTACTGTGAAGACGCGACGTGCCCTGCAGGAAGAACAGGAACGCTTGAAGACTGGCAGCGTTACGGAACCAATCCAGTTGATCTACTGAGCGCTTGGGAACATCGGCAGTTGGAGCTCATGCTCGCCAATCTTTGAGACCCCATCACCCTTCTTCGTCATCCAAAATGCTACTGGTTAAAGCGCTAGCTCTTCCAGGCTGGAAGCCTGAGTATCAGACCTATGTAGTGCTTCCCTGAAGGATCACCTGTCAGAAAAAACGCCCGATCAAAAGGGAAAAGCACGCGCCAGTTGTGAGGAGGCCTCTTTCTCTAGGAGTGCGCCCAAATTCACTCAGCTTTCCAGCAGAGAGCAGATCATCTGCACGCGTCAAACGAAGTATATCCCTACAATCACCCGAGAAATGGCTGGCTATCTCAGTCAATGGGTTTGGCTCGACTATTAGATCGGGATGACGGCTGACAACAACCTCTTCCCAGGCGGTGTTGTCCTCGAGAGCACCGTGTACTGACGGTTCATTGATCGGTTGATGGTACGCCCAGACTTTGCAAGTGTGAGCACGTCAATGGACCACTCTACAAAACCAAAGTCGCTGTCAATGGCTTAGGAGAGCGAAGTGAGAGACCCAGCATCAAAATATGATCTGACATCTACTGAAAATCTGTTGAATCGAAACATCTCAAATCAGGGCGATAAGTTAAACGCCTCGATCAGAGAGCTACGTACGTCTATTAAAGAACAGAGCGAGAGCATAGCTACTCTCAGCAAACCCCTCATCGATCAACGCCGTCAGTTTTGTAAGGAAATTGCCGAAGAAATCGCACTGAACAATCGTATAGAACGTGATAGGGCCAAAGAGCAACGGTCTGACAAAATCGGAAAATGGATGGTCATTCTGATGACCACGGTGATAATAATTCTAACTGTTTTTAAACTACACATTGAAAGCCTTTAAAATTTTGACAGTCCCTGCTGGCGCCAGGACCACCTGACATCAAGGTTTCAAAAACTCAACGTCAGTCGGCAAGCTTGTCTCTCTTGATCTGCGCTCACACCGTACACAGCAGTGAGCATTTGTGGGACGCGGCAAGGACGCCGCCATGGCCCCCCCTTCCCCTCGAAGCCCTCATGTTAAAACAACGTTTCCATGAGGCACACCCTGTGACAGCACGTGCGATACAAGAACACTACATCCAGAACTGAGAACAGAGCCCCCTGCTCTCTGTACGACTGTGCGCGGCATACGTGTAGTTGCGTGCAATGAGATAGGCCATTTCCTACATTTTCACCGGAAGTGGCTGGCTATCTCACCCAGTGAGTTTGGATCGATGATTTGACCTGGTTAGCTGTCGTTGGCAGCACCTTCCCAAGTGGTCGTGATCTTCGAGGCCACGGTGTGCAGATAGCACATTGATCATCCCTAGTTCGCCCAGCATTCGGAAGTGCGAACAGTCGTCGACACCCTCGCCGATCGAATGCCCCAACCCCACCGTGACGGAGACCTACCGTCAGGTGGTGCCTCCTCGTCACGTCTGCATTGAGTAGGAGACACCATGAGTAGATCTATGGCTTTGTATAACGCGCTGTCAGCCATCAGCGTACCACCGGAAAAAGCCAAAGCCGTCGTAGAGGCTTGGGAGGCCGAAGTGCGAAACGTAGCAACGAAATCCGATTTGGTACGAGTGGAGAAGCAGTTGATCCAAAAAACCGTCGACCTGGGCCGAGACCTGCGTGGCTCGAGCAAAGAGCTCGGCGACACGGTCAAAACCCATGGCGAGCAGATAAACGCGCTCAGCCAAGCGATTGTTACCCAGGGGATCGAACTTCGCGCTGAGATCAAGGAGCAGGGCAACGATCTTCGTGCCTCAATAGAAAAGCAAGGCAACGATTTCTGGCTTGCGATGGAAAAACAAAGCAATGAGCTTCGCGCTGAAATCAAGGAGCAAAGCAATGAGCTTCGCACCGAAATCAAGGAGCAAGGCAGCGAGTTTCGACGTGCAATAGAAACACAAGGCTATGAATTCCGATTGTCGATGGAAAAGCAAGGCCGTCAAACTGACACCCCAATCAAAGCACAGGAAACAGCACTAAACCAAATGGCTGTAAAGCTTGAAAATGCTCTTGAACAGCAAGGTATCAAACTAGAGGCGGCCATCAAAAGCGTCGAGTCAAAATTCAAATACGTGCACTGGCAGCTCAGCGTTATCGTCACTGCTGTCGTGGGTATAGGGATAAAAGTGGTTAATGATTTCCTCATTGGAAAATAGTTTCATGAGCCAAAGCTTTACTGCTCTACCGGCAGGTTTCGGCCTGTAGCTTAAACGCTTTAGACAGTGGGCACTGTCCCCGCCGTACTGATACACCACACTTTCTGCCCATGCGGGGAACACTCCCCGTCCGGGCGCAGTGTCTCTCCGTTTTGGGCTTTTCTGGAGAGACCTATGAAACTGGATTCACTCACACCGCAACAAGAAGCACTGCTCGACCTACCTGTCGTTTTCACGATTAAGGCTTGGAATGAAAGTGTTTACATAGCAAAGCCACTGAACATCGCCGAACAGGGCTGTCGCCTGACTGCAGTACTTCAGGCCGTTCACGAAACCATCATCCAGGAGGCGTGGGACGACGAGCCTATGTTCTTTGACTTCAGCCACGAATGCTTTCCCTCCACGGGTGAGCGATCAGATCGAGTCCTGTTGGATCTGCGCCTGGTCGTAGATCGGAAGGAAGATGAACTGCATGTGCTGACGCTCATGCTCAGGTATGAGGCCGAGGCACTTGAAAAGCGGATTCCTGGAGAGCTCTTTGCTTTCGGTGAAGTCGTCATGACCCAGGGCGTAGAGGCGCTTGCTCAACAAGGTCTGTTGGACATGGCGCATTTTCTGGACCGTCATCTCTGTGGTGATTGGGGAGAATTGCCAGGGGCGGACAGACTGAAAAACGAACGGGCGGTGCTGACCGGCGCCAGCTTGTTCTCGCAATACGACGTTGACGTTGGAGCGGCGAAGATGCTCTGGATCATCACCTCGGCAGACAGGCGATTCACCTACCTGCTCCTGCCCGTTGAACCCACCCTGCCCCAGTTTGACTGAGGCTAACTGACCGCCTACCCGCCTTTTCAGGCGAGTAGGCGGTTTTTTTCATTCCGAGGCGTGAGGATATTAGCTGGACGTTAGGTGAGGAGAACGAAAATTGCAGTTTGCATGACGTAAGCCTCCATAAGACGTGACTTGAAAAGCCGCTGACTGGCGGCGCGACGGGCCAGTGAAATCGACCAGTTACTGCCGCATAACGGGCAGCCAGCTATGCTGGGTAACCCACTCACCCAAGGACATAGAATGCTCATTGTCTTCAGCGGCCTTCCAGGTACCGGAAAAACGACTATCGCAAGTGACCTTGCCACCAGAACAAGTGCTGTGTATCTGCGGATCGATACGATTGAGCAGGCTATTCGCGACTCTGGTGCTCTTGCACAAGATGTAGGACGGAGCGGTTACATGGTCGCCAATGAGCTTGCTCTGAGCAATCTTCGTTTTGGCAGCACGGTCATAGTTGACTGTGTTAACCCAGTGATCGAAAGCCGAAGGGCGTGGAGCGATATCGCCACACGCGCTGGTGCTCCATTAGTGAACATCCAAGTGATCTGCTCCGATAAACATGAACATCAGCGCCGGGTAGAAACCAGAAAAATTGATATTCCTGGACTGACCCCACCAACCTGGCAGTCTGTACTGGATCATGAATATGAGGCTTGGGATACCGCTCCGTTTAATATAGACACCGCCCTGACGTCTCCGGCGCAGGCGGTGGCAATGATCACCGAACGTTTTTTATCTAAGGAGTAGCGCTAGCTAAACACCCAAGGTCGCAGATTCACGAGGCCGTGGCGCCGAATGAGTTCGGCGTGCAGGAGATCGTCATGCCTGCCGGTCGCTGTGTCGTGATACGACACGTGGGGTCACCGGATCAGATCGGGGAAGCAATGGCAAAGAGCACTACAACGTATAGGAAACGCCGACTTGCACGGTTCGTGGCGCACCCGGATAGGCATAAACGTTGCCGAACGCGCCTTCTTCGTAGTCGCGATCAAACAGGTTTTTCACGTCGAGATTGAGCCGCACCTGGTCATTGATCTTGTAGAAGCTGAGCAAATCGACGACGGTGTAACTGCCCATCGCTACACGCTGTAACATCAGAATCAAGGGGCCCGAACCGGAGGGACATTCCGCTATGGACGATCTGGACAAAATAGCCCAATCCATTGCCCAGGTATGTTCATCTCACTTCCTCATCAACTTCCAGTACGAAGCAACCTTGTACTGGCGCAACGCTGCGGGGCTTCACCGCAGATAAAACGAGTGGACAAGAACGAGCATTGACAACAGCATTCACAACACAAGAGCACGGACCAATGTTATCCGCACAACAGGCTTGTACCATCGTGCTCGCCCTACATGACGGTACCCTCAGGGACAGAAAGCCCGAGCGCTTTGCCACTCAGTCTTGCGAGCTATCCACGAAGAGCGATTACTGGGTGTAGGTTTTCTGAAACGCTCAACGCTTTACTCCGCGAACAGCATTTCGACAACCCAGTAACAAATCATCCAAGAAGGGATTGATTTCCAGAGACTCTATGAGATCCAGCAACTCTTGGGCAGCAGTTCTGATCGGCCACCACTCGTCATGATCAAATATCAATCGATCATGACAGTGAAATGCAACCTCAGTAAGGCCGTTGCATAGCTTCCAGAGACGCTCCAGACATGTTCTGATCTGCTCTGGTAACACGCTCCCACAGGTTGAAAGAACCTCGTTCAATGGCAGCATCATTTCGGACCAGACTGCACATGCCGGACAGTCCGGGATTGCTCTCTGCTGCAGATCGGCGGTCAGCGCCAGGAATTCAAGGGCTGGGATTGCCTCACACAAAACAAGCACTCGCTCGTACTCGTCCTGACCATACCACTCCCACAGTGTTGTGGAGAAACCCATCATCAATCTCCAAAAAACAATCAGGCCAAACTATTACCCGCCGCGAGCATACTCAACTCTATCAGCCCACTGTTTCTTTGGTCGAACGGCAGCTATGGGCCGATTCAGTTGGCACCATCCCTACGCACGCCCCAAGCGCTACTGACAAAAACTGACGATCGTGTTTGTTACCCTTTGGCCCCCGAGGAAAAGGCCCCCTCAGATATTTATCAATGCCGTCAGAGAAGGACACTCTAATGACACGTGCCATTACTATTCTCACCGAGAATTTTTCGGATTGGGAAACAGCCCTGATCAACTCCACCGGTCGTGGCTACTACGGCTTCGATACACGCTTCGCGACCTCAGGGGGCACCCAAGTCACCTCCTCTGGTGGGATGATCGTCACCCCACACCTGGCGATCGAAGCCATACAGCTCGATGAGCTCGACCTGCTGATCATCTGTGGGGGTACCGTTTGGCAGACCGATCAGGCCCCGAATATCACGGACCTGGTTATCGCGGCCCATGAAAGAAACATCATCCTCGCCGGCATTTGCGACGGTACCCGTGTGTTAGCACAATCGGGCGTGCTCGATAACCTGCGCCACACCTCCAACTCGGCAGAGAACCTGTCGAAACTGAATTACGGTGGAGCGGCTTACTATCAGGATGTCCCCTATGCGATCGCCGATAAGCGCGTAATTACGGCGCCGGGTACCGCTCCGGTCAGTTTCATGGCTGAAATCTTATACACCTTGGGGATCGGTGACGAAAACCTCAAAGCCTACCTGGCAATGCACGCCGCCGAGCACCGCCGGCCCGCCTGGATATTGGGTACTTCAGTAGTAGGTGTCAGCTGATAACAGCGGCTCAAACGATAGAGGAACGCCTTGGAAGAGATCGTATTGGCCCATCCAAAATGGGTCTTGAGCAAGCGCGGCTAGGCACGTCCGCGCCGCTATAGTCGATTCTATTGCCGACCGTACTTCCAGGAGCTTTTCCCAGTGCCCGACATGCCGACCCATTTCGCTTACACAAAGCGCTTCAACGCCGTACTCGCCTACATTGATGCCAATCTCGAAGGTGACCTGTCGGTGAAGACGTTGAGCCATGTGGCGAACTTTTCGGCGTTTCACTTCCATCGGCAATTCACCGCGTTCGTTGGCGTGCCTGTCTCACGTTATGTGCAACTGATGCGACTACGACGTGCGGCACATCGCCTGGCCGCCCTCGCTGATCACTCGGTACTGGACGCCGCACTCGGTGCCGGCTTTGAAAGTCCCGAGGCATTTTGCCGCGCGTTCAGACGGGCATTCGGTACGACGCCGAGTGCGTTCAGGAAGGAACCGAACTGGCAGGTCTGGAATGCGGTGTTCGCCATCCCTCACTTTTCCAGGACTATTGTCATGCAAATACGAATCGTAGATTTCCCTGAGGTCAAGGTAGCCTCGCTCGAGCACTGCGGACCACCCGGGCTCGTCAATGAGAGCGTGCGCAGGTTCATCGAGTGGCGTATGCAGAGCGGACAGTCGCCGGTGGCATCGAGTCGCAACTTTGGCATTCCCTATAACAACCCCGATACGACACCACCAGAAGCATTCCGCTTCGCAATCTGCGGCGAGATTCACGAGGCCGTGGCACCGAATGAGTTCGGCGTGCACGAGATCGTCATTCCTGGTGGTCGCTGCGTCGTGGTGCGACACGTGGGGTCACCGGATCACATCGGCGAAACGATCTATCCGATTTACCGCGATTGGCTTCCTGCCAGTGGAGAGGAACTGCGTGACCAGCCGCTGTTCTTCAATTACCTGAGCATCTATCCCGAGACACCGCAGGATCAATGGCAAACAGATGTGTATGTTCCGCTGCAATAGCGGAGCAGGCAGAGCCTTCGCCCCTGAACGGACATTGACGATGTGACCGTTCAGGGTCGACTTTTTCAACAGAATCGACCCGTTGCTACCGGTCGCGAGGTTTCTGACCTCGTTTTTTCTTGCCCTCTGGTTCACTCCTTAATCTCGAGAAATCGAGGTTTTTTTCCTGACCGGACCTTAACATCGCTTGCATGGAGCAAGTAAATTCCTGCAATTCACTTGCTTTTTGCAAGCGAGACGACCAGCATGACTTCTAAGTTGAACGCAGTCGCACCAGCGCGTTTCGTATCACACTGCTCAGAAGGGCCAATAACATGCTCGTTTTCGTCACTGGCGGCACCGGCCACGTCGGTTCGTACGTCATCCCTGACCTCATCGCAGCCGGCCACGAGGTCGTCGCTCTGGCGAGGTCAGACGCGTCCGCGGCAGCGGCGGCAGCGCTCGGCGCCAAGGTGCGTCGTGGAGATCTTGCCGACCTCAAAGGGCTCAAGGCGGCGGCGGTTGAGTCCGACGGCGTCATTCACCTCGGATACAGGGCCGAACTGCTTTCGTCCGGCGGGATCGCCGCCTTGGCCGAATCGGAACTCGCGACCGTCCTCGCGTTCGGCGAAGCGCTGGCGGGCACGAATAAGCCACTGGTCGTTGCAGGCAGTATCGGCACGCCCATGAATGTGGGCAGGGCGGCGCCTATCGGCGCGCCGGTCAGTCTGGGCCGCCCGGCGACCGAGGAGGATCCCGCTCTACCCAGCGGCCCGAACGATTCAGGCACTCTGTTGACACGCAATATCGTGGAAACCGCCGTCGTGGGCCTCGCCGAGCGAGGTGTCAGATCGTCGGTCGTGCGGATTCCCACGCTCTTACACAGTGCGACCGGTCGCCTGCAGCTGATCACGCTCGCGAAAACAAAGGGTTTCGCCGGCTATCCGGGAGACGGCAAGAACCGCTGGCCCGCCGTGCACGTCCGCGATCTAGCCTCTCTGTTCCGCCTGGCGCTCGAGAAAGGGGCCGCAGGCAAAACCTGGCACGCGATCGGCGACGAGGGAATCCCGTTCCGCGAGATCGCCGAGGCTATAGCCGCTCGCCTGGGAATACCCGCCGTGAGCATCCCCGCGGACGAGCTGATGCTGCCGGGCTACTTTGGGTTCCTGGCGGCAGTGGCCACGCTGGACCTCCCCGCGTCGAACGCCATCACCCGCCAGGCTCTTGGCTGGGACCCCGTTCAGCCCGGTCTGATCGAGGACCTGGACAACGGCCATTACTTTCCACCGACTGACTTGAGCTGACGGCGGGGCGCTGGATCGCCAATGCGCCCGGCACAGTCCCCTGACACCTTTTCTCGCACCCCATCACCCATGAGGAGCACGCATATGCGCGTTTTTGTCACTGGCGGCACCGGCCATTCCGGTCCGTACATCATCTCCGATCTTATCGCCGCCGGCCATGAGGTCACGGCCCTGGCTCGGTCCGACAAGGCCGCCGCGCAGGCGGCTGCGCTCGGCGCCAAGGTACATCGCGGCCATCTCGAGGATCTCGACGGGCTCAAGGAGGCGGCCGCAGCCTCGGACGGCGTCATCCACCTCGCGCACCGGCAGGACCTGATTCCAACCGGCGGAATCAACGCCGTTGCGGCCGCGGAGCTTGAGATCATGCTCGCCTATGGCCAAGCACTGGCCGGAAGCGGAAAGCCGTTGGTCGTATCTGGAAGCGTCGGCTCGCCCGGCTGGGAGGGCCTGGGCCGGGCGGCCACCGAGGAGGATCCACCCCTTCCCGGCGGCGATCCGTACAAGAATACCCTGCGGGTTCGGAACATCGTGGAAACCACGGTGATCGGTCTCGCCGAAAAGGGCATACGGTCTTCAATCGTGCGGATCCCTGAGATCATGCACAGCTCCACCGATAACGCCGGCTTCCTTCCACTGTTGATCGGGCTGGCCAAGGAAAAGGGTGTCGTCGGCTACCCCGGAGACGGTGCCAACCGTTGGGGGGCCGTGCACGCCCGTGACCTCGCCAGCGTGTTTCGCCTGGCGCTGGAGAAAGGCGCCGCGGGCAGAAGCTGGCATGCAATCGCCGAAGTGGCCATCCCATACCGCCAGATCGCCGAAGCCATTGCCAGCCGATTGAATCTGCCCGCCGTGCCTATTCCCGCGGACGTGCTGATGCTGCCTGGCTACTTCGGGTTCCTGGCGAATCTGGTCACGCTGGACACCCCGACATCGAACGCCATCACGCGCCAGGTTCTTGGTTGGGAACCGACCCAGCCCGGACTCTTCGCCGATCTTGATAACGGTCATTACTTCCCGGCCGTCTGATGAGGTGACGGCACACCGCCGGGCCGCACTGCGCCCGGCGGGTGGCCAAGCCGCGACGGCGTAACCCGTCCAGAAAAGACGAAAAATACCTGATTTCAGAACGGAGACTGCACATGAGCACTATCAGCATTATCGGTTCGGGAGGCATGGCCACGGCGGTCGCCGGCCGTATTGCCAAGGCCGGACACACCGTCGAGGTATTCAGCCGCGATCCCGCCAAGGCGCAGGCGCTTGCCGACAAGCTCGCCTCCGGAGCGATCACCGGGACTTACGGCGCCACTCCGGCGGGCGACATCGTCATTCTCGCCGTGCCGTACCCCAGCGCGGTGGCGGTACTGGCCGACTTTGGGAAATCGCTCGACGGTAAGGTGATCATCGATATCACCAACCCGGTCGCTCCCGATCTCTCGGGCCTCGTTACCCCCCACGGCAGTTCCGGTGCGCAGGAGATCGCCAAGGGCGCCCCCGCCAGCGCGCATGTCGTCAAGGCGTTCAATACCCTCTTCGGCCACGTACTTGCCAAGGGTGAACGCCTCGACGCGTTCATCGCGGCGGACGATGCGCACGCCAAGGCGCGGGTCTCGACGTTTCTCGAGAGTCTCGGGCTGCGTCCGTTGGATGTCGGCGGCCTGCAGATGGCCCAGACGCTCGAGGCGCTCGGCCTGATGATGATCGGCCTGGCCAAAAACGGCGCCGGCAGCTGGGACATCGCCATGAAAGTCGATATCGGCTGAATCACCGACACCCCGTCCTCACCAGCAGGTCCACAACGTGTCCGATGAGATCGGACACGTTCCCAGGTAAAAGGACATGGAGAGATTTCGATGAGCACACAAGGGAATGTCCAGACTGTGAAGAGTTTTTTTGCAGCCATGGGCCGCGGCGATAGGCCCGGTCTGCTGGCGTTGTCTGCCGAAGATATCGAGTGGATCATTCCGGGCCAGGACTGGCCGCTGGCCGGCACGCACCGCGGGCACCAGGGATTGGCGGATTTGCTTCAGAAGGCTTGCGAAATGGAAACTTCATTCCCCAAGCCCCCCGAATTTGTAGCGCAGGGGGACCGGGTTCTGATGGTCGGGTTCGCCACGGGGAAAGTTAAGGCCACGAACAGGACGTTCGAGGACCATTTTGTCTTCGCCATGACTGTTCGCAATGGCAAAGTGACAAACATCCGCGAATATATCGACACGCAAGCACTGGCACGCTCCTCCGAGATGGCGTGAGCTGTTGGCGCTGATTGAAAACGGACCCAGCCCATTCAAGAGAGGCCGGGACCTACGGCTGAGCGGTCCAAACCGCCAGCTCATAGCCATCTGGATCAATGAAGTGGAACCTGCTTCCACCAGGGAACGAAAAGGTTTCGTGGGAAATAACAGCCCCGACCGCCTCGGCAACCTAGCTTTTATATCCCGGCGGAACCGAGAAAATCTCAGTTTCAGGCGAAGCTAGGTCGGCGACACCCTTCGTGTTGAGTGCCTGCGCGGCAGCCACCGTATTTAGCGACTCGCGAAGCAGCTTGATTTTGCCGTTCTCGGCGACAAGTCGTCCCGCGAACAGATGATGGATCAGACGCCCGGTGGCCGCCGCGCGCGCATCTGTCAAATACTCGGCGTACACCTGATTCCCCGTATCCATCAGTACAGTGACGTTTTCAGGTTTGAAGCCGAAGCCTGGGTAAAGGGTGCCGCCGACAAAATCGTAAAATTTTGCGATGGCTTCCCGCCCCTGATGACGGCTTGGGATACCAAGCGAATGCAGGAATGGAAGTTCCAGCACTCCGTCTTCAGCAAACAGCTTGGCACATTTCTTACCATCAGGAGCTGCGGCAAGTAAATCCAACAGTAGGGTCTTTGCATCTGTCATAGAAAACTTACTCGAAAAATCAGTGAACGCGCGTAGTACGGCGCTATTTAATCAGTTCGGAAAACTATCACCGAACATGGGTAGTCCGCTCTTTGATCCGTCGCGCGTAGCTTCGTCCTGAATGACGTCCCAATGCTCAGCGAGCTGGCCGTTTTCGATTCGCACTATATCGACCACAATCCAATTTACCGGGGCGCCGAATCCTGAAAACCGGCCATGAAGCATTACATAATCACCCGATGCCACAGCCAGTGCATTTTCGTAGCGAAACTCAGCGGGCGCTGCCTTAACTAGTTCAAAAAGGCCCTCACGACCTGGTGCAATGTAGGCACTGTGCTGGATGTAGTCGGGTGACCAGAAGCGTTCTGCTGCGGTATAGTCGCGCTTGTTGAACAGCGTCTCAAACGCTTCCAATACGAAATGCTTATTCTGCTCTTCGTGGTTCATTGCCTGTCCTTCTCTATGATTTCAATGGATGTAAAATATAAACAATCAAATAGTTTTTGCGTTCTTGAGCCGAGCGCTCAGTGCGGCCCAACTGGAAGGTGATATATCCATTATCGCGCTACTATCTAAGGGCTACTCTGCTCGTAAGCGCATTGGGACAATCTCCCCTTGGCATCTCATCCAACGGAACGTGTACGTCGCGCAGCAACTTGGGCTCGTCCCCCTTTTTGGGTAGGGCGCCCCGTAACCAAGTGACGCCCGCCACGCTCGGCGTCACGGCCCCAGAGTGAGTTCTTCCCCAGCATTGCCTTTGCTAAACCCAAAAGGATAGCCAGGGAAGCTGGCTATGGGTTTGGGCCGTCCAGATGTAGCGGGTTTGTAACTTCCCGCATTGCTGGTTGACCTCGTTTGAGATTTCTAGGTTAAGGCAACCTGCGCAGTCCTTAAATAGATACAATCAGAAAACAGTTTTGTCGAAAAGACAATGATGGAAAGGGTCGTACTGATGGACAAATTGCGCGCACTCAAATACTTCATCAAGGTTGCTGATACCCTAAGCTTCACCGAGGCGGGCAGAGCTTTCGATGTGCCAGCCTCCTCAATATCCCGGCGAATCGCGGAGCTTGAAAATTCTGTCGGGGCGGTGCTCCTCCATCGCACGACTCGAAGCGTCAGCCTCACCGAAGTGGGAGAAACGTATCTGGCACAGGTTCGTTCAGGGATGGCACAGCTGGCTGCCGCCGAAGAGCTTTTGAAAGATCAAGCAAGCCGACCCAGCGGTACGCTACGCATCAGTTGTACACCAAGCTACGGGCGGATGAAGCTGCTGCCTGTGCTGCAGGATTTCAGCGACATTTATCCAGACGTCCTCCTTGACGTGGATTTAAGTGACGAGCTACAGGATCTCGGTGGCGATAAATACGACATTGCTCTCCGAGCCGGTTCTGAACCAGAGAATCGGGTGGTTGCGCGTCGACTCGACCCGAATATCTTCATCCTCGCAGCCTCTACAACCTACTTGGCAACTCGTGGCACGCCAAGGACAGTGGAAGACTTAAAAGGCCACTCGGCACTCATGTATCGTGGCTCAAAGAGTGTCCTAAAATGGCTTGGTTTTGATGGCAAGAACTGGATAACCCCTCGGATTGTCCCAACATTCATTAGCAATGACGTAGCCTCTTTGACTGCCATGGCATGCAAGCACCGTGGGATGGTACTGCTGCCTGAGTGGAGCTTGCGCGAATACCTGCAGCAGGGGGAATTGGTCACTGTAGACCTTAGTCAGCCGGTTGGGATCTCGCGGACCGAGGTCGGGATCTACATGCTTTACCTGCAATCGCGCTATCTGATCCCGAAAATCCGACTAGCAGTGGAGTTTATCTACCAGCGCTTGGCCCAACGAAACGATGATGGCAGCCTTAAGTGAGTGGCATCTATAAAGGGTCGATTCTGTTGAAAAAGTCGGTCTCGGTTTTCACGACAGAAAAGTACGCGTCTGAGATTGAAATCCGTGTTTTGAGCAGAGGGTGTTCTTCAGTCCTACATGGCCAATTACTCACTAACCAGAATAAGGGGGAACGGATTCAAGGTATGAATCGTGTGGGTCCGACCATAGTCGACGTCAAGCATTTGTTCGACGTTGCCGTGATCGGCAGTAATTAGACATTTACCGCTGTCCAAATATGACGCCAAGGTCAAGCAGTACCTCTGGGCTGCAGCACTCCCGTCAAACAGGAGTGCCACATTAGCTGGACAAAGCCGTCAAATAACGAGCAGTGGACATTTCAAAATACTTATGAACGACGACCAGGTTGGAATCCATGACTTCTCGCGTTCCATACGGCCAGTAGACTCAGGACTGCAAGAACGAATAGAGTCCAAGGAAAAGAACCAGGACCGACGTACTGAAGTAAAACGCCCCCTAGAAGCCCGCCACCGGCGACTGCCAGATTAAATACGGTTACCAACATTGATTGCGCGACATCTGTCCCTTCACCCGCATTATCCGCGATAGCAGTCTGCAACAAAGTTGGCGCCCCACCAAAGGTCAGCCCCCACAAAGCGATACCAGCCAGAGTAACAATTGAGCTTCCATTGGCGATGCCGATGATTAATGCCGCTGCAGCAAACAGTGCAAGACTAAGAATCGTCAGAGTCCTGAGTGAGCGATCTACAAACACCCCCGTTATCCAGATTCCCAGGACGGATGATGCACCAAACAAAAACAATACAACATCAACATATTCGGCGAGACCGACTGACGCCAGATAGGGTGCGATATAGGTGTAGAGAATGTTATGAGCCAAGATCCAAGCGAAGATTACGAAGAGTACTGATCGGATACCCGGGGTAAGAAAAATGGCTCTAATTGATTGACGTTTTGAAGACGATTGCCCAGGGTAATCAGGAATACAGGATCTGACCCAAATCAACAGTGCAAATGAAAGCCCCGACATTATCCAAAATACACCTCTCCAATCCGAAAGGCCGCCCAACCAGGCACCCAATGGAACGCCAATAGAAAGAGCGATGGGTTGACCTACCCCGACAATTGCCAAGGCCCGCCCTTGAAGATGGTTAGGTACCATACGTCTTGCGTAGCCAGCCAGCAGCCCCCAAATAAGACCGGCGGCCATACCAGCGATAAATCGCGAGATAAGTATCACGACGAAATTAGAAGAAATCGCCGTAATTGAGTTGAAAACCAGCAAACCAGAAATAGCCAGAAGAAACAGTGGTCTCCTCCTCCAGCTACGTGTGGCCGCAACGATAGGGATCGCGGCTAAAACTGAACCCAAGGCATAAAGGGTTACCAACTGACCGGCAAACGCCTCTGAAACTCCAAGGCTCAATCCAATCTGTGGTAACAGTCCCGCGGGCATGGTTTCAGTCATGATAGCAATGAAACCAGCTAACGTGAACGCGAGTAATTTCCAAATAGGAATACGCTCGCTATAGTCGATATCGGAAATCGGCCGATTGGAAAAACTACTGTCCTGAGCTGTCATAATACCTTCACCGTTTTAATAGTTTGGGACTTTGCAAAGCAGATGTGCACGCTCAAGGATCTCGGGATCATAAACCTCCGCGCGCCATCCCAGAGGATCAATAGGTTCGAGCGCTATTGATATTACATTTGCACTGCAAGAAAACACGGATTCAAGCAACTGCGAGATACCGTTGTTGATCTGCTGCTTCTGCTCTTCAGCAATATCTGTACGAAAATACTTTATATTTACATGAGGCATACCCAGCGTCCTCTACAAAAAAATCGAAACTTTAGGCACAAAATTCTCAACCTGCATCACTCTTGATGCAATCGCCTCAGTGAGATTTTTTATGCCGGCCTCCTTCAAAACCTCATAGTGATCAAAACCAAGTTCAAACACCTGAGGAGTTGCTGCTAGACCGCCCAAAGATGCCTCAAGGAATGAGTAATCATCGCCAACCGCCTTGAAAATCGAGATCGGGGCATCGATCACATGTTCGGCCATCTCCTTAAATGTGTATTTAAACTCATAAGTCAACTCAACAATCTTGACAATCCTTTCTATAACAACCGGCTCAAGACTAGGGTATCGAGCCGCTACAAACTCGATGAATTCTTCAGTCGTATTCACAGAAGATAAGCACTGAGCAAGTTCGGGGCCCGAGATAGAACTTGCAAAGACAGAGTAGAGAATTGTCAGATAACTCTGATCAAACCTGTTACCTGAGTGCGACAACGCAAAATCTGCTGATTTCCGAGTTTGAGGTGAACCTGGAGCGATCAAAAATAAATTATCAACAATGTCCCCCGCCTGCTCAAGTTGATAAGCGACCTCAAAAGAGACCCGAGCACCAAAAGAATAACCCCACAGGGTATAAGGACCGTGCTTTTGATGTTCCTTGATTATTTTAATATCTTGCGCCGCCATCTCCTTGATCGTTGAATATGGAACCTCGCCTTCATTGATACCCAGTGCCTGCACAGCAAAAAACGGTCTGTTCAATCCATTATTCGTTGCAAGTAAGCGCAAATTCATCGGGTATCCACCAAGCCCTGGCCAGCAATAAATTGGTGTACCGGCGGATTCAGCACTCAATTTAATTAAACGGGAGATCTGTTTGGTTTTCTTTTCCTCGAGAAGCACCGCAAGTGATTCGACCGTTGCTGCGGAGAAAATAGTCTGCAAAGGCAAAGTAGCCGTCAAAACCTTATTGATCTTGTTGATTAACACAACTGCAAGCAGCGAGTTTCCGCCCACTTCGAAAAAATCATCAGTTATTGACACTGACTCGCAATTCATCACATCTTGCCATATCTGCGCAACCTCTTTTTCCATGGTAGAACGAGGTAAAATATAGGTTTTTTTTACGCGCTGCGCCTCGACGAGAGACTTAAGCATTTGAACATTAACTTTCCCATTCGCGGACAAAGGTAGCTTATCAAGCACAATGATTTTATTGGGAATCATGTATTCAGGCAAAAAATCAACCAGATCCTGCTTTATTATTTCTGCGGGCCCTTTGGAATGCACAGCATCTTCCTTCATCCCCTCACTAAGAATTTGTGCTTCGCTGACTCGGCCAGCCAGGGCAAAATACGAAGGGCCCGAGCCAAGATCTGCATCTTTCAAGATGGCATTCAATCTCTTGGCAGTCAGCAAATCATTTCCTGTTTTGGAACTGTACCCAGAGGACATCAAGCCGATATTGATTCCATTGAGTTGCAGTTGCTGTAGTCTTCTGCCGAGATCGACATAGTTACTCCAGCCGTCGAAGGATCTACTAATAATAGATACACCAAAACTTGAGTTCTCATATGTCTGCTGATTGATCGCAATAACATGTTTTTTCAATATCAAATCAGAGGAAATCTTTATGAGTTCACCGTTTGAATATCGATATTGGCCTTCATCAAGATCCGTAACTTTACCGGCATGAGCTTGAACCAGCAACTCTACAGCCCCGCCCAAACGCCTTTCAGCTGAGGGCACAACATCGTAGCTTCCGGTATAAAAATGGTCACTTGTGCATTCTAAAAACATTCTAACATTAGGCGTAAAATGACTATTCCCAATGCCTAACCCGTAAGCTGGCAGAACACAGTCAAGTAACCCAAGTATGTGCCCTGCTTCCATATCCAGGACTTCAATAACATTATTCTTGTAAACAGCTTCGATGGCAGATTTTTTTCCCATAAGGTGGATTGTTAATCCATAAGCCCGCGCCCCCTCGATCGGTTGAATTAGAACGAGCTCATGATCAACCGGTGAAAAGTAGTAGTAACCTGAAACAAGGCCCGCAAAATTGTGGATCTCGAGATAAAGCTGGGTCGCATAAAGAGCGCCTGGGGATGCATAAGCATATTTCGGCAACAAACGTTCCGGGCTAGTAAACGGCCCGAGCGTTCGAAGTATTTCTCCGAGCGTACTAAGGGAAACCTCGGTCAGGCTTGTCGACTCTGTTGCGACGACGCGGTGCTCCAACAGCTCTACAATATCTTTTTTACAGATCGCATCACCTTCGAAAAAACGGTATGTTTTCCGAGCAAACGCTTGTTTCCTTTGTTGCTCTGAAGCCATTTTACGAGGAAGAATGATGACCGGTTTCCCAGCATTTTCCGCATCACTTCGCAATCCGAGGTTGCTCAGTTGTGCCTTGACCTGGACTCGACCTTCCTTCGATTGGTGATGAGCACCATGGCTTCCCTGATCCATTAGGGTAGCCTCACGCGGATTCAACTCTAAACACGCAATCAGAGTCTGAACACCCGAGTGTGAGTCACTATCAATAATGGCGGCAGCGCTTTTTACCCAATCATGATTTTCAATGGCCACACGAATTTCGTCCAACTCGACACGATAGCCACGCAGTTTTATCTGATTGTCGACGCGACCTACAAATTGAACACTGCCATCTTTATTCCAGCTTGCAAGGTCGCCCGTCCGATACAGTCGAATCTTTTGTTTGGTATCACCCACGGACAATCTTATAAATTTTTCCGCCGTCTGCTCCGGCTTATTCAAATAGCCGCGGGCGACCTGCAGACCACCAATATACAACTCACCGACTCTGTCAACCTCGGTATTTGGAACAACCTCTTGACCGTCAACAATATAATAGCTTGTGTTACTTACTGGATAGCCTATGGAGATTACCTTTGGCCCATCAACTAGCATCTGGTTATCGACCGTGATGGCCGAAGCATTGATCGTGCACTCAGTAGGACCGTAAAGATTAATCAGGCTACACTTCGGCATCACATCAAGGCAGCTTTTCGCAAGTTTTCGCGTCAGCGCTTCACCGCCACTGAAAATTTGTGAAAGCGTCGTACACGCTATGAATTCAGGTTCATCAATCAATGCCTGCAATAATGTAGGAACGCACTGAATTGTACTGACCTTAAACTGTTGTATGGTTTCTATCATCGCTGAGGGGTCACGATAGATACCTGACTTTCCCATCACGATTTTTGAGCCCAGTGCAACAGATAGAATCTCCCATTGCGCAGCGTCAAAACTCATGGGGGTTTTGCGCAAAATCGTTTTATTATTATCAATGTTATATTCGTCATTCAACCACAGCAGCTGATTAAGAATGCTGCGGTGCTCGATCTCGACGCCTTTAGGTTTTCCTGTTGTACCTGACGTGTAGATCACATAGGCTAAGCAACTACCCACAAGCCTTTTTGTCCGCGAATTTGCGGAGTCGGCCTCGAAATTTGATTTCAGTTTTACGTCGTTCAGCGTGACAATGATCACGTCAGAAAGAGCTAGCTCCTTCAGCTTCTTGACTAAATGAACCTGAGTAAAAATAACTTTAATCTTCGAGTCCTCAATCATATAACGGACTCGTTCATCGGGATACTCTGGGGCTAACGGCAGATAGGCACAACCGGCGCGGAGAATCCCCCACGTACCGATCATCATATCCATTGAGGGCTCAGCATAAATACCGATACATTCGTTTACTCGAACACCGAAACTCACAAACTCATCAGAAAGCAATTTACTTTTTACATCCAGCTCTGAATAGGTCAAAGCTCCTTCCTGCCCAATTACAGCAACAGCTTCTGGAGACTCCGAGCATTGAAGAAGAAACAAATCCACCAGTGTCCAATCACTGCCACTCGAAAATTTATCGTACTTCGCTTTATCAGACGTCTGCTTCCCTGCAATGATTGAATTTGCAGCCTTCATTTGATTCCTTTCCTTTATTTTAGTATTAAAAAAATCGGCACAGCGAGGCTAGATGCATCATTAAACATGATCGCCAAGGTAGGTATTTCATTGAAAATTAATCGGCGGCTAGCACCATCGCGCCGACTTTCATGATGCAGAGTTCCGAAACGAACGTTTCAGAACTGATTATAAATTTTATCAGTGATGTTCTAAAAGAGCCCCAAATCCACTGAAGGTGTCCACAATGCCACTCTGTCTCAAAGCATGCCAATAGAGCACAACATTATTGGAAATGACCGGTTTGTTTAACCAAGCCTCAGCAATCGTAGCAGCACCCGCCATTGCGACATTGGTGCCGACCTGAACAATGGCCTCTACATCAGCGCTATCAATTTCCTTGATAGCCTGAAATATTTTTTCCTGCGAGATGTGCGATATCTGGGCTGGGCTGTAGGCTCCGAGCCCCTGAATAGCAACGACCTCATAGCCATTATCCGTAAAAAATTTGCTGACGGTGTTATCACCCACTGGCAAGTACGGGGTAATCACCGCGATACGCTTGATGTTGCCAAAGGCTTTAAACGCCGCCTGATATGCATCCGGGCTGGTCGTTACGGGCACACCTCCGGTCATGGTCAAAAATGAATCCATTACACGTTCATGACTTCCAAGGCCATCCCAGTAACTCTCAGGTGAAACACCAATAATCACCCGGTCTGGTTTGCAAGTGAGCAAGCTATGGATAGCATCCTCAGTGGACGTTCGGATATTATTCAAGACACTATTAAAACCAGCTTTTTTATCCATCAACTGGTCTTGAATCAACATCCTGCTTGCATGATTGGTAACTCCAAGGACCCGCAGGGAATCTGTTTCAGGTTGCATGGAAGTGTTAGTAGAAGGGAGAACGATCCCTATTTTTAGTCGATATCCAAGAGCATCAAACATAATTAATCTCAAGGCCGATGGTATTAGCATCGACCTATAAAGTTCGAGGGATCTACAACGGGTTGTTGCTGTTATTTAGCAAGGTACGAAGCGGCCATGTCTTTGTCGCCGTGGCCGGCTTGCAGAGCGCGGTTGAAGCGATTGAGTCCAGCCTCTACTGCATCCACTTTTACGCCAGCTTCCTTGGCGGCCTCAACTACCAACTCAGCGTCCTTGACAGCGTTCGCCACAGAGAAGCTAACGGTATAATCACCGGACAGAATCGACGCCGCCTTCAGTTGAAAGTACATGCTGTCCATAGGACCGCCTTTCACAACATCAACCACCAGAGCAGGATCAACACCCAGTGCTTCCGCAATAGACAGACTTTCTGCAATGCCGTGCGTGAGGGCAAAAGCCCAGCTATTAAGGGCCAACTTCAGCTTGCTGCTAACACCGCTTTGCTCGGAAACCCACAAGGTGCGTTTGCCGATTGCATCGAAGATTGGTTGAATCACTTCTCGGTGCGACAAGCCGCCGGATGCAATGATTATCAGTTGCCCTTGCTCCGCAGGCCCACGAGTGCCTTGAACCGGTGCGTCATAGAACGCCAGACCATGTTCCTCGGCGAATGAAGTCAGTTCTTCGTTCGCTTTAACACCTACAGTGCTCAACTGAACCCAAACGGCGCCTTTTGCAAGGCCTGGCAGCGCGGCTTTCATCGCCTCCAGTACCGCTGGACCGTCTTTCAACACAGTCAGGACAATACTTGCACCACGTACCGCATCTTCTGCTTTTTCAAACACTTCGATGCCCGAAACCGAAAGAGCTGTTGCTTTCTCATAAGTTCGGTTCCATGCATTTACGTTGAATGCATTTTTCTGGAGGTTACGCGCTACCGCAGCCCCGATAATGCCTGTCCCAAGTACCGCTACGGTTTTGGATTGAGCGGATGCTTGCGCAGAGTTAGTCATTTTATATCCCTATCGATCGTTAGCTTTAGTTTATCAATCGGTACAGCAGGCGCTTTAGCACTAAAGGTACTCGGCGCCCGTTTACATCCCATCAACACGGTTATCCAAAAAATCTTCATTCTGGAATGATCAGTACAATACTAGGCAAAAAAATCTACTCGTCTAGCCACTGTAAAATTTTTCTCAAAGAGTACTTATTGCGATATCAACAATGTCTTCCAGTCTTTCCGCGCGCTCTTCTTTAGCACTGCCCTTACCCAGTACCCGAATACCCTGAATTGTGCTGACAAAAAATCTGGCGAGGGCGCCTGGATTTTTTTCTGCCGATATTTCGCCGATCTCCTGACCTCGTTTTATCAGCTCTTTGAGGGCTCGTTCCATGCGGGCAAAGTTTTGAGCAACCAAATTTGCTATGTCTTGGTCATGCCTTGCCAACTCTAACGAGGCATTGGCGACCATGCATCCCATACTCTCTATGTCGTTGAGCTCTTCCGAAACAATTTTCATCAGAAGTTTGCGCACGATATCTCGTACCGAACCTTCCTCAGATAGAATCGAAATGTTTGGCGCAGTGAGTTGGTAATAACGACGCAGCGCAAATTCGTACAGACCTAGTTTGCTGCCGAAGGCGTTGTAGAGACTTCCGCGCCCAAGACCTGTTCCTTCTACAAGGTGCTGAATGCTTGCCCCGCTATACCCTCGCAACCAAAAAACACGCATAGCCGCCTCGGCTATGGCATCTGAGTCAAACTCCTTGGGTCTCATAGGGTTGCGCGCTCTGGAATGATCGTTCCAATCAATGTAAAGCTTCTATTTCAGATAGTCAACACCCGATTCTCGACCTGAAAACATTGTTCCTGGCGTCTGCCCCAGGCAGCACAACGGTCAAGGAACGATCTTCACAGTAAAAAAAAGCAGTAAATCCCGCAAGATTTTTTCATCACTGGGCTAACGTCGAAATTCCTTGCAACAAGGTTTTAAATCGTGCAACTTAAAAAAAGCTCGGGTCTTGAGTGAATCCTATTCACTTGATTTCAACTAAAGCTCATTCAACTATCGTACTTATTCCGTACAGTCGCGACCTCGATAATGTAAGTCGAGTGACTAGCTGTCGCTAAGAACCAACCAGCAAAGGATATTTATACATGAATATTGACATCAAGCGCACCGGCCTAAAAACTGCGGCATATTTAGAGACTGTAACTATCCCGGCCACTTCCTCTCTTACTTACGTCAGCGGTATTCTGGCGGATATTGTTGATATCGATGCACCTCCAGGCACAGCATCATCCTACGGCGATACAAAAAAACAGACCATTTCGGTATTTAAAAAAATCAATAACATCCTACGAGAGTGCAACTTATCCATGGCGGATATTATTCAAATTCGAGTCTTTCTTGTTGGAACCGCAGAGCTGGGCGGCAAACTCGATTTCTCAGGCTTCCAGCAGGGTTACAATATGTTTTTTGGGACTTCAGACCAGCCAAACAAGCCAACTCGAACCGCCGTTCAGGTTGTCGCCCTGCCGCTACCAGGTACATTAGTAGAAGTGGATGTTATTGCGGCTGGCCGCTGAGAGCCAGGATAGCATACTTAAACTTTTTGGCATTGCTATACAAGGCCGATTCATTCCTTTTTATATAGACTAATCCACACTCCGGAAACATCCAAGACGAGAAACAGTTGTAATTAATGTGCTGTTTTAGAAAAAATTTTACCCGCCAGCCTGCGATGGCATCGCCTCACGGGCTCGCATGTATCATGCTCAAGATATCTCCTCCCTTTGCATTCCAGAAATAGCGTGTCGGCTGGCCGCCGTTTGCTGCCTGTCGTGACAGGCAGCAAAGGCCCAGAGGGTGTAAAAACGCTCATGGGCATCATTTTTTGGAGCATCGACGCTCGTTGGCTGAGTGATCGCATGGTCAGCGTTACGGCTTGCATCGGTGATGACCGAGAGTAGGCCAACGCTGTTTTACAGCCTCTTGGATGGGCCAAAACCGGCGTTTTTTAGGCCGAAAGCGCCTTCATCAAAGCGTTGGCACCGATGACTTTCATGACCCGTTTCAAGTTGTAGGCGAGCACATTCAAGCTCATCTCGGCGCTCCCCCCCGGTGTCAGGATAGTTGTCGCCTTTCTGAATTTTCCTGAAAAGGCAGATCGGGGGCGGAAAGAGACTGTTCGTGCCGTACTATTCACCGGAACGCAAAGCCGCATTACTCAAGATACTGCGTCCCCCACTGAGCCTGTCGATG
>NZ_JACAQA010000034.1:0-120 GCF_013385425.1 Pseudomonas gingeri | reverse complement strand
ACGGCCAGAAGGCAGACAAAGCTCAGCAAAAAGACGATCGCGAGCAAGCCCGCAAGGACAAGAAACGCATCCAGGAACTGGAGCGCGAACTGCGCCGTAAAGACAAGGCGCTGGCTGAAA
>NZ_JACAQA010000033.1 GCF_013385425.1 Pseudomonas gingeri | reverse complement strand
AGTGAAACGATGCATCGCCGATGGTAGTGTGGGGTTTCCCCATGTGAGAGTAGGTCATCGTCAAGATTAAATTCCGAAACCCCAATTGCGAAAGCAGTTGGGGTTTTGTTTTTGGGCCGCGAAAATGTCGCAAGACTCGAGGGCCTCTTCGCGGGCAAGCCCTGCTCCTACAGGACGGCGTCGTACACAAAATTCGCATACGACATCACACTGTAGGAGCCGGGCTTGCCCGCGAAGAGGCCGGCCCAGGCGCTGCAAGGCTCAAGAGTCATATGCAAGCTCTCGGCGCATGGCTATCATGCCTGCCTCATTGTGAGTCGAGACCTGCATGTTGACGTTGTTGAAGCTCCTCAAAGATGGTCGATTCCACTCCGGGCAAGCGCTAGGGGCAGCCTTGGGCGTCAGCCGCAGCGCCGTCTGGAAACAGCTCCAGCAATTGGAGGCGGAGTTCGGGCTGGTTATCCATAAAGTCCGTGGTCGCGGTTACCAGCTTGCCAATCCGCTGGTGTTGCTGGGCGAGCAGGAGATAGTGGCTGCAAAACCCTCCCCATCGTGGCCAGTGCATGTCTACGACACCATCGACTCAACCAATGCCGAGGCGCTACGCCTGATGGAGAAGGGGGCTGCTGCGCCTTTCATCGTGGTGGCAGAACGGCAAACCGCGGGGCGAGGACGCCGGGGCCGGCATTGGGTCAGTCCGTTCGCGGAAAATATCTATTACAGCCTGTTGCTCAGGATCGAAGGCGGCATGCGTCAGCTGGAGGGCTTGAGCCTGGTGGTCGGCCTGGCGGTTCTAAGTGCATTGCGTGAGCTGGGGATCGCCCGGGCGGGGCTGAAGTGGCCCAATGATGTCCTGGTGGACAACAAGAAGATCGCCGGCATTCTGCTGGAGCTGGTCGGCGACCCGGCGGATGTCTGTCACGTCGTGCTGGGGGTCGGGATCAACGTCAATATGCAGGTTGCCGAACAGGTGGATCAGCTGTGGACATCGGCACGGTTGGAAACGGGTCGTTCGATCGATCGCAACGAGCTGATCGCGAGCCTGGGGGAAAAGCTGCGCTTTTACCTGGAGTGGCACCAGTCCTCTGGTTTCGCGGCTATCCAGGCTGAGTGGGAGCAGAATCATCTCTGGCAGGGGCGCAAGGTCGCCCTAGTCGCGGGAGTGAGCCAGGTCGAAGGGATCGTGCTGGGCATCGACCAGCAGGGCGCGCTCCGTCTGCAAGTGGATGGCGTGGAAAAGGTCTTCAGTGGTGGCGAACTCAGCCTGCGCTTGCGCGATGATGCTTGAGTTCGAGGCGGCTAGCGGTTTTAACAAGGGCAGGGCGCATCGGGTGCCCGTCCTGGTATTGGTTGGCTTGGCGGTGGCGTGTCCGCTCGATTGAGGTTCCTATGCGTTGGTTGTTTCTGTTGTTGCTGGTGCTCAATGGTGTCTATTACGTCTGGCACCAGCAGGAAGCGCCCTTGAGGGCCAAGGAAGTCGCTCCTCTTTCGCTGTACCGCAGCGCTCACCAGGATATCCAGTTGTTGAGCGAATCCGATGGCGCCGGCGGGCGTCGTGCGGTCTCTGCGGCGCCGGAGCGCGAAGGCGATTGTGTCTATCTGGGTGCCGTGGCTCGCCAGGATCTGGCGCAGTCCATTGTGCAGCGTCTCCAGGGCAGCAATATCAAGGCGCGGGCAGAGCAGGTGAATGTGCCCGATTCGGCGGGGTACTGGGTACGGATCGCACCTGAAAGCCAGCATTTGCTGGACGACGCCCTGCTGCAGAACCTTGCTAAAGAATTCAATGAGTTAAAACATAAAATAATGCCGTGCGAAGGCATTGCAACTGTCGAATAGTTTGAATAGAATGGCGCCCGCTTCGCAGTGAACACCTCTTGAGGGACTGGCTACGAAGCGGGTCAACGCAGCTAACCTCATAATTTAAATGAGAAAAATGCTTGACAGAAGGTCGACATGATGTAGAATGTCGGCTCGCTTAGGAGGGGTTCCCGAGCGGCCAAAGGGATCAGACTGTAAATCTGACGTCTACGACTTCGAAGGTTCGAATCCTTCCCCCTCCACCATATTTAAGCGTGAGCTGCAAGCTCCGCGGGTATAGTTTAGTGGTAGAACCTCAGCCTTCCAAGCTGATGATGCGGGTTCGATTCCCGCTACCCGCTCCAAGTTTGCTGTTTGTGCACCGTGTTTCGCTCTTGTAGCTCAGTTGGTAGAGCACACCCTTGGTAAGGGTGAGGTCAGCGGTTCAAATCCGCTCAAGAGCTCCATAACAACAAGGCAGATATGCAAATATCTGCCTTTGTTTTAATGGCTGATGTAGCTTGCTTAATTCTTCTCCTGAGGGTGATTTCGATGGCTAAGGAAAAGTTCGAACGTAATAAGCCGCACGTCAACGTGGGGACCATTGGTCACGTCGACCATGGTAAAACTACGCTCACTGCTGCCTTGACTCGCGTTTGCTCCGAAGTGTTCGGTTCGGCCAAGGTTGACTTCGACAAGATCGATAGCGCCCCAGAAGAAAAAGCTCGTGGCATCACCATCAACACCGCTCACGTTGAATACGATTCGGCCGTGCGTCACTACGCACACGTTGACTGTCCAGGTCACGCCGACTACGTAAAAAACATGATTACCGGTGCTGCGCAGATGGATGGCGCGATCCTGGTTTGCTCGGCCGCTGATGGTCCGATGCCGCAAACCCGTGAGCACATCCTGTTGTCCCGTCAGGTAGGCGTTCCCTACATTGTGGTCTTCCTGAACAAGGCTGACCTGGTAGATGATGCCGAGCTGCTGGAGCTGGTTGAGATGGAGGTGCGCGATCTGCTGAGCACTTACGATTTCCCAGGTGACGACACGCCGATCATCATTGGCTCCGCGCGCATGGCGCTGGAAGGCAATGATGAAAATGGCATGGGTACTTCGGCTGTCAAGAAGCTGGTTGAGACTCTGGATAGCTACATTCCCGAGCCTGAGCGCGCAATCGACAAGCCGTTCCTGATGCCAATCGAAGACGTGTTCTCGATCTCCGGTCGCGGTACCGTTGTGACGGGTCGTATTGAGCGCGGTATCGTTCGTGTTCAAGATCCGCTGGAAATCGTAGGCTTGCGTGACACTGCTGTCACCACCTGCACCGGCGTTGAAATGTTTCGTAAACTGCTCGACGAAGGTCGTGCAGGTGAAAACTGCGGCGTTCTGCTGCGCGGCACCAAGCGTGACGATGTCGAGCGTGGCCAGGTACTGGTCAAGCCGGGTTCGGTCAAGCCGCACACCAAGTTCACTGCAGAAGTTTACGTCCTGAGCAAGGAAGAAGGCGGTCGTCATACGCCGTTCTTCAAGGGCTACCGTCCGCAGTTCTACTTCCGTACGACTGATGTGACTGGTAACTGCGAGCTGCCGGAAGGCGTCGAAATGGTAATGCCAGGTGACAACATTCAGATGACTGTCACTCTGATCAAGACTATTGCGATGGAAGATGGCTTGCGTTTCGCTATCCGTGAGGGCGGTCGTACCGTCGGCGCGGGTGTGGTAGCGAAAGTAATCGAATAAGTAGTTGAAATGCCTCTCTCAGGTCGACATAATGGTCGGCCTGATTCAAGTTTTAGGTCAGTAGCTCAATTGGCAGAGCGACGGTCTCCAAAACCGTAGGTTGGGGGTTCGATTCCCTCCTGACCTGCCAGATTCACTCGGTGTGTCTGGCTTTCTTTTCACAGGATTCTCTTAGATGACCTCCAACGCTGAAGCCCAAGGCTCTCGCTTCGATCTTCTCAAGTGGCTCGTCGTAGTCGCTTTGGTGGTGATTGGTGTTGTTGGCAACCAGTACTATCATGGTTCGCCGATCCTGTACCGCGTACTGGCTCTGCTTGTCATCGCTGCTGTAGCTGCCTTTGTAGGCCTGCAGACCGCGAAAGGCAAGTCGTTCTTCGTGCTGGCAAAGGAAGCTCGTACCGAGATTCGTAAAGTCGTATGGCCGACTCGCCAAGAAACCACGCAGACCACGTTGATCGTGGTGGCTGTTGTTCTGGTAATGGCGTTGCTGTTGTGGGGGCTTGATTCCCTGCTCGGCTGGCTTGTTTCCTCGATTGTAGGCTAAGGGTGTCCCGTGGCTAAGCGTTGGTACGTTGTGCATGCTTACTCGGGTTACGAGAAGCATGTGATGCGCTCGTTGGTCGAGCGCGTAAAGCTGGCAGGCATGGAAGATGGCTTCGGCGAAATTCTGGTCCCTACTGAAGAAGTAGTGGAAATGCGTAACGGCCAGAAGCGCAAGAGTGAGCGTAAATTCTTCCCTGGCTATGTGCTGGTACAGATGGACATGAACGAGGGGACTTGGCACTTGGTCAAGGACACGCCTCGGGTGATGGGTTTCATCGGCGGTACCGCCGACAAGCCTGCACCGATCACCGACAAAGAGGCAGAAGCGATTCTGCGTCGCGTCGCTGACGGCAGCGACAAGCCGAAGCCGAAGACACTGTTCGAGCCGGGCGAAGTCGTACGTGTTACCGATGGTCCGTTCGCAGACTTCAACGGCACCGTCGAAGAGGTCAACTACGAAAAGAGCCGCATCCAGGTGGCCGTGCTCATTTTCGGACGCTCTACTCCGGTAGAGTTGGAGTTTAGCCAGGTCGAAAAGGTCTAGCTGAACAAGCATCCCAACCCCACAGTCCAAGGCTGTGGGGTTTTGTCGTCACTGGGATAAACGCGCAAGTAACCGGGGAGCCTTTCGAGGCGCTAGAACCCGTAATTGGAGTGCCTCATGGCCAAGAAGATTACCGCTTACATCAAGCTGCAAGTGAAGGCCGCCCAGGCCAACCCTAGCCCACCCGTCGGTCCAGCTCTGGGTCAGCACGGCGTGAACATCATGGAATTCTGCAAAGCCTTCAACGCCCGTACCCAGGGTCTTGAGCCAGGTCTGCCGACGCCTGTGATCATCACTGTTTACAGTGACCGCAGCTTCACTTTCGAAACCAAGTCCACCCCGGCTTCGGTTCTGCTGAAAAAGGCCGCCGGCCTGACCAGCGGTTCCGCTCGTCCGAACACCGTTAAGGTTGGCACCGTGACCCGTGCTCAGCTGGAAGAAATCGCGAAAACCAAAAACGCGGATCTGACTGCAGCTGATATGGATGCAGCCGTGCGTACCATCGCCGGTTCTGCTCGTAGCATGGGCCTTAACGTGGAGGGTGTGTAATGGCTAAGCTGACCAAGCGCCAAAAGGCTATCGCCGGCAAAATCGAAGCAGGCAAGGCCTACAACTTTGTAGAAGCCGCTGCTCTGCTGTCCGAGCTGTCGACTGTCAAGTTCAGCGAGTCGTTTGACGTTGCTGTAAACCTGGGCGTTGACCCACGTAAATCCGACCAGGTCGTCCGTAGCGCTACTGTGCTGCCACACGGCACTGGCAAGACCGTTCGCGTTGCTGTGTTCACCCAGGGGCCGGCTGCTGAAGCTGCTCTGGCTGCCGGCGCCGATCGCGTTGGTATGGACGACCTGGCTGCCGAAATGAAAGGCGGCGACCTGAACTATGACGTCGTTATTGCTTCCCCGGACGCAATGCGTGTTGTCGGTCAACTGGGTCAGATCCTCGGTCCACGTGGCCTGATGCCTAACCCTAAAGTCGGTACCGTAACTCCAGACGTCGCCACCGCGGTGAAAAACGCCAAGGCCGGTCAGGTTCGTTATCGCACCGACAAGAACGGTATTATCCACACCTCCGTTGGCAAGATCGGCTTCGACGCCGTCAAGCTGAAGGAAAACGTTGAAGCCCTGATCGCTGACCTGAAGCGTATCAAGCCAGCTTCCTCGAAAGGTATCTACGTCAAGCGCGTTACCCTGAGCACCACCATGGGTCCAGGCCTGGTCATCGACCAGAGCTCGCTGGAAGCGTAAGACGCGCATTGGCGCAAGCGATTGCGCCAATCGAAAAAAATTGGGGTCCCTGCCTGGCGGGGGCTATCCAAGACCGTAGGCGGCGCAAGCCTTAAACCTCAAGCCTACGCAGATGGTGCTCCCGGTTCCTTACCGAATCAGACACCAAAACGACATCCGGCTTCGGCCAGATGAAACGGTAACAAGCAGGAGTTAAACCCGTGGCAATTAAACTCGAAGACAAGAAGGCCATCGTCGCTGAAGTCAACGAGGCTGCCAAAGTCGCTCTGTCCGCTGTCGTGGCTGATGCCCGTGGCGTAACAGTAAGCGCGATGACCGGACTCCGTAAAGAGGCCCGCGAAGCTGGCGTGTACGTACGTGTCGTACGTAACACCCTGCTCAAGCGCGCTGTTGAAGGCACCGAGTACTCGGTCCTCAACGACGTGTTCAAAGGCCCGACCCTGATTGCTTTCTCCAAGGAACACCCGGGCGCTGCTGCTCGTCTGTTCAAAGAGTTTGCAAAGGGTCAGGACAAGTTCGAGATCAAGGCAGCTGCGTTCGAGGGCAAGTTCCTCGCAGCCAATCAGATCGACGTACTGGCAACCTTGCCGACCCGTGACGAAGCAATCTCCCAGCTGATGAGCGTGATTCAAGGCGCTACCAGCAAGTTGGCTCGTACTCTGGCGGCTATTCGCGACCAGAAAGAAGCTGTCGCAGCCTAAGGCTGAGCACTTCTTTTCGCGTATTTTTGTTTATTTCGATGGTCGCGTAGGCCGTCCCCCAATTCAGGAAATACAGTAATGTCTATCTCCCAAGAAGATATCCTCAACGCCGTAGCTGAAATGTCGGTTCTGCAGGTTGTTGAGCTGATCAAAGCTTTCGAAGAAAAATTCGGTGTGACCGCTGCTGCTGCTTCGGCAGGTCCTGCTGCTGCTGCCGCTGTTGTTGAAGAGCAAACCGAATTCAACGTCATGCTGCTGGAAGCTGGCGAGAAGAAAGTTAACGTGATCAAGGCAGTACGTGAACTGACCGGTCTGGGCCTGAAAGAAGCCAAGGCTGTAGTTGACGGCGCTCCTGCCCTGGTTCTGGAAGCTGTTGCCAAAGACGCAGCTGACAAAGCCAAAGCAGCACTGGAAGAAGCAGGCGCTAAAGTCGAGCTGAAGTAAGCTCTGACCTTGCGTCTCCAGCCCGAGCGTTAAGCGACAGGCTGATGGCTGGTGGCTCTTGCCACCGGCCTTTTTCCGTTACTGGCGGCCGACTCGGTCGGTGCCTTTGACGTGCTTCAACCACCCGATGCGGTGGCGCAAACCATGGGGTTTGCACGATTTTCTGGCTGCTCCCGTCGGGGAGGGGCCAAACAAGCAGGTGACCAAGCTGGGGAACGCTGATGGCTTACTCATATACTGAGAAAAAACGTATCCGCAAGGACTTTAGCAAGTTGCCGGACGTCATGGATGTGCCGTACCTCCTGGCCATCCAGCTGGATTCGTATCGTGAATTCTTGCAGGCGGGAGCGACTAAAGATCAGTTCCGCGACGTGGGCCTGCATGCGGCCTTCAAATCCGTTTTCCCGATCATCAGCTACTCCGGCAATGCTGCGCTGGAGTACGTCGGTTATCGCCTGGGCGAACCGGCATTTGATGTCAAAGAATGCGTATTGCGCGGTGTGACTTACGCCGTACCTTTGCGGGTAAAAGTGCGCCTGATCATTTTCGACAAAGAATCGTCGAACAAAGCGATCAAGGACATCAAAGAGCAAGAAGTCTACATGGGTGAAATCCCCCTGATGACCGAGAACGGTACCTTCGTTATCAACGGTACCGAGCGCGTGATCGTTTCCCAGCTGCACCGTTCCCCGGGCGTGTTCTTCGACCACGACCGCGGCAAGACGCACAGCTCCGGCAAACTGCTGTACTCCGCGCGGATCATTCCTTACCGCGGTTCGTGGTTGGACTTCGAGTTCGACCCGAAAGACTGCGTCTTCGTGCGTATCGACCGTCGTCGCAAGCTGCCGGCTTCCGTGCTGCTGCGCGCACTGGGCTACGCCACCGAAGAAGTGCTGGACGCGTTCTACACCACCAACGTTTTTCACGTGAAGGGCGAAACCCTGAGCCTGGAGCTGGTGCCTCAGCGTCTGCGCGGTGAAATCGCCGTCCTCGATATCCTCGATGACAAAGGCAAGGTGATTGTCGAGCAGGGTCGCCGTATTACCGCTCGCCACATCAACCAGCTGGAAAAAGCCGGGATCAAAGAGCTGGATGTGCCGCTGGACTACGTCCTGGGCCGCACCACCGCCAAGGTCATCGTGCACCCGGCTACCGGCGAAATCCTGGCCGAATGCAACACCGAGCTGAACACCGAGATCCTGGCGAAAATCGCCAAGGCCCAGGTCGTTCGCATCGAGACGCTGTACACCAACGACATCGACTGCGGTCCGTTCATCTCCGACACGCTGAAGATCGACTCCACCAGCAACCAACTGGAAGCGCTGGTCGAGATCTATCGCATGATGCGTCCTGGTGAGCCACCGACCAAGGATGCCGCCGAGACCCTGTTCAACAACCTGTTCTTCAGCCCTGAGCGCTATGACCTGTCTGCGGTCGGCCGGATGAAGTTCAACCGTCGTATCGGTCGTACCGAGATCGAAGGTTCGGGCGTACTGAACAAGGACGATATCGTCGCGGTCCTCAAGACCCTGGTCGACATCCGTAACGGCAAAGGCATCGTCGACGACATCGACCACCTGGGTAACCGTCGTGTTCGCTGCGTAGGCGAAATGGCCGAGAACCAGTTCCGTGTTGGCCTGGTACGCGTTGAGCGTGCGGTCAAGGAACGTCTGTCGATGGCTGAAAGCGAAGGCCTGATGCCGCAGGACCTCATCAACGCCAAGCCAGTGGCTGCGGCGGTGAAAGAGTTCTTCGGTTCCAGCCAGCTGTCGCAGTTCATGGACCAGAACAACCCGCTGTCCGAGATCACCCACAAGCGTCGTGTCTCCGCACTCGGCCCTGGTGGTCTGACCCGCGAACGCGCCGGCTTCGAAGTCCGTGACGTACACCCGACGCACTACGGTCGTGTTTGCCCGATCGAAACGCCGGAAGGTCCGAACATCGGTCTGATCAACTCCCTGGCCGCTTATGCGCGCACCAACCAGTACGGCTTCCTGGAAAGCCCGTACCGTGTGGTGAAAGACGCCTTGGTCACCGACGAGATTGTGTTCCTGTCCGCTATTGAAGAGGCCGATCACGTGATCGCCCAGGCTTCGGCGACCATGAACGAGCAGAAAGTGCTGATCGACGAGCTGGTAGCCGTACGTCACCTGAACGAGTTCACCGTCAAGGCGCCGGAAGACGTCACCCTGATGGACGTTTCGCCGAAGCAGGTTGTGTCGGTTGCAGCGTCGCTGATCCCGTTCCTCGAGCACGACGACGCCAACCGTGCGTTGATGGGTTCCAACATGCAGCGTCAGGCTGTACCGACCCTGCGTGCCGACAAGCCGCTGGTAGGTACCGGCATGGAGCGCAACGTTGCCCGTGACTCCGGCGTTTGCGTCGTGGCTCGTCGTGGTGGCGTGATCGACTCCGTCGATGCCAGCCGTATCGTGGTTCGTGTTGCCGATGACGAAGTTGAAACCGGCGAAGCCGGTGTCGACATCTACAACCTGACCAAGTACACCCGCTCGAACCAGAACACCTGCATCAACCAGCGTCCGCTGGTGCGTAAAGGTGATCGTGTTCAGCGTAGCGACATCATGGCCGACGGCCCGTCCACCGACATGGGTGAACTGGCTCTGGGTCAGAACATGCGCATCGCCTTCATGGCATGGAACGGCTTCAACTTCGAAGACTCCATCTGCCTGTCGGAACGCGTTGTTCAGGAAGACCGTTTCACCACGATCCACATCCAGGAACTGACCTGTGTGGCGCGTGACACCAAGCTTGGGCCAGAGGAAATCACTGCGGACATCCCGAACGTGGGTGAAGCCGCACTGAACAAGCTGGACGAAGCCGGTATCGTCTACGTCGGTGCCGAAGTCGGCCCGGGCGACATCCTGGTCGGCAAGGTCACTCCGAAAGGCGAGACCCAACTGACTCCGGAAGAAAAACTGCTGCGTGCGATCTTCGGTGAGAAGGCCAGCGACGTCAAAGACACCTCCCTGCGTGTACCAACCGGTACCAAGGGCACCGTCATCGACGTGCAGGTCTTCACCCGTGATGGCGTCGAGCGCGATACCCGTGCACTGTCCATCGAGAAGAGCCAGCTCGACGAGATCCGCAAGGACCTCAACGAAGAGTTCCGCATCGTTGAAGGCGCGACCTTCGAACGTCTGCGTTCCGCGCTGGTTGGCCACAAGGCCGAAGGCGGCGCTGGCCTGAAGAAAGGTCAGGAAATCACCGACGAAGTGCTCGACGGTCTGGAGCATGGGCAGTGGTTCAAACTGCGCATGGCTGAAGATGCGTTGAACGAGCAGCTCGAGAAGGCCCAGGCCTACATCGTTGATCGCCGCCGTCTGCTGGACGACAAGTTCGAAGACAAGAAGCGCAAGCTGCAGCAAGGCGATGACCTGGCTCCGGGCGTACTGAAGATCGTCAAGGTCTACCTGGCAATCCGTCGTCGCATCCAGCCGGGCGACAAGATGGCCGGTCGTCACGGTAACAAGGGTGTGGTCTCCGTGATCATGCCGGTTGAAGACATGCCGCACGATGCCCATGGCACCCCGGTCGACGTCGTCCTCAACCCGCTGGGCGTACCTTCGCGTATGAACGTTGGTCAGATCCTCGAAACCCACCTGGGCCTGGCGGCCAAAGGTCTGGGCGAGAAGATCAACCGCATGATCGAGGAGCAACGCAAGGTCGCTGACCTGCGCAAGTTCCTGCACGAGATCTACAACGAGATCGGCGGTCGTAACGAGGACCTGGACAGCTTCACCGACCAGGAAATCCTCGACTTGGCGCACAACCTCAAGGCTGGTGTGCCAATGGCCACCCCAGTATTCGACGGTGCCAAGGAAGTTGAAATCAAGGCCATGCTGAAACTGGCAGACCTGCCGGAAAGCGGCCAGATGCAACTGTTCGATGGTCGTACCGGCAACAAGTTCGAACGTCCGGTTACCGTTGGCTACATGTACATGCTGAAGCTGAACCACTTGGTAGACGACAAGATGCACGCTCGTTCTACCGGTTCGTACAGCCTGGTTACCCAGCAGCCGCTGGGTGGTAAGGCGCAGTTCGGTGGTCAGCGTTTCGGGGAGATGGAGGTCTGGGCACTGGAAGCATACGGTGCTGCATACACTCTGCAAGAAATGCTCACAGTGAAGTCGGACGATGTGAACGGTCGGACCAAGATGTACAAAAACATCGTGGACGGCGATCACCGTATGGAGCCGGGCATGCCCGAGTCCTTCAACGTGTTGATCAAGGAAATTCGTTCCCTCGGCATCGATATCGATCTGGAAACCGAATAACACGTGACGCGAATCGAGAGCGGGGCTGTATGGCCCGCTCTCTGCTCCGCCAGGAGGAAAGGCCTTGAAAGACCTACTGAATTTGCTGAAAAACCAGGGTCAAGTCGAAGAGTTCGACGCCATCCGTATTGGATTGGCCTCGCCTGAGATGATCCGTTCGTGGTCGTTCGGCGAAGTTAAAAAGCCGGAAACCATCAACTACCGTACGTTCAAACCTGAGCGTGACGGCCTGTTCTGCGCCAAGATCTTTGGCCCGGTCAAGGATTACGAGTGCCTGTGCGGTAAGTACAAGCGCTTGAAGCACCGTGGTGTGATCTGCGAGAAGTGCGGCGTTGAAGTCGCACTGGCCAAGGTTCGTCGTGAGCGCATGGCGCACATCGAGCTGGCTTCGCCGGTTGCCCACATCTGGTTCCTGAAGTCCCTGCCGTCGCGTATCGGCTTGCTGATGGACATGACCCTGCGTGATATCGAACGCGTTCTCTACTTCGAGAGCTACGTCGTTATCGACCCGGGCATGACCACCCTTGAAAAAGGCCAGCTGCTGAACGACGAGCAGTACTTCGAAGCCCTCGAAGAGTTCGGTGATGACTTCGACGCCCGCATGGGTGCTGAGGCCGTCCGCGAGCTGCTGCACGCGATCGACCTGGAACACGAGATTGGCCGTCTGCGCGAAGAAATTCCGCAAACCAACTCCGAAACCAAGATCAAGAAGCTGTCCAAGCGCCTGAAGTTGATGGAAGCCTTCCAGGGTTCCGGCAACCTGCCAGAGTGGATGGTGCTGACCGTTCTGCCGGTTCTGCCGCCAGACCTGCGTCCACTGGTTCCGCTTGATGGCGGTCGCTTCGCGACTTCCGACCTCAACGATCTGTATCGTCGAGTGATCAACCGTAACAACCGTTTGAAGCGCCTGCTGGACCTGTCCGCGCCTGACATCATCGTGCGCAACGAAAAGCGCATGCTGCAGGAAGCTGTGGATGCCCTGCTGGACAACGGTCGTCGCGGTCGCGCCATTACCGGTTCGAACAAGCGTCCTCTGAAATCCCTGGCTGACATGATCAAGGGTAAGCAAGGTCGTTTCCGTCAGAACTTGCTCGGTAAGCGTGTTGACTACTCGGGTCGTTCGGTAATTACCGTAGGTCCGACCCTGCGTCTGCACCAGTGCGGTCTGCCGAAGAAGATGGCCCTCGAGCTGTTCAAACCGTTCATTTTCGGCAAGCTGGAAATGCGTGGTCTCGCGACCACCATCAAAGCCGCCAAGAAAATGGTCGAGCGCGAACTGCCAGAGGTTTGGGACGTTCTCGCTGAAGTGATTCGCGAACACCCGGTCCTCCTCAACCGTGCACCGACCCTTCACCGTCTGGGTATCCAGGCGTTTGAACCGGTACTGATCGAAGGTAAGGCTATCCAGCTGCACCCGCTGGTCTGTGCTGCGTACAACGCCGACTTCGACGGCGACCAGATGGCCGTGCACGTACCGCTGACGCTGGAAGCCCAGCTCGAAGCGCGTGCGTTGATGATGTCGACCAACAACATCCTGTCGCCTGCCAACGGTGAGCCAATCATCGTTCCGTCGCAGGACGTTGTATTGGGTCTGTACTACATGACCCGTGAAGCGATCAACGCCAAGGGCGAAGGTCGTATCTTCGCGGACCTGCAGGAAGTCGACCGCGTATTCCGCGCCGGCGAAGCAGCCCTCCACGCCAAGATCAAGGTTCGTATCAACGAAACCGTCAATGATCGTGATGGTGGCAGCGTCAAGAACACCCGTATCGTCGACACCACTGTCGGCCGTGCGCTGTTGTTCCAGGTGGTTCCGGCCGGCCTGTCGTTCGACGTCGTCAACCTGCCGATGAAGAAGAAGGCGATCTCCAAACTGATCAACCAGTGCTACCGCGTGGTTGGTTTGAAAGAGACCGTGATCTTCGCTGACCAGTTGATGTACACCGGTTTTGCCTATTCGACCATTTCCGGCGTTTCCATCGGTGTTAACGACTTCGTTATCCCGGATGAAAAAGCCCGCATCATCGGTGCTGCCACCGACGAAGTGAAAGAGATCGAAAGTCAGTACGCCTCCGGCCTGGTTACCCAGGGCGAGAAGTACAACAAAGTGATCGACTTGTGGTCCAAGGCGAACGACGAAGTGTCCAAGGCGATGATGGCCAACCTCTCGAAAGAGAAGGTCATCGACCGTCATGGCGACGAAGTCGACCAGGAATCCTTCAACTCGATGTACATGATGGCCGACTCGGGTGCGCGGGGTTCCGCAGCCCAGATCCGTCAGCTGGCCGGTATGCGTGGTCTGATGGCCAAGCCGGACGGCTCGATCATCGAGACGCCGATCACCGCGAACTTCCGTGAAGGCCTGAGCGTACTCCAGTACTTCATCTCCACTCACGGTGCTCGTAAGGGTCTCGCGGATACCGCGTTGAAAACCGCGAACTCCGGTTACCTGACCCGTCGTCTGGTAGACGTGGCGCAGGATCTGGTGGTGACCGAAGTCGACTGTGGCACTGAGCAAGGCTTGCTCATGACGCCGCACATCGAAGGCGGTGACGTAGTAGAGCCGTTGGGTGAGCGCGTACTGGGTCGAGTGATCGCCCGTGACGTCTTCAAGCCGGGCACCGAGGAAATCATCGTTCCTGCCGGCACCCTGGTTGACGAGAAGTGGGTTGAATTCATCGAGCTGAATAGCATCGACGAAGTCATCGTGCGCTCGCCGATCAGCTGCGAAACCCGTTATGGCATCTGCGCCAAGTGCTACGGCCGTGACTTGGCTCGTGGTCACCAGGTGAACATCGGTGAAGCGGTCGGCGTTATCGCTGCCCAGTCCATCGGTGAGCCGGGTACCCAGCTGACCATGCGTACGTTCCACATCGGTGGTGCGGCAAGCCGGACCTCCGCAGCCGACAGCGTTCAGGTCAAGAATGGCGGTACCGTCCGTCTGCACAACCTGAAACACGTTGAGCGAGTGGATGGCCACCTGGTTGCAGTGTCCCGCTCCGGTGAGCTGGCGATTGCCGACGACTACGGTCGTGAGCGCGAGCGCTACAAGCTGCCGTACGGTGCGGTGATTTCGGTTAAAGAGGGTGACAAGGTCGACGCTGGCGCAATCGTGGCCAAGTGGGATCCGCACACTCACCCGATCGTTACCGAAATGAAAGGTACCGTGACCTACGTGGGCATGGAAGAAGGCATCACGATCAAGCGTCAGACTGACGAATTGACCGGTATGACCAACATTGAAGTCCTCGATGCCAAAGACCGTCCAGCAGCCGGCAAGGACATTCGTCCTGCGGTGAAGATGGTCGACGACAACGGCAAGGATCTGTTGCTGCCAGGCACTGACGTAATCGCTCAGTACTTCCTGCCAGCCAACGCCCTGGTCGGTGTGGCGGACGGTGCGAAAATCGCGATCGGTGACGTTATCGCGCGGATTCCGCAAGAAACTTCGAAAACTCGCGACATCACCGGTGGTCTGCCGCGTGTTGCCGACTTGTTCGAAGCCCGTCGTCCGAAAGAGGCCTCGATTCTGGCTGAAGTCAGCGGCACCATCGCGTTCGGTAAAGAGACCAAGGGCAAGCGCCGTCTGGTCATTACCCCGAACGACGGTAGCGATCCGTACGAGGAGCTGATTCCGAAGTGGCGTCACCTGAACGTCTTCGAAGGCGAACAAGTGAACCGCGGCGAAGTTATCTCCGACGGTCCAAGCGATCCACACGACATCCTGCGTCTGTTGGGTGTGAGTGCGCTGGCCAAGTACATCGTCAACGAGATCCAGGACGTTTACCGTCTGCAAGGCGTGAAGATCAACGACAAGCACATCGAGACCATCCTGCGTCAGATGCTGCGTAAAGTTGAAATCGCTGAATCCGGCGATTCCACCTTCATCAAGGGCGACCAGATGGAGCTGACTCACGTTCTGGTAGAGAACGAGCGTCTGGCGGGCGACGACAAGTTCGTTTCCAAGTTCACTCGCGTTCTGCTGGGTATCACCAAGGCGTCGTTGTCGACCGAATCGTTCATCTCGGCGGCCTCTTTCCAAGAGACCACCCGCGTACTGACCGAAGCGGCCGTTACCGGCAAGCGCGATTACCTGCGCGGCCTGAAAGAAAACGTGGTTGTGGGTCGTCTGATCCCGGCCGGTACCGGTCTGGCCTATCACAGCGAGCGCAAGCGTCGTCGTGAACTGGACAAGCCGTTGCGCGTAAGCGCCAGTGAAGTGGAAGCTGCACTGACCGAAGCGCTGAACTCTAGCGGTAACTGAGTTCTGCGGTAGTGAGATCAAGGCCCTGATAGCCTCCGCCAACGCCATCGCGACATTTTTTGTTGCGATGGTCGGTGTGAGGAGATCGGGGCCTTGTCTTGACTGGGGACAAGATCCTCTTTAGACTCTTGTACCCCTAAATTTGGCGGGAACTCGTTCCTGCCATTTTGCTTTTCTTGCAAGACAATAGCGTCGCAAGACAACAGTGGAGCTAGTAGATGGCAACTATCAACCAGCTGGTACGTCAGCCGCGTAAGCGTATCGTCGAGAAATCCGACGTACCTGCGCTGCAGAACTGCCCGCAACGTCGTGGCGTGTGCACCCGTGTGTACACCACCACGCCGAAAAAACCTAACTCGGCACTGCGTAAAGTATGCCGTGTGCGCCTGACCAACGGTTTCGAGGTTTCCTCGTACATCGGCGGTGAAGGCCACAACCTGCAAGAGCACAGCGTGGTCCTGATCCGTGGCGGTCGTGTAAAAGACTTGCCAGGTGTTCGTTACCACACCGTTCGCGGCTCCCTGGATACCTCCGGCGTCAAAGGTCGTAACCAAGGTCGTTCGAAATACGGTACCAAGCGTCCGAAGTAATCGGTCGTTTGCTGCAGTAACTGATTTTTATTTTTTTGAGTCGATAAGAGTAAGGTCGGGCGTACATCCACTGGGTGTCATGTTCCCGGGCTAACCTGAAGACCGTTTGAGGGCTTATCAATGCCAAGACGTCGTGTAGCAGCCAAGCGTGAGATTCTGGACGATCCGAAATACGGTAGCCAGATTCTCGCCAAATTCATGAACCACGTGATGGAAAGCGGCAAGAAAGCCGTGGCCGAACGTATCGTTTATGGTGCTCTGGAAAAAGTTAAAGAGCGCAAAAACGCTGACCCCCTGGAACTCTTCGAGAAAGCACTCGACGCCATCGCTCCGCTGGTCGAAGTGAAGTCGCGCCGTGTAGGCGGTGCTACTTACCAGGTTCCGGTCGAAGTTCGTCCGTCCCGTCGTAACGCTCTGGCAATGCGCTGGTTGGTAGACTTCGCCCGCAAGCGCGGCGAGAAGTCCATGGCTCTGCGTTTGGCTGGCGAACTGTTGGATGCCGCTGAAGGTAAAGGTGCTGCAGTTAAGAAGCGTGAAGACGTGCACCGTATGGCTGAAGCCAACAAGGCTTTCTCGCACTACCGCTTCTAATTTTAGCGTCACTCAATTTGCGAGGGCTTTATGGCTCGTACAACCGATATTAAACGCTACCGTAACATTGGTATCGTTGCTCACGTGGACGCGGGTAAAACCACGACCACCGAGCGCGTCCTGTTTTACACGGGCGTAAACCACAAAATGGGCGAGGTGCACGACGGCGCCGCGACCATGGACTGGATGGTGCAGGAGCAGGAGCGGGGTATTACCATTACCTCCGCTGCGACCACCGCATTCTGGGAAGGTTCTGCCAAGCAGTTTCCCAAGCACCGCTTCAACATCATCGATACCCCCGGCCACGTTGACTTCACCATTGAAGTAGAACGTTCGCTGCGCGTACTCGACGGTGCGGTCGTTGTGTTCTGCGGTACTTCCGGTGTCGAGCCTCAGTCTGAAACCGTATGGCGTCAAGCCAACAAGTACGGTGTTCCACGTCTCGTTTACGTGAACAAGATGGACCGTGCTGGTGCGAACTTCCTGCGTGTTGTTGCGCAGATCAAGCAGCGCCTGGGTCACACTCCAGTGCCTATCCAGTTGGCTATCGGTTCCGAAGACAACTTCCAGGGTCAGATCGATCTGATGTCCATGGAAGCCGTCTACTGGGACGACGCTGACAAAGGTATGGCTGCTCGTCGCGAAGCTATCCCTGCTGAACTGCAGGAGCTGGCCGAAGAGTGGCGCAGCAACATGGTCGAGGCAGCTGCCGAAGCCAACGAAGAGCTGATGAACAAGTACCTCGAGGGCGAAGAGCTCACCATCGAGGAAATCAAGGGCGCTCTGCGTCAGCGGACCATCGCTGGCGAAATCGTTCTGGCTGTTTGCGGTTCTTCCTTCAAGAACAAGGGCGTTCCCCTGGTTCTCGACGCTGTTATCGACTACCTGCCTGCACCTGTCGACATTCCTGCCATCAAGGGTTCCGATCCGGATGACGAGACTATCGCCATGGAGCGTCATGCAGACGACAGCGAACCGTTCTCCGCTCTGGCGTTCAAAATCGCCACTGACCCATTCGTGGGTACCCTGACCTTCGCTCGCGTTTACTCGGGCGTGTTGAGCTCCGGCGACGGCGTGATCAACTCGGTCAAGGGCAAGAAAGAGCGCGTGGGTCGTATGGTGCAGATGCATGCCAACACCCGTGAAGAGATCAAGGAAGTACGCGCTGGCGACATCGCGGCCCTGATCGGCATGAAGGACGTCACCACCGGTGACACCCTGTGCTCTGCTGACAAGCCAATCATCCTGGTTCGCATGGACTTCCCGGAGCCGGTTATTTCGGTTGCCGTTGAGCCAAAGACCAAGGATGACCAGGAAAAAATGGGTATCGCTCTGGGCAAACTTGCTCAGGAAGACCCGTCTTTCCGCGTCAAAACTGATGAAGAGACTGGTCAAACGATCATCTCCGGCATGGGCGAGCTGCACCTGGACATCCTGGTTGACCGGATGCGCCGTGAGTTCAACGTCGAAGCCAACATCGGTAAGCCTCAGGTTTCCTATCGTGAGAAGATCACGAAGAATTGCGAAATCGAAGGCAAGTTCGTTCGCCAGTCCGGCGGTCGTGGCCAGTTCGGTCACTGCTGGATTCGTTTTGCACCGGCTGACGAAGGTCAGGAAGGTCTGCAATTCGTGAACGAAGTAGTGGGTGGTGTGGTTCCTAAGGAATACATCCCGGCTATCCAGAAGGGTATCGAAGAGCAGATGAAGAACGGCGTTGTTGCCGGTTATCCGCTGATCGGCCTGAAGGCTACTGTGTTTGACGGTTCTTACCACGACGTCGACTCCAACGAGATGGCGTTCAAGGTGGCTGCTTCCATGGCGACCAAGCAACTCGCGTCCAAGGGCGGCGGTGTTGTACTTGAGCCGATCATGAAGGTAGAAGTTGTAACACCTGAGGACTACATGGGTGACGTGATGGGTGACCTGAACCGTCGTCGTGGTCTGATCCAGGGTATGGAAGATACGGTTTCCGGCAAGGTGATCCGCGCCGAGGTTCCGTTGGGCGAAATGTTCGGTTATGCGACCGATGTTCGTTCCATGTCCCAGGGTCGCGCGAGCTACTCTATGGAATTCTCCAAATACTCCGAAGCTCCGTCGAACATCGTCGAAGCTCTCGTTAAAAAACAAGGCTGATTCAGCCCTTTAGGCTAGGAGTTAATTGTCGTGGCTAAAGAAAAATTTGATCGTTCCCTCCCGCACGTCAACGTTGGCACCATCGGTCACGTCGACCACGGTAAAACCACGCTGACCGCTGCTCTGACTCGCGTTTGCTCCGAAGTTTTCGGTTCGGCTATCGTTGATTTCGATAAAATCGACAGCGCGCCAGAAGAAAAAGCTCGTGGTATCACCATCAACACCGCACACGTCGAGTACAACTCGAAGATTCGTCACTACGCTCACGTTGACTGCCCAGGTCACGCTGACTACGTGAAGAACATGATCACCGGTGCTGCCCAGATGGACGGCGCGATCCTGGTTTGTTCGGCCGCTGATGGTCCGATGCCACAAACCCGTGAGCACATCCTGCTGTCCCGTCAGGTAGGCGTTCCGTACATCGTGGTTTTCCTGAACAAGGCTGACCTGGTAGACGACGCTGAGCTGCTGGAACTGGTTGAGATGGAAGTGCGCGATCTGCTGAGCACTTACGACTTCCCAGGTGATGACACTCCAATCATCATCGGTTCCGCTCGTATGGCGCTGGAAGGCAAAGACGACAACGAAATGGGCACCACTGCCGTTCGTAAACTGGTTGAAACCCTGGACAGCTACATCCCAGAGCCAGTTCGTCTGACCGACAAGCCATTCCTGATGCCAATCGAAGACGTATTCTCGATCTCGGGTCGCGGTACTGTTGTGACTGGTCGTATCGAGCGCGGTATCGTTCGCGTTCAAGACCCACTGGAAATCGTTGGTCTGCGTGACACCACCGTCACCACCTGCACCGGTGTTGAAATGTTCCGTAAACTGCTCGACGAAGGTCGTGCGGGCGAGAACTGCGGCGTTCTGCTGCGTGGTACCAAGCGTGACGACGTTGAGCGTGGCCAGGTTCTGGTCAAGCCAGGTTCGGTCAAGCCGCACACCAAGTTCACCGCAGAAGTTTACGTTCTGAGCAAGGAAGAAGGCGGCCGTCATACTCCGTTCTTCAAAGGCTACCGTCCACAGTTCTACTTCCGTACTACTGACGTGACCGGTAACTGCGAGCTGCCAGAAGGCGTTGAAATGGTAATGCCAGGTGACAACATCCAGATGACTGTCACTCTGATCAAAACCATCGCGATGGAAGACGGTCTGCGTTTCGCTATCCGTGAAGGCGGTCGTACCGTCGGCGCTGGCGTCGTAGCCAAAATCATCGAGTAAGCTTTCTCATTGAGATAGCTTCGATGCTTTGAAAAAGCCCCCGCCTTGCGGGGGCTTTTTTATTAGGTTGACACCTATCTGGGGCGTCTATAGAATTGCGCCTCCTTTTAACGGGCGTATTGCGCTCGGTGGGAATAGCAGCCGGAGTCTGAAATCCAATGCAAAATCAGCAAATCCGTATCAGGTTGAAGGCTTTTGACCATCGCCTGATCGACCAATCCACCCAGGAAATCGTGGAAACCGCGAAACGTACTGGTGCTCAAGTGCGTGGTCCAATTCCACTGCCTACCCGTAAAGAGCGGTTCACCGTTCTGGTCTCCCCGCACGTCAACAAAGACGCGCGCGACCAGTACGAGATCCGTACTCATAAGCGTGTACTGGACATCGTCCAGCCAACGGATAAAACCGTTGATGCGCTGATGAAGCTTGATCTTGCGGCAGGTGTGGAAGTGCAGATCAGCCTCGGCTAAGACTCGGTCTTAGTCGTGTAACGCTCTGAAATGGGCGGCCATAGCGGGTGAAAGCCCCGTACACTCATGAGGTTTACAACATGACTATTGGTGTAGTCGGTCGTAAATGCGGTATGACCCGTATTTTCACCGAAGAAGGTGTCTCCATTCCGGTTACGGTCATTGAGATCGAGCCGAATCGCGTCACCCAGTTCAAAACTGAAGAAACCGATGGCTATCGTGCAGTGCAAGTCACTGTCGGCGAGCGTCGTGCTTCGCGTGTTACAGCTGCTCAAGCTGGCCACTTCGCTAAAGCGAACGTTGCCGCTGGTCGTACCGTAATGGAGTTCCGTCTTGAAGACGGCGACTACCAGGCCGGCGATCTGATCAACGCTGAAATCTTCGCCGCTGGTCAACTGGTTGATGTAACCGGTCAGTCCAAGGGTAAAGGCTTCCAGGGTACGATCAAGCGTTGGAACTTCCGCGGGCAAGATAATACCCACGGTAACTCCGTGTCCCACCGCGTTCCAGGCTCTATCGGCCAGTGCCAGACTCCTGGTCGTGTATTCAAGGGCAAGAAAATGTCCGGTCATATGGGCGCTGAGCGCGTGACCGTGCAGTCCCTCGAAGTAGTGCGCGTGGACGCTGAACGCAATCTGTTGTTGGTCAAGGGCGCTGTTCCTGGCGCTACTGGCGGCAACCTGGTTGTACGTCCAGCAGCCAAGGCTCGCGGTTAAGGGGAAGCTGACATGCAATTAAATGTAAATGACGCTCAGGCAATCGAAGTTTCCGAACTGACATTTGGCGGCGAATTCAACGAGACGCTGGTTCACCAAGCAGTCGTGGCCTACATGGCTGGCGGCCGTCAGGGTAGCAAGCAGCAAAAGACCCGTTCCGACGTTTCCGGTGGCGGTAAGCGCCCATGGCGTCAGAAAGGTACTGGCCGTGCTCGTGCCGGTACCATCCGTAGCCCAATCTGGCGTGGCGGCGGTACCACTTTCGCAGCTCGTCCTCAGGATCACTCCCAGAAGCTGAACAAGAAGATGTATCGCGCAGCAATGCGTTCCATCCTTGCTGAGCTGGTGCGTACTGATCGTCTGGTCGTGGTTCAGGATTTCGCTGTTGAAACGCCGAAAACCAAAGACCTGCTGAACAAACTGACTGGCATGAGTCTGACCGACGTTCTGATCGTGTCCGACGCTGTTGATCAGAACCTGTACCTGGCTGCTCGTAACCTGCCACACGTTGATGTCCGTGACGTACAGGGTTCCGATCCAGTTAGTCTGATCGCATACGACAAGGTGTTGATCACCGTGTCGGCCGTGAAGAAATTCGAGGAGCTGCTGGGATGAACCAGGAACGCGTATTTAAAGTTCTGCTTGGCCCGCACGTTTCCGAGAAGGCTACGGTCCTGGCAGACAAGAAAGGTCAGTTCGTTTTCAAGGTTGCGACTGACGCAACCAAGCTGGAAATCAAGAAGGCCGTCGAAAGCCTGTTCAGCGTGAAAGTAGAGCGTGTGACTACCCTGAATGTCCTGGGTAAAAGCAAACGCACTGCTCGCGGTCTGGGCAAGCGTAATGACTGGAAGAAGGCAGTTATCTCCCTTCAGCCAGGCCAAGATCTCGATTTCAGCAGCAGTGCTGAGTAAGGAAGGGGTGCATCATGGCAATCGTTAAATGCAAACCGACTTCCCCTGGCCGCCGTTTTGTGGTCAAGGTGGTCAACAAGGAGCTGCATAAAGGCGCTCCTCACGCACCGCTGCTCGAGAAAAAATCGAAGACTGGTGGTCGTAACAACAATGGCCGTATTACCACTCGTCACATCGGTGGTGGTCATAAGCAGCATTATCGTCTGGTCGATTTCCGTCGCAACGACAAAGATGGCATCTCTGCCACTGTCGAGCGTATCGAATACGATCCAAACCGTACTGCTCACATCGCTCTGCTGCTGTACGCAGACGGCGAGCGTCGCTACATCATCGCGCCTAAAGGCGTGAGTGCTGGCGACCAGCTGATCGCAGGCGCTCTGGCTCCAATCAAGCCGGGTAACGCTCTGCAACTGCGCAACATCCCAGTGGGTTCCACCGTACACGGCATCGAATTGAAGCCAGGTAAAGGTGCACAGATCGCTCGTTCCGCTGGTGCTTCGGCTCAGCTGATCGCTCGTGAAGGTGTCTACGTGACCCTGCGTCTGCGCTCCGGTGAAATGCGTAAAGTGCTGTCGGAATGCCGTGCAACGCTGGGCGAAGTCTCGAACTCCGAGCACAGCCTGCGTTCCCTGGGTAAAGCCGGTGCCAAACGCTGGCGTGGCGTTCGCCCAACCGTTCGTGGTGTTGCCATGAACCCGGTTGACCACCCACATGGTGGTGGTGAAGGTCGTACCTCTGGTGGTCGTCATCCGGTATCGCCGTGGGGCTTCCCGACTAAGGGCGCGAAGACTCGTGGTAATAAGCGTACCGACAAAATGATCGTCCGTCGTCGCAAGTAAATAGAGGGATACGACAGTGCCACGTTCTCTGAAAAAAGGTCCTTTTATCGATCTTCACCTACTGAAGAAGATCGAAGTGGCGGCGGAAAAGAACGATCGCAAACCAGTTAAGACCTGGTCGCGCCGTTCCATGATCCTGCCACAAATGGTCGGTTTGACCATCGCTGTGCATAACGGTCGTCAACACGTCCCCGTTCTCGTGAACGAAGACATGGTCGGCCACAAACTGGGCGAGTTTGCCGGTACCCGCACATATCGTGGGCACGTGGCTGACAAGAAAGCCAAGCGTTAAGGGGTTAGGAAATGGAAGTAGCCGCTAAGTTGTCGGGCGCTCGAATCTCCGCCCAGAAAGCCCGCTTGGTCGCCGACCAGATCCGCGGGAAGAAGGTGGGCGAAGCGCTCAACTTGTTGGCTTTCAGCAGTAAGAAAGCCGCCGAGATCATGAAGAAAGTGCTGGAGTCGGCCGTAGCCAACGCCGAGCATAACGAAGGCGCAGACGTTGATGACCTGAAGGTCAGCACCGTTTTCGTCAACGAAGGGCGTTCGCTGAAGCGCATCATGCCACGTGCCAAAGGCCGGGCTGATCGCATCGTCAAGCGGTCTTGCCATATCACTGTCAAGGTTGCTGACAAGTAACGGAGTCGAAGAGATGGGTCAGAAAGTACATCCCATTGGCATTCGCCTGGGAATCGTCAAGGAGCACACCTCCGTCTGGTACGCAGACGGTCGGACTTATGCGGACTATTTGCTCGCAGATCTGAAAGTGCGTGAGTACCTCCAAGACAAACTAAAAAGCGCGTCCGTAAGCCGTATCGATATCCATCGTCCGGCCCAAACTGCACGCATCACCATCCACACCGCTCGTCCAGGTATCGTTATCGGGAAGAAAGGTGAGGATGTTGAGAAACTGCGTCAGGACCTGACCAAGCAAATGGGTGTGCCTGTGCACATCAATATCGAAGAGATCCGCAAGCCGGAGCTCGACGGTATGCTGGTTGCCCAGAGCGTAGCTCAGCAGCTGGAGCGTCGTGTGATGTTCCGTCGCGCCATGAAGCGCGCCGTACAGAACGCCATGCGCATTGGTGCCAAAGGCATCAAAATCCAAGTGAGCGGTCGTCTCGGCGGTGCTGAAATCGCACGTACTGAATGGTATCGCGAAGGTCGTGTGCCACTGCACACCCTGCGTGCCGACATCGACTATGCCAACTACGAAGCTCACACCACTTACGGTGTGATCGGTGTAAAGGTTTGGATCTTCAAAGGCGAAGTAATTGGTGGTCGCCAAGAAGAACTGAAACCACAAGCACCAGCGCCTCGTAAAAAAGCTGCTAAGTAAGGGGTACGCCAAATGTTGCAACCAAAGCGTACGAAGTTCCGCAAGCAGATGACAGGCCACAACCGTGGTCTGGCTCAGCGCGGTAGCAAAGTCAGCTTCGGCGAGTTCGCGCTGAAGTCTGTTGCTCGTGGTCGTCTCACCGCTCGTCAGATCGAGTCAGCGCGTCGTGCTCTGACCCGTCACGTAAAACGTGGCGGCAAGATCTGGATCCGTGTGTTCCCGGACAAGCCTATCTCCAAAAAGCCCCTCGAAGTTCGGATGGGTAAAGGTAAGGGTAACGTGGAGTACTGGGTTGCCCAGATTCAGCCAGGCAAAGTCCTGTATGAAATCGAGGGTGTTACTGAAGAGCTGGCGCGTGAGGCTTTTGCCCTGGCTGCTGCAAAGCTGCCGCTCGCCACCGCTTTTGTTAAACGGACGGTGATGTGATGAAAGCGAATGAACTTCGTGAAAAATCAGCACAGCAGCTGAACGAGCAACTGCTCGGCCTGCTGCGCGACCAGTTCAATCTGCGTATGCAGAAAGCAACTGGCCAGTTGGGGCAGTCTCACCTGCTCTCGCAAGTTAAGCGCGACATCGCTCGTGTGAAGACTGTGCTCAACCAGCAGGCAGGTAAGTAATCATGGCTGAAGCCGAAAAGACCGTCCGTACGCTGACTGGCCGTGTTGTCAGCGACAAAATGGACAAGACCATCACCGTTCTGATCGAGCGTCGCGTCAAGCACCCGATCTACGGTAAATACGTTAAGCGTTCGACTAAGCTGCACGCGCACGACGAAACCAACCAGTGCCACATTGGCGACAAGGTCACGATTCGTGAAACTCGTCCGATGGCCAAGACCAAGTCTTGGGCGCTGGTTGATGTTCTCGAACGCGCTGTGGAAGTCTAAGGGCTAGGGGTCGGAGAAATTATATGATTCAGACTCAATCCATGCTCGATGTGGCCGATAACAGCGGCGCTCGCCGCGTTATGTGCATCAAGGTGCTGGGTGGCTCGCATCGTCGTTACGCTGGTATCGGTGACATCATCAAAGTAACCGTCAAGGAAGCAATTCCGCGCGGTAAAGTGAAGAAAGGCCAAGTGATGACTGCTGTCGTAGTCCGCACTCGCCATGGCGTTCGTCGTGCTGACGGCTCCATTATCCGCTTTGATGGCAACGCTGCTGTTCTGTTGAACAACAAGCAAGAGCCGATCGGCACCCGTATCTTTGGGCCAGTGACCCGTGAACTTCGTAATGAGAAGTTCATGAAGATCGTCTCGCTCGCCCCAGAAGTGCTGTAAGGAGATCCGACATGCAAAAGATTCGTCGTGACGACGAGATCATCGTGATCGCCGGCAAAGACAAAGGTAAGCGCGGTAAGGTGCTTAAGGTTCTCGCTGATGACCGTCTGGTCGTCGGTGGTCTGAACTTGGTCAAGCGTCATACCAAGCCTAACCCGATGTCGGGCGTACAGGGCGGTATCGTCGAAAAAGAAGCGCCACTGCACGCTTCCAACGTCGCCATTTTCAACGGCGAAACCAACAAGGCTGACCGCGTTGGTTTCAAAGTAGAAGACGGCAAAAAAATTCGTGTCTTCAAGTCGACCCAAAAAGCGGTTGATGCTTGAACACTGCTAGGTAGAAGACCATGGCACGACTGAAAGAGATTTACCGGAAGGAAATCGCTCCGAAGCTTAAGGAAGAACTTAAGCTGGCGAACGTGATGGAAGTTCCGCGCATTACCAAGATCACCCTGAACATGGGTCTGGGCGAAGCGATCGGTGACAAGAAAGTCATCGAGCACGCTGTGGCTGACCTGGAGAAGATCACCGGCCAGAAAGTCGTTGTGACTCACGCTCGCAAATCCATCGCTGGCTTCAAAGTCCGCGAAGGTTGGCCGATCGGTGTCAAAGTGACCCTGCGTCGCGATCGTATGTATGAGTTCCTGGATCGTCTGCTGTCGATCTCCCTGCCTCGGGTTCGCGACTTCCGCGGCCTGAATGCCAAGTCCTTCGACGGTCGTGGCAACTACAGCATGGGCGTGAAAGAGCAGATCATTTTCCCGGAAATCGATTACGACAAGATCGATGCTCTGCGCGGTCTGGACATTACCCTGACCACCACTGCCAAGAACGATGATGAAGGTCGCGCATTGCTGCGTGCTTTCAAATTCCCGTTCCGCAACTGATTGGAGTAGGAAAATGGCCAAGAAGAGCATGAAAAACCGTGAGCTGAAGCGTCAGCTCACCGTTGCCAAGTACGCCACCAAGCGTGCAGCACTGAAAGCTATCATCGTCGATCTGAACGCAAGTCCAGAAGCACGTTGGGAAGCTTCGGTAGCCCTGCAGAAGCAGCCACGTGACGCAAGCGCCTCGCGCATGCGTAACCGCTGCCGCATCACGGGTCGTCCGCACGGCGTTTACCGCAAGTTCGGCCTCGGCCGTAACAAGCTGCGTGAAGCGGCCATGCGTGGTGACGTACCAGGTCTGGTTAAAGCCAGCTGGTAAGCCACACCGCCCAAGTCACGGTGGTCGGTCTCGCAAGAACCGACCACCGGTGACCTTGAGTTTGAATCAAGCCCCTTTTGGGGCTTGATTCATTTCTGGGGTGTGTCTAGAATGACCGGCTCGCCTGAGCCTGCACTTTTTACGTGTGGAGATACTCGGCGACAGTTGTAGCCGCAAGGCTAATTCTTTTTGTATCAGGAGCGTCTAGCCCATGAGTATGCAGGACCCGTTAGCGGACATGCTAACTCGAATCCGTAATGCCCAGATGGCTGAAAAGTCCGTCGTAAGCATGCCGTCTTCCACGTTGAAGGTGGCTGTAGCAAAAGTCCTGAAGGACGAAGGTTACATCGCGGGTTATCAGATCAGCAGCGAAACCAAGCCGTTGCTATCCATCGAGCTGAAATACTTCGAAGGCCGTCCGGTCATCGAGGAAGTGAAGCGCGTTAGCCGTCCAGGCCTGCGTCAGTACAAGTCCGTTGAGGATCTGCCGAAAGTTCGTGGCGGTCTCGGCGTGTCTATCGTCTCCACCAACAAAGGTGTGATGACGGATCGTGCTGCGCGCGCTGCCGGTGTCGGCGGCGAAGTTCTTTGCACTGTGTTCTAAGGGGGGATAAGCATGTCTCGCGTCGCTAAGAACCCCGTTAAGCTGCCAGCCGGTGTCGAAGTCAAATTCGCAGGCCAACAGCTTTCGGTGAAGGGTGCCAAGGGTACTCTTGAACTGAACATCCATTCGTCCGTTGAGATCGTTGAAGAAGCTGGTGAGCTGCGTTTCGCTGCTCGCAATGGCGATCAACAAACTCGCGCAATGGCCGGTACCACGCGTGCGTTGGTAAACAACATGGTCCAAGGCGTAAGCCAAGGCTTCGAGCGTAAGCTCCAGCTGGTCGGTGTTGGTTACAAAGCGCAAGCAAAAGGCACGGTTTTGAACCTGGCCCTTGGCTTCTCGCACCCAGTGGATTACGAACTGCCGGAAGGCATCACCGCTGAGACCCCTAGCCAAACCGATATCCTGATCAAGGGCATCGATAAGCAGCTGGTAGGTCAGGTGGCCGCTGAGATCCGCGACTTCCGTCCACCAGAGCCGTACAAAGGCAAAGGTGTGCGCTACGCGGACGAAGTCGTCCGTCGTAAAGAAGCCAAGAAGAAGTAGGGCATAGCAAATGACCGACAAAAAAGTTACTCGACTGCGTCGCGCTCGCAAAGCACGCCTGAAAATGCACGAACTCGAAGTCGTGCGTCTCTGCGTGTTCCGCTCTTCGCAGCACATCTACGCCCAGGTCATTTCGGCCGACGGCAACAAAGTCCTGGCAAGTGCCTCGACTTTGGACAAAGAACTGCGTGATGGTGCCACTGGCAACATCGACGCGGCCACTAAGGTTGGCCAGCTGGTCGCTACGCGTGCTAAAGCCGCTGGCGTCTCGCAGGTGGCTTTCGACCGCTCTGGCTTCAAGTACCACGGCCGCGTCAAGGCGCTGGCTGATGCTGCTCGTGAAGCTGGGCTGGAGTTCTAAGTTATGTCAAATAACGACCAAAAGCGCGACGAAGGCTACATCGAGAAGCTGGTTCAAGTTAACCGCGTAGCCAAAACCGTTAAAGGCGGCCGTATCTTCACCTTCACCGCGTTGACCGTGGTAGGTGATGGCAAGGGCCGTGTAGGCTTCGGCCGTGGCAAGTCACGTGAAGTGCCTGCCGCGATCCAGAAGGCTATGGAAGCTGCTCGCCGCAACATGATCCAGGTTGATCTGAACGGCACCACCCTGCAGTACGCCATGAAGTCCGCCCACGGCGCTTCGAAGGTTTACATGCAGCCTGCTTCTGAAGGTACCGGTATCATCGCTGGCGGCGCTATGCGTGCTGTCCTCGAAGTCGCTGGTGTGCAGAACGTTCTGGCCAAGTGCTACGGCTCGACTAACCCGGTAAACGTGGTTCACGCCACTTTCAAAGGTTTGAAAGCGATGCAGTCCCCTGAGTCCATTGCTGCCAAGCGCGGCAAAACTGCAGCGGAGATCCGTTGATCATGGCAACTGTAAAAGTAACGCTGATCAAAAGCATGACCGGCCGCATCCCTAACCACAGACTGTGCGTTAAGGGTCTGGGTCTGCGTCGCATCGGTCACACTGTAGAAGTCCTGGATACTCCCGAGAATCGCGGGATGATCAACAAGGCTTACTACATGCTGCGTGTAGAGGGTTAATCGATGAAACTCAATGATCTGAGTCCAGCGCCGGGTTCCCGTCGCGAAAAGCATCGTCCGGGCCGTGGTATCGGTAGCGGTTTGGGTAAGACCGGTGGCCGTGGCCACAAAGGTCAGACCTCCCGCTCCGGTGGCACCATTGCTCCAGGCTTTGAAGGCGGCCAACAGCCGCTGCATCGTCGCCTGCCGAAGTTCGGTTTCGTTTCCCTGAAAGCCATGGACCGCGCAGAAGTGCGTCTGTCCGAGCTGGCCAAAGTGGACGGCGACATCGTCACCGTGCAGTCCCTGAAAGATGCCAACGTGATCAACCAGAACGTACAGCGTGTGAAAATCATGCTGTCGGGCGAAGTGACTCGCGCAGTAACTATCAAGGGCATCGCCGCCACCAAAGGTGCGCGTGCGGCTATCGAAGCAGCTGGCGGCAAGTTCGAGGAATAAATGGCTAAGCAAGGTGCTCTCTCAGCGCTCAGCAAAGGCGGGTTATCCGAGCTCTGGGCTCGACTGCGTTTTCTATTCCTGGCGATTATCGTCTACCGGATAGGCGCGCACATCCCAGTTCCTGGTATCAACCCGGACCGGCTGGCGGACCTGTTTCGACAGAATGAGGGGACCATTCTTAGCTTGTTCAACATGTTTTCCGGCGGCGCGCTGGAGCGGATGAGCATCTTTGCACTGGGGATCATGCCGTACATTTCGGCATCGATCATCATGCAGTTGATGAGCGCCGTCAGCCCGCAGCTGGAGCAGTTGAAGAAGGAAGGTGAGGCTGGTCGTCGTAAGATCAGCCAATACACCCGCTATGGCACCGTCGTCCTGGCATTGGTTCAAGCCATTGGCATGTCCATTGGCCTGGCTAACCAGGGCGTCTCGTTTAGTGCTGGCTTCAGCTTCCATTTCGTTGCGGTGTCCACTTTTGTGGCCGGCGCGATGTTCATGATGTGGTTGGGCGAGCAGATTACCGAGCGCGGTGTTGGTAACGGTATCTCGATGTTGATTTTTTCGGGTATCGTCGCCGGTCTTCCGAGAGCAATCGGGCAGTCTTTCGAGTCTGCACGTCAGGGCGATATCAACATCTTCGCTTTGGTTGCCATCGGTTTGCTGGCAGTAGCGATCATCGGTTTCGTGGTGTTCATTGAGCGTGGCCAGCGTCGTATTGCTGTTCACTACGCCAAGCGTCAGCAGGGCCGCAAGGTCTTTGCTGCGCAGACCAGCCACCTGCCGCTGAAGGTGAATATGGCCGGTGTTATTCCTGCTATCTTCGCGAGCAGCATCTTGCTGTTCCCGGCTTCGCTGGGTGCCTGGTTCGGTCAGTCTGAAGGTATGGGCTGGTTGCAGGACATCTCGCAGTCGATCGCTCCTGGTCAGCCGTTGAATATTCTGCTGTTTAGTGCAGGGATTATTTTCTTCTGCTTCTTCTATACGGCGTTGATGTTCAATCCGAAAGACGTAGCGGAAAACCTGAAGAAGTCCGGTGCCTTTATTCCGGGTATCCGTCCAGGCGAGCAGTCGGCGCGCTACATTGATGGCGTTCTGACCCGTTTGACCATGTTCGGTGCTCTTTATATGACGGCCGTGTGCCTGCTTCCCCAGTTCCTGGTGGTTGCGGCAAACGTTCCGTTCTACCTTGGCGGGACCTCGTTGCTGATCGTGGTCGTGGTTGTGATGGACTTCATGTCCCAAGTACAATCGCACCTCGTTTCGCACCAGTACGAATCCCTGATGAAGAAAGCCAACCTGAAGGGTTACGGCAGCGGCATGCTGCGCTGACCCATAAGGTTCGAGGAGTTGGTGATGAAAGTTCGTGCATCGGTGAAAAAGCTGTGCCGTAACTGCAAGATTATTCGCCGCGAAGGTGTGGTTCGAGTAATTTGCAGCGCGGAACCGCGTCACAAACAGCGCCAAGGCTGAGTGTGATCTGCTAAAAGCCCAGCAGCTAGTGCGCTGCTGGGTTGATTATTTGTTATTACAGCGATATTATCTCGCGCCCTATTTCTTGGCTTCCGGGGCGTAGGTAGCTGTCAATTGGAGTCCCACTGAATGGCCCGTATTGCAGGCGTTAACATTCCAGATAACAAGCACACTGTTATCTCGCTGACCTACATCTATGGTGTTGGTCGCACTACTGCACAGAAAATTTGTGCAGTGACTGGGGTCAACCCAGCCGCAAAGATCAAGGATCTGAGCGACGAGCAGATTGAACAGCTGCGTGGCGAAGTGGCGAAGTTCACCACTGAAGGTGACCTGCGTCGCGAAATCAACATGAAAATCAAACGCTTGATGGACTTGGGCTGCTACCGCGGTCTGCGCCATCGTCGTGGTCTGCCAGTACGCGGTCAGCGTACCAAGACCAACGCGCGTACTCGCAAAGGTCCGCGTAAGCCGATCCGCAAGTAATCGCACCAGCGAATCGACAGGAATCTAGTCATGGCAAAACCTGCTGCTCGTCCTCGTAAGAAAATTAAAAAGACAGTGGTTGATGGCATCGCCCACATCCACGCGTCTTTCAACAACACCATCGTGACCATTACCGACCGTCAAGGTAACGCTCTTTCTTGGGCTACCTCCGGTGGTTCGGGTTTCCGCGGTTCCCGCAAGTCCACCCCGTTCGCTGCTCAAGTAGCTGCTGAACGTGCTGGTCAAGCTGCGCTGGAATACGGCCTGAAAAACCTCGACGTTAACGTCAAAGGTCCAGGTCCAGGTCGTGAGTCCGCTGTCCGTGCATTGAACGGCTGTGGCTATAAGATCGCCAGCATCACCGACGTGACGCCAATCCCGCACAACGGGTGCCGTCCGCCGAAGAAGCGCCGCGTGTAATCCAGGAGATTGTAAAGAATGGCTCGTTACATTGGTCCAAAATGCAAACTGGCTCGTCGCGAAGGCACCGATCTCTTCCTGAAGAGCGGCGTGCGCGCTATCGAATCCAAGTGCAACATCGAAGCAGCACCTGGTATCCACGGCCAACGCCGCGGTCGCCAGTCCGACTACGGCACCCAACTGCGTGAAAAGCAGAAGGTCCGTCGTATTTATGGCGTTCTTGAGCGTCAGTTCAGCGGCTACTACAAAGAAGCTGCCGGCCGTAAAGGCGCAACCGGTGAAAACCTGCTGCAACTGCTCGAATGCCGTCTGGACAACGTTGTATACCGTATGGGTTTTGGCTCGACTCGTGCCGAATCCCGTCAACTGGTATCGCACAAGTCGATCAGCGTTAACGGCAAAACCGTCAACGTCCCGTCCTACCAGGTTCGTGCTGGTGACGTGGTAGCTATTCGTGAGAAAGCTAAGAATCAACTGCGCATTGTCCAGGCTCTCGATCTGTGTGCCCAGCGTGGCCGCGTAGAATGGGTAGAAGTGGACACTGAGAAGAAGTCGGGCGTTTTCAAGAACGTGCCTGCTCGCAGTGACCTCTCCGCCGACATCAACGAAAGCCTGATTGTCGAGCTCTACTCCAAGTAAGGGCTAGAAAATAGGTGCATCCATGCAGATTTCGGTAAATGAGTTCCTGACACCCCGTCACATTGACGTGCAGGTTGTCAGTCCAACCCGCGCTAAGATCACCCTCGAGCCTCTCGAGCGTGGTTTTGGCCACACCCTGGGCAACGCGCTGCGCCGCATCCTGTTGTCCTCAATGCCAGGCTGTGCAGTAGTCGAGGCCGAGATTGACGGTGTGCTCCACGAGTACAGCGCCATCGAAGGTGTACAGGAAGACGTCATTGAAATCCTGTTGAACCTTAAAGGTCTGGCTATCAAGCTGCACGGCCGTGACGAAGTTACGCTGACCTTGTCGAAGAAGGGTTCGGGGGTGGTTACCGCTGCCGATATTCAGCTGGATCATGATGTCGAGATCGTTAATCCCGATCACGTAATCGCCAACCTGGCGTCTAACGGCGCCTTGAACATGAAGCTCACCGTAGCTCGTGGTCGTGGTTATGAACCAGCAGACTCGCGTCAGAGCGATGAAGACGAAAGCCGCAGCATCGGTCGCTTGCAGCTCGACTCTTCGTTCAGCCCGGTTCGCCGTATCGCTTACGTGGTGGAAAACGCCCGTGTCGAGCAGCGTACCAACCTGGACAAACTGGTTATTGATCTGGAAACCAACGGTACCCTGGATCCTGAAGAGGCTATCCGCCGCGCTGCAACCATCCTGCAACAGCAGTTGGCTGCGTTCGTCGACCTCAAAGGTGACAGTGAGCCAGTGGTTATCGAGCAAGAAGACGAGATCGATCCGATCCTGCTTCGCCCGGTTGACGATCTGGAACTGACTGTACGTTCGGCCAACTGCCTTAAGGCGGAAAACATCTACTACATCGGCGACCTGATTCAGCGTACCGAAGTAGAGCTGTTGAAGACTCCGAACCTGGGCAAGAAATCCTTGACTGAAATCAAGGACGTTCTGGCCTCCCGCGGTCTGTCCCTCGGCATGCGCCTCGACAACTGGCCGCCTGCAAGTCTTAAGAAGGACGACAAGGCGACTGCCTGATCGTCGTAATCACCGAACGTAGTGTTTGGTAAGGAATGAACCATGCGTCATCGTAAAAGTGGTCGTCACCTGAGCCGCACCAGCTCGCACCGCAAGGCCATGTTTCAAAACATGGCGGTGTCGCTGTTCGAGCACGAGCTGATCAAAACGACTCTGCCAAAAGCCAAAGAACTGCGTCGCGTTGCTGAGCCGCTGATCACTCTGGCTAAAGTAGATAGCCTGGCTAACCGCCGTTTGGCTTTCGACCGTACTCGTTCGAAAGCTATCGTTGGTAAGCTCTTCAACGACCTGGGCAAGCGTTACGCTACCCGTGAGGGTGGCTACCTGCGCATCCTCAAGTGCGGTTTCCGCACTGGCGACAACGCGCCTATGGCGTACGTCGAGTTGGTTGATCGTGCTACTGCCGGCGAAGCTGTATCTGCCGAGTAAGACGTCAGTCTGAAACGAAAAACCGGGCCTAGTCAGACTGTGTGAAAACGC
>NZ_JACAQA010000032.1:63866-162356 GCF_013385425.1 Pseudomonas gingeri | reverse complement strand
GTTATTTTGAGACCCTAAAGCCGGATAACGTTTGACGCTGGATACCCAGGTGTCAACGCCGGCCCAAAACTGACCCCTTTCCCTCAGTTTTGGCCGGCGTTGACACCTGGGTATCCAGCGTCAAACGTTATCCGGCTTTAGGGTCTCAAAATAACTGGTTTCTCACTCTCAGCCTTCTGTGTCGTATGCGACGACACCAATGAATGTCTTGCGCCTGAAGCTCCAGGCACTCCGCTTCAGGCACGGTGAGAAAATCGAAGCGAAAAACATAGTGTAACGCAGGCTTTCCTGGCGAAAAAGCGCGAGAAGGGTCATTTGGAAGCTGACATGAGACTGAAAGTGCCGAGCTTGGCATGGGATAGGAAAATGCCCCCTGGTGCGCAGTGCGGGACGGGGCCCGCCCGAGGCGTGGGGACTACTCTTGCGAAAAATCCTAGGACGAGAAGAAGATGAACCCAAAGGGTCAACTCCGGCGGGCGGCTATAGACCCAAGGTAACATGTCGCGAAAGTCGTCAGCAGCGCGGTGTCAACCGATGCCGTCTGTACCTCCTCGCATTTTGAACAACTGGATGCAGTGATAAGTCCGAAACCAAAAAGAAAAGCCCGCCAAGCGTAATGCACTTGGCGGGCAGAGTGACAGCAGTTAGTGAGGCTTCGGCTGATCGACATCATCATCGAGGTCGAGTGTGCCTTGCTCACCACCGGTCTCAGGTGGCTTTGCTTTACGGACTTCATCTACCTCAAAGCAGAAGGCGGTTTTCCCAACCTCGTGTGCAAAGAGACGTTTCCCGTTACGCAGGGTGATGAATGGTCTGCAAATCATAGTCATAAGGGTTCTCCTTAAAGAACCCGAAGGCACCAACGGTAAAACCGCCGGTCAAGCAGGGTTGTAAAGAGATCACTCTATGCGTAGAATCTCTTACCGAGTTTAGGAAACCTGACCTCCGGGTAGGATTTCTGTTTTAAATGCTTTCGATGTTCTGATAAAACATCAATTGCACGCTTTAGATAAGCTCACCAGTGCTGATAACATTGGTGGGCTTTTTGCTGCTTGATATATCTCCTAGCAATTTATATTGTCTCATCTTTGTATAACTTTTATCAACCCCTCCCATTACTAACTTCCTCGATTTTTCAGCTAGTTGCTTCTGCGCACTGTCCTCCAAACTATTTGACGTCAAAAATTGGTTGTGCCGGATCAGTTCGCAGACTGATGTGATCTGCTTGCCAACGGTTCAACAATAGAGATTGCGCGTAACTAAGCGACTCATCCGCCAGTACCACAACATCAATCAGCTCAATCCATTTCCACACCTTACCGACACCATCAACAGTGCATCTTGCCTGGAAGGCAAGTTGTACCGCTTCTGCCGCCTCGCGCGCTGCTGCCTCTGCGAGGGCAGGATCTTCATCGGTCGCGTAAAGGAGGTAGATGGTTAACTCATATAAATCGTCTTCTCCCGCCCTAGTCTTCTCCGAGCCAAAATCCACATCGAAAAAAACCGCTGGGATGTGCTTGCCTGAGTCCTTGAAACATTTGGCAAGTCGATCCGCTACCTTGGTTTGCTCCTTCAACCGCCGATCAAACTCATCAGGGAAAGATGACCGACGATACCGGGCAGCGAGCCAGCGTTGATAAATGCCCTTCTCAGACCCTGTCATCTGCGCATACGAGACGGGAAGGCATGTCCCGAACGCCTTGGCCGAGTCCACATGCTCTTTGGGCACAAAGACTCGTCTGTTGGCATCCAATTGCACATGCAGGCATCGATCTCCACCTGAGATCTCAAGATGCAGCCGTCGAATATTCTTGCAGTGGGTGTAGTTGCCATTGAGCTCACCCTCCAGCAAAACGCCAAGGATGAGCTCCACAACTGGCTCGCTTTCGCTAGACTGCGCAAGATCGCAATCATGGGTTGCGACTATCGCTACGGTGTTCAGGGGGGCAGCGTCAGCTCCAATCCCCAGCTGAGCGAGAACATCACTACTGACAACATGACCTTGTCGCCATGGCGTATTACGCTCCCAACCCCCCATTCACCGCTACCTCATACTGATTCGTACATACCCGGACTCCCTACTGTCGACAGGTCAACAGCAGAGCGGTTTCGGTGGCCAAGCCTGGATTCAACAGCAGCACGCTGGGCCCCTTCTTTCTCAGCCATGCTGATTAGCTTTCCAGCGACCTCACTGCCTGAAGCCCCACCTCCAATAGCTTCCAGAAGTGTTTCTCCACCAGGAAGCTTGCGCTTCACGTTGATTTTCCCAGATAGCGGATGAGCCAATATCGTGTCTGCAGCTGCAGCCAGCTCAAACAGCAAGGCTTGATTGGTTTCAGCAATATACTCGCCAGACTGCCAGTTGTAGATTGCTTGTCGGGATACTTGAAACATGGATGCCAATTCAGTAACTGCCGGCTTCAGCACACTGCGGACGTAGGCCAGGGCCTCAGCAGCAGTTCGCGGAGCTGGTGCTTCATGGGTAACGACAACAGACAGGTTTTCGGCTGTTGCCTTATATTCTTTCGCACTTTGGCGGGACTCTCGTTGCCCACCTCCCTGCGGCGTCATCGCGCTTCCAGTACCGAAACACAGAAGAAATGTCATGGCCATGCCATAACCGAACGCGAAGAGTGGAGTGGCTGGCTTGGGCGCGATCCCGGCTTGCTCCGATGCTGACTGCCGACTGGCAGCCAAGAACGACCGGTTAGCTAAATCAGCATTTTCAGATGGTGCGTACAGATAGGTCATAAAAATCTCCTTATTTCCATGCTTCTCTAGCAAAATCAGTGACTGTGGCGTTGAAAAATAGGCCAACAAGATCGTGCAGATCGCCAAAACGCTTCTTCACTTCAGCAGCATCGTATTTCTTCCGCTCACCAAAGCTCGCGTCGACATCCACAATCGCATGCTCACACTTAAAGCTCGCAAAACGTTCCTGAAGCTTAAGCGGGTCGGGCGCAAGATCAGGGGGAAAGCGTACTTCGCTGTTCTGGATCACTACCCGAGAGACCACCTGACCAACATCAGGAACCTTGGCCAGCGATTCGGAGAAAGAATGGCTGTATTGCAAAGGTTGATTTGCGAACTCGGTCACCTCTTTGAGCCGCAAAGAAGCTGGGGTGCCCCAAACCTCCTGCGCTAGGTACTGGTGTAGCTGCTCACCTTCACGCGGGGTTATCGCATCGAGATAGCGCAGACCGATGCGCTCGTAGTAAGCCAACCCATCGACTGCTGAAGCCAAGATTTCGAGCCCGCGCTCTATCTCGGCATAAAACTCATCAAAGGTGTCATAGGCCGTGCAGCGAAACGACAAGGCACTCGGCTCGATCACAAAGCCCTGGGTACCCTCTAGATTAGAGAAGGTGTACCGCTCGGCGTGCTGTACCTCTGGCTGAAATGGCACGCCCTCATCAATCCCACCGGTTACGGGATTGAAGGAAAAATGCATATGAGCAGCAGCCTGAAAGTCAGGATAACCAGCCTTTCGCATACGCTCCTGGATCAAGGGAAGATAGCTCTTCAGCGAAAGCAAAGGGTTGTGCCGCACCTGGCCAATGGTGAAGTAGACCGGTGCATTTGCATATTTCCTGCCCATTGCATGTACTCGACTTTACACTTTGGTTGACAGTTTACACCTTGCTTTACACACCTGCAACACGCGGGTCAATCACGCTCCTAGGTACCGTTTGTTACGAAACCTGGCGCATGAGCCTAAGCTGCTGATAAGGGCATCGTGAGGATGGCAACCGTGGGCCGAGTACGCATGATATTGCAAGTCATGCACGACGGAGCGGGACCTGATGAGCGGACAGGCAAAAAAATGGCAAACCCTTCTATTTCAAAGATTTGCCATCGTGTCAGTCTCAATTGTTTTGTGTCACGCTTATTTGTTTAGTCTCGCTCTTAATTGTTTAAAACCAATACAGAACAGCCAAACCCGCAGCCTTACTCCACCGTCACCGACTTCGCCAGGTTACGCGGCTGGTCGACGTCCGTGCCCTTGAGCACCGCCACGTAGTACGACAGCAGTTGCAGCGGGATGGTGTAGAGGATCGGCGCCAGGGTGTCGTGGATATGCGGCATCGTGATGACGTGGGTGCCTTCGGCATTGACCATCCCGGCGTGTTCGTCGGCGAAGACGATCAGTTGACCACCGCGGGCGCGCACTTCCTGCAGGTTGGATTTGAGCTTCTCCAACAATTCGTTGTTCGGCGCCACGGTCACGATCGGCATGTCGTTGTCCACCAGGGCCAACGGACCGTGCTTGAGCTCACCCGCCGGATAGGCTTCGGCATGGATATAGGAGATCTCCTTGAGCTTGAGCGAACCTTCCATCGCCACCGGGTACTGCGCGCCACGGCCGAGGAACAGGGTGTGGTGCTTGTCGGCGAACAGCTCGGCGATTTTCTCGACCTTGGTGTCCATGGCCAGGGTCTCGCCCAGGCGAGTCGGCAGGCGACGCAGCTCTTCCACCAGTTCGGCTTCGACAGCCGGTGCCAAGGTGCCACGGACCTGGCCCAGGGCCATGGTCAGCAGCAGCAGGCTCACCAGTTGGGTGGTGAAGGCCTTGGTCGAGGCCACGCCGATTTCACGACCGGCCTGGGTCAACAGGGTCAGGTCCGATTCGCGCACCAGCGAGCTGATGCTGACGTTGCAGATCGCCAGGCTGCCGAGGAAGCCCAGCTCCTTGGCATTGCGCAGGGCCGCCAGGGTGTCGGCGGTTTCGCCGGACTGGGAGATGGCGACGAACAAGGTGTCCGGCTGCACCACCACCTTGCGGTAGCGGAACTCACTGGCGACTTCGACCTGGCACGGAATCCCCGCCAGACCTTCGAGCCAGTACCGCGCAACCATGCCGGCGTGATAGCTGGTGCCACAGGCGACGATCTGCACATTGCGCACTTTGGCGAACAACTCCGCCGCCTGGGGGCCGAACGCCTGTACCAGGACCTGGTTCGGACCGAGACGGTTTTCCAGGGTGCGCTGGACCACGGTCGGTTGTTCGTGGATTTCCTTGAGCATGAAGTGGCGGAACGCGCCCTTCTCGGCCGCTTCCGCGCCGTCGCGATACTGCACGGCTTCGCGCTCGACCTGACGACCATCAATGTCCCAGATCTGCACGCTGTCGCGATGGATCTCGGCGATATCGCCCTCTTCCAGGTACATGAAACGATCAGTGACCTGACGCAACGCCAACTGGTCGGAAGCGAGGAAGTTTTCCCCCAGGCCCAGGCCGATCACCAATGGGCTACCACTGCGGGCGGCCAGCAGGCGATCCGGTTGCTGTGCGTTGATCACCGCCAGGCCATAGGCGCCATGCAGTTCCTTGACCGTGGCTTTCAAGGCCTTGGTCAGGTCACCGAGGTCCTTGAACTTGTGGTTCAGCAGGTGGGCGATGACTTCGGTGTCGGTTTCCGAGGTAAAGACGTAACCCAGGCCCTTGAGCTGTTCACGCAAGGCTTCGTGGTTCTCGATGATGCCGTTGTGTACCACGGCAATATCGGAGCCGGAGAAATGCGGGTGGGCATTGTGTTCGCACGGTGCGCCATGGGTTGCCCAGCGGGTGTGGGCAATCCCCAGGCGACCGGCCAGGGGAGCGCCGGCCAGGGCCTGCTCCAACTCGCTGACCTTACCGGTGCGACGGGTGCGCTCCAGCGTGCCGTTATGGCTGAAAACGGCGACACCGGCGCTGTCGTAGCCGCGGTATTCCAGACGCTTCAGGCCTTCGACCAGGATGGCCGTGATATTACGTTCAGCAACTGCACCGACAATTCCACACATGCTCTATTTCTCCTGGCTGGCAACCGCGCAAATGACAGTGATGCCACGGGCCTGAATCTGTTCGCGTACCTCTTTGGGCAAACGATCATCGGTAATAAGGGTATGGATACTGCTCCAGGGCAGCTCCAGGTTGGGAATCTTGCGGCCGATCTTGTCGGACTCGACCATCACCACCACTTCCCGGGCGACTTCCGCCATCACCCGGCTCAACCCCAGCAGTTCATGGAAGGTGGTGGTGCCACGCTCCAGATCGATGCCGTCGGCGCCGATGAACAGTTGGTCGAAGTCGTAGGAGCGCAGGACGCGCTCGGCGACCTGGCCCTGGAAAGACTCGGAATGCGGGTCCCAGGTGCCGCCGGTCATCAGCAGCACCGGCTCGTGCTCCAGTTCACTGAGAGCACGGGCGACATGCAGGGAGTTGGTCATCACCACCAGGCCAGGTTGCTGGCCCAGTTGCGGGAGCATCGCGGCGGTGGTGCTGCCGCTGTCGATAATGATACGCGCGTGCTCACGGATACGTCCCACGGCAGTTCGGGCAATTGCCTGCTTGTAGCGGGAAATCGCCTGGGCCGGGTCGCTGAACAGTTCGTGGGGAATGGTGATTGCACCGCCATAGCGGCGCATCAACAGGCCGTGGCTTTCCAAAGCCGCGAGGTCCTTGCGAATCGTCACCTCGGAGGTTTCGAAGCGCCTGGCCAATTCATCCACACTGACTTCGCCCTGGTCATTGAGCATGGCCAGGATATTGTGGCGACGTTGAGGAGTGTTGCGTTTCGATATGGTCACTTAAGTTTCGATTCGAAAGATAATATGGGCAATAAGACCTTCGAATCGAAACTTAGTCAAGTGAAATGATCATTGCCTGTGGGTAAATCAACCTGCGCCGCCGCTGTGGATAACTCAGGGCTTGTTGATCTTCACCGGACGCTTCCAGCCATCGATATTGCGCTGGCGGGCACGGGCCACGCCCAACTGCCCTTCACCGACATTCTGGTTGATGGTCGACCCCGCCGCCGTGCTCGCGCCGGAAGAGATATCCACAGGCGCCACCAACGAGTTGTTGGAACCGATGAAGACGTCCTCGCCCAATACCGTCTTGTGCTTGTTCACCCCGTCATAGTTGCAGGTGATGGTGCCGGCGCCGATATTGGTCCGCGCACCGACTTTGGCATCGCCGAGGTAGGTCAGATGCCCGCACTTGGCGTCTTCACCCAGGTGCGCATTCTTCAGTTCGACAAAGTTACCCACATGGGCCCGGGCGTCGAGCACGCTCCCCGGACGCAGGCGCGCGAACGGACCGGCATCGCTGCCCTCGCCCATGATCGCACCGTCGATATGGCTGTTGGCCTTGATGGTCACGCCCTTGCGCAGGGTGCTGTTCCTGATCACACAGTTCGGGCCGATAACCACGTCGTCCTCGATCACCACCCGCCCTTCGAGAATCACGTTGATATCGATCAGCACATCACGCCCGACCGTCACCTCGCCGCGCACATCGAAGCGCGCCGGATCGCGCAGGGTCACGCCCTGGGCCATCAGCCGCCGACCCGCGCGCAGCTGGTAGTTACGTTCCAACTCGGCCAACTGCTGGCGGTCGTTGGCGCCCTGCACTTCCATCGCATCCTGGGGTTGCTCGGTGGCGACTGCCAGGCCATCACCCACCGCCATGGCAATCACGTCGGTCAGGTAGTACTCGCCCTGGGCATTGTTGTTCGACAGGCGGCTCATCCACTCACCCAGGCGCTTGGCCGGCACCGCGAGAATCCCGGTGTTGCCCTCGGTGATGGCCAGTTCCGCCGCGCTGGCGTCCTTCTGCTCGACGATGGCGGCGACCTTGCCGGCGGCATCGCGCACGATCCGGCCATAACCGGTCGGGTTGTCCAGCTCGACCGTCAACAGCCCAAGCTGCTCGGGACCGGCCTGTTCCAGCAGACGGCGCAAGGTCTCGACTTCGATCAAGGGCACGTCGCCGTAGAGGATCAGCACAGTGTCGGCGCTGATAAACGGCACCGCCTGGGCCACGGCATGGCCGGTGCCGAGCTGCTGGTCCTGGAGGACAAAATTCAGGTCATCGGCGGCCAGGCGCTCGCGCACCAGGTCGGCACCATGGCCGATCACCACATGGATACGCTGTGGATCAAGTTGTCGGGCGCTGTGGATAACATGTCCCAACATCGAATTGCCCGCGACCGGGTGCAGCACTTTAGGCAGCGAAGAGCGCATACGGGTGCCCTGACCCGCGGCAAGGATAACGATTTCGAGAGACATGACTGGCTACCAATCCTGGGTGGTCAGCGACTGTGACCACGTGATAAACGCGGAAAAGAAAAAAGGGTAGCCGAGGCTACCCTTTTTAATCAATCACACAACAAGCCCTGGCTTAACCGCCGAACTTCTTGCGGATCTGCTGGACGGTGCGCAGCTGAGCTGACGCCTCGGCCAGACGTGCGGCGGCGGAACCGTAATCGAACTCCGCGCCACGTTCATGCAGGGCCTTCTCGGCAGCCTTGACGGCTTCCTGAGCGGAGGCTTCATCCAGGTCGGCAGCGCGTTGCACGGTATCGGCAAGCACCTTGACCATGTTCGGCTGAACCTCGAGGAAACCACCGGAGATGTAGAACACCTCGGCTTCCCCGCCTTGCTTGATCAGGCGGATCGGACCCGGTTTCAGATTAGTGATCAGCGGCGCGTGACCCAAGGCGATACCAAGATCACCCAGTGCACCGTGCGCAATCACCATCTCGACCAGGCCGGAGAAGATCTCCCCTTCCGCACTGACGATATCGCAATGGACTGTCATAGCCATCTGATTGCCTCAACCTAAATTAGCGCCCGTTGCCGGGCGCCGGGATTACAGTTTCTTGGCTTTCTCGATCGCTTCTTCGATGCCGCCAACCATGTAGAACGCTTGTTCTGGCAGGTGGTCGTAGTCACCGTTGAGGATGCCTTTGAAGCCAGCAATGGTGTCTTTCAGGGAAACGTATTTACCCGAGGCACCGGTGAAGACTTCAGCCACGAAGAACGGCTGCGACAGGAAGCGCTGGATCTTACGAGCGCGGGATACCAACTGCTTGTCGGTCTCCGACAGTTCGTCCATACCCAGGATCGCGATGATGTCTTTCAGCTCTTTGTAACGCTGCAGCACGTACTGAACGCCGCGAGCGGTTTCGTAGTGCTCGTTGCCGATCACGTTCGGGTCCAGCTGGCGCGAAGTCGAGTCCAGAGGATCGACCGCTGGGTAGATACCCAGGGAGGCGATGTCACGGGACAGTACGACGGTGGCGTCCAAGTGGGCGAAGGTGGTCGCCGGCGACGGGTCGGTCAAGTCATCCGCGGGAACGTAGACGGCCTGGATCGAGGTAATCGAACCGTTCTTGGTCGAAGTGATGCGCTCTTGCAGCACGCCCATCTCTTCAGCCAGGGTCGGCTGGTAACCTACTGCCGAAGGCATACGGCCCAGCAGTGCGGATACTTCGGTACCGGCCAGGGTGTAACGGTAAATGTTGTCGACGAACAGCAGAACGTCGTTACCTTCGTCACGGAACTTCTCGGCCATGGTCAGGCCGGTCAGGGCGACGCGCAGACGGTTGCCCGGCGGCTCGTTCATCTGACCGTAAACCAGTGCCACTTTGTCCAGAACGTTGGAGTCCTTCATCTCGTGGTAGAAGTCGTTACCCTCACGGGTACGCTCACCCACACCGGCGAACACGGAATAACCGCTGTGCTCGATGGCGATGTTACGGATCAGTTCCATCATGTTTACGGTCTTGCCGACACCGGCACCACCGAACAGACCGACTTTACCGCCCTTGGCGAACGGGCAAACCAGGTCGATAACCTTGATGCCGGTTTCCAGCAGGTCGTTGCCGCCCGCTTGTTCCGCGAAGGATGGCGCAGGACGGTGAATGCCCCAGCGCTCTTCGGTGTCGATCGGGCCAGCTTCGTCGATCGGGTTGCCGAGGACGTCCATGATCCGGCCCAGGGTCGCTTTACCGACCGGTACGGAGATGGCAGCGCCAGAGTCGACAACGTCCAGACCGCGCTTCAAGCCTTCGGTGGAACCCATCGCAATGGTACGCACCACGCCGTCGCCCAGCTGCTGCTGAACTTCCAGGGTGGTTTCCGCGCCTTGTACTTTCAGCGCGTTGTAGATGCTCGGTACGCTGTCGCGTGGAAATTCCACGTCGATAACGGCGCCGATGATTTGAACGATACGTCCGCTACTCATAGCTGGATCCTCTGAATATTTGAACCGTTAAACCGCGGCAGCGCCGCCGACGATTTCCGAGATCTCTTGGGTGATCGCAGCCTGACGCGCCTTGTTGTAGATCAGCTGCAAATCGCTGATCAAATCACCGGCGTTGTCGGTAGCGTTCTTCATCGCGATCATCCGCGCCGCTTGTTCAGCCGCGTTGTTCTCGACCACCGCCTGGTAGACCTGCGACTCCACGTAACGCACCATCAGGCCGTCAAGCAGCTCTTTGGCGTCCGGTTCGTAGAGATAGTCCCAGTGGTGCTTGAGTTCTTGATCCGGGGTCGCCACCAGAGGAATCAACTGCTCCACTGTAGGCTGCTGGGTCATGGTGTTGATGAACTTGTTGGACACCACGGACAGGCGATCAATACGGCCGTCCAGGTAGGCATCCAGCATCACCTTGACGCTGCCGATCAGATCGTTGATCGACGGCTCTTCACCCAGGTGGCTGATAGCGGCGACGACGTTACCGCCGAAGTTGCGGAAGAATGCCGCACCCTTGCTACCGACCACACACAGATCAATCTCGACGCCGTTTTCGCGGTTTACCGCCATGTCCTTGACCAGGGCCTTGAACAGGTTGGTGTTCAAGCCGCCGCACAGACCACGGTCACTGCTCACCACGACATAGCCGACGCGCTTGACGGCGCGGTCGACCATGAACGGGTGGCGGTATTCCGGGTTGGCGTTGGCCAGATGCCCAATTACCTGGCGGATACGCTCCGCATAAGGACGGCTAGCAGCCATGCGCATTTGTGCCTTGCGCATTTTGCTGACCGCCACTTTTTCCATGGCGCTGGTAATCTTTTGCGTGCTTTTGATGCTCGCAATCTTACTGCGAATCTCTTTTGCGCCTGCCATGTAACACCTATCAGGTTAGCAAGCGGGAGCCTTGCGGCTCCCGCTGCGGCTTACCAGGTTTGGGTGGCCTTGAACTTCTCGATACCAGCCTTCAGGCCAGCGTCGATCTCGTCATTGAAGTCACCCTTCACGTTGATCTTGGCCAACAAGTCGGCATGATCGCGGTTGAAGTAAGCAATCAGCGCTTGTTCGAAGCTACCGACCTTGGCGATTTCGACGTCAGTCAGGAACCCACGCTCAGCGGCATACAGCGACAGCGACATGTCGGCAATCGACATTGGCGCGTATTGCTTCTGCTTCATCAGCTCGGTAACGCGCTGACCGTGTTCAAGTTGCTTGCGGGTCGCTTCGTCCAGGTCAGAAGCGAACTGGGCGAATGCCGCCAGTTCACGATACTGAGCCAGAGCGGTACGGATACCACCGGACAGCTTCTTGATGATCTTGGTCTGAGCGGCACCACCTACGCGGGATACCGAAACACCGGCGTTCACAGCAGGACGGATCCCGGAGTTGAACATGGCCGATTCCAGGAAGATCTGACCGTCGGTGATGGAAATCACGTTGGTCGGAACGAACGCGGAAACGTCGCCAGCCTGGGTTTCGATGATCGGCAGCGCGGTCAGGGAACCGGTCTTGCCAGTCACTGCGCCCTTGGTGAACTTCTCGACGTACTCTTCCGAAACGCGGGATGCGCGCTCCAGCAGACGGGAGTGGAGATAGAACACGTCGCCTGGGTAGGCTTCACGGCCTGGTGGACGGCGCAGCAGCAGGGAAATCTGGCGGTAAGCCACTGCTTGCTTGGACAGATCGTCATAAACGATCAGCGCGTCTTCACCGCGGTCGCGGAAGTATTCGCCCATGGTGCAACCGGAGTACGGTGCCAGGAACTGCAGCGCAGGAGATTCCGAAGCACTGGCCGCCACGATGATCGTGTTGGCCAGGGCGCCGTTTTCTTCCAGCTTGCGAACCACGTTGGCGATGGTCGATTGTTTCTGACCGATAGCCACGTAGACGCAGAAAATGCCGCTGTCTTTCTGGTTGATGATCGCGTCGATCGCCAGAGCGGTTTTACCGATCTGACGGTCACCGATGATCAGCTCGCGCTGGCCACGGCCGACCGGGATCATGGCATCGACAGCCTTGTAGCCAGTCTGTACAGGCTGGTCTACCGACTTACGCCAGATCACGCCTGGAGCAACTTTCTCGACCGCGTCGGTCTCGGTGTTGTTCAGCGGACCTTTGCCATCAACCGGGTTACCCAGTGCGTCGACAACGCGACCCAGCAGTTCCTTACCGACCGGAACTTCGAGGATGCGGCCGGTGCACTTGGCGCTCATGCCTTCAGCCAGACTGGTGTAAGCGCCCAGTACCACGGCACCTACGGAGTCTTGCTCGAGGTTGAGGGCCATACCGTAGACGCCGCCCGGAAACTCGATCATCTCGCCGTACATGACGTCGGCCAGACCGTGAATCCGCACGATACCGTCAGACACGCTGACGACAGTGCCTTCGTTACGGGCTTGGGAGGTCACATCGAGCTTGTCGATGCGGCCCTTGATAATTTCACTTATTTCGGAAGGATTGAGTTGCTGCATTGCTCTGCTGCCCCTTCAAACTCAAGATTTCAATGCTTCGGCCAGGCTCGCGAGTTTGCCGCGAACCGAGCCATCGATAACCAGGTCGCCGGCGCGGATCACGACGCCACCAATCAGGGCGGCGTCCTCCGCAACTTGCAGGCGCACTTCCCGATTGAGTCGTGCACTGAGAACCTTGGCGAGTTTGTCTTGCTGTTCTTGGTTCAATGCAAAAGCACTGGTGACTTCCACGTCTACCGATTTCTCTTGTTCGGCCTTGTACAGGTCGAACAGAGCGGCAATCTCCGGCAACAGCAGGAGACGGTCGTTTTCAGCAACGACATGGATGAAATTCTGTGCCTTGACATCGAACTTGTCGCCACACACGTCAATGAACGTGGTGGCCTTTTCTGCGCTCGTCAGTCGCGGGGCCTTGAGCACGCGCTGCATGGTGTCGTCTTCCGACACCGCTGCTGCCAGGCCGAGCATGGCTGACCAATTGGCCAGTTGCTGGTGGGCCTGAGCGTGCTCGAAGGCCGCCTTAGCGTAAGGTCGGGCCAACGTGGTCAGTTCTGCCATGATCGCCCTCGCTTAGATTTCAGTAGCCAGTTTGTTAACCAGCTCTGCGTGCGCGTTTTGATCGATTGACTTGCCCAGGATCTTCCCAGCACCGTCGACCACCAGGCTGCCCAATTGGGCGCGCAGCGCGTCTTTGACACTGTTGAGTTCCTGTTCGATCTCGGCCTGAGCCTGAGCCTTCACACGGTCAGCTTCGACACGAGCCTGTTCACGGGCCTCGTCGACGATCTGGTTACCGCGTTTCTTGGCTTGCTCAATGATTTCAGCTGCCTGAGCTTTAGCATCGCGCAGTTGATGACCCGCTTTCTCTTGGGCCAACTCCAGGTCGCGAGCTGCTCGGCTGGCAGCGTCCAATCCGTCCGCGATCTTCTTCTGACGTTCGTGCAGTGCCGCGATGACCGGAGGCCACACGAACTTCATGCAAAACAGTACAAAAATGAGGAACGCAACGGACTGGCCAATCAGGGTCGCATTAATGTTCACGCCAACACCTCGCTCGTTCGTTGTCCATCACACCAATACACTCGAAAAATCCGAGTGATTAGTGAGCGAGTTGACCGACGAAGGGGTTCGCGAAGGTGAAGAACAGAGCGATACCGACACCGATCATGGTCACGGCGTCGAGCAGGCCGGCGACGATGAACATTTTGACTTGCAGCATTGGAACCATTTCTGGCTGACGCGCGGCGCCTTCCAGGAACTTGCCGCCCAACAGGCCGAAACCAATTGCGGTACCCAGTGCGCCCAGGCCGATCAACAGTGCAACAGCGATAGCGGTTAGACCAACTACAGTTTCCATCTTTCCTCCCGACTTTTACGTCGTATGGTTTAGGTTTTTTTAATTTAAAGCGGTAAAACAAATCGTTTCGCGGCCCCTTGCGGGGCCACCCCGCGCCGAAGCGCCAGGGACATCAGAGCTGCCGAGACAGCTCTTAATGGTTTTCTTCGTGTGCCATCGACAGGTAGACGATGGTCAGCATCATGAAGATGAACGCCTGCAGGGTGATGATCAGGATGTGGAACACCGCCCACGCCCATTGCAGCACCACGCCCAGGCCGCTGAGCCAGAGCAGGCCGCTGCCGAACATCACGGCGATCAGGATGAACACCAGCTCGCCGGCATACATGTTGCCGAACAGTCGCAGGGCCAGGGAGATCGGCTTGGCGATCAGGGTGACGAATTCCAGCAGGAAGTTCACCGGGATCAGCAGGGCTTGAACGAAGATGTTCTTGCTGCCGAACGGGTGCAGGGTCAGTTCGCCGATGAAACCGCCGAGGCCCTTGATCTTGATGCTGTAGAAAATGATCAGTGCGAAGACCGAGAAGGCCATGCCCAGGGTCGCGTTCGGGTCGGTGGTCGACACGGCGCGGAACGGGATGTGCTCGTCACCGGTGATCAGCATCGCCAGGTGTGGAATCCAGTCGACCGGGATCAGGTCGACGGCGTTCATCAGGAACACCCAGACGAAGATGGTCAGGGCCAGCGGTGCAATCACCGGGCTACGGCCGTGGAAGCTGTCCTTCACGCTGCCGTCGACGAACTCGACCAGGACTTCGACGAAGTTCTGCAGGGCGCCGGGTTGACCGGAGGTGGCTTTCTTCGCCGCCATGCGGAAAAGAAGGATGAAGATCAGGCCCAGTGCGACAGACCAGCCCAGAGTATCCAGGTGGAATGCCCAGAAGCCCATGGCCTTGGCCTCTGCTGCGGAATGGGCAAAGCCCCAGCCGCCAGTAGGGAGCTGACCGAAGGTCAGGTTCTGCAGGTGGTGCTGGATATAGCCCGAAGCGGTTGTTTCTGCTGACATGGTTGCCTCAAACGCCCTAAGGTCTCGAAAGTCTTGTTTTCATTAGCACGGGTGCGAACCAGCTGACCGACTGGGTCAGCACGAAGACACCGAAGACTGCTATCGGCGCCAATGGCTTCACACCTGCGAACGTCAGTGCAAACAGCACTGCCGTCAAAATCAATTTACCCGCCTCGCCGGCATAAAAAGACCGGACGATGGACTGGGCTGCTCGGGCGCCGGAAAACCGAAAGGCCCTGTGAGCAAAATACACATTGGGGAGCAAGGCTATCAGGCCTCCGCAGAGTCCTGAGTATCCGGCAACGACACCGCGCCATTGCCAAAGCGCCACAGCGGCCACCAGCAAAACGACAAACTGGGCCAACAAAACCGGAAATACCGCCAAGCGATGGAACGGCAACCTGTTTGGCCTGCGGGTTTCCATCACTCACGCTCCTCAAGGGTCGGCTGCCAACCATCAATAACTTGGCATAAATTGTGCCGACAAAATGCGCGCAGAGTATAGGGGCGGTTCAGCCCCTATTCAACTGTCGGGTAGTGATTTCCGACTGCTCGCTACATGAGGAAATGTTTCAGCAGATTTAGCGGATATGGGCGAGTACCCCTTGTAGTTCATCCAGGGAGTTATAGCGAATCACCAGTTGGCCTTTTCCTTTCTGGCCGTGGCGAATCTGCACCGAAGAGCCCAGCCGCTCTGCCAGGCGCTGTTCCAGGCGACTGATGTCCGGGTCGACCTTGGCGGGCTCGACAGGCTCCTGTTTGCCGCTCAGCCACTGGCGAACCAGTGCCTCGGTTTGGCGCACCGTGAGACCCCGTGCGACAACATGTCGCGCCCCTTCGACCTGCCGGTCATCCGGCAAACCGAGCAAGGCCCGGGCATGACCCATTTCCAGGTCGCCGTGGGACAACATGGTCTTGATCACTTCCGGCAACGCGATCAGGCGCAGCAAGTTGGCCACGGTCACGCGGGACTTGCCCACGGCTTCGGCAACCTGTTGCTGGGTCAGCTGGAATTCCTGCTGCAAGCGCTGCAGGGCCACGGCTTCCTCGATCGGGTTGAGGTCTTCGCGCTGGATGTTCTCGATCAGCGCCATGGCGATGGCGGTTTCGTCCGGCACATCGCGGACCATGGCCGGAATGGTTTCCTGCCCGGCCTGCTGGCTGGCGCGCCAGCGGCGTTCGCCGGCAATGATTTCAAAGCGACCGCCGCCGACGGGGCGTACCACGATCGGCTGCATCACGCCCTGGGCCTTGATCGACTGCGCCAGTTCTTCCAGTGCCTGGGGGTCCATATCGCGGCGCGGCTGGTACTTGCCGCGCTGGATCAGGTCCAGCGGCAGGTGCTGCAACTCCCGTTGATCGGCCTGGACGGCCTGTTCTTCCAGCGAACTGACAGTCGGACCACTCAGCAGTGCATCCAGTCCACGTCCGAGACCTCGTTTCTTGACGGCCATGGGGATTCCTTAAGTTGCCGGAGCTGCGGTGCGTGAAGGGCGGCGTTGACGACGAACCATCTCGCCCGCCAGGGCCAGGTAGGCCACGGCGCCACGGGATTGTTTGTCGTATGCCAGCGCTGGCATGCCGTAGCTGGGAGCTTCGGCCAGACGGATGTTGCGCGGGATCACGGTGTCGTACAGCTGATCACCGAAATGTTCCTTGAGCTGTGCGGAAACGTCGTTCATCAAACTCAGACGCGGGTCGTACATGGTCCGCAGCAAGCCTTCGACTTTCAGCTCCGGATTGAGCAACTCGGCGATGCGCTTGATGTTATCCACAAGGTCGCTGAGTCCTTCCAGGGCAAAGTATTCGCACTGCATGGGGATAATTACCCCATCGGCGGCCACCAGCGCATTGAGGGTCAGCATCGACAGCGACGGCGGGCAGTCGATGAGGATGAAGTCGTAATTCTCGCGAATCGGCGCCAGGGCGTTGCGCAGACGGCTTTCCTTCATCTGCATTTCCAGCAGCACCACTTCGGCCGCCGTCAGGTCGCGGTTGGCCGGCAGCAGTTGATAACCGCCGTGCTCGGAGAAGTGCATGGCCTGGGCCAGGTCGCATTCGCCAATCAGCACATCGTAGATGGAGTTTTCCAGGCCGTGCTTATCCACACCGCTACCCATGGTGGCGTTGCCCTGTGGATCGAGGTCGATCAGCAGCACCCGACGCTTGGTGGCGACCAGGGATGCTGCGAGGTTGATGCAGGTGGTGGTCTTGCCCACGCCACCTTTCTGGTTCGCTATCGCGAATACCTTAGCCATTCTTGCTTGTGTTCCCAATCATGCCGTGCGGCGCAGTATCAGCAGATGGCGTTGGCCTTGGCAACCGGGTACGGCCAAGGCGTGTTCGCTATCGAGGTGGAAGTCTGCCGGCAATGCTACCAGCTCATCGGCGGGATGGACGCCCTTCATTGCCAGCCAGCGTGTATCAGCGTCGCCGAGGTGGCGAGTCCAGCCGGTGAAGTTCTCCATGCTGCTGAAGGCCCGGGAAATGATCCCGTTGAACGGCTGCGGCGGCTGGAAGGCTTCGACCCGGCTGTGGATAACTTGCAGGTTATCCAGTTTGAGTTCGAGTTTGACCTGGGTCAGGAAACGGGTTTTCTTGCCGTTGCTGTCCAGGCAGGTCACTTGTGAATCGGGAAACAGGATCGCCAGGGGTATCCCCGGCATCCCGCCGCCACTGCCGACATCGAGCCAGCGGCCGTTTTCGACGAAGGACATCACGCTCAGGCTGTCGAGCAGATGGCGCGAGACCATTTCGTCGGGATCGCGAACGGCGGTGAGGTTGTAGGCCTGGTTCCATTTGATCAACAGGGCCAGATAACCCAGCAGCAAGGCGTGCTGGGTTTCACTCAACTCGATGCCGAGCTGGCGGGCACCTGTGGATAACTCTTCTGCGTGTTGCGAAGTAACCAACGAACTCAAGCGCTTTGCTCCAACTGACGGCCGGCGCCGCGTTTTTTCAGGTGAATCATCAACAGGGAAATCGCCGCCGGCGTCACACCGGGGATCCGCGAAGCCTGGCCCAGGGTCTCCGGACGGGTTGCGCTGAGCTTGCTCTGGATCTCCTTGGACAGCCCGGAAATACCGGTGTACTCGATATCCACAGGCAGCTTGGTGTCTTCACTGGCGCGCAGACGAGCGATTTCGTCCTGCTGGCGATCGATATAACCGGCGTATTTGGTCTTGATCTCGACCTGCTCGGCGACTTGCGGATCCTCGGCGCCCTGCCCGGTCACGGCGACCAGACCAGCGTAGTCGATTTCCGGACGGCTCAGCAGGTTCAGCAAATTGTATTCGTGGGTCAGCGGCGTGCCGAACTTTTCGGCAATGGCATCGCCCTGCTCGGTGCCCGGGCGGACCCAGGTGCTTTTCAGGCGCTGTTCTTCCAGCTCGATGCTTTCGCGTTTCTTGCAGAAAGCGGCCCAACGCACGTCGTCGACCAGACCCAGCTCGCGACCTTTCTCGGTCAGACGCAGGTCGGCGTTGTCTTCGCGCAGGATCAGACGGTATTCGGCGCGGGAAGTGAACATCCGATACGGTTCCTGGGTACCGAGGGTAATCAGGTCGTCGACCAGCACACCGATGTACGCCTCGTCGCGACGCGGACACCAGCTGTCCTTGCCCTGGGCGCGCAATGCGGCGTTGGCCCCGGCGAGCAAACCTTGGGCGCCGGCTTCTTCGTAACCGGTGGTGCCGTTGATCTGCCCGGCGAAGAACAGACCGCCGATCACCTTGGTTTCCAGGCTGTACTTCAGGTCACGGGGATCGAAGTAGTCGTATTCGATGGCATAACCGGGACGCACGATATGGGCGTTTTCCATGCCGCGGATCGATTGGACGATCTGCAACTGCACGTCGAACGGCAGGGATGTGGATATCCCGTTCGGGTACAGCTCATGGGTGGTCAGGCCTTCGGGTTCGATAAAGACCTGATGGCTTTCCTTGTCGGCAAAGCGATGGATCTTGTCTTCGATGGACGGGCAATAACGCGGACCGATGCCTTCGATCACCCCGGAATACATCGGCGAACGATCGAGGTTCGCAGCAATGATTTCGTGGGTGCGGGCATTGGTGTGGGTAATCCAGCAACTGACCTGCCGTGGATGCTGCTCTTTCGAGCCCATGAACGACATCACCGGGATCGGTGTATCCCCAGGTTGTTCGGACATCACCGAGAAATCCACGGAACGACCGTCAATGCGCGGTGGCGTACCGGTTTTCAGGCGGCCGACACGCAATGGCAGTTCCCGCAGACGTTGGGCCAGGGCAATCGACGGTGGATCACCGGCACGGCCGCCGGAATAGTTCTGCATGCCTATGTGGATAAGTCCGCCGAGGAAGGTCCCGGTGGTCAAAACCACGGATTCGGCGAAGAAACGCAGGCCCATCTGAGTGACGACACCACGGACCTGGTCCTGCTCGACGATCAGGTCGTCAGCGGCCTGTTGAAATATCCACAGGTTCGGCTGGTTCTCCAGGATCTCGCGTACAGCCGCTTTGTACAGAACGCGGTCGGCCTGGGCGCGGGTAGCGCGCACGGCTGGGCCTTTGCGGCTGTTCAAGACACGGAACTGGATACCGCCCTTATCGGTGGCGATGGCCATCGCGCCGCCGAGGGCATCGATTTCCTTGACCAGATGGCTTTTGCCAATCCCGCCGATCGCGGGGTTGCAGCTCATGGCACCGAGGGTTTCCACGTTATGCGTCAGCAGCAGGGTTTTTGCCCCCATGCGTGCGGACGCCAGTGCTGCCTCGGTACCGGCATGACCGCCGCCGATGACGATCACTTCAAAACGGGAAGGGAAATCCACCACGCACCTCGTGCCTGCTTCAAGTAGGTAATTAGGAATAGGGTCGGCCCACTTTTTTGAGCCAGGTCGTCAAGTATAGGGACTTCCCCCCTCCTAAAGAACCCTTTGCACAAAATTTAACCAGCTGTGGATGACTGGCGGATAATAGAAATTAAAAAGAAAGAAATTTATAAGATCTTTGTTTTTATGTTTATTCTTAGTGGGCACCCTTTCTGTGGATAAGGTGCTACAGGCCTTATTTATCAATGTGTACAGAGATTCAAAAGTCTGTGGTCATGTGGTCACGAGGGTTTGGGATAACCGGCCTGAGCCTGTGGATTAAACCGGTGGTTATCCACAGACGGGTTCATCCTCAGTTTTCAGGCCCTGTTATCAACCGAGCTGAGGCGGGGTTATTCACAGGGCTTAATCCACAGAAAAACGTCTGATGGGGTAAATCCCAGACAGCCGAAAGCCGCCGGAACGATCTGGAATCATCCGGCCGGCAAAGAAATGTAGGAGCGAGAGCGATCTTAGGGCGCCGCAATACCTGACGTAGCGGCATTCGATCTTGGGAACACAACGAAACCTGTAGGAGCATGGCTTGCCAGCGAAGCTTTTAGCGATCTCAGGAACGCTTTCGCGGGCAAGCCCTGTTCCTACAAGGGATACGGTTGCTGCAGGTAAGACTATTTACCGATGCAGAAGCTGGAAAAGATCCGCCCCAACAGGTCATCCGAGCTGAATGCGCCAGTAATCTCGCCGAGGAACTGCTGAGCGTGACGCAGATCCTCGGCCAACAGCTCGCCAGCACCCGCCAAGGTCAACTGTGCGTGACCGTGCTCCAGGGCCGCACTGGCATGCCGTAGGGCTTCCAGATGGCGGCGACGGGCGCTGAAGCTGCTTTCGGAGGTCTGTTCATAACCCATGCAGGCCTTGAGGTGCTCGCGCAACAGCTCCAGTCCCTCGCCACCGACCTTGGCGCTCAAGCTGATGGTGACATGGCCATCTTCGCTGACTTCCATCGCCATGGCCTCGCCACTCAGGTCAGCCTTGTTGCGGATCAAGGTCACCTTGGCCGGATCAGGCCGCTGTTCGAGGAATTCCGGCCACAAGGCAAAAGGATCCACAGCCTCCGGCGCCGTTGCATCTACTACCAGCAACACCCGATCGGCCTCGCCAATGGCCTTGAGCGCACGTTCCACGCCAATTTTTTCCACTTGGTCGTCGGTATCCCGTAAACCGGCGGTATCCACCACGTGCAGGGGCATGCCGTCGATGTGGATATGTTCACGCAGAACATCGCGGGTGGTGCCGGCAATCTCGGTGACGATCGCCGCCTCGCGTCCGGCCAGGGCATTGAGCAGGCTGGATTTTCCGGCATTCGGCCGGCCGGCAATCACCACCGTCATGCCGTCGCGCAACAAGGCACCCTGCCCGGCTTCACGCATCACTGTGGATAACTCGTTGCGCACCGCATCGAGCAAGGCCAGCACATGACCGTCGGCAAGGAAGTCGATTTCTTCCTCGGGAAAGTCGATGGCCGCTTCCACATAGATCCGCAGGCCGATCAGTTGCTCGGTGAGGTTATGCACACGCATGGAAAAGGCGCCTTGCAATGAACGCAGGGCATTGCGGGCTGCCTGTGCGGAACTGGCCTCGATCAGATCGGCAATCGCCTCGGCCTGGGCCAGGTCGAGTTTGTCATTGAGAAAGGCCCGCTCGCTGAATTCACCTGGCCGGGCCAACCGACAGCCCAGCTGCAGGCAACGTTGCAGCAGCATATCCAGGACCACCGGACCACCGTGGCCCTGCAGCTCGAGCACATCTTCACCGGTAAAGGAGTTCGGACCCGGGAAATACAGCGCGATGCCTTCATCGAGCACATCACCGCTGCCATCCAGGAACGGACCGTAGTGGGCGTAGCGCGGTTTCAACTCGCGACCGACGATGGCCAGTGCCGCGGTGTGCGCCAAAGGCCCGGAAATTCGGACAATACCGACCCCGCCACGGCCCTGGGCAGTGGCAACGGCAGCGATGGTTTCCCGAGGAATGCTCATGACGCAGGTCTCGACACTAGGAAATGACAGATAGCAAAACGCCCCACTAGGGGGCGTTTTGAGTGGTTATCCACAGAGTAGGTTACGCAGTGGCTTTCTTGGTAGCCGCTTCGATCTTACGTGTGATGTACCACTGTTGGGTGATGGACAGGCAGTTGTTCACAACCCAGTACAGCACCAGACCTGCAGGGAACCACAGGAAGAAGAAGGTGAAGATGATCGGCATCAGCTTCATCACCTTGGCCTGCATCGGATCCGGCGGAGTCGGGTTCAGACGCTGCTGGATAAACATGGTTGCGCCCATGATGATCGGCAGGATGAAGAACGGATCCTTGATCGACAGGTCGGTAATCCACAGGATGAACGGTGCCTGGCGCATTTCAACGCTTTCCAGCAACACCCAGTACAGGGAAAGGAAAACCGGCATCTGCACCAGGATCGGCAAGCAGCCGCCCAGTGGATTGATCTTCTCTTTCTTGTACAGCTCCATCATGGCTTGCGACATTTTCTGCCGGTCGTCGCCATGTTGCTCTTTCAGTGCCGCCAGTTTCGGCGCCACGGCACGCATGCGCGCCATCGATTTGTAGCTGGCCGCCGACAATGGGAAGAACAGACCCTTGATCAGCATGGTCAGGACAATGATCGAGAAGCCCCAGTTACCCAGCAGGCTGTGGATATGTTGCAGCAACCAGAAGATCGGTTGGGCGATAAACCACAGGATGCCGTAGTCGACCGTCAATTCCAGGCCTGGGGACAACTGTTTCAGCACGGCTTGGCTTTTCGGGCCGGCGTACAGAATGGCGCTGGTCTCGGTTTTCTGGCCTGGGGCCAGGGTCAGCGAAGGACCGGTGTAGCCAATGATGTAGTTGCCTTGGCTATCCTTGCGCGTGGTCACGACATTGCTGTCGCCCTTGGCCGGAATCCAGGCGGTCACGAAGTAGTGTTGCAGCCAGGCAACCCAGCCACCTTGAACGGTTTCCTTCAGCTGGCCCTTGTCGATATCTTTCATCGACACTTTTTTGTACGGCTCCGAACTTGTCCACAGGGCGGCGCCCAGGTAGGTCGCGGTACCGGTGGCAGTGCTGGAGGATGGATCGACGCTGTTGTCACGTTTCAGCTGGGCGAACATCGCACCCGACCAGGGCTGGGCGCTTTCGTTGTCGATCAGATAAGACACGGTTACGTCATACAGGCCGCGTTTCAGGGTGAAACGCTTGATGTAATTGACGCCGTTCTCGCTGAATTTCAGGTCGACGGACAGTTGGTCCTGACCGTCAGCCAGTTGATAACTTTTCTGTGCCGAAGCGTACAGCGGGCGACCGGCCGAACTTGCATCCGGGCCGTTGGCGCCAATCAGGCCGCTCTGGGCCAGGTAGGTACGCTCGCCACCGTTGTCGAACAACTGGAAAGGAATTTCCGGATGGTCCTGACGACGTGGATAAAGCGGCAGCTTCAGCTGGGCAACATCCCCACCTTTTGGATCGATAGCCAGGTCGAGCACATCCGTTTTGATATGGATGAGGTCGTTGCTGGCAGCCACCGGCGCTTCAACAGGTGCACTGGTGTCATTGGCTGCACGTGGAATGTCATCACTGGCGCTTGTTTTGTTGCCAGCTACCGAGTCCGGCAAGCCGGGAACGGTGGTGCTGGAAGCGACATTCTGGGTCGGCAGGGCAGCCTGACCGTAGTCCTGGTTCCATTTGAGGACCCCGACATAGGTCACGATTGCCAGGGCGACGATCAGGATCGTGCGTTTGATATCCATGATTACTCGGCCATCGAAGAAGAACGGGAGGTAGGGATTGGTGGAACCGGGTCATAACCACCGGCATTCCACGGATGACAGCGACCTAAGCGACGAACGGTCAGCCAGCCACCGCGCAGGAGTCCATGAGTTTCGATGGCTTCATACGCGTAGCAAGAACAACTGGGGTAGAAACGACAGTGATTGGCCATCAAGGGACTGATGGCATAGCGATAAAACTGGATCGGAACGAGGGCCAGTTTACGCATCTGGGCTGTCTACCCCCACAGTTTCGGTTTTGACTACAGGTGCCGCTGGCGCCGTACGGGCCAAGCGTTTCCAGAGTTTGCCGAAATGCTGGATCAATTCAGGGTTTTCGATATCGCCCAGACCTTTGCGCGCGACGATAACGATGTCCCAGCCGACCAGTGAATCCTGGTGCAGTCGGAACGACTCGCGCATCAGACGTTTCAGGCGATTGCGCTCAACGGAGAGCTTGACGCTCTTTTTACCGATAACCAGCCCCAGACGGGGATGATCCAGATCGTTGTTGCGCGCAAGGAGCAGGAGATTTTTCCCCGGAACCTTGCCGGTGGGGGAGTCAAAGACTGCCTTGAAATGCCGAGGAGTAAGCAGACGCTTTTCCCGACTGAAGTCCTGACTCACCACCCGCGCCGGATTATCAAACTGCCAGACGAGCACGGCCTTTGGCGCGGCGACGCGACAGGACGGCACGACCGTTTTTGGTGGCCATGCGAGCACGGAAGCCGTGGGTGCGGGCGCGTTTGATAGTGCTGGGTTGGAAAGTACGTTTCATGGCGTTGCTACCTGGTTCGTCACAACGGGCCGGAATGGCCCCCGTTTTAAGAGACCGGGGATTCTAGAGAAAGCAAGCCCGCAGGTCAATTTCCAACCAGCTTTTACTTCATATAGATATTCGGCCCGATCTGCCTGGTACCCACCATGACCTAGATATAAGAATAAAGAAGGGAATTATTTAAAGCTTTTCTGTAAAGCTTATAGAAGCTTAGGAGGCCATTACCTGTGGATAAGTACCTTGAGGCCATGAAACACCTACTGTACAGAGGATGACAACTGGGTGGGTAAGCGGTGCTCCGCCTGTGCCGCGCTGTCGGATAAGCTGTGTGTGGAATGCCATGTTATCCACAGGCCAGTTACCCACAGACTTTCGCCCCCACTTGTGCAACGCCCTCAGGGGCGGTTATCCACAGAGCTTATGCACATACCATTGGTCGCTTTGTCCACCGATAAGCGGTTGATTCTTCAGGTTGTCCCTGCAACCTACATGTGGATAAGTGCTCGGCCTGCCGGTACAATGGCCGCTTGTTTTTGCCTCACCGGCTTTCAACTTAGGGGATATCCGTGTCAGTGGAACTTTGGCAGCAGTGCGTGGAGCTTCTGCGTGATGAGCTGCCTGCCCAGCAATTCAACACCTGGATCCGTCCACTACAGGTCGAAGCCGAAGGCGACGAGTTGCGTGTCTATGCACCGAACCGTTTTGTGCTCGACTGGGTCAACGAAAAGTACCTGGGACGTTTGCTCGAACTGTTGAACGAGCATGGCAACGGCCTGGCGCCTGCGCTTTCCTTATTAATAGGCAGCAAGCGCAGTTCCGCTCCGCGTGCCGCGCCCAATGCCCCGTTGGCCGCCGCGGCTTCCCAGGCCATGGCCGCCAGTGCTCCGGCGCCCGTTGTGGTGACTGCCACGCCGACCGCGCAGCCGGCACCGACCCCGAAGACCGCGGTCGAGGTCAGCCAGGAACCGTCCCGCGACAGCTTCGATCCGATGGCCGGCGCCAGTTCGCAACAGGCCCCGGTGCGTGCCGAACAGCGTACTGTCCAGGTAGAAGGCGCGCTCAAGCACACCAGCTACCTGAACCGCACCTTTACCTTTGAGAACTTCGTCGAGGGTAAGTCCAACCAATTGGCCCGGGCCGCGGCCTGGCAGGTGGCGGATAACCCCAAGCACGGCTACAACCCGCTCTTCCTTTATGGCGGCGTCGGCCTGGGTAAGACCCACTTGATGCACGCCGTGGGTAACCACCTATTAAAGAAGAACCCGAATGCCAAGGTGGTCTACCTGCATTCGGAGCGTTTCGTCGCGGACATGGTCAAGGCTTTGCAGCTCAACGCCATCAATGAGTTCAAGCGCTTCTACCGTTCGGTGGATGCCTTGCTGATCGACGACATTCAATTCTTCGCCCGCAAGGAACGGTCCCAGGAAGAGTTTTTCCACACCTTCAACGCCTTGCTTGAAGGCGGTCAGCAGGTGATCCTGACCAGCGATCGTTATCCGAAAGAGATCGAAGGCCTGGAAGAGCGCCTGAAGTCGCGCTTCGGCTGGGGCCTGACCGTGGCGGTCGAGCCGCCGGAGCTGGAGACCCGGGTCGCGATCCTGATGAAGAAGGCCGACCAGGCGAAAGTCGACCTGCCCCACGACGCGGCGTTCTTCATTGCCCAACGTATTCGTTCCAACGTCCGTGAACTCGAAGGCGCGCTGAAGCGGGTGATCGCTCACTCGCACTTCATGGGCCGCGACATCACCATCGAGCTGATCCGCGAATCGCTGAAAGACCTGCTGGCGCTGCAAGACAAGCTGGTGTCTGTGGATAACATTCAGCGCACGGTGGCCGAATACTACAAGATCAAGATTTCCGACCTGCTGTCCAAGCGCCGTTCGCGCTCGGTGGCACGTCCACGCCAGGTCGCCATGGCCTTGTCCAAGGAACTCACCAACCACAGCTTGCCTGAAATTGGTGATGTCTTCGGCGGGCGCGACCATACTACGGTCTTGCATGCATGCCGCAAGATCAACGAACTTAAGGAATCCGACGCGGACATCCGCGAGGACTACAAGAACCTGCTGCGAACACTGACCACTTGATGACACCAGCGCAGCTTATTAAGGCAAGGGACTAGACCATGCATTTCACTATTCAACGCGAAGCCCTGTTGAAACCCCTGCAACTGGTCGCAGGCGTCGTCGAGCGCCGCCAGACCTTGCCGGTGCTCTCCAATGTGTTGCTGGTCGTCGAAGGCCAGCAACTGTCGCTGACCGGTACCGACCTGGAAGTCGAGCTGGTCGGTCGCGTCCAACTCGAAGAGCCAGCGGAACCGGGTGAAATCACCGTACCGGCGCGCAAGCTGATGGACATCTGCAAGAGCCTGCCCAACGACGCCCTGATCGATATCAAGCTCGACGAGCAGAAGCTGGTGGTGAAAGCCGGTCGTAGCCGCTTCACCCTGTCCACCCTGCCGGCGAACGATTTCCCGACAGTGGAAGAAGGCCCGGGCTCGCTGACTTGCCAGCTCGCCCAGAGCAAGCTGCGTCGCTTGATCGAACGCACCAGCTTCGCCATGGCCCAACAGGACGTGCGTTACTACCTCAACGGCATGCTGCTGGAAGTATCGGCCGGTATTATCCGTGCCGTGGCCACCGACGGTCACCGTCTGGCCATGTGCTCGATGCAGGCCGATATCGGTCAGCCGGATCGCCACCAGGTGATCGTGCCGCGTAAAGGCATCCTCGAATTGGCCCGCCTGCTGACCGAGCCGGAAGGCAACGTGAGCATCGTTCTCGGTCAGCACCACATCCGTGCAACCACAGGCGAATTCACCTTCACCTCCAAACTGGTGGACGGCAAGTTCCCGGACTACGAGCGTGTTCTGCCAAAAGGCGGCGACAAGCTGGTCCTCGGCGATCGCCAGGCACTGCGTGAAGCCTTCAGCCGTACCGCGATTCTGTCCAACGAGAAGTACCGTGGTATCCGTCTGCAACTGGCCAGCGGTCAGTTGAAGATCCAGGCCAACAACCCTGAGCAGGAAGAAGCGGAAGAAGAAATCAGCGTCGACTACAACGGCGGTTCGCTGGAGATCGGCTTCAACGTCAGCTACCTGCTGGACGTGCTGGGCGTGATGACCACCGAGCAGGTGCGTCTGATCCTGTCCGACTCCAACAGCAGCGCGCTGGTGCAGGAGTCGGACAACGACGACTCCGCCTACGTCGTCATGCCGATGCGCCTGTAACGGTGTCGCGCCTGCCCATGTCCAGCCAACGCTAGATGTCCCTCAGTCGTGTTTCGGTCACCGCGGTGCGTAATCTGCAGCCGGTGACCTTCTCCCCCTCCCCGCGTATCAATATCCTTTACGGCGCCAACGGCAGCGGAAAAACCAGCGTGCTCGAAGCGCTGCATCTGCTCGGGCTCGCGCGCTCGTTTCGCAGTACCCGTCTGCTACCGGTGATCCAGTACGAACAACTCGCCTGCACGGTCTTCGGTCAGGTGGAGTTGGCCGAGGGCGGGCACAGCGCGTTGGGGATATCACGGGACCGCCAGGGCGAATTCCAGATCCGCATCGATGGGCAGAACGCCAAGAGCGCGGCGCAACTGGCGGAAATCCTGCCACTGCAACTGATCAACCCGGACAGCTTCCGCCTGCTCGAAGGGGCCCCGAAGATCCGTCGACAGTTCCTCGACTGGGGTGTGTTCCACGTGGAACCTCGTTTCATGTCGACCTGGCAGCGCTTGCAGAAGGCCCTGCGGCAGCGGAACTCATGGCTGCGGCATGGTACACTTGACGCCGCTTCGCAAGCGGCCTGGGACCGGGAACTGTGCCTGGCCAGCGCCGAAATCGATGAGTACCGCCGCGCTTACATCAAAGTCTTGAAACCAGTCTTTGAGCAAACCTTGAGCGAGCTAGTCGAACTCGAGGGCTTAACGCTGAGCTATTACCGTGGTTGGGACAAAGAGAAGGAACTGAGCGCCGTGCTCGCCTCTTCCCTGCACCGGGACCAGCAAATGGGTCACACCCAAGCCGGACCACAGCGAGCTGATTTGCGTCTTCGATTGGGCGCACACAATGCCGCGGACATCTTGTCCCGGGGTCAGCAGAAACTGGTGGTCTGTGCCTTGCGCATTGCTCAGGGGCACCTGGTCAGTCAGGCCCGGCGCGGTCAGTGTATTTATCTGGTGGATGACCTGCCGTCCGAGCTGGACGAGCAACACCGTCGTGCACTCTGTCGCTTGCTGGAAGACTTACGCTGCCAGGTGTTTATCACCTGTGTAGACCACGAATTATTGAGGGAAGGCTGGCAGACGGAAACGCCAGTCGCTTTGTTCCACGTGGAACAAGGCTGTATCACCCAGACCCACGACCATCGGGAGTGAAGGCATGAGCGAAGAAAATACGTACGACTCGACCAGCATCAAGGTGCTGAAAGGTTTGGATGCCGTACGCAAACGTCCCGGTATGTACATTGGCGACACCGATGATGGTAGCGGTCTGCACCACATGGTGTTCGAGGTGGTCGACAACTCCATCGACGAAGCCCTCGCCGGCCATTGCGACGAAATCAGCATCATCATCCACCCGGATGAGTCCATCACCGTACGCGACAACGGTCGCGGCATTCCGGTAGACGTGCATAAAGAAGAAGGCGTTTCCGCGGCCGAGGTCATCATGACCGTGCTGCACGCCGGCGGTAAGTTCGACGACAACTCCTATAAAGTCTCCGGCGGTTTGCACGGCGTGGGTGTGTCGGTAGTGAACGCCCTCTCCGAATTGCTGGTGCTGACCGTGCGTCGCAGCGGCAAGATCTGGGAACAGACCTACGTCCACGGTGTGCCACAGGAACCGATGCGAACCGTCGGCGACAGCGAAACCACCGGTACCGAGATTCACTTCAAGGCCTCCGCCGAAACCTTCAAGAACATCCACTTCAGCTGGGACATCCTGGCCAAGCGGATTCGTGAACTGTCTTTCCTCAACTCCGGTGTCGGCATCGTCCTCAAGGACGAGCGCAGCGGCAAGGAAGAGCTGTTCAAGTATGAAGGCGGCCTGCGGGCGTTCGTTGAATACCTGAACACCAACAAGACCCCGGTCAACCAGGTGTTCCACTTCAACGTCCAGCGTGAAGACGGCATCGGCGTGGAAATCGCCCTGCAGTGGAACGACAGCTTCAACGAGAACCTGTTGTGCTTCACCAACAACATTCCGCAGCGCGATGGCGGTACTCACCTGGTGGGTTTCCGTTCCGCACTGACGCGTAACCTGAACACCTACATCGAAGCGGAAGGCCTGGCGAAGAAGCACAAGGTCGCTACCACCGGTGACGATGCCCGCGAAGGCCTGACCGCGATCATTTCGGTCAAGGTGCCGGATCCGAAGTTCAGCTCCCAGACCAAGGACAAGCTGGTCTCGTCCGAAGTGAAGACCGCGGTCGAACAGGAAATGGGCAAGTACTTCTCGGACTTCCTGCTGGAAAACCCGAACGAAGCCAAGCTGGTGGTCGGCAAGATGATCGATGCCGCCCGTGCCCGTGAAGCGGCGCGTAAAGCCCGTGAGATGACCCGTCGTAAAGGTGCGCTGGATATTGCCGGCCTGCCGGGCAAACTGGCGGACTGCCAGGAAAAAGACCCTGCCCTTTCCGAACTCTACCTGGTGGAAGGTGACTCTGCTGGCGGTTCCGCCAAGCAGGGTCGTAACCGTCGCACCCAGGCGATCCTGCCGTTGAAGGGCAAGATCCTCAACGTGGAAAAAGCCCGTTTCGACAAGATGATCTCGTCCCAGGAAGTGGGCACACTGATCACTGCGTTGGGTTGCGGTATCGGCCGCGACGAGTACAACATCGAGAAGCTGCGTTACCACAACATCATCATCATGACCGATGCCGACGTCGACGGTTCGCACATCCGTACCCTGCTGCTGACCTTCTTCTTCCGTCAGTTGCCGGAGCTGATCGAGCGTGGCTACATCTACATCGCCCAGCCGCCGTTGTACAAGGTCAAGAAAGGCAAGCAAGAGCAATACATCAAAGACGACGACGCCATGGAAGAGTACATGACGCAGTCGGCCCTGGAAGATGCGAGCCTGCACCTGAACGAAGACGCACCGGGTATTTCCGGTGAAGCGCTGGAACGTCTGGTGAATGACTTCCGCATGGTGATGAAGACCCTCAAGCGTCTGTCGCGCCTGTACCCACAGGAACTGACCGAGCACTTCATCTACCTGCCGGCGGTGAGCCTGGAGCAGTTGGGCGATCACGCCGCGATGCAGGAATGGTTGGCCAAGTACGAAGTCCGTCTGCGTCTGAACGAGAAGTCCGGCCTGGTCTACAAAGCCAGCCTGCGCGAAGACCGTGAACGTAACGTCTGGCTGCCGGAGGTCGAACTGATCTCCCACGGCCTGTCCAACTACGTCACCTTCAACCGCGACTTCTTCGGCAGCAACGACTACAAGACCGTTGTGACCCTGGGCGCGCAGTTGAGCACCTTGCTCGATGACGGCGCCTACATCCAGCGTGGCGAACGCAAGAAAGCCGTGACCGAGTTCAAGGAAGCCCTGGACTGGTTGATGGCCGAAAGCACCAAGCGCCACACCATCCAGCGCTACAAAGGGCTGGGTGAGATGAACCCGGACCAGTTGTGGGAAACCACCATGGACCCAGCGGTTCGCCGGATGCTGAAAGTGACGATCGAAGACGCCGTCGGTGCGGACCAGATCTTCAACACGCTGATGGGCGATGCGGTAGAGCCACGTCGTGACTTTATCGAGAGCAATGCGTTGGCGGTGTCGAACCTGGATTTCTGATCGGGTGTCGAGAAATGGAAAAAGGCCAATGCTTAGCATTGGCCTTTTTTTTTGGTTTGGTAAAGCATTTCGGGATCAGGTTGCAGGAAATCGTTGCCGTGCCATCGGCTGAAAATGCGCCGAAATTAGAGATTGGCAGTCTGCTCATGCAACGGGCCGACTTTCTGCCGACGCTGTCTACCCTGCGCACCAAGACTCCGTTGTTATTTTTATCGGGATTTCAAGCGTAAAGGTCGCCCCCTTACCCACCCCCTCGCTACGCACGGTCAAACTACCGCCCATTTCATGTGCGGCCATCACGCAGCTATGCAGGCCAAAGCCGTGGCCGTCTTTGCGAGTGGTGAATCCATGGGAAAAGATACGTATCAGGTTTTCCGCTGCAATGCCCTCGCCGTTGTCCACGACCTGGATCTGAACGCTTTTTCCTGGCTCCCAATGCACGCGCAAGATGATCTGGTGTTGCCGTCCGGGTACTCCGCTCATTGCATGCTTGGCGTTGTTGATGAGGTTGATCAGTATTTCCAGCACCCGACGCTTGTCCAGCGACAGCACGGGCACTTCGGCCAACTCCCTCAGCACCGTCACCTCATGCGGAGGGGCGCTTATCTTCAGCGCTTCCTCAAACAGATCCTTTAGCTGTACCGGCTCGAGCAAACTGGACGCTCCGGCGTAGGCCTGTTGGGCCGCGACGATACCCTTGATATGGTTGATACCTTTGGTGAGCTGATCCAGCTCTTCGATAATCGCCTCTCGCTCCGCTGTGATGGCCTCCGCCAGCCTGAGCAGATAGTCGGGCAGCATCTTTCCTTTCTGGTCACCGGTAAGAAAGTCGCTCAAATCGTCGACGTGTTCGCTCATCAGATGAGCCACCTTGCCCAGCCCCTGGGCTTTGGAGCCGCGCACCCGGCTGCTGACCAGTTCCGCCGATATATTCACACTGTTGAGGACATTACCGATGTTATGCAGCACGTTGGTGGCGATTTCTGCCATGCCTGCCTGACGGGCCGTGGAAACCAGTTTGGCATGGGTGTTTCTCAATTCGTCATTGACCTTGGCCAGCTGTTGCGGGCTCGGGATCAGCAGTGCCGCAGGGATCAGTTTGATCAGGAGTATGGCGGTGATACAGGAGGCGACCGCGGTAATGGCTTTGATCAGGGCCGAGAGCCAGTAGCTGGGATGCCATATGGTCCATATCTCCATTACATGGGTGCTGCCACACGCGAGGATAAATACCCCAAAGGCAGCGAACATCCAGTCAAACGGGATATCACGCCTTTTCCGGATAAAGTAGACAAGGGTGATCGGGATCGTCATATAGGCAAACGCAATCAGGGTGTCCGAAATAATATTCGTCCACAGCAGTTCAGGTATCCATAAATAGCAGTGCCCATGGGGCATGAATCCGTCGGAACGCAATAAGTTGGTCAGGTAATCCATTACGGTTCTCCCATCTCGTCATGTACTGCGTCCGTGACTCTGGAGCGTGGCCTTCGGATCCTGCATCACATGAAATGTAGTCGAGATATCAATTCTGTCCGTGATAGCCACCCGGTTGCGCGTTGGTGATGTGCCTCTCTTCACGATTTAAAGCAAATTTCCTCTTTTGTATTCAGCAAGCCCGTCTACACTCTAGGGTCTGTGCTGGTAGATGGCATTGTGCCTTATCCCGAAATTGGACGTTTTACCACTATCCGACGACTGACCCTGTGCCATGCTCAAGCAGGTCCGGGTCATGGCGGATAATCTTGTTGTTCAGTGGAGCTTTGTTCAACTGAGTCAGGGAGGAACCCCATGTCGTCATCCGACAATCTGCAGACTTTGCGGCCTATCCCCCAGGCCGGCGCTTTCTTTTGGATGCCCCTGGTCCCCGCTGCCTGTGCTGTGTGCGTGCTGCTGCTGAGCGACTGGCGTCCCGCCAACCTGGCCTGGTCGGCCGGCTTGTTGCTGGTGGGCGGTTTCGTTGGATTCCTGAGCCAGCGCCACTACCGGCAATTATCGGCCCGGATGTTGAGTGACACCCAAGCCGCCCAGACCACCACCGACACGGCACCCACCGGTGGCCTGGAGGCGGTCTGCCTCGAAGCCATTCCCATCTGGTCCCGGCAAATCGAAAGCTCACGCACCGAGACCGAAACCGCCATCATTGAACTGACCAGCCGTTTCAGCGCCATTGCCGAACATCTGCAACAGACCGTTGATAACTCCCAGGCGACGGCGGGCGATCTGGCCGACCACAACCAGGGCAGTGCATTGGAGGTCCTGGCCCAGAGCGATGCCGAGTTGCTGCATGTGATCGAGTCGCTCAAAACCATTCAGAAAAGTCGCGACGAGATGCTGGTACAGGTCCGCAACCTCACCGGCTACACCGGCGAACTGCGGGCCATGGCCGGTGAAGTGGCGGCCATCGCCCAGCAGACCAACCTGCTGGCGCTCAACGCCGCCATTGAAGCCGCCCGCGCCGGGGAAGCCGGGCGTGGCTTTGCCGTGGTGGCCGATGCGGTGCGGACCCTATCCAGCCAATCCAGCGAAACCGGGCAGAAAATGTCCGCCAAGGTCGACATCATCAACGGCGCCATCACCCAACTGGTGGAGGCCGCGGCCAGCAGTACCGATCACGACAAGGATTCGGTGGCCGAGTCGGAAGCCAGCATCCAGGGCGTCCTGGAACGCTTCAAGAGCATCACCGGCCAACTCTCCGAATCCGCGGCCCTGCTGCAACGCGAAGGCCTGGGGATTCGCGACGAGGTCACCGAAGTGCTGGTCAACCTGCAATTCCAGGACCGGGTCAGCCAGATCCTCGCCCAGGTCCGCAACAACATGGAAGCCCTGCTCCGTCACTTGCGCGAAGCCCAGGTGCCGGGTTCCACGGTGGTGGTCGATGCTCCCGCCTGGCTGGCGGAAATGGAGCTGACCTACGCCACCGATGAACAGCGGCGCAATCACCGCACGGGCAAGGTCAACGTCAATAAACCCACGAGTACCCAGGAAATCACCTTCTTTTAGGAGCCGGTCATGGCAAAAAATGTAATGGTGGTCGACGATTCAAGCAGTGTTCGTCAGGTAGTCAGCATCGCGCTCAAAAGCGCGGGATACGACGTAATCGAAGCCAGTGACGGCAAGGACGCCCTGGGCAAGCTGACCGGGCAGAAAATTCACCTGATCATCAGCGATGTGAACATGCCGAACATGGACGGCATCACCTTCGTCAAGGAGGTGAAAAAGCTGCCCAGCTACAAATTCACCCCGATCATCATGCTCACCACCGAATCCCAGGAAAGCAAGAAGCAGGAGGGACAGGCTGCGGGGGCACGGGCCTGGGTGGTCAAGCCGTTCCAGCCGGCGCAGATGCTCGCCGCCGTATCCAAGCTGATCCTGCCCTGAGCCCGGGCACTACCAGGACCGGGCAAACAGGGAGATTCGCGCATGCCGATCATTTTCCAAGCAGACACTTCGACTCCACACCTGGGGATCGAAGGCGAGATGACCATCTATACCGCCGCAGAACTCTATGGGGAACTGGCGCCATTCCTGACGCTGGGCAGCCCCCTGGAGATCGACCTCTCGCAGGTCACTGAAATCGATGGCGCGGGCCTGCAACTGTTGATGCTCGCCAAGCGTGAAACCTTGCGTACGGGCGTTGCGCTGCAACTGAGCGGACACAGCCCGGCAGTGCTTGAGGTATTCGAACTCTGCGACCTGGGCGGGACGCTGGGGCAGCCGTGATCCAGGGCTACAAGCTTCCGCGGTTCTCTGACCCCGGGGCGATAAAAAGGACTCTATCGTGACGATCAATCTCGACCAGGCACAGCAGACTTTCATCGTCGAAGCACGCGAGCTGCTTCAGGACATGGAGTCATCGTTGTTGCAGCTGGAGTCCGAACCCGATGACAACGATGCCATCGGCGCGATCTTCCGTGCGGCGCATACCATCAAGGGGTCCGCCGGACTGTTCGGCTTGAGCCCCATCGTCGGGTTTACCCATATCGTCGAAGACGTGCTCGATCGCTTGCGCGACGGGGCCATCCAGGTCGATGGCGAGTTGATCGCCCTGCTGCTCAGAAGTGCCGACCATATGCTGGAGCTGGTTGAGGTCGTGGCCGGCGCGGGTGAGGCGATGAGCGACAGCGCCCAGGAGCGTGAGGTGGCGCTGCGCCAGGGATTGCAGAAGTACCAGGCCGTCCGGGCGGCGTCTGTGGTGCCGGCATTGATCGATATCCCGGTGGCCCAGCCGGTACCCGGCCAGGACTCGGTCAGCTCCGGCTATTGGCACATTTCCCTGCGTTTCGGCGCGGATGTGTTTCGCAATGGCATGGACCCGCTGTCCTTTCTTCGCTACCTGAATACCCTGGGCGAGATCGTCCATATCGTCACTCTCGCCGATACCCTGCCCGCCCTGGAGCTGTTCGATGCCGAGAGCTGTCACCTGGGCTTCGAGATCGACCTTGATTCCGATGCCAGCCGTGAAACCATCGCCGAGGCCTTCGATTTCGTGCGTGACGACTGCCAGATCCATATCCTGGCGCCCCACAGTCGAATGGAAGAGTACCTGCGACTTATCAACGCACTGCCTGAAGAACCGGCTCGACTGGGGGAAATCCTGACCCGATGTGGCGCACTGACGACCAAGGAACTGGAAGACGGTTTGCGCGCCCAGCGCGAGCATGCCGAGGCGGCCGGGACAGCGGCCATGCCACTGGGGGAAATCCTGATTGAACAACGGGTGGTCGAACCGGCCGTGGTGCAGTCCGCACTGGAAAAACAGGGCCGGCAGCGCGAGCAGCCCCCCCAGGCTACGGTGGTCGAGGCTCGCTTTGTCCGGGTCAATGCCGACAAGCTGGACGAGCTGATCAATCTGGTGGGCGAACTGGTCATCGCCAGCGCCGGGGCCAACCTGTTGGCGCGCGGCAGCTCGAACGGGCCGTTGCAGGAATCCACTTCGGTGGTGTCGGGACTGGTGGAGGAAATCCTCGACGGCGCGTTGCACCTGCGGATGATCCCCATCGGCGACACCTTCAACCGTTTCCGCCGAGTGGTCCGGGATGTCAGCCAGGAACTGGGCAAGGACATCGAACTGCTGATCAGCGGTGCCGATACCGAGCTGGACAAGACCGTGGTGGAAAAAATCGGCGATCCGCTGATGCACCTGCTGCGTAATGCGATGGATCACGGCATCGAATCCCCGTCGCTGCGCGAGGCCGCCGGCAAGCCCGCCAAGGGCCGGTTGCAGCTCAACGCCTTTCACGATTCGGGCAGCATTGTCCTGGAAATCGCCGACGACGGCGCCGGGCTGAACCGCGACCGGATTCTGCAAAAAGCCGTCGAGCGCGGCCTGGTCCCTGTCGGGGCGAACCTGACGGACCAGGAAATCTACAATCTGATTTTCGAAGCAGGGTTTTCCACCGCCGAAGCGGTGACCAACCTGTCCGGGCGCGGCGTGGGCATGGATGTGGTCAAGCGCAACATCACCCTCTTGCGTGGCACGGTGGATCTGGATAGCCAACCCGGACAAGGCACGGTCATTCGTATCCGCCTGCCGTTGACCCTGGCGATCATCAACGGATTCCTCGTGGGCATCGGCCAGATCCACTACGTGGTGCCGCTGGAAATGGTCCAGGAGTGCATCGAGTTGAGTGCCGGGCAGCGTCAGAATCTGGCGGGTAACAACTACCTGGACCTGCGCGGGGAAGTCCTGCCGCTGGTGCGCTTACGCGACCACTTCGATCATGCCGGGCTCAGTCTTCGCCGCGAGAACGTGGTGGTGGTCCGTTGTGCCGAGCAAAAGGCCGGACTGGTGGTCGATGAGCTGCTGGGGGAATTCCAGACCGTCATCAAGCCCCTCGGCAAGCTGTTCAATGCACTGCGTGGCATCAGTGGCTCCACCATTCTGGGCAGCGGCGAGGTCGCGCTGATTCTCGATGTTCCGGCGTTGCTGGGGGAACTGGTCCAGCGTGAAACCCGGCAAGCCGCTGCTTATTCCTTGACCGATAGCAAACCTGGCAACTCAGCCAACCACACCGCACATGGAGGGGCTCTTCAATGAAATGGTTCTACGATCTGAGAATAGCAACCAAGCTCATCGCTTCGTTTCTGCTGGTGTTGGTCCTGATGGCGCTGATGGGAGCATTTGCTGTCATTCAACTGGGCCAGGTCAACCAGACGGCCACCGACATGCGCGACAACTGGCTGCCCTCCGTGCGCCTGTCCTCGGGCATTCGGTTTTTTGTCGCCAACTATCGGATCAAGGAGATTCGTTATCTGTTGGCCGAAGATTCGACGGAGCGAGCTCAGTATGAACAAGAGACTACCGATGCCCGCAAGGAGGTTGACACCCGCATTGTCCGCTATGAGAAGGACGGCCTGATTTCCGGCCCCGCGGAACAAGCGCTGTTCGATACGTTCAAGAACGACTGGGAGACCTACCTGGCCAGCAGCAAGAAGATGCTCGCCGAGTCCCGGCAGGAGGGTGGGCGCGAGCAAGCCATGGCTGTTCTCAGGGGGGACTCGAAGCGAACCTTCGAATTGATATCCGCCGATCTGCTGAAAATAATCGAACTCAACGACACCGGGGCGACGGCCGCCAATCAACGGGGTAACGAGATCTACGCCAACGGACGGATGTCGATCATGGCCGCGGTGATCGTGGCCTTGCTCATTGGCATTGCCCTGGCGTTGTTCATTTCGCGGATCATTGCCACCCCGCTAAAAGCCGCTGCCGGTGTTGCCGGCCAGTTGGCCGAGGGTAATCTGGCGGTAACCATTGCATCGGGTTCCAAGGACGAGACCGGTCAGGTGCTTACGGCGATGCAGACCATGGTCGGCAAGCTCTCGCAGATTATCGGCGAAGTGCGTACCGCCGCCGACAACCTGGCCAGCGCGTCCGAGGAAGTCAGCGCCACCGCGCAGTCCATGAGCCAGGCCACCAGCGAGCAGGCGGCCAGTGTCGAGGAGACCAGTGCCTCCGTCGAGCAGATGAGCGCCAGCATCAACCAGAACACCGAGAACGCCAAGGTCACCGACGGCATGGCGAGCAAGGCGGCCAAGGAAGCCACCGATGGCGGCGACTCCGTGCAGCAGACCGTCCAGGCGATGAAGAAGATCGCCCAGCGCATCAGCATCATCGACGACATTGCCTACCAGACCAACCTGCTGGCCTTGAACGCGGCCATTGAAGCGGCGCGGGCGGGAGAACATGGCAAGGGCTTCGCGGTGGTGGCGGCGGAAGTACGCAAATTGGCCGAACGCAGCCAGGTGGCCGCGCAGGAGATCGGCGAGCTGTCCACCAGCAGTGTCGAAATGGCCGAACGGGCCGGGCATTTGTTGAACGAGATGGTGCCGTCGATCAACAAGACCTCCGATCTGGTCCAGGAAATTACCGCCGCCTCCGAAGAACAGGCCGCCGGCGTGGCGCAGATCAATACCGCGATGAACCAGCTCAACCAGGTCACTCAGCAAAATGCTTCAAGCAGCGAAGAGCTGGCCGCCACGGCCGAAGAGATGAGCAGCCAGGCTGAACAGCTGCAGCAGGCGATGAGCTTTTTCACGCTGGAGGCGGCCAATGCGAGCGTGAACGTGGCGCAAGGCAAATCGCGCGCGGCCGGTGGCATGGCGCGATCGGTCGTACGGGCACCGCAACCGGCCCTGCACAAGAGTTTCGCCCAGGCCGTCGGCCCCGACGAAAGTGAATTCACCCGGTTCTGAGCGACGCCTGGACGCGGACCCTTTTCATGCAGGAGAGCAACATGGGTGCATTAATGACTACCCGCCAGGCGGTGGCGGTGCCAACGCAGGAGGCGCAGTACCTGACGTTCCTGCTGGCCGGCGAAATGTTCGCCATCGGCATCCTGGGAATCAAGGAAATCATCGAGTACGGCCATGTCACGCCAGTGCCGATGATGCCCGCCTTCGTCCGTGGCGTGATCAACCTGCGGGGTGCCGTGGTGCCGGTGGTGGACCTGGGCGCGCGCTTCGGGCAGCAGTGTTCGAGCGTGACCCGGCGCAGTTGCGTGGTGATTATCGAAGCCAGCGATGATGACGGCCGGGCCCAGGATATCGGCTTGCTGGTCGACACGGTGTCCGAGGTGCTGGAAATTCCGGCGGCCGAGGTCGAACCGCCGCCGAGCTTCGGTGCGCGCATTCGCGCCGATTTCATCAGTGGCATGGCCAAGGTCGAAGGCAAGTTCGTCATCGTCCTGGACGTTGACCGGGTGTTGTCGGTGGATGAGATGTCGCAGTTGGCGGAGGCCGGTGGTAGCCACATACACCCGGTGCCGTGAGTGGTGAAGAAGGAGCGTCAGGTTGAACGGCATCAAGCTCGAGGATCGCGAATTCACCCAGTTCCAGACCTGGCTCTACGGGGCGGCGGGCATCAGCTTGTCGGCCGCGAAAAAGGCCCTGGTCGCCGGGCGTCTGTTCAAGCGCCTCAAGCATCACGAACTGGACAGTTATGATGCCTATTTCAAACTGATCATGGGCAAGGAGAACGCTGGTGAGCTGCAGGTGGCCCTCGACCTGTTGACCACCAACGAGACCTACTTCTTCCGCGAACCCAAGCACTTTGACTTCCTGCGCCAACAGGTATTGCCCCGCGCCGCGCCGGGAAAGACCTTCCGGGTGTGGAGCGCGGCCAGCTCCTCGGGCGAAGAACCCTACAGCCTGGCCATGACCCTGGCCGAGGGCCTGGGCAGTACGCCGTGGGAGGTGATCGGCTCGGATATCAGCACCCAGGTATTGGCCAAGGCCCGCAGCGGGCACTATCCGATGGAGCGGGCGAGCAACCTGCCGTCCGCGTTGCTGAGCCGTTATTGCCTCAAGGGCGTTGGTCAGCAGAGCGGCACCTTCCTGATCGACAAGAGCCTGCGTCAGCGGGTGAGCTTTATCCAGGTCAATCTGAACGACACCCTGCCGCAACTGGGGGAGTTCGAGGTCATTTTCCTGCGTAACGTAATGATCTACTTCGATCAGGAGACCAAGCGCAAAGTGGTCAACCGTCTCTTGCCGTTTCTGCGGCGTGGCGGTTATTTCATCATCAGCCACTCGGAAAGCCTGCACGGCGTCAGCGACGCGTTCAAGCTGGTGGCTCCTTCCATCTATCAAAAGCCATGAAGGCCGCTATCGCCATGGACGTCGAAGAAATCTACCTGGCTCCCGGAAGCCTGTGCTTTCGCAACAGCCCTACCCGTATCCATACCCTGTTGGGCTCTTGTGTCTCGATGATTGTCTGGCATCCGGTGCGCAAGCTCGGCGGGATATCCCATTGTCTGCTGCCCGGTCGCCAGCAGCGCGGCGAGGCCCTGGACGGCAGTTATGTCGACGAAGCCTTTGAATGGTTGATGCTGCACATTCAGGGCTACCGGAGTGAGGCCCGCGAGTATCAACTGAAGTTGTTTGGTGGCGGTGAGATGTTTCCCCACCAGTCACGCGATCATGCCGCCGGTGATATCGCCGGTCTGAACTGCGCGGCCGTCACCCAAATCGCCGAGCGTCTGCACTTGTCACCCAGTGCCATGGACCTGGGGGGAACCGGGCACCGCAACCTGGTCTTCGACACTTGGAGCGGTGCTGTCTGGGTTCGGCATCTCTCTTTGCAAACGGTGGAAGGCAGTCATGAAAAAAATAAGCGTATTGCTGGTCGATGACTCCGCCGTGGTCCGTCAAGTGCTGATGGCGATCCTCGGCCAGGCACCGGATATCGAGGTGACGGTCGCCGCCGACCCGATCTTCGCCATGGATAAAATGGCCAAGGCCTGGCCGGACGTGATTGTGCTGGATGTGGAAATGCCCCGCATGGACGGCATCACCTTTCTGAAAAAGATCATGGCCGAGCGCCCCACCCCGGTGGTCATCTGCTCCTCGCTGACCGAACGCGGCGCCGAGACCACCTTGCAGGCGCTTGCGGCCGGGGCTGTGGATATCATCACCAAGCCACAAGGCGGCGTTAAGAACTTCCTGTTGGAGTCCGCCGCCCATCTGCTCGGCGCCGTTCGTGGCGCGGCCGGTGCCAATGTCAGGAACCTCGCCCCGCGCGCGGCGGCGCCACGACTTGAGGTGGCCAGCAAGCTGAGCGCCGATGCGATGTTGTCGGCGGCCGGCAGCCAGGCGATGGCCCAGACCACCGAGCGCATTGTCGCCATCGGCACGTCCACGGGTGGGACCCAGGCACTGGAGGCGCTGCTCACCGTGCTGCCCAGAGTCTGCCCGGGGATCGTCATCGTTCAGCATATGCCGGAGAAATTCACCGCCTCCTTTGCCCAGCGCCTCAACGGACTGTCGCAGATTGAAGTCCGCGAGGCGCAGAACAATGATCGGGTGTTGCCCGGCCTGGCGCTGATCGCCCCGGGCGGCAAGCACATGATGCTGGTGCGTAACGGCGCCTACTACCACGTGCAGGTGGCGGACGGCCCGCTGGTCAATCGCCATCGGCCGTCGGTGGATGTGCTGTTTCGCTCGGTAGCCAAGTTCGCCGGGAAGAACGCCACCGGCATCATCATGACCGGCATGGGCGACGATGGTGCCCGTGGCCTCAAGGAAATGGCCGATGCCGGTGCCGCGACCGTGGCCCAGGACGAGGCCAGTTGCGTGGTGTTCGGCATGCCCAGGGAAGCCATCAAGCTGGGTGCCGCCAAACGTGTCCTGTCCTTGCAAGACATGCATCTGGCGGTGCTGGGCAAGTAGCCTGGGTTCACTCCGGTTCCAGCTCTTCTCCTGGGAATATTTCCCAATCAGCACATTTGCCATCCAGGCGCTTCAATCATTGCGCCAAGTCAGGAGTCATTCAGGACTCGGCTGTATGATGTTGCGCAATATTTAGTAATAGAATCTTTGATCCGTTTCCCCGGCCAGCCGCCTCCAGGATAAGACCATGTCCGACCCGCAGCCCTTGACTCCCCTGGAACCGGAAAAGTCTTCCGCCTCATTGGGCGAGCAAGCCCGCGCGATGGGCCTCAAAGCCAATCGTTTCGTTGCCCTCACGGGACTGCAAGGCAAAGGTCTGGCACTGGTGGTCGGGTTGCTGGCGTTTGTCTGGATCGTCGGTGGCATCTACAAGGTCCAGCCCGACGAGCAAGGTATCGTCCTGCGCTTCGGCAAATGGGTCGACACCACCGAGGCGGGTTTGCATTACCACCTGCCCTTCCCTATCGAAACGGTGTTGCTGCCCAAGGTCACCACGGTCAACCAGCTGCAATTGGGCCACGCTCCCGCGCTCGGCCTGAACGACAGCAGCCTGTCCCGCGACAAGCAGATGCTGACCGGCGACGAGAATATCGTCGAGGCCGATTGCGCGGTGTTCTGGCGGATCAAGGACGCCGGGCAGTTTCTGTTCAGCATGGACAAGCCCGAATTCGCCATCAAGCTGGCCGCCGAGAGTGCCCTGCGTGAAGTGATCGGGCGTACGCCGATCCAGGCGGCCCTGTCGGACAAGCGCCAGGAGATCGCCGAGGAAACCAAGACCTTGTTGCAAGGCTTGCTCGACGATGAAAAAGCCGGCGTGCTGATCACCCAGATCCAGTTGCAGCGCGTCGATCCGCCACCGGCGGTGATCGATGCGTTCAACGATGTGCAGCGGGCCCGGGCCGACCAGGAGCGCGCGCGCAACGAGGCCGAGTCCTACGCCAACGACATTCTTCCGCGGGCCAGGGGCGAAGCGTCCCATATCAACCAGGAAGCCGAGGCCTACAAGGCCCAGGCGGTCAATCTGGCCGAAGGCGACGCGAAAAGCTTCCTGGCGGTGTACGAAAGTTATGCACAGGCCAAGGAGGTGACCAGCTGGCGCCTGTATATGGAAAGCACCGATGAAGTGCTGAAAAAAGCCTCCAAGGTGATCATCGATACCTCCGGCAAAGGTGTCTCGGGCGTGGTGCCCTATATGCCGCTGTCGGAACAGGACAAGCGCCCGGCCAAGGAGCAGACCCGATGAAACCGCGGATTCGTATGGCCCTGGTGATCCTCGCGCTGGTTGTCCTGTGGACCCTCGGCGCCTCGCTGTATACCGTCGATGAAGCCCAGCAGGCCCTGGTGGTCCGGCTCGGCGCGCCGACCGCGCCGGTGCGTACGCCGGGGCTGAAACTCAAGGTGCCGTTGATCGACACCGTGATCTATTACGACACCCGCATCCTGACCCTGGCACCGCCTTCCGAGCAGGTGATCCTCGGTGACCAGAAACGCCTGGAGGTGGAAACCTATGCGCGTTATCGCATCGTCGACCCGCTGCGTTTCTATCAGGCCCTGCGTACGGTGGACCAGGCCAATGCGCAACTGGCCCAGTTGGTCAGCTCGTCGCTGCGCCGCGAGCTGGGGCAGGTGATGCTCAAGTCGCTGTTGTCCGCCGAGCGGCCGAAGATTGTCGAGCATATCCAGAGCGAGGTGGTGGAGAAGGCCAGGCCCCTGGGCATCGAGGTCACCGAAGTGCGTTTTCATCGCGCCGACCTGCCGTTCGAAACCAGCCAGGCGATCTATGACCGGATGAAGTCCGAGCGTCAGCGCGAGGCCAAGGAGCTTCGCGCCCAGGGCTTCGAGTGGGCGCAACAGATCCAGGCCAATGCCGAGCGGGAACGGGCGGTGCTGATCTCCGAGGCGCAACGGCAAAGCCGCATCACCCATGGTGAAGCCGATGCCCTGGCGAACCAGATCTCGTCCCAGGCGTTCAACAAGGACCCCGAGTTCTACAAGCTCTACCGCAGCCTGCAGACCTATCGGCAGTCCTTGTCCGAGTCCGCGCCGACGCTGGTGCTGTCACCGGATACGGCGTTCCTCAAGGATTTCAAAAGTGGCCCGCAGGTGAATAGCCGACCCTGACGCCCGCCGAGGGTCGATGAACGGAATTTTCGCCATCTACGGACGCACGCCATGAGCCGGGAACAGACATGATGCCAAGCATTTCAATCCGCTCGAGCCGGCTGCGCCTGATGGCCGCCGCCGTCGGTCCGGGGCTGGTGGTGATGCTGGCGGACACCGAGGCCGGCAGCGTGATCACCGCCGCGCAGAGCGGTGCGCAATGGGGCTATCGGCTGCTGTTGCTGCAGTTCCTCATTATTCCGTTGCTGTATACCGCCCAGGAACTCTCGATCCGCCTGGGGCTGGGAACGGGCAAGGGCTTCGGTGAACTGGTGCGCCTGCGGTTTGGTCGTGGCATTGCGTTGTTGTCCCTGGCAACGCTGGTGCTCAGTTGTTTCGGTGCCCTGGTCACCGAATTGAGCGGACTGGCCGGGGTCGGCGAGCTGTTCGGCGTACCGCTATGGGAAACCATCGGCGCGTTGGTGGTGCTGATTTTCGCGATGGTCTGTACCGGCTCCTACCAGGGTGTCGAACGTATTGCGATTTGCCTGGGCCTGTTCGGCGTGGCCTTTATCGCCGTGGCCTGGAACGCTCACCCTGACCCTCGGCAAATCGCGGCGCAGTGGTACCAGATGCCATTTCACGACAGTTCCTACCTTTACCTGGTGGCCGCCAACCTGGGTACCAGCGTCATGCCGTGGACGGTGTTCTACCAACAGTCGGCGCTGATCGACAAAGGCCTGGGCGCCCGGCACCTGAAAGCGGCGCGCATCGAAACCTTTCTCGGCGCGACCCTCTGCCAGATTCTCACGGCTGCCGTGGTGATTGCCGCGGCGGCGTGTTTCAACCGCTCCGACGCGTCCTTCACCTTGACCAGCGTGCCGCAACTGGCCGATGCCTTTACCGCTTCCCTGGGCCAGACTGTCGGGCGCGGGGTTTTTGCAATGGGGCTGGCCGGGGGCGCGCTGGTGGCCACCATCGTGGTTTGCCTGACCGTGGCCTGGGGCGTCGGCGAGGCCACTGGCCGACGGCATTCCCTGGAGCAGCGTCCCGCCGACGCCCCCTGGTTCTACGCGGCATTCGGTGCCATGTTGCTGGGGGCCGGGGTGCTGGTGGGTTCCGGGGTCAATCTGGTCGAACTGTCGATCTTCACCGGGGTGGTCAACGCATTGTTGCTGCCGGCGGTACTCGGCCTGCTCTATTGGCTGGCCCGTACGCAGTTGGCCGGCGCGTTCAGGTTACAGGGCTGGTATGCGCGGGTGGTGGGCCTGGTATTCGGATTTGCCTCCCTGGCAGGTCTGTTCTGTGGTGTAGGAGGTTTGTTGAATTGATGACGATGGTTGCGGGAGCGGCAAGATGATCGGCTTGGATACCGGTATGCAGGGGATCAACCTGACGTTGCAGGTGTTCCTGCTCGACCTGCTGCTGAGCGGCGATAATGCCGTGGTCATCGCCCTGGCCTGCCGCCACCTGCCGGCCCGGCAGATGCGCCAGGCGCTGTTCGCCGGGATGGGCGTGGCGGTCGGGTTGCGGATCCTGTTCACCTCGGTGATCAGCCTGTTGCTCAAGGTGCCTTGCCTGAAACTGGCAGGCATGGTCGCGCTGGTAGTCATTGCCATCAAGTTGTTGGTGGGGGAAGAAGACGCCGAACACTTGCCGCAGCGTTCGGGGTCGACGCTCTGGTCGGTGGTCGGGCTTATCGTCTTTGCCGACCTGACCATGAGCCTGGACAATGTGGTGGCCCTGGCCGCCGTCGCCCAGGACAACATCGGGATTCTGGTGCTGGGGTTGCTGCTGAGCATCCCGATGTTGATGTACGGCAGTTTGTTTGTGACCGGGTTGTTCAAGCGTTATCCCTGGTTGATCCCGGCGGGCGGTGCCTTGTTGGGCTGGGTCGCCGGGGATATCGGCATGTCCGACCCGCTGATCGCCGATTGGGTGGCGACCCAGGCACCGGGCCTGGTGTTGGCGATGCCGCTGGCCTGTGCGATTTTTGTGTTGGTGGAGAGCCGGATCATCCAGCGCAACCTGCGTTTGCTGCCCAGGCCCGAGCCGGTTTTGCGCCATGCCCGCATGGATGAGCCTGTGCTCGCCGAACCGATGGTGGCCAGCGTGGTTCGGGTGGTTGAAGCGCAGGAGGATATTTCCGGGGGGCGTGAGCCCCTGTCCGCCGAGTTGCTCCCTCCCGAGACGGTCCTGCCTGTGGATAACTCGCCTGTCGAGCCTGTGCCGGACGAACTGAGCCGCAAGCGCCGATGGTACTGGGTCGGGGCGTTGGCGGCGGTTCCGTTGCTGGGGTATATCGGTTATTCGGTGATCTATGTCGGCATCATCAAGAGCGGCTACATGCCGACGCCCAGGCTGTTGAGCAGCTACGAGTGTCCTGGTTTGAACGGGCCGTTCGTCTTCTTCTACCAGCATGGCAAGGACACCGTGCGTATCCACAGCAGCGCCGGTTCGCTTGATGGCGCCCTGATCAAGGGCCGGCTGGAGTGGATCAATTCAACCCGGGCCTCGTCGATGCTCGGCTTTACGCCGCCCCAGGAAATTACCAATGACGATGCCACCTCCATTCGTATCAATGGGGGGAGCTTTTCGCAAATGGTTTGTTTCAAAAAAGACTAGGTGATCGAGGTGGGCAGGAACTGAGAGTGTGTTCCACTTGAAGAAAAATCAGGGGAGCGATCACTCGATGTCAAATACTACCTTGCCCTCCAAAAAACTCCCTCTCTTTGAACGAGAAAGTAAGTCAGAGTTTGGTCTTGGGAAATTACCTACAGTGTCTGGGAAATATAGTGACTTTATCGTTTACGTTGACGAAAGCGGTGATCATGGAATGCAGAGGCTAGACGCAAATTATCCAATGTTGGTACTGGCTTTTTGCATATTTCATAAGCGATACTACTGCGAGACGGTAATTCCTGCCTTGCAAAAATTCAAATTCAACCACATGGGGCATGATTTAATTGGGCTTCATGAGTTGGAAATACGAAAAGAAAAAGGCGCTTTTTCCAGTTTGTTTGTCTCGCGACAACATAAAAACGAATTCCTCGACGAACTGACCAGCATCATTGATACGAGTAACTTCATATTGATCAGTTGCGTGGTTGATAAGATGAGGTTGCGCGAAAAGCAGGGTACTAGCCAGAACCCCTACCATCTGGCGCTGGGCTTCTGTCTGGAGACCCTTTACGAGCTTTTAGAGGAAAAGCGACAGACTGGCGTTTTAACGCACGTCATTTTTGAGCGTAGAGGGAAAAAGGAAGATAACGAATTAGAGTTGGAGTTTCGCCGTATGTGCGACGCCGCCAATAAGTTGAATATACAACTTCCCTTTGAAATAATTTTTGCAACCAAACAAGTTAATTCCACCGGCTTGCAATTGGCTGATCTTGTTGCCAGGCCGATTGGAATGAGCGTATTACGCGCAGGGCAAGAGAACCGAGCGTTCGATGTGCTCAAGCGAAAGTTCTACTGCAGTGGTGGCCGGGAGAACGCGGGAGCAGGGTTTGAAAATTGGGGGCTGAAGATTTTTCCTACTCTAGAAAGCGAAAAGCCCCGATGAAACTCACCGAGGCTACGACGCCGACCAGGATCCCCCAGTCCACTTGGCGCAAAGTCTAGGTTGGCAGCTCCTGACTGTCAATGATGCACAGTAGTTGGCCGAATACGCTTCTTATTGCGATAGCAACACACCCTGCTCACTCGCACACAATGCCAGCAGAAAATCCCACACCACCCGCAAGCGCACGGACTTGTGCAATTCCCGTCGGGTGCTGATCCAGTAGCTGCGCTGGATGGTCTCCTCCGGGAGCACGCGCACCAGCTGCGGGTCGCCCTTGGCCATATAGTTGGGTAATACCGCAATGCCCAGCCCGGCCCGCGCCGCCTGTTGCTGGGCTATGACGCTGGTGCTGCGAAAAATCACATTCGGTGTGCGGCAGAAGTTGTTGAGGAACAGCAGCTCCTCGCTGAACAGCAGGTCGTCGACATAGCCGATCCAGTTGTGCTGCGACAGATCATCCCGGTGCTGCAAGGTCGGCGCCCGGGCGAGGTAGTCCGGGCTGGCATACAGCGCCAGGCGATAGTCGGTCAGTTTGCGAGTGATCAACAGGTCGGCATTCGGTCGGTCAAGGTGGATGCTGATTTCCGCCTCGCGGTTGAGGATGCTGACGAAACGCGGCACTGCCACCAGTTCCACTTCCAGTCCCGGATAACGTTCGTACAGGCTGCCCATGCGCGGGGTGAGAAACATGATGCCGATCCCTTCGGTCACTCCCAGGCGAATCTTGCCCAGGGGCGCGATGGCCTGGGTGATTTCCTCCTGGGCCAGCAAGGCAACGTTTTCCATGGCCTCGGCATGCTTGAGCAAGGCCTGGCCCGAGGGCGTCAGTTCGTAGCCCTGGGCATGCTGGACAAACAGCGCGGTGCCCAGGCTCTGCTCGATGGTCTCGATATGCCGGGCCACGGTGCTGTGGGTGGTGTTCAGGCGCTTGGCCGCGGTCAGCAGACGTCCGCTGCGCTGCAGCTCGAGAAAAAAACGCAGGTCGTTCCAGTCGAACATGGGGCTTCCTTGTGAATCACGGGGTTCACGGCCTTGCTTGAAAACGCACAGTACTTGCGCAAAAACGAAGGTTTTCATCTCGAAACTAATCAATAACATGAAGGGAGACAAGAACAATAAAAAAGGCGAGGTTGCCTATGTCATCCGCCCACCTGCCCTATGACTACGTGATAGTCGGTGCCGGGCCCGCTGGCTGTGTGCTGGCCAATCGGCTGTCCGCCGACCCGCAGAAAAATGTCCTGCTGCTCGAAGCCGGCGGCCAGGATAACTACCCCTGGATTCATGTGCCGGTGGGGTATCTCTACTGCATCGGCAATCCCCGTACCGACTGGTGCTTCAAGACCGAAGCGCAACCCGGCCTGCAAGGTCGCAGCCTCGGCTACCCGCGCGGCAAGGTGCTGGGCGGCAGCTCGTCGATCAATGGCATGATCTATATGCGTGGCCAGGCCGGCGACTATGATCGCTGGGCCGCGCAAGGTAATCCGGGCTGGGCCTGGAACGATGTCCTGCCGTTGTTCAAGCGCAGCGAAAACCATTTTGGCGGTGCCAGCGAATTCCACAGCGACCAGGGCGAGTGGCGGGTCGAACAGCAGCGCTATTCCTGGCCTATCCTCGATGCCTTCCGCGATGCCGCCGCAGAAAACGGTATTGCCAGCGTCAGCGATTTCAACGCGGGCGATAATCAGGGCTGTGGATACTTTCAGGTCAACCAGCGTTCCGGTGTGCGCTGGAATTCGTCGAAAGCTTTTTTGCGGCCAATCCTCAAGCGTCCCAACCTGACGATCCTGACCGGTGTCCAGGTTGACCGGGTGAACCTGGAAAACGGCCGCGCCTGTGCCGTCGTCGCGCGCTGGCAGGGTGAGGAACATGTGTTCAATGTTCGGCGCGAGATTGTCCTGTGCGCCGGTTCGGTCGGTTCTCCCGGCATTCTCCAGCGTTCGGGCATCGGCCCGCGACCCTTGCTGGAAAACCTCGGCATCGCGGTGCGTCACGAACTGCCGGGTGTCGGCGGCAATCTGCAGGACCATCTGCAATTGCGCCTGATCTACAAACTCAGCAATGCCCGCACCCTCAACCAGGTCGCCAATAGCCTGTGGGGCAAAGTCGGCATGGGCCTGCGTTATCTCTACGACCGCAGTGGTCCGTTGGCCATGGCTCCCAGCCAGTTGGGGGCGTTCGTGAAGTCCTCGCCGGAGCGGGCCTCGGCCAATTTGCAGTACCACGTGCAGCCCTTGTCGCTGGAGCGCTTCGGCGAACCGCTGCATCGGTTCCCGGCCTTCACCGCTTCGGTATGCAACCTGCGCCCCTTGAGCCGGGGGCGGATCGATATTCGTTCGGTTGATCCCGATGTGGCGCCCTTGATCGATCCGAATTACCTGAGCGATCCCGAGGATCTGAAAGTCGCGGCCGAGGCGATCCGGCTGACCCGGCGCATTGTCGACTCCCCTGCCCTGCGACGCTTCAAACCCGAGGAATACCTGCCCGGGGCGGCGCTGCAAACCGAAGAACAGTTGCATGAGGCGGCCGCGCGGATCGGTACGACGATCTTTCACCCGGTGGGCACCTGCCGGATGGGCAATGGCGCGCTGGATGTGGTGGATGCCCGGCTGCGGGTGCACGGCGTGCCGGGGTTGCGGGTTGCCGATGCGTCGATCATGCCGAACATCGTCTCCGGCAATACCTGTTCGCCGACGGTGATGATTGCCGAGAAGGCGGCGCAGATGATTCTGGCGGATGTCTCGGCCATTTCTGATATTCAAGCAGCGCAGATCCCGGCGGGCACCTAGCATCCATACAGCAAAAAGCGGATTCCGGTGGCGGTCAGCCGGAATCCACAGTGGAACAACAACAATAATCACTGTGGCCCCCAGGGCCGAGGACATGGCAAATGTCGGACTACATCGAGCAACAGCCCGTGCGCGTTATTGCGAACACCGGCCGGGAAGAACGAAAGATCATTTTTGCGTCATCCCTCGGGACGGTTTTCGAGTGGTATGACTTTTTTCTCTATGGCGCCCTGGCGGCCGTGATCAGCAAGCAGTTCTTTGCAGGGGTCAACGACACCACGGCGTTTATCTTCGCCCTCATGGCCTTTGCCGCGGGCTTCCTGGTCCGGCCTTTCGGCGCCCTGGTATTCGGGCGCCTGGGGGATATGATCGGGCGCAAATACACCTTCCTCATGACCATCATCCTGATGGGCCTTTCCACCTTTGCCGTCGGCCTGTTGCCGACCTACACCAGCATCGGCATCGCCGCGCCGATCATCCTGGTCCTGCTGCGCATGCTCCAGGGCCTGGCGCTCGGCGGTGAATACGGCGGCGCCGCGACTTACGTGGCCGAGCACGCGCCGACCGGCAAACGCGGTTCGTATACCGGCTGGATTCAATCCACCGCGACCCTGGGCCTGCTGCTGTCCCTGCTGGTGGTACTCGCCAGCCGTTATATCAGTGGCGATCAGTTCGAAGTCTGGGGCTGGCGCCTGCCGTTCCTGCTGTCGATCTTCCTGCTGGCGATTTCCACCTGGATCCGCCTGAGCATGCACGAGTCGCCGGCCTTCGTGAAAATGAAGGCCCAGGGCAAGGTCAGCCGCTCGCCGATCCGTGAATCCTTCGGCTCCTGGCAGAATCTGAAGATCGTCCTGACCGCCCTCTTCAGCATCAACGCCGGGCAGGCGGTGACCTTCTACACCGCGCAGTTCTACGTGCTGTTCTTCATGACCCAGATGCTCAAGATGGACCCGACCCAGGCCAATACCCTGCTGATCATCAGCGTGGTGATCGGTGCGCCGTTCTTTGTGCTGTTCGGCTGGCTGTCGGACAAGATCGGTCGCAAGCCGATCCTGATGTTCGGCCTGTTGCTGGCGACCGTGTGTTATTTCCCGCTGTTCAAAGCCTTGAGCCATTACGCCAATCCGCAGATCGACGCGGCCAGCCGCCAGGCACCGATCGTGGTGCTGGCCGATCCGGCGAGCTGCACCTTCCAGTTCGACCCGGTGGGCAAGGCGCGTTTCGACAGCCCGTGCGACAAGGTCAAGACCTTCCTGGTCAAGCAGGGCTTGCCCTACAGCTCGCAAGCCGCGGCACCGGGGACGAATGTGACGGTCTCGGTGGGAGAACAGAAGATCAGCGGGTACGACGAAGCGGCGATGCGTTCGGCAATCACCACGGCGGGTTATCCGGCCAAGGCCGATAGCGCGTCAGTGAATGAGCCGATGGTGGTGCTGCTGATCGTCTTGCTGATTCTGATTGCCACCATGACCTATGGCCCGCTGGCGGCGGTGATGGTCGAGCTGTTCCCGACGCGCATCCGCTACACCTCCATGTCGCTGCCCTACCATATCGGCAACGGCTGGTTCGGCGGGTTCCTGCCCACGGTGTCCTTTGCGCTGGTGGTCTACACCGGGGATATCTTCTATGGGCTGTGGTACCCGGTGCTGGTCACCGGAGTCAGCCTGGTGGTGGGGTTGTTCTGCCTGAAGGAAACCAAGGGCGTGGATCTGGACAAGGTCTGAGGTTGCCGACGACTTTGCAGACACCACGAAACCTGTAGGCGCAGGGCTTGCCCGCGAAGCTTTTAGCGTCCTTGCGGGCCCCTTCGCTGGCAAGCCAGGCTCCTACAGGGTTGTGGCGATCTCAAAGGCCTCTTCGTCGCTAATCGAGCGTCGAGCGGTGGACCCTATTTCAGTTTGAAAAACCGGCATCAAAGCCGGTTTTTTTATCGCCCGAAAAAACTTATGCACGATTTACAACAGAAAGTCATACAGAGAAATAAGCAATAAAATCATATGCTTACATCGTATTTCTGAAAGAAATCAAAATCTTGTGCACAAGTTATCCACAGTCCCATCAAATGGCGACAGGCGTCTCTACCGCCGGCGCCGGCGGCAATGAGCCCATGTCCCGCTGGGTCTGCTCGTTCCAGGCCTGGACCCGGTCATTGAGCTCGGCAATCGCCCGTGGCCCGCTGCCCTCGGCCATCATCGGCTTGCCGATCACCACCGTGATGGTGCCGGGTTTCTTCAGCCAGCCGGTCTTCGGCCAGAACTTGCCGGCGTTGTGGGCAATCGGCAGCACCGGCAGATCGGCGTTTACCGCCAGTGCCGTACCGCCCCGGGAGAACTTGCCGACCGTTCCGAACGGCACACGGGTGCCTTCCGGGAAGATCAGCACCCAGACATTGTCCTTGAGCAACTCGTCGCCCTTTTTCGCCACATGCTTGAGCGCTGCCTTCGGGTTGTCCCGGTCAATGGCGATCGGCCGCAGCATGGCCATGGCCCAGCCGAAGAACGGCACATACAGCAACTCACGCTTGAGCACCTGGCTCAATGGCGAGAAATAGGCCGAGAGGAAGAAGGTTTCCCAGGTGCTCTGGTGATTCGACAGAATCACGCAAGGGCGCTCGGGCACATTCTCCGCGCCCTGGATATCGACCGTGATGCCGAGGAAGACCTTGGTCAGCCACAGGGCACAACGGCACCAGTACACATTGATAAAGCGATAACGTGCCTTGAACGGCAGGAACGGCGCGATAAAAAAGCTCAGGGAGCACCACAACAGCGAACTGGTGCCCAGCAGCAGGTAAAAGAAAAAGGTTCTGATGGCCTGCAGGATCGACATAGCGGCATTTACCGTTGCGGGCATTGCCCGCCTATAAAAAGCGCTTCCCGAACAGTCCTTGGTCAGGAGGTCAGAAGAGCTTCAGTTGTGGATAAGTTCTGCGGCAACCGCCGCCAGATCGTCAAAAACCAGGGTGCCCACCGGCAGGGTTTTACCCAGTGTCTTTTCGCCTTTACCGGTTTTTACCAAAACAGGCTGACAGTCGACGGCCCGCGCCGCCTCCAAGTCACCGAGGGTGTCGCCGACAAACCATAGACTAGCCAACGACACCCCGTAATGCTCGGCGATGGTACGCAACATGCCGGGCTTGGGTTTGCGACAGGCGCAACCCTCATCCGGCCCGTGCGGGCAATACACCACCAGCCCCAGCGTACCGCCCTGTTGCGCCACCAGCGAACGCAGGCGCTCGTGCATGGCTTCCAGGGTGGCGATGTCGTAGTAGCCGCGAGCAATGCCGGACTGGTTGGTGGCCACCGCCACCGTCCAACCGGCCCTGCTCAACTGCGCGATGGCTTCGATCGCGCCGGGGAGCGGAATCCATTCCTCCACCGACTTGATGTAGGCGTCGGAGTCCTGGTTGATCACCCCGTCCCGATCGAGAATCAGCAGCTTCAAGACGCGCCCTCAGCCCAGCAGCGAAATATCGGCGACACCCAGGAACAGGCCTCGCAGACGCGCCAGCAGCGCATAACGGTTGGCGCGGACCTTGGCGTCCTCGGCATTGACCATCACCGCTTCGAAGAACGCATCCACCGGCTCGCGCAGGGCGGCCAGGCGTGCCAGGGATTCGTTGTACTGACGCGCCGCGGCCATCGGCTGGACCGCCTGGTCCGCCTGTTGGATCGCCGCGTACAGCGAGAACTCGTTGGCGTTGTCGAAGTACTTGGCTTCCACGGTGCTCGGGATGCTGCCTTCGGCCTTGCTCAGCAGGTTCGATACACGCTTGTTCACCGCTGCCAGGGCAGCCGCTTCCGGCAACTGGCGGAATTTCTGCACAGCTTGGACGCGTTGGTCGAAGTCCAGCGCCGAACCCGGCTTGAGGGCACGGACCGACAGGTAGGTCGCCACGTCCACGCCTTCGTCTTCATAACGGGCACGCAGACGGTCGAAGATGAACTCCAGCACTTGGTCGGCCAGGCCGGCGGCCTTGACCCGGGCACCGAAGGCCTTGACCGCGAATTCCACGGTCTCGATCAGGTCGAGGTCCAGCTTCTTGTCGATCAGGATGCGCAGCACGCCGAGGGCGGCGCGACGCAGGGCATACGGGTCCTTGCTACCGGTGGGCAGCATGCCGATGCCGAAGATCCCGACCAGGGTGTCGAGCTTGTCGGCAATCGCCACTGCCGCACCGGTCAGGGTGCCCGGCAGTTCGGCGCCGGCACCGCGGGGCATGTACTGTTCGTTCAGGGCCAGGGCCACGTCTTGCGGCTCGCCGTCATTGAGGGCGTAGTAGTAACCGGCGACACCTTGCATCTCCGGGAACTCGCCGACCATCTCGGTGGCCAGGTCGCATTTCGACAGCAGGCCGGCACGGGCCGCGCGCTGGGCGTCGCCGCCGATACGTGGGGCGATGAAAGCGGCCAGCTTGGAGACACGTTCGGCCTTGTCGTAGACGCTGCCCAGTTTTTCCTGGAACACCACGTTCTGCAGACGCAGGTTGAACTGCTCGAGCTTCTGCTTCTTGTCCTGCTTGAAGAAGAACTCGGCGTCGGTCAGGCGCGGGCGAACGACTTTCTCGTTACCGGCGATGATCTGTTGCGGGTCCTTGCTCTCGATGTTGGCGACGGTGATGAAACGCGGCAGCAGCTTGCCGTCGACGTCCAGCAGGCAGAAGTACTTCTGGTTGTCCTGCATGGTGGTGATCAGGGCTTCTTGCGGCACGTCGAGGAAACGTTCCTCGAAGGAGCACACCAGCGGCACCGGCCATTCGACCAGGGCGCTGACTTCGTCGAGCAGGTCCGCCGGCATGATCGCCGTGCCTTCCTGCTGGGTCGCCAGCTCGGTGGTGCGTTGGCTGATCAGCTCGCGACGTTCTGTAGCGTCAGCCAGCACATAGGCGGCGCGCAGGTCGCTCAGGTAGTTGGCCGGCGAGGTGATGCGCACGCTTTGCGGGTGATGGAAGCGGTGACCACGGGAGTCGCGACCGGCTTTCTGGGCGAGGATGGTGCAGTCGATGACCTGGTCACCGAGCAGCATCACCAGCCATTGGGTCGGACGCACGAACTCTTCCTTGCGCGCGGCCCAGCGCATGCGCTTGGGAATCGGCAGGTCATTCAGCGAATCCTCGACGATGGTCGGCAGCAGGCTGGCGGTCGGCTTGCCCTGGATGCTCTGGGTGTAGCGCAGCTTCGGCCCGCTCTGGTCGATTTCGCTCAGTTCCACGCCGCATTTCTTGGCAAAACCCAGGGCGGCCTGGGTCGGGTTGCCTTCGGCGTCGAAGGCGGCCTGGCGTGGCGGCCCGTCGAGGTTGATGCTGCGGTCCGGCTGCTGGGTTTGCAGCTGGGTCAGCAGTACGGCCAGGCGGCGTGGCGCGGCATAGACCTGCTTGCTTTCGAAGCTCAGGCCGGCGCTTTGCAGGCCCTTTTCGATACCGGCGAGAAAGGCCTCGGCCAGGGTATTGAGGGCCTTGGGTGGCAGCTCTTCCGTGCCCAGTTCAACCAGAAAATCTTGAGCACTCATTGTGCTGCCTCCAACTTAGCCAACACTTCGTCACGCAAATCCGGGGTCGCCATCGGGAAGCCCAGTTTGGCCCGGGCCATCAGGTAGGCCTGTGCCACGGAACGGGCCAGGGTACGGACCCGCAGGATGTACTGCTGACGCGCGGTGACCGAGATCGCCCGGCGTGCATCCAGCAGATTGAAGGTGTGCGAGGCCTTGAGGACCATTTCATAGCTTGGCAACGGCAGCGGCTGGTCCAGCTCGATCAGGCGCTTGGCTTCGCTTTCATAGAAATCGAACAGTTCGAACAGCTTCTCGACGTTGGCGTGTTCGAAGTTGTAGGTCGACTGCTCCACTTCGTTCTGGTGGAACACATCGCCATAGGTCACCTTGCCGAACGGACCGTCGGCCCAGACCAGGTCATAGACCGAATCGACGCCCTGCAGGTACATCGCCAGGCGTTCCAGACCATAGGTGATCTCGCCGGTGACCGGGTAGCACTCGATGCCGCCGGCCTGCTGGAAGTAGGTGAACTGGGTGACTTCCATGCCGTTGAGCCAGACTTCCCAGCCCAGGCCCCAGGCGCCGAGGGTCGGCGATTCCCAGTTGTCCTCGACGAAACGGATGTCGTGCACCAGCGGGTCGAGGCCGACATGCTTGAGCGAGCCCAGGTACAGCTCCTGGAAGTTGTCCGGGTTCGGCTTGAGGACCACCTGGAACTGGTAGTAGTGCTGCAAGCGGTTCGGGTTTTCGCCGTAGCGGCCGTCAGTCGGGCGGCGGCTGGGCTGTACGTAGGCGGCGTTCCAGGTTTCCGGGCCGATGGCGCGCAGGAACGTGGCGGTATGAAAGGTGCCGGCGCCTACTTCCATATCGTAGGGCTGAAGTACCACACAACCTTGCTCGGCCCAGTATTGCTGGAGGGCGAGGATCAAGTCTTGGAAGGTACGCACGGCTGGCGTAGGCTGGCTCACGAAATTCACCTGTTACTTGGGCTGCGATTCAAAAGGCGGGAGTATACCCGATTCGGCCACGCGCACGCCCCCTGGAGCCTTATGCCACGCTGCTTTTGGTGCAACGACGATCCTTTGTACATGGCCTATCACGATCAGGAGTGGGGCGTGCCGCTGCACGATGGGCAGCGTCTGTTCGAGTTGCTTTTGCTCGAAGGGTTCCAGGCCGGTTTGTCGTGGATCACCATCCTGAAGAAACGCGAGCACTATCGGAAGGTGCTGTTCGGTTTCGATGTGCACAAAGTCGCGGCCATGGGCGACGCCGATATCGAGCAACTGATGCTCGATCCCGGAATTATCCGTAATCGCTTGAAACTCAATGCCGCGCGGCGCAATGCGCAGGTCTGGCTGACGCTGGAGGACCCGGTGGCGCTGCTCTGGTCCTTTGTCGGCGGGGTGCAGAAGATCAATCATTTCCAGGTGCGCGGCGAGGTCCCGGCCGCCACGCCCGAGGCCGAGGCCATGAGCAAGGCGCTGAAGAAACTCGGCTTCAAATTTGTCGGCCCGACCATCTGCTACGCCTTCATGCAGGCCTCGGGCATGGTCATGGACCACACCACCGATTGTGATCGCTACGCCACATTGGCCGCACCACGGTTACAATAGTCGGCTGATAACAAGCTCGATCACGACAGGAGTGGCCTGTGGACAAGTTTAAAGGCGCCATGCTGGTGGGGGCGTTGCGGTTGTTTGCCCTGCTGCCCTGGTGCGCTGTGCAACGGGTGGGTGCGGCCATCGGCTGGCTGATGTGGAAGCTGCCCAATCGTTCCCGCGACGTGGTGCGGATCAACCTGGCGAAATGTTTTCCGGAGCTCGACCCGGTGGCCCGCGAGCAGTTGGTCGGTCGCAGCCTGATGGGCATCGGCAAGTCCTTTACCGAAAGCGCCTGTGCCTGGATCTGGCCGGCCCATCGCTCGATGGAGCGGGTCCGTGAAGTCGAAGGCCTGGACATCCTCAAGGAGGCCCTGGCCTCGGGCAAGGGCGTGGTCGGCATCACCAGCCACCTGGGCAACTGGGAAGTGCTCAATCACTTCTATTGCAGCCAGTGCAAGCCGATCATTTTCTACCGTCCGCCCAAGCTCAAGGCGGTGGACGAACTGTTGCGCAAGCAGCGGGTGCAGTTGGGCAACCGGGTGGCCGCCTCCACCAAGGAAGGCATCCTCAGCGTGATCAAGGAAGTGCGCAAAGGTGGTGCGGTGGGCATTCCCGCTGACCCGGAACCGGCCGAATCCGCCGGGGTATTCGTGCCTTTCCTTGGCACCACGGCGCTGACCAGCAAGTTCGTGCCCAATATGCTTGCCGGCGGCAAGGCGGTGGGGGTGTTCCTCCACGCGCTGCGCTTGCCTGACGGTTCGGGTTTCAAGGTGATCCTCGAAGCTGCGCCCGAAGCCATGTACAGCACCGATACAGAGACCTCCGTGGCCGCCATGAGCCAGGTGGTGGCGCGTTATGTGCGGGCTTATCCGGACCAGTACATGTGGAGCATGAAGCGCTTTCGCCGACGTCCGGCGGGTGAGAAGCGCTGGTATTGAAACAGGATTGGCATGATCTGTGGATAAGTCAGCGACGGGGATTTATCCACAGATGTATTTTCAGGACGCAGTAGATGTCCAATAACAAGAATTCTCTACGCATCAAGATCCAACACCCCAGCATCGGCGAGTGCCTGGGGCACACGCGCAATCTATCCAGTAAAGGTGTGTATGTGACGCACCCGAGCTTGTCGCGCCTGACCACCGGCGCGGTGGTCTATGGCCAGGTGCAGGGTCTGCCCGCAGTGGCGCCGCGGATTCGGATGGAAGTGGTCCGGGTCGACGCCGACGGCATCGGCCTGCGCTTTATTGATCTTTGAGCGCGGCTTTTTCGAGCTTTTTCAGAAACACCGTCATTTCCTTTTCCGCCTGCTTGTCGCCATGGGCGCGGGCAGCTTCCAGTCCCTGTTCCCACGCTTCTCTGGCGGCGGCATTGTCGCCCGCGGCCTGATGCGCCTTGCCCAGCAGTTTCCAGGCGGCGGAGTATTTCGGGTCGAAACCGACGCAGCGTTGCAGGTGTTCGGCGGCCTTGGTGTTTTCCCCGAGGTCCAGGTAACCCTTGCCGAGGCCGAAGCGCAGCAGCGAGTTATCCACACCCTTGGCGAGCATTTTTTCCAGTGATTCGAGCATGGTGATCCTCGGTATGGGTCAGAAAAAGCTCAGGCCGACATGAAACAGCTTTTCCACATCGCGGATCTGTTTTTTATCCACAAGGAACAGGATGACATGGTCGCCCGCCTGGATCACCGTGGCATCGTGGGCGATCAGCACCTCTTCGTCGCGAATGATCGCGCCAATGGTCGCCCCCGGCGGCAAGGCGATATCGGCGATGGCCCGGCCCACCACCTTGCTCGACTTCGCATCGCCATGGGCAATCGCCTCGATGGCTTCCGCCGCCCCGCGCCTGAGTGAGTGCACGCTGACGATATCGCCCCGGCGCACATGGGCCAGTAACGTGCCGATGGTCGCCAGTTGCGGGCTGATGGCGATATCGATCTCGCCGCCCTGGACCAGGTCGACATAGGCCGGGTTGTTGATCAGGGTCATGACCTTCTTCGCCCCCAGACGCTTGGCCAGCAGCGACGACATGATGTTGGCTTCATCGTCGTTGGTCAGGGCCAGGAACACATCGGTGTCGGCAATGTTCTCTTCCAGCAGCAGGTCGCGGTCCGAGGCGCTGCCTTGCAGCACCACGGTGCTGTCCAGGCTGTCCGAGAGGTGGCGGCAACGGGCCGGGTTTTTCTCGATGATCTTGACCTGGTAACGGCTTTCGATGGCTTCGGCCAGCCGTTCGCCGATCTGCCCGCCGCCAGCGATAACAATGCGCTTGTAGCGCTCGTCGAGACGGCGCATTTCGCCCATCACGGCGCGGATATGGGCCTTGGCGGCGATGAAAAACACTTCGTCGTCGGCTTCGATCACCGTGTCGCCACGGGGCATGATCGGCCGGTCGCGGCGGAAGATCGCCGCCACCCGGGTGTCGACGTTGGGCATGCGTTCGCGCAACTGGCGAAGTTGTTGCCCCACCAGCGGCCCGCCGTAGTAGGCCTTGACCGCAACCAACTGGGCCTTGCCTTCGGCGAAGTCGATCACCTGCAAGGCCCCCGGGTGTTCGATCAGGCGCTTGATGTAGTGGGTGACCACCTGCTCCGGGCTGATCAGCACATCCACCGGAATCGCGTCGTTGTCGAACAGCCCGGCGCGGGTCAGGTAGGCCGCCTCGCGGACCCGGGCGATCTTGGTCGGGGTGTGGAACAGGGTGTGGGCGACCTGGCAGGCGACCATATTGGTTTCGTCGCTGTTGGTCACCGCCACCAGCATGTCGGCGTCATCCGCGCCGGCCTGGCGCAGGATGGTCGGAAACGAGGCGCGGCCCTGCACGGTGCGGATGTCCAGGCGGTCGCCGAGGTCGCGCAGGCGCTCGCCGTCGGTGTCGACCACGGTGATGTCGTTGGCTTCGCTGGCCAGGTGTTCGGCCAGGGTGCCGCCGACCTGGCCGGCACCGAGGATGATGATTTTCATCGGGTCGCTCCGTTGTCCCGGCTCAGCCGCGCGCGGCGGCGATCTTGATCAGCTTGGCGTAGTAGAAACCGTCGTGTCCGCCTTGCTGGGCCAGCAACTGGCGACCGTGGGGCTGCTTGAGGCCGAAGTCCCCGGCGATATCCAGTTCACGGGCACCGGAGGTGCGGGCGAGAAACGCCTCGATCACTTCGGTGTTCTCGGTCGGCAGGGTCGAGCAGGTGGCGTAGAGCAGGATGCCGCCGACTTCCAGGGTCGTCCACATCGCGTCCAGCAGCTCGCCTTGCAAGGCGGCCAGGGCGGCGATGTCGTCGGGTTGGCGGGTCAGCTTGATGTCCGGATGGCGGCGGATCACGCCGGTGGCCGAGCACGGGGCATCCAGCAGGATGCGCTGGAACGGCTTGCCGTCCCACCAGGTGGCGACATCACGGCCGTCGGCGGCGATCAGTTCGGCGTCCAGGCCGAGGCGCGCGAGGTTCTCGCGTACCCGCACCAGGCGCTTGGCCTCCAGGTCCACGGCGAGCACGCCGGCCAGTTGTGGCTGGACTTCGAGGATATGGCAGGTCTTGCCGCCGGGGGCGCAGCAGGCGTCGAGCACCCGTTGGCCGGGGGCCAGGTCCAGCAGGTCGGCGGCCAGTTGCGCGGCTTCGTCCTGGACGCTGATCCAGCCTTCATTGAAGCCGGGCAGGTTGCGTACGTCACAGGCCTCTTCCAGCACGATGCCGTCCGGGCTGTAGACGCACGCGTGGGCGATGACCCCGGCGTCGCCCAGCAGCTTGAGGTAGGCATCGCGCGAGTGATGGCGGCGATTGACCCGCAGGATCATCGGCGGATGGGCGTTGTTCGCCGCGCAGATGGCTTCCCAGTGTTCGGGCCAGAAGGCCTTGAGGGATTTTTGCAGCCAGCGCGGGTGGGCGGTACGGACCACCGGGTCATGTTCCAGCTCGGCGAGCAGCGCCTCGCCTTCCCGCTGGGCGCGGCGCAGCACGGCATTGATCAAGGCCTTGGCCCAGGGCTTTTTCAGCTTTTCGGCGCAACCGACGGTTTCGCCGATGGCGGCGTGGGCCGGAACGCGGGTGTAGAGCAGTTGATAGAGGCCGACCAGCAGCAGGGCTTCGACGTCGGCGTCGGCGGCCTTGAAGGGTTTTTGCAGCAGCTTGGCCGCCAGCGCCGAGAGGCGTGGCTGCCAGCGCGCGGTGCCGAACGCCAGGTCCTGGGTCAGGCCGCGATCACGGGCCTCGACCTTGTCCAGTTGCAGCGGCAACGAGCTGTTGAGCGAGGCCTTGCCGTTGAGGACGGCGGTGAGTGCCTTGGCGGCGGCCAGACGCGGGTTCATTGGCCGAGCACCGTACCGAGGGCGAACTTCTCGCGGCGGCTGTTGAACAGGTCGCTGAAGTTCAGCGCCTTGCCGCCGGGCAGTTGCAGGCGGGTCAGGCACAGGGCACCGGTGCCGGTGGCGACGATCAGGCCGTCCTTGCTGGCGGCGAGGATTTCACCCGGCGCGCCCTGGCCTTCGGCGACGCTGGCGGCGAGGACTTTCAGGGCTTCGCCACTGAGGGTGCTGTGGCTGATCGGCCAGGGGTTGAAGGCGCGGATCAGTCGCTCCAGCTCCACCGCCGGACGATTCCAGTCGATGCGCGCCTCGTCCTTGTTCAGCTTGTGGGCGTAGGTGGCAAGGCTGTCGTCCTGGACTTCACCTTCGAGGGTCCCGGCGGCGAGACCGGCGATGGCCTGGAGCACGGCGGGCGGGCCGAGTTCGGCCAGGCGGTCGTGCAAGGTGCCGCCGGTGTCTTCGGCGCTGATCGGGGTGACGCTCTTGAGCAGCATCGGCCCGGTGTCGAGCCCGGCTTCCATGCGCATCACGGTTACGCCGCTTTCGCTATCGCCGGCTTCCACGGCGCGCTGGATCGGCGCGGCACCGCGCCAGCGCGGCAACAGCGAGGCGTGGCTGTTGATGCAGCCCAGGCGCGGGATATCCAGCACCACCTGCGGCAGGATCAGGCCGTAGGCGACCACCACCAGCAGGTCCGGCTTGAGCGCTGCCAGTTCGGCCTGGGCTTCGGCATTGCGCAGGGTCGGCGGTTGCAGGACGACAATGCCGTGCTCCAGGGCGAGTTGCTTGACCGGGCTTGGCATCAGCTTTTGCCCACGGCCCGCCGGACGATCCGGCTGGGTGTAGACCGCAACGATCTCGTAAGGGCTGTCGAGCAGGGCCTTGAGGTGTTCGGCGGCGAATTCGGGGGTGCCGGCGAAGACGATGCGCAGTGGCTCAGACATAAAAAGGACTCGCTTGGATACTGTAGGAGCGAGCTTGCTCGCGAGGGTGGCCGGGGCAGCGCGGGGTATCAGGTACCCCGCGTTATCGTTGACGTCCATCGCGAGCGAGCTCGCTCCTACAGGAGATACAGGAAGGGGCGGATCAGGCGTTCTGGCGATGGAGCTTTTCCAGTTTCTTCTTGATCCGGTCGCGCTTGAGCGTAGACAGGTAATCGACGAACAGCTTGCCGTTCAGGTGATCGCACTCATGCTGGATGCACACCGCCAGCAGGCCCTCGGCTTCCAGCTCGAACGGCTTGCCGTCGCGGTCCAGGGCCTTGACCCGCAGTTGGGTCGGGCGATCGACGTTCTCATAGAAACCCGGCACCGACAGGCAGCCTTCCTGGTACTGGTCGACGTCGGTGGTCAGGGTTTCGAACTCGGGGTTGATGAACACCCGGGGTTCGCTACGATCTTCACTCAGGTCCATGACCACGATGCGCTGGTGCACATTGACCTGGGTCGCCGCCAGGCCGATGCCCGGGGCTTCATACATTGTTTCAAACATGTCATCGATCAGCTGCCGCACCTGGTCGTCCACCACGGCCACGGGTTTGGCGATGGTGCGCAGGCGCGGGTCTGGAAATTCGAGGATGTTTAAAATGGCCATAGGCGTATTTGCTGCACTTGTGAGGTAAAGTCAGAGACGGTTGCCGAAATGTCCCGGTGGGATCGGCTACCGTTGTAAAACGTTCTCCTTGGGAGCGAGCCGCGGGGGCTCTGGCGTTTCACGCGAAGGCACATAATAAAGGGATTCACTGCATGAGGAAAACACTACTCGCCCTGTTGCTGGCTGTTACCGGCGTCGTGCAGGCGCAAGTGCAACTCAAGGACGGTTATCCACAGCGCTATACGGTGGTGCGCGGTGACACACTTTGGGACATTTCCGGCAAGTTTCTCAGTGAGCCGTGGAAGTGGCCGGAAATCTGGCACGCGAATCCCCAGGTGGCGAATCCGGACCTGATCTACCCCGGCGATACGCTGACGCTGCAATTCGTCGACGGTCAGCCACGATTGGTCGTGGATCGCGGTGTGTCGCGGGGGACCGTGAAACTGTCGCCGCAGGTGCGCCGCTCGCCGGTGGCCGAGGCGATTCCGAGCATTCCGCTGGAAAAGATCAATGCGTTCCTGTTGAGCAACCGCATTGTCGACAGCCCCAATGACTTCCAGAAAGCCCCGTATATCCTGGCCGGCAACAATGAGCGGGTGCTCAGCGGCATGGGCGACCGGATCTACGCCCGTGGCGTGTTCGACCCGGCGCACTCGGTGTATGGCCTGTTCCGCCAGGGCAAGGTCTATACCGACGCGCAGACCAAGGAGTTCCTGGGGATCAACGCCGACGACGTCGGCACCGGCGAGCTGGTGGCGACCGAAGGCGATATCGGCACCCTGAACCTGCGCCGCACCACCCAGGAAGTTCGCCTGGGGGACCGCCTGTTCGTCAGCGAAGAGCGCCCGGTCAATTCGACGTTCATGCCCAGCGCGCCGCAAGCGCAGATCCGCGGCACGATCATAGATGTGCCACGGGGTGTTACACAGATCGGCGTCATGGACGTGGTCACGATCGATAAAGGTCGACGCGATGGCCTGGTCGAAGGCAACGTTCTAGCGGTGATGAAGACCGGCGAGACCGTGCACGACCAGGTCACCGGGCAGCGGGTGAAGGTCCCCGACGAGCGTTCGGGCCTGCTGATGGTGTTCCGCACCTACGAAAAGCTCAGCTATGGTTTAGTACTCACTGCCACGCGGTCCCTGACAGTCATGGACAAGGTGCGCAACCCGTAGCGCCGGACGATAACGCAGGGCCGATTCCGTTAGCAGGCTAAACAGGTTACCCACAGAGTTATCCACAGCTTGTTCCAGCTGTTCCAGGACCGCCACAGATCAAGGATGATCCGATGTCGTTGTCCAACTGTACCTCCCTGTCCCCGGCGGAGCTGGAAGCCCGCCTGCGTCTGCATCGTCTGCCGGAACTCGGTCCGCGGCGCTTTCGAACCCTGATTCAAGCCTTCGGTTCGGCCTCGGCGGCCCTCGGTGCACCCGCCGCTGCCTGGCGTGCGCTGGGCTTGCCGGCGGCCTGTGCCGAGGCGCGCCGCAGTCCTGAAGTGCGGGACGCTGCCAGCGCTGGATTGCGCTGGCTAGAGCGCCCGGCTTGTCATCTGGTGATGTGGGACCAGGCCGATTACCCCGCCCTTCTCGCCGAACTGGACGACGCCCCGCCGCTGCTGTTCGTGGCCGGCGATCCTGTCATTCTGGAACAACCGCAGTTGGCGTTGGTTGGCAGTCGGCGTGCTTCCAAGCCGGGCATGGATACGGCGGCGGCCTTTTCCCGGAGCCTGGCCGGTGCCGGTTTTGTCATCACCAGCGGGCTGGCGCTGGGGATCGACGGGGCGGCCCATCAGGCGGCCCTGGACGTCGGCGGGCGAACGATCGGCGTACTCGGCACCGGTCTGGAAAATCTTTATCCACAGCGTCATCGGCGGTTGGCGGAAGCGATGATTGCCCATGGCAGCGCCGTGGTTTCCGAGTTGCCACTGGAGGCGCCGCCCCATCCGAGCAACTTCCCCCGGCGCAATCGGATTATCAGCGGCTTGTCCCTGGGGGTGCTGGTGGTGGAGGCCAGTGTCGCCAGCGGCTCGCTGATCACCGCCCGGCTGGCGGCGGAACAGGGGCGCGAGGTGTATGCGATTCCCGGCTCGATCCATCACCCCGGTGCCAAGGGCTGTCATCAGTTGATCCGCGACGGTGCGGTACTGGTGGAAACCGTCGAACATATCCTCGAACCCCTGCGCGGTTGGCAACGAGTGACCGCCAGCGCGATTCCCGCCGTGCCCGAGCATCCGCTGCTAGGCTTGCTGCATGCCGCACCGCAAAGCAGTGAGGCCCTGGCCAACGCCTGTGGCTGGGCATTACCGCGAGTCTTGGCGGCGCTGACCGAACTGGAGCTTGAAGGCCGGGTTGCCAATGAAAACGGACGCTGGTTAGCTCGCGCGAGGTAGGTTTACCTGAGTAAACTGCGAGCAGCTTTGAATCCGGAGAACGAGTAATGGTCAAGAGTTGGCGTGTGCAAGAAGCCGCACGAGAAATTCGCGCAGGAGCGGTGATTGCCTATCCAACCGAGGCGGTCTGGGGTTTGGGTTGCGATCCCTGGAACGAAGAGGCGGTGGACCGCTTGCTGGCGATCAAGAATCGTTCGGTGGACAAGGGTTTGATCCTGATCGCCGACAATATCCGCCAGTTCGATTTTCTCTTCGAGGATTTCCCGGAAGACTGGATCGACCGCATGGCCAGTACCTGGCCGGGGCCCAATACCTGGCTGGTGCCGCATCAGGACTTGCTGCCGGAGTGGGTCACCGGTGTGCATGACACCGTGGCCCTGCGGGTCAGCGATCATCCGTTGGTACGGGATCTGTGTTCGTTGGTGGGGCCGCTGATTTCCACTTCGGCCAATCCCCAGGGTCGGCCGGCGGCGCGCACGCGGATTCGCGTGGAGCAGTATTTCCGGGGGCAGATCGACCTGGTGCTGGGCGGTAACCTGGGCGGGCGCAAGAACCCGAGCCTGATCCGCGACCTGGCGACCGGCAAGGTGGTGCGTCCGGCGTAAGTTCGGCCCGACAAGCACAGCTCCCACAAGGGGACCGCGTTATCGTTCATCGCCAGCAAGCTGGCTCCTACAGGGACGGTGTCGATCACAAAAAGGTGCCACGACACAAATACTGTAGGAGCTGAGCTAGCTTGCTGGCGAACCGCTGCGTCAGCAGCGGCCATCCACCCCGATCAAGGCAAAAGCACCGTCGACCCGGTAGTCCGCCGTGCCGCCAGTTCGGTGTGGGCCTTGGCCGCTTCCGCCAGGCTGTACCGCGCGCCGATCTCGATCTTCAGCTTGCCGCTGGTGATCATCCCGAACAGATCCTTCGCCATGATCTGCAGGTTTTCCGCGTTGTTGGCGTAGGTCGCCAGTGTCGGCCGGGTCACATACAGCGAGCCCTTGGCCGCCAGAATCCCCAGATTGACCCCATCCACCGCGCCCGAGGCATTGCCGAAGCTGACCATCAGCCCACGGGGCGCCAGGCTGTCCAGCGAAGTCAGCCAGGTGTCCTTGCCCACGCCGTCATACACCACCGGCACTTTCTTGCCATCGGTCAGTTCCAGCACCCGCTTGGCCACATCTTCATGGCTGTAGTCGATGGTTTCCCAGGCGCCGAGGGACTTGGCCAACGCCGCCTTTTCCGGCGAACTGACGGTACCGATCAGCTTCACGCCCAGGGCCTTGGCCCACTGGCAGGCAAGCAAGCCGACACCGCCGGCCGCCGCATGGAACAGCACGGTTTCACCGCCCTTCAACTCATAGGTCTGGCGCAACAGGTACTGCACCGTCAGGCCCTTGAGCATCACCGCGGCGGCCTGTTCGAAGCTGATGCTGTCCGGCAGATGGACCAGGTTGGCTTCCGGCAGCACATGCACTTCGCTGTAGGCGCCCAGTGGACCGCTGCCATAGGCCACGCGATCACCGACCTTGAACTGGCTGACCTCGCTGCCGACCGCCTCGACCACGCCCGCCCCCTCCGCCCCCAGGCCCGACGGCATGGCTGGTGGTGCATACAGCCCGCTACGCAGATAGGTGTCGATAAAGTTCAGGCCGATGGCGTGGTTGCGTACCCGCACCTGCTGCGGGCCCGGCTCGGCGGGGGTGTAGTCGACATACTCAAGGACTTCCGGGCCGCCATGGGCGCGAAACAGGATACGTTTGGCCATCTTTCTCTCCTTGGACATTTCACAAAGGGGCGCCGTGCAGCGCGATGCAAGGGCCCTATCGGACTCCTTCGCTTGACCTTCGTCAACTGCGATGAGTACAAACGCGGTGCTATGCTACGCGCCTCTTTGCTACCGGCCGTCCGATGTGCCGAGTAGCTTTGCCCGATCAAGGTGAAGCCATGACTACCCGCACCGAGGCCGTGAAAGCCTATCTGCTCGACCTGCAAGACCGTATCTGTGCCGCCCTGGAGGCCGAAGACGGTGGCGCGCGTTTCGTCGAAGACGCCTGGACCCGCCCCGCCGGTGGTGGCGGTCGGACCCGGGTGATCGGCAACGGCCAGGTCATCGAGAAAGGCGGCGTGAACTTCTCCCACGTTTTCGGCAACGGCCTGCCGCCGTCGGCCAGTGCCCATCGGCCGGAACTGGCCGGGCGTGGCTTCGAGGCCCTGGGCGTGTCCCTGGTGATTCACCCGCATAACCCCCACGTGCCGACGTCCCACGCCAATGTGCGGTTTTTCATCGCCGAAAAAGAAGGTGAAGAGCCGGTCTGGTGGTTCGGAGGTGGTTTCGACCTGACGCCCTACTACGGCAATGAAGAAGACTGCGTGCACTGGCACCGGGTGGCCGAGCGCGCCTGTGCGCCGTTTGGCGCCGATGTCTACCCACGTTACAAGGCCTGGTGCGACAGCTATTTCCACATCAAGCACCGCAACGAGCCGCGCGGTATCGGCGGCCTGTTCTTCGATGACCTGAACGAGTGGGACTTCGACACCAGCTTTGCCTTCATGCGGGCGATCGGCGACGCCTATATCGAGGCTTACCTGCCGATTGTGCAGCGGCGCAAGGCCCAGGCCTGGACCGAACAGCAGCGCGAGTTCCAGGAGTTCCGTCGTGGTCGTTACGTGGAGTTCAACCTGGTGTACGACCGCGGTACGTTGTTCGGCCTGCAATCGGGTGGTCGCACCGAATCGATCCTGATGTCGTTGCCGCCGCAAGTGCGCTGGGGCTACGACTGGAAGGCCGAGCCGGGCAGTGAAGAGGCGCGGTTGACCGAATACTTCCTGCAGGACCGCGACTGGCTGGCGGAGGGTGCTGTCTGATGGATCGTTATGTCGTCTTCGGCAACCCCATCGGCCACAGCAAGTCGCCGTTGATTCACCGTCTGTTCGCCGAGCAGACCGCCCAGCAGTTGGTCTACAGCAGCCTGCTGGCGCCCCTTGACGATTTTTCCGGCTGTGCCCGAGCGTTTTTCCAGGCAGGACGCGGGGCCAATGTGACGGTGCCGTTCAAGGAAGAGGCCTATCGCCTGGCCAACAGCCTGACGGCCCGGGCGCAGCGGGCCGGGGCGGTGAATACCCTGAGCAAGCTGGCTGATGGCAGTTTGTTGGGCGATAACACCGACGGCGCCGGGCTGGTGCGCGATCTGACGGTGAATGCCGGATTCAGCCTGAAGGGCAAGCGTATCCTGCTGCTGGGTGCCGGTGGTGCGGTACGTGGGGCGCTGGAACCGTTGCTGGCGGAGCAGCCGGCTTCGGTGATCATCGCCAATCGGACCGTCGAGAAGGCCGAGTTGCTGGCCGAGCTGTTCGCCGACCTGGGGCCGGTGTCCGCCAGTGGGTTTGACTGGCTGCGGGAGCCGGTGGACCTGATCATCAACGCCACTTCAGCGAGCCTGTCGGGGGATGTGCCGCCGATTGCGCCGAGCCTGATCGAGCCGGGCAAGACCTTCTGCTACGACATGATGTACAGCAAGGAGCCGACGGCGTTCTGTCGCTGGGCGAGCGAGCATGGCGCGGCGGTGTCGATGGATGGCCTGGGCATGTTGGCGGAGCAGGCGGCGGAAGCTTTCCTGCTGTGGCGCGGCGTGCGCCCTGATACCGCGCCGGTGCTGGCGGAATTGCGGCGGTTGCTGGCTTTGTAGGAGGCCCTTGAGTCTTGTGTCGTTTGTCAGGGCCTCTTCGCGGGCAAGCCCTGCTCCTACAGGTTGATGGCGTGCGCAGAATTTCTGAACAACGACGTACTGTAGGAGCAGGGCTTGCCCGCGAAGAGGCCCGAAAGTCTTGCACCGCCCCTGAGGACGCCATCGCGGCGATGGCTCCTACAAGATCGTGTCGTGTGCTCAATCCTCAAACAGGATCGGGCACTTATCCACACCCTCCAGCTTGACCAACTCCTCCACCACCGGCGCCCGCGCCCGTCTCAGGGTCAGGCTACGGCCTTCGCGTATCAACCGCCGGGCTTCCTGATGCAGCATCTCAACCCCCGAGTAGTCGATAAAGTTGATCTGCTGCGCCTCGATCACCACCTTCACCCCGTGCAACCGTTGCAACTGCACTTGCAGGTAATGGCTGGCACCGAAAAAGATCGACCCCCCCACCCGCAACACATCCTCGTCGCCATCGCGCCAATGCTGCACCCGTGGCTGCGAGGTGCGCTTGAGGTAGAAAAACAGCGAGGCCAGCACCCCGGCGTAAATCGCCGTCTGCAACTCCAGCAGCAAGGTCGCCACGCAGGTCAGGGCCATCACCGCGAACTCGGCGTGACTGACCCGGAACAGTGCCCGAATCCCCCGCCGGTCCACCAATCCCCAACTGATCAGCAGGATACTGCCGGCCATCGCCGGGATCGGGATATGCGCAATCAGCGCCGAGCCGGTCACGGCGAACAGCGCCACCCAGAGCGCGGAAAACACCCCGGCCAGCGGTGAGCAGGCCCCGGCCTCATAACTCAGCGCGGCGCGGGTGAACGAGCCAGCGGACAGGTAGCCGGAAAACAGGCTGCCGATCATGTTCGACAGGCCCTGGGCGCGGACCTCCTGATTGGCATCGAGCAATTGCTGCGAACGGGCGGACAACGAGCGGGCAATCGACAGGCTGGTCACCAGCCCGAGCATGCCCACCGCGACGGCACTGGGCAGCAGGCGCAGGATGGTCTCCAGGTCCAGCGGCAAGGCGCTGAACGGCGGCAACCGGCCGATAAAACCCTTGACCAGTTGCACATGCCCGAACAGGCCCGGGCACAGCCAGACCAGCGTGCTGGCCAGGACCAGGGTGATCAGCAGGGTCGGCCAGCGTGGCAGCAGGGATTTGAGGGTAAAGCCGAGGATCAGGGTGCCCAGCCCCAGCAGCAGCGAGGGTTTGTCCAGTTCGCCGAGGTGCTGGCTCAGTTGCAGCAGGCTGTTCAGGGCGGTGGCCTGGTTGGGGATATCGAGCCCCAGCAGGTTCGGCAGTTGCCCGAGGGCGATGACCACGGCGGCGCCCAGGGTGAAACCCAGCACCACCGAATGCGAGACGAAGTTCACCAGGGCGCCGAAGCGCAGCATGCCCAGCAGCCACTGGAAGATCCCGGCGATGCAGGTCAGCAACAGGATCAGTGTCACGTAGTCCTGGCTGCCGGGTACCGCGAGGGGGCTGACACTGGCGAACAGGACAATCGAAATGGCGGCCGTGGGCCCGCAGATCAGGTGCCAGGACGAGCCCCAGAGACAGGCGATCAGTACCGGGACGATGGCCGCGTAGAGGCCGTATTCGGGTGGCAGGCCGGCGATCAGCGCATAGGCGACCGATTGCGGCAGGGCCAGGATGGCGCCGCTCAGGCCGACGATCAGGTCACGGCTGACGCTGGCGCGGGTTTGCCGGGGCAACCAGCTGAGAAATGGCAGGAGTTTGTGGCGGTTGGTCCAGCCCATGGGTCTCTCGGTCGGATGAGGCGGTGTCAGGGTGAGGGGTATATCTGAGATTTTCGCGGTGAAACACCGACCTGCAGGAGCCGGCTTGCTGGCGATGGACCAGACAGTCGATGCAAGGCTTACGGGCCTCTTCGCTGGCAAGCCAGGCTCCTACAGATTTTGTGCCGTGCACAATGCCTGTGCTCGCCGCCTAACTGTAGGAGCAGAGCTTGCTCGCGAAGAGGCCCTTGAACGTTGCACAGCCCTCAAGGCCGCCATCGCCAGCAAGCCGGCTCCTACACGTCGGATTGTGTGTTGGCCGTTAGAGCTTGGCCTTCACCGCCGACAACCCATCCTGGCCATCCACGGTCTTGACCCCGTCCAGCCACTTGTCCAGCACCGCCGGATTGGCCTTGATCCAGGCCTTGGCCGCGTCGGCATTGGTCAGCTTCTTGTTTACCACTTCGGCCATGATGCTGTTTTCCATGTCCTGGGTGAAGCTCAGGTTGCTCAGCAATTTGCCGACGTTCGGGCAGGCCTGTGCATAACCCTTGCGGGTCACGGTATAGACGCTACCGGTATCACCGAAGTATTTCTCGCCACCCTTGAGATAGTGCATCTTCATCTGCACGTTCATCGGGTGCGGGGTCCAGCCGAGGAACACCACGAACTTCTGCTTCTTCACCGAACGGGCCACTTCAGCCAGCATCGCCTGCTCGCTGGACTCCACCAGTTTCCACTGGCCGAGGTCGAACTCGTTCTTCTTGATGATCTCCCCCAGCGAGATATTGGCCGGCGCGCCGGAGCCGATGCCATAGAGCTTCTTGTCGAACTTGTCGGCGAACTTGTTCAGGTCGGCAAAGTTATGCACACCCGCGTCCCAGACATAATCCGGGACCGCCAGGGTGAATTCGGTGCCGTCGAGGTTCTTCGCCAGTTGCGTGACATCGCCGTTGGCCACGAACTTGTCGTAGAAACCCTGCTGCGCCGGCATCCAGTTGCCGAGGAACGCATCCACCTGGCCGTCCTTGAGACCGCCATAGGTGATCGGCACCGCCAGGGTGTCGACCTTGGCCTTGTAGCCCAGGCCATCCAGCAGCAGGCTGGTGATGGCGTTGGTCGCGGCAATATCGCTCCAGCCCGGATCGGCCATTTTCACCGTGTCGCAGCTCTGCTCGGCATAGGCACTCAGGCTGCTCATGGCCAGGAGGCCTACCGTCAGTGCTGTGGATAACTTCTTCATCGCCTTCCCCTTACGTTCGTTATTGATTTTGGCAGGGTTGTGGATAACGCGCTTTGCGTTCCAGATCGTCGAGGTCGATATGGTTGCGCATGTATTGCTGACTGGCGTCCACCAGTGGCTGGTGATCCCAGCTCTTCAGCTTTCCTTGGGTCAGCGCGCTGGCGACGAAACGCCGCCGGCGCTGACTGGCGAGCACCTGTTGGTGGATCGCCGGGATGTTCCATTTCGCCCGGGCTTCGGCCAGGAAGTCGTTGAAGAGTGCTTGGTGCGGCGCTGACTGGCTGAGTTCTTCCTCCTCGCGTGGGTCATGGTGGATATCGAAGAGCAGACAGGGGTCGTCTTCGCTGTAGATGAATTTGTAGGCGCCGCGACGAATCATCATCAGCGGGCTGATGGTGCCTTCGGCCATGTATTCGCCGAACACTTCGTCGTGGCCGCCCTCGCCTTTCAGGTGTGGGACCAGAGAGCGCCCGTCCAGCGGCAGCTCGGCCTGCAGCGTGCCGCCGGCCAGTTCCACCAGGGTCGGCAGCAGGTCGGCGGTGGAGACCGCGGCGCTGACGCGTCCGGCGGCGAACTGACCCGGGGCGCTGATCAGCAGCGGCACCCGCGCGGACATTTCGAACCAGTGCATTTTGTACCAGAGGCCGCGCTCGCCGAGCATGTCGCCGTGGTCGCCGGAGAACACGATCACCGTGTCCTCGGCCAGCCCGGTTTCCTCCAGGGTTTGCAGGAGTTTGCCGACGTTGCTGTCGATATAGCTGCATGCGCCGAAGTAGGCACGACGGGCATCGCGGATCTTATCCACAGGCAGCGGCTTGTCCCACAGGTCGTAGACCTTGAGCAAACGCTGGGAGTGCGGATCGAGGCTGTCCTGGGCCGGGGTCTGCGGCAACGGGATATCTTCGTCGCGATACAGGTCCCAGAAGGCCTTGGGAATGGTGTAGGGATCGTGGGGGTGGGTCATGGACACGGTCAGGCAGAACGGCTGGTTGCCGTCTTCGCGCACATGGTCGAACAGGTATTGCTGCGCCTTGAAGACCACCTCTTCATCGAAGTCCAGCTGGTTGGTGCGCACGCAGGGACCGGCCTGCAGCACCGAGGACATGTTGTGGTACCAGGTCGGCCGCACGTCGGGCTCGTCCCAGTTCACCGCCCAGCCATAGTCCGCCGGGTAGATATCGCTGGTCAGGCGCTCTTCGTAGCCATGCAACTGGTCCGGCCCGCAGAAGTGCATCTTGCCCGACAGCGCGGTGCGATAGCCCAGGCGCCGCAGATAGTGGGCATAGGTCGGTACGTCGGCGGGGAAATCGGCGGCGTTGTCGTAGGCACCGATCTTGCTCGGCAACTGGCCACTGACCAGGGTAAAACGTGAAGGCGCGCAGAGCGGGCTGTTGCAGTAGGCGGCATCGAAGACCACGCCTTCGGCGGCCAGGCGGCTCAGGTTCGGAAGCTTGATGGGCGATGCACCGTAGAGCGGCAACAGGGGCGCGGCCATTTGATCGGCCATGATGAAGAGAATGTTCTTGCGCTTCATGTAATCGCGGCATTCCATAGTGAATTGTTATGCGATAGTGCTGCGATCCAGCATGTGGCTCACTGAATCTGTGGTAAAGCCCCTGCAAAACAATGACTAGGATAAGTACAGCTTATGTATGAAGCGCTGGGTGACCTGTCCCTCGATCTGCTCCGGGCCTTTGAAGCGGCGGCCCGTCATCACAGCTTTACCGCCGCGGCGGTGGAGCTGGGCACGACTCAGCCGGCCATCAGCCAGCAGATCAAGCGCCTGGAAGACCAGTTGACCACCCGCCTGTTCGACCGCATCTACCGGGGCATCGAGTTGACCGAAGCCGGTTCGATTCTGTTCGAGCAGGTGCAGGCCGGTTTGCAGAGCATCGACAGTGGCTTGAGCGCGGTCACCGCCCAGCGTCAGCACGAGGTGCTGCAGGTCGCTACCGACTTTGCTTTTGCCGCCTATTGGTTGATGCCGCGCCTGCACCGTTTTCATGCGGCCAATCCGCAGGTCGATGTCAGCCTGGTGACCAGTGAGCGTAGCCACAACATGTTGCGCACTGATATCGATGTGGCGGTGTTGTTCGGCAAGGGCCGTTTCAAGCAGGGCGAGAGTCATTGGCTGTTCAGCGAGGAAGTGTTTCCGGTGTGCAGCCCGCAATTGCTCAAGGGCCGCGAGCTGCCGCTGCCCACCGAGGCCCTGCTGGAGTTTCCCCTGCTGCACCTCAAGGGCGAAAACAGCAGCCACTGGTTCGACTGGAGCGGGGTTTTTCGCGAACTGGGACTGACCACGGCACCGGCGCCGGGGCAATTGCGCTTCGACAACTACACCTTGCTGATCCAGGCGGCGATCGGCGGCCAGGGCGTGGCCATCGGCTGGCGTCACCTGGTGGATAATCTGTTGGAGCAGGGATTGTTATGCCGGCCGATCAGCCAGACGGCGATTTCCACTTTTGGCTATTACGTGGTCTTGCCCCAGCGTAAACGGCGTGGCGCGCTGATCCAGCGTTTCTTCGACTGGTTGATGGCCGAGCAGGCCGACAGTGCGCAATCGCTGGTGGGGCTGGGCTTGCCCTCGATTGCGGTGTAGCGTTAGGCCATTAACCGACGCTGAACGGGAGCGGCATGCAACGTATCAAGGGTTATCACGCCCACATCTATTTCGATGCTTCGACCCTGGAGCAGGCCCGTGAGCTATGTGAGCTGGCGGCGACGACCTTTCCACTGCAGATGGGACGGGTGCACGAGCGCCCGGTGGGACCTCATCCGGACTGGAGCTGCCAACTGGCGTTCGAAGCGCAATATATCGGCGTGGTCTTGCCGTGGCTGGCGTTGCACCGCAAGGGCCTGGTGGTGTTCATCCATCCCCTGACCGGCGATGACCTGGCCGACCATCGCGATCATGGGATCTGGATGGGGGCGGTCAGGCCATTGGATCTGTCGCTGTTCTAGGCGGTCAGTTCAGCACGCCGTCGAGAATCTCGTAGACAACCCCGGTGCCGATGGTAATCAGGACCACGTCATTGCCTATGCGCCGCCACTCGTAACCCTCATACCTCGGCAGGCGGCTCAGTGCCCGGTCGTCCAGGCGCTCGCCTTCGTAGCCCCGTGGCAGCGGCCGGCCACGTTCCAGACGGTAGCCCGGTGGCGGTGGCGCGCCACGGCCGAAGTGTTCACGGTCATCATGAATGATCTGCCGGACCGGGCCGAAGTCCTGGGGCGGACGGTGCATATTGCGCTCGTCATGGCCTCTGTCCGGACCCCGTTGGTCATAGCCACCGTGATCATGGTCTTCGCCGTGCCATTGATCCTCGGCATGCAGCAGCGGACTGGCGCTCAGTACCAGCAGACCAAGACCGGCCATCAGGCGTTTGGGCATTTTCATCGGGGGCATTCCTCACCACACGGGCAATACATCGAATAGGGGTGAAGATTTGGCTTCAAACCCCCGGGTCATACTTTATTAGTCCGCATGGTGGCGTTTAGATTCCTTTGTATCAGGAACTTTACCTTTGGCCGGCGCCGACGTTATCGCCAGCGATCATGCCGTTCGCTCATGCCGTGTCGCAGGGTTTCGAGGCGTTCGCGCAAGGAGGTATCGTTCGCCGGCTCGCCGACGGTTCTTGCGGGATCGGAGGCCAGGCTCGTGGCGCTGGGCGCCAGGGCTTCGAACGCGAACAGGCTGGACAGGTCTTGTCGCGGTGGCGGCGTTTGGCGTGGAAGCGAAGTGACCGACCCGAGCCGCTTTGGGCGCGGGATTTCAGTGACGGACAGGTGATCGAGGAAGGTACAGGCGACAGCGAGGGTCATAGGGGGCATCCATGTTCATAGGTAACGATCCAGCGCTCCTGCGCGGCCGTCTCTTGCCGGTATTTCCCGGAAAGAGCATGTAATGATTACGCCTTTGACAGAGCAGTTCTGTCAATAAACGCTCAGGTTGGTGCCCATGAAAAAGGGACCCAGGGCGGTGGCCCTGGATCCCTCTGTGCCGTGCCGCGTGGTTCAGCGCGCGGTACGTACGCCTTCGGCGAGGGCCGCGCAGAGGCTCAGCACGCCATCGATGGCCTGCTCATCGCTGCTGGCGTTGGCGATGTGATCGATCAGCGCCGAGCCGACCACCACGCCATCCGCCAACCGGGCGATGGCCGCGGCCTGCTCCGGGGTGCGGATACCGAAACCGATGCTGATCGGCAGGTCGGTGTGACGACGCAGGCGGGCCACCGCTTCTTCGACGTGTTCCAGGGTCGCCGAGCCGGCACCGGTCACACCGGCCACCGACACGTAGTAGACGAAGCCGGAGCTGCCGTTGAGCACGGTGGGCAGGCGGACGTCGTCGGTGGTCGGCGTGGTCAGGCGGATAAAGTCCAGGCCGGCGGCCTGGGCCGGGTCGCACAGCTCGCCGTTATGTTCCGGTGGCAGGTCGACCACGATCAGGCCGTCGACACCGGCTGCCTTGGCGTCGGCGATAAAACGCGGCACGCCGTAGTGGTGGATCGGGTTGAAGTAACCCATCAGCACCAACGGGGTGTCGTTGTTCTCGGCGCGGAATTCGCGAACCATCTGCAGGGTTTTTGCCAGGTTCTGCTTGGCGGTCAGGGCACGGATGTTCGCCAGCTGGATCGCCGGGCCGTCGGCCATCGGATCGGTGAAGGGCATGCCCAGCTCGATCACATCGGCACCGGCCTTGGGCAGGCCCTTGAGGATCGCCAGGGAGGTGTCATAACCCGGATCGCCGGCGGTGATAAAGGTCACCAGGGCGGCGCGGTTCTGTTCTTTCAGCTCGGCAAAGCGGGTTTGCAGGCGGCTCATCAGTGTTTCTCCTGCTGGGACTGTTGCATGTGGTGCATGACGGTTTGCATGTCCTTGTCACCGCGACCGGACAGGTTGACCACCATCAGGTGATCCTTGGGCAGGGTCGGCGCCCGCTTGAACACTTCGGCCAGGGCATGGGCGCTTTCCAGGGCCGGGATAATGCCTTCGAGACGGCAGCACTGGTGGAACGCGGCCAGGGCTTCGTGATCGGTGATCGAGGTGTACTGGACGCGACCGATATCGTGCAACCAGGCGTGTTCCGGGCCGATGCCGGGGTAGTCGAGGCCGGCGGAAATCGAGTGGGCGTCGATGATCTGGCCGTCGTCGTCCTGCAGCAGGAAGGTCCGGTTGCCGTGCAGCACGCCCGGGACGCCGCCGTTCAGGCTGGCGGCGTGCTTGCCGGTTTCGATACCGTGGCCGGCCGCTTCGACGCCGATGATTTCGACGCTGGTGTCATCGAGGAACGGGTGGAACAGGCCCATGGCGTTGGAGCCGCCACCGATGCACGCCACCAGGCTGTCGGGCAGGCGCCCTTCCTGGGCTTGCAACTGGTCGCGGGTTTCCTTGCCGATCACCGCCTGGAAGTCGCGGACCATGGCCGGATACGGGTGCGGGCCGGCGACGGTGCCGATCAGGTAGAAGGTGCTGTCGACGTTGGTCACCCAGTCGCGCAGGGCTTCGTTCATCGCGTCCTTCAGGGTGCCGGTGCCGGCGACCACCGGGATCACTTCGGCGCCCAGCAGCTTCATGCGGAACACGTTGGCCTGCTGGCGCTCGATATCGGTGGTGCCCATGTAGATCACGCAGTCCAGGCCGAAACGCGCGGCGACGGTGGCGGTGGCCACGCCGTGCATGCCGGCGCCGGTCTCGGCGATGATGCGTTTCTTGCCCATGCGCCGCGCCAGCAGGATCTGGCCGATGCAGTTGTTGATCTTGTGGGCGCCGGTGTGGTTCAGCTCTTCGCGCTTGAGGTAGATCTTCGCGCCGCCGCAGTGTTCGGTCAGGCGTTCGGCGAAGTACAGCGGGCTCGGACGACCGACGTAGTCGCGCTGGAAGTAGGCCAGTTCCTCGATGAACGCAGGATCGATCTTGGCGGCTTCGTATTCGCGGTTCAGGTCGAGGATCAACGGCATCAGGGTTTCGGCCACGTAGCGGCCGCCGAATGCGCCGAACAGGCCGTTGGCGTCGGGGCCGTTGCGCAGGTTGGACTGGGTCATGGGAGGCTCCAGGTGGGCGATTGAATGTTCGATGGGGTTCACTCTAACCATGACAGGCGCGGATGAAAACCGATAAGATCGCCGTAACCTGTCAGGAAAACTCACAGATACCATGAGCCGTGACCTTCCCCCGCTCAATGCCTTGCGCGCCTTCGAGGCCACCGCCCGCTTGAACAGCGTCAGTCAGGCCGCCGAACAGCTGCATGTGACCCATGGAGCGGTCAGCCGGCAGTTGAAAGTGCTTGAGGAACATCTGGGCCTGAGCCTGTTCGCCAAGGAAGGCCGCGGCCTGAAACTCACAGATGCGGGCGTTCGCCTGCGCGACGCCAGTTTCGAGGCGTTCGAACGGCTGCGGGCGGTCTGCGCCGAGTTGACCCAGAACACGGCGGATGCGCCCTTTGTGCTGGGCTGTTCCGGGAGCCTGCTGGCGCGCTGGTTTATTCCGCGACTGGGGCGGCTGAATGCCGATTTGCCCGACCTGCGCCTGCACCTGTCGGCGGGTGAAGGCGATCTCGATCCGCGCAAGCCGGGGCTCGATGCCCTGTTGCTGTTCGCCGAGCCGCCGTGGCCGGCGGATATGCAGGTTATAGAACTGGCGAGCGAGCGCATCGGCCCGGTCATGAGTCCGCATTTTGCCCGTTACGAGTCATTGCTACGGGCCCCGGCCCGTGGCCTGGTGGGTGAAGCGCTGTTGCACACCACCTCACGACCCCAGGCCTGGCCCAGCTGGGCGCGGCAGAACGGTATCGATGCGGCGCAGTTGAAGTACGGACAGGGTTTCGAGCATCTGTACTACCTGCTCGAAGCGGCGGTGGCCGGTTTGGGGGTGGCGATCGCGCCGCAGCCGCTGGTAGCGGACGATTTGCGTGGCGGTCGGCTGGTGGCGCCCTGGGGCTTCAATGAAACCCCGGGGCGGCTGGCCTTGTGGCTACCCCGGCGCGCCACGGACGGACGCGCCCAGCAGTTGGCCCAATGGCTCAAGACCGAGTTGGAACACAGGGCTTAATCGCCGCGTTTGCACAACAGGTAAGCGGCCAAAAGCCCCAGCGCACCCACCGCGACACCGGCGGTTGTCCACGGATGTTCCTGGGCATAATCACGGGTCGCAATCCCGGTTTCGCGGGTTCTGACCTTGACCTCTTCATAGGCATCGCTGAGCAGGTGACGTGAATGCTTGAGTGCGTTCTCGGCATTGCTCTTGAGGGCCTTGAGGGTTTTGCGCGACTCGTCCGAGGCGTCGTCCTTGAGGCTTTCGAGGGACTTGAGCAGGCTCTCGATTTCGGCTTCCATGCTTTGCAATGAGGCTTTGCGTAGTGCGTTGCTGGCCATATCGGCGTTCTCCCGCAGTTGAGTGGCGTGTGCAGATTGGGACTCCAGCGCGCGGTGAAAGTGCAGAAAATCTGCAGCGGATCACGAAATCACTCGACAGCGAGCTGTGGGAAAAATCACTGCTAGGCTCTCTGGACAGCCCCCGGGACTTAGGAGAACAGCATGAGCGACCACCACACCTACAAGAAAATCGAACTGGTAGGTTCTTCCCCCACCAGTATCGAAGACGCCATCAACAATGCCCTGGCCGAAGCCGGTAAAAGCATCAAGCATCTGGAATGGTTCGAGGTGCTTGATACCCGTGGGCATATCAAGGACAACAAGGCTGCGCACTTCCAGGTCACCCTGAAAGTCGGCTTCAGAATCGCCAATAGCTGAACAAATACTGGCCTTTTGAACTTATAGACTGGCCGACTGCCATATTGATTGCTATACAGAGGGGGCTAAATAGCCCGAGGTGCGTCGCCCAAAAGCCGACGCACTTTTTTTGATCTGACCAGGGAATATGATCGATGAAGAAGCTTGTGCTGGCGGTAGCGTTGTTGAGTCTGGCGGGAACCGCCCTTGCGGCGGGCAAGCCATGCGACGTGGTGGAGAAGGACATCAAGGACAAGCTTGAAGCCAAGGGCGTTCATGGTTATTCGCTGCAGATCGTCGATGCAGGCAGCAATACGGGTTCCGATGGCAAGACCGTTGGCCGCTGCGAGGCGGGTAAGAAGGAAATCGTCTACAAGCGCAAATAAGCGTGAGTGGGGATCAAAGCCGGCGCCAGGCGCCGGCTTTTCTGTTTCTGGCCGTCAGCCCTTCATGACCTGCGCCAGCAACTCGTAGGAATGCAGTCGATCGGCATGTTCATACAGGTCGCAGGTGAAGATCAGCTCATCGGCCTGGGTCTGCTCGATCAGGACTTCCAGCTTGGCGCGGATCTTCTCGGGGCTGCCGACCATCGCCAGGCCGAGGAAACTCGCCACCGCTTCTCTTTCGTGGGGCAGCCACAGGCCATCCATGGTCTGCACCGGCGGCCGTTGCACCAGGCTCTGGCCACGCATCAGCGCAAGGATGCGCTGGTACACCGAGGTCGCCAGGTAGTCGGCCTTTTCATCGGTATCCGCGGCCACCAGCGGTACGCCGAGCATCACGTAGGGTTTGTCGAGCACCGCCGAAGGCTTGAAGTGATTGCGGTAGACGCGAATCGCCTCATGCATGTAGCGCGGTGCGAAATGTGAGGCGAAGGCGTAGGGCAAACCCCGCTCCCCAGCCAGCTGTGCACTGAACAGGCTCGAACCCAGCAGCCAGACCGGCACCTGGGTACCGGTGCCCGGCATGGCGATGACCCGTTGTTCCGGTGTGCGCGGGCCGAGGTAGCCCATCAGCTCAGTGACATCTTCGGGGAAGTCGTCGGCGCTGCCCGAACGCTCGCGGCGCAGGGCCCGGGCGGTCATCTGGTCGGAACCCGGGGCGCGGCCCAGGCCCAGGTCGATACGGCCGGGATAGAGACTTTCCAGGGTGCCGAACTGTTCGGCGATCACCAGGGGCGCATGGTTGGGCAGCATCACGCCGCCGGAACCGACGCGAATGGTCGAGGTGCCGCCCGCCAGGTAACCCAGCAGCACGGACGTCGCCGAACTGGCGATTCCGTCCATGTTGTGGTGCTCGGCGACCCAGAAGCGGTGGTAGCCGAACTTTTCCACATGACGGGCCAGATCCAGCGAATTGCGCAGGGATTGGCCCGGGCTGCCGTCCTGGCGCACGGGCACCAGGTCGAGGGTGGAAAACTTGACGTCGGACAGTCGCTTCATGAGCCTGCTACTCCTGTGAGGGTACGCAGGCTTCGTCTGCTGTCGAAAAACCTGCCGGTCTCCAGGGAATGTGGGCATATACCCGAGTTTCAAGGGGAGAGCTGTTTTTAACCGGCATTTTTTTCAGATGAGTCTTACGGGGTGAACTTTAATCCAGCGTCTATCCTCAGAACCTTGACCCCGGCGTGAACCCTTCGCGCCGGCTTTTGAGGAGGCAGCTATGAGTATCACGAAGAAAGCATCGGCTCATTGGGCAGGCGACCTGAAAACCGGTATTGGTTCCATTTCCACGGAAACCGGGGTGTTGCGTGAAGCGCCTTACGGTTTCAAGGCACGTTTCGAAGGCGGCAAGGGCACCAACCCGGAAGAACTGATCGGTGCCGCCCACGCGGGGTGTTTCTCCATGGCCTTTTCGATGATTCTCGGCGAGGCCGGGCTCAAGGCCGACAGTATCGACACCCAGGCCGAAGTGACCCTGGACCAGGTTGACGGTGGTTTTGCGATCACCGCGGTGCACCTGATTCTCAAGGCGAAAATCCCCGGCGCCAGCCAGCAGCAGTTCGATGAGCTGAGCAAAAAGGCCAAGGAAGGTTGTCCGGTGTCCAAGGTGTTGAACGCGAAGATCAGCCTCACCGGGACCTTGGTGCACTGATTGCGCACCGGCAAGACCCAGGGATGTGAGGCGGCTCAGAACTTGGCTGGCGCAAGTGTGGTCGAATGAACTGTGGCAGTTTGCGCGTACGCCCTGGCGACGCGCTGCCGTAGTCAAGGAGTTCGACCATGAAACGTATTGCCCTGGGGATTTTCTGTTGCGTGCTGGCCACCTCGGCCCTGGCCGCGACCAAGCCGTGTGAAGAGCTCAAGTCCGAGATCGAAACCAAGATCCAGGCGGCCGGCGTCAGTTCCTACACCCTGGAGATCGTTGCCAGGGATGAAGTCCACGACCAGAACATGGTCGTGGGCAGTTGTGAAGGCGGCAGCAAGAAAATCATCTACCAGAAGAACGACCGCTGAAGCTACGGAATGCAGAACACATTGTTCTGCTCCGCCACGACTTCACCCTTGTCGTTGTACAGCCGCGCGCTGGCGTTGAAGCCCAGGGCTATACCCTCCAGGCGGTAACGCCGGCCGGCTTCGAAGTGATCGTAGTGCACGCTCAGGTAGCACAGCCGGTTCGGCGGGTCGGTGTTCATCGCCATGCCGCCGATATAGACCTCGTAATCGAAACGAGCCAGGAGGTCATGGCTGCCCGGCGTGACCTGGAAAAAGCGTCCGTCGCGCAGACGCTGCTTGTCCAGGCTTTCGGCCATGATCACCGTACCGGTGTGGGTGTCCAGGTCGACCCAGGCCATTTGCGGATTCACCGCCGGTAACGGACTGATACAGCCGCCCAGGCTGGCCAGGGCGAAGAGTACGGGGAGATGTTTGCGCATGATGTTTCCACTCTGTTCAGGAGATCAGCATACCTGCGTTCAGGGGTATCGGGACGCCCGGGCGTGAAGCTTGTGGTGGGGCCTCCCTGCGGTGAACACCTCAACCTCGATAATCTTCATGGAAAAGCCTTCAGCCCGCGCGCTAGTCTTGTGTCTGCTCCCTGCAGGTGATTCCCATGATGTTCAGGCCCGTGGTACGCGGTTCGATAGGCGCCTTGCTGCTGTTGCTCGGTGGTTGCAGCAGTCTCAATTATTATAGCCAGCTGGCCGGTGGCCAGTTGAGCCTGTTGCACGCCCGGGAGCCGGTGGCCGAGGTGATTGCCGATCCGGCCCGGGACCCGAAACTGCGCGAACACCTGGCCCAGTCCCAGCAGGCGCGGGCCTTTGCCAGCGAGCATCTGCACCTGCCGGACAACCGCAGTTACCGCTTGTATGCGGATATCAAACGCCCTTATGTGGTCTGGAATGTCTTTGCCACGCCGGAATTTTCCCTGACCCCGCAGCAGCATTGTTTCCCGATTGCCGGTTGCGTGGCCTATCGCGGCTATTACAACCAGGGCGCGGCGCGGGGTGAGGCGGCGCTGCAGAAGCAGCAGGGCATGGACGTGTATATCGGCGGGGTCGAGGCCTACTCGACGCTGGGCTGGTTCGACGATCCGATTATCAGTTCGATGCTGACCTGGGGCGACGAGCGCCTGGCGACGCTGATCTTTCATGAACTGGCGCACCAGCGTTTTTATGTGAAGGACGACACCGAGTTCAATGAGTCCTATGCCAACTTCGTCGAGCAGGAAGGCACGCGGCAATGGCGGGCGGCGCGAGGCTTGCCGCCGGCCAAGGTCAACGATGTGGCGCAGAAGGATCAGTTTATCGAGCTGGTGCTGAAGACCCGGGCGCGCTTGCAGCAGTTGTATGCGCAGGCCTTGCCGGTCGAGCAGATGCGTGAGCGCAAGGCGCAGGAGTTCCAGCGCTTGCGGGACGAGTACCACCAGATGCAGGCGAGTCAGTGGGCGGGTGACAAGCGTTATGACGCCTGGATCAACGGGCCGCTGAATAACGCCAAGCTGCTGCCCTTCGGGCTGTATGACCAGTGGGTGCCGGCGTTTGCGGCGTTGTTCAAGCAAGTCAGTGGCGATTGGCCGGCGTTTTTCAATGCAGTGGAAAAACTGGGGGGCTTGCCGGTTGACGAACGCAAGGCGGCGTTGCGCCAATTGATGCCAGGCTGACTGACGCCTTCGCGGGCAAGCTCCGCTCCCACAGGTTTTGTGTCGTGTGCAAAATAGGCGTACGACGCAGAACCTATTGTGGGAGCGGAGCTTGCCCGCGAAGGGGGCGACTCGGTCCAGCGCCTTACACAAACGCCCGATGCAACTGCGCCAGCGTCTGGAAATGATAAGCCGGCTGCTGCGCACTCAACTCCTCGAAACTGCCGAACCCATACCCCACCGCCGCCGCATCCAGACCATTGCGTTGCGCGCCGATCAGGTCGTGCTTGCGGTCGCCGATCATCAGCGTATCGCTCGGTTCCAGCCCTTCTTCGGCGATCAGGTGGGCAATCAGCTCGACCTTGTCGGTCCGCGTGCCATCCAGCTCGCTGCCGTAGATCATCTTGAAGTGCCGGGCAAAATCGAAATGCCGGGCAATCTCCCGGGCAAACACCCAGGGCTTGGACGTGGCGATATACAAGGTGCGCCCCTGCCCGCCCAGCAGCTCCAGCAACGGCATGACCCCTTCGAACACCCGGTTTTCATACAGCCCGGTCACCTTGAAGCGCTCCCGGTAGAAGTTCACCGCCTCCCAGGCCTTGGCCTCGTCAAACCCGTAGAACTGCATGAACGCCTGCAACAACGGCGGGCCGATAAAGTGTTCGAGCTTGCCGAGGTCCGGCTCGTCGATCCCCAGTTTGCCCAGCGCGTACTGGATCGAACGGGTGATGCCCTCGCGCGGGTCGGTCAGGGTGCCGTCGAGGTCGAAGAGAATCGTCTGGTAATGCATGGAATGTCCTGGCTGTACAAAAAATAATCAAACGGCCTGGTGATAACCTTCGGCCATGTGCAGGTCCTTGAGCTTCACGTAGTTCGCCGCGCTGTAGGTGAAAAACGCCCGTTCCTTGTCCGTCAGCGCGCGCGCCTGCTTGACCGGGCTGCCGACATAGAGAAAGCCGCTTTCCAGGACCTTGCCCGGCGGCACCAGGCTGCCGGCGCCGACGATCACCTCGTCCTCGATCACCGCGCCGTCCATGACGATGCTGCCCATGCCGATCAGAATCCGGCTGCCCACCGTGCAGCCATGCAGCATGACCTTGTGGGCGATGGTCACGTCGTCGCCGATCAGCAGCGGGAAACCCTCGGGGTTGAAAGGCCCGGCGTGGGTGATATGCAACACGCAGCCGTCCTGCACGCTGGTGCGTTGGCCGATGCGGATGCGGTGCATGTCGCCGCGGATCACGGTCAACGGCCAGATGGAGCTGTCGGCGCCGATTTCGACGTCGCCGATCACCACCGCCGAACGGTCGACAAAGGCCCGTTCACCGAGTGCCGGCGTGAGGTTCTGATAGGTACGAAGGGTCACGATAGGCGCTCTCTCTTTGGTTGATAGCTGCGGTCGACGTCGATTGTAATTAAGATGGGCCCATGTTTCTTCCAGCCAAGGTGCCAACCGTGAGCGTGAACAACCCTCTTCTGCAGTCCTACGACCTGCCGCCGTTCTCGGCGATCCGCGCGGAACACGTGCTGCCGGCCATCGAACAGATCCTGGCGGACAACCGCGCGGCCATCGCCGAAATCCTCGCCACCCAGGGCCAACAGCCTACCTGGGCCGGGCTGGTCCTGGCGATGGATGAACTCAACGATCGCCTGGGCGCCGCCTGGAGTCCGGTCAGCCACCTGAATGCCGTGTGCAACAGCGCCGAATTGCGTGAAGCCTACGAGGCCTGCCTGCCGGCCTTGAGCGCCTACTCCACGGAGCTGGGCCAGAACCGCGAACTGTTCCAGGCCTTCGAAGCCCTGGCGAACAACCCGCAGGCCGCCAGCTTCGACGTCGGCCAGAAAACCATTCTCGAACACTCCCTGCGCGACTTCCGCCTGTCGGGTATCGACCTGCCACCCGAGCAGCAAAAGCGCTATGCCGAGGTGCAGAGCAAGCTGTCCGAACTGGGCAGCCGCTTCTCCAACCAGTTGCTCGACGCGACCCAGGCCTGGACCCGGCACGTTACCGACGAGGCCGGTCTTGCCGGCCTGAGCGATTCCTCCAAGGCGCAAATGGCCGCCGCGGCCCAGGCCAAGGGCCTGGACGGCTGGTTGATCACCCTGGAATTCCCGAGCTACTACGCGGTGATGACCTACGCCCAGGACCGCGCCCTGCGCGAAGAGGTGTACGCCGCCTACTGCACCCGTGCCTCGGACCAGGGACCGAATGCCGGCCAGTACGACAACGGTCCGGTGATGGAAGAAATCCTCGACCTGCGCCAGGAACTGGCGCAATTGTTGGGTTTCGCCAGCTTCTCGGAATTGAGCCTGGCGACCAAGATGGCCGACTCCAGCGACCAGGTGCTGACCTTCCTGCGCGACCTGGCCAAGCGCAGCAAGCCGTTTGCCGCCCAGGACCTGCAACAACTCAAGGCCTACGCCGCCGAACAAGGTTGTGCCGAGCTGCAAAGCTGGGACAGCGGTTACTACGGCGAGAAGCTGCGTGAGCAACGCTACAGCGTTTCCCAGGAAGCCCTGCGCGCCTACTTCCCGATCGACAAGGTGCTCGGCGGGCTGTTCGCCATTGTCCAGCGCCTGTACGGCATCGAGATTGCCGAGCAGAGCGGTTTCGACACCTGGCACCCGGATGTCCGCCTGTTCGAAATCAAGGAAAACGGCCAGCACGTCGGGCGTTTCTTCTTTGACCTCTATGCCCGCGCCAACAAGCGTGGCGGGGCCTGGATGGACGGTGCCCGTGATCGTCGGCGTACGGTTGATGGCGTCCTGCAAAGCCCGGTGGCCAACCTGGTGTGCAACTTCGCCCCGGCCGACAGCGGCAAGCCGGCCCTGCTGACCCATGACGAAGTCACCACCCTGTTCCACGAGTTCGGCCATGGCCTGCATCACCTGCTGACCCGTATCGACCATGCCGGGGTGTCCGGTATCAATGGCGTGGCCTGGGATGCCGTGGAGCTGCCGAGCCAGTTCATGGAAAACTGGTGCTGGGAGCCCGAAGGCCTGGCGTTGATCTCCGGTCACTACGAAAGCGGCGAACCGCTGCCCCAGGACCTGCTGGAAAAAATGCTCGCGGCGAAGAACTTCCAGTCCGGGCTGATGATGGTGCGCCAGCTGGAATTCTCGCTGTTCGACTTCGAACTGCATGCCACCCATGGCGATGGCCGCAGCGTGGCACAGGTCCTCGAAGGCGTGCGCGACGAGGTCTCGGTGATGCGTCCGCCGGCCTACAACCGCTTTCCCAACAGCTTTGCGCACATTTTCGCCGGCGGTTACGCGGCGGGCTACTACAGCTACAAATGGGCGGAAGTGCTGTCGGCCGACGCCTTCTCCAAGTTCGAGGAAGAGGGTGTGCTGAACGAACAGACCGGTCGTGCCTTCCGTGAAGCGATCCTGGCCCGCGGTGGCTCCCAGGCGCCGATGGTGCTGTTCGTCGACTTCCGTGGCCGCGAGCCGTCGATTGACGCACTCTTGCGTCACAGCGGCCTCGGCGAGGATGCCGCGGCATGAGCGAGGCTACCGTGATCAAGACCAAGAAGCGCTTTATCGCCGGGGCGGTCTGCCCGGCGTGCAGCGAGCAGGACAAGCTGATGATGTGGAGCGAAGACGACGTTCCGCACCGTGAGTGCGTGGCTTGCGGCTATGCCGACACCCTGAATGAACAGGGTTTGTCGGTGCCCAAGGAGCTGGGCACGCGGGTCAATACCGCACCGGCCAAGGCGCCGCAGGACAACAAGGTCCAGACCGTGCAGTTTTTCCCCAATCCCAAGTTGAAAAAGCCCGACGACAAGTAATCCCACCGTTCCGCTCTCCCGGGCCGTCCAAGGCCCGGGGATGTCTTATCCCTGTACCACTCGCGCAAGCGCCTGCTACCCCAGACTGTGGCCTTGAGCGGACCCGCTGGCGGTCCGTGCCTGTCCAGGAGTGAACCGTGGGGACCTTCAACCCTTTGCTGCACGCGCAGCCGCCTGATCTGCCGGCCTATTCATCGGTGCGTGTCGAGCACCTGCTGCCGGCGCTCGAGGCGCTGATCAAACACCACTGGAGCGCGATCGACGAGATTATCGCGAACCAGAGCGAAAACCCGACCTGGGACGACTTCTTCGTACCGGTCGACGCCTTGCGGGGGCGCCTGGCGGGGCTTATGGGCGTCATTACCGCCTTGAGTACCGCCCGTCCCTACCCCGTGTGGGGAGAGGCGTTCCACAGTTGCCGCCGGCGTTATCTCGCTTACCGCCTTGAAGTCAGCCAGCATCCCGGGCTCTTTCAACTCTACGAACGCCTGGCGGGCAGCGCGAACGCGCGCCTGTTCGACGCCACGCGTGTCGCCGCGCTCCAGCGGGTCGTGCTGGATTGCCGGCTGGCGGGGGCGCATTTGTCCGAGGAACAGAAGACCCGGCTACGGGCGCTGGACGCGCGAATCCGGCAACTGGAATTGCGCTTCCTCAACAATGTGCGCATCGCCAGTGAAGACGGCAGCCTGTACTTCAGCGACGACAGTACCCTGGAGGGCGTTTCGGACGAGGACAAGGTCCATATGGAGCTGTACCACGAGTCGAACTTTGCCGGTTGGTGGTTGAACATCGACGATCCGCAGGCGGTCAGCTCGATCTTTCGGGATGCGCGAGGGCGCGAGCTGCGCCAGCAGGTCTATGAGGCCGTTGTGAGCCGTGCCAGCGATGCCGAAACGGACCATGACAATACGCCCGTGCTCGACGAGTTGCTGCAATTGCGCTTCATGAAGGCTGAGCTGCTGGGCTTCGCCAACAGCGCGGCACTGCAACTGCAAAGCCTTTCGTTGAGTTCTGCCGAGCAGGTCGAGGGATTCTTGCGCCGACTGGTGGCCGCGGAAAAACCAGGCTGGATCCGCGAAGTGGAGGTACTGGAGGCGTTTGCCGCCGAGCAGGGCCTGACGGAGCTGAAACCCTGGGACCGGCCCTTTTATAGCCAACAGCTGCGCCTGCACAAGGGCGCGATCAGCGAGGATGAAAGTCGCGCCTACTTCGAACTCGAGCAGGTTCTGAAAAGCCTGCTGGCACTCCCCGCTCGCCTGTTCGGCGTTGAATTCATCGCCCGCGACGAACTGGATACCTGGCACCCCGACGTCCGCCCGTTCGAGGTTCGCGAGTATGGGCAGGCGATAGGCTACCTGTTCCTTGATCTGTTCGCCCGCGAGGAGAAGACCACCAGGAGCGGCGCGATGTATGCGCTGCGCCATCGGCTGCTATCGGTCGAGGGCCGCAGCCTGACCCTGCCGGTCGTGGTGCTGTACTGTTATCTTCCGCGGCCCGCGGCTGACAAGCCCCTGCTGCTCAAGCACGGACAGATGCGGGTACTGTTCCACGAGTTCGGGCACTGCCTGCATCAGTTGCTGGACCGCTCTCCTTGCTGGAGCTTGTCCGGTACCGATTCGGCCAGGGATGCTGGCGAGTTCTTCTCGGCGTTGCTGGAGTGCTGGTGTCATTCGCCTGCCTATCTCGTCGAGATCAGTCGGCACCACCAGACCGGCGCCGCGCTTTCTGCCGATCAGGCCGACCGGTTGATGATTTCACTCACCACCGGCAACGGCTTGAAGTCGGCCAGTACCCTGATTCTTGCCGCGCTCGCGTTGGAGCTGCACCAGAACCCCGCCCGGGAGCAAAGCGTCCTGGAGCGCAGCGCACGGGTGCGCGATGAGGTCTTGTCGCTGCCGGCACCGAGCGATGTGCGTCAGGTCTACAGTTTCAGTCACCTGGTCACCGGCACGGACGCCGCCTACTTCATCTATCCCTGGGGGCAGATGCTGGCGAGGGTGGTGTTCAGCCGTTTCGAAGAGCAGGGACTCTTCGATCCCGTGGAAGGCAGGCGCCTGCGCGAGCTGGTCTTCGCGCCGGGCGGTTCCCGGCCCATCCTGAAATCCATTGAGGCGTTTCTGGGACGAACCCTCGATGAACTCACTGCACCTGTGCCGACTTGAGCCAGCTCTGCACCGCGCAGGTAGCGTAGGGACTGGTGCTGCACGCGCCGCTGGCCAGGGCCTCGCGTAGCTTGTCGACCGGCGCCTGCATCATGTAACGGATGCTGTCCTTGAAGTGCGGGGTGTCGCCAAACCCGCCCATCATCATTTCGCTCAGGGCTTCCTCCTTGCTCCAGCCCTGCACCACCACGCGGTACATCGCCGCCATCAGGCCGGTGCGTTCCGTGCCCTTCCGGTCGTGGATCAGTACCGAACCCCGGCCCTCGGCGTCCTTGATCGCGCGCAAGACGGTCAACACGTCGGCGTCATCGACATGGCCGATCCGGTAGGGCAGTTGCACCTGCTTGATGTTCGGGGCTGACAGCCAGCTGGAGTCGGCCTCCGGCTGGAAGTTGATGACCGTGGTGATGTTCAGCCTGGCCAGGATCGGCACGGCATTGCTGTCGGGCAAGGTGCTGCGATAGAGCGTCGGGGTCATCTGGTTGAGGTTGTACTGGTTGCCCACCGGCGTGGCCCATTGCGGCGGGCGTTGGCTGCTGTTGTCGCCGGCCTGGGCGGCGAGCAGCACCAGACCGCTGATCAGCATCAGGCCAAGGAGGGAAAACCAGCGAACGATCGACATAGATGGACGGCGCCCGGAAAAGAGAACTCGATATTGCCCTATAGCATTGTTTTTTACGGATCAAAAGCCCGTGAGTCGAGCGTCAAAGATTTGTGAGAGGGGTGGAATGGGGGCGGAAAAGGTCGAGATTTTTAGCTGAATCGATTCATCCTGATGCTTAGGCTGCTATCATTTGTAACTAAAGGTTGCCAGTGTGTTCTCAATTCGAGGTGTCTCGATAGAGACCGCTACCCGAAAAAGACAGGTTGCTCAATTGAAGTGACCGAATAATCCGTGCGTGCAAGATGAGAGAGGTAACGCCATGTCTGATCAAGATCGAGATAACCCGCGGCGTGAGTTCCTGCGCAAAACCCTGACCTTGATCCCGGTGGTCACCGTGGCGAGCAGCGCGTTGGGCAGCAGTGTCCTGCAAGCCGCCTCGCAAGTGACGCCAGCGGCCGCCGACAAGGCTCCGGTCAACAGCGGGCATTACGAGCCGAGCTTCTTCACCGCCGAGGAATGGGCTTTTCTCAATGCCGCCGTGGCCCGATTGATTCCGGCCGATGCCCAGGGGCCGGGTGCCCTGGAAGCTGGTGTGCCGGAATTTATCGACCGGCAAATGAACACCCCTTACGCCAGTGGCGCCTTGTGGTTTATGCAGGGGCCCTTCGCCGCCGATGCGCCGCCGGAGATGGGTTGGCAAAGCAAACTGGTGCCCCGCGAGATCTATCGGCTGGGCATCGCTGCTACGGAGGCCTGGTGCAAGAAGCTGCACGGTTCAACCTTTGCCGCGCAAGACAGCGCTACCCAGGATGCCTTGCTCAAGCGACTGGAGGTCGGAGACGCCGATTTCGACAGTGTCCCGCCGAAGATTTTCTTCAGCTTCCTGCTGCAAAACACCAAGGAAGGTTTCTTCAGCGACCCGATCCATGGCGGCAACAAAGGTCTGGTCGGCTGGACCATGATCGGCTTTCCCGGCGCCCGCGCCGATTTTATGGATTGGGTTGAACGCAACGAGCAATACCCCTTCCCGGCTGTATCCATTCGCGGCGAGAGGGCATGAGCATGGCGATTCAAATGAAGAAGGTCGACGCGGTAATCGTCGGTTTCGGCTGGACCGGGGCGATCATGGCCAAGGAGCTGACCGAAGCCGGGCTCAATGTCGTGGCCCTGGAACGCGGTCCCATGCAGGACACCTACCCAGACGGCAATTACCCACAGGTGATCGACGAACTCACCTACAGCGTGCGCAAGAAACTCTTCCAGGATATCTCCAAGGAAACCGTCACCATTCGCCATAGCGTCAATGACGTCGCCCTGCCGAACCGCCAGCTCGGCGCGTTCCTGCCGGGCAATGGCGTGGGTGGTGCGGGGCTGCACTGGTCTGGCGTGCACTTTCGGGTCGATCCCATCGAGCTGCGCATCCGCAGTCACTACGAAGAGCGCTACGGCAAACACTTCATTCCCAAGGACATGACCATCCAGGACTTCGGCGTCAGCTACGAAGAGCTGGAACCGTTCTTCGACCATGCCGAAAAGGTCTTTGGCACCTCGGGGCAGGCCTGGACCGTCAAGGGCCAGTTGGTCGGCCAGGGCAAGGGCGGCAACCCCTACGCGCCGGATCGCTCCAATCCCTTTCCGCTGGAGTCGCAGAAGAACACCTACTCCGCGCAGCTGTTCCAGAAAGCCGCCAGCGAGGTCGGCTACAAGCCCTACAATCTGCCATCGGCAAATACTTCAGGGCCCTACACCAACCCTTACGGGGCGCAGATGGGCCCGTGCAATTTCTGCGGCTTCTGCAGCGGTTATGTCTGCTACATGTATTCCAAGGCCTCGCCGAACGTGAACATCCTGCCGGCGTTGCGCCAGGTGCCGAACTTCGAACTGCGGCCCAATTCCCACGTGCTGCGGGTCAATCTCGACAGCACCAAGCGCAAGGCCACCGGCGTGACCTATATCGACGCCCAGGGCCGCGAGGTGGAGCAAGAGGCCGACCTGGTGATTCTCGGCGCCTTCCAGTTCCATAACGTGCGGCTGATGCTGCTGTCCGGCATCGGCAAGCCCTACGACCCGATCACCGGCGAAGGCGTGGTGGGCAAGAACTTCGCTTACCAGAACATGGCCACCGTGAAGGCCTTCTTCGACAAGGACGTGCACACCAACAACTTTATCGGTGCCGGCGGCAACGGTGTGGCGATCGACGATTTCAACGCCGATAACTTCGACCACGGCCCCCATGGCTTTGTCGGCGGGTCGCCGATGTGGGTCAACCAGGCCGGCAGCCGGCCGATTGCCGGGACTTCGAACCCGCCGGGCACACCAGCCTGGGGCAGTGCCTGGAAACGTGCCACGGCCGATTACTACACCCACCAGGTGTCGATGGATGCCCACGGTGCGCACCAGTCCTATCGGGGCAACTACCTGGATCTCGACCCGGTTTACCGTGATGCCTACGGCTTGCCGCTGTTGCGGATGACCTTCGACTGGCAGGAAAACGACATCAAGATGAACCGCTTCATGGTCGACAAACTGAGCAAGGTCGCCGAGGCGATGAACCCCAAGTCCATTGCCCTGCTGGGCAAGCAGGTCGGTGAGCACTTCAACACGTCGTCCTACCAGACCACCCACCTCAACGGTGGCGCGATCATGGGCACCGACCCGAAGACCAGCGCCCTGAACCGCTACCTGCAATGCTGGGATGTGCACAACGTCTTTGTCCCTGGCGCTTCGGCTTTCCCCCAGGGCCTGGGCTACAACCCCACCGGCCTGGTGGCGGCGCTGACCTACTGGTCGGCCCGGGCGATCCGCGAGCAGTACCTGAAAAATCCCGGCCCGTTGGTCCAGGCATAAGGAGCGATGAACATGAAAGCACTGGTTATCGCCACCCTGGCGCTGTTGGGCAATGGCGCGGTCAGCGCCGCCGAGGCCGATCCGTCGGCCCTGATCAAGCAGGGCGAATACCTGGCGCGGGCCGGGGATTGCGTGGCCTGTCACACGGCCAAGGGCGGCCAGCCGTTCGCCGGCGGGCTGCCGATGCAGACGCCCATCGGCACGATCTATTCGACCAATATCACCCCGGATAAAAGTGGGATCGGCGCCTACAGCTTCGAGGATTTCGACCAGGCGGTCCGCCATGGTGTCGCCAAGAACGGCAGTACGCTTTACCCGGCGATGCCCTATCCGTCCTACGCCCGGGTCAGCGACAGCGATATGCAGGCGCTGTACGCCTACTTCATGAAGGGCGTGGCGCCGGTGGCCCAGGACAACAAGGCCGTCGATATCCCCTGGCCGCTGAGCATGCGCTGGCCGTTGGCGGGTTGGCGCTGGATGTTTGCGCCCAAGGTCGCCGAATACCAGGCCGGCAGCGGCGCGGACCCGGTGGTGAGCCGTGGCGCCTATCTGGTCGAAGGCCTCGGCCATTGCGGTGCCTGCCATACGCCACGGGCCCTGACCATGCAGGAAAAGGCCTTGAGCGCGAATGACGGCAGTGCCTTCCTGGCAGGCAGCGCGCCGCTGGAGGGCTGGATCGCGAAAAGCCTGCGCGGCGACCACAAGGATGGCCTCGGCAGTTGGAACGAAGCGCAGCTGGTGCAGTTCCTCAAGACCGGTCGCAGCGATCGCAGCGCGGTATTCGGCGGCATGAGCGATGTGGTGGTGCACAGCATGCAATACATGAGCGATGACGACCTGACGGCGATTGCCCGCTACCTCAAGAGCTTGCCGCCGGTGGATCCGCAGGACGCGCCTCACGCCTATGAGCCGCAGGTCGCACAAGCCCTGTGGAAAGGTGATGACAGCAAGCCGGGGGCGTCGGTCTATATCGACAACTGCGCGGCCTGCCACCGTACCGACGGTCACGGCTATACCCGGGTGTTCCCGGCGTTGGCCGGTAACCCGGTGGTGCAATCGGCGGACCCGACGTCGTTGATCCATATCGTGCTCAAGGGCGGCACCTTGCCGGCGACCCACACCGCACCTTCGAACTTCACCATGCCGGCGTTTGCCTGGCGATTGTCGGACCAGGAAGTGGCGGACGTGGTCGGTTTCATTCGCGGCAGTTGGGGTAACCAGGGCGGCGCGGTGAAGGCCAGTGATGTGGCGGCGTTGCGCAAGGAGGATATGCCGGCCAAACCGTAGGCTGGCGCCTGCCAGACGGTGCTAGGCAGATTCGCCTGACTCCATTACTGTATATAAATACAGTAATGGAGCCTTTCCAATGTTCACCCCGCTCCCACCCCGTGGCCGTGGCACCGCGACCAACCCGCACAACCGCTTCGCGCCCCATCGTTCGGTGGCCGAGGACGACGGCTGGTACCAGGAGGTTCCGCTGACCCAGGGCACCGAGGTGCGCATCGAGACGGCGAAGTCCATCATCACCCGCAACACCTCGCCGGACCTGCCCTTCGACCGCTCCATCAATCCCTATCGCGGCTGCGAGCACGGTTGCATCTACTGCTACGCACGCCCCAGCCATGCCTACTGGGATATGTCCCCAGGCCTGGATTTCGAAACCAGGCTGATCGCCAAGACCAACGCCGCCGCCGTGCTGGAGCAGCAATTGTCCAAGCCGGGCTATCGCGTCGCACCGATCAACCTGGGTTCCAATACCGATCCCTACCAGCCGATCGAACGCGAGCACCAGCTGACCCGGCGGATCCTCGAGGTGTTGCTGCGTTATCGGCATCCGGTGACCATCGTCACCAAGGGCTCGCTGATCCTGCGCGACCTCGACCTGCTCACGGAACTGGCACGGCAGCGCCTGGTGGCGGTGATGATCAGCCTGACCAGCCTCGACGACGAACTCAAGCGCATCCTCGAGCCCCGTGCGGCGGCGCCCAAGGCGCGCTTGCGGGCGATCCGGGTCATGGGTGAAGCAGGTATCCCGGTGGGCGTTTTATGTTCGCCGATGATTCCGATGATCAACGACAGCGAGCTGGAAAGCCTGCTCACCGAGGCCCGCGACGCCGGTGCCCAGAGCGCCGCCTACATGATGCTGCGCCTACCCCTGGAGGTAGCGCCGCTGTTCGAGGAGTGGCTCGCCGCCCACTATCCGCAACGGGCAGCCCATGTCTTGAGCCTGATTCGCCAGACCCGTGGCGGCGAGCTCTACGACAGCCGATTCGGTGCTCGGATGCGCGGCGAAGGGCCGTTTGCCGACTTGCTGGCGCAACGTTTTGCCAAGGCCATCAAGCGTCTGGGCCTCAACCGCCGCGAAGGTTACAACCTCGATTGCACGGCGTTTTGTCCTCCCGGAGGGCAAATGTCGTTACTCTGAGCCATGATCCGGACAAAGGTGTCTGCTGGCGTTTGGCCTGCGCCTATACTCTCGGGTAAGCGCGTAAGAAGCTTCTGGAACGTCCGTCCTAGAGCCTCTGATTCAGCTTGAGTTAAGTTTTCGCGACTAGGGTGAAGCTGCCTGTTGTGTACAGGTGCGTTCAAGGAATCGGGCGTATTGATCCGATGGGTGCTGGCGCGAGCGAGCCAAATCAGGAAAATCCCCTTCAATCCGTCAGAAAAGAGGATGAATCATGAGTGACAAGGATAAACAGCCGTCAGCTGCGTCGGCCTCTGGGCTCCCCGGGGCCGAAACCGCCGATGCGGCGCTGCAGCATATCGTCGATGGCTTCCTGCATTTTCATCATGAAATCTTTCCGCAGCAGGAGGAGCTGTTCAAGAAGCTCGCCACGGCCCAGAGCCCCCGGGCGATGTTCATCACGTGCGCGGATTCGCGGATCGTGCCTGAACTCATTACCCATAGCTCGCCCGGCGACCTGTTCGTGACCCGCAATGTCGGCAACGTGGTGCCGCCCTACGGGCAGATGAACGGCGGTGTCTCGACCGCCATCGAGTACGCGGTGCTGGCCCTCGGCGTGCAGCACATCATCGTCTGCGGGCATTCGGACTGCGGCGCCATGCGTGCGGTGCTCAACCCCGACAGCCTGGAAAAGATGCCCACGGTCAAGGCTTGGCTGCGCCATGCCGAAGTGGCGAAGACCATGGTCCATGAAAACTGCAACTGTGCCAACGAAAGTGAAAGCATGCAGGTGCTGACCGAAGAAAATGTTATCGCCCAGTTGCAGCACTTGCGCACGCACCCTTCGGTAGCCTCGCGCATGGCCAACGGTCACCTGTTTATCCATGGTTGGATCTACAACATCGAAACCAGCGAAATCAAAGCGTATGACGCCGATCGGGCCTGCTTCCTGCCCCTCGATGGCACTCATCCGATCCCGAGTGCGACGCCCAAAGCCCGCTTCTAGCGCCTGAAGCCTCCTCCATCCATTGGGTTCAGCCACGACCGACGTTCGAGCGGTCGGGCTTGGCCATGCCTGAAGAAATCCTCGGGAGATTGATCATGCGTGCTGCACAACTGAAAGCGGTTTTGCCACGGGAGCTATTGGCTTCCGTGGTGGTATTCCTGGTGGCCCTGCCGCTGTGCATGGGGATCGCCATCGCGTCCGGCATGCCACCGGCCAAAGGGCTGATTACCGGCATCATCGGTGGATTGGTGGTGGGCTGGCTGGCGGGTTCACCGTTGCAGGTCAGCGGTCCGGCCGCGGGCCTGGCGGTGCTGGTGTTCGAACTGGTGCGCGAGCACGGCATGGCCATGCTCGGGCCGATCCTGTTGCTGGCCGGCGTGTTGCAATTACTGGCTGGCCGCCTGCGCCTGGGCTGCTGGTTCCGGGTGACCGCCCCGGCGGTGGTCTACGGCATGCTTGCCGGGATCGGCGTGTTGATCGTGCTGTCCCAGGTCCATGTGATGCTCGACGGCTCTCCCCTACCCTCGGGGCTGGACAACCTGCTGGGCTTCCCCGCCGCTGTGGGCCAGGCGTTTTCCGGCGAAGGCAGCGGCTGGCAGGCCGGTGCGCTGGGCCTGGGAACCATCCTGGTGATGTGGCTTTGGGACAAGCGCAAACCCCATGTCCTGCGCTTTGTCCCGGGTGCGTTGCTTGGCGTGGGCCTGGCGACCCTGGCGAGCCTGCTGCTGGCGCTGACGGTCAAGCGCGTGGAAGTCCCCGCCAACCTGGCCGAGGCCATCGACTGGCTGCGGCCCGCCGACCTGCTCAACCTGGCCGATCCCAACCTGCTGATCGCGGCTTTTGCCGTGGCCTTTATCGCCAGCGCCGAAACCCTGCTCTCAGCCGCCGCCGTGGACCGCATGCACGACGGCCAGCGTTCGGACTTCGACCGCGAACTGTCGGCGCAGGGGGTGGGCAACATGCTCTGCGGCTTGCTCGGGGCGCTGCCCATGACCGGGGTGATCGTGCGCAGTTCGGCGAATGTCCAGGCCGGTGCCCGGACCCGCCTGTCGACGATGTTCCATGGCTTGTGGCTGCTGGCCTTTGTGCTGCTGTTGTCCAGCGTGCTGCAAAGCATTCCGGTGGCGAGCCTGGCGGGTGTGCTGGTGTATACGGGCATCAAGCTGGTGGACCTCAAGGTCTTTCGCGGCCTGGGGCGCTACGGGCGCATGCCGATGCTGACCTATGGTGCCACGGCCCTGGCGATTGTCTGCACTGATCTGTTGACAGGTGTGTTGATCGGTTTCGGCCTGACCCTGGCGAAGCTGGCCTGGAAAGCCTCGCGCCTGAAAATCAGCCTGGTGGACTTGCCTGTCGAGGGTGAGATGGAGCTGCGCCTGCTGGGAGCGGCGACCTTTCTCAAGGTGCCTGCGCTGACCCGGGTGCTGTCGACGGTTCCCACGGGCACGGTGGTGCACGTGCCGCTGGGCAACCTGAGCTATATCGACCACTCTTGCCTGGAGTTGCTGGAGGAGTGGGACCGCGCCAACCGGGCCAAGGGTTCGCGATTGGTGATCGAGGCCCATGGCTTGAAACGGCGCCTGGAAGGGCGGCTGCGGACCACCAGTGGTATCGGTTCCGCCGCAGCCTGACGATGGTAAAACGCCACAAAACCTGTAGGAGC
>NZ_JACAQA010000032.1:0-63789 GCF_013385425.1 Pseudomonas gingeri | reverse complement strand
TAGGAGCGCGCGTCGGCAGCGGATCGCGTTCGCTTGCGATCAATTGCGTTGTCGGTTCAAGCGCCCGGCTGCTCCAGCTCCAGCCCCACGCCCAATTGGCGTGACAGGCACGGCCAGCGCTTCCACGCCGCCTCGGTGTCCGGGCTGTGCAGGCGCTCGCGATAGGTTTCCACCGACTCCAGGGCAAAACTTTCTTCGTTGAGCATCTCATCGACCGCGTGATGCACCGCTTCATCCAGCTGGTTGGCGAATGTCTCGCCGATCAACTGGTGGGCGATCAGGTTGGCCACGGTAATGTCCGAGGGAATCAGCGGCTGGCCGAAATGCTTGATGTACAGGTCGTTGACCTCCTCCACCAGGCGATGCGCCAGATAGGCTTCGTCCAGCAGGCCGTCGAGCCCGACATGGCCGTCCAGGATCGCCGGGGGTTGCAGGAAAAACTGCTCGGCGATAGTCAGCACCGGCTTGATCTGCGATTCGATGCCGGCTTCGCGCGCCACCTCATTGGCCGCATCCAGCAAATCGGGAACCAGGTCGATATAGGCTTTGACAAACCGGGTCAGCACGCCTTTGGCGTCAACATCCGGCAGTTGAATAGCGGGGTGAAGGTGCGGCAATTGAACTTCAAGTTGACGCGTCAACTGGCCACTACCGGCCTCGTGTTGATGGGCACGTTGAATCTGCTCGCGCAATGCGGCGGTGTTCATGAAAACTCCAGGGGGGGACGGCAAAGGGAAAATAGGGAGAGTACAAAGTAGCTGGGTTATAAAAGATGTTCAGACGCATTTGTAATAATTATTTCATGCTTATATGCGTGGGTTATATCGGTTTGCCGTCATTTCTGCTCTGCCCCAGGTAATTCGTGGCCTCCAGCCTGATGCAAAGTCGTCTTCAGTTCATTTCCCAGATCGCATGGCGCTGTCCCGGTCGCTGTCTATACTCGATTTCGTAGGGAGTTAGCTGTTGACGCCCGGCAGCTGTTGCAGGCCCGGCCGAATGGTCCGCTTACGCAGTACGACCATTCCCTTGGCCGCAGGTGAAAGCCGGCGGGATAACAAGAACGATAAGGGGAACCCGCAATGATGCGACATCCACGAGTCTGGATGGGCCTCCTGTTGTGGTCGATATTCAGTCAGGCGCATGCCGCCTGGACCGTGAATATGACGCCTGGAGCGACGGAAGTCAGTCACGAGATCTTCGATCTGCACATGACCATTTTCTGGATCTGTGTGGTGATCGGCATCATCGTGTTCGGTGCGATGTTCTGGTCGATGATCATGCACCGACGCTCCACTGGCCAGGTGGCGGCCAAGTTCCATGAAAGCACCACCGTGGAAATCCTCTGGACCATCGTGCCCTTGCTGATCCTGGTGGTCATGGCGATTCCCGCGACCGCCACGCTGATCAAGATGTACGACACCAGTGAGTCGGACGTCGATATCCAGATCACCGGCTATCAGTGGAAATGGCACTACAAATACCTGGGCCAGGATGTCGAGTTCTTCAGCAACCTGTCCACCCCCGCCGAACAGATGCATAACCAGGCGCCCAAGGGCGAAAACTACCTGCTGGAAGTCGACCAGCCGCTGGTCTTGCCGGTGGGCGCCAAGGTGCGTTTCCTGGTGACCTCCGCCGACGTGATCCATTCCTGGTGGGTGCCGGCCCTGGCGGTCAAGCGCGATGCCATTCCGGGGTTCTTCAACGAAGCCTGGACCCGGATCGACAAGCCCGGCCTCTACCGCGGGCAATGTTCCGAACTGTGCGGCAAGGACCACGGTTTCATGCCGGTGGTGGTCGATGTCCGCACCAAGGCCGACTACGACAGCTGGCTGGCCGATCGCAAGGCCGAGTCCGCCAAGCTCAAGGAACTGACCAGCAAGGAGTGGACCCTCGACGAGCTCAAGGAGCGCGGCGACAAGGTCTACCACACCACCTGCGTGGCCTGTCACCAGGCCGAGGGCCAGGGCCTGCCGCCGATGTTCCCGTCACTCAAGGGCTCGAAAATCGCCACCGGTCCCAAGGAGGACCACCTGCACCGGGTGTTCTTCGGCAAGCCGGGCACGGCCATGGCGGCCTTCGGCAAACAGTTGTCGGAAGTCGATATCGCCGCCGTCGTGACCTACGAGCGTAATGCCTGGGGCAACAACAAGGGCGACATGGTCACGCCCAAGGAAGTCCTGGCGCTGAAACAGGCGGAGGGCAGTAAATGAACAGCTCCGTCGCGTGTTCGCTGAACCGGTCGGAGCCGAGGCTCCCGGGCCAAGCCGTTCCCCCGTTTGCAGGAGACAGGACATGAGTGCAGTGATCGATGACCATGGCCATGGCGGCCACGATGAGCACGCCGCCCACGGTCCCGCCAAGGGCCTGATGCGCTGGGTGCTGACCACCAACCACAAGGATATCGGCACGCTGTACCTGTGGTTCAGTTTCGCCATGTTCCTGCTCGGCGGCTCCTTCGCCATGGTGATCCGCGCCGAGTTGTTCCAGCCGGGGCTGCACATTGTCGAGCCGGCGTTCTTCAACCAGATGACCACCATGCACGGCCTGGTGATGGTCTTCGGCGCGGTGATGCCGGCCTTCGTCGGCCTGGCCAACTGGATGATCCCGCTGATGATCGGCGCGCCGGACATGGCCTTGCCGCGGATGAACAACTTCAGCTTCTGGCTGTTGCCGGCGGCCTTCTCGCTGATGGTCTCGACCCTGTTCATGCCCGGCGGCGGGCCGAACTTCGGCTGGACCTTCTATGCGCCGCTGTCGACCACCTACGCGCCCGAAAGCGTGACCTTCTTTATCTTCGCCATCCACATGATGGGCATCAGTTCGATCATGGGCGCGATCAACGTGATCTCGACCATTCTCAACCTGCGTGCGCCGGGCATGACCCTGATGAAGATGCCGCTGTTCGTCTGGACCTGGCTGATCACCGCGTTCCTGCTGATCGCGGTGATGCCGGTGCTGGCGGGTGTGGTGACCATGATGCTGATGGATATCCATTTTGGCACCAGCTTCTTCAGCGCCGCCGGTGGCGGCGATCCGGTGCTGTTCCAGCACGTGTTCTGGTTCTTCGGCCACCCCGAGGTGTACATCATGATCCTGCCGGCGTTCGGCGCGGTCAGTGCGATCATCCCGGCGTTTTCCCGCAAGCCGCTGTTCGGCTACACCTCGATGGTCTACGCCACGGCGAGCATCGCCTTCCTCTCGTTCATCGTCTGGGGCCACCATATGTTCGTGGTCGGCATTCCCCTGGTCGGCGAGCTGTTCTACATGTACGCGACCATGTTGATCGCGGTGCCGACCGGGGTGAAGGTGTTCAACTGGGTCAGCACCATGTGGCAAGGTTCGCTGACCTTCGAGACGCCCATGCTGTTTGCGGTGGCCTTTGTCATCCTGTTCAGCATCGGCGGCTTCTCGGGGCTGATGCTGGCGATGGCGCCGGCGGACTTCCAGTACCACGGCACCTATTTCGTGGTGGCGCATTTCCACTACGTGCTGGTGCCGGGGGCGATCTTCGGGATCTTCGCGTCCACCTACTACTGGCTGCCGAAGTGGACCGGCCACATGTACGACGAAACCCTCGGCAAGCTGCACTTCTGGCTGTCGTTCATCGGCATGAACCTGACCTTCTTCCCGATGCATTTCGTGGGCCTTGCGGGGATGCCACGGCGGGTGCCGGACTACAACCTGCAGTTCGCCAACTTCAACATGGTCTCCTCGATCGGTGGCTTCATGTTCGGGGTCACCCAGCTGCTGTTCCTGTTTATCGTCATCAAGTGCATCCGCAGCGGCCCGCCGGCCCCGGCCAAGCCCTGGGATGGCGCGGAAGGCCTGGAGTGGAGCATTCCGTCACCGGCGCCGTACCACACCTTCACCACGCCGCCGGAAGTGAAATAGATCATGGCCGACTCGATCTCGCTCAAGCGCCTGGTCACACGCCTGTTGTTGGTGGTGGTAGCGATGTTCGCCTTCGGTTTTGCCCTGGTGCCGCTCTACGACGTGATGTGCAAGGCCTTCGGGATCAACGGCAAGACCGCCGGGCAGTATGAAGGTGAGCAGGTGGTCGACCTGTCACGCAAGATCGGCGTGCAGTTTCTCTCGACCAATGCCGTCGACATGGTCTGGGAGTTCTATCCCAAGGCCAACCAGTTGACCGTGCACCCCGGTGCCGTCAACGAGATGCTCTTCGTGGCCTACAACCCCACCGACCATGTGATGAAGGCCCAGGCCATCCCGAGCATCGCCCCGGCGAATGCGGCGGTGTATTTCCACAAGACCGAATGCTTCTGCTTCACCCAGCAGACCCTGCAGCCCGGGCAGCGCATCGAGATGCCGGTACGTTTCATCGTTGACCGCGACATGCCCAAGGATGTGAAGCAACTGACACTGGGCTACACGCTGTTCGACATCACCGCCCGCAATCCGCCCGTGGCGGGTACGGGCGGCTAGGACATTTGGCGTGCCCGATAAGGAGAACAATAAATGGCGATTCATGAGCATTACTACGTACCGGCCCAGAGCAAGTGGCCGATCATTGCCACGGCGGGCATGCTGACCACGATGTTCGGTCTGGGCACCTGGTTCAACGACCTGAAGGCGGCGCGCCCGGATTCCCACGGCCCGCTGATTTTCTTCGTCGGCGGACTGCTGCTGGCCTATATGCTTTTCGGCTGGTTCGGCACGGTGATCAAGGAAAGTCGCGCCGGGCTCTACAGCCCGCAGATGGACCGCTCGTTCCGCTGGGGCATGAGCTGGTTCATCTTTTCCGAGGTGATGTTCTTTATCGCCTTCTTCGGCGCGCTGTTCTATGTGCGCAATCTGTCGGTGCCCTGGCTGGCCGGTGACGGTGGCGCGAAAGGGATCGCCCACCTGTTGTGGCCGAACTTCCAGAATGCCTGGCCCTTGCTGAACAACCCCGATCCGAAGCTCTTTCCCGGCCCCAGGGAAACCATCAGTCCCTGGGGCTTGCCGCTGCTCAATACCGTGTTGCTGGTCAGTTCCAGCGTCACCGTGACCATCGCCCACCATGCCCTGAAGAACGGCCATCGCGGCGCGCTGAAGATCTGGCTGGCGATCACCGTGCTGCTGGGGATCGCGTTCCTGAGCTTCCAGGCCAAGGAATACATGCATGCCTATCACGAGCTGGGGCTGACCCTGGGCTCGGGCATCTACGGCGCGACCTTCTTCATGCTCACCGGTTTCCACGGTGCCCACGTGACCATCGGCACCCTGATCCTGTTCGTGATGCTGATGCGGGTCATGCGCGGGCACTTCAATGCCGAGCATCAATTCGGTTTTGAAGCGGCCAGTTGGTATTGGCACTTCGTCGACGTGGTCTGGATCGGCCTGTTCGTCTTCGTCTACGTACTTTGAGCCTTGCGGGGCGCGGGTTCCTACCAGGGCGCCGAGGACACCAGTTGGCCGCTGAAAAAGCCCCAGGTGATCAAGGCCAGGGTGATCACGGCAAGCCCGACCCGCACGGTGAGGGCATGGACCAGGCGCTTGGAGTGCGCGTCGTCCTTCACCAGGAAGAACAGGCCGCTGAACAGGCTGGCCACCGTGGCCAACAGCATCAGGACAATCGCCGCTTTCAACATGGTGAGACTCCGGGGGAGATGCGCATGCAATTGAGTATAGCGAGTCGAATAACGGCCGCAGGAGCGCGGTCATGAGGCGCTTCCAGCCCGGCATCGCGCCGACCCTGGTGGTGCTTGTGCTGCTGCCGTTGCTGGTCTGCCTGGGGTTCTGGCAGCTGAGTCGCAGCGAGCAGAAACGCGTGCTGCTGGAGAACCATGCCCAGCGTCGCACTTCCGAACCGGTGGCGGGCGACCAGTTGAAAGCCATGACCGATCCGGCCTTTCGGCGGGTGCGATTGAGCGGGCAGTTCGACGCCGAACACAGTTACCTGCTGGATAACCGCATGCGCGACGACCGGGTCGGCGTCGAGCTGTTGCAGCCGTTCCACGACGAGGCCAGCGGCCTGTGGTTGCTGGTCAACCGGGGCTGGTTGCCCTGGCCGGATCGGCGCACGCCGCCGGTGTTCAGCACCCCTGCGCAGCGGCTGGAAATCGGCGCCTGGGTGTATGTCTCGCCTGGCGCGACCTTCCAACTGGGCAGCGACCCGGCCAATGCGAGCTGGCCACGGCTGGTGACCGCGATCGACCCGGACAAGCTCTGGGCGGAGCTGGGACGCACAGGTTTCAACTACGAACTGCGCCAGGAGTCCGGCCCGGCGGCCTATGAGGCCGGCTGGCCGGTGGTCTCCGAAGGCATGGGGCCGGAAAAACATGTGGCCTATGCCGTGCAGTGGTTCGCCATGGCACTGGCGCTGTTCGGCCTTTATCTCTACCTCGGATGGCATAACGCAAGGGAGAAACACCATGGGAGCGGCCATGAATCCACTGAACACAGCTGAAGCCCCGACCCCGCCACGGCGTGCCCGCGGTCGCTGGCAACTGATCATGATCCTGTTGGTGGTGATCGGCCCGATGGTCCTCGCCACCGGGATGTACAAGTTGCAGTTCTGGGTGCCGGAGAGCCGCAGTTATCACGGCGAGTTGATCGGCAACGGTGAAAGCCGTGCCGACCTGGGCGTGCAGACCGACGAGCAGCGCTGGCAGATGCTGGTGACCGCGCCGGGGGATTGTGCCGCGGACTGCCAGCAACTGGTCTACCTGGCGCGGCAGATCCAGATCGCCCTGGGCCGCGATGCTTCCCGGGCCAGCCATGCCCTGGCGACGGCGCAACCCCTGGAGACGTTCTACGACGCCAAGCTCAAGCGCGAATACCCGCAGTTGCAACGCTACCCGCTGGATCTTGCGGCCTACAACCGGGCGGCCAAGGGCAACGGCGCGGCGCAACTGTGGATCGTCGATCCCCACGGCAACCTGGTGCTGCGTTATGACGCGGGGGTCAACGGCAAGGACCTGCTCAACGACCTGGTGCAACTGTTGAAACTGTCGAATATCGGATGAGGGCATCGTCATGGCCAAACCTGGATTTCGCCTCGCGCTGTTCGCCACGCTGCTGGCGCTGATTGTCGTCCTGCTGGGCGCCTACACCCGGCTGACCCACGCCGGCCTGGGCTGCCCCGACTGGCCGGGCTGCTACGGCTTTATCAGCGTGCCCCAGAGCGAAGCCCAGCTGGCCCATGCCGAATTGCATTTTCCCGATACCCCGGTGCAAGCCCACAAGGGCTGGAACGAGATGGTCCATCGCTACTTCGCCGGGACCCTGGGTCTGCTGATCGTGCTGCTGGCCGCACGCTCCTGGCATGAACGCCGGCGTGACGGGCAACCACTGAAGCTGCCGCTGTTCCTGCTGGGAGTGGTCTTCGCCCAGGCGGCCTTCGGCATGTGGACGGTCACCCTCAAGCTCTGGCCCCAGGTGGTCACGGCGCATCTGCTCGGCGGTTTTGCCACCTTGAGCCTGCTGTTCCTCCTGACCTTGCGCCTGTCCGGCGTGCTGCCGGCGCTGGCGGTGCCACGGCGTTTGCAGCGCTGGGCCACGGCCGGGTTGCTGCTGGTGATTCTGCAGATCGCCCTCGGCGGCTGGGTCAGTTCCAATTATGCGGCGGTGGCCTGTATCGACCTGCCGACCTGTCACGGGCAATGGTGGCCGAACGCGGATTTCGCCAATGGTTTTCACCTCACCCAGCATATCGGCCCCAACTACCTGGGCGGCCAGCTCGACAGCGATGCGCGCACGGCCATTCACCTGACCCACCGCATCGGCGCCCTGTTGGTGGCCCTGGTGCTGCTAGGCCTGGCCTGGCAACTGCGGGCGGTGGGCATGACCCGGCTCGCCGGGTTGCTGCTGCTGGCGCTGGCGGCGCAGATCTGCCTGGGCCTGAGCAATGTCTACTTTCATCTGCCGCTGCCGGTGGCCGTGGCGCACAATGCTGGCGGCGCGGCCTTGTTGCTGACGCTGGTGCTGGTCAATTACCACGCGCGTACCGCGCTGGTCCGGGTGCGCGCGCAAGCGCCGGCACGCTGGCGTCTGAGCCCGATCAAAGCGGTCCATGCGCCCATCACGATCAAGGGAGAAATGCCGTGGCGACTGTAATCGGTGAGGCCCAGGCCCAGGCGCTCTGGCGCGACTACCTGGAGCTGACCAAACCCAAGGTGGTGGTGCTGATGCTGATTACCTCGCTGGTGGGCATGTTTCTCGCGACCCGTGCCGGCGTGCCCTGGACCGTGCTGGTGTTCGGCAACCTGGGCATCGCCCTGTGTGCCGGCGGCGCGGCGGTGGTCAATCATGTGGTGGATCGGCGCATCGATGCGCTGATGGCCCGCACCCACAAGCGGCCGCTGGCCCAGGGCCGGGTATCGCCGGCGGCGGCGCTGAGTTTCGCGCTGGTCCTCGCGGTGCTCGGGCAGGCCTTGCTGCTGAGTTTCACCAACCCGCTGACGGCCTGGCTGACCCTGGCGTCCCTGCTCGGTTACGCGGTGATCTACACCGGCTTTCTCAAGCGCGCCACGCCGCAGAATATCGTGATCGGCGGCCTGGCCGGGGCGGCGCCGCCGTTGCTCGGCTGGGTCGCGGCCACCGGTCATGTCAGCGCCGAACCGCTGTTGCTGGTGCTGATCATCTTCGCCTGGACCCCGCCGCATTTCTGGGCCCTGGCCATCCACCGCAAGGAAGAGTACGCCAAGGCGGATATCCCGATGCTGCCGGTGACCCATGGCGAGCATTACACCAAGGTGCATATCCTGCTCTACACCTGTGTCCTGCTGGCGGTCAGCCTGCTGCCGTTCGTGATCCACATGAGCGGCCTGCTCTACCTGGTCTGCGCCACGCTCCTGGGCGCGCGTTTCCTGAACTGGGCGTGGGTGCTGTACCGTGGCAGTCAGCCGCATGCGGCGATCAACACCTTCAAGTACTCTATCTACTACTTGTTCCTGCTGTTTATCGCGCTGCTTGTCGATCACTACCTATTGTTGAATCTATGACTCGAGTTCAGAAAACCGTTTTTATTCTCGTCGCCGTGGTGGCCCTGGTCCTGGGCCTGACGGTCAACAAAGTGATCCATAACCAGCGCCAGGGCGAGCCCACGGCGATGATCGATGCGGGGATCATCCTGCTGCCCCAGAGCCGTTCGCTGCCCGGGGTGAAGATGACCGACCAGAACGGCCAGCCGGTGCAGGTCGACGAGCTCAAGGGCAAGTGGAGCCTGCTGTTCTTCGGCTACACCTTCTGCCCGGACATCTGCCCGACCACCCTCGCCCAGTTGCGCCAGATCAAGAGCGAGTTGCCCAAGGACGTGGTCGGCCAGTTGCAGGTGATCCTGGTGAGCGTCGACCCGAACCGCGATACGCCGCAGCAGCTCAAGCAGTACCTGGGGTATTTCGATCCGGATTTCCGCGGGCTGACGGCGGGTTCGATCGACGACCTGCAGAAGGTCGCCAATGCGCTGAGCATTCCGTTTATTCCGGCGGACACCAGCAAGCCCAACTACACCGTCGACCATAGTGGCAACCTGGCGATCGTCGGGCCGGACGGTACCCAGCGCGGCTTTATCCGCGCGCCGCTGAACAACCAGAAGCTGGTGGCGCAGTTGCCGGGTTTGCTCACGCGCAAGTAGCCGCTATTTGGCAAACATCTGCCCGATATCCTTGAAGGCCTTGAACTCCAGGGCATTGCCGCACGGGTCGAACAGGAACATGGTTGCCTGTTCGCCCACCTGCCCCTTGAAGCGCACGTAGGGTTCGATCACGAACCGGGTGCCCTTCTCTTTCAGGCGCTCGGCCAGCGCTTCCCAGGTTTCCCATTCCAGCACCACGCCGAAATGCGGTACCGGCACGTCGTGGCCGTCCACCGGGTTGCTCAACGCCTGTTCCTGGGCCGCCGTCTTGGCCTGGTAGTGAATCACCAACTGATGACCGAAGAAGTCGAAGTCCACCCAGTGATCGCTGCTGCGTCCTTCCGGGCAGGCAAAAACATCGCCGTAGAAATGTCGGGCCGCGGCCAGGTCATGGACCGGGATTGCCAGGTGGAAGGGTGAAAGCGCCATGTCGGATACCAGGCTGGGGGAAGGAGCTTTCAGTGTAGCGATGATTATTTTGCTGAAAAGCGCATATTCTTGTTTCCGAGCCCGACTATTTTTGTTGAGTAAGCCATGCTTCGTGAACTCAAGACCTTTATCCGCGTTGCCCGCGAAGGCACCTTTGTCGCCGCCGGCCAGCAGGTGGGGCTGACCCAGTCGGCGGTCAGCGCGCAGATGCGCGTGCTGGAGCAGAACCTCGGGGTGCGCCTGTTCGACCGCAGTGGGCGGGCTGCCGTGCTGAATGCGGCGGGTCGCCATGCGCTGCCCCTGGCCGAGCAGATCCTCGCCTTGTACGGGCAGATGGCCCTGTCGACGAGCGCCGCCGAGTGGCAGGGGGAGTTGCGTATCGGCGCCATTGCCACGGTGCAGACCGGTTTGTTGCCCCAGGCCTTGCCGCGCTTTCGCCAGGCGGCGCCACGGGTGGAGTTGAAGCTGGTGCCGGGGGTTTCCCTCAATCTGCTGGGCCAGGTGGATGCCGGTGAGCTGGACCTGGCGCTGTTGATCAAGCCGCCGTTCGAGCTGCCCAAGGAGTTGCTGGAGATTCCCCTGGCCAGCGAGCCCTTTGTGCTGATCGCGCCGCTGCATCTGCCGGGTGATGACCCGCTGCAATTGCTCGCCGAGCAGCCGTTCGTACGGTATGACCGGGCATCCTTTGGCGGGCGGCTGGTCAGTCAGTTTCTGCGGGAACAGCGGATACAGGTACGCGATGCGCTGGAGCTGGATGAGCTGGAAGCGATTGCGCGGATGGTGGAGTGCGGGCTGGGGGTGTCGCTGGTGCCCCGGGCGGGACTGTGGTTGCAGCGGGCGGATCAGTTGCGAGTGATCGGGTTGGGGGCGCTGACTTTCGAGCGGCAGTTGATCGCGGTGTTGCGTCGCGCCCAGCGGCAGCCGGCGCTGGATTGTCTGCTGGAGTGTCTGCGTCAGCCGGTATAACGGCCTGTTCGATTCCTTGCAAACGGCACCAACCCTTGTAGGAGCAGGGCTTGCCCGCGGCCCTGAAGGCCACTAAAAGCTTCGCGGGCAAGCCCTGCTCCTACAGGAACGGTGTTCGGTCTTAACTGTGTGGCTTAGAACGCCGGTACGATCGCGCCCTTGTACTTCTCGAGGATGAAGGCTTTCACTTCAGGGCTGTGCAGCGCCGCGACCAGCTTCTTCATCGCGTCCGAATCCTTGTCGTCCTCGCGGGCCACCAGGATGTTCACGTACGGCGAGTCGCTACCCTCGATGATCAGTGCGTCCTTGGCCGGGTCCAGCTTGGCTTCCAGGGCGTAGTTGGTGTTGATCAGGGCCAGGTCGACCTGGGTCAGCACGCGCGGCAGGGTGGCGGCTTCCAGTTCGCGGATCTTCAGGTCCTTGGTGTTCTCGACGATGTCTTTGGGCGTCGACAGGATGTTGGTGGCGTCCTTCAGCTTGATCAGACCGGCTTTCTGCAGCAGCAGCAGGGCGCGGCCGCCGTTGGTGGCGTCGTTCGGGATCACCACATTGGCGCCGCCTGGCAGGTCGGCGAGTTTCTTGTACTTGCTGGAGTAGGCGCCCAGGGGCTCCACATGCACGCCGGCAACGCTGACCAGGTGGGTGCCCTTGCTCTTGTTGAACTCATCCAGGTACGGCTGGTGCTGGAAGAAGTTGGCGTCCAGGCGTTTCTCGGCCACTTGCACGTTCGGTTGCACGTAGTCGGTGAAGACCTTGACCTTCAGGTCCACGCCTTCCTTGGCCAGGACCGGTTTGACGAACTCGAGGATTTCCGCGTGGGGGACCGGCGAGGCGGCAACGGTCAGGGTTTCGGCGGCGTGGGCCGAGAGGGCGGCAACGGCGGCAAAGGCAGCAATCAGTTTTTTCATCGAACGACTCCATGTGAGGGGCGCATGCCGGCCTGGGGCCGGCTTATTCAGGTGTAAAAAGCGGATTTTACTTACGGGAAAAGTGCACCACCAGCCGGTCGCCGATGCTCTGCAGCACCTGCACCAGGACGATCAGCATGATCACCGTGACCACCATGACATCGGTCTGGAAACGCTGGTAACCATAGCGGATCGCCAGGTCGCCGAGGCCGCCGGCACCGACCACACCGGCCATGGCGGTATAGCTCACCAGGGTAATGGCGGTCACGGTAATCGCCGCGAGAATGCCCGGCCGGGCTTCCGGCAACAGCGCATTGAGAATGATCTGGCGGGTGGTCGCGCCCATCGCCTGGGTGGCTTCGATAATGCCCCGGTCGACTTCGCGCAGCGCGGTTTCCACCAGCCGCGCGAAGAACGGCGCGGCGCCGATCACCAGCGGCGGGATGGCCCCGGCCACGCCCAGGGAGGTGCCGGTGAGAAGCACGGTGAACGGAATCATCACGATCAGCAGGATGATGAATGGCAGCGAGCGCACCACGTTCACCACGAAGGCCAGGATCGCGTAGGTAGCCTTCTGCTCCAGCAACTGGCGCGGGCTGCAGAGGAACAGCAGGATCCCCAGGGGTAGGCCCAGCAGGATGGTGAACACCAGCGAGGTGCCGAGCATCAGCATGGTATCGCCTGTGGCTTCCCAGATATCCGCCCAGTCGACGTTGGCGAAGAAATTCAGAAACAGGTCCATCAGCGCAGTACCTCCATATGGACGTCGGCGGCGGTGAAGCGCGCGAAGGCGGCCTCCATGTCGCCGCCGGTGACGGCGAGCGTCAGTTGCCCATAAGGGGTGTCCTTGATGCGGTCGATGCGCCCGGCAAGGATGCTGTAGTCCACGCCGGTTTCACGGGCGACGGTACCCAGCAGCGGCGCGTAGGTGGCTTCGCCCTGGAAGGTCAGACGCACTATACGGCCCGGCACATGGGCGAAGTCGTCACGCTGCTCGCTTTCGTCGATCTGTTCGTCTTCCTGGACGAAGCGGCGAGTGGTCGGGTGCTTGGGGTGCAGGAACACCTCGGCCACCGGACCCTGTTCGACGATCACGCCGGCATCCATCACCCCGACCACGTCGCAGACCCGGCGGATCACGTCCATTTCATGGGTGATCAGCACGATGGTCAGCTTCAACTCGCGATTGATCTCGGCCAGCAGTTGCAGGACCGACGCGGTGGTTTGCGGGTCGAGGGCGCTGGTGGCTTCGTCGCACAGCAGGATCTTCGGTTTGGTCGCCAGGGCGCGGGCAATGCCGACGCGCTGCTTCTGGCCGCCGGACAACTGGGCCGGGTATTTCTTCGCGTGGTCGGACAGGCCGACCCGTTGCAAGAGTTCGGCGACCCGCTGGTCGATCTCGCGCCGGGACAGCTCGCCGGCCAGGGTCAGCGGCAGCGCGACGTTGTCGGCCACGGTCTTGGAGGCCAGCAGGTTGAAGTGCTGGAAGATCATCCCGACCTGTTGGCGGAAACGCCGCAGGCCATTGGCGTCGAGCGCCGTGACCTCTTCGTCGTCGACGATGATCTGGCCGCCGCTGGGGGCTTCCAGGCGATTGATCAGGCGCAGCAGGGTACTTTTTCCCGCGCCGGAATGACCGATCAGGCCGAAGACCTGGCCGTTCTCAACCCGCAGGTTGGTGGGGTGCAGGGCGGGAATATCCTTACCGGCGACCCGGTAGGTTTTATGGACGTTATGAAACTCGATCACGTAGCGAACCTTGTGGGGCGCAATGGAAAAAGGTCAGCGGTTAGCCGGGCGGGCATTTTAGCCTGTCCGTATAGGTCGTCTTAGCATTTATTTCGCATTCTACCTTTAATTTGGGCATATCTCGATCAGCGGCGGTCGTCGCGCCGAGCGCCGTCGAGTGGCGGTATTGGCTGGCAGTCTCCCCATCAGCGGGTAACGGGTTTACATCGATTGTGCTGTGTTGTGTAGGAGGTTTCTTTTGTGTGAAGTTCAGGGTCTTATAGTAGCGAGTGGATCCAATTCGGCTTCTGGATGTTAATATTTTGAATCGGCTTTTTCCGAGACTTGTTGTTTTTGTTCAAGTAGGCTTTTAACTAATCCGGCTCCCGAAGTGGGGTGTTATCTTCGGGTGTTACAAGTTTCTTGATTGAAATTTGTGAATTGAGTGTTTAGCCGGAAAGCAATGGATGGCCTTAGTCGTTTTATTTGTTTGACACGGAATTTCCGTGTTTCCGATAAGTTTGGAAACAATAAATAAGGTGATCGCATTGAAACCACTCAAGACCATGGTTATGGGTTTGCTTGCCCTGTCGATTCATAATATCGCAGCCGCCAGTGATAGTTCGACGGGTTCGTCGAGCGCCCAGAATATTATCTCCTCTCAAAAACTGCTGATGTTCGGCCCCCCTTCCGCACAGGTGCTTCCGGAGACGTTTGAGGCCTGGCCACGCCTGATGGCCGATGCCCTGGAGCCCGAGGAGATAGAGCGGCAGCGGGCAGGTATTGCCTTGGCTTATCTGGATATCGCGGCCGTTACGCAAGATGAGGACGTTCAGGCCAAGGTGGGTCAGCTGTTTGCCGAGCAGATACCTGTTTTGCTGAAAATGGACGGTGATAATGCCGAGTTGAAGGGGCAGGTTGCCGCTTTGTTTGGTATCGCCGGTTCCTCGCGCTATACGCTGTTTTACCGAAAAAATAACGCCCAGGTAGAGGTCCAGGGTTTCGATGATTTGAACACGCAGGAACAGATTGCCGCACTCGAAGAACAAGTGCTGAAGTGGCAGTCCGGGCAAGATGGGCATACGGCCACTGAGGCGGAAGAAGGCGTCGCGACATTACAGGGATCGGCAGAGCATCCACCTGCCGGTGCTCCGGTGCAAGTAAGTTCTTCGGATTTTACAGCGGTGCCGAGCCTGACATTCAACTTGTCTCAAACGGGCCGCAGGGGTGAAGTCTCGACATTGGCCAATATCGAGATCATCAGAAGTGCCCTGCGCGCTCAAGACAAGAAGTTCATTATTATCAAGGGTAATCCAACGACGATTAAATCGGAGAGAAATGGCATTCTCACACCGATACCCGGTGTCAGGAATCTCTGGGCCTCCTATCTGCCCCAGACGTACCGGGTAAGCCATATGGTCGAGGCCGCCGGTGCCGGTCCGGGCCTGGTGAGATTTGCTCCCCCGAGTGATGGCCGAACGGAGTTCAGTTACAACGAGACGCAGACCCGTGGTTTCACCATCGGTGGCTCGGTAGGTGCCGAGTTCGGGCCCGGAGCGACGGATAAGGCCACCTACGTGGCCAAATCCCCTTTCAGTCTGGGTGCCAGTTATGAGCACACCAATAGCAAAACCCTGGCGACCAGCTTCAAGGACTACTCGTTGTTGGCATCGTCAAATAACCGCGGCGCGCATTGGGTGGCCCCCATCGCACCTCGTCTCAGAAGTGCGTTGATTGACAGGGTCACCGCCAACGGGCCGATTCTGACAGAGAGTCGCATGACGCCGATGATGCGCCAGGCCAGCCTGGAAACCTACAGTGTCTGGGAGTTACCGGGCAGTTACAGCGGCAATGCGAAAGTGATAGTCGGTGCCGGCTATGACCTCCAACTGGATGAATGGTGGCGGGATCGGACCCAGATCAAGAAGAGGAGCGAATTGGTCAACTATGCCCATAACAGTGAGTTTGTCCTGGATTTATCAAGCCCTTACCTGACTCGCGAGATGTCGGTGCTTATCCGCTCCCAGGACGGTGCCGGAAGATGCCTGGTCGAGTCGGGGAGCACGGTGACGCTTGCCGCGTGCAATGCCCAGCAAAAAAGCCATCTATGGGGACTCGACTCGGAAAGTCGTTATGTAAACCGTGGGTCTGGAAAGTGCCTTGCGTTGCAGGAGCGCTCGGGTGCGCTGTCGACTGAAACCTGCCGTATCGACAATCGCCAACAATGGGAGTGGCGTGCCGACCGGATTCATTCGCTCTATAACCTGGACTGGCGCCTGTTTGTCCAGGGGACGCGACCCTCGGCAAAGCCGGACGGCTCGATGGCCTTCGACGATGTGCCGGTCAACGCCTTCAACCGCTTCAATATCCCGTGGGCCAGTTATCCCGGAGCGCCTTCGGCGGGCGACGTGATGCCCAACGAAAATGGTGTTTCACCGCAGGTCAGCCCGGACTGGGTCTCGACCTACAGAAACCCTATCGATGCACGTCAGCGGTGGCGTATCGAGATACTGCGTGATGGGCTGTAATCGCGGGCTCGGATAATGTTTCACCCGCCGCTTGAGGAGCAAGCGGCGGGCGCCGGCTTCAAGGCTTGCGTGGGCTCAAGACCACCTGGGCCTTCACCTGCCGGTCGATCTGCTTGTCGATCGTCAGCGCAAAATCGGCATCGAGCTTCTTCACACGTTTTTCCAGCAAGGTCGCCAGCCACGGGTAATCCTGGGTGCGCGGCACCTGGAAGGTCACCGTGCACTGGTAATTCACCACGTCCGCCGCCAGCGCATCCATCTGTTTGCGCAGTTGCGCAATGTCCTGGATGTTCAGGGCAATGGTGCTGCTCTCGGCGCTCGGGTCGATCAAGCGCGCCGCCGGCTTGGCTTCGGCAGCCTTGAGCGCGGCCTCGGCCTTTTCCAGCTCGGCCTTGCGTGCCTGGGCAATCGCACCGTTGACCCCGCCGGTCAGGGCCGGTGCCTTGGGCATCAGTGCCCGGGCACGGCTCAGGGCCGTGGCGGCGGCGTTGACGTCGCCTTTTTGCAGGACGATCTGGCTGCGTTGCAAATAGGCTTCGGCCAGCTGCCGCTGGTAGGTCACCCATTGGGGATCGTCCGGCGACTGCGTCTGCAAGGCACCCAATTGGTCCTCGGCAGTGGCCAGTTCATTGCTGCTGATGCTCTGCTCCAGCGCGGCGATGGCCGCGACCCGGGCATCGGGCACCGAGGTGTCCACCGGCGGGGTGCTCTGGCAGGCGCCCAGCAGCAGGGAAAATGCGACAAGGAGCAGATAACGGGAGGCGAACGGCTTCATTCCTGCGACTCTCTAATTGCGCAAAAAACGAGCAAGTCTACACCCCTCTGCGTGGCAGGACAAAACTCAGCAGAAACAGGCCGGCGGCCGTGACCACGATGGACGGCCCCGCCGGGGTGTCCTTGAACCAGGACAGCGCCAGACCACCGCACACCGCGAGCATGCCGAGCAGGCTGGCACCCAGGGCCATCTGCTCCGGCGAACGGGCGTGGCGCTGGGCGGCGGCGGCCGGGATGATCAGCAAAGAGGTGATCAGCAGCACGCCGACGATCTTCATCGCCACTGCAATCACCACCGCGATCAGCAGCATCAGCGCCATGCGCAACGACGCCACCGGCAAGCCTTCCACCGTGGCGAGTTCTTCATGCACGGTGATCGCCAGCAGCGGCCGCCAGAGGCTGATCAACAGCACCAGCACCGCCGCGCTGCCACCGAGGATCCAGTACAGGTCGGTGGTGCTGATGGCCAGCAGGTCGCCGAACAGGTAACCCATCAGGTCGATCCGCACTTCATGCATGAAGCTTAGTACCACCAGGCCGAGGGACAAGGTGCTCGGTGCAAGAATCCCCAGCAGGGTGTCGGAGGCCAGGGGCTGGCGTTGTTGCAAGGTCACCAGCAACACCGCCAGCAGCAGGCAGCCGACGGTCACCGCCAGGGTCGGGCTGACGTCCAGCAGAAAGCCCAGGGCCACGCCGAGCAGGGCCGCGTGGGACAAGGTGTCGCCGAAATAGGCCATGCGCCGCCAGACCACGAACGAACCCAACGGGCCCGCCACCAGCGCCAGGGCCAAGCCTGCAAGCAGGGCGTAGAGCAGGAAATCAGCCATGCTTGCAGCTTTCTCCATGAACGTGGGTGTGGGCCGCCGGGGCCGCGTCGCTGACCACGGCACCGTGCAGATCGTGGGCGTGGTCATGGTGGTGGTGATAGATCGCCAGGCTCTGGGCGTTCTGCCCGAACAGCTCGACGAAGGCCGGGTCGCCGCTGACCTGCTCGGGATGGCCGGAGCAGCAGACATGGCGATTGAGGCAGACCACCTGGTCGGTGGTGCTCATCACCAGGTGCAAGTCGTGGGAGACCATCAGTACGCCGCAGCCGTGGCGGTCGCGCAGGCGGGTGATCAGGCTGTAGAGCTCGGCCTGGCCGGCGACATCGACGCCTTGCACGGGTTCGTCGAGCACCAGCAGTTGCGGTTCGCGCAACAGCGCGCGGGCCAGCAGCACCCGCTGCATTTCGCCGCCGGAGATGCTTTGCACCGGGCTGTCGATCACCTGTTCGGCACCGACTTCGCCCAGGGCCGCCATGGCCCGCGCGCGGTCGACGCCCGGCACCAGGCGCAGGAAGCGCAGCACCGACAGCGGCAGGGTCGGGTCGACATGGAGTTTCTGCGGCATATAGCCGACCCGCAGTTTCGGCTTGCGCCAGACCGTCCCGCGATCCGGCTTGAGCAGCCCGAGCACGGCGCGCACCAGGGTGGTCTTGCCGGCGCCGTTGGGGCCGATCAGGGTGACGATCTGCCCGGGCTCGACGCTCAGGTGGATATTGTCGAGCACGTTCTGCCCGGCAAAGGTCACGCCCACCTGCTCGAGGCGAATCAGCGCAGTGCTCATCAGGCCCCCTGGCAACCCGAGCAGAGCCCGATCACTTCGACGGTCTGGGCCTCGACGGCGAAACCGACGTCGCGGGCGCTGCCGATAATGGCGTCGCTGATGGCTTTTTGTTCCAGCTCGATGGCGGCGTGGCACTGGCGGCAGATCAGGAATTGGCCCTGGTGGGCATGTTCCGGATGGTTGCAGCCGACAAAGGCGTTGAGCGAGGCGATGCGATGGACCAGGCCGTTGTCCAGCAGGAAGTCCAGGGCGCGGTAGACGGTCGGCGGCGCGGCGCGGCGGCCGTCCTGCTCGCTCAGTACCGCGAGGATGTCATAGGCGCCCAGGGGCTTGTGGCTCTGCCAGACCAGCTCGAGCACCCGCCGCCGCAGGGCGGTCAGGCGCAGGCCCTGGCGTGCGCACAGGGCATCGGCGTCGGACAGCGCGCTGTGCACGCAGTGAGAGTGATCATGGGGACGACTGGCGAGAGGGGTTTTGGGCATGAGCGGCGACGGCGTTTGTGAGAGACGTTATTATGTTACCTGTTCCTGCCGCCTTGAGTGTTCATCGTGCCCCGTCTTTTTGCCTTTTTTGTCGCGATCAGTGCCAGTTTGTTGGTGATTTCCCCGGTTCAGGCGCAAGTCAGCGTACTGACCAGCATCAAGCCCCTGCAGTTGATTGCCGCCGCCGTGCAGGAGGGCGTCGACACCCCTGAAGTACTGCTGCCGCCGGGCGCTTCGCCGCACAACTACGCGTTGCGGCCTTCCGATGTACGCAAGGTGCAGTCGGTGGATTTGCTCTACTGGATCGGCCCGGACATGGAAAGCTTCCTGCCCCGGGTGCTCAAGGGCCGCAGCCTGCCAACCGTCGCGGTGCAGGACCTGGCGGGGATGAAGTTGCGCCGGTTCGCCGAAGATAGCCACTCCCACGCTGAAGATGCCGACGAGCATGATCACGATCATCGCCCGGGCACGCTGGATGCGCACCTGTGGCTATCGACAGTGAATGCCCGGGTGATTGCCGCGCGCATGGCCGCGGACCTGAGTGCGGCCGATCCGGCCAATGCGCAGCGCTATCAAGGCAACGTGAAGGCCTTCGATGCGCGGCTCGATGACCTGGATGCGCGGTTGAAGGCGCGTCTGGCGGATGTGGTGGGCAAGCCGTACTTTGTCTTCCATGAGGCCTTCGATTACTTCGAGGATGCCTATGGGCTCAAGCACACCGGCGTGTTCAGCGTGGCCGCCGAAGTGCAGCCGGGCGCCCAGCACGTGGCGGCGATGCGCACGCGTTTGCAGGAAGTGGGCAAGACCTGTGTATTCAGTGAGCCGCCGTTGCGTCCGCGCCTGGCGGAAACCCTGGTGAGCGGCTTGCCGGTGAAGCTGGCCGAGCTGGATGCCCTGGGTGGCTACACGCCGGCGTCGGCCCATGGCTATGAGCAGGTGCTGGAGAAACTCGGCAATGACCTGGCGGGATGCCTGGAGCACTTGTAGGAGCGAGCTTGCTCGCGATGGCCGTCAACGATAACGCGGGGAACCTGATGCCCCGCGGCGCCTGGACTACCATCGCGAGCAAGCTCGCTCCTACAATGCGAACGGCAACGAGCAGCTGACCTGCTGGCGCTGGGCCAGGCGGCGCTGGAACTCCATGGGGTCATGGATCAGCACGTCCTGCCCGGCAAAGGACTCGGCGGCAATCAGCCGCGACAGCCAGAAACGTACACAGCCCACCCGCAACATGGTCGGCCACAACTCGGCTTCACTCGCGGTAAACGGCCGCAGACCGGCATACGCGCCCAACAGTGCCCGGGCCCGTTGCCCGTCGAGTACCCCGGCGTCATCCGAACACCAGTCGTTCAAGGCAATGGCCACGTCGTAGAGCATCGGCCCGGAACAGGCGTTGTAGAAGTCGATCAATCCGGTCAGGTGGGTGCCTTCGAACATCGCATTGTCGCGGAACAGGTCGGCGTGCAGGTTGGCCCTTGGCAGCGCGAGGATCTGCGCCTTGTACCGGCCAATCTCCTCCAGCGCCGCTTGCAGCAAGCCGCGCGCCTCCTCGTCCAGGTGCGACTTCAGCTTCTCGCCCTCTTCGAGCATCCAGTCCAGGCCGCGATCGGTCTTGCGCTCTATGATCCTGTCACGGGTCGCCAGGTGCAGATGACCGAGCAGCTCGCCGACCTGGGCGCAGTGCTGGGCGTTGGCCACCTTGATGTGCTTGCCGGCCAGTCGCGGTTGCAGCAACGCCGGCTTGCCGGCCAGTTCGCGCAGGGCCTGGCCGTCGGTGGTGCGCAAGGCATAGGGAACCGGCAGGTCGGCATCATGCAGCACGTCGAGCAGTTCGATGAAGAACGGCATTTCCTGCACCGGTCCGCGTTCAACCAGGGTCAGGACGTATTCACCCTTCTCCAGGCTGATGAAGAAATTGGTGTTTTCACTGCCGGCGGCAATTCCCTGGAAATCGAGCAGACGACCGAGCCCATAAGGGGCGAGAAAGGTTTCCAGCTCGGGCCGAGCCAGGGGGGTGAACACAGACATGGTTAAAACTGCCAGTACGGGCGCCGCTCAAGGCGGCGCCGATTAAAGTTAAGGGCTTACTTCCACTCGAAGATCTTCCACGCTGGAATCAGCATATCGGGCTGGTCCGAGCGGATATAGTTTGCATCAGTACCATCGGCACGGACCAGAAAGTAGGGCTTGCCACCTTTGGGGGTGACCTTGATGGCGTACAGAAAGCCATTTACCCGGTATTCCTGGATCGTTTTGTCACCTTCCGTGTGAATCGTCACTTCTGGTTCGGCTGAAGGCGCATCCGACGCGGCCATGACGGCCAGCGGCGCGAGCGCAAGCAAGCCGCCCAATAACAGGCGATTGAGTTTACGCATGATAACCTTGTCCCTTTGTCGTCAACGGTCCGGCTATTCTAGCGCCGCACCCGCCGAAAAGGTTGATCGTACTCATGAACCAAGCTCCTCTCGTCCTGGTGGACGGTTCTTCCTACCTGTATCGCGCCTTCCACGCGATGCCGCCGCTCACCACGTCCAAGGGGTTGCCCACCGGGGCGGTCAAGGGCGTGCTGAACATGCTCAGAAGCCTGCGCAAACAGTATCCGCAAAGCCCCTTCGCGGTGGTTTTCGACGCCAAGGGCGGGACCTTTCGCGATGAAATGTATGCCCACTACAAGGCCAACCGCCCGAGTATGCCCGACGATATGCGCGTGCAGATCGAGCCGTTGCACGCCAGCGTGCGTGCCATGGGCTTCCCGTTGCTGTGCGTGGAAGGCGTGGAAGCCGACGATGTGATCGGCACTCTGGCCCGCAGTAGCGCGGCCGCTGACCGTCCGGTGGTGATCTCCACCGGTGACAAGGACATGGCGCAGTTGGTCGACGGGCACATTACGCTGGTCAACACCATGAACGAAACCTCGATGGATGTGGAGGGCGTAAAGGCGAAGTTTGGCGTCGCTCCCGAGCAGATCATCGATCTGCTGGCGTTGATGGGTGACTCTTCCGACAACATTCCCGGAGTCAAGGGGGTCGGCGAGAAAACCGCCGTGGCCTTGCTGGTGGGGGTCAACGGTGGTTTGAAAGAACTCTACGAGCAGCTCGACCAGGTGCCGAACCTGCCGATTCGCGGGGCCAAGACCTTGCCGGCCAAGTTGCTTGAGCACAAGGAGATGGCGTTCCTGTCCTACCAGTTGGCGACCATCAAGGTCGACGTGCCGCTGGAGATCGGCCTGGACGACCTGCACCTGGGCGAGCCGGATCGGGAAAAGCTCGCCGAGCTGTATGCCGAGCTGGAATTCAAGAGCTGGATCGACGAGTTGCAGCGCGAAGCCAAGCGCATTGAGTTGGCCGCTGCGGCGGCGCCTGCGGCGGACAACGCCGGGCTCTTCGACGCCGGGCCGGCGGACGCTGCCCCGCCAGTGGCCGAGGCTCCCAGTGAGCCACAATACGAAACCATCCTCGACCAGGCCCGCTTCGATGCCTGGCTGGAGAAACTCAAGGGCGCCAAGCTCTTTGCCTTCGACACCGAAACCACCGGGATCGACGCGCAGCAGGCACAGTTGGTCGGTGTTTCCTTCGCCGTACAGGCCAATGAAGCGGCCTATGTGCCGCTGACCCATTCCTACATCGATGCGCCGCAGCAACTGGATCGCGACAGCGTGTTGCGGGCCTTGAAGCCGCTGCTGGAAGACCCGGAAAAGCTCAAGGTCGGCCAGCACGCCAAGTTCGACATGAATATCCTCGCCAATTGCGCCATCGGCGGCGACCCGGCGTGCGGTATCACGGTGCGCGGCATCGCCTTCGACACCATGCTCGAGTCCTACGTGCTCAATGCCACGGCGACCCGGCACGATATGGACAGCCTGGCGAAGAAGTACCTCGACTACGACACCGTCAGCTTCCAGGACATCGCCGGCAAGGGCGCCAAGCAACTGACCTTCGACCAGATCGCCCTGGAACAGGCCGGGCCCTATGCCGCCGAAGACGCCGACGTGACCTTGCGCCTGCACCAGGCCTTGCATGAGCAACTGGCCGCCGTGCCGAGCCTGCTCAGTGTGCTCACCGATATCGAAATGCCGCTGGTGCCGGTGCTGGCGCGGATCGAGCGCCAGGGCGCGCTGGTGGATGCCGATTTGCTCGGCGTGCAGAGCATCGAGCTGGGCAAGAAGATGGTGGAGCTGGAGCGCGAGGCGTTCGTGATCGCCGGCGAAGAGTTCAATCTTGGCTCGCCCAAGCAGTTGGGCGCGATCCTCTACGAAAAACTCGGCCTGCCGGTGCTGAAGAAGACCGGCAAGGGGCAGGCGTCCACGGCTGAAGAAGTACTGGCCAAGCTGGCCGAGGATGACTATCCGTTGCCCAAGGTGCTGATGCAGTACCGCTCCATGAGCAAGCTGAAAAGCACCTACACCGATCGCCTGCCGGAACAGATCAATCCGCGTACCGGGCGTATCCACACCTCCTACCACCAGGCGGTGGCGGCCACCGGACGCTTGTCCTCCAGCGATCCGAACCTGCAGAACATCCCGGTGCGCACCGCCGAGGGCCGGCGCATTCGCCAGGCGTTCATCGCGCCGAAGGGCTACAAGCTGCTGGCAGCAGACTATTCGCAGATCGAACTGCGGATCATGGCTCACCTGTCCAAGGACGAAGGCCTGCTCAATGCCTTCCGCCACAACCTCGACGTGCACACGGCGACGGCGGCGGAAGTGTTCAAGGTCGAGTTGGGCGCGGTGACGTCCGACCAGCGCCGCAGCGCCAAGGCCATCAACTTCGGCCTGATCTATGGCATGGGCGCGCAGAAGCTGGGCAAGGACATCGGCGTCGACACCAAGACCGCCAAGGCTTACATCGACGTGTATTTCGCTCGCTACCCGGGGGTTCGCGAATACATGGAGCGCACCCGCGGCCAGGCCTCGGAGCAGGGTTATGTCGAAACCCTGTTCGGGCGTCGGCTGTACTTGCCGGAGATCCACTCCAACCGGCCCCAGGAGCGTGCCGGCGCCGAGCGCACGGCGATCAACGCGCCGATGCAGGGTACGGCGGCGGACATCATCAAGAAGGCCATGGTGGCGGTGGATAACTGGCTCTGCGAATCCGGCCTGGATGCCCGGGTCATCCTCCAGGTGCACGATGAACTGGTGCTGGAGGTGCGTGAGGATCTGGTGGAAGAGGTCAGCGAGAAGATTCGCGCCTACATGAGCGGCGCGGTGCAGCTGGATGTGCCGTTGCTGGTGGATGTGGGCGTGGGCAACAACTGGGATGAGGCGCACTGAGTCCGACATTTGCCGCGACATGGCGTCGCGGCAAAACACCATCGAAAGGCCATTAGTTCAGAAATAGGCGGCACTTATGCCAAATAGTTTTTGAAGATTTTCGGAACTAAATCGGCAAAACGACACTCAGAGTTACTGAATGGCTGGTGAAGCCCTTCGATGCTCCTATGTTGTGTTAAGTGTTGGCAGATATTCCGGACGCCGCCCTAGCGGTTCGGAACTTGGACCCCGAACTTCCCCTCCCCATACGAAGTCCGGGGTTTTTTTTGCCCCCAAACTGGCTGTGGCACGCTCATGCTGCGTTAAAAGCGCGGCGTGAAAGACTCATTTACAGCCAGTAAACTTCGCCTTTCACGCCGCGCTTTTGCCTTGCCTGAGCGCACCACAGCCAGTTTGGTGTCCGTCTGTCGGGCCTCAAAAGCGAGCCTTATTCCGCCGCCGCTTCTGCGCCCTTGTCCGCCAGTTCCATCCAGTCCGCCAATACAGTGTAGGCCTCTTCCAGGCCCTGGCGCTTGGGCGCCGAGAACAGCTGGATACTGATGGCGTCACCCCAGCCCTTGCGGATTTCCGCCTGGACCTTGAGCAAGGTGTTCTTCGCCGCGCCGTAGGTCAGCTTGTCGGCCTTGGTCAGCAGGATGTGCATCGGCATGCCGCTGGCCACCGCCCAATCGAGCATCAACAGGTCGAAGTCGGTCATCGGATGGCGGATGTCCATCATCAGGATCAGACCCTTCAAACTCTCCCGGCCACCCAGGTAGGCTTCCAGGTGACGCTGCCAGTGCAGCTTCAGCGGAATAGGAACTTTTGCATATCCGTAGCCCGGCAGGTCGACCAGACGCCGATCATCGTCTAGCTTGAAGAAGTTCAATAGCTGTGTGCGACCCGGGGTTTTCGAGGTGCGCGCCAGGCTCGCATGGGTCAGGGTGTTGAGGGCGCTGGATTTGCCGGCGTTGGAACGGCCGGCAAAGGCCACTTCAAAACCTTCGTCGTCCGGGCACTGGTCGACTTTGGCGGCGCTGAGCATGAAGGTGGACTGTTGGCACAGGCCGAGAATGGGGTTCTTGAGTTGCATGGGATTTCCGATATGGGCGGTGCCGGGGATGGACGCGGCAGCAGTGTCATTTCCGTTTCAGTAGCGCCAGTATATAATGCCGCAGATTTTGTGTGTGCTTTGTCCCTGCATAGGATAAGGCCCACGGGGGCGATAGACCTAGACCGCGCAGTAGAACGCGGTACGTTCCCAACCCTGAGAAGGTCATTGATGACCCAATGGCTGCTGGCCGCCGGGCTCTTGATGCCGCTTTACAGCGCGCAGGCTACACAGGATCCGGAAGCCGTGTACAACCGTGTTTGTGGTGCCTGCCATGCCGGACAGCTGCCGATGGCCCCTCAAAAGGGTGACCAGGCGGCCTGGAAGCCAAGATTGGCGCAAGGTATGGAGACGCTGGTGCAACACGTGACCCAGGGTTTCAAGGCGATGCCGCCGCGTGGTTTGTGCATGGACTGCAGTACCGAGGATTACCGAAGCATCATCCAGTGGATGAGCGAGTAAGCCCGGTCCATAACTCTTAACCCTTAGCCGTAGTTGGATTAGCTGATGAACAAACTGATCGTGAGTCTGCTGTTGACCCTGGGGATCACAGGCCTGGCCCAGGCCGCCGGCGATGCCAAGGCCGGTCAGGCCAAGGCCGCTGTCTGCGGAGCCTGCCATGGGCCCGACGGCAACAGCATGGCCCCCAACTTTCCGAAACTCGCCGGCCAGGGCGAGCGCTACCTGACCAAGCAGATGCAGGATATCAAGTCGGGCAAGCGCACGGTGCTGGAAATGACCGGCCTGCTGACCAACCTGAGCGATCAGGACCTGTCCGATATCGCCGCCTACTTTTCCAGCCAGCAAGGCAGCGTCGGCGCCGCCGATCCCAAGGTCGTGGCCCACGGCGAAGAGCTGTTCCGCGGCGGCAAACTGGACCAGGGCATGCCCTCCTGCATCGGTTGCCACTCGCCCAATGGCGCGGGCAACGCCGCTGCCGGTTTCCCGCACCTGGGTGGCCAGCACGCGCAATACATCGCCAAGCAGTTGACCGACTTCCGTGAAGGCAACCGCACCAACGACGGCGATACCATGATCATGCGCAGCATCGCCGCGAAGATGAGCAACAAGGATATCGAAGCCGTTTCCAACTACGTACAGGGCCTGCACTGAGGCTCTGACGGTCAGGTTCGCGGGGGATTGTCATCTTTGGCAACGTTAATGATCGATTAATCCGCTGCTGCAACGATAAAAGGGTGGCCTTGGCCGCCCTTTTTTGTGGCCGCTGCCGTTACACTAATTATCGAACTAGAGCCCGCACCGGTCTGTCTGAGTTACAGGTCGCGTCTGGGGCCACTTTCCATGTCCAGGAGCAAAGCATGCGTAATCTGATTCTCAGCGCCGCACTCGTCACCGCCAGCCTGTTCGGCATGACGGCCCAGGCCGCCGATGTGCCACTTGAGGCCGGCAAGACCTACGTGGAACTGAGCAACCCTGTACCGGTTGCCGAGCCGGGCAAAATCGAAGTGGTCGAGTTGTTCTGGTACGGCTGCCCGCATTGCTACGCTTTTGAGCCGACCATCAACCCTTGGGTCGAGAAGCTGCCCAGCGATGTGAATTTCGTGCGTATTCCGGCGTTGTTCGGAGGCCCCTGGGATGCCCACGGCCAGCTCTTCGTGACCCTGGACACCATGGGTGTCGAGCATAAGGTCCACGCCGCAGTGTTCAATGCCATCCAGAAGGAACACAAGCAGCTGGTCAAGCCTGACGACATGGCTGACTTTGTCGCCACCCAAGGCGTAGACAAGACCAAGTTCCTGGAAACCTTCAACTCTTTCGCCGTGAAGGGCAAGATGGCCCAGTATCGTGATCTGGCCAAGAAGTATGAAGTCAGTGGCGTACCGACCATGATCGTCAACGGCAAGTACCGCTTCGACCTCGGCACTGCTGGTGGTCCAGAAGCCGCACTGAATGTCGCCGACCAGCTGATCGCCAAGGAGCGGGCCGCCATGACGGCGGCCAAGTAAGGCCGCCGCCGTGATCGGGCGCTGGGGGACGGAGCGTCTCGTTGGCCTGCATGAGCCCAAGGTCAACGAGCGTCACCTGGAGAGCACCGGCCTGCCGGCGGACAACCGCCTGCGCCTGCTCAGTTTCAATATCCAGGTGGGCATCAGCACCCAGCGTTATCGACATTACCTGACCCGTGGTTGGCAACACCTGCTGCCCCATACCGGGCGGGCGGACAACCTGCAGAAGATCGGCGGCCTGCTCGCCGATTTCGACCTGGTGGCCCTCCAGGAGGCCGACGGTGGCAGCCTGCGTTCAGGCTATATCAATCAGGTCGAGCACCTGGCCCAGCTCGGGGCCTTTCCCTACTGGTACCAGCAACTCAATCGCAACCTCGGGCGCCTGGGCCAGCACAGCAATGGCGTGCTGAGCCGTTTGCGGCCCTCGGCGATCGAGGATCATCCCTTGCCGGGGCCGGCCGGGCGCGGAGCCATTCTCGTGCGCTTTGGCGAGGGCTCGGAAGCCTTGGTGGTGGTGATGATGCACCTGGCCCTGGGGGCGCGGGCGCGTACCCGGCAACTGGCCTATATCCGCGAGCTGATCGGCGGTTTTCGGCATCTGGTGCTCATGGGCGACATGAACACCCAGGCCAGCGACCTGCTGCTACACTCGCCTTTACGCGACCTCGGTTTGCTCGCACCGCAGGTGGAAGCCACGTTTCCCAGCTGGCGTCCACAACGTTGCCTGGACCACATTCTGCTTAGCCCCAGCCTGACGCTGGAGCGAGTCGAGGTGCTGGCCCAACCTATTTCCGATCATTTGCCGGTGGCCGTCGAAATTCGCCTGCCAGGCTCCATCGGTTCTGATACGTTGCCGGCCTTGAGTAGCTAAATCTCGCGGACGCCGGCATGAGCAGCGAAGAAGTCGAACGCTGGAAAGAGAAATACCTTAAAAGCATCGAACAACAGGAAAAGCTCGAGCGTCGTTGGGACGCCCGTCTGGACCTGCTTCGCCGTGGGCTGGTGCGCAGCACCCTGGCGGCGGAAGGGACCGACCGCGCGGTCGACCAGTGCATGAAGGAAATGCGCGATATCATCCGCAGTGACGATATGGACGCGGGCCTCGCGGCGCTGCTGCCTCGCTTGGAAAAAGCCGTGCTCGACTCCGAACAGCGTCGCGAGACCCGCGCCGAACAGGTGAGCACCGCGTTGACCTCGCTGGTGACCCAGCTGCAATCCTTGCCGCTGACCCGTGAAGTCCGGCGGCCGCTGAAGAACTTCGCCAAGCAGCTTGAGGGCCGTGCCGGCCAGGCGCGGGAAATCCCGTTGCTGCTCAGCGAGCTCAGTGGTTTGCAAGGCAAGGCACTGACGCAGCTTGAGCAGCCGGCCGAGCCAGGGCGTCCCGGCCTGTTGCAACGGTTGTTCGGTGGCAAGGAGAATCCGCCAGAAGCCACCCCGGGTCAGTCGCCGGCCCAGCCCGCCGGGGCCGAACAGGTTCCGAGCCACGCGGTCGAACCCGTGGCGCGTGACCCCGAGCTTCAAGTGCCGGAGGCTGTTCATGCACCCGCACCCACACCACCTGTACCCGTAGCGGCCCCTGCCGTCGAGCCGGCAGCGGCGCCCGCCCCCGCCCCTGTTGCCCCAGTTGAGGCCGCAGCGCCAGCCGAGCTCGAAGTGCCGGTGTCGGCATCGCCGTCCGCTACTGAGCCCGAGCTGGTGCCCGCGGCCAAGCCCGTCGATGCGGTGGCCTATGTGCCGCAGGTGGTGCAGCCGGAGCCGTCTGCCGCTGTCGCCGAGGCGGTGCCCGAAGTGCCATCCGTGGCTATGGCGAGCTCGGCCGGGCAACCGCCGATTCTGGCTGTCGAGCCCAACATGGTGCCCACGCCTGCCGTCAAGGCGGCCGCCCCGGCTGAAGCGCCAGCCCCTGCGCCGCATCCCGCGCCTACGGTGTTTATCGACAGCCTGCCGTTGCCCCCGGTGATGGCTGAGGCGCTGGCGGCCGTCGACCCGGAGTACCCCGAGCCGGATGTGCTGTTCGCCTTGCCCGAATCCCCGGAACCGTCCTACAGCTCGGTGGCCGAACATATCGAGTCGACGTTGTTGGGCCTGCTCGATGACCTGACCCTGCCCGAACGTCACCAGGCCCATGCCGAAGCCATGCGCCACCGCCTCGAACATGGGTTGAACTGGTACGAATTGCTGCCGATCCTCGATGATCTGGCGGTGTTGATGCTGGCGATCAACGACAGCGGTCAACACGATTTCCAGATCTACCTCAAGCAACTCAACGAACGCCTGGAGTCGTTCCAGAGCAACCTGCAGGCGGCCAGTGCCGGGCATGCCGAAGGGCGTACGGCGGCGAACGAGCTGCACAGCCAGTTGCGCGAGCATGTCGATAGCCTGCAAAGCAGCGTGCAGGATGCCGCGGACCTGGAAAGCCTCAAGCATGTCCTGGAAAATCGCCTCGAAGGTTTGTTGGGCACCATGGACCAGCACCAGCAACAGCGGGCCATCCGCGAGCAGGAGGTTGCCGTGCGCCTGCAAAGCCTGGCCGAACGCGTGGCGCATATGGAGCAGGAGGCCCAGGGCTATCGTGACCACCTTGAGGAGCAACGCCAGAAAGCCCTGGTCGACCCGCTGACCGGCCTGCCCAATCGTGCGGCCTGGAGCGAGCGCCTGGAGCAGGAAATGGCGCAGTGGCAGCAGCACGGCAACACCCTGCTGATCGCCATGCTCGATCTCGATCACTTCAAGCGGATCAACGACAACTACGGCCACCTGGCCGGTGACAAGGTGCTGAAGATCATTGCCGGCGAGTTGCGCAAGCGCCTGCGTGCCGGAGACTTCATTGCCCGTTTCGGCGGCGAGGAGTTTGTCCTGCTGGTGCCCGATACCTCGGTCACCGCGGGGCTCAAATTGACCGAGAGCCTGCGCGCGGCCATCGAGGCCTGTCCGTTCCACTTCAAGGGCGAGCGCGTGACCATCACCGTGTCGGTCGGGCTGTCGGCGTTCAAGACCGGCGAGCGCAGCGACCATGCGCTGAAAAGGGCCGATGAGGCGCTTTACCGGGCCAAGAATGCCGGGCGTAACCGCATCGAACAAGGCTGAGTTGTAGGGGCCGGCTTGCTGGCGATGGCGTCCGCACGGCCAATACAAGGCTTGCGGGCCTCATCGCCAGCAAGCCGGCTCCCACAAGTGACCGCATTGCCCGAAGTTGTGGGGTCAGGGTCAGGAGGGGGATCCAGGTTGCATCAGGTAACAGTGTATTGGGCGCTGCTGTGCCTGCCAGTACGTTATGCTGCCAAATTACTGTCTTCATTTGTTGCCGCTGCCATGAAACTGTTCCCTCTCCTTCTTTCGATCCTGCTGCTGGCGGGCTGCGCCAGCGCTCCGCGAATGGACACCAGCCACCCTTCGGTCAACTACGACAATCGCGTGCAGTTCGTGATCCTGCACTACACCTCGGCAAACATGGAAAACTCACTGCGGTTGCTGACCCATGGCCAGGTCAGCAGCCATTACCTGATCGGCGACGACCCCCGCGCCACGATCTTCAAGCTGGTGGATGAGAGCCAGCGTGCCTGGCACGCCGGGGAAAGCGAGTGGCTGGGACGCACCTGGCTGAACTCCAGCTCCATTGGCATTGAAATCGTCAATCCGGGTTTCCGCGATACACCCACCGGCCGCGTCTGGTACCCCTACAGCGAAGCGCAGATCCAGGCATTGATCGTGCTGCTCAAGGACATCGTCAAACGCAATCACATCGAACCACGCAATGTGATCGGCCATAGCGATATCGCGCCGCTGCGCAAACAGGACCCGGGCCCGTTGCTGCCCTGGAAGCGCCTGGCCGCGGAAGGCCTCGGCGTATGGCCTGACGAGCAGGCGGTCGCCCGGCAGCAGACTGTCTACACCGCGCAACTGCCGAGCATCACCTGGTTCCAGCAGCAGCTCATGCGCCTGGGCTATGCCACGCCGCAGACCGGCGAGCTGGATGTTGCCACGCGTCATGTCCTGGCGGCGTTCCAGATGCACTTCCGCCCGGCTCGTTTCGACGGCCTGCCGGATGCGCAAAGTGCGGCGATCCTCCAGGTGCTCAACCAGTCAAAATAACGTCAGCGCCGGACGGTCAGCGCCGATTCGCCAATCTGTTGCTATAACTCATTGGTAAGTCTTCGGATATTCGCTGATGCCGGTTCGCCAGACGTTGCGCTCCTGGTTCCATCGTCCCTGGTTGCTGGCATTGCTGGCGGCTCTGTTCAGTGTCGCCCTGTTATTGGCCGGCAGCCTGGGGGTGGTGATGCACCAGGCCAGGCAGCACGAAAGCGAACAGATGAATGCCCAGGGGCAACGTTTCCTGGAGCGGCTGGAGCAGCTTTTCGGGCAACTGCGCGAGGGGCTCGATCAATTGGAGGCCCAGCCCCTGCGGGACTGTAGCCCGGCCATGATCGGCACCCTGCAGCAACTGAGCTTCAACTATCGCTTTATCTACGAAGCCTTCTATGTCGACGCCACCCGGTCCTGTTCCAACTGGCCGAACCAGGATGCCCAGGTGACCTTGGGGATGCCGGATATCCGCGGGCCGACCTACAGCTATTGGCTCAATACCTCGGCCCAGCCCAATGACAACCTGGCCGCCCTGATGTTGGGGCGCGGTCACTTCCGGGTATCCACTTCCCGTGGCCATTTGAGCGATGTGGTGGAACTGCCGCCGGGGGCCAGCCTGCTGGTGGTGGTCGACCGTGGCCGGCGGGCGATTCCGGTGCTCGGGCCGGAGCAGGACTGGCCGCCCCCCGGCTGGCCGGCGAAGGGCCAGGACCCGTTGCTGATCACGCCAGATGAATTGATCTACCGCATGCCCACCCGTACCCCGGAATACCAACTGGTGATGGTCGCGCCGCGCGCGGCCATGCCGCTGGTCATCGACCCGCTGTGGTGGTGGCTGCTCTCGGTGAGCCTGGTGATTGCCTTCTGCATCGGCGGCCTGACCTTGCAGTTGGCCCGCCAGCGCCAATCGCTCAACGGCGAACTGCAAGGCGCGCTGCGGCGCGGCGAGTTCCAGGTCTTGTATCAACCGATCTTCGACCTCGGCAGCCGTCGGTGCGTGGGCGCCGAAGCCCTGATCCGCTGGCGCCGGCCGGACGGCACGCTGACCAGTCCCGACCTGTTCATTCCCCTGGCGGAAAATACCGGGCAGATCCGCCAGATCACCGATTTTGTCCTGCAACGGCTGCTGGACCAGCTGGGTCACCTGCTGCGGGCCAATCCGCAGCTGTACATCTCGGTGAACCTGGCGGCTTGCGATGTGATGGTGCCGCGTATCGGCGAGGTGATTGCCGACCTGTTGCGCAGGCATCGGGTCAGTGCCCGGCAGATTGCCTTCGAAGTCACCGAGCGTGGTCTGATCGACGTGGTGGTGGCACGGGACAATTTGCAGGCCCTGCGGGATGCCGGCCATCAGGTGTTGATCGACGACTTCGGCACCGGCTATTGCAGCCTGGCCTATCTGCAAACGCTGCCGGTGGATTGCCTGAAGATCGACAAGGCCTTTATCGACGCCTTGGGCCATGACGCCGCCAGCAGCGGCGTGGCGCCGCATATCATTCGCATGGCCCATGCGCTGCACTTGCGGGTGATCGCCGAGGGCATCGAGTATGAGCACCAGGCCCTGCTGCTCAGCAGCGAAGGGGTCAATTATGGTCAGGGTTGGTTGTTTGCCCAGGCGCTGACGGCGGTGCAGTTCGTCGAATTGATCACTCGCGGCCGACGCCTGGCTTCGCGTCGCCTGGACGACGAGGCCTAGAGCGGCAGCGCCATATAGAACTGCGTGCCCTGCCCCGGCCGTGAATACACGCCCATCCGCCCGCTGTGCAGTTGCACGATCTCCTTGCACAGGGCCAGGCCCAGGCCGGCGCCGCCTTTCTTGCGGCCGACCTGGACGAAAGGTTCGAAGATGCGTCCCTGTTGCCCGTAGGCAATACCCTCGCCGTTGTCCTCGACGCTGATGATGACCCGCTCGCCATGGCGCCGGGCCTGCAAGCGAATCTGCCCGCCCCGGGCGGTATGGCGCAGGGCGTTGTCCAGCAGGTTGTCGAGGACGCGCTCCAGTTGCGGTTGATCGGCCGGCAGGCGCGGCAAGGGCGGCTGCAGCTCGACCTGCAGGTCGATGCCCTGGCTCAGGGCCTGTTCGGCAAAGCGCAGGCGACAGGCCTCGAGCAGTGTCTCGATATCGCAGGGCAGCAGGGTCAGTTTCTGCAGGCCGTTCTGGTAACGGGAGAAATTCAGCAGGTCGTTGATCAATTGCATCAGCCGCTGCATTTCTTCGTTGACCGTGTTCAGCAGGTCCGCTTCCCGCGATTCGCTGTCGAAATGCACGCGCTCCTGCAACAGGCCGAAGGCCATGTGCATGCCGGTGACCGGCGTGCGCAGTTCGTGGGAGGCGCGCAGGACGAACTCGCTGCGCACCCGCTCGAAGGCCCGCTGTTCGGTGACGTCGTGGAGCACCATCACCGCGCCGAGAATATGGCCTTGGGTATGACTGACCGGGGTCAGGCTGTAGGTCAGCAGGCGGGATTCCCCTTCGACCTCGACCTCGAGGTCTTCCGGTGCCCGTTCCAGGCTGGCACCGCGCAGGATCAATTGCAGTTGTTCGTCCAGTTCGGGCCGCTGCAGCGCCTCGCCAAGGCCTTGGCCGAGGCGATCGCCGTCCCAGCCCAACTGGCGCTGCGCCACCGGGTTGAGGTGCTCCAGGCGGCCTTCACGGTCAATCATCAGCAGCCCGTCGTCGATGCTGTCGAGCACGGCCTGCAAGCGTTGCTGGCCGGCGAGCAATTCGTCGATATTGGTTGCCTGATGCTGGCGCAGGGCCTCGGCCATAAGGCCGAAACGTCGGGTCAGCAGGTTCATCTCGACCGCGGGGGAAATCGGCAGGGTGACGTCGAAGTTGCCCTGGCCGATATGGTCCGCCGCCTCGGCCAGGGCCTCGATCGGTGCACCGAAACGGCGGGCGATGCCGTGGGCGGTGATGAAGCCGATGATCAGCACCGCCAGGCCGACAAACCCCAGCAGCCCGGCCACCAGCAGTGCCCGCTCGCGGGCATCGTTTTCCGTGGCGCTGATGTTGTCCAGCGCCTGCTTGTGCTCGGCGATCAGGCCGTTGCGCAGGATATTGAAAGTGTTGGTGAGCTCCTCGATGCTGCCACTGCCGTCCCGTGAACGGGCGAAGGCCTGGTAGAACCGTTCGTAGTCGATACGGGCCTGGGCGAAGCCGCTGCGCACGTCGTTGCTCTGCTCATGCTCGATGCCTTCGTGGAGCAGTTGCAGATAGTGTTCGCGCGAGGCCTCGAGCGCGGCCTGGTCCGGCTTGTCACCGAGCATCAGAAGCAACTGGTCGCCCAGGCTCTGGCGCAGCTTGAGGCCCAGGTCGAGGGTGATGAAGTTGTCGCTGACCAGCGACTCCTGGGTCTTGGCCATCTGCATCACGCTGACCAGGCCGAGCATCAGGCCCAGCAAGGCGACGGTGATCAGTGCCGAAATACTCAGGAAGAGCCGGGTGCGCAGCTTCATCGTGAGCTTCATGGTGGGCTACTCACAGGTTGTACTGTTTGCGTTTGCGGTACAGCGTCGAGGCGTCGATGCCCAGTGTCTTGGCGGCCTGGTCAAGGGTATCGCTGTTGGCCAGTACCGCGCCGATATGGGCTTTCTCCAGTTCGTCCAGGCTCAGCGCGGCGCCGATGCGCGGTGCGCTGTTGGCCGGTTGCTCGGCCATGCCCAGGTGGCTGATCTCCACGCGCTCCTGGGGACAGATGATGCTGGCGCGTTCGACCACGTTGCGCAGCTCACGGATATTGCCCGGCCAGCGGTAGTTGAGCAGGGCTTCGCGGGCCTCATCGCCGAAGCCGCGGGCTGGTCGCGCGTATTCCTTGACGAAGCGGGCGAGGAAACGATCGGCGAGCATCAGGATATCTTCACTGCGCTCGCGCAGGGGCGGCAGGTGCAGGGTGATGACGTTCAGGCGATAGAGCAGGTCCTCGCGAAAACGCCCGTCGCGGACCATGTCTTCGAGGTTGAGGTTGGTCGCGGCGAGAATCCGCACATCGGCCCGTCGTGTCACCGGATCGCCGACCCGTTCGTATTCCTTGTCCTGGATAAAGCGCAGCAGCTTGGGCTGCAGGGTCAGGGGGAAATCGCCGATCTCGTCGAGAAACAGCGTCCCGCCGTCGGCCTGGTTGACCCGGCCCAGGGTGCTTTCGCTGGCGCCGGTGAAGGCCCCGCGGCTGTGGCCGAACAGCTCGCTTTCCATCAGCTCGGCGGTCAGCGACGGGCAGTTGATGGTTACGCAGGATTTCTTCGCGCGTTTGCTCCAGCCATGGATGGCCCGGGCCAGTTCGCCCTTGCCGGTCCCGGACTCGCCGAGGATCAGGATGTTCGCGTCGGTGCCGGCCACCTGCCGCGCGGTTTCCAGCACCGCCATCATCGATGGGCTGTGGGAGTCGAGGCCGTCCTTGGGCTTGCGCACTTCGCCTTCCAGGGCCTCGAGGCGCGCCGACAGTTGCCGCACTTCCAGCTGTTTGGCCGTGGCTAGGCGCAGTTGGTCCGGGCTGCACGGCTTGACCAGGTAATCGGCGGCACCGGCCTGGATGGCGTCGACCGCGGTGTCCACGGCAGAGTGGGCGGTGACAATCACCACGCGCATCCAGGGCGCCTGGATGCGCATCTGGGCCAGGACATCGAGGCCGTTGTCTTCGCCAAGGCGCAGGTCGAGGAAGCACAGGTCGAAAACCTGGCGCTGCAGCAAGGCCTCGGCCTGGGCCGCGCTGTTCGCCGTGGCGACGCTGTAGCCCTCGTCTTCCAGGCAATAGCGAAAGGTGCGAAGGATGGCGGACTCGTCATCCACCAGCAGAATACGGCCTTGATGTTCCGTGGCGGACTCCATCTCCCATGCTCCTTTAGTAAAAGTTTTCAGTCTCTACCGGAAATATCCGGCACGTTAGAGAGCTGTTTCTGATTGACCTTATGACAAGCAGGGTAACGGTCTGCGCCCCTGATTGCTAACCCGCTGATTTGGGGAATTTTTTAGGCTCTTTGCTTCCGACAGTTGGGCTCTCAGCTAATTCCTACTGATTTTCTTACTATTTATTCTTTTGGTAGGGCTATTTCCTACGGATTCATCGTGCAATACGCACGACCGTATGGCGGGCATCGTGCAGGATGCTGGTCGATCAATCTTGTGTATTTTATAACTTATTGATTTTATTGATGTTTTTCCAATAAAAAAGCTGGCATGCAGACTGCAATGTTCCTCTCAAGAACATTCGCGGTGGTCGGTCTGGTTCATCTCTCCCGACCCCGCCACACCCATCATTGAGTCGGAGGAGTTTCAGGATGAATCGCCCACGTGCCGCCCATCTCCATCTCTCGCCACTGCACCTGCAGCAAGGATTGTTTGCCGTGTTGGCGTTGCTGGTCACGCTGATTGCCGGCCAGCAGTTCCAACGCTGGAACCAGGCCAGTGTCCAGGTCCAGCGCCTGCCCGGGCATGCCCTGCAACAAACCCATTTCAGCGCGGCCGCTACCAGTATCAGCGACCCCGCCGCCTACCGCCTGACGTCGGTCGATCAAGCCCAGGTGCCTGACGAGCCGTTGCAGCAGCGCTGGGTGTTCTAGGCAAGAACCGGGCCGTCGGATGATAGCCCGGGGCAGTACCCGGGGCAGTAAAGGCTGCATCCAAACACTTGTAAGTCGAGGAGAATCACCATGTTGAGCTGGGCAGTCACATTCCTGATCATTGCCATTGTCGCCGCGGTATTGGGCTTTGGTGGCATCGCCGGTACAGCCACGGGTATCGCCAAGATCCTCTTTGTCGTATTCCTGGTGATGTTCGTGGTTTCCTTCCTGTTCGGACGCCGTGGTCGAGGCTGACCATGAGCCACAGCCGCCCTGCTGACGGGCGGCCGCTCCTGTCGTTGCATGACCGCGTTTGCCGCTTTGACCCTATGTCTTTCTGACATTAAGTGGCCTTTTCAGCGGGTGCATTTTTCCGATGTGACCGTACGTCTAGAAACACCCCTCTGATTACCCCTCGTTTACGATTGAATTTGTAGGAGTTTTCTACTTATTTGGCCTCGCTTCATTCCCGTGCCGTGGAGGAAAAAATGCTTTGAAATGGCCGGTCTACGGCACTTTTTTCGGCTGAAATGTCCTGTTGATGGGGGACAAAACGGTCGTATTGTTGAATAAAGGTCATGCCGATTCGGCATGGGGTAGGCGTTTACGGCATTAGACGTCCCCCCCTTGCATGGGAATAGTTGCGCCTTTTTTCGCCTGCCAAAAAGCCATCAGGCCGGTGGGCGATGACCTTCCATGGGGGACAGTTGCCATCACCTGACCTGCATCAGTGCAACGGTGAGGGGCTTCTGTCCGACTCCACTTGAAGCAAGGGTAACGACATGAAGAAGGCAAAGCTCAGCCTCGCCTGGCAGATCCTTATCGGTCTGGTACTGGGGATTGCAGTCGGCGCGCTGCTCAACCATTTCAGTGCCGAGAAGGCCTGGTGGATCGGCAACGTCCTGCAACCGGCAGGCGATATCTTTATCCGCCTGATCAAGATGATCGTTATCCCGATTGTCATTTCCTCGCTGGTGGTCGGCATTGCCGGTGTCGGCGACGCCAAGAAGCTGGGGCGCATCGGCCTCAAGACCATCGTCTACTTCGAGATCGTCACCACCATCGCCATTGTGGTCGGCCTGCTGCTGGCCAACGTGTTCCACCCGGGCTCGGGCATCGATATGAGCACCCTGGGCACCGTGGACATCTCCAAGTACACCGCCACCGCCGCCGAAGTACAGCATGAGCATGCGTTTATCGAAACCATCCTCAACCTGATTCCTTCGAACATCTTTGCCGCCATGGCCCGCGGCGAAATGCTGCCGATCATCTTCTTCTCGGTGCTCTTCGGCCTCGGCCTGTCGAGCCTGCAGGCCGAGTTGCGCGACCCGCTGGTGAAGATGTTCCAGGGCGTCTCGGAAAGCATGTTCAAGGTCACCCACATGATCATGAACTACGCGCCGATCGGTGTGTTTGCCCTGATCGCGGTGACCGTCGCCAGCTTCGGCTTCGCCTCCCTGCTGCCGCTGGCCAAGCTGGTGCTGCTGGTCTACGCCGCCATCCTGTTCTTCGCCTTTGCCGTGCTCGGCCTGGTGGCCCGTTTGTTCGGCTTCTCGGTGATCAAGCTGATGCGCATCTTCAAGGACGAACTGGTACTGGCCTACTCCACCGCCAGTTCCGAAACCGTGTTGCCACGGGTGATCCAGAAGATGGAAGCCTACGGTGCGCCGAAAGCCATTTGCAGTTTTGTGGTGCCGACCGGTTACTCCTTCAACCTCGACGGCTCGACCCTGTACCAGAGCATCGCGGCGATCTTCATTGCCCAGCTTTATGGCATCGACCTGTCCATCAGCCAGCAATTGCTGCTGGTGCTGACCCTGATGGTCACCTCCAAGGGCATTGCCGGGGTACCGGGCGTGTCCTTCGTGGTGTTGCTGGCGACCCTGGGCAGCGTCGGTATTCCGCTGGAAGGCCTGGCCTTTATCGCCGGTGTCGACCGAGTCATGGACATGGCGCGGACCGCGCTGAACGTGATCGGCAATGCCCTGGCGGTGCTGGTGATTTCCCGTTGGGAAGGCATGTACGACGATGCCAAGGGCGAGCGCTACTGGAACTCCCTGCCGCACTGGCGCAGCAAGGCGCCGCTGCCGGCGGGCGAGGCTTCCAAGGGCTGATCGAATGGCGCTTGCCGGCGAAGCGTCTAGTGCTCTCGCTGGCCCCTTCGCGAGCAAGCTCTGCTCCTACAGGTCCGCGTACTGCCAAAGCTGATCGATAGACCCCGGACTTTCCGGGGTTTGTTGTTTCTGGCCCGACCGCTATCATTCGCCGCATCTTCAAGGAGTTTTCCCGATGCTCAATGGCCTGTGGCTTGGCTTTTTCGTAGTGGCGACCGTCTCGGCGCTGGCGCAATGGCTGGTGGGTGGCAACCCCGCGATCTTCGCCGCGATGGTGGAAAGCATCTTCGCCATGGCCAAGCTCTCGGTGGATGTCATGGTCCTGCTGTTCGGCACCCTGACCCTCTGGCTCGGCTTTCTGCGCATCGCCGAAAAGGCCGGGATCGTCGACTGGCTGGCCAAGGCCCTGGGGCCGCTGTTCAGCCGCCTGATGCCGGACGTGCCGCGCGGCCATCCGGCCATCGGCCTGATCACCCTCAACTTTGCGGCCAACGCCCTGGGCCTGGACAACGCCGCCACGCCCATCGGCCTCAAGGCCATGCGTTCCCTGCAGGAGCTCAACCCGAGCCAGACCGTGGCGAGCAACGCGCAGATCCTGTTCCTGGTGCTCAATGCCTCGTCCCTGACCCTGCTGCCGGTAACCATCTTCATGTACCGCGCCCAGCAAGGCGCGGCGGACCCGACCCTGGTGTTCCTGCCGATCCTGCTGGCCACCTGCGCCTCAAGCCTGGTCGGCCTGCTTTCGGTGGCGGTGATGCAGCGCCTGCGGTTGTGGGACCCGGTGGTGCTGGCCTACCTGATTCCCGGCGCTTTACTGCTCGGCGGCTTCATGGCAGTGCTGGCCGGGCTGTCGGCCACGGCGTTGGCCAGCCTGTCGTCGATCCTCGGCAACCTGACGCTGTTCGGCCTGATCATGCTGTTCCTGGTCATTGGCGCGTTACGCAAGGTGAAGGTCTACGAGGCTTTTGTCGAAGGGGCAAAAGAGGGCTTTGATGTCGCCAGGAATCTGTTGCCGTACCTGGTGGCGATGCTCTGCGCGATTGGCGTGCTGCGGGCTTCCGGGGCGCTGGACTTCGGCCTCGACGGCATTCGTCACCTGGTGCAGTGGGCCGGTTGGGATACGCGCTTTGTCGATGCGTTGCCGACAGCGATGGTCAAGCCGTTCTCCGGCAGTGCGGCGCGGGCGATGTTGATCGAGACCATGAAGACCCAGGGCGTGGACAGCTTCCCGGCGCTGGTGGCGGCGACGATCCAGGGCAGCACCGAAACCACCTTCTATGTGCTGGCGGTGTATTTCGGCGCGGTGAATATCCAGCGGGCGCGACACGCGGTGGGCTGCGCCTTGCTGGCGGAACTGGCCGGGGTGCTGGCGGCGATCGGGGTGTGCTATTGGTTCTTCGGCTGAAACCGGTACCTGTCTAGGATGGCGATGCAAGATTCACCGCCGTCATCGCCGGCTTGCTGGCGATGAGGCCCTCAGCGTTTAGCCGAGGCTTCGCCCTGCCGTACCGCCCAGTCGATCAACTGTACCATCAGCTTGTCACCCGCCCGCCCGAAGCCCTCGACCACACCGGGCACCTGCTTGTCACTGAGTGGCTGGCGTACTTCAAAGCGCCGGCTGGCGAGGATCCGCTGGTCAATCCCACGGACCAGCCGCGCATCGAAGCGGATCACCACCTCGGCCCCCTGACCTCGGTACTCGGTCTGGAAGGCCTGCAACTCGCCGCCCAGCTCGAAATCCGCCTGCAGGTTGCTGTCGTCGGTGCTCAGCAGGCGCACCCGGCCGTCGCGCTGGAAGGCGTCGAGAATCCGGTTGCGCAGCAGCACCGGTGCCGGATCGCTCCAACGTGAGGCCTTGTAGTGGCTGATCAGGTCACCCTGGGGCACCACGGCGATATTCGGGCTGTTCAAGGCGTCACTGGCAATCGGCTTGGCAATGCGCAACGACCAGTTGACCGGCTGACTGTTGGGCGCCGGAACACTGTTCTGTGCCGTCGGCAGGCGATAGACATCCGCCGGGTCCGCCTGGGGCAGGATCGAACAGGCGCCGCTCAAGGCCAGGCCGACAACCAGGGTAAGCTGGCTCAATACACGAGGGACATGCCTCATGGGGTGAATTCCTTGTTCTTGTCACGGCCCAGCAAGTAGCCGCTGGGGTTGGCATCCAGGCGCTTGGAGATCGCGCGCAGGGAACTGAGGGTGTCACGCAGTTCACGGATCGCCGGGGCCAGTTCATTCAAGCCCTGTAATCCACTGTTGACCGAGTCCTGGTTTTTGCTCAGCAGCGTGTTGATGGTCGCGGTGCTCTGCTCCAGGGATTGCATGGCCCGTTCGGCGCTGCCAAGGGCCTGCTTGCCCTGGTTGTCGAGCAGGCCGTTGGCGTTGCGCATCAGCGCGGTGGTCTGTTCCAGGGTCGCGCTGACCTGCTTGCTGACCAGGGTCATCTGTTTCAGGGTCTGGCGGATATCGTCGCGCTGGCCGGCAATCGCCCCGGTGGCTTGCTGGAGGTTGTCCAGGGTCTGGCTGACCTGGGCGACGTTTTTCTGCGAGAACATTTCGTTGGCATTGTGCAGCAGCAGGTTGATCCCGCTCATCAGGTCGTTGCTGTCGTTGAGCAGGCGTGAGATCGGCGACGGCGAGGCGATGATCTGCGGCAGGTTGCCATCCTTGCCCTTGAGCTCGGGACTCTGCGGCGTGCCGTCGCTGAGCTGGATCAGCGAGGTGCCGGTGATGCCGGTCAGGGCCAGCTTGGCGCGGGTATCCTCCTTGATCGGCGTGTCGCCGGCCAGGCGGATGCGTGCCAGCACCCGGCGCGGGTCTTTCGGGTCGAGGCTCAGTTGCAGCACGTCGCCGACCTTGATCCCGCTGTATTGCACCGGGCTGCCCTTGGACAGGCCGCTGACCGCCTCGTTGAACACCACTTCATAGTCCTTGAACGCAGTGTCGACACTGGACTTGGCCAGCCACAGGCCGAACAGCAACGCGGCCACGACCACCAGCACACTGAACAGGCCGATCATCACATGATGGGCACGGGTTTCCATCTCATCCCTCCTTGTGCGGGGTTACCGCGTCAAATGCGGCGCGGCCACGCGGGCCATGGAAGTATTCGTGAATCCACGGGTCGTCGGTTTCGGCGACCCGGTCGATGGCATCGGCCACCAGTACGTGTTTCTGCGCCAGCACCGCGACCCGGTCGGTGATGGTGTAGAGCGTGTCGAGGTCGTGGGTGACCAGGAACACACTCAGGCCCAGGGCATCGCGCAGGGTCAGGATCAGTTGGTCGAAGGCCGCCGCGCCGATGGGGTCGAGGCCGGCGGTGGGTTCGTCGAGAAACAGGATGTCCGGGTCCAGCGCCAGGGCGCGGGCCAAGGCGGCGCGCTTGATCATGCCGCCGGACAGCGAGGCCGGGTATTTGTTGGCGGCCGACAGCGGCAGGCCGGCCAAGGCCAGCTTGACCGCCGCCAGGTGTTCGGCATCGCGCCGACTGAGGCCGGCGTGTTCGATCAGCGGCAGGGCGACGTTCTCGGTGACCGTCAGCGAGGAAAACAACGCACCTTTCTGGAACAGCACACCGAAGCGCCGTTCGACCTGGGAACGCGCCTGTTCCGAGAGGCTGCGCAGGTCCTGGCCGAACACCCGTACGCTGCCCTCGCTGGGTTTGCGCAGGCCGACGATACTGCGCAGCAGCACCGACTTGCCACTGCCGGAGCCGCCGACCACGGCGAGGATTTCGCCGCGGTAGAGGTCCAGGTCAAGGTTTTCGTGGACGCTCTGGCTGCCGAAGCGATTGCACAGCCCGCGCACTTCGATCACCGCCTCGCTCGGCGCCCGTGGCGGTCGACTCACCAGCCCATCTCCATGAAGAACAACGCGGCAACGGCATCCAGCACGATCACGATAAAGATCGACTGGACCACGCTGGAGGTGGTGTGGGCGCCGACCGACTCGGCACTGCCGCTGACCTTGAAACCTTCCAGGCAACCGACGGCGGCGATCAGGAAGGCGAAGATCGGCGCCTTGACCATGCCGACGAGGAAATGCTGGACGCCGATATCGGCCTGCAACAGGGACAGGAACATCGCCGGCGAGATCCCCAGGGACAAGGCGCAGACCACGCCGCCGCCGACAATCCCGCAGAGCATCGCCAGGAAGGTCAGCATCGGCAGGGCGATCAGCAGGGCCAGGACCCGGGGCAGCACCAGCAATTCCATGGGATCGAGGCCGAGGGTGCGAATGGCGTCGATCTCCTCGTTGGCCTTCATCGAGCCGATCTGCGCGGTAAAGGCGCTGGCGGTGCGCCCGGCCATCAGGATGGCGGTGAGCAGTACGCCGAACTCACGGAGGAAGGAGAAGGCCACCAGGTCGACGGTGAAGATACTGGCGCCGAAGCTTTTCAACACCGTGGCGCCGAGAAAGGCCACCACGGCGCCCACCAGGAAGGTCAGCAGGGCGACGATCGGGGCGGCGTCGAGGCCGGTCTGTTCGATATGGGCGACGGTCGCGGTCATGCGCCAGCGCCGCGGGTTGAAAATCCCCCGCGCCAGGGTCTCCAGGATCAGGCCGACAAACCCGAGCAGTTGTAGGGTGTCTTGCCAGACGGCATCGACGGCTTTGCCAATGCGTTCGAGCAACTGGATGCCGGCTGCTTCTTCCGGTTCGCGTACCGGTTCGCAGAAATCCGCCAGGGAGCAATACACGGTGTGCAGCAGGGCCCGGTCGGCGGCACTGATGCGGCAGTCCGGGTGTTCGGCCGAACGTCCGAGGCGATCGGCCCCCAGCAGCTCCACCAGCAAGGACGCGCCGGCGGTGTCGAGGGCGCCGAGGTCATTGAGGTCGATATCGGTGCTGGCGTCGTATTGGCCAACCAATTGGGCGGCCCGCTGCTTCAGATTGGTGTAATGGGCCAGCGTCCAGTCACCACTGATCCTCAGGCGCGCGGGACTGCTCGAGGTATCCAGGTGGGCGGTGCCGGCCGTTGCGCTAATGATTGAAAGCTCCGTGCTTAACAGACATTGATACTGGCCTCTGTAATAGCACGATCTGGCCCCTGATCTCTAGTCGCTCACCTTGAAGCGCAGCACGCCGAGCATCTGGCCGCCCTCGGTCAGTACTCGCACCTGCCAGTCACCGGTGGGGTCGGCCGGGAAGTTCTGCTTGTGCGACCAGGCGCGATAACCTTCCTTGCGCCCGCCATGGATATCCAGGGCGATGCGGTCGACTTCGCGGCCGTTGAACTGCCAGACGTGGTAGATCCGCTCGTCCAGCCCGCGCGGCGCACTGATCGAGGTGTAGGCATACAGCCCATCCTTGCGCACCTGCTGGGTGCTGACTTGCTCCAGGCCCTCACCCGGGGTGCGGTCCTGCAGCTCGGTGGTCACCGCGACTTCGGTCATCCACAAGGTCGCCGGCGGCACCCACGAGCGCAGGAACCAGCCCGCGCCGCCAATCGCCAGGGTCACGCCGATCAGCATCAACCAGCCGCGCAAGCTGCGCAGCGGCAGGCTCACCGCCAGGCTCGGGATCGATAACAGCATGGCGATGCCCAGGGCCAGCTGGTAGCTCTGGGGCGTGGTCAGGTGCAGGATGATCGGCAGCGCGGTGAGCAGCGCGGCGAACAGCGTCAGGGTATGCAATCCCAGCAGCAGCCAGCGTTTCGGCGAGAGCCAGTTGTAGTACAGCGGATCGATGATCGAGACCAGCGCCGCCGCGCCGAGCAGCCCGGTGAACAGCAACTGGCTGCTGTTCCAGGTGGTGGTAATGAAAAAGAACGGCAGGACAAAGGACAGGCTTTGCTGGTGGATCATCTGCGTGGCATAGCGCAGCAGCGGCTCGGGGATATCGTGTTTGAACAGGCGACTGAAGAACTGCGTCAGGACGTTCTCCAGCATCAACCAGAGCCAGCTCACCAGCAGAATGACCGCAATCCAGCTGGCGGAGTTCTGCTGGCGATCAACCAGGATGAAACTGGCGATACCGGAGCAGAAACCGAAAGCCGCAATCACCCCTGGATAACGCTTCATCAGTGCGAGGAGGCGTTGGATATGCAGGGTCCAGTTCGGCATTCGGCAGTTCACAGTCAGGCAGTTGAAAGATCGCGACACAATACCGTTTCAGGCGCGATTAGTCGTGTTTGTGGTGGCCCCATCGCGAGCAAGCTTGCTCCTACAGGACTCGCGTCGTACGCAAAGCCCGGGCACGACACAAATCCTGTAGGAGCAAGCTTGCTCGCGATGAACGATAACGCGGTCTAGCGTCGATAAGCCCGCCAACCCAGCAGCCCGATCAGCAGCAAGCCCGCGAGGGCGGCGCCCAGGCCGATCAGCTGTTCATCGCTGAGCAGCGGTTTTTCGATCCGCAGGTAGCCCGGCTGCTTGAACAACTGGCGCAGCGCCTGGTTGGCATCCGCCAGCGTCACCGCCCGCAGGGCCTGGGCCGGGTCGGCAAAATGGCCGTCCTCGTAGTCGCCCAGCGCCCCCCAGTAATAGTCGGCCAGGGCACTGTTGCCCTGCACCGCCCAGGCCTGGCGGGCAATGGCGGCTTGTTGCAGGCGGGCGAAGGTGTCCGGGTCGAGGCCGTCCTTGAGCAGGCGGGCCCTGAGCGCTTCGAGCACCTGTCGGGCGTCGTCCAGATTATCGCGTTCGACATCGGCGTTGACGCTGAAGAAGCCGACGCCGCCCAGCACTTCGCGTTCGCTCCACGGCCCATAGGACAGGCCGTGGTCCAGGCGCAAATGCCGATACAGCGCCCAGTCCAGATAGTCCTTGAGCAGATCGAAGGTTTCGTCGGGCAGCCCTTCCAGCGCCGGCTCCGGAAACAGCCAGTGGATTTTCGCCCCGTTGCCGACCCAGCCGCGTGGCAGGTCGCGTTGCGCGGCGGCGGCCTGGTCATGGATTTCCGGCAGCGGCAGGTGGTCATTGGGCTCGATCGGTGCCAGGGCGCCGAAGGCCCGGTCCAGGTAGGCCGGGAGCAGGCGATCAAGCTCGCCGACCATGATCAGGGTCATATTGTTCGGCGCGTACCAGTTCTTGCGCACGGCCTCCAACTGCTCCCGGGTCAGGTGCTGGACATCGGCGCGCTCGGCGCATTTGAGTCCCAGCTCCACCGCCAGCTGGTTGCTGGCGTTGTGACCGAAGTCCTGGCGGTCCAGCCAGCGCTGCAAGTGCGAGTAATGGCCGCCCTCCTCGCGCTCCACCACCTGTTTGGCGGCGGTGATGGCGTTGTCGCTGAGCTCGGTACGGGTGAGGATCTCCAGCAGCAGGTCGAGAATCTTGCGCTGGTTGGCGGCCGGGGCCTCGATCACGAAGGTGGTGTCGGCGTTGCTGGTGTAGGCGTTCCATTCGCCACCCAGGGCCTGCATGCGTTCTTCCAGGCCGCCTTCACCGCTGGCGTCGACGCCACTGAACAACAGGTGTTCGAGCAGGTGTGGCAGTTCCTTGTCGGCACAGGAGAAATCGTCGAACCCGACCCCCACCACCAGGCGGATCGCCACGTGGCCGCGTTCGCTGCCGGGTTTGAGCAGCAGTTGCAGGCCGTTGGGCAATTGATAACCCTCGACCTGGAAGCGATCGAGGGCGGCGGCGTGCAGGGTATTGAGCAGCAGGCAGGCGAACAGCAGGCAACGCATAACCATTTTCCGAAGGCGGGGTCCTACGCACAGACAACGGTGCAACCATGGACGTTCAAGACGATTGGCTGATGTCGTCGAGTTCTTCCGAGGCCAGGGCGCCGGTCTCGGCGGTTTCCAGCACCGCATAGGCGCTGCCGCAGAATAACGAATTCAGGCGTTTCATGTCGGCAATCAGCTCCAGATGCAGCGAACTGGTTTCCAGGCTCTGCACCACGCCGCGCTGCAGGCGACTGACGTGGGCGTGGGCCAGGCGCCGTTCCTGGGCGCGGAAACGACGCTTTTCTCGCAGCAGTTGCCGGGCGGTCTGGGGATCGGCCCCGAGGAACACCGTGAGGCCCAGGCGCAGGTTGTCGATCAATTGCCGGTGCAGCCCGGCGAGCTCTTCCAGGCCGTCCTCGGAAAACGAGCGGCGCTGCGAGGTCTTCTGCCGCTGCACCTTGCGCAGCATCTGCTCGATCAGGTCGGCGGCCAGCTTCAGGTTGACCGCCAGTTCAATGATTTCCGCCCAGCGCCGGCTGTCCTGTTCGCCGAGGTCTTCCCGGGGCATCTGCGCCAGGTAGAGTTTGACCGCGCTGCAAAGCACCTCGACATCGTCGCACAGACGACGTATCTCGATGGCCACGGCGGTCTGCTTGCCGTTGAGCACATTGAGCATGGCGTCGAGCATGCTGTCGATCAGGTCGCCGATGCGCAGGGTTTCCCGTACGGCGTTGGACAGCGCCAGGCTCGGTGTGTCGAGGGCGGCGGGGTCGAGATGACGGGGCTTGGCCTTGCCGTTGACCTCGGGCCGTTCCGGCAGCAGCCAGGCACAGACCCGGGCCATCGGGCCGACACTGGGCAGCAGCAAGACGCAGCGCGCGGTGTTGTAGAGCAGGTGGAAGCCGATCACGATTTCCTGGGGGCTGTACTCGAGGCCATCGAGCCAGTGTGCCAGCGGGGTCAGCGCCGGGATGATCAGCAGCAGGCCGATCAGCTTGTACAGCAGGCTGCCGAGGGCCACCTGGCGGCCGGCGGCGTTCTGCATGCTGGTGCCGAGGAAGGCCAGCACGCCGCTGCCGATGTTCGCGCCGATCACCAGGCCGATGGCCACCGGCAGGCTGATCACGTCGGCGCCGGCCAGGGTCGCGGTCAGCAGCACGGCGGCGAGACTGGAATAGGAGACCATGGCAAACAGCGCGCCGACCAGGGCATCGAGAAGGATATCGCCGGTCAGGGAGGCGAACATCACCTTCACCCCCTGGGCGTGGGTGATGGGCGCGGCGGCTTCGACGATCAGTTGCAGGGCGAGGATGATCAGTCCCAGGCCGATGCCCACGCGACCGAGCTGGCCGGCGCGGGTCTGCTTGCGCGAGAGGAAAAAGATCACCCCGATGAAGATCAATAGCGGCGACAGCCAGGACAGGTCGAAGGTCAGCACCCGGGCCATCAGCGCGGTACCGACGTCGGCGCCGAGCATCACCGCCAGCGCCGGGGTCAGGGTCATCAGGCCCTGGCCGACGAAGGAGGTGACCAGCATGGCAGTGGCATTGCTGCTCTGGACCATGGCGGTGACCAGGATCCCGGCGACAAAGGCCAGCGGACGCTTGGACATATTGCGGCCGATGACGTGGCGCAGGTGTGAACCGTAGACCCGCAGGATGCCGGTACGGACGATGTGCGTGCCCCAGATCAGCAGGGTCACGGCGGAAAGCAGATTGAGCAGGGTCAGCATGGACGGCCCCCTGGCATGACGGGTGCCCCATGGGGGCAAGTTCGGATTGTGACGGTTCGCCTTTTTTCTACGACTTGTCCTTAAGCTGTAGTTGGCTATTTGGCCGAGCGCCAGCATCGCATGACCGGCGCCGGGCTTGAAACAAAAATGTCATATTTTCATAAGGCGTCGTGGGAACCGGTTTTCCGGCCCCCACCGTTCAGGGTTATTGACCCGCCACATCCTTGTGTCGTTCCCCGGCTTCGTGTTCCTGCTTCTTTTTCTGCATAGCGGTACGCATCTTGATGTTGATCGCTTCCACCGCCAGGGAGAAGGCCATGGCGAAGTAGACATAGCCCTTGGGCACATGCACATCGAAGGCTTCGGCGATCAGCACGGTGCCGACCACGATCAGGAACGACAGCGCGAGCATCTTCAGCGACGGGTGCTTGTCGATAAAGTCGCCGATGGTCTTCGAGGCCAGCATCATCACCAGCACCGCCACCACGATCGCCGCGATCATCACCGGCACATGGGAGACCATGCCCACGGCGGTAATCACCGAGTCGAGGGAGAACACGATGTCGATAATGGCGATCTGGATGATGGTGTAGAGGAAGTTGCCGCCCTTGCCTTTCGGCCCTTCGCCGGCTTCTTCCTCGCCTTCCATGCCGTGGTAGATCTCCTGGGAGCTTTTCCACAGCAGGAACAGGCCGCCGAAGAACAGGATCAGGTCACGTCCGGAAATACCCTGGCCGAAGACCACGAACAGGTCGTCGGTCAGGCGCATGACCCAGGTGATCGACAGCAACAGCAGGATCCGCGTGACCATCGCCAGGGCCAGGCCGAAGATCCGCGTGCGCTGCTGCATGTGCCGGGGCATGCGGCTGACCAGGATCGAGATCATGATGATGTTGTCGATGCCCAGGACAATCTCCAGGGCGGTCAGGGTGAAAAAGGCCACCCAGATTTCCGGGTTGGTCAGCCAATCCATATCTATTCCTTTGAACGAGTATTTGAGCCGTATCGGCGCCGGGCTTCAGCTTCTGAAGTCCGGCGCCGACGCGACAGTGAATCATTGCCTTATAGACTGCCGTACAGCGGAAAGGTCCCCAGCAACAAGGCGGCCAGCAGGATGCACAGGCACACCAGCACCGCCCACTTGAGGGTGAAGCGCTGGTGATCGCCGAACTCGATACCGGCCAGGGCCACCAGCAGGTAGGTCGAGGGCACCAGCGGGCTCAACAGGTGGACGGGCTGGCCGACGATCGAGGCACGGGCCATTTCCACCGCGCTGATGCCGTAATGGCTGGCGGCTTCGGCCAGTACCGGCAGCACGCCATAGTAGAAGGCGTCATTGGACATGAAAAAGGTGAACGGCATGCTCACCAGCGCGGTAATCGGCGCCAGGTAAGGGCCGAGTGCCGGCGGGATCACCGCCAGCAGGCTCTTGGACATGGCGTCGACCATGCCGGTGCCGGACAGGATACCGGTGAAGATCCCGGCGGCGAAGATCAGCCCGACCACTGCCAGCACACTGCCGGCGTGGGCGGCGACGCGCTCCTTCTGCTGTTGCAGGCAGGGATAGTTGACGATCATGGCGATACTGAACGCCACCATGAACAGCACCGGCAACGGCAGGAGACCGGCGATCAGCGCGCCCATCAGGGCGATGGTCAGGGCGCCGTTGAACAGGATCAGTTTCGGCCGGCGGGCGTCGGGGTATTGCGAGACGCTGATTTCGCTGTGGTCGACTTCATCGCCGACAACATGCAGTTCGCCCAGGCGTGCTCGCTCGCGCAGGCCATAGAAGTAGGCGATGGCCAGGATCGCCAGCACTCCCGCGAGCATGGCCGGGATCATCGGCACGAAGATATCCGAGGGGTCGACGTGCAGCGCGCTGGCGGCACGGGCGGTCGGGCCGCCCCAGGGGGTCATGTTCATCACCCCGCCGGCGAGGATGATCAGCCCGGCCATGATCCGCGGGCTCATGCCGATGCGGCTGTACAGCGGCAGCATGGCGGCGACGCAGATCATATAGGTGGTGGCGCCGTCCCCGTCGAGGGACACCACCAGGGCCAGCACGGCGGTGCCCACCGAGACTTTCAGCGGGTCGCCCTTGACCAGCTTGAGGATCTTGCGCACGGCCGGGTCGAACAGGCCGGAGTCGATCATCAGGGCGAAATACAGGATGGCGAACATCAGCATCACGCCGGTGGGCGCGAGCTTGGTGATGCCGTCGATCATCATCTTGCCGATCCCCGCGGCAAAGCCGCCGAACAGGGCGAAGACAATGGGTACGATGATCAGGGCGATCAGCGCGGACAGGCGCTTGGTCATGATCAGGTACATGAAGGTAATGACCATGGCAAAGCCAAGGAAAGTCAGCATGGGGAGGCTCCGGGCGTAACGCGGCTGGGGAAAGGCGAAGCGACTGGGGTCAGTGCTGGGCGAGCGGCGCGAAAGGGACGAACGGAGTTGCAGCGAACAGGCGGGTCGTAGCGGACATCGGTATCACCATCTTATTGTTGTGAAGGGGCCGTCGAGCGTCTTCAAGACGCGCCACGGCCGACCGGTCTGGTGCCGGCGGTGAGGTGATGCTAAAGGGGCAAGCTTTCAGCCAGCTTTCGCTGGCGGCTTGGGGGAGAAAAAACTGTGGAGGCGTCGTCGAGCTGCGCGGTCAGGGCAGCTCCAACCCGCCCGCCGCCTTGTGCAGCGCCCGCAGGTGTTCGCCGACCATCTTCAGGTTGGTTTCGCTGGCCTCGATCTGCGCTTCCCGGGCCGGGTCCAGCAACTTGCGGATCTCCTTGTCGAGGTCGCCGGTCAGCCGTTGCAATTGCTGCTGGCGCTGGCTGCTCTCGGCTTCCAGGCGCTTCCACTCGGACGGTTGTGGCAAGCCGTAGCCGCTGCTGCCGAGCAATTCCGCCGGACGACTGAGGTAGCCACTGTTGGCAAGGATCTCCTGCAAGGTGCGGTTGGCCTTGTCCATGTCGTTGTCCTTGAGCTTGATGTCGCGGGCACCGAGGTACTTCTGTTTCACCTCGTCCTGGGCCAGCAGCAACTGTCGGCGAAAGCTCGCCTGCTCCAACAACAGCATGGCCGCGCTGGCCCGCAGGTTGGCCTGGGCAAACCATGGGCGCCGGGCTTCGGCGGGCTGCGACAACCAGTCCTCGACGGTTTCCTGCTTGATCGGCAACTGTTTTCTCAAGACATCGAACATGGCCTGGTAGCGATCCCGGTAGGAGTCGAAGCGGTAACCCAGGCGCAAGGCCTCACGGGGATCGTCGAGCACGCTGGTGTCGGCCAGGCCACGGCCCTTGAGTACCTCCAGCAAACCATTGGGGACAATGCTGTCCAGGCCCTTGAGCTGGGCGTTGTCGCTGCCGCTGCGCAACAGCTTCAAGGTCTCCACCGCGCAGTTGTTGCTGATGAAGTAGTAGTTGCCGTCGTAGCTCCAGTGCATTTCGGCGGCATGCTCGACCACTTCCTCGATTTCCTTGCGCGACAGCTTCAGCGGCACCGAGGCCAGGCTGCGCAGTTCGGTCTTGGTGTATTCGTCGATCACCTGGGACAGCGGCAAGACGAACAGCCGCGACGGATAGGCCCCGTTCAGCCCACCCCAGGTCGAAAGCTGGACGTCGTTGACGAAAGCGCGATAGGACAGCACCAGGTGCTGGTCCAGATCCAGCCGGCAATCCGGCCCCCGTGGCCGGCCCGGGGCACAGATCACCAGGCGCAGCATGCTGTGGCCCCAGCGGCTGACCCAGTTCTGGTTGGCTTCGGCCAGCAGGTAGTCGACTTCGTAGACCCGCTCGGGGTCGATCTTGCCCAGGGGCGTCTTGCCGAAGTCATTGCCGGCGTTGAGGAACGGGAACGCCCGGTCGCAGCTGTCCTTGGCCGGTGGCGCCCAACCGAAGCGTTCCTGGTAGTAGCGATACAGTGCCGGACGGCGACAGGCGTAGGCCGGGTCGAGGAGGAAGTACTCCATATTGACCGCGACGAACTCCTTGGGATTGGTGGTCTCGTAGATATCCGGGCTGCGCACGACCTGGCTGTTGCGCTGTTCCCGCTGGCCACGGGTGCCGACCACTTGTGGCCAGCCGGCGAGGTCGAGCAGGCGCGGGTCATCGCTGAGGGTAAAGCGTCGGCCGGTCTGGCCCCGGCATTGATCGGGCAGGCCGACCAGGCCGGTATTGCTGTCACGCTGGGTGCAGCGCTGGATCAGCGTCCGTTCGGCGTCGGGCCACAAGCGGGCGCGGTCATAAATATGGGTCAGTTCGTGAAGAACGGTGGCGAGCATTTCCTCGCGCACGGTGCCGTGGGACCGATTGGTTTTTTTCGTCGCGGCCGAACCGTCCACCAGGCCGGGCAACAGCCTGCGATTGAGGTCCACTTCGGAGACCAATGAGGCCTCGCCGTAGGCGTTGTCCGGCATCTGGGTCGACCAGACAAAATCAATGCTGCGGTCCAGCTGTTCGATAAAACGCGGCGGCAGATGGGCCATGGCCTCATCGATCAACACTTGGCTGGCCTGTTGCTCGGCCGGGCTCAGACCTTCGGTCTTGAGGTGCAATTGCAGGCTGGCCTGGGCCGCGTTGCCGAACAGCAACAGGGCGCAGGCCAGCAGCCCGCCGGTGAGTAATCTCACAGGGCGAGAATGGCTTCGGCGAGGTCTTGATCGCTGGCGTCACGGGCGCCTGGCACTTCAGTACGCAAGGCGGCAAAGGCGGCTTCCAGGTGGGCCCCACGGATATCGCCCTGGCTGGCGACGAAACTGGCGGCGTCGTCGTGGGCTTCCCGGACCACTTTCGAGTCGCGGATCGAGGTGGTGGTGTCCGAGGTGAAGTCGAGGGTACGGCCCGTGGCCCGTACAAGCATATTGCTGGTAGCCACCAGGGTGTGCGCCGAAGCCACGTCGGTCAGCAACAGCAGGCCGAGGGCGGCGGCGATCAGGGGGGTACGCATGTAAAGGTCTCCGGGAATGCAAAGTGACTATTGGACGAGAATTGCCTGGGCCAGTTCAAGGTCGCTGGCATGAAGTTTTGGCTGGGTTCGGCGCAGGTACGCCAGGGCCGACTCCAGTTGCGCGCCGCGCAGTTGGCCATCGCTGGCTACAAAAGCGGCTGCGTCATCCTGGGCGGCCAGTATCAGTTTACGGTCGAAGGGCGCGGTGGTCACTTGGCTGGTGACATAACCGCTGCCGACCAGGGTCTGGGTGGTCAGGTCGAAGGCCTGGGCCTGGCTGATCCAGGCGAGCGCTATGAACAATAAGGTGAGTGAACGCATGGGTCTCTATGTCTTATTGAGCGAGCGCCCAGGCTAGCGGAATCCACGGCCCATGCGCCAGGGTTTCAGATGGCCAGGATCGCCTGGGCCAACTGTGCATCGCTGGCCTGCAATTGCGGGGCCTGGCGACGGATGGTGTCGAAGGCGCTTTCCAGCTTCACGCTGCGGATCTGGCCATTGCTGGCGACGAAGCTGGCGGCGTCATCCTGGGCCGCACGCACGATCTTGTTGTCGCGCAACGACGAGGTGGCATCGGACGAGGCGTCGGAAGTGGCCTTGAGGGCGCCGACCAACGAGTCGGTGGTGACAATAAAGCTGCTGGCATGGGCGGCGCTGGCCAGGGTCAACAGGGCGGCGGCACTCAGCAGGCGAAGGCGGGACATGGTGAATCTCCAGGGGTATGAAGAGGAACGGTGGCAGCGGATAAAGGCCGCCACTCGAACACAATGGACGATAAACCTCAGACGCACATTCCGCGCTGCTGGCTACCTAAGACCGCGATATTAGACAGAGTTCCCTGCCTGCTGAAAGCGAGTTTCGTCGGCTGATCCGCGGTTTAGAGGCGTTCGTTCAGGTTGAGCAAAAGTGTACTGGTATATTTTTATATCTATATAACTGTACCTGTCTGGCGTTTTCTCGCGCCTTTTCCTGAAATCCACTTGCCGGAAACGACAAAGCCCGTCGCGGTTTCCCGCGACGGGCTCTGTTTTTTCAATTCGGGTGCTGGCGGTGGACCCGGTGGGTCAGGGCCAGCGAGCGCTGCTTAGCGCCAGAACGGCTTGCTCAACTCTTCGTAACGCTGTGCTTCGCTGATCCCGGCATCGGCCAGCAGACGCGAATCCAGGCGAGCCAGTTGATGGCGGCTGGCAATGCGGCGCTGCCACAACATCAGGTTGGCGAGAACGCGCAGAGGCATCGAAGCTTGAGCGTCAGTAGCGGTGTTTTCGTAGAACATGTCGGAACTGAGTGTACGTTCCATGATTAGCATCCTTCCGCTTGTGGCGGGATTAGGTAGTGGTTTAACTGATGCCAATGATCCTCCTCTTTGCCTAGTCTCTGTAGATACAGTTCATCTGTATTGTGAGGGCTCAGTTAACTGTTTAAGGGTGCTGTACTGCTCGAAACTGAGGCAACTGTACCTGTCTGCCTCTAAATGGTGCATTTTAGTCTGGCCGAGGGAGATCCGAGGTGATTCAAGGTGGGAAATGACCGGTACAGCAGTACAGTTTTTCTCACATTACCGAGAAATGCAGAGGGGCTGACGAAACTGTGTTTGCGTCAGCGCCCAACTGTATCAATCAGCTCGGCAGCATCTTCCCGGTTTCGTCCAGGTTGATGTGCCAACTCAGTGCTTCACGGAGGATGTGTGGGGTGTGACCGCCCAGGGCACAGGCACGATTGAAGTAACTGTTCAGGGCTTCGCGGTAGTCCGGATGCACACAGTTGTCGATCACCACCCTCGCCCGTTCCCGTGGCGCCAGGCCGCGCAGGTCGGCCAGGCCGATTTCGGTGACGAGGATATCCACGTCATGCTCGGTGTGGTCGACGTGGCTGACCATGGGCACCACGCTGGAAATGGCCCCGCCTTTGGCAATGGACTTGGTGACGAAGATCGCCAGGTGCGCGTTGCGGGCGAAGTCGCCGGAGCCGCCGATGCCGTTCATCATCCGCGTACCGCAGACGTGGGTGGAGTTGACGTTGCCGTACAGGTCGAACTCCAGGGCGGTGTTGATGGCGATGATGCCCAGGCGCCGCACCACTTCCGGGTGGTTGGAGATTTCCTGCGGGCGCAGTACCAGCTTGTCTTTATAGTGTTCCAGGTTGCCGAACACATCGCTGTTGCGCCGGCTCGACAAGGTGATCGAGCTGCCGGAGGCGAAGGACAGCTTGCCGGCGTCGATCAGGTCGAAGGTCGAGTCCTGCAGCACTTCGGAGTACATGGTCAGGTCTTCGAACGGCGAGTCGATCAGGCCGCACATCACCGCGTTGGCGATGTTACCGATCCCGGCCTGCAGCGGGCCGAGCTTGTTGGTCATGCGCCCGTCGGCCACTTCTTCCTTGAGGAAGGCGATCAGGTGACTGGCAATGGCCTGGGTGTCGTCGTCTGGCGGGGTGACGGTGGACGGCGAGTCGGGCTGGTTGGTGATCACGATGGCAACGATCTTGGCCGGGTCGATCGGGATCGCGGTGCTACCGATGCGGTCGTCGACCTTTACCAGCGGGATCGGCGTGCGGGTCGGCCGGTAGCTGGGGATATAGATGTCGTGCAGGCCTTCCAGGTTCGGATTGTGCGCCAGGTTGATCTCGACGATCACCTGCTTGGCAAAGATCGCGAAGCTGGCCGAGTTGCCCACCGAAGTGGTCGGCACGATATGCCCCTCTTCGGTGATGGCCACGGCTTCGATCACCGCCAGGTCCGGCAGCTTGAGCTGCTTGTTGCGCAGTTGCTCGACGGTTTCCGACAGGTGCTGGTCGATAAACATCACTTCGCCGGCGTTGATCGCCTTGCGCAGGGTGCTGTCCACCTGGAATGGCATACGGCGCGACAGCACGCCGGCTTCGGTGAGCTGTTTATCGAGGTCGTTGCCCAGGCTGGCACCGGTCATCAGGGTGATTTTCAGCGGCGACGTCTTGGCGCGCTCGGCCAGTGCATGGGGCACGGCCTTGGCTTCACCGGCGCGGGTGAAGCCGCTCATGCCGACGGTCATGCCGTCCTGAATCAGGGCGGCAGCGTCGGCTGCGCCCATGACCTTGTCCAACAACGAAGGCAAGCGAATACGATCACGGTACATGGCGTGTTATCTCAGGCAACGGAAGCAAGATGCGCAGTCTAGAGGTTTCAAAAAGTTTCGCCGCGCGACCAAGGTCGAATGCCGATTGAGGATTCAGCGCCTTTGGTCGGTTTTTTGCGGGCAAAGAAAAACCCCAGCCTACGGGAGGCCGGGGTTTTCGATATTGCGTTAGCGCAAGCTTTTACTCGACAGCCTTGACCATGTCCTCGATGACCTTCTTCGCATCGCCGAAGACCATCATGGTCTTGTCGAGGTAGAACAGTTCGTTGTCCAGGCCGGCATAACCGCTGGCCATGGAGCGCTTGTTGACGATGATGGTCTTGGCCTTGAAGGCCTCGAGAATCGGCATGCCGGCAATCGGCGATTTCGGATCGTTCTTCGCCGCCGGGTTGACCACGTCGTTGGCGCCGAGCACCAGCACCACGTCGGCCTGGCCGAACTCGGAGTTGATGTCTTCCATCTCGAACACCTGGTCGTAAGGCACTTCGGCCTCGGCCAGCAGCACGTTCATATGCCCGGGCATGCGTCCTGCCACCGGGTGGATCGCGTATTTCACGGTCACGCCACGGTGGGTCAGCTTCTCGGTCAGTTCCTTGAGCGCATGCTGTGCCCGGGCCACCGCCAGGCCGTAGCCGGGCACGATGATCACGGTGTCGGCGTTGGTCAGCAGGAAGGTGGCGTCATCCGCCGAGCCGGATTTCACCGGACGGGCTTCCTTCGAACCGGCCGGGCCCGCTGCGTCGGCCGTGTTGCCGAAGCCGCCGAGCAGCACGTTGAAGAACGAGCGGTTCATGGCCTTGCACATGATGTACGAGAGGATCGCACCGCTTGAACCCACCAGGGAGCCGGCGATGATCAGCATCGAGTTGTTCAGCGAGAAGCCGATCCCCGCCGCGGCCCAGCCGGAGTAGCTGTTGAGCATCGACACCACCACCGGCATGTCGGCGCCGCCGATGGGGATGATGATCAGCACGCCGAGGACGAAGGCCAGGGCCAGCATCAGGGCGAAGGCATTGAGGTTGCCGGTGAGCATAAAGGTCAGGCCGAGGCCGAGGGTGGCCAGGCCCAGCAGCAGGTTCAGTTTATGCTGCCCGCCAAACTGTACCGGTGCGCCCTGGAACAGGCGGAACTTGTACTTGCCCGACAGCTTGCCGAAGGCGATCACGGAACCGGAGAAGGTAATCGCACCGATCGCGGCACCGAGGAACAGCTCCAGGCGATTGCCCGGCGGGATCGAATCCCCCAGCTGTTTGACGATACCCAGTGATTGCGGCTCGACCACCGCGGCGATGGCGATAAACACCGCCGCCAGGCCGATCATGCTGTGCATGAAGGCGACCAGTTCCGGCATCTTGGTCATCTCGACCCGCTTGGCCATGATCGAACCGGCGGTGCCGCCGATCAGCAGGCCGACGATTACGTAGCCGATGCCGGCCGTGGCCAGCTCGGCACCCAGCTTATAGATGAGGCCGATGGTGGTGAGGATCGCCAGGGCCATGCCGAGCATGCCGAACAGATTGCCGCGCCTTGACGTGGTCGGGTGCGACAAGCCCTTGAGGGCCTGGATAAAGCAGATCGACGCGATCAGGTAGAGCGTCGTGACGAGATTCATGCTCATTACTTGGGCGCCTCTTCTTTTACCGCTTTCGGGGCTTTTTTCTTGAACATCTCAAGCATGCGGCGGGTCACCAGGAAGCCACCGAACACATTGACCGCCGCCAGCGCGACGGCCAGGGTGCCCATGGTCTTGCCCAGCGGGGTCACGGTCAGGGCGGCGGCCAGCATGGCGCCGACGATGACGATCGCCGAGATTGCGTTGGTCACCGCCATCAAGGGCGTGTGCAGCGCAGGTGTAACGTTCCAGACCACGTGGTAACCGACATAAATCGCCAGCACGAAGATGATCAGGTTGTAGATACCGGGGGAGATAAGCTCTTCCATCGTCTGAATCCCTGCTTAGGCGTTTTTGCGGATGACTTGGCCGTCGCGGCACATCAGGCACGCGGCGACGATGTCGTCTTCGAGGTTCACTTCGAATTGGCCTTCCTTGTTGAAGACCAGCTTGAGGAAGTCCAGCAGGTTGCGCGCATAGAGTGCCGAAGCATCCGCCGCGACTGCGCCGGCCAGGTTGGTCGGGCCGCAAATGGTCACGCCATTTTCGACCACCACCTGGTCCGCCAAGGTCAGCGGGCAGTTGCCGCCTTGCGCTGCCGCGAGGTCGATGACCACCGAGCCGGGCTTCATCTGCGCGACGGTCTCGGCGCTCAGCAGCACCGGCGCCTTGCGACCGGGGATCAGCGCGGTGGTGATGACGATATCGGCCTGCTTGGCGCGCTCGTGCACCGCCAGGGCCTGGCGCTGCATCCAGCTGGCGGGCATCGGCCGGGCATAACCGCCGACGCCGACCGCGCATTCGCGTTCTTCATCGGTCTCATAAGGCACGTCGACGAACTTGGCGCCGAGGGATTCGATCTGTTCCTTTACCGCAGGGCGCACGTCAGAGGCCTCGATCACCGCACCCAGGCGCTTGGCGGTGGCGATGGCCTGCAGGCCGGCCACGCCCGCCCCCAGAATCAGCACGCGCGCCGCTTTCACGGTACCCGCCGCCGTCATCAGCATTGGCATGAAGCGCGGGTAGTGATGGGCCGCCAGCAACACTGCCTTGTAGCCGGCAATGTTGGCCTGGGACGACAGCACATCCAGGCTCTGGGCGCGGGAGGTGCGTGGCGCGGCCTCCAGGGCAAAGGCGGTGATGCCGTGTTCGGCGAGCTTGGCGAGGGTTTCGTTGTTGAACGGATTGAGCATACCCACCAGGACGGTGCCGCGCTTGATCAGCGTCAGTTCGCTGTCGCTGGGCGCCACCACCTTGAGGATCAGCTCGGCGCCAAAGGCGTCGTTGGCGTTGCCAATGGCCGCCCCCGCCGCTTCATAGGCACTGTCGACAACGCTGGCGTTAAGCCCGGCGCCGCTTTGCACAGTGACCTTATGACCCTGGCCGATCAGCTTCTTGATGGTTTCCGGGGTTGCAGCAACCCGGGTTTCACCCGTCTGGGTTTCGAGAGGAACACCAATGTGCACGTCAAATCTCCTGCGTGATCTTTTTTATAAGAGGCCAGCGCACTGCGGATGGTGCGTCTGGAGCGGCCGATCAGCACGATCCCGCCGGATTTGTCGGCGGGGCGCGGCATTTTGCAGGTGAAAACCACACCCTTCAAGATATTCTGAAAGGTGACGCAAGATTAACTACAAGTCACGCTGTGACCAAATGTCGCATGTAAACGCCATGAGCCCATAATACAGGGGGCTCACAAGGATTCTGGCTGGAATTGAAGAAAATTCGAATCGGTGGCGTGAATGAGTCGGTATTGGACGGAAATAGGCCTTACAAGCCTTGCTGGCAGGCACTTTCGTACCAAATTTGCGGGTATCGGTACAGTCTGCCTAAAGGCGACATATTGTTATATCTGTAGGTATTAAGAGTAACTGACTACAGGGTCAGGTAATTGCTGTGGGCCTTGAAGACAGGAGGCTATAGCCGTGCGCCTGGTTTACCAGCCAGTCACGAAAAGCGCGCAAGGACGCCGATTCGACCTTTCGCTCGGGAATCATCAGGTAATACGCCTTGATGCTGGACAACGCATTGGGGTTGGCGATCACCAGGCGCCGCTCTTCCAGTTCCCGCTGGATCAGGAAGGGTGGAATCAGCGCGACGCCCATCTCGTGCATGGCGGCCTGGGCCAGCATGGAGAATAGCTCGTAACGCGGGCCTGTCATGTCCCGCGGCACATTCAGCTCCTGGGCGTTGAACCACTGGCGCCAGGCATAGGGTCGGGTGGTCTGTTGCAGCAGCGGCAGTTCGGCGATCCGCGTGGCGCTGAGGCTTTGCTGGCTGCCCAGCAGGCTGGGGCTGCACACCGGCATGGGGTTCTCGCCCATCAGCCGATGGGACTCGGTACCCGACCAGTCGGCATCGCCGAAGTAGATCGCGGCGTCGAAGTCGGTATCGGCGAAAAGAAACGGTCGGGTGCGGTTGGTCAGGTTGACGGTGACTTCCGGGTGCTGCTGCTGGAAGTCCTTGAGCCTGGGCAGCAGCCATTGGGTGCCGAAGGTCGGGACCACGGCCAGTTCGATGACGTTGGCGCCCTGCTGCCCCATGACTGACAGCGTGTCGCGTTCCACCGCGTCCAGCTGCGTGGCGACCCGCCGACTGTAGGAAAGCCCTGCTTCGGTCAGCTTTACGCCGCGTCGGGAGCGTCGGAACAGTTCGACGCCAAGAAACTCCTCCAGGCTGGCGATCTGTCGGCAAATGGCACCTTGAGTGAGGGAGAGCTCCTGGGCGGCCTTGGTAAAACTCTCGTGACGGGCCGCGGCTTCGAAGCTGATCAGTGCGGTGGTACTGGGGATTTTGCGGCGCATGTACGGCAACCTCACTAAAGGTGGTGCTAAATAGCGGTTGAAAGCTTTTCGGAGTGAGAAATTAGCACAACAGTATGCGAAATCCTCGTTTGCCGGATGGCTGGGTGGCGCCTAGGATCAGTCCAGACCTTTTTCACTGACTTCACGAGGACTCACCCATGGGCGCCAAGGCAAGCTTCAACTGGATCGATCCCCTGCTGCTGGATCAACAGCTCACCATCGATGAGCGCATGATCCGCGACACGGCCGAGCAATTCGCCCAGGACAAGTTGGCGCCACGGGTGCTCGAAGCCTTCCGTCATGAAAAGACCGACCCGGCGATCTTCCGTGAAATGGGCGAAGTCGGCCTGTTGGGTGCGACCATTCCGGTGGAGTACGGTGGCAGCGGGCTGAACTATGTCAGCTACGGCCTGATCGCCCGGGAAGTCGAGCGTGTCGATTCGGGCTATCGCTCGATGATGAGTGTGCAGTCTTCCCTGGTAATGGTGCCGATCAATGAGTTCGGCACCGAGGCACAAAAGCAGAAGTACCTGCCGAAGCTGGCCTCCGGCGAATGGATTGGCTGTTTTGGTCTGACCGAGCCGAACCATGGTTCCGACCCGGGCGCGATGATCTGTCGTGCACGCAAGGTCGACGGCGGCTACAGCCTGACCGGCAGCAAGATGTGGATCACCAACAGCCCGATCGCCGATGTGTTCGTGGTCTGGGCCAAGGACGATGCCGGGGATATCCGTGGTTTCGTGCTCGAGAAAGGCTGGAAGGGGCTGAGTGCTCCGGCGATTCACGGCAAGGTCGGCCTGCGGGCATCGATCACCGGTGAGATCGTCATGGATAACGTGTTTGTCCCTGAAGAGAACATCTTCCCTGAAGTGCGTGGCTTGAAAGGCCCGTTCACTTGCCTCAACTCCGCGCGTTATGGCATTTCCTGGGGGGCACTGGGCGCCGCCGAGTTCTGCTGGCACACCGCTCGCCAGTACACCCTGGACCGTCAACAGTTCGGCCGGCCATTGGCGGCGACCCAACTGATCCAGAAGAAGCTGGCCGATATGCAGACCGAGATCACCCTCGCCCTCCAGGGCTGCCTGCGTCTGGGGCGGATGAAGGATGAAGGTACCGCGGCGGTGGAAATCACTTCGATCATGAAGCGCAATTCCTGCGGCAAGTCCCTGGATATCGCCCGTATGGCTCGTGACATGCTCGGTGGCAACGGCATCTCCGACGAGTTCGGGATCGCCCGTCATCTGGTGAACCTGGAAGTGGTGAATACCTATGAAGGGACCCATGACGTCCATGCGCTGATCCTCGGGCGCGCGCAGACCGGCCTCCAGGCGTTCTATTAATAGAAGGAGCTTGGCTCATGGGCGCGCTATCGCATCTGCGAGTGCTGGATTTGTCGCGAGTATTGGCCGGGCCCTGGTCCGGCCAGATCCTGGCGGACCTTGGGGCGGAGGTGATCAAGGTCGAGCGGCCGGGTAATGGCGACGATACCCGTGCCTGGGGGCCGCCCTTCCTTAAGGACGCCTACGGCGAGAACACCACGGAGGCGGCTTATTATCTGTCGGCCAACCGTAACAAGCAGTCGGTGACCATCGATTTCACCCAGCCCGAGGGGCAGCGTCTGGTGCGGGAGCTGGCGGCCAAGTCCGATATCCTGATCGAGAACTTCAAGGTGGGTGGCTTGGCGGCTTATGGGTTGGATTATGGGTCGCTCAAGGCGCTCAACCCGAAGCTGATCTATTGCTCGATCACCGGCTTCGGTCAGACCGGACCCTATGCCAAGCGTGCCGGCTATGACTTCATGATCCAGGGGCTGGGTGGGCTGATGAGCCTGACCGGTCGGCCCGAGGGTGATGAAGGTGCCGGGCCGGTGAAGGTGGGTGTGGCGTTGACCGATATTCTGACCGGGTTGTATTCCACGGTGGCGATTCTGGCGGCCCTGGCCCATCGCGATCAGGGTGGCGGCGGCCAGCATATCGATATGGCGTTGCTGGATGTGCAGGTGGCGTGCCTGGCGAACCAGGCCATGAACTACCTGACCACCGGAGTGGCGCCCAAGCGTCTGGGTAATGCCCATCCGAATATCGTGCCGTATCAGGACTTCCCGACGGCTGATGGTGATTTCATCCTGACGGTGGGCAATGACGGACAGTTCCGCAAGTTTGCCGAGGTGGCGGGTCAGCCGCAGTGGGCGGACGATCCACGGTTTAAGACCAATACGCAGCGGGTGGCCAACCGGGCGGTGCTGATTCCGTTGATTCGCCAGGCGACGGTGTTCAAGACCACGGCCGAGTGGGTGACACAGTTGGAGCAGGCGGGTGTGCCATGCGGGCCGATCAACGATCTGTCGCAGGTGTTCGCCGATCCCCAGGTGCAGGCCCGTGGCCTGGCGGTAGAGTTGCCGCATCCGCTGGCGGGAGTGGTGCCGCAGGTGGCGAGTCCGATCCGGTTGTCCGCGACTCCGGTGGAGTATCGCAACGCCCCTCCTCTATTGGGTGAGCACACGCTGGAGGTGTTGCAGCGGGTGTTGGGCCTGGCGCCGGAGGCGGTCGCGGCATTGCGTGAAGCGGGAGTCCTCTAAGGCGTCCCGTTCTCTTCTATATAGAAGCACCACAAGGCTTGAGGCATGCACCGTCCTTGTTGGCGTCCGGCTTACAGGTGATGACCTCCTTGAGGTCGCTAAAAGCTTCGCGGGCAAGCTCCGCTCCCACGGGATCGAGTCACACCGCGAACTATCGGTCAGGCCTGGAGACTGTGGGAGCGGAGCTTGCCCGCGAAGGCGTCAGTACAGACACCGCAAAACCCGGGACGCGCACTGTTTTTGACCTTTATGACAGAAAAGTGAAAATAAGCGTTGACGGGAAATTCTGTGGCTCTATAATTCGCCCCACTT
>NZ_JACAQA010000031.1 GCF_013385425.1 Pseudomonas gingeri | reverse complement strand
TCAAGACAGTTGCTCCTACAGGTGGGCGTATTCCAAGGCGGGTCAAGGGGGATCAGGGCTTGGTCTCGGCCTTCGCCTGCACCGTCACCCACCACTGCGTATGCCGCTCGATCTGCACCGGCAAGGTCGGCAGCAGGGCGGTCAGCGCCAGGTTGGTGTCGTGCAGCGGGAAGCTGCCGGTGATCCGCAGATCCGCGACTTGCGGATCGACACCCAGATAGCCGCGTCGGTAGCGGCCCAATTCCCCGAGCATGTCAGCCAGTCGCACGTTGTCCACCACCAGCATGCCCCGGGTCCAGGCATCGGCGCCGGGGTCGAGGGCCTGCAACGGACCGAGGCTGTCACGGCGCATCAGCACCTGTTGGCCTTCATGGAGGATCTGTTCGTTGGCGCTGGCCTGTGGACGAGCAGCCACCGCCGATTGCAGGACGCTCAATAGCGTGCCGTCGTCTTCACGCTTGACCAGGAAACGCGTCCCCAGCGCGCGCATGCGCCCTTCATCGGTTTCGACGATAAACGGCCGGGTGTCGTTATGCCCGGTCTCGATCAGGATTTCACCCTCGCGCAGGACGATGCGCCGGGTCTTCTCATCGAAGCGCAGATCCAGGGCACTGTGGGTGTTGAGCTGGATCGTCGTACCGTCGGCCAGGTGCAGGGTGCGTTGCTCGCCGGTGGCGGTGCGCTGGTCGGCCAGCCAGTAATCCATGGGCAGGTAGCGATTGCCGAGGAACAGTGCCAGGCCGCAGGCCAGTATCACACTGGCCAGGCCGCTGCCGAGCTTGCGTACCCGCTGACGGAGGCCGTCGCGGGATTTCAGCAGGGCGCCCCGGGCCGGGCCGCTGGTACCGCTGAAGCGTTGGTCGAGCATGCCCAACTGCGACCAGGCGCGGGCGTGTTCTTCATGGGCCGCGTGCCATTTCTCGAACTCGGCCTGTTCCACGGTGTTGCGACCGCCCGAGTCCAGGCACAACTGCCAGGCAATGGCGGCATCGAGGACGCGGGCGGAAACCGGTTTGGCGCTGAACTGATTCATGTCGGCTCGCCGTACAGTGCGACATAGCACTGGCGAATGCCCTGGGCCAGGTACTGGCGCACGCGGGGCACGGAAACGCCGAGCTTTTCGGCGATCTCGGCATGGCCGAGGCCGTCTAGGCGACTGTAGAGGAACGCGGCGCGGGCCTTGCTCGAGAGCTTGCCGAGCAGGTGGTCGATGGCCCGCAGGTCTTCGAGGATCAAGTGTTGTTCTTCCGGGGACGGTTGCTCGCCCTCCGGGATCAGCATCAGTTCACTGAGGTAGGCCTGTTCCAGCGCGGCGCGGCGGAAGTGGTCGAACAGCAGGCCTTTGGCGATGGCCACGAGGAAGGCCCGGGGTTGTCGCGGTGTGTTCAGTTCGTCGCGGCCCAGCAGGCGGACAAAAGTGTCTTGGCTGAGGTCTTCGGCCCGCTGCGGGCAAGCGATGTTGCGGCGCAGCCAAGCCAACAGCCAGCTGCGATGGTCGCGATACAACGCGCCGACAAGGGCATGATGGGGGCTTCGGACTGACGACAACGGACATCACCGACAAGAAGTTTAAAATAACGAGAATTATTCGCGATTGTGTCAGGGCCCAGGAAAAGGCGCAATGGCTGCTGGTCGGTTGGTTGTGTGCCATTTTAGAAGGAGGGACTCTGCTGACGACGTTTCCACTGCCCCAGGCGTTGTTGCAGCTTCAACGGGCTATCGATCTGCTGCTGCCGCGCCCGGCTGAACAGGATCAGCGCCAGTTCGGCGGTGGCCAGGGCGTCGGCGCTGGCGTTATGCCGCTCCTCCACCTGCAACTTGAAATGGTCGATCCAATCGTCCAGCCCGGCTTCGCGCAAGGTCGCTTGCGGGCATAACAACGGTGCGATATCGGCGACATCAAAAAATGGATGTTGCAGGCGATACCCGAGGCTGTCTTTCAGCGCACGGGTGAGCATGTGCTGGTCAAAGGGCGCATGGAACGCCAGCAACGGGCTGTCGCCGACGAACTCCATAAAGTCCAGCAACGCCTGCGCCGGATCGCTGCCGGCGGCCAGGGCACTTGGCCCCAGACCATGGATCAGCACGCTGGGGTTGACGCTCTGTCCGGGGCGCAACAAGGTCCGTTCAAAGCACTGCCCCAGGTCGATGGCGCCGTCTTCGATGACCACCGCGCCGATGGACAGCACCTGGTCGCGGTTCAGGTTCAGGCCGCTGGTTTCCAGGTCGAGGACAACCCAGCGCTGTTCCCGCAGCGAACACTCGTCCAGGGGCTTGGCGGCGGGCAGTTGCCTGAGCCGCGCCTGTGTCGCGGCATCCAGTGTCGGCTCGTTGGCCCTCAGCCAGGAAAACAGCTTCATAGCTGATACCGCAGGGCCAGGCTGCTTTGCAGGCGTTGGGCCTGGCGCAGGGCTTCACGCAGGATGCGTCGGTCCAGCTGGTTGAGGCTTTCCGGATCGACCCGATTGGAATACGGCAGATTCTGCCGGGTCTGCAGTTGATGTTGCTGCAAGCGGGTCTGTTGGATGAAGTGATAGGCCTCTTCATAAGCCGCGCCATCGAGGCCTTCGATCACTTCCTTGGCTACCAGCTGGCGCAGGCGTTCGAGGGTATTGCTGGCCTCGATGCCATTGGCCAGCGCCAGCAGGCGGGCACCGTCGACGAACGGGGTCAGGCCCTGGACTTTCAGATCGAGCGTGGCCTTGTCGCTGCCGTTGCGGCTCAGCACGAACTCACGCAAACGCCCCACCGGTGGGCGCTGGCGCAGGGCGTTTTCGGCCATCATGCGTTGGAACAGCCGGTTGTCGGCGACCTGGGCGAGGATGCCCTGGCGCAGTTGCTGGCAGGCCTGTTCCTCGCCCCAGACCACCCGCAGATCGAAATAGATGCTCGAGGCCAGCAGGTTCTCCGGCGTGGCTTCGCGAATAAAGGCGGAGAAGCGCCGCGCCCATTCGGCCCGCGACAGGCACAGCTCAGGGTTGCCGGCCATGATATTGCCTTTGCACAGGCTGAAGCCGCACAGCGCCAGGCTCTGGTTGATCTGCTGCGCCAGGGGCAGCAGCTTGCCGCGAATCTCGGCGGCATGGGCGGCGTCGCGGGCCTCGAACAGGATGCCGTTGTCCTGGTCGGTGTACAGCGTCTGCTCGCGGCGGCCTTCGCTGCCGAAGCACAGCCAACTGAACGGCACGCCCGGGTCGCCTTTCTCGGCCAGGGTCAGTTCGATGACCCGGCAGACGCTGTGGTCGTTGAGCAGGGTGATGATCTGGGTGATCTGGGTCGATGACGCACCGTGGGCCAGCATGCGTTCCACCAACTGGCCGATCTCGCCGCGAATGGCGATCAGGTTGTCCAGGCGCGCCGCGCTGCGGATGGTCCGCGCCAGGTGCACCAGGTCGACCCGTTGCAGGGAAAACAGGTCGCGCTCGGAGACCACGCCGCACAGGCGCTGCTCCTTCACCAGGCAGACATGGGCGATGTGCCGTTCGGTCATGGCCATCGCGGCGTCGAAGGCGCTGTGGTCCGGGGTCAGGGCGAAGGGGGCCTGGGTCATGTGTTGGTCGATGGGCTGGTTGAAGTCATGGACGCCGTCGGCCACCACCTGGCGCAGGTCGCGCAGGGTGAAGATGCCGAGTGGGGCCTTGGCCTCATTGACCACCACGATGCTGCCGACCTGCTGCTCGTGCATCAGGGTCACCGCTTCGCGCAGCGGGGTGCTCGGGCTGCAGGTCACCGGATGACGCATCGCCAGCTCGCCGAGGCGGCTGTTGAGCGAGTACTGGGTGCCGAGGGTTTCCACGGCCTTGCGCTGGACTTGCTGGTTGACCTGGTCCAGCAGGCTGCTGACGCAACGCAGGGCAAAGTTGCGAAAGGTCTCGGAGGACGAGAACAGCTTGATGAACGCCGGTTTGTTCAGTTGCAGGCAGAAGGTGTCTTCACCCGCCAGGTGTTCGGTGCGGGTGGCCCGCTCGCCGAGCAGCGCGGCGAGGGGGAAGCACTCGCCGGTGGTGATTTCGAAGACGGTTTCGCTGCCGCCCTTGGCCGTGTGCGGGCGCTCGCCGACCACCCGTCCCTGCTTGACGATATAAAAGTGCTCCACCGGCCCGTCGGCGGGCTTGATGATGCTCTCGCCCGTGCTGTAGAAACGCAGTTGACACTGTTCAACCAGATAGGCCAGATGGGCGTTCTCCATCTGATTGAAGGGTGGGAATCGCTGCAGGAACTGCAAGGTGCCGTGGATGTTTTGCAACACCGCGGTCTTCCCGGCCTGGGTGAAGGCATCCGCTTTGCTCATGACCGCTACCGATTTTTGTCCGTTGTTATGGGCGCGAAGAATCGCCGTTCTACCCATGGTCGGCCCCCGCTTCCCGGGTGCCCATTGGACGTAAGTCTAGGTTTGAGAAATGGCCTACAGTTGAAGAAGCAGATTCTTAACAAATATCGACTTGGAAAACTTTCCGACGAAGTGCACATTGAGCATCCGTTTAGCGATGTCTGAGCACTGTGCTAGGGGATTGGATTGCCGAAGGGATACCAGAGAGCCGTATGTCTGACCACGATATTTTAAGCGATGCCGAGCGCGAGGCCATTCTGCAGGTGATGCAGGCACCGCAATTGTCGTATCAGCGGGTCCTGATTGTCGATGACGACCAGGATGCCCGGGAGTTGCTGTCGGAAATTCTCGCCCTCCACGATATCCACTGCGTGACCGCCGCCAGTGGCGCGGCGGCCTTTGCGTTGCTGGAGTCCAACCGCGGCATCGGTCTGCTGATCACTGATTTGCGCATGGCCGATGATGGCTTGGACCTGATTCGCAAGGTGCGCGGCTCGGAGCGGGCGGCGCTGCCGATCATCATCGTCTCCGGCAATGCCCAGGTGCGTGATGCTATTGATGCGATGCATTTGAGCGTGGTGGATTTCTTGCTCAAGCCCATCGATACCACGCAGTTGCTGAAGCTGGTCAAGCGTGAGCTGGGGATGGTGGCTTAGCCCCTGTAGGAGCGAGCTTGCTCGCGATGGTGGCCCAGGCACCGTGGGGTATCAGATGCCCAGCGTTATCGTTGACGCCCATCGCGAGCAAGCTCGCTCCTACAGGGAGCGGTGTCTTGAGGCGAGCGGAATGAAAAAGCCCTGATCGTTACCGATCAGGGCTTTTTCTTTTCGCCATCAGCGCGGGATTACAGGCCGTTACGGGCCTTGAACTCACGACGCCGACGGTGCAGTACCGGCTCGGTGTAGCCGTTGGGCTGTTTGGTCCCTTCGATCACCAGTTCGACCGCCGCCTGGAAGGCGATGTTGCTGTCGAAGTCCGGGGCCAGCGGGCGGTACAGCGCGTCACCGGCATTCTGCCGATCGACCACCGGGGCCATGCGCTTGAGGCTTTCCATGACCTGGTCCTGGGTGACCACGCCATGGCGCAGCCAGTTGGCGATGTGCTGGCTGGAAATGCGCAGGGTGGCGCGGTCTTCCATCAGGCCGACATCATGGATGTCCGGCACCTTCGAGCAACCGACACCCTGGTCGATCCAGCGCACCACGTAGCCGAGGATGCCCTGGGCGTTGTTGTCCAGCTCGCTGCGGATCTCCTCGGCCGACCAGTCGGTATTGCTCGCCAACGGGATGGTCAGGATATCGTCGAGCGAAGCCCGCGCGCGTTTGGCCAGTTCGGCCTGGCGGGCGAACACGTCGACCTTGTGGTAATGCAGCGCATGCAACGCCGCCGCGGTCGGCGACGGGACCCAGGCGGTGTTGGCGCCGGCCAGTGGGTGGGCGATTTTCTGTTCGAGCATCGCCGCCATCAGGTCGGGCATGGCCCACATGCCTTTACCGATCTGGGCGCGACCTTGCAGGCCGGTGCTCAAACCGATATCGACGTTCCAGTTCTCGTAGGCGCCGATCCATTTTTCCGTCTTCATGGCCGCCTTGCGCACCATCGCGCCGGCTTCCATGGAGGTGTGGATCTCGTCGCCGGTGCGGTCGAGGAAGCCGGTGTTGATAAACACCACGCGCTCGCTGGCGGCCTTGATGCAGGCTTTCAGATTGACGGTGGTGCGTCGCTCTTCGTCCATGATCCCGACTTTCAGGGTATTGCGCGGCAGGTTCAGGAGCTCTTCGATACGGCCGAACAGCTCGTTGGTGAACGCCGCTTCTTCCGGACCGTGCATCTTCGGCTTGACGATGTAGACCGAGCCGGTGCGGCTGTTCTTGCGCACGCTGTTGCCGTTGAGGCTATGGATCGCCGCGAGGCTGGTGATCAGGCCGTCGAGGATGCCTTCGGGCACTTCGTTGCCGTGGCTGTCGAGGATCGCATCGATGGTCATCAGGTGACCGACGTTGCGCACGAACAGCAGCGAGCGACCGTGCAGGCTCAACTCACTGCCATCGACGGCGGTGTAGCGGCGGTCGGCGTTCATGGTCCGGGTGAAGGTGGTGCCGCCCTTGGCGACCTGTTCCGCCAGGTCGCCCTTCATCAGGCCGAGCCAGTTGCGGTAGATCACCACCTTGTCATCGGCATCGACGGCGGCGACCGAGTCTTCGCAGTCCATGATGGTGGTCAGGGCCGCTTCCATCAGCAGGTCCTTCACTCCGGCGGCATCGGTCTGGCCGACGGGGCTGCTGGCGTCGATCTGGATTTCGAAGTGCAGGCCGTGGTTTTTCAGCAGGATCGCGGTGGGTGCCGCGGCATCGCCCTGGAAGCCGATCAACTGGGCGTCGTTGCGCAGGCCGCTGTTGCTGCCGCCCTTGAGGGCGACCACGAGCTTGCCGTCGACGATCTTGTAGCCCACGGCGTCGACATGGGAGCCGGCGGCCAGGGGCGTGGCTTCGTCGAGGAAGGCGCGGGCGAAGGCGATGACCTTGTCGCCACGGACCTTGTTGTAGCCTTTGCCTTTTTCCGCGCCGTCCGCTTCGCTGATGGCATCGGTGCCATAGAGCGCGTCATACAGCGAACCCCAGCGGGCGTTCGAGGCGTTGAGGGCGAAACGCGCGTTCATCACCGGCACCACCAACTGTGGGCCGGCCATGCGGGCGATCTCGTCGTCGACATTCTGGGTCGTGGCCTGGAAATCCGCCGCTTCTGGTAGCAGGTAGCCAATGTCTTGCAGGAAGGCTTTGTAAGCCACGGCGTCATGGGCCTGGCCGGCCCGGGACTGGTGCCAGGCATCGATCCGGGCCTGGAAATCATCGCGTTTGGCGAGTAGGGCCTGGTTCTTCGGGGCCAGGTCATGGATGACCTTGTCGGCACCGGCCCAGAACTGGTCGGCGGTCAGACCGGTACCGGGAATGGCTTCGTTATTCACGAAGTCGAACAGGACTTTGGCGACCTGAAGGCCACCGACTTGAACGTGTTCAGTCATTGCTTGCCTCACTCTGCTCAGCTATTCAGCTCTTCTATTTAAAGCCTTGCGTGCTTCTCTGAACACAGTACCAGAACATGCCCTCGCGGGCGGCTGGGCTCGCCCGGCCGACCTGAGCCGGTGGGGCTTTCCGTGGTTTCACAGACACTCGGGCAGACGTCCATCCAACGTTATGTAGTGCGTGCCGGCGCATACTACATGATGCATTGCGGTTGTGAAAATTAGACTAAATACGTCGTTTCGCGACCAGTGGGTTCTGTCCGGTCACGCATCAGTCGCTGATGTTCTCAAGAAAAGCATGGATTGTTCCAGATAAATCTGAAAATCGTACACGATTTGTTTTTCCGTACGGCGCCGTGGTGTGTGCTGGGGATGGTGTGGAAGCGTGCCTGATCTTTCGAAGGGCAGACCCGATGTCATCCGCTTGTCCGTATCTTGCGCGTACAGGGCCTGGTCGAGCTTGTACCTTTTCTCATCAAGCTACACTGAGGGCTTGGGTATTGTGTGTCAGCCGGTTGTTGGCAAGCTTCCTCGGTTCTTCGCCATTGCTGTTTTCATTGCTGTTACCTCAATCAGCAAGAACCAGTAAGTAAAGGAGAGCCTTTATGAAAAAGAGTACCAATACCCCTGAACCTGCAACGCCAGATCAGGTGCTTGAGGATGGCTCGGTTGGGGCGTTAAGCCTTCCAGCTGAGCCAAGAAAAATATTCACGGCTTTAAATGAAAGAAGTTTTCTCTTTCATCATAGCGCTAGTAATCCTGATCTTAGGATTACCACTAGGGATAATTTGTTATTCGCATTGTGGACGTTTAATACTACCGAGTCGTCGCCTGTCGGTGTGTGGGAGGGAGAGATTCAATGCTTTCCGTTTAACGCGTACATGACTGCAAAAGGCACAGATGTCGTCGTTGTCGAGAAGAATGGGGAAAATAATCAAATTTGGATAATTAGGCGCTCGGGAAGCCGTTTTGTAACTATTGAAAGCAGCGTGAGCAGATTCCTCTTGGCGGTCGATGACTCCAGTACAACAGATGATACGCTGGTCATTCTCAGGGGTGGTCCTCATATCCCCGCTGAAGATTTCATGATAGGTATTAACGCTGTACAGCCCTGACAAGAGCAGACAGTTGCGCTTCAAACGGCCCTGGCTGGGTTCCAGTATTTCCGGGTAAGTTCAGCCAGGGCCGGGTAAGCAAGTCGTGAGTGGCGGCGTTGGCGATGATGGATGAGTTCGTTCTTCAGCGCCCCCAAAAGCTTTCTATCAGTGCCTTGTCGAAACAGTTGCCCTTGCGTGACATCGAACGATGCATCTTGAACTACGTTTTGATGTATATCAGCCATTACTGAGAGCCCGGCTCGAAAGATCGAGTTATATCAATCCCCCAAGTGCCCACGGGTGTGGCCCGCTTGCCTATACTGGAGCGACCAACGACAAGAGGGCTATCCCGTGGACCATCTCGTACTGACAGTATTCGCACCCGACAAGGCCGGCCAGGTCGAGCAGATTGCCCTGTGTATCGCCGAGCACGGCGGCAACTGGCTGGAAAGCCGCATGTCGGGCCTGGCCGGGCAGTTTGTCGGGATTGTCCGGGTCGAGGCGCCGGCCGAGGCCCATGACGCGTTGATCAAGGCACTCCAAGCCCTCGCCAGCCAGGGGATTCAGATTCAGGTGATTCCCGGCGGCGGCGAAGCGCCCGGACGCTGGAAACCCATCGCGATGGAACTGGTGGGCAATGATCGCCCGGGAATTGTGCGGGACATCACCCGCCTGTTGACTGAACAAGGCATCAATCTGGAGCAACTGGTGACCGACGTGAGCCCCGCGCCCATGAGCGGCGACCCGCTGTTCCATGCCGAGGCGATCCTGGCGGTGCCGTTTGACCTGCCGCTGGAAGCCTTGCAGTCGGGCCTGGAAACCCTGGCTGATGAGTTGATGGTGGAGTTGATGCTGCGCAGTGACGAAGAGTGAAGCGGGTTATCCAGTTTTAACGGGGACGGGCCTGTGGATAACCTGGGGAGAGCCGGCGCCCGGCCAGGCCGGCCGGGGCTTTCCCTGATATGAACAAAAAACGAACAGTTTCAAGGGCTTGTGCACAAACGGCGTGGACCGGCTTGTGGATAACCTTGGGGTAGAAGCCTGCAGCCCAGGTGGCGCAAGGCTTGCAGGCTTTTGTGTGTTTTTTGATCAGCTGCGCTTGCGCAGGCTGAGCCAGGCATCGACGCTGTACACCGCCAGTCCCGTCCAGATAAACACGAAGGCCATCAGGTTACTGGCGGTCAGGTGTTCGTCGTACAGCAGCACGGCCAGCAGCAACACCAGGGTTGGCGCGATGTATTGCAGGAAACCCAGGGTGGTGTAGGGCAGGTGACGCGCCGCCGCGTTGAAGCTCACCAGCGGGATCAGCGTGACCGGGCCGGCGGCGATCAGCCACCAGGCTTGCGAGGTGGTCCAGAATTCGGCCTGGGCGCTGGTGGCGAGCGGATTCAGCAACAGCCAGCCGATGGCGATGGGCACCAGCATCCAGGTTTCCACCACCAAGCCCGGCAGGGCCTTGACCGGTGCCTGTTTGCGGATCAGCCCGTAGAAACCGAAGGTCAGCGCCAGCACCAGGGAGATCCAGGGCAGGCTGCCGACCTGCCAGACCTGCTGCGCCACGCCCACGGCGGCGAGTCCGACGGCGATCCATTGCAGGCGGCGCAGGCGTTCGCCCAACAGCAGCATGCCCAGCAGCACGTTGACCAGCGGGTTGATGTAGTAGCCCAGGCTGGCCTCGAGCATGCGCCCGTTGTTGACCGACCAGACGTAGGTCAGCCAGTTGGCGGCGATCAGGGTGCCGCTCAGGGCCAGGATCGCCAGGCGGCGCGGGTTGTCCCGCAGCTCGCTCCACCAGCCCGGGTGTTTCCAGACCACCAGCAGCAGGGAGCCGAACAGGGCGGACCAGAGCACGCGGTGGATGATGATCTCGACGGCCGGTACGGCGGCGATGGCTTTGAAGTAGATGGGGAACAGGCCCCAGATAATGTAGGCGCTGAGGCCAAGGATGTACCCGCGACGCGGGTTGGCGGCTTGCATGCAGAGTCCTTGCTTAGGCTGCTAACTAATTATGGGGGTTGGTGCGCTGGTCTTGGCTGGTGCGGTGGGGCTGAGGGCCCTATCGCGAGCAAGCTCGCTCCTATAGGGGGGATGCAATCCATTACTGTAGGAGCGAGCTTGCTCGCGATGGCGTCTTTTCAGACGCCGACACCGCTAAATCCTGCCACAACCGTCAGAATAATTTCAGCGGTTCTTCATTCAGCGCCGAAAGTTGTTCGCGCAAGGCCAGGACCTGGTCGCCCCAGTAGCGCTCGCTGCCGAACCACGGGAAGCTGTGGGGAAACGCCGGGTCGTCCCAGCGGCGGGCGAGCCAGGCGCTGTAGTGCATCAGGCGCAGGGCGCGCAGGGGTTCGATCAGCGCCAGTTCGCGGGGATTGAAGTCGTGGAACTCGCTGTAGCCGTCCATCAGTTCCGACAGTTGGCCGAGGCATTCCTGGCGGTCGCCGGCGAGCATCATCCACAGGTCCTGCACCGCCGGGCCCATGCGGCAGTCATCGAGGTCGACGATATGGAACATCTCGTCGCGGCACATCATATTGCCGGGGTGGCAGTCGCCGTGCATGCGGATGTTCTGGTGCGGGGTCTCGGCGTAGACCTGTTGCACCCGCTTGAGCAGGTCGCGGGCCACGGATTCGTAGGCCGGCAGCAGGCTGCGGGGAATGAAGTTGCCTTCCAGCAGGGTGGTCAGCGAGTCTTCGCCGAAGTTCTTCACCCCGAGGGCTTCGCGGTGTTCGAACGGACGGGTGGCGCCCACGGCGTGCAGGCGGCCGAGCAGTTGTCCGAGGCGATAGAGCTGGTCGAGATTGCCCGGTTCCGGGGCCCGGCCGCCACGCCGGGGGAACAGGGTGAAGCGAAAACCGGCGTGTTCGAACAGGCTTTCGCCGTTGTGGATCATCGGCGCGACGACCGGGACGTCGCAGTCGGCCAGTTCGAAGGTGAAGCGGTGTTCTTCGAGGATGGCCTCGTTGGTCCAGCGCTGGGGGCGGTAGAACTTGGCGATCAGGGGTTCGCCGTCTTCGATGCCCACCTGATAGACACGGTTTTCGTAGCTGTTGAGCGCCAGGACCCGGGCGTCACTGAGAAAGCCGATGCTTTCCACGGCGTCGAGCACCAGGTCGGGGGTGAGTGTTTCAAACGGGTGGGACATGCTGACTCCTGCGAGCGGCAGGCGGCCGCGTCCGGCCAAGCATGTTAGCGCACCGGGGCGTAGAAAGGTGTCGGCTGTTCCGGCTTCTTCGCGGGCAAGCTCCGCTCCCACAGGTTTTCTGTCGTATGCGGTATCCAGTCTCGACTCAAATACTGTGGGAGCGGAGCTTGCCCGCGAAGGCGGTTGATCAGGCGCCGATAATCCCGCCATCCTCCCGCCGAATCGCCATCACCGATGAGCGTGGCTTGCCGTTCGGCAGATGCTCGGGGAAGGTCGAGTTGCCGGCCTCACCCGGATGCTGGATGCCGACGAACAAGGTCTTCTGATCTGGCGAGAAGCTGATACCGGTCACTTCGCAACCCACCGGGCCGACCATGAACCGACGGATTTCCCCGCTGGCCGGGTCGGCGCAAAGCATCTGGTTATTGCCCATCCCGGCAAAATCCCCGGCGTTGCTGTAGTCGCCGTCGCTAAGGATCCACAGACGGCCGGCCTTGTCGAAACCCAGGCCGTCCGGGCTGTTGAACATATTCTGCGGGGTGATGTTGGAAGAACCGGCCTTGGCCGTGCCGGGATGCGCCGCCGGGTTGCCCGCCACCACGAACAGGTCCCAGCCAAACGTGTGGGCACCGTGATCATTGCCCGCGGCCTGCCAGCGTAGGATCTGTCCGTAGACATTCTTCTCCCGGGGATTCGGTCCGCCGGCCGGCATGCCGTCCTCACCGCGCTTGGCGTTGTTGGTCAGGGTGCAATAGACCTGGCCGTCGATGGGGCTGACGACGATCCATTCCGGACGGTCCATGCGCGTCGCCTTGACCACGCTGGCGGCCAGTCGGGCATGGATCAGCACTTCGGCCTGGCTGGTGAAACCGCTGCCGGTGTCGATGCCGTTCTTGCCGAAGGTCAACTCGACCCACTCACCCGAACCTTTCGGACGATCCGGGTTGCCGTCGCCGTTGTCGAAACGTGCGACATACAAGGTGCCGTGATCCAGCAGGTCACGGTTGGCCTTGGGGTGCTTGTGGTCGATCTTGTCGCGGCTGATGAACTTGTAGATGAATTCACCGCGTTCATCGTCGCCCATATAGACCACGGCGCGGCCGTCACGGGTTTCGGCCAGGGCGGCGTTCTCGTGCTTGAACCGGCCCAGGGCGGTGCGTTTGACCGGGGTGGACTGCGGGTCGAACGGATCGATTTCCACCACCCAGCCATGACGGTTTAGTTCATTGGGGTTCAGGGCCATGTCGAAGCGCGGATCGTGAGCGTGCCAGTTGATCTCCTTGCTGGTGGCCACGACGCCATAGCGCTTTTGCGCGGCATCGAATTTCTGTTCGGTATTGCTGCTGCCGAAGCAGTCGGTGAAGTTCTCTTCGCAGGTCAGGTAGGTGCCCCAGGGTGTCTTGCCGTTGGCGCAGTTCTGGAAGGTGCCGAGGACTTTGCGCCCCTGCTTGTCGGCCTGGGTCTGCAACCAGGGGTGACCGGCTGCCGGGCCGCCGAATTTGATCGGTGTGTTGCCGTGGATCCGCCGGTTATAGGCCGAACCCTGGACGAAGTGCCATTGGTCGTCCTTGCGCTGTATTTCGATCACCGACACGCCTTCGCTGGCCTGGGCCTTGCGCACGTCTTCGAGGGATTGCGGCTGGCCGCCATGGGGATAGAGGTAGCGGTAGTTGGTGTATTCGTTGTTGATCGCCATCAGCGCCCGGTTGTCGTCGCCGGGGAAGGGGAACAGGCTCATGCCGTCGTTGTTGTCGCCGAACTGGACTTCCTGGGCCTTGGCGCTGCCGTTGCCGCTCGGGTCGAAGGCCGGGCCGTTCTTGGCCAGGGGTTGGCCCCAGCTGATCAGCACTGAGGAGGTATAGCCGGGTGGCAAGGTCAGGGTGTCGCTGGTGGCGGCGGCGATGCTGTCGAAACCCAGCAGTTGGCCGGAGGCGGCGCTGGCGCTGGCAGCCATCACGCTGCGGCTCAACAGGTTGCCGCCGAGGAACATCGCCGCGCCGTACAAGGCGCCGGCACTGATAAAGCCACGACGGCTGAGGCCGACCATCTGTTCCAGGTCAGTGGGTTGGTTTTCTTCTAAGAGGTTCATGATCAGGCTCCCTGCGGGTCAGGGGGTCACCTTAGTAATGCGTTGTGACGGATTTGTTGCAGGAAAAGCGGGGGATCGCTGCGCGATCGATCGCCGGCAAGCCGGCTCCTACAGGTGGGATATGTTCTTCTGTAGGAGCCGGCTTGCTGGCGATGGCGTCATAACGGTGTACCCAAAATCACCAGGGACGGCGCAAACACCGTCTGCGCCGGGCTTCCCACCCTCAGGCCGAGGTTTTTTATCTGCTCCGGTTGCGCCAGCGCACAGAGGATTTGTCCGTTCGGCAGGGCGATTCTGACCTCCGAAGGGCCATCTTCATCCTCGGAAATGGCCTCGATTTGACCGCTTAGAGAATTGTGTCCGGATTTTGCGGGATGCCCGATCGCACTCAATTCCAGCCAACCGGCCTTGATCAGGGCGACGACTTCGGTGCCGCTCTCCAGTTCCAGGCGTTGGGTGCTGTCGTGGGTGATCTGTGCCTGCAGCGTGAGTCCGCCGGCCAGGGCCAGACGCACAAGGTCGTTGCGCCCGTGGCGGGTGATGTCCTGCACTGTGCCGTGAAGCTGGTTGCGGGCGCTGGTGCGCAGCATCAGGCGGCCGAGCAGGTCGAGGTCGCCGCTGTCTTCGGCGGCTTCGAGGACCTGGGCCTGGAGGGTTTGCAGGCGTTGATAGAGACGCAGCACCCGTTCGCCTTCCGCCGACAGCTTGGCGCCACCACCGCCCTTGCCGCCGACACTGCGCTCCACCAGGGGCTTTTGCGCCAGGTTGTTCAACTCGTCGATGGCGTCCCAGGCCGCCTTGTAACTCAAGCCTGCGCTTTTCGCGGCGCGGGTGATGGAGCCCTGTTCGGCGATATGTTGCAGCAGGGCGATACGCTGCGGGCGGCGGACGATGTGTTGGGTCAGCAGGACGGGCAGGGACATGGGGCGGACTTCGGGCGGCGGGGGTATTGGGCAAGGTGCCTCTCGGTGCTTTCGACGTCAAGCCGCCGCAAGCCAAACGCGGTTTCTGTGGGAGCCGGCTTGCTGGCGATGGCGGCCGTCGGGGCGCCACAAGGCTCAAGGGCCTCTTCGCTGGCAAGCCAGGCTCCTACAGGTTTTGTGGTGTCTTTGAGAAGGCTAGCGATTTTCCGGGCTCGGTGTACGCGCCAGGCAATAGACATCGATCCGCCGCGCTCCCGCCTTCATCAGCAAGCGGGCCAGGCTTTCGGCGGTGGCACCGGTGGTCAGTACATCGTCCACCAGCGCCAGGTGCAGGCCTTCGACCTCCGCGCCAGGCGCCAGGGCAAAGGCATTCAGCAGGTTGCGTCGGCGAGCCCTGGCGTCCAGTTCCTGTTGCGCGATAGTGTCCTGAACACGCCGTAAACGCTGTTCATCTGCGGAGATTTCCAGGCTCTGGCTCAGCCAGTTCGCCAGCATCGCCGCCTGGTTATAACCCCGCTGACGCAAGCGCCGGGTCGCCATGGGCACCGGCAGCAACAGGTCCGGTCGCGGCAAGCCATCGTCAAAGCGCTCGCGCAACGCCTGGGCCAGCAATTCACCCAGCAGTCGCCCCAGCGGCCATTGGCTCTGGTGCTTGAAGCGGGTGATCAGGCTATCCAGTGGAAAGCGATAGGTCCAGGGCGCAATCACCTGCTCGAAGGCTGGCGGCTGCTTGAGGCACTGTCCGCAGGTCAGCCCCGTCGCCGCCAAGGGCAGGGCGCAGATCTGGCACGCGTCCATCAGCCAGGGTAGTTCGCTCTCGCAGGGCGTACAGATCGGGTGGGGTGTATCGGTGGTTTCATCGCACAACAAACAGGTCTGTTTGTTTTTTAACCAGATGTAAACCGGTCCTTCGTATCGTGGTTGACAGCGCATGAGTCTTCCTTAAATATGCCGAGCATCCGTGTCGCGCCTGTGGGTATTCCTTTGCCCCAGACGCTTGCCCAGCATAAAACAAGGAACTCCGCCGATGAGCGCCAGCATCACCGCCACTTTGCGTCACGATTGGTCTTTGGCCGAGGTCAAGGCTCTGTTCGTCCAGCCGTTCAATGACCTGCTGTTCCAGGCCCAGACCGTGCACCGCGCGCACTTCGACGCCAATCGCGTGCAAGTGTCGACCCTGCTGTCGATCAAGACCGGCGCCTGCCCGGAAGACTGCAAGTACTGCCCACAGTCCGGCCACTACAACACCGGGCTGGAAAAAGAAAAGCTGATGGAAGTGCAGAAGGTGCTGGAAGAGGCCGCGCGGGCCAAGGCCATAGGTTCGACCCGTTTCTGCATGGGCGCGGCGTGGAAACACCCGTCGGCCAAGGACATGCCGTACGTGCTGCAGATGGTCAAAGGGGTCAAGGCCATGGGCCTGGAAACCTGCATGACCCTGGGCAAGCTCGACCAGGACCAGACCGCCGCCCTGGCCGACGCCGGCCTGGACTACTACAACCATAACCTCGACACCTCGCCGGAGTTCTACGGCAGCATCATCACCACCCGTACCTACGGCGAGCGCCTGCAGACCCTGGCCTATGTTCGTGATGCCGGGATGAAGATCTGCTCCGGCGGTATCCTCGGCATGGGTGAGTCCCTCGACGACCGCGCCGGGCTGCTGATCCAGCTGGCGAACCTGCCGGAACACCCGGAGTCGGTGCCGATCAACATGCTGGTGAAGGTTGCCGGTACGCCGCTGGAAAACGCCGATGATGTCGATCCGTTCGATTTCATCCGCATGCTCGCGGTGGCGCGGATTCTCATGCCGCAATCCCACGTTCGCCTGTCGGCGGGCCGTGAGGCGATGAACGATCAGATGCAGGCCCTGGCGTTCTTTGCCGGCGCGAACTCGATCTTCTACGGCGATAAATTGCTGACCACCGCCAACCCGCAGGCCGACAAGGACATGCAGTTGTTCTCGCGCCTGGGCATCCTCCCCGAAGCCCGTGAAGAGCACGCTGACGAAGTGCACCAGGCGGCCATCGAGCAGGCGCTGGTGGAGCAGAAGAGCAGCGAGCAGTTCTATAACGCCGCTGTTTGATCCATACCGTCCTTCCTGCGGGAACAGGGGGGTTGCAGGAACCGGGCTTGCCGGGACGCCGTGAAGGCGTCCTTGAGATCGCTAAAAGCTTCGCGGGTAAGCCCTGCTCCTACAAGGTTATGCCGTGTTCTTCGGATCGCATTTGCGAGGCTCCAATGTCCTTCGATCTCAGCGCCCGGCTGTCCGCCCGGCGCGCCGAAAACCTCTATCGACAGCGTCCGTTGTTGGAGAGTCCGCAAGGTCCGCAGGTGGTGGTCGATGGCCAGCCGCTGCTGGCTTTCTGTAATAACGACTACCTGGGCCTGGCCAATCATCCGCAGGTCATCGAAGCCTGGCAGGCCGGCGCGGCGCGCTGGGGTGTCGGCGGCGGTGCTTCGCATCTGGTGATTGGTCATAGCGGGCCGCATCACGCCCTGGAAGAGGCTTTGGCCGATCTCACCGGGCGCCCGCGGGCGCTGCTGTTCACCACCGGTTATATGGCCAACCTCGGTGCGGTCACGGCCTTGGTCGGGCAGGGTGATACGGTGCTGGAGGACCGTCTCAACCATGCGTCGCTGCTGGATGCCGGCTTGCTCTCGGGCGCGCGCTTCAATCGTTATCTGCACAACGACGCCGCCAGTCTCGCCAAGCGCCTGGAAAAGGCCACCGGTAATACCCTGGTGGTCACCGACGGGGTCTTCAGCATGGACGGCGACCTGGCCGACTTGCCGGCCCTGGCCCGCGAAGCCCGGGCCAAGGGCGCCTGGCTGATGGTCGATGATGCCCACGGCTTCGGCCCGCTGGGGGCCAACGGTGGCGGGATCGTCGAGCACTTCGGTCTGAGCCAGGAGGATGTGCCGGTACTGGTCGGCACACTGGGCAAGGCCTTCGGCACGGCGGGCGCCTTTGTCGCCGGCAGTGAAGAGTTGATCGAAAGCCTGATCCAGTTCGCCCGCCCCTATATCTACACCACCAGCCAACCGCCGGCCTTGGCCTGCGCGACGTTGAAAAGCCTGGAACTGTTGCGCACCGAGCACTGGCGGCGCGAGCACCTGAATGCGTTGATTCGCCAGTTCCGCCAGGGCGCCGAACAGATCGGCCTGACCCTGATGGACAGCTTTACCCCGATTCAGCCGATCCTGATCGGCGACAGCGGTCGGGCGTTGCGCTTCTCGCAGTTGCTGCGTGAGCGCGGGCTGATGGTGACGGCGATTCGTCCGCCGACCGTTCCGGCGGGCAGTGCCCGGTTGCGGGTGACCTTGTCCGCGGCCCACAGCGAGGCGCAGGTGCAGCTATTGTTAGAGGGGCTGGCTGCGTGTTTCAGCCTGTTGGGCCCCTTTGATCCAGTGGAGCCAAACCATGCGTGATCGTCTGATCCTGTTGCCCGGTTGGGGCCTCGGCATCTCGCCGCTGGAACCCCTGGCGGCGGCCTTGCGCGGGCTGGATGAGCACTTGCGGGTGGAAATCGAACCCTTGCCGGAACTGGCCAGCGGCGATCCCGAAGAGTGGCTCGACGAACTGGACGCCACCCTGCCGGACAATGCCTGGCTGGGCGGCTGGTCCCTGGGCGGTATGCTCGCCTCGGCGCTGGCGGCGCGGCGTGGTGAGCGCTGCTGTGGTCTGCTGACCCTGGCGAGCAACCCGTGTTTTGTGGTGAGTGACGGCTGGTCCGGGGCGATGGCCAACGACACCTTCGACCTGTTCCTGGCCGGCTGCCGCGCCGATCCGCAAACGACCCTCAAGCGTTTCAGCCTGCTCTGTGCCCAGGGTTCGGCGGACCCGCGCGGCCAGGCGCGACTGCTCCTGGCCGGTGCGCCGCAGACTACCCCCGAGACCCTGTTGAACGGGCTGGAGGTGCTGGCACAACTGGATACCCGCCAGGCCCTGCAGGCTTTTCGCGGTCCGCAACTGCACCTGTTCGCCGGCCAGGATGGCCTGGTGCCGGCCGAGGCCGCCAGTGATTTGCTGGCGCTGCTGCCGGATGTCGAAATCGGCCTGATCGAACAGGCCGGCCACGCCTTTCTACTGGATGACCCCCATGGAGTGGCCGGGGCGATCCAGGCCTTTTTGCATGAGTCCGGTGATGACTGATCTTTCCCACCCTGTCTTGTCGGGCGGCTTGCCCGACAAGCGTCAGGTTGCTGCCTCGTTTTCCCGCGCGGCGGCCAGCTATGACAGCGTCGCCCAATTGCAGCGCGATATCGGTCATGAATTGCTCGCACGCTTGCCGGATGAGTTGAGCCCGTCCCGTTGGCTCGATATGGGCTGCGGTACCGGCTACTTCAGCCGGGCCTTGGCCGTTCGTTTCGAGCAGAGCGAAGGCGTGGCACTGGATATTGCCCAGGGCATGCTGGAGCACGCGCGTCCGCTCGGCGGTGCCCGGCACTTTGTCGCCGGGGATGCCGAGCGCCTGCCATTGCAGGCCGGCAGTTGCGATCTGCTGTTCTCCAGTCTGGCCGTGCAGTGGTGTGCCGATTTTGCCGCGGTACTCGGCGAGGCCCACCGGGTACTGCGACCGGGCGGCGTGATGGCCTTTGCCAGCCTGTGCGTTGGTACCCTGCACGAGTTGCGGGAAAGCTGGCGGGCGGTGGATGGCCTGGTGCACGTCAACCGCTTCCGGTTGTTCAGCGACTATCAGCAGTTGTGCCGGGACAGCGGTTTGCGCGTGGTCAGCCTGGAAAGCCGGCCGCAGGTGCTGCACTACCCCGATGTGCGCAGGCTGACCCATGAACTCAAGGCGCTGGGCGCGCATAACCTCAATCCTGGTCGGCCGGGCGGTTTGACCGGGCGGGCGCGGATTCTCGGGTTGGTGCAGGCCTATGAAGCGTTTCGCCAGGCCGAGGGTTTGCCGGCGACCTATCAGGTGGTCTATGCCATTCTGGAGAAGCCATTATGAATGCTGCCTATTTCATTACCGGCACCGACACCGATGTGGGCAAGACCACGATTGCCGCCGGGTTGTTGCACGGGGCCCGTCAGGCCGGCCTGAGTACCGCGGCGGGTAAGCCGGTGGCGTCCGGTTGTGAGGTGACGCCCGAAGGGCTGCGCAACGCCGATGCCCTGGCGTTGCTGGCCGAATGTTCGCTGCCGCTGGCCTATGCCGAGGTTAATCCAGTGGCCTTCGAGCCGGCGATTGCCCCGCATCTGGCGGCGCGCGAGGCGGGGGTGAAGTTGACCGTGCAGTCCTTGCTGGGACCGATGCGGCAAGTATTGGCCAAGCAGGCCGACTTCACCTTGATAGAAGGCGCCGGCGGCTGGCGAGTGCCGTTGGCGGACCAGGCGAGCCTGTCGGATCTGGCCCAGGCGCTGGCCTTACCGGTGATCCTGGTGGTGGGAGTGCGCCTGGGGTGCATCAGCCATGCCCTGCTGACCGCCGAAGCCATCGAGCGAGATGGTCTGCAACTGGCCGGCTGGGTCGCCAATATCATCGAGCCGAAGACTTCGCGCCTGGAAGAGAACCTCGCGACCCTGGCCGAACGCCTGCCGGCGCCTTGCCTGGGGCGGGTGCCGAGGCTCAAGGCGGCGAGCGCCGAAGCGGTCGCGCAGTACCTGCAGTTGGATCTGCTGGACTAGACCCCGGGCTGCGGTGTTTGCGGGTTGGTTGAGGCTTTCCTAAGATTCTGCCTATCAACAGGCAATCTGCCATTATTGTTTTTGACGGGTGTTTCTTTGACAGGTCTGCTTAAATGCAGGCTGTCGATCCCGTTTTCAGTCGAGTCTGCCCATGGAAATCTCAGGAAATACCGCTGTTTATGCCGGTCTGAGTACTATTCGGTCCGGGCAGAACCGCGTTGACCAGTCGGCCAGTCAAGTCGCCGATACCATAGACGGACGCTCGCTGAAGAGCCAATCGTCCGATACCCAGGTCAACCGGCTGCTGTCGGTGGACCGCAGCCAGCAAGATCTGTCGAGCACCATGGTGGACATGACCCAGGGCAAGCTTCAGGTCGAAGCGGGTGCCAAGGTGGAGAAGGCCGCGGATCAGGCCCTCGGTACGTTGATCGATACCTACGCTTGATAGCTTCACCTCTCCATCAGAATTGAAACGCGATCCTGTGTAGGAGCTGGCTTGCCAGCGATGGCGGCCGATAAGTTGATGCAAGACTTACTGGCCTCATCGCCGGCAAGCCGGCTCCTACAGGGTTTTGCTGCGTTTTTAAATGTTCGGTTTTAGTCGCTCCCTCGCATAACCCATTCTCCCCCTCGACTATTCTCTAATGACGTGTCCCCTGGCTGCCGCTCAAGGCTGCCGGCCTTTTCCTGCGCCTCCTTCATCCATGTATGACGAATGGACTATGAACGACACTTGACAAGAATTGAGCGCAAACGTATGTTTCAAACAACCGTTTGACCGGCGTGGCAAATCGACGCGGTCGCTCATTCCAGGATTCATCAGCAGAGGTTTATCGCTATGCCTGACTACAAGGCCCCCTTGCGTGATATTCGCTTCGTCCGTGACGAGCTGCTCGGTTACGAAGCGCACTATCAGAGCCTGCCGGCATGCCAGGACGCTACCCCGGACATGGTTGACGCCATCCTCGAGGAAGGCGCCAAGTTTTGTGAGCAGGTACTGGCCCCGTTGAACCGGGTCGGCGATACCGAAGGTTGCACCTGGAGCGAGTCCGGCGTTAAGACGCCCACCGGTTTCAAGGAAGCCTACAAGCAGTTCGTCGAAGGCGGCTGGCCAAGCCTGGCCCACGACGTCGAACACGGCGGCCAGGGCCTGCCGGAGTCCCTGGGCCTGGCGGTCAGCGAAATGGTCGGCGAAGCCAACTGGTCGTGGGGCATGTACCCGGGCCTGTCCCATGGCGCGATGAACACCATTTCCGAACACGGTACCCCTGAGCAGCAAGAGGCCTACCTGACCAAGCTGGTCTCCGGCGAGTGGACCGGCACCATGTGCCTGACCGAACCGCACTGCGGGACCGACCTGGGCATGCTGCGGACCAAGGCCGAGCCTCAGGCCGACGGTTCCTACAAGGTCAGCGGCACCAAGATCTTCATCTCGGCCGGTGAGCACGACATGGCCGACAACATCGTCCATATCGTCCTGGCCCGCCTGCCGGATGCACCGGCCGGCACCAAGGGTATTTCGCTGTTCATCGTGCCCAAGTTCCTGCCGAACACCGACGGTAGCGTCGGTGAGCGCAATGCCGTTTCCTGCGGTTCCCTCGAACACAAGATGGGCATCCACGGCAACGCCACCTGCGTGATGAACTTCGACGCGGCCACCGGTTTCCTGATCGGCCCGCCGAACAAGGGCCTGAACTGCATGTTCACCTTCATGAACACCGCTCGCCTGGGGACCGCGCTGCAAGGCCTGGCCCACGCCGAGATCGGTTTCCAGGGTGGCCTGAAATATGCGCGCGAGCGTCTGCAGATGCGTTCCCTGACGGGCCCGAAAGCGCCGGACAAGGCCGCCGACCCGATCATCGTGCACCCTGACGTGCGTCGCATGCTGCTGACCATGAAGGCCTTCGCCGAAGGCAACCGGGCAATGGTCTACTTCACTGCCAAGCAGGTCGACATCGTCAAGTACGGCCAGGATGAAGAAGAGAAGAAGAAAGCCGACGCACTGCTGGCCTTCATGACCCCGATCGCCAAGGCGTTCATGACCGAAGTCGGCTTCGAAGCCGCCAACCATGGCGTGCAGATCTACGGCGGCCACGGCTTTATCGCCGAGTGGGGCATGGAGCAGAACGTTCGCGACAGCCGCATCTCCATGCTGTACGAAGGCACCACCGGTATCCAGGCCCTCGACCTGCTGGGTCGCAAGGTGCTGATGACCCAGGGCGAAGCGCTGAAGGGCTTCACCAAGATCGTCCACAAGTTCTGCCAGGCCAACGAAGGCAACGAAGCGGTCAGCGAGTTTGTCGCGCCGTTGGCGGCCATCAACAAGGAATGGGGCGAGCTGACGATGAAAGTCGGCATGGCCGCGATGAAGGACCGTGAAGAAGTCGGTGCCGCTTCGGTGGACTACCTGATGTACTCCGGTTATGCCTGCCTGGCTTACTTCTGGGCCGACATGGCGCGCCTGGCTGCCGAGAAACTGGCTGCCGGTACCAGCGAGGAAGGCTTCTACACCGCCAAGCTGCAGACCGCGCGTTTCTACTTCCAGCGCATCCTGCCGCGTACCCGCACTCACGTGGCAACCATGCTGTCGGGCGCGAACAACCTGATGGACATGAAAGAAGAGAACTTCAGCCTGGGCTACTAAGCCTCACTGAGCGTTCTGCAAAAGCCGCTTCGCCTTCGGGGGAAGCGGCTTTTTTGCGTGTGGCCCTTGGCGACGGGCGGAGAAAAAATTCCTGACTAAATCGCTAAGAAGAATCGCCGCGCTGCCGTTAAAGAGATGGCATTTGTGACTGATGTCACATTGCCGTACCTTAGGTTTTACAATACAGGCACAATGCCATTTATTGCGTTGCCGGTCGGAGCTTTACCCTTGCCGCGTTCTTCCACTGTCCATGCTGGTCATTTTTTACCCTCCCTCCTGTTGTTGCTTGCGGGGCTCGCGGCTGCCTACGTCAAGGAACTCAACGTCTTCTTCACCTCGCTGTTCAATGTGCTGCCGACTCTGGTGCTGTTGCTGGGCGGGTCCTACTGCGCGGTGTACCGACGTCAGCGCGAACTGTTCCTGATGGTGACGGTGTATATCGCCTATTTCCTGCTCTCCACCCAGACCGATTATTACCGCGATCACGGCAAGGTCCGCGAGGACGCCGCGGTGGTCTTCCACCTCTGTTGCCTGCTGCTGCCCCTGCTGTTTGGCGTTTACGCCGCCTGGGAGGAGCGCACGCACCTGTTCCAGGACATGGTCGCGCGGTTCGCCGTGCTGCTGGCGGTGGGCAGTGTGGCATTGGGCCTGGAGCAGAGTTATCCGCAGACCTTGCTCGACTGGCTGGCGGAAATCCGTTGGCCGGCGCTGCACGGGGACTGGATGAGCCTGATCCAGCTGTCCTATCCGGTGTTCTTCGCGTCCTTCCTGTTGCTCACGGTCCAGTACTGGCGCCACCCGCGACCGCTGCACGCGGCGCAACTGACCGGGCTGCTGGGGTTGTTCTGGATGTTGCCCAAGACCTTCATCCTGCCGTTCACCCTGAATATCATGTGCAGCCAGGTGATGTTGATGATTGCCGCGGCGGTGGCCCATGAGGCTTATCAGATGGCCTTCCGCGACGAGCTCACCGGCCTGCCGGGACGCCGCGCGTTGAACGAACGCATGCAGCGCCTGGGGCGCAACTATGTGCTGGCGATGACCGACGTCGACCACTTCAAGAAATTCAACGACACCCACGGTCACGACGTCGGCGACCAGGTGTTGCGCCTGGTGGCGAGCAAGCTGGCGAAGGTCAGCGGTGGCGGTCGTGCCTATCGCTATGGCGGTGAAGAGTTCGCGGTGGTGTTTGCCGGCAAGACGCTGGAAGAGTGCATGCCGCACCTGGAGGTCATTCGTGAAGTGATCGCCAACTACCATATCCAGTTGCGCAACCAGGACAATCGTCCCCAGGACGACCAGCAAGGTCGTCAACGCCGGGCCGGCAGTGGGGCGACCAGTGTCTCGGTGACTGTGAGTATTGGGGTCGCCGAGCGTCAGCCGGAGCAGCGCACCCCGGAAGAAGTGCTCAAGTCCGCCGACCAGGCGCTCTATGCCGCCAAGGGGGCGGGGCGTAACTGTGTGGTCGCGGCGGGGCAAAGTCGGCGCGGTGCGGTTCGCACGGGAGAAGCTGTCGGCTGAGTGATGGTGGAGCATTCAGCGGTTGGACGGTGATTGTCCGGGGGCGGGCAGGGCAGTAGGTTGGGGTATCTGCTGCCGGAGAAATGACCATGCCTGAGTACAAAGCCCCGCTACGGGATATGCGCTTTCTGATCGACCACGTTTTCGATTTCCACGCCCACTACCTCGCCCTCGGCGCCAACGATGCCAGCCCCGATATGGTCGGCGCGATCCTCGAAGAGGGTGCGAAGTTCTGCGAGCAGGTGCTGTCGCCGCTGAACCGCTCCGGGGATGAAGAAGGCTGCCATTTCGACAACGGCGTGGTGACCACGCCCAAGGGCTTCAAGCAGGCCTTTGCCCAGTATGTCGAAGGCGGCTGGCATGGCCTGGCGGCGGACCCGGCCTATGGCGGGCAAGGCCTGCCGTTGTCCCTGGGGTTGGTGATCAGCGAGATGATCGGCTCCAGCAATACTTCCTGGGGCATGTACCCGGGCCTGACCCACGGCGCCATGTCGGCGATCCATGCCCACGGCACCGAGGAACAGAAAAACACCTACCTGAGCAAACTGACCGAGGGTCGCTGGACCGGCACCATGTGCCTGACCGAGGCCCATTGCGGCACTGACCTGGGGCTTATCAAGACCCGCGCCGTGCCCCAGGCCGACGGCAGTTATGCCATCAGCGGCAGCAAGATCTTCATCTCCGCCGGCGAGCACGATATGAGCGAGAACATCGTGCATCTGGTGCTGGCCAAGCTGCCGGACGCGCCGGCGGGGACCAAGGGCATTTCCCTGTTTATCGTGCCCAAGTTCCTGGTCAATGCCGCCGGTGATGCGGGCGAGCGCAATGGTGTGCAATGCGGCTCCATCGAGCACAAGATGGGGATCAAGGCTTCCGCGACCTGCGTGCTGAACTTCGATGATGCCAAGGGCTATCTGATCGGCGAGGCCAACAAGGGCCTGAACTGCATGTTCACCATGATGAACCATGCCCGGCTCGGCACCGGGATGCAGGGCCTGTGCCTGGGCGAGAGCAGTTTCCAGGGCGCGGTCCGGTACGCCAACGATCGACTGCAGATGCGTTCGCTCACCGGTCCCAAGGCACCGGACAAGGCCGCCGACCCGATCATCGTCCATCCCGATGTGCGGCGCATGCTGCTGACCATGAAGGCTTTCAACGAAGGCAACCGGGCGCTGACCTACTTCACCGCACAGTGGCTGGATGTTGCCCATCTGGGTAGCGATGCGACCCAGCGCCAGGAGGCCGAGGACCTGCTGGCCTTCCTGACCCCGATCTGCAAGGCCTTTATGACCGAGACCGGTCTTGAGGTGACCAACCATGGGATGCAGGTGTTTGGTGGCCACGGCTTTATTCGTGAGTGGGGCATGGAGCAGTTGGTTCGTGATTGTCGGATTGCGCCGATCTATGAGGGTACCAACGGGATTCAGGCGCTGGATCTGCTGGGGCGCAAGGTGCTTGGCAGCCAGGGTAAGTTGCTGCGCGGCTTTACCAGGATCGTGCACCGGTTCTGTCTGGCGAATGCCGGGCATCCGCAGCTCAAGGGGTATGTGGCGCAGCTGGGGGAGTTGAACCAGCAGTGGGGTGAGCTGACGACTCAGGTCGGGATGGCGGCGATGAAGAACCCGGATGAAGTGGGGGCGGCGGCGTTGGATTATCTGATGTACAGCGGCTACATCATTCTTGCTTACCTCTGGCTGCGCATGGCGCTGGTGGCCCAGGCCCAGTTGGATGAGGGGAGCGGCGATGCCGAGTATTGCCAGGGCAAGCTGGCAACCTGCGAGTTCTACTTCAAGCGGCTGCTGCCGCGCACGACTGCCCATCGGGCGGCGGTGGAGGCGGGGAGTGAGTGTTTGATGCGTTTGCCGGCGGAGTTGTTTGCGCTGTAGCCGCCTTCGAGTACGCCTGAAGGCGTGTGGGTGCTCTTGAGGGCCTCTTCGCGGGCAAGCCCTGCTCCTACAGGTTTTGTGTTGTGCGCAGATATCGTGCCCACCGAAAAACTGTAGGAGCAGGGCTTGCCCGCGAAGGCGTCAGAACAGACACCTCATGTCTCGGATATGCGCGTGACTAAAAATAACAAAAAAGTCACGCATAGACCCTATGTGTCGTAAAAGTTGTTAGGGTAAACTCGAGCCATAGAAAATCGGCCCCATCCGGGGCCTATCGTTTAGATCCTGCGAGGTTTGCCATGGCTGACTACAAAGCGCCCCTGCGCGATATGCGCTTCGTCCTCAATGAAGTGTTCGAGGTCGCGAAACTCTGGGCTCAACTACCTGCCCTGGCCGAGACCGTCGACGCCGAAACCGTCGAAGCGATTCTCGAAGAGGCCGGCAAGGTCACCGCCAAGAGCATCGCGCCCCTGAGCCGTGGCGGCGATGAGGAAGGCTGCCGTTGGGACAACGGCGCGGTGTTCACGCCCGCCGGTTTCCCCCAGGCCTACCAGACCTACGCCGAAGGCGGTTGGGTCGGCGTCGGCGGTGATCCGGCCTTCGGCGGCATGGGCATGCCCAAGGCGGTGTCGGCCCAGGTCGAAGAAATGATCAACTCCTCCAGCCTCGCCTTCGGCCTGTACCCGATGCTGACGGCCGGTGCCTGTGTCTCGATCAACACCCACGCCAGCGAAGAGCTGAAAGCCACTTACCTGCCGAACATGTATTCGGGTGTCTGGGCCGGCTCCATGTGCCTGACCGAACCCCACGCCGGCACCGACCTGGGGATTATCCGCACCAAGGCCGAGCCCCAGGCGGACGGCTCCTACAAGGTCAGCGGCACCAAGATCTTTATCACCGGCGGCGAACACGACCTGACCGAGAACATCATTCACCTGGTGCTGGCCAAGCTGCCGGACGCCCCGGCCGGTCCCAAGGGCATCTCGCTGTTCCTGGTACCGAAGTTCATGGTCAATGCCGACGGCAGCCTCGGCGCCCGCAACCCGGTGAGCTGTGGTTCCATCGAACACAAGATGGGTATCCAGGCGTCCGCGACCTGCGTGATGAACTTCGACGAAGCCGTGGGTTACCTGATCGGCGAGCCGAACAAGGGCCTCGCGGCGATGTTCACCATGATGAACTACGAGCGCCTGGGGGTGGGCATCCAGGGCCTGGCATCGGGCGAGCGCTCGTACCAGAACGCGGTCGAGTACGCCCGTGATCGCCTGCAAAGCCGTTCGCCGACCGGGCCAAAGGCCAAGGACAAGGTGGCCGACCCGATCATCGTGCACCCCGATGTACGGCGCATGCTGTTGACCATGAAAGCGTCGAACGAGGGTGGCCGGGCATTTTCCACCTATGTGGCGATGCAGTTGGACACCGCCAAGTTCAGCGAAGACGCTACCACCCGCGAACGCGCGGATGGCCTGGTGGCCTTGCTGACCCCAGTGGCCAAGGCCTTCCTCACCGACCTCGGCCTGGAAACCACCGTGCACGGCCAGCAGGTGTTCGGCGGCCACGGCTATATCCGCGAGTGGGGACAGGAGCAGTTGGTGCGCGATGTGCGCATCACCCAGATCTACGAAGGCACCAACGGCATCCAGGCCCTGGACCTGGTGGGGCGCAAGATCGTCGGCAACGGCGGCGCCTATTACAAGTTGTTCGCCGAAGAGATTCGCCATTTCATCCAGACCGCCGACGCCGGGCTGGCCGAGTTCACCCAGCCGCTGGGCGCCGCGCTGGATAACCTCGATGACCTGACCGCCTGGGTCCTGGAGCGCGCCAAGACCAATCCAGACGAGATCGGTGCGGCATCTGTCGAATACCTGCAAGCCTTCGGTTACACCACCTATGCCTACATGTGGGCACTGATGGCCAAGGCGGCGTTGGGCAAGGAGAGTCAGGAGACGTTCTACGCGAGCAAAATGGGCACCGCGCGGTTCTATTTCGCACGTCTGTTGCCGCGTATTCACTCGCTGACAGCCTCGGTGAAAGCCGGGAGCGAGTCGTTGTTCCTACTGGATGCCGAGCAATTTTGATTCTTCGGATGCTATGTAAGCATTTACTTACATAACGCGCTGCTTTTTGCCCCTATCGCCAAATTGGATCCAGCGATAATCTTTGCAACAAGGACGTCGAGCAGGAAGCTCAAAAGCAACAACAGGGACACGTAGGATTCTGCCAGGACGGCGGAGTGAAAGGGATGTCAGGGAAACAGTCTGCAAAACCCCGCTTAGGCGGGGTTTTCTTTTGCCCGCGAAAAAGTAGCGGTCAGTTCAGCCCTTCTCGTACTGGCGGCGGATGCCCGCCCGGGCGGTTCGTCACCATCACGTCTTCGAGCAAGTTGCGCAACAACTCCAGTGTTGCCTGCTGGCGCTGCACATCGCGACATACCAGCCCGACTTTCAAGGCCACCCGCGGTTCGGTCAGCGGCTTCCACAGCAACAGGTCGTCGTCATGCTCATGCCGTGAGCGGCCCGGCAGCACCGTTGCCAATCGTGTGTGTGGCAGGCTGTCGAGGATGCCGGCCATATTGTTCAGCTCGGCCTGGACCTGAGGGCGTCGCCCCAGATTGGCCAGTTGCCCCTGCCAGATCTGGCGGATCTGGAATTCCTCACCGAGCAGCAACATCGGCAGTTCGGCGGCCTGGCTCAAGGAGACCTTCTTGAATTCGCGCAGTGGATGATCGCTCGGGATCACCAGTTGCAGCTCATCTTCGTACAACAGCACCCCATGCAAGCCAGGTTGGCGCGGCGGCAGATAGCTGATGCCGATATCCAGCGAACCATTGAGCAGGCGTCGCTCGATCTCCATGCCGGTCAATTCGTAGATCTGCACCACCAGGTGCGGTTGGGCCTTGCGCACCCGTTCCAGCATCTGCGGCACCAGGCTGGTGTGCACGGTCTGCAGCACGCCGATGGCCAGGGTGCGCAGGGCCTGGCCCTGGAAGTTGCGCAGGTCGTCCCGAGCCCGTTGCAGACCATCGAGCAGCGGTAGTGCGTGGTTGTAGAGCGTATGGGCGGCGAGGGTCGGCAGCAGGCGCTTGCTGCTGCGTTCGAACAGGCCCACATCGAGGTTGTGTTCGAGCTGGCGGATCTGCTGCGACAGGGCCGGTTGCGAGATCGACAGGCGTTCGGCGGCCCGGCCGACATGGCCTTCTTCATACACCGCGACGAAATAACGCAGTTGCTTGAAATCCATAAGCTGTACTTATCGAAAATGCTCGAAAAACGAAATGGCCGCGAGTGCCGGGGAAGCCTAGTCTAACCCCAATCACAAGGCTTACAGGGCCATAGAACGCGATGAATACTGTTTGCGTGGACGGTGTTTACATAGGCAAGGCAAAAAATCTCGGACAGGGTTTGCTCGGCGATACGGATAAACACCGGGTTGCCAACCGGCTCTGGTTGTGGCCACAGGGCCTGGGCAGCGACGAGCACGGCGATCCGCGCTTCCATACCGGGCCCGAGCGGGCGCTGCATCACTATCCCGCCGAGCATTACGCCTACTGGCGGCAACGTTATCCACAGCTCGATTGGGCGGCACCGGCCTTTGGCGAGAACGTGTCGACGCGGGGCCTGACCGAGGAGCAGGTCTGCCTGGGCGATCTGTTTCGCTGGGGCGGTGCGTTGTTGCAGGTCAGCCAGCCGCGCTCGGCCTGTTATCGCCTGAGTCGTCTCGGAACCTTGCCGGACCTGCCGCAAGAGGCCCAGGACACAGGGCGCTGCGGTTGGTTCTACCGGGTGCTCAAGTCGGGCTTTGTCAGCGCCGACCAACCGTTCGAACTGATTCAGCGCAGCTATCCCGGCTTGACCGTGGCCTGGGCGCTGCAGGCCTTCTTCCAGGAGCCCCTGGAACAGGCGGGCTTGAAGAGGCTGGTGGATTGTCCTGCGCTGTCTTCGCGCTGGCGCGACACGGCCATCAAGCGCCTGCGCAGCGGGCGAGTGGAAGACTGGTCGGCGCGGTTGCTCGGCCTGCCGCTGGAAGGTCTGCGCGCATGAACCTGTTCAGCTTACGTCGTACGCCGCCGAGTCTCGATGACCTGACGGCCGAGTACCGGCAAGTTTCCCGGCAAGACAGTGTCAGCCATGAATGCCTGATGCCGACTGTCGCGCGTCTCGCCCCGGTGTTCGTTCGTGGCCAGGGATCCTCGGTATGGGATACGCAGGGCCAGGCTTATCTGGATTTCAGCCAGGGTGGTGGGAGCAACAGTCTCGGTCACAGCCCCGGTGTTCTGGCCCGGGCCTTGTCCGACCAGGCCTACGGGTTGATCAACGTCGGGGCGGGGTTTCATAACCAAGGGCAACTGAATCTGGCCCAGCGACTGTGCGAGAGCACCAGCTGCGACCAGGTACATTTTTTCAATAGCGGCTCCGAAGCCTGCGACGGCGCGATCAAGCTGGCACGCAAGTGGGGGCAACTAAATCGCGGTGGTGCGTCTCGGATCATCTCGGTGAGCAACGCCTGTCACGGTAGTGGTTTCGGCGCCATGGCCGCGTCGGAGGCTTTTGACAATCGATTCGAGCCGCAACTGCCGGGCTTCAGCCAGGTGCCATTCAATGACTTGCCGGCCTTGCATGCCGCCGTGGATGCCAAGACCGTCGCGATCATGCTGGAACCGATCCAGAGTGCCGCCGGGGTGATTCCGGCGACCGGGCACTACCTCAAGGGGGTCGAACGGCTATGCCGTGAGTTGGGCATCCTGCTGATCCTGGATGAAGTGCAGACCGGCATGGGGCGCTGTGGCACCTTGCTGGTCGAACAGCAGTATGGCGTGAAGGCGGACATCGTCACCCTGGGCAAAGGCCTGGGCGGCGGCGTGCCGCTGGCCGCCCTGTTGGCGCGGGGCAAGGCTTGCTGCTTCGCACCCGGCGAAATCGGTGGCAGTCACCATGGCAATGCGATGATGTGCAGTGCCGGGCTGGCGGTGCTGGAGACGCTGCTCGCGGGTGATTTCCTCACACGGGTCCGCGAAACCGGGCAGTACCTGCGTGATGGGCTGACGCGCCTGGCCCAACGTTATGCACAGGGAGAGTTGCGCGGTACGGGCCTGCTCTGGGGCCTGACCCTGGGGGATGATTCGGCGGATGCGCTGCTCAAGGCGGCACTGCAGGAAGGGCTGCTGCTGGATGCGCCGAAAGCCGATTGCCTGCGTTTTTCACCGGCACTGAACGTCAGCAAGGGCGACATCGACGAGATGCTGTTGCGCCTGGCCCGCGCCTTTTCCCGAGTGCGGACCGCCCAGGTCCAGTGCCGCAAGGGCATTGCCGTCTGATATTGACTGGCGCCTTTTCCCCAACGAATTCAAGAACCGTCTCGCGGTATAACGCGTCGCCCTGTGCCTGACTCTTTTGGCACGGGGTGTTTTTTTGTGGGCGGCGTTCAGGGCGCACTGTTTACACAAGGACGCTCCTTCAGGAGTCCGACCAACGAGGTGTGTGACGGACTTGAATTTATATACCACTGAGTGGTATGTTTTTTGGAGAAGGATTTCCATGCCATATAGGTTTTTCAAAACTCGGCGCTTCAGCGTCGATGCGAGAAAGGCACTGATCACCGATGCAGCGCTAGTCGCGGCTATGAGGGAAGCCATTAGTGGTCAGGCGGACAATCTGGGCGGCGGTGTCTGGAAGAAGCGGCTCAACGAGAACCGTCATCGCTCCATTGTATTGGCGAGGGGGCGTTGTTACTGGGTCTTCCAGTTTCTGTTCGCCAAAAGCGATCAGAGCAATATCACGGCACAGGAGCTCAGTGCCTTCAAGGCGCTGGCCAAAGCCTATGAGGGACTCAGCGAGCAGCAGGTCCAACAGCTGGTGGAAATGAAAGAGTTTGTGGAGATAGGTCATGACCAAGACATTTAAAAGCGAGGCACTGGAATCGATTCATGAATCGGCCAGCGCGTTGCAGGCCATTGGGGCGATCAGCAAGGCGACCATGCGTGAGTTCGATGAGTCCTGCCTGGCGCAGGTCCCGGATGAAATCGCGCCGGAACAGATCAAGCAGCTGCGTGAGCGTAACCATGTCAGTCAGCCGGTTTTTGCCCGTTACCTGAACACCAGTGCCTCGACCGTGAAGCAGTGGGAGGCGGGCGACAAGCAACCCAGCGGCATGGCGCTCAAATTGTTGAGCATCGTGCAGAAATACGGCTTGCAGATATTGGCCTAACGTTCGCGGCGATTGCGTGAGCGGTCCTGGGCAAAGGTGCGCAGCCCACGGTGGGCGCTGGTTTGTCCGCGAATCAAACCGGCGCGATCGGCAGGTTCTGAGGGCGCTACGGGCGGCGGTGTTTGTGCTGGCTCCCCGGATTCGTTCGAGGACACCGGACCTTCGGAGTCGGGAGCGGTTGGCAGGGACATGGGCGTTTCCTTGGAAGAGGAACGCCCATTTTAGCGGATAACGCCCGCTCAGTCCTGGCTCAGGTCGGTATAGAGTGCCGGACGGCGGTCCAGCAGATAGCGGTTGCTGGCCCGTGAGGCCTGCATCAGCGAACGGTCCAGGGTGGCGACAATCAGGGTTTCATCCAGGCCGGCGCGGGCCAGGCGGCTGCCGTCCGGTGCGGCGATGCTGCTCTGGCCGCAGTACTGGATATCGCCCTCGTTCCCGCAGTAGTTGGCGTACGCCACAAAACACTGGTTCTCGAAGGCCCGGGCGCGAATGGTGACATCGGCGACGAAGTCGAACGGCACCATATTGGCGGTGGGCACCAGAATCACCTCGGCGCCGCTCAAGGCCAGGCGCCGGGTGTTTTCCGGGAACTCGACGTCGTAGCAGATCAACAGCCCGATCTTCCAATCTCCCAGTTCCACGACGGGGAAGTGGTCAGGCCCGGCGCTGAACATCGAATGATCCAGATCGCCGTAGAGGTGGGTCTTGCGATAGTTGCACAGGCTCTGGCCGTGGGCGTCGATCAACTGCACCGCGTTATAGATCTGGCCGTCCTCGGCACGCTCCGGGTAGCCGTAGACAATGGCCATGTTCGCCGCCCGGGCGAGGGCGGCAATATGCTGTGCGCTGGTGCCATCGCTAGCTTCGGCCAGGGCACCCACCGCTTCGGCGCCGATGTTGTAGCCGGTCAGGAACATTTCCGGGAGGACCAGCACATCCACGCCACGGGCCTCGACAGTCAGGCGCTGCAAGCGTTGCAGGTTGCCCGCGACATCCAGCGGTTGCGGCGGGCATTGATAGAGAGCGATCTGCACAGGCGCGTTCCTTTCAGTCGGCCAGGGCAATCGGGCCGATGTCCTTGAAGACATCGCCCGGTCCCGGGTTCTCGGCGTGGGTGCGTCCACCGAAGTGGTTCATGATGCCCCACACGGCATTGAGCGAAGTCTGTACCGCGCCTTCGACCCAGGCCGGCGTCCAGGATACATCGTCACCGGCAATGAAGATGCCGCGGTGTTCGGCGGGCATATCGGCCTGCATGAAGTGCGCGTACATCCGCTGGTTGTAGCGGTAGTGGCCGGGCAGGGCGCCTTTGAAGGCACCGAGGAAATGCGGGTCGGCTTCCCAGGACACGGTAATCGGATCGCCGATGATGCGCGCGGCGATATCCACTTTCGGGTAGATCTTCTTCAGCGCGTCCAGGGCCAGCTTCACCCGCTTTTCGATGGGTTGTGGAAGCATTTTCAGGGCGTCGCTCATCCATGAGTACGACAGGCAGATCACCCCGGGCTTGTCGTCACCGTTGTCGAACAGGTAAGTGCCACGGGTCAGGCGATCGGTGAGGGTCATGCTCATCAGGTCACGACCGGTTTGCGGATCCTTGTCCTTCCAGAACGGCCGGTCGACCATGACAAAGGTCTTCGAGGACTGCATGTAGCGTGTACGGTCCAGGGCCATCCACATCTTCTGGGAGAACAGCGACTCCTCGCATTCGATCTGGGTGGTCAGCAGCCAGCTCTGGCAGGTGACGAGGACGGCGGCGTACTGGCGGGTATCGCCCCAGTTGTCGGTGACCGCGAACTGACCGTCGGCATCGCGGGTAATACGTTTGACGCCGGTACGTGGCGCGCCGTGGTGCAGGCTGCTCAGGCTGGTGCCGGCCGGCCAATGGGCACACCGCTGCGGCACATGGCGCCAGATGCCCAGGGGGACTTGCTCCACACCGCCGACTACCAGGTGCTGGTGGTCGTCGCAGTTGGTCATCACCACGCGGAAGATTTCCAGCATCGAGTTGGGGAAGTCCGAGTCCCAGCCGCCGGTGCCGAAACCGACCTGGCCGAACACTTCGCGGTGCTGGAACGACAGCTTGGCGAAGGCCTTGGAGGTGGCGACGAAGTCGTAGAAGGTGCGGTCGTCCCACAGTGGCACCAAGGTGTTCCACAGTTCTTTCAGGCGCGGCACATCGCGGTCGCGAATGGCCTGCTGGATATCGCCGAAGCGCGAGCCGTCTTCCAGGGCGTCGGCCCAGGCGTCGGCGACTTCCTGGAACAGGGCGGGCAGGTCGGCGAGTTTCTCGGCGTAGTAGGTTTCGCCTTCGAGGTCGATCACCGTGCTGCCGGAGGCCGGGGTCAGCGGGTTGGGGAAGGGTTTGGTCTCGAGGCCGAGCTTGTCGACGTAGTGGTAGAACGCCGTGGACGAGACCGGGAAACGCATGCCGCCGAGTTCGGCGATGATGCCTTCGGCGCCTTCAAAGGCCTGGGAGCGCAGGCGTCCGCCCATTTTCGAGGCTTCGTAGACGACCGGCTTGAGGCCCAGTTTCATCAGTTCGTAAGCGGCCACCAGCCCGGCGATCCCGGCACCGACAATCGCCACTTCCGCCCCATGGTTTTCCGCCGGGATGCTGCCCAGTCCGGCTGGGTGCTCGATCCAGTCATCGAAGGCGAAAGGAAAGTCCGGGCCAAAGATGGTGATGGGTTTTTTACCGTCGGCAGGATGGCGATTGTTCTTGTTCATGGCTGACCTTGCTGGCGACTCGGGCCGGGCGGTGTGTCCGGCTGGAGTATAGATAGGAAAAGACTGAGGCCATTGTAGGGAGCGGGGAGTGCGTTAATAAGACGCAAAGTGTCGTCGTTTTGATTCTATATAATGCTTTATGACGAACTATTACTTCAAATCGACGCGATCCTGTAGGAGCTGGCTTGCCGGCGATAGCGTCCGACTAGGCGGTGCAAGACTCACTGGCCCCATCGCCGGCAAGCCAGCTCCCACAAGGACGGTGTTAAACCGGCTGCCCCCGATCCACCTTGCTACTGAGAATGATCGAGGTAGTGGTCTTCTCCACCCCTTCAACGCTTCCGATCTGGTCGAGCAACTGGTCCAGCTGTTCCGGCGAATCGCTGCGCAGCCAGGCCACATAGTCAAACTCGCCGCTTACAGCACAGAGCTGCTGGATCTGCGCCATGGCACTGAGCCGCCGCACCACATCCTTGCCCGAGCGCGGCTGGACCGTGATCCCGACATAGGCCTGCAAACCACCATCGACCACCCGCTGACCCAGTCGCACGCCATAACCGGTAATGACCTTGGCCTTTTCCAGACGTGCCAGCCGCGAGGTGACCGTGGTGCGCGCGATCCCCAACTGCCGAGCCAGCATCGCCACGCTTTCACGGGCATTGATCTGCAGGGCGGAAATCAACTGGCGGTCGATTTCATCGAGGGCGGGAGGGCGGGTGTCGGACAAGGTCGGGCTCCGGTGAAGGGTGTTGAAGACCTCACATGTTACAGATTCGGATGCATGGGCGGGATTCGAAGCGTTCGTGCCAGTGGTGCGCAGGCTGGAGCGCCCTATGAATAGGCCGGACTGATCGCTCGCACGACGAGGAGCCGGGAGAGAACGTCAAGATGGGGCCCGGCTCTGGCCTTATTGTTTCTCATTGTTTGCCTCTATTGCCTCAGGTCAAAAGCCATGAAAAATTCCTTGGGGGTTATATTCCTTGGGTGGCATACTTTGAGCGCGAACTGGGAAATTGAATACACCGATGAATTTGAGTGTTGGTGGGATCGCTTGACTGAATCCGAGCAAGATTCTGTCGAGGTGACGGTCATGTTGCTGGGCGACCTCGGTCCACACCTGGGTTTTCCTCACAGCAGCCACATCAAAGGCTCACGTTATGGGCATTTGCGCGAGTTGCGAATACAGCATGGAGGAAGGCCTTATCGCGTGATGTACGTATTCGACCCGCGCCGTTGTGCCATTTTGCTATTGGGGGGCGACAAGACGGGTCAGGACCGCTGGTACGAAGAAAACATCCCCAAGGCCGAACGGCTGTACGACGAGCATCTGGATACCTTGAGAAAAGAGGGTTTTGACAATGGCTAAGAAATTCGCCGATTTGGTGGCACGGCGCTCGCCTGAATCGCGCGTGCGTGTCGATGCCATGTACCAACAACTGCGTGCTGAAATGCCGTTACATGAGCTTCGTCAGGCGCAACAGCTAAGTCAGGATGCCTTGGCCAAGGCATTGCACATCAATCAAGCCGCCGTTTCCAAGATGGAGCGGCGCACGGACATGTACATCAGCACGTTGCGCAATTACATCCATGCCATGGGTGGTGAATTGGAGATCATCGCAACCTTTCCCGAGGGGCAGGTCAAGATCGATAACTTCGCCGGTTGAATCAGGTGGGAGCGCCGCGCAAGCTGGGAATCTGATAGCGGGTACTGCGTCCGCCCCCGGGAAGTCGGTAGAGGCAACCTTTCTCCAGAAGATCCGCCAGATGGCGGGTCGCGGTCGCCTTACTGACTTTGGTGACTGCCTGGTATTGCGCAGCATTGATACCATCCTCGAAACCTCCCTCACTGCCATCGAGCAGCCTGTTGATAACTTTGAGTTGTTCCGGCGAGAGTTGAAGATGGCGGTGCTGCTGCCAATACCTTGCTTTGACCAGCACCCGGTCGATGTTGGACTGGGCCTGTTCCAGGCTGCGCAACAGGGTTTTCAGGAACCATTGCAGCCAGGGGGTGATATCCAGCGAGTCTTTCTGGCTGGACTCGAGTATTTCGTAATAGCCCTTCCGGTCTTCGAGAATGCTCGCGGACATCGCATAGAACCGAATCGCCTGTTGTTCGCCCTGGGCCAGTGCCAGATCAGTGAGGGTACGGGTCAGGCGACCATTGCCATCATCGAATGGATGCAAGGTCACGAACCAGAAATGCGCGACTCCGGCACGCAATAGTGGGTCGAGTGCCGTATCTGCCTGACTGGCGTTGAACCAGTGGATAAACGCCATCAGCTCTTCGTCGAGCCCGGCCCGCGGTGGTGCCTCGAAATGCACGACAGGTCGATCCAGACGTCCGGAGACCACCTGCATCGGCTCGTTGCCGCGCAGCATACCGATACGGATTTTCGGCGCCAGAGGGCTTTCATCGGCCTGGAACAGCAGCGAGTGCCAATACAGCAGGCGCTCAAGGCTCAACGGCGATTGGTGGTGTTGCGTTGCGTCCAACAGCAGTTCCGCCAGGCCCTCGCTACGTGGGCTGGCGGATTGGTCGGCGCTCAGTCCGAGGCGTCTTGCCAGTGAGGACCTGACAGAGCCGACATTCAACGGCTCTCCTTCGATGGCCGATGATGTGATGATGTTTTGCAGCAAGGCATCCAGTTCGTTCTGCGCATTGCTGTCCTCGCCGATGGCAGCGGCCATGCCGAGCAAGCGTCCCTGGGCGTGTCCGCATTCCAGCAGCAGCGGCGTCAGGGCCTTTTCCTGCCAGGTGAAATGAGGCCAGTCGGGCTGTTGCCAGATCCAGTGAGGCAGATCGTTCATAGAGGACTCCGCATGAGCGTGAGCCGAATAAAAGGCTTATTCGGCTCATTTTGTGAGCCGATTGTGCGATTTATTCGGCTCATCGTCTAGCTGGGAGACGCTTGCAGGCTGCACTTGGGTTGAGCTGCATAACTGCTTTGATTTTTCAGAGGTTCGGTATACGTTACATTTAATATAGTTTGTCGCGTATACAGAACATGGATTATGCCCTTATCACAACGCGTCTTGGCGAGCAGGTCCGGCAGCGTCGTCTGAGTCGCGGGTTGACTCAAGCCCGACTCGCTACCTTGGCTGGCATCACCCGACAGAAGGTCATCGCCATCGAGAAGGGTGATCTGTCAGTGGGTATGGTCGCCTATGCGCGAGCCCTGGGTGCTTTGGACTGTGAGTTCGCCGTGGTGCCGGCGGTAATGCCCACGCTGGATGAAATCGAGGGAGTGTTCGACTGATCCTTGAAGAGCATACATTTGCACACGTTTTTCAAGTTGCTCCAACCAAGTACTGAAACTACATTTTGACCATCGCTGCAAAATCAGCGATGCGGACTGGACACCCGTGGTTTATTTAGGATTAATCGCACAATGCCGTGAGAGCGGTATCGTTGTGCCTGCGTTATGGCGGGCTGTGCGTGGGACACTTTGTGTGTGCCGGGTCCTAATCCCCCGGTTTGTCCACCCGCGTACAGTTCGCCACCTTTTCACTGGACAAGAGAAAATTGGCGAACTCCTCCAAGTAATTCGGAAGGAGTTTTACTCGTGGTCAAGAAAATTACCCCCGATCCGCCCGCGGAGTCCAAAGATTCCAAACCAGATGACGGAAGTGCTCTCCATGGCATTGTCGATGGCTCCAACGGTTCAGTAAAATCGGCTTCGCTTCATACAGCCCGTTTGCTTGATACCCTCGCTTTGACCGTATCCAAAACCATCGATCATACGGACCCTCTCAAACCCTCGATTTTTGCCATCCAACCAGGCGTCAATGCTCAGGAGGCGCTGATCTACGTCTCGAAATTGCTCGAAGCCGCCGAACTGAACGGTGACGAAATCAGTTTGCACACGAATCCAGTAGAGCGGTCTCTGTTCTGGGGCATGCTCCACTCGGTAGAAATGGCGCGTGCTGTGGTGGATGCTCTGCTTGAGGGATCGTCTTCAGCTCATCGCGCATCACCCACATTAGATGACCAACCATTTGATTGAAGTGACGCATGCTGCGATTGGGTTTCTGATCCGCAGGCTGAACGGACATCTTACGGGTTTGTAAAAAAGGGCCCTTTTACCTCACTGCAATGGCAAGTGTCATTACAGTGAGGAGCATCCCATGGCATTCATCAACGTCCGCATTGACGACGACCTCAAAGCACGTGCTTACCATGAGCTGGAAAAACTTGGTGTCACGCCTTCCGAGCTGATGCGTCAAGCCTTGCAGTACGTGGCCGAGCGCGGCCAACTGCCGTTCAAGCCGATTCTGATGACTGAGGAAGATGAAGCTTTGCTCGCCACGGTGCGCGAGCGATTGGCAGCTCCCCAGCAAGTGAAGGTTTCACTGGAGGAGCTATAGCCCTGAATTCGATGCGCGGGCGTTAAAGGAGTGGCACAACCAGCGGGAATACCGTGCGCTAGCAACTCAAGAAGACGCTGGCTACGGTCGTGCTCAATCCGCACATTGACGCCAATCGTCTGAATGTGTTTTTCACGTGTTCTCAAATGCGGAATTGGCTGACCATTTCCTGCAACTCGTGGCCCAATCTTGCCAGTTCGACGCTGGACGCAGCTGTTTCCTCGCTGGCACTCGCGGTTTGCTCGGAGATGTCGCGCACGTTGAGCAAGCTGCGATGGATCTCTTCGGCCACGGCGCTCTGCTCCTCGGCAGAGGAGGAAATCTGTTGGTTCATCGATTGGATCGTCGACACCGTGCGGGTGATGCTTTCCAGCGATGTCACGGCGCGACGGGTCAATGCGACGCTGTTGTCCGTCAGGACACGACTGCTTTCCATGACCGCCGAGACTTTCTGGGTACCGCTTTGCAGGCCGGCGATCAGCCCTTCGATTTCTTCGGTGGATTTTTGCGTGCGCTGGGCCAGGCTTCGGACTTCGTCGGCTACGACCGCAAAGCCGCGTCCGGCCTCACCGGCTCGCGCGGCTTCAATGGCCGCATTGAGTGCCAGCAGGTTGGTTTGTTCAGCCACTGCTTTGATCACGTCGAGCACGCCGCCGATTTTTTCGCTTTCCAACTCCAGAAGGTTCATCGCTTCGGTGGAGTTGCCGACTTCGATGGCCAGTAATTCGATTTGATCGATCGCTTCACCGACCACTTTTTCACCGGCGCGCGCTTCTGTATCCGCGGCGGCGGCGGCGTTTGAAGCTTCTTCGGTATTGCGTGCCACTTCTTGTACGGTGGCGGCCATTTCGTTCATGGCGGTCGCGACCTGATCCGTCTCGACTCTTTGGCTGTTCACATTCGCGCTGGTCTGCTCGGTAACAGCGGACAACTCTTCCGCCGCGCTGGCAATCTGGGTGACGCCCAGGCTGATGCCTTCGATCAGCTTGCGCAGGCTCACCGTCATGTATTGCATGCTGCGCTGCAATTGGCCCAGCTCGTCACGTCGCGCGGTCTTGATGTCGTGGCTGAGATCCCCGCCCGCGATACGCTCCGCGACTTTCAGGGTTTCCAGCAGCGGATGGACGATCTGCCCGGTGATAAACCAGGCCGCGAGGATGCCCAGCGCCAATGCCAGCAGTGTGCTGATCGTCAGCAATTGACGGGCACTTCCTGCCTCGCTATCCCGTGTCTGGCTCTGGTTGTCTATGAGCTTCTGGCTAAGGTCTTCAAGGCTGACACCTAACGCCGCCATCTGATCGAGCGTTTCCAGGCTGGTGTGTACTTGCGCGGCATAGTTCTGCACATCCTGGCGGTACTGTTGCAGCACGTGTTCCGCCTGCGTCAGGATGCCTTGTTGTTGAGGGGCGGCGGCGCGAACCTTGAGCAGTTCGCTCGTGATCTGGTCGATACTGGCCAGGGCGCCTTGCTCTTTGCTCGGATCATTGCTGTAGATGAAACCGTACACCACGATGCGCGCCTGCTGGATATGGACGGCGAGCAAGCTAGTGGCTTGAAACTGGCTTAGACGCAGATGTTCGTCTTGCCCTTCAACCGCTGGGGCGTTAACGAGATCCTGGGTGGCTTCATTGAGCGCGTCGGTGATTTGCGTTGCGCTCTGTACCAACTTCGCGAGCGAGGCTTCACGCTCTTTGAAGGTTTGCTCAAGCGTGTTGAAGTGGGTCCGATAGTCCTCGACGATGCGGCCTTGCTCCTCGATAAGTTGCAGGTCTGCCGGAATACTCAGTGCGCCACTCAGGGACCGCTGATGCTCCTGGATACGGTCCAGTACGAGTGACACGGCTGCGCTGTTCTGTTCGTTGCGATCAGCCAGGTAGCGTAGGCGTTTGGCGCGCAAATCGTTGGTCAGGGAACTCAAGGTGCCGATGGCACTGATCTTGTTGCTGCGTTCGATCATGTTGGCGGTGCTGTGCCAGCCGGTCAGTGCGATCAGCAAGGTCATCAATAGCAGCAGGCCAAAGCCCAAGGCAAGCTTGGCATTGACACTGATATTACTCAGCGCCTGACTCAAACGTCTGAACATGGTCTTTCCTTAAAGTGCTGCGAACATGCTGCCACAGGCCGTGTTTGGTTGAAGCGGGGCAATATAAGCCATACCCGGGGGAACTGCAGGGTGTATGGGGAGCGACTTTAGTCGGCTAGGCAGATCGCGGTTTTGCTCGCACCGCCGGTTCCGTTTGCATTTTGCATCTGGGGTCCTGCGTGTCACCGCCAATGTAAAACTGACCTCCTAGGGGGCTGTTTTGGGCCGGCGTGCCGTATTCTTTCAGGGGGGGGGGGGCAGTTTCCGAGCTGGAAAATTCGCTTTGCCAAAAATGCAAAAGCCCCGCATTGCGGGGCTTTCAAAGGTGGTGGGCCCACACGGACTTGAACCGTGGACCAAAGGATTATGAGTCCTCTGCTCTAACCAACTGAGCTATAGGCCCTCAGTAGGCCGCGAATTATAGCGATGGTTTCTCGCGGGGGCTATCCGAAAACTCCGAAAGCCTCATATGAAGGAAGGCCGCGGCGAATTCTTCGGCCTGTAGCGGCAGGCTGACGATGTAACCCTGGATCTGTTCGCAGCCCTCGACGGCCAGGAAATCCTGCTGTGCCTGGTTCTCCACACCCTCGGCAATCACCGTAAATTGCATGCTGCGACCCAAGGCGATGATGGCGCGCACAATAGCGGCATCATGGGGATCGTCCGGTAAACCACGTACGAACGACTGGTCAATTTTCAACACATCCAACGGCAGGCGCTTGAGGTAGCTCAGTGACGAGTAGCCGGTGCCGAAGTCATCAATGGCCAATTGCACCCCCAGGTGCTTGAGCTGGTGCAGAACCTCCAGGGCCTCCTCGGCCTGGCTCATGATGAAGTTTTCGGTGATCTCCAACTGCAGGCAGCCGGGCTCAAGCCGGTAATCCCTGAGCAATTGCTCGATCCGTGCCAGCAGGTTCGGTTGGCGCAACTGCGCGCCAGCGAGGTTGACCGAGAGCGGGCCGAAGTCTCCGTGGGTCCTGTTCCAACGCTGCATCTGCCGGCAGGCGCGCTCCAGCACCCAGTCGCCAATCTGCAGGATCATGCCGTTTTCTTCGGCCAGCGGAATGAAATGCTCCGGTGGTACCTCGCCCAGGGTCGGATGCTGCCAGCGAATCAAGGCCTCGGCCCCCACCAGTTGACCGCCGTGGAGACTGATCTTGGGTTGGTAGAGCAGTTGCAGTTCCTGGCGCTCGATGGCCCGGCGCAGTTCGTGCTCCAGGGCCACGCGTTCACTGGCCTGGGCCGTGAGGTCGCGGGTATAGCTTTCGACCCGGTTACGGCCCTTGGCCTTGGAGCGGTACATCGCCGCATCGGCGTTCTTGATCAGGGTGGCGACGTCATTGCCGTCCTTGGGATAGAGGCTGGTGCCGATGCTGGCACTGATGAAAAACTCGTGTTCACCCGCCTGGAACGGCGCGCCGAAGCAACCTAGCAGCTTGTTGGCCAGGTGCGTGGCGTCGCTGGCCTGGTGCAGGCCCGGCAGCAGGATGATGAACTCGTCGCCGCCCAGTCGGGCCACGGTGTCGACGTCGCGCAGTTGCTCCTTGAGCCTGACGGCGATGCCCTTGAGCAACAGGTCGCCAACCGGATGGCCGAGGCTGTCGTTGATATGTTTGAAACGGTCGAGGTCGAGAAACAGCACCGCCCCCTGGCCGCCGTTTTCGGCCTGGCTGTTCAGGGCGGCCAACAGGCGGCTTTCGAACAGGGTGCGGTTGGGCAGGCCGGTCAGCGGGTCGTGGTGGGCCTGGTAGTCCAGGCGCGCCTGGGCATGTTTCAGGCTGGAGATGTCGGCGAACACGGCGACGAAGTGGGTGATGACGTTCTCGCGGTTACGCACGGCACTGATGGTCAGCCAGCTAGGATAGAGCTCGCCGTTCTTGCGCCGGTTGCAGATCTCGCCCTGCCAATGACCTTCGGCGGTCAACTGGTGCCACATGGCCGCATAGAAGGCGCTGTCATGCTGGCCGGAGGCAAGCAGGCGCGGGGTGTGGCCCAGGGCTTCGGTTTCGCTGTAGCCGGTGATTTCGCTGAAGGCCCGATTGACCGCGCTGATGTGTTGCTGGATATCGGTGATCAGTACGCCTTCAGCGGTGCTTTCGAAGACGGTGGCGGCCTGTTGCAGCTTTTCCTGCATGACGTGGCGTTCGGTGATGTCCCGGGCGATGGTCAGCATGCAATCCTCTCCGCCGATCGGCAGCGGCCGGCTGGACACTTCGCACAGGCGGATCTGCCCATCGTTGCGGCGGATATGGCAGCTGAAATCACGGACGAAACCATCGCGCCTCATCAGTTCGAGCATGTGTTTGCGTTCGTTCAGGTTGACCCAGATGCCCAGCTCCAGGGTCGATCGATCCAGCGAGGTGGCACTGTTGTAGCCGGTGAGGTGGCTGAAACCTTCATTGACTTCCAGCAGCAGGCCGTCGCTTTGCCGGCTCAACAGCAAACCGTCGGGGGAGGCGTGGAAGGCCTTGGCGAACTTTTCTTCGGAGGTTTGCAGTTGTTGTTGGGTTTGCTTGAGCTGGCTGATGTCCCTGACCACCACCACCAGGGCCGGCGTGGTGTCGAGTTCGAAGGGCTCGGCGGAGATCAGTCCGGTGAACATTTGGCCATTGCTGCGCCTGAAGGGCATCTCCAGGTTACGGATACTGCCGCCCCTTAACCGCTCCAGCAGTCCCGAGCCGACACCGTCGATGCCCCAGATATTGAGCTCGGTAGCGGTATGCCCGATCACCTCCCGGGCGCTCATGCCGATCTGTTCCTCGAAGGCGGTGTTGACTTCCAGCAGGTGGCCGTCGGACAGGCGGGCGATCACCAGGATGTCCGGGCATTGCTGGAAGACCGAGGCGAATTTCTGTTCGGACAGGCGCAACGCCTCTTCGGTCCGTTTGGTTTCGCTGATGTCGATCATCAGGCCACGGATAAGCGGCTCACTGTCGTGTTCGATCAGGCTGACCAGGTCGCGGACCCAGAGCGTGCGACCGTCGGCGCTGATCACCCGGTAGTCGAGCGTGTGGTCGCGGCCCTCGATGATCTCCTTGTCGCAGAAGGTCTGGGCACGGGTCAGGTCGGCAGGGTGGGTGATGCTGCGCCAGAAGCCGGGAATCAGCCAATGGGCCAGCGGATAACCGAGCAAGGCTTCGGCGTGGGGCGAGACGTAGGTGTAGGTGAAGTCCATGCGCGCTTCCCAGGCGATGGCCGATAGGCTCTCCACCAGGCCGCGGTAATGGTATTCGCTGCTGCGTAGTTCCTGCTCGAGGGCCACGCGCTGGGATATTTCCGAGCTCAGGCGGCGGTTGATGCGAATGACCGCGGCCAGTATGGCGATCAGCAGCAGGACACAGGGCAAGCCGTAGAGCAGTAGATCGGCCCAGATGGAGCGACTGGTCAGGACGTTGCCCACCCAGCGGTTCTGGATCGTCTCCTTTTCGGCGACGGTCATGTCGGCCATAACCTTGTCGAGAATCCCCACGAGGACTTTCTGTTCCTTGGGCACGGCCATCGCCAACTGGTAGCGATAGGGCGTTTCACCGCTGACGTAGAGCCCTTCGAGCTTGAGCTGGTTCAGGCTCCAGACACTGGAGGCGAGATCGCCGATGACCGCATCGACCTCATCGGTGGCCAGGGCCAGCAGGGCCGAGCTGATATTGGGCATGGGGACGAGGTTGAGGTCCGGATGATGGCTGCGCAATAGCTCGTGGGGTGCGTAGTTCTCCACCACGGCGATTTTCAGGCCATAGAGTTCTTTCATGTCATGGGGGTTGGCGCCGCCTTCATGGGCCAGGATGACAATCGGAAAATCCAGGTAAGGGCGGGTAAAGGACAGATAGGCTTGTCGTTCCGGGGTCGACATGATGCCGGGCAGCAGGTCGATCTGGCCGGCCTTCGCCTGTTCCAGCACCTCAGTCCAATTCACCGGCTCGATGGGGTTGAGCGTGATGTTCAGGCGGTTTTCGATCAGGTGAACGTAATCGCTCGTCAGTCCCTGGTAAGCGCCATTTTCGCCCCTGAACTCAAAGGGCGGCCATGAGGCATCCACACCCAGGCGCAATTGCGGGTGGGCTTTCAGCCAGTCACGTTCATCATCGGTAAGATTCAACGCGCCAGCCGTAGCGGTCCAGGTAAGCAGCAAAAACAGAAGCAGGGCCGACAGTCTGGGCATAACGGTCTCGTTATGGCTCGGAGGAATGATTCGAGTGTAGACGGGCAGCGCACGGACGGCGGGCAGAGAGAAGGGAAACTGCAGAAAGCAAAACCCCCGGCGAGCCGGGGGTTTTGGTCTTACTCGTCGAGGAAGGAGCGCAAATGCTCGCTTCGCGTCGGGTGGCGCAGCTTGCGCAACGCCTTGGCTTCGATCTGGCGAATCCGCTCACGGGTAACGTCGAACTGCTTACCGACTTCCTCAAGGGTGTGGTCGGTATTCATGTCGATGCCGAAACGCATGCGCAGAACCTTGGCTTCACGGGCAGTGAGGCCGGAGAGTACTTCGCGTGTCGCTTCTTTAAGGCTCTCAACGGTAGCGACATCGATTGGCGACTGCATGGTCGAGTCTTCGATGAAGTCACCCAGATGGGAGTCTTCGTCATCACCGATCGGGGTTTCCATGGAGATCGGCTCTTTAGCGATCTTCAATACCTTGCGGATCTTGTCCTCAGGCATTTCCATGCGTTCGCCCAGCTCTTCCGGGGTCGGTTCGCGACCCATTTCCTGCAACATCTGCCGGGAAATGCGGTTGAGCTTGTTGATCGTCTCGATCATGTGCACCGGAATACGGATGGTGCGGGCCTGGTCGGCGATCGAGCGAGTGATCGCCTGACGGATCCACCAGGTGGCATAAGTCGAGAATTTGTAGCCGCGACGGTATTCGAATTTGTCCACGGCCTTCATCAGGCCGATGTTGCCTTCCTGGATCAGGTCGAGGAACTGCAAACCGCGGTTGGTGTACTTCTTGGCGATGGAGATCACCAGACGCAAGTTCGCTTCAACCATCTCTTTCTTCGCGCGGCGGGCCTTGGCCTCGCCGATCGACATGCGACGGTTGATGTCCTTGATCTCGGCAATCGTCAGGCCGGTTTCGGTCTCGAGCGCGGTCAGCTTCTGCTGGCAGCGAACGATATCGGCCTGTACGCGACCAATGGCTTCGGCGTATTTGCTCTTGCCCTTGGCCAGTGCATCGGTCCAGCTTTCGTCGACTTCGTTGCCCGGGAACTGGCGCAGGAAGTCGGCACGCGGCATGCGGGCATCACGCACGCACAGCTGCATGATGGCGCGTTCCTGCTGACGCAGGCGATCCAGGGCACCACGAACACGCTCGACCAGGCCTTCGAATTGCTTCGGTACCAGTTTGATCGGCATGAACAGCTCGGCCAGGGCCAACAGTTCGGCTATCGCCGCCTTGTTGTTGCGACCGTGCTTTTTCAGGGCCTTGCGGGTGATCTCCATTTGCTCGGCCACGGCGCCGAAGCGCTGTGCGGCAATGATCGGATCGGGACCGCTTTCGGCTTCTTCTTCGTCGTCGCTGGCTTCGGCTTCTTCGTCGTCCGTGTCGTCGTCGGCTTTAACAGCCTTGGCGTCGACAGGCGGCGGTACTTCGGCGGCCGGCGGCGCAATGCCGTCGTCCGGGTCGATGTAGCCGCTCAGGACGTCGGACAGCCGACCGCCTTCGCTGGTAACACGATCGTATTCGCTGAGGATGTGATCAACCGTGCCAGGGAAGTGCGCGATTGCGCCCATCACTTCACGGATGCCTTCCTCGATACGCTTGGCGATTTCGATTTCGCCTTCACGTGTGAGCAGCTCTACCGTACCCATTTCGCGCATGTACATGCGCACCGGGTCAGTAGTGCGACCGATGTCGGTTTCCACGGCCGCCAACGCAGCCGCTGCTTCTTCGGCAGCGGCTTCGTCGGTATCGGCTTCGGCCAACAAAAGGGCATCCGCATCCGGAGCACTCTCGAATACGTTGATCCCCATGTCGTTGATCATGCGGATGATGTCTTCCACCTGTTCCGGATCTGAAATATCCTCCGGCAGGTGGTCGTTGACCTCGGCGTAAGTCAGGTAACCCTGCTCACGACCACGGCTGATCAACTCTTTGAGGCGAGACTGCTGTTGCGCTTTTCCGGACATAACACCCTATCCACTGAAGGTCTTGGCGGGCAAAAAACAAGCCGAGGATTATACCCGAGCTATGACCTCACGCGCCAGTTGAGGTCGGGTTTGATGCAGGAAGATTGCGTTTTAGCAGCTCAAGCAGCTGAATTTTGTCTTCAGCGCTCAAATCGCCTTGTCGCGACTTCCTGATGAGTTGTTCCAGCTTTCGCTCGGTTTGACGGGCTGACAAGCTGGTTATGGTGTCGAAAAACTGTTGTTCAAGGTTCTCTCCTTCAATCAGCCACTCCTTTTCCGCCAGACGGGTGAGTAATCGACCCTGGTCAGTGCCGTGCCAACGCGATATCAGTTGAAATGAGCTTAGCCCAGGATTCTTTTGCACGGCTTCGAGCAAGGCCACGAGCAGCTGTGCATGGGTGTTTTCTTCGTCCGCGAGGTGACCGGCGGTCTCGACCTTGCCGGCCAGTTGCGGGTGATGGACCAGGGTGCGCAGGGCGGTGAGCGTCGGTGGCTCGACGGCGGCCGGGATGCGCGGGCCGCGGGGCTCGTCGCGGTCGCCGCCGCGCTTGCCGTTCTTGTCCCAGGGCTTCTTGTCCCACTTCTTGCCGCCCGCACCGGGCTTTTTCGGCGTCCACTCCTGCTGGGGCGCGTAAGCCTCCTGCTGGGGAACATGATAGTCCGAATAGTCGGGCATGGCGTCATAGTCGATACCGGGGTCATAAGCCGGCGGCGCGTCGGCCGGTGCGCTGTGCACTAGTTGGCTGACGGTTTCGTGGGTCAGGCCGGTGATCTGGGTGAGGCGCTGGCGCATCAGGGTGCGCAGGTTGGCGCCCGGCACCTTGTCGATCAACGGCGCGGCGAGGGTGGCCATGTGTGCCTTGCCCTCCAGCGAGCGTGGATCGGCTTCTTCGGTCAGTTGCTGGAAGAAGTAATCCGCCAGGGGCTGCGCGTGCTGGTTGATCCGGGCGCGGAAGGCGTCGGTGCCTTCGGCGCGAATCAGGGTGTCCGGGTCTTCGCCTTCGGGCAGGAACAGGAAGCGCGCGCGGCGGCCATCCTGCAGGCTGCCCAGGGTCGCTTCCAGTGCACGCCAGGCAGCGTTGCGGCCGGCCTGGTCGCCGTCGAAGCAGAACAATACGTTGGGCACCACGCGGAACAGGCGCTTGAGGTGTTCTTCGCTGGTGGCGGTGCCCAGGGTCGCGACGGCATTGCGCAGGCCTTGCTGGGCCAGGGCGATGACGTCCATGTAGCCTTCGACGACGATGATTTCGTCGAGGTTGCGGTTGTTCTTGCGCGCCTCGAACAGGCCGTAGAGTTCCTGGCCCTTGTGAAACACCGGGGTTTCCGGGGAGTTCAGGTATTTCGGCTTGTCGTCGCCCAGCACCCGGCCGCCGAAGGCGATGATCCGGCCGCGGCTGTCGCGGATGGGGAACATCACGCGGTCGCGGAAACGGTCATAACGCTTGCCGGTTTCGGCGTTCTCGATCAGCAGGCCGGCGTCGATCATGGCTTTCTGCTGCAGGGTGTCGCTGGACAGGTGCTTGAACAGGTTGTCCCAGCCCGGCGGAGCAAAGCCCAGGCCGAAATCCCGGGCGATTTCACCGGTCAGGCCGCGGCCCTTGAGGTAGTCCACCGCCGCCTTGCGCGCCGGATGGCTTTTCAGGGCCTGGCGATAGAAGTCGGCGGCCGCGGTCAGGAGCGGGTAGAGCGGCGAATCGGTCGGCTGGCGCGGTTTGCGCGCATGTCCGCTTTCCTCGCGGGGGACTTCCATGCCGGCGGCTTTGGCCAGGTCCTCGATCGCCTGGGGGAAATCCAGGTTGTCGTGGTCCATGAGGAAGCCGAGGGCGTTGCCGCCAGCGCCGCAGCCAAAGCAGTAGTAGAACTGCTTGTCCGGGCTGACGCTGAAGGACGGTGTCTTTTCCTTGTGGAACGGGCAGCAGGCGGTGTAGTTCTTGCCGGCTTTTTTCAGTTGCACACGGGAGCTCACCACGTCGACGATGTCGGTGCGGTTGAGAAGGTCGTCAATAAAGCTTTGGGGAATTAGCCCGGCCATGGCGTTCTCATCATCGCAGAGTGCTCGATAGCTGGAACGGAAAGGGTGTGCTCGTCGGTAGCCTTGGAAGGCTCGTCAGAAAGACGCGCACCGCTGGCAAGTGCCAGGTCTGACGGGGTCAAGCAGGTTCGTCTGGGTCGCATCGGCGGCTTCGACGGTGAAGCATCAAGCGATATCCGCAAATGCCATTAGCCCGGCTGAGGGCCGGGCTTGGCAGAAGCTTGCAACGAACGTCTGTGTATTAGTACAGACGAACGGCGCGGCGCTGTTCGCGCTGAACTTTCTTGGCGTGACGCTTAACAGCAGCTGCTGCCTTGCGCTTACGCTCAGAAGTCGGCTTCTCGTAAAATTCGCGGCTACGAACTTCAGCCAGAACACCGGCTTTTTCGCAGGAGCGCTTGAAACGACGCAGAGCTACGTCGAAGGGTTCGTTCTCTTTAACTTTGACGGCTGGCATCCAGAGCTACCTTCATTCATTACCGGGGTCGACGTCCTCAGGCAAAAGCGCACTGGAGATCGTCGGTTTTTAAGGGTTGCGGATGTTAACCCCTCATGACGCGGAATGCAAAGCCTCTGATCGAAAACCGCTGGTAGGGGCCTGGAGTGACGACTATTATGCGCGCCTTCGAATCTAGCCTCTACAAGGCGCAAACCCATGCTAGTACTGGGATTAGAAACCTCCTGCGACGAAACCGGCGTCGCGCTGTATGACAGTGAACGCGGGCTTCTCGCCGATGCGTTGTTCAGTCAGATCGACTTGCATCGCGCCTATGGTGGCGTGGTGCCGGAGCTGGCCTCGCGCGATCACGTCAAGCGCATGCTGCCGTTGATCCGCCAGGTCCTGGCCGAGGCCGACTGCGCGCCGACCGAGATCGACGCGATTGCCTACACGGCCGGTCCGGGTCTGGTCGGGGCCTTGCTGGTCGGGGCTTCGTGCGCCCAGGCCCTGGCTTTTGCCTGGGATATACCGGCCCTGGGTGTGCATCACATGGAAGGCCATTTATTGGCGCCGATGCTGGAGGAGCGACCGCCGGAGTTTCCGTTCGTCGCTTTGTTGGTCTCCGGCGGGCACACGCAGCTGGTTCGGGTCGATGGCATCGGCCAATACGCGTTGCTGGGGGAAAGCCTGGATGACGCGGCCGGCGAAGCTTTCGACAAGACCGCGAAGATGATGGGGCTCAATTATCCGGGCGGTCCGGAAATCGCCCGCCTGGCCGAGCAGGGTGTAGCGGGGCGCTTCGTCTTCCCGCGGCCGATGTGCGATCGCCCGGGGCTGGATTTCAGTTTCAGTGGTTTGAAAACCTTCGCCCTGAATACCTGGCAGCAGTGCGCGAGCACTGGAGACGACGGCGAGCAAACCCGTTGCGACATCTCGCTGGCCTTCCAGCAGGCGGTGGTGGAGACTTTGACCATCAAATGCAAGCGTGCGTTGAAGCAGGCGGGCATGAAGCGTCTGGTGATCGCCGGGGGCGTCAGCGCCAACAAGGCCCTGCGTGTTTCGTTGGAAAAGATGCTCGGTGAGATGAAGGGCGACGTGTTCTATGCCCGTCCCGAGTTCTGCACCGATAATGGCGCGATGATTGCGTTTGCCGGGTGCCAGCGCTTGCAGGCCGGACAGAAGGAAAGCCTGGCGATCAGCGTGCAGGCACGCTGGCCGATGGAGCAGTTGTCGGCGATTTGAGTGGGATCGGTGCAAGGTGGCGCGTGAGTCACCTTCACGATCAGGATCAGAAATGTCGTTCGCGCCCTGCGAAAAGGTCGCGTAGATTGCCGCGATGGCGCCAGACGATCAGCCCGGTCACCACGCTCATCGGCAGCAATGCGGCCGGTTCCTGCCAGGCCAGCAGCGGCAGGGTCAGTGGCGTGGCGATCAGGGCGGCCAGCGAGCTGGTGCGGGTGAGGTAGAAGGTCAGCAGCCAGGTCAGCAGGGCCAGCAGGGCAGCGGGGGGATACAGCCCCAGCAGCATGCCGGCAGCCGTGGCGACGCCTTTGCCGCCGCGAAAGCGGAAGTACAACGGAAACAGGTGGCCGAGGACGGCGCAGAGCCCGACCCAGGCTTGCTGTTGGAGCGACAGCCCGGCGTAGCCGGCGATCAGCACCGGCAGCAGGCCTTTGCAGAGGTCGCCGAGCAAGGTCAGGATGGCCAGCTTCTTGCCGGCCAGGCGCAGCATGTTGGTCGCGCCGGCATTGCCCGAGCCACTCATTCGCGGATCGGGATTTCCCGTGAGGCGGCTGAGCAAAATGGCAAAGGACAGAGAGCCGAGCAGGTAGGCGAGGATCGCCAGTAACCAAAACATGCTAACTATTCCGGGCGGGGACGCCCTGATTCTAACGGCGCATTGCGCCCTTGTCGTGCTGCGGAGAGAAGTGCTTGGACAGAGTGTTTATCGAGGGCCTGGAAGTCGATACCGTGATCGGTGCCTATGACTGGGAGCGCGGCATCCGTCAGTGCCTGCGCCTTGATCTCAGTTTTGCCTGGGACAACCGCCCGGCGGCGGCCGGCGACGATCTGAGCCTGGCTCTCGATTATGCGAGTGTTTCTGCGCGCATCCAGCTGTTTGCCGAGCAGTCGCAGTTCCAACTGGTGGAAACCTTCGCCGAACGTCTGGCCCAGGTGCTGATGAGCGAGTTCCAGATTCCCTGGTTGCACCTCAAACTGACCAAGCCGGGGGCCGTTGCGGCGGCCAGGGGCGTGGGTGTGGAGATTGAGCGCGGATGTCGCTAACTCAGGTTTATCTCGGGCTCGGCAGTAATATCGAGCGCGAAACCCACTTGTGTGCCGGGTTGGACGCACTGGCCGCGTTCCTGGTGGATATCCGCTGTTCGGCGGTGTTCGAAAGCCAGCCGGTGGGCATCAAGAGCGGGCCGTTCTTCAATCTGGTGGTGTCGGCGTTTACCGACCTGCCGTTGCTGGAGCTGGACCGCCGGTTGAAGTTCATCGAGGCCGACAATGGCCGTTATGCGCCGGACCGCAAGGGCCTGCCGCTGGATATCGATGTGCTGTTGTATGGTGAGCAGGTCGGGAATTTCGACGGGCTGATCCTGCCGCGGGCGGAAATTCTCAAGAATGCCTTTGTGTTGTGGCCGTTGGCGCTGATTGCGCCGGACCGTTTGCATCCAGAGGCGGGGAAGTCTTTCGCAATGTTGTGGGAAGAGGCGCAGATCGATCAGGTGCTGGCCCCCGTGGCGTTTGAATGGCGTGGGGGACAACTGACGCCCCCTGATCTTTTGCGCACCTAGCCTGCGGCCTGCTCCTTGTAGGCCTTGAGGGCTTTCAGGCGCTCACGTTTGAGCGCTTCACCCAACTCCGGCCCTTTGAAGCCTTGCTCCAGCAGCGGTTGAACCGCGACTGCCTTGGCGACCGTCGCAGCCCCGCGTAAATAGTCCGCCTGTGGATAAGTCCGCTCCTCCAGCCCCAGGCGCCCCCGCGCATCCATCTCGCACGCGGCGATAAATTCCTCGAAACGCTGCGGGCGTCGATAGACATCGAAACTCTGCAACAACTCCAGCAAGGTCGAGGCCTTGAGCTCCAGGGCACGATGGCCATGGGTGTGGTATTCGCCCACCAGCAAGGCCAGTTCCTGGCAGTCGCGTGGCGCCTTGTAGCGCTCGTTCACCGCCTTGATCAGCTTAAGTCCCTTGAACTCGTGGGCAATATGCTTGGGCCACTCGCTTTCGGGTGTCAGTCCCTTGCCGAGGTCGTGCAGCAGGCAGGCCCAGCGCACGGTCAGTGGTTGCTGCTGGCGTGCGGCTTGCTCCAGGACGCTCAGGGTGTGTACGCCGCTGTCGATTTCCGGGTGATGGGCCTCGGGTTGCGGCACCCCGAACAGCGCGTCGACTTCCGGAAACAGCACGGCGAGCGCGTCGCAGTCGCGCAACACCTGGATAAACACCTGGGGCTGGTCTTCCATCAGGGCCCGGGAGATTTCTTTCCAGCTGCGCTCTGGTGTCAGGGCCTGCAGTTCGCCCGATTCGGCCAGTTGGCGCATCAGGGCCAGGGTCTCGGGGGCGACCTTGAAACCCATGGCGGCATAGCGCGCGGCAAAGCGGGCAACGCGCAGAACCCGGAGGGGATCTTCGGCAAATGCGGGGGAAACATGACGTAGAAGGCGGGCGGCGAGATCCGCCTGGCCGTGATAGGGATCGGTCAGCTTGCCGTGCTCGTCTTCAGCCATGGCATTGATGGTCAGGTCCCGGCGGATCAGGTCCTCTTCCAGGGTGACATCGGGGCTGGCGTGGAACGTGAACCCGCCATAACCGCGTCCGCTTTTGCGTTCGGTTCGGGCCAGGGCATATTCCTCGCCACTGGATGGATGAAGAAAAACCGGAAAGTCCGCACCGACCGGGCGAAACCCCTTGGCGAGCATCTCTTCGGCGCTGGCACCCACCACCACCCAGTCGATATCGGTAACCGGCTGACCCAGCAGGCGATCGCGGACCGCGCCGCCGACTTTATAAATCTGCATGAAAAACCTCCGTTGGCACGACAGGATAACCCGTGAATCGCGTCAACGGAGGTGAGGAGTTGCTCAGAGATGAATCACGGCCAGGTCCAGTCGACCGTACTCCCCTTCGCCGTGCTCGCCCTTGGGTGGGACGTGATGGGTTTTCATGACCTGATCGCCTTGCAGGGTTTCCAGGTGAATATCGAAGCCCCAGAGGCGGTGCAGGTGCTTGAGCACTTCCTCGGTGGAGTCGCCCAGGGGTTTGCGGTCGTGTTGCTGGTGACGCAGGGTCAGTGAGCGGTCGCCGCGGCGGTCGATGCTCCAGATCTGCACGTTGGGCTCGCGGTTGCCCAGGTTGTACTGGGCGGCCAGGGTTTCACGGATGATCCGGTAGCCGCCTTCGTCATGGATGGCCGGCACCAGCAGGTCGTCGCGCTGATCGTCATCGAGGATGCTGAACAGCTTGAGGTCGCGAATCACTTTGGGTGACAGGTACTGCAGGATAAAGCTCTCGTCCTTGAAACTGCTCATGGCGAACTTGATGCTCGAGAGCCAGTCGCTGCCGGCCAGTTCCGGGAACCAGCGACGGTCTTCTTCCGTGGGGGACTCACACATCCGCCGAATGTCGCGGTACATGGCAAAGCCCAGGGCATAGGGGTTGATGCCGCTGTAGTAGGGGCTGTCGAAGCCCGGTTGGAAGACCACGCTGGTGTGGGAGGTGAGGAACTCCATCATGAAACCGTCGGTGACCAGGCCTTCGTCGTAGAGATCGTTCATCAGGGTGTAGTGCCAGAAGGTTGCCCAGCCTTCGTTCATCACCTGGGTCTGGCGCTGGGGATAGAAGTACTGCGCGATCTTGCGCACGATCCGGACGATTTCCCGCTGCCAGGGCTCCAGCAACGGCGCGTGTTTTTCGATGAAATAGAGGATATTTTCCTGGGGTTCGGCGGGGAAGCGTGCATTGTCCTTGTCGCTGAACTTGTCCGCGCCCTTGGGAATGGTGCGCCACAGGTCGTTGATCTGCTTTTGCAGGTGCTCTTCGCGGTCCTTCTGCCGGCGCCGCTCCTCTTCGGCGGAAATCGGGTAGGGGCGTTTGTAGCGGTCGACGCCGTAATTCATCAGGGCGTGGCAGGAGTCGAGCAGGTCTTCGACCGCGTCGATGCCATGGCGCTCCTCGCATTGCATGATGTACTGCTTGGCGAAGACCAGGTAATCGATGATCGAGCTGGCGTCGGTCCAGGTGCGGAACAGGTAGTTGCCCTTGAAGAAGCTGTTGTGGCCATAGCAGGCATGGGCCACCACCAGTGCCTGCATGCAGATGGTGTTTTCTTCCATCAGGTAGGCAATGCACGGGTCCGAGTTGATCACGATCTCGTAGGCCAGGCCCATCTGGCCGCGGCTGTAGGACTTTTCCGTACTTAGAAAGTGTTTGCCGTAGGACCAATGGTGATAACCCAGGGGCATGCCGACGGAGGCATAGGCGTCCATCATCTGTTCGGCGGTAATGACTTCGATCTGGTTGGGGTAGGTATCCAGGGCATAACGATTGGCGATACGACTGATTTCGCGGTCGTAGGCCTGGATCAGCTCAAAGGTCCACTCCGAACCGGTGGAGAGGGGTTGGCGTTTCTGTTGTTTCGGCTCTCTGGCGGTCATGTCACTAACCTGCGCTGGAAGAGTTCACGGAAGACCGGGTAGATATCGCCGGCCGACACCAGCTGCTGCTGGGCAAACGTATCGCCGAACGCCTCGCTGATGCGTTCGTATTCGTACCACAGGGCCTGATGTTCGCGGGGGGTGATCTCTACGTAAGTGTAGTACTGCACGAACGGCATGATCTGGTTGATCAGGATGTCGCGGCAGATGGGCGAGTCATCGTTCCAGTTGTCGCCGTCGGAAGCCTGGGCGGCGTAGATGTTCCATTCATTGGTCGGGTAGCGTTCGGCCATGATCTCCTGCATCAGCTTCAGTGCACTGGAAACAATGGTGCCGCCGGTTTCCCGCGAGTAGAAGAACTCCTCCTCGTCGACTTCCCGGGCGCTGGTGTGATGGCGGATGAACACCACTTCGATCTTGTCGTAGTTCCGCTTGAGAAACAGGTACAGCAGGATGAAGAAACGCTTGGCGATGTCCTTGGTCGCCTGGGTCATGGAGCCGGACACGTCCATCAGGCAGAACATAACGGCCTTGGAACTGGGGTTGGGTTGCTTGACCAGCAGGTTGTACTTGAGGTCGAAGGTGTCGAGGAACGGAATGCGATGGATACGCGCACTGAGTTTCTCGATTTCCGCCTCGATCTCCTGGATATCGCCGAAGTTGTCCGGCTCTTCGCGTCTCAGACGCTCCAGCTCGGCCTTGGCTTCCTTGAGTTTGGCCCGGCTGCTGCCGGACAGGGCGATCCGCCGCGCGTGGGCCGAGCGCAGGGTGCGGATGATGTTGATGCGCGAGGGGTTGCCCTCGTTGCTGATCCCGGCGCGAACGGTCTTGAAGGTGTCGGTGCCGGTGAGGTTGCGTTTGACCAGGTTCGGCAGCTCCAGGTCCTCGAACATGAACTCGAGAAACTCTTCCTGGGTGATCTGGAAGGAGAACTCGTCCATCCCTTCGCCCGAGTTGCCGGCCTTGCCCGGGCCACGGCCGCCACCGCCGCCGGGTGGCCGGGGGATATGCTCGCCGCTGGTGAATTCCTTGTTGCCGGGATGCACCACGGTCTGCTTGCCGCCACGGCCATGGTGCAGCACGGGCTCATCGATATCGCGGCCGGGGATGCTGATTTGCTCGCCATGCTCCATATCGGTAATGGAGCGCCGGCTCACGGCTTCCTCGACAGCCTTTTTGATATGGTCACGGTAACGCCGCAGGAAGCGCTGACGGTTCACCGTGCTCTTGTTCTTGCCATTGAGACGTCGGTCGATCACATAGCTCATGAGGAGCCCTCCGGACAGCTTCAAGTTACAAGCTTCAAGCGCCAAGCTGGAAGCTTAAAGACAAGCGGTCGGCTCCTGCACCGCAGGCACGTCGATAAACGTGCCTGCGGCTTGTCGCGAGCCGCTTGCAGCTGCCGTTACTACTGCGATTTTCTGACCCGCAGGTACCACTCGGAGAGCAGTCGTACCTGTTTGTCGGTGTAGCCACGTTCGACCATGCGGGTGACGAAGTCGTTGTGCTTCTGTTGATCCTCTTTGCTGGCTTTGGCGTTGAAACTGATGACCGGCAGCAGATCCTCGGTGTTGGAGAACATTTTCTTCTCGATCACCACCCGCAGCTTCTCGTAGCTGAGCCAGGTCGGATTCTTGCCATTGTTGTTGGCCCGGGCACGCAGGACGAAGTTGACGATCTCGTTGCGGAAATCCTTCGGATTGCTGATACCGGCCGGTTTTTCGATTTTCTCCAGCTCTTCGTTCAGGGCCACGCGGTTGAGGATTTCGCCGGTTTCCGGGTCGCGGTATTCCTGATCCTGAATCCAGAAGTCCGCGTACAGCACGTAGCGGTCGAAGATGTTCTGGCCGTACTCGCTGTAGGACTCCAGGTACGCGGTCTGGATTTCCTTGCCGATGAACTCGATATAGCGTGGTGCCAGGTATTCCTTGAGGAAGCGCAGGTAGCGCTCACGGGTTTCGGCCTGGAACTGTTCCTGTTCGATCTGCTGCTCCAGCACATAAAGCAAATGCACCGGGTTGGCGGCGATCTCGTGGGGATCGAAGTTGAAGACTTTCGAGAGGATCTTGAAGGCGAAACGGGTCGACAGGCCATTCATGCCTTCGTCGACACCGGCGCTGTCGCGGTACTCCTGGATCGACTTGGCTTTCGGGTCGGTGTCCTTGAGGTTTTCGCCGTCGTACACGCGCATTTTCGAGTAGATGTTCGAGTTTTCCGGCTCCTTGAGGCGTGAGAGCACGGTGAACTGGGCGAGCATCTTCAGGGTGTCGGGCGCGCAGTGGGCCTTGGCCAGGGAGCTGTTGAACAGAAGTTTGTCGTAGATCTTCACTTCGTCGCTGACCCGTAGGCAGTACGGGACCTTGACGATGTAGATCCGGTCGATGAAGGCTTCGTTGTTCTTGTTGTTACGGAAGGTGTGCCACTCCGATTCGTTGGAGTGGGCCAGCAGGATCCCGGTGAACGGAATGGCCCCCAGGCCTTCGGTGCTGTTGTAGTTGCCTTCCTGGGTCGCGGTGAGCAATGGATGGAGCACCTTGATCGGTGCCTTGAACATTTCCACGAACTCCATCAGGCCCTGGTTGGCCCGGCACAGGGCGCCCGAGTAGCTGTAGGCGTCGGCGTCGTTCTGTGGAAACTCTTCCAGTTTGCGGATATCGACCTTGCCCACGAGGGCCGAGATGTCCTGGTTGTTTTCGTCGCCCGGTTCGGTCTTGGCCACGCCGATCTGGTTGAGGATCGAGGGGTAGAGCTTGACCACCCGGAACTGGCTGATGTCGCCGCCGAATTCGGCCAGGCGCTTGGTCGCCCAGGGCGACATGATGGTGTTCAGGTAGCGCCGTGGAATCCCGAAGTCTTCCTCGAGGATCGCGCCGTCTTCAGTGGCGTTGAACAACCCCAGGGGCGACTCGAAGACCGGCGAGCCCTTGATGGCGTAGAAGGGGACCTTCTCGATCAGCTGTTTCAGCTTTTCGGCCAGGGACGATTTACCGCCGCCGACGGGGCCGAGCAGGTAAAGGATCTGTTTCTTCTCTTCCAGGCCTTGGGCGGCGTGGCGGAAATACGAAACGATCTGGTCGATGCATTCTTCCATCCCGTGGAAGTCTTCAAAGGCCGGATAGCGCCGGATCACCTTGTTGGAGAAGATGCGCGACAACCGTGAGTTGGTGGACGTATCCAGCAGTTCGGGTTCGCCGATTGCCAGTAGCAGCCGTTCAGCTGCCGACGCGTAAGCACTGCGATCCTTTTTGCACAGCTCAAGGTACTCCTGCAGCGTGAGTTCTTCTTGCCGTGTGGATTCGAAGCGTTGTTGGAAATGGCTGAAAATGCTCATGACGTCACCTCGCTCGATACGTGGAGCCGGTGCCGGATCAGTCAGTCCAGTGCTGGCATGCAACCGCGAAAGCCGTTGCCGTTTACCCCCCAGAACACCTTCAAAGCGATGATCACTTTGAAAATTACTACCGATGACCCGTACGCCGGTGTACCGGCTCTCCCCTGATTTGGATGGCCTGCGCTTAAGGATAGTTCGGAATCGGCGGGGGCAAGTCAAGATGAGCAATTAGTTACGCCTGACCGTTCGTCAGGAAAGGCTCTAGCCCGCGAATCCCGCGGGCTCCAGCGGCAGAAAAAAATTATTCGGAAATATCTTGAGCAATTTCTGACGGATAGGTCGTGCGCCACAGCTCAAAGCCACCGTCCAGGCTGTAGACGTCACTGAAGCCCTGGCTGACCAGGTAGGCGGCCGCGCTCTGGCTCGAATTGCCGTGGTAGCAGCACACCACCGTGGGCGCGTCGAGGTCGGCGGCGCGAATGAAATCGGCGATGTTGTGGTTGTCCAGGTGACGGGCGCCACTGATGTGGTTCAGGGCAAAGGTCTGTGGGTCGCGGACGTCGACGACCACGGCGCCCTGCTCGCGCAGGGCCTGGGCTTGTTCGGGCGGGATACGTTTGAATTCGGTCATGATGGGCTCCATCTGGGGCAGGTAGGTCGTACAGTCTAGCGATATAACCAGGCCCGGAAGCGCTCGGCCAGGGTCGGTGGCGGAGCAACGCCACCCTGGGCATCGCACTTGCAGGTCAGAAGCTCGCCGGTATCGACGTTCATCAGGGTCATGGCCCCGCCCCAGACACAACCGGTGTCGAGGGCGAAGATCCCGGGCTCGTCGCATCGGCCTTCAAGGGCGGCCCAGTGGCCGAAGATGATCTTCAGGCCCTGGGTCTTGCGCTCCTTGTAGCTGAACCAGGGGGCGTAGCCGCGGGGGGCGGTGTCGGCGCCTTCCTTGCCCTTGAGGTCGAGCTTGCCGTCGGCGGTGCAGAAGCGCATCCGCGTGAAATAGTTGGTGATCACCCGCAGGCGGGCCACGCCCTGCAGATCGCCGTCCCACTTGTTCGGCTCATTGCCGTACATGCCGTCGAGGAAAAGCGTCAGCAGGTTGTCGTCGCGCAAGGCGGTTTCCACTTCGGCGGCGTATTTGAGCGCTTTCTTCAGCGTCCACTGGGGGGGGATGCCAGCGTGGACCAGGGCGATGTTGCGCTCGGCGTCGTGGTGCAGCAGCTTCTGGCGGCGCAGCCAGTCCAGCAGATCGGCCCGATCCGGGGCGTCGAGGATCTCACGCAGCGTGTCGCTTTTTTTCAGGCGCTCGATATTGTGCCCGGCGGCGAGCAGGTGCAGGTCATGATTGCCCAGCACACAGACCAGCGATTCGCGCATACCGTAGAGAAAGCGCAGGGTCTCCAGGGATTGCGGGCCCCGGTTGACCAGGTCGCCCACCAGCCACAGCTTATCGCGGGTAGGGTCGAACTTGACGCGTTCGAGCAGGCACTTGAGCGGTTCCAGACAGCCTTGCAGGTCACCGACGGCATACACCGCCATCAGTGCAGGGCCCCGGGTACGGCAAGGCGGAAGGGGGCGATCACGGCGTTGAAGCGCTTGCCGTCCTCGGCCACCATCTCGTAGGTGCCCTGCATGTTGCCGACTTTCGTCGTCATCACCGTGCCGCTGCTGTAGGTATGGCTCTGGCCGACCTCGATCAGCGGTTGCTGACCGACGACACCGGCACCGCGAACTTCTTCCACGTGACCGTCGCCATCGGTGATCACCCAGTGCCGCGACATCAACCTGGCGGGCAGTTCGCCGTTGTTCCGCACCGTGATGGTGTAGGCAAAGGCAAAGCGGTTCTGCTCGGGTTGCGATTGTTCTGCAAGGAAGCGGGTGACGACGCTGACGTCGACCTGGTAACGAGGATCGGACATGCAAGAGGCCTTGGAAGCTGAAGCGCAAGAGACGCTGGACGAAGCCCAGTCTAGGTCAAGTCCCGGGTAGTAGGCCAGACATGCGCGCTGGCCTGCTACCGATGGGGTCAGTCGACGTCGGGGGCTGTGACGGCTTGCTCACTGAGTTTGTCGGCCAGGCGCACGAAGGCGGCCAGGTCGAGCTGTTCCGGACGCAGGCTGCCGTCGACGCCGGCGGCTTCGATCTCGGCGTTGCTGAGCAGCGCCTTGAGGGTATTGCGCAAGGTTTTGCGACGCTGGTTGAAGGCTTCGCGCACGACGCGCTCCAGCAGGCGATGATCCTTGGCCGGGTGGGGCAGGACGGCGTGGGGTACCAGGCGCACGATGGCCGAGTCGACCTTGGGCGGCGGGTTGAAGGCGCCCGGGCCGACGTTGAACAGATGCTCCACGCGGCAATGGTACTGGACCATGATCGACAGGCGTCCCCAGTCGCCGCCGCCAGGACCGGCAGCCAGGCGCTCGACCACTTCCTTTTGCAGCATGAAGTGCATGTCGCGAATCAAGCTGGCGTTGTGCAGCAGGTGGAAGATCAGCGGCGTGGAGATGTTGTAGGGCAGGTTGCCGACCACCCGCAGGCTGTTGGGTGCCGGGTTCAGGCTGGTGAAGTCGAACTTCAGCGCATCGCCCTGGTGCAGGTTGAAATTGGCTCGGCTGCCGAATTGCTCATTGAGGATCGGTACCAGATCCTTGTCCAGCTCGACGACATCCAGTTGTGCACCGCTGTTGAGCAGGCCTTCGGTCAGGGCGCCCTGGCCCGGGCCGATTTCCAGCAGGCGGTCATCGGGTTTGGCATGGATGGCGCGCAGGATGCGGTCGATCACGCCAGCGTCGTGCAGGAAGTTTTGCCCGAAACGCTTGCGCGCCCGGTGTTGGTATTGCTCGGTCATAAACGGGTCTCGGCCATCTGGTAGGCGGTTTCCAGGGCGACTTGCAGGCTGCCGGTGTCGATGTTGCCGCTGCCGGCCAGGTCCAGGGCGGTGCCGTGGTCGACCGACGTGCGGATGATCGGCAAGCCCAGGGTCACGTTGACTGCGGCGCCGAAACCTTTGTATTTCAGCACGGGCAGGCCCTGGTCGTGGTACATCGCCAGCACCGCGTCGCAGTGCTCCAGATATTTGGGGTTAAACAGAGTGTCGGCAGGCAGCGGGCCACGCAGGTCCATGCCCTCGCCGCGCAAGCGCTCCAATGTCGGTTCGATGATGTCGATTTCTTCGTGACCCAGGTGCCCGCCTTCGCCGGCATGGGGGTTGAGCCCGCAGACCAGGATACGAGGGTTGGCAATGCCGAACTTTTCCCGCAGGTCGCAATGCAGGATACGGGTGACCCGCTCCAGGCGCTCCGGGGTAATCGCATCGGCGACTTGCCGCAGGGGCAGGTGGGTGGTCACCAGGGCCACGCGCAGTCCCCGGGTCGCCAGCAGCATCACCACCTGGGGGGTGTGGGTCAGGTCGGCGAGGAATTCGGTGTGGCCGGAAAAGGCGATCCCGGAGTCGTTGATCACGCCTTTGTGCACCGGGGCGGTGATCATGCCGGCGAAATCGCCGTCCAGGCAGCCTTGACCGGCACGGGTCAGGGTTTCCAGGACAAAGGCGGCATTGGCCTGGTCCAGTTGCCCGGCGATGACCGGGTTCGCCAGCGGGGTATCCCAGACATACAAGCTACCCGCCGCTGCCGGTTGGTCGGGCCACTGGCCTGGCGCCACAGGTAGCAGATTGACAGCCACGCCCAGTTGCGCGGCCCGCTCGGAAAGCAGGTCGCGGCTGGTAATGGCAATCAGGGGGTAAGGCTGGGGTTGCGAGGCGAGCAGCAGGCAAAGGTCTGGACCAATGCCCGCCGGCTCGCCGGGTGTCAACGCGAAACGCCGGGGTTTCACTTTGGCGCCTGTTCCGCGCCGGGGAGCTTGATTTCAACGTAGGCTTCGTCGCGGATCTGACGCAGCCAGGTTTGCAGCTCTTCATCGTATTTGCGGTTACGCAGCACGGTCATGGCTTGCTGTTCGCGTGCCTGGGTGGTGCTGTCGGTGGCGCGACGGCCAAGGACTTCCAGTACATGCCAGCCGTATTGGGTCTTGAACGGCTTGGACAGGACACCTTGCGGGGTCTTGGCCATCACTTCGCGGAATTCCGGTACCAGTGCGTTCGGGTCGACCCAGTTCAGGTCGCCGCCGTTAAGCGCCGAGCCCGGGTCTTCCGAGAAGCTCTTGGCCAGCGTAGCGAAGTCTTCGCCGTTGGAGATCCGCTCGTAGAGCTTCTGCGCCAGGGCTTGGGTGTCGGCTTCGCTGCGAATGGCGTTGGGCTTGATCAGGATGTGACGAACATGCACTTCGTCGCGCATCTGCGTTTCGCCACCGCGCTTCTCCAGGACCTTCAGGATAATGAAGCCCCCTGGGGTGCGTGTCGGTTCGCTGATGTCGCCAACCGCCATGCTGCTGAGCATGTGGTCGAACGGTGGTGGCAATTGAGCCGGCTTGCGCCAGCCCATGTCGCCGCCTTCCAGGGCGTTATCGCTGCCGGAGTGGGCAATGGCCAACTGACTGAAGTCAGCGCCTTGCTTGAGTTGCCGGTAGAGGTCCTGGGCCTGGGTCGCGGCGGCCTGGATGACTTGCGAGTTGGCGCTGTCCGGGGTCGACACGAGGATATTGGCCAGGTGCAGTTCTTCGGAGAGCTGCATCTTGCCCAGGTCCGAGGCGAGGAAGTTCTTCACTTCCTGCTCCGACACCTGGACCCGCTCGGCGACACGACGCTGACGCACACGGCTGATGATCATTTCCCGGCGAACCTGGTCACGGGCGTCCTCATAGGAGAGGCCGTCGTGGGTCAGGGCCGCGCGGAATTGATCGATGCTCATGTTGTTGCGCTGGGCAATGGTGCCGATGGCCTGGTTCAACTCATCATCGCTGATGCGAATACCCGAGCGCTCGCCGATCTGCAATTGCAGGTTTTCGACGATCAAGCGATCCAGGACCTGTTGGTCGAGGACGCTGGTGGGCGGCACGCCGCCCCCGCGTTTGGCGATGGTCTGCTGAACCTCGTGGACACGCTGGTCCAGTTGGCTCTGCATGATCACATCGTTGTCGACGATGGCCACGACGTTGTCGAGGGGCTGCACAGCGGCGTGAACCGCCGCACTCAGGACCAGCGCGCCCAGCATCAGCGGGCGCAGACAATCAGAAAGCTTGATCTTCACGTTCACGATAACCTTGGATGCCTTTGTCGAGGAAGCTCTCGACTTTGTTGCCCATGACGCCACCCAGGCCCTTCAGTACAAACTGAAGGAAGATACCGTGGTCGCCTCGTTCGTTTTGCGGAGCCTGTTGACTGAACTCGTCATACTGGACCCAGTAGCGGTTGATCAGGCGCAGCTTCCAGCAGCAGTTGTCGTACTCGAAGCCACCGAAGGCTTCCAGGGTACGGTTGCGGTTGTAGTCGTACTGCCAGCGGCTGATGACGTTCCACTGTGGAACAACCGGCCAGATGACCGAGAAGTCGTGCTGCTCGATCTTGTAGTAGTCCTTCACGTAGCCGGGTTGGCCAGGTGTGCCGTAGTCGCCGCCGAACTGCCATTGGCCAGTGTTCTGGTTGTAGATCACCTGGTCGTTGCGATAGCGATAGCCGGCGTTGATGACCTTGTTCGGGTTGTCTTCAGGCTGGTAGTGGAACATCGCACTGCCGGAACGCGGTTTGTGGCTTTCCGGGTCCCAGTTGTAGTCGGCCGTGGCGCGCCAGTCGCGGTTGAAGTTGTAGGCGTATTCCAGGGCGTACGGCGAGACATTGGTCTTGGCGTCGGCACGGGTATTGAAGTCGACACCTGGCAATTGCACGGTTCGATCTTTGAAGTAGTAAGCCTGGCCGACACTCACGCGCTGACGTTCGAAACCGTTGTCTTCGATCCAGCGGCTGGTGACACCCAGGGACAGCTTGTTCTCGTCACCGACGCGGTCGTTGCCGGAGAAACGGTTTTCACGGAACAGCGAGGCATAGTTGAAGCTGTATTCGCCGGTATCGAACACGGGAATGTCTTTCTGGTCTTTCTCCGGAACATAGAGATAGAACAGGCGCGGTTCCAGGGTCTGGCGATAGTTGGTGCCGAACAGTTCGGTGTTGCGGTCGAAGTACAGGCCGCTGTCGATGCTGGCGATAGGGACGCCACGGCTTTGCGAGCTGCTGTAGGTTCCGCCGATGTAGTTCGGATTAGCCGCCTGGGCTGCCAGGATTTGAGCTTGACCCTGCGAACTGAGATCCAGATCGTATTGGGTGTACTGATATTTGAGCGACGGCGTGATAAAGCCATACGTCCAGTTCAGCGGCAGGTTGACCCCCGGCTTGAGGTTCAAACGGTCGCCGTTGGCGCGAGCCAGGCCGGTCACGTTGGTGTCCAGGCGTGGCGAGGTGACGCCATCCTTATCAGAGAAGGTACCGTTTTCCAGGCTTCGCTCGAAACGAACGGCTTCAGTTTCATAGGTGAAATTGAGGCCTTCCGGATGATAAGGCAGGCTGCCGTTGAAGGTGATCTGTGGCAGGCGGTTGTACGGTGTGATAACCGCCACGCTCGCCAGCTCATAGGCCTGCACGTTCACCTGGGCGGTGAAGTCGTCACCGCGATAGCTTGCCGTGGCCTGCTGGTTCACATAGTCGACGCTTCTGACACCGACCTGGTTGCTCTGCAGATCCTGGAAGTAATACGGATCGCTGATCTTGGTGTAGTCGACCGTGGTCAGTACACGTGAATCCAAGCCGCCCTTGTGCTGCCAGTTGACCATGTAGCGATCTTTGGTCGCGTCCGACTGCTTGGAACGGTCGTTACTTTCGTCACTCAGGAATGCACCGCCGAACTGACCTTCGGTGGACTTGGTCAGGTAGCGGAACTCGCCCTCGGTCAACATGCCGCGCTTGCTCATGTAGTGCGGATACAACGTGGCATCGTAGTTCGGTGCCAGGTTGAAGTAATAAGGCGTGGTCAGGTTGAAGCCTGAGGTGCTGTCGCTGGAGAAGCTCGGCGGCAGGAAACCGGACTGACGACGGTCGTCGATCGGGAAGTAGATGTACGGGGTGTAGAGAACCGGAATGTCCTTGACCCGCAAGGTCACGTTGGTCGCCGTACCGAAACCGGTCGCCGGGTTCAGGGTGATGTTATTACCCTTGAGCTGCCAGGCGTTGCTGTTCGGTTCGCACGTGGTGTACGTACCGTCCTTGAGGCGAATGATCGAGTTCTCGGCGCGCTTGGCGTACAGCGCGTTACCGCGGACCCGCGACTTGTGCATCACGTATTCGGCGTTGTCGACCCGCGATTCACCCGTGTCCAGCTGCACCTCGGCATGGTCACCGACCAGCAGGGCGCCCTGGTCGCGAACACGAACGTTGCCGTTCAGCTCGCCACGGTTTTCCGCCTGGTACAGGCTGGCTTCATCAGCCTCGACCTGCATGCTGCCCTGGCGCATGACCACGTCGCCGGCCAGTGTCGCGACCTGCTTGTCCTGTTCATAACGCGAGGCCTTGGCCCCGATGAAGGTCGGCGCATCACTTTTATTCGTCGTGTCATTCATGCCAGGACGAATCGGTTCGATATAGGAACCAGAGCAATAAGGACCGGTTTCGGCCAACTGGGCAGGCGTCAGCTTGTCACGCGGGACCCAGTCGAGGTGACTGTAGTCGGCACTGCGCGACTTCAGACCACGACCCTTGGCCTCGGTGACCAGTACCGGGCCCGCAGCCTTCTCGCTGCTGGAACCGCTGTCCGCCGTGGCGGCAGTGCCCAAAGCCTCGGCATTACCGTCATGCACGGGGCGAGGTGGCAACTGGGCCGTAGTGGTTTTGGGCGCACAGTCCCAGGCACCGGAAGCAGAGACGGAACAGTCATACTGTTCCGCAGCGACCGCGAACGGAGTGGCAAGAGGTTGCAGAGCCAGCAAACCGCCGGTAACCAGCAACGGGAATTTTTTACGAAACGCGGGGGATTTCAATGCCATCTTATTAGTCCGGGCTTCCTGCGTGCCATCTGCCCGCGGTGGGGGTCACACGCCTATCGATGGTCAGAAAGTTGGGTAGGAACAGACCATCTCTGGCCTGCTCCCCCCTAAAAACCGTACGTGCGCCTTTCAGCGCATACGGCTCAAGTCTTTATTGAACCCCCAGAATCGGGAGCCGGTTTGCACACTGTCAAACCACGAGCGTGAAGCTGCTGGTGGCAAATGGGATGCAATAGTACCCGGTTGTTTAGCGAGTCACCACCGCCTTGTGAGCGATAAATGATGTGGTGGTCATGCCACCCAGTCTCCCTAGTTATGGGGTTCTTGCAAAGTAGACAGAGCCCTTGTTGTGATTGAAACAGGGTTGATACCTGCTTGCGGTATTTCAGCTTCCCGAACATCCGGGACATCCGAAGCTTCTCGCCCATTTCTTCCATCTCAGGATCAAACGGGTTGTATTCCCCGCTGATTTTTCTGTGCCTCTCGATCGGCGTATCCTCCAGGGTGTACAGCCTGATCGCCCTCTTGTCACCTGCCTCTGTCAGTAACGTGGTGCAGAACACCCAATTTCGGCCATCGACGGTCTGAAAATATTTCTTTCTGATCCAGTCGAGGCTTTTGTTCGAGTGCCTCCGTCTTGCCCAGCGCCATATTGCTTGGAATATTTGGAAATCCATGCGGCTGTACGCTTTCTTGGCTACTACGGGTTGGTGATACAGTGCCCAGCCCCGCAGCATTGGGTTCAGCAGGTGGATCAGATCCTCCTGTGATACCGCTTTGTTGGTACTGATGACCTCCTTTACCTTGCGGTAGAACGCTTTCGCGTTTTTCTTGCTTGGCTTGATCAGAAGCTTCCCATCGTACTTGCGGAAATTCCAACCCAGAAAATCAAAGCCCTTCTCAATGTGAATGACGTGCGTTTTCTCGGGAGAGAGCTGTAGTCCGCGTACCGCCAGAAAATGCTCTATCCAAGGGCGGACCTCATTTTCCAGTACCTCTTTCGAGTCGCTGGTGATGACGAAATCGTCCGCATACCGCACCACGTTGATTTTCAGCTTCTTGGCCTTTGTCACGCCCAGATGTTGCTTGAGCTGTGTTTCCAGGCCATCCAACGTCATGTTTGCCAAGGTCGGCGAGATAATCCCGCCTTGTGGCGTACCGGCATCCGTTGCCTGTAGCTGGCCTTTATGAATCACTCCAGCTTTTAACCATTTCCGAAGGATCACTTTGTCCGTAGGGACGTTGTTGATCAGCCAGTCGTGGTTGATATGGTCGAAGCAACCTTTTATGTCCGCTTCCAAAACCCATTTGGCTGAGAGCTTCTTGGATAGGCAAACGAACAGCTGTCCCATTGCATCCGCCGTGGATCTTTCGATCCTAAAGCCGTAGCTGTTCGGATCACCGGTAGTTTCAGCAATGGGGGCCAGAGCTAGCAGATGCAGCGCTTGCATTGCTCTGTCCGCCATGGTCGGGATGCCCAGAGGGCGTTCCTTTCCATTCGACTTTGGAATAAATACCCGCCTTAAGGGCCGGGGCTTGTATCCGTGCCGCTTCATTCCATCGACCGCTTTCCATTTGGCGTCGGGTGTATCCCAGAGCACGCGGTCGACTCCCGCCGTACGCTTGCCCTGGTTTTCAGTGACTCGCCGTACGGCCAGATATCTGGCCGAGGGTGAGCGGGTCAGCATTCGTTGCAGGGCTTTCACTCTGCGCCAGTCGCCTTCCCTACAAGCCTTCGCAATCCGTAACTGCATCGCCCGGACGTTCCGCTGGACTCGGCACCAATCGATGTCGTGCCATTGTTGCGGAGCGCCGGAAGGCGCAGACACGGCCATTTGGCTGTGTTCTAACATGCTGCCTTCCTCTCAAGTTTCCCCAAGCGAAGACGTATGCATCCCCTGACGGGAATGGACGTCCCCGTCAGGGTGGGTTAATAGAAGGTCCACTACCGCGGGACCTCCGTGTTCATTGAGACAGTCTCACTCAGCATTCATGCGATAAAAGACCACGCAGAAGTCTGCCCGGTTTCCCGTGGGGTGATGTTCCAACCCCTATCCGAACGATTACAGTCCGGCGTTCGCTTTCTCTGCGATCCCATACCCGCATAGCCAACAGATCCCCTTGCGGTTCACCTGCCCGAAGGCAGCCATACGGGCTTACCACGTTCCCTGCCTGTCACACGATTGGTTTAGGGTCTGCCTTTCCACCGGGGGCCTTTGTAGCGACGTATTCCCACATCCCACAGGAATAACTGGCCCCGCACCTTTTTGGTTCATGCCTGACAGCAGTTTGGGCATGGTTATCCTTACGGCGTTTATCAGCAGTTCACTTACGTTACCCGTGCCAGCCAGCCTAGCGCCTCAACCCGGTACTGCTCCGAGCATCCATGGCTTACCTCGCGGTAAGTTCACGCCCTTGCGGGGGCTACGTTGTTGGAAGAGCTTCATACCTCACCGTTACCAGTGACGCATGTCTTCCTAGGCTATCGTTGGTCGCACAACGAGTCCGCTCCCACTCCATGAAGGCAATGGTTGGACAATGACAGACAGAGCTTTCGCTCGTGTCTCCGGTTGGAAATTGACAGGGACCTTGAGCGGCCTGTCGAGATGATGTTTCCTCCTGTTTTCAGGCAAGAGGAACCCCTGCGGGGATTCTTCCCGCCAGGGTGAGGCCAAACGGCCGATGTGAAGCGCTACTTGTCGAGATGGATGGCCATAACCATGACTGCTGTGAAAACGGCAATCATCAAGCCAAAGTTGCCGGTCAGTCTGGACAGAACTCCTGAAAAACAATTGTGGAGATCTGCCTGGCCTGCCGATACATCTGCTGTATGAATTCGACGCTTATGCATGTCGATTCCTGCGCTGTGACAGAGCACTCCCGGTCCTTGAGGGACCATAGCCGCGCGTCCGAGTGCTGGGCGGCCTTTGGGTTTCGCTATTGCGCCGCAGCGTCAACGAGTCCTTTTAAGCGATGGACCTCTTGGGCGGTTTTGTTTCCCGGATTGGGTGCCGGACTATTGGTTCTCAGTAGAGAAACCCCTGACGATGACTCCTCATCGCCAAGCTGGAGGCACGCTACGCGTGTCGCACAAGATGCTGGATAATAAAGCAACACCCGCTTGACGGCTAGCGTCGTCGGAGACCCATGTAATGCCTGACCAAGATGTACGCTTGCAACACCTGAAAGTTTGGCTGGATCGGCAGTTGGAAACGCTCTTTCTGGGCGAAGGCTGGGGCACCATCCCCCCGGCTACGTTGACCGCGGCCAGCAGTGACGCGAGTTTTCGACGCTACTTCCGCTGGGAGGGCGGGGGCCGTAGTTTGATCGTCATGGATGCCCCACCACCCCGGGAAAACTGCAAACCCTTCGTGGATATCGCCCATTTGCTGGCGAAATCCGGAATCAACGTGCCGAAAATTCACGCGCAGGATCTGGAAAACGGTTTTCTTTTGCTCAATGACCTGGGCAACCAGACCTATCTGGACGTGATCGACAGCGACAACGCCGATGGGTTGTTCGCCGATGCCATCGACGCCTTGCTGGCTTTCCAGCAACTGCCGATGGACAGCGAACTGCCGAGTTATGACGTGGCCTTGCTGCGCCGTGAGCTGGAGCTGTTTCCCGAGTGGTACGTCGGGCATGAGCTGGGCCGCGCTTTCGATCCCGCGCAGTTGGCGATGTGGCAACGGGTCAGCGACCGGCTGATCGACAGCGCCCTGGCCCAGCCGAAAGTGCTGGTGCACCGTGACTATATGCCGCGCAACCTGATGGCCAGCGAGCCCAACCCTGGTGTGCTGGATTTCCAGGATGCGGTCTATGGGCCGGTGACCTACGACATCACCTGCCTGTTCAAGGACGCCTTCCTCAGTTGGCCCGAGGCCCGGGTACGGGGTTGGCTGCAGGATTATTGGCAGAAGGCGACGGGTGCCGGTATCGCGGTACAGGCCGATTTCGAGGAATTCCTCCGGGCCAGCGACCTGATGGGCGTGCAACGTCATCTGAAAGTGATCGGGATCTTTGCGCGCATCTGCCATCGTGACGGCAAGCCACGTTACCTGGCCGATGTACCGCGCTTCTTCGCTTATATAGAAGCGGTGGTAGCGCGCCGTCCGGAGCTGGCCGAACTGGGCGAGTTGCTGGCCAGCCTGCGTCGGCCGGTGGGGGCCGAGGTATGAAGGCAATGATCCTGGCTGCCGGCAAAGGCGAGCGGATGCGTCCGTTGACCTTGCACACCCCCAAGCCGCTGATCCGTGCCAACGGCACGCCGCTGATCGACTATCACCTGCGGGCGCTGGCGGCCGCCGGGTTCAAGGAGGTGGTGATCAACCACGCCTGGTTGGGACAGCAGATCGAAGACTACCTCGGCGACGGTTCCCGCTATGGCCTGAGCATCGCCTATTCGCCCGAGGGGGAGCCGCTGGAAACCGGTGGTGGTATCTTCCGTGCGTTGCCGCTGTTGGGTGATGAGCCCTTCCTGGTGGTCAATGGCGACATCTGGACTGACTATGACTTTGCTTCGCTACGTCGGCCGATTGCCGGTCTGGCGCATCTGGTCATGGTCGACAATCCGCCACACCACCCGGCCGGGGGCGACTTCAACCTGCTCGACGGCCAACTGCATGACGGTGGGGCGCTGGGCGAGAAGCTGACCTACAGCGGTATTTCAGTCCTGCACCCGCAACTGTTTGCCGCCTGCTCGGACGGCGCCTTCAAGATCGCGCCGTTGTGGCGCGAGGCGATGGCGCGGGGGCTGGTGAGTGGAGAGCACATGCACGGACACTGGGTGGATGTCGGCACCGTGGAGCGCCTGGCGCAAGTCGAGCAATTGTTGAAAGAGAGACACTGATTATGTTGTGGCCAGGGACTCTGATTGGAGCCGGGGCGGGTTTTGCGATCGCCAGTATTCCGGGGGCCATGTTGGGCGCGTTACTCGGGCAGGCGCTGGATCGGCGCCTGCAATTGCACAGCCTTGCCCATTTGCGCGAGCGCCTGGGGGGCAAGCCGGCGTTACGCAACGATGAATTGCTGTTTGTCTTGTTGGGGCGACTGGCCAAGAGCGATGGGCAGGTGGTCGACGGACATATCCAGCAGGCGCGCGAGGAAATGCGTCAACTGGATATGGCTGATGCGGCGCGGCGCCGGGCGATTGCCGCGTTCAACCGGGGCAAGTCGGGGAATGATCGACTGCGCGGCTACCTGAATCACCTGAAGGCCCAGCCCCATGCCGCCGAAGGCGTTTTGCGGGCGTGCTGGCGAATGGTCTGGGCCGACGGTCGGGTCGGGACGACGGAGCGTGAGTTGATCATGCTCTGGGGCAAATGGCTGGGTTGGACCAGCCATCAGGTCCAGGCCCTGGCCCATGACTACGAGCCGGGGCGCAAGGTGCTGTCGAACACGACCGGGACTTATGAGGAAGCGCTGGTGTTATTGGGCGTGGCGGCCAACAGTGAGCCGGCGCAAATCAAGCGGGCTTATCGGCGCCTGCTCAGTCGCCACCACCCTGACAAGATCGCGGGCAGTGGCGCGACGCCTCTACAAGTGCGCGAGGCCACGGAAAAAACCCGCGATTTGCACAATGCCTATGTGCTGATTCGCGAGCGCAGGGATTTCCGTTAGGCGCTACGTTTCAGAGACCGCCCACATCCTGCGGGTTCAACCAGCCACGGATGCGCCGGAATAACTGTTCCTGCCCGGCATTGCCCGGCAGGGCCTTCAGCGCGATCTGGTTGTAGCTTGTGGTTTTCTGCCGCTTGCTGGCCTGCAACCGCTCCAGTGCGGCTTTGCGATCCAGCGGCCGGTCCTGGTAGAAGAAATCCGCCGTCGCCAGTTTCAGTCCAGGGGTGATCTGAGCCAGGTTCTGTGGCGCAGTGGTCGGCGTCTGCGCGGCCACCAGGAGCAGTTTCTGGATCTGTGGCGAAGGCTTTTCGCTCATGTAGCGGGCCGCCCAGTAAGCGCCGGTGCCATGGCCCAGGAGAACCACACTGCGAGCATTTTGCTGCTTGGCATAGGCAATCGCCGCGTCGATTCGTGCGAAGATCCGCTCTGCGTCGGCTTTCAACTGATCTTCAGCGGTTTGCACGGCGGCCTGGTCGACCACCTCGGCTTCGGCGCTGGCCGCCTGTTCGATGGGCTTGGCCGTGGTGCTGGCGTCCTTGCTGTTACTGGCGGTCGCCGCCGGTGCCTTGGGCGCTTCGTCCACCCGTGGCTGGATCGCGTCGCTTTGCAGGTCCGGCAGGGTCAGGCTCAGGCTGCTCCACTGCGCATCCGGGAACTTGCGCCGCAACGGGCCGATTGCCTGGGGCCAGTCAGCGGTTTCGCCGGCACCGGGAATCAGGATCACCGCGCCCAGGGGCGAAGGCGTGTTGGCCGGTTTCCACAAGGCCAGGAAACTGTCGCCGCCGGCTTGCAGTTGCTGTTGTTCCTGCTGGGGCAATTGGCGTTCCAGCGCGGTCGCGTCTTCCTGGCTACGCTCGAGCAGGGGCTGGCGCTCCACCGGCTTTTCGGCGGGCTTCTGCGCCGGCGCCGGGTCGGCGGCCATGACGGGCGCGGCACAAGGTAGTATCAGCGACAGGCACAGCGCGGGCAGTGCCAGGCGGTAGAGAAGAGGCATCGAATTTTCCAGGCCAGAGTCATCCTGGCAGCCTAATGGGTTGGTCAGCATTTGTCAGTGTGTGAGCGTCGAATGATACGGTTTTGCTGCCTGTGGGTTATCGGCTGTTTGTGTTTTCCCTTGATTGCCTGGGCGGCGCCTGCTTCCCATGGGCAAGGGGTTGTCTTGTCCGGCGAGCAGCGCGAGTGGCTCGACCAGCACCACGAGTTGCGGGTCGGTCTGGTCCTGCAGGCGCCGTATGCGCAATACGACCGTCGGCTGCAGCGCTTGTCCGGGGCCAATGTGGAACTGATGGCCTGGGTGGCCAAGAGCCTCGATGTCGAACTGACCTGGCGTAACTTTCCCGATCAGACGCAACTGGAAAAAGCCCTGCGCGAGGGTGAAATCGACCTCGCACCGGGGCTGACCCAGACCCCGGCGGGGCTGCGCCTGTGGCTGTTCTCCGATCCTTATATGCGTGTACCGCAACTGGTGGTGGGTGAACGCAACGGCGCCGGCGCCGTGGAGCTGGAAAAACTCGACAGCCAGACCCGCGTGGCCGTGCGCATGCCCAGTACGGTCGCCGATTACCTGCGCAACACCTACCCCAATCTCAATCTGCAGGGTGTGCCGCTGGAGCGCCAGGCCCTGCAATTGTTGACAAGCCAGCAGGCTCGCTACGCGGTGATCGATGAGGCGCAGCTCAGTCGCCTGTCCAACGAAGAAGAGTTTGCCGGGCTGGCGGTGGTTGGCGATATCGGCTTGCCGCAGCTACTGCGAGTGGCGACACGGCGCGACTGGCCGGAACTGGCGGGGGTTGTGGAGAAGGCTTTGCATGCGATCCCGGCGCGGGATCTGGAGCAACTGCATGCCCGCTGGCTGCAACCGAAGTACCCGCGCCTGACTGAGTCACCGGGTTTCTGGCAAAACCTCTGTCTGCTGCTGGCGGTGTTGTTGTTCGCGGGCCTGGCCATCATCTTCTGGTTGCGTCGCCAGCAGCACAGCCTGGAGCATGAGCTGCTCGCCGCCCGGGAAGCCCTCGCCCGGCGTGAGGCGAGTGAAGAAGCCCTGCGCCTGACCCAGTTTTCCATCGACCAGAGCACGGTGGGGATTCTCTGGGTCAACTGGGACAGCCATGTCCGTTATGCCAACCGGGCGGCGGAAGAGATGCTCGGTTATCCGCCCGGCGGGGTGTTCGACCGCCCCTTGATCGACTTCGATCCGAACCTGAACATGGATCGCTGGCTGAACCTGTGGAAGCGTGCCCGGGCTAGCGAGGAAGGCCCGCAAAGCCTGGAAACCCAATGCGTTCGCGCCGATGGCAGCGTCCTGCCGGCTGATGTGTCGTTGAGCTTCCTGCGTTTTCGCGAGGGCGAATACCTGGTGGTCTACCTCAACGACGTCACCGAGCGCCGCCGTGCGCTGGCCTCAGCCCAGGAAAGCGAAGCGCGTTTGAAGGCAATCGCCGCCAATGTGCCGGGTCTGGTGTTCCGACTGGAGCGTGTGCCGCTGACCGGCGAGCTGCATTTCCCCTACATCAGTGAAGGCAGCGAGAACCTGGTGGGTTATGCCCCGGCGACCTTGCGCCAGCAGGACATCGGCTTGCGCAGCCTGGTGCATCCGGACGACAAGGCCGGTTACCACCAGACCCAGGATCGGGCGCTGGAGGCGGACAGCGACTGGTCCTGGCAAGGCCGGATCATGACCCGCGAAGGCCGCCAGCGCTGGGCCGAGATCAAGGCCATCAGCCGTCGGCTGGAGGATGGCAGCGTGGTCTGGGACGGTATCGTCTGGGATATCAGCGAGAGCAAGCGCATCGAGCTGGAACTGGCGGCGTCCCGCGAACAGCTGCGCGAACTGTCGGCCCACCTGGAAAGCGTCCGTGAAGAGGAAAAGGCCCGTATCGCCCGGGAGGTTCACGACGAACTGGGGCAGATGTTGACGGTGCTCAAGCTGGAAACGTCCATGTGCGAACTGGCCTATGCTCAGCTCGATCCTGGCCTGAATGATCGGCTCAACAGCATGAAGAAGCTGATTGCTCAACTGTTCCAACTGGTCCGGGATGTGGCGACGGCCTTGCGCCCACCGATTCTCGATGCCGGTATTGCCTCGGCCATCGAGTGGCAGGCCCGACGGTTCGAGGCGCGGACGCAGATTCCCTGCCTGGTGCAAGTGCCGGAGCATCTGCCGGCCCTCAGTGATGCAAAGGCCATTGGCCTGTTCCGTATCCTCCAGGAAGCGCTGACCAACGTCATGCGCCATGCCCAGGCGCATACTGTTGAACTGACACTGACCGTTGAGGGCGAGGATTTATGCCTGACCATCAGTGATGATGGCGTAGGATTCGTCTCCGCCAGCGGCAGGCCGACCTCCTTTGGAGTGGTCGGCATGCGTGAGCGGGTGCTGATGCTCGGCGGCACGCTGCGGTTGGAGAGCGTGGTGGGCGAGGGGACGACCCTCAGCGCACGGGTGCCGTTGGATGTGTAGGCCTTGATAGCGGTTCAACTGATTCAACCGGGAGATAACATTGATCCGCGTACTGGTAGCCGAAGACCACACCATTGTCCGCGAGGGCATCAAGCAGTTGATCGGTCTGGCCAAGGACCTGTCCGTGGTGGGGGAGGCCAGCAATGGCGAACAACTGCTCGAAGTCCTGCGCCATACGCCCTGCGAAGTGGTCCTGCTGGATATCTCGATGCCGGGTGTCAACGGCCTGGAGGCCATCCCGCGGATTCGCGCGTTGAACAATCCCCCGGCGATCCTGGTGCTGTCCATGCACGACGAGGCGCAGATGGCGGCTCGGGCGCTCAAGGTCGGTGCCGCCGGCTATGCGACCAAGGACAGCGATCCGGCGCTGTTGCTGACGGCGATCCGCAAGGTCGCGGCCGGCGGTCGCTACATTGACCCGGACCTGGCCGACCGCATGGTCTTCGAAGTCGGCCTGACCGATTCGCGACCACTGCACGCCTTGCTCTCGGAGCGCGAGTTTTCGGTATTCGAGCGCCTGGCCCAGGGCGCCAACGTCAACGACATCGCCCAGCAACTGGCCTTGAGCAGCAAGACCATCAGCACCCACAAGGCGCGCCTGATGCAGAAACTCAACATCACCTCCCTGGCCGAACTGGTGAAATACGCGATGGAGCACAAGCTGCTCTGAGGCGGAATTCCCTGACCTTGTAGGAGCGAGCTTGCTCGCGATGGACGTTAACGATAACGCGGGAAGTCTGATGCCCCGCGGAGCCTGGGTCACCATCGCGAGCAAGCTCGCTCCTACAAAAACAGGTATGCACATATCCATTTGCGACAGCCTTGGATGGTCGTCTGACGCTGTTCCGGGCCTCGCCGTCGGCAGCGGCTTGCGGGCTTATCCAATCGCGCCATCCTTGTAGGGCAATCCCTACCCCAATTCTTCCAGACGGCTGAGGACAATCTCTCCCGCCCCCCGATTTGCGCTGCCACCAGCCTTCACTAGGCTTAGCCCCACGGCAGTCCAAAACAAAAAGGTGAGGGTATGAGCGAGGTTGATTCAAGCGCTGGGGCGAACGATGTACTGGTCAGCTTTCGTGGCGTACAAAAAAGCTACGACGGTGAGAACCTGATCGTCAAAGACCTCAACCTGGACATTCGCAAGGGCGAATTCCTGACCCTGCTCGGGCCTTCCGGTTCCGGCAAGACCACCAGCCTGATGATGCTGGCCGGGTTCGAAACCCCGACCGCCGGCGAGATCCTGCTGGCCGGCCGCTCCATCAACAATGTCCCGCCGCACAAACGCGACATCGGCATGGTGTTCCAGAACTACGCCCTGTTCCCGCACATGACCGTCGCCGAGAACCTGGCGTTCCCGTTGACCGTGCGCGGTTTGAGCAAGACCGACGTCAGCGAGCGGGTCAAGCGGGTGCTGGGCATGGTCCAGCTCGACAAGTTCGCCCAGCGCTACCCGGCGCAGTTGTCCGGTGGCCAGCAGCAGCGGGTGGCGTTGGCCCGGGCCCTGGTGTTCGAGCCCCAACTGGTGCTGATGGACGAACCCCTCGGTGCACTGGACAAACAGTTGCGCGAACACATGCAGATGGAAATCAAGCACCTGCACCAGCGCCTCGGCGTGACCGTGGTCTACGTGACCCACGACCAGGGCGAAGCCCTGACCATGTCCGACCGCGTGGCGGTGTTCCACCAGGGCGAGATCCAGCAGATCGCGCCGCCGCGCACCCTCTACGAAGAACCGAAGAACACCTTCGTCGCCAACTTTATCGGCGAGAACAACCGCCTCAACGGCCGCCTGCACAGTCACAGCGGTGATCGCTGCGTGGTCGAGCTCGGCCGTGGTGAGAAGGTCGAGGCACTGGCGGTGAACGTCGGCAAGACCGGCGAGCCGGTGACCCTGTCGATCCGTCCGGAACGCATCAGCCTCAATGGCTCCAGCGAGTCTTGCGTCAACCGCTTCTCGGGCCGCGTGGCCGAGTTCATCTATCTGGGCGACCACGTGCGCGTGCGCCTGGAAGTCTGCGGCAAGACCGACTTTTTCGTGAAACAGCCCATTGCCGAGCTGGACCCAGCCCTGGCGGTCGGCGACGTCGTACCTATCGGCTGGCAAGTGGAGCACGTTCGCGCGCTCGATCCGTTACTGGACGCCAGTTGATCGCGGTAACCCAAGAGGCGAATCCATCGCCCCGTGCTTCACCAACCTGCACTGTGGAGAGAAGAATAAATGCTTAAATCCCTGAAATTCAGCGCCCTGACCCTTGGGCTGATGTGCGCGGCAAATGCCATGGCGGGGCCCGACCTGACCGTGGTGTCCTTTGGTGGCGCGAACAAGGCCGCACAGGTCAAGGCGTTCTATGCGCCGTGGGAGGCGGCGGGCAAGGGCAAGATCGTGGCCGGCGAGTACAACGGTGAAATGGCCAAGGTCAAGGCCATGGTCGACACCAAGAGCGTGTCCTGGGACCTGGTAGAGGTCGAGTCGCCGGAACTGTCCCGCGGTTGCGACGAAGACATGTTCGAACCCCTCGACCCGGCGCTGTTCGGCAAGGGCGAAGATTACGTCAAGGGCGCCATCCAGCCTTGCGGCGTGGGCTTCTTCGTCTGGTCGACGGTACTGGCCTACAACGCTGACAAAGTGAGCAGTGCACCGACCAGCTGGGCCGATTTCTGGGACACCAAGAAATTCCCCGGCAAGCGTGGCCTGCGCAAGGGCGCCAAGTACACCCTGGAATTCGCCTTGATGGCTGACGGCGTGGCGCCGAAAGACGTCTACAAGGTACTGGCCGGCAAGGATGGCCAGGACCGTGCGTTCAAGAAGCTCGACGAGCTGAAGCCGAATATCCAGTGGTGGGAAGCCGGTGCACAGCCGCCGCAGTACCTCGCCTCCGGCGACGTGGTGATGAGCTCGGCCTACAACGGTCGGATCGCCGCGGTACAGAAAGAAAGCAACCTGAAAGTGGTCTGGAACGGCGGCGTCTATGACTTCGACGCCTGGGCGATTCCAAAAGGCCTGAAGGGCGAGCGTCTTGAAGCGGCGAAGAAATTCATCGCCTTCTCGGTGATGCCGCAGCAGCAGAAGGTCTACTCGGAAAACATCGCCTACGGCCCGGCCAACGTCCAGGCGGTGCCGTTGCTCGATAAAGCCATCCTGAAAGACATGCCGACCACCCCGGAAAACATCGCCAACCAGGTGCAGATCGACGTTGCCTTCTGGGCGGATAACGGTGAGCAGCTGGAACAGCGCTTCAACGCCTGGGCTGCCAAGTAACACAGCAGGTCCCAAGAACAGCGGGCGGTGCGCGGCAACGCGACACCGCCCGCTGTAACAATAAAAGAATTCCGGAGTTCGCCATGGCCCTCACCGTTCCTCTGAACGAGGTCACCAGTCCCACCTTGAAGCAGCGCCTGGCGCGTGCCGAGCGGGTCAACCGCTGGAAGGCCCAGGCCTTGATTGCACCGCTGGTGCTGTTTCTGTTACTGGTGTTCCTGGTGCCCATCGTGGCGCTGCTCTATAAAAGTGTCGGTAACCCGGAAGTGGTCGGCGCCATGCCGCGCACCGTGGTCGCCGCCGCCGCCTGGGACGGCAAGAGCCTTCCCGGCGAGCCGGTCTACAAGGCCTTGAGCGAAGACCTCGGCGACGCCCGCAAGAATCAGACCCTGGGCGATCTGTCCAAGCGCCTGAACATGGAACTGGCCGGCTATCGCAGCCTGTTGACCAAGACCGCGCGCGCCCTGCCGTTCAAGACCGAACCGGCCTCCTATAAAGAAGCCCTGGAAGCCCTCGACGAACGCTGGGGTGATCCGGCGTACTGGCAGGCGATCCGGCGCAATACCAGCAGCATCACCCCTTATTACCTGCTGGCGGCCGTCGACCATCGGATCGACGACCTCGGCGAACTGGCCCCGGCCACCCCGGACCAGGCGATCTACCTCGATATCTTTGCCCGCACCTTCTGGATGGGCCTGGTGATCACCGCCATCTGCCTGGTGCTGGCCTACCCGCTGGCCTACCTGCTGGCGAACCTGCCGTCGCGGCAGAGCAACCTGTTGATGATCCTCGTGCTGCTGCCGTTCTGGACTTCGATCCTGGTGCGGGTCGCGGCCTGGATCGTGCTGTTGCAGTCCGGTGGCCTGATCAATAGCGCGTTGATGGCCATGGGGGTGATCGACAAGCCGCTCGAGTTGGTGTTCAACCGCACCGGCGTCTACATCTCCATGGTGCACATCCTGCTGCCGTTCATGATCCTGCCGATCTACAGCGTGATGAAGGGCATCTCGCCGACCTATATGCGCGCGGCAATCTCCCTGGGCTGTCATCCGTTCGCCAGCTTCTGGCGGGTGTACTTCCCGCAGACCTATGCCGGCGTGGGCGCGGGTTGCCTGCTGGTATTCATCCTGGCTATTGGTTACTACATCACCCCGGCCCTGCTCGGTAGCCCGAACGACCAGATGGTCAGCTACTTCGTCGCCTTCTACACCAACACCAGCATCAACTGGGGCATGGCGACCGCCCTGGGTGGCCTGCTGCTGCTGGCGACCGTGGTCCTGTACCTGATTTACAGCCGGTTGGTGGGCGCCAGCCGCCTGCGCCTGAGCTAAGGAGAATAAGAAATGCTGAGCCCCTACATGTCGCCCGTCGAGCGGGTCTGGTTCTACAGTTTGCGCACCCTGTGCGGGCTGATCCTGCTGTTCCTGATCCTGCCGGTGCTGGTGATCATCCCGCTGTCGTTCAACTCGGGCAGTTTCCTCGTCTATCCGCTGCAAGGCTTCTCGCTGCACTGGTACCAGGACTTCTTCGCCTCGGCGGAATGGATGCGCGCCTTGCGCAACAGCATCATCGTCGCTCCGGCGGCCACGGCGCTGGCGATGGTCTTCGGGACCCTGGCGGCGATCGGCCTGACCCGGGGCGATTTCCCGGGCAAGCCGCTGGTGATGGCCCTGGTGATCTCGCCCATGGTGGTGCCGGTGGTGATCATCGGTGTGGCCAGCTACCTGTTCTTCGCTCCCCTGGGGCTGGGTAACAGTTTCTTCTCGTTGATCGTGGTGCATGCGGTGTTGGGCGTGCCCTTTGTGATCATCACCGTGTCGGCGACCTTGCAGGGTTTCAATCACAACCTGGTACGTGCCGCGGCCAGCCTGGGGGCCTCGCCACTGACGGCGTTCCGCCGGGTGACCCTGCCGCTGATCGCGCCGGGGGTGATTTCCGGGGCGCTGTTTGCCTTTGCGACCTCGTTCGACGAAGTGGTGGTGACCCTGTTCCTTGCCGGCCCCGAACAGGCGACCCTGCCCCGGCAGATGTTCAGTGGCATTCGCGAGAACCTCAGCCCGACCATCGCCGCGGCGGCGACCTTGCTGATTGTCTTCTCGGTGATCCTGCTGCTGACCCTGGAGTGGCTGCGTGGACGCAGCGAGAAATTGCGAACCACCCAAGTCTGATAAAGGCATCCTCTGGCGACTCTGTCATTCATCATTCTGGATGACAGAGCAAAGCCAATCCCGGTTATGCTTGCCCGTGCCCTGATCATCACGACAAGAAGGCTGCGAGCATGAGCATTTCCTCATTCAAGATCGCCCATAAACTGATCACCGGCCGTGGCGCCATCGAGCAATTGGCCGATGAGCTGACCCGGCTGAATGTCGACCATCCGTTGATCGTGACCGATGCGGCACTGGTCAAGTCAGGGACCGTCGAGCTGGCACTGGCTCACCTGGGTGGGCGCACCTATGCAATCTTCGACCGTGTGCTGCCCGACCCGGAAATCGCCATTGTCGAGGACTGCATGCGGGCCTACCGCGAAGGCGGGCACGACGGCCTGATCGGCCTGGGCGGTGGCAGCGCCATCGACATCGCTAAAAGCGTGGGCGCCTACGCCGGTTATCACGGGGCCCTGGAGGATCTGTTCGGCATTGATCAGGTGCCGCGCAAGGGGCCGCCGCTGATCGCCATCCCCACCACCGCCGGCACCGGCTCCGAGGTGACCAATGTCGCCATTCTCTCCGACAAGCAGGCCCAGCTGAAAAAGGGCATCGTCAGCGATTACCTGCTGCCGGATGTGGCACTGGTCAGTCCGCAGATGACCCTGACCTGCCCGCGCAGCGTCACCGCCGCCAGTGGCGTCGATGCCATGGTCCACGGGATTGAAGCCTACCTGTCACTCAATGCCTCGCCGATTACCGACGCCCTGGCCATTGGCGCGATCAAGCTGATTGCCACGGCGCTGCCCAAGGCCTACGCCAACCCGTCCAACCTCCAGGCCCGTGAGGAAATGGCCACCGCCAGCCTGATGGCCGGGATGGCTTTCGGTAATGCCGGCGTCGGTGCCGTACATGCCCTGGCCTATCCGTTGGGTGGACGCTTCAATATCGCCCACGGGGTCAGCAATGCCCTGTTGCTGCCCTATGTCATGAGCTGGAACAAGATCGCCTGTGTCGAGCGCATGCGGGACATTGCCATCGCCATGGGCGTCAATGTCACGGGTCTGAGCCTGATCGAAGCGGCCGACAAAGCCGTCGCCGCCATGACCGATCTGTGCGCCGCGGTGGAGATTCCCGCCGGTCTCGCAAGCTTCGGCGTACCCCTGGACGCGATCCCGGCCATGGCCGAGGAGGCGGCCGCTACCGAGCGTTTGATGCGCAACAATCCCCGTCGCCTGAGCGCGGTGGACATCGAAAAGATCTACCGCGCCGCTTACTGAGGGCTTTGGCTCAAGCATTCCAGGCTTGCATGGCCAATCGTCGCGGTCACGGTGGGCGGGGCAAAGCGGGCGGTATACAATGCCCGCCATCGTGATTCTGCTCAAAAAAGGTGCGTCATGCAGCCCTTCGTCATTGCTCCGTCGATTCTCTCCGCCGATTTCGCCCGCCTGGGTGAAGAAGTGGACAACGTGCTCGCTGCCGGAGCCGACTTCGTGCACTTCGATGTCATGGACAACCACTATGTGCCCAACCTGACCATCGGCCCGATGGTCTGCGCGGCACTGCGCAAGTACGGCATCACCGCGCCCATCGACGCACACCTGATGGTCAGCCCGGTGGACCGCATCGTCGGCGACTTCATCGAAGCCGGTGCGACCTACATCACCTTCCACCCGGAAGCCACGCTGCACGTCGACCGTTCCCTGCAACTGATCCGCGAAGGCGGTTGCAAGGCCGGCCTGGTGTTCAACCCGGCCACACCCCTGGATGTGCTCAAGTACGTGATGGACAAGGTCGACATGGTCCTGCTGATGAGCGTCAACCCGGGTTTTGGCGGGCAGAAGTTCATTCCCGGCACCCTCGACAAGCTGCGTGAAGCGCGGGCCCTGATCGATGCCTCTGGCCGTGATATCCGCCTGGAAATCGACGGCGGCGTGAACGTCAACAATATCCGCGAAATCGCCGCGGCCGGTGCCGACACCTTTGTTGCCGGCTCGGCGATCTTCAATGCCCCGAACTACCTTGAAGTCATCGAGAAAATGCGCGCCGAACTGGCGCTGGCTCGATCATGACCGTGTTCGAGCAGCTTTTTCCGGGCCGTTTGCCCAAGCTGGTGATGTTCGATCTGGATGGGACGCTGGTGGATTCGGTGCCCGACCTGGCCCTGGCGGTGGATAAAATGCTGCTCGCCCTCGGGCGTCCGGTGGCCGGGCTGCACGCGGTGCGCGAGTGGGTTGGCAACGGCGTGCTGGTTCTGGTACGTCGGGCGCTGGCCGGTCATATCGATCACTCGGGCGTCGACGACGGCGAAGCCGAGCAGGCGTTGGCGATCTTCATGGAGGCCTATTCCGGTGGTCATGAGCTGACCCAGGTCTATCCCGGCGTGCACGAAACCCTGAGCTGGATGCACAAGCAGGGCATGGAAATGGCCCTGATCACCAACAAGCCGGAGCAGTTCGTCGCGCCCTTGCTGGATGAAATGAAACTGGGACGGTTTTTCCGCCTGATCATCGGCGGCGACACCTTGCCGCAGCGCAAGCCCGACCCGGCGGCGCTGTTCCATGTGATGAAAATGACTGGTATCCCGGCCTCGCAGTGCCTGTTTATCGGTGACTCGCGCAGTGATGTGCAGGCCGCCAAGGCCGCCGGCGTCACCTGCGTGGCCCTCAGCTATGGCTACAACCATGGCCGGCCGATCGCCGAAGAAGAGCCCGCACTGGTCATCGACGATCTGCGGGCGCTGATTCCCGGTTGCCTGGAAGCTGGCGCTGAGCTAATGTCGGTGGACTCTGTTCAATCCCCTCCTGGAAACGCCATCGTGGTGGTTACTCGCAAACTCTGGATGAAAGTCATCAAGGCCCTGGCCCGCTGGCGTTGGCGCGCCTGACTTGATCCTGGCCGCGACTCATGCGGCGCGTTTGCATACCTGACTGTTCGACCCTCAAGCCACGAGGCATATGATGACCCGCGAAGAATTCCTGCGTTTGGCCGCTGCCGGCTACAACCGCATCCCGCTTGCCTGCGAAACCCTGGCCGACTTCGATACCCCGTTGTCGATCTACCTGAAACTGGCCGACCAGCCCAACTCCTACCTGCTGGAGTCGGTGCAGGGCGGCGAGAAATGGGGCCGTTATTCGATCATCGGCCTGCCGTGCCGCACCGTGCTGCGGGTGCACGACCACCAGGTCAGCGTGACTCACGACGGCGTCGAGATCGAGCGTTGCGAGGCCGAGGATCCGCTGGACTTCGTCGAGACCTTCAAGGCCCGCTATAACGTGCCGACCATCGCCGGGTTGCCGCGTTTCAACGGCGGGCTGGTGGGCTACTTCGGTTATGACTGCGTGCGTTATGTGGAGAAGCGTCTGGGCAAGTGTCCGAACCCGGATCCGCTGGGCGTACCCGATATCCTGTTGATGGTTTCCGACGCCGTGGTGGTCTTCGACAACCTGGCGGGCAAGATGCACGCCATCGTCCTTGCCGATCCGTCCCAGGACAACGCCTACGAACAAGGCCAGGCGCGTCTGCAGGAATTGCTGGAACAACTGCGCCAGCCGATCATTCCGCGTCGCGGCCTGGAACTCGACCGGCCACCGGCCGCCGACCCGGTGTTCCGTTCGAGTTTCACCCAGGGTGACTACGAGCGGGCAGTCGACACCATCAAGGAATACATCCTTGCCGGTGACTGCATGCAGGTCGTGCCGTCGCAGCGCATGTCCATCGATTTCAAGGCCGCGCCCATCGACCTGTACCGGGCGTTGCGCTGCTTCAACCCGACGCCGTACATGTACTTCTTCAACTTCGGTGACTTCCATGTGGTCGGCAGTTCGCCGGAGGTGCTGGTGCGGGTCGAAGACAACCTGATCACCGTCCGCCCCATCGCCGGTACCCGTCCACGCGGTGCTACCGAGGAAGCCGACCTGGCTCTGGAAGACGACCTGCTGTCCGACGCCAAGGAAATCGCCGAGCACCTGATGCTGATCGACCTGGGCCGCAACGACACCGGTCGGGTGTCCGAGATCGGTTCGGTGAAGCTGACCGAGAAGATGGTGATCGAGCGTTACTCGAATGTGATGCACATCGTGTCCAACGTCACCGGGCAACTGAAGAGCGGCCTGACGTCCATGGACGCCCTGCGCGCGATCCTGCCGGCGGGCACGCTGTCCGGTGCGCCGAAGATTCGCGCGATGGAAATCATCGATGAACTGGAGCCGGTCAAGCGCGGTGTGTATGGCGGCGCGGTCGGTTACTACGCCTGGAACGGCAATATGGACACCGCCATTGCCATTCGGACCGCGGTGATCAAGGACGGCGAGCTGCATGTGCAGGCCGGTGGCGGCATCGTCGCCGACTCGGTGCCGGCGCTGGAGTGGGAAGAAACGCTGAACAAGCGTCGCGCGATGTTCCGTGCTGTCGCCCTCGCTGAACAAACCCCCGCGTCCGACGCCTGAGGAGCTTTTTGTCATGTTGCTGATGATCGATAACTACGACTCGTTTACCTACAACGTCGTGCAATACCTCGGTGAGCTGGGCGCGGACGTCAAGGTCGTGCGTAATGACGAGTTGACTGTGGCCGAAATCGAAGCCCTCAAGCCGGAACGCATTGTCGTCTCTCCAGGCCCGTGCACGCCGACCGAGGCTGGCATTTCCCTGGAGGCCATCAAGTATTTCGCCGGAAAGCTGCCGATTCTCGGGGTCTGCCTCGGTCACCAATCCATCGGCCAGGCCTTTGGCGGCGATGTGGTGCGGGCCCGCCAGGTGATGCACGGCAAGACCAGCCCGCTGTTCCATGAAGGCAAGGGCGTGTTCGCCGGTTTGAACCTGCCGCTGACCGTTACCCGCTATCACTCCTTGATCGTCAAGCGCGAAACCTTGCCGGACTGCCTGGAGCTGACCGCCTGGACCCAACTGGAAGACGGCTCGGTCGACGAGATCATGGGCCTGCGGCACAAGACACTGAACATTGAAGGGGTGCAATTCCACCCCGAGTCGATTCTCTCCGAGCAGGGCCACGAGCTGTTCGCCAACTTTCTCAAACAGACCGGCGGCACGCGCTAAGGAGTTTTCATGGATATCAAGACAGCCCTGGGCCGTATCGTCGGCCATCTGGACCTGAGCACCGAAGAAATGCGCGACGTCATGCGTGAAATCATGACCGGGCAATGCACCGAGGCGCAGATCGGCGCCTTTATGATGGCCATGCGCATGAAGAGCGAAAGCATCGACGAGATCGTCGGCGCGGTCTCGGTGATGCGCGAGTTGGCCGACAAGGTCGAACTCAAGACCCTCGACGGCGTGGTCGATGTGGTCGGCACCGGCGGTGACGGGGCGAATATTTTCAACGTGTCCACCGCTTCCGCCTTTGTGGTGGCCGCTGCCGGTTGCACTGTGGCCAAGCACGGCAACCGCGCGGTCTCGGGTAAAAGCGGCAGTGCCGACCTGCTCGAAGCCGCCGGTATCTACCTCAACCTGACCCCGGTCCAGGTGGCGCGTTGCATCGACAATGTCGGCATCGGCTTCATGTTCGCCCAGACCCATCACAGCGCCATGAAGTACGCCGCCGGTCCGCGCCGCGATCTCGGCCTGCGCACCTTGTTCAACATGCTCGGCCCGCTTACGAATCCGGCCGGCGTGAAACATCAGGTGGTCGGTGTCTTCACCCAGGCCTTGTGCCGGCCATTGGCCGAAGTGCTGCACCGCCTGGGTAGCAAGCATGTATTGGTGGTGCATTCCCAGGATGGCCTGGACGAATTCAGCCTTGCCGCGCCGACCTTTGTGGCGGAGCTGAAAGATGGTGCAATAACTGAATACTGGGTTCAGCCGGAAGACTTGGGTATAAAAAGCCAGAGTCTATTTGGCTTGGTGGTCGAGAGTCCGGCGGCATCCCTGGAACTGATCCGCGATGCCCTGGGTCGTCGCAAGACCGAGAACGGCCAGAAGGCCGCCGAAATGATCGTGCTCAATGCCGGCGCCGCGCTGTATGCCGCCGATCATGCCAGCAGCCTCAAAGAAGGCGTAGCCTTGGCTCACGATGCACTGCACACCGGCCTTGCCCGGGAAAAACTCGAAGAGCTGGGCGCGTTCACCGCCGTATTCAAGCAGGAGAATGAAGGATGAGTGTGCCAACCGTTCTGGAGAAGATCCTCGCCCGCAAGGCCGAGGAAGTGGCTGAGCGCCGCGCCCGTGTGAGTCTGGCCGAGCTTGAGACGCTGGCACGGGCCGCCGATGCGCCGCGTGGTTTCGCCCAGGCGCTGATCGGGCGTGCGAAGCAGAAGCAGCCGGCGGTGATTGCCGAAATCAAGAAGGCTTCGCCGAGCAAGGGTGTGATCCGCGAGAACTTCATTCCGGCCGATATCGCCCGCAGCTACGAAAAGGGCGGGGCGACCTGCCTGTCGGTGTTGACCGACGTCGACTATTTCCAGGGTTCCGACCTTTACCTGCAACAGGCGCGCGCGGCGTGCAAGTTGCCGGTGATCCGCAAGGATTTCATGGTCGACCCGTATCAGATCGTCGAAGCCCGTGCCCTTGGCGCCGATTGCATCCTGCTGATCGTCGCGGCGCTGGACGACGGGCTGATGGCCGAACTGGCCGCGGTAGCCAAGGGCGTCGGTCTCGATGTGCTGGTGGAATCCCATGACGCCGCCGAACTGGAGCGGGCCTTGAAGGTCCTCGACACGCCGCTGATCGGGATCAACAACCGCAACCTGCACACCTTTGAGGTCAGCCTGGAAACCACCCTCGACCTGTTGCCGATCATCCCTCGGGATCGTTTGGTGATTACCGAGAGCGGTATTCTCAACCGGGCGGATGTCGAGCTGATGGAAATCAGCGAGGTCTATTCGTTCCTGGTAGGCGAGGCCTTCATGCGCGCGGACAGCCCGGGCGATGAACTGCAGCGGCTGTTTTTCCCCGAGCGTGGTGCACCGGCCATCAGCGGTTCGACCCTCGACTGACCGGGACTTGCTATCAGGATGACCTCGATGCCCCTGGCTGTTGCCCTCACCGTAGAAGCCGGACTGCGCGCCGAGCAGGATTTGCTGGCCTCGGTCTGTGCCGGTGAGCAGGATTGGGGGTTGTTGTTCTGGCAACCCAGCGACCGTGCCCTGGTGATGCCACGGCGCTTGAATCGTTTGCCGGGGTTCGACGCGGCGTGCGATGACCTGGCGGCCACCGGCTGGCCGGTATTGCTGCGTGAAACCGGCGGCGAGCCGGTGCCGCAGTCCGGCGCCACGGTCAATATTGCCCTGGTGTATGCTCCGCCCCGTCACGAAGGTGACCAGAATCGTATCGAAACCGGTTATCGGCGCCTGTGCCAGCCGATCTGCGATGCCCTCGATGAGCTGGGGGGCGTGTCATCCCTGGGCGAAATCGACGGTGCGTTTTGCGACGGCCGCTTCAACGTCAACCTCAATGGCCGCAAGATGGTCGGCACCGCCCAGCGCTGGCGCCAGAGCCAGGGTGGCACTCGGCCGGTGGGGTTGGTGCATGGGGCGATGCTGATGGATAACGAGCGCGATTCGATGGTGGCGGCGGTCAATCGCTTCAACCAGGCCTGTCAGCTGGATGCCCGGGTCAGGGCGCAAAGCCATGTCGCCTTGCATGAGGTGTATGCCGCGCCGCTATTCCTTGAGCGGCTCAGCGAGCTGTACCAACAGATGTTGCAGGATATCTTCCAGCCTTAACGGGTGCCGAATACCACCATGGTCTTGCCTTTGACGTGCACCAGGTTTTGCTCTTCCAGATCCTTGAGCACCCGTCCGACCATCTCCCGCGAACAGCCGACGATCCGGCCGATTTCCTGACGGGTGATCTTGATCTGCATGCCATCGGGGTGGGTCATGGCATCGGGTTGCTTGCACAGTTCGAGCAGGCAACGGGCAACACGACCGGTGACGTCGAAGAACGCCAGGTCACCGACCTTGCGCGTGGTGTTGCGCAGGCGTTGGGCAATCTGGCCGCTGAGGGCATAGAGAATATCCGGGTCCTGCTGGGCCAGTTCGCGGAATTTGCAGTAGCTGATCTCCGCCACTTCGCATTCGACCTTGGCCCGCACCCAGGCGCTGCGCTCCTGTTCATGGCCGGCCTGCTCGAACAAACCCAGTTCACCGAAAAAATCGCCGGCATTGAGGTAGGCGATGATCATTTCCCGTCCGTCGTCATCTTCGATCAGGATCGTGACCGAGCCCTTGATGATGAACGACAGGGTTTGCGAACGATCACCGGCACAAATGATATTGCTCTTGGCCTGGTAGCGGCGGCGCTGACAATGCATCAGCAGTTTGTCGAGGTTCTTGATCTTGGGGGAGGAAGCGGAAGCCAGAGCAACCATGGTGGTATCCCGAAAAGACTGCGCGGTGTGGTTTGTTTTTTTAGGCATAGCTGCAACGCTGGCAGAACGCCAGCGATTTGGCGCCAGCATAACAGAGGCATTGTGTGGGAAATGGGGAATTTAGGTGGCTGACTAACCGGTCGTCGCCCGTTGTCGGCTTCCTGTCGGAGCGGGGGGCTGTGCTAAGCTGGCTCCCTTTTTTCAGCAGTGGAGTCTAGGTGATGAAGGCACGCATCCAATGGGCTGGCGAAGCCATGTTCCTCGGAGAGTCCGGTAGCGGGCATGTGGTGGTCATGGACGGTCCGCCGGAAAGCGGTGGTCGCAACCTGGGCGTTCGTCCCATGGAAATGCTGTTATTGGGCCTGGGCGGTTGCAGCAACTTCGATGTGGTCAGCATCTTGAAGAAAGCCCGTCAGCCGGTTGAAAGCTGCGAAGCCTTTCTCGAAGCCGAGCGCGCGACTGAAGATCCCAAGGTATTCACCAAGATCCACCTGCATTTCGTGGTCAAGGGCCGTGGCCTGAAGGAAGCCCAGGTCAAGCGGGCGATCGAGCTGTCGGCGGAGAAATACTGCTCGGCTTCGATCATGCTCGGTGCTGCTGGCGTTGCCATCACTCACGACTACGAGATCATCGAACTCGGCTGAGTCGACATTCAACTATCATAAAGTCCATGCAGACTCTGGCGAGCACTCGTTCAGGTCTGCATAGCGCGCCACTTTTTTCAGGGCGCCCGGCCAGCAGCACGCCTGCGGCCGCGGATCCGAACAGCAACCAGAGTCGCCATCGCGAAGAGGTGTTAACCGTCCTACGCAGCTGTGTCGTTCACAACTGACGGGCATGCTTGATCACGCGGCGGTGCCGCATCGACATAGAGAGTTTCCAACGGTGAAAAGCAAACTCAAGCTCCACGGGTTCAACAACCTGACCAAGACCTTGAGCTTCAACATCTATGACATCTGCTATGCGGAAACCCCGCAGGACCAGCAGGCCTACGTCGAGTACATCAACCAGGAATACGACGCGGAACGCCTGACGCAGATCCTCACGGAAGTGGTGGATATCATTGGTGCCAATATCCTGAACATCGCGCGTCAGGACTACGACCCTCAAGGTGCCAGTGTCACTATCCTGATCTCCGAGCAGCCGGTGACGCCAACCGACAGCCAGATCGAAGAATCCCCGGGCCCGTTGCCCGAGACCATCCTGGCTCACCTCGACAAGAGCCATATCACGGTGCATACCTACCCGGAAATCCATCCGGTCGACGGTATCGCGACATTCCGTGTGGACATTGATGTGTCGACCTGCGGCGTCATCTCACCGCTCAAAGCCCTCAACTACCTGATTCACCAGTTCGACTCGGATATCGTCACCGTCGATTATCGCGTGCGCGGTTTCACCCGTGATGTCGAAGGCCGGAAACACTTCATCGACCACGAGATCAACTCGATCCAGAACTATCTCTCGGAAGACAGCCGCAAGAGCTATCAGATGACGGATGTGAACGTGTACCAGGAAAACCTGTTCCACACCAAGATGCTGCTCAAGGACTTTGAACTGGACAACTACCTGTTCGGTGACGCCACCAGCAACCTCTCGGCGGAACAGCGCAGCCAGGTGACTGAACGGGTGAAACACGAAATGCTGGAAATCTTCTACGCGCGAAATATGCCGACGTAGGTTTTTCGGCCAAATAAAGAAGGGCGCCCCTGTGGCGCCCTTCTTTTTGTCGGCTCCGTGGCGGAGTCGCTGTGGGTCAGATGCGGTAGGTGCTCTTGGTCATGACCTTGGCCAGCAGGCTCATGCCGAACTTCACCGGGGCCGGGAAGCGGAAACCGCCAGCGTTCAGTGCGGATTCGGCGTGATGTTCTTCGTCGATGCGCATCTGCTCGAGGATCGCCCGGGACTTTTCGTCCTCGGCCGGCAACTGTTCCAGGTGTTCGTTCAGGTGCTTGCACACCTGGTCTTCGGTGGCGGCGACAAAACCCAGGCTGACTTTGTCGCTGATCAGCCCGGCGGCGGCGCCGATGCCGAAGGACAAGCCATAGAACAGCGGGTTGAGCACGCTGGGATGACTGCCCAGCTGGCGGATGCGTTGTTCGCACCAGGCCAGGTGATCGACTTCTTCTTCAGCGGCCTTTTCCATGGCGGCGCGGACGTGGGGCAGCTTGGCGGTCAGGGCCTGGCCTTGATAAAGCGCCTGGGCACAGACTTCCCCGGTATGGTTGATGCGCATCAGGCCGGCGACGTGACGGCTGTCGTCCTCGCTCAGCGACGCGTCGGGCTGCACGATGGCCGGCGACGGACGGTAAGGCTGGCCGCTGAACGGCAGCAGGGTGCGCATGGCGGTATCGGCTTGCAGCAGAAGACGGTCAATCGGCGAGTAGTGACGTTGGGTAGTCATGCTGACCTCCGGGAAAAATCTCGGCCTGCAGTTTACCGCAATCGAGAGCGGAAGGTTTGAGTTGGGTCAGTGGGCGGGGAATGTTACAGCTATACACAATCTTGCAGACACCGCTAACCCTGTAGGAGCAGGGCTTGCCCGCGAAGCTTTTAGCGCCCTCAAGGCCCCCTTCGCTGGCAAGCCAGGCTCCTACAGAACGGTGTGTTCTTTGGGAGGTATCAGCCCGGCGGCCAATGCATCTGGCGCTGACCCAGCACATGCATATGAATGTGATAGACGGTCTGCCCACCTTCTTCATTGCAGTTCATCACCACACGAAAGCCTTTCTCGCAACCCAGTTCCAGGGCCAGGCGCTGGGCGGTGAAGAGGATATGCCCGGCGAGGGCCTTGTCCTCTTCGGTCAGGTCATTGAGCGTGCGTACCGGCTTTTTCGGAATGACCAGGAAATGCACCGGCGCCTGTGGGGCGATATCGTGGAAGGCCAGGACCTGGTCATCCTCGTAAATGATCTTCGCGGGTATTTCTCTGTTGATGATCTTGGTGAACAGAGTATCCACAGCTGTTTCTCCATTGAGTGGGTCGGGCCAGAGTCTGTACGGACAGGGCCGTGAGTTCAAGTTTCAGCGCGGACAATAGGCCTTGGTCACGACACCGGCGAGCTTGCGCATCGCCCAGCGCGGCATCAGGCGCGGAGCTCGGGCCAGCCAGCGGTTACGCCAGCCGGGAATGATCACTGCGCGGTTCTTGTCCAGCGCGCGCACGGCGTACAACGCCACTTCTTCGGGGCTCATCATCAGCTTGCTGTTCGAAAGCTTTTCGACGGCCAACTGTGCTGTGCGAAAGAACGCGGTCCGGGTCAGGCCCGGGCAGAGTACCGACACCTTGATGCCGGTTTTCTTCAGCTCTTCGCGCAGACCTTCGGAGAAGTGCAGTACGTAGGCCTTGCTCGCGTAATAGCTGCTCATCCAGGGCGCGGGATGAAACGCCGCGACGGAGGCGACGTTGAGGATCTGCCCGCCACCCTGTATTGCCATGAGATTACCCAGGGTATGACAAAGTCGGGTCAGGGCGAGGATGTTGACCTCGATCAGATCCTGCTCCGTCCCCCAATCCTGGGCCAGGAACGGACCGCAGGTGCCAAGGCCGGCGCAGTTGACCAGCAGGTCGATCTGCCGCTCACCTTCTTCCAGTTCCAGCAGAAAACCGGAAAGGCGCAGCGGCTCGCTCAGGTCGCAGGCACGAAACAGCACCTCGACGCCGAAGCGTTGGGTCAGTTCGAGGGCAATGGTTTCCAGCTGATCACGCTGGCGGGCCACCAGAATCAGGCTGCGGCCGCGGCGCGCGAGGGCTTCGGCCAGTGCCAGGCCGATGCCGCTGGAGGCGCCGGTGATCAGGGCGTAACGGGTCATGCAGTTCTCCATCACAACGGCGGCGAGCCTTGGGACAGAGGGTCGCAGGCTCAGAAACCGTTATTCTTTTTCATCTTTGTCATAGTCTACAGCGGGCGGAGCGGATTCGGCTGCTGCATCATCGGCCTCATCGGTGGCGGCGGCATCGCTGCTTTCGGAATAGCTGGCCGATTCCTTGTTGTAGTCTTTCTCAAGGTTGACCAGGCCGCCGGTCGCGGCAACGACGCCAAAGATGATCCCGCCAATGAACGGGAACACGGCCAGGACCTTGACTGCGGTACTGTTAGGCGGTGGCGGTGCGCCGTACTGGTTGGCGCCGCTATTGCCGGGGCAGAGCATCAACACGAAAGGGAATACGCTGCCCACGAAGGGGACCAGGGTCAACAGCCAGAGCCAGCCGGACCAGCCGATATCGTGCAGGCGCTGCACGGCGATCTGGATGGAAAAGACCACTAAGGCGATGATGGCCGCGCCACCGAAGACAACGCCGATGGTGATCGCCGTATTCGGCGAGGCTGTCGCGGTACCCATGACGACGGCGAAGATGGCGCCGGCGATCGGGAGGGCTGCGAACATCAGGACGGCACTCCAGGCCAGGTAGCGCAGCCGACCGATACGCCCGTTTGTGGTGAAGGCCTTGAGTTGGCCGAAGGCCGGGAGGTTGTCGCCGACCCGGGCTTGTGGCGGGGCATAGGGGGATTGGTAAGTCGTGGTGTCCGGTGGCGGTGTGCTGGCCGGCAGGTCATCGATATCCGCCAGGCTCAGTTCAACGGTAGGTGGTTCGGCCTCCAGACGCGCCTCGATACCGGTTTTGCGCAAGGCTTGCAGGTAGGACTCGGCCTCAGCGGCCGAAAGGTCGCGCTTAAGGGCGACCGGCTGGCCGCTGAACAAACGTTCCACCGAAGCGACGTCGGTCTTGAACAGCGCGGCCAGGTTGAACTGGGCGGTGGTTTTGTCCACGCCGGCCTGCAAGGCGCCGTCGAACACGATTTTGAAGCGGTTGTCGCTCATGAAGGGCGTCCTTGTCACAAGTCATTGGCGTTGCAGGCCAAGCCTGCAACACAGATATTACGGGCGTGGCCAGTGCCGGGGCAACTCTGCTGCCAGCGCCTGGGCCTTGCGGTACTCGGCCTCGAGCCGGGCGACCAACTGGTCGACACTGGGCAAATCATCGATACCCCCCACCCCCTGGCCGGCCGACCAGACGGTTTTCCAGGCCTTGGCCTCGTCGCTGATGGGCTTGAGCTTGGAGCCGAAGTTGACTTCGCCCTTGCCTTGCAGCGCGGTGAGGTCGAAGCCGGCGTTTTCCAGGCTCTGGCGCATAAAGCTCGCGGGCACCCCGGATACCGCCGCAGTGTGCACGATATCGACTGCCTGGGATGTGAGCAGCATCTCTTTATATGCGTCGGATGCATGACTTTCCGTAGTGCCGATAAATCGCGTGCCGAAGTAGGCCAGATCCGCGCCAAGCAACTGCGCGGCGAGAATCTCGTGACCATGGTTCAAACAACCGGCCAGCAGCAGGGTTTTGTCGAAGAACTGGCGGATTTCGGCGATCAGGGCAAACGGACTCCAGGTGCCGGCATGGCCACCGGCACCGGCCGCCACGGCAATCAGTCCGTCGACACCGGCCTCGGCGGCTTTTTCGGCATGGCGGCGGGTAGTCACATCGTGGAACACCAGGCCACCGTAGCTGTGTACGGCGTCCACCAGTTCCTTGACCGCGCCCAGGCTGGTGATGACGATCGGCACCTTGTGTTCGATGCAGATCTGCAGATCCGCCTGTAGCCGTGGGTTGCTGTTGTGCACGATCAGGTTGACGGCGTATGGCGCCGGATTATCCAGGGTCGCCAGGCCCGCTTCGATTTCCTCCAGCCAGGCCTTGAAGCCGCTGCTTTCGCGCTGGTTCAGGGCCGGGAAACTGCCCACCACCCCATTGCGGCAGCAGGCGAGCACCAGTTGCGGGTTGGAAATCAGGAACATCGGCGCGGCCACCACGGGCAAGCGCAGGCGTTGTTCGAGCAGGGCGGGCAGCGACATGGAGAGTGCTCCGATCAGGGATGAGTGACGTGTAGCTAGAACGGTCGGACAACGACCAGAATGACAATAGCCAGCAATAGCAGAACCGGCACTTCATTGAACCAGCGATAAAAGACATGACTGCGGGTGTTTTCGCCACGGGCAAAACGTTTCACCTGGGCGCCGCACATATGGTGGTAGCCGATCAGCACCACCACCAGGGTCAGTTTGGCGTGGATCCAGCCGCCCTGGCTGAAGAGGCTCGGGTTGAGAGCGATCAGCCAGCCGCCGAAGATCAGCGTGGCGATCATCGCCGGGCCCATGATCCCGCGATACAGTTTGCGCTCCATGACGCTGAAGCGTTCCTTGCTGACGCTGTCCTCGCTCTGGGCGTGGTAGACAAACAGGCGTGGTAGATAGAACAGGCCGGCAAACCAGCAGACGACACTGACGATATGAAAGGCTTTGACCCACAGATAGAGCATTTTTAGTTATTCCCAGGTTCACGGTAGGTCGAATAGTAGAGGCTTGAGCGTCCGCACGTCACCTTGACGGTTGTCGCAGGCGCGCGCGGCCCCTATTATCGTGGGCTTTCCAGTGGTTTCGTTGAGGGTAGGTCATGGTCAAGGTCGGTATCGTCGGCGGCACGGGTTACACCGGTGTCGAATTGCTGCGTCTGTTGGCACAGCATCCGCAGGCAGAAGTGGCAGTCATCACTTCGCGATCCGAGGCGGGCCTCGCCGTGGCCGATATGTACCCGAACCTGCGTGGCCACTACGACGGCCTGGCGTTCAGCGTTCCGGACATCAATGCCCTTGCTGCCTGCGACGTGGTGTTCTTCGCCACGCCCCATGGTGTGGCCCATGCCCTGGCCGGTGAGCTGTTGTCCGCCGGCACCAAGGTGATCGATCTGTCCGCCGACTTCCGTCTGCAGGACGCCGAAGAGTGGGCCAAGTGGTACGGCCAACCCCATGGTGCCCCGGCGTTGCTGGAAGAGGCGGTCTACGGTCTGCCGGAAGTGAACCGAGAGAAGATCAAGCAAGCCCGTCTGATTGCCGTGCCGGGTTGCTATCCGACCGCGACCCAGTTGGGTTTCCTGCCGCTGCTTGAGGCGGGACTGGCGGATACCACGCGGTTGATCGCTGACTGCAAGTCGGGTGTCAGCGGTGCCGGTCGCGGTGCCAGTGTCGGTTCGCTGTACTCGGAAACCTCCGAAAGCATGAAGGCCTATGCGGTCAAGGGGCACCGTCACCTGCCGGAAATTCGTCAGGGACTGCGCCGCGCTGCCGGCCATGATGTGGGTCTGACCTTCGTGCCGCACCTCACGCCGATGATCCGGGGTATCCACTCCACGCTATACGCGACCGTGGTCGACCGCTCGGTGGATCTGCAGGCGCTGTTCGAGGAGCGTTATGCCAACGAGCCGTTCGTCGACGTGATGCCAGCTGGTAGCCATCCGGAAACCCGTAGCGTGCGTGGCGCCAACGTCTGCCGGATTGCCGTGCACCGTCCGCAGGATGGTGACCTGGTGGTGGTGTTGTCGGTGATCGACAACCTGGTCAAGGGCGCTTCGGGCCAGGCGGTGCAGAACCTGAACATCCTGTTCGGTCTGGACGAGCGTCTGGGCCTGTCCCATGCCGGCATGCTGCCGTAAGGCGTCGCTCGCGTTCACCAAGAAGGCCCGTTTAACGGGCCTTCTTGCATTCTGTGAGGTCGCCCGGGTTGATTGATATACCATAACAATAGTTGACCGCTTTTCTAGGAGAAGCGGATAATGCCCGTCATCACGCATTATGGCGGCGTAACGCCGGGAGATAGTCAGCATGAGCGTCGAATCCTTCACCCCCACGGCTTTGCAATTCACCCACGGTGCCGCGCACAAGGTGAAGAGCCTGGTCGATGAAGAGGGCAATGATCGCTTGAAGCTGCGCGTATTCGTTACGGGCGGCGGTTGTTCTGGGTTTCAGTACGGTTTCACCTTCGATGAAGAAGTGGCCGATGACGACACCATCGTCGAGCGCGAAGGCGTCAGCCTGGTGGTCGATCCGATGAGCTTCCAGTACCTGGCAGGCGCAGAGGTGGATTACCAGGAAGGCCTGGAAGGCTCGCGGTTTGTGATCAAGAACCCGAATGCCACCACCACCTGTGGTTGCGGGTCGTCGTTCTCGATCTGATCATTGCTTGTGCTTTACCCTAAACGCCGCGAATTTCGCGGCGTTTTGCTGTGTGTCAGGCCGGGTAGATCGCGCCCAGTACCCGCAGGCCGCGGGCACCGGTGACGCTGGGGCGATTGGCGGCGATGCCGTCAAGGCAGCACCGGGCCAGCCAGGCGAAGGCCATGGCTTCGACCCAGTCGGGGTCCACGCCGTGGGTGGCGGTGCTGGCAACCCGAGTGGCCGGCAGCAATTGGCTGAGTCGAGCCATAAGTGCCGCGTTATGGGCGCCGCCGCCACACACCAGCAATTCTTCCGTGTTCTCCTGGGCGCCAGTCAGTGACTCGACGATGGTCCGTGCGCTGAGTTCGAGCAAGGTGGCCTGGATGTCTTCGGCCGCGAGGGGCGGCAGGTGACTCAGGTGCTGTTTCAGCCAGGGCAGGTTGAACACCTCGCGGCCGGTGCTTTTCGGCCCCTTGGCCTGAAAGAACGGGTCGCTGAGCAGTGCCTGCAGCAGGGCGGGCTCCACCTGGCCGCTGGCCGCCCATTGGCCGTTACGGTCATAGGGTTCGTTGCGTTGATCCTGAATCCAGGCGTCGAGCAGCACGTTGCCAGGGCCGCAGTCGAAACCGGAGACCGCCTTGTTGGGCTCGATCAGGCTCAGATTGCTGAAACCGCCGATATTCAGTACCGCGCTATGGCCTGCGCGTTCTTCGAAAAGTGCTTCATGGAAGGCGGGAACCAGTGGCGCGCCCTGACCGCCGGCGGCCACATCGCGGCGGCGGAAGTCGCCGACGACGGTAATACCGGTCAGCTCCGCCAATAAGGCCGGGTTGCCGATCTGCACGGTAAAGCCGCGTGCCGGTTCGTGGCGGATAGTCTGGCCGTGACTGCCGATGGCGCGAATGGCGCCCGGCGCGAGCCCTTGTTGCTCCAGCAGGGTATTGATGCCCTGGGCGGCGAGGGTCACCCAGTTCTGCTCGGCGATGGCGCAGCGGGCAATTTCGTCTGGGCCGCTGGCGCACAGGCCAAGCAACTCGACGCGCAAGGCCTCGGGCATGGGAATGTAGTGGCTGGCCAGCAGCCGGATGGAACCGTCGAGCGCTACCAGGGCAATGTCCAGCCCATCGAGACTGGTTCCGGACATCACACCTATGTAGAGCATTGTGGTTTACCGTTTGGCCGAGGCGACTTTGCTGGGTTTTTCCTGGTTCATGCGCGCCATCAACGGCTGGCTCTGTTGCAGGAAGCGGGCGCGTTCGGACTTGGCGATCGGATCGGCCATGGGCAGTTTCTGGCCCAGCGGGTCGACGTGCACGCCATTGACCTGGAACTCGTAATGCAGATGCGGGCCGGTCGACAGGCCGGTGGTGCCGATATAGCCGATCACCTGGCCCTGCTTGACGTTGCTGCCGGTCTGGATGCCCTTGGCAAAACCCTGCATATGACCGTACAGGGTCCGGTAGGTATTGCCGTGCTGGATGATCACGGTGTTGCCGTAACCGCCGCGACGGCCGGCCAGTATCACCTTGCCGTCGCCAGTGGCCTTGATCGGCGTACCGCGTGGGGCGGCATAGTCGACGCCTTTGTGGGCGCGGATCTTGTTCAGGATCGGGTGCTTGCGGCCCATGGAGAAGCGCGAGCTGATGCGGGCGAAGTCCACGGGGGTGCGGATAAAGGCCTTGCGCATGCTGTTGCCGTCAGCAGTGTAGTAGTTGCTGATGCCTTGTTTGTTGGTATAACGCACGGCGGTGAAGGTCTTGCCGCGGCTGGTAAAGCGCGCGGAGAGAATGCTGCCGGTGCCGATGGTCTTGCCGTTGAGCACTTTCTGTTCATAGATCACTTCGAATTCGTCGCCGGGGCGGATGTCCTGGGCGAAGTCGATGTCATAGCCGAATACATGGGCCATTTCGCGGGTCAGGCTGTGGGGCATGCCGGCACGTTGGGCAGAGAGCGACAGCGAGCTGTTGATCACACCGTGCACGTAGGCTGAACGAACCACCGGCTGGGCGATCACGCGCTTGAAGGTGAAGCCTTTCGCGCCCTTGGTCAGGGTGATGGTCTCAAGGTCGCTGACCTGGCTGTGCAGGTTGGTCAACTGGCCGTCGGGAGTCAGTTCGAACTGCAGGACCTGGCCATGCTTGAGCTGGGAAAACAGCTTGGCTTGTTTATCGCTGGCCAAGACCTCATGTACTGAAGCAGCAGGCAGCCCGACCTTTTCGAACAGCGTGGAAAGCGTGTCGCCGCGGGCTACGGTGACCTCCCTATGGCCGGGGAGCTTTTTTTCCTCGGGGGCCGGGGCCGGGGCGGTCTTGGCGGTTTCCTGGGTGTCTTCGGCGCTGTTGTCGATCTGGGCGAAAGGCGATGGATTGCCTTCATTTGTGGCTTGATCGAGTTCGACGGCGTCTTTGTCTTGTGTCAGTTGATCGGCTGGGGTTTCCAGCTCCAGGTTCAGCGTTGTCTTCTTGGCTTCTACGTCACTGGAAGGAAATACCAGTAGCGCCAGGCTGAGAAGGGCGGCGATCCCACTTGCGGCCAGCAGGTGGGTCTTCGGATAAAGCGGGGGCGCTTTAGTCGGCTCTGTGGTCATAGGTAATTTGACTTTGAAGAAGATGAATTGGAAAAGATGAATGACATGATGAAGATGAAATAACTGTATAAAATATAACCAAATCATCCCTGAAGCAAGTCTGTCATGTGCGGACGGGCGTTTCGTGCCCGTATGCCGGGCAAAACTTGTATTTGGGCGGCGATCTTGTATGGTTGGTCCCCTTTGAATCTGAGCCTTGCAGGTTGGTTATGAAGTCGGTTGAAGAGCAGCTCGCGCTGATCAAGCGTGGTGCGGAAGAGGTGTTGGTCGAGTCCGAATTGGTCGAGAAGCTCAAGCGTGGCCAGCCGCTGCGTATCAAGGCCGGCTTCGACCCGACGGCACCGGATCTGCACCTGGGGCACACAGTCCTTATTAACAAGCTGCGCCAGTTCCAGGATCTGGGGCATCAGGTGATCTTTCTGATCGGCGACTTCACCGGCTTGATCGGTGATCCGAGCGGCAAGAGCGCCACGCGTCCACCGTTGACCCGTGAACAGGTTCTCGAGAATGCCGAGACCTACAAGGCCCAGGTATTCAAGATCCTTGATCCGGCCAAGACCGAGGTGGCGTTCAACTCCACCTGGATGGATCAGATGGGGCCGGCGGATTTCATTCGCCTGACGTCGCAGTACACCGTGGCGCGCATGCTCGAGCGCGACGACTTCGACAAGCGCTATACCAACAACCAGCCAATCGCCATCCATGAGTTCCTCTACCCGCTGGTACAGGGCTATGACTCCGTTGCGCTGCGCGCGGATGTCGAGTTGGGCGGTACCGACCAGAAGTTCAACCTGCTGATGGGGCGTGAGCTGCAACGCGCCTACGGTCAGGAGGCCCAGTGCATTCTCACCATGCCATTGCTCGAAGGGCTGGATGGCGTGAAGAAGATGTCCAAGTCTTTGGGGAACTATGTCGGGATCCAGGAAGCACCGGGTGTCATGTACGGCAAGCTGGTATCGATCCCGGATGCGCTGATGTGGCGTTACTTCGAGTTGTTGAGCTTCCGCTCGATGGATGAGATCAATCAGCTGCGCAAGGATGTCGAGGCGGGTGCCAACCCGCGTGATGTCAAGATCAAGCTGGCTGAAGAGATCGTCGCGCGTTTCCATGGTGAGGAGGCTGCGGCCAATGCTCATCGTGCGGCAGGTAATCGCATGAAGGAAGGCGAGTTGCCGGATGATCTGCCTGAAGTTGAAATCAGTGCGGCTGAAGACATGCCGATTGCTGCCGTCCTCAATAAGGCCGGTCTGGTGAAGAACTCGGCGGTCGCTCGTGATCTGCTGGGTTCCGGTGGCGTGCGTATAGATGGTGAGGTTGTCGATCGCGCCTTTATATACAAGCTCGGTGCTACCCATGTTTGCCAGGCCGGTAAGAAAGCGTTTGCGCGGATTACCCTCAAGGCCGAGTAATGCTGCTTTATAGATAGAAACCAAGACTATGGGAGCCGCAGGCTCCCATAGTCGTTTTTGCGGTGCTTTTGACCTTTGTGACAGAAAAGTGAAAATAAGC
>NZ_JACAQA010000030.1 GCF_013385425.1 Pseudomonas gingeri | reverse complement strand
AAGTGGGGCGAATTATAGAGCCACAGAATTTCCCGTCAACGCTTATTTTCACTTTTCTGTCACAAGCGTCAAAAAGGCCCGGAAATGCAGAAGGCCGCCCCCAAGGGATCGGCCTTCTTCTATATAGAGCAACAGCGGTAATCAGACCCTATTCCCGCTTCAGGCTGCCCCCTCCCGCCTGATACCTGGCCACAACGCTGATCTATCGACGATCAAACGATTTTCAACGCCTTGTGAATGACCAACGATTTCTCTTCAAATGCTTCAGCCTGCGTCAGCAACTCGGCCATATTTTCTTCGGCCGTGCTCAGGGCCTTACCGTCCTTGACGATACCCTCACCTTGTTCGCTGATGATGCCCCACGCCAGTTGTGCCCATTCAGCCGGGTGCTTTTTACCTTGCTTGATCGATATCAGGAACAATTGCTGGAAGCGACTGACCGGCACACCACCTCCGGTCACCGGACTGGCCAAGGTCTGGATCTGGTTGTTGAACAACGAACGCTTACACAAATGCAGGTTGAGGGCACTGCAACGCGCCAGCACCAACTTCTCAGCCGCTTCGCTCTGGCAGGGCGCCGCTACGCCCATACCGACCAGCACATTAATAGCCTGTTCCAGGTCGCCATAAGCCAGTGGCGTAGCCGCCAACAACTGCCGCAAGGTTTTCGGCACATAGGCCTTGGCCGCCAAGGCTTCAAGTACCGGGGCGTATATCTCGGCTTGCAGCGAGGCTTCCCCTGCCGGACCGCTGACAACGCCCGGTACGCTTTCTGCCGCCTGCAGCAAGACAAAACGGGTATTGAGCATGCTCTCGCGCTGTTCCGCAGCCGACAGCCTGCTGGCGCCGCGCAGGTACAGATCTCGACGGAAATGCTGATTGACGAAGTAGTCACGCGCCTGCTCACGCATGATCGGGTGCTCGATACCCTCCAGAAACGCCATACCTTCGACGCTCAGGTTGAGCGGGTCCACCGAATCCAGCGGCGCGGCCGTCGTGACATAGTCGAGCTTGGCGGCAGAGAGAGCATCCACCACGTCAGTGAAGTACATGCAGTTCCAGTCGCGATTGAAATACTCATGGGCAACGTATTGGCGATTCTGCCCCTTGATACTCTGCAGTTTGGCGCCGATGTTCGGGGCCGCGTTGGCGTATTGGGGGTTCGTCGCCAGGAGCGCCTCGGAAAATTGCAGCGCTGCATCGATACGTTCGGTCGGGCGCATGGAAGCGTGGGAGGCAAAGCGGTCGTGCAGGCTGAACAACTGACGCAGCGGCGCGGAAGGTGACCAGCCGGGAAAGCAGTTGTAGCTGATATATAGCAAGCCACCGGGCTTGAGATATCGACGAGCGAATTCGACAATCAGTTTTTGGTTATCTCGACTGACCCAGGTCCAGATGCCATGCAAGCTGATGCTGTCAAATTGTGGCAAATCATCACGGGCCAGCAATTGTTCGAAGCTGTCGTCATGGAGTTGGGCATTGCTGCCGCAGCTGGCTGCCAACGCGTTGGCATGAGCCGCCTGGCCGGGGTGGAAGTCCGTACCGACGTAGCTGCCCGGGTTGGCCGCCGCGTGGATATTGACCGAAACACCTTGGCCAAAACCCAACTCGCAGTGAGAGGCGCTCGCGCTCTCCAGACTTGCAAAACCACGCAACAACAAGCAGTAGCGCTGGAATACTGGATTGATTTCCCGGCTATACCCGTAGGTGTAACCTTCGTCCGTGAAATAGCCTTCACTCCAAGCTTCACTCATGGCTTGCATCCTTCCATCCATTGTCGAGAGTAAAAAGACTCCTCTTATAAGGGGCGTCATTGCGCACCACAAGCGGAAAATCTCCCATGAGGTGTTGTGACAGGACGTTTGGAATTGGATGGTGTCCCAGGGCCGGTTCGAACGGCCAACCTTCCCCTTAGGAGGGGGATGCTCTATCCAATTGAGCTACTGGGACAACGCTCGGCCACCAGGACAGGCGGCGCGAAGGACGGCGTGCATGTTAACGGGCATGCCGTCGTTTGTCATGTCGTCCCTGGGCTTTTTAACCGTAGGCCACCTTCTGCGGGCGCAGCCCGACCCGTGTTGAGAAACCGCTAGCGCCCTGGGGTAACGACTGTCAGGCACCTCATCGGGCATTTTGCATTATTACAAAACGCCATCATTGCAAAGTGCATGCTCCACACGTCCAAAACAAAAGCCAAACTATTGTTTTAAAAGCATTTTTTCTGATAAAAAGCTTGGCATGCAGCCTGCTCTGACTCTCTCCACGGAAAACCGCCTGATTCAGCATCAGCCATGGAGAGCCTTTCGATGAATACGCCCGTTCTTTTGACATTGAATGCCTTGGCATTGATCGCACTGACCGCTTTCCACTTTCAACCGGCGCCAGAGTCCCTGCCCTACACCCATGCAGACCCACGACAAGCCGCACAACGGGCAGTCATGAGCGATCACCTGACCTACAGCAGCGCCCTGGGCGAACAACGCCAGGCAACCGTCGCCACCGGAGAAACGGTCCGGCTGACGTTCTGAGCCCACTCCACCAAGGAATTCCCATGTCCAGATACGCCATCACCTTCCTGATCCTGACACTGCTCGCCAGCACCTCCCTGTGGATGGCACCCGCCGACACCTTCACCCTACCGTTGGTCGTCGCCAGCTGTCTGTTTGGCGGCTTTTTCGTCCTGGCCTTGTTCGCTGGTCGGAAAATCCGCTTCGATCCGGTCTTGCGCACCTCCGAAGACTAGAAAACCAGCAAATTGCCACTACGCTTTAACATTAGAAGCAAAAGGTCAGGCCAGCGGTTAAAATCCGCGCCGTGCTGACCAGACGCTTCCTGACAGGCCCGGGATGGCCGATCAGAGGGCCGCGACTGGGTGAAACTTTCAAACCAGTACGCATTTCTGATAATTGGTGCTGGCATATTGCCTTTGTCCAGTTCAATATTTGTCACAGAATTGACGCCAAGGATCTGGCAAATATGAGGCATGATGCGGGCCTCATTTCAATTCAGGTTGAACATTTGGCCAAGCATGCTGTCCTACTGACATCCTGCGGCCAATTCCGAGAACCGCTCCCCTGAACTAACCGGTTTAAAACTATGCGCCCATTGAAACAGGCAATTTATTCCAGCCGTACGGCTGACAAGTTCGTCGTGCGTCTGCCCGATGGAATGCGTGAACGCATCGCCGAGGTGGCTCGTAACCATCACCGCAGCATGAATTCCGAGATCATTGCACGCCTGGAGCAAAGCCTTATTCAGGAAGGTGCACTGGGCGACGAGTTGAGCATGCGGCTGGACAGCCCTGAACTCTCTCTGCATGAGCGAGAATTGCTCCAGCGTTTCCGCCAGCTTTCCCATCGCCAGCAGAATGCACTCGTGTCGCTGATCGCCCATGACGCCGAAATGGCGGACGCCAGCTGATTCATCCCTGAAAGCTCAAGCCAGCGGTGTGCTGGCTTTTTTTTTGCCCGGGATTTGGCGGGGAACCGCCTAGAGCAGGAAGATGGTCGCCAGCCCCAGGAAGATGAAGAAACCGCCACTGTCGGTCATGGCGGTGATCATCACGCTCGCCCCCATCGCCGGGTCGCGCCCCAGGCGCGCCAGGGTCATGGGGATCAGCACCCCCATCAAGGCTGCCAGCAGGAGGTTGAGGGTCATGGCCGCAGTCATCACCACACCCAGCGACCAACTGCCGTACAGCAGGTAGGCGACTACGCCGATCACCCCACCCCACACCAGGCCGTTGATCAACCCCACCGCCAGCTCCTTGCGCATCAGCCGCGAGGTATTGCCGGTGCTGACCTGGTCGAGCGCCATGGCCCGTACGATCATGGTGATGGTCTGGTTGCCCGAGTTGCCGCCGATGCCCGCAACGATCGGCATCAGCGCAGCCAGGGCCACCAGCTTCTCGATGGAGCCCTCGAACAGCCCGATCACCCGCGAAGCGACAAAGGCCGTGATCAGGTTGATTGCCAGCCACGCCCAACGGTTGCGCAGGGATTTCCAGACCGAGGCAAAGATGTCCTCTTCTTCGCGCAGACCCGCCATATTGAGGACTTCGCTTTCGCTTTCCTCACGGATCAGGTCGACCATTTCGTCGATGGTCAGACGGCCGATCAGCTTGCCGTTCTTGTCCACCACGGGCGCGGAAATCAGGTCGTAACGCTCAAAGGCCTGGGCCGCATCATAGGCGTCTTCATCCGGGTGAAAGGTCACCGGGTCGCCGGCCATGACATCGGCGACCTGCTTCTCGGGATCGTTGACCAGCAGCCGCTTGATCGGCAGCACCCCCTTGAGTACGCCGTCGTAATCGACCACGAACAGTTTGTCGGTATGCCCCGGCAGCTCCTTGAGCCGACGCAGGTAGCGCAATACCACTTCCAGGCTGACATCTTCGCGGATGGTGACCATCTCGAAGTCCATCAGCGCGCCGACCTGCTCCTCGTCATAGGACAACGCGGAGCGAACGCGCTCACGCTGCTGGCCATCGAGGGCTTCCATCAGTTCGTGGACAACGTCTCGCGGCAGCTCGGGAGCCAGGTCAGCGAGTTCGTCGGCGTCCATTTCCTTGGCGGCGGCCAGGAGCTCCTGATCGTCCATGTCGGCGATCAGGGTTTCACGGACGGAGTCGGACACTTCAAGCAGGATATCGCCGTCGCGCTCGGCCTTGACCAACTGCCAGACGGTCAGGCGATCATCCAGGGGCAAGGCTTCGAGAATATAGGCGACGTCGGCGGAGTGCAGGTCATCGAGCTTGCGCTGCAGCTCGACGAGGTTCTGCCGGTGAACCAGATTTTCCACCCGGTCGTGATGAGGGCCTTCCTGACGATGCGTCAGGTCTTCGACCACCCGCTGGCGCTGCAGCAGGTCGACAACCTGGGCAAGACGATCCTGCAGGCTATCCTGGCTTTTCTTTACTTCAACTTCGGTCATAGGCGAACTCCACTCCCAGCAGCGGGGCACGCCGGAAGGATCAATCAGTCAATTCGTGATTGGCACAACGAGAGATTAAGTAACTACTGGGTAAGTCCATGGAAGTATTCCAAAAACCCCGGCGGGGCTGACGGGCGCAATCATACACCGTCGCCACGCCCTCAAGACCAAAAATCTTGGCAAGAACAAGCGCTTGCAATACGCAGCCGAGCGCTTTGGCGCCAGCCTTTCCCTTACGACGACTCATCCTGAAAAGAAAACACACGCCCCAGGCGAAAGCCCACGGCTAGGCTGAGTGAATGATCGTCAAGGAGGACGTCCGATGCTGCCCAGAAGCCATCTATCGCTATTGCTCGCACTCTGCCTGCCCTTCCCGGCCGACGCCGCCATCGTCCATCGCTGTGAAAGCGACAGCGGCCATATCACCTTTACTACGCTGGGATGTGCATCAAACGAAACGCTGCAACCCCAGCGAGCACACAACCCCTCGCTCGGAAGCCGGGCGACATCGCCCCCTCGCGCGAAAACGCCAACCTCGGCCGCCCCACCCAGCCCGCAGCCCCTGGTCATCGTTGGCGAGCACGATGACGGCTGCGCCAATCGATTAAGCCCACAGGAAAAACGCCGGGCAATCATCAACCAGCAGGTTCGCCCCGGCATGAGTCGACTGGAAGTGGAAAGCGCCCTGGGCAGGCCGGATCGGATCAGCACGAGCAACACCGCAACGCGTTATCACTACAACCTGAAACGGGGCCGCAGCAGTCTGGTGGTGCTGGATGAGAAAGGATGTGTCAAAGGCTAGCCGACGTCACATACTCAAACGCCAGACAGCAAAAAGCCCGCAACCAGTGCGGGCTTCTTGGTGTATGGTGCACTCGACAGGATTCGAACCTGTGACCGCTCGGTTCGTAGCCGAGTACTCTATCCAGCTGAGCTACGAGTGCAGGTGTGTTTTTAGACCAGATCACAACTGGTTGAAGCCACGTTATTCGTATCACTACCAACAACGCTTAAATGGTGCACTCGACAGGATTCGAACCTGTGACCGCTCGGTTCGTAGCCGAGTACTCTATCCAGCTGAGCTACGAGTGCATTTGATGCCGCGCATTATAGGCCGTGAAATCTTTTTGTAAAGCGCTTTTTTCTAGTAATTTCAACAACTTACCGAAGAAGCCAGATCTACACGTACTACACAAATAATGGCGGAGAAGGGGGGATTCGAACCCCCGACACCCTTTTGAGGTGTACTCCCTTAGCAGGGGAGCGCCTTCGGCCACTCGGCCACCTCTCCGCAACACGGGGCGTATAATAACCAACCTTTTCCCCGTTTGCAAAGCAAAAAATCAAATAAAATTAATGGCTTGGTTCTTCGTCCTTCTCTTTCTTGATCCGCAGGTAGATTTCCTCACGGTGTACGGCCACTTCCTTGGGGGCATTGACCCCAATTCGTACTTGATTTCCTTTGACGCCAAGCACGGTCACAGTGATTTCACCGTCACCGATGATCAGGCTCTCTGCGCACCGACGAGTCAGAATCAGCATACCTTTCTCCTACACGCACTTCAGTTCAGGGACAACAGTCTGCAAAAAGGGCTTCGGCTTACAGGCTATATAGCCATCGCCCTACACCCCTGAGTATTGACCAGCGCAGGCAAAAGAACAGCACCCACCCACGCCTATCAAGAAAAACAAAGGGCGCGGTTCAACCGCGCCCTTGGGGACTAGGCGTTACTCGCCCTGTCGGGCCGGGGCATCGAGCTCGAAAGCCGTGTGCAGCGCCCGTACCGCCAACTCCAGGTACTTCTCTCCGATCACCACGGAGACCTTGATCTCCGAGGTCGAGATCATCTGGATATTGATGCTTTCCTTGGCCAGGGCCTCGAACATCCGGCTGGCTACGCCAGCGTGGGAGCGCATGCCGACACCGACGATCGACACCTTGGCGATCTTGGTATCGCCGATCACTTCACGGGCACCGATCTCACGCGCGGTGTTTTCCAGGACGGTTTGCGCGGCCTGGTAGTCATTGCGGTGCACGGTGAAGGTGAAGTCGGTGGTGTTATCGTGCGCAACGTTCTGCACGATCATGTCGACTTCGATGTTCGCGGCACTGATCGGGCCGAGAATCTTGAAGGCCACGCCGGGGGTGTCTGGCACGCCACGGATGGTCAGCTTGGCTTCATCGCGGTTGAAGGCGATGCCGGAAATGATCGGCTGTTCCATGGATTCCTCTTCATCAATAGTAATGAGGGTACCCGGACCCTCTTTGAAGCTGTGCAGGACGCGCAGCGGAACGTTGTACTTGCCGGCGAACTCGACCGCACGGATCTGCAACACCTTGGAACCGAGGCTGGCCATTTCCAGCATCTCTTCGAAGGTGATCTTGTCCAGGCGCTGGGCCTGGGCGACGACGCGCGGATCGGTGGTGTAGACGCCATCGACGTCGGTGTAGATCTGGCATTCGTCAGCCTTCAAGGCCGCCGCCAGGGCCACGCCGGTGGTGTCGGAACCGCCACGCCCGAGGGTGGTGATATTGCCGTGCTCGTCGACGCCCTGGAAACCGGCGACCACTACCACGCGACCGGCCTTCAGATCGCCACGAATCTTCTGATCGTCGATCTGCAGGATGCGCGCTTTATTGTGCGCGCTGTCGGTCAGGATTCGCACCTGGTTACCGGTGTACGAGACCGCCGGCACACCACGCTTGATCAGCGCCATGGCCAGCAAGGCGATGGTCACCTGCTCGCCGGTGGAAACGATCACATCCAGTTCACGGGGAACCGGCTGCTGATCGCCACTGATCTGCTTGGCCAGTTCGATCAGGCGGTTGGTCTCGCCGCTCATCGCGGACAGTACAACCACCAGGTCATCACCGGCTTCACGGAACTTCTTAACCTTGTCGGCTACCTGCTCGATTCTCTCGACGGAGCCGACCGAGGTACCTCCGAATTTCTGTACGATCAAAGCCATTTCTAAGCCGCCTCAGCCCGTAAAGGGGCGCCCATTAATCATTCAACTTCACAGCTGCGGTGCCTGCCACTAGACAACAGGCACCCGTCGCGGCCTTTAAACGCCCTGTTCGACAAACGGCACGGTCAGGGCCAGTGCGGCATCCAGTTGCGCAGCGTCGATACCGCCGCCTTGCGCCATGTCCGGACGACCGCCGCCCTTCCCGCCCACTGCCGCAGCGGCTTGTTTCATCAGATCACCGGCTTTGAGTTGGCCAGTCAGGTCCTTGGTCACGCCTGCGACCAGAACGACCTTTTCCTCATGGACACTGCCGAGCAGGATCACTGCGCGACCGAGTTTGTTTTTCAGTTGATCGACCAGCGCCAGCAGAGCCTTGCCATCCTGCCCGTCCAGACGCACGGCCAGGACCTTGACGCCCTTGACGTCCAGGGCCGCAGCCGACAGGTCGTCGCCCGCCGCACTGGCGGCCTTGGCCTGCAATTGCTCCAGCTGCTTTTCCAGCAGGCGGTTGCGTTCCAGCACCGCCGACAGCTTGTCGATCAGGTTGTCGCGACTGCCCTTGATCAGGTTCGCGGCTTCCTTGAGTTGCTCTTCCGCGGCGTTCAGGTAGGCCAGTGCCGCAGCCCCCGTGACCGCTTCGATACGCCGTACGCCCGAGGCGACGCCGCCTTCGCTGGTAATTTTCAGCAGGCCGATATCGCCGGTGCGGTTGGCGTGGATACCGCCGCACAGCTCAACGGAGAAATCGCCGCCCATGCTCAGTACGCGAACGCTGTCACCGTACTTCTCGCCGAACAGCGCCATGGCGCCTTTTTTCTTGGCGGTTTCGATATCGGTTTCTTCGGTTTCCACCGCCGAGTTCTTGCGAATCTCGGCGTTGACGATGTCTTCCAGGGCCTTGAGCTGCTCAGGCTTGATGGCTTCGAAGTGGCTGAAGTCGAAGCGCAGGCGCTGACTGTCGACCAACGAACCCTTCTGCTGGACGTGCTCGCCCAACACCTGGCGCAACGCGGCGTGCAGCAGGTGCGTGGCCGAGTGGTTCAGGGAAGTGGCGTGACGCACATCAGCGGCCACCTGGGTTTCAACCTGGGCACCGACCAGCAAACTGCCTTGCGCCAGGACACCGTGGTGCAGGAACGCGCCGCCGGTCTTGGTGGTGTCGCGTACATCAAAGCGACCGGCAGCCGCCTTGAGATAACCGCAATCACCTATCTGGCCGCCCGACTCGGCATAGAACGGCGTCTGGTCCAGGACGACAACACCCTCTTCGCCTTCATTCAAGACGTCGACCGACTGCCCTTCTTTATAGAGCGCCACGACTTTCGCCGAACCGCTGGTAGCGCTGTAGCCGGTGAACTCGGTGGCGACGTCGACCTTGACCAGGCTGTTGTAGTCCATGCCGAAGGAACTGGCCGAACGGGCACGCACGCGCTGGGCTTCCATCTCACGCTCGAAACCGACCTCGTCGAGGGTCAGGTTGCGTTCGCGGGCGATGTCACCGGTCAGGTCCATCGGGAAACCGTAGGTGTCGTAGAGCTTGAACACCACGTCACCCGGGACGACCGCTCCCTTGAGTTCGGCCAGGTCCTGCTCGAGGATCTTCAGGCCTTGCTCCAGGGTCTTGGCGAACTGCTCTTCTTCAGCCTTGAGCACGCGCTCGATATGCGCCTGCTGGGATTTCAGCTCAGGGAAGGCTTCGCCCATCTCGGCGACCAGGGCCGCAACGATCTGGTAGAAGAAGCTGCCCTTGGCACCCAGCTTGTTGCCGTGACGGCAAGCGCGACGAATGATCCGACGTAGCACGTAGCCACGACCTTCGTTGGATGGCAGCACGCCGTCGGCAATCAGGAAGCCGCAGGAGCGAATATGGTCAGCCACGACTTTCAGGGATGCCTGGTTGTCGTTGGTGCAGCCGATGGCCTGGGCCGAAGCGCTCAGCAGGCTCTGGAACAGGTCGATTTCATAGTTGGAGTGTACGTGCTGCAACACCGCACTGATCCGCTCCAGGCCCATGCCGGTGTCCACCGACGGCGCCGGCAGCGGATGCAACACGCCATCGGCGGTGCGGTTGAACTGCATGAACACGTTGTTCCAGATTTCGATGTAGCGGTCGCCGTCTTCTTCCGGCGAGCCAGGTGGGCCGCCCCAGATATCGGCGCCGTGATCGTAGAAAATTTCGGTGCAAGGACCGCACGGGCCGGTATCGCCCATGGTCCAGAAGTTGTCGGAGGCGTAAGGGGCGCCCTTGTTGTCACCGATGCGGACCATGCGCTCGGCCGGCACGCCGACTTCCTTGGTCCAGATATCGTAGGCTTCGTCGTCGGTCGCGTAGACCGTGACCCAGAGCTTTTCCTTCGGCAGGTTCAGCCACTTGTCGGAAGTCAGGAAGGTCCAGGCGAAGGTGATCGCATCACGCTTGAAATAGTCGCCAAAGCTGAAGTTGCCGAGCATTTCAAAAAAGGTGTGGTGACGGGCGGTGTAACCGACGTTTTCCAGGTCGTTGTGCTTGCCGCCGGCGCGCACGCATTTCTGACTGCTGACCGCGCGGGTATAGGCGCGCTTTTCCTGCCCCAGGAAGCAGTCCTTGAACTGGTTCATCCCCGCGTTGGTGAACAGCAGGGTCGGGTCGTTGCCCGGAATCAAAGAGCTGGAGGCTACACGGGTGTGGCCTTGCTGTTCGAAGAAGCGAAGGAAGGCTTCACGGATTTCTGCGCTTTTCATAGGTTCTTCCACGGAGTCTGCGGCCAAACGCAAGTGCATCACATCCAAAAGGGTTTGCGACTTGCAAAGGGCCGCATTATATCGGCCCTGCGCCTTGGGTACAGCGTGTTTATACGATAGAAACCGTCAATTGGACGGCCTGCTGCCTCATTCACGGCCAAATTCGGCCAATACCGCAACAACTTGTTCAACTTGCGTACGTCCGGCGTCCCTGTACCCCGGGTCGTTTCAGCCTGTTCGACGACAGGCCGGGCCGGCGTTTACTGAAGAATTTCGATAGTCATTATCGAAACGACGACATGCACCCCCTGAAAATATATGTTAAAAACTCAGCGCCGCCAGAAAGTCTGGCGGCAACGTTCTCAGGGCGGGGTGCAACTCCCCACCGGCGGTAATGGCGCGCAATGCGTCTAGCCCGCGAGCGCTTGACGATTTCCACGGCCTTGGCCGTCGGTCGACAAGGTCAGCAGACCCGGTGTGATCCCGGGGCCGACGGTCATAGTCCGGATGAAGAGAGAACGGGATTGACACCCAGGGGCCGTCCGCTGAATCCGTAGAGGCCTGCGAGCATCCCACGGCGACGCTGAACGTACCCTTGAATCCCATTCGATTCATATCGCCCTGTTTTTCACACAAACAGGAGTCAGAACAGATGCAACCCACCACCATTCATCACAACCAACGTATCGCCTTTATCCAGGCCTGCTGGCACAAAGACATTGTCGACCAGGCACGCCACGGCTTTGTCTCGGAAATCGCCAAGCTGGGTTATCAGGAAAGCGATATCGATTTCTTTGAAGTCGGCGGCGCCTTCGAAATCCCCCTGCATGCCAAGCTGCTGGCCAAATCCGGGCGTTATGCCGGCGTGGTCGCCGCGGGCCTGGTGGTCGACGGCGGGATCTATCGCCACGACTTCGTCGCCACCGCGGTGATCGACGGCCTGATGCAGGTCCAGCTGGACACCGAAGTGCCGGTGTTTTCGGTGGTCTTGACCCCGCACCACTTCCACGCCGGTGAAGAGCACCAGAAGTTCTTCTTCGATCACTTCGTGCACAAGGGCCAGGAAGCGGCGAAAACCTGCGCCGACACCCTGCACAAACTGCGCGCCCTGCCACGCCCTGTCGCACAGAAACTGGCGGTCTGATACATCCGCGCACCTGCCGGCCCCCGCCGGCAGGTCATAACTATCTATCCTCTCCCGGCAGCGCCAATGCGCTTAAGTGGATTCGACGAGGCCCTCTCGGGCGCTCTAGACATCCATCGACTGCGGAGACACCCAAGCATGCACGACTTTTCCCGACTCGATCCGGAGATGCCTGTCCGACCCGGCAATGAACACTGGATCGACGGCAGCCAGGAAAACGCCCAGCCCTCCAGACATCCCCTGGACCAGTACCCGTACGACCAGCGCATCATGCACGAGCACAAGCTCCACATGGACGCCACGACCACGGTGCAACGCAGGAAACTCGAGGTGTCTGACGATTATCGGGGACCGACCGATCACCTGGTCTTCACCACCCGTGACAGCGCCGACCGGGTCCACCTGTACCACACCGATCATCCGGTCATCGATATCAATGACCAGCGCTACCATCTGAAAATGGCCTCCTCCGGGCAAGTTATCGTGCTGCGCACCGAGGGCGGCCAGGACAACATCCGGGTGGACGACCACGTGCAGATCACGGTCTTCATCGAGTCGGGCAGCGGAGACGACCGCATCCTCTGCGGCGGCGGCTTCACCAAGGTCGACGCAGGCCCCGGCAACGACCGGGTCTTCACCCATTCCGGCGCCAGCTATATCGAGGCCGGCGAAGGTGACGACGTGGTCATTGCCCAGGGCAGCGGCCCCATGACGGCCTATGGCGGTAAAGGCCATGACACCCTGATCGGCGCAGAAGGCGCCTGCTTCATGGATGGCGGCCAGGGCGACGATGTGCTGCTGGGCGGCAGAGGCCATAACGTGCTCAGCGGTTCCGACGGCAACGACCAGATCATCACCGGCCCGGGCCGCAACACGCTCTATACCGGCACCGGCGTCGACCTCATCGAAGGGTTGACCCCCGATACGCAGGTGTTCAACGCCTACGCGGCCGACGGACCGGTTCCCTCGACCGTCCACCAGGACCCCGGCATCATCATCGCCGCCAAGGGACTGGACAGTTGCGGTGTGGTGGTCGAAGGCACGCCGCAGTTCCAGGAACGGGTCAAGGACGATCTGCGGTTGTTGCTGGGTTCAGGCAACGGCCAACAACTGCTCGCGGCCCTGGGCAATGCCAAGGCAAAAAGTGGCGTGCCGGTGGTGATCAGGGAATTGACCGAGGAGGAAAACGGCCTGTGCGTACCGAATCCCCCCCACCCCGACGCCCCGTACGACGGCGAGCACCCGTTTATCCGCAACGGTCATGTCGGCATTCCGGTCAAGGGTTGCAGGGTCTACTACGACCCGTCGTTCCTCAAGGGCGAAGTCACCAGCATCGTGCATCTCTACCATGAGTTGTGCCACGCCTATAACCTCGTCACGGGGACGATGTTCCCGCACTACGGCCAAGACGGTGTGGATGGGGACAAACCACGTCACTGGGTACCCAACAGCGAACTCCAGGCCGTCGGCTTGAAGGCCGATATACCGCCATTCGACTTCGACGGGAACCCCGCGACGCCGCCTCTGGACAGCAACCCCGAAGCCTTCACCGAAAACGGCCTGCGCAAGGAATTCGGCATTGCGCCGCGCAAGCAGTACCGGGGTGACTGAGTCGATTCGCCCCGCGCGGCTCTCCTTCCCTCGTAACCGATTATTCAACGGAGCCCTCATGAACAGCTTTCCCGACATCCCGCCGGCCAGGTCCGAGCGCCTGATAGACGGTAGTGCTCGTTCCATTGATGAACACTACCAGATCGTCCAGGAATACCAGGACGACTACAAACCGACCTCAATCTACCGACTCTCGGCAGAGAATGACCCGGTCCTGATAGAGCGAAAGATCGTTTCGACCCCCTACAGGCCAGGATACCCGCCGCTGGATTACCTGATATTCACCACCGGCGACAGTGCTGACACTATCAGGGTCCACTGCCCGCAGGAGCAATTGATAGTCGACATCAACCATGAGCGTTACCTGATCAACCCGGCCTCTTCCGAGCAGAGGCTGATCATTCGCACCGGCGCTGGTCCGGATCGGGTGACGGTCGACGAACAGGTAAAAATCCAGGTGGTCGTCGAAACAGCCGACGGCGACGATGTGATCCACAGCGAAGGCAGCGACACCCAGGTCCATGCCGGCCCAGGCGATGACTTCATCACCACCGGCGGGGGCAAGGCCTATATAGAGGCCGGAGAAGGCAACGACATGATTTTTGTCGAAGGTGACGCGACCGTCTACGGCGGCGCCGGCAACGATCATATCAGTGCCACCGCAAGCCTTGACGACAGCCGTCATCTGCTCAACGGCGGTCAAGGCAACGATCTGCTGATCGGCGGTCGGGGACACAGCATCCTCAGTGGCAACGACGGCGACGACTCGATCCTGGCAGGCGTCGGGAGCAACACGATCTACACCGGAGCAGGCCGGGACACGGTCATGTTGATCAAGCCGACGGATCAGGTCTTCAGCAACGATAGCCACGACCAGTTGTTCCAGGCCGCCCCCCAGCCACCCGCCGATGCCGAGGAATTACGTGTTCACGCCTCGTCTGCCGAAGGTTTTCGGATCATCCTGCTCAACAACCTGAGCCTGGAGCAGACCGGTATCGTGGTCAACGGCTCCCCCGCGTTCCAGGACCGGGTCAATGACGACCTGAGGCTTCTGGGCGGCTCCCCCCGGGGCAGCCAGCTGCTATCGGTGTTGAATAAAACGGCCAAGAAGCATGGCATCACCGTCGCGATCAACCCGTTGGAGTATGAGAGGAATGCGCTGTTTCTGGTCGATGCCCGGACCACGGGCGATCCCTACATCCGGGATACCCGCGCGGGAGATGGACTCCCAGGGGGAAGCATTCACTACAACCCCGCCATTGAAATCGACGCAACCCCCGGGGTCGTATTGCTTTACCACGAACTCTGCCATGTCTATAACAGAGTGACCGGAACCTCTTTCCCCGGGGATGGCTTCGACGGTCCGCGTGACGACAAGTCCACACGCAGAGTGCCGAATGAAGAACTCCAAGCCATAGGCCTGCCGGCTGAGGTCAGGCCCTTCGATTTCGATGCAGACCCAAGCACTCCACCCTTGGATACCAACCCGACACCCTTCACCGAAAACGGCTTGCGTGAAGAGTTGGGATTGGCACCGCGAGCCTGGGTAAAACCGCGCTAAACCAGCGTCTCATTGCTGGACGGCACCACCAGGATCCCCGCCCGCAGGCCATTTTTCACCTTCGGGTTGGGGAAAATGATCCGGGCGCCCTGCTCTTCCACGACCCAGCGGCTGTTCGCCAGGTCCTCGGCCAGCAGGTAACCCTTGGGCAGTTCCGAGAAGTTCTCGATATCCACCGGCAAGTGCATCAGGAAGCTGTCGCTATGCTTGATGATTTCCCGCGCCACGCTGAACAGTTGCAAACCTTCCAGCGTTTCATCGGTGACCGGCTCGCGGCCCTCGATGATCTGCTTGAGACGCAACTCCAGGCGAGAGACATCCACGCCCTCGTTCTGCCCGAATGGCCGGGCCTTGCCCAGCTCAAGGGTAAAGGACTCGGCGCCCAGCTTGTCGTAGGTGTAGCTGCTGAAGACGATGGAGGGCTTGTTCTGCAACAGCACCGCCGTCATCCCGGCCGCGCGCAGGCGGGCCAGCTCGCGACGGGAATGGGCGCGCCCTTCCTTGTAGGGATAGAGCGCGAACTGTTCGATTTTCGAGCCGCGAATGGCGGTGTGCAGGTCATAGTGCAGGCGCTGGCGATTCGGCAGGCTGAAGAAACTCGCCGCCAGGCGTTCCAGCTCGCAAGCGCGCAAGGCTTCACTGCCACTGCTCAGCTCATGCCGGCCGTTGAACAGCCGGTTGACGTCCTGCTCGACAAAGCGCTCGCCGCGACGCATCGCTTCAGGGTTGCCGAACAGGAACAGAATACGGGCCCGGGGCTTGAGGTCGCCCCGGGCAATGTCGTGCAACAGCCGATCGAGCAACTCGATCGGCGCTGTTTCATTACCGTGGATACCAGCGGACAACAGCAGGTCCAGCCCATTGTCCCGGGCCTCGGGAGGTCGCACTTCGAGTGCGCCCTCACTCAGCCAGCGCATGCGCACACCGTCGACCGTCAGTTGCGTCTTCTCCGCCGGTTCATGACCGGCAAGGGTCAGTTCAAGCAGTTTGCCGAGGGCGAGCATGCGCTATTCCTTAATCAGTGATGGTGATCGCAGTCGGGGCCGTGGACATGGTCGTCCTCGCCGATTTCGGCCGGCTCCATCTCCAGTTGCAGGCTGACCAGGTTGGTCGCCAGCGGGCGCAACAGCAGGTTGGCGTATTCGGCGTCGCCTTCCTCGACATCGACACCGATCAGCAGTTGGCCGCGGCCGTCGTGCTGAATCCACAATTCCTTGCCCTGCCAGATCACCGCGACGCGGGTGCAGGAGGTTTCCAGTTGAGTGCCATCGGTGTCTTCAAGGATCAGCTGCAGGGTATCGCTCATGTTTTAGGCTCTCGTCTGGAAGTAAAACGCCGCGCGCAAAGACCAAGCGGCGGCCTTCAATTGATCTGGAATGGGTAAACCGAGCCCAGTTTAAGGATTTGCGTCAGTTCATCCAATGCCGCTCGACACTCAAGCAACAATTGCGGGTCAGCCAGGTCGCTTTCACGCAGGCTGTCGCGGTAGTGCTTGTCGACCCACTGGGTCAGCGTGCCATACAACGGCGCCGTCATGATAACCCCCGGATTGACCGCCGCCAGTTCGTTTTCCTTCAGCGCCACGCGCAAGCGCAGGCACGCCGGGCCACCGCCGTTCTGCATGCTCTGCTTGAGGTCGAAGACCTTGACCTCGCGAACCGCACCGCCGGAGCTGGTCAGTTCCTGCAAGTAAGCCCAGACCCGCGGATTGGCGCGGCACTCTTCCGGCACGATCAGCAGCATGCCGCCGTCGGCACGGTTCAGCAGCTGGCTGTTGAACAGGTAGGAACGCACCGCGTCTTCCACCGCCACTTTCGAGCGCGGCACGCAGATCGACTGGAAGTTACCGCCACGCTTGGCCAGCTTGCCGTGCAACTCGGCGAGCATCTGCTCGGTGCCCTGGAAGGCGTCCTCGTGATAGAACAACACCTCGCCGTTACCCACCGCGATCACGTCGTTGTGGAACACACCCTGGTCGATCACCGCCGGGTTCTGTTGAGCATAGACCACGCCGTCATCGCTCAGGCCGTGCAGCCGGGCGACCGCCTGGGAGGCTTCGAGGGTCTGGCGCGCCGGGTATTTCTGCGGGGCCGGGTAGCGGGTATCAAAAGCGCTGCGGCCGAAGACAAAGAACTCGACACCGGCTTCGCCGTACTCACGGCAGAAACGCGTGTGGTTGGCCGCGCCTTCGTCGCCGAACTGGGCGACGGCAGGCAGTGCCGCGTGATGGGCGAAGTGCTTGGCATCAGCGAACATCGCCCCCAGCACGCGGCTGGTGGTCGGGTGTTCGATGCTGCGGTGATATTTGCAGTTGAGGTTGGCGGCGGTGAAATGCACGCGACCGTCGGCGGTATCGGCACTCGGGCTGACGGTGCCGGCGTTGGCCACCCACATGCTCGACGCCGAGCAACTGGCGACCAGCAGCGGCATCGCCTGTTTGGCGGCCTGTTCGATCACCTGCGCATCGCTGCCGGTGAAACCGAGGCTGCGCAGGGCGGCCACATCCGGGCGCTCCTGCGGGGCCAGCACGCCCTGGACAAACCCCATGTCCATCAGCGCTTTCATTTTCGCCAGGCCTTGCAGCGCCGCTTCCTTGGGGTTGGAAGCCTGCTGGCTGTTGCTCTGGGAAGCGACGTTGCCGTAGGACAGGCCGCCGTAGTTATGGGTCGGGCCTACAAGACCGTCAAAATTGACTTCAAAGGATTTCATCGGCGAGGCTCCACGAATCTGTTTTTATAAGCACAAATCATCTGCGTATGACGGCTCAGGAGAGCCGAACACCCGGCGTCAAAGTCGCCGGCACTGTCAGACTAGGCGTTTCCAGGGACGCCACCGGGTACGCGCAATAATCCGCCGCGTAATAGGCACTGGCGCGATGGTTGCCCGAGGCCCCGACCCCGCCGAACGGTGCACTGCTGGCAGCACCCGTCAGTTGTTTGTTCCAGTTGACGATCCCGGCCCGGCTTTCCAGCCAGAACTGCTGGTAACGCGACTCGGAATCCGACAACAGGCCTGCCGCCAAGCCGTACTGCGTGTTGTTGGCCTCGGCAATCGCCGCGTCGAAATCAGCGTAGCGAATCACTTGCAGCAAGGGCCCGAACAATTCCTCGTCAGGACGATCAGCCACTGCCGTTACATCGAGAATACCCGGGGTCAGCAACGCCGCATTGGCTTGCGGTTGAGTCATTTCCAGCAACGCCAGCGCGCCATGCCCCAGCAGATGCGCCTGGGCATCCATCAAGGCACGCGCGGCACCGAGAGATACCACCGAACCCATGAACGGCGCCGGCTGCTGGTCGAACGCACCGACCTCAATGGTCGCGCTGACCTCAACCAGACGTTCCAGCAGCTTGTCGCCCCAGGCCCCTTCAGGCACCAGCAGGCGACGGGCACAGGTGCAACGCTGACCTGCCGAGATAAAGGCCGACTGGATAATGGTGTACACCGCCGCGTCCAGGTCCTGGACCTGATCGACCACCAGCGGATTATTGCCACCCATTTCCAGGGCCAGGATCTTGTCCGGACGCCCGGCGAATTGCTGGTGCAGATGGTTGCCGGTGCGGCTCGAACCGGTGAAGAACAGACCGTCGATTCCCGCATTGGCCGCCAGGACGATCCCGGTTTCCCGCACGCCTTGCAACAGATTCAACACACCAGCCGGCAGACCGGCTTCGATCCAGCACTGCACGGTCAGCTCGGCAACCTTCGGAGTCAGCTCGCTCGGCTTGAACAGCACGCTGTTACCGGCCAGCAAAGCCGGCACGATATGTCCATTGGGCAGGTGGCCCGGGAAGTTGTAAGGCCCGAACACCGCCACCACACCGTGGGGCTTGTGGCGCAACACGGCGGTGGCGTCGCCCAGCGGGCCGCTCTTCTCGCCGGTACGTTCACGGTAGCTCTGCACCGAGATGGCGATCTTGTTGACCATGCTGGTCACTTCGGTCGCCGCCTCCCACAAGGGCTTGCCGGTCTCTTCACCGATGCAGCGGGCCAACTCGTCGGCACGGCTTTTCAGATGCGCGGCAAAACTTTCGAGTACGACAATACGCTCGTCGAGGGAACGCTTGGCCCAGGCCGGAAACGCCTGGCGCGCGGCTTGCACGGCGGCCTCGACCTGCGCGGCGCTGGCGCCCTTGCCGGACCACAGCACTTGCTGGGTCACCGGGTTCAACGATTCGAAGGCTTCGCCCTGGCCTTCCTGCCAGGCACCGGCGATGTAAAGCGTGCTCATTATTTCGACTCCCTGGAAGCAGACAGCGGTACCGCGCGAACCTGATCGCCGGCACTGAGTTGAAGACGTTTGGCGGTCAGCGGATCGACCACCAGGGTGCCCGCCGCCAGGCGCGCCGGAGCCGCGGTGATGCGGCAGTCCTCGCGCTTGCGGTTGTGGATCAGGTACGGCGTGGCATCATCACCCGGGGTGCCGACCGCCAGCACCAGCGCCTGGCTGTCACGCACCGCGCGGATCTTGCTGGTTTCGCATTCCACCGCCGGGCCCGCGTCGAAGATGTCGACATAACCCTGGTAGCTGAAGCCTTCGCTTTTAAGCATCGCCAGTGCCGGCTCGGTGTCGGTATGGACCTTGCCGATCACCGCGCGCGCCTCTTCGGAGAGGAAGCAGGTGTACAGCGGGAACTTGGGCATCAGTTCGGCGATAAAAGCCTTGTTGCCGACGCCGGTCAGGTAATCGGCCTGGCTGAACTCCATCTTGAAGAAGTGCCGGCCCAGGCTTTCCCAGAACGGCGAGCGCCCGGCTTCGTCGGACATGCCGCGCATTTCGGCAATGATCTTGTTGCCAAACAGTTCCGGGAACTCGGCGATAAACAGCATCCGCGCCTTGGCCAGCATGCGGCCATTGAGGCCACTGCGATAATCGGCGTGCAGGAACAGCGAGCACAGCTCGGAGTTGCCGGTCAGGTCGTTGGCCAGGAACAGCGTCGGAATCTCGCGGTAGATCTTCAGTTCCTGGGAGGCGCTGACCGTCAGGCCGACCCGGAAGTTGTACCAGGGCTCACGCAGGCCGACGGCGCCGGCAATGGCGCTGATACCGACCACGCGGCCCTCATCGTTTTCGAGCACGAACAGATAGTCCGCGTCGCCGCGACCGGCCTCGCCAGTGAAGGTTTTCTCCGCCCAACCGACCCGATGGGCCAGGCGCTCTTCGTTGGCCGGCAAGGTGGTCAGGCCGGTGCCCGTGCTACGGGCCAGGTCGATCAGAGCGGGTAAATCGCTGCTGCGTACGGGACGAACGATCATGCTATCTCCTCAAACGGGCACCGGCTGACGGGTGCCCGCGAAACTCGCTGTAAGGCTGCTTTCGATACCGGCCTTAAACCGCTACCAGGCGCACGCTGGCACCTTCGCCGACGCCCAGGGCTTCGGCGGCTTGCAGGTCCAGGGTGACCGGTTTGCCCGGCGCATAATCGAGTTCCAGCAACACCGCGCGGTAATCCTGCAGCAGCGCGTTGGACACCAGGTACTGGCGTCCGCCGCCCTTGTAGGCGTCACCGATCTTCACCGGCACCACCCGGCTCTGGGCGATGGAGCGAATCCCGCTGACCCGCGCATGCAGGGTCGGGCCGCCGTCGAAGATGTCGATGTAATGATCGGTTTCGAAGCCTTCGCGCATCAGGATGTCGAAGGTGATCTGCGCACGCGGGTGCACCTGGCCCATCGCCTCCTGGGCGGCGTCCGGCAGCAACGGCACGTAGATCGGGTAATGCGGCATCAGTTCGGCGAGGAAGGTCCGGCTTTTCAGGCCGCACAGGCGCTCGGCCGCCGCGTAGTTCAGGTCGAAGAAGTTGCGACCTATGGCGTCCCAGAACGGCGAGTCACCGTGTTCGTCGCTGTAACCGACGATCTCGGTCACCACCGAATCGGCGAAGCGCTCCGGATGGCTGGCGACGAACAGCAGGCGCCCACGGGAATTGAGTTCCGACCAGGTCGAACCGACCAGTTCCGGGACCACGTAGAAGCTGGTCAGCAGGCTGTTGCCGGTCAGGTCATGGCACTGCGAAAGCACATGGATCTTGTTGTGGATCTTCAGCTCGCGGGACGCATGCACGAAGGTCTCGTTACGGAAGCTGTAGAACGGCTCCGAGTAACCGGCCGAGGCAACAATCGCCGAGCAGCCCGCCAACTTGCCGGTGGCCGTGTCTTCGAGCACGAAGAAATAGCTTTCTTCGCCATTGAAGCTGACTTCGGCGGCAAACGAGGCTTCGCTTGCCGCGATCTTGTCGCGCAGGCGGCCTTCGTCGTCCGGCAGGGAAGTGACACCGATCGGGCTGTCCGCGGCCAGGCGCCGTACCTCGTCCAGGTCAGCCATTTGCGCGGGGCGCATCACCAGCATGGTGTCACTCCTTCAATCCAGAACAGGTCGGTGTGTACCGACAGAAAAAAAATACCGGGGTAGGAGCGAGCTTGCTCGCGATGGTGGCCCAGGCACCACGGGGTATCGGATGCCCCGCGTTATCGTTGACGATCATCGCGAGCAAGCTCGCTCCTACAGGTACAGGAAATTTGGCCCGCTGGCAGCCATCCCGGGCCACCAGCGGGCGGTCCATCAGGCTTGCGTCAGCTTGGCCACGGCGCGCTCGAAGCGATCCAGGCCTTCATTGATGTCCGCGTCTTCAACCACCAGGCTCGGGGCGAAACGAATCACGTCCGGGCCGGCTTGCAGGATCATCAGGTTTTCTTTTTCCGCGGCGTTGAACACGTCCTTGGCCTTGCCCTTCCAGGCATCGGCCAACACGCAGCCGAGCAACAGGCCCATGCCACGGACCTGGGTAAACAGGCCGTATTTGGCGCCGATCTGCTCCAGGCGGGTCTTGAACAGGTCGTGCTTGGCTTTCACGCCGCTCAACACCTGCGGGGTGTTGATCACGTCGATCACCGCGTTGCCGACCGCACACGCCAGCGGGTTACCACCGTAGGTGGTGCCGTGGGTGCCGACCACCAGATGCTTGGCCAGCGCTTCGGTGGTGAGCATCGCGGCAATCGGGAAACCGCCGCCCAGGCTCTTGGCGCTGGTGAGGATGTCCGGGGTCACGCCGTATTCCATATAGGCGAACAGCGAGCCGCTACGGCCCATGCCGGTCTGTACTTCGTCGAACACCAGCAGCGCGTCGTGCTGGTTGCACAGCTCGCGGGCGCCTTGCAGGTAGGCCAGCTCGGCCGGCAGCACGCCACCCTCGCCCTGGATCGGTTCCAGCACCACGGCACAGGTCTTGTCCGAGATCGCGGCTTTCAGCGCGTCGAGGTCATTGAACGGCACATGGGTGATGCCGGTGATCTTCGGACCGAAGCCGTCGGAATACTTCGACTGGCCACCCACGTTCACGGTGAACAGGGTGCGACCGTGGAAGCTGTTCAGTGCGGCGATGATCTCGTATTTTTCCGAACCGAAGCGGTCGAACGCGACACGACGGGCCAGCTTGAAGGCGGCCTCGTTGGCTTCGGCGCCGGAGTTGCAGAAGAACACGCGCTCGGCGAAGGTCGCGTCCACCAGCTTCTTGGCCAGGCGCAGGGCCGGCTCGTTGGTGAAGACGTTGGATACGTGCCACAGGTTGTTCGCCTGCTCGGTCAGCGCACCGACCAGCGCCGGGTGCGCGTGGCCCAAGACGTTAACCGCGATACCGCCGGCGAAATCGATCAGCTCCCGGCCCGCCTGGTCCCATACTCGGGAACCCGCGCCGCGCACAGGAATAAAAGCCGCAGGTGCGTAGTTGGGAACCATGACCTGGTCGAAATCGGCGCGGTGCACCGGAGCTTGCTCAACGGACATCGGAGTCTCCTGAAGAGGAACGCCTGCCTGGAACTGGCGAGCGATGGGGGGATTGTAAGGACAGTTTTAGGTCAGGCCTTGCCGCCAAGCGACAACTTCTTATAGCGCCAAACCGGGTTTTGCCGAGGTTGTCGGCAATGCGACAAATTGCGTCGCAAAGGCGCAGTTTAAACGCTGGCCCGGGTTTTGGTATCTATTTAGGCACGGTTGTCCCCGGGCGCTGGATAGCCTCGCAGCTTTACCGCCGCACGAGAAACCGCGCCATGCCGATACCCGCCGAAACTGACCTGCCGCATTACCCCGATAATTTCGAACTGATCAAAAACAAACTGCCGGATTGGCTGACCGACGCCTCCCGGACCCTGCTTCAGGCCCATGGCGACAGCCTGTTGTTGACCCATACCCACAAGGCCAGACTGGCGGAATACCTGCAAGCCTTGCAGGGCCTTGAGGCCTTTGCCGTGCCGATCCTGTCCAATGCCCTGAGCAGCCGCTTCGGGTACAGACTGGACCCGAAGCGCGACCGGATCAACTGCGTGCGACTGGTCACTGCCGCCACACTCTCGACGCCGCGCAAGGTCTCCGTCGTCGATATGAGCCTGTTGGAAGCTGCCCTGAAGAACTTCGTTGCCCCCCGGCAGGAAAACCTGGTTTTTTATAATGAGTCCAGCCTGTACCGCCAGGCCAACGCCAGGCAGAACCGGCCCATCCAGGCCTTCACGCTCCGGGCGTTCGTCGAGTTGTGCCGGGAGCTGGATATCGGTGGCCAGTACGACCGCCATATGAGCGCGGTGCTGCTGCCGAAAAAGCCCTCCGGCGAAGCGGACAACCGCTTTCGTGATCAATTTGAACTCAGTGAACGCTACGAACTGATCACCCAGACCCATATTGCCCTGATGAAAGGCAATATCAGCCGTTCGACCCACCAGTTTTTGCTGGCCGCCAGCCAACAGGGTCGCTTGACCTACTGGGATGGCAAACCCGCAAGCTGCTTTGAACTGCAAATGTTCAACTTCAGAACACCGCTCAGCAGTTCGACCGGCGTCACGCTCAAAGGCGCCTGGCTGATCGAGCACCAGGACACCCTGGTAGCGCGCAACCGACCTTGCATCGTTTATCTGAGCGGTGATCCGGAGCAGGCCCTCAAGCAATACGCCAGCTTCGAGGCATTCGAACAGGAGCTGGGCCACCGCCTGGGCCGCATCGACTACCGGAGCTTCTTCAACCGCTACGTCAACCAGCGTACCCAATCAGCTTTTCTCAGTGCCCTCGAACGCCACCTTGACACCTCAGGCACGACGACCGACCTGCAACTCAAACGTTTTCCGCTGATCGGTCACCCGCTGCGCGAGCTCTATACCCAGCACCTGGTGAAGCTGCTGGACGATGGTAATTTCAGCGCCGTGCCGGTGGCCGATATCGACCGCCAGGACCACCGGGACTACCTGCAATCGCTGGGCAATATCGGCCTGAACCTGCTGAACGTCGCCGCCCTGTTCGTCCCCGGCCTGGGCGAAGCGATGCTGGCGGTGGCCGGCGCGCAACTGTTCAGCCAGATCTACAACGGCATCGAGGACTGGCGTCACGACGAGCGCGAGCAAGGCCTCCAGGGTCTGATCGGCGTCACCCTGAACCTGGCGCTGATTGGCGGCATCACCGTGGTCGCCCATCGCTTCGCCGGGGCCGGACTGGTCAAGGACTTGAAACAGGTAACCCTGCCCACTGGCGAAAGCACCCTGTGGAAACCCGACCTGACGCCCTACGAGCAATCATCGGTACTGCCCGAAAGCGCACAACCGAACGCCAGCGGCCTGTATGAAATCAACGACCGCCAATACCTCAAACAAGGTGACAAGGCCTATGAAGTCGAACTGAACCCGCAGGGCAATCGTGGCCGGATCAAACACCCCCGCCGCCCCAACCAATACTCACCAACCTTCAGGCATAACGGTGCCGGTGCCTGGTTTCACGAACTGGAGAACCCCTTGCAGTGGCAAGGCCCGCAACTGATGCACCGCTTGAGCCTGGCCGGCGAAGCCTTTTCCGACCTCGACGCCGCGCGGATCATGGCCGTCAGCGATACCGACGAAGCCCTGTTGCGCCGGGTGCATTTCGACAGCCAGCGGCCCCCGGCACTGCTCAAGGACAGCCTGCTGCGCTTTCGCCTCGACCGCGATATCCAGCGCTTTATCGAGCAGATGGCCCGCGGCGAGGCCACGCCCGACGAGAGCATGCAGGAGCAGATCCTGCTCGACTTCTGGCAATCGCAACCCAAGGCACTAAGGTTTGTGGACGATCAGGGACAAGTGGTCATGGAGACCGTGCGCAGCGGCACGGCCCAGGGGCAACGGGTGGTCATCTCGCTCGACCGATTGCACAACGGTGATCTGCTCAAGACCGTGCTGAACTCGCCCGACCTCGATGAAAGCGATATCCGCGGACTGCTGGGGGAAAGCCAGAGTTTCGCCACCCCCGCCGAAAAACCGGAAACCCGGCTGCTGAACTTTCGCAAGCAAATCGCCCGCCATGCCCACCTGCGCCGAAAAGCCCTGTTCGAATCGCAATACCGGTTTCGCACTCAATCACAGGATCCCTCGGTGGGTGTTCTGCAAAAGGCGTTTCCCGAGCTGCCCGTGGCCGTGCTCGAAGAGCTCGCCGAACAGGCCAGCGGCGCACAACTGCAAGCCTTGCGCGAGTCCGCCCACATCGCCCCGGGCATCGCCGACGAAGCCGCCTTGTATCAGCAGCAAGTGCGCCTGGCCCGCGCCCGCGAGGGGCTGTACCTGGCGTCGAGCGGCAATGCCGACAGCGAAAAACTGATCCTGCACAGCGTGCAACGCCTCCCGGGCTGGTCCACGCAAGTGCGCATCGAGATACGCACGCAATCCTCGACCGGGCCGTTGCTCGACAGTATCGGTGCCAGCAACGCGCCGATCCGCAAAGTGCTGATCAAGGAAAACGACCTGTACCAGGCCCGCGATGCCCTGGACCAGGAACTGCACGATTCCGACGATCTCTACGCATCGCTGCTGCATGCCCTGCCAGACACCCAGCGCAGTGAACTGGGCTACCCCAATCCCAAGCAGGGTGCCCAACTCCAGCAAGCCGTGCAGAACAGCCGCCTGCCGGGGCCTGATGAAATCCGCCAGTTGCTGGATATGCCACCCGCCATCCCCAGCGAACCATCGCCCATGGCCTTGGCCAAGAGGCGCCCCGGTTATCAACTCAGCGGCCGTGGAGCGCCCCAGGCGGGCAGTCGCTGGGCCCTCGAAGATCGGGTAGCCCGGCTGTTCCCGAGCTTTTCCGATGAGCAGATCCGGCAATTTATCGGCAGCCTGAACAGCATGCGGGTCTTTGATGAAATACGGCGGCTGGAGCAGGCCTACGAACAACTGACGGAAGAACTGGAGCTATGGTCGTTCATCACCTCCTCCTCTCACCCGGTCAGCGGGGAACGCCTGAGCCTGATGCAGCGCCTCAACCAGCAACGCACCCGCGCCCAGTTCGCCGAAGCCATCCGGCGTTGCTGGCGCCGTGAACCCGACCTGTTCTACTCCAACAATCCCGATGAGCACGGCTACACCCTCAGCGCCAATGGCCTGCTGGGGGAACTGCCCGAACTGTCCGTCGACTTCAACCACGTCCGCTACCTGAACCTGGTGGCCGACTCCCCGGCCCGGGAGCTGGGCCAGTTCATGGAACACTTTCCCAATCTGCGCCGGCTCTCCATACGCGGCTTCCAACTCAACGGCCTGCCCGAATCGATCACACGCGGGCCGCTGACCGAGCTGAGCCTGATCAACTGCAATCTGCGCCTGAACGTCCAGACGAGGCAGGCACTCAACGGCATGCGAGCCCTGGAGATTCTCGACCTGAGCCGCAACCCCCTCGGCCTGGTCCCCGACCTGCGTCAACTGCTTGCACTGGCGGTCGTCGATCTGAGTCGCACCGGGATCAACGCGCTTCCCGATGGACTGTTCGAACTGCCGCGATTGGAAGCCGCCCTGCTCAACGACAACGCCATCAGCGACCTGCCGCAGACGCTCAACGAGATCTCCGGCGAGCTCGGTTCCGGCCTGGAGCTGAACGGCAACCCGCTGTCCGAGACCAGCCTGCAACGCGCCCGGGACTATTACCGCAGAACCGGCCACTCGCTCGGCGTTCAGTCCCTGGCCGAGCGAACACGTATCCAGGCGCTCTATCCGGGCCTGAATGGCGAACAGCTGGAGAGTTTCATCCGGGCTCAACCGCGAGTCCTCGAGGACTCCTTGAACCAGTTGAGTCGACTGGAAGCCCAATACCGCCAACTGCGCGCCGATCTGCAGGCCTGGAGCGGCGATGTCCCCACGCATCACCCGCAAACGCAGGAGCCATTGAGTCCGGTCGAGTTGGCGCTGGAAAGTCTGAACCGAGACGACTTTGCCCAACAGTTGCAACGGAGCTGGCAACGCCAGAGCGAAGAAATACTGCCCGACGGCACACGCTTGTATAGCTTCTCTTTCACCCAGAGGATCACCGGCAGACTGCCCGCGCTTTCAGCCGACTTCAGTCATATCGCCCGCCTGGAGCTCCATGGTTACGGCGCCAGCGACGGGCTCGATGGTTTCCTCCACAGCTTCCCCCATCTACGCGTGCTGTATGCCTCCAGTTTTATCGACCGGGATTTTCCCGCCGCGATTTTCGACATGCCGCACTTGAGAAACCTGGATCTGCCCTATGGCCAGATCCAACTGAGCGACACCACGCACCAGCAGCTCGCGGACATGACCGGCCTGCAGATGCTTGATCTGTCCGGCAACCCGCTGCAACCGGACCCGCCGCGCACCGAGGGCATGCTGCTGACACCGAACATCGCACGGATGACCGACCTGAGAGTGCTCGACCTGAGCGACAGCGGCCTCGAACAGATACCCGAGGGACTGTTCGGACTCCGTGTGCTGGGGATTGCCGACTTGCGCGACAACCAGATCCGAGACATACCGGAAAGCCTGTTCGAAGTCCCGACCTCGCAAGCGGTGACCTATGACTTCAGGAACAATCCCCTGAGCGAGACCAGCCTGCAAAGAGTCCGCAGCTACAGGGAGCTGAACGGCGGTGTGCAGCAGGTCAGAATCCTGATCGGCGACGATGTGAGCAGCGGCGAAGAGAGTGAAAGCGACAGCGACAATGGCGGCAGTGTCCCACCGGTGCTTTCCCCCATAACGCCGCCCACGCCCCGCGAAGAATAAGCCTTAGCCGCGTTCCGAAGGCACCGACGACAACTCGAACGGGCTGCTGCTGCGCCGCTGGTTGCGATCTTCACGGGGTGTGGCGCCAAAGAAGTTGCGATAGGCGCTGGAGAAGTGCGGCCCCGAGGAGAAACCGCAGGACAGGCCGATCTGGATGATCGACTTGCTGGTCTGCATCAGCATCTGCCGGGCCTTGTTCAGGCGCAGTTCCAGGTAATACTGGCTCGGCACGCGGTTGAGGTACTGCTTGAAGATCCGCTCCAACTGGCGCCGCGACACACAGACATGCTGGGCGATCTCGTCGGTGGTCAGCGGTTCCTCGATATTGGCCTCCATCAGCAGCACGGCCTGGGTCAGCTTCGGATGGCTGGAGCCCAGGCGGTTCTGCAATGGAATACGCTGGCGCTCGCCGCCTTCGCGGATGCGCTCGACCACCAGCTCCTCGGAAACCGCACCGGCCAACTCGGCACCGTGGTCACGGGCGAGTACCGCCAGCAACAGGTCCAGCACCGACAAGCCGCCACAGGCGGTCAGGCGATCACGGTCCCAGTCGAACAGATGACTGGTGGCGATCACCTTGGGAAAACGTTCGGCGAAATCATCCTGCCAGCGCCAGTGCACCGCCGCGCGATAACCATCGAGCAAACCAAGTTGGGCCAGCGGGTAGACCCCGGCGGACAAACCGGCCACCACGCAACCGGCGCGAACCAGTTGCTTGAGGGCGCTGCTCAAGGCCGGCGCCAGGCTGGTCGGCGGCTCGTCGGCCAGCAGGAAGAGTTTCTGGAAGCCTTCCAGCTTGCCGGCCCAGGGCTCGCCCGGCAGTTGCCAGCCACCACCGGCCAAGGCCTCGCCAGGCACTTCGGCCTGCAGGAAAGACAATTCGTAGACGACTTCCGGATGCACCCGCTGTGCGACACGCAAGGCCTCCTCGGCCAGCGCCAGCGTCAAGGCTTGGGTGCTGGGCCAAATCAGGAAACCAATTCGATGGGCAGTCATGGCAGGCAATCCGAAAACAGAACAGAGTGAAAAGCCGAGGGCAACCAACTCAAAGTAGACCACGCCGCGCTCGGCGCGCAGCATGACCTATTTGGGTGCGCAACGGCAGCATAAAAAGCGACGACTATTTCAAACTGCCGGAGAGGAATTGCTGCAGACGCTCGGACTGCGGGTTGGACAACACCTCGCGCGGATTACCGCGTTCTTCGACCACGCCTTGGTGCAGGAACACCAGCTGGTTGGAGACTTCACGGGCAAAGCCCATCTCGTGGGTCACCACCACCATGGTCCGGCCTTCCTGGGCCAGGGCCTGCATCACCTTCAGCACGTCGCCCACCAGCTCGGGGTCGAGGGCCGAGGTCGGCTCGTCGAACAGCATCACTTCCGGCTCCACCGCCAGCGCCCGGGCAATCGCCACGCGCTGCTGCTCGCCGCCGGACATATGGCCCGGGTAGGCGTCCTTGCGATGCGCCACGCCGACTTTCGCCAGGTAGTACTCGGCCTTTTCCAGCGCCTCTTTCTTCGACATGCCGAGGACGTGAATCGGTGCCTCGATAATGTTTTCCAACGCGGTCATATGCGACCACAGGTTGAAATGCTGGAACACCATCGACAGCCGCGAACGCATGCGCTGCAACTGTTTCGGGTCGGCGGCCTTCAGCGCGCCGTCCTTGCCGGCCACCAGCTTCAACTCTTCATTGTTCAGCAGGATGCGCCCGGCATAGGGCTGTTCCAGCAGGTTGATGCAGCGCAGGAAAGTACTTTTGCCGGAGCCACTGGAGCCGATGATGCTGATCACATCGCCGGCGGCGGCTTCCAGGGACACGCCCTTGAGCACTTCGTGACTGCCATAGCGTTTATGCAGGTCTTGGACTTCAAGCTTGTACATGCGGTCGGTTCTCACAAAAACAGTCAGGTCAGTCGCTGAGCAGGCGTCCGTGGCGAAGCGGTACGCGCCCCGCCACCTTGGCCAGCCAGATCGAGGGTTGGGCGTAACGCAGCCGCTCCACGGCGTACAACACACCGCTCGTGCCGGCACACACGGTGCTGACCCGGTCGGATAACGGATCGATCACTTCGAACAGCGGGTCGCCGGTTTCCACCCAACTGCCCACCGGCACCAGGAAACTCAACACGCCGGGGTGCGGTGCATAGAGCAGCTCGGTGCCTTCGAACGGCATGCCTTCGCAAGGTTCCTGTTGCGCGGCGGGCCATTCGCCATCGATCAGGCCCTGCTCCGCGAGAAACGCCAGAATCCCTTCGGCCTGGGCCTCGGCCTGCTCGCGACCGGTATCGGCCTGGCCACCCAGTTCAATGGTGGTGGCCATGCACGCCAGCGGAATCTGCGCGTCCGGGAACTCCCGGGACAGGCGCAACCACGGCAACGAACAGGCCTCGTCGAACGAGGTGCCGCCCGACTCTTCCGCCAGCAGCCCGACACGAACCTTGAGGTGCGCCGCCAGGGAACGCCACTGCGGCCAGTGCTGGGGAAAGGTGTACATGTGCAACGCGGCTTCACAATCGCAATGCAGGTCGAGCACCAGGTCGGCATCGCAGGCGTGGCTCAACAGCACCCGCTGCATGCCTTGCAACTGACTGGTCGCCGCCGGCAGAGAAGCCAGCACCTCAAGCATGGCCTGGCGAATCAGTCGGATGTTGGCATGCGGATCATCGCCCAGGCGATCTTTCACCAAGGCGCTGACCGGCTCGGTCAACTGGACAAAATCGCGATTGAAGTTCTTGCCGCTGCCGTACTCGAAACGTCCTTGATGATTACCTTGCAGCAACTGGCCGAGACCGATCGGATTGGCCACCGGGACCAGCTCGATCACGCCCTTGAGGGCACCGCGGGCTTCCAGCTCGACCAGGCGCTTTTTCAGCTCCCAGGCCGTGCGCATGCCCGGCAATTCATCGGCATGCAGGCTGGCCTGGATATAGGCCTTGCGCTCGCCACTGCCGAAACGGAACACCGACAGCTGGCGCTCCGTGCCCAGGCTGCCCCAGGGCAAAGGATGATCGATACGTTGCATAGTCAGTGCTTCCTCGGCGCCAGGTAACCCAACCAGCGGCGTTCAGCCAACTTGAACAGCCGCACCAGGATAAAGGTCAGGCACAGGTAGAACGCGCCGGCGGTGATGTAGGCCTCGAACGGCAGGTAATACTGGGCGTTGACGGTACGGGCGGCACCGGTGATGTCGATCAGGGTGACGATGGACGCCAGGCTGGTGGTCTGCAGCATCATGATCACTTCGTTGCTGTACTGCGGCAGCGCCCGGCGCAGGGCCGACGGCAGCAGGATGCGGCGGTACAGCTTGTAGCGCGACATGCCCATGGCCTTGGCCGCCTCGATCTCGCCATTGGGCGTGGCCCGCAGGCTGCCGGCGATGATTTCGGCGGTGTAGGCGCTGGTGTTGATGGCAAAGGCCAGGCAGGCACAGAAGGTCGCGCTCGACAGCCAGGGCCAGAGAAAACTCTCGCGCACCGCCTCGAACTGGGCCAGGCCGTAGTAGATCAGGAACAGCTGCACCAGCATCGGCGTGCCACGGATCACGTAGGTGTAGAGCCAGGCGCTGATATTCACCAGCGGCTGCTTGGACACCCGCATCAGCCCCAGGGGCAATGCCGCCAGCAGACCGAACAGCAACGACAAGGCCAGCAGCTTCAAAGTGGTCAGCAGGCCGCCGAGGTACAGCGGCATGGCTGCCCAGATGACGTTGTAGTCGAAGATCATAGATCAGCCGCCCTTACGCCTACCGAGTAGCGCTTCTCAAGGTGACGCAATGCCAGCAACGAGACGCTGGTGATCACCAGGTACATCGCCGCCACTGCGAGGAAGAAGGTGAAAGGCTCGCGGGTGGCATCCGCCGCCTGCTTGGCCTTGAACATCATGTCTTGCAGACCGACCACGGAAATCAGCGCGGTGGCCTTGGTCAGCACCAGCCAGTTGTTGGTGAAACCGGGAATCGCCAGGCGAATCATCTGCGGCACCAGCACCCGGAAAAACACTTGCAGGCTGCTCATGCCGTAGGACATGCCGGCTTCGGCCTGGCCCTTGGGGATCGCCATAAAGGCCCCGCGGAAGGTTTCCGACAGGTAAGCGCCGAAAATAAAACCCAGGGTGCCGATACCGGCGACCAGGGGGTTGAGGTCGATGTAGTCGTCAAAACCGAGCAACGGCGCGACGCGGTTGAGCAGGTCCTGACCACCGTAGAAAATCAGCAGGATCAGCACCAGGTCGGGAATCCCACGGATGACCGTGGCATACAGGTCGCCGAGCCAGGCCAGCCAGCGCACCGGCGACAGGCGCAAGGCCACCCCGATCAAGCCCAGGACAATGGCCAGGGCCATGGACGACAAGGCGAGCTGAAGCGTCAGCCAAACGCCATCGAGGATGACAGCCCCGTAGCCTTTCAACATGATTCAGATCCTCGGAATTAGGGATGAAAAAATGGCGCAAACCTCAGAGCTTCTGCTGCTTGCGCCATTTCGGACTTGTCACCGCGGCGGTTTACTTGCCGTAGATATCGAAGTCGAAGTACTTGTCCTGGATCTGCTTGTACGTGCCGTTGGCACGGATCGCGACGATGGCGGCGTTGATCTTGTCCAGATCGGCCTTGTCGCCTTTGCGCACGGCGATACCGATGCCGTCACCGAAGTATTTCTCGTCGGTGAATTGCGGACCGACGAAGGCAAAGCCCTTGCCGGAATCGGTCTTCAGGAAACCGTCCTGCAGCAGGGTGGCGTCAGCCACGGTGCCGTCGAGGCGACCGGCGGCCACGTCCAGGTAGATTTCGTTCTGCGAACCGTAAGGCTTGATTTCAGCGCCCAGCGGCTTGAGGACTTCTTCAGCGAAACGGTTGTGGATCGAACCGCGCTGCACACCGATCTTCTTGCCCTTGAGTTCGGACAGGTTGTCGCTGACAACGGTGCCTTCCTTCATCACCAGGCGCGCCGGGGTGTTGTAGTACTTGTTGGTGAAATCGACCGATTTCTTACGATCGTCGGTGATCGACATCGACGACAGGATGGCGTCGATCTTGCGAACCTTGAGGGCCGGGATCAGGCCGTCGAACTCTTGCTCGACCCAGACGCACTTGACCTTCATCTCTGCGCACAGGGCATTGCCGATGTCGTAGTCGAAACCAACGATGCTGCCGTCCGGCGCCTTGGAGGCGAACGGAGGGTAAGCGGCTTCGATACCAATTTTCAGTGGTTTTTCATCGGCGAAGGTCGGCAGCGACAGCACGGACAGTGCCAGGGCGCCAAGCAGCACGAGTTTCTTCATCTTGAGACTCCATCGGTAAAGGGCAAAACGGCAGAGTGAGCAACAGCCCAATATGCGGATGGGAAAGCAGTCTTCGCGTAACGGTCAACGGCGAGCGCGTTCAGCGTGCGCCACAACCAGCGAGTGATCGGCATTCTAACGACAGGTCCGAAGCCGATATTTCCTCAATGCGACAACTAATTACAGAAGCGCCGAGAAAGCGGGATGGACGCATTGACAGCTCTTGATTTTTATGCAAGAGCGAAAGAAGGGGTAACCGATCTATCCTGCAAATAGCGGGCCTATTATTGGCAAAGCCTTCTATTCCGGCAAGCACGGCGTTCGATGAGATTTAAAAGGCCCTGGATTCTGACCGAAAACGGGCAGCAGCGTTTCCCTTTGCCCCGTGTTCGGGCGGCGAGTGACACATTTGGTTACCTACCGAAAAATCGGTAACAGAGAGAGGAATTCACAGCAAAAACCGATATTTATCTCACTTCATTCACGGACACCGCCACCTTGTGGGAGCCGGCTTGCTGGCGATGAGGCCCTGAGCCTTGCCGCGCCCTTCCGGCCGCCATCGCCAGCCAGCCGACTCCTACGGAAACAAGACAGGCCACAGAACGCAAAGAGCCCCGCCCGGCGCAATGCCGGACGGGGCTCAGTCAACCCTGAACAGGTGTTACGCGACGTTCATGGTCTTGTGGGTATCGATCAGATGCTGCACCACGCCCGGGTCCGCCAGGGTGGAGATATCGCCCAGGCCGTCGTACTCGCCCGTGGCAATCTTGCGCAGGATCCGTCGCATGATTTTCCCCGAACGGGTCTTCGGCAAGCCCGGTGCCCACTGGATGACATCCGGCGAAGCAATCGGCCCGATTTCCTTGCGCACCCAGTTCTTCAACTCCAGGCGCAACGCTTCGCTGGGCTCTTCGCCACTGTTGAGGGTGACATAGACATAGATGCCCTGCCCCTTGATATCGTGGGGCACACCGACCACCGCCGCTTCGGCGACTTTCGGGTGGGCGACCATGGCGCTTTCGATCTCGGCAGTGCCCATGCGGTGGCCGGAGACGTTCAGCACGTCATCCACGCGCCCGGTGATCCAGTAGTAACCGTCCTCGTCGCGGCGTGCGCCGTCACCGGTGAAATACATGCCACGGAAGGTCTTGAAGTAGGTGTCGACGAAACGATCGTGATCGCCGTACAAGGTCCGCGCCTGACCCGGCCACGAATCGAGGATCACCAGGTTGCCTTCGGCGGCGCCCTCGATGATGTTGCCCAGGTTATCCACCAGCGCCGGCACCACACCGAAGAACGGCCGTGTCGCCGAACCCGGCTTGAGCGCATGGGCGCCCGGTAGCGGGCTCATCATGTTGCCGCCGGTCTCGGTCTGCCACCAGGTGTCGACGATCGGGCAGCGCGACTTGCCGACATTCTTGTAGTACCAATCCCAGGCCTCCGGATTGATCGGCTCGCCCACCGAACCCAGCAGGCGCAGGCTGCTGCCATCGGCGCCTTCGACGGCCGCGGTACCCTGGGCCATCATGGCGCGGATCGCGGTCGGCGCGGTATAGAGGATATTGACCTGGTGCTTGTCGACGATCTTCGCCACCCGGGTGATATCCGGATAGTTAGGAACGCCTTCGAACATCACGGTGGTCGCGCCGTTGGCCAGCGGGCCGTAGACAATGTAGGTGTGGCCGGTAACCCAGCCGACATCGGCGGTGCACCAGTAGACCTCGCCCGGACGGTAGTCGAATACCCGCTCGTGGGTCAGTGCCGCATACAGCAGGTAACCGCCGGTAGTGTGCTGCACGCCCTTCGGCTTGCCAGTGGAGCCCGAGGTGTAGAGGATGAACAGCGCCTCTTCGGCGCCCATCTCTTTCGGCGCACAGACGCTGCCGGCCACCTTCATCAGGTCCTCGAACCAGATATCGCGATGCTGGTTCCATTTGATCGCACCACCGGTGCGCTTGCACACGATGACTTTCTGGACGCTGCTGGTTTCCGGGTTGGTCAGGGCGTCGTCGACGTTGGCCTTGAGGGGGATCTTCTTGCCGGCGCGAACGCCTTCGTCGGCGGTGATCACCACTTTAGAACGGCAGTCGATAATGCGACCGGCCAGGGCTTCCGGCGAGAAACCACCGAACACCACCGAGTGGATCGCGCCGATGCGGGCACAGGCCAGCATCGCAACTGCGGCTTCGGGGATCATCGGCATATAGATGGTCACCACGTCGCCGCGATGCACATCCTGGCCACGCAGCGCGTTGGCGAATTTGCAGACCTGCTCGTGCAGCTCGCGATAGGTGATGTGGCGCGAATCCGCGGGATCGTCGCCTTCCCAGATAATCGCGACCTGATCGCCACGCTCGGCCAGATGGCGGTCCAGGCAATTATAGGAAACGTTCAGGGTGCCATCGGCAAACCACTTGATATCGACATGGTGATCGTCGAAGGAAGTCTGCTTCACCGTGGTGAAAGGCTTGATCCAATCGAGGCGCTTGGCTTGTTCACGCCAGAAGCCGTCGGGGTTGACGACCGACTGCTGGTACATCGCCTTGTAGGTCGCCTCGTCGGTCAGCGTAGTCGCCAGGACCTCAGGACGAACGGGGTACAGGGAAGCCGCACTCATCTTTCTTACCTCGGTGGATATGTTGTTGTTTTATGACCCTGTTGTAGCCGGGCCTGCGCCATGGAGCCATTCGACGATGGTAGTAACAAAACCCTGCAAAACCTCGGTTCAATCGCTGCAAGGCCTCAAGCACGCTGCCTGTAGCGATTTCCGACACCCTGAAAATAACTCGGGAAACGGTCTCCGGAGACGTTTTTTCGACGATTGTTACAGGTTTTGTCAATAGTCTTTATCAAAACCCCCTCTATATGAATGTTTTGTAGACTCTTAACATTGATTCCGCCAACTAAGGCAGCGAATTAACTTAGCGACAGCCCCCACGAAGGCCGTTAATTCGAACTCCAATCAACACCGTTCCACACGTGGCCTCACAAGGGCCATGTGACCCCTTACGACCCGAAGAAGGTAAATCGAGATGAAAGCTCTAGTCGTTCTGGCCCTCAGCAGCCTGTGTGCAACCGCCATGGCTGACGAGATTCCAACCGACGTTGCCAGCCACACCGTTCCGGTGGAAGAGTACACTTACAGTTCTCACCCGGATATTCAGAAAGTTATCTCCATGAGTGAAGTTCCGGATGTTTGCGAAGTTGTCCCGGCGCGCATGGTCTATGAAGACTCCCAGGGCGCCCGGCATATCATGGAATACCGCGTCATGGGTAACGGTTGCTCCCACGGTTAATATCCCGGCCTGATCCACCCTTGCAAAACCACCCGCCGCAAGAAGCGCTTCTTGCGGCAAAGGTGTTCCTCCCCGCATCCCCCGCCGCCACGACCTCCGCGCCCCGGTCCGGATCATTTCGCCTCCCTGGCGACAAAAACTGGCTGAAACAAACGGACAAATTCCCTATACTGTCGGCATCCATTCGCGCCTGAAAAAGCGTCGAATCGAGCTGAAAACCCTCGTTGATTCAGGCCCTTGCAGGCCACAGGGGAAGGCCCGGCGCCCTCTCCCGTCGACGACACGGGGTCATCCCGTACCTATTCCATGTTTTTGCGTGCACGAACCGCTGCTGCAAGCAACATATCCTTTAGATCCAAAGCGGCCATTGGTCGTGTGACAAGCCAACCATCAGTGTTTTTCACACGGGCATCAGGCCCTCACGCAGGAGACGACACGTCATGCTGAGCTGGGACGAATTCGACAAAGAAGAAGGCGAGGTGGCCGTCAAGGGCGCCAACGCCGGCCACGCCACCGAAGCCAACATGGACCGCCTCGACAGCGCCGGTGGCGCCGCGGCCCAGGAGGCCCGTGCCGTGACCGCTTCCGACTCGGCTGCCATCGCCCGTGCCAAGGCAGCCCTCGATGCCCTGGACGTTGCCGAAGGCCTGGCTGAACTCGAAGGCGCCTCGGCCCGTGTCGCGGTCGACGAAAAGCGCATGATCAACTGCCGCGCCGACCTCAACCAGCTCGTGCCGTTCAAGTACGACTGGGCCTGGCAGAAGTACCTCGACGGCTGCGCAAACCACTGGATGCCGCAAGAAGTCAACATGACCGCCGACATCGCCCTCTGGAAAGACCCGGAAGGCCTGACCGACGACGAACGCCGCATCGTCATGCGCAACCTCGGTTTCTTCTCCACTGCCGACTCCCTGGTGGCGAACAACCTGGTGCTGGCCGTGTACCGCCTGATCACCAACCCCGAGTGCCGCCAGTACATCCTGCGCCAGGCCTTCGAAGAGGCGATCCACACCCACGCCTACCAGTACTGCATCGAATCGTTGGCCATGGATGAAGGCGAGATCTTCAACATGTACCACGAGATTCCTTCCGTGGCGAAAAAGGCCACCTGGGGCCTGAAGTACACCCGTTCGATCTCCGACCCGGAATTCAAGACCGGCACCGTCGAGACCGACAAGGAACTGCTGCGCAACCTGATCGCCTACTACTGCGTGCTGGAAGGCATCTTCTTCTACTGCGGCTTCACCCAGATCCTGTCCATGGGTCGTCGCAACAAGATGACCGGCGTGGCCGAGCAGTTCCAGTACATCCTGCGGGATGAGTCCATGCACCTGAACTTCGGCATCGACGTGATCAACCAGATCAAGATCGAGAACCCGCACCTGTGGGATGCCGAGATGAAGGAAGAAGCCACCCAGATGATCCTGCAGGGCACCCAGCTGGAAATCGAATACGCGCGTGACACCATGCCACGCGGCGTGTTGGGCATGAACGCGGC
>NZ_JACAQA010000003.1:612957-637471 GCF_013385425.1 Pseudomonas gingeri | reverse complement strand
CGGGATCAGTTGACCACTACAAAGAGCCGCTACCCAGCGATTTGGACCTGTTTATTGGAGTGGTGAGAGATTAGGCTCCCTACACCGAAGTAGGAGAGCGGCAGGGTGGTCGCAGATACGGTGATCACCTGGCCGTAAAGTAGAGAAGTAGAAGAATTTATGTACCTCTCGCGCGAGTTGGCTTTAACCGTAAACATCCGCCTAAGTCACGTTTGGACGTTATCTGGCCAAAGCCCGACGTCGCGGGTGGTGAGCCGGGCGATAACCTCGTTCTGCCGTCCTGAGCTGTCCACGTTGGTGATTGATATCTCTGTACTTTGATTGGTCAGAAGCAAATATTCAGGCGTTTCGAACGATCTCGTCCCAGACCGTGGGGGTCGAGAAAAGCTCCTCGAGCAGCCCCACAAACGCTTTGACGTTGGGGCTGCCTCGTCGACTTTCCGGCCATAACGCCGTGATAGAAGCCCGGTTCACCGCACACTCAGGAAAGAGCGGCGTTAATTCCCCACGAGCCACATAGGGAGCCGCGACATAAGTCGGCGACATACCGATTCCGCCACCCGCTGCAACCACTGCCGCAACGGCATCGCTCGCATCGATGACGATGGCCGAGTCCGGCATCCACTCGATCACTTTCCCATCCACATTGAACGGCCAGCGCAATGCCTGGCCGGAGCTTTGATAACGAAAGTTCACGCAGTCGTGGTGCGCCAGGTCGCTCAGTTCCAGCGGAGTGCCACGCCTGGCCAGGTAGGCCGGTGAAGCGAAAGCGGCTATCCGATGCGGCCCCAAGGCTTTCGAGATCAGCCGCGAGTCCGCCAGGTTGCCCACGCGTACCGCGACGTCGATGCCTTGCTCGATGATGTCCGCATACGGGTCGCCCAGGCGCAGGTCGATAGCGAGCTTTGGGTAACGCTCGCGAAATCTGGGAATGGCAGGCGCCAGGATGTTCAGGCCGATCGGCGGCGGCGCGGTGACCTTCAATATGCCGGAAGGCTCGGCCCGAGAAGCAACGGCGGCCTGATCGATCTCTTCCACCTCGCGCAAAATACGCAATGCCCGTTCGTACAAATCCCGTCCTTCCGGGGTCAGGGTGAGCGAGCGGGTGGTCCGGCTGAACAGCTTTAGTGCGAAGTGCTGTTCAAGGCGTTGCACGCTTTTGCTGATGGCTGACGGCGAGACAGACAAGTCGCGGGCCGCGGCGGTATAGCTGCCCAGGGAAGCGGCGCGGGCAAAGGCAATGAGACCGGTAAGGCGGTCCAACCCTATTTGTTCCTTCATGGCATGAGTAAAGCGACTTTTGCCCTAATTATCAATCTCGACCCAAGGCTTTAGCCTTTCTCCCATCAACGCCATCCGGGCGTTCAAGGAGATGGACCATGACGACTACACCGGCTCTCAATCAAGCTTTGCCCGCCAATCTGCATGGCCGTACCGTGGTGATTTTCGGGGGGACGTCCGGCATCGGTTTGGCCACGGCCATTCAAGCCAAGGCCGACGGTGCCCAGGTGATCGTTATCGGTTCCGATGCCAGCCGTGCCGAGCAGGCCGCCCGCGACAACGGCCTGGATGCCTGGCGCGCAGCCGATGTCACCGATAGCCAAGCTCTCTACGCTGCCCTGGCGGATATCCCGAAAGTAGATCACCTGGTGCTCCTTGCCGGCACGTATGTGGTGGGCAAGGTGCTGGATGCCGAGATTGACCATCTGCGCCAGGCATTTGAGGAACGTATGTGGGCGTCGGTGCATGCCATTCGAGCCCTGGGCGAACGCCTGGCGAAAGACGGTTCCATCACCTTTATTTCCGGGATGTTGTCGGAGCGACCCAATGCCCATGGCAGCGCTGTGTTGGCGGCTGCGTCAGCTGCGATGGAAGCACTGGCTCGGGGTCTCGCCCTGGAATTGGCGCCGATCCGGGTCAACACGCTGTCACCCGGTCCGATCAATACCCCCATTTTCAGCAAAGCACTGGGCGATGGGCGTGATGCGTTCGTGGCAGCGCTGGAACAGTCGCTGCCGTTGCATCGTCTGGGCACCGCAACAGAGGCGGGCGCTGCCGTTGTTTTCCTGATGAGCAACGGGTTTATGAACGGCGCCACCTTGAATATCGACGGCGGCGCCAGGCTGGTCTGAGCTCACTGGCTGCCCTCTACCAGCATGCGGCCGAACGGGGCGTGATGTTGCGTGCAGGTGACTTGGTGTCTACTGGCGCCATGTGTGAACCCTTTGACGTTAAAGGTGCCGGTCACATTGTGTCAGTGAGTTACTTCAATAAAGAGCTGACGTTCTCCCTTTGAGCTTCAGGACACATCAGTCATAGCGCGAGCTAAAGTCTCTCAAGCCAGCAGCTCGGTGATCCACCGGGCCTGCTGGGCGAGGTCCTGCACCTTCTCCTCCGGTACAGCCTGACGCGCGCGGGCGAAGCTGGCCAGAGTCTTCTGCTTCTCGCGCAACACGCGCTGCCACTTGGCCAGAAACACCGGGCTGCGTGCCTGCATCTGCAACGGGCCGAAGTACAGCTCCTCGGCGCTATACATCACCGATCCGACGCGCTCGGCGACGATGATTTCGTAGTCGAAGCGGTTTTCCCGCAGCAGTTCCTCGCAGAGGATGCCGTAGTCATTCTCCATCAGCCATTGGCGCAGTGGCTGCTCGCCGCCGTTGGGCTGCAGGATCAGGCGTTCCTGGCCGCTCAGTTGTGCCTTGCCGCTCGCGAGAATGTCGCGGATGGTTTCGCCGCCCATGCCGCAGATGCTGATCGCCGTGATTCCGTCTCCCGGCTCGATTGCCGTCAGGCCATTGGCCAGGCGCACGCTGATCCGCTGCTCCAGGTCGTTCTCGCGCACGGTGCGTTCGGCCGCGTGGAACGGCGTCAAGGCCACTTCGCCGGCCACCGCCGCCGCGATAACGCCACGGCGCATCAACGCCACCGGCAGGTAGCCGTGATCCGAGCCGATATCGGCCAGGCGCGCACCTGCGGGCACATGCGCCGCCACACGCTCCAGGCGCATGGACAATGTCTGTTCGTTCAACGGCAACCCCTTTTCACCACGAGCATCCGGCACCTTTGGCCGGATCGGGGCGCGACTCTATCGAGCAATGCCGCGTATTTCAAATGCCGGCGACCAGGGCTATGGTTTCCGCTCGCCTCGGCTCGAAAGCCGACCCTCACACCCCACGCTCCTTGGTAACACCCCGCAGGTACGCCGCCATCGCCGCAAACCGTTGCCGGGTTTCCCATTCGAACACCCGGTTGACCAGCGGATCCAGCACCCACCCCAACCACCGTGGTCGCAGCCGGACGCTAAACGTATAAATCAGCTCCGAGGTTGCATCGTCAATATCACGATGGCGCATTGACGCGGCCCACCACTCAAAGCATCCCGCCGGTTCCACAATTACCGCTGCCGCCACTTGAGCTGGCAGGTAGTTAACGAACCGTGTACGCAACGCAAACAGACGTTTCCAACCACGCCCTTGGTTGATCGTGATCGCACCGATATAAGGGTGATTGCCCCCACCCTCGACCGCCGCATGGGACAGCAACGTATCCCACTGCCGACGCACACTATGGTTGTGAAAGGCTTCAAACGCCTCGGCGGCCGAGGAGGGCATGATCAGGCTGATTCGACGTTGCTTCATTGCGCTTCCTCGACAATGGCAGACGTGAATTTCCAGCGTTGGAATTCAACCTCGAACTCCTCCAACTCCAGTAACCCCATGCACGGGAACGCTCCAGTCAGGCGAAGTTCGTTCTTCGCCAACTTGCAGGCGAGCAGCACCGCCGCCATGCAGGGAATCTCCGGCCCGTTCCCGCCCGGTGCGGTTAACTGCCAAGTCAAACAACCTTGTTTGCCACCCTCAAGCACCCCACGCACTTGAACCTTCATGGCCCCCTTATCGCTGCCCAGCGGATCAAGCACCCGCGCGGACAGTGCGTCCAGCCGAGCCGCCCATCGATCGATCGGCAATGGCACGCCAAGCCGGCGCAAGGCGGCTGCCGACCAGAGGCAGATATGCTGAATCCCCAGTTCCAGCGCCGCATGGAACTCGACATCGCGCACACCCGGGTATCGAGCAGGAAACAGGGCCAGGTCCGGCACATCGCACGCCGCTCCCAGGCGTGGGCCCAGGCCGACGAAACTGAAGCGCCGGATATCCTGCCAACCGTATTGCTTGCGCCATGCTCCGCCATTCCAGCGTGCAAAGGCCAACCCGGCATAACCAAACACCGCCTTGATGGTGGCGATGCCGCGTGCGGCCTGTTGACCGGGGGCGATAACGGTCCTGATGCTGTCCACGCGGGTAAAGGACTTGGCCAGGTGATCGACCACTGCGGACGACAACCCGGGCACGCTACTGGCTCCCGAAATGGCAAGTACACCCGCGGCTTTTGCCTGCGCGTCTACATTGGCTGAGAAGTGCTCGACAAAGTCTCGACCGTCCGCGAGGTCCAGGTAATGTGCGCCGGCAGCACACGCCGCCTTTGCGACGCGATAGTCCTGGCCCTGAAAGGGGCCTGCACAGTGGATGACCAAACCCGGCGAAGCTTCGGCGAGACGGGCTTCAAAATCGATGGAATGGATATCAAGGGGGAGGGTGGTTACGGTCTGTCCGGAGCTGAATCTGTGGACGCTCCCGCCAGTGCTGCGACTGGCCGCGATCACGGTCAAACCGGGCTCCTGTGCGAGGCGTTGGCAGATACGCGCTCCGAAGTTGCCCAAACCGCCGATTACAATAACGCGCATGACTATCCTTGACATAAGCTCTGATCGGCTAGGGTATAAGGCTGCACCGCACAGTTCAATGAAGGTCGAAGTCCCTCCGCAAATCCTCGATACCTTCAGGGCTCGCGGTGGTCCGCTGAACGTTGAATGCACTCCAGAACAATAACGATACCGAGGAACGCAAGATGTCCGAACTCAAGCTTCACCCGCAAGCCGCCGCGTCGCTGCAACACTGGCATGACATGGTCGCCCACGGCGACCTGGCCGCCTTGCCCGAACTGTTGGCGGCGGAGGTGGTGTTCCGTTCTCCCATGGCGCATACCCCATACCCTGGAGTACTGGTGGTCTCGACTATCCTCGGCACGGTGATCCAGGTCTTTGAAAACTTCACCTATCACCGTGAGCTGGCTACGGCTGACGGCCTCAGCGTGGTGTTGGAGTTCAGCGCCGAGGTGGCGGGGCGACAGCTCAAGGGCATCGACATGATTCGTTTCGACGAGACCGGCAAGATCGTCGAGTTCGAAGTCATGGTCCGCCCCATGAGCGCGCTGCAGGCACTCGGTGAGGAAATGGGGCGGCGTTTGGCACCCTACCTGGCGGCCGCGAAGGCCCAGGGCTGAAGTTCACGTCTTCAGGCGCCGGCACGACTACCGGCAAGGCGTTGAGCGGGGTTCTTTTTCAAGCCAAGGAACCCCGTAACAATGCTCACCGCCAGCAGTACCACGCAGGCAATCAGTGCCTGTTTCATGCCGAGCATAAACAGCGCTGGCTGCGAGTGCCGGACCAGGCCGCCAAAGAGCGCTACGCCCATCACGCCCCCGACTTGTCGCGCCGCATTCAGCAGCCCGGAGGCGACGCCCGCACGGTTTGCAGGAACTGCCGTCAGTACCGCCTGGGTGATTGTTGGAATCACCAGGGCGATTCCACTGCCGGCAAGGAGCATCGGCACGACCAGAAGCGTGTAGGACTGTGCCGCCAGTGCGGGCAGCATCAGGGCGTAACCGCAGGCAGAAACCGTCAGTCCCGCCATCACCAGGACCCGCTCGCTCAGGCGCTCGGCGAGTCGCCCTGCGAGGATATTCATCAGCATCAGCACCGCCATCATCGGCAGGAAGGCCAGGCCGGTGCGTTGCGGAGTCAATTGCCAGATCGACTGGAAGAGCAGGCTGAAGGTAAAGACCATTCCGTAGAACACCAGGTTGATGATCAAGCCGATGGCGGTCGTGCTACTGACTGTCCGATCCCGGAACAACTCCAGCGGCAGCATCGCATCGGGGTTGCGCGCCTCCAGCCAGAGAAAGGCGCCGCTGAAGGCGATGCACAACCCCATCACGCCCAGGACAGTTGGACTGGACCAACCCAGTTCGGTGGCTTCGGTCAGGGCCAGGGTCAGCGTTCCCAGCGCAAGTAAACCGGTCACTTGTCCGGGTAGATCAAGGCTGCGTCCGTGCTGCGCTACAGAGGCGGGAGCATGACGCGCGGTCAGCCAGAGACCGATCAGACCGATGGGCAGGTTGATCAGGAAAATGCTGCGCCATCCCCAGCTCTCTATCAGCACGCCGCCGAGCACCGGTCCCGCGGCCAAGGCGATACCACCACCCGCGCCCCACCAGCCGATGGCCCGGCTGCGGGCAACCGGGTCCTCGAAAACCTGGCGCAGCAATGACAGCGAAGTGGGCACCAGCAGCGCGGCACCCAATCCCTGCACCACTCGCCAACCGATCAGGGCGGCCAGGGAAGTCGCCAGGCCGCAACCGACAGAGGCAAGGCTGAACAAGGCGAATCCCGCCATAAACACGCGCTTGGCGCCAAAGCGATCCCCCAGCGCCCCGGCCAGCAGCAGCGAGGAGGCGAATACCAAGCCGTAGGCGTTGACCACCCATTGCAGGTCCAGGACGTTGGCGCCGAACGCCAGACGTAGCGCATCGAGCGCGACATTGACGACGCTGACATCGATCAGCACGACGACAAATCCGAGACAGGTGGCCACCTGGGTTAAACCGGGGCGCGAGCGGATCGGGCTGGACATGGGAGGTTCCTTCACATGGAAAGCCTCTAGCGTAAGGACGGTCCTTCTGTTCGAATACTCCATAAACCTGCACAGTTGACCGGAGAAAATGCACCGATGTTTGACTGGGAAAACCTGCGTTACTTCATCGCCGTGGCCCAGACCGGGAGCCTTTCCGCAGCGGCACGGCAACTGAAAGTCGACCACGCCACGGTTGGTCGACGTCTGGGCGCGTTGGAAACCGAGTTGCAAGTGCGTCTGGTCGACCGCTTGCCGCGCGCCTGCCGGCTCACGGCCCTGGGCCGGCAGGTGTTCGAGTTGGCCACACAGATGGAGGCGAGTGCCTTCGCCGTGGAGCGCGTAACGCGCGCCGAACAGCCGTCGATGACGGGGAGGGTGACCCTGAGTGTTCCCCCTGTGCTCGCCAGCAATTTCTTCGCCCGACACTTGGGGGTATTTCGTCAGCAGTACCCGGGCATCCAGTTGTCGATTGCCAGCCAGGTACAGAGCGTCTCGCTGGGACGGCGCGAGGCGGACATTGCGGTACGGCTGTTCCGCCCGAGCGAGCCGCGCAATGTCACGCGAAGATTGGGCCGGATGCCCTTCGGGCTGTACGCCAGCTGTGACTACCCGCATGCACGGCAACCGGATGATTGGGGCTTCATTATCTATGACCCACAGTATGCGGATATGCCCCATCAGAAATGGATGCTGACGGTCGCTGCTCATCGACCGATCGTCTGTGAAGTCAGCGACCTCAGTACGCAGAAAGTGGCGGCGCTCACGGGGATCGGTGTGGCTGGCCTGCCGCTCTTCATGGGCGAGGAGGAGCCTGGCCTGCAACGATTGCCGTTCGAGGGTGAGGCTTTCCATCGCGACATATGGCTGGTCGTGCACGCCGATCTGCGTAATTCGCCGATGATTCGAGCGGTTATCGACTTTATCGTCGACGCAATGAAGCAGATGTTCGAGATTGAGGTGAGCGATGAGTAGGGATGCAGGGCTCACCCATAGTGATCCTTTCGTGTCCCGGCCTTGGCCTCCGGTACGGCAGGCATATCTTCTGCAACCGCAGATACATGCTTCGCCCGGCTGGGCACAAACGCCATCCAGCGCGTCAAACCATGCCGGCCACTGACCCCCAGCTTGGTGGTGGCGCGTTTGAGGTAGGTTTCCACCGAGCTGTTCTTGACGTTCAGGCGCTGGGCCATTTCCGATACGGTGATACCGGTCAGCAGGCCCAGGCAAACCTCTTGCTCGCGCGCGGAAAGGTTGACCGCATCCTGCGCCAACCTTCCGCTGAAGGCCTGATGCAAGGACTCCAGCTCCGAGTCGGCCTGCGTGGTGCCGGTCCATCGTGTTCCGGGTTGGGCCAGCAGCTGTGCACGGTGCGCCACCAGCGGTAGCAACGTATCGGAGAGGCTCTTGAGTAGCGTCAACTCAGCCACGGAGAACGCCCGCAAACTCGCCAGGCGATGGACGCAGATGACCCAGCGCAGATCGCCACTGCCCGACACCAGATGGCACTGGTGAGTGCTGCGCCGTGGGTGTTGCGGGCTCGGCGCTGTCTTGAGCTGGATCAGCAATGGCGCCTCCATCTCCATGACGCTTTGCAGCAGCGGATGGGGCAGCGTGTCCGGCGCGCAAAGGTCGTGGGGCTGGCCGGCTCTGCCGAGGCATTTGCTCGGGCCGATACGGGTCCGGTCCGCATCCAGGGTCCATTCGCTGAGGTCCAGTCCGTGAATCGGCACCAGGCTGTTGACGAACGCCAGCATATGCTCGGCAAAGGCGTCCTCGGCGGCGCTGGAAACCAGCTCGCCCAGGCGCAGGTAAAGGTACGGATCGTGGCCGTGGGTGAGGTCGTGCGTCAGCTTCATGCTGTTATCTTCCCTGATAGTGATTGTTCGAAAAGTAGCTCCATGCTGGGGGCGCCGTTATCAGTCGATGATATCCGACATTCAATCTCAAGGTTTTATCCTACGTCTGTACTGGGAAATAGGGACGCAAGCTGTAGGCTTTTCAGGTGGAGGGAAACCCTGGCAAACCCCCTATGGCCATTGGCCTTTATGGCTGTCGAAGCCTTCTGCGCAAGGGTTGTCCGGGGCGGCTTTTCAGTCGTTGTCGGGGTTTCAAGGGACAGACAGGGGCGGCAGGCTGCTGTCTAATAAGCGGTTCATCAGCCTGCAAGAAGGATCTTGTTCCAATCAGCTTCGAGCATTCTCCGAGGTCATGATCTGCAAGGGCACATGGATGCGCTGGCGAAGCGGATCGAAGTCCGGCCGGGTTTGCAGCTCCACCATCAGTTCGATCAGGGCCTGTGCCAACAGCGGCGGCTGTGAGTCGATTACCAGGCTGATCAGGCCTTGCTCCAGTGCTTGTCGCGAACGTTCGGTGGACTCCGGCAGGATGCTGCACAAGGTCGGTGGCCGGGGTTGTTGCGCGAGGGCACTGATGATCCCGTCGCCACCGCCGCCGACCACGCACAGGCCGCGCAGATCGTCATGGCGCGCCAGCAGGTCCAGGGCGACTTCCTCGGTGAGATCGTTATTGTCCAGGTTGATCACTGCCTCGAGCATTTTCAGCCCCGGCGCGTGCTGTGCCAGATAGCTGCGCAGCCCGTCGATGCGGGCCTGGTGCCCGAGAAAGCGGTGCCCGCCCAGCAGCGCGGCGACGCTTCCCCGGCGCGCGCCGCAGGTGTGCGCCACCAGCCAGCCCATGGTGCGTCCCACCTCGTGATTGTCCTGGCCGACATAAGGCTCCTGTGCGGCTTCGTCGATATCCGAGAGCAGCGCGACCACGGGTACGCCGGCGGCACGGATCTGGGCGATGCAGGCGTTGATCAATGGGTGGGCGAAGCTGACCACCGCCAGGCCGTCGCATTGCACCGCGAGTTGTTCGATCTGGGCCACGATGGCACTGGGGCTGCGATCGAAGACGTAGTCGAACTGGCAGCTCAGGTTGGCGTCGGGCTGGCGTTGCGCCGCTGCGTTGATCGCCGCTGCAAGGTTGCCGTAGAAGGCCTGGGCGGTGCCGAGCAGGAGAATGCCGAAACGGTAGCTGGGACGTCGTTCGCGGATGCGTTGGCCGATCAGCCGGGCGGCGAAATAGCCGACGGCTTCGGCCGCCTGGAACACCCGCTCGGCGGTTTGCGGGTTGACCGGGGCGCGGGCATTGAGCACTCGGTCGACGGTCGCGACACTCAGGCCGGCCTGTTCGGCGACGGTGGCGATGGTGGGGCGTACACGCGAGTTCATGGCAGGCCTCAGGAGTGCCTTGATAGAAAACTATCAAGCGCTACAGGGACCGGATGATAGCTTGATAGGGAATGAGTGCAAGGGATTGAGGAGCATTTCCCGGCTCCCTATATTTTCCTGCAGCGATGTGATCCCACATCCAGGCAAGCGCCTGAAATCACCCAGCTTGCGGAGAATAAGAAGATGCCCGAACCAAGCGCGACCTTTATCCATGCCCCCCGAGCTTCATCCCGTGACTATCGCCTGACCGGCCCCGAAGCTGCCCGCGCGGTGGAAAAGGGCCTCGCCTCGGGCCAATGGTATCAATCGCCGATACCGCGTAAACATCTCAAGGAACTGATGCAACGTCGCGACGGCCCGGCCTTGCGCGACACTGCGATCTGGCTGCTGGCACTGGTTGCGACGGGCTGGGGCGGCTACTGGTTCTGGGGTTCCTACCTGTGTATTCCGTTCTTCTTCGCCTATGGCGTGCTCTACGGCACGGCCGCCAATCCCCGTTGGCACGAAGCCGGTCATGGTACCGCCTTCAAGACCCGTTGGATGAACGATGCGATCTATCAACTGGCGAGTTTCATGATCATGTTCGAGCCCCATGTCTGGCGCTGGAGCCATGCCCGGCATCACACCGATACCATCGTCGTCGGCCGTGATCCGGAGATCGTCGAGCCACGGCCGCCCAGCCTGGCGAAGATGTTCCTCAGCCTGTTTGCCCTGCCTCATGCCTACAAAACGTGGTGTTCGGTGGTGCGGCATGCCCTGGGACGGATGGACCCTCAGGAGAAGACCTTCATTCCCGAATCCGAGTGGCCCAAGGTGATTGCCTGTGCCCGTATCTGGCTGGTCATCTACGGCCTGACCGTGGGGGCTGCGTTGTACCTGCAGAGTGTGTTGCCCCTGATGTTCATCGGCTTGCCGACCCTGTACGGCGGCTGGCTGTCCTACCTGTTCGGCCTCTCGCAACACGTGGGGTTGGCCGAGGACACCCTGGACCACCGCAGCAATTGCCGCACGATCCATATGAATCTGCTGCTGCGTTTTATCTACCTGAACATGAACTATCACCTCGAGCACCATATGTACCCGATGGTGCCGTACCACGCCTTGCCACAGTTGCACGAGGCGATCCGCAACGATTGTCCGCCGCCTTACAGCAGCCTGTTCGCGGCGCTCAGGGAGGTTCTCCCGACAATCTGGCGCCAGCGCAAGGACCCGGGTTATTTCATTCAGCGGCCGGTCCCGCAGCCTGCACAGGCTCCAGCCCGGGCCTTGGCCACCAGCTGACACCGGCACCTTCCTTCATTCAGAACAACAAGAGAGATGGTCATGACAGATCAATGGATCGACGTATGCGCCGTGGACGATATCGATGAAGAAGATGTCATCCGCTTCGACCATGCCCAGCATAGCTATGCGGTCTACCGTTCGGCCGAGAGCGAGTTTTTCGCCACCGACGGCCTGTGCACCCACGAGTCCATTCACCTGGCCGATGGCCTGGTGATGGAGCATGTCATCGAATGCCCCAAGCACAATGGGCGCTTCGATTACCGCTCCGGCAAGGCCTTGGGGGCGCCGGTGTGCGTCAACCTCAAGACCTACCCGGTGCGGGTCGAGGCGGGCCGGGTGTTGTTGGCCATTGCCCACTGAGCGGAGGGCGGTTCTGTCATGAATATTGGCAACGCTCCACTGGTCATCGTCGGCGCCGGACATGCGGGCGGCCGGGCCGCCTTGACCCTGCGCGACGAAGGTTACTCCGGACGCCTGATCCTGATCGGCGATGAAACTCATCCGCCCTACGAGCGTCCGCCGCTGTCCAAGGGCCTGCTGCTGGGAGCCCAGGCCCTGGGCGATTACAGCTTGAGCGACCGTTCGCAATTGGCCGGGCTGGAGATCGAGCACTTGTCGGGCACCACCGTGCAACACCTGGATACCCAGGGGCATCGATTGCAACTGGCCGACGGTGGCTGGCTGCCCTATGGCCGCCTGCTGCTGACCACCGGCGGTCGGGCGCGGCGGCTGCCCAATGTTCCCGAACACTGGCGCAATGTGCTTTACCTGCGGACCCACGATGAAGCTATGGCCTTGCGTGAGGGCTTACGTCCGGAGACACGGCTGGTGATTGTCGGCGGTGGATTTATCGGGCTTGAAGTCGCGGCCAGCGCCCGGGCCCTTGGCTGCCATGTGACTCTGCTCGAAGCTGGTCCGAGACTGGCCGGGCGGGTACTTCCCCAGCGCTTGTGCGAGGCTTTGCTGGCGTTGCATCGAAGCCAGGGCGTGGAGGTTCGTCTGGGGGTGGTGATCGAGGCGGTGGAGGGCGGCGAGCAGGCCGAGGCGGTGCGTCTGGTGGATGGCCGGCGCTTGCCTTGTGATCTGCTGCTGGTGGGCATCGGCATGCAACCCAATATTGAACTGGCCAGGGCTGCGGGACTTGAAGTGGGGCAGGGGATTCGGGTCGATGCGCAATTGTGCAGCAGCGCGCCGGATGTCTTCGCCGCCGGGGATGTCTGCGAGTTCCGCCTGCATCCGCAAGGGGCTTTTCAGCGTCAGGAAACCTGGCGTAACGCCGAGGCTCAGGGCCGTCATGCCGCGCTCAATCTGCTGGGCGCCGAGTTGCCCTTCGAGATGATTCCCGGTTTCTGGTCCGATCAGTACGACTGGGGACTGCAGACCGTCGGGGTGATTACCGGTAGCGAACCGAGTGTCAGCCGGACGCTTCCAGGGGGCGCTTTCCTGTTGTTCTACCTCGATGCAGAGCGGCGTTTGCAAGGGGCCTGCGCGTGGGGGCCGGGCAACAGCGTCGCCAAGGACATCAAGTTGTGCGAGCGCCTGATTGCCAGTCGAATCCCCCTGGATGTGCATCTCCTGGCTGATGCCAGCGTGCCTCTCAAACCCTTGCTGCGGAGTTGATATGCGTGAATTTCTGGTGTTTCAGTCCTTGTGGGCGATGCTCGATCACCGTGGCCAATGCGAGCAACCCCTGGAGGCGCAACTGGAGCGAATTGCCGTCGCCGGCTTTGATGGGGTTACCGATCATTTCTGGATCGGGCCACACGCGGCACGCCTGAGCGCCGCCGCCCGGGGGCTTGGTTTGCAGATCGAAGGCCAGGCCTTTCCACGCACGGTGGATGACTTGGCGGCGGCGCTGGAGGTTGCCAGCCGCCATGGCTGCCATCACCTCACCTTGCAGGCGGACGTGCGCCCGCGAACCCTGTCCCAGGCGGTCCACCTGATCGAGGGCTGGCAACGGTTGGCCGAGCAGGTGGATTTTCCGATTCTCCTGGAAACCCATCGTTACCGACTGACCAGTGATCTGTTGTTCACCCTCGACCTGCTCGCCGAGATGCCGGATCTCCAATTGCTGGCTGATCTGTCCCACTATGTCGTCGGTCGCGAACTGCCGGAGCCGGCCGCTGCCGAGGACGACCAGCAGATCCGGACGATCCTGCACCACAGTTGGGGCTTCCATGGTCGCGTGGCCAGTTGCGAGCAGGTCCAGGTGCCCTTGGGTTTTGCCCAGCATCAACCTTGGCTGGAGCGTTTCCTGGGTTGGTGGCGCTATGGGATCGAGGATTGGCTGAGCCGTCCGAATACCCCGGCCAGCCTGTCCTTCACTTGTGAGCTGGGGCCACCGCCGTACGCCATTACCGGAGCCGATGGCCTGGAGATCAGTAACCGTTGGGACGAGGCGCTGATGCTCAAGGAGCAGATACGTCGGGTGTGGAATGACAGCCTCCAGCCTCGGCACAATGCCCGTCGGCTCAACCTGTGAACCGGTGACAGCCGGATAATCCGCCGGTCATTGTTTTGCGCTGACTCGATCAGTCGGCGCTCACCGAGTCAGCCGAACCATCACCCTTGAGCTCATCGGCAAACCGGCGCATCAGGCGCACCAGGTCATCCACATCCTGGTCGTCCCAGGTTGCGAAAATGGCCTGCCCAAGCCTTTCACGTGCTTCATCGATCCGATCGGTCATCACCTTGCCTTTCTCGGTGATGACCGTTTCACGGACGCGGCGGTCGTTCGCGTTCGCCTGGCGGTCGACCAGGGCGAGGCTTTCCAGTTTCGCCACTTGCCGGCTGACCGTGGTGTAGTCGCGTCCCACGCGATCAGCCAATTCGACAACGCCGATAGGGCCTAGCCGTTCAACCAGGACCAGCAGCGGGAACAGTGCACCTTCGAGGGAGATACCGGCTTCTCGAACCATCGCTTCGTCACGCTGTGGGCGGTTCATAACGCCCACAATCTCGACCAATGCCCCATGAAGCTCACGAATCCGAGTATTGATATGTGTATTTTGCACATTTTTTGTTGACACTATTTTCCCTCCGGGCTAACACTGATATGTGCAAATTACACACATCGAGGTCGAGATGAAAGCGCAGTGTGAAGTCGATGTACTGATCTGTGGTGCGGGGGCGGCGGGTCTGACGTTGGCGATTGACCTGGCGCGAAGGGGGATTTCCTTTCGCCTGATCGAGAAAATGGATGGCCCGTTCGGCGGTTCCCGTGGCAAGGGCATTCAACCCAGGACCCAGGAAGTCTTCGAGGATCTTGGCATTCTGGACCGGCTCGTCGCGGCGGGCGGGGTATACCCGCTGCAACGGCATTACCGCGACGATGGCGGTTACAGCGATTCCGATCTTATGGAACCTAATGACACGACGCCGGGCGAGCCTTATCAACTGCCGCTGATGGTGCCGCAATTCCTCACCGAGGGCGTTATGCGCGAGCGTCTGCTTGAGTTGGGGCGGCAGCCTGAATTCGGTTGTGAGCTGGTCGCTTTCGAGCAGGACGCGGACGGCGTTACGGCGCAGCTTTCAGGCCCGAAGGGCGAACAGAGTCTGCGCGCGCGCTGGCTGGTGGGTGCCGATGGCGGTCGCAGTTTTGTGCGCAATGCCCTTGGCATCGGCTTCCCGGGCAAGACCCTGGGCGTTCGCGCCATCGTCGCCGATGTGCTGCTGACGGGGCTTGCGCGGGATGTCTGGCACTGTTTCAACGATGGCGACATGCAGCGGCAGCTTTTTCTTTGCCCGCTCGCCGGGACCGAAATGTTCCAGATACAGGGGCCAATTCCGCTCGACGTCGATGTCGACCTTGGCGTCCAAGGGCTGGCAGCCATGGTGGCGGAGCGTACAGGACGCGACGATATCCAGATCCGGTCCGTGTCCTGGGCATCGGCGTACAACATGAACGCTCGGCTGGCCGATCACTACCGCGTCGATCGGGTGTTCCTCGTCGGGGATGCCGCGCATATCCATCCGCCGACCGGTGGCCAGGGCCTCAATACCAGCGTGCAGGATGCCTACAATCTGGGTTGGAAGCTGGCGGCGGTGGCGCAGGGGGCGCCCGATATCTTGCTCGATACCTATGAGGAAGAACGTCGGCCGGTGGCGGCCGCGATGCTCGGGTTGGCAACCAGGCTGCTCGATGCCCAGACCCGAGGCCAGATGCGCCGTGGCCGGGAAGTGCACCAGCTCGATATCGGTTATCCCGAGTCCTCGCTTGCGCTGGGAAAGGCCATATCTGCCAGCGGCGTGGTCGCCGGCGACCGTGCCCCGGATGCCCCGGTCCGGAGGGCCGCCGGTCAATCGAGCCGACTGTTCGAACTGTTCCGAGGCGGGCATTGGACGCTGTTGGGCTATCAGGTCGAGCGTGGTTCGGTGCAACCACGCCCGGGCCTGCATATCCATGTTTTCGGTCCGCACGGTGACGTGTTCGACTCGGGAGGCCACTTTCACGACGCCTATCATCCGGCGGTCGGCGATTGGCTGCTGGTGCGGCCGGATGGCTACATTGGGGCGATTATCGCGGCCGGGGAGGTGGCGATGCTGGAGGCCTACCTTGAACAGGTCGGGCTCGGCAGCGCGGTCGCTGGTCAGGTCCCCGAGTTGCTGTCGATAAACTTCTCGTAATAGAGATGAAAGCCGTCGACATCCTGTTCGGTCAACCACGTTTTGACCGCCTCTATCATCGGCGGCGGACCACACAAGTAAATGTCGAATGGATTGGCGTTCATGGCCTGGCGATCAAAGTGTTCGGGAATTCGCCCTGTCTTGCCTGGCCATTCCGCCGCCGGCTGGCTGACCACCAGGTGATACTCGAAACCTTCGATGCGGGTTTGATAGTCCGCCAGGCGATTCAGTTCGCACAAATCAGTGTGCTGGTTGACGCCATAGAACAGCTTGATGGGGTGTTGGCATCCGCCCTTGTCGGCCATCTCGTCGAGCATGCCGAGAAACGCCGAAAGGCCCGTGCCGCCCGCCACCATCACCAGCGGCTTGTTGACCTCGCGCAGATAGAAACTGCCCAGCGGGGCCTCGAACTCCAGCGCTTGCCCAGGTTCACAACGTTCGCGGATAAAGTTGCTCATCACACCATCCGGCAGCAGCCGAATAAGGAATTGCAACTGATTGCCCGGGTTGGGTCGGTTGGCGAAGGAATAGGAGCGCCAGGCATCGGTGCCGGGCACCTTCAGGCGCGCGTATTGGCCGGGCAGGAAATCCAGCAGCCGCTCGCTGGAACTGGCGTCGACATGCAGGATTGCGGTGCTGCCGGAAACCTGCTCGACCTTGGCGATAACGGCCTGTATGCGCTGGGTGGCGCCGGCATTGCACAGGCTTGAATCGAAGTCGAAGTAAAAGGATGCCGCGGACTGCACACGGGTCTGGCACGAGAGCATCCTGCCTTGCGCCAGGTCGGTTTCGCTGAACACTTCGTCGTCGACATAGTCCTGTGTGTACTGGCCGGATTCACAGCGCCCCTGGCAGGTGCCACAGACACCTTCGCGACAATCCAGGGGAATGTTCACACCGTTGCGCAGGGCCGCATCGAGCAGCAATTCGTTGGCCTTGACCTCAAAAAACGAGGTCTTGCCATCGGCAAAATTGAAAGCCACTTTGTGGTTCATGGCGCGTACTCCGTGGCTTACAGGTGGTAGAAATCGAGCACTGAATTGATCGTGTCGTTGAGCAGCAGCACATGCTTGCGGGCGATCTTCCAGCTCTCGCCGTCGGGCCGCAGGCGGTAGGTGGCGCGGCCGTAGAACTGCTCGGAAGTGGCCATGCGGTAGTACAGCGTCTGCCAGTTGACCCTGACCTCCAGCTCATCGTTTTCCAGCGCCGCGATGCGCACATTGTTGACCATGTGCAAGGTACGCGGCATCGGGATGGTCGAGGCGGCCTTGCCGGTGCGCAGGCGGAATACCCGATCTTCCAGGCCACCGCGGTTGGCGTAGTAGATCAGCGACATGCCTTTCTTCGGATCGGTGGTGTAGACGTGCTCCGAGTCCCATTGCGGCAGGTGGAACTCGCTGTCCTCGCTGAACAGCTCGAGGTAGGCGTCCCAGTCCTGGGCATCGCAGAGTTCGGCCTTGCGGTAAAGAAATTGCTCCACACGGTATTGCAGTTGCGAATTCATGCTTACACCTCGCGCAGTTGCAGGGGTTGTTCTTCGGCGGCCTTGCGCGCCAGGCCTTCGAGCAGAAAGCGCTGCCAGTTGCCGTGCTGGTTGACGTAGAGCCCTTCGTGGGTGAATTCGGTTCCGGTCAGGGCCGGTTCGATGCCGAGGGTTTCGCTGTTGCGGGTGGGGCCGGTGACCCATTTGTCGTGGCCGCGGGAGATGTCACTCCAGCGCTCCAGGCGAGCCTGGAAGCCGCGTTGGGCTTCACGGAATTCCACCAGGTCGTCGGGGGTGCCGAGGCCGGAGACATTGAAAAAGTCTTCGAACTGGCGAATACGGTTTTCGCGATCGGCATCCGACTCGCCTTTGACTCCCAGGCAGAAGCTGTGGATCTCGGTCTTGTTCCAGGCCAGGGGACGAATGATCCGCAACTGCGAGCTGATCTGGTCGAGGAAAAACATGCTCGGGTAGACGTTCAGGTTGCGCAGGCGATGCATCATCCACTCGGCCTTGTCCTGGCCATATTCTTCGATCAAGCGCGGCATGATCGTGGCGTAACCAGGGCGCACCGCCGGGTTGGGCATATCGCTGAACAGCAGGCTGTGGCCGTTGTTGAAGGAGAACCAGCCGTCGTCGGTCTCGGCATCGCCGGCGCCCAGTTTGCTGTAGTCCAGGGTGTCGCCCGAAGCGGTGCCTTTTTCGGCGTTGACCTGTTGGCGATGCTGCACCGTGGCGACGTAGTTGTAATGCACGGTACTGACGTGATAACCGTCCAGGCCGTTTTCGTTCTGCAGCTTCCAGTTGCCGTCATAGGTATAGGACGACTTGCCGGGCAGCACTTCCAGCTCGCCAGTGGCCGATTGCGCCACCATCATGTCGAAGAACACCTTGGCGTCGCCCAGGTAGTCTTGCAGGCTGTCGTTGCCGTCGACATCAAGGCTGACGAAGACAAAACCCTTGTAGCTTTCGATACGGGCTTTTTTCAGGCCGCGGGTGGCCTTGTCGAAACCCTCGGGGTACTCACCCGGCGCCTTGACCTTGACCAGGCGGCCATCGCTCTTGTAGCACCAGGCGTGGAAAGGGCAGGTGAAGGTCGACTGGTTGCCCTTGCCGACGCGGGTCAGGGTCGTGCCGCGATGCTGGCAGGCGTTGATCAGGGCGTTGAGGCGACCTTCGCCGTCGCGGGTGATGATCAACGGCTGGCGACCGGCACGCATCGTCATGAAGTCGTGTTTGTGGGCGATCTCGCTTTCGTGACAGGCGTAGATCCAGTTCTTCTCGAAGATCAGTTCCATCTCGAGATCGAACAGTTCAGGCTCGGTGAACATTTCCCGGGCGATACGGTAGATGCCTTCCACCGGACGGAAGTCCAGGCAACCCTGGATGAAGGTCTGCCATTGGGCGACGCTTTTCGAATAATGCATGAGTCGGTACCTGTTTCATCGGGCGAATCGGTACCTGCATTTAAAGTGGCCGCCAGCCTTGCGGTCTATCCGCATAGTTGGCGAAGACAGTCCGGAAATTTTGTGGCCGGTAATCGCACACTAAATGCCGGAAACAAGGTCGTCTGCTCACCGGATGACACCCGACGCCCGCCTATTATGTAACGATGACTTGGCGCGGGGATTGCTTCTATACCCGCGAACGTGCCGTCAGAGCGCGTACCGATAAAAGCCTTGTTGAGTAACGCCGATGAGTAGCAAACCCGAACATCATTTTCGAGACATTCATGCCGATCGCTTCGATCTGGCCGGCGCTCACTCATGGATGTCGGCTATCTGCGGCCCCCATTTGCTCTATGCGAGCAAACCCGACAGCATCCAGTTCCACCACAGTGGCAACGTGCTCAAATCGATGTCGACCACCCTGGGCATCATCGAGTACGGCACCGATGTCACGGTCGGCGTCACCGACGTCGACAGCTTCAACAGCTACAGCCTGAGCCTGCCCTTGAGCGGTGAGCAGGAACTGAGCAGGGGCGGGGTGCTGTTACGCTCTGATCGTGATCATGGCGTCATCGTTTCGCCTAACCAGAGCCAGCAATTGAGCATCACCGGCGACTGCCGCAAGCTGCAGGTGGTCATCACCCGCAGTGCCATGCGCAAGACCCTGGAAGACATGTTGCAGCATCCCTTGGACACCCCGCTGTGTTTCGAGCCCGAAATGGATGCGGTGACCGGGTCCGTTGCCTCGTGGTGGCGCACGGTCAGGCACTTTATCGAGGAAATGGAGCGCAGTGAGCTGTACGGCCAACTGCTGTTCAATCGTGACCTGGAGAGCGCCTTGCTCAAAGGCCTGATCCTGTCCCAGCCGCACAACTACTCCACGGAACTGCGAGAACGTCTGGGCATCAAACTGCCGCACTACCTGGTTCGCGCCAAGGACTTCATTCATGCCCATGCCCGTGATGCGCTGAACCTTGACGATATCGAAGCCGCCGCCGGGGTGTCGCGTTTCAAGTTGTTCGAAGATTTCAGGAAGTACTTCGAAATGTCGCCCATGGCTTACCTGAAGAAATATCGCCTGATGGGTGTCCGCCAGGAAATCCTTGAAGATCGTTCGGCCCACAATATCTCGGTGATCGCGATGGGCTGGGGGTTCAGCCATCTGGGGCGGTTTTCCTGCGAATACCGCAAGCTGTTCGATGAGACGCCGAGCATGACCCTGCAGCGGGTCGATGCCCGGCGTGACAGGTTCTGATGAGCTTGATACATCCGGTATGCCGCAGAGTGAGCTCAATTAACCAGGAGGCCCGGGCACGCGGGAGAGTTGTTCAAAGTATGACGAAGTCATTCGTCAACAATCCTTGTCCGATGTCCAGCAAGGTGACCCTATGGTTGTCGACCATGATCGTACCGAGGGTCAAGTCATTGTAGGTCTTGCTGTCGAAGGTCTCTCGCGGTTGGATGTCCCACGAGGGGATTTTTTCTACTTTTCCTACCGCGTCGACAATCATGTCGATCATCTGCATATGGTCGTCGAGTGGCATTTCCACGATGACAATAGTGGTGTTCCGACCGATCTCGATGGGCTGTTCACCAAGCTGCGCGCCCAAGTCGATCACCGGCACTAGCGTTCCGTGCAACTTGATGGCCTTGCGGGGTTTCGTTGGCAGTCTCGGCTTGGTGACGAGTTGGCTGGCCTCGACGACGCCGTAGATGTTCGATGTGCTCATCGCGAACGCCTGGTCGCGCAGGATAAAGAAAAGGTAGTACCTGTTTGGCATTGGGGGGGGGGGGGCGGCGGCCGACACCTGGCCGATGATTGTAGAGTCAAGGGACTGCCTTTTGTCATTGAGGCGGGTGGCGAGCTTGGCCATCTCGTACATGCTCGCGGCGAGTTCGGCGAGGTCCTTGTCAAGAGCTGCGTTGCCTGGGACTGTGGCCAGTAATAGCCAGAATGATAGGTCATACATATTTATCGAAGAAATCCCACCTGCGGTTCTGCCGGGATAAAGCCGCAATATCGGTCTGCTGCCGATATCAATGCCGATTTACTTTCTTGCTCCGTTGACATGACCATCACGAGGTCATGTATGGGTGTGGCTCATAGCTTGAACAGGTCAACGGTTGCCTGTAATGAGTTGGAAGAGGCTTGCAACTGCCGGGATGCCAGCGCGACTTGCTGAATGGCAAAGGTGTTTTTTTCAGACATGATCGCCATATCGGCCACATTGACGGCGATTTCATGATTGGCCGCGTTTTGCTGTTCAAGTGCTGCGGAAATGCTATTGACTGCATCCACGACTTGTTCGGAGTAGCCGCTGATTTCATGCACGGCATGTCCGGCCTCGCTGGCCATTTCAACACCGGAGTGGGCGCGATTCTGCCCTTGTCGCATGGTCTCCACCACCTGCTCCGTTCCCGATTGGATGGAGCCAATCATTGTGGTGATTTCCACCGTGGATTTGGCTGTACGCTCGGCCAATCCGCGTACTTCATCGGCGACTACCGCAAAGCCGCGGCCATGCTCACCGGCACGCGCGGCTTCAATTGCCGCGTTTAGTGCCAGTAGATTGGTCTGTTCGGCGATGGATTTGATGACGCCGACAATGATCGAAATCCTGGCGGAATGTTGTCCGAGCGATGCTATTCGCTGGGAAGATTGGCCGACGCTGTCAGCGATGTTGCGCATCTCCGCCGAAGCCTTTTCCACCACGACACTGCCGAGCCTGGCTCTGTCGCCAGCGTCTTGGGCCAAACTAAAGGATTCGCGGGCCTTGACAGAGACATGTCCGATACTCGTGCTCAGCTCTTCCAACGCCGCCGCTGCAGAAGCGGCAGCACCACTCTGTTGCTCTGATTGCGCGGCCACCTCTTCGGCGGAGGAGGACAGTGACGACGACAGAATGGAAATACCCTGGGCGTTACCGGCAATATTTCCGACCATCTGCCGCAATGACATCTGCATATTGCCCAGCGAACGGACCAGGTCGCCAATTTCATCATTGCGTGAGGTGATGGAAGGCGCTGATGACAAGTCACCCGCGGCGATCCTGCGGGCAATCGATACCGCCTGGTTCAGAGGCCTGACCACCAGTGACCGCGACAGCCAGAACACCAGGCCCATCAAGGCCCCTGACAGCGCCAGGCCCATAGCCGCCACCTGGATGATTTGCTGCTTTACGGCAGCACTAACCTCATCTTCAGGGTAAGCCGCAATGATGGTGAATCCCCATGGGGAGAAAGTTTCACGTTTCACGACCCAGCCACTCAAGTGGTTAGCCGCAACACGCTGGACGGTATCCAATGGAACACTTTGCGATTGAAAACGCACCTGGCCCTTGTCGTCCAGCAAGGCGACGAAACCACCGTTCAGTATGCGACTCTTGGCAATGGATTCCTGCAAGGCTTGCATGTCGGCTTTGTAACCCACATACCAGATGCCCACCGTCCGTTTCTGCTCATCTAGAATGGGTTCGTAGCCGGTCAGATAGGGATTGCCCAGGATATCGACTTGCCCATAGAACGCCTGGCCTTTGCGAATCGCCGCGCTCGGCAGTCCATTGGGGTCGAGCAGCGTGCCAATGGCGCGCTTACCCTCGAACTGCACATTGGTACTGATGCGGACAAAATCGCTACCGACCTTGGAGAATAAAGTCGCCGAGCCGCCCTGACTTGAGGTCACCCGGTCAACCAGTTCGAAGTTGTTCGTCTGTGCTTGGCCTCCCAGGAGGAGCTCAGGAACCATCCTGCCATTGACGGCTGTGGACTCGCCTTGATAAGGCGCGGGCAGACGCTGACCTTGTTCCTTCAGCAGCTTCATCGATCCCTTCACCCGCTCCATCACCAGTGTGTCGGTGACGTTGAGGACATGCAGCATGCTGGAGAGTTGCTCCTGCATTTTGTCCTGCGCAGACTGTTCGATGTTGTTGCTTGTCTTTGCGGAAATGACGACCACAAGAAACAGCGTGGTACACGCGACAATGGCGAAAACAGGGAAAACGAATTTCAATTGCAGGCTACGAGAAACCATGGGGCATCCACTCGCTGGTGTTGTTATACGGGAGGCTCAAAGGACATCTTTGCAGGTTGCCTCTAGCGGCCGCCGAGTTCCCGGATATTGGATTTGAGTTCCTGGAAGTCGTACTCGGACAATCCGATATAATCGAGTATCAGGTGACCGATACTGTTCCATTCGTGATCGTGCGGTGATTGACCCAATATCAAATGTGATTCACAGATATGCTCGGCCATTTTCAGAATTGAAAGCAGGTTTTTGAGTGTGCTGTGTCGATTTGAGTCGTCGCTGAATACCGCCAGCGCGTTATGGTGGTTGGCAATGGTAAGGCTCAAGTGGTCGGGGAGGCACCAGGCCTTTGCCGTGAAGTAACCGACGACCGCGTGATTGGTGTTAAAGGCTTTGTTCTCGGCATCGACAACGCGCAGGGGAAGATGGGTTGAGGTGTACCCTTGCTCCAGAACAGCCATGTAGTTCGGGAATTTTTTGAACATCAAGGGCACCCCGCAATCATGGAATAAGCCTAAGGCATAGACTTCATCAATCGCCTGTGAGCCAATTCGTTTAGCCAGCGTCAAGCAGGTCATTGCAACGTCTTGAGCCGTATCCCAGAAACGATTGAGGGTCACGATGGTGTCGTCATTCATTTCGTTTTTAATGGAAAGCGCATTGATGAGATTGATCACCGAGCGGCTTCCCAAGAGATTGACGGCGCGTTGAATCGATGAAATACGGTTGCTCAGACCGAAATAGCTGGAGTTTATTAGTTTGAGCAATGCACCGGATATACCCGGATCTTGAGAAATCAGTCTGGCAATCTCTGTCAAGTCAGGGTCCGGCAGGTACTGCTCAATTTGCAGGTCCACCATGATCTGTGGCTGCGGGGGAACGCTGATGCCCTGCAAGGCGAGTTTTATTTGTTCCGCGGTGAGTTCGGTCAGCATCGGGGGCCTGTCGGTACAATGAGAGCAGATAGGGGTATTAAATAATCACGGCGCGGTATTTTTATAGGGTGAGCAGACGCGCGGTTTTGAATGATCTGGTAGTGATTGTTAGTGTGCTTTTCAGCGATTTTTTCAATTCACTGAGTAATATAATTTCTTCCCGTCGGTCCATGTGCAAGATGCCCGTACGAGGATTGGTGAGTTCCAGCTGCCACGCCAGCAGGTTGCAGCACTTCTTAAGGGTTTGCAGCGTAGTGTCGTTCATTTTTTTGTCGAAGCGCGGGGTGTTGATTAGATTGTAGAGCTCCAGGCAAAAGCCATTGGTCGAGGCTAGCAGTGCAGTATCGGCCGATAGCGCCAACCACCTGATATGTCGGGCCAAACATTGGGTGGCATCGACGTCGCAGGGTATCAATTCGAGATGATCCAGGCATTCTTGTATGTCGATCATTCGTGTTCGCGAGTCCATTAGCGATTGCCTGGCCGATAGCTGGCGCGGATTCCAAGACATGATGTGTTCTCATTGCGACTTATTAAAAACGGTCTGGACTCTTTACAATCTGAAACGCTCAACCAAGCCATTGAGGGCGGTGGCCAAGGTCGAAAGCTCACCACTGACAATGGAGGTCTGGTGCGAGCCGGTCGCCGTTTGCGTCGACAGGTCACGAATGCTGACCAGGCTTCGATCCACCTCCCGGGCCACTTGCGCCTGCTCCTCGGCCGCCG
>NZ_JACAQA010000003.1:0-612722 GCF_013385425.1 Pseudomonas gingeri | reverse complement strand
TATCCACGGCCATCACCGACAGTTTTTTCACATCACTGGAAGTGGATTGCACGCTCGACACCATCACGCCAATGGCGCCAAGGGTTTCATCGACGCGACGACGACCGCTCGAAGCCGTCACGCTTGAGGTGGTCGCCGCAGCCGAGGCCTGCGCCGCGTTGCTGACCACTTCGTCGACCGCGGCGCTCATCTCGGTGACCGCCGTGGCGGCCATGGCGATTTCATTGTCCTGGCGAACCATCCCCCTGGCGGCCTCCTCCGTCACCGCCTGCAGCTGCTCGGCGGTCGCGGCCAACTGGGTCGACGACCCGCCAATCCGGGTGATGGTCTCGCGGAGGTTGGCCTGCATGGTGGCCAGCGCCGCCAGCAGTTGAGCCAGTTCATCCGAACCTTTGATCACAATGGGTTGGCTGAGATCGTTGCCGGCAATACGCCGAGCGATCGCGAGAGACTGGCTCAGGGGCACCGTGACGCTTCGGGTATACGACCAGGCCAACAGTACCGTCGCAATCAATGAAGTGCTGATCAATAGACTGATCATGACCTGGGTATCCAGGTAGACGGCATCCGCCGCTTCACCCGCGGCCTTGGCTTTGAGTTGAGCCAACTCAATCAGTGTGTTGATTCCGGAGGCGACTTTGGCGAGGCCGGGCAGTACATCGGTCGCGGTAAATGTATTGGCCCCGGCGAAGTCGTTTGTCTTGATGAGGGTCAGGTACTTGTCTTCGATGGCATTGAACGCCTGAATGTTGATGGCCAGTTCAGCAAACGCCACTTTTCCCTCGGGCATGATAAGCAGTTCTGATAAGTATTTCATTTTTTCCTGGGCGCTGGAGCGCAGCCTTCCTAAGGCCTCCAGGCTCTTGGATTTAGTGTCTTCGGTTTCCAGCGTATTACGCAGATTGGCGTTGTAAGGGCGAATGCTAATGAAATTTCTGTCGAGGGATCCGAGTGCTTCAATTGTGGGAAGGACGTCGTTCTCAACCAGGTCTTCCGCATCATTCAGCGCATTGGCCTGTTTCAAGGAGAACAAACCCATGGCCGTAATCAATAGGCAAAAAATTCCAAAGCATAGTGTCGAGCGGGTGGCGAGATTCAGTGTTCTGAGAGACATAGAACATTCCAGGTAAATGCTTGTGTTTGTCGATGCGTTCGAATAAGTAGTCTGGCTGGATTGCCCATTGAGGCATGGCAGCTGATATATATCCCTGAGTATATGTAGAATAACTACAATATTGATGAATTTAAAATACATAAAAAATCGATTTCGATATTTTAAAGATATAGAGTTTGCACTACCGCTCAGCCTGCTGAGTGAACGGCGCTGTCGGGCGTTTCAGCTGCGCAGTTCCTGCTGCAAGCGCTCCCGGTCGATGGCGTTTTCCCAATGGGCGATGGCCAGGCAAGCTACGGCGTTGCCGATCAGGTTGGTCAGTGAGCGGCACTTCATCAGCCGCTCGATGCTCAGCAGCAATGCGGCGCTGTCGAGTGGCACGATCTGCAGGGCGGTCAGGGTCACGGCCAGGGTAATGAACGACGAACCGGTCATGGCGCTGGCGCCTTTGGAGGTCAACATGGCGATCATTAGCAAGGTAATGAGCTCGCCGGGGTTCAGATCCACCTCGGCAATCTGGGTGACAAACAGCGCACTGGCCATAAGGTAGATATTGGTGCCGTTGAGGTTGAGCGAGTTTCCGGCGGGCAGGACCAGTCGCACGATGTTTTGCGCGCAGCCCAATCGCTCCATCTTGACGATCAGGGACGGCAGTGCGGCGAGCGAAGACGTGGTGAACAAAACTAGCAACAGCTCTTCCTTGATGTAGCGCAGCAGGCTCGACAAGCGCACCCCGGCAACCCGGGTTACACAGCTGAATACGGTCACAATGAACAGCAGGCTGGCCAGGTACAGGGTCAGCATCAGTTTTGCCAGGGGCAGTATCGACGACAGCCCATATCGGCCGATGGTGTAGGCGAGGGTGGCGAAGGCGGCCAGCGGCGCCAGTTTCAGTAGCATGGCCATGATATGGAGCATCAGTTGCGCCAGGATCTCGATACCTTGGCGCAGCGGCGCGCTCTTCTGGCCGCCGCGGGCCAGGGCCATGCCGAACAGAACAGCGAGAAACAGCACCTGCAGAGCGTTGGGCTGCATGAAGGCCTCGACGAAAGAGCTGGGAATGGTGTCGAGCACAAAGCGGCTGAAATGGAGCGAGTCGTGGAGGTTGTCGAGGAAGGGAGGATGCTGGGGGATTTCACGATCATCCAGCGTCAGCCCGACACCGGGCTGCAGCAAGAGTGCGGCAAGCATCCCGGATAGCAGGGAGAGCAGTGCCATGACCTCGAAATAGACCATGGTCTTGCTGCCGATGCGTACCGACTGGCGGTGATCGTGCAGGCTGGCGATTCCAGACACGACGAGCACGAATACCATCAGGGTGATGTTCATACTGATGAGCTTGATGAAGCCTTCGCTGACGGGCTTGAGCGTGGCCGCCATGTCCGGTTGCCCATACCCCAGTGCCAGGCCGCAAAGGATAGCGACCAACATGTGCAGGACACTGTTGCCAAGCAAACGCTCAGGCATGGGCCATTCAACTCCTGGCGATACGTTGTGCCAGGTTGATGAAGTTGCACAGGATCGGTCCTTGCTCTTCATACCGGCAAATCAGGGTAATCGGTGCCACCAGTCGGGGCCGGGCGCTGATATGGCAATAGACCACTGACTTGCGATGAAATCCGTTCATTGATGCGGGTACCACGGAAATCCCGGCCCCGGCGGCCACCAGGCTGATATTGGTCAACATGCGTTCGACTTCGAAGGCAATCTTGGGGGTGAAGCCTGCGTTTTCGCAGGCTTCGATCAGTTTCGAATACATTCCCGTGGCGCCACTGCGTCGAACGAGGATGAACGGCTCGTCAGCCAGGAGCTTGAGCGCGATAACCGGCATCGGCTCGTCGCTGCCCTCGGCTTTTTTTTTACGCGTGCACTTCAATAACCTGTGCCCGATCGGAAGAACCAGCAGCATGTCTTCCTCGATCAATTGATAGAAGCTCATTGCGTGGGGCGGGCTCACGGGGACACGAAGGATTCCGATGTCGAGCTTGCGCTGAACCACATCGTCGGTCAGTTCCCGGGCACTGCCCTCATTGAGCAACAGGCTGACACCCGGATAGGCCTCGCGATAGGCGCGGACTATGTGGGGGATCAAGTGGTGCGCGGCGGCCGAACTGGTAAGGCCGACTGATAGCGTCCCCTCGTAACCTTGGGCGGCCTTGGCCGAACGCCGTGTGGCGTCCGAGACCCGATTGAGGATGTCCCGTGCTTCCTGAAGGAAAATCAGGCCTCCGGGTGTCAGGTCGACACCCTTGGAGTGACGTCGAAACAGATCGAACCCCAGCTCTTTTTCCAGGGCTTGAATCTGCTGGCTGAGCGGAGGCTGTTGCATGTTCAGTCGAAGCGCCGCGCGAGTGAAATGTTGCTCCTCGGCGACCATCAGAAAGTAGCGCAAATGTCGAAGTTCCATAGAGGCCCGAAAAGTCTGGATTGATCAAGAAGCGTCGTCTGAAGCGCGCCGATAACAGCGGACCCAACGATGTCGGTCAGTACGCAGTCACACCAGGTCCCTGGAAGTGAGCAGGTGACCGCCAGGCACCTTGGACAGCACCGCATCGATCAATACCCTGGCAATATTGGCTGGCGGATTGATCCACAGGCCTCGTGGCAATATCGGCCGAAGCAGGGCGGCCAGGGGGAGTATCAAGCGTTCGGCAGGACGAAACTCTTCACGACTACCGCCGATCATTCCCGGACGAATAATCGTCAACGAGGGAAACCCGATGTTACCGATATCCCGTTCCAGCTCACCTTTGGTCCGGCAATAGTAAAGGGGGATGGACAGGGAAGCTCCAGGCGAAGAGATCAGCGCGCAAGCCTTCGCCCCCTGCGCCAACGCCCATTCTGCGAACTCGATCGGCAACAGGTAATCGACTTGTCGAAACGCTTCCTTCGAACCGGCCTTGGCGATGGTTGTGCCCATTGCGCAGATCATGGCGTCAATCGGCACCTTGGCGGCGTCCGCCAGTATCTGGCGCAAATCCTCCGACACCGGGTTATGGAGCTTGGGGTGTGGCGCGAGAGCCCTGCGCGTAGGGGCGATCACCCGTTCGATACGCTCGTTTTCCAGGGCTTGTTGAAGCACGTTGCGGCCAACCTGGCCTGTCGCCCCGAGAATCAATAGCGTCATCGTTTTGTCTCTTTATTCTGCGGGCCGCAAGCCCCGGTGTTGTGGGGAGGAGGGGCTTGGTGCGGCACGCCGCGAGCCCCCATCGTTGCAAATAGCGCAAGGCTTGCAATCGGGTGCCATGATGAACTGTTTTCAAGAGGAGATAATTATGTGGAAACAGACTATATAATTCCATTTACTATAATTATCAGGCGTTGTGTTTTCCGATGGATCGATTCCAAGAGATGCAGGTTTTTGTGCGAATCGCCGATCGCCAGAGTTTCACCGCGGCGGCGGAAGATCTGCGGATCCCCCGCGCCACAGTGACCAACCTCATCAAACGGCTGGAGTCGCGCATTGGCGTGCGCCTGCTGGAGCGCACGACGCGGCAGGTGCGCCTGACCCACGACGGTGAGGCTTACTATCATCGTTGCGTGCGTTTGCTGACGGATCTGGAGGAGGCGGAAACCTCTTTTAGCGATGCCCGCCCAAAGGGCCTGCTGCGAGTAAATCTGCAAGGCACCCTGGCGAAGCACTTCGTGATGCCGGCACTGAGAGATTTTCTGACGCAATACCCCGATATCACGCTGCACATGGGCGAGGATGATCGATTTATCGACCTGGTGCGCGAGGGGGTCGACTGTGTGTTGCGCGCGGGCTCACTGCAGGACTCTTCGATGATTGCCCGTCGCGTGGCATGCATGGAGCAGGTCACGGTGGCCAGTCCGGACTATTTGCAGCGTTATGGCGAACCGCTCGACCTTGACGAGCTGCGCTCCCATGTCGCGGTGAGCTACGTTTCCAGTGCCACCGGCAGGCCCCTCGGGCTGGACTTCAAGGTTAACAATGAAGTTGTCGAGATCAACCTGCGCGCGCTTGTCTCGGTGACGGGAGCCGATCTCTACACCGGCGCCGCGCTCTGCGGGCTGGGATTGGTGCAAGTGCCACGTTACCGGATCGAGAGGGAACTGGCCGAAGGTCGGTTGAAAGTCATATTGCCCGGTTTTGCGCCGCCGCCGATGCCCGTGACGGTGCTCTATCCACGGACCCGACAGCTATCGTCCCGTGTACGTGTTTTCACCCAGTGGCTGGGCAAGTGTTTTGAGTATGCCCCCTACGCCATGCGTGATTGAAGGCGGGCCTCGATTTTTCGCCGGGACAAGGCTGTTTGCTACCTGGCATAACGGTCAGGGCCGCGGGTGGCGGTCCGCACGCAACTGAACGCGGTATTTTCAAGCCCTATAGCCAGTTGCAAGTGATGGCAGCCCTGGCGCAGCCGGGGATCCTTTGCCCGGTGCATAGAGGTGTTTGAAAAACTGGCCTGGATAGTAGACTTGAGCCTGAATGGGCTTCGGCGATCAGACGCCGGCCGCGACTTTGGAGAGCAAGCACATTGTCAGTAGCCAGTAGTGTCAAGGGGGGCGGGTCTGACTCCGGATGGTCGGTGTTTCTGGTGTTCTTGCGCTTGGGTCTGAGCTCTTTCGGCGGCCCGATTGCACATCTGGGCTATTTTCGCGAGGAGTTCGTGGCGCGACGCCAATGGCTCAGCGAGCGCAGCTATGTCGATCTGGTCGCGTTGTGTCAGTTCCTTCCCGGACCCGCCAGTAGCCAGGTAGGCATCGGGATCGGACTCTCGCGTGCCGGGTTTCGGGGGGCGCTGGCTGCGTGGGCAGGCTTCACCTTGCCATCGGCGATCCTCCTGGCCCTGTTCGCCCAGGGCATGTCCATTTGGGGAAGCTCGTTGCCCAGTGGCCTGCTGCACGGTCTCAAGATCGTCGCGGTGGCCGTGGTAGCCCAAGCCGTCTGGGGCATGGCGCGCAATCTTTGCACCGATGTGCCGCGGGTGACCATCACCGCGTTCGCGGCCTGCGCCGCGCTGCTGTGGCCCAACGCCTGGGGACAGGTCGGAGTGATTGTCGTCAGCGCCGTCATCGGTTTGCTGCTGTTCAAACCCGCTCAAGGTCGAATGGCGGAGTCGTTGCCGATCCCGGTTAGCCGGAAAGCCGGAGGGGTGGCGCTGCTGCTGTTTTTCAGCCTGCTGGTGGGTCTGCCCCTGGCGCTCCAGGTTTGGCCTTCGCCCACGCTGGCCATGGTGAACGCCTTCTACCGTGCCGGTTCCTTGGTCTTTGGCGGCGGGCACGTGGTGCTGCCGTTGCTGCAGGCGGCCACGGTACCCAATGGTTGGGTCGCCAATGATACGTTTCTCGCCGGCTATGGCCTGGCGCAGGCGGTTCCGGGCCCGCTCCTGACCTTTTCGGCTTTTCTCGGGGCCTCCATGAGCGTCCAGCCTTCGGGTTGGGCTGGCGCGACGCTGTGCCTCATCGCTATTTTCGTGCCTTCGTTCCTGCTGGTGATCGGGGTGTTGCCATTCTGGGAGCGCCTGCGGCACAGCGTGCGCACCCGGTCGGCGCTTGCCGGGGTTAACGCGGGGGTGGTCGGGTTGCTCCTGGCGGCCTTGTACAACCCGGTCTGGAGCAGCGCAATATTCAAGCCTCAGGACTTCGGCCTGGCGCTGCTGGCCCTGGTCGCCCTGATGTTCTGGAAGGTCCCGCCGTGGTTGGTCGTCCTCGGCTGTGGCTTGCTCGGATGGCTGCTAAGCGTTGTATAGGATGGCGGTGACGCTGCCGTCACCCAGATGGCTGGCTCGCTCAATAGCGCAAACTCTCCTGGCGCAGTCGCGCGAAGCGCTCAAGGGACGAGGCATCGAGCGCTTGCGCCGCGTCCGCTGCCGCGCCGTCGTGGATCGCTTGCCACACCGCTTGTGAACCGACCGACGCCCTGGTCGCCGCCAGATCGAAGGTGTCGGGGTAGAGCGCGTGCAGGGTGGCGAGCAGCGTCAAGCCGAGGCTGGCGACGGGACGCGGAGTGGCGGTGGTGTCGCGCACGATGCTGACGCCATGACAGAGTTGACCGCGCCAGGTCGACTCGGTGGGGACGAAATCGATCTTTTCGAAATGCATGCCTGTATCCAGTGCATTCAGCCTGTCTGCCAGTCGGCCGGCGTCGATCCAGGGGGCGCCTATCCATTCGAACGGATGCGCTGTGCCGCGTCCGACACTCAAATTCGCACCTTCGAGCAAGCCGACTTCCGGGTACAGGTCCAGTTGCGGCAGCGTGCGCAGGTTCGGTGAGAGCGGCACCCAGCCCAGGCCTGTGTCGGCGAAGGTCATGGAGCGGCGGTAGCCTTGCATCGGTACGACGCGCAGGTCCGCGCCGATGTGCTTGTTGTGGTTGAACAGACTTGCCAGTTCGCCGACGGTCATGCCGGGGAGCAGCGGAAGCGGGAAATAACCGGTGAATGAGGTGTGGCGGCTGTCCAGCAGCGGCCCGCCGAAGCGCTGCCCGCCGAGCGGATCGGGGCGGTCCAGGACAAACAGCGGTATGCCTTGTGCCACCGCGGCTTCGAGTGCGTAGCCCAATGTGGTCTCGTAGGTGAAGAAACGCACGCCGGCATCCTGGATATCGAAGACCAGCGCATCCAGCCCCTGGAGCGAGCCGGCCGGGAAGCGCTGTGTCGCACCGTAGAGGCTATGGACGGTGAGGCCCGTGGCGCTGTCGAGGGTGTCGCCGACCCGCTCGTCGAGATCGGTGTTCAGCCCGTGCTCCGGCGAGAACAGTGCTGTCAGCCTGACGCCTGGCGCATGGGCGAGCACGTCGACGGTGCGCCGACCGTTGGCGTCGAAGCCGCTGCGATTGGTGATCAGGCCCACGCGCAGGCCGGCGAGTGCTGCAAACTGCTGCGCCTCCAGTACGTCGATACCGGTCTGCACCGGGCCGATCGAGGTGGGCAACTGGGTGGCGGCCTGCAACGCCGGCCATGCCGACGGCTGCAATCGAGCGATTTGCGCGGTGCTGGTCGGTGTCGCCCGGCTGGCCAGCAGCGCGAGCAACTGGGCACGCAGCGGGCGCGCGTCACCGCGATCATTCGGATGCACGCGGTTGCTCAGGATGACGATGAACTGGTGTGTCTGGGTATCGATCCACAGGCCCGTGCCGGTATATCCGGTGTGGCCGAGCATGCCAATGGGCGGTAGACGATCACGATTGGGCACCAAGGGGGCGGCCAGTTCCCAGCCGAGTCCGCGCCACGGCGGGCTCGCGAGGGGCGAGGCGGCCGTGGCGAGTGCGCTAATGCTCTGCGGTCGCAGGATCGGCGTGCTGCCCACGCGTCCGTCGTTCAGTAGCATCTGCGCGAAGCGGGCGAGGTCGTCCGCGGTGGAAAACAGCCCGGCATTGCCGGAGACACCGCCCATCCATTGGGCGGTCGGATCGTGCACGCGGCCCTGGCGCATGCCGGCCTTGTCCGGGGTTGTCGGGGCACTGCGTGCCGCTCGCCGGACGTCCGGGAGAAAGAGCGTGTCGCGCATGCCGAGTGGAGCAAAGATATAAGCCTGGCAATAGGCATCGAGCGAACGGTGGCTGACCCGCTCGATCAGTTCGCCGAGGACCACGAAATTCAGGTCGCTGTAGATGACCCGTTCACCGGGTGCGCTGCGCGGAGACTCTGCGGCGATGGCCTTCAATACGCCTTCGCGGCCCGGCTGAGCGGGGCGTGCGGGCAGGCCCGCGCGTAGCCCGGAGGTGTGCGCCAACAGGTTACGCACGCTCACCCTGTCCTTGCCGTGGGCCGCAAAGGCCGGCCAATAGTGTGCAACGGGGGCATCCAGGTCGAGGCGGCCGGTTTCGGCCAGTTGCATGATCGCCGTGGTGGTGGCGATGACCTTGGTCAGGGAGGCGAGGTCGAACTCGGTGTCCAGCGTCATCGGCTCAGGGGCCGGTAGGGTGGCGCGCTGTCCAAAGGCCTGGCGGTAGAACACATGGCTGGCGTCCCCGATCAGCACGACGGCCCCCGGGATGCGCCCGGCGGCGATCTGCCCCTCGACGATCCGTGCGGCTTGCAGGCGAGCGGCCGCATCGAGGTCGGCGGCCCCGGCGATCTGTATTGTTGCCAGGCCGGCGAGGAGCACCGAGACTTTCAGTGCCCCGATCAACGTTGCGGCAAATCGGCGGCGGCGTAGTGATTGTGCGGGTTCCATAACATCCATCCATCGCTGTCGGCGGCGTCGGCGGCCTTTATCTGGACACTGATCGCGGCGGCGTCAAATACGCGATGATCGAAGGCATAATCGCGAAAGGCTTGCAGCCACGGGCGAAAACGCACGCCTGGCAGGTGGGTGCGCTTCACGGCCTCCGCCAGGGAGCGCCTGACGATCTGGCCGGGATCGCTGACCGGGTTGCTCAGGCCCGGCAGTCCCCAGGTGAAACCGGATGGGTAGAGCATCGGCGAAATATAGTCCAGCGGTGCGCCGAGGGTTTCGAGTTGCTGGCCGATGGCGGTGTCGTCGAGATTCCAGCAAACATAGCCGAAGATGTCGGCGGAGACGAATACGTTGTAGGGCGCCAGTCGCGCGCGGGCGGCTTGCAGGAAACCGACGATCGCCGCTGTCCGGTTGCCCCGGGTATTCGGCTGGGCAAAGTGTAATCCGCCCTTGTCGGGAAAGCGCACATAGTCGAACTGGACTTCATCGAAGCCCATTTGTGCTGCCTCCTCGGCGATATCGAGATTGTGCTGCCAGACGTCGTGGGAAAACGGGTCCATCCATTGCAGCTTTTCGTTATCACGCCATGGCGCGCCTTGCGTGGTGTGCACGCTCCATTCCGGATGCGCGCTGGCGAGCGGGTCGTCCTTGAACACCACGATGCGCGCGATCAGGTACAAGTGTTGCGCATGCAGCCTGGCCAGCAGTGCCGGAAAGTCCTGTACCTGCGGTGCGCGCTCGGCCAGATGGGCGGTGGCGCCACTCTTCTCGCGGGCCGCGCTGTGATAGGGCGTCAGGCCGCGATCGCCCTTGACGTCGATTACCAAGGCATTGATGACCGTGCTCTGGGACAGGCTGACGGCCTGGTTGCGCAGGCTCGCGCTGGTCACGCCGAATACCGACAGATAGACCGCTTTCGGACGAAATGGGGTCAATAGGAGGGTGATGGGCGTTTCGTCGGACACCTGGGCTTGCGCACGCAGATACCCGGGCGCGCGAGCCCCGACGCTCGTGGCCGCCTGGGCGGTCTCGAAGCGCCCGTGCTCATCGGTGCGGGTGACGCCGGCCGAGGTGGTGATGATTGCGCCGACCAGTGGCTCCTGCGTGCTTGAGTCGAGCACGATGCCGCTCACGGCCAGGGCTTCCTGGCCTGTCAGCAGGGTGGCGACGGTGAGCAGTAGCGCAATCGCGTATCGCCTTGAGGAACGGAGGGTCATGGTGTGTTCCCCGCTGCGGGTGTCGTCGGGGTATCCGGTTCGCCGAGCAGGCGGGCGAACGCCCTGGCGCCATAGGCGTCGATCATCAGGAAGCGCGGCAGTGCCAGCAGCCGTGCGTGGCGGTCGGTCTTGCGGGCGTCGAGGGTGAAGGCGGCCACGTAGTGCTCTTCGGCGGCCAGTGCGAGCAATTCGTCGTCGTAGATGCCGTAAGGCCAGGCGAGCATGTCGATAGACGCGCCCGTTTGAGCCTCGAGACGGCGACGTGAATTGTCCAGTTGCGTGCGGACGAACTGCTGGAAGTCGGCGGGTGTACGCTGTTTGCGCTCGACCTTGAAATTGGGATGCCAGTAGGTGTGCGACTGGATGTCGAACAGCCCGCTCTGCTTCAGGGTCCGCAATTGCTCCCAGGTCAGCGCATAGGAAGCGTTCGAGATCGCCGATGGATAGATGAACAGCGTGACCGCAAAGCGATCGCGCAACACGATGGGCAGCAGTTTTTCGAAGACCGAACGATGCCCGTCGTCCACCGTGATCACCACCGGCTTCGGCGGCAGCGTCGCATGGGGATCGCGCAGCCAGTCGACCACCTCACGCAGCGGCACGATCTGGTAGCCACGCTCGTGCAGAACCTGTAACTGGGCTTCGAAGGTGCTCATGCGCACGGTCATCGAGTCGTCCGCCGTTTCCGAGAAACGGTGGTAAACCAGGATCGCGACACGGGGTTCCGCGGGCGGTGTGACGCCGTCCGTGCCCCAGGCCAGTGCGCAGAGACCCGCCAGCACGACACACACCATGAATTTACCGCACATCTGAGCGCTCCTGCGCAAGTCACGCTCACTCGCGTCATCCGTCTCGCGAATGCGAGGCGGATTCAGTGTGTGTCGAGTCCGGCCGCGTCCATATGATGAAAGTCAAAGCCGTGTGACATGGCACTGTCCGGAGTGCTGACTTGATCTATATCAAGGTTAGCTCATCGTTGCCGCGCGACTGTGTGAAAGGACACTATCGGAGGTCTACGTTCATGAATATCGATGAGGCGATTTCGGGCCGTCGCTCGATACGCGAATACACCACGCAAGCCGTTGACGAACCGCTTATTCAGCGCTTGATCAATGCCGCCATCCAGGCGCCCAGCGCGGTCAACCAGCAACCGTGGACGTTCACGGTGATACGTGATCAGGCGTTGCTGGATCGGATCTCTCGCGAGGCCAAGGCCCATATGCTCGCGACCATGCCCGCGGGAACCCTGTCCGAGCACTTCCATTCGGTGCTTAATGATGCGGATTTCCAGATCTTCTATCAGGCACCGGTGCTCATCCTGATTTCGGGGAGCACCCAAGGCCAGTGGATGGTCGAAGATTGCGCATTGGCTGCCGAGAACCTGATGCTCGCCGCCTATGCCGAGGGGCTCGGCAGTTGCTGGATCGGGTTTGCCCAGCGTTTTCTCGATACGCCGGAGGGGAAGAGCCTGCTGGGTCTTCCCGCCGAATGGTTGCCGGTTGCGCCGATCATCCTGGGGCATCCCAAGTCCGTGCCGGCCCCGGTCCAGCGCAACGAGGCGCAGATCCGCTGGATTGGCTGAGCCGGACGATCAGACTGCTGGTCTTACTTGGGCGCGGGGGGTGTCGCCGGCACCATCCGCCAGCCTTCAGGACACTCGCGCACATAGGGGTAGTAGCCCTTGGCTGACGGACAGTAATACCAGTTTGCCGCAGAGGGCGTCGCGGGCGCGGTGACCACCGGCGGTGCTGCGATCACCACCGAGGGCGGGATATCCGGGTAGTAGTACTCAGGGGCCGGGTAGTAGTAGACCGGATAAGCCGGAGCGTAATACGGGCCGCTGAGACGTCCCGCCTCCCAACCCAGGCCCAGGCCAAGCGCCAGCCCCCACCAACCCGCGCCACCTCGATAACCGCCTCCACGCGGTGCGGCGCTGGCCGGTACCGCGAGACTGGTAGCGATCACAAGCATGCCCACGAGAACGCAACGTTTTACCGAATCGATATTCATGATCTCTGTCCAATAATGGAACGTTCAGTGGCGCCTATTGTTCGACGGTTTCGTCGCGGTCTTCTTCCAGCGCCGGGGTGAGCGATTGCATGGGCATCTGCCAACCATCGGCGGCGGAGGCCCGGTGGTGCATCACTGTCCAGAACAGATCGAAAATGGTCTTCTGTTCGGCGGCCAAGGTGTCGTAGAAGGCCTGGGTACGCACCTGCGCCGCATCCAGGCGTACCAGGTGGGCCTGCATCCACTGGGTCTGGGCGCGCAGGCGCTCTATGCCCCTGGCCATTCTTTCCGGCGTGGTCTGGTCAACCAGTGCCTTCGGGGCGGCGGCGTCCTTTTCACCTTCGCCGTTGTCCTTTTTCAGTTGCTCCTTGGCATCGGCCAGGACCCCTGACGACCAGGTCTCCCAGGCCGGCAATTGCTCCGCTTTCAGATTCAGTTTGCCTTTGAGATCGTCAAGGGTCAGTTGGGTATGTTTGATCCAGTCGAACTCCGAATGGAGTTTGAACATCCCCCCTGACGCTGGCATTTGTGGATTCGCCATGACCTGGGTGGAGGGCAACAGAAAAGCGCTGGCTGCCACCAACAAGCATTGAGCGATCAAACCTGACTTTTTCATCTTCAGCCCCTGCCGGTACCGTGATTGTCAGGTCGAGCATAGGAGTGGCGCACGGGGGGGAATCTGATCTATGTCAGAAGACCCCGAGTGCCTTGATGAATGTTTTCTCAGCGCGCCAATCCGGGATAAAGCCTGGCCGCCAGCAGTAAAAGCAGGGCGAAAACCGACAGCATTACCGCAAAGCTCGTACTCAAGGCATACACACTGTTGCCGCCGACAATCATGCCGCCGCGCAAGGTATCCACCAGGTAGGTCAGTGGGTTGCAGACCGCGACAACTTTCAGCCAACCGGGCATCAGCTCCAGCGGGTAAATGGCGTTCGAGGCAAAGAACAGCGGCATGGTCAGGACCTGGCCGATCCCCATGAAGCGCTCCCGGGTCTTGACGATGCAGGCAATCACCAGGGAAAAGGTCGAGAAAATACACGAGCCGACGAACACCCCCGCGGCAACGGTGAGGATCGGCAGCAGCTCCCAGCGGATTTCGACTTTCAAGGCGATGGCCACCAGATAGACCACGATCGCCTGTACCAGCCCGCGCAGGCCGGCGGCAAAGGCCTTGCCCATGATCAGGGCGCTACGATGCGCCGGGGTCACCAGAAGCTTGTGGACGATACCCAGGTCACGCTCCCAGATAATGGCGATGCCGTAGAAAATGGCGCTGAACAGAATGCTTTGCGCCAGGATGCCCGGCGCCATGTAATCCAGGTAGCGCAGGTTGCCCGTGGGGATGCCGCGTACCTGGCTGAAAACCTGCCCGAATATCGCCAGCCACAGCACCGGCTGGACGGCTCGCGACAGCAACTCGGTGGGGTCGCGAATCAGCTTGCGCACCTCGGCATTGCAGACCGCGAATGTCTCATTGAGGTAATCGAACAGGCTCATCATCCCAACCTCTGAGCGACATCGCGGCTCTCGCGAGTACCGCGATAGTTGCCGCCCTGCTCAATACTGACGCCACTGAAGTAAACGAACACATCGTCCAGGCTGGCCTGCTTGCCCACCTGCGCCTTGAGTTCAGCGGGTTTGCCGACGACGGCCAGGCGCCCCTGGTGAAGAATCGCCAGCTCGTCGCAAAGCACGTCGGCTTCCTCCATGTCGTGGGTGGTGATCAGGATGGTGGTGCCTTTGCTCTGGCGCAATTGCAGCAAGCGTTCCCATACGGTCCGGCGGGCGATGGGGTCGAGGCCGATGGTCGGTTCATCGAGGAACAGGACTTGTGGGTAGTGCAGCGTGGCCTGGGCGATTTCAAGGCGGCGAATCATGCCGCCGGAGTAGGTCCGGACCAATTTCGATGCGGTCTCTTCAAGCCCGGCGAACGCCAGCGCCTCTTTCACCCGCGCCTGCCTTTTGGCGCCGCGCAGGCCTTGCAAACGGGCCGACAGGTTCAAGTTTTCAATGGCGGTCAATGCTCCGTCAGCCGAAAGCATCTGTGGCACATAGCCGATATGGCGGCGGACCTCGATCGGTCGACGGGCAATATCAAAACCGGCCACCGTTGCCGAGCCGGAGGTGGGGTCGAGCAGGGTGGTCAGCATCTTGATAACGGTGCTCTTGCCGGCGCCATTGGGACCCAGCAGGCCGAAGATACAGCCATGGGGCACTTGCAGGTCCAAACCTTCGAGCGCCACGAAGTGGTCGAAGCATTTGCGCAAGGCCTTGGTGGAAATGGCTGGGGACTCAAGGGTGTCGGTCATGGTGCGAGGACTCTGCGAAGAGGTCATGGATCAATGGCGGCATCAGCCTGGAGAGCCGGTGACAACCGACAACCTGATGCTCGACCTGCCATGTCATTGAGCTTGAACTTCGGGTTTCGGACTTGATGAAAATCAAGTCCGGAGCCTGACGGCGGCCTCGAGGGCTATTTGTTCTTCCAGTATTTCTGCATTTCGAGAAACAGAAACGAGGCGGTCCAGGAAATCAGCACCAGGCCGGTCAGGCCCTGCAGCCCGGTCAGGTACTTGAGGTGGCCGACGGGGGAGATGTCGCCGAAACCGATCGTGGTGTAGGTGGTGAAGGAAAAGTACACGCAGTCCATGAACGAGCCATCGAAGTTGCCCTCCAGGCTTCCCCATTTGCCGGAACTGACCATCAGGTAATAGACCAGGGCGAAGCACCAGACTTCCGCCGCGTGGGCGACCAGCGCGCCGAATACCCCGATGACAATCCTGAAACGATTCGAGAGCTTGAGTCGGGGCAGCCAGTCGTTCAGCCGTAACAGGCACTCGTAGTGGATCACCACGACGACGATGACGGCCAGTGTATTGATCAGGGTGACTGCCAGCATGGCCGGCCTCCAGCAATGGAAGAAAAAAGATCGTCTACCATCTTCGGGCCTGGTACCGATCAGTGCTTTCTACCCTGGGGCGACGAAAAATTATTGAGCTAAATCAACAGTGCTTTTTGTAGACCGATAGATGGCCATTTGTTGATAAAGATCAGGGGGCATTGGCAAGGGCGCCAGATACTTGCCACACCCCCTGGAGTTTCCAACGGAGACCCGGGAAAGCGCGCCGTCACAACCGATGTACCCAAGGCTGGCAAACACCGCGTAGCCATTTCCATACCATGGCCTGCCGGGCAGGAGAGATCATGAGTACCGCTCCAGTCGTTTCTACAACGCATCCGGCGATCGTTTCAAACGGCCTGAGCAAATGGTTTGGCGAAGGCAATGCGCGCATGCAGGCGGTCAACCAGGTATCACTGGTCGCCGGGTTTGGCGAGATGGTGTTTATCGTCGGTCCTTCCGGGAGTGGCAAGACCACGTTTCTCAGCATGATCTCCGGCATCCTGCGCCCCGATGCCGGCACGGTGACCATCAATGGCCAGGATATCTGGAGCCTGGGCACTGACCAATTGGCCGAGCTGCGCCTCAATAACATTGGCTTCGTGTTTCAGGACTATCACCTCTTCGCGCGCTTGACCGCCGCCGAGAATGTGGCGATTCCGCTGATTCTCCAGCATCACGACTGGGACGATGCCATTGTCCGGGCCCGGCGCAGCCTGGAAGTGGTCGGCCTCAAGGATCGCGGGGATATTCTGCCGGTCAAGCTGTCCGGCGGCGAACAACAACGGGTGGCCATTGCCCGGGCGATTGTCGGCGAACCACAGATTCTGATCTTCGACGAGCCGACCGCGTCCCTCGATGGCGATACCGGGAAAATGATCATCGCCTTCGTCAAGACCCATATCCTCAACCAGCAGCGGTGCATCCTGATCGTCACCCACGATGCGCGGATCAACGAGTACGCCGATCGCATCATTCACATGGAAGACGGGCGCATCACCGAACTGGAACGGGTCGCCTCATGAAAAACCGCCTGCTGTTCGGTGTGGCCGTACTCGGTGTCTTGGCCGGCCTGGTGGCCGCCTATCTCTTTGGGCGCACTCCACAGACGCCGCCGCCGGTCTTCGCCCCGGCGAGCAGTCCCTATGAGACCGCGATTTATGCCAACGGCATTATCGAGAGTGAACAGTCCGGCGGCTCCGACATCGTGATTTACCCGCAGGTGGCCGGGCCAGTGACGCAACTGTTGGTGCACGAGGGGCAGAAGGTGACCCTGGGGATGCCGTTGGTGACCCTTGACGATGCCGTGCCCAGGGCCAATTTCGAGTTGGCACAGGCCAATCTGAGCACTGCCCGGGACCAGTACAACAAGCGTCTGGCCTCCTACGGCATGGACCCCAAGTCGATCAGCAAGGATACCCTCGATACCGCCAGGGACACGGCGGCCCAGGCCCAGGCGGCGTTGAAGGCCGCGGCGGCGACGCTGGCGCAGTATGCGATCAAGGCGCCCGCGAATGGGGTGGTGTTGGCCATCAACAGCACCGTCGGCAGCTATGTGTCGTCCCAGGGCGCCTATAACACCTACACCGAGGGGTTCACGCCGTTGCTGGTCATGAGTTCCGAGCAGGATCATCTGGCCGTGCGCTGTTACATCGACGAGATCCTGATTGCCCGCTTGCCGGCGCCTGAACATATCCGCGCGCAGATGCAGATCCATGGCACGGAGATCAAGGTACCGCTGGAGTTCGTGCGGGTGCAGCCCTATGTTTCGCCGAAAATCGAGTTGTCCGATCAGCGCCAGGAGAAAGTCGACCTGAGGGTCTTGCCGGTGATTTTCCGCTTTGAGAAAAAAGACCTCCCGATGGTGTACCCGGGGCAGTTGGTGGATGTTTTCATAGGGCAGAAATAATGGACCAGTCGCGCGTGTTTCGCCCGATGAGGCCCTGTGGCCGCTGGCTGGTCCTCAGCTTGTTGACGCTGACCAGCGCGTGCACCCTCGGTCCGGATTTCTCACGTCCGGCGGCCCCGGCACAGGAGGGTTATATTCGCGATCCGATCAGCGCCACCGTGGCCGCCCAAGGGCAGGCGCAGCGCTTTTTGCCGGGGGCCGAGGTCGCGCCTGACTGGTGGCGGCTGTTCCAGTCCGCTTCGCTGGATGCGGTGGTCCATCAGGCGATTGCCAACAACATGACCCTGCGGGCAGCCGAGGCCAGCTTGCGGCAAAGCCAGGATACGCTCATGGCCGGCTATGGGGTTTTCTACCCGCACCTGGACGTTCACGCGGGCGCCGATCGTGAGCGCAGCGCACCCATCCAGCAAGGACTGGGTACCAAGGGCTCGATCTTCAATGTCGTGACCTTGAGTGGCACGATCAGCTACACCCTGGATATTTTCGGCGGCGAACGTCGAACCGTGGAAGGCCTGCAGGCCCAGGTCGATCATCAGACCTGGCTGACCCAGGCGGCTTACCTCACCTTGACCGCCAATGTCGTCAATGCCGCCATTGCTCGCGCAGCTTATGCCGCGCAGATCCAGGCCACCGAACAACTGATCGAACTGCAAAAGCAGCAGCTGCAAACCACCCAGGTGCAGGTACGCAGCGGTACGACGCCGTATTCGGCGATCCTCAGCTTGCAAAGCCTGATCGCCAGCAACGAGGCGCTGTTGCCGGCCCTGCGGCAGAAAGTCAGCCAGGCCGAGCATTTGCTGGCCACCCTGGAAGGCGTTGTACCGTCCGAAGTCAAACTCCCGGACATCCAGTTGAGCGGGCTGTCGTTACCCAAGGATCTCCCCGTCAGCCTGCCTTCGGTATTGGTCCGCCAGCGCCCGGACATCCTCTCCGCCGAAGCACAGCTGCACCAGGCCAGCGCCGCTATCGGCGTGGCTACGGCGGCGATGTTTCCCAGCTTCAGCCTGACTGGCACCTATGGCACTGCCGGATCGAGCCCCGGATCATTGTTCGCCGGTGCCGGGCGTTTCTGGAGTGTCGGGCCGTCGATCGATATCCCGCTGTTCCAGGGTGGCAGCCTGTGGTTTGGCCGCAAGGCCGCGATCGATGCCTATCAGCAGGCCGCGGCGGGTTATCGGGAAGTGGTGCTGGAATCTTTTGCCCAGGTCGCCGATACCCTCAAAGCGCTGGAGTTCGATGCCCAGGCCTTGCAAAAGCAGGCCGAAGCCCAGGCCGCCTCCGCAGAGGCCTTGCGGTTGTTGCAAGCCAACTATCGCTCGGGCCTGGTGACCTATCTGGATCTGCTGGCCGCCGATGTGCAACTGCATCAGGTCAACATTGCCTATTTGCAGGCGCTTGCCCAACGTCATCAGGACACCGTCGGTCTGTTCGTTGCCCTGGGGGGCGGCTGGTGGAACCGAGTCGACGCCACCGGCAGCAGGCCCGGCCCATGAAGCACTTCGGCATTCTGCGCATAGGTTTCAAACTCCTGGTCAATGACCGCTCCAAGTTTTCCGCGTTGCTGGTGGGTATTACCTTTTCGGTATTCCTGATGATGCAGATGACGGCGATGTTTGCCGGGATCCTCAACCGGGCCTACTCGACGGTGACCAATATCGGTGCGGCGATGTGGATCCTGGACCCGGCCGTGAACACCCCGACCAGCGTCATCCCGCTGCCGGATTACCTGCTTGATGCAGTGCGCAGCATGGACCAGGTCCGCTATGCCGTGCCGATTTTCATCGGCGGCGCCCAGGTCCGGCTGGCCAGCGGCACTTACCAGTCGGTCAGTGTGATCGGCCTGGACGACACCAGCCTGTTCGGCCGGCCGTTACTGGAGCAGGGGGCCATCGAGGATATCTACGCCGAAAACGCGTTCATCATGGTCCACGATGCCGAGTTTTCGAAGCTGGAGAACCCAAGGATAGGCACCGCCTTCGAGCTCAATGATCATCGCGGCACCATTGTCGGCATTGCCAAGGTCCTCACCAGCGGCCTGACCGGGGTGCCGACGCTCTACACCACCTACCGGCGCGCCATCGAATACCTGCCGACCACCCGGTTCACCATCTCCTATATCCTCCTGGATCCCCGCGATGAAGCGGCCGTGGGCCAGATCAAGCAACAGGTCTCGAAGTTGGGGTACATCGCCCTGACCAAGGACGAGTTCAACCAGCGCATCGCCAATTACTACATCTATCAGACCGGGGTAGGCACCAATATCCTGATGATGACAGTCATCAGCTTTCTGGTCGGTCTGTCGATTTCCGGCCAGACCTTCTACACCTTTATCCTGGAAAACCTGGACAAGTTTGCCGCCCTCAAGGCCATTGGCGCCAAGAGCCGTGAACTGATCTACATGATCCTGTTCATGGCCACGTTCACGGCGATGACCGGTTATGGACTGGGCATCGGCCTGGTCACGCTGATGATCTCCGTGGCGCGCTCCAACCTGCCCAACTACGCGGCCATCATCACGTTCTGGAACCTCGGGCTGGCCTTCGTCATGGTGCTCCTGATCGCCGGGGTCTCCAGCTATGTGGGTATCCGCAAGGTCCTGAGAGTCGAGCCTTTCGATATTTTCAGAGGGTGATGACAACTCGCTGGAGCGCATCGTGATCCTGCTCGGTTGCTGGCCAGGGGGTCAGCACGATTGCCCCCTTGACCGCTCCCGCCCTGAGTTGCGCCAAGGCCTGGTTGGCCTCGGCCAGGGGAAAAACCGTGACGTCGCAATGTACCGATGTGCGGCGGATTTCGTCGAAAAATGCCGTGCCGTCGTCGCGCGTGAGATTGGCTACCGAGCGTATGCAGCGTTCGCCCCACAGTAGCCGGTAGGGAAAACCTGGCACATCGCTCATATGAATACCGGCGCAGATCACACAGCCCCCGCGGACCGTGGAGGCCAGCGCCTGTGGGACCAACGGACCGACCGGGGCAAAGATCAGGCTCGCATCCAGCAGATGGGGTGATGGCTGGTCCGAAGGGCCCGCCCAGGTCGCGCCGAGTGCACGAGCGTAAGCCTGGCCTTCGGTGTCTCCGGGCCGGGTGAAGGCATAGACTTGCTGTCCCCGGCCCAGCGCCACCTGGATCGCCAGATGGGCCGCCGCGCCGAAGCCGTAGAGACCCAGGTGCTGCGCCGTGCCGGCCATGCGCAAGGCGCGAAAGCCGATCAAGCCGGCGCAGAGCAGGGGCGCGGCTTCAGTCGCGCTCATGCCTTCGGGCAGGGCAAAGCAGAATCGGGCATCGGCCACTGTGTATTGCGCATAGCCGCCGTCCAGGTGACAGCCGGTGAATTGCGCTTGCTCGCAGAGATTTTCCCGGCCCGAGCGGCAGAATTCGCATTCCCCGCATGTCCAGCCCAACCAGGGCACGCCGACCCGCTGGCCGATCCAGCTGGAGGCGACATCGCTGCCGACAGCGATCACTTCACCGACGATTTCATGCCCGGGCACCCTGGGTAGCACCGCCTGGGGCAGTTCTCCGTCCAGCAGATGCAGATCCGTGCGGCACACGCCACAGGCCAGCACCTTGATCAGCAGTTGCCCTTGCGCTGGATGCGGAATCTGCCGCTCCTCCGATTGCAGGGGCTGGCCGGGGGCGTGCAGGACCATGGCATGCATGACGATTCTCCTGAAACAGTGATGTTGCAGCGATCCCAGATCAGCTGCCCATGTTGTTCAGCGGTGCCGCTCGAAGAGGGGCGTGGTCCCGTCCACGGCCTGACCCAATGGGCCGGTGAGGGCGATAACATGACGGGCTTCGCAGGCCGACGGCATCAGGGCGGGGAACTCCTCGGGCGTGAGCGTCTCCTTCTCCATCAGCAGGTTGGCACCGCTATCCAGATCGGCGCGCCGCTGCTTGAGCAGCGCCTGCGCACGTGTATAGGCTTCATCGAGCAAGACACGAATACCCAGGTCGATCTCCCGGGCAGTCTGTTCCGAGTAGTCTTTTTCGCCCGCGCCCGCTAGATATTCGCCCAGATAGGTGGAAGACCGCCGTTCCAGTACCGACTGGCCGAGCTCGGCGCTCATGCCGAAGCGGGTGATCAACTGCCGGGCGATATCGGTGGCGCGTGTCAGATCGTCGGCCGCGCCAGTGGAGATCTGGCCATAGACGATGTATTCGGCCGCGCGTCCGGCCATCAGCACCACAATCCGGTCCTTGAGCATCTGGCAACTGATCAGGAAGTGGTCTTCGGTCGGGCGCTGCAAGGTGTAGCCCAACGAACCGGCGGCACGGGGAATAATGGACACTTTGTGCACCGGGTCCATCCCGGGCAGGGTCGCGGCAGCCAGGGCATGTCCCATCTCGTGATAGGCCACGATCAGGCGTTCTTCGGGATGCAGCAGGCTGCTTTTATGTTCAAGGCCCACGACGATGCGTTCTACCGCGTTGGTGAAATCTTGCAGGTTGACGCTCGAGCCTGCCCGGCGGGTGGCAACGATTGCGGCTTCGTTGACCAGGTTGGCCAAGTCGGCCCCGGTGAAACCAGTGGTGATATCGGCAATTCGCTCGGCATCGGTGCCGGGGTCCAGGGTGATTTTCTGCAGGTGGACCTTGAGAATGGCCAGGCGTCCCTTGCGGTCGGGACGGTCGATCAGGATCTGCCGATCAAAGCGACCGGCGCGCAGCAGGGCGGGATCAAGAATTTCCGGGCGGTTGGTCGCCGCCAGCAGGACTACCCCTTCGCGGGGGTCAAAGCCATCCAGCTCCGCCAAGAGCTGATTGAGGGTCTGTTCTTTTTCATCGTTGCCCCCCAGGGTTCCCACACCGCGGGCCTTGCCCAAGGCATCCAGCTCGTCGATGAAAATAATGCAGGGGGCGGCCTGCCGTGCCTGCTCGAACAGGTCACGGACCCGGGCGGCGCCGACGCCAACGAACATCTCGACGAATTCGGACCCCGAGATGGAAAAAAACGGTACGCCGGCTTCACCGGCAATGGCCTTGGCCGCCAGGGTCTTGCCGGTCCCCGGAGGACCGACCAGCAGCGTGCCTTTGGGAATATGGGCGCCCAGGCGCGAGTACTGTTCCTTGTCCTTGAGGAAGGAGACGATTTCCACCAGCTCGGCCTTGGCCTCGTCGATACCGGCGACATCGGCAAAGGTCACGCCGGTATCGCGCTGGACAAAGACCTTGGCCCGCGACTTGCCGACATTCATCATTCCGCCGAGGCCCTGCTTCTCGGCCATGCCGCGGAACAGGAAGTGCCAGACCACCATGATCATGACAAAGGGCAGCAGCCAGCCGATCAAGCCGGTGAGCAAGGTGTTTTCAGTGACCCCGGAGAAGGAGGCATTGGACTGTGCCAGTTCGGTCGCCAGGGCGGGGTCGACGCGTACCGTGCTGAATCGATCATGGCCATTGATGGGTTCTTGCAGCTTGCCGCTGATCTGATCCTTTTCCACTTGCAAGTCACTGACTTTGTGAGCGTCCAGCAGTTGGAGGAACTGGCTGTAGGGCAGGCTTTCCACGGGGTGTTGTTGACCGAGGAACATCTGCAGTGCGGCAAACGCCAACAAGGCGATGAAGAAATACGACAGGTTCCACTGATGAGTCTTTTTCATGACCTTGGCCCAGGGAGCAAAGAGGGGGAGAGGGCGGTATTTTCAACGCCGGGCTATTCGGGTTCGTCGTTCATGACGCAGCGCAACAGACCGGCCACTTCCGAGTTCTACGCTTTGGGGCTGGGAAATCATTGAGTTATATCAAAAATGCCTGGATCTGCGGTCCACGGGTGTTGCCCTTTGGGCGAAGGGTTGTGTCCGACATTCGCGCCGTTAGTTGATAAAGATCAGAGTTCGGTTTTCTTCTGCCCCGATACTTTCCGGACCATCTGATTTCTCAAGTGCACTTACCGAGGGCAATACCATGAACAAGTTCCTGTCTGTTGCAGTACTGGGCGTGATGCTGGCGGCAACCGCGGGTTGCAGTCATCAACATGCTCGTGAAATGGATGCGCGCCTGGACTCCGCGGAAAACAATGCCGCGTCGGCCCGCTTAAAAGCTGATGAGGCCTACACCAAGGCCGAACAGGCAATGGCTGCCGCCGCCCAGGCGCAACGCACGGCTGACGAGGCCAACGAGCGGGCCAACCGCATGCTGGAAAAAGCCGCTCGCAAGTAACGACGGTTGTGCCACCCGGCCAGGGAGGCTGGGTTGTTGCTTTACCCTACAGCCCTTGTCGATCAAGGCTTGTTCGATATCGGCGTTTGTCTGCCGATGGCAAGCAGCAAAAAGCCCCTGCCGGTATTCCGGCAGGGGCGAAGTACCTACTTGTTCAGTCGCCTTTGATCGGTACGACTTTTTCCGCCTTCATGGCGTCGGCTTTCTTCGGCAAGGAGATACTCAATACACCTTTGCTGAAGTTGGCTTCGATCTTTTCCGCCTCGACTGACGTCGGCAAGTTGAAGACACGCTCGAAGCTGCCGTAATGGCGCTCGGTCATGTGATACCCCTTCCTTTTTTCTTCCTTGTCCTCTTTCTTCTCCCCTTTGATGATCAAGCTGCCATTGGACAGTTTGATCTCAATATTCTTCTGATCCATGCCGGGAAGTTCTGCGGTGATTTCGAAGCTTTTGTCTTTCTCGACGATATCCACGGCAGGCATTGCGTGAGTGATCAGTTCCCGACGCCAGAACGGCTCCACATCGAACAGGCCACGTCCAAAGGACGGCAGTCCGGAGCCGTGGGTGAAGTCTTCGAACAGGTGGTCCACCTGTTGCCGCAGTTTTTCCAGAGGGCGCCACAGATCAGTCGTTACCGGGTGGTGGCTGGTCTTGTCTTCGCTATGCAGCGGCATTTTTTTTACGCTATTAGCCATCGTCACATCTCCTCTTGGGTGAGCCGGGGGAAGCAAGCGCCAAGACACTTGCGTTGCCCGGGAAAGTGGGATCGATTCGCCAGTCCTGACAAGGTCGGGTTTCCCGACTGCGACTTCCAATCGATACGGCGCCGTACAAACACGGCTATTTACTGTCACCGTGAATGGGATTGAGAGGCTTGATTTAGATCAGACCGAGGGTAAAAAGCTTCGAGTACCTGGATTGGCGGCGCCCGTTCGGGATCGATCCAGGGCACCGCAGAATTGGCGAATGGCATCGCAGGCCTGACGCAGCGAATCGTCATCCAAGGCATAGGCGATACGGATATAAGGCCCCAACCCGAACGCGCTGCCCTGCACAACGGCGACATCCGCTTCATCCAGCAGCGCATGGGCGATATCTTCATCGTTGTGCAGTACTCGCCCTGCGGGAGAGGTGCTGCCAATCAGGCCGGCACAGGAGGCAAAAGCATAGAACGCGCCCGCCGGACTCACGCATTCCAGTCCTGGTATGTCATTCAGCAGTGCCACCATCAAGTCGCGACGACGCTGGAAAACCGCCCGGCTTTCCTGGATGAAGTCCTTGGGGCCTTCCAGTGCCGCGAGTGCCGCTTGTTGTGAAACCGAACTCGCCCCCGAGGTCTGTTGCCCTTGCAGCTTTTCCATGGCATCCAGCAACCAGCGTGGCCCGGTGGCAAAGCCGATGCGCCAGCCGGTCATGGCATAGGCCTTGGAGACGCCGTTCATGGTCAGGGTTCGCGCTGCCAGCCGTGGCTCCACCTGGGCCAGGGTATGGAAGGTTTGATCGTCGAAGATCAGGTGTTCATAGATATCATCGGCCAGGATCAGCACCTGGGGATGGGCCAGCAATACCTCGGCCAGTGCCTGGAGCTCCTCCCGGCTGTACACCGCGCCGGTGGGGTTGGACGGCGAATTGAGGATCAGCCAGCGGGTCTGCGGCGTGATTGCGTCATTCAGTGCCGAGGCGGTCAGCTTGAAACCCGTATCGGCATCACAGACGACGATCCGGGTTTCGCCACCGCACAGCTGGACCATCTCCGGGTAACTGACCCAGTAGGGCGCGGGTACTATGACCTGGTCGCCCTCGTTCAGCGTGGCCGCCAGGGCGTTGTAGATCACCTGTTTGCCGCCGTTGCAGACCAGGGTGTCCTGCCAGGTGACGTCCAGGCCGTTCTCGCGCCGGAACTTGGCGGCCACCGCTTCACGCAGCGAACGGACACCGGCGACCTGGGTGTAGCGGGTGTGGCCGTGTTCGATGGCATCAATGGCCGCTGCGCGTACATGCGCGGGCGTATCGAAGTCCGGTTCGCCCGCGCAGAGTGAAATGATCGTTGCGCCTTGCGCCCGCCGTTCCGCCACCCGGTCCATGATCCGGTAGGTCGCCGACGGTTGCGCGCTGGCCAGGCGCCGGTTCAGGCGTTGAATATCGATGCTCATACTTTCCTCTGCAGGTTGTGATAACCCAATGCGGCCCTGGCTTCTTTCAGGGTTTTGCCTTGGCTGATCAGGGCGCGAATCTCGGCTTCGACCGTTTCGATCTGGCGGGCACAGGCCGCTACTTCGACGGCACGGGCAAGGGGCACGATCACCACGCCGTTGGCATCGGCGACCACGATGTCGCGGGCGCAAACCCGGGCGCTGCCGATGGACACCGGTTGGTTGACTGACTGAACCTGTACGCGGTCCTTGCCGGTGCGCATGAAGCGGCCCTTGCTGAAGATCGGGTAGCCATCGCCCAGCGCCTTGTTCACGTCTCGGCAGACACCGTCGATAACGGTGCCGGCAATCCGTCGTGCGCCGGCGTACTGGGTCATGATGTCGCCCCAGACTGTGCAGTCGGTGCGCCCGCCGTTGTCGATGACCACGATGTCACCGGGCGCCACGTCCTCGATAAAGTCACCCACGGTGCCGGGCGGCACGCTGGCCGTGACGTACTGCACGGTGAACGCCGGGCCGACGATCACCTGGCTGTAATTGCCCAGGGGCGCGATCCCGAAGCATTGGCCGGGCAGGCCGAGCTTGTCCATGGCATCGGACACGCCCGGGGTGTCGAGTCCCTCGAAGAGGGCGACCAGTTGGCGGTCTTCCGGGCTCATCGGCTGTGCTCCACATGGATGGCTTCGAACTGGGTGTCATGCATCACCTCGGCCACCGAGCGGCCGCTGCGCACGGCCTCGACCATGCCGTCCTGGCGACGGGCAATACGTTCGCCAAGGTCGAGCACTTTATCGATGTGGACAGTGGAGACGAACACCGTGCCGCAGTTGTCGGCGATCACATAGTCATCCTCGCTGACGGCCACGCCGGCCACGTTGATTGTCACGGCGGCATCGACCTGCACCACACGATTGCGCGCGCTGATCATCGTGACGCCACGGCCGTAGACCGGGTAGCCGATCGCTGCGCTGCCGTCGATATCGCGACTGAAACCGTCGATCACCGTGCCGCGTACCTGCTTGGCGGACGCGGCATTGGCGAGGATATCGCCCCAGCAGGAAATGCCTTCGAGACCGCCGGCAATCACCAGTACACGATCGTCGCTGTCGATCTGTTCGACCACCGGAGTGATCAGGTGCACGGTGGGTGTTTTATCGGACTTGGGGGCCAGCAGTACGGTACTGGCCCGGCCGACGATTTTCGGGCACTTCCACAGCGGACGTAGCCCTACCGTGGCGCCGGGCAGGCCGAGGAAATCGAGCGCATCGGACACGGTGTTGGTGTCCAGCGCCGCCAAGCGTTCCAGCAAACTCTTGTGGGTCATGGGGGAGCCCCTGTGGTGACGGAGGCGCCCAGTGTCGGCGAGGAGGTTTGATAGGTATATTACTAATCACAGAAGCGTTGGATACGCTGAACCTATGGATAAACCATGATCAATTTCCGTCTGATTCGTCACCTCTGGTTGTTCCTGGCGGTTGCCGAGGAACAGAATTTCGGCCGCGCCGCCAAGCGTCTGGGCATGTCCCAGCCACCGTTGAGCGAGCAGATCCAGGTCCTGGAACAAGCGCTCAAGGTCACGCTCTTCGAGCGTTCGCGACGGGGTGCGAAACTGACCCCGGTCGGGGCCGCGATCCTGCCGGCGGTACGCAAGTTCGCCGAGCAACTGGAACGTCTGGAACTGGCCGTGGAAGAGGCGGTGGCGGGGCAGTCGGGCCTGTTGACCATCGGCGCGATTTCAACGGCCATGTTTGACGTGTTGCCGGGGCTGATCGAACAACTGAAGCGTGAATACCCGCACCTCACGGTGTCGGTGCGGGAAATCGACAGCGTTGAAGCCGTCCCGGCGCTGGAGGCCGGGGATATCGATCTGGCGTTTGCCCGGCTGGACGGTGATCTGGGGGCGTCGATCCGGTCACTGCCATTGACGGAAGATCGTCTGGTGGTGGCATTGCCCGTCGATCACCCATTGGCCTCGCGTTCGCGTATCAGTCTGTCGAGTCTGGTCAACGAAGCCTTGGTGATGTTTTCTCGGAAGGTCAGCCCGGTGTATTTCGATAACCTGATTGCGACCTGTCGGGCCAGTGGTTTCTCCCCGCGTGTCTTGCATGAAGTGCGTTCGGTCGCGTCGCAGATCGCCTTTGTCAGCTATGGCCAAGGTATTGCGCTGGTACCGGCGTCGCTGAAAAAGCTGGCTCCCGCCAATGTGGTGTTTCGGCCGCTGAGCCAGAAGTTGCAGGTGGTCACCACCGCGATGGCCTGGAATACCAGCCGACCCAATCCATTGGTAGAAGCCCTGGTCGCCCGGTTCCAGGCCAAGGTGTGAGCGGGGTGTTTTTCAAGGCTGATAGGTTTTGCGTATGAAAACCTTCCTGAATCAGGAGTTTACAGAAAACCTGATTCCCTTGAGATTGTCGCCCGTACCGTCGGCAATTCGTGTCCGTGCGAAAACCTTTTGTTCAAGGAGTTACTTCCGTGCCCTCACCGGAAACATTCACCCATACGCAGCTCCCTCTTACAGTCGAAGGGGTTCAACTGAACGTGGCGGCCATTTATCGTGAGGGTGACTTGGCACCGATTGTCTTCCTGCATGGTTTTGGCTCGACCAAGGAAGACTACGCCGACATCGTGCTGCAGGGTGCCTTTTCCGGTCATCCCTTTGTCGCGTACGACGCGCCGGGCTGCGGTGAGAGCCAGTGCAGTGATTTATCGAGGATCTCCATCCCTTTCCTGCTGCAGACGGCCTTGCAGGTGCTGGAGCATTTCGGTATCGAGCGCTTCCATCTGGTCGGTCACTCCATGGGCGGACTCACCGCGCTGATGCTGGCCCATCAGTTCCCGGAGCGGATACTCAGCTTCGTCGATATCGAGGGCAATATTGCCCCGGAAGACTGCTTTCTCAGCCGACAGATCGTCGATTATCCGGCGGAAGATCCCGAGGTTTTTTTTGCCGCGTTTATCGAGCGTACCCGCCAGGCTCCGGCGTATGCCAGCGCGCTATATTCGGCCAGCTTGCGATACAAGGTGCGGGCCGGCGTGGTGCGTGGGATCTTCCAGTCAATGGTCGAGCTTTCCGATAACGCTGACCTGATGGGCAAATTTCTCGGCCTGAAATGTCCGCGCATGTTCATGTATGGCGAACAGAACGCCTCGTTGTCCTATCTCTCGCATATCCAGGCCGAAGGCGTGCGGCTGGCCCCCATCGCGCAGTGTGGCCACTTTCCCATGTATTCCAATCCGCTTGCGATGTGGCAGCAGATTGCCGATTTTCAGAACGCCGGCCAACGGAGTCCTTTACCCAACATGGATTGAGCCTGGCCGTCGACCTCCAATAAAAACGCCCCGAATCCTGCAGGTCGAGGCGTTCTTCTTCAGCTCAGGTGCTTAGTGCCCGGCGCTCTGCCCGCCGTCCACATGCAGGATCTCACCTGTCACAAACCCGGCAGACTCCAGGTAGACAATCGCCTGGACGATATCGCTGGTTTCCCCCATCCGCCCGACCGGATGCAGGCGGCCCAGCGCTTCATGGGTTTCTTCGGCATGCATCGGGGTCTTGATGATCCCGGGGCTGACCGCATTGACCCGGATCCCGCGCTTGGCGTACTCGATGGCCAGGGACTTGGTCGCCGAATTGAGCCCACCCTTGGTCAGCGAGGCCAGTACCGACGGCACCCCGTCGATGGCGTGATCCACCAGGCTGGTGGTGACGTTGACGATATGACCCTTGCCTTGTTTCTCCATCTCGCTAATCGCCAGCTGGCTGATGTAGAAGAAACCATTCAGGTTCACCGCCAGCACGTTGGCATAGTCTTCGTGGGTGTAGGCGGTGAACGGCTTGGCGATAAAGATCCCGGCATTGTTGATCAGGCTGTCGATGCGACCAAAACGGGCGACGCCTTCACGGATGACGCGCTCGGCGGTGGCCGGGTCGGCAATGTCACCGGCGACGGTGAGGATGTCCGGGTCTGTGGACGGCTTGACCGAGCGGGCTGTGGCAACCACCCGGTAATCGAGATCACGGTAGGCCTTGACCAGCGCCGCGCCGATCCCTTGGGAAGCGCCAGTAATCACAACGACTTTTTTTGCATGGCTCATGATAAAACCTCGATGGAAAGTAAGGGGGTAGGGCGTGATCAATCAAGCAGCGGCGGAGGCGATTTCCCGCAGCATCTGTTCGTAGTACTCGACCGACTGTGAGCCGGACACCAGATGACGGCCGTTGAGGATCATGGCTGGCACCGAGTTGATGCCGCGTGCGCGGTAGAAAGCCTCGAGTTCACGGACTTCGTCGGCGAACGCGTCGCTGGCCAGCATTTCACGGGCAGGCGCCGCCTGCAGTCCCGCTTCGGTTGCCAGACGCACCAGGGTTTCCCGGTCGCTCGGGTTCTGCCCGTCGCTGAAATAGGCGCGCAGCAAGGCTCGCTTCAGTTCGAGCTGTCGCCCTTCCTGCAAGGCCCAGAGCAACAGGCGGTGGGCATCGAAGGTGTTGTAGAAATGGCTGCGTTTTTCCAGGTCGAACTGAAAACCGATGGCTTCGCCCCGGGTCATCAACATCTGCTTGCCGGCGGCGACTTCTTCGGCGCTGCGGCCGTATTTGCGCATCATGTGCCGCACCGCGTGCTCGCCTTCGGCCGGCATATCCGGGTTCAGTTCGAAGGGTTTGAAGGTCAACTCGACCGAGACTTCATCGGCCAGGTTGGCGATGGCCTGTTCCAGGGCCGTCACGCCCAGGGCGCACCAGGGGCAGACCACATCGGAGATGAAGTCGAGCTTGACCTGCGCGTTCATGACGGGTTCTGCGCCAGTTGGCGGCGGTATTGGGTGGTGCTGATGCCGGCGTAACCCCAGTTATCCGTGTCGACTTCCTCGATCACGATGTGGGTCAGGTCCGGGCGTTTGTTGAGCACCCGTTGCAGGGTTTCAGTGATTTCGGCAATCACCTGGGCTTTCTGCTCCGAGGTAACGCCATCGCGGGTTATGCGCACGCTGACAAAAGGCATGACAAGTCTCCAGTGACCTGCCCATCGGCATGATGGCAGGCAGTGGGAGCAATTTATTAGGTTGTTAAACGCGGATAAAGGTGGGGCCAAGAACATCATTAGTGAGGTGGTGTAATGAGTTTTGCGCTTGATCGGCGGGTTCGCTTACCCGGTTTGTGATCTATAGTCCTTATCGGATCAGTTGATAATCTCTTTCGCACGGACGCTACAAGGAGCTCCAGCCCGCTCCTTGGGCCATAACCCCGGCGGATGCCCTCTAGCCTAGAAGTGTTGGTACAACGCAGGGAGCACAGCATGTCGATCCTACGACCAGACGGACTGAGGTCGGCTCCCACTATTGCCAGGTCTGCGAGCGCCATTGCCAGGACCACACGCGGTTTTTTCCAGCGCGGGCTCGATCAGGTCAAGGAAGCCTATATCCTGTTTCCGCTGCTGGCCGCTGTCCTTTTGCTGGTTATCTGGACGGCAACGCTGTACCTCATCAACAGTGAACTGGTACGGGCGCAACGCGGCGCAACCACGGCCAGCCTGGAGATCGGCGCCACCTACGAGGCCCAGATGTTGCGTGCCGTCCACGAAATCGATCAAACCCTCAAGCTGGTCAAATACACCTATGAGGCCGAAGGCGAGCGTAATCCACTGCCCAGGCTCAAGGAGCGGGCGTTATTGCCGCCGCCCCTGTTGTTTGACGTCAGTGTGGTCAACCCGGACGGCGGGCTGGTGGCGAGTACGCGGGCCAACGATACGGAAGCTATTTCGGACCGGGATGAGCAACAGGCACTGCAGCACGACGACACACTGTTGATCAGTCAAGCCTGGAAAAAACCGCAGACGGGAGAATGGCGGCTACGTTTCAGCCGCCGGCTGAATGCGCCGGACGGTGGGTTTTCGGGCATCGCCCGGGTCGAGGTCGATGCGGCCTATTTTGTCAGCAGCTATGACGCCTCGAAACTCGGCGACCATGGCATCCTTGGTTTGTTGGGTACCGACGGCATTTTTCGGGTACGCCGAAGCGGCGATGCGGTGCTGGCCGGCGATGCGGTGGATTATGCGGCGTTGGTCCCGGACACCGATGACACCCAAGCGCTGTTGGCGACCAATACCTGGGACGGAGTGCGCCGCTACACCAGCGCCCGTCAGCTCTATGACCTGCCCCTGGCAGTGATCGTCGGGCTGTCTGAAGAAGAACAACTGGCCACGGTGACCGGTCAGGCGCATACCTATTTGTGGCGGGCCGCGGGCGGCAGCCTGTTGCTGGTGTTACTGGTCGGCCTGCTGAGCCGGATGAGCTGGCAGCTGGCGCAAAGCCGCTTGCGCACGGCCGAAGCCCAGGCCCAGCTGGTCGCCATTGCACGTCAGGCCGGCATGGCGGAAATCGCCACCAATGTCCTGCACAACGTGGGCAATGTGCTCAATAGCGTGAATGTCTCCGCCGAAGTGGTTACCCGCAAGTTGCGCACCAGCAAAGCCCTGGGGCTGAGCAAAGCGGTGCAGTTGATGAACGAGCATGTCGAGGATCTGGGTCACTTCATCTCCCAGGACGAGAAAGGCAAGCTGCTTCCGGGCTATCTGAACCAGTTGGCGGACGCTTTGGCGCTCGAACAAAAGAGCATGACCGACGAACTCGATCAATTGACCCAGAGCATCGATCACATCAAGGAAATCGTCGCGGCCCAGCAGTCTTATTCAGGGGCATCCAGTCTTGCCGAGGCCGTACAGGTACCGCAGTTGATCGAGGATGCGCTGCGCATGAATGCCAGTTTCCTCGCTGCCCGCCAGGTCACCGTGGTGAAAGAGTTTGCCGAAACGCCTTGTTTACAACTGGACAAGCACCGCCTGCTGATGATCCTGGTCAATCTGATAAAAAATGCCGGCGGCGCGATGGACAATCCAGCCGATCGTCCCCCGCTGATTACCCTGCATACCGAGATGCTGCCGGAGCAGACCCTGGTCATCAAGGTGATCGACAATGGCGAGGGGATTGCCGAGGAGAATCTGACACGGATTTTTGCCCACGGATTCACCACGCGCAAAGACGGCCATGGTTTCGGATTGCACAGCTGCATCCTGGCGGCCATGGAGATGGGCGGGGCATTGAAGGTCCACAGCGACGGGCCGGGACAAGGGGCAATCTTCACCCTGGAACTGCCCAGCCAGGTTTCGAGCCCGGCAGCGGCTGCATAACCCGAGCGTATGGGGTTTTGTCGTCTACAATTTTGCTCGTGGTATCGCTGGATTTTATTGAGCCAACGTTACAAGGAATAGAACGAATGGCCGCAGTCCTCCCCGACACTTCATCAGTCAATCGCCAAGCGTGTTCCCGAGCGAAAGCGTTCCCGGATGTATTCGCATCCCCTGTTGTGGTTGCATTGAACCCATGAGGCTTGCACTCAATACGCTGGCCTTGGCCGTGATGACGTTATATACCGCCACCGTGAAGGCCGACGACGCCACGATGCCCACGTTTTCCCTGAGCAGTTTCGGCACTGCGGGTATTGTTCACTCCAGCGAAAAAAACGCCGACTTCACCTCCAGCATCTACAAGCCCAACGGTGCCGGTCACACCCGTAGCTGGGATGCGGATGTCGACAGCCTGATCGGTGCCCAGGTAACGGCCAACTTTACCCGGCAGCTCTCGGCCGTGGTGCAGGTCATCTCGGAGCAGAATTACGACAACAGCTACCGTCCCACCCTCGAATGGGCGAACTTCAAATACCAGTTCACACCCGATTTCAGCCTGCGCGCCGGTCGCACGGTGCAGCCGGCTTTCCTGCTCTCCGACAGCCGCAAAGTGGGTTACACCCTGCCATGGGTACGCCCGCCGGGAGAGGTCTATAGCCTGATACCGGTCACCAGCACCGATGGCCTTGACCTCAGCTACCGGCTGCACTTCGGCGACCTGACCAATACCGTGCAGGGCAATGTCGGCCAGGGCGATTTCCGGATGCCCGCCAACACCGGCAGGACCTTGAGCAGGGACGCGTGGGGCATTTCCAATTTGACTGAATACGGGGACTTGACCACCCGCGTCACCTACCAGAAAACCCACGTGACCGTGGAGTCGTTCAATCCACTGTTCGACGGTTTCAGGGACTTCGGTGCGCAAGGCAATGCGATAGCCGACCGTTATGATGTCAAGGGCAAGCCCTTTGAGTTTATCGGCGTGGGGGCCATCTATGATCCAGGCAAGTGGTTCGTCATGGGCGAATGGGGGCATATCGACAGCCATTCGGCAATAGGGACGATAAACGCCTGGTATGTCAGCAGTGGCTATAGAATTGACACCTTCACACCCTATGTCACCTACGCCCGCTCAAAGACGGTCAGCGAAACGTCCAGCGCGGGTCTGACGACATCGGGTTTATCGCCAGACCTCGCGAGCACCGCTGCCGGCCTTAACGGCGCACTCAACACCCAACTGGCATCGGGCAGCGGCCAGCAGACCCTGTCCGTCGGCATGCGCTGGGACTTCACGAAGAATATGGACGCCAAACTGCAGTACGATCACACGCGTTTAGACAGTAACGCCAGTGGTCCGTTGGTCAATCTCCAGCCGGGCTATGAGCCGGGAGGCTCGTTCAATCTGCTCAGCCTTGCTGTCGATTTTGTCTTCTGATGGCGCCGATCATGGGAGTTCTCAAACGTGCCGGTTGCACGCTGGCAGGGTTCGCCCTGTGCCTGGGCAGCACGCTTGCCATGGCCGAGGTGGTGGTGGTTGTCGCCGCTGCCAGCCCGGTGCAGGCGCTGACACGCAATCAGGTGGCGGACATCTTCCTGGGCAAGACCAATCGTTTCCCCAGCGGCAAGCCGGTCACTCCGATCGACCAGACGGAAGGCTCCGCAACCCGTGATGAGTTCTACACCACCTTCACCGGCAAGTCGGCCGCGCAGCTCAAGGCGCACTGGTCGAAAATCATTTTTACCGGCAGGGGCCAGCCGCCGGAAGCGGTAGCCAATAGCGCGGAAGTGAAGAAACGGATTGCCGGGAATCCCGACAGTATCGGCTATATCGAGTCCCGTGAAGTGGATGCCAGCGTCAGGGCGCTTCCTCCCGACCCGCAATGAGGGGTTACCTGCCGAGGGTCTTGTTGGCTGCCTGTGTCTGGAGCAAGACCCCGAACTGATCGGCGGGCACCGGCTTGTTGAAGTAGAAACCCTGGAATTCGTCGCAGGCGTTGTCCCGCAGGAAATCGGCCTGTTCGCGGGTTTCCACACCTTGGGCCACCACGGTCAGGCTGAGGGTTCGACCCATTGCGATAATGGCCTCGGTCAGGGCCTTGTCTTCCGCCACGCTGGTGACGTCACGGATAAACGAGCGATCGATCTTGATTGAGTCGAGTGGAAACTGCTTGAGTGCCGAGAGCGAAGAGTAGCCAATCCCGAAATCATCGATGGCGATCCGGATCTTCAGCTTTTTCAGGCCGTTCAACACCTGCAGCGCTCTTTTGACATCCTGCATGAGCAGGCTCTCGGCGATCTCCAGTTCCAGCAGGCCGGGCTCCATGCCGGTCTCTGTCAGTATCGTGGCGAGGTCGGTGAGTAGATTGTCATCGACAAACTGCCGGGCCGTCAGGTTCACGGCGACCCCCAGATGCGGCAGCCCCTGCCGTTGCCAGGCGATGTTTTGCAGGCAGGCCGTTCTCAGCACCCACTTGCCGATGGGCACGATCAAACCGGTTTCCTCGGCGACGGGGATAAATTGCATGGGGGCTATCAGCCCCAGGTCCGGGTGTTCCCAGCGCAACAGTGCTTCCATGCCGGTAATCCGGCCGCTGCGGATATCGCGTTTGGCCTGGTAGTGAAGCCGGAACTCGTTACGTTCCAATGCATGGCGCAAGCCGAGTTCCAGGGTCAAGCGTTCCAGCGACTCGGCGTTGAGTTTCTCGGAGTAGAACTGGAAGTTGTTTTTACCCTGTTGCTTGGCCTGATACATGGCGATATCGGCATGTTTGGTCAGCGTCTGCTCGTCCAGGCCATCTTGCGCATAGAGGCTGATGCCGATGCTGGCGGTTACCCGGAACTCTTGCCCTTGAAGCTTGAAAGGCTTGGCGATGGCCGAGAGGATTTTCTGCGCGGTGTCCGCCACATACTTGGCCTCGGACAGCTCCGGCAGCAGGACCACGAATTCGTCGCCACCCAGGCGGGCGACGGTATCGCTGGCGCGCAGGCAGGCCGTGAGGCGGCCCGCGACTTCCTGCAGCAGTTGGTCGCCGGCATGGTGGCCCAGCGTATCGTTGATGTGTTTGAAGCGGTCGAGGTCGAGGAACAGCACCGCCAGTTGCCGATGATCACGGCGCGCCTCACTGATGTTCTGGCTCAACAGTTTGCTGAACAGGCTGCGATTGGGCAGCGCCGTGAGACCGTCGTGGTAGGCGAGGTACTCGACGCGCTCGGCATAGGCCACCTTGTCTTCGGCGGCGCGCAAGCGACTTTGCGCCAGCTGCCAGTTCATGCGGCTCAGCAGGCCGGCCAGAAGCACCAGCAGCAGACTGCCGGCGGCGGCTCGCCACAGGTAGGTCTGCGCTTGCCGGGTCACGGCGGCCAGGCGTTCTTCGGCGGATAACCCGACAATCACCGCCAGGGGAAAGTCATACAGCTGGCGGACACTGGTGTAGCGTTGCACGCCATCCCAGGCATTGGTCGAGAGCCGCGCCTGGGTGTCTTCGGTATTGGGCGCCAGTGTCGCGTAGTCGACGGCATCGCCGGCCAGCACCGACTCTCCGCTGCGTCGTACCCGGAAGATGCCATCGGTGCCCAGGAGTCCGAGTACGCCCCGCTCGCCGAGTTTCGAGTCGTCATAACTGCTGACGAAATAAGCCGCATCGACTTCGACCCGGGCAATGCCCGAGAACGCGCCGTTCGCTGCATTGAGCCGACGGCTGAAGCGCAATCGCCATTCCCCCGTCAGCGGATTTTTCCAGGGGCGACTGATCAACAGCGTATCGTTGTGCCGCAGCGTCTGTTGTTCGTCCGGTTCGGTGATATTTCCCGCCTCGTTGGCGCGAGTACTCGCCACGGGTTCACCGTCCGGGGTGACCACACTGACGTCAAACAACAGGGCCGGCGGCAACAAGGCCCGCTCCTTGAGCTTGGGCAGGGGATTACGCTCACCCTCGGTCTCATAGGTGTATTTGATCAGCTTGAGGGTTTGGTCAATTTCACGAACGGCGCGCAACATCTGCGCTTCGTAGGTAGCGCTGATCTCCAGGCTGGTGGTGGCCGCGTTGCGTTGCGCCCGCGTCTGTTCGATCTTGATCAGGTAGAGGGTGGCCGACCAGATGGCCAGTACCAGCAGGGCGGCCAGCAGCGGGAACAAGATGTAGGCTTCCTTGATCGGCTCCAGAAGGCGCCGAAAGAGGCTGTCGCGGTTCTCGGAAGGTGGGGCGACGGGCGTTGCGCTATCGGGAGCCGATCTCAGTCCGTTTGTCCGTTGGATCGACATGCAGTGCTCCCTGCGTTGTAGCAACACTCTAGGCTAGCGGGCATCCGACGGGGTGATGGCTCGAGGACGGGGCCTTGTAGCGTCCGTGCGAAAGAGATTATCAACTGATCCGGTAGGAACTATAGACCACAAAAGACACCTGCCTTCCGAGGGGCACTCCGGGATATTCGATCTATCCCTTCTCTGAATCCTCAATACCGGCAAGCAGGTCCGTGGCCAATGCGAATGCCGCCGTTCTGGCGGGAGCGCCCAGCGTCTGCGTTCTGGCACCGGTCGTCAGCACAAACGCCACCCGGTTGAGTGGCATTTTTGTGGGCGCGCGCTTACTTCTCCAGCACGACCGGCGGTTTACCTTTCTGCGCTGCTCAGATATTCAAACAACTTGGCCGCCTCCGGGGCCAGTTGCGCTGCGTCCTTGACCCCGACAAACAAGGTGCGCCGGGCCCAGTCATCGCTCAGGTCGACGGCTATCAGGCGAGTGCCGAGCAGTTCGCTCCGTACCGCCTGCAACGGCAATATCCCGATCCCCAAACCCGCTTCGATCATGCGGCAGATACCGTCGAAGCTGCTGACCTGAATGCGTACCTTGAGGACCTTGCCCGCGCTCACGGCGGCATCGTTGATCCGGCGCAGCAGCGAGCTGCCCTGATTGAGCGCCACGTAATCGAAGCCGAGCGTGTCCGTGAAGGACACACGGCCCGCATTGGCCAGCTCATGGCCGACAGGCACCAGCAGCACCAGGCGATCGTTGCGATAGGGCAGTGTGTAGAGCCCCTCGGCCGGCACGTTATCGGCAAAAATACCGATATCGGCGCGTCCGTTCTCCACGGCTTGAATGATCGGTTCGCTGAGAGCTTCTTCCAGTCCGATACGCACGTGGGGGTTGGCGCGCAGGAACAGCGTCAGGTCACCCGGCAGGAACTGGACCACCGCCGAGGTGTTGGCGAATAGCCGTATATGCCCGCGCACGCCCACCGCGTAATCACTGGCATCAGAGGCCATGCGGTTGACCCCTTCAAGAATCGTCCTGGCGTGCTCGACCATCCCTTGTCCCGCCGCCGTCAGTTCAAGCCCCCTCGGCAACCGCACGAACAACGGACACTGGGTCGTGCGCTCCAGCTCGGCCAGGCGCTTGCTGGCCGCCGAGACCGTCATATTGGCCTTGTCGGCGGCGCGGGTCAGGTTGCCGGCCTCGGCGGCGAAGATCAGCAGGCGCAAGGACAGCAGGTCGAAATGCAGGGGATTGATCATCAAAGGAGTCCAAGGCTTTCCAGTTTGGAAAGGATAGTGGCGAAATATGAAATTTTCATCTGCCGGGTTTGTGTCGATTATCCCTGTCACAAGTACTCGACAAGAACGGAAAACGCCATGGATTTACCTCTGCAAGGTGTGAAGGTCGTGGAGCTCGGCCAACTGATCGCCGGGCCCTTTGCGGCGAAGATGCTCGGTGAGTTTGGCGCCGATGTGATCAAGATCGAGCCGCCAGTCACCGGCGACCCGCTGCGCAAGTGGCGCTTGCTGCACGATGGGACGTCCGTCTGGTGGGCCGCGCAGTCACGCAACAAACGCTCGCTGACCCTGGATTTGCGCCAGGCCGAGGCGCAGCAGGTGGTGCGCCAACTGGTGGCCGATGCCGATGTGCTGATCGAGAACTTCCGTCCGGGCACCCTGGAAAATTGGGGGCTGGGCTGGGACACACTGCATGCGTTGAACCCCAGACTCATCATGTTGCGCGTCTCCGGCTACGGTCAGACCGGACCCTATCGTGATCGTCCCGGATTCGGCGTGATCGGCGAAGCCATGGGTGGTCTGCGGCATCTCTCCGGTGAGCCCGGGCGCACGCCGGTCAGGGTCGGCGTTTCTATCGGCGACTCGCTGTCGGCCCTGCACGGGGTGATCGGGATTCTGCTCGCCTTGCGTCACCGTGAACAGAACGGCGGGGAAGGCCAGCAGATCGACGTGGCGCTGTATGAATCAGTGTTCAACATGATGGAAAGCCTGCTGCCCGAATACTCGGTGTTCAACACCGTGCGTGAACCCGCCGGCAGCAGTTTGCCGGGAATCGCCCCGACCAATGCCTATCGTTGTCGCGACGGCGGTTTTGCCCTGATCGCCGGCAATGGCGACAGCATCTATCAACGCCTGATGGAAGTGATTGGCCGCTGTGATCTGGCGAGTAATCCCGACCTCGCGCAGAACGACGGCCGCGTGTTGCAGGTCGAGCGCATCGATGCCGCCATCTCCCAATGGACCGCGCGGCTGGGCCTCGATGAAGTGCTGTCGATCCTGACCGAGGCGCGGATTCCGGCCGGCAAGATCTACAACGCGGCCGATATCGCCCAGGACCCGCATTACCGGGCGCGCGACATGCTACTCGACAGCCAACTGGACGACGGCACTCCAGTGACCTTGCCCGGCATCGTGCCCAAGCTGGGCAGCACACCGGGCCGCGTAGCGCGCCCGGCACCCACTCTCGGCCAGCACACCCGCGAGATTCTCGACCAGCTTGGCATCGAGCCCGCGCAGCAGGCCGACTGGCGCCAGCGCGGCATCATTTGAACCCGAGGAATGTCCATGCAACGTCTTTTCCTGCAGGAAGTCGCCACCCGTGACGGCTTCCAGAACGAAGCACGGTTTATCGAAACCGCCGACAAGATTGCCTTGATCGATGCCCTCAGCCAGTGTGGCTTCGCCAAGATCGAGGTCACCTCGTTCACCTCGCCCAAGGCCATTACCGCGTTGCGGGATGCCGAGGCGGTGATGCACGGCATCCGCCGCAATCCTGCGGTGGAGTACACCGTGCTGGTGCCCAATGTGCGCGGCGCCGAGCGGGCCCTGGCGTGCACTATCGATGAAGCCAATCTGGTGATGTCGGTCAGCGAACCCCACAACCGTTCCAACCTGCGCATGAGCCGCGAGCAGTCGTTTGCCCAGCTCAGCGAAGTGTTCAGTGTGATCGGCCAGGCACCGGTAGCGATCAATGTGTCGTTGTCGACGGTGTTCGGTTGCCCGATGCAGGGCGATGTGCCGGTGGGGGAGGTGCTGCACTGGGTCGAGCGCTTTGCCGAACTGGGCGCCCGTGGCGTGACCCTGTGCGACACCACCGGCATGGCCTACCCGAGCCAGGTCGAGGCGCTGTCTCGTGCGGTGCGCGAGCGTTTTCCGGCGCTGCAACTGACCTTGCATTTCCACAATACCCGTGGCATGGCCCTGGCCAATGCCCTGGCGGCCATCGAGGCCGGTGTCGACCGTTTCGACGCCTCCCTTGGCGGCCTTGGCGGTTGCCCCTACGCGCCGGGGGCCAGCGGCAATGTCTGCACCGAAGACCTGCTGCACATGCTGCAGTTGATGGGGTTTGACACCGGGGTCGACCTGGACCGCGTGCTGGCCGCAGCCGCGCAGTTGCCGGGGCTGGTCGGCCACGAGATTCCCAGCCAGATCCTCAAGGCCGGCAAGCGCCTGGACCTGCACCCGATACCCGCCCATGTCGCCAGCCTGGAAAAACAGGTGCCATCGACCCGAACCCAGGAGTTGCAACCATGATCGACCATCTTGACCATCTGGTGCTGACCACCATCGACCCGGTGGCCGCCGAGGATTTCTATGTGCGGGTCATGGGGATGCAGGTGCAGACCTTCGCTGGCGGGCGCAAGGCGTTCGCCTTCGGCCAGCAGAAAATCAACCTGCACGTGCGCGGTCACGAGTTCGAGCCCAAGGCGCACCTGCCGGTGCCGGGGGCGCTGGACCTGTGTTTTATCGCCTCGATCCCCCTGGAGCAGGTGATTGCCCATCTGGCTCGTGTCGACTGGCCGATTATCGAAGGCCCGGTGTTGCGGACCGGGGCCACGGGGCCGATCCGCTCGGTGTACGTGCGTGATCCGGACCTGAACCTGATCGAGATTTCCGAGCCGGTACAACCGGAGCCTGCATCATGAGGGTGGTGTTTCTCGACAGCGCCAGTCTGCCCGTGGGCATTGCACGTCCAGCTTGGGTGACGGACTGGCAGGACCGTTCCGACACGACACCGGAGCAGGTGGTGGAAGCTGCCCGCAATGCCGACGCCGTGATCACCAACAAGGTCCGCATCGGCCGGGCCGAACTGGAGCAACTGCCCAACCTGAAATTCATCTGCGTCGCCGCCACCGGTTACGACTGCATCGACCTGGCGGCCTGCCGTGATTTCGCCGTAACGGTGTGCAATGTCCCGGCCTACTCGGCGCAAAGCGTCGCCGAGTCGGTGATCGCCTCGATCTTCGCCCTGCGTCGGCAGCTGTTCGCCTACCAGGCCGCCGCCGTGCGCGACTGGCCGGATTCGCGGCACTTCTGCGTCCATCGCGCGCCGATCCGCGATGTGCAGGGCAGCGTGCTGGGCATCGTCGGTAAAGGCGGCATCGGCCAGGCCACGGCCCGTCTGGCCAGTGCCCTGGGCATGCAGTTGCTCTGTGCCGAACACCGTGGTGCGATCCCGGTGCGCAAGGGTTACCAGGCCTTTGAAACGGTGCTGGCGCAAAGCGATGTGATCTCGCTGCACTGCCCGCTGACCGAACACACCCGCCATCTGATCGGTGCCGCGGAGCTGGCACGGATGAAACCCGGTGCCTTGCTGATCAATACCGCCCGCGGGCCGTTGGTGGATGAGGCGGCGGTGCTCGCCGCCTTGGACAGCGGTCGCCTCGGCGGCGCGGCCCTCGATGTGCTGGGCCAGGAGCCGCCAACGGCTGACCACCCCTTGCTCACCCAGCGCCATGCCAACCTGATCGTCACGCCCCATGTGGCCTGGGCCAGCCAGAGCAGTCTGCAACGCCTGGCCGACGGCATCCTCGGCAACCTGCACGGCTACTACTCGGGGAACCTGATCAACCTCGTCTCGTAACGGCTTCACCCCCTAACAAGAAGGTCGACCCATGACAACAATAACAATAGGAAAACCGCGCCCTTCAAGGCTGCGCGGGGTGTTTCGCCATCTGTATGTACAGGTGCTGCTGGCGATCGTGCTGGGCATTGTCTTCGGGCATTTCTACCCCAGCCTCGGCGAAGAAATGAAGCCGCTGGGCGACACCTTCATCAAGCTGATCAAGATGCTGATTGCGCCGATTATCTTCTGCACCGTGGTCAGCGGCATTGCCAGCATGCAGAGCCTCAAGCGCATCGGCCGGGTCGGCTTCAAATCGTTGCTGTACTTCGAGGTGCTGACCACCCTGGCGCTGGTGGTGGGATTGATCGGGGTCAACCTGATGCAGCCCGGCACCGGCATGCATATCAACCCGGCGAGCCTAGATGCCCATGCCATCGACAGCTACAGCAAGCTGGCCCATGAACAGAGCGTGGTGGGGTTTCTCACCCATATCGTGCCCGGTACCGTGTTTGGCGCCTTTGCCGAGGGCGATATCCTCCAGGTGCTGTTCATTTCCATCCTGTTTGCCTTTGCCTTGCAGATGCTCGGCGGCGCCGGCAAGCCGCTGCTGAACCTGATCGACCTGGTGGCCCAGGCGTTTTTCCGCATGGTCCGGATCGTCATGTACGTCTCGCCGTTGGGGGCCTTCGGCGGCATGGCCTTTACGGTCGGCAAGTACGGCGTGGGCTCCCTTGGGGCGTATGGCAACTTGCTGATCTGCTACTACGTGACGGCGCTGTTTTTTGTCCTGGTGGTGCTCAATCTGGTGGCGCGATTGGCGGGCTTCAGTCTGTGGCAGTTCCTCAAGTACATCCGCGACGAGCTGTTCCTGGTGCTGGGCACCTCGTCTTCGGAGTCGGCCTTGCCGCGTTTGATGGGCAAGCTGGAGCGCCTTGGCTGCGAGAAATCGGTGGTGGGCCTGGTGGTGCCTTCGGGTTACTGCTTCAACCTCGATGGCAGCTGTATCAACATGACGGTGCTGGCGATTTTCATCGCCCAGGCGCTGGATATCCACCTCGACCTCTGGCACCAGGTGACCTTGCTGTTCATTCTGCTGCTGACCTCCAAGGGGGCGGCCAGTATCACCGGCGGAGCGTTTATCACCCTGGCGGCGACCCTTGGCAGCCTGGATGTCATCCCGGCGGCGGGGTTGGTGCTGGTACTGGGGGTCTACCGGTTTATTTCCGAGGGCGGGGCATTGATCAATGTGATCGGCAACGGTGTGGCGACGCTATTTATCGCCAAGTGGGAAGGGGCGCTGGACGAAGAGAAGCTGGCGGCCGAATTGCACAAGGGCTGTGCCCGTGAGCGGGAGGTAGAGTCCTGAACGAGTTGTCGTGAGGCAGCCCCAAGACCGCTCAGTCCACGAAAACTGAGCGGTTTTGGGTTTTTGAAGCAGCTTGCCCCGACTTGCTGGCGTTGTTTTCCCCTGCGTCGGGAGCGCCAAGCATAAAGGTCCCGAACTTGAGGGTATCGGCGAGTCGCTCCAGCGTCAGGGCGAACAGGTCCGCCAGGCAAGGCAGGCTGAAATGCGCTTCCATGGTCGCCGACGCGTTCCAGTAGCCGGTCATGATCCAGACGTCATGGCGCGAAGAGCAGCGCGTCAGGCTGTACGAGGTGCAACCGGAGAGGTTCTGCAAGGTTTCAACCAATGCGTTCAGTCGAGCCTGCAGGGCTGTTGAACAACTGTCTCTTGCGTGGATTTCAACGGTGCTGATGGCAACGAGGTGCATGGGGGTTACCTAGGTCAAGGTGGATCGGCCCGTGTGTATCCAGACCCGCGGGAACTGTGTGGCATCGACCCGCATGTCCGTACTCCTGGGTACTCAATAGGATCACCCACACGATACCCAGCCCTCGACTGGACGTCATTGCACAATATGGTCACACTATTTTTCAAAACGGCCAAATGTTCCTTCAGACCCGAGGTTCAATTTCCTTGATGCAACGTTCATCCGACGATCTGGCGGGCTCACGGGATGTCGATAACATTCCCCGTCCCGTTTATGCCCTGAATGCTTCCCTGGTCTCCGAAGACTGGGAGCATGCCAAGCACCAGCACCGCAAGGCACAACTGCTGTATTCGGTACGCGGCATCCTCAATTGCGAGGTCGAGGACGGGGTCTGGATCGTGCCGCCGCAATGTGCGGTGTGGATCCCGGGCAGCATGCTGCATGTGGCTCGCAGTTCTGGCGAAACGGAGTGCTACTGCCTGTTTATCGAGCCTGAGGCCGTCGCCAATCTACCTCGATTCTGTTGCACCCTTGCGGTCTCGCCGCTATTGCGGGAACTGATCCTGCGGGCGGTGAGCCTGCCACATCTGTATGACGAGCAGGGGCGCGATGCCCGTCTGGTCGCGACGTTGCTCGACGAGTTATGCGAGGCTCCGGTGGAAGACCTGCACTTGCCCATGCCGCGAGACCGGCGGCTACGGCAACTGGCGCAGCGGCTGCTGGACGAGCCTTCGGCCAAGGTGCCGATGAGCGAATGGGCTACGCGTATCGGCATGAGCGAGCGGAGCATGAGCCGGCTGTTGTTGCAGGAAACCGGCGTGAGTTTCGGTCGCTGGCGCCGACAGTTGCATATCATCCTGTCACTGCGACGCCTGACCCGGGGTGACAGTGTGCAGGCGGTTGCCCTGGACCTGGGCTACGAAAGTTCCAGCGGGTTTGTCACCATGTTCCGCAAGGCGGTCGGCAAACCCCCGGCGCGCTATCTGCTGGAGCGCGTGGTCAACACCACGCGGGAGGGCGGCTTTGCCAATGTGCCCGGTGGTATTGTGCTGGCTGCGGATCAATGAAAAAGGCTCCGTATCTTTCGATACGGAGCCTTTTTCCATCTACGTCGGCAATCCTCGATCAAGCCTGCGGAATAGGCTGGAAGGGCGACTCCTTATCCGTACGCTCCTTGCTGCCCCAGGCCGCGACACCGACCTTGATGGCATAGAACAGGATGCTGAAGACCACGAACAGGAACAGTGCCGTCAGCGTGGCGTTGGTGTAGGCGTTGAAGATCACGTGCTGCATCTGGGTGATGTCCTTGGCCGGGGCGATCACCTGGCCGGCGTCCAGCGCGACGCTGTATTTCTTCGCCAGGGCGAGGAAGCCAATGGCCGGGTTGGCGTCGAACAGCTTGATAAAGCCGGCGCTGGTGGTGCAGATCAGCAACCAGGCGGCAGGCAGCAAGGTCACCCAGATATAGCGCTGGCGTTTCATCTTGATCAGCACCACGGTGCCGAGCATCAGCGCGATACCGGCCAGCATCTGGTTGGAGATGCCGAACAGCGGCCACAGGGTGTTGATGCCGCCCAACGGGTCGATCACGCCTTGATACAGCAAGTAACCCCACATGGCCACACAACCGGCGGTGGCGATCAGGTTGGCGGTCCAGGACTCGGTACGCTTGAGCGCCGGGACAAAGGAGCCGAGCAGGTCCTGCAGCATGAAACGTCCGGCACGGGTACCGGCATCCACCGCCGTAAGGATAAACAGTGCTTCGAACAGAATCGCGAAGTGGTACCAGAACGCCATGGTGTTTTCACCCGGCAGCACATGGTGGAGGATCTGCGCGATACCGACCGCCAGGGTCGGTGCACCGCCGGCACGGGCCAGCACGGTGGTTTCGCCGATGTCCTTGGCCACGGCCAGCAGGGCGTCTGGAGTAATCGCGAAGCCCCAGCTGCTGACGGTCTGCGCCACGCTCACTGCATCAGCGCCCACCACGGCCGCCGGGCTGTTCATGGCGAAGTAGACGCCCGGATCGATGACCGAGGCGGCGACCATCGCCATGATTGCGACGAAGGACTCCATCAGCATGCCGCCGTAACCGATGTAGCGGGCATGGCCTTCGCTGGCCAGCAGCTTGGGCGTGGTCCCGGAGGCGATCAGCGCGTGGAAACCGGACACCGCACCGCAGGCGATGGTGATGAACAGGAACGGGAACAGGCCGCCTTTCCAGACCGGGCCGGTGCCGTCGACAAACTGGGTCAGCGCCGGCATTTTCAGCACGGGCATGGTGATCAGGATACCGATGGCCAAGGCCATGATGGTACCGATCTTGAGGAAGGTCGACAGGTAGTCGCGGGGTGCCAGGATCAGCCACACCGGCAGTACCGCGGCGACAAAGCCGTAGCCGATCAGCATCCAGGTGATCTGGATCCCGGTAAAGGTGAAGGCTTTGGCCCAGACCGGGTCGGCGGCGATCTGCCCGCCGAGCCAGATCGAGCCGAGCAGCAGGAGCACGCCGACAACCGAGATTTCACCGATGCGGCCCGGGCGGATGTAGCGCATGTAGATGCCCATGAACATCGCGATCGGGATGGTCGCCATCACCGTGAAGATGCCCCATGGGCTCTCGGCCAGGGCCTTGACCACGATCAGCGCCAGCACCGCGAGGATGATGATCATGATCAGGAAGCAGCCGAACAGGGCGATGGTCCCCGGCACGCGGCCCATTTCCTCACGGACCATATCGCCCAGGGAGCGACCGTTGCGGCGGGTGGACATGAACAGGACCATGAAGTCCTGCACGGCACCGGCCAGCACCACGCCGGCGATCAGCCAGAGCGTACCGGGCAGGTAGCCCATCTGTGCCGCCAATACCGGACCGACCAACGGCCCCGCGCCGGCAATGGCGGCGAAGTGGTGACCGAAAAGAATGTGTTTGTTGGTCGGCACATAGTCCAGGCCATCATTGTTGAGGACGGCGGGGGTGGCGCGACTGGGGTCGAGCTGCATCACCTTGTTGGCGATAAACAGACTGTAGTAGCGGTATGCGACGAGGTAGATGGCGACTGCGGCGACTACGATCCAGAGGGCGTTGATGGCTTCGCCGCGGCGCAGGGCCACGACACTCAGCGCAAACGCTCCCAGGACAGCCACGGCAAACCAGACAAGGTGTTTAGCCAGACGGTTCATTGCGTGTCTCCTGCCAACAGTCGGTAGACTGCGGCGGTAATTTTTATAATTGTGTCCGCGGTGCGGAGCTGGCCCAATATCCGTGGATGCGGTCAACAAAAGTATCCGCACGACTACGTACGCAGCCTCTACGTAGTTCTACTGAGAGTCCCTGGAATTCGTCATGCAGCTCAAGCATAAAATCGTTGCCCTGGGGATCCTGCCCCTGGTCCTGGCTATCGCGGTCATCTGCGCGCTAGTGATCTCCCTGAACCGCCAACTGGGCGATCAGCAGGCGCAGCTGATCGAAGACAGCATTCTGGCGAGCAAGCGTGCGGAGCTGAAAAACTACGTCGCCATGGCGCAAAGCCTGATCGCGCCGCTCTATGACGACGGCAAGGGTGACGCCCATGCCCAGCAGCAGGTGCTGGAAGAACTGCGCAAACTGAGCTTCGGGATCAATGGCTACTTTTTCGTCTACGACCGCCAGGGCCGCAGCCTGATGCACTCGCGACAGTCGGAGCTGGTGGGCCAGTACCTCTGGGATATGAAGGACCCCCACGGCCTGCCGGTGATCCAGGCATTGCTGAAAAGTGCCGAATCCGGGGAGGGCTTTCAACGCTACGCCTGGAACAAGCCCTCGACAGGGCAGGTGACCGACAAGCTCGCCTATGTGGTGATGCTGGATAATTGGGGCTGGATGCTCGGGACCGGCATTTACCTTGAGGACGTCGAGCGCGCCACCCTGCAGGCCCGTGACGAGGTGGCCCAGGGCATCCGCAAGACCATGCTGGCGATTGCCGCGGTCGCCCTGGTGGCGGTGCTGTTGGTCTTCGCCAGCGGCATGACCCTGAACGTCAGCGAGCATCGCCTGGCGGACAAGAAGCTTCAGCGTTTGACCCAGCGCATCGTCAGTTTGCAGGAGGAAGAGCGTTCGCGGGTTTCCCGTGAGCTGCACGACGGTATCAGCCAGGTCCTGGTGTCCATCAAGTTTCAGTTCGAGCTGGCCAGTCATGTGCTGGAGAAAGGGCAGGACCGGGGCCTGGGGATCTTGCGAGAGGCCGTCGAGCGCCTGGGGGAGGCGATTGGCGAGGTGCGCAGTCTTTCCCATGACCTGCGCTCGTCCTTGCTCGATACCCTGGGCCTGGCGGCGGCGATCGGTCAGCTCGCCGCCGAGTTCGAGCAGCGCAGCGGGTTGCTGGTGACCTACGACAACAATGAATTCGATTGCCAACTGGCCGATGGGCTGCCGGTCTCGTTGTTTCGTATCGTGCAGGAAGGCCTGACCAATATCGAACGCCATGCCCAGGCGCACAACGTTTCGATTACCCTGCACGGGTCCGCCGAGTCCATCAGGCTGACGGTGATCGACGACGGTATCGGTTTTAACGTCGCCCAGGTCGAGCGGCGTCACGCGGGCATCGGCTTGCGTAATATCCGTGAACGGGTCGAGCATTTTGGCGGGCGCCTGGAGCTGGCGTCGACGCCGGGAAGAAGTGTGCTGGATGTGCTGCTGCCGCTTAAAATGCCCGCTACAAAGTACTGACAGCCCATAACAAGAGCGAACGCCCCTGATGAGCCTGGTTTACCCAATTCGCGTCGCCCTGGTCGACGATCACTCCCTGGTCCGGGATGGGATCAAGGCCTTGCTGGCGATCATGCCCGCCCTGGAAGTGGTGGGCGAAGCCGAGAGTGGCGCCGAGGCGCTTGAGATGGTCAAGCGCTGCCAGCCGGACCTGCTGCTGGTGGATATCGGCCTGAAGGACATGAACGGACTCGAGCTGACCCGGGTGTTGAGCAAAACCTACCCGTTGTTGAGGATCCTGGTCCTGAGCATGTACGACAACACGGAGTATGTCAGTGAGTCCGTGCGTTCCGGGGCCAGTGGTTATGTGCTGAAGAATTCCCCTTCACGGGAAATCATTGCCGCCATTGAAGCCATCGCCAGCGGCGGGACCTTCTACAGTGCCGCCATCGCCCAGCGGTTGATCGCCGACAAGCCCGCCGATAACGAGCTGACACCGCGCGAGAGCCAGGTGCTGCGCAAGATGGTCGAGGGCATGAACAACAAGGAAATGGCCCGAGAACTGGATATCAGCGTGCGCACGGTGGAAACCCATCGTTTGAGCATCCGCCGCAAGCTCAACATCGACAAGCCCGCGGCCCTGGTCAAATATGCGATTGACCATGGGATCATTTCGCACTGAGGCGGGTCTGGACTGCGTGACGGTCTTCCAGGCCAGCCATTGCGCGGCACGTTCCGCTCGCATTTGAAACGTTTGTGTCCATTGGAGCGACAGAGCATCGCTTTTTGGCCGGCTTATCTTTGCGCAAGGCATCGGCATAGTGGCGCCCTATGAGTCGACAGCACAGTGGCTGTTGATAGAGCGAAGGAAAGAGGACGCCACCATGTCTGATAACACTCGATTGAAGTCCTTTCGAATTGAGATTCCCCAGGCCGAACTTGATGATCTGGCGCGTCGCCTGGCGGGCACGCGTTGGCCGGAGCGAGAAACGGTAGCCGACTCGTCCCAGGGGGCACAATTGAGCCGGGTGCAGGCGCTGGTCGAGTACTGGCGCACCGAGTACGACTGGCGCCGTCTGGAGTCGCGTCTGAACGGCTACCCGCAGTTCAAAACCGAAATCGACGGCTTGGGTATTCACTTCCTGCACATCAAATCGCCCCATGCCAACGCTCTGCCGTTGATCATGACCCATGGCTGGCCGGGTTCGATTGTCGAGTTCCTGGAGAGTATCGAGCCACTGGTCAATCCGACGGCCCACGGCGGGGAAGCGAAAGATGCTTTCCATGTGGTGTTGCCATCGATTCCGGGATACGGCTTTAGCGACAAACCTACCGGCAAAGGCTGGAATCGCACGCGCATCGGTCATGCCTGGCATGAACTGATGAATCGCCTTGGTTATTCTCGCTATGTAGCCCAGGGCGGCGATTGGGGGAGTGTGGTGACGACTGAAATGGGCCGCCTGAAGTTTGAGGGGCTGGCGGCCATTCACGTCAACCTGCCTTTTGTCGTCCCCCAGGATCTGCCGGCGCGGTTGAGCGCCCAAGAGCAAGCCGCCCTTGACCAGTGCGTGCTGTTTGCTTCGGACGGCATCGCCTATCACGACCTGCAGACGACGCGTCCGCAAACCATCGGGTTTTCACTGGCTGACTCACCAGTGGGGCAGGCCGCCTGGATCTACGAAAAGCTCGCGTCCTGGAGCGACAGTGACGGTCAGGCCGAGAGCGTTTTCTCCAACGATCAGATGCTGGACAACATCATGTTGTATTGGCTGACCAACAGTGGCGCCTCGTCCGCGCGCATGTACGCCGAGCACCCGGGCCTCAACTTCGGCGCGGTCCCGCTGGAATTGCCCGTCGCGGTCTCGGTATTCCCGGGTGAAATCTACACGCCGCCCAAGGCGTGGGCGGAGCAGGCGTACAGCAACCTGATCTATTGGAACAAGGTGTCGAAAGGCGGTCATTTCGCGGCGTTCGAGCAGCCGGCACTGTTCGTCTCTGAAGTTCGCGCGGCGTTCTCCAGCCTTCGCTGATTGCCGAGCAGGTCCTGTTCAGCCACCCACCCAGGAGAGTTGATAATGCCCATTGCAGCGATCAATACCATCGAAATAGAAACCGTTCCCGGACGGGCGGGTGAGGTCGGCACGAAACTTTCTCATATCGTGCATGCACTGCTTAACAGTTCGGGGTGCATGGGCTATGGGGTCGCTGATAATCATGCGGTTGAAAACGCCTGGATTGTCAGTGGTTACTGGCATTCAGAAGTTCAAATGCTGGCGCATTTCAATCAGCCTGAGTTGATGAGTTTCATGGAGTTATTGAACAGTGGCCTGATCAGTCGAATCCACTTCAACAGCTTTGTCCTGGGACGATCTGAAGTTGAATGTCATGTCGGTGAATGAAGTGCCGTTCAGTGGCCTTGATTTGAACCTGATGCTGGTATTTGCCCTGGTTTTTCGCGAACGCAGTGTCAGTCGGGCCGCCCATTGTCTGCGGGTGACTCAGCCGGCCGTCAGCGGTTCATTGGTCCGTTTACGCCAGTATTTCGGTGATCCGCTGTTCGTGCGGGGAGGCCAGAGCATGCGCCCCACGGCCAAGGCTCAGGAAATTGCCGGCCTGCTGTTCCCGGCCATGGCGCAGATCGAACGGCTGCTGAGCCAGCACAAGGGGCTGAAGATCTGAGTGTCGAGTGCTGTCGCCAGCTTGCCAGGTGTGAAACCGGCGATTGTCTCTCTGATGGCGACTAACAGTATCACTCCGCGTTATTTATCCGGGTAGGGCATTCCTTCATTATTCAACTATCGGCAGCGAAGACTCAGAGGTTGACGGAGCATGCTGCTAAGTAACACTCACCGCAATAGATAGTGTCTCGGCATAACCCAAATTACGGGTGCGGGACGCTGTGTGCCCGAAATAAGTGTTTTCCGGTTTTTAAAGTGTTGCAGGAGAGCGAAATCATTTTTCAATCACTGCTTCCCACATCATTTAACAAGTAGGAGATAAAGAAATGATCGCCCATCATAAACGACTTTCCGTCGCGTTGAGTGCGCTCTTAGTGGTCGGCACTGCCGGGATCGCCGTGAAGTATGGCGGTCATTTTTCCCCCATCGGCGCAGCACAGGCGGCCGAGGTTGCCCAAGCGCCCAAAGCCGAAGTGGATGTCGCCACCGTGGTCTTCAAACCCGTCAGCGAATGGCAGAGCTATTCCGGCCGTCTCGAAGCCGTGGGCAAGGTGGACATTCGCCCGCTGGTGTCCGGCACCCTGGTTGCCGTGCATTTCAAGGACGGTGCCCTGGTCAGGAAGGGAGATCCCTTGTTCACCATCGATCCACGGACTTACCTGGCGGAAGTGGATCGTGCGGCAGGCCAACTGGCGGCTGCCGAGTCCCGGGCGCTTTACACCGCCACCGATGCCGGCCGCGCGGCACGACTGATGGATCAGAACGCCATTTCCAAGCGCGACTTCGATGAGAAGCAAAATGCCTCCCGTGAAGCCATCGCCAACGTCAAGATGGCCAAAGCGGCGCTGGATGCGGCCAGGGTCAACCTGTCCTACACCGAAATCAGCGCGCCCATCAGCGGTCGCGTCTCACGTGCGGAACTGACCGTCGGCAACGTCGTTTCGGCCGGTGCCGCCGCGCCGCTGCTGACCCGCCTGGTGTCGGTATCGCCCATCTATGCCTCGTTCGATGTCGATGAGCAAACCTACCTGCGCTACCTGAATCAGTCCTCGACCCAGTCCGCCCCGGTGTCCCTTGGCCTGGCCAATGAAGACAGCTTTTCGCGCCTGGGGGTCGTCGATTCCATCGATAACCAACTGGACACCCAGTCCGGAACCATCCGTGTACGTGCCCGTTTCGACAATGCCAACGGGGCGTTGCTGCCAGGCCTGTATGCACGCCTCAAGGTCGGCGGCGGCAAGCCGTCCGAGGTCGTGCTGGTGGACGACTCGGCGATCGGCACGGACCAGGCGAAGAAATTCGTGCTGCTGGTGGGGGCGGGCGACAAGGTCGAGTACCGCGAAGTCACCCTGGGCAACCTGCATGAAGGCTTGCGCATCATCACCTCCGGTTTGAAAGCCGGTGATCGCGTGGTCGTCAGCGGTGTGCAGCGTGTGCGTCCGAACGACAGTGTCCACGCCAACAGCGTTGACATGGCGAATATCAGCCGTGCTGCGAAGCCTGCGGCTTAACGCGAGAACATCCTCATGAATATCTCCAAATTCTTTATCGACCGGCCGATTTTTGCCGGCGTGCTCTCGGTGCTGGTCGTGCTGGCGGGGCTGATTGCCCTGACCAAGCTGCCCACCGCCGAATACCCGGAAGTGGTGCCGCCCTCGGTCGTGGTGCGCGCCGAGTACCCGGGCGCCAACCCGAAAGTCATCGCTGAAACCGTGGCATCGCCGATTGAGGAGCAGATCAACGGCGTCGAAGACATGCTGTACATGCAGTCGCTGGCCAACAGTGACGGCAAGCTGACCACCACCGTGACCTTCAAGCTCGGCACCGACCCGGACAAGGCCCAGCAGTTCGTGCAGAACCGCGTGGCCCAGGCCCTGCCGCGCCTGCCCCCGGATGTGCAGCGCCTGGGTGTGACAACGATCAAATCGTCGCCGACCCTGACCATGGGCGTGAGCATTACCTCGCCCAACCAGCGCTACGACCTGACCTACCTGCGCAACTACGCCCTGATCAACGTCAAGGATCGCCTGGCGCGGATTCCGGGGGTGGGTGAAGTGGTGATGTGGGGCGCCGGTGACTACTCGATGCGGATCTGGCTCGACCCACAGAAAGTGGCGCGCCTGAACCTGACGGCCACCGATGTGGTCAATGCCATCCGCGAGCAGAACGTGCAGGTGGCGGCCGGTATCGTCGGCGGTGCGCCGATGCTGACCAATGTGCCGATGCAACTGAGCGTCAACGCCCAGGGTCGTTTGAAAACCGAGCAGGAATTTCGCGACATCATCCTCAAGGCCGGCGGCGGGGCGGTGACCCATCTGTCCGATGTGGCGCGCGTCGAGCTGGCGGCTTCCGAGTACACCCTGCGGGCGATGCTGGACAACAAACCGGCCGTGCAGATGATCATCTTCCAGCAGCCCAACGCCAACTCGCTGCAGATTTCCGATGACGTGCGCAAGGTCATGGAGGAGATCAAGCAGGACATGCCGGACGGTGTCGACTACGGCATCAAGTACGACCCGACCCAGTTCGTGCGCGACAGTATCCATGCGGTGATCCAGACCCTGCTCGAAGCCATCGCCCTGGTGGTGCTGGTGGTGATCGTGTTCCTGCAAACCTGGCGTGCCTCGCTGATTCCGTTGCTGGCGGTGCCGGTGTCGATCATCGGCACCTTTGCGTTGCTGCTGGGCTTTGGCTACACCATCAACGCCTTGTCGCTGTTCGGCATGGTGTTGGCCATCGGCATCGTAGTGGACGACGCCATCGTCGTGGTGGAGAACGTCGAGCGCAACATTGCCGACGGTCTCTCGCCGCGGGATGCGACCTATAAAGCCATGCAGGAAGTCAGCGGGCCGATCATTGCCATCGCCCTGACGCTGGTCGCGGTATTCGTGCCGTTGGCGTTCATGTCCGGGCTGACCGGGCAGTTCTACCAGCAGTTCGCGATGACCATCGCCATCTCCACCGTGATCTCGGCGTTCAACTCGCTGACCCTGTCGCCCGCGCTGTCGGCCATTCTGCTCAAGGGGCACGACGCACCGAAAGACCGGTTGACGCGGGTCATGGACGCGCTGTTCGGGCGCTTCTTCACGCTTTTCAACCGGCTCTTCAACCGTGGCTCGCAAAGCTATGGCCACGGCGTGCGCCGGGTGATCAACCGCAAGCTGGTGATGCTGCTGATCTACGGCATCCTGCTGGGCGGCGCAGTGTGGATGGGGCAGATCGTGCCCGGCGGTTTCGTTCCCGCACAAGACAAGGACTATGTGGTCGCTATTGCGCAACTGCCTAGCGGCGCCACCCTTGACCGTACCGAGAAAGTCGTTCGTGAAATGGGTGATATTGCCCTCGCTATTCCAGGGATCAAGAACCTGCCGCAGTTCCCGGGGTTGTCGGTCAGCCTGGCCAACTCCCCCAGCAGCGCGCTGGTGTTCCCTGTGCTTGAACCGTCCAAGTACCGCTCCAAGGAACAATCCGCCTCGGCCATCGTGGCGCAGTTGAATGCGAAGTATGCCGGGATCAAGGGCGCAGCGATTGCCGTGTTCCCACCACCGCCAGTGGCGGGCCTGGGAACGGTCGGCGGCTTCAAACTGATGGTCGAAGACCGTGGCGCGCTGGGTTATGAGGCGCTGAACAAGGCAACCCAGGATTTCCTCGCCGCTGCTGCGAAAGCCCCTGAGTTGGGCCCGGCGTTCTCGATGTTCCAGATCAACATGCCGCAACTGAACGTTGAGCTGGATCGAGTCAAAGCCAAGCAACTGGGCGTGTCGGTGACGGATGTATTCGACACCCTGCAGATCTACCTGGGTTCGATGTACGTCAATGACTTCAACGCCTTCGGTCGCGTGTACCAGGTGCGGGCCCAGGCGGATGCACCGTTTCGTGCCACTGCTGAAAACATCGGTTTGCTGAAAGCCCGCAACGCCGCCGGGGAAATGGTACCGCTGTCGTCCCTGATCAAGGTCACCACCACTTACGGCCCGGAAATGGTCGTGCGCTACAACGGCTACACCGCGGCGGACATCAACGGCGGCCCGGCGCCGGGTTATTCGTCCGGCCAGGCCCAGGCGGCGGTCGATCGCATTGCCAAGGAAGTGTTTCCGCGCGGCATCAAGTACGAGTGGACGGACCTGACCTATCAACAGGTCCTGACGGGCAACGCGGCGATGTGGGTGTTCCCCATCAGCGTGCTGCTGGTGTTCCTGGTGCTGGCTGCCCTCTACGAAAGCCTGACCTTGCCGCTGGCAATCATCCTGATCGTGCCGATGAGCATTCTCTCTGCCTTGCTCGGCGTGTGGCTGACCCATGGCGACAACAACATCTTCACCCAGATCGGCTTGATGGTGCTGGTGGGACTGTCGGCGAAGAACGCGATCCTGATTGTCGAGTTCGCCCGGGAACTGGAGATGCAGGGGCGCACCATCGTCCAGGCGGCGGTGGAAGCCAGTCGGTTGCGGCTGCGTCCGATCCTGATGACCTCCATCGCTTTCATCATGGGCGTGGTGCCGCTGGTGTTTTCCTCCGGCGCGGGTTCCGAGATGCGCCAGGCCATGGGCGTCGCGGTGTTCTTCGGCATGCTCGGGGTGACCTTGTTCGGCCTGATGCTGACGCCGGTGTTCTACGTGCTGTTGCGCAAGCTGTCGGGGGTGGAGCACCTGGTGGACAAGCACGGCAAGCACCCGCACCTGGGCGCTGAGCTCGGCGGCCATGAAGCTGCGGAGCACCCTATTCCTTCCACACAGTCTTCGGTTCGCGCGCCTGAAATCGCGTAACAGAAGTAAGGAGAACGACATGAAAGTATTGACCTTGAATCGCATGTTTTTCGGGACGGTGTGGTTGGCAACCCTGCTGGCGACTGCCGGTTGCTCATTGGCCCCGAGCTACCTCAAACCACAGGTATCGATGCCGCCGGCGTACAAGGAGGAAAAGACCCAGCCGCTTTTAAAGCCTGCTGAGGCGGGCAGCTGGAAAACCGCCGAGCCGTCGGAGTCCATCCCACGGGGCGAGTGGTGGCGGGTGTTCAACGACACCGCGCTGAATCAGCTCGAAAGCCAGGCCCACGACGCCAACCAGAACCTGGTGGCGGCGGCGGCCCGGCTGAAGGAGGCGCGGGCGCTGAACCAATCGGCCCGTTCCGCGCTGTTCCCGACCCTGGACGCGGGCTTCGGCCCGACCCGGGAGAAAGTCTCGCCCGCCTCGCAGTTCCAGTCGGACAGCGGCCAGGGCGCGAGCCAGACGATGTGGCGGGCCCAGGCCGGGGTGTCTTACGAAGTCGACATGTTCGGTCGGGTGTCCTCGACGGTGGATGCCGCCGACGCCCAAACCCAGCGCAGTGAAGCCTTGTTCCATTCGGTGTTGCTGGCGTTGCAGGCGGATGTCGCGCAGAACTATTTCGCCTTGCGTGAACTGGACGCGGAAGTCGAGGTGTACAACCGGGCGATCGAGTTGCGCGAGCAGGCCTTGAAATTGCTCCAGCAGCGCTACGCAACGGGTGACATCGCCGATCTGGATGTTGCCCGGGCCGAGTCCGAACTGGCGACGGCACGTTCCGATGCCATGACCGTGCAGCGCCTTCGCGCGACCTCGGAGCACAGTCTCGCGGTATTGCTGGGCAAGACGCCGGCGGAGTTCTCCATGGCCGCCAATCCCCTGCAAGCGGTGAACCTGCGGGTGCCCGCCGGCCTACCGTCATCGCTGCTGGAACGGCGCCCGGACATCACCGCGGCCGAGCGTTCCATGGCAGCCGCCAATGCACGGATCGGTGTGGCGAAGGCGGCGTTTTTCCCGTCGCTGACCCTGACCGGTTCGGCGGGTTTCGAGTCGGGTTCGTTGAGCAATCTCTTCAAGTGGAGCAGCCGTACGTTTCTGTTGGGGCCTCTGGCCGGAACCGCGCTGAACCTGCCGATCTTCGATGGCGGCCTGCGCAAGGGCAATCTGGCCAATGCCCGGGCGGTCTACGAAGAAGAGGTCGCCAACTACCGGCAACAGGTGCTGGTGGCCTTCCGCGAAGTGGAAGACAACCTCTCCGACCTGAGGCTGCTGGAGGACCAGACCCGCACTCAATCGCAAGCGGTGGACGCGTCCCAGCGCGCGGCCAAACTGGCCAGGGCTCGGTACACCGAGGGTGATGCCAGCTATTTCGCGGTCATCGATGCCGAGCGTGTGGCCTTGCAATCACGCCGGGCGGCGGTGCAGCTGGAAGGCGTTCAGGCGGCCGCAACGGTCAACCTGATTCGCGCCCTGGGCGGCGGTTGGGGCGATGCCGTACCGACCAAGGTGGGCGTGGCGGTTTCGCAAAATTGATTTTGGCGGGCAGCGCGATGTTCAAAGGCTGCCCGCGCAACTTTCCATCCTTCTAACGGTGAAATCATGACCTCGATTGACCACGACACCCAGTCGCGGGACAAACTGCTGATTCTGGCGGCGATTTGTCTTTCCGCCTTGGTGCTGCCCCTGAGTTTTACCGGCGGGGCGGTTGCCACGCCCGCGATTGGCCGGGATCTGGGCGGCAGCCCGGTGGCCCTGACCTGGATCACCAACGCGTTCATGCTGTCCTTCGGCAGTTTGCTGATGGCGGCCGGCGCATTGGCCGATGTCTATGGGCGCAAGCGCCTGTTCACCCTTGGCATGCTGCTGTTCACCGCCGCTTCCGTGGCGCAGAGCCTGGCACCCTCGGTGTTCTGGCTGGATGTCCTGCGCGCCGTCCAAGGCGTTGCCGGTGCGGCGGCGCTGGCCAGTGGTTCGGCCGCATTGGCGCAGGAGTTCGAGGGGCATGCCCGTACCCGGGCGTTCAGCATGCTGGGAACGACCTTCGGTATCGGCCTGGCGTTTGGCCCTCTGGTGGCGGGTGTACTGATTGACGCCTTCAGCTGGCGGGCGATCTTTGTCTTTACCGCCCTGATTGGTGTGATCGCCATGGTCTTTGGCCTTCCGCGCATGCGTGAAACCCGCGACCCGGACGCCACGGGGCTGGACTGGCCCGGCACGATCACCTTCAGCGCGATGCTGGCCCTGTTCACTTTTGGCGTGATCCAGGCGCCGGACAGCGGCTGGGGCAGCCCGTTGGTGGTCTGCCTGCTGGCGGCTTCGGCAGTCTTGCTGATGGCGTTCGTGATGATCGAAATGCGCGTCAAGCGCCCGATGCTTGACCTGACCTTGTTCCGGTTCCCACGGTTCGTCGGCGTGCAGATGCTGCCGATCGGTACCTGCTACTGCTATATCGTCCTGGTGGTCATGCTGCCGTTGCGCTTTATCGGTGTCGAAGGCCTGAGTGAAATCGACGCCGGCCTGTTGTTGCTGGCGCTGTCCGCGCCGATGCTCGTCGTGCCCATGCTGGCCGCCTCGCTGACCCGTTTTCTCTCGGCGGGGATCCTCTCGGGCGTGGGCTTTCTGATTGCTGCCGTGGGCTTGCACTGGTTGAGTTTGTACAACGTCGGCGAGCCGAAATTCGGCCTCGTGGGCCCGATGCTGTTGATCGGTATCGGTGCCGGCTTGCCATGGGGCTTGATGGATGGCCTGTCGGTCAGCGTCGTGCCGAAAGAGCGCGCCGGCATGGCCGCCGGGATTTTCAACACCGTGCGGGTGGCGGGTGAGGGCATTGCCCTGGCCAGCGTTGCCGCGATGCTTGCCTCCTTGCTGCACAGCCACTTGTCCGACGCCGTCCAGGTGGTTGCCGGTAGTGCCGATGCGGCGCTGATCGCCGAAACCGCGCATCGGGTCACCACGGGCGATATGGCCCATGCGATCAACACGATACCGGGCCTGGCCAACGAGCGCCTGGTGGCGGGTTATGCGGCCGCGTTCCAGTACCTGTTGCACATCCTGACCCTGATCACCCTGGCCTCCGCCGCGGTGGTGCTGGGCCTGTTGAGTAAAAACCTCACGGTGTCCGAGGAAGGGGTCAGCGACGCGTTTTGATTGTCGCCCAATGATCTACAGAGCATCGCTTTGCCGGTTGTTTATCAAAAAAACTTGAAAGCACACACTTTATCCATCGCGCCCAACCTGGGTACGACTCACCGAACTGACTTCAGGTATCGCTATCATGAACAAACTCTATATCGCCAATCAGACCTGTTCCCAAACCGTCCAGATCATTGCCAATGAACTGGGCCTGACTCCGGAGTTGATCCATTTCGACGTGTTCGGCAAGAGCACTTCCAATGGCGATGACTTCAATGAAATCAATCCATTGGGTTATGTACCGGTTCTGCTTCTCGGCAATGCTCAGAACGATCAACTGTCTGAAACCGTCATTATCTCTTCCTACCTGGCCGACCAGTTTCCGGAATCGCAACTTGCACCGCCATCCGGCACTCTGGAACGAGCCAAGTTTGATCAACTGTTGAACTTCCTGGCGACCGAAATCGCCCAGAAACACATCCCCCTGATGCGCAAGCTGATGACCGAGGAAGGGATCAAATGGAGCCACGCCAAGTTGGTCAGCGCCTACGGTGTGCTTGATGCGCGTCTGGCCGATGGCCGTGCCTATCTCACTGGCGATACCTTCACCGTTGCCGACGCCTATGTGTTCGGTACCTGGTGGCATGAGCGTTCCGGCGCGCCGATTACTCATCTGAAAAACCTGATGGCCTACAAGGCCCGTATCGATTCGCGGGCTTCTGTACAAAAAGCACTGAAAGACGAAGCCGAAATCGTGGCGCTTCACGAAGAGCGCAAGTCGGCCTGAGGTTGATGTCGTTGCGCAGGAAAGGCCGCTTTGCGGCCTTTCCTATTGGCAACTTTCTGCCGGAGGAGATGGTCTAGCGCAGGCGGTCCGCCAGGTAGTTCAGCACGGCGCGGATTTTCGCCGGCATCCGGTGGCCCAGGGGAATCAGCGCGTGAACCGGCGGGCCGGGTGCATCCACCACCGGCAACACACGCACCAGCCTGCCGCAATCCACGTAGGGTTGGGCGACCTTGTCGAAGAGTTGGGCAATGCCGAGTCCGACAACGGCCGCGTCGATCACCGCCTGGCCATCCGAGACCACCAGCACCGGAGTGGGGGAGAACTCGCGGATCTGGCCATTTTCAGCCAGTGACCAGGGCCGTAACCGACCGGTGAACCCACGAAAGATAATCGCTTCATGGTTGACCAGATCAGCCGCGGACTCTATCGGTGCGTGGCGCGCGAGGTAATCGGGGGCGGCGTACAGGGCGAGTGTGGTGTTGCATAAGCGGCGCACGGTCATCTCGCTGTCCTGGGGCAGTTCGCCGGCCCTGACCACGATGTCCCAGCCTTCGCCCACGGCATCGGACATGCGATCGGTCATGGACAGCTCCAGTGTCACCTGCGGATAGCGCTGACGAAGCTCGGAAATGGTCGGCAGGAACAGTTGGCGAAAGCCCGAGGGGATATCCAGCCTCACGCGGCCAATGGGTTCTTCCTTGCGGGCCGCCAACGCCTGCGCGGCATCGCGAAGCCCATCGAGGGCGGCGATGGCCGCCTCCAGATAGGTTTCACCGTCTTCGGTCAGGCGTACGGCACGGGTAGTGCGCTGGAACAACTTGGTGCCGAGCCTCGCCTCCAGGCGCTGGACGGCCTTGCCGACATTGGATTTGCTGGTCGAGAGGTTCTCGGCGGCGCGGGTAAAACTGCCGGTCTGTGCGACGCCGACAAAGGCGGCAATGTCCGGAAATGAAGCATCGATGCGTTCCATTATTGTCTCTCGTTGAGCGCCTCAGCCTGTCAGTGGGTTTCGGCAGGCGAACTATAGACGTTATTTTCCGAGTGATTGACGCCTTTGGGGCGACACATTGTCTCTCGAAGAGAGGCAATGGCATAAGCCAGCACGTTTGATTATTGGACAGAAAAAGCCCTCCCGGTCGATGCTCGGGAATCTTCTTTGACGATGGAGTTCTTCATGAGTGCACGACGTCAACTCAAACTGGGCGCCTTTATGCGTCCGGTCAGCATCCACACCGGCGCCTGGCGTTACCCTGGCGCTTATCCCGATGCCAACTTCAATTTCGCCCACCTCAAGCGTTTCGCCCAAAGCCTGGAGCGTGCCCGGTTCGATGCGTTTTTCATGGCCGATCACCTGGCCTTGCTGAACATGCCCATCGAGGCCTTGAAGCGCAGTCATACCGCCACTTCATTCGAACCCTTCACATTGTTGTCCGCCCTCAGCCAGGCCACCGAACATATCGGCCTGGTGGCGACCGCATCGACCACCTATGACGAGCCGTTTCATATCGCCCGTCGGTTCGCTTCCCTCGATCATTTGAGCAACGGTCGCGCCGGCTGGAATATCGTCACCACCGCCAACCCCGATGCGGCCCTGAACTTTGGCCTGGAGCAGGCCTTTTCCCATGATGAGCGTTACGCCCGGGCACGGGAGTTCTACGATGTGGTGACCGGGTTGTGGGACAGTTGGGCGGATGACGCCTTTGTGCGCGATGCCGACAGCGGCGTGTACTTCGATCCGGACAAATTGCACACCCTGGACCACAAAGGCCGTTATCTGAGCGTGCGCGGCCCCTTGCATATCGCCCGTCCCGTGCAGGGGTGGCCGGTGATTGTCCAGGCCGGCTCATCCGAGCCGGGACGCCAGTTGGCGGCTGAAACGGCCGAGGTGATTTTTGTCGCGCCCGGCACCCTGGAGGAGGGCCGGGCGTTTTATGCCGACATCAAGCGCCGCATGCAGCTGATCGGTCGCAACCCGGAACACCTGAAGATTCTTCCCGGGGCCTTTGTGGTGGTGGGCGATACGCAAGAGGAGGCCCGGCGAATCCGCGCGCACCTCGACAGCCTGGTGCATGAGCAGAGTGCGATGGCCTCGCTGTCGGTGGCCCTGGGGGTCGACGCCACGAAGTTTGATCCGGACGGGTTTCTCCCGCCAATCCCCGAAACCAATGGCAGCCAGAGTTCCCGTGAGCGGGTGCTGGCCCTGGCTGATCGCGAGCAACTGACGGTCCGTCAACTGGCCCAGCGCCTGGGCGGTTATGCTGGGTTGTCGTTCGTGGGGACGGCCCGGAGCATTGCCGATGAGATGCAGCAGTGGCTGGAGACCGAAGGCAGTGACGGCTTCAACATCATGTTTTCCTGGTTGCCGGGCGGACTGGATGATTTTGTCGACAAGGTGGTTCCCGAGTTGCAGGCACGGAGCATTTTCCGGCGTGAATATGAGGGGACGACCCTGCGGGAAAATCTCGGATTACCACGCCCGGAGAATCGATTCTTTTCCTAGGTGCCGGGTGGCAGGCTGGTCACGGTCATCGACTGGCGGTTACTGATAGTATGTCGCCATGACGATGGAGATTGGTTATGCCCTATGAGCTGGATAATCGCTTGGTGATTGGCGTGGCATCGAGCGCTGTGTTTGACCTCAGTGCTTCGGATGCGGTCTTCAAGAGTCAGGGGGAGGAGGAGTATCGGAAATTCCAGGAGCGCAAGCTGGACGAGCCGTTGCCCAAGGGTATCGCCTTTCCTTTTATCAAGCGCCTGCTCTCTCTGAATGATTTGAGCGCCGATCCGGAAGATCCCCTGGTGGAAGTGGTGCTGTTGTCCAAGAACGATCCGGACACGGGGCTGCGGGTGATGAGAACCATCGATCACTATGGGCTGGGGATGACGCGGGCGATCTTCATGCAGGGCAAGTCGCCTTACGAGTACATCCCGGCCTTGAATATTGCGCTCTTTCTTTCGGCCGACAAGACCGATGTGGATGCCGCCATCAAGGCCGGGTATCCGGCGGGTCAGGTGATGGACTCGAAATCCGATGATGACGAGGACGACGATACCCTCAGGATCGCCTTCGACTTTGATGGCGTCCTCGCGGGGGATGAGTCCGAGTCGGTGATGCAGGCGTCCGGGTTGGTGGGTTTTCACGCCCATGAAGTGAAGAATGTCGCGCAGCCCCACAATCCGGGACCTCTCAAGGAGTTCTTTGTGCGTATTGCGAAGATCCAGTCGGAGGAAGAGAAATACAAGGCGCAGAACGCCGAGTACAAGAACCGTCTGCGGGTTTCCATCGTGACCGCCCGTAGTGCGCCGTCCCACGAACGGGCGCTGAATACGCTGAAGAGTTGGGGCGTCATGGCCAACGACGCTTTTTTCCTCGGCGGCATCGAGAAAGGTCGGGTGCTGGCGGTGCTGAAACCGCACATCTTCTTCGACGACCAGTCGGGGCACCTGAAGTCGGCCAGCGCGGTCGTGCCTTCCGTGCATATTCCGTTCGGTGTGACGAATCAGCCGAAAAGCTGACTCATCCTGGTCATCTGCCGGAAAATGCTAGCGGGTGCGATTCGGCTTGCGATCTTCAGTACGTTGCTGAGACCTGGGCGGATTTCGGGCTTTCCGGCCTCTATCCCTTTGATTGCAAGTCGTACCAGAAGCGCCACCTCCATGCCTTTTGTACCCTTCATTTCCTGAGCAAACTCGTCTCGGTATAACGGGGTTTCAGTGCCCGGCGGAGCAACCTCGACAACCGAGACGCTGGACTGCTTCAGTTGCGCCCGTAAGCATCGGGTATACGCATGGAGTGCGGATTTTGCTGCGCTATAGATAGGCGCGGCGGGGAAGGGAACAAACGCGAGACCGGAGGATATATTGACGATCATGCTCTCCGGCTGTTTGAGTAACAGCGGAAGAAACTGCTGGATCATCCATATCGGGCCATTCAGGTTGATGTCTATTTCCTGGGTCAGGTTGACGAGCTCGAACTCGTTCTTCAGCCGGATATTACGCATCACACCTGCATTGTTGATCAGTATGTCGAGATTGGCGAATTGTTCGCTGACGTTCAGAAATAATGAGCGAATACTCTCCGGGTCACTCACGTCGCTTTGAAAAGTGTGTATGCCAGGCAGTAACGCTTGGACTGAGTTGAGCTTCTCCCTATCGCGCCCGGTAATAATTACGGTATTCCCTAGCGCCATCAATTGACGGGCCAGTTCGAGTCCGATCCCACTGCTTGCGCCCGTAATCAGGACAACACGGTTATTCATTTTCATCAGGTTAGCCCTCGTTTTTTGATACGAGCGGCCAGCATGGGCGATACACTATCCAAATGAAAGAAGGCACCCAAACGTTAGATACTTACCCGGCGGAGAGTGTAAAAGATGAGGGACATTCCGAACTTTACCGAGGAGCAGATTGCGGCGGCGCGGTTCTATTCCAGCTTGACTCCCCCGGTAGACATAGATCCGCGTATTTCATCGTTGGTGACGGACCTTATCGGTCGTGTCGCGGACAAATGGACGATGTTGATCCTTGAGGCCTTGATTGATAAAAAACCTTTGCGCTTCACTCGTTTGAGCGAGCGGGTAGAGGGCATCAGCCAGAAAATGCTGACTCAGACCTTGCGCGCGATGGAGCGTGATGGATTGGTGCAACGTACGGTGTACGCCGTGGTTCCTCCGAAAGTCGAGTACACCCTCACTTCTTTAGGCGTGACCTTGAGCGCGGCGTTTTGTGGCGTTTGGGTTTGGGCCGCCAATAACCTGGATGAGATCGAGAAGTCGCGTCGAGATTTCGATGAGAATAAAAAATAAAGCCGCCCATTGTCGGGAGGCTATATCTTGCAGGTCGGCAAGTCCGCAGCCAGCGTCGTCGTCAAGGCTTCTGCCGTATAGGCCGCCGGCTCGCGAAAGCCGGCAAAACCATCACGGATCGACCTGGCCCATCAATTCAGCCACCGACTCCTGCCGTTTGGCATAACGCTGCGCCAGCACCGCACAGACCATCAGCTGAATCTGATGGAACAGCATCAGCGGCAGGATCAATACGCCGATGGTGCTGCCGGCGAACAGCACCTGGGCCATCGGCACGCCGGTGGCCAGGCTTTTCTTCGAGCCGCAGAAGAGGATGGTGATGCGGTCTTCCTGGTCGAAGCCAAAGGCCTTGCCCAGCACGGTAGACGCCAGCAGCACCAGCCCGAGTATCACGCCGCAGACCACCACCAGACCGGCCAGGTCCCAGAGCGGGATCTGATGCCAGATGCCTTCGTTCACCGCTTCGCTGAAGGCGCTGTAGACCACCAGCAGGATCGAGCCCTGGTCAACGAACTTCAGCCAGGCCTTGTTACGTCCCACCCAGGCACCGATCCAGCGTCGGGCGATCTGCCCGGCAATGAACGGCAGCAGCAGTTGCACGCTGATCTTCAGGATCGCATCGAGGGTCGAGCCACCGCTGCCGTGTACATCCAGCAGCAAGGTCACCAGCAAGGGCGTGAGGAAGATGCCGAACAGGCTCGACGCCGCCGCGCTGCAAATCGCCGCCGGCACATTGCCCCGGGCCAGGGAGGTGAAGGCAATCGCCGACTGCACCGTGGCCGGTAGGGCGCAGAGGTAGAGCATGCCCATATACAGCTTGTCGCCGATCAGCGGCGACAGCAGCGGCTTGAGCGCGACGCCCAGCAGTGGGAACAGGACAAAGGTCAGGCTGAACACCAGCAGGTGCAGGCGCCAGTGGCCGGCACCGGCGATGATCGATTCGCGCGACAGTTTGGCGCCATGCAGGAAGAACAGCAGGGCAATGGCGATATTGGTCAACCAGCTGAAACCGACGGCGACCTGGCCACTGGCGGGCAGGAAGCTGGCGATAAGCACCACGCTGACCAGGGTCAGGGTGAAATTGTCGGGCAGGAAACGAGGGCGGGTCATCAGGCGGGTCATCCAGAAGCCAGAAACAGTAGAGGGACTTTAGCCTGTCTACGGATTGCCGACTAACGCCAATAAGTCCATGAATGTCGCCTAACGGACATAACGTCGCGCCCGGCCGTCCGTCTCCCTTGATCAGATACGGCCGGCAGTGACGCCACCATCGACGGGCAATACCGTGCCGGTAATCCACGACGCCTGTTCCGAAGCCATGAACAGGATGGCCTCGGCCACATCGCCAGGCTGACCGTTGCGACCCAGCGGGTGGAAGGCGTTGAAGGTCGGCAACACGGCCTTGACTTGTTCGCTGTCCATGAAGGTGTTGTACACCGGCGTTTCGACCACGGCGGGGGCGACGGTGTTGATGCGGATATTCGACGACGCCAGCTCGATGGCCAGGTTGCGGGTCAGGGCATGGACGCCGGCATTGGCTGCCGAGTAGGCCGCCGACGGCGTCGCGCCAATGGCTTGCAGGGCCCACAGGGAACCGGTCTGCACGATGGCGCCGCCGCCGCGTTGCTGCATGGCTTTGGCGGCCGCCTGGGCCATGAAGAATTTGCCCTTGAGGATGATATCGACGAAGCCGTCGTATTCCTGCTCGTCCAGCTCGAGGAAAGGTTTGGGGTTAAACACACCCGCGTTATTGATCAGAATATCCACGCCGCCGAACTCGGCGCTGGCCAGCTCGACCAGGGCCTGGGCCGTGGCGGGCTTGGCGATATCGGCCGCGAGGAAACGTACCTGCTTGCCGGTGGGGTCGATCTGCACGGCGGCTTTTTCCAGTTTCGCCGCGTCACGGCCGCTGATCACCACGCTGGCGCCTTCGGCCACCAGGCGTTGCGCCACTTCCTTGCCGATGCCTGAACCGCCGCCGGTGACGATGGCGACCTTGGAAGAAAATCTTTTCATGTTTTTGCCCTGTGCTGGGTGGATGAAATAACCTGAACCGTTCTACGCTTGGGTCTTAATTGCTGTAGTGCTTCGGCTTGGGTGCTATTCTTCGCCTTGCCAGCAGGGCTAACAAATCAGAAGTTTTTTTCATTTATTAAAGAAAATCTTTAGCAGATGACCACGCCAACCTATCTCAACGCGCTTCGCGCATTCGAAGCGGCTGCCCGGCACCAGAGCTTTTCGGCCGCGGCCGCAGAGCTTCATGTCACCTCCGCGGCCGTGGGCCAGCAGGTGCGCACGCTGGAGGCGTGGCTGGGGATTGCCCTGTTCAATCGTGCTTCGAGTGGTTCGACGCGGCTGGTGCTGACCGATGTCGCGCGCAAGGCGCTGCCGGATATTCGTGACGGCTTTGAGCGCCTGAGCGTTGGGCTGGCGCGCTTGAAGGAGGGGGGGCTCAGCACCGGGCTGACCGTAACGGTGAGCCCGGCGTTTGCCGCCAAGTGGCTGTTGCCACGGATCGAGCGTTTCCAACTGGCCTATCCGCAGACCGATGTGCTGTTGGACACCAATCTCAGGCCCGTGGATTTCATTGCCGAAGGCATGGATATCGGCGTGCGTTATGGTGCGGGACGTTGGCCGGGATTGACCGCGATCAAATTGATGGACGAGGAAATGTACCCGGTGTGCGCGCCCAGCTATCCATTGCTCAAGGCCGGGCGATTACCGGGCAAGCACCTGGCCGAGGCCACGCTGATCCATGATTTGTCGATGGCCAGCGATCCGGCCTACCCGACATGGCGGACCTGGCTCGATGCCTCAGGATACGGCGAGATCAACGCGGAACACGGACTGCGCATCAACAATTCGGCGGCCGTGCTGCAAGCGGCCATTGATGGCCAGGGCCTGGCCCTGGGGCGCAGCGTGATGTTACGCGATGACCTGGCGGCGGGGCGGTTGATCCGCCCCTTTGGCGAAGCCAGTCATCCATTGGTGTTTGCCTACTACATCGTCTATCGACCCGAGATGGAGGGGTTGGCAAAGATCCAGGCGTTCCGTGACTGGCTGCTTGAGCAGGCGTCCCCCAGCGTTGGAGGCTGAGTTCCTCTCTTTCCTTGAAGAAAATATTACCCGTGCCTATTTCAGGTAACAGGCCCCGATCCAGTCCTGAGGGTTTGGTGACAGTTGCCGGGCCAGGGGCAAGTAACGGGCATCCAGTTGCGCGGCGAGCCAGTAGAGTTTGTTGCTGCTTTTCGGCTCCCAGGTGCCGCTGTACCCGGTCTCTCCGACGTTGGCACGGTCGCGGTCAAACTTCACGCGGGTATGCACGAACTCCTGATGGCTGCGTTGACCGTTGGCATAGGGCACCAGCCAATCGAGCGAACGGACCAGGGAAGAACCGGTGGGGGCGGTGTAAGTCAGCCAGTTGCCACCGTAGGGCTTGGCCGCCAGGGCCGCCTGAACCAGCGGCTCCAGGTCATAGACGACGTAGTGCAGTGCATCGCGCTCCCTGAAGTCGAACACCGAACCATCCGGCAGGAGATTGTCCGCCACCTGTTGCTGGAACAGCTGGAAGGCCTGTTCGAGCATGGCGTGATCAGCCAGTGCGGCGGCGGCCATTGTCACCAGCTTGACGCGATGGCTCTGCCAGTTGTTGATCTCCTTACCGCCCTTCGAACCGTGGAACTGCCGGATTTGCGCGATGTAGCCGTTTCCGAGTTTGCGCAGGAAAGCCTGGCTGGCGGCCCGCGTTTGCGGGCTGAGTGCGTTGGCGGTGAGGGTATAGGTATCGATCAGTTGATCGAGATTGGTCTCGTCAATCGGGTTGAAGTCCGGCTGATAGGTGCGGGTCCAGGCGGCAAGCCCCTCGTCGACCTGTTGCAGATAGCGCGGATCGGCGCCCAGGCGCCAGGCCAGGGCGGCTTGGCGCAATACTGGCCAATCCTTTTCCGCCGCGATGCTCTGCTCGCGAATGCCCTGGTTCGGCAGGGTACCTTCCGTATGCAGATGGGGCAGGGCGTGGATGCCATCGCCGAGATGTCCTTGTGCGGTAGCCAGCAGATGTTTGGTGGACGGGCTGGTGGCGACGGGTTGGCAGAGGCTCATGATTTGAGGTGAGGTGGTGGCACTCGAGAGCGTGCTGACCAGTGCTGCGACGATACCGAAGGCCCATGCTGCAGTGCCGGGAAAAACTCGTGACATGCTCTATCTCAACGCTTGATAAGTGAAACCAGTGCGGCTGGCAAGTGTTGGAAAAACTAGCACAGCGTGGTTTCTTTCTTGATGAAACCGGCGAGCGGTAACCGCCACGAAGGGGACGACAACGGCCATGGTGCTCAACACTTCGGCGGCTTGCAGCAAGTAGACCCGGTCAAAGCCGCCGTCAGCGTGAGGGCCGGCTGAATTCCGGAATTTTTTGAGCCGAATGCTGGTTACCCACTACTAGAGCCAGTATCGCCAGGCCCTGGATTCCGGCCGCCAGCCCCAGCAGCAGGAGTTCGCCATGGGACCCGCCGACCAGTGATTTAACGGCGCCAAAGAGCGCCGGCGCAAAGGCATAGCAGCCTTGGGCGGTAGCGACGATCAGCGTCACCACGCGCTGTGTTTGCTGGCGCGGGAATTCCGCTTGGGCAATCAGCGGCGGCAAGGAGGTGGCGTTGCCGATCCCCGCGCCAAACAGGATGACCCCCAGCCACAGCAGATCGGGGAAGCTGCCTAATCCGGTCATGACCAGGCAGCCGAGCAACTGGCAGCCATAGCTCAGGCAGGCAACGGTGCGCCGGTTGGCATTGGGTGGCATCAGCCAACCGACCAGAAACCGGCCGGCGATGGCGCTTGCCGTTGCCAGGCCCATTGCCAGGCCGGCCTTTGCCTCTGTGACGTGATCGACCAACAGCAGGAACAAGTGGGTAATCAGCCCGATCTGGGCGAACAATCCCAGGGACATGGCGGCCGCCAATGTCACGAATCGACGATTGCACCATAGCGAGGTTGCCTTGCTACCCGGGGAGACGGTCGGCTGCTCAGGTGGCTGATCCGCCCCATCGGCATATTGCCCGAGGTCTTCAGGCCGAACCTTGAAGACCTTGATCGACAGCACGGCAATCGTCGTTATCGACACCAGGCCAACCCCTAGCGCGGCCTGGGTGAAGCCGATCCGGTCGATCAGGAACACCCACGCGGATGAAAAGATCACCCCGCCGATACTGGCGCCGTTGCAGGCCATTGCCAGGGCCGCCGGACGCTTGGCCACAAACCATGGGGCGATCAGCGCGTTGACGGCGGCGGCGCCCATGGTCACCCAGCCCAATCCACTGAGCAGTGCGGCCAGGAACAATTGGTAGGGTTGATCGGCTACCGACCATCCATAAACGCCGATGCCGAGCAGGATCGATCCGAGCACAGTGGTGCGGGGCAGGCCCAGGCGCTTGTACAAGACGGGCAGGTTCACCACCACCAGGGTGCCCGCGAGAAAGTGCAGGGTGACGGCGGCCGAGCACAAGGGCAGCGACCAGCCGGTTCGCTGAATCACCGCGTAGAGAAAGATCGGCGGACCGTAGAAGCCGATCCCCCAGCCGAACACCGCCATCACAAAGGTCGCCGCCACGACCTTTCGGCCAAAAAAATTCGATTGCTGCATGGGTGAATCCCTTCAAGTGGTTTGGCATCAGTATGATGATGAAAAAACCGCGATACTTCGCAAAGGAGTGAACTATGGATGTCGAAGCGGCTGATCTTTCCCTGGCGGCGGTGGCCGGTGCGATTGCTGATCCGGCCCGCTCGCGAATGCTTTGCAGCCTGCTGGATGGGCACGCGCGCACGGCCACGGAATTGGCCGCCGTGGCCGATATCGGCGCGTCCACCGCCAGCGGCCATTTTTTACGTTTGCGTGAGCAGGGGCTGGTGGAGATGCTGGTCCAGGGTCGGCATCGCTATTACCGATTGGCCAATCCCCAGGTGGCGCATGCGCTGGAGGCCTTGTTATCGCTGACTGATCGCCGCATGACGCCGTTTCAGCCCAGCACGCCTTCGGCCTTGAAGCAGGCCAGGACCTGTTATGACCATATCGCCGGGGAAGTCGCGGTCAAACTGCATGACGCCTTGTTGCAGGCGAGCTGGATCGAAGAGCAGGGCAAGGACTATGTCCTCACGGAAACGGGCGCCGCGTCGTTGGTGCGTCTGGGCATCGATATCGAGGCCGTGTCGCGCCAACGCCGACGCCTGGCCTATCCCTGCATGGACTGGAGCGAGCGCTCACCGCATATCGGCGGTGCGTTGGGCGCAGCCCTTCTGGACCTGCTGCTCAAGCGCGGCTGGGTGAACCGCCATCTCGACTCCAGGGCCCTGAATCTGACGCCGAAAGGCGCGAAGAGCCTGGCAACCGCGTTTGGCCTACAGGCTCGTTAAAGGCGTCACTGCGCCGTTTCCGCGCCTGCCGCGTCGCGCTCACTGACCAGCGCCAGCAGCGTCAGGCGATTCTGTGACAGCATCACGTTGCGCACGGTTTCCATGCGTTGCTGGTCGATGGTGTCCCAGCCCAGCGCCCGCAGGACGGGCGCGCGCTTCACGCGAAACACGATGCTCTGGCTGTTGAGGGCCATCGTCCGGATGATCGTGGCTTCGTCATCGGCGGGCCGTCCGGTCAGGCGCCCGACGATGCTGCGGGTGACGTGGGACAACCGCTGATTGAGGCCTTGCTCCATCAGCTTGGCGGCCGATGGCGGACCCAGGCCGGCTTGCTCGCAGGCCATGAAGCGACGCCAGTCGGCGGATTCCGGCGTCTCGAGAATGAACGACAGGAAGACGCCAAGAATATCCAGGTAACGCTCGATCAATGTCCGGTCATCGGCGTGGGGATCTTCCAGCGCCGCTTCGGCGGCCGAGACCTCGTCGGTCAGCTGTGCCCAGAGCTGCGCGAGGATGTGCTCGACGCAGGCCAGGTAAACCCCTTCCTTGTTGTCGAAATAGTATTGCAGCGCCGGCGCATTGACCCCGGCAGCGGTTGCGATCTGGCGCGTCGAGGCGCTTTCGAAACCATGGGTGGCGAACTGGTCCACGGCGGCTTCGATAATCCGCAGGCGCGTTTCTTCCCCGCGCTGGTAGCCGCCTTCATTTGCTGGTCGATGTCGTGCCATGGGTAAGCCTGGAAAAAGAATGCCCGGACAAATTATATCACTTGACATAAATTCGCCATCGCCGCATTTTTTACCAACTGGAATATTTTGGAGTGCGGCATGTCCGTCGATCAGCCTATCGGTCAACACGGTCGCCTTGAGCCCGTGGCTGACAGCAATCTTTCCGAGCGTCGCAACAAGCCGCCACGAGCCTTGATCGGGGTCGGCGTTGTCGCGCTGCTGGCGCTGACCGGCTGGGGCGCGCACTGGTGGTTCAGCGGGTGTTTTATTGAAAGCACCGATGACGCTTACCTGCAGGCCGACAGCATGACCGTGGCGCCCAAGGTCGGTGGGTATGTCGCGCAAGTGCTGGTCAGTGACAACGAAACCGTGAGTATCGGCCAGCCGCTGGTGCGCCTGGACCCGCGCAAGTATCAGGCGGCGCTCGACGAAGCCCAGGCCACCGTGATCTCGCACCAGGCCGATGTGGCCCGGGCCGAAGCCGAGTTGGTGGAGCAGGGGGCCAGCATTGCCCAGGTTCGCGCCCAACTGGACGGCGCCAACGCCGACTTGCGACACGCCCAGACCCAGGTCAAACGTTACGCGCCACTGGCCCGTTCCGGTGCCGAGACGGAAGAACATCTGGCCGACCTCAACAATCAACTGGCCCAGGCCAGCACCGGCCTGACCGCGCATCAAGCCTCGTTGCGCGCGGCCGAAACCCGCATCGGCACACTCAAGGCACAATTGCAGCAGGCCCAGGCGCAACTGGCGGTGGCCCAGGCCAGTGCCCGGCAGTCGCAGCTGGACCTGGACGACACCACGGTGATCAGCACGCTGGCCGGCCGGGTGGCCGACCGCAGTGTGCGGGTCGGTCAGTTCACCCAGCCCGGTACACGCCTGCTGACCGTGGTGCCGGTGCAGGCGCTGTACCTGACGGCCAACTTCAAGGAAACCCAGATTCACCATATGCAACCTGGCCAGGCAGTCACGGTGCACGTTGACGCGTTGGGCAGTGAAGATCTGAGCGGGCATATCGACAGCCTCTCGCCCGGCACCGGTTCGCAGTTCGCGCTGTTGCCGGCGCAGAACGCCACCGGCAACTTCACCAAGATCGTCCAACGGGTCCCCGTGCGTATCCAGCTGGATGTGCCGGAGTCGGCGCGCGCGGTGCTGATGCCGGGCCTGTCGGTGACCGTCGACGTGGACACCCGCCACCATGGCTAACGCCGCGACGGTCGCCACCACACAGGGCGCGCCGCGGGAGGACAATGCCTCGGTGACCGACTGGATCGCGGTCGCGGCCGGTTCCCTCGGTGCCTTGCTGGCCACGCTGGACATCTCCATCACCAACTCGGCCTTGCCGCAGATCCAGGGGCAGATCGGCGCCTCGGGCACGGAAGGCACCTGGATCGCCACCGGCTACCTGATGTCGGAGATCGTCATGATCCCGCTGGCGGCCTGGCTGACCCGGGTCTTCGGCTTGCGCCGGTTCCTGATGGGCACGGCAATGGCCTTCACGCTGTTTTCGTTTTTCTGCGGCATGTCCAGCAGCCTCACGGGCATGATCCTGGCGCGCGTCGGCCAGGGCTTTGCCGGTGGCGCGATGATCCCCACGGCACAGACCATCATCGGCACCCGCTTGCCCCGGCACCAGATGGCAATCGGCATGTCGATGTTCGGCCTGACCGTTCTGCTCGGGCCCTTGATGGGGCCGGTACTGGGCGGCTGGTTGACCGAGAACGCCAGTTGGCGCTGGTGCTTTTTTCTCAACCTGCCCATCAGCCTGGCACTGATCGCCTTGCTCTGGACCGGCATCCGCCCGGAAAAAGCCGACCTTCAACAGTTCATCAAGGCGGACTGGACCGGCATCCTTGGCCTGGCCCTGGGTTTGAGCTCGCTGACGGTGATCCTGGAAGAGGGCCAGCGTGAACACTGGTTCGAGTCCTCGCTGATTGTCGGTCTGAGCCTGCTGATGTTGCTGGGTTTTATCCTGATCGCCATCGGTCAATTCACGGCCCGCCAGCCCATCATCAAGCTCAGCCTGATGCGTAACCCGCGCTACGCCAGCGTGATCCTGATCGTGTCGACGGTGGGGGCGGCCATCTATGGGATTTCCTACCTGCTGCCGCAGTTTCTCAACAGCATTGCCGGTTACAACGCCCAGCAATCCGGGGCAATCATGCTGCTCTCCGGCGTACCGGCGTTCATGATGATGCCGATCCTGCCGCGGCTGATGCAGCGCTATGACAGCCGCTGGCTGGTGGGCACCGGACTGGTGCTGTTCGTGATCAGTTGCATGATGAGCCTGAACCTGACGGTCGATAGTGTCGGCCATGATTTCGACGCCTCGCAGCTGGTGCGCGGGTTCGCCCAGATCCTGGCGATGATGCCGCTCAACCAGATCACCATGGCGGCTGTCCTGCCCCACGAAAAAGGCGAGGCGGCAGGGCTCTACAACATGTCGCGCAATATCGGCGGCTCCATCGGGCTGGCCCTGACCGGGGTGCTGATCGATCGGCGCAGCAGCTATCACGACGCTATGATTCGCGAATCGCTGACGGCCAACAGCACCTTGGGCCAGGACCATATGGCGGCGCAGACGGCGTCCTTCATGAGCCAGGGCGGTGACCAGGCCCTGGCGCAATTGCAGACGGTCGGCCAGTTGAGTCGCGACATCGCCTTGCAGGCGTCGGTCATGACCTTCACCGATTGTTTCTACCTGCTGGGTATTGCCTTGGCCCTGTGTATTCCCCTGGCCCTCTTACTCAAGAAACCGACCCTTGCGCTGAGCCCTGCACGATGATCGATAGAACCCTGATTTCGGCCCTGATCGTGGGCCTGCTCGCCGGTTGCACCGTCGGCCCCGATTACCACGGCGCGCCCGCGGTTGCCGAGAAAACCGTGGCCGCGGGACGTTTCGCCCACGCGGACCCGGTTGCCGTCAGCACCCCGGCGGTTGCCCACTGGTGGCGTGAGCTGGGGGATGCACAACTCGACAGCCTGGTGGAAACCGCCCTCAACGACAGCTCGGATATTCGCGTGGCCCAGGCGCGCTTGCGCCAGGCGCGGGCCGGGCTGCACGGCCGGCAGGCCGCCGAGCTGCCCAAGATGAGTGCCAATGCCACGGCGATTCGTATGCGCTCTCCCGACCTTTCCAGCCTGACGGGGCAGCAGAGCAGTGGTGGTCGCGGGCCGCTGTCGCTGTATCTGGCGGACTTCGATGCCAGCTGGGAAGTCGATCTGTTTGGCGGTACACGTCGCGCCATCGAGGCGGCTTCTGCCAGCGCCGATGCCTCGGCCGAGAGCCTGGCCGATGCCCAGGTGCAACTGGCTGCCGAAGTCGTGCAGGCCTATGTCGGTTTGCGTGACCAACAAACCCGCCTGGCCCTGGTCGATGCCTCGGCGGGCCTGGAAGCCCAGGTGGTCGATCTGACCCGGCAACGCCGCAGCCGTGGCGTGGCTTCGCAATTACAGTTGGAACAAGTCACCACCCAATGGCAGACCACCCGTGCGCAGCGCCTGCCGTTGCAGGCGCAGATTATCGAGTCGCTGGATCAACTGGCGGTGCTCTGTGATCTGGAGCCGGGCGAACTGGACGGCCGGCTCGGTCAACCGGGTGCGTTGCCGAGCGTCCCCGCCAGTGTGCCGATCGCCGACCCGGCGGCGCTGATCAAATCCCGCCCGGACATTCGTGCCGCCGAACGTCAACTGGCCTCCAGCACCGCGCAGGTCGGCGAGAAAAAGGCCGACTGGTTTCCCAAATTGTCCCTGACGGGTGACCTCAGCTTCAGTGCCGCGGCGCCTTCGCATCTGGTGCGTACGGACAACGCCACCTGGTTGCTGGTCCCGCGCCTGACCTGGAACGCCCTGGACTTCGGTCGTGTAGCAGCCGATGTCGACAGCGCCGAAGGCGGCGTCGACGAAGCCCGGGCCCATTACCGTGGCGTGGTCCTCGGCGCGTTGCGCGACGCGGATACCGCCCTGGCGCGCTACGGCCACCAGCGTGAAAACGTGGTCCTGCTCCGTGATATCGAAGCCTCATCGGCCCGCGCGGCGAGCTTGACCCGAGAACGCTACGACGCCGGTACCGCCAGCACCCTGGACTGGCTGAATGCCGAGCGCACGCGCTTTGATGCCGAGCAGAATCGAGTGAGCGGGGACAGTGAATTGCTGAAGAATTTTGCTTCGTTGCACAAGGCCTTGGGGTTGGGCTGGCAGGGCTGAGTCAAGCTGCAGTGCTGGCAGCGTGCCGCCGATGGAGCCCATCAGGCCAGGGCGCTGGACAGATTGTTGGAAATGACCGTCCGGTTTCGGCCATTGGATTTTGCGACGTACAGGGCTTTGTCAGCGATATCGATCAACTGCTCGGGGGTGTCGGCCTTTGATCCGGACAAGGCACTGATGCCAATGCTGATGGTGACGACCTTGGCCGGTGATTCACAGTGTTGAATGGCACTGCGCTCCACGTCTGTTCGGATTTTCTCGGCGATGATAAAAGCGCCGACATAATCGGTACCAGGGAGGACGATGGCAAATTCCTCTCCGCCATACCTGGCCGCAAGATCATGTTCCCGAGTGATATTTTTCTTGATCAGGGTGCTCACGGATTTCAGGCATTCATCGCCTTGTACGTGGCCGTAATGGTCGTTGTACTTCTTGAACAGATCGATATCGATCAGGATGAGGGCGAGGTCATCGGGTTTGCGCTTGGCTTTACTTATTTCCGAGTCGATAAACAGGTCGAACTTGCGGCGATTCGAGAGCCCGGTCAAGCCATCTTCGAGTGCCAGTTGGCCGAGCGCCTTGTTCGCCTCGATGTAGGCTCTTTCGGAAAATTGCAGTTCTTTTTGTGCTTGAATCTGCTGGCTCATGATTTTTATCAGGCGATAGCCCAGCAGGCCGAGAATAAGCAGCAATATGGACGATATGATAAAACTGGCAAGGGACTCTCGACGCCAGTCCGTCAATATTTCATCTCTTTCAAAAGCCGCGATGACCACAAGCGGATAGCCATCGACGCGGTGAAAACTGATGATGCGGACGACATTGTCAATAAATGACCTTATTGTTGCGGTGCCCGAGGCGACACCCGGCGTCAATAAGGCGAATACCTCCCCGCTTGAAATGTCCGTACCCACCTCAGTGTCGTGAAAGGGGTGACGCACGATGATCTGCCCTGCCGAGGAGGTGAGATTGATGATGCCATTCTTGCCCATGTCGATGCTGTCGTAGAGGCTGAGGAAGTATTTAAGATAGACAGTGGCTATTGCCACGCCTGCAAAGCTGCCGTCAGGATGATCGATCCTGCGCGATAGGGTGATGACCCATTCGTTTGTCAGGCGGCTGCGGATCGGAGGGCCCAGGAATGGAGTGGAACCGGCATGGTCGCGATGGTAGATGAAATAGTCGCGGTCCGAGTTGTTCAAGTTGGATTGGTTTCTATCGTTTGAGTTTAATAACCAACGTCCTTGTTCGTCGTAAATGGAAAAGCCATAGATTTGTGGTAGGCGTTTTTGTTGAGCTTTTAATATGATCTCCAGATTTTTCAGCTCCTCCGGCCCAGTGCCTTCAACGTTGATCCGTTCCTGAACACCGAGTATCGCGGTATCGGCTTGGGTGAGGGTGGCGGCTATGCTGGACGACAAGGCCTTCGAGAGGTTTGACATCTCGATCTCTTTTTCATGCAGGTGATACCCCAGGGAGTTGGAGATTCCCCAGAGGCTGATGCCGATCAATGAGATACAGACCGCCGCCACAAAGAGAATCACATGACTGATCTTGAGCTTGGTATCCGCCCACTTGGCGCTGAAAGCTGAAGTTGTTTTTGTGAGCATGAACAACACATCCATGTGGTTGAAATGGCTTTGTGTAGTTTAGGTTTATTTTATTAAAGTGAAATCATCTTTTTGGGTGTTTTTGTTGTGTTGGTTAATCTTTTTGAGTGTGATGCAAGGGCGTTTTGTCTTGCCGAGAAGTGTAGCGGACAGGCGCTGATATCACAGCGCGAGGGCTCGATCCTGAATGACTTGCTTCATCACGAGAGTTGAGCTGAGACGCTGCACATTGGGCAGCACGGACAGTCGCTCATCGCGCTGGTATTGCTGGTTGAATAGCGCCTTGCTTGAATCCTTATGCCTGATGCCGCTGCGCATACTGCTGCGCCAGCGTTATAAAGTCCTGTGATTCGGGGAACGCCTCGAAACCATGCACGGCCCCGGTGGTGACCCAAGGCAGCTTTTCACGAGTCCAGGTTTCAATGAACGGAGCGAATTGTCGTGGGTTATCCAGCAGACTGGAGCGGACACCGACGATCGCTTCGTTGTCCGCTGGGCGGGTAAACAACCAGCTCAGGCAATGAGGGCAGAAGTAGTGTCGCGTTGTCCCGTGCAAGCCGCCGATCACCGGCTCGCCTTGGGTGATCACGAACTGCTCGTTCGGCACTAGCGCACTGAGGGAGAACGCACTGGCCGACATTTTCTGGCAGCCGGTGCAATGGCAGGCCGTGGTGATGATCGGTGGGGCGCGCAGTTCAAAAACGACCTGGCCACAGCGACAACTGCCGTAGGCGAATACTGGGTGACTCATCACTACCTCCTTTCCTCTTGACGATTTAGCGAACGCTACTGGCGTCTGGCCCTGTGGCCAGGTGGGCAGCCCGTTCGGCAGGATCAGCCTGGGTGTAGCTCGTGGCGCGACAGCGGCATTGGCCAGTGAGTGGCATGGGTAAAACTCCTTCAAGGGTAGAGGTGGCGGACGAAGCGGGGTGTCCGTGGGATATGCTTGACCAGCATGAGGCCGCGCCTCACGAAAGAAAATTAGCCAAAATTGCCCAGCGGCTCACAGGAAATGTATGAACGCGCCTCAGCTACAGTGGGAAACCCAGCGTGCCTTTCTGGCGGTATTGCGCACCGGCAGTCTATCGGGGGCGGCCCGTTTGCTGGGCATCGCGCAGGCCACCGCGCGTAGGCGGATCGAGGCGTTGGAGCAGAGCGTGGGCGTCAGCCTGTTTATCCGCTCACCAGCGGGTCTGCTGCCGACGGAGATGGCCAAGGACCTGATCAGCCATGTCGAAGCCATGGCCATGGCGGCTAACGCGTTCAATCGAGCGGCGTCGGCGGATGCGCAATTGCCGGGGGGCACGGTGCGCCTGACCAGCAGCAAACTGCTCGGGGTCGAGGTATTGCCGCCCATGTTGCGCACGCTACGCCAGACCTACCCGCAGCTGGCTGTCGAGCTCAGTGTGTCGAACCGTCTGCAGGCGCTGGCCCGGCAGGAGGCCGATGTGGCGGTGCGTATCCGTCGGCCGACCGAAGCGGCGGTGGTCACGCGCAAGGTCGGTGATCTGCAAGTCGGCCTGTATGCCACCCCTGAACTCCTGGCGGAGCAGGGCGCGCCGGATACCGTTGCGCAGTTGGATGACTATCCGCTGATCGGGCCTGACCGCAATCTGGTGGAACTGCAGTTTCTGCGTGAGCGCGGCTTCGACTGCACGGCGCAGCGCACGCTGATTCGTACCGATGATCACCTCGCACAACTGGCGGCGTTGCGCGCGGGGTTGGGGATCGGCGTCTGTTCCAGCCAACTGGCCCGACGTCACGGACTGATACGCGTACTGCCCGGACAGGTGGAATTTTCCGTGGATGTCTGGATCGCCATGCACCAGGACATGCGACGGGTTCAGCGTATTGCCTTGGTGTTCGATGCGCTGGGAGCATCGCTGACGCAGTTTCTGGGGACTGACTAAGTCCCCGGGTTGCCTGATCAAGCGTGCTTCACCGTCTGCTTTCTGCTCGCGAAATTGGCCAGCAAGTCGAGACTGGAGCAGAACACAAAGTAGACCAGCGCCACGAACAGGAAGATCTCCGTAGGGTGGACCATCACCCGGTTGCTGACCTGGGTCGCCACGAAGGACAGTTCGCCGACACCGATCACATAGGCCAGGGAGGTGTCCTTGATCAGCGAGATCCACTGGTTGAGGAACGACGGCAGCATGATCGGCAAGGCTTGTGGCAGGATGATCAGGCGCATGACCTGGACGGGTCGCATGCCCAGCGCGCGGGCCGCTGCCCATTGGCCGTCCGGCAGGCTCTGGATACCGGCATGGACCGAGTACGCCAGGTAGGCGCCGCCGATCAGCGACAGGGCGCAGACCACGGTGAACAGCGCCGGGATATCCACGTGGAAGATGATCGGCAGCAGGAAGTAGCTCCAGAAGATCAACATCAGTACCGGGATCGCCCGCAGGAAACCCAGCACCGCGATCAATATTCCCCGTGGCCAGCCCTTCAGGCCGCTCAAGGCTATGCCCAGCACCAGGCCCAGGAGGGCGGCGGATACTCCGGACAGTACGCTCAGCACCAGGGTCAGGGCCGCGCCGCCCAAGGGACCGTCGGGGTAGGCGCCGATCAGGAAGTACTCGAGGTTGTCACTGATAACGGAAAGGTCCATGTCATGCGGCTCCCTGGCGATAACGTTTGGTCTGGCGGATCCATTGGCCGGCCGCTTCGAGCAGCGCAATGCTGAAGATGTAGAGCAGGGTGGCGAAGCCGAAGGCCTGGAAGGTCTTGAAGGTTTCGGTCTCCACCTGGCGTGAGGCGTAGGACAGCTCGGCGAGGCCGATGGCCATGGTCAGCGAGGAGTTCTTCAACGCATTCATGTATTGCCCCAGCAGCGGCCCGAGGGCGGTGCGCAAGGCTTGGGGCAGGACGATATAACGCCACACCTGTGCCGGCCGAAAGCCCATGGCCACGCCGGCCTCGCGTTGCTGCGGGCGCACCGAGGCGACGCCGGCGCGAAATTCTTCGGCGATAAAGGCCGAGGTATACAGCGTCAGCCCCCAGAAACCGGCGATGAATTCAAAGGACGGCCAGCTGATTTCAATGCCGGCCACGCTCACTTCATGGGGCGTGTTCAGCCAGCTCACCAGTCCTTCGGGCAGCAGGGCACTGAGGCCGAAATACCAGAAGAACAATTGCACCAGCAGCGGCGTGTTACGAAACAACGCCAGGTAGGCCCGTGCCGGCCAGGACGCCAGGCGCGAGCTGCCCAGGCGCGCGAGGCAGACCAGGAAGCCGAGCCCGGTGGCCACCAGGCAGACCACGGCGGACAGGGCCAGGGTGAGGAGAAAGCCATCGAACAGCCATTTCAGGTAATGCGGGCCCAGCAATTCACCAAACATCAATCACGGTGTCCATCCAGAATACAAAGAGCCCGCGCGGAAAACCGCGCGGGCTGTGGGTGTACGACGGGGAGGGCGATCAGCTCTTGTCGCCGATCTTGTACAGGCGGGCCAGCGGTGTCTTGGTGTCCGGGCCGAACCAGGTGTCGTAGATCTTCTGCGCCTGGCCTTTGCTTTCCAGCTCGACCAGCGTCTGGTTGACCAGGTCGGTCAGGGCGGTCTCGCCCTTGGGCAGGCCGACGCCGATCAGGTCATTGGAAATGGTGAAGGGCGGCACTTCGTACTTGTCCTTGTCCGGGACGTTGGCCAGCAGGCCGATCAGCTTCGGACCGTCCTGGGTAATGGCCTGGACATTGCCGTTGCGCAAGGCGGTGAAGGCGAACGGGGTGTCGTCATAGGCGATGACTTTGGCGCCGGGGAATTTCTCGCGCAGCACGCCTTCGTTGACCGTGCCCTTGTCCACGCCGACACGCCATTTGTTCAGGTCCTCCTGGGACTTGAGGGTGCCTTTCTTGACGATGAACTGCTGGCCGGAACTGAAGTAGGGAATGCTGAAATTGACCTGCTCGGCGCGCTCCGGGGTGATGGTGAAGTTGGCCAGGACCAGGTCGACCTTGTTGGCGACCAGCAGCGGCACGCGGTTGGCCGGGTTGGTCGGTTGCAGTTGCAGCTTGACGCCCAGCTTGTCGGCGATGGCCTTGGCGTAGTCCACGTCCAGGCCTTCGATCTGTTTGCTCTTGGCATCGATAAAGCCGAAAGGCGGGTTGCTGTCGAACGAGGCGACGCGCAGAACGCCGGATTTCTTGATGTCCTCCAGGCGGTCGGCATGGGCCAATCCCGAGAGGACGGCGAGGGTGAGGGCAGTGAGGGCAGTTAATTTCTTCATGGTGATCTCAACACTTGGTGGATGATTCTGGTACCGAGTCTTGCAGTCCATGGATAAACAATAAAAGAATATAAAAGAATTTGTTGATGCTTTTATGGAATAAGTCGGTTTTCCGGGGACCTCGTGTAAACCGCGGGCTAGAGCGTTGCCGATCACTGGCTCGGACGAATGCTTCTACACTGAAAGCATCAGGTTTATCCCGTCGAGGGCAATATGAAAATCTCACTTCGCTTGGCGTTTTTCAGCGTGACGGCGACGCTGGGCTATCTCGGGCTGGCGGTGTGGGGATTCGGTGGCTGGTCGGCCTTTGCTGCCCAACCCGCATTGCTCGCGATCGCCGTGGTGACCCTGTTGTTGGCGGGCTCGGCGCTGTTTACCGAAGCTAACCTCAGCTCCGGCGTGCGCGAGGATCGCGGCAATCGCTGGGTGATTCCGGTCATCGGCGCCCTCGGCTTGCTGCTGGTGGGGTTGGTGCCCTGGACGGCTCGCCTGGGCTGGTGGACCTTTGGCGGTGAGGGCGTGCGTTGGCTCGGCGTGCTGCTGTTTACCGTTGGCGGTGTGCTGCGGATGTGGCCGGTGTTTGTGCTGGGCAAGCGCTTCAGCGGGCTGGTGGCGATTCAGCCGGGGCATCGGCTGGTGACCACCGGGCTCTATCGGGTTTTGCGCAACCCGAGCTACCTCGGGCTGCTGGTCAACTCGCTGGGCTGGGCACTGGCTTTTCGCTCCGGTGTCGGGGTGTTGCTGACGGCGTTGACGCTGATCCCGCTGATTGCGCGCATGCACTCGGAGGAGGCCTTGCTCAAGGCCGAATTTGGCGAAGAGTACGAGGCTTATCGTGCGCGCACCTGGCGCCTGCTGCCCTGGGTTTATTGAGCCGTTGCGTCACGCGTTCTGATTGCCCGAGCGGGTAAACGAATAGCGGTCGATATCCTGCCGGAGCTGCCAACCCTGGCTTTGCCAATAACGGGCCGCGTCCTCATTGGTCTTGAACACGTCGAGATGACACTTGAGGATGCCGTGGGTTTCCAGGATCGACAGGCAGCGTTCGACCAGTGCATTGGCGATGCCCTGGCGCCGATAACGGGGCAGCACGAGCAAGTGCTGCAAGTAGCCCCGACGACCGTCATGCCCGGACATGATGCAACCGCCGAGTTCGCCGTCGACTTCAGCCACGAAGCTCATCCCCGGGTTTCGCTCCAGGTAGCGGGCGGTCGACTCACGGGAGTCGGCGTCACGCAGGGAAATGCCGGGTGTATTGCGCATAAGGTCGATGACCGCCTGGTAATCGTCCATCGTCATGACACGGATATTGATCATGGGGCTGAGCCTGGCTGTGTGGATTGTCCGGCCTGGCAGCCTATCAGAAGCCACTCAAGCGTTGGCATGCCGATCCGCCAAGGCACCTTGCTGGCGGATGCCTGTTCTGTTTTTATGACTCGACCGGTCGCGCGGAGACTGGTTTCGCCAACCCTGTTCCGGAGAAGTGTTGATGTTCCTGATCCTTGCCCTGATCGTCCTCCTCGTCGTATGGGGATGGTGGACCTATCCACGTGTAGGAGGTCTGCTGTTTGACCTGATCACGAGTCTGGAAGCACGGCTCTCCCGGGTGAAGGAAGTCCCGGTGGCGATTGAGCGGATGACCTTGTCGACCTTCCAGGGCGGGACTCAAAGCAACACGCCGCCGCTGTTGCTGATCCACGGTTTCAGTGCCGACAAGAACCTCTGGCTGCGCTTTGCGCGATCCTTCGTTGCTGACCACCGGGTGATCATTCCCGACCTGGCCGGGCACGGCAAAAGTGGTTTCGAAACGGGGGGCGACTACAGTATCGCGACCCAGGCGCAACGCATGGTCGAACTGCTGGACGCCAGCGGGATCGACAAGGTGCATGTGGTCGGCAGCTCCATGGGCGCTTACGTCGGCACCTGGCTGGCGGCGCATTTTCCGGAGCGGGTGTTGTCCCTGGCGTTGATGGGACCGGTGGGGGTCAACCTGCCGCAACCCAATGAAGTGGAAGAGTTGGTCAAGCAAGGCAGGAACCCTTTTCTGATCCACTCGCGGGCGGAGTTCGATCGGTTTTTCTCCATGACCATGGCCTCGCCCCCCTGGATACCTGGCGTGTTGCTGGCGGCGGAGTCGCAGACCTATATCGATCGGCGTCCTGAACTGGCGGAAATCTTCGACGACTTCCATGACAGCCCGCGCATGGAGCCCTGGCTGAACAATATCCGTGTCCCGACCCTGCTGCTGTGGGGGCGTGAAGACCGCATGGTCCCCCTGGCCAGTGCAAAAACCTGGATCGCCGGCATCCCCCATGCGCGCCTGGAGTGCTGGGACGGCGTGGGCCATCTGCCGATGGTCGAGCGCCCGGAGCAGACGGCGGCGCAGTATCGTGAGTTTCTGACTGCGCAATAAGCGATGGACGCGCCACCGCTCTTTTCGCCAAGAGCGACGCCAGGGGTCAGGCTCGGGAGGAGGGCGCACGAACCTTGCCGAAGTGCACGGACAGGTAAGTCCCGATCGCCAGGGCTCCGACCATCAGTGCGATGAACTCCGAATTTAAGCCGACAGTCACGGGCTGTCTCGACAGCAGGGCAAGGCCCACCAGCAGATTGAAGGCACCCCAGAGAAAATTCACCAAGGGTGACGAGGGGCCTTTTCCTCGTGGTTTTGCAAAGGGTGTGGGAAAGACTTGACCGCACAATCCGGCAGCGATGTGCGGAAGGGCATTGCAAAGAAAAACACCGGCAAAAAACGCTGTGATGGACATGGATCACCTTCAGGCTGGGCATGGATAAAGGTTGCTGGTTTCAGCTATCGGTAGCGCGGCTTGTCGGGGCGACGCGCCGGGAGATGAAGGCCGCGATTGCCGGTCCGGCCAGCAGCACCACGCCGAAGCGCGCCATCTGCATGGTCATGACGAAGGGCACGTCGACGTGGCTGGAAGCGGCGATGATCGCGACGGAATCCGCGCCGCCCGGGCTGGTTGCCAGGTAAGCGGTGAGCGGGTCGATGCCGGCGGCAAAGACGAACACCAGGGCCAGGCAGCCACAGATCGCGATCAGCGCCAGGGTGCTGGCGAGGATCGCCGGAAAGGCTTTCAGGGCGTACCTCACCAGTGGTCGGGTGAAGGGCAGGCCGATCCGCCAGCCAATAACCGCATAACCGAGTGCCAGCAACCAATGGGGGATCTCGATGCTGATCAAGCCCTGATGCGTGAGGAAGATCCCGCCGATCATCGGCACCAGCAGGGAGGCCACCGGTATTTTTGCCAGACGTGCGACCAGCGGGCCGGCGACCACAAGGGCCAGGGTCTGGGCCAGCGGTAGCCAGTCAATGCTCGGAAACCAGATGACCGAATGCACCTCATGCACCACGCCGGCACCGGTGAAGTGGGTAATCAGCGTGGCGATGACCGCCACCAGAATCACGCGGGTGTACTGCATGCAGGCGACGAGTTGCGCGTCGGCCCCGGCGTTCTCGGCCATCAGGATCATCACCGTGGCGGCGCCCGGGCTCAGCCCCCAGATAACGGTGGTTCCCGGCAATACCCGCAGGAGGGTCAGTCCCCAGCCCAGCAAACCGGCGGCGACGACGACACCGATCACGCCCAGTACAAACAGCGGCCAACTGCCGATGGCGGCACCGGCAAGCGATTGCACCAGGGTTCTGGCAATCATGCAGCCCAGAATGCCCTGGGCGAAGGCGGAGGCCAGCCCTGGAATCCGCACCCGGGTGTTGACGAAGGTGATGGCGGTGATGACGGCGCCCAGCATGGGGCCGAGCAGCAAGGCAGCTGGAATGCCGACCCAGGTCAGGGCCAGGGCGAACAGGGCTGACAATCCCAGGAGCACGCTCCACTGTCCTATCGAGGCGAGCTTGCCGGTTCTGGAAATGGCGAGATGAGCATCTGCGTTGGACATGGAAACCCCTTGATGAAACCGGACTGGAGGTTGGGCGTTGCTTCGGGTCGGTGCGATGCTAGAATGAGAGGATATCCTCTAGTAAAAATAGTGAAGGACATCCTCTCATATGTCAACAAAACCTATCGCCAAGGGTCAGGAGCCCAAACGTGCCAAAGGGCATATTCGTGTGGCGGCCATTCTGGAAGCTGGGGTCGAGCTGTTTACGGAAAAGGGTTTTGATGCGACGACAATGACGGAGATCGCTGCGCGCTCGGGGACGGCGATTGCCTCGCTCTACCGGTTTTTTCCGACCAAGGAGTCCGTGGCTGAGGCGCTGTTGATGAACTACGTCGAGCACGCCTTTGAATCTCTCGCTGAGCTGGGCGCGCAAGCCCGCACCATGACAGCGTCGGAACTGGCTTCTGCGTTTATCGACTTCAGTCTCGCGCTGCAGTCTGAGCGTCAGTTCGCCATCAACCTGGTGGATGTCGCGGGGGCCAGCGAAAGCCGGCGGCAACAGTTTCGCAAGGCCATGGTGGAAGGTATCGAGGTGGCATTGCGTGAGGTGATTCCGTCCCTGGCCCCGGCCAAATCGAAGGCCGTGGCCATGACGCTGCTGAACGTGTTCAAGGGCGTGGGACGGATCAGCGGGGAGGCGCCCGCCATGCAACAGGTGCTGCTGGTGGAGGCCAAGGATATGGTTCGGCTTTATCTTTCGGCGCTGGAGGCCTAGGTCTATATCGCCTGGTCGGCAGGACCTTACTGGACGTGCTCGCCGTACCAGTATTGGGCAGTCACCCCGCCGTCCATGAGGAAGTCACTACCGGTAATGAAAGTGCCTTCCGGCCCCATCAGCAGGGCACCGAGCGCACCGACTTCATCGGGCGTGCCGCCGCGCTTTGCCGCGCAGGAGTCGATCATGCGCCGATAGCCTTCACCCCGCGGCCCCGACAGTTCATCCCGGGCCAGAGGGGTAAAGATAATGCCCGGGCTGATGGTGTTGACTCGCGCCCCGCGTTTGCCCCAGCGCACTGCTTCGGCCATGACCCGCAGAGAGTTGCCGCGTTTGGAGATCTGGTAGGCGTTCAGTGGGTCGGTCACCTGATCGGGTTGCAGCATCGGCAGGGCCAGCAGTTCGTCGACCGGTGTCAGGGCCAGAGCCTTGTTCTGCTCAGGTGTCAGCGCGGGTAAACGGTGCCCGGATTGTGAGGCGATAACGATGGCCGAACCGCCCTTGGCGATCACATTGCCGAAGGCTTCCAGTACCAGCGCGGTGCCGTAAAGATCGACCCGCAGGATCGTCGCCGGAGACGCTTGAGAGGGCGAGACCCCGGCGGCGTGAATCACTCCGGTGATATCGCCGATGGCCGTGGCGGTCTGCACCAGCGCTTCAACCGATGCCCGTGAAGAAACATCGACGCTCGCCGTGGTGACCTCGAATCCGGCATCGCTGAGGACCTTGGCGGCCGCCGCTGCATTCTCCTCCCGCAAGTCTGCCAGCAGCACGTGCTTGCCCGCGCTGACCCGCCGCGCGATGGCTTGTCCGATGGAGCCGGCGCCAATTACCACTGTGACGTTTGTCATGTTCATTTCTCCGTTGGGGCGTCCGTTACGTCTACCTGAATGGCCGAGGCCGGTAGGCCCGGTTGTTGGGCCGGATCAATATACGGGGCGAGCAATGGATTGATTAGCCAACCAAACCTGTTTTGCCTTGTGAGGCAAATTCATCAATCAGCCTTGTTTGTCCCGGGTATCGAACACTTCCTTCAACACTGGCACCGCCGACATCGCTTTTGGCCAACCCACGTAGAACGCCAGGTGGGTCACTACTTCTGCCGCCTGCGTTTGAGCCAGGCCGTTGTCCATCGCCCGGTTCAGGTGGAAAGGCAGTTGTGCGGCCTGACCCTGGGCGATCAGTGCAGCCACGGTGATCAGGCTGCGGTCGCGGGGCGCCAGTTCCTCGCGTTTCCAGACTTCGCCGAAGAGTAACCGGGTGGTGTAGTTGTAGAGCTGGGGAGTGACTTCAAGCACTTCCGGCGAGGGTTTTGGATCGGGGCGGGGCAGGCCCTGGTCGGCGCCGACCAGGGTCGAGAAACACAAGGTGGCGAAGGCGCTGGCTAATATTTTCATTGAGTCGACTCCAGGGATGAAAGGCAATGCCGCGGTAGCAGCCGTATCCCATGTTAAGAGGCTCGGATAGATTCATTAAGGTCATCAACCGGCATGAAGTCATGAGTGCAGTTCATGAGTGCTCGAAAGGCCATGGCGCTATAATCCCGGCTATTCATGGCAGGAACTCATCAATGGCCCGGGAAAGTTACAACGATCTGCTGGCGTTTCTCGCCGTGACCCGCGAGCGCAGCTTTACCCGCGCCGCCGCCCAGCTGGGTGTTTCACAATCGGCCCTGAGCCACACCATCCGCGCCTTGGAGACACGCCTCGGCGTACGTCTGCTGACCCGCACCACGCGTAGTGTGGCGCCAACCGAGGCGGGCGAGCAGCTGTACAACAACCTGGCTCCGCGCTTTGAGGAGATCGATGCCGGGTTGGCCGAGGTCACCGAATTACGCGACAGCCCGCGCGGCACCATCCGTATCACCGCCACCGATTACGCGGCCAACAGCGTGCTATGGCCGAGGTTGGCGCCGTTCATGTCGCAGTATCCCGATATCAAGATTGAAATCATGACCGACTACGGGTTGACCGATATCGTCGCCGAGCGCTACGACATTGGCGTACGCCTGGGCGATCAGGTGGCCCAGGACATGATCGCGGTACGCGTCGCGCCGGATCTGCGGATGGTTATCGTTGCTGCACCGTCCTACCTGCAAGTTCACTCGGCGCCGCGCAAGCCCGAAGATCTGGCCGTGCACAATTGCATTAACCTGCGCCTGCCTACCCACGGCGGTTGTTATCCCTGGGAACTGAAAAAGGGCAAGACCGAACTGCAGGTGCGTGTAGAGGGACAACTGACCTTCAACAGTTCCTATCAGATGCTCGAAGCGGCCCTCAGCGGCTGCGGGCTGGCGTTCATTCCGCAGGACCTTGCCGCGCCCCATGTCGCCGCCGGGCGCTTGCAGTGGGTACTCGAAGACTGGTTTCCGACCTTTCCCGGGTTGCATATCTACTACCCCAGCCGTCGGCAGTCGTCCCGGGCGCTGGCCTTGGTGATCGCGGCCCTGCGTTATTCCGAAGACTCATGAGTCTGGCTCATGATCGAATGCGTTTTTTTGGTCTTAATCATCAATCGGCTTGTGACTAGGATGACGTCACGGCTTTGGGCACCTGCTCGGCCATCCTGTTTCAACGCTGATGGAAGGTGACTGATGAACTACCGCTATCTGGGCCGCAGCGCCTTGAAAGTTTCTCCCCTGTGCCTGGGCGCCATGATGTTTGGCGGTGAGACCGACGAGGCGACCTCCCGGCGCATCATCGACAAGGCCGGTGCCAGCGGTATCAACTTTATCGACAGCGCCGATGCCTATCATGCCGGCCGTTCAGAGGAAGTGGTGGGCCGTGCGATTGCCGAGCAGCGTGATCGTTGGGTGGTGGCCACCAAGTTTGGCTATCCGTCGTCCGCGACCGCCGGCCCGAACGAACAGGGCCAGTCGCGCAAGTGGATCATGCAAAGCGTCGAAGCCAGCCTCAAGCGCCTGGGCACGGATTATATCGACATCCTGTATTTTCACCGTGCCTTGACTGACGCACCGATGGAGGAGGGGATTCGTGCGGTCGGCGATCTGATTCGCCAAGGCAAGATCCGTTATTACGGTGTGTCCAATTTCCACGGTTGGCGCATTGCCGAAATGGTCCGTATCGCCGACCAACTGGGCATCGAGCGGCCGGTGGTCAGCCAGCCGCTGTACAACATCGTCAACCGCATGGCGGAAGTCGAGCAACTGCCGGTGGCGGGTAATTATGGGTTGGGTGTCGTGCCCTACAGTCCATTGGCGCGTGGCGTGTTGAGCGGCAAATATGCACCGGATGCACCACCTCCCGCGGACACCCGCGCCGGGCGTGGCGACAAGCGTATCCAGCAGACCGAATGGCGTCCTGAGTCCTTGGCAATTGCCCAGACCATTGCCCGTCATGCGGCGGAGCGTGGGACCACTTCCATTGCCTTTGCGATCGCCTGGGTGTTGAGAAACTCGCTGATCAGCGCTGCTATCGCGGGGCCGCGTACCGAGGCGCATTGGGATAGCTACATGGAGGCACTTGGGTTGGAACTGGGACCTGATGACGAGAAATTGGTTGATGGTCTTGTTGTGCCTGGGCATGCGTCGACCCATGGCTTTACTGATCCGGGGTATCCGGTGGAGGGGCGCAGGGTGCTTTGAATGACCGGGTAATACCTTGTCGATTCTTGGAGAAAGTAGCGTGATTGCCCGATATCCTGTCGGGCCCACTTCACACAAGCGAATCACGCTATGCCCAGGTTGTCTTTCGTCATCCGCGTGTTGTTCGCATGTTGTCTGCTGGTTGCCACCGCCAACCACCTGCGAGCGGACTTTCAGCACGGATTCTTCTGGGACTACGGGTATGGGGAAAGTGCGCACTGGGCCAGCCGTGTGTTCTGGGGCGCGTTGACCTTCCTTGATCCGTTGGCCGCGCTGCTGCTATTCATCAAGCCCAGGGCCGGCATTGCCCTGACCGCCGCGATTATCGTGGCTGACGTTGCCCATAACACTTACTACGTTGCGCTGAATCAGCAGTGGCTGGCGTCTTTCTATCTGTCTCAGGTGGCCTTTCTTGTCGCGGTTATGCTGCTTTCGCCTAGGGTCTGGCAGGCGACGCCAAGCCGTCTGCGCCTCGATTCGTAAGTCCTATCAAACTGAATGATTGCTGAACGACCTTCGGATGGAGGCGAATCAAGCCAAATGCCGCACATGTAGGCCATGTTGTGTCTGATATTGTCTAGCCATTACTTATGCTTAAGCGTTGGGTCAAATAAATTCAGCAAGGGATAATGCGATTTGATCAGGTACAGCTCGTTGAATGGAGCAGGGCGCTACGCCTTGTTCTGCATGGTTCTATGCATACTCAGCTTGCCCTTTCAGCTATTTCCGTCCCATTCGGATTTTGGTCTTCAAGGAAAGACAGTCAAGTTGTTCAATGGGACGCTCAACCATGTAGCCTATCATCGGGGCCCCGGTGTGGACCTCGTGACAAAGAACCTGGAAACTGGGAGCTATCAGGTGTTTTCAGTCGTCAGACTGAGCAATTTCAGCAATAGATCCGGCCTGCTCAAGGGGCAGCCCATTGAGCTGAGCCATCTTGCAGGCAACGTGTTGACATGCCGGATCAATGGCATCGAGTTCTGTGCCGCGCGTTGTTGGGATGCAGCCAGCTGCATCAAAATGCAACGCTTGGTTAGCGACAAAACCGGCCAATTTTTCTCGTGGTTCTTATTTTCGTTCGCTGCGTTCTTTGCTGTGTGGTCCTTCGCAGAGCATCTGTACCATAAGCGCTTGAGCAGAGTGCGAACGTGATTCAAAGGAGGGGGCCTTGCGCCACCCTCCAATTCGACACTACTTGTAGTGCTGCTCAAACATCGCCACCTGCTCCGGCTTGATCAGCTGGAACGGCACCCACACATCCGGTTCAACCGCTTCGCCCTTGATCATCTTGATCGCCGACTGGACCGCCACGGTCGCCTGGGCCTTGGGGTCCTGGAAGACCGAGGCTATCAGCATCCCGCGCTTGATGGCCGCGAGGCCGTCAGGCAGGCCGTCGATGCCGACAATCGCAATCTCACCCTTGGCCTTGCCGGCCTGCTGCAAGGCCATGGCGGCGCCAATGGCCATCTCGTCGTTGTTGGCCACAATGGCGTCGAAGTGGGTGCCCGCCAACAGCCAGTTGCTGGTCAGGTCCATCCCTTTGTTGCGCTGCCACTCGGCACTTTGCTGCTCGACAATCTTGATCCCGGGATAGTCCTTGAGCACCTGTTTCACACCCTCGGTTCGGTCATGGGTGGCATTCTGCGCGAGGTCGCCCATGATGATCGCCAGGCTGCCTTTGCCCCCCAGCTTCTCGGCCAGATAACGCATCTGCAGTTGCCCGGCCTCGATATCATTCGACGCCACGGTGACCACACCCTTGGGCAGGGTACGTTCGTCCGGGTGGCGGTTGACGTAGACCAACGGGGTCTTCGCCTCGACGGCAGCGCGGGTCATATTGGCGGTGGCGGAGGTGTCCACCGGCAGGACGATCACCGCATCAACCTTCTGGCCGAGAAAGCCCTCGACCTGGTTGAGCTGACGCACCACATCGCCCTGGGCATCCTCGAACTGGATCTGCACGCCCTCCTGTTTGGCGGCGGCTTCCAGGCCATTGCGCACATAGGTCATGAAGTTGTCGTCAACCCGGGCAATGCTGACGCCGATGCGATAACCGGCGCTGGCCCATTGGCTGAAGAGCAGTAACAGCGTGGCAAAAAGCAGTGTGTAGCGACGCATGATGGTTTTCCTTTTGTTGTTATGAGTTGAAATTCATCAAGATCAAACATGAAGACCTCCGGCGCACTGCAAGTTGAATCCGCCGGAAGTACCGGTCCTCAATCAAGCGTGAACGCCTGCCGAAAGCGCTCAAGTGCCGTTTCGCTGTCGCCGCTGGCCCAACCCTCGAGCCCGACCACGCCGGTATATCCCATGCCGAACAAGGCCCTGGCAATAGCCGGATAATGAATCTCGCCGGTGCCGGGCTCCTTGCGTCCGGGGGCATCGGCGACCTGGATTTCGCCGATGGCGGGGCCGGCGCGCTGGATCAGTTCGATCAGGTTCCCTTCGCCGATCTGCGCGTGGTAAAGGTCAAGGTTCATCTTCAGATGCGGGCTCCCCACAGCCTCGATCAGCGCCAGGGTGTCATCGGCGCGGGCGAACGGGGTACCGGGGTGGTCGACCTCGGTGTTGAGGTTTTCCAGCAGGAACACCCGGCCGGCGTCTTCACCCAGGCGGGCGATTTTTTCCAGGGTCTTGCAGGCGCTCAACCACATGCGGCCGGTGGTGCAGGCCACCGGTTTGACCGGCAGGCCCTTGTCGCCCAACCCCGTGCCATGCAGGTTGAGGCTCGGGCAGTTCAGTTGCGCGGCAACGGCCAGGGATTCCCGGGCGCTGTCGAGCAACTGGCGGATCTCTTCGGGGTCGGTCAGGTTGCCCGAGATATAGCCGGTCATGGAGGTGAAGTCGGCACCGGTGGCGACCAGGGCGGCGATGTCCTTTTTTGTCCAGTCCCAGATTTCGGCGCTGAAGCCCAGTGCATGAATGCGTTTGACGCGCTCGGTAAACGGCAGGTCGAGGAAAACCATTTCGGCGCTGATCGCCAGCTTGAAGGGTGAAAAGCTCATCAATGGGCTCCTTGCACACGTACGGTTTTACCTTGCTGGAAGGACTCGATACAGGCGCGGGCAATGGCCAGTGCCGCCCGGGCATCTTCGCCGCTGGCCAGGGGTTTTTCCCCGGAACGTACACAGCCGACAAAGTGATTGAGCTCGGCAATGTAGGCATCACGCAGCAGGTCGGTGTCCAGGCGCAGCGTGTCGGCCTGGATACCGCCGGCCAGATAGCGCACCAGGTCCGAGTCATTGACGTTGCCCATGGTCAGCATGCCGGCGCTGCCGAAGACTTCCCCGCGCACATCGTAGCCATACACCGCCTGGAAGTTGGCCTCGGCCGTGGCGATGGCGCCGTTGTCGAAGCGGATCGTCACCACGGCGGTGTCCAGCAGGCCCTTGTCCTTGTACTCCGGGGCGATCAGGGCATCGGCCATGGCATGCACCTCGACGGCTTCAGCGCCCGGGTTGAGGTAGCGCAGGGTGTCGAAGTCATGGATCAGGGTTTCGAGAAAGATCACCCACTGCGGTGAGGCGGCCGGGTTGTTCAGCGCCGGGTCGCGGGTCAGCGAGCGCAGCAGTTGCGGCGTGCCGATACGGCCGGCGACCACATCCAGGTGGGCGGTGCGAAAGCTTCTGGCAAAGCGCCGGTTGAAGCCGACCTGCAGCGTGACGCGGGCATCGGCGGCGGCGGCGATGGCGCGGTCGGCTTCATCCAGGGTGATGGCCATGGGTTTTTCGCAGAACACGCCTTTGCCGGCGCGGGCGGCGCTGATCACCAGTTCGGCATGGCTACGGGCCGGGGCGGCAATCAGGACGGCGTCGATCTCGGGGTCATCGAGCAGTTGCTGTGGATCGGTATAGACCCGTGCCACGCCCAGCTCCGCCGCCAGGCGGGCGGCCTGGCCGGGCACCGGGTCGGCGATAGCACTCAGGCAGGCACCGGGAATGTGCCGGGCGGCGGTCTGGGCATGAAAGCTGCCCATGCGACCGGCGCCGATAAGTCCCAGGCGGATGATCTTGGATGTGCTCATGAAAAATGACTCCGTCTTATTGTTGTTCATAGGGCTTGGCAGCAGGCAATGCCGTGGCTGGTACAAGGCATGGGAGCAAAGGCTGTGCCAATATTTAACTACTTGATATTTAACGGATTTATCTATGGGTGTTTGAAGTGATTGTTCAATCGGATGACATGTCTATACTGACATGTCAAAAATATGAACATTTAGGCGGATGTCGATGACGGTGAACCCACAACTGATGGCCTTCAGTGCGCAGGATCTCGACTATCTGACCGCCTTGGGTCCCGCATCCTTGAGCGAGGGGCCGATTGCCGCCCTGGAGCAGGCTTGGTTGGCTTGCCGGCAAGGGCATCAGGATCGACCGGAAGGGGTCAGGCAGGTGATCTGGGACTCCTGGCGGCGCAGTGTCAGTGCCGGTCTCGATCCCGAGGACGGCGAGTATCGTCTGGTGGCTCCGCAGGCTCTGACCGCAACGCTGTCGGCCAATCGCGCGTTGATCACCGCCGCCGCGGAAGTCATGCGCGGGTTGCTGGCCTACAACCCCAGGGGTCATATCAACCTGACGGACGCCGAAGGAACGACCCTGTATTTCTGCGGCCTGGACCTCACACCCGTGGGCAGCCGATTGCTGGAGTCGGTCCAGGGCACCAACTGCACGGGCTTGGCACTGGCCGAAGACCGCCTGATGTACGTGCTGGCCGAGGAAAATTTCGGCACTGGCCTGCGTCGACGGCGCATGCACTGTGCCGCCGCACCGATCCGCGATGCCCAGGGCCGGACACTGGCCATGCTGACCCTGACCGCGGAGCCGGGCTGGTTCCATTTCCATACTTTGGGTACCGTGCAGGCGGCGGCCGAAGCCGTGTCGCGGCAGATGGCCTTGCAGACCCTGCTGGATGAACAACAAGCCGTCCTTGAGGTGCTCAACGAAGGGCTGGTGGTGCTTGATGAGCGCGGCTGCATCAAGGCGCTCAACCGTTATGCCCGGCAACTGTTTCGCGTCGGCCGGGACCTGCTGGGCAGTCCGTTCGAGCGCCTGGGGCAGAGCGAGCTGACCGCCGAAATGTTATTGCGCAGCGGCGAGGGACTGCGGGATCTGGACTGCACCTTCGAGCTGCCTGACCGCAGCCACCTGGCGTGCCTGGTGTCGGTGTGCTCACTGGAGCAGGGCGGACGGATTGTTTCGCTGCGGGAGAACCGCCGTATCCGAGAAATTACCCGACGCATTATCGGCACCCAGGCCAGTTACACCTTCGAAACCATCCAGGGCAGTTCGCGGGCCATCCAGGACGCCTTGCACCTGGGCCGGATCGCCAGTCGCAGTGATTCCACCACCTTGATCCTGGGGGAGAGCGGCACCGGCAAGGAACTGTTCGCCCAGGCGATCCATAACGCCAGCGAGCGTTGCAGCGGTCCGTTTGTCGCGGTCAATTGCGGCGCCATTCCCCGCGACCTGGTGCAGAGCGAACTCTTTGGTCATGTCGAGGGCGCCTTTACCGGCTCGGCCCGTGGCGGTTCGGCCGGGAAGTTCGAACTGGCCGATGGGGGTACCATCTTCCTCGACGAAATCGGCGATATGTCCTTCGAAGCCCAGGTCAGCTTGCTGCGGGTTTTGCAGGAGGGCGAGGTGACGCGGGTAGGGGCGAAAAAATCCCAGCGGGTCGATGTGCGCATTATCGCCGCCACCCACCGCAACCTGAGCCAGGCCGTGGCCGATGGGGCTTTTCGCGAAGACCTTTACTACCGCCTCAATGTCCTCAACCTGACGGTCCCGCCGCTGCGGATGCGCCGCGAGGATATTCCCTTGCTGGCGCGATATTTTCTCGGTCGCTGTGCCCAGTCGCTACGCAAGTCGGTGTTGGACCTGTCCCCCGAGGCCCTGGAGATACTGTTGGCCTACCACTGGCCGGGAAATGTCCGCGAGCTGGAGAACACCATCGAGCGCGCGACCAACCTGGCGATGACCGAGTTGATCCAGCCGGGCGACCTGCCGCTTGAAATCAAGCAGCGGCTCCAGCCGCCGGTACCGGGCCGTGTTCCTGAGCCCCGGGCGGCGTTGGACCTGGGCACCCATGAGATGAACGCGATCATCGCGGCCCTCAAGGACACCCGAGGCAATGTCCGCGTCGCCGCCAGGCAACTGAACGTCTCCCGTGGCGGGCTGTACAACAAGATGCAGCGCTTCGGACTGAACGCCGACGCGTTTCGTGATGCGGCAAGCGGTTGAGCTGCTGGCTCGATCCGCTTGCCTTGGAAGTGACGCCGTAATGCCCTTGGCCACGTCGGGCATCGAGGGTGCGGTTCCAGTCGTCCGTCTTGCCGACGCCGGCGACCCATTTATCCTTTCAACCGGGTCCTCCCCCAGAGCAACCCCAACACCGCCGCCAGGGACGACGCAGCGAGCACGCTCAGTTTGGCCGCCGAGAGTAGTCTCGGGTCGGTAAACGCCAGCGACGAAATGAAAATCGACATGGTAAATCCGATACCCGCCAGCAGGCCGACCAGGGCGACACCACTCCAGGTCACGCCTTCAGGCAGCCTGCAGATGTTCAGCTTGACCAGAACCACGCTGGCCAGCATGACCCCCAGGGGCTTGCCCAGTACCAGCGCCAGTATCACGCCCATGAACACATGCAGGGACAGCCCATCGTCCAGATTGACCCCCTGCAGGCTGACGCCCGCGTTGGCCAGCGCGAAGAGCGGCATGACGCCGAACGCTACCCACGGATGCAACCCGGCCTGAACGCGCTGGACCGGCGGCAACATTTCCCGCTGGGCCTGCCGGAGTTGCTTCAGGGGTTTGGCTACGGTCTGTGGGCTATCGCCCGAAGCGGAAAATCGATCCATCAGCTCCTGGAACGTCCGCCCGATAGTCTCCAGCGGCTGTTCCTTGGCGGGCCGGGAGCTGACCGGGGTCATCAGGCCGAGCATCACGCCTGCCAGGGTCGGGTGCACGCCGGTCTTCAACAGCCCGAACCAGACAATAGCCCCCGGCAGCAGGTACGCATAGGCCTTGCCGATGCCCATCCGCTGAAACACCAGCACCAGCAACAGGCCGCCGGCCGCGATCACCAGTCCCAGGTAATCCAGGCTGGCGGCATAGAAGAGGGCAATGATCAGGATGGCGACGATGTCATCGATAATTGCCAGGGCCAGCAACAGGACGCGCACGCCGCTTGGAATCGATTTGCCCAACAGGGCAAGGACACCCACGGCAAAGGCAATGTCCGTGGCGGTGGGTACGGCCCAGCCATTGGCTGCCGGGGTACCGTGGTTGAGCAGGGTGTAGATGATCGCCGGCATCAGCACGCCGCCCAAGGCGGCACCCAGGGGCAGGGTGGCCAGCTTCAGGTTGGCCAGTGCCCCGTCCTTGATCTCCTGGCGGATTTCAGCCCCTACCACCAGGAAGAAGATGGTCATCAGTCCATCGTTGACCAGAAAGTGCAGTGAGCGCGAGACCGTGAAGTCGCCCAGGCCCACGGTGAGCGGGGTGTTCCAGAAATGTTCGTAGGAGTCGGCGACGGGGCTGTTGGCCCAGATAAGGGCCGCAATCGCGGCCAGCAGAAGCACGATGCCGCTGACGGCTTCGATATGCGAGAAGCGCTCCAGGGCCGACAAGGCGCGTTCGGTCAGAGCCTGCGGGCGAGGGATGGAAGGCGAGGCTGGGTGTCTTTCAGGCACAGCAATTCTCCGTTGGCGGCCCGACCAACGTTTATGCTTTAACCTGCGCTGTGCCGTATGCAGCAGCGCACCCAGCGCGATGATAAGAACCTGATGGGCGAGATGCAAATCCCCTGTGCCACGCGACTCGATGGAGGCCTGCTGGCTCGTCGCGACCCAGCCCTGGGTTATGGGGTTTCTTTTTTAGAGGCGCTGCCATCGTCCGAAGACTGAAGAAACCCCCGGGCCATCTGCTGGTACAGCTCGGGGCTCATCCGTGAACTGACCGCCTTGGCAATCAGCGCAACGGCCATGAGGCTGATCACCATCCCATGGCTGTCGATCATCTCCATCACAATGATCGCGGAAGTGATGGGGGACTGTGTCACGGCGGCTAGGAAACCCACCATGCACAGGGCAATCATCGGCTGCGCGGCCAGGCCGAAAAAGTCTGCGGCATTGGCCCCCACGGCGGCGCCGACGGCCAGGGACGGGGCAAAAATGCCGCCGGGAATACCGGAAAAATAAGTCACGAGGGTGGCGAGGAAACGCGTGACAGGCGCGTGCCAAGGCAGGCCGGTATCGGACGCAATGATATGGGTGGTGATGCTGTAACCGCTGCCAAATGACATACCGCCGCTGAACCAACCGAGGATCGCCACCAGCAGCCCGCAGACGCCTGCGAACCAGACCGGGTGCGTGCGGCGCCACTCCCAGATGATGAAATGACGATGGCGCTGGGGCCACAGCAGCATGCGGCTGAACAAACCACCCAGCAGCCCGCAGCCGACACCCGTTGCCAGCGCCGCCAGGGCGATGTCGAGTGTGATCTCCTGAACGTTGAAGTGACCGAAATAGTTGTAGTTGCCCTGCAAGGCGATGGCGACCATGCCCGACAGGATGATGGTGCTGAGCAGCACGCCACTGGTTCTGGTTTCCAGCTTGCGTCCCAGCTCCTCCACGGCAAACGCGACGCCGGCGAGGGGCGTATTGAACGCGGCGGCGATGCCCGCCGCGCCGCCGGCGAGGATCAGGTCTTCGCTACGGATAATGCGTGCATTGGGCAGGTAGCGATGAAAGAAATGCATGATCGAAGCGGCGACCTGGACCGAGGGGCCTTCGCGTCCCGCGGAAAAGCCGCCGGTCAGCGCCAATGTGCCAAGGCCTATCTTGGCGAAGGCGATACGCAACGACACCAAGTGGTTGACCGGCGCGCCCTTGTGGGCCAGGCGGGTGGCGGCGATCACCTGGGGAATGCCACTGCCCTGGGCTCCAACAAAAAAGCGCGTGGTCATCCACACCACCAGCATGCCAACCAGTGGCGTGTAGAGAAAGGGCAGCCAGGGGCGTTCAGCGGTGTGCAGGGCAAATTGTGTCAGCGCAAGGTCCGCCAGCCGGGCGAACAGCACCACCAGTAATCCGGCGAGGGTCGCGGCAGCCCAGAGGGTCACGCGAGTGCGCCAGCGCAGGGAGGCAAAACGACGACGTAGCAGCAATAACGGTTTGATCACCCGGCAGGATTCCAGTTGAGGTTCAGGACGGCGCAAGGAGCAAGATTAGCCCGATAAGCGATCCCCTCCAACGGGTTTCGCGTGTATCGAAATGCTCCTGCGCCGAGCCTTGCCTGACCTGCGGCGTCACCTGTTACAGCGAAAAGCGCGCCAGCATCCCATCCAGCTCCACTGCCAGACGCCCCAGCTCCTGGCTGGCATTGCTGGTTTGCGCCGCACCGCTGGCGGTCTGCATGGACAGATCGCGGATGCGTACCAGGTTATGGTCCACTTCACGGGCTACCTGGGCCTGCTGCTCGGCGGCGGTGGCGATCACCAGGTTGCGCTCGTCAATGCCGGCCACCGACCTGGAGATGCTCCCCAGCACATCCTTGGCCACCTGCGCCCGCTGGCGTGTGCGACCGGCCTGGGCGGCGCTTTCGGCCAGGGCCACGACCGTGTCGCCGGTGCCCTGATGAATACCGTCCATCATCTTTTCGATTTCCCGGGTTGACGCATCGGTGCGCTGCGCCAGGCCGCGCACCTCATCGGCCACCACGGCAAACCCGCGCCCCGCGTCACCGGCCCGCGCCGCCTCGATGGCCGCATTGAGCGCCAGCAGGTTGGTCTGGGCGGCCACGCTGCGGATCACCTCCAGCACCTTGCTGATGCCCTGGGTCTCCACCGCCAGGGCCTGGGCACGAAGGCTGGCCTGTTCGACCTGATCGGCGAGGACGCTGATATCGGCCATGGTCTCGTCCAGTTGTTGCTGGCCTTCGCGCACGGCGGTGCTGGAGCTGCGGGACTCGCTGGAGGTCTCCACCGCATTGCGCGCCACTTCCTCCACCACCTGGCTCATCTGGGTGACGGCGGTGGCGGCGTGTTCAATCTCGCCGTATTGCTGGTGCAGGTCCTGGGCGCTGTCATGCATGATCGCGCCCATCTCCTGGGTGGCCGCGTTCAAGCGGCCGACGGCGCCACCGATCTGATTGATCACCGCGTGCAGTTGATCGCGCATATGCCCGAGCATCTGCAGCAGTTGCGCCACTTCGTCCTGGCCATGGGCGACCACCAATTGACTGAGATCGCCGGCGGCCACGGTCTTGGCCACCTGCAAGGCCTGGCGCAGCGGCCGGGTGATGCTCACGCTCAGGCGCCAGGCCTGCAACAGCATCAGCACCAGCGCCACGCCGATGACAATCGGTAGCAACAGCTGGACCTTCTTGAAGGTGCTGGCGGTGTTTTCCAGGGCCTGCGCGGTGGTCTGCTTGTTCAGCTCACGGAGCAGTTGCACCTGCATGTCCATCATCGAACCCTGGTTGGCCAGGTCGTTGTTGGACAGGTTGGTGGCCTCGCTCATTTTCTTCTGCTCGACCAGGTCGATGGCCTGCTTGAACAGGGTGACAAATTGCTGCGAAGCGTCCTGCAGCAACTTGATCGAGTCCCGTTCGGTGCCTTCCGGAACCTTGGCCAGGTACTCGGTAAACCCCTGGCTCACCTCGGCACTGAGCTGTTGCAGGTTGATCTTGCGGTTGGTCAGTTCGGCCGGGTCGTTGGCATACACCAGCAACAGCGCGGCTTCGGTGCGCATCTTGGCCAGGTCGATGGCGATGGCGTCGGCCTGGGCGATACTCGACAGCGGTCCTTGCTCGATCAACTCGCCGTCATGGCGAATGTGCTGCATGGCCGTCAGGCACAACCCGCCCAGGGCGACCAGCAACAGGGCACAGAGCCCGAAGCTGGCCAGCAGGCGCTTGCCGATACTCAGGCGGCGCAGCAGGGCAGGTCGTTGGGAGGGCTTGCGGAGAAAGGCGAAACGAAGGTTCACGGCGTCGGGCTCTTAATGAGGAACTACGCCAGCGGTTGTAACAATATTGCATGATGGCTTTATGACGCTTTTGTGGATGACGGGAATTTCATGTTCGAACGGTGATGGCATTGCCCCTTGCAGACGGAGAACGATCAGACGAGCTACGCTCTAGGGAATTTCCTACCCTATGTCCTGTTATCCCTACCCAAAAATAGGGATGCACCGATGGTGGAGGGGCACGCATGCAGCGATGATTTTTTAACGCCAGTCAGTGCTCACGGCCTCTATTGCGCGATCCGCCTGATTGCGTTTACGCATTTCGGAAGCACTGCGCAGGTGACGGACCAACGATATCCAACCACTCCCGACCAGTGTTGGCGGGGATTGGCAATTGAATGCTCAAGGGGGTGGTGATGGCAGGTCTGATGGATTCCGTGAACAGTCGAACCCAGCTGGTGGGGCAGAATCGCCTCGAATTGCTGTTGTTCCGCTTCGATGAACACCAACTCTATGGCATCAACGTGTTCAAGGTGCGAGAGGTCATGCCCTGTCCGGCGTTGCATATCATGCCCAAGTCCCACCCCGTGGTCTGCGGTGTGGCCAATATTCGCGGCACCTCCATTCCGATCCTGGACCTGGCGCGGGCTACCGGTTTGCCTGGGGTCCAGGACATGGCCTCGGCGTTTGTGATCATTACCGAGTACAACACCAAGACCCAGGGTTTTCTGGTCTCGGCGGTCGAGCATATTGTGAACCTGAACTGGGAGGACATTCATCCGCCACCCAAGGGCAGTGGCTCCGATCATTACCTGACCGCCGTGACCCGGGTCGATAACCGGCTGGTGGAAATCATTGATGTCGAGAAGGTGTTGTCCGAGGTGGCGCCCACCAGCGAAGTCATCTCCCTGGGGGTGATCGATGCCCAGACCAATGCCAAGGCCCCCGAATTCCTGGTACTGACGGTGGACGACTCGGTCGTGGCCCGCAAGCAGGTCAGTCGCTGCCTGGAGTCGGTGGGTGTGAAGGTGATAGCGCTCAACGATGGTCGCCAGGCCCTGGACTACCTGCATGGCATGCTCGACGAGGGAAAGTCGCCGGCGGACGATCTGCTGATGATGATCTCCGATATAGAAATGCCGGAGATGGACGGTTATACCCTGACGGCGGAGGTGAGAAATGATCCTCGGCTGCAGAAGCTGCATATTGTTTTGCACACGTCCTTATCCGGCATTTTCAACCAGGCGATGATCAAGAAAGTCGGGGCGGACGACTTTTTGGCCAAGTTTCGCCCCGATGACCTGGCCAGTCGCGTGGTTGAGCGTATACAGGCGGTCGGGAAGGGCTGATCGTCTGTCGTTGCTCAATGCAGGAGGAGGCCGTGGGCCTTGTGCGGGTGAGGCACCACTTATACTTGGCCGCTAAAGCCAGGTATTCACCACCCGCCGATCCAGCTCCTCCCACTCCGCCATGCCCAGCACCCGGGTGGTGTTCAAACCGCGCAAATAACCGCGCAACTGATTGGCTGTGGCCTGGAGAAGCTCGGGGTCGGCCGGGCTTTCGGCCAGCAGTACGGATTCGTACTGGACCAGGTAATCGGCCACCCGCTCACGGAAATCGGGCAAAACGGCGTCGCGGATCAGGTCGAATGTTCTCAAGGAGACCTCCTTATGAGTCTTTTATTGTGGTGATGGGGTGTGTCGCTGCCTGCACGGCGGACAACTATTGCTAGACGTAATACTCACCATCACGAAACGCAAGTTCTACTTTGTCGACAATAACCGGAAAATCGCCGCCATCGAACACATTGCTTATTTTCAGGAAGAGATTGATGCGCCCTTCATTTGTGCTTGCCATGGCCTTGGGCTCTTTGTTGCTGGCCGGTTGTGCCTCCGCGCCGAACGACCCGACCCTGACCTTGCAGACCAGCAAGACCCCAGCCCAATACGCCGACTGCGTCGTACCGAAATTGCAGCACAGCGCGTTGAACCCGACCGTCTCGCAGACCCAGCGCAGCTACCGGATCGTAGTGACGAGCAAGGTCTCGGCGGACAACGTGCTGGAAGCCCACAAGGCTGGGACGGGTGGCAAGGTGTTCGTCTACGAGCGGCATTTGCTGGCGTCGAACTTTCTGCCTTCGAGTTTTGAACGTGCGGCTCAGGATTGCATCTGACGTCGGCGAGTAAACGCTTTTTATCGCGCTCCTTTGGTTGGCCGCAACCGACCCATTTTTTTGCCCCGCACCGGATTCGGTTGTGGGGCTTTTTTTGTTATGGGATGAGCAATGTATGGCCTGCTGGTGGTACTCGGTGGACGAAACGCCGGAGGAGGGCGGCAACCTGAAGGCTACCGCCGGCTGCCCAGCCTAAGCCTTTTGGCGAGACAGTATTCTCTGGTTCAGATCATCGACCACCGCTTTGCCCATTTCACAAAGGTAGTGGGACGCCCAAGCATAACGTTCCCCATCCTTCTCCATGGCAGCGTCCAAGGCCAAGTGCTTTGCGCAGTAAAACAGATTGGAGGCGTATTCCATGGCGTCCTTTATCGGAATATCGGGGTTGACTCGGAACAACTCCTGATCCCCCGCGCCGCAGGAGGCAAAGGTAATGACGCCGAGGGTCTTGATCGGGGGATAGTCGTTCATTGGACACCTCCAGCAATTACGAAGGTGTCCGAGGTGTGAAGGTCGAGCGAAGCGAGTACGTGCATGGTAAAGCTCCTACGTCTAAGTGAGAGCCACCGCATTCGTCCCAGGCGATATACGCAGGTTGGAAGCTGGAGGCATAGATCTGGCAGGACCTGAGTCCTCCCACGCACTGATGCCATCAGCAAAGTTGCAGACGAAAAATGCCTGTAATCGTGACCGGTAGCGCCTGTGCGCTATGTCTTCGGGTTTCCAAGCCCGGTCGCCGAATAGGCGGCGACTACCGAAGACTAGTGTTCGGTCTCTACCGCGACAAGGTCAGGATTATTACCGATTGTGGCGAGGAGGCATTTTGGAGGACTGCGACCTCGGCGGGGGGGGCAGGTGGGCGACTATACGAAAGATGGTCATGACGGACTCAAGGCGGTGCATAGGCGTTCAACATAGGTCGGATTGCTGCACTATCCAGACCAGCACAATCAGTAGAATTGCCTTGAATACGGCAGTGGCTAATTAGTAGCATGCGGCCCCTGCTATGGACCCCCGTTCACACCCGAAACCCATTGGCCAATACAGGCCGCACCTCTTCAGAGTTTCCCGTTATGGCTCGCAGGACGCGTACCTTACTGATTATCCTTTTGCTGTTGTCAGCTGCTGCTCTCTGGCTCAATGTCGATTGGTCGAGGCTTGGAAGGTTCTACCATGGTCTCCGTCTGGCACAGGCATCGATGCTCACAGACGAGCAAAACAAGCAGATTCTCCAAGGCTTGAAAAAGGACTTCGGCGAACAGGCGAGTTTCTCTTACGCCGTCAGTAGCGACCACAACGGCACCGTCACCAAGACGGTCCGGGCTATACTGACGTGCAGCTCCATCAATCCTCCGCGCTACCTTGATGCGGTCGTTCACCGGGTGCATGACGCCGGGCTGGGTTGGCCCGACAAGGTCGAATTTGTCTATACCTGCGGCTTTGTCAGGCCACCGTCTTTCGAATTAACGCCTCGGGAAATGTCACAGGCCATGGAGGAGCGGGCTAAAGAGGACTTCACGTGCAGGGATGTTCGTGCCGGGACGTACTCGATACCGGGCACTCAGACACAGCAATCCATGTTTGTGCAGGACGGCGCTGTTGATATGAAGTTTTCCAAGGACGAAGACGGAAGGGTTGTAAAAGCACAATGGACGACAGGGGAGCAATTCATGCAACCCAAGGAGCAGCTCCGGCTGATGCGTTGCATGACCTATGCGTTGCTGCGAACCCTCGCGCCAGAATTGTCGACGCAAGAGGTTCAGACAGAGGCCGACGCCATCTGGCCGGCCAACGGCGATTCGGCCTCGGTGAAGATAGGTCGTTATACGGTCGAATCCAAGTCCAAGCCGTTGGAGATGATCGCCTATCCTGTGCGTTGAGCTTGGTTGGCGTCTATCACGAGCAAGCTTGCTCAAAAGGTATCAGGGAGCGGTTGATGGACGGGAACAACAAGTTTTTCTGGTATGCGCTGTTAGCTGGAACGGTTGCGCTCAGCGGTTGTACTTCACTACTTCAGGGTCAGCAGTATCTCTTCCCCCGGCCGGACGAACCTTCAGCGACGGTTCGTCTTGCATACGAACATGGCACCACCCTGGACGCCATGACCTTCAACGAATCAGGTTGTTACGCGGGCTTCACGCCATTGCCAAACACTGACGGTCTTATCGAAGCGCCGGTAGCCGTGGGCAAAGAGCTGGTATTGACGTACCGACGAGTACTCGCGGATAGCGTGTGTCAAATCCCTTTTTCCTTCACGCCTCAGGAAGGGGCTACTTACATCCTGAAGTCGGGCTTCTGGAGTGAGTCCAGAACGGGCATCCTGCCCATCTTTACCAGAGACCAACATTACTGCGGGCTTGGCGTTATTAAAAAAATCGGGACTCAGGAGAGCGTCGAACCCGTTCAACAGCTGCACATCAAGACGGGTTTTGCGTGTCTTAGGTTCGTCAGACAGGAGCAATAAGCTGGTTGTTTCGGTGGGTCAGTTTTGCATCGGTACTGACAGTTTCCAGGCGAAGGGTGGCAGCTGTACGCAGGCTGGAAACCGGGAAATCAGGACCCCGGCAGACCCGAAGGTCTCCCGCGCACAGCCGCCATGACACAGATAAGCGGGCACAAAAAAACGCCTGCAATCGTAATCCATGGAGGCGTCGAGCGCCTGATTTCTTGCCGGGTTTCCAGGCCCGGTCGCTGAATGAGCAGCGACATTCAAAGGCTAGTGCCCAGCCTTCACAGCGACAAGCCCGGGAGTATTACCGATTGTGGCGAAGGGATTTCATTGACGCAGAGCATCCAAACCCAGCAAACACTGAGGGTAGGGCGCCCAAACCCTTGCAGTGCGCATAGCGGGATAGTACTGTGGTACTGCAAATATAAATGCAAATCCTTCTTACTAATCGGCGCCGCACGATTTTATGGACCACCCCGTCTTGCAATCACCCCCCAAGCCCTACACGACCACCCGTATCTACCTGCATTGGATCTCCGCGCTGGTCATCCTCTGGGCTACGTTGAGCGGCTTTGGTGTGACCTTGCTTCCCGTGCATCACCCCGTTCGCCAGTGGGTGGAAAGCATCAATCCCCAAATAACCACGGTGTTTATTCCGCTCTTTGCCTGGCGCCTGTGGTTATACCTGAGCGTCTCGTCCGAACAGCCGACAGGCCCCCGAGACCTGCAGAAAAGCATCGCCAAGCTGACCCACACCCTGATCTATTTCTGCGTAAGTGGCGTACTGCTGACCGGTGTGGTGATGATGAACCATCCCTTGCTGTTGCTTGGGATCATGCCATTGCCGCAGTTGCTTCACTCGGTGCCAGCCTTGGCAGAGGTTCAGCAACTGCATCATCTGCTCTGCACGATGCTGGTCGCGCTGCTGGCATTGCACCTGGCCGCAGTGGTGCGGCATCAGTTCCGAGGCAACCCGGTGCTGCGCCGGATGCTATGAAGTTCAGCCACTGTGTTGCAGCACATTGATCAACGTACCCAGCGGATCACGCACGAAGAAGCGCCGAACGCCCCAAGGTTCGACGGTCAGCGGGTAGGGGATCTCATAACCCGCACGTTGCGCCCGCTCGAAGACCTCGTCGAGGTTGTCCACTTCGATGGACAGCTGCGGAACCGGCGCGCCGGAACCGCCTTCGCTGGCAATGCTCAGCTGTGCGAGGGCCTGGCTGTCGGAGGCCAGGGTGACGATCCAGCCGTGGTCCATCACCGGGGCGATATCAAACAGCTCGCTATAAAAGGTTGCGACTTCGGCGGGGTGCTGGCTGGTCAGGTTGGCGACGATACGGCGGACGGTCATGAGGGGCTCCAGATGGGGCAGGAGCGTTCAGCATAGTCGGATTGCCAATCTATCCAAACACCCGGCCCCGAGCCGTACGGCTTAACCCTTCAGCGCCGCCTCGATCACCGCGATATCGATCTTTCTCATGCCCATCATGGCCTCGAACGCCCGCTTGGCCGCGGCTCGATCAGGGCTGGCGATCGCTGTCGTCAATACCCGTGGGGTGATCTGCCACGACAGCCCCCACTTGTCCTTGCACCAGCCGCAGGCACTTTCCTCGCCGCCGTTGCCGATAATCGCGTTCCACAGGCGATCCGTTTCGGCTTGATCGTCGGTCGCCACCTGGAACGAAAACGCCTCGCTATGTTTGAACACCGGCCCGCCGTTCAGCCCGAGACAAGGGATGCCCATGACGCTGAATTCGACCGTCAGGACATCGCCCTGTTTGCCCGAAGGATAGTCGCCAGGTGCACGGTGGACGGCGCTCACCGCGCTGTCCGGGAAGGTCTCGGCATAAAACGTCGCGGCCTCCAGGGCGGTGCCGTCGTACCAGAGGCAAATCGTGTTTTTGCCGGTCATCTTGAGTCTCCACGATTGGGGAATGGTCCGTGGATTTTAGTCGATGACAGATTGGAGCGATTGCCGAGCATGCCGTGATGCCCGTTATCGATCAGCTTTCAGGGGAGATGATGGGGTCCTGACCGGCTTCAGCCGCCAGTTTCAATCGGTCAGCTTTACTGATGTACGTGTTTTTGCTCTTGGGTGCCAGTTTGGCACTGGCCTTTTTGGCGTTGGCCTTGAATAACTGCTTCAGCTTTTTTTGACGATTCATATTTTCCTACTCGGCTTGTCAATGCATCAATGGTATCAGCTCCTTGATCGGCTTGAGAAAACAAAACACCCCGCGAAAGCTGACCTTCGCAGGGTGTGGGGGGCTCTCATCAACCTGCATCAGACCCGGCAGGTTCTTCTAGCCAACAATCGAGCGCTTCAAGCTCGCCGTGAATCAGAACTTGTAGGTAAAGCCCAGGCCGTAGCCCCATGCGCTGTTTTGGTACTGGGCGCTGTAGGAGCCTTTCTGCGGGTTGTTCAGGTTGATGTTGACGTCTTCTTCCTTGAGGTAGGAGACGGCGAGGTCGATGGTCAGGTCGTCGGTTGGGCTGTAGCCGGCACCGACGCTGACAACACGGCGATCACCCGTTGGGATGCGCACGGAACGGTCGGTGTTGTTGGTCGGTGCCTGGTCGACCGACAGGCCGCTGCGCAGGACCCATTCCTTGTTGACCCGGTAGGACACGCCAATGGCCGAGGCCCAGGTGTCATGCCAGTTCTGCGGTTCGGTGCTGGTGGTGAGCTGACCGGCGAGCGGGCCGGTCACACCCTGGTTGTTGATGGTGATGTCTTGCAGGCGGCTCCAGCGGGTCCAGGTGGCACCGCCATAGACGGTCCACTGATCATCCAGTTTCTGGGTGATCGAGAAGTCCACGTTCTCTGGCGTGGTGATATCCAGGGAGGTCTTGTAGCGGGCGTTGGGAATAAAGGGCGTGAGGCCGGTGACGCTGGTGTGGCCGTCCAGCGAGTAGCTGACCTTGGAATGGTAGGTCAGGCCCAGGCGAGTGGTGTCGGTCGGTTGGACAATCACGCCGACGTTGTAGCCCACCGCTGTGTCGTCGCCCTTGACGTCGACAAAGCCGTTACCGATCGGCAGTGTGGAGCTCAGCTCGCCGTTGATACGGTTGAAGGTCGGACCGAAACCGATGGAAACCACGTCGTTGATGGCGTAGCTGACCGTCGGTTGCAGGGTCACAACCTTGACCTGGCTCTTCTGGCCGTAGTTGCTGCCGGCAAAGCCGCTTTCATAATCGGTGATCAGGCCGAAAGGTGCGTAGGCCCCCAGACCCACTGCCCAGCCGTTACCCAGCTGTTTGACGAAGAAGGCATTGGGTACGGACGTGAACGGGACCATATCACCGTCGTTGGTGCCGCCCGGGCGACCGCCGCTGGTGTTCTTGATATCGGTCTTGGCATCCAGCACCGCGACGCCGGCAGTGACTTGGTCGCGCTTGAGCAGCGACATGCCGGCCGGGTTACCGTAAAGGGTGCTGGCATCTTCGGCGGAAGAAGAACGACCGGCATAACCGGTGCCCATTCCGCTGATGCTTTGTTCGTTGATGGCAATACCACTGGCGAAAAGTGGGCTGGAAGCGAGGGTAACAGCAAGGCTGAGTGTGGTCTTGAGTATGACTTTTTTCATTATTAGAACTCTGGGGTAATCACGTGCGGCGCAAATTACCAATGTTTCAGTTTTGATGCTATAGGCTGAATGGCTTGAGATAGAGCGGCTTGTAGGGCAATCCGACGAGAAATTGCCAGGTTTTATGGAAAATAGGTGTTTGTGATAACGGTCGATAGAAGTGGCTGATGAGTCATGGCTTTTTCAGGTGCGGGGATCTCTCTGAGACTTTCTCCGCTCGCCACTGAGGATTGGTCGTAATACCTGGACAGATCATCCAGCCTTCACTGGCTTATCTTTGTGCAATGCCTCTCTAGACTGTGGCGTACTTTCATCAGCCAGGAGCTACGCCATGCCAGACCATTCCATCAAAGGTAAAGTGGTGCTTGTCGCCGGTGGCGCCAAGAATCTGGGGGGGCTTATCGCTCGGGACCTGGCGCAACAAGGTGCGAAGGCTGTGGTGGTGCATTACAACAGCGCCGCCAGCCAGCCGGATGCCGAGGCCACTGTGGCGGCGATCAAGGCCTTGGGCGCCGAGGCCGTGGCGTTGCAGGCCGATCTGACCACGGCCGGTGCGGTGGAAAAACTCTTCAAGGATGCGGTGGCGGCGGTGGGGCGGCCGGACATTGCGATCAACACTGTCGGCAAAGTCTTGAAAAAACCGATGTCCGATATCAGTGAGGCCGAGTACGACGAGATGATGGCGGTCAATGCCAAGTCCGCCTTCTTCTTTATCAAGGAGGCGGGTAAACAGCTCAACGACAACGGCAAGATCTGCTCCATCGTCACCTCGTTGCTGGGGGCGTTCACGCCTTTCTATGCGGCTTATGCCGGTGGCAAGGCCCCCGTCGAGCACTTCACCCGGGCCGCGGCGAAGGAGTTGGGCGCACGCGGTATCTCGGTGACGGCGGTAGGCCCGGGCCCCATGGACACCCCGTTCTTTTACCCGGCTGAAGGCCAGGACGCGGTCAACTACCATAAAACCGCAGCGGCTCTGTCGCCGTTCTCCCATACCGGGCTGACGGATATCGCGGATGTGGTGCCGTTCATTCGCCATCTGGTCAGCGACGGCTGGTGGGTCACCGGCCAGACGATCCTGATCAACGGCGGCTACACCACCAAGTGAGTCGATAAAAAACATTGCAACCCCGGCAAGGCGCGTTGACACTTTTTCCCGACACTACCAGGCCACGGGGTTGGACATGAGCGTAAACCAGCACGCGCCTCATCCTTTGCTTCGCCATCGCGACGGCCATCATGCGCGGGTGACCTTCGAAGAACTCATGTTCGATCTGGTGTATGTGTTCGCCGTGACGCAACTCAGTCACGGCTTGCTCAATCATCTGACCGGGGTCGGGGTGATGGAGACCCTGGTCCTGTGGTTCGCCGTGTGGCTGGGCTGGCAGTACACCGGCTGGGTCACCAACTGGTTCGATCCCGAGACGCCGTTGATACGGGGGCTGATCTTTGCCCTGATGATCCCGGCCCTGCTGATGGCCGCCAGTATCCCCGAGGCTTTTGCCGGGCGCGGACCGGTTTTTGCCCTGGCCTATGTCTCGATACAGGTCGGGCGCACGGGCTTTATCGTGTTGCAACTGCCCCGTGAGCATCCCCTGGCGCCCAATTTCAGACGCATGCTCGGCTGGGTGGTGGTGGCCGCAGTGTTCTGGGTGGCCGGTGCCTGTGTGGACGGGCCGCTGCGCATTGGCCTCTGGTTGATCGCCGTGTTGTGCGAGTACATCTCGCCCATGTTCGGTTTTGCCTTCCCCGGCCTGGGACGTTCGCGTACGAGTGACTGGACCATCGAAGGCGGCCATCTGGCCGAGCGCTGCCAGTTGTTCGTGATTGTCGCCCTGGGCGAAACCCTGCTGGCCAGCGGCGCGGTCCTGGGCGAAACCGGGCATTGGGACATGGCTATCCTGCTGGGCCTGGGAGCGACGTTCCTCGGTACCCTGGCGATGTGGTGGTTGTACTTCGGAACCGCCGGCAAGGACGCCACGCAGCGCATCACCAGCGCCGAGGATCCGGGCCGTATCGGCGCCTACTTTCACTATATCCACGCCATTCTGGTGGCGGGGATCATCACCACGGCCGTGGGTAACGATCTGGTGATGCTGCATCCCGACAGGCACCTGTCGATGGTCGATGCCATTACCCTTGTGGCCGGTCCGATGATCTACCTGTTCGGCAGCATTCTGTACAAGCGTGTGGTGTATCGGGTGGTGCCCAAATCCCATCTCGCCGGGCTGCTGTTACTGCTGGCGCTGGTGCCCGTCGCCTATACCACGGACCTGCTGATGATGAGCTGGCTGACCACGGCGGTGATGCTGGTGGTGTGTGTTATTGAAGGACGCGTGGTCAGGCGCTATCGAGCCCGGCACGCCCACGCAACCCTCAAGCATTGACGGCCTATGGACAGAATTGAGCAATACCGGGTCTTTCTTCAGGTGGCCGAGCTGGGCAGTTTCATCCAGGCCGCGCGGGTGTTGAAACTGCCACGGGCGACGGTGTCCGCGGCTGTGCAGAAACTGGAGGCGGATGTCGGCACGCGCCTGCTGCATCGCACCACGCGCAAGGTCAGCCTGACCGCCGACGGCAGCCAGTTGCTGGAGCGTGCACGGCGGGTGCTGCTGGATATCGATGATATCGACCAACTGTTCCAGACCCATCAGCAGCACGTCTTGGGGCGGCTGAGTGTCGATGCACCCAGTCGCATCGCCCGGCGCCTGATCATCCCGGCATTGCCCGACTTGCTGCGTCGCTACCCAGGACTTCAACTCTGTTTGGGCTCCACTGATCGGGCCATCAATCCGATAGAGGAGGGGGTCGATTGCGTGATCCGTTTCGGCACGCCAGAGAGCAGCAGCCTGGTGGTAAAACCCTTGGGGCAGGTGCTACTGGTCAACTGCGCGAGCCCGGGGTATCTGGCCGAATGGGGTGTGCCGGAGCATCCTGATGATCTGGAGGACGGTCATCTGTGTATCGGCTACGCGCCCACCCTCGGTGGCCAGGAGTTACCTTGGGAATACGTCCTCGAGGGTGTCGAACAGTCCCGGGCACTGCCCAGCCAGGTCGTGGTGAACAACGCTGAAAACTATATCGCCAGCTGCTGTGCCGGGCTGGGACTGATCCAGGTACCGTTGTTCGATGTCCGGCATCTGCTGGAGGCCGGGGTTCTGGTTGAAGTCATGCCCGCGTACCGAGCGGCACCCATGACGGTTTCGGTGTTGTATCCTGATCGGCGACAGCGCTCGCGCCGGCTCGGCATGTTTATCGAGTGGTTCGCGACGCTGATCGAGCCTTTTCTAGCGCGATGATCGAAGGCTGCTTCAGCCGGGAATTGACGCCGGCCAGTTTCCGCTCCCCATCACCTATCTCCGAGTGGTCATGCAATGGATGTACAGACGAGTATTCGCAAGGCCACTCAAGATGATGTCGAGCAGATAACAGCCCTGGTGGCCGAAGCCTATTCGTCTTACATCCCGCGAATCGGCAGGAAGCCCGGTCCCGTGCCTTAAGAAAGGTTTTTTACCATTCACTGAAAAGTATCAGTGACTAAAAAGAAATGATCCCCACACGGTCGCGCTGAAGAGATCGCTTCATTGTGTCCCGATTGTTCGGGCCGATTAAGTGGGTTGTCCGTTTCATCGTAGACAAGACTGTGGAAGATATTTGCGCTGCCAGCTCCACCGGTTTCACCCCAGTCCCATTCCTGATACTTGGGAGACGGTCCGGGCAGGTTGCGCACCAGTTCCGTGTAATGACTGCGGGTCAGCTGAAAATGAATCCATTCGGGGCTTATTTGATAATGGGTCGATGCCGCCAGTAGCCCGATCGTCACGGCGGGTGCCGCGACAACAGACATCAACCTTCGCCATCGACGGGCCCATAGATTGGCCACAAGGCCTATGACAAAAGCACACGAGGCGATCAGGGCAGGGATAACGAGCAGGGGGACCAGGAGAAGATAAAGTCCAAAGATCCGGTCCAACTCGTGGCCCAGATAGAAAACAGTGCCGAACACCAGCCAGACGCAGAAGTGGCCCATGGCAAACCCGTTCCGGTTCCTCGACGGAGGAGTCTGCCCGATTTTACTTTCAGCCCGGTTCAAGAAATTCAGCTTCTTTGCTCTTAAAAAAGGCGCATAGAAATACCGGCAAATAGCCAGCATTTCAAATGAATTATGAGCGTTAGGGCATCTATGGCTGCTGATAAGGCTCGCAGTAGATGCCGCCCCCTCCCGCCGCCCCCTTATAAGGGTGTCAAGGCGCTATATCGGCCTTGAACCATTTTTCCGAGAGTTTCTTGACTGTCCCGTCCGCCAAGGCTGCGCTCAAAGCCTGGTTAAACCGGGCCTTCAAGTCCGCATCGGACTTTCTGAACGCCAGCGCCTCACCCGGGCCCCAGATCGGTCCGCCAATCTTCGGGCCGACCATCTGCACCGCCTGGTTCTCGGGATTTTGCAGCGCGGAGGAAAAGAACGTCACGTCGTCAAAGGCAAAATCAATGCGGCCGGCGTTCAGGTCCATCATGTGCTCACCGGACTTCTTGTAGGTCCTGATGGTCGCCACGCCTTTGAAGTTTTTCTCCACGAAGTCCGTGTAGGCCGTTCCCGACTGGATGCCGATGGTCTTGCCTTTGACCAGGGCCTTGAGCTTCTCGATGGCGGCTTGATCCTGGATGGGGTCACCGCTGAGTTTTACCGTCTGCGTGCTTGGCGCGGTTGCGATCATCGCCGGCGTGGCACTGACGAACACACCTTGTGTGGCCGCATAGGGCCGCGAGAAATCGACGATGGCCTGGCGCTCTGGCGTAATAACGATGGCGTCCATCAGCATGTCGAACTTGCCGGCATTCATCCCGGCGATCATGCCGTCCCAGTCCTGGGCCTGGAGCTTGCACTCAAGCTGGATTCTCGCGCACAGGTCCTTCAGCAACTCAGGTTCGAAACCGGAAATCTCGCCGTTCGGCAGGGTGCTGTTCCAAGGTTCATAAGCCCCCTCGGTGGCCACCCGGACGGTGGTCCAATCCTTGGCCGTGGCCATGCCGGTGAACAGCACGCCGCTCAGGGCGCAGCAGGTAAAAAGGGTGCGGGTGGAGCGAGTGATGGCGTGCATGTGTTTCCCCAAAGAGTTCGAAAAGGTTCGGCAGGGGCAAGCAGTGACGGGTGATCTTCTTGTTTGAGTGGTACGGATGGATCAGGCCGTTCGGCCATAGAAGCCCAGCTGTTCCTCGACGCTGAACAGCACGTCGGGTTTTTCGTAGTAGGAGAACACCGCCACCATGCGTTCCCGGGCACCGTGCACGGGGGTGACGCGATGGGCCGTGTTCTTGCCGCGAAACACATTCAGCGTGCCCGCGCGCAAGGTGAGTGTCTGCACCTGCGGATCACGCCCTTCGAGCAACTCGGCGACGCCGGCATAGTTGGGATCATCGGCGCTACGCAAGTCGCTGCGGTACTGGAACTCACCGCCCTCGTCGGGCGCTTGGAGCATCAGCGTGGTGGTGAACTCAGAGCGATCGAAGTGCCAGTTCAAGGTCTCGCCGTGGCGATAGCTCATCACGTTGACGCGGGCCAACGGGTCGGCCATCAGGTGCAATTGCGGCTTTTCCATCACCGCGGCCAGAAAGGCCAGCAGCGGCGGGTACTCGTACACCTCGTTCACCAGGCTGCCCTTGAGTTGATCGGCGCACAGGGTATGGCTGACCGTCTCGACCTGGCGCAGCGCCGGGTGATCCGCCGGCAAACCCTCGATTGTCGGTTTGAAGTAAATATTGTGGGTGCGGCTGTGGGTATGGGATTCACGGCTCATGGTTGGCCGAATGTGCTCAGCCGCCTGACGCACCGCGTCGGCCATGATGAAGCCTTCCAGGTTGAACATGCCGTTGCGCTTCAATTCGGTACGGCACCTATCGACCAGTTCATTCCACCCATTGCTGCCTTCGCGGTCGAGTGGAAAGCGCTCAAGATCCATGACGTTGTTCATGATGACCCTCTCGTTGTAGATGGCCCCAACTTACCCCACGAAAAACTTCGCAACAACGGCACAAATTGTTAGGCTCCCCCTAGTAAAACTTATGGGAAGAGCGCTTATGCAACGCTTACCACCGCTCAATGCCGTGCGTACATTCGAGGTCGCCGCGCGCCTGGGCAGCTTCGTGTTGGCGGGGGCTGAGCTGGGGGTGTCATCCGCGGCCGTCAGCCAGCAAATCCGTCATCTGGAAGACTTCTTCGGCAAGAAGCTGTTCGTCCGCAACGGCAATCGCCTGGCCCTGACCGATGCAGGCTTGGCGATGTACCCGCAAACCTCGCGGGCGTTGAACGAAATTGCCGCGATGACCCTGCGCACCCTGGAAGGCGAGATTCGCACCCGGCTGATTGTCAGCGTGCCGTTTTCCCTGGCGGAATGTTGGCTGGCGCCCAAGCTCATGGAACTTGTGGAGTTCTACCCGCAACTGTCGGTGGATGTCCGTGTGGAGGACGACCCCGTTGACCTCGCCCGACATGACGTGGACCTGCGGGTCAGTTACGGGGACTATCACTATCCTGCGTGTGAGGCCATTCCCTTGTTCCATGACGAAGTGCTGCCGGTGTGCGCGCCGGAGTTGTGGTACCGACATGGGAACAAGGACTTTGACCTCGCGCTTGTTCACGAGAGCCTGTTTATTCATACGCAATGGGGGGCCAATTATGCGTCGCACCCTACGTGGAGCGACTGGTTTGCCGCCGAGCGGTTGGACAATCCGCCGGACCCTGCCCATGGTCGGCGCTCGGGGTTATCGAGTTTGTCGGTGACGTTGGCCAGGTTGGGCATGGGCATTGCGCTGGGGCAGAAGGCGATTGCCCAACGGGAGTTGGAGGCGGGGCGCTTGATCGCGCTTTCCGCTGTTTCGTTGAAGCTTGGGCATGGGTATTGTGCGTTTGTGCCGGGGGCCAAGCGGGGGCGGGGGGATGTCGAGCGATTGTTGGCGTTGTTGGGGAAAAGCTGAACCCTCCGCCCCGACCGAACAACACACTCCGAGACCGGCATCGCCAGTCGCTGCGCTGTTCATGTAAGCTGTTTGCGCTGTAGTAAACGTTGGCAAAAAATGACCCCGGGTTGCTTGGCGGATGCCAGGAGCGTTCTCTGCAGCCCTTTCTGTATTGCGAGGATGTATGCGACGTTGGTTGAGCCGGTACCGTTACGCCATTATTTTCTGGCTGTGCTTTGGCGTTTTCCGCACATCCTTGGCCGATTGGAATCCCATCCCTTCCGGATCCATGCGCCCGACCTTGGTTGAGGGGGATGTGGTGCTGGTGAATCGGGTGGCTTACGACCTCAAGTTGCCTCTCACTGATATCTCCCTGGTCAAGGTTGATAATCCTCGCCGGGGCGATGTCGTGACCTTCACCTCACCCAAGGATGGCATCCGCCTGATCAAGCGGATCGTGGGTATTCCTGGCGACACGCTGGAAATGAGGGATGAGGTGCTGTGGGTCAACGGTACCCCTGCAACCTACCTGAATGCGCAGGACATCATCGAACCTATCGCCTCTGGCCAGTCAGTCCCGGGTATCAAGTTGACTGAGCTCGCGGACAAGAGTCAGCGCTCCGTTCAGTTTATGCCGACGGTACGCGCCTTACGGAATTTCGGTCCTGTTGTGGTGCCTGCCGACCATTACTTCATGTTGGGGGATAACCGTGATGACAGCGCGGACTCAAGGTATATCGGCTTTGTGCCACGCCGGCTATTGATCGGGCATGCGCACCATATCCTGGCATCGGCTGAGATCTTGGATCACTGGATGCCGCGATTTCGCCGATTTGGCTCGCCGATATTGTGATGCTTGGAGGACATGGCGAGACATCAGGCCGTTTAGGTCTTCTCTTTCGGTGAGCTGTTGTAACAGCAATGACCTTAGCCATGAGTCTTACCAAGGCAGTACGGCTACGTTCTCATTTTCGAGAGAGTAGAATTGGTTGGACGGCGGTGCGCTTTTAACAAGATCAAATAATCGCTTTGCCGAGCGGCTGGGTTCCAGTGTGGCTTCCGCGACCCCGATGCCCGTTTTCAATCTGCCAGGATGAACGGCATAGCAGGCAACGCGATCGCCAAATTCGTCCGCTATGCAAAGAGACAGCATGTTCAACGCGGATTTGGAGATTCTATAAGCATAAGAGCAGCCTTTTTTGGAAATGTCGCGGGCTGCGTTGTGCTCCACGGAGCCTCTGCGCGACGAAATGTTTACAATGGTTTTGAGTGAAAAGATGTTCATCAAGCGTGCTGATAATGCAAAAGGGGCTATGCAGTTGACACTTAATGAGTTTTGAATATTTTGTGCGGTTTCACTGAGCAATGACGCTCCCTTGCTGCCCATGCCGGCATTGTTGATCAGCAGGTCGATGTTGTTGATGTTGTTTCTTTTCAGGGTGTGCTCCAGGTCGCTTATTTTTTCTTCGATGTTTTCATCCAGAAAATCTATTTCATGGTGTCGGTCAGCGAGCCCCTGTGCCTCAAGCGTTCGAAGTTTTTCGGCGGACCTGCCAAGCGCTATAACAAAATGCCCTTCAGCCCTGGCCTGCTGGCACAGTGCGCGGCCGTATCCACCCGTGGCGCCGGTAATCAAAACTATCATCTTTCCTCCCTGGTTCTTTTGAGGTATCGCGATGCTTTAGCCGATAGTGCTGCACCCTTTGTGTCAGTAGCAATAGGGGGGGCCTGCAGGCAGGGCTTGTTCAGATGTGGGGAAGGCATACATAGTCTTGGGGCCGCCAGCATCTATGGAGTGGAAAAACAAAATGCTCGCTTCTGGCAACTACTTGAGCCAATTAGTCCTGGCTGTATTGCTCTGCTTGTCCGCGGCGATGGCGCAGGCAGCGGGTATAAGGATCGTTCAGATTCCCTCCGATGCCAGCGGCCCGGCCTTGAAGGCGATTATCTGGACACCCTGCGCGGATGCCGTTCAGGAAGTATCGATGGGACCTTTTGTTTTGAAGGGGCGGCGCGACTGTCCGGTAGTGGGAGAGAAGCTACCCTTGGTGGTGATTTCCCACGGTCACGGCGGCTCCTTCCTTGGCCACCATGACCTTGCCGAGACACTGGCTGATGCCGGCTTTATCGTGGCGGCCATTAATCATCCGGGGGACACCTTTTCCGATATGAGCCACGGCGTCGATTTTTCTCCGTTCGTCGAACGGCCGACCGATATAAAACGCCTGATCGATTACATGCTGGGCGCCGCGCCTGACGCCGCCAGGATTGACCCGCAGCGGATAGGCTTCTTTGGGTTTTCACGTGGTGGCTACACAGGCCTTGTACTGGCCGGCGGCAATCCGGATTTCCTCAACGCCAACGTGCCGTGTCCAGATCCGGCATGGCCCATTTGCCAACAACTGCGTAACAAGGATGTCCCCACGCAGCCGTTGACCCATGACCCACGGATCAAAGCCTTTGTGTTGGCGGATCCGCTCAACGAGTTTCCAAGCCCTGGCAACCTGACGAATGTGAAAGCCCCGATGCAGCTTTGGGCTTCAGAGTTTGGCGGCGATGGCGTGCTGCCTGAAGCCACGCCTGCACTCGCCAAGGCACTGCCCCGGAAACCGGAGTTCCACCGTGTTTCCGGCGCCGCGCATTTTGCCTTTCTTGCCCCGTGTCCTGTGGCGTTGAAACAGGATGCGCCGCAACTCTGTGTCGATGCCAAGGGATTCGAGCGGGTTGCCTTTCACAAGCAGCTTAACGAAAGCGCGCGGGATTTTTTTGCGACGCATCTCCGTTAGCGTATTGATCTCGTCGAGTCCCCCCACTGGAGCGTTTATGACCGATACCCCTTCTGATTACTGGTTACTCGTTGCCAGTGCCGGCGTACGAGGCGGGATCAAGCGCTTGGTCCCGGTCGATTCAAACGCCGAAGCGAGATGAAGCAGCGCTGAGTCGTCATACGCCCGGCCAGCGAAGGTCAGGCCGACCGGCATGCCGATATCCGCCATGACGCCCATCGGCACAGTGACCGTGGGCACACCCAGATGGCGGATGGCGAGGTTGCCGTTGGCGACCCAGATGCCGTTGCTCCAGGCGATATCCGCCGACTGCGGATTGATATCGGCATCCGCCGGACCGACGTCGGCCACCGTCGGGAAGAGCACCGCATCGAGCCCCAGGCGATCCATCCACTCCTCGAGATCGATACGACGGGTCTGTTCAAGCCCACGCAGTCCGTCAGCCAGGGTGCTGATCTCGTTCCAAGGGGTAATGCCACGCTCGGCCATCCGCACATACTCGTCCATGCCGGCGGCCAGGTCGCCTTCGCGGTTGGGCAGGGTGCCGGGGTCGTGGGGGAAAATCTTCGGCCCGTCCACGTCTACCAGACGGTTCAACGCGGGATCGCCGTTGGCCCGCAGGAAGTCATCGAAGGCCCAGGCCGACAGATCCCACAACTCATGGTGCAGGAACTCCTTGGACACCAGGCCCCGGGTGAACACCGTCGGCGTACCGGGACGATCACCTTCGCAATTGGAGACCAGCGGGAAGTCGACTTCCACCACCTCGGCACCGGCCGCTTCGAGGGCCTTGCGCGCGGCTTCCCAGAGATCGATCACGGAAGCCCGGGTGTTGATGCGTTGCCCCGTCGGACCACCGATCCCCGGGGCCTCGCTGGTGCCCGCTTCGGGATCGGCATTGATGAACATACGCGGCACACCGAAGCGTTTGCCGGCGAGTGCATCGGTGCCGGCGGCCAGTGCGCCATAGGACGCGGGACGCACCGAGGCCACGTTCGGAATCGGTACCCAGGGTTGCATTCGCCACAGATCGCCACGGGTATCGGGATCTTCCGCTACCACCACGTCGAGCACTTCGAGCAGGTCGGCCATGGTCCTGGCATAGGGCACGACCACATCCATGGTCGGGGTCAGCGGCCAGTTGCCGCGCACCGAGATCACGCCCCGGGAAGGGGTATAGGCACACAAGCCATTGTTCGAAGCCGGTCCACGTCCGCTCGACCAGGTTTCTTCCGCAAGGCCGAAGGCCGCGAAGCTGGCCGCGGTTGCGGTCCCGGCGCCATTGGATGAGCCCGAGGCGAACGGTGCGGTGAGGTAGCCGGCGTTGTACGGGCTTTCCGCCCGGCCGTAGACCCCGCGCTGCATGCCGCCGTTGGCCATGGGCGGCATATTGGTCTTGCCCAGGCAGATGGCACCGCCGGCGCGTAGCCGTTCGATGGTGAACGCGTCGCGATGGGCGATCAGCTTGGCGAAGGCCGGACTGCCGGAAGCGGCGGTAAGCCCCTTGACCAGATAGCTGTCCTTGGCTGTATAGGGAATGCCATCGAGTGGCCCCAGTGTTTCGCCCTTGGCCCGGCGAGCATCGGAGGCCTGTGCTTCCTTGAGGGCATCGGGGTTGCGAACCACTACCGCGTTGAGGGCGGTAGGCGTGTCGGGGCCGTCGTAGGCGTCGATCCTGGCGAGGTAGGCCTGGACCAGCTCAACCGCCGTGGTCTGGCCGGATTCGAGCGCAGCACGCAGCTGGGCAATGGAAACTTCGGTTACTTCGATCATGTTGTTAGCGCCGACTGCGGAGGGGGCGTGATGGGGATTGGCATTACAGGGGATGCTGGGCCACTCAATCAGCCCGATGGAAAACGCAGTTTAAAATAAAGGCGGCAGGCCACCAACTTTCATTGAAGGTGGCCTGCGCGGCGGGGTTTAGATCCGTGCCAATGCCTGTGCCAGATCCGCCCGCAGGTCTTCGACATCCTCGACACCGACCGACAAGCGCACCAGTCCATCACCGATGCCAAGTTGCGCGCGGGTTTCAGCAGGGATGCTGGCGTGGGTCATGATCGCCGGGTGTTCGATCAGGCTTTCCACGCCGCCCAGGCTCTCGGCCAGGGCGAAGATCTCCACGCTTTCGAGGAAGCGCTTGGCCCCGGCCAGGTCGCTTTTCAGGTCAACCGAAATCATCCCGCCGAAGCCACGCATCTGCCGACGCGCCAGTTCGTGCTGTGGGTGTGACGGCAGGCCCGGGTAGTAGACGCGCGCCACCTGTGGCTGACGCTCCAGCCAGGTCGCCAGGTCCAGGGCGTTGCTGCAATGGCGCTCCATGCGCAGCGACAGGGTCTTCACGCCGCGCAGGGTGAGGAAGGCGTCAAAGGGCCCGGCAATGGCACCCACCGAGTTTTGCAGGAAGCCCAGGCGTTCGGCGAGTTCGGGGTTTTGCCCGACCACCGCGATGCCGCCGATCACGTCGGAGTGGCCGTTGAGGTATTTGGTCGTGGAGTGCACCACGATGTCGAAGCCCAGCTCCAACGGACGCTGGATCCACGGACTGGCAAAGGTGTTGTCAGCGACGCAGATGATGCCGCGATCGCGACAGATGCGGGCGATGGCGGCAAGGTCGGTGAGGCTCAGCAGGGGATTGCTCGGCGTCTCGACCCAGACCATCCGCGTAGTGTCCTGCAGCGCCGCTTCGAAGGCGCCGAGGTCGGTCAGGTCGACGTAGCTGAAGCGATGCCCGGCGCTGCGTTGGCGAACCTTGTCGAACAGGCGGAAGGTGCCGCCGTACAGGTCATTGCCGGAGACCACATGGGTGCCGGCGTCGAGCAGTTCGAGCACGGTGGAAATCGCCGCCAGTCCGGAGGCAAAGGCGAAAGCCTGGGTACCGCCCTCAAGGTCGGCCACGCAGCGCTCCAGGGCAAAGCGTGTCGGGTTGTGCGAGCGACCGTAGTCGAAGCCCTTGTGCACCCCGGGGCTCTCTTGCAGATAGGTGGAGTTGGCGTAGATCGGCGGCATCAGCGCACCGGTGGTCGGGTCCGGCGACTGCCCGGCATGGATGACACGGGTAGCAAAGGCGCGGGGAGCGGCGGACTTGTCGTGCTGACTCATGCAAGGGATCTCCGTAAGTGATTGAGCAGGTCGACGCGGGTAATCAGGCCATGGAAGCCCGAGGCGTCGGCAATAATCGCCACCAGCCCGCGAGCCAGCTCGGCCTGCAGTTCAGCCAGGCTGGCGGTGGGGGCCAGGGTTTGCAGTTTGTTGGTCATAACGCTGGACACGCTCAGACGGAAGTGTGTCGCGTCGTCATGCATACCCAGCAGGATATCCGATTCGTCGATCACGCCCACCAGTTGTTGGCCGTCCACCAGCACCGGCAACTGCGACACGTCCGCCAGGCGCATGCGCTGGAAGGCGGTGAGCAGGGTATCGTCCGGACCGACGCTGATCACCCGGCCATCCTCGAAGCGCCGTGCGATCAGGTCGCGCAGATCGCCGTAGTGCTTGTACTTCAGCAAGCCCTGGTCGTTCATCCACTGGTCGTTGTAGACCTTGGACAGGTAACGGGTGCCGGTGTCGCAGACAAAGGTGACGACGCGCTTGGGTTCGGTTTGCTCGCGACAATAACGCAGCGCCGCGGCCAGCAAGGTGCCGGTCGAGGAGCCGCCGAGAATGCCTTCGGCGCGCAGCAGTTGGCGGGCATGGTCGAAGCTTTCTTCGTCGCTGATCGAATAGGCCTTGCGCACGCTGGACAGGTCGGCAATCGACGGGACGAAGTCTTCGCCGATGCCTTCCACGGCCCAGGAACCCGCGGTGCCGATGGTGCCGCTGCGGCTGTATTCGGCCATGACCGAGCCGACGGGATCGGCCAGGACCATGGCCAGGTCCGGTTGTACGCGTTGGAAGAAACGGGTCAGCCCGGTCAGGGTGCCGGCCGAGCCGACGCCGACGACGATGGCGTCCAAGTCGTGTTGGGTTTGTGCCCAGATCTCTGGCGCTGTACTGGTTTCATGGGCCAGCGGGTTGGCCGGGTTGTTGAATTGATCGGCGAAGAACGCGTCGGGAATATCCCGCGCCAGCCGCGCGGCGACGTCCTGGTAGTATTCGGGATGGCCCTTGCCGACATCGGAGCGGGTGATATGCACCTCGGCGCCCATGGCCTTGAGGTGCAGGACTTTTTCGGTGGACATCTTGTCGGGGACCACCAGCACGACCCGATAGCCCTTGGCCCGGCCGACCAGGGCCAGGCCGAGACCGGTGTTGCCGGCAGTCGCTTCGACGATGGTGCCGCCGGGACGCAGGCGCCCATCGCGCTCGGCCGCATCGATCATTGCCAGGCCGATACGATCCTTGATCGAGCCGCCAGGGTTCTGCGATTCAAGTTTGAGGAACAACGTGCACGGGCCGGTATCGAAGCGGCTGACGCGCACCAGCGGCGTATTGCCGATCAGTTCGAGTACGGCGGGGCGGGAGTTGTTCGGCATGTGTCACCTCGTTACGGGGGCGTTCGTATTGGATGGACAGCAGGCTGGGGCGGCTGGTCGCAGATAAATGTATCGCTTGGAACATAGGCCGGGATTGCCCCGGCCGCAACCTGGAGGCGGCCAATCATGGACAGACTGGTGACGGTGAATGTGTTCACCCGATCGGGTTGTTCAAGGTTTCATCGGGCCAGTGATACGCTCATTGGCCTCCCTGCGGCGTTGAGCGTGCCGCTGGTGATCAGCAGGCTCGGGGATGGCCGCTTTCAATGACGCCCACCTTGCTTGTTGGCCGCGGCCAGTTGCTGAAGCACGGCGATCTGTTCCATCGAGTCACTCTTGAGCGTCTTGACCTGGGCCAGCAATGCCGGATCCGGAGTGGGCTCGCGCGCGATCATCATTGAGCTCAGGCGACACATTTTTCGCATGTCGTCGAAGTAGCGCAGCATGGCTGACTTGACCACGATTTGCGGCGAATTGGCGGGTAGGCGGGCGTTGTCAACGGCGGTATACAGTTTGTTCCATTGCGGGACGACCTCTCGTGAGATGGCGATGGCTATCATCGCTCTTTTGCCTGGCGTATCCGTAGGTTGGCGCAGGAGCGCGGCCATCTCTTTCATGGTTTTTTGCTCGGTCGGCCCAAGGCTGAGAACCAGTGCCCTGAATTGAATCTCTTCACGGGCAGTCTCGCTGGAACGCGCCAACGGGTAAACCGATGCGATCAGGACGGCGAGTACCAGTGCACAGGAAAACAAGGTGCTTTCAAGCGCCACTTTTGTGCGAGCTGTCGGGTTGAGCGAGCTGGCCAGGGTCAAGCCAAGTAACACGCCGCCCAGCAAGCCGCCGAGATGGGCGCCATTGTCGATGCCCGGGTGGGTAAAACCGTAGAGCAGGTTGTACCCGATGAGTACCAGTATGGAGACGCGTTGCTGTACGGCAATCGACTTCGGTAACTCGTGGCGGTATTTCAGTACGAACACCAACAGTCCACCGAACACCCCGAAAATCGCCCCCGACGCCCCCGCACTGTTGATCATCGGATGCCATAGCAAACTGGCAATGCTGCCGGTGACACCGGCAAACAGATACAACATCAGGAATCGCCCGCTCCCGTACAGGCGTTCGGCCAGTCGGCCGATCTGGTACAGCGTGAACATGTTGAGCATCAGGTGGATCAGGCCGAAATGGACGAACACCGATGTGAGCAGGCGCCACCATTGCCCCGTCAGTGTGTCAGGGCCGAAGTTCGTGCCCCATTTGACGGTCATTGCCAAGTTCTGCGCCATGACACCAACACCACCCGCGCACATCGCGAGGTAAACCAGCACGTTGATCGCGATCAGCCCGTAGGTGGCCCATGTGATCGGTGCCAGTGTCCGGATCCGTTCGGAGTAGCTGGACAGGGCTATTTGCTCGGCCTCATGGGCAGGCGTTGCGTGTCCGGGGAGCCATTCGAGGATTTGTTGTGCTGCGTCGCGGCTGGATGCGATCAGGAAGACGTGTTGGATGCCGTCGGGCCCATGAATGTCGAAATAGACATACTTTCTGATGGTTTTGGCATCAAAGATCTGGCTGCGCGGGATGACCCGTTTCGTTTCGGTGGAACGTCGGAACAGCCTGCGACTCGACTTGATGAGTACGACTTCCTCATCGGTGATGCAAAGCTCTCCTTTCCTGAGCATGGAGCGCAGAACAGCACCGCGTTGCCCTCGCTTGGGCCTGACGGCGAACCGGGCCCTGAACGTTCCCATGAGCTTGCTGCCCGGAATATCCGGGAGTTCCGGGGGGAGGGTGAAGACCATTGTTGGCTCGATCCGCTCCATGTTCCTAACCCCGCTCACAAAGGTTGTAGGCCCCGGAGATGATTGCATTCACCGCCCTCCGAGCTTGTTCTTTTGCAAGGACTGGCGGGACACCGAAGTGGCTTGAATAGTAGGTCGCCAGCTCATAGGCCGCGTCACGAATTGACACCTGATGCCCTGCGATAAAGCTCGGTTTGTCGACGTTTTTCCCCGGTTCGCCATTGTTTTCGTTCTCGGCACGGGAGTTGGTATTGAGTGCTTGTGCCTCCCATGCTTCAGTGCGGTGTAAACGAAGGAGAAGCAGTGTTTTGTCAAAGTCACGTTCGAGGCTGAAGCGAATGGTGCCTGGACAGTTGGGTTGTACCGCAACCGCTGCTTTTGTCAGTTGATCCGCCTTCTGCAAGCGTGAGGTCATCGCTTCGCAGTCACTGCGGATCAGTCGACCGTCGATGGCTCCGGCGTAGACCGAGTCCAATACGTCGATCAATCCGGGCCGTCGTACAAACGCCGAACACGGCATCGTCAGCGCATAATCGCTGACCGATGCGACATTCAGAAACGTGGAGAAGTTTTTGTCCGATGACACCACGTCATGTGTGTCTTTGATATCGGACAAAGGCGTTGCCCATGGTTTGTCGTGAATCACTTCGAAAGCCGGAGCAATCAGTTTCTCCACCGCTGTCGCACGATCGGCGTCATTCTCGATGGTCGCGTAGCGATAGATGGCTTCGTACAACAGGGCGGATCCAGGGTTCTGTCGGGTAAGCTCTGCCAGTGCGACATCCGGTGCCTGGAAAAGCGCCGCAATGGCCAGTGTGTTCAGCCGCTCATCGTAGGTGCTGACAAGACACGCGTGCATATCGCCACTCGAACATTGCTTATCGCGGGTCTTTAGCCATTGTCGTTGCAGGGGTTGCTGCTGTGATAGACCCCGACCTGACGCGTCCGTACGGGACGCGGCAAACAGCACGGCCATTGTTCGATCCTGTGTGGATAGCCCTGGATCACTACAGATCAGCTTTTCGATGGCGTTATTCGCCGCCCTACATGAAAAGCTCGGGCCGGGCGTCGCTGGATTCTGTGCAGAATGCGCAATGGGCACTCCTAACGCCGCACTTAGCAGGGGTAGGCCGATAATCAGGCGTGCTATCCGGTTCGCGTATGCTGTAATCAGCAGTCCTTTTTTGCTTTTCAAAACGCGCTTCCTGTCGACTTATTGGTATACGGCAAAATGCTATCAGCAAGGCTCATCCCACATGATGAAAGATGACTGGACTTCATCCTCGAGGGCGGGTACCAAACAGGGACTGTCACCAGAGGAGTTTCAATGAAAGTCCATTTCGTCGTTCACGAAGCATTCGAGTCGCCGGGTGCCTACGAGGCCTGGGTTGAAGAACGTGGCTACGAGGCAAGCTACTCGCGGGTTTATGAGCGTCATGCTTTCCCGGACGTGGATAACATCGATCTGCTGGTGGTGCTGGGCGGTCCTCAGTCACCGGCCACCACCCGGGAAGAGTGTCCGCACTTCGACTCCGCCGCCGAATGTGCGTTGATCGCCAAAGCCGTTACGGCGCAAAAGGCCGTGGTGGGTGTCTGCCTCGGTGCCCAACTGCTTGGCGAGGCCCTGGGGGCCAGGTTCGGTCACAGCCCCGAGAAAGAGATCGGCAAGTACCCGATTACCCTGACCGAGGCGGGGAAGGGCAACGACAAGGTCGCTCATTTCGGCGATGCCCTGGAAGTCGGGCATTGGCACAACGATATGCCCGGTCTGACCGAGAACGCCAGGATCCTGGCCTATAGCGAAGGCTGTCCCCGGCAGATCATCGAGTACAGCCCGTTCGTATATGGCTTTCAATGCCATATGGAATTCACCCGCGATGTCGTGGAGCGGCTTATCGCCGCGTCCGAGAGCGAACTCGCGCAGGCCACTGGCCGCCGTTTCGTCCAGCAACCGGCAGCCCTTCGGGCCAATGATTATGGGCAAATGAACCAGAAGCTCTTTGGGTTTCTGGACAAACTGATGGCGCAGTACAGGCTGCGCCAAGACCATCCGAGGTAGAGGTGCTGTTTCCCCTGGGGATCAACCACCGGGGACTATGGCACTGGCCATCTGCTGGGGTTTGCAGTTGAGATAGGCCGAGGATTTCAGCCAGTGCTTGTCGGGGTACCAGACAAACATGAACTGGCCGTCCTTGAGTTTGTCGACCACCTGCCGCGCCACTTGCGGGCGGACGGCGGGGCAGCCCTGGCTGCGGCCGAGACGGCCTTCGCGCTTGCTCCACAGGGGGCTCACGTAGTCGGCTGCATGAATCACGATGTCACGGTCGCGGGCGCGGTCATTGAAACCGGGCTCCAGGCCGTCCATGCGCAGGGAATAACCATGGGTGCCCTCGTAACTTTCCTGGGTGCGGAACAGGCCCAGGCTGGATTGATAACTGCCCACCTGATTGGAAAATTGGGTGGCGAAGTTCTCTCCGGATTTTTGTCCATGGGCGACCAGGTCGCGCAGCACCAGGGTCTTCTTGCGCAGGTCGAAGATCCACAGGCGCCGCTTGGTCGAGGGTTGCGAGTAGTCGATCACCGCCAGGCGCTCGGATTGTTCGAGGCCGCTGTTGATGGCGCATTGCATGGCGCTCAGGGCGTTTTTCAGAACCAGGGGGTTGAGTTCCGGCGCGGCGTGGGCGAGTCTGCGGTACAGCGTCGGTTCATGGCCCTTGGCGGCCAGGGCAGAACTGCAGGGTGCAGCCAGGGTCAGAATAATCAGGCAGAGTCGGGAGCAAGAAGTCAGCATGTTGAAGAGTGCCTCGGCCGTCAATCCAGGCTCGCGCCTCCCAACGGTCTTCGGGCAGCGTGGTCACAGGCTGCCTGAAGGTTTTTCGCTTCTGTTGCAGCTGTGAACTATCAATGCGACGACCGTGGATTGGAGTCAAGCCGTTGTTCAAAAAACACGCATATTACTTGAGCATTTACCTGCTCGTGGCACCACTGGTCGCGACAGCAGAAGACCTGCTCACCGATCTGCCCATGCCTTTGCCGTCGTTCCTGACGCAGTTGTCGACCGAGTGCCCGGGCCTGGTCGCACAGTTGGACACGTCGGCACAGCAGCGTTTGCAGGCGTTTTACCAGTCTCAGAATGATGCGCCTGTCTGGTCCGTCAGCGGGCGTCTGTCGGCCTTGCAGGCGCAGTTGCCGTTGTTGGCCGATGACGGCCTGGACCCGGCGCGTTACCCGTTGCCCCAGGACACGGGAGCCGGCAACGCGCTGTGTACCGATGTCGAAATCAGCCGGCAGTATCTGCAAGCCTTGCAGGACCTGCGTTACGGTCGTTTGCAGCAGGCGCGCTTCGAGCCGCTCTGGCATGCACAGCCGTCGACCCGGGACGTCGACGCCGAGGTCCTGACGCTGGCGGCGACGGGGCTGCAGGATATGGCCCTGGCCTTTGATCAGGCGCGGCCGAATATCGAGTTGTACCGCAGCCTGCGGCGGGTCTACGCGGAGCAGCGTCTGCAGCCATTGGCCCATTGGCAAGCGATCGCGGGTGGAACCTTGCTGCGTCCCGGCATGGAGGACGCTCGGATACCCGCGCTGGCGCAGCGAATGCTCGCCGAGGGCTATCTGGAGAGCCTGCCCGGCGGTCCTGAAAAAACCTACGGCGAGGAACTGAGCAGCGCGGTCAAGCACTTCCAACTGAGCCATTCGCTACAGGGGGATGGGGTGATCGGGCCAGGCACCCTGACCGAGCTGAATATCAGCCCGGCACTACGGCGCGAGCAGCTGCGGATCAACCTTGAACGCTTTCGTTGGCTGGCACCGGATCTGGAGCCCGAGGGGGTGCTGGTCAATGTCGCGGCGGCCCGGTTGAGTGTCTATCACGACGGCGCGCCGGTGTGGCAGACACGCCTTCAGGTAGGACGTGCCGATCGGCAGACACCGCTATTGAAATCCCGGGTCACCCGGCTGACCCTGAACCCGACCTGGACCGTGCCGCCGACCATCATGCGTGAGGACAAGCTGCCGGCTATCCGTCAGGATCCGGCCTACCTGAGCCAGCAGAACCTGCAGATCCTGGACAGTGCAGGCAATCCCCTGGCAGCGGACGCCATCGACTGGGAGCGGCCCGGCAATATCATGCTGCGCCAGGAGGCCGGTCCACGGAACCCGCTGGGCAAGATCGTCCTGCGGTTCCCCAATCCCTTTTCGGTATACCTGCACGACACCCCCAGCCAGCCGCTGTTTGCCAAGGGGCCGCGGGCTTTCAGCTCGGGTTGTGTGCGGGTCGAGCAGCCGATGCACCTACGGGACCTGCTGCTGACCCCGGCCGAGCGTGCCCGGACCGAGGAGTTATTGGCCAGCGGCACCACCCATGAATTCAGACTGGTCGCGCCGGTGCCGATCCTGCTCGGTTATTGGACGGTGCAAGTCGCTGGTGACGGAACCTTGCTCTATGCCCCGGATATCTATGGGCATGATCCGGTACTGTTGAAGGCCTTGGGAGGTGCGTCGAGTCATTGAGTGCGGCGATTGAAAGCACAAGACTTCCAACTGAAAAACCGGATAATGGCGGCCAATTATTTGTCTCGTTATTTTGGTAATCCCGCATGGAAATCAAGGTCAATTTTCTCGACAACCTTCGGCTTGAAGCCAAATTCGATGACTTCACGGTGGTGGCCGATCAACCTATTCGCTATAAGGGCGATGGATCGGCCCCCGGCCCGTTCGATTATTTTCTGGCTTCGTCGGCGTTGTGTGCGGCTTACTTTGTGAAGTTGTACTGCGAAACCCGCAATATTCCCACCGACAATATCCGTCTTTCGCAGAACAATATTGTTGATCCGGAAAACCGCTACAACCAGATTTTCAAGATTCAGGTCGAGTTGCCGGCGGATATCTCCGCCAAGGACCGCCAGGGCATTTTGCGTTCCATCGACCGTTGCACGGTAAAGAAGGTCGTGCAAACCGGGCCTGAGTTTGTGATCGAGGAAGTGGAGAACCTGGATGCCGATGCCCAGGCATTGCTGATGCTCGGCCCGGTTTCGGACGCCGCTACCTATATTGCCGGCAAGGATCTGCCGCTGGAACAAACCATCGCCAATATGTCGGGCATTCTGGCCGGCCTGGGCATGAAGATTGAAATCGCTTCGTGGCGCAATATTGTTCCCAATGTGTGGTCGCTGCATATCCGCGATGCGCATTCGCCGATGTGTTTTACCAATGGCAAGGGCTCGACCAAGGAAGGCGCATTGGCCTCGGCGTTGGGCGAGTTTATCGAGCGACTGAATTGCAATTTCTTCTACAACGATCAGTTCTGGGGCGAAGACATCGCCAATGCGGCGTTTGTGCATTACCCGAACGAACGCTGGTTCAAGCCTGGCCGCAAGGATGAGCTGCCGGCTGAAATTCTCGACCAGCATTGCCTGGCGATCTACAACCCCGATGGCGAGTTGCGTGGCTCGCACCTGATCGATACCAACTCCGGCAATGAAGAGCGTGGTATCTGCTCGTTGCCGTATGTGCGTCAGTCGGATGGCGAGGTGGTGTATTTCCCGTCGAACCTGATCGAGAACCTGTTCCTCAGCAATGGCATGAGCGCCGGTAATACGCTGGCCGAAGCGCAGGTTCAGTGCCTGTCGGAAATCTTCGAGCGCGCGGTAAAACGCGAAATCCTCGAAGGTGAAATCGCACTGCCGGATGTGCCACAGGAAGTCCTGGCGAAATACCCCGGTATCCTGGCCGGTATCCAGGGTCTGGAAGAGCAGGGCTTTCCGGTGCTAGTGAAGGATGCGTCGCTGGGCGGGGAATTTCCGGTGATGTGTGTCACCCTGATGAACCCGCGTACTGGCGGTGTGTTTGCTTCGTTCGGGGCGCACCCAAGCCTTGAGGTGGCGCTGGAGCGCAGTCTCACGGAGCTGTTGCAGGGTCGCAGTTTTGAAGGTCTGAACGATCTGCCCCAGCCGACCTTTGAAAGTCACGCGGTGATGGAGCCGAACAACTTTGTGGAACACTTTATCGACTCCAGCGGCGTGGTGTCGTGGCGTTTCTTCAGTGCCAAGTCGGATTTCGAATTTGTTGAATGGGATTTCTCCGGCCAGGGTGAAAACTCCAATGCCGAGGAAGCCGCGACCTTGTTCGGTATTCTTGAAGACCTGGGCAAAGAGGTCTACATGGCCGTGTATGAGCATATCGGTGCAACGGCCTGCCGCATTCTGGTACCGGATTACTCGGAAATTTATCCGGTGGACGATCTGATCTGGGATAACACCAACAAGGCGCTGTTCTTCCGCGCCGATATCCTGAATCTGCACAGCCTCGACGATGCCGACCTTAAAGCCCTGGTCAAGCGTCTGGAAGAAAGCGAGCTGGACGACTACACCGATATCACCACCTTGATCGGCATCGAGTTTGACGACAATACGGCTTGGGGTCAGTTGACGATCCTGGAGTTGAAGCTGCTGATCTATCTCGCTTTGAAGCAATTTGACGAGGCGAAAGAGCTGGTGGAAACCTTCCTGCAGTTCAACGACAACACGGTCGAGCGCGGGTTGTTCTACCAGGCCTTGAATGTGGTGCTGGAGGTGCAGATGGACAACGAGCTGGAATTGAGCGATTACGAGGTCAATTTCCGCCGGATGTTTGGCAACCCGCGGATGGACGCCGTGATCGGTTCGGTCGAGGGCCGCGTGCGCTTCTTCGGCTTGACGCCTACCAGCATGAAGCTGGAGGGGCTTGATCGGCACCTGCGCCTGATCGACAGCTACAAAAAACTGCACGCGGCGCGGGCCAGGGTGACGGCGTTATCCAGCTGAAATAGTGCTGACAAAAAAGCACCTCAGGTGCTTTTTTTGCGGCCAGTCTCTAGAGCGAAAGGATGAATAGATATTCATCCTTCGTCTTGTCCATACCGAGTTCATGTTCAAGCAGAAACCCGCACCGGCTCAGTACTTTTTGTGAGCCAATATTGTTCTTGTAGACAATGGCCAGCAGTTGCGTAAGGTTCCAGTGCGTCTGTGCCTCCTGGATAAGATGCTGCAATGCCAGGGTGGCGAGTCCCTGCCCGCAAAAGCGTTGATCAATCCGATAACCGACTTCTGCACAACCCTCTGGTGAGTTGATGTTTTTCAAGTTGGCTCGACCGACTATTCCCTCACTGGCTTCTTCGATAACAAAGGGATGCCAGATACCGAGAGCAAAGTCGGACAAATAGCGCTCAATATGATCGGTAACCCCTTGCCGTGAGTAGAAGGAAGGGGCACGGGCGTCAATTTGAGATTCGAACCATTCACGGTTATGGGTTTCGAATCTCAGCAAGGCTTCAATATCCGTTTCTTCTAGCGTGCGAACACTGAATGTCTGCATTGGTTCGCGCCTCCTTGCTTGAATGCTCTTGGGCTTGGGTCTTCGCTTGCGAGTATTATCAGCCTCACTTGAGTAATCAACGCTTTTTTGTACAGCAATGCTCAGTTTGTGCCGCGCTTCAGCGGTCTTCGCATCGCCGCGAGTTGCGGCTGTTCGAAGCCTTTGAAATTCACAGCACGATCCTCGGCTGGGACCACAAGTGGAGCTTTATGGAGCACCATGACTTGCCTTTTCCATACAGTGGCCGCACTTTGATACTCACGTTGCCACAGGGATGCACTGGAGCTTTTTGTCCTGTAGCTGTCCTGCCAACCCAGTATCGAGTACGTATTGATGAGCTTCTCGGAAGACGATCGAAATGAGCTGCAATGTGCAAAGAACCTGCTGGAGAACCCCGGCTTCGTCGCCAAGCTGACGAATATTATCGGCATGCCCATCGAGGTCGCACTGGCGCAGTTACCCAAAAGCATCACCAAAAGAATTGCCGGTATCACTCAATCAGCACTGGTGAAGGCCCTCGATGCCGCGGTGTTTACCATGAAGGATATTCCGGGTGAGGGGCCTTCCAATCTCTGGCACAAGACCGGCATCGCCGTCAGCGGGGGCGTCGGCGGCTTTTTCGGTTTTGCCGGGCTCAGTGTCGAGTTGCCGCTCTCAACCTCAATCATGCTGCGCTCCATTGCCGATATCGCCAGGAGTCATGACGAGCGCATTGATACCGACGAGGCGAAACAAGCCTGCCTGGCGGTCTTTGCACTCGGCGGTCGATCAACCAAGGACGATGATTCGGAAACCGGCTATTACACCGTGCGGGCTGCGTTGGCGAAGTCCCTGTCGGATGGCTCGATACTCAAGCTGATCGCCACCATTGCCGAACGCTTCAGCATCCACGTGGGGGAGAAGGCCGCCGCGCAAGCCATACCGGCGATCGGCGCGGTGGGCGGCGCGCTGATCAACCTGGCCTTTATCAACCACTTCCAGGACATGGCGCGCGGGCATTTCATTATCAGAAAGCTGGAGCGGCGCTACGGACAAGAGGCGGTCCAACAGCTGTACCAGTCCCTTCCAGCGCGCGGATAGCCGATCACCCACGCATGTCTCGCGGACTGACGCCCAAACGCTGCCTGAACGCCGTGGCCATATGGGCCTGGGAGGCAAAACCGCAGGCCTGGGCGATGTCCGCCAGGCGCTCCGCCGGGTTGCGCAACAGGTCCCGGGCGCGGACCAGGCGTCGATCGATCAGGTAGCTGTGGGGGCTCTTGCCCGTGGCGTCCTTGAACGCCCGTATGAAGTAGCCTTCGGATAACCCCAGCACCGCCGCCATCGCCTGCACACTCAACGCCCCGTCGAGCCCGGCGTCAATGAACTCATCGAGCAGGCGCAACCGCTGGGTAGTCATCGAACCCCGCAGAGGTTCCGGCAACCGATCCTCTCCCGCCGCTCGTTGAACCAGGGCCAGTGCCCAGGCCTCCCAGTCGTCCTCCACCGAGGCCCGCAACAGCGCACTACGCATTCGTTGGGCGAGGGCAATGGCCTGCCGATCGATGCGATTGTTGAACGCATGGTCCCCCGCCAGCGGCGTGCCGTCGGTGCGAATCAGCCGCAGGTACTCACCGCCCTTGGGCGATTCGGAAAACACATCACACCCCGGTGGTATGAACGCCAGGCCGTTGGGCGTGGCGACAAATGGGCGGATCCGGTCGCTGCCAATCGCGTGCTGGCCGCGCTGGCTGTCGAAGGCAAAACCAATGGCGGCCTGGGTTGCGATATAGCGGGTTTCGTAGCTGGCCGCCGGTAGCAATTCGATCGCCCACGGCCCGGCCTCGGCCCGACGGACCGGTTCGCGCAGGGGCGGTGACGGCAAGCTGTTTCGGCGATTCATAGGCACCATCTTACTGAAGGGCACGCCTGAAGGTCAGGTCAATTTTCTGAAAGCCCGCAGCTTGTGCGTCTGCCTAGACTGGGCAAAACCTCAGAGAGAATAGCCATGCACGGACTGACTCGCGACGACATCGAAAACGCTGCCCGCCAGGTATACCAGGTGATGCCCGCCACCGCCCAATATGCCTGGCCATTGCTGGCCGAACGCTTGGGGTGCACGGTTTGGGTCAAGCACGAAAACCATACCCCCACCGGGGCTTTCAAGGTGCGCGGCGGCATTACCTTCATGCACTGGCTCAAACGTACCCACCCGGACACCCGAGGCGTTGTCACCGCCACCCGCGGCAACCACGGCCAGAGCATCGCCCTGGCGGCCCGGGCGCTGGGCTTGAGGGCGTTGATCGTGGTGCCGCGGGGCAATTCCGTGGAGAAAAACAACGCCATGCGCGGCTTTGGTGGCGAGGTCGTCGAGTTTGGCTGGGATTTCGACGAGGCCCGTGAAGAGGCCGCGCGCCTGGCTGAGGGGCAAGGCCTCTACCTGGTGCCGCCGTACCATCCCGAGTTGATCAAGGGGGTTTCCACTTACGCGCTGGAGTTGTTCAAGGCGGTGCCGGACCTGGACACCGTTTATGTGCCCATCGGTTGCGGATCGGGAGTTTGTGGGGTGATTGCCGCCCGCGATGTGCTGGGCCTCAAGACCCAGGTGGTGGGCGTGGTATCGACTGAAGCGGACGCCGCGAAGTTATCCTTCGAAGCCGGAAAAATACTGGAAACCGCATCGGCCAATACCCTGGCCGACGGTATGGCCGTGCGCAAGCCGATCCCCGAAGCCTTTGCGGTTTATGCGGCGGGTGCGGCGAGGATCGTATCGGTGACGGACGAGGAGGTCAGCGAGGCCATGCGCGTGTATTACAGCGACACCCACAACCTGGCCGAAGGGGCAGGGGCGGCGGCGCTGGCGGCGCTGATGCAGGAGCGTGGGGCCATGGAAGGGACGAAGGTGGGGATCATTCTGACCGGTGGGAATGTCGACCGGCCGGTGTATGCGAAGGTGATTGGCTGAGACGCTAGCCGGCTGCGAGGCCGATTGTTGCCTGGAGCTTCTTCAGGCACGCTCGACCAGCGCCTTGATTTTCTCTGCGGTGCTGTCGTTGAGCGGGGTGTAGACGATCATGCCCAGATCCGGCCGACCGTCGATGGAAAACGCCGAGTGCTCCAACTCGATGTGCCCCAGTTCAGGGTGCAGCAAGCGCTTTACGCTTTCTCCCTCTGCATAACCGTGCACTTCATGATGGCGCCATAACGCTGCGAATTCCGGGCTGACGGTGCAAAGCTCGTCCACCAGTTCGCTGACCTCGGATACCAACCCGGCGCGTGCCACATCCGCTCTGAACGCACCGACCACAAAACGCGACACACTCTCCCAATCATGCTGTTTGGCGCGGACCGCCGGATCGCAGAACAGGAACCGCAGGATATTGCGTTGTCCAACCGGCAGCGTGCTGTAGTCCGTCAGCACGACAGCGGCGGCCCGGTTCCAGGCAATGATGTCCCAAGTGGCACTCTTGATGATGGCCGGGCTGGCCGGCAGGGAATCAAGCACGCGCTGCAGCCTGGGGTTGATGCCTTCCACAGGCGTGTAGTGGACTTCCGGTGGCCGACCCAGCGCCAGCATGTAAAGGTGCTCGTGCTCCGATTGCGTGAGCATCAAGGCGCTGGAGATCCGCTTCAATACGGCGGCAGACGGCGCGCCGCCACGCCCTTGTTCCAACCAGGTGTACCAGGTCGGGCTGATATTGGCCCGCTGGGCCACCTCTTCACGGCGCAGGCCGGTTGTTCGCCTGCGTCCGGTATAGCCCAGGCTGGCAGGGTCGAGACGTGCCCGGCGGCTTCTTAGAAAATCCCCGAGAGAGCTGCCCATATTGGCTGGCATGAGAAGTCCTGTTAGTCATCTTAATAGGATAACGTCACTACTTTAACGGGATAAAGAATGCTCCGATAGTGAATGGGAAACCACCCAGGAGACTCTGCTATGCGAATATTTCTGACGGGCGCGACCGGTTTTATCGGTTCGGCGATTGTTCCTGAACTGCTCAAGGCCGGGCACGAGGTCATTGGCATGGCCCGTTCGGAGGCGGGCGCACAGGCACTGCTCGACGCAGGGGCTGAAGTGCATCGCGGCGATTTGGAGGACCCCGAGAGCCTACGCGCCGGTGCGGCGAAGGCCGACGGTGTTATCCATACGGCTTTCGACCATGATTTCTCGAGGTTTGTCGCCAATTGTGAAAAGGACAAGCGTGCCATTGAGGCGCTGGGGTCCGCACTCGCGGGTTCCAATCGTCCCCTGATCATTACCTCCGGGACCGGGTTGGGCAGCTCCGCACATGGGGTACTGGCGACCGAAGATGTCTGCAATACCAGCCATCCCAATCCACGCGTCGCGTCCGAGCTGGCGGGAAATGTTTTGTTGGAAGCAGGCGTCAACCTGTCGGTGGTGCGATTACCCCAAGTCCACAACACGCTCAAGCAGGGCCTTATCACACCGCTTGTTGCCGTTGCGCGCGAAAAGGGCATCTCGGCGTACGTGGGTGAAGGCCGTAACCGTTGGCCGGCGGGCCATCTCTTCGATGCCGCGCGTCTATACCGCCTAGCCCTGGAGAAAGGCGAGCCGGGGGCGCGTTATCACGCCGTCGGCGAAGAAGGCGTCGGCAGTCGCGAAATAGCCGAGGCGATTGGCCGGGGTCTGAATGTACCGGTGGTGTCGATCACGGCTCAGGAAGCCGTGGCGCACTTTGGCTGGCTGGAGATGTTCGTCAGTCTGGATATGCCGGCTTCCAGTGCCCAGACACAAGCACGCCTGGGTTGGCATCCGACAGGGCCGCTGCTGATCGCCGATCTTGACGAAGCACATTTCTAAGAGCCATTCAGGGGGCAGTTTTCTACCCCCCCCCCTTGCGATCTGTCGCGGAACCTGTGGAAGCGCCCTGGAGCGGGCGATCGTACTGACACATGGGCTGCGCGACAGTCACCTCGCACGATGAAATTGCGATCCCGCACCGTTATCGACTAATATACGATTCATATATATTTCATATTGGATAAGTCGATGGGCATCGTAAAAATTTCAGAGGGTATGCATGAGCATCTGCGCGTCGCCAGCGATGCCTTGAGTCGTTCGATCAATGCCCAGGCCGAGCACTGGATGCGCATCGGCATGCTGGCGGAGCTGTATCCCGACCTGGATCACCGCGACATCAGTCGTTTGCTGATTCGGGCCGAACTGGCCGGCGGCCTTGATTTGAAGCAGCTGTGTGCGCTTGCCGATCTTTCCCAAGGCTCCCAGGTCCATGCGGCACCAGGAGCCCAGCAATGAAAACCAACGTCAAGATCAATACCCAGGCGGAAATAGCCCTGTCCGGCGCGGCGGGCAAACTGGCCGCCGAGGTGCTGGCCATGATCACGCCCCACGTCAAGGCGGGTGTTACCACCGACGAGCTGGATCAGCTTTGCCACGATTACATCGTCAATGTGCAGAAGGCCATTCCCGGTAATGTCGGCTACCACGGCTTCCCGAAAACCGTGTGTGCCTCTGTCAACGAGGTGGTCTGCCACGGCATTCCTTCGGCCAAGGTGCTGAAGGATGGCTGGTATGGCGACACCAGCCGCATGTACTTCGTCGGTGAGCCCAGCCCGCAGGCTCGGCGTCTGGTCAAGACCACGTATGAAGCCATGTGCGCGGGTATTCGCATGGTCCGCCCCGGCGCGACGCTGGGCGATATCGGTCACGCGATTCAGAGCGTTGCCGAGCGCGACGGCTTCAGTGTGGTGCGCGAGTACTGCGGCCATGGTATCGGCAAGATCTACCACGATGAGCCACAGGTCCTGCATTACGGCTATCCGGGTCAGGGCCTGACACTGAAAGCCGGGATGATTTTCACCATTGAACCCATGCTCAATGCCGGCAAGCGCCATGTGAAAACCCTGAGCGATGGCTGGACGGTGGTCACCAAGGATCAGACCCTCTCGGCCCAGTGGGAACATATGGTGGCGGTCACCGACGACGGCTTCAAGGTGTTGACGCCTTGGCCTGACAGCGTCGACGACTATCCCGCCATTGTTCAGGCGCCTATCAGGTCATCGTAAGCAGGCAGCGCCTGCGGGAAGTGTGACTGGTGACGCCCAATGATACGATTGTGGCGTGCTCACTTCCCTCTAAGGCAGTAATGGTTCATGAAGCCCAGTTTCGAGAAGGTACCCAGCGCAGCGGATACTTCCTGGACCTTGCTGAACAGGCGCCTTGCGCAGGCGATACCCTTTGAGTGGCACCATCATCCTGAGTACGAGCTGACCCTCACGTTGAATAGTCGAGGGCATCGCTATATCAGTAATGATGTGGCGCTGTACGACGATGGCGATCTGGTCCTGATCGGCCCTAACGTCCCACACAGTTGGTCCTCCGCCGAACTTATTGATCCGACCGGACCGCACATTGCCTTGGTCATCTGGTTCTCCGAGGCTTGGGTGCAGGCTCTGGTCAAACTGTGCCCGGAGATGGGGGCTGTCCGCGCCTTGTTGGTAGCCGCTCGGAATGCCCTGCGTTTCAGTGACGCCGCTTCTGGCGAACTGCGCCCTATCATCGAAGCGATGGTGGATCAGGACGCTACGCAACGGCTGATCTCACTGCTGACGGTGCTGAACAGGCTCGCCCGGGATGTGCATGCCGAGAAAATTGCCCCCGCCTGCAGCACTCAGGCCTTCACTGCAATCACCGAAGATGCTCGTATCCATCGGGCCCTTGATTACATTCACGACCACTATGCGAGTGCGCTGAGTCTTTCAGCGTTGGCGGAGATGGCCTGCGTCAGCGTTTCAGCCTTTCATCGAATGTTCAGGAGGCACACGCGGTGTACGGTGTTGGAGTACATCGTCCGGTTGCGCGTCGGACACGCCTGCGCATTGTTGATGCAAGGCAACGTGGCCGTTTCGATCATTGCCGGGCGGGTGGGGTACTCGTCCCAAGCGCTTTTCAACCGGCAGTTCAAGGCGCAAAAGGGCATGACCCCTTCGGAGTTCCGGCAGCGGCACGGGCACCATTTCCAATAAGCCTGCCCATGGCGACCTGTCAGGCCGTTAATCGAATGGCGCCATGGGCGCAAGGAAGGAAGCCAGAATCGTATTGCTCAACGCTTGAAATGTGGCTGCCGCCAAGCACCGCCCAATGTTTTGATGCCTGTACGAACAATAAGACGCAGGTGTCTCATGAATCAGTATCAAGCATTCGAAAGCGCGACGCTCCCGGACAACTACAAGGACAGCATCGTCAAAATGAAAAAGACCTTGCGCGCGCAGATAGGCGATGTGGAGTCCTTGTTTGCCGAAGTCTGTGGGTTCATTACGGCCGAGATCGCCTCGATCAAGGCGCAGGAGGCTCTGACCGGTTCCGGATGGCCAGTCCTAGAATTTGACGCCATCGCCGCGGGTGAGGTGAGCGAAGAGCAACTTGCAGGAATCAGGCGCCGGGGCTGTCTGCTGATCAAAAATCACTTCCCCAGAGAGCAGGTCCTGGCATGGGACAAGGGGCTTCTGGAGTACTTGGACAAGAATGACTTCGACCGGATTTATCGCGGGCCGGTCGATCAATTCTTTGGCAACCTCGAGGCCTCGCGGCCGGAGATTTTTCCGATCTATTGGTCGGTTTCACAGATGCAACTGCGCCAGGATGCGCGCATGGGCACCGCGCAGTCATTTCTGAACCGGCTGTGGAAAATTCATTCCCAAGGTCAGCAGTGGTTCAACCCGGATATCAACGCGCTTTACCCGGATCGCGTACGCCGTCGTCCACCCGGAACCACTTCCCGGGGGCTGGGGCCACATACCGACTCGGGGGCGTTGGAGCGCTGGCTGCATCCTGCCTACTTGAAGGTCTTCGACAAAATCTACCGCAATGACTTCAAGTCTTACGACCCTTGGGATGCAGCGTATCGTACCGAGGTAGACGAGTATGCCTACAAAGACACGGTGAAATGCTCCGCATTCAGGACCTTTCAAGGCTGGACCGCATTATCCGATATGCGCGCCGATCAAGGTGTATTGCATACCTTGCCGATCCCCAAGGCCATGGCCTACATGCTCCTGCGTCCCTTGCTCGATGATGTGCCGGAGGATGAGCTGTGTGGCGTCGCGCCGGGCAAGGTACTGCCGGTTTCGCAACAGTGGCATCCGCTGCTGGTCCAGGGGCTGACGCCCATCCCCGATGTGCAGGCGGGGGACTCGGTTTGGTGGCACTGCGATGTTATCCATAGTGTTGCGCCCGTGGAGGATCAAGAGGGCTGGGGTAACGTCATGTATGTGCCCGCAGCCCCGATGTGCCCGAAAAACCGCCAATATGCCAAGGACGTTTGCCGAGCGTTCGAGGCCGGCGAGTCGCCGGATGATTTTCCGCCTGAACACTACGAAGCGTCATGGAAGGGCCGTTTCACGGTTGAGCAGTTGAACGCCTTCGGGCGCAACGGTTTGGGCCTATCCTGAAGGGGGGCTTGCATCGTGAGCGCCTCTCATGACCAGAAATGTGAGGTGTCGGTGAAAATCGCATAAGCTACATCACATCATTTCAACCACACGGAAGGGTTTCATGATCACAAAAGCGACCTCGTTTCTAAGGACCGAATGGGCGAATGCCAAGCTCAAGCTCGGCCATGTGGTGCTTTTTGTGGCAGCGGTCTGTATCTCATTGATCGCGATCAGCATCTGGGGGATGTTCAACTCTTTGGAGTACCACTTGCATGACAAAGAGATCCAGATGTCAAACCTTTCCAAGGCCTTGTCATCCAGTATCGCGGCGACGCTCACTCAAGCTGACACGGTGATATTGGGTATTCAGGGACAAGTGGAAGTTGAGGGCACCGGGGCGCAGACCCTGGAAAGGTTGGGGGCGATACTGAAAAACCAACAAAAAAGCCTGCCGCAAGTCCATGGTTTTTTTATTTATGACGAGCAGGGGCGCTGGTTATTCAACTCAAACGGCGCAACTCCGCCGGGCCTCAACAATTCGGATCGCGACTATTTTATCTACCATCGCGATCATGCCAGCTCGGCGCCCTATATTGGCCCCTCCATACGCAGTCGCTCAACAAATGAATGGGTCATGACCATCTCGCGGAGGCTCAATCACCCGGACGGCAGTTTTGCCGGAGTGACCATCGCCACGATCTATCTTAACTATTTTCTCAGTCTCTATGACGGCATCGACATGGGAGCCAATGGGCTGATCAATCTGGCTTCCTCCACAGGGCGTATCGTCGTACGCAAACCTTTTCGCGACGCTGATATCGGCACCGATATTTCAACGGGGGAAGTCTTTGCGTTGCTAAAGCCTGAGATCAGCTCGGGCACTGCTACCATAAGGTCATTTATTGACCACGTTGAGCGGGTCATCAGCTTTCAGCGGGTCAATGGCTACCCCCTGGTGGTGATTGCGGCCTTTGACAGAAGTGAAATACTGGCGGATTGGCGTAACGAATCCTTTGCCAGCTTTCTTATTTCATCGGTATTGCTGATTGCGCTCAGCGTTCTTGGCTATCGGCTGATCAAACTCATGAGCCAGCAGATTCAGGCGCAAAAGGAATTGCTGCGCTCTGAAAAAAATTATATCGAGGCCAACAAGGCGCTCGGGCAACTAGCGCTCGAGGATAGCCTGACGGGCCTGCCGAATCGCCGTAAGTTTGACTTGTTTATCAGGGCGGAGGTCAACAAGGCAAGACGCAGACCTGATGACATTGCCCTGATCATGATCGACGTGGATCTGTTTAAAAAATACAACGATCATTACGGTCATGTGCAAGGCGATGAGTGTTTGAAGGTGGTCAGCGCCATTATCAAGAAAAACATCACACGAGAAGGCGATCTGGCCGCGCGGTATGGAGGAGAGGAGTTTGCCATCGTCCTCTCGAATACAGACTACGTGGGTGCCTTTATTATCGCCGAAAGAATTCGAACTGAAGTGGAGGGTTGTTCCATTCAACATGATGAATCGCCGGCCAAAGTCGTCACCATCAGTGTGGGCATCAGTGCGTTATCAGGCTCAAGAATGGACACGCCTGAGAACTTGATCGATATCGCTGACAAGGCACTGTATGTCGCCAAGACCAGTGGTAGAAATCGGACCGTTATTTCCAATCATCTTTCGGATGCGACGGTTTGAGCTGAAACGGCCAAGTGCCGACGGCATTCAAGCGCTTGCCAACCACGCCTGTTGGCGGGCCCGAAGCGAATCCGCGGACTCACCCACCAGCTTCGCTTAGACGCCGGTGGCCTGTGGTTTTCGGGGAGTACTACAGCTGGACGTTCAGGCGATGGTTGACCACATCCAGGAGCACCTCGGCACCTTTGATCAACTGATCGTCATCGGTGTGCTCGCGCGGGTTGTGGCTGATGCCGCCACGGCTGGGTACGAAGATCATCGCCGACGGGGCAATTCTCGCAATCATCTGTGCGTCATGGCCCGCGCCCGAGGTCATGCGCTTGTGGCTGAAGCCGAAACTCTGGGCGCTGGCTTCGATCTCGTCGGCCAGGCCGGCGTCGAATATCACCGGTTGGAAGCGCACCAGTTGTGTGGTGCTGATATGCACGCCCTCGGCCTCCGAAATTTTGGCAAGGAACCGGGAAAGTCGTTGTTCGGCGGCTGCCAGCCGTGCTTCATCGGGGTCACGCAGGTCCACGCTGAAGCTGGCCTTGCGCGGTATGACGTTGATCACATTCGGCTCGAAATTCATGCAGCCGACGGTGGCCAGGGTGGTGTCGTCCGAGTCCATGGCGATCTTGCGCAGTTCGGCCACCACCGCGCTGGCGACGTAGCCGGCGTCATGACGCAAGCGGGTAGGGGTGGTGCCCGCGTGGTTGGCATTGCCTTGCACGATCACCTGTTGCCAGGAGATTCCCTGGAGGTTTTCCACCACGCCGATCAAGGTGTTTTCCGCCTCGAGGATCGGCCCCTGCTCGATATGCAGTTCCAGGTATTCGTGGGGGACGATGGCGCCCGGTTGCAGGTCGCCGGCATAGCCGATGCGTGCCAGCTCTTCGGCGAGGCGCGTGCCGTCCGTGCCGATGGTGGCCAAGGCGTCCTCAATCGACAGTCCCCCGGAGTACACCAGTGAGCCCATCATATCCGGCTGGTAGCGAACACCTTCCTCATTGGTAAACGCACCGATGACAATGGCGCGCGCCGGCAGCACCCCGGCCTCGCGGAAGGCGCGCGCCACGGCCAGACCGGCCAGCACCCCATAGCAGCCGTCCAGCGCCCCGGCATTGGTCACCGTGTCGATGTGCGAGCCGATCATCAGCGGGGCTTGTCTACCTTGATCGGCAGCGCTACGGAGTGTGCCGAAGATGTTGCCGATTCGGTCAATCTGGATCTCCAGATCCAGCTCTTTCATCCAGGCTACGAGTTGGTCGCGCGCGGACTTATCCGCATCGGTCAGCGCAATTCGGGTGCGTCCGCCGTTCAAGGGATCAGTGCCGACTTCGCCCAAGGTACGGAGTTGCTGAAGGAGAATCGTGCCGTTCAGGCGAAGGTCGGGAAACGGGCTCATAGGGCTCTCCGGGCAGTTGATGGTCCGGCCTGTTCATGAGTGGACGGCGGTTATCGGGTAAATATTATTTCAAGGGTACGCACTTATTTATTGATTTTTGGTGGATAAATGGATTTTTATTCCATTTTTAGCGCTGTCCCCGAAGAGCCTGGGTTACGGGCTGACGGTCATCGCGGCGGTGGAGGTGGAGAATGAGCGCTTGAGCGCCTACAACCCCTGGCTGCTACGAATCAGATCATAGGCCCGGCGCACCAGTGGATTGACCGTGTTGGGGCGGATCCACAGGTGATAGGTCACATCCGGCAAACGCGGCAAGCCATCGTTTTCCCCCAGTACCCGCATATCCGGCCCCAGCAGCTCCATGCTGCGCGGCGTCACCCCGAGTCCGGCACGAATCGCCGCCTTGATGCCGATCAGGTTCGAGGCCAGGTAGGCCTGGCGCCAGGCAATCCCCTCACGCTCCAGTGCTTCCATGGCATAGCGCCGGTAGATACTCGGTTCTTCCACCAGGATCAGTGGCAGCGGTTCGCTGGGGACATGGATGTACTGCGCCGAACAGATCCACCACACCGGCGAGGTGCGCAGGGCAAAACCTTGCAGCCGCGAGTCTTCGCGGGTGGAAATGACCATGTCGATCTTGCCCCGGTGCAGGTCTTCCATCAGGTAGGGGCTGCGGCCGACATCGATTTCCAGGCGCAGGCGCGGTGCCGAGCGGGCGATATGGCTGAGGATCGGCGGCAGGATGGTGTCGGCGATATCGTGGGGCGAACCGATGCGCAGCACGCCACTCAAGTGGCTTTCCTGCAGGGCATTGAGCGCCTCGTCATTCAGCGACAACAGTTGCCGGGCATGACGCAGTAACTGCCGCCCCGGCTCGGTCAGCTGTTTCTGCCGGCCCTGTTTCTGGAACAGGCTGACGCCCACCTGCTGTTCCAGGCGTTGCATCTGCTGGGTCACGGACGATTGCGTGCGCGCCAGGTGCTGGCCGGCTTCGGCAAAACTGTGATGGTCCACCACCGCGACGAAGGTGCGCAGCAGTTCCAGGTCCAGGGTCGGAGAGGGCATGGCGGCTCGAATTCATATCAAGGGCGTTCGCCAATAGATTACAGATGCTGATGTATTTGGCGAGTCTAAATTATTCGGATCGCTGAAAGCCCCAGTAAACAGGGGATATGCCGTTTTTCTCAAAAGCTAATAACCAGAAAGTTATAACAATATTAGATATTTGAATTTCCGTTCGTCCCTGGCGCTCCCTAGCATGCAGGTCAACAAGGTCGGGATACGCCGATTGCCATCGAGGGGATAGTCATGTCGTTCAAGCGCACACCGGGCCAACGCCTGCTTCCTGCTGTTATCGGCGCCGTGCTGGCGTTGGGGGCGGTGGCTGCGGCCCAGGCCGATGCCACCCTGGACAAGATCGAGCAGCGCCACAAACTGGTGGTCGGCGTGCTGTTGTCCGGCGGGCCCTTCGGTTCCATCGATCCGTCGACCCAGGCGCCCAAGGGCCTCAATGTCGATTTGGCCAATGCCCTGGGCCAGGACCTGAAGGTTGATGTCGAACTGGTGCCGGTGCTGCCGGCCAACCGCGTGCAGTTTCTGCAGCAGGGCAAGGTCGACCTGCTGATCGCCAATATGGAATGGACGCCGGAGCGCGACGGCCAGTTGGGGCATGTGCCGACGCCGTTCTACAGGGTCGGCGGTACCGCGGCGGTGTTGAAGAGCAGCAAGGTCACTCGCTGGGAAGACCTCAAGGGGCAGCCGGTGTGCACTTCCCAGGGCAGCAGCTATGTCAAGCCGTTGAGCGAGCTGGGCGCGCAGTTGAAAGCCTTCAAGAGTTCTTCGGAGTCCCTGCTGGCACTGCGCGGCAACAACTGCGTGGCGGCGGTCCACGATGCGACGCTGATCAATCCGCTGCTGGCGGGCAACCCGGAGTGGCAGGACTATCGCGCCATCACTCCGGAGTTGAACCCGGCCCCGTCGGTGATCTGGACCCGTCAGGGCGAGGTCGATACGCAGAAGCGCTTGGACACGGTGGTCCAGGGCCTGCACCGCAGCGGCTGGCTGATCGAGGCCGAGAGCCGTAATCAGATCTCGCCGAAGTCGCCGGCGCTGGTGGAACTGCATAACCAGTTCAAGGGTTGAGCGTACGCGTAACGTTTTTGGCGCACTTGAGGGCCTCTTCGCGGGCAAGCTCCGCTCCCACAGGTTTTGTGTCATACGCATGATGTGTGTTCGACGCGAACAGTGTGGGAGCGGAGCTTGCCCGCGAAGGCGGACTCCCGATCGCCCGACTTCTCAAGGATACCCCGCAATGTTCAAGTACTTGCCCATCGCCCTGGCGCTCTTCGCCTCCCTGGCCCAGGCCGATGCCACCCTCGACAAGATCCAGTCGCGGCACAAGATCAGTATCGGCGTGATCCTCAGCGGTCCACCGTTCGGCACCATCGACCCGGCCACCGGTGCTCATCAGGGCTATAACGTCGAGCTCGCCAAGGGCCTGGCCCAGCGCCTCGGCGTGGAGCTGGAAAGCGTCTCGGTACTGGCACCCAACCGCGTGCAGTTCCTGCAACAGGGCAAGGTCGATGCGCTGATCGCCAATATGCAGTTCACCGAAGAACGCGCCGAGATCCTCGACTATGTGCCCACGCCTTACGAAGAAGTCGGCGGTGCGGCGCTGATTCGCAAGGGCGCCGGCATCACCCGTTGGGAAGACCTCAAGGGCAAGCCGGTCTGCGTTTCCCAGGGCAGCAATTTCACCAAGCCATTGCAGGAAGTCTATGGCGCGCAGATCAAGGCCTTCCGCAGCCAGTCCGAATCGCTGCTGTCCCTGCGCGGCAATGGCTGCGTGGCCGCGGTCCACGTCAGCCCGACCATGCACAGCCTGCTCGACGAGGCCGAATGGTCCGGCTACGAGATCCCGCTGCCCACCGACCTGATCCCGTCGAATTCGGTGATCTGGGTGCGCAAGGGCGAAAAGGATATCCAGGCCCGTCTCGACGCGATTGTCCGTGACTGGCACCGCAGTGGCTGGCTGATCGAGCTGGGCAAGCGCACCGGCATGCCGCCCTCTCAAGCGCTGCTGCAGTTGCATGAGCAGTTCAAGGATGCGGCTCCACTGGCGCAGCTTCCATGAGTGGGTTGTTCGCGCAGTTGCAACAACTGCTGGGCGCGGCCCATGTCCAGGACTCCATCGCCGGGAGCGCGTTCCTCAGCGACAAGCACCGTGTCTACCATGGCCGGGTCGTCGCCGTGGTGCATCCGGCCAGTACCGAGGAAGTCGCCGCCGTGGTGCGGGTCTGCGCCCACCATGGTGCGCCGCTGGTGGTGCAGGGTGGCAATACCGGCCTGATGGGCGCGGCCACTCCGGACGCCACGGGCAACAGCGTGTTGGTGTTGCTCGACCGCATGAACCGCATCCGCCAGATCGATACCGACAATGACACCGTTACCGTCGAGGCCGGCTGTATCCTGCAGAACCTGCAGGACGCGGCCCGTAACGCCGGGCGCCTGTTTCCCCTGAGCCTGGGTGCGCAAGGCAGTTGCACCCTGGGCGGCAATCTCGGCACCAATGCCGGCGGCATCGGTGTGTTGCGTTATGGCAATACCCGCGAGCTGACCCTGGGCCTGGAAGTGGTGACCGCCGACGGCGATATCTGGAACGGCTTGCGCGGTCTGCGCAAGGACAATACCGGCTACGACCTGCGCGACCTGTTTATCGGCAGCGAAGGCACCCTGGGCATTATCACCGCCGCCACCTTGAAACTCTTTCCGCTGCCCAAGGCCCAGAGCACTGCGTTGCTGGCATTCGACTCCCTGGAGCAGGCGGTGACCTTCCTGTCCCATGCCCGCGCCGGTTTTGGCGCCGACCTGACGGCTTTCGAACTGATGTCCGCCGCCTGCCTGGCGTTGTTGCGCCAGCAATTTCCCGATGACCCGCAACCCTTCGCCCAGGCACCGCAAGCCTGGTTCGCGTTGCTGGAGCTGTCCGACAACCACAGCGCCGAACATGCCCGTGATGCTTTCGAGCGGGTGCTGGGCGAGGCCTTCGAGCTGAATCTGTTGGCCGATGCGCTGATTGCCGAAAGCCTGGCCCAGAGCGCCGCGCTGTGGCAGTTGCGGGAAAACATGAGCGAAGCCCAGGCCCGCGAGGGGCGCAATATGAAGCACGATATCTCGCTGCCGATCTCGCGCATCGCCGACTTCGTCCGCGAGACCGATGCCTTGTTGCAGGAACATTTCCCCGGCGTGCGCAACCTGACTTTCGGCCACCTCGGCGACGGCAACCTGCACTACAACGTCGCCGCGCCCCTCGGCCAGCCGGTCGAAGCGCATATGGCCCACTATGCGGTACTCAGCGCCCTGGTGCATCGCAATACCCACGCCCACGGCGGTTCCATCAGCGCCGAGCACGGTATCGGCCAACGCAAGCGCGCGTTGCTGGCCGAGGTCAAGAGCCCGGTGGAGCTGGACCTGATGCGCCGAATCAAACAGGCCCTCGATCCCCGTGGGTTGCTCAATCCAGGCAAGGTGCTGCCATGACTGTTCGACTGTCCAAACGGGTGCAGAAGGTCTCGCTGTCGGCCAATGCGGCGGCCAAGTCCCGGGCCACGGCCTTGCGCGACGGCGGTCGCGACGTGCTTGACCTGACCACCGGCGAGCCGGATTTCGATACCCCGTTGCATATCAAGGAAGCGGCCTGTGCGGCCATCGCCGCCGGCGCGACCAAATACACCGCGACCCCGGGCGTACCGGCGCTGCGCGAGGCGGTGCGGCGCAAACTCCAGCGCGAAAATCGCCTCGACTATGGCGTGCCCCAGATCGTGATCGCCAACGGTGCGAAACAGATCATCTTCAATGCCTTCGCCGCGACCCTCGACGAGGGTGACGAAGTGCTGGTGCCGGTGCCGTACTGGCCGTCTTTCCCGGACAGCGTGCGGATCAATGGCGGCGAACCGGTGTTTATCCACTCGACCCTGGAGCAGGGCTGCAAGCTGACTCCGGCGCAGCTCAACGGCCTGATTGGCGAGCGCACCCGCTGGCTGATCCTCAACAGCCCGGGCAACCCCAGCGGTGCGGTCTACAGCGCCGATGAACTGAGTGCGCTGGCCGAGGTGCTGCGCCGCCATCCCCAGGTGCTGGTGCTGCTCGACGAGCTGTACGAGCACATTCGTTTCGACGGCCAGGCGCCGCTGAACCTGCTCAATGTCGCGCCGGATCTGCAGGAGCGCTGTCTGCTGGTGGGCGGGGTGTCCAAGACCTATGCCATGACCGGCTGGCGCATCGGCTTTGGCGCCGGTCCCCAGGCACTGACCACGGCCATGAGCGTGGTCCAGTCGCAATCGGCGTCCGGTGCTTCGTCGGTCAGTCAGGCGGCGGCCCTGGCGGCTTATGAAGGCGGGCTGGATTTCCTCAAGCCGCAAGTGGCGGCCTATCAGGAGCGCCGCGATCTACTGGTGGCCGCCTTGAGCGAAGTCGACGGGCTCGAAGTGCTGCAACCCGAGGGCGGTTTTTTCGTCTTTGTCCGTTGTGCCGGCCTGATCGGCCGCCTGCGCCCGGACGGCCAGGTCATCGGCAGCGACAACGAACTGGTGGATTATCTGCTGGAGGAGGGCGTCGCCGGGGTCGCGGGGAGTGCCTATGGCTTGTCGCCGTGGTTCCGTCTGTCGATCGCCACGGCCACCGACAGCGTGCGTGAGGCCGGCCGCCGGATTGCCGCCGCCTGTGCCCGGCTGGGCGAGGGCCCGGCGTGATGGAAACCTTTGTGCAGTGGGCCGCCCACCTGGGGCTCAACTACCGCTTCCTGCTGGACGGCTACCAACGCGGCAGCCTGATCGACGGGGCCTGGACCACGCTGCTGCTGTGCGTGCTGACCATTATCGGCAGCCTGCTGGCGGGGCTCACCCTGGCGGCGATGCTGACCAGCGGGAACAAGGCGCTGTCGCGTCCGGCGCGGCTATTTATCGAGGTCACGCGCAATACGCCGACCCTGGTCCAGCTCTACTGCGCCTTCCTGGTGCTGAACATGCTGCTGACCCAGGCGGTGGGCGCGGCCAACCCGCTGACGCCGTTTGCCTGGGTGGTGATCGTGATTTCCCTGCACAAGGGCGCCTTCCATGCCGAAGCCCTGCGCGCCGGGATCGAGGCGGTGCCGGCGGTGACAATGGAGGCCGCCAGTTCCCTGGCCTTCAGTCGTCGCCAGTTGCTGTGGAATGTGCAGTTGCCGCTGGCCCTGCGCTTTGCCCTGCCGTCACTGGTGAACAACCTGATCGACCTGGTGAAGATGACCGCCGTGGCCTCGGCCATTGCCGTCGGTGATATCACCTACGCCTCGATCATGATCTGGACCCAGAGCGACAACGTGCTGGAACTGATGATTCTGATGCTGAGCTTTTTCGGGATCCTGAGTTTTATCGTCAACTGTGTGGGCCGGGCGTTGGAAGCGCGGTTGAGGATGCCCGGTTATGGTCATTGAATCCTTGTGGCAATGGTCGCCGGCGCTGGCCGTGGGCTTTGCGCAGAATATCCTGATCAGCCTGCTGGCGATTGTCATCGGCTCGCTGCTGGGTTTGCTGATCGGTGCGCTGGGGCTGTCGCCGCTGCGGATCCTGCGCCTGCCGGCACGGCTGTGGGTGCAGCTGTTTCGCAACGCGCCCTGGCTGGTGCTGATCTACTTCACCACCTACGTGTTTCCCTTCGAGATCCATATCGGCGGCACCTACCTGCCGTTTCCCGACTGGCTGAAAGTCACCGTCGGCCTGGCGCTGCCGGCCAGTGCCAACGTCGCCGAGATCTTTCGTGGGGCCATCGGCTCGATTCCCGGCACCCAGTGGGAAGCCGCGCGCTCCCTGGCCTTCAGTCGCGGCCAGTTGTTTCGCTCGATCATCCTGCCGCAGTGCTTCAAACGCATGCTACCGCCATGGATGAACCTCTACGCGGTGATCACCATGGGCACGGCGCTGGCGTCGCTGGTGGGCGTGCATGACCTGATCGACACCGCGCAGATCGCCAGCAACACCGTCAACCGCACCGGCTTCACCGTGCTGATCTACTTCAGCGTGCTCGCCTTGTTCTTTGTCTATTGCTACCCGATTTCCCGTCTGACCCAACGCCTGGAGCGACGCTATGCCTTCTACTGAACCCCTCGTCAGCCTGCGCGACCTGCACCTGTCGTTCGGCGCCAACGCGGTGCTCAAGGGCATCGACCTTGATGTGCAGCGTGGCCAGGCAGTGTCCATCATCGGGCCTTCGGGTTCGGGCAAGTCGACGATCCTGCGTTGCATCACCGGGCTGCTCAAACCCCAGCGCGGGACCATTCGCGTCGGCGCCACCGAGGTGCACCAACTGCACCGCGAGGCCGAGCTGATCGAGTTGCGCAAGCGGGTCGGCTTCGTTTTCCAGCAATACAACCTGTTCCCGCACCTGTCGGTGCTGGACAACCTGTTGATCGCCCCGTGCAAGGTGCTGGGCCGCAGCCGTGCCGACGCCGAAAAGGAGGCCCGGCAGTTGCTCGCCAAAGTGCGCATGGAGCACAAGGTCGACGCCTTTCCCGGGCAACTGTCCGGCGGCCAGCAACAGCGGGTGGCGATTGCCCGGGCCCTGGCCATGCGCCCGGAACTGATCCTGTTCGATGAAGTGACCTCGGCCCTCGACCCGGAAACCGTCGGCGAAGTACTGACGGTGATTCGCGAGCTGACCGAAGAGGGCATGACCTGCGTGCTGGTGACCCATGAAATGCGCTTTGCCGAGGAGATCAGCGATCGGGTGTATTTCACCGAAAACGGCCTGATCGTCGAATCCGGCAGCGCCCACCAGGTGTTCCAGCAGCCGCAAAGCGAGCGCACCCGCGAATTCCTCCGGCATGCCCTGGGCGATGCCGGCCGTCGCTATCTGCAACCCGATCCGTATTTGCTGAGCAATATCAGCCGCTACAGCCTGTCCGTCTGACCGTGATCCACCCGATAAGGAGCCTGCCCATGAGCACCACCGAACGCGCCAACGTGATCGAATCTTTCCTGGTGAAAATCCGTACCATCCATCAGCGCGGTGTTGACCGTGCCGCTTTGCAAGAGATCGTCGCCCTGTTGGAAGACCTTGCCGAGCGCCGCGACCTGTTCAACTTCGAAGCCTTTCCGGCACCGGTAGCGGGTGAGGGCAATACTGCCTTCCGCTATCGCCTGAACGACGATGGCGAGACCCCGACCCTGTACCTCAACTCGCTGCTGCCGGGCAAGAACACCATCGCCCACAACCACGAAACCTGGGCGGTGATCAGTGCCGTCGAGGGCCAGGAACTCAACCGCGTCTATGCCCGCGGTGACGACGGCAGCGACCCTCGGCGTGCCGAGCTCAAGCTTGAGCGCGAAGTGGTGGTCCAGCCGGGCACCTCCATCGCTTTCCTCGGTGAAGACCTGCACAGCATCCGTGTCGATGGCGAGCAGGCGACCCTGCATTTCCATCTCTACGGGCGTCCGCTGGAATCCCTCAATGGTCGCTATGGCGTGCAGGACGACGGCAGTATCCTCAACTACAACGCTTCGCAGATGGCGCCTTCGATCAAGGCCTACGCGGCATGATCGACCTCCATTACTGGCCGACGGCCAATGGCTTGAAAGTCGGGATTCTGGTCGAGGAGCTGGGGTTGGAATATCGCCTGCTGCCGGTGAACATCCGCCAGGGTCAGCAGCGTGAAGCGGCGTTCCAGCAGATCAGTGCCAATGGCCGGATTCCGGCCATTGTCGATCACCGGCCGGCCGACAACGGCGAGCCCCTGAGCTTGTTCGAGTCCGGGGCGATTCTCAACTACCTGGCCGACAAGACCGGGCAGTTCCTCCCGCCGGCCGGCAGCTGCGAGCGGCGGCGGGTGCAGGAGTGGCTATTCTGGCAGGTGGGGCATATCACGCCGTACCTGAGCCAGTGGCAGCTGTTCCGGGAAAAGGCCCCGGAGCCGATTCCCTTTGCCCTCGACCTGCTGCGGGGCGAAGCCACCCGGCTGTATGAAGTACTGGAGCGACGCCTGGCCCAGCAGGACTTTGTCGCGGGTGAATACAGCATTGCCGATATGGCGATCTTCCCCTGGATCCAGCCTGCCCGGCAGGGTTTCGACCTGGGCGACTACCCGGCGATCAACGCCTGGCGCGAACGCATCAAGGCCCGTCCGGCGGTGCAGCGTGCCTACGCCAGGGGCCGTGAACTGGCCGCGGGCGAGCGCTCGTTGGTGCTGGAATGAGCTCTTCACTGGAAAGCGGGGTTTATGTGAGTAAAACCATTACACCGGCACAGTTGCAGCAATGGCTGTTCGACGGGCGGGAAATCGCCCTGTTCGATGTGCGTGAGCACGGTCAGTACGGTGAGGCCCATCTGTTTCACGGGGTGCATTTGCCCTATAGCCGCCTGGAGCTGGAGGTCCGTCGTCTGGCACCCGAGCCGCGAGTGCGGTTGGTGATCTACGACCAGGATGGCGGCGAACTGGCTGCCCGTGCCGCGCAACGCCTGCAGGCATTGGGTTATGAGCAGGTGCATGTGCTGCAGGGCGGTGCCGACGGTTGGCAGGCGGCGGGCCTGCAGTTGTTCGCCGGCGTGCATGTGCCGTCCAAGGCCTTTGGCGAATGGGTGGAAGAAGCCTGTCATACGCCGCATATCAGCGCGACCGAACTGGCTGACTGGCAGGCCCGGGGCGAACCCTTGGTACTGCTGGACGGCCGACCCTTCGACGAATACCGCAAGATGACCATTCCGGGCTCGGTCTGCTGCCCGAATGGTGAGTTGGGCTATCGCCTGCACGACCTGGTGGCGGACGAGTCGACGCCGATCGTGATCAACTGCGCCGGGCGCACCCGCAGCATTATCGGGGCCCAGACGCTGATCAATCTCGGGGTGAAAAACCCGGTTTATGCCCTGGAAAACGGCACGCAAGGTTGGTTCCTGGCCGATCTTCAGTTGGAGCATGGCAGTACCCGACGCTACAGCGATGTGGCGCCGCCGGTGGGTATCGAGCAGCAGCGCGAGGCGGCCCGCACGCTGGCCCGGCGTGCCGAGGTGCCGACGGTCACGGCGGCCCAGGTCACGGCCTGGGCACAAGCGGGTGACGGCAGTTTGTTCCTCTGCGATGTGCGCAGTGCCGAGGAGTTCGGTCTCGGCAGCCTGCCGGGCGCGCAACACACGCCGGGAGGCCAGTTGATCCAGGCCACCGATTTGTATATCGGTGTGCGCCAGGCGCGGGTGGTGGTGTTCGACGACGATGGCGTGCGCGCACCCATCGTTGCCAGTTGGTTGCGCCAGTTGGGGCACGATGCCCGGGTCCTGGAAGACGGGTTGTATAGCGGTTTGCGCTTGCCGCTGGCGGGCACCTTGCCATTGCCCGAGTTGCCCGCGCTTGAGGCGCAGGAGCTGTCCCGTGAACTGGCCGAAGACGCGCTGGTGCTGATCGACCTGCGTCCGAGCATGGTCTTTCGCAAGGCCCATCTGGCCGGTTCGCGCTGGTCGATCCGCTCGTTGCTCGCCGCTGAAGTCGCGGGCGAAGAGCGGCCCCTGGTGCTGCTGGCGGACGATATCGCCGTGGCGCAGTTGGCGGCCCTGGAACTGCCCGAGGCCCAGCGCCAACAGGTGCGGTTTTCCAGCGCGGACCTGTCGGCCTGGCAAGCGGCCGGGCTGACGCTGGTCAACGATGCGTCGGTGTTGCCTGACGAGCGTTGCATCGACTTCCTGTTTTTCACCCACGACCGCCATTCCGGCAACAAGGACGCGGCACGCCAGTACCTGGCCTGGGAAACCGGCCTGCTGGGGCAGATGACGCCGGCGGAGATCGCCAGCCTGAAACCGCTGGCACCGGCCAAGGCCCCCGTGGATGTGCGGACCCGGCTGGTTCACGCGGCCCGTACCCTCAAGGGCAGCGGCCCGCGCTCGGTGAACGTGCCGGTCACCCGCTTGAGCACCGTGCTGTTCGACAATCTGGCGGATATGCGTGACGCCCGTCGCCGTCGCGACAGCGAACGGGTCCTGAGCTACGGCGCTCGGGGCAATCCCACGGCCTTTGCCTTGGAAGACCTGGTGACGGAGCTGGAAGGCGGCCATCGCACGCGTCTGTTCGGAACCGGGCTGGCGGCGGTGGCGCAGACCTTCCTGGCCTATCTGCGTCCGGGCGACCATGTGCTGATTACCGATGGCGTCTACTTCCCGGTGCGGCGCCTGGCGAAGGAGTTCCTGGCGCCCTTTGGCATCGAGGTCGTTTATTTCCCGGCGGACGGCCGGGATATCGAGTCGCGTCTGCAGGCCAATACCCGCATGGTCTATTGCGAGTCGCCGAGTTCCCTGCTCTACGAACTGAACGATCTGCCGGCCATCGCGGCCTTGTGCAAGCCACGGGGTATCCTGCTGGCGGTCGACAACACCTGGGGTTCGGGCTACCAGTACCGGCCGTTGGTCCTGGGGGCGGATATCTCGATCATGGCCTTGACCAAGTACCTGTGCGGTCACAGCGACGTGGTGATGGGCAGTGTCTGTACCACCGAGGCGGCCTGGCCGGCGTTGGCGCGGATGAGCGACAGCTTTGGCAACACGGTGAGCCCGGATGATGCCTACCTGGTGCTGCGCGGTGCGCGGACCCTGGCGGCGCGCCTGGAGGTGCATCAACGCCAGGCGCTGGAAGTTGCTCGCTGGTTGCAGGCGCAGCCACAGGTGCGCCAGGTGTTCCATCCGGCCTTGTCCACGCACCCGGATCATGAGCTTTGGGTGCGGGATTTCGGTGGCAGCAACGGGCTGCTGTCGTTCGAGTTCGCTGACGCCGATCCCGGACAGTTGGAGCGCTTTATCGGGGCGTTGCAGTTGTTCGGGCTGGGGGCTTCATGGGGCGGCTATGAAAGCCTGGTGACCGTGGTGGATGTGAGCGAGCGGCAATTTGCCGGGCCGACACTGCACCCGGTGATCCGCTTGCATATCGGCCTGGAGGCGGTTTCTTCGCTGATTGAAGACTTGCAGCGTGGTTTTGCCGCCCTGGCACAACCTTCCGCCTAGCGTGATCCAGGTCTATCGTGTACGCAAAGTTTGTATCCGGCGCCGACCTGTAGGAGCAGGGCTTGCCCGCGAAGCTTTTGGCGGTATCAAGGGCCCCTTCGCGGGCAAGCCCTGCTCCTACAGGTCCGCGTTCTGCCTTGAACCCAGGCCATCAGCCGTGGTTCTGCTCCGTCAGGCGCTGTACCGCCAGACGCCGGTAATGCGAGGGCGTCATGCCCTTGAGTTGCTGGAAGCGGCGGTTGAAGTTGGAAATATTGTTGAAGCCTGACTCGAAGCAGACATCGGTCACCGGCTTGTCGCCGTCCGCGAGCAATTCGCAGGACTTGCTGATGCGCAGGCGATTGACGAATTCGACGAAACAACGGCCGGTGGCCTGCTTGAACACCCGGGAAAAGTAGGTGGGCTTCATGCCCAGGTACTCGGCCACTTCTTCCAGCGGCAGCTCCCGGGCATAGTGGGCAAAAATATAGTCGACCGCCCGGTTGGTGCGGTCGATATTGTGCTCGTCGGCCAGTTGTGGTGTGGTAACACCCGACAGCAACTGGTAATCGTCACAGTTGCCGAGCAGCTCCAGCAGGATCAGGAAGTGACCGAGCCGGGTGACTCCCTGGGAGTCGGCGATACGTTGCATCAAGGTCGTGGCCTGGCGCACGGTGTGCTGGCAACGGAACTCGATGCCGTACTGGGCCCGTTCCAGCAGTGGCGTCAGGGTTTTCAGCTCGGCGAACACCAGATGACCGCTTTCGAACAGCTCGTCGGTGAAGTTCACCAGCATGTCGCGCTTGGGCACCACTTCGTCCTCGGCCACCTGGCTGATCCAGTTGTGGGGCAGGTTGGGGCCGGTCAGGAACAGGGTCTGTGGGTAGAAGTTGCCGATATAATCGCCAATGAACACCTTGCCGGAGCTGGCGACGATCAGGTGCAGTTCGTATTCCTTGTGGAAATGCCAACGGACCAGGGGGCAGGGAAAACCATGCTGGCGATAGATGATCGACAGGCCGTTGTGGTCGTCCATCAGCTCGTAGGAGGGGTCGGTGACGCGGGCTGCTCGGGTCATGCCTGGCTACTTGTCGTTTTTTGTTGTGGGCGCTTTCCGATAATGCCCTCATCCTTGCCATCGCGCCAGTTGCGCCGTACCCAAGAGGGGGACGTGCCAGGCGTCAGACAACCGGAGCGCCAGTCATGAAAACCCTTCTGCTGATCGGCATGGGCCCCGGCCACCCGGAGCAGATCACCGTCCAGGCGATCAATGCGCTCAATCGCGCCTCGGTGCTGTTCCTGCTGGACAAGGGCGAGACCAAGGACGATCTGTTGAATTTGCGCAAGGACATCTGCGAACGCTACATCCAGCAGCCCGGTTGCCGACAGGTCCAGGTCAGCGATCCGGTGCGCGAGGACTCGGCGGCGTCCTACGAGGCGGGTGTCGAGCACTGGCATCGGCAACGGGCGGCCCTGTTCGCACGGCTGATCGACGAGGAGTTGGGCGAGGATGAGTGCGGCGCGTTCCTGGTCTGGGGCGATCCGGGGCTCTATGACAGTACCCTGAGAATCCTTGAGCGGGTCCGTGCGCTGGGCGGTCCGGCGTTTGCCGTCGAGGTGATTCCGGGCATCAGCAGTATCCAGGTGCTGGCCGCGCAGCATCGGATTCCCCTGAATCGCATCGGCGAGCCGCTGCTGATCACCACCGGGCGACGACTGGAAGCGGCTGATCTGGACAATGTGGTGGTCATGCTCGATGCCCGCTGTGCGTTTAGCCAGTTCGCCGACCAGGACCTGGAAATCTATTGGGGCGCCTACCTGGGGACCGACGACGAGCTGCTGGTGGCCGGCAAGCTCCACGAGGTGGGCGAGCGGATTCGCCGTGTGCGCGAAGCCGCGCGCAAGCGCAAAGGCTGGATCATGGACTGTTACCTGTTGCGCCGGCCGCTGTAGGAGCGGAGCCTGTCGGATCGCCGCACCGCCGCGAAGGGGCCCGTGAGGCCGCTGAAAGCTTCGCGGCGGTGCGGCGATCCGACAAGCTCCGCTCCCACATCCACAGATTTTTAGTGCTTTCACTCGACTTGAGGAGAAGCGGACTACAGGGTCTTTTCTCCTCGGTCAGTTAAGGTTCATCGGTTTACACACCTGAATCGATGAGGACAACATGAAGGTCATGCCGCCGCGGTGGATGAATGATCGTCACTGCCTGCAGATCTGGCTGACCCTGCTCGGATGGACCTTGGCCCTGAGCGTCGAAGGGGCTTCCCAGGTCTACCTGCCTCATCGTTCAGGGACCTTTGTCGTCGACCCGGCGACCCTGGCCGTGTCCCTGCACCACAGCGACGAACATCGGTTCCCGGCCTTGCTCAGCGCCGCGGCCTTCGACGAGGACGCGCAGATCATCGAGCGAGACGGTAACCGCTGGCGGGTCCGACAGGCGGACCAGGATTTCAGGATCGAGGTCGGGGTCGATGGGAATGCCCTGGTGGTCACGGTGCAGGCCGAACAACCGGGGCGGCTGGAGTGGCCCAGGCCCGTCGAGGACGGGGCGATCGAAGCCCATGCGATTCCCTTTGGCGAAGGCGCCTATATCCCCAGCGACGATCCGAAATGGCTCGACTGGCTGCTGCGGCGTTATCAGCCGGCCCGGCTCAATGGGGTGTTGTCGATGCCGTTCTGGACCGAACTGCGCAAGGACTGTTCCATCACCTGGATCGTCGAGACACCGTTCAATACCAGCTTTGGCATCAAGGCGCAAAACGCCCGGCCCTTGCCGACCCTCAGCCATGCCTTCAATCGCCTGGCCCCCGGCGCGCCTTACCGGGTACGCATCGTCGTCGGCCCGCGGGAACCGCTGATCGGCGCACGGCTGTACCGCCAGTGGCTGCGCGATCACGATCAGTTCGTCTCGTTGCGCGAGAAAATCCACACTCAACCCCACGTTGCCCGCCTGGGCGGCGCGCCGCATATCTATCTGTGGGATGCCGGACCGCTGAAGGCGGGCGATATCCTGCACTGGCCGGAGTTCCTGCGCTTTTTTGCCCAGCACCGCGATGACAGCGATCACCTGGCCTCCAGGCTCTGGGGGGCCTTCGAGCTCAAGGCTCGAGAGGCCTTCCTGCTGGCGTTGGGTGAAGCCGATAGTGCCTTTGGGCAGGTCCCACCTTTTGCCCGGACCCAGGTGATCCGGGCGATCAATGCCGGGTTGCTCGCGGTGATCGGGCGTGAGGCCCGGGCACCCTTGCCCGGCAATCATGATCCCCTGGCCGAGGTGGCCTGGGCGCAAACGGTGCGTCAGCAGTTGCGCGAGGCCTTTGGTGATCTGCTGGCACCGGCCGAGCGTTGGGGTGGTGGTTTGTCCCTGGACACCGTTGCCGCCTTGCAGGGGGCGGGTCTGGCCCGGGCCTGGCTGGGCGCCGATGACTGGCGCGATGCCTTCTGGCACCCCGAGGCGGTGGACGCGGCCAAGGCCGCCGGCTACCTGGTGTCGGCCTACGACAGTTACGGCAGCGCGCATCCGTCGAATCTGCAAGCCAGTTGGGCGACCGCGAAGATGGGCGATGAACTGGTCGCCGCCGGTTATACCGACGAGCAGGGCAAGAAAGTCCAGGGCTTCAATGGCCGTGGTGTGTTCGTCAATCCGCGCAGCGTCGAGGCCTATGCCCGGCGGCGGATCAGCGCCGTGGCGCGGGCGGGGCGCCTGAACAGCTATTTTCTCGATGTCGACGCCGCCGGTCCCGAGTTCAGTGATTACACACCGGGTCGGGAAACCAGCCAGGCGCAGGATGCCGAGGCGCGCCGCCGGCGCCTGGCGTATCCGGTCCAGGCGCTGGACCTGGTCACGGGCAGCGAGGGCGGGCAGGCCTTCTATGCGCCGATCATCGCCTTCAGCCATGGCATTGCCACCCAGCCCTTTGCCTGGATGGACGCTGATATGCGCAAGAACAAGCGCTCGCGTTATTACCTGGGCGGTTATTGGCCGCCGGAAACCCCCAACCTGTATTTCAAGGCGGTCCCGCTCAAGCCGGAGGTGGCGCGCTTCGTGACGTCGGCCGAGTTTCGCTTGCCGCTGTACCAGATAGCGCTGCATGACAGCCTGGTCAGTACCCATCACTGGGAGTACGGCTCGCTGAAGTTCTCCAGCGAACGTGATGTCACGGCCTTGCTGCAGTTGCTGTACATGGTGCCGCCGCTGTATCACCTGAACGATCAGGTGATTTCCCGTGACCTGCCGCTGATCAGTGCCTACGACAAGGTGTTCCGGCCCTTGCACGAGCGCCTGTTCAGCCAGGCCTTGGACGATTTCCAGGTGTTGTCCGGGGATCGCCTGCTGCAACGCTCGACCTTTGCCGATGGCACGCTGATTACCGTCAACTTCTCCGTCAGGCCCAGCCGCACGCCGGAGGGCCGGCAACTGCCTCCGTTGTCGGCCCATGTGGTGGTGGCCGGCGAGCCGGCGCAACTGATCGAGATCCGCCAGCTCCTCGGTGCCTCCTGAGGCTCAGTCGACGCGGTTCTTCGCCTCGATCCACTGGGACATGTACTGGGTGCTCTTGTGGTGATGGTGACGCAGCATCGCCCCGGTGAAATTGTTCCGACGGTGGGCCGCCAGATCCTCGCGGCAGGCCTGGATCCGGGTAATCAACGCCGAGCCGTGGACCCGACGCTCATAGCGGGCGGCGAGCAGCACCTGGCCGTTGGCCTGGGCCCGCTGCCACAGCGTACGGTCCTGGTAGAGGCGCACGGCCGATTGCGCCAGGGCGACGGCGCTGGTTTCGATGGCGCCGGCCCAGGGCAGCTCGCCGTGCATGGCTTCGGCGCCGATGGGGGTGGTGACATTCGGTGTGCCGCAGAGCATGGCGTCGACGATCTTGCCCTTGATCCCGGCGCCGAAACGCAGCGGCGCCAGGCACACCCGTGCCGCGGCCATGACCTGCAAGGCGTCCTCGGCCCAGTTCATCACATGAAAGCCCTGGGCGGGGTTATGCAGCGCGGTGGCCTTGGGCGGGGTGTAGGCGCCATAGATATGCAACTGGGCCGTGGGCAGTTGCTGGCGGATCAGCGGCCAGATCGTGGTCTTCATCCAGAGCACGGCATCCCAGTTCGGCGCGTGGCGGAAGTTGCCGATGCTGAGAAAGTGCGCGCGCTCATCGAAATCGCGGTACGCCGCCGTGGGCATGTCGATCATCAGTGGGCACCAGTGCAATAGTGCCGCGGGGACCTTGAACTGTTCGATCAGCAACTGCGACTCGACATCGGAAATCATCAGGTTCAGGTCCGAGCGGTAGATGGCGGCGATTTCCCGCTGGGCCTGATCGGTCGCGCTCATCTGTTCGAACATCTGCCGCTGGTCGGGGGCGAACAGGGTGCTGAAGTCATTCAGGTCCTGATCGTCTTTCAGGCGTGCCTTGAGCTGTTGCTGGCGGGCATCGCGCAGGCTTTGCAGGTCGGCGGTCTCCAGCACCCGCAGGGCCCCGGGACAGTGCTTTTCCACGCGCCAGCCGAACTGCTCTTCCATCATGAAACGGTCGAACAGCACCACGTCGGGTTGCAACTCGGCGACAAAACTGTCGAAGCTGCTGCTATTGAGCTCGATACGACATTCCTCGATGCCCAGGCTCGCCAGGTCGGCCTTGTGTTCGCCAATAACGGCCGGGCTGGCGAAGGTGATGCGCCAGCCGGCCTCGAGAAAGCTTTCGAGGATCTGCATCATGTGCCCGCCGGCGGCCGACGAGCGCGGTTCCGGCCAGACATAACCGATAACCAGGACCTGGGTGATGTCGGTGGCGTTCATAACAGGATTCCTTGAAACGGGCAGGGCGGGAAAAGGGGCGCAATTAAACCACAGCGGCGCTCGCGATTGACCTGCCCCGGCGCACTGCGTAGCCTTGCAGCTTCGAGGTTCTTCGGCGTTCGGCCGAAGCTAAGAAGGGAACGCGGTATGCCGCGGCTGCCCCCGCAACTGTAAACGGTTCGATAGCCCTGCAATGCCACTGCCTACGGGCGGGAAGGCGCAAGGCCCGGCCGGTTCGCCTGCTTTCGAGAGCAAGCGCGACCGCCAGACCGTAAGCCAGGAGACCTGCCTCGTCACCGTTTCTCACTACAACCGGGCGGGGTGATCCGGTGGCGAACGCATCCGCGCCCAAGGGCCGCGGTTCTCGTCCCGTATGCCCGCCACTTTGCCAAAGGGCATCCGATGAAAACACTGGCCAAGCTTCCCGTCACCATCGTCACCGGCTTTCTCGGCTCGGGCAAGACCACCCTGTTGCGCCATATGCTCGACAACGCCCAGGGCCGCCGCATCGCGGTGATCGTCAACGAGTTCGGCGAACTGGGCATCGACGGCGAGATCCTCAAGCAGTGCTCCATCGGCTGCAGCGAAGAAGAAGCCAATGGCCGTGTCTATGAACTGGCCAACGGCTGCCTCTGCTGCACGGTCCAGGAAGAATTCTTCCCGGTGATGCGCGAACTGGTGGCGCGCCGTGGCGACCTCGATCATATCCTTATCGAAACCTCCGGCCTGGCGCTGCCCAAACCCCTGGTACAAGCCTTCCAGTGGCCGGAAATCCGCAGTGCCTGCACCGTCGACGCGGTGATCACCGTGGTCGACAGCCCGGCCGTGGCCGCCGGCACCTTCGCCGCGTTCCCGGACCAGGTGGATGCCCAGCGCAAGCTCGACCCGAACCTGGACCACGAATCGCCGCTGCACGAGCTGTTCGCCGACCAACTGTCCAGCGCCGACCTGGTGATTCTCAACAAGGCCGACCTGATCAGCCCTGAAGACCTGGCCCGGGTGCGCCTGGAAGTGGCCGAGGAGTTGCCGCCGGCAGTGAAGGTCATCGAAGCCAGCAGCGGTCGCCTGCCCCTGGACGTGCTGCTGGGCCTGGGCGCCGGTTCCGAGGAGCATATCGACGGTCGCCACAGCCACCATGATCACCACCACGACGATGACGATCATGACGACCACGATCATGATGCCTTCGACTCGATCTCCCTCGAACTGCCGCAAGCCGATGAAAGCCTGCTGCTGGACGCCCTGACGCAACTGGTGGTCAAGCACGGTATCCTGCGGGTCAAGGGTTTCGCCGCGATCCCGAACAAGCCGATGCGCCTGCTGATCCAGGGTGTGGGCAGCCGTTTCGACAAGCATTTCGACCGCGCCTGGACGGCGGACGAGCCACGTGTCACCCGCCTGGTGCTGATCGGCCAGGAACTGGATGCCGCGTTGCTCGAATCGACCCTGCGCGCCGCGTTGACCGCCTGACCCATGCATCTGCTCAGGACCCAGCCCGGCGGTTTCGTGTCGGATGACAATATCGCCGACCTGGGGCAAACCCCCGCCGAGCTGGTGATCCTCTGCAGCGGCGATTCAAGCCTGGCATTGCTCGCCGAAGCGGCGCGGCAACTGCCTGAAAATTACCCCAGTCTGCGCCTGGCCAACCCCATGCAGGTGCAGAACCACGCCTCGGTCGACCTCTATTTCGACCAGGTGCTGCAACACGCCCGGGTCATTCTGCTGTCGCTGCACGGTGGGATCGGTTACTGGCGCTACGGTATCGAGCGATTGGTGCAACTGGCCGAGCGCGGGGTGATCCTGATCCTGGTACCGGGCGACGACCGTCCGGACCCGGAACTGAGCGACCTGAGCACGGTGCCCGCCGAGGAAGGCCGGCGGCTTTGGCATTTTCTGCGCCAGGGCGGCATGGGCAATGCCCTGGACCTGTATCGCTGTCTCGCCAACCTTTGGTTGGGGCGCGACTACTCCTGGGCCGAGCCGCAACCCTTGCCGCGCACGGCGATCTATCATCCTCGCCACAGTGGCGCCGGACTGGCTGGCTGGCGTGCCGACTGGCAGGTCGGTCAGCCGGTCGCGGCGGTGCTGTTCTATCGCTCGCACTTGCAGGCGGCCAATACCGCCTTCGTCGATGTGTTCTGTCAGCGCTTGCAGGCGGCAGGGCTCAATCCCTTGCCGATTGCCGTGGCCAGTCTCAAGGAGCCCGCTTGCCTGAGTGTGGTGGAGGATCTGCTGGACGAGGTGGCGGCCGCGATCATCCTCAATACCACCGGATTTGCCCAGTCCAGCCCCGAGGCTCCCCATCTGCGGCCGTTTCGCCGGGATATCCCGGTGATCCAGGCCATCTGCGCCCAGGACAACGAGCCCGGCTGGCAGGCCAGCGAGCAGGGCCTCGGGCCCCGCGACCTGGCGATGCATATCGCCTTGCCGGAACTGGATGGGCGCATCATCAGCCGGCCCATCAGCTTCAAGGACCTGGCCTGGCGCAGCGAGCGCAGCCAGAGTGATGTGGTCTGCTACCGCGCCCAGCCCGAACGCATGGATTTCGTTGCCGAACTGGCCCGTCGCTGGATTGATCTGGCACGGCTGCCCAATGCGGACAAGCGCGTTGCCCTGATCCTCGCCAACTACCCGACCCGCGATGGGCGGATCGGCAACGGCGTGGGCCTGGATACCCCGGCGGCGGCGCTGAATATTCTGCGGGCGCTCAAGGAGCAGGGTTATCCGTTGAGCGAGGATTTGCCTGAAAGCGGCACGGCGCTGATCCAGGCCTTGCTCGGCGGTGTCAGCAACGATCTCGACAGCCTTGACCTGCGGCCGTGTCACCAGAGTATGGCCCTGGCCGATTACCAGACGATGTTCGAGCGCCTGCCCGAGGCCAATCGCCAGGCGGTCATGGCGCGCTGGGGCCGGCCGGAACAGGACCCGATGTTCCGTGGCGGGCGGATGATGGTCGCGGGGCTGCGTTTTGGCCTGACCTTCGTCGGCATCCAGCCGGCCCGGGGTTATCAGGTCGATGCCAGCGCGGTCTACCATGACCCGGACCTGGTGCCGCCCCATGGCTACCTGGCGTTCTATTTCTGGCTGCGACACACCTACGGCAGCCATGCGCTGATCCATGTCGGCAAGCACGGCAACCTGGAGTGGCTGCCGGGCAAGGGCGTCGGGCTGTCGCAGCAGTGCTGGCCGGATGCATTGCTGGGGCCATTGCCGAATATCTATCCCTTTATCGTCAACGACCCGGGCGAGGGTGCCCAGGCCAAGCGCCGCACTCAGGCCGTGATCATCGATCACCTGATGCCGCCGTTGACCCGAGCCGAAACCTACGGACCGCTGCGGGATCTGGAGTTGCTGGCTGACGAATACTATGAAGCTCAATTGCTCGACCCACGGCGTGCCCGCGAATTGCAGCGTGACATTCTCAAGCTGGTGCGCGAGACGCAGATCGACCGTGAACTGCAACTCGACGCGGGCCTGGACAGCGATGCCGACGCGGCGATCTGGCTGCCCCGGTTGGACACCTACCTGTGCGACTTGAAAGAGTCGCAGATCCGCGACGGCTTGCATGTGTTCGGCGAATCGCCGAGCGGGCGCCTGCGCATCGACACGCTGCTGGCCTTGCTGCGGATTCCCCGTGGCGACGGGCGCGGTGCCCAGTCCAGCCTGTTGCGGGCCTTGGCCAAGGCCTTTGAAATGGGCTTCGATCCGTTGGACTGTGCCCTGGCCGAACCCTGGAATGGGCCCCGGCCTGAGTCGTTGCAAGGCGTCAGCGAGGAAACCTGGCGCACCGCCGGTGACAGCCGTGAGCGTCTGGAGTTGTACGCCGGGCAACTGATCGAGCGTGCGCTGCAAGCCGGGATCGATTGGCCGGACACGGCGTTGTGGGCCGATGTGCGGCTGATCATCGATGGCTTGCTGACGGTGGTCGCCCCGCGCCTGGATGCTTGTGGTCCGGCGGAGATGAATGGCCTGATCGATGCCCTGGCGGGTCGCTTCGTGCCGGCGGGTCCCAGCGGCGCGCCGAGTCGCGGACGCCTGGATGTATTGCCCACCGGGCGCAATTTCTTTTCCGTGGATGTGCGCAACCTGCCGACCACCACCGCCTGGCGCATCGGCTTTCAGTCGGCCAACCTGATTCTCGAACGGCATTTGCAGGACCATGGCGACCATTTGCGCCAACTCGGCCTGTCGGTCTGGGGCACGGCGACCATGCGCACCGGCGGCGACGATATCGCCCAGGCCATGGCGCTGATGGGCGTGCGGCCGGTGTGGGCCACGGGCAGCCAGCGGGTCGACGATTTCGAGATCCTGCCCCTGAGCTTGCTGGACCGTCCGCGGGTCGATGTGACTTTACGGGTGTCCGGGTTTTTCCGCGATGCCTTTGCCAACCTGATCCGCCTGTTCGACGCGGCCGTGCAGGCCGTGGCGGCGCTGGACGAACCGGCGGATATGAACCCGTTGGCTGCCCGGGTCCGCGCCGAGCGCGAGCAGTTGCAGGCCGAAGGTCTGGATAAGGAACAGGCGGCCCGTCAGGCCGGCTGGCGAATTTTCGGTGCCAAGCCCGGGGCCTATGGCGCCGGGGTGCAGAACGCCATCGACGGGCGCTTGTGGCAGAGCCGCGAGGACCTGGCCGAGGTCTACCTGAACTGGGGCGGTTATGCCTATGGCGGCCAGGATGAAGGCACGGCGGCACGTGGACAGTTCGCGCAACGCTTGAGCCAGGTCCAGGCGGTGCTGCAAAACCAGGACAATCGTGAGCACGACCTGCTCGATTCCAATGATTACTACCAGTTCCAGGGCGGCATGCTGGCGGCGGTGGAAACCCTGCGCGGTGAACAGGCCGCCAGCTATCATGGCGACCACAGCCAACCGGACCTGCCGAAGATCCGCACGCTCAAGGACGAGTTGAACCGGGTGATCCGCTCGCGGGCGGCGAATCCGAAATGGATCGACGGGGTCAAGCGCCATGGCTACAAAGGTGCGTTTGAGCTGGCGGCGACCGTCGATAACCTGTTTGCTTTCGATGCCACCACCGGCCTGATCGACGATCACCAGTACGCCTTGCTGGCCGATGCCTATCTGCTGGACCCGGACACCCGTGACTTTGTCCGCGAACATAATCCGGCGGCGCTGCGGGATATGACCGAGCGCTTGCTGGAAGCCCAGCAACGCGGGTTGTGGAGCGAGCCCGGCGAGTACCGCGAGGCGCTGGAAAACCTGCTGCTGGATATAGAAGAAGATTCCTGAGGTGTGCAAGCCATGAGCGATACCCCGCATTTCCCGCTGTCGGCCGTGGTCGGCGCCGACGACCTGAAACTGGCGCTGTGCCTGACGGCGATTGACCCGAAGATCGGCGGCGTGCTGATCGAGGGCCCACGGGGCATGGCCAAGTCGACCCTGGCCCGTGGGCTGGCGGATCTGTTGGCCAGCGGGCTGTTCGTCACCTTGCCCCTGGGGGCGACGGAAGAGCGGCTGGTGGGCACCCTTGATCTGGACGCGGCCTTGGGCGAAGGCCGGGCGCAGTTTTCCCCCGGCGTGCTGGCGAAGGCCGACGGCGGGGTGCTCTATGTCGATGAGGTCAACCTGCTGCCCGATCATCTGGTGGACCTGTTGCTGGACGTCGCCGCCAGTGGCGTCAATCGGGTGGAGCGTGATGGTATTTCCCATCGGCACTCGGCGCGGTTCGTATTGATCGGTACCATGAACCCGGAGGAGGGCGAGTTGCGTCCGCAACTGCTGGACCGTTTCGGCCTCAACGTGGCTCTCAGCGGCCAGCCGCGGCCGAGCGAACGGGGGCAGATCATCCGTCGACGCCTGGACTTTGATAGCGACCCGCAAGGTTTCTGCGAGCAGTGGGCGCCGGCGCAGGAGGCCTTGCGCGAGCGCTGCCGCCAGGCCCGGGCACGCCTGCCGGAGATCGCCCTGGATGACCGGGCCCTGGAGGCGATTACCGAACGCTGCTTTGCGGCGGGTGTCGACGGCATGCGCGCCGACCTGGTGTGGTTTCGTGCTGCCCGGGCTCATGCGGCCTGGCGCGGTGCCGGGCAGATCGCCCCGGAGGATATCGAGGCGGTGGCCGAGTTTGCCTTGCGCCATCGTCGTCGCGAAGGTGTGCCGCCAACCTCGGCACCGGCCTCGAATCCGGGGGCGGCGCCCCAGTCGGCAAGCGAACCCGGCGAGGGCCAGGGGCAATGGGGTGAGCTGCCGGCCCAGGCCTTGCCGGTGGGGGCGCGCCGGGAAATTCCGAGCTGGCCAAAAAAGCCCCAGGCATCCGCCCTCGACTGAAACCGGGGGCGGATGCCAGGCCTCGGTCAGGTCGTTTGTCCGCTGGGCGTCAAGGCGTCAGCAGGGCTGGTGATAGCGGTGCGATCAGTTGGGTGGAAACCTTGCTGGCCGGGCGCCCGCGTCTGCGCAAGGACCTGCGCTTTCGTCCGCGCAGCCGCTCGCCCCATGAACTGTGGCTGGTGATTGTCGATGCCTCGGCCTCGACCCGCCGGCACCATGCGTTGAGTGAGGCCAAGGGCTTGCTGGCGCAGGTGTTTGACGATGCTTATCGGCAGCGGGCGCGCCTGGCGTTGATGACCGCCAGCGGTGATCGGCCCAAGTGGCAGCTTCAGGGTTTGAAAGCTTCGAGTGATTTACGCGGTTGGCTGGAGGACTTGGGAGCAGGGGGCGGAACGCCTTTGCAGGCGGCGCTGGCGCAAGCGGCGGATTGGTTGGCCAAGCGGCAGAAACGCTTGGTGGCTGAACAGCAGCGGGTGCTGTTGCTGACGGATGGGCGTTTGAAAGCCTGGTCGGGCTTGCCGGTCTTTGACTGCCAGGCGTTGCTGGTGGATCTGGAAAAAGGTCCGATCCGCCTGGGACGTGCCGTGCGGTTGGCGGCGGAACTGGGCGCGCAGTATCGGCATATCGACGAGCTTTCGACACCCTGAAAGACACTGCGATCGTGCGGGAGAACGCGGTCAACTGTAGGAGCAGAGCTTGCTCGCGAACCGCTGCAAGCGGCCATACACCTTGGAGCTACGGTGCCTATGAATCCGCCTTCGCGAGCAAGCTCTGCTCCGACAAGGTTTTGCGTGTTCTCTGGAGCGCTATCAGGCCGACAATGTCCACGGCTGCAGGTCGTAGCCTTTCTGGCTCAACTCCGCACGGGCCTGTTGCAGCAGGCTGACCAACTGCTCGGAGTCGGAGTAGGCGCTGCAAGGAATCTGCTGGCGACCGATGCTGTTGTTGGTCCGGTCGATCACGGTCAGGCTCAGTTCGCCTTTGTCTTGTGCCACCCAGGCAACACATTGGAATGGCTTGAGGGCCTGGCCGGCCATCAGAAGTGCTTCGTTCATACGGAGCGGGGCGTTCATGGGTTTTCTCTCAAGTATGCCCAAACAATTTCGCTGGACCGTCGGTTTGGGCTCACCGTTTCGGTCGGTTACTTGTACTGATGTCCGATCGCGGGCATCAGGTCACACAAGTCATAAAGTTTTTTTCACTTTCTTTCATATACTCAGTTCAAGCCCCGGTATGGCCATGTCCGCTCCGCCAAACCAGTAGCGGTGGCCCGAAGGCTCTGGCTTGCAGCTTTCCGGATCTATGGCTTATGCATCGGCAAAGTTATAACCAAACGGTACAAGCCTGCGTCAAGTTCTTGCTAGTGTTACAGGCAGGTTTGCCAACTGCTTGTTTCTAATAAATATTTAAAACTCTGGCGCCAAGGATCAGTCATGCAAGAAGCGGTTCCGCTCAGACGCCTGCTGGTGGTTGATCCCTGCGATGATTGTCATCGCCTGTTACCTGGCTTGCGCACCGTCGGCTGGGATGTCGACAGTTGCAATCTGGACGCCGCCCTCGACCGTTCCTGCGATGTCGGTCTGTTGCGTCTGCAACCGTTTCATCTCGAACGCCCTGAAGCGGTCAAGGACCTGATCAGCCGCAGCGGCACCGAGTGGATCGCGGTCCTCAGCCAGGAAGTGCTGCGTTTGCAGAACGTCGGTGACTTCGTATGCGAGTGGTTCTTCGATTTCCATACTTTGCCCTTCGATGTTTCCCGCGTACAGGTGACATTAGGTCGCGCCTTCGGCATGGCGCGCTTGCGCGGCCAGGGTTCGATCCATGTCGACCAGCCGGAGCACGAGTTGCTCGGCGACAGCCGGCCGATCCGCGAGCTGCGCAAGCTGCTGGGCAAACTGGCGCCCACCGAGTCGCCGGTGTTGATCCGTGGGGAAAGCGGGACCGGCAAGGAGCTGGTGGCGCGCACCCTGCACCGGCAGTCCCAGCGGCATGCCAAGCCGTTCGTGGCGATCAATTGCGGGGCGATTCCGGAGCACCTGATCCAGTCCGAGCTGTTCGGCCATGAGAAAGGCGCCTTTACCGGGGCGCACCAGCGCAAGGTCGGGCGCATCGAAGCGGCCAACGGCGGCACCTTGTTTCTCGATGAAATCGGCGACTTGCCCCTGGAGTTGCAGGCCAATCTGTTGCGTTTCCTCCAGGAAAAGCACATCGAGCGAGTCGGTGGCAGCCAGCCCATCGCGGTGGATGTACGGGTGCTGGCGGCGACCCATGTCGATCTGGAAGCCGCCATCGGCAGCGGGCGTTTCCGCGAGGACCTCTATTATCGGCTCAACGTCTTGCAAGTGATGACGGCGCCACTGCGCGAACGGCATGGTGATGTGGCGATGCTGGCCAACCATTTTTCCCATTTCTACAGCCAGGAAACCGGGCGCCGGCCGCGTAGTTTCAGTGAAGAGGCCTTGGTCGCCCTGGGCAATCATGCCTGGCCGGGCAATGTCCGCGAGCTGGCCAATCGGGTCAGGCGCGGGCTGGTGCTGGCCGAGGGGCGGCAGATCGAGGCCCGGGACCTGGGTTTGAACAGCCTGCCGTGCGACAGCGCCCCCATGGGCACCCTGGAAGACTATGTGCACCGTGCCGAGCACCAGGCACTGTGCGATGTGTTGAACCGGCACAGCGACAATATGAGCGTGGCCGCCCGGGTGCTGGGGGTGTCACGTCCGACTTTCTATCGATTGCTGCACAAGCACCAGATCCGCTAGGGTGCGGTGAGCGAAACGAAAAGGCCCGCAGCGTTTGCACGTTGCGGGCCTTTTCCATGGGGCGGCGTCAGAAGTAGTAGGGGAATTTCACGCTGAAGGAGAAGTCCGGCGCGTCGGGGGTCATGCCCAGGGACAGCATGGGTACGATGGTGAGGTTCGGCGAAGCGGCAATGGTCATGCCGATGTTGAAGAACCCCGAGTTGGCATCGCTGCCGATCACGTTCTGCCAGCTCTGACCGCTCTGCTGGAGCTTGCTCCTGCTTTGCACCAGGTCCGAGAACGAGAAGGACATGCTCATCTTCTCGTTCAGGGCGAAGGCTACGCCGGCGCCGATCTGGAAGCTGTCGCCGAGCTGGACCTTGCCGGGAACGACCACACCCTGTTGTGCACTGATATCGTTGAACGATTGCTCGAAGTTGTGAGTGTAGGCCAAGGTGCCGAACAGTACGGCCGGGTCAAAGGTTTTGACCAGCGAGATGCCGGGTGTGACGGACCAGACACCGTTGCCGGTCGGCAAGCTTTGCGGATAAGTCAGGCTGTTGCTTTGAGACGAGGTGAGGAACTTGATGCCATACGGATCCTTGCCGGTAGGCGCCTTGATCCGGAAGCTGAAGACGGCATCCGGCCAGTTCTCCGACTCGTCGAGGAACTTGTAGGCCACTCCGAAGTTGACGTCGCCCAAGGCCGGGTCCTGTCTCACCGTTTGCTCGACGGTGGTGCCGGCCGCGCCACCGTTGCCGCCCCCGGCTTGATAGACCGAGTCCCGGTAGACAATCGGGGCGTTTATGTCGAACTGCCATCGGTTGTCGAGGTTATAACGGCCGGTCAGGTCGAGCGTCCAGGTATCGGACTTGATCCGATCCAGGTTGATATTGCCGAGGAAGATCGAGTCCAGGGCCAGAAAGCCATTGAGAAACAGCTGTCGGGTATCGTAGTGCGAATAGGTAATCCCGGTCTCGACACTGAACTTGCCATTGCCAAAGAAGCCGCTGGCCTCGTTGTACAGGTCGGACACACTCTGGGCTGGCGCCGAATCATCCTTGAGCGACTGGCCATAAGAGGCGCCGGACGTGCTGGCCGCTGAGCCTGGAGCGTTGGCGCCGGCCGCCGCCACCGTTTGCCCCTTTTTCAGGTCCGCCGGGGATTTGACCAGGCGTTTGGGCGGTGGCGGTGCCGGCTGATCTTCGACCTGACGAACCCGTTGTTCCAGTACCGACAACGCTTGCTGCTGTTGTACGTAGCGTTGTTTCAGCTCCTGGAGTTCCTGTTTCAGGGCCTCTACCTCGGGGTCAGTTGCTGCTTGCAGCATCGTCGCCGGGAAGAGCGCACCCACACATACCGCCATGCGTAGAGAGAGCGATAGAGACATGAGATAAGTCGTCCTTTTCTGACATCCAATGGTCGAAAATGAGCGTAGTTCAGAATCCCATACTGCGTAGTCCCTTGAGTTGAGTCAGGCTGCAATCCAGTGCTCCCACGGTAGGCATGTTGTTCTGCAACACCACATTGAGTTGGGTCATGCTGTTGACCAGGTTGTTGCCACCCAGCAGGGTAGTGGACTGCAGCACACCGCCCTGGGCGATCTGTTGCAGCGCGTTGCCCTGATTGTTGTTGGCCAGTATCTGCATTTTCACGCCGCTGGCCGCGGCAGAGACGGTGACGCTGCCGGCGGCGCCGAGACCGGTGATGCTGCCACCACTGGTGAGCACCTGGCCCATTTGCTGAGGACTGCTCGGGACCTGGTTGGCTTCGCTGACATTGATCGCCACGTTGTTGCTGGCGCCGTTGCCGTCACCGGCGGCACGCACCACCTGGGTCACTCCCGCCGAGGCGTTCAGGCCGGCACCGCCGATCACCGTGCCGGTGCCCTGGGTGGGGGCCGACCCGTTGCCCTGGGTGCTGAAGGTGGTGACGTAGAACTGCGGCTTGACAGTCGATTGCTGGATCTGCAGGGAAGTGGCCGCGCCGATGGTGTCGCCCTGGGCGTTGGTCCAACTGCTTTGCATAACGATCCCGAAGCTGATGATGCGTCCTGGCATGACGTAGCGACCACGCAGTTCGGACATCTCTGAATCTTTCAGTTCGATAGGCTTGAAGGGCAGGGTTGCGTGTGCCGGCAGGCAGGTGAGTGCCAGGCAACTGACCATCAACCAGTGTGAGTTTTTCATGTGCTGCTCCCGGAGCATCCTGCCCCTTTATTTTTAGTTCACCTTAGAAGAAGTCGCTCTGGATAAAGCCGAAATCCATCAGTTCCGCGTCTTGGACCGGGTGGAAGGTGTCCAGCTTGTTCTTGGCCGTCAGCGGGGCCGGTGGGTCGAGCAAGGCGTTGCTCTTGTCGTAGCCGGGACCGATGATGGCGAAGATGATGCCGTTCCAGCCTTTCTGGAAGTCGGCCTTGCTGTAGCGCTTGTGGCCCAGTACCGGGTCGCCGATATAGACCCAGTCCTTGTCGGCGCGCTGCATCACCACGAAATGCTTGTAGCCGCGGATCTCCATCATCACCACGACCGGAATGGTCACGCTGGGCAGGCTGTCGGCGGGAATCTTGTAGCCCCTGGCGCGCATGCCGATGCTTTCGATGTAGCGCTTCATGTCCAGCATGGAGAAGCCTTGCTTCTTGACCAGCTCCTGGTCGGAGGTGGTCAGCATGCCTTTGATGATCTGTTCTTCGTTGACGTCCAGCCAGTAGGCCTGGCGCAACAAGGTGGCGAGTGCGGCGGCACCACAACTGAAGTCGGTCTTCTGCTCGACCAGGTCGGAAAAACGCCGTTCGCGAATGCTTTGTACGTGCTTGTAGAAAACCACTGCACCCGGCAGGCCGGGCACGGCCATGGTCGCGGCCTGAATAGGGATGGAGAGAAAAAGCGCGAGGGCAAGGGCGATAGTACGCATGGTCATACGCCTCTCAGAGCTGAAAAAAGAGCCCCGTTTCCGGGGCTCTCAGTACTGTTGCCACTACATGCAGGCGCGGCAGCCTGCTGCGATGGACAGGGTGTTGCCTTGTTGGTTGCCGACACCGGCCGCCACGTTGGCACCCACATTGCCCGAGGCATTGTTGAGCGAGTTGTTGATGCTGGCGTTGTTGACCACTGGCATGGTCCAGCCGTTAGGTGTCATCACTTGATAAGTGGCGACGCCATTCAGGTCGATAGTCCCCATCTCGGTACCTTTGATGGTTTCTTTCCCTTTGCCGTTGTCACCGCCACCCCAGCCGTCATTGCCATAACCGCCTTTGCCGCTGCTTTCGGTGCCTGAGAAGGTCCCTTTGTAGCTGCCATCAATATCGATAGTGGCTTTGAGGGTGGTGACTTTGTAGGCTTGAACCGCGGCGTTGGCCACTTGCAGGCCGTTGGAGTTCTGGGTAGCCGCGCCGGTTGCCGACGCGACACGACCGCCGGATACGGCGATGGCCAGGTCGTTTTTCTGTTGGTTGAAGTTGCCGGCGGCGACGTTGACACCCATGTTGCCGGAGCCGTTGTTACCAGAGTTGTTCAATGACCCATTGTTCTGGGTGGATTGGTTCAGGACCGTGTTGTTGTGGTTGGTTTGGGTCAAGGTGGTGCTGGAAACGGCGCTGCCGAAGATAAAGCTTTCGTCGGCGGTGGCCAGCGCGGCTTCGTTGAGCTGCTGGTTGCCATCGCCGGCCGCGGCGTTGGCGCCCATGTTGCCGCTGGCACTGTTCAACGAGCCGTTGATGCTGCCGTTGTTCTGGGTGCCTTGGTTGACGACGGAGTTGCCGTGGCTGTCCTGGGTGTCATTCACCGAGGCGGTGGCGCCTGCGGTGATTTGCAGCAGGGTTGCCAGGTCCGGGCCTTTGTCATGGTCATGATGACGACGACCGTGTCCTTCATCACCGCCTGCCTGAGCGGCCATTGCCATGATGGCGGCCAGAGCGAAGACCAGTGGTTTGAGAGCCATTGTAGGTTTCATGGTGTGTATCTCCGTGCTTATTAGTTGAGTTAAGTGTTGGTACTTTCTAATGGGCACTGCACGGGTCAATCAGCGACCCGGATACTGAGGGTGTTGGCCATACGGTTGCCCACCCCCGCGCTCTGGCTCACCTGAATCACGCCCCGGCTGCCGGTGAAGGCCTGGTCGCTGGTAACGACCTGGCGACTGCCGGAGGGTGTGGATGAGTCCGAGTTCGGTGACAGCGCCACGTTCTGTTGGGACAGGACGCTGTCGTCGATGCTTTGCGGCGCGGCACTGATGCTGATCCGCACGGCATTGATCATCTGGTTGTTGGCACCGGCGGATTGGTTGACCCCAACCATGCCGTTGCCGTTACTGAAAGAGTTGCCCTGGATGGCCGCCTTGGCGTCGATTGCCGTACTGGCCCCGCTGGTGATTTTCTGGTTCAGCGAGGTCGTGGCACTGGCGTTGGTGCCGACCGCGATGGCGCGGCTGTTGAGCTGTTGCTGCTGGTCGCCGGCGGCCTGGTTGACCATCACGTTGCCGTTGTATTGCTGGCTACTGTTGTTGATCGTGGCGCTGTCGATAACCGGGCTACCGGAGTCGGCCAGTACGCCGGCGCTACTGAACAGGGCGAGAAGAAACAGTGAATGGCGCATGTCATTGCCCCTTGCCGATGGCGCCGAGGGCGTTCATACCCGCCGACAGCCCATGGTTGATCGTGTTGGCGATGCTGGCGCCATTGCCGCCGCCGTGTCCGGCGGTCATCCCTGGCAAGCCATTGGGGTTGTTCAGGCCCGGCATGCTGGCGGTATGGTTGTCGATCAGTTGGCTGATGGAGCCGCCGGTGCTGATGCCGGCGATATCGCCATCGCTCAGTTCCTTGCCGGTGGCCGAGGTGATCACGGCGGAAGGGTTGGCGTTGACCGTGGTGGGGTTGGGATCAGGTTGTAGGGCCGGGCGGCCATAACTCTGTGGTTGCACGGTACGATCAAGGACAATCACTCCGTTGCCCCCGGCCTGGGCCGTGAGGCAGAGCATCGAACTGATCGCGCAACTGATCAGCACGGTGCGGGTAAAGCCGGTAGTGAAAGTCCCCATGACGGCATTCCTTCTTCAGTACGCTGGCCCTAGCCTGGCGTTTGAGAGGGAAAGAGCAGAAGCTGTGCCGCTTTTTGTTTTTCCTTTTAAAACAATGGGTTGTTTTGGAAGGCAAATGAATCGCGTGAAAGCTGTTTCACGGATGAGACAGTATCGAGGGGGGCAGACGGGGAGATTTCGGCGCAACGCGGTAATACGGGCCTTTCAGGGGAGGTGTATCAGGGGCTTAACACTTGGGGCATTGCCGTGCCTGAACCGTTGATTTTGAGGCTTCGTCTGTGTACCGGGTGTTTCAGAAATGGACACTGATCCCGATTTTCCTAGGGTTTTCGGCGTTTTCAGGCACTTTCAAGCAGCCGGGCGACGGCCGCGAAGGCCTGCTCGCGACGTGCCTGCCAATCGCCATCAATCACTGTGACTGTTTGTCCATGCCGCGTCAGCCAATCCAGGCTGGCGGCGAAAAAGGTCTGGCGTTCACCCAGCTCCGGTTGGCAGCGCTGGCCATCGTCGGTCCAGCCCACGCCTTCGGGACGCAGTAACAGGTGCAGGTCATAGTGGCGCGCCTGCAGGGCCTGTTCGACCCACGCCGGGCATTCGCCGAACAGGGTCCGGCTCCAGAGCAGATTGCTCAGCAAGTGGGTGTCGAGAATCAGCAGCTTGGGGGCCTGCGCGCGAGCCGCATCCTCCCAATCAAGCTGCCCGCGGGCGATGGCCGGGATATCCTCCAGGCAAGTATCACGCAGGTTGCACTCGATGAAATAACGCACGTATTCGCCCACCACCAGGCCACCGAAATGGGCTTGCAGTTCGGCGGACAGCCAGCTTTTACCACTGGATTCAGGCCCCGCCAGGACAATGACCTTCATGGGCGCGGGCATGGGAATTCCTTGGGCTCGAAAAAAGGAGGGCGATTGTACCCTCCCGCTCTCAGACCTTGAACTGCTTGAGCAAGGTATTGAGTTGCTGGCTCAGGTTCTTGAGCTTTTCACTGTCGACACTCGATTGCTCGGCCGCCAGGGCCGTGCTGTGGGACAGGCCCGCCGCGTCGGTGACGTTCTGGTTGATCTCCTCCACCACATGGGACTGCTCGAGGGTGGCGCTGGCAATCGAGGCATTGAGCCCATTGAGGTTACGCAGGGCCTGGCCGATGGCGTTCAGGCTCTCACCGGCCAGGCCGGCCTGCTCGATGGTCAGTTGCGAGGCACGGCTGCTGTCGCCGATGACTTTCACCGCGGCTTCGGAATGACCTTGCAGGCGTTCGATCATCGACTGGATCTCCGCCGTGGACTTCTGGGTGCGCTGGGCCAGCAGGCGCACTTCATCGGCGACCACGGCAAAGCCGCGACCCTGTTCACCGGCCCGGGCGGCTTCGATGGCGGCGTTCAGGGCCAGCAGGTTGGTCTGTTCGGCAATCGAGCGAATCACTTCCAGGACGCTGCCGATCTGCGTGCTTTCGGCCGCCAGGGTGCGGATCACCTCCACCGCCTGGTCGATGGTGGCGGAGAGTGAATCGATCTGTTGCAGGCTGTTGTCGATATTCAGTTGGCCCTGGCGCGCCTGGGCTTCGGCATCACGCATCTCGCTGGCGGCCTGCTCGGCATTCTTGGCCACGTCCTGCACGCCATAGGTGACTTCGTTGATCGCCGTCGCCACCATTTCCATCTGTTGCGATTGCTGCTGGCTGCGGGCCTGGGCCTGGGTGGCGTTGCTGCCCAGGTCGCTGGAGGACTGGCCGAGTGCCGTCGCCGAGTCCTGGAGCTGGCCGACCACGCTGCGCAGCTTGCTGGTAAACCCGTTGAAATGGCGGGCCAGTTGCGTCACTTCATCCTGCCCGTGGGTATCGAGGCTGTGGGTCAGGTCGCTTTCACCGCTGGCGATATTGGCCATGGCATTCACGGTTTCCTGCAGGGGGCGCACGATGCTGCGGGCAATCATCGTCACCAGCAACGCCATGATCAGCGCAATCCCCAGGCCGATCAGCGACGCTCGCCAGACCTGGCCGTAGAACTCGTCCTGCAGGTCGTCGACGTACACGCCCGAGCCGATGATCCAGCCCCAGGGTTCGAAGAGCTGGACATAGGAGGTTTTCTGTACCGGGGCGCTGGCGCCCGGTTTCGGCCAGCGATAGTTGATCATCCCTGCGCCCTTGGCTTTGGTCAGGGTGACCATCTCGTTGAACAGGGCGTAGCCGTCCGGGTCCTTGACCCCCGACAGGTCCTGGCCTTCAAGCTTGGGGTTGGCCGGGTGCATGATCATCACCGGGCGCAGGTCGTTGATCCAGAAATAGTCGGTCTGGTTGTAGCGCAGGCCGCGGATCACGCTCAAAGCCTGCTTCTGCGCGGCGTCGCGGCTGAGGGTGCCGGCGGTTTCCAGGTCGTGGTAGTAGTTGAGGATGCCACTGGCGACCTGGACCACGTGCTGGGTCTTCTGCGCCTTGCCCTGGTACAGGTCGTCATGGATCTGCTGGAGCATCAACAGGCCCAGGGTCAGCAGCATCGCCATGGCGACGATGAGGATGAGCCACAACCGCCGACTGATCGACACATTTCGCAAACTATTCATGAGGACACCGCTCCTTGTTTCTTCTTGTTGTGATCATCGCCAATCTGCATCCAAACAGGTTTTATCGCTCCTGCCCAGCAGGCTTTTGGCTACTTTCCTGGCAGCCACAAACAGACGTGTCTGATAGGATCTCGGCCCGAAACTGACAAACCTGAGTTGATGTTTGATTTTTCAGGCATTTTTTACGCTTTGACGACAAGCGGTGCGGCACGCTGTGTACCTGTTGTCATGGGCAGATGATCGAACGTCGAATTTTTCAAGTGCCGCGCGGGGTGTGCGGCAGCATGGGGGAATAATGGATCTGTGGACCGCCGTACAGGCAGTGATTCTGGGTATTGTCGAGGGTTTGACGGAGTTCTTGCCGATCTCCAGCACCGGGCACCAGATTATCGTCGCGGACCTGCTGAATTTCGGTGGGGAACGGGCGATTGCCTTCAATATCATCATCCAGCTCGGGGCGATCCTGGCGGTTGTCTGGGAGTTTCGTCACAAGGTGTTCTCGGTGGTCCGGGACCTGCCGACGCAGCGCAATGCCCAGCGCTTTACCCTCAACCTGCTGGTGGCGTTCCTGCCGGCGGTGGTGCTGGGGGTGTTGTTCAAGGAGGTTATCGCCACCTATCTGTTCAACCCGATCACCGTCGCCGCCGCGCTGGTGGTGGGCGGCTTGATCATCCTCTGGGCCGAGCGCCGCCAGCACGTGGTGCATGCCGAGACGGTGGATGAGATCACCTGGAAAGATGCCCTGAAGGTCGGCTTCGCCCAATGCCTGGCGATGATCCCCGGCACCTCGCGTTCCGGCGCGACGATTATCGGCGGCTTGCTGTTCGGGCTGTCGCGCAAGACCGCCACCGAGTTTTCGTTCTTCCTGGCGATGCCGACCATGGTCGCCGCCGCGGTGTATTCCGGCTACGGTTTCCGCCATCAGTTCCAGATGGTGGACTTGCCGGTGATTGCCCTGGGTTTCGTGACTTCCTTTATCTTCGCGATGATCGCCGTGCGCGGCTTGCTGAAGTTCATCGCCAGCCATACCTACGTGGCGTTCGCCTGGTACCGGATTGTCTTCGGCCTGGTGATCCTGGCCACCTGGCAGTTCGGCTGGGTCGACTGGTCGAGCCACGGATGAGGGCGCCACGTAGCCAGGAACTTGGCCACCAGGCCAGCGGCCGGGTCCGGCATCTCAAGCTCAAGCTGGCGGCGCTGCTGGTGCTCTGCGTATTACCTGGATTTGGCGCGCTGAAGATGTGGCTCGGTGGTGGCTCCCCGGCGCCGCTGTGGGCTTACGGACTGGTCAGCCTGCTGGCGTTTTTTCTCTACTGGAGCGACAAGCGCAAGGCCCGTGACGAAACCTGGCGTACACCGGAGAAGGTCCTCCACGCCATCGAGCTGCTGGGCGGCTGGCCGGGGGCGCTGATCGCCCAGCAGGTGTTTCGGCACAAGACCCGCAAAGTCTCGTTTCAGCTGGTGTTCTGGTTGATCGTGCTATTGCACCAGGTGTTCTGGATCGACTACCTGTTCCTCAGCGCCAGCCTGGTGCACCTGTCGTTTCTATAACAGCAGGCCGACCTGGACGCGCTTGGGCAGTTTTGCCACCACCAGTTGATGGGAATGCTGGATCAACCCTTGCAGTTCGTCACGGCCCAGCGGGTAGGGCGCGTCCATGATGATCCAGTGGGCCCTGGCCAGATACGGCGCGGGCCCGATTCCCGGGCGGTCGACATGACCGAGGAACAGCTCCTTGTCGACCTTGAAGGCCAGGGAGTCGCCGCGCAGCCCTTGCACGGCGAACATCTTGTTGCCTGCAATGGAAAATACCCGCACGCCGCCCCATTTGTAGTCTTCCCGCGCCCCGGGCAGCGTCAGGCAGAACTGCGCGACGTCTTCCCGGCTCAAGTTTGATCCTTTCACAGTGTTCTATCTCCACAACCTTTGAAAACTTCGGCCAGATGATCGATCCAGGCCCGCACCGCCGGAAGTACGCCGCGCCGATGGGGGTAGACGGCCTGCAACCAGCCGCCGGGCAAGGACCATTCCGGGAGTATCTGCACGAAAGTGCCGTTGGCCAGCTCCTGCTCACAATACAGCATCGGTAGGACGGTAAAGCCCAGGCCGGCAAGGGCACAGGCCTTGCGCACGACAAAGTCGTCGACTCCGAGTCGGGCCTCGAGGGTCAGTTCGCGTTTTTCACCCTCGGCGTTGATCAGGCTCAGGTGCACCAGCCGATCAGCCTCCAGGGCGCCCAATACGGGTGCATTCCTGAGATCGTCCAACTGGTTGATGGGGTGTTGCTCGAGAAAGGCCGGTGTCGCCAGGATAAAGGTTTGCGCCTGACGCAGGCGGCGGGTCACCAGCAACGGGTCTTCGTCGCCTTGTTCGCGGACCCGCAGGGCGACATCGACGCCCTCGGTCACCAGGTCGACCCGCCGATTGACCATCAGCACTTCCAACTGAACCAGCGGGTGCGCGGTCAGGAAGCTGGAGATCACCCAGGGCATGAACTCCTGGGCCAGGCCCACCGGAGAGGAGACGCGCAAGCGTCCACGGGGTTCGCTGGACATGCTGGCCACTGCCTCGTCGGCCATCTCGGCCTCCAGCAGCATCGCCTGGCAATGGCGCAGGTAGCGCTCGCCGACCGCCGTGAGTTTCAGCTGGCGGGTGGTGCGTTGCAGCAAGCGCGCGCCGAGGCGTTCTTCCAGCTCGGCGATGCGTCGCGACAGGCGCGACTTGGGAATGCCCAGCAGACGCCCGGCCGCCGCGAAGCCGCCGGCTTCGACCACCTTGGCGAAGTAGTAGAGATCGTTGAGGTCCTGCATGGGCGTGGCTCGATTGTTCTATGGTTGGGACAAACTATCACATTCAAGCTGTCTAATCGGCTATTGGTTTCGCCTGTAGGATTATCTCAACTTGATCGCCCAGTGGCGATCCTCACTTGGAGATCCCGCATGAAACTCTTGCACATTGATTCCAGCATCCTGGGCGACAACTCCGCCTCCCGTCAGTTGAGCCGTCAGGTGGTCGACGCCTGGAAACTCGCCGAGCCTTCTGCCGTGGTGACCTACCGCGACCTGGCCAGCGACGCCATCAGTCACTTCTCCAGCCTGACCCTGGTCGCCGGCGGTACCGCTGCCGAACTGCGTGACGCCGCCCAGCGCCACGAAGTCGAACTCAGTGCTTCGACCATCGAAGAGTTCCTCGCCGCCGATGCCATCGTCATCGCGGCACCGATGTACAACTTCAGCATCCCGACCCAACTCAAGGCCTGGATCGACCGCATCACCGTCGCCGGCAAGACCTTCCGTTACACCGAAGCCGGTCCTGAAGGCCTGGCGGGTGGCAAGAAACTGGTGATCGTCTCCACTTCCGGCGGCCTGCATGTCGGCATGCCGACTGGCGTAGCCCATGAAGACTACCTGAACGTGCTGTTCGGTTTCCTCGGCATCACCGATATCGAATTCGTCCGCGCCCATGGCCTGGGCTACGGCGAAGAAGTTCGCGCCAAGGCCATCAGCACCGCCCAGGCGCGGATCAGCGAAGAGCTGTTCGCCACCGCGTAAAGCTTTGGTAAACACGCGAGCTTCTTTCGGGAACACCCATTAAACTCTGTGCTCTGATCATTATGAATGGTCAGCGTACGGAGTTTTTTGCGTCTGGCTGTTTGGGTTTGGCTCGGGTTATGCATCATCGATCAACCATAGGTGCTCTGAAAAACCTCGAAAATCAGTCAAAGCCCTCTCCAGAGCTTTAGCTTCAGGGAATTGAAGAGAATTGGTGTGCTAATTACGCAGCAAAGGTGGGCATCCCCATGATGCGTCTTTGTGCAGTGTTACTGATCTGTCTGTCCAGCAGCCTCCTGACGGTGCAGGCTGCGCCGCCTGCTCATTGGAGCGTCGGCTATCATCGCCTGACATTCCTCGATCCGCTGGATCTCAAGCCGATGTCGGCGATTGCCTTCTATCCTTCCAGTGATCGTGAGCACACGAGCCGGATCGGCAACTACACGATCCAGGCCGGCGAAGATGTCAAGGTTGCCATTGGCCGCTATCCACTGCTGATGTTGTCCCATGGCAACACCGGCACGCCCCTGGCCCTGCACGACCTGGCCACTTCCCTGGCGCGCAAGGGCTTTATCGTGGTCGCGGTGTTGCACCCGGGCGACAACTACAAGGATCAAAGCCGCCTGGGGACGCTGAGCAACCTCTATGGCCGGCCCATGCAGATTTCCGAAGCCATCACCGCCGCCCTCGGCGACTCGACCCTGTCACCGTTTATCGAAGCCGAGAATGTCGGCGTGATCGGTTATTCGGCGGGCGGCGAAACCGCGCTGATCCTGGCCGGCGCCCAGCCGAACCTGGAGCATCTGCGTCGTTATTGCCAGCAGCGTCCGGATGACAAGGATGCCTGCAACACCAAGGGCGAATTGATTGTCGACCGCGATGACCTGCAGCCGGTGGCCGATCCACGGGTGCATGCGTTGTTGCTGATGGCGCCGCTGAGCCTGATGTTCGGCCGCCATACCCTGGCCGGTGTCCATGTGCCGGTACTGATGTACAGCGGCGGTGACGACAAGCTGGTGTTTCCGGACAAGAATGCCGCCGCCCTGGCGCGCAAGCTGCCGGTGGCGCCGCAGTTCAAGCTGATCGCCGGGGCCGGGCATTTCGTCTTCATGGCGCCGTGCGGCCCCGAGCAACTGCAGGCCACGCCGGGACTCTGTACCGATGCCGAAGGGGTCAACCGCGAGGATATTCATCGCGACCTGATCCACGAAGCCGGGCGCTTCTTCAGCAATACCCTCAGTACGCCGAGCCATGGCGGGATGCAGACCGCCGATCAGTGAGTCAGTGGGCGGCCGCGCGACGTGCCAGTAGCACCGTGACCGACAGGCCGCCGACCGAGAGGAGTGCGGCCGTGAAGAAAATCCACGAATAGCCCAGGTTCGAGGCCACCGCGCCCATCACCGGACCGGCGATGGCCAGTGCCAGGTCGAAAAACACCGCATAGGCGCTCAGGCCTGCGCCGCGACTGCTGCTCGGCACCTGTTTGATCGCCTCCACACCCAGCGCCGGATACACCAGCGACAGGCCAAACCCCGCCAGGCCCGCGCCGGCCAGGGCGACGCCGGTGGAAGGCGCCAGCCAGAGCAGCACCAGGCCCAGGGTCTCGATACTCATGCAGGCGATGGCCGCCTTGAAACCGCCGAAGCGGTTGATGCAGCCGATAAAGAACAGCCGGGCGAGGATGAAGCAGGTGCCGAACACCGTCAGGCAATAGGCGGCACCGGTCCAGCCGCGGCTGAGATAGAAGAGGGTGACAAAGGTAGTCAGGGTGCCATAGCCGATGGAGGCCAGGGTCAGGCTGGCGCCATAGGGCGCGATACGCCCGAACACCGCCCAGAACGGCAGGCGCTCACCGCGAATCACCGGCACCGAAGGTTTGTTGCGAATCAGCAGCAGCGCCCCGAGGGCCAGGGCCGACAAGGCGATGCCGAGGCTGGCGAAGCCGTAATCCTCGACCATCAGCACCCCCAGTGGCGCGCCAATGGCGATGGCGCCGTAGGAGGCGATGCCGTTCCAGGAGATGACCCGGGCGGTCTGATCCGCGCCGACCTGGCCAATGCCCCAACTGATGGTGCCGACGCCGATCAGGCCCTGGGCGATTCCCAGCAGCAGGCGCGCGCCGATCAGAATCCCCAGGCTCAGCAGTGGCAGGTGCTGCAGCTGTGTCGACAGCCAGGTCAGCGCGCCGCTGAGCACAATGCCCGACAGGCCATGGATGATCGAACGTTTGGTGCCGATACCGTCGGCCATGCGCCCGGCCATGGGGCGGCTGAGCAGGGTCGCCAGGTATTGCGAACCGATGGTCAGGCCGGCGATCACCGCGCTGAACCCCAGTTGTCCGTGTACATAACCGGGCAACACCGCGATCGGCAGGCCGATGCAGAGGAAGGCGATAAAGGTGTAGAAGACGATGGAAACGATCTGCAGGGTGATCGTCAGGTTGCTGGTCGGTCTGGGTGGTTGCTGGGCGGACATGAAGGCTCGTTCGCGGGCGGGCGGTTAGAGGCGAACATGATGGCGGGATGGGAGGATAAAAGAAAGCAGGCTAACTAATTTCTTGTGTGCTCTATGGGAGCCGGCGTGCCGGCTCCCATAGTTTTTTAGAACACCACGCCCTGGCTGCGCAGGTAGTCGTCATAGGTGCCGCTGAAGTCGATCACGCCGCTTGGGCTCAGTTCGATGATGCGGGTGGCCAGGGATGAAACGAACTCACGGTCGTGGCTGACGAAGATCAGCGTGCCCGGGTAGTTCTCCAGCGCCAGGTTGAGGGACTCGATGGATTCCATGTCCAGGTGGTTGGTCGGTTCGTCCATGATCAGCACGTTCGGCTTTTGCAGGATCAGCTTGCCGAACAACATGCGGCCTTGCTCACCACCGGAGATGACCTTGACCGACTTGAGGATCTCGTCGTTGGAGAACAGCATGCGGCCGAGGGTACCGCGAACCACTTGTTCGCCTTCCTTGGTCCAGCGGCCCATCCAGTCGAACAGATTGGATTCGTCTTCGAAGTCCGAAGCGTGATCCTGGGCGTAGTAGCCCAGTTCGGCCGCTTCGGTCCACTTGACGGTACCGGCGTCCGGGGTCAGTTCGTTGACCAGGGTGCGCAGCAGGGTGGTCTTGCCGATCCCGTTCGGGCCGATGATCGCCACGCGCTCGCCGGCTTCAACCTGGAAGCTGAAGTCCTTGAACAGGGTCTTGCCATCAAAACCTTTGGCCATGCGCTCGACGATGACCGCCTGGCGGTGCAGCTTCTTGGTCTGTTCAAAGCGAATGAACGGGCTGACGCGGCTCGATGGCTTGACTTCGGCCAGCTGGATCTTGTCGATCGCCTTGGCGCGGGAAGTGGCCTGCTTGGCTTTCGAGGCGTTGGCCGAGAAGCGGCTGACGAAGGATTGCAGCTCGGAGATCTGTGCTTTCTTCTTGGCGTTGTCCGACAGCAACTGCTCGCGGGACTGGGTCGCCACGGTCATGTATTCGTCGTAGTTGCCCGGGAACAGGCGCAGCTCGCCGTAGTCCAGGTCCGCCATGTGGGTGCAAACGCTGTTCAGGAAGTGACGGTCGTGGGAGATGATGATCATCAGGCTGGAGCGCTGGGTCAGGATGTTTTCCAGCCAGCGGATGGTGTTGATGTCCAGGTGGTTGGTCGGCTCGTCGAGCAGCAACACTTCCGGATCGGAGAACAACGCCTGGGCCAGCAGCACCCGCAGTTTCCAGCCCGGGGAGACTTCGCTCATCGGGCCGTTGTGCTGCTCGATGCCGATACCCAGGCCCAGCAGCAATTCGCCGGCGCGGGATTCGGCGGTGTAGCCGTCCATCTCGGCGAAATCGGTTTCCAGCTCGGCCACGGTCATGCCGTCTTCTTCGGTCATTTCCGGCAGCGAGTAGATGCGGTCGCGCTCGGCCTTGACCTTCCACAGCTCTTCGTGACCCATGATCACGGTGTCGAGTACGCTGAATTCTTCGTAGGCGAACTGGTCCTGGCGCAGTTTACCCAGGCGCACGTTCGGTTCCAGCATGACCTGGCCGCCGGACGGGTCGAGGTCGCCGCCGAGGATTTTCATGAAGGTCGATTTGCCGCAGCCGTTGGCGCCGATCAGGCCGTAACGGTTACCGGCGCCGAATTTGACCGAGACGTTCTCGAAGAGCGGCTTGGCGCCGAACTGCATGGTGATATTTGCGGTGGAGATCAATTACTTTACCTATCAATAGCTTAGAGTGCGCTTATTTGGGCTGGGACCAATTTGGGACCAATCTGGAGCTTTTCCAATTCGCTCCAGTCCGAGCTTGAGTTGATCCAACGCGCATAAGTCGAGAGCAGCATCTGCACGCTATGGCCGAGCTGCTGGGAGATGAATGCGGGGTTCATGCCAGACATAATGCATATTGTCGCATAGGTATGACGACAGTTGTACGGCGGCTGCGGCGGATGTTAAGCGCCTTCAGGGTCGGCACCCACTGCCCGTGCAGGTCGGACGTCTGCTTCACGTACTCGGCGTTCTTCGAAGGCGGGAAGATGAAAGGGGTTTTCAGGATCTTTCCTTTCCCTCTTCTTCGACGATCTGCGTATTGCTTGGCAAACTCCAGTGCGTGCAGTGCTCTCTCGTTGAGCAGAACAAATCGATCACTGCCGGTTTTCGTGCGCTCCACCACCTCGCCCAGGGCGATCCCGCGACAAACGTGGGCGACCCTCTTCTCTACGTCTACCGCGTCCCACCTCAAGGCCAGGGCTTCGGCCCGATACGAAACTTAACCGTAACCCGCCGAACGTGGGTTTTTTATTGCCTGGAGAAAAGCCATGCCCATCAACCAGCAGCAGTTGCTGCAGATCCTCCCGAACGCCGGCGCCAAAGCCGGCGTTTTTGCACCCTTGCTCAACACTGCAATGCAGAAGTACCAGATTGTCGGCATGCTGCGCATCGCCGCGTTCATTGCCCAGGTTGGCCACGAGTCAGGCCAGTTGCGCTGGGTACGCGAGATCTGGGGGCCGACTCCGGCCCAGGCCGGCTACGAGGGCCGCAAAGACCTCGGTAATACCATGCCGGGCGATGGCTCAAAGTACCGCGGGCGCGGCCTGATCCAGATCACCGGGCGCGCCAACTACAAAGCGTGCGGTGATGCCCTGGGCCTGGACCTGGTCAATCAGCCGGAGCTGCTCGAGCAGCCGCAGTACGCGTGCATGTCTGCCGCCTGGTTCTGGGCGAGCAGGGGCCTGAACACCCTTGCCGACGCCGGAGACTTCACGAAGATCACGGGCAAGATCAACGGTGGCCAGAACGGTGCCACTGATCGACAGACCCTGTACGCGGTCGCCCTGAAGGTGCTGGCGTGAGCCCGGCCGCTTGGCGGGTGGCCTGCATCGGCCTGGGACTGATCCTGCTGATGGCTGCGGGGGCGGCCGGCGGTGCCTGGCTGGCCGCCCAGCACTACCGGCCGCTGCTCGACACCGCGAACAGCGACTTGGCCACGGCCAGGTCCGCCCGCGACAACCTGCTTGCACTGACTGGCGAGCAGAACGCCGCGCTGGCCACGATGGCCCGGGACGCGAAGGCGCGCGAGGAGGTCGCCGCGCTGGCAGCGGCCAAGGCCAGGGAGATGGCCCAGGGCGACTACACCGCGGCGAATCGCCTGTTGCAAGAGCGAACCGGCGGCGACCCGGCCCAGGCGGCCGCATCGATCATTGATCAGGAGTTGGGATTATGAGGGTGCTGCTGATGGGGTTGGTTGTGCTGCTGACGGGGTGCTCGGCCCGGGAGCCGGAGATTCGCACTTTACGGGTGGAGGTGCCGGTGCAGGTTCCCTGCCGTGCGCCCGTGGTGGTCGAGCCTGCGTTTGCAGCTGCCAGCCTTAAAAAGACTGACAGTCTGGAGCAGAAGGTGCGTGCGCTGCTGGCAGAGCGCCGGCAGCGGATGGGGTACGAGCGGGAGCTTGTGGCGAGCAATATGGCATGCCAGTGATCGGTCACTCGGGGGAATTGAGCACTGCCAGGCTCATGCTGATGAACTCGAGGTTATTGTCCAGCGGCCAGAGTGCGGCGCGGATGTTGTCGGCTACCTCGATTGAGCCACGTTGCTCGACCCAGTTGGACAATTTCTCGATCGCTGCTCCCAAGGCGAGCTGGTTCTCATTGAGCTTGGTGAGCAGGGCTGGCAGCAGGTCTGTATTTGGCATGGTTGGCCTCCGTAATGGAGTTAGCGTAGCTGTGGCGTGTTGGGGTTGTGTTCGTTCGGCAGGACGCCGAGGGAGTGGAGTCTGTTGTCACCGTGGCCAGCCTTAAAAGGCTGGCCCGCTGAAAAAAGGTCCGGGCAATGCTGGCGGAGATCTTGCGGCGGCCGGGCTATGAGAAGCAACTGGTGGCGGCCAACCCTGCGTGCCAGTAAGTTTCGCCACGACCTTCCCGTCAGGTTGTTATAAAGGGGAGCAAATTTTCAATGATCGGATGGGCTCGAGTTGCGAGCTCTTGCGTTTTCGTGATGATCTGATTGGTGACCGATAGAGTTTCGAGGACCTTCTTCGCCATTCTTTGTCCTTCTGGCGACGCTTCCTGAATTTCAGAAACATTTCTTACTATAGCGCCAACGGCTTGGTCGCTGAGTTCTTCAATCTTGTCGGGACCGCCGGCTAAATAGCTCAGTAGTCCAGCGTGAATGGCCTCGATGTGCTTGGTGAAAAGACGTTTAAGCTCGTCTGAAAGATCAGAGTCCAAGCACTCCTGGAGCAGTTTTGATAGCTTTTCGGTAAACGTGATAATTTTTTGTCTAATCTCAGCATCGGCGGCCGGATAGCAGTTTGACAAGAGATGGTTGCCGAATACCAGCCCTTGAAGGGTAACGCAGTTGAGATAATTTTTACAGTCTTGCCACTGACTGATAAAATCGCAGCTGGTCAGCATAACTTCGATACTGAACAATGGCGTCAAGTAGATTGTAATTTCACCCTTCGCGTTGTCTATAATTGCTTTTTTGCCTGCCTGGACCAGTTCGTATATATCGGAAATGCCCCTTGCAATTTTTAACGTGTCCACAATGTGGCAACCGAATATTGCAGCCCAAGCATCATTCGTCGTCATTGTGCCTTGGATCCGTGCGCCTTCCTCGGCGAACCGCAGAAGCTTTCCAACGGGGTTATTGCCTTCGCTCATCCACCACGCTGTCATTACGCTGTTATTCCTGAGACAAAAGGGCCCTATTGGGGGAGGAAAGGCACTTGCGATAAACGCTAAGCTCCTGACTTGTATGGATTATTTTTTGGGTAGATCGGATTTTGACCCCCAACGTGTGGATTTCAAGACCATCGCTCTACCAACTGAGCTAAATCCCCAATTACCGTGCAATACAGAGTAGGCAGATTCTAAACAAGGCAAAGTGCTACCGTCAAATAGCTTGTTTAATCATCTCAACCCCCAATTCCTGGTGGAAGAAGGGGCCATGGGAGATTTTCTCTACGAGAGTTGATCGGCGGGGAAACTACCCTCAAGAGTGTGGAGCAGGGCTGAATGATTGGTGGTGTTCGTTCGGCAGGACGCCGGGGGAGGGGGTTATGCATTATCGGCATGACCTAGAAATCACCCGCAGGTACCATTCGTGGAACCAGCGGGTGCATTTCCGAGCGTTATCCGTGATTACTCATGATGACTTCGACCAGCAAACATTGATCACGAGTAATCACTGGAATGCATTTTATACTGCATGGTGATATTTGCGGTGGAGATCAATTACTTTACCTATCAAGGGGTTATGCGCAGCTGATGGGGTGCTTGGGCCATTCCCTGGGCATTTCAGGAGCTTTTCCATCTCGCTCCGGTCACCGCTAGAGTTCAGCCAGCGCGCGTACGTAAAGAGCAGCATCCGACGCTGTGTCCGAGCTGCTGTGCAATTTAAAGGCGGGATTCATTCCAGACATTGGGCCTATTGTCGCATACGGATGACGACAGTTACATGGCTGTCGGCGAGTGTCTGTCTGTGAGGCCCAGCACAGAGCCATGTCTATACATATGTACGACTTGAGACATAACGCTTCTCAGCACAATACGTCCCCGTAATTGAAATCATGATTCTGGAGGCGGTACATGGGTGTTGGAGCGGCTACAACCAGGGACGGTGTGGATGGGAACGGGAGCAGCGGATCGAGGAAAAGACCCGGTTCGGCCCTCGGGAACGAGGGCGGACGCCCCAGGATCCAGGGGAATGAAGCCGGTACCTCGACACAAAGTAATGAGCCGAGCCCATTCGGGACCCGCCTCGCCCTCTGGGGGCAATCGAAGCGCTACAACGAAGCCAATGAAACCTTTGATAGCCAGATCATCCTGGAACTCGGCGAGGTCCCAGGGATTGCCGACGCCATACGCTCACTCGGACTGCAGCATCCCGACAAGCCCACGGTGTGGTTTCGACTGAATGGACAGGGCTATGCGCCGGTGCTTGGCGATCCCGCGCTCATGAACGGTCATGCCCGTATCCTGGTCCTCGGCGTAGCGGGTGCGGAAGGGGTCTTGAGCGGCTATACGCCGGCCCAGGTGGAAAGCCGGATCAGCGAGTTCCGTGGCTGGCTGCGTGATCGCTACCACTACGGTAGTTATGGCTTGAAAGGTTCTATTTACGAGGACTATCTGACCACTGCCTCGAACTGGAACACCCGGCATCCCGCTTATCCGGTGACCGGCATGGGCCGCGGCGGCAAACGTGATCCCGATTTCTGGCGCAAGGTGAAAGAGCGCCTGCGCGATAGCAGTGGAACACGCGCGGAAAAGGTCCGGGCGCTCAGCCAGATGGACCTCAGGATTGATCTGCGTGGCCTGCCTTTTTTCAGCATGCCGGGCAGTGTGGCGACCGAACTGGAGCAGGTGGATGGCGCGCTGATTGCCGATATCCTTCACCGCCAGTCAGAGGGTACCCCTGCACCTGTGGTCACCCGCGTGATAGAACCCATGGCCGGCTCGGGGGTTTATTCGAACTGGGCCAGGGCGCTGGGGTTCAAGGGCAAAATCATCGTCAACGATATCAATCCCTTGATCGCGGTGACCCAGAGCGAGGTGGTCAGCCATCCGCAGGGCGTCGTCAGGGGTGTCCAGGAGATCAAGTCTGATCTCCTGGCGATCAGCCGCCAGCATGGTTTTGATTTCGACGACAACCTCTCAATGAGTTTTGAGCGCCTTTTTCCGGATGACGTCCCTTTACCCAAAAAAGAGGCGGAACAAGCAAGACGGCGGGAAAAGCTCAAGGCGTTTGTCAGGCAGGATCGGGCGGACAATCTTCGTCAGGCGGTAAAGGATTATTTTGAAGACAGTCTGGCTGAATTGATCTCGCTGAAAGATGGCAAGGTGATTGTTGATGAGCCGGCGGTGCCGAAAATTGGTCAATTAACTGCCAGGACACGGGTCGCCGCGTTGTTTTATGTCGTGCAGAATGCGGCCAAGCATACTAGTGCGGTCACCATCAACCAAGTCTCCTCGGCCGAGTACAGGTTGCACTTGCCTCTGTCCTTGCTGACGGCGGAGGAACATTACCGGGTCAATTTTCTTCCTTTGATCACCAATGAAAGAAAGTTGTTTTTTATCAGTCGGCTCCACGGCGGGAATCTTGATACTACCGAGTTCCTGAACGGTGATGGTTGGGAATTGTTTGCCCGCGCCGATCTGGGGCCAGGTGATCTGATCCTGCTCAGTGGGCATTTCAGTAATAGCTATCTAAGCGTTGAAGAGTTTTATGAGAAAGTCGATCGTTATGTGACGCGAGCGGTTGAAAAGGGTGCGCAGGTCCTGATTATCAATGACTTCAGTGAGGCCAAGGAGCAGGGATTCAAACAGCGCGGTTACCAGGTTTCCCGGCATGCGCGATTGAGTAACAATAAAAGATCCTATCTGTTGGCGTTGCGCAATGTTGTGGCGACCTCCAGTACACCCGAAGCATTAAACAACCGTCTTCGCGATTTCGTGGTTGCGATGCATGATATCGAGAAACGGGTCGGTTTTATTCCCGGTGAAGTATTGGTCGGCTGGAGTGACGAGGATTATTACGACCCCGAGGCGGTGCAGAGGGCGAATGTCGAGCAGTGGTCGGCGTCAGCCTCTGACGACGAGAACAGAGAGCCTCTTTCGCAAGATGACAGCGTACTGAACCGGGACGAAGTCGGCGAGTGGGATCTGCCGGCGCTGGCGGTATCCAACGAAAGCGAGGGTACCAGCCGGTTCGACTACCAACTGATCGTTCAGCTTGAAGATAATCGGACGGTCAGGCAGGCGGCGATTGATCTGGCCGGTAAACACCCTTCGGATTCATTGCTGCTCCAGCTCGACGTCGCGGGCCAGTTGCGCTTCGCGCCAGGCCAGGATGCGCTGCTGGCGCGTATCGGCCAGTTGAACCGGCAGGGAAAAAACCACTGGCGTTTGCAGGCGGTGGGTCATGGTCGTGACGATGCCGCGGGGCAGCGGACCCTGGCGGGCTACTTGCCGTCCGAACTGGCGCAAGGCCTCAGGCAGTTACTGGACAATCCTTTGCTGTCCGGGCCGGTGCGGGGGCGGGCTGTCGCGCCGGAACATATCAGCCTGGTGGGATGTGCGCTGGTGGATAACGAGCCGACACAAACCAGCAGCTATATACAGGCGTTCGTACACGCCCTGGATCGGGAAAAACTCTCCGTACGTTCCGTCGCGGCCCATTCGGCGAAAATTATCGTCAACCCGCAGGGCGGCAAACGGGGCGTCACCCTCACGGACACCAAGATGGTCCTGCGTCGCAGCGGCGATGCCTGGATGGCGCTGGTCGCGCCAGGAAAAACCGGGTACGACGAGAGCCTGCTGCTGACGGAGACGCTGGATGAAAAACTGGCTCAGTTGGAGCTGAAGAAACAGCGGCTCGGCGTGGTGACGCGGGTGCAAGGCTTTCAGCAAGGCATGGAGCAATTGTACCGTGACAATAATCTGTCCGCGGGCGAATGGCTGCCGCTCTGGCACAGCCTGAAGCAGGAGGAAGCTGCCAAGGGCGGCGAGTACCGATTGGCGTTCGCGCAGATTGCGCATCCTGAGGAATCGACGCGGGTACTGCGTTTGACGGACCGCCGCGTGGTTGAATTCATGCAGGACTACAATCGGCAACTGACCCGGGTCGCGCAGGCTCAAGAGGGGACGGGCGAGCCCTTGACGGGCCAGGTCGACGCGACCGAAGGGGAGGCCGCCGATGGGCTCAATGCCCTGTTTATGGTCCAGACCCTGTTCGCCTGGTTTGGCCACAAGAGTCGCACCGAGGCGGCCGGCGGCGAGTTGACGGGGGTATTGGGCTGCTCGCTGCAAGTGCACGCTTGGCTCAATACGGCGCAGATCGTCCATGGCACGGTCATGGATGTGGCGAAAGTCGTGCACCTGTTTCGTTCGGCACTGGCGATCAGCAAGGGCCAGGCGTTTTTCAGTGAGGCTCAGTCCCTCAACGTGATGTCGTCGCTCTCCAGGCTCAATGCCGGCGTTGGCCTGTTCTTGAATCTGGGCAGCGTGGTACTGGACGTCATCGAGTTGTCCCAGGCGCAGAATGAAGCCCAGCGTGCGGTCTTCGCCACTCAATCGGCCTTTGATAGCGCCGGACTGGCCCTCGGCGTGTTCAGTCTTGGCGCTTCGATGGCGGCGAATGCCGGTATCGTCGGTGCCGCCAGCGCCTCGGGTTTTGCCGGCGCGCTGGCGGCACCCGTGGCGGGCCTGGGCATCGGCTTCACCGCCCTGGCCCAGGCCTTCAGTGCCGTGGCCGAGGAGGCCGCCCAGGTGGGTAGCTATTTTGCCGGTCTCGATAGCGCCTATCGCCAGGGCGGCTATCGGCGCGTGGAGCGCAAAAACAGCACCGATCATGGGGCGGATGTCCTGGCCCCCGGGCATGTCCTGATGGAGTCCATTCCGGGCGCGGTGATCAGCGCACTGGATCTGCGTCGCCAGCAACTGACCCTGGGCAGCCAATACCTTTACCGCAACGACCCCAGGGGCTCGACCGGCTCCGGCAGGAGCAACTACTTCCTCTGGTGGCCAGGCCGCGGAGCGAACCTGGACAAGAGCCAGGCGATCAATATTCGCGAAGGTATCGGTTATCGCCAGGCCGAGGTCAGCTTCGCCCCCGGCGATGCGATCCTGGTGCTACCCATGACCCCGAAGTCGTACCTCAATTACGAATACATGATCCTGCCGTTTGCCACCACTCGGCACGACTACGGTTTTGATGTTTTGCGCAGGCTCGAGGAAGACTATCGCTTCGACTTTGACTTCTACGCCTTCCCCGGCGAGCGGATTGTCCGGCGAATTATACCGGAGTACGTGGCGACGCCGGTCAGGGTGTTATTGGACGCCCAGGACCGTGACATCCTGGTGCCCGCGCTGCCGGATATCCTGCAGGGCAAGCTGTCCTATCAACTGGAGGGCGAGGGCGGCCATTACCGTCTCGGCCTGCTGGACGGCGTGTCGATTTCCCTGGGGGGCTCGGCGAACAGCCGTTGGACACTGGATGCCCGGCAACTGAAGGAGGCCACGATGCGCCTCGACGGCAATCAGTTGCAGGTGGGGAGCCTGGCGATAACCCTGGCGGAGAACTGTGGCGAGATTTCGTTGATCGACGCCAGTGGCGAGTTGTTTACCGTCGACCGGGAGAACCAGCAACTGAGTCTGTTGGAGGCCGATGGCAGTGTATTCGCGGATTGGCAGGCCCTGCATGCGCATCTCAAGCAGTTGACCAGCCATTCACCCCACAGCCAACCCTTCGTGACGGTTGATCATTATCGCCCGGCCGGGCAGGACACCGGCAGGGCGTTCTATCAGGTGAGCCAGGACCGTTTTATCTACACCGATTATCCGCAGGCCAGCGAGTTTCTCGGCCAGGCGCAGTTGGGCGGTATCGTCGAAGACAAGGCCTGGTTCTACCGGGACGCGGATGTCTGGCAGGTGGCAATCGCCACGGGACAGGTACTGGTCCAGTACCGGCCGCGGACCTTTGCCGGAACCATCACCCACAGCAGCCTGGTGCAGCGCGATGGTCAACTCCTGCTGGCGATTGAAGAGCTGTTGCCGGACTGCTCCGTCGAGCACATTTACCAGGTCGAAGAGGCCTCGCTGAAACTGCTGGCGATCCATCGGGTCGGGCAACTGTTCAACCCCGGCGAAAACAGTCTGGCCCTGCTATCCGCCGCTGGACACTGGCGTGATCCGCTAAAACGGATGACCGAGCGGCAAGTCAGCGCCATCTGCGCGCCAGTAGTGACCTGCGCCGCCAGCCTGGGGCAGACGACAGAGCGCGAGTGGCTGGTTTTCAACAGCGAGTACCAGCCGCCGCGTGTGGTGCGGGCAAATCTGGGCGCTGCCCTGCCGCGGGACCTTTCGCTGGTGGGGTCGACGGGGGGTGACAAGCCGGGTTTCTACTTCTACGACCCACATGCGCGGCGGGCTTACTTCCAGGCCGATGAAGGCATGAGCGGGACGCTGGCTACGGCGGTGGACCTCAGCGAGGTCAGTGCTGTCCGGGGCGGCGATCAGTCACCGTGGCTGGCCCTGACGACGGAGGGGTGCCTATGGCTGTTGGACCGTGGCGCTGCGCGGCTGGCGGGCGTGGTTGCCAGTTGGCTCGCCGGCCACCGGGAAGATCTGGCGACGGCGCTCGGACGGCTGGCCAGTACGGCGCCAGCACGACTCGACAACCTGGCGTTATGGGGGCTGGGAGGGCTTGCGGGAAAAACCACCGGCGCCTGGTATGACTGTGCCGCGCAACGGCTGGTGCAGGGCGGCGGCAATCTTGATGGACGGCAGGCCCTGACCTATCTGGGACTGACCGCCGATGACCACCATGCCTGGATTCTGGATGGCGAGAGCCAACAGCTCTATCGCCAGGCTCTGCTCCCGGCCAAGACCGGGTTGGCATTCGACGAGCAGTTGCTCCCGTCACCAGCGGCCCCCGATGCGATGGCCTGGCAGGCGCCGCAGCGGTGGATCAGGGGGCAGCGGCAAGGGACCCGGTTGCACCTGGAAAGCAGCGACGGGGTCATGGTCCTGCTGCCGGTTGCCGCCACCCTGACGGAGCGGGCGGTTCTGATTGCGCTGCGGATCAAGGCACATCAAGAGCTCGCGCAAGTCAGCGAGCGAATCGCGGCGTTGCGCCAGCATTACGATCTGCCGCCGGCCGTGCGATTGCTGACCGAGCCGGGCCAGGCCCCCGGCTGGTATCTGCCGGACAGCGCGGAGCTGCTCTGTGCCCAAGGTCCGCAGGCAGACCATCAGTTGACTTACCTGGGCAAGGCCGCAGGCCAGGCGGGCGGTTATATCCATGATGAAGACAGTGGGCAATTGTGGTGCCTGGACAATCTGCAGGCGACGCCGGTAGGGCGCTACAGTTTTGTCCATTTGTCCAAAGGCAACCTGATCCTGCAGCTCGATCACAGCAGTCCGGCGTACGGCGAGCCGTTGCCGGTCCTGGAGGAGGCCGAGTGCCTGATGGTTTCCGGCCACAGCCATGGCGTGCATCACTACCCACTGGGTCGTGGGTTGCTTAGCCATTATCGACAGATCGTCATTGACGCGCAGAGCCGTGATGCGGTTATCAGTGCCGATTCCGAGCGGCTGGTGTTGCAACACAGCGGCGAGGATCTGATGCTCTATGACAGTGACGTCCATACCAGCCTGCTGATCCCGGATATCGAGCAGGCGGCGCAACGCGGGACCAAATTGCAACTGGCGCCCCAGGCGCTGAGTGGCCTGCTGGCAGGGCTGGGCCGACAGTAAGGCGGCCGGCTGTGCCACGGCGGCACTGAATTCGAGGCGGTTGCGGGTATATTATGGGGCGAGGCGTTGTCCAACCCCCATAACGAACTCACCCTTGAAGAGAGGCGTCATGAACAGACTGGTCTTCGCTCCGATAGCCTTGCTGGTCGTCGGGCTTCTGGTCGTTGCCCTTCCTGCCGAAGGTACTCCCCAGGGCGCGCCGCGGTTGCTGGCGCAAAACCTGCCCAACAGCGACAACCCCTACAACAGCCCGATTCGCCGCGCCAATCCAAACAGTCGCCAGGGTTCGGTGCCCAGCGCACCGCCCTTGCGCGGTCCGAGTACGTTGCCGACGCCACGGCCTGCGACCATTGAAAACGGCGCGATCCAGAATGGCTATCCGCGCGATCAGTCGGCACCGATGGCGGTGCCAATCAGTCCCGGTACCCGCAGCGATCCGGATATGCAACGCTGAGTATCGCTCCCAGCTTATTGCTGCTCTCTTCGATAGACAATCACCGCCGCCCGCAGCTTGCTGCTGCCGAAGGCGCTCATCTTGTCGAACTCGGCATGACTGACCGGCAGATGCTGGCAGTCCAATGGCTGGCGATGCTGGCTGTGATCGACATCCGGGTCGTGCAGATAGACGAATTCTTCATCACAGTCGGTGACGATCACCCAATGCGGGGCCTTGGAGCGGGTCAGGCGATAGCTGCTGATCAGCACCAGCGGTTGTCCCGCTGCGGCCAGCAGGCGTGGCAGGTCCAGCGGGCCGCCGAACACCTGCTCGACATCGGTTGACGCCAGCTCGCTTTCAAAGCCCTCGTGGACCAGGCGCATGACGTCTTTTTTATGTTCGTTGCGCACACCGTTGAGCAGTAGCGGCCCCCTGATGCTCACTTGCAGGCGCACCGCGAAACCTCGGCGCCAGGCGGCCAATGCCAGGCCCTGGGGGCTGCAACCGCCGTGGCCGGAGGTCATGAACACCGTGGTCGCCTCGCGCCAGATCTGCACCTCTTCCCTACGCGAGGTACTGCGCCCGGGCTGCAACGCGCCCATGGCCATCAGCAGGCAGGCCGGTCCACAGGTGAACTCGGTGGTCTGGGCGTAGTAGGGGACCTGCAGGTCGCGGCTGTCGCGGTGTTCGAGAATACGTTTTTCCAGGCGCAGGGCGTCTGCGTGGTCCTCGTAGTAATCGCTGATCCGCCCGAAGCGGCGATAGCCGTTGCGTTCGTAAAGGGCGATGGCGGCGGCGTTGTCGCTGCGTACTTCCAGGCGCAGGTAGGCGCAGTCATGCTCCAGGGCGCAGGCTTCGCTACGTTGCAGCAGTGCCTTGCCCAGTCCGGTGCCGCGAGCGTGGGGAGCGATGGCGATGGAGTACAGGCGCGCCAGGGAGGTACCGCGATGAAACAGCACCAGGGCATAGCCGGCCAGTCGACCGTCCGCTTGCTGGGCGACCATCAGTTGCGCATGGGCACGGCTGACCATCCACTGGAAGCTGCGGGCGGTCAGCCGGTCGGTGGTGAAACAGTGCTCTTCCAGTTCCAGCAAGGCGGGCAAATCATCGGTCGTGGCAATGCGAAAGACAAGATCCATATAACCACCGTAAAAGTTGTGTAACGAAACGGGACTTTCAAAAAACTTCGTGCTTAATAGGAAGTGTCTTGTTTTCCATGGGGTCGGTTTTTATGTCAGCGGTACAAGGTCATTGGCGCGAAGTATCCGAGCAAACTGCACTGACAGCAATAACCACGACAAGTATTTTGTCAAGTTCAACAAGTCCCGGCAGTCAGTTGGTTATTATCGTGGAGCGCAAGGAAGACTGGGCCTCTTATTTTCCCAGCGAAGACATCGTCACGGCCCAGGAGTACCTTGAGCAGACCCGGGGCAATGAGCCTGGCAAGCGTGTCCAGGTGATCAACCTGTGCCGCAGCTACAAGTATCTGGGCCACGGCTATTACTGCTCGTTGCTGGCCGAGGCGAGAGGGCACAAGGTCATTCCGTCGGTGCGCACCATCAGCGAATTGACCCGCAAGGCGCTGTACGGCCTGGCCCTGGACGATCTCGACAAAACCCTCGATAAAGCCCTGGGCCATCAACTTTACCAAGGCACCGAAGGCTTTACCCTGACCTTGTATTTTGGCAGTACGGTGATTGAACCATTACAGGATCTGGCGCGTCAGTTATTTGAGGTTTTTCCCTGTCCGATATTGTTGGTCGAGTTTAAAAAGACCAACGCCTGGCATATCGAAGGGGTCAAGTCGGGCACCTTGCACAAGTTGCGCGAAGATCAGGAAGATCACTTTGCCCAGTCCCTGGACAGTTTCAGTCGCAAGATCTGGCGCGTGCCCCGTTCGCGGCGCCTGGCCCGTTATGACCTGGCGGTGTTGCATGATCCCCAGGAGGCGCTGCCGCCGTCCAATGCCAAGGCACTGGAGAACTTTATCCGGGTCGGCAAGGGCCTGGGCATCGATGTCGAACTGATCGAGAAAAAGGATTATTCGCGCATCGCCGAATACGACGCCCTGCTGATCCGCGAGACCACCAGCGTCGACAACCACACCTACCGCTTCGCCAAGAAAGCCGAAAGCGAAGGCCTGGTGGTGATGGATGATCCGACCTCGATCCTGCGTTGTACCAACAAGGTCTACCTGACCGACCTGCTCAAGAGCCACAAGCTGGGCATGCCCGCCACCGAGATTCTCTACAAGGAACGACCGGAAGATTTCGAACGGGTCGGCGATCGGCTGGGTTTCCCCCTGGTGCTGAAAATCCCCGACGGTTGTTTCTCCCGTGGCGTGATCAAGGTCGAAAGCCAGCAGGCGTTGCTGGAGGCCACCGCCGAGTTGTTCGAACACTCGGTCCTGCTGCTGGCCCAGGAGTTCTTCTACACCGAATACGACTGGCGCATCGGTGTCCTCAATCGCAAGCCGATCTTCGCCTGCCAGTACTTCATGTCCAAGGGCCATTGGCAGATCTACAACCACAAGGCCAAGGGCCAGGACATCAACGGCGAATGCCGCACCCTGGCGGTTCACGAAGCACCGCGGGCGGTGGTGGAGCTGGCGGTCAAGACCGCCAACCTGATCGGCGACGGGCTCTACGGTGTCGACCTCAAGCAGTCCGGCGACAAGGTGGTGGTGATCGAGGTCAACGACAACCCGAACATGGACGCCGGTATCGAGGACGCCTATCTGCAGGATGACCTGTACGGCCTGGTGCTCGAGGAGTTCGTCCGGCGCCTGGAGCTCAAGCGCCGTGGCCAGGCCTGGTAATCGATGCATCCGGGCATTGACTTGGCCGTGGTGCCCGGATAACGTCGACACATGACTTCCGTACAGCGCTTTTCTCAGCCAAGCATTATTACCGCCATTCCTTATCTGGCGGGCTGACCTGTATCTGTTACCCAAACCCGCCTCCGAGGCGGGTTTTTTGTTTCTGTCTCCGAGGCCAAACGATCACCCGGAGACCGCCATGCCCAGCACCACTACCCTCAGCCAGGAACCTGCCACCCATAGCCATTTGCTTGGCGACTATGTGCGCAAGATCCTTGCCGCGCCGGTCTACGACCTGGCGATTCGTACCCCGTTGCAAGTGGCCCCGGCGTTATCCCTGGCCCTGGGCAATCAGATCCTGCTCAAGCGCGAGGACCTGCAGCCGACGTTCTCCTTCAAGATCCGTGGGGCCTACAACAAGCTGGTCCAGCTCAGCGAGGTCCAGCGGCGCTGCGGCGTGGTCACGGCCTCGGCGGGCAACCACGCCCAGGGCGTGGCCCTGGCGGCGCGAACCCTGGGGATCCAGGCGACCATCGTCATGCCCACCCGCACACCGGAACTGAAAGTGCAGGGCGTGCGCAGTCGTGAAGCCACGGCCGTGCTGCACGGGGAGAGCTTTCCGTTTGCCCTGGCCCATGCCCTGCAACTGGCCGGGGAGCGTGGCTACACCTTTGTCTCGCCATTCGATGACCCGGATGTGATCGCCGGGCAGGGTACCGTGGCCATGGAGTTGCTCAACCAGCATCCCGGGCCGCTGGATGCGATCTTCGTTCCGGTCGGCGGCGGCGGGTTGATCGCCGGCATCGCCGCCTACGTCAAATACCTGCGGCCGGAGGTGCGCATCATCGGCGTGGAGTCGGAGCACTCCAATTGCCTGCAGGCGGCGCTAAGGGCGGGGGAGCGGGTGGTGTTGCCCAAGGTCGGGACTTTTGCCGACGGCGTGGCCGTGGCGCAGATCGGGGCGTATGGTTTTGAAATCTGTCGTGAGTATGTCGATGAGGTCATCACCGTCAGCGACGACCAGCTGTGCAGCGCGATCAAGGATATCTATGACGATACCCGCTCCATCACCGAACCTTCCGGTGCGCTGGCGGTGGCGGGCATCAAGCAGTACGTGGCGGCCCATGGGCTGCGCGGCCAGACCCTGGTGGCGGTCAACTCGGGGGCCAATATCAACTTCGACAGTTTGCGCCACGTTGCCGAACGCGCAGCCCTGGGCGGGGCTGCGTGAGCCAGAACGGTTTATTCGGGGCTGGCGGGCTTGATCAGCTTGGACGGTGTCCAGATCCGATAACGGATCTCGAGGTCATCGGGCGCGTAGATCACCAGGGGCAGCTTGCTGTTGTAACGCAGCATGTAGCCTTCGCCGATCACCGGGACGAAGTCTTTTTTCGTCTTGCTGCCGGGCGGGCAGGCCATCAGGGTGGACATCGGCCCGGTGACTTTCTCCAGGCGGTAATAGGAGTAACTCCAGCCCTCGAGGTTTTTCTCGTCCAGGTTGCCGCCCAGGCGCTTAGTGTTGCAATCGACGGGCATGACCTTGCCGGCGATGATCTCGACCCGATGGTCGGAGTCCTTGGTCATCTTCGGCACGCGAATGACCGAGCGGGTGAATCCGTCTTCGGCCTTGGGGAAGGGGGCCAGGTCGGCTTTGTCGGCGGCGAACACGCCGGTGGTGGTTAGCGCCAGCAGGAAGGTTGCGGCGATAGTCGTCGAATTCATGAGCTCTCGTTGCCCTGTCATGAGGGGGTACTCCCTCGTTTGATGGATGCGGTGGCGGCACGGTGCCTAATGACACTGGCGCTGGATGCCGGTCCAGGCCAGGGGCGTTTGCCACGATACCGGCAAACGGCACGATCCTAGAAGGCATTTGATGCATTTTGCATGGACGCGCGGGTCTATTAGCGCCTTAACGCATTGATTTTTCCAACAAACAATAATTCATCTTGTTTCGGCACGCTGAGTGCTAGGTCATTGTGTCGGATTGTCGGACGAATAACCTTAACGAGCTGTGTGAAAAGGCCTAATCTGAATATCGGTGTCGTCCTCCATGGCTGGACCGGGCGCCCGCTTGAAACGCAGATGTGAATGGCTAACCCTGGCTGTTCTGCCAAAGACCTGGCCGTCTCACATAAAGGAGAGAGTCGCCATGCAAGTATTGTCCACGTTGGAGTTACGCAACATCATCGAGAGCAGTTTCCTGCCCACGCGCTGCCAATGCAGCCTGGGGGCGGACGAGTCGTTGACGGTCAGAGTCTTCGACCGAAAATCCGAACGGATCGACCTTATGGTCACCGGAATCCAGGCATCGAAGCTTGACAGCAGTCGGGCCATCTCCGACTTGATTGCCGGACTGCGCTATGACCTGAAAAATCATCAGGTCGCCGCCCTTGGCGAAATGAAAGCACGGGCGCGCTAACGCGCCGCATCATTTGCGCTGATCAAGAGACGCGCTTCCTCTCACGGGGGAGCGCGTTTCCCATGGAAAATCTTCGCGCCAACGGATAGAACCCTTAACGTCAGTGTCGAACTGCCAGTAAACTGCGCGTCTTCCCCCGTACCATCCATCTCCAGAGGTTTTGCATGACACTCAGTCCTTTTGCGGGCAAGCCGGCACCGGCACAGTTGCTGGTTGATATCCCGCGACTGGTATCGGCCTATTACACCGGTCAGCCCGATGCGGCGATCTCCACCCAGCGTGTGGCCTTCGGCACCTCCGGGCATCGTGGCACTTCGTTCGAGCTGAGTTTCAACGAGTGGCATGTCCTGGCCATCAGCCAGGCCATCTGCCTGTACCGCCAGGCCCAGGGGATCGACGGTCCGCTGTTTGTCGGCATCGACACCCATGCGTTGTCCACGCCGGCCGGCGCCAGCGCCCTGGAAGTGTTCGCCGCCAATGGCGTGGACACCATGATCGCCGCCGCCGACGAGTACACGCCGACGCCCGCGGTCTCTCACGCGATCATCTGCTACAACCGCGGTCGCACCTCGGGCCTGGCGGACGGCGTGGTCATCACCCCGTCCCATAACCCACCGGAAAGCGGCGGCTTCAAATACAACCCGCCCAATGGCGGCCCGGCCGATACCCATGTCACCAAGTGGATCGAGGCCAAGGCCAACGAACTGCTCGCCAACCGCCTGGCCGGTGTGAAGCGTGTGAGCTACGAGCAGGCGCTCAAGGCCAGCACCACCCATCGCCACGACTACCTCAACACCTATGTAGCCGATCTGATCAATGTCATCGATCTGGATGCCATCCGTTCCTCCGGCCTGCGCCTGGGCGTGGACCCCCTGGGCGGGGCCGGCGTGCGCTACTGGTCGGCGATTGCCGAGCACTATCGACTGAATCTGGAAGTGGTCAACACCGAAGTCGACCCGACCTTCCGCTTCATGTGCGTGGACTGGGACGGCAAGATCCGCATGGACCCATCCTCCAGCCATGCGATGCAGGGCCTGATCGGTTTGAAAGAACGCTTCGACGTGGCCTTTGCCTGCGACCCTGACCATGACCGTCACGGCATCGTCACCCCGTCCGGCGGCCTGTTGGCGCCGAACAACTACCTGGCGGTGTCCATCGACTACCTGTTCCAGAACCGTCCGCAGTGGCGCGCGGATGCTGCGGTTGGCAAGACCGTGGTCAGCAGTGGCCTGATCGATCGGGTTGCGGCCCGCCTGGGCCGGCGCCTGTACGAAGTGCCGGTGGGCTTCAAGTGGTTCGCCGACGGCCTGTTCGACGGTTCCCTCGGCTTTGGTGGCGAGGAGAGTGCGGGGGCGTCGTTCCTGCGCAAGGACGGCAGCGTCTGGACCACCGACAAGGACGGCCTGATCCCGGCCTTGCTGGCGGCGGAAATGACCGCGCGCACCGGGCGTGATCCGAGCCAGATCTATCGCGGCCTGACCGATGAACTGGGCGAGCCGTTCTCCGTGCGGGTCGATGCCAAGGCCACCCCGGCGCAGAAGGCCCTGCTGAGCAAACTGGCACCTGAGCAGGTGACGTCCACGCAACTGGCGGGCGAGTCGATCCAGCGCATCCTCAGCCACGCGCCGGGCAACGACCAGGCCATTGGCGGGTTGAAGGTGATGACCGAGAACGGCTGGTTCGCCGCGCGTCCTTCGGGCACCGAGGACATCTACAAGATCTACGCCGAGAGCTTTATCGGTGACGATCACCTCAAGCGCCTGGTGGAAGAAGCCCAGGTGCTGGTGGATGGGGCGATTTCACCGAGCTGAACACGGTTTCTGTAGGAGCCGGCTTGCTGGCGATAGCGGTGGTGAATGCTACATCGCTATCGCTGGCAAGCCAGCTCACAGTTGATTGCGTTTGCAGCGTAAAAAAGGGGTGAACGACGATTGTCGTTCACCCCTTTTTGGTTTTGCCGATCAGCGAATCAGGCCAGGTCCACCAGGATGATTTCGCTGTCCTGCACGGCGGTCACCCGCAGCACCTGCTCATCCGCCACCGCCACCCCGTCGCGTGCTTCGGCACGCAGGCCATTGACTTCGATCACCCCCGTGGCAGGCACCAGGTAGGCGCGACGACCGCTGTCCAGATGATACTCGGCGCTTTCCCCGGCCTTCAGATTGGCCGCCACCAGGCGGGCATCGGCGCGAATCCGCAGGCTCTGGTCGTCGCCGCTCTTGCCGCTGGCCAGGGTAACGAAACCTTCGCCACGTTCCCCCTTGGGAAACGGCTTGGCGCCCCAGGACGGGGCCGAGCCGGCCTCGTTGGGAATCACCCAGATCTGGAAGATCTTGGTCGGCGTCGATTCCAGGTTGTACTCGCTGTGGGCGATCCCGGTCCCGGCACTCATGACCTGGACATCACCGGCTTCGGTACGGCCCTTGTTGCCCAGGTTGTCTTCGTGGCTGATGGCGCCTTCACGGACATAGGTGATGATTTCCATGTCCCGGTGCGGGTGTTTTGGAAAGCCGGTGCCGGGTGCGATCACGTCGTCGTTCCAGACCCGCAGGTTGCCCCAGTTCATGCGTTGCGGATCATGGTATTCGGCGAACGAAAAATGGTGGTGCGCATCCAGCCAGCCATGATGAGCGCCGCCCAGGGTCTTGAAGGGTCGAAGTTGCAGCATGAGTCTTCTCCTGTTCAGGTTCGTCATGGGCCGGCAGGAGCCGGGGCAGGACGGTAACCGGTGGTTGATGGCAGCGATCATCTATTAAATAGATATCGATAAAAAGCGTAAAAAATGCCTTAAATCAATCGATTTATTCGATTGTTAGAGTTCTCTCCGGACTTTCAATTCGTCGCCTAAATGGCTGATCGACAAGCAATTGACTAGAACTCGGGACGTAATGGAGCGACCATAGGCCTTTCGCCCAGACCGTCGCCTACCTGGAGTCAGCGTGCCATCACCGACACCCGAACCGCCTGCCGAACTTTCCCCCCTGGCTCAATTGCCCCTGTTCAAGCGCTTGCTGGCCAAGTTGCTGGGCGGTGGCCTGAGTCGTTTGCGCGCCCAGCACGTGGCGTCCTGGTTGCAGGGCCAGGCCGACGGCTTTCGTAGCGGCCATGGCGCCGGCCTCGAGTACGGTTATGAGGAGGGGCGACGCGACGGCCTGGAGGAGGGACGCCAGCTCCTGCTGATCCGCGATACGCGTCCGGTAGAACATCGCGCACCCGGGGTCGACGACAATCTGTTCGACGATTGGCGCCTGCCGCTGACGGCGGAATTGAAGAAGCGGATCAAGGCCGATGTGGCCCGGCTCCTGCCTGCCCAGTCGCAGCCCAGTGCGGCGCAATGGAAAATGATATTCAGTGACACACCCTCGACGTCGGTGATCGCTGGTGCCGGTGCCGGCAAGTCGACTTCATTGGTGCTGCGCATCCTGCTGCTGACCCACTACCTGGGCTTTGAACTGGACGCCATGACCGTGGTGACCTTTACCCGTGAGTCGCGCAAGGACTTCATGGCCAAGCTGGTGGAGGTCATGGGCCTCTGGGGACATGTGCTAAGCCCTCGGGATGCCCGTGAGGTGGTACGCACCTTTCACTCGCGGATCCTGCCCATGGTCCGCAGCCTGCCGGGCTTCGGTCAGTTGCAGGCGTTCGAGAACCTCAGTGAGCGTAGCCTGTTCGCCGAGGAAGGCGCCGACAGCAACCCGTTCGACCTGCGGATCAACGACGCCCAGCGCCAGCAGTTGAATGCCTGCTATCAACGTTTGCACACCGATAATCCGCGTTTTCGCGAAGTGCTGGTGCCGCTCTACAAGCAGGCTCTGCAACTGCGTGAGCTGGACCAGGACCACCCGGATGTGCGCAAGCGCATGGCGGTCACCGAGCTGGCGTCCAAACGCGACGAGGAGCTGTGCGACACCCTGGAGGACCTGTGGTTTCGCGCGGGTGCCTGGCCGATTGCCGGGATTGAACCGGACCGTGAGGTCATCGAGATCAACGGTTCGCCGTTCCATTGCCATGGTTACATTGCCGAGCTGGAGGCCTGGGTGGTACTTGGCTTCGATCCACGGGAAAGTCCGCAGATCAGTCGTCCCGGATCCAAGCTCACGGTGCGCGCCGAATGGGCGGTAAAGCGCACCCTGTTTCAAGCTTTCTGTCGTAAGCAATTGATATGGTTGGATAGTTACGAATCGGCCAAATGCGTTTTGTCGTCCCTGGCGGGTGATGCCACCGCCGGTCCCGGCTTCGATTACAAGGTCAAGGGTGAACTGGCGTCCGCACCGCTGCTCGACTGTTTTGTGATGGCCGCCGGCTTTATCGAGAACCTTGGGCTGGATGTGCCGGCCGCCGTCGCGCGGATGAGTTTCGCCGAGGACGATCCGGACCGCTTCTTCTTCGAAGCCCTGAGCCTGTTCTGGAAGGCCCTCGAAACCCATCTGCTGGCCCAGTCGCCACCGATCATGACCTATAACCGCATGTTCTCGCTGTTCGGCGAAAACACCCCGGAAAACCAGGCGCTGCTCAGTGACGAGCTATTGCGTCCGTTGTCGCACCTGATGATCGACGAGTTCCAGGACGTTTCACCGCAGATCGTCTCCTGGTTGCGGGCCAGCCTGCGGGAGATCCGCCGCCGTGGCCCGGCGATGCAGGTCGGTCGCGCGGCCCGGCATTCGTCGCTGTTGTGCGTGGGCGATGACTGGCAGTCGATTTATGGCTGGCGGGGGAGTTCGCCCAAGTACTTCATGGAGTTCAGCAAGCAATTCCCGTCACCGGCGACCACCCGGGTCATGCTCAGTGACAACTATCGCAGTCATCAGCACATCATCGATGCGGCCGAGCATATTGTCCGCGCGGCACCGGCGATTGCCGGGAAAAAGGCCAAGGCCAGCGGCGAGCCAAAGGAACTGTGGCCGGTCAATGTGCTGGATCGGGACGATGCCGGTTTGGCCAAACGTTTGGAAGAGCACTACCGGCGTGGCGAAAGCATCTTGATGTTGTTTCGAAAAAGTAGCGATAAGTTACTGATTAATGAGCATATTTCTTCTGTAGTTAATGTTGATTCTAGCTTGCCTTTCGAGCAGCGACGGCTCAAGCAACTGACCTATCACAGCGCCAAGGGGCTGCAGGCCGATGTGGTGTTCCTGTTGGGCGACTGCCTGCATCTGACCCGTTCACCCTACAAGAACCAGGTCTATCGCATGGCCGGGCTCGGGGAGGATGGCGATGCCGAGGCCTACGACAAGGCGCAGAAGGACGAGATCCTGCGGCTGGCCTATGTCGGCATCACCCGGGCGGTAAAGCATTGCTATTGGTATCTGGACGGGCAGGACGGCCAGGCCGCGAACGGGCCCAAGGCCTCGGATCGGGTGGCGGGGGACAAAGCTTTTTTCGCCGATTTACGCGCCAAGCGCTGAAGGTTGCGCTTATCTATGGAACTGTAAAAGGGTATTGAACACGCCCTATAAACTTGTGGGAGCGGAGCTTGCCCGCGAAGCTTTTAGCGTTCTCGCGGGCCTCTTCGCGGGCAAGCTCCGCTCCCACAAGGTCAGGTGTCGCCTTTGAGTCAGTTGACGGCCCGCAGCCCCATGGGCGGCACAAAGGCCTCAAGCTCATCCTCGACCGCCTCGATGATCCGCTCCACATCGGCGGCGTTCATCACCGTGGCGCAAGGAATGCCGGCGATGGCGATCAGCGTTTCGCCGCTGGCCCGGTCGAACAGCCGGGCGACCATGCTGCCCGGCGCATCCATGCTGGCTTCGAAGCCCATGGGATGAAAATGCCAGCGCATCAGTTGGCATGCGTTGGGGAAAGTCACCTTGCTGAAGACTTTACTCATGTTGCCCACCTGGGTCATTGAGCGCTTCCTTTTGCTCGCGGGTAGGAACGGCGGGACCTCATGGTCCCACCAGCACAAGGCTTAAAAATAGCATCCGTTCAACGGGCGCAAGAGAGTTTTTTCAAGCCGTTCGGCGATTGTTTTCGTGTAATTTGATCTATGTCTCTTAATCTTGGTTCGAGTGCGCCATGTCCGACGACAATGACGGCCCGCAGCAGACCCGGGCGACCGGCGAAACCGTTTTGCGTTACCACCTGTGCTGGAAACACCGCGACCTTGACGGGGTGATGGCGCTGTACCATCCCCAGATCCAGTACCACGACTTCTTTCAGAACCGTGTCCTGGGCCTTTCAGAGCTGCGCGAATACGTAGGATCGAGCATGCCGCGCGAATCAGATGAAGCCCTCGAACATAGCGATCGCATCCGTCTGGATGGCAATACCGCTTTTATCCAGTACCAGATGACCCTGCGTGGCGGCGAGGGCCTGGTATCGTTTCATTCCAGCGAGGCGATCACCGTGCGTGACGGCCTGATCTGGCGCGTGAATGAATACGCGTCCCTGGTGCGCGAACAGGTCGCCAGCACGACCACTGGCGGTAGACGCGCGGCGACCAGTCGCCTGGGCCTGTCGCCACGGCAACTGAGCTTTATGGCGGATGACCTGCAACAGTATTTCCAGCGCCAGCAAGCCTACCTGGACCCCGACCTGGACCTGCAACGGGTCGCCGGGGAGTGCGGCTATAGCCGTAATCAGATTTCCTATCTGCTCAACCAGGTGCTCGGCCAGAGTTTCTACCGCTACGTCAACCAGGCGCGCCTGCAGCATCTGCTGGCTGCACTGGACAAGGCCGTGCCGCCGTTACGTATCGATGAGTTGGCCTTTGCCGCCGGATTCAATTCCTTGTCGGCCTTCTACAAGTGCTTTCGCGAGCACACCGGCCTGTCGCCCAAGGCCTACGTCAAGGAAATTTCTCTGCGTGCACGCGCGCAAGACAGCCTCTGAGCACTGGCACTAGGATCGCAACCATCTGTTACCGGTTGTGGAGTCTGGAATGCCAGCATGGCGCACTATCAGTTTATGGATGGATCAGCTCGATGAGCCGCTGACGCCACGGGCATCCCTGGAGCAGGACCTGGATGTCGATGTGGCCATTGTCGGCGCCGGTTACACCGGGCTGTGGACCGCCTATTACCTCAAGCGCCAGGCCCCGCAATTGAATGTGGTGATTGTCGAGGCGCAGACCGCCGGTTTCGGCGCGTCGGGGCGCAACGGCGGTTGGGTGATGGGCAATCTGCTGGGCGAAGACCGTCTTTTGGCCGGGCTGTCGCCGGAACAGCGGCGGGCGTCCTTCGACTTGCTGCATGACATCCCCGACGAAGTGAAGCGGGTGATCGATCGCGAAGGCATCGACTGCGACTACCGCAAGGCCGGGGCGTTGTACTGCGCCGCGCGTTACCCCGAGCAGGAACACAGCCTGCGGACCTACCTGGACAAACTCTACAAGCAGGGTCTCAACGAGAGCGATTACCGCTGGCTGGGGCCCGAGCAACTGGCCGGGCAGATTCGGGTCGCCCGGCCCTACGGCGGCATCCATGCCGCCCATATCGCCACGGTCCAGCCGGCCAAGCTGGTGCGCGGCCTGGCCCGGGCCGTCGAGCGCCTGGGTGTGCGGATCTTCGAAAACACCCCGGTGACCGACTGGCGCTCTGGCGGCTTGCGCACGGTCCGGTCGCAGATTCGCAGTCGCTGGGTAGTCCCGGCCGTGGAAGGTTACTCGGTGACGCTGCCGCCCCTGGGCCGCTATCAACTGCCGGTGCAAAGCCTGCTGGTGGCCACCGAACCCTTGTCCGCCGCAACCTGGGACGAAATCGGCCTCAGCCAGGGCCAGGCCTTCAGCGAGAGCAGCCGCCAGGTCACCTACGGCCAACGCTCGGCGGACAACCGGCTGATCTTCGGTGCTCGCGGCGGCTATCGCTTTGCCGGCCGGCTACGGCATGACTTCGACCTCACCGACAGCGAAATCGAGTTGCGCCGCTACCTGTTCGGCGAACTGTTCCCGCAATTGAAGAAGGTCCGCATCAGCCATTCCTGGGGCGGCAACCTGGGCATGTCGCGACGGTTCCAGCCGCACATGCTCTGCGACCCTGCCAATGGCCTGGCCCTGGCCGGAGGTTATGGCGGCGAGGGCGTGGGTGCCAGCCATCTCGGCGGGCGGACCCTGGCCGACCTGATCCTGGAGCAGGATAGCGAACGGGTCCGGCAACCCTGGGTGATCCGCGAGGGCGGCCTCCAGGCACTGAAAGCCTGGGAGCCGGAACCCTGCCGCTGGCTGGGCTACAACGCGATCATCCGCAGCTTTGTCCATGAGGACCAGACCCTGGCCGACCCCGATACGCCGCCCTGGCGCCGCAAGCTGGCGAGCAGCGTTGCCGGCTTTATGGAGGGTTTCATGCAGTAACCGGCGCCTGGGCGCCAGCTCATCCATCACAAGACCGATGCACTGATTTTCTGATCCTCTGATCGCCCGAACCTGCCAACAAAAACTCACACAGGAATCGACTCATGATCCGCATGTCCCTTGCTCCCTTGATGCTGGTCGCCTCCCTCGGCCAGGCGGCCGAGACCGTCAAGATCTACAACTGGTCGGATTACATCGCCCCGGACGTCGCCCAGAACTTCCAGCAGGAGACCGGGATCGCGTTCACCTATGACGTCTATGACAGCAACGAGACCCTGGATGGCAAGTTGATGACCGGCAAGTCCGGCTACGATGTGGTGTTCCCGTCCAACCATTTCATGGCCCGGCAGATTGAGGGAGGGGCGCTGAAAAAGCTCGACAAGCGCCAGCTGCCGAACTGGAAGAACCTCAACCCGGCGTTGCTCAAGGCGCTGCAGGTCAACGACCCCGGCAATGAACATGGTTTCCCGTACCTGTGGGGCAGCACAGGCATCGGTTACAACATCGACAAGGTCAAGGCGGTGCTCGGTGATAACGCGCCGGTGGACTCCTGGGACTTGATCTTCAAGCCCGAGAACATGCAGAAACTGCAGAAGTGCGGGGTGGCGATACTCGACAACGGCCCCGAATTGCTCCCGGCCGCTTTGAACTACCTGCACCTGCCGCACCACAGCAAGAACCCGGCGGACTATAAAAAAGCCGGAGCCTTACTGATGAAAGTGCGTCCCTATGTGGCTTACTTCCATTCCTCGAAATATGTCAGTGACTTGGCCAATGGTGATATCTGCGTCGCGGTGGGTTTCTCCGGCGATATCCTGCAAGCCGAGAGTCGGGCCAAGGAAGCGAAGAACGGTATTGATATCGGCTACTCGATTCCCAGGGAAGGTGCCGCCATCTGGTTCGATATGGTCGCAATGCCGGCCGATGCCCCGGATGAAAAAGCCGGTTACGCCTTTATGAACTACCTGCTGCGCCCGGAAGTGATGGCCGGTATCAGCAACTATGTGAAGTACGCCAATGGCAATGTGGCGGCTGATAGCCTGGTGGACCCGGCGCTCAAGGCCGATACCAAGGTATATCCGAGCTCGGAAATGATGGGCAAGCTGTTTGCCCTGGAAGCGATGCCATTGAATATCGATCGCATTCGTACGCGGCTGTGGAGCAAGATCAAGACCGGAGAATGATTCGCTATAACTGGTGCTCCGCTTGTGGGAGTTCAGTGCTCCCACAAGTTACCGCTTCAGATCATTGAACATGCCTGTACAGTTAGTGGCTTATAGCCATAATTTTAAGCGCGTAGGGCGCCAATTGTATCGGTGATGAAATATTTCGCCATGCCAAGTCATAAAGTGAAATATTTTTTCATTCCCCCTGAATAAATTCACAACTTCTGCCGATAATCAGTTGTAAGCCCACCGTCACTGAAAAGAGTGGTGCAACACTGTCGGTATGGCCAGTTGCTATCTGACAGGTTTACGGCATGGAAGCTAGTAGTCCTCAAGCCTTATAGAGAGCAGCCCATGTCCCTACGAAATATGAATATCGCTCCCCGCGCGTTTCTCGGCTTTGCATTTATTGCATTGCTGGTGATTGTGCTGGGGGTCTTTTCCCAGACCCGTATGACGGTGATTCGCCAGGCATCCATTGATATGGAAACGAATCAACTGCCTAGCGTCGGGTTTCTCGGCAATGTGCTCGAAGACGTGCTGCGTATGCGCATCCTGTCTTTTCGCCTGCTGCTCAACCGTGACTCCGCATCCCTGCAGGACACCGATACGCGGGTTGCCGCCCTGGTGGACAAAGTTCGCAAGGACGTGAAGAGCTACGCCGATTTGCCTGCTGATGGGGATGAGCTGGCCAAGTACAAGGAGTTCTCGGGCACGCTCGACACTTATATCCGGGACCAGAGCCAGATGTTGGAGCTGTCGCGGCAGGACAAGGTCGATGAGATGCGTAATCTGATCAATAACCAGATCAAGGCCGGTACTGACCTGATGGGTGTGCAGCTCAACCAGTTGGTGGCGATCAACAAGGCCGGAGCCAAGGCTGCGTCGGCCCAGGCCGGTGAGCAATACAGCAATGCCAGTTTCGGCATTATCCTGGTTTCTGTGGTGGCGGCGCTGGCTACCGTGCTGCTGGCCTGGTTGTTGACCCGCAGCATCGTGGCGCCGCTGAACCAGGCGGTCGAAGCCGCTGAAGCCATTGCTGGCGGCAACCTGACGAAGGCCATTGCCATTGAAGGCAAGGATGAACCGGCCCGCCTGCTGGGCGCGTTGTCAAAGATGCAAGGCAACTTGCGCAAGACCATCGAGCAAATCTCTGGTTCCGCCACGCAGCTGGCGTCGGCCGCTGAAGAGCTTAGCGCGGTGACCGAAGAGTCGTCCCGCGGGCTGCAGCAGCAGAACAACGAGATCGAGCAGGCGGCCACCGCGGTCAACGAAATGACCAGTGCGGTGGAAGAAGTGGCCCGCAATGCGGTGTCCACCTCCGAAGCCTCGCAGCAATCCAATCAGGCGGCTCGTGACGGACGCGACCGTGTCGTGCAGACGGTGGAGGCGATCCAGGCCATGACCCAGGACGTGCAAAGCACCTCGGTGCTGATCGAAGGCCTGGCCACCCAGGGTCGCGATATCGGCCAGGTGCTGGACGTGATCCGCGCGATTGCCGAACAGACCAACCTGCTGGCCCTCAACGCCGCCATCGAAGCCGCACGGGCGGGTGAGGCCGGGCGTGGTTTTGCGGTGGTGGCCGATGAAGTGCGGGCGCTGGCCCATCGTACCCAGCAGTCGACCAAGGAGATCGAGCAGATGGTTGCCGGTATCCAGAATGGCACCGGTCAGGCCGTGCAATCGATGCAACAGAGCAACCAGCGGACCCAGAGTACCCTGGAAACGGCCCGTGCCGCCGGTGTGGCCCTGGAGCAGATCACCCAATCGATCAACCTGATCAACGAGCGCAACCTGGTGATTGCCAGTGCCTCGGAAGAGCAGGCGCAGGTCTCCCGTGAAGTGGACCGCAACCTGGTGAACATCCGCGACCTGGCTTCCCAGTCGGCCGCCGGTGCCAACCAGACCAGTGCCGCCAGCCATGAGCTGTCGCGCCTGGCGGTGGACCTCAATGCCATGGTCGCGCGTTTCGTGATCTGACGCTGCGAGCGTTGCCAGGGCTTGGCGACGCTCGCTACCGGCACGGCTGTCAGTGCGGGTAGGCCTGGGGATTGACCAGATTTGCCGGTCGTTCTCCGGCCAGGGCTGCCAGCAGATTGTCCACCGCACAGAGTGCCATGGCTTCACGGGTTTCAAAGGTGGCCGAGCCGATATGCGGCGTGGCCACCACGTTGGCCAGGCTCAGCAACGGCGAGTCCGGCGCCAGGGGTTCGCGCTCGAACACATCGAGGCCGGCGCCACGGATCTGCCGGTTCTGCAAGGCCTGGATCAGCGCCTGCTCGTTCACCACCTTGCCCCGGGAAATATTGATAAGGATGCTTTCCGGGCGCATCAGGGCCAATTCCCCGGCACCGATCAGCCCCTCGGTCTGAGGGGTCAGGGGCAATGTCAGGCAGACAAAGTCGGCTTCCCGCAACAGTTCGTGCAGTCCCAGGTAGCGCGCATTGAAGCGTTGTTCCACTTCAGGCTTGGGCGAGTGACTGTGGTAGAGCACCGGCATGCCGAAGCCGAAATGCCCGCGCTGGGCCAGGGCTTCACCAATACGGCCCATGCCGATGATGCCGAGCTTCTTGCCATGGACATCCGTGCCGAAATGCAGCGGGCCGATATTGCGCGTCCACTGTCCGTTGCGCACCAGGTTCGCCAGTTCCACCACCCGTCGGGCGCTGGCCAGGATCAGGGCGAAGCCGGTGTCGGCGGTGGTTTCGGTGAGCACGTCCGGCGTGTTGCTGAGTAGGATCCGTCGGCGGGTCAGGTAATCGATGTCGTAATTGTCGACCCCCACCGAGACGCTGGCGATGGCCTCCAGGTGTGGCGCCAGGTCAAGCAGTGCGGCGTCCAGCTTCAGGCTGGCACCGAGCAGGCCCCGGGCCTCGGGCAAGGCGGCACGCAGTTGCGCCAGGCCGTTGTCACCCAGATCGTCGATCAGGGTGACCTGGGTGTGCTCATGCAGGCGGGCCATCAGCGAGGGCGAGAGCTTCTTGTACAACACAACCGGTTTTTTCATCGGGTTCGCTCGACAGGGTTCAGGGATGGGAGAGCGCACGGGGCGTCGGCAAGCCCTTGGGGGCTGCGCGATCGCTGGCGCCGGGATTGAGGAATACGGTCAGGATCACTGACAGCAGCAGGGCGCCGCTCATCAGAAGGTAGGAAGCCCCCGGCGAACCGGTTTCGCTGTTCAGGTAGCCCACCAGGTAGGAACCACCGAAGGAACCGAGGGCACCCATGCTGTTGATCAGCGCCATGGCACCGCCGGCAACGTTGGCCGGAAGGATCTCCGGGACAATCGCAAAAAACGGTCCATAGGGCGCGTACATGCAGGCTCCGGCGAGCACCAGCAGGCTGTAGGACCACCAGAAATGTTCCGCGCCCAGGGCGTAGGAGGCATAGAAGGCCACCGACGCCACCAGCAGCGGTGGCCAGACAAAACGTTTGCGCCGTTGCAGCTTGTCCGAGCCCCAGGACACCGCGAGCATGGCGATCACCGCGGCCAGGTAGGGCAAGGCCGACAACCAGCCGGCTTCGACCATGTCCATCTTCAAGCCGCTTTTCAGAATCGACGGCAGCCACAGCACAAAGCCGTAGACGCCGATGCTCCAGCAGAAGAACTGCAGGGCAAGGATGATCACCTTGGGTTCGCGGAAGGCCTGGGCATAGTTTTTCACCGCCTTGATGCCGACCTGCTCGGCGGCCAGGGCGCTGTCCAGGTCGCGTTTTTCCTGCTCGCTGAGCCAGCTCGCCCGGGCTGGACGCTCATCGGCCAGGCGCCACCAGATAAAGGCCCAGATCACCGCCGGCAGGCCTTCGACGATAAACATCCAGCGCCAGCTGAAGTGCTGCACCAGATAACCCGAGACCACCGACATCCAGAGCATGGTCACCGGGTTGCCGAGGATCAGGAAGGTATTGGCCCGCGAGCGTTCGGCACGGGTGAACCAATAACACAGGTACACCAGCATCGCCGGCATCACGGCGGCTTCGACCACGCCAAGCATGAAGCGGATGCCGATCAGCATATAGGCATTGGAAACGATGCCGGTGAGGGTGGCCAGGCCGCCCCAGAGGATCAGGCTGACGAAGATCAGCTTCTTCACGCTGTGCTTCTGCGCGTAGAGGGCGCCGGGCACCTGGAAGAAGAAGTAGCCGAGAAAGAACAGCGCGCCGAGCAGCGACGACAGCCCGGGGGTGATCTGCAGATCGGCGGCCATGCCCGAGGCCGCGGCGAAGCCATAGTTGGCGCGGTCCAGGTAGGCCAGGCTGTAGGTGATGAAAACGATGGGCATGATGTACCACCAGCGGCGGGTGGCGAGTTTCAGCGTGTGCATGGTGTGGCTCCTGAGCTTGTTGTTTTTGTCGCAGCAGGTGGCATTCGGAAAACGCGGTCTTGCTTAGCCGACGGGCGCGGGTCGGTGCGCCGCTGTCAGTTGTTCCCGGGTCGGTAAACCCTCCATGTCGCCGCGGCTCTGCACCGCCTGGGCGCCGATCCAGTTGCCGCGCGCCACGGCCTGGGCCACGCTGTGGTTCTCCAGCAGCGCACTGACCACGCCAACGGCGAAAGCATCACCGGCACCGACCGTGTCCACCACGACCTGCACCGGCACCGCGGCGACAAACCCCTCGTCGCGATGGGTCCGGTAGTAGGCGCCGTCAGCCCCGAGCTTGATGGCCACGACGGCGGCGCCCTGGTCGAGGTAGAAGGCGGCGATATCCCGCGGATCCTGGTAACCGGTGAGCAAGCGGCCTTCGCCCAGGCCCGGCAGGACCCAATGGGCGAGGGCGGCCAGGGCGTTGATGTCTTCGATCATCTGTCTTTCGCTGGGCCACAGGCTCGGTCGCAGGTTGGGGTCGAAGGACACGCTGCGCCCGGCCGCCGCCATGCGTGTCATCAGCTCGAACGACAGCTCGCGGGCACTGGCCGAGAGAGCGGGAGGAATCCCGGTGGCATGCAGATGCCGGGCCTTGAGCAGCTCCGGGCGGATATCGGCCACTGACAGGTGACTGGCGGCCGAACCCCGACGGAAATACTCCACCTGCGGGTCCTGGCCCTGGTCTTCCCGGGACTTGAGTTGAAAACCGGTGGGATAGCCCGGGTCGATATCGACGTAATCGCAGTGCAGGCCTTCGCCTTGCAGGGTGTCGATCACAAAACGGCCGAGGGAGTCGGCGCCGACCCGGCTCAGCCAGTTGACCTTGAAGCCCAGGCGCGCCAGGCCGATGGCGACATTGCTGTCGGCGCCGGCGATGCGCTTGTGGAAGTGCCCGACCCGGGCCAGGTCGCCGGTCTGTTCGGCGACGAACATCGCCATGGTCTCACCGAACGAGAGGATTTCGATCTCAGGCATGGGCTGTTTCCTCCATGGAGTGGCCCAGGCGGGCGAGGGTGCATACCTGTTCGCGGGTGACGGCCAGCAGGTCGTCGCCTTGCAGCGGGTATTCAACGGCCCGGGTCAAACCTTGACTCATCTGGCCCAGCAAACGTTCCCACTGTTCCAGGTCGACGGCGCTCGGCGGCAGGGCGACGAGCTTGCCGTCCGCACGCAGGGCCACGGCCTTGCAGTGCAGGTAGTCGACATGCCGGCCGAGCAGGCGCGCGGCGCTGCTGGCGGATTGGTCCTGCCAGCGCCAATTACCAATATCGAAGGTCATTTTCACCGGCAGTTGCTGTTGCTCGACCTGATCGAAAAAGCGCAGCAGGGGTTCGATTCGGCCGCCCTGGGTGGTCTGGTCGTTCTCCACCAGCAAGCGGACTGATGATGCCGACAACAATCCTGCCAGTGCCGACAGGTCGCAGTTTTCACTGAAGTAGCCCAGGGAGACTTTCAGCCAGCGGGCGCCAAAGGCTTCGGCGCGTTGCAGGGTAGCCGCCAACTGCGGGTCGGGACGCGACTGACCGGCGGGCCACAATTCCAGGGGGGACGAGTAGGCACACTCCAGGCCCATGGCCGCCGCGCGGGTTGCAAAGCGCTGCGGATCTTCGTTGGTCAGCAGTTCTTCGCGTACTTCGATGCGACTGGCGCCGGCCTCGGCCAGCAGTTCGATAAAACTTTCCTGGCCACGTTCGCGAACCAGCGTCGCGCCGTAACTGGAGAGGCTGATGGAGACGGGAAACAGCTGTTCTTTCATTGTTGTTGTACCTCTGAAACCGGTTTCATTTTTTGGCGGGCTTTACAGCGGAGGCCAGGCTTCGCTGCGTCTCAGGCAAATCTTGTACGTTGGGTGGATCCACGGACGATCAACTGTGCGGGAAAATCGAGGGCTTTGGCGGCGCCCTTGTCACCCCGCAGGCGCTTGAACAGGCAGTCGAAGGCACTGGCGCCGATCTGCTGCGTGGGCTGGGCGAGGGCGGTGATGCCGCTGCCGACCAGCGGGAACCATTCCAGGTCGTCGAGGGCGATCAGGCCGATATCGTCGAACAGATTGCAGCCCAGCTCGCGCAGGGCCTGGACACAGGCCAGGGCGGCAATGCCGTTGGCACAGAACAGCGCCTTGGGTCCGGCACTGGGGGCCGCCAGGAAATCCTGCAACTGATGTCGCAATGATTCGCCGGTATGGCCGATGCTGCCGCTCAGGGCATCACGCCTGACGATTTCGAGATTGAAGTGTTCAATCCGTTCCAGCCGCGAGCTGGTGCCGTCGAGGGGTTCACTGACCAGCATCAGGTCGCGGTAACCCTGTTGCTCCAGGTGCTCGACGGCGCTGCCCACGGCACCGCCGTTGTCGAGGCCGACCAGGTCGCTGCCCAGTTGCTCGACCTTGCGGTCCACCAGCACTATCGGCATTTCCCGTTGCAGTGCCTGCAATTCTTCGAGGTGGTGACCGAGGGTATTGAGGATCAGGCCTTCGATGTTGTACGAGCGCAGCGCCGCCAGGTGCAGGCGTTCCTGCTGGTCGTCGCGGTCGGTGTTGCACACCACCAGGCTGTAGCCGTGGGCGCGGCAGGCGGTTTCCACGCCATGCATCACGGCAATCGAATAAGGGTTGCGGATATCGGCCACCAGCATGCCGATCAGGCGCGTACGGCCGCGTTTCAGGCCACGGGCCATCTGGTTCGGGCGGTAGCCCAATTCGCTGATCGCCTGCTCGATACGCAGGGCGATGGCTTCGGAAAGCAGGGCGCGGTCATCGCCGATAAAACGCGACACGCTGGCCTTGGAGACCCCGGCGCGTTCAGCGACATCGAGCATGGTCACGCGGCTGCGTTGGGCGGCGGAAAAACTGTTCACGGCCTGAAACCTTTTCTTGGAGTTGTCGGCAGGCGGTTGGTGCATTGGCACTGAAACCGGTTTCAGAAGAACTCAAGGCAAGGTCGGTCGTCAAGTAACTTTTGCTACAGGTCCAGGGAGTGGCGCAGGGCGGCGAGGAGTTTTTCGTAGAGCAGATCGACCTCCGGTGCACTGCCCCGGGCGCGCAGGCAGCCGTGCACCAGGCCGTGGCCGGGATGGAAATCCACACTTACACCGGCCGCTTGCAGGCGTTCGCTGTACTCCACGCCGTCGTCGCGCAAGGGGTCGAATTGCGCCACGGCGATAAACGCCGGGGCCAGGCTCCGCAGGTCCGTGGCTTGCAACGGCATCGCATAGGCCGAAGGGGTGGCCGAACCCGGCAGGTACAAGGCGTGGTAGCAGTGCACATCGCTGGTGCTGAGCAGGGGCGCGTCGGCGCATTCGATGCGCGAGGGCAGTTGGTCGTCGCCACCCAGTCCTGGATAGATCAGGGCTTGTAGCCGCGGCCGCGCTTGGCCGGCATCGCGCAGGGCCAGGCATACGGCGGCGGCGAGATTGCCCCCGGCGCTGTCGCCGGCAATCGCCATGCGTTGCGGATCCAGTTGCCAGGTTGCGGCACTGTCCTGCAAACCGCGCCATACCGCCAGGCAATCATCGAAGGCCGCCGGGAAGGGATGTTCCGGTGCCAGTCGGTAGTCGACCGCGATGACCACGGCGTTGAGCCGGGAGGCCAGTTCAGCGGTGATGAAGTCGTGGGAGTCGAGGTCGCCGACCACCCAACCGCCACCGTGCAGGTAGACCACACAGGGCCAGCCATGGGCGGGTATTGCTGAAGTCGGACGGTATTGGCGTACGGGCACTTGGCCGATCCGCTGTTCGCTGACGCTGATGTTCGCCGGGCGGGCTGGAGTAAACGCTCGGCACATGGCGCTATAGCCGAGGCGCAGGCCATTGATGCTGGTGTCGGGATAGCTGAAATCGAGGGTCTTGGCGACAAAGGCGCTGAGTTCGGGGGAGAGCGGGTAATCGGTCATGCGCAGTCTCAGTTCTGTACGAGGTGTCAGGAGAACCTGTGGCGGCGATCTTTAGGGCCTCTTCGCGGCGGTGCGGCGATCCGACAAGCCCTGCTCCTGCAGCTCGGCGTCGGATACAGATTTTGCGCACACCATGGACCTGTAGGAGCTTGGCTTGCCAGCGAAGAGGCCCGTGAGGACGCTAAAAGCTTCGCGGGCAAGCTCCGCTCCTACAATGGGTGTTATTTCAAACTGGCCTGCACGGTCGCCACGCCGTCCTTGCCATCAACACTGGTCACGCCGGCCAGCCACTTCTGCAGATCTTCCGGGTGATCGCGCAGCCATTTCTTGGCCACGTCCTGGGGCGTCTGGCGCTCCATGATCGGCACCATCAACTGGCTTTCCTGGGCGGCGCTGAAGGTCAGGTTCTCCAGCAGCTTGTTCACGTTCGGGCAACGCTGGGCGTAGTCCGGGGCGGTGACGGTGGACACGGTGGCCGCGCCTTCGTTAGGCCCGTAGACATCTTCGCTGCCGGTCAGGTAAGTGATCTTCATATTGATGTTCATCGGGTGCGGGGTCCAGCCAACGAACACCACGAACTCCTTGCGATTGACCGCCCGCTGCACGGCGGCGAGCATCCCGGCTTCCCCGGACTCCACCAGATTGAAACCCTTGAGGCCGAAGTGGTCGGTGTCGATCATGGTCTTGATGGTGGTGTTGGCGCCGCTGCCGGGCTCGATGCCATAGATCTTGCCACCGAGCTTGTCCTTGAACTTGGCGATATCGGCGAAGGTCTTCAGGCCCGCGTCAGCCACATATTGCGGCACGGCGAGGGTGGCCTGGGCGTCGGAGAGGCTGGGCTGGGCCAGGACCTTGACCTGGTTGGCGGCGACAAAAGGCGCGATGTTCTTGTCCATCGCCGGCTTCCAGTAGCCGAGGAAGATATCCAGGCGTTTGTCCCGGATCCCGGCAAAGATGATCTGCTGCACGGCGCTGGTCTGCTTGCTTTCATAACCCAGGCCGTTGAGCAGCACATCGGCCATGCCACTGGTGGCGATCACATCGGTCCAGTTGACCACGCCCATGCGCACGGTCTTGCAGGAAGCGTCTTCGGAGGCGAGCACGCTGGTGCTCAGGAGGGCGGTACCGCAGAGGAACAGACAGCTGTTGAACAGTCTTTTCATGATACGCAGGTCTCGCGGCAGGTCGTTTATTGTGGAGTTCGGTGTCTTCATGCACCGTCCGGCCACGTTACGCAGCCGGCTGCTGGCAAAAGCGCACCAGTGCGACCGGCTTTTGCACTGCAGCGACCCCGACGTTATACCAGCACGCTCAGCCAGGCCGAAACCAGCAACAGCAGCGCCATGCAGCGATTGAACCGTTGCATCGCCAGGGGCGAGCGAAACAGCCGCGCGGAGCCGACACCGAGTACCGCCCACAGGCTCATGCATGGCAGCGACACCAGGAAGAACACCAGGGACAGTGACAGCACGTGGGCCTGGCGTTCGGCACCGTTGCCGGCGAACACGCCGACCACCGCCAGGGCCATCATCCAGACCTTCGGATTGATCAGTTGCAGGCTGGCCGCGCCGAACAGGCCGAGACGTTTGGCCGGTGCCGCGTCGGGATCGATGGCCGTGGCTGGGGCACTGAAGATCTGCCAGGCCAGGTAGCTCAGCCAGGCGATGCCGAGCCATTGCATGCCGGTGCGGACCTGGGGCCGTTGTGCCAGCGATTCACCGACACCGCTGCCCACCAGTAGGACGATCAGTGCCGCGCCGGCACCGGCGCCGAGGATGATCGGCAGGGCTGCCGCCAGGCCATGGCGGGCACTGTTGCTCAGCACCAGGATATTGTTCGGCCCGGGGGTGACGGAGGCGACGATGGCGAAGAGCACAAAGGGCAGGAAGCTGGAAAGGCTGGACAACATGGGGAGGGGCTCCACTGAAAGATCGATCAACCGATCTTCCCGCGTGCCGCCTCAGGCGTCTGGAAGATTTGAGCAGCGCTTGCGGTAGGCGGCGGGCGTCAGCCCGTAGGCGCGGACAAACCAGCGGCCCAGGTGGCTCTGGTCGGCGAAGCCCAGTGTCATGGCGACATTCGCCGGGGTTTCGCCCCGGGACAGCAGTTGCCGCGCCTTGGCCACCCGCAATTGCACCAGGTAGGCGTGGGGCGGCAGACCGTAGGCGGCCTTGAAGGCTCGGGTCAGGCGGAAGCGGTCGACACCACAGACGGCCGCGACCTCATCCAGGCTCAGGTCATGTTGCAGATGGGCGTGCAAGTACTCGCGGGCAACCTGCGCAACCCGTGGCAGGCGCGGGTCCTCGCGGTAGCGGGCGCGCCAGTGCAGATGGTCGGTGAGGCTGTCGAGCAAACGGTCGAGGGCGCTTTGCCGGACGATGCGCAATTCCTGGGTGTGAATGGCCTGGAACGCGGCACTGGTGGCCTGGGCCAGGCGGGTGTCGGTGGCCAGGGTCGCGGCAAAGCTCAGTTGGCTGCCCGCCGGGACTTCCTCGAACAGCGCGCTCAGCTCCCGCTCCAGCCAGTGTGGGTCGAGATAGATGGTGCGGTAGGTGAAGCCGCCGTCGGTGGGTGCGTCGCCGTCATGGATCTCGCCGGGTTCGAGCAGGAAGACGTTACCTGCCAGGCTTTGGTAGCGGGTGCCCCGGCAATTGAACTGCTGCACGCCTTGTTCGGTGACACCCACCAGGTAGCTGTCGTGCCAGTGGGCATCGTAGGCATGGGTATGCCCCTGGAAACGCGCGCGCAGGGTTTCGATGCCGGTGTCGCGGTCCTGGTTCAGGTCGACCCAGTGGTTGACGGTGCTGGACATGGGGTTCCTGGAGTCGTGGTCAATCTGCTGTGCTTCAGTAGAGGCTGGCGGCCGGGTAGCAGTCTAGAAGATCCGTGCACGGGCTCGACAGTACCCCGATAGGGGAATTGGCGAGCGGGAAGTGAGCGCCTAGAGTGGCCGCACATTTCAAACCCGCGGACAGAGAGGGATTATGCGCGCACGTGAATGGGGAATCACCCTGGGCCTGGGAACACCGGGGCCGTTCAATGCCATCACCGATGTGCCCGGTGTACGGGTCGGCCACAGTACATTGAAGACCGAGATCGACGGCAAGCAGGTGCGCACCGGCGTGACGCTGATCCAGCCACGGCCCGGCGCGGCGCGGCAGCAGCCCTGTTTCGCCGGTTGCCATGTGCTCAACGGCAATGGCGATGCCACGGGCCTGGAGTGGATTCGCGAAGCCGGGCTGCTGACCACGCCCGTGGCGATCACCAATACCCATAGCGTCGGTGTGGTGCGCGATGCGCTGATCGCCGACGAGCGCGACAGCCTGGCGGACCCGGCGGTGTACTGGTGCATGCCGGTGGTGATGGAAACCTATGACGGGGTGCTCAATGATATCTGGGGCCAGCATGTCGGCCCCGCGCAGGTCCGTGAAGCGCTGGCCGATGCCAGGCCCGGTCCGGTGACCGAAGGCTCGGTGGGTGGCGGTACCGGGATGATCTGCCATGAATTCAAGGGCGGTATCGGCACCTCATCCCGGCGCCTGTCGGCAGCGCAGGGCGGCTGGACCGTCGGCGCGCTGGTCCAGGCCAATCATGGCAAGCGCCAGGAGCTGCGGGTGGATGGCTATCCGGTTGGTCGCCAATTGCTGGATATCCCGTCGCCTTTCGCCCGTCGTGGCACCCCGGGCATGGGCTCGATCGTGGTGATTCTCGCCACCGACGCACCCTTGCTGCCCCATCAATGCCAGCGCCTGGCGCAACGGGCTTCCATCGGTATCGCCCGCACCGGCGGCGGTACCGAGGACTCCAGCGGCGATATCTTCCTGGCCTTCGCCACCGGCAACGACCAGTTGCCACCCGCCGACTACGGGCGCAAGGACCTGCCGTTCAGCAGCCCGCTGGCGATGCTCAACAACGATCATATTTCCCCCTTGTTCCTGGCGGCCGCCGAAGCGGTGGAGGAGGCGATCATCAATGCCCTGCTGGCCGGCGAGGACATGAACACGGCCGATGGAACAGCGGTATCGGCGTTAAGCGGCGAAGTTGTCCTGAATGCATTGAGAACGAGTGGTCGACCGGGAAATTTATAAGTATAAAAGTGACTGGTTGGTCATTTATTGATGCACTTCCCATATGCATTCTTGCGACTTGAAGTTTTCCGAAAGTCTGCTTGGGTGAGTCGGCCGTTACTGTCAGAAAAAACTTTCATGGCGTTGTCCAGCGTTTGTAGGTGTTTTCGGTGTTTATGGGATTTGTTATCAAAAAAGCGCTGGACGTTTGATTTCAAATTGTGTCAGTTTCTCGCTGCCTTCAAAAAGGGCGAGTGATAGGATGATCTCGCCAAGGGATTGTCGCTATCTGACAAAAACTGTTTCACTTGCAAACAAGGAAGTGTGTTTATGTCGAAAGTCAAAACCAAAGCTATTGTTTCTTCTGATGCGGCACTGGCGGCCAACGGGACAAGTTCCGCCTTTAACCAGATCGATAGCTTCAGCCATCAATACGACCGTGGCGGTAATCTCACGGTCAATGGCAAACCCTCCTACTCCGTCGATCAGGCCGCCACGCAACTGCTGCGTGACGGTGCCGCCTGGCACGATCTGGACGGCAGCGGCAAGATCGAACTGACCTATACCTTCCTGACTTCCCAGACCTCGAATTTCAGCGGTCTGGGCGTCACCGGGTTCAGCCAGTTCAGCGCGCTGCAGAAGTCGCAGGCCGTGCTCTCCATGCAATCCTGGGCGGACGTGGCCAATGTGACCTTCACGGAGGCGGCGAAGGGTGGCGATGGTCATATGACCTTCGGTAACTACAGCGGCGGGCAGGAAGGCGCGGCGGCATTCGCCTTCCTGCCGGGAACCGAGCCTGGCTACGACGGCCAGTCCTGGTACCTGACCGGTAGCGGCTACAACGTCAACAAGACGCCTGGCCTGAACAACTACGGTCGCCAGACCCTGACCCATGAGATCGGCCATACCCTCGGCCTGGCTCATCCCGGCGATTACAACGCCGGCGAAGGCAACCCGACCTACAATGACGCGTCCTATGGACAGGACACCCGCGGCTACAGCGTCATGAGCTACTGGAGCGAAAGCAACACCAGCCAGAACTTCAGCAAAGGCGGGGTCGAGGCTTATTCCTCGGGCCCGCTGATGGATGATATCGCGGCGATCCAGAAACTCTACGGCGCCAACTACAGCACCCGTTCCGGCGACACCACCTATGGGTTCAACTCCAATGCCGGTCGCGACTACCTGAGCGCCACTTCGTCTTCGGACAAGCTGGTGTTCTCGGTCTGGGACGGCGGCGGCAACGATACCCTGGACTTCTCCGGGTTCACCCAGAACCAGAAGATCAACCTGCATGACGGCTCGTTCTCCGACGTTGGCGGCATGGTGGGTAATATCTCCATTGCCCAGGGTGTCACGATCGAGAACGCCGTCGGCGGTTCGGGCAACGACCTGCTGATCGGCAACGATGCGGCCAACGAACTGCGCGGCGGTGCCGGCAACGATATCCTCTACGGGGCTGGCGGTGCCGACAAGCTCTGGGGTGGTTCGGGCAACGATACCTTCGTGTTCGCCGCCGTTTCCGACTCGGCGCCGAAAGCGGCCGACCGGATCATGGACTTCACCAGTGGCCAGGACAAGATCGATCTGTCCGGGATCACCCATGGTTCGGGCCTGACCTTCGTCAACGCGTTCACCGGCCATGCCGGCGATGCGGTACTGACGTATGCCTCGGGCACCAACCTGGGTACCCTGGCGGTGGACTTCTCCGGGCACGGCGTCGCCGATTTCCTGGTGACCACCGTGGGTCAGGCCGCGGTCACGGATATCGTGGCTTGAGTTGATGCGGTAGGGGCAGCGCTGCAGCGCTGCCCTCTGGCCAGGTAGTCCATGTCCATGATCAAGACCTTTGTTCGCAGTACCTATTCGACGTGGCTGATGGCTGCGTTTCTGGCGTTTTCTGGAGAAGTCACCATGGCGAGCAGCCTGCTCATGACCAGCCCCGAGGCCCTTGTCGGCCAGTGGCGGATGTACCCTGAAGGTGAGAACCCCCAGGCCTGCAAGCTTGACCTGGCGTTGCAGTCACCGCGCCTGAGTGGCGACCTGGAGTGCATCGCCGGCTGGTTGGGCGAACGCCCGGCCAACTGGGAACCGACCCCCGATGGCCTGTGGCTGTATGGCGCCGAAGGGACTGGCATCGTCCATCTCAATCGGCAGAAGGCGGATCGTTATGAAGTGCGTTTGAAGAATGGAAGCGTTCTGGTACTGGTGCGCGATAAGCCCTGAGTATCCAGGTGCAAATCGATTAAACGGCAACTTGATGCCTTGTGCCTGTTAGTTGTGTTCTCGTTCAGTCTTTATGCGTCGCTAAAGAACGACTCCTATTGAAAGTGCCTATATTCCCGAGCGGCTCGCCGGCCATCGAATAAAGGTGCGTATCCGGCTGTGCGTAAACTTCAAGGAAGAGAGATGAACCCGCCGAAAATGATGTCCGGGACACCTTTGATCCGTGTGCTCGGCGATTATAAAAGTGTGTTGTTCAGCGTCGGTTGTTTTACCGCGTTGATCAATCTGCTGATGCTGGTGCCTTCGATTTACATGCTCCAGGTCTATGACCGGGTATTGACCTCCCAGAACGAAACCACCCTGGTCATGCTGACCCTGATGGTGGTGGGGTTCTTTGCCTTTATCGGGCTGCTGGAAGTGGTCCGCAGTTTTATCGTGATCCGCATCGGCAGCGCCCTGGAGCGGCGCTTGAACCTGCGGGTCTACCAGGCGGCCTTCGAGCGCAACCTGTTGCGCGGCGAAGGGCATGCCGGCCAGTCCCTCGGCGACCTGACGCAGATTCGCCAGTTTCTCACCGGCCCGGCCCTGTTCGCCTTTTTCGACGCACCGTGGTTTCCCATCTACCTGCTGGTGATCTTCCTGTTCAATCCCTGGCTGGGGGTGTTCGCCAGTGTCGGGGCCTTGTTGCTGATCGCCCTGGCCTGCCTCAACGAGTCCATGACCAAAAAGCCCTTGAGCGAAGCCAGCGGTTATTCGCAACGCTCGACTCAGTTGGCCACCAGTCATCTGCACAACGCCGAGACGATCCAGGCCATGGGCATGCTCGGGGCCTTGCGCAGGCGCTGGTTCCAGGTGCACTCGCGATTTCTGGCACGGCAGAACCGCGCCAGCGATACCGGGGCGGTGATTACTTCCCTGAGCAAGATGTTGCGCCTGTGCCTGCAATCGCTGGTGCTGGGCCTGGGGGCGCTGCTGGTGATCAAGGGTGAGATGACCGCCGGGATGATGATCGCCGGCTCGATCCTTATGGGCCGGGTGCTCAGCCCCATCGACCAGTTGATTGCGGTGTGGAAACAGTGGAGCACGGCCAAGCTCGCCTATCAGCGCCTGGACGGCCTGTTGCGTGAGTTCCCCGAGACAGAAGGGCAGATGAGCCTGCCTGCTCCCCAGGGCCAGGTAGCCTTTGAACAGGTCAGCGCCGGACCGCCGGGCAAGCGTGTCGCGACCCTGCACCAGGTGAGTTTCAGCCTGGCCCCCGGCGAGGTGCTGGGGGTGCTCGGTGCCTCGGGCTCGGGCAAGTCGACCCTGGCCCGGGTGCTGGTGGGCGTCTGGCCGACCCTGGGCGGCACCGTGCGCCTGGACGGTGCCGACCTGCACCGCTGGGACCGCGACGACCTCGGTCCGCATATTGGTTATTTGCCCCAGGACATCGAGTTGTTCAGCGGCACCATTGCCGAAAATATCGCGCGGTTTGCCGAGGTCGACTCGGCGAAAGTGGTCGAGGCGGCACGTCAGGCCGGTGTGCACGAGCTGATCCTGCGCCTGCCCCAGGGCTACGACACACTGCTGGGAGAAGACGGCAGCGGCCTGTCCGGCGGGCAGAAGCAGCGGGTGGCGCTGGCCCGCGCGTTGTATGGCGGCCCGCGCCTGGTGGTGCTGGATGAGCCCAATTCCAACCTCGATGTGGTCGGGGAAACCGCCCTGACCCAGGCGATTGCCCTGCTCAAGGCGGGGGGCAGCACAGTGGTCCTGGTGACCCACCGTTCCACCTCCCTGACCCAGGCGGACAAGTTGCTGGTGCTCAACGAAGGCCGCCTGCAAGCCTTCGGCAGCAGTGCCGATGTGCTCAAGGCACTGTCGGCCGGCGCCCAACCCGCACCGCAACCGGCCCGCGAGGCAGCCACCCCGGCGGGCGTCAGCCTGAGCCGACAGTATCCCGCGCCGACGCGCAGTAGCGGCGCATGAGCAAGGACAGCACAATGCAGATCAGTACCCCTGTTGAATACCGGGAACGTGATGCCCGGTTCTTTGCCCGTATGGGCTGGTTGTTGGCCCTCCTGGGTGCCGGCGGCTTCTTTCTCTGGGCGGCCCTGGCGCCGCTGGACCAGGGCATTGCCGTGCAGGGCACCGTGGTGGTATCCGGCAAGCGCAAGGCGGTGCAATCCCTCGGCGGCGGCGTGGTCAGCCGGATCCTGGTGCGCGAAGGGCAAGTGGTGCATCAGGGCCAGCCGCTGTTTCGTCTCGACCAGACGCAATTGTCGGCCGATGTGCAATCGTTGCAGGCCCAGTACCGCATGGCCTGGGCCAGCCAGGCGCGTTGGCAGAGCGAGCGCGACAACCTGCCCCGGGTGGTGTTTCCGCCCGAGTTGAGCGCGGAGGCCGACCCGCCCCTGGCGCTGGTGCTCGAAGGCCAGCGGCAACTGTTCAGTAGCCGTCGCGAAGCCTTTTCCCGGGAGCAGGCCGGTATTCGCGCCAGTATCGACGGCGCCGGCTCGCAACTGGCCGGTATGCGTCGCGCGCGCAACGACATGCTGGCCCGCGCCGATTCCCTGCGCAGCCAGTTGGACAACCTCAAGCCCCTGGCGGACAACGGCTATATCCCGCGCAACCGCCTGCTGGACTACCAGCGCCAACTGTCCCAGGTGCAACAGGACCTGGCGCAGAACAGCGGCGAAAGCGGGCGGGTCGAGCAGGGCATTGTCGAGTCGCGTCTCAAGCTCTCCCAGCACAGCGAGGAGTACCAGAAGGAAGTGCGCGGCCAACTGGCCGAGGCCCAGCTCAAGAGCCTGACCCTGGAGCAGCAGCTGCGCTCGGCGGATTTCAATTTGCAGCACAGCGAGATCGTCGCGCCGGCGGAGGGCATCGCGGTCAACCTCAGCGTGCACACCGAAGGCGCGGTGATCCGTGCCGGGGAAACCCTGCTGGAGATCGTGCCCCAGGGCGAACGCCTGGAAGTCGAGGGGCACCTGCCGGTCAACCTGGTGGACAAGGTCGGCAGCCATCTGCCGGTGGACATCCTGTTCACCGCCTTCAACCAGAGCCGCACGCCACGGGTGCCCGGCGAAGTCAGCCTGATCTCCGCCGACCAGTTGCTCGATGAAAAGACCGGCGCGCCGTATTACGTGCTGCGCACGTCGGTGAGCGACATGGCCCTGGAAAAACTCCACGGGCTGGTGATCAAGCCGGGCATGCCCGCCGAGATGTTCGTGCGGACCGGCGAGCGCTCGCTGCTCAACTATCTGTTCAAACCCCTGCTGGACCGCGCGGGTTCCGCGCTGACCGAGCAATAGGATGTTTCACCGAATGAAGACACTGTCGATGATCGTGGCAACGCTGTCCCTGTTGGTCAGCACCGGCAGCCAGGCCATGGGGCCGTTCCAGGTGTATGAGCAGGCGCTGCGCAATGACCCGGTATTCCTCGGCGCGCTCAAGGAGCGCGATGCCGGCCAGGAAAACCGCGCCATTGGCCGGGCCGGCCTGCTGCCGAAGATTTCCTATAACTACAACCAGGGCCGTAACGATTCGCGGGCCACCTACCTCAGCGAACGGGGCAACTCCCACGAGGACCGTCACTACACCAGCTCCGGCTCGACGCTGATGCTGCAACAACCGCTGATCGACTACGAGGCCTATGCCAATTACCGCAAGGGCGTGGCCCAGGCGTTGTTCGCCGATGAAACCTTTCGCGGCAAGAGCCAGGAGCTGCTGGTGCGGGTCCTGACCTATTACACCAAGGCGTTGTTTGCCCAGGACCAGATCGAGATCGCCCAGGCCCGCAAGAAAGCCTATGGGGAGCAGTTCCAGCAGAACGAGCATCTGTTCCGCCAGGGCGAGGGCACACGTACCGATATTCTCGAAGCCGAGTCGCGTTTCGAACTGGCCACCGCCGAGGAAATCGAAGCCCGCAACGAACAGGATGCCGCCCTGCGCGAACTGGGGGCGCTGATCGGCGTAGCGTCGGTGGATGTTTCCGAACTGGCGCCACTGGCCCGGACCTTTCAGTCGTTTCCCCTGGAGCCGGCCAACTTCGATACCTGGCACGCCATGGCCCTGGAGAACAACCCGACCCTGGCGTCCCAGCGCCAGGCACTGGAAGTGGCCCATTATGAAGTGGAGCGCAACCGCGCCGGGCACTTGCCCAAGCTCAATGCCTACGCCAGCGTGCGCAAGAGCGAGTCCGACAGCGGCAACACCTACAACCAGCGCTACGACACCAACACTATCGGTTTCGAGGTGAACGTGCCGTTGTTCGCCGGTGGCGGCGTCTCGGCGTCGGTGCGCCAGGCCAGCGCCAATCTGGAACAGGCCGAATACGAACTGGACGGCAAGACCCGCGAAACCCTGATCGAGCTGCGTCGTCAGTTCAGTGCCTGCCTGTCGGGGGTGAGCAAGTTGCGCGCCTATCAGAAGGCCTTGAGTTCGGCCGAAGCCCTGGTGGTCTCGACCAAGCAGAGCATCCTCGGTGGCGAGCGGGTCAACCTCGATGCGCTGAACGCCGAGCAGCAGCTCTACAGCACCCGGCGCGACCTGGCCCAGGCGCGCTACGACTACCTGATGGCCTGGACCAAATTGCATTACTACGCGGGCACCTTGCGCGAAACCGACCTGGCCAGGGTCGATGAGGCCTTCATACGACAATGATTCCAACCAGCAAGGAGGCAATACCATGGGTGTGTTTGACTATAAAAACGTGGGAACCGAGGCTTCGAAAGCACTGTATTCCGATGCAATGGCGATCACCTTGTACTCCTACCACAACCTCGATAACGGCTTTGCCGTGGGCTACCAGCAGAACGGCTTCGGTCTCGGCCTGCCGGCGACCCTGGTCAAGGCCCTGATCGGCGGCACGGATGCCCAGGGGGTCATCCCCGGGATCCCCTGGAACCCGGACTCGGAGAAAGCCGCGCTGGCGGCGGTGAAGGCCGCCGGCTGGACACCCATCAGTGCCGTGCAACTGGGCTACGGCGGCAAGACCGATGCCCGCGGCACCTTCTATGGCGAGAAGGCCGGCTACACCACGGCGCAGGCGGAAATCCTCGGCAAGTACGACGCCAGCGGGCACCTGACCGAGATCGGCGTGTCCTTCCGTGGCACCAGCGGGCCGCGGGAAAGCCAGATCAGCGACACCATCGGCGATGCGATCAACGACTTGCTGGCGGCCATCGGACCCAAGGATTACGCGAAGAACTACAGCGCCAATGCCTTCGAAGGCCTGCTCAAGAGCGTGGCGACCTTTGCCGCGGCCAACGGTCTTTCCGGCAAGGACGTGCTGGTCAGCGGCCACAGCCTCGGCGGGCTGGCGGTCAACAGCGTGGCCGACCTGAGCAAGGACCATTGGGGTGGTTTCTACAAGGATGCCAACTACATCGCCTTTGCTTCACCGACCCAGAGCGGCCCGGGCACCCAGGTGCTGAATATCGGTTATGAAAACGACCCGGTGTTCCGTGCCCTCGACGGCTCCAATCTGACCCTGGCAACCCTGGGTGTGCACGATGCCAACAAGGCCTCGGCGACCAATAATATCGTCAGCTTCAACGACCATTACGCGTCCGATGCCTGGAATGTGCTGCCGTTTTCCATCGGTAACGTCGCCACCTGGATTTCCCATCTGCCGACGGCCTATGGCGATGGCTTGAATCGGGTGCTGGGGTCGCAGTTCTACAACCTGACCAGCAAGGACTCGACCATCATCGTCGCCAACCTGTCGGATCCGGCACGGGACAAGACCTGGGTGCAGGACCTCAATCGCAATGCCGAAACCCATAGCGGCAGCACCTTTATCATCGGCAGCGACGCCAATGACCTGCTCAAGGGAGGGCGTGGCAACGATTACATCGAGGGGCGCGGCGGCAACGATACCTTCCGCGATGACGGTGGCTACAACATCATTCTCGGCGGCAAGGGCAACAACACCTTCGATCTGCAGAAATCCCTGAGCAGTTTCGATATCGCCAATGACGGCCACGGCACCTTGTATATCCGTGATGCCAGCGGCGGGATCACCATTGCCCAGAATATCGGCACCCTGGTCAGCAAGGAGTCGAGCCTGGTGTTCTTCAACAAGGACGTGGCCCATGTGGTGGGCAACCAGAGCTTGTCCGAGGGGAGTTACGTCAACTCGCAGGTCGGCAGCGATGGGGCCGATACCCTGACGGCGAAGTCTTCGGGGGAGTGGCTGTTGGGTAATGGCGGCGACGATCATCTGATCGGTTCGGCCAAGGGGGGGAATGTGTTTATCGGTGGTGCCGGCAATGACCTGATGGATGCGAAGGGCGGGGGCAATACCTTCCTGTTCAACGGCTTCAACGGATCGTTCGGCCAGGACAAGATCACCGGCTTCCAGGCTTCCGACAAACTGGTGTTCATGGGGTATGCCGATTCCCAGGGACACACTATCCAGGACCACGCCAAGGTGGTGGGACACGACACCGTGCTGACCTTCGGGTCGGATTCGGTGACGTTGGTGGGGGTAGGGCTGGATGTGCTGAAGGGGGCGAGTGTAGTTATCGCCTGATGCTGTAATACAGGAAACGATAGCAGCCTCCAGGCCGCCAAAAGCTTCGCGGGCAAGCCCTGCTCCTACAGTGAGTCGTCGTTTGCTGATCTTGTGTACGACACCGAACTGTAGGAGCAGGGCTTGCCCGCGAAGAGGCCCGAGATCGCTCAAAGCCTCTCTGGCAAGCCAGGCTCCTACAGGTTTTACGGTAGCTTCAACAGCACATAATCGTTCTTGTCGAACCGCTGGCTGAGTACTGGCGTCAGATCGCCGATAGCCGTGCCTTTCAGGGCGTCATACTGATCCTTGCCCATCATCACCCACGCCGGTCGTGCCACGCCCTGAAGCTGCTCAGGCGTTTCGGTGAAGATCGGCTGCAGATCGCCCTCGGCATTGACCATGAACTTGATCGCCCGTCCATCCTTGCCCACCGCGTGCATGACCAGCGGCGCAGGATCCTTCTGCATCAACTGCTGGGTAGCCTGGGTAAAGGCGCGGGTATCGTAGGCGACGCGTTCGGTCGGCTCGACGATCAGGATATAGCTGCTCCACAGCGCCAGCACCGCACAACCGGCCAGCCCGAGCGCGCGCCAGCGGGCGTTGAACAACGCCACCACGGCGATCAGTTGCAAGGCCCCGACCAGATAGGGCGCGACGCCCAGGGTTGGCAGTTCTTCAGGGAAGCGCCGGTGCAACATGAACATCCCGACAATCAGCAGGCCCGGCAGGATCAACCAGAGACCCTGGATCAGCCCACGCAGCCAGGCAAACAGACGGCCTTTCCCGACCTGGAACGGATAGGCGGCAATGATCGCCGCCATCGGTACCATCGGCAGGATATAACGGGCTTTTTTCGCCTGGGGCACCGACAGGCCGAGCATCACGATCAAGCCGGCCGCGACCGCGTAGAGGGTCAGTTGCAAGGCCGGCCCACGATGCTGGCGACCGGTTGTCAGAATGGCAACCAGAACCAGCACGGCCAATGGATAAGCCAGGGCGTAGTTGCCAAAAGCGCTGCTGAAGTAATACAGCGTACCGCTGGAGCCCGCCGAGCCGTCCATGCGGCCGGTGAACTGCATACGGATCACTTCTTGGAGGAAGGCCGGGCCGCCATCGAGCGAGGCCAGCCACAACAGCAGGCCGATGCAGGCTGCCAGCAGGAACAGGGCCTGGAAGCCAAACACGAACAACCGGCGCCATTGACCGCTGAGCAGGTAGAAGCTGCACAGCATGCCGGTGGGGATCACCAGGCCCATGGGGCCGCGAATGGCAAAACCGAGCACCAGCAGCGCCAGGAGCAGCACGCTGCGTTTCGGCGCGCCGTAGTATTTGGCGGCATAACCCAGGTAGAACACCGCCAGGGACACGGCGGCGAGCATCTGGTCGAGGGATACCGCGCGGGTTTCAATCAGGAAATTATTGGTCAGCAACAGCAAGGCAATGCTCAGCAGCGCCCAACGGGGCGAATGCGGGGCCACCAGCCGGTACATCAGCACCACGATCCAGGCCGAGGCCAGGGCGCTCGGCAGCCAGGCGGCGAGGGCGTTGACCGAGCCGAACGGCAGCGACAGCAACCAGATCAACAGGGTGGAAAATGCCGAATAGTCCGGATACGGCTCGCCATAGGTGGTCGGAAAGAAACTCGGACCATGGCGCAGCATTTCCTCGGCGAACAGCACGAAGCGCGAGTCGAAACCGATGGCGGCTTGCTGATAGACGCCGGCGATAAACAGCAGCAGGGCGATCAGGCCCAGGCCGAGGGATTGGCGATTCAGGGTGTTACGGGATGAGGACGTCAATGTCACGGCCGTGGACCTAAAACAACGGGCAAGCCCGTTAGGAACGAAAACGCGGTCATTTTTTCGAAATGACCGCGTCGTTTGTTTGCTCAGTAACCCTATGCAAGGGTCAGGGCATCATTCCAGACCGTGACGGGTCACCGGCAGATCCAGCGACGCACCGCGACCGATCGCAAAGTAGGTGAAACCTTTGCGCTGCATGCGGTTGGCGTCGAACAGGTTACGGCCGTCGAAGATCACCGGCGCTTTCAGGCGCTGCTTGATCAGTTCGAAGTCCGGTGCCTTGAACTGCTGCCATTCGGTGCAGATGATCAGTGCATCGGCGCCGACCAGGGCCGATTCCGGCGTGCCCATCAGCGACAGGCCCGGCTCATCCGGATAGATGCGCTGGGTTTCCTGCATGGCTTCCGGGTCGAACGCGCGAACCTGGGCGCCGGCCGCCCACAGGGCTTCCATCAGCACGCGGCTCGGTGCGTCGCGCATATCGTCGGTGTTCGGCTTGAACGCCAGGCCCCAGAGGGCGAAGGTCTTGCCTTTCAGGTCACCCTTGTAGAACGCGTTCAGGCGGTCGAACAGCTTGTGCTTCTGACGCTCGTTGATCGCTTCGACCGCTTGCAGCAGGTCGCTCGAGCAGTTGGCCGCCTGGGCGCTGTGGATCAGGGCGCGCATGTCTTTCGGGAAGCACGAACCGCCGTAGCCGCAGCCCGGGTAGATGAAGTGGTAACCGATGCGCTGGTCGGCGCCGATGCCCATGCGCACGGCTTCGATGTCCGCGCCCAGGTGTTCGGCCAGTTCGGCGATCTGGTTGATAAAGCTGATCTTGGTCGCCAGCATGCAGTTGGCGGCGTACTTGGTCAGCTCGGCGCTGCGCAGGTCCATGAACATGATGCGGTCATGGTTGCGGTTGAACGGGGCGTAGAGGTCGCGCATCACTTCGCGGACTTCTTCACGCTCGCAGCCGATGACGATCCGGTCCGGACGACGGCAGTCTTCCACCGCCGAACCTTCCTTGAGGAATTCCGGGTTGGAGACGATATCGAATTCCAGGGTCCGGCCGACTTTGTCCAGGGCGGCTTGAATGTGCGCGCGCAGGGTGTCGCCGGTGCCGACCGGAACGGTGGATTTTTCCACCAGGATCAGCGGATCGACGCGGTGACGGACCACGGCATCGCCCACCGAGAGGACGTACTTCAGGTCAGCCGAACCGTCTTCGTCCGACGGCGTGCCGACGGCGATAAACAGCACCTGGCCATGCTCGATCGCCAGCTTTTCGTCGCTGGTGAAGTGCAGGCGGCCGCTTTCCAGGTTGCTCTTGACCATGGTCTCCAGCCCTGGTTCGAAGATGGGGATGTGGCCTTTACGCAGCAAGTCGATCTTGTTCTGGTCGACGTCCATGCAGACGACATCATGACCGACTTCGGCCAGCACAGTCGCCTGCACCAGACCGACATAACCGCTACCAATTACGCTGATTTTCATACGGAGTCCCTAGGACGGGGTATACGTGGAGAGTTGATCGTTAGCACGCCGAGAATGACCAGGGCCACTCCCAGCGATTTCGAAAGACTGAAGCTTTCATTGAAAAACGGCAGGCCGGCGGCCAGCAGGTAGACCAGCGCGTAACTGACGCTGAGCAACGAGTAGGCACGGCCCAATGGCAGGTCGCGCAAGGCGGCCAGCCAGCAGAGCATGGACAGGGCGTAGGCGAGGATCGATGCCGCCACTACACCCAAGGCGAGTAACGATACGTCCTGAGTCATCAGGGCGTCCAGCCACTGTGTCGGTTCCGGCAGGCGGGTCATGCTCCAACGCATGCCCAACTGGGCACCGCTGACCAGCAGGACGCTGCCGGTGGCCAGGGTAAAACCGCGCGCCTGGCTCATACGTGACGCCCCAACAGGACCACACCGGCGATGATGAACGCCACGCCCAACCAATGGCGGGTGTCGATCGACTCCTTGAACAGGTAGTGCGCCACCAGGGTGATCAGGACAAAGTTCAGGCTGAGCATCGGATAGGCAATCCCGACCTCCAGCCGTTGCAGGACCAGCAGCCAGACCAGCAGGCCGAAACCGAGGCTGGCCAGGGCTAGCCACAGCCAGGGCGAACGCAGTTTGTGCAGGACGCCCAGGTCCGGGCCGCGCCAGCTTTCGACGGCGAACTTCTGCGCGACCTGGCCCAGGCACGTCAGCAGGCAGGCGCTGAGCAACAAGATCAGGGTCATGGGGTGGTCTTCGAAAAAATCAGGATAACCATGTTGCCTTCTTCATAGCGAACATGATCCTTGGGCAGCAGGTCGATCTCGTGCAGTTCGTCCTCATCCTTGACGCGCATCACCACACCGACCTGGCCTTCACGCCGGGCGTTGTCCATCCAGGCCTGGATCTGGCTCAGATCCTGAGCGCGACCGGCGGTCTCGGGATAACCCAGGCCGTACTGCAATTCACCCTGGGTGTTGTAGAGGGTGATATCGCTGCGTTTCATGCGCCAGGCCAGCGCCGAAGCGGCACCCAGGTCGTTGCTCAGGAAGTGACGGCTCTGGCTCAACTCTTCGGCATGGTGGGCGATGAACTGGTCGGGCATCTTGTTGTGCACGATGACGTTCGGCATCGCCGCCGGCAGCAGCAACACCAGCATGCCCATGCCCAGCGCCGGGGTGGCCCAGAAGGTCAGCGGCTTGAGCAGGGGCAGGAGATTGACCAGGATCCAGCTGCCGATGAACACGCAGAGCAGGGTCAGGTGCAAAGGCTCGTTATCGTAGAACGGCTGCTTGATCTGGAAATACACCAGTGCCGCCAGTCCCGCCAGGCCCAACACCAGGTTGAGCAGGCCGTTGAGACGAGGAACCTGGCCTTGGGCAAGCTTGATGCGATCCATCAGCGAATGCCCCATCAGCAACGCCAGGGGCATCAGGCACGGCATGATGTAGGTCGGCAGCTTGCCGCGGCTGAGGCTGAAGAACGCCAGTGGCAGCAACAGCCAGAGCAGCAGGAACAGGGTGATGCGCTGACCCTTGGTACGCCAGGCGTCCTTCAGGGTCACCGGGAACAGCACTGCCCATGGCAGGCTGGAAGCCACGATCATCGGCAGGTAGAACCACCAAGGCCGGGTGTGTTGCGCGTCTTCGGCGGCAAAACGACGGATATGCTCGTGCCAGAAGAAGAAACGCCAGTAGTCCGGTTCCTGGAGGTGAACCGCCAGGACCCAGGGCAGGCTGATCAGCGTGGCCACGACCACGGCCACCAGGCCATAACCCACCAGTTCGCGAAAACGCTTCTGCCAGATCATGTAGGGCAGGGCGATCAGCACCGGCAACAGCAGGGCGAGGAAACCCTTGGTCATGAAACCCATGCCGCAGGCCAGGCCCAGGGCCACCCACGACCACAGGCGTGCCCGTGGGGTACTGCCGTCGATGGCGAACCACAGGGCGACGAAGCTCAGGTTGACCCAGAAGGTGAACTGCGGATCGAGGTTGGCATACCCGGCTTGCCCGGCGATCAGGCCGAAGCTCATGTACAACGCGGCGCAGGCAAACTGCTTGCGTTCGTCGTTCCACAGGCGTCCGGCAATCAGATAGACCAGCAGCACGCTCAGCCCGGTGCTCAGGGCCGAAGCGAAACGCACGCCGAAAAAGTTCTCACCGAAAATGGCCTGACCGATGGCGATCATCCAGTAGCCGGCGATGGGTTTTTCGAAGTAGCGCAGGTCCATGAAATGCGGCGACGCCCAGTGGCCGTGCCGGAGCATTTCCTGGCCGATCTGGGCGTAGCGGGTTTCGTCGGGAATCCACATGCCATGGGTGACCAGTGGCAGGAGGTAGAACAGCAGAAAAGCGAGAAACAGCAACGGCAAAGCCCAGCGCCTGGTCATCCCTGCTGTACCCCAAGCCAGCCTTCACGGCCGCCGAGGGTGCCACGGACCAATTGCCCTGCGGGCAGGCGGTCCAGTTGGGCCGGCAATAGATTGACCAGGGGTTGGAACTCGATATCGCGCGCCTTGGCCTGGGCCAGCAGCTGGCGAAACTCGTTTGCCATCAGAATCCCTTCTACTTCTGCGTGAATCGTGTAGACATTCAGGCGCGCCGGACTGAACCGGTCGAGAATGAACGCATTGAAATCTTTCGCGGCCAGATCCGCACCCACGACTTCGTCGAAGGTAGGCAGGTCCACGGGAATTTGCGGGGTCCCCAGGCTGCCATCCGCCAACCGTGGCAGAAACAGACCGTGCCCGCGGCAGTCGCTGTTATAGCGAAAACCGAAATGCTCCTTGGCTTGCACGACACGCTCGTCCGCTCGCCAACCGGCGGTGGCCGAACATTCGACGGCTTGCCCGGTGATATCGCTCAGGCAATCGACGCCGCGACGGATCTGTTCGATCAGTTCGGCTTCGCTCCAGCGCCCGGCGTTGGCCTGCCAGCCGTGGTGATCCCAGGCGTGCAGGCCGACCTCATGGCCGGCGGCCAGGGTCTGGCGCATCAGATGCCCCAGATCCCGACCGATCGGCTTGCCTGGCCAGGCAGTGCCGGCCAGCAAGATGTCCCAGCCATAAAGACTGGCAGCCTTGGAACGCAGCATCTTCAGGAGGAACTGGGGTTTGATGAGGCGCCACAAGTGGCGCCCCATGTTGTCCGGTCCAACGCTGAAGAAGAACGTCGCCTTGACCTGGGCCTCGTCGAGCAGTTCCAGCAACCGCGGTACCCCTTCACGGGTGCCGCGATAGGTGTCCACATCGATGCGAAGTCCAGCCTGCATCAGCGCTTGTCCGCGATTTCGAGCATGGCTTCTTTCAGGAAGAAGTCCAGGGTGTTACCGATGGTTTCGCTCATCTCGACGGTCGGCTCCCAGTTCAGCAGGCGCTTGGCGTTTTCGACGCTTGGTTTGCGGTGCGACACGTCCTGGTAGCCAGTACCGTAGAACGCCTTGCTTTCCACGTCGCGGAAACCGGCGAACGGAGGGAAGTTGCTGCGCAGCGGGTGAGCTTCGAACTGACGCAGCAGTTCTTCGCCCAGCTGACGGATGCTGGCTTCGTTGTCCGGGCTACCGATGTTGATGACCTGGCCGTTGCAGCAGTCGTTCTCGTTGTCGACGATACGGGCCAGGGCCTCGATGCCGTCGGCGATGTCGGTGAAGCAGCGCTTCTGCTCGCCGCCGTCGAACAGACGGATCGGAGTACCTTCCACCAGGTTCAGGATCAGCTGGGTGATGGCACGGGAGCTGCCGATACGCGCCGAATCCAGACGGTCCAGACGTGGACCCATCCAGTTGAACGGACGGAACAGGGTGAAGTTCAGGCCCTTGGCGCCATAAGCCCAGATCACGCGGTCCAGCAGTTGCTTGGAGACCGAGTAGATCCAGCGCTGCTTGTTGATCGGGCCAACGATCAGGTTCGAGGTGTCTTCGTCGAAGTTCTCGTCCTGGCACATGCCGTAGACTTCGGAAGTCGACGGGAAGATCACGCGCTTGTTGTACTTGACGCAGTAGCGAACCAGCTTCAGGTTTTCTTCGAAGTCCAGTTCGAATACGCGCAGCGGGTTGCGGGTGTATTCGATCGGGGTGGCGATGGCCACCAGCGGCAGGACCACGTCGCACTTCTTGATGTGATACTCGATCCACTCGGAGTGGATGCTGATATCGCCTTCGACGAAGTGGAAGTTCGGGTGGCTGCGCAGGCGCTCGATGGCGTCGGAGCCGATGTCCAGACCGTAGACGTCGTACTTGTCGTCACGCAGCAGGCGCTCGGACAGGTGGTTACCGATGAAGCCGTTGACGCCCAGGATCAGTACGCGGGTACGACGTGGCTTGCGGCCCGACTCGGCGCCACGCAGGAAGGAACCGTCCACCAGACCCAGTTCGTTGGCCAGTTGCGGGCCGCTGAGGAAGAGGCCGGCGTCGTTGCGCTGACCGGCCTTGATCACCAGGGAGTCTTCACCGCAAGCGATGCGCAATGGGTCGACGCTGATCACACGGCCAGGGGCCTGACCTTCGTTGCCCTTGACGACTTCGGCGCTCCAGACGATCAGCTTGTGCTCGCCCACGGCGCAGAAGGCACCCGGGTAAGGTTGGGTCACGGCACGGACCAGGTTGAACAGCTCTTCGGCAGGCTTTTTCCAGACCAGCTTGCCGTCAGCCGGGGTACGGCGACCGAAGTAAGTAGCCTTGGACTCGTCCTGGGCGGTTTCGCTCAGTTTGCCGGCAGCCAGTTGTGGCAGGGCTTCACCCAGCAGGGCTGCAGCGCTGTCACGCAGCTTGGTGTGCAGGGTCAGGGCGGTGTCGGCACGGTCGATGGCGACGCGGTTCTGCGCCAGGATGCCACCGGCATCGGCACGCTTGACCATGCGGTGCAGGGTCACGCCGGTTTCGGTTTCGCCGTTGACCAGCACCCAGTTGGCCGGTGCGCGACCGCGGTAGCGTGGCAGCAGGGAACCGTGCAGGTTGAACGCGCCGTTCTTGGCGGTGGCCAGCAGCTCTTCGCTCAACAGGTTGCGGTAGTAGAACGAGAAGATGTAGTCCGGGCTCAGCTTGGCAATGCGCTCGATCCACAGAGGATGGTTGGCATCTTCCGGGGCGTGCACGGTAATGCCCTTGCGAGCACAGAGTTGCGCTACGGAACCGTAGAAGGCGTTCTCCTTCGGGTCGTCGGCATGGGTGAACACTGCGGCGATGTCGTAACCTGCGGCGAGCAGGGACTCGATGCCGGTGCAACCAATATCGTGATAGGCGAAGACGACAACTTTCGGATTCATGGTGCGACCTGATTGGAGGTAGTAGTAGAAGGGGTATCACCAGCAGCGCTGGCAGGAGACGGCTGGCTACGCAGCACTTTCTCGATGAAGAAGCGCGGACGTGCACGCACGTCACTGTACATGCGGCCCAGGTATTCACCCAGGAGCCCCATGCCGATGAACTGGCCGCCGGTAAAGACGAACAGGATAGCAAACAGCACGAACGAACCGTCACCGGCCCAGGCGGCGCCGAAGATCAGGCGCAGCACCACCAGCAGGATGGCGAACAGCGCGCCGAGACCGGCCATGGTGAAACCGATGATGCTCAACAGCCGCAGGGGCGTGGTGGTCATGCAGGTGACCAGGTCGAACATCAGGTTGATCAGGCGCATCGGGCTGTATTTCGAGTCACCGTGCTCGCGCTCGGCGTGCTGCACCAGTACTTCGGTGGTGTGCCGGGCAAAACTGTTGGCCAGGATCGGGATAAAGGTGCTGCGCTCGCGGCAGGCCAGCATCGCATCGACGATGGTCCGGCGATAGGCGCGCAACATGCAGCCGTAGTCGCTCATGGCGACGCCGGTGGAACGTTGCACGGCCATGTTGATCAGGCGCGACGGCCAGCGGCGCAGGGCCGAGTCCTGGCGATTGTTGCGCACGGTGCCGACCACGTCGAAGCCCAGGGCACACTGTTCCACCAGACGCGGAATTTCTTCCGGCGGGTTCTGCAGGTCGGCGTCCAGGGTGATGACCACATCACCGGTGGATTGCTCGAAGCCGGCCATGATCGCGGCGTGCTGACCGTAGTTGCGGTTCAGGATCACGGCGATGACCTGGCTGCCTTCACGCTCGGCGGCTTCCTGGAGAATGTCGGCGGAGCGATCACGGCTGCCGTCGTCGACCAGGATGATTTCGACATCCTGGGTCAACTGCGAACAGGCCGCTTCGGTGCGGCGCAACAGTTCTGGCAGGCTCTGTTCTTCGTTATAGACCGGGATAACGATCGACACGCGCTGAATTGGATAAGGTTTCAAAGGCTTCTTTCCAGAATGGTTTCAATGGTGCGGCGATGCTTCAAGCCAGCCGATAGCATGCCGGACTCAACGCTCGGGCACAATGAACGATACCTTTTATGCGGACAAGCATAGAGGCATGACCGTGGGATGATACAGGGGTAATAAAAGACATGCGGCGATTTAAGCCTAAAAAAATGAAATGTCAAAGCTGCATTGCAGCGTTATGTTCATGATTTTTATCAATTCCCTGGCCCGAAGCGCGGGCAGGATTCTACGGTAAACGCCCAAATGTGAAAAGCCTATGAAGAAGAGATGAACGACCTGTTGTTTTTGCTCAATAGACAGCGGCGATTCAGGTAATCTGTGTGGCCGCGCAAATAAGAGTCGCCTTCCGGTGTTTGGAGCAAGGCCCCGATGAACCAATACGCGCCGCACGACTGGCAGCCCCACGAGCGCCCCAGCCTGCCCGGATCGCCGTCGACGCCGTTGCATTCCACGCCCAGGCGCTGGGCCTATGCCATGGTCGGACTGCTGGTGGCCTTGACCGGTGGCCTCGGCAATTCGCTGGTGATCGCCAATTTGCCGTACCTGCAAGGCGCCCTGGGCTCGACCACGGCGGAGATCGCCTGGTTGCCGGCGGCCTATGTCATGACCAATGTCTCGATGAACCTGTTGCTGGTGAAATTTCGCCAGCAATTCGGCTTGCGAGCCTTCACCGAGGTGTTCCTGGTGCTCTATGCGCTGGTGACCTTCGGCCATCTGTTCGTCAATGACCTGAGTTCGGCGATTGCCGTGCGTGCGGCCCACGGAATGGTGGGCGCGGCCCTGAGTTCCCTGGGCCTGTATTACATGATCCAGGCTTTTCCGGCGAAATGGCGGCTCAAGGCCCTGGTGCTGGGGCTGGGCACCTCGCAGTTGGCGCTGCCCCTGGCCCGGCTGTTTTCCGAGGACCTGCTGCAGATCGCCGAGTGGCGCGGGCTGTATCTGTTCGAGCTGGGACTGGCCCTGGCGGCCCTGGGCTGCGTGTTCCTGCTCAAGCTGCCGCCGGGCGATCGCTTCAAGACCTTTGAAAAACTCGATTTCCTGACCTTCGCCATCCTCGCTACCGGCGTGGCGCTGCTCTGCGCGGTGCTGTCCCTGGGGCGGATCGACTGGTGGCTGGAAGCGCCCTGGATCGGCATCGCCTCGGCGGCCTCGATCGTGCTGATCCTCGCCGGGCTGGCAATTGAACACAACCGCAGCAACCCGATGCTGATGACCCGCTGGCTGGGCAGCGGGGCGATGATCCGCCTGGGGCTGGCGGTGATCCTGATCCGCATGGTGCTCTCGGAGCAGTCCACCGGCGCGGTGGGCTTTCTCCAGGCCTTGAACATGGGCAGCGAACAGATGCGCAGCCTCTATGGGGTGATGCTGCTGGGCAGCATCGCCGGATTGGCGGTCAGTGCCCTGACCATTCACCCCGATCACCTGCTCAAGCCGCTGATCATTTCCCTGGCGCTGATGGCGGTCGGCTCGTCCATGGACAGCTTTTCCAACAACCTGACGCGTCCGGCCAATATGTACGCCAGTCAGTTCCTGCTGGCCTTCGGCGGGACCTTTTTCCTCGGCCCGACCATGGCCCTGGGCACCCGCAATGTGGTGACCAACCCGCGCAACCTGGTGAGCTTTTCGGTGTTGTTCGGGATCTGCAACAATCTCGGCGGCTTGATCGGCTCCGCGTTGCTGGGGACCTTCCAGGTGGCAAGGGAGAAATTCCACTCCAGCAGTATCGTCGAACACCTGACGCTGATCGATCCGCAGGTCGCCGCACGCCTGCAAAGCAGCAGCGCGGCCTATGCCGGGGTGATTTTCGACCCGTCGGCGCGCACCACCCAGGGCATGCAGGCGCTGGCCGCGTCGGCGACCCGCGAAGCGAATATCCTGGCCTATAACGATGTGTTCATGCTGATTGCGGTGATCGCGGTCCTGACCATGCTGTGGATCTTCGCCCGCAGCCTGTGGTTGCTCAGCATGAACAGGAAGATTGCCCGCAACGCCCCGTCTCCCACTCTCACCAGCGGTGCCCCTTCACGATGAGCGAACCTGCGACCACGACCAATGCCATTGCCGCCACCCCCGAAGGGGTCACCCCGGCCGGCGCTTCGTCCACCGAACCAAGGTCCCTGGGGGTGCGGATCGTCTCGTCCCTGGGCTTTGCCGCGATTGCCCTCACCGGTGTGCTGATCGTGTTGTATGCCTGGCAACTGCCGCCGTTCGGCAGCGCCATCGAAAGCACCGAGAATGCCCTGGTGCGCGGACAGGTGACGTTGATCGGTCCGCAGCTCAGCGGCTATGTGTACGAAGTGCCGGTGCAGGACTTCCAGTTCGTCAAGGCCGGCGACCTGCTGGTGCGCCTCGACGACCGTATCTATAAGCAGCGACTGGACCAGGCCCTGGCCCAACTGGACGTGCAGAAGGCCGCCCTGGCCAACAACCTGCAGCAGCGCCGTAGCGCCGAGGCAACCATTGCCCAGCGCCAGGCGGCCCTCGACAACAGCCGGGCCCAGGTGCTCAAGAGCAGCGCCGACCTCAAGCGCAACGAAGCGCTGATCGCCGATGGCTCGGTGTCCCGGCGTGAACTCGACGTGACCCGTGCCGACCATGCCCAGACGGACGCGGCGGTGGCCCAGGCGAAGGCGGCGCTGGATATTTCCCGTCAGGACCTGCAAACCGTGTTGGTCAATCGCGGTTCACTGGAGGCGGCGGTGACCAACGCCGAGGCCGCGGTGGAGCTGGCGCGGATCGACTTGTCGAATACCCGGATCACCGCTCCCCGGGACGGCCAACTGGGGCAGATCGGCGTGCGCCTGGGGGCGTATGTGAACTCCGGCGCGCAGTTGATGGCCCTGGTGCCGGATCGGCACTGGGTGATCGCCAATATGAAGGAAACCCAGATGGCGGATGTGCGGGTGGGGCAGGCGGCGAGTTTTACCGTCGATGCCCTCAACCATCGTCGTTTCTCTGGCCGGGTACAGCGTATTGCCCCGGCGACCGGCTCGGAGTTCAGCCTGCTGCAGGCCGATAACGCCACCGGCAACTTCGTCAAGATCGCCCAGCGGGTGCCGGTACGGATCATCGTCGACCCGGGGCAGGAGGAGATCGACCGGCTGCGCCCGGGGCTGTCGGTGGTGGTGAGTATCGATACCGCCAGTCAGGTCCAGCCTGTGGAGCCTGACTGACAGGCTATCAGGGGCGCTGCTTATCCATCGCCTCGACCAGGGCATCGATGCGTTGCAGATGCTCGCGGTTGTCATGGTCCCAGGGATGGAAGCCAGGCTTGAAGTAATCCAGCCAGGGCAGGGCGATACGCGGGAACACACCGTGGCGGCCGAACAGGTACTTGAGCATGGACCAGCAACCTTTGAGCGGATGACCGGCCTTGCGGTCGGCGATCAGCAGGCGCACATGAAAGTCGAACACCACCAGCCAGAACATCAGCGTGGTGCTTAGCATGCTGCCGACACGGATGAGGTAGCGCCCCGGTCCCGGCTTGAGCGCGGCATTCCACACATCGAAGGCCACTGACTTGTGCTCGGTCTCCTCCAGCGCATGCCACATCCACATCTGCCGATAACCCTCGACCGAGTCGCCGAAGCGGCTCGGGTCGCGCAACATCAGATCAGCGAGCATTGCGGTGTAATGCTCCAGGGCAATGGTGATGCCCAGGTTGAAGGCGGGCGGGAAGTGCTTTTTCTGGAAGTCGAGGATTATCCGCAACCGTCGATCGAGCTTGTGCGCCGGCAGGCCGGCGGCTTGCAGCATGTCGTTGTAGCGCAAGTGCTCGCGGCTGTGCATGGCTTCCTGGCCGATGAAACCCTGGATCTGGCGCTTGAGCTCGGGGTCGTGCACCCGATCCCGGTAATGGCGCACGCTGTCCATGAAGAACAGTTCGCCGGAGGGAAACAGCAAGGACAGGGCATTGAAGAAATGCGTGACCCACGGGCCCTGGGCATGCCAGTCCTTGGCACGCTCGGCGGGCAGGTCGACACGGACATCACGGCGTACAGGCAGCATGGCTGGCACTCCTTTCAATTGAGACCGCCGGCGTCACTGGCGTCGGGCCGGGTCTTGCGTTTGCCCGAGGGCGACATGCGTCGGGTGACGAACACCACCAGGGCCTGATAGGCGCTGGGCAGCAGGCGCACCAGCAGATCCAGGGCATGGGCGTCGCGGCCGATCAGCACCCGTCGACGGTTTCTTCGCACGCCGTGCAGGATCGTCCGGGCCGCCTGGTCGGCATCGGTGATAAAGAGTTTCTCGAAATCCGCCCGGGCCTGTTCATCGTTGTCGATCAGCAGGCCCTTGACGTTGTCACTGATCCGGCTGGAACGGGCGATATCGGTCTTGATGCCGCCAGGGTGCACGCAGGTGGCCGAGACACCGATGTCCATCAGGTCGAGTTCCTGGCGCAAGGACTCGGTAAAGCCGCGCACGGCGAACTTGCTGGCGTTGTAGGCGCTCATCCCCGGTTGGGCGAACAAGCCGAACACGCTGGAGGTGTTGATGATATGGCCGTGGCCGGTCTGCCTGAGGTAAGGCAGGAAGGCCTGGGTGCCATGGACCACGCCCCAGAAATTGATCCCGACGATCCAGTCGAGGTCTTCCTGGCTCATGCCTTCGATGGTACTCGACAGGGCCACCCCGGCATTATTGAACACCAGGTTGACGCCGCCATGCTCGGCCGCCGTGGCGGCCGCCCAGTCGAACAGAGCCTGGCGTTCGGCGACATCGAGGACCCGGGTGGTGATGCGCAGCGGTAGTAGCGCGGCGGCCCGGGCCAGTTCCAGGGTCTGTGCCAGGCCCTGGGGATTCTTGTCCGCCAGGGCCAGGTGGCAACCTTCGCGGGCCAGGGCAATGGCCAGGGCGCGGCCCATGCCGGCACCGGCCCCGGTAATGGCGGCGACTTTACCGTCGAAGGTCTTCATGGGTGGCCTCCGGGGGATCGGGCTTGAACGGGAGCCGGTTCCGGGCTTGGGGATATCCGGGCAGAAACCTTGTAATCGCCGAGCTGGAAATGACGCGTGACCTGACGGAAACGCCAGGTCGAGCCGGGCCAGAGGGTGGTGTTCTTGCCGGTGCGCGGGTCCAGGTACCAGCTGCGACAGCCGCCGGTTGACCAGATAGCGCGCTGGAGCTGCTGCTGAAGCCGCTCGTTGTAGCGACTTTCCACTTCGGGCCTGATCTCCAGGGTCTCGATCCACTGGCTGCGCATTTGCGCAAGGGCCTGAAGGATATAGGTGACCTGGGCCTCGATCATCAGGATCATCGAGTTGTGCCCCAACCCGGTGTTCGGGCCGATGATCATGAAGAAGTTCGGGTAGCCCGGCAGGCAGCTACCCAGGTAGGCATGGGCGCCGTCGGCCCAGGCATCGAGCACGTCGAGGCCGTTGCGTCCGATGATCAGGCCCCGGGGCAGGGGTTCGGTGGCCTGGAAGCCGGTACCGAAGATCAGGCAGTCGACGGGGTGGCGGACACCGTCGGCGGTGACCACGGCATCGGTCTCGACCCGCGTGACCGCCTGGCTGACCACTTTCACGTGGCTGCGCGCCAGCGCCGGATAGTAGTCGTTGGAAATCAGGATGCGCTTGCAACCGATGGTGTAGTCGGGCGTCAGGGTCTTGCGCAATGTTGGCGCGGCCACCTGGCGGTGCAGATGGCGTACGGCAATTTTCTGTACCAGCTTCATCAACTTCGGATAGCGGGCGAAGGCAATCACCCGGCTTTCCAGGGCCCAGTAGATGGCCGAGCGGGCCAGGCGCTGGGTAAAGGGCAGGTGTCGGAACAACCAGCGTTCGGCCGTCGACAATTCGCGATCCGGCTTGGGCAGGATCCAGGGTGGCGTGCGCTGGAACAGGCTCAGGTGCGCCACCCTCGGGGCGATCCGCGGCACGAACTGGATGGCGCTGGCCCCGGTGCCGATCACCGCGACCCGTTTGCCTTCCAGTGCATAAGCATGATCCCAGTGCTGGGAATGGAAGCTTTTGCCCTGGAAGTCCGCCAGCCCCGGAATATCCGGCAGCGCGGGACGCGAGAGCCCACCCATGCCGGAAATCAGCACCCGTGCCGACAGCTGGCGTCCGTTGGCAAAGCTCAGGGCCCAGCGCTGTCGGCTTTCGTCGAACACTGCGCGGCTCAGGGTCATGTCGAAATGCAGGTGGGGAGTGACACCGAAATCCTTCGCGCAACGCTCAAGATAGGCACGGATTTCCGCCTGCGGTGCAAATTGCCGGCTCCAGTGCGGATTGGGCGCGAAAGAGAAGGAGTAGACATGCGACTGCACATCACAGGCGCAGCCGGGGTAGTGGTTGTCGCGCCAGGTGCCGCCCAGGCTGTCGGCCCGTTCGGCGACGAAGAAGTCGCTGATGCCGGCCTGTTTCAAGCGAATGGCCATGCACAATCCGGCAAAACCGGCGCCGATGATCGCAATATCAACGGCTTCGCCATCTGGCGGGGGTGACGAGTACGCATTCATGGTGTGTACCTCGATTGTGGCAACGCCTGCCGATGATTGGCGGCGCTGGATGAGTCCTCAGCATTGCATATTTAAATTAAATGTTTTAAAAAATAATTTAAATAACTTACCTGAAAATATCGCCTACGCTAGTGTTCTGCCGAACCCTGGCGACTCATCCGACCGATGGGCCTGTTTATCAGGTGTAGGCGATTCTCGAGGTGGCAGCCAATCCCGGCGCCGCGCCTTGGGCAGGGATGCAAGGGGCGAGCAATGGGATGGGGCGTTGGGGTTGCACTTTTTGCGGCGGCAAATGCCGCGCTATGGGCCATCAGCTCACGGATCAACCGGAGCATCGAAGCCGCAGTGCCCGCCGAGGGGCGTTTTATCGAGGTGGGCGGCGAATGGATTCATTATGTGGATGAGGGCAGCGGCCCGGCCCTGGTGATGATCCATGGACTATCCGGCTGTGGACGCAACCTCACCTATGCCTTGTCGCCGCGTCTGCGCGAACAGTTCCGCGTGATTACCCTGGACCGTCCCGGTTCCGGCTATTCTTCCCGTCACTCGGGTGCCGAGGTTGATATCCCTGCGCAGGCCAGGCTGATCGCCGAATTCATCGGCAAATTGGACCTCGATCGCCCGCTGGTACTCGGACATTCCCTCGGTGGCGCCTTGGCGCTGTCCCTGGCGCTGGATCATCCGCAGTCGGTTAGCGGCCTGGTGCTGGTAGCCCCCTTGACCCATCCCCAACCCCTCCTGCCTCCGGTGTTTCTGTCATTGGGGGTGAGGCCGGCATTCTTGCGCCGCTGGTTTGCGCGGGTCCTGGCCACACCCATCGGGATGCTCGGGCGCAAGGCCCTGATCAGGGCAGTGTTCGCTCCCGAGCCGGCGCCCACTGATTTTGCCGAGCGCGGCGGCGGATTGCTGGGCATGCGCAGCGATAACTTCTATTGCGCCTCCAGCGAGATCGCCACGGTGAACAACGACCTCCCGGATATGGTCAGGCGCTATCCCTCCCTCAAGCTGCCGGTGGGCCTGATCTATGGCTCCAAGGACCGCGTACTGAATTACCGCAAGCAAGGCGAATCGATGCTCGGCAAGCTGCCAGGTCTGTCCCTGGAGATTGTCGAAGGGGCTGGACATATGTTGCCGGTCACCGCCGTGGAGCCGGTGGTCGAGCTGGTCCGCAGCATCGCCCTGCGGGCAAAACCGCAAGCCGGGCTCGCCGTGGATCAGGCAACCCCGGTGCTGGGGGCTTCCTGAGCGAGCGGCTGGCAGGTTGATCCAGCGCGACGTGACGACATTCAACATTCGATAAAAAAATAGTTGACGAGCTAACGAAATCGGGCTAAATATTTAAAAAAATGTTTTGAATGTTTTTTTTAAAAGTGCAATTGAGCGATTAAAATAATGAAAATAACGCTTTCTGACGCATTTGCTTTCTCCCTGCCTGCCCATCAGTCGGATGCGCGGCCGTGTGCTGTTGTGATCCTGCGGAGGCTGCCATGAGCGCTTCGCTGGCGGCACCCGGGATCTGGACCGACGGCAAGCGGCATCTGTGGTGGCTTGGTGCTTTGCCAATGGCCACGCCACTCTTGTCCGGCCTGTTCGCCCTTACCACCGGCATCCAGTCCTTGTGGTGGAGCGGGGTGCTGGTGATCTTCGGGTTGATCCCGATGATCGACGGCCTGTTCGGCGAAGACCGCAACAATCCACCGGAAACCATGGTTCCGGATCTTGAGAAACAGACCTACTACCGTTGGATCATCTACACCTGCGTGGCCCTGGTCACCCTGTCGATGATCAGCACCGCCTGGCTGGCGGCGGGCGGCATCGACTGGTTGATCGGCGGTGGCCTGCTGCGGCTCGGCGAGGCGTGGTCGTTGCACGGTGGGCTGGCGAGCCTGATGGCCTATATCACCGAGCGCGCCCAGGTGCACGGCAGCGTCGGTGCCTTCACCTACCTGGGCATGGCAATGTCCACCGGGGCCGCCACCGGGATCGCCATCAACATTGCCCATGAGCTGGGACACAAGACCCGGCCACTGGAGCAGTTCCTGGCGAAGTTGTCCCTGGCGCCGACCTTCTATGGCCACTTCTTCGTCGAGCACAATCGCGGCCATCACGTGCGGGTTGCCACCCCGGAAGACCCGGCCAGCTCGCGACTGGGAGAAAGTTTCTGGCGCTTCCTGCCGCGCTCGGTCTACCACAGCCTGCGTTCGGCCTGGCACCTGGAGCGTGATCGGCTGGGCAAGCTCGGGCTGCCGGCCCTGCACTGGAAAAACACCGTGCTCGGCGCCTGGATGTTCAGCGTGGTGATGTGGGGCGGCTTGATCCTCTGGCTGGGCAGCGCGGTAATTCCCTTCCTGCTGATCCAGGGGATCTACGGGTTCTCGTTGCTGGAAGTGGTGAACTATGTCGAACACTACGGCCTGTTGCGCCAGCAGTTACCCAATGGCCGTTATGAGCGCTGTTCGCCACGGCACTCCTGGAACAGTAATCGGATTGTCACCAATATCTTTCTCTTTCAACTTCAGCGGCATTCCGATCACCATGCTTACCCGACACGCAGTTATCAGGCCTTGCGTCACTTCGATGAATCGCCGCAACTGCCATACGGTTACGCAAGTATGATTGTCTGGGCCTATGTACCGTTTCTCTGGCGGCGGCTGATGGATCACCGGGTATTGGCGCACTATGAGGGCAATGTGCGGCTGGCCAACTTGCAACCTTCCAGACGCTTGGAATTATTAAGGCGCTACGGCACTCGTCACACTGATTGAATAGAACCATTGAATAACATGCCCATTTTTCAAAGTGCGCATGGCGGGAAGACTCACGCCAAGATTGGCGAAGGGGGCCCGGATGGAAGATGAAGTTGCTCCATAAAACAACAATAAAGACCAGGAAGGACGTCAGCCATGCATTCAATTCTATTAGCTTTTCGGGTACTTGCGGTACTGCTGGGTTTTTCGGCCGTGGCCCCGGCGTTTGCCGCCGCGCGGATGGAACCGGCCAATAGCGAGTTCAGCGCCAAGGGCCCGATCAGTTTTGCCAAGAGCATCATCAATGCCGACTGCACCATTGAAGTCAGCGGCCGGATCAGCGCCGACGGCAGTTATGCCAGTGTCGAGAAGGTCGGTTTCGACGGTGGCCTGAAGTGCGGTCAGGTCGAGGCCACGCACTTGCCCTGGAAGCTGGTGGCCAGGGACGAGGGCAGCGGCTCGATGTCCGGTATCCAGGTCACGGTGCACGCCCCCTTTGTCGGTGGTGATTGCGGGCCGACCACGGCAACCGGCACCTGGAACAACAGCAGCGGAAAACTCCAGGCGGCGGATGTGGCATTGGACGGCGGCTGCACCATCAAGACGGTATCGATCCAGATGCCGCCGAACTTTCGGGTTGTGCCCTGAATGGAATAACCCGTTATTGGACGGCTGTTAAAAAGTTATACAGCGGATTTTGAAAGTTTGGCTGGAAAAGGAAGCTCGGTCGCTGTTGCTGTCGTGGTACTCCGTGTTGTCCGTTAAAGGCCATTATCCCCGGCGAAATGAATCGCCATAACATGTGAGGAATAACAACAATGAAAGGCATCAAAACTCTCGTATCGTTCACTGCCATTGCTGTCTGCTTAGGCGCGGCATCCATGGTCAACGCGGCAACCATTACTCCGGTGAATACCACCTTCAGCGCTCCTGGCACCATTACGGTGAAATCCCCGGCGTCGTTCAACCTGCCAGTGACCTGCAACATCACCTTCACCGGCAAAACCGCCGCTGACGGCTCCTCGGCGTCGATTACCGCGGCCACTGTCAGCGGCTCCAACTCCCTGTGCGGTGTGCCGGTGATGCAGAACCTGCCCTGGACGCTGACACCGACCAGCACCAGCACCGCAACGGTGGCCGGTGTCAGCTTCAGTGTCATTTCGAACTGCGGCACCGCGACGATCAACACCAACTATGGTGGCGGCGCGCTGACCGTTCCAAGTGCACAGGCCGTGGGCAGTTGCAGCATCACTGCGCTCAACGTCGCACCGAGCCCGACCTTCGTTATCACCAACCCTTGAGGTTGGGTTGAGAACAACGTGCTGATCACTCGTTGATAAGACCGGCGCCTCCTCGGAGGCGTCTGTTGAGTGCTGGTGGGCGGGGATGTGACCTGTTGCGGTTGATAATAATAAGGAGTGGGGCATGAATAACAAGAAACAACAATTGCACGTTGCTATCGCACTGGCTGTTTTGGGTGGCTTGGTGACGGCAGGGCCTGTTCAGGCCGGTGGTTTTTCGACACCCACCTACGGTGCACCGGGCTGGGGGCGTGCTTTCGGTGGTGGCTCGCTGTTCAAGAACGACCCAAGCGCTGCCTACAACAACCCCGCGGCCATGGCGTTCATTGATCAGAGTGTTGGACAGTTCACGGTCGACTATGCGCGTATCAAACTGAAGTATACGGGGACCGCCACCGACTATCAGGGCAATCCTGCCTCGCAGACCCCCGTGGATGCCAATGGTATTCCCGGCGACCCTGTGCCCCTGACCGGCGATGGTGGTCAAGGCGGTTTTACGGCCTGGGTTCCAACCGGGTTCCTGGTCGTACCGATCAACGATCGTTTTGCTTTTGGCCTGAGCCAGGTGGTTCCCCAGGGGATGCGCAGTACCTGGGACGAAGACTGGAAAGGTCGTGACTTTGCCGTGGATACCAAGATCGAGACCGTGGGGCTCACCGGCTCGTTGTCGTTCAAGGTCAACGACGCCTTTTCGGTGGGCGCCGGCGCTATCGTGCAACACACCAATGGGTTCGTCAGCCAGAACCTCAACCTGACTGGCGCGGCGGCCTTGTCCCCGGGCCTGGGGGGCATTCCGTTCCCATCGGGCGTCGGCTCGAACCTGATGCGTGTCAAGGTGGATAACACTTCGGTCGGCTGGTTTGCCGGGGTCGAGTGGAAGCCGACTGATCGTGACTCTCTGGGACTGAATTATCACGCCAAGATCAAGAACAAGCTGGAGGGTAAATACAATATCTACGCCGATGCGCTCGGTAGGCAGTACACCACCCTACCGGTGGGGCCCAACGGTCAGACGCTGGTTGGACTGGCCTATCCCGGGCTCAGTCTCAATCCGGACGGTGCCAACGCCAGTACCCAGCTGGATATCCCCGCCACGGCCGGCCTGGACTGGGTACACGTCTTCAACGACCGTTTCACCCTGGGCGTCAGTGCGACCTGGACCCAGTGGTCGTCCTTCCAGGACCTGACGCTGAAGTCCAATGGAAATCTCATTGTCTCCATTCCTTATAACTACAAGGACACCATGATGTACTCGGTGGGCGGTGACTATCGGTTCACTGATCGTCTGACCCTGCGCGCGGGTGTGGCTTTCGACGAGACTCCGACCCGCAATTCGACCCGCGATCCGCGCATCCCGGACAACAACCGCTGGTTCACTTCCCTGGGCTTTGGTTATGAGGTCAAGGAAATACCGGGGTTGAGCGTCGACGGGGCCTATTCGCACCAGTTTGTGAAAGACGCTCCGATCAATACCCAGAACGTAGATCGCCTGGGTGGCTCGACCCTGAATGGCAAGGTGGAAGCTTCCGGCGATGTGGTCAGTCTGTCGACAACCTATAAGTTCTGATAAGAAGTTGCGGCGGCTGTGACCGATCAAATGCTTTGAAAACACCGCTTAACTGTAGGAGCGAGGCTTGCCCGCGAAGCTTTTGGCGTCCTTAAAGACGCCATCGCCGGCAAGCCGGCTCCTGCTCGATTGCGACGAATAACGCGCATTTAAACTTAACTCACGCATCGAACCGGTAGACTCATGCGTTAAACTGATCAATCAGTTTCCGACGAGTAAGCCCGGTGGCCATCAACTTCGATTTGAACGACTTGCAGGCCTTCCGCGCCGTGGTCGAGCAGGGCAGTTTTCGCAAGGCGGCCCAGGCCATCAATATTTCCCAGCCGGCGTTGAGCCGACGTGTCGACAAACTTGAGGAAGCTCTCGGTGTCCGGCTGTTCGAACGCACCACCCGGCGGGTCAGCCTGACCCAGGTGGGCCGGGCATTCGCGCCGACCGTGGAGCGTTTGCTGGACGATCTCGACCTCGCACTGCTGGGCATCACCGACGTGGCCTCGACCCGGCTCGGGCATGTCACGGTGGCGTGTGTGCCGTCGGCGGCCTATTACTTCATGCCCAAGGTGGTGGCTCACTATCACCGGCAATATCCGAAGATCAAGGTCAAGGTGCTCGACTCCAGCGCCAATGACGTGCATGCCGCCGTACTCAGTGGCGAAGCGGATTTCGGCTTGAGTTTCACCGGCAACCTGCAGGCGGAAATCGAATTCGAGTTATTGGTCGAGGAGCGTTATGTCGTGGCCTGTCGCCGCGATCATCCGCTGGCCGGGCGGGCCAGCGTGACCTGGACCGAGTTGTACCAGCAGGACTACATCAGCCTCGACAAGACCTCGGGCAATCGCTTCCTGCTCGACCAGGCGCTGGTGGGGATCGAGGCGCAGAAACCAGGGGTCTGTGAAACCCGGCACGTCACCACCATGATCGGTCTGGTGGAGGCCGGATTGGGGATCGCGGCGGTGCCGACCATGGCGATGCCAGTGGGCGACGAGCATCCGATTCTCACCAGTGTGCCGTTGGTCGAGCCGGAGGTGATGCGCAAGGTCGGCTTGCTCAAGCGCCGGGGACGGGTGCTGACCCCGGCGGCGCGGGAGCTGGAGCGGCTGATTGTCGAGATGAAACTGCCGCATACCAGCGGATCCTGAGCAAGCCGGATCGTGATCAATGAAGAACGGAATCCAGCCCGGTGGCCTTCACGGTGGCTTGGGCGGCCGGAGCGGCGAGGTATTCAAGCAGGGCCTTGGCCTGTGCCGGATGCTCGGCCCCCACCGGGATCCCGGCGGCAAAACGTGTCACCGACTGCACTGATTCCGGGATCTTGCCGACATAGGTCACCCCTGGCACCGGCAGCAGTTCGCTGACCTGCTGGAAGCCCAGTTGAAAGTCACCGGTTGCCACCACCGAGGCCACCGGGATCTTCGGCACCATGGTTGCCTTGGGCTTGAGCTGCGTTTCGATGCCCAGGCGCTTGAACAACTGATCCTGGATATACACGCCGCTGGCACTGTCGGAGTAGGCCACGGACTTGGCCTTGAGCAGCGTGTCTTTCAGTTCGGCTTCGGTGCCGATGGCCGGTTTGGCACTGCCTGCGCGTACCACCAGGCCGATCCGCGAATCAGCCAGCTCGACCCGCGAGCCGGGCAGGACCTTGCCTTGCTTGATCAACTCGTCGAGGGCGTAGCCGACCATGATCACTACATCGGCCTTTTCACCGCGTTCCAGCCGGTTGGGAATGGCTTCCGGGGCCTTGCCCATGGACGGGCCGAGAACGGTATCGAGGGTGTTGCCGCTGTCGGCGGCGAATTTCGGGCCGAGGAGCTTGTAGGCGGCGGTGAAGCCGCCGGAGGTCATCACACGGATTTCCTCGGCCTGGGCCGCGATGCTCGCCAGGCTCAGGCTGCCGAGCAGGGCAAGTTTGAGAAACACTGATTTCATTGGATCTCTCTTTATTTGGTATCGAAAGGGCTGGCTTACACCGCCGGCTGGAACTGCACCCTGGCCTTGCGATAGAGAAACAGCGTCGCGCACAGGGCACAGAGTGCGGCAAAGCTCATCCAGTAGCCCGGCGAGGCCTTGTCTCCGGTGTACTGGATCAGCGCGGTGGAGATCGCCGGAGTGAAACCGCCGAACACCGCGGTTGCCAGGCTGTAGGCCAGGGAGAAACCGGCCACCCGGACTTCCACCGGCATGATCTCGGTCAGGGCCGCAACCATCGCGCCGTTGTACATCCCGTAGAGGAACGAGAACCACAGCAGTACCAGCAACATGCTGGTGAACGTCGGCGCCTGGACCAGCAGCGACAGCGCCGGATAGGCCGTGGCCAGGGTCAGGCCGGACATGGTCAGCAGTACCGGACGACGGCCGATACGGTCGGAGAGGGCGCCGCCCAGGGGCAGCCAGCAGAAGTTTGAAACACCCACCAGCAAGGTCACCAACAGGCTGTCGGCGGTGCTCAGGTGCAGCACGGTCTTGCCGAAGGTCGGCGCATACACGGTGATCAGGTAGAAGGCGGTGGTGGTCAGCGCGACCATCAGCATCCCGGCAACCACGATGACCCAGTTCTGCGCCAGGGTGTTGAACACCTCGCGCATGCCCGGACGGTGCTTGCGCTTGGCGAATTCCTCGGTTTCCGCCAGGTTGCGACGCAGCAGGAAGATAAACGGCACGATCATGCAACCGACCAGGAACGGGATGCGCCAGCCCCAATCGGCGACCACGCTGGCCGACATCCACTGGTTCAGCCCGTAGCCCAGGGCAGCGGCGATCACCACGGCGACCTGCTGGCTGCAGGACTGCCAGGCGGTGAAGAAACCCTTGCGCCCCGGTGTGGCGATTTCCGACAGATAGACCGAGACACCGCCCAGTTCGGCACCGGCGGAGAAGCCCTGGAGCAGGCGACCGATCAGGACCAGGGCCGGGGCCAGCAGGCCGATGCTTTCGTAGCCGGGCACCAGCACGATCAGGATGGTGCCGCTGGCCATGATCGACAGGGTGACGATCAGGCCTTTGCGCCGACCGACGTCATCGATATAGGCGCCGAGGATCACCGCGCCGAGCGGGCGCATCAGGAAGCCGGCGCCGAACACGGCGAAGGTCATCATCAGCGAGGCGAACTCACTGCTGGCGGGGAAGAAGGCGGCGGCGATATAGGTGGCGTAGAAGCCGAACAGGAAGAAGTCGAACTGTTCGAGGAAGTTGCCCGAGGTAACGCGAAATACCGCGCCCGCCTTGGCACGGGCGGAACTGGCGGTCGGTGTTGTGGCGTGCATCGTGAAAGGTCTCCAGCATTTTTATGGCCTGCATCGCAGTGCAGATTTTTATTGGCCGGGATACTGGAGCAGCGCTATAGATTTGATAAGTGCATTTTTAGAATGGATTGATGCGTCCAGCGAATTAATACTGGATGTTTCCATGTGCCGCATGGCCAACAATGTGGCGAGCGGGCTCGGCTTGAGGTCTTCTTTGTGAGGTCGTCCTAGGCAAACCGCCTGACCATGAACTCGATAAAACTGCTCAACTTCGGCGTCATCTGCTTGTCCGGCAGATAGACCAGATGCAGCGGTCGATCCAGGGTCTCATGATCCGGCAACAGGTGTACCAGGCGCCCGTCCTTCAGGGCGTCTTCCACCAGCGTATGGGGTAGCAGGACAATGCCGATGCCTTCCAGCGCGGCGTTCATCAACGCCGTGCCGTTGTTGGCCGAGAACTGTCCCTGCACCCGGACGCTTTCGCTGCTCACACCGTGGAACAACCAGTCACGTTGCGGTGTGGCCCGCAGGAATACCAGGCAGTTATGCTGCGCCAGATCCGCCGGCACCCGCGGTGTACCGTGGGCCTTCAAATACGCCGGCGAGGCGCAGGCAATGCGCCGGTTCTTGCTCAGCAGACGTCCCACCAGGCCGCTGCTGGGCAGTTCGCCGTAACGGAACACCAGGTCGAAACCGTCCTCCACCAGGTCCACCACCCGATCGTTGAACTTCAACTCGATATCCACTTCCGGGTAGGCCTTGAGGTAGGCGGCAATGGCCGGGATCAACCGGTCCGAGGCCAGGGTCGGCGACGCACTGACGCGCAATCGGCCGCGGGGATGGGCGCGTTGTTCCCGGGCAATCAATTCAGCCTGTTCGATCTGCCCAAGGATGGCCAGGCACTGGGTGTAATAACCCTGGCCGATCTCGGTCAGGCTCTGGCGGCGGGTGGTGCGATGCAGCAGGCGCGTGCCCAGGTGTTTCTCCAGGCCCTGGACATGGTTGCCGACCATGGTCGAGGAAATTCCGATGGATTGCGCCGCGGCGCTGAAGCTGCCGTGATCGACCACCTTGACGAAGACCTTCATGCTTGCCAGAACGTCCATTGCCAACCTTTTATTGGGAGTGATCCAAGAAAGTCCTAGTTTATCAAGTGAGGGTAGGGGATCACCATGGGCGCAGACGCCGCCTGAACCCGCGCTCGATATCGTACAGCCGTGGTTCAGCAAAACGTCGTCATCGGTATTTGGCAAAAAGCTATGATCCGCTCTGTACAGCGGGTTTCGGGGGTGTGCGATCAGCGGGTTATCGGGAATTTTCAGGCCGCGTTTATCGCGTCAGGTCAGTGGCATGTTGGCGATCCTGATCTCCATCGCCCTGGCCTCGCTGGACACCGCCATCGCCAATACGGCGCTGCCGGCCATCGCCACCAGCCTGCACACCACACCGGCTGCATCGGTGTGGATCATCAACGCCTACCAGCTGTCGGCGGTGGCGACCATCCTGGCCTTCGCCTCGTTCGGCGGCGTGATCGGCCATCGCAAGATCTACCTGTTCGGCCTGGTGTTGTTTACGGTGTCGTCGGCACTCTGTGCGATGTCGAGCACCTTGACCGAGTTGACCCTGGCCCGGGTCCTCCAGGGCGTGGGGGCGAGTGCGATCATGAGCGTCAACGCGGCGCTGATCTTCAGCCTGTTCCCACCGGAAAAACTCGGCAAGGGCATGGGCCTCAATGCCCTGGTGGTGGGCATGTCGTTCGCCGCCGGGCCGACCGTGGCTTCGTTGATCCTGTCCGTGGCCACCTGGCCCTGGCTGTTCGGGGTGAATATTCCGATTGGCCTGATCGCCCTGGCCATGGCCATTCCGTCGCTGCCCCATACACCGCCCAACGGTCAGCGCTTTGCCTGGGGCACGGCCGGCCTGAGTGTCGTGACCTTCGGTTCGCTGATTTATGCGCTGGGGGAGGGCGCGCAGTTTGCTGGCGCGCTGCCGATCTGCCTGGCGCTGCTGGTCTGTGTCTGTGCCGGTGGCCTGATGCTGCGCCGCGAGGCCGGGCATCCGGCGCCGATGTTTCCGATCGATCTGCTCAAGCGCCCGATGTTTGCGCTGTCGGCCTTGACCGCCGTTTGCTCCTTCGCCACCCAGGGCCTGGCCTTTGTCTCGCTGCCGTTTTTCTTCGAGACGGTGTTGGGCCGTGATCCGGTGCAGACCGGCTACCTGATGACACCCTGGTCGGTGGTGGTGGCCTTGATCGCGCCGTTTGCCGGACGCCTGTCGGATCGTTACCCGCCGGGCTTGCTCGGCGGTATCGGCCTGGGGGTGCTGTCGCTGGGCATGTTGTCCCTGGCGATGTTGCCGGCGGATCCGAGCGCCCTGGAGATCGGCGTGCGCATGGTGATCTGCGGCTTGGGCTTCGGCTTCTTCCAGTCGCCGAACCAGAAGGCCCTGATGACCAGCGCACCCCGTGAGCGCAGCAGCGGTGCCAGCGGAATGATCGCCACCGCGCGCTTGCTCGGCCAATCCACGGGGGCTGCGCTGGTAGCCCTGAGTTTCGGTTTGTCGAGCCACTCCGGGCCGATCCTGGCGTTGTATATCGGTGCCGGCTTTGCCGCCGTGGCTTGCCTGGCGAGCTTCTCCCGACTGGCGGCGCGCAACCCGGCCTGAGGCAGCGGCAATCGCCCGGCCCAGGCTGGGCGTTGCGGCTTGTCGAGCGGCCATGACCCCCTGCACCTTGTCCGTCTTCGAACGGCCTTGCGGCCAGTGCCATGATCGCCGCGAGTGTTGTACTGTGCGCGCGACAATGTGTGAGGGACTGTGGATGGCCGGCCGATTGATCTATCTCATCGGGCCTTCGGGCTCGGGCAAGGACAGTTTGCTCGATGCCGCCCGCGAACCCCTGGCGGCGCGTGGCTGCCGGATTGCCCGGCGGGTCATCACCCGTTCGGCCGAGGCGCTGGGGGAGGCGGCGCAATCGGTCAGTGCCGAGCAATTCGCGACGATGCAGGCCCAGGGGGCCTTTGCCATGAGCTGGCAGGCCAACGGCCTGTGTTACGGCATCCCGCGCCTGGTCGACGATTGGCTGGCGGCCGGCCTGGATGTGCTGGTCAACGGTTCGCGGGGCTATCTGCCCCAGGCCCGCGGGCGTTATCCGGATTTACAGGTGATCCTGCTTACCGTGGACCAGGCGGTCCTGCGTGAACGGCTGCTGGCGCGGGGGCGGGAGAGCTTGCCGCAGATCGAGGCGCGCCTGGCGCGCAATGCCGAATTCACCGCCTCGCTGCTGGCGGCGGACGATCCTTCGCTGAACTTGCTGGATAACTCCGGCCCTCTTCGCCAAAGCCTGGAGACCTTGTTCAGACTGCTCGGGAAATAGTTGGTTTTTACAAGGGTGCGTAGGATATCTAGGACCTTTCTTATTGTCTTTTCCGTTTTTAAATAAACGGCAAATTCAAGTAATACATTGGCCTTTTTTTACCTCGTTGAATGGTATTCGGGACTGATATTTTAATTAAAAACTCCCCGGATCTTTAAACACGAGAGGTAGGCCGATATGGGTGTGGAGCAGGATAATTTTGCCGCGCGCTTGAAAGAACTTTCCCAGTACAGTTTCAAGGTGGACAGCCTGATCATGGACACTGCCCTCGCATTGTCCGGGCTCATCCCCCATGGCACAGGGGCCGCTGTGGCGCCGCTGGTGGGGTCCTACAAGATGGGGCAAGCGTCTTCGGTCCTGGTGGATAATCCCTATTTCACGGTGAACAGTGTCGAGCGGCCTTCGCCCAAGACCAAACACCTGTTGCGCCATCGTAAAGTGCGCAATTACGTGCAGTCTTTTACCGGAACGGCGGCATCGCTCGGGAGCATGGCCTTGCCGGTCAATCCTTATGCGCTGATTCGGGATGGTAGTTCCGCCGGGGCTTCAATCATTCACTTGTATCGTTTTACTGAAATGGCCAGGAACTGTCGGCAAAGCAGAACCTTGAGCCAGTGGTTTGAACTGTTGAAACTCATGAAAAGCCACAAGTTGTTCAATCGCGGCGTCGGGTTCAGCCTGGCTGCCATTCCCGGCGGGGTATCCCTGGCCGTCAGCATCCCGATCAAGCTCTGCCTGATGGCTAAAAATACCGGCGTGCTGGCCCAGGAGTCGGCGCTATGCAAGGTCATTGCGATGGAGTTGCACTGGCGCGCCTATCAGGAACAGAGCCTGTTGAAAGGCAGTGGCAGCGGGCCGGCAACCGCCATCGTCCGTGAACTCATGACCCGGCGTGGCGTGATGGGCGGCTTTTCGCACAACTACCAGGCATTGATCCAGGAGCCGGCCGGCTGGAATGCCTTCGCCGCCAAGATCATGGACATCTAGTCCGCCGCCGGCAGGTCGGCCTGGATCGCGTCCCGCACCAGCACTTCCCTGAAAGTCGCCACCAGCGGTCGCAGGTTGATCCGATGCCAGGCCGCCCACAAGGGCGTGGTGTAGATCATCCAGGGTAATTCCCGCAGCACCACGCCCTGGGGGGCGTTGTGTCGCAGGCTCTGCTGGATCATGGTCAAGCCCAGTCCCGCCGCCACCAGTCCCAGCGCCGTCAGCGGTTCATTGGCTTGCAACCGGACATTGGGATTGAATCCGGCCTTGATACAGGCCTGGACGAAATCGTCCTGTTTGCCGGTGCGCTGGGGATGCTGTACGGCAATCCATTCCTGCTCCAGAAAGTCTGCCGGACTCAACTCGCTCAGTTGTGCCAGCGGATGCCGTTCGGGCAGGGCCAGGAGCATGGGGTCGTTGAGCACGCGGGCGCTGTTCAGGTCCGGGTCATCTGCCGCCGGCGGCTCGCTGACCAGGGCGATATCGAGGCTGCGCTGGCGCAAGCCTTCCAGTTGCTGCGCCGAATTCAGGCTGTAGAGCGCGATATGCACATCCGGCCGATCAACGCGCAAGCTGCGCAGGGCCTGGGGCAGCACGCCCGAATGCATGGCGTTCTCGATATAGCCGATGCACAGGCCACCTTCTTCACCCCGGCCCAGCCGCCGCCCGAGGGACTCCAGCCGGTTGGCATGGGTCAGGAAGGCCCGGGTCTCGGCGAGAAAGGTCTGGCCGTCGGCGGTCAGGCGGATGCGTTGCAGGCTGCGTTCGAACAGGGTCAGGCCCAGGCGCTCCTCCAACTGGGCGATCTGCCGGCTCAGGGGCGATTGGGAAATATGCAGGCGCTCGGCGGCACGCCCGACGTGCTCTTCTTCGGCGACCGCCACGAAATAGCGCAGCTGGCGTAGATCAATCATGTCAGACCTTCCAGGACTCAAGTTGAGCAAATTATGTCTTGGACGGTCAAAAGTCTGCAACCTAGTATTGATCCCGACAGCGAGATCCGCGTCACCCCAGTGGGTGAGGCGGACTCATCATTTCCATTCAAGGGATCATTACGATGAGCATCAGAGACAAACTGCAGGGCACCATGGGTTTCGGCACCGCCCCGCTGGGCAACATGTTCCGCGCCATTCCCGAGGAAGAGGCCATGGCCACCGTCGATGCGGTCTGGGACCAGGGCGTACGCTACTTCGACACGGCGCCGTTCTATGGCTCGGGGCTTGCGGAAATCCGCCTGGGCGAGGCCCTGGCCAAGCACCCACGGGATCAATACGTGCTCAGCACCAAGGTCGGCCGGCTGGTGCTGGATGAAGTGGAAGACGTCACCGCCCGTGACCTGGGCGAAAAGGCCGGGGTCTTCGAGCATGGCCGTCCGAACAAGATGGTCAACGACTACTCGGCCGACGCTACGCTGCGCTCCATCGAGGGCAGCCTCGAACGCCTGAAGACTGACCGTCTGGACATCGTCTGGGTGCACGATATTGCCCAGGACTTCTACGGCGACGAATGGCTGGAGTATTTCAACCAGGCGCGCAAAGGTGCGTTCCGGGTGCTCAGCCGCCTGCGCGATGAGGGTGTGATCAAGGCTTGGGGCCTGGGGGTGAACAAGGTCGAACCGTGCGAGCTGACCCTGCAACTGGACGAAGCGCGGCCCGACGGCTTCCTGCTGGCCGGGCGTTACACCCTGCTGGATCACGAGCGCGCCCTGCAACGCTTGATGCCCGAGGCGCTGGCCCAGCAAGTCGATATCGTTGTCGGTGGTCCTTACAGTTCAGGAGTGCTGGCCGGCGGCACGCATTTCGAATATCAACCGGCATCGTCACAAATCATGGCTAAAGTTGAACGGATAAAGACCATCGCGCAACGCTTCGGGGTGAGCCTCAAGGCGGCGGCCTTGCAGTTCTCCCTGGCCAACCCGGCCGTGGCGGCGGTGATTCCCGGCGCCAGCCGGCCAGGGCGGATCGCCGAAGATGTGGCGGCCTTGCGCAAGCAGATTCCGCAGGCGTTCTGGCAGGCGTTGCGTGATGAAGGGCTGGTGGCGGGCAATGCGCCGTTGCCGCTGGTCTGAAACAAAAAAACGGTCCGCTAACGTCGTTGGCGTCAGAGTCTCCAGCGTCGGGATCGGACCGGCTACCCACTTATCCCTGGAGATTATTCATGGCCGCAACATCCGTCACCCTCGAAATCGGTGCGCCACCGGAGCAGGTCTGGCAACTGATGGGTGGGTTCGACTCCCTGCCTGACTGGCTGCCGTTCATTCGTCAAAGCCGCCTCAGCGAAGGCGGGCGTGTGCGCAGCTTGCACACGGCGGACGGCGTGCGGATCGTCGAGCGCCTGGAAGCGTTCGACAATCGCGCCCGGCGCTACAGTTATTCCTTTATCGAGCAGCCCTTCCCGGTGGCCGACTACCTGGCCACGATGCAGGTCCGCGAAGGCAATGATCCGCACACCTCGATCGTCGAGTGGGCGGGGATTTTCACCCCGACGGGCGTCAGCGAAGAGGAAGCGGTGGAGCTGTTCCATGGGATCTATGCCGACGGCCTCGCGGCCTTGAAGGCCAATTTCCCGGACTGAACCCAAGGCTTGGCCCTTGGCTTCAGTCCACGGTGATCAGGCTGTCCCGGCAATTGAGGATCAAGCGCGCGCCGGCCTGTTCGCTGCTGTCGATGTCGAGGGTGAAGCCGTGCAGGTTGACGATGGCGGCGACAATCGACAGGCCGAGGCCGAAGCCGCCGTGCTGGGCGCCTTCGTCGCAGCGATAGAACCGCTGGAACACCGCTTCGCGCTCGGCCACCGGGATACCGGGGCCGGAATCGAGGACTTCGATGCGGGTACTGCCCGCATCAAAGCTCGCCTTCAATACCACTTCACCGCCCGGTGGAGTGAACTTGATCGAATTACTCAGCAGGTTGGCCAGGGCTTCGAACAACAAGGCCCGGTCGCCGGTGATCGCCGGCAGTGTCTCGGGCACTTCGAGGCGCAGGTGGATCTCCGCTTCCTCGGCCAGCGGCAGGTAGAAATCATGCAGCTCGTGCAGCAACGGCAAGGGATCCAGCACCAGGAAACCGGAGCGCCGTTGATGGTCTTCCAGCTCGGAAATACGCAACAAACCGCGAAAGCGCGCCATCAAGGTATCGGTCTCGGCAATCACCCCATCCAGTTGCAAGGACTCGGGCGAACCGTCGACGGTCTGTTGCTGGATCCGGTACAACTGGGCGCGCAAACGGGTCAACGGGGTGCGCAGGTCATGGGCGATGTTGTCGCAGACGCCCTTGACCTCGTGCATCAGCTTCTCGATCCGGTCGAGCATGGCATTGACGATCGCCGCCAGCATATCCAGCTCGTCGCGGCGGTTCGACAGCGGCAGGCGATGGCCCAGGTCGCCGGCGATGATCGACTCGGCGCTGGCCTGGATCGCCCGTATCCGCCGGATCGGTCGGCGACGCAGCAGGTGCCAGCCGGCAACGCCGGGCAGGATGGTCAGTGATACCGCCCAGAACAGGGCATGGAGAATAATCCGGGTCACGCCGAACAACGAGCCGTTGTCGCGTACCAGCACCAGCCAGCGTCCGTCGTGGGTCTGGGTGGCCACCGCGTCGCAACTGTCCTGGGGCAGGTTGGGGTCGTCGGAGTCGATGCAGTCCGCCAGCTCATGGATCCGGCCGTCCAGGGGCAACTCGGCGGGGATTTCCTGGATCGGTCCGCTCAGATGCAGTTTCTGCTCGTTGAACAGGCCGTAGGCGTCGACCCCGCGCATGTCGAAGGTCATGCTGGTGGTCAGCGCTTCCATCAGCGGTTGGCCCTGGAAGCGCGAAAACAGGTGCTGGCGTTGCATCAACGAGTGGCGGGCGAGGGTACTCAGGTAACCGGAAACTTCGTAGTACAGCACCCCCATCAGGCTGCAGCTCCACGCCACGAACAGGAAGCTGTAGAGCGCCAGCAGCCTGCTGGTGGAGGAGCGCCAACCTCTAGAGGGGTTCGGCAATGACATAACCCGAGCCTCGCACGGTACGGATCAGCGGTGCCAGGCCCTGACTGTCGATTTTCTTGCGCAGGCGACCGATATGGACGTCGATCAGGTTGGTGCCGGGGTCGAAGTGATAACCCCAGACTTCCTCGAAAATCATCATTCGCGAGAGAATCTGCCCGGTGTTGCGCATCAGGAATTCCAGCAGCTTGTATTCGGTGGGCAGCAAGCTTAACAGTTGATCGGCCCGGGAGGCTTCGCGGGTCATCAGATTGAGCTCGAGATCGGCCACCCGCAGCGAGGTTTCGAATTCCCGTGCCGGGCTCTTGCGTCGCAGCAGCACTTCGACCCGAGCGGCCATTTCGTCGGAGGCGAAGGGCTTGGTCAGGTAATCGTCGCCGCCGGCGCGCAGGCCGCGTACGCGTTCGTCGACATCGGAGAGGGCGCTGATCATCAGGATCGGCGTGGCCACCCCGATGGTTCGCAGCGTGGTGACGATGGCCAGGCCATCGAGCTCCGGCAGCATGCGATCCAGGGTAATCAGGTCATAGTCACCGCTGACGGCGCGAACCAGGCCTTCACGGCCATTGTCGACCCAGTCGACTTCAAGCCCGTGGCTGCTCAGTTCTGCCACTATTTCCTTGGCGGTTACAGCATCATCTTCGATGGTCAGGATGCGGGTCATGGGTTGCCTCGACGGACCTTCAAAACAAGTGGGCAAGTGTGCCAAGAAGCGCATGAAAACATTCTGAACAAATCTTCATGCGCCTCGGGCAGCCATTAACAAGGTGCCTCGGGTCTACCAGAGAGGCTGGAAACATATAGCCACACCTTGGCTGAATAAAGGCTGTCAGTAAGTTTTCTGTAGGATGTTGCGAACCGTCACCGGGATTTGATATCTGTTACCTGTAGCCGCATTCGTTCGCAGTCTTGAACGAGCGCTTCTTTTGATCCGGCGCCCAAGGGTTCCGGATGTCCGGCAGCTCCTGTACAGGTCTTTTTATGCACCGCCGCAATCTTCTGAAAGCTTCCCTGGCCCTGGCGGCCTATACCGGCCTGTCGGCCAGCGGTCTGTTCGCGGCCCGGGCGCTTGCCGCCACCGCGGATGGCGAGATAGAACACTTCGACTTCGAGACACTGCAGGTCCACGCGAAAAAACTCGCCGCGAAGGACTATGTCAGCACCCGCCAGGTGTTGCCGCAGTCCCTGGCGGACATGACCCCGCAGCAGTTCAACGCCATTCAGTACGATGCCCGGCACTCGCTGTGGAACGAGCTCAAGGGCCAGTTGGACATGCAATTCTTCCATGTCGGCATGGGGTTCAAGCAGCCGGTGCGCATGTACAGCGTCGACCCGCAGACGCGCCAGGCCCGCGAGGTGCATTTCCGCCCGGCATTGTTCAACTATGCCCGCAGCGGCATCGACCCGTCGCGCCTCAAGGGCGACCTGGGATTCTCCGGCTTCAAGCTGTTCAAGGCCCCGGAAATCGACCAGCACGACATCGTCTCGTTCCTCGGCGCCAGCTACTTCCGGGCGGTGGACAAGACCGGGCAATACGGCTTGTCGGCGCGGGGGCTGGCGATCGATACCTATGGGAAGAAGCGTGAGGAGTTTCCCGACTTCACCCATTTCTGGTTCGAAACCCCGGACAAGGACAGCACCCGCTTCGTGGTCTATGCCTTGCTCGATTCGCCGAGTGCCACCGGTGCCTATCGCTTCGATATCGATTGCCAGGCCGAGCAGGTGGTGATGGCGGTCGATGCCCATATCAATGCGCGTATCGCCATTGAGCAGTTGGGCATCGCGCCGATGACCAGCATGTTCAGTTGCGGCACCCATGAGCGGCGGATGTGCGACACCCTTCACCCGCAGATCCATGACTCTGACCGCCTGGCCATGTGGCGCGGTAATGGCGAATGGATCTGCCGGCCGCTGAACAACCCGGCGACCTTGCAGTTCAATGCCTTCGTCGACAAGGACCCGAAGGGCTTCGGCCTGGTGCAGACCGACCATGAGTTCGCCAGCTACCAGGACACCGTGGACTGGTACAGCCGGCGTCCGAGCCTGTGGGTCGAGCCGACCACGGCCTGGGGCGAGGGCTCCGTCGACTTGCTGGAAATCCCCACCACGGGTGAGACCCTGGACAATATCGTCGCGTTCTGGACGCCCAAGGAACCGGTGGCGGCGGGGGCTTCGCTGAATTACGGCTACAAGCTGTATTGGAGTGCGATGCCACCGGTGGGCACGCCGTTGGCACGGGTGCACGCGACCCGTTCGGGCATGGGCGGCTTTGTCGAAGGCTGGGCACCGGGTGAGCACAACCCTGAGGTCTGGGCCCGGCGCTTTGCCGTGGACTTTACCGGCGGAGGGTTGGAGCGTCTGTCCCTGGGGGCCGAGATCGAGCCGGTGGTGACGACGTCCTGCGGTCAGGTGAAGGATATCGATGTCCTCAAACTGGACGAAATCAACGGTTATCGGGTGACGTTCGACTGGTACCCGAGCGACGATCGGGTCGACCCGGTGGAACTGCGGCTGTTTATTCGCACCCGTGACCGCACCTTGAGCGAAACCTGGCTGTACCAGTATTTCCCGCCGGCTGCGGACAAGCGGCGCTATACCTGATAAGAAGGTCTGAAACCGAACACGGTCCCTGTAGGAGCTGGCTTGCCTGCGATGAGGCCGAAGAGTCTTGCATCGCTCTTGCGGACGCTATCGCCGGCAAGCCGACTCCTACAGGTGCCGTGGCGTTTTCAATATCTCATTACGGGCATTGGGATTGCCGCAGCCATCAGTTGACGTTCGGCACCAACACCGGATCCTCCCGATACAGCTGCGGTTCCATACGCTTGAGGTTTTCCACCTTCGGCAGATCGTTGACGGCGATATACGGCGCGTTTGGGTGCAGTGTCAGGTAGTTCTGGTGATAACCCTCGGCCGGATAGAAGACCTTGCCGTCCTCGATCCGGGTGACGATTGCCGCCGGAAATGCCTTGGCGGCATCCAACTGGGCGATATAGGCCTTGGCGATGGTTTCCTGTTCGGCATTCATCGGGAAAATCGCCGAGCGGTACTGCGTGCCGCTGTCCGGCCCCTGACGGTTGAGCTCCGTCGGGTTATGGGCCACCGAGAAAAACACCTGCAGCAGTTGCCCATAAGTGACCTTGCTCGGGTCATAGGTCACCTGCACCGACTCGGCGTGTCCGGTCGAACCTTCTCCCACCGATTCGTACTGGGCGGTATTCGCCGCGCCGCCGGTATAACCCGACACCGCATTCTCGACCCCGCGCACATGCTGGAACACCCCCTGGACGCCCCAGAAACAGCCGCCGGCAAACACCGCCGTGGCCTTGCCGCTGGCGCCGGCCGCTTGATCCAGCGCCGGCGGGGCGATCTGCACCGCATCTTCCGCCGACCAGGCCAGGCGCTGGAATATCAGCACCGACAGGGACAGGGTAGCGATCCCGGCGAGTATCAGCAGCGGAGACCTGGTTTTTTGTTGCAGGATTGGCTTGCTCATGGTGTTTATCCTTGTGGCGATCAACCGAAGGTAAAGGCGTAGGCTTGTACGCCGGGATCGAGAAATTCGATGGAGAAGGTGTGTTCGCTGACGTCCCCGGCCTGGCGGACCAGTTGGTACAGACGCTGCTCGGTCACCTTGCCTTCGCCGTTGGCGTCGGTATCGGTGCCGTGGTTGGCGCCGGGCATGGCGCCGTCGATACGCACCTTGAAGCGCACCGGCTTGCCATCCGACGCCGGGCCCAGCACCAGGTGCAGGTCACGGGCGTGGAAGCGATAGACCACCTGGCCCGGGGCCTGGTTGAGCGTCACTTGTTCGGCATGGGCGGTCCATTGACCGTCCAGGCCCCACTGGTTCAAGGCCGGTTGCTTCGGTGCGACGTAGTTTTTCTGATGGTCGGCAACCTGGTCGCCCGGCGAGGCGAAGTTCTCGGCGCGGTCATAACCCAGGTAGGTTTCCGGCGATTTCACTTCGGCTTCGTCGGCGGCCTGCATCACGCCCTGGGCCTGGGCACTGACCATGCCGCCGGAGACGTTCTGGTGGCCGGCTTCTTTCAGCAACTGCTGGATCACCTGCTCGGAGCCTTCGTAGTCGCCTTCGCCGAAGTGGTGATAACGCACACGACCCTGGGCATCGACGAAGTAGTGGGCTGGCCAGTACTGGTTGTTGAAACCGCGCCAGATGGCATAGTTGTTGTCGATGGCCACCGGGTACTGGATGCCCAGCTTGCCGACGGCCTGGCGGACGTTGTCGATATCGCGTTCGAAGGCGAACTCCGGTGCATGCACGCCGATCACCACCAGGCCCTGGTCGTGGTACTTCTGCGCCCAGGCGTTGACGTAGGGCAGGCTGCGCAGGCAGTTGATGCAGGAGTAGGTCCAGAAGTCGATCAGTACCACCTTGCCCTTGAGCTCGGCGGCGCTCAGCGGTGCGGAGTTGAGCCACTGCACGGCACCCGAGAGGTCCGGCAGGGTGCCTTCCACCGGCAGCGCACGTTCCGCGCCACCGGTCTTGGCCGCCATCGCCATCATGCTGCCGCTCGGCTGGCCGGCGTCACTGTTGACCGCCGCCATCATGGCGCCACCCTGTTCCGGGGCTTTCTTCGGCGTCAGGTTGTCGAGCAGCTTCTGTTCGAGGCCCGAGGTGGCGACCGTGGACACCCGGGTCAGGATGCCGGTGTCCAGGCCCAGGGCAATGGCGACCACGCCGATCAGCATGGCCGCACCCAGGCCGCGACGCAGCCATTGGCCGGTGCCGAGGTTGCGCTTCATCGCGCTGAACAGCTTGCCACCGATCAGCAGCGCGCCGGCCAGGGAGGTCGCGGCACCGGCGGCGTAGGCCAGCAGCAACAGGGTGGTGCCGATGTTCGCGCCCTGCAGGGCGGCACCGGTGAGGATCAGCCCGAGAATTGGCCCGGCGCAGGGCGCCCACAGCAGGCCGGTGGCGATGCCGAGTACAAAGGACGAGCGCGCGCTGGGCGAGCCATCGTGGCTTTGCGCCGAGCGTGACAGCCGATCACCGGCCGCCACCAAGGGTTGGGTCAGGCGTTCGGCCAGGTGCGGGAACAGCAGGGTAATAGCAAAAAACGCCATCAGCGCCATGGCCAGCCAACGGCCGTACTGGTTGGCCTGCACCACCCAGCCACCGCCGACCGCCGCCAGGGTCGCGACCAGGGCGAAGGTCAGGGCCATGCCACAGAGCAAGGGCAGGCCGCTGCGCCGGAACGGTTCGCCGGAGCGGGCGAAGACGAACGGCAGCACCGGCAGGATGCAGGGGCTGAGGATGGTCAGAAGACCGCCGAGGTAGGCCAGGATAAGCAGGAACATGATGGAATCCTTGTCGAAACGTGGGAATCAGGCCGCGCCGGGGGCGAAGGTCATGGCGACACCGTTCATGCAGTAACGCAGGCCGGTGGGCTGCGGCCCGTCGGGGAAGACATGGCCCAGGTGGCCGCCGCAACGGTGGCAATGCACTTCGGTCCGGGAGACGCCGAAGGAGGTGTCGCGGCGGGTGGCCACGGCGCTTTCCAGCGGTGCGGTGAAACTTGGCCAGCCGGTGCGGCTGTCATATTTGGCGGCCGACGAAAACAGCGCCAGGCTGCAGCCGGCACAGGCGAACACGCCGGCGCGGTGCTCCTCATTGAGGGCGCTGCTGTACGGCCGCTCGGTGCCTTCATGGCGCAGCACTTCGTATTGCTCATCGCTGAGCATCGATTTCCACTCGGCGTCGGTATGGCTGACTTCGAAGGTTTCGCCGGTGTCGGCCGAACGACTGCCGCTGCCGAAGGTGGCGCCGACGGCGCGCCAGTCGAACAAACCGGCGGCGAGCAGGGTGGCGGCACTGGAAACAAGAAAGCGTCTTCTGGAGGACATGGCGTCGCGTCCACGGTGATTGATCAGGCTTTCATTGTTGAGCGGCGGGGGTCGCCAAATCCTCCCGTAAACTTAACTTATTTGTGAACATTGCCTCCTGGCGATCCGGCACAATGATTCAGGCGTCGTTTTCGCCGATTACCAGCACAAAGGTTGCCCATGGATTCACCCAAACGCATTCTGATCGTCGAAGATGACCTGCACCTGGCGGACTTGCTGAGCCTGCACCTGCGGGACGAGGGGTATGAGGTCACCCACTGCGCCGACGGCAACCTGGGCCTGGCGCAATTGAGCAAGGGCTCCTGGGATGCGCTGATCCTCGACCTGATGCTGCCGGGCGTCGATGGCCTGGAAATCTGCCGGCAGGCGCGGGCCATGGCGCGCTACACCCCGATCATTATCACCAGTGCCCGTTCCAGCGAGATGCACCGGGTGCTCGGGCTGGAACTGGGCGCCGACGATTACCTGGCCAAGCCGTTCTCGATGCTGGAACTGGCGGCGCGGGTCAAGGCCTTGCTACGGCGGGTCGATGCCCTGGCCAAGAGCCTGAAAATCGAGGCCGGGACCCTGGAGCAGGGCGGCCTCAGCCTTGATCCGCTGAGCCGTGAAGCCCGGGTCGACGGCAAGTCCCTGGACCTGACCCCACGGGAATTCGACCTGCTGCATTTCTTTATGAAAAACCCCGGCACCGTGTATTCGCGCATGGACCTGTTGAACCAGGTCTGGGGTTACCAGCACGACGGTTATGAACACACGGTCAACACCCATATCAATCGCCTGCGGGCCAAGATCGAAGTCGACCCGGCGCAACCCGAGCGGATTCTCACGGTCTGGGGCCGCGGTTATCGCTTCTCGCCGGTGAGTCGCCCGTCATGAACCTGACCCTTTCCCAGCGCCTGTCCCTGGCTTTTTCCATCCTGCTGCTGGCCTGTTGCGGGGCCTCGGTGTGGTTGCAGGTGCGGGCCAGCGACATGCATGAAAAGGAAGTGGTCCAGGGACTGTCCCGGGACCTGGCCCAGAGCATTGCCCTGGACAATCGGCTGGTGGGCACCGAAGGCCTGACCATGGAGGGCGTGCGTGCGCTGTTCGGCCAGTTGATGAACGTCAACCCGAGCGTGGAAGTCTATCTGCTCTCACCCAGCGGCAAGATCACCGGCGATGCCGCGCCCCAAGGCCACCTGCACCGTGATCACGTCGACCTGGCGCCGATCCGCCGCCTGCTCGACGGCCAGCCGCTGCCGATCCTCGGTGACGACCCGCGCAGCGATGACGGGCGCAAGGTGTTCAGCGCGGCGGCCTTGCGCGGTGGCGGCAAGGAACTGGGCTATCTGTACGTAGTCCTCCAGGGCGAAGAGCATGATCGCCTGGCGGCCCAGGTGTCGGCCAGTTCGGTGCTGCGCACCACCTTGTGGGCCATGAGCCTGGTGGCTCTGTTGGGGCTGATCGCCGGCCTGATCGCCTTCCGCCTGATCACCCGTCCGCTGCGCCGCCTGACCGAGACCATGCGTGATTTCGATACCGATGCCGCCCCGGCACAGTTGCCGGTGTTGTCCCGGGCCGGAGCCGGGCGTCGCGATGAAATCGAGGTGCTGGAAGCCAGCTTTGCCCAGATGGCCACGCGCATCGGCGAACAGTGGCGCAGCCTGACCCAGCTCGACCAGGATCGTCGCGAGCTGGTGGCGAATATTTCCCATGACTTGCGCACGCCCCTGGCGTCCTTGCACGGTTACCTGGAAACCCTGTCCCTCAAGGACGCGGTGCTGGCACCGGATGAGCGTCGACGTTACCTGGGGATCGCCCTGGCCCAGAGCAGCAAGGTCGGGCAACTGGCCCAGGCGCTGTTTGAACTGGCGCGCCTGGAGCATGGCGCGGTGCGGCTGCAGGTCGAGGATTTCTCCCTCAGCGACCTGATCCAGGATGTGTTCCAGAAGTTCGAGCTGATGGCCGAGACCCGCCAGTCGAAGCTGTTGGCGGTATTGCCCCGTGGCGCGTCGATGGTCAGCGCGGACCTGGGGATGATCGAGCGGGTCCTGACCAACCTGATCGATAACGCCCTGCGCCATACCCCCGAAGGCGGCACCATCGAGGTGGCGCTGACCCATGGCCGCGGCAAGCTTCAGGTCACGGTCAGCGACACCGGTCCGGGGATTGCCCCGAGCTTGCTGGAAAACCTGTTCCGCCGGCCGTTCAACCAGGACGGCGACCGGCGTTCCGGCGGCCTGGGGTTGCTGATTGTGCGGCGCATCCTGCAATTGCACGACAGTCAGATTCGCTTGTTGTCGATTCCGGGCAAGGGCGCGGTGTTCTGTTTCGAACTGACGGCGGTGGGCTGATTTTCAGCTCGCTTCGGCCAGCAGGAAATCCCTGGCTGCTGTCAGGAACTCGTCCGATAGCGCCTGGCCCCGGGTCGAACGGGCCAGGGTCAGGGCGCCGACCAGCAGCGCCTGCTGCACCAGGGCTTTTTGCCGGACCTGCGGGTCGTCGGTACCCAGCAGTGAGGCGTAGGTGTCGAGCAGTGTCTCCAGGCCCTTGACGTAGTTGCGATGCAGCGCGGTCCCGGGGTCTTCATGGGCCAGGTCGCCGCAGAAGGCCGCCACCGGGCAGCCTTCGCCCGGCGTGTCGCGATGTTTCGTACTGAGGTAGTGCTCGACAATGGACTGGCGCGCCGCTTCGCCGTGGCCCAGGGTCTCGGCCTTCTGCCGCCAGCGCTCGGTCGACTGCTGGAAGCTGCGGCTGCAGGCCTCGGCGGCCAGGGCTTCCTTGGACTCGAAATGCCCATAGAAACCGCCATGGGTCAGGCCGGCGGCGCCCATCACCTCAACCAGGCTCAGACTTTTCAGACCGCGCTCACGAAACAGCCGCGCAGCGGCGTCGGTGATGCTTTCGCGATTGAGTTCGGCCTGTTTGCGCGAGACGCGGGGCATGGGGGGCTCCTGAAGGGATGCGGTGATTGGCTTAGCATCCTTCAGATTATAGATTGTTGTAAACATCTATCTGTTCTTTTCCATACCTTGGACGACTTCCTTGTCATGAGTGGCAGGTGGCATGAACAACGCTTATCGAGTGTTGAACACCTGCTCCAGATGCCGCTTGTAGCGCAGCTGGTCGTTCTCATGTCCGGGGTTTTTCACGACGTCGAAGCAGGCGAAGGTCGGCAGCGCTTGCAGCCCGATCAACTGATGAGCCTTGTGGAACGGGAAGTAGACGGCATCGATATCCTTGCCTTCAAAAAAATCATCTTCGGCTTCAAAAGCGTGCCTGGGGGCGTTCCAGGTTGCCGAGATCATGTATTTGCGACCCTGCAGCAGCCCTCCGGAGCCATAACCAAGGGAGGGGGTTTCAGCGCTGCGCCCATCGCTGGCATAGAGCTGGCCATGGCCCACGGTGAAGACTTCGTCGATGTATTTCTTCAGTGTCCAGGGCGCGCCCATCCACCAGGCCGGCATCTGATAGATGATCGCATCGGCCCAGAGGAACTTGGCGACTTCTTCCTCCTCCCGGTAACCCTCTGTCAGGTGGGTGGAGCGGACCTCGTACCCGGAGCGGGTCAGCAGGCTGACCGCGGTGTCATGCAGGCTGCGGTTCAAGTCGCCTTTGGCAAAGGCATAAGGGGTGCCGGCGTTGATCACGAATATCTTGTCCATCACGGTGCTCCAGTTGAGTAGGAGTAGACGATAGCGATGAACATCGATTGGAAAAATGGTTTGTAGATCCGTTTAGAATGGACTCTGGAGTCATTAATGGGATGGGTATGGACAGTCTGAGTGCAATCGGTGTGTTTGTGCAGGCCGCCGAGGCCCGCAGTTTCGTGGCGGCCGGACGCTTTCTGGGGATTTCGGCATCGGCGGTCAGCAAGAGCATGGCGCGGCTGGAGGAAAAGCTCGGCGTGCGCCTGTTTCATCGCAGCACCCGGAGCATCGCGCTAACGGGCGAAGGGATGCTGTATCTGGAGCGCTGCAAGCGGGTACTTGGGGAGTTGGATGCCGCTAACGCCGAGCTGTCGCAGCTATCGTCAATGCCCCAGGGGCGGCTGCGTATCAGCCTGCCGATGATCGGCAAGCCCTTTCTGCCAGTCTTTACCCAATTCCAGCGACGCTATCCGGATATCCAGCTCGACCTGGAGTTTACCGACCGGGTGGTGGAAGTGATCGAGGAGGGGTTCGATGCGGTGATCCGGACCGGGGAACCCAAGGATTCCGGGCTCAGTGCCAGACCGTTGGGGGGCTTTCGGATGCTGGTCGCCGGCTCACCGGCCTATTTCTCCCGGCGCGGGGTTCCACTCACGCCTGCGGATCTGTGGGCCCATGCCTGCATTCATTTTCGTTACCCCCTGACCGGCAAGCTGCAGAGCTGGATGCTGTCGGGGGCTGGAGAGGACGCCGAAGCGGGGTTGCCCTGTTCGATGGTCTGCAATGCCCAGGATGGTCGAACGGCTTTCGCGGTTGAGGGCCTGGGGCTGATTTACGTGGCGGATTTCCTGATTGCGCGGGAGCTGGAAAACGGTGAACTGATTACCGTGCTGGACAGCTTCACCCAGGAAACCGGTCAATTCAATGTACTGTGGCCCTCAGGTCGGCACGTGGTGCCCAAGCTGCGGGCGTTTATTGACTTTCTGCAAGAGCACCTGCCGTTTCCGAAGTCAGCGACCGGGGCATGATGATATTCAACTCTTCCCCGAGGAAGCTTTGCAGCGCCTGGACCGCGGCGGCCTGGACCGCCGGTACCCGGCGGACATAGAGGGCGAAATCGACGATGGGCGGCGCCGGCAGGCCATCGGCCGGGCCCAGTACACGCATGCTTTCGCTGCGGATATTGCCTTCCAGCAACACCGTGATGCCCAGGCCGGCCTCGACCGCCGACTGTACCGCCGGCAGGCTGGTGCTGCTGCAGACCACGCGCCAGGGGATGTTCGCCCGCTTGAGGATTTTCACCACCTGGCCATGCCACAGGCAGCCACCGCCAAAGGTCACCAGGGGCAGGCTCTGGGTGCTCAGGTCGGCGGGCAGGGCCAGGCCGCGAGCCCCGACCCAGAACAACGACTGGGTCCAGCAGGCCTGGGGCTGGGCAGTGATCGCCGAGGCGTCACCGATGATCACATCCAGGGTACCGTCCGCCAGCTTGGCGGACATGGCCACGCTGCTGTCGATCACGATTTCCAGGGAAATGTGTGGATAGGCTGAGGAGAAGCGCCGTAGCGCCCGGGGCAGGCTGCCCACCGCAATGTCTTCGAGCAGACCCAGGCGCACGGTGCCGGCGATCTGGCTGGCGGACAAGGCCCGTCGGGCATCGGTCCCGGCGCCAAGAATGCTGTGGGCGTAAGGCAATAGCAGGTGGCCGGCCTCGGTCAGGCGCAGGCCCCGTGGCGAGCGGTCGAACAGGCGGCGTTCGAGGTCTTCCTCCAGCCGCCGCAACTGCATGCTGACCGCGGCCTGGGTGCGTGCCAGGCGCCGGGCGGCCGTGCCCACCGCACCGGTTTCGGCGACGGTGACGAAGGTTCGCAACAGACTGCTGTCGAGATCGCGCATTATCAATATTCGTGAAGTCTGGATAAGAAATATCAGCTTATTTGAAGTCTCTGCGACTGGCTAGGATGGCTCGACATTCACAGGAGACTTCAGCATGCAGGAAAATGCCACCGGACTACCGCTCTCCGATACCGGCAGGACACACCGCCGCGCGCTGTTATGGGCGGCCATGCTCTGCGTGCTGTCGATGCTCTTTGTCCAGTTCGGCGCGGCGCTGTCAACGCCGACTATGGAGACTTACGGTACGTTCAGCACCACCTGGCTGCGATTGTGCTGGGCGGCGGCGATTCTTGCGCTGCTGGTGCGGCCGCGCCTGCATCGCTTTTCGCTGTCACGCTGGCTGGCCGCCGGGAGTCTTGGCCTGGCGATGGCGGTGATGACCACCTGTTTCTTCGCGGCGATCCAGCGCATTCCACTGGGGCTGGCGATCGCCATCGAGTTTCTCGGTCCGTTGCTGGTGGCCAGCCTCGGGGTGCGCAGCTGGCGGGCGTTGATCTGGCCGCTGCTGGCGGTGACCGGGGTGCTGCTGTTGGCACGCAACGAGGAGGGCTGGATCGGCGAGCCACTGGGTGTGTTGCTGGCGTTCGGTTCGGCGGCGGGTTGGGCGGCTTATATCCTGATGATGAAAAAGGTCGGTCGGCTGTTCCAGGGCTTTGAAGGCTTGTCGGTATCGCTGCTGGCCGCTGCCCTGATTGCCACGCCCCTGGGGCTTTGGCAAAGCGGCGGCCATCCGCCTCTGTTGCAGATCGCCAGCTGCGCGGGCTTGGCCTTGTTCGTACCGCTGCTGCCTTATGGCCTGGAGATGGTTGCGTTGCGGCGGATGCCGGCGTCTTCGTTCGGCATCCTGATGAGCGCCGAACCGGCAGTGGGTGCCCTGGCCGGTTATGTGGTGCTGGCCCAGCCGATGATCCCGATGCAGTTTGTCGGCACCGCCCTGGTGATCAGTGCCAGCCTGGGCGTGCTGGTGCTGCCCTGACTGTTGCGGCTTTACGAGAGCACGAGGAGCTCCGCTGTTTTCGAGGCCACGGGCAATAGCGGGTACTCCCGGTCGGTCGCTTGCGCCACGGCATAGCCATGTCGGGCGATCCGCTCGAACACCTCGGGCTTGAGGCGATTCAGGGTGGTGGGGAAACCCGCGGCAAAGGCCGCATCGCTGCCTTTGAACGAGTCGATCAGGGAGCTGGCGATACTCAGGTAACCGCCGCGTCCCGGGGCTTTCTTCAGGTATTCGACAAAGGTCCGGCTGCGCAACGCCCGGGTCTGGTCGGACATGATGTCGGCCAGGCGCTTGAGTCGCCAGGGGCTCAGCACCCCGGCGTCAAACCCCGGCTTCAGCGGTGCGCCCGCGTCCGAGAGAATGATCGGGTATTCGTAGCGCTTGGTCTGTCCGGTAGCTGCGTCGAAAAAAGGTTCCAGGCCGAGGTTGTCATAGACGCCGCCGTCGTAGAGCCGCAGCTTCTTGAACGGCAAACGCATCTCGACGGCGCTGTTGAGTGGGGCTTCCCATTCGCGCTGCATCCATTTGAAACGGCGGGTCTTGAGCGACAGCGGGCCGATGCCACCGGGGAACGCCGCCGACACCGCCAGGGCCTGGGCCAGGGGGAAGCCGGTGGTGCTGGCGTAACCGATGGAGTAGTCACCCATATTGCTGCGCTTGAAGCGAAAGCGCTTGCCGTTTTCCGCCGTGGTGCCGTTGATCGACCAGTCGGGTTTGGCGGCGATCTCCGGCAGCAGGGCGGTCACTCCCCATTCTTTTTGCAGGGCCAGGGCCAGCAGGTTCGCCCGGGACAGCAGGAAGCGCCAATTCAGCGGGTTGCACAATTGGCGCAAGGCGCTCCAGAGCAGGCTGCGTGAGCACAGCCTGGCTTGCAGGGCGGGGTAGATATGTTGCAGGAAGGTCGCGGAGTCGGGCCACTGGCCGTGGTTTTCGTGAAGCATCAGGCCCACCAGCAGACTACCGCCGGACACCGTGGAAATCTGCGTGACCCGTTCCAGGGCCTGTTGTTCGGCGAGGTATCTGAGCACGCCGAGGTGAAACACCATGGCTCGAACGCCACCGCCGGAGAGCGCAAGGGCAAAATCTGAACGCGGGTCGATCGAGACTGCAGGAGACTCCATGTTTCCTCTCTGGTGGGGGGCGGCGTAGGCAATGGTTCTTCGATGTTAGTGCGTTCTCGGGGCGCGGCATAGAGCCCCGATGCCATATCAGTCAGGTAAGCGGCGTGGGCTTGTAGGCGCTTGGCTGGTCAGCGAATCTTTTAGCGATCTTGAGGGCCTATTCGCGGGCAAGCCCTGCTCCTACAGATCTATGTCGTACACAGGATTTGTATTCGACGCTGAACTGTAGGAGCAGGGCTTGCCCGCGAAGCTTCCAGCGGCTGGCGGATGATCTATGCCTTTCTGGCTCGGGGCCGCCGGACGGGTTTACCGGGGCGCGAAAGATCTACTTCTATGCTTAGGCTCAGTCGAATGAGGGGCGGCGATATCGACCGCCGATCTTCTGCGCGCTCGGAAACGGACCAACGGCGATCAGAAAAAAGTTGTCGTAAGTTGTCGATTTCGTGCTCGCCCGTTCGATTAGTCGACACAGCCGCCTGCCGGCTTGTCGATTTTGTCTACCACCACCATCAGGAGAAATGACCATGCGATTTATGGTGATCGTCAAAGCCAGCCCGGAATCAGAAGCCGGCGAAATGCCCAGTAACGAATTGCTGGCGGCCATGGGCGCCTATAACGATGAACTGGCCAAGGCCGGTGTAATCCTTGCCGGGGAGGGGCTGCACCCCAGCGCCAAGGGTGTGCGCGTGCAGTTCAGCGGCAAACAGAGGAGTGTGGTCGACGGACCCTTTATGGAGACCAAGGAACTGATTGCCGGTTTCTGGATCTTCAATGTGCAGTCACTGCAAGAAGCCATCGACTGGGTCAAGCGTTGCCCGAACCCGATGGCCAGCGACTCTGAAATCGAAATCCGCCAGATCTTCGAGGCCGAGGACTTTGGCGAGAGCCTGACCCCCGAGTTGCGCGAACAGGAAGAACACCTGCGCGCGAAGATGTCCAGTCAATCCTGAAAACCTGCCAGAACAGGAGATCCATCATGAGCCTGAAAATCATTCCTTACCTGACCTTCAACGGCAACTGCAAGGAGGCCTTTGCCCTGTACAAAAAGGTGCTCGGTGGCGAGCTGTTTTCCCTGTCGTTCGCCGATGCGCCGGAAGAGGCCTGCATCCCCAAGGATGCACCGAACCGGGACAAGATCCTGCATACCCGCCTGACAGTGGGGGATTTCAGCCTGATGGCCTCCGATTGTCCGCCGCATCAGCCGTACAGCAAAATGCAGGGCATTTCGGTGTCGCTCAATGTCGACAGCGTTGACGAGGCCAAGCGACTGTTCGCTGGCCTGAGCGACGGCGGCAACATCCATATGGCGCCGGCCAAGACCTTCTGGGCCGAGTACTTCGCAATGTTCGAAGACCGTTTTGGCGTGAGCTGGATGATCAATTGCGAGACGGGCCACTAAGCCTCTGAGATAAACCCGCTCCCGCAGCCAGGCGGTCAGTTGCGGGAGCGAGCGGGCTCGTGAGGGAAGGGCATTGGCGACACCTGTCGTTCAGGCAATTGTCGCGCAGGAGTGAGACACTGTGCCCGTTCGGTTCATGAGCGTGAAACAGCAATGACGATTTCAAACAGTGCCGCGCCGCAAGCCGTAACCTGCGTGGCCTTCGATTTTGACGGCACCATTACCACCACCGACAGCCTGCGGGATTTCGTCCGTTACCAGGTGGGTAACCGGCGTTTCCTGATCGCCGGACTGCTGGTCTTGCCCTGGCTGGCGGGTATGTATACGGGGCTGTGCAAGCGGGCCGAGGCCAAGGCCCGGTTTCTGGCGTTCACCCTGCGTGGCAGGAGCCAGGTCGAGCTGGAAGAGGCCGCGGCGCGTTATGTCGCCGAGCGCCTGCCGACGCTGATCCGTCCGGAAATGCTCGAACGGATCGAGGCGCACAAGCGCCTGGGGCACCGTCTGGTGCTGGTCAGTGCATCGCCCACGCTCTATCTCGAGCACTGGGCCCCGGCCGTCGGTTTTGATGCGGTACTGGCCACGCAACTGGAGTTTCGCAACGGACGTTTTACCGGACGCCTGGCGTCGCCCAACTGCTGGGGGCCGGAAAAGGTCCGGCAGTTGCAGCACTGGTTGGGCGATGCGCGCGGGCGGGTACTGTTTGCCTATGGCGACAGTCGCGGCGACCAGGAGATGCTGGCGTTTGCCGAACACGGCTGGTTGCGCGGACTGGGCGCCTTGCCTTCACTCGATGCCCGGCCGGATGGGCTGCACCACGGCTGAAGGCCTGTCGCTCTCGATCAGGCGGCGCTCTTGCAATACATTGATCAGGGCAACGCGGGCGGACGGATCCAACTGATGTTCCCGTTCCTTGAGTTCCAGCAGGATGGGGCTGGACCAACTGCGATAGGCACGCTCTGCAAGACGAACTGCACTCATTTCTCTCTCCTTGTTCAAAAGCCCGCTGAATAGTCGGGCGACTCCATGAGCGGAAAATCCTAGCCGAGAAATCGATGCTGCGCGAATGCTCCCGCCGTACGGTTGTCTGTTGACCTCGGTCAAGGTGCCGCGGGTGGGGCGCTTTACTGTAGCGGCTCCGGTCGGGCCATGGATTGCTCGTTGCAGCGTGGGGCCCGACGTATTGCTCAAGGAGGAGTTCCGTTATGCGTTCATTGAAAATCGTTCTGCTGGTATCGGCATTCAACGGCTTGACCCAGCGCGCCTGGTTGGAACTGCGCGAAGCGGGGCACGTGCCCAGTGTGGTGCTGTTCAGCGACGAAGATACGGTTTGCCAACAGATCGAAAACACCGATGCGGCCCTGGTGATCTGCCCGTTTCTCAAGGACCGGGTGCCGGCCCGGTTATGGCAGGATCCGCAGCGCCCGGTGGTGATCATCCACCCCGGGATTGTCGGTGATCGCGGCGCCAGTGCGCTGGATTGGGCGATCACCCGGCAGTTGCCCACCTGGGGCGTGACCGCCTTGCAGGCCGCCGAGGAAATGGACAGCGGGGCGATCTGGGCCACCTGCGAATTCGAGATGCCGGCGGGCGTTCGCAAGTCCGAGCTCTACAACGGCCCGGTGGCCGACGCGGCCATGACCTGCATCCACGACGTGGTGGCCCGGTTCGGCAGAGACTTTGTGCCCCAGCCCCTGGATTACCGTTTGCCGGAGGTTCGCGGGCGTCTGCAAGCGAATATGAAGCAGAGCGACCGCGCCTTCAGTTGGCAGGATGACGCCGAACTGATCCAGCGGCGCATCGACGCCGCCGACGGCCAGCCCGGCGTGCTCGCCGAACTGCTGGGCGAATCCTGCTACCTCTATGACGCCCATCTCGACAGCCGCTGTGGAACGCCGGGCCAACTGCTGGCGGTGCATGACGATGCGGTGCTGGTGGCGACCGGAGACCGCAGCCTGTGGATCGGCTCATTGCGGCGCAAACCCCGGCCGGGGGAAGAGACGTTCAAACGCCCGGCGCGGCATGTGCTGGCCGGTCGGCTCGACAAGGTGCCGACCTTGAATTGGTCTGTCGCCAGCCACCCGTATTGCAAGGAGGCCTACCAGCCGATCCGGTATCGTGAGCTGGACGGTGTGGGCGAGCTGACCTTCGAGTTCTACAACGGCGCCATGAGCACCGAGCAATGTCGACGGTTGGTCAGTGCCCTGCGCTGGGCCAAGGCCCAGGACACCGAGGTGCTGCTGTTCCGTGGCGGGCGCGGCAGTTTTTCCAATGGTGTGCACCTCAACGTGATCCAGGCGGCGGCGGTGCCCGGGCTTGAGGCCTGGGCCAATATCCGCGCGATCAACGATGTCTGCCGTGAGTTGCTGACCGCGCGGCAACTGGTGGTCAGCGGCCTGACCGGTAGCGCCGGCGCCGGTGGGGTGATGCTGGCCCTGGCGGCCGACGGGGTGTTCGCCCGCAGTGGCGTGGTGCTCAACCCTCACTACAAGAGCATGGGCCTCTATGGCTCCGAATACTGGACTTACAGTCTGCCTCGCGCGGTGGGCTATGAGCGTGCGCTGCAGCTCAGCGAAGACTGCTTGCCGATCAGCGTCGCCCAGGCGCTGGAAATCGGCCTGGTCCAGGACATCGGCCCGCGTTGCCCGCAGGCCTTTGGCAACTGGTTGATGGCCCAGGCGCGGCGTGTCGCCCACGACCCTCTTTATAAAGCCGTACGCGAGCGCCGGCGTGCCCGGGATGTCGAAGACATGGAGCGCTGCCGCGACGAAGAGTTGGCGCAGATGCGCCTGGATATGGTCGAGGATCGTAATGGCTTTGCAGAAAAGTGCCGGCACTTCGTGTTCAAGCACCGGACCTGCGGGACACCTCGGCGACTGGTTGCGCCCTGGGTGAACAGCGCCGAGGTGGTGAACGGCTAGCGGACGGCCTGGCGCCCCAGCACATGGGCATGGCCCAGGGCCGAGACCAGCACTTGGCTGCCGACCCGGGGTGCGTGCATGCCGGAGCTACGCACCAGCAATGAACGTTTCTGTCCGTCGGCGGCCGGTGCCTTCAGCTCCACGGTCAAGGTGCAGGTGTTGCCGCCGAAGTCGCATTCGGTGACCACCGCCGGGCTGCCGTTGCCGTCCGCTTGTCCCGGCGCCTGGGCCGCGAGTTGCAACTGCTCGGGGCGCAACATGATCTGCGCCTGGCCGTGGCGGCCTTCATCATTGACCGCCAGCCGGCCCAGGTCGCATTGCGCCCAGCCGTTTTCGATCAGGGCAGGCAGGATCACCGCATCGCCAAGGAACAGCGCGGTGTCCTCATCGTCCGGACGCAGGTACAGGTCCATCGGGTGTCCGGCCTGTACCAGCCGGCCCTTGCGCATTACCGCCAACTGATCGGCAAAGGACAGGGCTTCGGATTGGTCGTGGGTGACCAGGATAGTGGTCACCCCGGCTTCGGACAGCAGCCGCGCGACCATCTTGCGCATGGATGCCCGCAGCCCGGTGTCGAGGGCGGAAAAGGGCTCGTCCAGCAGCATCAACCGAGGGCGTTGCGCCAGGGCGCGGGCCAGTGCCACCCGCTGTTGCTGACCGCCGGACAACTCATGGGGCCAGCGTTTGCCCATCTGCGGCTCCAGGGCCACGCTGTCCATCAGCTCGGCCACCCGATGTTGCCGGGTAGCCTTGTCGACGATACCGAAGGCGATGTTATCGGCCACTGTCATATGGGGAAACAGCGCGCCGTCTTGCGGCACATAACCAATCAGCCGCTGGTGGGCCGGGACCTGGGTCTGGGCATCCACCAGCGGTTGGCCGTCGAGGGTGATACGCCCGGCGTCGGGAAACTCGAAACCGGCGATCATTCGCAGCAGGGTGGTCTTGCCCGAGCCGGATGGGCCGACGATGGCCGTGCGGCTACCGGTGGTAATCGACAGATGGATATCTTCCAGGGCCGCTTGCGAACCGAAGGACTTGTACAGCGCGTTGATTTCAAGAGCGTTCATCGGCCAGCCGTGCGTTTGGATTGATGATAGAGAAGCCCGGTCAGCGGCAGCGACAGCAGGATCATGAGCAGCGCATAGGGCGCGGCGCCGGCATAGTCGATTTCACTGGTCATGGCCCAGAAACCGGTGGCCAGGGTCCGTGTGCCGTTGGGTGCGAGCAGCAGGGTGGCGGTCAGTTCGTTGGTAATGGCCAGGAACACCAGTGCGGCACCGGCGGCGGCCCCCGGCGCGGCGAGACGCAGGGTGATCGACCAGAGCGCGCGGACCGGTGAGCGCCCGAGGCTGCGGGCGATATTTTCCAGTTCCACCGGCGCCTGGGCGATACCGGCGCGCAGGCTGACCAGGGCGCGGGGCATGAACATCAACAGGTAAGCCAGCAGGACGGTGATCGAGGTCTGGTAGATCGGTCGGGCGAAGTTGATGGTGACCGTGACCAGGGCCAGGGCCACGACTATGCCGGGCAGGGAGCTGGTGATGTAGTTGCAGCTTTCCAGCAGGCGATGCAGGCGTCCGGGCGAGCGGATCGACAACCAGGCCACGGGCACCGCCGCGCAGGTGGTCAGCAGGGCGCCGGCGGCACCGAGCAGCAGCGTCTGTTCCAGGGCCGGCAGCAGGTCGCCCATTTGCCAGACCTCGCGGCCACCGGCGATCAGCCAGTTGCCCAGGGTGACCAGCGGCACGCCGAGGGCCAGCAGGCTGCTGACGATCGGGATGCTCAGCGCCAGCAGCTTGGTGCTGCGGCTGAGGCGTACCGTGCGTTGTTGCCGCGCGCTGCCGGAACCGACCCGGGCATAACGGGCCTTGCCCCGGGCGGCCGATTCGACGGTCAACAGGCCCAGGCAGCACAGCGCCAGGATCCCGGCCAGGGTATGGGCCGCCGGGCCGCTGAAGGTCGACTTGAACTGGTCGAAGATCGCCGTGGTGAAGGTGTCGAAGCGGATCATCGCGTAGAGGCCGTATTCGGCCAGCAGGTGCAGGCCGACCAGCAAGGCGCCGCCGCAGATCGCCAGGCGCAGTTGCGGCAGGACAATGCGGAAAAATACCGCCCAGGGTTTGAGCCCCAGGGACTCGCCGACATCCTCGATGGCCGGGTCCAGGCGGCGCAGGGTCGCGGCAATCGGCAGGTAGAGAAACGGGAAATAGGCGATCACCGAGACCAGCACCCCGGCGAACAGCCCGTGGATCGGCGGCACCAGGCTGACCCAGGCGTAGCTGTGGACGAACGCCGGTACGGCCAAGGGCGCGGTGGCCAGCAATGACCAGGCGCGGCGGCCGGGCAGGTCGGTGCGTTCGGTCAGCCAGGCCAGGGCCAGCCCGAGTGCCACGCAGAGGGGAATGGTGATGACCATCAGCAACAGGGTGTTGGTCAGCAGCTCGGCCACCCGCGGACGCCAGACCAGCGCTTCAAGGGTGGTCCACCCGGTTTGCCAGGAAGACAGGATCACGAAGGCGATCGGCAACAACGCCAGCAGGGACACCAGCACGGACAGCCCGATGATCCAGGCATTGCCCTGGCGCCCGAAGAAATTTCTGGATCGCTTGCGCGAAAGCGCCGCAGGCGCGTAAGCGACTGCGGCGGGGTCCAGGGGGGAAATGGACTCTGGGATCAATTACAGGATTCCGGCCTGGGTCATCAACTCAACCGCTTTCTTGCTGTCGAGTTTCGAGGCATCGACCTTGGGTGCGTCGAGGTCCTTGAGCGGCACCAGTTTCGCATTGGATTCGGCACCCACGCCCACCGCGTATTCAAACGAGTTGCCGTTCTTGAGAACCGCCTGGCCATCTTTGCCGGTGATCCACTTGAGGAAGGCCTGGGCCTCTTCCGGGTGTTTGCTCGACTTCAACACACCACCGCCGGAGGTGCTGACAAAAGCGCCCGGATCCTGGTGCTTGAAGTAGTGCAGCGAGGTGTTCTTGCTGTTCTCGCCGGTCTTGGCCTGGTCGCCGAAGCTGTAGTAGTGGTAGATCACACCGCTTTCGACTTGCCCGGCATTGACCGCCTTGAGCACCGCGCTGTTGCCGCGATAGATCGATGCGTTGGTCTTCATTGCCTTGAGCCAGTCCAGGGTCGCGGCTTCGCCCTTGAGTTCCAGTACGGCGGCGACGATGGCCTGGAAGTCGGCACCGGCCGGCGAGGCGGCCCAACGACCTTTCCACTCAGGCGAGGCGAGGTCGAGCAGGGACTTGGGCAGTTGGGCTTCGGTCAGCTTGCTCTTGTTGTAGACGAACACGGTGGAGCGGGCGGCGATGCCGACCCAGTTGCCGTGGGCCGGACGGTAGGCTGCACCGATCTGTTCCAGAGTGGTCGGGGCCACGGGTGCGAACAGTTTGGCATTGTCCACCAGGACCATGGCCGGGGAGTTCTCGGTCAGGAACACGTCGGCTGGCGACTTGTCGCCTTCCTGGACGATCTGGTTGCCCATCTCGGTGTCGTCGCCATTACGCAGGGTCACCTTGATCCCGGTTTCCTTGGTGAAACCATCGACCCAGGCCTTGGTCAGGCTTTCGTGCTGGGCGTTGTAGACCACGATGCCGTCGGCGCTTGGGGCCGCATAGGCGTGGCCGGCGCTGAGCATGGCGGTGGTCAGAAAGGCGGTTTTCAGAAACGAAGGCAGACGGGGAATCATTGCGTGGGTAGCTCCTGCAGTCTTTTAGTAGTCGAGGTGGCTGGCGATTTTCGGCGCATCTACACCCGGTTCGCCGGCCCAGTTAAACAATGGGAATCATTCGCATGTTTGTCTGGGGCGGCAATTTAGAGGGTGAAATGAGAAAAAAACGTCAAAACCAGCATGACTCTCAAACAAATCTTAATCAATGTCGTTCGTATTTTGACTAAGGTAACGACGCAGATTGTGCCATGAATGCTTCGTCATCGGTGAGTCTTGTCGTGCCTAAGGCTTGATGGGTAGGGAGAAGCGAATCACCAGCCGGGCAAAGAACGCGCCGGTGAAGATCACCGCCAGCAGGCGCAAGGTCTGCATCGCCAGGACCAGGCCGACATCCGAATGGGTGTCGACTGCGATGATCGCCATGGTGTCGAGCCCGCCGGGGCTGGTGGCCAGGTAGACCGAGAGGAAGTCCAGGCCGAGCCACTTCGCCAGGACCCAGGCCGAGGCGGCGCACAAGGCGATCAGGCTGATGGCGCTGAGGATCATGGCCGGCAGGTGTTTCCAGACATAGAGCACGGTGGGGCGGTCGAAACGCAGGCCGACGTAGCAGCCGATGGCGCCGTAGGCGATTGCCAGCAGCCAGGCGGGCAGGGTGATATGCAGCAGCCCGGACAGTTGCAGGACGGCACCGATCAGCAGCGGTACCAGCAGGGCGCCCGCCGGTACGCGCGCGCCCAGCACCACGCCGAACACCACGGTGATCAGCGTCAGCCCCAGGTTGAGCAGGTTGAAGCCATGCAGCGCGGCATCGGCGGCATGGGATTCGCTGCCGTTGACCGGTGCTTCGAGCATATGGCTGACCAGCGCCCCGATCATGACCACGCAGACCACCCGCACATACTGCATGGTTGCCACGACCCGCCCGTCGGCGCCGAAATCATCGGCCATGGCGACCATGGCCGATGCCGCTCCAGGGGAGGTGCCCCAGGCGGCGGTGCTGGCCTGGATCCCGCCGAAACGCACCATCGCCAGGCCCACCATGGCGCTCAGGCCCACCGTCAGTACCGTGGCGAACAGCATCAGGTGCCAGGAGTCGGCCATTGACGTCAGTACCGCCAGGGTTATGGAGTGGGCGGCGAGCAGGCCGATGCAACCCTGGCCCAGGCGGAACGCCTGGCGGTGAACACGGATGCTGGCGCCACTGACGCCAAAGGCGATTGCCACCAGCATCGGACCGATAAATTGCCCGGCGGGCAACTCGGCGTACTTGAGCAGTTGTCCGCTGCCGCCGGCCAGCAACAGCAGGGCCAGCCATTGCAACGAGCGCGGCCAGGTGGTCAGGGAAAGCCGGGAGGATGAGGATGATAATGTGGTCAAGAGCACTCTCCAAAGCGCTGGACGCTCCTGTTGCAGGGCGTTGAAAGCGGCGCAGTGGGTAAATTATTGATAGCCTGATCGATCAAGTCTAGTTTCTAATTGTGATGAAACGATAACTTTGGTTGATTGAAATGGACCTGCGGGATCTCACCTATTTTGAAACCATTGCCGAGCTGGGTCATCTGGGCCGCGCGGCGCAGAAGCTCAATCGCAGCCAGCCGGCGCTGACCAAGAGCATCCAACGGCTGGAGGAATCGTTCGGCACCAAGCTGTTCGAGCGCGAGGGCCGACGGATCAAGCTGACGCCGGTCGGCGAGTTATTGCAGCAGCGCGGTCGGCAGTTGCAGCAGAGCATTGCCGAGACCCACCGTGAAATACGCGATTTCGCCAGTGGCGTGCTGGGCAATATCCGCCTGGGCTGCGCGTCGAGCATGGCCGAATACCTGCTGCCGCAACTGACTGCGGCCTTGCTGGAGCGGGCGCCGGAGATCACTTTGAGCCTGGCGATCGGCCAGGACGATATGTTGCGCGAATCCCTGCGTTCCGGCCGCCTGGACATGGTGATCTGCCCGCTGTTCGACGATGACCCCCAGCTGTTGTCGCATCCGCTGTTCGATGACGAAGCGGTGGTGGTTGCCAGTCGCAATCACCCGATCTTCGACGCGCCGATTCGCCTGAGCGAGCTGGGGCGTTATCGTTGGGTGCTGCCTGCATCGGGTGTTTCATCCCGCCGCTGGATCGACAATGTGTTCCTGGCTCACGATCTGCCGCTGCCCTCGGTGCAGATCGAGACCAACACCATTTCGCTGCTACCGCGGCTTATCGGCCAGACCCGCCTGTTGAGTTTCCTGGCGCGGGAAACCCTGGAGGATGTGAAGGGCGCGACGCACCTGCGGGAAGTGCGGCTCAAGGAAACCACCATGAAGCGTACCTTGGTGGTGTCGGTGCGTGCTGGCGCCTACTTGTCGCCAGCGGCGCAGACCATGCTCGACCTGCTAAAACGCGATGGCCGGGCGTTTTTCAGCGCACGGCGAGCCGTTAACGCTGCTCGACCCGATTGAGAAAGCGCCGGGTGCGTTCGTTGTCCGGCTCCACCAGGATCTGCCGGGGCGTGCCGTCGGCGACAATGCGCCCGGCTTCCATGAACAGCACCCGGTCGGCAATGTCCTGGGCGAACTTCATTTCGTGGGTCACCAGCAGCATGGTCACCTGTTGCTCATGGGCAATCGTGCGAATCACCTCCAGCACTTCGCCCACCAGTTCCGGGTCGAGGGCCGAGGTCACCTCGTCGAACAGCATCACCTTCGGACGCATCGCCAGGGCCCGGGCGATGGCCACCCGTTGCTGTTGGCCGCCGGACAGCTGGGCGGGATAGGCATCGGCCTTGTGGCTCAGGCCGACCATCGCCAGATAGGCCTGGGCGCGGTCCAGGGCTTCTTCGCGACTGACCTTGAGCACCTGCAACGGCGCCTCGGTGATGTTTTCCCGCACGGTCAGGTGCGGGAACAGGTTGAACTGCTGGAAGACCATGCCGACCCGATGCTCCACCGGGGCTTTTTTCGTGCCGGGCCAGCGCCAGCCGCCGCCCTTGGCGCTGACCGCCACGCCGTCGACCTCGATGCGGCCCTGCTCGTAGCTTTCCAGGCCCTTGATCAAGCGCAATACGGTGGATTTCCCCGAACCGCTGGGGCCGATCAGCGCGACTTTCTGCCCTTGGGGAATGCTCAGGTCGAGGTGGTCGATGACCCGGGTCGCGCCGAAGTGCTTGACCACCTGGGTGAGGCGGATCTGTGCCGGCGCCGTGGCCGCGAGGTGTGCAACGTCAGACATGGCTGCGCCTTTCCAGGAACTTGAACAACAGGGAAGTCGGCACACTGATGATCAGGAACAGCACGGCCATCAGCGTATAGGGTTCGGTGTAGCGATAGCTCATCCCGGCCACCTGCTTGGCGGCCTGGAACAGCTCCGGAATGGTGATCACCGCCAGCAGCGGAGTTTCCTTGAACATGCCGATCAGGTAGTTGCCCAGCACCGGTAGCATGGGTTTCAGGGCCTGGGGCAGGATGATTCGGCGCCAGGTGGTGGCCGTGTCGAAGTCCAGCGCCCGGGCGGCTTGCCACTGGCCCGCCGGTACCCCGTCGATGGCGCCGCGATAGGCCTCGGCGATATAGGCGCTGTAGTAGAGCCCGAGGCCGATCACCCCTGTGGAGATCGCCGGCAGGGTAATCCCGGCCGAGGGCAGGGCAAAGAACAGCACATAGAGCTGGACCATCAGCGGCGTGTTGCGAAAAAAGCTCAGATAGCCCTGGCAGCCGCGCCGTATTGCGCTGACCGATGAGCGTTGGGCAATCGCCAGGATCAGCCCGAGCAGTACCGCCAGGAGGAAACCGAGCACCACCACCTGCACGGTGACCAGCAGGCCGCGCAGCAGGTCGGGCAGGATCGACCAGGCAAACTCGAAGTCGAATTCCATGGTTACTCCCGGCGCCAGGCCGAACTGTGATGTTCATAACGCCGCACCAACCAGGTCAGCGGCCAGGCCATGACGAAGTAGCAGACCAGCACGATGCTCCAGATCAGCGTCTGTTGCCCCAGCGTGGTCACCAGCTGATTGCCGGAAAAGGTCAGGTCGCTCAAGGTGATCAACGACACCAGCGAAGTGGTTTTCATCAACTCGACCAATTGGTTGCCCAGTGGCGGCAGCATAAAGGGCAGGGCCTGGGGCAGGATGATCCGCCGAAAGGCCGCCAGCGGCCCGAAGTCCAGTGCGCGCAAGGCATCACGTTGCCCGGCGCTGACATTCACCAGCGCCGCGCGGACGATCTCCGAGCCGTAGGCCGAGAAAGTCAGGCCCAGGCCGATCACCCCGGTGGTCATCGGCGACAGGCTGATACCGAACAGCGGCAGGATAAAGAACAGGTAGAACAGCAGCACCAGGGCCGAAATGCCGCGCAGCAGCTCGACATAGGCGGTGGCGAACCAGCGCAGCGCGCGCCAGGGCGACAGGCGCATCAGCGCGATCACCAGCGACAGCACCAGTACCAGCAGTTCCGCGAGGAAGGTGATCTGCACGGTCACCCACGCGCCATGGGCCAACTGGCGCGCGATGAACAGGGCCGTTTCCACGGCTGGGGTATCGAGGGACATGGCCTGTACTCGTGTGGGTTTGAGGCCGTTTCAGCGTCTGGTTACTGGCTGCAACGTTGGGCGGCGGTGACGTCCAGGTCGGGCAGCTCGTTTTCGGTGTAGTCGTATTTCTGCAGGATCTTCAGCAACTCACCGGAGGCCCGCAGCTTGGCCAACTGTTCGTTGAAGGCCTGGGTAAAGGCCGGATCGTTTTTCGGCAGGCCATAGGATTGGTAGTTCCAGCTTGGCTTGCCCTGGGCATCGGGGATCTGCGCGAAAGGCAGGGCGCGTTCGATAGCTGGGTTGGCGGCTTTCTTGAGCAGGCCGATGATTTCCGCGTCGGGGAAATACACCACGTCGATACGTCCGGCCTCGAGGGCGGAGAGGGCTTCGGTGTCCTTGTCGAACAGCACCAGATTGGCCGCTGGAACGCCGCTGTCGCGGGCTTCCTGGACCTGGTTGGTGCCGGCCTGGGTGGCCAGGCGTGCCTGGCCGTTGTTGGCGACATCCTTGAGGCTGTGCAGGTTCAGAGGGTTGCCGGCCTTGACGATAAAGGCGCCGCCGGAGCGGGTGATCGGGTTGGAGAAACCGATGACCTTGCAGCGATTGGCGTTGATGAACAGGCCTTCGCCGATCAGATCGAAACGCTTGGCGGTGACACCGGGGACCAGGGAACCGAAGTCGGTGATCGGGGTTTCCAGCTTGTGGATGCCCAGCGGTTCGAGAATCGCCTTGAGCACATCGACATAGGCACCGGTGACCTTGCCGTCGGTGCCGATGTAGGCGTACGGCTGCTCATTGGCGATACCGGCGCTGAGACCTTGGCTACGACCCTTTTCCAGCAGGCCCGCGGCCAGGGCCGAGGAGGACGGGGCTAGGTTCAACAGCACGCTGGCGCACAGCGCGGCCTGCAACGACAGGGACTTGATAGCGTTCATGGAGGACCTGGAGAGAATGGAAAGGGGTGCCAGACAGTTAAGCCGAATACATGACCCGTAGGAGCCGGCTTGCTGGCGAAGAGTCCGTGAGGACGCTAAAAGCTTCGCGGGCAAGCCCTGCTCCTACAGGTTAGGTGGCATTTTTGAGATCCCATTTCCTTAACTGACTGGCACCGGCGACAAGTCCACTTATCGCCAGTCCAGCCTGGCCCGAGGGGGTGTTCAGCCTCGACTGACAGAATCTGAAGTGATTTTATCGATATAAGTGAAAAGTTTTAAATATCGTTAAGTGATAAGTATATGTTGTTTGCCGAGGGTAACGCCGACCGTTGGCGTTACCCTCGGTCCGGGCTCACAGCGGTCGCACGGGAATGCACAGGTCACAGTCGAGGGTGCCGGCTACCGGGTCGTAATGGGCGTCCTTCGGATAACGTTCGAACGGCGGCCCGCTGCCGAACTGCATCCCGCTGCGGGGCAGCCAGTCACCGCAGAGTTCGGTCCAGGCATCCGGGAACTCCCGGACGTGGCCGCTGAACCGGGCGACGGCATAACGCCCGCCCGGCATGGTGGTCAGGGTGGCCTCGCCGCTGCCGGTGAAATCGTCCGGTACCTGCACGCAGGCGTCATAACGGCATTTGGCCGCGGGAGTGATCTGCGGGTCATCGAGGCCGATTCCGAAACGCACTTCGCCCATCAGGCCGTTGCGCTCCATCCAGGGGGCGAACACCTCGCGCCAGAACGTACCGATGCCCAGGCCATAGGGGCCGGTATAACGCATATAGGCGATGCGGGTCGGGGGGATCTCTTCAATCGTGACGTCCATCGTCATGTCCTTCGGGGTGTGGGAGAGGCCATGGTCGGATAGAAGCAGGGCGTTTGCCTGATCAGGATTGCGAAATGACGCCCGGCGTTTTTCACGAATCTCATTCAGGCGCTGTTCCCAGCGTGCGGGTTCGAGCTGGCGCCAAGCGCTGGGCGTGACATTGAAATGCTGCTTGAACGCCCGGGAAAAGGCCTCGCCGGAACCGAAGCCGACCTCCAGCGCGATCTCCAGGACTGTGGCGTCGGGGCGCTCGGCCAGTTGCAGGGCGGCACAACCGAGCCGCCGCCGGCGCAGGTAATCGCCGAGGGTTTCACCGACCCAGGCGCTGAACAGGCGATGGAAGTGAAAGGGCGAGAAGCAGGCGATTTCCGCCAGTTCGGCCAACTCCAGCGGTTGGTCCAGATGCTGGTCGATATGCTCTAGGACCCGGTTCATACGGCGGGTGTACTCCAGCAGGCTCTGGTAGGCGACGCTCATCGGTTCCCAGCTCCCGCCTTCGGTACGTCAAAGGCAATCAACATGTTGTTTTCTCGTCTCCCATAAAGCAGGTGATATTCGCGCTGTAGACGGTCTGGAGTAGGACCAATCTGTAAACGCTGAAGGGCTTTTTGTAAACACTCTTCAGGGGCTTTATCGCCGTGAAAACCTCCCCCATGTTCCTTCGTACTGCAAACCAGTACGAAGGAACATGGGTTTGAAATGGAGCAATGATTTTTTCGAGAAAGGCGACAAAAAAGACTGCCTCTTCTGTCGGCCCGGCCAGCCATGCTCCTGGTGCAAGGAGCCTGACTGGCGGACCGAAAGCTGGGGCTGCTTCGGTGGTGTCGAACAGAAAGACCCCGCCCCGGCGCCTCCGGAGATCCCCCTCAAGAAGGATCCATGGTCGCAGCCGAAACCGTCACAAGGCGCGATCTTTGCCAAGTCCTGTGACCCCGCAAACTGGTGCTGTACGGAGGCGGGCACGGCTACGGAACCGGCCTCCCATTTCGGCAAGGTCATGGTGTCGAAAACCAAGGCGATTCCCGCCGGAGCCGCCGTGCTTGGTGCCACGTTGGGAGCCGATGCGGCCCTGGGGCGAATCGCCGGAGGCGGCATCGTCCAGCAGGGTTTCCGCTGGATGTTGCGTAGCGCCATGGTGGCCGGTGGTGGTGCCACGGTCTTTATTGCCGGCATGCTCCCCGCCCGTATGGGGGACGGCACCTTGTACAGCGACGACGAACTGCGCCAGATGGCGGCGGCGGCCTCCCGTGTGCGTTTCCAGTTTCGTCATGACGCCGAAGGGGCGTTGCAGCTCTACGGTATTCACACCGAGGCTTCCGGGGAGGACAGCGTCCGTATTGTCAAAGCCCAATGGAGGGCCGACGGCCGCACGCTGGAAGCCCATCTGGGCGACGGCATCACCCTGCTCTGGACGCCCAACGGTGGCCCGCTGCTCACCCCCGAACTGACTTTCCCGGAACACACGGATCAGCCGATGGGCAGCATCCTTGTGCATCCCATCGAGGAAGGGGTGGATTCACAGATCGACGGTTATCCGGTCGCTGACGACGTTACCCTTGGTGATCGGATCATTACGTTTCCGCTCGACTCCGGGCTGAAGTCGATTTATGTGGTGTATTCGAAGCCATTTGGAGGGGATCATTCGTACTACCCAGCGCCTAAAGGGCTGATGGCTTTTCCGGATGCCAAAGTGACACCCCGTAAAACATCCGTACGAGGTGGTGGTCATCTACGCAAACGTTGGAAAACCAAGGACGGCACTATTTTTGAGTGGGACAGCCAGCATGGTGCAGTCGAGAAGTACAACAGACGCGGAAAACACCTGGGAGAGTTCAATTCGGAAACAGGTGAGCAGACAAAACCAGCCGACAAAACACGTGAGGTAGAGCCTTGAGATACATAATCGAAGCATTCGATAAAGAAACCGAGTTGCTGGCCTTTGAAATTGAGCTTCCTGAGGACTGCGAGGAGCAATTGTCAGCAGTCATGGCGTGGTCTGCTCCTCAACGTGGGGATGAAGGCTACGATCTTAGTGCCTCACAGTTGGAGGCTGTTGAAGCGTTGGCTGGTAGAAAACTTTACGACCAACGCTATATTTTCCAACTGACCTGTAATGCCTATTGAACTGTCCTTCAAATCTCTCAGCCCTTGCCCTCGGTACGCCCACTACTGACTTCCGCGGGCACATCGTCGCCGGCCATACGCTTGCGGAACAACCCTGTGCGGGCCAGCAGCAAGGTGGTCACCGGGACGGTGATCGACAACAGGATCGGAATCAGCCAGGCGTGGATCACCGGCTCCGACTTGAGTGCCGAAAAGTACAGGATCGAGGCCAGCGCCACGCACCAGGCGCCAAGGGTCGAGGCCAGTGCCGGCGGGTGCATGCGCTGGAAGAAGTCCTTCATGCGCAACAGGCCGATGGCGCCACACAGGGCGAGCAGGCTGGCGGCCACCAGCAGAAAGGCCACCGGAATTTCGATCCAGAGGGATAACGGGTTCATTCGATCACCTCGCCACGCAGAAGGAATTTGGCCAGGGCAAACGAGCCGACAAAGCCGAACAGGGCAATCAGCAGCGCCGCTTCGAAGTAGGTATCACTGGCGTAGCGGATGCCCAGTACCAGCATCATCAGCATGGCAATCAGGTACAGGTAGTCCAGGGCCAGGACCCGGTCTTGCGCCGACGGGCCCTTGAACAGCCGGACCACGGTCAGCACCAGCGCCACGCTGAAGATGAACAGGCTCAGCAGGATCGCATTGGCGAGCAGTGCGCTCATTCGAAGATCTCCATCAGAGGACGTTCGTAAGTCGTCTTGAAGTGCTGGATAAAACCGCTTTCGTCGTCCAGGTCGAAAACGTGCAGTAGCAGGACGCTGCGGTCCAGGGCCAGTTCCGACCAGACGGTGCCGGGAACCACCGTGCAGATCATCGACAGCACGGCCAGGCCGTTGGCATCGCGCAGGTCCAGGGGCACCTTGACGAAGGCCGAACGCGGCGCGCGGCGTCCGGCGTTGAGCACGCCCCAGGCAACGGCGAGGTTGGACAGCACCACGTCGGCACCGACCCGAAAAAACAGGCGCAGCATCACCCCGGGGCGACGGATACGGATCGGCCGCGGGCGCAAGGGCGCCATCATCACCGGAGCGAAGACGCCGAGGGCCGCACCCAGCAGCAGGTTACCCGGGCTGACCGACAGGTTCAGCACCAGCCACAACAGCCACAGCGCCAGGGACAGCCACGGCGCGGGGAACAGGCGTTTCATGGCTGTACCTCCACGGCGGTGGTCGGGTTCGGCACCGGGCGAGCGGCCTGCACGGCGCTGATGTACTGTCCGGGGTTGTCGAGGGAGTCAGCCGCCGCCTGGGTGTAGCGCAACAGCGGCTCGGCCTTGACGGTCAGCAGGATGCACAGGCCCAGCAGGGCAAAGATGGGCAGGCATTCGAAACGCCGTAGCGCTGGCGACGGACGCTCCTGGGGTGTCCAGAAACGCGAGATGCCCATGCGCGAGAAAGCCAGCAGCGAAGCGAGCCCGGACAGCACCAGCAAGGCCAGCAGGCCCCAGGCCGCCAGGGAGATCGGCGCATCGATGCCCAACCCTTTCGGATTGAGCAAGGCGCTGAGCAAGGCCAGCTTGCCGATAAAGCCGGACAGCGGCGGCATGCCGATGATCAGCAGGGCGCAGGCGATAAAGCTCAAGCCGAGGAAGGCCATGGTCCAGGGAATGACCTGGCCGACCACGGCTTTCTGTTCATCGTCCAGGTTGGTGCCGGGCCTTGGGTGCAAGGACTCCAGCCGCCGGGGCAGCGGGTCGATGTCCTCTTCCAGCGGTAGTTCGTTGGCCGAACGTGAGCGTTCGATCAGTTCGGCCAGCAGGAACAGCGCACTCAGGGCCAGGGTCGAGCTGACCAGGTAGAACAGCGCGCCGGCCGTGAGGTTCGGTTGGGCGAAACCGATGGCCGAGAGCAGGATCCCCGCCGAGACCAGGATACTCAGGCTGGCCATGCGTTCCAGGCGCTGGGCGGCGAGGATTGCCACGGCGGCGCAGGCGATGGTCGCCATGCCGCCGTAGATCAGCCAGTCACCGCCAAAATGCGCCGAGGCACCGGCCTCGCCGGAAAACAGCAAGGTCCACAGCCGCAGCAGCGTGTAGATCCCGACCTTGGTCATGATCGCGAACATCGCCGCCACCGGGGCGCTGGCCGAGGAGTAGGCGGGCACCAGCCAGAAGTTCAGCGGCCACATCCCGGCCTTGGCCAGGAAGGCCACGGCGAGAATCGCCGCGCCCGCATGCAGCAGCCCGCGATCGGCTTCCGGCACCAGCGGGATCTTCAGCGCCAGGTCGGCGAAGTTCAGGGTGCCGGTAACGCCATAGATCAGCGCCGCGCCGATCAGGAACAACGACGAGGCCAGCAGGTTGATCGCGATGTAGTGCAAGCCCGCCGACACCCGCGAGCGCCCCGAACCGTGCAGGACCAGGCCATAGGAAGCGGCCAGCAGGACTTCGAAGAACACGAACAGGTTGAACAGGTCGGCGGTCAGGAAAGCGCCGTAAAGGCCCATCAACTGGATCTGGAACAACGCGTGGAAGCTGGCGCCGGCACGGTCCCAACGGGCCATGGCGAACAGCAGCGCGCTGACGCCGATGATCCCGGTCAGCACCAGCATCAACGCAGAGAGACGGTCGACCACCAGCACGATGCCAAATGGCACCTGCCAATTGCTCGGCAGGTAGACGCCGATGGAGCCGGTTTCGCCGGCCTGGGTGCCGATCAGCAAGAGTACCGAGATGCCCAGGCCGATCAGGCTCGAGCCCAGGTTGAGGCGGGCCTTGAGCGGCCGGTGCTTCTCGCCGAGCATCAGCATCAGCGCCGCCGTGAGCAGCGGCAGCAGGATCGGGGCGATGATCAGGTGCGACATCGGGTTCATTCCTTGGGCTCCCGGCCATCGACATGGTCGGTACCGGTCAGGCCGCGCGAGGCCAGCAGCACCACCAGGAACAGCGCGGTCATGGCGAAGCTGATCACAATGGCGGTGAGCACCAGGGCCTGGGGCAGCGGGTCGGTGTAGTTGAGCAGGTCCTGGGGCACGCCGTCCTTGATGATCGGCTCCTTGCCGATAAACAGGCTGCCCATGCTGAAGATAAACAGGTTGACCCCGTAGGACAGCAGGCAGAGGCCCATCACCACCTGGAAGGTCCGTGGACGCAGCATCAGCCAGACCCCGGAGGCCGCGAGCACGCCAATGGCAATTGCAATGACTTCTTCCATCAGGCGGCTCCTGGCTTGGGTTGGGCGCCGAGTTGCTGGCTCGGCCGATGGGCGCGGACCGACTGGTGCGCCAGGGCGGTGAGGATCAGCAGGGTCGAACCGACCACCACCGCGTACACGCCGATATCGAAGAACAACGCGCTGGCGACATGGATATCCCCCAGCAACGGCAGATGCAGGTGGGCGGTGTGGGTGGTCAGGAACGGATAACCGAAAGCCATCGCCCCCAGGCCCGTGACCGTGGCGAACAGCAGGCCGGTGCCCATCCAGCGCAACGGCCGCAGGCTCATCTGTGCTTCAACCCACTGGGTGCCGGCGACCATGTATTGCAGGATAAACGCCACCGACATCACCAGCCCGGCGACAAAACCGCCACCCGGCTGGTTATGCCCGCGCATAAACAGGTACATCGAGACCACGAAGGCGATCGGCAGCAGCAGGCGCACCAGCACCGCCGGCACCATCATGAAGCCCAGGGCGGTGTCGCTGGCGCTGCGCGGGTTGACCAGATCGGTGGCCACGTCCGGGGCCAGTTGGCGCTGCTGGTTGGGTAGTTCGAGGCTTTCCTTCGGCGGACGGAAGCGGCGCAGCAGGGCGAACACGGTCAGGGCGGTGGCCATCAGCACGGTGATTTCACCGAGGGTGTCGAAGCCACGGAAGTCCACCAGCATCACGTTCACCACGTTACTGCCGCCCCCTTCGGGCAGGGCACGACTGAGGTAGAACGAGGAGATATCGTTGGGCGTCTGGCGGGTCAGCATGGCGTAGGACAGCAGGGCCATACCGCCGCCGACCCCGACCGACAACAGCAGGTCGCGCAGGCGGCGAATCCGCGCCTTGCGCAGGCTGCTCGGCAGCGGCGAGACCTCTTCGATACGCCGTGGCAGCCAGCGCAGGCCCAGCAGGATCAGCACCGTGGTCACCACTTCCACCACCAGTTGGGTCAGGGCCAGGTCCGGCGCGGAGAACCAGACAAAGGTGATGCAGGTCATCAGGCCGCAGACGCTGACCATGATCATGGCCGCCAGCCGGTGGTACTTGGCTTGCCAGGCGGCGCCCAGGGCGCAGGCGATGGCCAGCAACCAGAGGGTGACGAAGACAATGGAGCCGGGGATCTTCGGCCGGTCGCCCCAGGACAGGCTGCTGTGCAGCATCGGGATCAGGCCGGCAACCACCGCCGCCAGCACCAGCAGGAACAACTGGGTTTGCAGGCGCTGGGTGCTGACCCGGCGCTCGATGCGCCGGGCGTAGCGCATGATGGTCACCAGGCAGCGCTCGAACAGGCGCTTGCCGTTGAGGCGACCGATCAGCGGCGGACGACTGAAACGGCCACGCTTGAGTTGCTTGCGTAGCAGCAGATAGAGCAGCACGCCGCCGGACATGGCGATCAGGCTCATGATCATCGGCGCATTCAGGCCGTGCCAGATCGCCAGGCTGTACTCGGGCAAGACCCCGCCGACCACCGGCAGGGCCGCGGTGGCGAGGATTGAACCGACCACCTGGGCCGGGAAAATCCCCACCAGCAGGCAGGTGAACACCAGCAGTTCCACCGGCGCGCGCATCCAGCGCGGCGGCTCGTGAGGCGTGTGGGGCAGGTCGGTGGCCTTGGGACCGAAGAACACATCGACGGTAAAGCGCAGCGAGTAGGCGACGCTGAAGGTGCCGGCGAGGGTGGCAATCACCGGCAGGGCCGTTTCGACCCAGGCCGTGGAATTGATGAACACCGTTTCGGCGAAGAACATTTCCTTGGAGAGGAAGCCGTTGAGCAGCGGCACCCCGGCCATGGAGGCACTGGCGACCATCGCCAGGGTCGCGGTGAACGGAATCAGCTTGATCAGGCCGCTGAGCTTGCGGATATCGCGGGTGCCGCTTTCATGGTCGATGATGCCGGCGGCCATGAACAGCGAGGCCTTGAAGGTCGCATGGTTGAGAATGTGGAACACCGCGGCCACGGCGGCCAGTGGGCTGTTCAGGCCCAGCAGCAGGGTGATCAGGCCCAGGTGGCTGATGGTGGAGTAGGCCAGCAGGCCCTTGAGGTCGTTCTGGAACATGGCGCAGTAGGCGCCGAGCATCAGGGTTGCGGCGCCGGCACCGCCGACAATCCAGAACCACTCGTCGCTGCCGGAGAGCGACGGCCACAGTCGGGCGAGGAGAAACACCCCGGCCTTGACCATGGTCGCCGAGTGCAGATAGGCCGAAACCGGAGTCGGCGCGGCCATGGCGTGGGGCAGCCAGAAGTGGAATGGGAACTGCGCGCTCTTGCTCAGGGCGCCGATCAGGATTAGTGGCAGTAGGACCGGGTACAGGACGTGGGCACGGATTTTATCGCCGGCCGCCAACACAGTGTCCAGGTCATAGCTGCCGACCACATGGCCGAGAATCAATACCCCCGCCAGCAGGCACAGACCGCCGGCGCCGGTAACCGTCAGCGCCATATAGGCACCGCGACGGGCATCACTGCGGTGGTGCCAATAGCCGATCAGCAGGAAGGAGAACAGGCTGGTCAGTTCCCAGAAGAACACGATCTGGATCAGGTTGCCGGACAGCACCAGGCCGAGCATGGCGCCCATAAAGGCCAGGAAAAAGGCGAAAAAGCGCGGCACCGGATCTTCCGGCGACATGTAGTAGCGAGCGTACAGCGACACCAGGGTACCGATGCCCAGCACCAGCATGGAGAACAACCAGGCGAAGCCATCCAGGCGCAGGACGAAGTTCAGCCCCAGGCTGGGCAGCCAATTGATGGTTTCGTGAATCACACCGCCGTGGGCGATCTGCGGGTAGAGCAGCGCCATCTGCAGGGTGCCGACCAGGGCGATGACACCGGCCAGGATGGATTCACTGTTGCGGGCGTTATGCGGCAGCAGGGCCGCCAGACAGCTGCCGATAAAAGGCAGAAGCAGTAGAACTATCAGGGACATAGGCTTCTAATCTGCAGGAGTTTGCGAAGGATCATACGTGGCGCGCCGGAGATCACCAACCCAGAACCTGTGGCAGAATCCTACAAGGTAGGTGGCAAATGCCTGATTTGCCCTGTTTATTTGTTCGGATCCAGCCCTTCGGCTTCCGCAGCCTCTTCGACTGCCTCGGCCCGTTGTTTGCCCTTGGTCTTCAACTCGCTGACGATCACCGCCGCGACAATCAACGCCGCCCCCAGCAGCGCAATCCCCGGCAGGCGCTCACCGGCCAGACGCCCGGCAATCCCCGCCCAGACCGGTTCCCCGGCATAGATCAAGGTGGCACGGGTCGGCGAAACACTCTTCTGCGCCCAGTTCATCGCCACCTGAATCGCCGCACTGGCGGCCCCGAGGCCGACGGCACTGGCCAACAACAACCAGGAAAACTCCGGCAACGCCTCCTGGGTCGGCACGATCATCAGAAACGCCAGGATCGACGCCGTGGCCAACTGCACCACGGTCACCCGCCGTACATCGACCTTGCCGGCATAGTTGCTGATCAGGATGATTTCGGCGGCAATCGCGATGGCGCTGATCACCGTGGCGATCTCCCCGGAGCTGAAATTCAGCTTCGCGCCATTGGGCCCGGACAACAGCATCAAACCGGTAAACGCCAGCATGATCCCGACACTCGGCATCAGCCCCGGACGCTTGCCCAGCACCAGCCATTGCAGCAGCGGCACAAAAGGCACGTACAACGCGGTAATAAATGCCGACTGGCTGCTGGGAATACTTTGCAGGCCCACGGTTTGCAGACCGTAGCCGAGCATGATTGCGGTGCCGATAAAGAATCCCGCCTTCAGCTCGAAAGCCGTAATGCCCCGCAGGCTGCGGGCCGAGAACAAGGCGACGATGCACGCCGCCGCGGCAAAGCGCAGTCCGACGAAAAACATCGGGCCGCTGACGGTCATGGCGTTCTGCACCAGCAGAAAGGTACCGCCCCAGACCATGGTGATCAGGATCAGCACGCACTCGGCCTTGCTGAACCGCAGGGTCGAGGCAAACGAGGTGTTGGGGTTCGCCGCAGTCATGGCCTTGCACACTATTCGGGTGAGACGCACAATGCGCCGAAGCTGGGCAGTATACTGCGCAAACCAACCAAGTGAGCAATATAGTGCACAAAGAAACTTCGCAACGGGCTTCGGTGTTGCAACACGTCAGCTTGAACGTGCGTCGACTGCGCCATGAGGCTCAGTTGAGTCAGACCGCGTTGTCGGAAAAGTCCGGGGTCAGCCGCCGTATGCTGGTGGCGATCGAGGCAGGGGAGAAGAATGTCAGCCTGACCACCTTGGACCGGGTGGCCGAGGCGTTGGGTGTGGCTTTCAGCGATCTGATCCAGGCGCCGGATGTCCGCGACCCGAGTCGGATCAACGAGGTGGCCTGGGCCGGGGTGATTCCGGGGAGCAAGGCGGTGTTGCTGGCCAAGGCCATGGCCAGTCGCGAAGTCGAACTCTGGGAGTGGCGCCTGGAGCCGGGGGAGCGTTATGACTCGGAGCCGGACTGCGATGGCTGGAGTGAGCAGATCTATGTCTTCGAAGGTTGCCTGACGGTGGTGCTCGGGGAGCAGCCGCGGTTGGTAGCGGCGGGGGAGTTCTTTATGTTTCCCAGCAACCAGCCCCACGGCTATCGCAACGATGGTGATGTGGCGACGCGCTTTATCCGCAACGTTGTATTGTAGGCGCGTGGCTTGCCCGCGAAGCTTTTGGCGGCCTCAAGGGCCTCTTCGCTGGCAAGCCAGGCTCCTACAGGTTCGCGGTGTTCTTAAATTTCCATCTCCATCTGCCCCAATACCAACTGTTGCCAGGGCAACAGTGTCTGGACAGTTTGCTGTTTTACAGCTGCGATCAATTCTAGGTTTTTATTTTAAATGACTGAAAAATATAGATTTTAATTTCAGGCACGACTCCTGCTATGTCCTTGTCATGCGTTTTGCATTTTCAAGGACTCGGGAGTCGGTCTATGACAACTGTCGCCAAACCTGCTTACACCGCCCATATCATCCGTTCGGATGAAGAGGCCATTGCCGCGGCCAGAACCCTCGCAGCGCGTTTTGCCGTCGAAGCCGGCGTACGCGACCGCGAGCGACGCCTGCCCGCCGCCGAACTCGATGAATTCGCCGCCAGCGGCCTGTGGGGCATCACCGTTCCCAAAGCCTATGGCGGTGCCGGTGTTTCCTATGTGACGGTGGCGCAAGTCATCAAGATCATTTCCGCTGCCGACTCGTCCCTTGGCCAGATCCCGCAGAACCACCTCGGTGTGCTGGACATCCTCCTGCAAACCGCCAGCGAGGAACAAAAGCATTACTACTTCGCCAAGGTGCTGCAAGGCTATCGCTTCGGCAATGCCTTCTCCGAAGCCAAGAGCAAGAATGCCGGCACCTTCAACACCGGTATCCGTTTCGACGGCGACACCGCACATATCGACGGTGAGAAGTTCTACTGCACCGGCGCCTTGTTCGCCCATATCGTCCCGGTGGTCGGGCTCGACGAGGCCGGTAATGCGCAGATCGCCTTTGTCGAGCAGGGCACCGCGGGTCTGACTATCGTCGATAACTGGGACGGCTTCGGCCAACGCACCACCGCCAGCGGCAATGCGCTGTTCAACGACGTGAAGGTACCGCGCAGCAGCGTGATTCCAGCCCACCAGGCCTTCGACCGGCCCACCGCCAACGGCCCGATTTCCCAGATCATCCAGGCGGCGGTCGACACCGGTATTGCCGTCGGTGCCCTCGAAGAAGCCAAGCGTCATGCCCGTCAAGCGCGGCCGTGGATCGACAGCCAGCAGGAACATGGCTGGCAGGACCCGTTCACCCAGGCTGCCATCGGCGATCTTGAATGGCGGGTACACGGCACCGAAGCCATCCTGGAAAAGGCCGGCCTGGCAGTCGACCACGCCCTGGCGCAGCCCAGCGAAGACAGTGTTGCCCTGGCCTCCGTGGTGGTGGCCCAGGCCAAGGTGCTGTCCGCCGAAATCGCGTTGCTGGCCAGCAGCAAGATTTTCGAACTGGCCGGCACCCGTTCGGTACTGGCCAGGCACAACCTTGATCGCCATTGGCGTAACGCCCGCACCCACACCCTGCATGACCCGGCGCGCTGGAAATATCACCTGATCGGCAACTACCTGCTCAACGGCGTCAAGCCGGCCCGACATGCCTGGAACTAGGAGCCCACGATGAACGCATTGACTCATCCCGCCAGCCACCAGCCCGCCCTGGCCCGGGTGGCGAGCGACCTGCATAACGCCCGCCAATCCCTGGAACGGACCCTCGGCGTTGCGCGCGCCCATGCCCAACTGGCCAACGATCACCAGGTCATCGGCAAGTTCGGCGACCTGCAGATTCGCATCGAGGTGGCGGCGGCGCTCCTGGAGCGCGCCGAACGCATTGCCGCCGGCAACCAGGACGAGGCCGAAAAGACCATTGCCGTCGCCGAAGCCAGTATTGCCATCGCCGAAGCCCTGGCGCAGGTCGGCCAGGTTGAACAGGAACTGACCGGCCAACGCCCCGAGTGGTCGCCCAGCCATGATCCGCTCCAGGATCCGTTGCATCTCAAATACCGATTGATCGGTGACTTGCGCCTCAATGGCGTGGTTCCGCCGAGTGCCAGGAGTGCTGTCGATGTCCCGTGAAATCCGCCTCAATGCCTTCGACATGAACTGCGTCGGCCATCAGTCGCCCGGACTGTGGGCTCACCCGCGTGACCGTTCCTGGCAATACAAGGACCTGGAGTACTGGACCGACCTGGCGAAGATCCTTGAGCGTGGCAAGTTCGACGGCCTGTTTATCGCCGATGTGCTGGGCATCTATGACGTTTATAACGGCAATGGCGATGCGGCGATTCGCCAGGCGGCCCAGGTGCCGGTGAACGACCCGTTGCAGTTGATTCCGCCCATGGCGCTGGTGACCGAGCACCTGGGGTTCGGCCTCACGGCTTCGCTGTCCTTCGAGCATCCGTATCCCTTTGCCCGACGTCTTTCCACCCTCGATCACCTGACCAAGGGGCGCGCCGGCTGGAACATCGTCACTTCGTATCTGGAAAGCGGTGCGAAGAACCTCGGCCAGCGTGCCCAGACCGAACATGACGCCCGTTACGACTATGCCGAGGAGTATCTGGAGGTCTGCTACAAACTCTGGGAAGGCAGTTGGGAAGACGGCGCGATCCTGCGCGACCGGGCGCGCAAGGTGTTCAGCGACCCGAGCAGGATCCACGAGATCCAGCATGTCGGCAAACACTTCCAGGTGCCGGGTATTCACCTGTGCGAGCCGTCGCCGCAACGTACCCCGGTGCTCTACCAGGCCGGCGCGTCCAGCCGTGGCAAGCAGTTCGCCGCCGAGCATGCCGAGTGCGTGTTTGTCGCCGCGCCGTCCAAGGTGCTGCTGAAAAAGGTCGTGGCCGATATCCGTCGGCGCGCGGCCGAGGCGGGTCGGGACCCGAAAAGCATCCTGATCTTCAACCTGCAGACGGTGATCCTTGGCGAGACCGATGCCAAGGCCAAGGCCAAGTTCGAGGAATACAAATCCTATGTCAGCTACGAGGGCGCCATGGCACTGATCTCGGGCTGGACCGGGATCGACTTCAGCCAGTTCAAGCCCGATGAGCCGCTGCGGCATGTGCACACCAATGCCATCCAGTCGGCGGTGGAGACCTTTTCCACGGCGGACCCGAACCGGATCTGGACGCCCAATGAACTGGCTGACTGGGTCGGGATCGGTGGGTTTGGGCCGCTGTTTGTCGGCAGCCCGGAAACCGTGGCGGATCTGCTGCAGGAGTGGGTTGAAGAGACCGATGTCGACGGTTTCAACCTGGCCTATGCGCTGACCCACGAGACCTTTGTCGACGCGGTGGACTTGCTGGTGCCGGAGTTGCAGAAGCGTGGTGTGTACAAGACCGAGTATGCCCCGGGGACCTTGCGCGAGAAGCTGTTCGGCGCGGGGCCGAAGCTGGCGGATATCCATCCGGGGGCGGGGTATAGGGATCTGGCGGCGTTGCGGGAGAAGAGCCTGCGTTCGGCCTGATTACCGACCGAAAAACCTGTATTTCACAATCGCCAGCGGACCACCGCACGCCAAACGACTGAACGAGGTTCCGCCATGAGCGTGCATGAACTGAAACGTCCGCCCGTCATCCATCCGCCGCACCCTGAAACGGTTTCGATCTTTACGGGTGCTCTTGAGCAGCTGCGCCACTGGGCCCAGGTCAGCCCGTTGCAGAGCGCCTTGCGCCACAAGCGCCACGGGCAATGGCACAGCTGGCGCTGGATCGATGCCTTGCGCGAAGTCGAGCGTTTGGCCGATGGCCTGCGCCAACAAGGCTTCACTGCCGACTCGCGCCTGGCCGTCAGCGGCGCCCAGGAACCGAACCTGTTGCTGCTGGCACTGGCCGCCCATTCCATCGGTGGCCTGGTCTTCAGCCTGGCCTCGGACCTGAACGCAGAAGCCCTCGACCAAGCGTTCTGGCGCCTGCACCCCAGCCACGGCTTTGTCGACAGTCGCCAGCAACTGCTCAATTGGCTAGCTGCCGGCGATTCAAGTGCCGCCCCAGCAGTGCTGATCGCCAATCAGCTGCCGGGACGCCAGCCGGGTTCGCCGAGGCAAAACGTGCTCGCCTTCGCCAGCCTCGGTGGCGACAACCAGGAGCCGCGTCCGCTGGTGCGGTGGCGTGCAACAGGCGCCCAACCTCAGCTATGGAGTGAAGAAGATACCCAATGGCGGGGCGGCTTGAGCGTGGTCCTGGAGCAATGGCTGAACACCGGCCACAGCCTGGCCTTCCCGGAAAGCCGCGACAGCGCCAGCCGTGATCGACGGGAACTCGCGCCGTCCGGCCTGCTGCTGTCAGCGGAGCGCCTGCAAGTGCTGGCCGACGAAATCGAACAACGCTTGGCTCCTCCGGGCAGTTGGCGCCGGCGCCTGTGCGAATGGTCACTGGCCCATCCCGAACGACTCGTGGCCCGCCTGCTCAAGCAGCGTGTGCGGCGCCTGCTGGGCTTTCAGCGCCTGCAATACATCTGGCAACCGGCGACGCCATCGAAAGTCCCGGCGGCCTTCAATCAATGGCGGGTCGATGCCCCAGGACGGAAAAGCGCATGAGTACGCTCGAACCTATTTTGCAAGTACGTGACGTGTCGCTGTCGTTCAAGGGCGTGAAGGCCATCAATGCACTGTCATTCGACGTGCCGCGCGGCGAGATCTGCGCCCTGATCGGGCCCAACGGCGCGGGCAAGAGCTCGTTGCTCAACCTGTTGAACGGGGTCTACCGCTTCGACAGCGGTGAGATCGTCTTCGAGCAGCAGCGCTTTCACCGTATCGATCCCCTGGACGCGGCCCGTCGCGGCATTGGCCGGACCTTTCAGAACAATGCGCTGTTCAAGAAGATGAGCGTGATCGACAACCTCCTGACCGGGCTGTCGCGGCATATGCGCAGCCACTTTCTCGAACAGGCCCTGGGCCTGTCCCGGGCGCGTCGGGAGGCCGAGGCCTTTCGCCTCAAGGCCCAACACATTCTCCAGTTGCTTGAACTCCAGGCCGTGCGCGATGTGCCGGTGGGCACCTTGTCCTATGGCCGGCAAAAACGCGTGGAGCTGGGCAGGGCATTGATCGCCGGTCCCACGCTATTGCTGCTGGACGAGCCCATGGCCGGTATGAACGCCGAAGAAAAACAGGAAATGGCGCGGTTTATCGCCGACGTCAATCGCGACCTCGGTACCACCGTGGTGCTGATCGAACATGACATGGGGGTGGTGATGGGTTTGTCCGATCATGTGGTGGTGCTCGACTACGGGCGCAAGGTCGGCGACGGCACGCCGGCCGAAGTGCAGGGCAATCCCGAAGTGATCGCGGCCTACCTGGGAGCGGTGCACTGATGGCGTTTTTTCTCGAAACCCTGATCGGCGGATTACTCGCCGGGACCCTGTATTCGCTGGTCGCCATCGGCTTCGTGCTGATCTACAAGGCCAGCGGCGTGTTCAATTTTGCCCAGGGCTCGATGCTGCTGTTTGCCGCGCTGACCTTTGTCAGTCTTCACGACCAAGGCGTGCCGTTCGCCCTGGCGTTGCTGCTGACGGTCGGAGTGATGGTGATCGGCGCGCTGCTGATCGAGCGCCTGGTATTGCGGCCGCTGGTCAACCGTTCGCAGATCACCCTGTTCATGGCGACCCTGGGCCTGTCGTTCATTATCGAAGGCCTGGCACAAGGGCTGATGGGCTCCCAGGTCCGTGCGTTGGACCTGGGCATCCACGACGTACCGCTGTTTGTCCACGGGATGATGCTCAGCCAGTTCGACCTGATTGCCGCCGCTGCCGCCGTGGTCCTGGTGGTGGTCCTGGCGCTGCTGTTCAACAAGACCCGGATCGGCGTGTCGCTGCGGGCGGTGGCCGACGACACCACGGCGGCACTGTCCATCGGCATCAACCTCAATCGCATCTGGCAGATCGTCTGGGCGGTGGCCGGCTGTGTCGGTCTGGTGGCGGGCCTGCTCTGGGGCGCACGCCAGGGGGTGCAGTTTTCCCTGTCGCTGGTGGTGCTCAAGGCCTTGCCGGTGCTGATCATCGGCGGCTTCACCTCGATCGGCGGGGCGATTGTCGGCGGGTTGATCGTCGGCGCCTCCGAGAACCTCGCCGAAGTCTATATCGGGCCGCTGATCGGCGGCGGCATCACGCCCTGGTTCGCCTATGTCCTGGCGCTGGCCTTCCTGTATATCCGCCCGGCCGGCCTGTTCGGCGAGCGGGCCATTGAGCGAGTCTGAAGCATGTCCGTTCCCGTAATGAGTGAAACCGCACCCTGGGTGCTGATCGAGCGGCGCCTGCCATGGTCGTTGCTCGGCCTGCTGGTGCTGGCATTTGGCGTTGTGCCGCTGGTGGGCAACGATTATTGGCTGAGCGCGATCCTGATCCCGTTCCTGGTGCTGTCCCTGGCGGGGCTGGGGCTCAACCTGCTGACCGGCTACACCGGGCAGACCTCGGTCGGCGCGGCGGGTTTCATGGCAGTGGGGGCCTTTGCCACCTACGGCTTTCTGCTGCGCCTGCCGGAACTGGGCCTGCCCGTGGCGCTGCTGGGTGGTGGCATTATCAGTGGCCTGGTGGGCTTGCTGTTCGGCCTGCCCAGTTCGCGGATCAAGGGCTTCTACCTGATGGTCACCACCCTGGCCGCGCAGTTTTTCCTCGAGTGGTTGTTCGTCAAGTTTCCCTGGTTCTACAACTACGGATCGTCCGGGACCATTTCCGCACCGAGTCTGTCGTTGCTCGGGCATGACCTGAACACCCCGGTGGGCCGCTACCTGCTGACCCTGGTCACGGTGCTGCTGCTGACCTGGGTCGCGCGCAACCTGGTGAACAGCCAGACCGGGCGCAACTGGATGGCGATCCGCGATATGGACACGGCCGCGGCGGTGATCGGTATTCCGGTGGCGCGCTACAAGCGCCTGGCATTTGCCGTCAGTTCGTTCTACCTGGGCATCGCCGGGGCGCTGTGGGCGTTCGCCTACCTGGGCACCGCGAGCGCCGGCAGTTTCGATATCAATCGGTCGTTCCAGATCCTCTTCATCATCATTATCGGCGGCATGGGCAGCATCGCCGGCAACTTCGTCGGCGCGGCCTTTATCTGCCTGCTGCCGATCCTCCTCAGCCATCTCGGGCAGGCCTTGCTCGGTGGCGCGGTGGATGCCGGGCAGTTGCAGAACCTGCAAAAAATCATCTTTGGCGTGCTGATCATCCTGTTCCTGATCAAGGAGCCGGAAGGGCTGATCCGCCTGCTGAGCAACACCCGCGAACGGCTCCGGCACTGGCCGTTGCGCTTCTGACTTCCGATTTCCCATCCCTGGAGAACGATTCCACCATGCGTGCACTTTTCAAACGTTCACTGACGGCTACGGCCCTGGCCCTGACGGTTCTCGGCACTGCGGCGCCGATGGCCCAGGCCTCGTCCGACCAGCAATTCTTCCCCCTGGCCACCTACCGGGTCGGCGCCTATGCCTCCAGCGGCGTGCAGGTCTGGGCCGGGATGATCGACTACCTCAACTACATCAACGAGGTGGAAGGCGGGATCAACGGCGTCAAGCTGGTCTGGCAGGAGTGTGAAACCGAATGGACGGCGGAGAAGGGCATCGAGTGCTACGAGCGCTTCAAGAATGGATTGGATGGCGCGCCGGTGGCGGTCTATCAGCCTAACGGCGCGCCGGCGGCCTACGCCCTGAGCGAGCGCGCGGAAGTCGACAAGATACCGTTGATCACCCTCGGTTACGGGCGCACCGAGGCCACCGACGGCAAGGTCTTCCCCTATAACTTCCCGGTGATGCTGACCTTCTACAGCGAAGCCTCAACCCTGGTGAATTACATAGCCCAGCGCGAAGGCGGCTTCGACAAGCTCAAGGGCAAGAAGATCGCCACCGTCTACCATGACTCGGCCTATGGCCGTGAAACCCTCGGGCCGCTGAAACTGCTGGCGGAAAAATACGGCTTCGAGAATATCCAGATTCCAGTAGCTGATCCGGGCAACGAACAGTCGGCGCAATGGCGGCAGATTCGCCAGCTCAATCCGGACTGGGTGTTCCTGCGGACCTGGGGTGTATCGACGCCGGTAGCGGTCAAGACCGCCGCGCGCTTTGGCTTCCCGGTGGACCATATCGTCGGTGATATCTGGGCCAGTTCCAGCGAAGATGTGTTGCCGGCGGGTGCGGCGGCCAAGGGTTATCTGGCGTTGACGCCTTACCCGGCGGGCGCGGACTTCGAGATCCACAAGCGCCTCAAGCAACACATCCTCGACAAGGGCAAGAGCGACCTCAAGGACCTGAACAACTTCGGCAGCGTCTACTACAACTCCGGGCTGGTGAACGCGGCGATTGCGGTGGAAGCCATTCGCACCGGGCAGGCCAAGTTCGGCAAGCGGCCGCTGCATGGCGAAGAAGGGCGTTGGGGCCTGGAGCATCTGGATATCGATGATGCGCGACTCAAGGCCATGGGCTTCTACGGCCTGATGCAGAACCTGAAACTGTCCTGCAGCGACCATGAAGGCGGCGGTTCGGCGCGGGTCCAGCAATGGGACGGTAGCCACTGGAGCCTGGTCAGCGACTGGATCGCGGCGGATCGGGCGCTGTTGCGGCCGTTGATCGACGAGAAGTCGGCAGCCTTTGCGGCGGAAAAGCACCTGACTCCGCGCACCTGCGCGGCGGGCGAGTAAGCCATGGGCCGGCCCGCGCTTGAAGCGAGCGGTGCGCCGCTGTTGCAGGTCTCGGACATCGAGGTGATCTATGACCGGACGATCCTGGCGGTGTCCGGGGTTTCCCTGAGTGTGCCCAAAGGCGGCATTGTCGCCTTGCTCGGGGCCAACGGTGCCGGCAAAAGCACCACCCTCAAGGCGATCTCCGGGCTGGTGCGGGCCGAACGGGCGCAGGTCACGCGCGGCAGCATCCACTTCCAGGGGCATGACAGCCTGGCGGTCGACCCGAGCCAGCGTGTGCGTGACGGCCTGGTGCACGTGCTGGAGGGGCGACATGTATTCGGGCAACTGACGGTGGAGGACAACCTGCGCAGCGGTGGGTTTGTCCGCGGGCTGAGTCGACGGCAGATGCTGGAAGACCTGGAGCGGGTCTATGCCTGGTTCCCGCGCCTGAAAACCAAGCGCAAAACCCAGGCCGGGCTGACCTCGGGAGGCGAGCAGCAGATGGTCGCCATTGGCCGGGCCTTGATGACACGACCGACTTTAGTCTTGCTCGACGAGCCATCCATGGGCCTGGCGCCTATTATCGTTCAGGAAATCTACGAGATCGTGGCTCAGCTCAATCGTGAGCAGCAGGTCAGCTTCCTGATTGCCGAGCAAAACATTAATGTAGCGCTCAAATACGCGACCCAGGCCCATGTGCTCGACACCGGCCGGGTGGTGCTCAGCGGTACGGCGGATGAATTGCTGGCCAGGGGCGACCTGCACGACTTCTACCTGGGCAAGCACTGACAAGAGAGTGAAGAATGAGTGGAACCCTGAGCGGACAGGCGACAGACGCCATCCCGGCTGCTGATGTGTTGATTATCGGCGGGGGCTTGAGCGGCGCGATGCTGGCGGTGCAGTTACTGCGCCTGGAAGGCCGGCGGCGGATCCTGATCGTCGAGCCGCGTGCCGAATTGGGACGGGGTGAGGCCTACAGCGCCACGGAGCTGGGGCATACGTTGAACGGTAACGCGGCGCGGATGAGCGTCGACCCGGACAATGCCGATGACCTGACGCAGTGGTTGCAGGCTTATATAGCGGACGGTGGTTGGCCTGAGTCGGATCAACAGCATGTTCCGGTCAGCGAGCTGTTCATGCCCCGGGGGATCTTTGGCCTTTACGTCCAGCAGCGCCTGGCCGAAGCCCGGGAGCAGGGGGCGGCCTGGGGATCGACGGCCGAGCATGTGCGGGGCGAAGTGGTCGATCTGCAAAGCGACAGTGATGGGGTACTGCTGATGCTGGCTGATGGTCGGCAATTGCAAGGTACCAGCGCGGTGCTGGCGACCGGCATGTTCCCTGCGGCGCGTACCCGGCAGAAACAGTCCAGCGGCTTGAATGCGGCGGCGGTTGACCCTTGGGATGTGGCGACCATGTCGCGGCTTGATCCTCAAGGGCCGGTGCTGATCATCGGCTCCGGCCTGACCATGGTCGATGCCGTAGTCTCGCTGGAACAGGCCGGGCATCGTGGGCCGATCCGGGTGATTTCTCGGCACGGGCTGTTGCCTCATGTGCGGCGTCAGCCGCCGAGCTGGGTGGATTTCCTGGCGGCTGATCACAGTATTCGCAGCCCACGGCAGTTGCTGCGCGAGGTGCGTCGCCAATGCACCTTGGCGTTGGAGACCGGGATTGACTGGCAGGCGCCGTTGGACACGGTGCGGGCGCATATCGGTCGGCTCTGGAGCCAGGCCAGCGATGTGCAGCGTCGGCAGTTCGTGCGGCATGTGCGGCCCTGGTGGGAGAGTCATCACCACCGTTCGCCACCCTTGAGTGCCGAGTTGGTGGAGCGGTTATATAAAGAAGGGCGGCTGACCATCGAGGCGGCGTCACTCAAGGGCCTGGACGAGCCACGGGATGGGCAGGTGAGTATTTTCGTCCGGCCAAGGGGGGAGACGCAGACACATACAGTTACGGGCGCGGCGTTGATCAACTCCACGGGTATTGAATATGACTGGCGCCGGGTGGATCGCCCATTGCCCCAGCAATTGCTGGCACGACGATTGGTTCGGCCAGGGCCGCTGGCGTTGGGTATCGCGGCGGATGTCGGTGGCGCTGTGGTGGATGCCGAGGGCAATATCTCCACCCGCTTGTTCGCTATGGGCCCGCCGTTGCGGGGCATGTGGTGGGAGAGCACGGCGGTGACGGATGTGGCCAGCCAGGCGAAGGCACTGGCGGTGCGTCTGGCGCAATTGAGCGCCTCGGAGAAAGACCGAAGCTGACCTAAAAATTATTAGAATTCAGGGGGTTGCCAGTGTCATTCAACTAGGACATAATGCGCGCCATCAGCAGGGACGGCAACGTAACCAACGCTGAAGAATCAAGGAGTTGCGGCAAGCCAGTCTTGCAAGGGCGCTCGATTCGACCTGAGGCCGAGTAGCAAAATGGTTATGCAGTGGATTGCAAATCCATCTACGCCGGTTCGATTCCGACCTCGGCCTCCACCTTCAAAGCCCCGTAAATCAACGATTTACGGGGCTTTTTTAATGCCCATTATTTGGCAATCGCTTCCGCAACTATAGCCATCGCTTCCGCAACTCGACGTCATTTCGTTGGATTGACGATCTCGCCAACCCGACGATAGACCTTTTTCGTCATCTCTTCGGTCGAGTGGCCAAGCAACCTGCAACTCTTCAGGCACTCTGAGGACGTCACGCTCATAATAATAAGGTTGAACAAAAAAGCCCGGCGCTGGGCCGGGCTTCAAGGGCGTTGCGCATTCAACGCTATTGGAAATTTTTCGTGATTGCTCGCTTACCTATTGCTGCCTCAATATTGCAATAAGTACGCTTATCGGCGGCGCAGAGAAGATACCTCCCATCCCTTAGCTGCATCGAAAAGGTCAGCTCGATCTCATCACCAGCCAGCATCACGCCGGCCATGGCTCCAATCGGGCCGAGAGCCAACGCTCCAGCCAGCCCCAGACCAACAGCACTCGATACGTCCCGGTACGAGGCCTCACTGATAATCCTGATGTCGAGTATTTCGGAGGTGGCAATCTTAAGTCCAGGCCACGGATACACAGCAGTTTGTATAGTTATGAAGCCGGGCTCAAGTATTGCAAATCCCTCAAGGAAATCCCCCGCCAGGATTTTTATTTTTGCCATGCGGTGTCCTCCTTGTATCAACTGCTATGAAATTGAACGCTTAGCGGGACGGGGCGTCAATGGCCTGTGGGTAATGGTCCTCAATGACCCGACAAATGGATGAGAACGAAAAGCCCGGCGCTTGGTCGGGCTGAAATCGATTGGCTCTTGCTAAACCACACGTAGTCGCCCAGGGCCGCTCCATCCTCCAGCAACGCGGCGTTGATGCTTCGGTGACTATCAAGGCCAACAGTGAGGTCGGGGTAATCGACTGGTTTGTGATGACCCCGCAATGCCCCTACCAACTTCCTACACCAATGAAACATTTGTTAGTTGTCCCGCGCCGCTATGGCATGGACCATGGTCCATGGTAAACGCCAATCACGCTACTTCAGCACGAGGAAAATGGCTTCCATGCTTCAGAAGAAACGCTCGCCGCAGCACACGGTCATTCACTGTCTGGGCAGGCTTAGCCTGCGCACAGCGGGTGCCGTCGCAATCACCCTCGCTACCTTGGGTGGCGCACAAGCGGCTACGTCCACCACCGATACCATCAAGGCATTCAAACTCTGCACTGGCGCGGATAACAACTCCCACGTACTGGAAGGGACCATCGACCAGCACATGCGCAACGACGTGACCGCCATTCACTTCAAGCAAACCCCGGCGCATGCCTCCTTTGATTGGCACAAGGACCCGGAGCCTCAGTACGTCATTACATTGTCCGGTACCCTGGCGTTCGTGACCAAAACCGGTGAGAAATTCACCCTGCATCCGGGTGAAGTACTGGTCGCCGAAGACAATACCGGCTCGGGGCATCGCTGGAATCTGGTCGACGATCAACCCTGGCGGCGTGGGTATGTGGTCCTGAAGCCGGGGGCGCCGGATTCGTTTATCCCGAACGATCCGGTTGCTGCGAAAGTATGTAAAGCGCCTTAAGAATGCTGTCCTGCGCACCGCTGTAGCGTGCCACTGGCCCGGCAATCAACTGCCGGGCCAGCTCATCATTTGTCATGCGGCCAAGACCCAGACCCTCTGCAACCTCTTTGGATAGAGGTGATTCCGCTTATGGGGACTTCATTGACGGGGAGGATCGCATTTACCTCGCACGATTTCATCTATCTTCTGAACACTTTCCATTAGTGCATCAAAAAACTTGCTCATTAATATGTTCTCACTGTTTTATGGCGCTTGAAAAATATTTTCGCCGCATTCTACTACGTTGATTTGACCGTAAGATAATTCTCCTTTTGTTGAGTGATATTTCTTGGAGTGCTTTTCTGTCTTGTGGATTGATGGTGATTTGATTTTTAGTGGAGTATTACAGGCGTCCGAATGCAAGTGGCTACCCGCAAATGGATGATCTCGTAAAAGATGTGATACCTCTGCTGCAATACCTGATCCCGGGCTTCTTAACCGCTTGGATCTTCTATTCGCTAACCGCCTTTAAACGGCCTGATACCTTCGGGCAAATAGTGCAGGCGCTGATTTTTACATTTGTTGTGCACGGGGTTGTGCTTGCAATTGGCGCGCTATGCCTCTGGGTTGGATCGAAGGGTCTGGCAATTGGAAAATGGGACGCAAAAGCCGAGGCATTTTGGTCCTTCATGATATCCGTTTTACTCGGATTGCTTTCATGCTGTCTCGCCACCAGCGATAAACTGCATAGTTGGTTAAGGAGCCGCGATATCACTGAGCAGACTTCATACCCGAACGAGTGGTACAGCACCTTCTCGAGATATCCGCGCTTTGTAGTCTTGCATTTGAATGACGAGCGCCGCCTTTATGGATGGCCTTCGGAATGGCCCAATGAGCCGGCCCAGGGGCAATTTGTCATCCAGAACCCCGCCTGGCTTGACGAGCGAGGGGGGCAAAATCATTGTGGTGCGCAGTTTTTGGTTATCGACGCTTCGAAGGTACAATGGGTAGAGTTTGATCAAGAGATAGAGGACGAGAAATGACCAGTAAAGCGCCTCAACCAATGCCAGCGTCCGGACGAAAGGGCATTGCGCATGACGGCAAAAATCCACTTCCCAGAGCCGTTGTTAGGCCAACGGCCCCCTCTGCTCCTCCGCCGCCGAAGAGATGAGAGCAGGGCCCTGGTGATCAAGATCGGACCTGAGGACGCTTCGGCGGACAGGTCCCGTTTAATAACGTTGACCGGCCGGAAGTCGTTACTGGCCCCTGATCAGTCCGGCATGCCTGACGGCCGGCGTGGTGGCGCAAGCATCGGATTTTCTTCTCGCTGCTCCAGTCTGATGTACGCGGGCCAATTGGTAACAAAAAGGTTCGGTCATCCAGCGAATAGAGCAGTATTGGGCTGCGGCTAATGCCAGATTAAATGTGAGTCACGGACAGTTGGCTGATAATGCAAATTGAGCCGTCGGTTGACGGTGTGGCATCCGTATAGTCAATCTGATTATAAATCCCTCCATGGAAATCGAAGGATTTGGACAGCCAGGAGCTTCCCAATTGAAGCGTTGGAGAGGAGGCGGACTGACCGCCGCTACTGGCACTCAGGATAATCGCGCCCGTAGAGTTACTATGGATGCTCACCTTGAACTTCGCACCTAATGCAACGTTACCCAGTAGAAATGCAGGCGTTGGGTCGGCACCGTTGTACTCCTTTCGAAATGCATAAGTGAGTGAGTTCTTCTCCCAAAACACCTTGATTGCCGGGTCTACATCGTTCTGAACGTGCATCTGTGAAACCACGACCTTCTGAGCCGAGTTTACCTTCACCAGTGTCATCTCTTGCCGGTTCCAGTGGTTGGCGGCGCTAAGCAGGGTCCAGTAAATCGACTCTTTCCATTCGCAGCGCGTTCGATGTGTACTCTTGCTGGATGCCCCCTTGGTAGGGGCCGTGAGCTGAATAGATCCATCTGGCAGCCGGGTTATTACGGTAGGGCACTCTGCGAGAGCCTTGGTACCGTTCAGCTCCAGCGCTACCGGGTTGGTGGCTGACGTCGGCAATGGTGTGGCGATGTCGAAGTTGCTGATATCTACAGTCATGATGGTCATCCTTGGTCATGGGAACTGTTTTTAATTGACGCTGGCTAGTCTGATACCTGTGGACGGTTATAGTTCACCGATTGGAAGTCATTGAGGGCGGGTATCGAACCTCGCGACGTCCTTGATCCCTGCCGCGTCCAAACCGCCCGCTTTGGATCAGCTTGATGGTTTTGAAAAGACGTTTACCAGGCTGCCATCCGGATCACGGAGCAGCAGGGAGGTATTGCCCCATGGCATTATCGTTATTGGCATCACAACTTCCGCATCACTGACCCGAAGCAGCACGGCCTCGACGTCATCCACTTGAAACTCCAGGATTGCCGAGCGGTTGCTGGCGGCGACGGCCAATCCGTTGTTATGAAGACGGATCAGGCGCTCATCGCTTATCGCCAGGATGACTCCGTCGAAGTGTATTTCGGCGAACCCGTCAGCAAGATGCCTGGGCTCAATGGTCGAGAGATTTTGATAGAACTGGACGAGGTGTTCGAACTTACTGGTGACGAGGCGGACAGACGAGAATTTCATGATTTGACCTGACAGAAATGAGAGGCCTCAGCCTACGTCAGGCCTCTGTCAGTTTCTGGCAGTATCGTTTTGCAAAACCCGGAAAAAGGAGCAAAAAGTGGGGTCCCACTTTTCGCCGTGGGCAAATGGCCGGGTGTCAACCCTCAAATGTTGCCCGCTCAATTTTATAAAAATAGTTTTCTTGCTGACCCACGGTGAGCTGTTTTATTGATTTATGGGAGAACGTCCCCCCGATCTTTTCCACTGCCCGCTGCGACCTAATGTTTTGACTGCCGATGTGGAACCAAACGGTGTCGACCCACTGAAAGGCATGCTTGAGCATCAGGTGTTTAAGTTCTCCATTCGCGGCGCCGCCCCATTTTTCGCGAGCTAGAAAGGTGTATCCGATAGCAACCTCACGCTTTTTCTCACTGAATTCATAGTAGCGAGAACTACCGACTACGCTGTTGCTGTCACGGTCGATAACGACCAGCGCGCTCTGCGAGGTGAGGGCTTCGTTAAACCATTCGCGAAAGACAGGTTCCTGGTAGCGCGTCGGGCTCGGGTGTTGAACCCAGATCAATGGGTCGGATGCGACGCGGTAAAGTGATTCGAAATCCCCGGCCTCCAGCGGGCGCAGCTCAAGTGACTCACCAAGAATTGATGGGGAGACGGGTAGTGCTTGCATCATTTTCTCCTGAGGTTCGGATGACTTGACCCTGGGGTTTCCTTGTACCCAGGCTCAGATTAACGCTCAATCAACATGAGAAATAGCCTTCTGGAAAAACTCGTATTTCCCGCGCATCTTAGGCACGGGAGAATATTACGTGTGCCAAACGCGGAGGATAATGTTCAAGTGTCGCTGCAAATTCAGCGATACGGGGTTTTCAGCCCGGAATAACAGAGTTCCTTTTCGTAGCAGAGGAGCTTTATCGTGACCAAAAAGAACATTCCCGATTCACATCCGATCAGCAGCGCGCTAAGCACCACCGACGACATCTACTCGCGTAAGATATCTGATGCCTCTACCGACGGAAATGAGGAGGTCCCGGCCAACGAGCCGCGTTTGCTCGACACCCTCGCGTTCACCGGCGCCAAATCCGTCATTCTCGAAGCCCCGTACAACAATCATCCGATTGATCGCTCTGATCGGTGTAGGCTGGACCGTCAAGAAAAGACGAGGAGAGCAGCCGCCGCAGTTCAACCTGCACATCGGAGTTCATCGTTGCCCCGATGTGCAGGCTGTCATGATCAACACCCACCTGACAGATCAGCCTTTGACGGTGACCGGGCCATGGTTGTCGCAGTGGCCACCATGCGGATGGTGCAGATGCCCCTCCACCAGATAGTCCACATGATCCCCATGTGTGACAGCTTCATGCCCACAGCCCGGGCCATGCACATGATCCTTGGCATGTCCGCCGCAGCTATGATCAGGTGTGCAGCTAGCGGGATTGCGCGCGTTGATCTCCAGGCTGTGCTCATCGACGTGATCGCCATGCACATGGTGCAGGTGACCATCGTGCAGGTAGTCGACATGGCCATTGTGCTCAATCGCCGTATGTCCGCAGCCCGGGCCATGCTGATGGGTGTGATTGGGATGCTTGTCGCACGTGCTCATACCTGATTCCTCTTTCTCTTCATGTTGGAGATTGGGTGTATTCAGGTTAGGCACATGTCCGATTTCGTGCCTCAATTACCCATGAAATGATTTACCAGTCGTCGTTTGCGTAATACGTAGTCTCGCGGATCCGGGCTAAAGGGGCGCGTGACTGACCACGGTGGCATACCACTTGCTTGCGGCTAGCAGCATTTTTGACAACTCCCACTGGATTAAGGATTTTCCCTTTGGCACTGCACCTTTGGTTTACTTTCGCCCTGGCCTACCTGGCAACGACCCTGTCTCCCGGTCCAAACGTACTCTTGGTCGTACGCAATGCCTTGCGTTATGGCCCCCCTGCCATGGCTGTAACACTGCTCGGCAACCTTGTCGCTCAGTTGCTGGTGACCAGCGGCGTGGCACTGGGCGTGGGTGCTATCCTCATTGCCGTGCCTACGGCATTCCTTGCGCTAAAAGTCATTGGCGCCGGTTATCTGATCTACCTCGGGTTGCGCCAGCTGTTGGCCCGTACGCCAGTGGTCCGGTCAGAAGGTGAGCCGCAAACCAGCCCACCGTCATCGAAATGGAACATTGGTATGGAGGCGTTTCTGGTCTCCGCGAGCAACCCCAAAACGCTGATTTTTCTCTGCGCTTTTTTACCGCAGTTTCTTGATCATGATCGGCCCATTCCCGGGCAGTTCCTGATGATGTACCTGACCATTGCAGCTATCGTAGTGATCGTCCATTCGGTTTACTGCTACACCGCTTATCGATTCAGTAAACGCCTCAGCGCCGCGCATTGGGTCGTGGCCTTGAAGCGCACCACTGGGGCGATATTCATCGGTCTGGGCGTACGCTTGCTGAACACCAAGGCGCTGTGAGCCGAAATCCGGTAAATCCAATTTATCAGTATGGAAGTCACCCATTCCTTTCTTGAAGAACACTCCATGAAAAGCACACGAGCAAATGGTTCTTTTGAAATCAGACTAAACCCCGAAGCCCTTAGCGAACCGGCTGCCGGGACAGGTCTTGGACGCATGTCCTTCAACAAGGTCTTCCAGGGCGACCTCGTGGCGACCAGTCAAGGTGAAATGCTTTCTTTCCGCAGCAGTGTGCTGGGTTCCGCCGGCTACGTGGCGATGGAAACGGTGACCGGCACGCTTCAGGGACGCAATGGCAGCTTTGTATTGCAGCACAGCTCCTCCATGACTCGCGGCGTAGCTGAGCAGTCCATTAACGTTGTGCCTGATTCCGCTACCGGGGAGCTTGCAGGGCTTGCCGGTAGCCTGGTGATCACGATTGAGGAAGGTCAGCATTCCTACCAGTTTGACTACTCACTGTCCTGAGACCAGCAGGGAGAGGCGAGGGTGGTCGTGCCTCTCCCCGGCACTTCACGGATAGCTGACTGCCTGCACCCAGTTGGCGCCCTTGCCAGAAGGTGCGCCGGAGCTACGCGTCAGCGTGCCGTGTAGCGGGTCGATGGCATATACACCCACCTCAGGGCTTTTCTCTCCGGTCACCAGCAGCCATTTCCCCGACGGATCGACGGTGATCCCCCGCGGTTGCTGTTCGACCTTGATGTTCTGCAGAAAGCTCAGCTTGCCGCTTTTGCCGTCTACCGAAAAGGCACTGACCGTGCTGCCGGTGCGCTCCGAGGTGTAGAGGAAGCGCCCGTTGGGAGTGAGCTTGATATCGGCGGCCCAGATCAGGTTGGCCGCCAGCGGCGGCGGTGTCGGTTGGCCAGGCTTGATCATCGGTCGGGCGATGCCGCGTACCAGGCCCGAGTCGGCGGGGATGGCATTGACTTCGGACAGTGCGCTCAGGCGTCCGCTCTTCGGGTCGATGGCGAATGTGGTCACGGTGCCGGCCATTTCGCTGAGCAGGTAGAGAAAGCGGTTATCAGACGAGATCACCGGATGACGGGGACCACTGCCCTTGGGCATGTCGATATGCCCCAGTGGCGTGAGCTTGCCGCTGACGGCGTCGAACCTGAATTCCAGGTACTGATCGGAACCCAGGCTGGCGGCGTACACAAAGCGATTGGTCTTATCGACAATGATCGAATGGGCGTTCGGGCCGGTCTTGATGACTTGTCGTATATCATCGCTCACCACACCCTTGGCATCGATGGCATTGACGCTGATCAGGTCTTCGCCGTATGAAGCACCAAACAGATAGTGACCGGCCTTGTCCGTCGAGATATAGGCCAGGCTGTCGGCGACTGTGGAATTCTTCAGGTGCTTGAGAGCCCCGTTGGCCGGGTCGATGGCGTAGGTCGCTACCGAATAGGGTTTGGCGCGTATGGACGCATAGAGTTTGCTGCGGTCGGGGCTCAGCGCCAGGGGCATCACGCCGGCCCCGACGTCGGTGGTGGCCAGAGGCTGCAATTGCCCCTTTGCCGACAGCTCATAGCTGTTGAGCGTGCCGTCGTTGGCATTGGAAACGTAGACGTAGGTGTTGGCCCAGGTCAGTGGGGTGATCATCAATAGTGCGGCACCGGCGAAACCTTGAAGGGTTTTGGTTCGACTCATTTCAGGGACTCTTTATTGTTGTTTTTAATTGTCTGTCATCGTATGACTTGGCTTGATTGTTAAGCGGCCGCGCCTCCCTTGTCAATCCTGAGGCTGATCAGGGAGACAGGGTTTGCCTGTGTCGTTTGTGATCGATGTGGCATCCATCCGTATGACGGGCTGCTCCATGGTTTGGATGTCCGTGACGTCTTCACCAACGGAGCTGACTGCCGACCCGACGACTTGGGGAACTTCAGACTATTTCGAATGAGAAGGCGTAAAGGCTAGACCGCGCCCGACGGCGCGCAGGCATTTCTCCACGCCGCTCGTCACTTGCTTAACTGACAAGAGTTTCACGATCGGCGTATCGCCCCAGAAAGCTTAGGTTCAGGTTGCCGGGCGCAACCTCGATAGCAGACTAATCTTCAGGGGCATGGCCAGTGGCCGTTACCCGTAAAGAAACAAGCCCCAGGGGAGAGATGAGTGAAGCACAGCAAGGGAACAAGCATTCTGCTGGTGGTCGTGGTGCTGGGGCTTCTGGTGGGAGGCTGGGTGCTTTATCACAGCTTGAACAAGCCCAAGGGCAAACCGCCTTCGGTGGGCGATCCGGTGACCGCCGTTGCCGTCAAGTTGATGGATGTGCCGGTGTACATCGATGCCCTGGGCACGGTGACACCGACCCGCAGCGTGACCGTGGTCAGCCAGGTCTCCGGCATCCTCTCCTCGGTGGACTTCAAGGAAGGCCAGCGGGTCAGCAAGGGCCAGGTGGTGGCGCGCATCGATGACCGCGCGCTCAAGGCCCAGTTGGCCCAGGCCAAGGGCGTGCTCGCCCACGACCAGGCGGTGCTGGTCAATGCCCAGCGTGACCTGGCGCGCTTTCGCGAATTGATCAAGGTCGGCTCGGTCAGCCAACAAACCCTCGATACCCAAGTTGCCACGGTGCAAGAGCAAGTGGGGACAGTGGCCGCCGACGATGGGGCGGTGCAGAACCTGCAAGTGCAGGTGAGTTATTGCACCATCACCTCGCCGGTGGATGGCATCGTCGGCCTGCGCCTGGTGGACCCCGGCAACTTTGTCTCCGCCGGTAGCACCACGGGGATCGCGGTGATCACCCAGATGAACCCGGCAACCGTGCTGTTCGCGGTACCGGAGGACGATCTGGGGGCCATCGATCAGGCAATGGGCAAGGGCAAGGTCGATGTCCTGGCCTATGACCGCAACAAACATAACCTGCTGGCCAGCGGGACCTTGCTGGCCCTGGACAACCAGGTCGACACCACCACCGGCACGGTACGGGTCAAGGCGCAATTCAACGACACCGGCAATGCGTTGTTCCCCAATCAGTTCGTCAATGCCCGCCTCAAGGCCGATACCCTGCAGCAGGTTGCGGTGGTCCCGACCCTGGCGATCCAGCACGGCAGCAAGGGTGATTTTGTCTTCGTGGTACAGGGCAACAAGGCCAGCCTGCGCACTATCAAGAGCGGGCCGGTCAGTGGCGACCTGACGGCGGTGCTGGACAATGGCGTGAAAGTCGGCGAGCAGGTGATTACCGAAGGGGCCGACAAACTGGACAACGGCTCCACGGTGAAGGTGGTCAGTCAGTGAGTTCAGCAATGTCTCAGACACTCTATTTGTGCCGCCCAGGTAGTCATTGCTCATGAATGTCTCCAGACCCTTTATCGAGCGCCCCATCGCGACCACGTTGTTGATGGTCGCCATCTTCCTGCTGGGGCTGCTCGGCTATCGCTTTCTGTCGGTTTCGGCCCTGCCTGAAGTCGATTACCCGACTATCCAGGTCTTCACCCAATACCCCGGGGCCAGCCCGGATGTGATCAGCTCCTCGATCACCGCGCCGCTGGAGCGCCAGTTCGGCGAAATGCCCGGCCTCAAGTCGATGGGTTCCACCAGTTCCAACGGTGCTTCGGTTATCACCCTGCAATTCGACCTGTCGCTGTCACTGGATATCGCCGAGCAGGAAGTGCAGGCTTCTATCAATGCCGCCGGTACCTTCCTGCCGGCCAACCTGCCGTACCCACCGGTCTACAGCAAGGTCAACCCGGCCGATGCGCCGGTCCTGACACTGTCGCTGACCTCCGATGTATTGCCCCTGACCAAGGTCGAGGACCTGGCCGATACCCGCCTGGCGCAGAAGATCTCGCAGATATCCGGGGTCGGGCTGGTCACCATCAGCGGCGGCCAGCGCCCGGCGGTACGGATCGAGACCAACACCTCGGCGCTCAACAGCATGGGCCTGTCCCTGGAGGATGTACGCACCGCCCTGGGCGCGGCCAACGTCAACCAGGCCAAGGGCAATATTGACGGCAAGTTCCAGGCGTTTTCCATCGGCGCCAACGATCAGCTGCAGTCGGCCGAGGAATACCGCGACCTGGTGATCGCCTACAAGAACGGGGCGCCGATCCGCCTGGCGCAGATCGCCACCTCGATCCAGGGCGCGGAAAACCCACGGCAGGCGGCCTGGACCAACGACACGCCGTCGATCGTGCTGAATATCCAGCGCCAGCCGGGCGCGAACGTGATCCAGGTGGTCGATCGGGTCCAGCAACTGCTGCCCAAGCTGCGCGCCAGTTTGCCGGGGACCTTGAAGGTCAGCGTACTGACCGACCGCACCCAGACCATTCGCGCCTCGGTCACCGACGTCCAGTACGAACTGGGGGTTGCGATACTGCTGGTGGTGCTGGTGATCTTCCTGTTCCTGCGCAATGTACCGGCCACCATCATCCCGGCCGTCACCGTGCCTTTGACCTTGATCGGTACCCTGGCGGTGGCCTACGTCCTGGGCTTTTCCCTGAACAACCTGACCCTGATGGCGCTGACCATTGCCATCGGTTTCGTGGTCGATGACGCCATCGTCATGATCGAAAACATCACCCGTTACCTGGAGGAGGGCGATACACCGTTGCAGGCCGCGCTCAAGGGGTCGGCACAGATCGGTTTCACCATTATCTCGCTGTCGGTGGCACTGATCGCGGTGATGATCCCGCTGCTGTTCATGGGCGATGTGGTCGGGCGGCTGTTCCGCGAGTTCGCCATGACGGTGGCGGTGACCATCGTGATTTCCGCGATCATCTCCCTGACCCTGACGCCGATGATGTGTTCGCGCATGTTGCGCAATCACAGCGGGGAACGGCGTCCGGACTTTTTCGACAAGATCAACGGCTACTACGTGCGTGGCCTGGACTGGATACTGCTGCACCGCACCCTGACGCTGATTTCCATCGTCTTCACCGCGCTGCTGACCCTGTTCATCATCGTGGTCATGCCCAAGGGCTTTTTCCCCGAGCAGGACACCGGGCTGATCCAGGGGATTTCCCAAGGCTCGCCCACCGTGTCGTTCCAGCAGATGGAGCTGCAACAGCAGAAGCTGGCCGCGCGGATTCTCAAGGACCCGGCAGTGGCCAGCCTGTCGTCCTTTGTCGGTATCGACCAGACCAACCCGACCATCAACCAGGGCAACCTGCTGATCAACCTCAAGGATCGCGGCGAGCGCGACAGCGCGGCGGTGGTGATTCGTCGGCTGTCGGATGCCAATGCCGATGATTCCGGGGTACGCCTGTACCTGCACAGCGTGCAGGACCTGACCCTCGACGCGACGATCTCGACCACCAGCTACCGCCTCGGCTTGCAGGCCACCGACCCGCAGGTCCTGGAAGAGTGGACGACCAAACTGCTCTCGGCCATCGGCAAGGACCCGATGTTCAGCGATGTGCAAAGCCAGGCGATGCAGTTCGGCAACCAGATCCAGATCAATATCGACCGCGCCACGGCCTCCCGCCTGGGTGTCACGCCACAGGCCATCGATAACGTGCTGTACGACGCCTTTGGCCAGCGCCAGGTGTCGACCATCTACACCCAGCTCAACCAGTATCACGTGGTGATGGCCACCGACCGGCCGCCGCGCAATATCGCCGACTTGCTGACCGGGCTCTATGTCACCACCAGCAGCGGTGCCGTGACGCCCCTGGCGAGCATGGCCACCCAGCAGGTGATCCGCACCCCGATCACCATCAACCGGCTGGGCCAGTTCCCCTATGCCGACATCTCCTTCAACCTGGCTCCCGGCCAGACCCTGGGCGCGGCGGTGACGCGCCTGGACCAGATTGAAAAAGACGTCGGCCTGCCATTGACGGTACAGGCCAACCTGGAGGGCGCCGCCGCGACTTTCCAGTCCTCGCTGTCGAACCAGATATTCCTGGTGGTGGCGGCGATTGTGGTGGTCTACCTGATGCTCGGTATTCTCTATGAGAGCTTCGTGCACCCGGTGACCATTCTCTCGACCTTGCTCTCGGCGGCCCTCGGCGCCTTGCTGGCGTTGCTGATCACCGGCACCCAGTTCGACATCATCGGCTTGATCGGCATTGTGCTGCTGATCGGGATCGTCATGAAGAACGGCATCATGATGGTCGACTTCGCCCTGGAGTTGCAGCGCAACGACGGACTCGACCCGGTGGCGGCGATTCGCAAGGCTGCGGAACTGCGTTTCCGGCCGATCCTGATGACCTCCATGGCCTCGCTGTTCGGCGCGGTGCCGTTGGCCCTGGGCACCGGCATCGGCTCGGAGCTGCGCCATCCGCTGGGCATCGCGATCATCGGCGGGCTGTTGCTCAGCCAGTTGCTGACGCTGTTTTCCACGCCGGTGATTTTCCTGGCGATGAACCAGCTGGAACGTCGCTTCAGCAAGCGTCAAGCCGAGACTGAGGGCTGATGCCGATGAACATCAGCGCGCCGTTTATCCAACGCCCGATTGCAACCATCCTGCTGGCGGTCGGCCTGGCCCTGTTCGGCTGGCTGGCCTTCCTGTTGCTGCCGGTGGCACCGTTGCCGCAAGTCGACTTCCCGACCATCAGCGTGCGCGCCTCGCTGCCGGGCGCCGATCCGGAAACCGTCGCCACGTCGGTGGCCACGCCACTGGAGCGGCAGTTCGGGCAGATCGCCGGGGTGACCCAGATGACCTCGTCGAGCAGCCTGGGCTCGACCCGCATCAACCTGCAATTCGACCTGAGCCGCAATATCGACGGCGCCGCCCGTGACGTCCAGGCGGCCATCAATGCCGCCCGCAGCAACCTGCCCAGCGATCTGTCGGGTAATCCGACCTACCGCAAGGTCAACCCGGCCGACTCGCCGATCATGATCATCAGCCTGACCTCCGACAGTGCCACGCCGGGCCAGATGTATGACGTGGCCTCGACCTTGCTCGAGCAGAAACTGCTGCAGACCAGCGGCGTCGGCGACGTCAACGTCGGCGGCGGGGCGCTACCGGCGGTGCGTATCGAACTCAATCCGGACCGGCTCAACCATTACGGTGTCAGCCTGGAGCAGGTGCGCGCGGCGATTACCTCCTCGAACGCCAACCTGCCCAAGGGCGCGTTGTCCATCAACGACCAGTCCTACGGGATCGGCGCCAACGACATGCTGTTCAAACCCGAGGATTACGCGCCGCTGATAGTCAAGCAAAGCAACGGTGACGTGGTGCATATCGCCGATCTGGGTTATGTCCGCGAGGATGTCGAGGACCTGCGCAACTTCGGCCTGTCCAACGGCCGGCCGGCGGTGCTGCTGGTGGTGTTCAAACAGCCGGGGGCCAACGTCATCGAGACGGTGGACGCGGTCAAGGCTTCGTTGCCGTTCCTGCAAAGCTCGATCCCGGCCTCGATCAAGCTCAATATCCTGCTGGACCGCACCACCACCATCCGCGCGTCGTTGCACGATGTGGAAGTCACCTTGCTGGTGTCGATTTTCCTGGTGACCCTGGTGACCTTCGGCTTCTTCCGCGACTGGCGCAGTACCCTGGTGCCGGCCATCGTCGTGCCGCTGTCGTTGCTCGGCACCTTTGGCGCCATGTATTTCCTCGGTTACAGCCTGAACAACCTGTCGCTGATGGCGCTGACCATTTCCACCGGCTTCGTGGTGGACGATGCGATCGTTATCGTGGAAAACATCATGCGCCACCTGGAACGCGGCGAAAGCCGGGTGCAGGCGGCACTGGCCGGGGCGCAGGAGGTCGGTTTCACGGTGTTGAGCATCAGTGTCTCGCTGATTGCAGTCTTCATTCCTTTGCTGATGATGGGCGGCATCGTCGGGCGGCTGTTCCGCGAGTTTTCCATCACGCTGTCGGTGGCGATCCTGATTTCGATGCTGATCTCCCTGACCGTGACGCCGATGCTCTCCAGCATCCTGCTGCGCCCGAGCGAGGAGACGGGCTCGGATCACGAATACCCGGACTCGCGCTTCCATCGCTTCTATGACCGGACCCTGCTCTGGGTCGTCGAGCATTCGGCCTTGATGGGCTTGCTGACCGTGCTGGTCATCGTCCTTGCCGGTGTGCTCTATGTGCTGGTGCCCAAGGGGTTCTTTCCCCAGGAAGACACCGGGCGGCTGCAGGGCAGCATCATCGCGCCACAGAGTATTTCCTATGCGGCGATGCAGGAGGCCTTCAGCAAGATCAACCAGACCGTGTCGAAGAACCCGAATGTCGAAACTGTCGGTGGTTTTATCGGTGGTGGCGGTGCGATCAACAGCGGCCAACTGTTTATTGCCCTCAAGCCGGTCGGTGAGCGCAAGGATAGCGCCGACCAGGTGATCGCCCAGGTACGCAAGGCCCTCGGTGACCTGCCGGGAACCCGGCTGTACCTGCAATCGGCCCAGGACATCACGGTCGGCGGCCGGCAGAGCGGGGCGCAGTACCAGTACACCATGACCGCCGATGACCAGGCCACCCTGGATGAATGGGTGCCCAAGGTCGTCGCGGTGCTGCATACCCTGCCGCAACTGACCGATATCAACACCGACCAGCAGGACAACAGCCTGCTGGCCAACATCAGCATCAACCGCGACACCGCTGCCCGCCTGGGGGTCAATATCGGCAATATCGACCAGACCCTCTACGACGCTTTTGGCCAACGCCAGGTCTCGACCATCTACAAGTCGGCCAACCAGTACCACGTGGTGATGGAAGTGGCGCCGCCGTACTGGACCGATCCACAGACCCTCAAGTCGATCTATGTCCCGACCGGGCCGGTGAGCTCCAGCCAGGCGGCCAACGCTACAACGCTTTCGGCAAGCGGCAAGACGCTGGTGCCACTGTCGGCGCTGTCGGATACCGGCATCCAGCGCACGGCGATCTCCATTGCCCACCAGGGTACCTTCCCGGCGGTAACGGCCTCGTTCAACCTGGCGCCGGGCACCTCCATCGGCCAGGCCACGGTGCTGGTGGAAAATGCCGTGGCCCAGTTGCGTATGCCGGCCAGTGTGGTCGGGCAGTTCGCCGGCACGGCCCAGGTGTTCCAGTCGTCGGTGGCCAGCGAGCCGCTGCTGATCGTCGCGGCCCTGTTGTCGGTGTATATCGTGCTGGGGATGCTCTACGAGAACCTGATGCACCCGCTGACCATCCTCTCGACCTTGCCCTCGGCCGGTGTCGGCGCGCTGATCGCCTTGCTGCTGACCGGCACCGAGCTGTCGATCATCGCCCTGGTGGGGGTGATCCTGCTGATCGGGATCGTCAAGAAGAACGCCATTATGATGATCGATTTCGCCATTACCGAGCGGGTCCAGCACGGGCGCAGTGCCCGCGAGGCGATTCACCGGGCCTGCCTGATCCGCTTCCGGCCGATCATGATGACCACCCTGGCGGCCATTCTCGGGGCCTTGCCGCTGGTCCTGGGCAGTGGCTACGGTTCGGAGCTGCGCCGTCCGCTGGGGATTTCCATTATCGGCGGGTTGCTGCTCAGCCAATTGCTGACGCTCTACACCACCCCGGTTATCTATTTGTGGCTGGACAGCGCTTCCGAGCGGCTGCGCCGGCGCGGCAAGGAGTCTTGAACATGATGATGGGTCGACGCGCCCCCTGCCTGGTCCTGTTGCTCAGCCTGAGCATCAGCGGCTGCATGGTCGGGCCGGATTACCAGAAACCGCCGATCGAACTGCCGCAGACCTTCAAGGAAGGCGCGCAGTGGCAGCGGGCGGCCGCCAATCCCCAGGGGGCGCTGGACAGCCAGTGGTGGCTGGATTACCACGATCCGGTCCTCAACGACCTGATGATCCGCGCGGCCAAGGCCAACCAGTCGATTGTCGCCGCCGAGGCGGCTTATCGCCTGGCGCAAGCGCAAGTCGCCTCCAGCCGGGCCGGGCTCTGGCCGACGGTGACCGCCGGACTGTCCGGTTCCCGTGGGGTGGGCAAGAGCGGCAGCAGCGGGGCAACCACGAGCACTTCGGGCGGTTCGGTCGAACAGAGTGTCAGCGCCACCCTCGGCGCCAGCTGGGAGCCGGACCTGTGGGGCCTGGTACGCCGTGGCATCGAGTCGAGCCAGGCCTCGGCCCAGTCCTCCGATGCCCTGTTGGCGGGAGTCCGGCTGTCCATCGGCGGTAGTGTCGCCAGCAACTATTTCGGCATCCGCCAGCTGGATATCGATATCCGCTTGTTGAACGAACAACAACGGATCAATCAGCACCTGCTGGACATCACCCAGACCGAATACACCCAGGGCACCGCCTCCAACGACCAGTTGCTGGTGGCCCAGGACCAACTGACCACGGTGGTGGCTGCCCTGCAGACCTCGCAGCGTTCGCGCGAGCAGTTCGAGCATGCCCTGGCGGTGCTGGTGGGCGTGGCGCCGGCGCAGTTCAGCCTGGCGCCGGTCGACAGCTTTGCCTTCAACCTGCCGGCAACCCCCCTGAGCCTGCCGTCGGGGTTGTTGCAACGGCGTCCGGACGTGGTCGCCGCCGAGCGTTCGGTGGCCGCGGCCAATGGGAAAATCGGCGTTGCCGAGGCGGCGTTCTATCCCAATCTCGATCTGACGGCCCAGGTCGGCTACACGGGCAGCGCCCTGGGCGGCCTGTTCTCCTTGCCGAACCGGATCTGGAGCGTCGGCCCGGCGCTGGCCGAAACCCTGTTCGACGGCGGTGCGCGTTCGGCGGCGGTCAAGGAGGCCGAAGCCAGCTATGACGAGGAAGTCGCCAACTATCGCGGCACGGTGCTCAGCGCCTTGCAGAACGTCGAAGACAACCTCTCGGTACTCAATCACCTGCAGATCCAGGCCCAGGCCTACCAGCAGATCTACCAGCGCAACCAGCAATTGTTCGGCAGCCAGCAGGCCCAGCAGAAGGCCGGCACGGTCAGCCTGCAAGGCGTGTTGACCCAGCAACTGATCCTGTTGCAGACCGAGCAGAGTCTGCGTGACACCCAGGGCCAGTTGACCCAGGGCAGCGTCAGCTTGATCCAGAGCCTGGGCGGTGGTTGGCAAGGGGGCGATTTGACCGGTAAGTGAGACGTCGTAGCCTGTCGGTTTGCCCAGGAGGAGGCCACTCCGACGAGGGTGTCGGTAATATTTTTTGCGGTGGGCGCGGGCTCGTTATAACAATCTGTTGCAAGACGGTATCTTGTCGGTGTTTTCCAGCCGTTAAGATGCACACGCCCCAAGCGATTTCTTTTATTCAACGAGCCTGACCATGCCCTTTACCCAAGCAACCGGAGCATTGGCACCGCAGAGCGCCCTCGGTTATCAGGAGGCGATTTTCCCTCAGGTGTCTCGGTCTTTTGCCCTCACCATCCCGCAATTGCCGCCGCCGTTGAACACGGCCATGACCACCGCCTACCTGCTCTGTCGGATCGCCGACACCATCGAGGACGAGCCGACGCTGTCGATTACCGACAAGCAGCATTATGAAGCGGCGTACATCCGGGCAGTTCTCGGTGAGATCGATGCCCGGCCGTTCTGTGATGAGCTGGGCCCTTTGCTTTCCGAGGCCAGTTCGCCGGCGGAAAGAGCACTGTTGAGTCAGTTGCCACGGGTACTGGAGGTGCTGCGGACCCTTGACGAACCCCAGCAGGCGACCATTGTGCGGTGCCTGCGGGTGATGTGCCTCGGCATGGGGGATTTCCAGCGGGTCGTTGGTTTGCAGGGGCTGGAGACCTTGTCCGAGCTCAAACGCTACTGTTACTGCGTTGCGGGCGTGGTGGGCGAAATGTTCACCGAATTGTTCGTCGACTTCGCGCCGGAACTGGTGGTTCATCAGGAGCGGATGGCCTCACTGGCCCTGTCGTTTGGCGAGGGGTTGCAGCTGACCAATATCCTCAAGGACCAATGGGAAGACCGGCGGCGTGGCGTTTGTTGGTTGCCACGGGACCTGTTTGCGCGACATGGCGTGTGCTTGTTGTCGTTGCACACGAGTACGCAACCTGGCTATGGGCCGGCGCTGACAGAACTGATCGGCATTGCCCACGCACATCTACGCCGAGCCTTGGACTACACGCTGCTGATTGCACCCGAGCGCGCCAGCTTGAGGTTTTTCTGCCTGCACTCCATTGGCCTGGCGATACTGACGTTGCGTAACCTGCATCGACGTGCCGACTTTCATTCCGGGTCGCAGGTGAAAGTGCCCCGCGGCCTGGCAATGACAACCCTCGGCACTCTGCGCTCGCTGGGTGGAGACAACGCCGGCTTGCGGGGGCTGTTCGATCGGGCGACGCGTTCGTTGCCGTTGACCCGTCTCTGAAGTGCCGCGCTGTTGAGGTAAGATGCCGGCAAAACAGGCCCGCCGTGTTCGATAAGGGTTCGTATGTCCTTGATTTTTTCTGCCCGCAGGCTGGTGCCCCTCGGCCTGCTCTTGCTGTTCAGCGGCTGCCAGCCCGCACCGACAACGCCCCTCGACCAACAACTCTATATCTGGCAACGCCAATGGCGCCCGGCCCATGAGCAGGCCCTGGCCCGGAGCCGGGCGGACTTCTCGACTTTGCGGGTGCTGGCCCTGCAGGCCCAGCCCAAGGCCGGGTGGAGCAGGGCGCGGGTGGATCTGGCGCAACTCAAGGCCGATGGCCGGCCGGTGATCGCGGTGGTTCGCCTCGACGGCCAGCTTCCGGCCCTGGATCTGGACCTCGCGCGCACGCAAATCTCGACGCTGCTGGACGATTGGCAGGCTGGCGGCGTGGCGCCCGCCGGGCTGGAAATCGACCATGACAGCGGTAGCGCACGCCTGCCGGGTTATACCGATTTCCTGGTCAAACTGCGCGGCCTGTTGCCTCCTTCATTGAAACTGAGCATCACCGCCTTGCCGGCCTGGCTCGACAGCCCGCAGTTACCGGCCTTGTTGCAGGCGGTCGACAGCAGCGTGTTGCAGGTGCATGCCGTGAGCAACCCGAGGCTCGGGCTGTTCAATCCTGGCCAAGCCAGGGACTGGGCCGAGCGCTGGGGGCGGGTCAGCGACAAGCCGTTTTACCTGGCGCTGCCGGCCTATGGCGTGGCCTTGTTGCCGGACGATCAGGGCGGGCCGGTGGTCGAAGGTGAAGTTGCGCTGAACCGTGGTGGCGAACGCCGCGAGCTGTTGGCCGATCCGCAGCAACTGGCAACCCTGGCCCAACAACTGCGGGCCAAGCCGCCGGCGCATCTGGCCGGGCTGATCTGGTTTCGCCTGCCGCTGCCCGGTGATCGCCGCGCCTGGAGCCTGGCGACCCTGCGCGCGGTGGCCCGTGGCGAGGCCCTCGCCAGTCAATGGCGGGTTGAACTGTCGGCCCGCGAGGGCCTCTACGACATACGCCTGGAGAATGTCGGCAATCTCGACCGGCCGCTACCCGAGCGCGTGGTGCTCGACGCAGAGCAATGTGATGGTGTCGACGGCATCAATGGCTATACCTTGCAGCAAACCTCGAAGCAGCTCATTTTTACCCGCCAGTCCAGCGTGCGCATCGCCGCTGGTGGCCAGCGTGCGCTCGGTTGGGCGCGCTGTACCCGAATCGATCAAGGAGCTTGGAATGTCTACCCGTAACTGGCCTCGGCACCTGCTGTGCCTGTCCCTCAGTCTGCCGCTCTCGGCACTGGCCTGCGGTCCGGACTTTCCCTTGCGTCTGCTGAACGATCGCGCCCAGTCCCTGGCCGATCTGCCGGAAACCAACTTCGCCTTCGAGGTCGACCGTCTCGGCGAAGCCGTTGCCGGCCTGAAACCGGCGACCGAGGCGACGCTGACGCCGTACTGGGACAGCGATGACAACAGCAAGCCCTATCGCGAGCAACGGGATAAGGTGGAAGCCAGCGAACTGCCGGAAAACCTGCGGGCCGAGGTGACGCGCTTGCGCGGCCTGCAAGATCCGCAGCAGGTCGAAACCCAGGGCGCCAGCCTGCCGGCTGAGTTGCGGCTGTATATCGCCGGTGCCGTGGCCTTCCAGGCCGGTGATGCGCAACGGGCGGTGGAGTACTTCCGCCAGGTCCTGGCCTTGCCGGCCGACCAACGCAAGCTGCGCAGCACCTGGGCCGCGTATTCCCTCGGGCGGGCCTTGGTCGCCCTGAGTGTCCAGGCCGAGGCGGGTGTCGATACCCCGGCGGATAACGCCAGCGCTCCGGCCGCCACCAGCATTGAGCTGCAGGCCCAGGCCCGGCTCGCGTTCCAGCAGACCCGGGACTTGAGCGCCGGGGATTTCAGTGATCCGTTGGAACTGGGGATTGCCAGTCTGGGTGAGGAAGCCCGGCTGGTCAGGCTTGACAATGACTGGAACCGCGCCATTGCGCTATACGCCAGCCAAAGCCGGCTGGGTTCCAACAGTGGCTACACCTCGCTCAAGCAGATCGCCGGCGAACTGGCGGGGTTGCCGGATGATGAGCTGCGCACCTTGCTCAAGGAGAAAAACGTCCAGGAGCTGTTGACCGCCTATGCGTTGAGCCGGGTTGGCGGGGCCTTCGATGAGCAGCCGGAGCAGGACCTGCGACTGTCCAAGTTACTGCTGGCCAGTGCCGCCGGTAGCCTGGACAACGCTGACCGTCTGGCCGCCCTGAGCTACCAGAAGGGTGACTACGCGGGAGCCAAGGCCTTTGTCGAACACGCCGGCGACGGTGGCCTGGCGTGGTGGGTGCGGGCCAAGCTGGCCTTGCGCGACGGCGACAAGGTCCAGGCCGCCAGTGCTTATGCCAAGGCGGCCAAGGCCTTTCCCAAGGACGAAGCCTGGGGCACGCGGCGGGCGCCGGACTGGAGCTTCGAGACCGTCCAGCCCGGCTGCCGGGTCGAGGGTGAAAGTGCGATCCTGGCACTGGACCGTGGCGACTACCTGCAAGCGTTCGACCAGCTCTACCGCAGCCAGGACATCTATTGGCAGGATGCCGCGACCGTGGCCGAGCGGGTGCTGACGACCGACGAGCTGAAAACCTATGTCGATGCCCATGTGCCTGCGGCGCCTGCGGCAAAGCCCGAGGACAAGGAGAATTACGTGCGCCGCCCGGTGGCCGCGCAACTGCGTGAATTGCTGGCCCGACGCCTGCTGCGCGAGGGGCGCTACGATGAGGCACCGAAGTACTTCGACAGCCCCGAATTACAGGCGACAGCGCGGGATTATGGCCGTGACCGCCAACAAGCGGTGTCGCGTTGGACCGCCACTGGGCGCGCCGAGTCGTTGTTTGCCGCGGCTACCATAGCGCGAAAGTCGGGTATGGAAATCCTCGGCTACGAGATGGCGCCGGATTACCGCACCCTGGACGGTTACTACGCCCTGGACACACCTGCGTTGCAACCGGCAGCGTTTCTCGAAACCGCGGAAATCCAGCGACAGCAGGCCACCGTGGCCAAGCCCGACCGGCGTTATCACTATCGTTGGGTCGCTGCGGACCTGGCCAGCCAGGCCGCCGACCAGTTGCCCCATAGCAGCCAGGCTTTCGCCGCCGTGCTGTGCAAGGCGGCGAGCTGGGTCGCCGGGAGTGATGAGGAAATCCAGTTCTACCAGCGTTATGTCGAGCAGGGTCCGTATGTGAGCTGGGCGACGAATTTCGGCCAGCAATGCCAGGAGCCGAACTTCGACCAGGCCAACAAGCGTTATCTGACCGAGCCGTTGAACGCCGTGCGTTCGGCGTTGCGGCCTTACAAGGTGGCGCTGATCGTAGGCGTCCTGGCGCTATTGGCCGGGTTGGCGACACTGTGGGTACGTCGGCGTAAAGCTAAGCTTTGAGGCAAGGAGGGCCAGGGCGTGCTATTGCTTAGGGATGCATCGCCTTGAACCTTTCATGAAGGGGCGGCTCTGGAACTTCATGTATTGCCCACAGAACCAAGAGGTGACGATATGCCGGTCAAGCACGATTTGCTCGCGGACCTGAAGTTGAACAAAGAGGCGCTGGCGCAACACAGGAGCAAGGACCCCAGGCTCAACCAACTGCTTGATCAATACGACGATATCGACAAGGAAGTGCTGGCGGCCGAGTCGGCCCAGGCGGCGGATGATCCGTTGCGAACGCTGAAGGAACGGCGACTGAAAGTGAAGAACCAGATCGTCGAGCGTCTCCAGGCGCTTTGATCCCTGTGGGGGCTGGATTGCTGACGATAGCAATCCAGCATTTGCCCCCGAATTCCCTGACCCAATCGACAGTTTTGACATTTCATTTCCATATATTTCAATATTTTGTAGGCGCTTGTTACCGCTATATGTAAGGTTGTGGGTGAGGCCAGGGAGTGCCGCACCATCGGAGGACGGTACGCCTGGCCGTTTCCACCGAACACTATAAAAACAGGGAGTTTCAATGTCCGTCTTGTTCCAGCCGCTGCTCCGGCACGCCGTGCCATCCCCGCGTTTTACCCGTCTTGCACTGTCCCTGCTGTTCGGCAGCCTGACACTGCAGACCCATGGCGAAGCCCAGGCCCAAGCGGCCCCTGTCGATGAGTCCGCCCAGGGCGAAGCACTGAGCCCCGATGCAGGACCTGCGGCGAAGCAGGGCGCCTACCTGTCCGACTGGTTCAACCAGGACCTGACCGTGATCGGCAGCAGGGACATCAGTTTCGGGCCTCGTCCGGCCGATGACGTCTACCTGGAATACGAATACTTCGGTCGTAAGGGCCCGTTCGAACTTTACGGCTATGTCGATATCCCGAAGGTCTTCGGCATCGGCAACAGCCATGACCAGGGCGCCTGGGACCACGGCTCGCCGGTGTTCATGGAGCACGAACCGCGCATCTCCATCGACGCCCTCAGCGGCCGCAGCCTGGCGCTCGGCCCGTTCAAGGAATGGTATGTGGCCTTCGACTGGATCTACGATCACGGCAGCCGCACCGCCAACCGCGCCAATACCCTCTACAGCGGCCTGGGTACCGATATCGACACCCATTCGCGGGTCAATCTGTCGGCCAACTTCTACGGGCGCTACCAGTGGGAGAACTACGGCGCGAACAACGAGTATTCGTGGGACGGCTACCGCGTCCAGCTCAAGTACATCGTGCCCATCGACCACTTCGGCAATGGCGCGTCGCTGACCTATATCGGCTTTACCAACTTCGATTTCGGCTCCGACCTGCACAAGACCGATCCGGCGCGTACCGCCAATGCCACGGTGGCGACCAACGTGCTGCTGTATTCCTTTACACATTTGCGTTTTACCCTGGTGGGACGCTATTTCCACAACGGCGGCAACTGGCGCGACGGCAGTCAGCTGAATTTCGGCGACGACGATTTCCGCGCCCGTTCCAACGGCTGGGGTTATTACGCCGGCGTCGGCTACCAATTCTGAAACCCTCGTTAATAGGAGCGTTCATGCGTACTGTGACTCGTCACACCCTTATCGCTGGCCTGCTGCTCGGCAGCCTGGCCGGACAGCTGGCCTGGGCCGCACCGACGGCACCGATCAAGCCCAAGGTCATGTTGATCACCATGTTCGCGCCGGAAGCGCAGACCTGGATCGATCGCCTGGCCCTCAAGCATGAAATCCCGGTACCGGGCCTCAGCGCCGAGTACCCGAACATTCGCTGCAATGACCAGGACACCTGCCTGCTGGTGACCGGCATGGGCCAGGCCAACGCCGCCGCCTCGACCCTGGCCCTGGCGTTGTCGCCGCAGTTCGACCTGCGCCAGTCGTACTTCCTGATTGCCGGCATTGCCGGGATCAACCCCCATCAAGGCACCATCGGCACCGCGGCCTGGGCCCACTACCTGGTGGAGTTCGGCACCCAGTGGGAACTGGACGCGCGGGATGCGCCGAAAGACTGGCCCACCGGCTACATTGGCATCAACACCCGCGGGCCGAACGAGAAGCCGCCGCTGGACTACAAGACCGAAGTCTTCGAACTCAACCCCAAGCTGCAGGCCAAGGCGTTTGCCCTGTCGCATCAGGTGAGCTTGAGCGAGAGCAAGGAATCCGCGGCCTGGCGGGTCAAATACCCTTATGCGCCAGCCAACCAGCCGCCGGTCGTGAGCCGCTGCGACACCCTGGCGGGCAATACCTGGTTCTCCGGGACACGCCTGAGTGAACGGGCCGAGGTCTGGACCCGCTTGCTGACGGACAACAAGGGCGTCTACTGCACCACCCAGCAGGAAGATAACTCCACCTACGAAGCCTTGCTCCGCGCGAGCAAGGCCGGGCGGGTGGATATCAATCGCCTGGCCGTGGTCCGTGCCGGTTCGGATTTCGACCGGCCGTATCCGGGCTACAGCGAAGTCGACAACCTGCTCAAGTATGCCGACCAGGGCGGTTTTGTCCCGGCCCTGGAAAACCTGTACCGCGCGGGTAACCCGTTGGTGCAGGCGATCCTCGGCAACTGGAAAGCCTGGGAGCAGGGCGTTCCCGAGAGCTGAGTGATTCGGTGGGGCGCGCCGCCAGTGCTAAGCTGGGCGCCCCACCGAACGCCCGGAGAACCCCGACCATGCTCAAACCCCTGGCCCTGGCCTTGTTGCTGGCCTGCACCGCGTCGGCGGCACAGGCCGAACTGCTCGCCGATATGCCGTTGACCTACCAGGCCCAGGCCAATGCCGATACCCACGACCAGCCGTTGGTGATTTTCCTGCATGGTTACGGCAGCAACGAAGACGATCTGTTCGGCATCAAGGACGACCTGCCGGCCAACTACACCGTGCTTTCGGTGCGCGGCCGCCTGGAACTGGACCTGGGCGCCTACCAGTGGTTCCACAAGAAGGTCGGGGAGGCCCAGTACGACGGCGACAGCGGCGACCTGTTGCAGAGCGCCGCGGCCATCACCGACTTTGTCACCCGGGTCACGGAGAAATACCACACCCAGCCCGACAAGGTGTTCCTGGTGGGGTTCAGTCAGGGCGCGATGATGACCTATGAGGTCGCGCTGCGGCATCCCGAGGTCCTGCGCGGTATCGCCTCCCTCAGCGGCCGGGTGTTGCCGGCGTTGCGTTCGGAACTCAAGGGCGGGGCGAAGTACTCTGGGTTGAAGGTCTTTATCGGTCACGGCACCGCCGATCCGCAGGTGCCTTATGCCGGGGCGACCGAGGCCCTGGGCGTGCTGAAGGGCCTGTCCATCGAGCCGCAGTTTCACTCCTATCCCGGCGTCGGCCACACCATCAGCGCCACGGAAGTCGAGGATCTGAAAAACTGGATCAGTGCTTCGTTGCAACACTGACCGGCCCGACGTTTTTCCAATTGCACTTGCGCGTTGCACGGGGGTCAGATGTTCGACCTAACCGGGCCACTTGGGAGAAACGATGAGCCAGGATGTCCTCGCGACCGAAACCAACCGCCGCCAGTTGCAGCAGATCATCGCCGGCCTGTCCGAAGGCGTGATCCTGATCGAGGTCGACCAGAGCATTCTCTGGGCCAACGATGCCGCACTGGCCATGCATGGCGTCAGCCAGCTCAGCGAACTGGGCGCCAATGCCGAGCAGTATCAGGAACGCTTCAACCTGCGTTATCGCAACAATCATCCCCTGAGCGCCGACCAATACCCCATCGTCCGGGTCGCCAATGGCGAGACCTTTGACGATGTGGTGGTCGAGATGAGCGTCCAGGCCGATGAGCAGACGCCCCTGTGCGTGCTGCGTATCAGCAGCATGATCCTGACCAATCGCGCCGGCGACCCCGAGTCCCTGGTGCTGATCATCAGCAACGCCACCGACTGGGCCAGTGCCGAACAGCGCTTCGAGAAAGCCTTCAGTGCCAACCCGGCACCGGCGGTGATCTGTCGGCTCAGCGACCTGCGCTACGTCAAGGTCAACCAGGGCTTCCTGGAGATGACCGGCTACAGCCGCGAACAGGTCATCGGTCGCTCGGTCTACGAACTGGATGTGCTCGAAAACGCCGAGCGCCGGGACCTGGCCATCCAGCGCCTGGGGGAGGGCGCCACCATTGCGCAGATGCAGGCGGAGATCAGGCTGGCGGACGGTGGCAGCAAACTGGTGATCGTCGCCGGCCAGCCCCTGGATATCCACGAGGACAACTGCATGCTGTTTTCCTTTATGGACCTGGAGCCGCGACGCAAGATCGAAATCGCCTTGCGCCAGAGCGAGGAGCGTTTTGCCAAGGCCTTTCGCCTGACACCGGTACCGACCCTGCTCTGCAGTGCGGACAACCAGCAACTGATGGACGCCAATGAAGCCTTCCTGAACATCACCGGTTATGCCGCCGAAGAATTGCTTGGGCACAGTGTCCAGGCCGTGGGGTTTATCGAGGATGGGGTGTTGTGCGAACGACTGTTCGTGGCCCTGGAAAAAACCGGCCGCCTGGAGGGCCTGGACCTCCGGATCCGCCAGAAAAACGGTGAGCCCATCGATTGCGTGCTGTCGGCCGACACCGTGCTGATCCAGGATGCGCCCTGTTACCTGCTGGTGCTGACCAATATCACCGAACGCAAACGTTCGGAGCTGGAGCTGGTGACGGCCATCGAAGCGGTGATGCAGGACGCGTCCTGGTTCAGCCAGAAGCTGATCGAAAAGCTCGCCACGGTGAAAAGTGTCAGTGCGCCCAACCTGCCAGGCTTTTCCCTCGCCGACCTGACGCCGCGCGAACGCGATGTGCTGGGCCTGATCTGCGAGGGCCTGGCGGACAAGGAAATCGCCGCACGGCTCGAACTGGCCCTCAATACCGTACGCAATCATGTAGCCACGGTGTACTCCAAGCTCGACGTGCACAGCCGCAGCGAGGCGATTGTCTGGGCGCGCGAACGTGGCTTGTTTGTCACCAGGCGTTGAGGGTGCAAATGCACCAGTGCCACCAGTGCATATACGGGTGTAGAGCTTCCACGATTTTTCTTAGCATGATTGCCTGACGCGCGGGCGGGTCGCCCGCGTGACGAATAACCAGGTACGGGACTCACCGGTGTGCTCTCTCTAATGGAATTACGCAGCTTGCTCGAAAGCGGCTTTGCGCCCCTTGCCTGTGAATGCCTGCTGGGCGAAGCGTCGCTGAGTGTCAGGGTCTATGACCCCGAGAGCGGGCGGGTCGACCTGATGGTCACGGGCATAGCCCTGAACCTGTTGCACCGGCGCGAAGGGGCACTGCGGCTACTTGAGGAACTGCGCGAGGAACTTGAGTCCAATACGCTCAAGGTCGAGCGCGCTTCCGGCGCCCGTTAGCCGAGGTGTTACCGGATACTTTGCTTCACCTCTTTGGCGCGTCCCTGCGCGCTTTTGTAGCAGTCAGCCGTTACGCCACTCCCTCCTGAATGGCCCTGTTTCTGACAAAAGCCTATTCCTATCAAACCCTTGAATGCATTTTCAGGAAGCTGGCACGCGTTATGCTTTTTTGTATTCATGGATAATTGGATACAAAAAGACAAAGGTGCTTCCCATGCAATTCGCTCCCGCTTACGTTGACCGTCAGCCCCGGACCGCCGAGGAGGAGGCCTACACCTTTCTGCTGGAGGCGATCTGTGGCGGTCGTTACCGCAAAGGCGACCGGCTGATCGCCGAGGACATCGCCGGCGAGATCGGCATGAGCCGCATGCCGGTGCGCGAGGCCTTTCGTCGCCTGGACGCCCAGGGCCTGGTGACCCTGCGGCCCAATCGCGGGGCGATTGTCAGCGGCCTGGAGTTCGACGAGCTGCAGGAAGTCTTCGATATGCGCAGTGCCCTCGAAGGCCTGGCGATCCGCGTGGCCGTGCCGAAGATCGGCGAACGCCAGTTGGCGGCCCTGGAACGGATGCTCGACGAGATGGACGACTACCGCGACGAAAGCGCCGAGTGGGTCAGCCGACATCGGGCCTTCCATGAATACCTGTGCAGCCTCAGCGGCCGGCCACGGCTGATGAAGCAGATATCGGCCCTCTATTCACTGATCGAGGCGCCGATGCGCCTGTGGTTGCAACACAGCGAAAAGCCCTTGAGCGCACGCCAGGAACACGCGGTGATCCTCGACGCGATTCGCGCGGGCAATGCCGCGCACGCCGAGGCCGTGGTGCGCCAGCACATCGAGGGCACGGTGCCGGCGCTGATCGATTTTCTGCAAACGAAAAAATAGAACCGGGCTCAAGCCCGGCCGTGTCTTGACTTTGAGAACTGCCCCGTTATCAACGAACAGGAGTGTCTGGTCATGCATAAACCTCGCGTGTTGTTTGCCGCTGTATCCCTGGTGCTGCTGGTGCAGGGGGCGGTCGCCGCGCCCCAGGTGCCGGAGCGTTTGCAGAAGGTCGCAAAACTGACCTATTGCTCGGGCATGGATTCACCCCCGCTGGTGTCGTTCGACGAGGCCCAGAAGCCCAGGGGCCTGACCGTCGACCTGGGTCTGGAAATTGCCAAACGGCTGGATAACAAGACGGTGCAATGGCGGGTCATTCCCTTCTCCGGGCTGCTGCCGGCGCTGCTGGCGCAACAATGCGACATGATCGTCGACCAACTGTTCGACAAGCCCGAACGGCGGGAAGTGATCGACATCGTCAACTACATGTATTCCAGCCAGTCGGTGGTGGTGCCCAAGGGCAATCCCAAGCACATCAAGGCCCTGGACGATCTCTCCGGGCACAAGGTGGCGGTGCTCAACGGCTCGACCATCAAGACCCTGCTTGACGCCGAAAACGACACCCTGGCCAAGGCCGGCAAGACGCCGATGAAGCTGGTGGTCTACAACACCGACACCGATGCCTTCCAGGCCCTGCGTATCAGCCAGGTCGACGCCTACGGCACCACCGTGGAAACCGCCGGTTACTACGCCGCCATGGCCCCCGATCTGTTCGAAGAGGGCGTGCCGGCCTTCAGCCGGATTCTCACTGGCCTGGGGATTCGCAAGGACGATCCGCAACTGGGCAAGGCCGTGCAGCAGATCGTCACTGATATGCGCAGCGACGGCAGCTACGCCCAACTGCTGGGCAAATGGCATGTCGCCAGCGACACACTCGACTGAGGCGGGCGCCCGATGAACTTCAATTGGCAAGTGTTCTGGCAGTACCTGTTGCAGCCCAGCGGGGTCTACCTCACCGGGCTCTGGCTGACCTGCCTGATCAGCGTGCTGGCGATGTCGCTGGGCTGTGTACTCGGGCTGGCCGCGGCGTTGCTGCGGCTGTCACGCAATCCCTTGCTGCACCTGCCGGTACGTTTCTACGTGTGGCTGATGCGCGGCACGCCGTTGCTGGTGCAGATCGTCTTTCTCTACACCGCGCTGGCGGCCGGCGGGATCTTTCGTTTCGAGGACCTGGAACTGTTCGGCCTGGTGATACCGGGCAATATCCAGGCGGCGATCATCGCCCTGGGCCTGAACGAAGGCGCCTATATGGCTGAGATCATCCGCGCCGGGATCGGTGCGGTGGACAAGGGCCAGTACGAGGCCGGACGTTCGCTGGGCATGACCTTCGGCAAACTGATGCGGCGTATCGTCCTGCCCCAGGCCTTCCGGGTGATCGTGCCGGCGCTGGGCAACGAGTTCAACGTGATGCTCAAGAACACCACGCTGGTCAGTGTGATCGGGGTGCAGGAGTTGTTGCTGAGTACACAGATGGTGACCTCGGCGACCTTCCGGGTGTTCGAACTGTACCTGGTGGTGGCGATCTATTTCCTGTTGCTCACTACACTGTGGGGCTTCTTCCAGCGCTGGCTCGAAGCACGCTTCGGTCAGTCGGACCGGCCGTCGTCACCGCCGCCGGCCTCCAGCCGAATGTTTGGTCGCAGTGCCTTTAAACTGCTGAGGGGGCGTTGAACATGGCGCACAAGAGCGAAGAACTGATCATCGAAGCGCTGGACATTCAAAAGTCCTTTGGCGACTTGCAGATCCTCAAGGGCATTTCCCTGCAGGTACGCCGCGGTGAAGTAGTGGTGCTGATCGGCGCCTCGGGCTCGGGCAAGACCACCTTCATCCGCTGCATCAACCTGCTGGAAGATATCCAGGGTGGGCGTATTCGCGTCAACGGCCGGGCCATGGGTTACCGCGAGCGTGCCGACGGCAGCCTGGTGCGTGACTCCGAACGCAATATCGCCCGTCAGCGCCGGGATATCGGCATGGTCTTCCAGCGTTTCAACCTGTTCCCCCATATGACCGCCCTGGAAAATATCATCGAGGCACCGATCCAGGTGCTCGGCATGTCGCGGGCCGAGGCGCTGGAGCAGGCGCGGGCCTTGCTCGCCCGGGTCGGCCTGGCGGACAAGGCGGGGCATTACCCCTCGATGCTTTCCGGCGGTCAGCAGCAGCGGGTGGCGATCGCCCGGGCCCTGGCGATGAAGCCCCAGGCCATGCTGTTCGACGAGCCCACCAGCGCCCTCGACCCGGAAACCGTCGGCGAGGTGTTGCAGGTGATGAAGCAGTTGGCCGAGGAGGGCATGACCATGGTGGTGGTGACCCACGAAATGGGCTTTGCCCGGGAAGTCGCCGACCGCGTGGTGGTCCTCGACCAGGGGGAACTGATCGAGCAGGGGCCACCGGAGCAGATTTTCAGTCGGCCCGCGCATCCGCGTACCCAAGCTTTTCTCAGCCGTGTGTTGTGAAATCAACCCTTGTTTGGAAGAACTTTTGCCATGTTGAAATTTTCTGTCCACGAATATCCTTATCCGTCGCAACGCCAGAGCGTGTTTGCCCGCCGTGGCATGGTGGCGGCCTCGCAACCCCTGGCCGCGGAAGCCGGCATCGAGATCATGCGCAAGGGCGGCAATGCGATTGACGCTGCCATCGCCACGGCGGCGGCGCTGACGGTGGTCGAGCCCACCGGCTGCGGCCTCGGTGGCGATGCCTTCGCGCTGGTCTGGTGCAAGGGCAAACTGCACGGCCTCAACGGCAACGGCCAGGCCCCGGCGGCCCTGAGCATCGAGGCGGTCAAGGCGGCGGGGCATACACAAATGCCGCTGTATGGTTGGACCCCGGTAACCGTACCGGGCTGCCCGTCGGCCTGGGCCGAATTGTCGAAACGCTTTGGCAAGTTGCCCTTTGCCGAGCTGCTGCAGCCGGCCATCAGCCTGGCCCGGGAGGGTTTTCCCGTGTCGCCGGTCATCGCCTACAAATGGCAGCAGGCATTGGTGGAATTCAGCCCCCATCGCGACGCCGTGCTCGAGCCCTGGTTCGAGACGTTCCTGATCGAGGGCCGCGCCCCCCGGGCCGGCGAGCTGTTCCGCAATCCGGCCCAGGCCCGGACCCTTGAAGAACTGGCCGCCACGGCGTGCGAAAGCCTGTATCGCGGTGAACTGGCCGCGCGCCTGGATGCCCATTCCCGTGCCACCGGCGGTTACCTGCGCGGCAGCGACCTGCAGGGTTATCGCGCGCAGTGGGTCGAGCCGATCCATATCAACTACCGCGGTTATGACGTCTGGGAAATCCCGCCCAGCGGCCAGGGGCTGGTGGCGCTGATGGCGTTGAAAATCCTTGAAGGCTTCAGCTTTGACCATCGCGACAGCCAGCAGACCTGGCATCGCCAGCTGGAGGCCATGAAGCTGGCCTACAGCGACGGCCTGCACTACATCACCGACCCCTTGCATATGCGGGTAGCGGTGGCGGACCTGCTCAGCGACGACTACAGCGCCCGCCGCCGCGGGCAGATCGGCGAGCAGGCGCTGCCGCCCAAGCCTGGCGATCCCCATGCCAGCGGCACGGTGTACCTGGCCAGCGCCGATGCCGAAGGCAATATGGTTTCGTTTATCCAGAGCAACTATCACGGCTTCGGTTCCGGCGTGGTGCTGCCCGACAGCGGCATCGCCTTGCAGAACCGTGGGCAGGAATTCAGCCTCGACCCGAGCCATGCCAACTGCCTGGTGCCCGGCAAGAAGACCTATCACACGATCATCCCCGGCTTTCTCAGCCAGGGCAGCGAACCCCTCGGGCCGTTCGGTGTGATGGGCGGCTATATGCAGCCCCAGGGCCACGTGCAGATGGTGATGAACCTGGTGGACTTCGCTCTCAACCCCCAGGCCGCCCTGGATGCACCGCGCTGGCAATGGCTGGGGGAGATGAAGGTGGGTATCGAGCAGGGCGCTTCACGGGACCTGGCGATGGGGCTGGCGCGGCGCGGCCATCAGGTGCAAATCACCTGTGACCTCACCGAATATGGACGTGGCCAGATCATTCTGCGCGACCCGCTCAGTGGTGTGCTGTGCGGCGGTACCGAACCGCGTACCGATTCCCATATCGCCGTGTGGTAACTCAAGCAGTTGCAGGCAAATAGCTGAGGCCGCCACCGAAGTGGCGGCCGTGCCTTAACCGCGCAACGCCGGCAGCAGCTCGGAAGGGTCCGGACGCAGCGTGTAGTCTGGATTCACTTCGGCGTAGAGCAGGATACCGTCCTGGCTGATCACGAAACGCCCCGGCATCGGCAGGCTCCAGCTCGGGTCGTCGTTGAAGGTCGGCAGGTCGTTGCCGAAGCCTTTGTACAGCTCGACCAGATAGTCCGGCAGCTCGAAGCGCAGGCCGAAGGCCGCGGCGACCGCACCGCGGGTATCACTGAGGATCGGAAAGCTCAGGTTGTTCTGGCGTACCGATTTGCGGCTGTTGGCTTTGATCTGTGGCGAGATCGCCACCAGGTTGGCGCCGAGTTCGCGGTAGGCGGGCAGGGCTTCCTCAAGGGCCTGCAGCTCCATATTGCAGTAAGGGCACCACACGCCACGATAGAAACTCACTACCAACGGCCCCTTGGACAAGAGTTCCGTGGAGGAAACCGGATGGCCGTCGGGATCGTCGAGGGTGAAGGCCGGGGCTTTGTCGCCGACTTTCAGGGCGCGCTCGGCCAGGCCGCTGGCGATCAGTTCGTCGGTGGCGCGTTTCATCACCGCGTGAACCGCTGGCGGTGCGTTGTAGGGTGGTTTTCCGCTGACGAAGTCGGCTTTGAAGGCGTCGAGTTTTGCTTGAAGAGTCATGGTCGTTTCCTGATGAGTGGATCGTTAATCACCCGGTCATGCTCACAGCCCGGCCGTGGGGCCGGTAGAGAGGGCCACGGCATAGTTCCTATTCTTGCCGGGAATACCGGATAATCACTTCCGGCGTGCGGCCATCCGGTCGTTGTGCACCAGACCTCGCGGAGTCTTGAATGGCCTTGCCGGATTCGTCGCTACACACTGAAACCAAGGTTCGTTCCAGAGCCCACGCATTATTCGTTCTCTGTCTTGTGGTGATCCTCACCGGTATTGGCGCCGGCCTCGGCGGCACGCTGTTGGCGATGCTGTTGCACGCGATCCAGCACCTGGCCTACGGCTATGGCCAGGACAGCCTCACCAGCCATGAAAGTTTCCTGATCGGCGTGAGCAGCGCCTCGACGTCGCGACGGATCCTGGCCCTGGCGCTCTGCGGTCTGGTGGCGGGCCTGGGCTGGTGGGCGATCTATCGATTCGGCAGCCCGCTGGTCGGTATCAAGAAAGCCGTGGCGCCCGACGGACCGGCAATGCCGCCCAAAACCACGGTGTGCCATGCGCTGTTGCAGATCATCACCGTGGCCCTGGGCTCACCGCTGGGCCGTGAAGTCGCGCCCCGGGAGGTCGGCGCACTGGTCGGTGCCTGGTTATCGCGCAAGGCGCAGTTGCCCCCCGAGACCCACCGGCTGCTGATTGCCTGCGGGGCAGGGGCCGGGTTGGCGGCGGTCTATAACGTGCCGTTGGGGGGCGCGGTATTTGTCCTGGAAGGGTTGCTGGCGGTGTTCAGTTGGCCGGCGGCGATCATGGCCCTGGCGACTTCGGCGATTGGCGCCGCCGTGGCCTGGGTCGGACTGGGCGCGCAGGTGCAATACGTGGTGCCGAGCCTGGCGCTGACACCCGGGCTGCTCGCCTGGTCGATGCTGGCCGGGCCGCTGTTCGGGCTCGCCGCTTATGGTTTTGTGCAACTGACCGGTCGCGCCCGGATCCAGGCTGCCCGCGGCTGGCGCTTGCCGGTGTTGTCCTTGATCAACTTCACCCTGATCGGCTGCGTGGCGGTCTATCTGCCCCAGGTGCTGGGTAACGGCAAGGGGCCGGCGCAGTTGGGCTTTGACAGCGAACTGACGTTGGGGCTGGCGGCCGCGCTGTTGGTGGCCAAGGTGCTGGTGACCAGCGCCAGCTTGCGGGCCGGGGCCGAAGGCGGGCTGCTGACGCCCGCCCTGGCGATTGGCGCGCTGATGGCGATTCTGCTGGGGGGATTATGGAGCCTGGCGTTTCCAGGCGTCGCCCTGGGGGCCTTCGCCATTGTCGGTGCGGCGGCGTTCCTCGCGGCGTCCATGAGCATGCCGATCACGGCCATTGTGCTGGTGGCGGAGTTCACCCGGATCGATCACGACTTCCTGGTGCCGATCATTCTCGCGGTGGTGGGCTCGGTGTGCATGAGTCGCCTGTGCGAAGTGATCGGTCGTCCGGCACGCTGACGCTTGCCACCGGCCGCAAGCCGCTAGCGAGGATCCTGCTGGCTCTCTTGGCCTTGGCCAAACCATCCGGATCGCCATTCAACAGGCCTTGCAGCGCACCGGCACACAGCCGCGATTGGAAGTCATCGCGCCCGGCGAATTGCTGATGCAGCAGCTCGACGCCTTGCAGCGCCATGGCCAGGATCGCCTCGATACCGCCCGGACCCTGGATCGAACTGATCATCACATGCCGCAAGGCCTTCTTGTACTGGCTCTGGGTGTGGATCGCGGTGATATCGACGCCGCTATCGGCAAAGACTTTCTCCAGCAGCCCGCGCACGGCGTCGTCCTGGAGAAAGGGTTCGCCACAGTCATCCTCGAACACCAGGCCCTTGGCAGTGAGTGTGACCCCCGTGCTGTGCTCGGTCATTCTGGCTCCTTGTAAATCACGGTAGATTTGCAGTTTGCAACCAGCCGTCGGATCAGACAAATGAAAAGCGCTCGAAAAAGTGCTACTCGTCATGACTGTTCAACAGGTTCAGACAACGCTGCAACACCTCCGAGACGTCGCCCGCCCGGTAGCTGAGCACGATGGGCGAGGTGATGCTGCTGTCCTGCAACGAGGTGTAACCAATGTCATCCCGGTGCAAGCGCTGAACCGAGGCCGGTACCAGGGCAATGCCGACCCCGGCGGCCACCAGGCCGATGGTGGTCTGCAGTTCGTTGGCCATCTGCGCCACGTGGATACTCAGGCCATGCCCGGCGAACACCCCCAGGACATGGTCGGCATAGCTGGGGCGCGGGCTGGCGGGATAGAGGATAAAGGGTTCCGCGGCCAACTCCTCCAAACTGACCGGTCGCCCGAGCAGCGGATGCCCGGCCGGCAAGGCTGCGACCAGGGGATCCTGGCGGAGGACTTTCTGGACGATGGCCGGGTCATCGAACAGCATCCGCCCAAAGCCGATATCGATCCGCCCGCTTTTCAGCGCCTCCAGTTGTTGCAGGGTGATCAGCTCCGACAGGCCCAGCTCGATATCGCCAAAACTGCGCAGGCGGCGGATCAGGTCGGGCAGGGCACCGTAGAGGGTCGAAGGCGCAAAGCCGATACCCAACCAGCGCTTGCGGCCGGCGGCCACGCGCCGGGTATCGTCACAAACCCGCTCAAGCTGTTCGAGCAGCTGGCTGGAATGTTCCTGGAAAAAACGCCCGGCCTCGGTCAGGCGCAAGGGCCGCGAACGCTCCAGCAGCGCCACCCCCAATTCATCTTCCAGTTGCTGGATCTGCCGGCTCAGGGGCGGTTGGGCAATGTTCAACAACTCGGCCGCACGGGTGAAGTTCAAGGTCTGGGCGAGCACCTTGAAATAACGCAAATGACGAAGCTCCACGATACCTCCTGGGTATGAAGCGAGACTTATTCAATATTGGACCGGCGCCGCCTTGAGCGTCAATCATGGCGGAAAGACCAATACCACGTAGATGGATACGCCATGAGCGCTGTAACGATCGAACACTTCGATACCCAGATTGTCGATTTGCCCACCATTCGTCCGCACAAACTGGCGATGCACACCATGCACGGCCAGACGCTGGTGATCCTGCGTATCCGTTGCAGCGACGGTATCGTCGGCATCGGCGAGGCCACCACCATTGGTGGCCTGGCGTATGCCGGGGAAAGCCCGGAAAGCATCAAGGTCAACCTCGATACCTGGTTTGCGCCGCTGCTGATCGGCCAGGACGCCAGCAATGTCAACGCCGCCATGCAACGGGTCGACCGGGCCATTCGCGGTAATACCTTCGCCCGCTCGGCGGTGGAAACCGCCTTGCTCGATGCCCATGGCAAACGCCTCGGGCTGCCGCTGGCCGAACTGCTCGGTGGCCGGTTGCGGGACGGCGTGGAAGTGGCCTGGACCCTGGCCAGCGGCGACACCGGCAAGGACATCGAGGAGGCCGAGCGCATGCTCGACCTGCGCCGCCATCGTCATTTCAAACTCAAGATCGGTGCCGGCGAACCGGCGCGGGATATCGCCCATGTCGCGGCGATCAAGCGTGCCTTGGGCGACCGCGCCAGTGTGCGGGTGGATATCAACCAGGCCTGGAGCGAGGCCGTGGCGGTACGTGCCTGTCGCCAACTGGCCGATGCCGGGGTCGAGCTGATCGAGCAGCCGCTGTCCCGCCATGATCGTGCCGGCATGGTGCGTTTGAGCGCCCATAGCCCGATCCCGCTGATGGCCGACGAAGCCATCGAGTCGGTGCAGGACAGCTTTGCCCTGGCGCAAATGGGCGCCGCGAGTATTTTTGCCCTGAAGATCGCCAAGACCGGCGGCCCGCGTGCCGTGCTGCGTACGGCCGCGATTGCCGAGGCGGCGGGTATCGGCCTGTACGGCGGCACCATGCTCGAAGGCAGTATCGGCACCCTGGCGGCCGCGCATGCTTTCGCCACCCTCGACAGGCTGGAGTGGCACACCGAACTGTTCGGCCCGTTGCTGCTGACCGAAGACATTCTGGTCGAACCGCCGACCTATCGTGATTTCCAGCTGCTGATCCCGAAGACTCCCGGGCTCGGCCTGGTCATCGATGAAGAACGCCTGGCGCGTTTTGCCCGCCACTGACTTCCTGAACCCAGAGGACACACCATGCTTTTTCACGTACGCATGACCGTCAAACTGCCCACCGACATGCCGGCCGAACAGGCTGCGCGACTCAAGGCCGATGAACGCGAACTGGCCCAGCGCCTGCAACGGGAGGGCACCTGGCGCCACCTTTGGCGCATCGCCGGGTTGTATGCCAATGTCAGCGTCTTTGATGTGCCGGATGCCCAGGCGCTGCACGATACCCTGATGCAACTGCCGCTTTATCCCTATATGGAGATCGAGGTCATGGCGCTGTGCAGGCATCCCTCTTCGGTCCGTGACGACGACCGCTGAGCCGGGGTTTTCCAAGGTTTGCATCCACAAGAACAATGATGAGGAACAGCAGCATGACCGTTCGTATTTCCCAAACCGCCGAAGTCCAGAGCTTCTTCGAAGGCGCCGCCGGCCTTGACCAGGCTGCCGGCAATCCACGGGTGAAGCAGATTGTCCACCGGGTGTTGAGCGACAGCATCCGCCTGATCGAAGACCTGCGGATCTCGCCGGAAGAGTTCTGGAAGGCCGTGAACTACCTGAACGAACTGGGCAGCCGCCAGGAGGCCGGCCTGCTGGTCGCCGGGTTGGGCCTGGAACACTATCTCGACCTGTTGCTGGATGCCGAAGACGAGCAGGCCGGCCATGTCGGTGGCACGCCACGGACCATTGAAGGACCGCTGTATGTGGCCGGTGCGCCACTTTGCGAAGAGGAGGCCCGGCTGGATGACGGCCGTGATCCGGGCACCGTGCTGCTTATGCGCGGTCAGGTCCGCGGCCTCGACGGCAAGCCGCTGGCCCATGCGCTGGTCGATGTCTGGCATGCCAACACCGGTGGCACCTATTCCTACTTCGATCCTTCGCAGTCGGAGTTCAACCTGCGCCGGCGCATCCGTACCGACGCCGAAGGTCGCTACCGCTTCCAGAGCATCGTGCCTTCCGGCTACGGTTGCCCGCCGGACGGCCCGACCCAGCAGTTGCTCGATCAACTGGGCCGGCACGGCCAGCGCCCGGCGCATATCCACTTCTTTATTTCCGCCCCGGGTCATCGTCACCTGACCACACAGATCAACCTGGCGGGCGATCCCTACCTGCACGACGACTTTGCCTACGCCACCCGCGACGAGTTGATTGCCGAAATCGTCTTCAAGGAAGACGCGAACGGGCGGCATGCCGAGATCGACTTCGATTTTGCCTTGCAGTCGACGGATGCCGCCAAGGAACAGGACAAGGGTGAGCGGGTGCGGGCACTCGAAGTCTGACCCTCGCCGCGTTCCGGCGTTACAGGTCCCGCGTGCGTCTGCCCGCGGGACTTTTGTCGTCCTGCCAGCCTTGATGGAAAAACAAGAGAGGCTTATCCCATGACCACTTTGTTGAGTGAGCGCAGCCGGATTTTCGAACAGGCCGATGCCCATGCGGTCTCCGAGTATGTCAACCAGCATGTCGGCAGCCATTGCATTCGTCTGCCGCCCAAGGGGCGCCCGCAAGCGAGTATCAAGCACCGGACCTTTTCCAGCCTTGACCTGTGCCGCATCAGCTACGGCGCCCGGGTCCAGGTAACGTCGCCGGCCCTGGAAACCATCTATCACCTGCAGATACTGCTGAGCGGACACTGCCGTTCAAGCTCCCGGGGCGAGGAGCGGATCTATACGCCCGGTGAGATCCTGCTGATCAACCCGGATGATCCGGTGGACCTGACCTATTCGGCCGATTGCGAGAAATTTATCGTCAAGCTGCCGGTGCGCTTGCTGGAAAATGCCTGCCTGGACCAGCACTGGCTGCTGCCGCGCCAGGGCATTCGCTTCGACAGTGAGCGCCGCGACCTGGCCGGGTTGGATGGTTTTGTGCAATTGCTGGGGCTGATTTGCCACGAGGCTGAGAGCTGCGCGGAACCGGAGATTAAAACCCTGTATGAGCGCATTGTCGCCAGCAAGCTGCTGGGCCTGCTGGCGAGCAATGTGCAACGGGTCTGCCCCGAGGCGGAGAGCGCTGGTGGCTTCGAAGCGGTCCGCCAATTTATCGAGGCGCATCTGCACGATGAGATCGGTGTAGAGCAATTGCGTGAGGTGGCGCGGGTCAGCGAGCGCTCCCTGTACTTGCTGTTCGAACGGCATGTCGGTATTTCGCCCCGCGACTATGTGCGCCAGCGCAAGCTGGAGCGGGTGCATGCGCTATTGCAGCTACCGGGCGCCCGCAGTGTCACCGAAGTGGCGCTGGACCATGGTTTTGTTCACCTGGGGCGCTTCTCCGAAACCTATCGCAAACGCTTTGGCGAGCTGCCTTCGCACACCTGGCGCCGCCAGCGGGAGGGGGCTGCACGTAGCGGATAGCGATTTGCAGGGGGCGGATATTGTGACAGTCAGGGCAGGCATAAGGTGAGGGCGCCTGAGACAAGAACAATGGAGGGCCCAGCCCATGAGCGACACACTCGACAGACTCGCCTGCCAGATCCGCGAGTCGGTTCAGGAAGACCCCGCCAGCGGAACGTTCCGCTGCCGCCGCGACATCTTCACCGACACCGAACTGTTCTCGCTGGAAATGAAACACATCTTTGAAGGCGGCTGGGTCTACCTGGCCCATGAAAGCCAGGTCCCGGAGATCAACGACTACTACACCACCTTTATCGGCCGCCAGCCGGTGGTGATCACCCGCGACAAGCAGGGCCTGCTCCATGGCCTGGTCAACGCCTGTGCCCACCGTGGCGCCATGCTCTGCCGCCACAAGCAAGGCAACAAGGGTTCGTTTACCTGTCCGTTCCACGGCTGGACCTTCAGCAACACCGGCAAGCTGCTCAAGGTCAAGGATGGCAAGACCGGCGCCTACCCCGACCGCTTCGACTGCGACGGCTCCCATGATCTGCGGCGCCTGGGGCGCTTCGAAAACTATCGCGGCTTCCTGTTCGGCAGCCTCTCGGAGCAAGTCCCGCCGCTGAACGATTACCTGGGGGAAACCCGGGTCATCATCGACCAGATGGTCGACCAGGCCCCCGAAGGCCTGGAGGTGTTGCGGGGCAGCTCGTCCTATGTCTACGACGGCAACTGGAAGCTGCAGATCGAGAACGGTGCCGACGGTTACCACGTCAGCTCCGTGCACTGGAACTACTCGGCGACCATGCAGCGGCGCAACTACGAGTCCGAGGGCACGCGCACCGTGGATGCCAACGGCTGGTCGAAAAGCCTGGGCGGCGTCTACGCCTTCGAGCATGGCCATATCCTGCTCTGGACCCGCTTGCTCAACCCGGAGGTCCGTCCGGTGCATGCTCATCGTCAGGCTCTGGCTGAGCGCTTGGGTCAGGAACGTGCCGACTTTATCGTCGATCAGACCCGCAACCTGTGCCTGTACCCCAACGTCTATCTGATGGATCAGTTCTCGACGCAGATCCGTGTGGTGCGGCCGATTGCGGTGGACAAGACCGAAGTGACCATCTATTGCATGGCGCCCAAGGGTGAAAGCGCCGAGGAGCGCGCAACCCGTATCCGCCAATACGAGGACTTCTTCAACGTCAGCGGCATGGGCACGCCCGATGACCTGGAGGAGTTTCGCTCCTGCCAGACCGGCTACCAGGGCTCGATCCCGTTGTGGAACGACCTCAGCCGTGGCGCCAAACAATGGCTGGAAGGCGCCGACGAGAATGCCCGGGCGATGGGCATGCAACCGCTGCTCAGCGGTATCAAGACCGAGGACGAAGGTCTGTTCGTGCGCCAGCACGCGCATTGGGCCGAAAGCCTGCTCACGGCGCTGGAGCGCGAGCGCAAAGGTTTGATCGCCACGGACAAGGAGGGCCAGGTATGAACCTTTCACGTGATCGTTTGCTGGATTTCCTCTACCGCGAGGCCCGACTGCTCGACGACCGCCAGTGGGACGAATGGCTGCAATGCTATAGCCAGCAGGCGCAATTCTGGATGCCGGCCTGGGATGACCACGACAGCCTGACCGAAGACCCGCAGCGCGAGATTTCGCTGATCTACTACCCCAACCGCGACGGCCTGGAAGACCGCGTGTTTCGGATCAAGACCGAGCGCTCCAGCGCCAGCACCCCGCAGCCGCGCACCGTGCACCTGATCGCCAACCTGGAAGTGCTGGACGGTGATGAGCGTGAAGTCGAGCTGCGCTTCAACTGGCACACCCTCAGCCATCGCTACAAGACCACGGATTCGTACTTCGGGACCTCGTTCTATCGCCTGGATATCAGCGGCGAGCAACCGCTGATCACCCGCAAGAAGGTGATACTCAAGAACGACTATATCCACCAAGTCATTGATATTTATCATATCTGAGGGCCGGCCCATGACGTATCGCATTGCCCTGAACTTCGAGGATGGGGTCACTCGTTTTATCGACTGCAAGGCCGGCGAGAAGGTGCTCGACGCCGCCTTTCGCCAACGGATCAACCTGCCCATGGACTGTTCCGACGGCGTCTGCGGTACCTGCAAATGCCGTTGCGAAAGCGGCGCCTATGACCTCGGCGAAGATTATCTCGAGGAAGCGCTGGGGGCCGATGAGGTCGAGCAGCGCCAGGTGCTGACTTGCCAGATGATTCCCGAAAGCGACTGTGTGCTGGCCGTGCCGGTGCCGTCCGGCACCTGCAAGACTGGCACCTCGCGGTTCGACGCGACCCTGGCGGGGATCACCGCTCACGCCGACGCAGCTCTGGAAGTCCGTTTCGAACTTGATCAGGCACCAGCGTTCCTGCCGGGACAGTACGTGAATATCGGCGTCCCCGGCAGTGAACAGACCCGCTCGTATTCGTTCAGCAGCCTGCCCGGCGAGTACCACGTCAGCTTTCTGATCAAGCATGTCCCGGGTGGGCTGATGAGCGGCTGGCTGGGTCGGGCCCAGCCCGGCGAAAAGGTCTCGATGAGCGGGCCGCTGGGCAGTTTCTACCTGCGCACGGTGACCCGGCCGTTGCTGTTCCTGGCCGGTGGTACCGGACTGGCGCCGTTTCTGTCGATGCTCGAAGTGCTCGCCGAGCGCAACGAACGTCAGCCGATCCACCTGATTTATGGGGTTTCCCGGGACCAGGACCTGGTCATGGTCGAGACGTTGCAAGGGTTCAGCGAGCGCTTGCCGAATTTCACCTTCGTCACCTGTGTCTCCGACCCGCGGACCCTGCACCCGCGCCAGGGTTATGTGACCCGGCACATCGCGCCCGGGTTGCTCAACGGCGGGGAGGTCGACGTTTACCTGTGTGGCCCGCCGCCGATGGTCGATGCCGTACGGCAGCACTTCAAGGCAGAGGGCGTGATCCCAAGCAGCTTCCACTACGAGAAATTCACCGCCAATACCCTGGTGACCGGCGATGCCGCCTGAGGAGATCGTGATGAACCCACGTTTCAAGGACAAGGTAGCGCTGGTCACCGGCGCGGCCCAAGGTATCGGTCGACGAGTGGCCGAACGCTTGCTGGAGGAGGGCGCCTGGCTGGTGGCCGTGGACCGTTCCGAACTGGTCCACGAGCTGCGTGGCGAACGGGTCCTCAGCCTGACTGCCGACCTGGAACAGCATGCTCCTTGCACAGAGGTCATGCGCGCCGCCCATAAGCGTTTCGGGCGCATCGATATCCTCGTCAACAACGTCGGCGGGACCATCTGGGCCAAACCTTTCGAGCATTACCAGGAAACCGAGATCGAAGCGGAGGTGCGCCGCTCACTGTTCCCGACCCTCTGGTGCTGCCATGCGGTATTGCCCTACATGCTGGAGCAGGGCGGCGGGGCGATCGTCAATGTCTCGTCGGTGGCTACGCGCGGGATCAATCGGGTGCCCTATGGCGCGGCCAAGGGCGGGGTCAATGCCCTGACTGCCTGCCTGGCCTTCGAGACCGCCGGCCGCGGGATTCGGGTCAATGCCACGGCACCGGGCGGCACCGATGCGCCGCCGCGGCGTATCCCGCGCAATGCCCAGGCACCCAGCGGCGATGAACAAGCCTGGTATCGACAGATCGTCGAGCAGACCGTGGACAGCAGCTTGATGAAGCGTTATGGCAGCATCGACGAACAGGCAGGGGCGATCCTTTTTCTCGCCAGCGACGATGCTTCCTACATTACTGGCGTGACCTTGCCAGTAGGAGGGGGGGATCTGGGCTGAGCTGACGCGCCGGGCCGTTATATAAGCTATATATAGACTGTTGCCTGAAACGTGTTGCGGCACAATGTCGCAACCGTTGCCGACACGTTGTACTGGTGACCGTTGTTTGTCACCCTTGGCGCCAATAATAATCAGCGACGTCACTTTCGTGTCCATGCCCCGGTTTTCCCACTCATTGCGTCAGCTTGCCATTTGCCTGGCCATGCTTGCGGCGTTGCTGCCGAGCGTGATGCTGTTGCTGCCGGCTGCCCATGGGCAGTCGATGATGATGGGCGAACATTGCAACATGGTCGGTATGACCGGACACGACTCGTCCTCCGGCAGCCGCGATCCCTCGCCGGACCAGTACCATGAATGCCATTGCCTGCTGTGTGTCGTCCATGCGGTCGATATCGGTTTACCGCCCAGCGTCGTTCAGTGGCAGCTTTCCGGTCGCACCGACGTCGTGCTGGCACAAGCGATCTACCCTCCCTACGCCAGCACAGTCTGGCTGGTCTCCGAGCCGCGCGGCCCGCCCGCTTTTTCCTGATTCTCCTTGCAATGGCAAATCCTCCCCAGTCTGTTTGGGTGGTTTGCCCCTATGCGTTGCAACTTAATCCAGGAATGCCAACCCCATGGTCATGCCATCACTGCGCCGTACCCGTCGAAGCGTATTGCCGCTCGCGGCTTTGTCTGTCACCGCTTTATTTCCGCACCTCGCGTTGGCTTGTGCCAGCTGTGGCTGCACCCTCAGTTCCGATTGGGACAATCTGGGCATCAGCAGCTCGTCGGGGCTGAAGCTGGACCTGCGTTACGACTATCTGAACCAGAACCAATTGCGTAGTGGTAGCCACAGCATTTCTCCAGGTGCCGCGAGCCAGATCTCCAACAACGGCAACCCACAGGAGGTGGAAAAGTACACCCGCAATGACTACCTGACGATGGGCCTGGACTACAGCTTCAATGCGAGCTGGGGCGTGGATCTGCAAGTGCCGTATATCTTTCGCAGCCATAACACCCTGGGCACGGCATCGGATGGTGTGACCCCAGGTGATGGTGGGGGCCAGTACAGCTCCAGGACCTCCAGTCTCGGCGACGTCAAGGTCATCGGTCGTTATCAGGGGTTCACACCGCAGCACAACCTGGGAGTGTTGTTCGGTTTGAAACTGCCCACGGGGGCCCATGACGACACCGCCCCGTCCACCGACCCCACCGCCCCAGGCCCTGTGGCGATAGACCGTGGCCTGCAACCGGGTACCGGGACCACCGACGGCATCCTGGGTGTCTATTACATGGATACCCTGAACAAGAACTGGGACTACTTCGGCCAGGCCTTGCTGCAGAAGGCGCTTGATTCCAGTGATCACTATCGCCCAGGCGATGGCGTCAACCTGAATGTCGGCCTGCGCTACATGGGCAACGCCTACGTCACGCCGCAGCTCCAGCTGAATGTGCGACATGTCGAGCGCGATGTCGGTGCCAATGCCGACACCGTCAGCACCGGCGGCACTCTGGCCTACCTCAGTCCGGGTGTGACGGTGCCGGTCGGCAAAAAGACCTCGCTCTACAGCTTCGTGCAGGTGCCGGTCTACCAGAATGTCAACGGCGTGCAGCTTGCTCCGCGCTATACCGCGACCATCGGCGCCCGATACGCGTTCTAGTGATCCATGAGACGGAGGGAAACTTGATGAGCACAAAAAGACTGCTGCCCTTGTTCGCGCTCTGTTGCAGCCTGGTTGGTCTGCCCGCCTGGGCGATTGATGTAGGCGAGCACGCGCCGAATCTGACGGCGAAAACCCTGGATGGCGAGACCTTTGATCTGCGCAAACAGGCCGGCCAGGTGGTGATCGTGAATTTCTGGGCTTCCTGGTGCGAGCCGTGCCGGGCAGAAATGCCCGCGATGGAAGCCTATTACCAACAGCACAAAGGCGAAGGGCTGAAGATTATTGCGATCAGCATGGATGAGCCGGAGGACGACGCCATGGTGCACAAGGTCATGGCCGGCTACAGCTATCCCGCAGCGTTCCAGCGGGACGCCGATTTCAAGGGGTTTGGCCGGGTCTGGCGGATGCCCATGACCTACGTCATCGACAGGCAGGGCGTGGTGCGCAAGGACGGTAGCGTGGGCGATCCGAAAATCGATCGGGCGCTGCTGGATCAGTTGGTGAACCCGTTGCTGGCGACGCATTAGCACTGACAGCCTGAAAACCGCCGAGTGCTTTGGCACTCGGACCGGCCATGCTCCGCTATAGCGGAGCCAATTACAGATATCACATCGTGCTTTTCTCCGGCCGGTGCCGAGAAGGGCGGGGGGATATCGTCCTGTGAGGCCCGAACCAGAGCCTGGGGAAAAAGTTTCATGTTCTGGAGGCGAAGTTTCATCTGAAACAAATTGTATTAAAAAATTCCCAGGCCTAAGATGCGCGCAATTCGAGACCGGTTCTCATTTCGATTCTCATTTTGATCCTTTCCCGTGGCCCGAGCCTGTTGCCGCGGTGTGAGGATCAAGTCCTTATGGAGTCATCGATGCGCGCAATGTCGTACCACCGATCCACTCAGCGTGTTGTTCTGTCGACCGCCCTGGCTTGCTCTGTCGCCTGGCTGTGGGTCGCTCCCGCCAACGCGGCGCAAGCAGTGCCGACGGCCAATCCGTCCATGGCGACAGATGACGTCAACCCTGCGGACCTACCTGAAGCGGATCTGGCGATCAAGGCCGCGCCAGCCGGTCAGTGGACCGGTTTCTGGACGCGCCAGAACATGCTCGGCGATATCGGCGGGCTGCGCTCGAGCCTCGCGGCCTATGGCGTGACCCTGGGCCTGACGGAAACCAGCGAATACCTGAACAATGCCAAGGGCGGCTTGAATCGCGGTGGGGACTACGACGGTCTCACCACCATGACCCTGAAGCTCGACACCCTCAAGATGTTCGGCCTGGCCGGCGGTACCCTGAACATCAGCGCCATAAGCGTCCACGGGAAAAACCTCAGCGCCGACAAGCTGGGCACCCTGCAGACCGCCAGCGGTATCGAAGCGGACACCGGCACCCGCCTGTGGGAAGCCTGGTACCAGCAGAAATTCCTCGACGAGACCCTGGATTTGCGCGTCGGCCAGCAGAGCATCGACCAGGAGTTCATGGTCAGCCAGTACGCCAGTACCCTCGTCAACACCATGTTCGGCTGGCCGGCGGTGCCGTCCTACGACATGCCGGCCGGTGGCCCGGCCTATCCGTTGTCGGCCCTGGGTATCCGTGTGCGGGTGCATCCGACCGATGCGATCACCGTCCTCGCGGGCGTCTATGACGGTAACCCGGCGGGCACCAACGACGGTGACCCGCAACGGCAGAACGCCCACGGCACCAACTTCGACCTGCACACCGGCGCGCTGTACATCTCCGAGCTGCAGTACGCCGTCAACCCGGCCTCTCTGGGTCAGACGGAGACCGCCAACCCCGGTCTGCCGGGTCTCTACAAACTCGGCGCCTGGTACAACACGCAGAACTTCGCCGACCAGCGCTACGGCACCGACGGCTTGTCGCTCGCCGATCCGAACAGCAACGGCACCGCCACCGAGCATTCGGGCAACTACAGCGTCTACGCCGTGGCCGACCAGATGATCTGGCGCCAGGCCCCGGACAGCATGCGTTCGGTGGGCGTGTTCACCCGCCTGATGGGGGCGCCGGGCGATCGCAACCTGATCAGCTTCAGTGCCAACGCCGGCGTGACCCTGGCCGCGCCTTTCGAAGGCCGCGATGCCGATACGGTCAGCCTGGCGCTGGGTTACGTCAAGGTCGGCAGTGGCGCCGCGGGTCTGGATCTCGACAGCGGCAACCGCGTGCGCAATGGCGAGACCTTTCTTGAAGCGACCTATCAGTACCAGTTGACCCCGTGGCTGCAACTGCAACCGGACATTCAGTACACGCTCAATCCAGGGGCGGGCCAGAACCCGAACGATCCGACGCTGCGAATGGGTGACACGCTGGTCTGGGGCTTGCGCACCAACATCACCCTCTAGACCGGACGCTGGCCGAGCGCTTTGCGCCGGCCCGAGCGCACCGATCCGCTTTGTTTGATTTCGGCCCTGCCCGACAGGGCCTGTCGACTTCGAGAAATCAGGAGTATTGCATGACGTATTCGAGCCTGCCGCGTCTGGGCAAAGGCCTTGTGGCCCTGGCCACGCTATTGACCTTCAATGTCGCCCTGCCGGCGTACGCGGATGATGCCCAGGGTTTCCTGACCGGCATCCACAAGCACCAGCCCCTGACGTCCACGGTCCCGGACAATGGCGACCAGAACCCGTACGCCATTGCCGTGGCACCGGTGTCCGCCGGGAAAATCCAGAAGGATGACGTGCTGGTCGACAACTTCAACAACGCCGCCAACCTGCAGGGCGTCGGCACCACCATTGTCGACTACAACCCGAGCACCAAGCAGCTGTCGTTGTTTGCCCAATTGCCCCATGACCTGCCGCAGTGCCCGGGCGGCGTCGGCCTCAGCACCGCGATGACCATGCTCAAGAGTGGCTGGGTGATCGTCGGCAGCACCCCGAGCAATGACGGGACCACCGACACCAAGGGCGCTGGTTGCCTGGTGGTGCTCGACCCGAACGGCAAGGTGGTGGATGTCTGGTCCGGGCCGAATATCAACGACCCATGGGGCAATATGGCGGTGATCGACAACGGTTCCAGCGCGACCTTGTTTGTCAGCAACGCCGGTTTTGGTGTCGGCAGCGCCAAGGGCACGCCACCGGTGGTGATTCAGTCCACGGTATTGCGCCTGGACCTGAAGATCCCGGAAGGCAAGCCACCAGTGATCACCAACCAGACCGTGGTCGGCAGTGGCTTCAGCGCCCAGGCTGACAAAGGTGTGTTCCTCGTCGGCCCGACCGGCCTGGCGATGGGCAAGGACGACAAGCTGTACGTCTCCGATACCCTGGCCAACCGCATCAGCGAAATCTGGGATGCCACCACCCGTACCACCAGCGCCGGTGTCGGCCGCACGTTGACCAAGGACGGCATGTTGCTGCGTCCGTTGGCCCTGACCACCGCACCTAATGGCCACTTGCTGACCACCAACGGCTTGAACGGCAAGGTCGTGGAAATCGACCCGGAAACCGGCAAGCAGCTCTTTGCCCAGTGGATCGATGCCAACAAGGCCCAGACACCACCGGGTAACGGCGATCTGTTCGGCCTGGTCATGACACCGACCGGTGATGGCTTCTACTACGTGGAAGACGACGTCAACATGCTGGTCCTGGCCAAATGAGTACATACGACGACAGTGTTCCTGGCCTGTCCCGGCGTCGTTTCCTGAGCGCGGCCAGCAGCCTGGCCGTTGCCGCGGGAGTGATCGGCACCGGCGGCGCGGCCGCGGCCGAAAGCCTGGCAAAGCCCAAGGCCGGCCAGGCGTTGGCCGCAGTCGAGCCGTTCTATGGCGTGCACCAGGGCGGCATCGTCACGCCACAGCAGACCCATTCGCTGTTTGCCGCGTTCGACCTGGAAACCACTGCGCGGGCGGATGTGATCGCGCTGCTCAAGCGCTGGACCGCTGCGGCCAATCGCATGAGCCATGGCGAGACCGCGCAACCACTGGCGGTGCCCAAGGATGCCGCGCCACTGGACGGCGGTTCGGCCGAGGGACTCAGGCCGTCTCGCCTGACCGTGACCTTTGGCTTCGGTCCCGGCTTGTTTGTCGGCAGTGATGGCAAGGACCGTTATGGCCTGGCATCGCGGCGCCCGGAAGCGCTGGTCGATCTGCCGAAATTCAACGGCGACCAACTGGTAGCCGAGAAGTGTGGCGGCGACCTGAGCATCCAGGTCTGTGCCGATGATCCGCAGGTGGCTTTCCATGCCCTGCGTGAGCTGCTCGCCCTGGCGGATGGCGTGGCCCTGATCAAGTGGATGCAGTCCGGTTTTACCAGCCCCCCGGCTGGCGGCGGCACCACCCGAAACCTGATGGGTTTCAAGGATGGCACCAACAATCCGTCCACTCGCGACAGCAAGATGATGGACGAGGTGGTCTGGGTCGGCGATGAAGGCGGCTGGATGAAGGCGGGCTCCTATGTCGTGGTGCGGCGTATCCGTATCGCGCTGGAGCACTGGGACAGGACGGAACTGGGCTTCCAGGAAGAGGTGGTGGGTCGTGACAAGGCCAGTGGCGCGCCGCTGGGCAAGACCCACGAGTCCGACCCGCTGGATCTTGAAGCACAAGACAAGGACGGCAACCCGATCATTCCGGACAATGCCCATGCGCGGCTGTCCGCCGCCGCTGAAAACGACGGTGCGCAGATTCTGCGGCGTGCCTACTCCTACAACGATGGGGTGGGTTTTTATGCCGAGCGTTGGCCACCATGGCGCCAGGGCATGATGCTCGATGCCGGGTTGTTCTTCGTGGCTTACCAGCGCGACCCGCGCAGCGGCTTTATCAAGATCAACAAGAAACTGTCCACCCTGGACATCATGAACCAGTTCACCACCCATGTGGGGAGTGGGATCTTCGCCTGCCCACCGGGTGCCAGCGAGGGTTCGTTCATCGGTGCCGGGTTGTTCGAAGGGCTCGACAGCTAAGGGCTGTCGAGCAGGGCGCAGCCTGTATCGGGCTGCGCCTCTTTGGCTGTAATCATCGCTGTATTGGGAGTATTTCGAATGTCTTTCAAGGTTTTCAACGCCACGTTGCCGCGCACTGTCCAACTCGCCTGCCTGGCAGCCGCGATGCTGGCGTGCGGCGTCTCTCAGGCCGCCTCGCTGACCCTGTACAGTGCGCAACACGAGCAGACCGTCAATCAACTGGTCAAGGATTTCGAAAAGCAGACCGGCATTTCGGTCAAGGTGCGCACCGGTGAAGGTCCGGAACTGGCGGCGCAACTGCTGGCCGAAGGCAGTGCCTCGCCCGCCGACGTGTACTTCACCGAAAACTCTCCCGAGCTGATGTTGCTGGAAGAGAAGGGCTTGTTGGCCCCCGTGCAACCCGCCACTTTGTCGACTATCCCGGCCCGTTACAGCTCGCCGAGCGGTGATTGGGTCGGGGTGCTGGCCCGTGAAAACGTGCTGGCCTACAACACCAAGCTGGTCCAGGCCACTGAATTGCCGGCCTCGTTGCTCGACCTGGCCGAGCCGGCCTGGAAAGGCAAGGTGGCCATTGCGCCGGCCGATGCCGACTTCCTGCCCCTGGTCAGCGCGATGCTGGCGGTGAAGGGCGAAGCCACCACCTTGCAGTGGCTCAAGGGCCTGCGCACCAACTCGCAGATTTTCAACGATGACGAAGGCGTTACCGCTGCCGTCAACCGTGGTGGTGTTGCCGTCGGGGTGATCAACAGCTACTACTGGGCGCGCCTGCACACCGAAGCCGGTGACAAAGGGACCCACAGTGCGCTTTATCACTTCGCCAACGGTGATGTCGGGGCGCTGGTCAACGTGTCGGGCGTCGCGGTCCTGAAGACCACCCGCAACCAGGAAGCCGCGAACAAGTTTGCCGCCTACCTGACCAGCGAAGGCGCTCAACAGTTGATGGCCAGCAACAAGGTGACCTACGAGTATCCGCTGCGCGCGGGTGTTGCTCCGGACCCTGTACTGCTGCCGTTCAGCAAGCTTTCGCCACCGGCCCTGGATATGAAGACCCTGGGTGACGATAGCCACGCGGTCAAGTTGCTGCGCCAGGCCGGCCTGCTGTAAATGGCCAATGCGACCATTGCGGTCAAGTCCGAACGGCGTACGCCGTTCGGACTTTTGTTTGTCTGTGTCGTCGTGGCGCTGCTGGTGCTGGCGCCGCTGGCCTTCACCCTGAAGCAGGCGGCGAGCTTCAGCTACGATGACGCGGTCGAATTACTGTTCCGGCCCATTGTCGGCGAGCTGGCGGTCAATACCTTGTTGATTGTCCTGGCGGCGACGTTCGCCTCGGCCTTGATCGGTACGGCGGTGGCCTGGTTCGTCGAACGCACCTATCTTCCGGGACGAGGTGTCTGGGCGGTGCTCGCGGCGGTGCCGCTGGCCATGCCGCCCTTTATCACCAGCTATGCATGGGTTTCCCTGAGCCTGTCGTTGCAGGATTTCTCCGGTGCCTTGCTGGTGGTCACCACCGCCTACTTTCCACTGGTTTACCTGCCGGTTTCCGCTGCGCTCAGGGGCATGGACCCGGCGTTGGAGGAAACCGCCCGTTCCCTCGGGCTCGGGCCGTGGCGCTGCTTCTTTCGCGTGGTGCTGCCGCAGCTCAAACCGGCGTTGCTGGGCGGGGTACTGCTGGTCGCCCTCAGCGTACTGTCCGAGTTTGGCGCGTTCGCACTGTTGCGTTTCCGGACCTTTACCACCGAGATCTATGCCGAATATCGTGCCAGCTTCGACGGTGCCGGTGCGGCCTTGCTGGCCTGCGTGCTGGTACTGCTGTGCCTGATCTGCCTGGTGGCGGAGTTCAAGGTGCGCGGCCTCACGCGTTATGACCGGCTCGACCGTGGCACACGCCGATCGGCCACCCGCTACGAACTGGGCCGGGCGAAATGGCTGGTATGGGCCGGGTTTGCCGGTTTGACCGTGACCACCCTGGGCGTTCCCCTGGGCATGATCGGCTACTGGTTGCTGCAGCACAGCGAGGCCGCCGTGACGCCCTCCGAGTTCTCGCTGGGGCAATTGACCAGCACGACCTGTGCCTCCTTGGGCCTTGGCCTGGCCGGGGCGCTGCTCACCACCTTGCTCGCGTTGCCCCTGGGCTTTTTGTTGGCGCGCTTTCCAAGTCGTATCAGCACCTTGCTGGAGCGTATTGCGTATCTGGGGCAGGGCGTGCCGGGTATCGTCATCGCCCTGGCGGTGATTTCGATCTCGATCCGCTTTATCCAACCGCTTTACCAGAGTGCGGCGTTGTTGGTCCTGACGTATTCGATCCTGTTCCTGCCGCTGGCACTGGTCGGTGTACACGCCACGCTGGTGCAGATCGAACCCCGTCTTGAAGACACGGCCCGCTCGTTGGGCCTGCGGTGGTGGCAAACGGCATGGCGGGTGATTCTGCCGCTGGCCGGCCCCGGTATCGGTGCCGCCGCTTCGATGGTGTTTATCACCATCGTCACGGAGCTGACCGCCACCTTGTTGTTGTCACCCATCGGTACCCACACGCTCGCCACCCAGGTCTGGGTCGATACCTCGGCGATGGCCTTTGCCGCTGCCGCGCCGTATGCCGCCATGCTGGTCGGTATTTCACTGTTTTCCACCTGGCTGCTGATGTCGCTGTTCGGCAAATCGGCGGTGCTGGGTAGCTTCCAATCATAGGGATCGACATGGCTGATGTAGAAATTCGCGGCCTGCGCAAGACGTTTGGCAACACCCCGGTATTGCGTGGCGTCGATCTGTCGGTGTCGTCCGGCAGCCTGGTGGCGATTCTTGGACCGTCCGGCAGTGGCAAGACCACGTTGTTGCGGCTGCTCTGTGGCTTCGAGCGCGGTGACGCGGGGACGATTCAGATCAATGGCCAGCGGGTCAGCGGTCCCGGCGTCTATGTGCCGTCGGAGAAGCGTCATATCGGTTATGTGCCGCAGGAAGGCGCGCTGTTTCCGCATCTGTCGGTGGCCGAAAACATCGTCTTCGGCCTGCCGCGGCAACTGCGAAAAGCCCACCACCGCGTCGCCGAGTTGCTCGAACTGGTGGGCTTGCCCGGCGATTTTGCCAATCGTTCACCGCATTCGTTGTCCGGCGGACAGCAGCAACGGGTAGCGCTGGCACGGGCGCTGGCACCGGCGCCGGCCCTGGTCCTGCTCGACGAGCCGTTTTCCTCGCTGGATGCCGCGCTGCGGGTGGAAACCCGGCAGGCGGTAGCGCAGGCCTTGTCGGCGGCCGGCGCCACTGCGTTGCTGGTCACCCACGATCAGTCCGAAGCGTTGTCCATGGGCAGCGAAGTCGCGGTGTTATGGAAGGGTGAACTGGTACAGGTGGCGAGCCCTGAGCAGTTGTACCGGATGCCGGTCAGTCCCGAGCTTGCGCGCTTTGTTGGCGATGCAATGTTGTTGCCGGGGATTGTCGACGGCGCCCGCGTGGTGTGTGCCCTGGGACCTTTGCGCCTGATGGCGGCCATGCCCGACGGGCCGGTACAGGTGTTGCTGCGGCCGGAGCAGATCAGGCTTTCAGCCGTGGAAACCGGCGTTGTCCAGGCGCGGGGCAGGGTGCTGAAAGTGGACTACTACGGGCATGATGCCTGTGTGCACCTGGGGCTGTCGGATGGTACGGGCCTATCGACCACGCTGATTGCGCGCGTGCCCGGCCATTTATGCCCGCGGCCGGGTGATGAGGTGGCCATCAGCGTGGAGGGGGAGGTACTGGCCTATGAAGTTTTCCGTGATTGATATGGGTCAAGCAAACCAGCCGATACCAGGCCGGAATCAAGCCATCCGCTGAATCTGTTGAAGCGCCCACCCCAGCTATCTCATGAAGGCTGCACGAGGTCGTACCTTTGTTGATCCAGGTCAACATTGCGATTGTCATTTCATGGAAGCTGCAAGGGCGCCATTGTTGCAGATCCAACCAGGGGAACACCCTGATAGTCCACCTCAACGTCCTCAGCATCCTGCTGTTGACCTGGACGACCACGACCGCTATTCCGGAAAAGGAACCTCTTGGATACGAACCGGGAGCACTCCGATGCTTGAGCCTCAATCTCGAACGCTGGACCTGATGGATGTCGAGTTGTCAGCCGACTTGTTCCTGCCGATGAATGCAAAGGGGCTGGTGATCTTCGTTCACGGCAGTGGCAGCGGCCGTACCAGCCCGGGTAATCGGCACGTTGCCCAAGCCCTTGCCAGGGAGGGACTGGGAACGTTGCTGTTCGACCTGCTCACGGAGACCGAGCAACGCCTGGACAACCTGACCCGCGAGTTGCGTTTCGATATCACCCTGCTGGGCAGCCGGTTGGTAGAGGTGATCGACTGGATCGGCCAGGATGTGGAGTTGCATTCGTTACGGATCGGTCTGTTTGGCGCCAGTACGGGCGCCGCCGCGGCGCTGTTGGCGGCGGCTGAGCGCCCGGACAGAGTGCACGCGGTGGTCAGTCGGGGAGGGCGGACCGACCTGGCAACAGTGGTGCTGCCACGGGTGAAGGCACCGACCTTGCAGATCGTCGGCGCACAGGACCCCTTGGTATTTGGCCTGAACTTCCAAAGCAGTCATGTCCTGCGCTGTGAGCAGCGGCTGGAGGTCGTGGCGGGGGCTACGCATCTTTTTGAAGAGGCCGGCACCCTTGGGGAGGTCGCCAGGCTCGCTGGCGAGTGGTTCGAGAAGTATTTGCAGATGGAGTTAGTCACCCTTTGACGGGGTTTGAACACCAAACCCAAGGGCGACGTCCCTTCAAATGGCTATCAAAGATGATCGGCGTCGATAATGGCCTTGGCAAAGGCCTGCGGATCCTCCTGCGGCAGGTTGTGGCCGATGCCGCCCTGGATAAGCCGGTACTCATATTTGCCGGTGAAACGCTTGGCATAGTCCTCGGCGGCGGGATGCGGTGCGCCGTTGGCGTCGCCCTCAAGGGTGATGGTCGGCACTCCGATGGACGGGGCCTTGGCCAACTTCTGTTCCAGAGGATCGTATTTCGTTTCCCCCTGGACCAGTCCCAGGCGCCAGCGGTAGTTGAAGACCGTAATGGCAACCTGGTCGGGGTTGTCCAGGGCAGCAGCGCTGCGATTGAAGGTGGCGTCGTCGAAGGCCCATTTCGGCGAGGCCGTCTGCCAGATCAGCCTGGCAAAGTCGTGGGTGTTCTTTTCGTAGCCGGCACGGCCCCGTTCGGTGGCGAAGTAGTACTGGTACCACCATTGCAACTCGGCCTTGGGCGGCAATGGGGTCTTGCCGGCTTCCTGGTTGCCGATCAGATAACCGCTGACCGAGACCAGCGCCTTGACCCGTTGCGGCCAGAGTGCCGAGACGATATCCGCCGAGCGCGCGCCCCAATCGTAGCCACCGAGCACCGCCTGCTTGATCTTCAGTGCGTCCATGAAGTCGATAACATCGCTGGCCAGCGCGGCGGGTTGGCCGTTGCGCACGGTGTTGGCGGAAAGAAAGTGCGTATCGCCGTAGCCCCGTGCGTAGGGCATGAGTACCCGGTAACCCTTTGCCGCCAGTAACGGTGCTACTGCGTCATAGCTGTGAATGTCGTAGGGCCAGCCGTGCAGGAGAATGACCACAGGACCATCGGCCGGGCCTGTTTCGGCGTAGGCCACATCCAGCAAACCGGCATCGATATGCTTGAGCAGGCCGAACGGGGTGGACTGGGCCGCACCGCTGGTGCCGCCAGTATTCACCGTTGCCGGGGCTGCTGCGTTGCTGGCTTGCGCGTGGGCGACACCAAGCGCACCGAACTGCATCAGCGTGAATGCGAGGACGGACGAGCCAAGCAGGCGGCGTTTTTTATCAACGGGGTGTTTCAACAGGGTTGTCTTCATGTTCCGGTGTCCTTTCAAACGAAGGGTCAGGTGTTCTGGCTGACTCTTATTTGAACGCGGAGACGTATCTGGCCTGTTTCAAGATTGCCCTGTGGGTGTAAATGCTTGTATCGAACCGGCTTGAGATACACGGTGATACACGACGGATTCTGCCGCGGACGGCGCGCTACAACAGCGTGCTTGTTGAGGGAGATCAAATTCGCCTGCTGCTTTGGGTCCACTATGGAAACAGACCATGAGCAGAACGGGCGTACATGGGTCAATCAACGGCGGGACTGCCAAATGCCGAGGTGAGTCATGATCCGATCATTGCGTCTACTGCTTATTGCACCTTCCCAACCGGTGCACACCCCTGCGTTGGAATATGCGGGGGGATTGGCGCAGACACTCAATTCGGCGTTGCATCTGGTTGCTTTCGTCCATGCAGCGGCACTCGATGTGGTCGGGCACGGCCATTCGGTCAATCTGGACAACGCCCGCAACGGCATGATGGATGTTTATCGGCAGTGGCTGAACAGCGAAGCGGTCTTGTTGCGTGAAAAGGGAGTTGAAGTGCAGTACGAGGTTATTTGGGGAAAACCATCCGCTTTTGAGCTGGCAGCCTACGCGCAGAACCTGAAGACTGACTTGATTATCAAAGACTTGCATGAGGAAGCTCATCTAAAACGTCTGGTGTTGTCGTCGCTCGATTGGGACCTGTTGTGTGCCAGCCAGACCTCGGTACTCTATATCAAGCAAGCACCAGCCCCTCGTCTGCGCAAGATCCTGGTGGCAGTGGACATTGAACTGGAGGGCGAGGCGCGCGCGACTGAAAATGACCAGATCATCAGCATGGCCCGGCAATTGGCGGATGCCTGTCATGCGTCGTTGCATCTGATTACGGTCTACCACTGCGATTCCGTAGGCTGCAAGAGCATTGCAGCAGCCCTCTCAAGTGCTGAGTTGCCGAGTTATGAGGCCCGCAGGAACGTATTCGATGCATTGGCGACTGAACATGGGTTCGCCAAGGAACATCGGCATTTCCTGGTGGGAGCACCGGCCAACGTCATTCGTAGCTATATCCAGCGTAATACTTATGATCTCCTGATCATTGGCTCTGCCAATCACCATCTTCTCAGTTCGACGATCGGGAGCACCGCGGAAGGGATTCTCGATAATCCCGTCTGCAATGTGCTTGCACTCAAACTGCCTCCCGCGTCCTGTAATGCGTATGCGCAGACGCAAGAGGGCGCGCAGGCCGATGGCGTGTCCCATCAATTGCAACCGGAGTTGATGGCTCGGTAAAGGCCGGGGAAACCAACTGGCTTGATGTAGATCAAGCAGCAAAGTGCTCCGACTCCGATAGTAAACGCTCGTGTTCGCACCCATCGGAGTTCTTCATGAGTGACTTTCTGAACAAGGATCAATTGGAAGGGCTCGATGCCTACTGGCGGGCTTCCAACTATCTGGCCGTTGGGCAGATCTACCTCAAGGACAATCCGCTGTTGCGCAGGCCCCTGGCACTGACCGATGTAAAACCTCGGTTACTGGGGCACTGGGGAACCAGTCCTGGCTTGAATCTGATCTACGTGCACCTCAACCACCTGATCAAGACCCATGACCTGAACCTGCTCTTTGTCACCGGCCCGGGGCACGGCGCGCCGGCCATCATGGCGCAGGCGTATCTGGAAGGGACCTACACCGAACTCAACCCGCGGGTGGAACAAAACGCCGACGGATTGCTGCAGCTGTTTCGACAGTTTTCCTGGCCTTATGGTATCTCCAGTCATGTGTCGGCGCAGGTGCCCGGGTCCATCAATGAAGGCGGGGAGTTGGGCTATTCCCTGGCGCACGCCTATGGTGCGGCCTTTGATAATCCCGATCTGATCGTCGCCTGTGTGATTGGCGATGGCGAGGCCGAAACCGGTGCACTGGCGGCCAGCTGGCATTCGAACAAGTTTCTCGACCCGCGGCGTGACGGCGCCGTGCTGCCGATTTTGCACCTCAATGGCTACAAGATTGCCAACCCTACGCTGCTCTCGCGCATCAGCGAGGAAGAGCTCAGCGCCTTGATGTATGGCTATGGCTATGAGCCTTACTTTGTCGAAGGCGATGATCCCGAGACGGTGCATCAGGCCCTGGCTAAAACCCTGGACACCATTTTATCGGAGCTGCGCGAAATTCAGCGTACTGCGCGTCGGCAGCCCAGGCAGTCGGTGCCGGAGCGTCCGCTCTGGCCGATGCTGGTACTACGCACGCCCAAAGGCTGGACCGGCCCCAAGTTCGTCGACGGCTTGCCTGTGGAAGGGACCTGGCGTGCCCACCAGGTACCGCTGGCGGACCTGCAGCAACCCAGGCATTTGATGCAACTTCAGGAATGGCTCAAGAGTTACCGCCCGGAGGAGCTGTTCAGCGCCGGCGGCGCCTTGCTGCCCCACATTGCCGAACTGGCACCGGGCGGACACCAGCGCATGAGCGCCAATCCCCATGCCAACGGTGGGTTGCTGCTGCGCTCCCTGGAAATCCCGCGTTTTTCGGAATATGCGGTCAAACTGCCAAGCCCCGGGGCCCTACAGGCGGAACCGACACGTGTGCTGGGCGTGTTTTTGAAAGAGGTCATGAGAAGCAACCTGGCGTCTGCGAACTTCCGGCTGTTTGGCCCGGATGAAACAGCTTCCAACCGGCTCGACGCGGTCTATGAGGTCAGTGGCAAGACCTGGATGGCGGACCTGGAGCCGGGAGACAATCATCTGGCCGCCGATGGGCGTGTCATGGAAATACTCAGTGAACATGTCTGCGAAGGTTGGCTGGAGGGTTACCTGCTCACCGGGCGTCATGGGCTGTTTTCCTGCTACGAAGCGTTCATTCACATCGTCGGTTCGATGGTCAATCAGCACGCCAAATGGTTGAAAACCGCCGCCAGTGTGCCCTGGCGCAAACCCATTGCCTCGCTCAACCTGTTGCTGTCTTCCCATGTCTGGCAGCAAGACCATAATGGTTTTTCCCACCAGGACCCGGGATTTATCGATCTGGTGGCCAACAAGAAAGCCGAGGTGGTGCGCATTTACCTGCCACCCGATGCCAACTGCCTGTTGTCGGTGACGGATCACTGCCTGCGCAGTCGCAACTACATCAATGTCATTGTCGCGGGTAAACAGCCGGCCCGACAGTGGCTGGATATCGAATCGGCCATCAGCCATTGCCTGCGTGGCATTGGTCGCTGGGCGTGGGCCAGTCATGACGATGAGGTCCCGGATGTGGTGATGGCCTGCGCCGGTGATGTGCCGACCCTGGAAACCCTGGCGGCGGTGACCTTGTTGCGCGATTACGTAGCGGATCTGAAGGTCAGGGTTGTCAATGTGGTCGACCTGATGGTGATCCAACCCGATAGCGAGCACCCCCACGGTTTATCGGAGGGCGCTTTCGAGGAACTTTTTCCCCGCGATATACCGGTTATCTTTGCCTTCCACGGCTATCCATCGCTGATCCACCGGCTTTTGCACGGTCGCGGACAGCAGGAGCGTTTTCATGTCCGGGGGTTCAAGGAGGAGGGGGCCACCACGACGCCCTTTGACCTGACGGTGATCAACCAGCTGGATCGTTACCAACTGGCCCTGGATGTGATTGAACGTGTCCCACGCCTGCAGCCGCAGGTCGAGACCGCGCGTGCACGTTATTGGGCCTCCCGGGAAAGGCATGCCCTGTACCTGATCGAACATGGCCAGGACTTGCCGGAAGTGGCGCAATGGCAATGGACGCCGGCCTCCGAAAACGGAGCGGACGGCCCAGGCCAGTAACGGCTGCGGCAAAACAGGAGTGCACCACGATGGATGATCCTTGCCCCGCGTTGTTGGTGTTTAACGCGGGTTCTTCGACGCTCAAGTTTTCCCTTTATGACGCGAGCCTGTCAGCGCCCCACTGTCTGGGGCATGGCAGTGTCGAAGTGCGCGAACACAAGGCCAGCCTGAGTTATCAGGACACTCGGCTCAAGGCCGGGCGGCAGGCGCACTGGTCGAGTGCCGGTGACGGCATGGACGCTGCCACCTTGAGCCACCTGATGGGCTGGATCGACAGCAATACCCGGTGGCGTGTCCGCGCCGCGGCCCATCGCGTGGTCCATGGCGGCCAGCGGCGCGAGGTGGCGGCGCTGGTGGATGGGTCGCTGATCCGCGAGATGCAGGCGCTGACGCCGATGGCGCCGTTGCACCAGCCGTTGTGCCTGGCACCCATGCTCCACTTGGCCCGTGAGTATCCCGGTATGCCCCAGGTGGCCTGTTTCGACACTGCGTTTCACCACACCCTCGATCCACTGGAAACCCTTTACGGACTGCCCAAGGCCCTGAGTGAGGCGGGCATGCGCCGTTACGGCTTCCACGGCTTGTCCTATGAGTATATTGCCGGTGTTTTGCCCGATTACGACCACGATGCGGCACAAGGTCGGACGATCGTCGCCCACCTCGGCAACGGCGCCAGTTTATGTGCGCTGCATGACCGGATCAGTCGCGCGACCACCATGGGTTTCTCCACGCTGGACGGATTGCTCATGGGCAGTCGACCGGGAAGCCTGGATCCCGGGATCGTGCTGTACCTGCTGCGTGAGCGGGGCATGAGCATGCAGGCAGTCGAACACCTGCTGTATCACGAGTGCGGCTTGCTGGGTGTCTCTGGCGGCGAGGCCAGCGATATGCGCACGCTGATGGCCAGCCGTTCGGACGCCGCCAAACAGGCCATAGCGTTGTTTGTACGCCGCGTCGTCAAGGAAATCGGCGCGCTGGCCGCGGTGCTCGGTGGCGTTGACGCTCTGGTGTTCACCGGTGGCATCGGAGAACACGCGCATGAGGTGCGCGATGGGATTCTTGAGGGGTGCGCCTGGTTGGGCGTAGTTCGAAAAAGCGCCGGCAGTGAGAAGCCCGATCAGGCCGTGTCTGCCTGCCTTTCCCAGGCGCAGAGCAAAGTATCGGCATGGGTCATTGCCACTGACGAGAACGCGGTCATCGCCCGACACAGCCTGGCCTTGCTGCCTCAGGGGGTGTAACCGAAAGCCGCACCTGATACGTGCTCATCGCACACTGTTGGGGCGTATGGAAATCAATGATCACGGGGAAATCCACCCCACCGGCGGTATTGAACGGTGGGTAGGCGCTTTGGCGTGCGGTAGAGGGGTGTCGGGCGAGAGGGACGGCACGGTAAATGCTTATAGCTGTATATACAGCTGAGCAATAAGTGCGTCATGTCCTCTCAACCACGCCCCCAGGAGTGCATATGTCTTCCAGCATCCGTCTTCCCCTGATTGATATGTCCGGTGTTCGCGAAGGTGACCAGGCGAGTATTCGTCGAGCCGCCGATGCCATCCGGACTGCCTGCTGCGATACCGGCTTCTTCTACATCATCAATCACGGTGTACCGCAGCCGGTGATCGACAGGGCGATGTCGGCTGCCGCGGAGTTCTTTGCCTATCCGACCGAGGTCAAGCGCGAGGCGGCCGTCAACAAGCGCCATCGTGGCTGGCACGCGCTGGGCGGGGCGACCATGTACGAAGCCAGCAAACCTGATCACAAGGAGTTTTTCAGTATCGGGCTCGAGTTGGCTGAAGACGATCCCAGCGTACTCGCCGGTGAGGCGCTGCGCGGCCCGAACCAGTGGCCGGCATTTATGCCGTCGTTGCGCGAGGTCCTGGCCGAGTACTATCAGGAAATCGGCAAGGCCGGGGCGGATCTGTTGAGGGTGGTGGCGGTGGGGTTGGGGATTGACGAACATTTCTTCATCGACAAATACACCAAGCCTTTGCAACGCACCCAGATGGTCTATTACCCGCCGCAACCGGCCCAGGCCGATGCCGATCAATTCGGGGTGGCGCCCCATACCGACTACGGTTGCATCACCTTGCTGTATCAGGACAACAGCGGCGGCTTGCAGGTCCGTGAGCTGGGCTCCAACAGCTGGATCGATGCGACGCCGATTCCGGGCAGCCTGGTGGTGAACGTCGGCGACCTGCTGGCGCGCTGGTCCAACAATCGCTTTCGCTCGACCTTGCATCGGGTGATCAACCGCTCAGGTCATGAGCGTTACTCCATCGCGACCTTCTATGATCCGACCTATGGCGCCCTGGTCGATCCCTGTGAACTGGGGATCGATTCAGCGCAGAGCCTGTATCCGCCGGTGGCGGCGGGAGACTACATACTCAAGAGAATCGATGACTCGATGGCGTATCGCAAGGGCAAGGCGCCAGGCGTTGAGTGAATGCCGTAAACGGCAGGGAGGATGGCACGTACAAAAGGGGCGCCCCTTCGCGAATCACTGCGACAGGTAGTCCTTTTGTATCCGTGCCAGCGTCCCGTCACGGCGAAGCGCTTCAATCGCTTGGCGCAAGTCGTGGACCTGTTCGGAGGAGCATTGCTTCGAGCAGGCGAGATAGAGATCCACCGTGCTCATGACGGGGCTCATCAGCAGCTTGCGGCTGGAGACCTTGGGCCAGATGTACTGGCTCTCGGGGACGCCGTTGAACCAGGCATCGATGCGGCCTTTCAAAAGCATTTGCGCGGGATTTTCCCCAATGGTCAAGGGGTGGATCTGCTTGTCGCTGAAACCTTGGGCACGCAGGATTTCCTCTTGCGCACTGCCCAGGCCCACGCCGATCACATGGTAGATCTTCCTGGCTTCGGCGAAGCTGCTCACCCGGTGCTCAAGGCTGAAAAAAGCACGGTCCATGCTCATGATGGGCGCGATCCAGGTGAAGTGATCTTCGCGCTCGGGCGTACGTGACAACGGGGCGATCAAGAGGTCCTGCTTCTCACTGACGTATTTTTGCGACCTGGCCCAGGGCAGCGCCTGTATATGAGCGACATAGCCGGCTTTGGCAATGGCCATCAGGGCGGCATCTCCGACGATGCCGTGCCCCTTGGCGTCATCGACAAGCGTCAGCGGGGGCGCGTCGATGATAAACAGGTCGATCGGTTGTGGCGCAGCCCATGCGTGATAGCTCAGCAGCAGGAACGCCGGCAGACACAGCTTGGCAAGGGCCTGGGTACGAGTATGGGCTACGCGCGTGATCTGGCTCATGACCTGATATCTCAAGCACGGCTGGCAGCTCCCGGAAAAGCCCGGAGAAATCATGGCGACCGCTGACTTAGCGTAGCGCGGATTTGAGAGAAAGCCGGAGTTTGGCGCAAATGAACGGGTGATCGATCCAACCGATTTATTGCTCGCGCATCGGGAAGGACAGCTCGAAACAGGTCACGCCACTCTCGCTGGTAACGCTGTAGTGACCACTGTGCAATTGCATGATGGTCGCTACGATCGACAGGCCAAGCCCATTGGATTGGGCCGAGCGCTCACGCGATTGATCAGCCCGGTAGAAACGCTCGAACAGTCTCGGCAGGTGTTCCGCCGGGATGGTGGGGCCATGGTTGCGCACCCGCAGATGGATGCCGGCGTCCGACGGTATGGCCTGGATCAGCAGTTCGGAATGAGGCGCTCCGTACTTTATCGCGTTGGCACACAGATTGGCCAAGGCGCGGCGCAACAGGACGGGCTCGGCCCAGATAACACCTTCGCCTTCTGCGCGGATGGTGATGTCGGCGTCTGCCGCCAGACCTTCGAAATAGTCCGCCATGCGTTCCACTTCTTCCGCGGCGTCCAACTCCTGGCGCTGCTGGCGGGCACTGCTTGGGTCGGTGCGGGCGAGGAAGAGCATGTTGTCGAGCATGCGCGCCAAGCGTTCCAGCTCTTCGACATTGGAGGCCAGCAGTTGCTGATAATGTTCAACGCTGCGGTTCTGCTGCATGGCGACCTGGGTTTCACCCAGCAGGTTGTTGATGGGGGTGCGCAGTTCATGGGCCATGTCCGTAGAGACCTGAGCCAGTTGCTCGAAGCCCTTGCCCAGACGCTCGAGCATGGTATTGAAAGAGTCGATCATCGGTAATAGCTCCTTCGGGGCACCCTGGCTGTCGAGTCGTTCGGTCAGATTGCCAATGCCGATACCATGGGCGTGGCGTGCCAGACGCCTCAGCGGCAGCAGGCCGCGGTAAACCATCAGATAACCGGCCAGGGCCAGGACTATTGCCGCGAGGCTGGCGAGGATGTAGACACTGAGGCGGTAGCTGGCCAGCACCGCGGTCCGCTCGGTCATCAAGCAGCCGATGGTCAATTGCAGCTTGCCCGAGTCGATACTGGTAGACACCGCGGAGAACGGCGCACCATTGACTTCCGCTACTTTATGGACATCGCTCAACTCCAGGGTGTGCTCCATCGCGACCGGAACCAACTGGGGAATATCAAGGTTCCCGGGATTGACCACGAGTAACGGAGGCGCCCCTGGCACACCAATACTGAGTACAGATTCGCGATTGCCCATCATGTTCTGAAACAGCGCGGGCTTGGTTCTGATCAGATCCCGGGTGTTGCTGTCATTGAGCACGTTACGCAACTGATTGACACGGAAGACGAGGGCCACTTCGTCACGGTGTATCAGCTCGCTCTCGAGTTCGCGGTACAGTTCGACGCCCATGGTCGCCAGCAGGGCAAAGGCCAGCAAGGCAAATACCACGGCCAGGCGCAGCGTCAGGGAGTAATGGCGATGCTTCATGGCTGCGTATCAAAGCGGTAGCCAATTCCACGCACGCTGTGGATCAGCTTGAGCTGGAAAGGATCGTCTATTTTCAGGCGCAGGCGGCGTACAGCCACGTCCACCACGTTGGTGTCGCTGTCAAAGTTCATGTCCCAGACCCGGGAAGCGATCAGCGAGCGGGATAACACCTGCCCCTGATGCGTGGCAAACAGGTGCAGCAATGCAAATTCCTTGTTGGTCAGCGTGACTCGCACGCCGGCGCGGGTGACGCGGCGTTTGATGACATCGATCTGCAGGTCGTCGATCTGCAACTGCTCTTCTTCCCGGGTCGGACCGCGTCGGGTCAGCGTGCGCAGGCGGGCGATCAACTCGGCGAAAGAGAAGGGCTTGATCAGGTAGTCGTCGGCCCCCAGCTCCAGGCCTTTGATACGGTCGGCGATATCATCCCGGGCGGTCAGGAACAGGACTGGCGTGTCGGCCTCCTTGCGCAGGCGGCGCAGGACTTCCCAGCCGTCCATCTTCGGCATCATCACGTCCAGCACGATGACGTCGAAGGACGTTTCCAGGGCCTGGTGCAAGCCGTCAACGCCATCGCGGGCCAGGCTGACGGAGTAGCCTTGCTCCTGCAGGCCATTGAGTAAATAGTTGCCCGCCTTGGGTTCGTCTTCCACTACCAGGATATTCATGGGTATTACCTTGGTTCAGTTTCGGTATTCGATTCACGAAAGCGGACCAGAAAGCCGCGAGCAGGTGGCGCGAGTATAGCCCGATCATCAGCTGATACTGCGTGTGGCCCCCGCTCCTTGTCAGCCATCTTCGTAAAGCTCCCCATCAGTTTTCGTTTGAGCAGTGCCCTTGAACCTGATAGTCCAACACATGTTCCCGACCCTGATGATCCAGGTAATCGAGCTTTGCCGGGATCACGCCGCATTGATCCGAGAGGTCGGTCATGGACAAGACTTTCGCCACGTCCATCTGGACGAAAAAACCAGTCTTGTCATGAATCACCGTAGGACTATCGGTGGTGCTGGCGAAGGCTGAACCGGTGGCGAGGAGGGCGGCGAATCCGAGCATAAGAAGTTTCATGGCATTGTCTCTCTGTCTGAGTGGGCTGCCTGTTGTCTGGCAGTGGGTTCACAATAACGAGGCCACTCAAACAGCCGACGAACAAAACAATGACAAAGTTGTAATGCAAGCTTGTCCGAAACCGGGGCCTGTGAGCACCGGTTCGGATCGAGACGAAGGAGGAGAGGGTAGGATTTGGCTGGAAGTGCCTTTACCTGACGGGGTGTTCCGCTGCCTTGCATTCCGCCAGGAAAGCCCTTCCCATGGGGGTCATTTGAGCACCGCTATAGACCAGTTGCGGATGGCTGACGTCGGCCAGCGCTTGCGCATAGTTGAAGCTGATCAAGCGTTCCAGCGTGTCGACCTCGGCAGGATCCTTGATCTCACTTTTGCCCTGGGCGATTTCATTCAGGAGACTGTAGAAGGCGGTATCTTGTTTGTTCACGATTTAGCCTCTTTCCGGGGTTGTGCCTGCTGATGATGGCCGTGCCATCACTACCAATATAGCGCTCCCAGCCTTGGCGCACGCAATTCAACCGCCAGCCGCGCGCCGACCGAAGGCGGCAGTACCGAATCACGCTGGAGCAGGGGCCCGTAACAGGCTGCCTTTTACGCGGATGACGCTGTTGTCCTGGATACCGGAAATACCTTGTCCCCCATTTCCGGGCCATGAATAAATAAAACCAATACTCGTCTGTATGAGTTGTTGATTCGACTCGTACAGACGAGTATTTTAATTTCGAGAGGTTACATATGACCCTCTCATAAAACAAAAAATGGATAAAGCATGATTCAAGGCTAGCCGTTTCGAGTGCGTGGTAATCAATGACTTCCTATTGGTTTGAGGGGTATGAGCATGCATGCTGGAGCCATATTTATATCATTTGATGCTGTCGCGGTATCGGGCATTACGGTCGAAGCATTAAAGATGGCCAAATGCCTTGAGCAGAGTGAGATTACGTCCTATCTCGACCTGGGCTATGACATCAAGATCGACAAAGGCAATTTCAACAGGCCTTATGATCACGAGAAAAATATCTATCAGGGCGTGTTTACCCTGGTTCGCATCGAAGACATAGAGACTGTCCCACATTACAGCCAGGATTTCATAGAGTATTCGCACAGTGTCCTGATCGGTCAAAAGACCGCGGTTTCTCCAGAAGAGCAGGAACGGCTTTTAATCGCCATTCGCGAGTCGTCACAGGCACTGGCTCATCGAATGGTGCAGTTTTGGGAAACACTGGATATCCGTTATGTGATCGTTGAAAACGGAACGTTGCCGGAAAACATTATTTACACCCAAGCCTTGTACCTGGCCATCGACGCCTATGGGCAAAAGCATGGCCTGGGGAATTTCGTTATCTGGCGCGATCATGACCTGATGTGGAACAGTGAGAAGACCGTGATGAAATACGGTCCGGAGCCGTATCCCCATGCCGTCAAGCCGGTTCAATCCCGCTACATCACCTATGTGACCCTCAATCAGCATCTGAAGAACAAACTCGAGGAATGGTGCGATCACGCTGTCGACGTCAAGGTCAGGAAGAATACCTATGATTTCAGCGGGCAGGGGACCTGCACGAACATCAAGGAAAGCCTGGATATCCGCGACAGCGACGTCCTGATTGCCCGCACGACTCGCATCATTCCGCAAAAACGGCAGGACAGGGATATCCACCTGGTCCTTCGGTTGAACGCGCTTTTTGCCCGGAACGGTAGCCGCCGAAGAGTGTATCTCGCGATCGCCGGCGATCCCCATGAACATCCTGGCTATTTTGAAGCCTTGAATAAACTGGCCCGGGAGCTACAGGTCGAGGGCTTTATCAAGTTCATCGGCTCACTGCCCCATGACTCTATGCCGACGAAGGAAAAGTCCACGACCATTGAGGATTTGTATTACTCCTGCGACCTGGTTTCCTTTCTCACTTCCTGGGGGTATGACAGCTACGGCAATCCCGTGGGGGAGGCGATCAGCAGCCGGCGCTGCTATATCACGAGCCGCTACGAATATTATCAGGAAGTCTATGGCCAGCATGGTTTTGAAGCGCCGGTCATGTCGATCTCGGAAGATCAGGATGACCTGCCTGATGATGACTTTATTGACGATGTCTATCAGTTGCTGAATAACAAGACGCTGATGGCTGAAATGGCTCATAAAAATTTCACCATCGGTCAGCAGGTGCTCTCCAATAACGTTATTGGCATGCTGGACTTGAGTCCTTCTGGAGGAAATATGCGTGAGGCCGTCTTTGTCTCGGTTGTGCTGCCGGTTTATAACGAAAGTGATCGCATCGATAGTGTGCTGGATTCTTTATTCAATCAGAAAACACGGGGTGGCCTGATTACCCACGCCACCTATGAACTGATCATCGTGGATAACAACTCCACGGATGACTCGGTAAAAAAAATCAACGCCTTCAAGGCTGAAAACCCGACCTTGGATATTCACGTTATCCAGGAGACCACCCAAGGTGTTTCATCTGCCAGAAAACGCGGCATGGACTATGCCTCCTTGCGCTCAAAACAGCGCGACATCCGCCTGGGAGTCAAGAATAAACACTACATTGCTTCCGCCGATGCGGACTGCACCGTGGACCCTTACTGGCTGCACGCGCTGATTGAAAAAATGCTCGAGGAGAACGGCGATCTGGGCACCTGTAATTACTATTACAACGAAGCGTCCTTTCGCCATCGGCCGAACCTGCTCAACGAGATCCAGAAGACCCTGCGCTGCCGCGAGATGTCATTTTCACTGTTTGGCGGTTTTCCGGACGGCAAGGGGTTTGCCGTCGAGCGGGGCCTCTACGACAAAGTGGGCGGCATCGAGATTTTCTACCAGTTGGACAAGGGCCGCTTTGTCGAACACCTCTCCGATGACTGGGATTTCGGGATCCGGGTGATCGCCTGGGGCGGCAAGCCGGTCTACGCCCACGATTCCCGCATCGAGATCAACAGCCGTCGTGTGGATACCATTCTGGATGAGGTGATTACCGGCAACGCCTATGGGCAGGACGGAATCATCATCATGAAGGACGTACGCCCCGACGTCGAAGAGCAAAACCCAACGCTGCGGGACACCACGCCTGTGCAGTCGCAACAGGCCTGGGACTACTCGATCAAGGACTATGTGCCCAAAAACATCGTGCTGCCGGCGCTTCTCAACCCGCGGATTCTGCTGGAAAGCCCGGCGGTACGTGAGTTCTTCAGCGGGCCGGTGGCCGATCGTATGTATCAGCGTATCGATGAAATCAAACAGGGCTCGCGGGTCATCGACTTCAAACCGATTCACGCCTACAAGACCCCGTCCTATCGCCTCTATTTCGAGTTCCGCGAGGAGATTTTCAGTGCCCTGCGCCGTGCCGTCGGCGAGGACATCGGTTTCCCGCCGCCATTGCCGGCCTGCTTCGATGGGGTCAAACCGGAAGACTTCGAGCGCTTTGTCTACTACTTCGCCGAAGACCGCGAGTCCGGTGAAGCCCATAACTACTTTGCGAACGGAGGGGTATTCTGATGAATGGCGAAGCGCTGGGCTCACTGAACGATATCGACTTGAACTATCCAACGCCGCGGGTCTACGACTTTCTCTCGCGTCCCGATAACAGCGCCTTTCTGGAGTACGTGTTCAACGACCCGTTCGGCTGCCATGTTTTTCCTGGCGATATCCCCGACTATCCGCTGTCCTCTTTTTTTGCCGACATGGATCGCGATATCAAACAGGCCAGGCAAATCCATCTCTGGGCCTATATTCCCACCTGCCGCTACCGTTGCCATTTTTGCCAGTATCCGACGGTTATCCTGAACCCCAAGGCTGCCTCGTCGCAGCAGGTGTTCCGGGACCTGGTGGATTACAACATCAAAGAGGCCACGATGTGGCTCCAGAAAGTCCCCGGTCTGGCTCAGGCTGAAGTGGGCGAATTCAACATCTTTGGCGGTACGCCGTCACTGCTGCCTGAGCAGGAACTGCGTCGTCTGATGGCGTTCTACCGGAGCCATTTCAACTTCTCGGCCGCCACCCTGCGCTTTGAGGGCGAACCGGGCACCCTGAACAAACCCTACCTGTCGCTGTTGAAGGAGCTGGGGTTCAGCAAAATCAGCTTCGGCACCCAATCCTTCAATGACCGCATCATCTCGGCCTGCGGTCGCATGCACTCCGCTGACGAGTGCGTGGAAACCATCCATCACGCCCGTGAAATCGGCCTGGACTGGGTCAGCGTCGACCTTATCTACGGCATGCTCGGCCAAAGCGTGGATGACGTGAAATACGACATGGAGAAGTCCCTCGAGCTCGAGCTTTCCCATGTGGTCATCAGCAAGCTGCACATGGAAGAGTTCATGAAAACCCGTACCGGCGTGTCGGGAGAGAAAGAAAGCCACTGGCAGAGAAAAGGGCTGATCAGTGTCAACGACATGAGCTTCCCGGGTCTTGGCAAGCAGTATCAGATGCGCGAGCTGGTGGAGCAGCACCTGTCATCCGGTTATCGCGAACACCCGACCATGTACTTCCACCAGAACCATCGACAACCGGAGAAATGGAAGGGGCTTATCACCGATCTCGATAAACAGTACCCGGAAGTGGCGATCGGTCTTGGTGGCAGCTCGAAATGCACGGGCTCCGAAGCCATCAATATCACCGGCTACAACAAGTACAAGCAGGCACTTGATGACGGCCGCCTGCCGATTGATGAAAGCCGGGGGTTCTCACCGCTCCAGCGCGAAGTGAATGCTTTCAAAATGGCACTTTCCACGCTGATTCCAGTGAATGACCAGGTCTTCAAACAGCGTTTTGAAGGCAGAAGCTTTTACGACAATCCGATTATCGGCGGCACGCTCAAAACCCTGGTCGACAAGGCTCTCGTCAGTGTCGATGGCGATCTGGTCAGCCTGACGCCCAACGGCGTAACGCTGGTCGAAGCCGTCATCAACACCCAGTTCGTGACGCCGCAAGCCTGAGGGAGGTATCCGATGGAACAGCAAAAAAGCTCGTCCGTGCCGGTCTTCAGCCTCTACTACATTGCTATCGACACTGAAGCCGGCGTGACGCCAGAACAGTTTGAGCACTTTGTTCGCCACAAGGGCGTACATATTCCCAGCTATCCGGGCTGGAGCTGGACCTTGTTACGCGGGTTGCGGGGCGAACGGGCAGGGCAATACCTGATGCTGTTTGAGATCGACAGCGCCGCGCAGCGCGATTGTTATATGGCCGCGGATGGTAATAAAACAGAACTGGCCCACCAGTTCTGGCGTGAACATCCCGAAGCGCTGGATATTCTCGGGGAGTGGAAGCGTTACGCTACCTTCAGCGAGCTACCCACCCTTTACACCGATTATCGGCTGCTGGCGGAAAACAGCAAAAGCACCTTGCCCCATGGCCCGCGTTACCAGGAGCGGGCAGGGGAGGAGCCTGTCGCGCGGGTTATCGGTATCCACAATCTCGCGTTGCGCCCCGATGTCCAGGCGCAGACCTTCGAGACCTTTATTGCGCAAAACCACCACCGCATCGAGGACTATCCAGACTGGAAATTCCGCTTGCTCAAAGGCGAGCGGGGCAACCGTCTGGACCAGTACGTGGTGCTGATGGAGATCGCGAGCCTGAAGGCGCTCGATGTGTTTTATCCGGAGCCGGATATCGCCACCGATGAAGCGGCGAAATTTGCCCGGGCACACCGGGACACCAAGCAGATGTACGAAGAGTGGAAGCAACTGGCCTCGTTTTCCGGCTCGCCGCAGATCTATACCGACTATCTGTCAGTGGCGCAAAGCCTGTGAGTACAAATGTATCCCTCTTGCAGAGCGGCTCGAATCTTCGTCAGCAGAACGCCACACGGGGCATCTTCTTTATTGCCGGGCTGGGCATGGCGTCCTGGGCGCCGTTGATTCCATTTGTCAAAGCCCGGCTCGATATTGATGACGGCACGCTGGGCCTGCTGCTGTTTTGTATTGCGGCGGGCTCCATGCTGGTAATGCCCTTTACCGGGCGCGCCATCGCCAGGCTCGGCTGTCGGACGCTGATCCTTGCCTGCGCAGCGGTCTTCTGTTTGATCCTGCCGTTCATGATGCACGCCACCTCTGCCGTGGAGATTGGCGGCGCATTGCTGGTTTTTGGCGCGGTGAACGGCCTGTTGGATGTGTCGATGAATGCCCAGGCGGTGATTGTCGAACGTGACAGCGGGCAGGCGAGGATGTCCGGGTTTCACGGCTTCTACAGCATTGGCTGTGTCGCCGGGGCAGGGGGCGTCAGCCTGCTGCTGTGGGCGGGGCTGATGCCTCTGCAGGCCATTTTCCTGATCGTGCTGCTGATTGCACTTGTGGTGATGACGGCTTCCGGTCATCTGCTCGCCAAGCGGCCGCAGGAAAGCGGTGAGTCTGGCGGTACGTTTCAGGCGCTCTCTCACCCGGGGATTCTGTTTATTGCCGTGTTGTGCTTTTTCATCTTCCTGATTGAGGGCGCGATGCTGGACTGGTCGGCTGTGTTCCTTCATACGGAGCGCGGCATGGAAAAAAGCCATGCCGGTTTTGGCTACACCCTTTATGCCATCGCCGTCGCGCTGGGCAGGTTGTACGGCGATCGCCTGGTCAACGCGTTCGGCCGGCAACGCATGCTGATGCTGGGCGGTTCATGTGCCGCAGTCGGGTTGCTGCTGATCGTCTCGGTCGATCTCCCTGGTGTGGCCCTCGCCGGGTTCATCCTGGCAGGCATCGGCCTGTCCAATATCATCCCGATTCTGTTCACCACCGCCGGCAACCAGCCGGATGTCCCGTCGAGCTTCGCGCTTTCGGCCGTGACCCTTATCGGTTACACGGGGTTGTTGAGCGGCCCGGCGCTTATCGGATTTGTTGCCCACCATTCCAGCCTGACCACGGCTTTCAGTGCGGGAGTGGTGATCATGCTGCTGGTCTGTTCCAGTGCTCGACGCATTGCGCGTTGAGGCTATGACAGGTCTGTCCTGACGTTGTCAATCCATGGAGTCTTTATGAGTCAATTATCCGGTCCGGTGTTCAGCCTGCATTACATTGGCCTCAATTTGAAAAAGGGCGTTACGGCTGAGCATTTCGAAAATTTCGTGCGCGAACGCGGTGTCGGGATCCCGGCTTATCCGGGCTGGCACTGGACATTATTGAAAGGGTTGCGCGGTGAAAGGGAAAATCAGTATCTGATGCTGCAGGAGGCACCCAGCGCGGAACAGTACGCCCAGTATATTGACCGCAACGGCGATCAGACCGTCCGTGCGCGGGATTTCTGGCGGGAACATTCGCAGGCACAGGCTCTGATTGCCGAGTGGAAAACCTTCTCAACCTTCGCCGAGCTGCCGACCATCTTTTCGTACTATTCAACAGTGGCGGAGAACACCAACAGCTCACTGCCGGAAGGCCCTAACTATCAGGCCAAAGCGCTGGCCCGCGTGGTGGGGATTCACAACCTGGCCCTGCGTTCCGGCGTGGCGCCGGAGACCTTCGAGGATTTCATCACCGGCAATATTCACCGGGTGGAAGACTACCCGGGCTGGAAATTTCACATGCTCAAAGGGCAGGGCGGCAGTCGCCTCGACCAATACGCGGTCATGCTGGAAATCGAAAGCCTGGAGTCCCTGAACGCCTTCCACCCTGAGCTGGATGTTTCGACGGACAAGGCCCTGACGTTCGTGCGCGAGCATCAGGAGAGCGAGCGTATGTACGACGAGTGGCGTGAACTGGCGTCTTTTTCTGGCGCGCCGCAGCTCTATACCGACTACATCACCATCGCCGGCAACAGTGGCTGAAAGGACGCTTGGCTAAGAGGTTTATTCCATCAGGCTGTGTGTGTTTTTCTGGCGGCTGATCAAGCGTAGGGGATTGGTTGAAATGAGCTTTCCCCGGGGCTAGTCTCATCCGGCCCCAGTGTTGTCTCAGCCGAGGGCGATGTCCCCGGGGTTCTAGCGTGATATTCAGGTGGGGTTATGAAGTCAAAACTTGCAGTCGCTGTTTTATTGCTGACAGCCTTCAACGGTGCGCAAGCCGCTGAAATCAAGGTGTTGACCACGGGAGCATTCAAACCGGTGTTATTGGCCATCGCGCCGGAGCTTGAGGCTTCGAAGCATATTACCCTGAACATTTCTAACGGTACTGCCGGGGAGCTGAACAAAAGGATTGAGTCAGGGGAACGTTTTGATGTGGCGATTCTTACGGATTCGCTGGTCAGCAAGTTCGAAGCCGCCGGGAGTTTGGATAAGGATACTGCGAAGAACGTTGCGAAGGTCGGTATCGGTGTGGCCGTCCCGTTGAACGCTCCGAAGCCAGTGATTTCCACGGTCAACGACTTCAAGTCCATGCTGCATTCTGAGGCAAAAATTGCTTATATCGACCCCAAGTCTGGAGGCTCATCGGGCATCTACCTGACTGGGTTATTCGATAAGCTGGGCGTTTCTGAAGAGGTTGCCAGAAAGGCTGTCCTGGTGAATGGTGGGCTGGTGGGTACGAAGCTCGTCGACGGTGAGGCAAGCGTTGCCATTCATCAAATCAGCGAATTATTGGCTGTACCCTGCATCCAGTTTGTTGGAGCGCTCCCGGCCGAAATCCAGAGCTATACGACCTACACGGCAGCAATGGCGAAAGGTTCTCGGCATGCAAAGGACTCGCTCGAGTTGATCAAGGCGTTGGGTGAAGAAAAAGCCGTGAGTTTATTGCAGGCCAAAGGGATGGAATGAGCGCCATGCCCTTGTTGATTGTGCAAGGTCTAGTGACCCGGGATCCCGAACGCGACTTTCACGTCGTGGATGTAGATCTGCCAGGCAATCAGCGCAAGCACTGTTTGTATCGCAGCCAGTCCCAAACCACCCCAAATGATCCCAATCGCGATTTCGTAGGCCAGGCGGCGTTCCGGAGTCTTTCTGGTCACCCTTGGTTCGTCATCATCACGTTCAGCGCGCATTTTCTGTCCTTGGCGTTTTTGAGAGCCGCTGCTGATCGTACAGCAATTGCTGAGATGCTCGAACGCTTCTGAGCTTTAATCCATGTGGCTCGAAACGCTCCTCACGGGTGGTACCAGTGCCAGGGCGAAGTTTTTTGGCCTGGCCGCCGTAACGTCAACTCCCGTGTTCATCAACCATACGCGGAGGAAAACAACATGAATCGTTTCGCAGGCAAAGTTGTAGTCGTGACAGGGGCCGGGACAGGCATTGGGGCCGCTACGGCCCGCCGGTTCTTGTCCGAGGGCGCATCGGTGGTGCTTAACGGCCGCCGCGAACACAAGCTCGCCAAAACAGTGGAAGGAGCCGATCCGACCAAGGTGATGCTCCATCCTGGCGACATCTCGGACGAGACGTACGTCAAGCGGCTCATAGCCGACACCGTCGCAAAGTTCGGCCGGCTGGACGTACTGGTCAACAACGCCGGCTTCGCCATCTTTGGCCCATTCGCCCAGCTTTCCACGGAGGACTGGCGGCGACAGATCGCCACTGACCTGGACGGAGTCTATTTCGGCTGCCGGGAGGCGTTGCCTCACTTGCTCGCCACCAAGGGCTCAATCGTCAATGTATCGTCAGCCTCCGGCCTGGGTGGTGACTGGGGAGGAAGCGGGTACAACGCAGCGAAGGGGGCGGTCAGCAATCTGACCCGGTCGCTTGCCCTGGAGTACGCCGCTCGGAACGTCCGGGTAAACGCCGTCGCTCCCAGCCTCACCAGCACCGATGCGACGGCAGATCTCGAGAAGAACGAGGCCATCATGGCGGCGTTTCGCGCCCGTCTGCCTGCCGGCCGGCAGGCATCACCGGAAGAAGTCGCGGCTGTCATTGCGTTTCTGGCCAGTGATGACGCCAGCTTCGTCAACGGGGTAATCATACCGGTCGACGGCGGCTTGGCCGCATCTAACGGCCAGCCAAACTTTCTTGCGATGTTCGGGGAGGACTGATACGCCTGGCACCGCGCCACGGGTGTCCTTGGCGTTTATCGTTTTCTGTGAGGCGCATCGGGCGAACGCTTGTCAGCTTGCTGACACCGTCGCTCGATGTTGCTGTGGAGTTTTTGCCTGTGGCGGTGAAGCGGCTCGGTTCAGAGCGCGGAACCGTCGCAAGCAGTCATGTCGGCGTAGTGGCTTGGCTTAGGTGCCTGAGGTTACGTCGATTTATGCAGGCCAGGGCCCGTAGGTCTCAATCCATAACTTCGCATAATGTATATTATGTTAAATTAAGTGATATGTTTCGAATGTTACTGCTGCGGCGCACACCTTGCTTCGCTGTTCACACTCCCTGTACGATTTCCCCAGTTTGTTTGGCTATCCACTCATTCCAAGGAAGGACCATGCGCTTCGTACAGTTCCTCAGCAATCCTCCTGAAAATTTCAAGGGTGGAGCCCGCCAGCGTGTGAAACGGCTCGTTGCCGAGATGTCACCGGGGGTGAAGCCTCACACGCCAACTCCACGAAACAACACGGTCCTGCCTCTTTCGATGTATGAAGGTGGAGTGGCTGACACCCGGCACGAAGACTGCCACCGAGGACACCTCATTGCTCTGGAGTTTGGTGGGCCCGAGTCCTCGAGCAACCTGGTTCCGATGTATGGCTCATTCAACTCGGGAGGTATATGGCGCCAATTCGAGCGTGAGCTTGAGAGCTGGGTGGATGCCGCAGGAGGTAATTGCGAAGTGGCCATCACCTGCGATTACGCTACCGAAATTTCCGAAGAACAGCGTGTGCCCACGCGGTTCACGATTATCACGAAAGTCCTGGCCGGCCTGCACGTCAATCGCACACGCACGTGGCCTATTCTGCATCCAAAGCCAGCGCCTATCATCGGCGGTGCCGACCCGACGAAGAAGGCCGAATACCTCGCACTCATCGACGAAATGACAAACGCAGGCTGGAACATCCAGGACCAGTTGAATACTGTAGGGTTTCCCTCTTACCGACGGCTCCCCGTTTTTCCTGCCGCGGCAAGGCCTTACGCGTTCCTCGATTATGCCGAGTGGAAGTCCGTCAAGGATGACCCCAAGCAGCTTGCGCATTGGAATGACCGCGTAATACTGTCGCAGGCAGCCGAGTTCTCAAGCACACAGATCGAAACTATCCGCGCAGTCAACCGCGTTCTCAACGATGGGTATCTTATAAGCGACGACATCGTTGACCCTGTGTACACCGACAAGTACCGCATTCCAGGCCAGCGGGTTGGTCTACTGGTCGAAGGTGGTCATGATCTCACACCTCAGGTCGATCACATTATTGCCAAGTCTGCCAGCGGAGCGGCCGTTTACAGCAATGCCATGTTGATCAGCGCCAAGCACAACAGCGACAAGCGCGCACGATTGGCGTTCGCAGACAGCAATGCTTTGAGCAGCATTGTTCGCGGTACCGGCAGAGTCAAAAGATATAAGCCTTACTGAACTTGATTTCGAAGACTCGATAGCTGCAGGCAAGCATCAGTGCCTGCCCTCCTCTCGGGCCTGTGAGCTACTTATGAACATCTGACATCGCCCACTTGTTAAATACGATATATTCATAAGGTCCCACCTGGTGTCAGCTTCAGACATTACGCCTTAAATTTCTGTCGCCTCCTCAAATCGAACCCGCGGACGCTCTGCTTGGAGCCTCTCATCGATTACACTGATGATTACTATCGAAGCCCCCGCCTATTGGGTTGCCAGAACCGATTCATATAATCGCCTCCAATTTCTCCCTTCCGCCTGGCTTCAGGCGAATACCCCCGGAACCCAACACCATGCCAAGCGCAAGCCAGGCCCCTCGAGGTCTTCCCGAACATAATCAACAGAGCGTCAAGCAGCAATGGCTGGCGATTCTCTCGGTCGCCGTGGGTGCCTTCGCCTTGGTGACCAGTGAGTTTCTCCCGGTGGGCGTACTCAACGACGTCGCCAGTGACCTGGGTATCAGTGCCGGCCACGCCGGGCTGATGGTTACCTTGCCCGGCATCATGGCCGCCCTCGCCGCGCCATTGCTGTCTGTCGGCATTGGCGCCATGGACCGTCGCTATCTGCTGATCGGCCTGACGCTGATAATGATCATCGCCAACTCGGTCGTGGCCTACGCCAGCGACTTCAGTCTGCTGCTGTTCGGCCGCGTACTCCTGGGCATCAGTATCGGCGGTTTCTGGGCCACTGCCATTGCCCTCAGCGGCCGCCTGGCCCCCAAGGGAGTCGGCGTAGCCCAGGCCACCTCGATCATCATGGTGGGTGTGACATTGGCCACCGTACTGGGTGTGCCCGTAGGCACCTGGCTGAGTGGCCTGATGGGCTGGCGCATGACCTTCCTGGTCACCGCGCTGTTGGGCGTACCGGTGCTACTGGCGCAGATATTCCTGCTACCGCGGCTCGCCCCGGAAAAGGCCATTCGCATCAGCGACCTGCCGGCCTTGTTCATCAATCCACAATCTCGGGTTGGCTTGATCGCTGTACTGCTGATTGGCCTGGCGCACTTTGCCGCTTACACCTATGTCGCCCCCTTCTTCAAACACAGTTCCGGCTTCGACGGGCCGACTATTGGCTCATTGCTGCTGCTCTATGGCGTGGCCGGGGTAATGGGTAATATTTTCGCCGGTTTCGCCGCCAACCGCAGCGTCCGTCACACCCTGTTGCTGGTCGCCCTGATGATCGGCACCAGCACTGCCCTGTTTCCCTATTTCGCCACGGGCATGACCGGCGCAGCGATGCTCATAGCGCTCTGGGGCTTCGCCTTCGGCGCCTTTCCGGCCTGCGCCAGCATCTGGATGTTTGTCGTAGCGCCCAAGGATGTGGAGCGCGGCATGCCGCTCTTCGTCGCCTTGTTCCAGGTGATTATTGCCCTGGGCTCATTCTTTGGCGGGCAGATCGTCGACCAACTGGGCAGCTCGGTGCTGTTGAGCCTGGCGACGGCCCTGGTGGGCTGCGGTTTTGTTACTGTGCTTGTGCTGGGGAGTAACGTCAGTAATAGCCTGGCGGCCCAACCCAGCTAACCAAGAAGGCTGGTCAAGTGTGCACCTGGTTCATTCAAACTCCTGCCGATTCTCCGGAGTGATCAGCTTGAACGGCACCCAGATCAGCGGTGAATCCAGGCTCTCTCCCCTGGCCAGGCGCAATGCAACCTCCACCGCGCCATTCGCCTGGCCGATGGCGTCCTGGAACACACTCACGGCCATCTTGCCATCGGCCATCAGCTTCAAACCGTCAGGCGTGCCATCAATGCCACCGACCCAATAGTCCTTGGCATTATTACCGGCCTTTTCCAGCCCCATGATCGCGCCAATAGCCATCTCATCGTTATTGGCCGCGATGATCGAGAAGTCCACGCCCGCCTTGACCCAATCGATAACAATGGCAGCCGCCTGGCTACGCTCCCAGTTACCGACCTTCTTCTGTACCACTTTCATGTTCGGGTATTTGGCGACGACCTTTTCCACATCTTCGGTGCGCATCAACGAGGACTTGTTGTTGGGGTCCCCCACCAGGATCACCACATTGCCCTTGTAGTTGGCGCGGCGGGCCAGCTCTTCCATTTGCAGCGTGCCCGACTCCAGCTCATCGGATCCGACGAATGCCGTCTGCGCCGGCCATTTATCGGGACCGGGGTTGCGGTTGACGAACACCAGCGGGATTTTCGCCGCAGTGGCCAAACGCAGCATTTCAGGGGCGCTCTTGGCATTGACCATCGCGACCACGATGGCGTCTACCTTGGAATTGACCAGGTTACGAAACTGGCGCATCTGCAACTCGGCGCTATCATGACCATCTTCCATGAAGATATCGGTATCCAGCACGGCGGCATGCTTCTGCACGCCATTGCGCAGGATGGTCTGGAAGTTGTCGTCGTATTTGGCCATGGCCACGCCCAACAGCGGCGTAGCGGCCTGGGCCAAACCGGCAGTAAGGCAACTGATACCCAAGGCAAGCGTCAACCACTGTTTCATGTTCGGTCTCCCCGGCGTCATACGCTGAAATGATGGAGCAGCTCACGCTGCACCTTGGCCATGTCCGACAGGCCCTGGCTGCTGCTGGCCGTACGCTCGGCGCCCTCGGCGGCCTGTTGGGCGGAGTCGTTGATCTGGGTGACCATGCGGCTGGTTTCCTGCACCGTGGCACTCTGTTCCTCGGTGGCGGCAGCGATCTGGATGTTCATGTCACGGATGGTGCCCACCGCTTCCCCCATCGCCACCAGCAGCTCATCGGCGCCAGAGGCCAAGGTCACGCAGTTGTTGGATTGCACCTGGCTTTCGTTCATCACTTGCACGGCGGAATGAATCTTGCCCTGCATCTGGCCGATCATTTCCTGGATTTCGCTGGTCGACGCCTGGGTGCGGCTGGCCAGTGAACGCACTTCGTCAGCCACCACCGCAAAGCCCCTGCCTTGCTCGCCGGCACGGGCCGCTTCAATGGCGGCGTTGAGCGCCAACAGGTTGGTCTGTTCGGCAATGGTGCGAATCGCATCGACGATACTGTCGATGTTCTGGCCATATTTCTGCAGTTCGTCGGTGACCGCCGAGGCCTTGTTCACCTGCTCGGCCTGCTGGCGGATATTGACGATGGTCTCGGCTACTCGCTGTTGCACCTTGTGGGTCAGCTCGCTGGTGTCGTCCACCGCGCTACGGGTGTCCTGCGCCCGCCGCGCGACTTCTTCGACGGTACTCTCCATCTCGGTCATCGCCGAAGCAGCGGAATGCAGGCGATCTTTCTGTTCATCCACTACCCGTGTGGTCTGCTCGCTGACCACCGCGTTATCGCTCGCGGACTGGGCCAGGGTATCGGCGGAGCCGATCAGCTCACGGAAGGTAGTCTGCAAGGACTGAGTCAGTTCGTTGAGGTAGCCGCCGAGTTCACCGAATTCATCTTTGCGACTGACATCGAAGCGCACCCGCATGTCACCCCAGGTAAGCTGCTTCAGCACCTCGCGAAAGGCCGCCAGCGGCCGACGCAGGCTGAAGGCCACCCACGTCCCGATCACCAAGGCGGCCAACACCGCCAGCACACAGACGATCAACAGCAGGCTGAGGCTGTTGCTGATGGTGGCGTCGGCATCGCTCTTCGCCGCGCTGGCCACGTCAAGAGACTGGCTACCGAATTCACCGATCTTGTCCAGCGTGGCCTGCAGGCGGGTTTCCGTCGTCTGGCGTTGTTCACGAACGTGGTCGGCCAGGCTGGCTTCCTGCTGAAAGGCACGATACAGCCCATCACTGCCGGTCAGGTCGTTGAGCAAGCGGTTGACCATGACCGCGACGATGCGCCCTACCCTGGGGTCAACCGCCAAAAATGCCTGGACCCGCGAGTTAATCACTTCGTTCTGCAGGTTAAGCAGGCGCTGCAAGGTCACGATATCCGGCTTGGCGGCGTGGGCGGCCAGACTGTCGTAGGACTTATTGACTTCCAGCAGCAACTTCTCCGCTGCGGCCAGGTGTTCATCTGCACCGGCACTGCGCTCACGGGCGATATAATCGCGCAGATAGCTGGTCAGTTGGACTCCCTGGCTGCCGCTGTAACCTTGCAACTCGTGGGTCAGGGCAACTTGCGCCACATACTGGCGATGGGTCTCCATCAGGCTCTGGGCCTGTTCGACATAAGCCGCACTGAGTTGGCGTTGTTGAGTCAGGTTGTCGCGTAACTGCGGGTGATCGCCGATATAGGTCGGAATACTCTCGAGCAATTGGGTAAAGCGCACCAGGCTGTCGTTGAACGGCTGCTTGCCGTCGTCGATCTGCTTGGGGTCGTTGCTGATAAGAACCGCCAACAGTGCCTGATTGGCCCTGAGAATATGAACGTAAAGCTCGCTGGCCGCCCGGCTCAACGGCGCAGATTGGCCGGTGATGATCGTCAAGCGCTCGCTGATCGAGTGGGTGCTTTGATAGCTGATGCCGACCATGGTGAGCAACACCACCAACAACACGGCAAATCCGCCAATCACTCGCTGAAGAATGGTCATGGCTATCCTCTTTTATTTTTATACGGACTCAAGCATACGTTGCACAGAGCACCAATCTTGGCGGTTTCTTGGTGGCCTGAACGGTTATCGGCGTGTCAATGGCCAACTTTAGGCTCAGCCTGTTGGCCTCTCCGACGACCTCACTCACGTTGGTACTTTGGCAGCTTCTCGACCACCCCGGCCAATAATGGCAATATGCCGCTTGACGAGCGGTACGTTCACTTTGAGGAATGGTAATATCGCTGGCCATCATTCACAGACAGCCCTTGAGAAGTGCTGAGGCTCTTTCGCTCAGGACGATGCAGTGAGCACCTTATATGCCAGCACGATATAAAAAAATAATAGCCCTCTTGTTTTATGTCATTTTACAAGGGACTAATCCTGCCTACGCCGCGAATGAAGAGCCTGACGCCAGCAAGATGCCAGAGGCCTCCATGAATGAGCGTGTGCTCAATATTCCCGGTGATAGCGAGCGTCCTGTTGCCCTGCAACTGACAATATTGACGCCCAATGGCCCAGGCCCGTTTCCCTTGGTGGTGATGAATCACGGCTCCGACGGCAAAAAAAAGCCGAAGGATAATCCCCGTTATCACCTGACTTTTTCCGCCTATTATTTTCTGTCGCGCGGTTATGCCGTGGCGCTGCCCATGATGCGTGGCTTTGCCGGATCGGGCGGACAACCAGAGCACCATGGTTGCGACTTTATAGCGACCGGTCTCAGCAATGCCCAAGACATCCGCGCAGTCATCCAGTATATGACCGCACAGTCCTACATCGATGGTCGGCGCATTGTTGTCGCAGGCCAAAGTTTTGGCGGCTTTAACACATTGGCACTCGGCACGCTCAACATCCCTAACGTCAAAGGCCTGATTAACTTTGCAGGTGGGCTCAAAGAGTCTGATTGTGCCACCTCGGAGCAAAGTATGGCCGTTGCCGCTGCCTACAACGGCGCACATACCAGCATTCCGTCCATCTGGTTTTATGGCAGCAATGACAAAGTGTTTTCTGAGCCGACCTGGCGCACCGTCTATGAGCGGTATACCGCAGCGGGTGGTGCGGCCGAACTAGTGGCGTATGGCGACTTCATGGACGACTCGCATAACCTGTTGGGTTTTCCGGAAGGCCTGGCGATTTGGGGGGCTAAAGTAGACGCCTTCCTGGCCAAATTGGGGCTGCCTCACCAACCGCTCCACCCCGAGTACCTGCCAGTACCTGCGCCGCCGCCAACCCGGTATGCCGCCATCGAGGATATTGGCGCCGTGCCGCTTACGAACGACCTGGATCGACAGAAATACCGAGAGTTCTTGACCCAATCCATGCCGCGCGCTTTCCTTATCGGCGAAAATGGTGGCGTCGCTTCCATGCATGGTGGGTTCGATCCGCTCGGTGCCGGGCTTCGCGCCTGTAAAAATAAAGGCGCCACGTGCTACCCCTACGCGGTGGATAATGAAGTGGTCTGGGTGAAGCGATTACCGACACAGGTTCCACCACCAACACATTTCGCGGCACTCAATGATGCGAATGCCGTACCGTATATCAACGATCAGGGCCGGCAAACCTATCAACAGTTTCTAACAAAACAGCTTCCACGCGCCTTTCTGATTGCTGGCGATGGCACTGCTGCTTCAATGCAAGGTGGTTTTGATCCGCTTGGCAGGGGATTGGCCGAATGTAAAAAAGTGGGAAAAAACTGCCGGCCCTACGCCGTGGACAATGACGTAGTTTGGGTTAAACCCGCACAAACTCCACCCCCCACGCATTTTGCGACGCTAGAGGATACGACGGCTATTCCCTATCTCAGCACAACGGCCCGAGACGGGTATCGAAAGTTTCTGGCACTTAAAAAGCCACGCGCTTTTACCATCGCCCCCGATGGCGGCTGGTCTGCATCGGCCGGCGGTCACGAACCACTGCAAACTGCTTTGGATGAATGTGCAAAAGCCCATCGAGACTGTCGACCTTATGCGGTCGACGATGAGGTCGTATGGTCGAAAAGGTAACTGAAAAAAGGCGCCAGTTCCGATGATCGTTGTGTGATTTAGTCGTTTCCAACCTGCTCTGATAACGCGTTCCATCGTGCGATGATCGCCACCTCGGGGTGGTGGGCATCGTAGGTGAGAATGCTCAGTGTGGTTACATCTGAGTCTGTGTAACAGCGCCTGTTGAGCGGCCACCACATTCGCCTCCTCACCGCGCCAGATCTCCAAAGCCGGCTCGACGATGGGCACCAGCCCCTCCTCCTGGCACAACGCGGCATAACGGGCCAGCGCCTGGGCGTTGGCCTCGATGCAACCGCTGCTGGGAATGCCGCTCCCCACGGTGATGACCGCACGCCACTTGGCAAACCGGGCGCCCATTTGCAAGTATTCCTTGAGCCGGTTGCGCAGCCCGTCCAGGCCCTCGGTGATTTTTTCTCCTGGATGAGCGGCCAGATCCGTTGCCCCCATGTCCACTTTGATGCCTGGAATAACACCCGCGGCGCCCAGGGCGTCACTGAATGAGACGCCTTGTTAATAGAGGATTTCCGGCGGCTGGCCACAGTGTAGAAGATGGCCGAAGCGCCAGATTCACCAAAGAGCTGCCCCAGCCCTGGACACCCGTTAATACTCAGGATAAAAAACATCAAGTCCGTTTTGTTCTATGCCCATGCATTGACAGCCATTTGATATCACGCTCTACTTCGGCTTACATAAAGCTATATCCATATAAGGAAATGAAAGCATGCGCAAGGACGCTGAGCAATCGAGCTTGCTCACCCTCAAAAGCGTCGTTAATTCGCATTCAACTCTTTGATTTTATTCTGCGCGCACCATGATTTTGGTGCGTTCTAAACTGGGTCGATTCGAATAAAGAGGGGCACCTTCTCGTGGAGAACTACAAAGAAAAGCATAACCTGTCCTCCCTGCCTTTCTGGGTGCTCTCCGCGAGACAACTCTGTGACCTGGAGCTTCTGGCTAACGAGGCTTTTTCGCCACTGACGGGTTTTCTCGGTTTAGAGGATTATCTCAGCGTCGTCCACCACATGAGACTGAGCTCGGGTGCCCTTTGGCCAATGCCGATCACCCTGGATATCCCGCAGACATTGGCTGATCAGCTGGTACCCGGGGGCGAGTTGGCGCTACGTGATCCGGAAGGCCTCACATTAGCCGTACTGGCCATTGAGTCAATCTACCAACCGGACCATCACATCGAGGCGTTGCGGGTTTTTGGCACCCAGGACAAGGGCCATCCCGGTGTGGCAGCCTTGTATCGGCAGCATGCTTTCAATGTCGGCGGGATCATCAAAAAAGTCGACTCGGTGACGCACTATGATTTTTCTGATTTGCGCTTGTCGCCCGCGCAAGTCAAACGCGAAATAGCCCGTCGTGGCTGGGACGCGGTCGTTGCCTTTCAAACACGTAATCCGATGCATTGTGCCCATGTCGAACTGACCCTTCGCGCCATGAAACAGGCCAATGCGGCCTTGTTGCTACAGCCCGTCGTGGGGCTGACCAAACCGGATGATATCGATTATTACACCCGTGTCAGGTGCTACAAACACGCCCTGAAGTCTTACCCCGCCGATGCCGTCCTGCTGTCATTGCTGCCGTTGGCCATGCGTATGGGCGGCCCCCGTGAGGCCGTTTGGCACGCCCTGATTCGCAAGAACTTTGGTGCCACGCACTTTATCGTTGGCCGTGATCACGCCGGTCCCGGCAACGATAAGCACGGCAACGCGTTCTACTCGCCCTATGCCGCCCAGGAAATGGCGTTGGCACATGCGCAGGAAATCGGCCTGCAGATCCTGGCCTTCGAGGAAATGTTGTATATCAAGGAGGAGCGACGTTACGCGCCGGCCTCAGAGGTGCCACCAGGTGCCGCCGTGCTGAGCCTGTCGGGAACCGCCGTCAGGGAAAAGCTGGCCAGCGGCGCGGAAATTCCCGAATGGTTCAGTACACCCGATATCGTCGCAGAACTGCGTCGTTCATATCGTCCGAAACAACAGCAAGGCTTTGTGCTCTTTTTTACCGGGCTGTCTGGCGCCGGCAAGTCAACGATTGCCAATGGCATCGCCGTACGACTGCGGGAGGATGGGAGACGAACCGTGAGTTTGCTGGATGGCGATGTGGTCCGACATAGCCTCTGCAAGGGGCTCGGTTTTTCAAAAGAGGACCGCGAGGCCAATGTAGAGCGTATTGGTTTTGTGGCTATCGAGATCGCCAGGGCCGGCGGGATCGCAATCTGCGCGTGTATTGCGCCCTACGCGAGTACGCGCCAGGTCTGTCGAGAGTTGGCCGGCACCCACAAGACGGCTTTTTTCGAAATATATATAGCGGCGGATCTGGAAGTTTGTGAAAGACGTGACCGAAAGGGTTTGTATGCCAAAGCCAGGGCCGGGAAGCTACCGGGGATGACGGGTATTGATGCCCCCTATGAAGCACCGCTCTATCCCGACTTGCGAATTGACACCGCCTCCCTGAGTGCGGCCCAGGCGGTGGAGTTGATCATTGCCACCCTGGTCGAGCTGGACTATCTCCCCTCCTCTCTCCTTCATGAGCCCTGAACCACAACAGCCTTGTATACACCCATCCAAGTAGCCTGAGCCCGCTGTGTTTCCAAGGAGAACGACGTGAACGTGACCGACAAACCCGTGTCCACTGGCAATGCGCGCCCACGGCCCATCTTGATGATCCCGTTGCGTCGCTGCGGTAGTCATGCTCTGCGCCTACGCCTCAATCTCAATCCGCAGTTCTTTTCACCTTATCCGTTGCACATCGCTGACTATATGCCGATTGTTCCCCTGTACGGTGATATCGCCGATGACAACGCCTACTTTCGCATGGTGGTCGATGTTGTCGGTCTGCAGGCCGCCAGCATCGTCAAATGGCCCGGCAGCGCTTTCGATCCGATCGATATTTTCGAGCGGGTTCGCCACGAGCCGCGAAGCGTGCATCGGATTACCTGGGAGTTGCTGTTATGCGCGGCGGAGCAGCAGCACGCCCATGTGGCGATGGACAAGTCGCTCGACGATGTGCACTACGCCCATGAACTCATGCAGCTTTTCCCCAATATGCTGCTGCTCAATGTTGTCCGTGACCCCCGTGCGCAGGTCGCTTCAATGAATCGCGCGATCATTCATGACTTCGACACCTTGATCAATGCACAAACCTGGGTGGCGGCGCATCGAGCGGCGCAATCCTTGATCGAGCGTTACCCCGGGCGCGTATTGACCATACGCTATGAAGATTTCCTGCTCGATGAAGAATCGACACTCAAGCAGATCTGCCATTTTTTCGGCATTGAATTTCTCGACAAAATGCTCGATATCTCCGAATCCCGGGAAGCAAGGCAGATTTCGAAAATGTCGGCGCTTTGGTCATCCAACAGCTCTTCGCCGATCACCACGAATATTGATAAATTCAAAGGGCAACTGAGCACCCAGGAGATCGAAGTTATCGAGACCCTGGCCAAGGAGTTCATGTTGCGATATGGCTATGAGCCCATGACCGAGGCCAATTTCGCCTTTGACACGCACATGTTGGTGGACGCCGCCGAGCGCTCGGGTGACGCCCGCAAATTTGCCTGGCAAGACTTGGAACAGAAGAATTTCCAAGACTACATTTTGCGCCAATACCGCGTGGACTACCTGGCCTCGGTGCGCAGTCGGCTTGAGCGAAGTCGATAACGCCAGGCGGATGGCGGAGTAGCCGGGCAAATCGGCATAATCCGCCTATCCCACCTCAAGCAAGAGAATTTCATGGCGAACCAAGACATTACCTTCCTTCCCGACCCCGACGCGGATTCCATCTCCTCCGATGTTGCCGGTTTCGGCGGCCTGCTGGTCTCCACCCAGATCCCTACCCGTGCCGACGGCAGCCTGGAACTGGGCGACATCACCCTGCAGAGCGAGTGCACGCTACAGGCGCTCAAAGTGGCACTGGAAAAAGCCGGCAGTTCCATGGACCGGGTTCTGCACCTGACCATCTACCTCACCGACATCGCCGATCGCCCCGCCTTCAACGAAGTCTATAAACGCTTCTTCGCCAAGCCCTGGCCGGTGCGCGCAGCCGTTGGCGTGGCGGCCCTGGCGGTCGAAGGCATGCGGGTGGAAGTCACCGCGATGGCCGCCAAGGGCTGAGTTCGCGGCTTTATCCGGCGGCCGCGCTCAGCGAGTGGTCGCCGACTGGCAGCATTCGGGTGTCGGTCAGGCGTTTCGCCGCTACAATGCACGCCTTGACCGTGAAGCCTGACTAAAAAAACATGTCCCTACCCAAGCATCACCTGGAATTGCTCAGCCCCGCCCGCGACGTAGCCATCGCCCGCGAGGCCATCCTGCATGGCGCTGATGCCGTGTATATCGGCGGCCCGAGCTTCGGCGCGCGCCACAACGCCTGCAACGAAGTGAGCGATATCGCCGGATTGGTGGAGTTCGCCCGTCGTTACCACGCCCGGGTGTTCACCACGATCAACACGATCCTGCACGACAACGAGCTGGAACCGGCCCGCAAGCTGATCCATCAGCTCTACGATGCCGGCGTCGACGCCTTGATCGTCCAGGACCTGGGCGTGATGGAGCTGGATATTCCGCCCATCGAGCTGCATGCCAGTACCCAGACCGATATCCGCACCCTGGCACGGGCGAAGTTCCTCGACCAGGCCGGCTTCTCGCAGCTGGTACTGGCCCGCGAGCTGAACCTGCAAGAGATCCGCGCCATCGCCGACGAGACCGATGCCGCAGTCGAGTTCTTCATTCACGGCGCGTTGTGCGTGGCGTTCTCCGGTCAATGCAATATCTCCCACGCGCAGAATGGCCGTAGCGCCAACCGTGGCGATTGCTCCCAGGCCTGTCGCCTGCCCTACACCCTGAAAGATGACCAGGGTCGTGTGGTTGCCTTTGAGAAACACCTGCTGTCGATGAAGGACAACAACCAGAGCGCCAACATTCGCGCCCTGGTTGAAGCCGGCGTGCGCTCGTTCAAGATCGAGGGGCGCTACAAGGACATGGGCTATGTGAAAAACATCACCGCCTACTACCGCCAGCGCCTGGACGACGTCCTCGAAGACCGCCCGGACCTGGCCCGTGCTTCCAGTGGTCGTACCGCGCATTTCTTCTTGCCCGATCCGGAGAAAACCTTCCATCGTGGCAGCACCGACTACTTTGTCAGTGATCGCAAGATCGACATTGGCGCCTTCGACACCCCAACCTTCACCGGCCTGCCGGTGGGCGTGGTGGAGAAAGTCGGCAAGCGCGATATGCAGGTGGTGACCCATGAGCCGCTGTCCAACGGCGACGGCCTCAATGTGCAGGTCAAGCGCGAGGTAGTGGGCTTCCGCGCCAACATCGCCGAACCCAAGGGCGAATTCGAAGAAGATGGCGAGAAGCGCTATCGCTATCGCGTCGAACCCAACGAGATGCCGGCCGGGCTGCACAACCTGCGGCCGAACCATCCGCTGAGCCGTAACCTGGACCACAACTGGCAGCAAGCCCTGCTCAAGACCTCCGCTGAACGCCGGATCGGCCTTTCGTGGGAGGCTCGTCTGCGCGAAGAACGCCTGGAACTGACCGCCACCAGCGAAGAAGGCGTCAGCGCCAGCGTTGCCCTGGACGGTCCGTTCGGTCTGGCCAACAAACCGGAACAGGCCCTGGAACAACTGCAGGACCTGCTCGGTCAACTGGGCACCACCCAGTACCACGCCACGGATATCAAGCTGGATGCGCCACAGGCGTATTTCATTCCTAATTCGCAGCTCAAGACCTTGCGCCGTGAAGTGATCGAAGCGCTGACCGTGGCCCGTATTGCCGCGCACCCACGGGGCAGCCGCAAGGCCGAGACCACGCCGCCACCGGTGTACCCTGAGTCGCATCTGTCGTTCCTGGCCAACGTCTACAACCAGAAGGCCCGCGACTTCTATCACCGTCACGGCGTCAAGCTGATCGACGCGGCTTTCGAGGCGCACGAGGAGACCGGTGAAGTGCCGGTGATGATCACCAAGCACTGCCTGCGCTTCTCCTTCAACCTCTGCCCCAAGCAGGCCAAGGGTGTGACGGGCGTGCGCACCAAGGTCGCGCCGATGCAGCTGATCCACGGTGACGAGGTGCTGACGCTGAAGTTCGACTGCAAGCCTTGCGAGATGCATGTGGTCGGCAAGATCAAGGGGCATATCCTTGACCTGCCGCTACCAGGCAGCGGCGTGCAGCAAGTCGTTGGGCATATCAGTCCTGAAGATCTGCTCAAGACGATTCATCGGGCGCCGCACTGAGGCCATGACTGTTTGACACAAGAACGGGGAGCAAACTCCCCGTTTTCAGACGTTTGAGTCATGTGGCAAGACATCGGCCCGGGGTCGCTCCTGAATACGCTCCCACGCGATGCCCAAGCCTACGCAACCCCAGGAAAAGTCCGACTATCTCTCCCAACAGGTTTAGTCGAGCATACGGGCTGGATCGCTGTTGTTCACAGCACTCGGCCAGGAAGGCTACGTTGACGGCTACAACCCCTTGCGGCCGCCGTCAGAGGATGCCTCCAGGTCGCGGGTCAATTGCAGGAGGCATGATGAAACTATCGCTCACCTTATACGATGCACTGACAGCTGCCACCATTCCGGCGAACAAGGCCAAGGCAGTTGTAAATGCCTGGGAGGCCGATGTGGAAAATCTCGCGTCAAAATCTGACTTGCAACAAACCGAGACGCACCTGAAAGCATCCATCTCGGAGCTGGGTTCCGCCATCAGGGAGCAAGGTGTCGAACTGCGCGCACTGATCAAGGAACAAGGCGCTGAACTGCGCGCCTCCATTTCGGGATTGGAGTCGCAGAACAAAATCCTGCGCTGGCAGTTTGGCCTGATCTTCATCTGTGTCGCGGTACCGATCCTGAAAATGGGATTTGAGCTACTGGCCCGGTCAGCTTGACCCCCTCTTTCGATTTCGGTTGTCCGCGATTTTTCGGGGCTGTGCGCTTGTTGCGCACAGCCCCACGAACCTATACTCGGCAGCCGTCATAGGGGGTTTTACATGGGCTGTCCCCAAGTCTGTTCCGGCGCTACCCTGCAATGCACCTTCGGCCTGGCGCCCGGCGTGCTCAACGTACTGCCGCAGAACCGCACCCTGGTGTCTGGTATGCCTGCAGCGAATCTCATGGACCATATTCCCCTGGTCAACATCATGCCCTTCGGCATGTGCCAGAGCCTGGCCAACCCCATGGTGGTGGCCGCAACGGCGGCGGCACTCGGGGTGCTGGTGCCCATGCCCTGTATTCCCGTGACCGTCGCGCCCTGGATACCCGGTGGTGCGCCGACCATGCTGCTGGGGCCGATGCCCGCGCTGGATGCCAACAGCACGCTGATGTGCAACTGGGCCGGGGTGATCAAGATCCTCTTCCCGGGCCAGGTGCAGATGCTGATTCCCTGATCAGGCATCGGGCGGCTGCCGCCATTTCAACCACCAGGCTTTCCAACGCGCCATGGGTTTTCCCGATTCATCGAGTGGCCGTCCATCCGCGGCATAGGATTGTGCGCCGTCCTGCGGTTGACCTTTGTCGTATTCAATCCGCGCCGCCAGCTGGCCATTGCCATGGAATCGCTGGTAAAGCCCCTGCAATTGCCCCTGCTGATAGTGTTCGCGAGACGCCAGCGTGCCGTCTTCGAAGTAACTGAGCACCTGCCCGTGCAGCAAGCCGGCGCGGTATTGCGCCTCGCGGATCAAGGCGCCTTGCGGGTTGTGGAACACCGCCTGGCCGTCGAGTTTATCCTTGCGGAAATTCAGCCGTGCCGAAGGCTGGCCGTTGGGGTGATAAATCACCATCGGCCCCTCCAGCGTGCCCTGGCTATAACTGAGCACTGCCTGCGGGCGACCACTTTCGCTCACCCGGGCCGGGCCTTCCAACTGGCCACCGATCAGGGTGGCGTTGAGAGTACTGTCGCCGCTGACGACTTCAACCTTGGCTGGTTTGTCCATATCCCCTCCTCAGTTGACCTTGACCAGGCCGCCCTTGATGGTCAGCATCGCACCGCCGTCCACGGTCTGCTCGGCACCGCCCTTGTTCATCAGGCTGACGCCGGCGTCGTTGGTCAGCGTGGTACCGGCCTTGTTTTCCAGTGAGGTCCCGGCTTTGTTGCTCAAGGCCGTACCAGCCTGGTTGCTCAGGGCCATACCGGCCTTGGCGCTGAGATTGGCGTCGCTCTTCGCCGTGAAATCGCCGCCACTTTGCAGGGTCAGGGTACCGGTCACCTTGATGGTGAGGTTGCCGTCCACGGTCAGTTGGTAATTGCCGCTCACCGTGTGGCTGTAGTTGCCACTGGTGGTGTGGGTCTGGTCGCCGCCGACCTTGAGTGTACGATCGCCCTTGACGTCCAGGGTGTCGCTGCCGGTCTGCAGGGTCACCGTACGCTTGCCCTTTTCCAGGGTGACGGTTTCATCGCCTTCCTTGACCGTGCGCGTACGGGCATTCTGCACCGTGAGGGTTTCGTCGTGGCCGACGGTGGCGGTGGTGTCGTTGAGTACATTGAACTTGAGGTCCTTCTGCGCCTGGAGAAAGACCTCCTCCGCGTCTTTCTTGTCCTCGAAACGCAGTTCGTTGAAGCCCTCGCCGCCCTTGGAAGACTGGGTCTTGATCCCGGACTGGGTCTGGTTGGCCGGCAAGGCATAGGGCAGCGTGTTTTCGCCGTTGTAGATACAGGCGGTGACCAGAGGGCGGTCCGGGTCGCCGTCGATAAAGGTCACCACCACTTCCTGGCCGATGCGTGGAATGAACTGCATGCCGAAGCCCTTGCCGGTCCAGCCTTGGGCTACGCGGACCCAGCACGAACTGTTCTCGTTCTTTTCACCCTCGCGGTCCCAGGTGAACTGGACCTTTATCCGCCCGTACTCGTCGGTCCAGATGTCCTCGCCGTCCTTGCCCACCACCCTGGCCGTCTGGGTATGCATGGTCGGCTTCGGGGTCAGGCGCAGGGGCCGATAGTTGACGCTCTTGGGAACCGCCTCGAAGCGATTGCGATAGTGTTCGTGACTGGCCTCATGGCTGACCGAGGTCAACAGCCATTCAATGTTCGCGCTGCTGTCGTCGTGCCCGGTCAGGGCGAAGGTGTAGCCGGGCTGCAACCAACGGCAATCGCTTTCACCGATCAGCCGCAGCGCCTGGGTACGCAGGGCGTCCATGCGCTGTTTGCCCAGGGCATCGCCCCGCGCCTTGGCGGTGTAGCCACCGGGGTGTTCATAGACCGACAGAGGTCCTGACTCGGCTTCAGCGCGGCCGTACAACGAAGTGGTGGGGGTGACGAACTGATAGTCGGTGGCACTGTAGACCCCGGATACCGCTTGCTGGCTGATTTGCGCCGAGCGGATGCCCTGCAACTCCCGATTGCCGATCTGCTGGCCAAGATAGGCGATGCTGGCACCGTTCGGGCAGGCGACAAAGGCGCTGTTGCTGTCCGCCAATATCAGGGTATGCCGCCCTTCGGCATGGCTGAAAAACCAGAAGATCCCCTCCTCCTCCAGCAACCTGCAGACAAAGGCGAAATCGGTCTCGCCGTACTGGATGCAGTATTCGCGCGGTTCGTAGGTGCCGGAAAGCTTCAACTCGTAGTCGCTGAAGCCATGGGCCTTGAAGATACTGGTGACGATATCGCTGGTGGGCAGGTTCTGGTACACCCGGTTGTTGCTGGCCAGGGTCAGCCACCAGAGCCACGGGCGCAGTTGCAGGCTATAGCGCTCGGCGGTGGCATCGGCCGGTAGCTGGCGAATCTGCGCGCAAAGCCCATCCACGGGACGCTTCAGCGCGTCGTTATGCAGGGTCAGGGTCACATGGGTGGCCACGGCGCTGGCCATGGCCACTGTCTCGCTGCTGTAACCGGTGACGCTGAACTCGCCCAGTTGGTTCAGGGACTCTTCGCCGCTCAGGGTTTCGGGGAACAACGGCGCCATGACCGCACCGCTCAACGACAGCGAGGTGTTGGTATCAGTGGGACGGGGCATGGTTTTCCTTGAGGATCATCTTTGACTACCTGTATTCATTCCAGCACCCATTGCGCCAGCTGCCCTGCCACCTGTTCCATCAGTACATGTTCCACATCCCGCGCGCCAGCGGCACTGCAACGGGCCAGCACGGCCTTGACGATGCCATCGTCGTAGTCGAAACGCTTGCCGGTGGCCGCCAGGTAGCGCGCGCGCAGTTTCTCCAGCTTGGCCAGGACAATCCCTTCCAGGGTCACCTCATCCAGGGCGCGATACGGTACCACGGTCATGCGTGCCAGAAAGGCCGGGCGAAACGCCTGCAACAACACAGTGTGCAACTGCTGGTTGAAGGCTTCGGCGGTTTGTTGCTCAACGGCGCTGTCGAGGATCAGTTCCGCCCCGACATTGCTGGTCGCCAGCATCACGGTGTTCTTGAAGTCGACCACCAGGCCGCTGCCATCCTCCATAAGGCCTTTGTCAAACACGTTATAGAAGGCTTCGAGCACGTCCGGATGGGCTTTTTCGATTTCGTCCAGCAAGACCACGCTGTAGGGCTTGCGCCGTACCGCCTCGGTCAATACGCCGCCGCTGCCATAACCGACGTAGCCCGGCGGCGCGCCCTTGAGCTGGCTGACGGTATGGGCTTCCTGGTATTCGGAAAGGTTGATGCTGATCAGATTGCGCTCGCCACCGTACAGCGCATCGGCCAGGGCATAGGCGGTCTCGGTCTTGCCCACGCCGGTGGGTCCCAGCAGCAGGAACACCCCGACCGGTTTTTGCGGGTCGGTGAGCCCGGCGCGATAAGCTTGCAGCCGTTGGGCGATGGCGCCGAGGGCAGCCCCCTGCCCCATTACCCGTTGGCCGAGGCGCTCGGCCAGGGTGCGCAGGGCATAGGCTTCGTCGGCGAGCACCTTGCCTTGTGGAATGCCGGTCCAGGCGGCAATCACCGCGGCGACGACTTTCGAGTCGACCTGTTCCGGTACCAGCGGATCGTCCTCGCGAATCGCGTTCAGGCCACTTTCCAGGCGCACCAGTTCGCTGGCCAGTTGTTCGAGACGGTTGTCCAGTTCCTCGTCATCGCGGTTCGGATCGACGCTTTCGTTGAGCGCGAGCATCTCGCGACGGGCCCTGAGCAACTCGGTCACGGCCTCGCGTTCCTTGTGCCAACGGGTTTCCAGTTCGACGATGGCCTGGCGGTCTTCCTGCTCCTGAAGTTCGAGCGGCCGGATACGCAGATCATGATCATGCCCGATGGCCTGTTCGCGGCGCAGGCGTTGCAGTTCGTCATGGGTCGCCGCCTGGCGATGCCGCAGGCTTTCCAGGGCAGGCGGCACGTCGTGCTGGGCCAGTGCCACCCGGGCACAGGCGGTGTCGAGCACGCTGATGGCCTTGTCCGGCAGTTGCCGCCCGGAGATATAGCGCTGGCTGAGCTTCACCGCATCCTGGATCGCCGCGTCCAGTACTTCGACGCCATGGTGCTGCTCCAGCTTGCCGGCCACGGCGCGTAACATTTGTATGGCGGTCTGCTCGTCCGGCTCTTCGACCTGGACCAGTTGGAAGCGTCGGGTCAGCGCCGGGTCTTTCTCGAAATATTTCTTGTACTCAAGCCAGGTGGTGGCGGCCAGGGTCCGCAGTTCACCACGGGCCAAAGCCGGCTTGAGCAGATTGGCCGCGTCGTTCTGCCCTTCGGCGGCACCGGCGCCGATCAGGGTATGGGCCTCGTCGATAAACAGGATGATCTTGCCGGCGGCGTTACGCACGCCTTCGATCACCCCCTTGAGGCGCTGTTCGAATTCACCCTTGACCCCCGCCCCGGCTTGCAGCAGCCCGAGGTCCAGTACCCGCAGGCTGACCGCCTGCAAGGGCGGCGGCACATCCCCTTGGGCAATGCGCAGCGCCAGGCCCTCGACCACCGCGGTCTTGCCGACCCCGGGAGCCCCCACCAGGATCGGGTTGTTCTGCCGACGGCGCAGGAGGATGTCGATGCACTGGCGGATCTCCCCGTCGCGGCCGATGATCGGGTCGATGCGCCCCTGGCGGGCGTCCTCCGTGAGGTCCTGGGTGTACTGCTCGAGCAATGATGCGTCAGCGCCGCCGGCTCGCGACGAAGCTTTTCCGGGGCGGGCCGGCAGGCCGGTTTCACAGGAGTGCTCGGTCAAGGCCATGAACTGGGTGCGCAACGGATCGCGGGCAATTCCGAGCAATGACGGGATGCTGCCTTGCAGCAGGGCCCGATATTCGTCGCGATCGAGCAGCGCCAGCAACAGCAGCCCGGAACGCACCCCCGTGGTGCCGAACACGCTGGCCTGGACCACGGCGTCCTCGATCAGCGCCAGCAGTTGTTTGGACAGCGTCGGTGTGCGGGTATTACCGGTCTTGAACAGCTCCAGGGCGAGATTGATTTCACTCGCCAGGCGATCGCGCTCCAACCCCAGCGCCGGCAACAGGCAAGCCAGGTCGCCGCCTTCGATCTCCAGCAATTCCAGCATCAGGTGTTCGATCTCGACAAAGTGCTGGTTACGCTGCCAACTGCGCTGGGCGGCCCGTTCCATGGCGTCGCGGCACTGATGGTTCAAGCGTGAGATCAGCACGGCGATTTCCATCTCAGGCACTTCCCTCTTCGTGCAAACGCAGGTCGATCCGGAAATCTCCCGTGCGCGCGACACGGTTCAACCGGGTTCCCTGACCCAGAGCGGTAGGTTGCTCGCGGCCAATCGTCAGGGTTGCGCTGCTGGTGACGTGCACGGACAGCGTACAACGCAGCTGCGCGCCAAAATAGAAGGCCACCAGCGCCGCCAACTGTTGGTGAGCCTCCCGGCCCGGCATAAAGCGCTCGGCCATCTCGGGCTCCTGTGGGCCGAGGCGGATATGAATACCGGCATGCTCATCCCAGACCCGGGTCCCGCACAGGGCGTTGCGTCCCAGGACCAGGTTACGGCCCTTGCGGCCCAGCACGCTCTGGTCGTTGGAAGCAATCTGTTGCCAGGCGCCCTGGTAGCCGTGCAGTTGCACGGGCAAATCGAAGTAGTGCTTGAGCAGGTTCTGAAACCCGGCCAGGGATCGTCGCCGGTTGGCCAGCAATCCGGCGCGAGCGATCAGGGCCCTTTCCGGCAGCACAGTCAGCTGCTCCACGGAGCTGGACGACAGCCCGCACAAGGCACGCAACTGTTGGTACACCGGGCTGAGTGCCGGCTGGCTGTAAGGCAAGGCTACTCGCTGGCGTTGTTGCACCCGATACATCAGGCTCAGCAAGCGGTGCTGGAACAGATCGAGAAACGCCACCGTGCCGTGATCGCGGTTGCGCGCCCTCTGCTGCAACCATTCCTGATAGGCATAGGGTAACGGGCCGTCCGGGCCGCCGAGGCCGAACACCTGGGTGTGCAGGGTCAGCCGGGACCCGGGCATTTTCGCATTGGGGACCTGGCGCAAGCTGCTGATCTCGCTCGGTGCGAACTCCGGCAACAGCGGCCCGCGCAGGCGCACCACCTCTCGCTCGGGATCACTGCCGGTACCCAGCGAGTCGACGGTTTGCTGCGCGCGTAAACGCGCCAACTCTTCTTCGAGGTCACTGCCAGTCCCCGGCGAATCAGCCGTTTGCTGCTCGCGCTCCAGAATCAGCAACGCTTGCAGCAATTCGAAACGCTGGGGGACCTGACGCAGCAGCGCGCCTAGAGAGCCAGGATGGGGTTGCTGCTCGGACTCCATTGCTTGATCTCCTTATCGCCCTCTACCAGCACGGTGCGAACAAAACAGTTGGCATTGGCATACAGCGCGAAAAAGTGCGCCAGTACCCCGGAGAACAGCACCCGGCTGCTACCGGAAAACTTGCTCGGATCCAGTTCCAGATGAACCTCCAGGCCGTTGCGCCAGCCGCGCCAGGCATCCTTGCCGACACGGCCGACAACCCGTTCGGTTTTCAGCGAGAGAATGCCATTGATCTGCAGGCGAGCCGAGGGCTCGTCGCGCAGATTATGCAGAATCAGCATCTCCTTGAGGGCCTCCAGGGCCTGGGGGCCTTCGGTCAACGACAGATGATTGAGGTTGAGTTGCGAGATCAGGCGCCAGCGTGAAGACCCCTCCAGGTCGGGCAGTGATTGCGGCGTGGGGCTTTTCAGCAAGGCAATGGTGGCCACCGGACCGCTACGTTCGAACTTCAAGGAGGTGCCGGTCAACAGGTTTTGCGCCATATGCCGGTTGGTACACCAGACCTGCGCGGTAAAGGTGTCGTCAGGCGACGCGGAGCGCGGCTGGAACTGGCTGTCCACCAGGCTCAGGATCATGTCGGTGCCGGCTCGCGAGTGACCGGGGGCACTGATCCGCCGGGCGTGCCAGAACAGGCCATCCTCCCCTTGCCCATGCTGGTAGCCGTAGTACGGCGGCACGGTCTGGTAGCCGTTGGCGGTACCGGCCACCAGCTTGCGGATGCTGTGGATTTCAACACTGTTGTCACGGTGTGAGTCGGCTACCAAACGGTATTCGCTTTGCGTGCCGTCCGGGCGCAGGGTTTCAGCGGTACGGGAAAACAGATTGATGACCGGCGTACAGCCCAGGGCGATATCTTCGCGTTGCAGGCTGATACGGCTGTCGGGGGCGCGATCGAAGGCGACATAGACCTCGAGCAGATCCGTAGCCTGCGGCGGGATCTTCAGGGCGAGATCGAAAAAAGCGAACTTCTCCGGAAAAGCAAAATACTCCACCAACAAGTGCAGCCCGGGGTGCACGCCGTCTTCCTCCGGCAACAGCCGCTGGTTATCGTCATAACCGGCTGGCAAAGGCCGGACCCCGAGTGGCTGGCCGAGGCTGCCGGGCAAGCCGCAGACAATATCCAGACTATGGGCGGCCAGCAGATCATAGAGTTGGGAACGATTACCCGCAGGCCCCGCCAGGTGAATGCGCAAGGTCTGGATCGGCAATTCGCTCCAGGGCTTGCCATTGTTGCATTTCAACACCAGACGCAGTGCCGCCTCGGCATTGGCGATCCCGGTGACCGACTGCGCGGCGCTGCCTTCGATCAGGCTGGCGTCCTGAACCTCCAGGGGCCATAGGGTGACATCGGCGCAGGTGCGGAAATACAGGCTGTCGAGCTGCTCTTTCTGCGGGGCCTTGAACACTTGCGTACCACGCGGCAGGTGATAGCCGGCGGCCAGGCTGCCTTTGCTCGGGTCCGGCCCGAACTGCACGATGGCGCAGGACGGCATCGGCCGTAGCGCCATCGGATACAGCTGTTCCAGCAAGGCGTCGCTGAATTCGGAGTAACCGTCGTCGAGCCGGCGTTGCAAGCGCGCGGCGAGCAAGGCGAAGCTTTCGATCAAGCGTTCGACATGGGGGTCCTGGGAGCCACTGGACGACAGCTTCAGGCTGCTGGCCAGACTCGGATGGTTCTCGACGAAGTCGCTGCCGGCACGATGCAGCCAGGTCAATTCGCGCTGATAGTAATCCAGCAGTCGGGCATCAATCGAATCACTCATGCCTGACCTCGAAGCCGCTTTCACCCAGCTCCAGGACGAACGACATGTTCGGGGCCGTGTCCAGGCCCCGGACATGCCCCATCACGCGCACCGTCATGCGTGTACGTTGCCCCGGCAGCGCCTGTACATCGACGTCTTCCAGCGCCAGGCGTGGTTCGAAACGGGTAATGGCCTTCCGTATATCGCGAATCAGGATGCGATGATCCTCTTCACGGTCGGCATACAGGGTGCTCCAGTCGCTCATCCCGTAATCGATGATGGTCGGGGCGAACCCATGAACCCGTTCGGTGCGCCGGGTATTGAGCAGGCGCTCCAGCTCAAGGCGAATGGACTCGACGATCCGCAACGGATCACGGGCATCGAAGTAGCCCTCCGTGTCCCCCGCCAGGAGGTCGAACAGCGCAACACGCATGAAAATCTCCAACCGGATGAAAACAGGCGATCAACCCTTGATGAGTTTGTTCGCCGCCAGGTCCCAGGTGGAGGCTGCAGTGCCTTCCTTGGTGCCGTCGTCTTTCTGGGCGGTCAGTTCCCACTTGATCTTGGTGAAGTTCAGCGACAGGGTTTCCACTGGCTTGCCACCGGCGCCGCCGCTGACACTGACGTTGGAGACCACCACGTTGGTCAGGGTGTAGATAATGAACGGCATCAACTGGCCGTTGCTCTCGGCGGCGTTACGGCCGACGGTGACCTTGACCTCGGCGATCGGCTTGCCGCCGCAGCAGTACTCGTTGATGCTCGGGGTGGCGGAGTCGACGAATTTGGTCAGGGTGAACTCACCGATATGCGGCTTGCCGGAGGTACGTTCCGAGTTGCTGACATCGTTGGTGACCTGCATGGCCACGTTGTGGCTGTAGGACATGACTTCGATCTTGTCGGCATAGCCTTCCAGCAGGGAGTCGCCTTTGATCGTGGTGCCCAGGTCGAGAATAATTGCATCCATGGGGTGTTGTTCCTTGCACGACTAGCAGAAATGGAGGGCCCGCCGGGTCACGGCGGGCTGCATGGCATGGATCAGGCCGCGGCGGGTGCCGGCAGCGCGGCGACCAGGCGGATCGAAGCGGTCAGCTCTTCCAACTGGAAGTGCGGCCGCAGGAACACCGTGGCGGTGTAGCTGCCGGGACGTCCAGGCACATCGCTGACATCGACCCGGGCTTCCCGCAGCGGATACTGCGCCTTGATTTCCTGGGGGGCGTTGTCATTGATCAGCACGTAGTCGGCGATCCAGTTGTTGAGGTAGGTCTGCACGTTGTCGCGGGTGGCGAAGCTGCCGACCTTGTCGCGCAAGATCACCTTCAGGTAATGGGCAAAGCGCGAGGCGGCCAGGATGTACGGCAGCATGCCGGAAATCCGTGCGTTCGCGTTGGCCTCGAAGGTGTTGTAGGTCTGCGGTTTGTTGGTGGTCTGGCCACCGAAAAATACCGCGACATTGCTGTTCTTGCGATGGCACAAAGCGATGAAGCCCAGCGAGTCGAGTTCCTTTTCCCGGCGATCGGTGATCGCCACTTCGGTCGGGCACTTGATCGCCAGGTCGCCGACCTGGGTATTGAACTGGTACACCGGCAAATCGCTGACCGTACCGCCGCCTTCCGTTCCGCGAATCGCGGCACACCAACGGTACTGCGCAAAGGCGTTGGTGATACGTTGGGTCAGCAGCCAGGCGGCGTTGCCCCAGAGGAACTTCGCCGAGTCGGGCTCGACCATCTTTTGCGCATCGACATCGGCGCTCTCAGGCGGTACGCCCGAGGCTTTGGCCGCCGCAACGGCGGCAATGGCCGCTGCCGCCGCCGTCGCCCCGGCGGTGGTGTTGACGTCCTCGACGAAGGTCGACATCCCCGGTACCGGATTGTTCAGCGGATCGTACGGCAGACGCGACAGGTAATGCGGCAGGACCATGGCCACATAACGCGAGTCCTCGGTCTTGCGGAACGCGTTCCACTCGATCAGCGCGCCGCTTTCGAAAACCTTGCTCAGGTCACGGGGCACGCCCAGGTCGGCGAAGGTCTTGAGGTCGAACAGGGCCGGACTGGCCGCCGTGATCAACGGCGCATGGGCCGCCGCCGCGACACCCGACAGGTTGGTGAGCATCTTGACGTCGACACTGTTGCGACCGAATTCATAGTCGCCCATCAGCAGGCTGAACGGGCTGCCACCGAGGGTGCCGTACTCTTCCTCGTAGACCTTCTTGAACAGTACGCTCTGGTCGAAATCGATGGCTTTCTCCAGGTCCTGTTGCAGTTCGCTTTTGGTGACGTTGAGCAGGCGCAACTTCAGGGATTCACCGGTTTCGGTGTTCATCACCAATTGGTGCAGGCCACGCCAGGACGCTTCCAGGGCCTGGAACGACGGATCGTGCAGCACCAGGTTGAGCTGGGCGTTGATCAGCGTGTCGAGATCGGCGATACGCTTGCTGATGGTGGTCAGCATGTTCTCGTCGGCCTGGACATTCTTTTCGCCCACTTCGTCGGCGAAGACGCTGAGCATCTGCTGGGCATACTTCTTCTGGACGCCATCCTGGGCACCCAGGATCATCGCCTGGACGATGCTTTCAAGCAGTGGGGTTGGAGCTGTCTGGTCGGCCGTTGGTGCGGCCGCCGCCGGCGTGGTTGCGGGCGTCAAAGCGGGGTCATTAGGCATCGCGATTCCTCCATGGAGGGGAGCTGATCAACTAGGATTTGGTAGGATCGACAACCGGTGCGGGGTCCACGGGCTTGTTGGGATCCACGGGCGCCACTGCGGGGTCAGCCTTGACCGGGTCGACGACGGCCGCGGGGTCGGTCTTGGCAGGATCGACAATCGCTGCGGGGTCCGCTGCTGGCGGCGCGAGGGCCTTTTGCAGGTCGCCCTTGAAGGCCAGAATCGCCGCGTCATCGTGCAGCCTGGCAATCAGGCTCCGGTCCAGATCGTCATTGCCATCGAGCTTGATCAGCAGGTCCTGCAGCTTCTGACGTTTGTTGTAGAGGTCTTTGAGTCCATCGATCTGGGAAACGATATTTTCCGGGCTGAAATCTTCGATGGTCTTGAAGGACAGCTCGGCCCACAGGCCGTCGTTTACTTTTTGGGGATCGATCAGGTTCGCGACTTTGAACTTTTGTTGCGGGTTGATCCGGCTCAGCACCGTGTCGAAGCTGTCCCGGTCGATGTCGACAAAACCGCGCGAAGACAGTGGATCGGGTTTGTTCGGCTGGTTGTTGCCGGAGAGGTCGGACAGGATGCCCACCACCAGCGGCAGTTCCTCTTTGGTGAAGGCGTTACCGATTTCTACGTCATAAGTGATTTGCACACGCGGGGGGCGGTTACGACCCAAGTACTTCTGCTTGCTTTCCTGATTAGCGGCCATGCCCTTCTCCTTCTGGCGCGCCTACCGAACGGCAACGCGCTCCTGGTGGTATAAACCTTTTCCGACGGCTTGAGTGCGAATTTTCTGTAGGAAAATCGACTGTCCAAAACCTTAGAAGAGGTCTATAAGACAAGCAAGAAATATCTGGCAAAACCTATATTTGAATCCTATGAAGCGAATTAAGTTCCTCGGTAGCAGCTGCGCGCTAGCTTTTTTCATGATATTTCAGATAAGTGGTTGCAGCCTGTTCGCGCCCAAGGTCGCGCTACAGAAAGTCATAGTCGATGTCGAGCCCAAAGCCAACAGCGACACACCACTGCCCCTGGATTTCGTCGCTGTCGCCGATCCGCAATTACTCGAGCGTCTCAAGGGCACGCCGGCCAACCAGTGGTTCGCCCAGCGAGAGCAGCTACGCCGCGATTTCCCCCAGGGTTTCAACATCTGGAGCCTGGAGGTGGTTCCGGGGAACCTGGTGACGTTCGCGAGCAATCCCCTGCAAGGTGAAAAGGCTGAAGGCGTGTTGTTGTTCGCGGGCTACAGTACACCGGGCGCACACCGATTGTTGCTCGACAAACAAACGGATATCTGGCTCAAGGTCGGCGCCCGCGAGATGCGCCTGCTCGACGCCCAGGGCCAGTGAAACCCGTATTCCAGGAAGGCTAGGAGTGAAGGATGCGCGCTATACCGGATGCTATACCGGATGCGATCTGTTGGAGTGAAGGCATGCATCTGCTGCCACAACATTTCCAGTTGCAGAGCTTGCGTGCCGAGGGCGTGAGTGCCCGGCTCGCAGCCAATGCCAGGCCCTGGTACTGGGGTGTGCAGTACATTGAATTACTGGTAGAGGACAGCGGCAAAATCACCGTCAAGGCACTCGAGGCCGTAATGCCCGACGGTCTGGTGGTCGACCTGGATGCCGTCAAGGACAAAGAGCACTATCCGCTCGAACTCAAGCTGACTGCCGATGATTTCCAGAAGCAGAGCACCCTGATGGTTTACCTGGCGGTCGATCCGCTGTGGCGTGCCGGGCTGCTGGGCGAGGTCAGTGGCCGGCTGCGTTCGCTCAATATCAACGCCGTGGACCTGAACGGCAGCGACGCCCCGACGCCCGACACCGTATGTGTCTGGCGCCCCATCGTGCGGCTGGTCACGGAAAACCAACTCTCCGACTCGATCTGCCTGCCATTGCTGCGCATCAGCCATTCGGGCGGTGTGTTCAGCCAACTCGACTACGTGCCGCCCTGCCCTGTGTTGACCCCGGACTCGGTGATCGGCGAAAGGATCAGCAAGGCGTGCCTGCTGGCCCGCAGCAAATGCGATTTCCTCAAAGGCCGCTGGCGCCTGGCGCAGGACGCCGGCAAGACCCTGGAGGGCGCTGAACTGCGCGGCCAGTTGGTCGCGATCGGCTCCCGGCTCCCGGAGTTGCAAGCCACGCTGGATACCGGTGTTGCTTCACCGATGGCGCTGTACCTGCAATTGACCGGCCTGGTGGGTGCGCTATACGGCTTGCAGCCGGAAGAGACACTGCCCCGTTTCAGCCCCTTGCTGTTCGACGATATGCTGCCAGGCTTCGCCCAGGTGCTTGACTGGATCGAAGGCCAGCTCAACAACATTCGCGCCAGCTACACTCGACGCAGTTTCGACTACAAGGACAAGCATTTCTCCATCGCCCTGCTGGACCGCCAGACGCCGATCCAACAGTTGGTCATCGGCCTGCGCATGCCTTCCGGCGCCACGCCACAGGCGGCGGGGGATTGGCTGCAAAACGCTTTCAGGGCCTCTCGGGCACAATTGCCGCCCCTGATCCAGCAGCGCTCCCATGGGTTGGCGTTCAACGTGCTGGGGCGCAATGACCAGGTCGCCTACGGCGTTGCCGAGGATATTCGTCTGTTCACCTTGCAGGCCGCGGGTGATTGGTTCGCACCTGATACCGACCTGTGCCTGTATATGCCACCGGGCAGTGCAAGGGTCGAACCTGTTGAAATCATGATATTCGACGCCACTCGGGACTGAACCGGATCAGGGATTGATGAGCGATGTTGGATAATGACGCACTGCCGACGTTCGACACCTTCGAGGCGGCGCCCCTGAGCAGCGCCTTCAACCGGGCCTGGAATGAATGGCTGGTATTCTGGCAGGCCCTGCCACATACCACCGAAGCCAAGGTCCAGGTCGTGCAAGTGGCCGAGCAGGTCAGTCAGATTGCCCGGCGGCTATGGCGCAGCACCTTCGCCGCCGTCGGCGATGCCCAGGGCCAGCAAGCCAAGGCAACGCTCTTCGCTTTCGTCGGGCTGGTGGACGAACACCTGTTGTTCGAAGACTGGCCGGGGCAATCGATCTGGCAGGATCTGCCGATGGAAACCCGCATGTTCGGTACGCGTTCGGCGGGCGACCGGATTCCGGTCGCCATCAAGAAACTCCTGGAAACCCGCGACCCGGCCCTGCGCGACCTGGGCAGCGTCTACCTGTACTGCCTGATCCTCGGTTTCCAGGGCCGGCTGCGCAACGGCAGTGGCCCGGCCTTGCACGAAAAATGGCGGCGCAGCCTGTTCACCTTTATCCGCCAGCGCAGCGCCACACCCAACGACATCGCCCAACAACTGCAACGCCCGAGCGCCATCGCGCCGCAACAACTGCCGGTACGCCGCAGCCTGCCCGACGGTTACCGGCTGGGCCTGGCCTTGGGGTTGGGATTCTTGCTGTTGCTCGCCATCAGCCAGGGCTTCTGGTTGAACATTCAATACCGGGTGCAGCCTGCTCTTGATCAGGATCGGCAAACACTGGTCACGGAGCTCAAGCGCTGATGGCTTACCTGGGTGAAATACTCGCGGCCCTGCTCCTGCTGGTGGTGGTCGCGGCACTGTTGTGGAAGTATTCCGCGCGACTGAACGGCGCCAATCGCAGCTTCTACGCTGCGGTGAGCGAGTGGGAACAAGCGCTGGGCGTGCACGATCGTTATGAGACGCCGTGGGTGCTGATGCTCGGCGATGCGCCGCGGATCGAGGCGCTACTGGCCGGCTGGGGACTGACCAGCACGGCGCAACCGGCCTGGTTCGGACGTTGGTGGTACGGCCCCGACGGCGCGGTGCTGGTGGTGCCCGCGCCGCTGTTCAGCCATGGCGAGCGCGCCAGCGTGCAGCTCAAGCTCTGGCGTCAACTGCTGGAACTGCTACTGCAAGCCCGGGCGAATCGACCGGCCGACGGCATTATCTGGCTCTGCGACCTGGAGCAACTGGCGCCCGATCAGGATACCGCCGCCGCCGGCCTGGCGGTGCGGCGCAAGTTTATCGATCTGCAACAGCGCCTCGGCCTGAGCCTGCCGGTGTATATGCTCCTGAGTGGTTTCGAGAGCCTGCCCGGTACCAGCAAACTGCTGGAAGTGCTGCCAACGGCGGCGAAAGACGCACCGTTCGGCTGGACATCGCCCTATACGGCGCAAACCCCTTGGCACCCGGACTGGATCAGCCAGGGCCTGGGCCTGGTCGAACAGACCCTGGCCGACCTGCTGGTGGAAATCGGCACGTTGCGTGGTCAGGTGGATGCCGAGCTGTACTTGCTGCCCAAACAATTACAAGCCTTGCATGATCCCCTGCGCTCCTTGTGCGACCCGATATTCCAGGGCAACGCCATGGGCGAAGCCCCGCGTTTGCGCGGCATCTATTTCAGTGCCCAGGCCAGTCCCGCCGCACCGGCGGCCGATGCCGACCCCTTTGCCGAAGGCCCGGCGCCGATCCCGGCGCCGCCACTGTTCACCGCGCGCCTGTGGCGGCAACGAATCATTGCCGAACAAGGGCTGGCACAGCCGATCACGCGCATCCTGCAATTACGCCAACGCTGGCAGCGCCTGGTGGCGCTGGCCGTGGGCGTGATCGGGCTGGTCTGGGTGATCGGCATGCTCTGGGCCTGGCATGGTCGTAGCGATGCCGCGACGCAGTTGAGCAGCCTGCTGCACGAGGACCAGGCGCATAACCCGGTGACCGTTGACGACGACGCCGCGCGCGAACGCATCGCCAGTTTCTGGCGCCTGCTCCAGGCCGCGCCGCGTTGGCATATGCGCACCTCGCTCCTGCCCGGTTCGTGGTTCTCCTCACTGGACCAGCAACTGGCGCAGGAGCTGCGCGCCCGGGCCCGGGTGCAATTGTTCACGCCGCTCAAGGGCAAGCTGCAGGACGAAATCACTACCCTGATTGCGCCTCGCGTGGCGCCGCGTCCCAGGGCCGGTAGCAGCAGCAATGAAGAGGCCTACCGACAAGCCATGCAGGTGCTCGACCAGGCCCTGGCGGTGGAACACCACAACAAACGTTTCGCCCAGAGCCTGCAAGGCGACCAACGCCCGCTGGACGACGCCATCGCCCTGGCCAACGAGTTGTTCGGATTCAATTTCCAGACCAAGGGCCTGCCGCTGGGCGATGACTACAACAGCCTGTTGGCCACGCCAGAAATCCCGCTGGCCAGCCCGGTGCAACTGGACCCGCTCAAGCCGCAGATAGCTGCGCGCTACGTCAATGCCATGCGCCTATGGCTTGACAGCCTGTTCGCCAGTTCCGACTTCAGTGCCACGGCCGGCGCCCTGAACAGCCAATTGCGGGCCTTGCAGGGGGGACAGCGCAACAGTCTCGCCGAGCTTGAAGAACTGGATGCCTCCATATCCCAACTGCGCCAGTTACTGACCCTGACCAATGCGGCGTGGAGCCAGGGCAACGGCGCACAGTTGGCGCCCGGTTATCAGGAAGGGCTCGAAAAGGCCCGGCAAAGTGCATTGATCGGCAGCGTCGCCGTCGACCAGGTCGAGCGTTATGCCGACACCTCGAAACGGACCTTCCACGATCGCTGGCTGGAACAGGGCGACGAGGAACAGGGCATTTTGCGGCAACAGAGCAGCGGTACCCTGGAGTTGCAAGCCAACGTCGACAAGCTCGGGCAGGTGGTTGCGGCGCTGTTGCACCAGGACTTCAGCCAGATGGCCCTGAACCAGGACGATGCCCCACCGCTGAGTGGCCAGGGGCTGCGCGAGCTGGACAGCGGCAAGTTGGATGCGGCGCTGCACTATCACGACAGCTACCAACTCTGGTTGCAACAGAATGTGGCGGAGCTGCCGGCGCCCTACCGCAAGTCCATGATCAGCGCCGCCCGTTCGGCGACCGCCACCGCCATGTGGCAAAGCCTGAACAACGTCTCCAGCCTGAGCGCCAGCAAGCCCCCGAGCATCGACAGCGGCACGACCTTCAACCTGCCCGCCGACAAGGCCCTGCAAGTGCTGCAAGTGTTCAGCGATATCGGCGACTCCCGCCAGATCGAGCTATTGCGGCAAGAGTTGAATACCCGTGCGCTGAACGATATGCGCCGTGCCTCGAACGAGATCGCGGCCCTGCCACTGTTCCGCCAACCCATCGACTTCAGTCAATGGGACGGTACCCGCAACCTGTCGCTGCGCAGCTTCCGGGAAAGTGATCCACCGGCGCTGAAACTGGCCTTGAGCCGACAATTCACGCTGATCGGCGACTCGCTGAGCACCGCGCGCCCGGCCATCGAGTGGCTCGACCAGCAGCGTGATCGACTCTCGGCCAGCGATGATGGGACCCTCGACAGCTTTGTCGACATGAGTGCCGAGCTCAAGAAGTACGGCGACCAGAACCCGGCGAGTTCACCGCTGCAGTACCAGCAGATGGTCCTGCGTGACTTCAATGACATGGACCTGGGTAACTGCGCCAAGATCCTCGCCGATTCCATCCTGCCGATGGGACAAGGCAATATTGCCCTGCTCGCCCGCAGCGCCCATGACCGGGCGCGGCAACGCTGCGACAGTTTGCAGAATTACACGGCCGCAGTGGCCTGGAAGCGCCTGGGCGATTACTTCAGTACCTACCTGGCCGGGCGTTTTCCCTTCAGCGGTGACGACACGCCGGTCGATGCCAACCCCGACCGGGTCCGTGAGTTCCTCGACCTGATCGACAAAAACCTGCCCAGCGCCTTCAGCGGCCTGGAGAACAACCGCTCGCCACAATCGTCCGCGGCCGCCGAGTTCCTGTTCAACCTGCAAAACGCCCGGGCCTGGCTCGGTCCGTTGTTGCTGCGTGACAAGGACGGCGTGCGCGGCCTGGACCTGGAAGTCCGCTGGCGTACCGACCGCGAGGAAGAGCGCGGCGCCGACCAGGTGATTGACTGGAACCTGGCCACCGGTCCACGGGAAGTCGGCTATCCGGCGGAAAACCTCAGCCACGCCAATTGGACCGTCGGCGAACCGGTCCGCCTGGCCCTGCGTTGGGCCAAGGGCAGCAGCCAACGGCCGCTGGACGATCCGAAACAACCGGCGCTGGCCGTGGCCGACTTGCAAGCCAGTTGGTCATATGACGGCACCTGGGCCTTGCTGCGGTTTATCCACGCCAACCAGGCCGGCAATCACTTCGCAACCCAGGATGAGGGTGACCGGCCGCTGGCCCTGCAACTGCCGTTGCGCTCGCCGCAGCCGGGCAATGCCAACGCCCTGATGTTCCTGCGCCTGTCGCTCAAGGCCGTTGGCGGCAAGCAGCCGCTGACCCTGAGCACCTTGCCGACACGCGTGCCGGCCTCGCCCTATGGGTCGGTCTTCCCGTTGCCCGTGGCCAGTACCGAGAGCCAACAATGACGATCGACACACCCTCCCTCGATCAACTGCGCCTGCGTTTGCCGGGCTTGATCGATCCCCTGCCCGGCGCTGACCCAGCGGGTATCAGCTTGCGCTCGGCGCCCGAAATCGACGTATTGCGCGAGGCCCGTCGCGAAGACGATGCCAGCCTGCCCACCGGGGTCTGGCAGACCGACCTCAAGCGCGCGGACTGGTCGACGGTGGAGAACCTGGCCAGCGAGCTGTTAAGCAAGCAGAGCAAGGACCTGCTGGTGGCGACCTGGCTGGGAGAGGCCTGGTTGCAGCGTTATCAGTTGCCCGGTGTCTGTGTGGCACTGGAACTGGTGGTCGGGCTTTGCGAGCGTTATGGGCAGACCCTCTACCCCCGGGGCGACGACGCCAGCTGGCTGGCCTCGCCACTGGGCTTGCTGGTGCGCCAGTACAGCCTGTTGCTGAATATTCGCCTGCCCTTGCTGGGCGGCGCGGCGCGCGGGTTCGAAACCCTCACGCTGGAACAGTGGATGCGCGCGCAGAAACAGCTGCTGAACAAAAGCGAGGAGCGCAAGGCCAAGGCCCTGGCGCAGGAGTCCCAGGACCTGCTGCGTGACTGGCGCGAGGCTGTGCTGCGAATTCCGCTCGATCAGCTCGACGCACGGTTACAGCTGTTCAATACCTGTTTGCAGAATGTTGAGCGACTGAACCGCTGGGGCGACAGCCAACTGGGTGGAGATGCACCAAGCTTTGCCGCATTGCAAAACATCCTCGATCTACACGTTCAAGCTTTGCGGGAGTTTATCGCCATGCATCCGGAACCGCTGCCTGTGCAAGTCAGCCTGCCCCCTGAACCGACGATCGAGGAGCCCGCCGCGACAACGGCCCCCCTGCCGCTTTCGGCACCCGAGTCACGCCAGGCCGCCTACCGGCAGTTGAAGGTTATTTCCGACTATCTGAAACGGGTCGAGCCCCACAGCCCGGTGCCCTACCTGATCAACCGTGCGGTGGATTGGGGGAATATGGAGCTGCCGGAGCTGCTTGGCGAGTTGATCAAGGCCGACCCCGATATCCAGCGGATCTGGCGACTGCTCGGGGTCTTGCCTTGAATACGGCGTCTACCTTCAGTGCATGTCGCCGTGATCGGCCATGCTGTTCAGTGCGCGGGCGCGGGCCTTGACTTCAATGGATTCCTTGACGCCCTTGGCGTTTTCCACCACCAGGGTCAGCGGCACTTCGTCGCCCCCCTTCACCTGCCCCACCAAGTCGATCAGCATCACGTGATACCCCTCGGGCTCGATGGCCACGGTCTTGCCCGCCGGCAACGGCACGAACTCCACCGGCTGCATGCTCATCACGTCATTGTCCATCTTCGACTGGTGGATCTGCACGATCTTGGCCACCGGCGATTTCGCCTCCAGCAGCTTGGCGTTGTCACTTGAGGTGATCCGCATAAAGGCCCCGGTCGAAGGCTGACCGGGTACGGTGGCGCGGACCCAGGCGTCATCCACGCGGGTTTGTGCAAAGGCCGGGACACTCAGCAACGCGAGCAGGGACAACATCAGGACGTTCAAGGGTTTCATGGCCGCAACCTTATAAATTCGAGTATTCATCAGCAGACTTCCATCACCGTGAGCAAGTCTTCGGCGCACTGTTTGGCCGACAGCGATGGCGACAGCCCCAGGCGCAGCACGCCCCGCGTGTCATAGACAAAACTGGTCGCCGAATGGGACAGCGTGTAGGTCGAACCGCTGGGGATCTTTTCGTAGAACACCTTGAATTCCTTGGCGGTGGCCGCGGTTTCTTCCAGGGTGCCGTAGAGCGCGACAAAGCTCGGGTCGAAGGCCTTTACATAGGCATCGAGGACCTTGGGCGTATCGCGTTCCGGGTCCAGGGTGATGAAGATCACCTGCAATCGATCGCCGTCCACACCCATCAGCTTCTTGGCCTGTACCGCCCTGGCCAGCGCGGTCGGGCAGACGGCCGGGCACTGGGTGAAGCCAAAAAACACCATCGGCATCATGCCGCGGTAACTGGACAGCGTTTTGACGTTGCCCGCGGTGTCCTTCAGCTTGAAGGTCCGCCCGAGGATCTCGTCGCTCAGGTCCTTGCCGTATTTGTACGACAAGCCGTTGGAGCTGTCGCAGCCAGTCAGCGCGCCGAGGCCGAGCAGGCCAAGGCCGGCAACGACCTGGCGGCGAGTCAGCAATTCATTCATGTTCTGTAGTCCTTCGTATGGAGCGATGTCGCGGCCTGGCGTTGCCGGATAAATGCACATTGACGCACATCAGGGCATCGGGTTTATCGGCAGCAGGTCGTTTCGACAATGATCGGTGCGGTGGATCAGACGCTGGCCTGAGGCGGTGCACGAGAACGGGCCCCCGGAAAAACCGGGGCCGAGGCTTGCTCGGGGATGAAGTGGTTGTGGGCAAAGCTGATCGGGACCAGTGCCAGGCGAGGTGCCAGGGCATGGGAGTCGCTCAGGGCCGGGTGTTGGAACAGCAGCGAGCAATAACCGCACTTTTCCCAGAGCATCGTCCCGTGATGATCCGCCGGGACGGAGTCTTGCTGCGCCACCGGGTTCAGGCCTGGCACGGCGCCGCAGATATCCTCGATCGCCGGACCGGCACCGTGGGCCAGGCTCAGCCCCTGCCCGATCAGCGGGCCGGCGAAGACCAGCAGCATGGCCAGCAAGCTGAGCCAGGCACCGGTGCGGCGGCGGCCGGACGGTCGAAGGGACGGGATGGGTTTCATGGGCGCAGAATGTAACACCGTCGCTGTGGCCGGTGGTGCGACAAAATGGCACATCGGGTGCCGCACCACGGGTTCAACGCTTACGCCAGCTTGACGTTCATGGTGATCCGCGCCGTGAACACCTGCACACCCTCCTCGTCACGAATGTCCACCACGACAATCTTGTCTCCCGCCGTCGACCAGTCGACCGCACTGCCATCGGCCACGGCGCGGACGTCGGTCTTGGCCTTGGCCAGGTACTCCACGCTCATGCCCTTGGGAATCCAGCGCGCACCCTCGGGAATCGACACATCGGTCATCACCCCGGCTGCCAGCTCGGCGGCGTTGCACAGGGCAATGGCGTGGACAGTACCCAGGTGATTGGTGATTTCCCGACGAAACGGCACCAGCACCTGCGAATGCCCGGCGCGTAGCTCGCTGATCAACGGGTTGATGGTGCTGAAGTACGGGGCGATCTGGCAGGCCATCTGACTGAATTTTTCCGGACCTGCACTGGTGAACATACTCAGGAACTGGCTCATCGGGTGTACCTCGGTGGGTGTCTTGTTCGGTTAACAGAATAATATTCTGTAAAAGAACAATATTCTGTTAATGGAAAATCTGTCAAGCTCAGGCTTCTGTTTCATAAGATTGCTGCCTTGCCACCGGACTTCAGGTTGTTGCTTCCATGGAAAACCTCGATCTTCTCGAACGCTGTTACCCGGGCCGTCGGGCCGAACTGAAACGCGCGATCCTGGCGCAGGCCCTGTCCAGCTTTAACGAGCACGGGATCGAAGCCACGACCATCGAAACCATCCGCGCCGAATGCGATACCAGCGTGGGAGCGATCTATCACCACTTCGGCAACAAGGAGGGGCTGGTGGCGGCGCTGTTTTTCGCCGCACTGGAAGACCAGGCCGGTTTGCGTGAGCGTTATCTCTCGGCTGCCGAGACATTGCAGGACGGTGTGCGGGCGTTGGTGTACAGCTATGTCGATTGGGTCGACGCGCAACCGCAATGGGCACGATTCCAGTTCCAGGCGCGTTTTGTCGTGGCCCAGGGGCCCCATGCCATGGAACTGGCCACCCGTAACAAGGCGCGTAACCGACAGTTGCGCGAATGGCTGGGCGAGCCGGCCCATGCCGACGGCCTCAAGAATGTTCCGGCCGAGCTGTTGCTGTCGTTGATTGTCGGGCAGGCGGAGAACTATTGCCGGGCCTGGTTATCCGGGCGGGTCCAGAGTCGCCCCGCGACTTTCCGGAACGAGTTGGCCGAAGCGGCCTGGCGCTCGCTGCAGATCTAGTCTTTCAAATCCGGATGCAGAAGCTTTGGGAGCGGAGCTTGCCCGCGAAGCTTTTAGCGACCTCACGGTCGTCTTCGCGGGCAAGCTCCGCTCCCACAAAGTGGCGGAAGGCAGCCGGAGTCGAACCTGCCCGGGAACGGATGCCGTCCCCAACCGGGTTTGAAGCCCGGCCGCGCCACCGGGCGCGATTGCCTTCCTTGAGATCTGTACGCCTGGACGAGGCCTTGGGCACGCTGCAAACCTGTAGGAGCCTGGTTTGCCAGCGAAGAGGCCCTTGAGAGCGCTAAAAGCTTCGCTGGCAAGCCAGGCGCCTACAGGTTTTGCGGCGCACTCCGGGCCAGTGCGTTGTCAGCACGAATAAAGCGCAAGTTGCCGACACGCCGGGTCAGGCCGATCCGATCGAAAAACTCCAATATCTGAATGCAGCGTTTACGTCCCAGACCCAGCCGATCACGAAAGGCGATCACCTGTACCGTCGGATTATCCGCCGCCAATTGCACCAGCATAGCCGCCAATTGCCGGACCGCCGCCTCCGTGTAAAAACGATCGTGCACCACCTGGTATACCTGCCCCAGCCTCGCCAGCTTGCGCAGCAGCAAGCGTACGGCGTTTTCATCCTGCCCGGTCGACAGTGCCAGGGCGCGTACCCACGGAGGATCGATTGCGCCCTGGTCCAGCAGCGGTTGCAGCTGTTGCCACAAGCTCTCGTCGCTTGCGTTCAGGCGGACCTGATGGTCGGGCAAATGCAACCAGGGGCCGCTTGCTGCAATCGCTGCGTCGTCGAGCAGCGAGTCCAGCAGGCTGATAAATACCGGTCGTTCCAGCGCCAAGGCGGCGAAACGCCGCAGGCGATCGCGGTCCGGCCCCAGTTGATCGGGCTCCAGGCTGTGAAAGCGTGCCAGTTGCGCGAGCAACGCGTCCTTCTGGGCTTGCCAGCCTGTGCTGCTGAACAACAACGAGCCTTGGCGCGTGGCGATCACACTGATATCGGCGGGCAGCGTCCAGCTGTTGCGCGGACGATTGAACTGACGCTCCAGGCGTTGCGGATCAAGCCCCCCGGTGCTGCCGGCAAGTAATGTCGGCAATACCGTCTCCAGGCTTTGGGCCTGCGCCAAGGCCTGCAACTGCGCCAGGCGCTCGGGGCTGCGGCGCTGACGGGTTGGCGCAAAGGGATCCAGCACCCGGCCACCACCGAGGGTCCGTTGTGCGCTTTGATCGCGCAACACCAGACGGTCACCGTGCACGGCCTGCAAGGGTGCATGGGTCAGCAACTGGGCAAAGGCTCGGCCTCCCGGCGCCAACTGCGTGGTATCCAGCAAAGCTACCCGGCCCAGTACATCCTGGGTGCCCAAGTGAATATGCACCGAACTGAAGTGTTCGAACCGGCGGGCTTCACTGGCGAGCAGTCGCAGTTCGATATCCAGCCGCTGGGTCGGGGCATGCAGCCACTCGGACAGCAGCCAGTGACCGCGATGAATCTGCTCGAGCGCCAGGCGCTCGGCACTCAAGTTCAAAGCGACCCGCTGCCCGGCGAACGCCTTGCTTGCCGCCTGATTCTGCGCGTGCAGTCCACGGACTCGCACCGCTTTACCGTTGGGTCCAAGGGCCAGGACATCACCGGTTCCAACGTGACCGGACAAAGCCGTGCCGGTGACCACGATACCGCTGCCCGGTACATTGAAGGCGCGGTCGATCGCCAGGCGAAAGCCGCCCTCATCACTGCGTCGCCGGACCTCGCCCTGGGCTTCGAGCAACGCCTGGCGCAAGGTCTCGATACCCTCACCGGTGACACTGGAAACCTCGATAAACGGTGCCCGGGCATAAGGGCCGGACGCCAGCAATGCCTGGATCTCGGTGCGCACCTGGGCCCTGCGCGCACGGTCTACCCGGTCGCACTTGCTGATCGCCACCAACGCCCGGGGAATGCCCAGCAGCTCGACAATCGCCAGGTGCTCGCGGGTCTGGGGCATCACCCCGTCATCGGCGGCCACCACCAGCAACACCAGATCGATCCCCTGGGCGCCGGCCAGCATGTTATGGATAAATCGCTCATGGCCGGGCACATCGATAAAACCGGTCAGCGCGCAGCCGGGCGCCAGCGAGGCATAGAGGTAACCCAGATCGATGGTGATGCCGCGCTCGCGCTCCTCGCGGCGCTTGTCGCCGGCCTGACCGGTCAGCGCCTGGAGCAGGCTCGTCTTGCCATGGTCGATATGCCCCGCCGTGCCGACGATCACCTCGTCCGACTCCCCTGCGGCCCGCTTTTTGTAGGAGCAAGCTTGCTCGCGATGAACGATGACGCGGTCCCGAGGTTCAACCCCGCAAGCTGCGCCACCCAGACCGCCTCGTCATCCAACTGACGCAGATCCAGCCACAAGGCATCATCATCGATGCGCCCCAACACCGGAATCGGCAACCCCCGCAACGCGGCCTCCAGCCCATGTAAAGTGCGCCCGCGCAGGCGCTTCGAGGTATTGGCCCGCAGGCACAAGGCCGCGCTGGGCAGCCGCGCCACCGGTTGGCTACCGCTGCCGATCATGCCCAGCGCCGGCATCGCCGAGACGCTCCAGCCCTCCCCCAAGACGTCGGCCAACAACGGGCGCAGACGCTCGGCCTGGGCAAGGATCTCCGCCTGGGGTCGGGTCAGCAGGCGCAAGCTGGGCAAACGCTCGGCCAATCGGTCCGGGTTACGGTACAACCCCAGCACCGCCTCCAGCGCGGCGAGGGTCAGCTTGTCGACCCGCAACGCCCGTTTCAACGGGTTCTTCTTGATCTTCGCGATCAACTCCTTGCGCCCGACAATCAACCCGGCCTGGGGCCCACCGAGCAATTTGTCGCCGCTGAAGGTGACAATATCGGCGCCGTCTTCCAGCGCCTGGCGCACCGTGGGTTCGGCGGGCAGGCCCCAGCGTGTGAGGTCAAGCAGGCTGCCGCTGCCCAGGTCTTCCAGCAACGGCAAGCCATGGCGATGGGCAATCTCTGCCAACCGGGCGGTGGGCACCTGGGCAGTAAAGCCCTGGATGTTGTAGTTGCTGGCGTGCACCCGCATCAACAGGCCGCTACGTGGGCCGATGGCGGTTTCGTAGTCTCGGGCATGGGTGCGATTGGTGGTGCCCACCTCATGCAGGCGGACACCGGCGCGGGCCATGATATCGGGGATGCGAAAGGCCCCGCCGATCTCGATCAACTCGCCCCGGGAGATGATGCCTTCCTTGCGTTGCCCGAGGCTGTTGAGGGCCAGCAGCACGGCGGCGGCATTGTTGTTGACCACGGTAACGGCTTCGGCGCCGGTCAGTTCGCGAATCAGGCCTTCGATCAGGTCGTCACGGTCGCCACGCTTGCCGCTGTGCAGGTCGAATTCGAGATTGAGCGGGTAACGGGCGGCGATTTGCATGGCGTCTATGGCTTCTTCGGGCAGCAGCGCCCGGCCGAGGTTGGTGTGCAGCACCGTGCCGGTCAGGTTGAACACCCGTTGCACACGGCTGCGGTGCTGGTTGAACAGGCGTTCGCCGGCTCGGCCCGCCAGAACGGGCGGGGTCAGTTCGTTGGCCGTGAGCTGGCCCGAACGGACCGGTTCACGCAGTTCATCGAGCAACTGCCGCAAGGTTGTCAGCAAGGCATCCCGACCATAGCGCTCGGCCAGGGGCTGGCAAGCGGGGTCGCGCAGAAGGCTATCGATGGAAGGCAGACGTGGCGGGACAGCGGCAAGGCTCGAGGACATCAGCGGTTTCCTGAAGACGCGATGCGGAAACCTGAGTGTAGACGCCTCGCTCGTTCCTTGAGGGAGGGGCACGACGCCATCGCCTAATCGCCCCCTGGCGCCAGCAACAGATTCGGTGCCTGGCGCAGATACCCTTCCTGATCGAGACGAATATCCAGCGCCAGGCTGGTGATATCAGCTGACAGCGCCTCGGCCTCGGCATCTTCTTCCAGATAGAGCAGCTTGAGATAGCTGTTACAGCCCGGGCAGATTTCCGCCCGTAACGGCGCATGACCGGCACCATGGCCGTCATCCCCCAGGCTCAGGTACTTGAGCCCCTTGCTCTGTTCGCAGTAGATGCATTTGACCCGTACCACATGCCACTCGCAGGCGCACAGTGAACACACCAGGTAACGCAGGCCATTGAACTTGCCCCGGTGGCGGATCACCCCGGCCATGGCCGGCGAACCGCAGGCCGGGCATTGGCTCAGGCTGTCGCCGGGTTTCAAGGCCAGGTTCGGCACGCTCAGCAGCCAATAGCTCCAGGCCGCCTGCAAGGCCGCCCCGAGAAACGGCACCAAGGCTGCCGGCAGGCCGGAATACTGGCCCCCGAGCAAGGCCAGCGCCCAGACTTTACGTTGCCCGCCCCGGGTGTCCTGCAAAGTGCTGATGGCCTGTCGCACGGCGGGGACACGGGTGGCATGACCCGACAACAAGGCGTCCAGCCAAGGCAGCCAAAGGTCTTCGCGTACCAGGCTGTCAGCAGCCAGCGGCGGCAGGCCATGCTCCAGGCACAGCCGCTGGCGCTCAGGATCGGGAAGCGCGGTGCTTGGCGGTTGATCCAGCAGTTGCTGCTGCACCCGACAAAGCCCGGCCACCAGTCCGATATATTCGGCCAGCGGATGCCCGACCGCCAACTGCTCCAGCCGCGCTGCGCGCAGGGCGAACAGCGTCGGCGGCGGCAGATGCAGAAACGGCGGCGAACTGGCCGAAGCCTCGATCTGTCCAGGTTCCAATATCGTGCTCAAGCGCTTATCCCTTTTTCCGTGGCTCGGCGGTCGAGGCCTCGTTCCGGGTCACCTCGCGGTACCACAACTCATGGTGTTTGCGTGCCCAGGCACGACTGACCCAGCCATGCAGCATGGCCCCGACCGAGCCCTTGATCCAGATACCGGCATAAATATGCACGAGGATGCTCAACACCAGTACGAACGCCGCCAGGGCATGGAGCAACACCGCCAGGCGAATGCTGCCGATGCCGAAGTACTGGCTGAAATACGCCCGCCAGATCACCACGCCGCTGAACAGCAGGACCAGCATGCAGGCCAGCAGCGTCCAGAACAGCAGTTTCTGCCCGGGGTTGTACTTGCCGATCGGCGGTACGCCCTCCTCCTCGTTACGGATCACCCGATCAACCCGTTTGAGCCACAAGCGGTCGTTGGCGATAAAGAAGTTGGCCCGCCAGAAGCGGATCACCAATCCGAGGAACAGCACGAACATCAGCAGGCCCATGAACGGATGCAGGATACGGGTCCAGGGACCGCCGCCGAACAGTTGGCTGAGCCAGAACAACGACGGGTGAAACAGCGCCAGCCCGGACAGACCGGCCATAAAGAACAGGATCGCCACCAGCCAGTGGTTGGTGCGCTGGTTGGCGGTATAACGCAGGATCGGCTTGTCGCTCATGGCCGTGGCTCCTCACCGGTTTTCGGATCAAAGACATGCACGCTCGGATCGACCTGATGGACGCTGCTGTCCGGGGGCGCCGGATGCTCGTCCTCCTCCACCCGTTGCGGGCCGATGCGCACGTAGTGGAAAAAGCCCGCCAGCACCGCCGCGCCCATCGCCAGCAGGCCCAGGGGTTTGCTGATGCCTTTCCACAATTCGACGAAGGGGCTGATGCTCGGCTGGTTCGGCAGGCCGGCGTACAGCGACGGCTGGTCGGCGTGGTGCAGCACGTACATCACATGGGTGCCGCCGACCCCGGCCGGGTCGTACAAGCCGGCCTGGTCGAAGCCGCGGGACTTGAGGTCGACAATGCGTTCGGCGGCGTGTTCCTTCATGTCCTCCTTGCTGCCAAAGACAATCGCCCCGGTCGGGCAGGTTTTCACACAGGCCGGCTCCAGCCCCACCGCCACCCGGTCCGAACACAGCGTGCACTTGTAGGCCTTGTGGTCCTTCTGCGAGATGCGCGGTATGTCGAAGGGGCAACCGGTGATGCAGTAACCGCAACCGATGCAATGGTCCTGGTTGAAATCGACGATGCCATTGGCGTGCTTGATGATCGCCCCCGGGCTGGGGCAGGCCTTCAGGCAGCCGGGGTCGGCGCAGTGCATGCAACCGTCCTTGCGGATCAGCCACTCCAGGTTGCCGGCGGCATTTTCATGCTCGGTGAAGCGCATCAGGGTCCAGCTTTCGGCACTCAGGTCCTGGGGGTTGTCGTAGGTGCCATGGTTATGGCCGACCTCGTCGCGCAGCTCGTTCCATTCCGAACACGCCACCTGGCAGGCCTTGCAGCCGATGCACTTGGTGGTGTCGATCAGTTTGGCGACTTCTTCCTGCTGGCGCACGGAGGGCGGCAAGGTGGTGGTCGCCGAACGGGCAATGATGTCTTGGCTGGCCATCAGATTTTCTCCACGTTGACCAGGAATGACTTGGATTCCGGGGTCTGTGAATTACCATCGCCGAGGAACGGCACCAGGGTGTTGGTCAGGTAGCCATGCCGCGCCACCCCGGTGAATCCCCAGTGCAACGGGATGCCGATGTGGTGCACGACCTGGTTGTTGACCTGCAGCGGCCGAATCCGTTTGGTCACCACCGCCACCGCCTCGATATGCCCGCGCTTGGAGCTGACCCGCACCCGGTCGCCGGCCACGATGCCCTTCTCCTTGGCCAGGAGCTCGCCGATCTCGACGAACTGCTCGGGCTGGGCAATGGCGTTGAGCTTGCAGTGCTTGCTCCAGAAGTGGAAATGTTCGGTCAGCCGGTAAGTGGTCGCGGCATAGGGGAAATCCTTCGCCACGCCCAGACTGTCCCAGACCGAATCGAAGATCCGGGCCGCCGGGTTGCTGGTGACCTTCTTGTTGTCCGGGTGCAGCGGGTTGATGCCGATGGGGGTTTCGAACGGCTCGTAATGCTCCGGGAACGGCCCTTCGGCCATCTTGTCCACGGCAAAGAACCGCGCCACGCCCTCGGGGTTCATGATGAACGGGTTCATCCCGGCTTCCGGCGGTACATCGGCTTTGTAGTCGGGCACGTCGGTGCCGCCCCAGGCCTTGCCGTTCCACCACACCAGGCGTTTTTCCGGCGACCAGGGCTTGCCCTGGGTGTCGGCGGATGCACGGTTGTAGAGAATGCGCCGGTTCATCGGCCAGGCCCAGGCCCAACCCAGGTGCTGTTTCATGCCGTAGGGATCGCTGTTGTCGCGCCGGGCCATCTGGTTGCCCTGCTCGGTCCAGCTGCCGCAGAAGATCCAGCAGCCCGAAGCGGTGCTGCCGTCGTCCTTGAGCTGGGCGAATCCGGCCAGTTGCTGGCCGGCCTTCATCGCAGTCCCCGTGGCATCGGTGAAGTCCGCGCTGGCGTAACCGTTGATTTCTCGCGCCAGTTCCTCCGGTGACGGTTCATCAGCGATCTTGTACGGCCAGCTGAGCTTGAGGATCGGCTCGGGGAAAGCGCCGCCATCGGCCTGATAACGTTTGCGCAGACGCAGGAACAGTTCGCTCATGATCTTCACGTCGGTGCGGGTTTCCCCTGGCCCCTCGGCGCCTTTCCAGTGCCATTGCAGCCAGCGGCTGCTATTGGTCAGCGAGCCATCCTCCTCGGCGAAGCAGGTGGTCGGAAAGCGAATGACCTCGGTCTGGATATTGCCGGTGTCGACATCGTTGTAAGGTCCGGCGTTGCGCCAGAACTCCGAGGTTTCAGTGGACAGCGGATCCATCACCACCAGCCACTTGAGTTTGCCCAGCGCCGCGGTCACCCGGTTCTTGTCGGGCAGCGCGGCAATCGGGTTGAAGCCCTGGCAGATATAGCCGTTGACCAGCCCCTGGCCCATCCGGTCGAACATGCGCAGGATGTCGTAGCCGGGGTTGTCGAGCTTGGGCAGCCAGTCGTAGCCCCAGTGGTTTTCGGCGGTGGCATTGGCGCCATACCAGGCTTTCATCAGGCTGACATGGAACTTGCCGTAGTTCTGCCAGTAGGACAACTGGCCGGGACGCAAGGGTTTGAGGGCGCGCTTGGAGATATAGGTGTCGTAGTCCTGCTCGGCATCGGAGGCCAGGGTCAGGTAGCCGGGCAGCGAATTGGACAACAGCCCGAGGTCCGTCAGCCCCTGGATATTGGAGTGACCGCGCAAGGCATTGACCCCGCCGCCGGGCATGCCGACGTTGCCCAGCAACAGCTGGACCATGGCCGCACTGCGGATGATCTGCGAGCCGATGGAGTGCTGGGTCCAACCCAGGGCATAGAGAATCGTCATGGTCTTGCCCGGTTGCGAGCAGGTGGCGATTTCGTCCCAGATCTTGCGCATGGCGTCCTGGGGCATGCCGCAGGTCTGGCTCGCCAGTTCCAGGCTGTAGCGGCTGTAGTGCTGTTTCATCAGTTGGTAGACGCAGCGCTCGTGTTGCAGGCTCGGGTCGATCTTGGCGAAACCGTCCTCGCCCAGCTCATACCCCCAGGAGGACTTGTCGGTATAGGTGCGGCTGGCCGCGTCGTAGCCGCTGAACAGCCCGTCCTCGAAGCCGAAGCCGGCTTTGACGATAAACGATACGTCGGTGTAGTTGCGCACATATTCGTGCTGGATCTTGTCCTCGGTCAGCAGGAAATTGATCAGCCCGCCCATAAAGGCGATATCGCTGCCGGTACGGATCGGCGCGTAATAGTCGGCCACCGAGGCGGTCCGGGTAAAACGCGGGTCGACCACGATCAGGCGTGCCTGGTTGTGGGCCTTGGCTTCGGTCACCCATTTGAAGCCGCACGGATGCGCTTCAGCGGCATTGCCACCCATTACCAGGATCAGATTCGCGTTGGCGATATCGGTCCAGGTGTTGGTCATGGCGCCACGGCCGTACGTCGGGGCAAGACTTGCCACCGTCGGGCCGTGTCAGACACGTGCCTGGTTGTCGAACCCCAGCATGCCGAGACTGCGAATGACCTTGTGGGTCAGGTAACCGGCTTCGTTGGACGCCGCCGAAGCGGCGAGAAATCCGGTGGTCAGCCAGCGGTTGACCGTCTGCCCCTGGGCGTTCTTCTCGATGAAGTTGGCGTCGCGGTCGGCCTTGATCAGGTCGCTGACGCGGTCCAGCGCTTCATCCCAGGAAACCCGGGTCCATTCCTGGCTGCCCGGCTTGCGTACCTGCGGGTACTTGAGGCGATCAGGGCTGTGGATGAAGTCCAGCAGGCCGGCGCCTTTGGGGCACAGGGTGCCGCGATTGACCGGATGGTCGGCATCGCCCTCGATATGGATGATGTCCTGGACCACGTTCTTCGCGGTATCACCCTGGCTGTACATGATCAGCCCGCAACCGACCGAGCAATACGGGCAGGTGTTGCGGGTTTCATGGGTATGGGTGAGTTTGAAGTGGCGCACTTGCTCGGCGAAGGCAGGCGTCGGGGCCATGCCCAACGCGGCCAGACTCGAGCCTCCAAGGCCGATGGCGGCGACCTTGAAGAACTGACGACGGTTGAGATCCATCGCGTACTCCCGATCAGGTGAAGGTCCCGGTCAGGTGCCGGGCTCTTTGAAACGATCACGGTGGCGGCACAATTGCCGTCAGTTTCACTCTAGCCATGATTGGCGATTGTGCGACGTGACCTGATCATCGGTATCGGCTCAAACATGGGCGCGCCAATACACGAGGGATCAATCCGCTATGGTTTGCCGGCCACCTTGGCCGTGACCGGCACGCCCTGCTGGCGAATCGAGCGTTGGGTCTGCAGCACGCGCTCCAGCGCCTGCTCGGCTTTGTGGTCCTGCATCGGCGCATGGATGGCCGCCGAGACCAGGCTGATCAGCTTGGCCATGACTTCGGCATCCGTGGCCGGGCGCCCCAGGCTCATGGCCTGCATCAGGAAACGCAGCTCGGTCCCGGCAATCACCCCGGAAATCGCCTTGAGGGCGAATTGCAGGCGCACCCCGACTTCATTGCGCGGCATATCCGGCAGCGCCAGGGCGAAGGCCTTGAAGAAACGCTCGAAAACCGGCTGGTAATGCTCCTTGAGGTACTCCTGGATAAAGGGTGAGGTGTCGCTGTAGACCCGCCCCAGGAAACGAATGAAGGAGCGGCTTTCATCACCATCGCCGCTGCGTTCCAGGCCCATGGCCGGGGCGAACAGAACCCCCAGCAGGGTCTCGCAGTCCAGCGGGCCGTCCGCCTGTTCCTCGCATTTGGCCAACAGTTCCAGGCGCTGCTCGTTGAGCGGCCCGAGGCGCTGCATGAGCAAGGCGGTCATCAGGGAATCCTTGTCCCCGAAGTGATAGTTCACCGCGGCCAGGTTGACCTGGGCGCGCTCCGTGATCTGGCGCAATAACACGGCGTCGTAGCCGTATTTGATAAACAGTGCCTCCGTGGCATCCAGTAGTCGGGTCTTGGTGACATTCGGGGCACTGAGTTTCTTTGCGACCATATGTGAGGAGCCTTTGCGGGGTGAAAATTTGACCGGATGAACAGTGTTTTAAAAATAAATTTGATTTTTTATACCCGTGAAAGCCTTTGAAAGCAAGCCTCTACGCCGGGTACCGTGTCTTATCGGGTGTTTGAAAACCATTCTATTTGGGTTCAAAAAGACACAGTTGGAGGCAACTGTGTCCAGGCTGTCCCTCGTGAGCAAGGCTAGTGCCTGCACTCGTCGCGGCCGGCTTGACCGACCAATAAAATGTATCCAGTTGTCACAAAGCCCTGCCTGAAATGTCTTGGCCTTCCTTGAACCCGGCGGCTGGCGTCGCCCCAAGATCACGGTTACTATTCAAACAATTATTTGAAACAATAAAATAAACCTTGTGCTTGTCCCTGCCCCGAGAACCGCCTGAGCGTCCCACAAAGCGCCCGGGACGGAGGCTCCTGCCGGGTCAAGCCGGCCGGCGCGGTCAGCGATGACAGACACGATTGCTCACGAAGGCTTCATCTCCCTGCAAGGCATCGCCAAGCGTTATCGCCTCGCCGAGCAAACCCTCACCATTCTCGACAATGTCTCGCTGTCCATCGAGGCCGGTGAAAGCTGTGCCATTCTCGGCGCTTCCGGTTCGGGCAAAAGCACCCTGCTCAATATCCTCGGGTTGCTCGACCTGCCCGACAGCGGCCACTATCGTTTTGCCGGCCATGACATCTTCCGCTCCAGCCCCGACCAGTTGGCGGCGATCCGCAACCGGCAGATCGGCTTCGTCTTCCAGAGTTTCAACCTGCTGGCGCGCCTCAGCGCCCTGGACAATGTCGCCCTGCCCCTGAGTTATCGCGGTGTCCCCCGTGGCGAGTCACTGACCCGGGCCATGGCCATGCTCGAACAGGTCGGCCTGGAGGCGCGCGCGCACCATCGCCCCGCCGACCTCTCCGGCGGCCAGCGCCAACGGGTGGCGATTGCCCGGGCGCTGGTGGGGGAACCTTCGGTGATCCTCGCCGACGAACCCACCGGCAACCTCGACAGCAGCACCGCCCGGGAAATCATGGACCTGTTGCTGGAGCTCAATCGCGTCCGCCAGGTCACGCTGATCATCGTCACCCACGACCCGCAGATAGCCCAACGCCTGGGGCGGCAGATCCGGGTGCACAACGGCGTGATACGCGAGGCCTGCCCGGCATGAGCGTGCAGGTCGAACAAAGTGCCAGCCAGTTGCTCCACGAGGCCTTTGTCAGCCTGAGGACCTTGGGTAAACGCTCGCTCCTGGCCTTGCTGGGGATTGTCATCGGCAGTTCATCGGTGATCGCCCTGATCAATATCGGCCACAACGCGGCCCAGGAAGCCTCGGCGATCTTCAAGGACATGGGCACCGATACGTTGTCGGTGCAGTTTCCCGGCAATGCCGATGTACGCACGCCGATGCCGGCGACCCTCGATGTGTCGTCGTTGAACACGGCGTTGCCAGGCCTGCTGGAGATCGCCCCGATCACCCTGTCCAGCGCCGCGGTGGTGTTTCACGGCCGGGCCAGCAACGCCAATCTGGTGGGCAGCACCGCCCAGTTGATGGGGGCCATGCGCCTGCAACTGGATGAAGGACGCTTTATCTCCGACTTCGATCACGGCGAAACCTATGTCGTGGTCGGGCACAAGATCGCCCAGGCCTTGAGCAAACCCGGCGACCCGCTGCGCCTGGGCGAACGCATCCGCATCAATGACTACCTGTTCCAGGTGATCGGCATCGCCCGCAGCCAACCGCCGGCCATCCTGATTCCGGTGCAGGCCGACGACTCGCTGTTTCTCCCCCTTGAAGGCCTGGGGCGAATCATGAGCGACCCGCAGATCAGTAATCTCATCGTGCGGGTGGCCCCCGGCCAGGACACCAATCAAGTCGCCGATGCCCTGACCCAGGCCTTGAAACAGCGCCTCAGGGGCCGCCAGGTCGAGGTCCAGGTACCGCAACAGATGATTGACGGCATGACCCGGCAAAGCCGGACCTTCGGCTACCTGCTGATGGCCCTGGGCGGCATTTCCCTGGTCGGCGGCGGTGTCGGGGTGATGAATGTGATGCTGATGAACGTCTCCGAGCGCCGTCGGGAGATCGGCGTGCGCATGGCGCTGGGCGCGCGGCGCAAGGACATCCGTAATCTGTTTCTGCTGGAGGCGGTCACCCTGACCGCCGTCGGTGCTTTATCCGGTGCGCTGCTGGGCATGGCCGCAGCCTACCTGTATGCGCGGATGTCCGGCTGGCAATTTTCCCTGGCGGTGCTGTCGCTGCCATTGGGGGTCGGCAGTACCCTGCTGGTGGGCCTGTTCTTCGGCCTTTATCCGGCGATTTCGGCATCACGACTGCAACCGGTGGAGGCCTTGCGCGATGAATAGATCCTGGCCATGGATGGCGCTACTGCTCTGCCTCTCGTACGGCCCGGCCTTGGCCGGCGACGATCTGGTCGGCCAGCCGTCAGCCCCGAGTCTGCGGAGCAATCAGGCCCGTGGCGTATTGTTGAGCCAGCAGAACACCGACCTGACCCTGGGGGACGCGGTGTACCTGGGGTTGCGCAACAACCGCAGCATCCGCAGCGCCTACCTGCAACGGATCGCGCAGAAGTTCGACCTGCGGGTTTCTGAAGATGTATTCAATCCCAAGCTGTTGCTCAGTGGCACCTATCAGGCGAACCGGGGTTCCAAGGACAGCTCGCGCAATGCCACCCTCTCGCCGACCACCAGCCTGCTCAGCGAGTACGGCACCCGCCTGAGCATGGCCTGGACCCAACAACTGACCAATGCCGATGTCGCCGGTCGTTATCGCAGCGACGGCCTCGACCTGGCAATTATCCAGCCGCTGCTGCGGGGCGCCGGTTGGGATGTGACCACCGCCCCACTGCGGGTGGCGCGGATCGCCGAGCAGGTCAACCGCCTGAGCCTCAAGTCCAATGTCGCGCAGACCATCAGCGACATCATCACCTCCTACCGGGAAGTGCTCAGGTCCCAGGAACAACTGACCATTACCCAGGACGCGCTCAAGCGCGCCCGTGCCCTGCTCGACGTGAACAAGGCGCTGATCGCCGCGGGGCGCATGGCCGAGTTCGAAATCGTCCAGACCGAGGCCGATATCGCCACCCAGGAATTGGGCGTCGAGGAAGCCCGCAACCAGGTGGATATCAATCGCCTGTCGTTATTGCGCCTGCTGGCCCTCGACCTGTCCACGCCGATCCGCGCCACCGAGGCGCTGGAAGCCAACCGGGTCAACATCGACAAGCAGGACGCCTTTCGCGTGGCCCAGGTCCAGCAGCCGGACTACCTGGCGTCCTTGCTCGGCAGCCAGCAGGCCGACCTGAACCTGGTGATCGCCAAGGACCAGAGCCGTTGGGATGTGTCGCTGATCGCCGGGGCCAACCAGATTCGCGATCGCACCGACAATGACCTCGGCAACGTCGGCAGCCGCCGTTGGGACAGCTACGCCGGCGTGCAGGTGCAGATCCCCATCGGCGACCTCAGTACCCGCCAGGCCGAAGTGCATGCCCGGATCGATGTCGAGAATCAGCAGATCACGCTCGCCGATGCCAAGCAGGCGCTGGAGCGCAGCGTCAATGACGTGGTGCGCGACCTCGGCACCCGCTGGCGGCAATACGAGATCGCCCAGCGCGCCGTCGACCTTTCCCGGCGCAAGCTGGATATCGAGCGGGAAAAGCTCAGTGCCGGGCGCTCCAGCAACTTTCAGGTCCTGAGCTATGAAGGCGACCTGCGTAACGCCGAAAACGCCCGACTCAACGCCCTGATTGCCTATTTGAACGCCCAGACCCAGTTGGATCTGACCCTGGGCATGACTCTGGAGAGCTGGGACATTGCGCTCAATGACTACTGACACAACGACCCGCCGCAAACGCTGGTTGCAAGGCGGCGCACTGGGGCTGGTGGTCGTCGTCGCCGCCACGGTGATCGGCTATCGCGCCCCGGCTGCCGATCCGCCGAAGAACGGCCAGTGGATCCCGGTGCAGACCGCGCCGCTGGTCCACCAGATCGGCCTGGTGGGCAAGATCGAGCCGCAGAAAACCATCACCCTTACCGCGCCCTTCGACGGAAATGTGCGCGCCGTGCTGGTGGAACAGGGACAGCGGGTCGAGTCCGGGCAGACACTGGTGCAGATGGACCCGGCGCTGCTGGAAATCCAGCTGCGCGACGCCTTGTCCGCCCAGCTCAAGGCACGCCGCGCCGTCCAGGAGTTGCAGGACTGGAACAACAGCCAACAGGTGGCCCGCGCCCGGCGCTCGCTCAGGGCGGTGGAAATGTCCGTCGGCAACAACGAGCGCAAGCTGCGCGAAAGCCAGACCCTGCTCCAGCGCGGCATCATCGCCCGTGGCGAGCTGGACGATCTGCAGCAGCAACTGCAAACCCAGCGCCTGGATCTGGCGGCGGCCCAGGGTGATCTGCGACAGGCCCTGGACCAGGGCAAGGGCGAATATCGCCAGATCGCCGATATGGAATTGACCAATACCACGGTCAAGTACGAAGCCTTGCGCACCCTGCTTGAGGGAAAGAATGTGTTGGCACCGTTTGCCGGTATCGTCGTGCCGGCTCCGGGGGCGTCCGGCCCGCAAGGCTCGACAGCCAGCAGCGCCGGGCCGGTGCAGAACGGCAGCCGGGTCACCCAGGGGCAGGTCTTGTTCGGCCTGGCCAATATCGAGCAGCTGAAGATCGTCAGCAAGGTCTCGGAGCTGGACATCAACCAACTGCATCAAGGTCAGAGCGTCGAGATCCTGGGAGACGGTTTCGACGGTGTGCGCCTCGACGGCGCCGTCGATATTGTCAGCAGCCTGGCGCTGCCCAGCGATGCGCCCGGCGGCGGCGCACAGTTCCCGGTGACGCTCTCGGTGCCGAAACTGAGCAAGGAGCAGTTGCAACGGGTCCGGCTGGGCATGAGTGCCCGGCTGACTATCATCACCTACCGCAACGAGCAGGCGATCGTGCTGCCGCCCGCGGCGCTCCAGCATGTCGATAACGGCCTTGAGGTGGAATACCGCGAGGCGGTGGGTCAGCCGGTCAAGCGCGTGGCGGTCACCACCGGCCAGGCGACACCGGAAGGCGTCGAGGTGTTCGGTTTACAACCCGGGTTTGTGCGGCTGTTGGAGTGACGCGCTGACGACGGAGGGCAATGGACAACATGGGTTAAAACGTCCCGCTCTTTCCGATGAAGCTTCCTGTTGCTCAAGGCCGTTTTACCTACAAGAATAGCGGTTTTCTAGAAAGCTCCTACGTATATATACGTAAATATGACGGCTATTAAAATCCGCTCATAACTAGCACCCGGCTGAGCCTGCTTTAGACTAAAAAGGTCGAGCTTTTTACCCTCTGTTCTCCTTACGCAGTGCGCCCATTCTGTAGAGAACCCGTCATGTCCAATGAAGATTGCGACCCATTACCGCCCGCCGCCATCAAGGCGAACACCCGGGGCGCCCTCGGGCCAGGTCCCGGCAACGGTGCCGCGCCGAACCCGGGGCTCCCTTTGAGCAAGTTGATGGCACTGCGCGATGCCTTGGTCGCACTCAAGGGACCGTTGTACGACGAGCCCGGCTTTCGGCAAGTGATTGAAAGCGTGTTGCTTAACAATGAGGTCCATGAGCGGGTATTGGGCAAGCGGGTTGGCGGCTTCAGCTCGCCCCTATCCCTGCAACGGCGCTTTGAGATCTACCCCCAGGGCCTGGGCGAAAGCCTTGACCAGCGGGCTGCGCGTCGTGTTGTGGCGCAGGATCAGATTGAAGGGAGTGCAATAGCTGACCCGCTCCGGCATCAAGGCCCGCAATAAGCCTTTGGCCACCAACGGGGCGGCATAGTGCTGCGGCAGGAAGCCAAGAAAACGCCCGGTCTGGACAAGCATCGCCACAGCCTCCACCTGGGACGCCGAGGCGGAAAAACTGTCGTAGGTGACAAAGTCGAGTTTGTCGCGATGGATGGCATAACGGTGGTTGACGAACGGGTACTCACGCAGCACTTCGACACTGCTGAGCGCGTCTTCCGAGTCGAACAGCGGGTGTCCGACACCACAGTAAACCTCGGCCCGCTCCTCATAGAGCGTGAAATAATCAAACTCTTCTCTTTTTTGATAAACCGGTACTATCCCCGCAATATAACGACCTTCTACAACCCCTCGCTCCACTTCATCCAACTGTGCCGCGTGCAGGCGAAATCTTACTTTCGGTGACTCATCGTGAATCTTGCGCAGCGCGGCAACTAACGGAGAATTAAGGTCGGAAATAGTATTGTCCACGACGCCTACACTCAAGTCGCCGATCAGTTCGTTCTGGGCCGAACTAAGTCGGTCGCGAAAGTTGTCGACCGAGGCAAACAAATCAATTGATGCCTGGTACACCAGACTGCCCTCTTCGGTCAGGCAAAAACCCTCTCGTCCACGGGTACACAGGCGCATGCCAATGCGGATTTCCAAGTCGGAAATCTGCTTGCTGATGGCGGCCAGCCCCACATTCAGCTCATTCTGAGCCGCGCTGAAGCCCCCGGCCTCGACCACCGCCTTGAACACTTTGAGTAATTTGAAGTCCAGTCCACTGAGTGCCAAGGGCGCTCGCTGTCCGGGTTTCGGCGCCGGGTTTCCAGAATTGGAAAGCTGGGTTTCCATCATGCTTATTGACCTCGAACCACATATTCAACAGGCTTAGCTCCACAAGAAAAACGTCGCCGGTCGATAATAATGAACACAGAAAACCAGGCTTGGCAACCACCGATATTTTTTGCAAATCAGCCACAAGTCGCTGATTGCAAGCGTTTAAACGCCATTCTTTTGTACTTGTAGGTGTCCACGAGCGGCGTCTACAAGGATTCGTAATCTGCCCTCCTGATAGTGCATGACCCTGCCCCTCCCCGGACGGTTGGCGGCGGTCCTGTGTTGAATCGATCATTTGCTGGAGGAAAACAACAATGGCTCAAGCCACCGACCGTCTCTGGGGCGCCCGTTTCAAGAGCGGCCCATCCGCCGCCCTGGCCGCCCTCTCCCGCTGCCCGGATGGTTATTTCCGCCTCACCCCCTATGACCTCGCCGGTTCCCGGGCCCATGCCCACGAATTGCAGCGGGCCGGCCTGCTCGACGAGCAGGAAACCAAAAGCATGGTCGAGGCCCTGGACACCATCGGCGAGGATTTCCGCGCCGGCCGTGTCGCCCCGACCCTCGACGACGAGGACGTGCACACCTTTATCGAGCGCCTGCTGACCGAGCGCCTCGGCGCCCTGGGCGGCAAGCTGCGCGCCGGGCGTTCGCGCAACGACCAGACCGCCAATGACCTGCGCCTGTTCCTGCGTGACCATGTGCGCACCCTGGCGGTGGAAGTCCTGGCCCTGCAACAGGCGCTGGTCGACCAGGCCGAGCAACATGTGCAGAGCATCTGCCCCGGCTTCACCCACTTGCAGCAGGCCCAGCCGATCGTGTTCGCCCATCACCTGCTGGCCCACGCCCAGGCGATGTTGCGGGATGTCCAGCGGCTGGTGGACTGGGATGCCCGTACCTCGCTGTCGCCCTTGGGCGCGGCGGCCATGGCCGGTTCGGCCATTGCTCGCCAGCCGCAGCAATCGGCGCGGGAAATGGGTTACAGCGGCGTCTGTGAAAACTCCATCGATGCAGTGGCCAGCCGTGACCATGTCGCCGAGTTCCTGTTCGTCGCCAGCATGCTCGGGATCAATATCTCGCGCCTGGCCGAAGAGTTCTGCCTGTGGTCGTCCCGGCAGTTCCGCTGGGTGGCGCTGGACGATGCCTATGCCACCGGCAGTTCGATCATGCCGCAGAAGAAAAACCCGGATATCGCCGAGCTGGCGCGGGGCAAGGCCGGCCGCCTGATCGGCAACCTGACCGGGCTGCTGTCGACCCTCAAATCCTTGCCGCTGTCCTATAACCGTGACCTGAGCGAAGACAAGAACGGCGTGCTCGACAGCGTCGACACCCTGTTGCTGGTGCTGCCGGCCATGGCCGGGATGGTCGCGACCATGACCGTCAACGTCGAGGAATTGCGGCGCCAGGCGCCCCTGGGTTTCACCCTGGCCACCGAAGTCGCCGACTGGCTGGCGATGCGCGGCGTGCCGTTCAAGGAAGCCCATGAAATCACCGGCGCGCTGGTCAAGGCCTGCGAAGCCGGCGATCTGGAACTGTGGGAAGCGAGCCCGGCGTTGTTGGCCGAGATCGATCCACGCCTGACCCCGCAAGTGCGTGACTACCTGACCCTGGAAGCCGCCATTGCCGCCCGTAGCGGTTGGGGCGGAACGGCGCCTGAGCGAGTTCGCGAGCAGATCGCCCGGTTGAAAATCGCACTCGAAGCACAGCACCAATGGGCCGCCGAATACGCCGGCCTGCGTGTGTAGCAAGGCTTAGAAAACACCGCCCCCCTGTAGGAGCAGGGCTTGCCCGCGAAGCTTTTGGCGGCCTTGATGGCCCCTTCGCTGCGATGCGGCGGCCCGACAAGCCAGGCTTCTACAGGACGGTGTAACCAGAAACAACGGCGGCGCCCCGGCGCCGCATACGGAGAAACACCATGAGCCAATCCCAGGCAGAACGCTTGCTCGCTGAGCGCAAACTGGCCGAGAACCAGTTCGATATCACCCAGTACGAACACGTACCGCGGCGCTATTACGGACGTATTTTCTTCGCCACCCTGATCGTCGTCGCCCTGGTCGGGCTGGTCCGGGCCTTTGCCCAGGGCCAGATCGAATGGTCCTATATCGGCCAGTTCCTGACCGCCAACGCGATCCTCACCGGGCTGCTGAACACCATTATCATGGCGATCCTGGCCATGGCCCTGGGCGTGGTATTCGGGGTGATCACGGCGATCATGCGCATGTCGGCCAACCCGATCCTGCGCTATGTGGCGATCACCTACACCTGGCTGTTCCGTGGCACGCCGCTGATCCTGCAACTGCTGCTGTGGTTCAACCTGGCGCTGATCTTCCCGACCATCGGGATTCCCGGAGTATTCCAGCTCGATACCGTCAGCCTGATGACGCCTTTTGTCGCCGCGCTGCTGGGCCTGTCGATCAACCAGGGCGCCTACACCGCCGAAGTGGTCCGCGCCGGCCTGCTCTCGGTGGACACCGGCCAGTATGAAGCCGCCAAGTCCATCGGCATGCCGCAACTGCAAGCCCTGCGCCGGATCATCCTGCCCCAGGCCATGCGCATCATCATCCCGCCAGTGGGCAACGAGTTTATCGGCATGGTCAAGATGACCAGCCTGGCGAGCGTGATCCAGTACTCGGAACTGCTCTACAACGCCCAGAACATCTACTACGCCAACGCCCGAGTCATGGAGCTGCTGATCGTCGCCGGGATCTGGTACCTGGTCGCCGTCACCGTACTGTCCTTCGGCCAGAGTCGCCTGGAACGGCGTTTTGCCCGTGGCGCCGGCAAGCGCTCGTAAGTGTCCTGGAGAATTCGAACATGAGAAGCATCATCAAGGCTGTCGGCCTGAACAAATACTACGACTCGTTCCACGCCCTCAAGGACATCAATATCGAAGTCGAGCAAGGCGAAGTGCTGTGCATCATCGGTCCTTCGGGTTCCGGCAAGAGCACCCTGCTGCGCTGCGTCAACCAGTTGGAAAAGATCGACAAGGGTGGCTTGTGGGTCGACGGCGAACTGGTCGGTTACCGGATCGCCGGCAACAAGCTGCATGAACTCAATGAAGCGCAGATCGCCCGCCAGCGGCTGGCCACCGGCATGGTGTTCCAGCGCTTCAACCTGTTTCCGCACATGACCGTGCTGGAAAACATCATCGAAGGCCCGGTCCAGGTGCTCAAGCGTTCGCCCAAGGAGTCGGTCGAGGAAGCCCTTGAGTTACTGGCCCGGGTCGGCCTGGCGCACAAGCGCGACAGCTATCCCATCGAGCTGTCCGGCGGCCAGCAGCAACGGGTGGCCATCGCCCGGGCCCTGGCGATGCGGCCCAAGCTGATGCTGTTCGATGAACCCACTTCGGCACTCGACCCGGAATTGGTCGCAGAGGTGCTGTCGGTGATGCGCGACCTGGCGCAGACCGGCATGACCATGATCGTCGTCACCCATGAGTTGGGCTTCGCGCGCGAAGTCTCGAACCGCATGGTGTTTATGGATGGCGGCCAGATCGTGGAGGAAGGAAGCCCCGAAGAACTTCTAATAAGTCCACAAAACCCGCGCACCCAAAGCTTCATTTCTGCCGTTCGAACCTAGGTTCCCTGAGCCTTCACAACATTCATAAGAGAACGACCATGAAGAATTTCGTCATTCCCGCAGTACTCGCCGGCCTTATGGCCTCCAGCTTTACCTGGGCCGCCGAATTGCCCGCCAGCATCAAGGCCAAGGGCGAGATTGTCGCCGCGATCATGCCCAACTACCCGCCGATGGATTTCAAGGACCCGGCCAGCAACGAGCTCACCGGTGTCGACTTCGACCTGGGTAACGCCCTGGCGCAGCATATGGGTGTGAAAATGAAGTGGCAGGAAACCTCCTTCGAACAGATGATCAACGCCCTGACCACCAAGCGCGTGGACATCGTGCTCTCGGGCATGACCGACACCGCCGAGCGCCAGAAAGCCGTGGACTTCGTCGATTATTTCACCAGTGGTTCGCAGTTCTACACCCTGGAGAAGAACAAGGACATCAACGAGATGACCGATATCTGCGGCAAGACCGCCGGTACCAGCCGTCGCACCACCTTCCCGGCGGAAATCGCTGCCTGGAGCAGCGCACACTGCCCGGCTGACAAACAGATCAAGGTGATCGGCACCGAAGGTTCGGCCGACGCCCGCGCACAGCTGCGCCAGAGCCGTATCAACGTTGCCGTGCAAGGCAGCGAGACCCTGCCGTACCTCGCGAACCAGGAGAAAAACACCTTCAAGATCATCGGCACGCCGATGGTGGTGCAGTTCACCGGGATTGGTGTGAGCAAGGAAAACCAGGAACTGCGGGACGCTATCCAGGCGGCCCTGCAAAGCATGATCGCCGACGGCAGCTACCAGGCCATCCTGAAGAAATGGGACCTGTCGGTGGGTGCCGTCGATAACATCGCCGTGAACAAGGGCCAGTAAACAGGAGCTGCCACTCATGTCCTCGACCCCGACCTGGCCGGATGGGCACAAAGCCTGCCTGGCCCTGGCGTTCGACCTCGACGGCCCCACCGGCGATGCCATGCTCGATGGCTCGATCTGGCACAAGCCCGAGTACTTCGGTTTTGGCGGCTACGGCCCGTATCGGGCGTTGCCGCGGATTCTCGACCTGCTCGACGAGTTCCGCCTGCCGACCACTTTCTTCGTCCCGGCCTGGGTCGTGGAAAACTGGCCCCGGCAATGCCAGGCGATTGTCGAACGCGGACATGAAGTGGCCTACCACGGCTACAAACACGAATCCTTTTACGCCCTGACGCTGGAACAGCAGCGGGACGTGATGAACAAATGCCGCGAGGTGTTCTGGCAACACCTGAACATCCGCGCCGAGGGCTTTCGCACCCCCTCCGGTGACTGGCGCGCGGAAACCCCGGCGATGCTGGTCGACGCCGGGGTGACCTATTCCAGCAGCATGCGCGGTGATGACCGGCCCTACCTGGTGCAGGTGCCGGGCCATGCGCAGCCCTTGGTGGAAATCCCCGGCCGCTGGGAAATGGACGACTACGCCTCCATTGCCTACACCCGCGAACCGAATTTTCCGTCCGGGCTGGACCGCACGGCCAGCTATGAGCTGACCCTGGACAACTGGTGCCGGGAATTCGATGGCGCGGTTGACGAAGGACTGTGCCTGACCACTCTGTTTCACCCCAAGATCACCGGCAAACCGGGCCGTATCCTGCTGCTGGAGCGGCTGTTCGAGCATATGCGCGAGCGCGATGACGTCTGGTTTGCCACCTGCCGCGATGTCGCCCATTGGTGGCTGAAGGAGCATCATCATGGCTGAGTTGCAACGTCCCGCGTTCCAGAGTCCATGGCCGGCGCCGTATCGCTGCGCCGTAGTAATTACTATTGATTACAATGATATACACGGCATTCTTACCCAAGCACCTGAGGTTGCCGGGCGCGACAAAAGCCTGTCGGTCTGGCGCTATGGCAGCCAGCGCGGGGTTGAGCGCCTGCTCGGTTTATTCGAGGAACTGGGGGTACGCAGCAGCTGGTGCATCCCGGGCATCGTCGCCGAGGAACAGCCCGCGCATATCCGAGCGATCCAGGCCGGCGGCCATGAAATCGCCTGTGCCGGATATCGGCACCAGAACTACGACACTCTGACCCTCGAGGAACAGAAGGCAGCGCTCGCACAAGGTTGCAAGGCCCTGGAGGCACTGACGGGAGAACGACCCAAAGGCTTTAGGATTCCCGCCGGCAATTGGCTACCGGGTTTCACCGAGGCCCTGCATGACGAGGGTATCCTCTGGTCGTCCTCCTGGCGTGGCGACGACCTGCCCTTCGCCCATCCAACGGCACCGCAGGTTATCGAACTGCCGCTGCACTATGAGCTGGAGGACGAACCCTACTTCGCTTTCAACCTCAGCCCGGCGGTGCCACCGGCACAATCACGGATCGCGTCCTACAGCCATACCCTGGGCAACCTGCAGATGGACTTTGCCGGCTTTCACCGGTTCGGGCTGTGCTATGTCCTGCGTCTGCACCCGGAAGTCATTGCCACGCCGGGGCGTATCGGTGTGCTGCGGGAGTTGCTCAAGGGGATCCAGCAACATGACGACGTGTGGATTGCCACGGGCGCCGAAGTGGCCCAGTGGTGGGACGACAACGGTCGCGCCATGACGGCGGACCATCCGGCGGCGGTCTATGAGCGCCACTACCGCAAGTATCTGCCGTGATGTTGCAGTGGTCCTGCCCGCGAAGCTTTTAGCGGTCTGACAGAGACGTTTCCAAAACAAGGATATAAGCACCACCGTGGCCACCTATTCCCTCGTTATCCGTCGGCTGATGATCTGCTCCGTGACCATCGTCGTCAGCCGTGCCATCACCAGTCCGCTGCTGACCCTGTTCCTCAGCAGGAAGCTCGGGCTGAACCAGCAGGATGTCGGCCTGCTGATGGGGATCGCGGTGTTTATCGCCACCCTGCTCTCGTTGTACGGCGGCTATATCATCGACCGTCTGGAAAAACGCCGGCTGATGATCCTCGCCATGCTCTCCAGCGGCATCGGTTTTACCCTGCTGACGTTCGCCCATGACCTGTACCTGACCACCCTGACCCTGGTGATGACCGAGACCGCATCGGCGCTGTTTCTGATCGGTTCCAAGGCCATCATCAGCGAGAACCTGCCCATCGACCAGCGGGCCAAGGTCTTTTCCCTGCGCTACACCCTGACCAATATCGGTTACGCCACCGGCCCGATGCTGGGCGTGGTGATCGCCGGGGTGCAACCCTTGGCGCCGTTCCTGATGGCCGCCGGTATCGCCTTTGGCAGTATTTTCCTGATGTTCGGCATCACCCCGACCGCCCAGGCCCAGATCGGCAAGCCCCCCAGTTTCATCAAGACCCTGGTGACGCTGCGCAATGATCGGACGCTGATCCTGTTTACCTGCGGCAGCTTGCTGAGCACCATCGTCCATGGCCGCTTCACGCTGTACCTCTCGCAGTTCCTGCTGGTGACCCACAGCAGCCAGGATGCCCTGACCACCTTGTCGGCGATCCTGGCCTGCAACGCCATCAGCGTAATCCTGCTGCAGTACCAGATCGGCCGCTTTCTCAAGCGTGAGCAGTTGCGCTACTGGATCGCCATCGGCACCAGCTTGTTTATCGTCGGGTTGATCGGCTTCAGTTTTGCGCAGAACCTGATGACCTGGTGCGCGGCCATGTTCATCTTCACCCTGGGGGAGATGATCATTTATCCGTCGGAATATCTGTTCGTCGACACCATAGCCCCGGAGGATCTGCGGGGCAGTTACCTCGGCGCGCAGAACCTGGCGGCCCTGGGCGGTGCATTGAGTCCGGTGATCTGCGGTTATCTGCTGATCCATGCGGCGCCGGGGACGATGTTTTATGCCTTGAGCGGGCTCACGGCGATTGGTGGCAGCCTGTGTTTCCTGGCGGGACGCGGTGTGCGCTCATTGCAGAAATGAGGCCGGGTGCGGTTTCTTCAGATAAAGGTTTTGTGACTTTGAGGGCCTCTTCGCGGGCAAGCTCCGCTCCCACACGAGGTCTTTGTCGTATACAAAATCTGTGTTCGACGCACATTCTGTGTGGGAGCGGAGCTTGCCCGCGAAGGCGTCAATAAGACCGCCATCCAACCCAAGCCGAATACCGATCAGCGCTTGGCGCTCAAGTCGGTATTGCCATCCCAACCACCGCCCATCGCCGCGATCAACTGGACGCTGGCGATCAACCGGCTCTGCAGCAAGCTCAGCACGCTACGCTCGTTGGTCAACGCCGTGGTCTGCACCGTGACCACATCCAGGTAAGTGATCAGGCCCGCCTTGTACTGGTTGTCGGTCAAACGCAGGGATTCCCGGGCCGCTTCCAGCGCCTGGGCCCGCACCGTCGCCTCGTCTTCCATGACCTTGAGCTGGACCATATAGTTTTCCACTTCACGGAATCCATCCAGCACGGTCTGGCGGTACTTGGCCACGGTCTGGTCATACACTGCTTCGGTCCGGTCCACTTCCGCCGAGCGCTGGCCACCGTCGAACAAGGTGGCGGCCAGCTTAGGGCCCACCGACCAGAAACGGTTCGGCAGGCTGATCCAGTTCTCAAAGGTACTGCTGCTGTAACCACCGGACAGGCTCAGGGTGAAGTCCGGATAATAAGCCGCCTTCGCCACGCCGATATTGGCGTTGGCCGCGATCACCGAACGCTCCGCCGAAGCGATGTCCGGACGCCGCTCCAGCAGTTGCGACGGCACCCCCAGCGGAATCGCCGGCAAGGCCGGAACACTGTTGGTGGCCGCCAGCTGGAATTGCGCCGGGGGCAGGCCGATCATGACGGCAATGGCGTTTTCGAACTGGGCCCGTTGCCAGATCAGGTCGATCAGGTCGCCCTGGGCGCTCTTGAGCTGGGTCTGCGCCTGGGCGATCGCCGCTTTCCCGGAAACGCCAAAGCGGTACTGGCTTTCGGTATTTTTCAACGAGCGCTCGTAGGCCTGCACCGTGGCTTCAAGCAGGCGCTTCTGTTCGTCGATCACCCGCAGTTGCAGGTAGTTCTGCACCAGACTCGACTGTTGGCTCAGGCGCATGGCCGCGAGGTCGGCAAAACTTGCCTGGGCACTGGCGTCGTTGGCTTCCAGGCCTCGGCGCAGCTTGCCCCAGACATCCGCCTCCCAACTCACCCCGAGTTGGGCGTTATAGGTGTCGACAATCCCGCTGGATGAACGGCTCAGGCTCGAGTTGCTGCTACCGGTGCCCTGGCTGGAGCGAGTTTTCCCGGCACTCAGGTCGACACTCGGAAAGAACGCCCCCCGGGCGCTCTTGACCAACGCCAGGGCCTGGCGGTACTGGGCTTCGGACTGCGCCACGGTCTGGTTGGCGCTGTTGAGTTTTTCCACCAGGCCATTGAGCGTCGGGTCGCCATACAGCTCCCACCAGGCACCACGGGCCAGAGAGTCACTGGGCTGCGCCTGACGCCAGCCGCTGGCTTCCTTGTATTGCGCCGGTGCGGCGGCGTCCGGACGCTTGTAGTCCGGGCCCACGGCGCAGGCGCTGAGCAGCAGCCCGCACAAGGCCAGGCTCAACAGGCGTGAACCACGGATGGTCTCCAGGCGCTGGGCGGCCAGAGGCATTTTGCATTGCGATTGGTCAGTCATAGCGGAGTTTCCAGAGCACCATCGGTGCGTACGCCGCGCCACTTGTTGAAGCGGTGGCGCAAACGGTCGAGATAAAGGTAAACCACCGGGGTGGTGTAGAGCGTCAGGATCTGGCTGAAGATCAACCCGCCGATAATGGTCAAACCCAGGGGCTGGCGCATTTCCGCGCCTTCGGCACTGCTCAGCAGCAACGGCAGGGCTCCGAGGATCGCCGCCAGGGTGGTCATCAGGATCGGCCGCAGGCGCAGCAGGCAAGCCTGGCGAATCGACTCCAGCGGGTCCAGGCCCGAATGGCGCTCCAGTTGCAGCGCCAGGTCGATCATCAGGATCGCATTCTTTTTCACCACGCCGATCAGCAGGAACAACCCCAGCAGCGAGATCAGGCTGAACTCGCCGCCCAGCAGGTAGATACTGAGCAAGGCACCGACCCCGGCCGACGGCAGTGTGGAAAGGATGGTCAGCGGATGGATGTAGCTCTCATAGAGAATGCCCAATACCAGATACACCGCCACCAGCGCGCCAAGGATCATGAACGGCTGGCTTTTCTGGGTTGCCGCAAAGGCGTCGCTGGTGCCGGCCATCTTGGCGATCACCGCTTCCGGCAAACCGAGCTTGGCGACGGCCCGCTCGATAGCGGCAGTGCCCTGCTCCACCGTGACGCCGGGCGCCATGTCGAACGACAGGCTTTCGGAGGCGAACTGCCCCTCGTGGTCAACCCGGTCATCCTGCAGGCTGTTTTCGTAATGGGCGATGGTCGACAGCGGAATACGCTGCCCGCTTGAGCCGATGACCTTGACCTGATTGAGGGTTTCCGGCGACTGGGCGTATTTCGGGTTGATCTCCATCACCACCTGATACTGGTTCAGGGTGTCGTAGATGGTGGAGATCTGCCGCTGGCTGTAGGCGTTGTTGAGCACCGTGGTCACCGTGTTCATATCCACGCCCAGGCGTTTGGCGGTATCACGGTCGACCACCAGGGTAGTCTGCGGCGCCCCGCGGCCTTCCCGTGCATCGATGGCGGTCAGTTCCGGCAAGGCCTTGAGGGCCGCGACCACTTTCGGATACCACTCGCGCAACGCGCCAAGATCGTCGCTTTGCAGGATGTAGGAGTACTGCGCGGTCTGTTGCTCGCGACCGCCGCCGAACTGCAGATCCTGATCGGCCATCAGCATCAGTCGGGCACCCGGCACCTTGGGCATTTCCGTGCGCAGGCGCTCGATAACGTTCTGCGCCGAGACGTTGCGCTCCTTGATCGGCTTGAGGCGCACCAGCATGAAGGCGTTGTTGGTGCCATTGTTGCCACCGATAAACCCGGCCACGCTTTGCACCGCCGGGTCGGCCAGTACCGCCTTGCGGAAGATTTCCATCTTCGGCTGCATATTGCCGAACGACATACCGTCGTCGCCACGGACATAGCCGATCAGTTGCCCGGTGTCCTGTTGCGGCAGGAAGGTTTTCGGCACCACCACGTACAGGGCGACGTTCACCCCGATGGTGACGAACAGGCTGAGCAGGGTCAGGCGCTTGTGCCGCAGGACCCAGTCCAGGCTGACGGCATAGGCCGCGATCATGCGTTCGTTGGCCTTTTCGCTCCAGCGCTGCAGCCGGCTCGGCTCACCCTGCTGGTGCGGCTTGAGCCAGCGCGCGCAGAGCATCGGCGTCAGGGTCAGGGACACCACCAGCGAAACCAGGATCGAGGCCGCCAGGGTGATGGAGAACTCGCGGAACAGGCTGCCGATGATCCCGCCGATAAACAGGATCGAGAGGAACACCACCACCAGCGACAGGTTCATCGACAGCAAGGTGAAGCCGACTTCCTTGGCCCCCAGGTACGCGGCCTTCATCGGTGGAATGCCATCGTCGATATGCCGGGAAATGTTCTCCAGTACCACGATGGCATCGTCCACCACCAGCCCGGTGGCCAGGATCAGGGCCATCAGCGACAGGTTGTTCAAGGAGAAGCCGTAGAGGTACATGACCGCAAAGGTGCCGACCAGCGACACCGGCACCGCCAGGGTCGGAATCAACGAGGCGCGGAAGTTGCCGAGGAACAGATACACCACCAGCACCACCAGGGCCACGGCGATCAGCAGGGTCATCTCGGCTTCGTGGAGCGTGGCCTTGATCACCGGCGAGCGGTCCATGGCCAGGTTCAGCTTGACGCTGGCCGGCAAGACCGCCTGTAAAGTCGGCAGTTGCGCCTTGATCTCGTTCACCGTCTCGATGATGTTGGCGCCGGCCTGGCGGTTGATCACCAGCAGGACCGCCTCGTCATTGTTGAAGAACCCGGCGTTGTAACGGTCCTCGACGCTGTCGCTGATCTTCGCCACATCCCCCAGGCGCAGGGCCGCGCCGTTCTGGTAGTGAATGATCAGCGGTTCATAGTCCTTGGCCTTTTCCAACTGGTCGTTGGCCTGTATCTGCCAGTTGCGGCCGGCATCCTCGAGCGAACCCTTGGGCCGGCGCACGTTGGCATTGGCAATGGCGGTCCGGACATTGTCCAGGGCCACGCCGTACTGGTTGAGCGCCTGGGGTTCGAGTTCAATGCGCACCGCCGGCAGCGAACTGCCGCCGATCTGCACCTCGCCCACGCCCGGGACCTGGGACAGGCTCTGGGACAGGATGGTCGAGGCCAGGTCGTAGAGCTGGCCCTTCTGCAACTGGTCGGAGGTCAGCGACAGCACCATGATCGGCGCCTGGGACGGGTTGACCTTCTTGTAGGTGGGCATGCTGCGCATGCCGCTGGGCAGCAGGTTGCGCGAGGCATTGATGGCCGCCTGGACCTCCCGCGCCGCGCCGTTGATATCGCGGTTGAGGTCGAACTGCAGGATCACCCGGGTCGAACCCTGGCTGGACCGGCTGCTCATGGTGTTGACGCCGGGAATCACGCCGAAGGAGCGTTCCAGCGGCGTGGCCACGGTGGAGGCCATGACTTCCGGGCTGGCACCCGGCAGGCTGGCCTGGACCACGATCACCGGAAAGTCCATTTGCGGCAGCGGCGAAACCGGTAACAGGCCGAAACTCACAGCGCCCAGCAGGACAATCGCCAGGCTCAGCAGCATGGTCGCTACCGGCCGGCGAATAAAAGGTCCCGACAGGTTCATGTTTCCACCTGCTCAAGACGGCTCGGATGCCGCCCCCAGCGCCGTCCGAGGCGATCGAAGTACAGGTAGATCACCGGCGTGGTGAACAACGTCAGTACCTGGCTGACCAGCAAGCCGCCGACCATCACCAGGCCCAGGGGTTGACGAAGTTCGGCACCGGAACCGGTGGCGAGCATCAACGGAATGGCGCCGAACAGCGCCGCCAGGGTGGTCATCAGGATCGGCCGGAAACGCAGCAGCGCCGCCTGGTAGATCGCCTGCTCCGGCAACATGCCCTGGTTGCGCTCGGCGTCGAGGGCGAAGTCGATCATCATGATCGCGTTCTTCTTGACGATACCGATCAGCAGGATGATCCCGATAATGGCGATCATGCCCAGGTCGTTGCCTGTCAGAATCAACGCCAGCAAGGCCCCGACCGCCGCCGAGGGCAAGGTCGAGAGGATGGTTACCGGGTGGATATAACTCTCGTAGAGCACCCCGAGCACGATGTACATGGTCACCACCGCCGCCAGGATCAGCAGCAAGGTGCTCGACAGCGAGGCCTGGAAGGCTTCGGCCGCGCCCTGGAACTGGGTCTGCACGCCCACCGGCATGCCGATCTCCTGCTTGACCTGGTCGATAACCTCCACCGCCTGCCCCAGCGCCACGCCCGGCGCCAGGTTGAACGACATCATCACCGCCGGGAACTGGCCGATATGGGAGATGGCCAACTGCGCCTGGCGCTCCTCGACACGGGCCAGGCTGGACAGGCGCACCTGTCCGCCGCTGGTGGTCTTGACGTGGATCTGCTCCAGCGCCTGCGGTCCGATCTTCTCCCCCGCCTGGGCTTGCAGCACCACGCGGTACTGGCTGGCCTGGGTGTAGATGGTGGAAATCTGCCGCTGGCCGAAACCGTCATACAGCGCATCGGTGATATCCGACACCGCCACGCCAAGGCGTGAAGCGGCGTCCCGGTCTATTACCAGGAAGACCTGCAGGCCCTTGTCCTGCAAGTCGCTGGCGACATCGGTCAGTTCCGGGCGCTGGGCCAGGGCGTCCACCAGCTTGCCGCTCCACTCGGCCAGCAGGTCGGGGTCCGGCGAGGACATGCTGAACTGGTACTGGGTGCGGCTGACCCGATCCTCGATGGTCAGGTCCTGCACCGGCTGCAGGTACAGGCGGATCCCCGACAGTTTGTCGACTTCCGGCTGCAGGCGGTTGATGATCTGCGTGGCGGTCTCACGGCGCTGGTGGCGCGGCTTGAGATTGATCAGGAAGCGGCCGCTGTTGAGCGTGGCATTGTCGCCGTCCACGCCGATATACGACGACAGGCTCTCCACATCCGGGTCGGTGAGGATGACCTTGGCCAGTTCCTGTTGGCGCTGGCTCATGGAGGCAAAGGATACCGACTGCGGTGCTTCGGAAATCCCCTGGATCACCCCGGTGTCCTGCACCGGGAAGAAGCCCTTGGGCACCATCATGTAGAGGAACACGGTCAGCGCCAAGGTGCCGACCGCCACCAGCAAGGTCAGCGACTGGTGCTTGAGCACCCACTGCAACTTGCGGCCGTAGGCCTCGATCAACCAGTCGATCCAGGCGCCGCTGGCACGATAGAAGCGGCCCTGTTCTTCGGGTTTCGGCTCGCGCTTGAGCAAGCGCGCACACATCATCGGCGTGAGGGTCAGGGACACCACCAGGGAAATCAGGATCGCCACCGCCAGGGTGATGGCGAACTCGCGGAACAGCCGCCCGACCACATCGGCCATGAACAACAGCGGGATCAGTACCGCGATCAGCGACAGCGTCAGCGAGATCAGGGTGAAGCCGATCTGCTTGGCGCCCTTGAGCGCCGCCTGCATCGGACTGTCGCCCTCCTCGATGAAACGCGAGATGTTTTCCAGCATGACGATGGCGTCGTCGACCACGAAGCCGGTGGCGATGGTCAGGGCCATCAGGGTCAGGTTGTTGACCGAAAAGCCCGCCAGATACATCACGCCAAAGGTGCCGATCAGCGACAGCGGTACGGCCACCGAGGGAATGATGGTGGCGCTGGCCCGGCGCAGGAACAGGAAGGTCACCATCACCACCAGGGCGATGGAGATCAGCAATTCATGCTGGACGTCGCTGACCGACGCACGGATGGTCTGGGTGCGGTCGGTCAGTACCTTGACCTCGATACCCGCCGGCAGGTTGTCGGTAATACTCGGCAGCAAGGCCTTGATCCGGTCCACCACCTCGATCACGTTGGCCCCGGGCTGGCGCTGGATATTCAGCAGCACGGCCTGGTTTTCATTGGCCCAGGCGGCGAGACGCTCGTTCTCGGCGCCATCGACGATCTGCGCGACATCCTTGAGCCGCAGCGGCGCGCCGTTCTTGTAGGCGAGGATCAGTTCGGCGTATTCCTTGGGCGAACGCAACTGGTCGTTGGCGTCGAGCATCGACACCCGGGTCGGGCCGTCGAAGTTGCCCTTGGGCTGGTTGACGTTCGAGGCGCCGATCAGGGTGCGCACATCCGACAGGTTCAGGCTGTTGGCCGCCAGGGCCTCGGGATTGACCTTGATCCGCACCGCCTGGCGCTGGCCGCCGGCAATGCTGACCATGCCGACGCCGCTGATCTGGGCGATCTTCTGCGCCATGCGGGTGTCGACCAGGTCATTGAGCTTGGGCAACAGCATGGTCTTCGAGGTGATCGCCAGGGTCAGCACCGGGGTGTCCGCCGGGTTGACCTTGTTGTACACCGGCGGTGCCGGCAAATCCTTGGGCAGCAGGTTGGTGGCGGCATTGATCGCCGCCTGGACCTGCTGCTCGGCGACATCCATATTGATATCGAGGTTGAAACGCAGGGTCAGGATCGATGCCCCGCCGGAACTGGTGGAGGCCATCTGGGTCAACCCGGGCATCTGCCCGAACTGGCGTTCCAGGGGCGCGGTGACCGCGCTGGTCATCACGTCGGGACTGGCGCCCGGGTAAAGAGTCATCACCCGGATGGTCGGGTAGTCGACCTGGGGCAACGCCGACACCGGCAGCAGCCGATAGGCGATCAGGCCGGCCAGGATAATGGCCAGCATGCTCAGGGTGGTCGCTACCGGGCGGAGAATAAACAGCCGCGAGAGATTCATGCGCCGACCTTTTTCGCCTTGTCGGCTTCAGCCGGTGCCTTGGCCGCCGCGCCGTCCTTCAACTGCCCGGCGGGCGCCTTGGGCACGTCCTGGGCGTCATTGACCACTTCCACTTCGCCGCCATCCTTCAAGCGGTCGGTGCCTTCCAGGACCACCCGATCACCGGCGGCCAGGCCATCCTTGATCACCGTGACATTGCCGTCGCTGGCGCCGACCTTCAGCGGCCGGATCTTGACCTTCTTGTCGCCGTCCATGACATAGACGAAGGTGCCGTCGTTGCCGAACTGGATCGCCGCGCTCGGCGCCAGCACCACGTTTTTCAGGGTATCGGCGAGCAGGTGCACATTGACGAACTGGTTGGGGAACAGGCTCTGCTCGCGGTTATCGTAAAGGGCCTTGAACTTGAGGGTGCCGGTGGTGATGTCGATCTGGTTGTCGATGCTCTGCAATACACCGCTGGCCTGTTGTTTCACATCGCCACGGTCCCAGGCTTCGGCGGGCAACTTCGCCCCGCCATGGAAGCGCGTGAGCACGGTGTCGAGGTTGTTTTCCGGCAAGGTGAAGGCGACGCTGATCGGCTGGGTCTGAGTGATGATCACCAGTATCTGGCTGTCGTTCGCCGCCAGCAGGTTGCCGACGTCCAGTTGGCGCAGGCCCAGGCGCCCGGAAATCGGCGCGCGGATCTTGGTGAAGTCCAGGTTCAGCTTGGCGGCATCGACCGCCCCTTGGTTGGCCTTGACCGTCCCCTGGTACTGCAGCACCGTGGCCTCGGCGGTGTCCAGGGTCTGCTTGGCGATACTGTCTTCGGCGAACAGCCCGCGATAGCGCTGCACATCCACCTGGGCGTTCTTCAATTGCGCCTGGCTTTGCAGGAGGGTGCCCTGGGCCTGGAGCAAGGCGCTTTCGTAGTTGCGCGGATCGATCTCGGCCAGCACATCACCGGCCTTGACCATCTGGCCGTCCTGGAAGTGAATCTTGACCAGTTGCCCGGCGACTTGCGTACGCACGTTGACCGTGTTGAGGGCCGTCACCGTCCCCAGGGCTTTGTAGTACACCGGGAAGTCTCCCACCGTCGCCGGTGCTACCCGCACGGGCACAGGGCCGGCGGACGCCCCGAAGCCCGGACGCGCCATGCCCGACTTGCCCGTGTGCGCGACGGACTTGGCTTGCGTGCCCTTGTGATGCGCGCCTGACGGCCAGAAATGCCAGCACAGTGCGCCAATAATCAACAGGATCAACAGGCCGAACAGCCAACGACGAGAAGTATGAGAAGCAGAAGATTGCATGGAGTGATCAACCATTTATGCGCGAGAACTTCTTTTGGGGAGGCTGCAAGATAAGCACTGAATTGTTTCAGGCAAAGCGCCTTTACCGGCAATTTACCTTCGCATGACATTCATCAGTGCTTCGGTAAGACACTGAAGCACAAATAAAAACAGCCTGAACAGGATCAGGCTGTAAATAATTATAAACCACTTGTTTCAGAGCCGTTTATTGCAGGGCCGCGAGTGCCGCCGCGTAATCGGGTTCCTGGCCGATATCCGCCACTAGTTCGCTATGCAACACCTTGTCGTGCGCGTCGAGGACTACGACCGCACGGGTAGTCAGGCCTGCGAGGGGGCCATCGACGATTTCCACGCCGTAGTCGCGCATGAACTCGCGGCCGCGCAAGGTGGACAGGTTGACGACCTGGTCCAGACCTTCTGCGCCGCAGAAACGTGCCTGGGCAAATGGCAGGTCAGCCGAGATGCACAGCACCACGGTGTTTTCCAGCTGGTTGGCGCGTTCGTTGAACTGGCGCACGGACTTGGCGCAGGTCGGAGTGTCGACACTGGGGAAGATATTCAACACCTTGCGCTGGCCGGCAAGGCTGGCAAGGGTGATATCGGAGAGGTCCTTGGCCACCAGGGAAAACGCGGGAGCCTGGGAGCCGGGTAGCGGTAATTGTCCGTTGATCTGGACCGTTACGCCCCTGCGGGTGACTTGAGCCATGTGTTTGCCTCCTTGTAAACACGAAATCCTACCTTGAAGCGGGCTTTCCTAGATAGCGATGTCATCTTTAGCCCTGCTATTACCGGCTTACAAAATTGGCGTTTCACCGCTAACTATCGTCGAACTCAATAAATATGGGAGTCGGCCTGCTGGCGATAGCAGTCTCGCCTTCACCGCAAACCGACTCCTTGCCATTACTTCAGAACAGCCAGGGCCGCTTCGTAGTTAGGCTCTTCGGCAATTTCCTTGACCAGTTCGCTGTGCAACACGTTGTCGTTCTCGTCCAGCACGACGACGGCGCGAGCGGTCAGGCCGGCCAGCGGGCCGTCGGCGATTTCAACGCCGTAGTCCTTAATGAACTCACGGCCACGCAGGGTCGACAGGTTCAGGACGTTTTCCAGGCCTTCGGCGCCGCAGAAGCGTGCCTGGGCGAACGGCAGGTCAGCCGAGATGCACAGCACCACGGTGTTGGCCACGTCGTTGGCCTGGGCGTTGAACTTGCGCACGGAGGTCGCGCAGGTCGGGGTATCGACGCTTGGGAAAATGTTCAACACTTTGCGCTTGCCAGCAAAGCTGCCCAGCGTAACGTCAGCCAGACCTGCGCCCACCAGGGAGAATGCTGGAGCCTTGTCGCCGGCCTGCGGCAATTGACCGTTGACCTGAACCGGGCCGCCTTTGAGGGTGACTTGAGCCATGAACTGAATCCTTCTAAACGGTTTCGATAAGAAGGTCGGGGTTAAACATGAAAATGCCACCCGACCTATGGGGCAGATAAAGTGTCACAGGATTTGCGGCCCGGCAAACCCTCTCGGGCTTTTTTTCTTGTGGGAATCCGGGCGCGACCACAGCGGACGCTTCAGTGATATTCGCGGGGAATCAGGCTCTGCAACTGCAGGGCCAGGAAGTCGGCATCGAACGGATAGATGTCCGCGTCCTTGAGGCCGTTGGTCTTGCGCCACTGCCAATCGCCAGTTCCCGGCACACCCACCAGCGAAACGCTGCCATGCCGGGCCGCCGTATGGCCCATGACCGCGATGGAAATCGTGCCGCCAGTGCCCATGACCTCCGGGACAAACTCCATCACTCTGCCGGCGATCTGGATCGTCAACTTCTGGGTCTTGAAGGGCGAGACTTCCACCGCCAGGTTGGGGCCGAAAGCCACGTAGGCTTCGCGCTGGGTTTCCAGCAGGTTCGGGCTCTTTACCGGGGCCAGCCACTGTTCCATGCGATCGAACAACTCGACGATGCGCGCCGTCCAGTGTGCCGATTGCTTTTCAAACAGTTGCTTCTTGTGTGTTTCAGTCTCGGCGTAGTGCCGAAGCATTTCCCCCAGTTGCTGTACACCATTCATTGGAGCGCTCCGTGGGTGAACCTGAATCGAAGGCCCGATCATGGCAGATCGCACCACGGGATGTGCGATTAACTCGACCGGGCATTGTCGAACGCTGACAGCATGGCCTTCCGCGGGGAGTGGAGGATCGCTAAAAGCTTCGCGGGCAAGCTCCGCTCCCACAGTGGTTCGGCGCAAGGCGGATGTTCAGGCTGGCCGACGAAACCGCGCCATGTTCAGGGTATTCACCAGACCACCGTCGCGAATCGCATAATCACGCATCACGCCCTCCTCCTCGAAACCGAACTTGCGATACAGACCCTGGGCGGCGACGTTATCGGCATACACCGTCAACTCGACCCGATGCAGGTTCATCCAGTTATCGGCCACATCCAGCACGGCAGCCAGCAGTTTCGAACCGACGCCCTTGCCCTGCCAGGCGCTTGCCACGCCCATGCCGATGGTGCCGGCGTGGCTGCGGCGCACACGAGCGTATTGTTCCAGGGAGCAACTGCCGATCACCACACCCTGATGCAGCGCCACCAACGACAGCAAGCGTTCATTGTCCTGGCGCTGGAGCAGCCGCTGACGCCAGACTTCGGCAGACTGAAACGGCATTTGCAGTACCTGGCGGCAAACGGCGGGTTCGTTATAGAGAGCCGTTATGCCGTCGATATGGGCTTCGCGAAAACGCTCGATGACGATGGAGGGGGTGTCGGCTGGCATCGTTTTTTTATCCATAAAAATAACAAGGCCGGCCAGTGTAGAGTGATTCGCGGCAAGCTGGCAAAGCCTGCTCCGGCATCCGCTCTTGCGCTACCGCAAGACCGTTTTACCCCTTAGCGCGACAGCATAAAGGTTTCGTACTCCAGGTCATCCAGCGCGGTCGACAGGCGCGCCAACCCCAGCAGCACGCACGCCAGCAGCGAAAAGGTGAACCCGTAACCGAAGAAACTCGGCCCCAGGTAGAGGCTGAGAAAGGTCAAGGCGGCGTTGAGCACGACGAACAACAGGCACAGTTCCAACACGATCGCCCGTTTGTCGAGGTAGAAAAACACGTTGAGAATCGCCATGAACACCACCTGGATGCTCACCCCGATCAGGTCGATGTAGAACAGCGGCAAGTAGTAGCTGGACATGCCCAGCCACTCCAGCAGGCGCGGACCGAACAGGAACAGCAGGACCACCGTCAGCCCCTGGACCTTGCAGATTTCCAGCAGGCCCTGGCGAATCGAGAAGGTCATTTCGGCTTTCAACGAAGCGATATGCCGCAAGGTCTCGCCATCACGCACCGCGCGGAACAGGCGGTCGTACCATTCGGCGAAGTCGGTTTCGATCCGCACCAGGAACACCGCCATCCCGGGAATGATCGCCAGGTAGGCGAGGAAGATCGGCAAGTCATAGAGAATCGAGGCGCGCATCGGTCCGATCACCTGGCTCGAGGTGTCCGGGTTGAACCAGAAGATCAATTTGTCGATCCAGATCCCCAGGTTGTAGCAGAGCCCGGTGAGCAGCAGGCTGACAAATACCTGGCGCCGATCGAGGAAGTCGAAGGCCACCAGTTTCTCGGCGCGGTACTCACGCAGGATGTCGTAGAGAAACAGGAACAGCAGTGTGCTGTGGCCGAGCAACAACGCCAGCAGCAAGCCTTCCATCCCCAGGTAACGCAGGAAGAACGCGCTGCCGACCATCAGCGCATAACCCGCCAGCATCACCACCAGGATGCGGTTATAGGCCTTCATCCCGGAGAGGAAGATGATCACCAGCCACAAGTTGCAGAGCACCACGAAGTTGGCCAGCGTCAGCAACCGGTAGACCAGCGGCTGGTCGAACAGCGTGGCCAACAGGATGATGCCCAGCAGCCCGGAGCCCAGGGTCACCAGCAGCAGCACGCCGACCAGGTTCGGCAGGATCTGCTCGTACTTGCGCTCGAACAGGCGGTCAGAGACGAAACGGGTGAAAAACAGCTGCAACCCGCCGGTGAGGATCAGCGACGTGGCCATCAGGTAGGTCACCGTGATCAGGAACTGGCGGATCAACACCTCCGGGACCACCAGCCCAAGGCTGATGACCCCCACCAGCATCACGCTGAGAATCGACAGGACCCAGGGTCCGGAACTGATCAGGCCGGCGTAGACATACGCGTGCAGCGTCGCCGTGTAGGAGTCGCGCGAGAGAATCTTGCGCAGTTCGAAACCGATGCCGGCCATTTACACAGTCCCCATGGCAGCGTGATAAAGCGTGCGATAACGGTCGATCATCAAGGTCTCGCTGTAGTAACGGTGAACCCGCAGCAAACCCGCGGCCTGGGCCGACTTCCAGCGCTCGGGGCTGCGCAGCAGATCGGTGATCGCCAGGGACGTGGCCTGTGGATCAGCGATTGCCACCACCTCCCCGGCCAGCCCGAGATCACGGTCGGCCGCGGTGCCGCCCTCGATCAGTTCGCGGCAGGAGCCGACGTCGCTGCTCACCACCGGCGTGCCGGCGGCCCAGGCTTCGAGAATCACCAGGGGCTGCGCCTCGCTGATCGAGGTCAGGACCATCAGGCCCAGTTGCGGCAGGATCTCCTGGATTTTCTGGAAGCCGAGGAACAGCACCTGTTTTTCCAGGCCCAGACTGGCCACCAGGCTGCGACACTCGGCGACGTATTCGGGGTCTTCCTCTTCCGGCCCGACAATCCAGCCCTCGACCTGCGGCATCACGCTGACCACCCCGCGCATGGCGCGCAGGAAGGTCTTCACATCCTTGATCGGCACGACCCGACCGATCAGCCCGACCACCGGCGCGATCCCTGCGGCACGAGCGTTGAGGGCCTGGGTCCAGAGCTCCAGGTTGATGCCGTTGGGGATCACCTGGGTACGCGCCGGCGGCGCGCCGTCCTTGATCTGCCGCTGGCGGTTGCCATCGTACAAGGCAATGATCTGGTCGGCGCTCTCGTACACCAGATGGCCGATGCGTTCGAAGAAGCGCACCCAGAGCATGCGGATATAACCGGTGCCGGTAACCATGCTGTCGTTGAGCGCCTGGTTGTTGCTTTCGGCGATCCAACTGGCCTGGGCCAGGTCGATCTTGCGCTCCTTGGTGTAGATCCCATGCTCGCTCAACAGCAACTGGCAACCCCACAACTGCTTGAGGATGCAGCCCACAAGCCCCGCATAACCGGTGGAAATCGAGTGCAGGACCCGTGCTCGCGGCATCCGTCGGGCGGCATCGGCCAGCATCAGCAGTGGCGACTGCATGGTGCGCAGGGTCCAGAAATAATTGACGAAGGACGGATCGGCGCAATGCTGCTCATAACCTTCGGTCAGGGCCTCCCAGCTGGGGCGGCTATAGAGCACATCGTCCAGGGTAATCCGCCCCTGGGCCAGGGCATCGAGCACGCCAAAGCCCAGCTCGGCGGGCGGCTTCTCGGGGTTGTGCAGATAGCGGTAGAGATTGCTCAGTTCTTCGAGGGACGCGCTGTGCGCGACCCGCTTGCGCTTCGGATTACGCCAGGCTTCCTCCAGGTACACCTCTTCGATATGCACCACGTTCGCCGGGATCTCATAGCGCCGCTGACCATAGGCTTCACGCTGGCCACCGATGAACAGCACCGAAAAGGTCAGTTGCGGCAACCCGAGGATCAGTTGGTGAATCCAGCCGGATACACCGCCGCGTACATAGGGCCAGGTACCTTCGAGCAGCAGGCAGACATCGGCGATTGGCGTTGGATTGGCGGGCTTTTTCATGTCCAGGTCCTTACCAGCCCGGCAAAGGGCGGGCGTTGTTGCAGCTCCGGCGGCAGGCTTTTCAACAGCCCGGGAATCTCGCTATAGCGTCCCGTTTCAAAGGCAATTTCAGCACTGAACGGCAGGACTTTGGCCGGGTCCATGCCCGCCTGCTCGGCCTGGTGCATATGCAGGCGCGCCTTGCCGATATCGCCGCGTTCCAGGGCAATACGCCCGGCCAGCAGCAGCAACTCACCGCCCTCACCCGCTTTCAGCGCCAGCTCGGCATGCTCGCCGGCTTGGCCGAGGACGTGCTGCTGGACGCTGCCCTGGGCCAGGCCCAGGTAGGCCAGCTCCCAGTACCAGCGAGCCAGCGTGGCGTGCAGGGCCCCGGCCTTCTGTGCGGGCGCGCCGGGCAACTGCGCGAGGGAAGACTGGATACGCAGGTTGATATCGCTTTCCTGCTTGTCGAGCATCGAATACGCCAGCAGACGGACATCGTCGCTCGGATCGCCCAGGGCCAGCTTGAGAATCGGCACCGCTTCCTTGCCCGGCATCCGTCGAGTGGCGAGCAGTGCCGCCAGGCGCTGGTCCGGGTCCGACGCATGGCGCAACACATCCTGCAGGCCACTGTCGCCGAAGGTTGGTGAATGCAGCTGGATCTGCGCCCGAAACGGCAGGTCGGGAATGCCCACTGCCTGCCACATCTGCATCTCGCGCTTGCGTGGCAGGTACAGGGCCGGAAAGATCGCCGCGACCACTCCCACGGCACCGATCAGCGGCACAAAAAACGCCAGGCTGAAGATAAACAACGGGCTCCATGGCAACGGCGCGCGGTAACGCGCCGGCAGCAACAGCCACACCGCCGCGGTCAACAGGCCGCAGGCGATGCCATGGGTCATGGTGTACAGGAGCGCGATCTGCAGGTCGGGCAGGCGGGTCGTCAGACTGGCCCAGCTCCCGGCTTCGAAAAACAGCGCCCCGCTAAACAGCCACTTGCTGAACATTCAGGCCACACTCGTTATGCAGGAAGTTACGCAGCCCGTCCCGTTGCCGGGCCGACTCCAGATCGTAAGGCAAGACATTGACCCCAAGGCCGGACAGCTCCACGCTCATGCCGAAGTGTTCGTGGATCAGCTTGCCCAGACGCATCAGATAACCTTGGGCGCCCTCGGCGCTGGTCAGCGGCAGCAGTACCAGTAACAACGCATGCCCGCGGTTGTTGGCCAGGGTCAGGTGCAGGTCCAGTCCACGCTGGCTGCGTTCGAACAGCCGGGCCAGCTCATCGTTGCTCCGGGTCAGCTCGAAGGCATAGAGGCAGCCGGACAAACCGTGCCGCTCGACATCCACCAACGAACGCTTGAGCTGGCGGGTGAAGTGCTGGGCGTCGGCATCCTCCAGTTGCAGCACCTGCGGGTCGTGGTGCAGCAGATCGGCAATATGCCCGGCCAGCAAGGCCAGCAGACTGAGGGTCCGTTCCTGGAAGGCAAAGAACGGCATCTGCCGGACCGCGAGGATTGCCAGCATCCGGCCCTCGGTATCCAGCAGCGGAATGCACGCCTGCAACGACGACACCGAGGCTTGGCCGCCAGCGTCGATCAGCTCTTCGCGCACGCTCACCAGTTCTTCGCGCTCCAGGCACAACTTGACCAGCAGGTCCTGGTTGTCCAGAGGCCCCATGACCCCGGTGGAGGCCAACAGGGTCAAGCTCGGTGCGGAGTCGCGCGGCGAGTCCAGACGGTACAGCCCGGCCACCCGCAACGAACCGTACTGGCCGAGCAAGGTCAGCACCGGTTCGGCCAGCAACGACAGCGAATCTTCGCCATTGGGCGCGGCACGCAGGCGCTCACGCAGGCCCAGCAACGAGCTGCGCAGGCTCTGGTCGCTGCCCGCCAGGCGCTGCTCCAGGCGATCGTGGGAGACCCGCAGTATCTGGTGCGCCCGGGTGAAATCGTCGAGCCGGTACTGGCGATACTCGTTGGCCATCTGCAAGCGCAACAGGCGCCGTTCCCACAGATCCCGCACTTCACCTACCAGCATCCCACAGACCAGCACGCCGACAATGTAGGACGGCGCGATCTGCGCGTAACCTTGCAGTCCCGACTGGCGCAGGACGAAGAACGTCGCCACCAGCAGGCTGGCACTGATCAGGCCACGGACAAAGCCGTAACGGACCCCCAGCAACAGCGGCGCCAAAAGCGACCAGGGAAACCCGCCGCGTACCTGCAACGGGTCTTCAGGGGTCAGCCAGAGACCGAAGCCGATGACCAGCGCGGTCACCAGGAAGGTTTCCAGCCAAGACGCCGGACCGCTGGCGCGCGGAGCCAGCGCGTAGTCCATGTGTGGAGAGTTCATCGCAGTCACTCGATCCGCAGGCCGCCGACAAGCTTGTCGAGGACCTTCTGGGCCGCGCCGGCCAGGCTTTCGCGGGACCAGCCGGCGCGGGCACCGCTATTGCTCCAGAGGACCTTGCCGGTGCCGGCTTCGACCACCCGCAGGCTGATACCCACCGCCGGTTCGCCATCCAGGCCGTTCTTGTACTGCCACTCTTCGACGCTGCCGGACACCACATAGTCGAGCTTCTGCTCACGGGCCCAGTCCATTGCCCCGGCGAGGCGCTCGTTATCGTCGAGCAGGGCCTGTTCGCCCTGCCCTGGCGCGCCGGCATAGACCTGCGGTTGCAGGCCACGGCTGCTCAACACGCTGAGCAGGATCTGCTCGCCGCGCTCACCGGCTTGTGGCGTCTGGGAATAGTTGACCAGCGGCAACACCCCCCAACGGGCCTTGCTCGACAGTTCCGGACTGTTTTGGCCGGTAAAGCTGCTGCAACCGGCCATCAACACGGCGACCATCGCCAGACTCACGCAACGAATCGTTTGCATAAGGTTAACTCCTCTTTGAATTCCATGATCAGCGTCCAAAACGCACGCTGTAACTGACGCCCGCAGTACCGCCAGACTTGCCTGTGCCGCCTTGCGGCGCCGACTGGTAGCCGAAGGTCACTGCCAATTCGTCATTGCCCAATACCTCGGTACCGACACCGGTACTGACGGCGTAGTTGATGGTGTTATCGGTCCACTGCCAGCCCGTGCTGAGATCCACCAGCCAGGTGTACTGCCCGCGCGTGCGGTTCAGTGCGCCGGGGAAACCGCGCCGCCAGGAACTGCCGAAGAACCACTGGCCGTACTGTTTCTGCAGCAAGGTCTGGCTGGTGATCTGACTCGGATCGTCCAGTTCGAGCCCGGCCAGGTCGATGCCCCCGCCCAGGGTATTGGCCAGATTGGCCAGTGAGCGGTTGTTCAAGCTGTTCTGCTGGTAGTCGATACCGCTGCGCAGCTCCCAGTTCGGCCCTTCGAACTGCAAGGTGTGGTCAAACTCGATCTTCAGTGCCTGGCCCTTGCCCAGATCATCGCCGCCGCGGGTCGCGAACCAGCGCTGGGCCAGGTTCCAGGACAACTGGTCACGAGCCGAGTAGCGATGCCGTCCGCCGGCCCAGAGATCATCCTGGCGGCCGAACGCGCGCATCAACCCGCTGTCCTCGTTCTTGCGGTGCCAGTCGGCACCGGCATCCAGCTCGTTGCCGCTGTCCACCTGCCAGGTCCGGCTGACACCGAGCCCATTGCGGTCATCGTCCTGGCGCAGGCTGCTGTCGAAGATCAGCTTGTAATTGCCACTCTCCAGTTGCCGCTGCAAGGTCAGCTCGGTATTGGTCTCGCTGCCCAAACGCGACGGCTCCAGGGTCTCGCCACTGTATCGACCCTGCTCCAGCACCAGCTTGGCGTACCAGTTGTCGTTCAGATAACGCGCGCTGGTCAGCCGTGGACCGTTGAATACCAGTCCACCGTAGTCCTGATGCTCCCAGGCGAGCAGCACGCCCTGCGGGGTGCGCTCGGTCATTTCAATGGCCTGGCGGCGCAATTGCTCACGGATCGCCGGCGGCTGATCGTCACCCAGTGCCGACAGGTCCACGGCCAGGGCTTCAGCGCCGCGTCCCAGGCTATTGAGCGCCTCGACCTGCTGCGCCGGATCCAGCTCGCCGCTGCTCACCAGGTGTTCCAATGCGGCCCGATTGCTGCCGCGCAGGGCTTCCTGGATCTGCTCGTAGCCATTGATCTTCAGGCCACGGCTACGGGCCCAGGCCAACCAGTCGTCTTTCTGCGCCGACTGATTGAGGTTATCCAGGCGTGCCAACAACTGGTCGAACCACAGTTGCAGCATCGGTTTGGAGCCATCCCGCCATTGCATTGCCTGGTTCAGCGCCTTGCGCGACGAATAGCTGCTGGCCAGCAGGCGTAACCAGGTGCTGTAGCCCTGCGGGGTGGCGCGAATCTGCTCCGGCGTCACCTCGCGGTCGAGCTTGAGCCGCAAGCGCTGGGCCGACTCGGCGTAACCGGCGCCTTCCAGCGCATCGGCATAGGCCGCCTGGACCATCCAGTCCCCGGCGTTGGCTTGCAGGTAGAGGCGATACCAGGCCAGGGCCTCGGTGTTGCGCCCGACCAACTGGCTGGCGGCGGCAAACGGCAGCCACAAGCTGCTGTCGCTACGGGCCAGGGCACGCCATTGCTGCAGCAACGGCTTGATTTCGCTGCTACGGCCCAGGTCGACGTACAGCCACAGCAGGCGCTCACGGAAGGTATTATCATCCGGGAAACGGCTCAACCCCAGGCGATACAGGCGCAAGGCCTCCTCGCTCTGCCCTTGCTGCACGGCCAACGCACCACGGGCCGCCAGCACCTGGGACCGCTCGGAAGCCTCCGGGTACTGCTCGGCATCCTTGAGCAGATCGATCACCAGCGGCCAGTCCTGAAGTTCCTGGGCCAGTTGCAAGGCGGCCACCAGCCGTTGCGGGGCGTGGCCCTGCTTCCAGCTGTCGACGGTCAACTGCAAGGCCTTGCGTGGATCCCGGGTTCGATAGAGAGCAATCAGCTCACTCTCGTCGCCGGTATTGAGCGAGCCCTTGATGGCGAGCATTTTCTCCAGCGCGAGCCGCAGCTCGTCGTCCAGCTCCAGGTCCCAGGCCAGCGCCGCGCGGGATTGCCAATAGTCGAGATCATTGATCTTGTTGCCATCGACCGCCGTGATCACCTTCCAGGCCGACGGGCTGTCAAACAGCTTGAGGTGGTTGTTGGCCCAGTCCACGCGCTCGGTACTGCTCAGCGGGAAACCTTTGGCGAAGCTCTGCCAGACGTCCAGGCGCGCCGTGTATTGCTCGGTGTTTTCCAGGTTCTGCAACAGCCGGACCCAGGCCAGGCGATGTTTCGGATACTTGGCGACATAACGACGCAACCAGGCTTCAGCCTGCTCGGGAGTGCCACGTGACTCTTCGGCGTACACCAGGGCATCCAGCTCGACATTGGTCAACGCTCGCGTGTCCATGATCCCCGCCAGCACCGGAATACCCCGATCGAAGTCGTAGGTCTGCATCGCCAGGCGCCAGGTGTGCTCGAATTCAGCAGGGTTGTCGCGCAGTTTGCTCAGGGCGATCCAGTAGCCCAGCGCGGCTACCGAGTCGTCCTGCCATTCGGCGATATGGGCCATCTGCTCCAGCAACGCCGGATCGTCCGGGCGCTGTTCGAGCAGTTGCAAGCCCGCCGCGTGCGCCCCCGGCAGATCGCCGAAGGCCAGGCGCTGCTTGAACTCCTTGGCCAGCACTTGCGGGCTGTCGGGCTGCAATTTGCGCCATTCGCTAAAAAACTGCTCAGCCAGGTCGGTACGGTTATGCGCCACCGCCACATCGACGCCCAGGTCAAGCAGCGCCGGATCGAATTGGCCATCCGGTTGCGCGAGCAACTCCCTGGCCAGCAGCTCGGCCGCCTGATCGCCTCGATCAGCGGCTACCAGGCCCTCGAAGGCGGCCTGGAGGAACTGGCGCCGCTCTTCGGGTTTCTGGCTACTTGCAAGCAGCTCGATATAGAGATCCGCCGCCCGTCCGGGCTGTTCACTGGCCAGGTACCATTTCGCCGCTTCGGTCAGCCGTTGGTCATGCTGTCGCGGATCGCGGCGCGCCAGTTCGGCATAGCTATCCGCGGCCAGGCCCGGTGCCTGGGCGCTCAGGGCCAACGGCGCCAGGTGTTCGAGTTGGGGCGTTGGCAACGACTTGTAGTCGAAGGCCTTGAAACGTTCGGCCAGCGCCTGCAATGCCGGGCTATCGCTGCTGTTGTTCAATGCCAGGGCATCGAGTTGCAGCCGATAATAGGTTTGCAGGGTCGAATCGGCTTGCGGCCATTCAGCCAGATGCTTTTCGGCGCGTGGGTATTCACCCAGCTGGATCAGCAGGTCGAGCAACTGGGTTCGCAGCTCGCTGTTCTGCGGGTGCGCCGCCAGCAGCACCTCGGCGTAGCTGGCCGAAACCTCGTCCGGCGCGCCACCCTTGGGACGAAAGGCTTCTTCATTATGAAAGGTCGCCCACAGCAGCACGCCGACGGCGATCGCCACCAGCAGCAGCGCCCAGGGATTGAGCAGCCGCGTGCTTTTAGCCTTAGTTGCAGAGGAGTTGGGCATCGCTCACCTGCTTCAGCGGAAGTTGGAAATGCCACAGGCCTTGTTCGGACCGGCCCGCGTAATGTTGCCCGTCAACCTCGACCCGGCAGGCGCCGGCCGAGCGTACCGAAAACTCCAGGTTGAATTCGCCGGCGAAGGCGAAGGTCACCTGCCGGTCATTCACATACCGCCAGTCAAGCAAGGGAATATTCGCCAGCTCCAGCGCCGGGCGAGGATCACGCTCAGGGCGCAGGGCCAGCAGCGCGCGGTCGCTACTCAGCGCCACATAGCGGCCCTGGGGCAGATCACGGACACCGGCCACGCCCTGGGAGCGGCCGAGGTCCGGCCAGCCGAGTGCCGGATCCAGGCGCAGGGTGCGCAAGCCATCCATCCCGCGCACCTGCCAGTCACCCTCGCCGGTGCGGGCCAGGCTGGCCTGGTACAGACCGTGAAGCCGATCCAGGTAATCGCTCATCCATAACGACATCGGTTGCTGGCCGCGCATGAACTGGTAGATGTCGGTCATGGCCTTGATCGATGCCTGCTTGGTCCCCGAATAGAAGTGGTAATACAGATGAATGCCGCGCAGGCGTCGTGGGCTGTCGGTCAACTCGAAGGTATCGATCACATCGCGAAAACCGTAGTACGGCCCCTTCCACAGGTTGGTGTACATATTCTCGTTGATCACCGGCGCGTAGTACTGCAAGCCACCGGCGGTGGGCCGCAACAAGGGATACAGGCCGGTCAGCGACGGATTGGCCTTGGTCAGGATGGTCTGGCCACCGTTGACGTTCTTCAGCCCGGCGTCATAGGCCAGCTTGATGGTTTCCGCGTTTGGCAACGCATCACCCGGCCAGAAGATCATCTTCACCGGCTTTTTCGCGGTGGTCAGACGGCTATTGATGTAGTCCCGCGAGCCAACGATCTCGCGCTGGTAGTCGAGGGTCTTGTAGCCCGGGATATTCAGCCGCAAGCCGTATTCGGCATGGAAATCTTCGTCCTGCCTGGCCTTGTCCGGCTGCATATAGAACGGATGGCTGTAGGTGTGGGTCGCCACTTCGACCTTGGGATCGGCAAAGATCTCCTGGGCGATCGGCTCCAGCTCCCGGGCCAGGAAAGGCGACATGCCCTTGGGCCCGACCTCGCCTTCAATGATCGACACCGAGGTCAGGAACGGATTGGGACGAATGTAGTCGGCCAGCACCTGGCGCCCGGAATACGGCGTGCCGCGCACTTCGGCGTGGGACGGAAAACCATCGCCATCGATATGCACCGTGGCGATCCGCCGGCCATTTTCGGTAGTGCTGTCCGGGCGTGGCTGGGCCGGCAGGCGCAAGGCTTTCTGGATGAACGCGAACGGATCGAGAATCCAGCGGGTCCGTTCGACGTTGGCTTCCACGACATAGGGTGCCAGGGCCATGCCGCCCCAGTCGCCGGTGACCACGGGGGCGAACTTGCCGCCCTTGCCGTCACCCAGCAACAAGCCCGGTTGCGGTCCGCCGGGCAGCAGCGTCACCCGGGTCAGCTCGCGGCTGCGTGGGACCACTGGCGCCTCAAAGGCACCGAGCAGCGCCTTGTCCTGGCCGAGTACCTGCAAGGTATCGCGATCCCCCGGCGCGGCGAGGTTCAGGCCCAGGCGCTTGAGCAGCGAGCGGTCTTCGATCGGCAGGCCGGCCATGATCGCCAGGGGGACCTGTTCATCCAGGCGCTTGCCGATCCAGCTATAAAAGGCACGGCTGTCTTGCGGCGGGCCGCTGGTCATCCACACCACCACCCCGGCGTACAAACCGGCGAAGCTGTAGGACGGCAAGCTGTCGTCGACCGGCAGGTAATCCACCCGATAACCCAGGTATTCCAACAGGCCTCCGAGCATCCGGTGGCCGGCGTGATCATAGAGTTCACCTTCACGCGGGTCATAGAGCATGGCGATACGCCGCGGCTGCACCTCCACGGTGCTCATGCTGATGGCATTGAGGTCCGGGGTCGTGACCACCGGGATAAAGCCTTCCTGGCTCAACTGACGGACCAGTTTGCGGGCTTCTTCACGCCGCGTGGACGGCAGGTAGTCGATGGCCACCAGCGGGATATTCCGCGCCCGCAGCGGTTTGAGCTCACCTTCAAGCCAGTTGCGGTCGGACTCGGACACCGGGCGATAACGCTTGGCCGAGGCATCCCAACCGGCATGGATCGATTCGACGGCGACGGCCGAGGCTACGTCATCGAGCTCAGCCAGTACCTCGAAGCCGCGATTGAAGAACAGCTTGAGGTCTGGCTGGCGGCGGTGCAGCTCGCGCAGAAACGCTACCAGCGCCTTGCGCTGCGGTTCGCGGTTGGCTTCGGGGAGCAATTGAAAGCTGTCGAGGGTATCGAGGAACAGGCCGGCATAGCCCTGCTCCTGCAACGCTTTGGCGCGCTTGAACAGATGTTCCCGCCAGGCCGGCGTGGCGATGTCCATGACCTGGCTGTCCCAGGCCTTGTTACGGATGCTGCTGGCGCCCTGTGTCAGCGCTTCCTTGTCCAGGGCGGCACGGTCGCCGTCGAACTCACCCACCGACAGGTAGGCGAATGGCTGGCTGCCGAGTTTGCGCAAGGTGGCAACATCGGCACCGGTCATATGGCCGGGTTCGACCACGGCCCATTCGAACTGTGCCAACTCCTGCAAGGGCGGCTGCTCGGCGTACCAGAATCCGACGCTGGCGGGAGCCGCCGGAGCGGCCTGTAACGCTGAATTCGTTACACACAATGCCAACGCGGCGAACAGACGCCGCACCATTTTGCAGACGCGCGCCCTGGAAAACTCGATTTTCATAACTCACTCTTTAGTAGATCAATCCGCGCAACATCAGACTACCGGCGCCACGCAATCGGGCGCCTGCAAGGCGATGCAACTAAAGACTGCGATAGAGGCGTGCCAAACCGTCGGCCATGGCGGTCGACGCCCCTAGCTCAAAGCGTTCGCACAAACGGCGGTTGTCCGCCTTGGAGTGCCGGATGTCTCCGGAGCGGGCCGGGGCATGACTCAGGTTCAGGGACTTGCCGCTGATCTGTTCCAGGGCGGCAATCAGGTCATTGAGCGTAGTCACGCCACCGAGCCCGACATTGGTGGCATCGACGGGAGGCTGCGCACATTCGAGACCCTGGACGAGGATCTTCACCAGGTCTTCGACATAGACAAAATCGCGGGTTTGCCCACCGTCGCCGAACACCGTGATCGGCCGTGCGGCTTTCGCCCGCTCGCTGAAAATGCTGATGACTCCGGAGTACGGCGATGACGGGTCCTGGCGCGGCCCGAAAATATTGAAGAAGCGCAGGATCACTGGCTCCAGTCCATGCTGGCGGCGGTAGAAATCCAGGTAGTGCTCGCTGGCGAGTTTGTCCGCCGCATAGGGTGTCAGGGGGGATTTGGGCGTGTCTTCAGCAATCGCGGTGCCCTCCCCGTTATTGCCATACACCGCCGCGCTGGAGGCAAACACCACACGCCGGATACCGGCGGCGACCATCGCCTCGCAAACCCGTAGGGTGCCAATGAAATTGCTCTGGTGGGTACGCACCGGGTCTTCGACCGAGGCCTGGACCGAGGCCACGGCGGCCAGGTGCACCACCGCACTGCAACCCTGCATGGCTTCAGCCAGGACGGCGGCATCGGCGACATCACCGACCACCAGCTTCAGGGAAGCATTGTTCATCGGCAGGTTACTCACCTTACCGCTGGACAGATCGTCCAGGACCCGAACGGCATGGCCTTTGGCCAATAACGCATCCACAAGATGAGAGCCAATGAAGCCGGCGCCCCCTGTAACCAGTATCCGTTCGGCAGACATAAATCATCCCAAGAGAAAATGTGGCGCAATCTTCATCGTCTGATGCTGGCACTGCTGGAAGGGAGCCGAGGCTATTCGCCTTGATGGCTGATCTTTCCTGCGCCGCCCGCTCTCTTTTAAGGGCTGTGTCGCCTTTTCATGGAGAGTCTTCAGAACGATGGCGTCAAAAAAACATGAGTAAAGTCAATTACTCAAGCACGCCATAGTGGGATATCAAGCTGATATCGTCAAGAATATGTCTATGTTTTTTATATTTTTTAACCAACTCTCAAAAAAAGCCAATATTTTGGCTGTAGACTGCAAATCTAAAACCCACGAGCTGGCATCACCGCTACTCAAACCACTCCCGCCGCTCCCTGAACGTGCCCAGCACCAGATCGACGATCAACTGCACCTCTTCCCTGCCCTCGGCCTCACGGCGAGTCGCCAGCCAGGCCCGACGCTGCATGGGTTCCTCGAACAACCCCGGCAGTGCCACCAGCCCACGATCGAAACGGGTGATATAACAAGGCAACAAACCGATGCAGGCGCCGCATCGGATCATTTCCAGCATCAGCTCATAGGAATGCACCTGCACCACGCCCGCCAGGCGCTGCTCCACCAGATGGTTCCACGGTTGGAAGTCGTCGATCTGCCGGTCGTGCTGCCATTGCACCAACATGTAGTCTTCAAGATCGGCAATCACATCCGGGCGCGCCGCCACCCTCGAATAACGCTTGGCGATATGCGGCAGGTAATCCAGCCGTACCAGGGGCTGCGGCGGGCTGATGGCGAAGCTCGGCCCCGAGACCGGCGAGTCCGGGCCGCACAGCCAGACCACCACGTCGGCGCTCAAGGCCTGCAAGGACATCACGCTGTCCACCGGGATGATTTCCAGGCGGATGCTGGCATTGCGGCGCAACAGCGCGATCAGGTCGCGACCGAGGATGTCGTGCAGGATCGATTCGGCAATCGCCAGGCGTACCAACGGCTGTTCCATGATCGGCAGACGTCGTTCATGGGCCAAAGCGAGCAGTTGCGCCTGCAACTGCTGGCCGTCGCGGCTGAGGATCAGGCTACTGCCCTCATACACGAGCAGTGGTCGATTGGCGCGTTCTTCCAGCAACGCCAACTGCTTGCGCAGTTGGGTCGACTTGATATTCAAGCTGCGCGCCGCCTGCATAAAGCAGCCGCAGCGGGCACTGGCCAGAAAGACCTGGGCCATCTGCGGTTCCATCAGCCTGGCCAAGGCCAGCCAGGGCTCGTGCGGCTCGCTCGGGCTGTGGTAGTCCATGACGCCCACTCGCGGGGCGTCTTCATTCAACGACATAATACTGACTCCCTGTCGGCATCCGGGGACGCCCAACCATCCAATGGCAATTTCTTGTCAGGGCTTTTCTTCCAGCACCTGGTTCAAGGCCGCACCGTCGATACTCAAGGTCGCGGTGTTGAGCATGCCTGCCAGGTAAGCCTTGGCAATCTGTTCCTGACGCTGGCTGCGCAACGCTTCGCGCAGACGGTCACGCAGTTCGTCCAGGGTCGCAGTGCGCGCCGGCTGCATTTCGTTGAGCTTGACGATATGGAAGCCCGCCGGACTCTGCACCGGATCCGCCACCGCACCGGTCTTGAGCCGCGACACGGCGCCACGCACCTCCGGCAGCAGTTGCTGCAGCGGTTGCAGACCGGCATCGCCACCGCGCTTGGCGCTGTCGCGATCCTGGGAATACTGGCCCGCCAGCGCGGCGAACTCGCCCGGTGCGGCCTGGGCCCGACGACTCAGTTCCACCGCCTGTTTACGCACGCTTTCCAGCGACTGCTGATCCGGCACGGCGAGGAAAATCTGGCTGACCCGGTACAACGGCGGCGTCTGCCAGGCCGATTTGCCGCTGTCATAGGCCTGTTGCAGTTCCTCGGCGCTGGGGTAGTCCGCCGGCACCTGGCTGACCGACGCCAGGTAGCTGCGAAAGACGATCTGCTCGGCGGCGGCGCGGGTCTGCTGCTCGATATCCGGGCGCTGCGGCCAGCCCTGGGCATCGGCCTGTTCGATCAGCGCCTTTTCCGCCAGGCGCGTCCGCAGCCAGCTTTCCAGGGCTGCACGATTGCCACGCAGTTGCTCACGGGAATCGGCCGGCAGGGCCGCAAACACGGCTTTCAGTTCCTGGGCATCGACTTGCTGGTTACCCAGGCGGGCCACGGCCGGGGCGTTCGACGTCGGTTGCAGCGTGGCAGGTGCCGGCTGCACCGCCGCCACCGGATCGCTGCCCGGGCGCATGACCAGGGCCACCGCACCGACCAGCACGGCCAGCACACCGGCGCCGGCCAACAGGTTGCGTTTTTTCACAGGGTCGCCTCCTCCTCATGGGCCACAGGCTCGACACCGGCTTGCGGTTGGGCCTGCAACTGCGCCGCCCGCTGGCTGTAGTCACGCAGGTAGACAATGAACTCCTGCAGCAGGCGATCCCAGAGTTCCAGGTTGCCGTGCAGGTAGTTGGCGCTGACACCGGCGGCCACCACCACATCCATTTCCATCACCAGGAACTCGCCCTGTACCGACATGCGGGCAAAACGCCGCGAAGCATTCCACAACTCGGCCAGGCCGGCCGGCAGCTCACCTTGCACCCGCAGGGCACAGCTGTAGGTGAAGTCGACATAACCCCCCTCGCCGGCCGCTGGATTACCGAAGCGCACGGCGTAACCGATGCCCTGGCTGGCGCTGAGCAGTTGCACGATACCGTTCTGCTCGGTGCGATTGACCCGGTAGCCGGCGCCTTGCAGCAGTTCGGTCAGGCTGTCCGGGGTCACGTGCTCGATCAATTGTTCGCTCATAAATTGTTCTTCCTTGCAGGTCATTGATTGACGGATGCGTGGGTCGCATCGAACTGGTTCTTGTAGAGGTTGTCGCCGAAGGTCTGCGCCATTTCCTCGAACTTGACCCGGGCCCCGCCGGCAAACGGCTGGCGAATCTTCATCACCTCGGCCACATCGATTTTTTCGTAGGCGGCGAGGATCTCCTTGGCGACCCCGTACATCTGTTGATTCTTGACCGAACATTGCTGCACTTGTATGTCACGCTCGGTCAACTGCACCTGCAAGCGCGCGCGCTCGGCTTCCTTGGCCTTGGCCAGCACCAGCAGGTCGTCATAGGCTTTCTTGAACTTGCCCAACTGTTCGTTGCTGGCGGCGGCAAACGCCTGGGCCTGGTTTTGCAGGTTCTGTTGCTGGCCGGCCAACTGCTCGCTCAACCCCTTGGCCTTGGCCAGCTCTGCTTCGAGCTGCTTGATCTGCGCCTGGGCCGCCTTGGTCTGGTTTTCGGCGGCGATCCGTGCCGCGCCGGCCTGGGCCTGTTCGCTCTGCAACGCTTGCAATTGCTGGGTGGTGCTACGCAACTGGGTGCGCAGGCGCTCTTCCATGCCTTCGGCGGACGCGCCATTGGCCAGCGCCACGCCGACCAGCAGCAACAACGTCGACCAACGCACCTGGGCTCGCATGTTCATGGGGTCTCCCTCGCGCTTAGAAGCGCGTGTTGATTTCAAGCTGCATGACATCGATATCGAACGGCGCGCCATACACCGCCTCCGAGTTGAGCCAGCGCGCGGTGGCGATCACGTTCTTGTCCAGGCCGTAGTTGGCCCCGAGGAAGAAGCCCTTGGCGTTGGTCCCGCCGAGGTGGAACGAGTTGTCGTTGAAACCGTCGGGCAAGGCATCCGGCTGGATGTACTTGTAGCCGCCGAAGACGTTCCAGTCGCCCTGGCGCTTGAGGTCCAGGGCGTTGCCGAGGGTGAACTGGACCATCATGGCATTGGCGCCGCTCTGGATTTTGCCGTCGTTGTCCAGGTTGTTGACGATCTGGCCCGCGGCCCGTCGGTTCATTTCGCCTTCGTCGTAGCCCAGGTTGTGCACGTAGTCGGCCTGGCTGCGCAGCTTGAAGTCTTCCGGCAGGTCGCTGTCGAGCACCAGGTTCAGGTCCAGCAGATTGAACTTCGAGGCCAGGCCGACGAATTGCGGTTGTGCCGTGGTGGTCGGGGTCAAAGGGTTGATGGCGATGTCCCGCAGCAGGAACACCGTGTTGCCCTTCTGCATGAACGCGGCGCGGGTGCCGTCGGAGCTGCAACCCGGGTCCCCGGCCCAAGGTCTACAGGTGTCGGAGCGCTGGCCTTCGATGTCGTCGAAACGATAGTAGGCCAACGCCCCCTTGAGCTTGTTGTGCTCGCTGAACTGCCAGGTCGCCCCGGCTTGCAGACCGTAAAGCCACTTGTCGGCGCTTTTTTGCTTGTCATAGCCGTTGCTGCTGGCGGTGTCGGAGCTGTACTCGATGGGGAACGCGCCAACGGTGCCGAACACGCCCCAGTCGGCATTGAGCTTCTGGTTGAAGATCGCCGCCACGCCGTCGAAGTTCAGGTCGGGGGAATACAAGATGTCGGTGGAGAAGAACGGGTTGGCGATACGCCCGCCGGTCAGGCTCAAGCGGTCGGAGTACTTCCAGGTCAGGTAGCCCTGGTCGAGCCAGAGGTCTTTCTTGGCGAAACCACCGCCGAGCACCTGGGTGGTCGAGACCGGGTTGTTGTCGGTACCGGTGCCGATGCGGATGCCAGCGGTCCAGTCCGGGGCGACAACCGCCTTCATACCCAGCCGGGCGCGGATGCGCAGGGAGTCGCCGCGATCTTCGCGGGTGTTGAGCAACGGTGGCAGGCTGGTGCTGGTTTTCGGGTTGACGTCGTAGGGGCCGCTGGCATTGAGCTTGGCAAAGTCGACGATCTGGTTGCTGTTGCCGCTGGAGTAATAACGCGACTCGTCGCGCAGGCGCAGGTCGCCGTCGAAGCTGATGCGCGAGACCCAATCCGGGAAGGTATTGGGCTGCGCCCAGTTTTCCTGCTTGGCGGTGGCCATGACTTCGGCCTTGACCTGGTCGCGGATCTGATCGCGGACAATGGCCGGGACGTATTGCACGCGAACCTCGCCTGGCGTCGCGGGCGGCCCGCTGGCGGCAACGGCGCTGGCCTGGCGCGCCTGCAGGGCTTCTTTCTCGGCCTGGGCGATCAGCCCGTCGGCCTGTTCCTGCTTGAGCACGCCCTGCTGCACCAGCAGGCGGATCAGGTTGATCGTGGCGTTTTCCGACGGCGCCGCGGGCGTTGCCGCTGCCGCCTGGCCGACCAGGGTCGCGATGACCAGGCCGACCGCCAGGCTCAATCGATTCACATTGGAAATCATTTGCACACAACTCCTATGACAAGACTGCGAATGGGGTGAACTAGCCGGGACGCCGGCCTTGCAAGGCAATACGCACCGGCAGGGTGATCGAGGCCGGCGGCCGTTCGCTCAAACGCGGCGCGGCGCGCAGGGCGGCCAGTACCTGGGCATCGAGCTTCGGATCGCCACTGGACTTGACCAGCTCGGCCCGGGTGATCTCTCCGGCCGCGCTCAGCCAGATATCGGTCTGCAGCGCAAAAGCCAGGTTGCGCAGTTGCGGGTCTTCCTTGAGCAAACGCTGGAAGGAATACGCCAGGAACTGGCTGTAGGTGCCGTTACCCAGGCGCCCTCCTCCGGCTCCGGCCATGCCGCCGCCCTTGCCCGCGCCGATGTTGAAAGCGTCACCGCCAGACTGGGCGTCGCCGTCGATCTGCATCGGGTTTTCCAGGTCGTTGACCGGTGACGGCGGCGCTTCGTCCTGGGGCTTGACCTGTTCCGGTTCCGGGGTCGGTTCGGGGATCTTTTCTTCCACCGGGGTTTCCGGCTCCTTGGGTTTTTCCGGCTCGGGTGGCGGTGGCGGAGGTGGCGGCAACGGAATCAGCATCGGCACCTTCGGTGCCTCCCGGCGCACACCACTCATGTCGTGGGCCCACTGCCACAGGAACCAGGCCGCAACGGCCCCCAGCAGCAGCCCCGCGCCCCATTTCAACGGGCGCAACGGCGACTTCTTCACGGGGTCGGGGCTGATCGGTAATTTCGCGGTCATGGTCAGCCCTGGGTCGGTTTGCCGGTGACCAGCCCGACCTGGGACAACTCCAGGCGCCGCAGCAGGTCAAGCACTTCGATGACTTTCTGGTACTGCACCGTGGCGTCGCCGCGCACGATGATCGGAAAGTCCGGACTCTGGGCCTTCTCGATGCGCAGGCGCTCCTCCAGCTCCGGCAGCGTCACCGGATAGGCGTCGAGAAACACCTGGCCACCGTCGTTGACCGAGATGGCCTTGGTCTTGGCCTGGGACAGCGACACCGAGGCGCTGGCCTTGGGCAGGTGGATCTGGATGCCCGAGACCTGGGCGGTGGCGGTGAGGATGAACATCACCAGCACCACCATCAGCACGTCCACCAGGGGCGTGATATTGATGCTGTCCACTGGCGCATCATCGTCATCGTCGTGGGAGGCATTTACGCTAGCCATGGCTGTTCCCCTCAGGCCGGAATCGACGTGGTTGGTTGATCGGCATGCAGGCCACGGCGCTGGGCGTTTTCGTGGGAGTGGCTCTCGCCGTGCATCTCGGCCAGGCGGGTGATGAACTCGTCGACGAACACCCGCATGTCGGCGCTGACTTCCTTGTTGCGGGTGATCAGGCGGTTGTAGCCGAATAGCGCCGGGATCGCGACAAACAGGCCCATGGCCGTGGCCAGCAAGGCCGCCGCCATGCCGGGGGCGATGGCGTTGATATTCACGTCACCGGCCATGGCCGTGCCGAGGAACACCACCATGATCCCCAGCACGGTGCCGAGCAGGCCGATATAAGGGCCGCCGGCGATGGCATTGGACAGGGTCGACAGCTTCGAGCTCAGTTGCTGGTTTTCCCGGGTGCGCACGCCGTCCATGGAGCAGCGGATCGCCTCGATGGTCGCCGCCGAGACCGTCGAGGTATCGGCGCCCTGGGCACGGCGAGTACGGATCTCCTTGACCGCCACCAGGTACAGGCGCCACAGCGAGGAATGCTCCAGGCGTCGGGCCAGGTCCTGGTCGTCGGCAAACATTTCCAGGCGGGTGCCGATCTGGGCGAATTGTTCGCGGAAGATCTCGTTGGCCCGGCTGACCCGGCCCAGGGCGCTGTTCTTGCGGATCATGATGAACCACGACTGGAACATCATCAGCACCAGGACCGCGATGATCACCCAGGCGTCCGCCGGCACCGCCTTGAGCAGGAAGCCCAGGCTGCCGAAGCCGAAGCCCGACTGCTCTTCATCGGCACCATAGGCCACCAGCTTCGATTCGGCCCCCTGGGACATGGCATCGGCCAGCAACGCGGCGGCCGGACGCACGACCTTGGACAGGCGCAGTTCGTCGATGGCGCCCTGGAAGGGTTGGTAGAGCGCGGCGACCGGAGCCGCCGGATCGGCGGCGGCGACCGGCAACTCGGCACCCACGGCGATCGGCGAGTTGAACGCAGGGACTTCCTGGGCCAGGCTCGCGGTCTCGCGACCGTTGACGAACAGCGTCACCTTGCTGCCCTGGACGGTGACGGCCAGGTGCTGCCATTGCCCCGGGTTCAGCGCCTGGGTCGAAACCCCGCGCTGGCCATTGACCTCCACGAATGGCGTGCCCTGGCTGACAGCGAGCACAAAGGCATGAGCGCCTTCACGGCGGGTGATCACCGACTGCTCGCCCGTGGCCTGGTCCAGGCGCACCCAGGCGCTCAGGGTCAGGGCACCGCCGGCGCTGTATTGCAGCGACGGGCTGGCCGGCAGCGACAAGGCCTGGCCGCCCAACTGCAAGGCACCACCGATCACACCGTCGATACGGTTGCCAGTGGCGTTCTGCGCGTTGTTGGCAAAAGCTGTGGCATCCTTGGGTGGCGTACCCACCGCGCCGTCGAAGTGATAGACCGCGGTGTAGTTGGGATCGAAAGCCAGCTGGCCGTTGCTGATCGCCGGTGCCTTCGCGTTGCCGTAGTACATCCACAGGTCCTGGCGTTGGCCCCCTTCGACCTTGGGCACATCGACCCAGATCAGCGCCATGCCCATCAGCGGGTCGAAGCTTTCGATCTGGTAGTTGAGCTGGGTCTTGTCGTCCGCCGCGACAAAGCGCAGGTCCGAGCCGTCCTCCTTGACCCCGTCGAAGGTGAAGTTGCCGGTATGCAGGCGTACCAGCAGGCTGCTACGGCCGGGAGCGTCGTTGATCGCCGCGCCTTGTGCCGTGGTGTCGACGGTAATCTGCTTGCGGTAGTGCCAGTCGTCCTGCCACCAGGCATTGGCGGTCGCCGGGAGCGCGAGGCCCAGGCAGATCAACAGGGATATCATCAGGCGCTGCATGAAAATTGCTCCGTAATTAGGTTCAGAAAGTCGCTTGCAGGCTGAAATGCAAACGCGAGTCCTGCTTCTGCGTGTTCGGTCCGTTGACCAGCGGGTAGCCCCAGTCGAGGCTGCCGGACAGCCATTTGCTCAGGCTGGCCCGAGTGCCGAGACCGACACTGGCCAGGCTGTAATCGGCTTTCTGTTCAGGCAGCGGCTCGCGCAGGTACAACTGGGCACCCTCGGCGAAGGCATACAAGCGCCACTCCTGGACATAGCTGCCCAGGTACTTGGCCAGGGACGGCGTGCGCAGCTCCTGGGAAAACAGAAAGCCTTGATCGCCGGTGACTTCCGCGGCGAGGTAGCCGCGCACCGAGGTGGCGCCGCCGGCGGACATCTGCTCGTTGGAAATCAGCGGCCCGGAGGCCAGTTGGAACGAGGTCTTGGACGCGCTCTGCCACTCGCCGAAAATATCCTGGGTGTAACTCAGGTCGCCTTTGAGCAGGGCGAAACTGGGGCTGGCGCGGTAACGCTTGTTATCGAAGTCCTGGTCATTGCTGCCGTAGCCGAAGAACGCCCGGGTACCGACCACCAGGCTCAGGCCCAGACCCAGCTGGGATTTCTCGGTGTAGCGGTAGCCGTTGTAACCGAAGGTCAGCGGTGCGTACTTGAGCGGTACCGTGTCGCTGCTGCCGCCGAGCTTGAGCTGCTCCTTGAAGTCCTTGAAGTCCACCCCCAGCGACAGCGAGTTGGACCAGATGCCGCCCCCCGGCACGGTGTAGATGCCCGAGACGCCATAGGAATGGCCCTTGCCGAGCACGTTGCTGCCGCCGATGGTGGCGACGTTGCTGTCGGACTGGTAACCGGAAAACTGCACGGCCCAGCGGTCGTTCAGCGGTGCGCTGTAAGAGCCGGACCAGACCTTGGCATTGCTCTGGTCCTCCGGTGCGGTGAAATAGGTCAGGGAGATGCTGTGGCCCAACTGCCAGAGGTTGTCGTAGCCGATCGAGGTGACGGCGCGCAGGTCCTTGGTGTCGGCGCTGTGGTCGTTGTTCAGGCCGACACTGCCGTGCCAGGGGTTCTTGTCGTCGACTTGCAGGTCGACGTCCATGGTCCCCGGGCGCTGGCCTTCGCGGACCAGCGGCATGACCTGGCGGCCGGGGCTCTTGTTCAGCGCCGCCAGTTCACTCTGGACATGGGCGAAGTTGGGGACGTCGCCTTCCTTCAAGGCCGGGACATCGTCACGGATCTCCACCGGCGAATAGTGCTGGGCACCGACCACCCGGACCCGACCGACCTTGGTTTCGCTGATCTGCAGGTAGACAATGCCGCCCTCGACCTTCTGCTCCGGCAACTCGACGTACACCGACTGATAACCCTTGGCCTGGTAGCTTTTCTGCAAGGCCTCGCGGGCGCCCTCGATATCGCTCAGGGCCTTTTGCGGACCGAGGAACGGGTACACCGCTTCCTCGATATCCCGCGCTTGCAGCACGGTGTTGCCACGCACGACATATTCGTTGACGTCGACCAACTTGGCCGGCGCGTCATCGGCCAGCAGCGGACGCCCCAGCACCGCCAGGACCAGGCCGCCACACACCGGCAGCCAGTGCCCGGCCAGTCCCGGTCGTGCCCTCTTGAAGAACAAATGCTCCACACCGCCCCCTTGATTCAAAATGGCCACGAACGCAGTCGAGGCCGTATGGGCCCGGGTCAATACCCCGGACACTTCAGTTATTCACGTTCGATATCGACGGGTGCCGGGCCAGCCAGGTATGCAGCTGGGCGAAGTTCAGGGAGAACTCCGGCATCTGCAGCAAGGCGCCGCAGAACACTTCACCGATGATTTTCTGGATCAACAGCACCGCCTGTGGGTGATCCAGCAGCGTGGCGATGTCCTTGCTCAGCACACTGAAGTTCCAGACCTTCTGGTTCAGGTCGAGGCCGACGAACCAGCGGAACAGCAGGTTGTAATTGAGCTGCTCGTAGAGTTGCTGCTCGCTGGGTACCGAATACAGCAGTTGCAGCAAGAGAATGTGCATGACGGTCTGGGGGGCGATCTGCATGCCGGAGTCGGCATTCAGCGAGCGCAGGAATTCACGATCGTCGTCGAGCAGGTCGTCGATCTGCGGACGCAGCAACACCAGGGAATGGCCGGGCGGGATATAGCTGGAGACTTCCTTCAGGGCGCCCTGCCAATCGTCCTGGGAGACAATCCAGACCCAGGGCGCGCCGTAGCGATAGACCGAGACGGGCTTCTTGCGGGCCGCCTCGACGATCTTCGACAAACGCTGATCCAGTTCCTGCATGCCCACCTTCGAGTAACGTTCCATAGTTCTCCTCGTCTCTCTGCCGGCCTTGCCATGGCATGGGGACAGGTCCCCTTGCGTGCCCTTGACCGCTTCACATATCCATGACCGGGCTGGCCTTGTGCTACCGAACTTTTGTCATAAAAGCTTCATTCCATGGCGGCGTTCGAGGTGTGTGGAAGACGGTTTCGCAGGCAAAAAAAAGGCGGCCATTACGGCCGCCCCTGAGGAGAAACATCGGTTCATTACAAGGTCAGATTGCCCCTCTCCTCCTCGGTCAGACGGGCCCGGGCCTGCTCGCTCAACGTCCCGGCACCCAGCACCTGCACCGGGCTGTCGGGGTTGTAGTTCGGCGTGCCACGGCTGGCACCGTCGCCCGAAGGCTCCAGGCGTTCCTGGCCGAAGCTCAGGACCTGCACGCTGAACACCGAGGGTTGGTTCTGTCGCGCACTGGCCTGCTGCTGGCGTGCAACGTTGTCGGCAGCCTGGACCGCCGAGGTGGCCGCGGCGCTGGCCGAGGTGATCGCCCCGGTATTGACCGAGGCCACCACCGGCACGCCCGAAGACTTGCCCTGCACCTGGATATTCGCCGCGTTCACCACCTGCAAGGCGGCGATATTGACGTTGCCCGAGACGCGGATCCCCGCCTCCCCCGCATCGATGGTGCCCAGTGGCGCGATCAGGTCGATATCCCCCGGCAGCACCTCCGGAATCGGGTTCAGGGTGGCAATACCGGCCCCGGTGCTCGGCACCGCCGGCGACAGGCTCACGTTGCCCCAGGAGTCATAGACCCGCTTGGGCGGCGTATAGACCACGGTGGTCTTGGAACCGCGACCGGCGTTGATGTCGCCAGCGGCCGACCAGGCGGTGATCGAACCGCCGAAGGTGGTCATGACCCGGCTCTGGCCCAGCAGGATGTTGTTCTGGGCAAACAACTGGATGTCGCCCTGGCCCTGGGTGATGATCCCCGCCGTGGACGGCGGTGCGGCGCCTTCGATACCGAACACCAGGCCGCCACCGGGGGCAAGCATCTGGATATCGCCGCCGAAGTTGGTGTGTACGCCCGATGGACCATAGAGGGTGATCGCGCCCTGGTAGAGGATCGGGTTGCCGGCGACGTCCTTCTCCGGGAACAGCGCGGCAATCGCATCTCGACCGCGCAGGTAGCTGCCCTGGCGGATACCACCGACCAGGTTGTATTCGCGGCCGGCGGCCTTGAGTTCGGCGAAGTAGACGCTGCGGGCGAAGATGTCCTGCTGCTGGGGCGGTAGCGCGGCGTAATAGGCTCGTGCTTCGTCGACGCTGCCGGTAAAGCCATAACGCTCGCCGAGCCAGGCCACCAGTTCGGTGTCGTAGGTCTTGGCCACCTTGCCCGGCTGGCTGGCCAGCGGCGTTCCGGCCTGGGCCTGATTCGACGGGTCCAGGTAGGGGGCGATAAAGGCCTGGTAGTCAGGACCGTTGGGGCCGACGCCGGCCTGCATGACGATGCTGGCGCCCGGGCGGGAGTCGCCAGGTACCACGGCGCCGAGGCTGGTGATGCTGGTCTTGTCCGCCATCAGGACATTGCGCCCCGCACTGACCACCAGGGTGCCGGGACCGGCGACATTGAAGTTGCTGTAGAGGATGTCGCGACCGGCCGAGACCAGGGAGATGTCGGTGGGGTTGTTTTGGACGAAGAGGTTGCCAACTGTTCGATAGGTACTTCGATAGTCGACTTCTCCGGCAGGTGAACTACCACTGCTGACAATATCTCGCCCCGCCTGCATCCAGACCGGTCCACCGCCTTCATACCAGGTTTGACCATAACGGGAATCGGAGGTAACACTGTAAGTAACGATACGACCCGTTCTTACCCCGATCAGGTCTCCAGTCAGCGCATAGAAGCGTGCAGGCTCAGCGTCTGGGTTCCACTGTCCAGAAACACTATCGGGACCGAACGCGAACAAAGGCCCGACGCTGCCGAAGAAGAGCTGGTTGCCATCCGCCGATAGATTGCTACTGCCAGCAATTGGAAGACCGCTTGACGATTGTGCAACAAATGCAGGCCGTTCAGGCGTGGTCAGCGCGTCCGGGTTTGCGCTGGATTGGCTGATCGTCAGATTACCGCCATAGATCGAATTGGCGGCCAGAAGCTGCAACTGCCCTTTGTTCGAGGGCGCCAGGGTTAGCGCGGCGGCAACGGTAGCAGCAGAGTTGCTGTTGGCCGCATCACCGTAATAAATACTGCCGTTCGCGGCAATGCCATTCAGGATAGAAGGATAGACCACGGCATTGTCGGAGGCCGCCCCTGCGAACACTGGCGTCAGGTTGCCGCCCGCTGAGAACAGGTTGATGGCCGTGTGGTCGGTCCACAGCGAGAACCAGCTCAGGCCATTGCCATGGCTGCCATCGCTGGCCAGGTAAGGCGACGCATTCAGCGCAACGACGCGCCCTGGGTCGCTCACCGTTTGTACGACCAGATCGCCCAACGTCGACAGGTCAAAGGTTGCATCTCCCGGTACCAACGTCAGGCCCCCGCCCGCAAGGCTTCGCGTTGAAGTGAAGGCTGTGTAGCCACGGGTTTCTCCAGGCGCCTGCTGTCTGTCGTTACTGCCATACAAGAGTGTCAATGCGCCAACAGTGGTGCTGTCCAATACGACGTGACCACGCAAGTTGGTGATTACCCCGTTCTGATCGTCGGTGGCCTGATTGTTGATGGCGGCGGTCGCTGCCGGGTTCAGATCCCCACCCACCCTCAAGGTCAGGTTGCCGCCCCCGGTCACCTGCACGCTGCCATCGGCGGCGACTCGCCCCGTGCTCCCCACGGCCAATACCAATCCCTGGGTACGCGGGTTGACACTATCGCCGCCGATGTCATGACCAGCCATGCCCGCCAAGATACCCGCACTGCCTGCAACCTGAACGTTCAGGTTACCGCCGCCCAAGGTACCGAACCCGGTAAAGCCGAGCATCTGATCGACACCGGGAGGGGCGCTCAGCGATGCAGCGTAGGTACCGAAATTGATCCACCATGCAGTCGGCTGTGGTGAGGTTCCTGTATTGACATTGCCACTACCCTGACGCCAAAGCCAGTCGGAGGTACTAGCCGAATCATGGTCGGTATCTCCATTGGGTTTGGTTATCCCATTATTGGTGGGCAAGACAATATTCCCACTCAAATCACCACCGACCTTGAGCGTAAGGTTACCACCGCCCCCGGGATACCAGGCGCGATAAACACTGTCGCTGCCGCCGTTTACCAGATTGTCGCCGCCACTACTGAGGACGGTTCCATTAGGGCCCAGAGCCCTAGGCTGGTTATAAGGGTCATTGGCCGAAGTCACGCTGGAGGACGTGCCAGCTGTGTAGACGCCAAACAACGAATCCATGCTCAAATTGCCGCCGGACACCAGTTCAAGATCGGCAGCCCCTGTGCGGATGACACTGAAGCGCGAGCTACCCGCCTTGACTGTATAGGGCCCGTTTGGATCTATTCCACAATCTCCAGGTATATCAGTACAGAACGTTGGCCAACCTATGGCAACGAAATCAACAGGTTGGCCAACCATGCTGAGATCACCCCAAGCATCAAGAGATCCTTGTGCGGTGTAGACCGGAGTCCCAACGCGATACATACCATAATGGCTGTCGGCGAGCTGCAGGTCGCCATGGACAGGACTAACTTGCACAACACGATTGTCCGCCGCAGAGGTGTCCGCTCCTGCCACCAAACGTAATGACCATGATTGGGAGCCCTCGGCAAGCATTGGGGCTATGCCCCAGAGCTCGCCCTGGCGTCCGGCGACTTCAGGGCGCAGTTGCACCGAACCCACGCCGCCCGGCAGCAGCACATTGGTCCCTGAAGGAATCAGTGCGCCGCGGGCCAGGGCCAGATCACCATTGAGTGTGAGCACATTGGTTGATGACTGGGAACTGCCGGCGATGCTCGGCAACGCCACGCCCTTCGGCCAACTGAATGCACGCAGGGCGGTATCGGCGCTTAGTAGCGTGCCGGCATCCAGTTGTGTGCCGGCCGGCAGGTTTTGTGCCTGGGTCAACAGCGTACCGGCGGCGAACAACAGGTTGCCGTTGCTGTCGCGTACAGCGGCAGCCAGCACGGTGCCGGCGGGCAGCGACAATGGCTGGTCCAGGGTCACGCTGACGGGCAAACGCGTGCCCGACACCAGGGTCACGGCCCTGAGCGGTACATCGTAGTTCAGCGTCGAGCCCGCCGGGAAACGGGTACCGTCGGCCAGGGTCACGCCCGCCCCGGGTACCACGATATTGCCACCCGAGAAGTCGATCCCGGACAACAGCAACCAGCCTGTGTCGTCATCGGTCTTCGGAGGCGGCGCAAAGCCGTCGGTGATGCTGCCGTAGATATTAAGGTCACCGCCGGCGCGCAAGGCCAGCTTGCCCACTTCGCCAGAACCGTACACCCCGGTTTTCTGGGTGAACGGGTTGAGGCTGGCGTAACGATAACCCGACAGGTCGATATCACCCTGGACCACCAGGTCGCCACCCGGCGTGGCACTGACAATCTCTACTGCAGGGCGCAGGTGCAGAACATCACCATAAGTAGCGTTATACAAACCCGCGAGTTTGTTCTGCAGCAGATTGTTGTTAAGCAGCGCCGCATCGACAAATGCGCTGTTTTGCCGGTCGATGCCATCCAGGTAAGACTGGGTGATCACCTGGTAAGGTCGGCCGCTGGCCGCAGGGTCGGTTCCCAGCGGCGCATCGCTATACTGCCAGGTGCCATTGACCGCGATGGAGCGCGCCCCGCGAATCGCCAGGTTACCGCTGGCATCGATGGCGATATCGCCGGCCGAGACCCCTCCCAGGCGCGGTGCATCGAGCTCCAGGGTGCCGCGTGCCCGGCCATCGTTCTGGCCCGGCCCGCTGCCCAACGCCACGCCAGTGCCGGCCCTTAGGTCGATGGTGGCGCCACTGGCCAGAGTCAACAGTTCCTGGCCGGAATTCAGCTCGACCATGGCGCGATTCGGCGAATCGATGATCTTGCCTTGGCTGTCGACTTGCAAACCGCTGCCGTGGGCATCCAGAACTGCGTTACCGGCCAGAGTCAGACCCTGGCTGGCCGACAGATTGATACTGCCCACCTGAACGCCGCTGGCATCGACCTTGCCGTTGACCAGCAGGCTGCCGTTATCCAGCGAAATCACAATGGCATTGGCCTTGAGGTCATTGCCGATGGTCAGGTTGCCCTGCTTGATCTGGAAGGTACGGGCGCCATAGACCTGCCCGGCGTTCAGGCGTTGGTTGAGGGCGGCGAATGAAGCGTCTTCAGCGCCATTTGCCCCCAGACGCTGCGCCTGGATATTGGCAAAACCGCCCAGGTAAGGCAGATAGGTACCTCCGGCATCGTAGAAGCCGCTGCTGCTGCCAAGGATGCTGCCCTGCAGGTCGACCAGTCCTTCCGCCGGGTCCACGGCCTGGGCGGTGAATTGACCGGCACGGTTGTTGTGCGCCGACAAGTCGATACGCGAACCTGCGGCCTGGTAGATATTGCCGGTGATGCTTTTGAGGGTGACGTCGCCGCCCCAGCTGTATTGGGTCACATCATTGAATTTGATCGCTCGGCCGGCCATATCGATCTGCGCGCCGTCACCCAGCGTCAGGTCTTGCGTAGCGGTCAGGTTCAATTGACCGCTGGACAACACCACGGCGGTGTCCAGGGCCAGGCTGTTGGCGTTCAACGAAAGTTTTGCACCCTGGCCGCCAGTGCGGGTCTGGGTGCCGGACAGTGCCGTGACATTGAGCGCGCCACCGACGGTGATGGTGTTCACCGAGCCGGCTTCGCCCGTCAACAAGGGCGTGGAGATATTCAGGTTGCCACCGCTATAGGCAAAGCCCGAGCCCGCCTGATAAGCGCCCTGGCTCTGGTACACCGACAGACTGCCCTTGTGGTTGGCAGTCACCCGTTGGCTGGCGCTGATATCGACCTGGGAAAAGCCAAGGAGCAACCGGTCCAGGCTGGCGACCGAATTGGGTTGTGCGTACGGACCATAGCCGAACTCCAGGGTTTCGGTCTGCAGATTCAAGCGTCCGCTGCCTGTGCCAGCACCGCCGGCGACCACATTGCCAGCGGGGTTGGCAGCGCCGTTCCAGATCAGGTCGGCGGTGTGAATGGTCGCCACATCAGCCGCACCGCCGGCGCCATAAATGGCCGGGGTACTGAGGATCAGATTGCTGAGCAGCGACTTGCCGGTCAAAGGGTCGTAGGTATCGAGTGTTGTGCTGCCGTACACATTCACGCTGTCGTGAGCGGCCAGTTCAAGGGTTTCCAGGGCCGGAGCACCGTATTGGGTATCGCCCTTGAGCAAGCGTGTCAGCACGCTCTGATTCAAACTCAGACCTGCCGGCAACAGGTTGCGGGTGGCGGCATCGGCCAGGGCCTGGTCGCTTCCGAGGTTGATGGCACTCAGGGCCAGGGTCAGGTGGCGCGTGCCATAGCGTACGTTATCGGCAAGCACGAAATCATTGCCCGTGCCCACGACGATAGAGCCCGAGGAATACAGTTCGGTCTGGCCCGTGCAAGATGCCGAGCTGCAGACCCCGACATGGATGCCCGCGTCACCTGGCAACGAAGGTGCCAGAACCTGGAGCAAGCCATTGGAAACCCCGAGGAAGTTGTAGCGGGTGGTACTGGGGAAGCCAACCGTCGTCAGGTCGTAGATATAACCCTGACTGGCATCGTATGCCGTAGGCCCCATACCTAGAGTATTGATCGAGGCGCCCTGCTCGACCGTGATCGCTCCGCCGCTGGACACCAACAGCACCTCTGGAGCCGCCAGTTTCGCGCCGCTACGCAACACCACGCTGCTGCTGAGGTTGGAGCCCAAACCGATGTAATTTCCTCCCTGTCCATAGCTGATCGCCGGCATGCCACCGATCATCAGGCTTGCGGCGCCCAAGGCATTCAGGCTGCGATCGTCTACCGTCACCCCGACAAAGGATGCCGGAGCAAGTGTTCCCGCTGATACTACCTCGATTGCGCCTCCCGAACTGATCACCCCGACCGTACCGGCATGGCCGCCCTCAGCGGCACCAAAGCGACCGATGCCGTCGAACGAAAAGGCGCTGCCGGTTGCACCTTGCACTAGGTTCAGTTGCAGGCTCTTCGCATCCGCTTCGATCATCGGGCGCGGTACGCCCAATCTGGCGGCATCGGCGATAGCAAACTGGTCATAGCTGGTTTCGTTATATTGCGAATAGGTGCGCAATACATTCGCCGATGTCAGGATGACCTGGCTGGCAACGCTGTTGCGAATGCCAGTATTGGCGATCGACAGTTGCCCGGCAGTGCTCCAGGAACCGTTGCGCATGGCCTGTGCACCAGCCCCCGTGCCAACACCCGCCAGACCGTTCAATTCAACCCTGAAAGCGCCGGGCAGCAGTGCATAGGTGGAAGGCAACAGCGTATAGGTACCCGGCGCCAACCCCGGTACCCCGGCGCCAATGGTGATTTGCTGGCCGAGCACCGGATCCTGCGCGCCGGACTTGCCCGCCGACGGCGCATACACCTGCTGCACGCCAGGCACGATGGCATACACCGGGTTGGTCGCCAGGCCCGGCAAGACGAAGGTGCCGTTGGGGTTGACTTGCACCAGCGGGTTGTAGCGCGCGTCGGTGGAGCCGCCACGGCCGGAAACGAATCCGGCGCCAAGCAGGTCGCCACCACCGGAGAGGTCCAAAGTGGCACCGGCCGAAACCACGACCGATTGGCCGCCCATGACCACGCCGATCCCACTGCCACCACTCAAGCCAGTCTGCCCATACAAGGTGACGTTCTGGCCGTTGTACAGATAAGTCTGCCCGTCCGAGGTCCCGCCGTAAGGCATGATCAGGCCGTTGCCGCTGACGGAAGTGAGACTGTCGGGCAGCAACTCCACGCGTTTGGTGCTGCCATTGCCAAGTTGAATCAGCCCCAGCGGCGCGCGCACCACACCGCCTTGCTCAATATTGGGGGCGAGCAGGGTCAGGCTGCCAAACGCCGAATACGGCAGTTGGGGAATCGCCTGGGTGGTGCGACCTATGGTCAAGAGCCGCGTTCCCAGTGTATCCCCTGCCCCCGCTGACACTGCCGCGATACTGCCCGTTTCGGGATACAACTGCGCGGCGCTCAGATGCAGATCGCCAGCCGTGATCAGTTGCGTCGATGGAGTCGCGGTACCTGTTGGTATACCTGCCAGAAAGCGCAAGTCACCCTGGCTGGTCAGATTCACCTGATCGAAACCGCGTCGCTCGACCTGCTGCACCACTGGGGCCCGGTCATCGCGGCTCTTGACAAAGGAGCCTTTGGAACCGAACACCACATTGTTGCGCAGGTCGATCACCGCCCCCTCGGCAGAAAAATCAGCTTGGCTCGGTAATAACGAACTGGAAAAACCTCCTGTGGATACGGGGGATGTATCGTATGAGAGGATTGGAGGCTGGACCCCAGCGAGCAACAGGGAAGGCGCGGCAACATGGACGTGAATATTGTCCGACACATTTTCCGGCAACGTGAATGCACCAGCATAGAGTTGCAGGCTCTGGCCCAAGCGAAGGTCCAGATTACCGTTGAAGGACAGGAAACCCTGACTGTAGAGGGCGAGATTATCGAATCCACCCGTCTGGACCTGATCGGCGGCCAGTTGCCCGTGGCCGTAGACCAGCGCATTGAGGTCTGGAGCGAGGCCGGAGTCGGCGGTTTGCCCCAGTACCAGTTCTCGAACCTGCAACACGCGGTCGGTCGCTATCGGGACTGTGCCGCCAGTGAGCGAGTAAAGCGGCGTCTGCAATACCACCGACAGACTGCCGCCCGCCGCCCCCTGGCCGCCGGCACGGGCGGTGAAACTGCCCAACAGATAGAGGCCATTGTTGGACCCCAGGGAAATGCTGCCGCCATTACTGGCCACCAGCGTGCGGCCCTGACCGGCGATATCCAGGTTGGCCTGGGTGCCCGAGGCCTCCAGGCGCGCACCTTTGCTCACCACGATAAAAAGATCGGCCGCCGTGGCGGTGCCGGCCGCCGCATTGATTGCACCGCCGCCGATGACAATGGAGCCGCCGCCGGACACCTGGCCGTAGACTTGCCCACGCATGTCCACCGCGGTGGCCGCCCTTGCCGCGACATCGATCAGCGCCTCATCGCCGAGTAGGATAGAGCGACTATTACCTGTGCCATTTACATCCTGCGAAGGGTCCACGGCACCGACTTCATTGAGGCTGACTTTCCCGCCCCAGGCATTCAGAGTGCCGTTCACGGTCAACTGGCCAATACTACCCAGGCTGATGGCCTGACCTGGATCGACAGTGATGACCGCGCCGCTACCCACGGTCAGTACAGTGGTCACCCGCTGTGCATCCGTGGGGTTGAGCGTACCGGCCTTCAGGCTCAAGCTGGCGCCGCGCCGTTGAGTCAGCACGCCCTTGAGCGGATCCTGTTGATAGAGGTCAGGTGTCCAGATTTGCAGCGCCTGCGCCGGGTCGCTGCCGGAAGCGACGGTGGTGGCATTGTCGCCCAGACGATAGACCGGTTGGCTCACGTCCACCTGAGTACCGTCGGCGACGGTCAGCCCCTCGTTACCCGTGATGTCGTAGGCCGAGAAACCTTGCTTGAAGAAGTCACCGTCCAGTTCGACCGCACCGCTTACCGGTGTTGTCGGCGTACCGATCACCACCTGGCTGCTTTGCAGGGTCAAGGTGCCGCCGCCGTTGACACCCACGGCACGAATATCGCCGCCCAGGCTCAGCACACCGCCCACGCCGAAGCCCCCGGCATTGGCCGCCAGGATCAGGCTGCCCCCCTTGCCGCCGAGGAGCTTGCCGTTGGCCTGCAACACCGCGCCGGACGACACATCGATCAGGCTTCCGGCCTGCAGGCTCAGATTGCCGCTGCTGCGCAGGGAAACCAGGCCGCCGTTGACATAGGGCAGGCCCTGGTTGTCGGTCGAGTCCAGCAACTGGTTGGTCCACAGGCCCGCGGTGTTGAGCGTTACACCCGCGGCCACGGTGGTACTGGCCACTGAACTGCCGGGGGCTGCGATCAGCGTGTCTCGCAGCTTGAACGACTGATTAGGGTCGATCTGATTCAATACGTTGCCCAATTGCAGCGTACCGCCACGGGCCGTCAGGTCGGCATTCACCGTGACTTGCGGGCCATAGAGGGTGATGGTGCCGCCATTGGTGACACTCAGGTTGTTATCGACCTCGATCTGTTGTTTGGCGGCGACCTTGATTGCGCCCAGCTGGAAACCGTTGAGCTGGTTGGTGTCCAGCACCAACGTGCCCTGCCGGCTAACCGGGACCACTGAACCGAGGTCCACGCCCGCAGCGATGGCAGTCGGGTTGGCCGCGAAGCTGACCTGATTCAGGCTGGCGCCGAGGTTGTAATTGACCACCCCCGCGATCGGGTCATAGATCGGTGTGTAGGTGCCGGCGATCAATTGCGCGCGGCGAGCCACCGCCGTCTGCGATTGCTGATAACCATCGAGGGTCGGATTGGCGGCCTGATTCTGTTGAGGCCCCTGATACACATCACCGATCACCTGACCTTCAAGTACCGCGCTGCCGGTCGAAATCACCAGGTTGCCGGCGTCGCGACCCACGGTGTAACCCAGCTCGTAACGCTGGCGCGGAGCGATCAACGGATTGTAGTAATAATCCGTCTGCCCCCAGCGCACGCTCGTATCGGCGAACCCCTTGTAGACCCCGGTGTAGAGCAGGTCGCCCGGGGCGCTGGACAACTCATACAGACGCCCGTCGGAGCCCGTCAGCCAGGTCTGTTTGATATAACCGCTTTGCACATCCAGGGTACCGCCGGACAGATTGATCTGGGCGCCCTGCTGGGTGACCACATCCTTGCCGGTAAACGTCAGGGTGCCACCCTGGGCCATCCACTCGCCGACGCCATGCCCTTGCGTGCCCAGGTAACCGCTGACTTCCAACAAGCCGCCGGCGGTGTACCAACGCGCCGTGGGGTAACCGTCGGTGCCGGCCGGTACATAGACCAGGTCACGCACATCGACCCAGACATCGCTGCTGCTCAGCTTGCCTGCATCACGGTTGCCAGAAGCGTCACGCAGCTCGTTGCCCTGCACGTTGACCTTGATCGAGTTGGCCTCCATGGCCACCTTGACTCCGACCGCACCGGATACATCGATGATCGAGCCGTCGCGCACCAGGCTGCGTTGCCCTGCGCTGACCGCAACCTGGCCGCCGGTGGCGAGGGTCAGCGAACCGTTCTGGAAATCCACGGTACCGCCGCTGACGATCTCCACCCGAGACTGCTCGATGCGGTCGACCACGCTGCTCAGGTTATCGAACTTGCCGGTGATCAGGTTGCTCGGGCTACCGTTGAGTGCGGCCAGTGCGGCGGCGCGCTGGCTGTCCAGGCCGGTCGTGCTGGCATCGAGCAGGATAGCGGTGGTGCTGCCCGTGCCCAGGGTGATGCTGCCGGTACTGTCACCCGCCGAGTTGAGCAAGTGCACCGTGCCACGGGTATTGGTCGAGGTGCTGCTGGCGATCACGCCGTTTTGCAGCACCTGGTGGCCAGTCAAGGTGATATCGCCGGTGGACGCGGTGATCAAGCCGCTGTTGATCACCGTCCCTGAACGGCTGCCGCTGTTCAGGGTGCTGGCCACCTCGTTGCCACGGGTGGTCGAACGCGGGTTGCCGGCAGTGGATAGCCCTTGGCGAATATAGAAGTTGTCGCCCGCCGCCAGGGTGACCTGGCCGTTCGGGGTAACCAGGCTGCCGTCGTTGAGCACCTCGCTGCCCAGCAGCAAGGCATAACCGCCCGAGTCGGTGGATGTCGCGGGATTCAAGGTCTGGATCTGCGCCCCGCGCTCTACCTGGATCTGCCCCACGGCATCGGTAAAGGTCGGTTGTGTGCCGGTGCTGTCGACATACAACCCCTTGCTGAACTGGGAGTCGCTGATGTTTGCGGCGGCGGCCACCAGGTTACGCACGTTGACCTGGCTGGTACCGCTGAAGATTACCCCGTTGCGGTTGACCAGCATGACCGTGCCATTGCCCTTGATCTGGCCTTGGATCTCGCTTGGCCGCGACTGTGGGTCGTTGATCCGGTTGAGCACGGCCCAGTTCGACTGCTGGGAGAAATCGACGGTGGTATTGCGCCCGACGTTGAAGGTTTCCCAGTTGAGAATGGCCTTGTCGGCAGTCTGGGTGATGGTCACGGTGGTCTTGCCATCGGCCTGGGTCTGCACCGGCGCCTTGGCATTGAGCCAGCCCTGGGTCAGTCCGGTATCGACCTTCAGGCCGCCCTCCCCCAGGCCGTCCGGCACCGTCGGCAGACGAGCCAGGGCAGCCTGGCGGCCAGCGGCCTGCGCCGCCTGTTGCGCGGCAATCGCGGCGACGCTGTTATTGAAGTTGGCCAATGACCGCTGCAACTGCTGGTTGGCCTGCTGCTGTTGCGCCAACGGTGGCGGCATGCCCGGCAACTGTACACCCGGCTGGCCGGCACTAGCGGCCTGGGCAGCGCCCTTGTCGGCAAACCAGCCGGCACTGAATGCAGTCTGCGCCTGGGCACTGCCGGCCACCAGCAACAGGGCAATCGCCTGGGCCACGGGCTTGAGCGCCCATATCGACGGTTCGCCATGGCGCGCTTGAGCATTAAGTCTTGCCGGAGGTTTGCAGCGGAGCATCACTACCCTTCCTTAGTCTGTTGCACAGTGGGCTGCCACGCCAGCCTGTCGCAGGCCGGTGTCGCTTATATGACTAAGGCGGATACCGGGGATCGGGACCGAACCTTTGTCATCGAATATTCATATGAGCGATATCGAGTTGTAGGCATACGCAAAAAATCAGCAACGGCTTGCACCGTTGCTGACCGGGTATTGCGCTACGTTGACGCGAGGGTTACAGCGGACGACCGATGGCGTTGCAGACGCTGGTGTTACCGACGTACTGAGCGCTGGTGGCGGTCAGGAAGCTGCCGCGCAAGGCGGACTTGAAGGCTGCGGACATTGGAACGAAACGGTTAGCCGTTACCGCTGCATCGTTGGCACTGGTACCAGTACCGTATTGCTGGGTCAGGAACGAACGCACCAGACCAGTCTGGGTTGGATCGGCATAGCACTGGCTGAAGATCATGTTGGTGAAGCCGATGATCGGGTAGCCGGTCGTTGGGAAAGCAAAAACGCTTGGATCGCTAGGGTTGGTCGTTGCAGCGAAAATCGGTGCCCAAGCGTTAGGATCGGCACGGTTGGCCGCTGGAGGTGGAGTGACACCGGAGACGGCGGTACCGACGTTGGCGAGGTTGGGGGCAACGCTGTTGATGGTGGCGATTTTGGTCGCATCGTCCAGACCGGCCGTGGTGGTCACTGCAACGTCTGGGCTCATGTAAGTAATGGCGCCATCGGTGCTGTTTACCAGGGACATGACAGCCGGGCTGCCCTTGGCGGTGATGACGGTTGGAGGGTTGACGCCTTTGGCGGCGGTGTGGCTGCCAGCAAAGGTCGTGGTGATTGCGAAAGAACCATCAAGCGGATTGGTGCACTTGGCGTTCAGGTAACGGGTGAACAGTTCAGTGGTACCACTGCTGTCACTGCGATAGGCCACGGTGATGGTGCCGGTACGACCAGAACCTGTAACGTTGCTCCAGTCCGCCAGACGACCAGAGAAAATACCGCACAGTTGGTCAGTGGTCAGGTTCAGGTTGCCACCGGCCTTGTTGAACGGAATCGTCACCGCAGTCGCCATTGCAGGCACCTGAATCAGTGGGCCCCAGGCCGCGCCGTGGTTGGTGTTGTAAGTGGAGATATCGGTAGTCGCGAGTTTCGAGTCGCTACCAGCCCAGTGCACGTTGGTGGTGGCGGGCAGGCCGAACTGGGTTGCATCGTTGTTCAGAAACGCGAGTTTACCCGCGCCGCTACCAACACCGATGTAAGCGGCAAAACCGGAAGGCAGAACACCGGAAGTGTTGTAGAACGGAGCCGCGAGGGTACCGCCACCGCCGTTGATAGCGGCCATGGCTGCCTGGGCGGAGCACAGGGCAGCGAGGGTCAGGGATACCGCGAGAACATTGCGCTTAAACATGAAGAATCTCCTTTCGTCGTGTTCGTACGTTGAGTGACTTGCTCGTTCTTGACGCCATGGCGCTCGAGGCGTCGCCTTAGTTCCAGACGACTTGAGGGGTGAGGCCATGAATGAGAACTTCTCAAGTTCCGGTGACAGATAAAGGAAAAAACCTCGGGTGAATCTTATTGATTTTTAAATAAATTCTCGGGTGTTCGCGACGCTTTCACCACGTAATACCGGCACTTTTACGGGAGTGGCAAAGAGCCTTGCGCTGGAGGCGGCGAGACACGGGGCCGGGTCGCCGGGATATGACAGAACGAGGAACCCGAGTTCTTCGAACTCACTGCACGGGGGCGCGGCGATTCTGTATGACGAGGTCCATGTTAAGGTGCGCGAATACTTGAAAACAGAGCGCGCCAATGCCCCATCTCGCCCGAACCCATCCACGCTTGACCCTCTCCGCCCTCCTCGGCCTGGCCGTCGGCGCACTGGCTCCGGTCAGTCCGGTACTGACCAAGATCCTGATCGGCTGGAATGCCGGCGTCTGGGCCTATCTGGCCATGATGCTGTGGCTGACCGTGCGCTCCCGACCCGAAGACGTGCAACGCTTCGTCGAACGCGAAGACGAAAATGCCGGGACAGTCTTGCTGATGGTGTCGATTGCCGCGATTGCCAGCCTGGCGGCGATCACCGTCGAACTGGCGGGCAGCAAGGACCTGGAGATGCACACGCGCCTGCTGCATTACGGCTTTACCGGGCTGACGGTGATGGGCTCGTGGCTGCTGATCGGGGTGATCTTCAGCGTGCACTACGCGCGGCAGTTTTATCTGGGCGAACCTGAAGAATCGCCCCTGCGCTTTGCCGATGGCGAGAAACATCCGGACTATTGGGACTTCCTGTACTTCTCTTTCACCATCAGCGTGGCGGTACAGACTTCCGATGTCGGCGTAGCGACAAAAGCATTGCGCAAGGTGGTGCTGGCGCAATCGTTGATCGGCTTTCTGTTCAATACGGCGATTCTGGGGTTTTCGATCAATATTGCGGCGGGGTTGTTTGGCTGAGCCAGAACACACCGTCCTGTAGGAGCTGGGCTTGCCCGCGAAGCTTTTGGCGTCCTTGAGAACGCCTTCGCGGGCAAGCCCTGCTCCTACAGGGGTTGCGTATGCCTTTAGAAAACGGGGCGTTACTCGGTCGCGAGTACACCACGGCGAACCTGGTCTCGCTCGATCGACTCGAACAGCGCCTTGAAGTTGCCCTCGCCGAAACCATCGTCGCCTTTACGCTGGATGAATTCGAAGAACACCGGCCCCATCAGGGTTTCCGAGAAGATCTGCAGCAGCAGGCGCTTGTCGCCGTCCTGCGAGGAGCCGTCCAGCAGGATCCCGCGCGACTTCAGTTCGTCGACCGGTTCGCCATGGTTCGGCAGACGACCTTCGAGCATCTCGTAGTAAGTCTCCGGCGGCGCGGTCATGAAGCGCATGCCGATCTTCTTCAACTGATCCCAGGTCTTGACCAGGTCGTCGGTGAGGAAGGCCACGTGCTGGATGCCCTCGCCGTTGAACTGCATCAGGAACTCTTCGATCTGGCCCGCGCCCTTGGACGATTCTTCGTTCAACGGGATGCGGATCATGCCGTCCGGCGCGGTCATGGCCTTTGAGGTCAGGCCAGTGTATTCGCCCTTGATATCGAAGTAACGGATCTCGCGGAAGTTGAACAGTTTCTCGTAGAAGTTCGCCCAGTAGGCCATGCGCCCGCGATAGACGTTGTGGGTCAGGTGGTCGATGATCTTCAGGCCCGCGCCTGGAGGATTGCGGTCGACGCCATCAAGGTAGACGAAGTCGATGTCATAGATCGAGCTGCCTTCGCCGTAACGGTCGATCAGGTACAGCGGCGCGCCGCCGATGCCCTTGATCGCCGGCAGGTTCAGCTCCATCGGGCCGGTGGCGATATGGATCGGCTGGGCACCCAGCTCCAGGGCACGGGCATAGGCCTGCTGGGCGTTTTTCACGCGGAAGGCCATGCCACACACCGAAGGACCGTGCTCGGCGGCAAAGTACGACGCCACGCTGTGGGGTTCGTTGTTGAGGATCAGGTTGATCGCGCCCTGGCGATACAGGTGCACGTTCTTGGAGCGGTGGGTCGCGACCTTGCTGAAGCCCATGATCTCGAAGATCGGCTCCAGGGTGTTCGGGGTCGGCGATGCGAATTCAATGAACTCGAAGCCCATCAGGCCCATCGGGTTTTCGAAGATATCGGTCATGGTGACGCCTCATCATTTTTATCAAGTAACGGTCAGTTAGTTGCTATCAATGCGGACGTCGGCGGGTGGCGCACAGGAAATGCCCCGCACACTGCGGGCCAGGAAATCGCCGTAGATCAGTTGGCACCCAAATATCTTCATGTCGACCCAGTCTCTCAGGGCGAGGCTTCTGCTGCCAGAAGACGTTATTCTTATATGCGTAACCAGATTCTACATGGCGTAACCCGGTTTGTCCGTATCCCTTTTTTATTTCGACCCGGGCAGCCGCAAAGCCGGTCGGTTGCACAGGTAGATGCCGCCCAGGATCAACCCGCCGCCCAGGCACATGATCAGCGTCAACTGCTCGCCCAGCAATAGCGCGCCACAGATCACCGCGGTCAACGGATTGAGGCCGATAAACACGCCAGCACGCGTTGCACCGATATGCTGGATGCCATCGTAATACCAGATATAGGCCAGCGCCGAACCCAGCCCGCCGAGGTAGACCAGGCTCATCAGCTGTTGTGGATTCAAGGTTTCGATGAGCGCAAGACTCGCCTCCCCGCGCAGCCAGGTGGCCAGCCAGAGCATGGCCGTACCAAGCCAGATCGAATAGGTCACGGTGGTCAGCGGGCCCAGCACCCGGGTCAGGTTGCGCGAGAACAGCGAGTAGACCGCCCAGGACAGCACGCAGCCGAAGATCAGCAGGTCACCGATCCAGGTCTGGGCCGCGCCATCGAACAGGCTGCGGTTGCCGCTGATAATCACCAGCCCCGCACCACCCATGCAGACCAGGATGCCGAGCACCTTCGCTACGTTCAGCCGCTCCTTGAAGAACAGCCATGAAGCCAGCCCGAATACCGCCGGATTCAGCACGACGATCAATGACGCCCGCGAAGCATTGATGTAGTGCAGACCATAAAAGAAGCAGAGGTTGTAGAGAAAAATGCCGAAAAATCCCAGCAGCGCCAATTGAGCCAATTGTTTCCTGTCCGGCAGCACCAGCGTAATACGCGTCGCCACGATAAACACCAGCAGGATCACACTGGCCAGGAGAAAGCGCAGGCTGGCCAGCAACAACGGCGCGATATCGCTGGACAGGAAGCGCCCGGCGACAAAGGTCCCGCCCCAGATCATCGAGACTCCGGCAAGCTTGAAGTAGACCCGCAGGTCGCTGCCTGCGGCGAAGGTGGACACCTGTGTGTGCATGGTTTCTCCTGCTGATCGATTACGAGGGTTGTCAAACTGGCTGCATTATTTTATTTATGTCGACTCATCGTAAAATGAGTAAAAGCTCATGACCCTGACCCAGCTGGAAGTGTTTTCCCAGGTCGCCGAACTGCGCGGCTTTACCAGTGCGGCCCTGCGCCTGGGGATCAGCCAGTCGGCGGTTTCCCATGCCCTCAAGGGGCTTGAGCAGGAGTTGGGTGTCGAGTTGCTGCGTCGGCACCAGGGCCAGGTGGAACTGACGGATATCGGCGCACAGTTGCTGCAACGGGCCCGGGCCATGCTGGGCCTGGCGGACACCTTGCGCCAGGAGGCCGCCGATGCCCGAGGCATGAAACGCGGGACCCTGCGTATCGGCTCGTTCGGGCCCACTTCCTCGACCAAGCTGCTGCCGACGCTGCTGGCCCGCTACCGGCAGGCACATCCGGGTATCCAGGTGCAGGTCGACGAAGGTCCTGATCGACAGGTACTGCAATGGCTGGAAGAGCGGCGGATCGACGTGGGTTTCGTGGTGCTGCCGCAGGAGCGCTTCGACACCTTTGCCCTGGTGGAAGACCAGATGGTCGCCCTGCTCCCTGTCGGCCACCCGTTGTGCGAGCAGCGGGCCATTGAACTCAAGGCGCTGTGCCAGGATCCGTTCATTCTCACCGGAGCCGGTTCCGGGGAGTTGGTGTCCCAGCTGTTCGCGGCCCAGCGACTGGTTCCGGACATTCGCTACCGTACCGCGCAACTGCTCAGCACCCTGGCGACCGTTGCCCGTGGTGAAGGCGTGACCGTGGTGGCCGAACAATCCCTGCCGGAACACCCGGCCCCCGGTTACGTCAGCCGGCCGTTGTCGCCACGGGTGATACGTCAGATTGGTATCGCCGTGCTCGACCGACGCCAGGTCTCACCGGCAACCCAGGCTTTTATCGACCTGGCCAGTCGATTCGAATATAGATAGCCTGTGGGAGCGGTGCTTGTCTGCGAAGCTTTTGGCGCTCTTACGGACGCCATCGCCGGCAAGCCAGCTCCCACAAGGTAGGTACTCAAGATTAAGTAAGTGAGCAGCATTACTCTTCCAGGCGCCCTTGCCCCTACAGGTTCCCTTCAATGCCATTGACCGCCAAAGGTTCTCGCTCCTGGATCGCCCGTTACGCCTTGAGCCTGCTGATCGGCCTGCTGCCGATTCTCTCCGGGATCGCCATCCTGCATTGGCAAGCCGGTCGGACCTTGAGCCAGAACGCCGGGAAAACCGCCGGCGAGGCCCTGAAACAGTTCGACCTGATGCTCGACAATGCCGCCGAGTCCGCCAATGTCATCCTGCCCCTGGCCGGCCAGCCCTGCGACGACGTCAAACTGGCCCTGCGCGAACAGGTCACCCGGCGGCCCTTTGTCCGGGCCGCGAACCTGGCCTGGAACAACAACCTGTATTGCACTTCCTTGTTCGGGCCTTATCAGGAAGCGGTCGACCCGGCGGACTATGTCGACGGCACGCTCTGGTTGATGAACGGTAATCCGGTCACCCCCAAGTCCTCACTGCTGGTCTACCGCCTGCAGGACGGCAAAGGCGCTGCCATGGTCAGTATCGACGGTTATCACCTGGCCAATATCCTGCGCCTGATCGGGCGTGAGGCCGGCTTGCGCCTGCAGGTCGGCAATGTCTGGATCTCCGGCCAGGGCCAGGTACGCGAGGGTGAAGCCCCCGGGTTTGCCGTCGGTCAGGCGAGCTTGTCCTCTAGTCGCTTCCCCTTCAGCGTCAGTTCAGGCTTCCCGGCGGGAGAAGCCTGGCGTTACGTCGGCAAGGAATACCCGGCCCTGATGGCCTTGCTGCTGGTATTTGGAGTGCTGGCCGCGGCCACGACGCGCTGGTTGCAAAATCGCTCCAACGCACCGACCCACGAACTACGGCGAGCCCTCGAGGCCCGGGAGTTCATTCCTTATTTCCAACCGGTGGTGCGCAGCGATAGCCGCCAATGGGCCGGGGCGGAAGTGCTGATGCGCTGGCAGCATCCCCGTGAGGGGTTGGTGCGCCCGGACCTGTTCATTCCCCTGGCCGAAGACTCGGGCCTGATCGTACCGATGACCCGTTCATTGCTGCAACAGACCGCCACCCTCCTCGCCCCGCACGCGGCGGTCTTTGCACCCGGCTTTCACGTCGGCGTGAATATCACCGCCCGGCATTGCCAGGATCTCGCACTGCTGGACGACTGCCGTGACTTTCTTGCCGCCTTTGCTCCGGGCCGGGTGCGCCTGGTATTGGAATTGACGGAACGGGAACTGATCGAACCCAGCGCCGTTGCCCGGCAATTGTTCGCCCGGTTGCGCGAGATGGGCGTGATGATTGCCATTGACGACTTCGGCACCGGGCATTCAAGCCTCAGTTATTTGCGCCAGTTCAACGTCGACTACCTGAAAATCGACCAGAGCTTCGTCGCCATGATCGGCGCCGACGCGTTGTCCGGGCATATCCTGGAGAGCATTATCGAATTGAGCGCCAAGCTCGAACTGGGCATCGTTGCCGAAGGTGTCGAAACGCCACTACAACGCGACTACCTGAGCGCCCGAGGCGTCGAGTTTCTCCAGGGCTACTTGTTTGGTAAACCATTGCCGGCGGAAGACTTTCTTAACAATTTCAAACGACAGATCAGCGTACAAGAGGATAAAGTCGTGCTGTCAGAATAAGACACTGACACTTGTCTATCGGTATTTCTTCAACGTCTAACCCACGTTATTTACTCTTGGCCTGATAACTACTACACTTTTTCATGCCTGCAGTAATTTGATAGGAAGCCCCCAGGCTTATAAGTAACTTTCCGCACTGCCACACCCAGGTGCATACGCGTGACGAAAGCCGTTGCAAGCATTGGCTTGTCGTTTTGTTTTAGGTGGTTGGCAGCCGAATACAACTCGTGGAGATAAACATCTTGTCCAAACTCGCCGTATTTCGTGCCGCAGAACAGGCCCTTAAAGAACAACTCGCCCAGCTGGAAGCCCTGAAGAATGACGCCGGACTCAAAAAGGAGATCGAGTTCGAGGAAAAACTCAAGGGCCTGATGAAAACCTACGACAAGAGCCTGCGCGACATCGTCGCGATCCTCGACCCGAACCCAAGCAGAACCGGCGCCGCTGCGCCCAAACAGCGGCGCGCCCGCGTGGTCAAGGTTTACCAGAACCCTCACACTGGCGAACTGATCGAGACCAAGGGCGGCAATCACCGTGGCCTGAAAGCCTGGAAAGAACAATACGGGGCAGCGACCGTTGATTCCTGGCTGCGCGGCTGACTTCACGCTTGAACGCAAAAGCCCTGCCCAGGCAGGGCTTTTCCTTGCAGCCCCAAAATCATACCGCCCGGTATCATGATGGCGACAATCGGCGTCTGTCGGGGACAACTTTTTCAGGCAAGAGTTCCTACTCGGCGACAAACGTCGGAAATGCAGCACTCAAAAACGACACCGCGCCCGTTATTCACCGACCCCAAGCGTTCCGACTGTTCTTAATTGCATGTAAAAAATCTCTCACAGCCAGCGGAGGGAATGCGCTACCTCTATTACGTCTGTCGGATGAAAAACAAGCCATTCACGTTCTTCACACATTTTTCACATCGATTCTTACAGGATGCAGGCTGCTAAAGGATTAGCGCCCCATGCCCGCTTCGGCGGGCTTCTTTATGCCTCTTCGGCAAGTTTTATACACTTCGCTATAACTTCCCGACAAAATCGAAGTAGCCCGCTATTACCCGGCACATCTGTGCCCGAGTCTAAAATCCGCCCGTCCGAATTTGGCGCCCGCGCCTCGCTTCAGTATGATCCTGTCCCACAGGATCGGAATCGGCGAGTCTGCCTGCCCGTCCATGATCGCCCGCTTTTTTTCACCTGCTTTGCGGAGAGCCCATGAGCCTGCAAGACCTGAACACCTTCCCCGGCGTTACCGCCCAACCCGACGCCGCCACCCAGGGCTTCGTGTTCAACCACACCATGCTGCGGGTCAAGGATGCCACCCGGTCCCTGGACTTCTACACCCGCGTGCTGGGCTTCTCCCTGGTGGAGAAACGTGATTTCCCGGAAGCCGAATTCAGCCTGTATTTCCTTGCCCTGGTGGACAAGGCGCAGATCCCGGCCGACGCTGCCGAACGGACCCAGTGGATGAAGTCGATTCCCGGCATCCTGGAACTGACCCACAACCACGGCACCGAAAGCGATCCTGATTTTGCCTACCACAACGGCAATACCGATCCACGGGGCTTCGGCCATATCTGCATTTCGGTGCCGGATATTCGTGCGGCCTGCGCGCGCTTCGAAGAGCTGGGCGTCGAATTCCAGAAACGCCTGACCGACGGTCGCATGAAAAGCCTGGCCTTCGTCAAGGACCCGGACGCCTACTGGGTAGAAATCATCCAGCCGGCGCCGCTGCAAGACGCCTGATAGCCCGCTGTAAAGAAAAAGCCCCATGAATCCTCGATTCATGGGGCTTTTTCTTTACAAACTTCAAGCACTACCGAACGTGGGAGCGGAGCTTGCCCGCGAAGAGGCCCTTGAGGCCGCTAAAAACTTCGCGAGCCAGCTCCGCACCCACAGGTCAGGCTGGTGCAGAGCTGCGGATCAGATGGTCAAAGGCGCTCAGGGAGGCCTTGGCACCCTCGCCCACCGCGATCACGATCTGCTTGTACGGCACCGTAGTTACGTCACCGGCCGCGAAAATGCCAGGCAACGAGGTTTCACCACGGGCATCGACGATGATCTCGCCGCGCGGCGACAGCTCGACACTGCCCTTGAGCCAGTCGGTGTTCGGCAACAGGCCGATCTGCACAAAAATGCCTTCCAGCTCGACGGTGTGGAACTCACCCGAATCACGGTCCTTGTAGACCAGGCCGGTGACCTTCTGCCCGTCGCCCTTGACTTCACTGGTCAGCGCGCTGGTCACGACGTTGACGTTTGGCAGGCTGTAGAGCTTGCGTTGCAGCACGGCATCGGCGCGCAGCTTGCTGTCGAACTCCAGCAGCGTTACATGGCTGACGATACCGGCCAGGTCGATGGCCGCCTCGACACCAGAGTTGCCGCCACCGATCACCGCGACACGCTTGCCCTTGAACAGCGGGCCGTCACAGTGCGGGCAGAAGCACACGCCCTTGGCCTTGTATTCCTGCTCGCCCGGCACCCCCATTTCACGCCAGCGGGCGCCGGTGGCAAGGATCACGGTCTTGGCCTTGAGGCTGGCACCGCTTTCAAAACGCACTTCGTGCAGTTCACCGGCATTCTTCGCTGGCACCAGGGCACTGGCCCGTTGCAGGTTCATGATATCGACATCGTACTGGCGAACATGCTCTTCCAGGGCGCTGGCCAGTTTCGGCCCTTCGGTTTCCTGGACCGAGATAAAGTTCTCGATCGCCATGGTGTCCAGCACCTGGCCACCGAAACGCTCCGCCGCGACACCGGTACGAATACCTTTGCGCGCAGCGTAGATCGCCGCCGCGGCACCGGCCGGGCCACCGCCGACCACCAGGACATCAAAGGCGTCCTTGGCGCTGATTTTTTCCGCCTGTTTCTCGATGGCGCCGGTGTCGAGCTTGCCAAGGATTTCCTCGAGGCCCATGCGGCCCTGGCCGAAGTTCACACCGTTGAGGTAGACACTGGGTACAGCCATGATCTTGCGATCGTTGACTTCGTCCTGGAACAGCGCGCCGTCGATGGCGACGTGGCGGATGTTCGGGTTCAGCACCGCCATCAGGTTCAGCGCCTGGACCACGTCCGGGCAGTTCTGGCAGGACAGCGAGAAGTAAGTCTCGAAGTTGAACTCACCCTTGAGCGAGCGGATCTGTTCGATCACTTCGACACTGGCCTTCGAAGGGTGGCCGCCGACTTGCAGCAGGGCCAGCACCAGCGAAGTGAATTCGTGGCCCATGGGGATACCGGCGAAACGCAGGCTGATATCGGCTCCGGGGCGATTCAACGAGAACGATGGCTTGCGCGCATCAAGGCCGTTGTCCAACAAGGTGATCTGGGTGGAAAGGCTGGCGACTTCTTTGAGCAGTGCGAGCATTTCCTGAGATTTCGCGCCGTCATCAAGGGAGGCGACGATCTCGATCGGTTGCGTAACCCGTTCCAGGTACGACTTCAACTGGGCTTTAAGATTGGCGTCCAACATGCGGGCGATTTCCCTTTTTCAATACTGTAGAAATAACAACGCCCAGGTGATTACCACCCGGGCGTTATGGGGCGGTGCGGCTGACTTATGAAGTGCGGATGACCGCCCTTGAATGACTCACGGACTTAGATCTTGCCGACCAGGTCCAGAGACGGAGCCAGGGTGGCCTCGCCTTCTTTCCACTTGGCTGGGCAGACTTCGCCTGGGTGAGCGGCAACGTACTGAGCGGCCTTGATCTTGCGCAGCAGCTCGGAAGCGTCACGGCCTACACCGCCATCGTTGAGTTCAACGATTTTGACCTGGCCTTCCGGGTTGATCACGAAAGTACCGCGGTCGGCCAGGCCAGCTTCTTCGATCAGGACGTCGAAATTGCGGGAGATGGTCAGGGTCGGGTCGCCGATCATGGTGTACTGGATTTTGCCGATGGCTGGCGAAGTGTTGTGCCAGGCAGCGTGGGCAAAGTGGGTGTCGGTCGACACGCTGTAGATTTCGACGCCCAGTTTCTGGAACTCGGCGTAGTTGTCAGCCAGGTCTTCCAGTTCGGTTGGGCAAACGAAGGTGAAGTCAGCTGGGTAGAAGAACACGACCGACCACTTGCCTTTCAGGTCAGCGTCCGAGACTTCGACGAATGCGCCGTTTTTGAAAGCGGTTGCTTTGAACGGTTTAACTTGGCTGTTGATGATAGGCATCGTTGACTCTCCGTCAGGGGTTAAGAAGTTGATGGGAGAATCCTAGCCATTCTTTTGCGTTCTGGCTCATTGGCAAAGCTGATGCTCGCGATTGCTTTTCGCTATGAGCAGACACTATTAATAGAAGAAATCTTATGCTCCTTGATCCACCGGTTTTTCGACGATGAGCCCCATGCCTGGAAACGGGCTGGCCTCGATATAGCGCATGGCCGATTTCATGTCCTTCCAACCGACATAACTCATCAGCGACTTCAGGTCCCAGCCGCTGCGGTGCGCCCAGGTGGCGAAGCCACGGCGCAAGGAATGGCTGGTGTAGTGCTCGGCGGCAATCCCGGCGCGCTCCAGGGCCTGGCGCAGCAAGGGGATGATGCTGTTGGCGTGCAAGCCCTCCTCGCCCAGGTGCCCCCAACGGTCAATGGCGCGAAACACCGGGCCACGCACCAGCGCGGCGCTGTTGATCCAGTCGATATAGGCCTGCACCGGGCACAGGCGCTGCAAGGCCGGGGCCTGGTAGGTCTGGCCGAGGTTGTCGCGGTCGCTTTTGCTGCGCGGCAAATACAGCGTCATGCCGGAGCCTGCGACAGCTCGGACATGCTCGATTTCCAGGCGACAGAGCTCGTCGCTACGAAAGCCCCGCCAGAAGCCCAGCAGGATCAGCGCCTTGTCTCGTCGGGCGCGCAGCAGCGTCGGCCGATCATCGGCGACCAAGGCCAGGGTCGCTTGCCCATCGAGACTGACGACGACTTGCTCAAGATGCTGCAATTGCAAGGGTTCAGCCTGCTTCTCCCGCGCCGGGTGCAGGGCGCGAATGCCCTTGAACACCTTGCGCACCAGAGGCGCCTTGGTCGGATCGGCGAAACCCTGGCTGTTGTGCCATTGCGCCAGGGCTGACAGCCGCAACTTCAGCGTGTTGATCGACAGTACGCCGGCATGGGCCATCAGGTAGCGCACCACGCTGTCACTGGTGGCCGGCAGGAAACCGCCCCAACTCACTTCGAAATGTTCTATGGCGGCCTGATAGCTGCGACGGGTGTTGTCCCGCGTCGCCGCCTGCAGGTAGCGGTCCAGCTCGTTCATGACCTCGATTCCCGGCATTCGTACTGATTCCCCGGGCAAAAGCGCGAAAGCGGCTTATCACGCGGGGTAATACTAGTATATCCCGTGTTAATAATTTCAAATATCGGCTTTTTGTTTTTATCTATATGCTATGTAAATACATGGTACGTACCACAGTACGAAATCGTAGGAGAGAACATGGCTCGCGGCGGCGTAAACAAGGCAGTGGTGCAAACGGCACGCTTGGCGATCCTCGCCCGCGGCGAGCACCCGAGCATCGATGCGGTACGTATCGAAATGGGTAATACCGGGTCCAAAACCACCATCCATCGCTATCTCAAGGAGCTGGATGACGGTGATCTGCGCCGTGTGGCACCCACGGAGTCACTCGACGAAGAGCTGGGCGAGCTGGTTTCGCGCCTGGCACAACGCCTCCAGGAACAGGCTCGGGAACCTGTCGAGCAGGCCCGGGCACAACTGGCGGCGGAAAAAGCCGAATGGCAGGCGCAATTGGCCGAGATGGCCCGGCAGATGGAGCAACAGCAGCGCCAGTTCGAGATCCAGGCCGTGGCCCTGGCCGATGAGTCGCGCAACCTGCAAACCACCCGCTCGATGCTGCAGACCGAACAGACCCGCAACGCCGGGCTGAGCCAGGCCTGTAGCGATTACGAATTGCGCCTCAAGGACAAGGACCAGCAGATCCGCTCGCTGGAGGACAAGCATCTGCACGCCCGCGAAGCACTGGAGCACTTCCGCAGTGCAGCCCGTGATCAGCGCGACCAGGAACAGCGCCGACATGAGACGCAGATCCAACAGGTACAGATGGAGTTACGCCAGGCCCAGCAAAGTGCGCTGGTGCGCCAGGACGAGATCACTCAACTGAATCGTGACAATGAGCGGCTGCTGGCCGAGAGCCGGGGAACCGCGAAGGCCCTCAAGCTGGCGCAGGAGCAGTTGGATAAAGAGCAGCAGCGCACGGAGCGGCAGCTTCAACAGGCGCAAACGCTGGAGAATGCCGGCACCCTGCTTCAGGAACGCCTGCGGGTGGCCTTGGCGGAAAGTGAGTCGCTAAAGCTTGAACTGACGGATCAGCAGGGACGAAGCCAAGCGCTTGAACGCAAGCTGGCTGAATCCGAAACCGCACTGAAAGAGCTTCACGCCCCCCTGTAGCCCGACTGGCGATACGGCCTCAACAAGAAGCCGTATCCTCGCGAATCTATACGGATTCACCCCCTCATCCCCCCGTAAATCCCCACTCCCCTATCTCGATCAGCGGTTTCGCCGACCTGCGACATTCTGCCCCAGTGCAAAAAAGTACCGAACGAAGTGTCGTCAAGGATTTGTCAGGACGGCGTTTGAAGGCTGTAATCAATGCCAGATTCTTCCTGGACACCGGAAGACACAACAACAATAAACTGACCTTCAGCGCCTCCGTGCGTAATGAAGAGGAGTGTTCGATGAAAGCCATTGCCACCGCACTGCTTGTCACCACCGGTCTCACCCTCAGCGGCGTCAGTCTTGCCGCCCAGACCCTGACCATCGCCACCGTCAACAACAGCGACATGATTCGCATGCAGAAGCTGTCGAAAACCTTCGAAGCCGAGCACCCGGACATCAAGCTCAACTGGGTGGTCCTGGAAGAAAACGTCCTGCGCCAACGCCTGACCACCGATATCGCCACCCAGGGCGGCCAGTTCGACGTGCTGACCATCGGCATGTACGAAGCTGCACTCTGGGGCGCCAAAGGCTGGCTGGAACCGATGAACAACCTGCCCGCCGCCTACGATATCGATGACGTATTCCCGTCGGTACGTGACGGTCTTTCCGTCAAGGGCACCCTGTTCGCCCTGCCGTTCTACGCCGAAAGCTCCATGACCTACTACCGCACCGACCTGTTCAAGGACGCCGGCCTGACCATGCCCGAGCGCCCGACCTGGGAACAGATCGGCGAGTTCGCCGGCAAGCTCAACCACCCCGACAAGGAGCAATACGGTATCTGCCTGCGGGGCAAGGCCGGCTGGGGCGAGAACATGGCCCTGATCACCACCGTCGCCAATGCCTACGGCGCGCGCTGGTTCGATGAGAAGTGGCAGCCGGAATTCAACGGCCCGGAGTGGAAGAACGCCCTGAACTTCTACGTCGACACCATGAAAAAAGCCGGCCCGCCGGGCGCTTCGAGTAACGGTTTCAACGAAAACCTGGCGCTGTTCAACAGCGGCAAGTGCGCCATGTGGGTCGACGCCAGCGTGGCCGGTTCCTTCGTCACCGACAAGACCCAGAGCAAGGTCGCCGACCACGTCGGCTTTACCTACGCGCCGCATCAGGTCACCGAGAAAGGCTCGGCCTGGCTCTACTCCTGGGCCCTGGCGATCCCGACCAGTTCCAAGGCCAAGGACGCGGCGAAAGTCTTCAGCAGCTGGGCCACCTCCAAGGAATACGGCGCGCTGGTGGCCAAGGAAGACGGCATTGCCAACGTACCGCCAGGCACTCGCGCCTCGACCTACAGCGATGCCTACATGAAGGCCGCGCCGTTCGCCAAGATCACTCTGGAATCACTGAAGGCTGCCAACCCGAAAGACCCGAGCGCCAAGCCCGTGCCTTATGTCGGGATCCAGCTGGTGACCATTCCCGAGTTCCAGGCCATCGGCACCCAGGTCGGCAAGCAGTTCTCCGCCGCACTGACCGGCCAGACCACCGTCGACAAGGCCCTGGCCGATGCCCAGACCTTCACCGAACGCGAAATGAAACGCGCGGGTTATCCGAAGTAACCCCATTCAGGGACAACACACCGTCCCTGTAGGAGCAGAGCTTGCTCGCGAAGCTTTTGACGGCCTCAAAGCCGTCATCGCCAGCAAGCCCGTCCTCCCGAACCCGCGCAATACCTGTTCGCTATTTGCCTTCCATTGGTTCTGATCACCATGAATACCTCCACTGCCAAAGCCCATATGGATATACCCCAGCCGCTGCGCAAAAGCCGTTTGCGCAACCCCGGCTGGTTTCTGGTCTCACCATCAGTCGGCCTGTTGCTGCTGTGGATGATCGTGCCCCTGGGCATGACCGTTTACTTTTCGCTGATCCGCTACAACCTGCTCTATCCGGGCGAGAACCAGTTTGTCGGCCTGGAAAACTACACCTACTTCCTGACCGACTCGGGCTTTCTCCCGGGCGCCACCAACACCCTGCTCCTGGTGGGCAGCGTGCTGCTGATCAGCGTGGTGTTCGGCGTGCTGATCTCGGCGCTGCTGGAAGCCAGTGAGTTCTTCGGCCGCGGCATTGTCCGGGTCCTGTTGATTTCGCCCTTCTTCATCATGCCCACCGTCGGTGCGCTGATCTGGAAAAACCTGATTTTCCACCCGGTCTCGGGGATTCTCGCCGCGCTGTGGCGAGTATTCGGCGCACAGCCGGTGGACTGGCTAGCCCATTACCCGCTGCTGTCGATCATCATCATCGTCTCCTGGCAGTGGCTGCCCTTCGCCATCCTGATCCTGATGACCGCCATGCAGTCCCTCGATCAGGAACAGAAAGAAGCCGCGCGCCTCGACGGAGCAGGTCCGGTGGCGATCTTCTGGCACCTGACCCTGCCGCACCTGGCCCGGCCGATTGCCGTGGTGGTGATGATCGAAACCATCTTCCTGCTCTCGGTGTTCGCGGAGATTTTCACCACCACCAACGGTGGTCCGGGCTACGCCTCGACCAACCTGGCCTACCTGATCTACAACCAGGCCCTGGTGCAGTTCGATGTCGGCATGGCTTCGGCCGGCGGCCTGATCGCGGTGATCATTGCCAATATCGCCGCGATCATCCTGGTCCGGATGATCGGCAAAAACCTGACAGACAAGCCTTGAGGCCCGCGCCATGACCCTCACACTCAAACAATCCCGGCGCCTGCAAAGCGTTCTGCTCGGCACCCTGGCCTGGGCCATCGCGATCCTGATCTTCTTCCCGATCTTCTGGATGGTGCTGACCAGCTTCAAGACCGAGATCGACGCGTTCGCCACGCCGCCGCAGTTCTTCTTCACCCCGACGCTGGAAAACTACCTGCATATCCAGGAGCGCAGCGACTACTTCCACTTCGCCTGGAACTCGGTGGTGATCTCCTTCAGCGCCACCTTGCTGTGCATGCTGATCGCGGTGCCGGCGGCCTACTCCATGGCGTTCTATGAAACCCAAAGGACCAAACGCACCCTGCTGTGGATGCTCTCCACCAAGATGCTGCCGCCGGTGGGCGTGCTGATGCCGATCTACCTGCTGGCCAAATCCTTCGGCCTGCTGGACACGCGCCTGGCGCTGATCGTGATCTACACCCTGATCAACCTGCCGATCGTGGTCTGGATGATTTACACCTACTTCAAGGACATCCCCAAGGACATCCTCGAGGCCGCTCGCCTCGACGGCGCGACCCTGTGGCAGGAAATGGTCCGGGTGCTGCTGCCGATCAGCAAGGGCGGACTGGCCTCGACCCTGCTGCTGTCGCTGATCCTGTGCTGGAACGAGGCTTTCTGGTCATTGAACCTGACCTCCTCCCAGGCCGCGCCGCTGACCGCATTGATCGCCTCCTACTCAAGCCCCGAAGGTTTGTTCTGGGCCAAATTATCGGCCGTTTCGACCCTGGCCTGTGCGCCGATCCTGATCTTCGGCTGGATCAGCCAGAAGCAATTGGTGCGCGGTTTGTCCTTCGGCGCTGTGAAATAAATACTTAAAAGGAGCCTCACCATGGCCAACCTGAAAATCAAGAATCTGCAAAAGGGCTTCGAAGGCCTGTCCATCATCAAGGGCATCGACCTGCAAGTGAACGACCGCGAGTTCGTGGTCTTCGTCGGCCCGTCGGGCTGCGGTAAATCGACCCTGCTACGACTGATCGCGGGGCTCGAGGAGGTCACCTCCGGCACCATCGAGCTGGACGGTCGCGATATCACCGAAGTCAGCCCGGCCAAGCGCGACCTGGCGATGGTGTTCCAGACCTACGCTCTGTACCCGCATATGAGCGTACGCAAGAACATGTCCTTCGCCCTCGACCTGGCCGGCGAGGCCAAGACCGAGGTGGAACGCAAGGTCAATGAAGCCGCGCGGATCCTGGAGCTCGGCCCGCTGCTGGAGCGCAAACCCAAGCAACTCTCCGGCGGCCAGCGCCAGCGCGTCGCCATCGGCCGCGCCATTGTGCGCAACCCGAAGATTTTCCTGTTCGACGAACCGCTGTCCAACCTCGACGCCGCCCTGCGGGTACAGATGCGCCTGGAACTGGCGCGCCTGCACAAAGAGTTGCAGGCCACCATGATCTACGTGACCCACGACCAGGTCGAAGCCATGACCCTGGCCGACAAGGTGGTGGTGCTCAATGCCGGGCGCGTCGAGCAGGTCGGTTCGCCCCTGGAGCTCTATCACGCACCGGCCAACCTGTTTGTCGCCGGCTTCCTCGGCACGCCGAAAATGGGCTTTCTCAAGGGCAAGGTCAGTCGCCTCGACGGCCAGGGCTGTGAAGTCGAACTGGAGGCCGGCACCCGCATCAGCCTGCCGCTGAGCGACCCCGGCCTCAGCGTCGGCAGCCCGGTGACCCTGGGGATTCGCCCGGAGCACCTGGAACTCGCCAAGCCCGGCGACTGCACCTTGCAGGTCACCGCCGATGTCGGCGAGCGCCTGGGCAGCGACACCTTCTGCCATGTGCGCACCGCCTCCGGCGAAGCCCTGACCATGCGTATCCGCGGGGACATGGCCAGCCAGTACGGGGAAACCCTCAAGCTGCACCTGGACAGCAGCCACTGCCATTTATTCGATGCCAACGGTGTAGCGGTCGCCCGTCCGTTGCGCGCTGCCGCCTGATTGCCGAGAGCCTTAGCCATGAAACTGAACAAGCAGAATCTGCATCGACTGGCCCCTGAAGTGCGCCTGCCCCTCTACAACCTGGCCGATACCCGCCAGGGCATCGTCCATATCGGCGTCGGCGGTTTCCATCGCGCCCACCAGGCGTACTACACCGATGCCCTGATGAACACCGGCGAGGGCCTGGACTGGGCCATCTGCGGGGCCGGCCTGCGCAGCGAAGACCGCCGCGCCCGGGATGACCTGGCCGGGCAGGACTACCTCTTCACCTTGTTTGAGCTGGGCGACAGCGACGACACCGAAGTCCGGGTGATCGGCGCCATCAGCGATATGCTGCTGGCCGAGGACGACCGCCAGGCGCTGATCGACAAGCTGGCCTCGGCAGAGATCCGCATCGTTTCGCTGACCATCACCGAAGGTGGTTACTGCATCGACGACAGCAACGGCGAGTTCATGACGCACCTGCCGCAGATCCAGCACGACCTCAGCCACCCCGAGGCGCCGCAGACCGTCTTCGGCTTTCTCTGCGCGGCCCTGGCCAAGCGCCGGGCCGCCGGTATCCCGGCCTTCACCCTGATGTCCTGCGACAACCTGCCCCACAACGGCGCGGTGGCCCGCAAGGCCCTGCTGGCCTTCGCCGCCTTGCGCGACGCCGACCTGCATGACTGGATCGCCACCCATGTGAGCTTTCCCAATGCCATGGTCGATCGCATCACGCCGATGACCAGCACCGCCCACCGCCTGCAACTGCACGACGAACACGCCGTCGACGACGCCTGGCCGGTAGTTTGCGAACCTTTTGTGCAATGGGTGCTGGAAGACAAGTTCGTCAACGGCCGCCCGGCCTGGGAAAAGGTCGGCGTGCAGTTCACCGACGACGTCACACCCTATGAAGAGATGAAGATCAAGCTGCTCAACGGCAGCCACCTGGCCCTGACCTACCTGGGTTTCCTCAAGGGTTACCGGTTTGTCCACGAGACCATGAACGACCCGCTGTTCGTCAAGTACATGCGTGCCTACATGGACCTGGACGTTACCCCGCAGCTGGCGCCGGTGCCGGGTATCGACCTGACCGAGTACAAGGACACCCTGGTGCAGCGCTTCTCCAACCAGGCGATTGCCGACCAGTTGGAGCGGGTCTGTTCCGACGGTTCGTCGAAGTTTCCCAAGTTCACCATCCCGACCATCAACCGGCTGATCGCCGACGGTCGCGAGACCGAGCGCGCGGCGCTGGTGGTGGCGGCCTGGGCCCTGTACCTCAAGGGTGTCGATGAAAACGGCACGACCTACAGCATTCCGGACCCACGGGCCGAATTCTGCCAGGCGCTGGTGGCGGATGACACCTTGATCGTGCAGCGGCTGTTCGCTGTCGAGGAGATTTTCGGCACCGCGATTCCCCAGTCCGCCGAGTTTATCGCCGCTTTCGAACGCTGCTTCAACAGCTTGCGGGAAGTGGGCGTAAGCAAGACGCTGGAGCGTTTGTTGGCCAAGATTACGGCCTAGAGATCGAAACATGAACCTGTGGGAGCGGAGCTTGCCCGCGAAGCTTTTGGCGGTCTCACGGACGCCTTCGCGAGCAAGCTCAGCTCCCACAACGATGCAGTGATCCAGTTCCAACTCCGGGCACCGTCATGAATCAGAAACTCTATCTCGGTATCGATTGCGGTACCCAAGGCACCAAGGCCATCGTCCTCGACAGCGTCAGCGGTCAGGTGCTGGGCCAGGGTTCGGCACCTCATACGATGATCAGCGGTGCCAACGGCCGCCGTGAACAGGACACCGGGCAATGGCTGGACGCTTTCGTCCAATCCACCCGAGAAGCACTGGCCGCGGCCAGCGTCGACGGCCAGGCAATCCTCGCTATCGGCGTCTCCGGCCAGCAACACGGCCTGGTCCTGCTCGATGAACAAGGCCAGGTCCTGCGCCCGGCCAAGCTCTGGTGCGACACCGAAACCACCCCGGAAAACCAGCGTCTTCTGGAACAGCTGGGAGGCGAACAGGGTTCACTCGAACGCCTAGGCTTGGTCATCGCTCCCGGTTATACCGTGTCCAAGTTGCTCTGGACCCAAGAGCAGCACCCGCACCTGTTCGCCCGGATCGCCCATATACTGCTGCCCCACGACTACCTCAACTACTGGCTTACCGGCCGTAGCTGCGCGGAATACGGCGACGCCTCGGGCAGCGGCTATTTCGATGTGCGCAAGCGCTGCTGGGATCTGCCGCTGCTGCACGAGATCGACCCCAGCGGGCGCCTGCAAGCGGTCTTGCCGGAGCTGATCGAAGCCCATCAGCCGGTGGGCCGGATCCTTCCCGAGATCGCCGGGCTGCTGGGCATCAACCCCAACGCCCTGGTCTCCAGCGGTGGTGGCGACAACATGATGGGTGCCATCGGCACCGGCAATATCCAGGCCGGGATCATCACCATGAGCCTGGGCTCGTCCGGTACGGTCTATGCCTATGCCGACCAACCGCTGATCAGCCCCCACGCCTCGGTCGCGGCCTTCTGCTCCTCCAGCGGCGGCTGGCTGCCGCTGATCTGCACCATGAACCTGACCAACGCCACCGGTGCCGTGCGTGAGCTGTTCAATCTCGGGCTCGACGACTTCAATGCCCGGGTCGAGCAAGCCCCGATCGGCGCCGAAGGGGTCAGCATGCTGCCGTTTCTCAACGGCGAACGGGTCCCCGCCCTGCCACAGGCCACGGGCAGCCTGTCAGGCCTGACCCTGACCAACCTGACCCAGGCCAATCTCTGTCGCGCGGTGGTCGAGGGCACCACCTTCGGCCTGCGTTACGGATTGGACCTGCTACGCGAAGCCGGCCTGCGGAGCCACGGCATCCGCCTGACCGGTGGCGGTTCGAAAAGTCCGGTGTGGCGGCAGATGGTCGCCGATATCATGGACACACCGGTGGTCTGCACCCGCCAGAGCGAAGCCGCGGCCCTCGGTGCGGCGATCCAGGCGGCCTGGTGCGAGTCCGCCGGCGTGCAAAATCTGGCCGAACTGTGCGAACGTTGCGTCAGTCTCGATCTGACGAGCGAAACCCGGCCAATCGCGGCCAACGTCGCCGCCTACCAACCCGTTTATCAGCACTACCGCCAACAGGTAGCGGCCCTTCAAGAGTGAGTACCCATGTATCTGGTCTGTGGTGAAGCGCTGTTCGATTTTTTTAGTGAGCCTGATGTGAGCGGGCAAACCTCGAAAGTGAATTTCAAGGCGATTGCCGGCGGTTCGCCGTTCAACGTCGCGGTCGGCCTGCGCCGTCTGGGGGTCGATGCGGCATTGTTTGCCGGGCTGTCCACCGACTACCTCGGGCGCCGCCTGCAGCAAGTCCTGCAGGAAGAAGGTGTACGCGCGGATTACCTGCTGGACTTCGACGCCCCCACCACCCTGGCGATGGTCGCCGTGGGCGCCGACGGCTCGCCCCATTACAGTTTCCGTGGTGAGGGCTGCGCCGACCGCCAGTTGCTACCGGGCCACCTGCCGAAACTCGGCGACGAGGTGCGTGGGTTGCATATCGGCTCGTTCTCGCTGGTGGTGCAACCGATTGCCGACACCCTGCTGACCCTGGTACGCCGGGAAAGCGGGCGCCGGCTGATCACCCTCGATCCCAACGTCAGGCTCAACCCGGAACCGAATATAGAACTGTGGCGCCAACGTATCGCGGCCCTGGCCGAACATGCCGACATGATCAAGGTCAGCGACGAGGACCTGGGCCTGCTCTATCCGGATCGCGACCCGCAGAGCATCGCCCAGGAATGGCTGGCCCAGCGCTGCCAACTGGTGTTCCTGACCCGTGGCACCCAGGGTGCCAGCGTCTACAGTCGCCGGCATGGTCACTGGTCGGTGCCGGCCCGTGAAGTCATCACCGCCGACACCGTCGGTGCCGGCGATACCTTCCAGGCGGCCCTGATCGCCTGGTTGACCGAGCAGCAGTTGGACTCGGTGCAAGGTCTGGAACGCCTGGACAAGCCCCAGATCGACGCGATGCTGAACTTCGCCGTCAGCGCCGCGGCCATTACCTGCAGCCGCACCGGACCGGACCTGCCCTATCGCCATCAGGTGGTGTAACAACGCCCCTGCCCAAGACTGCCGCCCTCGTGACCAGCAATAACGGGGGCTGCCGAAACCTGTCAGTCACGTCGGGACAAAGCATTCCAATCCGGCAACAGATTCAACCGCGCGGAGAGTTGCCATCCTCCACCAACCCCCAATCCTTGGCGTCCAGCTCCTTCGCCGCGACCGGCGGCGCGGGAGGCGTCTTCTGCACGGTGAGGGCCGCGGTATCCTGATGCAGTTTCAGGCGCAGGCGCAGGTTGTTCACCGAGTCGGCGTTCTTCAGTGCCTCCTCCTCGTCGATCGCCCCCTCCACCACCAGCTCGAACAGCGCCGTATCGAAGGTACGCATGCCGATCAGCTCGGACTTCTCCATGATGCCCTTGAGCTCGGAGAACTCGTTGCGCTTGATAAAATCACGCACCGTCGGCGTGCCCAGCATCACTTCCACCGCCGCCCGGCGCTTGCCGTCAAGGGTGGCGACCAGACGCTGTGAAACGAAGGCTTTGAGGTTGTTGCCCAGGTCGTTGAGCAACTGCGGCCGGCGGTCTTCCGGGAAGAAGTTGATGATGCGGTCCAGCGCCTGGTTGGCGTTGTTGGCGTGCAGGGTGGAGATCGCCAGGTGCCCGGTATCGGCGAAGGCCAGGGCGTGCTCCATGGTTTCGCGGTCGCGGATCTCGCCGATCAGGATCACGTCCGGGGCCTGGCGCAGGGTGTTTTTCAGCGCCGCGTGGAAACTGCGGGTGTCGACCCCGACTTCGCGCTGGTTGATGATCGACTTCTTGTGCCGATGGATATACTCCACCGGGTCTTCGATGGTGATGATATGGCCACTGCTGTGGCGGTTGCGGTAATCGATCAACGCCGCCAGCGACGTCGACTTGCCCGAACCGGTGGCGCCGACGAACAGCACCAACCCGCGTTTTTCCATGATGGTATCGAGCAGGATCGGCGGCAGCTTGAGGTCTTCGAAACGAGGGATTTCCAGCTTGATATTGCGCGCGACGATGGACACTTCGTTGCGTTGCTTGAAGATATTGATCCGGAAACGGCCGACACCCGGCAAGGACAGCGCCAGGTTCATTTCCAGTTCGCGCTCGAACTGCAGGCGTTGTTCGGCGTCCATGATACCGTCGGCAATGGCCGCCACTTCCCCGAGTTTCAGCGATTCACCGCCCAGCGGCTTGAGCACGCCGTTGAATTTGGCGCAGGGCGGCGCACCGGTGGACAGGTACAGGTCCGAACCGTCCTGGGCGGCCAGGGTTTTCAGCAGTGCGTGGATATCCATGGCAAAGGTGTCCGCAATACAGTCAAAAAGAGGTTTAGCGATTAAGCTTGTGTCATTTCAATGTGACGAATGTCTACAGCTTGGCGGGATAATAAGCCGCGGCGCAACCCAAAGCTTCACCTTCAAGGCAGGTTTATGAACGGATCTCAAGGCGACACCGCCACCCGACTCGGTACCTGGGACTGGGATATCGACCAGGATCTTTTTGTCGCCGATGCCCACTTCGCCCAATTGCACGGAGTCGACCCGGCGCTGGCCAGCCAGACGCCCATCAATGTCTACTTGGACAGTGTGCACCCTGAGGACCGTGCCCTGGTGGCCCACGGCATCAAGCAGTGCCTGGAGCAGCACACCGAGCACGCTGAAGAATACCGGGTATTGCAGGCCGACGGCCAGGTGCGCTGGGTCTTTGCCCGGGGCCGCTGCCACCTCGACCCCCATGGTCGGGCACAGCGCTTTGTCGGTGCCGCGCTGGATATCACCGAACACAAACGCACCGAAGAGGCCCTGCGCAATCTCAACGAGACCCTGGAAGAGCGCGTCGCCCAGCGCACCCGGGCGCTGGCCGAGTCCAACCAGCGCTTGCAGAACGAGATGTTCGAGCGCGAGCGGGCCGAAGAAGCCTTGCGTCATGCGCAGAAAATGGAAGCGGTGGGACAACTCACCGGCGGCATCGCCCATGACTTCAACAATATGCTCACCGGCATAATCGGCAGCCTGGATCTGATGCAACGTTACATCGCCGCCGGACGTAGCGACGAAATCGGCCGTTTTGCCGACGCCGCCGTGAGCTCGGCGCAACGGGCCGCGGCCCTCACCCACCGGCTGCTGGCGTTTTCCCGGCGGCAATCGCTGGACCGCAAACGCATCGATCCCAACCAACTGGTGCAGTCGCTGCAAGAGCTGTTCAGTCGTACCAAAGGGGCCCATATCATCCTGAAAGTCGAGTTGGGCCAGGACGTGTGGCCGGTCAACACCGACACCGGGCAACTGGAAAGCGCCCTGCTCAACCTGGTGATCAATGCCCGCGACGCCATGCCCGATGGCGGCGAGCTGCGCGTCGTGACCAGCAACAGCTACCTCGATGGCGGCGATATCAGCACCCTGGAACCGGTCAAGGCCGGTGACTATGTGATGATCGGCGTCAGCGACAACGGCACCGGCATGAGCCCGTTGATCCTGGCCAAGGCGTTCGACCCGTTCTTCACCACCAAACCCATCGGCCAGGGCACGGGCCTGGGTTTGTCGATGATCTATGGCTTTGCCCAGCAGTCCGGTGGTCACGTCACCCTGGAAAGCGAGCCGGGCAAAGGCACCTGCGTACGCTTGTACCTGCCGCGCTATCACGCGCCGCAAACCGAGACGCCGCGACCGGCGCTGCAACCCGCGGAATCGCCGCTGGCCGAGGTCGACGAGTCGGTGATGGTGGTGGAAGATGATCCGGCGGTACGGATGCTGGTGCTCAATGTCCTCGACGAGCTGGGTTATACCGTGCACCCGGCGGCGGACGCGCGGACCGCCTTGCCGCTGCTGGAATCGAGCCTGCGCATCGACCTGCTGGTGACCGATGTCGGCCTGCCGGGGATGAACGGCCGGCAACTGGCGGAAGTCGCCCGCCAGCACCGGCCGGGGCTCAAGGTGCTGTTCATGACCGGTTATGCGGAGAAGGCTGCCGAGCGCCAGGGTTTCCTGGAGCCCGGCATGGACCTGATCGCCAAGCCCTTCACCCTCGATGCGCTGGCCAATCGGGTGCGCGACATGATCGGGCAAACGTCCTGATCTTCGGGCATAATCCCGCGCCCGCCGCACGCCCCAAGGTTTCAAGGTAACCAATCGATGAAAGCCCAAGCCCGTCATATCCTGGTCAAGACCGCCGAGGAAGCCGAACAACTCAGGCTACGTATCGTCAAGGGCGAAGCCTTTGATGTGCTGGCCAAGAAGTACTCCACCTGCCCGTCCGGCAAGCGCGGTGGGGATCTGGGGGAAGTCCGTCCGGGGCAGATGGTCGGGGCTATCGACCAGGTGATTTTCAAGAAACCGCTACGTACCGTGCACGGGCCGATCAAGAGCAAGTTCGGGTATCACCTGGTGCAGGTTTTCTATCGCGACTGAAGTGGCAGAGCGCTGCTTTCAAACCCTTGGAATCAGCGCCCCACGCACCTGAATCACCCGACTCGCCAGCCGATGCCCGGCCAAGGCCGCCTCTTGTGGATCACCGCCCGTCAGGCGACTGGCCAGATACGCCGCACTGAACGAATCCCCCGCCGCCGTGGTATCGACCACCGTCTCGACCTTCTGCGACGGCACCTCGAACGCCGCGCCCTCGCAGTGAATCAGGCAACTCTCCGCTCCCCGCTTGATCACCACTTCCGGGATGCCGATATCTTCATAGGCACGGAACACCGCCTCGCCATCGGCATAGTCGAACAGCGCCTGCTCGTCCTCCAGGGTCAACAAGGCCAGGTCGACATAGGGCAATACCGAGCGATACGCCTCGCGCGCCTGCTCGACATCCGCCCAGAGACGCGGCCGATAGTTGTTGTCGAAAACCACCCGGGTATCGCCCCGACGGGCCTCTTGTAGCACGGCAATCAGCTTTTTCCGCCCGAGCTCGCCCAGCACCGCCAGGGTGATACCGCTGAAATACAGCACGTCGTAATCCGGCAAAGCCGCCAGCACCGGCGCGGCTGTCGGCGCGGTGAAGCAGTCGCGCACGGCCGCTTCGTTGCGCCAGTAGAGAAAGCGTCGCTCGCCCTTGGCGTCGGTCTGGATGCAATACAACCCGGGCAAGCGCCCCGGCAGGCGTTGCACCAGGTCCAGGCCGATGCCTTCCTCGCGCCAGATCCGGCACATGCTGTCGCTGAAGCTGTCATCGCCCAGGGCGGTGACATAGTCCACCGAAGCCCGTCCGCCCAGTTCGCGGGACAGGTAGACGGCGGTGTTCAGGGTGTCGCCGCCGAAGCTCTGGTGCAGGCTGCCGTCGGTGTGTTGTTGCAGTTCGATCATGCATTCGCCGATCAGGGCGATGCGCGGTGGGGGCAGGTTCAGGGTGGTCATTCGGAAAGTCTCGTGGTGTCAGGGCGGGCCTCTTCGCGGGCAAGCTCCGCTCCCACATTAAATCCAGGTTGAACCGCAATGTTGCGAACAACCGAAAACCTGTGGGAGCGGAGCTTGCCCGCGAAAGCGATATCCGCTTAGAAGCAGGTCTCGAAGGTTTCAATCACGCTCATCTGCTCATCGACAATGCAACCGACCCGCCACTTGTCGAAGGTCAGGCACGGATGCGAAGTACCAAACGAGACGATATCCCCGACCTTCAGCTCACAACCCGGCGCCACCGTCATGAACGCATGCTGGTCCATCACCGCCGTGACCTTGCAGGCGCTGAGATCCTCGCCCACCGCCGGCAACACCCCCGGCTGATAACGCAGCAACGGCACCGGCAACCCGGCATCGAATGCCACATCGCGCTTGCCCAGGGCGATCACCGCAAACCCCGGTTCCGGCATCGATTGCACATGGGCCCAGACCTCCAGCGCCGGACGCAAGCCTCCGCTCAGATCACCCCGGCGATGCAGCACGCAGCACTGGGCATCCTTGTAGATGCCATGGTCGTGGGCAACATAACTGCCCGGGCGCAATACACTGAGAAAACGCCCATCGGCGTCCTGGGCCTCGAACTCCTCGGCGATCAGGTCATACCAGGCCGACCCCGAGGCGGTGATGATCGGCTTGCCGATATCAAACGCGCCGCTGTTCTGCAGGTCCACCGCCAGCCACACCAGGGAACCGGCGAAAGCCCGGATCCCGCTCTCGGCCTGATCGCCGTGAATCACCCCTTCGTAACCTTCGATACCGGTCAGGGCCAGTGCCGGCTGGGCCTTGATCGCCCGGGCCAGGTCCAGCACCTCCTGTTCGCTGCGGCAACCGCAACGACCGCCGACCACGCCATACTCGATCATCACGTTCAAACGCAGGCCGCGTTCGGCGAAGAAAGCCCCCAGGGCCGCAACGTTGTCCGGGTGATCGACCATGCAGTAAAACTCGAACTGGGCATCGGCCAACAACTCGGCGATCAGCGCCATGTTCGGCGCGCCCACCAGTTGGTTGGCCATCAGCACCCGGCGGACACCCGCCGCGTAGGCGGCACGGGTCTGCACGGCGGTCGCCAGGGTGATACCCCAGGCCCCGGCGGCCAGTTGCCGAGCGAACAGCGCCGGGACCATGCTGGTCTTGCCATGGGGCGCCAGTTCGGCACCGCTACGGCTGACGAAGTCCTGCATCCAGCGGATATTGTGCTCCAGGGCGTCGCGGTGGAGCACCAGCGCCGGCAGGCTGACATCGCTCACCAGTTGCGCGCCGACGTTGGCGGCGCCTTTTTCCACGGCGGCGAAGTTCAAGGCAGTAGACATTCCAAACTCCTTATCGGCGGCGCCCTTGGCGGCCGCGCTAGTCGTTGATGCGACGGGCCAGGTTGTTCGCGCTCTCGATCAGCACCCGGCGATAGTCGTTGTAGTTGGTCTTGGCATCGGCCCTTGGGGCAACGATGCACAGGGTCGCGATGCAAATGCCCCGCTCGTCCTTGACGGGCGCGGCGAAGCAATGAGTAAAGGTGTCGGCGACGCTGTCGAAGGAAAAGAACCCGTCGATCCCGGCCTGGCGGATTTCCTTGAGGAACACCTCCAGCGGCAGGCGCTGGCCGTCCGGCAGGATAAAGTCATCGTGGTCGATCAGGTCGATGATCTGCTGGTCGCTCAGGTGCGCCAGCAGCAGGCGCCCGGAAGCGGTCCAGGGGATCGGCGCGTTTTCGCCGATATCCGAGGAAATCCGGAAATGCCGCTCACCTTCCTTCATCAGCGCCACGGTGTATTTGCGCCCGTTGAGCAGGCACATCTGCGCGGTTTCCCGGGTCTGGCTGACGATCTCCTGCAAGGCGTGGTCGGCCTCGCGGGTCAGGTCGAAGTGCCGCAGGTGCGCCTGGCCGAGAAAATACAGCTGGCGGCCCAGGTAGACATGGCCCTCCTTGCCGACGGACTCGAGGATGCGCCGCTCCAGCAGTGATGCCACCAGCTCGTAGACCGTGGATTTCGGGCTGCCGATACCGCTGGCAATGTCGTTGGGACGCAGCGGCTGGCCGACCTCCTTGAGGTAATCGAGGATATCGAACGCCCGGTCCAGCCCTTTGGCCCGGCGCTTGATGGTGTCTTCGGTCATGTCAGTGCCATCCCATTGGAAAAATTGCCGGGGAGTTTACCCATTCATCACTTCTTCTTGTACGCGATGCAATCGATCTCGACCTTGCAGTCGACCATCATATTCGCCTGGACACAGGCGCGCGCCGGGGCGTGCTCGGGTGTGAAGTACTCGGAAAACACCTTGTTGAAGCTCCAGAAATCCCGCGGGTCTTCCAGCCAGACACCGGCGCGGACCACATCTTCCAGGCCATAACCGGCCTCTTCGAGAATCGCGATCAGGTTCTTCATGGTCTGGTGAGTCTGCTCGACGATACCACCAACAATGATTTCGCCATCCAGCGCCGGTACCTGGCCGGACACGTGCAACCAACCGTCGGCTTCGACGGCCCGGGCGAAAGGACGCGGCTGACCGCCACCCGCGGTGCTGCCGGTGCCATAACGAGTAATGCTCATACTGTTCTCCTTGAATAAAAAATTAAAAGCGGGTGTTTTTCAGAAATTCCGCGAGACGCGGCGACTGCGGGCGTTCGAACAGTTCTTTGGGTGGCCCCTGTTCTTCAATACGCCCCTGGTTCATGAACACGATCTTGTCCGAGACCTCAAAGGCAAAGCGCATCTCGTGGGTGACCAGCAACATGGTCATGCCCTCTTCCGCCAGGCCCTTGATCACCGCCAGCACCTCACCCACCAGCTCCGGGTCGAGGGCCGAAGTCACTTCGTCGAACAGCATCAGGCTGGGGTTCATCGCAATGGCCCGGGCAATCGCCACCCGCTGCTGCTGGCCGCCGGACAACTGCCCCGGAAAGTGATTACGCCGCTCCAGCAGGCCGACCCGCTCCAACCACTTCTCCGCCAGCGCGACGGCCTGGTCCTTGGGTAGCTTCTTGACCTTGAGCAGGCCCAGGGTCACGTTCTGCAAGGCCGTCAGGTGCGGAAACAGGTTGAACTGCTGGAACGCCATGCCGGTCATGGCCCGGTGCTGGGCAATGACTTTTTCCGGGTGACGGACACGCTTGCCGTTCACTTCGCTGTAGCCGATGGACTCGCCGTCCAGGGTGATCTGGCCGCCCTGGAACTCTTCCAGCAGGTTTACGCAGCGCAGCAGCGTGGTCTTGCCCGAGCCGCTGGAGCCGATCAGCGTGACCACGTTGCCGCGCTGCATGTCCAGGTCGACGCCCTTGAGCACTTCGAGCTTGCCGTATTGTTTGTGCAGCCCGCGAATGCTGAGCAGTGCTTGGGAATCAGTCGTCATGGCAAGGCCACCCGCTTTTCAATATGCCGACCGAGCAACTCGATCGAGTAGTTGATGATGAAGAACAAGAAACCGGCGAACAGGTAGAACTCCAGGGTCATGAAGGTCCGGGCGATCACCTGCTGGGTGCTGAGCAGCAGCTCGGCGACACCGATCACCGAAAGCAGGGTCGAAGCCTTGACGATCTCGGTGGACGAGTTGACCCAGGTCGGCAGGATCTGCCGCAGCGCCTGGGGCAGCAGCACATAACCCAGGGCCTGGTGGAAGGTCAGGCCGATGGCCTTGCTCGCTTCCATCTGCCCGCGGGGGATGGCCTGCATCGAGCCGCGCACGATCTCCGCCACGTGGGAACCACAGAACAGCGTCAGGCCCAGGGCACCGGCCTGGAAGGCGCTGATCTGCCAGCCCAGGGCCGGGGCCATGTAGAAGCAGGCGAGGACCAGAACGAACACCGGGGTGCCACGGATCAGGTCGACATACAGACGAAACGGCGCGCGCATCCAGAACTTGCCGTAGGTCAGCACCAGCCCGGCGACAATGCCGATCAGGGTGCCGCAGACAATCGCCAGGAGCGAGACCGCGACACTGGTCTGGAATCCCTCCCAGAGGGTTTCCCGGGCGATCCACAACTCATGCCACCAACTTTGCGATTCGTACATGAGTGCCTCCTATCGGCGGATCGCCAGACGCTGCTCGAGGTAACGCAGCATCAGGGCAATGAGGTAACAGGCGACCACATAGAGCGCCGTGGTGACCATCCAGGTTTCGATCACCCGGTAGCTTTCCACGTTGATCTTGCGGGCGTGATAGGTCAGCTCCGGCACGGCGATGGCCGCCGCCAGGGAGGTGTCCTTGAACAGGGAAATAAAGTTGTTGGACAGCGCCGGCAGCACGTTGCGCAACATCACCGGCACGGTGACATAGGCCCGCACCTGCCATTCGCCGAGGCCGATGGCCAGCCCGGCTTCGCGCTGGCCCTTGGGAATGCTCAGCAGGCCGGCGCGGAACACCTCGGTCAGATAGGCCCCGGCATACAGTGACAGCGTGACGATAAACGAGGGAATCTTGTCCAGCCGGATACCCAGGCTCGGCATGGCGAAGTAGATCAACAGGATCAACACCAGGATCGGCGTATTACGGATCACCGTCACATACACCGAGGCCAGTGCCCGCAATGCGCGATGCTTGCTGAGCAAGGCAAACGCCATCATCAGGCCGATCACACAACCGATGGCGATGGACACCAGGGCCAGTTCCAGGCCCAGGCCCAGTCCCGCCAGCAAGGTGTCGAAATCGCGCCAGACGGCGGCAAAGTTCAACTGATAGTTCATGGTTCGCAGTACCTTCGACGGGGCGCCGAGTGCGGCGCCCTGCCCTTAACGGATCACTTGAATTCGACAGGGAAACCGATTTCCGGCGAAGGAAGATCTACGCCGAACCATTTCTTGAAGGAGGCTGCGTAGGTGGGGAACTCGACGCCGGTCATGGCTTCATGCAGCGCGGTGTTGACGAAGTTCAGCCAGTCCTGGTCGCCGCGCTTGACCGCGCAGGCATAGGTCTGTGGGCTCCAGGCAAAGGCCGGGCTGCGATACATGCCGGGTTTCTGCACCATCAGGTACTTGACCGAGGACTGGTCGGTGGCAGCCGCATCGGCGCGACCGGTGCTCATGGCCTGGTACATCAGGTCAACGCTGTCGTACTGGTCGACCTTGGCCTTGGGCAATGCCTGGTGCACCAGTTCCTCGGCGTAGACGTTCTGCAGCACGGCCACGGTAACGCCGTCGCCGGCGGCACGCAGGCTGTCGATTTCCTTGTACTTGCTATTGGCCGGCAGCAGCAGCGCGACACCCTCGCGGTAGTACGGCAGGGTGAAAGCAACCTGCTGGGCACGGCTCGCGGTGACGGTGATGAACTGGCAGCTGATATCGACCTTGTCGGTCAGCAGGTTGGGAATCCGCGCATCGGAAGACTGCACCACGTATTCGACTTTGCTGGCGTCGTTGAACAGCCCCTTGGCGATCATGCCGCCGATATCGATATCGAACCCCTGCAACTTGCCGTCGGCGCCCTGGAAGTGCCACGGCGCGTTGGTGCTACCGGTGCCTACAATCAAGTGACCGCGTTTGAGCACGCTATCGAGCTTGCTGTCCGCCGCTTGCGCAGCAACCGCCGCCGAAGCCGCCAGAAGAAAAACACAGGCTTTAAACAAGGAAAGTCCACGCTGCATGACGTTGCACTCCGATGATGTGTATTCCGCTATAACGGAACTTAGTATGTAACAACGGAATAGACAGCAGAATCTGTGCCAGCAGATTCAGCGCACTGCAATCGAGGCTATAAACTCAATAAAAATCAATGAGATAAAATCTTCCGAAAAAGCAATGTCACAGGCGGTAGCACAGCATGGTGCTACGGAAGGCTACGAGGGTGTGGGTGTGAAGGCCCCAAGGCGGTGCGGGGGTGGGTGATTTGGGGGCGGCCTTTGGCAGCTCCGTTAGCAAGCTAATAGAAAGCCCAGCACTTAATTCCGCGTTAATCCTGCAGACGGAAAGTGAAATTGACCGCGCTCGCGCAGGCTTGCCCTGACGCCCTCCGCGGCATACCCCGCGCCACTCGTGGTGCCGGGGTGAACGCTCAAGCCGCTCAGGAGAAACACCATGAAACTACGAACCCTGTTGGTGATGGGTGCCCTGGCCCTCTCGACCTTCGCCGGCCTGGCCCAGGCCGACACCTCCAGCACCAGACAACCCGTGCCTTATCACTACGGCATGCCCCTGAACATCGCCAAGGTCACCTCGATGACCGAGCAACCGAGCCAGGACTGCAAAGTGGTTACCGCCGATATGAAGTTCATCGACACTGCCGGCAAGCCCGAGAACGTCAGCTACCTCAAGCTGTCGGACGCCTGTAACTTCAATAACTGATTCCGCCTGCAAAGGTGGCCTTGAAGACGCCACAAGCTTCGCGGGCAAGCCCTGCTCCTACAGTGCGACGTCGAATACAAAGCTTGTGTCCGACATAGGCCTGTAGGAGCAGGGCTTGCCCGCGAACCGCTGCAAACGGCCATTCACCATAGACTGCGGCGCCAGGCAATCGCTTCCGCAGACATGCCCGGCCCACGGAGTCGCGTCAACTCCTGCTCTGACATAGGGCACGACCGCTGGACAGCAATCACTTGCTGCATACACGGCATTCCCTCTTCTACCCCTCTCGTTCAGACACCATTCAGCAATTGGTAATCAAAACTGTTTAGTAATGAGTATCATTATGTTACAAATTACCATCTTCTCTAACAGTGGTGCGTTGCCGAATGCTGGTTCCCTTCCTGATCATGCTGCGCGAAGGCATTGAAGCCGCGCTTATCGTTGGCATTATCGCCAGTTACCTCAAGCAGACCGGCCGGGGTCAGTGGATGCCGGCGGTGTGGATCGGCGTGTTTCTCGCCGCCGCCCTTGCCCTGCTGGTCGGTGGTGGCCTGGAGCTGGTCAGTGCCGAGTTCCCGCAGAAACAGCAGGAACTCTTCGAAGGCCTGGTCGGGCTGGTCGCCGTCGGCATCCTCAGTTCGATGGTGTTCTGGATGCGCAAGGTCGCCCGCTCCATCAAGCACGCGCTGCACGAATCCCTCGACCAGGCACTCGCCGGTTCCAAACATCAGGTCTGGGCGCTGATTGCCATGGTGTTTTTCGCCGTGGCCCGCGAAGGCCTGGAAACCGTGTTCTTCCTGCTGGCGGTGTTCCAGCAGAGTGACGGTCCGGGCGCGCCCATCGGCGCCCTGCTCGGCCTGATCCTGGCGATTTTCATCGGTTTCGCCATCTACAGCGGCAGCATGCGCCTGAACCTGGGTCTGTTCTTCCGCTGGACCGGCCTGTTCATCCTGGTGGTCGCCGCCGGCATCCTCGCCAATTCGGTCCAGGCCCTGCATGAAGCCGGCCTGTGGAACCACCTGCAAACCGTGGTCTTCGATATCAGCGCCACGCTGCCGATGGACGGCCCGGCGGGCTCGGTCCTGGCCGGCATGTTCGGTTACCAGGATGCGCCGACGTTCAGCGTCCTCGGCGCCTACCTGCTGTACCTGGCGTTCACCCTGGTGCTGTTCTTCCTGCCGAGCGCGGCACCGGCCCCCAAGCACACTTCTTCCGTTCCCAACCAGTAAGGTTACCCATGTCCAACCCTGCAACTGGCAAACCGCCCCAGGCCCTGCGCTGGGCGGTAGCCGGCTCGGTGATCGTGATGATCGCGGCCGGTGGACTGTTCTATTACGCCTCGCAACTGGCCGCGAGCAAACGCCAGGCCCATCACAACGAAATCACCGTGACCATCCAGGCCCACGGCTGCGAGCCAAATGCCCTGAGCGTGCCGGCCGGGCAGAACAGCTTCCGCATCCTCAACAGTTCGCAACGCGCGGTCGAGTGGGAGATCCTCGACGGCGTACTGGTGCTCGAGGAGCGCGAGAACATCGCCCCGGGCCTGAGCCAGGTGATCAATGCCAACCTGCAACCCGGCGACTACGCCATTACCTGCGGCCTGCTGAGCAATCCGCGCGGCACCCTGCACGTCACGCCTACGGCGGCTTCCGAGGCCGCGGCCAAGGCGCGTCCGTCAATGACCGCCTTTATCGGGCCGTTGTCGGAGTTCCGCGTCTACCTGAGCAGCCAGGGCAACGCACTGATCAAGGCCGTCGATGCACTGGAACAGGCGATTGCCGCCGGTGACCTGACCCAGGCCCAGGTGCTCTATGCCCCGGCCCGTGCCGCCTATCAGCGCCTGGCCCCGGCCGCCCAGCGGCTCGCCGAACTGGATAACGCGATCAATGCCCGCGCCGACTATTACGAAAAACGCGAACAGGACCCCGGCTTCGGCGGCTTCCACCGCATCGAGTACGGCCTGTTCCAGCAACGCAGCGTCGACGGCCTGGTGCCGGTCGCCCAGCACCTGCAAGCCGATGTCGCCAACCTCAAGCAGCAACTGCTGGCCCAATCGCTGCCGCCGGAACAACTGGTCAGCATCGTCGTGCGCAGCCTGCGCAGCATGGCCGATACCCGCGCCAGCGGCGGCGAAGAAGAGCGCTACAGCCACGTCGACCTGGACGGCTTCGCCGCCAACCTGCAAGCCGCACAAAAGGTCATCGACCTGATGCGACCGCTGCTGCTCAAGTCGTCCGGCGAGCTATTGGTGAAGATCGACAGCGCCGCCACGGCCCTCGACGCCGAATTCAACGGCCTGCGCAACGCCGACGGCTATGTCACCTACGACACCGTAAGTGCCGTGCAACGCCAGCAGATCAGCAACAAGGCCAAGGACCTGGCCGATGCACTCGATGGAATCGATCCCGCCCTCGGCCTTTCCGGCCTGTAACCAAGCAGACGATACGAACATGAGCGATTCAGAACACAACAACGCCGAATTCTCCGCCCAGCGCCGTCGCGTCCTGCTGGGCATGGGGGTGGCCGGCGCCGCCCTCGCCGGCAGCGCCCTGAGCTGCCCGGCCATGGCCGCCAGCCAGGCACAGGCCCAGGTCACCGAAGCCCCGAGCAGCGACAAGACCGAGGACCGCCACGACTTCCACGGCAAGCACCAGACCGGGATCGTCACCCCGCGTCCGGCCGCCGGCATGATCGTCTCCTTCGACGTCCTGGCCAGCGACAGCGAGGAACTCGAACGCCTGTTCCGCACCCTGAACAAGCGCATCGCGTTCCTCATGAGCGGCGGCCCGGTGAAACAGGTCGATGAAAAACTGCCGCCCCTGGATTCCGGGATTCTCGGCCCGGTGGTCACCCCGGACAACCTGACCATCACCGTCGCGGTGGGCGAGTCGCTGTTCGACGAGCGTTACGGCCTGGCCGGCGTCAAGCCCAAGCACCTGATCCGCATGGTCGGCTTCCCCAACGACGCGCTGCAAGCGGAACTGTGCCACGGCGACCTGAGTATCCAGTTCTGCTCGAACACCCCGGACACCAACATTCACGCCCTGCGCGATATCGTCAAGAACACCCCGGACCTGCTGCTGGTGCGCTGGAAACAGGAAGGCACGGTACCGGCCCAGGCGCCGCTCAAAGCCGGCGAACCGGCCCAGAGCGCACGCAACTTCCTCGGCTTCCGTGACGGTTCGGCCAACCCGGACTCCAACGATGGCAGCGCCATGGACCGTATCGTCTGGGTCCAGCCCGGGGCCAATGAACCGGCCTGGGCCGTGGCCGGCAGCTACCAGGCGGTGCGGATCATCCGCAACCTGGTGGAGCGCTGGGACCGCACGCCGTTGCAGGAACAGCAAAGCATCATCGGCCGGGTCAAGGCGACAGGCGCGCCCATGGGCGGCCAGAAGGAAAGCGATATCCCCGACTACAGCAAGGACCCGGAAGGCAAGCTGACCAAGCTCGATGCGCATATCCGCCTGGCCAACCCGCGCACCACCGAAACCCAACGCAACCTGATCCTGCGTCGCCCATTCAACTACTCCAATGGCGTGAGCAAGAACGGCCAGCTGGAAATGGGCCTGCTGTTCATCTGCTACCAGGCGGACCTGGCGCAAGGCTTTATCGCCGTACAAACCCGGCTCAACGGCGAGCCCCTGGAGGAATACCTCAAGCCTATCGGCGGCGGTTATTTCTTCACCTTGCCGGGGGTCACGGGCGATCAGGACTTTATCGGTCGCTCACTGCTTTCAGCTGCAAAACAAAAAACCACCGCTTAATCCTTAACTCACCAGGAAACGCCCCATGAAGAAGTCGCCTCTTGCTTTGTTGTTGGCCCTTGGCTTGCTCCACACGCCGCTTTCGGCTTTCGCGGCCACCGCGCCGCTGGATCTGGTGGGCCCGGTGTCCGACTACAAGATCTATGTGACCGCGGAGATCGATGATCTGGTCAGCAAGACCCAGCAGTTCACCGACGCGGTGAAAAAAGGCGACCTGGCCACCGCCAAGAAGCTCTACGCACCGACTCGCGTGCACTACGAGAAGATCGAGCCGATCGCCGAGCTGTTCAATGACCTGGACGGCGCCATCGACTCCCGCGTCAACGACCATGAAAAAGGCGTGAAGGCTGAAGACTTCACCGGCTTCCACCGCATCGAATACAGCCTGTTCTCGGAAAACACCACCGACGGCCTGGGCGCCCTGGCCGACGGCCTGAACAAGGACGTCAAGGACCTGCAGACCCGCGTTGCCGGCCTGACCTTCCCTCCTGAGAAAGTCGTCGGCGGTGCCGCCGCGCTGCTGGAAGAAGTCGCCGCGACCAAGATCTCCGGTGAAGAAGACCGTTACAGCCACACCGACCTGTATGACTTCCAGGGCAACATCGACGGCGCGAAGAAAATCGTCGACCTGTTCCGGCCGCAGATCGAGAAGCAGGACAAGGCTTTCGCCGCCAAGGTGGACAAGAACTTCGCCGCCGTGGACAAGATCCTGGCCAAGTACAAGACCAAGGATGGCGGTTTCGAAACCTATGACAAGGTCAAGGATGCCGACCGCAAGGCCCTGGTGGGTCCGGTCACGACCCTGGCTGAAGACCTGTCCACCCTGCGTGGCAAGCTGGGCCTGAACTGAGGCCGGTGGTTATCCCGGGGGATTGCGATCGCCCGGGATGACCTCATCCGCGCTTTACAACATCCGATACAACAACCGCTCGATCCGCACCCGACTGACCCGCCGCAGGAACTTGCCCACCGCTTCCGGATAGTCCACCAGGGTTTCCAGGCTCTTGAAGCTGTCGATCCGCTGGGTGTTTTCCATGATCAGCGCCAACTCCTTGGCCCGCACCTCGCACAACTCGCGACGTGGATCGTCGATCAGCAAGGCATTCTCCAGATCCAGCCGGAACGCCCGTGGATTGAGGTTGTTCCCTGTCAGCAAGGTATAACGCTCGTCGACCCACATGCCTTTGAGGTGATAGGTGTTGTCACCGTCACGCCACAGGTGCAGGTTCAACTGCCCGCTGTCGATCACCGGCTGGTGACGCTTGGCGAAACGCCGCAGGCTGATCTCGTAGAGATAGGGCAAGGCGGCGATCACCTTGAACGGCTGGCTCGGCGGGATATAGAAGTCGTTGGCGGTCTTGTCGCCGACGATGATATCGATCTTCACCCCACGCTCCAGGGCCCGGTTGATTTCCCGGGTCACCGCCAGCGGCATGTTGAAATAGGGCGTGCAGATAGTCAGTTGCTGCTGGCTGGAGGCGATCAGTTCGCAGACCAGGCGGTTCAGCGTATTGTTCTTGCCCAGGCCCATCACCGGGCTGACCGACAGGCCGAAGGTCGGCTCACTGCCGGCCGTGGTGTCGTAGCCGGCTTTCTTCAAGCGGCTGCGCAAATCGCCGATGTCGCCGCGCAGGCTGCGGGTCGTCGGCAGTTCCGGCACATCGAGACGGCGCACCGCCCGGGAGGCCAGCAGCTCGTTGCGTATCAGCCCCTGCATCGAGTCGGCCAGAGCGGCGTTTTGCAGCACGTGGTAACGGTCGAAGCGGTATTTGTCGAACTTGTGCAGATAGACGTTGTTCAGGCTGGCGCCGCTGTAGATCACGCAGTCGTCGATCACGAAACCCTTGAGGTGGAGCACGCCGAACAGTTCGCGGGTCTGCACCGGCACCCCGTAGATCGGCACTTCAGTGGTGTGGTCGCGGGTTTGCGCCTGGTACCAGGCGCTGTTGCCCGGCTGCTTGCCGGCACCGATCAAACCGCGCTGGGCCCGTAGCCAGTCGACCACGACGACAATCTCCAGCTGCGGATGGGCCGACTTGGCCGCATGCAGGGCATCGAGGATTTCCTGGCCGGCTTCGTCTTCCTGCAGGTACAACGCCACCAGCGTGATGCGCTGCCGGGCACCGGCGATCTTCTCCAGCAGGCAACGCCGGAACTCGGCGGCCGAAGGCAGGATGGTCAAGGCCTCGGCAGCCAGCGGGAAGCTGCGCAGTTTGGGCAACAGGGAGCGTTTGAAGAGCGACGGCATAGGGCTCGCTAGGGTCGAATGCGAAGGATCGCTGAGTCTACACCATGCGCCGCTCTCGGACGCGCCTTCGAAGAGGGCTTTGCTGCCAACCTGGAGTCGTTCCCCGATGCGCCCCCTGCCCGTCCTCCTGTCACCCGCCATGGATTTATTTGAAAAAGACGATTGACCATGGAGAACGATCGTTCTACTCTCTTTCCCATGAACGAAATCACTCCGAACCAGACCCGCGAAAACCTGCTGGATACCGCCGAGCAGTTGATCTATCAAGGTGGCATCCATGCCACTGGCATCGATCTTCTGGTGCGCACTTCCGGGGTGGCACGTAAAAGCCTCTACAAGTACTTCGGCACCAAGGACGATCTGACCCTGGAAGCCTTGCGCCGCCGGGATATCCGCTGGATGCAGTGGTACCGCGGCGAAGTCGACCAGGCCGAAAGCTCCGGTGCCCGCCTGCTGGCCCTGTTCAGCGTGCTCGGCGGCTGGTTCGCCAGCGAAGGCTTTCGCGGCTGCGCCTTTATCAACACCGCCGGCGAAACCGGCGACCCCCAGGACCCGGTGCGGCAATTGGCCCGGGAACATAAACAGAAGTTGCTCGACTATGTGGTCGAGCTCTGTGAAGCACATGGCATCGCCGATCCCCTGGCCACTGGCAAACAGTTGCTGATCCTGATCGACGGCGCCATTACCGTTGCACTTGTCATGGGCGACCCCGGTGCAGCCGATAATGCGCAATGCATGGCGCGAACGTTATTGGCGCTCTGAGTCGTGCCCCGAACCGCCATTACGCTCCGGATGAGCGAGTGGCGGGCGGGCCACCGACCGCTTGACCCAAGCGCGACAACTTGTCTGAACCCTACTCAATTGGAGACATTGCCATGTCATCTGACGCTGACGTTCGCCCGCCGCTTCCCCCCTTCACCCGTGAATCGGCGATCCAGAAGATCCGCCTCGCCGAAGACGGCTGGAACTCCCGTGACCCGCAGCGCGTGTCCCTGGCCTACACCCTGGACACCCAATGGCGTAACCGTGCCGAGTTCGCCCACAACCGTGAGGAAGCCAAGGCGTTCCTGACCCGCAAATGGGCCAAGGAACTGGATTACCGCCTGATCAAGGAACTCTGGGCCTTTACCGACAACCGCATCGCTGTACGTTATGCCTATGAGTGGCATGACGACTCGGGCAACTGGTTCCGTTCCTACGGCAACGAAAACTGGGAATTCGACCAGAACGGCCTGATGTCCAACCGGCATGCCTGCATCAACGACATGCCGATCAAGGCCGAGGAGCGCAAGTTCCACTGGCCGTTGGGGCGCCGCCCGGACGATCATCCAAGCCTCTCCGACCTGGGGCTGTAACCCCTCCCTCGATCATTCCCGCCCCGGGTGGGAATGATCGCCTTTGCAAAAAATCGCCTGATGGGCGATTTTTTTCTGCAGCCTTGAATAAATGCCCAACATCAGGTGTTCAATCCATGGCAAGTATCGCAATCGACTGGCGACAGGCGTTGCAAATAAATTTCAGTGGCCACGAATAAAACCCGACGCATCAGTGTTTACTAGCCAACAGATACCGGAGCATTACCGATGAGCATCAAAGCCACCTTCGCGGTTCCTTTCCTGATGGCCAGCTGCATGGCCGCGACCCTGTCGAGCACGCCGGCATTCGCCTCGGGCGAAAAACCGGAATCGATGCCGCCAACCTGCCCCAAGGGGCAGGTGTGGAACAAAGCCAAAAAGGCCTGCGTGCCGTTTGTCAGCAGCCTGACCCCCGACGAAGACCGCACCGACTACGCCTACCGCCTGGCCAAGAACGGGGACTATCAAGCCGCCCTGGACCTGCTCGACACCCTCAAGCAGCCCAATACCGCCAAGGCCCTGAACTATCGCGGTTACGCCACGCGTAAACTGGGCCGTACCGACGAAGGCATCGGCTACTACCTGCAGGCCCTGGAGCTGGACCCGAACTACGCCCAGGTCCGCGAATACCTCGGTGAAGCCTACGTGATCAAGGGCCGCCTCGACCTGGCCCAGGTGCAGTTGCAGAGCATCAAGTCGCTCTGCGGCACCGATTGCGAAGAATATGAAGACCTGGCCGACGCCATCGCGCACCCGATTCCCAGCTGATCACCGTTAAAGGCGGAGGTTGTCATCGCCAGCGACAAGGAAATACGCACCGAGATGGGACAGCACCTGCCGCGCCTGTGGCGTTACGCGCTGGTGCTGTCCCGGCAACGCCATATCGCCGAAGACCTGGTGCAGGCCACCTGCGTCCGCGCCCTGGAGCGAGGCGATCAGTTCGTCTCGGGCACGCGTATGGACCGCTGGCTGCTGAGTATCCTGCATTCGATCTGGCTCAATGAAGTGCGCTCCCAACGGGTTCGCCGCGGCCAGGGCCTGGTGGATGCCGACGAAGCCTTGAGCTTCGACGGCGAACAGGTGGCGCAGACCCACGTCCTGGCCTCCCAGGTGATCCGGCGCGTCGACGCCCTGCCCGACGCCCAGCGCGAAACCGTATTTCTCGCCTATGTCGAAGGTCTGTCCTACAAGGAAGTGGCCCAGATCCTCGAAGTGCCCATCGGAACGGTCATGAGCCGGCTGGCCGCCGCACGGGTGAAGTTGGCGGAACATCCGCCCCTGCGTGCCGTGCCCAGCGCCAACAGCGGAGAACGGCGATGACCGACCAACTCTCGCACTACACCCCGACCGATGAACAGTTGGTGGCCTTTCTCGACGACGAAGTGGACGCCGAGGAGCGCAGCCGGATCGAAGCCGCTCTGGCCCGTGACGAAAGCGTGGCCGAGCGTCTCGAGTGGCTGATGCGCAGCGAACTGCCGTTCCAGCAAGCCTATGACGAACTGCTCGAACAGGCGCCCCAGGCTCGACTGGAGACCATGCTGCACAGCCTGCCGACAGAAAAAAAGGCCGCGACGCCGATGAGTCGACGCCGTTTCCTCGCCGTGGCCGCCAGCTTCATGGTCGCGGGGATTGCCGCGGATCGACTGTTCCAGGTCTGGCAGACACCCCCGCCGTCGAGCGAAATCAGCTGGCGTGGGCTGGTGGCCGACTATATGGCGCTGTACACGGCACAGACCCTGGAGAACCTGCCCGGCGACGACGCCACTCACCGGGCCCAGCTGCAAAGTGTCCAGCGGTACCTCGGGCTGGCGCTTGACCCCGCCCAGGTGCAACTGCCGGTTGTGCAACTCAAACGCGCGCAGATGCTCGAGTACGAACATATACCGATTGCCCAGATCAACTACCTGGACCCGCAACATGGGCCGCTGGCGTTGTGCATCACCCACTCGAAAACCGGGACCCGGGCCATGGCCCAGGAAGTGCGCCATGGCATGAATGTGGTGTTCTGGTCCGGGCCGACCTATGCCTACATGTTGATCGGGCGCAACTCGGTGGCGGAGCTGAACGATATGGCCGACCTGCTCAGGCAGCGTTTCGCCAGTTGAACCAGGCGATGTGGCCGGGCGCCTGCCAGGCCAATAACCTACCCGTCTCGCGGCCGACCACCGACGGTCCGAGGCGGCGCCTGGCGCAAGCACAACGACTAGACTGTTCGAGGCCGAACCCAATTTCCAAGGAGGTCCCATGTCCCCGTCTCACAACCTGCCGCCCCTGAACGACCCGCGTTGCGCCCTGGTCGTGATCGATATGCAGAATGACTTCATTCCCGGCGGTCAACTGGCGGTCCAGGGCGGCGACGAGATCGTGCCACTGATCAACCGCCTGGGCGCCCGCTTTCGCAATGTGGTCATCGCCCAGGACTGGCATCCCCGCGGCCATGTCTCGTTCGCCAGCAGCCATCCGGGCCATGCGCCCTTCGACAGCGTGCAACTACCCTATGGCACGCAAACCCTCTGGCCGGACCACTGCGTGCAAGGCAGCCACGGCGCGCAGCTGCATGCGGACCTGGACCTGCCCCATGCGCAATTGATCGTGCGCAAGGGCTGCAACCGCGAGATCGACAGTTACTCGGCCTTCGTCGAAGCCGACCGGCGTACGCCCACCGGCCTTTCCGGTTATCTGAAGGAACGCGGTATCGATACGGTCTATCTGGTCGGCCTGGCGTTGGACTACTGCGTCGCCTGGTCGGCCCTGGATGCACGGACGGCGGGCTTCAGCACCCTGCTGATCGTCGACGCCTGCCGGGCCATCGACCTGGACGGCTCACTGCAGCGTGCGCTGGGAGAGATGGAAACCGCCGGGGTGAAACTCATCGACTCGATGGCATTGGCGTAGCTACATCGTCCATTTTTCGCTTTATCACTTACGGGCTTGCTTACGTAGCCCAGCTTCACGCCCCTGTTGCTTTTTGGCGAGACGCTGGGCTAACTGCCTGATGGCTTCACAGTAAGCAGGAAGGCAATGTTGAGCGTCGGGAATACCCATTTTCCTGACAACTTGCAGCGCTGCCGTTGAGCTAAGGTACTTACCTCCAGGCTTTATTGCCCCCCGAATAACGGCCTTGCGATCATTGACCAAGACTGACGCATTTAAATTCAACACTTTTACAGTTTTCCTGGCTCGGTCTGAAAGTCCTTCTACCAAACCACTCTCATGAAAAAAGAACTGGGTACTCGCGTTTTGTCCGAGCGGAGACTCGAAAGGCTCTTGCGCAGGATCATAATTCTTTTTCTCAACCGCCCCGAACGCACAAGCCGTCGACCCCTGACTGGGCGGGAAGCACGCCACCATATTCGTATAATCAACGCTCCGACTCTGATGCTCTGCCTGAGGATAGATATGTTCAATATGACAACTGAGCGCCGTCTCCTTACCCGCAACCACCTCAACTTTGGTTGAACATTTCTGCTGAGTCAACAACCGCCGCATCGTATAAGCACACAGATGAAACTGCTCCAGCAGGAGTGCACGACGCACGTCTTCTGTCGGGAAACCTCCGCCGGAATAAGTCAGATTCTGGGGGGAGCGACGATTGGCATGTTTCCAGGCAGTCAGCGCTGGGGGTTCAACTCCTTTTTGAATACTCCTCATGGACGGTCCTCTTCAATCCACCTCAGAGAATCAATACTGCTCTGAATTTCCAGGACGTCAGGAATGTCCCCGACCTTGTGGCGTAATACGTCCAATCCCGCCTGGGCCTCATCGAACTTGTCGTCCTCCAGCAAGCGCCTGATGACACTAAGAGGACCACTGGCTATCAGGCTTTGGGCCCTCCCTCCCATCAACTCCTCAAGCACCTCTCCGCTACTCAATCCCAGCGATCGTTCGGGATGGCCAATATAACCGCCCTCCTTGAGAAGCATCACTGCTGTTGCTGGCAACTCTCCAAGAATTTGCGGTGAGTGCGTGGTAATGATGAACTGGCAATTAGGGAATGTTCTTTCCAAATTGGATACCACGGTCCTTTGCCATGCAGGATGAAGATGAAGATCCAACTCATCAATCAAGACCACACCTCGTCCCAACAAAGGCTCCTTGATTCCTCGATTCAACAGTGTCAGCCGACGTGCCAAATCCCCTATCATTGCCAGCAGGCAACGTTCACCATCCGAGAGCTGCAAAATGTTAAGCTCACGATCCCCCTTAAGAAGGGTCATCCGCAAAGAAGGTTTACGTCTGATTCGGATATCCTTGAATCCTGTGAATATCTCGATGGCTTCGCGAACCGCAGAAAGCTCTACATCACGAAAGTCCGAGTCATCGCGACGCTTTTCATTCTCCAGATCTTCCTGGTTTCTAAACCAGATAAAAAATCGTTTAAAATCTGCTCCGCCATGACCCAGCGCATCCTCATACCCCTCGGCAATAGCGTTATTCAATCGTTCTCTAACACGAAGAGGTACCTCAAGAACAGCACGATGTACATCGTAGTAGACAGCCAGGGGAGCTTGAATCTCGCTGGACTCAACGAGTTCGTAATGGGCTATTGCATTAGCCAACGAATTCACAGCTGAGTTCAAACGCGTCAGATCACTGCTACGCTCTTCCGGGTGTTTGCCTGATTTTCGATTTAATGCAATGGCCCAGCTCAGCTCCTCTGACAGACTGTCCCATTGGGTGACAGTGCTCAGGCGGGTGTACTCTGAACCTATGCGGATATCGTCTTGAGATATAGACCGAGACTTTGAAGCTTGGTCGATGATCCTGGACGTCAGGCTGGAAAGCGCAATAGCCAACGCATCCAGAATCGACGATTTGCCGACACCATTAACCCCCACAAGCGCAGTCGTTCGCTCCTTGAAGTCGAGCTCGATACGCTCGATCCCACGAAAATTGACGAGGGTGAATCGCTTGATCTGCATGATGGGTTTCCAGCTTGCCCGGCACAATCAGCCGGTATCCAATAAAATGCGACGATCATAGTAACTATCAGAGGGGCTGTCACGACGTAGGCGCCCACAAACTGTGACAGCCCCCCTGAACTATTGAGCTTCCACTTCCTTGGCTTGATTGCCCTCCTCCATGACCGATTGCACCACCGCAAACACGCTCAAGTCACTGAGCGTCACCTGTGCCAGCGTCTCGCTCGGTAGCGCCAGCAGGGCCTGATGCGCCTCGTGCTTCAAGCGTGCGATCAGCAGCCGCTTGCCCTCGGTCGGGAAACGCATGATGAAGTCCTGCAGGGCTTCGAGGCTGGTGCCGTCCAGGTCCGGTGACTCCTCCAGGCTGAGAATCACCGAATGCACGGCCTCACCTTGCTCGCGAACCCGCCGCGAGACGCTGCCAAGGATGCGTTCGGCGTTGGCGAAGAACAACGGCTCGCCCGGGCGCACGATCAGCACCCCGGGGACTTCCCGTGCCTGGGGATGCAGCTGGCAGTCGACGAAATCATGGCCCTCGGCAATATGCCCGAGCACCTGGACCGAGGCTGAAGACATCTGCCGCAACATCAGCATCAGGCTGATCGCCACCGCCGCCAGCAGACCGTCCAGCACCCCGAGCAGCAGCACCGCGGCCACCGCGCAGATCGCCAGGACACGGTCGCGGCGCCAGACGAAGTAGCGATGCAAGGGCTCCAGGCTCAGGGCCCGGGTCAACGCATGAATAACGATAGCCGCCAGCACCGGCTCCGGCGTCAGGGCGATCAGCGGCAACAGGGTCAGCACGATCACCAGCACCACCAATGCCGCCACCACCCCGGCCAACCGTGAGGTAGCACCCGCCGCATCATTGGCCGAGGTCGCCGAGTAGCCGGCACCGGCGGGCATGCCATGGAACAGACCGGACAACAGGTTGGCGCCGCCCAGTACCAGCAGGTCGCGGTTGGAGTTCACCCGGTCACCGTGCTTGAGGGCAAAGGCGCTGATGGAACCATAGGACTCGGCGTAGAGGATCATCACCATGGCAAAGCCCAGTTCCACCAGCTTCAGCCAGTCGGAGAACGCCAGGCGCGGCAGCGACGGCACCGTCAGTTGCAGGTCGATCACACCGATCAGGTCGACGCCATAGCCGGGCAAATCCAGCCATTTGCCGGCAGCCACACCGAGCATCACCACCAGCAAGCCGCCCGGCAGGCGCCGGTAACGGCCCAGTACCGAGAGCAGCACCAGGGCGACCACCGCCACCGCGACCCCGGCCCAGTTCCAGCGCGGCAACTGGCTGAGCAATTCGGGCACGAAGCGGATCAGGTCGCTGTGGGCGGGACTCACATGGACGATGCTCGCGACCTGCTTGAGGATGATGGTCACCGCCAGGCCGAAGGCAAAACCGCGTAGCACCGGCTTGGCGATGAAGGACGTGACGCTGCCCAGCTTGAACAAACCGGCGAGCAGGAACATCAGGCCGGTGATCATCACCAGGCCGATGGCCATGGTCAGGCGCAGCGCCATGTCGGGCCCCGCCACCGAGACCGTCGCCGCCGCCAGCACCGCGGCCGACGAGGAGGTGGCGGAGACGATGGCGTAACGGCTGGTGCCGAACAGGCCGTAGCAGAACAGCCCGGCAAACAACGCGATAACCCCGGCCTGGGGTGGCACGTTGGCGATGCTCGAATAGGCAACCGCTTCGGGTAACAGCAAACCGGCAATCGACAGCCCGGCAATCAGATCCGCCCAGCCGCGTTTCGGTTGCGCGGCGGGCATCGGGGTGGGCAGTGCGGACGGCTCAGGCATCGATCGGACCACTCCAACCCGGCAGATAACGCGCGGCCTGACTGCGAGCCAGCTTGAGGGCGGTTGCCTGCAGGTGCTCGCTCGACGCATTGAGTTCAGCGACGGTGATCCGCGTGCGGAAGAAGTCGGCCCAGAGAAACTCGCTGAAGGGCGTGACATCCTTGGCGAACCCACCGACCCGGCGCAAGGCGCCGGCAAGGCTGCGATAGGGGTCGTCCTGCAGTTCGCCGATAGACCCGGGCACTTTGTCGTAACCGCGGCGAATGCCCTTGGCATCGTAGGGATGGACCCACTGGTGGAAGTCCATGATGGTCCAGAAGCTGGCGGGTTCGACGAACGAGAGGTCCTTGAGCACCACCAATGAGACCTTCTTCACCTCCTCCTGCATCAGCGCCAGGCCGAAGTGGTGGTGATCGACGATGTAGTGCCGGCCTTCAGGCCCGAGGACGCAGGGAAACCAGTGATTATCGAGGGCGGCTTCGCGCTCCTTGCGCTTGAGGGTCTGCCATTGGGCTTGCTTGAGGGCGACCTCTTGCAGGCCGACGGTGACTTGGGTGGGGTGCAGTTTTGCAAGCTTTGCGCTGATCAGTTGCGGGCGGGCACGAGCCATTGAACATCTCCGGGCAGACAAGTCCGAAACCTGGACTGATCGCAAGCTTAGCCCTGAATGGCCCGAGGAGACACCGCGCATTATCATTCTTCACGGACAGGCCCTGCCGCCAGCTTCCAGACCCGGGCAATGTCCCCGGCTCGCGCGCTCAACAGCCGTGGCGCGTCACGACAGGCCTGCTCCAGGCTCATCGGCCCGGACACCAGGGCAAAGGCCGCGTCGACCCCATGGGCGTACATCTGCTCATAACCTTCACCGAGGGTCCCTGCCAGCACGATCACCGGCACGCCCTGCTCCCGGGCAATCCGCGCCACGCCGAACGGGGTCTTGCCGCGCAGGGTCTGGGCGTCGAAGCGACCTTCGCCGGTAATCACCAGATCAGCGCCGCGCACCGCCTCGGCCAGCCCCACCAGTTCCGCCACCACCTCCACACCGGGACGAAAGCACGCCCCGAAGAAGGCCTTGGCGGCAAAGCCCAAGCCGCCCGCCGCACCGCTGCCCGGCTCATCACGCACATCCTGGCCCTGCACCTGCGCGCAAAGATCGGCAAAATGCCCGAGGGCCGCGTCCAGTTCACGCACCTGGGCCGGTGTCGCGCCTTTCTGCGGGCCGAAGATCGCCGAAGCGCCCTGCTCGCCGCACAAGGGATTGTTTACATCGGCGGCGATCTCGAAACGCACCCGGTCGAGACGCGGGTCCAGCCCCTCAAGGGTCACCCGCGCGACACCGGCCAAGGCCAGGCCCCCCGCTTGCACCACCTGTCCCCGGGCATCGAACAGCCCTACACCCAAGGCCTGCAAGGCACCGGCACCAGCGTCGTTGGTGGCGCTGCCGCCAATCGCCAGGATGACCCGTTGCGCACCGGCATCCAGGGCCGCGCGGATCAACTCGCCGGTGCCGAAGGTGCTGGTGATGCAGGCATTGCGCTGTTCCCTCGGAACCAGCTGCAAACCGCTGGCCTCGGCCATCTCGATAATCGCCGTGGCGCTGGCCGGCAACCAGCCCCAATGCGCGTCCACCGGCGTGCCCAGGGGGCCACGCACCCGCTGCTGGCGCAACTCGCCGTTGCACACGGCCAACACCGCCGCCACCGTCCCCTCGCCGCCATCCGCCATCGGGCATTCAATCAGCTGCGCCTCGGGCAGTACCTGGGCCAGGCCTTCGGCAATCGCTCGGGCCACACCTTCGGCGCTGAGGCTGTCCTTGAACGAATCGGGGGCGATGATGATTTTCATGGGGACGATCTCCAGTTCTTGTGGCGTCCATGCTGCCAGTTGAAACAGGGAATGACGCCGGTCTGCTGCACAAGCCCGGACGAGCTTTATTGTTCAATCCTACAAACGCGCCCCGTGATCCGCACAGCCTCCCCCAGTTGTAGCCGGCTTGCTGGCGATGGTGTGGTGCAAGGCTCAAGGACCTCTTCGCGGGCAAGCCCTGCTCCTACAAGGCGGCGTCGTACACAAGATCGATGAGCGACGAGGCACTGTAGGAGCAGGGCTTGCCCGCGAAGAGGCCTTCAAGCCTTGCAATACCTGTCTGGACGCCGACGGCAAGCCGCTTCTACAGGGACGCTATCTACGTTGGCGATTCGCTATAAGGCAACAATTGCACCCCCAGGTACAACGCCAGCATCCCGTCCAGGCGCAGCGGGTCGACACCACTGATCTCGGCAATCCGCTCCATCCGATAGCGCAGGCTGTTGCGGTGAATCCCCAGCGCCTCGGCACAGCCCTGGCTCTGACCGTCATGCTCGCACCAACTGCGCAAGGTGGCGAGCAACTGGCCGTTGCTGTCCTTGGCGATCACCTTGCGCAGCGGCTTGAGCAACTCTTCCAGCGCATCGTCGCTGCGATGCCGCCAGAGCATCACCGGCAGGCGATAGCGATTGAGGTGCAACAAACGACTGTGGGGCAAGACCTCCCGGCCATAAGCAAGCAAATCACCGACCCGACGATAGCAGCGGCGCAAACCCTGCAAACCGTCAGCCTGCCCACCCGCGGCGACTCGGGCGATCTTCCAACCCAGGCTGTCGAGCTTCTCCAGCAGACGCTGATCGTCGAGGATCGCCGTCGCCGGCCGACACCACAGCAGCGAGGCGGTCGACCCACTCACGCACCAACTGTCGGGATAACGCGACTGCAACCAGGCCATCAGCGCTTCGGCACTCTGCCCCGGGTCCAGCTCGAACAGATAGGGAATCCGTGACAACTGCGGCTTGAGCCCCATCTGCCGGGCCTCGTCGATCAAACGCGGCGAATCGCCCTCGTCACTGAGCAACAAGGCCAGCAGATCATCACAGCGCTGGCGCCGCCACTGCTGTTCAGCCTGCTGATGGCGCTGGCCGACCAGCATTTCGGCGGTCATGCGCACCAGCTCGGCGTAAGTACGCAATTGCTCCGGCTCACCGGTAATGCCCAGCACGCCGATCAGCCGCTCATCGTGCATCAGCGGCAGGTTGATCCCTGGCTGCACGCCCTTCAGGCACTTGGCCGCCTGCTCGTCGATCACCACCACCCGGCCATTGGCCAAGACCAACTGCGCACCCTCGTGGCGGGTATTGATCCGTCCCGGCTCGCCGCTGCCCAGGATCAGGCCCTGGCTGTCCATGACATTGACGTTGTACGGCAGAATGGCCATCGTACGATCGACGATATCCTGCGCAAGGTCATGGTCCAGTTCGAACATAGCGGTAGGGTCCTTGGTTCAGGGGGATCAACGAACATTTGTTCAGCAGCACAGGGTACACCGGCAAACCCTGTGCACTGGCACAAAGACAGCAAGACCGGGGTGACCGAGACTCACAGGGCGATCAAGTTACCCTTGCCTCGCAAAAAATCATAATAAAGAGAGACCGCCATGTCACAGAGCGCCGCGATATCCCAGGCCACCGCTGACTTGAAAAACGCCGTATACAAGCGCATCACCCTGCGCCTGATCCCCTTTATCTTCATCTGCTACCTGTTCAACTACCTCGACCGGGTCAATGTTGGATTTGCCAAGCTGCAGATGCTCGACGCGTTGAAATTCAGCGAAACCATCTACGGCCTCGGGGCCGGGATTTTCTTTATCGGCTACGTGCTCTGCGGCGTGCCGAGCAACCTGGCGCTGAATCGCTTCGGTCCGCGGCGCTGGATTGCCCTGATGATGATCACCTGGGGCGTGTTGTCGACCTGCCTGCTGTTCGTCAGCACGCCGATCCAGTTCTATACCTTGCGCCTGTTCACCGGGGCCGCCGAAGCCGGCTTCTTCCCCGGCGTGGTGCTGTACCTCTCGCAGTGGTTCCCGAGCTTCCGCCGTGGGCGGATCATGGCCCTGTTCATGTCGGCGATCCCGGTCTCGGGCCTGCTCGGCAGTCCTTTCTCCGGCTGGATCCTCAACCACTTTGCCGCCGGTCAGGGCGGCCTTGCCGGCTGGCAGTGGATGTTCCTGTTGCAGGGGATCCCGACCATTGCCCTGGGCATCGCAGCGTTTTTCCTGCTGGCGGACAAATTCGCCAACGCCAAGTGGCTGACTACCGAGGAACGCGCCGTACTCGAAGACGACCAGGCCGAGGATGCCGCGAACAAACCCAAGGCTGTCAGCGACTCCCTGGGTGAAGTGTTCAAGAACCCGGCGATCTGGGCCTTTGGCCTGATCTATTTCTGCATCCAGAGCGGCGTCTACGCCATCAACTTCTGGTTGCCGTCGATTATCAAGAACCTGGGTTTCAGCGACAACCTGGTCATAGGCTGGCTCAGTGCGATTCCCTACCTGCTGGCGGCAGTGTTCATGTTGCTGGTGGGCCGCTCCGCCGACCTGCGCAAGGAGCGTCGCTGGCACCTGGCGGTACCTATGTTGATGGGTGCCGTCGGCCTGTTGATCGCGGTCAATTTCGCCACTTCGCCGGCCATTGCCATTCTCGGCCTGACGATTGCGACCATGGGTGCCCTCACCGGCCTGCCGATGTTCTGGCCGGTGCCCACCGCCCTGCTCAGCGCCGGCGCGGCCGCCGGTGGCCTGGCGTTGATCAACTCCATGGGCCAGATGGCCGGTTTCCTCAGCCCGTACCTGGTGGGCTGGGTCAAGGATGCCAGCGGCTCCACCGATGCGGCCCTGTATGTGCTGGCCGCGGTGATCATCGCCGGCAGCCTGCTGGCCCTGCGCATGACCCGCACCTTGCGGGCGGCGTGAAACAGCGGCCATAAAAAAGCCCGAGGCTCGACATTACTGTCGCCCTCGGGCTCGTCGCTCCCCCCAATGAATAAAATCAGGCGGTAGCGTTCACACTCACGCTTTGAGTCGTGGAGGTCATGGCTTTCTTGTGGTGTTTCTTTTTGTGGTGTTTTTTCTTGGTCGCCAACTGCATATCAGCCTTCTCGGAAGTGACCTTCTGGGTCTGAGTCGTTGGCGCAACCTGCGCCTGCGCCATCACCATCGGGACCACTCCCGCCTGGGCAACGACGATCGCCATGGCCAGCGCCTTAAGACGTTTCGAATTAAGCATCATCTCTCTCCATATTGAACGGGGTTATGTCCTGATGGCCTTTACAACTGTACCCGCCGGACAAGCGGGTCTCTTGGCTATATATGACTTTAGTTCGGGCTACTGTAACAACCTGTCAGAATTGACAGTTCCGACGAACGGTCAAGTAGTTGACATTGCCGTGCCCGTTCCCTGGAGAGCACCGGACTACGTGAAACTTTTGCGCAGTTTCCCCTGACAAGGCTGTCGGATATCGGTGAGTTGATTGAGGGATTGCTCAACAGCGGCATTCTGGTATCTGATGAACACCTTCTCTTTCGTGCAAAAGGATGTTGTTCATGAGTTACCGCACCCTCGGCCATTCCGGATTGCAAGTCAGCACCTTGACACTGGGCAGCATGATGTTCGGTGAACAAACCGACACCGAAACCTCCTTGCGCATCATCGACAAGGCCTGGGACCAGGGCATCAACTTTATCGACACCGCCGACGTCTACACCGGCGGGCGCTCCGAGGAAATCGTCGGCGAAGCGATTGCCCGCCATCGCCATGAGTGGATCCTCGCGACCAAGGCCGGTTTCGGCCCGGTGGACGGCAAGCCGAACCGCAGCGGCCTGAGCCGCAAGCACCTGTTCAATGCCATCGAAGCCAGCCTCGGGCGCCTGGGCACCGACTACCTGGATATCTACTACCTGCACCGCGAAGACCACAGCACCCCGCTGGAGGTCACCATATCGGCCATCGGCGACCTGTTGCGCCAGGGCAAGATTCGCCATTGGGGCCTGTCCAACTATCGCGGCTGGCGGATTGCCGAAGTGATTCGCGTGGCCGAACGCCTGGGAGTGGACAAGCCGGTGATCAGCCAACCGCTGTACAACATCGTCAACCGCCAGGCCGAAACCGAGCAGATCACCGCCGCTGCCGCCTACGGCCTCGGCGTGGTGCCCTACAGCCCGCTGGCCCGTGGCGTGCTGAGCGGCAAATACGCCCCGGATGTCGCGCCGGATGCCAACAGCCGGGCCGGACGCCAGGACAAGCGCATCCTCGAGACCGAATGGCGGGTGGAATCATTGCGCATTGCCCAGCAGTTGCAGGCGTATACCCAACAGCGTGGCGTCGGACTGGTGGAGTTCGCGATTGCCTGGGTGCTGAACAATACGGCGGTCAGCTCGGCGATTGTCGGCCCGCGCACCGAGGAGCAATGGGACAGCTACACCAAGGCACTGACGGTGAAGATCAGCGCCGAGGACGAAGCCTTCGTCGACTCGCTGGTGACTCCGGGGCATGCGTCCACCCCGGGTTTCAACGATGTCAGTCACTTTGTCTCCGGACGCGTGCCACGGGGCGTTTGAAGGCGGGCCTCAGCCCGTCTTCAGGGGGAACCGATCCAGTGCCGCCTGCTGGAAATACAGTGCCTCTTCGACCGGCCTGGAAAGAAAGTAGCCTTGGGCCTCGTCACAGCCGAAGTGCTTGAGTATTTCCAGGCAGCCGAAACTTTCCACGCCCTCGGCCACCGTCCGGTAGCCCAGGTCGCGGGCCACGCCGATGATCGACTTGGCCACCCGCTGATGCTGGGCACTGTGCTCCAGGTCGAAAATCATCGACTGGTCGAGCTTGAGGATATTGGCCGGGATCTTGTGCAGATAAGAGAAGTTGCTGTAGCCGGTACCGAAGTCGTCGATGGCCACATCGACGCCCATATCCCTCAGTTGCTGAAGTTGCTCGATCACCCCGGCGCTGGAACGCAGCCACTCGCCTTCGGTGATTTCAACCTCGAGCATTGCCGGGGCGACCCCATGGGCCCCACAGCGCTGGGCAATGACATCGGCGACGTTGCGCCCGTAAAAATCCCGCGAGGACAGGTTGAGGGATATTTTCTTGTCCCGGGCATAACCGGTGTTGGCAATCAGCGTCACAACCCGCTCGATCACCCAATCCGTCACCGAATGGATCAGCGAGCTTTTCTCGACAATCGGAATGAACTCCGCCGGCGAAATAAAGCCATGTAACCGATGGTTCCAGCGAATCAGCGCCTCGGCACTCAGGTGCGCGCCATCGCGCAACGAGAAACGCGGTTGATAGACCAGGAACACATCATCGGCCTTCAGGGCCGGCGTGATATCCGGCAACAGGCTGAACAGACGGCGGAAGGTCGCGTCGTCCTGATGGTTGTAATAGGCATAGGGCTGGGCTTTCTGCCGGGCGGTCTCCAGGGCGAACAAGCCCTTGCGCAGTAGCTCCCGGGCCGTTTCCGAGCCCCCCTCGAACTCCAGCAACCCCGCGCAGACCGTGGGTACCATCGGTAGATTCTCGCTGATGGGCGCCCGGCGCAGCCAATCCACCAGCCGCGGTAAAAAGCCCCGCGCCTCGACGGCGTCCATCTGCATGGTGAAGGCAAAGCCCTTGACCGTCACATGATAGATCTTGATTCCGGTGCCGATAAACACCTGGATTCGCGAGGCCATATCCCGCAGCACCGCTTCAAAGGGCAGCATGCCCTCCGCCACCGTCAAACGGTGCGCCCAGTCGGTATCCAGGGCATCGACCGTCACCAGCACCCGCTTGCGGGTTTCGCCAGACTCGATCAAACCCTGCAGATCGGAGAGAAACTGCGTGCGGTTGGACAGACCACTGACCGCATCCACACGCTTGAGCAGGTGCTGGCGCTCGATCAACTGCATGATCAGCGCGGCGAAATCTTCCAGGGCCGCTTGGTCTTCCGGCGTCAGGTCGTGGGCAACCGTATCGAGGATACACACGCTGCCGATGGCATAGCCGCCGTCGGTACGCAGGGGCGCGCCGGCATAAAACGTCAGCGCACCGTCGCCCTGGACCAGGGGGAAGTCGGCAAAGCGCGGGTCCAGGCAGGCGTTGTCGACCACGAACACGCCGCTTTGGCGGATCGTGTGGGCACAGAACGACAGCTCCAGCTCTGGCGCTTGCTGAGCGGAAAAGCCGGTGGTGGCGAGGAACCACTGGCGGTCCTTGTCGATCAGGCTGACGATCGCCACCGGCGCTTGAAAGCGCGAGGCGACCAACCGGCAGATCCGCTCGAAACACTCTTCGCGGGCAACATCCATCAGGTCGAAGGCATGCAGGGCGGCCAGCCGCTCCTCTTCTTCGCGATCACGCAACAACATCTGCTCGACTGTCGTGAGTTTTTTCATCAGTACCTGTTGTCGTCAATCCGAGTCGTTCAGTCGGCCGGAGAAGATGGCCTTTTGCCGCTAATCATTGCGCGGGCACCGAATAATATCCAGAAAAATGCGACCAGTGTCTGACAGAGAGCAGAAAGCCGTGTACCCGATCGGTTACAGACGCCCCTCCTCACGCAGACGTCGACCGATCTGGAGAATCTCGGCCTCGCCCCGGGCCAGCGCCGCGGCGCTGGTATGCACCGAATAATTGCCCAGCACCAGTTCATGGGGATGCTTGTACGCTGAGCCTAGCACGAAGGTGGTATCACCCCGGGCCACGAGATCGATGGCCTCCTCGCGCTCCTCGAAAATCGCCAACTCACCCTCACCGAGCGGCCCGCCAGCGTCACCGGCGTCAAGCTGGCCGATATCGACCGCCAGCCAACCCACGCGGTGACCGGCCGGTGGTGTGTAGATCCAGCGTTCACCGTCTTTCAAGTGTACGGCCAGGTAGTTCATCGGGGCGGGGGCCGCGATCAGGCTTTGCGCCGCACCGTAGCGCCCCAGCAACACCCGCGCCGGTCCTTCCTGTGGCACCTGCGACGGGGTCAGGTACTGGCTGCGTGCCGGAGCATTCTCATCGGCCGCCGGCAACGCCACCCAGAGCTGAAAGCCGCGCACATGGCTGACCTCAGGCACGATCGAACCGGTGTGCCAGACACCATTGCCGGCCTGCATCCATTCAACACCACCGGCCAGCAAGCGGCCTTTTTCGCCGGTGCTGTCTTCATAGAAAAACTCGCCTTCGCTCAAATAGCTCAACGTGGCGATGCCGGAATGCGGGTGCATGCCAAACCCCGGCTGACCGGCTTTCGTCTGGAAGCTGAAACGATCGAGAAAGACGAACGGTTTGAGCCACGCGCCCAGGTCGCCGGGACTTACCAGGCGCGTAATCGCCCCGTGGGTACTGCCGTGGGTCCGATGAACAATGGCCCGCCGCTGCGGGGTACGGGCAATGGCGGTACGTGCCGGCATGGGGAATGCTCCTGAAAAATGATCGGATAAATCCCGGGACGGCAATCAATGCAAACGCGGTCCCGGGCCAGTTGCGACGCAGTATGGATTGCTCTCTATTACCGGACTAGATGGCATAATTGGATTTCACTCATCCATTTATGTGAGTAATTTCGCCATGCTCGACCTGAATGAAATTGCCATGTTCGTCCAGGTGGTACGCTACGGCAGCTTTGCCGAGGCCGCTCGGCACCTGGGTGTACCGGCCAATACCCTGAGCCGGCGAATCCAGCAGCTCGAAGCTCGGCTCGACACGCGTCTGATGCAACGCTCCACCCGCAAGCTGACGCTGACCGGCGCCGGCCAGGCCTTCCATGCCCGTTGCGCCGGGGCCGTCGACGGTCTGCTCGACGCCAGCCACGAGCTGCAAGGCGGCAGCCAGGTTCCCAGTGGCCTGGTACGGGTGGCGGCGACCGCCGACTTCTTCGAGTTTTTCCCGATGGACTGGGTCGCCGAATTTCTCGCCCGTTACCCCCAGGTCAAGCTCGACTTCGTCCTCAGCGACGCCAAGGCCGACCTGATCGCCGAACAGATCGACGTCGCCTTTCGCGCCGGTCCCCTGCAGGATTCGGCCTTTGTCGGACGCCAACTGCTGGGCCCCCGTAGCGACGGTCTGGTGGCCAGCCCAGCCTATCTCGCGACGCATGGCGTGCCGCCGACCTTGCAGGCGCTGGTTCAGCATGACTGCATCAGCGCCCCACACCCCGGCGGCCACACCACCTGGCGCCTGAGCAGCCCGGCCGGCGTCATGGAGGAAGTGCAGGTCAGCGGCCGCTTCAGCGCCAACACCGCCCAGGCGCTACGCAAGGCCGCCCTGGCGGGCCTGGGCATCGTCCTGTTGCCGCCGACCATGGCCCGCCTCGATGTGCAGGCCGGCCTGCTGGTGCCGGTATTGCCCGGTTACCAGCGCAAGAGCCAGGGCATGAACGTGATCTATCCGAGCCGGCGCCAGTTGCCCCTGGCGGTGTCGACGTTTATCGACACCTTCATGGACAAGCTCCATGGGCAGGATGGATGGCCTAAGCCTGTCCCTGACCTTGAGTGATATCCATCGTTCGCCGAAAGCCTTTTTTCGTGGACATAAAAAAACACCCACTGGCCGGTCGCATGAGCGGGCAATGGGTGTTCTTCGGTTTACAGCGCCTCGCCGAAGCGAGGCCGGGTCTTTACAGCGCCATGTCAGCCGCTGGAGTGTCGGCTTTTGGCTTGTCAGTCGCAGCCGGTGCGGCTGGCGCAGCGGCGGTCTGACCGATCACCGGAGGCTTTGTCAGTTGCAGGATTTCAGCGGTGTAGTCCCATTCTTTCTGGACCGCTGCAGGGTTGCCGTTCAGCTTGGTGCCGTAGCTCGGCACGATCTGGTGCAGTTTTTCCTGCCAGGCAGGCGTCGCAACCTGGTCCTTGAAGACCCGTTCCAGAATGGTCAGCATGATCGGCGCGGCGGTGGAAGCACCTGGCGATGCACCCAGCAGGCCGGCGATGCTGTTGTCCTTGGCGGTGACCACCTCGGTGCCGAGTTTCAGGACGCCGCCCTTCTCTTCGTCACGCTTGATGATCTGCACGCGCTGACCGGCTTGCCACAGGCGCCAGTCTTCTTTCTTCGCTTCAGGGAAGTATTCTTTCAAGGCGTTGAAGCGGTCGTCATCCGACATCATCAACTGACCGGCCAGGTACTCCACCAGCGGGTACTGCTCGATCCCGACGCGGGTCATCGGCCAGACGTTGTGGGTGGTGGTACTGGTCAGCAGGTCGAAGTACGAACCGTTCTTCAGGAACTTGGTGGAGAAGGTCGCGAATGGCCCGAACAGGATCACGCGCTTGCCGTCCAGCACACGGGTGTCCAGGTGCGGAACCGACATGGGTGGCGCGCCGGTCGAAGCAATACCATAGGCCTTGGCCATATGCTTGAGGGCGATGTCCTGGTTATCGGTGACCAGGAACGAACCGCCGACCGGGAAGGCCGCGTAGTCGTTGGCTTCAGGGATGCCGGACTTCTGCAGCAGGTGCAGCGCACCGCCACCGGCACCGATGAACACGAACTTGGCGTCGGCCGCGGTTTCGCTGCCGTCCTTCAGGTTCTTGTAGGTGACGCGCCAGGTGCCGTCGTCATTGCGCTTGATGTCCTCGACTTCGCTGGACAGCTTCAGCTTGAAGTTAGGCTGGGCCTGCAAGTAAGCGACGTACTGGCGGGTGATTTCGCCGAAGTTCACGTCGGTGCCGATAGGCGTCCAGGTGGCCGCGATCTTCTGCTTTGGATCACGCCCTTCCATCATCAGCGGGACCCACTTCTTGATCTGTTCCTGATCTTCGGTGTACTGCATGCCGCTGAACAGCGGGCTGGTCTGCAGCGCCGCGTAGCGATCCTTGAGGAACTTGACGTTGTCGTCACCCCACATGAAGCTCATGTGCGGCGTCGAGTTTATAAACGAATGCGGGTTCTTCAGCACGCCCTGACGGACCTGCCAGGACAGGAACTGACGGGTGATCTGGAACGACTCGTTGATCTCGATCGCCTTGGAAATATCGATCTTGCCGTTCTTGTCGTACGGCGTGTAGTTCGACTCGGCCAGGGCGGAGTGACCGGTACCGGCGTTGTTCCAGCCATTGGAGCTTTCTTCGGCGACGCCATCGAGGCGCTCGACCATTTCCATCGACCAGTCCGGCTGCAACTCATTGAGCCAGATCCCCAGGGTCGAACTCATGATGCCCCCGCCGATAAGCAGCACATCGACTTTCTTTGTCTCGGCCGCGTGTACGGACATCGCGCCCATCGTCACTGCCAGCCCCAGCAGTGCTGTGTTCAGTTTCTTCAACATTCGGTAATACCTAGGATAGGTAGACATACAAGGCCCATGAAAAACCACCGGCCTCACGTTCATGTCCCTCCTGCGCTGACTTTTTATTAGTCATTGGCTTCAGCTACGTTGGGTGACACTCATTTTGTTTGCCTCTGCCCGGACCTGGTCGACAAGCGCAATCTGTCAGCTCATACGACTCAGCCAGTAAGGCTTTTTTCTCGATTCCTTCGACGTCCGGTCACCTCGGATAGGCACGCTAGACGCTTCCGTGCTGCGACATAATACCTCAGCTACGTGACTGGATGAAAATGCCTCGCCTTTACACAGAGAAAACCTACCGAAATTGTAGGATAAGCCGACCAAGGTTCAAGTGCTCCTGCAGTGGGAAATCCGGCATGATGGGCGCAGTCCGTCCCAGGGAGATGCCCATGCGCTTCATACCATCGCTTATCGGTCTGGCCACGCTGACGCTGGGCCCGGTGTTCGCGGCCAACGCCGCCCCTGTCGATCAGGTGCAACTGGTTGACTCGATCAACCACTACCGCAGCCAGGTGCAGCGCTGTGGAAGCCAGGCCTCACTGGAGTTGCCGCCACTGGTCAGCGATCCCCGCCTGGTGTTGCCCATCAATAACCCGGGCGACTTGCAGCAGGCGCTGAGTGCCAAGGCGTATCCAATGGTCACCGTACAGGCGATCAGCCTCTCGGGGCCACGTGACGCGGCGGCGGCGATGAAAGCGGTGGAGGAAAGTTTCTGCCAGGTGGTGCTGAACCCGCAGTTCGTCGATATCGGCGTCAACCGCGAGGGACGCGAATGGCGCATCGTGCTGGCGCGGCCGCTGCTGAGCGCGCGCCTGGGCGACTGGCAGGCGGAAGGCCAGAAACTTCTCGAGCAGATCAACAGCGCCCGCACGCAAGCGCACCAATGCGGCGGCCAGGCGTTCGCCGCCACCACGCCCCTGGCCTGGAACGCGGTACTGGCGAGCGCCGCTGAAAGCCATAGCCGGAATATGGCCAACAACAACTTCTTCGATCACAAGGACCGTGACGGACGCATGCCGGGGGATCGGGCCGAGCTGGCGGGCTATAACGGCCAGATGATCGGCGAAAATATCGCCGCCGGCCAGGACACCGTACGCAAGGTGGTCGACGGCTGGCTGGCCAGCCCCGGTCACTGCGCCAACCTGATGAATCCACGATTCCGCGAGCTGGGCGCGGCCTACGTGGTGGACCCGAAGAGCGATTCCGGGATCTACTGGACCGCGATGTTCGGCACCCCGTAACTATCAATGGTCGCCCAGCCGCTCCAGGACAAAAGCCCTGGCGTGGCGGGTCATCTGGTCGAGCTGGCGGTCACGCTGCTTCTCGGCGTCGACCATCGCGCGCTTGCCGTGTTGTTGCAACAGGTAGGCATGAATCTGTCGCACCTCCAGGGAACGATAGATCGGCGCGATATCCAGCACCGCCACCAGCCCGTCCGTGCCGTGGTCACGGGTATTCATCAATACCTGCGGCCCGCGCGCGGCCAGCACCTGGAAACCCAGGGCCTCGAACACTGGCACCTTGCCGACGACACAGGCCAGTTCCGCGTGGGGATAGCGCTGGAGCACCGGTTGCAGCATCGCCCGCGCCACACCCTGGCGCCGATGGCCTTCACGCACCGCCATATAAGCGATCGAACAGGCTTGCGGATCATCCTTGACCGGTAAATACAGCAGGAAACCGATGACCTTCTCGGGATCCCGGGCATCGGTTGCCACGATCAATTCGACGGCCAGGCCCTTGGAGCCGTCCATCGCCTGCATATAGAGATGCACCTCATAACCGACGCCATACTGATACAGGTTGTAGAGCGGGTTGCTCGGCGCAATAGCCACCTGACTGACGTCGGTGACGTAATCCACGACCATCTGCTGGATCTGGCTATGGATCGACTCCGGGGGCGGGGTTTCAAACAAGGTGATCGTGGACATCGAACATCGGGCTCCGAGGGTTGAGACGCACCCTCGGCAGTCGGCAGCGAAGGGCCGCGCATGATAACCGGTCTTGCCCGGGTCAGGCGGTGTGTCAGTTACCCCGCCCTCCCGCAAACGACCACTCATCGGCCTGGGTGGTGCTGATCACCACCATGACATCCTCAGGATCAATCCCCGGCGCCACACTCAGCCGCTCTACCAACCGCCGATAAAAGCACTGTTTCGTCGCGGTATCCCTGATGCGCCCGGCAGTAATCGCAATCAGCACAAAGTCCTCGCTGCGCGGCCCGCCCAGGTAGTCGCGATCGAAGATCAGCTCGCCCACCTCGTGCTGATGAATCACCTGGAAGCGATCGGTAGGCGGTACCTCGAAACTTTCCACCAGGGCCTCATGCAGCTCCTCGGACAATCGGCGCAGGTACTCGGGGGACTTGCCCCGATGCAGGGAAATACGGGCAAAAGGCATACAACCTCCAACACACTGTTGATTTGACGGAGGCAGGTTAACCAGCGACGATAGTTCCGAATATCAGATTAGATAGAACCCACAATCCCGAATAAGTGGATGATTACTCATGCGTCACCCCACCTTCGACCTGGATGTACTGCGCACCTTTGTCACCGGTGTCGAGCTTGGCAGCTTCGCCAAGGCCGCCGAACGCCTGGGGCGCTCGACCTCGGCGGTCAGTGCCCAACTGAAGAAACTCGAAAGCCAGGTCGGCAGCGCCGTGCTGGTAAAGTCGGGGCGCGGCCTGATCCTCTCGGCAGCGGGCGAATCCCTGCTCAGCCATGCCCGGTGCCTGCTGGAACTGAACGACGAGATCTTCAGCCGTCTGCAAGGCGCCCGTATCGAAGGCACGGTGCGCATCGGCTTGCAGGATGATTTCGCCGAACATCTGCTCAGCGACGTGCTGCGGCGTTTTTCCAGGGTCCACCCACTGGTCAGCCTTGAGGTCAGCATCGCCCGCAACGCCGAGCTGTTATCGATGATCGAGAATGGCCGCCTGGACCTGGCGCTGGCCTGGGAAGCCGGCGCCAGCACCCCGCACGCCACGCGCCTCGGTGAAACGCAGATGCACTGGATCGGCTCGCGCGAGTTGCCGGCGCCCTCTCCTGCCGACAACCTGCCTTTGCCCCTGGTGGTCTTCGATGCGCCATGCATTTTGCGCAGCGCGGCAACCAAGGCCCTGGACCAGGCGCATATCCCCTGGCGAGTGGTGCTGACCAGCCCGAGTGTCAGTGGCATCTGGGCCGCCGTATCGGCCGGACTCGGTATCACTTTACGCACCCGCATCGGCCTGCCCCCTCAGCTTGCGCTGATTGAAAGCCTGCCGGCGCTGCCCATGCTCGGTTATGTCCTGCACCAGGCCGTGGCGGCGCCGACAGCGGCGGTACGACAGCTGTCCGAGTTGATCCAGGCAAGCCTCGCCGAACTGCGCTAACTGGCCGCCGCCCATTCAATTGCGTACCATCCGCCCCCTTCTTTTCGCCGCCGGTGCTGCCGGCTCGTCTTTCAGGTACGCCATGAAACCCCAACGCCTGCGCGCCGACGCCCTGGCCGGACTGACCACCGCCTTCGCCCTGCTGCCCGAATGCATCGCCTTCGCCCTGGTCGCCCACCTCAATCCGCTGATGGGCCTGTACGGCGCCTTTATCATCTGCACCCTGACCGCGCTGTTGGGCGGACGCCCGGGCATGATCTCCGGCGCCGCCGGGTCGATGGCCGTGGTGATCGTCGCGCTGGTGGTGCAACACGGCGTGCAGTACCTGCTCGCCACCGTGCTGCTGGGCGGGCTGATCATGCTCGCCTTCGGCCTGCTGCGGCTGGGCAAGCTGGTGCGCATGGTCCCGCACCCGGTGATGCTCGGTTTCGTCAACGGCCTGGCGATCATCATCGCCCTGGCCCAACTGGAACACTTCAAGAGCGGCGAAACCTGGCTGAGTGGCAAGCCGCTGTACCTGATGAGCGGGCTGGTGCTGCTGACCATGGCCATCGTCTACCTGCTACCGCGCCTGACCCGCAGCGTGCCGCCGGCACTGGTGGCGATCCTTGGCGTGGGCCTGGCGGTGTACCTGCTCGACCTGCCGACCCGTACCCTCGGCGATATGGCGCATATTGCCGGTGGCCTGCCGGTGCTGGCCCTGCCACAACTGCCATGGAACCTGGAAACCCTGCGGATCGTCGCCCCCTACGCGTTCCTGATGGCCATGGTCGGTCTGCTGGAAACCCTGCTGACCCTGAACCTGACCGACGAGATCACCGAAAGCCGCGGCTACCCGGATCGCGAATGCGCGGCATTGGGCGTGGCCAACATGGTTTCCGGCCTGTTCGGCGGCATGGGCGGCTGCGCCATGATCGGCCAGACCGTGATCAACCTCAGTTCCGGTGGTCGCGGCCGGCTGTCCGGGATCGTCGCCGGGGTGATGATCCTGCTGTTCATCCTGTTCCTCTCACCCTTTATCGAGCGTATCCCGCTGGCGGCCCTGGTCGGGGTCATGTTCGTGGTTGCGCAACAGACCTTCGCCTGGGCCTCGCTACGGGTCCTGAACAAGGTGCCGCTGAATGACGTGCTGGTAATCCTCGCGGTGACCGTCATCACCGTGTTCACCGACCTCGCCACCGCCGTGCTCTGCGGGATCGTCGTCGCCGCGCTCAACTTCGCCTGGCAGCAGGCCCGGGAACTGTACGCCGACAGCCATCTGGAGGCCGACGGCAGCAAGCTTTACCGCCTGCATGGCACCCTGTTCTTTGCCTCCACGGCGCCCTTTCTCAATCAGTTCGACCCGGCCAACGACCCCGCCCAGGTGACCCTCGACTGCCGCCACCTGAACTTCGTCGACTACTCGGCCATTGCCGCCTTGAAGACCCTGCGCGAGCGCTACGAGAAGGCCGGCAAGCACCTGCAGGTGTTTCACCTGTCCGAACGTTGCAAGCGCCTGCTCAAGCGCGCCGGCGCGCACCAATAAGCCCCGCCGCGCAGCGCTGAGGCTCAGCGCTGCGCGATCAGGTGCTCGAGAAACAGTCCCGCGGCGACCGACAGCGCCTCGCGCGACCTCACACAGACACTGAGTTCACGGCAGGCCCAGGTCTCGTCGAGTCCGACCACCCGGGTCCCGCTCAGGTTGTAAATCCCCACGCTGCCCTGCGGCATGATGCCGATACCCACCCCGGCCTGCACCATCAGGCACAGCGCGTCGTAGCTGGACACTTCCATGCGGATTTTCAACGAGCGGCCCAGGTCGTTCGCGGCCTTGATCAACTGGAAATTGAGGTGGGTGCCGCTGCGCAAGGCGACGCATTCATAATCCAGGGTCTCACCGAAGCTGACCGACTCCCGCGCCGCCAACGGGTGATCGTCGGGCACCAGCAGCACCAGCCGGTCGCTGCGGAACGGGAAGACTTCGATGTCCGCGCCATGGGGCAGACGGGTGAAGATACCGATCTCGGCGCGGTTTTCCGCCACCGCCTTGGTAATCGCCAGGCTCTGCTGTTCTTCCAGGCTGATATTGATCAGCGGGTACGCGGTCATGAAGGACTTGACCAGCCCCGGCATGAACTGGGTGATGGCCGAGATATTGGCCAGGACATGCACCGAGCCACGCCGACCATGGGAGTAATCGCGCATCTGCACGACGATTTCGTTGAGGTTGTTCAGCGCACTGCGGGCCATGAACAGCAGCGACAGCCCGGCGTCGGTGGGGGTGATGCCCTTGTTGGTACGATTGAGCAGTTTCGACTCGAGCAGCTCTTCCAGCTCGCTGAGCCGCTTGCTCACCGCCGCCGCGGCGATATGTTCGCGCTTGGCGGCGGCGGCAATGGTGCCCTCTTCGATGACACTGACAAAGAGTCGCAGGGAGACGGGATCGAGCTTCATGGGCGGTACCGGGGCATACGGGCCTGAGTGGCGCCCATAGTACCCCGTCCGCTGCCGACTCAGAACGCCCCGGACAACAGATGCCCGGCGTTCGGCACCTGGGCCTTGAGGCCGAGATGTTTCAGCATCTGGTAGACCGTTGCCACCGACGCCGACAGCACCGGCTTGTCGAGACGATCCTGGACGATCTGGATCGCCGGCAGCGAGGGCATCTGCACGCAGCACGACAGCACCACGCCGTCGGCCTGGCCGATATTCAGCTTGTCGGCGTGGGCCACCAGGTTCATCGGGTCCAGGCGACCGACCGCCAGGTTATCGGAGACTTCCAGGCTGATGGAGTCGACCACTTCGATCCCGGCCGCCTCGATATAGTCGATGACCTGCTGGGTCAGGGGCTTCATATACGGCGTGATGATCGAGACCTTCTTGTATTCGAGCAGGTTCAGGCTGTCGATCAGCGCGCCGGCGGAACTCAACACCGGGGCGTTCGAGTGGTTGCCGGCGACGGTTTTGCCCAGGCGCTCCTGGGAGACTTTGTGGTAACCCGCGCCCTGGCACATGATCGCCACCAGGCAGGCGTAGGCCATGACATCGACCCGTGCGTCGCTGAGCTCCAGCGCGCAGCGATCGCTGTCGATATCCATCTTTTTCAGCTCTTCGGGACTGACGTGCATCATGCGCATACGCGAGGAGTGGAACGTGAAGTGCTCCTCGGGAAACAGCGAGTAGCGCGAGGTCAACATCGCCGGGATCTCGGTTTCCATGGTGGTATTGGAACTGGGCACAATCTGGCCGATTCGGAAGTTTTTCATGGGTCGGTTCTCTATCAAGGGGGCGGATCAGTTGCCGCTGGTAAGTTGGACGCCTTTGGTTTCCTGCAGCGTGAACACCATGAGTGCGGCGATGGCACAGGAAACAGAGGCGAGAGAAAGGGTCGCGGTGAAACCGATCTTAATAAGGGCCCTTTGAGGCGTATATCAGGCATTGGCGAGCCTGCCATCGCGGATGACGATGGCAGATCGGGGCGAACAACAAGGGTCGGCTCATGCGGCACAACGTCGCTGAACGGCACACCGGTGTGGCAATACGCTACCCTCGGCGCTCTTGTGAATGTGGCGGAGCACGCAATGACTGACCGTGAAATCATCATCCCGGAATCCATGACCCTGATTGCCGAACGCGCGGGTTATGCACCTGCCGTAAAGGTCGGCGCCACGCTCTACTGCGCGGGCCAGGTGGGCCGCACGCCGCAACTGGAGGTCATCGAGGATCCCGCCCGGCAGTTCGCGGCGGCCTGGGAAAACCTGCGCCTGGTGCTGGCCGCCGGCGGTTGTACCTTCGAGGATGTGGTCGAGATGACCACCTACCACGTGCACATGTCCCGGCACATGGCGGTATTCCGCGAGGTCAAGAACCGGGTGTTCCCCAAGGGCCGGTGCGCCTGGACCTGCGTCGGCGTAACGGAGTTGGCCCACCCGGGGCTGCTGGTGGAAATCAAATGCGTGGCGGTACAACCCACAGCGAAATAGACGGATAGGGTTAGAATGCCGGCCCTTTTTCCTTGCCGGCACCGCCTGATGAACCCCGACGCCTTGTCCACCCTCCACACTCACCTGCTCACGGCCCTGGCGGCCGCCCCCGCGGAAACCCGGCGCCTGTTCCACGGCCGGGGCCGCTGCTGGCCGGGACTGGAGCAACTGACCGTAGACTGGCTGCAGGGCGTGGTGCTGGTGTCGCTGTTCAAGGAGCCCGAGCCCGAGCCACTGCAAGCCCTCAAGGACCTGCTGATGGAGATCAGCCAGTCACCCACTTGGCTGGCCAGCGGTGCACACACTTTATTGCTGCACCATCGTTACCTGCCCCTGAGCCCCGCCGAATGGCTGGTGGGCCAGGCCATTGAGGAATGGGTCATTACCGAAGGCGGCCTGCGCTATCAGGTCGACCTGGGCAAGAAACAGAACAACGGCCTGTTTCTCGATATGCGCTACGGCCGCGACTGGGTGCGGGCCAATGCCCAGGGCAAGCGGGTGCTGAACCTGTTCGCCTACACCTGCGGCTTTTCCGTGGCGGCGCTCGCCGGCGGGGCCGCCCATGTGCTCAACCTGGATATGTCCCGCGCGGCCCTGAGCCGTGGGCGTGACAATCATCGCCTGAACGGCCACGACCTGGGCAAGGTCGGCTTTCTCGGCCACGACCTGTTCAAGTCCTGGGGCAAAGTCATCAGCAGCGGCCCGTTTGATCTGGTGATCATCGACCCGCCGTCCTTCCAGAAAGGCAGCTTCCTGTTGAGCAAGGATTACCAGCGGGTCTTGCGCCGTCTGCCGGAACTGCTCAGCGCCGACGGCCGGGTCCTCGCCTGTATGAACGATCCGGCCGTGGGTTCGGACTTCCTGATCGATGGCGTGACCCGCGAAGCGCCGGGCATGCTGTTCGAACGCCGCCTGGACAATCCGCCGGAGTTCCCCGATATCGACGCTGAAAGCGGGTTGAAGGCCTTGTTGTTCAAGCAGGGTGCTATCCTGCCGGAAAAAACCGAATCCACTGTTGCGTGAGGCTGTTGTGTCCAGAGGTATCGTTTTATCGGTGTTGGCGTCCTGCCTGTTCGCCATCATGTATTTCTATACGTCTCTGCTCGCGCCCCTCAACGGCGAGGAGATCTTCGGTTGGCGAATGCTCCTGACCGCGCCTTGCATGACGGTGTTCATGCTGGTATCCGGAGACTGGAAGCTGGTCCCCGCGATCCTCGTCCGAGTGCGGCAGCAGCCACTGCTGCTGCTCAAATTGCTGTTGTCTTCGGCACTGCTCGGTTTACAGCTGTGGGTGTTCCTCTGGGCACCGCTCAACGGGCATAGCCTGGATGTATCCCTGGGCTACTTCCTCTTGCCGCTGACCATGGTGCTCACCGGCCGCATCGTCTACGGCGAACGCTTGTCGCGGCTGCAGACCGTGGCCGCCCTGCTCGCCCTCTGTGGCGTACTCAACGAGTTGTACCGGGTCGGCAGCTTTTCCTGGACCACCCTGCTGGTAGCCATCGGCTATCCGATCTACTTCGTGTTGCGTCGGCGCAACGCCACCCACAACCTGGGCGGACTCTGGTTCGAGATGATGTTGCTGCTGCCGGTGGCGTGGTGGTTCGTGCAACACGGCGAACAGGGCTTTGCCGTGGTCAGCCAACGGCCGGCGCTGTATGCCCTGATTCCCTTGCTGGGGGTAATCAGTACCGCCGCACTGATCTGCTACCTGTTGGCGAGCCGGATGCTGGCCTTCGGACTGTTCGGGCTGCTGGGGTATGTGGAACCCGTGCTGCTGGTGATCGTCGCCCTGTTGCTGGGGGAAAGCATCGGACCGGGAGAATGGTTGACCTACCTGCCGATCTGGCTGGCGGTGGCGGTATTGGTGCTGGAAGGGGTAAAGCGCCTGGTCAAGCAGCGGCGCAAGTAATCCAGCCGCAGCAGCGAAGCGTCTCTAGCAGGCCACGGTCGGCAACCACAAGCGGAAACGCGCCCCACCCAGCGGCGATTGCTCAGCGGTCAGGGTGCCGCCCTGGGCTTCCAGCGCCCGCCGGCTGATGGCCAGGCCCAGGCCAAAGCCGCCAGTGGCACGATCGCGACTGCGGTCCAGGCGATAGAACGGCTCGAAAATCCGCTCCCGATCTGGCTCGGGAATGCCAATGCCGTCGTCATCGACCCACAGCTCGCAACCTTCCGGGTTGACCCTGACGCCAATCTGGATCCGCCGCTCGCAATAACGCATGGCATTGCGCAAGAGGTTCTGTACCGCCCGCGCGGTCAGGCGCGGATCCAGCACAAAGCGGTCCAGCGACCCGTGCATCAAGACGTCCAGCACGGTGTCCGGGGCTTCCAGCTCCTCGTCGAAACTGCCGAGGATACTGTCGACGAACTCGTCCAGCGAGACCATGACCCGATCCGGCAATCGGGCGGGGTTCTGCAAACGGCTATAGGACAGCAATTCCAACACCAGCTCGTCCAACTCGCGAATATGCGCCACCAGCCCTTGCAGGCGCTCGCGGGACGCCGGCGGCAGATCCTCGGACAAGGCCAGGGCCAGGCCGAAGTCGAGGCGGGTCAAGGGTGTCCGCAGTTCGTGGGACACCGCGTTGAGCAAATCACGCTGCTGGTTGAGCAGGCCTTCGACATCGCCGGCCATGGTGTCGAACACCGCCGCCAGCTCGCCGATATTGGAGCGTGGCGGGATATTCGTGCGTTCGCTCAACTGCCCCTGGCCAAGGCGCCGAGCGGTCTGCTTGAGACGTTCCAGGTCGCGCCAGTGCGGGCGCAGCCAGAACAGCAGGCAGGCCAGCAACGCCGCGCCAATCAGTACGTTCATACTCCAGTACAACAGGTTCACGTCCAGCGGGTCGGGCGGGACTTGCAGGGCCACCGCCCATTGCTCATCCAGCGGCGACACCGCCAGGGTCCGCGTGCCCCAATCACCGAGGCGGAGCACATCCTCACCGCCGCGCAGGCGTTGTTGCTCCGGCGCGCTGAAGCTCGGGTCATCGACACGGGTCAAGCTGACCTGCAAGGGCCCGAAGCGCTGGTCCAGGCGAGTGGCCATTGCCGGCCACTGCTCTTTCGGCACCTGGCGAAACTGTTCGATCAGCAGGCTCTGCAAGCCCCGCGACTGGTCCATGTTGTAACGCATGAAGCGCTCGTGGAAGACCCCGATCACCAGCTCAGGCACCAGATAGATCGCCGCACTGAAGGTGACGATGGTGATCAGGTACAGCCGCACCAGGATCTTCAGCATGGTTTCAGTACTCCCATTCGGAGCGACTGAACAGGTAACCCTTGCCCCAGACGGTCTTGATCTTGCGCGCCTCGCCGGCATGGTCGTCGAACTTGCGGCGCAACTTGGAAATCGCCACGTCCACCGAGCGGTCGGTGCCGTTGAACTCGATGCCGCGCAGGCGCTGGAGGATCTGGTCGCGACTGAGCACTTCGCCGGCATGCCGGGCCAGCACCACCAGCAGGTTGTATTCACCGCTGGACAGCTCCACCGGCTGTTCGCGCCAGGTCACGGTGCGTTCCGAGAGGTCGATGCACAGGTTGCCCATCAGGATCCGGTCGCTGGCCACCTGCGGGTCGGCCAGGCTGCTACGGCGCAACAGGGTCCGTACCCGGGCCAGCAATACCCGGGGTTCGCAGGGTTTGGTCACATAGTCGTCGGCGCCCATCTCCAGGCCCAGTACCTGATCATGGCTGTCATCACGGGCGGTGAGCATCAGGATCGGCAGCGTCGCCGAATCGGCGCGCAACAGGCGGCACACCTGCAGGCCGTCGAGGCCCGGCAGCATCAGGTCGAGGATCACCAGGTCCGGCGGGGTCTGTTTCGCCCGCTCGCGCACCTGGTCGCCACGGGCCAGCACATTGACCTGGTAGCCGTTGCGCTCCAGGTAGCTGGCGATCAATTCACTGAGGGCGCTGTCGTCTTCGACCAGCAGAATGTTAGGCATAGGTAAATTTACGAAGCGGAAAACCGTGAAGGATATACGCCTACGCACGTCCGAGAGCAGAAGCTTCACACTTTTTCACCAACGCCCTACATAGCTTCACAGCACCGCTTGACCACGGCCCTTAGCATGCGGGGGCCATTATTGGGACTCTGTTATGTTGAAGAAGCTGCTTGCCCCGCTCTGCCTGTCAGCCCTGGCGCTGGCCCTGAGCGCCTGTGACAAATCCGCGAATGCCCCGCAAACGCCGCCCCCGCCCAAGGTTCGGGTCGAGATCCTCAAGAGCCAAAGCCTGTCGATCAATAGCGAACTGAGCGGACGCATCGCCGCGCCGCGCATTGCCGAAGTCCGCGCGCGGGTGGCCGGCGTGGTGCTGCAGCAGGTGTTTCGTGAGGGCAGCGACGTGAAACAGGGCGACGTGTTGTTCCGCATCGACCCGGCGCCGTTCAAGGCCGACCTCGACAGTGCGGTTGCCAGCCTGCAAAAGGCCGAGGCCAATGCCTTCCAGACCCGCTTGCAACACCAGCGCTACCGCGATCTGGTGGAGAGTAACGCCGTCAGCCGCCAGGACTACGACAACGCCGAAGCCGCCGCGCGCCAAAGCGCCGCCGATGTCGCCGCGAACAAGGCCGCCGTGCAGCGGGCCCGGCTCAACCTCGGCTACGCCACCGTCACCGCGCCGATTTCCGGGCGTATAGGCCGTGCGCTGGTAACCGAAGGCGCCCTGGTCGGCCAGAACGAAACCACCGCCCTGGCGCTGATCCAGCAGTTGAATCCGATCCACGCCGACCTGACCCAGTCGACCCGCGAACTGAATGACCTGCGCCGCGCCCTGCGCGCCGGGCAGTTGCAGCAGGTCGGGCAGAACCAGGCCAAGGCTACGCTGATCCAGGACGACGGCAGTGCCTACCCGCTGCCGGGCAAGTTGCTGTTCACCGATATCAGCGTCGACCCCGGCACTGGCCAGGTGATCCTGCGCAGCGAGTTCCCCAACCCGGACCTCGACCTGCTGCCCGGCAGTTTCGTCCGGGTCCGCGTCGAGCAAGCGGTCAACCGCGAAGCGATCACCGTGCCGCAACGGGCGATTCAGCGTGACAGCGCCGGGATCGCCCAGGTGCTGCTGGTGGATGCCGAACAGCGGATCAGCCAACAGCCGGTGCAGTTGGGCGCGGTGCAGAACGATCGCTGGATCGTCACCGACGGCCTCAAGGCCGGCCAACGCATCGTCGTCGAGGGCCTGCAACACGCCCGGCCCGGCGAGCGGGTGCAGGTCGACGACAGCCCTCTTGCCCTCGCCCAGTCCAAAGGACAGTGAGCATGCCGCATTTCTTTATCGACCGGCCGGTGTTCGCCTGGGTGGTCGCCCTGTTCATCCTGCTGGCCGGCGCCCTGGCCATCCCGCAGTTGCCAGTGGCGCAGTACCCCAACGTCGCGCCGCCCAAGGTGGAAATCTACGCCGTCTACCCGGGCGCCTCGGCGCAGACCGTGGATCAAGGCGTGGTCAGCCTGATCGAGCAGGAGCTCAACGGTGCCGATCACCTGTTGTATTTCGAGTCCCAGAGCAGCCTGGGCAGCGCCACCATCACCGCGACCTTCCAGCCCGGCACCAACCCGGAAATGGCCCAGGTCGATGTGCAGAACCGCCTGAAAGCGGTGGAGCCGCGCCTGCCCGCCGCCGTGACCCAGCAAGGCTTGCAGGTGGAAAAGGTTTCCGCCGGCTTCCTGCTGCTCGCCACCCTCACCTCCAGTGACGGCAAATACGACGAAAGCGCCCTCAGCGACTACCTGGCGCGCAACGTGATGAACGAGATCAAGCGCCTCGACGGTGTCGGCAAGGCACAGTTGTACGGCGCCGAACGGGCCATGCGGATCTGGATCGACCCGCAGAAGCTGGTGGGATTCAACCTGACCCCGGCGGATGTCAGCGCCGCCGTGGCCGGACAGAACGCCCAGGTCTCGGCGGGCAGCATCGGCGACCTGCCGGCCCGGCCGACCCAGGAAATCAACGCGGCGGTGCTGGTCAAGGGCCAGCTGAGCACGCCGAAGGAGTTCGCCGATATCGTCCTGCGGGCCAATCCCGACGGTTCCAGCGTGCGCATCGGCGATGTCGCCCGGGTGGAAGTCGGCAGCCAGGACTACCAGTACGGCACCCGCCTGAACGGCAAGCCGTCCACCGCCTTCAGCGTGCAGTTGAGCCCCGGCGCCAATGCCCTGCACACCGCCACCCTGGTGCGGGCCAAGCTCGACGAGTTGTCGCGCTACTTCCCGGCTGGGGTCGAATACAAGATCCCCTACGACACCTCGCCCTTCGTCAAGGTCTCGATCACCAAGGTGATCTACACCCTGGGCGAAGCCATGCTGCTGGTGTTCGCGGTGATGTTCCTGTTCCTGCAGAACATCCGCTACACCCTGATCCCGACCCTGGTGGTGCCGGTAGCACTGATGGGCACCTTCGCCACCATGCTGGCCCTGGGTTTCTCGATCAACGTGCTGACCATGTTCGGCATGGTCCTGGCCATCGGCATCCTGGTGGACGACGCCATTGTGGTGGTGGAGAACGTCGAGCGGATCATGGCCAACGAGGGGTTGTCGCCACGGGACGCCACCCGCAAGGCCATGGGCCAGATCAGCGGCGCCATCGTCGGCATCACCCTGGTGCTGGTGGCGGTGTTTATTCCCATGGCCTTCATGCAGGGCTCGGTGGGGGTGATCTACCAGCAGTTCTCGCTGTCCATGGCCACCTCGATCCTGTTCTCGGCCTTCCTCGCCCTGACCCTGACCCCAGCCTTGTGCGCCACCCTGCTCAAGCCGATTGCCCCGGGCGAACATCACGCCAAGGGCGGTTTCTTCGGCGCGTTCAACCGGCGTTTCGAACAGCTGAGCAATAAATATGAAGGCTGGGTGGTCTACGCGCTGAAACGCAGCGGCCGTTACCTGCTGGTCTACGGTCTGTTGCTGGTCGTGCTGGGGTTGTGCTTCATGCGCCTGCCCGCCTCGTTCCTGCCGGTGGAAGACCAGGGCTACACCATCACCGATATCCAGCTACCACCGGGGGCGAGCCAGAACCGCACGATCAAGGTGGTGGAGCAGATCGAGGCGCATAACGCCACGGAACAGGGCGTCGGTGACACCACCATGATCCTCGGCTTCAGCTTCTCCGGCAGCGGGCAGAACGCCGCGCTGGCCTTCACCACCCTGAAGGACTGGTCGGCGCGTAGTGCCAAGGACTCGGCGCAAGCCATTGCCGATCGCGCCAACCTGGCGTTGGGCGAGATCAAGGACGCCGTGGCCTACGCCATCCTGCCGCCCCCGGTGGATGGCCTCGGCACCTCCAGTGGTTTCGAGTTCCGCTTGCAGGACCGCGGCGGCGTGGGGCATGAGGTGCTGATGAAAGCCCGTACCCAGCTGCTGGCGGCGGCGGAAAAGAGCCCGGTGCTGGCCAATGTCCGTGAAAGCGCCCTGGCCGAAGCGCCACAGGTGCAGTTGGAGGTCGACCGCCAGCAGGCCAATGCCCTGGGGGTGTCCTTTGCCGATATCGGCGCCCTGCTCTCCACCGCCCTGGGCTCGAGCTATGTCAACGACTTCCCGAACCAGGGGCGCATGCAACGGGTGGTGATCCAGGCCGAAGGCGACCAACGCAGCCAGGTGGCCGATCTGCTGAAAATCAATGTGCGCAACAGCAACGGAAAAATGGTGCCGTTGTCGGCCTTTGTCCGGGCGCAGTGGACCCAGGGCCCGGCGCAACTGACCCGCTACAACGGCTACCCGGCAATTGCCATTTCCGGCGAGCCCAAGGCCGGGCACAGCACCGGACAGGCGATGGCGGAGATGGAACGGCTGGTGACGCAGTTGCCGACGGGGTTGGGCCTGGAATGGACCGGCCTGTCGTTGCAGGAGCGTTTGTCCGGTTCCCAGGCAACCACGCTGCTGGGGCTGTCGCTGCTGGTGGTGTTCCTCTGTCTCGCGGCGCTGTATGAAAGCTGGTCGATCCCGACTTCGGTGCTGCTGGTCGTGCCCCTGGGGGTGCTTGGCGCGGTGCTGGCGGTGACCTTGCGCGGGATGCCCAACGATGTGTTCTTCAAGGTGGGGTTGATCACCATCATCGGCCTGTCGGCGAAGAACGCGATTTTGATCATCGAGTTCGCCAAGAGTCTCTACGACGAGGGTCATGATCTGCTGGATGCGACGGTGCAGGCAGCGCGCCTGCGCCTGCGCCCGATCATCATGACGTCCCTGGCGTTTATCCTCGGCGTGGTGCCGCTGGCGATTGCCACCGGCGCCAGCTCGGCGAGCCAGCAGGCCATCGGCACCGGGGTGATCGGCGGGATGATCACGGCGACGCTGGCGGTGATGTTTGTGCCGGTGTTTTTTGTGGTGGTGATGAAACTGGTCAGCGGCACCACCACCACCACCACCACCACCACCCCGATCAATCCAGAGTGAAATCAATCACCACTCTGGCGGCCACATCGCCCTTTTCCAGCCGCTCGAAGACCTGGTTGATCGCCGACAGCGGCTGGCGCTCGATATCCGCCTTGACCTTGCCTTGGGCGGCAAATGCCAGGGCCTCGGCCATGTCCTGGCGATTACCCACGAACGAACCGCGTACCGTGATGCAATTGGCGACCACCCCGAACAAATCCATGGGAAAGTCGCCCGGCGGCAGGCCGACCAGGACGCAGGTGCCGAGCTTGCGGGTCATCGCCACCCCCTGCTTGAACGCCCCGAGCGACGGCGCGGTGATCAGCACCCCATGGGCGCCGCCGTCAGTGGCGGCAATCACTGCGGCCACTGCATCGTCGCCCTTGGCATTCACCACGGCGTCAGCGCCCAGTTCGGTGGCATGGGCCAATTTGCGCTCGTCGATGTCCACGGCACACACCCGCAGCCCCATGGCCTTGGCGTACTGGACCGCCAGATGGCCCAATCCGCCAATACCGGAAATAACCATCCACTGCCCCGGACGGACATCGGCCTCCTTGATGCCCTTGTAGCTCGTCACCCCGGCACAAATGATCGGTGCCGCCTCACAAGGATCCAGCGACGCCGGTATATGCGCGACATATTCCGGATCCGCCAGGATGTACTCGGCGAATCCGCCGTTGCGTGTGTAGCCACCAAACTCGGCTTGCGCGCACACGGTTTCCCAGGCCTGGAGGCAATACTCGCAATGACCACAGGCCGAATAAAGCCACGGCACCCCCACGCGCTCGCCCAATTGTACCGCGGTGACGCCGCTGCCCAGCGCCACCACCGTGCCGATGCCCTCATGCCCGGGGGTAAAGGGCAGCCCTGGCTTGAGTGGCCAATCGCCTCGCGCCGCATGCAAATCAGTGTGACACACACCGCAAGCTTCGACCTTGACCAGGATCATCCCCGGTCCGGCTGTCGGGACGTCCAGATGCCGGATAACCAATGGTTTTCCAAACGCTTCGACAACAGCCGCCAACATTTTACCTTCCATCGGACGCCCCTTCTTCAGAGTGGTGGTTGCTCGTCTGGCCGCTGCCAGGCAAACACGAAAACAAATATCGACCGATCACTCAGGCCAAGCCCCTGACCGCCTCGATCATCTTGACCAGCACGGCCTGTGCATCGCCGTAAACCATGTTGCAGTTTTCTCCGTAAAACAGCTGATTCTGGATACCGGCATAGCCCTTGCCCTCCCCGCGCTTGACCACGTAGACATGATGGGCCTTATCGACATCGAGAATCGGCATGCCATAGATCGGCGACGACTTGTCGCTGCGCGCGGCGGGGTTGACCACATCGTTGGCACCGATCACCAACACCATATCGGTGTCGGGAAAGTCGCTATTGATATCTTCCAATTGGAAAATCAGATCGTAGGGCACCCCGGCCTCGGCCAGTAACACGTCCATTTGTCCCGGCATGCGCCCCGCCACCGGGTGCACGGCGAACTTCACCAGCACCCCGTGCGCCTGCAGCAATTTCACGAACTCATAGAGCTTTTGTTGGCCCTGGGCGACCGCCAGGCCATAGCCCGGAACGATAATGACCTTGTTCGCGTAACGCATCGCCACGCCTGCATCGCTTGCCGCCGTCGGCTTGAGCTCGCCCGAGATGGCGGTCCCCTTGCGAGTGGGCTGGTCGCCAAAACGGGCAAAGAGCACATGAGCGACCGAGCGATTCATCGCTTTGGCCATCAGCAATGTGAGCAGCACGCCAGCGGCGCCGACCAGCATGCCAGCGATCATCATCGCCGGGACCTGCAACACGAAACCCTCGAGGCCGACCGCCAGGCCGGTGAAGGCGTTGTAGATGGAAATGACCACCGGCATATCGGCACCGCCGATGGGCAGTGTCATCAACACGCCGAACAGCAAGGCACAGCCGAAGAACACGCCGATCAACCAGAGGGCATTGCCCGGCGCACCACCTGCGTCTTGCATGAGCAGCATCAACCAGGCGCCCACCCCCAGGGTCACCAGCATCAACAGGGCGTTGATCAGTTGCAGCCCTTTCATGCGTAATGGCTTGTTCAGGCGACCGTCCAGCTTGGCCCAGGCGATCAGGGAGCCGGACAAGGAGATCGCACCGATCAGGGCGCCAAACAAGGTGCCCGCCAACGACGAGAGATCGAAAACCCGATGCCCGAACAACTCCATGGCGGCAATGGCCGCCGCCGCCCCGCCGCCCATGCCGTTGTAGATCGCCACCATCTGCGGCATGGCGGTCATGGCCGCCTTGCGTCCACTCCACCACGCCGCCCCGCCGCCCAGCAACAGGGCAAGGAGCGCCAGGCAGACGTTGACCGGCAGTTGCGGCCTGGCCGCTTCACTCACGGAAAATACGTAGAGAAAACTCACTATCACCGCGGCCAGCATGCCCCAGCCGGCCACATGAATGCCGCCCGCTGCCGTGACCGGCGAGGACATCCGCCACAACCCGAAGATCAATAAAAAGGCCGCGCCGAGATACACCAGCCCGATCAGCCATTGCGAAGTCATAATCAGCATGCTCAAGCCTCAGGCCTTTTCAGGCTTTCTGGTCGCGGAATGATGGGCCTTGCGCCGCTTGGGCTCAGGCGCGCTGGTCTGGAACATCGCGAGCATTCGGCCGGTTACGGCGTAGCCGCCTGCCGCGTTACCCGCCCCCAGCAAGACCGCGACAAAGCCTGCCGCTTGTTCGGCGACCGTCACCGCATCGAGTAATCCGATCAGGCCACCGACCACAACGATGCCATGGACAAAGTTCGAGCCCGACATCAACGGGGTATGCAAAATGGCCGGGACCCGGCCGATAATGACCCAGCCGGCGAAAGCGGCCAGCATGAAGATATAAAGACCGACGAAGCCAACACTGTTCATGAGCGCGTCTCCCTGGCGGCGTGGTCCGGTTCGGCATCGGCGTGGCTCGCTGGATCCATGAGCTGGCCGGCATGGGTCAGCACGGTCTGCGCCAGGATCTCATCGTCCCAGTCGATGCTGATGACATTGTTCTTCAGCATCAGCGCCAGCAGGTTGAACTGATTTTTCGCGTACAGCTGGCTGGCGTCCTGACTCAAGGATGAGGGCAAATTGAGCGGCGCCATCAAGGTCACCCCACCGACCATGACGGTCTGTCCGGGCACGCAGCCTTCGCAATTGCCTCCCCCTTCGGCGCCAAGATCGACAATCACTGCCCCGGGTTTCATCCCGGCCAGTTGCGCGGCGCTGACCAGGCGTGGAGAGGGTCGTCCCGGTACCGCCGCCGTGGTAATGACGAGGTCGGCCTGCTGGATATGTTCGGTCAGGACTTGCGCGACCTGGGCTTTTTCCGCTTCACTCAACTCCCGTGCATACCCGCCCTTGCCGCGCGCATCGATGCCGACATCGACGAAACCGGCCCCCAGGGATCGCGCCTGCTCCGCGGTTTCCGGGCGGACGTCGTAGCCTTCCACCACAGCGCCCAGCCGATGCGCGGTAGCAATGGCCTCCAGTCCCGCCACGCCCAAGCCAAGGACCAGCACATGTGCCGGCCCGACGATGCCGGCCGCCGTGGTGACCTTGGGCAGTATCCGCGACATGTGCACCGAGCCCAGTTGTACCGCGTAATACCCGGACAACGCCGACTGACTTGAAAGCGCGTCCATCGACTGGGCCCGGGTGATGCGCGGCAAGCGCTCCATGGCAAAGCAGGTGATTTGTCGCTCCAGCAAGCGTTGCACCAGGGCCGGATTCTTTTGTGCATAGATGAAACACAGGAGCACCGCACCGGGTTTCAGCTTGCCGATAAGCTCCAGGGAAGGTGCCTGCACCGCCAGGACCACATCGGCCTCATGTACCAGTTGCCCGGCGCTGCTCAGGAACACAACGTCCGGATAGGCCGAGTCCGGGAGAAAACTCGCCTCGCCGGCCCCAGCCTGCATATGCAGCCTGGCGCCGAGTGCGCGCAATTTTGCACAAAGGCCCGGCACCAGAGCCACACGTCGCTCGTGCGGATGGGTTTCTTTCAGCACAGCCAGATTGACGTACATCACGCGCTCCATTGAAGGCGCCCGACCTGTGCCGGGCGCCGGTAATGTCTCCGGGCCAGGACTTCAGACGGGGGCCTGGGCCGAGACGTAGCGCACGAGCTTTTTATTGACGAACTGCTGGATGCCCATATTGCCGAGCTCACGGCCGTAGCCTGAGTTCTTGATGCCACCAAACGGCAGTTCGGCATCGCTCCAGCTGATGCTATTGATAAACATCATGCCGGTCTCGATGCGGCTGGCGACACGCTGCCCCCGGGCCAGGTCACGAGTGAACACCGAGCCCCCCAGGCCGAAGTCGGAGTCGTTTGCCAGGGCAATGGCCGCCTCTTCGTCAGGCACCCGGAAAAATAGCGCCACGGGGCCGAAGAACTCGTCGCGGAACGCCGGGTTGTCGGGTGCGATATCAGTGAGGATGGTCGGCGCCATAAATGCGCCGGGCCGATCGATCCGTCCGCCGCCGAGCAAAACCTTGGCACCGTGGGCAATCGCCGTCTGCACTTGCTCAAGCAGTTGCAACAACGCGGCTTCCGAGGACAACGGGCCCAGGGCGGTCTTTTCATCCATCGGATCACCGGGGAGCATCGCCGCGAGCACCGCCTGGAATCCCTCGAGGAACGCATCGGCCAGTTTGTCCACGACGATAAAGCGTTTGGCCGCGCAACAGGTCTGCCCGCAGTTATACATCCGCCCCCAGATTGCCCATTTGATCGCCAGGTCCAGATCGGCATCTTCGAGCACAATAAACGCGTCGCTGCCACCCAGCTCCATGGACGACGGCTTCAGGTTCTGTCCGGCCCAGGCCGCCAGGCTGCGTCCGGCGGCGACACTGCCGGTCAGGGCGACACCGCGGATACGCTCGTCGTCGACCACCTGCCTGGACTGCTCATGGGAGATCAGCAGGTTGGTGTACAACCCCGGGGGAGCTCCCGCATCGAGGAGAAGCTGCTCAAAGGCAATCGCGCATTGGGGCACGCAACCGGCATGCTTGATCACCAGCACATTGCCCGCCATCAAATGCGGACCGGCCACGCGAGCCAGCTGATAGAAGGGAAAATTCCACGGTTCGACGCCGAAAACCACACCGATGGGACTGCTCTCCATATGCGCTTCCCCCTCGACCGGGTGAAGGGCTTCCGGGGCCAGGAAGCGTTCGGCGTTTTTCGCATAGTAGGCCAGGATATCGGCGCTGAATTTCACTTCGCCCCGGGCTTCATTGATGCGTTTGCCCATCTCCAGGGTGACCTTGCGGGCCAACTCGTCGAAGCGCGCATGCATCAGTTCGCCGGCCTTGGCAATGATCGCCGCGCGCTGGGCATAGGAGGTGTTTTTCCAGGTCAGGTAACACTGCGCCGCAGTGGCCAGCTTTTGCTCCAGTTGCTGATCGGTAAGCGTCTCGAATTGCGCGAGCAACTTGCCGTTGTAAGGGTTGATCGTCGTATAGGCCATAGCGGTTGCCTTCAATGAGGTTGAGTCAGCCAACGCATAACGGATCGGAACCATCTGTCACGCAGATCGAACACGCCGATACGATGTACCGTCTTGGCGGTGGCTGACCAGCCTCGGAATCTACCCATATGCCATTCACTCATCAGCGGCGTGTCTCCTGGAATAAAACCGCAGGGCGCCGGGCGTGCTTAAAGACGATCTAGATCGGTAGTTCTTTACATAGGTCAAATAAATCCCATCCCGGGCGGCGTAGCATCGAGAAATCGGTCCCTCAAAAACACCTCCTGTCGGGAATGTCAATCATGCGAGTAAGCCGATCGACCCAGGAACAATCATTGCCCCCATACCCTTCCAGCGCAGTACGTTGGCGCTGTCGTCCAGTCGTGTACCTGGTGGACGCCGACCTTGTTTTGCGCCGCAGCTTGCGCGCGGAGCTGGAGGCCCACGGCTATGCAGTCCAGGACTATTGCAACTGCGAAAGGTTTCTCGAGGGTTACGCCGGAGAGCAGGAGGCCTGCCTGATTGTGGATACACACCTGCCGGGAATAAGCGGACTTGAGGTGCTGAGCCGGCTCAGGGCCGAGGGTGACGAACTACCGATTATCATGACCAGCAGCAACAGCCGTGTTGCCACGGTCGTCGAGGCCATGAAAATTGGCGTCTGCGACTTTCTGGAAAAGCCGTTTCGTTACCAGGACATCCTGACCAGCTTGAACACGGCTTTGGTCATTCACAGGAAAACCGCCGGCGCCAAGGCCCGCCGCCAGTCCGCCCTTGAACATATTGCCACCCTCACGACACGCCAGCGTCAGATCATGGCCCTGGTACTGGCCGGCCAGCCCAGCAAAAATATCGCTGTCGACCTGGGGATCAGTCAACGGACCGTTGAAAAGCACAGGGCCTCGATCATGGACAGGACCGAGGCAAAATCCATTCCCGAGCTGGCCCGCATCGCCTTGGCAGCGGGTGAGCCAATACTTTGACCGCCGCGGGCCAGGCGGGCATGAAGCGCCCGCCGCCCATGTGAAAACAGCGCATGCCGGCACCTGCCGCCGTTCTATATGTCTGGACTCTCGCTGGCCGCCGAGACCACCAGGTTATCGACAACCTTCAGCACTCCCGCAGTACCCGCCGCCGTCGAGCGGGCCATGTCGCGCTCGAGGAGCGATCCCACGGCGCCGGAAAGCGTGACCGCGCCGTCCTGCACGCGGACCTCGATCCCGTGGGCATCGATAATTGCCTTGCGCCTGAAGGCGGCTTCAATATCGGTCTTGATCGTATCCGAAGAGGCATGCGGCTTGACCACTATATCGTTGCTGATCCCCTTGATCCCCTGCAGATAGCGCACCGCATAGCCTGCCGTCTGGCGCTGATGCTCCGAATCCACTTCGCCGCCAAGCACCAGCCAGCCATCCGCCACACTGACCTTGACCTGCTGGTCGGCCAGCGACGTGTTCCATTGCAAGGCCGAGACCGCCGCCGCGACGAGATCACTGTCCGTACGCACATGCTGCGACGGCAGAACAACCTCGATATTGTTGATCAGATCCACCACCCCTGAAACATGGGTGACAGCCTGTTCGGCGTGCCATCTTTCGGCGTGGCTGGCGACATGGCCGGAAATCGTCACGATCCCGTCGGACACCTGCACCAGGATTTGCTCGGCCTTCAATGCCAAATCCCATTTCAGTTCGTCAAGTACCTGCTCTCGCAGTTTTTCATCCGTATCCATGTGACAGTCTCCGGATTTTCCAAGGAATTCACGCTGCTGGTCCGCTCGATAGTATCCCTTTGCAGAGTTCCCCAGCAGGTTCGGAAAATACCCATCCGTGGGAATACCGCCAGCAGTCCTTCGAAGCCCATCGCTTTCAGGCGTGCGTTATCCAGGTGGATCCGTGGCGGGTCACGACATCAGTTACTGCACCAACTGATTGATCTCGATGATCGGCAGCAACACCGCCATCACGATCAGCAGCACCACCGCCCCCATCACCACGATCATCAGCGGTTCGAGCAGCGCGGTCATGCCCATGGCCCGCCGCTCGATATCCCGCGACAGGGTCTGCGCCGCCCGCTCCAGCATCGGCGGCAACGAGCCGGTCTTCTCCCCGCTGGCGATCAGATGGATCAGCACCGGCGGAAACACCTTTTCCACCTTCAACGCCGCCGCCAGGTTCACCCCTTCACGGACCCGCGCCGTGGCCTCGGTCACGCTCAGGCTCAAACGATCATTGGACACCGTCTGCCGCGCCGCCTCCAGGGCCCGCAACAACGGCACCCCGGCACCGCCGAGAATCGCCAGGGTCGAGGCAAATCGCGCGGTGTTCAGTCCCAGCACAAAGCGGCCGATCAGCGGCAGACGCAAGATCCGACTGTGCCAGCCCAGCCGCGCCGCCGGATTGCGCAAATACAAGCGCCAGCCCCACAAACCGCCCACCAGGACACCAAAACACAACCAGCCCCAGGCGCGGATAAAGTCACTGGCATTGAGCATCGCCACCGTCAGCCCCGGCAGATCCTGGCGCGCCTGGGAAAAAGCGCTGACCACCTGGGGCACCACATAACTGAGCAGGAAAATCACAATGGCCACCGACACCAGTCCGACCACTCCCGGATAGATGAACGCAGTGAGAATCTTGCCCCGCAGGTTGTTGCGTTCCTCGATGTAATCCGCCAACCGCTCCATTACCTGGGCCAGGTCGCCGGACTCCTCGCCCGCCGCGATCAGCGCCCGGTAGATATCGGGAAAGTCCCGTGGTCGCTTGGCCAGGGCTTCGGCCAGGCGCATGCCGCCGCGCACATCGGCGCGCACCGCGCTCAGGGTCTGGGCAATGTGCTTGCGCTCGGCCTGCTCCACCGTCGCGCTCAACGCGGCTTCCAGCGGCAGGCTGGCGCCCAGCAGGCTCGCCAGTTGCCGGGTGGCCCAGGCCAGGTCGTTGTCCGACAGTTTGGCGCTGAACATCCCGCTGGCGCTGCCACCGCCCTGGACGCCGTCGGCCTGGACCAGCAAGGCGGTCAACCCGCGACTGCGCAGCAGCCCCATGGCCGCGCCCTGGCTGTCGGCTTCCAGATGGCCGGTTTCGATCTTGCCCAGGGCGTCGGCGGCTTCGAAGCGATAGCGATTCATCAGGCGTCCCGTGTCACGCGAAGGATTTCTTCCGGCGCGGTGGCGCCGCTGCGTACCCAGCGCTCGCCGTCCTCGCGCATGCTCAACATCCCGGCGGCACGGGCGGCCAGGCGCAGGGCCTGCTCGCCGGCACCCTGGTGGATCAGGCTGCGGATATCGTCGTCAATGCAGAACAGCTCGTGGATACCGGTGCGGCCGCTATAGCCAGTGTGATTGCACACGCTGCAGCCCAACGGACGCCAGGTGCCGGGCGCGGCCGGGTCTTCCTGGCGACAGTGCTGGCACAGGCGCCGGACCAGACGCTGGGCGAGCACACCGAGCATCGACGAAGCCAGTAGAAACGGTTCCACGCCCATGTCGATCAGGCGGTTGACCGCCGATACCGCGTCATTGGTGTGCAGGGTCGCCAGCACCAGGTGCCCGGTGAGCGAAGCCTGCACGGCAATCTGCGCGGTTTCCAGGTCGCGGATCTCGCCGATCATGATGATGTCCGGGTCCTGGCGCAGGATCGCCCGCAAGGCCAGGGCGAAAGTCATGTCGATCTTGGCATTCACCTGGATCTGGCTGATGCCCGGCAGGTCGTATTCCACCGGGTCCTCGACGGTGAGGATATTGCTGGTACTGGCGTCGAGCCGCGCCAGGGCGGCGTAGAGGCTGGTGGTCTTGCCGCTGCCGGTGGGCCCGGTGACCAGCACGATGCCGTGGGGTTGACGGATCAGATGGTCGAGCCGGGACAGCACATCGGGGTCCATGCCCAGGGTTTCCAGTTGCAGACGCCCGGCCTGCTTGTCCAGCAGGCGCATCACCACCCGTTCGCCATGGCCGGTGGGCACGGTGGAAACGCGGATATCGATAGGGCGACCAGCCACGCGCAGGGCGATGCGACCGTCCTGGGGCAGGCGTTTCTCGGCGATATCCAGCTGCGCCATGATCTTGATCCGCGACACCAGCGCGCCATGCAGTGCCTTGCGCGGCGAGACCACGTCGCGCAGGGTGCCATCGACCCGGTAGCGCACCACCGAATGGGTCTCGAAGGGTTCGATATGGATATCGCTGGCCTCGTCCCGCGCGGCCTGGGTCAGCAAGGCGTTGATCATGCGGATCACCGGGGCGCCGTCCTGGGTGTCGAGCAGATCGGTGATTTCCGGGATGTCCTGCATCAGCCGGTCGAGGTCCACCTCGTTTTCCGCCGCACCGACCACCGCCGCCGCACTGCCGGTGTCGGCATAGGCGCTGGCGAGCAGGCCGTCCAGTTCCTCGTCGCGGACCTGTTCCAGGCGGGCCGGACCGAACTGTCGGCGGACTTCGCTGATGGCCCAGCCCGGGGTCGAGGGACAGGCGGTCAATACCGCCCCATCCTCACCGTCGCGCAGCAACACCCGCTGCGCCTTGGCCCAGGCGTAAGGCAGCGCACTCATGGCTGGGCACGCTCATTGACCGACAACGGCACCGCGCGAATCGCCGCCCGTGGCGTTTGCGGGGCCGACGGCGCGGAACCCGGGATCGCCTGGGCCGCATTCGGCAACTGCGGGGCCTGCATATCCGGCATGGCCCAACTGCGATCCGGTTGCAGGCTGCCCTGGGCCCGGCGAATAAAGTCATAACGGTTCAGGGTGATGCTGCGTCCCGCCGCACCGTCGCGAATGATATAGGGCCGCAGGAACACCATCAGGTTGGTCTTGTTGGTCTCGCGCCGCTCATGGCGAAACAGCGCACCGATCCCGGGAATACTCGACAGAAAGGGTACGCCGTCATTGGTCTGGGTATAACCGTCCTGCAACAGGCCACCGAGAACCATGATCTGGCCGTCATCCAGCAGGATGCTGGTGTCGATCGCACGCTTGTTGGTCACCGTGCCGGCGGCCGCCGCCGAAGCCCGGTCGTCCACCGTACTGACTTCCTGGTAGATATCCAGCTTGACCGTGCCGCCTTCGGAAATCTGCGGCCGCACATTGAGCTTGAGACCGACCTCCTCGCGCTGGATGGTCTGGAACGGGTTGTTGCTGGAGCTGCTGCCGTTGGTAACGTACTGGCCGCTGACAAAGGGAATGGTCTGGCCGACGAAGATGCTCGCCACTTCGTTGTCCAGGGTCAGCAGGTTCGGCGTCGACAGCACGTTGGAGCCGCTCTTGGATTTCAAGGCCCGGGCCAGCACCTTGAGGTCCATGACCTGCCCCACGCCGGGGATATTCACCGATCCCTTGACCAAGCCGAGGCTCAGCCCCTGGGGCAGTACATCAATACTGTTCTTCGCGGTGCTGACCAGATTGGTGCCGCCCAGGTTGACCCCACCGATCACCCCATTGCCGGCCAGGTTGCCGGCTTGCCATTGCACGCCGAACTCATTGGCATCGTCTTCGCTGACTTCGACGATCAGGCTTTCGATCACCACCTGGGCGCGGCGCTGGTCCAGTTGGTCGATGACTTCCCGCAGGTTGCGATACAGCGGGTCCGGCGCGCTGATCAGCAAGGTATTGGTGGTGGCATCGGCCTGGATGGTCACCCCGCCTGCCGAGAAGGCCACGCTCTGGTCCGAGCCCTGATTTGCACCGCCCGCCTGCGAGCCCCCGGCGCGCGCGCCCTGCCCGTAGGACGAACCGCCCGTGGTGCCGGTGCCACTGCTTGTGGTGCCGCTGCTGCTCTGCGTGCCGGCCTGGCCGTTCTGGCTGCCGCTGTTGCTGTTCATCCCGCCATTACTGAGCATGGCCCGGGTCGGGTCGCCCTTGCCATCACCGCTGTCGCTTTCCCCGGTGAGCAGCCCGCGCAGGGCCTGGGCCAACTTGCCGGCCTGGGCATTGCGCAGGTACACCACGTGCAGGTTGCTCGGGTTGCTCTGGGCATTGTCCAGCTTGTAGATCAATTCCCGTGCAAGTTGCGTGCGCTCCGGGCTGCCGGAGCGAATGATGATCGAATTGGAACGCGGGTCGCCGAGCACGATGATCTTCTGGGTCGGATCATTGCCGGGGCTGTCCAGCAATTCGGAGACCATGCTGGCGATATCGCTGGCAATGCCGTTCTGGATCGTCACCACATCGGTGTCGATGGCACTGGGGGTGTCGATACTGGCGATCAGCGTGGCGACCCGATCCAGGTTCTGCGCGTAATCGGTGATCACCACGGTGTTATTGCCCGGGTAGGCGTTGATCGGATTGTTCGGCGAGACGATGGGGCGCAGCACCGGGATCAGGTTCACCGCGTTTTCGTATTGCAGGCGGAAGGTCCGGGTCAGCATGCCGCCCTGGGCCGGACGGTCGGCGCTGTAGATCGGCCCACCGAGCAGCTTGGCATCGGCTTCCGGCACCACCTGGCTGACCCCGCCGACATCCACCACGCTGAATCCCTGCATGCGCAAGGCCGCCAGCAGCATGTCATAGGCCTGATGGGCCGGTACTTCGCCTTCGGAAACCAGGGTCAGGTTACCCTTGACCCGTGGGTCCACCAGGAACTGTTGCCCGGTGGAACGCGACAAGGCACGGACCACCGCCTGGATATCGGCATCGACGAAATTCAACTGCACCGGCTGGTTGCCCAAGGGGCTGGGCGCCGGACTGCCCTTGGCCGCGCGCCGGCCCGCTGCGGGACTGATCGGCGCACGGGGCTGGCGATGTTGCTGTTCCACCTGGGCCTGGAGCCGCTGCCGATCGGCCACGGCATCGCCATTCTTGACCGTCGAGGCCAGGGGCCGGCCCAACTCGCTTTCCACCAGCAAGGGTGGCTGCGACTCCGGTGGGCTATTGCTGCAGGCACTCAAAGCCATCAACAACCAGGGCGCCGCGGCCTGCCGACAACGCAAAGCCGATAAAGAACCTGACCACTTCATGAAGCTTCCTTAGCGCCAAGCGCCTGATCCATGCGAACGGTTCCGGACAGTTTGCCTGCCGTGTCATCGGGTTCGGTCGTGCCTTTGCGTTGCAAGCGGGCCTCAACCACTTCCAGGGTGAATAAAGGGGGGTTGCCCAGCAGCCAGCCCACCAGGCCATCCGCCGGGGCATCGTCGAAGGTCAGTAGCCAGCCGCCGCCGACACCTTGCAATTGGTAATGTCCGGCCAGCCCTCCAGCGTCCAGGCTGCTGCGCAATCCGGCCTCGACATTGCCGGCATTCGGGCCGGCAAGCCCGTGCAGCAGGCCGTCGAGGGTCTGCGCCTGGGTCCGCAACCTGGGCGTTTCCAGGCGCCAGAAGTCGATCTTCTGCAACGGTGGCTGGATCAGCACGAACCACACCAGCAGGCCCGAGACGCCCACCGCCATACCCAGCACCAACTGTCGCTCGCGCGGGGCCAGGCTTTGCCAATACAGACGGGCCTGGCTCGAAAGCTGGCGCCAGCGGTTTCGATAGCGATTGATAAAGGCCTTATTCACTGTCGTTCTCCGCCAGCGGTTGTGGGCCGGTGGTTTTCAGGACCCAACCGTCGGCAACCGCCGTCGCTTCCACCCCGGCCTGGGTCAGGCTGAGTTGCCAGGCCTTGTCGCGACCGCCGCCCGGCGTGCCCGGCAGCGGGCTCAGGTGCAGTTCGCCATGTTCGAAGACCAGGGTTTGCAGGCTGCCGACCATAAAGGGCATGGCACTGCCGGCCTGCTGGACCAGCCGGGTAAAACCGCTGTCACCGGGCGCGCCGTTCTCGCGCAAGGCCAATTGCTGACGGGCCTGTTGCAATGGATTGAGGATCATCGGCAAGGCCGGGAATGCCTGCTTGACCCGCTGGGCCATCCAGGCCTTGAGTTGCTGGCCTTGTTCCACCTGGCGAGCGGCATAGAGGTTGAGACCCACGGCCCAGACCGCCACCGCAAGCACCATGCAGGCAACCGTGCGTCCCCAACCACCGGCGTTGCCGGCCATCGGCTGGACCGCACCGTGCAAACCCCAACCCGGCGCCTTGCCAGACCAGGCCCGGTCTTCGGGCAGGCTCTGGACCAGCGCGTTGTCCGGCGCCGCGGCACCGACCCAATGCACCACGCCACCGCTATTGAGCAGCTCCGTCAGTGCCGCGTCGACGGCCGGATGAACCTGGGCCCGGTCCTGGCTGCGGCGCATCAGCAGATGCTCGTCGCGCACCGCCACCACCGGCGCTTGGGTCGCGTCCACCGGCAAGCAGTAGGCCGCCGGGTACAGGCCATGCAACTTGAGCCCGGACTGGCGCAGCACAGTGCCCAAGTGCTCCAGCAGCGCCCGTTGCAACCAGGCGACCTGCACCTGCCCTTCGGCATCCCGCGGGCTGTGGACGATATGCATCGACTCGCAACCGCCAAGGATCAGCGCCTGGGCCGCACAGCCCACCGCCGCCTGGATCCTGGCCGGCGGCAGGTTGGGTAATTCGAGACTGGCCAGCAGACTGTCGCGCGGATGCAGGTAACACTCTACGGCGACGCCTTTGTGCACCTGCCCCAACTGCGCCAGGCTGCCGCGGCCCTGGTCGGTCAGCTTGCCCTGGCGATCCAGCCAGGCAAACTCCAGCGGGCTGTCCAGGGTCAGCGTCTCCAACGGCGGCAAGGCCAGGCGCAGGGCTGTCATACGCCCACCCGCGACCAGATCACCTGGGGCATCTGCAATTCCTGGCGATATAACAGCACCGCCAGGCTGACCCGGCGGCTGTCGCTGTGTGAACGGGCATTGAGGCGGAACCAGTCGCTGGTGATGCCGACCTTGATATCGCTGACTACCAGCTCGGGCATCCGCAGGCGATTGACGAAATCGCCCCGGTTGATAAACCAGCGTCCGGCATCACGCTCAGACACCAGATTGCGCGCACGCGACAACGACAGCCCCGGCACCTGGGAAGCCAGGACTTCGGCGCTGGCGGTATTGCCGTTGACCCAGGTGTTGGCCGGCAGGATCGTCACATGGGGTGCCAGCAGCGCCAGCACCGCGTCGTCCACACCCGCCAGGGCGCCGAGGTCATCCAGGCTGTGCAACATCGGCCGGGTCGCCGGCAGCGGCTTGAGCGCGGTTCCCGGAGAGGTCAAACGACCGCTGTCAAAGCTGCCCTTGACCGGCGGCGCGACGGGGGCGTTATCCGGCAGCAACGCGTAAGCGGCGGTCACCCGCTGGACAATCCGCTGGCCCACGGCAGGCTTGACGCCGATCGACTCGCACAACTGCTGGAAAGCCCGCACCTGATCGGGATCGACCCGGCTGTCGCGGACCAGATTGCGCAGGTTGAACTTGCCCTGCTCGTCTTCCAGGCGCCCGCTGAAGTGCCCGCCGCGCTCGCTCAGGCCGGCGGCGGACAGCGGCTGGGCCCAGGCCTGGTCAAGACGGATCAAGGGATCGTGCTGGCGGGCATCCCAGAGCAATTGCCGACTCAGCTCCAGGCCGCCGCGCAATAGCCAGGCGCCCTGGACCCGCGACTGCTCGGCTTCGAGGCTACGGGTGAAGACAGTCTGGCGCGCGAGCATGCCGCCGGCGATCACCGCGACCACGGCGGCAATCAGCAAGGCGCTGATAATCGCCATGCCGCGTTGCCCGGCGGCTGTCAGCGAAGGATTGGTCATGGCCCGGACTACAACTGCCAGGAGCCGATATCAGCATCGGTGCCTTCGCCGCCCGGCTTGCCGTCGGCGCCCAGGGAGAACACATCGACTTCACCGTTGGCCCCGGGGTTGAGGTACTGGTAAGGACGCCCCCACGGATCGTTGGGCAGGCGTTCGAGATAGGAGCGCCAGGTGCTGTCCTTGGCATTCGCCGGGCGCTCGGCCAGGACCTTCAGGCCCTGGTTCTGGTTCGGGTAGGTGCCGTGGTCGAGGCGATAGAGCTTGAGGGCCTGCATCAGGCTGCCGATGTCCTGCCGGGCGGCGGTGACCCGGGCCTGGTCGGGGCGGTCGAGAACCTTGGGCACCACAATGGCCGCGAGGATCCCGAGAATGACCACCACGACCATGATCTCGATCAGCGTGAACCCTTTCTGGGCGCCGATCCGCGAGCGGGAACTGATGTGCGCGATATCCATCTCGACATTCCTTGGCTTGATTCGATTCGCCGCGGATTGTTGCAAGAAGATATGTCACCGGTATTGAAAATCCTCGGGAGGAAATACCTGCCGCCCCGTTGCGCGTTTCTACCGCCAGCATTCAGTCTCGCGAGGCCCGGCCAGTCGTTTGGCGAGTGAAATCGCCACAACCTGTATATACAGCATGAATTTTCATCATTGCTTCCCCGCCTTTATCTCCCCGCGACACCTTGCCGGCCAAAGCGACCATCCGTTGCTCGCAAGCCTTGTTTCGCGAAAAACCCTACTACCATTGGTTTCAATTCGCCCCAACAGTGTGCGGGAGGCGCAGTTTTGGTGCGGCTTTTGGTTACACATTCAAGATTCAACAGCCACTGTCATTTTTTCGCAAGCGACGGGAATCGGGTCTGAAACGCCACTCTCTGGGCGGAATAGCAGTTCTGGCTCGCATATTGCTCATCCTGTATATACAGGAACATATAGCCACCTATTCCACCCACCCTCCGCCTTAGGACACTGCCATGCCCGCATCTCTGCAGCTCAAGCCCGGTCAACTCACCCTGGATCAACTGCGCGTCATCTATCAGAAGCAATGCGCGATCGAGCTGGACCCCGCCGCTCGCGAAAACGTCGACGCCAGCACCCGCACGGTGAACGAGATCATCGCCAACCAGCGCACCGTGTACGGCATCAACACCGGCTTCGGCCTGCTGGCCAGGACCTCGATTGCCACCGAGTCGCTGGCCAAGCTGCAACGCAACCTGCTGCTCTCCCACTGCACCGGCACCGGGCCGCTGCTCGATGATGCCAGCGTCGGCCTGATCATGGCATTGAAGGTCGGCTCGCTGGCCCGTGGTTTTTCCGGGATCCGCTGGGAAGTGATCGAAGCGCTGGTCAAGCTCTATCACGCCAAGGTCTATCCGTGCATCCCGTCCCAGGGCTCGGTGGGCGCCTCGGGCGACCTGGCACCGCTGGCCCATATGTCCGCCGTGCTGATCGGCGTCGGTCGCGTGCGCCATGAAGGGCGGGAAATGGATGCCGTCGAAGGCCTGGCGATTGCCGGCCTGGAACCCATGGTGCTGGGGCCGAAGGAAGGCCTGGCGCTGATCAACGGCACCCAGGTCTCCACCGCACTGGCGTTGCGCGGGCTGTTTGCCGCCGAGAAACTGTTCAGCGCCGCCGTGGTGGCCGGCAGCCTCTGCGTGGAAGCCTTGAAAGGCTCGGACGTGCCCTTCGACCCGCGCATCCAGGCGGTACGCGGTCAGCCCGGACAAATCGACGTGGCCCAGTTCTATCGTGAACTGCTGGCGAACAGCGAGATCCGTCAATCCCATATCGATTGCGCCCGGGTCCAGGATCCCTACTCGCTGCGCTGCCAGCCGCAGGTCATGGGCGCTTGCCTGGACCATCTGCGCTTCGCCGCCGGGGTGTTCCTGCGTGAATCCAACGCGGTTTCGGATAACCCATTGGTGTTCAGCGCCGACGGCGACGTGCTCTCGGGTGGCAACTTCCACGCCGAACCGGTGGCGATGGCCGCTGATGTGCTGGCCCTGGCGATCTCCGAAATCGGTGCCCTGTCCGAACGACGGATCGCGCAACTGGTCGACCCGGCGCTCTCCGGTCTGCCGGCCTTTCTGGTCCGCGAAGGCGGCCTGAACTCGGGGTTCATGATCGCCCAGGTCACCGCCGCGGCCCTCGCCTCGGAGAACAAGACCCTGGCCCACCCGGCCTCGGTGGACAGCCTGCCGACCTCGGCCAACCAGGAAGACCATGTGTCGATGGCGACCTTTGCGGCTCGCCGCTTGCTGGATATGGCCGGCAACAGCAGCGCCGTGGTGGCCATCGAACTGCTCGGTGCCGCCCAGGGCGTCGACCTGCATGCCCCGCTCAAGACCTCGGAAAAACTCGCTGAAGTCCTGGCGATGATTCGCCGCGAGGTCGCGCACTACGACGAAGACCGTTACTTCGCGCCCGATATCGCGGCGGCCAGGAACTGGGTCGAATCCGCCGCCTTCGAGAGCTGGTTGCCCGCCGCACGTCTGTATGCCTGATTAACACCGGGTTGGCGCAGCCCTGCTGCGCCACTTTCTTCACGCCATAGGGATCGCCATGCGTCGCTACTATTCAGGGCCGGATTTTCACCGGGCACAGAGCATTGCCGAACTGGCCGTCATGGCCCGGCAACGCCTGCCGCATTTCGCCTGGGAATACCTGGAAGGCGGAGCGGAGGAAGAGCTGACGCTACGCCGCAATCGCCGGGCGTTTGCTGATATAGCGCTGTTACCGCGCACCCTGATGCCCTGCTCGGTGACGCAAACCCAGCGCTCGCTGTTCGGGCGAGAGCTGCCGCTGCCCATGGCCATCGGCCCCACTGGCTACAACGCGATGCTTTACCGCGATGCCGATATTCATTTGGCCCGCGCCGCCACCGAGCGCGGCCTGCCCTTTACCTTGAGTACCGTGTCCACCAGTTCCCTGGAACAATTGGTCACGGCGGTGCCCGAGGTCAATCTCTGGTTCCAGCTCTATTGCCTGCGTGACCCCGCCGTTGGCGCGGACCTGCTGCAACGGGCCGACGCGGTCGGTTGCAGGACCTTGCTGCTGACCAGCGACGCCGTACTGCTGGGCAATCGCGAATGGGATCGGCGCAACTTCGTCCGCCCCCGGCAACTGAGCCTGCGCAACCAGCTCGACGTACTCTGTCACCCACGCTGGATGGCCCAGGCGCTATGGCCACGGGGCCTGCCGATCCTGGGCAATATCGAGCGCTATCTGCCGCCCGGACAACGCACCATCGAAGGCGCCGCGCACTTTATCGGCAGCCAGATGGACACCGGTCTCGACTGGGACGCGCTGGCCCGATTGCGCGAGCGCTGGCCCCATCGGCTGCTGCTCAAGGGCGTGCTGCACCAGGCGGATGCCGAAAAAGCCGTGGCGTTGGGACTCGACGGGTTGGTGGTCAGCAACCATGGCGGCCGTCAACTCGACGGGGTTCCCGCCAGCCTCGACTGCCTGCCGGCAATTGCCGCCGTGGCCAAGGGCAAGCTCGCGCTGCTGCTCGACAGCGGTATCCGGCGCGGCAGCGACATTCTCAAAGCCTGTGCACTGGGTGCCGACGCGGTGTTGCTGGGGCGATCTACCCTGTATGGAGTCGCCGTCGGCGGACAGGCAGGCGCCGGCCATGCCCTCGATCTGCTGGCGCAAGAGCTGCGCCTGGCCCTGTCCTTGCTGGGCACTGCGAACCTGAACCAGCTTGATCGTCGTGCCCTGGTCACGACGCCTTCTACCCTTTCCGACCGTGAGTTGAGCCGATGAGCGATTTACCACAAACCCTCGAACTGCTGCGCCAGGCGCTGGGGAATGACGCCGTTGTCACCGGCGCCGATATCAGTCAGCGTCACTACAGCGACTGGACCGGCCATGCGCCGGCCTGTCCCGCCGCGCTGCTGTTGCCACGAACCACGGCGGACGTGGCGAGTGCCTTGCGGATCTGCAATGGCGCCGGACAATCGGTGGTTCCCCAGGGTGGCATGACCGGGCTGGCGGGCGGCGCTGTACCCAGGGCCGACGATATCGCCCTGTCCCTGGAACGCCTGCGCGGCATTGAAGAGATCGACCCGGCCGCCGCCACCATCAGCGTCCTGGCCGGCACCACGCTGGAGGAAATCCAGCAGGCGGCGCTCAACGCCGGTTTTGTCTTCCCCCTGGACCTGGGCGCTCGCGGTTCGTGCCAGATCGGCGGCAATATCGCCACCAATGCCGGTGGCAATGCGGTGATCCGCTACGGCATGACCCGCGACCTGGTACTCGGACTGGAAGTGGTCCTGGCCGATGGCCGGGTGCTCGATCTGCGCAACAAGATGATCAAGAACAACTGCGGTTATGACCTGAAACAGTGCTTTATCGGCAGCGAAGGCACCTTGGGCGTGATTACCCGCGCGGTCTTGAAGCTCGCCCCGCAACCGGGCCAGACCAGCACCCTGCTCTGCGCCCTGCCCGACTACGCCAGCGCGGTCAGCCTGCTGCGGCGGATCCAGCGCAGTGTCGGCACGCCGCAGGCCTATGAATTGATGTGGCAGGACTTCTTCCGCCTCTGCGTCAGTTGGCTGGAAAACTCGACGGCACCGATGTCACTGGAGCATCCGCTATATGTGCTGCTGGAGTCCGCCGGTTCCCAGGAGCAGCTGGAAACCTCACTGGAAGAGGCGTTCGCCGCCGGTGAGGTCCTTGATGCGGTTCTCGCCAGCTCCCAGGCCCAGGCCCGGGGACTCTGGAAGATCCGCGAAGCCACCGGTGAGTTTCCTGTCCGCATGACCCCATTGAATTTCGACGTCAGCCTGCCCATCGGCCTGATCGGCGACTTCGTCGAGCGTTGCCGCATACGCCTGGAACAGCACTGGCCGGGCAACCACAGTGTGTACTTCGGCCACATCGGTGACAGCAACCTGCACCTGACCCTGGACTGTGCGTCCCTGCCCCAACCCGCGCCGATCCTGGCCATCGAGGAGCTGGTCTACAGCGCGGTCGGCGAACTCGGCGGCTCGGTGTCCGCCGAACATGGCATCGGACTGCTCAAGCGCGAGTTTCTCCATCATTCGGTCGGTCCCGAAGCCCTCGCATTGATGCGCCAACTCAAGGACTGCTTCGACCCCAACGGCATCCTCAACCCGGGCAAGATTCTCGCCTGAAGGCTGTATATACCGGAGTGGCACGTTAACTGCTGTTACCAACCTGAATCACCGCTGGAACACACACTCAACCTCGCTGCATCCCCTGAAGGAGTGACACCATGCAACTCGATTCTCTATTCAGTAAACGATTCAACGGCCTGTGCCTGGCGCTCACCCTGAGCGTCGCATCCCTGGCGGCACATGCTGATCAACTGGCGGACGTCAAGAAAGCCGGTGAACTGGTGGTAGGTACCGAGCTGCAATTTGCGCCTTTCGATTTCACCGACAACGGCAAGCAGAAAGGCCTCAACTCCGAGCTGTTCGAGCAGTTGGGCAAGGAACTGGGAGTCAAGGTGAAATTCCTCGACCTGCCGTGGCCAAGCGTATTGCCAGGGCTTGAAGCGAAGAAATTCGACGTGGTCGCCGGCCCGATCATCGTCACCCAGGCCCGTAAAGAGCGTTATCACTTCATGCTGCCGATCGCCGAAGCCACCGTGGCCTTGATGATTGGCGCCAACGACAACAGCATCACCAAGCCGCAAGACATCGCCGGCAAGGCCGTGGGCGCGGGCAAAGGCTCGGCGCAACTCGAGGAACTGAAGACCTTCGCCGCGACGCTGCCGCAGAAGGTCACCATCCGCGAATACGTCGACAACAACCAGGCCTACGCGGACCTGGCGGCCAAGCGCATCGTCGCCGTCGCCAACTCGCTGCCGAACATTTCCTATGTCGCCGCCCAGCGCAGCAATGCCTTCAAAGTGGTCCAGCCACCGTTCGGCAAAACCTCCTACTTCGCCTACCTGGGACGCAAGGATGACGACGCCAACAGCCTGATCGCCGCACTCGATGCCGCCCTGCTGAAAATGCATGCGGACGGGCGCCTGGCGGCCTTGCAGAAAAAGTGGCTGGGTGCCGAGATGAATGTGCCGCAAGCCGACTTCACCCCAACCTGGTAAATCCGCCCGCCCATTGGAGGACCTGATCGCCGGCCAAGCCTGGCCGGCGATCAGCTGAGTTGGAGTCACCGCAATGTTCGATTGGCCTTTATTTTTGCAGAACCTGCCGTTGCTGCTGACCAGCCTGCTGGTGACCCTCGAGGTCTCCACCGCGGCCCTGGTGATCGGCTTTTTCATCGGCATCCTGATCGCCAGCCTGCGCCTGTCGCCGTTGCCGTTGCTCAGGCGCCTGGGGGGCGGCTACATCTTCGTGTTCCGGGGCATTCCGCTGCTGGTGCAATTGCTCTTTGTCTATTACTTCCTGCCACGGATCGGGCTGCCCAATGTGTCGCCGCTGACGGCCGCGATCATCAGCCTGTCGTTGTGCGCCGGGGCTTATATCGCTGAAATTCTCCGGGGCGGCTTTCTCGCCATCCCCGGTGGTCAGCTGGAAGCGGCCGGGCTGCTGGGCCTGAGTACCCGGCAGATGCTGATCCGCATCCGTGTACCGCAAGCCGTGCGCCTGACCCTGCCGGCCCTGGTCAATGAAATGATCCTGCTGATCAAGGCGTCCTCGCTGGTGTCGGTGGTCGGTCTCGCCGACCTGACCCGTACCGCGCAGAACCTGGCGGCCAGCGACTACCTGTTCGTCCAGGACTACCTGATGCTGGCCGGCTTCTATTGCCTGATCAATATCCCACTGGCGTTCTGCGGCGGCCTGTTGGAACGACGCATGAAGGAGCAACAGACATGATCTTCGACTACCGGGTCATTACCGAGCACCTCGACGATATCGCCCAGGGCTTCACGGTCACCCTCGGCACCTGGTCCGCCGGGGTGGTCCTGGGGTTGTTCCTCGGCTTGCTGATTGCCGTGGCCCAATTGTTCGGCAACAACCTGATTCGTGCACCGCTACGGGCGTTTATCGAGGTGATTCGCAGCACGCCGTTTCTGGTCCAGCTGTTCCTGGTCTATTACGGCGGGCCGTCCTTCGGCCTCAGCCTGGACCCTGTTCCCGCCGGGATCCTCGGGCTGGGCATCTATGGCAGCGTGTACTTCGCGGAGATCTTCCGCACCGGTTTCGAGTCGGTGGCCCGTGGCCAACTGGAGGCGGCCGACTGCCTGGGCATCACCCGCTGGCAATGCATCCTGCGTATCCAGTTGCCGCAGATGCTGGTGATCATCCTGCCGGCGCTGGTCAACCTGGTGACCATCCTGTGCAAGGAAACCGCGGTGCTGTCGATCATCACCATCCCGGAGCTGACCATGGTCATGACCGGTATCGGCTCGCAAACCTTCGCCTTCGTCGAAACCCTGCTGGTGCTGTGTATCGGCTATCTGCTGCTGGTGGAGTTCTGTTCACGCCTGGGCATGGTCCTGGAGACCCGGGTCGGCCGCTTTATGAGCAGGCAGCCGCAATGACTATCCAACAACGCCCTCTGCCACCCATTGCCCCGAAACAAGGTGACCCCATGAAGACTCCCGAACAACTCCCCGGCGACTCGCAACCCATGGTGCGCCTGCACAATGTCGGCAAGAGCTTCGGCGCCCTGCGTGTACTCAAGGGGATCGACCTGCAGGTCCGGCATTCCGAAGTGGTGTGCCTGATCGGCCCTTCCGGCTCGGGCAAAAGCACCCTGCTACGGAGCATGGCCTTTCTCGAAGAGTACGACGAAGGCGAGATCCATATCGAAGGCCAGTTGCTCGGCTATGTGCCGGACAACGGCAAGGGCCGCAAACGCGCGGCACAAGCCCAGATCAATCAGGTCCGGCGCAATATCGGCATGGTCTTCCAGCAGTTCAACCTGTGGCCGCACATGACCGCGTTGGGCAATGTCAGCGAAGCCCTGCTGCGGGTGCGCAAGCTGCCGGCCGCCGAAGCCCGTAAACGCGCCCTGGCGATGCTCGACAAAGTCGGCCTGGCGCACAAGGCCGATGTCTATCCGATCCAGCTCTCCGGCGGTCAGCAGCAGCGCGTGGCGATTGCCCGGGCGCTGGCCATGGAGCCGCACATCATGCTGTTCGACGAACCGACTTCGGCCCTCGACCCGGAGCTGGTGGGCGAAGTCCTGCAGGTCATGAAGACCCTGGCCAAGGAAGGCATGACCATGGTGGTGGTCACCCATGAGATGGGTTTCGCCGCCCAGGTCGCCGATTCGGTGGTGTTCCTCGACCAGGGCCAGGTGGTGGCCCAGGGCACCCCGCAGCAAATCTTCCACAACACCGAACACCCCCGTCTGCAGCAATTCCTGCAGAACTATCTGGATCGCAATGCGTTCTGGCAAGACAACAAAGAGGCCTCCCCGGTATGAACGCTGCTGAACTGCAACTCCTCGCCCGCCCCCAGGTGCGCAACCTCGCCAGCTACAACGCCGGCCTTGGCACCGAAGCGGTGCGCAAACGTTTCGGGCTGACCCGGGTGGCCAAGCTGGGTAGCAACGAAAATCCCCTGGGGCCGGCACCGGCGGTCGCCGCCGCCATGACCCTGGCCTGTTCCAGCATTGCACTGTACCCGGATGCCGGCTGCCTGGAACTGCGCGCGGCCCTCAGCGCCAAACTCGGCGTGCCGGGCAATCAGTTGGTGTTCGGCAACGGCTCCGAAGACTTGCTGAGCATCATCAGCCGGGTGTTCCTCGACCATGGCGATGAAGTGGTCACCGTGGTGCCCTCGTTCGGCCTGCACTTTATCTACCCCATCGCCGCCGGGGCCCGGGTAACGGGCGTGCCGATGACCGATGAAGGCCGTTTCGACGTGCCGGCAATGATTCAGGCGCTGACCCCGAAAACCCGTCTTCTGATGTTTTCCTGCCCTTCCAACCCGGTCGGCTGCACACTCGATGCCGACGAGCTGCAACGCCTGTTGGCGGCACTGCCGGCCCAGTGCCTGCTGGTGTTCGACGAGGCTTATTACGAGTACGCGCAATTCGAAGAGGGTTATCCCGATTGCCTCGGTCTGATCCAGGCCAGCGGCAAGCCCTTTATCCTGCTGCGGACCTTCTCCAAGGCGTATTCCCTGGCCGGTTTGCGGATCGGCTACGGCATCGTCAGCGACCCGATGCTGGCCGACCTGATCGACCGCCTGCGCACGCCATTCAATATCAATCGCGTGGCCCAGGCCGCGGCGATTGCCGCACTGGCGGATGAAGAGCACCTGCAAGCCACCCTCGCCCACGTCGCCCATGAGCGCCGGCATATGGTGATTGCCTTGCAGAACATGGGGCTGGACACCGCGCCGTCGCTGGCCAACTTCCTCTTCTTCAGCACGCCCTATCCCGCTGAAACCATCAACCAGGCCTTGCTGGGCAAGGGCATTATCGTCAAACCCTGGCGTGAAGACGGCTACACAGAGTACTTGCGTGTCTCCATCGGTAGCTGTGAGGATAACGACCTTTTTCTCAAAGCCCTGGCAAGTGTTCTTGCCGCTCAAAAAGATGCGGACTGACCCATGATCAAAAATGCACCGCAAGCCCTCTATCGGCGCGCGAAGGACTTTGTGCAAGACAAGCTGCGCAGCGGCGAATGGAAGCCTGGCGACTTGATCCCCTCGGAAAACCGCCTGGTGCAGGAACTGGGCATTTCGCGCATGACCGTCAACCGGGCCTTGCGCGAGCTGACGGAAGAAGGTCATCTGTTGCGTATCTCCGGCGTCGGCACCTTTGTCGCCGAAAGCAAGCCGCAATCGAATCTGCTGCGCATCACCAATATTGCCGATGAAATCATCGCCCGCGGGCACAGCTATTCCTGCCGGGTCCTGCACCTGGGCCGCGAGGCGGCCTCGATGCCGGTGGCCGCCGCGCTGGCGCTGCCTACCGGCTCGTCGGTGTTTCACCTGATCTGCGTGCACAGCGAAGAAGGCGTGCCGGTGCAGTTCGAGGATCGCTATGTCAATCCCGAGCTGGTGCCGGACTTTCTGCAACAGGAGTTCGGTGAACAGCTGCAACCGGCGCGCTACCTGTTGCAGGTCATTCGTCCCGACGAGATGGAGCATATTGTCGAGGCCGGTCACCCCAGCAGCGACGAAAGCCGGCATATGCAGATCGACGCCCTGGAGCCATGCCTGATCCTGGTACGGCGGACCTGGAGCCAGAACAAGATTGTCACCTACGTTCGCCTGACCCATCCCTCGTCGCGGTATCGCCTCGGCAGCCGCCTGCCGGTGAGTGGCGCCCACAGGGACAGTTAAGGGAAGACCTGTCAGCGGCTGAAGGCGAATCAACGGCAAGCCGTTGCGAAAAGCTCGGGAGCTTTGGTCAGCAGGCGGTCAAACAAGCCCCCTAGTCTTGAGCCCGGGTTCCCCTCTCGAGTCGACTTGATGCCCCGTCCACACCACCAAGGTGGTTTCACCCTGATCGAAGTGCTGGTGGCCCTGACAATCATCGCCGTCGCGCTGTCCGCCGCCGTGCGCATGGCCGGGGTGATGACCCAGAGCAACGGGCTGTTGCGGGACAAATCCATCGCCTTGCTGGCGGCCCAGAGCCGTCTGGCGGAATTGCGCCTGGAAGGACGCCTGCCCGTCGGGCGCAAATCCTTCGAATGCGATCAGGGCCGGCTGATGTTGCGCTGCGACCAGATGATCGGCGCGTTCGGCGCCGGTCTGTTCAAAGTCGATATCCTGGTCCTCGATCGCAGCCGCGAGGCGCCACCGCTGGCCCAGTTGGAAACCGTGCTGAGCCCGGCCCAACCGGCACTCAAGGGCGGGTCAGCTTCGGCAGGAACGGCGCAGCACTGAGGCGGGTCACGTTCAGGTGGAGTTTTTCCGTGCCGCGTTCGACAACAATGCCCTCGGGCTCGATGGCCAGCAGGCGCACGCCCTGGCTCAGGGTTTCGCCCGCCAGGAAACTGCGCGGAGGGCCGTCGTTGAGACTGAGGATCGCCACCGCCCCGTGCACTCCGGCCATGACCCCGGAGACCTTGATATCGAGCACCGCCGGCTGGTTGGAAAACCATTGCAGGGCGGGGTTGTCGCTGCGGGTGCCGGCGGTTTGCGGCAGGCCTTCGGGTAACAGCGATGGCGCAGGTTTCAGCAACAGGCTGGACCAGGTCAGCGCACCGGCCAGGGCCGCGAGCAAGGCCAGCGCCTGAACGAACTGCGGCGGGGAAAAACGGTGAGTCCATTGCATGCTTGAGGTCCTTCTCGACAGTGATCCGAAACAGAGGCTGCGCCGCAAATCCCTGTGGGAGCTGGCTTGCCAGCGATAGCGATATATCAGGCGACAACGATGTCGACCATGAATTCGTATCGCCAGCAAGCCGACTCCCACAGAAACGCGCTCCCATCAGACTACCTGTCAATTCTCACGTTTTTATTTCACATGCTCATCATCTTCGCGGCGCAGCCTGTATCAACCCCCAAGGAGCCCTTGTCGAATGGATGTCGTGCGCCCCCAAGCCGGTTTCACCCTGATCGAACTGATGGTGGTGCTGGTCATCATCGGTATCGCCAGTGCGGCCATTGGCCTGAGCATCAAGCCGGACCCGTTGCACCTGCTGCGCAAGGACGCCGAGACACTGGCCCAGGCCCTGCAGGTAGCCCAGGCCGAGGTCCGGGCCGATGGCCGGCCGATTCGCTGGCTGAGCGACAGCAAGGGTTATCGCTTCAGCCGCGGCGACGACCAGGGCGGCGTCGAGCAGTTCGCCCAGGACCCGCAACTGCGCCCCCGTGCCTGGCTGAGCACACCGATGCAGGTGCGTATCGACCCGGGCAAAAGCCTGCTGTTGACCGCCGAGTGGATCGGCGTGCCGTTGCGCCTGTCGCTCTCCGACGGCCAGCACAGTATCAGCGTGCTGCGTAGCGCCACCGGCGAGGTGAAGGTGCAATGAACAGGCGCCAGCAAGGCTTTACCCTGATCGAAGTGATGGTCGCGATCATGCTGATGGCGATTGTCAGCGTGATCGCCTGGCGCGGGCTGGACAGCGTCAACCGCGCCGACGAACACCTCAAGGCCAGCGCCGGACAGACCCGCGAACTGCTGGCGGCGTTGGGGCAGTTGGAGCGTGATGTGGCGCTGCGCGCCAGCATTGAACTGGTGGAACCGGTGGTGGTGGATACCGAACACGAAGCCCCGCCCGCCCCCGTGGCCCTGAGCGTACGCAGCGCCGAGGGCAAGGGCTTTCGCCTGGAGCTGATCCGCGCCGCGCCGCAGCAGGACGGCGCTCTGCAACGGGTGCGCTGGTGGTTGCAGGGCGGCACTCTGTATCGCGCTGCTGGACCGGCGCGCACGCAATTCCCGTTGCCGGCGGCCAAGGAGGGTGTCGCGGTACTGGCTCAGGTGCGGGAAATGGACTTGCGGGTCTGGCAACCGGGCAAGGGCTGGCGCAACCTGGGCGGTAGTCATCAGGATAATCCCCAGGGTCTGGAAATCACCCTGGTGCGCGACACACCCCAGGGGCCGGAGCGTTATCGCCAGGTGCTGGGCCCGCTGGAATAGCGGGCCTCGCTAGCTCAGCAACACCACGCCACCCGGCAACTCGGTGCACTTGGCTCCGTAGGCATCGCGGATCAACAACGCCACCCCCGCCAACTGATCGAGACTGAAACGCGCCTGGACCTTGCGTTTGCCCAACTCGGCATTGAGCAACACCAGCATGCCCGGGCGATAGCGGTTGATCTCGTCGATCACCGAGGCCAGGGTCGCATCATTGAACACCAGCATCTTGTTACGCCAGGCGATCACGTTCGCCGCATCGACCGTTTGCGGCTCGCCGGTATGCTGGGCGTCATAGGTCAACTGTCGGCCACTCTCCAGACGAAAGCTGCGGCCCTGCACCTGTACCGTCAGCAGACCTTCGATACAGGTCACACAAACGCTCTGGTCAATATGACGCACGTTGAAACGCACCTGATCGGCATGCAACCAGCCCGGACCGGCCTGGACGCTGATCGACTCCCGTGAACGTGTCACCACCTCCACTTCGCCGCTGACCAGTTCGATCCGCGGGCTGCCGCCGACCGCCGCCAGACGATTGATCCGGGTCTGGGTGTTGAGCTCCAGGCGGATATCGCCGCTCAGGTCGATGCGCCGCTGCTCGCCGACTTCGGTGACGTAATCGGCACCCAGCCCGGAAAAACCGCCGGGTATCGTTTCGCGCACCAGGAAAAAAGCCGCCGACGCCGCAATGGCAGCGCCGAGAAAAGCCCTTCGGCCAAACTGCCGGGCACGGGGCGGATGCTGCAATTGCAAGGCGGCCGGCTTGAGGGAGTGCCACATCGACTTGCTGCGTTCGAACGCCTGGGCGTGTTCCGGGCTCTGCGCGCACCACTGGCGCAAGGCCCGGGCATCGCCGGCGGTGGCCCGCCCCGAGGTCAGGAGGATCAGCCAATCCTGGGCTTCGCTATGCAATCGAGCGGTCTCGCCGGCCCGGGAATCAGTCATGGAAGTCGTGTTCAAGCGCGCAGGTACTCAAGAAAATTTTGCTGGTCTATTACCTAGACGGTTTTCCCGCACCGGGACCGAACCGCTGAATCACTTTTCTTTCAAGGCGTGCCGCGCAATGCCCCAGGGCGGCCTTCAATTCCTTTTCGACCATGCGCGTGGAAATCCCGAAACGTTGGGAAATCTCCAGGTGCGGCGCTTCTTCCAGACGCGCCGCGATAAAGATCCGCCGTCGCCGTGGCGGCAGTTCATACAGGGCGCTGAGCAGCAACTGGATCTCCTTCTGCCCACCCACGACCCGCTCCGGGTCCTGGGATTCGTCGCTGACCTGCAACAGTTCCTCGATTTCCTCGCCCGTCAACAAGCGCGCGTCGGCCTGGCGGCGATCGGCGGCGATATTCAGCGCCATGCGGTACAGATAGGCGTTGGGCTGGGTGAGGTTGAGCGGCGCTTCCATGCGGTCGACCCGCAGATAGGTTTCGTGCAGGACGTCGTTGGCCAGATCCTCGGAACCCAGGCGTCGGCGCAAGCGCGCCTTGAAGTCGTCATAGGAGGTCAGGAACAACCGGACCATAGGACTCTGCCCGATATTCTTCATACTTATCAGGCTCCTTCCCGCTCTGTGCATTCCATGCTGCTTCCTGCTGAGTTCGGCGTTATTAGAAGGGTTATCGGTTGATGCAGCGACGTCGGCGCGGGACGCCTGACACGCACACCACTCAACCGTGCCACCAGCGCCCCGTCGCGCTGAATATCTCCGGTGGAACTGACCAGGCGGCTGTACTGGACATCACCGGCACGCCCGATCCACACCTGCAACACCGCCCGGTAAGTCCCCGGCCGGGTCAGCGGCAACGCACACAAGGCCTGCTCGATCGCCACCTGGATCGCCTGGGCATAACTGCTTGCCATGGCTCTCGCCGCCGAACCCTCGCTCCCCTTGCCCGTCGGCCGCTCGTTGACTTGCGCCACTTGCAGGGTGAAGGCATCGGCCCGGGCGTAACGCGCCATCAGGCCAGTGCCGGTGAGCAACAGGCTCAAGGCTTCGCTGGCCCGATAGCGACCCTGCACGGCAAAGGATCGACGTGCGCGGGTCAGGTCGCGGTCCACCAGCACCGCCATGCCGGTCAGGCGACTGAAGGTATCCAGTGCACCAGCCAGCTCCTGGGCGGCAATGTCCAGGTCCAGGCGCGCCTCGGGATCAAGCTGGACCGGTTCCGCCGCCAGGCACGAACAAATCCCGCCCAGCAGCCAGCCGGCCAGGACCAGGCTCGCCAAGGGATAGCGAAAGAACGACAGACGCACCGCCACGGATCGAAGTCCCTGCACAGCTGACGTGTTCCTGAAAATCGTCATCCTGAGGGCTGTTTATGAACCTGATGTTACGTTCACTGCAAAAAAACCATCACCTGGTGGCGAACGGCTTTGATCTAGACTAAAGGACCAGAGAAACCCTTCTTCCAGGGTCGCCAGGAGGCGTCAATGAAATACTCATCAACCCTTACCGCGCTGTTGTTGCTCGCGCTATCGGGCTCGGCGCTGGCCGCTGAGCCGACCGCGCAACCGGTCGGTTGCATCGACGTCAGTGTCGGCGGCTACAAGGCCCCGGACTACAACTGCCTGAGCCAGCAGATGAGCGACCCGGAGCAGACCCAGGCGCGGCAGAAGAACCAGGAAGCACTGAACCCCGACATCAGCAAAAAAGCCCCCAACAAACTGGGCCTGGCGACGCCGGCCGCCACCAGCGTACGCATGGGCAATACCTTCGGCACCTCGGTGATGCCGCAGCGGCCACCAGCGGGCCAGTGACCCCTGGCCGCCCTTGTAGGAAATTCGAAGCCAGGCGCGGTCCTTGTAGGAGCCTGGCTTGCCAGCGAAGGGGTCCTCAAGATCGCCAAAAGCTTCGCGGGCAAGCCCTGCTCCTACAGTGCATTGTCGGCCACAGATTTTGTGTACGACACAGACCTGTAGGAGCCTGGCTTGCCAGCGAAGAGGCCCTCAAGATTGCCAAAAGCTTCGTGGGCTGGCCTTGCTCTTCCAGAGCATCAAGGCATGCCCAACCAGTGCGGCAGCGTCAACGAGATCATCGGCACGTAGGTCACCAGGATCAGGAACGCCAGCAGGATCATCAACCACGGCAACGCCGCACGGATAGTCTGTCCCAGGGTGAGCCCGGTTACCGCCGAGGTCACGAACAGGTTCAACCCCACCGGCGGGTGTACCAGGCCGATTTCCATATTCACCACCATGACGATCCCCAGGTGAATCGGGTCAATCCCCAGCTTCACCGCAATCGGGAAGAAGATCGGCGCCAGGATCAGCACAATGGCCGACGGCTCCATAAAACTACCGGCAACCAACAGCACCACGTTGACCATCATCAGGAAGCCGATCGGCGTCAGCCCTTCGGACACCACCCAGTTGGTGATCTGCTGCGGGATCTGCTCGGTGGTCAGCACATGGGCGAACAGGATGGCGTTGGCGATGATGAACATCAGCATGATCGCCAACCGGCCCGACTCCATCAGCACCTTCGGGCAATCGCGGATCTTCATGTCCTTGTAGATGAACAAGGCGACAAACGCCGAATACACCGCCGCCACCGCCGCCGCTTCGGTCGGGGTGAACAGGCCGCTGTAGATCCCGCCGAGGATGATCACCAGCAACAGCAACCCCCAGAAGGCACGGCGCGCCGCCGTCAACCACTCGCGGAAGGTCGCCCGTGGCTGCGCAGGTAATTTCTTGATCCGCGCAACAATATAGATCGCCACCATCAGCATCAGGCCCAGCAGCAGCCCGGGAATCACCCCGGCCATAAACAGCTTGCCCACCGAGGTTTCCGTGGCCGCCGAGTACACCACCATGACGATCGACGGCGGAATCAGGATGCCCAGGGTCCCGGCATTGCAGATGATCCCGGCACCGAACTCCTTCGGATAACCCGAACGGACCATCCCCGCCACCGCGATGGAACCCACCGCCGCCACCGTCGCCGGCGAAGAACCGGACAAGGCGGCGAACAACATGCAGGCCAGCACGGCGGCAATCGCCAGGCCCCCACGAATATGCCCGACACAGGCGTTGGCGAAATCGATCAGGCGCTTGGCCACGCCGCCGGTGGTCATGAACGCACCGGACAACAGGAAGAACGGAATCGCCAGGAAGGTGTAGGCGTCCGAGGTCTCGAACAGCTTGATCGCCAGGGAACTGAGGGAGTCCTGGCTGAAGATCAGGATCGACACCGCGCCGGACAGTCCCAGGGAAATCGCAATGGGCACGCCGAGGAACATGAAGGTGAACAACAGCAGAAACAGACAGAGAACGGCCATCAGTGCTGCTCCTTGTGTTCACTTGCCAGCTTGCTCGCTTCGCCGGCTTCATCGGCCAGGCCCAGACCGGCCTGGCGACGGGTGAAAATGCGGTAGAAGATTTCCAGGTAGCGGATCAGCACCAAGGCAAAACCCACCGGCACGATCACCACGATATAGCCGACCTTGATCCCATACTGGTCGAGGTCTTCGGCACCGATCCCGGCGGCGAGCACCGCGCTCAGCCACTTGTAGCTGGCCACCATGAACAGCCCGGCGTAGGCCAGGCAGCAGGCGCAGGCGAGCAGCGCCAGGTAGCGTTGCACCGGACGCGGGGTCAGCTTGACCAGGGCGTCGACCCCGAGGTGGCCGGCGGTGCGCACGCCGTAGGAGATACCGAAGAAGATCAGCCAGCCGAACATGGCCTTGGTCAGGGCCACGCTCCAGGTCATGTCCTGGGCCACGGTCATGGTGGCGTCGCCCAGGCTGTTGAAGAAGGCGCGGCTCCAGGCCCAGCGATCAGCCAGGTTGAAGAACAGCGTGTAGATGTTGTTGGCCATCACATAGACAAAGGTCACCAGCGTCATGGCCGCCAGCAGGAAAGCGATAAAGCCTTCCTCGAAATGTTCCCAGATGCGCCGCAAGGGTTGCGTTTGCATGGACAGGACTCCGCGAGAGGGAAAAGGAGGTATCAGGGCTGGTTGGACTTGTCCGCCGCATCGATCAGGTCGGCACCGATCTCACCCTCGAACTTCTTCCACACCGGCTTCATCGCCTCACGCCATTGCCCGCGCTCTTGGGGGCTCAGCTCGATGATTTCGCTGGTCTTGGCGTCGATGATCTTCTGCTTGGCGCTCTGGTTCAGCGCTTCGGCCTGCTTGTTCACCTCGACGGTGACCTCGGCCATGATCTTTTCCAGCTCGCTGCGGATATCCGGCGGCAGGCCGTCCCAGAACTTGCTGTTGGTGATCACCATGTAGTCGATCAGGCCATGGTTGGACTCGGTGAAGTACTTCTGCACCTCGTTGACCTTCTGGCTTTCATAGTTCGACCAGGTGTTCTCGGTGCCGTTGACGGTGCCGGTCTGCAAACCCTGGTAGACCTCGGCGAAGCTCATCTTGCGTGGATTGGCGCGGATCGCCTTGAACTGCTCCTCCAGCACACTGGAAGCCTGGACGCGGAACTTCAGGCCACGGGCATCGCCCGGTACGTGCAGCGCCTTGTTCGCGGAAATCTGCTTCAGGCCGTTGTGCCAATAGGCCAGGCCGAGAATGCCCTTGCCCTGCATCGCAGTCAGCAGCGCCTTGCCCTGGGCCGCCTGGAAGCGGTCGACGGCGGCCATGTCGTTGAACAGGAACGGCAGGTCGTAGATCTGGATCTGCTTGGTGTACTGCTCGAACTTGGCCAGGGACGGTGCCAGCATCTGTACGTCACCCAGCAGCAGGGCTTCCATTTCCTTGCCGTCACCGAACAGCGACGAGTTGGGATAGACCTCGACCTTGACCCGGCCCGGCAGGCGTTCTTCGGCGAGCTTCTTGAACAGCAGCGCGCCCTGCCCCTTGGGTGTGTTTTCCGCGACGACGTGGGCGAACTTGATCACGATGGGCTCGGCCGCCTGCGCGAGGCCCACGGTGAGCAAGGTGGCGGCGCAGAACAGCGCCCGGGTCAACTTGAACATGTAAGTCACCTTCTTATTGTTGTGTTGTAGGCAGGTTGCCTAAAGCCATGCGTATAGAGAATTTCGAATTCTGAGTACCTGCGTTCGGCTCAGGTGAACGCTCCGTAAACTCTGGGTTTATTGCCGAAGGCTGAGTACGACGCGGTCTCCGATCAGCGGCCAAGGATCGGCCTGTCGAGCCTGCGGTGATGGCTTACACCAGCGCCAACAAGCGGCGGGCCCGCAACAAGACCGGGGCGTCGACCATCTGCCCGTCGACCTGATAGGCTCCGGCGCCGTCACTGCCGGCGTCCACCACGCGGCGGGCCCAGGCCAGGTCTTCGGCACTCGGCGCCAGGGCCGCGTGGATCACCGGCACCTGCCGGGGGTGAATGCACAACGCACCGGCAAAGCCCATTTCATAGGCATGGCGGATTGAGCGGTGCAGGCCCTCGGGGTCGTCGATGGCCGGATGTACGCCGTCCAGCGGAGCGACCAGGCCGGCGGCCCGTGAATGCACGATCACCGCCAGGCGTGCCTGGTCGAGGGCGAACTGCGCGGCGTCCGAGCCGCTGCTCAGGTTGAGGTCAAGGGCCAGGTCCAGGCCGCCGAAGGACAAGCGCTCGACGCCGGGGGCGCTGGCGATTTCAGCCAGGCTCAACAAACCGCGGGCACTTTCGATGATCGGCCAGACGGGTTTGCCGGTCGCCGCCACGGCGCCGACCTGGGCGGCGTTCTCAACCTTGGGCAGCAGCACGCCGCTGACGCCAGGGTGTTGCTTGCAGAACGCCAGGTCAGCGCTGTGTTCGGTGTGGTCCGGGGCGTTGATGCGGACCAGGACCCGGGCCTGGGGATTGGCGGTAAGGAATTGGCCGAGGTGGTCACGGGCGATTCGTTTGAGCGGTTCTTCGACGGCATCTTCGAAATCGACGATCACGGCATCGGCGCCGCTGGCCAGGGCCTTGGCGAAACGCTCGGGACGACTGCCGGGCACGAAGAGCGCGGAGCGGGCAATGGATGAAGACATGTTGTGTTCCTTGTTTTTTGGTTGCGCGGCCTGTCTGGGGGGACCGCGTTATCGTTCTTCGCGGCGGTGCGGCGTACCGACAAGCCCTGCTCCTACAGTCCTCTGTCGTTCCCCATATTTGTGTACGACGCCAAACTGTAGGAGCAGGGCTTGCCCGCGAAGGGGCCCTTGAGAGCAGCCCATTCTTTTCAAACCACCCCATCCACCCGCAGCCGCTCCACCGCCTCCGCGGAAAAGCCCAACTCACTGAGGATCGCCCCGGTGTGCTCGCCCAACCCCGGCACCGCCTCCATACGCGGCTCAAACGCCGCATTGCGCGCCGGCGGCAGCAACGCCGGGAGTTTCCCCGCCGGACTCCCGACCTCGCGCCAGCCATCCCGGGCCTTGAGCTGCGGGTGGTCCCACACACCCTGCATGTCGTTGACCCGGGCATTGGCGATCTGCGCCTCTTCCAACCGGGCAATCACCTGCTCGGTGCTGAGCCGGGCAAAGCTGTCGACGATGATCTGACGCAACACCTCACGGTTGGCCGAACGCTTGAAGTTGGCCGAAAAGCGCTCGTCCACCGCCAGCTCGGGGGTCAGCAGCACCCTGTCGCAGAACGCCGCCCACTCACGCTCGTTCTGCAACCCGAGCATCACGGTGCCGCCGTCGCCCGCCGGAAACGGCCCGTAGGGATAAATGGTCGAGTGCGCCGCACCGGCCCGTGGCGGCGGCGGCGCACCGTCGAAGGCGTAATACATCGGGTAGCCCATCCACTCCACCAGGCTTTCCAGCATGCTGACGTCGATGCGGCTGCCCTCCCCGGTTTTCTCCCGCAGCAGCAACGCCGAGAGAATGCCGCTGTAGGCGTACATCCCGGCGGAGATATCGGCGATGGAGCAGCCGGCCTTCGCCAGCTCTTCCTCACCCGGCCCACCGGTCACCGAAAGAAAGCCACCCTCGCTCTGGATCAAAAGGTCGTAGGCCTTTTTCTTCTCATAAGGACCACCTTCGCCATAACCGGAAATATCGCAGACGATCAGCCGTGGAAAGCGTTCATGCAGCGCCTCGAAGGACAAACCCATGCGCGCGGCAGCCCCCGGCGCGAGGTTCTGCACCAGTACATCGGCCTGCCCCAGCAGATTTTCGAGAATATCGCCGGCCTGCTCCTGCTTGAGGTCCAGGGTCAGGCTTTCCTTGGAACGGTTGGTCCAGACGAAGTGCGAGGCCAGGCCGCGAACACGTTCGTCATAACCACGGGCAAAGTCGCCGCTGCCGGGGCGCTCGATCTTCACCACCCGTGCGCCCAGGTCCGCCAGTTGCCGCGTACAGAACGGCGCGGCAATGGCGTGTTCGAGGCTGATCACCGTGATGCCGTCCAACGGGCGCGGTGCCGGGGTATTGCCTGCTGCCGTATTCATCAGCGCAGCTCCTTCAAGTCAGTGGTATTACGCAGGTCCCAGACCTGACGGATCAAACCCTCGGCCTGCTCGGCCGAGCGCGCCCCGGAGAACTGCAGCAGACGGCGGAATTTGTCTTCCAGCTCGGCCCGCGACAGGCTGTTGCCAGGATCACCCTTGGGCTCGTCGATGACGCCGTACAGGGTGCGCCCGTCAACCGTGGTGACCACCACCCGGCCCAGCCAGCGTTGGGGATAGGCGCCATCGACTTCCGGGTCCAAGGTCATGCTGACCTTCTCGCGAAACGCCGATACGGCCGGATCGGTCAAGGACAGTTGGTGGAACTCCGGCAGCCCGGCCTTGCCATGCACGGCGATCAGGCCCAGCACGGTGCCCATGGAGAACTTGGCCTGGTGCACCGTCTGCGGCACCTTGACCCGTCCGAGCACATCAATGGCACCCTGATGCACACGGGTTTCCACATGCCGAATATGTTCATGACTCAAGCCTTCCTGCCACATCAGCTCCAGCAACGCATCAGCGGCCGGATGGGTGTGGCGACAGGACGCGTGGAACTTGAACGAGGTTTCCACCAGCGCCCAGCGGCTGCCCAGGCGATCGGACAACTTCGTCGGATCGGCATCGCTGGACATCCCGGCGGCCAGCCCCTGGTCACCTTCGAGAATATTGCGCGCCCCGGTCAGGCCATCCGCCGTCAGGTAGGCGGCCAATAGGCCGTCCGCCGCAGCCTTGGCGGTGTGCAACTGCTTGGAATCGGCGGCATCCCGGAGGAACTCCCAGAGCCCGGCGGCCTGGGTGCCGGCGCTGCCCAGCAGGTTGCTGAACTGTCCCTGGTCGAAGTCCATCAGCTTGCCCACGGCCACGGCCGCCGCCAGGGTGCCGACGGTGGCCGTGGTGTGGAAGATCCGATAGTGCGAACGCCCGAGGAACTCGCCGATACGAATGCCAGCCTCATAGCCGGCCAGCGAGGCCAGCAACAGCTCGCGGCCGGACTTGCCGAGATCCTGGGCCGCCGCCAGGGCCGCCGGGAACACCACCGTGGCCGGGTGCAGCACGGAACTGTTGTGCAGATCGTCTTGCTCCACCAGATGGGAGGACGCGGCATTCACCAGGGCGGCGAAGTACGCCGAACTGCCCTGGCCATTGACCAGGATCCGCGCCGGGCCGCTTGCCGGGCCCATCTTGCGGGCATAGGCCTCGAACAACGGAATCGGATGGGCACCCTGGCTGGCCAGGGCCGAGGCCAGCCAATCGAGGAACAGATCTTCGGTACGCTCGAACACCGCTTGCGGTACCTGTTCGTAACGCAGGCCGGCGAGGAATTCGCAGAGGGCTTGGGTATGGCTCATGCGCGGAGCCTCAGAAGCTGCGTGGCAGTTCGAGCAGATGCTCGGCCACGTAGGACAGGATCAGGTTGGTGGAGATCGGCGCCACCTGGTACAGGCGGGTCTCGCGGAACTTGCGCTCGACGTCGTATTCACAGGCGAAACCGAAACCGCCATGGGTCTGCAGGCAGGCATTGGCCGCCTCCCAGGACGCCTTGGCCGCCAGGTACTTGGCCATATTGGCGCTGGCCCCGGCGTTCTGGCCGCTGTCGTATTCCTCGCAGG
>NZ_JACAQA010000029.1 GCF_013385425.1 Pseudomonas gingeri | reverse complement strand
AGACTGTGTGAAAACCTAGCAATCTGCTGGCCGGTTAAAGAAAATGCCCGTATCGCAAGATACGGGCATTTTTCTTATGCGCTATATCCAAGGTGAAAATCGCTCTCAGAGCGCGCTGTTTCCACTGTCGCTGGATGAGTTGATTCCCGATGACCATCTGGTTCGGGTCATCGAAGCCTATGTCGCGCTTCTGGATTTTGAGCAACTGGGTTTCGACAAGGCCAAACCCAAGGCCACGGGACGTCCTTCATACGATCCCGCCGATCTGCTCAAACTCTATCTGTACGGCTATTTCCAACGCATTCGTTCGTCACGACGGCTTGAGGCCGAGTGTCAACGCAACGTCGAGGTCATGTGGCTGTTGGGACGATTGGCGCCGGACTTCAAAACCATTGCCGATTTTCGACGCGATAACAGCGCGGCGTTTACCGCGACCTGTCGTGCCTTTGTTCGTTTCTGCCGGCAGGCCGGTCTGATTGCAGGCGAGTTGGTGGCCATCGATGGCAGCAAGTTTCAAGCTGTGGCTTCCAGCCGCAAACATCTGACACCGAAAAAGCTCCAGCAACGGGAAGCGACGCTCGACAAGAAAATTGCGCGTTATCTGGCGCAACTCGATGAAGCCGATCGCGACGAAGAAGGCGAGTCGATTGATCGTTCAGCGGTGCAGGCAGCGCTGGCGGAGTTGCAGGTAAAAAAGGCCAATAACCAGACCTGCCAAGTGCTGATGCAAGCTCAAGGTCTGGTTCAGCACGTTGTGGGTGAATCCGATGCGCAAAAAATGCGAACAGCGTCCGGGCCGCTCGTGGCCTACAACATTCAAAGTGCGGTGGATGCCAAGCATTGCCTGATTCTGCACCACGAAGTGACTCAGGAAGGCACCGACAACCGTCAGTTGGAACCGATGGCCAAAGCAGCCAAAGAGAAGCTGGATCAATCCGAACTTTGCGTCACGGCGGATGCCGGTTATTCCAATGGTGCCCAGTTCCAGGCCTGCGAAGACGCGGCGATCACGGCTTTTGTGCCTCCCAATCGGGCGATCAACACCACCGGTGGCGACGAGCAATACTTTGACCGCACCGAATTCAACTACGACTCGAACACCGATCAGTACCAATGCCCCGCAGGCAACCGGCTGACACTCAAGCAACTGAGCAAGGGCGACCGAATCTATCAGGCGGCCATCAGCGACTGCCGAAGTTGTCCGCTGAAAAACCGCTGCACCAAGGCAGAACGCCGGTATCTGATGCGCCACGCCCATGAAGCAGCATTTGAGCGAATGGAAGTGCGAATGAAGGCGCACCCGGAAATGATGGGGCATCGGCGCTCCATCGTCGAACATCCCTTCGGCAACCTGAAGCAATGGATTTTCGGCAATGGCCGGTTTTTGCTGCGCCAGTTACAGGGTGCTCGCGCAGAAATGGCACTTGCAGTACAGGCCTACAACTTGAAAAGAGCTATCCAGGTGCTGGGAGCACAGAAGCTGATGGCGCTGATGGGCTGAAAGGCCCTTCATTTTTCAGATTGCAGAAAAGCAAATGCCCCGACAAGTCGGGGCATTTGCTTTAAACCGCGGCGGACTGCGTTTTCACACAGTCTG
>NZ_JACAQA010000028.1 GCF_013385425.1 Pseudomonas gingeri | reverse complement strand
CAGTTTTACATTGGCGATGACAGGTGGGCGCGGTCCTTGCGCGTTCAAAGGCATGTCGCAAACGCTGCCTGGCGTGTCGTATGGGGCCAACCGCGGCTCCACGAAAGTGCGCTTGGCAATAAGCTCTATTATCGAATGGTCTAGGAAAAAGCGTTCCAAAAACGACTCGATCCTTTCCTGTAACCGACGCTGTCGTTTTTTGAGGTTTATTATAACTTAATGAATTTAAAGGATAAGTTTCTATAAAGTACAAATTTATTATGTGTTTTCTATGTATACAACAAAAATACAATCTATTGACCGCCTCTAAAACCCATGCGAGTCTCGACTCATCGGTCAGCCGCGCCTGACCCCAAAACTACCTCAGGAGGTCGTTTGTGAAAAACGGCAAAACTTGTCTCTACGAAGACCTGAAACGGCAAATTCTGACAATGGAACTGGATCCCGACGAAGCGCTGGATGAAGTCATTCTCAGCGAACGTTATGGCTTGTCCCGAACGCCCGTCCGCGAAGTCTTCCGCCGCTTGGCCGGTGAAGGTTATGTCGATATTCGGGAAAACCGCGGTGCTCGGGTGATTCCAATGAATCACTCGACCCTGCGTAATTTCTTCCTGGTTGCACCGATGATGTATGCGGCCATCGGCCGCCTGGCGGTGCAAAATTTCAAGCCGCGTCAACTGATTGATCTGAAGGACACCCAGCACCGGTTCCGCCTGGCCACCACGTCAAGGGAGGCATTGGCCATGGTCGTCGAGAACAATCGTTTTCACGCGATCATGGGCGAAATGGCCGGCAACCAATATCTCCAACCCAGTTTGGAACGATTGCTCATTGATCACTCGCGAATCGGCAATACATTTTTCCGACCTCAAAACGAGGACATGGAAGAACGTCTTGAGCTGTCTGCGGGGCACCATGATTTATTTATCGAGGCCCTTGAGCGTCGTGATGAAGGCGCCGTCGTTGATCTGGTGTTTGAACATTGGGAGCTGTCCCGAGAAAACATGGAAATTTTTATCGCCCCGCAAGGCATCAAGGCGGACGCGCTCGTTGATCTTCCACGCAATTCATTTCCGGAGAAATCGTCTTGAAATTTGAAGGTATTTATACGCCAGCGATCACGCCTTACAAGCCGGATGGGGAAATAGACTGGAGTGTCTACTCGCAAGTCTTGGAGTCGCTGATCGAGGCGAAGGTCCACGGCATTATTATCGGCGGGTCGACTGGCGAATATTATGCGCAGACTTCAGAAGAGCGCACCGAGCTGGCCGCTTACGCAAAAGACCTCATCGGCACGCGGGTGCAACTGATCATTAGTACCGGGGCCATTCGCACTGAAGAGGCGGTTCAGTACGCGAAGGATGCCAAAGCCATCCAAGCAGACGCCATTCTCGTCACTTCTCCGCCGTACGCGCTGCCGACTTCTCAGGAAAACGCGATACACGCACTGACTGTCGATCGCGCCGCCGATTTGCCGATCATGCTTTACAACTACCCCGGTCGCATGTGCGTGTCGATGGACGAAGATTACCTCACCCGTGTGAGCCAATCGAAAAACGTGGTGGCGATCAAGGAAAGCTCCGGCGACATGGGCCGTGTTCATCTGCTGGCGCGCAAATTCCCGCAGATTGCCATGTCCTGTGGGTGGGACGATCAAGCACTGGAGTTTTTTGCATGGGGCGCCAGAAGCTGGGTGTGTGCCGGGTCTAACTTCCTGCCCAGGGAACATGTGGCACTTTATCAAGCCTGTGTGATCGAGAAAGACTTCGACAAAGGCCGCCAGATCATGTCGGCGATGATGCCGCTGATGAATGCATTGGATGCCGGCAAGTTCGTGCAGTCGATCAAGTATGGTTGCGAGCTTGACGGGCTGAACGTCGGTGACGTGCGTTTGCCGCTTCAGCCTCTCGATACAGAAGAAAAGCAAAAGCTTAAATCGGTCATCGCCGAGTTGAAACGCAACGTAGCAAGCATCGCTTCAGGAGCCAGCCATGGGTGATCTTCTGAGCAAGGCCGAATATGCCGCCATCGCCAAGGCTATTTCGTTCCCTGCCAACGCCTTCATCAATGGCGCGTTCAAACCTGCGATTTCTGGCAAGACGTTCGCCACGACCAATCCGGCGACCGGTGAGTGCCTGACCAATGTCGCCGCCTGCGCGTCGGCAGATGTCGATGATGCGGTGAGTAACGCCAAAGAGGCATTTGCGGACGGGCGCTGGAGATCGATTTCTCCCCGGGAGCGAAAAGCCGTTCTCCTGAAATTCGCCAATCTGCTTGAACACCATCAACACGAACTCGCCGTGCTTGAGAGCCTCGACAGTGGCAAGCCCGTCAGTGAATGTCAGTTGGTCGATGTTCCGGACACGATTCACACCCTGCGCTGGCACGCGGAGTTGATCGACAAGATTTATGACAACACCGCTCCAGTGGGCAATGACGCACTGACCCTGGTTGTTCGCGAGCCGATTGGCGTGGTCGGCTGCGTGCTGCCCTGGAACTTCCCGCTGTTGATGCTGGCCTGGAAAATCGGCCCGGCGCTGGCCGCGGGTTGCTCGGTTATCGTCAAACCCGCGGAGCAGACCACGCTGACGACATTGCGGGTCGCGCAGCTCGCTTTTGAGGCCGGTGTTCCCGCCGGTGTGCTCAACATTGTCACGGGTACCGGCAAGGATGTCGGCGAGCCCATTGGCTTGCATCACGACGTCGACATGGTCAGCTTCACTGGCTCGACCGCCACCGGTCGGCGGTTCCTGCATTACGCGGCCGATTCGAATTTGAAACGTATCGTCCTCGAGTGCGGGGGGAAAAATCCGGCCGTGGTGATGGACGATGCGCAAGACCTGGATCTGGTTGCCCAGCATGTCGTCAACGGCGCGTTCTGGAACATGGGCGAGAACTGTTCCGCGACCTCGCGTCTGCTTGTCCACGTATCGGTGAAGGATGAGCTGCTGCAGCGCATGGGGGCCTACATCCGCGAATGGAAAATGGGCGATCCCCTTGATCCGCAGAACCGTGTCGGAGCACTGGTCAGTCCCGAGCATTTCGCCAAAGTGAAGTCGTACCTCGAGCATGCCACCGCTGGAAAACTAGAGGTTGTGTACGGCGGCGGCACTGAAGAGGGTGCCTTTGTCGAGCCGACAGTGATTGACGGTGTCGATCGCCAGAGCCGCTTGTTCCAGGAAGAGATCTTTGGCCCGATTCTTTCGGTCACCACGTTCAGCACGATCGCCGAAGCGATTGCCCTGGCCAATGACACGGTCTATGGCCTGGCCGCGTCGGTTTACACCGGCAGCCTGCGACGCGCAATCAAACTGTCGCGAGAGATTCGCGCCGGAATCGTCACCGTGAACTGCTTTGGCGAGGGCGATGCGTCCACGCCTTTTGGTGGCTACAAGGCGTCGGGGTTCGGCGGTCGGGACAAATCGATTTTTGCTCACGATCAATACACCGAAATCAAAACCATCTGGATCGATGTGTCTGATCGGTCGGATGAAGAGACCGAAAAATGAGCACCCACACCATCAAGCGCCTTCCGGTCGATACCGGGGTTTCAGGGTGGGAGGCGATCTCCACACGCACTGCGCCTGTCCGCATGCTTGATGGAACCGTGACGGCGGATTGGCTGATTATTGGTGCCGGTTTTGCCGGCCTCTCCGCCGCTCGTCGACTGTCACAACTGCATCCCGGCGATAGCATCGCGGTCGTGGATGCCCATGAAGTCGCGAAGGGCCCGGCAGGCAGAAACTCGGGGTTCATGATCGATGTGCCTCACAGTCTTTCATCCGGGGAGTATTCGGTGGCGGGTGAGTCTGCCAGCGCATTGGAAATCGCCCAGAACCGCTTTGCTATCGCTTTTGCAGCTGACGCGGCACGTGAATACGGAATGTCCGCGCAGACTTTTGATCCGTCTGGAAAGATCAATGCTGCGGCCACGGAGCGGGGCGTGAAGCTCAATGATAACTATGCCCAGTCGCTTAAAAGCATTGGCGAGCAATACCAACTACTTGATGCCGAACAGATGCAGGCGATCACCGGCTCACGTTATTACCACAGTGGGCTTTACACGCCTGGCGCGGTAATGATTCAGCCCGCTCAATATATTAGGGATCTGGCCTTTGGCCTGGATAAGTACATCAGTTTTTATGAGCGTTCACCGATTATTGAGCTGTCCAGGTCGGGAAATAGTTGGCGGGCGAAATCTCACCGTGGGGTGATCAGCGCGCCCAAGGTCATTCTCGCCGTCAATGGCCATATCGAGGACTTTGGCCATTTTCAAGGTCGCCTGTTGCATGTGTTTACCTATGCATCGATGACCGCGGCTTATAGTCATGAAGAGTTTGGACGCCCCGTCAGCGGTAGGGACCAATGGGCGTTGTTGCCCGCCGACCCCATGGGCGCGACCGTTCGGAAAATAACTTCACAGGGTCTTTCACGCATTGTGATCCGGACAAAGTTCACCTATGACCCGAGCATTCAGGTGACATCCAAGCGTGTGGCGGCCGTCGCTGAAGAACAGCGGCACTCCCTGGATGCGCGGTTTCCCGAGTTGAAATCGACACCGCTGGAATTTAGTTGGGCTGGACGTCTCTGTTTGAGCCGCAATAGCGCCCCTGCCTTTGGCGAAATAGAAGAAAACCTGTATTCAGCCTGCTGCGAGAACGGCTTGGGAACGGTGAAGAGCACCCTGGCGGGTGTGCTGGCCGCCGACTTGGCCACCGGTACGAATTCCAGAATGTTAGAAAGTTTTAGTCAAGCGCCGGGGCCAAGTAGGCTGCCACCCAAGTTACTCACAAAGCTGGGTGTTAATTCAGTCATTCATTGGCAGGCGCTGAGAGCAGGGCGAGAGAGCTAAAGGGTTCCAAACAACCGGCTTTTATTTCATAAAAGCCTAATCTCTAGTTTTAACCGTAGATCGGAGTACGCCATGAAAAAGATTTGGAAGGCATTCTGCGCTGTCGCTGTGGCTGGCGTTATGTGTTTGCCCGTTCACGCCGAAGAAAAAAACATCACCATGGGGACGATGACTTGGGAGGATTTGACGCCGATTACGGGAATTACCAAGAAGGTACTGGAAGATTCTGGCTACACCGTGAAAGTTGTGGAGTTTGCCGAGTGGGGCATCGCCTACGCTGCGTTAAGTAAAGGCGATGTTCAGGTCCTGGCGTCGCAGACGGACTATGCAGCGAACGATTACTGGAACAAAAACAAGAACAAGATCGAAAAAATATCGCCCGTCTCCTTCGGTCTTTACCAAGGCCTGGCGGTACCCAGCTATGTGGACATTGATTCCATTGACCAGCTGAATGCCAATTCGGAAAAACTCGGCGGCAAGATTATCGGCATTGAGCCAGGCTCAGGGCTGATGAGCGATGCCAACAATGTGGTTAAGGCCTATGACCTCAAGCTCAAGTTGGTCGAGGGCAGTACCACCGCCATGACCGCGGCGTTGAAATCGGCCGTCGACCGTAAAGAGTGGGTGGCCGTAACGGTTTGGGATCCGTCCTGGATGACCAAGAAATTCAATCTTAAATTCCTGAAAGATCCCAAAGGCATTTTCCCGCCGTTGCAGGGCTACTACTGGATTGGCCACAAGGGCTTTGCCGAAGGCAACCCCCGTGTCCGCGAACTGATGGCCAGCGTGTATGTACCCATTGCGGATATCACCGCGATGAATGCTGAAGTCAAGGACGGCAAGACCATGGAGCAGGCGGTCAAGGATTGGACCGATAGCCACACCGAGTTGCTCAAACGTTGGGAAAACATCAAGAACTGATTGCAACCTTTGTTTTATTGCCACTGCCGCTCTTTGATTCATTAGAGAAGCCAGAAAACTGGTTCACGGGTTACGAAAATGACAACGGCCAAAATAGACACCAACGAAGTGCTGATAGATTGCCAGTCAGTCTGGAAAATCTTCGGTAAAGCCGCACCTGCCGCGATGAATGCTGTCGTTCAGCAGGGGCTCACCAAGACCCAGATCCTGCAAAACTACGGCTGCGTGGTCGGCGTCTCCGACGTCAGTCTTCAGGTTCGCCGCGGCGAAATCTTTTGCATCATGGGCTTGTCCGGCAGTGGCAAATCCACCCTGATCAGGCTACTCAACAAGCTGATCACTCCGAGCTCAGGGACGGTCCTGGTTAAAGGCAAGGATCTGTCAGCCCTTAGCGCGGCACAGCTTCGTGAGGTGAGGGCACGTCATATCGGCATGGTCTTTCAGAGCGTCGCGTTGTTGCCCAATCGAACCGTGTTGGAGAACACCGCTTTCGGCTTGGAAGTACAAGGCGTGGGCAAGGCAGAGCGTTACAAGGTGGCCGAACAGGCGTTGGCCAAGGTCGGGTTGAGCGATTGGTCCGCGCGTTATCCCAGCGAGCTGTCTGGCGGTATGCAGCAGCGTGTGGGGTTGGCACGAGCCATCACCGCCGATCCCGAAGTGATCTTGATGGATGAACCGTTCAGCGCGCTTGACCCGTTGATTCGCAGGCAGTTGCAGGATGAGTTTCGCCAACTGACCAAGGAGCTGGGCAAGTCCGCCGTGTTTATCACCCACGACCTGGACGAGGCGATCCGCATCGGTGATCGCATCGCGATCATGAAGGACGGCGTGATCATCCAGGTGGGTACTGCCGAGGAGATCGTTCTCAAACCGGCTGACGACTACGTTGCGGAGTTTGTGGCGGGCATTTCCAGGCTGCATCTGGTCAGGGCTCATTCGGTTATGACACCTGTAGAGGCGTACACGGTGGCGAACCCTGGTTGCGACATCTCCAGGCTCAGCAAAACCTCTCTCGGCGCCGATATCAACGAGCTCATCGGATTGACGATGAAGTCCGAGCGCGATGCGCTTGCGGTCGTTGATAACTGTGCAGTGGTCGGGATCATTACGCCGCGCGATCTGCTGCGTGGCGTTCAAGGCATTCCGAATGAGTTCGCGGCTTCGTCCACAGCGACTGTTCTGGAGGCATCGACATGAGCATCCCGGACTTTTCCAATCAGTTCGACGCGGTCGTCGACTCGAGTCTGGAATGGCTATCGGATCACGGCGAGTTTTTGTTCGACACCGTCAACGCACTGCTGGCGGGCATTTACAAAAGCGTGCTCTGGTGTATTGCCTATCCGCCGTATTACCTCATCGCGATTGCCATTGCGTTGATAGGCTGGCGGGTGGTCGGTGTTCGGTTCGCGCTGCTCGCGGGTTTGGCGCTGTTGTTTTGCAACGTGATCGGCTTGTGGCCGGAGACGGTCAGCACCCTCGCCCTGGTGCTGACGGCCACCGTGCTCGCGCTGTTGGTCGCGATTCCATTGGGCGTGCTGGCCGGCCTTGCACCGTCAGTGGATCGCGTTGTCGACCCGGTGCTGGATCTGATCCAGACCATGCCTCCCTACATCTATCTATTGCCGGCCATCGCCTTGCTCGGCTACGGCCCGGCCACGGCGCTGTTGGCCACCTTTATCGTGGCCGTTCCGCCGGCCATACGCCTGACCTCCCTGGGGATTCGCATGACACCACGGGAGTTTATCGAGTTGGGGGAGGCCAGTGGCGTCACCGCTTGGCAGATGTTCTTCAAGATCCGCTTGCCATTCGCCAAGCCAAGCATCATGGCCGGGGTGAATCAGAGCTTGATGATGGCATTCGGCATGGTGGTGATTGCCGGCATCGTCGGCTCCGGTGGCCTGGGTGAGTCGATTTACGCAGCGGTTCGCACCCTGGATATTGCCAAATCGATCAATGCGGCCATCGCCATTGTCATTCTGACCATGATTCTGGATCGGTTGGCGCAGCACGCTGCACGCTCGCGGATGGGAGAAAGCCAATGACTACGCCTGACATTCAATTTTCCCCGGGCGAGTTCCTGGCGCCTGCAGTTGACTGGTTGAACACCCATCTGCACGGTTTGTTCAAAGGTATAAGCCAGGTCATCGAGGCGGTGCTGGGGGCGGTAGAGGCCACGTTACTGGGTCCCCACCCGTATCTGTTCATCGGTATCGTCGTTGTCGGCGCGTTCTTTTTGGCCAGCAAACGCATCGCTGTATTCGCGGCGTTGATGTTGGCTTTTTGCTTGTTCTCCGGCCTCTGGGTCGCCTCCATGCAGACCATTGCCCTGGTCTCGGTTGCGGTTCTGATATCGGTGGCCATTGCCTTTCCACTCGGAGTGCTGGCCGCCCGGGCGAAGCGGGTGGATGAAGCGTTCCTGCCGATCCTCAACATCATGCAGACGGTACCGCCATGGGTTTACCTGATTCCCGCGGTGATGCTGTTCAGCTTGGGGCGGGTACCGGCCATTATCGCGACCATTGTTTATGGCATTCCGCCGATGCTCAGGCTGACAACCCTGGCGTTCAAGCAGTTGCCAAAAGATTTGCTTGAGTTGGGGCAGGCGTCCGGGGCTTCGCCCAGGGACATCCTGTTCAAGATTGAGCTGCCGACGGCCACGCCAACGCTGTTGGTCGGTCTCAACCAATGCATCCTCATGTCCTTGGCAATGGTGGTACTGGCAGGCCTGGTAGGGGCCGGCGGTCTCGGCGCGGAAGTGACGCGAGGTCTCTCGAGGATGGAGATGGGCCTGGGGCTGCGTGCCGGCCTGGCGATTGTCGCCGTTGCGCTGCTGCTGGATCGTCTGTCACGCGGCGCCTTGCAGCGTCACTCCCCAGGCAAGCTTCTTTGAAAGGGTTCCAGTATGAGACGCAGCTTTTTTTGCATTGACTCACATGCCTGCGGCAATCCGGTTCGAGTGGTGGCCGGCGGTGGCCCGCTGTTGCCGTTGGTCTCGATGGCCGAGCGCCGGGAGATTTTTGTTCGCGAGCATGACTGGGTGCGAACCGCGTTGATGTTTGAGCCCAGGGGGCACGACATCATGTCGGGCGTCATCATCTATCCGTCCGTGCGTGATGACTGTGACTTTGGCGCATTGTTTATCGAGGTCAGCGGCTGCCTGCCCATGTGCGGCGCGGGCACCATCGGTTTGTCTACCGTGGTGATCGAGGAAGGCCTGATCACACCGCGCGAACCTGGCAAGCTGGCCATCGAGACGCCGGCGGGGCGCGTCGATGTCGACTACAGCATGAACGGCGAATCTGTTGACTCCATTCGCTTGTTCAACGTTGCCAGTTATTTGCACAGTGCCGATGTGGTGGTGGAGGTGCTTGGGGTCGGTGAGCTCGTTGTCGACATCGCTTACGGTGGCAATTTCTATGCGGTCGTCGAGCCACAGGAAAACTGGGCCGGCTTGCGCGGATTGAGCACGGCGGAGATCGTCAACCTCAGTCAGAAACTGCGTGCGGCCCTGGCCGGCGTCAGTGCCCCGGTGCACCCTGAGAACAGCCGGATCAGTGGCGTCCATCATGTTATCTGGTGTGACGACGAGCACAGCACGGCAGCCGATGGGCGCGCTGCGGTGTTCTATGGTGACAAGGCCATTGATCGCTCACCCGGTGGCACGGGGACGTCCGCGCGGATGGCCCAGCTGTTTGGCAAAGGCCGGTTGAAAGTGGGCGATACATTCCGCAATGAAAGTTTGATCGGGACGGTCTTCGAAGGGAAGGTCGAAGCATCGGTCAAGGTCGGGACGTTCGATGGTATCCGACCGAGTATCGGTGGCTGGGCGCAGATTACCGGGCACAACACTATTTTTGTCGACGATAAAGACCCTCTACGTCATGGCTTTCAGCTTGCTTGATCGGTAAAGCGCTGGTGCCGGGAACAAGGGCTTTTTCGTGTCTGGTCGACGGTATTATTTTCTCGGCCAGGGTCAGATGGCCTGGGGTTTGAAGTCGCCGGCGGCAACCGGCATCACGCCCTTGAGCAGGGCCACGGATTTTTCCAGGCCCTCAAGGCTGTTGAGCAGCACGTCCTCGTGTTCAACCGACAGCCAGCCATCGTAGCCGGCCATTTTCAGGCGGTAGCAGAACTGCCGCCACCATTGCTCGCCGTGGCCGAAACCCAGGGTGATGTAGGACCAGCTGCGCGCCGGGATATCCATCAGCGAGCCGTTTTCCAGAAGTGAATCAACGGCCTGCAGTGGGGCGTTGAGCAAGGTGTCCTTGGCGTGCACGTGATAGATCGCCTCGCCCAGTGCCTCGGCAGCCACCAACGGGTCGGCGCCCATCCAGAACAAGTGCGAAGGGTCGAGGTTGGCGCCGATCACCGGGCCGATGGCCTCGCGCAATTTCAGCAGCGCCCGCACGTTGTACACACACTGGTTGCCATGCAACTCCAGGGCGATGCGCTCCACTCCATGTGCCTGGGCCAGGTCGGCGATTTCGCTCCAGAATGGCAGCAGCCGCTCTTCCCATTGGTAGCGCAGAATGGTCTGGGTCTCCGGCGGCCAGGACGCCACCACCCAGTTGGGCATGCGGTCGCCGGCCTGGCCTTCGGGCAAACCGGACATCGCGCAGACAGTCTTGATCCCCAGTTCACCTGCCACGCGAATGGTGTCCTTCAGGCACTGGCCCTGTTCCGGTTGGGTGGGATGCAGTGGGTTGCCGTTGGCGTTGAGGGAAATGATTTCCAGGTTGTGTTCTTCAAAAGCGCGCTTGAATTCGCGCCGATTCGCGGCACTGTCGAGCATCTGCGCCAGGTTGAAATGTGGTGCGGTGGACCAGCCGCCGGTGTTCACTTCAAGGCCAGAGACCCCCAGTCGTTCTGCGTGCCTGAGCACGTCCCGAAAGGGCAGCGCGCCCAGGCTGTCGGTGACAAATCCCAGTTTCATGACAAGGCTCCTTCGCGTGACAAGTACAGGGCGGGGGTGTCTAGGGCGCGCAAGCTGACGCGGCGGCCTTCACTCAAGGCCTGAATCCCTGCCTGGGCGACCAGGGCGGCGCAGTAGCCATCCCAGGTATTGGCGGCGTGGGCCGGGAACACACCGGTATTGACGAACGCCAGGAACGCCTTGTCTTGCAGGCGGTAGGCCTCGGCGAAGCGCGGGCGCCAGTCAGCGGCATAGCGCTCTGCGGCCTGCCTCTGGGTGTTGACCCGGGTGTGAACGGGGCCGGCCAGTTGCACCGAACCTTGCTCGCCCACCAACTCGCCGCGTACGTCGTAGCCGTAATGGGCGTTGTTGTTGATTTCGATGTTCACCAAGTGGCCGTCGCGAGTTTCCAGCACCATGAACACCGGGGCGCCCACGCCGAGAGTCGACCGCCGCGCGGGTTGGAACACCGAAATGGCGCTGTACTCGGTGTCGAGCACATGGCGCACCACGTCGAATTCATGGGGTGCGGAATTGCTGATTGCCATCTGCCCGCTGAAGTTGGCTGGCGCTTCGACGTTGCGATGGAAGTTGTGCATCATCACCGCGCGGCCGATAACACCGTCCTGCAAGGCGCTTTTCATTTCCCGGTAAGCCGGGTCAAAGCGGCGCATAAAGCCCAGTTGCACGAACTGGCGGCCCAGGGATGTCTCCTTGTCGATCACGGCCAGGCATTCTTCCGGACTTTGCGACAGTGGCTTTTCACACAGGGCGGGCTTGCCGGCATTGATCGCGGCCATCGACAGTACGGCATGGGTCTCGTCGGGGCTGGCAATGATGATCGCATCCACATCGGCCCGCGCCAGGGTCTGCATCGGGTCGCTGGAAACGTCTGCGGCGCCGTAACGCTCGGCGATTTCCCGGGCGCGTTCCGGGGACGCGTCACAGATCACCTGCAAGGTGGCGCCCGGCAGGTCCTGGGCGATGATACGGGCGTGATCCGCCCCCATGATGCCGGCGCCGATGACGGCAATTCGTATGCTCATGATGTGGGGCGATCCTTGCAAAGTTTGTTTTGGTTGTTGTGGGGCGATTATCTGCAGCGCGAAATCATCCTTCAACGACTACCATCGCCTGTTTCTGATGTGATTCCAATCAAATGAGCCTGATGCTGGATCTGGATATAAACGGCGTATCTTGGTTATCTTTGATTGGAATTCCATCATTGTCAGGAGTGACTGGTATGGCTCGTGAAGCACTGGGACATGTATGGAAGGGGCCTACCGTCAACGAGATAGCCAGGATCGCAAGGGTGGGGCCAGCCACGGTCGACCGGGTGCTGAACAACCGTCCCGGGGTGCGCGACGGCACCCGCCTGAAAGTGCTGGCGGCGCTGGACAAGCTCAAGCGGGACCTGGCCGATGGCAAGGGGACGTTGCACATCAGCCTGTTCTGCGACTCGGGGGAAACCTTCAATGCCACCCTGGCCAGCGCCGAGGCGCAGGTGAACAGCTCTACGCCAGGGGTCGTGGTGCACGGTCATTATGTGCCGACCAATCAGGTCGACCCCGGCGCGTTTGCCGATCAGGTCCAGGCGCAGGGCGCGTCGGCCGATGGCGTGATTGTGGTGTCACGCGAACACCCGGCGATCAATCGGGCCATTCGCAAGCTTTGCAGTCTGGGCATTCCGGTGGTCTGCCTGACTACCGACCTTCCCAATTCGGGGCGCAGCGCCTATGTGGGAAACGACCAATACGCGGCAGGCAGTGTCGCCGGCCTGTTGATCGGCAATGCCCTGCCCAAGGAACCTGCCAAGATACTGCTGGTGACCAGTGTGCCGTTTCGCTGCCAGCAAGAGCGGGAGATGGGCTTCAGGCGGGTGCTTCGCGGCGAGTTTGCCTACCTCAAGATCGATGAGCGGGTGATGTCTGATGATCGCCCGCAAACCACCCGCGATCAGCTCACGCGCTATTTCAACAAGCATGGTTATCCGGCGGCCATCTACAACGTTGCGGGCGCCAACCGAGGGGTTGCCCAGGCCATCGATAGTCTTGCGGCGGAACAGCGGCCCATGTTCGTCGGCCACGAACTAACCGTTCACACGCGTGCGATGCTGGAGGCAGGTGTCATGAATTACGTGATTTCCCACGATTTCGTGGGCGAGACCGCAGCGGCGGTGCGCTGGATAAAAGGGTCGACCGAAGGCGTGGCGGCAGTGCCGGCCCCGACACCCATTCTGGTCCACACCAAGTTCAATTGCGCTGGTTGAGGCTACCCGTCACGGCGGCGGAACGATATGGGGTCGGCTTGGCCGGAACGGGTATTGACTCATCGCGCGTCGCTTAGAGAGCCAGCTTCGCTTCGGGCGTGGGCGGCCCGTACTGGTAAGCGCCCCACACCGACTGGTCGAAGTTGACCACCGATCCGGTCATCATCCCCGACTCTTCGCAGCCCAGGAACGCCACTGCTTTGGCCACTTCCTCAGGGGCGAGCAGACGTCCGAACGGTTGTTGCGCCGCGACTTCGGCCAGCCAATTATCTTCGGCACCGTGGAATTCACGCTGGATACGATCTTCGCCATCGGACGCCATCCAGCCGATGTTCAGCTGGTTCACGCGAATCCGGTTGCGCATGGCGGCGAACGCCGTATTGCGGGTCAGGGTGGCTAGCGCCGCCTTGGAACCGCAGTACGAGGCATTGAAGGGTTGGCCCGCGTGGGCAACGATCGAACCGATGTTAATGATTGAGCCTTCGATGTCGTCGCGGATCATGCGCTTGATCACTTCCTGCATCAGGAAGAACGGTGCTCGGGTGTTCACCGCGAACATGCGGTCGAACAAGTCTTCATCGGTGCTCAGGATGTCCCCGCGCTCGGTCAGGCCTGCTGCGTTGACCAGCACATCGATGCGCTGAAAGATCTCGTCTGCGGTTTTGATGACGTTGCGGCAATCGGCCACCTTTGCGAGGTCGGCCTGGACGAAATGCACCGCGCAACCTGTTTGCTCGCGAATGCTGCGGGCGACGGCCTCACCTTTAGTGGTGCTACGGCCGCAGGTCACGATACCGGCAGCGCCTTCGTTAGCCAGATGCTTGGCGACGGCAGCCCCCAGCCCCTGAGTCCCGCCGGTCACGACAACGATCTTGCCTTCAAATCGTTTCATCTGAAATTCTCCTCTGCAATGAAAATTGCGTTTTTTGTTGGTATGGAATTTATATTGACATCGATGTGAGGATGCAAGATATTTCGCTTCACTCAAGAACAAAAAACAGATGCAGAGATGCATCACGTCAGGAGAAACCTATGCTACGCATTGCCGTTTTGGGTTGTGGTCGTATCGGCCAGATGCACGCTGATAACGTTGCCAAACACCCCCGAGCTCAATTGGTCGCTGTCTATGACGTTCATCGCCCTTCGGCCGAAAAGGTCGCGCTGGCGCTTGGCGTTCCTGCTGCACAAACGGCCGAGGAAATCTTCTCCTCCTCGGAAGTGGACGCGGTACTGATTGCCACCGCCACCCCTACCCACGCGGATTACATCGAGAAAGCCATCGCCGCGGGCAAGGCTGTGCTGTGCGAAAAACCTATCGATTTGAGCCTTGAGCGGGTAAATGCCTGTGCCGCGAAAATCGGTAACACCCGGCTGCCGATCCAGATCGGTTTCAACCGCCGTTACGACCCAGGTCACAGTGCCGCTCGTACTGCCTTGCTCAACGGCGAAATCGGCGACCTGCACCAGGTCATCATTACCTCCCGTGACCCAGGCCTGCCACCGCGTGCCTATCTGGAAGCGGCGGGTGGCCTGTTCCGCGACATGACCATCCATGACTTCGACCTTGCCCGCTTCATGCTCGGCGAAGAGCCGACCGAAGTCTTTGCGCTGGCCAATGCGCTGGTCGATCCGGCGTTGGGTGCAGAGCTCAATGAAGTGGACAGCGCGATGTTCATCCTGCGCACCGACTCGGGCAAGCAATGCATCATCAACAATTCGCGCGCCGCGGTGTATGGCTACGACCAGCGCGTAGAGCTGTTGGGCAACAAGGGCATGCTGATTTCCGATAACCGCAAGCCCCATGAACTGCGCCGCTTCACCAGCACCACGGTGGAAACCAGCGAGCCTTACCAGTTCTTCTTCCTGGAGCGCTACCACGAGGCGTTCATGGCTGAGATCGACGGCTTTGTCGACTGCGTGGAGAAAGGCGCTGCACCGCTGGCCAGCTTCGAGGACGGTCGCAAGGCGTTGATCCTTGCTGAAGCGGCGTATCTCTCGTTGCACGAGCGTCGCTTGGTGCGAGTGGCCGAAATATCGGATTGATCAGGACGTCAGTCTGCGTTCACTTTCACGATAAAACGCTGGCGATGCCAACCGGGAAAACCGGGTGCGCGTCGCGGCGGCTTCCAATAACAATAAAGAGTAGGAAGAATATGAAATTGTCCACGAAGCATAAGCACGCGGTATCTACACTGGTCGCCAGTGCATTGGTACTGGCCATGGGGGTAGGCACGAGCCAAGCCCAAAGCAATCCTGAAGTCAGGGTAGGTTTTACCCCGAAATTCCTCAAAGACGACTTCCAGACGCTGATGCTGGACCTTTCCAAGAAGGCGTTCCAGGCCAAAGGGTTCACGCTGTTGGGCGCCCCTGATCCGAACGGCGATGTGACCGCCCAGGTGGATGCCTTGCAAAACCTGATTGCCAACGGCGCCAACGCCATTGTCTTTGCCCCGATCGACGCCGCTGGCATTGTGCCGGTGATCAAGCAGGCCAATGCCGCGAATGTGCTGGTGTTCTCCATCGACGATGTGCCATCGGGGGGCAAAGTCACCGCTTCGATCCGTGCCGATAACGTCGATGCCGGTGCCCAGGCGGCCAAGGAAATGGTCAACCGCCTGAGCAGCAAAAAGTGCTGGGCGGCCCACACCTGCACGGTTCTTGAGTTGCAAGGCGGGTTGACCACGCCCAATGGCCTGGATCGCTCCAAAGGCTTCGCGCAGACAATGCAAGGGCTGGCGCCCGCGGTGAAACTGATCCAGCGGCCCACCGACTGGACGGCCGACATGGCTGCCGATGCCACCCAGAACGTCTTGACCCAGGTTCCTTCCCTGAGCGGCATTTTCATGGCTTCCGAGTTGATGGCCACGGCGGTCAACGCGCAGGTCAATGCCGCCGGCAAAGGCGCGTCGGTGGGTAGCCCTGATTCGATTATTCGCATCGCCGTGGATGGCACCCCTCAGGGCCTGCAGTTGATCCGCGGCAAGGCACTGGATGCGACGATCTCGCAGCCGCTCAATGCCTATGCGACGAAAACCGCCGAGTTGATCGACCTGGTCTCCAAGGGTGGCAAGATCGAAATCGGGCCGCGTGACGATGGCCAAATCGTTGATACCCCCGTAGGGCCTCAGTATCAGCTCAAGGCCACGTTGGTGACGTTGGCCAACGTGGAGTCGCCCCAGTTGTGGGCCAACATGGTCAACAAGTAAGCCGCACACAGGGTTGAAACCATGAATCTGAATAGCAACGACGCCCCGCGCGCCATCGTCGAAATGCGCAATATCGCCAAGACCTTTGGCTCTACCCGCGCTTTGCGCGGGGTGGACTTCACTCTCATGCGCGGAGAAGTCCATGCGCTGCTGGGGCGTAATGGCGCAGGAAAAAGCACGCTGGTTTCCACGATGAGCGGGTTCACGCCCGCGGACTCGGGCACGATCAGAATCGCCGGTACCCAGGTCACGGCCAACGCCCAGAATTACGCGGCAAAAATCCGCGAGGGCATCGCCCATGTGCAGCAGACGCCGCAGCTGTTCAACCTGCTGACGGTGGCCGAAAACCTGTTTCTGGAAAACCCCAGGGTCCGCGGCAAGTTCGGCACGGTCAGCCGTGCCCGCACGCTGGCATTGGCCGAGGAACTGCTGAATAACTGGGCCATCGACATTCGTGCCGATGCGCTTGTAGGCGAGTTGGACGCAGGCACCCGGCAATTGCTGGAAATCATCAAGGCGCTCAGCCGTGGTGTGCCGGTGATGATTCTCGACGAGCCAACCGCGGCACTGAGCAACGCCGAGAAAAAGATCCTCTTCGAACAGGTGCGGGCACTCAAGGCCCAAGGGGTGTCGTTCATCTATATTTCCCATCACCTGGATGAGATTTTCGAGATCGCCGACGTCGTTACCATTCTTCGTGACGGCCAGGTCGTGCGCGAGCGTGAGCCTGTGGGCGGCCTCGATGTGGACACCATCGCTGATTTGATGATGGGCAAGAAGACGCTACGCAGCATTCGCGAAGACTACACCCGCGAGCGGCAGCCGAGCCTGATCCAGGCCAAGGGCATTCGTATCGGTCCTCGCTCGGAAAATGTCATCGATTTTGAAGTGCGCGCCGGTGAGATTGTCGCCCTGGCCGGGCCGGTTGGTGGCGGCAAGGAGGCGTTGGCGATGATTCTGGCAGGCCAGCGCAAACCCGAGCAGGGACACATCAGTAATCCACGCGGTCCATTGCCCAAGATCGGGCTGGTGCCCACCGACCGGCATGTGAGCGGGTACGTGGGGCTGCTGGGGGTGCGCGAAAACGTGGTGATCGGTGGGCTGGACATCTTGTCCAACCGCTTCGGCTTTATCAGCAAGCAGGGCGAAACCGAACACGTCGAGCGGTTGGCGCAACAGACCCACGTAGTTGCCTCGACCCTCGAGCAGCCTGTCAGCCAACTGAGCGGCGGCAACCAGCAGAAGGTCGTCTTTGCCCGAGCGCTGTGCCGCAGCCCTGACATCGTCGTGGCGCTGAGCCCCACGCGCGGTGTTGACGTCGGTGCCAAGGAGCAACTCTATGCGCTGCTCCGGAACCTGGCTCGCGAGGGGCTGGGTGTCGTGGTGGTGTCGGACGAAGAAGATGAAATCGCCCAGTTGGCGAATCGAGTCGTCATCGTCTTTGACGACGAGGTCAAAGACCAGCTCGTGGGCGACTACACAATAAAAGATCTGGTATTACGGATGGAAGGTGTCCTATGAGCACAGATATGGTTAGCAACTCCAAACTCACAAAGCCGGCCGAAGGCCGTTCCAGGTTGGCGGCATTCGGCACGTCTTTTGTTGCCGACGGTTATACGATGTACCCCGTCATCCTGCTGTTGGTGATCATCGGTGCGATCGTCGCGCCGCGCTTCGCGACCGCCACCAACCTGGTGAACATTCTCGAGCAGATCAGTGTGCTGGGGCTGACCACCATTGGCCTGACATTCGTGGTCCTCATCGGTCGTCTGGATCTGTCGCTGGAAGGCGTGGTCGGTTTCGCCCCGATGTTTGCCGCCGTGACGCTGGTGCCTGCCGCGGTCGGCGGATTGGGCCTGGAACTGCCGGCGTGGATGGGCCTGGTGGTGGCGCTCGGGGTCGCCGGTGCGATCGGCTGGTTCAACGGTTTCATGGTGGTCAAGGTCGGACTGAACCCGTTCATTTCGACTTTGGGTCTGCTGGTACTGCTGCGCGGCGGCGTATTGATCATCTCCAATGGTCGCTCGATCTATTCTCCAGGCAAGGCACTGACGTTCCTGGGCTCGGAAAAAGTCCTTGGCGTTCCGTTGTCGGTGCTGGTGTTTATTGCCATCGCGGCGGTGGTTGGGGTGATCTTCAAATACCATCGCTACGGCCGGGCGCTGTACGCCATTGGCGGTAATGAAGAAGCGGCCAGGGCAGCGGGTATCAATGTCGATAAAGTCATCTGGTCGGCGTTTATCTTTGCCGCACTGCTGGCCGGGCTGGCCGGGGTGATGATGACCGGACGCCTGGATTCGGCGGTCACCACCCAGGGGCAGGGCATCATCTTCTCGGCGTTCGCGGCGGCGGTGATCGGTGGGGTGAGCCTTGGGGGAGGGCGGGGGACCATCGTCGGTGTGGTTAGCGGCGTGTTGCTGATTGGCGTCATCAATAACTTGCTGACCCTGGCCCAGGTGCCTTCGTTTTATGTACAGGCTTCCACGGGGGCGGTGATCATCATTGCCGCCGTACTGACCACCATCGCCAGCCGGCGCTCCAACGGAGTCAAGACAAGGACTTGATGGTTTAACCTACGCAAAAGCCCCTGCCATGCAGCCTGCTTCATTCAGGTTTCAGGGCAGGGGCTCTCTTGCTAACGGCGAGACCAAACCGATGGCTGGTCACGCCTCTGTGACGGTGGGAATGCGCGGTGGGACGGATTTTTTCAGGCGTGATGCGACCGCCACGGTCAGCGCCTGGACCAGGCACATGGGCGCCGCCAGCGAGCGGGAGAAGGTGTAGTCCGGCTCGGGCACGGCGAACAGCACCGAGGCGCTCTTGGCGATGGGCGACAAGGTGCTGTCGGAGATGGCCACGATCGGCACACCCGCCGCTTTGGCTTCCTCGGCGACGTTGACCACCTCCGTCGCGTAGAAGCGGAAAGACACGGCAATCAGCAGATCCTGCGGGCGCATCGTGCGGGCAATGTGCGTGGCCAGCCCACCGCCAGCGTCCAGCAGCAGGCAGCGCTTGCCCAGCATGGTGAGGCCATAGCGCAATAGCTCAACCACCGGCGAGGAGCGCAGTTGGCCGATAAGATAGACGGTGTCGGCTTTTTCGATCAGGTCTACTGCGTCGGACAGATCCGCAGTGGGGGTGCGTTCCAGCATGTCCTGCAGTGAAGCGATATCGCGCAGCACCAGCTCGTGCAGGAAACCATATTCAGAGGTGTCCTGGCGGTTCTGCAATTCGCTGCTCAGCGCCCGCAGGCGTGCTTCGAACCCTGGGGCGGCCGTTTCCAGGCGGCGCTGAAACAGCACCTGGAGATCTTTGAAACCCGTGTAACCCAATGCCTGCGCGAAGCGTACGAAGCTGGATGCGTGAATATTGCAGCGCTCGGCAATGTTGTTGACCGAATGCACGGCCACTTCATTTGGATTCTGCGTCAGGTATACGGAAATGCGCTGATAGGTCTTGCTCATCTGATCATGACGTTCATGGATCAGGCGAATCAGATCTTCATAATCCCTGGGTGGATCGATGGGGTGCATGTGTTGCCTCATTCCTGGTTCGTACACGGCGCTCACATTATAGCGTGCGCCCTGAAATTCAAGTGCGGCAACCTGTTTGCCCACAACGACGAACGCCCGGCAGCAGCACCGGGCGAGTCGCAAGCAGGTCTCGTCGAGGAAGCCGGATTTCCCGTTGCGTCAGGCCGACGAGGGCGGCTGGAGCGGGTCGAGGTGAGCACTATTGATGACCAGTGTCGGGTCCACCGTGCCGGCGAGGAAGTTCATCGCGTTCTCGATGGACGAGATTGCCATGCGTTCGCTGCACTCAGCGGTCAGGCCGGCGATGTGAGGGGACAGGATCGCGGTATCTTGAGTGAGCAGGACCGATTGCCGTGTCGGTGGCTCATCGTCGAATACGTCCACGCCCGCGGCCCCCACGTGGCCGCTGGCCAGTCCCTCGGCCAGGGCCTGTTCACAGACCACCCCACCACGCGCGGTGTTGGCGATGATGACCCCTGGTTTCATGAGCGCAAACTCTTGTGGGCCAAGTGTCGGCCGCTCGCCCCGTGGCGTATGGACCGAGATGAAGTCAGCCCATGCCAAGCCTTCTTCCAGCGATATCGGGCGCACGGGCCCCTCAGGCCAGCCGGCGCGCTCCAGGAACGGATCGAAGGCACGTACTTGCATGTTGAATCCGCTGGACATGTTTGCCAGGTGACGGCCGATGCGCCCGTAACCGATGATCAACAGGTTCTTGCCGGAAATCTCCTGCTGTTCCAGGCCATTGCGCCACCCCCAATCGCCGATCTTGCGCACCGAGCGATCGGCTCGGACGGCGCGTTTGGCGCCCGCCAGCAATTGCATCATGGCGTGCTCGGCCACGGAGATGGAGTTCACGTCACCGACCACGGTCAGACCGATCCCCCGGGCGTTCAACGCCTGCAGGTCGACCGAGTCGTAGCCAACCCCGTGCCGTGACACCACCTTGAGCTTTTTGGCTTTGGCGATGGTAGCCGCCGACAACGGTTGAGTGCGGATCACCAGGGCGTCGGCCTCGCCAATCAGTTGCGCGCAGGATGCTTCGGAAACTTCCTCGACATAATCTACGATCACCCCGCGCCGCTCGTACTCTTTGAGTAATGCCACGCCGGTAGGATGGAGTTTTCCAGCGACCAGAAGACGAGCCATCAGTAGCCCTCCTTTTTAACGTTCTGTTCGGTTTGCCCGGCTGTCAGCTTGCGCCAGGAGGCCACGGATTGCGCACTGGCCGCGGCCAGCAACCGGGTGTCGCCCGAAACGGTGGTCATGTCAAAGCCCCATTCAACGGCCCGCGCGGCATATTCAGCCGTGCCGCAGTGCAACGCGGCTTTCTTGCCGTGACGCTTGCAGGTGGCGAGGATGGTTTTGATGGCCTCGATGACCTCGGGTTCTTCGCGATCAAACGCAGGTGTCAACTCGCCCCGCGAGAGCGAAAAGGCCAGGTCGGCCGGCCCCACGTAGATACCGTCGAGCCCTGGAGTGGAGACGATTTCCTCAAGGTTGCCCATGGCCTCGGCGGTCTCGATCATGGCGAAGGCGAGGATTTCGCCGTTGGCCTCGGCGGCGTAGTTCGCACCGGCGGGGTAGGCGGCACGGGTAGGGCCGAAGCTGCGCTCGCCCAGCGGCGGATAACGCATGTAGCGTACGAACTGTTCGGCCTGGGCGCGGCTGTTGATCATCGGGCAGATGATGCCGTAGGCCCCGGCATCCAGGATTTTCATGATCCAGCTGGGATCCAGCCATGGCACTCGGGCCATGATCACTGCGTCGGAGGCGCGCATCGCCTGGAACATACCGAGCACGTCCTTGTAGTCCACCGCTCCGTGCTGGATGTCGATGGAGATGGCATCGTAATCCTGGGCCGCCATGATCTCGGCGCTGAAACTGCAAGGAAGCGACAACCAGCCATGCAGCACAGGTTTTCCTTGAGCCCAGATCTGGTGCAATTTATTTTTTTTCATTTAGGGCCTCTCTTAGAAAACCAGTTGAGCAAGCTTGGTATCGAGGTAGTCGGCGATGCCTTCGCTGCCGCCTTCGCGACCCATGCCGGAGTGGTTGGTGCCGCCAAAGGGGGCTTCCGCAGCGGCGAGGGCAAAGCTGTTGATGCCGACCATGCCGGCGTTCAAGGCCGCCACGGTGCGCCGTGCGCGGTCAGGTGAGCGGGTGAAGGCGTAAGCCGACAGGCCCATGTTCGAGGCATTGGCGCGGGCGAATACTTCTTCCTCGGTGGAGAAGCGGCTGATGGCGGCAATGGGGCCGAAGTTTTCTTCGCTAAATACACGCATGTCATCACGCACATCCACCAGCACGGTGGGCTCGAAGAAAAAACCGCTCTGCAGATGGGTAGGGCGCTTGCCGCCGTGGACGACTTTGGCACCGTCGTTCACAGCCGCGGCGACAATGGATTCGATCTCGTCCAGGCGGCTGGCATTGATCAGCGGGCCCATACCGGTGTCGGCTTGCAGCCCGTCGCCGAGCTTGATCATGGCCGTGCGGCTGACGAAGCCCTGGACGAAGGCGTCGTACAGGCTGTCATGCACGAAAATCCGGTCGGGCGTGACGCAGACCTGGCCGCAGTTGGCGAATTTGGTCCCGACCGTCAGGTCCAGGGCAGCTTCGATGTCGGCATCCTCGAAGATGATCAGCGGTGCGTTGCCGCCCAGCTCCATCGAGACCTTTTTCACCGTGTCAGCCGCATCGCGAATCATCTGCTGGCCGATGCGGGTGGAGCCGGTAAGGGAGACTTTGCGTACCCGTGAATCGGCCATGATGGGGGCGTAGGTATTGCCCGTCGAACCAATGACCAGGTTCACCGCGCCATCGGGCAGGCCGCCGGCCCGCAGGCAGTCGACCATCACCATGGCCACGCCCGGGGTCTGCGATGACGGGCGCAGCACCACCGGGCAGCCGGCCGCCAGTGCCGGGGCCAGTTTGCGGGCCGGCAACGCCGCCGGAAAATTCCAGGCTGAAAAAGCCCCGACAACCCCGACGGGCTCGTGGGTGATCTCAAAGCGTCCGCCCGGCACGCGACTGTCGACGATGCGCCCATAGATGCGTCGGGCTTCTTCCGCGCACCAACGAAACTGTTCACAGGCGAGCATCCATTCACGCCCGGCCTGCGCGATGGGTTTGCCCGTCTCCACGCAGATCATGCGTGCCGCCTCATCGCTGCGCCTGATCATTTCGTCGGCGGCTTTATGCAGCGCCTCAGCGCGACCAAAACCGCCCAGTTCACGCATTTTTGCCAGGGCGCCGTGGGCCGCGTCGAGTGCTTCGCGGGTTTCGGCCGACGTCGCCATGGGTACACGTCCCAGAGGCCGCTCGGTGACCGGTGAGATGACCTCGGCGCTCGCGGAGCCGGGGATCCAGCGCCCATTGATGAAAAGTCCGTATTGTTCGTACATGGTTTTTATTCGACTTTGCTGGTTTCGTGGTACGCCCCTCAGTAAGGGACCCGTGTTGCCAAACAGGATGAACGAGGTTGAGCGCAGCGCTTGCAGCGTCCCCTCGTTCATTGACCCCGGCGGCGCCGATGCAGCCCTGGAAAAGATTCCAGCATCGGTATTCCCTGTTGAATATCTATTTGCAATAATCATTGCGAAATGATCATATTGTCAATATGTATTCCTAAAACAACAATGGCAGTGCTTCCGGAGGAAATAAAATGACCCGCAAAACTGTGCGCATGACCATGGCGCAAGCCCTGGTTCGCTATCTTTGCAATCAGTTCACCGAGATCGACGGGCAGCGCGTACCGCTGTTCGCTGGTGTATTCGGGATCTTTGGGCACGGCAACGTAACCTGTCTTTCGGAGGCACTGGAGACGGTCCAGGACGTGTTGCCCACATGGCGGGGGCAGAACGAGCAATCGATGGCGCTGGCGGCCATCGGCTTCGCCAAAGCCAAGCGCCGGCGCCAGATCATGGTGGCGGCGACGTCCATCGGCCCGGGCGCGCTGAACATGGTGACCGCCGCGGGTGTAGCGATGGCCAACCGGCTACCGGTCTTGCTGATTGCCGGCGATACCTTCGCCAGCCGTCTGCCCGACCCGGTCCTTCAGCAGGTCGAACACTTCAACGATCCGTCGCTGACCGCCAATGACTGCTTTAAAGCCGTGGTGCGTTACTGGGACCGCATCGTGTTGCCGGAGCAACTCTTGCAATCCCTGCCGCAGGCCGTGGCAGCCTTGCTCGACCCGGCCGATTGCGGGCCGGCCTTCATCGGCCTGGCGCAGGACACCCAGGAGATCGCCTACGATTACCCTGAGGTGTTCTTCGAACCCAAGGTGTGGAAGATCCCTCGCCCGCGCGCTGATCGCGACGCTATTGCTGCCGCGGCGGCATTGCTGAAAACCGCCAAGCGTCCCTTGATCATCTCCGGTGGCGGCGTGCGTTACTCCGGTGCCGAGGAGGCGTTGGCGGAGTTCGCGGCCAAACGTGGTATTCCCGTGGTCGAAACCATCGCCGGCAAGGGCGCACTGACCCATGACCATCCGGTGCATGCCGGCCCGATCGGGATCGTGGGGTCGACCTCGGCCAACAGCCTGGCGAAAGAGGCGGATGTGATCCTGGCCATCGGCACGCGGTTGCAGGATTTCACCACCGGCTCGTGGACCGCCTTTGCCCATGACGCGCAGTTCATCTCGATCAACGCCGCGCGCTACGACGCGATCAAGCATCGTGCGCTCTCGGTCGTCGGTGATGCGCTGGAAAGCGTTGGCGAGCTGGATGCCGCCTTGGGAGGCTACAAGGCTGATGCCCAATTGATGGCGCGTGCCCGTGCGCTGTTCGTTGAATGGAATGCGCTGCTCGACCACTACCAGCAGGCCAGTGACGCACCGGTGCCGTCCTATGCCCAGGTGGTTGGGGTGTTGAACAAGGTCGCGGCTCCGGGCGATACCTTGATTGCCGCGGCTGGCGGTACGCCGGGCGAAGTCACCAAGGGCTGGCGGGTGAAGAACCCGCACACCTTCGATTGCGAGTTTGGTTTCTCCTGCATGGGCTACGAGATCGCCGCCGGCTGGGGCTGCGCCATGGCGCAGGACGGTCCGGGCGCCGCCGGTGGCACGCCGATCGTGATGCTCGGCGACGGCACCTACATGATGATGAACTCAGATATCTACTCCGCGGCTCTTACCGGTCACAAGATGATCGTGGTGGTCTGCGACAACGGCGGTTATGCCGTTATCAATCGCCTGCAACAGGCCAAGGGCGTACCGGGCTTCAATAACCTACTTACCGATTGTCGAATCCAGAATCGTCATGATCCGTTGCACGTCGACTTCGTCAAACATGCCGAATCCATGGGCGCCAAGGCGCGTCACGTGGTTGATCTTGCAGAGCTCGAGCAAGCCATGATCTGGGCCCGGGGCAACGAGGGCGTGACCTTGATTTCCATCGTCTCCGACGCCTGGAAGTGGGTGCCTGGTGATGCTGATTGGGATGTGGGTGTCCCCGAGGTCTCGACCTTTGAAAGTGTCCGCGCTGCTCGTGCCGCGCAGGAAAAAATTCGTGAAGCTCAACGGTTGGGTGTGTGAGATGAAAGCAAAACTTGGTATTGCGCCAATTGCCTGGTGGAACGACGACCTCGAAGAACTTTCCGATGACGTCAGCCTCGAAGAGTGCCTGCGCCAGGCCTCCGTGGCCGGTTTCACCGGCATGGAAACCGGGCGTCGTTTTCCGATGAACATGACGGAGCTGGGTCCGATCCTGTCGCGCTATGGCATGTCGGTGTGTGGCGGCTGGTTCTCGGGACTGCTGCTGGACGGCGACCTCGAGGCGGAAAAAGATCGTATCTCGCAGCAGTTGGACTTCTTTGTTGCGGCGCAGGCGCCGTGCCTGGTGTATGGCGAGACCGCCAGTTCGATCCAGGGCGTGCGCAGCGCGCCGCTGGTGACAAAACCGAAAATTTCCGAGGTCGAGATGGCCGCCTATGGCCGCAAGGTTTCCGACTTTGCCGACTGGTGCGCCAGGCAGGGCATGCCGCTGGCGTACCACCACCACATGGGCGCCGTGGTCGAAACAGAGGCGGAATTGGACCTGCTGATGAAGCATTCCACGGTTGCGTTGCTGTTCGACGCGGGACATATGTCTTTCGCCGGCGGTGACTTGCTGCGCGTGATCGAAAACCACCATGCGCGGATTATCCACGTGCACACCAAGGATGTTCGTAGTCCGGTGGTGAACGGCCTCAATCGCACTCGGGAGAGCTTCCTCGATGCGGTGATCCAGGGCGCGTTCACTGTGCCAGGTGACGGCAGTCTGGACTTCGAAGCCCTCGTCAAGGCCCTGGCCAGCAAGGGTTACGAAGGCTGGTTCGTGGTGGAGGCCGAACAGGATCCTCGCCTCAACCCGCCACTGGAAATGGCCCGCAAAGGCCACGCCGAATTGCTCAGGGTCATGACGGCGGCGGGTTATCAAGTCGTGAAGTAAGCGTTGCCAATCCGCCACTTGCAGCGGGTGGCGGATCGCTTGCGAACAAACACCTCATTTTTCAACAGGGACATTTCAATGTCTCCAGGAGCGTGCATCTCTAAAAAGACCGATCCGACAGTCATTCAATAAATCAGGCATGAAAATAACAATAATCTGGAGTGCAGTTGATGTTGAAATCCCTAGTCAAGCGGGACCCCTTCGTTCGTCCAAAAATCAGCCTTGCGCTTTGTCTGGTCAGCGGCTTCGGTGTGCAAGTAGCATCGGCTGCCGATACCTTCGACCCGTCGCAATACGCATTGGGCGATTGGGGCGGAGTGCGTTCCGGGCTATACCAGAAAGGCTATGACTTTTCCGTCGAATATGTGGGCGAAGCCGCCGCCAACCTGCGTGGTGGATACGATAAAGACCATACGGCACGTTATGCCGATCAACTGGCGCTGGGGACCAAGCTCGACCTGCAGAAAATTGCCGGTTGGGACGACGCTTTATTCCAGCTGACTGTCACCGAACGCAGTGGCCGCAACCTGGCCAATGATCGCATCAGCGATCCCCGCGCCGGGATGCTCAGTACGCCTCAGGAAGTCTATGGCCGTGGCCAGACCTGGCGGTTGACGCAGATGTGGTTGAGCAAAGGGCTGCTGGATGGTGCGCTGAACGTCAAGGCGGGTCGGTTTGGTGAAGGGGAGGACTTCAATACCTTCCCTTGTGACTTCCAGAACAACGCTTTCTGTGGTCCACAGGCCGCTAACTGGGCGGGATCGGTCTGGTACAACTGGCCGGTCTCGCAATGGGGGTTGCGCGTGAAGTACGCGCTGTCGTCTGAAGTCTACGCGCAGATTGGCGCCTTCGAAGTCAATCCATCGAACCTTGAGGTCGGCAACGGCTTCAAGCTCAGCGGCAGTGGCAGCAAAGGCGCACTCATACCGGCGGAAGTGGTCTGGTCGCCTAAGGTCAATGGGCTGCCGGGCGAATACCGGTTGGGTGGTTACTACAGCTCGGCCAAGGCCGATGATGTCTACGAGGGCGCGGATGGGCAGCCGCAGCCGGTGTCAGGTGGCGCTTTCCGCCGCCGTAGCAACAAACACGGGGCCTGGGTGGTGGCCCAGCAACAACTCACCAGCCGTGGTGGGGACCCGGCGCGGGGGCTGAGTGTGTTCTTCAACGCCACGGTGCACGATAAGGCGACCAACCTGGTGGACAATTTCCTCCAAGCGGGCTTCGTCTATAAGGGGTTTTTCGACACTCGGCCAAACGATGACTTTGGTGTTGGCGTAGCCAGGATCCACGTCAACGAAAATGTGACCAAAGAGGCACAGCTGACCAATGAATTGGCAGGCATCAATGATTATGACAACCCCGCCTACATGCCCGTGCGCCACAGCGAATGGGACGCCGAGATTCACTATGGGTTTGCCTTGGCGCCGTGGTTTACCATCCGTCCCAACCTTCAGTATGTCGTTCACCCAGGAGGCGTGGATGAAGTGGACAACGCCCTGATTGCGGGGGTGAAGTTCATCACCAAGTTCTGACATCTGCCATTTGCGTCGAAGTGACAATATGTGCGCGTTTGGCCCTGTGGAGCCGGGCTTGGTCCGGTTCCACAGGTGCCCAATCGCCGACGCGATCACGCGGTTTGAAATCCGCCTGACAGCTTCTGCTTCAAATAACTGACCAATGCCGTCACCGATTTAGGGACATGGGGCGAGTAGGGGCGAATGAGATAAATCTCGTCGGCGAAGGCCCCCGTCAACGTCCAGTCCTTGAGCACCTGCACCAGCTTGCCGCTGGCAAGCGCGGCATGGGCGCTGAAGTCAGGTAGCAGGGCAATGCCCAGATGGCTGAGCGCCGAGTCGCGCAACGCTTCGCTGTTGTTGGTGGCAAAGCTGCCGGCGATGGGCACCGTGATGCGTTCTACATTTTTTGCGCCTCGTTTGGTTCGTTCGAAGGTCCAGGCGGGTTGATCAGTGCCGCGCGGGTAATAAAGACAATTGTGGGTGGGGAGCTCTCCAGGCTCTCGGGGTTCACCCTCGCGCTGCAGGTATTGCCGGGTGGCGACGAGTACGGAAGCGGTGTCGCAGAGTTTCCAGGCCACGTGTGTTTCCGGCACCTGGAAACCATGCCTGACTGCCAGGTCATATCCCTCGGCGGCCAGTGAACTCAGGGCATCGGAAACATCCAGTTGAATGCGCACCTGCGGATACTGCTGGAGGAATTCAGCGAGGTGAGGCACCAGTTGCTGCCGGGCGAAGGCAACGGGCGCGGTCAGGCGCACCAGGCCGCGGATTTCCCCGGCCGAGTCCCGCACCGAGGAAAAACTGCGGGCAATGTGCTCATAGGCGCTGCGCACTTCGCGGGTCAATGACAGCCCGGCATCGGTAAGCCGCACGCTGCGTGTGGTGCGGGTCACCAGACGCGTGCCGGTGGCCTTTTCAAGATCGCTGATGCGTTGGCTGACTGCGGATTTACTGACACCCAGGCGTGCCGCGGCCGCAGTATAGGTGCCTTGTTCCTCTAGCACCGATAGCCAGTGGATATGGCTCCAGAGTCCTTCGATTTCAGATTTTTCCACGAGTTTATTGTTCTCATAAATGCACAATCAGTTCTGGATTCTGCTCTGGTTTGGAACAAACTGAAAGCCTATCGTGAGTTTCACCGCTGGCTTGCAACGCTGCCAGCCCAACTCTCAACCTGGATCAACTGCCATGACCACCTCGATCGAGCATTTCATCAATGATCAACGCGTTTCCCGCGATGATCGCTATCAGGACGTCTACAACCCTGCCACGGGTGAGGTGACTGGGCGCGTTGCGCTGGCGAGCCGCCAGACCGTTTCCGAAGCTGTCGAGGCGGCCAAGACCGCGTTCCCCGCCTGGAGCGATACTCCACCCATCCGCCGTGCGCGGGTGCTATTTCAGTATCTGCACCTGCTGCGCATGCGCAAGGACGATCTGGCACGCATTATCGTCGCTGAGCACGGCAAGGTCTTCACTGACGCCCAGGGTGAAGTGGACCGTGGCATCGATATTCTGGAATTCGCCTGTGGTATTCCGAACCTGCTCAAAGGTGATCATTCCGACCAGGTATCCCGAGGCATGGATAACTGGACCATGCGCCAGCCTCTGGGTGTTGTCGCCGGCATCACGCCCTTCAACTTCCCGGTGATGGTGCCCATGTGGATGTACCCGGTCGCCATCGCTGCCGGTAATACCTTCATTCTCAAACCGAGCCCGACTGATCCGAGCGCGGCCCTGTTCATGGCTGAGCTGCTTCGCGAAGCCGGGCTGCCCAAAGGTGTATTCAACGTTGTTCAGGGCGACAAGGAATCGGTTGATGCACTGATCGAGCACCCCGACGTCAAGGCGATCAGCTTCGTGGGCTCCACGCCCATTGCCCAATACATCTATGAAACCGGTGCACGCCACGGTAAACGTGTGCAAGGCCTGGGCGGCGCGAAAAACCATATGGTCGTCATGCCCGATGCGGATATCGAGCGTACTGTCGATGCGCTGATCGGTGCCGCGTTTGGCAGCGCCGGCGAACGTTGCATGGCCATCTCGGTGGCGGTCCTGGTCGGTGACGTGGCGGACCAGGTGGTCGCGGCACTGACCCGGCGCGGTCGTGAGTTGAACATCACCGACGGCCGCGACCTGAAGGCGGAGATGGGACCGATCGTTTCGCGGGCCGCCCGTGAGCGAATCAGCGGTTACATCGCTCAAGGCGTGGAGGCGGGTGCGCAGTTGCTGCTCGATGGTCGTGACTTTGTACCGGCCGAGCCAGGCCTGGAGAACGGGTTCTGGTTGGGGGCGACACTGTTCGACCATGTCACCGCCGAGATGAGCATCTACCGCGAAGAGATCTTTGGCCCGGTCCTGGCCTGCGTGCGCGTACCTGACTTCGCCGCAGCGTTGAAACTGGTCAACGAGCATGAGTTTGGCAATGGCGTCAGTTGTTTCACCCGCGATGGTAATGTCGCCCGCGAATTTGCCCGTCGTATCGACGTGGGCATGGTCGGCATCAACGTGCCAATTCCGGTGCCGATGGCCTGGCATGGTTTCGGCGGCTGGAAGAAAAGCCTGTTCGGTGACATGCATGCCTATGGGGAGGAGGGCGTGCGCTTCTACACCAAGCAGAAATCGATCATGCAGCGCTGGTCGGAGAGCATTGAGCAGGGGGCCGAGTTCGCGATGCCTGTCTCCAAATAACCTGAGTTTCAAGCTTTACCGCCTGCGCCGGGAGTGGGCTTTGCCCTTCTCGGCGCAGGGTAAAACAAGAATAAAAAAGGACGTGCCATGAGCGCTGACATTGAAAAACAAGTGACGAACAAAATCTTCTGGCGGCTGTTGCCGTTGCTGATTTTGCTCTACATCGTTTCGTATCTCGACCGTGTCAACGTCGGTTTCGCGGCGCTGACCATGAACGCCGATATCGGTCTGAGCAGCGCGGTCTTTGGATGGGGGGCCGGGTTGTTTTTCATTGGCTATTGCCTGTTCGAAGTGCCCAGCAACCTGATGATGATCAGGGTCGGTGCGCGGCGCTGGATTGCCCGTATCCTTTTTACCTGGGGGCTGATTGCCACCTGCATGGTGTTTGTCGAGGGGCCCAGAAGCTTCCTGACACTGAGGTTTTTGCTGGGGGTGGCGGAAGCCGGATTCTTCCCTGCGGTCATTCTTTACCTGACCTTGTGGTTCCCGGTACGTTATCGAGCCCGCATTATCTCGACCTTCATGTTGTCGATCCCGATTTCCCTGGCAGTCGGCGCGCCGATTTCAACCTTGCTGCTGGAGCTCGATGGCCTCCTGGGCCTCAAGGGCTGGCAGTGGTTGTATATCGTCGAGGGGACCCCGGGCATTCTGTTGGTGGGTGTGGTGCTCAAGTACCTACCGGATTCGCCACGGCAGGTGCATTGGTTGAATGATACGCAGCGTGAATGGCTGGCCCGTGAACTGGCAAACGATATCAAGGCCAATCCCCCCAGGCTCGATAGTAAGAATTCACTGTGGGAGGTGTTTCGCAGTCCCGCCATCCTGGTGTTGTGCACCCTGTATTTTTGCGTTGCCGCAACCAATCTCGGGCTTTCGATGTTTTTGCCGCAGATCATCAAACAGCAAGGCTACAACGGCATGGCGATTGGTTTCGTCGCGGCCATTCCTTATGTCGTGGGCTGCATCGGCATGGTCACCATCGGCCTGCTTTCCGACCGTCTCAACAAACGCAAACGGTTCCTGATCATCGCGCTGCTGTTCCTGGCCGGTGGCCTGGCAATGGCGGGGTGGATGCCCGGCAACTATCTGGCAATCCTCGGCATGTGTGCCGCAACCATTGGCATGATGGGCTTCAAAGGACCGTTCTGGCCGTTGCCGTCGCTGTACCTGAGTGGCAGCAGCGCGGCAGCCGGTATCGCATTGATCAACTCCGTGGGCAACCTCGGTGGTTTCTTCGGCCCCGGGCTGGTCGGCATGGCCAAGGACATGACGGGTAATTTCGAGAGCGGGCTCTACCTGCTGGCGGGGCTGGCGCTGTGCGCCTTGTTTCTGACCGTTGTTTTTGTCTCGGACCCTGATGAAGTCGCGCGACAGAAGGCCTCTGCCGAGTTGGTCTTGCCCAAGCCGTGAGTGTGGCGGCGATGCGGGTGGAGAAATACCCAATAAGCGCGGTGTAGGCCTCATTTGGCGGTCAGGTCAGCGCCGGCCAGCCCCGCAGATATGGGCAACAGGACTCTGAAATATTTACTGGATCACCGCGCTGAGCAGCTATTTGATCTAACCTCTTGATGCCACCGTATGAGGACAGCTCTACCACGCTCGGTCTTCTTAGCGTTGCGGTTCCTACCGAAGGTGGGCAAATCTGTCTAATAGAATCGGCTGCTTGACGGGTTGCATTTGTTTTTACTCCGAGCGGTTTAACGTGGATGGGTTATTGCAATGATGCCGGTTAACGATCAAGGAGATTTCAGATGCCTCAAGTAAAAGCAATCGGCAGTCACGCGGTGGCATTGGTAAAGGATGACGTTGTTTTTGAGGACGTCTCAATATTTTTTATTATTGCCCACGGCATAAAAGTTGAAGGAAAGTTTATCAGTAATTTCAGTATTTACTTTCCATGGGGGGTTGATAATTTTGGCTGGTATGACACGGACAATGGGTTCCCCTTGCAAGAGATCTATAGAAATCTGCGTCAAGGTCGGCCGCAGGGGCTAACACCGAACCTGAGTTTAAAGTCGGAGCTGGCACCGACTCAAAGTCCACTCGACATCTTATTGTCAGGCATCTTGCCGACAAAGACATCTGTTCGTGCCTCATGGGAAGAACCCTTGCTGACAAGAACGATCTGTGAAGTACCTAATATTAATTTGACGCCAAAGGATCTCACACCGGTTTTTTGCGAAAAAATGTTGTTGAAGTATTATCTGGATGGTGGGACGGAGGACGTCGGTATTGTCTGCCTTAAAAAAGATGAAAAATTAGATGACGTATTAAGGCTTCTCGGCGTAGCGCTGAAAATGGACAAGTACTCGGACGTGTTGGCGATTTGCCTGTGTTGTAGTGTGGCGTCTGGCGACGAGGGCAATGCCCACAACAGAGCAGATGGTTATGTCCAGGTTCTTGATTAAACACGATCAGCGCCATGGCAGCCCCCCGCCCAAATGGCAACCAAACCTTGCGAGAGCCAATCGGACCCCGGCGGCTTGCTGCTTTGTGGCGCGCGGCCAGATCGGCACGTAGTTGTGGTGTGCCGATGGCGCTCATGCGGGGGCAACTTTGCCTGTCGGTCGTTGAGTTTCAGTCGTTCAAGGGCTGAGGAAGTCCTGATAGTTGGCCTTGGTAATGAGCTGATAAGGAATGGTCAACTGTGCTGTATAGGGTTCTTTGCGGACCATCTTCAGTGCTAAATCAATGGATCCGACGGCCTGGCGTTTGTTGTCCTGGTAGACGGTTACCACCAGTTGATCCCTCTTGATTGCATCGAGGCCGGCGGGGCCGCCATCGCTGCCACCCACCAGGATGTCCTTGCCCGGGCGCATGCCGGCTTGTTTGATGGCCATCGCCGCGCCAATGGCCATTTCGTCGGCATTGGCGGCCACGGCATCTATTTTTTTCCCCGACAGAATCCAGTTATTCATCAGGTCCATGGCCTTGCCACGCTGCCATTCGGCGCTTTGCTCCTCGACCACGTGGATGTCCGGATAGCTTTTAAGCACTTCCTTTACACCCTGGGTACGGCTGTGGGTGGCGTCGTTGGAGAGCAGGCCGAGCATGATCGCCAGATTGCCTTTGCCGCCCATTTTTTCCGCCAGGTAGCGCATTTGTATTTCGCCGGCCTTGATTTCATCCGAGCCCACATAGCCGACGCCGGGTGGCAGTTCAGCCAGGTCGGGGCGGCGGTTGACATAGACCAGGGGGACACTGGCCTTGCGCGCCTGGTCGGTTATTTTTTGTGTGGCGGCGGTATCCACCGGATTGACAATGATCGCGTCCATGCTCTGGGCGGTGAAGTTCTGTACCTGATTGAGCTGGCGTACCACATCGCCCTGGGCGTCTTCGAATTGCAGGGTGACGCCGGGCAGTTCCTTGGCGTGGGCGGCCATGTAGTCGCGCATCTGCGCCAGGAATACATCATCGACCTGGGCAATGCTGACGCCGATACGGATATCGGCCAGTGCCAGCGGTGTGAAGACAATGGCAAGCAGGAAGGTCAGAAGTCGTTTTTTCATGGTCGCACTCCGGTTTTGTTGTTGTTTTTGGATCGTTTGGAAACAGGGTCAGGCCTGGCGTTTGGCATGCATTTGCGCCACGCGCTCGGCAAAGGTCGCGTAGGGCCAGCGTTCGTTCAGCGCTTGCCACATCAGTTGTTGCCCGGTCTGCGGGGCCAGGCCGTGCAGGGGTGGGTCGGTGTCGAGGTTGCTGGGAAAGGAATAACCGTCGGCGCAGCTGGCGATCACCGCAGCCAGTCCGGGTGCGTCTAGTACTTGATCCGCCCACTGCTGCAGCAAGCAGGGGTAGAGCGCGAGCATCATGCGTTCGCGGTTCACAGTTTCCATGGGCTTGCCGAAGGCCGAGGAAATCTGCAGCAGGTTGGCCATGCGTTGGCGATCCGGCGTGAGGTTGCTACCAGCGGCGTGGAACAGCGCGGGATTGAAGAACAGCAGGTCACCCTTGCTCAGCGGCAGTTGCACCGCCTGCTTTTGGAAGTAGTCGATGAACTCGGCGCGGCGCCAGGCCAGGTAACCCAGCGCGTACTGTTGGGAAAACGGCAACAGCAGGGTCGGGCCGGTGTCCAGCGGCATGTCGGAGTGGGCCACGGCGCCCTGCAATGTCAGGTACTGGGACAGCACCTGCAAGGGCAGAGGAAAACGCTCGACTTCAGCGACCGTCTGGAACCCCAGGTGGTAATCACGGTGGGGTTGCTGGGCCTGTCCACCGGGGTGCACCACGTTGACCTGGGCGGTGACCTGGAAGTGCGGACCCAGCCAGGCTTCGGCAATCAGCCCCAGCAGTGGGTTGGCGTAGTACTCGATGAAGGACGATGGCGAGTGCAGGGCGGCCTTCTGCAATGAATTCCAGATACGTCCGTTGCTGCCGGCCTTGGCGAAGTGGTCGCTAGCCACGCCCTGGGCGGCCTCCTCGGCGAAGATCGCCTCGAATACCCGGCTGTGGCGATCAACCACCCCCAGGTCGCTATAGCCCTGGCGCACCACCATGACCCCCGGGCCGTCGCGAAACAGCCGGTGCAACTCGTTCAGCAGCGCGTGGCGGTCAGCGTTGCGCAAGGCCTGCGCCTGATAGATCGGCACATTGCCCTGCACCTCGCTGCAGTGGGGGTAGTCCTCGGGGCGGGCCTGTTGTTCGCACAGCCGGGCGAAGTCGTGCAGTTGCACGGAGTCGGCCCGGACAAAGGCTGACAGGGGCTGATTCATCGGGTGTTCTCCGGCAAGCTCAAGGGCTGCCCCGGGCGCGGCGCGCTGTCGTCGCCGCAGCCGATCACGCCTTGCTCCAGATCGATCACCGTGCCGGTCATCATCCCCGACTCGCGGGACAGCAGGAACGCGACGCTTTGGGCGACCTCCTCGGGCTTGAGCAGGCGGCCGAAGGGCTGGGCGTGCTCGGCCTTCGCCAACCAGCCGTCTTGGGCACCATGGTAGCGGCGCTGGATCTCATCCTCGTGGGGGGTGTCCATCCAGCCGATATTCAGGCCATTGACCCGGATGCGGTTGCGCAGGGCGCTGAAGGCGACGTTTTTGGTCAGGATCGCCAGCGCGCCCTTGGAGGCCGAGTAGGCTGTCAGGTAGGACTGGCCGCCGTGGCCGACGATGCTCTGGATATTGACGATGGCGCCTTCCACGCCCTGGCTGATCATCAGCTTCAGCGCTTCCTGCATGAGGAAGAACGGCGCTCGTACGTTGACTGCGAAGAGGCGATCGAACAGTTCCGGAGCCGTGTCCAGGATGCTCCCGCGATCCGACATGCCGGCGCAGTTGACCAGCCCGTGCAGGGTACCGAAGTGGGTGCGGGCGGCATCGATGACCGCGCGGCAGTCGTCGATCTGCTCCAGGTCGGCCTGGACAAAGAACGCCTGGCAATCCAGTTCCGCCAATTGGCGCACCTGTGCCTGACCCTGTTCGGGGCGTCGCCCGCAAATGATCAGGCCGGCCGCACCGCGGCGGGCCAGGGTGTGGGCCACCGCGGCACCGAGGCCCTGCGTGCTGCCGGTGACGACAAAGTACTGGCCATTGAACGAGGTGGCGAGGTTGCTTTCAGACATGCGCTTCTCCTGGTTTTTGTTGTTATCAAGGTACCGGCTCGACGCTCGGCGAAATTGAGACTAGCATCGTGCTGACCTCGATAACGCCCGAAAAGACCTCAAAAAAACCTCAGGCTGAAACCATGATCGAACGCGCCAAACACTTCTCCATCAAGCAACTGGCCACCCAGGCGGGGGTCAGCAAGGCTACGGTCGATCGCGTACTGCACCAGCGTGGCAGCGTGCATTATCAGACCCAGCGCCGTATCGAGCAGGCCTTGATTGAGCTCGAAGCCCAGGAAAAGAACGGCCTGGCGGTGGGGCGCACCTTTCATATCGATGTGATCATGCACACGCCGCGCCGCTTCAGTGCGGCGGTGCGGGCGGCGATCATCACCCAACTGGCGAGCCTGGCGCCGTTTCGCATTGCCCCACGTTTTCACCTGTTCGAAGAAATCGAACCCCAGGCGATGCACGACCAGTTGTTGCGCTGCCTCGATATGGGCAGTCAGGGCGTGGTGCTCAAGGCCGCCGACGAGCCGGCGGTGAACCTGGCGGTCAAGCAGTTGGCCGCGGCCGGGATTCCGGTGGTGACCCTGGTGACCGACCTGCCCCACAGCGAGCGCATCGGCTATGTCGGCATGGACAACCGCACCGCCGGACAGACCGCCGCGTACCTGTTGTCACGCTGGCTGGGGCCGCAGTCGCAGGAGGTGGCGGTGGTGATCGGCAGCGAGCTGTTTCGCGGGGAGGAAGAGCGCGAAATGGGCTTTCGCATGTGGCTGCGTGGCCGCGCCGCGCATTTGCGCGTGCTGGACATCAGCGGTGGCTACGGGGTGTACGAACGCACCCTTGAACGAGTGACCGAGGCGCTGAGGCAGCATCCCGACCTCAAGGCGGTCTACAGCGTGGGGGGCGGTAACCGGGCGATCGTCGATGCGTTCGCGGCATCGGCGCGGCCGCTGGAGGTGTTTATCGGCCACGACCTGGATGAGGAAAATCGCCAGTTGCTGGCCGAGGAAAAAATCGCCGCGATCATCGACCACAATCTGCAGATCGATGCTCGCCATGTGTTCCTGCACATCCTGCAATTTCATCGGCTGTGGAAGGACGGGCCGATCGCACCCTCCCAGGTGCAGATCGTCACGCCGTTCAACCTGCCTTACTGAGCGGCATCCGTGCAGTCCATGTTGTCTTACTGTGGACGAACGCCATCGAACGCATCCTGCAGCAGTTGGCGAATCGCTGCTGCCTCGATGGGCCGTGGGTTCCAGTAAGGATTGGCGAGGGCAATGTCCGTGGCGCGATCCAGGTCGGCCTCGGTCAGGCCCAGATCCTTGAGGCGTGTCGGCGCCCCCAGGGAGCTGGAGAGGTCGAACAGGGCGGCCGCGGGGCTGCAATCGTCGACGTTCAGCGCCCGGCAGATACGCGACAAGCCTGGCGCCGCGGACTGGTTGTAGGCGATGGCGTGGGGAAGCACGATCGTATGGGTCTGCGCATGCGGCAGGTTGAAGCTGCCGCCCAGGGTGTGACAAAGCTTGTGATGCAGGGCCATGCCGACGTTGCCGAGCACGGTGCCGCACAGCCACGCGCCATAGAGGCAATCGCCGCGGGCATCGAGGTCGGTCGGGTTGCGATGGATGCGTTTCATGCCTTCGGCCAGGGCCCTGATGCCTTCTTCGGCCATCAACGACATGACCGGATTGCCATCCTGGGCGTACAAGCCTTCGGCCGCGTGGGCGATAGCGTTCATGCCGCTGGTGATCGACATCTCGAGGGGCAGGCTGACGCTGAGCTCCGGGTCGTAGATCACCGTCTTGGGCAGCACCCGCGGATCCTTGCCGGTACGCTTGAGGCCGTTCTCGGTCAGGCCGAAGACCGGGGTCATCTCGGAGCCGGCGTAAGTGGTCGGGATGGCCAGGATCGGCAGCCCGGAGTCCATGGCGATGGCTTTGCCCAGCCCGGTGGTTGAACCGCCACCGATGGCCACGGCGCAGTCGGCTCCCAGTTTGCGTGCGACTTCACGGGCTTCCCGTGCCGTCTCGATAGGAACGTGCATGACCGCCTTGTCGAAAATATCGGCGGCCCGGCTGCCGAGCAATCGAACGATGTTTTCCGCCTGGGCGCGTTGTTCCGGCGTGCAGAGGACCAGCGCCCGCTTGGCGCCTAATCGATCGATTTCCGCCTCCAGTTGCTGCAGCGAGCCTTTGCCAAAAATGACGCGCGACGGCTGACCGTTATAGATGAAGGGGGGCGTTGACATTGGGCAGGTCTCCTGGGGTGGATGCAGGTGCTGGACGCTGGACGATAGGCGTGGGTTGATAGGCAAGTAGCTGCCAATGCGCTGCCGTCTTGAGCCAGACGCTGAGGGTTCGGTTATTGAGGGTTTTGGCCACGCCGTGGGAAACGATATCGGCGGACATTTCGCCAAAGACCAGGGCGGTATCGCCGACAGTGCGCACTTCCTGCACGACATGTTCTATTCGGTGATAGAGATAAAGACCGTTGCGACATTTATTCAAGTAACTGGCCAGCGTGTCCCGGACACCATTGGAGTGCACATAAACCAACTCGTTATGGGCCAAACGCTGGAAAGCTTCGAGGTCGCCTTGTTGCATCGCCTGGTAGCGTTGTTGTTCTAATGAGCTGATTAAAGCGATAAGGGACACGTTGTCGTTCATGCTGACCTCGAAACGGGAAATAACCATGCGCTTAGCTGACCGCATCCTTCGCCAGGACGAAATCGAAGGCCAAGCTATAAAACGGATCGCGACTCAGTGTGCCGGCCGGGGTCATGCCGGCGTCCTGTCGTTGCCATTCGGTAATGAGTGAAGAGCGCACACCAAACACCGCATCTGAATCCAGATAGGGGTCACCCTCGCGAAATACCTGGGTGGTCAAGCGTTGATAGCCGGCGGCGCTGACGGTGAATTCCAGGTGGGCCGGCCGCCAGGCATGGCGGTTGAGAGCGCTGAGCAGCTGGCCGACAGGGCCGTCATGGGGGATACGTTGGCTGTTCGGTATCGCCGTGCAGAAGTGGTATTGGCCACGTTCATCGGCCTGTAGCAGGGCGCGTTCGGCCAGGCTGGCGCCAGCGGCCAGACTGATTTCCAGGGCCGCGTAGGGGATGGGATTGCCCTTGGCATCACGGACGGAGCCATGCACGTAGCCTTTCGGGCCATCCAGTTCCCCGCTGAGGTCGGCGCCCAGGTCGTGGACGCTGGGCTCGTGCTCGGGCAACACGTGGAACGCCGCGGCCTCGGTGCAGCCGGCGGGTTTCTTGTCGTTCTGTGCGAGCACCAGGGTCGATAGCCCGAGGACGTGGGATAACAGCACAAACTCCTGGTGGTCGGCCGAACAGGTTTTGCCGACCTGGCTGAGAAAGTCGATGCCGCTCTGCCACTCTTTTTCCGTCAGTTTGATATCACGGGCAAAGGCGTGCAGGTGTTGCACCAGGCTGGTCATGACGGCGCACAGGCGCGCATCGGCCGTACCACTGTTATTGGCCAACACCGCCTGGGTGATGGTCATTTCGTCCAAATTGCGCATCTCGACTCCCTGAACTTTTCCGGCCCATCGGCACCGCGGCATTTTTTGCGATGTCGGTAACTTCACTTCTCAGGCCACTGCGCCGCACGTTATAGTTCCGCTGGATGTAAGAAAAGTCCGTTTCTGGAATTCTTTATTTCATATGTGAAAAAATAAGAAGGGAGCACACCTTGGATCGACTGACCGAACTGGAGCTTTTTGTCTTGACCGCGGAAGTCGGCACCTTGAGCAAAGCCGCGGAAATACTGGGCTTGTCCAATGCCGCCGCGAGCCGGCACCTGGTGGCGCTGGAGCAGCGTCTCAATGTCCGTCTGATCGACCGCAATACCCGGCGCCTGGCCTTGACCCACTCGGGCCATCAGTTCTACACCAGCTGCAAAAGCCTGCTGGGGGAATTGAAGGAGGCCGAAGCGTCACTCAGCGAGTCGTTGGTCCAGCCGGTCGGCACGCTGACCATTACCGGCTCGATCTCGTTCTGCATGTTGCACATTGCCCCGCTGATCCCGGCCTTTCGGAAAATGTACCCACACATCACCGTGAAGGTGCTGGGTGAGAACCGCTATTTCGACATCATCGACAGCGAAATCGACCTGGCGATCAGAACCCGCGAGTACGAGCCCGACTCCAATATCACCATTCGCCGCCTGGCCGAAACGCGCCGGGTGTTGGCGGCGTCGCCCGGTTATCTGCAACGCAAGGGCACGCCGAAAACCATCGCGGATCTTTCTCAGCATGACCTGTTGATCTACAGCCATGCCAACCAGCCACGGGTGATGCGTTTTACCAAAGGTGCGGAGGAGGTGGCCCTGAAGGTCGAGCCGATACTGGAAACCAACGATGGGCAGATTGTCCGCGCCGCCGCCCTGGCTGGCGGCGGTATCCTGGTGCAGCCCAAATACATCATCAACGCCGATCTGGTGGCCGGGCGCTTGATTCCAGTGTTGGATGATTGGGATCTACCGAGGTTGACCATCAATATGGCCTTTCAAAGCCGTCGTTATATGCCTGCGAAGTTGCGCGTCTTCATCGACTTTTTGCTGGCCGACTTTAACCAACATGAGTACGAACGCTACTGGACACGCTAAGGCGGTTTTCCGCTGGGCGGAATTCACATTTATAGTTTTGCTGGGTATTCACTGCAACTTTCAGGTCCTATGATCCGTGGCGCTGGTGCTGGAGGACTTTTATGTTCGACACGGCCCCGGCTTCCTTTGAACGATTATTAAGTTGGCATTATTGAGCCCGGCTTCAATTCGCCTGCGCGTTAACAACAAGACTAACAATAAGGAAACGTCACGCCATGAAAAACTTTGCCAAGTGCACGGTTGCGGTCAGCTTTTGCCTGCTGATTCCCGGTTTTGCCTGTGCCGCCGATGAAGCCTTTGCCCAGGACTCCCGCTGGATGACCGGTGACTGGGGTGGGCAGCGCAGCAAGTGGCTGGACCAGGGTGTCGATATCGAGTTGGGCTACACCGGAGAAATGGCCGCCAATGTTCACGGTGGCTATGACAAAAACGTCACCGCCCGCTGGACCGAGCAATACGCCGTCGGCTTCAAGGCCGACCTGCAAAAAATCCTCGATTGGGAAAACACTCAGTTTCAATTCACGGTCACAGAGCGCGATGGGCGCAACCTGACCAACGATCGGGTGGCCGATCCGCGAGTCGGCGCTTATTCGTCGTCGCAGGAAGTGTATGGCCGGGGGCAGACCTGGCGGTTGACCCAGATGTGGATGAGTAAGGCCTGGCTTGATGGCGCCCTGGACATCAAGGCCGGTCGCTTCGACGAAGGCTCGGATTTCAACAGCTTCCCCTGCGACTTTCAGAGCACGCCATTTTGCGGTGCTCAGGCGGCCAACTGGATCGGCGACATCTGGTACAACTGGCCCGTCAGCCAATGGGCCCTGCGCACCCGGTATCAGTTCACCCCTGAGGTGTACGCACAGATCGGCGTCTTTGAGCAAAACCCTTCCTATCTGGAGAGTGATAACGGCTTCAAGCTCAGCGGCAGCGGCACCAAGGGCGCGGTGATCCCCATTGAGGTGGTCTGGAGTCCGAAGGTCAACGGGCTGGCGGGTGAATATCGGCTCGGCTATTACAAGAGCACGGCGAAGGCCGACGATGTACTGGATGACGTCAACGGTAACCCGCAGCCCCTCAGTGGCGATGCCTTCCAGCAGCATTCCAGCCGGCATGGCTACTGGCTGGTCGCCCAGCAACAACTGACCGCCCGGGATGGCGACAGCCGCCGCGGCCTGTCGGTATTTGCCAACCTCACCGCCCACGACAAGGCCACCAGTCGCGTCGACCATTTCATCCAGGCGGGGATCGTCTACAAGGGCGTTTTCGACAGTCGTCCCCTGGACGACCTGGGTGTCGGAATCGCCGAGGTCCATACCAACCCCGCCTATCGTGAGCGAGCCCAGTTGCAGAACCAGCAAAACGGTATCAGCGACTACGACAATCCGGGCTATCTGCCGGTGCAGTACAACGAAATCAGCAGCGAGATTTACTACGGCGTGCATGTCAGCAATTGGCTGACCGTACGCCCGAACCTGCAATACGTGAAAAACCCTGGCGGCGTACGTGAGATCGATGCGGCGCTGATTGCCGGCCTGAAGGTGCAGGCCAAGTTCTAGAGCCTCGGACGGCTATCACCGCGGACAAAGCGAGCGCCGCCAGCCGGTGGCGCAGTTTTCCACCCAGCGGAAAACACATTTGCCATCCAGGCATTTGTTTTCCGATTCAATCGCAGTAGTCTCACTTCCACTGAGCGTACACATAATTTCAATAAAGGTTGACCTCATGTCGAATCACCACACTGCCGGTAGTGCATCGTCGAAAATTCTCTGGCGTATCGCTGCCATCACCACCATGGGCTCGCTGGGGTTCGGTTATGACACCGGGGTCATCTCTGGCGCGCTGCCGTTCATGGCGCTCGATGCCGGTCACGGCGGACTGGGCTTGAGCCCGGTCTCCGAGGGCCTGGTGGCCTCGGCGCTGATTTTCGGCGGCGCCTTTGGTGCGCTGTTCGCCGGGCAACTGTCCGACCGCTATGGTCGCCTGGTGGTGCTCAAGGCCCTGGCCATGCTCTTTGCCGTGGGCGCCTTGGGCACCGCGGTCGCGCCGACGCTGTGGGCCATGGTTGCCACCCGCTTCGTGTTGGGCATTGCGGTTGGCGGCGCATCCTCTACCGTGCCGGTACTGATCGCCGAGCTGGCGGCACTACGGCACCGTGGACGGTTGGTCTGCCAGAGCGAATTGATGATCGTCTCCGGGCAGTGCCTGGCCTATATCGCCAGCGCCGGCCTGGCGCATCTGTTCGACAGCCCGTCGATCTGGCGCTACATGCTGGCGATCGCGCTGATACCCGCCGTGCTGCTGTATATCGGCATGCACTTCGTGCCCACCTCGCCACGCTGGCTGGTCAGCAAAGGGCGCATCGCCGAGGCGAAAACCACGCTGACTGGCATTCGCGATACCTCCCTGGAAGTGGACCGTGAGTTGCAGGCCATCATCGCCCAATGTGCGGTGGAGCAGCGCCACGCCAGTGTCCTCAGCACACTCAAGGAGCCTTGGTTGCTGAAGTTGCTGGCCATTGGCATCGGCCTGGGCTTTGTCATCCAGTTCACCGGCGTCAATGCCTTCATGTATTACACGCCGATGATTCTCAAGGAAACCGGCATGGGCACCAACGCGGCCCTGATCGCGACCATTGGCAATGGCCTGGTGTCGGTCATCGCCACGTTGATCGGGATGTGGCTGATCAATCGCATGGGCCGCCGTTCCATGCTGCTGATGGGGCTGACCGTGGTGGTCATGGCGCAGATCTTCCTTGGCCTGGTGATCAACTTCATGCCGCACTCGCTGCTGCAAAGCTACCTGGCTTTGTCCGGTGTCCTGGCGTTCCTGTTCTTCATGCAAATGTGCATCGGCCCGGTGTACTGGCTATTGATGTCGGAGCTGTTTCCGACCCATGTCCGGGGTTTGATGAATGGTATTTCCGTCAGTGTGTTCTGGGTGTTCAACGCCATTGTCGCCTTCCTTTTCCCGGTCCTGCTGAGCACGTTGGGGGGCATGACCTTCTTCCTCTTCGCGGTGATCAATATCGGTTCGATCATCTTCTGCACCCTCTGGCTGCCAGAGACCAAGGGACTGACCCTGGAAGAGATCGAACAGCACATGAAACAGCGTTTGAGCGGCCGCCCATGGCGGGCCGGCGAAGCCACCGCGTACTGACCGCCGACCCGGCGTTCGGCTTTGAAACCTGCACGCCGGCTTTCAAGAATAACGATCAAGGACATCAGCTCATGACTGCGCACCTGGATACCGCCACGCCTATTGGTGGACTCTTCGAGGAACAACGCTCCGCCGAAATCGTCAACGCCCGGATCAGCGCCGATGCCGATCCGCGCCTGCACGAGGTCATGGCGGTGCTGACCCGGCATCTGCATGCGGCGATCAAGGAAATCGAGCCGACCCACGACGAATGGTTCAAGGCCATCGAATTTCTCACCCGGACCGGGCAGATGTGCACCGACTGGCGCCAGGAATACATCCTGCTGTCGGACGTGCTCGGGGCCACCATGTTGGTGGATGCGATCAACCACCGTCGGCCCCAGGGCGCCACGCCCAATACCATCCTTGGCCCGTTCTATGTCGCCGATGCGCCTCGTTACGCGAATGGCGCGAACATCTGCCTGGACGGCAAAGGCCAGCCGACCCTGGTCAGCGGTCGGGTGCTGGACACCGCCGGAAAGCCGATTGCCGGGGCGACGCTGGACATCTGGCAGACCAACGACGATGGCTTCTACGACGTGCAGCAAAAAGGCCTGCAACCGGACTACAACCTGCGCGGGTTGTTCACCACGGATGCCGACGGCTGCTATGCCTTTCGCACGGTCAAGCCGCGGCATTACCCGATTCCCGCCGACGGCCCGGTGGGCAAGTTGCTGGGGCAGCTGGGGCGGCATCCGAACCGCGCCGCGCACCTGCACTTTATCGTCACGGCCCGCGGTTACGACCAGGTCATCACGCACATCTTCACCCCCGACTGCCCGTACCTGCACGAGGACACGGTGTTCGGCGTGAAGAAAGAACTGATTGCCGAGTTCACCACGCAAACCGATGCGGCCACGGCCGAACGCTACGACTTGCCGGTACCGTTTTTGGCCGTCAATTGGGACTTTGTCCTGGCCCCGGCCTGATTGATCGACCCTTCGTTCCCTTATTGGATGAGTGACTGTCATGCCCGATAAATCTATTGAACTGCTTGCCGCTTACTGGACCCTCGCGGGTGACACTTACCCTGGCGCGCCCAGCGAGATCAGCCCGTTCTCGCTGCAGGCCCGGGCCGAAGCGGCGGCCAAGGCCGGCTGGCGCGGCATGGGCTTCGTGCATGCCGACCTTGTGCACAATGTCGCCAAGCTGGGTATTGCCACGGTCCGCAATATTCTCCAGGACAATGGCATCAAGCATGTGGAAGTCGAATTTCTCGTCGACTGGCACCTGGACGGTGCCCCGCGTGCGGCCTCCGACAAGATCCGCGATGAATTGCTGGAAATCGGTGGGGAACTGGGCGCCCGCAGCCTGAAGGTGGCCGGCGGTTTGTTCGAGGAAGGGCCGCCGGATGTACCGCGCATGCGCGAAACCTTTGCCATCCTCTGCGATCGTGCCCAACCCTTTGGCGTCAATGTGGTCATCGAATTCCTGCCATTTTCCAGCGTGAACACCATCGACCGGGCGATTGCCGTGGCCCAGGACGTACGCCCCAACGGTGGCTTGCTGGTGGACACCTGGCACGTGGCGCGCGGCGGCATGAGCTTCGATGAAATCGCCAAGCTGCCGCTGGAGCTGATCAAGTCGATCGAGCTGGATGATGCCAACCACGCCATCGTCGAGTCGCTGTTCAACGACTCGACCCACCACCGCAAGTGCTGCGGCGAGGGCGAACTGGATGTTCCGGCGTTTATCCAACAGGTGGTCAATGTCGGTTACCGGGGACCGTGGGGCGTCGAGCTGATCAGCGCCGAGTTGCGCAAGCTGCCCCTTGAGGTGGCCGCCAAGAAAGCCTTTGACACAACGATTGCACAGTTCGAGCACATCAGGTTCCAGGCTTGATAGCTGGCTGCACAGTGACGTTTTTTACCGCTAAAACAACGAATAATTGAGTTCAGGAGATATGAATATGGTGGGTATCGCAGTGCTGGGCGCAGGTCGTATCGGCAAGATCCACGCCGCCAACGTGGCGGCCAGCAAGTTCGCCAAACTGGTCGTCGTCGCCGACCCGTTCGCCGACGCCGCGGGCAAATTGGCCGATGAACTCGGTGCCGAGGCCATGACCGACTGTGAGGCGGCGATTGATCGGGCCGATGTTCACGCGATCGTGATTGGCACCCCGACGCACACCCATATCAACCTGATGCTGCGCGCGGTGCGCCAGGGCAAGGCGGTGCTGTGCGAGAAGCCCATCGACCTGGACATGGCCAAGAGCCTGGCGGCCGTGGAGGAGGTCGAGCGGCTGAACGGACGGGTGATGCTGGCCTTCAATCGCCGCTTCGAAACCACCTTTGCCGAAATGCGTGCGGCCATCGACGCCGGCGATATCGGTGAGGTTCGCCAGGTGATCATCACCAGCCGCGACCCGGGCCTGGCGCCGGAGGATTACATCCAGCATTCCGGCGGTATTTTCCGCGACATGACCATCCACGACCTGGACATCGGCCGCTGGCTGCTGGGTGAGGAACCGGTCGAACTGAGCGCCATCGGCAGCCGCCTGATCGACCCGGCCATGATGGAAAAGTACGACGACTACGACACCGCGATGGTGCAGATGCAAACCGCCTCCGGCAAACAGTGCCACATCAACAACTGCCGTAACGCGGTCTACGGTTACGACCAGCGCATCGAAGTATTTGGCTCCAAGGGCATGCTGCAGATGGACAACCTGCGTCCGACCACCATTCGCCGCTGGAGCCAGGACGTCACCGACGCCCGCGAACCGCTGCTGAACTTCTTCCTCGAGCGCTATCAGCAAGCCTACAAGTCCGAACTGGATGCCTATATCGACGCACTGGCGCATAACAAACCTATGCCGACCACCGTGCAGGATGGGCTCAAGGCGCTGCAGCTGGCCGATGCCGCCGTGGAGTCGGTCAAGACCGGACGCGCCGTCAGACTCTGACGCAGGCTGAGTGGTTTGGATTTTTGGACAAGTACACCAGGAGAATCGTTATGTCCTACAAGCTTGAGCAGGGTATCCGCATCGGCGTGGCCTGCCTGGGGATTACTCACCCGCACACCTCGGGCCGGGTCAAGGCCTTCCAGCGCATGGCCGACGTGGAGTTTCTCGGCGCCTATGACGACAGCCCGTTGCTCGATCCGTTCTGTGATGCACTGGGCCTGCAGGCCCGCAGCAAGGCAGAGATCCTGGCCGACCCGAATGTGCACGTGGTGCTGGTGCATCCCAAGAGCTACCTGATGGCCGACTGGGCGATCGAAGCGCTGCAGGCCGGCAAGGCCGTGCTCTGCGAGAAGCCGGCGGGCCGTGGCACCCAGGACACCCGGCGCATCGTCGAGGCCGTCGAACGCACCGGCGGCTTGTTCCAGGTCGGCTACTGCTGGCGTTACGCGCCGTCGGTGGAAAAGATGCAGCAGGTGCTCAAGAGCGGCGAAATCGGCAAGGTCTTGCAGGTTCGCGCGCACGCCGGTTGCTCCCACGATGAGGCCGATACCAACCATATGAAGCAGCCCGGCGACCGAGGCGGGGCGTTTTATGTGATTGGTTGCCATACCATCGACCGGATCCTGCTGCACTTCGGCAAACCCAAATCGGTCAACGCACGGATCACCAAATTTGCCGGACAGATGAGTGACTCGGCCCGCGAGGACGCGGTGGGCGCGGTGCTCAACTACGACGACAAGCTGGTCACCATCGACTTTATGTCCTGGGACCCGATGCCCTGGACCGAGAGCTGGGACATCACCGCCTATGGCACCCATGGGGTGATGCATTCCACGCCGATGCCAGCTTCGTACAAGCTCTACCACGACGGCAAGAACGGCCACCAGCAAGGTTGGACGCACTGGAACGAGAACAGCTTCCCGGAGATCTGGGCGGTGCGCAAGACCGTCTACTCCCCGGAAATCGCCGAGATCGGCAACCCGGTGTATTTCGATCGCGAGGCCGCCGCGTTCGTCACCTCGTTGCGCACCGGTAGCGCCTCGACGGTGCCGGCCACCCAGGCCCATGACATCAACGTCATCCTCGAAGCGCTGTTCGAGTCCGCCGATGCGAACGGCCAGGAAGTCCAGCTGGCGTTGTAGATAACCCGCAGTCCCGATAGGCGAGGAGACCCGTTCGGCTCAGTCGTTTTGAGCCGAAAGGGACTCTGCGTCCCTGAGAAATGACAACAACAATAAAGAAGAGGGCGTTATGCACACGATTATCAAGGTTGCCGCAGCGGTATTGTTGGGGTTGGCGATCAGCGCCTGCTCCAAGCAGGAGACCAGCAGCAAAGGCACTATCGGCATTGCCATGCCGTCGAAAACCGAAGCCCGCTGGGTGTCCGATGGCAGCAATATCGTCGACTCGTTGAAGAAGCTTGGCTACGACACCGACCTGCAATACGCCCAGTACGAGGCGCCGACCCAGCTGTCGCAGATCGAGAACATGATGGTCAAGGGCATCAAGGGCCTGATCGTCGCGCCCATCGACGGGACGACCATGACCGCCGTGCTCAAGCAGGCCAAGGAAAAAGGCATCAAGGTCATCTCCTATGACCGGCTGATCCGCAACTCCAAGGACTTCGATTACTACGTCACCTTCGACAACTACCGCACCGGCGTGCTGCAGGGCCAGTCGATCGTCGACTCGCTGGCGCTCAAGCAGGGCAAGGGCCCGTTCAACCTGGAGATCTTCGCCGGCTCCACCGATGACAACAACGCCCATGTGGTCTATGCCGGCGTGATGTCCCAGCTCAAGCCCTACATCGACAGCGGCAAGCTGGTGATCCGCAGTGGCCAGCAAGCCATCGATAAGGTCGCCACCCCGAACTGGGACGGTGCCCAGGCCCAGGCGCGCATGGATAACCTGCTCAGCGCCTTCTATGGTACGGCCCACCTCGACGCGGTACTGGCGATGAACGATCAGATCGCCACCGGTGTCGTGTCATCCCTGCGCGGTGTGGGTTATGGCAGTGGCAAGCTGGCCATGCCGATCGTCACCGGCCAGGATGCGGAAATCTCCAGCATCAAGTCGATCATTCGCGGCGACCAGTCTTCGACCATCTTCAAGGATACCCGGGCTCTGGCCGGCGCGGCGGCACAGATGATGGACGCGACGTTGAGCGGCAAGGCGGTAAGCGTCAATGACACCACGTCCTACGACAACGGCTCGATGATCGTGCCCACTCAGTTGCTGACCCCACAACTGGTCGATGGCAAGAACTGGCAGAAAGTCCTGGTCGACGACACCAAGTTCTACACCCCTGAGCAGTTGCGCTAGTCGCTTGTGATTGTGCCGGCGGCTGCGCGGTTCGGCAGCCCGCCTGGCAGGAGAGAGAAAATGAGCAAAACGATTCTCGACATGCGTGACATCCGCAAGTGCTTTGGCCCGGTCAAGGCGCTCAGCGGGGTCAACCTCCAGGTTGGCGATGGGGAAATCCATGCGATTTGCGGTGAAAACGGTGCCGGCAAATCGACCTTGATGAAAATCCTCAGTGGCGTGTATCCCCACGGCAGCTACGACGGCGACATCGTCTTCGACGGCGTGCCGCGGACCTTCCACGGCCTGCGCGACAGCGAGGCGTTGGGGATCTGCATCATTCACCAGGAACTGGCGCTGGTGCCGATGTTGTCGATTACCGAAAACCTGTTTCTGGGCAACGAGATCTCCCGGCACGGGGTGATCGACTGGGACGAGGCGCACCTGCGGGCCCGCGAGCTGCTGGCTCGGGTTGGCCTCGACGCCCGGCCGCAGACGCTGGTGGGCAACCTCGGCATCGGCCAGCAACAGATGGTGGAAATCGCCAAGGCGCTGGCCAAGGATGTGCGCTTGCTGATCCTCGACGAGCCGACCGCGAGTCTCAACGAAAGGGACAGCGACACCTTGCTCAAGCTGATGCTCGAACTCAAGGGCCGTGGCATCACCTCGATCATCATTTCCCACAAACTCAACGAGATCGGCCGGGTCGCCGATGAGATCACCGTGATCCGTGACGGCAGCACCGTCGACGTCATCGATTGCCGTGTCGAGAAGATCGACGAGGGTCGCGTGGTTCGTTCCATGGTCGGCCGCGAGTTGTCGGACCGCTACCCGTCGCGGGTGGCCGAGATCGGTGAGACCTTGTTCGAGGTCGAGGACTGGTCGGTCGGCGACCCGGAGCGTCCAGGCCGCGATCGTATCCGCAATATCAATTTTCATGTACGCCGGGGCGAAGTGGTGGGGATCGCCGGGTTGATGGGCGCTGGCCGCACCGAGTTTGCCATGAGTGTATTCGGGCGTTCCTATGGCGTGAACATCCGCGGCAAGGCGCGTATCGAAGGGCGCGAAGTCGACCTTGGTACGGTGCGCAAGGCCATCGATCAAGGCCTGGCCTACGCTACCGAAGACCGCAAGGGCGCCGGCCTGGTGCTGGGGGAGAGCATCACCCGCAATACCTCCATGGCCAACCTGGCCGCCGTTTCCAAGCGCTGGATCATGAACGAACTGGGCGAGACGGCGGTGGCCGTCGATTACCGCGCGCGCCTGCGGATTCGCTGCCCGGACGTGAGCCAATCGGTGGAGAAACTTTCCGGTGGCAACCAGCAGAAAGTCGTGTTGGGCAAGTGGCTGTTCTCCGATCCCAAGGTACTGATCCTCGACGAGCCCACCCGCGGTATCGATGTGGGGGCCAAGTACGAGATCTATGGGGTGGTCAATCAAGTGGTCAGCGAAGGTCGTGGCGTGGTCATGATTTCCTCGGAAATGCCGGAGTTGCTCGGCACCTGTGACCGTATCTATGTGATGAACGAAGGACGCTTTGTCGGCGAGTTTCCGATCGCCGAGGCATCGCAGGAAAAAATCATGCACGCAATCATGAAAAACGAGGTGATCCAGTGAGCGAAGTCAGCATGCCTCTCGCATCCAACAAACCCAATGCCCTGACATCCTTCAAGCGTGGCGCCCGTGAATACGGTCTGTTGGCCTCGCTGATCGTCATCATGGTGTTCTTCCAGATGGCCACCGGCGGGGCATTGATGCAGCCGCTGAACCTGACCAACCTGCTGCTGCAGAACAGCTACATCGTGGTGATGGCGCTGGGTATGTTGATGGTGATCGTCTGCGGGCATATCGACCTGTCGGTCGGTTCGGTGGTCGGCGTGATCGGTTCGATCGCGGCGGTGTTGATGGTCCAATATCGCCTGGATTTCTTCAGTGTGACCCTGATCTGCCTGCTCTGTGGTGGGCTGATCGGCGCCGCGCAAGGCTACTGGGTAGCTGTCTGGGGCATGCCCTCGTTCATCGTCACCCTGGCCGGTATGTTGATCTTTCGCGGCGCTACTATTGCCATCTCCCAAGGGCAGTCGATAGGGCCGTTTCCGCCGGCGTTCTCGGCGATCAGTTCGGGCTTCATCCCCGACGTCTTCGCCAATGAAAACCTGCGCATTACCTCCTTGCTGCTGGGTATCGCGGTGGCCGTGGCCTTCTGGGTGGTTGAATATCGCAGTCGCGCGCGCACCCTGAAAAGCGGCGGCAGCGCTGCGCCTCTGGCCCTGTTTGCATTGAAGAACGGCGTGGTGGCGGCCCTTATTGTGTACTTCTGCTACCTGCTCTCGACCTACCGCGGCATCCCCACAGTGCTGGTGATCATGAGCGTGCTGATCGGGGTGTACACCTTCGTCATGAACCGCACCGTGATCGGTCGTTGGATCTACGCGGTAGGCGGCAATCTCAAGGCGGCCAGGCTGTCGGGTATCAACACGGCGCGGGTGACCTTCTTCGCCTTCGTCAACATGGGCGTACTGGCCGCCGTGGCCGGACTGATCTTCGTCGCCCGCCTCAACAGCGCGACACCGCGTGGCGGCACCGGCTTTGAACTGGACGTCATTGCGGCCGTGTTCATCGGCGGCGCGTCGGCCTCCGGCGGCGTCGGCAAGGTGGTGGGCGTGGTCATTGGCGCGTTCATCATGGGTGTATTGAACAACGGCATGTCGATCATGGGCATCGGCATTGACTACCAACAAATGATCAAGGGCGCTGTGCTGCTCGCGGCGGTATTCGTAGATGTCTATCAGAAAAGCAAGGGTTGATATGTCAGGCCGGGATGACACCGCACGGAGACCGCGATGATCAAACATATTGTGATGTGGAACCTTGCGGGGGAGACGCCGGAGAGCAACCGCCAGGCGTGCCAGTTTCTCAAGGAACGCTTCGAAGGGTTGGCCGGATTGATTCCGGGGCTGCTGAAGATCGAGGTCGGTGTCGATATCAGCCGGATCGATTATGCCTGTGACGTAGTGCTCTATACCGAGTTCGCGTCCGCTGAAGCGCTTGAGGCTTATGCCACGCATCCTGAGCACCTGAGGGTACGCAATGACTTGGGCAACTCACGGATCGCCAGGCATCAGGTGGATTACGTCGTCCAGTAGTGGCAAGCGTCCGACTCAGCTGATTCGGACGCGTCAATCAATGCTCTCAGCGCTTTCACAAAAGCGTTACTCAATCGAGTGGCGCTTTTGTTTATGCATTTTTATCTATGCTGTTTGCCGAGTTGAGTGATCAGTTGGACGGTGGACTGCATGACCCCCTCTCGGTATTGCACCGTAATCAACAACTGTTGCAGATGCCTCAGAAAGCTGGCTTCTAACCGATTATTTTCCGGATAGCCTTGGCGGGCGGCTATTCGTGGCAAACCCGCAGGGTAAGGCATGCCAGACACTCGAGTCTATATCATTACCTAGGTGCCATCACCGTAGACGCTTCTGTAGCTCTGCTCTGAGAGGCTGGCTTTTTTGCAGGACAACTGGGGGGCTTGCCGCTGCTCATGGCCACTTCGGCCAGGCGCAGTTTTACAATGATTGGTTCGGGCGGGAAGCTTTTTGCGTGGCCTCTTGTGTTGCGCCTTTCCCGGGTTGAATTCTCTTCTTCAACCTGGACTCGAAACAACCAGTCACGAACGTTGCTCGACCCTCGACCGGTGCAGTCGGTTGCACCCGACTTGAAGCGGACCTTCGATTTTTCGAATCGGCCACAATATTTGCGTTTCTGAAACGTCTTCAGGCGTATTGAGCCACTTAATTGCGCACACGATGACCGAACGATACAGAGACATCACTGCAACCGTGGTGCGTGAGCGCGCCAGGCTCGCCAATTTTATCCGGCGTCGAATACGGGATCCGGGCGACGCCGAGGACATCCTGCAGGATGTATTCCATGAATTCGTGCAGGCGTACCGACTTCCAGCTCCGATCGAGTAGGCGAGTGCGTGGCTGTTTCGCGTCGCACGAAACCGCATCATCGATAGCTTTCGCAAGAAGAAAGAGCAGCCGCTGCCAGAACTGTCTGGCGACGAGGATGACCCTGGCAGTGAGTATCGCTTGGACCTTGCCCTGCCTGCACGAGACGGTGGTCCCGAGGCCGCCTATGCGCGAGCGCTTTTGCTCAAGGCATTACAGGATGCGTTCGAGGAGTTGCCGCCGAATCAACGTGAGGTATTCATTGCGCACGAGCTAGAGGGGCAGTCCTTCAAGGATATGGCGGTGGAAACCGGTGTCACGCTCAATACGCTGCTTGCGCGCAAACGCTACGCAGTTCTGCATCTGCGCAAGCGGCTGCGGGCTATTTACGACGAACTGGGATTTTAGAGGAGTTGACGGATGAAATTTCGAATCAGATTGGTGGGTAAGGCGTTCCTGGTGGTGTTGGCTATAGGCGTGCTCGGCTGGGTGGTCATGGTTCTATGGAATTGGGTGATGCCGGGGCTATTCGTCGGAGCCCGGGAGATCGACTTCGCACATGCGTTGGGCTTGCTGCTGTTGAGCCGAATTCTGTTTGGCGGATTTCGCGGACACGGCGGCCGGCGCGAACGACGTCACTGGCGCAAATGGGAATCCATGACGCCCGAAGAGCGGGAGCAATTTCAGACGACCTGCCGATCGGACCGGGGTCGGCACGTGGGAGATCGAACATGACCGAGAAATCAAAGACCAATTGCAAACAGCAGCCGGGCGTGATTGCGCCAATCGTCGACCTGAAGCGTTGTGAAGGTAAGGGCGATTGTCTCGAGGTCTGTCCCGAGAATGTGTTTGAGATTCGGCGCATCGACGAGGTCGACTACCTTGACCTCGGCTTGATGCACCGTCTCAAACTACGAGTGCATGGAATGAAAGTCGCGTACACGCCTAACGCGGATGCCTGCCGGTCGTGCGGCCTTTGCGTGACGGCATGTCCCGAAAGCGCGATCAAGCTCGCCAGAACAGCATAGCTGTCGCACGTTCACCTCTGATGAAGGAAGGAGAACTCTGGCCGGTAGATACTCGCGTTCTTTGCATACCGGGCTGATATACAGGAACGTCTCCCGAGTTTATGGATAATGCCGCGACACCATTCGTCGCCTCTAAAAACCTGGCGCGCAATGCACGACCCTCTCTGGCTTGCGGCTTGCAGAGGAGGGGCGTAGCAGCCCCGGAACGACGTAATTCTGACGCGGCAGCAATCCAATCAATGCTTCAGGACTCCAGCGATACGCTTGGTCAGTCACCGGGAGATGTACCGTGTCAACTCTCAATGAAATCGCAGCGAACCACGCGAGAATGGCCAAGGCAAAGGAAGAAGAGTCGACCGGACTGAGTGAGCTACACCTCCAGATAGTGTGTAGCTTCGAAATCCCATCCAGTGATGCTCAACAGCATATTCCGCTGCACCTCATCTCTGGAGCGCAGGACAATCAGCTCGGGCAAGCAGCCAGCGGCTTGCTCTGACTGCGCCAGGCGGAGCCAGTCGCCGGCTTGATCGAGCTGATCATTGAGATTGTTCGTCAGACCATTCGAAAATGGGGGAATGGAGTGTTTGTATGAGCATCAATTTAATAAATCGCAGCTTATCAGACTGATGCGGGTATTGTGGTTCCCCCCAGTCGTGGTCCAAATAAGAGGAAATAAAGTCTCTGTGCTCTAACGCCGCACAATGAATGGGCATTGACAAAAATGGCCATCATGTCCGGAGGTTCTATGCCAAAGGGTGTCGAGATTGTTGGGCTTAAACCTGGTTTTTTAGAAATACCCTCCACTAAGTCCTGGGAAAATTAGAGCGAGCCGTTGACGCGCATTGATGAGGTGTGTCTAAATGTCTGCATATGGAAAATTGCAGGAATGGCTCGTTGGTTTTATAGCCCTTTCATGCACAGGGAATTGTGAGGTGATGATGTTGTTAAGCTGTGGTTCTTGCGCCTTTAATACCCCGCACTTATCCTGTTCGAGGCGCATTGTTCGCCTCGAACTTCGAATTAATCGTCGGTCCGCTAAAGTTACGCTGATGGGTTCGGCCAATATTGTTTGAGTCGAACGGTGGCTGTTCTCGAGTTGTTTTTTCTTGCCCGTTATTTCACGATTTTATGTGGCTTATAATAGGGGTGTGTATGGAAGCATAATCCTGGTAATCGCTAGTTTATTAGGTATGGTTGAAAAGTGATATTTCCTGGTCGGCGCGCTCAGCAGGCACCTGTCAGGAGTAATGAATTAAAAAACTCACATCAATATAGGGAAATATATGAAGCGTTTATTTTTGTTGCCTCTCATGGCTTTGCTGCCTCTATCGTTTCAAGCATCGGCCTGCTTGACAATTAAGGATACCTACTCTGGAACTATTCCCGCTAATGGGATGGTGATTGCTTACGGCCCTTTCACGATTGGCCCGACCTGTACCACGGCTAACATAGCCTCCACTGTCACGGCTTCTGGCACAGGGAGTGCCCCGCAGTTATACATTGACAAGCAGACTGGGGGGAGTTGGGTGCAGGTTGCGGGTAATACCGGTACTACCGCCTCGTATTTGGGGGCGGTAGGCACGTACCGAGTAAGGCAAGTTAATAACACGGCCGCCACAAAAACTTATGGCGGTACGACTTCTTACGGTCACTAGTTTTAGTGCGTTTGTAAAGGCGCGTCAGGTGTAAGGCGTGACGCGCCTTTATCATTGATTAGGCTCGCTAATTTTCTGAAAGAGTGCAATAAGGGCAGGTATTCTACTCGGGGACCATTTCCCACACCTCTTCGAAGATCTTCCGCGGCTCTACCATGAAAACCGTCACGTCCTGAACATCCTCGAAGGTGCAACCTGCCGGCTTACCGAGGCTTCATGGCAGACAAGACGATTGATTCAATCAGAGGCTGAGTGGCGACGTCTCTCTGCCCGTCTGGTGTATTCCATGAGTTGTAGAGGACCGGGCCAGCATCGCTCATCAAAATATCGCCATCCTTCAGAATCCTGAACGCCCAGATTTCTGGCCATGCCTCTTTTCCCTGCTCATCCAGCGTGTGTTTGCGCAGCACCACGCGAGCGAATGTCCCGTTCCCCTCATTTGCATAGACCAGGTTGGCCCTGACCAGGCCAAAGTGGCCTTCAATCTGGAAGTAGCTCCCCGAGGGAATGGAAAAACTCACGCCAAACCGGCTCTCCGTGAATTTGAAAAGACCGGAAAGACGGTTTCGCAACCCATCGGTGTGTCTGTTGACTTGCTCGATGTCCTGGACGACATGACCGATTCCGCTGAGGGATTCTTCGGTATAGGCAGAAAACAACATGGCCCGGCTCCTTGGATGATTGGAACCGCATTATGCCGCTCAGTCGGCGCCTTATTAATGTCCTGGCTCATTGGAAAGGCTTGACGCAGGTGAGGTCGAAAAGAAGGCGACTTTTCCAGCAGAAACGTATATCTGCTTGAAGTCCTGCCCGTCGCGTAACACGAACAAGGCATCCATGCCGCGCTCCTGAGCCAGGCGCGGACCTTCGTTTTCGCCCAGCACCATCAGGGCCGTGGCCCAGGCGTCGGCGAGCAGGCCGGTGGGCGCCACTACGGTGACGGCAGCAAGCTTGTTGCTCAGCGGTGCGCCGGTCGCCGGGTCCATGGTGTGGGCGTAGGATCGACCGGCCACATCGACCCACCGTCGGTAGTCGCCGGAGGTTGCAATGGCGGCGTCGCTGAGCTCCATCACCCCCATCACTTCACGTACGCCTCGGTTGGGCTTTTCCAGGGCCACGGCCCAGGCCCTGCCGTCGGGTTTGGCGCCACGGGCGCGCATTTCGCCGTCGATACCCACCAGGTACTGTGTGATACCAACGTCTTCCAGGCTGCGGGCCAGTTCATCCACGCCGAAACCCTTGGCGATACCGTTCAAATCAAGGTTGAGCGCGGCGCGCTTGCGCACCTGATTGCGTCGTGTATCGACCACCAGGGCCGCGCTGGCCGACAGGCGGGCCGGTGGCGGGCTGGTCGCGGACGGCGGTTGTGTGACCGTCTGTTCGCCTGGGCCGAATCCCCAGGCCTGCACCCGATCACCAACGGCGATGTCAAAGGCGCCATTGGATTGCTGGTTGATTCGCAGTGCCGCGGACAACACCCCGATCATCTCCCTGGGTACCGGCACCCATTCCTGTTCGGGGGCGGCATTGAGGCGATTGAGGTCGGAGTCGGCCTTCCAGGTCGACATCTGCTGGTCCACCCGGCCCACGGCGTGCGCCAGGTCCTGGCCAATGGCATCGGTATCGATCCCTGCCTCGGCGTAGAACAAGGCGGTGTAGCGGGTCCCCATGGTTTCGCCACTCAAACTGTAGCGTTGCAGCTCAGTAGACATCTTCACGGTAGCGTCCTTGGGCTTTCAGGGTCATCACGCTGAGGTCGAGAGGCGCGAGTACTTCATCCAGCGCCTGCATCACCGCCCTGGCCATTTCGCGACGGCCACACACCAATACCTGGGCGCCTTTTTCAATCAGCCGGCGCAGGGACAGCGCATCGTTGATCAGTCGGTCCTGCACGTAGCTGCGCTCCTGGGTTTGGGAAAAAGCCGCGCGCAAGGCCGTGAGGCGTCGGTCAGCCAGATAGCGCTTGAGCTCCGGTTCGTAGAGAAAGTCCGAGGCCGGGTGGCGTCCACCCCAATACAGGTGCATCGCGTTACGGTCCTTGTTGTTACGGATAAAGCCGGCCAGGGGACCGATACCGGTCCCGGCCCCGATCAGGATCACCGGCTGGCTGCCGGATGCCGGACGGAATTGCGGGTTGGGCTGGATAAAGACGTCGATCTGCGCACCGATGTCCAGATCATGCAGAAACCCCGAGCACAGGCCGTCTTCATGTTTACGGACGCAGATTTCCAGCACGCCATCCTCCGAACGACTGGCCAGCGAGTAGACGCGAGGTACCGGGCTGCCCGGGGGGAGGATCCCTACCAGGTCACCGGCCTGGAAACTCGGTAACTCGCCGACCGCCTTGAAACGCAGTATCTGGGTTGGCGCATTCACTTGTTCGCCGTAGACGATGCGCCCCGTCAATCGCAGTGCCTGGGTGCGCGGGCGCTCGGGCGTGTGAGTCAGTGTCAGGTCCTGTCCCAGTACTCCTCCCAGTGCGTATCCCCAGCGGGCAAACTCTTGGGAGGATTGGCGGTTGATGGTTTCCAGTGCCAGCAACGCCGAGCCGCCGGCTTGCAGCATCGCGTCCTGGATCTGATGGGCAAACTGGCAGAACCGGGCAAACTGTCGATCACCAAAGCCCAGCACGGCAAAGGGCTGGCCGGGGTTGAGGCCGGTCTCACGAAGCCGCGCCAGGAACTGTGAAGCGGAGGCGGGTGCATCGCCGTCGCCATGGGTCGCGGTGAGAATGAACAGACGCTTGGCGCCAGGGTATTGGCCAGTCCATTCATTCATCGAGGTGCTGTGTACCTGATGGCCGGCCTGGTGCAAGGCTCGATGTAGAGCCTCGGCAAAGCCCCAGGTGCTGTTGTTTTCGCTGCCGACCAGAATCACGCTGTCGGCTGATTGCGCGTCGCTGTTGTGGCTCAGCTCCGGACCGGCCTGGCGGCGGCGCCACCACAGCAGGACGCCGGTCACGCTCATCAAGGGAACGCAGAGCGCACAGGCACCGAGTGGCAGGCCCAGCCACCAGAGGCCTTCGCCCGTGTGCAACTGGTAAATCCATTCGTAAATCCTGAGCATCGCGTCATGGGGCTGATAGGACAGCCACTCGCCGCTGGCCGGATTCACGTAGCCGTCGCCCTGTGCCGTGCGCAGGGAAAACAGGTCCTGTGGGTTGTCGGGGCTGGGGTAAACCAGCTCGCGCAGATCATTCAGGTCGGTGGTTTGCAAGGCCCGCAGACTCGCCACGGGTAATGCCGGAGCAACATTGATCCCACTGGGGAAGGGCGGTTCATCCTGGCTGCCGTCGGCGATCAGTCCCAGGGTGCCGGCGGACATGTATAGCCCGCTCAGTGCCGACAGCAGCAGGCCGAGCAGGGCCAGGCGTCCGACTTCCGAATGCCAGCGCTGGCTGAACGTGCCCCGCAGCGGGCGCAGCAGATTGCGCCAGCCACCCAGGCGCCGCGCCAGCAATAGCGCGCCGGACACCGACAGCATCAGCATGAATAACGCGCCTGCGCCGGATACGGCATGGCCCGGTGTGCCGAGGAACAGTGAGCGATGCAGGTCTTTCACCCAGCGCGAAAAGGACGACGGTGCATAGGGCGCGAGGCCTTGGCCGGTCAATGGATCGACCGTTTCCATCGCGGCCTGATCGTTCTGGTTGTAGTAGACGATTACCGTTCCGGACGCGGTGCGGCGGATCTGCTCCACGCCTTGGAAATGCTCGGCAACGCGCCCGGCCAATTGCCCGACAGTGACCTGCCCGGTGGCACTCGGAACGCTGTGCAGGCGCTCGACGGCCGGGTCAATGGACAGCAGCGCGCCACTGATGGCCAGGAGCATAACCAGCAATGCAGCGATCAGGCCGGGCAGTGAGTGGAATTGGCGAAGCATGTTCAGCCTCCGGAAACAGCAGGTGTTACAGGTCGTAGGTAAAGGACTTGACGTAGGTATTACCGAGGGTTGTCTTGCCCGCCCCTTTGGCGGTCAGGGGCACGCTGACGTCGGCACGGCCTTCGCGTTGGTTCTCCACGGCGCTGTCGATACGGATCTGGAACCCGGCATCGATCAACGTGTCCGCCAGCTCGACGCTGACCTTGAGGGTGTCGCCGCTGCCGACGCTGGCGCCGCTGATCCCATCAAATTCGGCGGGTCTTTGGCCGCTCCCCCGCGCCCAGTCGCTCAGATGCCGGTAATACTTGGCCTTGCGGCCGGCGACCCAGAGGGTTTTCTGGTACTGGCCGTTGCCGTCGGTGAGGTAGATCGCCAGATAGGCGTCGCTACCGCTGTAGTCCTTGAGCTGGGTGGTCAGGGTCACTTCACGGGCCTGTGCCAACTCCGGCAGGGCGAGGGCGCCGACGAGGCAGGTTGCGGCGATGAGGGTCTTCATGACGGTATCCTGTTTGAACGGTGTGGCAAGAGTCTGGACCTGCCGGCTGACAGCAACCTGAACCCTTGGAAACAGCTGCCGGAGGAGGTCTGCGTGGCATACCCTGGAGCGCATTCCTGACAATCACCTGAATCTTCAGGTTCACGTCAGCAAAGGCGTTTAAGGTGTGCCACGACAACCATCACGAGAGGTGCCGCATGCGGGTTTTGCTGGTCGAGGACGCCGTAGGACTGGGGGATGCCGTACGCGAGCAGATCGCCGACGACGGCCACGCCGTGGATTGGGTGCAGTGCCTGGACCATGCACGCAGTAGCGTGCGCACCACGCCTTACGACCTGATCCTGCTCGACCTGATGCTGCCGGACGGTCGCGGGCTGGACTTCCTGCGTCAGCAGCGCACGGCGGGGGATGTGACACCGGTGATCATCCTGACCGCCCAGGACCAGATATCCGAACGTATAGCCGGCCTCAATGCCGGTGCCGACGACTATCTGGTCAAGCCGTTCGATCTGTTTGAACTCTCGGCCCGGGTTGCCGCCGTGGCCCGACGGTACAGCGGCAATCCCAACCCGCAGATCAGACTCGGCGATCTGCAGGTCGATATGAGTGCCCGCACGGTGCAGCGCGGCGGCCTGATCGTGGACCTCACGGCCCGTGAGTGGGCGCTGTTCGAGGCGTTTGTCCAACGTCCCACGGCGCTGCTGTCCAAGTCACAGCTTGAGGAGCGGCTGTATGCCTTTGGCGCCGAAATCGAGAGCAATACCATCGAGGTTTATATCAGCCGCCTGCGTAAAAAGCTCGGCCGGGAGATGATTGAAACCGTGCGTGGCATGGGTTACCGGTTGATCTGCGAATGAAGCCGTCCGCAAGCCTGCAGAAACGCCTGGGCCTGGGCCTGACCCTGGGCCTGACCTTGCTGTGGTTGGGGGGCACTGTCGGCGCCTGGCTGGTGGTGCAGCATGAGCTGAACGAAGCGTTCGACAGTGCGTTGGAAGAAACCGCGCAACGCATCCTGCCGTTGGCGGTGCTGGAGATCGGCAGTCGTGACCGGGCGCCCGAGGCACAACACGTGCCCACCTTGAGAATGCACAAGGAATATCTGGCTTATCGGGTGCGCGATGCCGAGGGTGTAATCCTCATGCAGTCCCATGACGCCAGCCCGGAGATCTTCAGCAAACCGCCGAGCGAAGGCTTTTCCACCACTGAAAAGTACCGCCTGTACGGCGCCAGTGCGCGGCATGGAGCGGTGTTCATCGAGATTGCCGAGCCCCTGAGCCATCGTCGTGAAGCCGCGCGCGAAGCGCTGTTTGCCTTGTTGTTGCCGTTGCTGGCGCTGATTCCCATCAGTCTGCTGGGTACCTGGCTGTTGGTGCGGATCAGCCTGCGCAGCGTATTGGCCTATCGCCGGGCCGTCGAGGTTCGTGGCGTCGGTGATCTGTCGCCGATCAAGGTGGCGCGCCTGCCGGCTGAAATCGATCCGCTGGCCGAGGCGGTCAATCACCTGCTGGAACGCTTGCGCAAGGCGTTGGAGACGGAGCGCAGCTTCACCGCCAACAGTGCCCATGAACTGCGTACACCGCTGGCCGCGACCCTGGCGCAGACCCAGCGACTGCGCCACGAAGCTCCCGAGGGGCCGTTGCGCGTGCGTGCGACCAAGATCGAAAGCTCCTTGCGGGAGTTGGTCCGGCTCTCGGAAAAGCTTATGCAACTGGCCAAGGCCGAAGGGGGCGGGCTACTGTCCGAAACACCCCAGGACCTGATTCCCTTGCTGGCCCATGTGGTTGATGAGTGGAACCAGAACAGCGGTCGGCGGATCAACTTGCAACTTCCGGCGCGGGCCAGTGTTTGTGCGGCAATCGATCCGGACGCCTTCGGCATCCTGTTGCGCAACCTGATCGAGAACGCGTTGAAATACGGCGCTACGGATCAGCCGGTCGAGGTCAGTCTCACCAACCAGGGGCTACTGCGGGTGGTCAACGCTGGGGTTGCGGTGCCGGAGCCGGTGTTGCAGCGCCTGACCGAGCGCTTTGTCAGGGGCAGTAGCGAGAGCAGTGGTTCGGGGCTGGGCCTGGCGATCGCAAAGACCATTGTCCATGGGGTCAAGGCAAGCATGACGCTAGCCTCACCTGCGCCGGGCAGGACAGATGGTTTCGAAGTTGCCATCCAATTTCATCTCGCGCCGACGCTGTCCGGTTGAGCGCCGCCATTTGGCTTCAAGCGCCAGCACTCAAGTTTGAGGATGGCGCTGCTTTTCTGATTTTGAGTCGGTAGACAAGCGTCATTCATGTGAGCGGGGTGGTTTGAACAAATCACCCATGTGCCAATAAAGCAAAGAGGTATGTCATGCCCCACGAAACAGTCGTCCAACGTTACGCAAAAATATCGATAATTTTGCATTGGCTAATGCTGGCGCTCTTTGTCGGTGTTTATGCCAGTATCGAAATCAAGGGGTTGATTCCTCGTGGTGATGCCTTGCGCGGTTTCTTTCTCGGTACCCATGCAGTGTTTGGCATGGCCATTTTCGCCTTGGTATGGGTGCGCCTGTTAGGACGCTTGAAAGCAAGTCCGCCGATCTTGCCCAAGCCACCTGCCTGGCAAACGCTGTTAGCCCACATCACTCATCTGGCACTGTATGGGCTGATGATCGCTACCCCACTACTGGCCTGGTTGATGCTCAGTGCTGCTGGCAAGCCGATCCCGTACTTTGACTTTATGCTCCCCTCGCCAATAGCGCTCGATCCTGATATGGCAAAGCAATTCAAAAGTTGGCATGAGTGGGTTGGGAATGCGGGGTACTGGCTGATCGGATTACACGCCTGCGCAGGACTTTTCCACCATTATTGGGTCGGCGATAACACGATGGTACGGATGATACCCAAACGTTTTCATTCCTGAGTCTGCAGTCATGCAATGAAGTGGTCTGGATAGCGCTGGAAACGACCTGTGGTCTTGACCCCGGCTTCTCAGTGTTGCGGCTTGAAGGGGCTCAAGGATGAGCCCCCCATCAGCAGGGTATGGATTGCGTCGTTTAACGCGCTACTTCTTTAAGATAGATAGTGCGGGCAGCAACTGCGTTAGGCGTGAAATCGGTAAATACACCGTCAACACCGGCTCGGAAAAAGGCCAGGTATTCTGCCGCTGGATCCCCCTTATAGACACCTGCCAGGTATTTCGCCTCGTTGCGGAAGGTGAATATATGAACGAACAGATTGGCCTTGTGGGCGTCGCTGATCAGGCGGGTTGGCTTGAGGGTGTCGACCTTGTCCAAGCTGGGGTTGGATGACGAATCTTGAGCGGCAGCAACGGTGAGCGACATTGCCTGTGGCTTCCACGGACCGATGCCGTCGGCGTAGGTCTTGACCTCGGCCAATCCTGCCGGCGTCAGCATCGCACCGAAGGAGCGTGGATCACCTGCTACGGTCCAGCTATAGGGGCGGCCGCTGACGAACGTATTGGGTTTGTCAGTGATGAAAATGGTTTCGCCCGTCTGGAAGTTTATTCCGTTTCCATCGACCAACTGAACGGCTCTGGATTTCAGGCCGATAGAGCGCAGGTATTTCAAGCTGCCCGGATCAAAGCTTTGCACAAAGACCGGGGCTTCCTTGCGATTGAGGTCGTTGTCGTTGAGGGTTTTGAGGAACGCCTTCTCAAACGGATGACTGCCCGGTACGCCGCAACCATTGGCAATGGCTTGGGCATTGTTCCAGATCGGATTCTTGCTTTCTGGATAGACCGTAATGACGCGACCTGTCGCTGCGCTTTTGGCTTTTGCAATGTCGATCACGTCCTGAAAACTCAGGATCGGCAACTTGCCGTTCAGTTCGGTTGGGCGCTGGTCGCGGGCATCGTAAGTGGTACCGCCTATCCATTGCCTGAGTTCGGCCATGGTGAAATCGCTGATTGACCAGTCGTTGGTGTGGTCTTCGCCATCAACGACCAGTGATTTCAATACTGATTTCGGATCGTTGGGGTTGGTCAAGTCACTCAGGTACTGTGCCGGACCATTTTCTGCCGTGGCGGGATATTTGACATTGACCAATACGCCTGGAACGGTGCGTTTACGGTGTGCAACTTCGGCGTTGGTCTTCGCGACTTCGCTGATGTTGGTGTTGTCGCTCAACCAGGGATTGTGTCGAGCCACCAATACGCAGTCCTTGGTCATGTGCAGATCCAGTTCGAGCGAATCTGCGCCAGCATCGGCGGCATGCTCGTAAGAGGCCCGGGTTTCTTCCGGATACAATCCCGGCAGGCCGCGATGCCCGATAATCAAGGGTGGCTTACCGTCGAGGGTTTTGAGCGAAGCAGATGCGGTTGACTGTGCGCCAGGTAAACTCCCGTTAGTACCGTCACAAGCACTCACTAACAAGCTGCATCCGAGAGCGATAAAGCGGGCAAGAGGCAGACCTGGGCGAGTGTACATGTGCAGTCCTTCAAGATGGGAAGAGCGGTTATCAACCAATAGTAATCACGGACACATGACAAAATCATGGCTCATCGGGTCCGCTCCCGGGCAAACCGCCCACAGGCCGTAGGCACACTTATCGCCCGGATAAACTTCTATTTCTTCTTGGCCGCAGCCTCAGCGGCCAGGCACTCAAGGGCAAACTGCTCAGTGTACGTCATCTGGATAGGAGTGGTTTCTCCCTTGACGGTCCTTTCGCCATCGAGGATGTAACGAATGCGCTTGTCGGTCACGCCGATGCGTTTTGCGATCCAGGAGGGGGTTTGTCCGATGCGCGAAATCAGCTTGTCGGCATATTCGGTGGACGGGTTGTAATGTTCTGCGTTGGGTGTCATGTGACGTCCAGATAAAAGGTGGGTCTGTGATGCATTGGTGGGGTAGGGGACACGGTGCACCAATTATTGGACGGTGTCGCGGTTTCAATGAAGAAGCCCCGGAATCCGGGGCCTTGTCGTTTCTACAGTTTATCAGCCTGGTATCAACTTGCTTTCGGCTTATCGCCAATCGCATCCAGTTCGGCCAGCGTGTCCGGCGTGAGCTGCAACTGCCCGGCCTTCAGGTTTTCGCGCAGGTGCGCGACCGAGGACGTACCCGGAATCAGCAGGATGTTGGGCGAGCGGTGCAGCAACCAGGCCAGCGCCACTTGCATCGGCTGGGCTTGCAGGCGGGCCGCGATATCCGACAGCGCCGTTGACTGGATGGGCGTGAACCCGCCCAGGGGGAAGAACGGCACATAGGCGATACCCTGCGCCGCCAAGTCGTCGATCAAACCATCGTCCTCGCGGTGGACCAGGTTGTACTGGTTCTGCACGCAGACGATGTCGGCGATCGCCTGGGCTTCCTTTATCTGCTCGGCGGTTACGTTGCTCAGCCCGATATGACGGAGCAGCCCCTCTTGCTGGAGCTGCGCCGTGACCTCGACCAGATGGCCGATGCTGTCCTGGGTAAGGCCATGGCCGAAGATGCGCAGGTTGACCACGTCCAGGGAGGCCAGGCCGAGATGGCGCAGATTGTCTTCGACGGCGCTACGCAACTCTTGCGGGCTCTGGGCGGCCAGCCAGTCGCCCTTGTCGTTGCGGCGCGCGCCGATCTTGGTGACCAGGGTCAGGTTGTCGGGATACGGATGCAGCGCTTCGTGAATGATCTGATTGGTGATGTGCGGACCATAGAAGTCGGAGGTGTCGATATGGTCGACGCCGGCGGCGATGGCTTCGCGCAATACGGCGATACAGGCAGCTCGATCCTTCGGTGGCCCGAATACCTGCGGTCCGGCAAGTTGCATGGCGCCATAGCCCATTCGCCGGACCTTGCGACCCGCGAAGCTGAAATGGGCAGGGAGGGCGGAAGTGCTCATATGGGTTTTCCTCTATCGGTCTGTTTCGATGCGAGTCGCAGCGCGTTCCGCGGCGGGGTTCGATGGGCCGAATATAGTTCCAATTGCGCTGTTTGATAATCAGGCATAAAGTTTACGGGCTGTTTAAATTAGTGAACAATTGTCATGAAATTTAACGATATGGCGGCTTTTGTCGCTGTCGCACAGGCGGGTGGTTTTCGTGAGGCGGCACGCAGCGGTGGCGTTTCCGCCGCCAGCTTGAGCGTAGCCGTACAGCGTCTTGAGGCGCAGCTGGATTTGCGTCTGCTCAACCGCACCACGCGGAGCGTGGCTTTGACCGAAGCCGGGCAACACTTGTTAACCCGGCTGGAGCCACTGTTTTCTGAAATGGAAGCGTCATTGGATGTGCTCAATGGCTTTCGCAACAAGCCCTCCGGTACGCTGCGGCTCAATGTGCCCACCAGCGCCGCGCGTATCGTGCTGCCTGAGGTCATTGCCGGATTTCTCGGACGTTATCCGGATATCCGCATCAAGGTCGTGGTGGAAGACGGATTTGTCGACGTGCTTTCGGTGGGCTGCGATGCCGGCATCCGTTACGACGAAAGGCTGGAGCAGGACATGATCGCGATTCCCATCGGTCCGAGGGTGCAGCGCTTCGTCACGGCGGCGGCGCCCGGATATCTGGACCTGTATGGCCGACCGGCCCATCCACGCGAGTTGTTGACCCATTCCTGTCTGCGCTGTCAGTTCTCCGGCGGCAACAAACCCACCTGGAAATTCGAGCGCGATGGCGAGCAGATCGAGATTGATCCGCCCGAACGTCTGCTGGTGACGCCCAGTGGAGCCTTGGATCTGACGGTCAGTGCCGCGGTCGCCGGCCTGGGGGTGGTGCATCTGTTTGAAGACCTGCTGCGGCCGCAACTGGACAGCGGCGAGCTCGAACCCATCCTGGAACCTTGGTGGCAGACGTTTTCCGGCCCGTTCCTGTATTACCCTGGACGGCGCCATTTGCCGGCGCCGTTACGTGCTTTTGTCGACTACCTGCACGAACTGTCGGCGACGCTGCCCTTGCGAGCCTGAGTCTGATTACAATCAGCGACTCAGCAATACACCCAACAAGAGAGTGGCTAACACCACCGAGTGATTCAGACCTTGATCGAACGACGCCAATTCAGTGGAGGCATGAAGGGGAAAAACCTCCGCTATCTGAATGAAAACCCCGGTGCGCCCGCGCAAATGGCCTGGACAGGCTTTTTGTTGCTCGAGCATTTCTCCTTGCCGGCATTCACCCAGGCCCTGGATACGCTGGTCACGGCGAACCTCCTGCGTCCCGGGTTGTTCTCTTCGCGAACCTTCGGTCTGCATGAAGGGGAGGTGATCAGTGACCTGGGCCTGGTGATTCGCCCCGATGCCCGTATCGATTCGGCGGCCATTCAAAGCCTCGACCTGCTGGTCATCTGCGGTGGCTACCGGACCGAGCTGAAGGTCGACGATGAGCTCATCAGCCTGCTGAGAGCGGCGTCAGACCAGGGTGTCAGCCTGGCCGGGTTATGGAATGGCGCCTGGTTCCTGGGCAGTGCGGGTTTGCTTGATGGTTATCGTTGTGCGATTCATCCCGAACATCGGCCGGCGCTCGCGGAGATCTCCAAGGCGACCCATGTCACCAGCGAGGCCTATGTCATCGATCGCGACCGGCTCACCGCGTCCAGCCCCTCGGGGGCTTTCCATATGGCGTTGGACTGGATCAAGGGTTTGCACGATAAAGCCCTGGTCGAGGGTATCGAGGACATACTGGCGTTCGAGGAGTCGCGCTATCGGCGTATCAAACCGGCGGAGAATGTGTGCGTGAGCGCACCACTGCGGGAGGTGGTCAAGCTGATGGACGCCAACCTCGAAGAACCTCTGGAACTGGAGCAACTGGCGGCCTATGCCGGCCGTTCCCGCCGGCAACTCGAACGCCTGTTCAAGGAGCAATTGGGCACCACGCCGCAACGCTATTACCTGGAGCTGCGTATCACCGAGGCCCGTCGGCTGCTGCAGCACACCGAGCTGTCCCAGGTCGATGTGCTGGTGGCTTGCGGGTTTGTCTCGCCGAGCCATTTCAGCAAATGCTACAGCGCGTATTTCGGCTACCGGCCGTCCAAGGAAACGCGCCTGGTTAAATAGCGTGAGCGGTTCAGGCACATTACGTTGCATCGAACCCTTTCCAAGGCCGTTCATCACCACCCTGGCTAACGAGGGGGCGCTTGAACTGCAAGCGATGCGGGCCCAGGATCTGACAGCCGCGTGGTTGAACGCCACGCTGGAAGATGGCGATATCCTGTTTATCGATTCCACGCATACGGTAAAGACAGGGAGCGATTGCCTGCAAATTTACCTGCGCCTGCTGCCGAAAATCACCAAGAAGATCTTTGTCCACGTGCATGATGTCTTTCTGCCCTTTGGCCTGCCGACGAAATGGCTGATTGATCATCAGATCTATTGGACGGAACAGTATCTGCTGCTGGCGCTGATGACGGATAACCCGCGGACGAAGCTGCTGTTTGGCAGCGCGTATCACGAACATTTCAATCATGATCTGTTGACCGCACTCATGCACGGTCGAGCCGAAAGTCACGGCGCCAGTTTCTGGTTCGAGTTTGATGGCCGGGGCAATGCCTAGTTTCTTCGGGCGCCAACCCTTGTAGTCCGCCAGCCAACACCAGCCCGCCAGCTTGCGTGCTGGTTTTCCCACGCACCCTGGGCGGCCCTCACAGGCCCGCCGAAGTCACTTCAAATACGAGCGCAGCGCCGACACCACTTCATCCACATCCTCGCGGCGCTGGGCCGGCGTGACATCGTCCGCGCCCAGGTGTTCGCGGATATGACCTTCCAGCACCTCGTTCATCAAACCATTGACCGCGCCACGGATCGCCGCGATCTGTTGCAGCACGGCGGTGCACTCGACTTCCATATTCAGCGCGTTTTCCAAGGCCTCGGCCTGGCCCTTGATGCGCCTGACACGGGTCAGCAGGCGCTTTTTATCCTTGATGGTATGCGGCATGGAATTGTCCCATTGTGTGTTATCTATACTGGGGTATAGTATGTTTCGACCTTGTCATCAGGACTGTAGCCCAATGTCTTCGCCCAATGCTACTCATCAGAACTGCCATTCGAAAATCCTCAACGATGGAAATCCCCTGGCGGAGGCCAACACCCGGCGCGCCATGATCCTGACGGCCATCATGATGGTCGCCGAGATCGCCGGCGGTTGGTACTACAACTCGATGGCGCTGTTCGCCGACGGATGGCACATGAGTTCCCATGCGTTGGCGCTGGGGCTGTCGGTGTTGGCCTATGGCGCTGCCCGGCGCCTGTCCAGTGACAACCGTTTTGCCTTCGGTACCTGGAAGATCGAAGTGCTGGGCGGCTACACCAGTGCGTTGTTCCTGGTGATGGTGGCGGGGCTGATGCTGTATCAGTCGGTTGAACGGCTGATTTCGCCTGCGGCCATTCACTATGACGAAGCCATTGTCATCGGCATCGTCGGCTTGATGGTCAACCTGGCCTGCGCCTGGCTGCTCAAGGATGGCCATGCCCACGATCACCACCACGACCATCATCATGACCACGGCCATGAACATGCCCACGATCTGAACCTGCGTTCCGCCTACCTGCATGTGGTGGCCGATGCGGCCACCTCGGTGCTGGCGATCCTGGCGCTGATCGGTGGCAAGGTCTGGGGCGCGGCGTGGCTCGACCCGCTGATGGGGATTGTCGGCGCGGGGCTGGTGGCGAGCTGGGCCTATGGGCTGATCCGCCAGACCAGCCGTATCTTGCTGGACGCGGAAATGGATGCGCCGGTGGTCGAGGAAATCCGCGAGGTCATTGCGGCCAGCCCGATTCCGGCCAGCATCAGCGACCTGCATGTCTGGCGGGTCGGCAAGGGCCAGTTCGCCTGCGTGCTAAGCCTGGTGACGCACTTGCCGGCCACGCCGGACTACTTCAAGGCGCAACTGGCGATCCATGAAGAGTTGGTGCACGTCACGGTTGAGCTTCATCTGCTGGCGTGACGCTGGCCGTCTGTTCACCGGGTAAAGGCCGGCAAACTCATGATGGGCCCGTCACACGGATATGGGCCTGCAGACACTCCACCAGCGCATCGAAGGTCGCCTTGCAACGGGGGCTGGTGCGCAGGTCCTCGTGCATGGTCACCCAGGTTTCCAGCTGGAAGGTGAACCGCTCCGGCAACAGCCGCACCAGTGTCGGCGTGCGGATCGCCAGGGCGCTCTGGCAGATGCCGATGCCGCAGCCGGCGCGGATCATCGCCAGTTGCGCCAGGGTGCTGTCGGTGCGCAGCGTGAAGGCCTCGCGATTCCAGCCGGGCACTTGTTTGCTGGCGGCACGGATAAAGGGGGTGGTGACATCGAAGCCGATCAAGGCATGGCTCGACAGATCGGCCATTGTGCTAGGCGTGCCGTGTCGTTGCAGATAGTCCACATGTGCATAAAGCCCCAGTTCCACCTGGCCGACACGCCGGGCGATCAGCTGATCCTGTTTCGGCGCGGTCATGCGCACTGCAATATCCGCCTCCCGTTGCAGCAGGTCATGCACCTTGTCGGTGGCCAGCAGCTCGATTTTGAGTTGCGGATGGTCCTGGCGCAGCAGTGCCAGTGCCGGAGGTAGCACCTCGATGGCAATGATTTCACTGGCGGAGATCCGCACCGTGCCGTTCACCGTCTGACCCTGTCCAGTGGCGGCACGCTCCAGCGCGGCGGCGGTGTGCTGCATGGCTTCGGCATAGCCGCGTAGCGCCAGGGCGGTCTCGGTGGGCAGCAAGCCGGTCTGCGAACGGGTGAACAGCGGTTGCTTGAATGACGCTTCCAGCGCGGCGATATGTCGGCCCACGGTGGGTTGGGCAATGCCCAGCGCCCGTGCGGCGCCCGAGAGCGAGCCCTCCGTCAGCACGGCAAGCAAGGTTCGGTACAGCTCCCAACTCATGATCTGGTTCATGCATAAATGTATGGCGGATAGCTTGTGCCAGGCAATTTATTTCCTGAAGGAGCAGGCCCAGACTCTGTTCATCGTTACCTTCCTGGAGAATTGACATGGCAGCACAGAGCAACAAGGTTTTGGTACTGGGCGCCGGCGGTGGCATCGGCGGCGAAGTGGCGCGGCAACTGCGCGATGGCGGCTGGCAGGTGCAGGCACTCAAGCGGGGTTTGGCGACGGCGGCCGAACAGCGCGACGGTATCCAGTGGTTGCGTGGCGACGCCCTCAACCGTGACGACGTGGTGCGCGCGGCGCGGGGTTGCAGCGTGATCGTGCATGGGGTCAACCCGCCGGGCTATCGGCACTGGGCCGAGCAGGTGCTGCCGATGATCGACAATACGATTGCGGCGGCGCGTATTGAAGGGGCGACCGTCGTGTTGCCGGGCACGGTCTACAACTACGGCCCGGATGCCTTTGCCGAATTGAATGAACAGGCGGTGCAACGTCCGTTGACGCGCAAGGGGCGTATTCGCGTCGAGCTTGAGCAGCGCTTGCAGGATGCGACGCGGGACGGGGTTCGAGCGATTGTCGTGCGGTCGGGCGACTTCTTCGGCCCGCAGGCTGGTAACAGTTGGTTTTCCCAGGGGATGATCAAGCCCGGGCAGGCGGTGAAAGTGATCAATCTGCCAAGCGATCCGGGCGTCGGTCATCAGTGGGCCTATCTGCCGGACGTGGCGCGGACCATGGTCGAACTGGTGGTGCGTCGAGGGGACTTGCCCCCCTTCGCGACCTTTCATATGGAGGGCTACTGGGACGCCGACGGCACCCAGATAGCAGCCGCTATCAGCCGCGTGGTCGAGCGCGCGGGCGGCCAGACCAGGCTGCGGCGCTTTCCCTGGTGGCTGGTAGGACTGGCCTCGCCGTTGGTGACCACCTTTCGGGAAATGCTGGAGATGCGTTACCTGTGGCGTACGCCGGTGCGGATGAATAATGCCTATCTGTTGAGCGTGCTGGGGGCCGAGCCGCATACGCCGCTGGATCAGGCGGTGGAAGTAACGCTGAAGGGCGTGGGCTGTTTGTAGGGGGATCAGGCGCTCGAACCCTGACAAGATCAGGGCACAAAGGCCAGCACGGAGGCGGGGGAGCCGGATCCGTCCTTGAGTTTCAGGATCCCGATGACCAGCGTTGTACCGGTGGCGGGCAATTGATCCAGATGAGTCAGACACTCCAGGATGATTCCATTTTTCGCCAGGACTTGGTGGTTGGTGGCAAATGCCGTGTTCTGACCAGGATCGACCCCGTGGGTGTCGATCCCGATCCCGGCGACCTCACGCTCTTCGACCAGCAGCCTTGCCGCATCGGCGCCGACCCCGGGGAAGTGCAGGCCACCTTGGTCATCCTCATTGAAAAAGCGCTTGGGGTCGTTCCACAGCGCTTGCCACCCGGTATGGACGAGCACGACACAGCCCTGGGCGATGCGACCATGGGCCTGCTCCCAGCGCTCGATATCTTGAGGATTGATCACATAGTCGGGATCGGCCTGTGCCTGCGCCCGCACATCGATTACCACGGCCGGTCGTACCAGCGACTCCGGGGTGTAGGCATCGATCCCGATGCCATCGGGGTGAAAACTGTTGGGCGCATTCATATGGGTGGCGCTGTGTTCGCCCATGCTGAAACTGCGCAGGTAGTAACCGTCCTGTGCCTGTGAGGCCACCTCACTGAAGGCAACGGGAGGGTCGTGGGGCCAGAGGGGGATAGATGGCGTAATGACGTGGCTCAGATCGATGATTCTTTGAAAATGGATGCTCTGCATTCCTTTGACTCCCGGGTCCTTGGCGAAAGGGTGGAGGATAGCGGCCCGTTTCCACAAGGCCTGTCGTTGCGGCGGCACACTTTCCGGGTGTGATGAATGGAATCGGCGTCACAGCGCTGACATTTTTTCGACTGGGGCCCGGTGTTCGCAAGCAATAAAAATTTACTCCCGGTGAAAGAAATGCGAAAAGCTTCTCAGCCTTTTCCATGGATTCGGATCCCCTCATGCCTCGATCAAAGTTGTTCACCAAACTGTTTGTCGTGCTGCTGGTCGGCACCGGGCTCTGGTACATGTGGATGATTACCAGCGCCAAGCTGGAGTGGGGTGGGAGCAGCCCGGACAAGCAGCAGATCGGCGCCGTGCAGGACACCCGTCAGCGCGCGATGACCCAGTACTGCACCGGTGTGGTGGTGACCCCTCGGGGCACCTGGCTGGTGGGGCGCCTGGAGGGGGACGCGAAACAGCTGCAGCCTTCGGCCGACGTGGTGGACCTGGATGCCGTGCTCCATGGCAAGCCGGTTGAGAATAAGGATCTGACGCCGGAAGACTCGGGGGCTTTCTCCGGCCTTCTCTCGGGCCGGGACAAGGAAACCTCCTTTATCTCGCGCCTGGACGCTCAAGGCCAGTTCCAAATGGTGGCCCATGTCAGCGACGCCGCCTGCCTGGTGGCCAGCCCGGATGGGGCCAGTGTTTTCCTGCTGACCGGGCTTGAGCGCCCCGAAGTCGCGGGCGCGAGCGGCGATGAGATCAGGCAGACCGTGATCTTTCGCAGCGACGATCAAGGCAAGCGCTGGACCTGGTTGAGTAAAGGCCTGTTCCCCAAGGCCGAGCAGTTGGCCTGGAACCTCAAGCCCTATTTTCATGGCCTGGATGAAGTCTGGGCCTGGGGCACCCCGAGCGGAACCGACAACGAGAGCGGCGAAGACAAGCCGGGTGCCATCTCCACCGGGGTGTTCTACTCCGCTGATCGCGGCGCGAGCAGCACCCCGATATTCGCGGCCGAGTCGCTGCTGGTGTCTACCGAGTATGCCCAGGGCAAGCGGCCTGACATTACTGAATGGCGCGACTCCGGTGCTTATGGGGAAATCCAGACCTATGTCACTCAGTTGGATGCGCAACGGGCGTTTATCTGGGTGTCCCAGCGTTTCTGGGGGAGCAATCCCGACGGTGAAAGCGGCAGCCTGGCGATCAACGTCACGACCCGGGCACCACTGCAGCGCAAAGCAGGGAAGTGGCAGGTCGGGGCTGTGCAGCGCGAGGAGGGGCTGTTTATCGACGCACTGGTGGAGAACGGCAGCGGGCGGGTGATGGGCCTGATCGACCAGGGCGAGCATGGGCAAGATGTGGTGGCCGAGCTGGATACCGCCAAGCTGAGCTGGAAGCCGATGGGTGAGCTTCCGAGCGTGTTCGCGCCGTTGGCGTCGGACAGCCAGTTGCGCGAGAAGAATTTCTGGGTGGGGCAGAACAGCCTGCTGATCAACACCTCAAGCGAACACCGGCCGCCGCGCTGGCTCTACTGGTGGTCGGATGCGCAAATTTCCGCGAACGGGGTGTTCTACTCCAAGGACTGGGGGCACTCCTGGCAACGGCTGGCGGTTGACGGTTACCTGGGGATCCTCGGCTTTCAAGGCGCGCAGGACCGGGTGATTTGGGCCAAGGGCAACTGGTACAACAGCAATGATGCTGGGGTTTATTCCTATGGTTTGCAGTGAGGGTTGGGTTGTCTTGTGCCTATTTTGCAAGACAGCTCGCTTTCCATTGAGTGAAATTTCCTAGAAACTTCTACCCTGTTGCTCCTGGCAGAACCGGTGGCTAGTCTGCATCTTGTCACCGCAAAAACGGTGATACGGACGTGCAAGTCCGGAATTCTGTTATGACGCACAACGCCCATGTCATGCCTGGGCGTTTTTGCAGTCCGCCTGTTTTATGGTGGCTGTGCGTGGGAGGCCTTCGGGTCTGCCGGGTGTCCTAACAGACCTGGTCTTGCACACCTGCGTACAGCTGCCACCCTCATTCGTGTGCAAGCGAGAAGGTGTCGGCTCCTTATCTCTGTTAGGAGTTTCAGACATGTTCAAGATCACGCCCAACCCTCCTGTGTCACTGCGCGTCGAAACCATCGATCCGCACATCGTCGACCGTGCGTTGGCTTATTACAATTTGCCGCAAGGTACGAGTCCGAAGCGATGCGGCGCCAATTCAACCCGCAAGATCAACGCCGAACCTGAAAGTCGTGAAGAAATCCTGGTCGACGCCAGTTCGATTCTGGAGTCAGCGGCGGCCACCGCCTACGAACATGCCGATAACCTCACCGGCCCTGATCGCAAGGTGGCGATGGGCGTGGTGCGTCTGATCGAGCTGGCGCAGGGGCGGGTGGATTCGGTGTTGGAGGATGAGTTCACCAGCGGCGTTAGTTGATCAAGGAGGGGGTGGCGACACAGTCCTTCATTTGGCAGCCAGCGATTGTGATGCAATATTCGCCGACGCCTTCGCCGACAAGCCAGGCTCCTACAGGACGGAGTCGAACACAAATCTGGGGTACGGCCTAAACCTGTAGGAGCAGGGCTTGCCCGCGAAGCTTTTGGCAATCTCACGGTCCTCTTCGCTGCTGCGTCATCGCCCCTCATGCTGCCGCCGATAAGCCCCCGGCTGCACCCCGAGCGCTTTGGCAAACGCCCGGGTAAACGCCGCAATCGACTGATACCCCACCGCCGCACACACCTGTTCCACGGTGTTATTGGCCCGCAGCAACTGACTGGCATGACGCATCCGCAACGCCAGCAGCACCTGCCCCGGTGACTGCCCGGCCAGTTCGTTGAAGCGCTTGAAAAACGCCGAACGCGACATCCCGGTACAGGCCGCCATGCTCTCCAACGACCAATTCTCCCCGGGCCGTTCGATCAACTGCTCCAGCAATGGCGCAAACCCCGGATGCCGGGCCAGTGCCACCAATCCACCCAGGCTCCGGTTCTCCACCACCTGTTGGCGCAGCACATACAGAAACAACAAATGACTCAAGCGTTCCAGCAGCGCCGAGGAGGGCGCCGGTGCCCGTTCGCACTCGGCCAGGATCAACTCGAACAAGGCCCGCGCCGCGCTCAACGACGGATCGCCCGCCCGCAGCACAATCCAGTCCGGCAACCCGTCGATAATCAATGACGACAGCCCGGACTTGAAATGAAAGAACCCGCACACCAGCCCCACGCCATCCTGCGCAGCGCTGTCGAGCCCGGTCATCGCCTGGCGCGGCAAGCGTTGCGCCTCTACGCTGTTTTGAGCACTCGACAACCGATAATCCAGGTCCCGCAGCAAAAACACCGCATCCCCGGCCTCCAGCCGCAGGCTTTCTTGCTGTCCATCAATATGCAGCCAGCAATGACCCTGCACGATCAGGTGGAAGCTCGCCCGCGCCAAACCGTGGGTGCTGGCGTGCCAGCCGCCGCAATACCGGCCCACATGGAACAGGCTCGCATCCAGTTCCAGGCTTTCTAATAACCAATCAACCAGTGGACTCGACGAAATCATCTAATGGAAACACTCAGAAGCAAGGAATCGCTACTTTTGAATATGGATAGGAATTCTTATAACCAACAGACTTGTCGGACTCACCCTACAACAGGAGTCCACTCCATGTCGCGCGTCACTCTCCATACGCTACAAAGCGCTCCCGAAGCGGCCAAGCCTTTCCTGGAAAACGCCCAGAAGAATTCCGGGTTTATCCCCAACCTGCTCGCCGTCCTCGCCAATGCACCGGCGGCGCTGGAAACCTACGTTACGGTATCGGCGCTCAATGGCAAGGCCGAGCTGAGCCTGGCCGAGCGCGAAGTGGTGCAACTGGTGGCCGCCACCACCCACGGTTGCGACTTCTGCGTTGCCGGGCACACGGCGGTGGCCTTGAACAAGGCCAAGTTGCCGGCCGAAGTGGTCGACGCCCTGCGCGGACAGGACGAACTGCCCCAGGAAAAGCTCGAAGTCCTCGCCGCCTTTGCCCGGGAAGTGATCGCCACTCGCGGCAATGTCAGCGACGCGGTATTCAGCGAATTCCTCGCTGCCGGCTACACCCAGGGCAACGCCCTGGAAGTGATCCTCGGGGTAAGCCTGGCCACACTGTGCAATTTCGCCAATGTCTTTGCCCGCACGCCGCTCAATCCTGAGCTGGCGAAATATCGTTGGCAGTCGACAGATCAATGATTCATCGGCGTCGGCTATTATTCGACGTTGTCTTCAAGGAGAAAACGACATGCTCAATCCGGCACTGAGTCAATGGCTCGACGTACAAGCCCAGGCTCTGGATCTGGGGCAGTGCGACCCACAGGATGTGATTTCCCGATTGGCGACGGCCAAGGTGCTGCGCATCGGCGTTCCAGAGGCCCAGGGCGGCAGCGGCGGCACGGCGGCCGATGCGGTGGAAAGCATCGCCCAGGTGGCCAGCCATTCCCTGGCGGCGGCCTTTGTGTTCTGGGGCCAACGGGCTTTTATCGAGTACCTGCTGCACAGTCCCAACACGGCATTGCGCGAGCATCTGCTGCCGTCGTTGCTCAGCGGCGAACTGGCCGGCGCCACCGGACTGTCGAATGCCATGAAGTTCCTCTCGGGCATCGAGTCGCTGCAACTGCGGGCCCGCGATCAAGGCGATGGCTGGTGCCTGGATGGCCGTCTGCATTGGGTGACCAATCTGCGCAAAAGCGGTTTTGTGGTGGCGGCCGCCATCGAACGGGAGGAGGGCGGCACACCCTTCGTGCTGGCGATTCCGGATGCCCTGAGTGGTCTGCAACGCTCGGACGACTTGCAACTGATGGGCCTGCAGTCGAGCAATACCGCCGCCCTGGACTTCAAACGGGTGGAAGTCAGCCGCGACTGGTTGCTCCACGACGATGCCCGGGTCTTTCTGCCGGCGGTGCGCCCGGCTTTCCTCGGCCTGCAATGCGGCATGGCCATCGGCCTGGCGCGCCAGGCGCTGAAGGAAGTGGACGGCCATCTGCAAGACACCCGCTCGATTCTGCGCGAACCCTTGCTGGAACAGCGCCACGCTCTCGAGCAAACGGTGGAGGAACTCAAGAACGGTCTGCACGACGGGCGCTTCCTGGCCCAGCCGAGCGCCTTGTTCCAGATCCGCATCGGCCTGGCCGAGTCGGTCGCCCAGGCGGTGCAGCTGGAGTTGCAGGCCAGCGGCGGCAAGGCCTATCTGAATGAATACGGCAGTGGCTTCGCCCGGCGTTGGCGCGAGTCGGCGTTTGTACCGATCGTCACCCCGAGCCTGGTGCAATTGCGCGCCGAGTTGCAACGTCAGGCCCGGGATACCGCGGCATGAGCGGGCCGCTGCTGGAGGCCCGGCAGATCAGCCTCGGTTACCCCCGCGAACAGGGCTGGCAAACGGTGCTGGAAGGTTTCGACCTGCAACTGCAAGCCGGCGAGGTGGTGTCGATCCTCGGCCCCAGCGGCGTCGGCAAATCCAGCCTGTTGCGGGTCCTGGCCGGCTTGCAGACGGCTCACGCAGGTCGCGTGCATTTCCTCGGCGAACCCCTGGACGGCCCGCACCCACGGGTGGCAGTGGCCTTTCAGGACCCCAGCCTGCTGCCCTGGTTGAGCCTGGAAAAGAACGTCGCCTTCGGCCTCGACTTCGCCCGCCAGCCGCACCTGGATGCCCAGGAGCGCAAGGCGCGGATCGACCACGCGATAGCCGCCGTCGGCCTGCAACACGCCCGAGGCCAGTACCCGGCGCAGTTGTCCGGCGGCATGGCCCAGCGTACGGCGTTGGCCCGCTGTCTGGCCCGCCAGCCGCAGGTCTTGTTTCTCGACGAGCCTTTCGGCGCCCTGGATGAGGTGACCCGCGCCGATATGCAACAACTGCTGCTCAAGGTGATCGCCGAGCACAACACGGCGGCGGTGTTGATCACCCACGACATTGATGAAGCCCTGCTGCTCTCCGAGCGGATCCTGCTACTGGGCCACAGCCCGGCGCGGACCCTCGGCGAGTGGCGTATCGACCTGCCTCAGCCGCGTGCCGAGCTGGTGGAGGAACTGGGCACCCTGCGTATCGAGATTCTCAAGACCCTTCGGCGGGCCAGCCGCCCCTCACCCCCTCATTCTTTGCTCGAAACGTCGGAGATGGCTCATGTGCCTGGATGACTTCACCCATACACGTCGTGACTTCCTCAAACTCAGCGCCTTGCTGACCGCCGGCGGTGCCTTGCCGCTGCTCAACAGCCTGCAGGCCCGTGCCGCGTCGGAGCCGAATGCGCCGGTGCGCATCGGCTACCTGCCGATCACCGATGCCACGCCGTTGCTGGTGGCGCATAACAACGGCCTGTTCGAGGCCGAAGGCATCCAGGCCGAGCGCCCGGTGCTGCTGCGCAGTTGGGCCCAGGTGATCGAGGCGTTTATTTCCGGGCAGGTCAACGTGATCCACCTGCTGTCGCCGATGACCGTCTGGGCGCGCTACGGCAGCAAGGTGCCGGCCAAGGTGGTGGCCTGGAACCATGTCGGCGGTTCGGGCCTGACCGTGGGGCCGGGTATCACCGAGGTCAAACAACTGGGCGGGCAGTCGGTGGCGATTCCGTTCTGGTACTCGATCCACAACGTGGTGGTCCAGCAACTGCTGCGCGACAACGGCCTGCAACCGGTGAGCAAGCCCGCCAGCAGCGTGCTGGCCGCCAACGAGGTCAACCTGGTGGTGCTGCCGCCCTCGGACATGCCGCCGGCCCTGGCCAGCAAACGCATCGCCGGCTATATCGTCGCCGAACCGTTCAATGCCCTGGCCGAGGAACTGAAGGTCGGCCGGGTACAGCGCTTCACCGGCGATCTCTGGCGCAATCACGCCTGCTGCGTGGTGTTTATGCACGAGCAGGACCTGAACAACCGGCCCGAGTGGTCGCAGAAGGTGGTCAACGCCATCGTCAAGGCCCAGCTCTGGACCCGTGACAACCGCGCCGAGGCGGCCAAGTTGCTGTCCAAGGACGGCGCCAATCGCTACACCCCCCACACCCCGCAGGTGCTCAATCGGGTGTTGGTACCCAATGCCGCCGATCGTGACGCCTACCTGGCCAGCGGGGCGATCCAGCACGGCAACTGGGACGAGCAGCGCATCGATTTCCAGCCATACCCGTTCCCCAGCTATACCGAGGAACTGGTCAAGCGCCTGAAGAACACCCTGATCGAAGGCGACAAGGGGTTTCTCGCCGGCCTCGATCCGCAGCAGACCGCCCGTGATCTGGTGGACGATCGCTTCGTACGCAACAGCCTGGCGGCGGTGGGCGGGCTCAAGGCCTTCGGTTTGCCGGACAGCTTTGAACGCAGCGAGGAGTTCGGCATTTGATCGGCAAGTCTTCCTCATCGCTCCTGCATTGGGGGCTGGGCCTGGCGGGATTGTTCTGCCTGCTGCTGTTCTGGTGGCTGGGCGTGCACCTGTTCGGCAGCCCTGACGGGCTGTCGGCGCGCTTCTCGCCCGAAGCGACACTGACCAGCCTGGTGGAGCTGCTGGGCCGTGCCGAGCTCTATGAAAACGTGCTGGTCAGCCTCAAGCGCATTCTGATCGGGCTGTTGCTGGCCCTGTTGGTCGGCGTGCCGCTGGGGCTGCTGATTGGCAGCTATCGGCACCTGGAGGCGGCGACCACCCCGGCGTTCCAGTTTCTGCGGATGATCTCGCCGTTGTCCTGGATGCCGGTGGTGGTGATGCTGATGGGGGTCGGTGACCAGCCGATCTATTTCCTGCTGGCCTTTGCCGCTGTCTGGCCGATCCTGCTCAATACCGTGGCCGGGGTGCGCCAGCTCGACCCGCGCTGGTTGCAACTGAGCCGCAGCCTCAGCGCGACCCGCTGGGAAACCCTGCGCCAGGTCATCCTGCCCGGTGTGCTCGGCCATGTGCTGACCGGCGTGCGGCTGTCCATCGGGATTCTCTGGATCGTGCTGGTGCCCTGCGAAATGCTCGGGGTCAGCGCCGGGCTCGGCTACTTTATCCTCGATACCCGTGACCGCCTGGCCTATTCGGAGCTGATGGCCATGGTGCTGTTGATCGGCGTGCTGGGTTTTATGCTTGATGCCCTGGCGCGCGGCCTGCATCGGCGTTGGGCGCATTCCTGACGCTAACCTGACAAATTATGCGGAATATACATATCTGTAACATTTTGAAATGTATACTTCCGCCCTGAGCCATACCCCCCACGTTTCAACCGCCACCCCCAGGAGATTCGAACTTGGACCCTGCCCATTCTCGGTAGGCCACGTAGCGGGATTTACAAAGGGATACCGCCGGTGCGCAGCCGTCGCCCCGGTATCCAGTCTGTAGCGTTCAGTACGTGGCCTTGCTTCGACGATTTTCCAACCACTTCTCCAGAATGTGCTGTGCTTAGACTGCCGGCACCGCAGCGCTTTGTGCGTTTGTACCCTGGAGTTCGTGGGCCTGTATTTCAGAACGCTGCTGGAATCATTGACGATGAATAAAGTATTACGCCATTACATCCCGGCCAGTACCCGGCGCTTGCTGCCCAATCGCTGGGACCTGATCGCGCTGCCGCTGGTGGTGGGTTTCCTGCTGTTTTTCTCGATCGGCGCGCGGGAAACCTGGGCACCGATCTCGACCTTGCAGACCCAGGTGATTTCCCTTGATCCGGGCAACCTGCCGGAATATGCCATACGCACCACCCTGCGCATGCTCGCGGCGATGGTCGCGGCGTTGATCTTCACCTTTCTCTACGGGACCCTGGCGGCCAAGAGCAAACGCGCCGAGAAACTGCTGGTGCCGGTGCTGGATATCCTCCAGTCGGTGCCGGTGCTGGGTTATATCTCGTTCACCGTGACCTTCTTTCTCCTGCTGTTTCCAGGACGGGTGCTGGGCGCCGAGTGCGCGGCGATCTTTGCGATCTTCACCAGCCAGGCCTGGAACATGACGTTCAGCTTCTACCAGTCGCTGCGCATGCTGCCGCGGGACCTGACGGAGGTGTCCGAGAGCCTGCACCTGTCCGGCTGGCAGAAATTCTGGAAGCTTGACGTGCCATTCGCCATGCCCGGGCTGATCTGGAACATGATGATGAGCATGTCCGGCGGCTGGTTCTTCGTGGTGGCGTCGGAAGCGATTACCGTCGGCGACAAGACCATCACCCTACCGGGCATCGGTTCCTACCTGGCCACCGCCATCGAACAGCGTGACCTCACCGCCGTGGGTTATGTGATCCTGGCGATGGTGGTGGTGATCCTGGTCTACGACCAGTTCCTGTTCCGGCCGCTGGTGGCCTGGGCGGACAAGTTCCGCATGGAAGACACCGCGGCCCAGGGCGGCGCGCCGGAGTCCTGGGTGCTCAACCTGATCCAGCGGACCCGGATCATTCAGCGTCTGATCCGGCCGATTTCACGTTTCTTCACCCGCGTCGGCCATATGCGCCTGAGCCTGCCCTTGCCCCGGCTCAAGTCCCGGGCCAGTGCGCCCAGCCCCTCGACGTCGCGGATGATCGACTGGGTCTGGGGGGGCTTCATCACCTTGCTCGCGGCCTATGCGCTGTACCACATCGCTATTTATGTCGGTAGTGAAGTGACCCTCGCCGATGTCGGCGAAGTCATTGGCCTGGGGGCAATCACCCTGGTCCGGGTGACCTTGCTGATCGCCGTGGCTTCGCTGATCTGGGTGCCGCTGGGGGTGATGATCGGCCTGCGTCCGCATCTGGCCGAGAAGATCCAGCCCTTGGCGCAGTTCCTCGCGGCGTTCCCGGCGAACCTGCTGTTCCCGGTGTTCGTCATCGTGATCCTGCACTACAACCTGAACCCGGATATCTGGCTGAGCCCGCTGATCGTGCTCGGGACCCAGTGGTACATCCTGTTCAACGTGATTGCCGGGGCCAGCGCCTTCCCCAACGACTTCCGTGAAGCCGCCGCGAACTTCCATATCCGTGGCTGGCAGTGGTGGCGCAAGGTCATGTTGCCGGGGATCTTCCCGTATTACGTGACCGGTGCGATCACCGCCTCCGGTGGTGCGTGGAACGCCAGTATCGTTTCCGAGTTCGTTTCCTGGGGCCAGGACAAGGTCGTGGCCCATGGCCTGGGGGCTTATATCGCCCAGACTACGGCCGCTGGCGACTTTCCGAAAATCACCCTGGGCGTCGTGGTCATGTCGGTCTTTGTGGTGGCCTTCAACCGTCTGCTCTGGCGGCCGATGTACGCCATCGCCGAAAACAAACTTCGTCTGAATTAATCCGAGCCGCTCTTATGAACAGTCATATCGAATACACCAGCAGCGCCCGCGAAATCTACTCGCTCACCAATGTGAGCAAGGGCTTTGGCAACGGCAAGGATGAGCGTCAGGTACTCAGCGAAGTCGACCTGCACCTGCACGAAGGCGAAGTTGTCGGGCTGCTGGGGCGCTCGGGCTCCGGCAAGTCGACCTTGCTGCGGATCATTGCCGGCCTGATCCAGCCGACTTCCGGCGAAGTGCTCTACAACGGCGAAGCCCTGGACGGCCCGGCCAAGGGCGTGGCGATGGTGTTCCAGACCTTCGCCCTGTTTCCCTGGCTGACCGTGCTGGAAAACGTTGAAGCCGGCTTGCAGGCCTTGCAGGTCGAGCCCAAGGAAGCGCGCAAGCGCGCACTGGCGGCCATCGACCTGATCGGTCTCGACGGTTTCGAGAACGCCTATCCGCGCGAGCTGTCCGGTGGCATGCGCCAGCGCGTGGGTTTTGCCCGCGGCCTGGTGGTCAACCCGACCCTGCTGCTGATGGACGAGCCGTTTTCCGCCCTCGACGTGCTCACCGCGGAAAACCTGCGGACCGACCTGCTGGAGCTGTGGAGCGGCGGCCAACTACCGATCAAGTCGATCCTGATCGTGACCCACAACATCGAGGAAGCGGTGCTGATGTGCGACCGCATCCTGGTGCTGTCGTCCAACCCGGGACGCGTCGTGGCGCAGATCAAGGTGCCGTTCGCCCACCCGCGCAACCGCCTGGACCCGATCTTCCGCAAGATGGTCGACGATATCTACGCGCTGATGACCAACCGTCGCAGTGCCGACGAACGCACCGGCAAGGCTGAGCTGCAACTGGGCAGCCGCCTGCCGGAAGTGCCGACCAACCTGATGGCCGGTCTGATCGAAGCCCTGGCGGCCGAGCCGTACCATGGCCATGCCGGTTTGCCGAACGTCGCCGAGCGCTTGCTGCTGGAAGTCGATGACCTGTTTCCGGTGGCCGAGATGCTCGAGCACCTGGGTTTTGCCGAACTGCGCGGGGCCGATATCAAGCTCACCGATGCGGGCAAGCGTTTTGCCGAAGACGGTACCCAGGAACGCAAGGTGATGTTTGCCGAGCATCTGCTGCGCACCGTGCCCCTGGCGGCGCGGATTCGCCAGGTGTTGCAGGAGCGTAACGGGCACTGGGCGCCGCGGGTGCGTTTCGAACAGGAACTGGAAGACTCCCTCAGCGAAGACTTCGTCGAGCAGACCCTGGAAAGCGTGATCAGCTGGGGGCGTTATGCCGAGATCTTCTCCTACAACGACACCACCGAGACCTTCAGCCTGGAAGACGTGGAAGGCGAGATCTGATAACGCAACCCCTGTAGGAGCTGGCTTGCAGCGATGAGGCCCTTGAGCCTTGCGCTGTCCATTCGGACGCCATCGCCGGCAAGCCGGCTCCCACAGATTCTGCGGTGTGCAGGCCTGTTTGTACCTGACTGCAAACCCTTCGCAAATCCGGGATATACGAAGTTTTCACCTGATCGTAACGGATCGGGTACATGCCGAGGATCAATCTCTCCCTCGCCTCCGGTGGTTTCGGAGGCGGGCCAGTTTTAAGGGTCGAGACAGTAAGTAGTGAACCGTGCTCCAGTCCAAGTCATGGCCGGGCACGTCTGCTGATCCCAACTTAAGGAGAGTCCGATGTCCATCGGCGCAATTCCGGCTGCAAATCCAGTCTCTGTGCGTATTGCCGGTCAGTCCCAGGCGACCCCGACACCCGCGCAGAAAACTTCCAGCACCACCGCCAGCACTGCTACCCCAGCCCTCACCGCGCTTGCGGCGGCCACGAAGGAAGCAACCGAAACCGCTGCAGAAACCGCCCAGGAAGCCAGCCATGGCGACCGCGTAGCGCAGAAGCTGCTGCAAAAGCACCAGCATCACAACACCACGGCCACCGCCGCGCCGAAAGCCGTTTCCAACGGCAGCGGCCAGCCGATCGGGGAAACCATCAACACCAAGGCGTAAGCCGCGGTCATATGGCTTCATCAGTCAGCCCGGGCGGTGCCGGGTTGACTGATGTCGGGCGTTACCGTTTCAGATATGTGCCGCGGCCAGGCCGCCGAGCACCACGCTGACACCCGCCGCGGTGTAGGCCATGCGCTTGAGCCATTCCTTGCGGGTCAGCAAGGTGATCGCCGCCAGCGAAATGGCAATCTGGATCGCCGTCATCGCCTGGGCCCAGCGATGGTGCTGGTGCAGGACCTGCTCGGATTTGTCATCCCACTCGCGACTCTTGGCTTCCAGGCCCTCGGCTTTCTGCCGCACGACTTCCTTTTCCTTCTTGTAGCGCTCGACCTCGGCTGTGTAGTGCGCGGCGTCCAGGCCCGGGATATGGCTGGCCATTTCCGAGAGGTTCTGCCGGCTGGACTTGGCCTGGTAGTAGTTCCACTGGTTGGCGGCTTCGGTCTTGAGGATCGCGGCGTTGTTCTTGTCCATCGCCGCTTCGCTTTCCGTGGAGCCCGCCTGGTAGCTGAGCATGGCGCCAATCGTGGCCATGATCGCGGTCATCACCGCGATCCGGCTGGCAAAGCCGTCTCCACGGGCATGGGCGTGTTCGGTGGTGTGTTCGACGTGTTTTTCGTGAGGGCTTGGGACTTCGAAGTTTTCGGTCATCGGGGACGGATCTTTGGGTGAAGAAGGGCGGGGACAAAGTGTAAAGCGAGTGCTGGCGGATGGCTCTCTCTCATTGATGAATATTCTAATAGGCCGAGGTCGGGGAGGCGTTCGCCGCAGGATGCTCGTCTTGCATATGGATGGTTTGCAGGGGGATATCCAGGGTGAACAGGGCGCCCCTGCCCGGGCCGTCACTGTGCACGTAGAGGCGGCCGTCCATCTCGAGCGCCGCCAGGGCGCAGCTGTGCAAACCGAAGCCGTGACCGTCCTTGCGGGTGGTGAAACCATGGGTGAAGATCCGCGCGAGGTTTTCCGGCGCAATGCCTTCGCCTTCATCCTTGACGCTGATGCGCAGGGTCTTGCCGTCGACCACCCGCACGCCCAGGGTGATGTCCCGGTCGCGGTTGGTCAGGTCCGACACCGCGTACTTGGCGTTGCTGATCAGGTTGATCAGGATCAGCAGCAGCCGGTGCTTGTCGCCGAGAAAGGTCGGGACCGGGTGGTAGTCCTTGAGCACCGTGACCTTGTGCCGGTTCAGGGCCCCCGAGTTCATGCGCAGGGCATCTTCGAACAGGTCGGTGATGTTCACCGCTTCCAGCAGCTTGGCCGCGCCGGCATAGGATTGCTGGGTGGCGACGATTTCCTTGATGTGGTCGACGCTTTTACTCAGTTGCGCCAGTTCCTGGATGATCTCGGTCTGCTCGGTGGCGACGGCCGCGGCCAGCTGGTTGAGGTAGGCGGGCAGCAGCTTGCCTTTTTCGTCACGGCTGACAAAGTCCCCCAGGTCGTCGGCGTGCTCGTTCATCAACTGTACCGCCTTGGTCAGTCCCTGGGCCTTGCTGGAGCGGATCTTGCGGGTCACCAGATCGGCGGAGATGTTCACGCTGTTGAGCACGTTGCCGACGTTATGCAGGACGTTGGTCGCGATTTCCGCCATGCCGGCCGTGCGCGCGGCGTCCATCAGCTCACTCTGGGCTTCCTTGAGTTCGCGGGTGCGTTCTTCGACACGCTGTTCGAGGCGGTCGTTGGACAGCTGCAAGGCGCTGTTCATCTGATTGATCAGCGCATAGCTGCGCAACTGGCGAATGATCAGGTAGAACACCAGCACGGCCATCAGCGCCGCGCACACGCTGAGATAGATCAGGTACTGGCGGTCCTGGAGCTCGGCGCGGCGCTGGATTTCATTCAACAGTTCGTTGATGCCGTCGAGGCTGGCGGCCACCGGGATAAAGCCGATGCGGTCCAGCAGATCATTGACCTGGGGTTGTTCGCTGACCACCACATTGGCCTGGGCGATCAGCTTGTCGATGGACGGGCCCAGGGCCGCCGGCAGGCTGGTCTTTTGTGCCGCCAGGTGCTGGATCTGCCGTTCGATCTTGTCGGCTTTGCCATTGGACACGTGCTGCGCATATTCCAGGGCGCTCAAGGTCAGCTTCGAGGCGCTGTAGAGCACGCTCAGGGTTTCCACCGGGTGTTCGGCGCTGAAGGGTTCCAGGTCGGTCTGGACGGTGTCTTCGATCGCCGACAGGGTTTCCAGGTCATCGCGCAAGGCGGTGTTGTGGGCCTGGAACTGCTCGATCAGCTTGTTCTTTTCCGCCGTGGCGTCGAGGTAGGCCTTCTTGCGCGCCTGCCAGATGCTGGAGTTGTCCAGGGAGCTGTTCTGCACGACCAACTGGTCCCAGCGTCGGCTGGAATCGGCGATGGGGATGGCCAGCAGGTTGTAATTGTATTCGTCGCTGATGCGGGTCTTGAGAATCTTCGCGTCGAGCCTGGCATCCAGCTGCTTGAGCTGGCGGAGCAGGTCGCGGGACTCGAAATAGGTGGAGGTTTCCCGGGAAAAGGCCTTGATCAGCAGGAACGCCAGGAGGCTGACCAGAATGGCAAACAGGGTGACCAGCGCCGCACTTCTGTATCGGCTCCATCGCATCATTGCGTACTTCCTGTGTCCGGTTGACGTGGCGGCTTCGGGCTCTTTTCGCAAAGTGTAGTGCCGCTGGGTCTGCAAGTGCTGGAAAAGTGTCATTTCTTTGCATGGGCGGGGGGCTCCAGGGGTTTCATCAACTGCAACTGCTGACGGTATTCGTCGGTGATCTGGCGGGCCTCGCTGTTGTCGGTGATCACCCGCGGGGTGATCGGCACGATCAGTTCCGCTGACCGAGGCGGGCGTGCAACTGTTGCCGCCGGCGCTGCCTTCATCCAGCAAGGCCGCCTGGGCCGCAGCGCTGAGTCCGGAGAGGGCCAGACAAAAAATGACAATATTGAAGACGCCGGTGATGGACGGTTTATTCAGTTTCATGAACGTATCCTCATGATGAATCGCCAGGCTCCATACCTATGGGAAAAGACTGAGCCTTAATCAAGGGAACGCCTACTGTCATCTCTGACAGTAGGCAGCCTGAGGGTTTGGGGCAGGCTGATTTATGAAAACGGTTTTAAGTGTGACACATGGGTTTTCGAGGAGATTGATATGAACGGGGTGTTCAATGACCTGGTAAAGGATGACGTTGTGGCTGATGGTGTTGCGGTTGGGCTTGTGTTGTATGGGCGAAAAGTACTTGTGTCATTTTTATGGGGTGTTACGGTCTGCTTTGTCGGAGGATTTACTTCTCAGGCACACGCTCAGCCCGTGCGCGACTTGGCGTCAGCCTTTAATGAGGCGTTGGGTGAAAAGCATTTCACAAATCAACTTGTTGTCGATAAGGAGTATCCAGAGCTGCCGAATGAAGAAATAGGCGATTCCCCCCTTCGGTCCCGGCCAGCCGCACTCCGAACACGGCTGAGGGTAGCATCAAGAAGAAATTTTGATTTTGCTGAAAAGGAGTGTGGTACAGCCCGCCGTTGCTCGGTGAGATCAGCACTGCCCGTTAGAGGAAACCATGTTTCATGAATGTTTCGTCATCTTTCCGGCGGGCGGAAGCCGTGGCGGGGGCTAGATAGAATTCAATTAGCTAAGTGTTAAGGCGTTTATAAACTATTAGTTAATAAGCTCTGCCAATTCCTTAATCCATAGATAATGGTCGATTGAGAGCCTGCGCAGGTGCAGTCTGCCCAGCGCGGCGGGTTATTCCCTATTTCTCATATCGAGTCAGTGATCATGAATATCTATACCAAGTGCTTGACCGTTGCGGTCGTGCTTTTCAGTGCCCAAACCTTTGCCCTGGATAGAAAAGACATCGCGCAAGTTATCAGCGTGGATTCCGATCCTTATGCCTGCGGCATCGTCGACGCGAAGATGACCTACAAGACGCCGACCGGGGAGATCAAGGAGTACAAGTACAAGACCTGGGGCAGCGGTTGTTCCGGGGATTGATGGATCGAGTCGGTTGATAAGCAGTCTGGATTATTGAAAACGTCATATCACCTGATGTGGGAGCGAAGCTTGCCCGCGAAGCTATTGGCGGCCTCAAGGGCCTCTTCGCGAGCAAGCTCTGCTCCTACAAGGACCGTGTTCGGCCCTGATTGAGCGGCATCAGGGTTTTCCAAGCCCCACGGTTTCTTACCAGATCGGGATCACATAACTCACGTAGAAGCGGTTTTCGTCCTGGATCGTCTGGCCGGTGATGTCCGGGCTGGCATGGGCGTTCTGCCAGCGCACGCCGAGGCCTTTCAGCTGGCCGGTAGGGACGTTGTAGGCCAGGGAGATATCGCGTTCCCATTCCTTGGCATTCGGATCGGCCGGTGTACGGATCTGGTCGCCATGGACGTAGGTGGTGGCGAACACCAGACCATTCACACCCAACTGGGCGAAGTCATATTTGTACTGCGCCAGCCAGCTGCGCTCACCCGCGTGCTGGAATTTGTTCAATTGCATATTGGTCAGTGCCGGGCTGTCGGCGCCCGAACCCGGGCCCTGGAGTTCGGCACCGCTGTTCAGGCCGGAGTCCAGGTACGGGAAGTCGCTGTTGCCGCTGTTCTTCTGCACGCCGAGGCCGACGGTGTGGCCGGACAGGCTGTAGCTTTCCATCAGGCTGACGGTCGACTGGTTGATCCGGCCCTTGGTCAGGCCGTTGCCGTAGTAGCCGGCGGCCGAGTACTGGCTGTCGCCATCGGCGTTGCCGCCGGTGCCCAGGCTGCGGTAGGCGCGGAAGTCGCTGTCGATGGCGCCGACGGGCAGGGCGTCATGACGCTTGGCACCGAGGAAGGCCTGTTGGTAGTAGTCCGACAGGTTCGAGTACCAGGCGCTCAGGGTGGTGCCCGGGATACCGGCGTAGTCGGCACCGCCGTAGAGGAAGCGATCGCTTTTCTTGGTGCCGCCGGCTGTGATCATGCCGGTGTCGCCGGTTTCGTTGCGGATCTTGGTCTGGGTGATATCGCCGACGGTGAAGGTGAAGTTGTCCAGGTCCTTGGACACCAGTTGCGCACCGGTGTTGGTCTGGTGGTACAGACGGCCGTCGGTGTTGGCCAGCATCGGGTTGTTCTGGTACAGGGTACCGATGCGCAATTCATCCTTGAGGAAACGTGCCTTGAACGTCGGGCTGATCACGCCGAACTGGTCGACGGACTTGCCGTTGTCCAGCGGGAACATACTGCCGGGGTAGCGGCCCTGGTGGGTCTTGTCGTCCAGGTCGCCGCCGGAGTCGAGCTTCAGGCCGTAGAACGCCTGCAGGTCCAGGCCCAGGCCGATGGTGCCGTCGGTGTAGCCGGACTTGAAGTCGAACTGGAAGCCCTGGCCCCAATCATGATAGCTCTTGGCCTTGGCCGTGCTGCCACTGACGCCTTGACCATCCTGGTTCAGGTAACGGTTAAGGAGGGTCACGTCGGCGTGACTGTCATCGATGAAATCCGCATGGGCGTAGATCGTGACACTCGCCAGGGCGGCGCCCACTAAGGGGCTCAACAGCTTGTTCATTGGGTTCGGATCCTAGTCACAGAATTGAAATAAGAGCAGCAAACTCTTGAAACAATTAAGGAGTGGCCATGTGACAGTTCTGAGTCAAACCCGGGTTTTGACGGATGAAATTAAATTCATAAAAGGCCGGTCTAGAGCCATCGCGGAGCTCTGGAACCTTGATTTCAGGCTGAAATACGGACCCTGTAGGAGCATGGCTTGCCAGCGAAAGCGTCCCTGAGATCGCCAAAAGCTTCGCTGGCAAGCCATGCTCCTACAGGTTGGTGGTGTTCATGGGATTGCATACTGACAGGCACGATGGCCAATGCACTCAGGCCCGCGGCGGCTCCGGCAGAAACCAGTTCAGCACCAGGGCACAGATGCCGCCGGTGGCCACGCCGGACTCCAGCACATTACGCAGCGCCGCCGGCATATGGGCGAGGAATTCCGGCACCTGGGATACCCCGAGGCCCAGGGCCAGGGACACGGCGATGATCAGCAGCGCGCGGCGGTCCAGGTGGATGCTGGCGAGGATATTGATGCCCGAGGCCGCCACCGCGCCGAACATCACCATCGCCGCGCCACCGAGAACCGGCTCGGGCACCGCCTGGATCGCCCCGGCCACCGAGGGGAACAGGCCGAGCAGCACCAGCATCAGGGCGATCCATTTGCCGATATGCCGGCTGGCGATGCCGGTCAGCTGAATCACCCCGTTGTTCTGGGCGAAGATCGAGCTGGGAAAGGTGTTGAACAGCCCTGCGAGCAAAGAGTTGGCGCCGTTGACCAGCACGCCGCCCTTGATCCGTTGCATCCACAGCGGGCCTTCCACCGGCTGGTGCGACACCTTGCTGGTGGCGGTGACGTCACCGATGGCTTCCAGGGACGTCACCAGGTAGATCACCAGCATCGGAATGAACAGCGACCAGGAGAAATCCAGGCCGAAATGCAGCGGCGTGGGGATCTGGAACAGCGCGGCCTCGTGCATGCCGGTGAAGTTCAGCCGACCCAGGTAGCCGGCCAGGGCATAGCCGACCGCCAGGGCGATAACGATGGCGCAGCTGCGCATCCACACCAGCGGGATACGGTTGAGGACCACGATGATCGTCAGCACCACGCCGGACAGCAGCAGGTTCTCGCCGTTGGCGAAGGTGCCGTTGGCCATGGCGCTGAAACCGCCGCCCATGCTGATCAGGCCGACCTTGATCAGGGTCAGGCCGATCATCAGCACGACGATGCCGGTCACCAGCGGGGTGATCATGCGTTTGACGAAGGGCAGGATCCGCGAGATGCCCATCTCGACAAAGGAACCGGCGATGACCACGCCGAAGATCGCCGCCATCACCGCTTCCACCGGCGTGCCTTGCTTGACCATCAGCGCGCCGCCGGCAATCAGCGGGCCGACGAAGTTGAAGCTGGTGCCCTGGACGATCAACAGCCCGGCGCCGAAGGGGCCGAAGCGGCGGCACTGGACGAAGGTGGCGATGCCGGAGATCACCAGGGACATCGAGACGATCAGGTTGGTGTCCCGCGCCGACACCCCCAGGGCCTGGCAGATCAGCAGGCCGGGGGTGACGATGGGCACGATGATCGCCAACAGATGTTGCAGCGCTGCCAGAAGGCCGATCAGCAGGCGGGGGCGGTCCTCGAGGCCGAGGATCAGTTCGCTGGCCTGGGGCTCGGCGGCGGGCGGAGTCTGGTGAGCGGTCATGGCGGGGCCCTGGAAAAAATGAGGTCGCGATTCTACTGGGCTTGGCGCGGGGCGCCCAGCTTCGGTGGGGCTTATTCGAGAATATCGAAACCACTGCTGCCCAGGCGCTCGCCATTGACCAGCAAATGCACGGCGTGATGACCGCTGTAGTGCTTGCGGGTAGTCAGTTCGCGGATGTGCTGGCGGCGGCTCAGGGTTTCACTGGCGCCGGCGGCCAGGTGCAGGGTCTTGAGCTTGAAAACCTTGCTCGAGGTGGCGCCCGAGGCCTTCACGTAGTCGATAGCGTAGTCGATCACCAGCTTCTGGCTGGCGGTGGCGCTAGAGGCCAGGGTGAAGGAGAGGGTGACGCTGTCGCCGAGGCGGATCACGGCGGGCGCGACCTTCAAGTCCAGCACCTCGACCTGGGCCTTGGCACCGGCGCCCATCAGCGTAAGGGCGCGCGGGTTGCCCTGTTTGATCAGGCTGCGCAGGGCGTGACGGGCAATCCAGGCGGTGCGCGGGTCGTCCAGCGACCAGCCTTCGATCAATTCGAGCACCCAGTCGGGATGCTCCTTGGTGATGTCGTTGAGGTGGTTGGCTACCGATTTGCGCACGTAGAGGCTGTCGTCGGCTTTGAGCGTGTCGAGTATGTCGGCGGCGAGGCTTGGGTCGGCCTGGATCCTGGCCAGTCGGAAGGACCATGGCAGGCGCGGTCGCGAGCCTTCGCTGGCAAGACGGCGAACATGTTCGTTGGGGTCCCGGGACCAGGTTTTCATCACCGCCAGGGTGCGTTCGAAATCGTTGAGCAGAAAATGCCGTATGGCGAACTCCGAGGAGCCGAAGGCGGTGAAGTACTTCAGCGCGTCCATCGACAGTTCGAAATCCTTGGCCCCGTAACTCGCCACATAGTGCGGCAGGCACATGCTGACAAAGGCGCTGTTCAGGCGCGGGGCGAGCTGGTGCAGCAGCTTGAGGGACTGCTTGTAGCTCAGGGGCAGCACCGCGTGCAGGCTTTCGCTGACCCGCGCCAGACGCTGCATGATCGACAGTTCGTCCAGGCCCTCATGAGTGCGGCTGATAAAGCCGGCGCTGTCGAAGTCGGGGTACACCGCGCGCATTTCGTGGGCGATATGCTGCAGGCGTTCGCTGTTGAAGATTTCCTTCAGCGCCGGGGCGGCTTGTTCGGTGCTCATGACGGGACCTTGTGGGGTTAGAACGTGGGCGGGGTGATGACCCAGATGACCACGGCGTCGACCTCGCCGGGGTTGCCATAGCGGTGCGGTTCCTGGCTGGAGAAGCTGAAGCTGTCACCCTCGACCAGCTGGAAATGACGCTCACCGACCCACAGCTCGAAAATCCCGGACAGCAGGTAGCCGGCTTCTTCGCCCTCGTGGCTGTAGCTTTGCTGGCTGTAGGTGCCCGGGGGGAAGCGCGAATGGAGCATTTCCAGCTGGCGGTTGGGTTGCGGGGTCAGCAGTTGGTCGACGATGCCGTCTTCGTAGTGCACGCTCAGGCGGCTGTTCTTGCGCACCACGTAGCCGTTGTCTTCGGGGGCGGTGATGGCTTCGCTGGCGAAGAACCACTGGATGGTCACGCCCAGGCTGCGGGCGATATTGAACAGGGCCGGGATCGACGGGTAGGCGAGGTTGCGCTCCAACTGGCTGATATAGCCGGCGGTGAGTTCGGCCTGGGTCGCCAGTTCGGTCAGGGTCATGCCACGCCGTTTGCGCAGGCCGCGAATGCGCGTGCCGAGAAACTGCGGGCCCGCGGCGGCGCTGTCACCGGCGGGCGTTGGGGCGTTGCTCATGGCCTGCTCCAATCCTTGAAAGGGCCGCAGTATAAGGCACGCGGTGCCATTACTGCCCAAGTCGATGGAATGCTGATTTTTTGAGGGACCCACCGATCTGTAGGAGCAGGGCTTGCCCGCGAAAGGGCCCTCAAGAGCGCCAAAAGCTTCGCGGCGGTGCGGCGATCCGACAAGCCCTGCTCCTACAGGTTTGTGGTGTTTTCAGTATTGCGCTTCGTACCTGAAATCACAGGTCCCAGGCCACTTTCAGGCCTTCATAGATCGCTTCCTCCACCGTGCGCGGCGCCAGGCAGTCGCCGATCCGGCGGAATTCCACCAGCCCCTGCAACTCGTCGCCCAAGGTATCGACCGGTTGATGCCCCTGGCACAGCACCAGGGTGTCGACCTCTTCGAACAACATCGGCTCGCCGCTGGCGGTATGTTGCAGGTATACGGTGCTGTCGTCGCAGCCGTAGAGCCGGGCATACGGCGTGATGGGAATGCCCAGGCGGTGCAGCTCGCCGGCCAGTTGATCGCGCACATACAGCGGCAGGCTCTCGCCGCAATGGGTGCCGTTGACCGCCAGTCGCACCTGATGCCCGGCCCGCACCAGACGCTCGGCGATGCCCGGCCCGATCCAGTCGCAACGCCAGTCGACCACCACCACCGAACGGCCGATCTTCACTTCGTCACGCAGCACCTGCCAGGCATCCACCACCTGCAATTCACCTCCGCGCTCAAAGGCCGGCCAGTAAGGTTCGGCACCGGTGGCGACAATCACCAGATCCGGCTGCTCGCGTTCCACCAGCGCCCGGTCGACCCGGGTATTGCGCACCACCCGCACCCCGGCCAGTTCCATTTCCCGTTGCAGGTTGGTGCTGGCGCCGCCGAACTCGCTGCGCCGTGGCAGCAATTGCGCCAGCAACACCTGGCCGCCCAGCTGCGAGCTGGCTTCGTACAGCGTCACCTCATGTCCACGCTGCGCCGCCACGGCCGCGGCTTTCATCCCGGCCGGGCCGCCACCGGCAATCATCACGCGCTTGCGCTTGGCCGTAGCAATCAACTGCCCGTACTGCAATTCGCGCCCGGTTTCCGGGTGCTGGATACAGCTGATCGGCAGGCCCTTGTGGAAATGTCCGATACAGGCCTGGTTGCAGGCAATACAGGCGCGAATATCTTCGCTATGGCCGCTATCGGTCTTGTTCGGCATCTGTGGGTCGCAGATCAGCGCCCGGGTCATGCCGCAGACATCGGCCTGGCTACGGGACAGGATCAACTCGGCTTCCTGGGGCTGGTTGATCCGCCCGGTGACGAACAGCGGAATCGACAGACTGGCCTTGAAGGTGCCGGCTTCTTTCGCCAGATAGGCGGCTTCGATGGCCATCGGCGGGACGATATGGATCGCGCCACCGAGGGACGCCGAGGTCCCGGCGACGATATGCACATAGTCCAGTTCGCCTTGCAGTTGCACCACGGCGGCCAGGGACTCGTCCTCGGTCAGGCCTTCGGCATCGCGCTCGTCGGCGGAAATCCGCAGGCCGATGATGAACTGCTCGTCAGTGGCCGCGCGCACGGCGGCGATCACTTCCCGAAGGAAACGCAGGCGCTGTTCCAGCTCACCGTTGTAGCCGTCGGTGCGTCGATTGACCCGTGGGTTGATGAACTGCGCCGGCAGGTAACCGTGGCTGGCGACCACTTCCACGCCGTCGATCCCGGCCTTGCACAAGCGCCGCGCCGCCGCCGCGTAGCCACTGACAATCTCGTCGATCATCCCCTGGTCCAGCGCCCGCGGCATGACCCGGAAGCGCTCGTTGGGCACGCAGGACGCCGAGTAGGCGACCGCCAGCAGGCCGTCGCTGGATTCCATGATTTCCCGGCCCGGATGGAAGATCTGCGACAGCACCAGGGTGCCGTGGGCATGACAGGTCTCGGCCAGCCGCCGATAGCCGTCGATGCAGGCATCGTCGGTGGCCATCAGCACATGGGAGGTATAACGCGCACTGTCGTGAACCCCCGCCACCTGCAACACGATCAGGCCGACACCGCCCTCGGCGCGGGCCCGGTGATAGGCGATCAACTGTTCGTTGACCAGGTTGTCGGTGGGCATGGAGGTGTCGTGTCCGCTGGACATGATGCGGTTCTTCAGGCGCTTGCCACGCAGCTGCAAGGGTTCGAACAAATGATGAAAGGCGTGCGGCGACGTCGACATGGCAAGGCTCCAGGCGGCCCGGGATCGAACGCGGGCGGTTGTTATTATTGTTCCATGAAAATTTACCTTCAGTAAAAAATCAACTTGTTTTTTTACTTTGCCTTGGGTTAGCTTCAAATCACGCCTGCTGACCGGGCGTACCTCATACAACAAAAAAATGGATCGCCAGGTGCTTCGGACCCGGGCGATACCGCACGAGGACTCATCGATGAAATCGAACACCCGCAAGTACGGTTTTTATCCTTTGCTCCTGACGCTGGCCATGGGCAGTGTCCAGGCCGGTCAGGACATGGTGGTGGTCGGCTATGGCGGTGCCGGGCAGAAAGCCCAGGACACGGCGTTCTTCCAGCCTTTCAGCACCAAGGACGGCAGCAAGCTGATCCAGAGCGAATACAACGGTGAAATGGCCAAGATCAAGGTCATGGTCGACACCGGCAGCGTGGACTGGGATGTGGTGCAGATCGAAGGACCGGATTTGATGCGCGGGTGTGACGAGGGCATGTATGAACGCCTCGATTGGAAGCAGATCGGCCATGCCGACCAACTGATCCCCGACGCCGCCCAGGAGTGCGGCTCGGCGGCGTTGGTGTGGAGCGTCGCCATCGCCTACGACACCGACAAGGTGGCGCGGCCGCCGACTTCCTGGGCCGACTTCTGGGATGTGAAGACCTTTCCCGGCAAGCGCGGCCTGCGCAAGCGTGCGGTGTACAACCTGGAATTCGCGCTGATGGCGGATGGGGTGAAGGCCGAGGATGTGTATACGGTGTTGAGCACGCCGAAAGGGGTCGACCGGGCCTTTGCCAAGCTCGATCAGCTCAAGCCTTATATCCAGTGGTGGGAGGCGGGCGCCCAGCCGGCGCAGTGGCTGATGGCCGGCGATGTGGTCATGACTTCGACCTACAGCGGTCGCGTGGCCGCCGCCGCGCAGCAGGGCAGCCATCTGGCGCTGGTCTGGCCGCAGAGCCTGTATGGCATGGATTACTGGGCGATCATCAAGGGCTCGAAACACGTCGACCAGGCCAAGCGTTTTATTGCTTTTGCCAACCAAGCCGATGCCCAGGTCAACTATGTGCGGCAGATTCCCTATGGCCCGACCAATACCGAGGCGGCCGCGCGGCTGGATCCGAGCCTGGCGAAGTGGGTGCCGACGGCACCGCAGAACCTCAAGGGCGCGTTGTCGATGAACGTGGCATTCTGGAACGATCACGGCGAGGAGCTCGAAGAACGTTTCAATGCCTGGGCAAGCAAGTAAAGTAGCGGCAGCCGGGCGCCTTTGAGCGTGCCGGCTGCCTGATTCGATCCATTCTGCCTGAGGGAGTGATCCGCTTGAACGACCTTCTGCACACCGCCGCCGCGCCGGCGGCCATCGAGCGTCAATTGCGCGAGCAATTGGCGGCCTGTTACCGGTTGATCGCGCACTTTCGCATGACCGACCTGATCTTCACCCATATCTCCCTGCGTTTGCCGGGGCCTGACCATCATTTCCTGATCAACCCCTATGGGCTGATGTTCGAGGAAATCACTGCGTCGAGCCTGGTGAAGATTGGTCTGGATGGGCGGGCGGTGGAGGACTCGCCGTATCCGGTGAACCCGGCCGGGTTTGTGATTCACAGTGCGATTCATGGTGCGCGCGAGGATGCACAGTGTGTGTTGCACACTCATACCCGCGCGGGTTGCGCGGTGGCGGCGCTCAAGTGCGGGTTATTGCCGGTGAACCAGATTTCCATGGAGTTCTTCGGGCGCACGGCTTACCACGACTATGAAGGCGTGGCGCTGGATCTGGATGAGCAGGCGCGGTTGGTGCAGGACCTGGGGGACAAGTCGGTGATGCTGTTGCGCAACCATGGTTTGCTGACGGTGGGCGAGAGCGTGGCCCAGGCGTTTTTCCGCATGTATTACCTGGAGAAGGCCTGCGAGATCCAGATTGCGGCCCAGGCGTGTGGGGAGTTGGTGTTGCCGTCGGACGCGGTGTGCGCCCATACCGAGCGACAGTTCAATGACCCGGGCCGGCCGCTGGAGGAGGGGCAGTTGAGCGACCCGGATGCCATGGGGTTGGCGTGGGCGGCGATGTTGCGGTTGCTGGATCGGGTAGCGCCGGGGTATCGGGATTAACACTTAGGGAATGTTGGACTCGTTTTTGTGGGAGCGGAGCTTGCCCGCGAAGAACGATAACGCGGTGTATCTGATACTCCGCGTGTTCTCGAGATTCGCGGGCAAGCTCCGCTCCCACAGTGTCCGTGTTCAGCCCATGGATCAGCGTTGTTTAGAGGTGCAACGCATGCCCCAACGCCCGCAGCGCTGCTTCCTGCACCGCTTCACCCAAGGTCGGATGGGCATGGATGGTCCCGGCGATATCTTCCAGGCAAGCGCCCATTTCCAGGGATTGCCCGAACGCCGCCGCCAGTTCCGAAACCCCGGCACCCACCGCCTGCCAGCCGACAATCAGATGATTGTCACGCCGCGCCACCACCCGTACGAAACCGCTTTTCGATTCCAGGGTCATGGCCCGACCATTGGCCGCAAACGGGAAGCTCGACACCAGGCAATCCAGCCCGGCGGCCTTGGCTTCATCCGGCGTCTTACCGACCACCACCAACTCCGGATCGGTAAAGCACACCGCCGCAATCGCCGTCGGATTGAACTCGCGATGCTGGCCGGCAATCACCTCGGCGACCATCTCGCCCTGGGCCATGGCCCGGTGTGCGAGCATCGGTTCGCCGGTCAGGTCGCCGATGGCCCAGACATTGCGCATGCTGGTCTGGCAACGGTTGTCGATCTTGATCGCCGCACCGTTCATCTCCAGTGCCAGGGCTTCAAGATTCCAGCCCTGGGTACGCGGCTTGCGTCCCACGGCTACCAGCACCTGGTCGGTCACCAGTTGCAGGGTTTCCCCTTGGGGATCGCGCACCGACAGGGTGTTTGACGTCGCATCGAAACCTTCGACGCTATGCCCCAGATGCACGGTAATACCCAGGGCCTTGATCGACTCGGCCACCGGCTGGGTCAGTTCACGGTCATAGGTCGGCAGGATGCGGTCGCGAGCTTCCACGACCGTCACCTCGGCCCCCAGCTTGCGGTAGGCAATCCCCAGCTCCAGGCCGATATAGCCGGCGCCGACCACGGTCAGGCGCTTGGGAATCGAAGTCGGAGCCAGCGCTTCGGTAGACGAAATAATCGCCCCGCCAATCGGCAGCATTGGCAGGTTCACCGTCTGCGAACCGCTGGCCAGCAGCAGGTGTTCACACTGGATACGCAAGCCATCGACCTCGACATGCTTGCCGTCGATCACCTTGGCCCAACCATGGATCACCTTGACGCCATTCTTCTTCAGCAATGCCGCGACGCCGCTGGTCAGGCGGTCGACAATCCCGTCCTTCCATTCGACGCTCTTGCCGATATCCAGGGTCGGTGCCGACACCTTGATCCCCAGCGGCGAAGTGTCGCCACTGTAGCGCTGGGTGGTATGGAACTGCTCGGCGACATGGATCAGCGCCTTGGACGGAATGCAGCCGACGTTCAGGCAGGTGCCGCCCAGCGCCTGGCCTTCCACCAGCACGGTGGGAATGCCCAGCTGGCCGGCACGAATCGCCGCGACATAACCGCCGGGGCCGCCGCCGATGATCAACAGGGTGGTGTTTTGGGTCTGTTGCATGATCACTCCACAAACAGGCTGGCGGGTTGTTCGAGCAAGCCGCGAATGGCCTGGATGAATTGGGCCGCGTCCATGCCGTCGACCACCCGGTGATCGAAGGAACTGGACAGGTTCATCATCTTGCGGATGACGATCTGGCCCTTGATGACCACGGGCCGCTCGACAATGCGGTTGACCCCGACAATGGCCACTTCCGGCAGGTTCAGCACCGGTGTGCTGACAATCCCGCCCAACGCCCCGAGGCTGGTCAGGGTGATGGTCGAACCGGACATTTCATCGCGACTGGCCTTGCCGCTCCGGGCCGCCTGGGCCAGGCGGTTGATCTCGTCCGAGGTGCCCCACAGGTTGAGGCTCTCGGCGTGGCGCACCACCGGCACCATCAGGCCGCCGTCGGTCTGCGCGGCGACCCCGACATGCACCGCGCCATGGCGGGTGATGACCTGGGCTTCGTCGTCATAACGCACGTTGATCTGCGGGAAGTCCCGCAGGGCCACGACCATCGCCCGCACCAGGAAGGGCAGCAGGGTCAGCTTGCCGCGGCTGTCGCCGTACTTGTGATTCAGGTGCACCCGCAGCTCTTCGAGGGCGGTGACATCCACTTCCTCGACATAGCTGAAGTGGGCGGCGCGGCGCTTGGCATCCTGCATGCGCTGGGCGATTTTGCGGCGCAGGCCGATCACCGGGATCTGCTGTTCGTCGGTGCGCCTGGCATAGCTGGCAACGGCCGGGGCCGGTTGCTCGCTCTGGGCCAGGTAAGCGTCGAGGTCGTCGTGCAGGATGCGCCCGGCCGGGCCGCTGCCGTGGACAAAACGCAATTCGATCCCGGCATCCCAGGCGCGTTTGCGCACGGCGGGAGAAGCCAGCGGACGCTCGTCGGCGGCGCGGGCCACGACAGGGGCAGGGCGGGCCGCTACGGAGCTGGTCGACGCCGGTTTGGCGACGGGCTTGCTCGCGGCTTCAGGCTCGGCCACCGGCTTTTCCACGACGGGCACCGGCGCTGCTTTCGGCGCAGACGCTTCAGTGCCTTCGCGCAGATTGCCGGCGCCTTCCACTTCAATGCTGATCAGCACGCTGCCGACCGCCATGACTTCACCGGGCACACCGCCCAGGGCAATGACCTTGCCGTGGACCGGCGAGGGAATATCGACCATGGCCTTGTCGGTCATGACATCCGCCAGCACTTGGTCTTCGACCACCAGGTCACCGACCTGCACGTGCCACTGGGACAGTTCGACTTCTGCGATGCCTTCGCCAATGTCCGGCATCTTGATGATATGAGTACCCATTCAGACCTCCATGACCCGTTTCAAGGCCGCACCGACCCGTACCGGACCTGGGAAATAAGCCCATTCCTGTGCGTGGGGGTAAGGCGTGTCCCAGCCGGTGACGCGCTCGATCGGCGCTTCCAGGTAATGGAAGCAATGCTCCTGGACCAGGGCGATCAGCTCGGCACCGAAGCCGCAGGTGCGGGTGGCTTCGTGGACGACGACACAACGACGGGTTTTCTTCACGGAATTGACGATGGTTTCCAGGTCCAGCGGCCAGAGGCTGCGCAGGTCGATGACTTCGGCGTCGACCCCGGTTTCCTCGGCGGCGGCCTGGGCCACATAGACGGTGGTGCCGTAGGTGAGAATGGTCACTTCGCTGCCGGGGCGGACAATCGCCGCGCAGTCCAGCGGCACGGTGTAGTAGCCCTCGGGCACGGCACTGGCCGGGTGCTTGGACCACGGCGTTACCGGACGCTCGTGGTGGCCGTCGAACGGGCCGTTGTACAGGCGCTTGGGCTCGAGAAAGATCACCGGGTCATCGTTCTCGATAGCGGCGATCAGCAGGCCCTTGGCGTCATAGGGGTTGGACGGCATCACCGTGCGCAGGCCGCAGACCTGGGTGAACATCGCCTCCGGGCTCTGGCTGTGGGTCTGGCCGCCATAGATGCCGCCGCCGCAGGGCATGCGCAAGGTCATCGGCACGGTGAACTCGCCGGCGGAGCGGTAGCGTATCCGCGCCGCTTCCGAGACGATCTGGTCGGAGGCCGGGTAGAAGTAGTCGGCGAACTGGATTTCCGCCACCGGGCGCAGGCCATAGGCGCCCATGCCGACGGCGACGCCGACAATGCCGCTTTCCGAGATCGGCGCGTCAAACACCCGCGAGGTGCCGTACTTGCCCTGCAGGCCTTCGGTGCAGCGGAACACACCGCCGAAGTAGCCCACGTCCTGGCCGAACACCACCACGTTGTCGTCGCGCTCGAGCATCACATCCATGGCCGAGCGCAGGGCCTGGATCATGGTCATGGTGCTGGTGGCCACGGCGTTCTCCGTTTGCAGTTTGCTGTGATCGTTCATGGCTTATAACCCCAATTCCTGACGCTGCCGGCGCAAGTGCTCGGGCATGTCCTTGTAGACGTCCTCGAAGATGGTCGCGGCGCTGGGCATCTGCCCGCCGGCCAGGGTGCCGAAGCGTTCGGCTTCCTTCTGCGCGGCAATGATCTCGGCTTCCAGTTCGGCGCTGACGGCGGCGTGCTCTTCCTCGGACCATTGGCCGATGGCGATCAGATGCTGCTTGAGGCGCAGGATCGGGTCGCCCAGGGGGAAGTGGCTCCAGTCGTCGGCGGGACGGTACTTGGACGGATCGTCGGAGGTGGAGTGCGGGCCGGCGCGGTAGGTGACCCACTCGATCAGGGTCGGCCCGAGGTTGCGCCGGGCCCGTTCGGCGGCCCAGACGGAGGCCGCGTAGACGGCGATGAAGTCGTTGCCGTCGACCCGCAGCGAAGCGATGCCGCAGCCCACGCCACGCCCGGCGAAGGTGGTGGCCTCGCCGCCGGCGATGGCCTGGAAGGTGGAGATCGCCCACTGGTTGTTGACCACGTTGAGGATCACCGGGGCGCGGTAGACGTGGGCGAAGGTCAGGGCGGTGTGGAAGTCCGACTCGGCGGTGGCGCCGTCGCCGATCCAGGCGGAAGCAATCTTGGTATCGCCCTTGATCGCCGACGCCATGCCCCAGCCGACGGCCTGGACGAACTGGGTGGCCAGGTTGCCGGAAATGGTGAAGAAACCATGGTCACGCACCGAGTACATGATCGGCAGTTGCCGGCCCTTGAGCGGATCGCGCTCGTTGGACAGCAGCTGGCAGATCATGTCCACCAGCGGTACGTCCCGGGCCATCAGGATGCTCTGCTGGCGGTAGGTGGGGAAGCACATGTCGTCGAGGTTCAAAGCCAGGGCCTGGGCGCTGCCGATGGCTTCCTCGCCGAGGCTCTGCATGTAGAACGACATTTTTTTCTGGCGCTGGGCAACCACCATGCGCGTGTCGAAGATCCGGGTCTTGAGCATGGCGCGCATGCCCTGGCGCAGGATCGCCACCGGCACGCCTTCGGCCCAGGGACCGAGGGCCTGGCCCTGGTCGTCGAGCACGCGGATCAGGCCTTTGGCCAAATCGGCGGTGTCGGCGGGTTCAACGTCGATAGGGGGTTTGCGGACCTGGCCGGCATCGGTCAGGCGCAGGTAACTGAAGTCGGTCTTGCAACCCGGACGGCCTGAGGGTTCAGGAACGTGCAGGCGCAGCGGTGCGTACGCTGGGTTCATGGCTTTCTACGCTCTATCTTGTGAATTTCTTGTAGTGGGCGCGCGAGCTGGCAGTCATCCCCTGGGTAAGGGAAATCTTGTCCTACAACAATCATAGGCCGGTCGTGGGAGAATATTTCTCTCTGTTTCGTTGCGCTCAAGACGATTTGCAGATAAAAAATCTGCATAACCATAAAAAGCAGGTGTTTTTATCTCATGCGCAAACTGGATCGCACCGATATCGGGATTCTCAACAGCCTTCAGGAGAATGCCCGCATCACCAACGCCGACCTCGCCCGTTCGGTCAACCTGTCGCCCACGCCCTGCTTCAACCGGGTCAAGGCCATGGAGGAACTGGGGCTGATTCGCGAGCAGGTGACCTTGCTCGATCCGGAATTGCTCGGCCTGCACGTCAACGTGTTTATCCATGTCAGCCTGGAAAAACAGGTGGAAGAGGCGTTGCAGCATTTCGAGGCGGCGATTGCCGATCGGCCGGAAGTGATGGAGTGCTACCTGATGGCCGGGGACCCGGACTATCTGATCCGCGTGCTGGTGCCGACGATCCAGGCGCTGGAGCGCTTCATGATGGATTTTCTGACCAAGGTGCCGGGAGTGGCGAACATCCGCTCCAGTTTTGCCCTCAAGCAGGTGCGCTACAAGACGGCGCTGCCGTTGCCGGCGGGCGGTCTGATCCTGGGCAGTTGAGAAAACGGGGGAGGTTGAGCCAGTAGCGAGGAGAGGGGGGAGCTTTCGTCAGCCGCGGCCAATGGCAGGGCTGACGAGGGAGCGGGCTTGTTACTTTGGTTCTTTGTCTCCGGCAGACAGGCCGGCCTGGATACGCTGGTAAATCTCTTCACGGTGCACGGCAACGTCTTTGGGAGCGTTGATGCCCACCCGGACTTGCTGGCCGCTAACGCCCAGAATCGTGATCGTGATGTTGTCACCGATGTTGATGCTTTCACCGACTTTGCGGGTGAGTATCAGCATGTCTTTCTCCTTGAATGTTACTAAGGTGCCTTTCTCAGGCATTCCTGGCTTAGGTCTTACACACAGAATACCGCTAAGTGCATTCGAACGGGTGGCTCATTACAGACGTCATTTCATTCTATTTAATTCCCCAGAGTCGGAAAATCGTCGGTAATTCAGCCTGATAAGACCGCCACAGCCAGTGGAACGAGGTTAAGACAGGCTGCAAGGTGATAAAATCACATTAACTGATCATTACGGGAGACGCTTTGTGCGCAGAATAGCAGTGATGATGGCACTCGTGGTGCTGGGCGGTTGTGGTGATGGCTCGGGAAACAAGGTTGAGCCGACGAAAGTGGCTTCGCCGGTGGTCGTGGCGGCGCCGCCGGTGGTCGGCGGTTGGGATCTGTTGATCAAGGATGACAAGACCAAGGCCCTCACTGACTGGACGGCCTGGCTGATCGAGCATGGTTATCCGTTCAAGATCCTTGATGACGGCAAGGTCATTGCCGGGCCGTTCGCGAGCAAGGAAATTGCCGAGCAGAAAAAGGCGCAACTGGCCGACAAGCAGAACATGGATTCCGAGGTGGTGGAGCACAAGGCGCCCGCCGACAGCTCAGCACCCAATACCGCTGCGCCGGCGCCGGGCTACTGAGCCTTAGCCGCAGGCCTTGAGGTTCACCGGCCCGACAAAGCCGTTGCCATGGCCCATGACGCAGGCCACGCTCTGGTTGCGCTGGCGTTCCCAGGCCTGGACCGGATAGGTCTTGTTCCAGGCCTCGTACAGCTGACGGTCCTGCCTCGACAGGCGCAGGCCGTACTGCTTGCTCATGTAGAAATAGGTCCGCGCGATCATCCCGCGAATCGACGGGCGTGGCATGACCTTCTTGGCCTTGAAGTCGACCTGGGTCAGGCAGGAACCGTACTGGCCCTTCTGCACCGGCAACCAGCCGAAGCTGAAGTTGCTGCGGTCGCCGTTGACCTCGCCGATGCTCGGCACCAGGTTGTGCAGGTCGGCCTCGGCCTTTTTGTAGGTCGCGTCGTTCTGGCTGCAGTTCTTGCGTCCGCCCTGTTGCCAGCACTGGCGCTGATGGCCGATCTGCCAGGCCGGGACAATATGTTCCCACTCGATGCGTTCAGCCCGCTTGGCATTCTTGCGCGGCACATACCCGCAGGCCGCGAGGTCGACCCGGTTGCCGTTGTACTTGCAGCCACAATAAAACTCCGTGGACTGCCGCGCGTAGAGCTTCCAGGCGACCTTCTTGGCTTCGGCAAAGGTGCGGGGCGCCTCGGCCTGGGCCGGTAAAACACAGAAAAAACACAGCAAAGCGATAAAGCGGACAATCATTGGTTCAGTCTTCCTTCGGCACAACCCAGAAAATCTGCACGCCACCGTCGTCGCGGTAGGCCAGCGTGACGTTGTCGTTCTCGGCAATTTCCTCGAGCAGTTGCTCCCATTCGTCCACCGGTTCGTCCGGCAGCCGAAAGAGCAGGGCGGCCTTGGCTTTTTGCGCGTTCGGCGAGTTGATGATTTTCTGGACGCGCAGGCCCATGCGTTCGTAGGTGCTGGGGGTTGCGGAGGCGGAAGTTGAGTTGGCCACGGAACAATCCTTAATTAGCTGTACGTGCATACAGTATTTAACTGTAAGCCATTTCGCAACTGTCAGGGAATGATGAGGTGCTTCTGACAACGCTTTTTGCGATTTGGTGCACGCCAATCAAGAAATTATTAGGTTTTACAGTGGGATGCGCAGTATGACGGTGAAAGCTGGGGGCCACCGCCAGGGAAATCCTCACCCGACCCCGTCGAGGATGCGTTGTTTGTAAGACGGGCGACTATGCTGTGACAGACCGTTGACAAATCCTCGCAATATTCCCATAGTTGGATTACGCAAACGTTTGCGCGAACCGTTTCCAGGGCTGTGCACACGCATTTCCCGTCACGCTCCTGGCGTTGCTCACAACAATCATAAGATCCGGAGTAAACCCATGAAGTTGCCATTCGCTGGACGCCTTCTTGCTGTCGCCGTACTTGCCGCCGCTTCTGCCACCCTGCCGCTGTCCCAGGCCTTTGCTGCCGACGCCGCCGCCAAACCCAAAGTCGGCTTGGTGATGAAATCCCTCGCCAACGAGTTCTTCCGCACCATGGAAGACGGCGCCAAGGATTACCAGAAAGCCCATACCGCCGATTTCGACCTGATCTCCAACGGCATCAAGAACGAAACCGACACCACCGCGCAGATCGACATCGTTAACCAGATGATCGTCTCCAAGGTCAACGCCATCGTGATCGCCCCGGCCGACTCCAAGGCCATGGTCTCGGTGATCAAGAAAGCCAAGGATGCCGGGATCGTCGTCATCAACATCGACAACCAGCTCGACGCCGGCGTGCTGAAAAGCAAAGGCATCGAAGTGCCGTTCGTAGGGCCTGACAACCGCAAGGGCGCGCGCCTGGTCGGCGAGTACCTGGCCAAGCAACTGAAAGCCGGTGACGAAGTCGGCATCATCGAAGGGGTGTCCACCACCACCAACGCCCAGATGCGTACCGCCGGTTTCACCGATGCGATGAAAGCCGCGGACATGAAGATCGTCTCCGTGCAGTCCGGCGATTGGGAAATCGACAAGGGCAATGCGGTGGCCTCGGCGATGCTCAACGAATACCCGAACCTCAAGGCGCTGCTGGCCGGCAACGACAGCATGGCCCTGGGCGCGGTCTCCGCCGTCCGTTCGGCGGGCAAGGCCGGCAAGGTGCAGGTGGTCGGTTATGACAATATCAACGCCATCAAGCCGATGCTCCAGGACGGTCGTGTACTCGCCACCGCCGACCAGTTCGCTGCCCGCCAGGCGGTGTTCGGCATCGAAACCGCACTGAAAATCATCAAGGGCGAAAAAGTCGACAGCAAGGACGGCGTGATCGAAACCCCGGTCGAGCTGGTACTGAAGAAGTAAACCTCTCGCCGTTCAATGGTGCCCGCTCGTCCTGAGCGGGCGCATGGAGACTCCCTATGTCATCTTCCGCTCCGAACGCTGTCCTGTCGGTCAGCGGTATCGGCAAGACCTATGCGCAACCTGTCCTCAGCAACATCGACCTGACGTTGCTGCGCGGCGAAGTGTTGGCGCTGACCGGTGAAAACGGTGCCGGCAAAAGCACGCTGTCGAAGATCATCGGCGGGCTGGTCACGCCGACCACCGGGCAGATGCTGTTCAACGGTCGCGCCTATACCCCGGGCAGCCGGACCCAGGCTGAAGAGCTGGGTATCCGCATGGTCATGCAGGAACTCAATCTGCTGCCGACGTTGTCCGTGGCGGAAAACCTGTTTCTCGACAACCTGCCCAGCCACGGTGGCTGGATCAGCCGCAAGCAGTTGCGCAGCGCCGCCATTGAAGCCATGGCCCAGGTCGGCCTCGATGCCATCGACCCGGACACCCTGGTGGGCGAGTTGGGCATCGGTCACCAGCAGATGGTGGAAATTGCCCGCAACCTGATCGGCGATTGCCATGTGCTGATTCTCGACGAGCCGACCGCGATGCTCACGGCCCGCGAAGTCGAAATGCTGTTCGACCAGATCACCCGCCTGCAAGCCCGTGGCGTGGCGATCATCTATATCTCCCACCGGCTCGAAGAACTGGCCCGGGTCGCCCAGCGCATTGCGGTCTTGCGCGACGGCAACCTGGTCTGTGTCGAGCCGATGGCCAATTACAACAGCGAGCAACTGGTCAACCTGATGGTCGGCCGCGAGCTGGGCGAACATATGGATATGGGCGTGCGCAAGATTGGCGCGCCGGCCCTGACCGTCAAGGGCCTGAGCCGTGCGGACAAGGTGATCGACGTTTCCTTCGAAGTGCGCGCCGGTGAGATCTTCGGCATTTCCGGCCTGATCGGCGCCGGTCGTACCGAGCTGCTGCGGCTGATCTACGGCGCGGATATCGCCGACAGCGGCACGGTGGGCCTGGGCGCCTCGGCGCAGGTCGCGGACATTCGTTCGCCGGTCGACGCGGTGCGTCATGGCATCGCTTTGATCACTGAAGACCGCAAGGGCGAGGGGCTGCTGCTGACGCAATCCATCAGCGCCAATATCGCCCTGGGCAATATGCCGGCGATTTCCAGCGGTGGCGTGGTCAACGGCCGTGACGAGACGGCACTGGCACGGCGTCAGATCGATGCCATGCGCATTCGCAGTTCCAGCCCGGACCAACTGGTGTCCGAGCTGTCCGGCGGCAACCAGCAGAAGGTGGTGATCGGCCGCTGGCTGGAGCGCGACTGCGCGGTGCTGCTGTTCGATGAACCGACCCGCGGGATCGACGTCGGCGCCAAGTTTGATATCTACGCCTTGTTGGGCGAACTGACCCGCCAGGGCAAGGCCCTGGTGGTGGTGTCCAGCGACCTGCGCGAGCTGATGCTGATTTGCGACCGCATCGGCGTGCTCTCGGCCGGACGCCTGATCGAGACCTTCGAGCGTGAGAGCTGGACCCAGGATGAGTTGCTTGCCGCCGCGTTCGCCGGCTACCAAAAACGTGATGCGTTGCTCAATGAAGCGGCGCCCAGGAATACCCTATGAAAAATGCACCTTCTGCCGGCAAGACCTCGCGTCACTTCTATGGCCTGGGCACCTACCTGGGCCTGGCGGGCGCGTTGCTCGCCATGATCATCCTGTTTTCCAGCCTGAGCAGTCATTTCCTCTCCTATGACACCTTCAGCACCCTGGCCAACCAGATTCCCGACCTGATGGTGCTGGCGGTGGGCATGACCTTCGTGCTGATCATCGGCGGCATCGACCTGTCGGTGGGCTCGGTGCTGGCCCTGGCGGCTTCGGCGGTCAGCGTGGCAATCCTCGGTTGGGGCTGGGGCGTGTTGCCGGCTTCCGTGCTGGGCATGGGGTGCGCGGCGTTGGCCGGCACCGTGACCGGTTCGATCACCGTGGCCTGGCGCATTCCGTCGTTTATCGTGTCCCTCGGTGTGCTGGAAATGGCCCGTGGTTTGGCTTACCAGATGACCGGCTCGCGCACCGCCTATATCGGCGACTCGTTCGCCTGGCTGTCGAATCCGGTGGCCTTTGGTATTTCGCCGTCGTTCATCATTGCCTTGCTGGTGATTGTCGTTGCCCAACTGGTGCTGACGCGGACCGTGTTCGGCCGCTACCTGATCGGCATCGGCACCAACGAGGAAGCCGTGCGCCTGGCGGGGATCAATCCCAAGCCCTACAAGATCCTGGTGTTCAGCCTGATGGGCCTGCTCGCCGGTGTCGCCGCGCTGTTCCAGATCTCGCGCCTGGAAGCGGCGGACCCGAATGCCGGTTCCGGCCTGGAGCTGCAAGTGATCGCCGCCGTGGTGATCGGCGGCACCAGCCTGATGGGCGGCCGTGGTTCGGTGATCAGCACCTTCTTCGGCGTACTGATCATCTCGGTGCTGGCGGCGGGGCTGGCGCAGATCGGCGCCACCGAGCCGACCAAACGCATCATCACCGGTGCGGTGATCGTGATCGCGGTGGTACTCGATACCTACCGCAGCCAACGCGCCCGTCGGCGGACCTGAGGCATGGCTACCATCAAGGATGTGGCCGCGTTGGCCGGGATCTCCTACACCACGGTGTCCCATGTGCTGAACAAGACGCGGCCGGTGAGCGAGCAGGTGCGGCTCAAGGTCGAAGCGGCGATTGCCCAGCTCGACTATGTGCCCAGCGCCGTGGCGCGCTCGTTGAAAGCCAAGACCACCGCGACCATCGGCCTGCTGGTGCCCAACAGCCTCAACCCGTACTTCGCCGAGCTGGCGCGGGGCATCGAGGATTACTGCGAGCGCAACAACTATTGCGTGATCCTCTGCAACTCCGATGATGACCCGGACAAGCAGCGCAGCTACCTGCGGGTGCTGCTGGAGAAGCGGGTCGACGGTTTGATCGTCACCTCCACCGGCGGCGATGACAGCTTTGCCGGCGGCTTGGCGGCGGTACGCACGCCCATGGTCATTGTCGACCGGGGCATTGCCGGGGTCGAAGCCGATCTGGTGCGTATCGACCACGAAGAGGGCGCTTATCTCGCGACCCGGCACCTGCTGGAACTGGGGCATCGGGCGATTGCCTTTATCGGTGGCCCGGCCGATACCAGCGTGGCGCAGATGCGTCTGGCCGGTTATCGGCGCGCCCTCGAGCAGGCGTCCGTGCAAGTGCCCGAGCGCTGGGTGGTGGAAAGCGATTTCACCAGCACCGGCGGTTATCAGGCGGCGGCCGTGCTGCTGGAGCAGGACCGGCCCAGCGCGATCTTCGCCGGCAACGACATGCTCGGCATCGGTGTATTGCGCGCGGCGGCGGAACGCAATATCCGCGTGCCCAGCGAGCTGTCGGTGATCGGTTTCGACGATATCCAGATGAGCCGTTATGTCTACCCGGCGCTGACCACGGTCGGCCAGTCGATTCTCCAATTGGGGGAAACGGCGGCCGAAATGCTCTTGAACCGGATCGCCACGCCGCTGCTGGCGGTTGACCGGCGGATTGTCAAGCCAAGTATTGTCCTGCGCGAATCGACGGCCGCGGTGCCGGGTGTGTTTGCGCAATACCGCTGAATCGAATTGATGGGTACTGATGTATGCAAGCAAAAGTAGTGGTGGTGGGCAGCCTCAATATGGACCTGGTCACCCGTGCCGAGCGCTTGCCGCGGGCCGGGGAGACCCTGGTGGGCCAGTCGTTCGCCACGGTGTCCGGCGGCAAGGGCGCGAACCAGGCCGTGGCGGCCGCGCGCCTGGGGGCCGCGGTGTCGATGATCGGCTGCGTGGGTGACGATGCCTACGGTCCGCAACTGCGCGATGCGTTGTTGGCGGAGGGCATCGATTGCCAGGCCGTTACCGTGGCACCGGGCGTGTCCAGTGGCGTCGCGCTGATCGTTGTCGATGACAACAGCCAGAACGCCATTGTGATTGTCGCCGGGGGCAACGGTTGTCTCTCCCCGGAGGTGCTCAAGGGGGTTGACGCGGTGCTGCAGGAGGCGGATGTGATCATCTGCCAACTGGAAGTGCCGATGGAAACCGTCGGCTACACGCTCAAGCGTGGGCGCGAACTGGGCAAGATCGTGATTCTCAATCCGGCACCGGCCAGTGCGCCGCTGCCGGCCGACTGGTACGCGTCCATCGACTACCTGATTCCCAATGAAAGCGAGGCTTCGGCCCTGAGCGGCCTGCCGGTGGATTCCCTGGCGAGTGCCCAGGCGGCCGCGACCCAACTGATGGCCGCCGGGGCAGGGAAGGTGATCGTCACCCTCGGTGCCCAGGGTTCGCTGTTCGCCGACGGCCAGGGCTTTGCGCATTTCCCGGCGCCGAAGGTCAAGGCCCTCGATACCACGGCGGCCGGCGACACCTTTGTCGGCGGCTTCGCGGCGGCGCTGGCCCAGGGGCAAAGCGAGGCCGAGGCCATTCGCTTCGGCCAGGTCGCGGCGGCGCTGTCGGTCACCCGTGCCGGCGCCCAGCCGTCCATTCCCCACTTGTCCGACGTACAAGGTTTCAAATCGCCATGAAAAAAACACCTTTGCTCAATATTGCCCTGTCGCGCCTGATCGCTTCCCTTGGCCACGGCGACATGGTGGTGATCGGTGACGCCGGCCTGCCGGTCCCGCCGGGTGTGGAACTGATCGACCTGGCCCTGACCCACGGCATCCCCGATTTCGTCAGCACCCTGCGCACGATACTCAGCGAAATGCAGGTGGAGAGCCATGTGCTGGCCGAGGAGATTCTGCTCAAGCGCCCACCGGCGCTGGAACACCTCGACGCGCTGAACGCCGAGGGCGCCATGGGGCAGCGCCGGCTGCTCAGCCATGAAGAATTCAAAGTGCTCAACCGCAAGGCCAGGGCTGTGATCCGCACCGGTGAATGCCAGCCTTATTGCAATGTCGTGCTGGTGGCCGGCGTTACGTTCTAACTGTTCTTTCTCGCACAAGGAGTGCGCTATGCAACGCTATGCTCAGATCTTGCAACGCTGGTTTCGGAGTCTGCTGATTTTGTCCTTTCTCACGGCTACAGGCGCCCAGGCGGCGGAAAAGATCGATCTGATCATCGACACCGACCCGGGGGCCGATGATGTGGTGGCACTGCTGTTCGCCCTGGCCTCGCCGGAAGAGCTGCATATCCGTGCGCTGACCACCGTGGCGGGTAATGTGCGCCTGGACAAGACCTCGCGTAATGCCCGCCTGGCCCGCGAGTGGGCAGGGCGCGAAGACGTGCCGGTCTACGCCGGTGCGCCCAAGCCGCTGATGCGCACGCCGATCTATGCCGAGAATATCCACGGCAAGGAAGGCATCTCCGGGGTTGCCGTGCATGAACCCAAGGCGCCCCTGGCCAAGGGCAACGCGGTCAACTACCTGATCGAGACCCTGCGCGCGGCCAAGCCCCACAGCATCACCCTGGCCATGCTCGGGCCAGAAACCAACCTGGCCCTGGCCTTGATCCAGGACCCCGAGATCACCCAGGGCATCAAGGAAGTGGTGGTCATGGGCGGTGCGCACTTCAACGGCGGCAATATCACTCCGGTCGCCGAGTTCAATATGTTCGCCGATCCCCAGGCCGCCGAAGTGGTACTCAGGAGTGGCATCAAGCTGACCTACCTGCCGCTGGACGTGACCCACAAGATCCTCACCAGCGACGAGCGCCTGAAGCAGATCGCGGCACTGAACAACAACGCCAGCAAGGTGGTCAGTGATATCCTCAACGAATACGTCAAGGGCGACATGGAACACTACGGTATTCCTGGCGGCCCGGTACACGACGCCACCGTTATCGCCTATCTGCTCAAGCCCGAGCTGTTCAGCGGACGTCAGGTCAACCTGGTGATCGACAGCCGTGAAGGCCCGACCTTCGGCCAGACCATCGTCGACTGGTACGACGGCCTGAAACAGCCCAAGAACGTGTTCTGGGTCGAGAATGGCGATGCCCAAGGCTTCTTCAACTTGCTGACAGAGCGTCTGGCACGCCTTAAGTGACTACATGCAAATCGATCTGAACAACCCTGACAACCTGACCCAGGACGCCGTGCGCCAGATGCTCGCGGCGGCCAGTGACGAGGTGCATACCCAGCTGCGCGTAACGCGCTCGGGTATGGCCTATATCTCCTCGGGGGTTGTCGGCGGCGCGCAGATCGACGACCTGCTGTTCCGCCTGGAAACCTGGGCGGCGGGCTCCGGCTACGTCGGCAAGGTCGCGGCCGCCGACGAGGTCTGGGTCATGCAGGTGTACAATGCCTTGAAGCAGAACTGGCCCAACCCGCCCTTCGATTACATCGATATCTACTGAGCGGCAGCGCTCGTTCATATTCAGTCACGATTCCCCGCAGAAGTCGTCCGACAGCTCAGGCAGACTTGTCAGCGGCGGCTGTCGGAATCGGATGATCTGACACCTTGCGTGCAACCAATGGTGCAAATCGCGGTCGCACGCACTCTACTTATTTTATTTGAAGGAGGCTTCATGCCTTGGAAGCTTGCATCCCTGGGGACGCTGTTCGCCCTGTCGGTACTGGCGGGTTGCTCCACCTCCGAGTCATCCGCGGCTAAAGAGTCTGCCAAGGACTCGGGCGCCCAGATCACTTACGATCGTTGTGAAGCCAAAGGCGCCGATTTCACCATCGGCCAGACGGCCACGGCCGCGCTGCTGCAACAGGCTCGTACCCGTAGCGGCGCGCAGAGCGCACGGGTCCTCGGCCCTAACGACATGGTGACCCTGGAGTACCGTTCGGACCGTCTGAATCTCAACACCGACAGCAGCGGCAAAATCATTCGCGCCAACTGCGGTTAAGGCTGCCGGGCTTTTGTAGCGCCCATAAAAAACCCCGTCGCATGGACGGGGTTTTTTCAGTTCGCGGAAACTTACTCCGGACGAACCTGTGCAGCTTGCATACCCTTTTGGCCTTTCTCAGCCACGAAGGAAACGGTCTGGCCTTCTTTCAGGCTTTTGAAACCGTCGCTTTCGATAGCTTTGAAGTGTACGAACAGGTCGTCACCGCCACCTTGAGGAGTGATGAAGCCGAAGCCTTTTTCATCGTTGAACCATTTTACGGTGCCGGTTTGGCGATTAGACATGGTGTATCTCCAAGAAACATATATTTTCAGTAGTACTGTGCTGCTCAGGCCAACTGGGCACACTGGGCTATCATAGTCGAAATGTTCGACTTGGGAGCCCCCCCCAGCAACGGATTGCCCATCCGCTGCCCTTTGTTTAGCCGTTTTATTGGCTGGAGGCCCCGGTTTTAAAGGCTTTCACTGAAAACGACAGCCCCTAAAAAAACCCATAAAAGCTGCGTAAATATTGATAAAAATCACTTTTTCCGCTGTTTTTCACCCGGTTTGAGGCCCAAAAGCCCCGTGGCTGCGGGTTACTTCTGCACCTTGCAGACGGCGATTTCTTTCAAGGCGCGGTTGCGCAGCTCCTCCGGCGGCATGGTCTTGGCGTTCATCAACTGAGTGATTTCCTCGGAGGTGAATTTTTTCTCGATGACATCGGCGCCGCAGGTGCAGTGCTGCTTGGCCACGGTCGGGTTGACGCTCTGGCTGGCCGCGCCAACACAGTCTTTCATGTAGCTGGCTTTGGCGCCGGCCGGCCAGGCGGCCTGCGCGCTCAGTGGCAACAGCAGGGCGAGCGGGGCGGCAAAGGCGAAAAGGTGGATCAGACGCATGTTCGGGTACTCCTTGGAGACGGGTGGATACGGTGCTGCATTCTAGGTATTTGAGGGTGAGAGCGTGGAGCAAGTTCAGCCCTGACACAAAACCCCGCGACTTTAGCAGTTTGTGAACGAGGCGATGACCGTTCATCTGTGCTAGCATCCCAGACTTGGTTATTTTTGGTATTGCAGTCGTGTCTCGCGCTCGATACCGAGCCATCAACCCTTTTTTTGAACTCCAGTCACTCTGGTTCGCTTCCGGTTGGCCTTACGGCTCCTGCCACTGTGCGGCAGGCGTTTTTCATTAAACGGCTGGACGAATCGCGTACTGGCTGCTCATCCCAACCCACGTGACCTTTGGTAGGGGTCACCACTAGGAGAGGAGGCGCCATGCCCACTATTACTCTTCCCGACGGCAGTCAACGTTCGTTCGACCATCCGGTTTCCGTAGCCGAGGTCGCCGCTTCCATTGGCGCCGGCCTGGCCAAGGCCACCGTGGCCGGCAAGGTCAACGGCAAGCTGGTCGACGCCTGCGACCTGATCGACAGCGACGCGACCCTGCAAATCATCACGCCCAAGGACGAAGAGGGGCTGGAGATCATTCGCCACTCTTGCGCGCACCTGGTTGGCCACGCGGTCAAGCAGCTGTACCCGACGGCGAAAATGGTCATCGGTCCGGTCATCGATGAAGGCTTTTACTACGATATCGCCTACGAGCGTCCGTTCACCCCGGACGACCTGGCCGCGATCGAGCAGCGCATGCAGTTGCTGATCGAAAAAGACTACGACGTGATCAAGAAGGTCACGCCGCGCGCCGAAGTCATCGACGTGTTCACCCAGCGCGGCGAAGACTACAAGCTGCGCCTGGTCGAAGACATGCCGAATGAACAGGCCATGGGTCTGTACTATCACGAAGAATACGTCGACATGTGCCGTGGTCCGCACGTGCCGAACACCCGCTTCCTGAAATCCTTCAAGCTGACCAAGCTGTCCGGCGCCTACTGGCGCGGTGATGCCAAGAACGAGCAGCTGCAGCGCGTCTACGGCACGGCCTGGGCCGACAAGAAGCAACTGGCTGCTTACGTCCTGCGTATCGAGGAAGCGGAAAAACGCGACCATCGCAAGATCGGCAAGCGCCTGGGCCTGTTCCATACCCAGGAAGAAGCGCCGGGCATGGTGTTCTGGCACCCGAACGGCTGGACCCTGTACCAGGTGCTCGAGCAGTACATGCGCAAGGTGCAGCGTGACAATGGCTACCTGGAGATCAAGACCCCGCAAGTGGTCGATCGCTCCCTGTGGGAGAAATCCGGGCACTGGGCCAACTACGCCGAAAACATGTTCACCACCCAGTCGGAAAGCCGCGACTACGCCATCAAGCCGATGAACTGCCCGTGCCACGTGCAGGTGTTCAACCAGGGCCTGAAGAGCTACCGCGAGCTGCCGATGCGCCTGGCCGAGTTCGGTGCCTGCCACCGTAACGAGCCATCGGGTGCGCTGCACGGCATCATGCGCGTTCGGGCTTTCACCCAGGACGACGCCCACATCTTCTGCACCGAAGAGCAGATGCAGGCTGAATCCGCGGCGTTCATCAAGCTGACCATGGATGTCTACGCCGACTTCGGCTTTAAAGACATCGAAATGAAGCTGTCCACCCGCCCTGAAAAGCGCGTGGGTTCCGACGAATTGTGGGATCGCGCCGAAAGCGCATTGGCTGCCGCGCTCGACAGCGCCGGCCTGCCGTACGACCTGCAGCCGGGCGAAGGCGCCTTCTACGGTCCGAAAATCGAATTTTCGCTCAAGGACTGTCTCGGTCGCGTGTGGCAGTGTGGTACCCTGCAGCTCGATTTCAACCTGCCGATCCGTTTGGGCGCCGAATACGTGTCCGAAGACAACAGCCGTAAGCACCCGGTCATGCTGCACCGGGCGATCCTCGGCTCCTTCGAGCGTTTCGTCGGGATTCTGATCGAACACTACGAGGGTGCGTTCCCTGCCTGGCTGGCGCCAACCCAGGCCGTGATCATGAATATCACGGACAAGCAGGCTGATTTTGCCCTCGAAGTCGAAAAAACTCTGGCCGAAAGCGGATTTCGTGCCAAGTCCGACTTGAGAAATGAAAAGATCGGCTTTAAAATCCGCGAGCATACTTTGCTCAAGGTTCCCTATCTTTTGGTTATCGGAGATCGGGAAGTCGAGATGCAGACTGTCGCTGTGCGTACTCGTGAAGGTGCTGACCTGGGCTCGATGCCCGTCGCCCAGTTCGCCGAGTTCCTCGCGCAAGCGGTTTCCCGGCGTGGTCGCCCAGATTCGGAGTAATTACTATTAAGCGTGAAATGAGACAAGATAAACGAGCTGCACCGAAGGCCCCGATCAACGAGAATATCTCGGCACGCGAGGTTCGGTTAATTGGCGCTGATGGCGAGCAGATTGGCATCGTCTCGATTGATGAAGCGCTTCGGATTGCCGAAGAAGCCAAACTGGATCTGGTGGAGATTTCCGCCGATGCAGTGCCACCCGTCTGCCGGGTGATGGACTACGGCAAGTCGATTTTCGAAAAGAAAAAGCAAATTGCTGCTGCGAAGAAAAACCAGAAGCAAGTGCAGGTTAAAGAAATCAAGTTTCGTCCAGGGACGGAGGAAGGGGATTACCAGGTAAAACTGCGCAACCTGGTACGTTTCCTGAGTGATGGGGACAGGGCCAAGGTTTCCTTGAGATTCCGCGGTCGTGAGATGGCCCACCAGGAGCTGGGGATGGAACTCCTCAAGCGGGTTGAAGGTGACCTGCTCGAGTACGGTTCGGTCGAACAGCATCCTAAGATGGAAGGACGCCAGCTTATTATGGTCATCGCCCCGAAAAAGAAGAAGTAACCACCAGGGCACGGCAGGCCTTGCGGTTATGTTTATCAACTGAATGCGGAGTATCCGAACATGCCAAAGATGAAAACTAAAAGTGGTGCTGCCAAGCGGTTTCTGAAAACTGCTAACGGCATCAAGCACAAGCACGCTTTCAAGAGCCACATCCTGACCAAAATGTCGACCAAGCGTAAGCGTCAACTGCGCGGTAGCAGCTTGCTGCATCCGTCTGACGTGGCAAAAGTCGAGCGCATGCTGCGCCTTCGTTAATTTTTGGTTGAATAGAGGAAGTAACTCATGGCTCGTGTAAAGCGTGGCGTCATTGCCCGTAAGCGTCACAAAAAGATTCTGAAACTTGCAAAAGGCTACTACGGCGCTCGCTCGCGCGTATTCCGTGTTGCCAAGCAAGCGGTCATCAAGGCAGGCCAATACGCCTACCGCGACCGTCGTCAGAAAAAACGTCAGTTCCGCGCTCTGTGGATCGCTCGTATCAACGCTGGTGCGCGTATCAACGGTCTGTCCTACAGCCGTTTCATCGCTGGCCTGAAAAAAGCGTCGATCGAAATCGACCGTAAGGTTCTGGCTGATCTGGCTGTGAACGAAAAAGCGGTGTTTGCTGCGATTGTCGAGAAAGCTAAAGCCACCTTGGCTTAAGTACCCCCCGACAATCACCGGGTTTCGTTTTTGCGGGGCTCGGTGTCAAACGTCATAAATAGGGGAAGAGCCTTTAAGCTCTTCCCCTATTTCGTATCTGGAGTCTGTACATGGAAAACCTGGACGCGCTGGTCTCTCAAGCTCTCGAGGCTGTGCAAAGCGCTGAAGATATCAATGCCCTGGAGCAAATCCGGGTTCAGTACCTTGGCAAGAAAGGTGAATTGACTCAGGTGATGAAGACCCTGGGCAGCTTGCCAGCAGAAGAGCGTCCGCAAGTCGGTGCGCTGATCAACGTCGCCAAGGAGCGTGTCACAGAGGTTCTCAATGCGCGCAAGGCGTCGTTCGAGGAGGCCGACCTGGCCACCAAGCTCGCGGCCGAGTCCATTGACGTGACCCTGCCTGGCCGCGGCCAGACTTCCGGTGGTTTGCATCCGGTTACCCGGACTCTGGAACGTGTCGAACAATTTTTCACCCACATCGGCTACGGCATCGCCGAAGGTCCCGAGGTGGAAGACGATTACCACAACTTCGAAGCGCTCAACATCCCAGGCCATCACCCGGCTCGGTCGATGCATGACACCTTCTATTTCAATGCCAACATGTTGCTGCGCACCCATACCTCGCCGGTACAGGTCCGCACCATGGAATCGAAAAAGCCGCCGATCCGCATCGTCTGCCCAGGCCGTGTGTACCGTAGCGACTCGGATATCACCCACTCGCCGATGTTCCACCAGGTCGAAGGCCTGCTGGTGGATCGCGACATCAACTTCGCCGACCTGAAAGGCACCATCGAAGAGTTCCTGCGGGTGTTCTTCGAGAAGGAACTGGCGGTGCGTTTCCGTCCTTCCTACTTCCCGTTCACCGAGCCGTCCGCTGAAGTCGACATGGAATGCGTGATGTGCAGCGGTAAAGGCTGCCGCGTCTGCAAGCAGACCGGCTGGCTGGAAGTCATGGGCTGCGGCATGGTTCACCCGAACGTGCTGCGCATGTCCGGGATCGATCCGGAAGAGTTCCAGGGCTTTGCCTTCGGCATGGGCGTTGAACGCCTGGCCATGCTGCGTTACGGCGTGAACGACTTGCGCCTGTTCTTCGACAACGACTTGCGGTTCCTCGCGCAATTTCGCTAGGTCGCGGCCCGTAACGAATCTATTAGGAGAGCAGGATGAAATTCAGTGAACAATGGCTGCGTGGCTGGGTAAGCCCGCAAGTGAGCCGCGACGAGCTGGTCGCTCGTCTGTCCATGGCCGGTCTTGAGGTCGATAGCGTCACGCCGGCCGCCGGCGCGTTCAGTGGTGTGGTTGTCGGTGAAGTCCTCAGCACCGAACAGCACCCGGATGCCGACAAGCTGCGCGTGTGCCAGGTCAGCAATGGTTCGGAGACCTTCCAGGTGGTCTGCGGCGCGCCGAATGTGCGCCCGGGCCTGAAGATCCCGTTCGCGATGATCGGTGCCGAACTGCCGGGCGACTTCAAGATCAAGAAAGCCAAGCTGCGCGGCGTCGAGTCCAACGGCATGCTCTGCTCGCAAGCCGAGCTGCAGGTCGGTGAAGGCAATGACGGCCTGATGGAGCTGGCGGCTGATGCGCCGGTCGGCGAAGACATTCGTGTCTACCTGAGCCTGGACGACGCCAGCATCGAGGTCGACCTGACCCCGAACCGTGGCGACTGCCTGTCCCTGGCCGGTCTGGCCCGTGAAGTCGGCGCGCTGTATGCCGCTCCGGTCGTCCGTCCGGTAGTACCGGCTGTGCCTGCTGTACACGACGAAGTCCGTTCGATCGAAGTCCTGGCGCCGGCAGCCTGCCCGCGTTACCTGGGCCGTGTGATCCGTAACGTCGACCTGTCGAAGCCGACCCCGCTGTGGATGGTCGAGCGCCTGCGTCGTTCCGACGTACGCAGCATCGACGCCGCCGTCGATATCACCAACTACGTGATGATCGAGCTGGGCCAGCCGCTGCACGCTTTCGATCTTTCCGAGATCAATGGCGGCATCCGCGTGCGCATGGCTGAAGAGGGCGAGAAGCTGGTGCTGCTCGACGGTCAGGAAGTCACCCTGCGTAGCGATACCCTGGTGATTGCCGACCACACCCGCGCCCTGGCGATTGCCGGCGTGATGGGGGGCGAGCATAGCGGCGTCAACACCGCGACCACTCGTGACATCTTCCTTGAAAGCGCGTTCTTCGATCAGATCGCCGTCGCTGGCAAGGCTCGTTCCTATGGCCTGCACACCGATGCCTCGCACCGCTACGAGCGTGGTGTGGACTGGCAACTGGCCCGTGAAGCCATGGAGCGCGCCACTGGCCTGCTGCTGGAAATCACCGGTGGCGAAGCTGGCCCGATCATCGAAACCGTCAGCGAAGCGCACCTGCCTTCCATTGCTCCGGTGACCTTGCGTGCCGAGCGCATCACCCAGATGCTGGGCATGGAAATGGATGCACCGCAGGTCGAGCGCCTGTTGTCCGGCCTGGGCTTGGGCATTGTCGCCAGCGGAGCAGGGCAGTGGCAGGTAGAAGTACCAAGCCATCGCTTCGATATCAGCCTGGAAGTCGACCTGATCGAAGAACTGGCGCGCCTGTACGGCTACAACCGCCTGCCGGTTCGTTACCCGCAAGCTCGCCTGGCGCCACAAGCCAAGGCTGAAGCCCGTAGCGACCTGCCTGAGCTGCGTCGCCTGCTGGTGGCCCGTGGTTACCAGGAAGCGATCACCTACAGCTTCATCGATCCTAAGCAGTTCGAACTGTTCAACCCGGGCGTTGAGCCGTTGCTGTTGGCCAACCCGATCTCCAACGACATGGCGGCCATGCGCTCGTCCCTGTGGCCAGGTCTGGTCAAGGCGTTGCAGCACAACCTGAACCGTCAGCAGGATCGCGTGCGTCTGTTCGAAAGCGGCCTGCGTTTTGTCGGTCAGCTGGAAGGCCTGAAGCAAGAGCCGATGCTGGCTGGCGTGGTGTGCGGCAGCCGTCTGCCGGAAGGCTGGGCACAGGGTCGCGACACCGTCGACTTCTTCGACGTCAAGGCTGACGTGGAAGCGCTGCTGGGCTTTGCCGGTGCACTGGATTCGTTCACGTTCGTGCCGGGCAAACACCCAGCGTTGCACCCGGGTCAGACCGCGCGCATCGAGCGGGAAGGGCGTCTGGTCGGTTTCATCGGCGCAATCCACCCTGAATTGTCGAAAACCCTCGGTCTCGACCGTCCGGTCTTCGTTTTCGAGCTGGTATTGGCTGAAGTGGCGTTGGGAAAAATGCCTAAATTCAGCGAGCTGTCGCGCTTTCCTGAAGTGCGTCGTGACCTGGCGTTGCTGGCGGACAAAGGCGTGGCCTCCAGTGCCGTGCTGGACGTAATCCGTGAAAATGCAGGCGAATGGCTCACAGAGCTCAGGCTCTTTGACGTCTATGAGGGTAAAGGCATTGATCCGCATAGAAAAAGCCTTGCAGTTGGCTTGACCTGGCAGCATCCATCGCGCACTCTTAATGACGATGAGGTGAATTCCACGACGCAAAATATCCTCACCTCGCTCGAAACCAGGTTGAACGCCACGTTAAGGAAGTGACGTATGGGGGCTCTGACGAAAGCTGAAATGGCGGAACGTCTCTACGAGGAGCTGGGTCTGAACAAACGGGAGGCCAAGGAATTGGTCGAACTGTTTTTTGAAGAAATCAGACACGCTCTCGAAGACAACGAGCAGGTCAAACTGTCGGGTTTCGGCAATTTTGACTTGCGGGACAAACGCCAGCGGCCTGGCCGCAATCCAAAAACGGGAGAGGAAATCCCGATCACGGCTCGCCGTGTGGTCACCTTTCGTCCAGGGCAGAAGTTGAAAGCCCGAGTTGAGGCCTATGCTGGAACCAAGTCATAACGACGAGCTTCCGCCGATCCCAGGCAAACGCTACTTCACCATTGGTGAAGTCAGCGAGCTGTGTGCGGTAAAACCGCACGTGCTGCGTTACTGGGAACAGGAGTTTCCTCAACTCAACCCCGCCAAGCGTGGTGGCAATCGCCGGTATTATCAGCGCCATGACGTGCTGATGATCCGGCAGATTCGCGCATTGCTGTACGACCAGGGGTTCACCATCGGCGGGGCGCGTCTGCGTCTCTCCGGCGATGAGGCCAAGGATGACAGCACCCAGTACAAGCAACTGATCCGCCAGATGATCTCGGAGCTGGAGGATGTGCTGGTGGTGCTGAAGAAGTGATTCAAGGTTTTAAAATACTTTGACATTTCAAAAGCTTGCGGTATATTTCTCCTCGCTTCCACAAGAAGCAAAACCCAGTTTCACGCCTAGTCGGGGCGTAGCGCAGTCCGGTAGCGCACTAGCATGGGGTGCTAGGGGTCGAGTGTTCGAATCACTCCGTCCCGACCATAATTCCTGAGTAAAATCAGACACTTGAGCCGATCAGATGGATCGGCTTTTTTGTATCTGCGCAAAACCCGCGCAAAACTACCCGGTGATTTTGCTGATATTCAGGTCTGGAATTGCTTCAGACCAGACGATTTCTGCGTGGTCGCGCTGGTAGTTTATTGGTCATGCTCTCGCTCGCATGGCCGGCGATTTCTGCCCCTCCTTCCCAACCTTCTGGTACAGGTGCAGTGACAGCGCCCTGACCTCATGAAATCCAGGCATCTCTTCCTCCTTCCACCCCGCGTAGCATCCGGGCGCCTCTCTGGCCTCCTTGAATGCTCGCGTTAAATATCGTTCTTCAACCTTGGCCCAGTGATCCTTGGTCTGCTCTTGCCTCTGTTTCAGGCGGTCCCGCATCGGTGCACAAGGTAGGGCGAGGCGATGTTGTCACGTCCCATCAGTTGGCCGCCGATAGAGATATGTTCCGCGCCGATCATCCAAATAGAGATTTTGTGGCAATCTCTTATTTGACTTGTTGCGTGGCCTTGGGGCCATCACGCTGCTCCTTTCTCGGGGCAGATATTTGGCACCGCCACTACCACACCAGCTATCAATTTGTTAAGAATCGAGGAAAATCTCTCGGACGCGTGGCAGCGCCTGGCCGGAACCTACGCTGAGAACCTTCCGTGGCTGGACTGCGCCGAACGCTACGATCGCGCGCACACCTTCCACCATATGGACCCGCCTTACTGGCAGACCACGGGTATGGAGCCGATTTCCCGTTTGAAAACTACGAGCGGATGGCCGATTTCATGAGGCGTTGCAAGGGCAGGGTGATGGTCAGCATCAACGACCATCCGGATACTCGGTGTGTGTTTGGTGGGGTTCATTGTGAGCGGTTATGCGTTTGATACAGCACTGTTCGCCAGAAGCAGAGAGTTTTCGATGTCAGTTCTGAGCTGCTGATTACAAATTGGGAGCCAAGAGTTTCGGGGTGGTTTTGCTGAGCCTAGCTGCTGTCTGGAGTCGGCCCCGGCCCCCCGGGGTGAGGAATGCATCCTCATTCTTTAGGTGCATCAGGGTGCAATTTCCACCTTTTAAGCATATTAAATGCTATAGAATCCCGCAGAGTCGTGTCTATCGTGGGGCGGCGGCGGGGGGAAGAGGTAGGGGGCTGACTTGACTTCTCTCTGCCCACCAACTGTCTACCCACCATGAACACACAGGATGGGGAGCGTGAGTAGTAGCGCCGCTATGAATGCTATGGCTCTGCGAGTAGGTATAACTATATTGCTTTGTGAAGATAGCGTAATATTTGGAATTTTTGATAAATGTCGCTCCAGAATTCTATAGAAGTCTCCGTTGTTACGGAGTTAACATCGAAACTAAAAGAGGGTAGTGTCGATGGATATGGCTTGGTCGAGAATGCGGAATATTTGATTCGAGGTCAGGTAGATACGCCTATAGATGTGGTCGATATTGTATGGAAAATAGCTCATCGATATCGTGCTAGATTTGGTAAAGTTATCGATGCTGGTGCAGGTGATGGTCGGTTTTCTACAAAAGGTATGTTTGATAGTTACTGTGGTTTTGAAATTGATCAGCATCGCGTGGAGCAAAAAGGGTTGCCTAGTAACGCTTCGATAGAGCGGGCGTGCGCATTTTCTGGGGCGGTTCCAGAAAAATATGATCTTAGTATTGGAAATCCACCTTATGTCAGGCATCATGATATAAGTGATGAATGGCGCTCTAATATTGCTGATTGGATAGAGGAACAGGTAGGGGTTAAGCCCAGTGGGCTATCTAATGCTTATATATATTTTTTGTGGTTGAGTCTCATAGTTACTCGATCCGACGGAGTGGTGGTTTTGTTAATTCCATCGGAGTGGACTGCTAGGCCTGTCAATAAGCAGCTTCGTGAGTACATAAAGGAAAAAGGTTGGACTCTCGATATTTATAAATTTGAAAATGATCCATTTCCTCGTGTACTAACCACGGGGTCAGTCACTGTTATAGATAAACACGCCTCTAGCGGAGAAGTTCATCACTTTTTAATAGATGCTCAAGGGGCTATCAAGTCATTGTTTGATGAGGATTATGCTGATCAAGCTACATTGCCCTATGTGATCAGAGACTCTCAAGTGTTTGCTCAGCGGGGATTTAGCCCTGGAGGGCAGTCGGTGTTTGTATTGACTGAGTCAGAGCGAGCTTTGCATGATCTTCGAGAAGGTGAGGATGTTATACCCTGCATAACTACCTTGAGGCATATTTCAAACAATATGGAATGTTTAGATCGGGTGAGCTTCGAGTTGAATTATGTTGGCTCTGGGAAACGTTGCTGGCTTATTTCCCCTGCAGGAACAGAAAGTGAGTCTTTGCGGCGTTATCTAGATAGTGTACCTATGCAGATTAGAGATAATTATACTTGTAGAAAAAGGCCGGTTTGGTGGAAGTATTCTAGGCCGAAAATTCCAAGTTTGTTATATAGTTCTGGCTTTAGGGGGCGAACTACAAAGGTTCTTAAGAATGAACTTGGTGTGGTTAATGTTGGTGCGGTTTGTGGTATATATACAAGGAATAAGAGGGTGGCTGCAAAGCTAGCTCGAGCTATCAAGAGTGCTGATCTTGAAAAAAATATTGTTGCCGTTTCTCGTGGCTTTACAAAAATAGAAGTAAATCAGATGAATGCGTTCATACAGCAAGCCTTGGAAAATTAATTTACTCTTATCAAAGGAATGCGTCATATGGCGGAAAAGGTTCAGGGGTTGAGTCGCGGGCACTTAGCTTTTAAAGCTGAGGCTAGACTGCTACAAGAGCTGGGAGAGCGGTTAGTCGCGCAGCCAGAAGTCGCTCTTGTCGAGCTGATTAAGAACGCATATGACGCAGATGCTACTACCTGTGAGATTGGCTTTGCTCCAGGAAGGCAGATATTGAGCGTTTCTGATAATGGTCATGGAATGACTAAGGAAGAGTTCGAGAAGCGTTGGATGACAATTGCAACATCTGGTAAGTCAGAGCAGAGAGTTTCTAGGAAGTATGAGCGAGATCTAACAGGTCAAAAAGGGATCGGTAGATTCGCGGTTCGTTTTTTAGGTGCAAAGCTGAGAGTAGACACTGTCGCCTATGACCCTCTGAGGGGGTGTAAGACTCGGCTAGTTGCAGTATTTGACTGGCATGAAATAGATGAAAATTTAAGTTTGACTAATACGTCGATACCTTTCCGACTTTTCAAAGCTCCCGATGATTTGAAAAATGGTACAACTCTGTCTATTAAAGGGTTGCGGCGAGGGGGGGATTTTGCCCAAAATCCCAGATTTCGCTCGAGTGTTCTGAGTATCGTATCCCCGATGTCTGGTTTGAGTCGAGGGAGATTTACTAGTGTTAAAAGTGAGGTTAACCAAGATCCAGGCTTTAAAGTTGAATTGCCCGGGGATGACGATACCTCTGTAGTCGATGTTGCTAAATATGTTCTAGATAACGCTTGGGCTTCTTTGACGATAGATCTGACCTCTGATGACTTGAGGTACTCGGTGAGGTTTTTAGGGAGTGATAACGAGTACTCACTAATAACTAAGTATCCTAATTCGATCGAGGCAGGTATGTATGCCGATATTCGGTATTTTCCACGTCGTGCAGGTTTGTTTTCTAAAAAAGGGGTTGACGGTAGGACGGCTTATACCTGGGTGAAAAGTAATTCTGGTGTTTCAGTTGTCGATCGGGGTTTTAAGGTTAAGCCCTATGGGGATGAAGACGATGATTGGTTATCTCTAGGGCTTGATTCGTCCATAAACAGTCGGGACTGGCGTTCTTCAGTTTCAGATATTGAATTCCCGATGAGCGCTAGAGAAAAAGCAGACCCTGCACTTAGTCCTGCGCTGAACCTGCCAACTAACTATCAGTTGGTTGGAGCGGTATCCGTGCATTCAGCTACGGGGAAGGGAACTAGATTCGTTGAGGATATTATCCCCTCAACGGATCGAGAGGGGTTCCTAAAAACCGATGGTTTTGAGCAGTTGCGTGATGTGGTTCGAGGTGGTATTGAATATCTTGCGAAAATAGATAAATCAAGGCTGCTCGATGAACAGGAGCGCTTAGCCAAAGAGGTGACTCGACAGGTTAAAGCTGAGTACAAAGCCGCAATAGAATACGTTCAGAGTGTGCCAACTCTTTCAGTCGTTGAAAAAGCCAGGCTTGTTAAGGACTATAGCGCGCTTTCAAAGAAAATTGAAGAAGTTGAGGATTACGATCGGGAGGCGCGGAAGAAGCTCGAGGTCATGGGATCTCTTGGTGTCGTCGCTGGTTTTTTAACTCATGAGGCTTCGAGAATAGTTAATACTGTTCATGATGTATCTGTTGCTCTAGAGGAAATATCAAAAGAGCATCCGAGTATAGCGCCTCAGCTTGAGTTGATAAACGAAAGCTACGATGCTTTGAAGTCGCACCTCGAATATACCAAGCTTTTTGTTGACGCTACACACAGTTTTAAGGCGGTTAAATTTAAAAGTGCACCACAAATTTTAAGGGTTGTTCAGAAATTTGGTAAGTTTGCAGTCGATCACGGTGTTGAGGTGCTTGTCAATATGGGGGGGGAAGTTGATGTTCCTGCCATGCCTATAACCATATATAGTGGCATTTTGCTGAATTTGTATACAAATGCATTAAAGGCGGTTTTGGCACGAGACTCCTCTTCTATTAATATGAAAGTCGTATTTTCTGGTGGCTCAAACGAACATATGCACTTTCTAGATGTAATGGATACTGGTGTGGGTATTCCTGAACATTTAGCAGCTCGTATTTGGGATCCGTTATTCACCACTACTTCTAGGCTTAATAATCCACTAGGTTCTGGAATGGGGCTCGGTTTGTCCTTGGTGAAACAGTTGGTTGAGCAGGTCAATGGAAAAATCGCATTAGTGGGCCCTCAAGCACCCTACTCAACTTGCTTTAGGGTTTCGTTTCCGTTTAAGAGGGATAAGTAATGAAGAAGCCTGTCGTGTTGTTGTTCGAAGATACTCAATCAAATGCTGATGCTATATCTAAATATTTGCCTGAGTCGCAGGCATATAGTTTTCACTTGTTTGAGGCGGATAACGAGCCCACAGATCAACCTTTTAGTGATCGCATAGCACAAGAAATAGTCAAGTATGGTGATATTGTTCTGATTGTTTCTGATATGGATCTTTCTAAGACGTTAAAGTTCCAGGGGCTTACTGACGCAATAATATCCAGGGTTGCTCATGATAATGGTATTCCTACAGCATATTATAGCTCTGCTCTAGATGGTGCTGAGGGTGCAAGCCTTGATCAAGCGGGTGATGGGAGAATCTTGCTAGGGTCTATTAATTACGAAGCCATAGCTCACAAGATTGATATCTTGGCAACCGGTTTTCTGGGGCTTAGAGAGAGTCTTAAATCACTATCAAGTGTCCCTATTGAGGAGCGACCAACTAGTGCTGCGGAGTTGGTGGCTCACCTTATAGGGAAAAGAGAGGTCTCTGATAGGATTGGTCTGTTCTTGTCAGGTGATCAGCGGATAGGTGCCGAGGTGTTAGCTTCACCAAAAAACAATAGGCTAACTCATCAGACTGCAATATATGGCACTTGGGTGTATGATTCTTTAATGCGCTATCCTGGTGTTTTTGTTAATGCAGTCGCAGCGTCAAGCTATCTAAATATTGCTCTTGACGATTTTTTGTCCTCTGAGATTTCTTCAGTTTGGAATAGAGCAAAGTATACAGGTGTTTTTTCGGACTCTCGTGAGGTTTTATTTTGGCGTGAAGAGCTGGATGTCATGCTGGCCGAGCAAAATTGTGATGACGGTTTTGAGTTTGTTCAAAAGCAAGGTTTGAATGCAAAAACTTGCAAGTGCAGTGTGGATCAAGAGTCAGACGCCGGTTTTTATTGTATGGTTACTAAGCAGCCAGTGTGCTTTGAACACTCTGTAGGTGATATCAGTTGGTTCCCACCAGGTGCGGATTTAGCTCGAATTACACGTGCTTCGTATGAAGAGCTGGCTCCATGGCTTGGTTTATAAGGTAAGGGAAATGAATATTCATAAGCTGAGGGATCAGTATCGAATTCTTGTGCAGGAATTTGTTAATCAGGCGCGAGCTGCTGGGGCGACAGTGCATTCGTCCGAAGTTTCAGTAACGCCGATAAATGATGGAACTAGCCAAGTTTCGGTTGCTGGTACATATTATCTAAAAGAGTGGCCTTGCAATTCTGGTTCTACGAAACAGACTAAAAAGCTAGATATTTTGTTAAAATCTAAAGAAATTTATGAGGTCGACTCTCTGGTTTTGAGACAGTCGGTTGTTCAGGTTATGTATTTCAATTCTGCAGAGAAAGAGGCTAATCCAACCTTGGGTTTGCACTATGATTATGAGTATGGCGCGGGCCAAGCTCATCCTATCTTTCATGCGCAGTTCGGGTCAACTGACTTTACCTCCGCTGAATTGAAACAGGTTAAATTTAGAAAAGCACCAATTCAGCCTTGGAAGGATATGGTGAGAGTTCGGATTCCTACTGTTCATATGGGATTTCCAGCAGCCGTGTTATCATTGTTTGCGGATCACCTACCTCACTCTTCATTTCAGTGCTTTTTGAAGTGGGCGAATAAACATGTTCTGTTTAGCGATGCTAAAGCTCGAGTAGATTGCCGTTCGGCCCCATTAAGCTCAGGTGACTCCTCTATGTTTCAGGCTCATCGAATGTATGTTTAATGTTTTTTGTTTAAATGCGGCGAGGGGCAACATATCGAGGGCCTTATCCGTCGAGACTGGAGCTAGAGATATTTTAGCTTTTTTGTCACCTCTTTGAACTTGGCTAGTTTGTCAAACCGAAGGGGTGGGCGCAATCCTTAATGTTACAGTGTTGTGTGGGAAAACTCAGCATTGAAGGTGGGATCATTGTTTTGCTTACTTTATAAACGATAAAAATGTTTTTTGTGTTTTTCGAGCTTTAGGCTTGAGGCCTTCGTAACCGCTTCAGTACTGTGGCCTGGAGGGAGGCTTCTCCCCTCGGACTCGACCTGCGGTCGAACAGTATGTCGCTGACGGCATGGGGTATGAAGGCGTGCGCTTGACTTGTCTCACACCGCCCGGAGGCTTGTTTGTTTGCCTTCCGCCGGTACTGCATGATCAAGTCGCTTGGCGAACAGCACGCGACGCCTGATATCAACGACTTCAGCTTCGATGAACGCCTGAACGAAAAGGGGACGTATTTGAATGGCGCTTACTTAACGGCTAACTGGCTGATATGGTCGCAAAAAAATGAAAAAAGGCTGGCCTTGGTCTACAGCGATAGTTGCGAACACACACCGATTAAGCAAGGACACAGCCCGAGTGAATCGTAGACGCCAAATCGTCCGGCATCAACAGCAACGTATGCGCCAGCACGTCACGAACAGCAATGCTCATGCTTTCTTCAAGCTGCTCACCGATCCAGAGCTACTGCGTGGTATCGAGTCGTCGATACCTAAGCATCACCAGCGGCGATTCTCTCCGATCGAAACACTGTCCATGTTTTTGACCCAGACAATGAGCGCTGATCCCTTGAAAGAGCCTGGGTGGCGCTGCTCAGATCGATGCCTAGGACCGAAAAGGTGACCGATTTATTTTCCATTTATTTTCCCTTGTCGCTCCAGGCGTAGCTCAGCAGCGCTCAATCGGTGCGCGAAATTGCCCGCAAAAAAATCTAATATTTCCCACACCTTTCAGGCATGGGAGAATATTGCGTGCGCCTGCTGTGATGACTACTGTTCGACTGTCGCTGCAAATTCAGCGATGCGGGTTTCGCAGCCCGGTCGTAAGTAGGCGCACAGCGCCGCGTAAAGCGGCTTTTTGGTGTTCGCGTTATGGCGAGCTGTGCGCAGGAGGCTTAGCCCTGCCGGTTCCTACTTACCGGTCTGCGAACCTGCGTGCAGTTCGCCACCCTTGTGTCGCAGCAGGAGTGGATGAATCCCTTGCCTAAGTAGGAGACTCTCCATGACCAAGAAGATAACCCCCGATCCACCTCCAGTTCGCAAATCCCTCAGCACTGCCGACAGGGCCGTGTATCTGCGTAAAGTATCTGATGTCCCTTCGATTGAACCCGAACTAGCCCCGGCAGACACTCCCCGTTTGCTCGATACCCTCGCGTTTACGTGCTCCAAGCCCGTCACGCCCGAAGCCCCATACAAACCCACACTATTCGCCATCCAACCCGGGGTAAGCGCCCAGGACGCCCTGACCTACGTTTCGAATCTGCTCGAAACGGCGGAGCTCAATGGCGACGAAATCAGCCTGCATACCAACCCCGTCGAGCGGGCGTTGTTCTGGGGCATGCTGCATTCGGTGGAAGTGGCGCGGGCAGTGGTGGATGCGCTGCTTGAGGGGGCATCCCCATCCCGTCAGCTATTGTCCGCGTTGGATAACCGCCCGATTGATTGAGGTCGTTGCGCTAAAAGAGATCAAGCACTTGGCAGCTTGATCTCTTTTTCGTAAGGGCCCGGGCAGAGCCGTGTGCCAACGTCTGGCACACGGTTGGCTTGATCATCTAGTTGTCAGGTCGATCAAACCTTGCTTGCCCGAACACATCTCACTTGGGTTCTGCGCAGTATGATCGACATTTAATTGCTCGAACAACGCAATTGAGGTCCATCGTATGGGCACTATCAGTCTTGAAGCCAAGAAGGCCTATGCGGCCAAGACTCGCCAATCGAACTACGCGGCCAGTCTGCGTCTGGAAGGCTTCAAAACTACCCTCGCGGATGGTGAGAGAAGCCTACCCTCGCGTGAGGAGGTCCTGAAGGCTTTCTCCAAGAACAGAGCCTGATGCCTGGTAGGGTGGGTCAGTTTTCAATCGGTGTTGGTGAAGGCTTCGACGGGGATGGCTGTATCGCGGCTCTGACCTATCTTCTGGTGTGTAGCAGGCGCAGAAGGGATTGAACCTCCAGGTACATGCGCAGGAACGTGCAGGGACACTTGCTCCGGCGGGGAAGCCTTTCCCGCGCAGGCCTGTAAGGTGAATAGGGGGATCTGAGCTGGTATTTCATGGCTATGCGCCGCTAACTACCCTTCAATTCCAGCGTAAGGTGCTGCCTGACTTCCATTGCGTCATGCAGTATCCGAACGATCTCAATGATCTGGTCATCCGCCAATCTATAGAAAACGATATGCCGCGGCCTCTGTACGGTGCCAGTGGCCGTTGCAGCTTGGTTGCGTACATAGGTCAGATGAAAGCTTCTCAGTCCCACTGAAAGTTCATCTCTAGGGTTGCTACCCACCCTGTTTGGCGTTTCCGCAAGGTCTTCGATTGCTGCGCGTATAAGCGCTTGGTACCTGACCCTGGCAGGTGAGCCAAACTGTATGTGGGAGTACCTTAGAACATCCTCGATATCACTGAGGGCCGTATGAGAGAGACGGTACTTCCCCATGCTCAACGGTTCTTGGTAGGGGTGAGGGCAGCTCGTTCGCCGATGTCAGCCAGAAGCTCTCCCAACTGGTCACCGCCAATCTCGATGAAACGACCCCGCTCCAGGTCCATCAGTCCTGCTGAAGTGGCATGACGCAAAGCATCGAGCTTGGCCAGTTCTTCAGCTTCACGCTGCTCCAGCAGACGAAGCCCTTCGCGCATGACTTCGCTGGCGTTCTGGTATCGGCCGGAGACAACCAGGTCGTTGATGACCTGGTCCATGTGATCAGTGAGAACGACATTTCGCGTAGCCATGTTGTGCTCCAGGAACAAATAACGCTGCTGCGGATGTTGGCATATTATGCCATCGCATTGGCTCATGCCTAGTTTGAGTCTGGAATTCATGCTGGAGGGCCTCTTGCAGGATTTGTCAGGGTGATGGATGGAAAACGGAAAATGGCCCTGCCTGATCATGGATGGAGGGCAGGGAGCGGACCTCAAAGGCCACTCCTGTCGGGGGATACACCGTTTGGGTCAGGGCACGTTTGTCAGCTTCTGCGCTGGCGGAGTAAGGAAGGCGTTGTGGAAACCCGTTGCAGCAGATGTTGGGCATAGCTGCTCCCCCAGATTTAAGAAACAGAACTCGGAGAAGCGTTGCGACCTGGGGGGAGGATCAATGCGCAATGGCGCATCGTAGCTTCCCGGATCCAAGCTACATGGGCATGTTGCTGACAACGTCAGCGGTATGCCCCAACACAATGAATAAGGCCGCCGGGAGCTGTCAAAACCCCAACTGCTACAAGCTTTTTCAGGTCGTTGGTGTAGCTATAGAACGGGGAAGAGGACTACAAATCTGCTTCCACAACCAGCGTGGGAGCCTTCCTGATCATCTGTTCGGTTTTTGCCGAGGAAGGTGTGCACATTTCGCGATGCCTTGACCGGTCTGTGGGAGAATTTCGACCCCGCTGTACTGGCTACTGCTCAGGCGTTCCGCAATGACCCTCCCTTGGTGTGGGGTTGGTATTAGTGGCGACGTGCCAAGGTCCTTGCTGCACAACCTTCCTGTACGTCACCGTCGAGGTAGGGCTCGAGCCCCATCCGGTCGCCGACACTCGATGGTGAGGCAGTGCTTCGCGATGAGCGCCAGGACCTGGAGCGCAATTCGCGCCGTGATACGCCAAGCCCCTCCCTTCACACGCTGCCCTGCGAATAGCGCATACCTGCCCGCTAAAATTGTCATCAAATGAAAAGCCATTGTCGTCTGATGAGAAGCGGTGCGCATGCCGGAGTCCTACAGTCCAATCAGCGTAAATCGACGCAGCACGCCAATATTGCAGACTGGAGAATAAGAAAACATGGCCAAAGCCATACGCTTCCACGAAACCGGAGGTCCCGAAGTCCTTCGTTATGAGGACGTCGAAGTGGGCGAACCTGGTCCAGGCCAGGTTCGTCTTCGTCATGTGGCGGTCGGTCTGAACTATGCCGACACCTACTTTCGCAACGGCACCTACCCGATCCCGATGCCCAACGGTATAGGGGTTGAAGCTTCGGGTGTCGTGCAGGCCGTCGGTGAGGGTGTCACCCATGTGCAGGTGGGGGATCGCGTTACCTACACCGGTTTTCTCAACACCCTGGGGGCCTACAGCACCGAACGACTGATCTCGGCTGCGCCGCTGATCAAGCTACCGGAAACCATCAGTTTCGAGACGGCTGCGGCCATGACCATGCGCGGCCTGACGGCGTCGTACCTGATGCGTCGTATCTACGACTTCAAGGCCGGCGACAGTATTTTGCTGCATGCCGCCGCCGGTGGTGTGGGCCTGATCGTTTCACAGTGGGCCAAGCTGCTTGGCCTGACCGTGATCGGCACCGTGTCCACCGAGGCCAAGGCGGAAGTCGCCCGGGCCCATGGTTGCGATCATGTCATCAACTACAGCCATGAAGACGTCGCCCCGCGCGTTCGTGAATTGACCGGCGGCGTCGGGGTCAACGTGGTGTTCGACAGTGTCGGCAAGAACACGTTCATGGGCTCCCTGGATTCGCTCAAGCGTCGCGGCCTGATGGTTTGCGTCGGCACGGCATCCGGTCCGATCCCGGCCTTCGATCCGGTACTGCTGGCGATGAAGGGCTCGCTGTTCCTGACCCGCCCGGCGCTGGCAGACTACATCGCCGACCCGGCGGAAAAAGCCGCTCTGGCTGGCGAGCTGTTCGACCACGTTGGCAGCGGTCGAATCAAGATAGAGATCAACCAGCACTATGCTTTGCAGGATGCCGTACAGGCCCATCGTGACCTGGAGTCACGCAAGACCACTGGTTCATCGATCTTCGTCATCTAGGGGGGCCGCCTTCCATGAAAGTCGAACAATTGACCTGCAACATCGGTGCGCAGCTGATCGGTGTCAACCTCGCCGATGCTTTGCATGACGAGGGGCTGTTTGCCGAGATTCGTGCCCAGTTGCTCAAGCATCGGGTGGTGTTCCTGCGTGACCAGAACATTACGCGTGCCGAGCATGTGGCCTTCGCCCGTCGCTTCGGCGAGCTGGAGGATCATCCGGTGGCCGGCAGCGACCCGGATCATCCGGGGCTGGTACGCATCTACAAGAGCCCGGATCAGCCAAGCGACCGCTACGAGAACGCCTGGCACACCGATGCCACCTGGCGCGAGGCCCCACCAATGGGCTGTGTGCTGCGGTGTGTGGAGTGTCCGCCGGTCGGCGGTGACACCATGTGGGCCAACATGGTGGAGGCCTATGCCCGCTTGCCGGATGACGTGAAGGCGAAGATTGCCGACCTGCGTGCCCGCCACAGCATCGAAGCCAGCTTCGGCGCGGCCATGCCGATCGAAAAACGCCTGGCGCTCAAGGCGATGTACCCGGATGCCGAGCACCCGGTGGTCCGCACCCATCCGGAAACCGGCGAAAAGGTGTTGTTCGTCAACGCCTTTACCACCCACTTCAGCAACTACCACACCCCTGAGCGGGTGCGCTTCGGCCAGGACGCCAATCCAGGGGCCGGCGAGTTGCTGCGCTACCTGATCAGCCAGGCCTATATCCCCGAGTATCAGGTGCGCTGGCGCTGGACACCCAACAGCATCGCCATCTGGGACAACCGCAGTACCCAGCACTACGCCGTCATGGATTACCCGCCGTGCCATCGCAAGATGGAGCGTGCCGGGATTATCGGCGACAAGACGTTCTGATCGACCGCCGCTGCATTCGCACTCGCAGACACGCCTGCCCGGTATGACCCCGGGCAGGCGGACAATCATAATAATAGGAGTAACTCATGCAATTCTTCGACGATTCCCTGCACCCGGAAAACATGGAAAAGGTGGTCATCACCGTGGCCCCCTATGGCCCGGAGTGGATGCCGGAAGACTTTCCCGAAGACATCCCGCTGACCATGGATGAGCAAGTGCAGAAGGCGGTCGATTGTTATGAAGCTGGCGCCACGGTCTTGCACCTGCATGTGCGCGAGCTGGACGGCAAGGGTTCCAAGCGCCTGTCCAAGTTCAACGAATTGATCGCCGGCGTGCGCGAAGCCGTACCGGACATGATCATCCAGGTCGGCGGTTCGATTTCCTTCGCGCCCGAAAGCGATGGTGAAGCCGCCAAGTGGCTGTCTGATGATACCCGTCATATGCTGGCCGAGCTGACGCCGAAACCGGACCAGGTCACGGTGGCCATCAACACCACCCAGATGAACATCATGGAGCTGCTGTATCCGGAATACCTGGAAGGCACCTCCCTGGCCAACCCGGCCTATCAGGCGGCCTACAGCGAGATGACCGTGCCTGCGGGGCCGGCCTGGGTCGCGGAGCACCTGCGTCGACTGATGGCGGCGGGTGTGCAGCCGCATTTTCAACTGACCGGCATGCATGCCATGGAGACGCTTGAGCGTCTGGTGCGCAAGGGCGCCTACATGGGGCCGTTGAACCTGACCTGGATCGGCATTGGCGGTGGTTTCGACGGGCCCAATCCGTTCAACTTCTTCAACTTTGTCCACCGCGCGCCGGACGGCTGCACCTTGACCTCCGAATCGCTGCTCAAGAACGTGCTGCCGTTCAACACCATGGCAATGGCCATGGGCATGCACCCGCGAGTGGGCATTGAAGACACCATCATCGATCACCACGGCCAGCGCTTCAGCTCGGTGCAGCAGATCCAGCAGACCGTGCGCATCGCCCATGAACTGGGGCGTGACATCGCCACGGGCAAACAAGCCCGTGAGATCTACCGTATCGGTGTGCAGTACCAGAGCATCGAAGAAACCCTGTTGGCCAACGGCATGGCGCCCAACCGCAAGGCTGGACAAAAGGGTGTACCGCAACGCGGCTGACCGGCAGCCTGGACGGGAGGCCGAGGGCCTTCCGTTGAGTGCCTTGCAACACGCTCGATAACAACAAATAAAACCGAGTTTCGAGGAGGCTGCATGGCCTTTCACCCAATCGCCGCCGATGACGACTGCAGTGGCGTCGGCGTTACGCGCACCTATGCCTGGATCGTTTTTGCACTGACGTTCGGCTTGTTGATTTCCGATTACATGTCGCGCCAGGTCCTGAACGCGGTATTCCCCCTGCTCAAGGGGGAGTGGGCCCTGAGCGACGGCCAGCTCGGCCTGCTCAGTGGCGTTGTCGCCCTGATGGTCGGCCTGCTGACATTCCCTCTCTCGTTGCTGGCGGATCGCTTCGGTCGGGTCAAGAGTCTGGCGCTGATGGCCTTGCTGTGGAGCCTGGCGACCCTGGGCTGTGGCTTGGCCCAGGATTACCCGCAGATGTTTATCGCCCGCTTCATGGTGGGTGTCGGCGAGGCGGCCTACGGCAGCGTTGGCATTGCCGTGGTGATTTCGGTGTTTCCCAAGCATCTGCGGGCAACCCTGGCCAGTGCCTTCATGGCGGGTGGCATGTTCGGTTCGGTATTGGGCATGGCCCTGGGCGGGGCCATCGCCGCCAAGCTGGGCTGGCGCTGGTCGTTCGCCGGCATGGCGTTGTTCGGCCTGCTGCTGGCGGTGCTTTACCCGATCATCGTCCGCGAAGCGCGCATTGCCCCGCAACGCGCGAGCCTGGCCGTGAACAAGGCCGCGGCGGCGGTCAAGCGTCCGCTGAGCACGCTGTGTTCCAGCCGCTCGGTGATCGCGGCCTATGTCGGCAGCGGCCTGCAACTGTTCGTCGGCGGCACTGTGATTGTGTGGATGCCCAGCTACCTCAATCGGTATTACGCCATGGCCACGGACAAGGCCGGTGGCGTCGCGGCGATCATCGTGCTGTGCAGCGGCGCAGGGATGATTCTGTGCGGCATGCTCAGCGACCGCCTGTGTCGCCACTGCCCGGAGCGCAAGGTGGCCCTGGCCATCGCTTACTGCCTGGGCAGTTGCCTGCTGCTGTCAGCGGCGTTCGCCTTGTCGGCGGGGCCTGCGCAACTGCTGTTGATCTGCCTGGGCATGCTGATGGCCGCCGGTACCACGGGCCCGGCCGGGGCGATGGTCGCCAACCTGACCCACTATTCGGTCCATGGAACGGCCTTTGCCACGCTGACCTTGGCCAACAACCTGCTGGGGTTGGCGCCCGGGCCGTTCATCACCGGCAAGCTGTCTGATGTGATCGGCTTACATGCCGCGTTCCAGTGGGTGCCCCTGGTGAGCATCGCGGCGGCGGCGGTGTTTTTTTATGCCAAGTGCCATTACCACAAGGATATCGCCCGGCTGGCCGGCGAGCGTGCCGACGATTTGGAAAGTGAAGCGACATCAGGGGTGAAGGTGTGAGTAGTCATTTACGTATTGATGTGTTTTTCGATTTCATCTGCCCCTGGTGCCTGATCGGCAAACGTCAACTGGATCGTGCGCAGGACCTGTTGCGCCTCCAGCAACCGGGGGTGGAAATCACCACGCAGTGGCATGGGGTGCAGTTATTGCCACACCTGCCGGTGCAGGGCGAACCCTTCGCCGAGTTTTATCGCCAGCGCCTGGGCAGTGACGAAGCGGTGAGTCTGCGTCAGCTCCAGGTGCAACGGGCCGCGATGGCGGTGGGGGCGGCCATTGACCTGAGTCGCATCGCCATCATGCCCAATACCGCCGATGCCCATCGCTTGCTGGCGCGTGCCAGCGCGCTGGGCGATAGCGTTCGACGCGACGCGTTGCTGGAGCGTCTGTTCGCCGCCTATTTCCGGTTTGGCGAGGACCTGGGTTGCCCGCAGACCTTGCTCGCCATCGGTCAAGCGTGTGGTTACGACATGGACGAATTGGCGGACTGTCTGAAAGGGGACGCCAGTCCCTTTTCAGGCAATGACGCGGCGGCGTCCAGCGGTGTGCCCAGTTTTCAGTTCAATGGTTGCCTGACGACGGTCGGTGCCCAGCCTGCCGAGGTGCTGGTGGGTGTCATGGGCGAAGCCCTTCAGGAAAACCGGCGCGCGTGGCAAACCGTATGAGCAGGCGTGTCCCGGTGCCTGCCGGAAAACTCCCGCAGGTGGGTGGTCGTGCGCTGGTGGAATTTGAGGAGAAAAGTCTGGCGCTGTTCAACATCGACGGTGAGCTGTTCGCCATCGATGACAGTTGCCCCCATCAGGGTGCCTCGCTGTGCGGCGGACGCCTTGAGGGCCGGGTGATTCAGTGCTGCGCCCATGGACTGCGCTTCGATCTGCGTAGTGGCTACCTGCTTAATTCAACCCTGCTCAAAGTCGCCCACTACCCGGTCGAAGTCATTGAAGGCCAGGCATTTATCGTCATCGTTTCCGAGGAGACCGCGCCATGAGCGCCATCGCTTTTACCCGTATGCACAGCCGAACGCGTGAGTTGGTGCCCGGTCTTGTGATCAGCCTGATCGTTGCGGCGGCGGCGTCGTTCTTGTCCGAGCATTACGGAGCACCGGTGATGTTGTTTGCCTTGCTGCTGGGCATGGCGCTGAATTTCCTGGCCGGTGAGGGGGCCTGTAAGGCCGGTATCGAGTTCACCGCACGCACCGTGTTACGCATGGGGGTCGCGCTGCTGGGCATGCGTATCACCCTTGAACAGATTGCCGCGCTGGGCTGGAAGCCCGTGGCCCTGGTGGTGATTCTGGTGGTGGTGACGATTGGCGTCTCGGTGGTGGCGGCTAAGGCACTGGGCTTTCAGCGCTTGTTCGGCCTGCTCACGGGAGGCGCCACCGCGATCTGTGGTGCGTCGGCGGCGCTGGCCCTGGCGGCGGCGCTGCCCAATCATCCGCAGAAGGAGCGTGCCACGCTGTTCACCGTGATCGGGGTATCGGCATTGTCCACCACGGCGATGATCCTCTACCCGATGATCGCCAATTGGCTGTCGCTGTCACCGAAACTGGCCGGCGTGTTCCTTGGCGCGACCATCCACGATGTGGCTCAGGTGGTCGGTGCGGGTTACAGCATGTCGACCGAGACCGGCGATACGGCGACGGTGGTCAAGCTGATGCGGGTGGCCATGCTGGTGCCGGTGATCGTCGCTGGGGCGATGGTCACCCGCATGCAGGGCGCCGACCCGACGGGCAAGCGCCCACCGCTGCTTCCGTGGTTCGCTGTCGGTTTTGTGCTGCTGGCCTGTCTCAACAGTACTGGCTGGGTAGTTCCGGTGGTGCAGGGCGCGGTCAATGAGCTGTCGCGCTGGAGCCTGGTGGTGTCCATCAGCGCCCTGGGGATGAAAACTCAGCTCAAGGAACTGGCCGCTGTCGGCATCAAGCCCATTCTGTTGATGGTGGGAGAGACGGTATTCCTGGCTGTGCTGGTGCTGCTATTGCTGCACTGGGGCTTTTAAGCGCGGCTGTACGTGCTTGCTGGCCAGGCGGCACTGCGTTGATACCTCGTCGTCGCAGGGTGCTCGACCGGTGTCACACACACACCGGTTCTTTCGCGGCGACTGTACCAGCAGTCGCCGTTTTTTTTGCCTCGCGTTCAGGAGGATCTGGGCGGCGTGGAGTCGCTCGAGAGTTTGCCGCCAGCCTGCTTTTGCGTGCTGCGCCAGGCGGCGGGTGGCATGCCGAACTGGGTGATGAACCAGCGAGTGAAGGAGCTTGCCATGGAATAACCGAGCATGTCGGCGATCCGTCCCAGCGAGTAGTTCGGGTTATCCAGGTAGCGCAGCACCAGGTCGCGGCGTACGTCGTTGATCAGGTCGTTGAAGGCGCAGCCGTCGTCCTTCAGGCGACGTTGCAGGGTCCTTACGTTCATGCCCTGGGTCTGGGCGATCTGCTCGATGGTGGCGCGGCCCATCGGCAACAACAGGTAGATCGCCTTGCGCACTTCGAACAGCATCGACGGGCCTTCGTGGCCGAGCAGCGAGTCGAGGTAGCTTTGCGCATAACGGGCCATGGCCGGATCGGCATGGGGATTGGTCATGTCGAGGCTGGCATTGGAACAGACAATGCCATTGAACTCGCTGCCAAATTCCAGGGTGCAGCCGAACAGACGACGATGCAGGTGCAGGTCATCGGGGGGCTGGTGGGTGAAGTTGACGCTGTAGGGGCGCCAGTGGGTGCCGAGCACCGCGGCACATAGACGGAACATCACGCCGATGGCCAGCTCGATGGCTTGCCGGGAGGGCATCGGCGATTCGGTGACCACCTCCTCGCGAATGATCACCATCTTGCCGGCCTCTTCAATAAAGATGGCCAGCGAATCGTTCATCAAGTGCCGGTAATGCACCACCACCTGCAGGGCCTCACGCAGCGTGCGTTGGTGGCTGAGCAGCAGGCTGACCACACCAAAGTCCGAGAGCTGGCGCGATTCCGCCATGCTCAGGCCGAAGTTCTGGCAGCCGCTGGCGGCGGCCGAGTCTTCCAGCAGGCGCACGGCGGCATCGATGGCGATACGCTGTTCGGGCGCTTGCAGTTGGGCCTTGCTCAGGCCGACGCCGGCCAGCACATCGCGCGGGTTGAAGCCCAGGTATTGGGTGACCTCCAGGTAGTTGGTCAAGACGGCGGCGCGAACAAGCTTTGGCATGCAGAGGTCTTTCCTGGGCCGGTGGCGATGGAAACGAGCCTGTCGACTATATCCAGCGCGTCGGAACTTGAACAGTTGTAACAAAGTTGATGAAACGCACCCCCTTCAGTCCCGGATCACCGCGACTGACGGGAGCCCGAGCCCTTCACTCAATGATTACGGCAACCCGCGACCCGCTCGCCGGGTCTTGAGACCGGTGGTCGCGGCACGCCCGCGCCGGGAAATCTGTCATCAAAAGAAAAGTGCCTGACGTCCAATGAAAAGCGGCAGGGGTGGGCGCTCTTTAATGTCAGTCCTACAAAAAGCCTCTGGCGATAGAGCCAGTCGAGTCATCGAGAAAGCGAAGGTGTTGAAGTGGACAGACTGCTAACTGCCGCAACCGTTCTGATCGTACCGGGCCTGCGCGAGCACGTGGCCGAGCATTGGCAAACGCTGCTGGCCGCCAGGCTCTGCAAGGTGCGCAGTGTGCCGCCGCTGGAAACCGACAAGCTCGACTGCGCGGCGCGTGTGCGGGCGATCCAGTACGAACTGGAGCAGATCGACGGGCCGGTGATCCTGGTGGCCCACAGCGCCGGCGTGTTGATGGTTGCCCACTGGGCGGCTCAGTACACCCGCCCGATCAAGGGCGCCTTGCTGGTCGCGCCACCGGATCTCGATGCCGACTGGCCGCAAGGCTACCCTTGCTCTGAAACCCTGCGTCGCCAGGGTTGGAATCCTCTACCCCAAGGCCCGTTGCCGTTCCCGGCGATCGTCGCCGCCAGCAGCAACGATCACCTGGCCAGCCTCTCGGCCGTCACCGGCCTGGCTGCAGGCTGGGGCGCCGAACTGCGCAACTTCGGCGCGGTGGGTCATCTCAATCCAGCGGCAGGTTTTGGCCCCTGGCCGCAGGCCGAAGCCCTGGTCCTGGAGCTGGATCGCTAATTCAGGCGCCGGCTGGCCCCACGCCAACCGGCATTTGCCCTCATTCCTGAAAAACGTTGGCCTCTGGCACAAGGGGTTGCGTGAGGGCGGCTGCGCTTAAAACAACTACAAAATGGCGGAGACAACGCAATGCATAACAACAAGCGTCTCGGGTTCGCACCCTCGCGGTACACCTTGCTGGCCTCGGCCATTCTGGCCACGGCCCTGCCGACGGCCCAGGCGATGGAGCTGGACACGGGTAACCCGGACTGGAGCGCGCGTCTGGATAACACGGTCAAATACAACTACGGGGTGCGCACCGAAAACGCCGACAAGCGTATGTTGGGCACGCCGAACAACAACGATGGCGACTACAACTTCCGCAAGGCCGGGAGCACGGTCACCGATCGTGTCGACCTGTTGACCGAGATGGATGTGGTCTACAAGAACAGTATGGGCTTTCGTGTCAGTACCGCCAGTTGGTATGACCGGGCCTATGAAAATGTCGGCTCCACTGCCAATCCGTTCGTCAACGGCAATGGCTCAACGTCCGGCCTGGTGGCCAACGATCCACGGCCTACGGGGGTCAAGGGCGTCGGCAATGGCAGTTCGAACCTGAGCAACTACGCCCAGCGTTACTACACCGGTCCTTCCGGCGAAATCCTGGATGCCTTCGTGTTCTATAGCACTGACGTGGGCGAAGAGTCCCTGCTGAGTGTTAAAGCGGGTCAGCACAACGTGTTCTGGGGCGAGACGGTGCTCAACCCGGTGCATTCGATGAGCTATGGCCAGTCGGGCCTGGACCTGGCGAAGCTGGCGGCCTCGCCCGGTACCGAAGCCAAGGAGCTGTTCGTTCCGCGTAACCAGCTGTCGATGTCGTTCACCGTCAATCCCGAGTTGACGGTCGGCGCCCAGTATTTCCTCCACTGGGATGCCGCCCGCCTGCCGGAAGCCGGGACTTTCTATGGCGGTTCCGATCTGGTCGGGTCCGGTGCGCAGTCGTTCCTGCTGGGCAACACCAACGCTCCGGTGGGCACCCCGACGAACTGCGGCCTGGCGCCGTGTAACGGACTGACCAATGTGCGTCGCGGGACTGACTTGACGCCGAGCAACATGGGCGACTGGGGGGTGATGGCCAAGTGGTCGCCTAAGTGGCTGGACGGTACGCTGGGGCTCTACTATCGCAAGACCTCGGACATCCTGCCCCAGGCCTGGCTCGATGCTCGCGGCATCACCTCGAAAGGGCCGTCGCCGAGCCCGGTCGTCAACGTTCTCAACTCCTTGAGCACCAGCACCTATCAACTGGCCTATGCCGACGACATCCATATCTTCGGCCTGAGCCTGTCCAAGGAGATAGACGGTGTGAGCGTGGGTTCGGACCTGAGCATCCGTCACAACATGCCTCTGGCCAGTATCCCGGCGATTGTCAGCTCCACCAGTCCCAATGGTCTGGGGGCCGGCCTGGGCCTGCTGCCGGCGCGCACGGCCGCGACGGGGGTGATCTATGACACACCGAGCAACGGCGACAGTATGAGCGCCACCGGTGACACGTTGCACTGGACGCTCAACGGTCTGATGACCCTGCCCAAAACGTCGCTGTTCGATTCGGCGACCCTGCTCTCCGAGCTGTACTACAGCAACCTGCTCAAACTCGATAGCAAGAATGCGGCGCTCTACAAGGGCCAGGCCAGCTATCGCGGTATCGATGCGCCGACCCGGGACAACTGGGGCATCGCCGTCAACTTCACCCCGACCTGGTATCAGGTGTTACCCGGTGTCGACTTGAACATGCCGTTGTCCATCAACGCCGGCATCGCCGGTGTGTCGCCGGTGTCCGGTGGAGGAGCCAAGGACACTGGCAACTATGCCGTCGGTTTCGGTGCCGTTGTGTACAACAAATACTTTGTCGACCTCAAGTACGTGGACTCCTTTGGCAAGACCGACAAGTGCGACGTCAGTGGCGTGAGTAGCGGCGCGGCTGCTGCCGGTAGCGGTAACGGCTCGACACCGAACGCCTTCAGCGGCAACCAGAACTACGCCTGTTATGCCGGCGGTTACTCGGCCTTTTCCGGAGGCGGCGCAACCACCGCAGACCGTGGCGCCGTGTATCTGACGATGAAAACCACCTTTTGATTCACGTATGGCCCCAGTCACGCTGGCAGGAGAACAACAAGATGAAATTCGTGCGTACATTGCTGGCCGTTTCACTGGCCATGGCCGTCGCCGCTCAGGCACAGGCCGCTGTTTCGGCTCAGGAGGCCGCCAAACTGGGCAGCAGCCTGACCTTGGTCGGCGCTGAAAAAGCCGCGAATGCCGACGGCTCCATACCCGCCTATTCGGGCGGCCTGAGTACCCCGCCGGCCAGTTTCAAGACCGGTGACAGTATGCGTCCGGATCCCTTTGCCGATGAAAAGCCGCTGCTGGTGATTGATGGCAAGAATGTCGATCAGTACAAGGGTGAACTCACGGCGACCAGCGCCGAACTGGCCAAACGTTTCCCGACCTTCCATATCAATGTCTATCCGACCCACCGTACCGTCACGCTACCCAAGGCCGTGCTGGATAACGGTGTGAAAAATGCCACTGGGGCCAAGTCCCTGGAAGGCGGGTTGGCCATCGATAACGTGCTGCCCGGCGTGCCGTTTCCGATTCCACAGACGGGCAATGAGGCCATGTGGAACTTCCTGCTGCGTTATCAGGGGGTCAGCATCAGCTCCAAGTACGACTCCTGGAACGTCGATTCCGCCGGCGTTGCGAGCCTGGCCATCACCGGGCAAGCGTTCATCTCCTATCCGATCTACGAAAACCTGGAGAAGCCGATCGGCAGCACCGACGTGTATTACCAGATGAAGCTGTCTTACACCGGGCCCGCACGCCGGGCCGGCGAGGCCGTGATGCTCAAGGACGCCGCCAACCCGTTGCAACAGCCACGCCGCGGCTGGCAGTACCTGCCAGGCCAGCGCCGGGTCAAGCTGGCGCCGGATCTGGCCTACGACACGCCTAACCCTGGCACCGCTGGTGCGGGCACCTATGACGATGTCTTTGTGTTCAACGGTGCATTGGATCGTTACGACTGGAAGCTGGTGGGCAAGCAGGAAATGATCGTGCCCTACAACACCTACAAGCTGACCTACGCCCAGGACCCCAAGTCACTGACCACCGCCAATCACCTGGCCCCCGACTATGTGCGCTGGGAAAAGCACCGGGTCTGGGTGGTGGAGGGCACCCTCAAGGCCGGCGCTCGGCACATCTACCAGAAGCGTCGCTTCTACCTGGATGAAGACAGCTGGACCGCTCTGGCTTCCGACGAGTACGACGCCCGCGGCCAGTTGTACCGTGGCTCCTTTGCGTTCCTCAGCCAAAGCTATGACAAGCAGATCCCGGACTCCACGCCCTTCATGATCTATGACCTGGTCGGCGGCTCCTACAACATCAACGGTGTGGTAGGGCCCTACGGCGGTATCAAGTACATCGAGCCGCTCTCCAAGGCGCAGTGGTCGCCGGAGTCGCTGGCCGGTAGCGGCATTCGCTAAGCGCACGACGACAACACGTCCTTCCGGGCCACTGCTGACAAGGCAGTGGGCTGGTGCGTGGTTGTTCGTCTGGGCGGCGAAGTTTGAACGTCGGACTGCACGGTTGTGTGTTCCTGCGCAGCTTTTCGAAGAGGACGCGGTATGTGTTCGTGTAAAAAATACCTGCAACTGGCCCTGGGCGCGCTGTTTGTGCTGTTGCAGGGCGTGGCCCAGGCGGGCGCTTACGTCGATGTGCTGGATCTGCCGGCCCGAGCCAGCCCTCTGGCGCTCAGCAGCCCGTTGTTGGGCGTGGCGCGCGCCGGTCTGCGCTTGGTTACGGTCGGGCAGCGTGGCCACATTCTCTATTCCGACGATTCCGGCAAACACTGGCAGCAAGCCGCGGTGCCGGTGAGCGCCGATCTCAGCGCGGTGAACTTCCCGTCTGCACGGCAGGGCTGGGCGGTGGGCAACGACGGCGTGGTCTTGCACAGCAGCGACGCCGGCGCGACCTGGCACAAGCAACTGGACGGTCGCCAGATCGGCGCCTTGCTGGTCGAGCACTATGGGGCATTGGCCCGTGCCGAACCGGGTAACCCACAATGGCCGTTGCTGGCCATCGAGGGCCAGCGGCTGGTGGAGCAGGGCGCGGACAAACCCTTGCTCGACGTCTGGTTCGCCAACGACAACCTCGGCTATGTGGTCGGTGTGTTCAACCTGATCCTGCGTACCGAGGACGGTGGCCAGACCTGGACCCCGTTCCAGGATCGCACCGACAACCCCCAGGGCTTTCACCTCAACGCCATCGCGTCCACCGGCGACGGGCTGTATATCGCCGGGGAACAGGGCCTGTTGCTCAAGTGGGATGACACCCGTCAGCGCTTCGCCGCGGTGCCGACGCCCTATCAGGGCAGTTTTTTCGGTGTGCTCGGCAAACCTGGCGAAGTGCTCGCCTACGGCTTGCGCGGCAACGTGTGGCGCAGCACCGATGGCGGCCTCAGTTGGATCCCGCTGGACAGCGGCCTGCACATCAGCATCACCGCCGGCATTGTCGACGCCAGTGGTCGTTACCGCTTGTTTACCCAGGGCGGGCAGATGTTGCTCAGCCAGGGGAGCGGCGCGGACATGCGCCTGGTGCGCGAGCCCGTGCCGCTACCGGTGGCCGGCGCCGTCCAGGCGGTCAATGGTGTCCTGGTGGTGGTGGGCAACCGTGGTGTCCAGGCATTGCCCGAAGAATAAGACCTCGAACCCTTAGAGCGAGAACCCAGACATGGGCACTATCAAGCAAGACACCATGCCGGTGATCCGAGACGTGCGTGACTTCGACCGCCGTTCCGGCAATCGCCTGGAACGGCTGGTGTTCAATCATCGCCCGTTGTTCATGCTGCTGATGGCCCTGGCCACGGTGGTGCTGGGCTACATGGGCGCAACGCGCCTGGAACTGCGTCCCAGCTTCGAGAACATGATTCCTCGCAGCCAGCCGTATATCCAGAACTTCCTGGAGAACCGCCAGTCGCTGCGCGGCCTGGGCAACTCGGTGCGGGTGGTGATCGAGAACACCCGGGGTGACATTTTCGACCCCGCTTACCTGGACGTGCTCAAGCAGGTCAATGACCAACTGTTCCTCGCCGAAGGCGTCGACCGCGCCTGGATGAAATCCTTGTGGAGTCCGGCGGTGCGCTGGACCGAAGTCACCGAAGACGGTTTCCAGGGTGGGCCGGTGATGCCCGATACCTATGAGGGCAAACCCGAGCAGATCGAACAGTTGCGCCAGAATATCTCTCGCGCTGGCCTCGTCGGTAGCCTGGTGGCCAGTGACTTCAAGTCGAGCATGCTGGTGGTCCCGTTGCTGGACAAGGCGGTAGCCGGCGGCCGGCCGATCAACTACCAAGCGTTCTCGCAGATGCTCGAAGAACAGTTGCGCGACAAGATCGAATTCGCCGGCGACAGTGCCGCGCGCAAGGCCGGAGAAGAGGGCAAGGGTCCGTACAAAGTCCGGGTGATCGGTTTCGCCAAACTGATGGGTGATCTGATCGATGGTCTGATTCAGGTGATGATGTTCTTTGGCTTGGCCGTGGTCACCTCGCTGGCCATCATTTTCCTCTACACCCGTTGCGTGCGCAGCACCTTGCTGGTGGTCGGCTGCTCGTTGGTCGCGGTGATCTGGCAACTGGGCATCGTCGCCTGGCTGGGCTATGCCATTGACCCGTACTCGGTGTTGGTACCGTTTCTGATCTTCGCTATCGGGGTATCCCACGCGGCGCAGAAGATGAATGGCATCATGCAGGACATCGCCCGTGGCACCCACCGGCTGATCGCCGCACGCTACACCTTTCGCCGGCTGTTCATTGCCGGTGTCACCGCGTTGCTGGCCGACGCCGTGGGCTTCGCCGTGCTGATGGTGATCGACATACCGGTGATCAAGGACTTGGCCATCACCGCCAGTATCGGTGTGGCGGTGCTGATCTTTACTTCACTGTTACTGATGCCGGTGGCGCTGTCCTATGTCGGTGTGGGCGCCAAGGCGGCAGAGCGCGCCCTGAAGATCGACAACCGCGCGGACAGCCATCGGGGCTTTGGCAAACTGTGGGATTGGCTCGACCGTTTCACCACGGTCAAATGGGCCAGGGGCGCCGTCCTGATCGCTCTTCTGATGGGCATCAGCGGCTTCCTGATCAGCCTGCACCTGAAGGTCGGCGACCTTGAAAGTGGGGCGCCGGAGTTGCGTGTCGATTCTCGCTATAACCGTGACAACGCCTACATCACCCATCACTACGCGCTGTCCAGCGACCTGTTCGCGGTGATGATCAAGACACCCGCCGAAGGTTGCCTGAGCTACAAGACGCTGATCCTCGCCGACCGCCTGGCCTGGGAGCTGCAGCAGTATCCGGGGGTGCAGGCAACGGCTTCGCTGGTCAACGCCGTGCGCCAGATCACGGCTGGAACCTATGAGGGCAACCCCAAGCTCAACAGTATCCAGCGTAACCAGGACGTCCTGAACTACGCCGCGCAGCAAGCCTCGGTCAACTCCCCGGAACTGTTCAATACCGATTGCTCGCTGATGCCGGTGATTGCCTTTCTCAAGGATCACAAGGCCCAGACCCTGGATGCGGTGGTTGGCATCGCCGACAAATTTGCCAAGGACAACAGCAGCCCGGATCGCCAGTTCCTGCTGGCGGCCGGAACCGCCGGTATCGAAGCCGCTACCAACATCGTGGTACGCGAGGCCAATCGCACCATGTTGCTCTACGTTTACACGGCGGTGACGCTGTTCTGCCTGCTGACCTTCCGCAGTTGGCGCGCCACGTTGGTGGCGCTGTTGCCACTGGTGCTGACCTCGATCCTCTGCGAGGCGTTGATGGTGGTCATGGGCATTGGCGTGAAGGTGGCGACCCTGCCAGTGATTGCGCTGGGGGTGGGGATCGGTGTCGATTACGCGTTGTACCTGCTCAGTGTGCAGTTGCACTACCAGCGCCAGGGCCTGCCGCTGGCGCTGGCCTACCGCAACGCCGTGGCGTTTACCGGCCGAGTGGTGGGCCTGGTGGGTATTACCCTCGCGGCCGGCGTGGTGTGCTGGGCCTGGTCGCCGATCAAGTTCCAGGCGGACATGGGCATCCTGCTGACCTTCATGTTCCTGTGGAACATGCTCGGCGCCCTGATTCTGATTCCGGCCCTGTCGTATTTCCTGTTGCGGGGGGAGTCGCTTGATCGTCATCCCGTGCCGGAGGCCGCCCCTGCGGGGCACACCGGTGAAACCGCCCCAAGCCAACATCCAGGCCGGGATCACGCCCGGGCCATTGCGGAGTAAGCCTACGATGTCTGATTACAGAGCCCCTTTGCGCGATATGCGCTTTGTCCTCAACGAGGTCTTCGAGGCGCCCACGCTATGGGCCCGGCTGCCAGGCCTGGCCGAGGTGATCGATGAAGCGACGGCCGTCGCGATCCTCGAAGAGGCCGGAAAGCTCAGTGCCGAAGTGATTGCACCGCTGGACCGCAGTGGCGACGAACAAGGCTGCACATGGAGCCGCGGCAAAGTGACCGTCCCGGACGGTTTCGTCGCGGCGTACCGGGCGTTCGCCGAAGGCGGTTGGGTGGGCGTGGGCGGCGACCCGCAGTTCGGCGGCATGGGCATGCCCAAGGCCATTTCGGCCCAGGTCGAGGAGATGGTCAGTTCAGCCAGCCTGTCTTTCGGTCTATACCCGATGCTGACCGCCGGTGCCTGCCTGTCAATCAATGTTCATGCCAGCCAGGCGCTCAAGGAGCGTTACCTGCCGAACCTGTACGCCGGCGTCTGGACCGGCTCGATGTGCCTGACCGAAGCGCATGCCGGCACCGATCTGGGCCTGATTCGAACCCGGGCCGAGCCTTCGGCTGATGGGAGCTACAGGATCAGCGGCAGCAAGATCTTCATCACCGGCGGCGAGCATGATCTGGCTGAAAACATCATTCACCTGGTGCTGGCCAGGCTGCCGGATGCACCTGCTGGCCCCAAGGGCATTTCACTGTTCCTGGTGCCCAAAGTGTTAGTGAATGCCGACGGTTCGCTGGGCGAGCGCAACGCCCTGTCCTGCGGTTCCATTGAGCACAAGATGGGCATCAAGGCGTCCGCGACCTGCGTGATGAACTTTGATGGGGCCGCCGGCTGGATCGTCGATGCGCCGAACAAGGGCCTGGCGGCGATGTTCACCATGATGAACTACGAACGCCTCGGGGTGGGGATTCAGGGCCTGGCGTTGGGCGAGCGCTCGTACCAGAACGCCGTCGAATATGCCCGAGAGCGCATCCAGAGCCGCGCACCAAGTGGCCCGCAGGCCATCGACAAGGCCGCCGATCCAATCATCGTGCATCCGGATGTGCGGCGCATGCTGTTGACCATGAAGGCCTTGAATGAAGGGGGGCGGGCATTTTCCAGCTATGTGGCCCTGCAACTCGATACCGCCAAGTACAGCGAGGACCCGGCAACCCGCTCTCGCGCCCAGGAGCTGGTGTCGTTGCTGACCCCGGTGGCCAAGGCGTTTCTCACCGACATGGGGCTGGAGACCACGTTGCATGGCCAGCAGATCTTCGGCGGCCACGGTTACATCCGCGAATGGGGGCAGGAGCAATTGGTTCGCGATGTCCGCATCACGCAGATCTACGAAGGCACCAACGGTATCCAGTCACTGGACCTGGCCGGGCGCAAGATCGTCGGTAGCGGCGGGGCGCTCTACCGTTTGTTCGCCGCTGAAATCCGCCATTTCACCGCCAACGCCGGCGCTGGACTCGGCGAGTTCTGCAAGCCTTTGAACGCCGCCGTGGACACCCTCGACGAGCTGACGGAGTGGTTGCTGGATCGGGCAACGAACACGCCCAACGAAATCGGTGCCGCCTCGGTCGAGTACCTGCAGGTGTTCGGCTACACCGCTTATGCCTACATGTGGGCGCTGATGGCCCGAGCGGCCAAGGGCAAGCAGGCGGAGGAGGACTTCTACGTCAGCAAACTGGGCACCGCACGTTTCTACTTTGCCCGCCTGTTGCCACGCATCCACTCGTTGAGCGCTTCGCTCAGGGCCGGTAGCGAATGCCTGTACGAGCTGGACGCAACGCACTTCTGATCGAAAGGAAAAGGAACCTCAACCATGATGGCGACAAAAATCATTCCTCCGGCCCAAGGCGCTTATACCTATCCCTTGTTGATCAAGCGATTGCTGTTGTCAGGGGTTCGCTACGAGCCTGGGCGGGAGATCGTCTATGCCGACAAACTGCGCTATAGCTACCAGACGCTCAACCAGCGTATCCGCCGACTGGCCAATGCCTTGACGGCTGCCGGGGTCAAGGCCGGGGACACGGTGGCTCTGCTCGATTGGGACAGCCATCGCTACCTAGAGTGTTTCTTTGCCGTGCCGATGATCGGCGCGGTGCTGCATACCGTGAACATTCGTCTTTCTCCGGATCAGGTGCTCTATACCATGAACCACGCCGAGGATGACCTGGTGCTGGTGCATGATGATTTTCTGTCCTTGATCGAGCCGATCCACGGGCAACTGGGTACGGTCAAAGGTTACCTGCAGCTCACTGACGACACGGCAGCCGAGACGGCTCTGCCGGTGCTGGGTGAATATGAGCAGCTGTTGTCCCAGGCAACGGACCAGTACGACTTCCCTGACTTTGACGAAAACTCGGTGGCCACCCTGTTCTACACCACAGGCACGACCGGGCAGCCGAAGGGGGTCTATTTCACTCACCGTCAACTGGTGTTGCACACCTTGAATGCGGCGGGAACGCTGGGCGCCAGTCTACCGCTGCTACGTTGCGATGATGTGTACATGCCCATCACGCCGATGTTTCACGTGCATGCCTGGGGTGTGCCGTATGTCGCCACCCTGATGGGGCTCAAGCAGGTGTACCCCGGCCGTTACGAACCCAATAGCCTGGTCCGGCTTTATCGTGAGGAGAACGTCACCTTTTCCCATTGTGTGCCGACCATTCTGCAAATGATCCTGGGCTGCGAGGAAGCGGCCAGGACCCGCCTGGATGGCTGGAAAATGCTCCTGGGGGGCAGTGCCCTGACCCTGGGCCTTGCCAGCGAAGCAAGCGCCAGGGGGATTGAGGTGCACAGTGGTTATGGCATGTCGGAAACCTGTCCGTTGCTGTGCACGACTTACCTGCGTGAAGAGGCGCTGGCATTACCCATGCACACCCAGTTGGCCCTGCGCATCAAGACCGGGACGCCGGTGCCGATGGTCGATCTGAAAATCATCGATGCCAGTGGCAATGACGTCGCTCATGACGGTGAGTCCTTGGGTGAGATCGTGGTGCGTGCGCCCTGGTTGACCCAAGGTTACTGGAAGGAACCGGAAAAGGGCGCCGAGTTGTGGCGCAATGGCTGGATGTACACCGGTGACATGGCCTCTATCGACGCCTTGGGCGGGGTGGAAATCAAGGATCGGATCAAGGACGTCATCAAGACGGGAGGGGAGTGGATCAGTTCCCTGGAGCTGGAGAGCCTGATCAGCGAGCATGCGGCGGTCAGGTCGGTCGCGGTGGTGGGCATTGTGGATGAACAGTGGGGCGAACGGCCGATGGCGCTGGTGGTGTGCGAGCCTGGGCAGTATCTCGACCACAAGACGCTGGTGATGCACTTGCAAGCGTTTGTCCTGCAGGGGCGGATCAATAAGTGGGCGATTCCCAAGCAGTTCAAGTTTGTCACCGAGATTCCGAGGACCAGCGTCGGGAAGATCGACAAGAAGCGCATCCGGGAAAGTGAGTTGAGCTGAAGGGCGCATCGAAGGCAGAGGGGCGTCGCCCATTCGAAGTCAATGTGTTCGGCACGGTAGTGGTGACCAAGGCTTTCGTGCCTTACGCGCTACCGTAACGGCAACATGAGTCTGATTCTGATGATGCCGGCATTCTCTCGTCGATATCGGTTGATTGAGTTAAATGAACTTCCGCTCATGCCAAAGGCATTGATACGATGGATTGTTTGGAGTGCCTGTTTTTCTTGGTTTGTTATCTTCTATTTTATTTTCTGTGCGGTGTGGATGTATTTAAAGTATGAATGATCGATAGCGCCGTGTTGGGGGAGAGTTACTACTTCTTACATCGAAGGAAAGCTCTATGCGTGCGCAGGGGATGCAGCTCCGTAACGATCACATGCTCTGCCTTGCATCGGGTCAGAGAGCCCCTTCGACGAGCCTGTACCCATGCGTTACAATAGGCACATGTGCATCTACTGAGGCCTGCCATGTCCCATAAAGACAAGCTCCTATGGCTCATCGAGCAAGCTGACATTACCCAGGCCCGGGCGGCGGAGCTCATTGCTCAAGAAACCAAGCGTCCGTGCAGTGTGCGCAGCGTGCGAGCGTGGCTTGCCGACTCAGAAAAAGCCAGTGCGAGGACCTGTCCAGAATGGGCGATCAACGCACTGGAGAGTCGGTTGCGTTTCCTCAAAATGATTGCTTGAGAGTCGGCAAAAGTGCCTTGTGTGACTGCCCATCGCGATCCATTACACAGCACCCAACGGCCTTGGGGCATCACGCAGTATCTATTCGTTGGCGCCCGAATGACTGGAGACACCGCCCATGCTTAAAAACCTGACGTTCGAAGGTGTTGGCCCTGCTGAAAAGCTCGCCATTGACTTCAAGTCGCGCCTGAACTTCCTGACCGGAGACAATGGCCTGGGCAAGAGTTTCGTGCTGGATATTGCCTGGTGGTCGCTTACCCGTACCTGGCCCAGGGAGGGAATGGCCACTCCCCGCAGGGACGCCAAGCGGTCGAGCATCGCTTACTGCTACGAAGGCAGCACCGGCGATTTTGCCTACAAAAGTGACTTCGACCATGAGGCCCAGCAGTGGTCGGTCGAACAGAGCCGCCCGGCGATTCCGGGGGTGGTGATATACGCGGGAGTGGACGGCAGTTTTTCGGTTTGGGACCCGGCTCGCAACTACTGGAAGAGTGACAAGGGAGAGGCGGCGGCACCGAACCGTCCACGAAGCTTTGACTTCTCGCCTGACGCCGTCTGGAACGGATTGCTCTCCAGCGACGGCAAGACCCAGCTGTGCAATGGGCTGATCAGCGACTGGGTGCTGTGGCAGGAAAGCGGCAAGCCCGCTTTCGACGACTTGGTGAAGGTGCTGGATGCTTTGTCGCCCTCTGGCGTAGAAAAGATGAGACCCGGGGAGCCGATGCGGGTGGGCGACAGCGTCAGGGATATTCCTTCGCTGCGCATGCCCTATGGACAAGATGTACCGCTGACCCAGGCGTCGGCGGGAATGCGCCGTATTGCGGCTCTGGCCTATCTGCTGGTGTGGACATGGCGAGAGCATCAGCTTGCTTACGAACGTTATCGAGTCCCACCGGCAAGAGAGATCATCTTTCTCATCGACGAGATCGAGTGCCATTTGCACCCACAATGGCAGCGTCGAATTGTTCCGGCCTTGCTGAATGTCATGAACGCGCTGACCGGTACCCGTGAGGTGCCCGTGCAACTGTTGGCGGCGACCCATTCACCGCTGGTGCTGGCGTCGGTCGAACCGGAGTTTGACGACAATCGTGATTGCATTTGGGATTTCGACCTGGTCGGGACTGAGGTTCACGCTTCGCTCTTTCCGTACTCGCGCAAAGGGGATGTGAATGCCTGGCTATCGTCCGAGGTGTTCAACCTGAAGGAGCCCAGCTCTGTCCCCGCCGAGGAAGCGCTGGAGCGTGCCCGAGCCTTTTTGCGAGAGGTGGCCTCTCAGCCGACACCACTGACGGCCGAGCAACAGAGCACCTTGGCAGAGATTGATTCAGCGTTACGCGGAAGCCTCAGTGATGTCGATTCCTTCTGGATCCGCTGGAGCCATTTCCGCGAGCAGAAGGTGGGCGGCGCATGATTAGAGTTGAACCCGCGGATGAGCCTCAAAGCTTCAATGAACAGGTCAGGAAACCGGGGCTTCGAGCCATTGCTGAAATGGTGGGGGAGCCGGACTTGCCCAAGCGTAGGGGGCGGCCCAGGAAGAAAGTAGCCGAAACACGAGAAGATATTCCGGGTGATGAGTTTCCGCCATTCTGGACTGAAGCCTTACCGGATTTGATGGAGGCATACGGTCGACTGTGCGCGTACGTCTGCATCTACATCGAGCGTGTCACAGGAGGGGGCTCGGTGGATCACATGCTGCCCAAGTCTCGTGCATGGCAGGATGTCTATGAGTGGCAAAACTATCGACTGGCCTGCACGTTGATGAACGCCCGCAAGAACCACTATCAGGATGTCCTGGATCCGTTCGAGGTCGAAGAAGGATGGTTCCGTCTCGAATTGACCGGCTATCAGGTCATTCCCGGGATTGACCTTGATCCCGCGATCAAGGCTCGTGTGCTCGCCACCATTGAGCGGCTGAATCTGAATGACCGTGACTGCCTGAAGGTTCGTGAAGACTATGCAACCGCTTTTGCGAGTGGCGATATCTCGCTGGACTATTTGCGCCGTCGAGCACCTTTCCTTGCCAGGGAAATCGAAGTGGAGGGAGGCGGCCTGCCGATGTCTGTTCGACAGGACTAGACGCGAACCTGTCTCTTTCTGCTGTCCCCTTTCTGCTTTCTGTGCAGTCATTTCTCCGTGAATTGTTTCCGGCAACCCGTCAGACGCGCCGCGACAGGAGCACCAGGTCGGCCGCTTCCTCAGCGTCTTTGAGGAGCGTCGTGCGCGGCGTGCCCATCTGCGCACGCATGGTCAGCCCACGCGCTAGATCCGTGACTTGGATTGCGCGCGCGGTTACGGGAAAGTCAGACGGGATTTCTCCCGCGCTGATCCCGTCCCGGAAACGGCCTTCCACTAGCGTCACCGCGCCAGCTCCCGCGTTCTGCAGGAACTGCCGGACCTCGGGGTCGTTCACAAGCGGCGCGACGCACACGAGAAGACAGCCTGGGGCAGAACCTTTCTCGGTCGCACTTTCTACGGCCTGCCTCAGGAAGCTGGTGAGCGAGTCGCGAAGAGTCCCTGGCGAGAGGAGGGCTTTGGCTGCGAGAGCGCCTTTCCTCTCCGCATACGCCCTGAGGGTACGCAAGAATATCGTCCGCTTGTCCCCAAAGACGGCATACAGGCTCGGTCGTCCCACACCCATGCCGGCGACGAGATCGTCGATCGTCACTCCGTCGTAGCCCTTCGACCGAAACACCTGGGTCGCCTTTTCCAGCGCCCCCGCTTCGTCGAAGCTGCGCGGTCGGCCCCGCGGCCTAGCTGTATTTTGAATCATTTAGTTCAAAACTCGTTGACAATGGTTGTTTCGCAAATATATAACTGAATAGTTCTAAATTGGCAAGCCGGCTCCGGCTTCGCGGGGCTTCACGTTTCACCACGGAGACACCTATGGAACATTCGATCGCACTCGTCACCGGCACCACCTCCGGGCTCGGTTATGCGGCAGCCCGCACTCTTGCCGGAGAGGACTGGCGCGAGATTATCGTCACCGGGCGCAGCCTGGCCCGGACCCAGGAGACGGCCGCTCAGCTCGCGGCGCAGACCAAGGCGCAGGTCTTCACGCCGCTGGAGCTGGATCTGAACTCGCCGGCCAGCGTCGAGTCCGCCCTCGCCGAGCTGGTCAAGCGCGGTCGGCCGATCGATTTCCTGCTGCTCAATGCAGGGATGGTTCCAGGCAAGGAGCGCGTGATCACGGCCGCAGGCGTCGAGGCTTCCCAGGCCCCGCTGATCGGCCATCATCAACTGACGGTCGGCTTGCTTCACGCCAACCTGCTGAGCCCCAACGCACGGATTGTTATCGCCGGTGCGGAGCCTGCCCGAGGGGGCGTACCCATGTTTCGCTACACCGACGTGCCAGCCTTCGCGGCCAAGTACTACCGGGGTGACCAAACCGCCGCTGTGGAAGCCTTGATCCGCAACGGGCCGAACGTGAAGTACGTGCCCAACAATGCGTATGCCGACGCGAAGCTGATTGTCGCTTGGTGGGTCGCGGCGCTGGCCCGCCGGCTACCTTCCGGCATGGCCGTATACGCCGTGTCGCCCGGTGCCGCGACCGCTACCAAGGTTTCGCGACAAGCTGGCCTGGCCGTGAAGTATCTGTTTATCCCAATCGCGAACCTCATTCCCGGCATGAATCAGACGCCGGAGACCGCGGCCCGTCGGTACCTCCAGGCGTCGGAGTTCGGAACCGACGTCTCAGGGCAATTCTTCGCCTCGGCTCAAGGGAAGTTCTCAGGCCCAATTGAGGCGCAGCGCCACCCACACCTCCACGATCACGCCAGCCAGGAAGCCGCATGGCAGGCCGTCGTCAAGGTCTCCGGCGTCGACTTGTCCTAGCCTGCATCTTTGGCAATGGCGACCAAGAACTGATCGCCCCGACAGCCTGCCAAGCCTACGTCAAAGAAGTTTCAACACCAGGGTGACCGTGGGGCTGTCTGAGTGCGCGAATATCCAGTTCGGTCACCGCCCCTATAGATTTGTTCCTACGTGTTGCACCCTGACAAGCCCTGAGCTGCCCGTCCGTAGGGTTGTTGAAGGCGACGAACTGTCGGTGCACCTGGGTTCAACTCGTTACGTGGCAGCGCGATTGAGCTTTGAATTTCAATCCATTAGGCTTGCTGTCCACAAGGACTGCGGGTAACAAGGGATTGATGGATGGCGACTTTCTACGATTATTTTAAAGAAAATATGGAAGGGCTGGGCCTTCCGGCCCCCGAGTCACTCTTCGGCACACTGTCCGCCGCAGTGGCCACGGCCTCAACGCTACTTACTCAAATAGACAAGTTCGGCAAGGCGGTCACCATCGGCGAATTGATCGGTGCCGGCACTCGCCTTGAACAGCTCGCCATAATCGGCGCTTGCTCGGCAGCGTTTTATGTGGGGGCTGTGATTGGCAGTATCGCTGTCGCTACTGGTCGGAGTCTTGCCGGGGGCTTGTCCATCGCCGATGTGCTGGCCATGGCCCGTACCAACAATCTCGATCGACATTGGCTGAGTGCCTGCCTGATACAGTATCCAGGCGTGTACCAACCTCAATTGCCAGGCCGTCAGTTGTATCGCAACGCCAGGGGCGTCGTATGAAGGACTCCATCCTGTTGCTTCTCACCGCGCTGGTGGTGGCCGTCGTGTCCTGGGCGTTTTGGCATTTTGCTGGTGCTGATGGGTTTGCGGTCTTGAACCTTCTCGCCCTTGTTGCTTTGGCTGCAGATAACCTGCGACTACGTAGAAGGTTGAAGCGGCTGCTCTAAATTCTGCTGTCGTCGCCAGGCTGCGTCTGTTGTGGTTCAACTGTGCCGGGCACTGCATTGGCTTTCTGCTCAGTCCGAACAGGTATCAAGCAATGGCCTGAGGGGCTGATACGGCTGTAGAGCTGCATACTCAATGAACGGGAAGATCCGCTTCCCGTTCGTCTATCGTTTTAGAGTTGTCAGCCGTTGACGCTGACCGCCTGCCCATCCAGGACCGAGTCCATTTTGAGCTGTGCGAGTTCGATCAGATGCACCACACCCATCGCCACCTTGCGGTTCGAGCCGATCTGGTTGTCAGCGTTTTCATAGGCTGTGGCCGCCGCGGATTGCAGAATCGAATAGACGTTGACCAGGGTGTCTTCCTGAGTCTTGGGCTCATTCAAATGATCACGCAACATGGTGACGGGGGGAGGTTTCGAGCCTACGTCCGGGCCGAGGTTGTAGTAAGACAGGGCTCGGTCGGCGATACGAGGGTCGATGCTTTCAATGTTGGATATTGCAGGCGGATTGGGGGTTACTTTGAACATATTCGCACTTCCAATGTTAAGTGGAACTGCCAGTCATCGCGACTAAACGAGGGGGTGGCAGCTGTACACAGGTTAGTCGACCGGAACATTGGGAACCCGGCGCGCCCGAGGGCGCCCTGCGCACAGCCACCATAAAGCAGGGCAAGAAAAATCGTGCCCGACAGGGAGGTGACGCTTGTGCGCCCAATGTAGAACTTCCGGGCGACTAAACCCGATCACTGATGAGCAGTGACGAGTCGAAGCCTAGCGGCGGGAGCAGGCGCAAACAAGCGGTCAGGATTTTCTAGGAAATTTCAGTCAAGGGAAAGAGAGATCTCTTGCGTGCCGCTGAAATGACAGGCTTCCGTGAGGTGGGGAGAGGGCGGTTGGCCGTATAGTCCCGCCTGTAGCTCCCTTGAAAGAATCTGGGGAGCGCTGCGTCGTAGCTCCCGACCCTGGTCAATCAAGAGTGCGCCCAGCCTGGCGCTTCGCTAATCTGCGGGTACTGTGGAGTCAACCGTGCCGTACAAGGACGAAACCGATGATCAAGCGTATTGGTGAGACAGAAATCAAACCGGTTCACAACGCTTCCTGCCACTGTGGGGAGGTGGTGCTTGAGCTGGAACTACCGAACGGCGTGGTTGATCCGAAACGATGCAACTGTTCACTTTGCAAGAGGCGAGGCGCCGTTATGGGCACCGTTCCCCTGACGGGCCTGAAGATCCTGAAAGGGGCCGACGTGCTGAAGAGTTATCGCTTCAATACCCAGCAGGCCTGCCACTATTTCTGTTCCGTCTGTGGGGTGTACACCCATCACATCAGGCGAATCGATCCGTCACAGTGCGCCTACAACGTTGGCTGCTTGGACGGTGTTGACCCTGCAGACTTGGGCATGGTGACGGTGAGTAACGGACGTAACCACCCGTTAGACAAAAAGTAAGCTGACCCAAACGGATGAGAAGATCATCGTGGCGTCCTCACCCTGAATACCCATTACCCACCACGTGTGAATGTAAAAAATGCACTTAAAGCGATTTAGATGTTTCGGAACAGGCCCGAACAGTGGAAATGAAGCTTTGGTCATTTTTCAAAGGGGTTCCTCCGAGTGGTCGGTCGCTGAGCGGCAAAAATTCGCAGCCGAACAGAAGGCCAATGCCTGCGTCTTTATCAACACAATGGAAGACGGTATCGGACCGTGCGTTCTCGATTTTTATTACCCGCATGCTCGAAGTCCCCTCTGTCTGCACGCATCCCTGGCGGCTGCGTATTACATGCAGACCCATCATGTCGCTGAGTACTCAGGGTCAGCACTGACGTCCATGAGCAAACAGGTATTGACCTTTGCGCACGCAGGAAATGAACTGCATATCAGCGTCGAGCCTGATCATGTGAAAAGGCCTGCGCCCACCATCGGCGCCGTTGCAGAACTGCTTGGCTGCACGGAATCAGCGATCAAGACCCCGGCGGCCATCGCATCAATCGGCAGCCCCAAGCTATTGGTTGAAATGGTTAGTCCCGAGGCGTTGTACGCATTGCGCCCCCACCTGAATGGGATTGTCGCATGGGGGAAGGGGGCCGCCGTGAGCGGCATTTACGCCTACGCGCACCGCGAAATACATCAGTACGAGGGACGTAATTTCAATCATCTGGAGGAGAGCCTGGAGGATGCTGCAACGGGGGTGGCCGCAGGCGCGCTCAGCGTACTCCTGGCAAGAAACATCATCCTGCATCAAGGCGTCATGCTGGGAAATAGGTGTCAAATCAGCGCGTCGAATTGTGATGGGTTGATCAGCGTTGGAGGCTTGGTTTACGAAGCATGACAACAGCGTTTTCCTGCTCCGTCGGCTCCACAACCTGCGGTAAGGGGGAACCGCCTACTCACCTATCGAAGACAGTCTGGATCGCGCAATGTGGACATTCGGCATGCGATTGACTAGGCACTGTACGAAAAGAAATGTCGTAGACACCGCCGCCAGCAAGCCAGTGTGACCATCGCTGCAAAGCTTTCCGCCAGCTTGCAATAGCGTGTTCCCAGGCGGCGGTGTTCCTTAAGCCAGCCAAATAGCCGCTCTATCACATTCCGCTGCCGATATTTGGGCTTGTCGAAGAGACGCGGCAAGCCGGGCTTTGGCTTGCGCTTCATGTCCCGCAGGGGAATCACCGGCTGCATTCGATAACGATCGCAGTATCGGCGCAACGAGTCAGCGTCATACCCCTTGTCAGCCAAGAGCCAGCGGCATCGCTTGCGTGGCCTACCTCGACCAGAGGGGATGTGGACACCCTCGAGCAGCGGTTGAGCATGTGAAATGTCGCTTGCCTGCCCACCAGAGAGGGTGAAGTGGAGCGGTATGCCTCGGGCGTCGCAGACCATGTGAATTTTCGTCGTCAGCCCACCCCGACTTCGTCCAAGTGCGTGGTCCGCTGGTTCTTGCGCCCCCCTTTTTGGCCTGCGCCGGAAGAGGCTCGGGTGGCTTTCACTGCTGTTGAGTCGATGCACCAGGTATTCAGGTCGATCAGGCCTTGCGCATTAAGTTTGACGTGTAGCCGCTTGAGCATCTTGTTGAAGGTGCCCTGGTTTCGCCAGTCTCGAAATCGCTGATAGACCGTCGACCAAGGCCCAAATCGCTCAGGCATGTCCCGCCATGCTGCACCGGAGCAAAGCACCCACAGCACGCCGTTGAGCATCAAGCGGTCGTCGACTCTTGGGCGTCCGGTGCGTCGATGTTCAGCAAAAAGATCAGCGACTATTTCCCAGTCTGCGTCGGAAAGTTCGTATCGTTTGGGCATGGCAGAGTCCTTCGCCTAAATGATAAGAACTCTACGGAAACTCAGGCCGTCAGGGGCCGCGATGGGGTTTCAAAGGTTTTCATACAGAACCTAGGTTGCGACGTGGCATCGGGTTTTCGAGCTACCCATCAAGCGTTCGCCTCAGAAATGGATGTCTCTATGACCGCATTCACGCAAACAGATGCACAGCAGCGTGCAGACGATATCAGGGTATTCCAGCAAGAGCTGGAACGGCTTGAGCAGCATGGTGTACTTACGCTTTCAGAAGAGCAGCGGGACTCGGTGGCCTACCATCATCGCGACTTGCTGGACAGCTATACTCGCTCGTTCGACATCGATCGAACGACGGCATCTCGGCAACTCTCGATCGGCATGCGTGCTGCCTCGTTTCTGGGGGCGCTGGCCTTGGCGGCAAGCATTTTCTTCCTCTTCTATAAATTCTGGGGGATGCTCTCTACCCCGGCGCAGGTCACGACACTGGTATTGGCTCCGCTGGGCACTTTTCTTGGCACGATGTGGATACAAAGTAACGACGCTACCGGTTACTTCACTAAACTAGCGGCCCTGGTGGCATTTGCCTGTTTCGTTCTCGATATTACGATGCTTGGGCAAATCTTCAATATTACTTCATCTGACAACGCCTTGATTGTCTGGGCGGCATTAGCACTCCTTCTGGCATATACATGTAAGTTGCGTTTGCTGCTTGCCGCCGGAATTCTTTGCCTTGTTGGCTTCATTGCTGCTCGTGCCGGGACGTGGGGTGGCATGTATTGGCTTGACCTTGGTGATCGACCAGAGAATTTTTTTCCTGCTGCGATTTTACTCTTTCTTGTGGCGCTATTTGTGCCGCACCGGGATTTTTCCGGATTTGCTGTGATATACCGAATCTTTTCTTTTCTGACATTGTTTCTGCCCATGCTGGTATTAGCCAATTGGGGTGGTGGCAGTTATTTTGAAGCTGATCCAGTGTTTATCAAACATTGTTATCAGGTCGCAGGCTTCCTTTTTAGTAGCGGCGCAATTTGGCTCGGCATACGAAATTATTGGCCGGAAGTGGTGAACACTGGCATGACGTTTTTCGTGGTTTTCCTTTACACCAAACTTTACGATTGGTGGTGGGCGTCTATGCCGAAATATTTGTTCTTTTTCGTGCTGGCTCTGACGGCTGTGCTCATACTCGTTGTTCTCAAGCGGTTGAGGACAGCACAGTCCGGGGAGGCGAAATGATGAACTGGACGCGTCGACACTCGTTGATCGCCGGAGTAGGGTTGATTTTGATCACAAATGTGGTCGTGCTGCTGGGCGTTGCATACAACAAAAGTGGAACGCCCGAGAGCGTGCTTAAATTGTCGCAGCGTGAATTGCAAGTTCCTTATGGTGGAAGGGAAGGTGCTGACAATAGTGGGATGTCGCTAAGACTGATAGCGAGGTCTACCGGCCCTTTTAGCATGGGGGCTTCCGGCGAAGAGGACAGTGATGGATGGTTTGGCAAGGAGAAGCTTGCTGAATTGGGATTTGATGTTTCAGCACCGGCCGATACGGAACAGGGCCGCGCTTACTATCAAAAACAACATTCCAGACAGGTATTTATAGTTTTGGAATTTAATGGTCGAGCATATCAACACGCGGTTGAGGTTGCCAGGAAGATGGAAACAGCCGAATTAAATAAAAAACAGCCAACAACGCTGGCTAGAGAGCAGACTATGAGCAGTCGACTATTCATTGTTGACGCTGGCGTAAGCCGCGAAGCCCTGCGTGCGAAGTACCCGGATACGACTCAATACAGCATTGTCCGTGGACAGGTCCGAGCGATGGTTTACACTCATAATAATCAGGCAATGCTTATAGGTTATGTCAATCAGAGGGGGGCTGAAAACATCAACGTGCCGTTTACGTTCAGGTCTGTATTTGAGCCGATGCAGCGAACCGTTCAGGAAAACGGTTACTCCGCATCAAATAGCGGGTCGCCTTCATTTGAGGCAGCGATTGCTTTTGGTAAACGACTTGAACCATGGATGGTGGCGGCGACGGCAAAATAGTAATAGCTGTCATTGACCTTGCTGGGTTGCCTTGTTGCAGCCACACATATGTCTGCAGCCACATATGCACCGAACGGCTGCCCAGGGCGTCGGTGTAATCGCGAACCTCGTACCAAACTGACCACCCTGGTAATGGCAGGCAGGTCAGCAGGAGGAGTGATAGTGAGGTGATTTTTTCAGGGGGGGCATTCAGTCCGAGTGTCCATACGAGGCGCCGGTAGTTTAACCCGATCGCTGGTGGCTGTTTCGATTAGGCGCCGAGGATGCTGAAGCATGCACCACTGTCATCCTCAGTGACGGAATCGCATTCATGTTAAAGTGCCATCTTTCTGTCGATTAAGTACGCCCGCATGGATGCTTCGTTTCACCGCTTCAGCTGTTTTCCTTTGCTCACTCTCGCCCTGGCACTTTCAGGATGCCAAACGAGCGGGTTCGGATCTTATTCACCGCCTGCGGTCTCATCAGGGCCTGAGGTGTTCAACGCTGTTTTGAACGAGCCGCCAGAGCCGAACTTAATCGTGCGTAAAGGCGATCAGATCACCTATGCCGTGATCACACCGTCGGAGTTAGGGCACCGCTACATGGTGCGCTTCATCTCCGATTGCAGTCAGCCCACTGCGCGGATGCTTTTTTACACTGCCGGTGGAATGAAGCTGTTTTCTGATGGCTCACAAGCTCACCCGGAGGAAATCGGGCAGCTACCGAGTGAGCAAAAAAAGCAGTATTTTCAGGGCGCGCAGCTTAAACAGGCCTGCGCTCAAACTGCACTGACCGACTGGCGCGTCGTCGCAACACCCGACCATCAGGATTGGCAACTGATCGACCGCGCCAGCCTGAAGGTGAAGGGGGATGAGGTCATCTTCTGGAGCGCCCGAGTCCCGGCCCGCGAGATGCTGACGCCCGACAGAACGGCCGTGTATAAGCAGTCAAGGCAGTGGTGGAGGGCAAATTGTTCGCAACAACAGCTTACCCTCTTGAGTGACTTCTACTTTGGCGCGGACAGCTATGTCATCGGCTCGGCGTGGCGGGAAAAACGGGTTCCTAAAAGCAGCAGTCTTCTGCAAGCTGATGAGCGCCAATTGCTTCAGTTGGCTTGTGGCAAACCGCAGTCATTGGATCAGTACCCGCATTATGAAGGGCGTAAGCAATCAGGCTTTGAGTTGCCACCACAGGTGATCGCGGCCCCTGTCCTGAAGGCCATCGAGGCATTGAACATGCCTGCACCGCAGAAAAGTATCCAGCACCTGCGCCTGGCGTCCAACGACATGGAAGAGGCAAAGCGATCAGGGCTCTATAACTTGATGCGCTGGGGACGCGATTCATACTACGAGTCGAGCGGCGCGGGAAAATTATTGATTGAACATCGCCAAGTCTCGCCAAATCAGGAGGTCGATGTCAGTTTTCGAGGCCTGATCACCCTGAGCAAAAGTAGCTACTACACCCCTGTGAGTGGGCCGACTATCAGTGACCGCCCACCCGCCATCGATCTCAGGTTCAAGGGCGACTGGGCGAAGATGCCGGTTGGTGCGCAGTTGCGATACACCCTGCAGATATCGTTCACCTTTGGTGATGTGCCTGGGATACCGTTGGACTATAGCGTCACGTGCAACGTTGAATCGCAGCAGCCTGCCAGCGACTATTACCCGAACCTGACGGGCAACGCCAAGGTACTCAGCTGTACCGGCAAGGACTACGACTGGGGGCAAGGCGTCGCGACTTACGCCTACCTGGAGGTGTATGGATTGTTTGTACCGCTCGAGTATGTCGGTAACGGCCCGCCCAAATGGTACGGGAAGTGGACGATCAAGTCGGTAGAGTAAAACCACCTGGAACGGGAAGCTTGGCTTCCCGTTTCCGCTCTACATGGAGCGCCATCAGCGGCTCAATCTGCCTCCACGGGTTGGAAGCTCAGGTCCGAAATGGACCTTTCAATATCACGCCGAGAGCCTCTAATAGTGTCTATCCGCTGCTGGATCAACGTCTCGCTTTTTCTCCTGGTCAGTTCACTCTGATCAGGCACATCGAATAGGATTGCCGTTATGTCTGCGGTGTTTCGTTAGAGGCTTGAAAAATACGGCTGGTGACGCACCCTACGCCCCACTGATTGCAGTAAAAGCCGGCCACTTGATGCCTTCGCTGGAGGCTCGCAGCCAATGGTATTTACAAACGTCAGGTCTGGGGTGGAATAGGCGCGTTTGGCGCAAGAAAGGGCTTCAGGTCGCTCCACGGAATGATGACCTCGGTCGTCCCAAACGCGTAGGCGAGCACCGCGTATGGATCAATAGTAATGAGCAAGCCGTCTTGTGTAAGCGTCCAGCCACGGATGTTGATTGCGGCGCGCTCGACCCTATCGCGTTCTACTGACGTGCCGTCAGCTTTCTTTTTGATGGCCTCGTAGCTTCGGCTGGTCAAAAAGTCTTTCCAGGCGGTGTCTATGTTGAACAGATCCGTAGCTTCAAGAGTATGGAGGCGCGGCTCGATGATGTACGTGAGGCCGATCGTTCCGCCTTGGCCATGCGGCGTGCCATGGCAGTATTCCCAGTCTGTCGCCTTGACGCTGATTACCTTCGCGGAAGCGTAGTTCACTTCAAGGCTGGAGTATTCGTCGCCATGTCTAGAGCCGCAATCCGAGTCAACCGCGCGCATCATCCGTTTTTTTTCCATTGCGTCATTCCATGACGCAATCGCTGGTGACAACGGTGCATCGATTCGTGGTGCGCCAGCGTGAATTTCGTACGGCCGGCCAGCTTTGTCGAGAGTGGTCGCGGAAAAGTAGTCGCTACGGCTGAACAGGTAGGGCCCAATCGTAACCGCCGCGGTAGAAAGGTCTTTGAGGCGATCCGTATAGCGCTTAGTCAGGCAGAATCCGACTTCGGAGGCATCCTGAGACGTGAAACAGAGATCTCGTACGAACTGCAACCATTGTCGTTGCCCGTCTCGCAGGATGGTCTGTCCGTCCGACGACAGGCGTTGCAACGCGGCGTTATACGACGTTGCGATTGAGCTATCCAACGTTGATAGCGCCGGATCGGCGCACACGGCTTTTTCCAAAGGTGAATGGGCGTTGTCGCAATCGAAACTCGCGGCAGACGCAATCGTTGGTATCAGACACGCTATAACCAGAGCACGCTTAATCATTTCAACACTCCTTGAGCTCTGGGAAAACCGAGCGCTACGAATACAGATCAATAAACTGCTTGCTAGGTGTTCAGTCTCGGAGGGGCATGGCACATCCTTGCCAAAAAACGGAAATGGTATACGACTTACAACCGGCGAGGACTTTGTTATATATGGCTCGTCGGGGTCCGCTCCGGCGCTGACTGTGTACAGCCCGCCGGTACACTTATCGGTTTGGGAAAGTCGCCGTCGGCCTTCATTAAGTGACCGATGTCCATGTAGTTCCAGAGCCAGCCTGCGTGCAGCTTCTGGCTAAAGCAGGTAAAAAACAGCTGTTTTTCACCCCATTTCGGTTGCCATGCTGTATCCATCAAGGTTCGGGCCGACGCACTGTTGCCTGAATAGATGTACGTCAGCATGTCACGCCATAGCAGGGCGGGTGGCCACAGATCGTTGGTACCGACCTCTTCCAGCAGGAGCGCCTGCGTATCTTCTTCCAGCTCGACATCCGATGGCGCCGGTTTGCGCATGCCAGCGACGTTCAGCACATAGCGTCCTTGTATGGCATCCCAACTGAGCGAGACTGGCGGTGCAGGGCTGCCTGCGAATGAGTGGTACCAAAACGCGAAACTGAAATCGAAGAAACCCAATACCGGTCCGCCATGAGCAACCTCCTGCATATCGAACTGATCCGAGTTGTAAGCCTCGATATCTTGTTTATGCAGTGATGGAGCAAAACTGATGATGTGCAACGTATGGCAACAATTAGCGCCACCACTGCGGCCCACCACGATCATGTTCGGCGCATGGGTGGGGTCGGGGTCTGTATAGAGCACGTCGAAGTAGACATTTTTGAGCGTGATCGGCTGTGAACCTTCTCGCGTCAAGGTCACGATTTTTTTGTCGTCATCCGACTGAGACTTCGCCTTCAGCACGGACACTTGGACGCTCGTATCGCCGACAGTTGAAGTGATCAGTGTCTTGGGTTCGGCTTCCACAGCCCAAACCTGGCTCACAGCAAAATACAACAGCCACGGGGCACACCAGCGCATAAGCATCACATTTCCCTGAATGTCTAACACAGCAAGTCCATTTGAAATTGACCAAGTGGTGAAGCACGTGGCTCTGGCCGAATGGATCAAGGCACTAGGCTATTACCTTGACATCATCCTCGGTCCAAGTGAAGTTTCTCAGACCGCTTGCTTGAGCATTCAGCAATCCATTCAGCAAGTTGACGGCCGGTCAGCGAACAGGCATCACAGGTGCGCAACGGCAGCCCTTTATGCGGCGGCAGCGATCATTATCTTGATTCAGCCTGTGGTGGTTCAACTGCGTCGCACACAGCATGGGCTCGGTCCGAGCAGGGCGCAGGCAATCGACTGAGGGGGGCTGACATGCCGTTGAACTTCGGAGCCGAACGAGCGGAAAGCCAGGCTTTCCGCTCTCCGTAGAACGTGGTCAGCCGCCGGTGCTGACCGCTTGCCCATCCAGTACTGAGTCCATCTTCAGCTGTGCCAGCTCGATCAGATGCACCACACCCATCGCCACCTTGCGGTTCGAACCGGTCTGGTTGTCGGCGTGCTCATAGGCCGTGGCCGCCGCGGATTGCAGAATTGAGTAGACGTTGGCCAGGGCGTCTTCCTGGTTCCCGGGTTCATTCAGATGCTCATGCAACACGGTGACAGGCGCTGGTTTGACGCTTGCCTTCGGACCGAGGTTGTAGTGAGACAAAGCACGGTCGGCGATACGAGGGTCGATGCTTTCGATGTTTGAGGTTGCAGGCGGATTGGGGGTGGGCTTGAACATAGTACGAGGTACTCCAAGTGCATGTATTGAAGCCGTCACCATCGCTACCAAACGATTAAAGGGTGGCGGCCGTACGCAGGTTGGTAGACCGGTGCACTAGGAACCCGGCGCGTCCGCGGACGCCCTGCGCACGGCCACCATAAAAGCTGAGGCCGAAAAAAAGCGCCTTGCTCAAGGTGGCGCTTTGCGCCTAGTTACACCGAGGGCTACCAAACCCTGTCACTGATGTGCAGTGACGGCTCGAAGATAGCCACCGGCGTGGGCAGGCGCAAGCGGTCAGGATTTTCTAGGAAATTTCACTCAAGGGAAAGAGAGAACTCTTGCTGGTCGCTGAAATGGCCGACTTCTGTGAGAGGCTGTGAGCGCCATTGACCCTGTGTTCGATCCCACTGGTTGAAAGGTGTCGTTGATGGCCAGCTGCTTTCGAGCCAAGGTGGGCGTTGGCAGTCATGATGAAGATGCAGAAAACTCAAACGCAGCCGTTACAAAGGCGCGTTCCAATTGAAGCCACACACCTCCTGCCGAAACCATTGCGCTAGAACACATCATGATCGATCTATTCATTGCTCTTCTGGAGTTCCTGGGCCCTCTGGACTCTGTAGCCCAAGCAGATGGGCCGTCCACATGGGCACGACGTCATCGGAAGCTGATCAGAGTGTTGTACATCCTTTGCATGCTTCCCTTGTGCGTAGCGCTCTTGCTGCTTTTTATCGACTGGGTGGCTGGCCTCGGCATCGGAGGGAAGAGGGTGGTCATGGTCGTGGTGGGGATGCAACTGATCGGTTTGTTTGTCCTGCTGCACCGCAAGAGCAATAAATAAACGTCATCGTTTGGTTCCGCCATCTCCGTAAGCGGCGACGCGGGCCCGTTCCGAGATGTCTCTGTCTCGGGCACTCAAGGAAGGATAAAATGTGGTCGACGAATACAATCAAGCACTCGTCATAGGTGCAGCCTGCAGCGCCATGGCTGCCGCTTTACACATAGGCGTTGTCATTGCAGGTCCTGCCGGATACCAGTTTGCCGGCGCAGGAAAACGCTTTATTCGCGCAGCGGAGGCGGTAAGAGCATTTCCGGCAATCGTCACAATTGGAATCGCGCTGATCCTCATGGTCTGGGCTCTCTATGCCCTGTCCGGCGCGTCGGTGATTAGACCGTTACCACTGTTGCGACCCGTGCTAAGTGCTATAACGCTCGTTTACCTGCTTCGGGGATTCGCAGGATTTTTCATCTTGAAAAATACCGGCAGAACCACTCGATTCATTCTGATCAGCTCGGCAGTCTGCACAGGTTTTGGTATGGCCCATTTTGTCGGGCTCGTTCAAGTGTGGGGACGGCTGGTCTAGGTACAGCTATTCCCCCATCGACGTTGGTTGTGGGCACGCTAGCTCGGCTCGAATTCGCGGCGTTGTCCGGGTTGAACCATGAAGACGTCCTTCCATAATGCATCCTCTTGCTCGGTGCTTAAGGATGCACCATGACTCTCCGAGACTGAACACCTAGGGTGCGAAGAAGCGGCACGCTCAGCAGGGATTTCGCATTCTGCGACAGTCTTTTCACGAATTCCTCACATCCTGGAGCGCAGATTGACCTGACAAAAGGATTTGGCCCCATCAAACAAAAAAACCGCCATGTCAGACTGTGTGAAAACGCAG
>NZ_JACAQA010000027.1 GCF_013385425.1 Pseudomonas gingeri | reverse complement strand
GTGGGTTTCATGGCGCGCTTACCCATTATGTGCTTGAGCATGCCGGTGGAACGAGCGTTGATGGGATTCGTCACGGAACGCAGGAGGCCGCCATTAAAGCGGCTAAAGCCCTGGGGCACAGCCCCTTGGTAGGGCGTGTACGTGATACCAGCAAAGGTAACCCTGACCACTGGAGGTCAGCATAGCTGAATTGAGTGGTCAAAACGATTAGAGCAAAACTAGGGTAGATTCTAGCCCGGTAAGGGCTTATGGTTGAAAATGCCCATTTCGCCAGCCTGTGACGGTCTGGCGTAGCGTAAGGATGGGCTCGAAGTCCTGATTCACGACACGTTTTCCCTCATGCCAAAGCTCTGTTGTCCTCATCGGGCAACAGGGCTTTCTATATCTAGGGGCGTGGCGCACAGGCACCGCAATCTACTAGGCTACCGGGCTCGCTTTTAACTTAGCTTGCTAATACGTCCCGAAAAACATCAGGTCGAAGTGCCGCGATATGCAGCAATGATCTGGCAGCACCAGACGGAGAGCGTCGCCCTTGCTCCCATTCCTGAAGCGTTCGCACCGACACGCCTAGCAGTTCGGCAAATTTGGGTTGTGACAGCCCCGTCTTGCTGCGTGCTTCGGCGGCCTCGGTCACTTCTACCCGATGCACTTCACCATGGCGGCCGGCCTTCACATCAATGATGGCGGCTAACAGCTCTTCGCCTAGGTTGCGTTTGGCATCACGCGCCAAGAGTTCTTTTTCAGTCAGGACCATGATTCATCTCCTTTGCGATTTTGCGCAGGACATGCGCCGGTATGTTCTCGGTAGCACCTTTGCCGTAGATCAGCAGGGCAACCAATGCTCCGCTAGCGAGTTGCGTGGTATAGATCACCCTCACGGCACCGCTTTTGCCACGGCCATCCATGCTCCAGCGTACTTTTCGGCAACCTTCAGAACCGGGTATGACCGCTCCCGCATCCGGGTTGTTGGCCAGATAGGACATGAAGGCACCACGTTCTTCTTCAGTCCAGTAATCGGGCCAAAGCTTGCTAAACAGTGGGGATTCGATAATTGTCAGCATGCGCAGATCATACGTCTTTGACGTAGTTTTCTGCAAGGGCGTCTATTTTTGAGTGAAAGCCCTTGCTTAAAAATTGCTACATCAGACTTTTTCAGGCGGGAAAACATCAATAGGTATTGGGATGGCTAGGCTAGTCCGCCCAATCCATCATCGGGGTGATGCGGAAGCGTCGAGATGGCTCGGATTGGGGGGGGAGTTCAAAGGCATGAACGGCCCGTCGCTGTGGCACAGTCTGTACTCGGCACGGGCTTGCGTGGCGAATGAGGCTCAGGTTTTGAGTGTTGCCGAAGATTGCTGCTTCACCACTTTCGGTTGCATAGGCACACTCCGCGCCCTATAGTCGAACTTCGCAGCAAATTCTGCGAGCGACCTTGGCCGGTCGGAATTGCAGCAGGCGCACCAGCGCCCAACTCACCCTTGCAGGCGCTTTTTTTATGCCTGTGATGTGGTTTCATGGCGGCTGTGCGCGGGACACCTTCGGGTGTGCCGGGACCTGTTGCCCTGGTCGGCCAACCCGTGTACAGCTGCCACCCTCACTCGCTTGGCCGCGAATGGTGGTAGCTCTTGGTAATCAACAGGAGCTTTACCAAATGGACTACACCCCCCTCGATTCATCCAAACCCACCGAACACACCATCCTTTTCATCGACAGACAAGCCCCACTGCATGATCTGCTGGCCTGTGCCGCCCAACGCATTACGTCTGCGCGGGATATGCTGGACAGCGTGTCGTGCATGAGCACTCATCACTCGGATGGTATCGATTTGATGCGTATTTCTGGCGTGGCCGCGCTGTTGCTACAAGATGGTTGTGATGTGCTGCGGGTCGTTGAGCAGCGCTTAATGGCCTGACCCTGTATCGGGTGGCGTGTCGCTCAACGAAATGATCAGGTGTTATCTGATGGCGATCGGGCAGGCACGCCCCCTTGGAAAACCGTCCTCTTTTCAGAGTTCCGGTTCATAGATCATCAAGGGAGATCTTTATGGTTGGCGCGTTCTCACGTTCATGGCAGATAGCGACCAGTTCCATGTCCTCCAAGAGCTCCATCATAGCCTCATACTCTGTATCGGGAACGCAGTAGAGTGCTGGCTCGTTGCGATTGATGGGGGACACAGGGACGTTGCCGTCAGCCGTCACGGAGTCAATTGGATTTTTCTTCAGGTTGGAGATTCTTGCGACCGTTTGTGACAGCAAAATATGAGTCACGAAAGAGCTCCTTGCGGATATTAACGGAGGATTGGCTACCATTCTTGTCAGCCTACGGGAGCTTAACTTTTCTAGTGTGTGGGATGTTTCTGGTGGTCGTCTAGGAACTGTCTCAAACAGCGGTATCGCTCTTCTTTTGGTGTTTATCTGCCTTTATATCTAGCGCCATTTTTCATACATCAAGGATGTGAATATGGCGCACGGATTCATCAATGAAAAGACCACTCATTACCCCAGTCTAAAAAGCCAGCTGCTGATACAGCGCGGCTCACATGCGCTCACCAAGTTCGACACGATCAATAGTCACCTGCGCCGCTCGATGGTGACCCCAGGGCAACTGGTGATCGTGCCCGACGACAGCACGGCGTCCTGCACCTTTGAAGAGGCCTGGTTGATGACACGGGCCCGGGAAGTCGATCTGGCCCTGAGTCTCGACCCCAGGGCGGGTGTCGAGATCCTGAACAACTATGATTTGTTGCAGGGGTTGCTGGGTTATAGCTCGATTGGCATCGGCAGCACCACGGCGGCCTGGGGACGGCATTTGAGTGGGTTGAGGACACCTTGAAGGAAATCGAAAAACTGCATCAGCAGCATTTGAAAGGCGGTGCTTCAGCCAGGGCTGAGTTCATCGCCAAGCGGCAGGTACTGTTCCAGAAGTTGGACACGCAACTCCAGGGCGTCGGCCATTACGGAACCAGCCTGCGGCATAACAAGTCGATCAAGAAGATGCTCGGCATTTCCACCCGGAGCTACCTGCATCGCCAGGAAATCGACGGGTATGCACAACGGATCAACAAGATTGCCAGCACCTCCCGTTTCCTGAGCAAAGGTGGCTATGTGGGTATGGCGCTGGACGTGGGGGCGGCGGGGTTGGCGATTCAGGAGGCGTGTTCGATGGGGCGGGAGGAACAGTGCAGGAAGGCGCGCTATGTGGAAGGAGCCAAAGCGGCGGGCGGGATTACGGGCTCTTACTACGGAGGAAAATTTGGAGCACGTGCGGGGCTGCTGGTTTGCGGCCTTGGATTGGGCATCGTATCAGGGGGATGGGGAGCGTTGAGTTGCCGAATCATTGCTGGAGCCGCAGGTGGCTATATCGGCGGACTGCTCGGGGGAGGAGCGGGAGAGTTTACAGGGGATGTGATTTATGAGAGGGCACATTGATGATGACGTTAGAGATCGCGGGTGCTTTTCTAGTTCTGCTCCTGAATTTCTTTGGTCTCGGTCTTTCGGCCTATGTCGCTAAAACCAAGCTGGATCTGGCTGAGGTTTACCTCAAGGATAATGTGGTGGTGATGGCGGAACGCCGATACTGGAGAGGTAACTCCTATAACGACCGAATGGCGAGGACGTTTGCCATCGGTGGGCTTTTCGTGTTTTCAACGCGTTGCATACGACGTGGGTGGCTTACCGAGCAAGAGTTGGAGTCCATTCCAATAACCCTCAGGCGCTGGTTCGTCGTCCCTTTTTACTTAGGGATGCTGTTTTTATCGATTGCTATCATTTATTGGGGATGGCAACAGTTTTAATAAATGCCTTCTTATGGAGGTGTATCAAATTGTAGCTATTTTTGACACATTTTTTCATGTTCCCTGGTGTCGATTTGTGCATGCTTGAGCAACTTCCATAAGCTTCTCCTGAGCGACTGATCGGTCCTTTCGCCTGCTCGAAAAGTTTCATGTTCGAAAGCTTGAGGTGTTTCAACGCATCAGCGAATATCGCCGGTCTCAGCTATACCCCTATATAGAGTCCTCAGACTCAACAGCCAGGCACCCGGCCTGACACAGCATGCCGGAACTTGACTTTCAATTCGCAGAAGAGGTTTCGCGTCTATGCAAGACAGCCATATCATTATCAGGCCGCTGTCGGAGATTGATGCGCAACCGTACAGGGAAATCCGCCTTCGCGCGATTGTCGATGCCCCCTCCACCATGTGGCCAACGGCCGAGGAAGAGCTGGCGTGGCCGGTGGCGCAAACCGAGGCCCTGCTTCATGCCACTGTGCATGAGATTGTGTTCGGGGCCTTTGCCGGAGAACACCTGATAGGGGTCACCAGCCTGCACCGTGAGCCTGTTCGACAGGCCGAGCACACCGGCTTTGTATGGGGCGTCTTTGTTGATTCGGCTTATCGTCGACAAGGCGTCGCGCGCAAACTCTTCGAAGCCGTCGTCGCGCAGGCCAGGGCGACTGGCGTCATTCAGCTCCATCTGTCCGTCAATACCGAGAACTTCGCCGCCAGCAACTTCTATCGCTCGCTTGGCTTCGAGTCCTTCGGCATCAAGCCCCGCGTGCTGTGGGTCGGCGGACGCTTTTATGATGAAGAGCAAATGGGGCTGCGCCTGGACGACTGACGCAGAGATGTACCCTGATGGCGGCCAAGTGTGCCGAGCAACGATCACGTGGTCGGCCCGGCGCCAGTCTAGGTTTTCTCGGGTAGCTCCGCTTCTTCCACCATCACGCAGTTGCGGCCGTTCTGCTTGGCCCGGTACAGCAGCTTGTCCGCCTTCTCGAATACGGCGGCGACGGATTCCCTCTCTGGCGTCCAGAGGGCAACGCCGAACGAAACCGTGATGTGTCCGACGGTATCGATGGCTTTGCTTTCGATCGAGGCCCGAAGCCGTTCGGCCACTTCGGCCGCCGTCTTGAGCGAGCTGTCCGGGAGCAGCAGCACAAACTCTTCACCGCCCACCCGGCAGGGCAAGTCGTTCGCCCGTGAGTTCTGTTTCATCAGGTCGGCGACGATTCGAAGGGTTTCATCGCCCGCACCATGACCGAAGGTGTCGTTTACCCGCTTGAAGTGATCGATGTCCAGGGACACAACGGCAAATGAATGACCGGTTTCCTCCCAGAGCGTCAGCGCATCTTGCATGGCCCGGCGATTGGCCAGCCCGGTCAGCGCATCGCTCTGGGCCTGCCGGTTCAGCCGGCTGATCTTTTCCTGCAGCAGGCCGACGCTGAACAGCAGGGCCCGACGGATTTGCCAGGCTTCGTTGAAAAAGGCTGAAACCGCACTGATGCGCTTGTAGCTGTCAGGCGCATCCAGGCGTTTCGCATACCTGGCCAGCAGGGAAAGGGGGCTGGCTATCTTCGTCCCCGACCACCAGATGAGCACGAGGCCGAGCAGTCCCAGCGGGGCGATTCCCTTGCCGACCTTGATCATCAGGTGATTCAGCGTCGCCAGGGTATTGTTGAGCGGCTGTTGTGAAACGACGCCCCATCCGCTGCTGGAAACGGTTTCGAAGCCGGCAAGCATCTCGATGCCGTTGGCATCGTGGGACTGGAGGCTACCGTTCCTGTTTTGCAAGGCGGCATCCACGATGGGGTCATCTCCCACGATGGTGCCGATGTTGTCGGGTCGAGGGTGATAGAGCACGCGACGTGTTTTGTCGACCAGATAAACATAGGCCCCGTCATGGCGGACATGCTGATCGACCAGGGTGTGCAGGGCGTTTTCCTGGTCGAGCCGGACGGTCCCGCCGATAAGGCCCAGGTATTCTCCCCTGGCGCCGAATACGGGATAAGAGATGAAGATCACGAGATTGCCGGCGATCGACTTGAATGCGTTGCTGATCTTCGGCTCGCGGCTTTGCAGGGGCTCTGTGTTGCGCAGCGCCTGGCCATTGATGTTCAGACTCTCTGGCGCCGATGCCACGACCGTGCCGGAGGCGTTGGCCATCAGGATGGAGTTGAAACTGTTGTCCTGATTCAGCAATCGCAAGGCTTCGTCACCCAGGCGTCCCTGGTCGTTAAAACCCTTGCTGATAACACTGGCGCTGTATTTGAGCTTGTCGATGTCGGAGCTGAGGACTTGCTCGATACCCGCGGCGATTCTTGAGGCATAGTCCTTGTTGTTATCGAGTGCGTGGGTAATCAGTTCCTGTTTCTGAACCTTGTAGATAACCCAGAAACTGTTGGCCAGGGTGGTGACTGCGGAGAGTAGTGCAATCAGCAGGATGAGAGTGCGCAGGTTAAGCGTTGGCTTTGGCCGGGTGGGCATTTGATGAGATCCGGATAGACATGGGAATACCTGTAGCGTGGGTGAAGCACGGGGACGATGGGCGCGCGTGGCTTACGCGGCCCTATCGTTCCCGGGGTCTGCTATTGCTGGGGGGGCCTTCAACCGCGGCGTGTCAGCCCCGTTAGTGTATCGGCAATTGTCTTGGTCCGCCGAGAGGTCCCTTCGGTCATCTGGCCGGAGTCTTCCAGGGCGTCGAGCAAGCTGCGCAGGGTGCCCACGGCCGTGGACTGGTCTTCGATCTGCACCGCGACTTTCTGGATCTCGGACGACAGTCGATCGATATCCACGCCGATCTCCCCGGCATTCTTGCGGGTGATCTCCGCCAGTTTGCGCACTTCATCGGCCACCACGGCAAAGCCTCGGCCCATTTCGCCGGCCCGGGCCGCTTCGATGGCAGCGTTGAGGGCGAGCAGGTTGGTCTGGCCGGCGATCTGCTGGATCACCTGCACGATCGATTGGATGCGCAGGCTCGATTGCGCCAGCTCACGGGCGCCGCCGACCACTTCGTCGGCCTGGGTGGACAGGCCGTCGAAGGTCGAGCGCGCTTCGGCGGCGACGTCGTGTTGCCGGTCGATGGTGGTGGCCAGGTCGTCCATCGACAGGTGCAGCTCCTGGGAATAGTGCTGCAACTGGCCCGCGATCTGTTCCTGATGGCGGTTGGCCTGGTCGAGCACGGTGCCCAGGTCGGTCAGGCCGTGGAACACCGGTTGCAGGTTTTCGTCGAGGCCGCTCACGTCGAGGGTGCTGACGAAGTTGTTGTTCTTGAAGGCTTCTATCTGCTTGACCAGCACATGGTTGAGGCCCACCAGTTTCTTGATCTGACGGCGCAGGAAGAAGGCCTTGAATTCGCCGTAGTGGATCGGGAAGCGGTCGACGTAGTCATCCTCGAAACTGGCCCCCTTGGCGACGCGGAAGAAAAAGATCGCGGTCAGGGTCTGGTTGAGGTTGAGCCCCAGGATTTCGCCGAAGGTGGAAAAGCCGATCAACGGCACGTCGCCGAACAGGCCGGTCATGGCGTCCAGTTCCGAGCCGTTGTTCAGCCGGCGCAGGATGCAGTCGTTGAGGATGCCGGCAATCGGCTGGCCGCCCTTGCCCTGCAGGAAGCGTTGGTAGTCGGTACGGGTGGCGTCGCGGATCGAGGTGCGTTTGACCATGAGTAGCTCTTCGCCCGGCGCCACGTCGCAGAACAGGTGCACCAGGCCTTGCGCCGGGTCGATGCGGGCGATGGAGCGGACAAACAGTTCCTGGCCCACGCGGATAGCGAAGGAGTAGTCGCCCAGGTGCTGCTCCAGTGTCTGCGGCGTGCATTTGAACGCATCAGCCAGGGCCTGGACCATGGTCTTGATATTGCCTTGGGCGTCGATGACCTGGTGAATGGTGCGATCTTCCAGGGACGCGGTCAGGACGCTGAAGGTCAGCGTCGAGGGTTGGAAATTCTGGCTTTTGAATACGCCAAAACGGATACCGGGCGAGCACTTGAGAAAGACGATCTGGGCGTGGTTCTCGTAACTCCGGTTGCCGTCATGGATCAGGGTTTTCTTGAAATCGCCCTTGCCGCCCGCCGAGCCACCGACGAACAGGCAGGGGAAACGGCCGGATTCGTAAAGGGCTTCCATAAAGAAGGATTCGGACGCCGAGAGGCCATCGAAGAGGATGTAGGCCAGGGTGTCACGCTGGTCAATCTGGGTGCGGACTTGCGCCGCCTTGAGGTTGTGTACCAGGCGGGAGATGCGCTCGCGCATGCTGATGCGTTTGCTATCGCCGCGGATGTCGGCGCACTCCAGGGACACCATGGCGATTTCCGCGCTGGCGATCACGCTGCGATCGAACAACTGCAGCACGATCCGGTCCCAGCGTTCGCCGGTAGGGCAGTAGAGCTGGCTGGCCGTGCCGCAGAGTTCGCCGGATGTGGTGCACAGGCTGATGATGCAGCTCGGGAAACGCTGGCGGACCGTGCGGGCGATCTGGTCAAGGTCCAGGTGCGGGGACACGAAGCCGGAGATGAATACCGGCTCCAGGCGAACTGCCTGCAGCTTGGCCTGTAGTTCACTGGCGGTACTGAGCACGCTGAGGGTGCCCGACGACGAGGAGTGGGTCCGGTTGAGCAAATGAGAGAGATTCATCAAGGACTACCTCAGGGTAAACCGCGGATTGTTATTGTGGATAACAGCGGTCCTTTGCCGTAGGGGCGCTTGCAGGGCTTGGCGATGCTGATTTGAGCGTTGTCCCGGCGCAACCCGTGCTGTTCAGCGTGATATCAATGTGATTTTGAGTTTTGATTTTGATCAATGAAACCGGTCAGGCTGACTTCGCCGACGGTTGTTGGTTGCACGACAATGCGCATCTGTCAGAGCAGAGAGGGGCAGGTCGCTTGCAACGAATCATGTAGTCTATGGGGCTGAACGCTCCCAACATGCGTAGGCTAAATCAAGAGTACCTGACCATGGTCCGAGATCTCCTGGTTCTGATCGAACTGGCTCCCGAAAGTCTTGTTCGCCTGGAAGCCGCCGGCTTCAAAACCCATGTGGCGTTGTCGGCTGAAGTGAAGGCCGGCACGCTCAAGGCTCTCGGCCCTCAGATTCAAGCCGTTCTGACAAACGGGTCTACGGGACTCTCGGCCGACGAAATGGCCTCCCTGCCTCAACTCAAGATCATCTGCGCCCAGGGCGCGGGCTACGAAAAGGTCGATCTGGTTGCGGCTCGTGCACGCGACATCGTCGTGACACACGGCCCCGGCACCAATGACGCCTCGGTCGCTGACCATGCGATCGCCTTGTTGATGGCCATTGTCAGAGGCATTCCGCAAGCCGACGCCGCCGTTCGTCACGGCCAATGGGCCCACTCCAGACAGCCACGTCCCATGCTCTCGAAAAAGAAACTGGGGATCCTGGGGCTAGGTAATATCGGGCAGCAGATTGCCCGGCGTGGCGTCGGCGGATTCGAGATGTCGGTGGGGTATCACAGTCGTCATCCACGGCACGACTCGCCCTTCACCTATTTTGATACGCCGGTGGCCTTGGCAAGCTGGGCCGATTTTCTGATCGTGGCCACGCCCGGTGGTGCGGGGACATTTCATCGGGTCGACACCACGGTACTGAAGGCCCTTGGCCCCGACGGCTTTCTGGTCAATATCGCCCGAGGCAGCGTGGTTGATACCGCTGCGCTTATCTCGGCACTGACAAACAGGGAAATTGCCGGGGCGGCACTGGATGTCGTGGAAGGCGAGCCTGAGGTGCCGGCGGCGTTCGCCAACCTGAATAACTTGATCCTGACGCCGCATATAGCGGGGCGCTCACCGGAAGCGGTCACCGCCACGCTGCAGCTGGTCATTGAAAACCTGACGGCGTATTTCTCAGGAAGCCCTGTCCTGACACCGGTGCCCTGATACTGGCCGCTGTGCCAATGTTTGCGCTTCTTCCATTTTTTATTCGTAATTAATATTCAGGGCGCTGTACGCCACAATAGCTACATCCCCGGTGGTGTCAGAGGTTTGATTGTAATTCCCGGCTTTGAAATACAAATTTACGCCGTCCCATCCTGACTTCGGAAAGATGAACGTCTTGCTTGATGTCTGACCCGCCGCTGTCACCTTAACCTGCAAGGTCATTTCATTGTCAGAGCCTTTGGCTTCTATCGTGTAATCTATTTTGTCGTTAAGGCTGATGCCGGATAACAAGGTTGATCGGCTCTCGTTGTCGCCATAGTGCGTTTTTGTTCCCGCAATAATGGCGCCGTCCTTCCAGCGGAGCTTGAGCAGCTCCGATCCACCTGGTTTATCCCCATGAATCTGCGCGAAGATAATGGACTTGGTGTGTGGGTTCTGCACGATATAGGCTTCACCGGACTGGCTGGCATTCAGTGGGCCGCCGATGGTGAATTCTCTCTTGGCTCTCAGCTCAACGCGGGGGTAGTCGCTGTGGGCGGTGGCTTTGAGTCCTGAGGGGGTGCTGAAAATGATGGCGCCCTCAGGCACGCCTTTGTGACAATTGTTTGATGTGTAGCAGTTTGTGTAGAAATATGAATTCTGCAAGTTGTTGGTTATCGATATTTCTTCTGGCAGGTTGGCGTCATTGAAATCCTGGAGAAGGTACGAGCTGGTCAGCGTTGGAAAGTTATGGCCTGGTGCTTTGCTGGCATCGAGTGAAAAGGCGTAGGTGCAACTGAGTGTCATGGTGATAGCGGCTGTGAAGTTGATAATGGATTTGGTGCTGATCAGTTTGTATGGGCTCGCCATCATCTTCTGTTACTCCAAGTGCTGATTTGGATTGGATCACTTTAAAAGAGCAGGGCTTTAGAGCGCTACGATAGCGTGCCGGGTCCCGGCCACCCAATGAAATATGAGTCATCAGCGTTTCTGGTCCGCAGGCTATTCGTTTATGATCACGCTAACTTTTACGTTTTCCAGAGGATTGGCCATGGCGGAACTCTTGGCGGTGATCTCCATTACCCTGTTGGCTGTCATCAGCCCTGGCCCCGATTTCGCCATGGTGACGCGTAACAGCCTGATGTTGTCCCGTCGAGCGGGCGTGCTCACGGCCCTGGGCATCGGGCTGGGCGTGCTGGTCCACGTCAGCTATACGCTGATTGGTTTGGGGCTGCTGATCCAGCAGTCGCTGTGGTTGTTCAACACCATCAAGCTGGCAGGGGCTGCGTACCTGATCTGGCTGGGGGTGAAGATGTTGCGGACCCAGCCCAGCGGAACGCTGGCCGAGAGCGCTGTCGCACCACTGTCGGACTTTGCCGCGCTGCGCACGGGTTTCCTGACCAATGTCCTGAACCCGAAGACGACGATCTTTATCATCAGCCTGTTCATGCAAGTGGTACGTCCCGATACGCCGCTGGCCGTGCAGATCGGCTACGGGGCTTTTATCTCGGGTGCGCATATGGCCTGGTTCAGTGTGGTGGCCTTGTGCTTTTCGGCGAGCGCCGTGCGTGAACGGTTGATGGCGGTGCGTCACTGGATCGACCGCGCGTTCGGCGGGTTGCTGGTGGGTTTTGGTGTTTTGCTGGCTGTTGCCAGAGGGGTGCGCTGACGGTGCATGGGTTGCAAGATGCATTCAAGATCGTAAAGGAACTGTCTTGATTGCAATCAATGCTCAAAATGCGTTCGAATTTCGATGCGTGATCATTCTGGAGACCAATGTACTGTCCGAAATAATGCGACCTGATAAAGAACTCCAAATCCATGAGCACTCGTGGACTCCAGGCGTCATCTACCCGCCCCTAGGCACAAACCTTGGCAATCTGCTCACGCAGCCAGGTATTGGCACTGTTTTGCTCGGCTTTCCTGTCCCACAACATGTCGATGGTGAAATTGGGCAAACCCGCCGGCGGCTTGCAAAACGCGAACTTGGTTTCATCACAGATCCGCCTCTGGAGACGGCGAGGCAACATCAGAACGAGATCGGTTCCACTGAGCATTTCAAGTGCCGCCACATAACTGTTGGCGCGGGCGACTATCTGCCGGGTATAGCCCTGTTTGCCGAGCCAGCCGTCCACCATGTTGGTGTCTGAGGTCCAGGGCGTCGGAAAGATATGCTGGCGCGCGACAAAGGTGTCCAGGTTGAACCTGTTCTCTGGCGGCGTGAAATGCTTGTCGACCACGCACACCAGATCGTCGTCCAGCAGGATCTTTGATTTGAAGGGCTTGGCGTCACGATGAAAGTTCGGACCGGCACAAATCACCAGGTCAATACGACCGTCGACCAATTGTTCGACCGGAACATCCTTGTGGAACTTGTGGGTGTTCACAATGATCGGCAGGTGGCTCTTGATAAAACTTTTCAGCAGGTCGGGGAGGATCAGGAGTTCGAAGTACTCCGGTGCACAAATATTAAAAGTGATCTCTTTTTCGGTCGGGTCAAATACGTTGACTGCGGAATGACACAGGTTGATGTTTTTTATAATGTTGACCACATGGCTGTACATGCTGGTGGCCTTGCTGGTCGGCCACATGGCATTACGGGTGTGGATGAACAACTCGTCCTCGAAGCTGGTCCGCAGCTTTTTCAGGCAGTAGCTGACCGTGGACTGGCTGACGCAAAGGGTTTCGGAAACCTCGGTGACGCTGCTCTGCTCATAAACCGCGACGAATACCATCAGGTCCTGCATGTCCAGCTTTCTGAGCAAATTGCTATTGAGCATAAAATCCGTCTCGGTCAGGTTCCATAGGCGTTACTTTTGCTCATGTTTGTAGACAAGCAGCCGATTGACATATTAGGGGATGGAATTTGTTTTTTAAATAGCCTGTGGGCGACCCCTTCACTATAAAGGCCTGGCCCTCGCGTTATCCTTGCCAAGAAGAAAATCGCCATGATTCATGATTGTATCTCCCTCGTTGTGGTCGCCAGCGACGCCTCGGTCCTTCAGGCCCACGCGGGATGAGCATGAATATTGCCAACTGGCTGGACGCCGCCGGCCAGCGTTGCCCGGAGCGACCGGCCTTGTTCGAAGGGCAACGGCAAGTCGCCAACTATGGTGCCTTTGCCGCCCTGGTCCGCTACCGCGCTGACGGCGCGCCCCTGTACCTGTCGGATCGGGTGGATCCGACAGCGCTGCGCCCGTGGTTGAAGGCAGGGGCAAATGACCCCTTCGTTCCCTGAAGAACGTTTCCACGGAGCCCTGTTTCCAATGGCAGGCTGATCAGCCAGGAAAGAACCGCGACGACTAGCGGATGTGTTGTGCGTAGTGCTTCGGATTGAAGCGCAGGACCATCACGATCATGACGGTCATCACCGCCGTCAGTGACCACCAGGCCCACTCGAAGCTGCCCAGCTGGTCACGAATCACCCCGGCAATCAGCGGCGAGAGCCCGGCGATCAGATAACCGATGCCTTGCACGAAGGCGGTCAGGCCGCCGGCACGACGCGGGTTGTCCAGGTGGTCGAGGGAAACGATCAGGCTCATCGGGAACAACCCGCCGATACCCAGGCCCAGCAGGCATGGCCAGAGCAGGGTGAAGCGTTCCGGGCTGAGGATCAGGCCGCAGAAGCCGGCGATGATCAACGCAAGCAAGACCGCCAGCACCAGGCGTCGGTCCTGGCTGCGGTTGGCGATTGCCGGGGTGACCAGGCCGGACACCACTTCCATGGCGGTCAGCAGGCCCAGCAGCAAGCCGGCGCTTTGTTCGCTCCAGCCTTTTTCCACGTAGTAGGGCGCCAGCCAGGCCAGCACGCAGGTGTAGGACGCCGTGCCCAGGCCGAAGAAGATCGCCAGCAGCCAGGCCCTCGAATTGCCGAAGAATGACTCCTGTTGGGTGCTGGTCGAGGTCTGCGGCAAGTGCGGGACCGCCGAGCGCTGGGCGAACCAGACCACCAGGCCGACCAGCGCCAGCAGCGCCCAGATGGCGAGGCTGATCCGCCAGCTTCCAGTCTGTGCCAGGACGAACGGCGAGAACGACGCCGCGAGCGCCGCGCCGCCCATGATCGAGGTCACGTAGATCCCCATGAACAGCGAGACGTTGTGGCTGTAGCGCGACTTGATCAGCGCCGGCATCACCGCTTGGATCAGGGCGATCCCGAGACCCGCGAGTACCGCACTGAGGATCAGCTCGACGGTGCTCTCCAGGTAGAGTCGCGAAGCCGTCGCCAGGCCGATGACCAGCAAGGACAGGACGATGGTGCGGTGTTCGCCGAAGCGCTGGGCGATGCGCATGCCGAGGAACATGGCCAAACCCATCGCCATGACCGGCAGCATGGTCAGTAACGACGCGGCGCTGAAACTCAAGGGGATATCCCCGCGAATCGCCGACAGCAAGGGCCCGACCGCGGCCATCGACGGCCGCAGATTGAGGGCGACCAACACCACACTGACCATCAACCCTGCGGCGTGGGTGCTTGAAGCTCGTACATGTTCCATTCGGGAGCCTTGGTTAACAAAGCTCTAATTAGGCCGTCGCGGATGGGCAGGCGCAATTTGATAAGTAGGCTGGGATATCGAGAAATTAGGATTCAGCCGCTTTCAGGAGCGAAAGGTGCCCGAGTGCCGCCAGATGCAGTTGACGGTACGCCGCCACCAATTGATCAAGACTGAACGCACGATTACGCCCGCTGGGATTGGGCAGCACCCAGACCGCCGCATGGCCGAAGGTCTGTGGCTGAAGTCCCCAGGCGATGTTTCGTTGGCCGGACAATCCGCAGTACGCCGCCTTGCCGAGAAAGGCCACGAAGCGCGGGGCGTAGCGGGCGATCTTGTGCTCAAAGTCCCTGGAGATGGCGGTGAATTCAGCGGAAGACAGCTGATCCGCGCGCGCCGTGGGCCGTTCAACCACGGCGGTCAATCCACACCCATGCTGCAAGATTGTCCGGTCGTTTTCCGGGCGGATTTCCTCAGGGGTAAAGCCGGCCAGATGCAGCGTGCGCCAGAAACGATTGCTTCTGCCGGCAAAGTGATGCCCCTGGGCGGCGGCCAGTAGTCCCGGATTGATACCGCAGAAAATCACCGCAAGGCCTTCATCAAGAATGTCTTCGAGTCTTTCAGCCACCCCACACCTCGCAAGCCTGGCGGGTGCCAAGCACCTCGTTCGAGCTCATCCGCAGATCACCTTGACCGCATTGCGTGCCAGCTCCGTCAATTCGGCGCGGGGTTTGCCCGCCCGAGCCCGTATCGAAAGGCTGTGCAGCAGGGAGGAGGCGAGTACGGCAAGGGCGGCCGGGTCGGCATCGCCTTTCAATTCGCCAGCGGCGACGGCCAGGCGCAGGCGCGCTTCGAGATCGGCGTCGAGCTGGCTCAGGCGATCCGCAAGCAGGTCGCGTATTTCACGGTCTTCGGCAGCCTCGGTGGTGGCCGTGCCGATCACAAAGCAGCCCCGTGGCTGACCGTCACCCGAGAAATAGATCGACAACTGCCCCTCGTAGAAACCCAGCAACGCCTCGCGCAAGGTCAGCGTGCTGTCCGTCAGGGCCTCGTGCACGGCGGCGCAGGCCTGCGCCCAATACTGCTCGAACGCCTTGATATAGAGGGCATGCTTGTCGCCGAACGCCGCATAGAGACTGGGACGGTTCATGCCCGCCGCCGTGGCGATGCTGTCCAGTGACGCGCCGGCATACCCGGTGCTCCAGAAAACCCCAAGCGCCTGCTGCAGCGCGGTCTGCGGGTCATACGCACGAGGCCGGCCGCGGCCTTTGGCTTCGGTGACTTTATTTTGTGCCATGTTGTATAAAAATCCTTGAGTGAAGGCTTGCGTGGGGATATTCTTACACCATCGCACAAAATTAAGGAACCATAAGTTCCTGAATCTCGGATTTGTTGTGGCGGAGCTCGAACCGGGTGGTGCTGCGATGAAACAGGTGCCCTGGAGACACCCTCCAGGCCGCGCATGGACTGCTTTCTCACAGCGACCCCGATTTCCCGGTTAAAGGTGCATTCGATCATGACCCAACAGTTCGACATCCCCGCTTCGCAGACCTTTGAGCATCCAGGGCCGAACCCGGCTGGTACGCTTGTCCGCAAACCGTTCAAGGAGCGGTTGCGGCCATGGCTGATGGTGGGTGTTCCAGTGCTTTTCGCGGCCGTCGGGTATGCCCGCTATCTGGCCGGCGAACCCTATGTCTCGACCGATAATGCCTACGCCCGGGTGGCGAAGGCCTCGGTCAATGCCCGGGTTTCCGGGCAGGTGGTGGACATCGCCGTTGAGGACAATCAGCCGGTACGCAAGGGCCAGGTGCTGTTTCGGATCAATCCGGAGCCGTTCCAGATCGCGGTCAACCGCGCCGAAGCCCAACTGAACGTAGCGCGGCTGCGTATCCAGGGACTCAAGAGCAGCTACCGCCAGCAACAGGCCGAACTGCAATCGGCCAAGGAGTCGGCCGGCTTCGACCAAAAGGAGCTCACCCGCAAGCAGGCGCTGGTGGCGACCGAGTTTGTCTCGCGCTCTGTTTATGAGCGCGCGGACACCGACCTTAAAATGGCGCGGCAGCACGTGGCGTCTATCGAACAACAGATCGCCAGCACGGTGGTTGCGCTGAACGGCAATCCGGATATCGACGTCGACAGCCACCCGGCGATTCGTGAGGCCAAGGCGCAGCTGGATGAGGCGCAGCTCTATCTTTCCTACGCGACGGTGTATGCGCCGGACGATGGCATCGTCGCCAAGGTCGACGATTTGCAGGTGGGCAACTATGTCAGCAATGGGGCGCCAGCTTTTGCCCTGCTGTCTCGGCGGGTTTGGGTCGAGGCCAACTTCCGTGAAACGGAGGTGACCCATATGCATCCGGGCCAGGCCGCGATGATCCGTATTGACACCTATCCGGGGCACGCCTTCAAGGCCCACGTGATCAGCATGAGCCCGGGGGCCGGCGCGGACTTCGCCCTGTTGCCGCCGGAAAATGCCACCGGCAACTGGGTCAAGGTGGTCCAGCGGGTTCCGGTTCGACTTGAACTCGATCAAGCCGATCCGGATCTGCCGTTGTTCTCCGGCACCAGCGCCACGGTCCAGGTCGATACCGGCTATCGCTCGTCCTGGTGGAAGCCGATCGCGGCGCTGTTGAGCGCGGGGACTGACCAATGAACGCCAAGCCCGGAGAAGAGGGCGCGCTTACGCTCAGGTTTGCCGCGCTGTTCGTGACCTATATGCAGTCCGCCAGCCTGCCGCTGCCGAATGCGGTGCTCCGGTTTATCCAGGGGGCGATGTCGATGAGTGATGACCAGGCGGGTTGGGTCTTCACTTCGTATCTGGCGGCGAGCGCGATCACCCTGCCGCTGGCGCAGTGGCTTGCCGGGAGATTCGGTTTGAAGCGGGTGTATCAAGCCGCGATAGCCGGCTTTGTCCTGGGTTTGTTGCTCGCGACCCAGGCAACGACGCCGCTGGAGTTCGTCGGTGCACGGATTATCCAGGGCGCCGCGAGTGGCGTGCTGGCACCGCTGTCGATGGCGATTGCCATGGAGACTTTACCGCCCGCACGGCGCGGGACCTTTGGCCCGATATGGACGGCCATTGTGCTGCTGGGCATCGTCAGTGGCCCGAGTCTCGGTGGCTGGCTTGGCGAGCTTTACGGTTGGCGTTCGATCTTCTACATCAGCGTTCCGTTGTCGCTGTTCATCTTCCTCGTGGTGACATTTTTGTTGCCGGAGAAAAAGGCCGAGAAACGTCCGCCCTTTGACTTCTTCGGTTTCGGTAGCTTCACGCTCGGCATGATCGGCCTGCAAATGCTGCTCGACCGTGGGGAGCGCCTGGAGTGGTTCGACTCGCTGGAAATCTGGCTGGAAGCCCTGGCCTGTGCGCTGGGGCTCTACCTGTTCGTGGTGCATGTGCTGACCGCCAAGGTGCATTTCCTCAGCAAGGGCTTGTTCCGGGATCGCAACTTCGTGCTGTCGACCGTGATGTTTTTCGCCCTCGGTTTTGTGCTGCTGTCGACCATGGCGCTGACCTCGCCGATGCTGGATGAACTGCTCGGTTTTCCGCCTGACACCACGGGCTACCTGACGATACCGCGGGGTGTCGGGTTGGTCGGTGCGTTCCTGCTGATGGGCCGTGTTCCCGAACGTTTCGACCGCCGGCCCTTCGTGGCGGGGGGCATCGCCATGGTGATCTATGCCAACTGGCTGATGCTCGGTTATTCACCCTTGATGGACGGCTGGCCGGTGGCGGTTGCCGGTTCGCTCCAGGGCGCCGGTCTCGGGGTATTGATGCCGGCGCTGAGCAAGGTGGCGTTCAGCACCCTGGACCCGAAGCTGCGCCCGGAAGGGACGGGCTTTTTCAATCTGGCCCGTGTCTATGGCAGCACCCTGGGCGTGGCGGTGGTGCAGGCCTGTTTCTTCAACAACACGCAGGCGATGCATCAGGCGCTGGCCAGTCATCTGACCGCGTATCGCATGGCCGCCTCGACGTCCTTGCCGGCGCTGGGCGCGCTCAACGAAATGATCACCGGCCAGGCGGCCTTCATCGCCATCGTCGACCAATTCAAGATTTTGCTGTGGGTGATGCTGCTGGTGAGTCCGCTGGTGGTGTTGCTTCGCAAACCCGTTCCGACCAACTAGTTTTCGTGGAGTCTGGCAAATGAAACCCAATGCATTCGTCCTCAACAGACACCTCTTCCCGACGACGGTCGGTGCGGTGTCGGCGGCTTTTTTCCTGTCCGCCTGTACCGTCGGCCCTGACTACAAGGCACCCTCGGAAAGCGCGTCGCAGCACTATGACCAGCAGGCCGAGCAGGGCCTCGGTCAGAAGGGCCGGATTGACCTGGGCCAGAAGATCAACGGTGACTGGTGGTCGGCCTTTCAATCACCCAAGCTCGACCGGGTTGTCCGTCGGGCAATCGAGGGCAATCTTGAGCTGGTGGCGGTTGACGCGACGCTCCGGCAGGCGGCTTCGTCCGTGGTTGCGGCGCAAGGCGCGCTCTATCCGCGGGTCGATTTTGCCGCCCAGGCCGGTCGCCAGCGGGTCCATACCGCCGCCGACCCATCGGTGGCCAACTTCTACAGCATCGGGCCTCAAGTCAGCTTCGACCTGGATGCGTTCGGTGGTAACAAGCGGCGGGTCGAACAACAAGCGGCTTTGGTTGATCTTCAGACGCATCGCTACGAGGCGGCGTATCTGAGCCTGACCGGCAACGTCGCCAGCCAGGCGCTGCTGGTGGCCTCTGCCAACGCGCAAATGGCGGCGGTCGAGAAACTGCTGGCCGATGACACCCGGAATCTTGAGCTGGTGCGCATGGCCCACCTCAATGGCAGCACCACGCAGGTCGATGTTGCGCTGGCCGAGACACGCTTGGCGCAGGATCGCACGCTGTTGCCGTCCCTGGCCCAGCAGCGGGATGCGGCACGTCATGCGCTGTCGATTCTGACCGGGAAGGGGCCGGCCGACTGGATTGCGCCGGACTTCGACCTGGCCGAATTTGCCTTGCCCTCCGGTGTGCCGGTCAGCCTGCCCTCGGAAATGGCCCACGACCGGCCCGATGTCCGGCAAGCCGAGGCTGACTTGCAGATGGCCAGTGCCGCCGTGGGGATCGCGACCGCGAACCTGTATCCGCATGTCGAGCTTTCCGCATCGTTGGCGCAGGGCGCTTCCGGCAATGGCGGCGCGGCGCTCTGGGGCTTTGCGGCGGGACTGGCGGGGCCGATCTTCGATGGCGGAACGCTCAAGGCTGAACGCCAGGCAGCCGTCGACGGCTACAAGGCGTCTCTCGCCGGCTACCAGCAGACGGTCATCCAATCCTTCGGCCAGGTCGCTGACACGTTGCAGGCCATCAACCATGACGAGCAGGAAAACCTCGCCCAAGGGGACGCGCTGCGCGCCGCCGAAACCAGTTTGCGCTTGAACCAACAGGCCTATGCGCAAGGCGAGAACAGTGTTCTTCAAGTGCTGGAGGCCGAGCGTGCGTATCAACAGGCGCTGCTGGGACAGATCCGCGTGAAGACCGCGCGGTATCTCGACACGGTGCGCTTGTTCGTGGCGCTGGGCGGTAACTCCGTCGGTGTACTTGGGCAAAAAGTGGCGGGTCGCTGACAGCGGCAAGGCCGAACCCATAGCCGAGCCATGTCTTGGCGGACCGTTTCCGCGAACTGGCCGGCCTCCCGAAATTTTATGAACGGTCACTGCCGTGGTTGCGGTAGTGGCCCCAGGCAATGGAGTAAAGGCATGACTTATCACGATGCGCTTCGCGACACCAAATTCCCTATTGCCCACGGAACTGGCGAGATGCCGGCCGTTGGTTTTGGCACGCTGTTTCGAGACCTCTCGGTGACCACGCAAGCGGTCAAGGCCGCGTTGGAAACGGGCTTTCGTCATTTCGATTGTGCGGAGCGCTATCGCAACGAAGAAGGTGTCGGTGTTGCTCTGCAGGAGGTTTTACAGGCCGGCAAGGTTCGGCGAGAAGAGCTGTTCATTACCACCAAGCTGTGGAATACCAACCATCGTCCCGAGCGCGTCGAGCCGGCATTTGCCGCCAGCTGCCGCCGACTTCAGGTGGATTACATCGATTGCTACCTGATCCATACGCCGTTTGCCTTTCAGCCCGGCGATGACCAGGACCCGAGGGATTTTCAGGGGCATGTCATCTACGATTCGGGTGTCACCCTGATCGAGACCTGGAGGGCCCTTGAGCGCCTGGTGGATGAAGGCCGGTGCAGGTCCATCGGTTTGTCTGATATCACCCTGGACGCGTTGAAAGCGCTGGTGGCCGTGGCGCGGATAAAACCCGCCGTCGTGCAGGTTGAATCCCACCCTTATCTGCCTGAATGGGAACTGCTCGAGTTCTGCCAGGAGCACGGGATTATCCTCCTGGCATTTGCGCCACTGGGGCATGGCATGGAACCCAATGTGCTGGAAGAACCGGTGATGACCGCAATCGCCCAGTGCTTGCAGAAAACCCCGGCGCAAGTCGCATTGGCCTGGGCGGTACAGCGGGGAACCGCTTTTCTGACCACCAGCGCAACACCGAGCCATATCCAGGAAAACTTCGATATTGCCACCTTGCCGCATCGGGCCATGGCTGAAATCCGGGACGATATCACCACCCGGATACGCTTCAACTCGGTAGTGGAAACCGGCGTGCCCGGGTTTATTCCGCGCAAGAAATAACGCGTAAGCAGGGGGCGGCTTTTGCAGGGTCGCCCTTTTTTTACGAGCCATTCTCCAGACCGGGCTATGGTATTTTTGCTGATTTCCCGAGGTGGAAACGATGGACGTCTTCCAGACCATGCGTTTTTTCACGGTGGTCGCTCAAAGCGGCAGCTTTACCGGGGCCGCCGAGATCCTGAACAGCACCACCGCCAACGTCTCCAAAGCCGTCTCCAGCCTGGAGGCCAGGCTGCAAACCCGCTTGATCAACCGGACGACCCGGCGCCTGGCACTCACCGAAGCCGGTGTGCGTTATTTGCAGCGCTGCGAGAAAATCCTCGATGAGGTGCGTGAAGCGGAAGAGGAAGCCGGTACCGCTCAAGTCATGCCGGCCGGCAGGCTGAAGATTCACGCCATGTCGGCCATCGGCAATCACTATGTGATCCAGGCCATTGCCATGTATCGAGAGACCCATCCCTCGGTGATGTTTGATCTGGTCCTGACCAATCGGCTGCCTGACTTGCTGGAGGAGGGCTATGACATGTCGATTGTGCTGGCGCGGGATTTGCCCGATTCAGGTTTTGTCGCCCAGCGGCTCGGTAGCACCTACAGTATTCTGTGTGCGTCGCCCGCCTACCTTGAAAAACGCGGGCATCCCGAGTCTCCGGGGGATCTTTGTTCACACGACTGCCTGAGAATCGTGAACACGGTGATGCCGGCTGAAAACTGGATATTCGAAGGGCCCGAAGGCCTGGAGAGCGTCACGACACCCTTGTCTCCCTTGCACATCAATACCGCCGACGGCATGACCGTTGCGATAAAAAGCGGAATGGGGATCGGGATACAGCCGATTGCTTCGGCTGTCGAGGGACTGAGGAACGGAACATTGGTGCGGGTACTGCCCAACCATCATCTTGAAGAGTTGAATCTGTTTGCAATCTATCCCTCGCGAAAGTTCGTCGATGCCAAGATAAAAACCTGGGTCGAGTTTCTCAAAGGCGCGATTCCGGAGTTGTTGGCATCCAATAAGGAAATTGTCGGTTCACAATAACGATAATGGCTTTTTCATCTGGCCGTGCGGGGAAGGAGTGTCGACCCTCCATCGTCCACAAAGGCACTCAGCCGTTCGAGCAGCCGCTACCCATGACATCGTATTGCAGGATATGGCGTTGGCCGTGGGAGTCGTCATAGGTCATCTGCACGGGCACCGGCGCGCATTGGTCGGCGGCCTCGGTGATGGCAATGACTTTCTCGATATCGGGTTTTGCTGCAGCGGTGTAAGTTTCAACCGGGAGCTGGCTGGTGGCGGCTGTTGAATAGCCGTCGTCGGCAAATGCCTGCGCCGCTGCACTGCCAAGAATAAGAACCAATGCCATTTTTGCGAAGTTCATGATGTTCACCGTATCGTCTGGAGTTTCGAGTGTTTACCTCGTGAGGGGTTAATGCTTATTGCATTGGCTCACTGGGTAGAGACGATATTAGGTGTTTGTTATTCCCCCATATAGCGGCTCACTGGACAAACACTGTTGCCAGATTCCACATCAATGACCGACTGGAAAAGACAACGGCCCCAAATCAGGGGCCGTTGTCGTTCCGCGAGGTAGTGGCGCCGAGCGGCTTTATTCGGTGGTGCGCTCATGATGGCTGGAGACGAATTGCTTGAAGCGTTCGGTAGGCAAGCCTTCGAACAGTTCCGTCGGCGTGCCCTGGACGTCGATCAAGCCGCCGTGCATGAATACCACCCGGTTTGACACGTGGCGGGCAAAGCCCATTTCGTGAGTGACCACCAGCATGGTGCGACCTTCTTCGGCCAGGGAGCGCATCACCCGCAACACTTCGCCCACCAGTTCAGGGTCAAGGGCCGAGGTCGGCTCGTCGAACAGCATCACCTGAGGGTTCATCGCCAGCGCGCGGGCAATCGCCACGCGCTGTTGCTGACCACCGGACAGGTGCGCCGGGTAATAGTCGCGGCGATCGTACAGGCCGACCTTGTGCAGCAGGGCCTCGGCTTCCTCGACGCACTCGGCACGGGAGCGCTTGAGCACCCGCATCGGGCCTTCAATGACGTTTTGCAGCACGGTCATGTGCGACCACAGGTTGAAGCTCTGGAACACCATGCCCAGGCAGCTGCGCATGCGCTCGACCTGGCGGGCGTTGCTCGGGGTCTGGCGGCCGTCGGCGTGCTGCTTCATTTCGATCATTTCACCATTGACGGTGATGATGCCCTGATCGGGGGTCTCCAGCAGGTTGATGCAGCGCAGGAAGGTACTTTTACCGGATCCACTGGCGCCGAGGATCGAGATCACGTCGCCCTTGTGGGCTTCAAGGGAAATGCCCTTGAGGACATGGGCACTGCCGAAGGACTTCTGAATATTAGTCACCGACAGGGCAGAGGCGGACTGAGTGCTCATGGCAGGCTCCGTATCAAATCAGGAATGGGTAGGCAGCGAAGGGCTGGCTTTTTTGATGGCGTCGACTGGTCGCTCCCGCAAGTGCGGCGAGAGACGATACTCAAGCCAGGCGACTGCACGGACGACCAGGAAATTCAGCACCAGGTAGATCATGGCCGCGCAAATGAACACTTCCATCGTGCGATAGGTGCGCTGGATGATCTGTTGCGCAACGCCCGTCACGTCCCACACCGTCACCAGGCTGGCCAGCGCCGTGGACTTGACCAGCAGAATGGCTTCGGTGGAGTAGGCCGGCAGGGCCTGGCGCAGGGTGACCGGCGCAATGATCCGGCGCAGCAATTCCCACGGCGACATGCCCACGGCCTTGCCGGCCTCGATCTGTCCCTGGGGCACGCTGAGCAGCCCGCCACGAATGATCTCGGCGGTATAACCGGCGGTACACAGGGCCAGTGAAACCACCGCGCAGCCATAGGGCGACTTGAGCAGGACCCAGGCGAAGCTGTCGCGGATGGCCGGGAACTGGCCCAGCCCGTAGTAGATCAGGAACATCTGGATCAGCAGCGGCGTGCCGCGGAACAGCATGATGTAGAAACGCGCCGGGTAGCTGAAGAACCACCAGCGGCTGACCCGCAGGCTGACAATGCCGACGGAGAGGGTCAGGCCGATCACCAATGAGCAGAAAAACAGCGTCAGCGTGGTGGGCAACGCGGCCAACAGCTTGAGCATGGTGTCAGCGAGGAACGGAAAATCGATCATAAGTAGTCCTTCCGACTCTGACTAGACTAGACTGGGCTGCGCTGCTGCGTGCGACGCACGCGAGCCTCGGCCATGTTGAAAAGCCGACCGGAGAGGCCAGTGAGAACCAGGTACACGATGCCCCCGATGATGTAGAACGTGAAATATTGCCGGGTCGATCCGGCCGCGACCTGACTGGCCCGCATCAATTCCACCAGGCCGATCACGGAAATCAGCGCGGAGTCTTTCAAGCTCATTTGCCAGACATTGCCCAGCCCGGGCAGCGCGAAGCGCAGTACCTGGGGGATCAAGATCCGTTTGAAACGCATGGCCCGGCTCATGCCGATGGCCAATCCGGCTTCCAGCTCGCCCTTGGAGACGGCGAGAAAAGCGCCACGGTAGACCTCGGCCTGATAGGAGCCGGAAATCAGCCCGACCGCCAGCGCGCCCACCAGGAAAGGCGGCACGTCGATATAGCCTTCGCCGCCGAACCAGTGGCCCACTGCGGTGACCACACTGGCGCCGCCAAAGTAGAACAGGTAGATCACCAGCAGCTCAGGGATGCCCCTGAACAGAATCGAATACAGGTCCCCGAGCCAGCGCAGGGTGCGCCGCCGGGATAGCTTGGCCGCAGCGACCAGGCTGCCAAATACCGCACCCACCAGCAGCGCCGCCAGGGTCAATACCACGGTCATGCCTGCTGCCTTGAGCAGCGCCATTCCCCAGCCTGAGTCACCAAAACTGAGTAGCTGCAAGAGGTTCATAGAAGGTCCCACTTATGATGAAGGTTCAAGCAACCCGGCAACCGTTACGTTGCCGGGCCATTCAGAATCACTGCTTAGGGGTAAGGTCTGCCTTGAACCACTTCTCGCTCAGTTTCTTGATGGTGCCGTCAGCCATGGCTTCCTTGAGGGCGGCGTCGAACTTGGCTTTGAGCTCCGGGTCTTTCTGACGGAAGCCCAGCGCTTCGCCTTCACCCCAGATCGGGCCTTTGATGACCGGGCCGGTGAAGACCAGCGGTTTGTTCTCTGGCTTGTCCATGACCGAGTTGAAGAAGGTCACGTCATCGAAAGCGACGTCGATACGGCCAGCCAGCAGGTCGAGGATGGCTTCGGCCGAGCTGCCGTACTCGCGAATGGTCGCGACATCCTTGAAGTTCTCATCAATGAACGATGTGTAGATGGTGCCGGAGGCGATACCGATGGTCTTGCCTTTGAGGGCCTTGCGCAGGTCCTCGACGCCAGCGCGGACGGCCTTGGCGTCGGTGCCCAGGGTGATGGCGGCGGCGTCACCGGTCTTGCCCGGCAGCAGATCGGCTTTCAGCGAGACGAAGCTGGCCGGGGTCTGGGCGTAAGGCGTCGAGAAGGCCATGACCTTCTGGCGTTCCTCGTTGATGACGATGGCGTCCATCAGTACGTCGAATTTACCGGCATTGAGGCTGGCGATCATCCCGTCCCAGTTCTGCACCACGACGTTGCACTTGAGCTTCATGCGCGGGCAGATGATATCCATCAACTCCGGTTCGAAGCCGCCGATCTTTCCACCTGGGAGCGTCAGGTTCCAGGGCTCATAGGCGCCCTCGGTGGCGATATTCACCGAGGTCCACTCTTTGGCCTGCAGTGCCGGGGCACAGGCCAGAACCATTGCACTGAGCGCTACAGAACCCAACCAGCTTGATTTCTTCGACATCTTGATAATTTCCTGCCTAATCAATGGAGTGTTGCGAACTGATCCGGCTCAGGCCGAATCTCCAATGCTTGCCTGCGCAACGGTTCTTGTGCAGACAAGACAAAACCATAAACAGCCAACCCGCCAGTCAAGCCGGTTAATTCGCACCCCTGATGGTTTCAGCCTGGCTAGCCGTCCCCTCTCCATGTGCCCCTGATCGATCGATCAAGCCGTGATCATCGGCAGGTTTGTGGCCTTGCTCTTGAGCGTAAACCGGTGCTGTGCACAGATCGTGCTGGCAACTTATACGCACACACATTTACTTGTACATACAAGCATATGCAATCAAGCGGCCAACTTGCCGGGTCGCCATGCAATAAAACCTGGGATTTTGCTGCAGCGCTTGTAGGACAAGGCTTTGCTGGGCGGCGTTTTTTTTCTGGAAGCTTTGCCGAGGAGGTAACGGTTGTTACCTGAGCTGGGAATTGCGCCACGTTGGGGCGCTCGGTGACAGTTTGAGAGATGTTAGTGCGCGATGGGGAACGTTTTGGGGAGGGCTTGTATAGCGAAAAAGGCCGTCCTTCAGCCGTCGAGAGGTAGCCAAAACACCTACCTTGACGGCCAAAGGACGGCCCCGGGGTCAACCTGTTTACTTGAGGTTTTTCTGCACCGTGGCCAGCACCTCACCACTGCGTACCTGCTCGGTAACACTCACCATGTCCAGATAGAAGGCACGATCATGGTCGGCGACCGGTACGCGACTGCGCACCAGGTCGTAAACCGCCTTGGTCACGCTGGAAGCTTTGTGCACGTCATGGAAGTCCAACGCCTGGCAACCCACCAGCAGTTCAATCGCCAGCACCGACTCGAGCTTTTCGGAAACCTTGTAGGCCTTGATCGCCGCGTTGTACGCCAGGCTGACCAGGTCCTCCTGGTTGGCGCAGGTCGAGAAACTGTCGACCGTGGAGGGGAATGACAGCGCCTTCATTTCCGCATACAGGCCCGCCGCGGTGTATTGCAGGATCATATAGCCGCTGTTGAGTCCCGGGTTGCGCACCAGGAAGGCCGGCATTTCGCTGAAGTGCGAGTTGACCATACGGTCGATGCGGCGTTCGGAAATCTTCGCCAGGCTGGCCAGCGCCACGCACAGCGAATCCGCCGACATGCCGATATAGCTGCCGTCGAAGTTGGCGCCGGAAATGGCAATGCCGTCACCGTCCTCCAGCGGGTAGATGATCGGGTTGTCGCCCGAGGAGTGGATTTCGTTCTGGATATTTTCCCGGGCGTGCTCGATAAAGCGTTTCGACGCACCATGCACCTGGGGAATGGCCCGCAGGCTGTAGGCGTCCTGCAACCGGTAGTCGATGTTTTCGGCGATCAGTTGGCTGTCGTGCAGCATCGCCTTGATATCCCTGGCGGTTTGCGCCTGCTCCTTGTGGGCCTTGATCGAGTGGTAACGCGGATCGAAGGCCCGAATCGTGCCCTTCAGTGCTTCCAGCGAAAGGGCGGCGGCGACGTCGGCCAGGGCGGCGCTCTGCATGGAATTGTAGAGGGCCAGAATCGCGATGGCGGTCACCGACATGGTGCCGTTGAGCATGGCCAGGCCTTCCTTGCACTGCAGGTCCGTCGGTTGCAGGCCGACCTGTTGCAGGGCGGTGGCGCCATCCACCCACTCGCCGCCATTGACCCGGGCCTTGCCCTCGCCGAGCAGGACCAGGGCTAGGTGCCCTTCGACGGCCAGATAACCCACCGACCCCTCGCCGGGCGCAAACGGCACGACGTCATGGTTGAGCAGGCCGGCAATCAGCTCCAGCAACTCCAGGCGTACCCCGGAAAAGCCTTTGCCCAGGCTGATCAATACCATCAACTGGATGGCCCGAACCTGTTCACGCTTGAGCGGCTCGCCGACGGCGACGGCATGGGAGCGCACGATATTGACCTGAAGCTCCTTGGCATTCTGTGGCGAAATCACATGTCGGACGTTGTCGCCGAAGCCGGTGGTCACCCCATAGACCAGGCGATTTTCATCGAGGAAACGCTCGACCAGACCCCGGGACCGGTTCACGCGGTGCTTGTAGGTCTCGGAAAACGACACCTTGGCGGAGTAACGGGCTACCGCGACGAACTCTTCGATGGAAGGTTCCCTGTCGCCAAGCACGACCTGAGTGATCTGCTGAGGATGAGCTGTCATTGCGAACTCCCGAGAAACGAAATGATTGAGGACCCGGCCCGGCCGGGCCATCGCTCGATTGAGCGTGGGAGAAGGCTAAAGCGATCTGTCGATGAAGAAAATATGGCAATTTCTGTTAGTTTTAATAGAATTTCTAAACTTAAAATGCCTTCGAGAGCTTTGTACCGCCATGAGCCGTCTACCGCCTTTACGAGCCCTCCAGGTGTTTGAAACCGTCGGTCACTGCGGCGGTATCTCCCAAGCGGCCAAACGCTTGAACCTCTCCGTGGGCGCGGTGAGCCAGCAGATGAAGTTGCTGGAGGAGGCGCTGGGCATGAGCCTGACGGTCAAGGAGGGACAGCGCCTGCGGCTGAACGCCATTGGCCTGCGTTTTCATGGGCGCTGTTCCACGGCCTTTGAAGAGTTGAGGGCCGCCGTTTCCGAAGTCGAGCGTTCGAAAAATCCCAACAATCTGTATGTCAGTGGCCTGCCTTCACTCATGACCCGGTGGTTGGCGCCCCTGACCTACGAATGGCAGCATGAGCATGGCGACCTCGACATCTATCTGGACAGCACGCTGGCGGATACCTCGGAGGAGGAAAACGCCGATTTTCGGATCGGTTATGGCGAGCCAGGCCAATATGCCGAGCACAGCGTCGTGCTGTTTCGCGATTGTGTGGTGCCGGCCTGCTCACCGAAGCTGTTGAGCCTTGCGGGCTATCCGGGCCGGGTGGAGCAGGCCGCTGACCTGCTCCAATACCCGCTGATCCGTATCGATTCGCGGCCGAAATTCGACTCGCCGCCCTCATGGGCCGAATGGTTCGAGCACGAAGGTGTGGCGGTCGAGCAGGCGATTGTCATCCGTCGCAGTTTTTCTTCGTCGAGCATGGCGATTCAAGCCGCCATCGATCACCAGGGGGTGGTGCTGGCGCAGTTTTCGATGATTTCCCGCGATATTGATGAAGGGCGCCTGGTCATTCCCTGGGGCCGCGCCATGCCGCTGCCTTCGCCGTATTACCTGAGCTGGCACCCCAACACCCTGCAGAAATCCCAATGCCGGGCCTTTCAGCGCTGGTTGATTGGCCGGGGCAGGGCACAAGAGGAAATTACCGCTGGCTTGATCGCTACCCTCTGAGTGAGCCAAAACCACGTATCGTGAATGTTGCGCGGGGGAGCCTTCGGCACGTCGACTGCCACCGGTGAAATGCTCGCCAGCGTTGCCGAACACACCGGGGTCATCAAACTGCTCGGCGCTGCCTTGCTGAGGTCCGTGGCTCCACGGCAACGTTGTTATCAGCACTGGAGCCTGATCTGTTTCAGCGACCGGTTGATACGCACACAATCAAAGGTCGTCGGATCAAAGTCGTTATCGCCGAACCACTCCAGTACGCTCTCATGCTCGGGGTGGCCGGCGTCATGCAGGGCCGTCAGGAACTCGTCATAGCCCAGCATGCCGCCGATATCCTCGGGGGGCCGGGCGTTGGCTCCGTCGATGCAGTAGGGCAGTTGCGGGCAAACGTCGGCGGGGATGATTTTTTCCAGCCGGATCAAGTGCTCCCAGCCATCCCTGAAATCGTAGACATAACGGAAGGTGCGGTTCCCCCGCAGGGCGCTGATCAGTGTCGTGTGTTTCTCCGCAACGATCGGAGGTTTCCAGCCGGTGCTGGAGTCGGAAACACCGTAGCTGTCACCGGCGATTTCAAATTCGTGCAGGTGTGTGTCCGTCCAGCCCATCGTCGCCTGGATAACCTGGTGCAGGTTGCCCAGGGTGATGCTTTCGGGGACCGCCACCTGGCGCCAGATCGTGGGGGTTATCCACTTCAACTCAATGCGTAGAATCAGCACTCGGTCGGTTTTGGGTGTCGGCAGTTGGGCAATCTGGGTCATGGGTCAGGCAGCCTCTCGAGGGTCAATGGACAAGGAGCGAGATCAGGGATCGCTCTGGGCTTCATCGGTCATCCACTTCAAGTGTTCAGTCTCTGGAGGGGCTGTTGTAGGAACTTGATTGATGGACGCCATACTAACGATGGTAGCGACGTTGTTCATCGGCGAAAATCAGACTGCAAGGACAAGTTTGGTATGAATCGGCCTACAGTAATAGGGTTGTATTTAAACGTTGCGGGCTGGGCGACCCCATTCAGTCTTATCGGGTTGTCAGCGTTTCGAGTGTTTTTTGCAGCTTGTTGATATCCATTGGCTTTTGTATGCATTCATTGAAGATGGATGCCTGGTATTTTCTTCGAACTTCCTCCAGTGGGTTGGCGGTAATGGCTATGATGGGGGTGGTCTGCGGATCAAACCCTTGCTGGCGAATCTTCATGGCGGTTTCAATGCCGTCCATTCCGGGCATTTGAATATCCATCAGGATGGCGTCATAGGATTTGCACAGCATGCCCAGGGCTTCATATCCATTACTGGCTATGTTGACGCTGCAATTAAGGCTTTTCAGGATCCTGCAGTGAAAATCGCGTACTCGCTCATCATCGTCGACGATCAAGATGGAGAGCCAGGTGCTCGGCTTGGATGGGCTGTCGGTAGAGGTGGTTTCCTTGGCTTGCTCCGCAATGCATTGAAAAAATTTAAGCATATCGGCACCTGACAGCTCAAGGTCGGAGCAACTTCTTTCGAAATGGGCCATAAACTGTTTCATTTGTTCCAAGGTCATGCTGTCCGCCTTCCTGGCTCCGGACTTGAGCTTCCAGAAGGTCTCCATGATGTCAGTCAATGGCTCAAACAAATGACGGCTGAGGGTTTGCTTGCTGATCGGGAGCCTGATGCTGTTCGGATGTGTATTTTGGCACATAGAAGCTCCCTCTGTTCCCCGGGGCGATTTGCTTTGTGATTCGGTTTGAAATTTATAAAACGAATGGACTTGTCCTTCAATAGGGGGATATATCGTTTGTTGCTGATGTTTTTGTAGGCCGAATCTTGTTGGTGTGTAGGGTGGAGGATCGTTTTGCGCTGCCAGGTTGATTTTTTGGTGTGTCCATTGCCAAGTTAGGCAAAGTATGTAGAAAATTGATTGAATCAAGGACTGAAGGTTCACCTCATGCAGATTGATAAAACGTGGCATCTGGCTACCACTGATGGTGAAGTGAGTTGGACTGAGTTCGAATTGCAGCTTTGGAGGGCGTTTAATGCCTTCAAACGTTGGCAGTTGGAGTGCGAAAAGATGGCCAACGATAATAAAATGTCAGTTGATGAGCTTGCGGTGCTTCACGTTATTCGGATGAATGATCGACCTAAAACCATTGCGGAGGTGGGGCAGCTGTTGAATCGCTCTGATTATTTTAATATCAACTACAGTGTTACAAGGCTCAGCGAACGAGGGTTGGTGAAAAAATATCAACCGTTCAAGAATAGACCGGTGCAGCTCAGCGTTACCGAGGAAGGTCGCAGGAATACGGAAAAATATACAGAGGCACGCAAAAATATACTGTTCGGGGAGTTTTCACGCGAAATCAGCGGTATCAACCTCAAGGAGGTTGTCCTTGGACTCAGACAAATCAAGGGTGTGTATGAAGAAGCTCATCGGGCGGCTTCGACTTATAGGTCTGTCACTACGGATTCTGGTTGAACTCAATTTGAGTTCTCGAGGGGCGTTTTTACGATGAAGAGCACCTGTTCAAGCGGCTGGATGATCGGGCATGTGTGAGCGACCACACTCCGTGACGGGAGAGTGATTCCTGGCGCATTGAGTGTGTGCGTTGCTCAGCTCGGCCCTTCCGCACGCGCAACCTCGCTGCGCAGGGCATTGGCCAACTCTTCGCAGCATCGGTAATAGGTGCGCTCGGCGATCTTGACGGCTTTGAACCCTTCTTCCAGCGTGTCTTTGGGCGACTTGCTCAAGGCCGCGACCGTCGTGCGCCATGCCGCGCGGGCGTTGTCTGCTTCGATCAGATGGGGCTTCAAGAGAGCTACGTCAATCATCGTCATGGAGGGTGATTCCTGTCTCTGGTTTTTTCTACGGCAGGCCGGCGACCGAATGCCCACCACCCCTGTCTTTTTCTTCGCTCAGCTTAGGGGGCAGCGAATGAACTGTCGAATCTTCGCGCGCGCCTGACCACCCACCTGTCATCCTGTCAATACCGGGCTTTGCCGACGATCAGGCATACTCTGCGCCGTCGAGATGAAAAGGATCAAACCATGTTGTTGAGTAAACGCGAGCAGGCGCAGATCGAGCGTCGCCTGGTTGCCGCCCTGACCGAGGCCTGCGAGACGGCGAAGGCCAGGATCGTCGGGTTTGCCTGGCTGACCCACGAGGTGGACTTCGCGCACTTTCCCGCCAGCCTGCGGGTGACCTGGGTTTTCGACACCCGGGCCAACCGTGACCAGGCGATGTCCGGCGAGTCGGCCCAGATGCTTGAACTGACCGCCGAAGCCCTGCGCGAAGCGGACGTTGAGGTCAAGCAGGTCGCGGCTCATCTGGCGTTCGACAGCGAGGAGCACTGCCAGCAGGTGAGCGCCGGTAACTGGCAACAGCACCTTGCCCGCACTCCACGCCCGGGACGCCACTGAATCATGGCCAAGGACATCGACAATCCCTGTATTTCCGTGTGCCAGCTCAACAGCGAGATGTGCCTGAGCTGTGGCCGCTCCAAGGAAGAGATCAAGCAGTGGAAGCGCATGAAGCGCCCGGAAAAAATGGCCGCGGTGCAACGTGCGACGCTACGTCTGAAAAGCCTGCAGAAAAAGAAGCGTTAATCCGCGTCAAAGTCCGTGGAACGGGTCAGCGCCTCCCAGGCGTCGAGTTCCGCGGCATAGCTGGCGAGCTTTTCCCGAACCAGCGTGAGCGCGTCACTGCCCAGCAGCAGATGAGCCGGCGGCTGGTCGCTGGCGATCAGGCTGAGCATGGCCCTGGCCGCGTTGACGGGATCGCCCAGCTGTTTGCCGCTCTTGGCTTCGCGGGCCGTCCGGATGGGATCGAACAGGGCGTCATAGTCGGCGATGCTGCGCGGCGAACGGACCATGGAGCGGCCCGCCCAGTCGGTACGAAACGATCCCGGGGCCACGGCGGTGACGGCGATATTGAATGGCTTGAGTTCCTTGCCCAACGCTTCGGAGATCCCTTCCAGGGCGAATTTGCTGCCGCAGTAGTCAGTGATGCCGGGCATTGTGATGAACCCGCCCATGGAGGTGATATTGATGATATGGCCGCGACGACGCTGACGCAGATAAGGCAGCAGTGCCTTGGTCACGGCCACGGCGCCAAAGACATTGACCTCGAACTGCTGTCGTATTTCCTCGAGTGATGATTCTTCGAAGATCCCTTCGTGACCATAACCTGCGTTATTGACCAGGACATCGATCGGTCCCAGGGAGGACTCCATCTCGGCTACCGCCGCGTCGATCCGCCCGAAATCGGTGACATCGAGCAGGCGCCCGAAGGCTTGTGAAGGGCTCAGGACCTCAAAGGCCTGCCTGGCCGGTTCGTTGCGCACCGTACCGATCACGCGATGGCCGGCGGCAATCGCCTCCAGGGCGAGTGCTCGCCCGAAGCCGCTGCTGACGCCGGTGACAAGCAGGGTTTTGACTGACGACATGCTGATTTCTCTCATGGCAAGGGGATGGAGTCGACAACGGGATGTTCCGCTGTACGAATGCCGCAACTTTAGTCCTCGTGCGCCGCGAGGGAGAGCTCGCTTCCTCTGAATGTCTAGCCTATTCCTATGAGCGGTCTGTTATTCCGGGCCGGCCTTGAGCACAATCGACGACAGGGTCAGTGAGGACGGGGAATCAGGTGAACGGCGAGACGTGGGACCCCAGCGACGTGCGCAAGCGCATGATTGCGCTGATGGACAAGCTGACACCCCGGGAAGGCTACAACCTTACGGTGTTGCCGCAGGTGCGTTTCCTGCGTTCCAATCGGCCGCTGAGCCTGACCCCGGTGTTTTACCAACCCGGTATCGTCATTGTCTGTCAGGGCAGCAAGCGCGGTTTCTTCGGCGACCAGGTCTACCTCTACGATGAACAGCACTACCTGGCCGTTTCAGTCCCGGTGCCGTTCACCATGCAAACCCAGGCCACCGAACAGGCGCCGCTGCTCGCCATCTACCTGTATCTGGATTTCAATGTTGTCGCGGATCTGATCCTGCAAATCGACCAGCTGGGTGGCGTCGCGGCGTCCAAGCCCCAGGGCATGTTCTCGACCCCCATGGACCGGGCGATGAGCGAATCGGTCCTGCGTTTTGTCGAGGTCATGGACCGGCCTCTGGAGGCGGAGATCCTCGGCCCTTCACTGGTTCGTGAAATCTACTTTCGGGCGTTGACGGGGGAGCAGGGCGGCGCCATGCGCGCGGCACTCACCCAACAAGGCCGGTTCGGCAAGATAGCCAGGGCCATTCGCCGGATTCACGGGGCCTTCAGCCAACCGCTGAGCGTGGAGCAATTGGCCGCTGAAGCGGGCATGAGCGTTCCTTCGTTCCATGGTCATTTCAAGTCGGTGACCCAGACTTCACCGCTGCAATACCTCAAGTCGATCCGGCTGCACCAGGCACGGCTGCTGATGGTCAGGAACGAGGTGAGCGCCGCCAGCGCTGCTTTGGAAGTGGGTTACGAAAGCGCTTCGCAATTTGGCCGTGAGTTCAAGCGGCTGTTCGGCAACAGCCCGGTTGAGGAGGTCAAGCGCATGAAGGCCAGTTTCGTGGTGCCGCCGCCGGGGTGGCCTGCCAGCGCAGGCCCGGCAATGAACCGACAATAAACCCCCGCCCGTCGCCCCGCGTGGGCCTTTCAACACGACTCCGTTACCTGAACTATGTTGTTAATAACCATGCCTGCACCTTGCGGCCTGGGGGACGAGTGGCTCTTGGCGTTCAAGCAATCTGCGGCGTCAGTTCGAGGCGACCGATGGTCTCAGTGATTGCCCAGGTACACCGATAGTCTTGGAATAACACGGCAAAAGGGATTCTTGCAGTCATGTTCAATACTCATCTGAAGAAGAGATTAGAGAGCAAAGAAGAAGAGCTTTTCAAGTTGCACCAGTTGTTCCATGGCATGACGGCGGAAATGGTTTCACTGGTGCTCGACCCGCAGTTCCGCGTCATCGACTTCAATCAACGCTTTCTCGACCTGCTGGGGTATACCGCCGAGCAGGTGCGGGATCGACCGTTGGAGCAGATCGTTCCGGCCTATGTCAAAACCCTGGACTGTTACCGTAACCTCAAGGCTGCGGTGGCCAAGGGCGAGTCGGTCAGCGACAACTACCGTTTCCTGCGCGCCGATGGCACCCTGGCCTGGTTGCAGGGCAGTTGGCAGCCGGTCCGGAACGAGAAGGGCGAGTTGTTGCACATCCGGTGTTTCGCTCGCGATGTCAGCCAGACCGTCGAGACCATGAAGGAGAACGAGGCCTTTATTCGGGCACTGCTGCGTTCCACGGCGGTGATCGAGTTCAATCTCAAGGGCGAAGTGATTACCGCCAATGACCAGTTCCTGCGGGCCATGGGCTACTCGCTGGCGCAGATCGTCGGCAAGCATCACCGTATTTTCTGTTCTCCCGAAGAGGTCGCTTCGAATCAGTACCAGGCCTTTTGGGCGACCCTCAATCGTGGGGAGTTCGTCGCGGATCGGTTCAGGCGCATCGACAGCCAGGGGCGCGATGTCTGGTTGGAGGCCACTTATAACCCGGTCCATGATGCCCAGGGCCAACTCTACAAAGTGGTCAAGTTCGCCAGCCTGGTGACCGACCAGGTGGAGCGCGAGAAAGAGGTCAGCGAGGCGGCGGGGATTGCCTACGACATCTCTTTGCAGACCGATACGACCGCGCAGCGCGGGGCCACGGTGGTCAAGGACACGGTGATGACCATGCAGGCCATTTCCGAGGAAATGCAGTCGGCGTCGGAGGGCATCGAGGCGTTGGGCAAGCAGTCGATGCTGATTACCTCGATGGTCCAGACCATTGGCGGGATTGCCGCGCAAACCAACCTGCTGGCGCTCAATGCCGCCATCGAGGCGGCCCGGGCCGGGGAGCAGGGGCGGGGTTTCGCGGTGGTGGCCGACGAGGTCCGGCAACTGGCGGGGCGCACCAGCGCCGCCACCGAGGAAATCGTCACCCTGGTCCAGCAGAACCAGAAGCTGGTGGACGAGGCGGTGCGGGACGTGTCCACCAGCCGGCACAAGGCCGAGCAGGGCGTGTCCCTGGCCAACCAGGCCGGTGAGGTGATCATCGAGATCCAGGATGGGGCCAAGCAGGTGGTGGGCGCGGTGGGGCGGTTTGCCAATCAGCTGAAGTAAGTGGCAGATTGGAATGGGATCGGGCGGCCAGGGGATTTCCTGATCCGCCCGAGTGTTCTGGTTGTCGGATGTTAAATCCGGGTTTCAAGTGCGAGCATCAGAAGCGAGTCCACCGTCGCCTTGGCCATTTCCACTGACTGCATGACAGTCAAAAGTTGATGGTGAGCTGTTTCGTGATTGCCCAGGTTGATGTTGTCGGCAGTATCTTCGGCGGTTTCAAGTATCTGCGAAACGTTAGCCAGCACGTTCAGTAGGCCGATGTCTTCGCGAATCGCCAATAGCGAGGGGATCTGAGAGTGGGCTGTTTCAAAGGGTATTGGCGGGTGTGCTTCGGCAGTACCTGAACGCAGTGTTTCATTGGCCGATGGTTCTGAATCCAGCCGTGAAAAAATGGCGTTGATGCTTTGGCGAATGAAAGTTGCTTTATCTTCGCCAGTAGGATTAGTCGGAAGGTGGGGCGGATCAGGCGTAATTTTCTTCATCGTCTGTGCAGCTCCTATATCGATGGACTGCCAACTGATTGCTGTCAAACAAACGAGGGTGGCAGTTGTGTGCGGGTTGACAGACCGGAGATATAGGAACCCGGCGCACCCGAGGATGCCCCGCACACAGCCGCCATATTACTCAATCGCAGACGTAAAAAAACACCTGCATTCGTAGTCGGATCGCTGGATGCGCCTATATCTTCACGTCGGTCTGTCAAAACCGGTCGCCGATTTTGCGGCGACCCTGAAACGTTATCGACGTGGGCAAGTCGTCTCAAGCCGAGACTTCTCATAGATATGTAGGCTTTGTCGGGGAGTCAGGTAAGGGGCATCTCAGCCCGCTGTGTGAGTGGCAAGAGCCGTCTGATACCCAGGCGGCACCCACTCTAGAACACCGACTGCAGCGCCAATATCGCCAGGTAGATCAGGGCCGCTCCGCACAGACCATGACTGAGCCGCTGCCAATTCGGGGACGCGGCCTGCCTGAGGACGTTGACCAGGGCGGCGATGACAAAGCAGCAGGCCACCGAAGCGAACATGAAGCCGGCAAAGAACATCAGGGTTTGCCCGTGGCTCGGGGTCTGGCCGACGATGCCGGAGAGGGCGCTGCCCAGCGCGCCCCAGTAGACGACATTTTTCGGGTTGGCGATGGAAATGGTCGCGCCGACCATCAGGGCGTTTGTCCCCGGCCGTTCGGTCGCGCTTTCGGCCTCGGGCAGTTGCCAGGCATCCTTCAGGCTGCGGATACCCAGCCACGCCAGATAGGCCGCGCAGGCGCTTGTGAGCGGAATCCGTACCTGCTCGTGTTCCAGCAGCAGCGAAAGCCCCGTCAGCCCGATCACCGCCCAGAGCGCGTCCCCCACCAACGAGCCGATTTGCACCAGCAGCGCTGGCTTGAAACCATGAAGCAAGCCGCGGCGCAAGGTTTCCGCCAGGACAGCCCCCGGCGACAGGCAGAACACCACGCCGAAGATCAGCGCGGAGAAGAAGATCGTGAGCATGCAGGCCTCCAATAACCGTTTGGCGGCATTGTCGACGCAGACCTGAAAACGATCTTGTACCGGATTGCGCTTTTCAGCGTTTCACGGCGCTTTGATAACGGCCGGGTGTCAATCCATAGGCCGCCTTGAAATGCCGGTTCAGATGGCTCTGGTCGGTAAACCCCAGGGTGTAGGCAATGTCGCCAGGCGCTGCGCCTTTGCGCAACAGCCCCTGGGCGCGTCGGGTTCGCAGTTGCATGGCCCACTGTCGCGGGCTGAGTCCGGTTTCGCGCTGGAAGGCTCGCAGGAGATGGAATTTCGACAGGCCGAACTCGTCGCTCAACTCTTCCAGGCTTTGCGGTGCCTGCAAGCGCTCGGCGATGATTTCCTGGGCCCGGTTCACCAAGCCGCGTCCCACTGAGGTGGTGCCCGGCAGGCGCAGCCCGCTCAGTGCCACGATCTCGCCCAGCAGCACGACCAGCGTCTCCTCGGCGATGGCCCGGAGCAATGGGTCCGGCAGCAACGACTGTTCCACCGCATGGGCAAACTTTTCCGCGAGCTGCGGCTGGTAGCAGAGCGCCCGACCAAACTCCAGATGGTTCAGCCCCAGGTCCGTCGCCAGTTGCCCGGCACTGACGTAGAGGCTTACGAAACGCCAGGGTGTACCGGGCGCAGCGCCTCCACCCTGGATCTGGCCGGGATTGTAGAGGGTGATATTGCCCGCGCCGGCGCTGAAAGTCCGCCGGTCAAGCCAGACCTTTTCCTCGCCCAGCAGATTGACCCCGATCACGCACTCATCGTGGCTGTGCCTGGCGAAGTTCAGGCCGGTGCAGGCGGTGCTGGAAATCTCGTACTTGTCCAACCAGGCATAACGTATGGAGTTCAAATGGAGGGCCCGCCATTGCACTGTGGCGCTCAGGATACCCAGCCTTTGGGGTGTGATCCATGGGGGTTTAAAAATATCTTGTTACGTTTTATGAGTGTTTGTGGGTAATTTTTCCATGAGCGGTATGACCAGGGTTTATTGCGAATAGGGCATGTAATCTATTCGCTGTGTTGTGCGTAAGTTTTGTCGTTTATTTTTTAAAAATTCAATTTATTCATAGGGTTATTAATTAATAATTAAGTTCAGTGTTTCGGCCTTGGATGGACATTCTTGTTGTTTGAGCTAGGTTGAAAGTTCTCCCTGAGTTGGAGAGATTTCTTTTAAAGGAGTGAGAAAAATGAACAAGCCTTTATCTAAGCCCGAACTTAAACATGGCCGTGTCGTTTCGCCGTCCAGCCGTGGTTCGGTGGCCGTGGAACTGGGGTTGCTCGGTACCTGGCAGGTCAATGAAATGGAAGGCGGGAAGAATTTTCCGGCGCTCACCGCCGGGCCTTTCCCCCAGCCGTTTGAAACCGATGACCAGAGCGTCGCCCCACCCGCTGACGGTTACATCCTCAGTGGCGGGAAAAATGATGCCCGTGACTGCATCAACTTCACCGACGAGGAATTGAGCAAGAAGCTCAATCGCCCTTATGCCTGGCCACTGCTGAACGTCAACCCTGGGCAGGCCTTCCATGTGCAGTGGGAATACACCGCCGCCCACGTCACCCGGGGCTATCGCTGGTTTATCACCAAGGACGGCTGGGACCCGAAACAACGCATCAGCCGTGGGCAACTGGAAGCCAAGCCGTTTTACGAGGACTTCTACACCCAGGTGCCTTACTACCAGCACAGCGATGAGTTGAAGGCCAAGGTGGAGCACGAGGTGAAACTGCCGGCGGGCAAGAAAGGCCGGCATGTCATCGTCCTGCTGTGGATCGTCGCCAATACCGGCAACGCCTTCTACCAGGCGTTTGACGTGGACTTCAAATGAGCTTGCCGCTGGGCAATCGATCTCATGTAAATTTCTAAAGGACTGGAATGTGACCACAATCGACTTTTCACTGCTCAAATCCAAGGCCAGCGATGCGGCGTCGGCGATGCCGAGCCTTGCCGGCAAGAAAATCCTCATGGGCTTCTGGCACAACTGGGCCGCGGGGCCGAACGATGGTTACCAGGGCGGCAAGTTCGCCAACCTGGCGCTGACGGATGTGCCCATGGAGTACAACGTGGTGGCCGTGGCCTTTATGAAAGGCAACGGCATCCCGACGTTCAAGCCGTATAACCTGTCTGACGCGGAGTTCCGCCGCCAGGTCGGTGTCCTCAACGGTCAGGGCCGTGCCGTGCTGATTTCACTGGGCGGCGCCGATGCCCATATCGAGCTGCACAAGGGTTCCGAGCAACCGCTGGCCAACGAAATCATCCGCCTGGTGGAAACCTATGGTTTCGATGGGCTGGATATCGACCTGGAACAAAGTGCCATCGACTATGCCGACAACAAGGCGGTGTTGCCCGCAGCCCTGAAACTGGTGCGCAACCACTACAAGGCCGAGGGCAAGCACTTCATTATCAGCATGGCCCCCGAGTTCCCCTATCTCACCACCAACGGCAAGTACATCGATTACATCACCGCCCTCGACGGCTACTACGACTTTATCGCGCCGCAGTATTACAACCAGGGCGGCGACGGCGTCTGGGTGCCGGAAGCCAACGGTGGCAGCGGGGCCTGGATCGCGCAGAACAACGATGCGATGAAGGAGGATTTCCTCTACTACCTGACCGATAGCTTGGTCACGGGAACGCGGGGCTTTACCAAGATTGCGCCGGACAAGTTCGTCATTGGCTTGCCGACCAATAACGATGCGGCTGCCACGGGTTATGTGATCGATCCGGCGGCGGTGGTCAATGCCTTCAAGCGACTGGATGCCGCCGGCCATTCGATCAAGGGGCTGATGACCTGGTCCATCAACTGGGACCAGGGACTCAGCCGGCAGCAGGTGCCTTACAACTGGGAGTTCCGCAATCGCTACGCGCCGCTGATTCATGGCGCGCTGGCGGCGGCTGAAGTGCCAGCGGGCAAGCGGCAGGCCTAAGCAGAAAAACGAAACCCGGCGCTTGCGCCGGGTTTTGTCTTATCGCTGTTCCACTACTGGTAGCGCCAATGCCCAGGCACCCAGATCCACTGATTATGGCCCCAGCGATAATGTCCGGCGACCCAGTGATAACCCGGTCCGGGCATGACCGGTACGACTTCGACAATGGGCGGTGGTCGACGCGGATGCACCGGCTCGACAATACAGCCAGCCAGTGACGCGGCCATCAGGGTGGCAATCAGCGCGGTCTTGAATATTCGCAGCATTGCGTAACTCCTTGCAGAGCGTTCAGTCGTCGCCTAGTGGGCGGGCTTGTAAGGGTTAAACGTCACAACAGGGAAAATCCGTCGCCCTTACAGCTTTTTTTGCATCGACTTGCCTTTGGCTTGCGTGCGGAAATACAGGGAGTCGACCAGTTTGCGACGTTCCTCCTGGGGCAGGGTCTCGGCGAATTCCGCCAGGGTGTTGTCCACCAGCGCCCTGAGCGCGACATCCGCCTCACGGGCCTTGCCCAGATCCGCCAGCAAGGCCGGCCGATCCAGTGTCGGTGCCTCAAGCTGCTTGATCACATCCTGACGGGCCTGACGGCCTGCCATGATCAGCGGCTGGCTGTCGGCCCGATTGCGGCGTAGCAGTTGGCGCAACTCATGCTGTCGCGCCTCCGGCAACTGCACCATGGCCTGGCGCAAGCCGTGCTGGTTGACGGCGGCCATGGCCGGTTTCGCATTGACCAACCAGTGGTAGACGCCACCACCGATGCCACAGATCAGGAAGACATTGAGCATCAACGACATCAGGAGGAAGTTCTTGATGGTCTTGGACGGTTGACTCATTGCTCGCTTTCCTCGGCGTTTACGGTGAAGACGATATCGGCATCGCCCTGGTCGAAGACACTCGGCAGCGCTTCGGATGCAGTGGACAATGGCAGGCTCAGCGAGACCACCAGGATACCGGTGGCAATCCCAGCCAGGCCCACGCCGACGAAGCCGACACTGGACAGCCAGTCGGCATAACGGCTCCAGAACGACACCGGCTTGGTCATGACTGCTGAAGCGGCAATACGCCGGGCCAGGGCCGGGTCGGGAGGCGCCAGTTGATAGCTGTCGAGCAGGCTGTCGAGTTGCCGGGCCTGTTGCAGCACCTGGAGCAACGCGGCATCGCCACGCTCAAGCAACCCCAGGGCGGCGCCGCGTTCGGCGGCCGGCCAGCGTTGCAGGTCCGCGCCGTAGGCGTCGGCCAGGTAAGCAAATCGTTCGGGCGTCATCATCTTCCCCTTCCTAGGCTATCTGGGCCGTGCGTTTCGGCGAGGTAGCTGCGCAGGTTGCGCCTGGCCCGCGAGAGCAGGCTTTCCAGTGCATCGACGCTGATATTCATCAGCGCCGCCGCTTCGATGTTCGACAGCTCCTGGTAGTACTGCAACACGATGGCTTCGCGCTGACGATCAGGCAACGCGGCCAGGGCCGCGGCCATCTGCTCACTGCGCGCCGTCGCCTCCAGCTGTTCATCGGGGCGGGGCGCGCTGTCGACCAACTCAATGCCGGGCTCGTCGTCCTCCAGCGGGCGCTCCTTGCGCTTGCGCAGGCGGTCGTGACAGAGGTTCAGCACCACCCGGTGCAGCCAGGTGTCGAAACGCGCCTCGCCACTGCGCCAGTTCGCCGCCTGTCTCCAGATGCGCAGAAAGCTTTCTTGCGCCACATCCTTGGCCTCATCGGCATCGCCCAGTATCCGGCTGGCGAGGGCGAGCAAACGGGGCAGCTTGCGCGACACCATCTCGTTGACGGCGGCCGGCTCCTTGTTGCCAATACGGGCCAGCAGCTCAACGTCCGGATCAATCTCTTTCAATCGGGCAAGTCTCGGTCCGGTGATGGGTTCGGGTATGACAAGGCCGGACGGCTCAGTAGCGTCGTCCGGCCCGCAGGTCAGCGGATCCAGTGTCCTTCGACCCAGCGCCAGTTAGGTCCACGGGGTTCCCAGTGGCCCGGTTCCCAGCGCGCATTGCGCATCACGGGCTGCCAGTGGCCAGGGAACCAGACGTAACCCCGACCTTCCCAGCGCCAGTGCCCACGGTCCCAGACGTAGCCGGGGCGCCCCATGGGCTCGGCCTCGACACGCATCGGTGGTGGCGCTTCACGAATGATGACTTCGGTCTGAGCAAAGCTCGGCGTACTGGTCAGCGCGGCGAACGCCAGCGGGATCAGCAGGAGGGCATGGCGCAATTTGGCCAGGGGTCGTGTAGGTTTCATGACAACTCCTTCAGGCTGCGTACGAAAGTGAACGCTGCTGATGAGTTGAACGATAGGTGCCGGGAAAATCCGTCGCGAGAAAAAATCATTTTTTTATCGATACATTCCGAGGGGGGCGAGGGCAGTATTGCGTAGGGAAGGCGGGCACTTGATGAAATTGTTCGAGGGCAGCGACGGATTGGTCGTCGTCATCACGTTCAACCGGTAACCGTAGCAATCGGCAGGTGCCTTGGCCCTGTGGGTTGAGCGGCTTTACCTATTGAACCTCCTGAGGAAACCACCATGTCACGTCGCCTTTCACTGTTGGGTGCAGCTGTGTTGCTGCTGAGTCTGAGCGGTTGTGTGATCTTGCCGGGTCATCGGGATCATTGCTGCTGGCGGTACGGGTATGTGGCGCCGGTCACCGCGCCCACGGCGGCGACCGTTTAAGCAGCGGCGCCTCGAACACACCACAGACCCCGTAGGAGCCGGCTTGCCGGCGATTCAGGTGACGCGGTTTGACCGGAGACCGCGTCGATACCATCGCCAGCAAGCTGGTTCCTACGGGGTGCTCTGTTGGCTTGTCATAAAATGAAGTAATTCCCAGCTTGCGTTTTAGGCTTTGCTGAGACTGGAAAATCATAAAAAACAGGGCCATCATTCCCGCAGCTGTCTAAGCTTCACAGGTCTGCGCCGCGCTTCTTGGAGAGCGGTGGGAAATTAGCCTTATTCCGGGAAATTATTTTGTCTAACGTCTGCTCCAGCGGCCTCGATATTGGCTTCGCTTCGCTGAATTATCTGCAAATCGGCATCCTGGGTATCATCCAGGGCATCACGGAATTGCTCCCTATCTCCTCCACGGCGCATATGCGCATCGTGCCGGCGGTGCTGGGTTGGCAGGATCCGGGCTCGGCTTTTTCGGCCGCGATGCAATTGGCTGCGCTGGCGGCAGTGGTCAGTTATTTCTGGCGTGATGTGCGCGATGTGGTCGGTGGCAGTATCGGCGCCGTGCGCCAGGGCGACTACAACAGCTCGTGGTTCAAGCTGGCGGTGGCGATCATCCTGGCGACCATCCCCATCGGGATCGCCGGCCTGGCCTTGTCATCGACACTCAATGCCTGCGACTCGCCCCTGCGCGGGCTGACAGTGATCGGTATTTCCTGCCTGGTGATGGCGGTGTTGATGGCGGTGTCCGAGTTCAGTGCCCGCCATCAGCGGGTGGTGGGCCAGATGCGCCTGCGCGATGCGCTGATCGTCGGTATCGCCCAGGTCGGCGCCCTGATCCCGGGTGTTTCCCGTTCCGGCTCGACACTGACCGCGGCCCTGTTCCTCAACTTCAAGCGTGAAGAGGCCGCGCGGTTTTCCTTCCTGCTGGGCTTGCCGGCGATTGCGCTGGCCGGGCTCAAGGAGTTGCTGACGTTGCACCATGCGCAGATCCCGGCGGAGGCCTGGAGCCATCTGCTGTTCGGCTTGGTGGTCGCCAGCGTCTCGGCGTTCTGCGCGATCTGGGGCCTGATGCGCTTCCTGGAACGCTTCTCCACCTGGCCGTTCGTGATCTATCGCGCGGCGCTGGGGATTTTCCTCCTCGTCGGCGTCAGCACCGGTTTTCTGTCGTAATCGACCCTCCCGAGCGTAGCCTGCGGGCTACGCTTTTTTTGCCGTCGCCAGCGCATGGCGTCGGCAATGTTCCAGATACCCTTGCTCATGGCTGCCCACCAGTTGTACGACGCTGGTCCATAACCAGGACGGCGCATCGAGGGTTTTCGAGCGATTGAGCTGCAGCTCCGCCCGCCAGCTTTTGCGCGTCGCCTCATCCATCTGCCGGGCATGGGCGATACCGATCACCCGGGCCAGATAACCCGCTGCGTGCATGGCGTCGGTTTCATTGAGGGTGTCCAGTTCGAGCTTGAGGTCCTGGGGCAGCAGCTCACGAATGAACATCCCATGGTCGAGAAAACGGGTGGCGATCATCCGCTCGCCCAGACCGGGTGAAAGGTGGCGTGCTCCCTCGACCACCCGCCGCGCATTGTCCCGTGGCATCTGCACGTGGGCACCACGGGGGGCCGCGGCCGCAACGGCCTCCTTGACGTCGATCAGGCAATAATCCTGCTCGTCATGCCCGCCGACACCCAGCAGCACGGCGTAGCGCAGCAGCCCCAGCGAACTGCAACCCTTGACCCAATAGGCACAGTCGAGCAGTTCGACACTGGCATCCTTGGGACGCCCCTTGAGCGAGGTCACCAGCGTCTGGATCTCTTCGCCGGCACACAAGGCCTCGATCTCGGCTTTTTCGTTGCGGGACATCGGCCAGAAATGCCGGCCCATCGGCAGCGTCAGTTTGGTGTTCTCCATGCGCTCACGGGCCAGGTTTTTCCAGGTGCGCTTGACCGCGTCCCGCAGGCCGGCCTTGACCTGTGACGGGCGTTCGGGCGTATGGTCGGTCTCGTCCAGCAGGGCCTGTTCGTAGCCCACCATCATTTCTTCGAGCATGCGCGCGGTGGTCACGCCGGGCAGGTCCGAACCGCGCGCGGCGGTCGCCAGGGACAGGGCCAGGCGCACCAGGTCGTGGGCGGGATTGCCGATCACCGTCTGGTCCAGGTCGCGGATATGGATATCGATACCACCACGACGGTCACCCGTGGGGCCCAGGTTGCCGGCGTGGCAATCGCCGCAGATCCACACGTTGGGGCCATGGGGCAAGCGTCTGCCGCGCTGGCTGTGCAACCACTCATAGAACTGGACCGTACTGCCACGGACATAGGCGTGGGCCGAGCGGGCCATTTTTTCGTTACGCAGGTTGGAGAGCAGGGTGGTGCGGTCGGCAGGGCGTGGTGGTTTCAAGGGTGGGCTCTTCGTGCTGGTGAGAAGGCGATACTCATTTCGTATAAAGCCTAGACCGCTGCGTTGAGGCGTTCGATCCCTGCCCCGATGATTTTCCTCGTTTTTCAGGCAAAAAAAGGCCCGCAAAGAGCGCGGGCCAATAAGAGGTTTCACCAAAGAAGCAGGTAGAAATATAAACAGCCCGGGCCTTGTTCACAGTGAAAGAAGTTTTATTCGTTAAAGAATAAAATCTAATATTTTCAATGGTTTGTATGTGAATAACGGGCTGTTTTTTCGGCCGCCCCTGAAAATTTTTTCATTATCGTCCCGGGCTCCGTCGAAGGCCGCGAAAGGGCTATAGATGCAGGTTTTTTTCCAGCCCCAGGCGAACATCGGGCCACTCTTCGTCAATGATGCTAAAGCGTACGGAATTGCGCTTGCGTCCGTCCGGCATGATCCGTTCATTACGTACGATGCCTTCCTGCTTGGCGCCCAGGCGCAGGATTGCCGCGCGGGATTTTTCGTTGATCTCGTCGGTGGTGAACTGCACGCGCACGCAATCGAGCACCTCGAAGGCGTGACGCAGCATCAGGTACTTGGCCTCGGTATTGACGAAGCTTCTCTGCCAGCGGGTCGAGATCCAGGAACTGCCGATTTCCAGCTTGCGGTACTGGCGATCGATCTTCCAGAAGCGCGTCGAGCCGATCACTTCGCCGGTGGCCTTGATCACGATGACAAAGGGCATCACGGTCCCGGCTTCCCGCCCCGTGAGGGCTTTGTGCAGGTAGGACCCGACGGTGTCAGGCCCTGGTATGACGGTAAAGGGCAGGTTCCACAGTTCGCCGTCCCGGGCGGCCGCCACCAGGGCGTCGGCGTCGTCGGCCTGGAGTGGGCGCAGCAGCAAGCGCTCGCCTTCAAGGGATTGCAGCAATTGCAGGTTTTTCACGGGGCAGGCGCTCGCGGTGCGGGTTTCAGCGAGCATTACAAGGTAGCCGGGATCGGGTTTGCAAGGGCCATTGCGGGTTAAAACGGGCAGACCAATGCCGCCGTGGGCTCAGGCCTGGCTCACGTCGAGCAACTGCGGCTGGGCAATCGCCAGGTAGTCTTGCGTATCGAGCACCATCGAGGCATCCAGGCGGCCGGCATTAAAGGCGATCTCGCCGTAGCGGGTGGTCAGGGCCGGATCGACGATCAATTGAATCCGCTCATCGAAGACGAAAGGCGGAATGGCACCGATCCGGCAGCCGGTCAGTTCCATGGCGGTTTCGGCTTTCACCAGTTCAGCTTTTTTTCCGCCCAGGGCCGCCCCGACTTTCTTCATGTCGAGCTTCTGGTCCCCCGGCAATATCACCAGGGCATAGGGTTCGGCCTGGCCCTTGAGCGAGCAGAGCATGGCCTTGGCACCCTGGCCCGGCTCGGTGCCACGGATTTCGGCGACCCGCGCCGACTGGCCCTCGGCATCGTGCATCAACACCCGGTAGGAGGCGGCGCGGGCATCGAGTAGCGCCACCAGGCGATCGAACATCGGATACATGGAGTTTTCCTCGGGTTTACAGGATCAGGTTTGCAGAATCAGGTCGTAGGACAGTTTGCTGATCAGGATCACCAGCAGCACCAGGAACAGCGCCCGGACAAAGGGTACGCCTTTATGCACCGCCAGCCAGGTGCCGGTCAGCGCACCGAGGATGTTGAAGACGGCCATGGGGATGGCGATCAGGTAGAGCACGTTGCCGGTTGGAATGAAGAAGATCAGCGCCGCGACGTTGGTCGCGATGTTCACCACCTTGGCCGACGCCGAGGCTTGCAGGAAGTCGAAGGCGAAGCAGCGGATAAACAGGAAGATCAGGAAACTACCGGTCCCGGGGCCGAACAATCCGTCGTAGAAGCCAATGGCCCCGCCGATTACGATCGCCAGCAGTTTTTCCTTGGTGCCGATGTGCATGGGTTTGTGCAGGGCGCCGAAGTCCTTCTTCCAGAAGGTGTAGATCGCCATCAGCACGATCAGCACCAGCACCGTCGGACGGATCACCGACTGGGGCACGGAGGAGACTGTGGCTGCACCAAAGAAGGCCATGGCAAAAGCCGCGCACGCGGCGGGGACCACCAGCCTCCAGTCGATCACCACCTTGCGTACGAAGGACCGGGCCGCGAATACGGTACCGCAGGCGGCCGCGAACTTGTTGGTGCCCAGCAACGCCACCGGTTGTGTCGTGGGCAGCACGTTGAACAACGCGGGTACCTGGATCAGTCCGCCGCCGCCCACCGCCGCATCGATCAGGCCGGCGGCGAAGGCGAATACACAAAGGATGACAATATCGACCATGGAATCAGGCTCTGATGATGAAAGGTTGGTGAGGGACCAGCGGCACCTCGTGTATCGGGTCGTTGACCTTATAGATGCGGAGCATCCAGCGGTCGTGGCAATCGTAGCGGAGGGGAAGTCGTCCCGGGCATTCAGGGCCTGCTGGTTCTTGAAGATCAGCATGTCCCCCGGTGGCTGCAGAATCGGGTGAATGACATCGGGATGGTTGGCGGCGGCAAATAGTGGCAGGACAAACTGCGTGTGGTCGCAGGTCGTGGCGACACCGGCCTTGTTGCAGCCGGCAATACAGGATAATGCTGACGCTTCTGTACATCAGGGGAACGTTTTCCAGCACATTACCCTGTGTACCGACGGAGGTCGGTCGGCGGATGGCGAAGCGGCGGGGCGACAATTCTTCTTCGAAGGAGGCCGGCAGCACGGAGAGCGGCGCCCCGGTCATAACCGCCAGGTGCTCGATTTCCGGCACCAAGTCGTAGGTTTTGGCTGGCAGTTGTCGAGCCCTGAAGATCATCGCCACTTCAGGGGCCCTGCCATTACTATCTTGTTCAGCGTTGACACGTCCTTTTGCTGATATTTGCCTGCATTTCCGTGCGGGCTTCTCAATATGAGAGGTGCCAATATACTTAAGCGCCTCTCCACAGGCTATTTAAAAATGGTTGCTGGCGACTTTCTTCGGCTTCCATACGGCTCCTGCAACTGCGTGCTGTGGCTGGCGTGGCTATCCGTGAAAACGCTCTTCAGGGGGAGGAGGGATCATTTGCGCTCGCCTTCAACCACGGGTACAGCGCCTTCGCCTCCATCCAGTCCGACAGGTAGATGGGCGCGCCGTCATAGACGATGGTCTTGATACCCTCACCACCATGACCCAACTGGCGGGCCCGTTCGACGATCTGCTTGAACATGGTGGGTGTCACGAACAAAATGATATGCCCCAGCCTGCCCGCCAGCTCAAACAACTCTTCGGCCTGGAAACCACGGGACTCGGGAACGACATGGCGGGCGGCCCGGCGCACATGGATCAAATGGTAAAGGCCGGCGCAGTGAGACATCGGCGCGGCATACACCACCGCATCATCGGCACCGACCGGATCGGTATCGGCCGGATAGCGCAGTGACATGGCCGTCAGGTCGCCATGACTGAGCCTCACACCCTTGGCGTCGTCGCCGGTGCCGCAGGAGTAGAACAACCAGGCCAGGTCATCGGCCTGGCGCGGACAAGGCCTGTCAGGGGGCGCCGTGGTCGAAGCGAGCGCCCCCATGTCTTCTCGATCCAACTCTTGACACCCCAGGGGCAGTCTCTCGGGCGCGAACACTTGGCCGCCATCGGTGAAAATCAGCCGGGCATCGGTGTTACCGACAATCCAGCTGGCCTCGACGGGATGCAGCTTGCAGTTGATCGGCACCGCTACCGCCCCGGCCCACCAGATGGCGTAGAGCAGCTCGAGGTATTCGCAACAGTTCTCCATGAACAACGCGATACGGTCGCCGGGGACAATGCCGTGCTCGTCCATCAGGTACGCCGCGCGATACCGGACCAGGGCGGCAAAGGCACCATAGTTGGCAACTTGCCGCTGCCCTTCGAACAAGGCCGGCCGTTCCGGGCAACGTTGGCCGGCGGCGTCCAGCCAGTTGGCGATATTCATGCTCGGCTCCTGCGTGCCTGAAGGACCGAGGCGTAGTTGGCGATCGCCATCCCGCCCATGTTGAACGCCAGGCCGAACTCGGGATTCCCAGGCTGGTGGGCTCGCCGGTTAGGCGCAGCGACGGCGCGACAAGCGGGTTGTTCGAGTGATACATGAGTCTGCGTTATCTCAAGACGGGTCGAAGTGACTGAGTTTTTCCCCAGCCATGCATGAATTTCTTCACTGATCAGGGCAGCAGATTCCCTGACTGTTTCATTCAGCCTTGACATGTCCGTATGCTCCTTTTTTACCTGCATCCCTATGGGGAGAGTGGGAAGGCTAACGGAAGGGCTTTTTTTGTGTTGCAATACCATATTGTGAAAAGTGCAATGAGGTGAGGAATGGCCCTGGACATGTTGGGGGAGCTGGAAGCCTTCGCGACGGTGGCGCGCAAACGTAGCTTCGTCGCTGCGGCCCGTGTCCTGGGACGCTCTCCCAGCTCTTTGACCCGTGCTGTGCAGGCACTGGAGGAAAGTGCCGGGGTCAAGCTGTTCAATCGTTCGTCGAATGCGGTGAGCCTGACCGAAGCGGGTGAACACTTCTTGCCCCACGCTTATAAAATGCTGGATCTGCAACGTGAGGCGGATGAAGACCTGGCCGGTCTCAGCGGCCTAGCCCACGGCTGGATTCGCTTTTCCGCCCCCGAGTTTCTCGGGCACGGGGTTTTGCCCAAGCTGATCGCGCAGTACTGTGAGCGTTATCCGAACGTGAACGTCGATGTGATTTTCACCGATGAGACCATCGACCCGGCCAAGAGCAAGCTGGACTTCTCGATTCGCGGCGCGTTTCCGCAATCCAGTGACCTGATCGGCTTTCCGCTGTGGAGTTATTCACGTTACCTGTACGCCAACCCCAGGTATCTGGAGCGACGCGGGATACCGGATTCCATCGAGGCGCTGGAGGCGCACTCGCTGATCCTGCATACGGCGCCACGGATCCTCAAGGAGTGGAATTTTCGCAATGAGCAACAGGCCATCAGCTTTCGGGTGCATCCGCAGTTTCGTTTCAGCTCCGGTGCGGCGGTGTTCCACGCGGCCCTGGCGGGTGTCGGCATTGCCCGCCTGGCGGACTGGCTGGCGGAGCCGGAAGTGGAGGGGGGGCGCCTGGTCCGGGTCTGCCCTGAATACAAACTCACCTCCAGCAGTGGCGAGAGCCCGCAGATGCACGCCGTGTATCCGGCGGGGAGTCTGCCGCTGCGGGTGAAGTCGCTGCTGGAGGTGATTCGCGGCTTTGGCGAAAGCCTGGATCGCAAGCATTCACTGACGTTCTAGCGCGAGGGTTGCTTGAATTATTCAGGGGTTCTCAAGAACCGGGCCGGGTCCAAACCTTCCCGAATCAAGGCGACGAAGCGCGTCGCGGCGGGTGACAGGGGCTGGCCGCTGCGGCTGATCAGGCCGATCTCGCGGCTGACGCCGGGGTGTTCCACGGGGCGTTTTTGCAGGCCGCTGAGGCCGTCATCCGCCGATTCCGGCAACAGCGCCATGCCCAACCCCTGGCGCACCAACGCCAGGACTGTGGACATGTAGTTGGCTTCCAGCCCCGGGACCAGTGTCAAACCTTGTTCGTCGAACAGTTGCTCGACCCGTTCGCGCACGCTGCTGTCGCGTCCGGTGAGGATCATCGGCTGGCCGCTCAAGTCCGGCAGACTGACGCTTGTCTTGCGCGCCAGCAGGTGTTCGTCGGGCAGGAACAGGCACAAGCGATCGACCATGACCACTTCGAAGTCCAGGCCATGATTGAGCCGAGCCCGTACGCCCAGTCCGAAGTCCACTTCGTTCTCCCGTACCAGGCTGTCGATACGCTGGGCGACCACGTCCCGCAGGCGGATTTCGATACCGGGATAAGCCTGGCGAAACTGTTTGAGCAGCGGCGGCAGGGCGCCCGAGCAGATCGACGGCAAGGCGGCCAGGGTCACCACGCCCCGTTGCAGGCTGGCCAGGTCGCGGGAGCCACTGACGATATTGTCCAAATCCAGCAACAGTTTCTCCATGGGGCCACGGGCCTGCTGGCCGGCGCCGGTCAGGCTGACCTGGCGCGGGCTGCGTTCCAGCAGGGTGACGCCGAGCCACTCTTCCAACTGCTGGACCTGCACCGTCAGCGCCGAGGGCGACAGGTGCAGTAAGGTGGCGGCGCGGGCGAAGCTACCGGTCTGGGCGACCGTCAGAAAGGCGCGGATATGCTGGACGGCGTTTTTCATTCTGTTTTTCCGAATGCATGGCAGTGAACATTCCAATTTACAAAGCTTAACCGCGTTCCAATACTCTGGGGAAAACAATAACTGTCCGCCCTTGAGCGGCCCCGGAGTCTTCCCATGCTCGCCACGTTGGGTGTCATCACCATCGTCTGTCTGCTTGCGGCTGTCATGAGCAAGCGTCTCTCGCCCCTGGTCGCGCTGATTGCCTTGCCGATCATTGCCGCGCTGCTCGGTGGTTTCGGTCTGCAAACCAGTGCCTTTATCGTCACCGGCATCAAGAACGTCGCCCCGGTGGTGGGCATGTTCGTGTTCGCCATCCTGTTTTTCGGGGTGATGACGGATGCCGGCATGCTCGACCCGATCATCGATCGCATCCTGCGCACGGTGGGCACGCGGCCCACGCGGATTGTCATGGGCACCGCCTTGCTGGCATTGCTGGTGCACCTGGACGGTTCCGGGGCGGTGACCTTTCTGGTGACCATCCCGGCGATGTTGCCGCTCTATACGCGACTGGGCATTGACCGACGGATCCTGGCCTGTGTCGCGGCGATGGCCGCCGGGGTGAATTTCCTGCCCTGGACCGGCCCGGTGCTGCGTTCGTCGGCAGCCTTGCACGTGCCGGTGGCGGACCTGTTCCAGCCGTTGATTCCGGTGCAGATCGTCGGTCTGCTGTTTGTCTTCGCCTGTGCCTGGTGGTTGGGCCGGCGTGAAGAACGACGTCTGGGTCTGGGCGCGGGTCTGGCCATGGGCAGCGTGCCGAGCCGGGTGATCAGTGCGGATGAAGAAGCCCTGCGGCGTCCACGCCTGTTCTGGGCCAACCTGTTGCTGACGGTGCTGGTGATGGCGGTGATGATCGCCGGTTGGGTCGACCCGGTGGTGATGTTCATGCTCGGCACCGTGGTTGCGCTGTGCCTCAACTATCCGAATGTCGACGCCCAGCGTGCTCGCATCGACGCCCATGCCAAGACCGCCCTGACCATGGCCAGTATTCTCCTGGCGGCCGGGGTCTTTACCGGCATCATGCAGGGCACCGGCATGCTCAAGGCCATGGCCGAAGTGGCGGTGGCGCAGATCCCGGCCGGCCACGGCAAGCTGATTCCGGCAGTGGTGGGTTTCCTGTCGATGCCGCTGAGCCTGTTGTTCGATCCGGACTCCTTTTATTTCGGCGTGATGCCGGTGATCGCCGAGGTCGGCAAGGCCTTGGGGGTGGAGCCGTTGCAGGTGGCCCAGGCGTCCTTGCTGGGGGTGCATACCACCGGTTTTCCGGTCAGCCCGCTGACCCCCGCGACCTTTCTGCTGGTGGGCCTGTGCAAGATCGAACTGGCCGATCACCAGCGTTTCACCATTCCTTTCCTGCTCGCCGCCTCGGTGTTGATGACCCTGACGGCGTTGCTTCTGGGCATCTTTTGATAGGAGGGACCTTGCGATGAAAACCTTGCGTATCGGCTCCGGTGCCGGCTATTCGGGCGACCGCATTGAACCGGCGGTGGAACTGGCGGCCAAGGGCGAGCTGGATTACCTGGTGTTCGAGTGCCTGGCCGAACGGACCATTGCCCTGGCACAACAGGCCCGGCTCAGTGATCCCGAGGGCGGTTACGACCCCTTGTTGCGTGAGCGGATGGAGCGCGTGCTGCCCTTCGTCGGCGGCGCTGGGCGGCGCCTGCGGATCATCACCAATATGGGCGCGGCCAATCCCCTGGCCGCCGCGCGGGAGGTCCGGCGGATCGCCATCGAGCTGGGTTTGCCCGGGCTCAAGATTGCCGCGGTGACCGGTGACGACGTGCTTGAGGTGCTGCGTGCCGAACCGAGCCGTTGGCTGGACAACGGTCTGCGGGTCGAGCAGTTGGGCGAGCGACTGGTCTCTGCCAATGCCTATCTGGGGGCGGAAGGTATTGTCCAGGCCCTGGCGGCCGATGCCGATGTGGTGATCACCGGCCGGGTGGCCGATCCATCGTTGTTTCTCGCGCCGCAGTGCTTCGAGTTCGGCTGGGCGGCGGACGATTGGCCGCGCCTGGGCCGTGGCACCCTGATCGGCCATCTTCTGGAGTGCGCGGGGCAGATCACCGGCGGTTACTTTGCCGACCCGGGCGTCAAGGAGGTGCCGGACCTGGCGCGCCTGGGCTTTCCCCTGGCGGAAGTGGATGCCGAGGGCCGGGCGACCATTACCAAGGTTGTGGGTAGCGGCGGCCGGGTGGACGCGGCGACTTGCACGGAGCAGTTGCTCTATGAGGTGCATGACCCGGCGGCCTACCTGACGCCGGATGTCACGGCGGATTTTCAGGGCGTGAGTTTTGTCGAAGAGGGCGCGGACCGGGTCGGCGTGCAGGGGGCGAGCGGGCGCCAGCGTCCGGAGATGCTGAAGGTCTCGGTCGGTTACCTGGACGGTTGGATCGGTGAAGGGCAGATGTCCTACGGTGGTCCGGGCGCCTTGTCCCGGGCACGGCTGGCGCGGGAGATTGTCTTGCAGCGCCTGGAAATCATCGGTGTGAAAACTGAAGAGGTCCGTGCGGAACTGATCGGCGTTGATGCCCTGTATGGCGAAGCGCTGAGTGCGCGAGGGCAGGGTGAACCCTGGGAAGTGCGCTTGCGGGTGGCGGCGCGTTGTGTCGATCGGGCCGATGCGCTGCGTGTCGGTAATGAAGTAGAGACGCTGTACACCAACGGTCCGTCCGGCGGTGGTGGCGCAAGCAAGAGTGTGCGGCAGGTGGTAGCGGTGGCGTCGCTGCTGCTGCCACGGGAAAACCTGACGGCTACGGTACATCTGGAGGAACGCTCATGAGTGGTCTTGAATTGCGCGCCTTTGCCCATTCGCGCACCGGCGACAAAGGCGACACCTCGAATATCTCGGTGATCGCTTATCGGGCCGAGGACTACCCCGGGTTATGCGAATGGCTGACGGCCGAACGGGTGGCGGACTACTTTGCGCCCTTGCTCGATCCGGCAGCCGGACCGGTACGGCGTTATGCAGTACCGGGGGTGCGGGCCTTGAATTTCGTCTTGCCGGGCATCCTCCGTGGCGGAGTGACCCGCTCCCTGGCGCTGGATGCCCACGGCAAGAGCCTGGGCTCGGCATTGCTGGATCTGCCGTGGGAGCGCGATTAACCCGCTTGTTGCAAACGCCGGGCGACACGTTCGGTGATCAGAGCGCGCTGCTTTTGCGGTTCCGCCACCCGCTGCAGGGCAATGGCCAGCACGTCCGCGGGCGCCGTCTCCGGGCTGCCGGCGTTGAACGGCGGTGCCGGTGCGTATTCCAGCTGCAACTGGATCGCCTGGGCCTCTTGTGCCCCCACCAGTTCGGCGACCAGGGTCAGGGCAAAATCGATCCCGGCGGTGATGCCGCCGCCGGTCAGCAGGTTGCCGTCACGTACCACACGGTCTTTCACGGGGATGGCACCGAGAGGCGCCAGCAGGTCGTGATAGGCCCAGTGCGTGGTGGCCTTGCGACCTTGCAACAGCCCGGCGGCACCCAGTACCAGGGAACCGGTGCAGACCGAGGTGATATAGCGTGCCTGGGCGGCCTGTCGGACGATGAACGAGAGGGTCTCGGCATCTTCCATCAAGGGGCCTACCCCGGCACCGCCCGGAATGCAGATCACGTCCAGGGGCGGACAGTCTTCGAACGTCGTCGTCGGCGTAAAGACCAGGCCGGTACTGGAGGTGACGGGGGCCAGGTCTTTCCAGATCAGGTGGATCCGCGCATCCGGCAGCGAGAACAGGACGTCGTAGGGGCCGGTAAGGTCCAGCTGTTGGACTTTGGGGAACAACAGAAAGCCGATATGCAGCGTCATGGCGATAGCTCCTTGGAAGTGGATAAACGGGTCCGGCGAGGCTGGACGAACCTACTTTAGTTTCGTAGGCTTTGGCGTATCCGCCATTGACCCCACGTTTCACGCCAATCCCCATGAATACCCCCAGAACGATCCGCATCCTGGCCTTTCCCAATGTGCAGGTGCTCGATGTCACGGGGCCGTTGCAGGTCTTTGCCTCGGCCAACGACCTGGCCCGTGCCGAGGGCCTGCCGCTGCCTTATGCCGTGAGCGTCATTGCCGACCAGCGCGAACCGGTGATGAGTTCGGCGGGGCTGGCCCTGGTGGCTGAGCCTTTGCCGGCGACGGGGGTGTCGTGCGACACCCTGATCATCTCCGGTGGTTGGGGGACTTACGCGGCCGCCGAGGACCCGGCGCTGGTGGCCTGGGTACGCCAGCAGGCCAGTTGCGCACGCCGGGTCGCTTCGGTCTGCACCGGGGCTTTCCTGCTGGCGGCCAGTGGCTGGCTGGACGGGCGGCGGGTGGCCACCCACTGGACCCGCTGCGAACAATTGGCCGCGCAGTACCCGCGGGTGCGGGTCGAGCCCAATCCGATTTTTATCAACGACGGCCCGGTCTGGACGTCGGCGGGGGTGACGGCAGGCATCGATTTGTCCCTGGCCCTGGTTGAAGCGGACCTGGGGCGCCCCGTGGCGCTGGAGGTCGCCCGGCATCTGGTGGTGTTCCTGAAACGTCCGGGCGGGCAGTCGCAATTCAGCGCCACCTTGTCCTTGCAGAAGGCCGGCAGCCGCTTTGGCGACTTGCAGGCCTGGATCGCCGAGCACCTGGCGCAGGACCTGTCGATCCCGATCCTGGCGCAGCAGGCGGGCATGAGCGAGCGCAGTTTTGTCCGTCACTACCGCGCCGAAACCGGGCAGACGCCGGCCCGGGCCATCGAGCAGATCCGTGTGGAAACCGCCCGGCGCCTGCTGAGCGACACCGCGCTGCCGATCAAGCGGATTGCCACCCGCTGTGGTTTCGGCAGCGAGGAAACCCTGCGCCGCAGCTTTCTGCGGGCCATGAGCATCACGCCCCAGGCCTATCGCGAGCGCTTTTCGCTGCGGCCATAAAACGCCCGTTGGGTGACACCGTCGATCCACTTAGTTGACCTAAGCCATCCCCTGAGGCTCGATTGCGCCTAAGCTGTTGGAATATCGGACGTAGTTCTCAATAAAACCTATACGCTGAGCATGTTTTGTAAAACTTATGGCATCATGCCATTAATGCTTTCCCTGATACCCCAATAAGATGAGCACCGGTCTGTGTCAGTGATTCCCCTACTTGTGTGTGATGACTCCAACATGGCCCGTAAGCAGGTTTTACGGGCGCTGCCGGCAGAGTGGCAGGTCTCGATTACCCAGGCCAGCGATGGCCGGCAGGGGATGGAGGCCATCCGCAAGGGTTTGGGGCAAGTGGTGCTGCTCGACCTGACCATGCCGGAAATGGATGGCTATCAGGTGCTCTCGGCGATTCGTGCCGAAGGGTTGCAGGCACAGGTGATCGTGATCTCCGGTGACGTCCAGGAAGAGGCCGTGCGCCGGGTGCACGAATTGGGGGCGCTGGCGTTCCTGAAAAAGCCTTTCGACCAGGACGAGCTGCGCGAGACCCTCGACGGACTGGGGCTGCTCAATGCCCCCGGTCCGGCGCCGTTGGCCGCTCGCCCTGAACCGACGGCCGAAATCAGCTTTCGCGATGCCTTTCGCGAAACGGTCAACGTGGCCATCGGTCGTGCGGCGGCGCTGATCGCCAAGGTGCTGGGGGTGTTCGTGCACTTGCCGGTGCCGAACGTGAATATCCTCGAAGTGGGCGAGTTGCACATGGCGCTGATGGATGCCGGCAACGGCAACCAGCTCACCGCCATTTGCCAGGGCTTTATCGGCAGCGGCATTGCCGGCGAAGCCCTGCTGATGTTCCATGACTCGGAAATCGCCGACATGGCGCAGTTGATGCAGCGTCAGGGCACCGAGTATTCGGATCTGGAAATGTTGCTGGACCTCTCCAGCGTGCTGATTGGCGCCTGCCTGAGCAGTATTGCCGAGCAGATCGACGTGGTGTTTTCCCAGGGCCACCCACAGATTCTCGGGCAGCACGCGGCCATCGACGAACTGATCCGGGTCAACCAGCAGCGCTGGAAAAAGACCTTGGCGGTAGAAATCAGCTACAGCCTGGAAGGGCACGATATTCATTTCGACTTGCTGTTGTTGTTCACGGAAGACTCCATCCAGCGGTTGACCGACAAACTCGCCTACCTGATGAGCTGAGCCATGAACGACACTCTCGATCTGAACGAGTTTCACTGGTTGCTGGCGATTGTCCAGAGCATCGACGTCGGCGTGGTGGTACTGGACCGCGACTATTGCGTGCAGGTCTGGAACACCTTTATGGAAAACCGTTCCGGGGTGCAGCCCAAGGACGCCAGCAGCCAGTCCTTCTTCAGCCTGTTTCCCGAAGTCGATCGCGAATGGTTCAGCCGCAAGGTGGAGAGTGTCGCGACCCTGGGCACGCCGGCGTTCACCATCTGGGAGCAGCGGCCTTACCTGGTGCGGTTCAAGAACTACCAGCCGATCACCGGCCAGGAAGACTTCATGTACCAGAACACCACGTTGCTGCCGTTGCGTTCCACCAACAGCACCATCACCCATATCTGCCTGGTGATCTATGACGTCACCGACGTGGCCACCAACCGCCATCAGCTCCAGGCGGCCAATGCCAAGTTGCAGAAACTCTCCAGCACCGACCGCCTGACGGGCCTGTACAACCGTGGGCACTGGGAGGAAAGCCTCAAGGCCGCCTATGCCCGGAACCAGCGCTATGGCAATGCCACGAGCCTGGTGATGTTCGATATCGACCACTTCAAGCGGGTCAACGACACCTATGGCCACCAGGCCGGGGACAAGGTCATCGAGCACGTGGCCGATCTGGTCCGCGAGCATGTGCGCGACAGCGACGTGGCCGGGCGTTATGGCGGCGAGGAGTTTGGCGTGGTGCTGTCGGATACCGACAAGGCCGGGGCGCGCTTTTTTGCCGAGCGTTTGCGCAAGGCCATCGAAGCCCTGGAAGTTGTGCACGAAGGCCAGAGCATCCGCTTCACCATCAGCCTGGGGGTGGCTGACCTGAGCCTGCCTTCAATCAGTCATGCCGACCTGATCGCCTGGGCGGACCAGGCCTTGTATGCGTCGAAGAAGGGCGGGCGTAATCGGGTGACAGTCTACGAGTAAACCGACCCGATCCGCTCTGCCATTTCTCAGAGTGTGAATTTTCCTACCAGCGTCTGCAGGTGAACCCCCAGCCGGGCGAGTTCGATGCTGGACGCTGCAGTTTCCTCACTGGCTGCCGAGGTCTGTTCGGAAATCTGGCGGACGTTGGTCACGCTACGGTTGATCTCTTCCGCCACCGCGCTCTGCTGCTCGGCGGCAGTGGCGATCTGATGGTTCATCGATTCGATGGCCTGGACCGACTGGGTGATACCGTCCAGCGAAACGCCGGCCCGACGCGTGAATTCGACACTGCTTTGCGCCAGTGTGCGGCTGCTCTCGAGGCTGCTGGCGACCTTTTCGGTACCGTTGTGCAGCCCGCTGATCAGTTGTTCGATTTCTTCGGTCGAGGTCTGGGTCCGTTGTGCCAGGCTACGCACTTCATCGGCCACCACCGCGAAGCCGCGCCCGGCTTCTCCGGCCCGCGCCGCTTCGATCGCGGCGTTCAAGGCCAGCAGATTGGTCTGCTGGGCGACGGACTTGATGACATCGAGAACGCTGCCGATCTTGTCGCTTTCCTGCTTGAGGTCACCCATCGCGGTGGTTGAGTGATTGACCTCGTTAGCCAGTTTGTCGATCTGGTTCATGGCCTGGCCAAGCACTTCGCCACCTTCGCGGGCTTCACGGGTTGCGCTGACGGCGGCCGTGGAGGCCTGTTCGGCGTTGCGCGCGACTTCCTGGACGGTTGCGGCCATTTCGTTCATGGCCGTGGCGACCTGGTCGGTTTCCTGTCGCTGGTTGTTCACCCCGGCACTGGTTTGCTCGGTGACCGCCGACAGTTCCTCGGCGGCACTGGCAATCTGTATGACGCCTTCACGCAGGCCGCCGATCAATTCCCGCAGGTTGAGCGTCATACGCTGCATGCTCAGTTGCAGTGCACCCAGTTCGTCGCGACGTGACACCGTGACGTTGGCGCTCAGGTTGCCGGCGGCCACCTGCTCGGCCCGACGCAGGGTTTCCATCAACGGGCCGACGATCAGGCGGGTGATGGTCCAGGCCGCGATGATGCCGAGCAGCAAGGCGGCGAGAAAGGCACCTGCCAGCCAATTGCGGGCGTTGAGGACGTCAGCGAGACTCTGTTCGGCCTGGTTCTGCGCCAATTGCTTGTTCGCCGCGAAGAGAGTGGCGATGTCATCGTTGAGCAGCGCCTGGATTTTTTCCGCCCTGACCTGGGCCTCGGCGAACTGGCCGACGGTGGCGCGATAGCCGGCCATTGATTGTTGCAGGCGCTGCAGGCTTTCAGGCGGGGCCGACGGCAGCAACTCGTTGAGGGTCTTTATATAAGCGCCGGCCTGGTCGATGGCCTCTTTGGCTGGTTGTTCAAGCTCGGCTTTCAGGCTGTAGCTGTAGCCTCGGAGTTGAAACCTTGCCTGCTGGACCAGCATCTGCGCGTTGACCACGGCGTCGATCTGGGCCTGATTGCCGCTCGCCGAGGCGGCGCTGTCCTTGAGCTTTTGCAGTTCGGCCACGGCGGCGTCGGCATGATTGCCAAACACGGCGCGCGTCGCATCGCGGGCCTGGATGGCCTGGCTGAAATCGTTGAAGTGCGTGCGATAGCGTTTGACCGATTCGCCGGCAGATTCGATCTGCGCAAGATCTCGCGGGGCCACGAAGGTCGAGCGGTTCTCGGCAAGGTGGCTGTCGAGACTGTCCAGGAGCTTGACCACGTTCGCGGCATGCTGTGGGTCGGCGGTCAGTGTGTAGGACAGGCGCCCGATGCGCACGTCCTTGGCCAGATCGTTCAGCTTGGCGATATCCAGAATTCGGTCACTACGGTTGCTGAGTGACTGGATACCCAACCAACCGGTGATTGCAATCAACAGGGTCAGCAGTATGACCACGCCGAATCCTATGGCGAGCTTGGTCCTGACGCTGATGTTTTCCAGCATCCTGTTGATGGGTGCAAGCATTGAGCAATCTCCTCCATATCAAACCGTAAATATGAGGGCTTTTCCGCCCTCTAACAGGTTAGATCGGCCGGAACACTCAAAGCTTGATGTGTGGAGGCGGGGCGCTCGGGAATGCTCAGGCTCTGCGCGCCATCAGCAGCACCGAAGCCGCCCCTGACAACAGCACCGCGCAACCTCGGTTGAACAGGCGCTTGCCCTTGGGTTCGGCGAACCAGCGACGCATATGCACACCCATATAGGCGTAGGCGCTGATGGCGATCAATTCCAGCATCAGGAACAGGGCGCCGAGTACGGCGAACTGGGCGGAGATGCCCTGGGTCGGGTCGATGAACTGGGGGAGGAAGGCGGTGAAGATAAGGATGGCTTTTGGGTTACCGGCCGCGACCAGGAACTCCTGGCGGGCGAGGGCGCGCAGGCTGGCGGGGGCGCTTTGGGCGCGGGTGGCGGCATCGGGGTTGGCGCGCCAGAGCTGGATGGCGAGGTAGATCAGATAGGCCGCGCCGAGAATCTTGATGCCATAGAACAGCAGCTCCGAGGTCTGCAGCACCACCGCCAGGCCCGCGGAGGCCAGGGCGATCATGCCGGCAAATGCCAGCAAGCGGCCGAAGCCCGCCAGGCAAGAGGTGCGAAAGCCATAACGGGTCGAGTTGCTCACCGAGAGCAGGTTGTTCGGGCCAGGAGCCATGTTCAGGGCGAAGCACGCCGGTATAAACAGGATCAGCGTCGGCAGGTTCATGGCAGGCTCCGGGATCGAGAGGCGGGAAAGCTCGACAATAACGTCAAGCCTTGGCCGGATGCCAGTGCGCCAAAGGCTTTCCTGATCTGTACCTGAGACTTGTCACGCAGGTGTACGGTAGGTCGGCATCAACAACCCCGTTTTGCGCAAGGTTGCGCTGCTCCCAAGGCATCTCCTTATGCGTCGAAAATGACGCGCAAATGCGGGCTTCGCAGTACGCTTGCCGGCGTCACGGTATGCCGTTGCCATGGAATCCGGCCGAAGTACCAGAAGCGCCAGAAGGCAAGCTTCGGATCGGGGTTATCCTGCAATAACGTGGCAAACGTCTCCACGTCGCCGAGCTGGATGTCCGTCGCCTCCTGGATGACTTCACGCACGAAGCGGGAGCAGAACTGGCGTCGTGAGCTGATATTGAAACCGGTGTCGTAGAAGGTCCCCATCCGACGCTCAGCTGCACTCACCAGCTCGCTGCGCTGCCGCTCATTGAGCGGCGCTGTCAGCCTCGCGACTGCGCAGCGTCCGTGCTCGGAGCGCTCCAGGAAACGCGTCATCGGCGTGGTTCGGGCAAAAGGAAAAGTGCTCTCCGCAATCAGGGGGTCATCGCCACGGTTACCGACGACGACGCCTACATGGTTGGTCCATGAGTTCGTGGCGTTGGCCACTTCGAGGAAGGGGCGCGCGGTGACGCGGATAAAAACCAGGTCGCCGATTTGCAGATCGCCCACCGATGGTCCTGCGACAGGCAACTCGACGTGCGCACTTCCTTGCACCCCCTTCGAACGTATGACGCTGTTCATTGCGCTGCTAATGGACATGCTGGCCTCCTTGTTCTCTTGAAGGGCCAGTATGGGGGGAGGGTGCATATTTCACACCTTTATCCTTTGTATTTCCTTATGCTGATACCTTCAGTATCGGATTCCAATACTTAATGACTCCAATTACCCAGCTCATCGCGACGATCAAGCAGCGCCTCAAGTCAGCGGGAATGACCTATCGCGACGTTGCCCAGGCGCTGGACCTCTCGGAACCCAGCGTGAAACGGCTGTTGGCCAGCGGACGGCTGACGGTCGAGCGCCTTGCCCAGTTCTGTGACCTGCTGGGGCTGACGATGGCGGAACTGCTTCAGGAGTCCGAAGCATCGGCACCGCGTCTGCAAATGCTGACCCATGAACAGGAAGCGCAACTGGTCTCAAATGAGAAGCTGCTGTTGGTGGCCGTGTGTGCGTTGAACCAATGGTCACTGGAGGACATGGTGTCGGCCTATCACCTGTCGAAGGCCGAGTGCATCAAGCACTTGCTGGTGCTGGAGCGGATGGGGCTTGCGGATCTGAAGCCGGGCAACCGTATCCGGCTGCTTGTCGCACGAGATTTTGACTGGCTGCCGGACGGGCCTATCCGGCACTTCTTTGTGCAACAGGGGCTACCCGATTTTATGGCCAGCCGCTTCGACCTTGCTGACGAGACCCTGGACTTTGCCCATGGCATGTTGACGAAGGCGGCGTACGCCCAGTTGCAGGTCGAAATGCACAGGTTGCGCGGCAAGCTGGCAGCGCTTCACAGCGAATCCCTGAGCGCACCCTTGTCCGAGAAGCGCGGCACGGCGCTGCTGCTGGCCATGCGTGTCTGGGAGCCACAGGCGTTCAGAAAGCTCAAACGGCGAGTACCCGACCGCGCTCAAGAATAAGTGGCTGTTTTAAAACAAATTTGTTTACCTTGGGGCTTCCCAGGCGAGGCGAAAGTTGATAAATTTCCGCGCACTCCTGCAGTGACCCTTCTCGGGTTCGCAAGCTGCAAGATCAAAAGCGAGTGTCAAGCATTCGTCGCAACAGCTACAGGGGCGTCGCCAAGCGGTAAGGCAGCAGGTTTTGATCCTGCCATGCGTTGGTTCGAATCCAGCCGCCCCTGCCATTTTCCTTCTCGTACCTAAGATCATGCCAGCCGCTGGCGCATCTGCTCACTGGCAGCCGGCCCGGCCTGCACTGTGCTACGGTCCAACGGCACCGGACGTCCATCGGCGATATCCGCCATCATCAATTGCAACGGTCGTCCGCTCCCGCGTTCGACGATCTGCACGCTTTCGCCTTCCGGCGCGTAATGGCGATTGCCCCATTCGACAAACGCCATCAGCACCACGCGAAAATCCTCGCCCTTGGCCGTCGGCACATATTCATGGCGCAGCGGACGCTGGCTGTAGGGCTGACGTTCGAGCAGGCCCGCATCCACCAGCCCATTCAGGCGCCGGGTCAGCATGTTCGGGGCAATCTCCAGGCTGCGGGAGAATTCGTCGAAGCGTTTCAGGCCATGCAGGGCATCGCGCATGATCAGGATATTCCACCACTCGCCCACGCGCTCAAGGCTGCGGGCTACCGGGCATTCGGCATGGCTCAGGGTCTTGCGTTGCATGGGGGCTCCTGTCGGGGCGCGCGGATATTTGTGAGGCGGGTATGTTACTTTCATGATGATAGTAGCGTCCACAAGCCATTACCTCACTCAAGAAACGGAAGGAGTTGGATCGTCATGAGCAAACGCATTGTCGTCACGGGCATGGGCGCACTGACCCCGTTGGGCTGTGGAGTCGAACAGGTCTGGCAGCGCCTGCTGGCCGGCCAGTCCGGTATCCGACAGTTGCCGGCGGAGTTGATCGGCGACCTGTCGATCAGTATCGGCGGCCAGGTCCAGGACCGTGCCCAGGACCCGGAAGCCGGCTTCGATCCGGATCAGCTGCTGGCGGCCAAGGAGCAGCGCAAGATGGACCGTTTCATCCTGTTCGCCCTGGCGGCGGCGGATGAGGCCCTGGCCCAGGCCGGCTGGGCTCCCGCTTCCCCGGAGGCGCAGGAACGCACGGCAACCATCATTGCTTCCGGTGTCGGCGGTTTTCCCGCCATCGCCGAAGCGGTGCGCACCACGGACAGCAAGGGACCGAGGCGTCTGTCGCCGTTCACCATCCCTTCGTTTCTCAGCAATATGGCGGCCGGTCACGTCTCGATCCGCTACGGTCTCAAGGGGCCATTGGGTGCTCCGGTGACCGCCTGCGCCGCCGGCGTCCAGGCCATCGGCGATGCGGCCCGGATGATCCGTGCGGGGGAGATCGACGTGGCGGTCTGCGGTGGTGCGGAAGCCTGCATCCACAGGGTCAGCCTGGCCGGGTTCGCGGCGGCCCGGGCACTTTCAAGTGATTACAACGAGACGCCGCAGCTCGCCTCCCGGCCCTTCGATCAGGCCCGCGATGGTTTTGTCATGGGAGAGGGCGCCGGCCTGCTGGTGATCGAGGAGTTGGAGCATGCCCTGGCCCGCGGTGCCAAACCCCTCGCCGAGTTGGTGGGTTACGGCACCAGTTCCGATGCCTACCATATGACTGCCGGCCCGGAAGATGGCGACGGTGCTCGGCGCTCCATGCAGCAGGCATTGCGCCAGGCCGGTATCGAGCCGTCCCAGGTCCAGCACCTGAATGCACACGCCACCTCGACCCCAGTGGGCGACAAGGGCGAGTTGGCGGCCATCAAGGCGGTGTTCGGGACAGCGGGTGGTCCGGCCATCAGTTCGACCAAATCCGCCACGGGGCATCTGTTGGGGGCTGCGGGTGGGATCGAGGCGATCTTCACGATTCTGGCGTTGCGTGATCAGGTGGCGCCGGCAACGCTCAATCTGGATAACCCCGATGAGCTCGCCGAAGGTCTTGATCTGATTCGTGGTCAGGCCCGGCAGTTGCCCATGGAGTACGCGCTCTCCAATGGCTTCGGTTTTGGTGGGGTCAATGCCAGCGTGTTGTTCAAGCGCTGGGTGTAGGGCTGGAGATACCGTCTTCAGGTCAACGCGGTCAATGTAGGAGCCCGGCTTGCCGGCGATGGCGGCCGGATGATCGATGCAGGGCTTGAGGGCCTTATCGCTGGCAAGCCAGGCTCCTACAAGGGACGGCGTTTACTTGGAGAATTTCCGTGCGCCGGCCACGCAAAGAATCACCGCCACCGTGACCCCCAGCATGCCCAGGCTGACGTGCTCGTGGAGTAAAGTCGCCGCCAGGGCCAAGCCGAAAAACGGCTGCAAAAGCTGCAACTGTCCCACGGCGGCAATCCCGCCCTGGGCCAGCCCGCGATACCAGAACACAAAACCGATCAGCATGCTGAACAGCGAGACATACGCCAGGCTCAACCAGGCCGGTGGGCTGATCCCCGTGAACGAGGCGGGTGTGAGCAATCCCGTCAGCAGGAGCATCACCGGCAGCGACAATACCAGCGCCCAGGAAATCACCTGCCAGCCTCCCAGCGTCCGTGAGAGTTTCGCCCCTTCGGCATAACCCAGACCACAGACCAGCACCGCCAGCAGCATCAGGATATCGCCCCGGGGCGAGGCGCTCAGTCCCTGGGACACGGCGAACCCCACCACCAGCAGACTCCCCAGCACGGAAAAGAACCAGAACACCGGCCGGGGCCGCTCGCCGCCGCGCAGTACACCGAAGACCGCGGTTGCCAGCGGCAACAAACCGAGGAAAACAATGGAGTGCGCCGAGGTCACGTACTGCAAGGCCAGTGCCGTCAATAACGGAAAGCCGAGCACCACGCCGATGGCTACCACCAGCAGGGACAGCAGTTGGCTGCGGTCAGGGCGCTTCTCCCTGAACAGCAACAGCAGGCACAGCGCCAGAACCCCGGCGATGCTCGCCCGGGCCACGGTCAGAAACACCGGGTCGAACTCCAGCACCGCCACCCGTGTCGCGGGTAGCGAGCCGCTGAAGATCAACACACCGATAAATCCATTGAGCCAGCCGCTGGTATTTTTGGCCAGCGCTGGGGTGTTCAGGGGCGAGGTTCGTTCCATTTTCGCTTCACACTCAAGGTTCGGGTTGCTTGAGGCGCATGCTATGACTGAGTATTGATACAATCAAAATATTGTCATGGATACATCTGCCGATGCCCCGTTCCCGGTATAAATCACTGGTTGACGTTTTTGCCGCCGATATCCGCTCGGGGCGCTTGCCGCCTGGCGCTCGCCTGCCCACCCATCGCCAGTTGGCCGCCACCCACGGTCTGGCCCTGGTGACGGCCAGTCGGGTCTATGGGGAGCTTGAAGCCATGGGCCTGGTCAGCGGGGAAACGGGGCGCGGCACCTTTGTCCGGGAGACGTCCCTGCCTTCCGGCCTGGGCATCGACCAGCCCGACGTTACCCAGGGGATGGTCGATCTCAACTTCAACTATCCCTCGTCGCCGGGGCAGGCCGAGCAGTTGCGCACGGCCTTGCGCCAGTTGGCGTTGTCCGGCGACCTGGAGTCCTTGCTGCTCTACCACCCCCATGCCGGGCGCCTGCACGAGCGGGCAGCGGTCGCCCGTCACCTGGCGGCGCGTGGGTTGAGGGTGACGGCCGAGCAGGTGCTGATTGTCAGCGGTGCCCAGCATGGTTTGACGGTGATCCTGATGGCGTTTCTGCAACCCGGGGATGTGATCGCCGCGGACGCCTTGACCTACCCCGGATTCAAGGTGTTGGCGCAGGCCCTGCACCTTGAGATCGTGCCTATTCCCCTTACCGACCAGGGGCCGGATCTCGATGCCCTGGAGCAGCTCTGCCGCAGCCGTCCGGTGCGTGCCGTCTACAGCATGCCGACCCTGCACAACCCGATGGGCTGGGTGATGGCGGCCGATCAGCGCGAACAGTTGGTGTCGATTGCACGTCAGCATGATCTGTTGATTATCGAGGATGCGGCCTATGCCTACCTGGCGGAGAAAGCGCCGCCGCCGTTAGCCGAGCTGGCGCCGGAAAGGACGCTCTACGTTTCCGGTCTGTCCAAGAGCGTGGCCGCCGGTTTGCGGGTGGGGTTTGTCGCGGCACCGATATCGCGGGTGGCGGCGTTGGAGCGCACCATCCGGGTGACCACCTGGAACACGCCGGGGGTGTTGACGGCGATTGCCACCGCCTGGATCGAGGATGGCACCGTTGCCCGGCTCGAGGTGCAAAAGCGCAAGGATGCCCAGGCCAGGCAGGCCATGGCCGACGAGTTGTTGGGCGGCCTGCACACCGTTCGCCATCGGTCTTCGTTCTTTCTCTGGCTGCCCCTGCCGGAAGAGGCGCGGGCTGATCAGATCGCCATGGCGCTGATGCGCGAACAGATTTCGGTGTCCACCGCCGAGCCTTTTGCGACCTCCGTGCAGGTGCCGCATGCGATCCGCCTGGCCTTGGGTTCCGTGGACATGGAGACCCTTCGGGTGGCGCTGGTGAAAGTGCAGCGGGTGCTCGGCCCGCTGTTCTGATCCGTATTTTTCATCGTTATCTGCCTCTGTAATGTATTCGGCCCACGACCGACAATGAACCTACGGATCAGCCTTGTGCAGATGCCCGGGGTTACGGCCTGTGATGCCGGGCCACGACCTCTGTTTGCTCTGCTCCGTAAACTCATTACGCACTCCGCGTTATGCGCTGACCTTATAGTCGAGGAGGCCTTATGGCCAAGATGGCGATGTTCCTGGGTGGATTTCTCATACTGACAATTGCGATTGGCCTCCTGGCCACGATTTCTCCGACATAACCCCCTAGACCAGATAGCGCCGGAACCACCCCAGGGTCCGGTCCCAGGCCAGCTTGGCGGCCGCCTCGTCGTATCTCGGTGTGGAGTCGTTGTGAAAACCGTGGTTAACCCCGGCGTAGATATGCGCCTCATAGACCTTGCCGGCGGCTTTTAATGCCTGCTCATAGGCGGGCCAGCCGTCGGTGATCGCCTTGTCCAGTTCGGCGTAGTGCAGCAATAGGGGCGCCTGGATCCGCACCACTTCCTCGGCCTTTGGCTGACGGCCATAGAAGGGCACCGCGGCGCTGAGTTCCGGATAGGCCACGGCGGCGGCATTGGCGACCCCGCCGCCGTAGCAGAAGCCGGTGATGCCGACCTTGCCGGTGGTGCTGTCGTGGTGCATCAGCCATTCGATGGCAGCGAAAAAGTCATTCATGAGCTTTTCCGGGTCGACGGTCAGTTGCAGCTCCCGGCCTTTTTCGTCATTGCCGGGATAGCCGCCGACCGATGACAGGCCATCCGGGGCCAGGGCGATAAATCCGGCCTTGGCCACCCGCCGGGCAACGTCTTCGATATAGGGATTGAGCCCACGGTTTTCATGCACGACCACCACAGCGGGCACCTTGCCGCTGGCCTTGGCCGGACGCACCTGATAGGCACGCACTTGCCCGTTGCCCTTGGGGGAGGGGTAGGTGATGTATTCGGCGAGGATGTCCGGGTCGGTAAACGGCACCTGTTCGGCCAGCGCATAGTTCGGGCTCAACGCCGCCAGCAGGCTGCTGGCGGCGAGGCCACCGAGGGTGAACTTTGCCGCACGATCAAGAAACTCCCGGCGGTTGATCTTGCCGTGGACATAGTAGTCATACAGCTCAAGCAGTTCAGGGGCAAAGTCTTTCGCGGTGAGACGTTCCATCTGGGCGCTACCTTTCGAGTGGTCCGGGTTACGGCCCAGTGTAGAACCTAAAGGCGGGTATTCGGGCTTGAGCGGCTTTCATATGGGTAATATTGATTTATGATCATGAGTGAAACTTGTGATCATCAATATTAAAATGAGTTTGTCTCAGTATGTGCTGAATGTCGACAATGGCTCCCATCAAACATATTGGAGTTTTTTGTCATGGCACTGGCCCATTCTCTAGGATTTCCGCGCATTGGCCGCGACCGCGAGCTGAAGAAAGCTCAAGAAGCCTTCTGGAAAGGCGAACTGAACGAAGCGGGTCTGCGTGCCGTGGGCAGCGAGCTGCGCAAGGCCCACTGGGACCTGCAGAAGAAAGCCGGCGTCGAGCTGCTGCCGGTCGGCGACTTCGCCTGGTACGACCAGGTGCTGACCCATTCGCTGATGTTCGGTGTGATCCCGGAGCGTTTCCGTCCGCACGACGGCAAGATCTCCCTGCAAACCCTGTTCGGCATGGCCCGTGGCGTCAGCGACAGCTGCTGCGGCGGTGCCCATGCCCAGGAAATGACCAAGTGGTTTGACACCAACTACCACTACCTGGTGCCGGAGTTCAGCGCCGACCAGCAGTTCCAGCTTGGCTGGGACCAACTGTTTGAAGAGGTCGAAGAGGCACTGGCACTGGGTCACAACGTCAAGCCGGTGGTGATCGGTCCGCTGACCTACCTGTGGCTGGGCAAGGCCAAAGGTGGCGATTTCGACAAGCTCGATCTGCTCGATCGCCTGTTGCCGCTGTACGGTCAGATCTTCCAGCGCCTGGCGGCCCAAGGCGTCGAGTGGGTGCAGATCGACGAGCCGATCCTGGTCCTGGACCTGCCGCAGGAATGGAAAAACGCCTTTGAGCGGGCCTATAACCTGATTCAGCGCGATCCACTGAAGAAGCTGGTTGCCACCTACTTCGGTGGCCTGGAAGAGAACCTCGGCCTGGCGGCCAATCTGCCGGTCGACGGCCTGCACATCGACCTGGTTCGTGCCCCTGAGCAATACCCGACCATCCTCGATCGCCTGCCTGCTTACAAGGTACTGTCGCTGGGCCTGGTCAACGGCCGTAACGTCTGGGGTTGCGACCTGGAAAAAGCCCTGGCGGTCTTGCAACATGCCAATGAGCGCCTGGGCGATCGCCTGTGGGTCGCGCCTTCCTGTTCGTTGCTGCACAGTCCGGTCGACCTGGGCCGTGAAGACAAGCTGGACGCCGAACTGAAGAGCTGGCTGGCCTTTGCCGTGCAGAAGTGTGAAGAAGTGGCGATTCTGGCCCGTGGCATCAACGAACCCGAAGCGGCTCCAGTCCTGCAAGCACTGGCCAGGAGCCGTGCGGTTCAAGCCAGCCGTGCCGCCTCGCCGCGCATCCACAAACCGGCTGTGCAAGCTCGTGTTGCCGCGATCACCGTCAAGGACAGCCAGCGTCACTCGGTGTTCGCTACCCGTATCGAGAAGCAGCGCGCCGGCCTGAATCTGCCGCTGTTCCCGACCACGACCATCGGTTCGTTCCCGCAAACGGCGGCCATCCGCCTGGCGCGTCAGTCGTTCAAGCAAGGCAAGTTGAGCGAAGCCGAATACACCGAAGCTATGCAGAGCGAGATTCGCCACGCTGTCGAGTTCCAGGAGCGCCTGGGCCTGGACGTGTTGGTGCACGGTGAAGCCGAGCGTAACGACATGGTCGAGTACTTCGCCGAGCAACTCGAGGGTTATGTCTTCAGCCGCTTTGGCTGGGTCCAGAGCTACGGTTCCCGTTGCGTGAAACCCGCGGTGATCTTCGGCGATCTGAGCCGTCCGAAAGCCATGACCGTGGAGTGGATCCGCTACGCCCAGGGCCTTACCGACAAGGTGATGAAGGGCATGCTGACCGGTCCCGTGACCATGCTGATGTGGTCCTTCCCCCGTGAGGACGTGTCCCGTGAAGTGCAGGCCCGTCAACTGGCCCTGGCCATTCGTGACGAAGTGGTGGACCTGGAAAGCGCTGGCATCAAGATCGTGCAGATCGACGAAGCGGCGTTCCGTGAAGGTCTGCCGCTGCGCCGGGCGCAATGGCAGCACTACCTGGACTGGGCCACCGAGGTCTTCCGTCTGTGCGCGTCCGGTGTGCGTGACGAAACCCAGATCCATACCCACATGTGCTACAGCGAGTTCAACGATGTGATCGAGTCCATTGCGGCCATGGATGCCGACGTCATCACTATTGAAACCTCGCGTTCGGACATGGAACTGTTGGAGGCGTTCGAAGCCTTCGCTTACCCGAATGAAATCGGGCCGGGCGTCTACGACATCCACTCGCCACGGGTTCCGGATGCTTCGGAAATGGCCAACCTGCTGCGCAAGGCCGCCCAGCGTATTCCCGCCGAGCGTCTGTGGGTCAACCCGGATTGCGGTCTGAAAACCCGCGGCTGGCCGGAAACCGAGGCTGCCCTGGTGCATATGGTCAGCGCCGCCCGCCAACTGCGTGCAGAATTGGCGTAATGCGCTAAGCCCTGCGCCTGAAGTACCTGCCGGAGTCTGTCAGCGTGCTCCGGCTTTTTTATGGCTGCTGTCAGCCGGAGTGCGTACACTGCCGGGGTTCTATCGCTTTTTCACTAGAGCGTTTTACAACTCGTTCAGAAACAGGAAGCCGGTTGAAATCCGGCGCGGTCGCGCCACTGTATTCGTCTGTTTATCAGGCGTAAGCCAGACCCTGTTTCTCCAATCCGTAATCCGTACTGGGACGCGTCTTCCCTGGAGGTTCATATGGCTTATAACGCTGCTACGCAGACCGATGTTTCCCTGCCCACCATTCCGTTGGGCGAAATCCTTCCCTGGGCCATTTTTGGCGGCCTGCTGTTGATGCTGGCGATTTATTTCGTCGGTGCGGAGCAGGGCGCGACGGCTTTGTTCAAGGGTATGTATGTCCACGAATTCGTGCACGACGGACGCCACCTGCTTGGTTTCCCCTGCCACTGATTCAAGGAACATGACATGACCGGTCAATTATTGATTCGCGGTATGCTGGTGGGCTTGCTCGCCGGCATTCTTGCCTTTGGCTTTGCCAAAGTGTTTGGTGAGCCGCAAATCGACAAGGCGATTGCCTTCGAAGAACACATGGCGCACATGCACGGTGATGCTCCGGAAGAAGAGGAGCTGGTGAGCCGCGAGGTGCAGAGCACGTTCGGTTTGTTCACCGGTGTGGTGGTGTACAGCGTTTCCCTGGGCGGGATCTTCGCCCTGGTGTTTGCCTACTCCCTTGGGCGTGTCGGCAAGATCGGCCCGCGTGGCCTGGCTGCGCTACTGGCGCTGGCGGCCTTCGTCACGCTGATTCTGGTGCCCGGGCTGAAATACCCGTCCAATCCGCCGTCAATTGGCGATCCGGAAACCATCGCGCAGCGCACCAAGCTGTTCTTCCTGATGTTGCTGGTGTCGGTGATTGCGGCGGTGATTGCGATCAATGCCGCGCGTAAGCTGATCCCGGCCCTCGGCATCTGGAGCGGCTCGATCCTGGCGGTGGGGTTGTACATTCTGATCATGGCGGTTGCCGGTGCTCTGTTCCCGACCATCAATGAAGTGCCGCAGGCTTTCTCGGCGGTCCTGCTGTGGAAGTTCCGCGTGGCCTCCCTGGGCATCCAGCTGGTGCTCTGGACCACCGTAGGCCTGACGTTTGGCTGGTTGGCCGAGCGCAAGCTGAATCTGCCCGGGTTCTCCACCCGCGCCTGAAGTTGAAGAGCGGTGCCGTGCAAACGGCACTGCTTGAACCCTGTCATCCCTCTGTTCCGCCCCTTCCAGAGCCTTGCCAGTCAATGCGCGAGCGGCTTACCGGCGCAACCGACTCGCAACGTCAGCGTTAAAGGCTACGCCAGCAACCGGGCGTACCGATCCAGGTCAATATTGCCTCCGCTCACGATCACACCGACACGTTTACCTTCCAGCGCCTTGCCCATTTCACGTACAGCGGCCAACCCCAAGCATCCGGTCGGCTCCACGACCATCTTCATGCGCTCGGCAAAAAAACGCATACCCTCGATCAACTGGGCATCCGTGACAGTCAGGATGTCATCAACGTCGCGGCGAATGATTGGGAATGTATAGTGCCCCAGATGCTGAGTCTGGGCTCCGTCTGCCAAGGTGTCCGGTGTGTCGATATGTACAATTTCGCCCCTGCGAAACGACTGTTGACCGTCATTCCCCGTCTGCGGCTCGACACCGTAAAGTTTACAGTCAGGTGACAGTGCGCGGGTTGCCAAGGCAGCTCCCGCCAACAGTCCACCGCCACCGAGACAGACGAATAGCGCGTCCAGCGGGCCGGTTTCTTGCAATAACTCCAGGGTCGCCGTCCCTTGCCCAGCGATGACATCCGGGTGGTCATAGGATGGGATCAAGGTGTAGCCATGCTCCTCAGCCAGGTTTCGACCAATGGCTTCGCGGTCCTCGCTGTAACGATCATAGAGCACCACACTGGCTCCGTATTCGCGTGTCGCTGCCATTTTCGAGGCCGGAGCGTCATGGGGCATCACGATGGTCGCGGGAATACCCAGGATACGTGCAGACAATGCGATGCCTTGGGCGTGGTTACCGGAAGAAAATGCCACGACCCCGGCCTTGCGTTGGCGCTCGTTGAAGCGAGCTACTGCATTGAACGCGCCGCGGAACTTGAATGCGCCCATGCGCTGATAGTTCTCGCATTTGAAAAAAACCTCTGCACCCAGTTGTCCGTTCAGCGTACGTGAGGTCAGCACCGGAGTGCGATGAGCGTGGCCCTGGATACGTTCGGCGGCGTCAAGGACGTCTTGATAGGTAGAGAGCATCAGCTGCGTCGTGGTCATGGGGGCCTCGCTTTTTGATATGAGAGTTTTTAGACGTGTGTGCAATTAATACGCTTATGCAGTCGCCGCAAGTGCCATGGCTTCCACCTCTACGGCTGAACCAAAATGCAATTGAGCCACTCCCGCAACGGATCGTGCGGGACGGTGATCACCTAACCATTGCTCGTAGAGCCGATTGAAAGCTGGCCATTGATCAATATCGGTAACATAGACGCGTACCTGCACTAGGCTGTATTTGTCGATGCCTGCCCGGACTAGACAATGTTCAAGATTGCTCAGGACCTGCCAAGTTTGTTCCTCGAAACTCTGGTCTGCCAATGCCTGTCCCGCGGAGTTGATAGGTAATTGACCAGAAATAATCACAAATCCACCGGCGATACAAACATGAGAATAGTGCCCCGCAGGAGGGCGGATGGAGCTGCTATTAGCGCATTGGATAGCGGGATTAAGCATGGCGATACCTTTATTCAGGTCGAGGAGAACCAGCCCCTCACTTGGGCAAAAAATTTCTGGCCTACTGTCGGTACGAGACCGGCCAGGGTTATTTCACGTAGCTATAGGCAGCCGCGCGGGACACGCCCAAATGCTGGGCGATGACCTCCATTGACTTGCGTACTTCCAGATAACCGGTGCCCTTCAGTTCGCGAAGCAACAAACGTTTGTCTTCGGCCTTCAGTGCGCGTGGTGTCGTAGCCTGACGCGCGGCGAACTCGTCGATACGCTGGCGAATGGCGTCAGCATTGCTGGTGTCCAGGTTTTCCGTAACACCATTCTTGACCACGTTGGTGAATTGCCCCATCGCGCTTTGCATGCTCTGGAACAGACTCAAGTCTAGGTTCATGCACAGTGCCGCGACATACCGGCCGTTCGAGTCCTTGATCCCTATTGAGGTGCTCTTGGCCTGCCGACCATCAGGAAAGCGGTTGGCATAGTTGGCGATCACTTGCGGATAATGCGCATCAGCAATGCGAGCCAGGCCGAGCTCGGTTGCCGGATCGCCTACCTGGCGCCCCGAAAGGTTGTTGTGAATCGTATGAATGGCGTGACTGGGGTCTTGCAGGTCATGTACCACCACTTCGCAAAAAGGCGCGAATGTTTCACCCAGCCCCTGTGCAATCTGCCCCAGTTGCTTGAGGATATTGGTGGACTCGTCGTTTTTTGCGCTCATGGTGCAAGCTCATGCCGGTGATGAATGGATAGGTTCAGATAACTATTCAGGCGACCGGATTGGACGTTGGGATGGAATCTGACGTCGGCTGAAACATTAGATCTGACTCTGTCCGCGCGGCGTGCGCCTGGTCATCGCCGTTGCGTTGCCCCATCCATCGGGCGATAGCCATGGTCGCGACCCCGTTACCTAGAACGTTGGTGAGTGTGCGCATAGTGTCCATCAAGCGGTCGACACCCAGAATCAGGGCAAGGCCAGCTAATGGGATGTCTGGGAACATCGTTAGGGAAGCGGCCAGTGTTACGAAGGCTCCTCCGCTCACGCCAGCAACCCCCTTGGAGGTCAGCAGAAATACCAACAATAACGACAACTGCTCAGACCAGCCCAGATCAAGTCCAGCTGCCTGAGCAATGAACAGAGCCGCCACTGTGAGATAAATGGATGACCCGTCCAGGTTGAATGAATATCCGGCGGGCACTACAAATCCGGTAACGTTCTTGCTGCAACCCGCTTCCTGGAGTTTGGTCATTAAACCCGGTAGCGCCGCTTCCGATGAGGTTGTTGTAAAGGCGATAATCAGTTCCTTGTGGATAAGCCTGATGAACCTCCACAGGCTGAATCCGGTGAGCCGCGCAATACTGGCGAACACCAGCAGAATCATCAACGTACACCCCAGATACACCAGACCGATCATCTTGATCAGTGGCACTAGTGCCGCAAGTCCGAACTTTCCTATCGTAAATGCTACCGCGGCAAAGACACCGATAGGTGCAAAACGCAGAATAACACTGACCACCTTGAAGCTGACTTCAGTCCACAAACGGAGATTTTCTGCCAGGGGTTCGGCACGTTCACCCAGTGCAAATAATGCATAACCAAACAGCAGAGCGACCAGCAGGATCTGCAACATCGCTCCACCCGCCAGCGCATCAAGCACAGTTTTGGGAATGACATTAAGCAAAAAGTCGACTGTAGACAACGCCTGGCCGGCTTGAGCAAACGATGCCACGGTTGTAGCACCATCTGCCGGGATCGATAGACCTGCACCCGGTTTAAAAACGTTACCCAGCAGCAATCCCAACACCAGCGCTATGGTGCTGATAACCTCAAAATATATCAGTGTAACGACGCTCAGCCGCCCAAGACCTGCGCCTTTCCTGATCTGAGAAAGCCCGCTGGCTACGGTAAGAAATACGATTAGGCCTGCAACCATTTTAATCAGTTTGACAAAAGCACTGGCCAGCGGATTGAGCTGTGCGGCGAAATGCGGCCAGATAATTCCTATGAAGGTGCCAAGCAGCAACCCAATGAATAACTGGAAGGTCAGCGAGTAGATCAGCGGTGAACCTGTGTTTGCAGCGGATGAAGGTGTTGACATTACAGCACTCCAATCAGGGTGGCAGAAGTCAGAAATACGTCGATACGGCGCTGCTTATTGTTCTGAGCAGACTCTCTTGGGGGGTGGCAAAATATCTAAAAATAATCAAAATGTCCAGGTTTTGGATGTTATATCTTGAAAAAATGGCTGGACAGGCGGTGGTTGGGCCTGAGTTCAGGAAAGCTGACAGTCCGATTTTTCAACAGCGTCTACCCATAACGGTCGTTTGCTGATTTTTGTGGTACAACCATCCGCCTGAAAGATACAGAAAAACCTGGCACTCAGTGGCTGCTGTAACCAGGCGTTATAAAGCGTGTATTCTTCTGATGAAATTGCCTGTGTTGCGAAATAAAAAGTCGCCTGGATGAGTTCGGAATTTTATATTTCGGAGCGGGCAGGGCCGAGTGTTTTACACGCTGTTGATTATTAAGTTAACGTTTATGGAGAGAATCAGTGCGGCTGAGAAGCAGATAAACACAATGCCGCCAACTCTATTGATGATCAAAAAGCCTCTGCCAAGAGATATTTTTTGCCGGGCTGAGGTGGTGATATATCCATAGACGAAGTGAATCAAGAATACCAGTGTGCAAAATGTGGATGCCAGTAAGGTGAATTGAGGTGCGAACGGTTGGTCTGCTTTTATGAATTGCGGAAAAAGAGCCATGAAAAAAACAATTGGCTTGGGATTGAGCATCGAAACGAAAAAAACCTGCCTGAATCGGGCTGTCACACTGGGAAGGGATTCAGAGTGTGTTATATCATTGAGGGTGTTTTGAAGTTTCGGCTTGGATCGCAGCAGCTTCAATCCCAGGTAGATCAGATAAGCAGCCCCCAGTAATTTGACGATGTTCATCATCCAGGCGGAGCTGGAAATAATCGCTCCGACACTGCTTGCCGCAATGATGGAGATCCCCCCCATGCCGAGGGCTACTCCAAGAATTCCAGGCAAAGCATTCTTCAATCCATAGGTGAGTGAGTTTGTTAATGTCAGTAACACCCCAGGACCCGGACTGGCGATCGTCAAGCATGATATCGTCACGTAAAAAAGATATTCTTCCACTGTCTATCTCCACGTATAAAAAAGAGCTTAAGCCCTTGTGATAAATCAGCTTGTTTTCGAGGTTTTTAGCGAACGGTACTCTTGGCCTTTAAAGAACGGGCTGTTAACAAGAAGTTCGCCTTGTTCCTTTGCCACTTCTAAGTGAAACCGCGTCGGACCAGAGTATTTGAAATGCTCGCGGGGAATTTCAAGGTCGTGAGCGCGCCGATAGTCATAGGTACTGGTCTCGCAGAAGAAACGCATGACGAACGCTGCGCGCGAGTCTATCGGGCCATCTTCCAGCATGATGCTCCGGTGAATCACATTTTTGTCGAAAATGAGCGCGTCACCCACCTCGAATTCGTCCTCGACGGCAAAGTGATCCAGCAGCTTTTTAATCGCCGGATCATTCAAAGGACCATCACGAAGATGCATGAACTCATCAATGGTGGTCTCCTCACCCCGCTCAATACGTTCCGACAGCAGTTGGAAGATTGAAGGATCGATGTGTTCATACATGAATGCACCTGATACGGCGTCTTTAGGGATATACGCCAGACCGCCGCGTTGTCCTTTGGGATCGATATTTACCAAGGGCGCCCAGACTGTGCAGCCATAGTCTTCCGCTTGGTGATAGCCGAAACTTTGCGTGCCGATATGCCAAGGGAAACCCTTGTTTTTATTTTTTTCCAGCTCGAAGGAAAGCGCCTGGGCAAAAAACAAGGTTTTGCCCGTCAACGTGTTCATGACATGTTTGAAATGATCATCTTGAATAACGCTGGCAATCATCGGGTCGCCGTCATACATGTCAAATGCCAAACGGCTAAAACCGCTCTGATATTTATCAGTAGGCGCAGAGATGCGCTCGCCAATGGTTGATTTCAAATAATCGGTTATATCTTTGTTGTAAAAACCTTTCAGGAAAAGAAAGCCCTGCCTACGAAACGTTATCACCTGATCTTCGCTTACTTGAAACTGTTCATTGATCATTACCGCTCCATTTTTTATTGACTGATGCGTTTTGTGGTGTGAGACTTTTCGTATGTTATTGAAACTGAGTCACTTTTCCATGCTCGAGACATCGCGCGCTGCAAATTGCTCGCTATGGATGTGGGGTATAAAAACAAGTAGGGGGGGTGTCAGAATTCTAGGCGTTCTGAACGGCGGTAATTAGCATATGACATGTCATTCCCTTCACTGAGATGCAGCTCCCTTGATGAGAAGACCCTCTTCTCACTTCGAAAAAGCTTAATATGCTAAAAATATTTTGTAAACGTTTTCTTGGTGATAAAGTTTGCCAGCGACTCGCAAACGCAATCTGCGTACACAACATCCAGGCTTCGATCGTGGATTTGCATTCCTATGGAGTGTGAGCACATAGGCGCAGATCGGAACATGATCTATAGTCTGTTTGGCATGGCATTTGTTGGTGGGCCAGTCATAACCCCCCCCCTCACGTCCACCAGTAGCGCACCAGATGAAAAAAGGTCGGTGCGACGAAGCACACCGAGTCCAGCCGGTCGAGCATGCCACCATGGCCTTCGATCATATGGCCCCCAGTCCTTAACCCAACGGTCGCCCTTGATCGCCGACATGACAATGCCATCGGCAAACACCAGCAGCGCGATCAGTGCCGCTGGCGGGGGCAGAAACGTGAGATGTATTACCAGGATGGCCCCGTTCTTCCGACCGATTCAGAAGGCGGGAGTGCACTCGTTATTGCCCGATATCCGAATAAAGATGCCGCGGCCGCCATATATAACTTTGGGAAAGGTACAGTCAGTCTTGTCGGTCCACATCCGGAGGCCAATCAAGAATGGTACAGTCGTGAGGGTTTGAAAAATCCCGACGGTGTAAACCTGGATCTTGCAGAGGATCTGGTTGTGGCGACGATGAGACATGAGATAAAAGAGTGAGCCGTCATGAACGACATCCTGATCTTCATCTCGGTGGTTCATGCTTGAAGCATTGTCGCCGAAGACCGGATGATGTGTCTGGCCCGCTCGGCGGTGGGCAAGTCCGTGACTCGCTTGTAATGCAGGATGAACCGTGTAGTTGAGGTGACTACCCGGTGCGGGGAGCTGAGTGCAGCCCGCCAACGCTAAAACGTTGGCGAGCCCACCGTAACACCTCTCACGTCCACCAATAGCGCACCAGATGAAAGAAGATCGGCGCGGCAAAGCACACCGAGTCCAGCCGGTCGAGCATGCCGCCATGACCTTCGATCATATGACCCCAGTCCTTGACCCCACGGTCGCGCTTGATCGCCGACATGACGATGCCGCCGGCAAAGCCCAGCAGGTTGATCAACAACGCGATCAGCGCCGCCTGCCAGGGATTGAAAGGGGTAATCCAGAACAGCGCGCCACCGATCAACGAAGCCAGTGTGATGCCGCCGACAAAGCCTTCGACGGTTTTCGACGGCGACAGGTTGGGCGCGATCTTGCGTTTGCCGAACAGCTTGCCGCAGACGTACTGGAGCACGTCGGACAACTGCACCACGATCACCAGGTAGGCGATCAGCAGCAGGTTGCGGCCTTCATAACCGGCAATCTCCAGGGTCAGCAGCGCCGGCACGAACGACACGCAGAACACCGCGATCATCAGCCCCCACTGGACCTTCGAGGCCCGTTCCAGAAAGTGCGTGCTGTCACCGCCCAGCGAAGCGAGGATCGGCAGCAGCAGGAACACATAGACCGGAATGAAGATCGAGAACAGTCCGTACCAGTCGCTGTAGATCAGCAAGTATTGCAGCGGCAGGGCCAGGTAGAACGCCGCCACCAGCGCCGGGTAGTCGCTGCGCCGGGTCGGTGTCAGGGTCAGGAATTCGCGCAGGGCGTAGAAGGACACCGCATAGAACAGCAGGATCACCGCGCCGGTCCCCAGCCAGAAGGCGATACCGATCACCAGCACCATCACCCACCAGGCGTTGATCCGGGCGTTGAGGTTATCGATGACCGCATTCGGCGTGCCTCGGGTACGCCACTTGAGGACAAAGCCGATCAGCGAAGCCAGCACCAGGATCATGCCGATCCCGGCGAACAACATCAGGGTCTGCCTATCCATTTCAGTGTTGCTCCGGTGCCAGGGCCAGCAGCGCATCGCGGCTGCGTTGCAGGAAATGTTCTTTGCTTTCGTCGTCTTCGAGTCGCAGCGGCGAGCCGAAACTGGTGGTGCACAGCAGGGGCAGGGGTAATACCCGGCCCTTGGGCATGACCCGGTTGAGGTTGGCGATCCATACCGGAATCAACTGCGCCTGTGGGTAGCTCCGGGTCAGGTGGAAGATCCCGCTCTTGAACGGCAGCAGACCGTCCTCCTGGTTGCGGGTGCCTTCGGGGAAGATGATCAGCGAGTGGCCTTGCTCCAGCGCGTCGAGCATCGGCTGCAGCGGGTTGTCCCCGGGCTCCTTGCGTTCGCGGTCGATCAGCACACCGTTGAAGACCCGCTTGATGATGTAGCGGCGCAGGGCGCTTTTATTCCAGTAGTCGGCGCCGGCGACCGGCCGGGTGAGTTTGCGCAGTGCCGGTGGCAGCGAGGCCCAGAGCAGCACGAAGTCACCGTGGCTGCTGTGGTTGGCGAAGTAGATGCGCTGTTCCGGATTGGGCCCGCAGCCGATCCACAGGCTGCGGGCACCAGTGATCAGGCGGGCGCCGGAGGTGATGAGGGTGGCAACCACGGGTTCGAACATGACGATTCCTTATCCGGCGAAGGGCAGCCAGGGGCTGGCCAGAATGACGATCAGTGGCAGGGAAATTTGTACCAGCACCAGCAACGCCTGGCGCTTGAGCAGGTCCAGCGCGCCACGGCTGCGCTCGGTCCAGGGACGGTTTGCGGATTGCGGCGGCTGCAGGCCGAGATCCTGCAACGCCTGGTCCAGGGCTTCGGTACGGTCGCTCAGGTTGCTGGGATCTTGCGCCATCAGTTGGAACAGATCGGCGTCGAAAGCGACACGGAAGGCCCAGTATTTTTGCAACAGGCCCGACAGTACCAGCCAGGCACTGACCACCAGGCACCACAGGCTGATGGTGTTGAAGAGCAAGGGTGCCAGACCCAGCAGAACACCCAGTACGGTCAGCCCCATGGAGAGTTGGTCGAGCAGGCGGCCGCGCCGTAGCAGGCTGGCGACCACATGCAGTTGCAGGCTAGCGGGCATCGGCGATCCTCGATTGGGCGACGGCTTCGCCAGGCACGAGCTGAAGCATGGCTTCCAGCACCTGGCGATGCCGCGGATGCAGGACCACGTCGGGACGTGCGGCACGTATCAGCTCCAGGGCTGCATCGATCGTCGTCGCTCGGCCGCTGTGCAGCAACCAGGCGGCGAGCGCCGTGGCGCTGCGTGAATAACCCAGGGCGCAGCAGACCAGCAGCGGCCCGTTCTGGCGCAGTTCATCAATGCTCAGGGCGGCTTCGCGACATTGCTCCGGTGACGGTGCAATCAAGTCCAGTACGGGGATGCTGCTATAGGCCCGCCCCTGGGGGGCCAAGGGCAGTTCGGCACACAGGTCGACGATGGCCGCGAATGGGCCGGCCTGAAGTTCGCGTCGGCTTGGCAGTCGCCCAAGCCAAACGTCATCTACAACCTGATCGGGTTGTGGATGGGATTTTGTCCAGAGTCGCGAATTGACCCAGGCGCCTGCCCGGTAAGGCGCAAACAGCCAGCGTGCGGCCGGGCTCAAGCTGCCGTCGGCGCGTTTCTGGAAGCCCTGGGCGCCGAACACCGCGTAATTGAGCGCTACCAGCGCCAGGGCCTGCGCCGGCCAGAGCAACCATAACGCGACACCGGCGAAGCCGAAGCCGGCGATGGCCAACAGCGTCGCCCCCAGCCCGTAGCGAACAGCCAGGGCGAGGCGTTTGCCATCGCCTGACAGGCGCGCGGCGGCCAATGGGTTGGCGCGATCATCCGGCCACAGCCAGACGCACAACCAGCCGGCCAGGGCGCCGGTGGGCAGGTCGATAAAGTGGTGTTGATAGGTGGTCAGCACCGATACACCGATCAGCGCGAACCAGCCGTGCACCAGCCAGCGTCCGACACCGGTGAAATGCCGGCGGTACATGACCCACAGAATCACCAGCAACGCGATATGCAGCGAAGGCGCCTGGTTGAAGGGTTTGTCGAAGCCCGCCAGTACCGCGAACAGCCAGCCGAATACGCCGTCCAGCGGTGGTCGGGGGAAGGTGAAGGTCAGTGGCCAACGCAGGAAGCAGGAGACGGCGATCGCCTGGGCCGTCAGCAGGCGCAGGGCGTGCCGATCGAGCTCGCGCTTGCTTCTGGGCAGCAGCAGCGACAAGCCGTAAAGCAGGTCGATGGACCAATAGGGCACGATGGTCCAGGCCCAGAACGGCATATGGCTTTCCCAACCGAACACGTAGCTGCCGACATCCCTGCGCCGGGCGGTGTACCAGGTGGCAAAGCCATAGCTGGCGAAGAACAATGGCGCCAGCAGGACCAGCCAGAGCACGGCGCGCTTCAGCAGGCCGGCTTCGCGGAGCGTACAGTTCATCCTTGCACGCGTTGCGCCAGGGACACGCTGAAGATCCCCCATTCATCGACCCGTTGAGTGATCTTGCGAAACCCGGCGGCTTCCACCAACTGGTCCATTTCCGCCTGGCTACGACGGCGCATGACCCAGGCCTGGCCTTGGCGGTGACTGGTCAGGGCGCGGGCGATCAGTTCCAGCTGCGGGTGCCAGGGTTGCCCGGTGTAGACCAGATAAGCGCCCGGTTCACAGGCCTCGGCCAAGCCGGCGAGGGAGTTGCCGACCAGGGTGTTGTCGGCGAACAGTTCGTACAGGCCCGACACCACCGCCAGGCTCGGCTTGGGGTCCAGCGCGGCGAGGTCGGCGCGGTCAAAGGCGTCGCCCTTGACGAACCGGGCGATATCGCCCAGGCCTTTTTCGACGATCAGCGCGCTGCCGTCACGCACGTTGATATCGCTGTAGTCGCGCAGCAGGATCGATTCCGGCAGTGGCGTCACCCCGTGCAGGGCTTCGAGGATATAGCGCCCGTGGCCGGCGGCGATATCCACGATCCGGACTTCGCGGCCTTGCTCGCGCAGCTGGGCCATGGCCAGGCGTAGCAGCTCCTCGACATGCAGTTTGCGTTGGCGGATGCCGCGCCAGCCGATGGAGTTCAGGTAGTTCTGGTCGATCATCCGGCCCAGCGCGGTATGCCCGGTGGGGGTGTTGCGGTAGACGTAGTCCAGGGTGCTGCCGGAGTCGAAACCGGTGTCGAAGCCGAGCTTGACCCCGGCCGACAGCTTGCTGCCCAGGCCCATGCTGGCGCGGGTCAGGCGCCAGTAGAGATCCCGTGGCGAGTTGCGTGGCAAGGGCGCTGCCAGTGACTCGGATTCGGCGCAGGTCTCGCCGATGCGATCAGCGTCGAGCAGGGCCGGGCGGTTAACCGGCGAGAGGAAATTCTGTTGGATAAAGCGCTTGGCGCGGCTGACGGCCAGGTGCCGGTCGCGTTCGCCGAGGGTGTCGTGGAAGAAACCGGGGAGTACGTGCCGTTCTTTTTTCAGGCTGCCCAGGCGCTGGAAGAATTGTTCCTGGGGTTTGCGATGGACCACGAAGTCCGCGCCGGAAATCAGCAACTGGGTTGGTACCTGGATCGCATTGGCATCGGCGACCACGCGGTCGGCGGCTTCGTACAGCCCGAGCAGCACATTCACCGAAATGGCCTTGGTGATCAGCGGATCGCTGTCATAGGCGGCAATGCGTTCCGGGTCGTGGCTGAGAAACTTGGCCTTGACGTAGCTGTTGACGAAAAAGTTGCCGCGAAAGCGTCGCATCAGGGCCAGGCCTGGACGGGCGAAAGGCACGTAGAGCTTGACCTTGAAGGCCGGGGAGGCGAGCACCAGGGCGCGGATCTTTGGCGCGTAGTCGTGAACCCAGGTGGCGACGATCACCGCGCCGACGCTCTGGGCGATGGCCGCGATATTTTCTTCGGCGATAGCGAAGGTGGCGCCGAGGTGATCGCAGAAGGTCTGCACATCCCGCACGCTGGTGGCGAAGCTCGGGCTGTCACCCCGCGCGCCCGGCGACTGACCGTGGCCACGGGCGTCCCAGGCGAAGAAGTCGAAGTCCGGCAGGTCGAGTTCATCCACCAGGTGGGCAATGCGCCCGGAATGCTCATGCCCCCGGTGGAACAGCAGGATGGCCTTGCGCGGCTCGCCGGCGGCAGGCGTTGTGGCCGGCCAGTGGCGATAAAACAGTTCGACGCCATCATGGGTACTGAAGGTCTGGGTTTGCTCGTCGCGCATTGCAATGTCCTTTTGCCGGATCTTGGAGTGGGGAGCTTGAGGCAACTATCTTGGGGGAGCGGTTTGGCGATTCGGGTGTTATTGGGGAGGCGGTTCTGCTGTTGTTGCGGCTTCTTTCAAGCCTTGCCGTACCCGATTGACCAGCGTAACCAGCAGGAGTGCCGCCATCAGCACGAATAATCCATTTATCCATTGGGTATTGAGCAGGCCGAAGGCCACGCCGGTGGCGATCACGCCCAGAACAAATGCGCGATCGCTCTTGCCCATGGGACCGTCGTAGCGCCGTGAGGCGCCGACCATCGACCCCAAGACACCGGCGTATTCGCTGAACAGGGCCAGCAGGGTCACCAGCAGCACCGCCAACAGGCTGACTTCGGGCAACAAGGCAAACGGCAGGATCAGTGCGCTGTCGGCGATGATGTCGCAGAGTTCGTTCAGGTAGGCGCCGAGCTTCGATTGCTGGCCGAACTCCCGGGCGAGCATGCCGTCGATGGCGTTCAGGGCCATGCGCAGGATCATCCAAATGGGGATGATCACGAACACCCAGGCGTGCCCGGCGAAGGTGGCGACTACGGCGCCTACCAGCAGGGAAATTACAGCGGCGCTCAAGGTGACCTGGTTGGCGCTGGTGCCATTGTCGAAGAGGCGTTGGACCACTGGACGCAGCAGGTTCTGGAAGCGGGGCTTGAGTTGGTAGATCGAAGGCATGGTGGCGACGGTCCTTGTCCGAAGGCAGTGAGCGGGGCTAGGGGAATCCTGGGAGCAGGAGAGACCGCTTATTGGCAAAACAGGTGGATTATTGTCAGAAATGATCGGCTCTGACATTAGGCTCCAGATAAAAATGTGCAACCAAGCATTTAAGAAATAGAACGGCTTTTACACAATGCGCTCGCGCAAGCGCTGCCGCTCTTTATTTTGACCGCCTGACGGCCCAGTTACTTTGAGCATCTTTGCAAAGTGATACGGTTTTTAGGAACGGTTGGTTCCCACGACCTTCAGCCAAGGCCAGCGAGCCTGATAACTTTTCGCCTTCTGCTCGAACAAATCGGGTTCGGGATGTGCCGGATTGATCCGAAGCAGGCCTTGTTCGATATCGGTCAGGCCGTAGGGTGCATAGACTTCACCCGTGGCAACATCCAGTCCGATGCAAGTGCCGGCAATAAGGTAACGATCAATGCCTTCTTTGGCCGACTCCAGCCGAGCATAGGTTCTGCCGAACCGTTGGGCATACCAAAGATGGACGCGCGCCTGGTTCTTGATATCGATGTTGACGCCAAGGTCCTGGAAGAGCTGTTGAGTGGCCTGGATAACCTCGTTTTCGGCTTCCCAGGAGAGGTCATTGTCGAAGTAGAAAGCGTCGTAATCCTTGACGCCCCACTCGGCTGGCAGGTCCGAATGCTGATTCCAGACGGCCTGGAACAGACAGCCCGCCGTGAGCATGCATTGACTCAAACCGAGGGATGGCAGGCGTGAGGCGATTTCAGCGTTTACCGGGTTGGCCATGGCCAGGCTGAGCAAACGTTCGGCAGTCAATGTCATCTTCATTCCTTTGGCGTAGATCGAGTCCTGGGCGCCGAGGATAGCTCAAAGGTTATGAAATTTTGTGATGGACATCGACCTTGTCAATGTGCCGCTGGTGGTTCGCAGCCCTTGTTTACAAGCCGTTTTTGGAAAGGCATGCCTCAAGTGCTTCGGTTATCAGGGAAATCAGAATCGGGCCTGAGCTGGACTGCATGTCTTTCCCGATTGCCGATTGTCGCTCTATCACTTTACCGGCGTATTTTGAGTCTCGACCTTTAGACGCCAGCGACGATAGCTCTTCTGAGGAGAAAGACTTCTCATAGGCGGCGGCAAGGTTCTGGTCCCATTTCGGCTGGTACTGCGGGAGTAGCGCAGTGATTTCGCTCGACACGGCTGTGTCTGCCCCGACAGCCCCCAGCTTCGCAACGAGCGTCCCGTAGGTTTGTGTGTGCTTGGCGGCCGATAGTGCGATGGCGGCGAGATCGTCGCCGGCATGGGATTGGGCAACGAAACTGCGGGCTGATTCATGAGCTGTTTCAGCCGCGGCTGTATTCGATAGCGCGAGGAGCAATGTGAAGGCGAGGGTGATGCCAAAGGGTTTCGTCATTGTCGGGCTCCTGAAGGGTTGCGAATAAGCGCTTCGTCTTTTGGACGCTCTCTACAACCAAGCCATCACACCGCCGTGCCGTGAGCAGGTTCCACGCCGATGCTGGCTGAAACTGTAAGTCTTGTCGCGGCACTTGGCCGTGGCACCCTCGGGAGCTCGGTCTGATTTGGTGTGAGCGGGACTGTGTACGGTGTTTCCGTCTTTATTGATATACGAGCCGTGCTCGATCAATTGCGACTCGTTTGGGGTGAAGGCTTGACGATCCGTATCGGACCTGGCGAAAGCGGGTTGGAAAATCAAACAGGCGGCAAGCGCCAGGTAGGCGAGTTTCATGGGCTGACCGATCCTTGGTGTGCTGGAGGAGATTCGTACGGTGGCGATTACCGTACATTTCTTTTCATTAGGATGGTAGCGATTTGGAATCAGTCCGGAGGCAATGTTGGGCGCTTGGCGCCGGGGGCTGTGTAAGCGGTGCTCTTCAGGCAGGTTGCAGATAGATCTTCGTGTATGAGGATGGCGGTGAAGGCCGACCTGGTGAAAAAAAGGCCTGACTAACGGCAGGCCATTACCAGCCTGCACACAAAAAATCTGACACTCTCCGGGCTGAGATCTTTTAGGAAACATCCTTCAAATTAAAAAGATCTTTCATCTGTGTGTCTCTGGCGAGTTCATTCACTCAAATTTTCAGAATGAGCGTGGCGGAAAAAAGGTCAATTTTCCAGAGACCAACAGAAACACTTAAGCGCTCGCGAAAGTTCTTCCCGTGTCTATGATTTCAATCACATCGCAGACCTGCCACCTCGGCTGACGCCGAGCTCCGCGGCAAAGGTCAGTCAGTGTCCTGGCGGTATTTTCACACACACGTTGACAAACAAAGGTTGCACTCTACCATTGCGCAGCCTATAAATATTATAGGTTCGTATGAGCGATAATCTACCGTTGTGGTCACCGAGAGCGCTCGAAAGTCTTGTTCACAGGCTTGCGCAGGACTCTTACCGCGTCATCCTGACTCATCATTTCCTGCAGCGGCTGAAGGAGCGCGGGGTCACGATGGTGGAGGCGCTGAGGTGCTTGCAACGTGGGGTCATCATTAAAGGCCCCACGTACAGTGCTGAACACAAAAGCTTCGAATTCAAGATGTGCGAGCTGCCCCCGCGAGACATCGTGTGTGTGGTCGCAGCGGTGAAGCCGGTTCTTGATCCCGGCGAGGTCATCGCCGTCACCGTATGGGAGGTGAGTGATGTTTGAATACACAGGTAGCGGCCTGGAAGGTATCTATCTGAAAAACGGCTACACGATTGTCGAGTCGTCCTATGGCCAAGGTGTGAAAATCGAGGATGTCGAAGGCCTGCATCGTGCAATTGCACTTGATATCCTTCGGCAGAAAAAGCCCATGACAGGGCATCAGTTTCGATTTCTCAGGAAGGAGCAGGATCTGGTCCAGGAGGAAGCCGCGGCGCTTTTTCGTGTCGACGTGCAGACCATCGCCAATTGGGAGAAAAAAGGCAGCTACCCCGTGCCAGGCGCTTCCGATATCGCGATGCGCGCATGGTTTTCGGCATACATACACGTCAATTACGGTCCGGTGAGGGTCGAGCCCGGCACCCCCGCCGATGAGGGGGCCACTTTCCAGCATTGTCAGGATAAGTGGGTTGAGGCTCATGCGGCCTGATCAGCCGGACTCCTGAGCCTGTCGAAGCTCGTCGATCACCCCCATGAACGCCTCGACCAGCAGGCTGCGTCCTTGCGCGCGAGTGAGTACCAGCAGAGGCGCACAGGCGTCGGGATCGGTCACGGGGCGGTAGGTCACGCCTTTTTTTGCCAGGGTCCGGGTGCAGTGAGGCACCAGTGCAACGCCCTGGCCGGCAGCCACGAGGGCGATGATCGAGGTGATCTGCCGTCCGGCCGGCCCGGGCTGCAAGGGCAGGCCATGGCGTTGGTAGAGGTGCTCGATAATCGTGTTGAGCCCCGAGCCGTAATCGGTCGGATAGCGTATCAACGGGCGCGCACTGAGTTGCGCCAGGGTCACCTGGGATTGATCGGCCAGCGGGTCGTCACTGGAGAGGGCGGCCACCAGTTGCTCCTCGCCCAGGGACAGTGACTGGACCTCGGTTTGCCCGTCGGACGGTGGCAGACGGCTCATGCCGATATCGATGCGCCCGTCGACGATCTGCGCCACCAGGGCACCTGAAGCGCTTTCCACCAATGTCAGTTGAACCTCTGGAAAACGCTGGGCGAAGGCCCGAATGGCCTGGCTGAAAATATCCGACAGGGCAATCGAGCTGGCATAACCCAGGACAAGCTGACCGGCAGTGCCAGCCGCCAATTTGTCGGCGATGACTTTGGCCAGGTCGACTTGCTCCAGCACGGAGCGGGCGTAAGGCAGGAAGGCGCGGCCTTGAGGCGTGAGCGATACGCTGCGGCTGGTGCGGTCGAAAAGGCGAAACCCCAGTTCGACTTCCAGGGCCGAAATCTGCCGGGTCAGGGGCGGTTGGGCAAGGTGCAGGCGCAGTGCTGCACGGCCGAAATGCAGTTCCTCGGCAACGGTCAAGAAGTAACGCAACCTGCGTAGATCGAGCATCCTGGTCCTTGGGTATTGATCGGTTCGAATTTGGTATTGGTCTTTGCCAGTCTGCGTATTCTATAAAGTCTTTTCGTCATAAAACGAGAGGCTCTGTGAGTTAATACAATGACCGATTTGAAAAGCCCACTCACATTGAGCGGGTCGCCACCCGTCGAGACCTCTTTACGTCGTCGGTCCCTGCTGGCGGCCTGTAGCGCCCATGCCGTGCATGACGGCCTGACCGATGTTATCTATGTGTTGCTGCCAATCTGGCAGGCACAGTTCGGCATGAGTTACGCGCAGGTGGGGCTGCTGCGTGGAGCCTATTCCGGGATGATGGCCGGTTTCCAGTTGTTGGCGAGCCGGGCCGCCAGACGCTGGGGGAGAGAGCGTTTGTTGGTGGGTGGCACCGCACTGGCCGGCTTGGCGTACCTGCTCGTCGGCCAGGCCGGAGGGTTGACGATGCTGCTGTTGGCGCTGCTGCTGGGTGGGTTGGGCGCCAGCACCCAGCACCCGCTGGCATCCTCGCTGATCACCGATACCCATGAGGCGGGTGGCGGGGTCAAGGAGGCGCTGTCGCAATACAATTTTTCCGGCGATATCGGCAAGACGTTGCTCCCGGGACTGGTAGGCTTGTTGTTGACGGTCGTCAGTTGGCGCGCCAGTGTCACGCTGATGGGCGTACTTGGCCTGGCTGCCGCCGCGCTGCTGTGGTGGCTGGTTCCGACACAGGCGGCAACGTCGCCCGGGCCTCGGAAAGCCTCCGCGACACCGATAGGCAAAGGCTCCGCCAACGGGCTGCGTGCGCTGCTGCTGACGGGCACGCTGGACAGCGCGGTGCGCATGGGCTTTCTCACCTTCCTGCCTTTCCTGCTGAGCAGCAAGGGGGCTGGGACGGCGGGTATCGGCCTGGCGTTGATGCTGTTGTTCGTGGGCGGCGCGTTCGGCAAGTTGTTCTGCGGTTACCTGGGCGCGCGTATCGGCATGATGAAGACCGTGTGGCTGACGGAATCGGCTACTTCGGTGTTGATCGTGCTGGCGGTATATCTGCCGCTGTCCGGCATGATGGTGATGCTGCCGTTGCTGGGGCTGGTTCTGAACGGGACATCGTCGGTGCTCTATGGTGTAGTGCCGGAGTTGTCGGAAGCGGGCAAGCGCGAGCAGGCATTTGCGCTGTTCTATACCGGAACCATCGGCGGTGGGGCGTTGGCGCCGGTGTTGTTCGGGGGACTGGGTGACCTGACCGGAATCCCGATCGCGGTGATGGCCCTGGCGGCGATGGTGCTGCTGACGCTGCCATTGTCCTGGTGTGTACAGAGGGCGCTGGACCGCTGAAACCACGGTATTCCCGCAGGGAATGCGCGCATGAAAATCATGCATTTCATTTATGACGGCCAATCCCGTAGCGTGTCCTCTCCCACCTATGGATATGGAGATGTGTCGTGCGTGATCCCCGCCTGCAACTGTATGTCGATGCTCAATTCACCAGCCCTTATGCCATGTCGGATTTCGTCGTGCTGCGGGAAAAGGGCATCGACTTCGAACTGATCCCCCTGGACCTCGACACCCTGGAAAACCAGGCTGAAGGCTACGCCAGCCTGTCGCTGACCCAGCGGGTGCCGACCCTGGTGCATGGCGACTTTGCCTTGTCCGAGTCGTCGGCGATTGCCGAGTATCTGGAAGAGACATTCCCGCAGGTGCCGGTTTATCCGCAGGACCGTCAACAGCGCGCGCAGGCCCGGCAGGTCCAGGCCTGGCTGCGCAGTGACCTGATACCGATCCGGCAGGAGCGCTCCACCGTGGTGGTGTTTTATGGCATCAAGTCGGGGCCCTTGTCGCCAGCGGCCGAGGCGGCGACGCGCAAGCTGTTCGCGGCCGCCCAGGCACTGCTGGCGGATGGCCGTGAGCACCTGTTCGGTCAATGGTCGATTGCCGATACCGACCTGGCGCTGATGCTCAACCGGCTGGTCCTCAACGGTGACGACGTGCCACCTGTCCTGGTGGAATATGCGCAACGCCAATGGCAGCGGCCTGCCGTGCAGGAGTGGGTCGGGTTCCAGCGTCCTGCGTTGTAGCTGGCAGTATTGCGCAGCGTTATCTTTTCTTGACGACCAGCGCCACGGCCAGTGCGACGACAACCAGTGCCAGTGCCGTGGCAAAGGTCGTCCGCATGCCGCTGGCGACGGCTTCGGGGGACGCGCTGGTGATGTCGGCTGCCTTTGAAGCGAGCACAAACACCGCACCCAACGCTGATGCTCCAGTGATCAGCCCGAGATTACGCGACAGATTGAGCAGGCCGGAAACGACGCCCCGTTGCTGCGTGCCGACCTCGCCCATGACGGCGCTGTTGTTGGACGCCTGGAACAGGGCATAGCCGATAGTGACAACGACCAGCGGGCTGATGTAGCCGCCCAGCCCGAGGGTCTGCGGCACTAGCGACAGCGCAAGGCAGCCGACGGTCATGGCCATCAGACCGACAACCGTTATGCGCTGTGCGCCAAAGCGGTCTGCCAGTCGGCCCGCCGGCACCCCGGTCAGCGCCGAGACACAAGGCCCGGCTGAGAGCGCCAACCCGACCCCAGCCGCGTCCAATCCCAGCCCTCGCGCCAGATAGAACGGACCGACCACCAGCGTCGCCATCATCACCGCCGAGACGAGCCCGCTCATCAGCAGGCTCCCGCTCAGCCTGAGGTCACGGAACATCACCAGGCGAATCAGCGGCGAAGCGACCTTGGCCTCGGTCAACACGAACAGGCCAAGGCCGAGGGCTGCCATCGCTAGCAGGCTGATATTGAGCAGGCCGAAGTGGCCGCGTCCCAGGGTCATGGCCAGCGCATAGGCCGCCAGTGTCAGCGCCAGTAGCAGTGTACCCAGTGGGTCGAAACCGCTTCGCTCGTGCTGAGTCCTTTGACGATCTGCGGGCAGGTGGCGGTGGCTCAGGATAAACGCCAGCACACCCAGCGGCACACTGATGAGGAAGAGCGCGCGCCAGCCCGGCCCGGCGATCAGGAACCCGCCCAGTGAGGGGCCCAGGGCCGTGCCGATGGCGGACATGGTGCCCAGCAAGCCCATGGCACTGCCGGTGCGGGCCTTGGTCACCGTTTCGCCGACAAACGCCAGGGTCAGGGCCATCATGATCGCCGCGCCGACGCCTTGTAGCGCCCGCGCGCCGATCAGCAGACCCAGCGTGGGGGCGAAACCACAGAGCGTCGAGGCCAGGGTGAACAGGACGATGCCGGTCAGGAGCAGGCGCCGCCGACCGGTGAGGTCACCCAGCCGGCCTACGCTGACGATCAGGGTGGTGATCGTCAGCAGATACGCGAGGACGATCCATTGCACGTTCTGGAAGGACGCGTTGAACGCCTGGGCCAAGGTGGGCAGGCCGACGTTGGCGATGCTGGTGCCAAGGGATGACAGCAGCATCGACAGCGACAAGCCGGCCAGTGCCCAGCGTGCCGACGGTGTGTGTGGCTCGGTGTTCGTCGCGAGCTTTTCGGGTCCTGCAGTGATCGGTTTCATCCGGCTTCTCTTTTCGGCCACTCCCAACGCGGAGCTGTCAGAAATCTACGCCGGCGCCTAACATGGCGGAAGGTGCACCGTTTGCACTGTACTCGTGCGTTTGACGCGCTATCCGAACAGGCCATGCCAAGGGGCGGTCCATGTCCACACCCGATCTCAATCTACTGGTCACCCTGGATGTGCTGCTGGCCGAAGGCAACGTGGCGCGCGCTGCCCGGCGCCTGCATCTCAGCCCCTCGGCAATGAGCCGGGCACTGGCGCGTTTGCGGGAAACCACCGGTGATCCGTTGTTGGTCAGGGCAGGGCGTGGCCTGGTGCCCACGCCCCGGGCACTGGAGTTGCGCGAGCGGGTCGCGCAGTTGGTGCAGGACGCCGAAGCCGTGCTGCGACCTGTCGGGCAGTTGGACCTCAAGCAACTGGTCCGCACGTTCACACTGCGCACCCGTGACGGTTTTGTGGAGAGTTTCGGTCCTGCGCTGCTGGCCCGGATCGCTGAAGAGGCGCCCGGGGTGCGCCTACGCTTCCTGCAGAAACCGGACAAGGACAGCGCGCCACTGCGCGATGGCAGTGTCGATCTGGAAACCGGTGTGGTGGGCAGCAGCCAAGGTCCTGAGTTGCTGACCCAGGCGCTGTTTCGCGATCGCTTTATTGGCGTGGTACGCCGGGAGCATCCGCTGGGTCAGGGTGAAATGACTCCTGCACGGTATGCGGCCGGCCAGCATATCGGTGTTGCGCGGCGAGTGCTCGACAAGGGCGCTGTCGATGAGGCGCTGGAGCGGCTTGGGTTTTCACGGGAGGTGGCTACGTTTGTTGCCGGATTTTCGACTGCGCTGTCGCTGGCCCGATCCACCGATTTGATCGCCACCGTGCCCGAGCGCCACACCGGCAACCTGCGTACCCGTATGCACAGCTTTGAACTTCCGTTCTCGCTGCCGACGTTCACGGTTGCCATGCTCTGGCATCCGCGGCTGGATGCCGATCCCGCGCACCGCTGGCTGCGCGGGTGCCTTCGGCAAGTCTGCGCGCAGCTGAAGTGACTCAGTTCAAGGTGAACTTGATCAGCATATCGTAAGCCAGCTTGAGCAGGGGAATGGTGATGCAGACGAGCAGGATGCTGAGCTGCCAGCGCAGGATCTTGTTCTGTGAGTCCATTTCAGCAACGGATACCTGGAATTTTGCACCTTGTTCTGTAATGGCCTCTCGCAGTTCTGCGCCTTGCTTCGTCATGGCCTCTCGCAGCTCCGCGCCCTGCTTCGTCATGGCTTCTCGCAGTTCTGTGCCTTGCTTCGTCATGGACTCTCGCAGTTCCGCGCCTTGCTCCTTTATGGAGGCTCGCAGTTCTGCACCCTGTTCATTGATCAGTGCGCGCAGTTCGGTGCCCAGTGAGCGAACTTCTGAGCCCAATTCCGTAATCGACGTTTGCAACTGGGTCTCGGTGCGGAGCAGATCAGACTTTGTCGCGAATTTTTCCATATCCGACTCCCAGGCATTTACAACCGCCTTGGCCTTGTTCGGAGGGACGCTGATGCTCGTCAGTGCGTCGTATAAGTTCATCGATAGCTTCATCGTATCTCCTGCAAGGGACAAGTGACCAGAAGGCACCGCCTGACGGCAGGCTCCCGTCAAAAGCGAGGGCTGGGCAGGCGCTGTCGGGGGCAGCGGTCCAGATTCAGATAATCGACGTAAAGCTAGGGAGTGGAAAGTCGGACATTTCCTATGAGATAGCAGGACCAGGCCTGGCTTTTTGCGTGCAAATCAACGTGGCTGCCGGGGGATGCAGCCAGCCGTTGATCAGCGATTGAACTTAGTCGCGCAGCATGCTGGTGCCGTACTCACGGAAGCTGCTGCCCAGGTTCGAGGCGCCAAAACTCTGGGTGACCGGTTTGCTGTCGTAGTGCTGGTTACAGCTTTCGGTATAGCAGGCACTGTTGCTGGTCATCGTGCTCGTGCCGGAGCAGGCGCTCAACAGCAGGGCGCTCATTACCAGCGCGACTTTGACGAGGTTCGGCTTCATGGTTCGGTTTCCCCTGGCTGGATACGATGCACGATTAACACCTTGTTCATCTTACGCCGCTTGAACGCTTTGCTGGATGAAACATTTCGTCTGTGGGGCAAAAGGCTGTACAGGGGAGTTTTCTTCAATACCGCCGCCCGTGCGCATGGGTACCTTCAGCCCCGACATCCACTCATGCAGAAGGTAGACGATGAGCATTCTTGTTTCCATGGCGGCCTTTGCGCTGGCCTCTTCCATCACCCCCGGCCCGGTCAATATCGTGGCCCTGAGCGCCGGTGCACAGTTCGGCTGGCGTGCCAGCTTGCGGCACGTGACGGGCGCGACCCTGGGCTTCACCCTGTTGCTGGTCCTGATCGGCCTCGGGTTGAATGAGCTGCTGTTGTTCGTGCCGAGTTTGACCCGGGTGATCCAGCTGGCCGGTGTGGCGTTCCTGTTGTACATGGCCTTGAAGCTGGCGCTCGACGATGGCGGTCTCAATACCAGCCAGTCCGGCAAACAGCCGACGATGACGGTCGGCGCGGTGATGCAGTGGCTCAATCCCAAGGCCTGGCTGGCCTGCGTGGCGGGGATGGGGGCGTTTGCGGCCAATGGCGAAGCGCGGTTGGTGTGGCAATTCGCGGCGGTGTACTTCGTGATCTGCTACGGCTCGATTGCCTGTTGGGGATTTGCCGGAACCTTTCTGCGGCACTATCTGGACAATCCCAAGGGCATGCGCCTGTTCAATCGGCTGATGGCCTTGTTGCTGGCCCTCAGCGCGATCTACCTGTTGCTGCCTTGAGGCGAATCAACCGCGATACTGCCCCGGTGTCGCGGCCAGGTGTTGTTTGAATGCCCGTTGGAAGTGCGCCTGGTCGGCGAAGCCGGCCTCCAGCGCGACGTCGGCGATCAGGCCGCCACGGCGCAGCCGATTGCGTGCGTACTGGATGCGCCGGTTGACCAGGAAGGCGTGGGGCGTCATGCCGTAATGCTGTTTGAAGGCGCGGGTCAGGTACGACGCCGACAACTGCGCGGCCTGGCAGATGTCTTCCAGCTTCAGGGCTTCGGTGCAGTGTTTATGAATGTAGGCCGCAGCCCGTTCCAGTTTCTGGTTGATCTCCCGAGCCGGCCGTGGCGCCGGGTTCAAACGGTGCTGCAGCAGGGTGAAGAACTCGACCAGGGCGCACTGTTTTTCCAGGAGCGCGAGCTCGTCGTCCACCAGGGTTTCGTACAGGCTGTTCAAGCCTTCATAGAGTGCCGGATCGCGGGTATGGGGCGTGGAAAATGCCCGGAAGTCCAGATCCGGGCTGAACCCCAGTTCATGTTGCAGTGATGTCAGCCAGGCTATTTCGACATAGAACATGCGATAGGCCCAGGGCTGGTCTTCGATGGGGTTGCAGGCATGCACCTCACCCGGATTCATCAGCACCACGGTGCCGGCCGCGACCCGCCATTGGTTCTGCTCGTTGATGTAGGTGCTCTGGCCGTGGGTGATCGCACCGATCGAGAAGTGTTCGTGGGAATGCCGGGAATAGCAGACCTTGCGGCCGTCCTGGATCGAGCGGGCCTCGATGAAGGGCAGGCGTTCGTCCCGCCAGAAGTAGGGGGCCTTGTCATCAGGGACGGTTGAGGACGATTTACTCATGAGCGGGTCCGGTGCGAGATGATTCGGGGCGGCGACTGGTCTGTAGCGTAGCCTGTTCCTGCAGAAGTCGAAGCGGTTCCGGTCTTTCCAGGGTTTGCCAAGCCTGGGCATGAGCCGCCTCGGCGGCTGTCAGCCAGAGGCCTGCTTGCAGTTGCAAGGGTTCGCACGGCCACTCCAGTATCTCTTTCAAGGCGATCTTCACACGAGTACCCGGGTCGGAGCCATCCCGCTGATCCCAGTCCGCTTCGAACTGGCGCAAGTGCAGGGCGTCGGCAGCAAAGTCGATGAGCTGTGGTCGGTTGCCCAGCCAGCCGGGTGCGGTGCGCAAGGTGTGTGCCTCGACATCCAGCAGCAGGAGTTTCCAGGCGCTGCGATTGTAGCTGTCAGCGAAGTTGCGATGGTCGAGATAGAGTCGGGTCAGCGCAAGGTAGCGTCCCTTCGGCGACCAGGCCATGGAGGGGGCCAGGTCCGACAGGGCACAGCCGGAAGCGGTCAGCAGGTGTCCGCCCAGGCGAGCAATATGCCCGCGCCCCAGATCGTCGCCGTATTCGGTACTGGTGCCGAACAGCCAGGCGGCGTCCAGGCCGGTCGGGGAGGGTTGGATAAACTCGCCTTCGGCGCTGGCGATCTGTGGCTGCTTGACCCAACGCCAGGCGGGCAAATCTTGCAGGTTGTCGCCACTCAATTGCAGTCTGCACAGCTCGTAGTAGAGGCGCGAGTCTTCGCGGTATCGGCAGAACTCGGCGGCTTGGGACGCATCAGGGACGGCTTCGGTAAAACGTTGCAGCGGCGTACTGGCGACGTCCCGCGGCAGGCGCCCGACAATCACTGCGACGCTCAGCGTCGCCGCCTTGAAATCCACCAGCCCGGCGACCCGCATCGGTGGACTCTCGATCAGCCGATGTTGCCGGGGATCGGCCACCATCACGCGGTCGGGCACCGCCGGATACAGGGCAAACGGTACCAGCGCCAGATAATGGGAGCAGTCGCTCACTCGATGATCCAGGCGCCAAAGGCCGGGCAGGGTCCAGTCACCGATCCGGCACTGGTAGCCGGCTGAGTCGTCCTGATCGTCCTGGAGCAAGGTGAAGTGGGCGTGGGTGCCATTCGCCAGCGGCTCTGACTCGATGGTTACGCTGGCCGTGCTCCCGTCGCTGTCCAGCGGCAGGACCAGGCGGATACGGGGCCTGTTCCATTCGGCAGTCTGCTCGCGGCCCAGAGGGTCGTGGCCGACCAGAATCTGCGAGTCACTGTGGATACTGTGCAACTGGTAGCCGTAATGTCCGTTGTCGGGTTGCGACAGCGGCAGCTCGCTCTCCAGCCAGACCTGCTGCTCGTCCAGCGCCACCGGTTGGCTCCAGTATCCGCTAGGGCTGCGGTTGTCGCGGCTCCAGGGGCTGCGCAGGGGGCGCCAGCCCCGATCCTGCTGCCAGAGCCATAGCGCTTGGTGCGGCTCTGACGAGTCCAGTGTGCGGGCCCGACAGATCAGGCTGCGGTTGTCAGCGCTCCAGACAATCGGCGTCTGGGCCGAGATCAACAAGAATGAAGGGGCGTTATCGACGCTGAGCCGGTAATCGGGATGGTTGATCGGGTGGGTCGGTTGGTCCAGTTCCCTCAGGCTATCGGGCAGGGTCAGTTGGCCATTTAGCCGATGCCGACCATCGGGGGAGCGATATTCGATCTGTTGCCGGGCCAGGGCTTGTTGCCAGTTGCCCGGTTCCAGCCAGAGATCGCTGACTGGGAGCAGGTCGATGGCTTGGGCGTCTTGCAATAACTCTTCAAGGGAGTGCTGGTGGGAACCGTTGTCCACCAACGGACTGTAACGCCCACCGAGGCCTTGCTCATTGAAAGTGTCCAGTTCCCAGAACTGATCCGCCTGGCAGCGATAGAGGCGGTGCAAGGTGCGGTCGAGGATTACCAGGCCCCAACTGCTGCGCGACGGAATGGGGGCGGCGAAGTAGCGGGCGTCACTGGAAAAGCGCGCCGAGGCGCCCAGTCCTTCGAGCAGGGTGCCGTCGGGAAACAGGTAGTCGCACATCACCGGGCCGCCCATGGCGATTTCGCCGTGGTTGAACACCCGGATCGGCTCGCCTTCGGGCGTCAGTGTTGGCTCCTGGCCACCCCAGGCACTGGCACCGCTGCCAGCGGGTGGGGTCTGCGTGGTGGGCTTTACCAGGCCCAGGTGCTTCTCCCAAATGCTCACGCAAGCCAGCCCGGGGAAAATCGCCAGGCAGGCAGCCGCGATGTCCCAGTAATCGGGCAGTGCCCGGCCGAGGCTGAAGCCCAGGCCAAAAACCGCCGAGATCATCAGCCGGGCAAAGGCTCGTCCGCCTTTGGGCCAACCGACGTTCACACAGACCCACATCGCCCCGGCGCAGACGATGACCACGGCCAGGGCGAGCAAGGGCGGGAGGATCGTGACGAAGACCATCGGCACCAGCAGTACCAGGAGCAGCCACAGCAGTTCGAGCAACAGGCGGCCGATGTTTTTGTTCTCGCGGGTTGGGGGGCGTGCGGCGCTCACGGGTGACGTCCTGTTCGACGGAGGCGGAGCGCGATTATGCCGGTTTGGGTGCGCGGCGGCACCTTTGGGCTTATGGCGACGGATTGGACTCCGCTTGTGGCTGATCGAGCAGGGCCGTCGAAGTCACATCACTGCCAGCGAGGCAGACTGACGGGCCCAGTTCAGCCAGGTGATAGGCGCGCAGGAACAGGCACTCGAGCACGACAGCACGTGGCCCGAAGAATCGGGCCACGGTATCAGGGCTTACTTTGACGCTTGGTCGCGGCTCTTGAGGTTCTTCTCGGACTTGTAGCGCAGGGCCACATCCGGTACGCCACCGCTCTTGCCGGTTTCGATCCAGTTGCGGATCCGGCTGGCATCGGCGAAATGAGTGTACTTGCCGAACGCATCGAGAATCACCAACGCCACCGGGCGACCGCCCATGTTGGTGACCAGTACCAGGCAGTGACCGGCCTGGTTGGTGAAGCCGGTCTTGGTGATCTTGATGTCCCAGTTGTCTTTATTGACCAGATGGTCGGTGTTGTGAAAGCCCAGGGTGTAGTTGGGCTTGCGGAACGCCACGGTCTTTTCCCTGGTGGTGCTCAGTTCGCTCAACATCGGATAGTGACGCGCGGCCATCAGCAACTTGCTGAGGTCACGGGCGGTGGAGACGTTATGGACCGACAGGCCGGTGGGTTCCACATAGTGGGTATTGATCATGCCCAGGGACCTGGCCTTGGCATTCATCGCCGCGATAAAGGCCGCGTAGCCGCCCGGGTAGTGGTGGGCGAGACTGGCCGCCGCACGGTTTTCCGAAGACATCAGGGCGATCAGCATCATTTCCTTGCGCGGCAGCTCGCTGTTGAGCTTGACCCGGGAGAACACGCCTTTCATTTCCGGGGTATCGGCGATGTTCACCGAGATGTACTGGTCCATCGGCAGCTTGGCGTCCAGCACCACCATGGCGGTCATCAGCTTGGTCACCGAGGCGATCGGCACGATCACGTCCGGGTTGCTGGAGTAAAGGGTCTTGTTGGTTTGCAGATCGACGACCAGGGCGCTGCCGGAAGCGACTTGCAGATGATGGGTATCACGGGGGGCGGAGACGGTCTCGCGGGCTTCTACGTTAGGGGTGATGGCGGCGCCTGCCAGGACAAAAACCAGGCCGAAGATGGAATGACGAATGTTCACGCGGATGGACTCGCAAAAAATAATGGGTAAACCGTAGGTAACGGGTCGTTCTCAAAAAAACGTTACATTTTATGAATATAGTTCAGAAAGTTGCCACACCTCTGTAGATATTGGGCTTAACTGACACAAAATTTACTCTTGTACCAATGTTGTACCCATTCTCTCTTCGAGCTTCCTGATCTCGGTCCAATCCGTGGTGAGCTAAGCCAGCATGCATAGGTCGGCAGGAGGACCTGAACGCTGTGTCCTAACTGGCCGGCGATGAAGGCTGGATGCATGCTGGCCATAAGACACATAGTAGCGTACGTATGGCGGCAGTTGTATGGATTGCGCCCTCTTATTTTCAGGCTTTTCGGTGCCTTTTCGAACGGGCTGGTCGGGGTCGTGACGCGCTGAGTTTCCTGCCGGTTGGAACACGAATGGAAACGACTTGCGGACGCGTCGGCGGTCGTTGTCGCGCTTCTTTGCTATGTTTGCCAGGACGCCGGATAAGTGATGGCTATTTAATTGTGTACCCAGCCTGATACGTGGTGGTACGGGCCTCGCGGACCGATTAGCATCGGCGCTTGCGACGTAATCGACGCGATCCAATGACTCAGGAGTCCGGCAATGCCGAAGGGTTTGATCAGCAGGGATTACCTGCCCATGGTGGTCTGGGCGGGGATGGTGGCGGTACTGTTGCTGGGCTTTGCCTTCTTTCCGAAATCGGCGGATTGGTATGGCTGGATCCAGGCCGTGGGTCTTGTGGTCGGCCTGATGGTGGCTATCAGTGTGCCGGCGATCCAGCGCAAGCAGGAGTTCCAGGAGCAGCGCAAGCAACGCCGTGAGCGCGAGGTGGGTTATGCGCGGCGGTTGCACTATTTCGGCATCGAACTGCTGGACCTGCTGGGGCGTATCAGCGCTAATCTCGCTCACCTGCGGGCGTCGGACCGGCATCGCTGCCAGCGCACTCTCGAGGATTTCCTGCATCGCCTGTTCGAGTCGCACAAGGATGACCTGAACGACGACCGGATCGTCATCAGCCATGAACTGCGCCAGGTGACCCAGGCACTGATCGACGAGTTGGAAAGTGGTCGCAGCGACCGCGTGGTGATGATCGAACTGGAGAAGCGCCTGCAGAAGCTCGCCCATCGGGCCCAGGTCAATGCCGCCCTGGCCGAGCGCGGCTGATCAGCGCGCGCCCATAAAAAAGCCCGCAACGAATGCGGGCAAAGGGGTGTGCGGAGCAACGCACGTTTTCGGGAATCTTGGGCCGATCAGGCGTTCAGTGCAGAGAGGTTCATGCTTTGCGACGAAGTCTTGGCTGCCCGCAGCGAGGTGAACGGTCCGCTGATCGGTACACCGTCTCGAACCAGGTACCAGCAGGCGAGCAGGCCCAGCTCTCTGAGCGAGGCGGGAACGGCACTGCCGATTACGGACATGATTTGTACCTTGGCCATGAGGACCTCCATCAATCTATGGAGCTACCTTAAGGCCCGGCCCGATCGGAGGAAAATCATCGCGCTCGATAGTGGACATCGACGAGATCGACAGGCGGCAATAGAGTGCGTCAGTCGACGACCTGGTCGAGCATCTTCAGCACTTCCTGCTCATTCAGCAGCCCTTTGCGGACCAGATTCTCGGCCAGCAAGGAGAGGAATTTGGCCGTGCGGTGGCCTTCGAGCTGCTTGAGCTCGGTGAGGGCGCTGTAGACCTTGCTGGATGTGCAGAGGCCAGCGGTACGATGTGGGTTCTGCGTAGGCATGGTTCGTCCTTGTTCTTATCATTCAGCCTGATCTTGCTGATCGGGCATGGCATAAATATGACAGTCGTATTAAGGCCCGTCCTGGGCGACGACAGGTCATATCATGCCTTTTATTGCCGCTGGGCGGTTGTCTTGCCTGCGACCTTTGCTGGCGCAATTCAGACATCGACGCTTGGATATCGCAAAAAAAAGCCCCGCTCTTGCGAGCAGGGCCTGGCTGTTCTGCCTGTCGATTACCAGCGTGGGCCACCGCCGTAGTAATGCGGATGACCGTAGTACACCGGACGGCCATAGTAGCCACCCTGGACGTAGACCGGGGCCGGCTGGACATAGACCGGTTGTTGGACATAGACCGGAGGCGGCTGCTGTACATAGACCGGGGCCGGTTGCACATACACGGGCTGCTGAACATAAGCCGGGCGGCTCTCTGACATCACCGAACCGACGATGGCTCCGCCGATCACGCCACCCAACAAGGCAGGGCCGACCCAGTTGCCACCATGGGCAGAGGCCTGGCCTGCGACAGCGAGTGCACCAACGAGCAAGGCTATCTTGGGGATTGTACGAATCATGATTATTCCTCGGGTTCCAACCCCAGCGCTTGTTGTCTGCAATAGACTCAAGGACTGTCGTGGGGATACTTCTATGACAACGACTTTCTGAAAAATTGCACAGCCGTTGAGTAAATTTTGTGTAAGGTTCTTGGCGCGGCTTCTTTGACAGCTATCCGAGGCCAGGTGCCAGAGCCTTCAGCTGGTCGCTATGATCGACGAAAGCTGGGTAAATGCCTATCCCATTTATCCGAAAACACCCCTTCAGGAGATGAAACATGCAGATGAACCCCAACAAAGACACCCAGTTGTGCATGTCGTTGTCGGGGCGCCCCGGGAATTTCGGTTTGCGTTTCCACAATCATCTTTATGAGCAACTAGACCTGAACTTCTACTACAAGGCGTTCAGCAGCCAGGACCTGACCGGCGCGGTCGGTGGGATTCGGGCCCTGGGTATTCGGGGCTGTGGGGTGTCGATGCCGTTCAAGGAAGCGTGCATCGCCTTGGTGGATGAACTGGACGCGTCCGCCGCGGCGATTCAGTCCATCAATACCATCGTCAACACTGCTGGCCATCTGAAGGCCTATAACACCGATTACATCGCCATTGCGCAGTTGCTTGAGACCCATGCGGTGCCCAAGGACATCAGCTTCGCGCTACGCGGCAGCGGCGGCATGGCCAAGGCCGTGGCGTCGGCCCTGCGGGATGGCGGTTACCGTAATGGCGTAATTATGGCCCGCAATGAAGCAGCGGGCAGGGCGCTGGCGCAGAGTTGCGGTTATGAATGGCAGGCGGAGTTGGGGGCGTTACGCCCGCAGATGTTGGTCAATGTCACGCCGATTGGCATGAGCGGTGGCCCGGAAGCGGATCAGCTGGCCTTCGAGGCCGCGGCGGTGGAGGCGGCCGACACTCTGTTCGATGTGGTCGCGGTGCCCTCGGAAACCCCGTTGATTCTACGCGGCAGGGCCCTGGGCAAGCGGGTGATCACCGGGCTTGAAGTGATTGCCATCCAGGCGCTGGAACAGTTCGTGCTGTACACCGGTGTGCGGCCCAGCGAAGAGCAGTTCCAGAAGGCGGTGGCCTTTGCGCGCAGTTGAATGAAGCGTCTGGCGGTGGTTATTCCAATCGCGCCAGACGTTCTTCAAGCGCCGCGATCCGGGCTTCCAGCTCTTCGATACGCTCCACGGACACCGCGCCGGCCGCGCTGCGCTCGGGTCCTTGCTGGCGGGCCGCGAGGATGGCTTCGATATCCGCCGGGTCGCCCAGGGCGTGGGTGTAGCGGTCTTCCCGCTGCCCGGCCTGTTTTGGAATCAGCAGGGCCAGGCCACGGGCGATCAGGCGCTCCAATTGATGCACGACCTGCTCGCTGTCTTCGAAATCATGCATCCGGCCGCTGCGGGTCAGGAGTTCGTTGACCGTCTGCGGGCCACGCAGGAACAGCAGGCCGATCAACACCACCTGGGCCGGCACCAGTTCCAGCGCCTTTTCGACCCGATGCTCCCAGCGGTCGGCACGGCTGCCCATCACCAGGCGCGTAAAGCCACGGCCTTCAAGGGCGCGCAGGCTCTGGCCGACCTGGCCCTGGTTGAGGTTCGTCACCGGTTCGCGGCTGGTTTTCTGGTTGCAGGCCAGCACCAGGGCATTGAGGGTCAGGGGGTAGGTTTCCGGGCTGGTGGCCTGTTTTTCAATCAAGGAGCCCAGGATGCGAATTTCCGTGCTGTTCAATTGTGGCTGATCGACGGAAGTCTCTTGCTCGCTGCCCATAGTGCTTTTCCCTGTGCGTTGAAAGGTCGTAAGCGTAGGGCCTTCAGCCGTAAAAAGACAAGCCGCTATACGCTTCACCCTGGCTATAATCGCCCAGCTTCACTCCTGCCATTTTCACTGCGAGATCCTCATGACCATTTCCCTGTACGCAGCTTCCATTCCGGTCTTCAAGCAAATGCTCAATGCCTTGAGCGACGTTCTGAACAAGGCCGAAGCCCATGCGGTGGCAAAGAACATCGATCCGAGCGTTTTCGTACAAGCCCGTCTGGCCCCTGATATGTTCGCGCTGAACCGTCAGGTGCAGATCGCGGTCGATTTCGCCAAGGGCGTTTCTTCGCGTCTGGCCGAGATCGACGTGCCGTCCTACCCGGACAGCGAAACCACCTTTGCCGAACTGCAGGCATTGATCAGCAAGGTGCTGGCTCACCTGGACACCATCACCCCGGACCAGATCGATGGTCAGGAAGGCATCGAGATCGTGACCCGCCCGGGCACACCGAAAGAGAAGCGCTTCACTGGCCAGGCCTACCTGTTGACTTACGGCCTGCCACAGTTCTTCTTCCACGTGACCACTGCCTACGCGATCCTGCGCCACAACGGCGTGGAAATCGGCAAACGTGACTACATGGGCGCGTTCTGATTTCGTACGGCTCGATACCGGTTCAAATCTGATTGACCGGTGAGATCTTGTGATGAGCGGGCTTGCCCGCTTGCCGCAAACTTTCTGATGGGCGCGAAATCCCGGACGGTCAGCGCTTAGTCTTCCTGCGTGGTAAACAGCTCGCGTCGAGCGCCCTCGGTAATGGCAACAATGCCAGGGTGCTTGACCTTGCGCTCCACCGAGATCGCATAGAACGACTCGCTTACCGCATCGGTCTGGCCGATCAGCTCGACGCCGTACTGCCGGCATACCTCCTCGGCGATCACGCTCGGGGCAATGAAAATCCCGCTGCCGGATTGGCCGAATGCCTGCATCAGCGCACTGTCGTCGAACTCGCCGACGATCCTCGGGTGCAGGTGTTGTTCGGCGAACCAGCGCAAGAGCCGGCTGCGCACCACGCTTTCCTGTCCGGGAATCAGCAGCGGTGCGCCATGCAGGCAACGTGGAAAATCCTCGGCATGGCGCGCTGCCAGTGCCGGCGTGGCAAAAAAGCTGATCCCGCATTCCCCCAGCTTCTGGCTATAGCCCTTGATGTCCAGATGACCAGGCATGGGGCTGTCGGAAATCACCAGGTCCAGGCGCTGGATCGCCAGGTCGGCGAGCAGGCGTTCGAGTTTGTCTTCGCGGCAGGTGATACGGATCGGCTCATCCAGCTCCATGGTCGGCGCGATCAGGCGATAGACGATGGATTTGGGCACCACATCCGCGACCCCGACCCGCAGCAGTCGCTGCTGCTCGTTCGGCTGGGTGCGCAACATGGCTTCCAGTTCGTTGCCCAATTGGAACATCTGCTCGGCATAGGGCAGGGTCCGGCGCCCGGCTTCAGTCAGTTCCAACTGTCGTCCGGCCTTGCGGAACAACTCCACGCCAAAGGTCTGTTCCAGCAGGCTGATCTGGCCGCTGATGGTTTGTGGCGTCAGGTTCAACTGCTCGCAGGCCCTGACGATACTACCGGTCCTGGCCACGACCCAGAAATAGTGCAGCTGGCGATAATTGAGCATCAGGCTCTATTCAGTTCGTTAAAACCGAAGTATAGCGCTTAAAAATACGAATTTTACTGAAGTGTTCACTTCCTTAGAATGCTGCGCTATTGGTGGGCCAGGACGTGGCCGCCTTACCCCCGAATCAGGACTGAACCATGGAATACCTGTTGCAACTCGCCGTCAGCCCCACCGCCTGGATTGCCCTGGCGACGCTGATCGTCATGGAAATCGTGCTGGGCATCGACAACCTGATCTTCATCTCGATCCTGACCAACAAGCTGCCGGCGCAGTTTCGCACCAAGGCCCGGCGTATCGGTATCGGCATGGCCCTGATCCTGCGCCTGGCCTTGCTGGGCACCATCGCCTACATCGTCAAGCTCACCGCGCCGGTGATCGAGGTGTTCGGCCAGGCGTTCTCCTGGAAGGACATGATCCTGATTGCCGGTGGCCTGTTCCTGGTGTGGAAGGCCACCACCGAGATTCACCACAGCATGGACCCCGAGGCCAAGGAGACCGAAGACAGCAGCGCCGGTATATCCCTGGGTTTCGCGGCGGCGATCGGTCAGATCCTGATGCTCGACATGGTCTTTTCCATCGACAGCATCATCACCGCCGTGGGCATGACCGAGCATCTGCCGATCATGGTGATCGCGGTGGTAGTGGCGGTGCTGGTGATGTTGCTGGCGTCCGAGCCGTTGGCGAAGTTTATCAACGACAACCCGACGGTGGTGATGCTGGCCCTGGGCTTCCTGATCATGATCGGCATGACGCTGATCGCCGAAGGCTTCGGCGCCCATGTGCCCAAGGGCTATGTCTACGCGGCCATGACCTTCTCCGCGGTGATCGAAGGTTTGAACATGCTGGCCCGGCGTGCCCGACACAAGCGTCAGGTAGCAGAAGGCTGATAGCTGTTGCGTCAATAAAAAGGCCGCCTGGATTCAGGCGGCCTTTCTCGTTAAAAGCCCGTCAGTGCACAGTGACAGTACGGGCCTGGGACTGTTCGGCGGTTTTGGGCTGTGCCGGCAGGGCAGGGTGGTGGTGACGGCGGGAGACTCTCAGGACTCCCCACAACATGGCCGCTGCGACGGTGACCCAGCCGAGCACCAACAGTGCAATTATCGCTACAAGGCTCATCAGTGCCTCCTTCGCCCGTTCGGGCTCACTCACTTCGTCTTTCCAGGATCAGTCTAGACGTTGCTGTGTTTCAGTCCATTGACCAAAGGTCGTGTTGGGTCAGTCATTTCGCTCTATCGCGTCAGGCAAATCGCAACGAAAGGCTATACCCACATCGGCGTGCGACCTATGATCAGGGGGCCTGTCAGGTGTTGAACGGCCTGGCGATTGACCAAGAGAGTGAAGATGTTCAAGGGATCAACAAATTTTCGAACGGTACCGGGGCGGCGCTTGTGGCTGGTGGGGGCATTGTTGCTGGGGTTGGGCGGTTGTGCCGGCGGTGGTGTTTCGCCAGAGGTCCGGAGTCTGCCGGAGCGGGTTGAGCTCAATGCCGTGCCGTTCTTCCGTGGCGAGGCCTATCAAGGCGGCACCATGGCCCTGGCCACCATGCTGTCGCAGCAGAGTGTCAGCGTGACGCCGGGGTTGCTGGAGAAACCGCTGAAATTGCCGGGAGCCGAGGACGGCCTTGAGCGCAACATGCAGGTCCTGGCCCGTGAGTACGGCATGGTGGTCTATCCGCTGGACCCTGAGTTGTCGGCGTTGCTGGCCCAGGTCGCCGCCGGGTATCCGGTGCTGGTCCGGTTCAACGAGGGGCGGGTGTGGTCGACCCCGCGTTATGGGGTGCTGGTCGGTTACAACCGGACCAAACAGACCGTGCTGTTGCGCGCGGGCATGAGCCCCCGGCTGCCGATGAAGTTCAGTGCCTTTGCATCGGCCTGGAAGGGCGCCGGCAGTTGGGCGGTGCTGATCCAGGCGCCGACGCAATTGCCGGCCCAGGTTGATCGGCAGCGCTGGTTGAAAGCCGCCAACGACCTGGCCCAGGCCGGTCAGGAACAGGCGGCGGCCCAGGCCACCAAGGCCTTGGCCGGGCACTGACGACAATATTTGCATCAGGCTGCGGGGGTCAGACCCCCAGCTTGTCCCGCAACGTGTAATACCAGGCTCCCAGGGCGGTAAACGGCGTGCGCAGCAACTGGCCGCCGGGGAAGGGGTAGTGCGGCAGGTCGGCAAAAGCGTCGAAGCGCTCGGCCTGGCCGCGCAGGGCTTCGGCCAGCACCTTGCCCGCCAGGTGGGTGTAGGTCACGCCATGACCGCTGCAGCCCTGGGAGTAATAGATATTGTCCCCCAGGCGACCGACCTGCGGCAGGCGCGACAGCGTCAGCAGGAAGTTGCCGGTCCAGGCGTAGTCGATCTTCACATCCTTGAGTTGCGGGAAGGCCTTGAGCATCTTCGGCCGGATGATCGCCTCGATATTGGCTGGGTCCCGTGCGCCATAGACCACGCCGCCGCCGAAGATCAGGCGCTTGTCACCGGAAAGACGGTAATAGTCCAGCAGGTAGTTGCAGTCCTCGACGCAGTAGTCCTGGGGCAGCAGCGACTTTGCCAGCGCATCGCTCAGCGGCTCGGTGGTGATCACCTGGGTGCCGCAGGGCATCGATTTGGCGGACAGTTCCGGCACCAGATTGCCCAGGTAGGCGTTGCCGGCGACGATGATGAACTTGGCCCTGACCTTGCCCTGTGGCGTATGCACTACTGGATTGGCACCGCGTTCGATGCGCACTGCCGGCGACTGCTCGTAGATGGTCCCGCCCAGCGACTCGACCGCTGCCGCTTCGCCCAATGCCAGGTTCAGCGGATGGATATGACCGCCGCTCATGTCGAGCATGCCGCCCAGGTATTGGTCGCAACCGACCACTTCACGAATGCGTCGCTCGTCCAGCAGTTCGAGCTGGGTATGGCCATAGCGTTCCCAGAGCTTCTTCTGGGATTCGAGATGGCCCATCTGCTTTTTGGTAATGGCGGCGAACACACCCCCGTCCTTCAGGTCACACTGGATGTTGTACCTGGCCACCCGCTCGCGAATGATCCGGCCGCCTTCGAAGGCCATCTGCCCGAGCAATTGCGCCTGTTTGGGGCCAACGGTGCGTTCGATGACGTCGATATCGCGGCTGTAGCTGTTGACGATCTGCCCGCCGTTACGGCCCGACGCGCCGAAACCGACTTTGGCGGCCTCCAGCACCGTGACCCGGAAACCGTTCTCCAGCAGAAAGAGTGCGCTGGACAGCCCGGTATAACCGGCGCCGATCACGCACACATCGGTCTCGACGTCATCCTGCAAGGCAGGGCGTTGAGGAACCGGATTCGCCGAAGCGGCGTAATAGGACTGGGGGTAGGGGGTGTTCGCCATCCTGCAACCTCTGTTTTATATTTTTTACGAGTGGCCTGATCCTACCTCAGATGAAATACCCCCGCCAGCCACCCGGGAAAAAAGCCGATTTCGCTGGGAGTCAGTAAAAAATACGCATATTCAAGGGGTTAGCGAAATAAAGGGGTTGACAGCTTTGAGAAAATCCGCAAAATGTCGCCCCACAGCAGGCACGTAGCTCAGTTGGTTAGAGCACCACCTTGACATGGTGGGGGTCGTTGGTTCGAGTCCAATCGCGCCTACCAAACAAAATCCGCTCTGCTGGGCGGTCAGAAAGGGTCAACCGAGAGGTTGGCCCTTTTTTCGTTTTCCGGGTGTTCACTAAAAAATACGCATATTCATAGGCTTAGCGGAAAGAAAAGGGGTTGACAGCCTTTCGGAAATCCGTAGAATGCCGCCTCACAGCAGGCACGTAGCTCAGTTGGTTAGAGCACCACCTTGACATGGTGGGGGTCGTTGGTTCGAGTCCAATCGCGCCTACCAAACAAAATCCGCTCTGCTGGGCGGTCTGAAAGGGTCAATCGAAAGGTTGGCCCTTTTTTGCGTCTTGCGTTTGGCAATGGTGCCCGACGTATCGAATCCGTTATTGGGTTGACCGCTTTCTGTCTTTCCCTAAACATTGGGCCTTAAACGCTGGTTTTTTGGGGGTGTAGGTGGAGGTATCAAGGGTTCGGCTACTGGCAGTCTCCGGGAGCCTTCGGGCGGCCTCTTCAAACTCCTCGTTACTTCGCGCCGCCGAGAGGCTCAGTCCGCAGGGGGTGTCGATCCAGCATTATCTGGGGGTGGGGCAGTTGCCGCATTTCGACCCGGACCTGGCCGACAATCCTCCGGCAATCGTTTTGGCGCTGCGGGAGCTGATCGGTCGGGCAGATGGCATTCTGATCTCTTGCCCCGAATATGCGCGTGGCATTCCAGGCTCGTTCAAGAACGCGCTGGATTGGCTCGTCGCCAGCCACGAATTTCCCGGCAAGCCGGTGGCGCTGTTCAATGCATCGCCGCGGGCGAGTCATGCCCAGGCGGCGCTCAGGCTGGTGCTGGAAACGATGTCAGCCAATATCGTCGAACCGGCATCGATCACTGTGAACCTGCTGGCCAAAGAAATGGATGAGGCGAGCATTGCGGCGGATCCGCTGATTGGCCAGCAAATCGTTTCAGCCCTCGATGCATTCAAGGGCTGGATCGATAAGGAAAACCCGATCTCGTAGCCGCCGCTCGACGGGCCCGCAATCAGTCGGATTTGCGCTCCTGCCGGACATCGATAAAGGGCAGGGAGCCGCTCGGCAATACCGTTGTCGGCAGTACACCATTCCAGCGCTCCGCCTTGGTCAACTCCACCAGGTTCTGGTTGCTCGCCAATGCCTGGGCGCGGGCCTTGATCGCTTCCGCCTCGGCTCGGCCGCGCAGTTCGGTGGCCTGGGCATCGGCCTTGGCCTGCGCCAGCTGTGCGTCGGCCTCGGCTTGTGCCTGGGTCACGCGGATCTGTGCCTGGACCTGTTCGGTGGCCAGTTGCTGTTCGCGGGTCTTGACCTGCACCTCGGCGGCCATGCGTGCCTCGATGGCTTTCTCATAGGCATCGCTGAAGTCGATGTTCTCGACCTGCACGCTGTCGATCATCACCGGCCCGGTGATCGCCGTCTTGATCGCGGCGGAAATATCATTGACCAGTTGGACACGGTTCTGCACGGCGGCCACGGCGTTGAACTGGCCGAAGACGTTCTCGACCTGGGTCGGTACCTGGCGGCTGATCAGTCGGTCGCGAATGCCCTCGATATCCTTGAACTGGGTGTACACCTTGGCGACATCGGAAGGGGCGACGTGCCACGACACCGAGACCTTGAGTTGCGCCGATTGCTGGTCCTTGCTGTAGGCCTGGAGATTTTCATAGGCCGAAACCTGGCTCTGGGTACTGATCAGCTTGACCGTTTCAATGAAGGGTGTCTTGAACGACAACCCGGGGTCCACCACACCGACGAGCGCGCCGTTTCTCAGAAGTACGCCGCGCTCGGTTTCATCCACGGTGTACCAACTGCCGAAAAACACAATGAGCAGGATCAATGCAGCCGCACCGCCAACCGCGCTGCCGATCATATTACGGGTCATATTTCGTTCCTTTGATGTGCGGGAAAGCACTCCCTGGATACGCTGCCTGGGTGTTCAGGAAGCGCGCCCCGCCAACATGGTCAATAGTGTTGAGTTTGCCTTGTCGCCGCAACGGTTCCGGGCGCCTTTCGAGCCGCCGACACCGGCGACCCAATATGATAGCGACCTGGCCAGTTCCATTCTGAGAAGCGACTCTCAGGCCTGGGCGTCAGAGATCCCTGACGGTTCAGGTCTACTGAATATCGTGCCCTGTCGGTCGTTATCTTTTCAATGATGCTGGAAGGCCATATTGATCTAGTGTCGAATGATCAATCTGGCGTCGGCGTTTCCTGGCCGGTTGCCAAACCCATTTGAAGAGCGCGCGCCATATGCCTGTATTGGAAAAGACCACGTTGATCAAAGGGCGCAGTTGCGCCGAAGTGTTCGATTTTTGCCTGGAGGGGGCCAACTTCCCGAAGATTTTTCCGGAGCGTGTCACGCCGCTGGGCAAGGTCGACATCGCCGACCTGCGGATCGAGCTGGGGCGCGAGTTCCGTTTCCGGCACTGGATGTTCGGTTTTATCCCGGCCAACTGGACCGTGCGTATTCGTGAGGTTAGAGACAATCAGCACTTTATCGATGAGATGGTCAGGGGGCCGCTCAGTGCGTTTCGCCATGAGCACCGGGTCGAGGCCGCCGAGGGCGGGACGCTCTATACCGACCGGGTTACCTATCGGGCTATCGGTGGTGCGGCGCTGGAGTGGCTGTTTGTCGATGCGTACATGAATCGCATCTTTGATGCACGCCATCGGAACATGCGGCAGTTGCTGGACATCCCATGATTGCCGTGGTTCCGGGCAGCCTGAAGCCAGAACATCGGGAGCGGAACCAGTTTTGGAAAAGTGAGTCATAGCTATGTGCCATCTCGGCACTTCACAAGGACGCTCAGTGATGCTCGCTCGTTTCAAACCCTCGTTCACGATTCCCGCCACTGGCTTGCTGGTCCTGCTGCTGGGTGGCTTGGCGCTTCCGGCCCAGGCCGCGGTGGAGGTCGATAATCTCAGTGCTTCGGGTTTTGATCATCTCGCCGCGACCCATGGTGGTTCGGGTTCCGGGCACTCGCTGCGCAATACCGATTTCACGGTGGATGACTTGCAGAAGATGGAAAACCTGCAGAAGCGCAATGCCGATGAATTGGAGAACCTGAAGAAGATCATCAACGATCAGGCACGTGTCATCGAGGAACTCAAGCGCAACAGTGGTTCCGGCTCCAATTCCAGTTCGAACAGCAGCGATCTTTCCGGCCTCAAACGCAGTGTCAGCGATCAGGATCGCGCTATCGAAAAGTTGACCAGCCAGGTGGACGACCTCAAGCGCAGTTCAGGCTCAAGCTCCAGTTCGAGTTCCAGTGAGTTGTCCGGCCTCAAGCGCGATATCAGTGATCAGCAGCGTGATCTGGACAGTCTGAAACGCAACGTCGATGACCTGAGCAGAAAGGTGAAGTGACGACAGCAGCCATGGCGCTCGCATAAGCCCTGATGTGATCGTTCCCACGCTCCGGCGTGGGAACGTTCGATCAGTCAGGAGTTGGCCGCCGACTTCGGCGTACGCCGGGTCCTGCCTGTCTTGGCTCCCGCTGCCTTGCGCTTCTTCTTCCAGGGCGCCGCGCCTTGTCCCGTCATTCCGGCCGGCATGGTGATCTGCAGCTTCAACTCGACACAACGTCCTACCTGCTTGCTCATCCAGGCTGCCTGCTTGGCGACAAACTCTTCCAGGCTCATCTCGCCGCTTTGCACCATGTCCAATGCCTGTTCCCAGATCGCCGTGGTGCCCGGGTCGGCAATCGCCCGCGGTACCGCATCGATCAGGCTGAAGGCCGCCGGGGTCGCTGACAGGCTTTTGCCATGCTTGACCAGATAACTTCGATCGAGCAAACCCTGGATGATGCCGGCGCGTGTGGCTTCGGTGCCGATGCCGGTGGTGTCCTTGAGTTTCTGTTTGAGGCGTGGGTCCTCCACATACTTGGCGACGTTTTTCATCGCCTTGATCAGGTCGCCTTCGGTGAAAGGTTTGGGGGGTTGGGTCCAGAGATCCTTGAGGTCGACCCGGCTCACCGTGCATTCGGTGCCTTCGCGCAACGCCGGCAAGGCCTGCGGCTCGGGGGCTTCGCGGCCCTTGGCCGGCGCCAGCGCTTCAGGCAGGGCACGTTTCCAGCCCGGCTCGACGATCTGTTTGCCTACGGCCCGCAATGCCTGCGCCGCACAATCGAAATCGGCCTGGGTCCGGTCGTATTCGTGATTGGGCAGGAATTGCGCCAGGTAACGGGCGCGAATCAGGCTGTAGACGGCGCGCGGCTTGCCCTGCAAACGTTCGAGGCTGGCGCCGGTGCCCGTCGGGATAATACCGTGGTGGGCGGTGACCTTGGCGTCGTTCCAGGCTCGCGAACGGCGTGTCGGATCGAGATACGGCGCCAGTTTGTCCAGGCTTGGATCAGCCCGTTCCAGTGCCGCCAATACCCGACCGGCGTCGCCGTGCTGGCTCAGGGGCAGAAAGCCGCAATCACTGCGCGGGTAGGTGATGACCTTGTGGGTTTCGTACAGTGACTGGGCAATATCCAGTGTCTCCTGGGCGCCCAGCCCGAGCCTTTTCGAGCAGACTTCCTGCAAGGTGCCCAGATCAAAGGGCAGGGGTGCAGCCTCGCGAATCCGCTCGGTCTTGAGCTTCACCACCCGGGCGCTGGACGCCGCGCCCATGTCGCTCGCGGCCTGTTGGGCGAGGGCCTGGTTGAGGCAGCGGTCCTGATCGTCACAGGCATCCGACGGCGCGCGCCACTGGGCGATAAAGGGCTGGCCGTCGTGCAGCAGGTGCACGTCGATCGCCCAGTAAGCCACCGGCACGAAGTCGGCGATGCTACGGTCACGGTCCACCACCAGGCGCAGGGTCGGTGTCTGTACCCGTCCGACCGGCAACACGCCCTGATAACCGGACTGGCGGCCGAGCAGGGTGAACAGGCGGCTCATGTTCATGCCGATCAGCCAGTCGGCCCGCGAGCGTCCCAGGGCCGAGTGATAGAGCGAAAAGGTCTCGACGCCGGGCTTGAGCGCCGCCAGCGCCTTGCGGATCGAGGCATCGTCCAGCGCCGACAGCCAGAGCCGCTGGATCGGCCCGCGATAGCGACAATGCTCCACCAGTTCACGGGCGATCATTTCCCCTTCGCGGTCGGCGTCGGTGGCGATCACCAACTCCCCGGCCTCGCCCAGCAGGCGCTTGACCGCCTTGTACTGGCTGGCGGTCTTGGGCTTGACCTGCATCTTCCATTTTTCCGGAACGATCGGCAGGTCGGCCAGCACCCAGCGCTTGTAGCGGGCGTCGTAGGCATCCGGCGGGGCGGTTTCCAGCAGGTGGCCGATGCACCAGGTGACGGTGGCATTCGGCCCCACCCAGCAGCCGTCGCCACGCCGCGTGGCACCGAGCACCGCAGCAATGTCTTTGGCCTGGGAGGGCTTCTCACAGAGGAACAAGCGCATAACCACTCTCATTTCAGCGCGGGGTCTTGAAGTCGGACAGCATGCTCAGTGTCGGGCGATCAGGCAATCATTATCTGTATAAACATACAGCTTTATTTCATCAACTATAGTTCATGCGCGCAGATAGTAGGCAAGACTCAATTGTCCCTTTTATAGAATCAATGATTCCCGGTTTAGGGTAATTGTCTCGATTTTCTCAGGCGCCTAAAGTGACATCCAAGCCAGGCAGCACGGACCTCCCAACGGAGGGCGCCAGGCCCGCCTGACAAACCGAACGCACCACTACTCGACATCAAAAGGAACGCGCCATGTCTATTCGTGAACTGCTGAACCCAACCAACTCCACCCTGATCCTGATCGACCACCAGCCGCAGATGTCCTTCGGCGTGCAATCGATCGATCGCCAGACCCTGAAGAACAACACCGTGGGCCTGGCCAAGGCGGCGAAGATCTTCAATGTGCCGACGATCTTCACCTCGGTGGAAACCAAGAGCTTCAGCGGCTACATCTGGCCGGAACTACTGGCGGTGCACCCGGACCAGCAGCCCATCGAGCGCACCTCGATGAACTCCTGGGAAGACAAGAAATTCGTCGAGGCGGTGAAGGCCACCGGTCGCAAGAAGCTGATCATGGCTGCACTGTGGACCGAGGTGTGCCTGAACTTCCCGGCCCTGGAAGCCCTGGCTGAAGGTTACGAGGTGTACATCGTCACCGACGCGTCCGGGGGCACCACCCAGGAAGCCCACGACATGTCCGTGCAACGGATGATTCAGGCCGGTGCCGTCCCGGTGACCTGGCAGCAGGTACTGCTGGAGTTCCAGCGTGACTGGGCGCACAAGGAAACCTACGACGCGGTGATGGATCTGGTGCGCGAGCACAGCGGCGCCTACGGCATGGGCGTGGACTACGCCTACACCATGGTGCACAACGCGCCGCAACGCCAAGCCAAGTAGTGACGTGAGTCGGGCGCGTGGGTCGCGCCCGACACCTCATCGCCTCAAGCCTTCACAGGGATACCTGACATGGTCACTCGCCCCTTGTTGTCCTCTCGCACTTCGGCTGACTGGGCGCTGCTCTGGTTACGCCTGGCCGGTTCGGCCTTGTTGTTACGGGTCCATGGCTTGCCCAAGCTGCTGGACTTCCAACATCAACTGACATTGATCGAAGACCCTTTCGGCCTGGGGGCGCACCTGACCCTGAGCCTGGCGATTTTCGCCGAAGTGCTGTGCCCGTTGCTGATTATCCTTGGCCTGTTGACCCGCCTGGCTACGCTGCCGGTGCTGTTCCTGCTGCTGGTTTCACTGGTGTGGGTACACCCGGAGTGGAGCCTGGCCGAAGGGCAATTCGCCTGGTTGCTGCTGATCGTCTTCGTCGCCTTGCTGATCGGTGGTTCCGGGAGCATCGCTCTGGAGCGGCGTTTCAGCGCGTTCACCCGCCCGGGGAGTCTTCACCCATGAATATCGAATTGCTGGATGGCGTGGTGACCCTGCTGGTCCGTCATCGGATCAAGAAAGGCCAGGACCAGGCCTATGAAACCTGGCTGCGGCGCATCGTCACCATGGCGCGCAGTTATCCGGGGCACCTCGGTGTCGATGTGGTGCGTGGGCATAGCCACGGGCAAACGTTGTTTACCAGCGTGCTGCGTTTTGCCTCTACCGAACAACTGCAACACTGGTTGGACTCCAATGACCGTCGTGAGTTGGTAGAAGAGGCCCAGCCCATGCTGGCCGATGGCGACCAGACCGAAATCAACGCCGACCGCGAATTCTGGTTCACGCCGGCCGAAGTCGGTTCGCCCAGTCCGGTGCCGCGTTGGAAGCAGGCCTGCGTGACCTTCCTGGTGATCCTGCCGCTGAGTTTTGTCGTACCGATGTTGTGGCGTCCGCTGTTCACGCTGCTGCCCTGGTTGGGCGGCTACGTACAAGCCAATGTGCTGATCACCTTGAGCATCGTGTTGCTGGTGGTCTATGTGTTCATGCCCCGTGTGACCCGTCTGTTCAGCCGCTGGCTGCAACCGGCCAACCACTGATTTCGCTGACCGTTACATTCCGTCAAGCAAGGAGAACTGATATGAGCAATGTGATCGCTGACCTGATTCTGCACAACGGCCGCTTGCACACCGTCGACCGTGCCCAACCCAAGGCCACGGCGGTAGCCATCAAGGACGGTCGCTTTATCGCCGTGGGCAACGACGGCGAGGCCATGGCCTTGCGCGGTAGCACCACCCAGGTAATCGACCTCAAGGGCCGCACCGTCATCCCCGGCCTCAATGACTCGCATCTGCACCTGATCCGTGGCGGCCTGAACTACAACCTGGAACTGCGTTGGGAAGGCGTGCCCTCGTTGGTGGATGCGTTGCGTCTGCTCAAGGAACAGGCCGAGCGTACCCCCGCGCCGCAATGGGTGCGGGTGGTGGGCGGCTGGAACGAATTCCAGTTCGCCGAAAAGCGCATGCCGACCCTGGAAGAACTGAACAAGGCGGCGCCGGACACTCCGGTGTTTGTCCTGCACCTGTATGACCGCGCCTTGCTCAACCGGGCGGCACTGCGGGTGGTCGGCTACAACCGCGACACGCCGAACCCGCCGGGTGGCGAGATTGTCCGCGATGCCAAGGGCGAGCCGACCGGCATGCTGATTGCCCGGCCCAACGCGATGATTCTCTATTCGACCCTGGCCAAGGGGCCGAAACTGCCGCTGGAGTATCAGGTCAACTCGACCCGCCAGTTCATGCGTGAACTCAACCGCCTGGGTGTCACCAGCACCATCGATGCCGGCGGCGGTTTCCAGAACTATCCGGACGACTATGAAGTCATCAACGAACTGGCGGCCAAACAACAACTGACCGTACGGATTGCCTACAACCTGTTTACCCAGAAGCCCAAGGAAGAGCTGGCGGATTTCAAGAACTGGACCAGCAAGGTGACCTACGGCCAGGGCGACGACTTCCTTCGGCACAACGGCGCAGGGGAGATGCTGGTGTTCTCGGCGGCGGATTTCGAAGACTTCCTCGAGCCGCGCCCTGACCTGCCGCAGACCATGGAGCAGGAGCTGGAGCCGGTGGTCCGTCATCTGGTGGAACAGCGCTGGCCGTTCCGCCTGCACGCCACCTATGACGAATCCATTTCGCGGATGCTGGATGTCTTCGAGAAGGTCAATCGGGATATTCCGTTCAATGGCCTGCCGTGGTTTTTCGATCACTGCGAAACCATCACGCCAAAAAACATCGAACGGGTACGGGCGTTGGGCGGCGGCATCGCCATTCAGGACCGCATGGCCTTCCAGGGTGAATACTTCGTCGAGCGTTACGGCGCCAAGGCCGCCGAGGCCACGCCGCCGATCAAGCGCATGCTGGCCGAAGGCGTGCCGGTGGGCGCGGGTACCGATGCCACGCGGGTGTCGAGCTACAACCCCTGGACTTCGCTGTACTGGATGGTCAGTGGACGTACCGTCGGCGGGCTCGAGCTCTATCCCGAGGGGCTGCCACGGGAAACCGCGCTGGAGCTGTACACCCATGGCAGTGCCTGGTTTTCCTCGGAGCAGGGCAAGAAAGGCCAGATCAAGGTCGGGCAACTGGCGGACCTGGTGGCCTTGTCGGCGGACTATTTCAGCGTCGACGCCGAAGCCATCAAGTGGATCGAATCGGTGTTGACGGTGGTCGACGGCAAGGTGGTGCACGCGGCGGGTGATTTCGACAAACTCGCGCCGCCGACGCTGCCGGTGACCCCCGACTGGTCGCCGGTGGTCAAGGTGCCGGGACACTGGCGGCCGAACTCGCCCTTGCAGGCCCAGGTGCACCAGTGCAGCGGTCCTTGCGGGGTGCATGCCCACGGTCATGAGCGGGCGCGGATGTCGAGTGTGCCGGTCAGTGACTTCCAGGGGTTCTGGGGGGCCTTTGGTTGTTCGTGTTTTGCCTTCTGAGTCGAAGACCGGGCGGGGCGCTTGCGCCTCGCCCGGCTTCAGAAACGATCCCAGGCCGGTAAACCTTCGAATTCAGCGGCCATATAGTCGATAAATCGACGGACCTTGGACGGCACGTATCGGGCCGTCGGGTAGACGGCCTGTATGGTCAGATCGGGAACGCTGAAATCGGGCAGTATCCTCACCAGATCGCCGGCGGCCAGTGCTTGCCCGAACACAAAGGTCGGGCCGTAGGCGATCCCGAGTCCGGCCAGGGCCGCCGCCAGCAGCATGTGCATGTTATTGGCATACATGCGCACCGGCCCTTCGATCAGATGGGGTTGCTGTTGTGCGTCGCTCAAGGTCCAGGCGCCGCTGGAGACGGCTTCGCTGAAGGCCAGGCGTGGACTGTCACTCAGGTCCTCGGGGCGCGACGGTACACCTTCCCTTTGCAGAAATGCAGGGGCCGCGCAGAGCACCATGCGGCAGGGGGCCAGCGCTCGGGCAATCAATTCCGAATCCGGCAGGCGTCCGATGCGGATGGCGATGTCGATACCGGCGGTATGCAAGTCCACATAACGATCATCGAGCACGATCTCGGTATCGAGCTGCGGGTGCTCGGCCATGAAACGCGCCAGCGGTTGTGCCATGTGCAGGGAGCCGAAGGTCACCGGCGCGCAAATGCGCAATTTCCCGCGCAGGGCATGCTGGGTATCGCTGGCTTCGCGGTCGGCTTCTTCAAGGGCTTCGAGAATACGCTGGCAACGAGCATGGTAGGCCCGACCGGCCTCGGTCAGGCTCAGGCTGCGGGTACTGCGCTGGATCAGCCGCACATTCAACTCGGCCTCCAGGGCGCTCAGGTACTTGCCAGCCATTGAAGCGGAAAGCCCGAAACGCCGGCCTGCGGCCACCAGGCTGCCGGCTTCGACGGCGGCGCTGAACACCTTGAGGCTCATGAAACGGTCCATAACGTACTCCAGTCGATAGCCTGGTGATTAGCTGATGATAGAAAATACGGGATTATCGCTTTATTTGCGCTGATCTACGATCGCCTCCAGACATTCAGTCTCTGGAGATCGACATGAAAGTAGTTTCCAACGGTGTTCAACTTGAAGTCAGCGACCGTGGCGCCAGCTCGCCAGCCCTGGTGTTCCTGCACTACTGGGGCGGTTCGTCACGCACCTGGGACGATGTGCGCGCGGCGCTGCCGAGTGATTACCGTAGCGTTGCCCATGACCATCGCGGCTGGGGCGACTCCCAGGCACCGGCCAGCGGCTATGCCTTGGCTGATTTTGTCGAAGATACCCTGGCGGTGATTGCTGCGTTGAACCTGAGCCGCTACGTGCTGATCGGCCATTCGATGGGGGGCAAGATCGCGCAGCTGTTCGCCTCGCGGCGCCCGGTCGGTCTGGTCGGGCTGGTGCTGGTGGCGCCTTCGCCGCCGGGACCGCTGCGGCTCCCGGCAGAGGTGCAAGCCGCGATGGAGACGGCTTATGAGTCACGTGAGTCGGTGGCGATGGCCCTCGAACATATGCTGACCGCCAAACCCTTGAGCCCGAAGCATCTCGAGCAGGTGATCGAGGACAGTCTGCGTGGCGCACCGCAAGCCAAGGCCGCCTGGCCTTGTGCGACCAGCAAAGAGGACATCACTGCTGACGTGACGGGTATCGAGGTGCCGAGCCTGGTGATTGCCGGTGAGCTGGACCGGGTCGATCCGGTCGAGGTATTGCGAGCAGAAGTCCTCTCGCGAATTCCCCAGGCCACTCTGTGTGAACTGGCGGGTACCGGGCATCTGTCGCCGCTGGAGTCGGCGGATGAGGTTGCCGGGGCTATCCAGCGCTTTGTCGAAGGACTTGGCCGGTGATGCGGATGCTCCGCGAAAGTGGCCGGGTTTGCGGCTTTTATGTCATATCGATAGCCGGTCCCGGTTTGGCACTATCGGCCCACCTTCTTCAGGAAAATGCTAATGACTAGCGCCGTCACCGTCACATTGCTGATGAACATAAAACCTGAGTTCATGGAGGCGTTCATCGAGGGCCTGCCTGAGCTGACCCGTGGCACATCTTCGGCGGCTGGCGCCTTGTCCGTGCGGGTACTGCGTCAGCATCAGGACAGCCAGGCGATCTGCTTCGTCGAACAATGGGAGAACGAAGCCGCGTTCCACGCTTATATCGCCTGGCGCGAGGCTCGCGGCGATATGGCGCACCTGGGGCAACTGCTGTCTGCTCCTCCTCAGATCAATCTGTGGTCTTCCTTGAGCGAGAGCCCGTAACGGCCGGTGTATCCTCAATGAGCATCGGGCGACGCTGCCGCCGCAGGCGGTGGCTTCACCTTGTGCATCAACGGCACCAGGGCCGTGGCGATGATGAAACAGACCATGATCACCAGGAAGGTATCGGCATAACTCTGGGTCTGCGCCTCACGATAGGCCAGTTGCCAGAGTTGCTGCAGGCTGGCGGTGGTGCCTTCGCTGCCGCTCTGGCCGAGGGCCGCGAAGTTGCTGCCGACCGTGGCCATCCACTGGTTCAACGCTTCGTTGGTGCTGTTCAGGTGCTCGGCCAACCGGTTGAAATGCAGGTTGGTCCGATCATTGAGAATCGTCGCGCAAGCCGCGATACCAATGGCGCCGCCGAGGTTGCGCATCAGGTTGAACAGGCCCGAAGCCTGTTTCAGACGTGCCGGTGCCAGGGCGCCGAGGGTCAGGGTCACGGTGGGCGGCACGGCGAATTGCTGGGCCATGCCCCGCAGTGCCTGGGGCAACATCAGCTCCTTGCCGCCCCAGTCATGGGTCAGCGGCGAGAAGTCCCACATCGACACGGCAAACAACCCCAACCCCACCATCATCAGCCAGCGCAGGTCGACCCGGTTGGCAAAAAACGCGTACAGCGGAATTGCCGCCAGTTGGAACAGACCGGTGGAGAACACCGCCAGGCCGATGTCCAGGGCGCTATAGCCACGCACTCGGCCGAGAAACAGTGGCGTCAGGTAAATGGTCGCGAACAGCCCGATACCGGTGACGAAGGAAAAGAAGCAACCCAGGGCGAAATTGCGCTCCTTGAGCGCGCGCAGGTCGACCACCGGATTGGCCACCATCAGGCTGCGGCTGACAAAGGCCAGCCCGGCGAGGCCGGAAATCCATGCGGTGGCCAGGATAGTGCTGTCGCTGAACCAGTTCCAGCGCGGGCCTTCCTCCAGGGTGTATTCCAGGCAGCCGAGAAACACCGCCATCAGCAGCATGCTCAGGTAGTCGGCACCCTTGATCAGGCGCAGGTCCGGCTCGTCGATCCGCACCAGCATCGGCACCACCACGGCGACGAACACACCGGGCACCAGGTTGATGTAGAACAGCCAGTGCCAGGAGGAAATATCGGTGATCCAGCCGCCGATCACCGGGCCGAGGGTCGGCGCCAGGGAGGCGATGGCACCGATGGTCGAGGCGGCGATAACGCGCTGCTTGCCGCTGAAGAACATGAACGCCGAGGTAAACACCAGGGGGATCATCGAGCCGCCCAGGAACCCTTGCAAGGCGCGAAACACGATCATGCTCTGGATGTTCCAGGCCGCTCCGCAAAGCAGGCTGGCCAGGGTGAACCCCACCGCCGAGGCACAGAACAGCCAGCGCGTGGAAAACACCCGCGACAGCCAGCCCGACAGCGGGATCACGATGATTTCGGCGATCAGGTAGCTGGTCTGCACCCAGGCGGTTTCATCGGTACCGGCCGACAGTCCACCGCCGATATCGCGCAACGAGGCGGAGACGATCTGGATGTCCAGCAGGGCGATAAACATGCCCACGCACAGGGTGGCAAAGGCGAACACCTTGACCGAGGTGCTCATCGACGCCGCGTCGAAAGGCTTGGCCGGGGCGCGGGTGCTCATGGCGTGCTGACCAGTTGGCTGGTGGCACGTTGGTCAGCCGGGCGGCTGGCGACGCCATTGGCGTTGTGCAGGGTATCGACTTCGGCGGTGACCGAGAGGCCCGGGCGCAGCTGCCCGAGCACGCCATCGGCCTGGTCAAGCATGACCCGGACCGGCACCCGCTGGACGATCTTGGTGAAGTTGCCGGTGGCGTTTTCCGGTGGCAGCACGCTGAACTGGGCGCCGGTGGCCGGGGCCAGGCTGTCCAGGTGGCCGTGAAAGACCTTGCCGGGCAGCACGTCGGCGCGGATGGTCACGGCCTGGCCGGGAAGCATATGGGTCAACTGGTCTTCCTTGAAGTTGGCATCGACCCAGAGGCCCTGCTGTGGGACCACGGAAAGTAACTGCGAACCGGCCGCGGCAAAGGCGCCGACCCGGGCCCGACGGTTGCCGATCACGCCGTCCACCGGCGCTCGCAATTCGGTGTAGGAGAGGTTCAGGCGGGCCATGTCGCGTTCGGCGACCGCTTGCATCAACGCGGCCTTGGCCTGCAATTTCTGGGTCTCGATCACGTCCACCTGGCGTTGATTGGCCAGCAGCGTGGCTTGCGCCTTGGCGCCATTGGCCTGGGCGGTCTTGAAGGTGGCATCGACCCGTTGGGCACTTTCCACCGACACCGCCGAGCGGCCCACCAGGCTTTCGTAGCGGGCGTGGTCGTTGCGCGAACGCACGGTTTCCGCATTGGCCGCATCGATGCCGGCCCGGGCCTGGCTGATCACTGCGTGCTGCAACTGCTCGGTGGCGTCGAGATTGGCCAGCAGCGCCTGTTGGGCTGCGACCGCGCCTTCGGCCTTTTGCAGGGCGGCGACGTAATCGCGATCATCGATCTTCACCAGCAGGTCACCGGCGTGGACGAACTGGTTGTCGGTGACTTTGAGCTCGGCGATATAGCCCGGCACCTTGGGCCCGATCACCGTCACGTCGGCGCCGATATAGGCGTCGTCGGTGCTTTCGATAAAGCGTCCGGCCGTCCACCAGTGCAGGCCGTAGAAAGCGGCGAAGACCACTGCGCCAGTGACCACCGTCAGCAGCAGGAGGCGCTTGAACAGCACCGGTTTTTTCTGAACGGCCAGTTCAGGGGCAGAGGCCGAGGACAGGTTGGTCATGACGGAGTTACCGGTTGGCAGAGAGGGGGGGAGCGATATCAGGGTTTTGCAGCGCCGCCAGTTGGCGGCGTTTTTCAAAGCGTCGACGCATGGGCTCGTCGGCAGCCGGGCCGGCGACGACCTTGTGGCGCCGACTGATGGTCTGCCCGGAGCGACGGTCGATCAGGGCCAGTTCGACGAGTTCGCCGCTGGCACTGTCGACGAGTTGAGTGGTCGGGCCTTCGGGTGAGAGGTGCTGGTTGCCCCAATCCATCAGGGTCAGCAGCACCGGTCTGAAATCCCGACCGCGAGCGGTCAGCAGGTAGTCGAAGCGCGGTGGGGCATCGTTGTAGGCCCGGCGTTCGAGCAAGCCGTTTTCGACCAGGTCATTGAGACGGCGGGTCAGGATACTGGGGGCAATCCCGAGGCTTTCCTGGAACTGATCGAAACGGCTGAGACCGTAGAAGGCGTCCCGCAGGATCAGGATATTCCACCACTGGCCGACCTGCTCAAGGCTGCGGGCCACGGGGCAGTGCAGGTGGGCCAGGCTTGTCCTTTTCATGGTTGGGGCCTCGGAGTGCGGTAATGATTATGCGTGTAATATTATGATCGTAATATAGGCTGGCGACTTTCAATTTGCAAGTCACTGCTTGCAAGTATTTTCAGGCGAGGGGGGAGGTGGGCAGAGGGAAGGTTCGGGCTGGATGGGGGGCACACGGGGGCATGGGATCTTGAGAGCAGTACCGAACCGTGTGGGAGCCGGCTTGCCGGCGATGAGGCCCGCAAGCCCTGCGTCGACTATCCGGCCGTCATCGCCAGCAAGCCGGTTCCCAAAAGGGGATGGTGATCAGCCGTGCTGGCAGGCGTTGCCCAGGCGGATAAAATTCATTTCGTGGCGCACGCCCTGGCCATCAACGTAGATCACGTGCCCCTGCACCGGACCACAATCGGAGGCGGCGGCACTGTCGGCGCGCACGGCCTTGGCCATGTCGAGGTCTTCGGAATAGTCATAGGGCTCGGCGTTGGTGCTGGCGGTTGCACCCTGGCCTTGGGGAGCGGCGGTCACATCACCTTGGGCGGTGGCAACCAGGCTGAACAGCGACAGCAGGACAAACAGAAGGTATTTCATGGCGGTCTCCGGAAAGACATCCCCCTCACCTGACGGTAGTGAGGCAGTGGCGCCATTTTACGAACGGCATCGCCTGCAATAGAACGGATCCTTGCCAATAGCGGATATCAGCGTGATCGATACTGGGCAGGCGCCGGAAACTACGGGCGTTGTTCGGGAAACAGATGAGCCTTCAGGAAGTCGATGAACACCCGCAACTTCAACGACGGGTATTTGCCGGAAGGCCACATCAGCCGGTAGACGCCGGATTCGCAACAGTCCTCAAGGACCTTGACCAGCTTCCCGCGCTCCAGCCATTCGCGGATGGCGAAGTCCGGCAGGTAGGCGATACCGATCCCCTGTACGGCGAACACGATGCGCGCCTCCAGATTGTTGCAGACCATTGAGGTCGGCAGTTGCAGGTCGATGTCCTGGGTTTCGCGGTTCAATGGCCAGACCTGCAGTTTACCGGTGTTGGGGAACCGAAACTGAATGCAGCTGTGCCGCATCAGGTCGATGGGCGACTGCGGCACACCGTGTTTTTCGAAATAGTCCGGTGAGCCCACCAGGATCATTTGATACGTGCCGATATGGCGGGAGGTCAGGCTGGAGTCAGGGACTTCGCCACTGCGAATCACCGCGTCGTAGCCTTCTTCGATGACATCGACCCGGCGATCGTCGAAGGTCAGGTCCAGGTCGATGGCCGGATAGGCTTTCTTGAACTGGGCCAGCACCGGTAGAAAGGGTTCGTCGACCAGCGGCATGCTGATCTTCAGGCGCCCACTGGGAGCCGTTGTGGTCTGCGAGAACTCGGCCTCGGCGGCTTCGATTTCGGCCAGGATGCGCAGACTGCGTTCGAGGAAACGCGAGCCTTCTTCGGTCAAGGTGACGCTGCGTGTGCTGCGGTTGAACAGGCGCACACCGAAGCGTTCCTCCAGGCGCACGATGCTTTTGCCGATGGCCGAAGCGGACACCCCCAGCAAGCGGCCGGCGGCGACAAAGCTGCGGGTCTGCGCCACGGATACGAAGACATTCAAACTGCTCAAGCTATCCATTTTTCATTCTCGACCATGAACCTTAAATCCTGCTTTTTTGCTGCGCCGAACCGATCGGGTGACGGGTTATCCTAACTCGATTGCGGAATAAAACATCCGTAGATAGCGGATATGGCACCTACTTAATCGGGAGCTGGAGGCCCTCTATGATCGCCACATCGCTCATCAACCGAGATCACCGTCATGTCCGAAATCATGAACCGCTGGGAAATTTCCTCGTTCGGCCTGGATAATCTGAATCTGGCCAACACACCGCGTCCGCTGCCGAAAACCGGGGAAATCCTGGTCAAAATCGAAGCCGTGTCGCTCAACTACCGTGATACCCAAGTGGTCGAGAATGGCATGACGGCGGCCCTGGCCTTTCCGTTCACCCCGGCCTCCGATATGGCCGGGACCGTTGTCGCGGTGGGAGAGGGCGTCACTCGTTTCAGTGTAGGCGAGCGCGTCATCTCCACCTACATTACCAACTGGATCGATGGTAATCCCAAGACCTGGGCCGAAATGCCGACCCAGGGCGGGCCGATTCAAGGGATGCTCGCGCAGTACGTCACGACGCCGGCCGAGTGGTGTGTCCGCGCGCCGAAAAATCTGACCCCGGTGGAGGCCAGTACGCTGCCCATCGCCGCCTTGACCGCCTGGATGGCGCTGATCGAATTGGGGCACTTGCATGCCGGGCAGACCGTGGTGGTCCAGGGCACCGGCGGCGTTTCGTTGTTCGCCGTACAGTTGGCGGCCGCCAGCGGCGCCAAAGTGATTGTCACCAGCAGCAGTGACGCGAAGATCGCCGAGGCGATCAAGCTCGGTGCCAGCCATGGCATCAATCGCACCACCACACCTGAATGGCAAACGGCGGTGCTGGAGCTGACCGAGGGTCGCGGCGCCGACCATGTGCTGGAAATGGCTGGTGGCGATAACTTGGGACGCTCCCTGCAAGCGGTAGTGCCCGGTGGCCGGGTTTCCATTATCGGTTTGCTGGAGTCCGAAGAGTTGCGTACTCCGATCATGCCGTTGCTGGGCAGCCGCGCGTCGATTGTCGCTGTGGCGGTAGGGCCGCGCCGCGCACTGGAAGATCTGGTGCGGATGATCGATCACCACGGGATCAAGCCGGTGATCGATGCCACCTACGCCTTCGCGCAAGTCCCCGAGGCGTTCGCGCACCTGAACCGTGGCGCGTTCGGCAAGGTTGTTATCGACTTCGCGCTGGCATCGAAATGACTCGTTCGATCAAACCCATGAGCGTCATGCCCTTTATCATGCTCGGGCTGTTCGGCCTCTACACCCTGGAGCTGGGCGTGGTCGGCATCCTGCCGCTGATCGTCGAACGCTTCGGCGTGACGGTGGCCCAGGCCGGCCTGCTGATGAGCTTGTTCGCCTTTATCGTGGCGGCTTGCGGCCCGTTCCTGGTGCTGGTGTTTTCCCGCTTCGAGCGCAAGAAAGTGCTGGTGGGGGCCCTGTTGTGCTTTTCCCTGTGCAGCGTTTTGTCAGCCTATGCGCCGAACTACTCGACGCTGATGGCCCTGCGCATCGTGCCGGCGATGCTGCATCCGGTGTTCTTTTCGGCGGCGTTCGCGGCGGCTATTTCGCTCTATCCCAGGGAGCGCGCCGCCCATGCGACCACAGTGGCCTTTATCGGCACGACCCTCGGCCTGGTGTTCGGCATCCCGATTACCGCCTGGGTGGCCGGACGCTTTTCCTATGAGACTTCGATCCTGTTCTGCGCCGTGGCCACCTTCCTGGCGGGACTGGGCTTGTGGCTGCGGTTGCCGCGCCAGGTCGCCGCGCCGGAAAGTTTCGCCAGTCAGCTGTCGATCCTGCGCAAACCGTCAGTGTGGTTGGCGATCATCGGTACGCTGCTGGTGTTCACCACCAAGTTCGCGGTCTACAGCTATGCCGCCGAGTACCTGAAAAGCCAGACCGGCCTTGGGGGAGAGACCATCAGCCTGCTGCTGGTGGTCTTCGGGGTCGGCGGGGTGCTGGGGAATATGCTGGCGGGCAGGGCGCTGGCCCGTCATCTGGTCAGGACTGTGCTGCTGTTTCCGATTCTGCTGAGCCTGGCCTACGGGATGCTCTACTGCTTCGGCAGCGCTTCGCTTTGGTCGATGCTGCCGATCGTGTTCGTCTGGGGTGCGATTCATACCAGTGGCATGGTCATCACCCAGATGTGGTTGACCAGTGCCGCCCCTGAAGCCCATTCGTTCGCCACCAGTCTGTATGTGTCGGCGGCCAACGCGGGGATTGCCATCGGCGCCTGGGTCGGAGGTCTGTTCATCAATGCCTATGGCCTGCCGGGGACGATCGCCTGCGGTTTGTTGTTCGCGGCGTTGTCGTTGCTGGTGATCGTGGTGAAATCGCTGCTCTATCGGACGCGTGCCGAGGCGCTGGTTCCGCAAACCGCCTGATCCGTTCCGCTCGGGTTCAGTGCTGCTGGCGCAACGCAGCGATAAACACTTGCAACGCCGAAGACATCTGCCGGTTGCTCGGGTAGTAGAGGTAGAAGCTGGGGAAGGGCGTCGACCATTCCTCCAGCAGCGGCACCAGCGCGCCGCTGTCCAGTTCGGCCTTGAGCCACTCGCGAATCCACACGGTGATGCCCAGGCCATCGACCGCCGATTGCAGCGCGACGGCACAATCGCTCACCACCAGGGAGCCCTTGACGCTGAGCTCGAACGGCGTGCCGTCGTTGAAAAAGCGCCACTTGTACAGCCCGGACTCACCGGCGCGGCGCCAGTTCACACAACTGTGTTGCAGCAGTTCCACTGGTGTCTGCGGGCGGCCGCGCTGCTGCAAGTATTTGGGCGAGGCCACGGCAATCTGGGTCAGCGGCTCGCTGAGCCTGAGGGCGACCATGTCCTGCTCGATGAATTCCCCCAGGCGGATGGCCGCATCATGGCCTTGGGCGACGATGTCGGTGGTGCTGTCGTCGGTGGTCAGTTCGAGCTGGATGTCCGGGTAGGCGGCCTGGAAGGACGGCAGGATCGGCTGGATAAAGTGCAGCATCGCCACCTGCGGAGCACTGATGCGCAGTGTGCCGATGGGGGTGTCGCGGTATTCGTTGAGTGCCTCCAGCGCCGACTCCAGGTCGGCGAAAACGCTGCGCAGCCGTTCGAACAGGCGGGCACCGGCTTCCGTGGTCGACACGCTGCGGGTTGTCCGGTTCAGCAAACGCACCCCCAGGCGTTCTTCCAGGCCCTTGATGGTCTGGCTCAGGGCGGATGCCGAGACGCCGAGCGACTGGGCCGCCCGGGAAAAATTGCGCGCCTGGGCCACCGCGAAAAAAGCCTTGAGGTTGGCGAATTCCTGATCACGCATTATGTATTTGTTCCTTCATAATGTTTGAAGATTGTTCCGTATTCTAAATAAAAGGTGCGGGTCGGACAATGCGCTCAATCGGCGATCCCGCCCGTGCCACCGAAGGAACTGTCATGTCATTCCCTGCTCATTTCGACCTGCTGAACTCAGCCCTCGCGCCTTTGCCCGATCAACATCGCCTGCTGCTACTCAAGGGCGGAATGGTCGTCACCCTGGATGATCAACTGGGTAACTTGGTCGAGGCTGACGTTTTGATCCGTGGCACCGAGATCGTCGAAGTCGGTGTCAGCCTCGGCGCCGAGGGGGCCGAGATCATTGACGCCAAGGGCATGATCGTCATCCCCGGGATGGTCGATACCCATCGCCATGCCTGGGAAGGTCAATTGCGGCGCATCAACCCGGACTCTCCGTCCCTGGAAGACTATTGCAACGCCACGCACTTTTCCTTCGCCAAGTACTACCGACCCCAGGACATGTACGTGGGCAACATGCTGACTGCCCTGGGCTGCATCAATGCCGGCATCACCACCATCATCGACAACTCTCACAATGCCCGTAGTGGCGCGCATTCCGATGCGGCCATCGAGGCCCTGCAGGACGCCGGCATCCGTGCAGTGCACGCGCCGGGTGCGCCGTTGTCCGGTGAATGGGACTCGGCCCAATGGCCCGGTGACCTGCGTCGCTTGAAGGGCAAGTATGCAAACGGTGACGACTCGCTGGTGACCCTGGCAATGATGTCGCAGATCGACCGCGAGCAATGGGCGGTGGCCCGCGAGCTGGGCCTGAATATCGTTACCGAGTTCTTCGGTGCCGGTATGGCCAGTGAACTTGAAACGCTGCACGAAGAGGGGCTGCTGGGTCCGGACAATATCTTCAACCACTGCACCTGCCTGCCGGACCACGGCTGGTCGATCCTGCGCAAGGCCGGAGTGAAGGTCAACGTCTGCCCGCGTTCCGACGCCCACTATGGGCTCGAAGACGGTGTGTTTGCCTGGCAAAAGGCCGTCGACCACGGGATGAACCCGGGCTTGAGCGTCGATAACGAAAGCTCCTATGGCGGCGACATATTCGGTGAAATGCGGGTGGCTTTCTATCTGCAGCGCGCGGCGGCTCACAGTGCACGTTTTCACGGTAAACCCGCCACGCCGGACCTGGTCAGCACCCGACAACTGCTCAAGGCCGCGACCCTCGATGGTGCGGCGTGCGCGGGGCTCGACTCGCGCATCGGCAGCCTTACGCCGGGCAAGCAGGCGGACATCGTGATGATTCGCACCGACAACCTCAGCCTCTATCCGTCCAACAACGCGCTGGGCACGGTGGTTCACGCGGCGGAGCGGGGCGATATCGACACCGTGATCATCGCCGGGCGGATTCGCAAGCAGGGTGGTGTGGTGCTGGGGGTGGATCGCCCGCAACTGGAACTGGCGACCGAAGAGTCCCGTGACTACCTGTTCGCGGCCGCCGGTTACACCCCGGATCCTTTTGCGGAAGATTTTTCGCCCCTGCATTCCCACTGATAGAGGTGGCCGTCATGTTCCTGATTTCCTTTGCGCTGGCCTTTCTGGCGGGCATCGCGATAGCGCTGCAAGCGGCGGTCAACAGCCAACTGGCTGGGGCCATGACAGGCAATACCCTGGCGGCCGCGTTCTATTCCTTCTTCACCGGCATGTTGGTGCTGGGTGTCCTTGCCTTCTTTCGCGGTGGCCTGGGCGATTCCCTCAATGTGATTCCGAGCCAGCCGGGCTGGCGATTGGTGGGCGGGGTGCTCGGTGCCGGGGCGATTTTCTGCACGGTCTGGCTGGCGCCGCGCATCGGTTTGGCTAACCTGCTGGTCCTGGTGATCGCCGGCCAGTTGCTGTCCTCGGTGGCGATTGACCATTTCGGCTGGCTCGGCAGTGTGGTGCGGCCCGCCGCGACCTTGAAAATCGTCGGTGCCAGCGTGGTTTTGCTTGGGGTTGCCCTGACGCTCTTCGGCGACCGTTTGAAGGAGCTGCTGTCGTGAGCGTCTTCATCCATGTCGCAAGCGCCAAGGGCCTGCCGGTCCTGGCTGGAGCTGTGGCCCTGACGGGGTTCAGTGCCTGGGCCCGAGCGGATTTCTTCGGCGACTCCCATGCCTTTTTCGAAACGCGCAATGTGTATTTCAATCGCGACTTCCGTGATGGACCCTCCAGCCTGCAATCCAGGCGGGATGAATGGGCGCAAGGCCTGATGCTGAAACTGGAGTCGGGCTACACCCCGGGAGTGGTGGGTTTCGGTGTGGACGCGCTGGGTATGCTGGGCATCCGCCTGGACTCCAGTCCCGAGCGGGCGGGGAGTGGCCTTCTGCCGGTCCGCTCTGATGGACGTGCTGCGGCGCAGTACGGCAAGCTGGGGCTGACGGCCAAGCTGAAAATTTCCGCGACCGAGTTGAAGGCCGGGGCGCTGATCCCTTCGTTGCCTACGCTACGACCTAACGATGGCATGATTCTGCCGCAGTCGTTCGAGGGCTTGATGCTGACTTCCCGGGAGTTTCCTGATCTGGTGATGACCGCGGGCCAGTTGGACAAAGTGAAGGCGCGCAATGATACGAGTTATGAAGACATTGCCCTGAACAACAAGAACAACCGATTTACTCGTAACGCCCCGGGCGGCCAGTTGGACCTTGCAGGCTTTGATCGCAAGCAGGGTGATGATCTCAAGTTCAGCTATCACTACGCCGGGTTGAGCGATGTCTACCGGCAGCATTTTCTCGGGCTGATTGCCAGCCGACCCCTGGCCTCCGGTACGTTGAACGCCGATCTGCGATTTTTTGCGAGTGAGGACCAAGGCGCTGCCCGGGGAGGAAAAATCGACAACCAGGCGCTCAATGGTCTGTTCGGCTACGGACAGGGTGGGCACAAGGTCAGCCTGGGTTACCAGCGCATGTCAGGGGCCAGCGCCTTTCCTTATATAGAGGGCAGTGACGCGTACCTGGTGAACTTTGCCCAGATCGGCGATTTTGCCGAGGCGAAGGAGCGATCCTGGCAAGCGCGTTACGATTACGACTTCGAGTCGATGGGCATTCCCGGGTTGACCTTCATGAGCCGCTATATTTCTGGCGACCATGCACAAGTGCCGGGTGTTTCAGGCAGGGGGCAGGAGTGGGAGCGTAACACGGAGGTGCGTTACATGATCCAGAGTGGGGCGTTCAAGAACCTGGCGTTGCGTTTGCGCAATGCGACGTACCGCTCGTCGTTCAGCCGGGACGCGGACGAGACCCGGATATTGCTCACTTATACCAAGGCCTTGTGGTAGGCGGCGCTCCTGAAAACGCCGCGAACCTTGTAGGAGCAGCTTGCTGGCGATGCGATCTGGCAGCCGACATTTTTGTCGTTTGGTAAACCGCTATCGCCGGCAAGCCGGCTCCTACAATGACCGTGTGTTACTTGCCGCCCAGGGCGCCACCGGCTGCACCACCCAGGCCGGCACCGATGGCCGCTCCGGTCTTGCCGCCCAACTGGTTGCCCAGCAGCGAACCACCGGCTGCACCGAGGCCGCCGCCAATGGCTGCCTTGGTTTTCTTGCCTTTCTTGGCTGCTACGGCACCACCGGCCGCGCCGCCCAGGCCCGCGCCGACTGCTGCGCCGGTGCTGCCGCCCATCTTCTGGCCCAATACGTTGCCCAGGGCGCCGCCCAGACCACCGCCGACCGCGGCCTGTGTGCCGCCCGCCGCCATGGCGCCTTGGGCAAACAGGGCGCTGAGGGCCAGGACGGTAAGTGCTTTACGCATGTTGCAAACCTCGAAAGAAAATGGAACGGCAATTGTCACCGCCTCCGGTTGGCGAAGCAAATACTGTTGTTGGTGATATCAAAGCATCCAACCGCTTCTTTCAGGAATAAAAAACCACTGTTTGTGCTCCATTATGGTTCATCTCAAACCATTAAAAACATGTGGTTATTGAAGGGGTTATGTCAATAGGAAGCTGAAAAACATCTTGTTACAGATTGTCGCAGTGGGTTAATATTGCCCTGCGTTCACCTACCACGGTTTATGCATTTTTAAGCCCCAAGCGTCCATCAGCCGCTTGGGCTTTTTTTTGCCTGGAGTTTGTCTGTCGGTGTCGGCGGATATCAGTGAATTGTGGGGGCGTGAGTGCTCAGGGAGGGGGTTGGCCCGAATGGGCGCAGCTTGGTCGCGGCATGACCAAACCCGGCAGAATTTGATTTATCCATGACAAGGAGAGCAGGGTGCGGGTTATTGGCTGGTTGAAATTCATATTGATGGCTATCGGATTCATTGCGGTCTTGAAGTACGGTTTCATGGCCTTGATACCCTTTGGCGGCGACTCTGGCGATGATACGTCCATCCAGATTTATCCTTCTCCTAACGGGCGGTACAGCGTTGCCCATGTCTGGCATACGGGAGGGGGGGCTCTGGCGCCATTTTGTTGGGACAGTCTCTTTGTTTTCGATAATTTGCTGGATGTCGCCGAGGTTGTTAAAAAACCTGACTACGAAGTTTACTCCTCCGAATGCGATACGTTTTCTGATCATGAGATATCGCCCAAAGTGCAATGGGCGTCCAATCATGATCTTCAGATCGATTTCGCGATTGTTACGACGCGCATGTACAGCCGCCAGGTGAGCCTGCGAGGCCTTGACGCGTCGGGAGCCATACAGATCAAGTTTTCTGCTTATCGCTGACAGTGGATCTGGCAGTGCCTTCTTGTCGGCCTATGCCCGTGGCTGGGGATGACCCCGGCCATGGCGTGTGTTCGTCCATGATCGGGGCCATGACTAAACCTCATGCCCCCATGACTTTTAATGGTTACAGCCCCCTCCAGCCCCAGTGATAAAAAAGCGCAAACACCAGCTCACTCATAAAAACAAAGAGCGTTTGCACCATGACCCAGCCCCACTGCCGTGTCCCCGCCAGCTTTCTGCTGCGCTCTGCGTTTCCCGACTTTGACCGTTCGTGCCCCAGGGTGCGTGCGCGTTTCTGATCACCCTCAATTCCCTGCGTCCGCGAGATAAAAACCCATGAAAGAACAAGACCTGTACATCGGCGAAGGTTTCGAAGGCCCCGGCGTGAACGCCGCCCATATCAATATCCTCATCGGCCCGCGCAACGGTCCGGCCGGCCAGGCCTTTGCCAACAGCCTGGCGTCGCCGAGCCAGGGCCATTGCCCATTTATGGTGATCGCCCAGCCGAATATCCCGGTCAAGCCGATGACCCTCTATGTCAACAAGGCCGCCATCGGCAGCGACTTCCACGGCAATGCCACCTGGGGCGCGTCCCAGGCCGGGATCGCCAAGGCCGTGCTCGAAGCCTTGCTCGACGGCACCCTGCCGGCCGAGGCCGAGGACGAGTGGGCCATCGTCACCGCCAACTGGGTCAACCCTTCCTGCGATGACCTCGATGCGGTCTACCTGAACAACTACAACGCCTGCCGCACCGCAATCCGCGCCGCCCTGACCGGCCTGCCGGTACGTGCCCAGCTCGCCGATGTGGTCAACCACATCGCCAACCCTTTCTACACCCCGAAAGCCTGAGGTCCGCGCCATGCAATACATTCGTCTGGGCAATTCCGGCCTGCAGGTTTCCAAGCTGTGCCTCGGTACCATGAACATGGGTACGCCGGATTGGAAGCCGTGGATCTTCGATGAGAAGAAAAGCGAACCGATCGTCAAGCACGCGCTGGACAACGGGGTGAACTTCATCGACCTGGCGGACTTCTATTCCGCCGGCGTCGGCGAGGAAGTGGTGGGGCGCATTCTCAAGCGCCTGACCCGTCGCGAAGACATTGTGGTGACCACCAAGGTCGGCTACGGCACCCGTAGCGGGATCAACGCCAGCGGCCATTCGCGCAAGCACATCATGGACAGCATCGACGCGTCCCTGAAACGCCTGGATATGGACTACGTCGATGTCTTCATGCTGCATTACTTCGACGTGAACACGCCGGTCGAGGAAACCATGAGCGCCATGAACGACATCGTGCGTTCCGGCAAGGCTCGTTATATCGGCGTCTCGACCATGCTCACCGGGCAGTTGGCGAAGATCCTCATGGCTTGTGAGCGTAATGGCTGGGTCAAGCCGATCAATATGCAGCTGCAACTGAACTGCGCCTACCGCGAAGAAGAGCGCGAGATGCTGCCGTTCTGCCGTGACCAGGGCCTCGGGGTCTCGGTGTTCAGCCCGCTGGCCCGTGGCCTGTTGACCGGCGACGTGCAGTCGACCCGCAACCAGACCGACTTCTTCACCCAACAGATGTACAGCGATGAAGCGTCTTTCGAAATCGCCCATTCGGTGCAGCGTGTCGCCCGCCGTCGCGGTGTCTCCAATGCGCAGATCGCCCAGGCCTGGGTGGTCAATCACCCGGGCGTGGATTGCATGCTGGTGGGCGCCGACACCACCGAACAGTTCGACAGTGCCCTGGCGGCCCTGGAGACCCGCCTCGACGCCGACGAGCTGTACGAGCTGGAACGCAACTACACCCCGTGTGATGTGATCAACGATTACACCGCCGGCAAACGTATCCTGCGCTCGGCCCGTCCGGCCGAGGCAGCTTTCACCTTGACCGAGGCCGTGGCATGAGCGAGTTGATTCGTACCGGTAACTACATCGACGGCCAATGGTCCAGCGGCGGGCCGACTTACCCGGTGCTGAACCCGGCCAATGGTGAGTTGATCGTTGATGTCCAACGCGCCGGCGCTGAAGAAACCGTCCTGGCCATTGCCGCCGCCGAGCGCGCCTTGCCGGCCTGGCGCAAGCTGACCGCCAAGGATCGCAGCGTGCGCCTCAAACGTTGGAGCGAACTGATGCTGAGCAACCAGCGTGAGCTCGCCACCTTGCTCAGCCGCGAGCAGGGCAAACCGTTGGCCGAAGCCATGGGCGAGGTGGTCTATGCCGCCAGTTTCCTCGAGTGGTTCGGTGAAGAGGCCAAGCGTGCCTATGGCGATGTAATCCCGAGCCACAAGGCCGATGCGCGGATCATCGTCACCAAGGAAGCCATCGGTGTGGTCGCGGCGATCACTCCGTGGAACTTCCCGCTGGCGATGGTCACCCGCAAGGTCGGCCCGGCCCTGGCCGCCGGTTGCACAATGATCCTCAAGCCTTCGGAAGAAACACCATTGTCGGCTTTTGCCCTGGCGGTACTAGCGGAGCAGGCGGGGATTCCGGCCGGTGTGTTCAATATTGTGTCCGGCGATGCGGTGGCCATCGGCGGCGCGCTGCAAGCCTCATCGGTGGTGCGCAAGCTGTCCTTCACCGGTTCGACCCGCACCGGCAAGCTGCTGATGCGCCAGGCTGCCGACACCTTGAAAAAGGTCTCGCTGGAGCTGGGTGGTAACGCTCCGTTTATCGTGTTCGATGACGCCGACCTGGACGCGGCGGTGAAGGGCGCGATGGCTTCGAAGTTCCGCAACACCGGGCAGACCTGTGTCTGCGTGAACCGCTTCTTCATCCAGGATGGCGTGTACGAGGCCTTTACCACCAAGCTGGCGGAGGCGGTCAAGGCGCTGCGGGTCGGCAATGCGCTGGACGGCGAAACCGAGCAGGGGCCGTTGATCAACAGCGCGGCTTTGAGCAAGGTCGAGCAACATGTCGGCGATGCATTGGAGAAGGGTGCCAAGCTGATGTGCGGCGGTCGTCGCCATTCCCTCGGCGGGACTTTTTTCGAACCGACCATCCTTACCGAAGTCGGCGACGGCATGCTGATCGCCCAGGAAGAGACCTTCGGTCCGGTGGCGGCGTGCTTTCGCTTCAAGGACGAGGCCGAGGTGTTGCGTCGGGCCAATGACACGCCATTCGGTCTCTCGGCGTATTTCTACAGCCGCGATATCGGCCGCGTCTGGCGCATGGCCGAAGGCCTGGAAGCCGGGATGGTGGGGATCAACGAAGGGATCATCTCCACCGAAGTGGCGCCCTTTGGCGGCATCAAGGAATCGGGCCTGGGACGTGAAGGTTCGCATTACGGTCTGGACGACTACCTGGAAATCAAATACCTGTTGATGGGCGGCCTCTAAGGCACCGTCGCCCCCTCACACCCTGTAGGAGCGAGCTTGCTCGCGATGGACGCAAGGGCGCCGCTGGGTATCAGGCGCCCCGAGTTATCGTTCACGACCATCGCGAGCAAGCTCGCTCCTACAGGGGGGCGTGGGAAGGGCGCGGTAGCGGGTTTCAGTTCTTCTTTTTTGTGTTGCCTCGGAAAACGGCCGGGGATTGCATCGGGCCTTGAGTCAGGGATTGCTCACCAGGCTCAACCACTCGGTAAACAGCCGCACTTTCGACAACCCCTGCTTGTCGTTCTCCACATCCAGCCAATAGCCATACGGCCCGACCACCTCCACCGGGGTGATGGGCAACAGGCTGCCGTTGGCCAGTTCCTTGACGATCATCTGCCGGTCGATCACCGCCAGCCCACCACCGGCCAATGCGGTGTTGATCACCTGGTCCAGGGTGCTGAATTCCAGCCCTTGCCGGGCATCCACGTCTTCACGGCCCATGGCCGCCAGCCAGTTCTCCCAGACCTTGAGGCGCTTGCCGTCGTGCAGGATATGCAGCAGGGGCGAGTGGCGCAGATCCGGCGCCTCGCCCTGTTCGAACAGCTCCGGGCTCGCCACGGCGATATGCCGCTCCATCACCAGCAATTGGCTGCTGCAATGCGGGTCCGCCTCGAGGCCGAAACGGATCTGGCAGTCGACCTCGGCCAGGCTGTCATGACTGGCCTGGTTGGTCACGCTGAGGCTGATATCCGGGTAGCGCTGGCAGAACGCTCGCAGATGCGCCGACAACCAGCGGGTGGCCCAGGTCGGTGGCGCGAGGATGCGCAGGCGCTGACGCAGGTTAGGCACCCGCACGGCTTGCAGGGCACGTTCGATATGGTCGAAGGCATCGCCCAACTGCGGTGACAATGCCGTTCCTGATTCGGTCAGTGACAAGCCCCGCGGCGTGCGCACGAACAGCGCGACGCCAAGGTAATCTTCAAGCTGCTTGATCTGTCGGCTGACCGCGCCCTGGGTCACGTTCAGATACGCGGCGGCCTGGCTGAAGCTGCGATGCCGGGCGACTTCCTCGAACACGCGGAGCATGTTCAGCGAGGGCAGTTGACGCATGAAATGGATACTCCGGACCGGCTGGCGCACACCTGCCGAATACCGCGTTGAAGCGCGGGGCAGACCCGTGTGGAGTCGGTTTATTGTTGTTCTTTTAAGTGTTTTTTCTGTAGGACGTATCTGACTATCACCGGCGGGCCGATGCAAGCGTTGCTTGGCGGGAGTGAGTAAAAAAAGCGGCGGGTATAAAAAAGGTGGGAGAGCCCAGGTGCTCTCCCACAAAAATGCGCAATGAAATGAGGAGCTGGTATGCAGGAGTCAGCAAACCGGCTCCTGCAGGCAGGTCAATCAGAAGTAGTAGCCGATGTTCACGTACAACTGGTTTTTCCAGAGATCGGTCCCGCCGGCCGCAAGACTCTGGGTATAGCTGCTGCCGCCGATGTAAGGATCGTTCTTGCCGATCAGCCATTCGGTGGCGACCCAGAATTTGCTCACCGAGAACGAGGTGCCGAGGATCAGGCGCTGGGAGGTCTTGAAGTCATCCGCCGATTTGTCGAAAGCACTGTAGTTGGCGTACAGCTTGATCCCGCTGATCTGGTCAAGCAGGTACTTGCCGTCGACGTCGTAGCTCAGGTCGGCGACATAGAGGTTGCCGCGGCTGGCGACGTTGAAGGTGCCGTCATAGCCGCCGAAGGTCACCACCTCGTTGCTGCCGGGATTGCGTGGCGACATCTGCTGGCGCGCCGCCTGCAATTGCAGGCCCCACGGACCGTCCTTGCCCAGGTAGTGGATGGCCACGGCATTGCGCCGGCCGTCTTCGCGGGTGTCGCGGTTTTCCAGGGTCGAGGTCAGGCCCGAGATGCCCACCTCGGATTTCCAGTTACCCAGTTGCATGGCCTTGGCCAGGCGCACCACGGCGGTGTTGTGTTCCTGGTTGTTGCTGCCGTCGGTCACATAGCTGTCGGCCCGGGAGACCACGGTGGAGTAGGTGTCGCCGTTGCTGGTGCCACGCCCTTGCAGGGCCGGGCGCAGGTAGAAACCGGCTTGCAGGTTCCAGTCGCCGCTCTGCTGGATGTATTTGGCGCCGACTTCTTCCACGTCTTCCAGGCCGACCACGTTGCCCAGGGTTTCATAGAAGGTACTGCCGAAGTAGGGTTGCAGGCCGAACGGAATCTGGTTCAGGCCGACCTGCACCTGCTGGTCCGGGTTGAATTTGTAGCCGACCCAGGCGGTCTCGGCGAACTGCACCGCGCCGATGCGATCGGTGTACTGGTACGGATAGGAGCGCCCGTAGAAGCGGTACTTGGCGGCGGCGATCCAGGTGTCGGAGTTGTACTTGGCGGTGAGGAACGCGGTGTCGAAGTCGAACTTCTGGATATCGCGATCCGGGGCGTAGTCCCAGCGATAGCGGACAGCGCCGCCGATATCCAGGTTGTCGGTGACCTGGATCGCCATTGCGGGCGTGGAAAGGGCGCCCAACAGCGCCAGCGGGGTTAATGAGCGCAAGGCCCGGGTGGTGTTCAAGTTCATGGTCGCTCCGTCTCTTCTCTAGGTTTATTGTTGGCAACAGCCATCCCGGCCACGGCAAAAGCGTGGTCTGGATGAAAGGGGTAGGGCCCGCTACGACGGAGGCTGCGAGCAACGTCCAGGTGGTAGCGGGCCGGGAGGATCAGCCGCCGGCGGCACTCAGGCCCGGTGCCGGTCCCGCCTGGGTTGGCGGTCGCACCGAAGCCCCGGGCGCGGCGGCCAGCAGGGTCTGGGTATAGCCATGTCGAGGGTGCAGCAGCACCTGCTCGGCGGTGCCGTACTCGACCACTTCGCCCTGGCGCATCACCGCGATGTGATCGCTGATCTGCGCCGCCACGCGCAGGTCGTGGGTGATGAAGAGGATGCTCAGGTTCAGCCGTTGCTGGAGCTCGGCCAGCAATTCCAGCACCTGTTTCTGCACCGAGACATCCAGGGCCGAGACGCTTTCATCGGCAATCAGGACCTGCGGGCGCATGGCCAGGGCGCGGGCAATGCCGATGCGCTGGCGCTGGCCGCCGGAGAACTGCCGGGGCTTGCGTTTCAGGGCGTCGCGCTTGAGGCCGACCTGTTCCAGCAGATCACCGGCTTCGATCCAGGCATCCTTGGCCGACAGGCCCCGCAGTTGCGCGGCGCGGGCGATGATGTCGCCGACCCGATGGCGCGGATTGAGCGAGCCGTAGGGGTCCTGGAAAATCATCTGGATCTGCCGCCGGCCCCGGGTCAGTGCCTCGCCCTTGAGGGCGAGGAAGTCGCTGTCGCCGAGCCAGACATGCCCGCTGTCGCTGTCCACCAGGCGGATCGCCGCCTTGACCAGGGTGCTCTTGCCCGAGCCGGACTCGCCGACAATCGCCAGGGTCTTGCCCCTCGGCAGTTGCAGCGAGACATCCTTGAGCGCACAGACTTGACGCCCTTCGACGTGGTAGGTCTTGTTCAGGTGTTCGATCCGCAGGGCGATCTCACCGTCGGCGCAGGGCGCGTGCAGTTCCGGATTCAACGCCGGGACCGCGGCGATCAGCTTGCGTGTGTAGGTGTGGCGTGGCGCCTGCAAGACTTGGTCGCGTTCGCCGATTTCCACCAGCCGACCGCCTTCCATCACCGCGATGCGGTCGGCGATTTCCGCCACCACGCCGAAGTCATGGGTGATGAACAGGATGCCGTGCTGGCCGCGCCCACGCAGTTCGCGGATCAGCTTGAGGACCTGGGCCTGGGTGGTGACATCCAGAGCGGTGGTCGGTTCGTCGGCGATCAGCAGGTCCGGGTTCATCGCCAGGGCCATGGCGATCACCACCCGCTGGCATTGGCCGCCGGAAAGCTGATGGGGAAAGCTGTTGGCGATCCGTGGCGGCTCCGGCAACTGGGTCGACTCCAGCAGCGCGAGCATGCGTTCGCGCCGCTCGGCCGCATCCATCTGCGGGGCGTGGATCTCGAAGATTTCCTCCACTTGTCGACCGATGCGGATCGCCGGGTTGAGGGCCGCCATGGGCTCCTGGAAGATCATCGCGATGCGGTTGCCACGCAGGCCGCGCAACTGCGCTTCGGGCATGCTGCAGATGTCCTCGCCGAGGAAATCGATACGCCCTTCGCTGTGACGCAGGCCCTTGGCGTAGTCGCCCATAATGGCCCCGGAGAGCACCGATTTGCCCGAGCCGGACTCGCCGATCACACAGAGGATTTCGCCCTTGCGCACATCCAGGTCGATCTTCTGTACCGCATGGCTGCGGTCCGCGCCCGGCGGCAGTTCGATGGACAACCCCTCGACGCGCAATACTTGTTGGCTGCTCATACTCAACTCCTTGTGCCTTTCTGGGCGTGTTCGTCCAGGCCGTCCGCCAGCAGGCTGAGGCCAAGCATCAGGGTGGAAATGGCAATGCACGGGAAGATCACCAGGTGGGGAAACGCGATGGCCATGCTGCGGCCTTCGTTGATCATGCCGCCCCAGTCCGGGGTCGGCGGTGGCAGGCCGAGGCCGAGGAAGCCGAGGGCACCGATCATGATCGCGGTGTAGCCGATGCGCAGGCAGAAATCGACGATCAGCGGGCCACCGCAGTTGGGCAGGATTTCCACGGTCATGATCCGCAGGGCGCCTTCGCCCTGGGTGATGGCGCTGAGCACATAGTCCCGCGAACGCAGGTCCATGGTCAGGGCGCGCATGATCCGGAAGATCGCCGGGGCGCTGGTGAAGGTCACCGCGATCAGGATGTTCAACGCCGAGGCGCCGAGGGCGATGATGATCACGATGTACAGCACCAGCACCGGGAACGACAGCACGGTGTCGGCGATATAGGACAATACCGAGTCGACCCAGCCATTGAAGTAGCCGGCGCACAGGCCCATGGCAATGCCGAAGGCAAACGCGGTGAGGGTCGCCAGGGTCGACCAGAGCAGCACCGTGCGGGTGCCCCAGATCAGTCGCGAGAGAATATCGCGGCCCAGCACATCGGTGCCCAGCAGGAAGGTCTGGCCGCTGCCGTCGTCGCTGAACGGCGTCAGCAGCGGGGTGAAGCTTTCCAGCGGGTCATGGGGGGCGAGCCAGGGGGCGAAGACCCCGAGGATCACCCAACCGCCCACCAGACACAGGCCCAGGGCCGCCAGCGGGTTCTTGAATGCATGCAGAAGATTCATCGGGCGCTCCCGCCAAGGCTGCGCAAGGTGATGCGCGGATTGAGCCAGGTATAGGCCAGGTCGGAGAAGATCTTGGTCGCGCCCACCACCAGCGCACTGATCATGGCGCAGGCCTCGATCAGGTAGACGTCATGGTTCAGCGAGGCGGTGTAGAGCAACGAGCCGAAGCCCTTGTAGGCGAAGAACACCTCGACCACGATGACGTTGGACAGCAGCCACGGGATGTACAGCATGATCACCGTGATCGGTGCGATCAGCACATTGCGCAGCGCATGGCGCAGCACGATGCGTGAGGTCGAGGCACCCTTGAGGCGGGCGGTACGGATATACGGCGCCTGCATCACTTCGACCATCGAAGCCCGGGTGATCCGCGCCAGGTAGCCGACGCCGAACAGGCACAGCACCATCAGCGGCATCGCCAGTTGCAGGGCACTGAAACCGTCGCTCATGCTGCTGACGCCCGGCAGCCAGTTGAGCCAGAAGACGAAGATTGCCGAGACGAACACCGCGCTGGCGAAATCCGGGATAGAGGTGGTGACGATGGACAGGAACGACACCAGGCGGTCCAGCAGCGAACCCTGGCGAATCCCGGCCAGTACGCCGAGGGTCAGGGCCACGGGGACCATGATCAACAGCGCCAGGCCCGCCAGCATCAGGGTCTGCCCGAGGTTGGGCAGCAACAGGTCCATCACCGGTTCGCGAAAGTGCACTGAGGTGCCCCAGTGGCCGCTGACGAAGTCCTTCAGCCAGATCAGGTAACGCCACAGGAAGGGTTGGTCGTAGCCGTGCTCGGTGAGCCAGGCGGCGCGTTGGTCGGCGGCGGAGTAGGGACCCAGGACGTTGATCGCGACGTCCTCGATATTCAGCTCCAGGGCGAAAAAAACGATCAGTGACACCGACAATAACGTCGCTGCCAGGGCCAGTAGCTTGCGCCACAGAAAATCAGCCATGTTTGCATGCTCCGGCTATACAGTTGCCGGCTCGCCGCACCGGGGTGGGCGAGCTCATTGTTTCAAAGGTCGGATCAGGCGCTGAGCCAGGTTTCGTTCATCGGGTAGAAGTCCGATGGGTGGACCTGGAAGCCTTGGACCTTCTGCGACGTGGCGGTGAACTTGTCGGCCCAGAACGGCTGGATGATGACGCAGGCGTCCTGGAGGATCTGCTCCACGCTTTGCATCGCCAGGGAGCGCTGTTTCGGATCGACGATGCCCATGGCCTTGTCCAGGGCGGCGTCGAAGGCCGGGTCCTTGTAGTGGCTTTCGTTCCAGGCACCGCCGCCGCGGTAGGCCAGTTCCAGGGACATCACCCCCAACGGGCGATGGGCCCAGTAAGTGAGGCTGAAGGCGGCTTTGTCCCAGATCGGCCAGTACTGGGTGGCGGGAATCACCTTGAGGTTGATGCGGATGCCGGCTTCCAGGCAGTTCTGCTGGAGGATCTGTGCGGTGTCCTGCTCGTAGCGACCCTGGGTGTTGCCGACGATCAGGTCGATATCGATGCCCTTGGGATGTCCGGCTTCGGCCAGCAATGCCTTGGCCTGGGTCACGTCACGAGCGCGCTTGGGCAGCGGGAAGTATTCCGGGTGCGACGGCGCCACATGGTGGTCCTCGCCCAGGGTGCCCATGCCGCGATAGGCGATCTTGAGCATTTGCGCGTTGTCGGCGCAGAGCGCCACGGCCTTGCGGATGCGCAGGTCGTCGAACGGCTTCTGGTCCACGGCCATGCGCATCACCACGGTCTGCGCCGATTTGCAGGTCAGCAGCTTGGCGTTGGGCAGGCGCTTGGCCAGGTCCAGTTCGGCCACGGTGACGCGGTACAGCACGTCGACCTGCCCGGCTTGCAGGGCGGCCAGTTGGGTGGACACGTCGGTGCCCATGTCGACATACCGTAGCTCGTCCAGGTAGGCCGGCTTGCCCCAGTAATCGGCGCGCTTGGCGAAGGTCGCTTCCTTGTTCACGGCGAACGAGGTGAGCTTGAAAGGACCGGTGCCGAGCGGGTTTTTCGACCAGTCATCACCGGCTTTGAAGCTGCGATGGACGATGGCGCAGGTGAAGGCGTTGAGCATTTCCGGAATCGCCAGGATCGGCCGCTTGAGCACCAGCTTGAACTGGTAAGGCCCGAGTTTTTCGAAGGAGGCGATGTCCTGGAAGGCAGTGCGGTTGACCGACTTGGACTCGGCGCCGGTCCAGCGTTGGAAGTTGTGCTCGACGTCGTCGGCGGTGAAGGCGTCGCCGTTGCTCCACTTGACGTCCTGGCGCAGGTTGAAGACCCACTCCTTGAGGTCATCCGAGGGCTTCCAGCTTTCGGCGAGGTACGGGTGGGTGATGTTCTGGGCATCGACCCAGGTCAGGTATTCCAGGCTGTTGCGCATCAGGTTCGAGGCTTCGATCCAGGTGATGAGCATCGGGTCCTGGATTTCCTGGATGGCACAGGCAAAGCGCAGGCTGCCGCCATTGCGTGGGGTGCCGGTCTCAGCCGCCTGGACCGAATCGCTGAACAGCGCCGGGCCGAGGAAACTCCCGGCGCTGGCGGCGGTGATACCGAGCAGGGTGGCGGTGTGGAGGAATTGCCGGCGGCTGATCTGGCCGCGCTTGGCTTGGGTGCACAGGTCATCCACGGCTGGATGCGGCGCGGAGCCGTCCAGGGTAGTCAGGTCTTTCATGAGCCTCTCCGATACTGGGGCGTAAATGCGTCTTTTGGGTGCCACTGCGAACAGAGGGTTGGCAGCTAGCGCTGGCGATCCAGGGCGGACCCGTGATCGGTCAGGAAAAACGTCAACGGCAGATCAAAGCGCGGAGCATTCAGGAGGCGGGACGTGGGATAGGACATGGTGCGGCTCTCGTGTTGTTTTTATTTGAGATGCTCGCAGTTTTGTCATCTGGCTCCGGATGAACAAACGATAAATTCAGCGTAGGAAAATTCCTAAAACGCACATTACTGATTGCCCTCCCGCGCCAGACACGCTCCTGATGGCCCTACCTCGCGGGCTGAGTGCCGGCGCGGGGTAGGGCGGCAAGACTTAAACGGGCAGCAGACGCGGGTCGAACGGATAGTCCGAGAGCAGCTCGATACCATTTTCGTGGATGTAGATCTGCTCTTCGAGCTTGACCCCTTCGCCGCCTTCGTCGTGGCCGATGTAGCTTTCCACGCAGATGGTCATGCCCGCCTCGAACACCCCGTCATAGCCCAGTGCATCGATGTCCTCGCGGTGCACCACGTAGGGGTATTCACCGGTCATGCCAACCCCGTGGGCCAGGGCGAAATAACGGTTGGCCTTGTAGTGGTCGGGGATCTTCCAGGCCAGCTCCGCATACTCCTTGAAGCTGCGCCCGGCCTTGAGCATTTCCATATTGGTCTGCACCTGTTCATAGGCCAGCTTGTACAGCTCCTGCTGCTTGCGGGTGGCGGCCTGTTCGCCGCAGAGAAAGGTCCGCGAGAAGTCCGCGTAGTAGCCGAAACGACCGACCACATCGGTGTCCAGCGCCACCAGGTCGCCGGCTTCGATGGGCCGGGTGCTGCACTCCTGGAACCAGGGGTTGGTGCGCGGTCCGGAGGACAGCAGGCGGGTTTCCACATAGTCGCCGTCGGTGGCGATCACGTGCTGGTGCAGGTGCGACCAGAGTTCGTTTTCGCTGATGCCGGGCTTGAGCTTGCTTTCCATCAGCTTCACGCCGGCCTCGGTGGCGCGCAGGCTGGCGCGGATCATCTTCAGCTCGTTCGGCACCTTGATGCAGCGCGCGCGTTCCAGTGGTTCCTGGGCATCGAAGACCTGGTAGCCGAGCTTCTGCAATTCGAAGGCCGCCGCCGAGGTGGCGCTCTCGATGGCGATGCGTTTTCCGCCACCGCATTTGCGCACCAGGTCGTCGATTTCAGCGGCCCAGTCGGCGGTGACATTGCTCAGGAAACTGTCGCAGAAGTAATAGGAGATCGCCTTGGCCGGGCGCACTTCGTCGACGGTGTTCAGGGATTCGGCCAGGTGCAGGCAGCCGCCGAATTCGAAAACCACCACCGGGCCTTCGGCGGGAATAAAGGCGTAACGCGCCGGGTTACGGGCCGAGTACACCTGCATGTTGCGCGAGCCGGTGGCGTAGCGCATATGGGTCGGGTCGAACAGCACGCAGGCGGCGTAGTCGCGCTTTTTCAGTTCGTTGCGCACCCGTTGCAGGCGGTCCAGCTGGATCTGCTGGATCTCGGCGTGGGTGGGTTCGCAGTCGGTGGGGATGCGGTTGGGGCCGGAAAGACTCATGGGGTGTTCCTCGCTAATACCGGTCGGTGATGGAAATACGTTCTTATAAAGTCCGCGCTCCCGTTGTAGGAGCGAGCTTGCTCGCGATGGCCGCAAGGGCGCCGCTGGCTATCAGGCGCACCGCGTTATCGTTCACCACCATCGCGAGCAAGCTCGCTCCTACAGGAGAGGTCAGTCGAGCAGTTGGTCGCTGCGCACCCGGCTGCGCTCGGCTTGCAGATGGGCTTCGGAGAGGCGCCCGTAGAGCTGCTTGGTGCGCTCGGCGCGGCCAATGATTCCGGGCTTTTCCGAGTAGGCGAAGATCGCGGTATTGCGCTCGACCGCGCCTTCGACACGGGTCACCCGATGCACCGAAAAACGCCCCTTGAAGATCTGCAGGTCGCCGGGATTGAGCTCCAGGTATTTCACCCGGCTGCGATCCTCGCCCCGCACCACCTGGCCCACCGCCCCAAGGTTTTCCGCCGTGCGCGAGCGGATCATCGGCGCGTATTCGAACAGGCCGCCGGCCTCGGGCTTCTGGGTCATCATGCTGACGATGAATTCGTTGGTGTCGAAGTGCCAAGGCTGTTGGGTGCCCTCTGGCATCACGTTGATTACCAGGCCGGCAAAGGGGTCGGCATATTCGAAAATCTCAGGTTCCCCCAGGCAGGCACTGATGAAACGTTTCATCATCGGCGAGACGTAGAGCCGGTGAATGATCGCGTCCGGGGCGATCATGTCGCGGGTCACAAAGCCGCTGGTGCGCTCCATGAAGGTGCGGCGCGGGTCTTCGGCCGGCAGCGAGGGATCGTCTTCGGTGAAGTAGGCATTGACCTTGCGCACCGAATAAAACGTCTTGTCCGAGAGTGCCTGACCTTCGAGACGAGCCTGTTCCAGCACTTCGGGGCGCAGGAAGTTCTTCAGCAGGCAGCAACCGTCGACGGCCAATTCGGCCCGGGCATGATCGATCAGTGCCTGTAATTGAACATGGCCCGAATCATGAATGGGATAACGTTCGGTGTTGACGATATCGCTGATATCACCCACTTCGGCATCGGCAAGTTGAAGGCTCATTTCGGGCTCCTGAAGTTAACGATCATTAGTCGCCAGTGCAAGGTTCGAAGTTGTCTCGGCGTTGAATCGATAGTTGCTTAAAAACAGGAATAATAGAAATGATGAGTTACGATCGAATCCATCGGCAGGAGCGATAGTTATGTCAGGTCATCTGGACGGAACATTGCTCAAGGTGTTTGTGGCGATTATTGAATGCCAGGGGTTTTCGGCGGCCGCCGAGCGCCTGCATAAAACCCAGTCGACCGTCAGCCAGAGTCTGCAACGGCTGGAGGAGGTGGTTGGCACGCCGCTGATCCATCGCACCAGCCGCAGCATCAGCCTGACCCCCAGCGGCGAGACCTTTCTGATCTATGCGCGGCGCATCCTCAAGCTGCATAACGAGGCGATCAATGCGGCGCACCTGCCCAATGACCTCGCCTGCATCCACGTCGGGATGCCCGAGGACTACGCGCAATACTGCCTGGCCGGGGTCTTGCGGGATTTTCGCGAACACTTTCCCAAGGTCCGTCCGGACGTGTGCTGCGAAGCCTCGGTGGCCCTGGTCGGGCGCCTGCAGCGTGGCGAGCTGGACCTGGTGCTCGGCGTGCAGCATGCCAACCTGCAGCAGGGCGAGTTTCTCTGCGACGAGCCGTTGGTCTGGGTGACCGCTGACGAGCGTGCCTGGGCGGATGACCAATCGGTGCCGCTGGCGGTCTATGCCGAGGGCTGTGCCTTTCGCGCCAATGCCATCGACGCCCTGGCCGAGGCTGGTCGGGCGTGGCACGTGGTTTACACCAGCCAGAGCCCGCGGGGGATCGGCGTGGCCATCGAGGGCGGCGACACGGTGGGGGTGACTGCCCGCCGGCTGGTGCCGGAGGGCTGGCGGATTCTCGATGAACGAGACGGTTTCCCGGCTATCGAGCCGGCCCGGCTGATGCTCTGGCGTTCGTCGGCCTGCCAGGAACCGGGGCTCGAGGCGATGGTGGAGATGCTCGGGCGCCAGCTACTGCGTTCAGACCGGCTCCTGGAGCAGCGGCCGACGGCGCTGGTGGCGGGCCATGACTTGCAGTAAAAGCAGACTGGCAAGGACCCAGCCGGCGATCCAGGCATGGATGATGGCGAACGAGCCACTGGCTTGCAGCAACAGACCGTTGACCCAGTTCGCGCTGGCGCTGCCCAGGCCGTAGCCGACCATGCTCAGGCTCACCACTTGCAGGCTTTGCACGGGTGTCAGGCGAGCGCTGAGGTAGGCGGCCATCAGGCCCCAGACCGGAAAGTAGAACAGCGCGAACAACCCGGCGGCCAGCCAGGTCAGCAGCAATCCGGGGTGCAGCAGCAGGCCGAGCATGGCCAGGCCGAAGGCGCCGATGCTGATGGCCATCACCCGCAGCGCCCCCCAGCGGTCAGCCAGTGACCCCAGTGACATTCCACCCAGCGCGCCACAGGCGCCGATCAAGGTCCAGAGCGAGCCGGTGACCTGCAGGCCGGCGCCCAGGCGTTCGGTGACGAAGGCCGAGAGGAAGTTGAGGAACGGGCCGCTGATACTGCCGATAAAGCCGCTGAGCAGCAGGATATGCACGGCGATGGGCTGTTCCAGGCACAGGCGCAGCCAGCGCCGGAGTACCTGGCCCAGGGAGGCGGCCGTCGTCGGGCGAGTGTCCGGCTGGCGGCCGAGGGGCGCCAGGGCCCAGAGGGTCAGTAGGGTGACGATCAATGTGAGCCCGGCGCAGATCAGCCAGAAAGCGCTGAGGGAAATACCCTGGAGCAGGGCGATCAGGATGCCGTTCAGGCAGATGGCAAAGGCCGCCCCGGAAGACGCCAGTCCCAGCACCCGGCTGCGGTGGGACGCGGGAATCACTTCGCCGGCCAGGGCGGCAATTGCGTTCCAGTTGGACACCGCGCAGGCCGAGACCAGCGCCAGGCACAAGGCAAAGGGCAGGACCCAGGGCGTGGCGACCGCCAGCGCCAGCAGCACCGGGCTGAGCAGCATGGTCAGGCGCACCATGTTCAGGGGGCTGATCCAGGCGGCGGCGATCCCGCTGGCAATCGAAGCGCCCATATAGAAGAGTTGCAGCAACGCGGCAATGGAGGCGGCCTGGCTATAACTCAGGGAGAAGTGCTGGCGGATTTCGGGTAACAGGGCGGAATAAAGAAAAATACTGAAGCCGTGGGTGCTGGCATTGCAGCAGGTGAATATAAAAGCGAGCAGGCCGATAGTTCTGGTTGGGGTGTTTTTGTTGATTGCCATTGTGCGGCCCGAGAAGATAAGTTGTTGGGGGAGGTGCAACACAATGGGGCGAGAGTGGGGGTGGCGCCCAATGTAAGTGCGTGGAAATTTTCCGTTTAAAGTTATAGGGCAGGGTAGCGTTTATAAGTTGAAAAGAACCAGTGCTGAATACTCATGAGGGCTGTGCGAAATACTCGTGCTATTTATCTCGGGGCGACGGTTTTCTTGCAAAAGCGACCTTTGATCGCAACCTCCTTTATCGCTGATCTGGAACACGACACACATCCTGTAGGAGCAGGGCTTGCCCGCGAAGCTTTTAGCTATCTTGAGGGCCTCTTCGCGGGCAAGCCCTGCTCCTACAGGTTCCGTTGTGTTCTCAAGATCTGAGTCGGCCTCACATTTTGAGGCGGCGGACAGGATTCTGATTTTTTGTAGGACGATAGACAAAAAGGAATGTTACCCACCCCCGGCACCATGCGATGCTTGTGGCCGTCCGCCCCTTGGTGAGTGTCTTTTCTTGAAACGCAAAATGCCCGCGCTCAATGCGCTCAAAGCCTTCGAAGTGGCTGGCAGCACCGGCAGCTTTACCCGCGCCGCCGAGCTGCTGAACGTGACCCAGAGCGCCGTCAGCCGCCAGGTCCGTCAGCTTGAGGAGCAACTGGGCGAAAGCCTGCTGGAGCGCCGTCATCACCACCTCGAATTGACCAGTGCCGGGCGGGTGTTACTGCGCGCGCTGCATCAATCCTTCGACAAGATCGAGATGACCGTGCGTGGCATCCAGGAGAAGAACCACGCCAACCGCCTGCGCATCAATGCGCCGCCGACTTTTACCAGCCGCTGGCTGTTGCCGCGCCTGGGGCGCCTGCGCCAGCAGCATCCGGGGCTGGAACTGAGCATCACTACACGCCTGCAGGACAGCCTGGCCGAGACCAGTACCCTGGACTGCGCGATCCGTTTCGGCGATGGCGAATGGGATGGCCTGGACAGCTCGTTGCTGATGCACGAGCGGCATATCGCCGTCTGTTCGCCAAGCCTCTATGCCCGCGAGTTGAGCGGGCAGGAAGAGATCGACCTGAACCGCCTGACCCTGCTGCATGTACTGGCCAAGGAAGATCAGCGCTACCTGACCTGGAAACACTGGCTGGACGCGGCGCGGATCAGTGGCGTCGATACCTTGAGCGGTTATGAGTTCGACCTGCTGGACCTGGCGATTCGCGCGGCCATCGACGGCTTGGGCATCACCATCGCCGACTGGCATATGGTGGCCGGCGAACTGGCCTGCGGACAGTTGACCCAGGTGCTCAACGTGCATGTCGACGGTCACCAGTCCTACTGGCTGGTGACCCGCCAGGAACAGACGCAGATCCCCCAGTTGCAGATTTTCAGCCAGTGGTTGCAGGAAGAACTGGAGCTGGCACGGCGGCATCTCGAGCCTTCTACCCCGGTGATCATGCCCGTTATCTGAAGGGTGTATACGGACCTTGTAGGAGCCGGCTTGCTGGCGATGCAGACACCGCGGTGTATCAGTTTCACCGCGTTATCGTTCATCGCCAGCAAGCCGGCTCCTACAGTCTGGCGGTAACCTGCATTTTTTGAATGTTTACCGCCTGAATTAATCGTTTGTTCATCCCGCCTCGGATGACAAGACTGCTGGCTTCTCAGATAAGAAAAGTACGAGAACCAGTACATGTCCACCCAGCGCAATTTTGTTAACGGTCAGTTCGTCGAGCCCGCCGGTACTGCCCGGATCGCGGTCTACAACCCTGCCACCGAAGCCTTGATCGACCACGTACCGGCTGCCACCTCCGTCGAGGCGGTCGAAGCCGTCGAGGCCGCCGCCGCCGCCCAGAAGCTCTGGGGCAAGCTCACCAGCATCGAACGCGCCGAGCATCTGCGCAGCTTTGCCGGCGCCCTTGAAGCCTGCGCCGAAGACATTGGCCAGGCCCTGGCGGCGGAGTCCGGCAAGAGCGTCGCCGACGCCAGCAACGAAGCCCGTTATGCCGCGCAGATCACCCGCTACCACGCCGAATGGGCGCGGCGTATCGAAGGCGAGATCATTCCCAGCGATACCCCGGACGAAAACCTGTTCCTGCAGCGCGAGCCCATCGGCGTCGTCGCTTGCCTGATTCCGTTCAACTACCCGGTCTACACCCTGCTGCGCAAGATCGCCCCGGCGTTGATCGCCGGCAATACCGTGGTAGTGCGCCCGAGCAACAACACGCCGATCTCGGCCTTTGAAATCGCCCGGGCCGTGCAGCAATCCAGCCTGCCTGCCGGGGTGGTGAATATCCTCACCATGGACCATGACACCGCCGCCAGTGTCTGCACCCACAAGGCCGTCGGCCTGATCACCCTGACCGGCAGCGTCAACGCCGGGCGCATCGTGCTCGACTACTGCAAGGCCAATATCGCCAAGCCATCCCTGGAACTGGGCGGCAAGACCCCGGCGATCATCGAGGCCGATGCCGACCTGGAACAGGCCGCCAGCGCCATCGTCGCCTCCAAGACCACCCATTGCGGCCAGTTGTGCACGGCGGTGGAGCGGGTCTATGTCCACGAAAGCGTGCACGACCATTTCCTCGCGCTGCTGAAAGAGAAAATCAGCGCGGTGCAGTTTGGTGACCGCGCCGCGGATGCCAGCCTGATGGGCCCGCTGGTCAATGCCAGCTCACGGCACAATATCCACGCCATGGTCGAGCGGGCCGTGGCCGACGGCGCGGTGCTGGAAACCGGTGGTGTGATCCCCCAGGGCCCGGGGCATTTCTACCCGCCGACCCTGCTCAGCGGTTGCCGCCAGGACATGGAGATCGTCCAGGAAGAAATCTTCGGCCCGGTCCTGCCGGTGCTCAAGTACCGTGATATCGACGAGGCGCTGGCCATGGCCAACGATCACCAGTTCGGCCTGTCGTCGGTGCTCTATACCGAGAACTACCGCACGGCGATGAAAGTGGCCAATGCCATCGAGTCCGGCGAGCTCTACGTCAACCGCACCCCGGCCGATCCTTACCAAGGGTTCCACGCCGGCTGGAAACGTTCCGGCCTGGGCGGCGATGACGGCAAGCACGGCATGCTCGAATTCACCCAGACCCGACTGGTGGTCATGAAGTACTGAGACAGGCTTTACGCGACACGCTATTCCAATAACAACAATCGATAGAGAAGGGCGACCGTGCACTGCCGGATCGCCCGAGGTCCCAGTACATGTCCAAGCCTGCTGCTGTTCAGGTTCACGCCGCCGCCACGTCCGCCAGAAGCGACAAGGGCAGCCGTTATTTCCAATTGATGTTGCTGGTGCTGGCCGCCGGGGCGATCTACCCGATCCTCTACCTGCGCCAGGTCTACCAGACCACCATGCTCGAAGTGTTCCATATCAATCACAGTGAGCTGGGTTACCTGTACTCGATGCTCGGCACCATTTTCCTGCTCAGCTACCTGCCCAGCGGCTGGTTGGCGGATCGCCTGGCACCGCGCTTCCTGATCTTCTTCTCGCTGGTCGCCACCGGCCTGCTGGGGATCTGGTATTCCACCGCACCGTCGATGACCGGCCTGATGATCATCTTCGGTTGCTGGGGTTTGACCACCGGCCTGACCTTCTGGGCCTCGGTGCTCAAGCGGGTCAAGATGATCGCCGAGGCCTCCGAGCAGGGGCGCTTCTTCGGCATCCTCGACGGCGGTCGCGGCCTGGTGGAAGCGATGCTTGCCACCGTGGCCCTGGGGCTGTTCGCCTACGCCACCGAGACCCGCAGCGAGTCGGCGGCCGAAGGCTTCAAACATGTGGTCTACCTCTACTCCTTTACCTGTATCGCCATCGGTTGCGTGCTGGTCTCGCTCAAGGACCCCAAGTCCGTGGCGGCCGTTGAAACCCAGGAAGAAAAGGCCTCGCACACTCTGCTCAGCGACCTGGCCTTCCTGGTGAAGATTCCCGAGTTGTGGCTGGTGACCGCCATCGTGTTCTGCGGTTATCACATCTTCTGGGCCACCTACAGCTTCTCCGACTACCTGCAAGGTAGCGGCATGACCGCGGTCATGGCCGGCACCATCACCACCATCAAATTGTGGATGCGCCCCATCGGCGGTCTCGGCGGCGGCTACCTGGGGGACAAGTTCTCGAATATCTCGGTGTTGATCCTTGCACTGCTGCTGGCGACCCTCGGCATCCTCGGGCTGATCGTCTTCCCGGCGCTGGGCAGCATCGGCGTACTGGTGGCCACGGTGATCTTTATCGGCCTGATGACCTACGCCATTCGCGGGCTGTACTGGGCGATCCTCGACACCTGCAAGATCCCGCTGCGGATCACCGGCCTGGCCATCGGCATTGTCTCGGTGGTCGGCTACCTGCCGGACACCTTTATCCCGTTGATCAACGGCTATCTCACGGAAAACTTCCCTGGCGCCCTCGGTTACAAGCTCTATTTCGGCTACATCGCCTTTATTGGCGGGCTTGGAACCCTGGCGGCCCTGGCGCTGCGTGCGCTGGTCAATAAAAAGGCAGGTGCCTGATATGAAAATCGTCTCCCTGGAAACCCATATCGTCGCCGTACCGCCGCCGCACATCGGTGGCATGTACTGGCTGTTCGTCAAGCTCAAGACCGACTGCGGTATTGAAGGCGTCGGCGAGATCTACGCCGCCACCTTCGGTCCCAAGGCCATGGTGCCGATAATCGAGGACGTGTTCGAGCGTTACCTGCAGGACCAGGACCCGCACCATATCGAGCGCTTCTTCCGCCAGGCCTACTCCAGCGGTTTCACCCAGCGTCCGGACCTGACCATGATGGGCGTGGTCAGCGGCCTGGAGATGGCCTGCTGGGACATCATCGGCAAGGCGGCGAACAAGCCGGTCTATGAGCTGCTGGGCGGCAAGGTCAACGAGCGCTTGCGCTCCTACACCTACCTGTACCCGGTCAACAGCCGTGGCGAGTACGACTACGACGACCCGGACCTGGCCGCCGAATGCGCGATAGAGAATATGAAGCTGGGCTTCACCGCCGTGAAGTTCGACCCTGCCGGGCCTTACACCGCCTATTCCGGCCACCAGATTTCCCTGGAAGTGCTGGAGCGCTGCGAAACCTTCTGCCGCAAGATCCGTGAAGCGGTGGGCGACAAGTGCGACCTGCTGTTCGGCACCCACGGGCAGATGGTGCCGTCGTCGGCGATTCGCCTGGCCAAGCGCCTGGAGAAGTACGACCCACTTTGGTTTGAAGAGCCGGTACCGCCCGGCCAGGAAGACGCCATGGCGCAAGTGGCGGCCAAGACCACCATCCCGATTGCCACCGGCGAGCGGCTGACCACCAAGTATGAGTTCTTCAAGCTGCTGCAGGCCGGCGGCGCGTCGATCCTGCAGATGAACGTGGCGCGCTGCGGCGGCCTGCTGGAAGCCAAGAAGATCGCCAGCATGGCCGAGGCCTATTACGCGCAGATCGCCCCGCACCTCTACAACGGTCCGATCGGCGCCGCGGCCAGCTTCCAGTTGGCGACCTGCACGCCAAACTTCCTGATCCAGGAAAGCATCATGACCTGGGGCGGTTTCCACGCCGAAGTGCTGACCAAGCCGCTGCAATGGGAAGACGGCTACATCATCCCGTCGATCGAGCCGGGCCTTGGCGTCGAGTTGAACATGGACGTGGTGCGCAAGCACACGCCCTACACCGGCCAGCGGCTGCACCTGCAAATGGCGCCGACGCCCGCCGATGTGAAAGACACCTCGCCGGCCAGGGGCTGAGCCATCCTGCCGCCCTGGGACAGGGCGGCGTTTTCAACGAATCAGCGGTAACCTGCATGACATACGACTACATCATCGCCGGCGCGGGCGCCGCCGGTTGCATCCTCGCCAACCGCTTGTCGGCTTCGGGGAAATACTCGGTCCTGTTGCTGGAAGCGGGCGGCAAGGACGCTTCGTTCTGGTTCAAGATCCCGGTCGGTTTCGCCAAGATGTATTACAACCCGACCTTCAACTGGATGTACTACAGCCAGCCGCAGAAGCAACTGCACAACCGGGAAATCTACGCGCCCCGGGGCAAGGTCCAGGGCGGTTCGGGTTCGATCAACGCCATGGTCTACGTGCGTGGCCAGGCCCATGACTTCGATGACTGGGCGGCCAACGGCAATGACGGCTGGGCGTTCAAGGACGTGTTGCCGTACTTCCGCAAGCTGGAAAATCACCCGCTGGGCGATACCGAATATCACGGCGGCAGCGGGCCGATCAGCATCACGCCGATGCAGGGGCATACGCACCCGATCTGCGATGTATTTCTCGAAGGCTGCCAGCAGTTGGGTTATCAGCGCAGCGACGACTTCAATGGACCGAAGTTCGAAGGGGCGGGGGTCTATGACGTCAACACCCGCAATGGCCAGCGCAGCTCCAGTAGCTTCGCCCACCTGCACCCGGCACTGAGCCGACCGAACCTCACCGTCGAACACCATGCCTTGGTGGATCGGGTGTTGTTCGACAACGACCTGCGGGCCATCGGCATTTCCATCAGCCAGCACGGCGTGGCGCGCTCGTTCAAGGCCAACAAGGAAGTGATCCTGTGTGCCGGTGCGGTGGATACGCCGAAGATCCTGCAACTGTCCGGGGTCGGTGACCAGACACTGTTGAGCGAACACCGGGTGCCGGTGGTCAAGCATCTGCCGGCGGTGGGGCAGAACCTGCAGGATCACCTGTGCGTGAGCTACTACTACAAGGCCAATATCCCGACCTTGAACGATGAGCTGAGCTCGTTGTTCGGCCAGCTCAAGCTGGGCCTGCAATACCTGCTGACCCGCAAGGGTGCGCTGGCCATGAGCGTCAACCAGGCCGGCGGGTTCTTCCGCGGCAATGAAGAGCAGGCGCACCCGAACCTGCAGATGTACTTCAATCCCTTGTCGTACCAGATACCGAAGAACAACAAGGCCAGCCTCAAGCCGGAGCCGTATTCGGGCTTCCTGTTGTGCTTCAACCCGTGCCGGCCGACCAGTCGCGGCAGCGTGCGGATCGCCTCGAAGAACCCGGCGGATGCGGCGCTGATCGACCCGAACTACCTGAGCACCGAGAAGGATATCGACGAGGTGTTGCAGGGCAGCCGGCTGATTCGCAAGATCATGCTGGCGCCGGCGTTGCGGGCGATTACCGTCGATGAAGTGTTGCCGGGCAAGGCGGTGAATGACGACGCGGCGATGCTGGAGTATTTCCGCGAGAACAGCGGGTCGATCTATCACCTGTGCGGTTCGTGTGCGATGGGTTCGGATCCGCAGGTGTCGGTGGTCGACAAGCGCCTGAAGGTGCATGGGATGAAGGGATTGCGGATTGTCGATGCGTCGATTTTCCCCAACGTGACGTCGGGCAATACCCACGCGGCGGTGCTGATGGTGGCGGAGAAGGGCGCGGACCTGATTCTCGAGGATGCCTGAACGGGCGAGTGAGGCGTTCTTGGGGAGGGTGTAAGGCTCTGGGGCCTCTTCGCGGGCAAGCCCTGCTCCTACAGTGATGTGTCGCTCACCCATATTGTGTACGACAGATCACTGTAGGAGCAGGGCTTGCCCGCGAAGGCGTCGATTCAGGCGACGCAAGGCTCAAGGATTCAGGCTCCGGAACGGGTTACTTCTGCGGATGCTCCAGCAGGAAATTCCCCAATGCCTCGAACGCCGGCAAGGTCACCGGGTCGTTCGCCGAATTGCTTGCCACCGGGTGGGAGGCATAACGCACGATCACCATCTCGGCCTTGGGATCGATATAGATCCGCTGGCCATGGACGCCCCGGGCCATATAGGCCCCGTGGTTGTTATGGGTCACCCACCACATGTCGCGATAGCTCCAGCCCTTGAGCAGCGAGTATCCGGCTTTGGCGAATGCGGCCTTGTCAGCCCCACGTCGAATATCCTCGACCACCTTAGCCGGTACGATCTGCTGGCCGTTGGCGCGGCCGTCGTTACGGAGCATTTCGCCGAAGCGTGCCAGGTCTCGCAGACCTGTATTCAGACCACCGCCGGCGAACGGCGTGCCAATCGAGTCAACGGTGAAATAAGCATCCTGCTCGGCGCCCATGCGGCTCCAGATCCGTTCCGACAGCACCTGCGCCACGTTATGCCCGGTGGCCCGGGCGATCACCCAGCCGAGCACGTCGGTGTTGACGGTCTTGTAGGAGAAGGCATTGCCGTTCTCACCTTGCGGTTGCACGGTCTGGAGAAATTCGTAGTAGGTGCGCGGGCCCTGGTAGTCGGCGGGCTTGGGCAAGGGGTTGCCGGCCTGGGCGTGGGCCCAGACACCGGCATTCGGGTCGCCGTAGTCTTCGCTGTAGTCCAGCGCCGTGGTCATGTCCAGTACCTGGCGCACGCTGGCACTGCCGAAGGCCGACTTCGCCAGCTCCGGCACATAGTCCTTGACCTCCTTGTTCACATCGATCAGCCCTTCGGCCACCAGCGTCGCGCCCAGGGTACCGATCACCGACTTGGTCACCGACATCGCGGCGTGCTGGCCCTGGGGAGTAAGCGAGCCGAAGTAGCGCTCGTACACCACCTTGCCACGGTGCAATACCACGATGCCGTCGGTGTAGGTCGCCGCCAGGGATTGTTCCCAGGTCATCGGCGTTTTCGTGTCGAGGGTGGTGAAGCTCAGGCGATCAATGTCATTGCGCAAGGCCGATGGCAACGCAACCGGGCCTTCAAGGCCCCGGGACACATTGGTGGTGGGCATCAACTGGCGAAAGTGCGAGACGCTCCAGCGCAGGGCCGGGAAACGGAAATAGCTGCCGTCCTCGAAGCGCAGGATGCGATCGGCCGGCGGCGGGGCGCCGATCATCCAGCCGAGTTTCGTCGGGTCGCTGGCGGTGGCATCCGGGAAGGGGGCAGGCGCTGTTTCGGCGAGGGCCGTGGAGCAAGCCAGTGCGCTGAACAGCAGGCACAGGCCCGGTCGTGCCCTGTTGAAATACGTCTTGAACATATGAGCCATCCTTGAATCAGTGGGCAGAGCTTGGACAACCGGGCACGTTTGTGCAACCCGCTGCGACGTCGCAGGCGAGCGGACCGGGGGCGGGGAGAGTGGCTTTTGACAGCGTGAGGCCTTTTGCGCGGTAGTGATTCGTATTGAGTCGCCACAATGCTAAAGTCGCTTCTTTTTTTCGGCAGGGAATGGTCATGCGGATGTTAATCGGGGCGTTGGCGGCAGTGGCGTTGGCGGGCTGCATGGGGCCTGCGATGAACCAGACCCGTACCACCGGGCCGACCAAGAGCTTCACGTCGAGCAAGGCCGAGGATGTCGTGGCCCAGTGCATTCAGTTTGCCTGGCAGGAAGAGGCGGTGTTCGGTGTCGATGCGGCAGCTTATCTGCAACCCGGCTACAAGAGCGGCTCGACCGTTTATACCCGGGGCTCGGAGTTTTTTGCCGACGTGCGCCGCGAAGGCGCGGACACGCGGGTCGACTACTACGCGACCGTCAGCAAGCCGATTGGTGTGAGAAGGCTGGCCGCGCTAGCAACCTGCCTGTAACCCCTGGCTCCTACAAGGGCGGTTTGCTCAGCGCACCCTTGACCGCCCCCAGCGCGATATTGTGCATCAACGCCCGATAGGTCGCCGCATCCAGTCCGGCTTCCTCGGTCCAGGCCGGCAGGTTGTTCAGCAGGCAGAGAAAGGTCCGCACGGTGGTCAGGGCCAGGGTGGCGTCGGTCGACAAGCCCAACGGCCCCAGCAACTTGATCAGATGACTTTCATAACGCCTGCGCAAGACCAGGATCGCTGCCTGGTGCGCGGCTTCCAGGCAATGGAACTCATGCTCGGCGACCCGGAAGAAATCACCCTTGGCGCGATGCAGGTCCAGGTGCGCGGCAATCAGCTCGTTCAGACGCTTTTCCGCCGAGCGCGCGCTGCGCACCGGTTGCGTGACAATCCCCAACAGCTCCAGGTGCAGACTCTCGATCAGTTCGAAGAGCAAGGCCTGCTTGCTCTCGATATGGTTGTAGATCGAGCCCGCCTGGATGCCCAGGTGCCCGGCCAGTTCACGCAAGCCCACTTGGGCGAACCCGCGCCGGGCAAACAGCGCCACGGCTTTTTCGCGGGTTTGCAGATGGCGCGAGGCCCGTGCCTGAAGCTCGGCTTCCGGCACGGCGGCGAGGGCTGCACGGGGCATGACGATCAGCGCTCGTAGCTATAGAAGCCGCGACCGCTTTTACGGCCCAGATAACCGGCGGCCACCATTTCCTTGAGCAACTGCGCCGGACGGTACTTGGGTTCGTCGAAGCCCGAGTGCAGGCTTTCCATGATCGCCAGCAGGGTGTCCAGGCCGATCAGGTCCGCCAGGGCCAGCGGGCCGATCGGTTGGTTGCAGCCCAACTGCATGCCGGCGTCGATATCTTCGGCGCTGGCCAGGTCTTCCTGGAGCACGAAAATGGCTTCGTTGATCATCGGACAGAGGATGCGATTGACCACAAAGCCCGGGCGGTTGCGGGCGGTGACCGCGGTCTTGCCGATCTGGCTGGCCAGGGCCATGGCCTGGGCATGGGTGGCATCGCTGGTCTGCAGGCCACGGATGACTTCCAGCAGGCCCATCATCGGCACCGGATTGAAGAAGTGCAGGCCGATAAAACGCCCGGGCTGGTCGATGGCCGCCGCCAGTTCGGTGATCGACAGCGACGAGGTGTTGGTGGCGATAATGCATTCGGCGCTGGCCACTTCGGCCACCTGCCGCAGAATGCGTTTTTTCAGCTCGAGGTTTTCCGTGGCCGCCTCGATCACCAGTTCGGCCCGGGCCAGCACCGCGTAGTCGCTGCTCAGGCTGATGCGGCCGAGGGCGGCTTGCTTGTCCTCGGGGGTGATCACGGCCTTGCGCACTTGCCGGTCGAGGTTGCCGGTCAGGGTCGCCAGGCCTTTATCCAGGGCCTGCTGCGAGACGTCGATCAGCGACACTTCAAGACCCGCCACCGCGCAGACCTGGGCAATCCCGTTGCCCATGATGCCGGCGCCGATCACGGCGATACGTTGAATACTCATGTTCTGTTGTCCTTAAACCCGTTCGAAGATAACGGCGATACCTTGGCCGCCGCCGATGCACATGGTGGCCAGGCCGTAGCGGCCGCCGGTGCGATGCAGTTCATGAATCAGTTTGGTGGCGATGATCGCGCCGGTGGCGCCCACCGGATGGCCCAGGGCGATCCCGGAACCGTTGGGGTTGACCTTGGCCGGGTCGAAGTCCAGCTCCTGGCTGACGGCGCAGGCCTGGGCGGCGAAGGCGACGTTGGCTTCGATCACATCCAGGTCGGCCACCGTCAGGCCGGCGCGCTTGAGGGCCAGGCGCGTGGCGGGGATCGGGCCCAGGCCCATCAGTTCCGGTTCGAGCCCGGCATGGGCGTAGGCCACCAGGCGGGCCAGGGGTTTCAGGCCGTCGCTCTGCAGCGCGGCGCCGGTGGCCAGCAACAGGGCGGCGGCGCCGTCATTCAGGCCCGAGGCGTTGCCGGCGGTGACGGTGCCGTCTTTCTTGAAGGCGGTTTTCATCTGTGCCAACTGTTCCAGCGAAGTCGCTCGCGGGTGCTCGTCGACACTGAACAATTGAGTGCCCTTGCGGCTGCGCACTTCCACCGGGACGATCTGCGAGGCGAAACGACCCTCTTCGATGGCACGGCTGGCGCGCAGCTGTTCTTCCAGGGCCAGGTCGTCCTGCATCTGCCGGGTAATGCCATTGCGTTCGGCAATGTTTTCGGCGGTGATGCCCATATGGATGCCGTGGAACGGGTCATGGAGAATGCCCAGCATGTAGTCGATGGCCTGGACATTGCCCATGCGCGCGCCCCAACGGGCCGAGGGCAGCAGGTAAGGGCCGCGGCTCATGGATTCGGCGCCGGCACCGATGGCGATATCGGCGTCGCCAAGCAACAGGGTCTGTGCCGCCGAGACAATCGCCTGCAAGCCCGAGCCGCAGAGGCGGTTGACGTTGTAGGCCGGGGTTTCCTTGGGAATGCCGGCGTTGATCGCGGCGACCCGGGACAGGTAGGCGTCCAGGGTGTCGGTGGGGATCACGTTGCCCATCACCACATGGCCGACCCGCGCCGGATCGACGTCACTACGTTGCAGGGCGGCCTTGACGGCGGTGGTGGCCAGTTCGCTCAAGGGAACGTCTTTCAGCGAGCCGCCGAAAGTACCGATGGCGGTACGGGCGGCGCTGACGATATACACTTCGGGCTTTGACATGGGGGCAGTCCTGATTATTGTGGGGATCAGCTTGCATGATCCTGGTTGGAGTGGAGGCAGTTCATCCAGTGCGGCCAGTCTAGGACCGTCGGTCCACTCGGCCTATGCCGAAACTGCTCAGTAAACCTGTGACTTTTTGCCATACGCAGCTTGGGATTCATGAAAGAAAAACATTCGGTGTCGTCCTACTTCATTAAAGCCCTGCTGGTGCGTTTTCTCGACCGCCCGCAGCGCATTGCCGAGCTGCTGCAGGCCGCGGGCTTTGCCGAGCGTTCCCTGGACGAACTGGGGGAGCGGGTTGCACCGAAGCTGCTGGCACAACTCTGGCTGACGGTGATCCGCGAACTGGGCGACGAGTTCTTCGGCTTCGATTCCCACGGCATGCCCATCGGCAGCTTTGCCCTGATCTGCCGGGGGCTGATCCAGGCGCCGACCGTGGGCAAGGCCCTGGGTCTGTCGCTGGAGTATTTCGCCCTGTTCCTGCGGGATATCGATGCCCAGGTGCAGGTCCGTGGCAAGCGGGTGGTCGTGGTGATGCGCACCGAGACCCAGGACCCTTACCTGCAAGCGGTGATTACCGAAACTTTCCTGATCCTGATCGTCGGCCTGATGTGCTGGCTGGCCGGACGGCGCATTCCCATCAGCCGTGCCCGCTTCGCCCATGCCCGTCCGCCCCATGGCGATGAACATCTGCTGTGGGGCGCCTACGTGGAGTTTGACGCGGCGGTGACCGAGATCGAATTCGAGCGCGAATACCTGCGCTTGCCGGTGCTGCAGGATCGCAAGTCGCTCTACACTTTTTTGCGCGATGCGCCGCAGTCGGTGTTTATCCGTTTCCGCAATCGCGAGGGTTTCAGCGCCCGGGTCCACCAGCGCTTGCGGGCCTGTGGTTATGACCATTGGCCGACCCTGGAGCAACTGGCGCTGGAGTTCGATATCCACCTGGCCAGCCTGCGCCGGGCGTTGCAGCGCGAGGGCTTTTCCTATCAGGAAATCAAGGACGAAGTGCGTCGGGCGATCGCTTTCGAGCGGCTGCGCAGCAGCACCATGAGCATTGCCGATATCGCCCAGGAAGTGGGTTTTCGCGAGCCCAGTGCCTTCCACCGCGCGTTCAAGCAGTGGACGGGGGAGAGCCCCGGGAGTTTTCGTTTACGCGGATCGCAAGGATCGGCACAGTCCTGACGGATTCAGCTATAACCTTCGTTTCATCCATCGCTGTCCACTCACCGAGGAACCGTTCATGCCGTCCCAGCATCTGACCGAATACGAAGACGCCAATCCGGAAGTTCGCGCCGTCTACGACGACATCATGCATACCCGCAAGGTCGACCAGGTCAATAACTTCTGGAAGTGCCTGGCCGCGCACCCGCCGACCCTGCGCCGGACCTGGGAAAGCCTCAAGGAGATCATGGCCCCCGGCGCGCTGGACCCGCTGACCAAGGAGCTGATCTACGTCGCGGTCAGCGTTACCAATAACTGTCCGTATTGCATCGCTTCCCACACCGCCGCCGCGCGCAAGGCCGGGATGACCGACGAGATGTTCGGCGAGTTGCAGGCGGTGGTAGGCATGGCCAACGAAACCAATCGCCTGGCCAACGGTTATCGCATTCCGCTGGATGAGGCGTTCAAGCTGGATTGAGGCGACACTTCGCTGCCGCAGAGACCCAAGGACGGTTTGTCATGTTCAGTCATATCCAGCTCGGTGCCCGTGATCTGCCGTTGATGATCGCTTTCTATGGGGCGGTACTGGCCGAGCTTGGCCTGGTGCGCATGGCCGACGACCAGGACAGCGGTCCGCCCGGTGCCGGCTGGCAGATGCCGGGGTGGGATTGGCCGCAGTTCTTTGTGCAGAAACCGTTCAACGGTCTGCCCGCGACCTGGGGCAATGGTGTGCAGGTGAGTTTTGCCGCCGGGTCCCAGGCCCAGGTTCGCGCAGCCTGGACCAAGGCGCTGGAGCTGGGGGCCCGCGACGAAGGCGCGCCCGGTTTGCGGCCTGACTATGCCGCCGATTATTACGGTGCCTATTGCCGTGATCCGGAGGGCAACAAGCTGTGTTTCGTGCACACGGCTCAGCTGGCGCAACTCAACGCCCGATAATCGTGTTTCGCGATCGGACAGCGCTACACGATCTCCTACAGGGATCGCAGCCAACCCGCCAGCGCAAGGGGCTAGACCTTTGTCGTTGTGCCGCGCTCGAGAAACCGATAGATCCGCTCATCCTCCGAGTGCGCCACGTTGAAGCGTAACCAGGGGACCACTCGCGCATCGGGCATGAACAGTTGGCCCGGTGCGAGCAGGATGCGCTCTTCACGGGCCTGCATCGCCAGTGTCGTGGAGTCCTCCAGCGCCGGATGTCGCGCCCAGAGAAACAGGCCGGCGCGGGGTTCGGTAAACAGCTCCATGCCGACGCCTTCCAACCGCCGGGCCACCGACTCGTGGGCCTGGGCCAACTGCTCCTGCAATTGCTTGACGTGCTTGCGATGCCGGCCCTGCAACAATACGTCCAGCACCAGTTCTTCAGCGAGCTGTGAGGAGGTCAGGCCGCTGACCAGCTTGAGCGGCACCAGCTCTTCAATCAGCTCGGCATGGGCGGCGATAAAACCGACCCGCAGTGCCGGCGCGACGGTCTTGGAAAAACTGCCGATATAGACCACCCGCGACAGCTGGTCCATGCCCGCGAGGGCCTGCTGGCCGCTGGGGTCGAGGTCGGCGTAGATATCGTTTTCGACGATCAGGAAGTCGTGTTTTTCCGCCAGTTGCAACAAGCGATGGGCTACTGCCAGGGACAGGCTGGTGCCGGTCGGGCATTGCAGGCGGGTATTGGTGAAGAACACCTTGGGCTTGTGCAGTTGCAGCAGCGCCTCCAGGGCCAACAGGTCGATGCCGTCGCGGGTCCGTGGCACACCGATCAGCCGCGCGCCCTGCAAGCGCAGGTTGAGAAACAGGTTGTGATAACCCGGTTCGTCCACCAGCACCGTGTCGCCGCGTTGCACCAGGTAGCGCACCATCAGGTCCAGGGCGTGACTGCCGCCGCTGGTGAGCAGGATCTGTTCCGGGTGGGCGGCGATCCGCGTGTCGGCGAGTTTTTCCGCGAGACGGGCGCGCAGTTTCGGATTGCCCTTGGCGTTGCCGTAGCCGCAGAAACTGTCCGGTTCACTACGGGCCAAGGCGCGCAGGCTGCGTTGCACGCCATCGCGGTCGGACCAGGATTCGGGCAGCAGGCCGATGCCCGGACGCAGGTCCATGTCCATGCCCTGGAAGACCTTCTGCAACAGCAGGTAGGCGTCGAAATCGAACTCGTTGTCGTCGTCGGCCTGCGGTGGTTGGGGCTCGCTGCTGACCGCGCCGCCCAGGTCGCGGACATAGAAACCGGCATTGCGCACCGGCGTCAGGTAGCCCAGGGCGACCAGCCGGTCATAGGCCTCGACGGCGGTGAAGTGACTGACCTTGTGGGTCTGCGAGAACTTGCGGATCGACGGCAGCTTGCTGCCGGGGCGCAGGCGCTGGTCCTTGATCGCCTGGCTGATGCCGGTGACGATCTGGCTGACCAGCGGGGCCTGCGATCCGGGGTCGAGGAACATCATGGGAGCGTTCATCCAGGCAGGGGGTGAGCGGCAGGTGTACTGGTAAAAAGACCATCACAGTGATGCGTGCACGTCGCCTGTTCTGTTCATGGTCGCCGGTAGACCGGTGCTGCAAGATCGGTTCATCGCCGATCACTGTTGTTGGCCAAAACATACCACGAACCAGGATGCCCCATGCACGACACCCACTTGCCGATTGATCGCACGCGCATTTCCAACCAGGAGTGGGAGGCCCGTTGCGAGCTGGCCGCGCTCTACCGACTGATCGCGTACTTTCGTATGACCGATCTGATTGACACCCATATCTCGGCGCGGGTCCCCGGCGAAGAGGGGCACTTCCTGATCAACCGTTATGGCGTGCTGTTCCATGAGATGTGCGCTTCGGACCTGGTCAAGATCGATCATGACGGCGCGGTGGTGGATGCGCGGCCAGGGGAGCACCACGTCAACCGGGCCGGTTTTATCATCCACTCGGCGATCCACGCTGCCCGCACCGATGTCGCCTGTGTGGTGCACACCCACACTTCGGCGGGTATCGCCGTCGCCGCCCAGGAAGAAGGGCTGTTGCCCATCAGCCAGCATGCGCTGAAGTTCTATCGACGCCTGGGTTATCACGACTATGAAGGTATTGCCCTGAACCCCGACGAGCGTGCGCGGCTGGTCAGTGACCTGGGTTATCACAACGCGATGATCCTCCGGAACCACGGGCTGCTGGCGGTGGGACGTTCGGTGGCGGAGGCCTTCAACCAGATCTATTTCCTCGAGCGGGCCTGCCAGGCCCAGGTCCAGGCCATGGCGGGTGGACGGCAACTGCGCTTCCCCTCACCGGCGGTCTGCGAGCTGACCGCGCAACAGTCCGACAACGAGCTGGACGAGGATTACCCGAAGCTGGCCTGGCAATCGGCCTTGCGTCTGATTGCCGGGGACCTGCGCGACCACCGCCGCTGAAGCCGGGGCGTTCCACCGTGCAACTGGCCCCAGAAGCCAGGCCAAAGGGGTAGGTCCCCATCGCACACCCATGCAAGGCATGCTTCAACGCTACGAAAACCCACTCTGCCAAAACCAATAATCCTAGAGGTAGACATGAAGAACACAGCAATCGGCGCACTGGCCCTGACCCTGATGGCATCGACGGCCATGGCCGGCGAGATCACCGTGATTTCCTTTGGCGGCGTGAGCAAGGATGTGCAGACGCAAGCGTTCTACCAACCCTTCGAGAAGGCCACCGGCAGCAAGGTGGTGGCAGGGGAATACAACGGCGAAATGGGTCGGATCAAGGCCATGGTCGATACCCATAGCGTCAACTGGGATGTGGTGCAGGTCGAGGGGCCGGAGCTGATTCGCGGTTGTGAGGAGGGGCTGTTCGAGCACCTGGACATGAGTGCCATCGGCAAGCCGGCGGACTTTGTTCCGGGGACCTTGTCCGAGTGTGGTGCGGGGTTGCTGGTCTGGTCGATGGCCATGGCCTACAACGCTGACAAGTTGAGTGTCGCGCCGACCGGCTGGGGAGATTTCTGGGACGTGAAGAAGTACCCGGGCAAACGCAGCCTGCGCAAGGGCGCCAAGTACACCCTGGAAATCGCCCTGATGGCGGACGGTGTGCCGCTGGCGGATGTCTACAAGGTCCTGTCCACTCCAGCGGGTGTGGACCGGGCATTCCGCAAGCTGGACCAGATCAAGGGCAGCATCCAGTGGTGGGAGGCGGGTGCCCAGCCGATGCAGTTCCTGGCCAGCGGCGATGTGGTGATGAGTACGGCGTTCAATGGTCGGGTGTTTTCGGCCCAGGAGTCCGGGGCGAATGTGAAGGTGGTGTGGAACGGCAGCATCTATGCCATCGATGCCTGGGCGATTCCCAAGGGCAGCCCGAACAAGGCGCTGGCGGAACAGTTCATCGGCTTTTCCCTGCGGCCGGAGAACCAGAAAATGCATACGGAGAAGCTCGGCTATGGTTCGACCAACCTGAAGATCCAGCCGTTGTTGGCGCCGGCATTGGCGGCCCGGTTGAACACCGCGCCGGATAACCTGGCCCAGGCGATGCCGATGGACAACGGTTTCTGGGTTGATCATGGCGAAGAGCTGGAACAGCGCTTCAATGCCTGGGTGGCGAAGACCCACTGAGACCGGATAGACACCACCGACCTGTAGGGGCATGGCTTGCCAGCGAAGCTTTTGGCGATCTTGAGGGCCTCTTCGCTTCGGTCTGGCATCCCGGTAAGCCTGGCTCCTAGGCGGCCTGTGCGGGTCTTAGCATTTTGACCCACTCGGCGGACAGGCGATGGCAATCCCCAGGCCAGCGCGCGGTCAGCAGGTTGCCGTCGCGGACCACGAAGCCACGGCCCGGCCTGGCGGCGGAATCGCGCAGCAGCGCTGGCGGGCCCTGGGAAAAGTCTTTTGGCGTGGCCAGCGCCGCCTTGATCTCGGACTCGACGGTTTGTGGATAGGTCCGGTAGTAGCGGCCGAGCCACGGCGCAGTGATCAGCCAGGCAGCCAGTTCCATGGTGGTGGACAACAACGCGGTGACCTTGCGCCCGTGGAGCACCGAGCGCCCGCTGTCGGGGTCGAGGGTGCGGGCCAGCAACAATGGGCCGTGGCACACCGAGGCGACGGGTTTACCGGTTTTGAAGAAATGCAGGACGATGCGCTTGGCTTCGTCCGACTCCAGCAGGCTGCGCATGCCCTCGGCATGTCCGCCTGGCACGAACAGCCCTTCGAACTGCGTGGGGTCGACATCGGCGTAGGCCAGCGGTTGGCGGAAGTACTCGTCGGTGATCATCGTGTTGTAGCTTTGCAGATCGCTGTCGCGGGTCATCAGCATGGGGTTCAGCAGGCCGAAGCCATGCTCCACCAGGCGTGGGTCGGCGTAGGCCGGGGCGCCCAGCGGGGTGGCGAAACGCACCTCGATTCCGGCCCGGCGCATGGCTTGCCAGGGCACACTGCTTTCGGTGGGGTCGTAGTCGGAGTGGGGGAGCAGGATAAGGATCATGCAGGTGGGCTCGATTTCTACGGGGTAGAGATCGAGGATAGCAGCAGGATCGTTATCGGGCCGTGCCGGATAACGCTATGAAACCTGTAGGCGATAGCACAACAACAGCGTACGCCGACCTGTAGGAGCCGGCTTGCTGGCGATGGCGGCCGGACAGTCTATGCAAGACTTGCTGGCCTCATCGCTGGCAAGCCGGCTCCTACAGAATCGGGGCCTGTCGCAGGGCGGGTGTTGTTCGCCCTGTCGAGGCCCGTCGGCAGCTAGCGCTCGATCGCCAGCGCCACGCCTTGCCCACCGCCGATGCACAAGGTCGCCAGACCTTTTTTCGCATCGCGCTTGAGCATTTCATGCAACAGCGTTACCAGTACCCGGCAGCCCGATGCGCCGATCGGGTGACCCAAGGCAATCGCACCGCCATTGACGTTGACCTTGGCCGTGTCCCAACCCAGTTCCTTGCCCACCGACAACGCCTGGGCGGCAAAGGCTTCGTTGGCCTCGATCAGGTCCAACTGGTCGAGGGACCAGCCGGCCTTGTCCAGGCAACGACGGGTCGCGCTGACCGGGCCGATGCCCATGATCGCCGGGTCGACGCCCGCGTTGGCATAGGCGGCGATCTTCGCCAGCACCGGCAGGCCGAGGGCCTTGGCCTTGGCGGCGCTCATCAGGATCACGGCGGCGGCCCCGTCGTTCAGCGACGAGGCGTTGCCGGCGGTGACCGTGCCGTCCTTCTTGAACGCCGGCTTGAGCTTGCCCAGCGACTCGGCGGTGGTACCTGCGCGAGGTTGTTCATCGGTAGCGAAGGCCACCGGATCGCCCTTGCGCTGGGGAATCAGGATCGGGGTGATTTCGTCGACGAAACGCCCGGCTTCAATGGCGGCAACGGCTTTCTGCTGGGACGCGGCGGCAAACTCATCCTGGGCTTCACGACTGATATCGTACTTGGCCACCAGGTTCTCGGCGGTGATGCCCATATGGTAATCGTTGAACGCATCCCACAGTCCGTCACTTATCATGGTGTCGACGATCTGCGCGTGTCCCATGCGCAGGCCGGTGCGGGCACCGGGCATCACGTAGTTGGACAGGCTCATGTTCTCCTGGCCACCGGCGATGATCACCTCGGCATCGCCGCAGCGAATCGCCTGGGTCGCCAGGTGCAGGGCCTTGAGGCCCGAGCCGCAGACCTTGTTCAGGGTCATGGCCGGCACCGCGTGGGGCAGGCCGGCCTTGATCGCGGCCTGGCGCGCGGGGTTCTGCCCGGCACCGGCGGTGAGCACCTGGCCCATGATCACTTCATCGACCAGCGCACCGTCCAGGCCGGTCTGTGCCAGCAACTGGCGGATCACCGCGGCGCCCAGGTCCACGGCGGAGATATTCGCCAGCGAACCCTGGAAACTGCCCACTGCGGTGCGGGTGGCGGCCACAATCACTACATCTTGCATCGCTTCATTCCTCATCAGGAAAACTGCATTTCAGGCACGTGGTCGGGAACGATCAGTTTACCCGCGGTCTTGCTGACAATCTCTTCGACGCTGACGCCAGGCGCGCGCTCCTTGAGAATGAACGCGCCGTTTTCGATTTCCAGGTAGGCCAGGTCGGTCAAGACGCGCTTGATGCAGCGCGCGCCGGTCAGCGGCAGGCTGCAGCGCGACAGCAGTTTCGACTCACCGTCCTTGGACGCGTGGGTCATGGTGACGATGATGTTGTCCGCGCCGGCCACCAGGTCCATGGCACCGCCCATGCCCTTGACCAGCTTGCCGGGGATCATCCAGGAGGCGATGTTGCCCTCGACGTCGACTTCAAAGGCGCCGAGCACCGTCAGGTCGATATGGCCGCCGCGAATCATCGCGAAGGACTCGGCGGAGGAAAAGATCGAAGCGCCGATACGGGCGGTGACGGTTTGTTTGCCGGCGTTGATCATGTCGGCATCGACTTCGTCATCGGTCGGAAAGGCGCCCATGCCGAGCAGGCCGTTTTCCGATTGCAGCATGACTTCCATGCCGGCGGGGATGTAGTTGGCGACCAGGGTCGGAATGCCGATGCCCAGGTTCACGTAGTAGCCGTCCTGCATTTCGCGGGCAACGCGCTGGGCCATTTGTTCGCGGGAAAGTGCCATGTTCTTGTTCTCCGTTAGTCGAGGGAAGGGCCGGGGTTCACTTGCGCACGGTGCGTTGTTCGATGCGCTTTTCGAACGTGCCGCAGATGACCCGGTCGACGTAGATACCTGGGGTATGGATCTGCGCCGGGTCCAGCTCGCCGGGTTCGACGATTTCCTCGACTTCGACCACGGTGATCTTGCCGGCGGTCGCGGCCAGCGGGTTGAAGTTCTGGGCGGTGTGGCGATAGATGACATTGCCGAAATGGTCGGCTTTCCAGCCTTTGACAATGGCGAAATCACCGGTGATGGACTCTTCCATCAGGTACGGACGGCCGTTGAACTCACGGGTTTCCTTACCGTCGGCGACCGGGGTGCCGACCCCGGTGGCGGTGAAGAAAGCCGGGATACCGGCACCGCCGGCGCGCATTTTTTCGGCCAGGGTGCCTTGGGGGGTCAGCACCACTTCGATTTCACCGCTGAGCAGCTGTTTTTCGAAGAGGGCGTTTTCGCCGACATAGGAGGCGACCACCTTGCGGATCTGCCGGTCTTCCAGCAGCACGCCGAGGCCGAAGCCGTCGACGCCGCAGTTGTTGGAAACCACGGTCAGGTCGCGGGTGCCCTTGCGCTTGATCTCCGCGATCAGGTTCTCGGGAATGCCACACAGGCCGAAGCCGCCACTCAGGACCGTCATGCCATCCTCGAGCCCGGCCAGGGCTTCTTCATAGGAAGACACGCGTTTATCGAAACCTGCCATATGCACCATCCTCTTGTTGTTTGTCGGACTCGCCGTTGGAGGTGAGTGTTGCTCCGGAAGATATATTTGTTAAGTTGATTTTTAGGGTCGATTGATTGATAAAGATCAAGAATGCCCTTTTCTCCAGTAGAGACCTCGTTCATGACCGTTAAACAGCTTAGGGCCTTTCTGGCCGTTGCCCAGAGCCTGAGTTTCGCCGTGGCGGGCGAGCGTCTCTATTTGTCGCAATCGGCCCTGAGCCTGACCATCAAGGCCCTTGAAGAAGGCCTGGGCGGGCGACTGTTCAGCCGCAATACCCGCAATGTCGCCCTGACCCCGGAAGGCGAGGTCTTGGTGCCCCTGGCCCGGCGCCTGATCGCCGACTGGGACAATGCCGAGGACGAACTGCGCCAGCGTTTCACCTTGCAGCGCGGTCGCGTGACCCTGGCCGCCATGCCGTCATTCGCCGGTAACCTGCTACCACCGATCCTCAAGACCTTCCGAGCACGCTATCCCCAGGTCAATGTCACGGTCAACGACGTGATCAACGAGCAGGTCCTTGAAATGGTCCGTGATGGCCAGGTGGAACTGGGGGTGGCCTTCGAACCGCAGCAGGGCTCGTCGCTGGCGTTCACGCCGCTGTATATCGACCGTTTCGTCGCGGTGGTGCCGGCGGATTCGCCCTGGGTCGACCAGGCTGAGATCGATTGGCCCACCTTGTTGACGCAGCCCTTCATTACCTTGCAGCGCCCCTCCACGGTGCGGGTGATGCTGGAAGAACATCTGCGGGCGCGGGACATGAGCTTGCCGGTGGAGTTCGAGAGCCATCAACTGGCCACGGTGGGGCGCATGGTCGCCAGCGGGTTGGGGGTGAGTGCGGTGCCGGCGTTGTGTGTCGGACAGATGCGCGAGCTGGGCGCGCGTTGCATCACCTTGTGCGATCCGGTGGTCGAGCGGGCCATTGGCGTACTGACCAAACCTGGTCATGAGCTGTCGGCGGCGGCCCAGGCATTGTTTGATGTGTTACAGGAGGAAAAATTAAGTTACTTGAATTTCGAAAAATAACTGCTTTGCGTGTGGACCTTTTCCGGCGATGCGCAATCATTACCCCATGAATATCCGAAGGAGGTGTGTATGTTCATCCGGTCTTTGACCCTCGCTGTACTGTCCATCGTTGCTACAAGTCCCGTCTGGGCGGCCGATGAGCCGTCTCCGCTGGCCCAGGATCTGGGGAAAAACCGTCCGTTGATCGTGATTGCGCCGAGTACGGTGGATCCCACATTGGTCGGTCTGAAGAAGGCGATCGAGGATCCGGCCAACAAGAAGGACATCGACGATCGTCAACTGGTGCTCTACGAAGTGGCCCAGACCGTCGGCAAGCGTGCGGGCAAATGGATGGAGCAGCCGGCCACCATGGCGCTGATTCGCGGGCTCAAGCTGGGGGTCACGCCGGAGGACAAGTCCACGGTGATCCTGGTGGGCAAGGACGGCGAGCAGAAGGTCCTCGAACACGATGGGCCGATTGCATTCAAGGATGTGCTCAGTGCGGTCGATGCGTTGCCGGCCTCGGAGAAAGCCACTGTCGCGCCTGCGCCAGCGGCGCCGCCGGAAGCCAAGCCGGCCAAGGGGGCGAAAGGTACCAAGGCCGAGAAGGCCGGTAAGGCGGCAACACCGCCCAAGGATCTGGAAGACTGATGTCGGGCAGCATTGATCAGGATTAGTCCATAAGAGGCGATGGCCATGTCGGGCGTTCACAAAGCAGCACAACTCGGTTTCAGCGCTGAAGCCAAAACCTATGCCCACGGGCGCCCTGACTATCCGGCCGAGATGTTGTCGTGGCTGCGCGATACCCTGGGTATTGCGCCGGGCGGGCAGGTGATCGACCTCGGTGCCGGCACCGGCAAGTTCACTCGCTTGCTTGAGGCGACCGGAGCCACGATAACGGCCATCGAGCCGGTCGAGGCGATGCGTGCCGAGTTGGTCGCGCGCCTGCCGGCGGTCCGGGCGCTGTCGGGGACTGCCGATGCGATACCGCTGGAGTCCGGGGTTGGCGACGCGCTGCTGTGTGCCCAGGCGTTTCACTGGTTTGCCCATGAAGCGGCGCTTGCCGAGATTCACCGGGTACTCAAGCCGGGCGGGCGACTCGGACTGGTGTGGAATGTGCGTGACGAGTCGGTTGACTGGGTGGCGGCCATTACCCGGATCATTACGCCTTACGAGGGCGATACTCCGCGTTTTCACACGGGGGCCTGGCGTAAACCGTTCAACGGCCGCTACTTCTCGGCGCCGGAACTGAGCTGTTTTGGGTACAGTCATGTGGGGACGCCCGAGGAAGTCATCATCGACCGCTTTCTGTCGGTCAGTTTTATTGCGGCATTGCCCGCGGCGGAAAAGGCACAGGTCACCGAGCAGCTTCAGACCCTGATTCAAACCCATCCGGCCTTGCGCGGCCAAGAGACCATCGCCTTTCCTTATCGGACCGAGGCGTATCGCTGCATTCGCCTGGACTGATACCGGCTGGTCAGCTTGACGCCCGCTGGTTAGGATCGTGCCTTGTCGTGGTTCATGGTCAAGGAGCGGGTATGAAGGGCAGCTGTGCTTGCGGGGCCGTCGAATATGAAATCGACGCTATCGATATGCCGATCGGGCATTGTCATTGCCACACCTGTCGCAAGACCCACGCGGCGGCGTTTGTGAGCACTGCCGGGGTCAAACGTGAGCATTTTCGCTGGCTCAAGGGTCAGGAAACCCTGACCGCCTATGAATCCTCGCCGGGCAAGCTACGCTATTTCTGCTCGCGGTGCGGTTCGCATCTGATGGCCGAAAGGCCGCATCTGCCCGTAGTGATTGTGCGTGTCGCGACCCTGGATGAGGATCCGGGCCTGCTGGCCGAGCATCACATCTGGGTATCCCATGATGTGCCATGGCTGCGTTATGAAGGCGTGGTCGAGCATTCGGAGTGGCAGCCGGGACGCTGACTGAAGGCCTGCGCGCTAATCTGCATGTGTGATCCACACCGTCCGCATGGCACGATGGTTATAACGTTAGATTATATTTATATAAAGAGTCATAACGTTAGCCGCTATGCTGCCCGCCAGATTTTTATGTCGTCTCGCTAGATTCTCCAGGGCTTGCTAATGGATGTCGGTAATTTCGGTTTTGTCGTTGCAGGCTTGGTGGTCGGTTTTATTGTCGGGATGACCGGCGTCGGTGGCGGCTCGTTGATGACGCCGATCCTGCTGTGGTTCGGCATCAACCCGGCCACCGCCGTGGGCACGGACCTGCTCTACGCCGCGATCACCAAGTCCGGTGGCGTTCTGGTTCACCGGAAAAATGACAATATCGACTGGAAAATTACCGGCTGGCTGACCCTGGGCAGCGTACCGGCGGTGTTGTTGACCTTGTGGTTTCTGAGCAGCCTGCACACCGCGCCCGAAGCCTTGAACAGCATCATCAAGCAGTCGCTGGGTTTCGTGCTGTTGCTGACGGCACTGGCGGTGCTGTTCAAGAACAAGTTGCTGGCGTTTGCCCATCGGCGTGGTGTCGATCACTCGAAGATCAGTGACTCGAAGTTGAACGGGCTGACGGTATTGACCGGCCTGATCCTCGGCACCATGGTCGCCTTGACCTCCATTGGTGCCGGCGCCCTGGGTACGGTGGCCTTGTTTATCCTCTATCCGTTCCTGCCGACCCGGCGTCTGGTGGGCACGGAAATCGCCCACGCGGTGCCGCTGACCCTGGTTGCAGGCCTGGGGCACGCGAGCATGGGCAATATGAACTGGGAACTGCTGGGCTTCCTGCTGATGGGCTCGCTGCCGGGGATCTACATCGGCAGCCATCTGGCGGGACGGGTTCCGGATAACCTCTTGCGGCCGTTCCTGGCGGTCATGCTGTTTTCCATCGGCTACAAGCTGGTGTTCTGATCGCTATCGGTTGAATCCGGACAGCAAGGCGTCCAGCAGACTGCGCACGGCGGGCACCATGCCCCGCCGGGAAGGGTAGATCGCGTGCAGGCTGCCGCTGGGCGATGGGCAGTCGGGCAGTATCTGCACCAGACGGCCCTGCATCAGATCGTTCTTAACCAGGCTTGTCGGCAGTTGCGCTATACCGATTCCCCTCAAGGTTGCTTGCAGCAGTGTCTCCAGGTCATCGGTGGCCAACCTTGGCTGGTGGGTCAACACGACGGGGTGTGGCGCCTGGAAATGCCATTGATATTTATCGTTGGTGTTGGCCATGGCCAGGGTTGGCATACGCGCCAGGTGGTCCAGTTGAGTGAGCGGTGCATGCTGTGCCAACAAGGCCGGACTCGCGACCAGAATGCGCTGGGAGGTCAGCAGCGGCAGCAGCGTCAACTCGGAGTCATCCAATGGCAGCAGGCGTACGCGCAGGGCGATATCCAGGCCCTCCTCGATGACATCGACACGCCGGTTGGTTGCATCGAGCATGATCCGCACCGCCGGATTGTCCACCAGGTATTGCGCCAGAATGGCCCTGGCTCCCATCTGCAAGACCCCCAATGGGCAACTGATTCGGACCACGCCCCGTGGCGAAGCGCGGGTTTGATCGATGGCTGTCTTTGCCGCCCGGGCTTCCTCCACCAGGGCCACGCAGTGCTGGTGAAACAGGCGGCCGGCGTCGGTCAGGGAGACCCGTCGCGAATTGCGATTGAGCAGGCGTACGCCCAATTCCGTTTCGAGTGCACTGATACGGCGGCTGAGCTTCGAGGTTTGCAGTCCCATCGCCTTCGCCGCTGCTGTAAACCCGCCGTGATCCACCACCTTGGCGAACAGGTACATATTGTTCAAATCCGTCAGAGGGTCCATTGCCGGTCTCGTGCTGGTTTATCGTTCTATTTTCTACAAGGTAGCGTTGCTTTTACAGCAGTTCTTCTTGGTTGGTTTCAAATTTATGCTCTTTAACGCGGCAATCAGCCGCTTTTTCAGGAGCTGAAATGTTAGAGCATCGATTCAAGTCCGACCTCGGCGGCGGCGACTATGGCTGGCTCAAGGCCCGCCATCATTTCAACGTAACGGCTGATGGCAATCCCGCGCACCGTCCGCTGGGGGCTCTGGTGGTCTGGAATGACGACGAGATTGCGCCAGGCACCGGTTTCCCGATGCATGGCCACGAAAGCATGGAGATCGTTTCCTACGTGCTGGAAGGTGCGGTGAGCCATCAAGACAGTGTCGGCGGACAAGGCCGTACCGAGGCCGGTGACGTGCAGGTGATGAGTGCCGGGACCGGCATTCGACATCAAGAGCGCAATGAGGGTGACGTTCCGTTAAGACTGTTCCAGATCTGGTTGCGGCCGCGGGAAAACGGTGGACTGCCCAACTGGGGTATGCGGCCTTTTCCCAAGTCTGATCGGGCCGGCCAATGGGTCGTGTTGGCCAGTGGAATGCCTGACGATGAAAGCGCTCTGCCGATCCGCGCCAACGCTCGTGTGCTGGGGGCGACTCTTAAGGCCGGCCAGAGCCTGAGCCAATGTTGTTCGACTACTCGCCAGGGTTATCTGGTGCCGGTGCTCGGCGCGGTGAAGGTCAATGGCGAAAGGGTCGAAGCGGGGGACGGGATTGCCATGAGCGAGGAGTCGATGCTTGTTGTCGAGGCTATCGAGGATACCGAAGTCGTATTGGTCGAGGTGTTTTGAGCATGAAGACGATCATCATGACCGGCGGGACTTTCGGTCTGGGGGAGGCGACAGCAAAGCAACTGAGCGCCACCCCCGGCACCCAGTTGATCCTTGGCGGGCGAGAAACCCGTTTGCCGCTGGAGCTGGCGAGCTTGAGCCGTGTCAGGCAATTCGCCAGGCAGGTGCTTGAGACGCTGGGCAAGACGAAGATCAACGCCCTGGTGCTCAATGCCGGACTCAGCTTTCCCAAGGCGGCGCGCACGGTGGACGGCTACGAGACCACCTTTGCGGTCAATCATCTGGGCCACTATCTGTTGTTGCGTCTGCTGGCGCCGGCGTTGGCGCGAGAGGCCATTGTGGTGATCACCACCAGTAACACCCATGACCCGATGTTCAGTCCGGTTGCGCCGTTTCCCTTTGTCGATGCGCAACAGCTGGCGCAGTTGGACCTTGGGAAAGGCGCGCAGGGTGGTGTGGCGTTCGAGCCCGGGTTTCGCGCCTACGCCACCTCGAAGTTGTGCAATCTGCTGACGGCCCGTGCCTTCGCGGCTTCAGCCGAGGTCAAGGCACGCCGTTTGCGGGTTATCGCTTACAACCCGGGTTATATCCCCGGCACAGGGCTGGGGCGTAATTTGCCTGTTGGGGCGTTGCCTGCGCCGGCCATGGCATTGAGTCCCTATTTTGCCGATGTCATGCGCATACAAGCCGGGGAGTTCCTGGCCGATCTGGCGTTGGGGCGGATTGTCCCGCCGAGAGGGCGGTTGTATGCGTCCCTGGTGAGAGGTGAGCTGACTTGGCCGCAGCCGTCCGAATTGGCTCGTCGTGATGATGTGGCGCAGCAACTGTGGAATGACAGTGCAGTGTTGGTGGGGATGGACAGCCCGGCGCCTGCACTTGTCATGTGAAATTTGCGAACGTAACCGCTTGATGTTTGCAGCCATTAGTTGTTCTAAGAGTGTGCGTGAGTGATCCGTCTGGTGAAGAAATCAACGGCATGTTGCCGGGTACCTACCGCCTGCAGTGTCGCTGCCGGGTCGAGTCCGAAGCGTTTTGCGGAACCTGTGACCAGGCTTTTTTGAAGATCGTTGAGCGCCGCAGTCGGCGATGGCTGCGCGAAGGTAGTCGCAGCCGGCGCTGATATAGGGGGTAAATCAACACGAGGTGTATTCAGGGTGAGCAACTGATTGAGCGTCGGCGCATTCGCAATCCGCTTGCTGGTGAGCATGTCCTGCGCCGGGATGCCGATCCAGTCGCGCAAGGTGGCCAGAATACTGGTGTGATCGTACGGTGCATTCGGGGTGTCCGATCTGAACACCGTACCGGCCTGGATGTAGGGTGAGACCACCACTGTTGGCACGCGTACGCCAAAACGCGTGAAGTCGAAGCCGTTACCATCAAGCGGACGGGCCTGGTCAGGTGGAGTTGCATTGAATGGCGGGGTGACATGGTCGAAACAACCACCGTGCTCGTCGTAGGTGATGACAAGCAAGGTCTGGTTCCAGCCCTTCGATGTACTGACGGCGTTCCAGATTGAATACAGAAAGGCTTCGCCCGCTTGAACATCATGAGGGGGATGCTGGTCGTTAGGGTCGACCAGAAAGCTGGGCTCGATAAACGAATAGCGTGGCAGCGAGTTGGTCTGGCATGCATCCAGAAACGCGGAAAAACCTCTGAAGTGGGGACTCAACATGGGGTCCCATAATTTCGGGAACATCGTCCGGGTCAGCGAGGGGGTGAGGATGGTATTGCTGTAGACGCCCCAACTGCATCCGATCGATCCCAGGACGTTGAAGATGGTGGGGACATCCCAGGCGAATGGATCGGGAGGCGTGCCATTGTCCACATTGCCATTGGACGTCCCGGCGTGAGCAAAGGCGCGGTTAGGCCAGGTCTGGCTGGGCACGGAGGCGAACCAGGCATCGGAAACCGCATAGGCGCGGGCCAATTTGGCCAATACCGGCAGCTGCGCCGGGCTGTAGCATTGCATGATCTGATCGGGATTGGCGGTTTTCGTGGTGGTGTAATTGTCGACAAAGCCCATGGGCGGCGTATTGTCGGGGCTGACTGGACCGTCTCTGAACAGCTGGTAGGTGACGTTGGCAAAGGTTTCTTGCGGATCGGGGTCTGGAACCTGAAAACCGCTGGCCTGCAGGGTCACTGCCACATGACGCGCAGGGGTGGAGTTCGAGCAGGGGTTGGACATGCCAGGTTGCAGGCCGTCAAATCGAGGGGCGCTGGTCGCCGGCAAGACCTGCGACGGTGGGCTGTCATTTGGATAGAGCCAGCCAAGCATCGTATCCAGTGAGCGGTTTTCCAGCATGACAACGACGACATGTTCAATTTGATTCATGGCTTTCACCGTCAGTGATCAATTGTATGTCTTGCGAAGTGCTATCTCACGCCTCCTACGGCCCGGTATGCGGCCGCTCCATACGCCACCGCCAGGGCGCCACCTATGATATTGACCAACAATAGCACTCCTGCAAGCAGTAGGGCCCGTCCCCATGATCTAGAGTGCGACGCTTTGAAAAGGTCAATCTTGGTCCTTTGACCGTTATGAACTATGACTTGTGGCAAGCCGAGCACCGTGAGCAGCCGGTCGTGGATCGTCTGGTTGCTGCCTGAGCCCCTATTGGCAAATGATCCTACGCCGAAAATGCACCTCCCTGCTGATGGGTTAGGCTTGTTATTCGACTCCGACACAATGAAAAAAGAGCATTGCCAAGACGTAAGTGGAGGCCGATGATGGATCGTATAACTCAACTGTTCATACGCGTTGCACCGCAATGCCTGGCGACCACCCGACAACCGGAGTCCGATCATGAATGAACAAACCTGCGCCTGCCCGCACTGTACCTGCAAGGTTGGTGAGCATGCGGTCGTGCGTCATGGTAAGCACTACTGCTGCCAGGCGTGCGCCGACCATCACCCGAATGGTGAACCTTGCACGGCTTCAAAATGCCACTGTGCAGACAAACCTAAGTAAAAGTTACATCTTTCTTGGTTGCGCAATACGCCTCAAGTTCTTTGCTACGTACGGCGACCAGATTCTCCTGTTCACTGCGTCGCTGACACGGCTTTTTTGGTGGTATAGCCAGGCACACCCTGAAGCTGCGCGGATAGCCAAGGAGCAGGGGATCGGTATTTACTGCAATGGCAGCATCATTGTGATCGGTGACACACCGGGGCAGGGGATGAAGCCTGCGTGCCGGGCATAAAAGTCTGCGAGCCGGTCATTCAGGGGATGGACCAGAACGGCTGTTGAGCCCACCGTTTCGGAGGCGCTGATACAGCGTTCGATTGCATCCTGTAGCAGATCGATAGCATAACCGTTGCCCTGAGCGACGAGACTGATGCCGATCCGACCGATGATGGTAACGGGATGCTGTCCCGGCGAATTACGTTGCCGACTCTTCGGTACCACGGACGCGCGCATGGCCGACCCGTTGGATAGGGTGTAGTAGCCGATGACCTTCTGGGTACCTTTGAGACAAATCACATAGACCACCGCGTGTTTAGCGGCCTGGGCTTTATGTGCTTTTTTGACGAGGTACTCATTGATCGAGCTTTCACCACAATCGAAATCGTTCAGATCGTGCTGCTCGTTTAGCTTTGCGGGAGCGCTCAGCTCCAGCGTTTTGGCCTTGCCAGGAGTTTTTGCAGGCACTGGTTCCCTCGCACCGGGTTGTCTTCCAAAGCTTTCTCGAATGAGTCAAACGCGTCCTCATCGAGTACGAACAACCGCTTGTCCAAGATGACCTCTTCAGCTTTCTGGCAGGCTGCTTCCAGAATGAAGCTGGTACGGTCACGGCCTGACAAGGCAGCAGCGATATCAATCAAATTTCGTTTCTTGATGTCTGCCCGCATATTGATAGGTACGGGCTTTTCTTTCGTCGGTTCTGGCTGGCTGGTCTTCAGCATCATGAAACCCTCTATGGGGGCGCTCTCTGTCGTCGGCAGGTGGAGCAGACCTGCGGCACAATCGTAGCATTCCTGTGTATCAGATGTAAGTGCTGTGTATCTCATTGATATACGGTCTCTGCGGTGAATTGTGTTCGATCGTTGATGCCAGCCAAGCGTTGATGCGTGCTTAGATTGCACTCGGAGCTTGAGGGCGTCCACACATCGAAACCTGCTGAAACAAAGGCTTTGCGCAGTGATCAGACACAAACAAAAAAGCCCTGAACAGGTTCAGGGCTTTCCGGTGTTTCAGTCTATTCACCCAAGGTGAACAGCCGCATCAATCCCAGCTCAACGCCCCACCAGTCTGATACTCGATCACGCGGGTCTCGAAGAAGTTCTTCTCTTTCTTCAAGTCCATGATCTCGCTCATCCATGGGAACGGGTTGGTGGTCCCCGGGTACTCTTCCTTCAAGCCGATCTGGCTCAGGCGACGGTTGGCGATGAACTTGAGGTAGTCCTCCATCATCGCCGCGTTCATGCCCAACACGC
>NZ_JACAQA010000026.1:1464-5458 GCF_013385425.1 Pseudomonas gingeri | reverse complement strand
CTCTATGGTCGTCAAGAAATTCGGGAGCCAGGTCGTTTGCCCTTACGGGTTCACGCTCCAGCAAATGGGTATGTGACAGCTCGGTGTTTTGTGAGTCGCAAACTTTCGGTTCGTTTCGTCTTCACACACCGCAACTTGGCCTTTCGACGCAAATTGCTTGGGTGTTATATGGTCAAGCCTCACGGGCAATTAGTACAGGTTAGCTCAACGCCTCACAGCGCTTACACACCCTGCCTATCAACGTCGTAGTCTTCGACGGCCCTTTAGGGAACTCAAGGTTCCAGTGAGATCTCATCTTGAGGCAAGTTTCCCGCTTAGATGCTTTCAGCGGTTATCTTTCCCGAACATAGCTACCCGGCAATGCCACTGGCGTGACAACCGGAACACCAGAGGTTCGTCCACTCCGGTCCTCTCGTACTAGGAGCAGCCCCTCTCAAATCTCAAACGTCCACGGCAGATAGGGACCGAACTGTCTCACGACGTTCTAAACCCAGCTCGCGTACCACTTTAAATGGCGAACAGCCATACCCTTGGGACCGGCTTCAGCCCCAGGATGTGATGAGCCGACATCGAGGTGCCAAACACCGCCGTCGATATGAACTCTTGGGCGGTATCAGCCTGTTATCCCCGGAGTACCTTTTATCCGTTGAGCGATGGCCCTTCCATACAGAACCACCGGATCACTAAGACCTACTTTCGTACCTGCTCGACGTGTCTGTCTCGCAGTCAAGCGCGCTTTTGCCTTTATACTCTACGACCGATTTCCGACCGGTCTGAGCGCACCTTCGTACTCCTCCGTTACTCTTTAGGAGGAGACCGCCCCAGTCAAACTACCCACCATACACTGTCCTCGATCCGGATAACGGACCTGAGTTAGAACCTCAAAGTTGCCAGGGTGGTATTTCAAGGTTGGCTCCACGCGAACTGGCGTCCACGCTTCAAAGCCTCCCACCTATCCTACACAAGCAAATTCAAAGTCCAGTGCAAAGCTATAGTAAAGGTTCACGGGGTCTTTCCGTCTAGCCGCGGATACACTGCATCTTCACAGCGATTTCAATTTCACTGAGTCTCGGGTGGAGACAGCGCCGCCATCGTTACGCCATTCGTGCAGGTCGGAACTTACCCGACAAGGAATTTCGCTACCTTAGGACCGTTATAGTTACGGCCGCCGTTTACCGGGGCTTCGATCAAGAGCTTCGCGTTAGCTAACCCCATCAATTAACCTTCCGGCACCGGGCAGGCGTCACACCCTATACGTCCACTTTCGTGTTTGCAGAGTGCTGTGTTTTTAATAAACAGTCGCAGCGGCCTGGTATCTTCGACCGGCATGGGCTTACGGAGCAAGTCCTTCACCCTCACCGGCGCACCTTCTCCCGAAGTTACGGTGCCATTTTGCCTAGTTCCTTCACCCGAGTTCTCTCAAGCGCCTTGGTATTCTCTACCCAACCACCTGTGTCGGTTTGGGGTACGGTTCCTGGTTACCTGAAGCTTAGAAGCTTTTCTTGGAAGCATGGCATCAACCACTTCGTCGCCTAATGGCAACTCGTCATCAGCTCTCGGCCTTAGAATCCCGGATTTACCTAAGATTCCAGCCTACCACCTTAAACTTGGACAACCAACGCCAAGCTGGCCTAGCCTTCTCCGTCCCTCCATCGCAATAACCAGAAGTACAGGAATATTAACCTGTTTTCCATCGACTACGCTTTTCAGCCTCGCCTTAGGGACCGACTAACCCTGCGTCGATTAACGTTGCGCAGGAAACCTTGGTCTTTCGGCGTGGGTGTTTTTCACACCCATTGTCGTTACTCATGTCAGCATTCGCACTTCTGATACCTCCAGCAAGCTTCTCAACTCACCTTCACAGGCTTACAGAACGCTCCTCTACCGCATCACCTAAGTGATACCCGTAGCTTCGGTGCATGGTTTGAGCCCCGTTACATCTTCCGCGCAGGCCGACTCGACTAGTGAGCTATTACGCTTTCTTTAAAGGGTGGCTGCTTCTAAGCCAACCTCCTAGCTGTCTAAGCCTTCCCACATCGTTTCCCACTTAACCATGACTTTGGGACCTTAGCTGACGGTCTGGGTTGTTTCCCTTTTCACGACGGACGTTAGCACCCGCCGTGTGTCTCCCATGCTCGGCACTTGTAGGTATTCGGAGTTTGCATCGGTTTGGTAAGTCGGGATGACCCCCTAGCCGAAACAGTGCTCTACCCCCTACAGTGATACATGAGGCGCTACCTAAATAGCTTTCGAGGAGAACCAGCTATCTCCGAGCTTGATTAGCCTTTCACTCCGATCCACAGGTCATCCGCTAACTTTTCAACGGTAGTCGGTTCGGTCCTCCAGTTAGTGTTACCCAACCTTCAACCTGCCCATGGATAGATCGCCCGGTTTCGGGTCTATTCCCAGCGACTAGACGCCCTATTAAGACTCGCTTTCGCTACGCCTCCCCTATTCGGTTAAGCTCGCCACTGAAAATAAGTCGCTGACCCATTATACAAAAGGTACGCAGTCACCCAACAAAGTGGGCTCCCACTGCTTGTACGCATACGGTTTCAGGATCTATTTCACTCCCCTCTCCGGGGTTCTTTTCGCCTTTCCCTCACGGTACTAGTTCACTATCGGTCAGTCAGTAGTATTTAGCCTTGGAGGATGGTCCCCCCATATTCAGACAAGGTTTCTCGTGCCCCGTCCTACTCGATTTCATGACTAAGAGATTTTCGCGTACAGGGCTATCACCCACTATGGCCGCACTTTCCAGAGCGTTCCGCTAATCTCAAAGCCACTTAAGGGCTAGTCCCCGTTCGCTCGCCACTACTAAGGGAATCTCGGTTGATTTCTTTTCCTCAGGGTACTTAGATGTTTCAGTTCCCCTGGTTCGCCTCTTGCACCTATGTATTCAGTACAAGATAACCATCTTATGATGGCTGGGTTCCCCCATTCAGACATCTCCGGATCAAAGTCTGTTTGCCGACTCCCCGAAGCTTTTCGCAGGCTACCACGTCTTTCATCGCCTCTGACTGCCAAGGCATCCACCGTATGCGCTTCTTCACTTGACCATATAACCCCAAGCAATCTGGTTATACTATGAAGACGACATTCGCCGAAAATTCGCAAAACTCTTAAGAGTCACTCACAAATTTTACCTTAGCCTGAGCCGTTACCAGTGAAAGTAACGTCCAGTCTATCTTTCTATCACATACCCAAATTTTTAAAGAACGATCTAATCAAAGACTAGAAATCAACATTCACCATCGCATGATGGAATGCTCATTTCTAAACTCTAACGCAGAAGCAACTACAGCCAACAACCATCACAACGTAAATGGTGGAGCCAAACGGGATCGAACCGTTGACCTCCTGCGTGCAAGGCAGGCGCTCTCCCAGCTGAGCTATGGCCCCGTATTGCTACAGGCTTTTCCCACACAAAATTGGTGGGTCTGGGCAGATTCGAACTGCCGACCTCACCCTTATCAGGGGTGCGCTCTAACCAACTGAGCTACAGACCCAATTTCGGGCTGCTTCTTATCGTCTTCTTCAATGAATCAAGCAATTCGTGTGGGAACTTATGGAGCAGCTGATGTCGTCGATTAAGGAGGTGATCCAGCCGCAGGTTCCCCTACGGCTACCTTGTTACGACTTCACCCCAGTCATGAATCACACCGTGGTAACCGTCCTCCCGAGGGTTAGACTAGCTACTTCTGGTGCAACCCACTCCCATGGTGTGACGGGCGGTGTGTACAAGGCCCGGGAACGTATTCACCGCGACATTCTGATTCGCGATTACTAGCGATTCCGACTTCACGCAGTCGAGTTGCAGACTGCGATCCGGACTACGATCGGTTTTGTGGGATTAGCTCCACCTCGCGGCTTGGCAACCCTCTGTACCGACCATTGTAGCACGTGTGTAGCCCAGGCCGTAAGGGCCATGATGACTTGACGTCATCCCCACCTTCCTCCGGTTTGTCACCGGCAGTCTCCTTAGAGTGCCCAC
>NZ_JACAQA010000026.1:0-156 GCF_013385425.1 Pseudomonas gingeri | reverse complement strand
TTTCCTCTTCAACTTCAACCACTTGCGCTTTCGATCTCTCGTTAGCGGGAGGCGAATTCTACAGCGTTACACGCTGCTGTCAACACCTCTTTTACACCGCTTTCGACCGAGAGGATCGAACCGCTGAAGAGGCGAAAACACACTGCCTTTTTCAGC
>NZ_JACAQA010000025.1 GCF_013385425.1 Pseudomonas gingeri | reverse complement strand
GGGAAATTAAACCACCACATCCAAACCCGTCACCCCCGAAGCCCCCTACAAACCCACGCTATTCGCCATCCAACCCGGCATCACCGCCCAGGACGCCCTGGTCTACGTTTCCAATCTGCTCGAAACCGCGGAACTCAACGGCGACGAAATCAGCTTGCACACCAACCCCGTCGAGCGGGCGTTGTTCTGGGGCATGCTGCATTCGGTGGAGGTGGCGCGTGCGGTGGTGGACGCCTTGTTGGAGGGCAAATCCCCGTCTAATCAGCTATCGTCAGCGTCGGGCAACCCTCCGAATGGTTGAGGTCGCCAGCCAATAAAGCGCCCCCCGTTTCCAAAGCGTTGAGTATGGGGTGAAACGGGGGCCGTCACGCCAGCGTGCCGATCAGCTCGGCGTTAGACCTCAGAAACGAACTATAGGCCGCCTACATGTCAATCGAACACCATCACGCAACCTCTGTGTCGCTTCCCCCGGAGTCGGCGATTGCTAAAGCCTACGCCTCGATGAATCTCGCCGACGCTTACTCGATCGAGCTTCCCACCGGAGCGTCAACCAATCCCGAATTGTTGGCGAGGTTCATCTTCGCTCACCAAGCGCCTTGGGTCAGCAGGCTCCTGACGGTTCGAGACGCGCTCGTAGCCGGTTTCGGCCTCAAGACAGCCAAGCATCTCGCCTCACTGGATGTGCAGAGCGGAGCGGGCCGACTCGGCATCTTCAAGCTCTACAGCACAAGTCCAACTGAAGTTGTTCTTGGCGAAGACGACAAGCACCTGGACTTCAGGCTCTCTGTTCTGTGTTCCGGCCAGTCGTTGCCGGGCGCTAAACGTCACTTGACCCTGTCGACCGTTGTTCATTGCCACAACCGCTTGGGTCGCTTCTATATTTTTCTGATTGCCCCGTTTCATCGCTTGGTCGTTCAGTCCAATCTTCGTAGCGCGGCACGGGTCGGCTGGCCGTCGGCGACGGAGGCGTAAGCCAAAGTCCACATCATCATGGGCGGCCAACTGAGGTCTGACCCTTCCCTCAACCCGGACCGCAACCGAAGACTGCCGCAGCGCGGCATAGGTTGCGGCCTGTTAGCTCGGCGTTGAACGACAGCTTCCGGGAAGCATGACCGACGGCAAAGGGTCGATAGCGGTCCTGTCGTGACCGGCCGCTCCCGACCCATGGAGGTCATCCCACTGAAGTCATCAGACAGGTATCGATACCTATGTAAGCTCGAATTGCGCCGGTCACGATGAACCGGGGGTCAAGGGTGGTGGAGTCTGTACTCCTGGCTCAAACCACCATAGCCGTAGGCACTGGCACGGCAGTCGATCACATGGATGTTTGAGTGAGGGTGAACATTGCCTATTTCTTTGGCCAGCAATTCGAAAGCCTCATGGTGGTAGCGCGCTTTCTGGGCCTTGGTATTGGTTTCATCCGTGATAGTGACTTCCAGGCGGAACGAGTTGCGTCCTTGTTCGGCCAGCGAACGGCTGTCGATGAACCACTGTTCATGAGGCAGGAACTGCACCATCACCAGGGTCTGTTCCGGTCGCTTTTCCAGTAGTTCACAGGTCAGAGTGGTGATCTTGGGGACGATGCTGTGGACCAGTTCAAGGTTCGGCTCGCCAGAAATCTTGAGTGTTATACCGGGCATGTTGAACTCCTTTGCGGGTAATGAATGTCCAGCGCAGAGTAAGAAGTTGCGTTGCTGCTGAAAAGCCGGAAGATATGCATCTATCTATCGGGAAAACAGCAGGATGAACATGCGCCCCTTTGACCTTGATCTCTTGCGATCTTTTACCGTTGCCATGGAATCCGGCAGTCTATCGGAGGCCGCGCCGCACCTGTGTCGGTCGCAATCAGCGTTGAGCGAGCAATTGCGCAAGCTCGAAGCGTTCACCGGGGTAACGCTGCTGGAACGGGGAAAAAAGGGTGTCCGGCCTACGCCGGCCGGGGAGCGCCTGATGGTGCATGCACGAGAACTGCTGGCCTTGAGTGATCGCGCCCTTGAAGACGTGCGCGGAGTGACGTTTGCCGGTGAATTGAGATTGGCGATCACCGACTACTTTTTGCCTGGCTCGATTGCCGAGTTGTTGAAGCAACTGCGCCTGAACTATCCACGCCTTCGACTGCATGTATCGGTGCGAAAGAGTCTGCAAATAGAAAGCGGGGCAGATACGGGTGACTTCGATATCGGCCTTTCAATGCGCATACTCGACGGCCGCAGCTTTCCCGAGGGCATCCCGGTACGTCGGGAAGCATTGCATTGGGTATCTGCTTCGGGGGTTGAGCCGAGGAACGAAGAAGATAAGGCGTTGCCACTTTTGGTGCTGCCACAGGGATGCAGCCTCCAACGCCTCACCCGAGAGACGCTGGAGGCACACAACGTGCCGTATGTGATTGCCCATTCCGCGTCCGGAGTGGCAGGGCTGCAATCAGCACTGATGGCAGGGCTGGGCGTCGCTTGCCTGAATACCTCGGCGGTGCCGATGGGCGCAGAGATTTGCCGGCCAGCCTTCCCGTTACCGCCTTTGCCCGATGTTGAGTTCAGCCTGTTACCTGCACGTGCTGGTGAGGCTCATTTGGTCGGTGCTGTGCGGGAAATGCTTGCCGGCAAATTGGGCGGATGAGTGACACATCTCTGAAGTGAAAACGCCGGGTTTGGGACTCAATGGGGGGGGCACGAAGGTTGAGCGAGAAATTGCATCTAATGGCCGGCGGCGCGATTGCTGAGTTGGACTCCAAATCCGCGAATTGACACTCCCCTGACGCATCCTTGTTCGCGGGCTTTTTAGTCTGGGCGTGCGTATCCCTGGTACGGTTTTCCCAGGCTTTGTACGAAATAGATTCCTAACCGCTGGCGCGGCGCTCAAAGCCGGCCAAGATTGATATCTAGTGGCGCGGTGGCTGCATAAAAACATGTCACAAGCAGCGCAGCTACAACTACCCAGCGAAAGCCTTTAATTGCTGCGATGGATTGCCGGTATTTTTTCCAATAAAGCCACGTCCAGTGCGCGACCACCGCAAGATACGGTAAGCCAACTCCCAACCACATCAGCCTTTGCCAGTCGGTTGTCTTCCACAACACCATCGACAAAATGGCAACGAGACTGCCGGCGATACCCAGCCAGGTATTCCGGCCAACCCGGACCTGCGCATCTCTGAAGTGTTTGAACAGACGAACCAGCCCGAGCAACCCCCACCACAGGAACAACGGGATGAGCAACAGTATCAATAGTGACACTGAGCCTAAGGCAAATAGTGCAATTAGGGGAACGTAGCGGAAGGAAAAATAAGTATAAATGCACATCATCGGAAAGATGACGCAGTAGAGCTCCAGCTGTACCAGCCTGGGGTGAAAGCGGAGAAATCGATCCATGTACGCTTCCCTGAAGTTAAAGTTGCCCGCTGAGAGGGCCAGCGCAGCCTAGTGGCATTGGCTACAAGTGAAAAGGTGACAGGGGCGGGCTATTTTCTACCCTGGACATCGGCTTTTGGCTGAAGGCCATCCGTGGGGAGGCTGCGGTTATCCGAGAGCGGATTCTGCGTAAAATGAATCTGTCCCACTTTTCTGCACTTTCTCGCACGCAATGCCCCAGGCAGCTAGAGACGCTTTCAAGCTTGATATCTAGCGTCGCGACATGACCGCGTTACGCACGGGTAAAGGGGCTTTTTCGGGATGTTGCTGCAAAAAATGCTTGATCGCTTGATCCTGGCGATCCACCACGCACACGTTCACGCTAGGACGTGGGACGGTGCATTCGCCAAGCGCGAGGAGCCCACAGTTCAATACGCCGTACACCGCAACCGGTTGCGCGACGGCCGAGCAGTCGTAGACCATCTCGCCAAGGTAATTGAGCTGCCCTTGGGTGACGGTGAAACGCAGCGGTTTGGAGTAAGCCCCCATTACCCCGCGACGGTGACCCAGGCGGCTCACCTCATAGTCACCGGCAGGTAGCCATGCCGAGTAATCATCCTTGGGTCCCCAACCATAAGTCTTGTCACTCTTGATATCGCGAAATTCAAGGTAGGTTCCGTAGGGGCCACCGTTCAGCAGCGTGCCGACGACTAGACCTGCGTTTTGCGCGTTGTAAACCGGTGAATTCAACGCCATTTCACTTGGCATTGACGAACAACCGGCCAGTAATCCGATCAGGCCAATTGCAAGGATGTTGTGCGAGTCAAGCATTCCGCTACCTCGTTGGGAGACGAAGAAAATCCACAAAGAAATTCAGGGACGACAGGCGCGCTGGACGTCGGCGACTGTCTTCTCTAGCATGATGGCCTTTCGCCTACTTGTACATCAAGGACGATATATCAACATGTTCTGTTTTTCCCAATGGCGTCTGCGTGGCGCTGTGAGCATTGCCGCACTGTTACTTGGCGGGTGCAGTTTCAACGGTTCCTATCCGGACGCGAGTGGACCCGATGTGGCGAAGCTGCGATTTATCAGCAGCAATGAAAACTCGACGCTCGACTTGTTCGATGCCGAACACTGCGACGGCCAGAATACGGGGCTGCTGAATAACCTGTTCTCCGCCAATACCCGGCGACGGGCGGCCATGAGCGTCGCTGCACCCGACGATGCCAAGGCCTATCTGGAAGTGAAGCTGCAACCGGGCCATGAATTGTTCGCGCGAGCCAATACCTTAAGCACCGGCAGCGTGTGCACCGTGGCGTTCAACTTTACCCCGCAGAGCGGCGGTGAGTACGAAGCTGACTTCCGCTACGTAGATCGCAAATGTCAGGTCACCCTTAGCCGTCTGCGCCAGATCGATGGAAAGATTGTGCGCTCTCCGATCACGCTGACCTACAAAGGCCTGCCCGCCTGCGTCGGCCACAACCTTATTTTCCCCAAGTCCGTCGAAGCCCCGCCGCAGTCGGCGGAGCGTGCAGCACTGATCGCGCAGATCGTCGATGCCAGTGTCATCGCGAAAATGAAGCCCGACGCCGACGATTCCCTTTCGCTCCAGAAAGCAGTTCTCGACAAATCGATGGCGGAACGCAAACAGCGGCTCGGCTTCAGCCTGCCCGATTCCTATTGGACTGAATATCACCATAACCTGGAGCAGTTCGCCAACGAGATGAGGGATATCAAGGCCCGTTCATTGCAGTTGTACAAGGATTACTACACCAACCGACTGGGCCTGCTCGATACCCCTACGATCAAGGAGCTGCTGCCCGACAGCGAAGCGGCTGACCGTAGCAAGGCGATGTCGACCAATAATGAAATGCTGGAGTACTACTACCGAACCCAGCGAGAACTGCTGAAGGAAACACTGAGCACACATCATGCACGTATGGCCGATCTGGATCAGCGCTTTGAGGTGTGCAAGCGTTTCACAGCCTGCTGGCAAAGTTGAATTGGGGCTCGGCATGAAAATACGTACTCACGTGGTGCGGGATGGTTGGAGCGAATTTCGGGTATGGATTCTCCACCGCAGGATGAAATTCTAGGGAGTTCAATACAGCAAGGCACTCAAATTACACGGAATGAATTTGCTGGAGAGGCAATCAAATGGCTGATGTGATGAAAAAGGGTCTGCGGTACAAGGTCGATCACCCTCTATTCGCGTGGATCTCTTCGATTTCAAAGGCAGGCATCCGCCGTAGTAGGATGCGGCTTTAAGCAAAAGTAGCCTCGTTATGGATGTTCAAGCGCTCGAACAAAGCAACGTCTTATCAATCACAGTGGATCAGGCCCATCGATATTTCGAGATGGTTGTTAGTGCGGACGACGAGACCAAATACAAGCTGATGGCATGGAACGCCGACGGCACTGAGCTAACCATCAGGCTTGGCTCTCTTCATGTTCAAAACTCAAGCGTACTTGGAGAGCTTGAAGGGATAAACATTGTTGAGAACGTTCTATTCCTTGAGGGAGATTTTGGAGATATGGCTATCCACGCCACTACAGTTTTGGTCGAAAAGCTGATGTGACTATTTCGCGAGAGGCCACTTTTGGTCGAATCTGTTGAAAAAGTCGGTCTCGGTTTCGATTGGTTTATATTTGATCATAGCGAATGGCATCCCTTGCGAGATGTGGCTAACGAATTGTTGAGATTGATGGGACTTCTGGAGATCAAGCCTTACCTGGATGATTTGACAGTTGATTGTCGGAAAGAGGTTTATGGCCGAAACGTTTAAAAGGTGAAAGGGTGGCGGATTTATTTTTTGCTCTGGACATCAGCTTTTGGTTGAAGTCCCCCTGTGGTGAGGCTGCGGTTAGCCGAGGTCGGATTCTGCGTAAAATAAATATGTCCCACGTTTCCCTATGCCGAGGAGCAGGGCGGGCCAGGAAGGGGGTGGGTTGATGATCTGACTAGAGGTTTGGGACGGGCACAGATGGATGAGAAAAAATCAGTACTCGGCGGGAAATATATCTTGCTGTCAGTGATTCTTGGGATTGTTTTTGCGGGCTTTTTCTTGCGTAAGCAATATGATCCCCTGACGATGTCCATAGACCATTTTCGTCAGGTTGTAGCGGTGGGGGGAAGTGTAGGTCTGATAGCAAAGCTTATTTCAACTAGCGGTTTTGCAGGCATAAGAAAGATCGCCAGTGTCTTGATGGGGGTTGCTTGTTCTACTATTGGCATGACGTGGGTAATGCTTTTCTATATAGCAAAAGGGTAGGAGCGTCTGTTTTGGGAAGTGCGGTTGGATTTTTCAGAACCGTACTTGCTGACAATAGCATCGTTAAAACTTCGTTGAGTGATGCCAACTGATCAACGACAAAGCACTCAGTCTCTCAGGCTTTTTGCCCTGTGCTGCTTGTGGGTCTTAACGATCAGTCAATGTCTAAGGGGGGGATTTGTTATTTTTCTGAATTCTGCAGGCTCCCCAATGATGCCGTTCTTGTCTTCAGATGCGGTTCGCCCATGCCATATGAGAGACGCCGCTACCGGAGGCGTGAACGAAGATAGAGCCCCCCTACGCACGTGCTGCTAAGCTCTCGGGTGGCCAAACGGCATTATGGAAGCAATGAACCTCAGTGATGCGTGTAGTGGTCAACTGATCCCGCCCCCAAGAAGGAACTAGCATGACAGACCGCCATATCTACAACCAATCTGATGCAAGCTGGACATTTGAAATCGTGACCGATGGCAGTGCAGGTAATCAATTTGGTAACGTTTGGTTCTCCGGCGACGGCTCGGGTCAGTCTCAAAACGGGCCATGGATTTTACCACCGAACTCTACGGCGCAAATCCAGTACACGTCCGACGAAGGCGTGATTAAGGGAACCTGGAGAATTACGGACCACCTTGGACAAAACAGGATATTTGACTACAGCAACGACCAGAATTTTCCAGTTCCACCGACAGGGAACTGCCCGTACATCAGCCACGACGGTAATACTGGCGCAGTGAGCGTCAACGACCCGGCCGACGCTGATCTGTCTGTTGGCGGTTCAAATTGGTAAGACGTTCCAAATAAACCAGTTCTGCCAGGCTGCTCGCATGGCGGTCCATCCCTGAGTGACCGCCAGAACCTCAGATCAGGAACATGACATTCCGCATCTGACGGCTTCTGGCACGCCCGGTCCCACTTTTCCGTGTCAGATACACAGGTCGCCTGATCGAGAGCTACGCTAATGCCTACTGAGGCCCGGTCCATCCAAATCAGCAGTGGCGCACGAACATGCTTTTCTCTTTACTGATGGCGTTGGTATTAGCGTTCCTGATCGGCTGGGTTTCGCAGCGAATGGGTATGTGTCTTGTCAAAGCGTGCGAACAATTGCTGGCTGGTCGCCCGACGTTGTTTGTGGCACTGACATCGTGTGGATTGTTCGGGTTGATGCTGGCCCCGCTCTATCGTTTCTCTGAGGTCAGCCTGCCGCTGTACTCGCCTGGTATTTCCTATCCTTTACTGATTGCGGGAGGCCTGTTGTTCGGGGTGGCATCGGTACTGAACAACGGTTGCAGCGTCGGCACACTGACCAGATTTGCCAGCGGCAATTTCAATAAACTGTTCACGATGATCGGCTGGGTGCTGGGGATCGTGCTCTGGTATTACCTGCACATGATGCCCGAACAGAAAACCCTTCTGATGCCGGAAATTTCCAGCCGTCATTACTGGCTGTTGATCGGTGTAGTGGCGCTGGTGCTGATATTTTTGGTCGCCGTGCATGGTAATAAACACCTGGTGCTCTCCAGTATGCTGCTCGGTGCATTGACGAGTGCGCTCTATACGTTCGAGCCGTTATGGACACCTAGTGTGTTCTTTTACAACGTTTCGCAGATGTTCTGGCAAGCCGATATGGCAATCAGCGCCCGGCGTATTGCGGTGTTTGTTATGTTACTGGCAGGCATGCTGAGTTTTACCCTGTACAGGAAAACGTTCCGTTTCGAGGCCTTTGCCCCATCAAAGGCTGGTGTTCATTTGTTGGCAGGTATTTTGATGGGGATTGGGGCTTCGATGATGCTCGGCGGTAACGACTCGCAAATACTGTTGGTGTTTCCAACATTGGGTGTTGCTTCAAGCATACCACTGGTGTCGATTGCCACGGGCATTCTGATGTCATTGTGGTGCAAAAAGATGTGGTACAAGCTGAACTCGTTAACACCAACCACTTGAAGCTTTCTACTGGAGTTTGGGAAGTTTATTATTCTACAAGCTGCAGAATTAAGTCACTGTGAGACGCCGCGCAAATCACTCAATTTCATATCAACAGCACATGCTCGACTGACGGCCAAGGCCTACCAGCGCCGCTGGCTGGCAACTATCCGAATTGGGTGGGCAGGTTCGATCTGGACAGGACGTTTCATAGGCCAGTGTCAGTTGCGTACGGTGAGTGGGCGGGGGAGAGCGTTGCAGCTTCTCGCGGGCGATTCGCTAATCAACCCAGCCTAGTTCCCTATAGCGCATTTTTTCTTGTTCGGGAAAGCCCGTCTGGTTCTCCCCCCCCCAATCAACACGCGAAATAACCTTCCAAAAAAACTCATATTTCCCACACGTTTCAGGCATGGGAGAATATTGCGTGCGCCAAACGTCGGGGCTACTGTTCAAGTGTCGCTGCAAATTCAGCGACGCGGGTTTTGCAGCCCGGCTCGAAAAGGCGCACAGCGCCGCGTAAGCGGCATTTTTACGCTCGTGTTATGGCGAGCTGTGCGCAGGAGGCTTCGGCCTGCCGGTTCCTTTTCCCGGTCTGCAAACCTGTGTACGGCTCGCCACCTTTCGTTTTGCAGCGTGGGTGACGAACTTCCATTCATGAAAAGGAGCGTCACCATGACTAAGAAGATCACCCCCGATCCGCCGATTGTTAGCAAAACCCTCAGTACCGCCGACAGAAGCCTGTACCTGCGCAAACTCTCTGATACGCCATTCAATGAGTCCGAGCCAGCCCCGGCAAACACCCCCCGTTTGCTCGACACCCTCGCATTCACCAGCTCCAAACCCGTCACCCCCGAAGCCCCCTACAAACCCACGCTATTCGCCATCCAACCCGGGGTAACCGCCCAGGACGCCCTGGTCTACGTTTCCAATCTGCTCGAAACGGCGGAACTCAATGGCGACGAAATCAGCCTGCACACCAACCCGGTCGAGCGGGCGTTGTTCTGGGGCATGCTGCATTCGGTGGAGGTGGCGCGTGCGGTGGTGGATGCCTTGCTGGAGGGCGCATCTCCCTCCAATCAGCTATCGTCAGCAGTGGGCAACCACCCAAATGGCTGAGTTCGCCAGACAGTAAAGCGCCCCCTGTTTCCAAGGTATTGAGTATGGAATCTTGGAAACAACAGGAGTAAAAAATACCTTACCTGCCTCAACCCAGAGGATGTGCCAATGGTCATTACCGTCAAAGAACGCGATGAGGATCACATGTCCCATGACGCCAATAACGCGGGCGTCCGGATGTGGGATGTCTACCAGGGCGATGTGCTGGTCGGCGTTTATCACAGTGAAGCGGATGCGTTGAAGTACAAGGCTTTGCTGGAAAGCGGTCGATTGGATAGCCTCAAGGCGCCTCCAAAAGGCTGAGGCCAACACCATAAAAAAAGCCCGGCTTGATGCTGGGCTTTGTTTTTTGAGCAGGGGAGACCGGCCAGATGACGCGCCGGTCACCCGATCAAGCCCCGGTATTGCCCTGGGCCTGCCGCGCAGCTTTTTCCTTCTTGTGGTTCTTCATGTCCAGCCTGATACCCCAGGCAATGACAACAATGCCAAAGATGGCCATCAGAATGATTTGTTCGGTAGGCATAGCCTGCTCCTTGCAGAAAACGCTCATTGAACGTGCTGGCGCCGCGCCTGCCAAATCCAGGGGGTTACAGAATGTTTCGATGGCTGGGCAATACGGTCTCTGTCGAGCCACAAGGGTGTGCCGAATTCGTCATCGTCCTGGCCTAAAGCGATCAAGCCGCGAGCCCTGGAATGGACCAGTCTGGACAGTCTGTTCAAGGAGCTGATTATGATCCGACTGTCCCTGGCCGAAGCTCGCGAGCTGGCCGAATCGATCCTGCTGCACAACGGTTTCAACCTCGCCCATGCGCAGGCGGTGACCGATACGGTGATTGCCGGCGAGCGCGATGGCTGTGCCTCCCATGGCCTGTATCGGGTGCTGGGCTGTGTGAACTCACTGAGGAACGGCAAGGTGGCCGCCGATGCCGAGCCACAGGTCATCGATCAGGCGCCGTCCATTGTGCGTGTCGATGCGGCGGGTGGTTTCTCGCAGTTGGCGTTCCAGGCGGGCTTGCCTTTGCTGCAAGAGAAAACCCGGGCCAACGGAATCGCGGCCCTGGCGATCAACCGCTGTGTGCATTTCTCCGCGCTATGGGTCGAGATCGAGCAACTGACCGCTGCTGGCCTGGTTGCGCTGGCCTGCACGCCCAGCCATGCCTGGGTCGCGCCGGCCGGTGGAAGTCAGCCGGTGTTCGGCACCAATCCCATCGCCTTCGGTTGGCCGCGGGCCGGTAACAATCCCTTTGTCTTCGATTTCGCCACCAGCGCGATTGCCCGTGGCGAGATCGAGCTGCATCGGCGTGCCGGCAAGGCCATTCCCGAAGGCTGGGGCGTGGACGCCCAAGGGCAGCCGAGTACCGATGCCAATGTGGTGCTTGATAGCGGCGCGATGCTGACGTTCGGCGGGCACAAGGGCTCGGCATTGGCGGCCATGGTGGAGTTGATCGCCGGGCCGCTGATCGGTGACTTGACCAGTGCCGAATCCCTGGCCTATGACGCCGGCAGCAAGTCGTCGCCGTACCATGGCGAACTGCTTATCGCCTTCGATCCGCAGCGTTTTCTCGGCGCGGCCACCGAGCAGCATCTGGCCCGTGCCGAAGCCGTGTTCGAAAGCATTCAAGGGCAGGGCGCACGCTTGCCGTCGCAACGGCGTTATGAGGCACGTGCGCGCAGTCTGGTTGAAGGGGTGCATATTCCCGAGGCGCTGTACAACGACCTGAGGGCGCTGCTGGCCTGAATGAATAAGGGCGCCATCGATCCAGCCGATGGCGCCCGGTTTCTACAGCGGTGTACGTTGGCTGTGGCCATCGACCAGACGATTGATGCCCAGTGGGTTGGCGTTTTGCAGCGCTTCGGGCAACAAGGCATCCGGGCAGTTCTGGTAGCACACCGGGCGCAGGAAGCGCTCGATGGCCAGGCTGCCGACCGACGTGCCGCGGGCATCGGAGGTGGCCGGATAAGGCCCGCCATGGACCATCGCATCACCGACTTCGACACCGGTCGGATAACCGTTGAACAATACCCGCCCGACCTTTTGCTCCAGCAGCGGCAGCACCTCGCCGTAGCGTTGCAGATCGCCGGCCTCGGCAATCAGGGTGGCCGTGAGTTGACCGTGCAAGCCCTGTAGCGCCTGCTGCAGCTCAGCGTTGTCGGCCACTTCAACGATGACCGTGGTCGGGCCAAAGACCTCTTCCTGTAACAGCGGATCGCCATTGAGCAGCAGACGGACATCGGCCTTGAACAGTTGCGGCTGTGCCTGATTGCCCTGCTGGGGCTTACCGGCCAGATGGCTGACGCCTGAATGATCGAGCAGGGCCTGCACACCGTTACCGTAGCTGCGCAGCGTGCCGGCATTGAGCATGGTTTGCGCCGGTTGTTCGTTCATCAAGGCACTGAGCAGCGCGGTGAACGCCGTGAACCTTGGCGAGGCGATGCCGATCACCAGGCCCGGGTTGGTACAGAACTGACCGCAACCTTGCACTACTGAAGCCACCAGTTCACTGGCGATCTTTTCGCCGCGCAATTGCAAGGCTTCGGGCAACACCAACACCGGATTGATGCTGCTCATTTCGGCGAACACCGGAATCGGCTGGGGTCGTGCGGCGGCCATATCGCAGAGCGCGCGTCCCCCGGTCAGTGAGCCGGTGAAACCGACGGCCTGGATCGCCGGGTGCTTGACCAGGGCTTCACCGACCCCGGCGCCGTAGATCATGTTGAATACACCCTTGGGCATATCGGTTTGCTCGGCGGCGCGGATGATCGCATCGGCCACCTGTTCCGCCGTCGCCATATGCCCACTGTGGGCCTTGAACACCACCGGGCAGCCCGCAGCCAACGCGGCCGCAGTATCGCCGCCAGCGGTGGAGAATGCCAGGGGGAAATTGCTTGCGCCGAACACCGCGACCGGGCCGACGCCGATTCGGTACTGGCGCAGATCGACCCTTGGCAGTGGCTGGCGTTCGGGCAATGCGCGGTCGATGCGCGCGCCGTAGAAATCACCCCGGCGCAGGACTTGCGCGAACAGGCGCATCTGACCGCTGGTGCGGGCGCGTTCGCCCTGGATACGGCCGGTGGGCAGGGCGGTCTCGCGGGTGACCAGGGTAATGAAGTCATCATCCAGGGCATCCAGTTGCGCGGCGATGGCTTCGAGAAACTCCGCACGCCGGTTGGCTGACAGCGCACGAAAGGCCGGGTAGGCAGATGCAGCAGCCTGGGCGGCGGCATCTACTTCAGCAGCAGTGGCCTGGGTGAAAACGAAGGGTAGGGGCTCACCGCTGCTGGCATCATGGCTGTGCAGGGTGACGATGCCGGCGGCGCTGCGCGCACCGCCGATGTAGTTGTGGCCGATGATCTCGGACATGGAAAACTCCTGTCAGGACAACTCAGAGACCCACGTCCGGCAACGACGGACGATTGGCCATTGCCTTGGCCATGATCTGCTCGACGAACACACGGTCGGCTTCCGGCAAGGCCAGGCGGGGCGGACGGGTCAGGGCGCTGCCGCGACCGGCGATGGCTTCGCACAACTTGATGCACTGCACCAGGTCGGCACGGGCGTCGAGGTGCAGGATCGGCATCAGCCATTCGTAGATCGGCATGGCCTCGGCAAAGCGCCCGGCCTTGGCCAGGCGGAAGATGGTTTCGCCTTCGATCGGGAACACGTTGGACATGCCCGAGACCCAGCCCTCGGCCCCCACCGCGATGCTTTCCAGCACCACATCGTCCAAGCCTGCGAACAGCACAAAACGGTCGCCGACTTCATTGCGCACGTCGATAAAACGCCGGGTGTCGCCGGAGGAATCCTTGAAGCACACCACGTTGTCGCAGTCGGCCAGGGAAATCAGGATGTCCGGGGTCACGTCGTTTTTGTAGATCGGCGGGTTGTTGTAGACCATCAACGGCACGTCGGCGTTCTTGGCCACGTAGCGGTAGTGCTCGGCGGTCTCGAAGGGCTTGGAGCCGTAGACCAGCGCCGGCATCAGCATCACGCCATCAACGCCGACCTTGCGTACCGCGTTGGCGACCTTGGCGGCTTGCACGCTGGTGAACTCGGCCACGCCGCAGATCACCGGCACGCGGCCACGGGAGGCATCCACCGCGACTTCGGTCACGGCGATTTTCTCTTCGGCGGTCAGGGAGGTGTTTTCCCCCACCGAACCACAGACCACCAGGCCCGAGACGCCGTCACGAATGACGTTGGAAATCACCTGGTGGGTCTTTTCCAGGTTGATGGTGAAGTCGTCGTTGAATTGGGTGGTGACCGCCGGGAAGACGCCGCTCCAATTGATGCGTTTGCTCATGATGCACTCCAGTGGTTTAACGTATTTCGTATACGATATTTTAAGTGAAAAAATTAGACCAGTGTTTTTTCGCCGGACGCCGTCAGGGCATCCCGGTTTTTCTCTATCAGCCGTCTAGCGCTGGCGTTGGCGCTCAGGCGCCGGGCCAGGTGTCCGACAACCGGTAGCCTTGTGGCCAGGGATCGGCGGGGTCGAGCAGCAACTGGTGGGTGCCGGTGATCCAGGCCCGCCCGGATAGGCACGGGTAGATCGCTGCGCGCCCGGCCAGTTCGGTCAGGGAATCGATGCGGCAGTGGAACTCCGAACCGATGATCGAACGCCCGATAAAACGCTCGCCGACCTGCAGCAGGCCCTTGGCCTGCAACACCGCCATGCGCGCCGAGCACCCGGTGCCACAGGGCGAGCGGTCGATCTTGCCGGGGCGGATCACCACGGCGTTGGCCCCGGTGGCGACGCCGTTCTCGTAGACCACCGGCGCGGCGATCTGGCAGAAGGAGATATGCGACCAGTCCGGGTTCAGCGGATGGACGAAGCCCAACTGCTCGTTGGCGGCGCGGGTGATCTTCAGGCCGGTCTCGACCATGTCCCTGGCTTCATCGGGACGGATGGCAAACCCCAGGCGCTGGGCATCGACAATGGCGAAGCTGTCGCCGCCATAGGCGGTGTCGACCTGGATCGAACCCAGGCCCTCGACTTCGATCCAGGCGTCGAGGCGGTCGGCGAACGACGGCACGTTCTTGATTTCCACCCGCTGGACCTTGCCGTCCCTGCACTCGGCCACGGCTTCGATCAGTCCCCCTGGCGCTTCAAGCACCAGTCGGGTCTGGGGTTCGGTCATCGGCAGGATGCCGCTGTCGAGCAGCACGGTGGCCACGCACAACGAGTTGGACCCGGACATCGGCGGGGTATCGGCCGGCTCCATGATGATCCAGGCCATCTGCGCCCGCGGGTCCTTGGCCGGCACCAGCAGGTTGACGTGGCGAAACACCCCGCCACGGGGTTCGTTGAGGACGAAGTTGCGCAGGGTTTCATCCCGGGCGATCCAGCGCGACTGTTCCCACACGGTGGCCCCGGGCGGCGGGGCGACGCCGCCGACAATCACATCGCCGACTTCACCTTCGGCGTGGCAGCTGACCACGTGAACGATTTTTGAAGAACGCATTGCAAACTCCTCCTGTGACTGTTCGCGGACCTTGTAGGAGCCAGCTTGCTGGCGATGGTCGTCAACGATAACGCGTGGCATCAGACTGATCGCGGTGTGGCGACATTCATCGCCAGCAAGCTGGCTCCTACAGGAGCGTGTTTTATTCAGGGATCATGTTTATTTCACGGACTTGAGGAACGCCGCCGTTTCCGGCTGCACGGGATTGCCGATGACCTGGTCGGGCGCGCCGATCTCGTGCACCAGGCCGTTGCGAAAGAACGCCACGCGATCGGACACGTCGCGGGCAAAGCGGATTTCATGGGTCACCAGGACCATGGTCATGCCGTCTTCGGCGAGCATGCGCATGGTGTCCAGCACTTCACCCACCAACTGCGGATCAAGGGCCGAGGTGGCTTCGTCGAACAGCATGTAGTCCGGCGACATGGCCAGGGCCCGGGCAATCGCCATGCGCTGTTGCTGGCCGCCGGAGAGCTTGCCGGGAAAGGTCTTGAGCTTGTCGCTCAGGCCCACGTGGGTCAGTTGCCGGACCGCCAGCTCCTCGGCCTCCTGCTTGCTTTTACCGAGCACCTTGCGCGGCGCCAGCATCACGTTTTCCAGCACGGTGAGGTGCGGGAAGGCGTTCCACTGCTGGAACACAATGCCGATCTTCTGCCGCAGGCGGTTGAGGTCGGTGGCCTTGTCATGGACCTCGATGCCGTCGACGCGCACGCTGCCCTTGTGAATCGATTCCAGGCCGTTGATGCACATCAGCAGGGTCGACTTGCCGGAGCCGGAGCCGCCGATGATCGACACCACCTCGCCCTTGTTCACCGTCAGGCTGACGCCCTTGACCACTTCCAGGTCGCCGAAGGATTTGTGTACGTTGTCGATCTCAATCATTTTCTTGCCACCTTCTTTCCAGACGAGCGCCGAGGCGAGCGACCACCAGGCTCATGACGTAGTAGATAAGGCCCGCGATGCACAGCACCAGCAGCGGTTCCTGGATGCGCGTGACGATGGTTTGCGAGGCGCGCAGCAGTTCGACGATGCCGATCCACATCACCAGCGCGGTGTCTTTCATCACCCCGAGCACCAGGTTCAGCCAGCCGGGGAAGGCCACCCGCGTGGCCATCGGCAGGACGATCCAGCGCAGGTCCTGCAGAAAGCTCAGACCCAGGGAGCGACTGGCCCGGCGCAGGGTCAGGGGCACCGAGAGCACGCCACCGCGGACGATCTCGGTGAAGTACGCGGCGGTGTAGACCCCGAGCACGATGCAGCCGACGCTGAAGGCGCTGATATTCAGGCCGACGATGCTTTTCAGCGAATTGAACAGGACGAACTGGATCAGCAATGGCACGCTGCGAAACGCGTCCAGCACCCAGGCCAGGGGCAGGCTGGCGCGGGGCAACAGCGCCCGCAACAAGCCGAACAGCAGCCCGGCGGCGGAGCCCAGGAGGATCGCCCAGAAGGTCAGTTGCAGGGTGACCCAGGCGCCGTTGAGCAGGAACAGCAGGTCATTCCAGGAAAAACTGGTGGAAAACATGGTCACCTCCTCAGTAGCGGAACAGTCGCCAGGCCATCAGCCGGGCTGCCGCGACGATCGCCTTGGCAATCAGGTAATACAGCACCGCTGCAATGGCGAAGAACTCGAAGGTGCGGAAGGTCTTGACGTTGTACTCCTGGGTCACCCCGGTAAGGTCATTGTTCAGGCCGACCACCACCCCCAGGGAGGTCATCAGCACCGCCCAGACCATCTGATTGCTCAGCGGATAGAAGACGATGCGCAGCAACTGCGGGACGATGATCATCCGGTAGGCCTGGAAGGCGCTCATGCCCAGTGACCGTGCGGCGCGCACTTGGGTATCGGGCACCGCCTTGAGGCCGCCGCGAAAGTTTTCCGCGAGATAACCGGCGTTGTTGAAGGTGATCCCGGCCAGCAGGGCGAACCATGAACTGACATGCAGATCCAGCGAGCCGAGGCCGAAGTAGAGGATGTAGATCTGGAACAGCGACGGGGTGTTGCGGGCAATCGATACCCAGCCGTTACCGATGCCACGCAGCAACGGATTCCTGGTTTCGCGCATCACCGTCAGGGCCAGGGCGATCAGCACGCCGAAGATCATCGACAAGGCGGCGGTCTCGAAGGTGACCAGGGCGCCGTTGAGCATATCCGGCAAGGCGCGCAGGGCCGCGCGCCATTGGAAGGTGTAATCAAACATGCGCGGGAGTCTCCTGTGGGACGGCCGGTGCCAGCCAGGCCGGCAAGCGCCCGCTGGCGTTGGCGGTGCAGGCGGCGTCGACGCATTCGGCCAGGCTGGCGAAGTGCACCTTGCGCCCCACCAGGCCAGGGGCGTAGTGGGCGTACTTGCCCGAGTTGGTCATCAAGGTGGTGGCGGCCGGCGGAATCACCGGTTCGCCGAGCATGCACCAGCAGGTGTCGGTGACCAGGGTCGCGCCGAAGGCTTCGATCGCTGCGATATGCCCGGCGGCGCGGGCCTGTTCCAGTACCGCGCGCCCGCAAGTGATGGCGAGGACCACGTCGGGGTGCTTGTGCCGACCCCGGCACAGACGGGCCAGATGGGCAAATTCGCTGAGGGAAAAATGCGGGTTGCCCAGGGACACCACCTCCACCCGTGGGTCACGGGCACTGTTGAGTTCACGCCAGCTCAGCAGCAGGTCTGGCAGACGGATTTTTTCCACCGGCAGCACAACACCCGGTTCCAGCACCTGGGTCGGATCGAGCGCTTCCGGGGTCACCCCGGCGATATGAAACAGCGGCGCCGCGGACGTGGTGGCGAAGGCCGCGCCGAAGGCTTTCAGGTCGTCGAGGCTTGGTTGGCGCTGTTCCAACCCGAGCACCAGGGGAATCCGGCTGCCGGACAGGGCACCGATGTGATAACCGAGCAGCGGATAGAACGAGTCGTCCAACTCACCCAGGGCGGGCAGTTCGATTTGCAGCCGGGCCTTGCGCTGGGCGTCCAGATGGCAGCCGATCAACGGCGCGCGACCGGTCAGGGCAATGCAGATATCCAGGTAGTCCGGGTACTTCTGGGTACGGGCGCCGAGCACGCTGTTGGCGTAGACCACGGCGTTGGATTCGGCCCAGACGATCTGTTCGCCGGCCTTCGGCGCGCTGTCGAGCAAGTAGGGCGCACAGGTGAAGCTGAGCTGCGCGCCCATCGCCATATAGGCATCGCCCAGGGCACTGGCGGGTACACCGAGAGCCGGGGCGACGCCCAATTCGCGCCAGCGGCGCTGGTCCACGGAAATGGAATTGAGGGTGGTCGGGACGCGAACGCGCGCGCCCCATTGCACCAGTTGTTCGGCAAAGCGCAGGCTCGCCGGGCCCGTATAGATGCAGCCGTCGATATGCGCCTGGGTCACGTCCAGCAAGGCGGGTGCGCCTTGCAGTTCGGCCATTTGCAGGATGATTTGCATGGCTACCTGGGCGGCCTTGCCATACTGGCCGTCCAGCAGGGCGAGGTCGTGTTCGCTGAGGGCGACGCGGTTTGCCGCAGGTTGTGCCTGCACCGGTGTGGTCGGTGCCTGCCAGTGATCGGCGGGTGTCTCGTCGAAGAGCGTCAGGCGGCTGCCTTCTACCCGGGCAAAGGCCCGGCCGCGCAAGGCGGCGAAGGCCTCCCGGCCGATGCACAGCACCGGCAGGGAACGCTCGAAAATCACCTGGGCCACCAGCACGCCGAGAGTCAGGATTTCATCCGGTTCGGCCAATACCAGCGCTGCCGGCGCATGACCGTTGCTGATCAACTCCATCATGACGCTGCTGCCGGTACAGGAGCCGCGACCGCTGGGTAGCGCCAGCACGCGGCCGGCCAGGTGTTCGCCACTCAAGGGGTGATGGCGATCGATCACCTCGCCACTGAACGGATCGACTCCGCCCCAGAAACTCAGGCCGACGTCGGCGAACAGCAAGGGGCCTTGGGCGGCTCCTTCGACCAGGCTGCGTCCTGGCAGGGAAGTGGGCGTGCTGGGCATTCAGCTTTCCTCAGTAGTAGACGTGGGGCACGGTCAGGTCGGTCGGCGGAATCTCGGTCCCGACCCATTTGACGAACAGCTCCTTGTAACGTCCGGTACGCACCTGTTGGTTGATAAACAGGTTGAGGTAGTTGATCAGGCCGTACTCGTTGCGCTTGGCCCCCAGCGAGACGTAGTCGATCACGTACGGCGCGTTGCCGGCGACTTTCAGGTTCTTGTATTTGCCTGATTTGAGCGTAGCGGCTGCCACGGTGTTGGTGACCACGGTGGCGTCGATATGGCCCTGGGCGACGGCGAGGATGGTGTCGTTCTGCGATTGGTAGGCGCGGAAGCTGCCGGTGCCCCAGCTCTTCTGGTCTTTTTCCAGGGCGAGGGCTTCAAAGGTGCCGCTGGTGTTGCCGACCGGTTTGCCCTTGAGGTCTTCGTATTTGCTGATGCCGGTGTCGGTGCGGGTCAGGACCACCATCTGGAAGGCGAAGTAGGGCAGGGACAGGCCAACGGTCTTGGCCCGTTCGAGGGTGTCGGAGGTGGAGGCGACGATCACGTCGGCACGGCCCGAGACCAGTGCCGGGATCCGATCCGGGAACGGTGTCTCGACGATCTCGGCATCGACCCCGAGGACTTTTGCCAGGTCATTGCAGTAGTCGACGTCGAAACCCACCGGTTTGTTGCTCTCATCGCGGGAACCCATCGGCGGGAAATCCAGGGTCACGGCGCAACGCAGCTTGCCCGAACCGATGATGTCGTCGAGCTTGTCGGCCTGGGCCGTGGCGATAAAGGACGAACTGAGAACCACACTGAGCGCTGCGGCAAAAACGGGATTTTTCATGGAGACCTCGTTATCGGTGAGTGGTGTTGGCTGTCGTATTAGGAATTTCGTATACGATATTAGATTAGCAATGACTGTGCCTGTTTCAACGTCAGAACATGAATTCTTTGTCGGTCCTCGGCTTAGAGGGGTTGTCAGGGAGCTGGGGGCCAGGTGCTCGCCGATAGAGGGGGAGAGGGTGTTACAGAAGGGAGCATGTTTTCGCGGCAACGCCCTTTAAAGGAACACCGCCTCCAGCCAGCGCCGACTCAATGTCATTGTGGGAGCGGAGCTTGCCCGCGAAGCTTTTGGCGGCCTCAAGGGCCTCTTCGCGGGCAAGCTCCGCTCCCACAGTGAAACCACACAACAGTGTTGTGTGGTTTCAAGGGGGGGAGGCTCAGCGACGACTGTCGCGGTATTGGCTGGGCGCCAGGCTGGTCAGGGCGCGGAACTGGCGGCTGAAGGCGCTGTGGTCGGTGTAACCGCAGCGCAGGGCGATCTCGGTGATCGGCAAGTCGGTGTCCAGTAACAGTCGCGAGGACTCTTCCAGGCGCGCCTTGTGAATCATCTGCCGTGGGGTGAGTTGGAACACCCGCTTGCAGTGACGCTCCAGTTGCGCCACCGAGAACCCGGCAATCGCCGTCAGTTCGGCCAGGCTGATGGGCCGGGCGAAGTGGCTGCGGATATGGGCATCCACGGCGGCGAGCTTGGGGAAGGCCGGGTGGCTGGACTGCGGCAGTTGCAAATCCCGGGAGATCCCGGCGAGGCCGACGATATGACCTTGGGTATCCAGTAGCGCGAGTTTATGGGTCAGGCACCAGATCGGCTGGTTGCCGTAATAGAGGTGCAGTTCGAGTTGATCGGCCAGCTCGCGACCGCTCGACAGCACCCGGCGATCCTGGGCGGTGTAGAGCGGGCCGAAGCGTTCCGGGAAGACCATGTCGGCAGTGCGCCCGAGCAGCTCGGCGCTCTCCTTGAAGCCGCAGCGCCGGGCCAGGGTCTGGTTGACGAAGGCGTAGCGGGCCTCGCTGTCCTTGATGAAAAACACCACGTCCGACAGGGTATCGAGCAGCGGCGCAATCGGCTGCAAGCTGCTCAACAGGGTCGGCAGATCGCAGGGTTTGAAGTGGCTGAGCGAGGCATACATGGTGCTGGAAGCCTGGGGGCGATCGTCTGGATCATAGAGGCTCGGCGCCGGGCCCGGAAGCCCCGGGCCGGCATTCAGGCCGGCGGCGCGTCGTCCAGGCATAGCAAGGTCTCGATCCGCGCCGGGCTGAAGGGCGGGCGCGGTGCCGAAGGTTGCCAGCCGAACAGGTGCTGCACCGCACCGCCGCAGACCCGGCCCTGGCAGGCGCCCATGCCGCAGCGAGTGGCCAGTTTGGCCTCGCGCCAGTCGGCGTGTGTTGCCAGTGCGGAGTAGGGTACATCTTCGCAGCGGCACACCAGGGTGTCGGCCTGGGCCAGTGATTTGAGTGTCGGCTTGAGGCGGAAAGTCTGGTTCAAGATTTTGGCAAACCCCTGCCAGCGTGTCCGCAACGGCCACAACGCCTGGGCCTGCGGACGTTCACCGACCGCCGCATGCCCGGCAATCGCACCTTCGACCAGGGACAGCTCACTGCCCCCGAAACCGGTGCATTCGCCCGCCGCGTAATGATCGGCGCGGCTGCCGGCCTGCCAGGTATCGACCGCCAGGGCCTGGCCATCGAGTGCGTAGCCCAGGGCTTGGCCGAGCTGGGTATTGGGGATCAGGCCGAAACCGCAGGCCAGACGATCACAGGCCAGCTCGACGATTTTGCCCTGCTGTTGCAGGCGCACGCCTTCCAGGCGATCTGTGCCCAGGGCGGCGAGTACATGGCTGTCGGTTCGATAGTGGTGGTCGAACAGGCTGAACGATTGCAGCAGTTTGTCCGGCCAGCGCGGCAGTTGCGCGGCGAAACCGGCGACGGCGCGGGTGCTCGCCTGTTCGGCGATACGCAGCACCCGGGCACCGTTGTGTCGGGCCGTCGCGGCGCTGGCCAGCAGCAAGGGGCCGCTGCCGGCGATCACCAGGCGCTCTTCCCGCACCGGCAATCCGCCCTTGATCAACGCCTGGAGCCCGCCCACACCGGTGACGCCGGGCAGGGTCCAGCCGGGGAAGGGCAGCAGCAATTCGCGCGCGCCGGTACACAGGATCAGTTTGTCGTAGACAATCACCCAGCCGCGTTCATCGTCTTCGACCAGCAGCTGTTTCGGACCGGCGCAGGCAATCACCCGGGTGCTGGCATGGCGTTGGATATTGCTGTGGTTCTCCAGTTGCTCGCGCAGACGGTGGGCCTGCTTCGGCAACGTGGCCTGAGGTCCGTCGCGCCAGATCTGCCCGCCGGGCAGCGGGTTGTCGTCGAGGATGACGATGCGTGCAGCGCTGGGCGCCGCGGCGAGGGCGGCGGCCATACCGGCGGGACCTGCACCGATAATCAGCAGATCGGCGTATTCGCTCATGCTTGAGTCTCCACGCGCATGCCGTCACGGCACAGCGTCTGGCAGGCCAGACGACGGCGTCCATCGATGTTCACCCGGCATTCCTGGCAAATGCCCATGCCGCACAGGGGCGCGCGGCGTTGGCCGCTGACCGATGTGCGGCTGCAACCGTCGCCGCCGAGCGCCAAGGCGGCGGCGACGCTGGTCCCTTCGGCAACCTTCAGAACGTGGCCGTCCAGCAGTAATTCAGGCATAAACCGGCTCCCCGAGAAAACGTTGCGGCAGATAAGGCAGTGCGGCCAGCGGCGGCGTTTCATCGAACAATTGCGCCACCAGCAGGTCGGCGGTGCCGGGTGCCGTTGTCACCCCCAGGCCTTCGTGCCCGACGGCCAGCCACAAGCCCTGGCGTTGCGGGTGCTGGCCCACCAGCGGCAAACCGTCGGGGCTGGCGGCGCGAAAGCCGGTCCAGGCGCGGATGCCATTGAGTTGCGCCAGCCCGGGCATGTATTCGATGGCGCGCTTGAGCATTTTCGCGAGCATCCAGCCTTCGACCTGCGGGTCGGTGGTACCGAATTGCCGTGAGGCGCCGATAAACAATTGCCCGGTCGGACGCGGCTGGATATTGCACGCCGCCGAAGGGCCGCTGGCATTGTGGGCGCTGGTGACGTAGCCGAGTTCCACCAGGGTATGGGTGACTTTTCCGGGGTAACGGTCGGTGATCAGCAAGTGGCCCTTTTTCGGCACGATCGGCAATTCCGGGCACAGTTCGCTGGCCTGGACGCCGTTGGCCAGGATTACCGCATCGGCCTGCAGCCAGTGACCGTCGTCGAGGCGCACACGGTTGCCGTCGACTTCACTGACCCGCGCCCGACGCTGGCGGATATGGGCGCTTGCGAGCATCCAATGGGCCGTCGCCGGGGCATAGAGAATGCCGTCGCCATTGATCAGCAGCCCGCCTTCCAGGCCTTCGCGCAATTCGGGTTCGCACTGGCGCAAGGCGTTGCCGCCGATCAACTCGCAGGCCACGCCCTGGGCCTGCAAGTTCAGGTATTTAGCCTGGGCGACGGCCATTTCTTCGGCATTGGCCGCCAGCCACAGGGTGCCGTTGCTGCGGTAGGCGCAACGGTCGGGTAGCGTCGGGGCCGTTTCGCGCCAGCGTTGCAGGGAGTATTGGCTGAGGGCCAGTTCGGCCGGGTTGTCGTCGAGCACCAGCAAATGCCCCATGCCCGCCGCAGTCGCCCCGGGCAGGCCGGCGTCCAGCACCAGGACCTGCAAGCCACGCCGGGCCAGCGCTTGGGCACAGGCGGCACCGATGATACCGGCGCCGATCACGATCACATCGGCTACCCGGCCCTCGTTCACGGGCGAATGCCCCAGGCGAAGGGGTCGTCCTGTTCGAGGATCAGGCTGGCCTCGGCGCTGATAAAGGCGCGGCCACGAATGGTCGGCACAATGCGCTCGCCCTGATGCTCGTAGGAACCCTCGAACTCGCTGCCGATCACACTGGCCTGACGCCAGATCTGCCCCGGTTGCAACTTGTCGTCGGCCGCCAGGCACGCCAGTTTGGCGCTGGTGCCCGTGCCGCAAGGGGAGCGGTCGTAAGCCTTGCCGGGACAGAGGACAAAGTTGCGACTGTCGGCGTGGGCGTCATCGGCGAACAGCTCGATATGATCGATCAGCCCGCCATCTTCACCGCGAATACCCTGGGCCTCCAGGGCTTGCTGGACGGCGAAGGTATAGGCGGTCAGGGCCTCGAGATTATCGCCGGCGATATCCAGGCCATGCTCGGCAATCAGGAAGAACCAGTTGCCGCCCCAGGCGATATCGCCAACCACCTCCCCGATACCCGACACCTCCAGCGCCAGGGCTTTCTGGTAACGATAGGCCGGGACGTTGCGCACGCTCACCGAATGGTCGTCGTGCAAGGTCGCCTGCACCGTGCCCACCGGTGTCTCGATGCTGTGGGTGCCGGGGCCGATTCTGCCCAGGTGCGCCAGGGAGGCCACCAGGCCGATGGTGCCGTGGCCGCACATGCCGAGGTAACCGGTGTTGTTGAAGAAAATCACCCCGGCACAGGCGCTCGGGTCCACCGGCTCACAGAGCAGGGCGCCGACCAGCACATCACTGCCCCGTGGTTCGAGGACGCAGGCCGCGCGCCACTGATCGTGCTGTTCGGCCAGCCGCTGCCGGCGCACGGCCATGCTGCCGTTGCCCAGGTCAGGAAAACCGGCGATCACCAGGCGGGTGGGTTCGCCGCCGGTGTGGGAGTCGATCACGCTGATGCGTTTCATGGGAGGGCCACGTCCGTTCCGATAAGTGACGGACAGAGTGGCCTGGAGAGGGGCGCGGCGGCTTGAGGGTTTTAGCCTGTGCCGATGACGAAATCAGCACAGTACGCGATACCGTCAATGGCTGTGGGGCAGATGCTCGAACAGGGTCTTGCAGACGCCGGCGATATGCTCGTCAAGCAGCGTCACCGCGCGATCCACATCGCCTGCGCGGCAGGCCGCGAGAATTTCCCGGTGTTCGTGGTCGGCGCGTTCCTTGCCGGCGGAAAGGCTCATCTGCATGCGCAGGTAGCGTTCCAGCTTGTCGTTGACCGAGCGGATCAGGCCCACCAGAAACGGCCGTTGCGCCGGTTCGTAGAGGCAGGCGTGCAGTTCCCAGTTGAGTTCGGCCCAGCGACCGACGTCATCTTCACCGATAAATTCCTGGCAGATGCGTTCGGCACGGGCGAAGGTTTCTTCGGTCATGTTCGGAATCGCCAGGCGCAGGGCCTTGTCTTCCAGCAGCATGCGCACTTCGAACATCTGCGCCAGTTCCGCATCCGACACCCGGGTGACCATCGCCCCGCGATTGCGCTGGAACATCACCAGGCCTTCGGCCTCCAGGCGCTTGAGGGCTTCGCGCACCGGAATCTTGCTGACGTTGAACTGCCGGGCGATATCGTCCTGGCGAATCGGCTCATCCTCGGCGAAGTGCCCGGCGACAATGGCGTCGCGCAGATGGCGGGTGATGATTTCCGACGTCGAAGGCGAGTTGCCGAGGTCGGGAGCGTTGAGTTTTGGTAGGGCCACGGTTCTGATCGTTCGCAATGAGTTGTGCAGATGGTATACGAAATCTTCTGGCTGTTCCTTGGCGATGGTGCGGACGGTCAAGCCAGTGGGCACGGCATCTAGCCGGCGATGGCTTGGGCCGCCTGCGCCAAACGCCGCGTGGCCTCGCGGATTTCATCGCGATCCAGTGAGGCAAAACCCAGGCGTAATGCATTCTCCGGTTGATCCGTGGGCGCGAACTGGCGGCTGTTACGCACCACCAGGTCGAACTCCAGGGCTTTCTCCACCAGTTGGCCGACGTTTATCTTGTCCGTGAAACGCACCCACAGTGCCAGGCCGCCTTCGGGCTCCTGCACCGAAATGCGCTCGCCAAAGCCCTCCACCAGGCAACGGTGGAGGATTGCCCGACGCTGGCGGTATTCCTTCGAGACTCGGCGCAGGTGCTTTTTCAGTTCACCGTCATTGATCAGGTCCGCCAGCATCTGCTGCGACACCGCGTCACCGTGGCCCAGGGTCAGCGCGGCGTTGCGGTTAAGCACCTCGATCACATTGCCGGGCGCGACCACATAGCTGCAGCGGAAGGTCGAGCCCAGCGACTTGGACAGCGAGCCGATATAAATCACATGGCGCTGAGCGCTGTCGCTGGCCAGGGGCAGGTAGGGGCGACCGTCAAAGTGATACTCGTAGTCGTAGTCTTCCTCGATCACGCAGAAATCATGCTGCCTGGCCAAGGCCAGCAGTTGTTGTCGACGCCCGGCATGCAGGCTGACGGTGGTGGGGAATTGGTGATGGGGCGTGAGATAGATCATCCGCACCTTGTGCAGCCGGCACAGCGCGTCGATCTGATCGACCCGGCAGCCTTCGCTGTCCAGGTCCACGGTCACCAGGCGCGCGCCCAGTTTACGGAAGATCTCCCACGCCGGCGGATAGCTCAGGCGCTCCACCAGCACCACGTCACCGGGCTCCAGCAGCGCGCTGGCGGTCAGGTACAGCGACATCTGCACGCCCTGGGTCAGGCAGATATGCTCGGCCTCGACGGCCAGGCCGCGATTGTTGCGCAGCATCTCGGCCAGCGCCCGGCGCAGCGCATGACTGGTCCCGTCGCTGCCGTGACGCACGGTATTGGACACGAAGCTCTTGCGCAGCGCGTTGCGGTAATAGCGATGCAGGACGGCTTGCGGCAGCAAACGGTGGTCACAGGCGCCGTTGTCGAAGAACAGCGCGCCGGGATGCTGTTGCAGTGCCGTCGCCGGCTGGCCCGGGGTGAAATACGGCACGGCGGGTTGTGCCCGTAGTTCCAGCGCGAAGGCGGGCGGGGCGCTGCGGGGCGTGGCCGTGGGGGCCAGTTGCGCGTTGACGAAGGTGCCCCGGCGCGGTTCGCTGACCAGCCAGCCCTTGGTCATGGCTTCCTCGTAGGCCAGGATCACGGTCTTGCGGTTGACGTCGAGCAAGCGCGCCATTTCCCGCGTCCCGGGCAGCAAGGTCCCGGGCGTGAGGCGTCCGTCGACAATCGCGGTCACCAGGCCTTCGACAATCTTGCGGTAGGACGCTTGAGTCTCGCCTCCCTCCAGGTTGAGCAAGGGGCGCCATTTACGCATCTGGACCATCTGAACTATCCAAAACTGGAGGTTTTAATGGTCCTAGTCTAACGCAACAATTGGCGCACATTCACCCCCGAGGTCCTTATGAACGCACGCCATGTCATTGAGTTGTCGCCCTCGGGCAAAACCTTCGAAGCCGGTGACGAGTTGTTGCTCGACGCCATGCTCGCCAGTGGCCTGTCGGTGCCGTTCTCCTGTCGTCGCGGGGCCTGTGGTTCGTGCAAGGTCAAGGTCGTGGCCGGGCAGTACCGCGACAAGCTCCTGGCTGCGGACGCTCCGGCACCTTCCTATCCGCTGGCCGCCGATGAAATGTTGTTGTGCCAGAGCCACGCCTGCGCCGATATGCGCCTGGAAATCCCCGGCTGGTCGCTGGACACGCCCAAGCTGGAAATCCCCGTACGGGTCCTGGGCAAGCGTGCACTGAGCTCCGATATCACCGAGCTGGTGCTGATGCCGGAAACCCTGGAAGCGGTTGAGGTTCGCGCCGGCCAGTACGTCCGGTTTCGTCTCGACGATGGCGACAGTCGGTGTTTCTCCATTGCCAATCTCCCAGCGCAGGATTGCGGCCAACTGGTCTTTCATATCCGCCGGGTCCCTGGCGGCGTTTTTTCCGAGCAGATCCTGGCGACGCTGGACGTCGGTCAGACGCTGAAGCTGGAAGGCCCTTTGGGTGCCTGCACCTGGCAGCACGAGGACGCTCGGCCCGTGGTGTTGTTTGCCACGGGGACCGGCTACGCCGGGATCAAGCCGCTGCTGCTGACCGCGCTGGCCCGGGGCACCGAGGTGACGTTGTACTGGGGCGGCTCGCAGCCCGGGGACTTTTACGACCGCGAGTTCCTGGACCAGGCGCGCATCGAGTATCCCGGGTTTGTCTGGTACCCGGTGCTGTCGTCAGAGGCCCGGGTGCAGCAGGTTGCTTTTGAGCGGGCGCATCCTTGGGCGGATGCCCAGGTCTATGCCTGCGGTAACAGCGCGATGATCCGCGATGTCCGCGAGCACTGCCTCGCGGCGGGCGTGCCGGCTCACCGTTTTGTCGCGGAGGCCTTTGTGCCCAGCGGCGTGTCGCTGCCCGGGTCGGCGCCCAAGCCGCTGGATCCGGTCTGGGAAAAAGTCGGTCCGCGTTATTCCCTGGATGGCATGCTGGCCGCCCGCGAGCAATCGGTCCGCGCCCTGGCCTTGATCGCCAGCCAACTGCGGGTCGGGATGACCACCGCCGAGGCCCTTGAGATGGCCAATCAGCAGTTGCAGGCCATGGGCGCGTCCCACACCTGGCATCCGACCTATATCCGTTTTGGCGACGATACCGTGCGCACGCCACGCCAGGGCATCGATCCGCAGCGCAAGCTACGCGCGACCGATATCGCCGTGGTCGATCTCGGCCCGGTGTGGGACGGTTATGAAGGCGATTACGGCGACACCTTCGTCTTCGGCGAACATCCGCTGCACCAGGACTGCGTCAAGGCATTGCATGAAGTGTTCGACGAAACCCGCGAGGCTTGGCACCAGGGGCTGACCGGCCGCGAGCTCTATGATTTCGCCGAACGCAGCGCGGACTCAAAGGGCTGGCGACTGGAGCGAAACCTGGCCGGGCACCGCATCGCCGACTTCCCCCACGCCTTGTTCGGGCAGGAGAAGCTGGCTGAACTGGAGATCGTGCCGAGTGAGATGGTCTGGGTCCTGGAAATCCAGCTCTGCCATCCCACCGAAGCGGTGGGGGCGTTCTTCGAGGATATCCTGATCGGTCAGGGGGGCTGATGGCTGTCGCCCTTTTGCGTTCAAGCGCAAACAGCCGGCTTTAGCGCCGCCCCTCGACGGCCATGCGCACGGCCAAGCCTGTGAGCACCGTGCTCATCAGCCAGCGTTGCACGATCTGCCACACTGGCCTGTTGGCGAGAAATGCCGCGATGGAACCCGCCATCACAGCGATCAGCGCGTTGACGCTGACGCTGATGACGATCTGGGTAAAACCGAGTACGAGGGATTGCGTCAGCACGCTGTCGTGGCCGACGGGGTCGATGAATTGGGGCAACAGTGACAAGTACATGACCGCGACTTTGGGATTCAACAGGTTGGTGACAAAGCCCATGGTGAACAGTTTGCGCGGGCTGTCCTTGGGCAGGTCGCGCACCTGGAACGGCGAGCGGCCGCCGGGCTTGACCGCCTGCCAGGCCAGGTAGAGCAGGTAGAGCGCGCCGCCGAGACGCAGGACGTCATAGGCGTAGGGAACCGCCAGGAGCAGGGCGGTGATGCCCAATGCGGCGCAAAACATGTAGACGACGAAACCCAAGGCCACGCCGCCCAGGGAAATCAGCCCGGCCATGCGCCCCTGGCAGATCGAGCGCGAGATGAGATAGATCATGTTCGGCCCGGGCGTCAGCACCATGCCGAGTGAGATCAGGCCGTAGGCAAGCAGGTTGGACAGTTCGGGCATGGCGTAGCTCCTCGAGGCACCTGGGTGGTGCGCAGGATAATAGAGGGGGCGATGCGAGCCTGTTAGATACAGATTGACTGACAAAACGTCATACAGCGGTCACCGTATTGATTCGGCCCAATCGGTTACGATTGGGCTTTCTCATCCTCGGGAAAAGCGCCCTGCCTGATTCTTAACCGGCCTGGTGATCTTGCGGCCCATCATGCAGCAGATGAAAGATCTCCCGCTTCATCCGGATAAACCCCGGGTCCATGACCATGTCCAGGGTTCTCGGCCGGCCTATTGGAACGTCCAGCACCTCCTTGATCCGCCCCGGCCGGGCACCCATGACGAAGATGCGGTCACCCAGCAGGATGGCTTCGTCGATATCATGGGTCACGAACAGCACGGTCTTCTTGGTGTGCTCCCAGACCTTGAGCAACAGTTGCTGCATCTGCAGGCGCGTCTGGCTGTCCAGCGCCCCAAAGGGCTCATCCATCAGCAGGATCTGCGGGTCGTTGGCCAGGGCGCGGGCTATCGCGACCCGTTGCATCATCCCCCCGGAAAGCTGCTTGGAATAGTTATCGGCAAACTTCAGCAGGCCGACTTCATTCAGGTAGTAGTCCACCGTCTCGCGGCGCTCCGCGGCAGCGATGCCACGGCGCTTGAGGCCGAACTCGATGTTCTTGCGCACCGTCAACCAGGGAAACAGGGTGTAGCTCTGGAACACCATGCCACGGTCGGCCCCCGGGCCGTCGACCAACTGGCCACCGACATAGATATCGCCCGAGGTGGGTTCGGCCAGCCCCGCCGTCAGGTAGAGCAGGCTGGACTTGCCGCAGCCCGAAGGCCCGACCAGCACGGCGAACTGCTGATCGGGGACTTCGAACGAGACCTTCTCCAGGGCGGTGAAGGTTCCGCCCGAAGGCGTCTTGTACTGCAGGCTGACGCTGTCGACACGCAGGCGCGGGGCGGCGCTGGGGGCGATGCTCATTGGCGTGACGAGCCGGGGGGATGTTGCCGTTACTGAGCCCATGCGGCCACCTTCAAGCGAAGAAGTCTGAACAATTGATCGGTGACCAGCCCCAACAGGCCGATAACAGCGATCGCCAGGAAAATCACGTCGACCTGGAAGCCGCGCATGGCCTTGAGGCTGAGGTAGCCCAGGCCGCTGGAGGCCGCCACCAGTTCGGCCACCACCAGGTAGGTCCAGGCCCAGCCCATGGTCACCCGCAGGGTGTCCAGCACCCCCGGCAGTGATGCCGGGGCGATCACATGCAGGACCGCATCCATGCGGTTGGAACCCAGGGTGTAGGAGGCGTTGACCAGGTCCTTGGACACGCCCTTGGACACGTCGGCAATCATCACCAGTTGCTGGAAAAACACCCCGAAGATAATCACCGAGACCCGTTGTTCCAGGCCGATGCCGATCCACAGGATGAACAGCGGCACGAACGAGGTGACCGGCAGGTAGCGGATAAAGTTGACCAGCGGCTCGAGGAACGCCTGCACCACCCGGAAACTGCCCATCAGCAGGCCGATGGGCACCGCCACCAGCGAGGAGATGATAAAACCGACCATCACCACTTCCACACTGGCCCAGACATGCGGCCCCAGGGTGCCGTCACGGCTCAGGCGCAGCGCCGCCTCCAGCACGGCGCCCGGGGTGGGCAGGAACATCGCCGGCACCACGCCGCCATAGGACAGCACGGCCCAGAGCCCGATCAGCAGTACCCAGGCCAGTCCGCTGGCGCTCCAGACCACCTGGACCGGCAAGCCGGTCTTGGGCGTGAGGCAGCGGTTCAACCACGAATTACGCTTGGACATGCCGCCTCCTATTTCGGGGTGATGAAGCGATTGTCGATCAGGTCGGCGTAGCTGACGTTGTAAGGCTTGCCTTGCAACTCGCTGGCGGTTTCGTTGGCCAGCTTGAGCACGCCTTCGGCGGCACCTTTGCTGCCATTGCTGCCCAGCAGGGCTTCGCTCATGGCCTGGTCATAGAAACGCACGCCCTTGGCCGCCGAGGCCAGTTCCGCCGGGTCCGCCAGGTAGCCGCCGACGCCCTTGGCCATGATCGCGTAGGCCTCCTTCGGATGTTCCTGGGTGTACTTCACCGCCTTGTACAGGCCGGCGACCAGGGCTTTGACATCTTCCGGCTGCTTGTCGACGACCTCGCAGTTCAAGGCCACCACATCGACGATCACCCCGGGGGTACTGCTGCTGTCGATCAACACCTTGCCGGTGTGTTTTTCACGCACGGTGCTCAGGTGCGGTTCCCAGGTCACGGCGGCGGGTACGCGGCCGGCGATAAAGGCGGTGGCCGCATCGTCGGCGGTCATGTTCTGGATGGTCAGGTCGCTCATCTTCATGCCGGCGTTCTTCAGCAGGTAGTTGAGCCAGAACTGCGAGACGGAGCCTTCATTGACGGCCACGGCCTTGCCCTTGAGTTCCTGCAGGCTGTTGACCTCCTTGCCCACCAGCACGCCGTCGCCGCCATGGCTTTCATCCAGCGCGGCGACAGCCTTGAAGCAGAATTGCGGGCGATACTTGAGGATTTCATCCAGGGTCGAGGCCGAGCCGGACAGCTTGCCTGAGGCCTGCGCGGCCATGTACATGGAAGCTTCCTCGATGGTCGGCAGTTCCACGGTCAGGCCCTTGTCCTTGAAGTAGCCCAGGTCCTGGGCCAGGTACAGGGTGCCGTAGCCGACCCAGGTGGTGTGGCCGATCGACAGGGTGCCGGCCTGGGCACCACCGGCAACGCCGGCTGCGATAGCGGTCAAGGCCAGTGGACGTATGCAGCGCGAGACGAAAGACTTGATCATTGTGCACTCCCGGAATGTTGGTTTTTTAGTTGGTATATCTCGGGGCAGTGGGGCAAGACGCCAAAAACTGAACAACCTGGGGTCTCTGACGGACCTTGTGCCTCTGTTGGGGCGAGATTGATATTGGCTGATGTGGCGGGCCAGGAAAATGAGTAAATATGTCGTCGCTAAAGAGGAAAAAACTGGGTAGGCCTGCTGGGGCGAAAAGCCTCTGCGGCGGGGGTTCTGGCGGGCGGGCAAGCTGAAAAACGCCGCCGCCCGGCTTCGGGTGGCAGCGTTTTTCCTTGGGGGGCTGCTATCAACCGGTCAGGCGCTCGTTGTCGCGAATGCCGGCGGTGGTCAGGGGGCCACGGAGCAGGATCAGGTCGGCGGCTTTCTCGCCGATCATGATGCACGGTGCATTGGTGTTGCCGCTGATCAGGGTCGGCATGATCGAGGCGTCGACCACTCGCAGCCCTTTCAGGCCATGGACCTTCAAGTCCGGGCCGACCACGCTCATGGGGTCGACGCCCATCTTGCAGGTGCCCACCGGGTGGAACACCGTCGAGGCGTAGTCGCGCACGTAGGTCAGCAGCTGCTCATCGGTCTGTACGGCCTCGCCGGGAAGCATCTCTTTACCGCGAATGCCATCGAACTGCGGGGCGGCGAGAATGCGCCGGGCCAGCTTCAAACCTTCGATCAGCACCTTGGCGTCGGCGGGATCGGAGAGGAAGTTGAAATCGATCACCAGCTTGCCGTTGCGGTCCAGGTGCAGCTCGCCGATGCTTTTGGGCCGTAGTACACAGGTGTGGACCGCATAACCGTGGCCCCACTCGAACAGCTGGCCTCGATGGCTGCGATAACCGGGCACGAAATGGAACTGCACATCCGGCAGCATCTCTGCGAGGGGCGTTCGGGCAAAGCCGCCGGCCTCGACATAGTTGGTGGTCAGCCAGCCTTTTTTGGCCAGCAGGTAGCGCAGCGGCGCGCTGAGAATGCTGGGCAGGGAGCCGAGGGAAAAGCCCAGGGTCAGCGGGCTTCTGGAGCGAACGGTGACCAGGCCGTCGAGATGGTCCTGCAAATTCTTGCCGACGCCGGGCAGGTCGTGCTCGACCGGGATCCCGGCGGCTTGCAGTTCCTGCGCCGGGCCGATGCCGGAGGCCAGCAGCAACTGCGGGCTGCCCAGGGCGCCCGCGCAAAGGATGACTTCACGGTTGGCGTGCAGGGTCTGCTGGCTGCCGGCCATTTCGAGCCTGACGCCCTTGGCCGTGCGCCGCTCAAGGATCAGCGAATGCACGGCGCAGTCGGTCAGCACGGTCAGGTTCGGACGATCGATCACCGGTGCGACAAAGGCCCGGTAGCTGGAGAGGCGGCGGGCATCCTTTTGCGTCAGGTTGTAGATGCCGCAGCCTTCGAGCTGCTCGCCGTTGAAGTCGTCGTTGCGGCGCAGGCCCAGGCGTTCGGCGGCCTGGACGAACAGCTTCGACAGCGGATTGGGATCGCGCGCGGCCTCGACGTTCAGCTCACCGGCGCTGCCATGCCGGTGCGGGTCCTGGCCGAGTCGGTTGTTCTCCGACTTCTTGAAGTACGGCAACACACTGTCCCAGTCCCAGCCGGGGCAGCCGGCCTGCGCCCAGCGATCATAGTCGCTGGCGTGGCCGCGAATATAGATCATGCTGTTCATCGAGCTGGAGCCGCCGAGGGCCTTGCCCCGTGGCGTGTGCAAGGTGCGGCCGGCGAGGTTCTTCTGCGGAGCGCAGAAGAAGTTCCAGCTGTACTTTTTGCTCTTGTACAGGGTGATGGTGCCGGCCGGCGTCTGGATTCGCGGGCTGTTGTCGTGGCCGCCGGCTTCGATCAGGCAGACGCTGAGGGTCGGGTCGGCACTCAAGCGGTTCGCCAGTACACAGCCGGAGGAGCCGGCACCGACGATGACATAGTCGAAGTGCGTCTTCATGCGCTTTTCCCTGCTGGTTGATGGATTGACGCGGGCGGCGGTGCCGGCCCGCGAGGTGGTGGACTACCGGGGATTCAGCGCAACTGAAACCAGGTGGTCTTCAACTGGGTGTATTTGTCGAACGAATGCAGTGACAGATCGCGGCCAAAGCCGGACTGCTTGCCGCCGCCAAAGGGCACGCAGACGTCCAGGGCATCCACGGTATTGACCGAGACGGTGCCGGCATTCAAGCGGGCCGCGACGCGGTGGGCGCGGTTGAGGTCGTCGCTCCACAGCGACGCGGCCAGGCCGTAGATATGCTCGTTGGCCATCCGTACGGCATGGTCTTCATCGTCGAAGGCGGTGATCGCCAACACCGGGCCGAAGACCTCCTCACGGGACAGGCGCATCTCGGGGCTGACCTGGGTGAACAGTGTCGGCTGGATAAAATTGTTCGAGCCGTTGATCGTCACCCGTTCACCACCGGCTACCCGTCGGGCGCCGTCGGTACTGGCTTGGCTGATGTAATCCATCACCCGAGTGGCCTGCCGGGCGTCGACCATCGCACCCATCCGGCTGGCCGGGTCAAGCGGATCGCCCGGTTGCCAGTGGCGGGCCTTTTCCTGCAGGCGTTCGACGAACTCATCGTGAATGCAGCGCTCGACCAGCAGCCGCGAGTTCGCCGAGCAGACTTCACCCTGGTTGAAGAAAATCCCGAAGGCGGCCTTTTCCGCCGCCAGGTCCAGGTCCTGGCAATCGGCGAACACCAGGTTCGGGCTCTTGCCGCCGCATTCCAGCCAGACCTGCTTGAGGTTGGATTGCGCCGCGTACTGCATGAAGTATTTGCCGACCTGGGTCGAGCCGGTAAAGGCCAGCGCATCGATATCCGGGTGCAGGCCCAGGGCGCGCCCGGCCTGTTCGCCAAGGCCGGTGACCACATTGAACACCCCGGGCGGCACACCGGCCTCAAGCGCCAGCTCGGCCAGGCGCAGGGCGGAGAAGGGCGATTGCTCGGCGGGCTTGAGAATCACACTGTTGCCTGCCGCGAGGGCCGGCGCGACTTTCCAGGCCGCCATGTCCAGGGGGAAGTTCCACGGCACCACGGCCGCGATCACACCCAACGGTACCCGGGTGATGGTCGCCAGGGTGCCGGGTCCGGTGGGCGCCACCTGGTCGTAGAGTTTGTCGAGGCTTTCGGCGTACCAGGCAAAGACCTGGGCCGCGCCGGGGACATCGATGTTGTAGGCATCCATGACCGGTTTGCCCATGCTCAAGGAGTCGAGCAACGCCAGCTCCTCGCGGTGGGCCAGGGTCAACTCGCTGAGCCGCAGCAGGATCGCCTTGCGCTCCCTGGGCTGCATCCGGGCCCAGGGCCCGTTGTCGAAACTGTTGCGGGCCACCCGCACGGCCCTGTCGATATCGACGTCCGAGCAGGCCGTGACCCGCGCGAGCAAGGCGTTGGTGGCGGGGTTGATCACGGCGAATGTGGCGCCGTCCCGGGCCGTATGGGCCCGCCCGTCAATACAGGCGACATCGATCAGGCGCTGCTGTCCCGCCAGGCGTTGCCACGTGTTCAAGTCAGTCACTGCACCCTCCAAAATAGCCTCTGATGGGCCATGTCCACGATCCGTTGTGCCGATAGTGGGGGAAGTGCGCGGTCCACGAAATGAGTAAAAATGTCTTCGCTATCGATAAAAAAACTCATCAGGCGTGCACTGAAATGGCGCGTGCCTGGACAGGTTTTTTAGCGTCAGGCCCCAGGAAATTAATGGTTTCTCGCGTTTCGTGAACACCGCAGAATCGGCTGGATGCTCACGTCGTCGGGGCAGTGCGCGCGGTACGGTTTTTACCGGTGGCGTGTAAGCTTCTGAGGACCCGGCCCGATTCTTGATGGGCGATGTGGATGCATTCGCTTTGCCATTTCCGAGGTAGCCATGGCCGCTTACAACTTGCGACAACTCAGATATTTCGTCACCACTGTCGAGTGCGGCAGCGTCGCCGAAGCCTCCCGCAAGCTCTATATCGCCCAGCCTTCGGTGTCGACCGCGATCAAGCACCTGGAAGAAAGCTTTGCCGTGCAATTGTTTATCCGCCATCACGCCCAGGGCGTATCGCTGACCCCCAGTGGTGCACGGTTCTACCGCAAGGCCCAGGAGCTGCTGCGGGTGGCCCACGAGTTCGAGCAGAATGCCTTGGCGGACAACGATGTGGTTGCCGGGCAGATCGATATCGGCTGTTTCGAAACCGTCGCGCCGCTCTATCTGCCGCGCCTGATCGCCGGCTTTCGCGACCGCTGGCCGGGGGTGGAGATCCGTATTCGCGATGGCGAACAACAGGAACTGGTGCAGGCGCTGACGTCGGGCAGTATCGATCTGGCCATTCTTTATGAACATGACCTGGACAGCACCATCGATACCGTACCGCTGATGGCGCCGCAGCAACCCTATGCGCTGTTGCCGGAAGGGCACCGTTTCGCCCACCAGGCCAAGGTCTCGTTGCACGACCTGGTGCTGGAGCCGATGGTGCTGCTGGATGTGCAACCCAGCCGGACCTACTTTGTGAGCATCTTCGAGGAGCTGGGCCTGACCCCGCATATCCTGTTCAGCTCGCCTTCCATTGAAATGGTCCGGGGTATGGTCGGGCGCGGGTTCGGCTTTTCAATTCTGGTCACCCGGCCATATTCCGATTACACCTACGACGGGCAGAAGGTGGTACGCGTGCCGTTGGCCGAGCAGGTCACCGGCTCCGGGTTGTCCGCCGCCTGGTTGCACCGTGGGCAACTGACCAAGCCGGCGCAGTTGTTTGTCGACCATTGCCGCGAGGTCTTGGCGCCCAAGCTGGACGCCTGAGGGATCAGCTTCGCAGCGCCTGGATCAGGCGCTGGAGCATGGCATCGCAGCCCTGGAGCTGCTCAAGGCTGACAAACTCATCGGGCTTGTGGCCCTGGTCCATGCTGCCGGGGCCGCAGACTACCGTCGGAATGCCGATGGCGTCGAACAACCCGCCTTCGGTGCCGAAGGCCACGGTGCTGAACTCGCTCGATCCACAGAACTGCGCGATCAACCGCGCCGCTTCGCTCTGCGGGTCGGTGGCCAGTCCGGGGTAGGCCGAGAGTTCGGAAAAGCGGATGTTGCTGGCCTCGTTGACGGCACGCATTTTCGGCAGTACTTGTTGTTCGGCGTACTGCTCCAACTGCTGGGCGACTTCACGGGGATCGAGGTTGGGGAGTGCCCGCACTTCGAAATCGAAGCGGCAGTCGGCGGGGACGATATTGAGCGCCTTGCCACCGCTGATCAGCCCGGTCTGCACGGTGCTGAAGGGTGGGTCGAAGCGTGGGTCGTGCAAGTGCGGGGCGCGCAGCTGTGAACCGATACGCCCCAGTTCGCCGATCAGTTCGGCGGCGTATTCGATGGCATTGACGCCCTGGGGGGCGTACGCCGAGTGACAGGCCGCGCCGTGGACATCGCAGCGCATCGCCAGCTTGCCCTTGTGGCCGAGCACCGGCTTGAGTTCGGTGGGTTCGCCGATAACGCACAGCAGCGGCTTGTGCGGCCGCTGTTCAAGTTCGGCGAGCAGCGAGCGCACGCCCAGGCAACCGACTTCTTCGTCATAGGACAGGGCGATGTGCACCGGCATGCGCAACGGCGCGGCCAGCAATTGCGGCACGGCCGCCAGCACACAGGCGATATAGCCCTTCATGTCGGCGGTGCCGCGACCGTAGAGCTTGCCGTCCTTTTCGCTCAGTTCGAACGGCGCGACAGTCCAGGGCTGGGCGTCCACCGGTACCACGTCGGTATGGCCGGAGAGCACGATGCCCGGACGGTCGTCCGGGCCCAGGGTGGCGAACAGGTTGGCCTTGCTGCGCGCCTCGTTGAAGATCAGTTGGCAAGGAACATCCAGCCGCGCCAGGTAGTCGCGGACAAACTCGATCAAGTGCAGGTTGGACTCACGGCTGGTGGTGTCGAAGGCGATCAGCGCGGCCAGTAGATCGCGGCTGCTGTTCATCTATTCATCTCCGGGCACGCCGTAGCTGGGCGCCTTGGTCGGGTCCAGGGCGCGGACGATATAGTCCTGCACTTGCGGGCTGTAGTCGGCCCAGAGTTGCGCCAGCTTGCCCACCGGGTCTTCATCCGCCCAGTCGACCCGCAGGTCGATGATCGGCCAGATCAGTTCGCCGACCACCACCATGGCCGCCGAATGCACGGGTCCTGCTTCGCCACCGGCCGCCACCGCGGCTTGCATGGCGGCGACCAGGCGATCGGCGAGTTGCCCGCCGCTGGTTTCGAAGGTGTACACCAGGGCTTCGATCACCCCCGGGTTCGCCAGCATGTTTCCGGCGGCCACACACTGCTCGCCGGACAGCGCATTGTGGCAGCCCAGGGTTTCGCCGCCACTGAAGTGCGCGGTGTTGCCCAGGTGATCGATGGCGGTCAACTGCCTGAATTGACTGTAGCCGTTGCGGGTCAGCGCCTTGTCCAGGGCTTGCGCAGGCGACAGCCCGAGTTCCAGCTGGTCGAGCACCTGCGGGCCGAGAGCGGGGAGGGTGATGTTCTGGGTGGCGACCGCCCCCACACTGGGGCGCAGCCAGGGGCAACGGGCGCCGACGGCAATGCTGGATGAACTGATGGCTATGCCCAATTGGCCTGTTTCGGCACAACGGGCGACGATTGAAAACGTCATGGTGGGGTGATCCTGTTTCCGTCCAGAGTCGCCATCCGCGCCCCGGACAGCCTGCGCAGAGGCTGCCCGGGCGGGGATTGGGTATGACTGCATTCTGTCCATCAGCGGCAGCGGGCGAAACGAGGTTTTTTATGGCGCTTGGTTAAGTAAAAACTTGTCAGTGGGCGTCGGGCGTTACAGGCGGCCGTACTCGCGGGCTGTGCGATCAACCGCGATGCGAGTCTTGTCCACCAGTTCGTCCAGCTCCGCCCGCGTGGCGATCAGGGCCGGCGCCATGATCATGCGGCCCAGGGTCGAGCGGATGATCAGGCCTTCCTCGAAACCGAGGGTGCGGCAGCGCCAGGCGATCTCGTTCTCGTTGGCAAAGCGCTTGCGACTGGCCTTGTCTTCGGCGAACTGCAGCGCGGCGACCAGGCCGACGCCCTGGATCTCGCCTACCAGCGGATGCTCGCCGAACACTTCCCGCAAGCAGTTCTGCAGATAAGGCCCGGTGTCGGTTTTCACCTGCTGCACCACGCCTTCATCACGCAAGGCCTTCAAGTTGGCAATGGCCACTGCCGCCGCCACCGGGTGGCCGGAGTAGGTCAGCCCGTGGGCGAAAACACCGCCTTTTTCCACCAGGGCTTCGGCCATGCGCCGCGACAGGATCAGGCCACCCATGGGGATGTAGCCCGAGGTCAGGCCCTTGGCAATCGACAGCGTATCGGGCTCGAAGCCGAACGTCTGGTGGGCGAACCATTCGCCGGTTCGGCCAAAGCCGCCGATGACTTCGTCGGCGCACAGCAGCACGTCGTACTGACGGCAGATGCGCTGGATTTCCGGCCAATAGGTGGCGGGGGGAATGATCATGCCGCCGGCACCCTGGAAGGGCTCGGCGACAAAGGCGGCGACCTTGTCGGCCCCCAGTTCGAGGATTTTCTCTTCCAACTGGCGGGCCGCGCGCAGGCCAAATGCCTCCGGGCTCAGATCGCCATCGTGGGCGAACCAGTAGGGCTCGTCGATGTGCGCCACATCCGGGATGGTGCCGCCCATTTCATGCATGAACTTCATGCCGCCCAGGGCGGTCGCCGCCAGGGTCGAGCCGTGGTAGCCGTTCCAGCGGCCGATCATGACTTTTTTCTCCGGCTTGCCCATCACCTGCCAGAACCGGCGCACCGTGCGGATCAGCACCTCATTGGCCTCTGAGCCGGAGTTGGTATAGATGGCGTGGCTGTAGTGGGACGGCAACAGGCTGAACAGCAGTTCGGAGAGTTCGATCACCGCCGGGTGGGTGGTGTGGAAGAACATATTGTAATAGGGCAGTTGTTCCAGCTGCGCGTGGGCAGCGGCGGCCAGGTCCTTGCGGCCATAACCGAGGTGGGTGCACCACAGGCCCGACATGCCGTCCAGGTAGCGCTTGCCATCATTGTCCCAGAGCGTCAGGCGGTCGCCGCCGACCATCACCCGCGGGCCTTGCGCATTGAGCGCTTTCTGGTCGACGAACGCATGGATGTGGTGGGCGGCATCGGACGCCTGGTAGTCGCGGGTGCTGCGATTGGGGTCGAGTTCGGCGGACATGGATTATCTCCTTGGGGTGGGGTGGCTAAATAATATTTGGCACTTAAAAATATTTTTGTAAAGAAAATATTTGTTGGTGGAAAACTATTTCAGTAGGCTTGGACCTACGAAAAATCACCTCAGGACCTACATGAGCGGACTCAGAGAGCGGCAAAAGGAACAGCGCCGGCAAGTGATCGCCGAGGCCGCGCTGCTGCTGTTCAAGGCCAACGGTTTCGCCGCCACCAGCCTGGAGCAGATCGCCAACCAGGCCGGGGTCTCGGCACCTACGGTGGTGAATTATTTCGGCGGCAAGCAGGAGATTCTCGTGGCCTTGCTCAAGGCCCCCGACGAGCAGGCGATGCGCGAGGCGCGCGCCCATCTCGATGACAACAGCGACCCGCTGGAGGCCTTGTGCGAGCTTGAAGGGCTGATGACCCATTATCAGTTGCAGGCCATGCCCGCTTCCCTGTGGCGGGAGCTGGCGCCGTCGCTGTTTACCGGCGAGCTGTCCCAGGCCTTGCAGCCGTGGAACAGCGCGGTCATCGAGGAAACCAAAGCGCTGCTGGTGCACTTTCAACGCCTGGGCAAAGTGCGCGACAGCGTGGATATCGAGGTGGCGGCGACACTGTTCAACCAGTACGCCAATGTCGCCTTTATCCGCCTGGCCACTGAACCGACCCCGGACCGTGAGGCCCACGCCCGGCACATGCGCAGTGTCCTGGGGCTGATGTGCCACGGCATGCTGGTCCAACAGGAGGGGGCCACTCCAGCGCCGGCCTGAGGTTTCCCCCCAGGCCTAGTTTTTTCCTGCCTTGCGACGACAAAAATCATAATTTCGCTATTCCCTGTATCTGCACAGAATGCCTGCACACTCGCCTTCGAGAAGGACACAGGCATGACAGCTGGAATCATTGAAATCGATACGCTTGTTGTGGGCGCCGGCCAGGCCGGCGTGGCCATGAGCGAGCATCTGAGCAAACTCGGCGTGCCGCACCTGGTGCTCGAACGCAATCGTATTGCCGAAGCCTGGCGCAGCGGCCGCTGGGATTCGCTGGTGGCCAATGGGCCGGCCTGGCACGATCGTTTTCCAGGCCTGGAGTTCGATGATCTCAGTCCGGATGCCTTCGCCCCGAAAGAGCGGGTGGCGGATTATTTCGAGGCCTATGCCCGCAAGTTCAATGCGCCGATCCGCACCGGTGTGGAAGTGAAAAAGGTCGAGCGCAATAGCGGCCGGCCGGGCTTCACCGTGGAAACCTCCGAGGGCGTGATCCAGACCCGTCGCGTGGTGGTGGCCACCGGGCCGTTCCAGCGCCCGGTGATTCCGGCGATTGCGCCCCGGGACCCCGGCCTCAACCAGATCCACTCCGCGCAGTACCGCAATCCCCAGCAATTGCCCGCGGGCGCCGTGCTGGTGGTGGGTGCCGGTTCTTCGGGGACGCAGATCGCCGATGAGCTGCAACGCGGCGGCCGCACCGTGTACCTCTCGGTGGGCCAGCACGACCGGCCTCCACGGGCCTATCGCCAGCGTGATTTCTGCTGGTGGCTGGGGGTACTCGGCGAATGGGATGCGGCGGCCATGAAGCCGGGTAGGGAGCACGTGACCATTGCCGTCAGCGGCGCCGAGGGCGGGCGCACGGTGGACTTCCGCGAGCTGGCCCAGCGCGGCCTGAAACTGGTGGGGCTGACCCGGTCGTTCGATAACGGTGTGGTCAGTTTCCAGGCCGACCTGGCGGACAATCTGGACCGGGGCGACGAGAATTATCTCGCGCTGCTCAATGCCGCTGACGCCTATATCGAGCGCAACGGCCTCGACCTGCCGCCGGACCCGGAGGCCCGTCGCACCTTCCCGGATCCCGAGTGTGTGACCCGGCCGATTCTCCAACTCGACCTGGCCGAAGCGGGCATCACCACGATTATCTGGGCCACCGGCTTTGCCACCGATTACAGCTGGATGAAGGTCGATGCCTTCGACGACAAGGGCAAGCCACGCCATCAGCGCGGTGTGTCCAGCGAGTCGGGGATCTACTTTCTCGGGCTGCCGTGGCAGTCACGCCGGGGTTCGTCGTTTATCTGGGGTGTTTGGCACGATGCCAAATACATCGCCGATCAGATTGCCATCCAGCGCCAGTACCTCACCTATCGCGATGCCGCCCAGCGTGAGGCGGATATGGCCGCTGCCAGCCCCTCAGTGACCCGGTCCGCCGTCAGCGCTTGATGTCCGCCCGCCGCACTGCGCTGTGCGGCGTTGTCTTTCTTTCGAGGAGTTATCAATGTCCACGCCCACCCATACGCGTATCCGCATGTTCAACACCAAGGACACCTACCCGAACCAGTCGCTGGACAATGACCTGTGCCAGGCCGTGCGGGCGGGCAACACGGTGTATGTCCGTGGCCAGATCGGCACCGATTTCGACGGCAATCTGGTGGGGCTCGGCGACCCCGGGGCGCAGGCCGAGCAGGCGATGAAAAACGTCAAGCAACTGCTGGAAGAGGCCGGCTCGGACCTCTCTCATATCGTCAAGACCACCACCTATATCATCGACCCGCGTTACCGCGAGCCGGTGTACCAGGTGGTCGGCAAATGGCTCAAGGGGGTGTTCCCGATCTCCACCGGCCTGGTGATCTCGGGGCTTGGCCAGCCGCAATGGCTGATGGAGATCGACGTGATTGCGGTGATCCCCGACAACTGGCCGGCGCCCCGGGCCTAGGCCTTATCCGGCGGCCAGGCCGAGGAAGTTGCGCAGCGGCCTGACCCGTGACAGCAGGCAACGCTCCAGCAGCCATAGCATCAGCATGGAGGCGCCGAGCAAGGGCAGGTACAGGCCGAGCAGCACCAGCACACCGAGCATGACGGCCGGATAACGGCTTTCGGCCAGGGCCGGCGGTGCGCCGAGGGCGCCCTGGGGGCGTCGGCGCCACCAGAGCACCAGGGCGCTGAGGGACAGGGTCATCAGGCCGAAGGTGGTGAGCAGGCCGAGCAACTGGTTGGCCAGGCCGAACAGTTGGCCTTCGTGGACCGCCACGCCGTAGCCGATGACACGGTCGAGCAGGGGACGCTGGCTGAAGTCGACACGCTTGAGCACCGTGCCGCCGACCGGGTCTAGCGTCAGGTTGACCCGCTGTGGGCGGTTCGCAGCGTCGGAGCGGGCGGTCCATTTGGGTGACTGTGCCGAGGGCGGGGTGATCAGAACCGGCGACGGCAGGTGTAGCGCCTGGACCATTGGCACCAGGCGCTCCAGCGGGCTGTAGTCCGGAGCGATGGGGGGGCTCGTCGGTATCGGCATATCGTGGTGCATGCCAGGCATATTGGCGTGCTCGTCGGTCATGGGCATGTTCATCGCCCGCCGCTGGGCCATTTCCGAAGCCCGGCCGGTGGTCCAGTCCTGTTCCACGGCGTGGCTCGCGGCCCACTGCCGCACTTCCTTGAGGGCGCCGCCCCAAACGGTCGCCCAGGGCAGGCCGCTGAGGATCAGCAGGACCGCGAACAGCGAGATCCAGAAGCCGACCACCGCATGCAGGTCCCGCCAGAACAGCCGGCCACGTTGGCCCAGTCGCGGATAGATGACCCCGGCCAGGCGACCGCCTTTCGGCCACCAGAGATAGAGCCCGGAAAGCAGCATGACAATGGTCCAGCCGGCGGCCAGTTCCACCAGCGCCGAACCCAGGCCGCCCATCAGCAATTCACCGTGCAAGTGGAACAGCTGGCGGGTGAAGCGCTCGTCATCCGCCACCTGGTGCACCACCTTGGCCGTCACCGGGTCGATATAGACCCGCTGCAACGCATCGCCTTTACCCACCAGGATCTGCACGGCCTCGGTCGGGCCGTCCGGCAGTTGATAGGCGTTGACTACGCTGCCGGGCACCAACGCCAGGGCCGCTTGTATCTGTTCACTGATCGGCCTCCGTGACGCATCGGCCTGGACGTGGTTGTAGGGGCTGTCGAGCAACGCGTCGATCTGCGGACGGAACAGGTAGATCGAACCGCTCAGCGACAGGGCGAGGACAAAGGGAATGCAGAACAGGCCGGCATAGAAATGCCAGCGCCAGATCAGCCGATAGAGCCCTGCGCGCTTGTTGGCCGTTGTGAGCGTGGTCATGGGGCGTGGCTCCCGCTCTGGTGAATGGCGTCGTGCAGTGCCGGATCAATAGTCATAGTTGAGCCCCAGGAAGGCGGTGCGCTGCTGATAGGGATGCGGGCTGACGAAGTACTTTTCATTGCCCAGGTTGTCGACGCCGGCCGAGGCCGTCAGGTGCGCGTCGATCTTGTAGCTGGCCTTGATGTCGAACACGCTGTAGCTGCTGATGCCGCCATAGGTGTCATGGTTGCTGTCGGTGTTCAGCAGGGTGCTGTAGGCGCCGCTGGAGTAGCGGTAGCCGAGGGCGTAGGTCAGCTGCGCGTTCTGGTGGTAGACCGCCGAGATCCGGCTGCGCCAGCGCGGGATACGCGGGAACTCCTTGCCTTCGGCGGCCGGCGCCAGGCTGTCCTGCTGCACCTCGGATTCGGCATAGGTGAGGCTGCCCGACAGGTCCAGTCCGTCGAGGCCGACGTCGTGGGCATCGAGGGCGGTTTCCACGCCACGGATACGTGCGCGGTCGATGTTCTCGACCTGGGTCAGGTTGGGGCTGACCGTGGTGTCGGTCTGCGAGAACAGGGCGTTGCGGCGATTCTCCTGGAACAGCGAGACGCGCATCTGGTACTGGCTCCAGCTGTACTGCGTGGTCCAGTCGTAGGATTGCACGTCCTCGGGTTTGAGGTTGGGGTTGTTCTGTACCAGCTGGTTGCCGCTGGTGACCTGCTGGAACAGCTCGGTCACCGTCGGGTAGCGCACCGCTCGGCCGTAGGAAAAGCGTGTTTGCAGTTCCGGAGTGATGTCGAAGGCCAGCGCCGCCTTGGGCGAGAAGTTGTGGCGACGCTGGTCGGGGTAGCTGACCTGGGCCGGGGTGGTCGCGGTGTTGAGGTTGAAGCCGTCGAAGGCTTGCCAGTATTCCTCGCGGCCACCGAGGGTCAGGGTCCAGCGCGGCGCCAGTTTCCAGACGTCCTGCAGGTACAGTGCCTGGGTGCGGGTCTCGCCGCCGGAGGCCGCGCTCTTCGCTCCGCCGTTGCCGTTTTGCCAGTCGCTGACCTGGTAGGTGTCCTGCTTCAGCAGGTAGTCATCGATGTGATAGCCGAAGGTGACTTCATGGGCCTGGCCGAACAGCGGTTGCGGACGCCAGATCCCGCGCAGCTCTCCGGTCTGCCAACCGGTACCGTCCTGCACCTGGCGGGTGCCGGCCGAGGTCTGGCCATAGTTGGAAGCCGAGCGCGATTCTTCGTTGAGGTACTGGTAGTTGCTGTAGGCGGCATGCCAGTCGAACGGGCCCCGGGTATCGCTGCCCACCGACAGGGCATTGAGGATATGCAGCTCGTCGGTGCTGCCGGGGTTGAGGCCTGACACCGTGTAGGCCTTGCCGCCGATATTCACCGGGCCATTGTAGAAGGTCTGGCCGGCGCTGTTCTTCAGGTAGCTGTCGACGCTGGTATGGGAGTCGTCGGCCCACAAACCCAGGGTGTAGATCGCAGTGACGTCCGGGTTGATGTCCCAGCCAAGCTTGAGCTTGCCCTGGTCCTGGACGCTGTGGTCGATGGAATAGCCGCCGAACACCAGGCGCGGGTTGCCGTTCTGGTCGGTGTCCTGCTGCGCGCCGCTGACGCGGGTGGCCGAGGCCGCGGCGGTCCTGCTCGAGAGGCTGGAGGTGGCAAAGCTCATCGGCTGGCCCTGGGCGTCGAGATGGTCGTAGGAGACCCAGGCCGAGAACGGCCCGACGCGGTTGCCGCCGGCCAGGCTGACGTTGCCGCTGTTGTAGTTCTCGTGGGTGCCGTAGAGCTTGAAGTCCTGTTGCGCGCCAGTGATTGCCGCGTGGAATTCCGGGCGGGTCGGCATGCGGGTTTCCAGGGTGACCACGCCGCCCAGGGAGTTGCCCGGGTAAAGCGCGCTGAACGGCCCATACATGACGTCGACCCGGGAAATCTCGCTGGGCGAGACCAGGCCCCAGCGCGGCGGGAAGCTGTAGCTGTTGCCCAGCAGGTTGGAGAGCAGCAGGTCGTCGGCGTAGACCAGCGACTGGGCGCTGGACACGGTCCCGGTGGTGCGGGTGGAGACGATGCCGTTGCGGTCGCCGATATAGCGTTCGCGCACTTCGAGGCTTGGCAGGTATTTCAGGGCCTCGGCCGAGGTCATCAGGTTGACGCTGTCCTGGATCTGCTCGGCGCTGCGGCTTTCCACCACCGCCGGGGCGCTGGCGATAGCATGGGGCAGCGGCTGTACCTGGTCGTCGGCGGTCACCGTGACATTGCCGAGGACGATGGGGTTGGCGTCGGCACTGCTGGTGCTCGGCGCCGGGGTGTCGGCGTGTACCGGCAGGGCGGTCGGCAGCAGCACCAGGCCGCTGGCCAGAGCCGAGAGCAGGGCGTGGTTCAGGGTTGACAGGCGTCCAGCCGGCAAAAGGGCGGCCGGACGCTTCAACGCGCCGAGGGCGCGTTGCTGGGGAGTCATGGGCATCGGTATGGATCCGTGATTCAGGGCGACAAAACACGCGGAAAAACCACGGGCGCCAGGGCGCTCGCGATGTTCAGCGGATGGTTTGTTGTTGGGGAACTGCCTGGATCAGGCCTGGGGCGGCCCGCGCGGACACAGGTCCAGGGGCCATTGATAGGCCGGGCTGGGTGTTTTGCAGGAAATAAGGGTTGGGGTGGCCGGCACCAGCGGCGGCAGTACCGCCACGGCCCAGAGCAGGGCCGGGCTGTCGTGAAACAGTGAGCAGTAGCCGCAGGCGTCGAGCGTTTCGTGGGTGCCGTTATGCTCGTGCCCGCCCGCGTGGTGGGCCATGTCCATGGCATGTTCGGGGCACTCGATGCCACTTGGTGGCTGGTGCTCCAGGGCCTGGACGGTACGGGAAATCGTCGGCACGAACAGCAGCAGACCCAGGGCCAGCATGGCCATCCAGGTTGCGAATCGCTGCTGGGTTCGAGTGCGGGGCACGTGGGTTCCCGGTCAGGGGCAGGAAGAGGGCTGTGATCTTGCCACGTCGAGCACGGCGGGCAAAGGCCAGCGGCAATCTGCCGCAGAGGGCTGGCCTCAGGCTTTCGCGGACTCCGGCCACAATCCGGCATGAATCAGGGCTGTCACGATGACCCCCAGCAATATGCCCACCAGCCGATCGCGGATTTCGCTCAGATTGGTCATCGGCGCGAAGTCGGCCAGCAGCGCCAGGGCGAAGCCGAACACGATCTGGATCCCGGCATAGCTGCTGCGCGGCGAACCGGCGCTGACCCAGGCGGCCAGGCCCAGCACCGGCAGGCTCATCAGCAACAGGCCGACGATGCTGTCGATCTGTGGCACCACCCAGACCATGCACATCAGGGCCAGGGCGCTGCCGACCAGGCAGCCGATGATGCGCAACAGGCCTTTGTGCAGGGTTTTTTCCAGGCTCGGCATGGCCGTGATCAGGCAGGTAAGCATGGCGGTGTGGATACCCGGCCAGTCGACCGCCGTGTACAGCAGGTAGCACAGCAGCGCGGCGAGCAGGGTCTTGAAGGCGAACTGCAGATAGACCGGGTTTTCAAAGGCATCGGCCACCAGCAGCGGTGGCTTGGGGGCCGATGCCGCTTCACCGGGTGGCGGCGGTGCCGGCAGCAGCAGGGTGTTGACCACCACGGTCACCAGCGTCGGATAGACAATCGCGATCCAGGCCCAGAGGCAGGCCCGGGTCAGGGCTTCGGGATCGTTATTGAGGTCCACCTGGCTCTGGATATAGATGGTTATCAGGGCCACCACGAAAAACAAAGGGCTGAGCCGACAAGTGCGCATGAAAAACACGCTGGCGAAAAACACCAGACTGGCGCCGGTGATGCGCAGCAGGGGATAGTCGAAGCTGAATTTGAGCAACAGGATCGCCACGCCCACGGCCAGCGTGGTGCTGACGATAAACAGCGTGCCGAGCATCCGGGTCAGGGCCACGCTCGACTGGCTCACGAAGAACACCAGCACCAGGGAGATCGACAGCAACGGCACCTGCAAGCTCATGGCGATCAGGATGACGATCGTGCAGGCGAGCAGATGACGAAGGACCGCGTTCACTCGGCCAGGGTGATCGCTCATTTCTTCCTTGAAAATGTCCCATAACGATTGTCCCCGCGCTTCTCCCTTCATGGCGTCGGGGTCGTCGAGGCGGGCGTCGGGCTGTTACCGGTGTTGATGACCGCCACCGCCGACGCCCCAAGGCGAAACGGCTGCAGGTCCGAGCCATTGACCCGGATGCGCACCGGAAAACGTTGTGAAACCCGGACCCAGTTGATCGACCGCGCGACCTTGGGCAAGCCGTTGACATCACTCCCGCCATCGTCCGGAAATACGCCAAAGCCGATCGAGTCGACATTGCCGCTGAATGTCCGGCGGGTATCGCTCATCAGGTAGACGGTGGAGGCGTCGCCCGGGCGAATGTTTTTCAGCTCGGTTTCGCGAAAATTCGCGACCACGAACCAATGCCCGGTGTCGATCAGGCTGAACACCGACTGGCCTGCCGAGGCGAACTGGCCGGCGGTGGTCTTGAGGCCGACCACACGGCCGTCGAACGGCGCGCGAACAGTGCTGTACTCGACGTTCAGTGCCGCCCGGGCGATCTGCGCTTCAATCACCGCCCGATGGGCCACCTGGGCATCGACGCCGCTGACCGCGGTGCTGGCCTGGCGCGCTTGCAGTTGGCTGACATTGAGTTGCGACAAGGCGCTGAGCCTGGAAGTTCGTGACTGGTCGATGGCTTCCGCGGAGATATAACCGTGGGACAGCAGGGCTTCCTGGCGCCTGAGGGTGTCGCCGCTTTGCTTGGCCTGGGCCTGGACCCGCTCGATTTCGGCATGGGCGGCCTCGGCGTTCAAGCGTTGGGCGGCGATCTGCCGTTCGTTCAGGCCGATCTGCCGATCCAGCTCCACCAGCGACGCCTTGGCCTCGTCCAGTGCCGCCTGGTAGGGGCGTGGATCGATGCGCATCAGCACATCGCCCTGATGCACCTGCTGGTTTTCCCGCACCGGCAACTCGACGATGCGCCCGCTGACCTGCGGGGTGACATTGACGGTATCGGCATAGGCGTAGGCGTCGTCGGTGCGCGGCTGCGCATCCAGCCGGGCGATCACCCAGAGCAGCAGGCCCAGGGCGGCGATGCAGAGGGCGGCGATGAGCAGTCGACGAGGAACCTGTGATGACGAATGTGTTTGCATGGGGAAACGCCCGGGTTAGAAAAAGACCAGCCAGCTCAACAGCGAAAAAACCAGCGCCAGCAGTGGGTAGCTCAGCACCCATGGCTGTAGCCATGGGGTACGCTGTGTCCTGAGCAGCACGGCCCTGACCAGAAGGGTCAGCAGGACGCCGGCGATCGCGCAAAACAGCCAGTCCGGGAAATACGCACCGACCACGCTGATCGACGGCGGTTGCTTGCAGCCTGCCAGTGCCAGGCAGGCCAGTGCTCCGGCCAGCACTTTTGCGCTGCCTGGCAGGCGTCTGTCCGGACGGGGGATACGGGGAGGGCGGGTGTTCATCTCGGTCGAGGCTTCTGGTCAAATGGGCAAAATGGAGAGCGCCGCTGACGGTTAGTGTCCGGATCGAAGCGGGCGAGTGTTGCGCGGTCTTGCGTTAGCAATAGTCTAGAGATGGCGTCTGGGGTGAACATGATCTGTTCGGCCATATTATTGATAGGGAGTGCACTGTGATCGACCTTGGGTTCCTTTTGGCGGAGTCGACGCGCGAGTGAATAATCAACAGCGTAGCATCAGCAGTGCGGTGATCATGGCCAAGGTCGGCGTTGAGCGTGGCCTGTCGACCGTGGACTTTCTCGCGGGCTCCGGGCTTGAGCTCGCGGACCTGGAAACCCCGACCCATCTGGTTTCCTTCGAGCAGGAATTTCGCCTGATCCGTAACCTGCTCAAGCACTGTGGGTGCGTCACAGGCCTGGGCCTGGAAGTGGGTTCGCGCTACCGCTTCACTTCGCTGGCCGCGCTGGGCTTTGCCCTGGTCAGCAGTTCCACGTTGCGCGATGCCTTTTCACTGATTCCGTATTACTCGGAGTTGAATGCCAGCCTGGTGCGCGTGGTGGTCGACGCCCAGGCGACGGACCTGCGGATCGAATGCGAAGAGAGCGATATCCCCCTGGATTTGCGCCCGTTCATCGTCGAGCGCTCCTTTGTCGCCGGATTGAAGATCGCCAGCGATCTGCTCGGACGCACGGCGATCCCTCGGGCCATCGAGTTCAGCTTTGCCGAGCCGGCCGATATGGCGCTCTATCAGCAATTCATCGGTGTACGCCCGCGCTTCAATGCGCCGAAAAGCGCCCTGGTCTTCAGCCAGGCCGACGCGGATATCCTGCTGGCGTTGGCCGATCCCCTGGCGCTGCATATCGCCCATGACCAGTGTCGCCGAGGTTTGCCGGTCGGGCCGAAGAGCGCCGGGTTGGCCGGGCGGGTACGCGAGTTGCTGGCCGCGCAGCCGGCCGCCATGCCGGCGATGGGGCAGCTGGCTATCACTTTGTGCATGTCGGTGCGGACCTTGCGGCGCCGCTTGCAGGAGGAGGGCGCGACCTATCTCGGCTTGTGCGACGAAGTGCGCCAGGCCATGGCCGAACGTTTGCTGACGGGCTCGCGCCTGCAGATCGAGCAGATTGCCGAGACGTTGGGGTATTCGGAATCCGCCAGCTTTATCCATGCGTTCAAGCGCTGGACGGGGGAATCGCCCCATGCCTTCCGGCGGGTCCGGGCTCAGTCGCGTTCCGAGTAGGGGTTGGATGGGGTGCCGCCGGGCGCCTGCCGTCGCTTTTGGGCAGAGCGCACTATAATTAATCAGCGTCTGTGTGGCGGTGGCGCGTACTCCACAGCCGCGCCCCGGGTATGAACAGTACGTCTGAAGACTCGACAGAGGGTTCTGCCATGAAAAACCATTCCTTGCAGCATTACTCCCACGATCTGGGCATGGCCGTGCACGACACGTGGACCACCGCCCGGGTCAAATCCGCCCTGGCCATGGCGGACTCCGCGCAAAGCCTGCATATCCATGTGAAAACCCATGCCGGTACGGTGTCGTTGAGTGGCCGGGTGCTGACCCATCGCCAGTGCGAGCAGGTCATTGATCGGGTCCGCGCAGTGCCTGGGGTGCTCGACGTCGATGCCCGCGAGCTGCTGACCCATGTATTCATGCCCGCGAGCTCCATGCAAGCGCCCGATGCCGAAGAGGCCAATGAGTACCGGCCGCCGTTGCCACGGCGTGAGGATGATCAATAACACTCTCGGTATATCAGCGGCAGGGCTGGCGGTTGTCAGTCGGCCCTGCCGGGATGCGCCCCAGCGTCAGCTCTGGACGTGATACCTGGCAGGCTACGGCTCCTCAGACCTGGGGGCAGGTTTGTGTCGAACGCTGGACGCGAGCGCCCAGGCGGTAATGAGCTCCACCAGTACGGCCGACAAGATACCCGGCCCCGCATGACCCGCCCACAGTTCCCCCACACCCAACACCGCCAGGACGCCGCCGGTCACGGCGAAGCCATCGGCTACCGCCGTTCTGGCAACTGAGGGCGGGGCGCTGCGCAAGCGCGCCAGCATCAGGGCGATGCCCAGGAATAGTGCGGCCGAGCGCCGCGCCACCAAACCGGTTGCCTCGGTGTAGCCGACATTCCAGCTTTGCAGCAGAAGTTCTGGCACCCACATCCAGATCAGGGCCAGTGCCAGGCACAATGCACAAACCCATGTACAGACGGTATGAAATCGAAGTGTCATTTTATTGGGCGGCCGATTCGCCTCGGAGTGGAACAGACCTCGAATATATCCGTGCAATCCGGCGCCGTATTGAATGTTTCGGACAAACTGGAAGGGGCCTAAGCCCAGATGCGGTAGACCCAGAAGCTTTCATGGTCCAGGCAGCGTTTCAATTCATCCGGACTGAATCCGGTGTAGCGTCGGAACTCTCGGCAAAGATGGGGTTGATCGGAGAAACCGCTGTCAGCAGCCAGCTTGGACCATGCTGGCGCGACACCCGATGCGACTGGATTCGCCGCCAGTAGCACTTCTTCTATCCGACCCAGGCCACGCAGTTGCCGTAGCGTCTGGCCGGTCCAGCTCTTGATCCGCCTGTCGACCTGTCGTTCGCTCTGGCCTCGGCCTTGAACGGTTGCGCGCAGGGCCACATCGCTGGACCAGGCTGCCAGGCGATGTGCACGGGCCATTGCCGCCGAGTAAGGGGGCACGGTAGTCACTGAGTCGTGGCTCTGCGTGGCTGTCGCCCAGCGCGGCCCCAGGAATTCCTCGATCAACCTGACCCGCGCCCCATCATCCGGGGCCGTCAGTACCGCGTGTGCCATGTCCTGCCAGTCTGAATCGAACAGTGAGGCGAACGGGCTGTAACAGTTGATGTGCGGCCTGATCTCCAGGCCGGTGAGTGCCTGTATGGCATCGGGATAGATCAGCAGCGTGAAGAAATGAACCTCGTTTCCGTTGTCGCTGAACGAGGGGCGCGTGTGTGGGCCTGAAAATGCAACGGGCAAGGACGTGCATTTGTCGGGCACGCGAGAATCCTGCCCGCGGATAACCCAAACGATGACGCAGGTAGAGGTGGGTGGGAAGTGATTGCGACGCTCCTCGGGAGTCAGGGCGGCGATTTCGCGGGTGCTGCGCGATAGATAGGCTCGGATGCAGCCGGTGAGGGCTGAATGAGGGGCGTACAAGGCGCTGTGAGTCGAGCCAAGTTTGCCCTGTACTTCTCTGATCGGCCGAGTTTCATCTGTCATCGATTCAGACTAACACACGCGGCGCGCTGGTCAGAGTTGCGCACCACCAGTAACACCGGTGTCCGCTGTGGGTGCTTTGGAGCGGGACCGTTGATTTTATGCGTCAAATAGCAACCGGTTTCGATCCGGGCTTCTATGATGATTTGATCCCACAAGAAACTCGTCCCTTGAGCCTGGCGATCTTGTCCGGCTCGTGGGAATGAATCCTCTGTAAGCCACGGACGAGCCTATGACCTCTTCTCCAGCCTGGATCATCTGCGAGCATTGCGATTCGGTGTACACAGCCGTACCGCTGGCCAAAGGGCAGACTGCGCGTTGTGTCCGTTGCTCGGCCATTCTGGCCCGTGGCGGCCAACTCAGCCTTCAACAACTCCTCGCGCTGTCCATCAGCGCGGCGCTGCTTTTCGTTTTCGCCAATGCATTTCCGGTGATCTCCATCAGCCTGCAAGGCCTGAGTAACCAGGCGACGCTGTGGCAGTCCGTGGAAGCCCTGGCACAGGGACAAATCAGCGTAATAGCGGCCGTGGCGGGACTGGCGATCATCCTTGCGCCTATGCTGCAAATCATCTTGTTGTGCTGGGTACTCAGTTTTGCCCTGGTCGGGCGCGCGGCTCCCGGCTTCAAGATCTGTATGCGAACCCTGGAGCAATTGCGTCCCTGGAGCATGCTCGAAGTGTGTTTGCTGGGGATTCTGGTGGCCATCATCAAACTGGCCGGCATGCTCGATGTGCATCCGGGACTCGGGTTGTGGGCACTGGCCATGCTGACGGTGTTGATCATCCTGATTTCGGGCAAAGGTATCCGTCGGCTGTGGCAAGACCTGGAGGGCGTTATTCCGTGAGCAGGCCGCCCTATGCCAGTGAAATGAATCTGGCCCTGTGTCACACCTGCGGGCAGGCCTGCCCATTGGCGGACGCGAGCTGCTCCCGCTGTGACGCCCGGCTGCATCGGCGCAAACCCGATAGCCTGGCCCGCACCTGGGCACTGCTGCTGGCCAGCATGATCTGCTACATCCCGGCCAACCTGATGCCGGTGATGTACACCGACATCTTTGGCAGTGGCAGTGAAAACACCATCTTCAGCGGGATCATGGAGTTCTGGCAGGCCGGCGAGTGGGACCTGGCGCTGTTGATCTTCATTGCCAGCGTGGCGGTGCCGTGCATGAAGTTTCTGGTGCTGGGCACGCTGCTGATTACCTGTCAACGCCGCAGTCGCTGGGCCATGCGTGAGCGCTCCAAACTCTATCGGTTGATCGAAGTGGTGGGTTACTGGTCCATGCTTGATGTGCTGGTGGTGGCCCTGATCGCCGCCCTGGTGCAGTTTCGCTCTCTGAGTACCATCGATCCGAGGATGGGCATCCTGTTCTTTGGCCTGGTGGTGGTACTGACGATGTTCGCCGCCATGAGTTTTGATCCCCGGCTTATCTGGGACGCAGAGGTTGAAAATGCCTGACTACCCGAGTTCTGCCGATACGCCGGCTCCAGGCAGCCCCGAGGTCAAGCGTCGGCGCTTCAACGTATCGCTGGTGTGGCTGGTGCCGATTGTCGCGGCGCTGATCGGGTTGTCGATGGTGGTGCATAACGCCAGGCAGGCGGGGCCGCAGATCACCGTGAGCTTTCTGACGGCTGAAGGGCTGGAAGTCAACAAGACCCAGGTCAAATACAAGAACGTGGTGATCGGCAAAGTGACGTCGATTGCCTTGGCAGACGATCGCAGCCACGTCGAGACCACCCTTGACCTGGACGCCTCCGCCAAGTCGTTTGCCACCGATGACTCGCGGTTCTGGGTAGTGCGCCCGCGCATCGGCGCTAACGGTGTCTCGGGGATCGGTACACTGCTGTCCGGCGCTTTCATCGGCGCCGATGCCGGCGAATCGGAGAAGAGCAAAAAGGACTTCATCGGCCTGGAGACCCCACCGCCCATCACCTACGGTCAGAAGGGCAAGCGTTACACCTTGTACACCGACAATCTCGGCTCGCTGGATATCGGCTCCAACGTCTACTACCGCCGCATTCCGGTTGGCGAGGTGGTGTCCTACAAACTCTCGGAGGACGGTAAAGGTGTCGAGGTGGAGATCTTCGTCCACGCGCCAAACGACCAATTCGTGACGAGCGATACGCGCTTCTGGAATGCCAGTGGCGTTGATATCAGCCTGAGCGCCGACGGCCTGAAGGTGAACACTGAGTCCGTGACCTCGATTCTCGCCGGAGGGATAGCCTTTGTTGAACCCAAATACAGTCCCAATCCTCAGCAGGCTGAAGAACGGGCGCGGTTTACGCTGTTCAAGGATCAGGACACCGCCATGGCACCCGCCGATGGCGAGCCGCGCTACTTCCGCATGCGTTTCGATCAGCCCCTGCGCGGCCTGGTGGTCAATGCGCCGGTGGATTTTCACGGGGTGACCCTTGGCCGAGTGGTGTCAGTAGACCTGGATTATGACGAGGTCAAGAAAGACTTCCCCACCCTCGTAGGGGCCGTGATTTACCCGAACAGGCTGGGTAAGGCCCATGAAAAAATATTGAAGCTTCGGGGTGGGGACGATGAAACCCAAGGTGCGCAATTGATGGCCGAACTCGTCTCGCGAGGGCTCAGGGCGCAGGCCCGGAACGGCAACCTGCTCACCGGACAACTCTACATCGCCCTGGATTTCGACCCTGGTGCGAAACCTGTGACGTTCGACGTGGCGGCACGGCCGCTGGAGATTCCGACGATACCGGGCAGTCTGGACAAACTTCAGGAGCAATTGCAAAGCGTGGTCGACAAGATCAGCAAGCTGCCGATCGAGCAGATTGCTGGAAACCTCAATGGTAGCCTCGGCGAACTGCAGAAAACCCTGAAAAAGGTCAATGGCGAAGTCTTGCCGCAAGTGCGCGATACCCTGGCTGAGACCCGGAAAACCGTGGCCTCGGCCAATGACAGCCTTTCCGAAGACTCACCGCAGCGCCAGCAGTTGGGCCGGACGATGGAAGAGCTCCAGCGTACTGCTCGCTCGGTGCGGGTGCTGACCGATTTCCTGGGGCGGCATCCCGAGGCACTGATTCGTGGACGCCTCAAAGAAAACCAGCCCGATCGCTATCAATCCTCGCCGTCCACCTCTCGGGACATTGACCAGGAATGAACACCATGACCCGTCGCTTCCTGGCCGTTTTCACCACCTTGGGCCTGGCGGCCTGCAGCTCGGCGCCGACCCACTACTACACGCTGGTGCCGACGGCGACAGATAGCACAGTGCGCACGAATGTAGCCGCGCCAGCCTTCCAGTTCGAGATGCTGCCCGTGCGCATACCGGTCCAGGTCGACCAGCCACAAGTGGTTGTTCGCCAGGGCAGCGGAGCCTTGACGATCCTCGAAACCTCGCGCTGGAGCGCGCCATTGGCCGACGAGTTCCATGACGCCCTGGCCGGGCAGATGGAACTCAAACTGGGTATCCGAGATCTGGCGGGCTTACCCAAGGCCCAGGGCCTTGCGACACTCTCTCTGCAAACCGACGTCCGACGTTTCGACTCACTGCCGGGTCGGTACGCCTTGATCGATGTGGTCTGGAGTATCAGCCTGCGCGGCGACGGCGAGAAACGTCGCAGCCTGACGTGCAGCAGTGTCATCCGCCAATCGGCCGGCCCGCAGGTACAGGACCTGGTGCTGGCCCATCAGCAGGCCATCGGGCAGTTGGCGAGCATTATTGCTGGCGCCGCGCGCAACTGGTCGACATATCAGGGTATAGGGTGCCCTTAGGGGATGCGCCGGCAATCTGTGGCTACACTCGTTCCTGCCACATTGATTCGCAAATGACGTGGTCGGCTTGCCTGAAGGAACAATCAAACCCAAAAGTGAGGAACACATGAACACGGTCCGTAAATGCCTGTTAGGTGTTGCATTCGGTAGCCTGTTGCTAGGTGGCTGTACCTCGAAAATCACCGAGAAGTCGCAGTACTCCGGCTTCTTGTCCAACTACAACAACTTGCAGGAAGTTACTACCAGCAGCGGCCAGAAGGCGATGCGCTGGGTCATCCCCTCCTGGAACCCGAACGCCTACGATACGGTCGCGTTCAAGCAACTGGATCTCTACCCGGCACCTCGGCCCGACGATAGGGTCAATTTCAAGACCCTTGAAGAGTTGCAGGCGTACATGACCAACAACGCCAAAAGCGTCCTCGGCCAGAAATACCGGATCGTAGCGAACGCTCAATCTGCGCCTGTCGGTTCGCGCACGCTGATCATGCGTGCTGCCATCACTGGTGTTACGGCGTCGAACGAAGGCATGCGCTGGTATGAAATCGTTCCGGTCGCCGCCGTCGTCGGCGGCGTGACTGCCGCCACGGGCCATCGCGACCAGAGCACCGAACTTTACATCGAAGCCGAACTGATCGATGGGAGCAGCGGCCAGACTGTGGCCAAAGTGGTGCGTAAAGTCTTTGGTGAAACCCTGAGAAATTCGAGCCAAGCCGTCACCACCAATGACTTTAAAGTGGCGATCAGGGCTCTAGGCAGCGACTTGCAGGCGTTTATCCGGTAACGCCGGGCACCCTGCGAGGGTTTTGCTCTCGCAGGGTGAATCTGCCTCAAGCCTCGGCAGCCGTGCCACGGCGTTTCTGCCGCTCGGACTCCAGCCAGATCACCAGCGCCAGCAGGCTGCCACCGGCTATCAGCAAGCTCATCAGCCAACCCAGGGTCTCGGCGATCTGGGTGAAGAACAGTGTGTAGAACTGGATGATGAAGAAGGTCGAGCCATAGCCCACCAACATGCCGAAACGCAAGCGAATCCCCAGCGCCAGAATCCCCAGGCTGACCAGCGCCCAGAGCACGTTATACATCACCAGTTCTCCGGCATCGGCCAGGTGCCAGGGGCCATCGATCAGCTCGTAGCTGCCAAACAGCGACAGTAGCCACAGGGACATTTCGCCGACAAACAAACCGCAGGAAATCCACACCTTGGCAAAGCCGCCATAACGTCCCAGCCACCCGGCCTCGCCGCGCAGATGCACCACGCCCGCCGCGATCAACGCGACCGCAGCGCCGAGAAAACGTAGCGGGTAGTTCATGCCGAACCAGTAGGCGCCCCAGCCGGACTGATAGCCGCTGCGCCCGCCAAACCAGACAAAGAACAGCACGCTGCACAGGGTCAACAGCAAGACGTTGTTCAGGGCGTAACTGAGGACCAGCAGTATCAGCAGATCGACCAGCAGCAGCGCCGGCCAGTTGCCCGAACCGTCCGAATAGATCATGCCCAGCACAAAACTGGTGCCGATCAAGGCAAAACCACCGAGCAACTCAAGGGTGCCGCCCAACAGTTTCAGCTGCCTGCCGATCAGCCAGCGCCCGCCAACAAACAGTCCCAGGGTTACCAGCGCCAGGCTGACGGCCAGTTTCGGCAAGGTGAATTCCAGGTGTTCGCGCAGAAACAGCAGTAATCCCGCCGCCAGGCTGATCGCGCCAAAGGTCAGGAACCAGCGGCCCAGCGAGCGCCAGTCCCAGCGCGTCAGTACATAACGCTCGCCAATGCGGGCGTGCTGGTCGATGTCGATCTGGCCGTCTCGCAGCCATTGATCCAGTGCGTTGTGCACCTGTTGATTACGCTGATCCGGGCTCATTGTGCTGCTCCCTTGACGCGCAGGGCCATGCGTTCAAATGACCAGCCCAGTAACAGGCCGATGATCCCGGCCACCGCGAAAAACGTTGCAATACCCAGGCGGTCCCAGGAGTACTCATAAAAGCGGGTGTACAGGTCGATGCCCAGGAACACCACGGCGAAACCGGTAAAGCTCGGATGCTTGAAGCGCGCGCCGACCACCAGTTGCCCGATGGCTGCCAGGGTAAACAGCAGGGTCCATATGCGCGTGTCGCTGCCTAAATCATCGAGGCTGAGAAACCAGAGGGAGCAGTTGAGGTAGAGCAGCCCGAAGATCACATACAGTCGGCCAAACCCACAGAAGCGGCGCAATTGGCGCTCCTCGGCCAGCTGGTGGCCTAAACCCAATGCCGCTGCCAGCGCGGCAATCACGGCCATCGAACGCGGGTCCTGGATATCGAAAAAATAACCGCCGTGCCCAACATACCGGCCCCACGCGCCCAGCCCATGGAATGCACACAGCAGGCCCAGGAGAAGCGGCCAGCGCAGACGATAACGGTAGGCGGTGAGGGCGCTCAGCAGCGCGGTGACCAGCAGCGCCAACGGTAGATTGCCATACTCACCCACGTCATTATCTGAAGTGCCCAGCAACAGGCTGGCGCCGATCAGGATCAGGCCGATGGTCAGGATCGCCACACCGGTAACCGGCGTGCGCTGGGCCGGATCGCGGGCCATGCGCACACCGCCCCACCACAAGCCGGCCCCGGCGAAGAAGAACAGCACGGCGCCGACCGTCACCGACTGGCTGAACAGGCTCAAGCCCCCCAGCACCGCCATGCCGATCAGCAGGACCGCGCCGATCCCCAGCCATTGCAGGACGTTGGATAACAGCTGGCCCGGTTGTTCGTAGGGCGCGCTCAGCCGCTTGCGGGCGTCGGCATCGATCAGGCCGCGGTGATGCCAGTCGGCAATTTCGTGAACCAGCAGCTGCTTTGTTGTTTTTCTCATGGTGTCCAGAGGTCCGTGACGTGAAAAATCCAAATGGCCTACAGAACATTAGTGTCATTCTCAGCCCGCGGCGTCACATTTTGAAAACCGAACGCCTGTCAGCCTTGCACATGGCACCTGACCCGCTGCGGCTCCTCTCCCAGCAAGGCCTGCGGCTTTTCACAGCCGGCAGTACACAAGCTGCACCTTTCACGAAAGAAACAGCCCTCTGGAAGGCGCCGGTTCCCCGGCAGTTCGGTCGGCGCCGCTACCTGTTCCGCCTGCAGGGGCACGCCGAGTCGCGGCACCGCTTCGAGCAGCAGGCGGGTGTAGGGGTGACGTGGCTGCTCCAGCACCTGGGCGGCGCTGCCCAGTTCGACGATCTGCCCCAGGTACATCACCGCCACCCGGTCGGCCATATGCCGCACGACCGACACGTTATGGGAAATCAGGATGTAGGTCAGGTTGCGGGCGCGTTGCAGCTCCGCCAGCAGGTTGAGGATCTGCGCCTGAACCGAGATATCCAGGGCTGAGGTCGGTTCGTCGAGGACAATGATGTCCGGGTCTGAAGAGAGGGCGCGGGCAATCGCGATCCGCTGGCGCTGGCCACCGGAAAACTGATGGGGGAAGCGGTCGAGGTATTCCGCACGTATGCCCACCTGGGCCGCGACCCGGGCCGCGATATCACGCATTTGCCCACGCGGTGCATGACCCTGGGCGTACAGCGGCTCGGTGATGATTTTCCAGATCGGCAGGCGCGGATCTAGAGAGGATTGCGGGTCCTGGAACACGATCTGGACATTGCTGCTGCCTTTGCCGTCGGTGCGAGCGGCCCAGTTCAGTGCGCCGCTGCTCGGTGCCACCAACCCCATCAGCAGTTGGGCCAGGGTGCTTTTACCGCAGCCCGACTCGCCGACGATACCCAGGGTTTCGCCGGCCCTGACTTGCAGGTCGATACCGTTCAGGGCGTGGGCGTAACCCCGTGGTCGGCCCAGCCAGTCGTTGCTCACCGGGAAACGTACGCGCACGTCGTCCAGCCGGAGAATCTCGGGGGCCATGTCGGTCACGGCGTGAATCACGGCACTGTTCATCACGAAAGCTCCTTGACCGGTAACCAGCACGCACTTTTGCGTTGCTCACTACCGTTGATGGGGTTGAGGCTCGGACGCTGGGCGCAGATCGGCATGCTGTGGGCGCAGCGTTCCGCGAAAGTGCAGCCGACGGGTAGGGCGGCCAGGTTCGGTACTTGCCCGGGAATGGTCATCAGTGGCAGCCCCGGCTCGACCATCTCGGGCAGGCCGCTGAGCAGCCCCTGGGTATAAGGGTGCCGCGGGTTGTTCATCACATCGGCGGTGAGGCCCTGCTCGACCACGGCCCCGGTGTACATCACATAAACCCGATCGCAGAACTGCGAGACCAGGGCCATGTCATGGGTGATCAGCAAAATGGCGGTGCCTTTCTGCCGGGCTTTCTCCCTGAGCAGCAACAGCACCTGGCGTTGTACGGTGACGTCGAGGGCGGTGGTCGGTTCGTCGGCGATCAGCAGTTGCGGTTCGCAGGAGAACGCCAGCGCGATCATCACCCGCTGGCGCATGCCGCCGGACAGCTCGAACGGATAGCTCTCCAGGACTTGCTCAGGACTGGCGATATGCATGTCATGCAGCAGCGCGATGGCCTTGAGACGGGCCTCGGCCGCGCTGATCTTCTGGTGATGGATGATCACGTCGAGCATTTGCCGGCCGATGCGTCGGGTCGGGTTCAGGGCGGTCATCGGCTCCTGGAAAATCATCGCGGCATCACGGCCGCGGATCTGCAGCAGCTCCTTCTCGGAGGCCGCCAGCATGTCGCGATCAAGCATGCTCAAGCTGCCGGCGGTAATGCGATAACTGCGCTCGGGCAGCAGGCGCATGCTGAGCATCGCGGTGACCGACTTGCCCGAGCCGGACTCGCCGACCACGCCGACGATTTCGCCGGGATTGACGTGCAGGGTGACGCCATTCAAGGCCTTGACGTTGTTCTTGTAGGCCGGGAATTCCAGGCTCAGGTTGTCGATGGCCAATACGGGGGTGGAGGTCGGCATGGTCATTTCCCCTGTTGCCGTGGGTCGAGCAGATCGCGCACGCCATCGCCCAGCAGGTTGAAACCGGTGGCGGTGATCAGGATCGCCAGGCCGGGAAAGGTCGAATACCACCAATTATCGAGGATGTAGTTGCGCCCGGTGGCGACCATCGCGCCCCATTCGGCGGTCGGTTGCTGTGCCCCCAGGCCGATAAAGCCCAGGGCCGAGGCCATGAGAATGGCGCTGCCGATATCCAGGCTCAGTTGCACCAGCAACGGTGGCATGGCGTTGCGCGCCACGTGCCAGTGGACCATATGCCAGCGTCCGGCGCCGAAGGTCTGGGCGGCCTTGACGTAGCCCATCTGGCGGATGCTCAAGGCCTGGCCGCGGGCCAGCCGCACATAGGATGGGATTCGCACCAGGGTAATCGCCAGCATGGCGTTGAACAGGCTCGCCCCCAGCGCGGCGGCCAGGGCCATGATCAGCACCAGGGATGGCACCGACAGCATGATGTCCATCAGGCGCATGATCAGCGCGTCGAAACGCCCGCCGATCACCCCGGAAAAACAGCCCAGCAAACCACCGATCAAACAGGAAGCAAAGGCCACGAACAGGCCGACGCCCACCGATTGCTGGCTGCCGAACAAAACGCGGCTGAACAGGTCCCGGCCGACCTCATCGGTACCGAACCAATGTTCGGCGGACGGTGGCATCAGGCGCGCGCCGAGGTCCAGGGCATTGGGATCGTGGCTGGCTAGCCAGGGGGCGAAGATCATGCATAGCAGGACGATCAGGCTGATCGTGAGGCCGGCCATGGTCAGCGGGCTGCGGCGGACCTGATAGGCCAGGTAGGCGAGTTTCTCGCCCCAGCGCGGGCCGCGTGCGGCGGTCAGGGTCACGGACATTTCAATTCACCTCGCCGATGCGTGGATCGATCACGCGGTACAAAAGATCGATGGCCATGTTCAGCAGTACATAGATAAATGACACCAGGATCGCGAAGCCCATTACCGCCGGGAAGTCCAGCGACTGGATCGACTTGACCACATAGGCGCCCATGCCGGGCCAGGCAAACACGGTTTCGGTCAGGACGGCGCCATAGAGCAGGTCACCCAGGGTCAGCCCGAGCACGGTCACCGAGGGTATCAGCGCATTGGGCAGGGCGTGGCGCAGGATCACTGTCCAGCGCGACAGGCCATAGGCGCGGGCGGTGCGGATATAGTCCTCGGACAGTTGCTCCAGCATTGCCGAGCGAATCTGCCGGGCGACCACGCCGAGGGTCACGAAACCCAGGGTCGCGGCCGGGAGAATCAGGTGTTGCAGCACATCGAGAAACAGCCCGCCGTCACCGGCAAGCAGCGAATCGATCAGGTAGAAACCGCTGAAGGTCGGTGGTGGTGCCAGTCCCTCGGACAAGCGGCCGCCACCAGGCAGCCAGCCCAACTGGCCGTAGAACAGCACAATCGCCCCAAGTCCGAGCCAGAAGGCCGGGGTGGAAATACCAGTGACCGCGAGTGTCCGGGCGATCTGGTCAATGGCGCGGTTGTGATAGACCGCCGACAGCACCCCCAGCGGCACGCCCACCAGGATCGCCAGCACCAGCGCCACCAGCGCCAGCTCCAGGGTGGCCGGGAAGAACGCCTGCAGGTCTTCGAGGACCGGGCGGTTGGTGCGGATCGAAGTCCCCAGGTCGCCGTGCAGCAGGTCCATCAGGTAACGGCCATATTGTTGATACAGCGGCAGGTCCAGGCCCAACTGGTGACGGATGCCCGCCACCAGCGCATCGCTGGCACGGTCGCCGGCGATCAGTCGGGCCGGGTCCCCGGGAATCAGGTGCGAAATTGCAAAGGTAATCAGCGAAACGCCGAACACGACCAATACCAGGCCGAGCAGGCGCTTGCGCAATAGAGTCAGGAAGGCCATTGGGCACCTCAGTCACAGCAACGACGAGAATCAGACGCCGCGCCGGCCGCGAACGGCCGGCGCGGGGGAGCCGCTTTACTTGCTCATGCTGCCCAGGTTGAAGACCTGTTCGAGCATCGGGTTGAACACGTAGCCTTTGACCGAGTCACGCATCGGCAAGGTGTAGCTCTTCTGATAGAGGTAGGCGTAGACGCTGTCCTTGAGCACCATTTTCTGTGCGGTCTGGTACAGCTCGACGCGCTTGGCGGTGTCGCTGGTGGCGGCCGCTTCGCGGATCAGCTTGTCGACTTCGGGGTTGCTGTAGAACGAACGGTTGCCTTGCAGGCCCTGCATCTTCGAGTCGAACCAGAAGTTCATGAACATATAGGGGTCGGCAAAGTCCGGGCTCCAGGCGCCTGAGGCAATGTCGTAATCGGCCTGGCCGACGCGCTCGCGCAGGGTGGCGTTGGCGAGTTTTTCCATCTTCAGGTTGATGCCCAGGGGGGCCAGTGCCGCTTGCAGCGTCAGGCCGATCGGTTCCCAGTTGGGATCCTTGTCCGAGTACATGTAGCTGAGGGTGGTGATTTTCTGCGGGGCCTTGGCCAGGCTGTCCTTGGCGGCGGCGAGGTCCTGTTTCATCGGTGGCAACGAGCTGTCGTAGGCCCACATGCCGTCCGGGATCGGCCCGTTCATCAGCTTGGCCTTGTCCTTGAGAATACCTTTGACGATGCCGTTGTAATCCACCGCCTGGGTAATCGCTCGACGGGCATCGACGCTGGCCAACGGACCCTTCTTGTTGTTCAGGTAGAGGTAGGTCACCCGCAACGACGGGAATTCCCGGACCACCACGCCGGACTTCTTGGCCAGCGCGCCGAGCTGGTCTTCGGGCATGTCTTCGATGATGTCCAGGTCACCGTGTTCCAGTTGCAGGCGACGCACGGAAGGCTCGGCGATGATCTTGACCACCACGGTTTTCAGCGCGGGCTTGGGCCCGGCGAAGTAGGTGTTCGGCTCCAGGGTCAGCGACTGGCCTTTCTGCCAGGTGCTCAGGCGGAAGGGGCCGGAACCCGCGGTGTGGCTGGACAGCCAGGCATTGACGTCGGGTGTCTTGGTCACCACATCGGGGTTGATGATCGAGGCGCCGTTGTGGGCCAGGGTAAACAGGAAGGGTGCAAAGGGCGTCTTCAGGGTGAAACGGATGGTCTGCGGATCGACCACCGCCACCACCATATCCTCGGGGAAGGCCCCGGACGGACCCTGCTTGAGGGTCATCAGGCGATCGAAGGAAAACTTCACCGCGGCGGCATCCACCGGGGCGCCGTCATCGAACTTGTTGCCGGGTTTGATCTTGAATTCCCAGACCAGGTTGTCCGGGGAAACGGTCCAGCTTTCGGCCAGATCGCCCTGGACTTCGGTGCTGCTTTTATCGCCCTCGACCTTGTAACCGACCAGGCGCTGGTACGACGGATAGGTGATGGTCCAGTCGTTGTTGTCAAAGGTCACGGCCGGGTCGAGGGTCTGCGGGTCGGCGGGTTTGCCGATGACCAGCGTGTCCTTGGGCACCGCCGCGGTCGCGGCCTGCCAGGCGCCGAGGCTCAAGGCGCTGCACAGAACGCTCAGCAATAGTTTGCCGGTGCCGGGAAAGGGTTTGCGGGTCACGGTGTTCGTTGGGTTCATGCCGGTTTCCTTGATCATTCGATGTATGGAAGTTCGTCAGGTTTTTTATAAAAGCTATAACCGGGCAGTTGCAGGTGAAGCATCAATAACGCTGTTTTATTGTTGTTTTCAGCCGCACCTGAGGCGGGCTGCGCTGTGTCGCTTGCGAAACTCTGTGGTTTCGTCAGTGCTGGCGTTGCGGTTTGATTGGGGTTCTCAGGGCCGTGGTTTACACCTCCTCCAGCAGGGGGTAATCGTCGGCATTCGGTAGTTCGTAATGCCACCATTCGGTATCGATCGCCTGGAACCCGGCGCCGAGCATGATCCCCAGCAACAGCAGGCGATTGCGTTGCACGTCGGCGGGCAGGTCGGGGTAGAACTGATGGGAGCGCTCTTCCATGGCGTCAAAAGCGGTACCCATGTCCAGCGGCTCGCCATCGGCGTCCACCAAGGTCAGGTCCACGGCCACGCCACGGCTGTGGTGCGAACCCAGGTGCGGGTCGCGCACGTAGTCGTTGTTCGGCAAGGCTTCCCATAGCAGGTATTGGGCGTAGGGCGGGCGGTAGGCGTCATAGATGCGCAGGGTCAATCCGGCCAGGCGCGCCAGGTAGCTGGCCTTGTTCAAACAGTCGGCGGCTTGACGATGCAGCAGGCAACGGGCAGTCGGGTAGATCACTTTTCCAGCCAGGTTGTCCGCGCTGGCGTAGATCAGGTCGATTTGCACCTGATAACGCTGGGCATCGATCTCTACAAGGGGGCTGTTGTTCACGCAAACACTCCAGTTGGGATTCGCAGAGGCGGTGGGTCAGCCTTCGAACTGGCCGAAGGCTTTTTGCAATTGGCGGTTCTTGGCCAGGCGTTCATCGAGGCGTTCGCCGTACTTCTCCGCGACGGCCGAGACCACCAGGTTCAACAGGCAGGCCAGCGGAGCGGGGGAGTCCCAGAACTGCCCGACATCGGTTTTCAGCTGCAACAGATCCAGCGGGTAGTCCCGGGCCCAGGGGCATTGCAGGTCGGTGATCAGGGCCAGGGGCAGGTTGTTTTCCAGCGCCGCGTCACAGAAGGTCTGGGTCACGCTGGAGTAGGCGCGGAAGTCGGCAATGATCGCGTAGGGATTGGCGAAGCCGGAGTTCAGGGTTTCCGCGTAGATGCCCGAAAGACCATCGACGTAGTAGACCTTGGGGCGAATGTATTCGAGGTGGCTATGGAACGCGGTGAGAATCCCGCGGGTCGACTGGATCCCGAGAATGAACACGGCATCGGCTTCATGGATACGTTGCACGATCTTGCCAAAGGCTTCGCTGCGGGCCAGGCCATAGGCGTGCTGGATGGCTTCGATTTCGCGAGTCATGGAGCGGTCGAGCGCGTCGTCCTGGTTGGTTTCGGCGCGAAAGGCGGCAATCCGGTCAGTGATCAGCCATGAGCTCGGCGCTTCTCCGCGCAGGCTTTTTTTCACTTCATCAAGGTTGCGGTAGCCCAGGGAGCGCAAAAAGCGCCCCACGGAAATCCCGGTGGTGGAGGCTTGCTGCGCGATGCTGTCGGCCGACTCGAACGGCAACTGCTCCGGATTGCCCAGCAGATAGCTGGCGATGCGCTTGCCGGTGGGGGTCAGGCTGGAGAACTGTTGCTCCAGTCGCTGGAGAAAGCTGTTTTTTTCCATGGACATATCGGTGCGCCGAGATCTGCTATTGTTATGTTTATGTCATTTGTTTTTCTGTTGTTATAAACATAACATCAACTTTCCAGGTAGCACAATGCCTTTTCCCGGCGATTTCGTATGGTGCTATCAGGCGAGAAGAGGGGAGCTGACTCACCCGAAGGAGGCGTCAAGTTCATGATCGAGCGCCATCGAGACGACGCGGTCGATATGACTGCGGAAGTACGGGTCAGGCTCTACCAGCCCAGTTCGGAACCGCTGGAGGTCGAACAGGTCCAGGCGTTGGTCGGTCGGGTGGTGGAAATGTTTCTGCTAGGAGCGGCTTGCGGCCAACGTCGATTCAATTGTCCTCGACATTGTCGATATGCTTGAAACGCTCGATCAGAAAGTCGATCAGGCTGCGCACCCGCGCGGACAAATGCAACTGCTGCGGGTACACCGCATAAACATCGGCGCGGGTTGGCGTCTGGTCCTCCAGCACCAGGCGCAGCCGGCCGCTGCGCACATAGCGGGCGATGTCCCATTCGGCCCGCAACAAGATCCCATAGCCTTCCAGCGCCCAGTTCAGGGCCACCTCGCCATCGTTGCAAGCCAAGGCTCCGTGTACCTTGATGTTTTCCGTGTGCCCGCTGTTGTTGAAACTCCAGACGCCATAGGGCGACTCGTTCTGGCGGATGAAAATGCAATTGTGATTTTTCAGTTCGGCGAGCTTGCAAGGGGTTCCATATTTGTCCAGGTAGAGCGGCGAGGCGCATAGCAAGCGACGATTGGAGGCAATCTTGCGGGCGTGTAAGGCGGCGTCCGGCAAGCTGCCGAAGCGAATGCCCAGGTCGAAGCCGTGGGTGGCCAGATCCAGTGGGTGGTCGCTGATTTCCAGCTGAATTTCCACCTCGGGGTATTGGGCAAAAAATGCAGCGAGGGCCGGGCCGATATGCCGGCGGCCAAAACCCAGCGAAGCGTTGACGCGAATCAGGCCCTTGGGCGTGGCGCGGCTGCTGCTGAGCAACTGCTCAAGCTCATCGATCTGCGTCAGGATGCGGGCGGCATGGGAGAAGTACAGCTCGCCTTCCGAGGTCAGGCTCATCGAGCGCGTGGTCCGGTTGACCAGGCGTACGCCCAGCCGGGCCTCCAGCGCCGTCAGGCGTTTGCTCACCGCCGGCGGGGTGACACCCAGTTCCCGGGCAGTCGCTGCCAGGCTGCCTTTGTTGGCCAGCAGGTAGAAAAAAGACAAATCCAGCGTCTGGTTCATTCGTAACTCAAAGTTATTTATGTAGTGATTTGGAGTCACTCACGTCTCCAGATTCACTACATATACTCCGTTCACACCCTGCTTGGACAGCCCAGGCCAACGGGAACAACAAGAACGTGACGAGAGTGGAGTTGACGATGAACGCATACAGAATTGCTGCGGTGCCTGGTGATGGGATTGGTGTCGAGGTCATCGCCGCCGGCGTCGAGGTGCTGCAAGCCCTGTCGAAAAAGTCGGCTTTCGAGCTGGATTTCAAACACTTCGACTGGAACTCCGATAACTACCTGAAAAACGGCTACTACATTCCCGAGGGTGGCCTGGAAGAACTGAAAACCTTCGATGCCATTTTCTTTGGTGCCGTCGGCGCGCTCAACGTACCGGACCACATTTCCCTCTGGGGGCTGCGCCTGCCGATCTGCCAAGGCTTCGACCAGTACGCCAACGTGCGTCCGGCTCGCGTTCTGCCCGGGGTGAAAAGCCCGCTGCTCAACGGTGACCAGATCGACTGGGTGGTGGTGCGGGAAAACTCCGAGGGCGAGTACTCCGGCAACGGTGGTCGCGTCCACCGGGGCCTGCCCGAAGAAGTCGCCACCGAAGTGTCGGTGTTCACCCGGGCCGGGGTCGAGCGCATTCATCGCTTTGCCTTCGAGCTGGCACGCAGCCGTCCGCGCAAGCACCTGACCATGGTCACCAAGTCCAATGCCCAACGTCATGGCATGGTGTTGTGGGACGAGATCTTCTACGAAGTCGCCAAGGACTTCCCGGACGTCAGGATCGACAAGGAACTGGTCGATGCCGTGACCACGCGCATGGTGCTCAAGCCAGCGACGCTGGACGTTATCGTCGCCACCAACCTGCACGCCGATATCCTCTCCGACCTGGCCGCTGCCCTGTCCGGCAGCCTGGGCATCGCGCCGACGGCCAACCTCAACCCTTCGCGCCGATTCCCCTCGATGTTCGAGCCGATCCACGGCTCGGCCTTCGATATCACCGGCAAAGGTGTTGCCAACCCGATCGCGACGTTCTGGACGGCCGCCATGATGCTTGAACATCTCGGCGAGCCCGCCGCGGCGAAACAGCTGATGTCGGCCATCGAAGCGGTGACCGAAAGTGGTTTGCACACCCCGGATCTTGGCGGGAAGGCCACCACCCGCCAGGTCACCGATGCGGTGATCGAACTGATCAGCCGCTGATATTTTCCACCGATTCAACGGAGTACTGCGGCGCAACGCCAAGGGGCGGATCAGCGATCCGAGCCCTTGGCATTTCCTGACAACAATAAAAAATCAGGGCCCTGTCATGAAAAGAATATTTGGCAAACTCTACGTACAAGTCCTTATCGCGGTCATCCTCGGCGCTATCGTCGGGGTACTCGCTCCCGAAACCGCCGCCGCGTTCAAACCCTTGGGCGACGCGTTCATCAAGCTGATCAAGATGCTGCTCGCACCGGTGATCTTTCTGACCGTGGTCACGGGGATCGCCCGTATGGAAAGCATGAAGGAGCTGGGCCGGGTCGGCTTCCGGGCGCTGCTCTACTTCGAAGTGGTGTCTACGCTGGCATTGGTCATCGGCCTGGTGGTGGTTGATCTGTTCAAGCCCGGTGCTGGCATGAACATCAATGTCGCCACCTTGGATACCTCCAGCCTGGCCACCTACACCTCTGCGGTGAAACACGACTCGTTCATGGACTTCGTCATGAACATCATCCCCGACACCATCGTCGATGCGTTTGCCAAGGGCAACGTACTGCAGATCCTGCTGTTTTCCATACTGCTCGGTATTGCGCTGGCCAATGTGGGGCCTCGGGCAAAGGTCTTCGTCGATACGCTGGAGAGTCTGATGCAGGGCATGTTCCGTATCGTCAACATGGTCATGCGCCTGGCTCCCATCGGGGCCTTCGGCGCCATTGCCTTCACCATTGGTAAATACGGCTTTGGCTCGCTGTTCTCGCTCGGCAAGCTGATGGCCTGTGTCTACCTGACTTGTGCGGTGTTCGTGATCTTCGTACTGGGCCCGATCTGCCGCTACAGCGGTTTCAGCCTGTGGAAGTTTCTGAAGTTCATCAAGGAAGAATTGTTCACCGTGCTTGGTACCAGTTCCTCGGAATCGGTGCTGCCGCAGATGATTGCCAAGATGGAAAAGGCCGGTGTCTCCAAGCCGGTCGCCGGGATGATCATTCCCTCGGGCCTGACTTTCAACCCGGATGGGCAGGCGATCTACTACACCATTGCCGCCATCTTTATCGCCCAGGCGACGAATACCCCGCTGACCCTGACGGATCAATTGATCGTGCTGGCGGTGCTGATGTTCACGTCCAAGGGTTCCGCGGGGGTGACCGGTTCGGGATTCATCATCCTGGCGGCTACGCTGTCTTCCCTGGGGACCATTCCGGTCGCGGGAATGGTGCTGTTGCTGGGCGTCGATCGGTTCATGTCGGAGGCACGGGCTATCACCAATACGATTGGTAATGGCGTCGGCACCCTGGCCATTGCCAAATGGGTCGGGGCGCTGGACACCGTGAAAATGCACAAGGCGCTCAACGGCGAGGTCGAAGAGGAGAAGCCCAAGGAGGTCCAGGCCGAGGTCATCCCAATGACCCGCCACTGGACTTAACCCGTAGCAAATAGGGACAATGGGTTTTTGACGCGGAAATGGAAGCTCTCATGAGTGACAGTGCACAGCGCGGCGCCAGTGACATCGATCTGATGACCGACGTCGCCATGCTTTATTACCTTGAGAACATCACCCAGGAGGCCATTGCCAAACGCTTTGAGCTGTCCCGGGCCAAAGTCAGCCGGCTGCTCAAGCGTGCGCGCGACGAAGGGATCGTCGAAGTGCGGGTGCTGCAACATCCAGCGATGAACAGTGAACTGGAGCAGGCGCTGGTCGAGCGTTTCAAGCTGGACCGGGCCTTGATCGCCGTCGATCACGGTGACCCCGATACCCAGCGTTCGGCGGTCGCCAGCCTGGTCGCCCACTACCTGAACAAGACCTTGAGCGATGGCGTGATCGTTGCCGTCGGCATGGGCCGTAATGTCGGGGCCGTGGCTGAAAACGTGTTCTTGCCGGTTACCCGCAACTGCACCTTTGTCTGTGCCATCGGTGGTTCGCTCAAAGCCGGCGAGTATATGAATCCCGACCATATCTGCCGGCGCCTGGCCTTGCGTTTCGGCGCGGAGAGCGAAACGCTCTATGCCCCGGCGTTGGTGGCGAATCCGGAATTGCGCAGTATCCTGATCAATAACGACACCGTCCGTTCGACCCTTGACCGTGCCCGTCGCGCCGACATTGCGCTGATCGGTATCGGCGATATGAGCGAGAACAGCAACATGGTCCGCATGGGCTGGTTCTCGCCCCAGGAAATTGCCCAGGCGCGACTCTCCGGTACGGTGGGCGACATGATGGGCTACGACTTTATCGATATCCATGGTCAACCGGCCGTCAACACCATGCAGGGGCGGGTGATCGGCCTGACCGTGCAGGAGTTGGCGCGGATTCCCGATGTGGTGGCGATTGCCAGTGAGAACACCAAGGCCGCCGCGACGCTGGGAGCGTTGCGCTCCGGGGTGATCAATACCCTGGCGACGACGGTCTCGAATGCCTACACCATCCTTGCGCTGGATGATGCGACTCGCAAGCTGAAGGGCTGAAACCTCCCGCGATCGGGCGGCACTCGACGAGGGCCCGGTCGGGGAGGTGCCAGGTTAATCGCGCAGTTGGGCTTCCACCGATTCGGCGAGATCGGTGAGGATCAGGCAGCAGGACACCGCACCGGCGTCCAGCACCCCCAGGGAGCGCTCGCCCAGGCGGCTGGCGCGACCGATTTTCGCCACCAGGTCGCGGGTCGAATCGCGGCCTTGGGAGGCGGCGATTTTCATCCGGCCCAAGGCCTCGCTGAAAGAAATACCCGCGGCCACGGCCTGTTCGAAGGCTTCCACGGAGGGGATCAGGGTGTCCATCAGGCACTTGTCGCCGACCCCTGCATCGGTGATGTCCTGCAGTGAAGTGAGGCCACCGCGCAGCAGTCGGGCGAAACTCGCCGCATCGATCTCTTCACGGCCGCGTACTTCGTCGGCCATGCCGATGAACAGGCTGCCGTAGAGCGGCCCCATCGAGCCGCCGATACCTTCCATGAGGGCCAGGGTCAACTCGTCCAGCGCTTCGGCCAGGGACAGTTGGCGACCTTCAAGGCTCTTGCCGCAGCGGGCGAAGCCCTTGGCCATGTTGATCCCGTGGTCGCCGTCGCCGATGGCGCCGTCGACTTCGCTGAGGTATTCGCGGTTGGCGACGATCACCGTAACCAGGCTGGTGACGATGGCGCTGCCGTTGCTACTCGAGAAATGCTGGCCCATGGTTTACTCCGACTGGGACATGCCGATGGAGCGGCACGGTTGATCGATCAAGGTGGTCAGTTCGGCATCGAGCCCGAGCAGGGTCAAGGTGACGCCCATCATTTCCAGTGACGTGAAGTAATTGCCCACATAACAGCGGTGAACCCGCAGGCCCTTGGTCTTGAGCAGGCGTTCGACCTCGGCGTAGAAAATGTACAGCTCCATCACCGGGGTGGCGCCGAGGCCGGAGACCAGCACCACGACGCTTTCATCCTGGCCGAAATCGCGGTCGGCGAGAATCGGCGCGAGCATGCGCTCGGCCATGGCCGCCGCGGACTCCACGGGGATGACTTCGATCCCTGGTTCGCCGTGATGACCGATACCCAACTCCATCATGCCATTGGCGATCTGGAAATTCGGTTTGCCCACCGCCGGGATGATGCACGGGGTCAGGCCGATGCCAATCGAGCGGCAGTGGTCGACGGCCTTCTGGGCCACGCGAATCACGCCGTCCAGGTCATAGCCCTGGGCGGCGGCCGCGCCGCCGACTTTCCACATGAAGATTTCCCCGGCAACACCACGGCGCTTGGCGATATCGGCCGGCGGGGCGGAGGCCACGTCGTCGTTGGCGACGACGGTGCGAATGTTCATCTCTTTGCTGGCGGCCATTTTCATCGCCAGCTTGACGTTCATATTGTCGCCGGCGTAGTTGCCGTACAGGCAGGCGACACCAGCGCCCTGGTCGGCGGCGCGGAAGGCATCGAAGAAACTCTTGGCGGTGGGCGAGGAGAAGATTTCGCCGACGGCCACGGCATCCACCAGGCCGGGGCCGACGTAGCCGAGGAAGGCCGGTTCATGGCCGGAGCCGCCGCCGGTAACGATCCCCACCTGGCCGGCCGGGGAAGGCTGGCGCTTGCGGATGACCCGTGGATTGGCTTCGTACTGGGCCAGTTGCGGATGCGCCACGAGGATGCCCTGAAGCATGTCCTCGACCACCTGGTCCGGATCGTTGATGATTCGATTCATGCAGTGTTTCCTTGTTCTTGTAAGGCCTGAGCCGATTACTGGATGCTGTAGCCGCCGTCGATCACCACGTTTTCCCCGGTGATCATCTTGGCCGCATCGCTGAGCAGGTAAAGCACCAGCCCGGCGATCTCCTCCGGCTGGGCGAAGCGCCCGATCGGGATCTGCAATTTGGCCCGCTCGCCGAGTTCACCGGCCCAGGCCTTCTTGCCCAGCGCCGTTTCGACGATGGTCGGCGACACCGCGTTGACGTTGATGCCATGGGGGGCCCATTCCATGGCCAGGACCTTGGTCATGCCGACCACCGCGGCCTTGCTGGCGCAGTAGGCCACATGCCGATCCAGGCCAATCACGGCGGCCTGGGAGGCGAGGTTGACGATGCGCCCGTGGCCTTGCTCGATCATATAGCGGGCGCAGGCCTGGGCCACGAAAAAACTGGCCTTGAGGTTGATGTCCAGGGTGGTATCCCAGGCGCTTTCATTGACGTCCAGGGCCTTGTCAAGCAAGGCGACCCCGGCGCTGTTGACCAGGTAATCCAGCCGGCCGAGTTGTCTGGCGGCCTGGTCGACGGCGCTTTGCACCTGGTCCAGCTGACGCAGGTCGACGGCCAGGCCGATATGCCCGGCGCCGAGGCTGGCGGCCATCTCGACCACGGCCGGATCACGGTCCAGCAGGGCGACCCTGGCGCCGCGCTCCACCAGCAGTTGGGCGCAGGCCAGGCCGATACCGGCGGCACCGCCGGTGATCACGGCGCAGCGACCGTTGAGGTCGAACGCCTGATTCCAGAAATTGGACATTGCATACACTCCATACGGGCCGGATCCGGCCCGGGTTCTCGGTTGGGCAGACGCTTACTTGGTGCCGGTGACCTGGGCGTACAGGGCATCGGCGTTGTTGCTGGTGACCGGCACCCACGGCAGGATGTAGGTCTTGGCGCTGCCATCGGCCCACTTTACGTCCTTGGCATAACGCTCCCAGATCAGTGATTGCGGTTTGTAGTCCTTGCCCGCCAGGGTGTGCAGGGCCATATCGAGGGCGCCCTGGGATTGTGCCTGGGCGTCTTGCAGGAAGGTGGTGACTTCACCTTTCTTGGCCGCCTGGATGGCATCGGGCATGCCGTCGATAGCGGTGATCGGCAAGTCGTCTGGCGACAGGCCGTGGGATTTCACCGCTTGCAGGGCGCCCAGGGCCATGTCGTCGTTCTGCGCAATGATGCCGGAGATGCCGCCCTTGGGATGGGCGTTGAGCCAGTCTTCGGTCAGGGTCAGGGCTTCGGCGCGCGACCAGTTCGCGGTCTTCATTTCGATGACCTTGATCTGCGGGTTCTTCAGCAGGACTTCGATCTCGCCTTTTTGCCGGTCGATCTGTGCCGACTGGCCGATCGGACCCTGGATGATCGCCACGGTGCCCTTGCCTTGCAGCTTGTCGACCATGGCCTGGGCCTGGAGGCGACCGCCTTCGACATCGTCGTTGCCGATAAAGGGCACGTTGGCGCTGGCGACCTTGGTGTTGGACGCGATCACCAGCACGTTGCTTTCCTGGGCGCGTGCCACGGCACCGACCCCGGCCTTGGTGTCGATCGGAACGAAAATGATCGCGTCGTAATGCTGGGTGACCATGGTTTCGATCTGGTTGTTCTGGGTCAGGGCGTCATAGTTGCCGTCGAACACGGTGAGCTGCACGGTGCCGTCCTTGACCGCCGGGTGCTCCTTCAACTCGCGCACCCAGTTTTGCATGTATTGGCCCTTGAGGCCGTATACCGCCGCACCAATCTTGTAGGTCTTTTCCTGGGCCAGCGCAATACTGCTGGTGAGCAGGGAGAGCGCCGCCAGCGCAGTGAGGGATTTGCCGAGTTTTTGGGTGGAAAGTTTTACGCTGCAAAGTTTCATGGGGAACTCCTTTATTGTTGTAGTCGGTTGGTTCAGTGAAACGGCTTAACGTTTTTTCTTGCGCCAGACATCGATGAGCACCGCGAGCACGATGATCAAGCCCTTGGCGACTTGTTGGTAATAGGAGGACACGCCGAGCAGGTTCAGGCCGTTGTTGATCACGCCGATCAACAGGGCGCCGAACAAGGTACCGATCACGCTGCCGGTGCCGCCGGAGAGGCTGGTGCCGCCAATCACCACGGCGGCGATGGCGTCCAGTTCGTAGGAGGTGCCGGCCTGGGGCAGGGCGGAGGTGGTCCGGGCCGAGAGGACGACCCCGGCGAGGCCGGCCAGCAGACCCGAGACCACATAGACCGAGAACATTACTTTGCGTACGCCGATCCCGGAGGTCCGCGCGCTTTTTTCATTGCCGCCCACGGCGTAGATATAGCGGCCATAGGTGGTGTAACGCAGCACCATCCAGAAAATCAGCGCGACCACCGCGAAGATAAGGATGGGAACGCTGATCGGGCCGAGCTTGCCGATGCCCAGGGCCAGGTAGCTGTCGGGCAGGTCGGTGACCGGGCTGCCGTCGTTGAGAATGAAGGTCATGCCGCGGGCCACGCTGAGCATGCCCAAGGTGGCGACAAAGGGCGGGATCGCCAGGTTGGCGACCATGAAACCGTTGACCACGCCGAGCATGGCGCCGGCGAACATGCCGGCGCTGACCGCCGCCAGCAGGCCATGGCCCTGGGTGGCGACCAGGGCGCTGCACAAACCGGCAAACGCGAGAATCGAGCCGACCGACAGGTCGATGCCCTTGGTCAGGATCACGTAGGTCATGCCCACGGCGAGAATGCCGTTGATCGAGGTCTGGCGCAGGATGTCCATCCAGTTGCGCCAGGTCATGAAGTACTCGCTGGCGAAGGCCATGACGATGCACAGCATAATGAACACCAGCGGCAGGCCGAAGCGGTCCAGGGCCAGGCGCAGGCGCGCGCCTGGGCGGGTGGTTGCGGATACGCGGGCAGGAACAGGTGGGGCAAGGGTTTTGGCGTTCATGAGGCGAGACTCAACAAGGCTTCCTGGGAAAGGGCGGTATCGCAGCTGACGGTGACCAGCCGGCCACCTTTGAAGACGGCAATGCGATCACTCAGATGGAGCAGTTCCGGGGCTTCGGACGAGACCACGATGGCCGCCCCGCCGGCGCGCACGAACTCATCCAGCAGGTGATAGATTTCCTGCTTGGCGCCTTCATCGATGCCGCGGGTCGGTTCATCGCAGAGCAGGCAGATCGGCTGGGTCGACAGGCACTTGGCGAGCACGACCTTCTGCTGGTTGCCGCCGCTCATGGATTCCACCGGCAGGTCGAGGGAGGAAATCTTGATCTGCAGGCGCTTGACCATGCGCTGGGCCAGTTCGTTTTCCTTGCGCGTATTGATCACTGACCAGCTCGACAGCTGCTTGTAGGCGGAGAGGGCGATATTGGCCAGGATGCTGCCGCTGAGGACCAGGCCGCTGTCCTTGCGATCTTCGGTCACCAGTGACATGCCGGCGCGAATGGTCGCCGCCGGCACGCCGATCGGCAGGGGCTGGCCCTGGAGCGTGGCGCTTCCCGAGTCGGGCGCGGTGAGGCCGTAGAGGCAATTGAGGAACTCGCTGCGGCCCGAGCCCATCAGGCCGTAGATGCCGAGGATCTCACCCTGGCGTAGTTGCAGGCTGATGTCCTGGAACTCACCGTCGCGGCTCAGCCCTTCGATGTTCAGGCAGTTTTGCGCGGCGCATTCGCGTCCGACCTTGTGATCGATGCGTTGCAACTCCTGGCCGACGATGCCACGGACCAGGTGGGCGCGGTCGATATCGGCCATGCGTCCGCTTTCGACGAAGGCGCCGTCGCGGAAGATGCTGTAGTCGTCGGCGATCTGCGCCAGTTCGCTGAGGCGGTGGGACACATAGATGATCCCGGCGCCACGCGCGGTCAGGCGGCGGATGGCCTTGAACAGGGTTTCAGCCTCGCGCTCACCGATGGCCGAGGTCGGCTCGTCCATGATCATCACCTGGCAATCGTGGCTGAAGGCCTTGGCGATTTCCACCAGTTGGATCTGCGCCACGCTCAGGCGATGCATCGGGCTGCTGGCGTCGACGTCGAACTCCAGGCTTTTCAACAGTTCCCGGGTACGCCGGTTCAGCTCCTTGCCGTCGACGATACAACCGGCGCGGCGTGGTTCGCGGCCCAGCCAGATGTTTTCGGCGACGGTCATGTAGGGGATGGGCTCCAGCTCCTGGGTGATCATCGCCACCCCGGCGGCCAAGGCCGCGCTCGGACGATCGAACTGCACCGGCTGGCCATTGAGCAGGATGCTGCCCGCGTCACGCTGGGTGATGCCCATGAGGATGCTGAGAAAGGTTGATTTGCCTGCACCGTTGCCGCCGCACAAGGCGTGCACGCTGCCGGCTCGCAGAGAGAGGCGCCCGTCACGCAGGGCGGGGATCCCTGCATAGGCTTTGGCGACATTTTCAGCCTGGAGCAGTAATGGCATCGCCATCGGGAAATCCTCTTGCTGATTTTATTGTTAGGTCTCACCGATCAAATGATCGGCGAGTGATCATATGTTTAAAGCAATTTTCCGTACCCTGTCAACGATGTCTTCTATTTTTTGACGATTTAGCTCGTTATAAGCTGTTTTTGCTGTTTTTTGTCAAAGAAATAGCTTGACAGAAGCCTGTTTGTGGCTGGGTAATGCTTGTGCAAAATTTCATTGCGTGATCATTTGATCGTTACCTGTGCTTCTGTCGGGCAACGGAGGAAAACTTATGGATGCAAACACACTGTTTTCGGTGGCCATCGGCAGCGATGAGGCGGGCTACGAACTCAAGGAACTGCTCAAGCCCTACATTGCCGCCCTGGGCTACAGGCTTCAGGACTTTGGTTGCTACTCCTCGAGTCCGGTGCTTTACCCGGATATCGCGGCCGCGGTGGCGACCGCGGTCAGTGCCGGCGAGCACCGCCTGGCGGTGCTGATTTGCGGAACCGGTATCGGCATGGCCATTTCCGCGAACAAGATCAAGGGGGTGCGTGCCGCGCAGGCCCATGACACCTATTCCGCCGAGCGCGCACGTAAAAGCAACGATGCGCAGATCCTGTCCATCGGTGCACGGGTGATCGGTCCTGAGCTGGCCAAGAGCATTGTCAAAATCTTCCTCGAATCCGAGTTCGAAGCTGAGCGTTCCGGCTCGAAGGTCGAGCGGATCACGGCCGTCGAGGCCGCGAACAGGGGGTTGTCCGGCACATAGGTCGGGGACCGCCGTGACTGATGAAGTCTGGTCAGGGTCAGTGCCAGGGACTGAACAAAATCAACAAGAGCCCAAGAAATGTCCAACCTGCTTGAACAATTGAGACAACACAGCGTCGTGGTGGCCGATACCGGCGATCTCGATGCGATTCGCCGCTTCGTCCCCCAGGACGCAACCACCAACCCGTCGCTGATTTTCAAGGCGGTGCAGTCCGGTCAGTACGACCTTCTGGTCGGTGAGATCCTCGGTGAGGTGCGTGGCCAGGGGATCAGCGGCGATGCGGCGATAGATGAGGCCTGCGATCGGCTGGTGGTGGCCATGGGTAAACAGATTCTGGCCCTCGTGCCGGGACGTGTCTCGACCGAGGTGAGCGCCCGGCTGTCCTTCAACAGCGCGGCGAGTATTGCCAAGGCGCAGCGCCTGGTGGAGTTGTACGAACAGTCCGGTATCGCTCGCGAGCGGATCCTGATCAAGCTGGCCGCGACCTGGGAAGGCCTGCGCGCCGCCGAGGTGCTGGAGGGGCAGGGAATCCAATGCAACCTGACGCTGATCTTCAACTTCGTCCAGGCGCGGGCCTGTGCCGAAGCCGGGGCCTACCTGATTTCGCCGTTCGTGGGGCGCATTCTCGATTGGTACGGCAAGGCCGAGCCCGGGACGGTTTACGCGCCCGACGAAGAGCCGGGCGTGCGCTCGGTGCAACGCATTCTGCAGTACTTCCGTCAGCACCGGTATTCGACCGTGGTCATGGGCGCGAGCTTTCGCAATGTCGGTGAGATCAAGGCGCTGGCCGGTTGCGACCGGTTGACCATCAGTCCGGCGCTGCTGGAGGCGCTTGAGGGCACCGAGGGTCTGCTGGTGCCGGTACGGATCGATGGCGCCGGGCAGAGGGGGATCTTGCCCAGGCCACTGAGTGAAGCCGAGTTCCGCTGGCAGATGAACGAGGATGCCATGGCCACCGAGAAGTTGGCCGAAGGCATCCGGGGTTTTGAAGCGGATCAGTTGAAGCTTGAAGCGTTGTTGCGGGAAAAACTTGCCGGAGGTGTTGCTTGAACCAGTCTGAGTCGATTTTGAAAAACAGCCGGCGTATCCGCGCCAACGCCATTCGTGCCCTCA
>NZ_JACAQA010000024.1 GCF_013385425.1 Pseudomonas gingeri | reverse complement strand
GGGTTTCATGGCGCGCTTACGATTTTTTCAATATCCCCAAACCCCGCCGCATTTTCCGGCATCACCCCGGCCAGCGCCGGGTTCATCCGCCACGCGGCGATCACGTCGTTACGAGTGATGTTCTTCACCCGCTCGAACTCGTCCTTCGTCGCAATATCCCCCACCGGGATAATCTGAATCGCCTTGTCGCTCCCACCCGGAATGTTCACGAACAACGACCGAAAATTCCCGACGCCCTTGCTCCCGGCAATCTGGTACTTCGAGAAAAAGGGGCCGATTTATTTTCCGCCTTTCTGGAAGCCATACTTGGACTGACGCCTCGGAGGTCGCGGTGAATGGTGAAGGGATTTAAATGGTGCTTGCAAAAAGCGGCAGCCACCGAGAACGGTGGCTGCTACTGGAGGTGGTACTTCCTGCGTGCTGCGGGCCATACCTGCTGATCTGGAACCCAACCGCCGCCTGTGCCAGTTCGATCAAACGAACGGTCGTCTACGGTGATGCGTGATGGTCTGAGGTCGACCCCTCAAGCAGCGCATCCACCACAGCCCTCGCCATCTCTACCGAGTGAAGCATGCCCCAGAACAGAGAGCGTTCCACCGGATTCGTGTGCAGGCTGATTTCGTCTCCATTCAGTTCGGCGACTGCGAGCAATTTCGAAACGTAGGTCAGCGCGTCTTGAGCGTGGACGCCTGGCTGGATGGCAAAAATCGTAGGTCTGAACGGGTCATCGTAATCGATGGTTTTAGAGAGGGTTAGACCGAGGGTATCGAGCAGGCGGGCCGCATCCGGTCGCGTTGATTTCACAGGACCGTTGGAAACGGGAGGTGGATCGGGGGTAATTTTCTTAGCCATGGTGAATCTCCAACAGGTTAAGGAGATCTCCACTCTTGCTGCGATACAAGGGTGGCGAACTGTACGCAGGTTCGCAGACCGGTCTGTTGGACCACCGGCAGGCATAAGCCTCCTGCGCACAGCCCGCCATAACGCAGACATGAAAAAGCCGCTTACGCGGCGCTGTGCGCCAACAGAAACCGCCGGGCTGCGAAACCCGCATCGCTGAATTTGCAGCGACTACAGGAATGTAGACCCAGCAGCGAGCGCACACAACATTCTCCCACGACCAAAACACGTAGGAAATATTAGTTTTTTTGGAAGGCCATTTCTCGTCATGCCGCCTTGGGAGGCGTCCCCACCGAAGGCCGGGCTGAAAGGATATTTCTACCGAAAAAAGGCGCTCGATGAGCGCCTTCTAAAATGTTGTCGAGGAGTAGTCGCAGCGATTCTTTAGCTCCGGACCATTGCTGGCCGTGGGTTCAGAATCCGACCAAAGCATGATCGTCACTACTTCAGAGAGCGCCAGTTCTCTGCTGCCGAGGTTTTGGAGGGGCGATACTGGAGCCCATGCCCAAAGATGCGCAGTTGCAGTCCTCGGCGAGCATTTTTAAGCAAGCTGATGATCTGGTCAACGGCAGGCTGCGTTGACGTGACGAGTGTGGATCCTTATAGTTTTGTCACGAGCCACGGGAAACGCGGGCGCAAGCCTCCCCCCGAGGACAGACGAAACAACGAAGGAACCCGCCTTTTTGGCGGTTTTTTTTGTTTATGAGAAAAGTAATCTATTTACTGGCTTCGTTACTCAAGGTGCCATTGCTGCTGACGTTTCCAGTTATTTGGAAACCCCATGAGTCTCAAACTCCCAAACTCTCGCTGGTCCATGACTTCAGCAAGGCGAAGCTTCCATTGGCTGTCTGGGCTGATCAGGTCGGTTAGATAGGCCAGCATCGTCAATACGATGTACAGGCGTTGCTTTGGTTGAGGGCCGTCGCCAGGTATATGTGGAATCACCCACTCTTTGGGCAAGGACGGTCGAATCGAAAGTTCTCGGTTCCATAACCGTGAATGGTGGGCACAGCAGTTCCGGATGAAGGTCAAGGTGTGCAGCCAGGAGGCCAATACCTCGAAGGGCAGTTTGAATCTGCTAGCGATCGCTTTTTTGTCAGCGCTTTTGCCTATGGCGGTGAATAGGGTAGAGACCGTCCCAAGGCTGAGCTCTTCCAGAACAGCCCAGGCGGGCGGTAGCTCAGGATGGGTATAAGTCGCCCCGTAGAATCGGAAATAGTTATCGCGAATGCGATTTTCAATACGCTGTTGGTGAACGCCATCGATATGTCGACCGTTTTTTATGCGATCAATCTCGCGGCGGAGTCTGCTCCGCTCCTTGTTCAACTGATCTCGTAGGGGGCGTAGCAAGTCAGAGTGCGAGTATGACGAGGAAAAAACTGAGGAGTCAGCTATCCAGTCAGGCCCATATTTTGGGCACATGTGATTGCTGATCGATGCTCTGATGGCAACTTCGACACGCTCGATGGCATCCATCGTTATGCGTCGCAACGAACCATCGAAGCGATAGATGTCCACCACGGCTTTCAGGGTACTACCGGGCTTGAAGGTGTGTTCGGGATCCGGGTTCTGAAAGGGACGCATGTAGGGGCTCAGGCGAAACAGCGTTACCACTTCGAGAAAGCGCATGGCCCGATCATCATTGGTGACGTGCAGGCCTCGTTGCTTCAACAGTTCCAATTGCTGTTCTACGCTGAGGGCCGGCTTGTTGAAGGGCCTCATGTAGTTTTCTCCAGGCAAAAAAAACCCGCACGATTTGAGCTTGCTGACTGCGGGTCAACCTAGGCTTGGCGGGTGTGTTGGGGTGCATTATAGGTAGGCGTCAGAGCCCGTCAACGTCGCGTTGATGTGAAATTGTAACGGGTAGGTACCTTGGATTTTTTGAGTGTGGACACTTTGTGGACGTTTTCAGCTTTTTGAAAACACAAAAATAAAGGTCCAGAAACGCCAAAGCCCCGCATTGCGGGGCTTTGATGTATGGTGCCGGCACCAGGAGTCGAACCCGGGACCTACTGATTACAAGTCAGTTGCTCTACCAACTGAGCTATACCGGCGTGTTAGGGCGACGATTATAGCGATTGGCGAGGTTCTGTAAACCCCTGATATCTGACTATTTTTGCGAAGGCGACGTTCTCGTGATTCGCCCACACTGGCGACCCTAGGCTTTGTCCTGATCCACCGACCGCGCCGCCTCGATCGCCATCAGCAACCGGTCCGCTATTTCAGCCGCCTGCTCGGCCGATGCCACGTTGGTAAAGGTCATCAGCAACCCGCCTTCCTGCCCAGAAACCACCTGCCAGCGCGATAGAGGCTCAATCGATAATCCCGCCGCCCGCGCTTGCTTGGCTATGCGGACATCCGGCACATCAATCAACACCCGCACCAGCAGATTAATGCCCCCAGCCTGCGGGTCGACCTTCAATATCCCGCTGCCCACCTCTTCCAACGCCTTGACCAGCAATGCCCGGCGCGCGCTGTACAACTGGCGCATCTTCTTCAGGTGCCGGGTGAAGTGACCCTGACTCAGAAAGTCGCTGACCGTCGCTTGCAACAGTTCCGGGCAGCGATTGCGCCACAGCCGGGCGACCTGTTCAAAACGCTCAACCTGTTCCCTCGGAACCACCAGATACGCCAGCCGCAACCCTGGAAACAGCATCTTGCTGAAGGTCCCGGCGTACAACACGCGATCATGCACATCCTGGCTCTTCAGCGCGGGAAGCGGGCGGCCTCGATAGCGAAACTCGCTGTCATAGTCGTCTTCCAGTACCCAGCTCGACTGCACCTGCGCCCAATCCAGCAGCGCCTTGCGCCGCTCCGGGCTCAACGCTACGCCCAACGGGCTTTGATGAGCCGGGGTGACCACTGCCAGTCGCGCCGTCGGATTCAGGCGGATACCGTGCTCCACCCGCAGACCGTCGGCATCCACCGGCACCGGCACCAGTTGCACACCGCGATTGAGCAGTATCTGCCGCGCATGCACATAACCGGGGTCCTCGAACCAGCAATCCTGACCTTCCATTTCCAGGCTTTCGCAGACCAGCTCAAGTACGGCGTTGTAACCGGTGCAGATAAACACCTGGTCCGGCGTGCACTGCACGCCTCGATACAACCCCAGGTACGTGGCAATGGCCGAGCGCAGCGGCGCGTAGCCTCTCGGGTCGCTGAAGCCCAGACCGGCAATATCGGTTTGCCGGGCACGCTGGGTGATCAGTCGGCTCCAGAGTTTTCGCGGAAAAGCATCCAGTGCCGGAAGCCCCATTTGCAGGGGCAGCGGTTGATCCTGTTCGGGCGATTCGACGGTTTCCGTTGCTGGGCTCGGGACCGCTGTCACCGGCAGATCGAGGGCAATGACCGTCCCGGCCTGACCACGCGCCGTCAGGTAACCCTCGCTGATCAGCAGCTCATAAGCCGCCTCGACGGTGCCCCGCGCCAGATTGAGTTCTGCCGCCAGGGCGCGCACCGAAGGCACGCGATCACCGGGCCGCAATTGACCTTCATCGATAGCGCTACGAATGCGTCGATAGACCACCAGGTATTTGGGCAACCCCGGTTCAGTGGCGGCTTTGGTAATGGGCATGGGGTTTCCGTGGTCATGCAGAACGGACGCAGTTTAACCCCATGGCTGGCCCGATTCAGTAGCGCTCATGTCCCAAACGGCTTGCGCGATCTTGGCCCTGTCGGCTGGTTTCAACGCACCGCAGACTGCAACCCATGATTTCACCCATCTCAAACGGGAGCCAACCATGACTCAACGTCTCAATTACCTCGACGCCGCACCCCTGGGCTACAAAGCGCTGTTCGGCGTTAAAAGCTATCTGCAAAGCTGCGGGCTTGAACCGCACCTGATTGACCTGGTGTACCTGCGGGTTTCGCAGATCAATGGCTGCGCCTTCTGCATCAGCCAGCATTCCCGGGACCTGATCAAGCTGGGCGTGAGCCTCGACAAGGTACTGCTGGTGCCGGTCTGGCGCGAAGGCGGTGCGTTGTTCGACCGCCGTGAATGCGCCGCCCTGGCCTGGGCCGAAAGCGTGACCCGGGTGCACGCAACCGACGTGCCGGACGAAGACTTCCAGGCCGTTTCCACTGTGTTCGGCGAAAAGGAAGTGGCCGACCTGACCCTGGCAATCGCCCTGATGAACGCCCTTAACCGCGTCGGCGTCAGTTTTCGCTTGGTGCCGGCCAGCGTGCGCCAGCATGGGGAAACGTCCCATGGGCAATGATCTCGAATACGCGCTGGTCGAAAGCAAAGCCCAGTGCCGCGAATGTTTTGCGGTGATGCAGGAGCTGCGGCCGCATCTGACCGATGCGGATTCCTTTGTTGAGCAGGTTTTCCGTCAGGGCGAGCAGGGCTTTCGCCTGTTGGCGCTGCGCGAGCACGGGCAGGTGATCGGCCTGGCCGGCTTTCGGGTGACGGAGAACACCCTGTATGGGCGCTTCGTCTATGTCGATGATCTGGTGGTGACGGCTTCGCAACAGCGTCGCGAGCTGGGCGCCGGGCTGTTGGAGGAGGTGCGCCGTCACACGCGGGCCTTGGGTTATCGCTATCTGGTGCTCGACACAGGGATGCATATGCCGTTGGCGCAACGTTTCTATTTTCGTCAGGGGTTGTTGGCTAAAGGTATGCACTTTTCCCAGGATCTCAGTACGGGGAGAGCGGTATGAGCCGCGCCCTGTTGTTGAATTTCAGCCCCCATGGCAAGGCGGCTCGGGTTTATCGTTTGGCCGCTGACGTGCTGGGCGACTGGCCGGGCATCAGCACGCTCATGGATCGCCAACTGGGCGCTGAACCCTTGCCCGCCTTGACCAGCGACTACGCGACGGCCGTGACTTCGGTGGCTGGCATGGAAAACGTGGCGATCCATGCGTCCGAGCGGCAGATCGTCGAGCTCGAGACCAGCGATCTGCTGGTGCTGTGCACGCCGCTCCACAACTTCACGCTGCCCGCCGCCATGAAGCTGTGGATTGATCATGTGGTACGTATTCAACGCAGTTTCGGGGTGAACAGTGCGGGAGAGAAGTTTGGTCTGCTCAAGGATCGCCCGACCTTTGTGCTGGTCAGTTCCGGGGGCTTGATTCAGGGCGAACAGGCTCGTCAGCCGGACTTTCTCACGCCTTATTTAAAGGCGATCCTCAATTCCATCGGCATTCATCAGCTGACGTTTATCTATCTGGAGGGCACTGTCCGTGGTGGTGAGGCGGTTGAGCAAGCTGTGTTGGCCGCTCGGGAGGCATTGCTGAGGGGGCTTCAGGCTAATACGAGAACCTGTTGGAGCCCGCTTGCTGGCGATGAGGCCAGTGAGTCTTGCATCGCCTGAGCCGACGCTATCGCCGGCAAGCCAGCTCCTACAGGGGGTTGTGGCGTTTTCGGAATGTGGAAAAAGGCGCTTATATCTGTTGACTAAAACGCTTATGCACAAGTGACTGGTGGTTGGCGCGCCGGGAATGCAATTTTGTGGACGCGTTCTCATCACGCTGCAACTATCTGTTTTTCCGGTGCTTTATTTTGTGAACAAAAAATGATCAGTCAGCTTTTTGCTCTGTAGGCGGTGTTTTCAGGGCGTCTTCGGGAAAAGCATCAACAGACTTATCCACAGGCTGCGTCGTGCACCAGGGCGGTCAATGGCGCTCTGCCAGTAGCATAAGATTGCGCGGCGTCAACGGGCCTTCGCAAAATAAACCCAGGCGTACCGCATAGCCTTGCTCTTCGAGGAACAGCGCGCGGTCCAGCACCAGCCAGAGTTCCAGCGGGCGGCGGAACAGTCCGCGTAGCAGTTCCAGGTTGCGCACTTGCGCCAGTCGTTGCCAGCCTGTCGCTTCCAATTCCGCCCAATTCTGCTCGCCGACTGTGGATAACTCCTTGAGCGCGGCCAGGTCGCGGCAGTAATCGGCGAAGGGTTTATCGAGCCAGGCGCTGGGTAGCGAGGGGGTTGGCAGGTAGTCGTCGGTTTGCCGCAGACGGCGCTGCAACAGGTCGAAGGCCAGGCGCCGGGCCATGGAGGTGTCACGCTGGCGGCGGACCCGGGCACCGGCGGTGACGGTTTCGCTCAGGGGCAGGGCGAGGTCGTCCAGGGATAGATGCAGGGTTGAGGCCTGGGCTGCGGCGGATAAAGGCTGGTAGTTCGCGGCGCTGATGCGGTTGTAGCAGCAAGGGGCGATCGCCAGTTGGCGGCAGCCGGCGTGGCTGGCGAGTTGCATCAGGCGTACGTGGAGGTCACCGCAGGCGTGGAGGGCGACCGGGGTGTGCTCGGCGTTCAGGCGGGCGGCGGCATCAGGCGCTAGGACGTCTTGTTGCAGGTGTTGGGCCGGCAGGTGGTGGTGCTGGCTGAGCTGCTGGCCGCTGGCGATCAGGGCCGGGTCGTATTCCAGGCAGGTCAGGTGTTGGCCGGGTTGTAGTAGACGGCGGCCCAGGTGGCCTTTGCCGGAGCACCAATCTAGCCAGTGGGTGGGCGATTGGGCGAAGTCCAGGCGGCTGGCGAAGGCTTCTATCTGTTGCCATTTGCGCCCGGGGACGTCGACGTTCAGGCGGTGATTGGCAGGGGGCAGGGCGCTGTCGGGGAGTGTTCCGACAGTAGCCAGTGCCTGGGATTCGGCAGCCAACGCGGGAAACGGCGCGGGGGCGGCGAGGTGTTCCGGGTGGTTGTGGCTGGCTTCGGCATCGTCGAGGCTGCGTTGGCGTAGCCAGGTGGCGAGTTCCGGGTGTTGGGTTTCCCACGGCAGATGCAGGTGGGTGAAGGGGCGTGGGCGCCAGAGGTGTCGGTGTGCCGTGAGGAATGCGTCCAAGGCCTTGAAACGGGTTTGCAGGGCGGGGCCTTTTAGGATGATGGGCATGCTGCGGGTTCCGGGGTGGCTAGGCTGGCGTCTTCGCGGGCAAGCTCCGCTCCCACAGGTTTTTCAGTTGTGCTCAAGACTCAGGTACGACGCGAATACATTGTGGGAGCGGAGCTTGCCCGCGAAGAGGCCCTTGAAGCCACCAAAAACCTTAGGGGCTGGGCACAGGGGATTTTAAGTCCCCCGCGCCCTTCAAGTCACCGCCCCTGACAGGCATCCACCCGCATCCAGCGCTCCACCTGCTTGAACGCCTGCACCAGCAGGAACGAGATCACCAGGTAGAACACCCCCGCGGTGAAGAACATATCCACCGTCAGGTAGTTGCGCGCAATGATGGTCCGGGTCATGCCGGTCAGTTCCAGCAGTGTCACGGTGCTCGCCAGCGAGCTGGCCTTGAGCATCAGGATCACTTCGTTGCTATAAGCCGGCAAGCCGATCCGCGCCGCGCGCGGCAGAATGATGTAGACCATCGCCTTGGCCCGCGACATCCCCAGCGCCCGTGCCGCTTCGATCTCCCCCGGCGGAATAGCCTGGATCGCACCGCGCAGGATCTCAGCGATATACGCGGTGGTGTGCAGCGTCATGGTCGCCGTCGCACACCAGAACGGGTTGCGCAGGTAAGGCCACATAAAGCTCTCGCGAATCGCATCGAACTGCGCCAGGCCGTAATACACCAGGAACAGTTGCACCAGCAGCGGCGTCCCGCGGAAAAAGAAGATGTAGGCGTAGGGCAGGGATCGCACATACCAGAGCTTCGACGCCCGGGCGATACCCAGCGGCACCGCCAGGATCAACCCCAGCACCACGGCGATACCCACCAGTTCCAGGGTCAGTACCGCGCCCTGGAAGAACTTCGGCAGCCATTTGAAGATGACTTCCCATTCCATTATGTGGTCCTCACAAAACCGCGAGCGGCACGTTTTTCCAGGAAATGCATGCCGGTCATGGCCAGGACGGTCAGCCCCAGGTACATAAAGGCCGCCACCAGGTAGAAGGTGAACGGCAACTTGCTGAACAGCACCGCGTTCTGCGCCTGGCGCATGATTTCTTCCAGGCTGATCACCGACACCAGCGCGGTGTCCTTCATCAGGATCATGAACAGGTTGCCCAGGCCCGGCAGGGCGATGCGCCACATCTGCGGCATGATCAGCCGGGTGAAGATCCGCACCTTGGACAGGCCCAGGGCAACCCCCGCTTCCCGATGCCCCTTGGGAATCGCCAAAATCGCGCCACGAAACACTTCCGTGGCGTAGGCGCCAAAGCACAGGCCCAGGGCGATCACCCCGGCGGCGAACGGGTTCAAGGCCAGTTCGGGATTACCGAATGCCTCGCCCAGGGCGCTCATCAAAGTGACGGTGCCGTAGTACATCAGCAGCACCCAGAGCAGTTCCGGTATGCCGCGAACCAGGGTCGAATAGGCGCCCCCCAGCCATTGCAGCGGTTTGTACGGTGAAGTCTTGGCCAAGGCGCCGAGCAGCCCGAGCAGCAGTCCCAGGCACAGGGCACAGAGCGCAAGCTTGACGGTCATCAGCGCGCCGGCGGCGAGCGCCGGGCCGAATCCATAGAGGTCGATATTCATGGGCAGAGGCAGGCTTTACCAGGGACAGCCGACACCTTGCGTTGAGGTGCCGGCCATCGGGGCAGGTCAGAGGATGCTGAACGGGAAGTACTTGTCGTTGATCTTCTTGTAAGTACCGTCGGCGATGATTTCTTTCAGCGCGGCGTTCAGCTTCTCACGCAGTTCGTCGTCCTTCTTGCGCACGGCGATGCCGATCTTGTCGCTTTCTTCGACCGGGTTGCCCTTGAACTCGTAAGGCTTGCCGGCTTCGCTTTTCAGCCATTCATAGTTGACGTATTTGTCCGCCAGGATGGCATCCAGGCGCCCGGCCTGCAGGTCGAGGTAGGCGTTTTCCTGGGTGTCGTAGAGCTTGATGGTGACGTCGTCGCCCAGGTGGTCATCCAGCCAGCTGCCGGCCAGGGTCGCGCGCTGGGCGCCGATGATCTTGCCCTTGAGCGAATCCTTGTCGGTCTTGAAATCGGCGTCTTTCTTGGCCGCGATGAATTGCAGCTTGTTGGAGTAGTAGGGGTCGGTGAAGTCGACCGCCTGCTTGCGTTCTTCGGTGATCGACATCGAGGAGATCAGGAAGTCGAACTTCTTGGTCTGCAGGGCCGGAATGATCCCGTCCCAGTCGGAGGTCACGACCGTGCACTCGACCTTCATCTTGGCGCACAGGGCGTCGCCGATGTCCTTGTCGAAGCCCACGACCTGGCCGCTGGCATCCTTGTTGTTGAACGGCGGGTAGGCGGCCTCGATACCCATTTTCAGGGTTTCGGCAAAGGCACTGGCGCTGAAGGCCATGGAGACGGCAGCGGCCAGGAGGAATTTTTTGTAGGTCTGCATACGTGTTGCTCCGTTAGCGGTTGCTGGACATGAATTGTTTGCAGCGCGCCGACAGCGGGTTGTCGAAAACCTGCTGCGGGGTTCCTTGTTCTTCCACCAGGCCCTGGTGCAGGAACACCACTTCACTGGACACCTGGCGGGCAAAGCCCATTTCGTGGGTGACCAGCAGCATGGTGCGGCCTTCTTCGGCCAGGGCACGGATTACAGCGAGGACTTCCTGGACCATTTCCGGGTCGAGGGCCGAGGTCGGCTCGTCGAACAGGATGACCTTGGGCTGCATGGCCAGGGTGCGGGCGATGGCCGCGCGCTGTTGCTGGCCGCCGGACAGTTGCGAGGGGTAGGCGTGGCGTTTGTCGGCGATGCCGACCTTGGCCAGCAGCGCTTCGGCCACGTCGATGGCCTCGGCCTTGCTCTGGCCGAGCACCCGGCGCGGGGCCTCGATGATGTTGTCGAGGATGCTCATGTGCGGCCAGAGGTTGAAGTTCTGGAACACAAAGCCGATTTCGCTGCGCAGGCGGTTGATCTGCTTGCCGTCGGCGGCCACCAGCTCGCCGTTTTTCGCGGCCTTGAGCTTGAGTTCCTCGCCATTGACCAGGATCTGGCCCTGGTGCGGGTTCTCCAGCAGGTTGATGCAACGCAGGAAGGTCGACTTGCCGGAACCGGAGGAGCCCAGGATCGAGATCACATCACCGTCGCGGGCGGTCAGCGAGATACCTTTGAGTACCTCCAGCTCACCGTAGCGTTTGTGCAAGTTGCGGATTTCAAGCGCGGGCGTGGCCTCAGCCATGTGCGGTCCTCATTGTGTTCTGTCGTGCTCCTGCTATTGGCGGCCTTCCTGGCGAGCGCCAAGCTAGCATAGGGAAAAGCCGGTGCAGGACGGATGGGTGACAGGTTGTCGCATCGGCACAGCAGTCTGTCGCCACGGCAACAACCAAGCAGCCTTTGATCCGTCTTCCTGACTCGGCAGTCGCTTAAAAAAGGGCGCGATGGTGCCAGCTTTGGCCAAGGGTGGGAAGGGTAAACCCGCTGAGTGGGCATAGGCTCGCCCTGAAATGGGGCGTTACGCTATTTTTTGAGTGTTTCTGGTGCGACCGGCAGGTCTGAATTTGGGTGCCTCGGTAACGTCTTGGCAAATAGCCATTAATCTCAACAGGTTACGAATATCCTTCGGTCGGGCGTGCAGGCCACGGAAACCGGAGTCCTGTAACATTTTGGCGCAAATCTTGCGTAAAAAATAAAATACGCCCCCGTTGGATTCCTTCAACAAGGTCTTCCGATGTGTAGGGCGAGCTCTTCATTGCAAAGGTAGCCTCAATGAGCAGTACGCATAATTCCAATAACCTGGAGCAAGGGCTCAAGTCGCGGCATGTGACCATGCTATCGATTGCCGGGGTGATCGGGGCCGGTCTGTTTGTCGGTTCCGGGCACGCGATCGCCGAAGCCGGTCCTGCCGTACTGATGGCTTACGCCGCGGCCGGGACCCTGGTGGTGCTGGTGATGCGCATGCTCGCCGAAATGGCCGTGGCCTCGCCGGATACCGGTTCCTTTTCGACCTACGCCGACCGTGCCATCGGGCACTGGGCCGGTTTCACCATTGGCTGGTTGTACTGGTGGTTCTGGGTGTTGGTGATCCCGCTGGAGGCCAACGCCGCCGCGACCATCCTCCATGCCTGGTTCCCCAATGTGGCGATCTGGGCCTTTACCCTGATCATTACCTTGTTGCTGACCGCGACCAACCTGTTCAGCGTGAAGAACTACGGTGAGTTCGAGTTCTGGTTCGCGCTGATCAAGGTGATTGCGATCATCGCGTTCATCGTGTTGGGCGTGCTGGCGATCTTTGGCCTGCTGCCGACCAGCCAGGTCAGTGGCGTGTCGCATCTGGTGGATACCGTGGGCTTTATGCCCAATGGCCTGGGCGCGGTATTGGCGGCCATGCTGACCACCATGTTCTCGTTCATGGGCACGGAAATCGTCACCATTGCCGCGGCTGAATCGAAAGACCCGGGCAAGCAGATCTCCAAGGCCACCAACTCGGTGATCTGGCGGATCGGCCTGTTCTATCTGGTGTCGATCTTTATCGTGGTCGCGCTGGTGCCGTGGAATGACCCGAGCCTGGCGGCGGTCGGTTCCTATCAGGTGGTGCTGGATCGCATGGGCATCCCGAATGCCAAGCTGATCGTTGACCTGGTGGTGCTGGTGGCGGTGACCAGTTGCCTGAACTCGGCGCTGTATACCGCGTCGCGGATGCTCTTTTCCCTTGGCAAGCGCGGTGATGCGCCGGCCGTGTCCAAGCGCACCAATGCCAGCGGCACGCCTTATTGGGCGGTGATGCTGTCGACGGCGGCGGCCTTCCTGGCGGTGTTCGCCAACTATGTCGCGCCGGCAGCGGTGTTCGAGTTTCTGTTGGCCAGTTCCGGCGCCATTGCGTTGCTGGTGTACCTGGTGATTGCGGTGTCGCAGCTGCGCATGCGTCGTCAGCGCATGGCCAAGGGCGAGAAGATCGACTTCAAGATGTGGCTGTTCCCGGGGCTGACCTGGGCGGTGATTGTGTTCATCGTGGCGGTATTGGCGGTGATGTTGTGCCAGGAAGCCCATCGCGTCGAGATTCTCGCCACGGGCTTGCTCAGTGTGCTGGTGGTGGCCGCCGGGCTGCTGGTGGCACGCCGTCGTCGGCATGAGAAAGCCGGGCGGGTGGTGTTGAGCTGAGGCGTTGTGGCGGTTAGCCGGCGGCTTTCTGCAGCGCCTGCGAAGCCGCCACATAGTCGGCCTGGAAGGCCGGGCTTTCGATCCAGGCCAGGGCCGCTTCCTCGGTGGCCTCGGTGGACCACTGGCGGTATTCGATCAGTGCCGAAAGGATAAAGTCCGTCGCTTCTTCCTCACCTTCCTGCTCCAATACCAGCTCCAGTAGCGGGTCCTCCAGGAACACGCTGCACATGGCCAACTGGCTGCCGTGCTCGGCGTCACGCATTCTCTTGAACAGATCCGTCAGGTCGACGGACGCGAAGTCGATCCGGTCGTCATCCACCGGCAGCGTCTCGACCGGTTCGCTGGCGCGGCGGGTGCGGTTCTGCTTGGCCTTGGCTTTCGCCCGTTGCGCGCGTTTGTCTTGCTTGTTCTGGGATGCCATGGACTCGGGTGCTTTCACAAAGAGGTAAGCGGGCAATTATCCTCCGTGAGTCGTCGCAATTCCAATCTTCCCTGGCGCTCCCGCCTGCAACTCCCCCTTCTCCAGCCAGTTCAACGCAATCGGCCAGAGCTTTTCCTGGTACTGGCTGCGGAAAAAAGCGAAATGCCCCACCTCTGATTCATCGATATCTTCCGGCGCAATGCGCAGGTGAGTCCGGCTGCTGGCGCTGAAATACGCCAGCAGCCGTTCGATGGCGGCGACGGTGCCGAACGGGTCGTCGGTCAGGCTGATCGCGAGGATCTGCGCCTTGACCCGGGCAAAGGGCAGCGTCGCCAGCTTGCGTCCGCTGGGGCGCTTTTCGTAGCGGGCGGTCGGCGTGCTCCAGTCCCGCACCACCCCGGCCGGGGTATCTTCCAGCCAGCCGAGGCGCTTGCCGGGGAAGTAGCCGTAGAGGCCGGTCAGTAGCGGCATGACCAGGTGCCATTTGCCGAACATCTTCCAGCGGGTGGCGGGCGCATAGTCGCGCCAGTAGGCGAATTGCGCGCCGACGGTGACCACCCGGCGAATCAACTGGCCCGAGGCCGCCAGCCCGACCGCGCAGCCGCCGAAGCTGTGGGCGACCACATCGATGGGCTGGCCGGGATATTCGCGCGCCGCCCGTTGCAGCATGGCTTCGAAATCCAGCGCGCCCCAGTCGGTCCAGGAAGCCTTGAGCCCGCGCAGGGTCGCCGGCCGCGATTCGCCGATGCCGCGATAGTCGTAGGTGATGACATCCATGCCGTTGGCAAACAGGTAGTCGGCAAAGCGCGAGTAATGGCGGCAGCGCACCGAGGTCGCGGCATTGATGATCACCACGGGACGGACGAGAGCGCTGTCACCGTGACGCCAGGCGAAACCGCCCAATGCGAAGCCGTCGGCGGCCCGCTCAATAAAGGGCTCGGCGCACAAGGCGTTGGGCGAGAGGCAGGGTAGGCAGTTGATCGAAGTCATTGAACGGCTTCCTGGCATGGAATGTGTCTGTCCTTGAACGCTATTGGCGCCCCAATACAGTGCTTGCAGCTGGGCAAATTGATGGCTGATACTGCGGCTTCTATCGGTGCACGAGGCGCTGGCCTGCTGGCTGCGGCTGTTTCAACAAGGGAATGCCATGTTCCAGATAGACCGTAACAGCAAGACGCTGTTGGTGGACCAGATCAGAAACGCGATCATTGCCCGTATTGAATCCTTCCAGTGGGTCCAGGGCGGGCGACTCCCGTCTGTGCGTGCGCTGGCCAAGCAATTGGGCGTCAGCATCTTCACGGTGAGCAGTGCCTACGAAGACCTGGTGGCGCAGCACATCATCGAGTCGCGTCCGGGGGCGGGCTATTTCATCCTGGCCTGCCATTCGGTCGGTCCGCTCAAGGACGTTGACACGCTGGTGCCACCTTCCAGTGAGCACTCGAGTTTTCTCTTTCGTGCACTGGATCCGACGCAATACGATATTCCCGTCAGCTCAGGCTACCTGCCACCGGCCTGGCTGGCCGACGCGGTCCCGGCTTCCGTGACCGGACGGCTGATTCGTAACACACTTTCCTGCAGCACTCCAGCGCCCGCGGCCGGCAGCCAGGACCTGCGGGCAGTGATTGCGCGCAAATTGCGCGAGGTCCATATCAACGCCTCCAGCAGCCAGATCGTGGTCACCATGGGCGCCACCCATGCGTTTTCCCTGCTGCGCAGTATTCTCCTGAAGCCCGGGGATTACCTGCTGGTGGAAGACCCCAGCTACCTGCTGCTGCAACTGAAGCTGATCAAGGATCGCGACTTCAAGATCATCACCGTGCCGCGCCTGGATGACGGGCCTGACCTGGCGGCGATGGAAGCGATGCTGATCAAGTATCGGCCGAAGCTGTTCCTGACCCAGACCCTGGTGCACAACCCCACCGGCGGCAGTACGTCTCCGGAGAAAGGGTTCAAGCTGCTGTCGCTGGCTCGCCAGTATGATTTCCATATCATCGAGGACGATATTTTCGGTGTACTGTCGTCCCGACAGACGCTTCGGCTCGCCAGCCTGGATGGCTGCGAAAGGACTTTCTATATCAGTGGTTTCAGCAAGATGCTGAGCCCGGCGCTACGCCTGGGGTATGTGGCGGCGCCACCGGCTTTTGTCGAGCGGCTGGTCGAGCAGAAAATGTACAACCTGCTCTGCGGCTCGGCTATCGACGAAACCATCGTCACCTACACCCTGGAGTCCGGTCGCTATCAGCATCACCTGGATGCGCTGGGTCAGCGGGTCATGCAGGAGCGCTCAAGGGCGCGGGAGTGGTTGGGGGCTTGTGGGGTGGTGTTTGACGAGCACGGCGCCGATGGCCTGTTTCTCTGGGGTCGTCTGCCGGGGTATGTGAATATCTCGAACCTGGTCGAACAGGCCCATCACGCCGGCATCCTGCTGGCGCCAGGTTCCTTGTTCAGCAATACCGGCGATTATGATCAGTACATCCGCTTCAATGTCAGCCACTGCAATCATCCTGGATTCAAGCGTTTTCTCCAGGCGCATATCACGTCGGTGCTGTCCATCGAACACCGTGCCTGAGAGCGTGGCGCGCGAACTCAGGCGTTGGTCGTGCTGCGTAGTATCTGTCCGCCTGCCGCTTCGATTATCGAGCTGAGCTTTTCATATTGGGCTTGGGGGATGAAGGCGCCGAGGAAGACCGAGCCGAGGCTGCGCTGCCAGAGTTTGAAGTAGCGCTCCAGGCTCATGACTTCGCTCAGGTTCTGATAGGAGAAGATGGTGCCTTCAAGAATGATGACCTCATCGCTGTCCTGCAGATTCTGAATGCACAGCTCGTCATCCACTTCCGAGTTGTTGATGGTCAGTCTGATGTTCTCGATCCAGTGCAGTGGCCTGCCGTCATGGCTCAGCCACACGGCGGGCTCGGCATAAAAGGATTTCAGTGCAGCCCCAGTGGTTTTCGTCGACATGGATAGCTCCTGTTCACTTTTTCTCGGCCTTGAACCGCAGGCATGTGCAGTCCAGTGTCCATTGGCCATTGCTGTCCAGAAAATCGTCAGTCAACTCTTCGGTCACTTCATTCAAAAACGCATCTTGCGATTCGACGGGCAGCAGGGCCAGGTAGTGGGCTCCGAACCTTTGCAGCCATTGGGCAATCGAGCAATCCAGGGGCACCGGGCGTTCGAACCAATGAATGGAATTGACATGGAATCCCGCGTTTTCCAGCACCCGCTGATAAGCCCCGGCGGTAGGCAGATAAAGCTGATCGGCGACTTCGAAGTCAAGGGATCTGCGCGCCAGTGAGTCGCGTAGCGCGCGCCGCAGAATTTTCTGGTGTCCGGCCCCGGCGAATTCGCCGACAAAACGTCCCCCTGGTTTCAGGGCTTCATAGATCCCGATGGCCACCTGGTCCGAGCGCTGCATCCAGTGCAGTGCGTCATAGCTCAGGACCGCGTCGAACTCCTGATAGAAGTACAACTGTTCGGCATTGCCATGGCGTACCTCCAGTCCTCTGGACCGGGCTGCCGAGACCAGTCCTGGGTCGTTGTCGAACCCCACCACCTGATGCCCATCGCGTTGGAGTTGTTCGCTCAGGTAGCCGTCGCCGCAGCCGATATCGAGGAGCAGTTCGCCGGGCTTGGGTGCCAGCAGTTCAAGGATTGCCCTGGCAGTATGGTCTGTAAAATGGATGTCACGTTCATCCCGCGCTGCCCCCCTTTGCTGCGATTCACCGCTCTGACAAAAAGATGTCGAAGAAGTCATGCTCAAGATTCCATTCTAGGGCGAGGGCGGCGCGGCCACCGGGCGAGGAGTCAGGTACGTTTGGACAACCAGACCAAGATGATGACAATAGCGCAGACTAATGGTGTCAGCCAGTTCCAGGTTTCCCCCATCAGCCAGATCGAGAAACCGAAGGTGAAGAACGGTTGCAGCAGTTGCAGCTGGCTGATCCGCTGGATACCACCGAGTGCGAGGGCACGGTTCCAGGAAAAGAAGCCCAGCAGCGAGTTGACCAACGCCAGGAACAGCAGGGCGGCGACGCCGGTGCCCGGCAGGTGGGCGATGGTGTTGCTGTCGTACAGCCACAGACTGGCCGGCAGCAGCACCGGCAGGCTGATGACCAGGGTCCAGCACATGACCTGCCAGCCCGGCAGTTCCTTGGACAGCGCGCCGCCCTGGGCATAGCCGAAGCCGGCCAGGGCAACGGCGCCGAGCAAGGCGAGGTCACCGATGTAGATGTCGGAAACATTCGACTTCATCACCGTGTACGACATGACCACCAGGAAGCCCAGGCTGGAGACTGCCCAGAACGCCTTGGACGGCCGTGTGCCGGTGATCAGGGTGCCGAAGATCGCGGTCGACAGCGGCAACGCGGCCAGGACCACGCCGCCGTGGCTGACGGGCACATACTGCATGCCCAGTGCCGTGAGGATCGGGAAGCCGTAGACGATCCCGGTGGAGGTCAGCAGCATGCGCTTGATCTGCGAGCGGTTCGGAAGCCTGGCGCGACCAATGAGCAAAAAGGGAATCGCGGCGAGGGCCGCGATCACCGAGCGAAAGATCCCGACCTGGACGGCGCTCAGATCGCCCGCGAGCATCTTGGCCGCGGGCAGGGTCATGGCAAAGGCTGCTACTGAGATCAGGCCCAGGAAGTAGGCTTGCAGGTCTTGACTCTTGGTTTCTGGAACGCTGGCTACGTTGGCTTGCGTCATGCTGACGGCTCCTTTTTGTGGTGGGGAGGGCTCCGGGGCGGCCGGGTATCCGTAAATATGTTCTTCAGGGCGTGGAGGGGTCATTTGCGCTGGCTTTCAACCACAGGCGCAGCTCCGTCTTGAGGAGTTCGCCGTAGTTGTTCCTGAGCACTACGTTGCGCAGGTCTGTCGGGTAGATGGGCGCGTCGCCGTAGATGATGGTCTTGATGCCCTTGCCGTCGTAGCCTTGGAGGCGGGCCTGCTCGACTATGTAGGTGAACATGGTGGGGGCCATGAATAGCGTGATATTGCCGAACCCGCTCGCCAGTTCGAACAGTTCATCGGCCTTGAAGTCGCGGGACTGCGGGACGACATGGCGAGCGGCCCGACGCACATGGATCAGGCTGTAGAGCCCGGCGCAGTGAGACATCGGTGCGGCATAGACCACGACCTCATCGGCGTCGATCGGATCAAGATCGGGCGAACAGTCCTGCGACATGGCCGTCAAGTTGCCGTGGCTGAGCATCACCGCCTGTGCGTCGCCTGTGCTGCTGGGGGTGTAGAACAGCCAGGCCAGGTCGTCGGCATGCCGCGGATAAGGTGTATCCGGCGGCGAAGTGATCGAGGTGAGTGCGCCCATGTCCTCTCGATCCAGTTCGTGGCACCCCAGGGGGAGTCTCTCGGGGGCGAATACCTGGCCGCCGTCGGTGAAAATCAGCCGGGCGTCGGCGTTGCCGACGATCCAGCCGGCCTCGACGGGGTGCAGCTTGCAGTTGATCGGCACTGCCACGGCACCGGCCCACCAGATGGCGTAGAGCAGTTCGAGGTATTCGCAACAGTTCTTCATGAACAGCACGACCCGATCGCCGGGGGCGATGCCGTGCTCGTCGATCAGATAAGCGGCCCGGTGTCGGACCAGGGCGACAAAGGCTCCGTAGTTGGCGACTAGCTGCTGCCCTTCGAACAAGGCCGGACGCTTCGGGTATCGAAGGCCGGCTTCATCCAGCCAGTTGGCGATATTCATGCTCGGCTCCTGCGTGCCTGAAGGACAGGTGCACACTAGTCAGCCAAGCGGGCCCAGTACCGGTACGGTTGGGAGTGAGCGCAACGAACTGTATTGTTTGCCGACCATGACAGTTGTCGTTGGCGTCTGTCAGCCGATAGCGCGTGGCTATACGGATGGCGGTATCCGGAGAGGCAAGCGGCGTATTTTTCGCAGGGGCCAATCACGCTATTGCCGCTTCTGGCGCAGCAGCTTTTGCGTGGCCACTGCACGTTCGCGATTTAGCTCCGCTCTCAGTTCTCCCCGTTTCAAATCAAAGATCACGAAGCATTTGAGCAAGTAGTTATAGAACACCAGGTCGATGTAGAAGTCCTTGCTGTCCGTGCTCAGGCGTTGTTGGCGCGCCACGAAGGCAAAGCCTTTGCCCAGTTCCAGAAAGAAGTCCTGCAATTGATCGATCAGTGCTTGTTCCAGGTCGCTCTCCAGCAGAATGCCGCCGTTCGGCAAGCCAAGAAATTCAAGTAGCACCGGATCCCGGACAAACTCTCTCGGGTTGGTTTCGTGGGTGTCGATATGGGCAGTTGCTTCGTCCTGCACGGCATCACGGTCGCGACTGGCCAAAAGGCGCTCGTAATACAGAGTGCCTATCTGCCGTTCCAGGGAGCGCGTTGTCCAGTTCTGGTTGGCGGTTTCATGCATGTACCAATGGCGGGCAATTTCGCTTTCTACGCGCAGCAGGGTGCGATAGTGGGTCCAACTCAATTCGGTACGCACTGCGTTCCAAATTGGAAAGTACTGATAAAAGCCTCGCATGTGGCGCAGATTGCGCTCATCGAATCCCCTGCCGAACTCACGAGTCAGCGTTTTGGCCAGGGCTGGCAGTAATCGCTTTCCGTAGGCGGCCCTTATCGCTCCTGCCTGTTCAAACTCGACGATATGTCGGCCAATTTGCCAGCAGGTTTGTACCTGAATCGTGTCCACGGCCCGCAGAGCCCGCTGTCGGGCCTGGCGAATCAGTTCACCAAGATTGTCGAGCAAGGGCGCAAGCTGTGTGTCGTGGTCGATGGAAGCAATTGTTTTGCTCATGAGATGTCCTCTTCGTTGGGAGTGGGTGAAGAGGGTGGCAGCAATCGAGCTGTCTGGCGGTTGCTATGAAAAGGCCATGCTTTCCTTGTTCTGTAGGGAGTTTCTATTTCGGTTGACGTCTGTTTTCAGTGCGCGACCGCCCGCCCTAGTGTTTCCGCGACCAGTTTTCTTTTCCTTAGCCGCTTGAGCGTAATCGGCTAAAGCCTTTCCTGATGCTGGCTATGAATTAATGCGAAATACCCTACCTCGGTTTCGGCGAGCTCTTTAGGGGGGAGTTGCAGGAGGAGGAGACGTTAGCTGTGCGCCGAGATTTTTCAGGCAACAAAAAACCCGCACTAGGCGGGTTTCTTGTGGGCTTTCAGATGATGTTGACACCACCTAAAACTAATTAGTGGTGCCCAGAGACGGAATCGAACCGCCGACACGGGGATTTTCAATCCCCTGCTCTACCGACTGAGCTATCTGGGCAACGGGGCGCATTAAACTGGTTTTTCGAGGGGTCGTCAAGCGCGATTTCAAAAAATATTTAATTATTACCGTCGCTTACGACCCAAAGCTGTTCCAGCCCTGATTATTCGGCCGGCGGAACGTAGCCTTCGGCCTGGGCGTATTCCTCGCCGGAAAAGAACTTGTCCATCTCGCCCTGGATGTATTTGCGGTCTTCGCCGTTCATCATGTTCAGGCGTTTTTCGTTGATCAGCAGGGTCTGGTGCTTCAACCAGTCGCCCCAGGCTTTCTGCGAAATATGTTCGAAAATATCCTGGCCCTTGGCACCCGGGTACGGAGGGCGCTCAAGGCCGGGCAGTTCTTCGTGGTACTTGCGGCACATTACGGTGCGGGTCATGACGACTCTCCTGCATTCAAAACGTCGGCTGCCCGTTTGAGCAGCTTTTTCACCGGGGCGGCAAGGCCCAGGCGCGGCGGGGTGGCGAGGTTATACCAGAGCCAGTCGGCCTCGGCCACGTGATGGGCGCTCTCCTCGACCTGCACCAGCCACGGCTCGATGGCCAACTGGAAGTGGCTGAAGGTGTGGGTCAGGTTCGGCAACGCCTGTTGCGCGCCCAGTTCCAGCGAGTGCTGCGCCGCCAGGTGTTGCAGGTCGTCGAGGTCGTCCAGCTCCGGCAAGCTCCACAAACCGCCCCAGAGGCCGCTGGAAGGGCGCCGGTAAAGCAGAATGGCGCCCTCGCGGTTGGCGAGCATTGGCATCAGGGTGCGCTTCTGCGGCACGCTCTTGCGCGGCTTGGGAATTGGGTAGCGGGTCTCCAGGCCGAGCATGTGGGCCTCACAGCCGACTTTCAGCGGGCAGAGCAGGCAACTGGGCTTGCTGCGGGTGCACAAGGTCGCGCCCAGGTCCATCATCGCCTGGGTGTAGTGGTTCACCCGGGTGTCGGGGGTAAAGCGCTCGGCGTTGGCCCAGAGCTGCTTGGCCACCTTGGGCTCGCCCGGGTAACCCTCCTGGGCGGTGTAGCGCGCCAGCACGCGCTTGACGTTGCCGTCGAGGATCGCCGCGCGCAGGCCCATGCTGATGCTGGCGATGGCGCCGGCGGTGGACAGGCCGATGCCCGGCAGCTCGGTGAGTTTCTCGACGTCGCGGGGAAACTCGCCGCCATGCTCGGCAACGACGATCTTCGCGGTCTTCTGCAGGTTGCGCGCCCGGGTGTAGTAGCCCAGGCCCGTCCACAGGTGCAGCACTTCATCTTCCGGCGCGGCGGCCAGGGCCTCGACCGTCGGCAGCGAGGCCATGAAGCGGTCGAAGTAGTTCAGCACGGTGCTGACCTGGGTCTGCTGCAACATGATCTCCGACACCCACACCCGATAGGGCGTGATGCCCTGTTGCCAGGGCAGGTCGTGGCGGCCGTGACGGTCATACCAGTCCAGCACGGCGCTGGAAAACTGCTCGGCTCTCATCGCTTGAACAGCCCCTTGAGTGCGTCCTTGAGTTCGGGACTGACCTTGTCGCCGAGCTTTTCTTCAACTTTCTCGCTCAGTTTGTTGCCGGCCAGCCGCGCGGCGACCTGGCCGAGGCCGTCCTTGTCGATGCGGCAGGCCTTGGCACCCAGCTCCAGCGGGCCACGGCAACGCAGCGGCCATTCGATCCCGGCGAAACGTTCGCTGACCTGGCAGGCCGGGTCCGGCATGTCGCTCTTGTCGCCTTCGACGATGATGCCGATGCGGTAGTCCATGCCCAGCACGCGCAAGTCGATATCGCCGTTGCCATTGACGCTCAGGCCCGGGATGTTGACTTTCAGGTCCGGGTTGCTGGCCACGCCGTTGTGCAGGTTCAGGCTGCCCTTGAGGTCCTGGAACGGTGTGTCCTTGCCCCGCGGTTCGCCGCTCAGGGTCTTGCGGTTGAGGGTGGCGATGCCGGTGCACAGTTGCTGTTCGAGGTTGGCGTTGAGCAGCAGGCCGTCGTTGAGGACGAAGCTGGCGGTGCCGTTGAGGCTGTCGATCAGGGCTTTCTGGCTGTTGCCGCTGGCAGTGAAGTCGCTGTTGAGGGTCAGGGCGCCCTTGACCGGCGGTTTCTGTCCCTGGGCTTGCAGGACGCGTTCGACCGGCACCCGGTTCAGCCGCGTTTGCAGGGTCAGGCGCGGCACGTCGGGGCGCACATCGAGGCTGCCCTTGGCGCTGAAGCTGCCGCTGTAGAGCTCGCCGCGCAGGTCGCCGAGGGTCAGCACGCCACCCAGGCCAGTGGCCTTGAGGGCGGCGTTGCCGATCGGCAGCTTCTTCAGGGTCAGTTGGTCGAAACTCAGGTCGGCGTCCACATCAGCGCTGCGCAGGCGTTCGATGGGCAGCAACTTGTCGCTGCTCCAGGCACCCTTGGTCGGGGATTCCGGCAATGGCGAGCTACTGGCGATGGCGTTGGCTTCGCTATTCAGCACATCGGCCTGGCGGACCTTCGAGGCGCTGTTGGCGTCGGCCGATTTCGGCGGCAGGTAGCGATCGGCGTCGAATTTGTCGCCCTTGAGCTGTACGCGCAGGGATTGCTTGGCGAAATCCTCGATGGCGATGCGACCGGTGAAGTTGCTGTCATCGAGTTTCAGGTTGAGGTCATCCAGCACCAGGCTGGTGGGCGTGCCGGTGAGGTGGGTGACCAGCTCGACCTTGCTCAGGCTGCCGTCGGCGACGGTCGGCAGGGGCTGGCCGATACTGTCGAGAAACTTCATCAGGTCCAGTTGGGCAATCGACAGCGTGCCGTTGAGTTGCGGGGTCTTGTTCAGGTCGTTGGCCTTCAGCTCGCCGAGGGCGCGCAGTTGGTTGGCCGACAATTTCAGGCTGGTCCATTCGGCGACGTTCGCCTGCATATCCACCAGCAATTGGCCCTGGGCCGAGAACGTCAGCGGCTTGCCTTGCAGCGGATCGCCCGTCAGTTCGCCGCCGAGGCGCATGTCTTCGAACTGGTAGCGCTTGAGTACGCGGTCGAAACGCAGGTTGCCGCTGAGTTCGGTACGGGCCCGCAGGACCGGCTGGTTGGTGCCGAAGAAGGCGGTCAACTTGACCGGGATTTCCTTGCCGTCATGCACCGCGCCGGTGCTCAGCTGGATGCTTTCCGAGGTGATCTGGCGGCCGGTCTTTTCATCGTTGAATTCGATCCGGGCGTTGTTCACGGTCAGGCTGTCGATATCCAGGCGGATCGGCTGCGAGGGTTTTTCTTCCGCCTCGGCGCCGGCCGGTTCGGCGACCTTGTCAGCCTGCGCGGTGATGCTGGCGCCGGGGGCCGGGCGGCCGATGTCCTGCCAGTTGCCGTGGCCGTCCTTGTCGCGATTGAGCCGCAGGTTCAGGCCTTCGACGCGGACATCGCTCATCTGCACTTCACGACGCAGCAGCGGCAGGACGCGCACCGACAGGCCGAGCATCTGCAGGTCGGCAAACGGCTGGGTCGGGGTGACCAGGGTCGCCACGCTGGCATCGTGCAGCTCCAGGCCCAGCCAGGGGAAAAGGCTCCAACCGATGTCGCCATTGAGGGTCAGCTCAATGTGGGCCTTGTCGCGGGCAATCTGGCGAATCTCGTTTTTATAGTCGTTGGGATTGAACAGGTGGGTCAGGGCAAAGCCTGCCGCCACGATGATCAGCAACAACCCGAGAAGCCCCAGACCCAGGATTTTGCCGAACGCTTTCATGGGCGAGTCCTTGTAGTCAGTGGAATTTGAAATTCAGCCCGCGAGTATAGCGTCACGGGGCTGGCGACAGGGCAGGGATGATCCCTAGAGCGGATCCAGGGGAATCCGCAGCTTGGCCGCCAGCGCCTGGGCTTCGAGATGCCCGGCGGGGGCCAGGAGCCGCAGTTCCGCGCCGGCCAGCCTGGCCATCCGTGCGGCTTCCGCCACCAGTCGTTCGGCTACCCCACGGCGCCTGGTGACTTTTCTGACGCAAAGTTGGGATAAAAGCCAGAGATCCGCCCGCCGCTCCAAGCGCGCCGCGCCCAGCAGGCGGTCATTGAAACGCCCGGCGATCAGGCTGCCGTCGGCCAGGGCGGTCTCGATCAGTTGCTGGCCGTCGGCTTGCGGTGCGAAAAGCCAGGCGGGGGCGTCCAGGTAGATTTTCTGCAGGTCCTGCTGGTCCTGGTAAGTGGCTTCGGTGAGGGACTCGACAACGATGGGCATAGATTCCTCGAACGTCCGGGGTTGGCGTTTCGTAGGAGCAGGCTTGCTCGCGATAGCGATCTTTCGGGCGCCATCTGCATTCGCGGCTGATGGCCGCCTGCGGCGGATCGCGAGCAAGCTTGCTCCTACAGGAAAGCAGAGCAGTTGCATTACAAAAGCGCGTATCAGTCTGGTTGTTCTGTCATGGGTAAATGGTAACCTTTCCAGGTCCGCCAGTCCTTCTGCGACTGATTGTCGCGTAACAAACATCACTCGATAACACGGCCATGCCTGCGTGCACCAAGGTCGGGAGTGATGTGTGGCCGGCGATTCATCATTTCAATTGGGGGAAACACTTCAAATGAGCACCAGCATGACGGCGCGCATTCAAGCCGCCGAGCCTGCGTTCCTGTCAAAAGAGCGCATTATCGCCAAGCCCGGTTTCAACCGCTGGCTGGTTCCACCGGCCGCCCTGGCCATCCACCTGTGCATCGGCATGGCCTACGGCTTCTCGGTGTTCTGGTTGCCACTGTCCAAGGCCTTGGGCATCACCGCACCGGTCGCTTGCGCGCCGGACATGAGCTTTATCTCACAAGTGTTCTCGTCACAGTGTGATTGGCCGATTTCCATGCTCGGCTGGATCTACACCCTGTTCTTCATTTTCCTCGGCTGCTCGGCCGCGATCTGGGGCGGCTGGCTGGAACGTGCCGGTCCGCGCAAGGCCGGTGTGGTGTCCGCACTGTGCTGGTGTGGTGGCTTGCTGATTTCCGCGCTGGGGGTCTATACCCACCAGATCTGGCTGATGTGGATCGGTTCCGGGGTGATTGGCGGTATCGGTCTGGGGCTGGGCTATATCTCGCCGGTCTCGACCCTGATCAAGTGGTTCCCGGACAAGCGCGGCATGGCCACCGGCATGGCAATCATGGGCTTCGGCGGCGGCGCGATGGTCGGTGCACCGCTGGCGGCGGCCTTGATGGGCCACTTCGCTTCGCCTACCAGTGTCGGCGTGTGGCAGAGCTTCGCGGTGATGGCGGCGATCTACTTCGTCTTCATGATCGGCGGCGCACTGTCGTACCGCGTGCCGCCTACCGGCTGGAAGCCCGAGGGCTGGACCGCACCGGTGAAGAAGAGCAGCAACGCGATGATCACCCACCGTCACGTGCATGTGAACGTGGCCTGGAAGACCCCGCAGTTCCGTCTGGTGTGGCTGGTGCTGTGCCTGAACGTATCCGCCGGTATCGGCATCCTCGGCATGGCTTCGCCGCTGTTGCAGGAAGTCTTCGCCGGTAAATTGCTCGGCAACGGCCTGACCTTCGGCCAGTTGGACGCCGCGCAACTGGGCCAGATCGCTGCCATCGCAGCCGGCTTCACCGGTTTGCTCAGCCTGTTCAACATCGGCGGCCGGTTCTTCTGGGCGTCGTTCTCGGACTATATCGGCCGCAAGGCGACCTACTTCGTGTTCTTCGCCCTGGGTTTCGCGCTCTATGCGTCGGTGCCGAGCCTTGGTCATCTGGGCAGCGTCGCGCTGTTCGTGGCGGCGTTCTGCGTGATCCTGTCGATGTACGGCGGTGGTTTCGCCACGGTGCCGGCTTACCTGGCGGACCTGTTCGGCACCCAGATGGTCGGTGCGATCCACGGTCGCCTGCTGACCGCCTGGGCGGCAGCCGGGGTGCTGGGGCCGGTGCTGGTGAACTACCTGCGTGAGTATCAGTTGAGCATCGGCGTCGAGCGCGCCGCGGCCTACGACATCACCTTGTACATCCTCGCCGGCCTGCTGGTGCTGGGGTTCATCTGCAACCTGCTGGTGCGTCCGGTGGCCGACAAGTACTTCATGACCGACGCGCAGCTCGCCGCCGAGCAGGCGCTGGGTCATGACAAGGGCGCCGACAGCACTACCGTGCTGGAGTGGAAAGCCGCTGCGGGCAGCAAGCCGATGGCGGTTGCCGCCTGGCTGGTGGTGGGCATTCCGTTGGCGTGGGGCGTGTGGGTCACCCTGCAGAAGACGGCGGTGCTGTTCCACTAAGTTGTACATCGTGATCATTCCCGCGTAGCGCGTGGGAGTGATCACACCCTCCTTTCGTAGTTGTCCTGACAGGTATATCCCCGACACGCCTGGATTCAGCCCGTCCGGGAGTTCACCTTGCGTGTTTCTGTTTGCCGCCCGCGCCCCTATAATGGTTGCCTTTTTCGCCCAATGATTTTGCGGAGCTGGTGATGGCCGAACGTAAGGCGTCCGTCGAGCGCGACACTCTGGAAACCCAGATCAAAGCCTCGATCAACCTGGATGGCACCGGAAAGGCCCGATTTGATATCGGTGTGCCTTTTCTTGAACACATGCTCGACCAGATCGCCCGTCACGGGCTGATCGACCTGGATATCGAGTGCAAGGGCGACCTGCATATCGACGACCACCACACCGTGGAAGACGTCGGTATCACCCTGGGTCAGGCCTTTGCCAAAGCCATCGGCGACAAAAAAGGCATCCGTCGCTACGGTCACGCCTATGTGCCGCTGGACGAAGCGCTGTCGCGAGTGGTCATCGACTTCTCCGGCCGTCCCGGCTTGCAGATGCACGTGCCCTACACCCGCGCCACCGTGGGCGGCTTCGACGTCGATCTGTTCCAGGAATTCTTCCAGGGCTTCGTCAACCACGCCCTGGTCAGCCTGCACATCGACAACCTGCGTGGCACCAACACCCACCACCAGATCGAAACCGTGTTCAAGGCCTTCGGTCGCGCCCTGCGCATGGCCGTCGAACTCGACGACCGCATGGCCGGGCAAATGCCTTCGACCAAGGGCGTCCTGTAATGCAGACGGTCGCGGTTATCGATTACGGCATGGGTAACCTGCACTCGGTGGCCAAGGCCCTCGAGCACGTGGGTGCCGGCAAGGTGCTGATCACCAGCGATGCGGCTGTGATTCGCGAAGCCGACCGGGTGGTTTTCCCCGGCGTCGGCGCGATTCGCGACTGCATGGCCGAGATCCGCCGCCTGGGTTTCGACGCCCTGGTGCGCGAAGTCAGCCAGGATCGTCCGTTCCTTGGCATCTGTGTCGGCATGCAGGCCTTGCTCGACCATAGCGAAGAGAACGCCGGCGTCGACTGCATCGGCCTGTTTCCTGGCCAGGTGAAGCTGTTCGCCAAGGACCAGCACGAGGACGGCGAGCATCTGAAAGTGCCGCATATGGGCTGGAACGAGGTGACACAGGTAGTGGATCACCCCCTGTGGCACAACATCCCGGACCTGGCGCGCTTCTACTTCGTGCACAGCTACTACATCGCCGCCGGTAACCCGCGGCAGGTGGTGGGCCGCGGGCACTACGGCGTCGACTTCGCTGCGGCGCTGGCCGAGGGCTCGCGTTTCGCCGTGCAGTTCCACCCGGAGAAAAGCCATACCCATGGCCTGCAATTGCTGCAGAACTTCGCCGCCTGGGACGGGCGCTGGTAAATGGCCGCGAAGAAGACCAAACCGCCGATCCTGACCCTCACTCCGGAACAGGAGAACGAGGCCAATCAGAAGATCAAGCGCTTCATGGAAGAGCGCTTCGAACTGGACCTGGGTTCGTTCGAAGCGGCTGAAATCCTCGACCTGTTTACCCGTGAAATTGCTCCGCACTATTACAACAGGGCGATTTTCGATGTGCAGACGCACCTTAAAGAAAGGTTCGAAAGCATCGAAAGCGACCTGTGGGCACTCGAGAAAAACTGATTTCCGAGTAAAGCTGAAAAAACGACTCTAAGGTTTGCCAGATGCTGATTATCCCCGCTATCGATCTCAAAGACGGTGCCTGCGTTCGTCTGCGCCAGGGCCGCATGGAAGATTCCACGGTGTTCTCCGATGACCCGGTGAGCATGGCTGCCAAGTGGGTGGAGGGCGGCTGCCGCCGTCTGCATCTGGTCGACCTGAACGGCGCGTTCGAAGGCCAGCCGGTCAATGGCGAGGTGGTCACCGCCATCGCCAAGCGTTACCCGAACCTGCCGATCCAGATCGGCGGCGGTATCCGTTCCCTGGAAACCATCGAGCACTACGTCAAGGCCGGCGTGAGCTACGTGATCATCGGCACCAAGGCGGTGAAAGACCCTGCGTTCGTTGCCGAAGCCTGCCGCGCGTTCCCGGGCAAGGTCATCGTCGGCCTGGATGCCAAGGACGGTTTTGTCGCCACCGACGGCTGGGCTGAAATCAGCACCGTGCAGGTCATCGACCTGGCCAAACAGTTCGAAGCCGACGGCGTCTCCGCCATCGTCTACACCGATATCGCCAAAGACGGCATGATGCAGGGCTGCAACGTGCCCTTCACCGCAGCCCTGGCCGCGGCCACGAAAATTCCGGTGATCGCTTCCGGCGGTATCCACAACCTGGGCGATATCAAGAGCCTGCTGGACGCCAAGGCACCGGGCATCATCGGCGCGATTACCGGCCGGGCGATCTACGAAGGCACCCTCGATGTCGCCGAGGCGCAAGCCTTCTGCGATTCGTACAAAGGCTGAGGACTCACCATGGCGCTGGCCAAACGCATCATCCCTTGCCTGGACGTCGACAACGGTCGCGTGGTCAAGGGCGTCAAGTTCGAGAACATCCGTGATGCCGGTGACCCGGTGGAAATCGCCCGGCGTTACGACGAGCAGGGCGCGGATGAGATCACCTTTCTCGACATCACCGCCAGCGTCGACGGCCGTGACACCACGCTGCATACCGTCGAGCGCATGGCCAGCCAGGTGTTTATCCCGCTGACGGTCGGCGGCGGCGTGCGCACCGTGCAGGACATCCGCAACCTGCTCAATGCCGGGGCCGACAAGGTCTCGATCAACACGGCGGCGGTGTTCAACCCCGAGTTCGTCGGCGAAGCGGCGCAGCATTTCGGCTCGCAGTGCATTGTCGTCGCCATCGATGCGAAGAAGGTCTCGCTGCCGGGCGAAACCCCGCGCTGGGAAATCTTCACCCACGGCGGGCGCAAGCCCACCGGGCTCGATGCGGTGGAGTGGGCTTCGAGGATGGAAGGCCTCGGTGCCGGTGAGATCCTGCTCACCAGCATGGACCAGGACGGCATGAAAAGCGGTTTCGACCTCGGCGTGACCCGGGCCATCAGCGATGCCCTGGGGATTCCGGTGATCGCCTCGGGCGGGGTCGGCAATCTCCAGCACCTGGCCGACGGGATTCTGGAAGGCCACGCCAGCGCGGTGCTGGCGGCGAGCATCTTCCACTTCGGCGAGTACACGGTGCCGGAAGCCAAGGCCTATATGGCCGCGCGCGGTATTGTGGTGCGCTGAGGGCAACAGTCCACTGGACAGTATGGCGGGCTCAAGTCACTCTTGAGCCCGCCACGGATTCCGGTTGCCTACTATGTCTAAACGCTTTTTCCTCGCGCTGTTTTGCCTGATCGGACTGTTGTCGGGCACGGTGGCTGCGGCGGACGCTACCGATGACGGCATTGTCCTGCTGACGGAGAACTTCCCGCCCTACAACATGGCGAAAAACGGCAAGAACTTCGCCAAGGACGAGAATATCGAAGGCATTGCCGCCGATATCGTGCGGGAAACCTTCAAGCGCGCCGGCATTCCCTACAGCCTGACCCTGCGTTTTCCCTGGGAACGTATCTACAAGCTCGCCCTGGAAAACCCCGGCTACGGGGTGTTTGTCATGGCCAGGCTGCCGGAGCGCGAGAGACTGTTCAAATGGGTCGGGCCGATCGGTCCTGACGATTGGGTGCTGCTGGGCAAGACGGACAGCCCGATTGCCTTGTCGGGCCTGGAGCAGGCCCATCGCTACCGGATCGGCGCCTACAAGGGCGACGCTATCGCCCAATACCTGGCGCAGCACGGATTCAACCCGGTGCTGGCCCTGCGCGACCAGGATAATGCGCGCAAGCTGGTCGACGGTCAGATCGACCTGTGGGCCTCGGGCGATCCCGCCGGACGCTATCTGGCGCGGCAGGAGGGCATTGCCGGGCTCAAGACGGTCTTGCGCTTCAACAGTGCGTCCCTTTACCTGGCCCTCAACAAAGAGGTGCCCGATACCGTCGTTGCCAAGTTGCAGTCGGCACTCGATCAGCTACGCCGTGAAGGTGTGGTGGATCAGGCCTTCGGGCGTTACCTGTAACGGTGTCGTCCGCTCAGTGATAGACGCCCTGCTTGCCGTGAGCCTCGGTCGCCTGGTTGCCGCGTAGGGCGATCATCGATTTGATATCGATCCAGTCGATGCCCTGCTCCTTGAGTTTAGGCAGTTCGCGTTCGAGGACCGCCAGGGTCTGCGGGTAGGGGTGGCCGATCACCACCGCCGAGCCGTGCTTGCGTGCCAGTCTGATCGCTTCTTCCAGTTGCGCGGTGATGGCCGGTTCGGTGCGTTCGTTGTCGAGGAAGACATCCCGCGACACGCTGGGCAGGCCGATCTTCTGCGCTTGGGCCGCGGCGACGGTCTTGGCGCTGGTGCGGCTGTCGACGAAGAACTTGTTGCGCCGCTGCAATTCGCCCATCAGCCAGGCCATGGCCACCGGTTCGGCGGTCATGCGGCTGCCTTCATGGTTGTTGATCCCGCTGGTAAAGGGCACGGCCTTGAAGGCGGCGGCCAGGCGCGTTTGCAATTCATCGAGGGACAGGTCGGGATGCCAGGCGAAAGGCCCGGTGGCCGGGTCCATGGGCATGTGCAGCATGACGATCTTGCCGGCGGCATGGGCCTCGCGGGCGAATTCGGCGGCGTGCAGGGTGTCGGGCATGATCGATGGAGTGACCGGCCCGGGCAGGGCAAGCACCCGACGATCCCGGGGCAGGTTCTGCCCCAGGTCATCGATAATCAGGGTGAGGTAGGCCTTGGTCGGTGCCGGCGGCTCGACCGGCGCCGCCTGGGCAACGCCGATCAAACAGCCGATAAGGAGCAGCAGCCAGCGGCGCATCTCAGTTGCCGCGTGTCACGCTCAGGCCTTTGAGCAGGCTCAGGGCCTGGCCCAACTGGTAGTCGTCATCCTGCAGGCGTGGCTTGGCCTTGGGCGCCTTGACGCTTGGCTTGTCCGCGCCGCCGTTGCCGTTGCCCAGGTGGCCCTGGAGATCGGCTTCCTTGAAGGTGTCGTCGTCCTGGGCACCGGTGACCTTGGCCTGGCGGACTTCAACATCGGGGATGATGCCCTGGGCCTGGATCGAGCGACCGTTAGGGGTGAAGTACAACGCGGTGGTGATCTTCAGCGCGCGGTCATTGCTCAGCGGCAGCACGGTTTGTACCGAGCCCTTGCCGAAGCTGGTGGTGCCCATCAACACGGCGCGTTTCTGGTCTTGCAGGGCGCCGGCAACGATTTCCGAAGCCGAGGCGCTGCCGCCGTTGATCAGCACCACCATCGGCACCGCTTCGCTTTCGTCGTGGCCGGTGGCCGAGAAGCGCAGTTCGGAGTTGGCGATGCGACCTTTGGTGTAGACGATCAGGCCCTTGGTGATGAAGTGGTCGACCACTTCCACCGCCGCCTGCAACACGCCGCCCGGGTTGTTGCGCAGGTCGAGGACGATGCCGTTGAGCTTCTTGCCGTTTTCCTTGTGCAGGGCCGCGAGGGCCTTGGAGACCTCTTCGCCGGTCTTGACCTGGAACTGGGTGATACGGATATAGCCGTAGCCGTTTTCCAGCAACTGGCTGCGCACGCTCTTGGTGCGGATGATCGCCCGGGTCAGGGTCACGTCGAACGGCGCGCCGCCGCCGCGCACCAGGGTCAGGGTGATTTTCTGGCCGACCTTGCCGCGCATCTTGTCGACGGCTTCGGTCATGGTCTGGCCGCGGGTCGGCTGGCCGTTGATCTTGACGATCAGGTCGCCGGCCTGCACGCCGGCCTTGGACGCCGGGGTGTCGTCGATCGGCGAGACCACCTTGACGAAGTTGTCTTCCATGCCGACTTCGATGCCCAGGCCGCCGAATTCGCCGCTGGTGTCTTCCTGCAACTGGGCGAAGTCGTCCGGCCCGAGGTAGGCGGAGTGCGGGTCAAGGTTGCTGAGCATGCCCTTGATGGCATTCTCCAGCAGGGTCTTGTCGTCCACCGGTTCGACATAGGCGGCCTTGATCCGGTCCATGACCTCGGCAAAGGTGCGCAGCTCGTCGAGCGGCAGCGGGGCCTTGGCGGTGACGGCCGGAGCAGCGGCAGCCGGCGCGGGCTGGGCAGGTTGCGCAGCGAACGCGTGGGGCGCACCGATCACCAGGGCGATCGTCAGGGCCAGCGAGGTGAGGCGGGACAAATGCAACATGTCGAACGAACTCCTGATTAAGATGCGGGCCTATCCTTGGGCGCGGCACCATTGGGCCGGATCACTCGGGTGACCCTGCTGACGTATAGCGAAATACAACGCGGGTGCGTCCTGACCGCCACTGTTGCCTACAGTAGAGATCGACTCACCGGCTTTTACCACATCGCCTGCGGACTTGAGCAGCGTCTGGTTGTGCCCGTAGAGGCTCAGGTAACCGTTGCCGTGGTCCAGAATGACCAGCAAACCGGCGCCCCGCAACCAATCGGCGAACACCACGCGGCCACCGTGCACGGCGTGCACCTGGCTACCGGCGGCGGCGCTGATCATTACCCCGTCCCACTTGGTCCGGGCGTCATCGCCACGGGTTTCACCAAAGCGCGCAAGCAGTCGACCATCAACTGGCCATGGAAGTTTGCCGCGCGCTGAAGCAAAAGGGCCGCCGAAGGATTCTCCCGCACTCGATACCAAGGCTCCAGGCGTGGTTTTACGCGGTGGCCGTGGGCTGTCGTCGTTGGCGACCGCAGCCTCACGCTGGCGCTTTTTTTCGGCTTCCTGCTGGGCGAGCAGCGCTTTCTGGCGCGCTTCTTCCGCCTCGCGGGCCTGGCGAGCCAGGGTTTCTTCGATGGTCTTGAGGACTTTCGACAGGTCGGCCTGGTCCTGTTCGCGAGCGGCGAGCTTCTGGTCGCGGGCTTTCACGTCGTCACTGAGCTTGGCCAGGGCCGCCTGGCGTTCCTTGCGGACCTTGTCCAGTTCGTCGCGCTGGCTGTCCAGGCTGCTTTTCTGCACCAGCAACTGGGCTTGCTGCAGATTGATGTCGTTTTCGACATTGGCCAGTTGGCGCAGGGTTTCGTTGAAGTTCTTCAACTGCTCCATGCGCGCCTGGCTCAGGTAATCGTAATAGGTCAGGGTACGGGCGAATTTTTCCGGGTTTTGCTGGTTGAGCAACAGCTTGAGGTATTCCTGGCGGCCACCCTGGTAGGCGGCGCGGGCCTGGATGGCGATCAGTCGCTGCTGTTCAATGCGCGCGCTCTGGAGTTTTTTTTTCTCTGCGTCGAGCCGCTGCAGTTCGCTTTCGCTCTTTTTCAGCTCTTTCTGCAGGGCATCGACCTGCTTCTCCAGCTTGCCCATCTCGGTTTCGGTGCCGCGCAGTTCTTTCTGCACCCCGGATTTTTCTTCCTGCAGCTTGCCCAGGAGCTTTTTCAGCTCAGCGATATCCTGACGCGTGGCGTCCAATTGCTGCTGGGTTTGTGCGCGCTCGTCGGCAAAGGCCGGTTGGAGCAGGCAGATCAGGGCTAGGGCGATAAGGGCGCGAAGCATGGGGCGGGCGACACCTGGGAACGAGACGCCCTAGTATGCCCGCCGCGGGCTGCAAAAAAAACGCCCAAAAGCGGTTGCTTTCAGGCGTTTCCGATAAAGAGGTAGGCCGCAGGCCTGCGGCCTACCTGATTTGTGGCGTTTAGAGGTCAGTCAGGATCGACGTACCGGTCATCTCTTTCGGCTGTTCCAGGCCCAGAAGCTTGAGCATCGTCGGTGCGACATCTGCCAACACGCCGCCTTCACGGACCTTCAGCGGACGCTTGCCGACATAGATGAAGGGTACCGGCTCGGTGGTGTGGGCGGTGTGGGCCTGGCCGGTGGATTCGTCTTCCATTTGTTCGACGTTGCCGTGGTCGGCGGTGATCAGCGCTTCGCCGCCGACCTTGTCCAGGGCCTCGACGATACGTCCTACACACAAATCCAGACATTCCACTGCTTTAACGGCCGCATCGAACACGCCGCTGTGGCCGACCATGTCGCCGTTGGCGTAGTTGACCACGATCACGTCGTAACGCTGGTGTTCGATGGCATCGACGATGCGGTCGGTGACTTCCGGCGCGCTCATTTCCGGTTGCAAGTCGTAGGTGGCGACTTTCGGCGACGGGATCAGGATACGTTCCTCACCCGGGAAAGGTTCTTCACGACCGCCGGAAAAGAAAAAGGTGACGTGGGCGTACTTCTCGGTTTCGGCGATCCGCAGCTGGGTCTTGCCGTTTTTCGCCAGGTAGTCGCCCAGCACGTTTTCCAGGCTGCCCGGGGCGAAGGCCGACGGCGTGTGAATGCTGGCGGCGTACTGGGTCAGCATGATGAAGCCGGAGGTTTTCGGCTGGCGGGCGCGCTCGAAGTCCTTGAAGTCGTCTTCGACGAACACCCGGGTCAGTTCACGGGCACGGTCGGCGCGGAAGTTCATGAATACCACCGCATCGCCGTCTTCGACGGTGACTTTCTCGCCAATGCGGGTGGCCTTGACGAATTCGTCGCTCTCGCCGCGCTCATAGGCGGCTTGCAGGCCTTCCTGGGCATTGGCGGCGTGGAACTCGGCCTGGCCGTCGACAATCAGGTTGTAGGCCTGGGCCACACGGTCCCAGCGGTTGTCGCGGTCCATGGCGAAATAGCGCCCGATCAGGCTGGCGATACGGCCCTTGCCCAGGGTACGGAAGGTTTCGTCGAGCAACTCGATGGATGACTGGGCGCTTTTCGGCGGGGTGTCGCGGCCATCGAGGAAGGCGTGCAGGTAGATTTTCTCGGCGCCGCGCTTGAACGCCAGCTCGGCCATGGCCACCAGGTGGTCCTGATGGCTGTGCACGCCACCTTCGGACAGCAGGCCGAGGATGTGCACCGCCTTGCCCGCGCCCACGGCCTTGTCCACCGCCGCGCAGATGGTCGGGTTCTCGAAGAACTCGCCGTCGCGGATCGACTTGGTCACGCGGGTGAAGTCCTGGTACACCACCCGGCCGGCGCCGAGGTTCATGTGGCCGACTTCGGAGTTGCCCATCTGCCCGTCCGGCAGGCCGACATCCATGCCGGAGCCGGAGATCAGGCCGTTGGGCTGGATCGCGACCAGGCGGTCGAGCACCGGTTTTTTCGCCGAATAGACGGCGTTGTAGTCATGGCTCTCACTGTGACCGAAGCCATCCAGGATGATCAGGACCAAAGGTTTAGGCGTGGTAGTCATGGACGGCACTCGCGGCTGGATTGAAAGGTCATGGAAAAAAGAGTCGCAGTTTAAAGCCAAGTTCAAATGCAGTCACCGCCGGGCGGGGTTTGGCCGACCTTGACGGCTGTGTATACTGGCCCACATTTTAACGCCCTGGAACCTCCTGATGGTCGATCACCTGATTGCATTTGCCACTAGCCACTACCTGTTAGCCGGCGCCTTCGTGCTCCTGCTGGCCTTGCTGATTGCCCATGAAATGAGCCGCGGTGGCGCCAGCCTCAGTACTGGCCAGTTGACCGCACTGGTCAACCAGGACCAGGGCGTGGTCATCGACCTGCGCCCGAGCAAGGACTTTGCCGCCGGTCATATCGTCGGCGCGCTGAACATTCCCCAGGACAAACTGATGGCTCGCATCGGTGAACTGGAGAAGCACAAGGCCAAGACCCTGATTCTGGTCGACGCCCAGGGCCAGCACTCCGGGACTCACGCCCGCGAGCTGCTCAAGTCCGGTTTCACTGCCGCCAAGCTGTCCGGTGGTATTTCCAGCTGGAAAGCCGACAATCTGCCGCTGGTGAAGTGATATGAGCCAGGTCGTTGTCTACTCCAGTGATTACTGCCCTTACTGCATGCGCGCCAAGTCGTTGCTCGGCAGCAAGAACGTTGCTTTCGACGAGATCAAGGTCGATGGTAAACCGCAGTTGCGGGCCGAGATGTCCCAGAAGGCCGGGCGCACGTCCGTGCCGCAAATCTGGATCGGCGACCGGCACATCGGTGGTTGCGACGACCTGTTCGCCCTCGAGCGCGCCGGTAAGCTGGACGCGTTGCTGGAAGCTTGATTCCCCCAACCCTTTAAAGACCTGAAGATCAAGAAGGATCTGCTGCGATGACTGACCAACAGAACACTGCTGCCACTGAAGAAGATAGCCAACCGCAATTCTCCTTGCAGCGTATCTACGTGCGCGACCTGTCCTTCGAAGCCCCGAAAAGCCCGGCGATCTTCCGCCAGCAGTGGGAGCCGAGCGTCGGCCTGGACCTCAATACCCGTCAGAAAGCCCTGGAAGGCGACTTCCACGAGGTGGTGCTGACCCTGTCGGTGACCGTGAAGAACGGTGAAGAAGTGGCTTTCATCGCTGAAGTGCAGCAGGCCGGTATCTTCCTGATCAAGAACCTCGATGCGGCTTCCATGAGCCACACCCTGGGCGCATTCTGCCCGAACATCCTGTTCCCGTACGCCCGTGAAACCCTGGACAGCCTGGTCACCCGTGGTTCGTTCCCGGCGTTGATGCTGGCCCCGGTGAACTTCGATGCCCTGTACGCGCAAGAGCTGCAGCGTCTGCAGGAAGACGGCGCGCAAACCGTTCAATAAACGGATTGCCTGCCCACAAAAAAGCGCCTTTTCCGGCGCTTTTTTTGTTCAGGCAAAGCCCAGCTGGCGCCAGCCTTCGTAGACCGCCACCGCCACGGTGTTGGACAGGTTCAGGCTGCGGCAGCCTTCGCGCATCGGCAGGCGCAGGCGTTGTTCGCCGGGCAGGGCGTCGAGCACCTCGGCCGGCAGGCCACGGCTTTCCGGGCCGAAGAGAAACGCATCACCCTCGGCGAAGCGCGCCTCGTGGAACACTCGCGAACCCTTGGTGGTGAAGGCGAACAGGCGCGGGTGGCCGAGGCTTTCCAGGCAACTGGCGAGGTCGGCGTGGGTCTTGAGCGTGGCGTACTCGTGATAGTCGAGGCCGGCGCGGCGCAAGCGCTTGTCGTCCATTTCAAAACCGATGGGCTCGATCAAATGCAGGTGGCAGCCGCTGTTGGCGCACAGCCTGATAATGTTGCCGGTGTTCGGCGGAATTTCTGGTTGAAAAAGGATGACGTGAAACATGCACGGCTCCGAAGATGAAGATGGGCAGCATTCTACCCCCGAAGAGGACCCGCGATCGAAGCTATTGCCGCGGGTGTTGGGATCGCTGGCGATTGTCGGCTTGATGGTCGGGATGATGATCGGTCGCCTGACCGCGCCCGAGCCCCTGGTTTTGCAACAGGTCGAGGTGGTGCCCGAGGGGGTGGTGGTCTGGTTCAGTGCCGAGCCCAAGGTGCATGGCGAGCAGGTCGACGGCACGGTTGCGTTGTTGTTCGACGCCGAGGGCAAGGCGCAGAACGGTCACTTGCAGGTGGCCGGCAAGGACGCCAACTGGCGTGTGCGCTTGAGTGACAAGGGGTTGTTGCTGACGCTGTTGGCGGCGCGTCCGTTGCACGGCGAATGGGCCGGGGCGAAGGTGGACGGACGCTGGAGATTGGCGATCAATCTGCGGGAGGAATAAAAGAGGGAATCTCCGGCCTGCCTGTACCGGAGCTCCCAGAACGGCTATCGGGCTCGTCGCGGTGAGCGGCGTGAGTCCGGGTGTTAAAGAGGGAATTCCTGACCTGCCTGTATCAGGGTTCCCAAAAGCGTTTGGACTCGTCGCGGTGAGCGGTGTGAGTCCCGGTGTAAAGAGGGGGAGTCCCGGCCTGCCTGTACCAGGGTCCCCGAAAACGTCTGGACTCATCGCTGTGTGCGGTATGAGTCCCGGTGTAAAGAAGGGAATTCCTGACCTGCCTGTATCAGGGTTCCCAAAAGCGTTTTGGGACTCGTCGCTGTGAGCGGTGTGAGTCCCGGTGTAAAGAAGGGGAGTCTTGACCTGCCTGTATCAAGGTCCCCGAAAGCATCTGGACTCGTCGCTGTGAGCGGTATGAGTCCTGGTGTAAAGAAGGGAAGTCCCGGCCTGCCTGTACCAGGGTTCCCAAAAGCGTCTTGGGACTCGTCGCTGTGAGCGGTGTGAGTCCCGGTGTAAAGAAGGGGAGTCCCTGACCTGCCTGTATCAGGGTCCCCAAAACTGGGTTGTACTGGGGTTATTGCAGGGCGCGTGCCAGCTTTTGAAAAAACGCCAATGATTGCCCTGATAATTTTCAAAATGTGTCTGAAGGCCCCGGAATACGGGGCCTTTCTGCTCTAGCGTAAAAACGGCGATGGCGCCTGCGCGGCCTGATTCTCTGCTCGATCGCGGTTCAAGGCGCATTGCCGTGGTGCACGCCGCCCCATTTGCAGGGCAATAAAAAACCCTCTACAGCCAGGCTGTAGAGGGTTTGGCTTGAAGCGACGGATCAACCCTCGTCGCTGTCGTCCTCATCGCCGCCATCGACCTTCATGCCCAGTTCCTTGATCTTGCGGGTCAAGGTGTTGCGGCCCCAGCCCAGCAGCACGGCGGCGTCGCGACGGCGGCCGGCGGTGTGCTTGAGGGCGGTCTCGATCATGATCCGTTCGAAACTCGGCACGGCGCTGTCCAGCAGGCTCGATTGGCCGCGTGCCAGCGCCTGGTCGGCCCACTGGCGCAGTGCCTGTTCCCAGTTGGTCACCGGTGCCGAATCCTGCGGCAGGTTCAGCAGCTCCGGCGGCAGGTCGCTGATATGCACCTCGCGCCCGGAAGCCATCACCGTGATCCAGCGGCAGGTGTTCTCCAACTGGCGCACGTTGCCCGGCCACGGCAGGTTCTTCAGGTATTCCTCGGTTTCCGACTTCAGCAGCTTCGGCTCCACCGACAGTTCCTGGGCGGCGCGGGCGAGGAAGTGCTTGGCCAGGGTCGGTATGTCTTCGCGACGGTCCGACATCCGTGGAATATGGATGCGGATCACGTTCAGGCGATGGAACAGGTCCTCACGGAATTTGCCCGCGTGAACCAGGGTTTCCAGGTTCTGGTGGGTCGCGGCGATGATGCGCACGTCGACCTTGACCGGCGTATGCCCGCCGACCCGGTAGAACTCGCCATCCGCCAGCACCCGCAGCAGGCGGGTTTGGGTGTCGGCCGGCATGTCGCCGATTTCGTCGAGGAACAGGGTGCCGCCGTCGGCCTGCTCGAAACGCCCGCGCCGCAGGTTGGCCGCGCCGGTAAAGGCGCCTTTTTCATGGCCGAACAGCTCGGATTCCATCAGGTCCTTGGGGATCGCCGCCATGTTCAAGGCGATGAACGGTTGCGCCGCCCGTGGGCTATGGCGGTGCAGGGCGTGGGCCACCAGCTCTTTGCCGGTGCCGGACTCGCCATTGATCAATACGGTGATGTTGGAGTGGCTGAGGCGACCGATGGCGCGAAACACTTCCTGCATCGCCGGCGCTTCGCCGATGATTTCCGGGGTCCGGGTCAGGGTCGGCGCCACGGCCATGCCTTGTTGTTCCTGGGCATGCTGGTTGGCGCGCTTGACCAGCGACACGGCTTCATCGACGTCAAACGGCTTGGGCAGGTATTCGAACGCCCCGCCCTGGTAGGAGGCCACCGCGCTGTCGAGGTCGGAATGGGCGGTCATGATGATCACCGGCAGGCGCGGGTGCTGCTCGCGAATCCGCGCGAGCAGGTCCAGGCCACTGGCGCCGGGCATGCGGATGTCGGAGATGATCACATCCGGCTGCTGACGGACCAGGCGGCTCATTACGCCATCGGCACTGTCGAAGCTCTGGGTGGTCATCCCTTCCTGTTGCAGGGCTTTTTCCAGGACCCATCGGATAGAACGGTCGTCATCGACGATCCACACGGTTTCACTACGGCTCATGTCGATGTGGCTCCTTGTTCCAGTGGCAGAAAGATCGAGAATGTGGTGTGGCCGGGGTGGCTCTCACATTCGATCAGGCCCTGGTGCTGGCTGATGATGTTCTGGGTAATGGCCAGGCCGAGCCCGGTACCGTCCGGGCGGCCGCTGACCATGGGATAGAAGATGGTTTCCTGCAATTCGGCGGGAATCCCCGGGCCGTTGTCGATGATCTCGATCTTGGTCACCAGGCGATGGCGCACGTGGCCGATGGTGAACTGGCGGATCGCCCGGGTGCGCAGGCTGATACGGCCCAGGCGCAGCTCGTTCTGGCTGCTGATGGCCTGCATGGCGTTGCGCACGATATTGAGCACGGCCTGGATCATCTGTTCACGGTCGATCAGCACATCGGGAATACTGGGGTCATAGTCGCGCACCAGATTGATGCAGCCCTGGCTCTCGGCTTCCACCAGGCTGCTGACGTGTTCCAGGACTTCGTGGACGTTGGTCAGTGCCAGGGACGGCAGCTTGTTCGAGCCGAGCATGCGGTCCACCAGGTTGCGCAGGCGGTCGGCCTCTTCGATGATGACGTTGGTGTAGTCCTTGAGGCTTTCTTCCGGCAGCTCGCGGGCCAGCAACTGCGCGGCGCCGCGAATCCCGCCCAGGGGATTCTTGATTTCGTGGGCCAGGCCGCGCACCAGCATCTTGGTGGTTTCCTGCTTGGACAGCTGGGCCTCTTCCTTGGTGATCCGCAACAGGCGGTCGCGGGGATGGACTTCCAGCAGCAGGAGGGTTTCGCCCTGGCTGAGAATCGGCGTCACGGCGTAGTCGACGGTCAGGGTCTGGCCGGTCAGCGCCGTGAGCATGGCTTCGCGCTTGGTGAACGGGTGCGCCTGTTCCACGGCCTGGCGCAGGGAGTTCAAGGCCTCGACCGACTCGGTGAACAGTTCGCTGATGAACTGGCCATGGCTGCGCTGGCCGCTGATGGCCAGGAGCATTTCCGCCGCCGGGTTCATGTACTCCAGGCGCAATTCGGCGTTGAGCAGGATGGTCGCGGTGGTCAGGTTGTCGAGTAACAGTCTGTGCAGGGCGTCACTGATGGTCATGGGGACCTCTTTTGGAGCATGGCAAACGGGGCCGGTCCCGATTTGCGCGCGCGAACAAGGCGTCGATACAAGGAAAATGCAAAAACCAAACCAAGGCTCCGAAAAGAAGCGCGAATTGCCTGAAATGGGCGTTTCAGGCTCGATTGAGTGGCGTTCTGCCAGAAACGACGGGTACTTTCGAACCAAAATGGGATTTGGTTCGGGTAGGTGTGCAGTTTAGTGCACCAATCTGGTGCCATGCTTGGCGTGGGTCAGAGAAACGGCAAAATGCTGCTGCTTTCTTCCTCGGGCTTGTCTGCCAGCGGGCATTCCGGCCGTTGTCCGTAATCAGCCAGTTGGCAGGGGTTGGCCTGGCGTTTCTGCGCCAGCGAGATACGCACCATATGGAAGGGTTGGTTGGCCGTGCGTTCGGCGATCCGCCCCTGTTCGTCGAGGATCTCCACCGCGAGCTGGTGGCTGCCGCGGTCGATATTGTTCAAGGCGAACACCGGGCTGGGGCCGGGCGCGGCGGTGGGTTTGCCGTCCAGCAGCAATTGGTAGGTGTGCCCGGGCATCAGGCCGGGTTCACTGGTGACGCTGACGATCAGGTTGCCTTCGGTGCTACGGATGGTGGCATCGGGGTCCGGCACCAGGATGCGTAGCATCTGGTAATGGACAATCGGCTGGACCTTGGGTTTTTGCGCGGTGGCCGGCGTGGGCAGGGGCGCCGTCGGGGTCAGCGACAGGCGATTGACCGGCGGCAACGGCACCGCCTTGGCACCGGCCCGGTGTTGATCGGTGAAGACCCGGTTGCCCTGGCTGTCTATGTAGGTGTAGATCTCGGCCAGTGCCGAGCCGGCGCAAAGCGTCAGGAGCAGCGGCAGCAGGCGGACGAAAACGCGAATCATAAGTGGCTCAAGGCTTGTGTACCCGTTGGACGGTAAAGGGTACGAGGGCGCTTTGCTGCACCACCTGTTCGCCGGCCAGCACCTGGACGCCGAGGGTATGGTCGCCGCGGTCGATATTCACCAGTTGCAGGCGTGGCACATTGCTCGGCTGGCCGTAGGGCGCGCCGTCGAGCACCAGGCGCAGCAGGTGCTGGCGTTGCAGGCGCGGCTCCATCTTCACGCCGACGGTGAAGGTGCCGTTGTTGGCACGCAGGGCTTCCTGGGTCGGGATGTCCGTCAGTTCCAGGGTGCTGTAGGCCGCGCCGGCATTGGTGGGTGTCGCCGCCGAAGTCGCCGGTGCGGGTGTCGCCGGTGTGGGCAGCGGCAGCGTGTACGACTGCTGCAGGCCCACGCTGTTGAGCGGCGGCAGTTCCACGGTCTGTGCGGCGGTGCCGTCGGGCGGCTGGTTGCTGTAGGCCGTGTTGCCGTTGGCATCGGTGTACTTGTAGATCTGTGCGGCGGCTGGCAAGGCGACCGCCATTAGCAGCAAAAGAAGGCTTCGACCCATGGGCGCTCCCGATAGTGGTCCTGGCGCTGACATCCCGCCCAGGTGCTTCAGGGTGTCAGCATAGAGCACAACCTTCAACGGCTTCAGCGCCCGCTGAGGCACAACTCGCCCACGGCGCGAATCAGCGCCAGGTCATGGATCTCGTCGGTGCTCAGGACCTGGCGCTCCTGGGCCAGCCAGGTCGGGCATTGCGGGTCCTGCCGGGAGGCGGCGAAGGCGGCGTAATGCTGCAGAAGGCGCACTTGCAGTTGATCAAGGGCCGGGCGGATCTGCTTGACCAGGTCGGGGCGGGCGATGGTCGGGGCCTTGCCCGCGGCGTGCCACTTGGCCAGCAGGGCGTATTGCACCAGCTTGTTGGCTTCGATCTGGGCGGCGAGGAACTGGCTGACGTCTTCAGGCTTGAGCTGGTAGGTGGCGGCTTCCTGCGCGGCATTGGCGATGACTTGCTGCTCGCGCGGGCTGTCCTGGATCGGCTTGCCGCTGTCCCATTTGGTCAACGCGACCTGATCGGCGATCTCCAGGCGTTCGCTCACGGCCTGGAGCAAGGGTGCCAGGGACGCGGGGGCGGGTGTGGGCTTCGGGGTTTCGGCGAAGGCACCGGTGCTGAGGAGAATAAGCAGCAGCGGGCTGGCAAGGCGTTTTGTCAGGTACATGGAGCGGGCTTCGTCCAGAGGGTGGGCACAGGGCCCTGAGTAAACGTCACAAGCGCGGCCAGGCGCCAGTTTCTTTTCATGAAAAAGATGTCGGTGTGTCCCGGGAGGCCATTCGTGGCGTGGGATCTTGAAAACACCACAATACCTGTAGGAGCAGGGCTTGCCCGCGAAGCTTTTAGCGATCTTGAGGCCCCCTTCGCGGCGGTGCGGCGTCCCGACAAGCCTTGCTCCTACAGTTCAGTGTTTAATGCACATTTTGTGTTCGGCAAAAATCTGTAGGAGCTATGTCAGAGGTCCGATACCGAGAGCGGCACGCCCTCGGTGCCGGCGTAGAACACCAACAGGTCCACCGGAACCGCGCCGGTCTTGGCGCGGTGCTGGATGTTGACCAGGGCGGCTATTGTGTCGCCCTGTTTCAGGTGGGTGTTGTGGCCCCCTTCCCGGGTCTCGACCCACACTTCGCCCGAGAGGATGTAGGCGGCGCTGGGAATCGGGTGGAGGTGCCAGCCCAACTCGGTATCGGCCGGAATATTGACCTGCAACAAGGTCAGTTCCGGTGGTCCTTCGGGATAGCGTTCGTAGGGCGTGCCATCCCAGGAGCTGGTGCTGCGCAGCAGCACTTGGGCGCTGGGTTGGGGTGGGGTTTGTGCATTGGATGTGGAGATCGGGGTCATGTGCTGGCTTCCAGGTTAACGTCCTTGTACCGCGCGCCACGCGCGGTGCCTGTGGTTCCCGTCACAAGGTCGGGAGCCCCTAGTTAACGCCGCTCCACAGCGTCCTGCCAGTCTGGAAACGTTTCAAGAATTCTCGATTTCTGCCCATGAAAAAGGCCACCCGAAGGTGGCCTTTCGTTACGCCGCTTGCGCGAGCGCTACCGGATCAGCAGCTGTAGTACAGCTCGTATTCCAGTGGGTGTACGAAGGTGCGTACTTTGATTTCTTCTTCGCTTTTCAGCTCGATGTAGGCATCGATGAAGTCGTCGCTGAAAACGCCGCCTTTGGTCAGGAACGCACGGCCTTTGTCCAGCTCTTCCAGGGCTTCTTTCAGGCTACCGCACACCTGTGGAATCTCTTTGGCCTCTTCAGGCGGCAGGTCATACAGGTTTTTGTCAGCAGCGTCGCCAGGGTGGATCTTGTTCTGGATACCGTCCAGGCCGGCCATCATCAGTGCGGCGAAGGCCAGGTAAGGGTTGGCAGCCGGATCCGGGAAGCGTGCTTCGATACGACGAGCCTTGGGGCTGTTGACGTAAGGAATACGGATCGAGGCGGAACGGTTGCGTGCCGAGTAGGCCAGCATTACCGGCGCTTCGAAGCCTGGGACCAGACGCTTGTAGGAGTTGGTCGACGGGTTGGTGAAGCCGTTCAGGGCCTTACCGTGCTTGATGATGCCGCCGATGAAGTACAGGGCGGTGTCGGACAGGCCGGCATAACCTTCGCCAGCGAAGGTGTTCTTGCCATCTTTGGAGATGGACATGTGAACGTGCATACCCGAGCCGTTATCGCCGTACAGCGGTTTTGGCATGAAGGTCGCGGTACGGCCGTAGGCGTCTGCCACGTTGTGTACGCAGTACTTCAGGGTCTGGACTTCGTCAGCCTTGTTGACCAGGGTGTTGAACTTCACACCGATTTCGTTCTGGCCGGCAGTTGCCACTTCGTGGTGGTGAACTTCGACGGTCTGGCCCATCTCTTCCAGTGCGTTGCACATGGAGGTACGGATTTCGTGGTCGTGGTCGAACGGTGGAACCGGGAAGTAGCCGCCTTTGATACCTGGACGGTGGCCTTTGTTACCGCCTTCCACGTCCTGGTCGGACATCCACGAACCTTGTTCGGAGAAGATCTTGAACATGGAGCCGGAGATGTCGGACTTGAACTTGACCGAATCGAAGATGAAGAACTCAGGCTCAGGGCCGAAGAAAGCGGTGTCGCCGATACCGGTCGACTTCAGGTATTCCTCGGCGCGACGGGCGATCGCACGTGGGTCGCGGTCATAGCCCTGCATGGTCGAAGGCTCGATCACGTCGCAGACCAGGATCAGGGTCGGCTCTTCGGTGAACGGGTCGAGTACGGCGGTGCTGTCGTCCGGCATCAGGATCATGTCGGAGGCTTCGATGCCTTTCCACCCGGAGATGGAGGAGCCGTCGAACATTTTGCCGATTTCGAAGAATTCGTCATCCAGTGCATCACGGGCCGGCATGGTCACGTGGTGCTGAGTGCCTTTGGTGTCAGTGAAGCGCAGATCAATCCATTTAACGTCATGATCTTTGATGAGTTGAACCGACTTCGACATGGTGTCCTCCGGGTGGCTTCGGGCTGGGTAGTGGAGTTAGCCCTGAAAGAGTGGTGATGCCGGCGCGAATATCGGCCAAGGCAACCTGCCTCACAAGAGAGCAAATTGCATGCCAGTGCCCCGTGATGGGTTTTTTGCCCCAATCTCACGCGTTGCAGCGAGCATAGGAGAATTTTCGGGCGTTTGTCGCACCATTTTGGATCTAAAATAATCGACGACGACCTGTTTTGGTGCGTGCAAAACCATCTGCACAATAACTGGTTAAACCTTGAGCAATTTCCGCTATAATCCGCGCCCCCCTTTTTCGGCCGGCCCTTCGCGCGCTGTTTTCATGAAACTTATCGTAAAAGTCTTCCCCGAAATCACCATTAAAAGCCGCCCTGTCCGGATGAAATTCATCCGCCAGCTGGCCAAGAACATCCGTACCGTGCTCCGTGACCTGGACCCGAACGTGGTGGTGAACGGCGTGTGGGACAATCTCGAGCTGGAAACCGCGCTGAGCGAGCCCAAGGCCCTGCAGGAACTGACCGAGCGCCTGTGCTGCATGCCGGGCATCGCGCATTTCCTGCAGGTCGACGAATACCCGCTGGGTGACTTCGACGAGATCACCGCCCAGTGCAAAGAGCACTTCGGCGAGGCCCTGCCCGGGAAGATTTTTTCGGTGCGTTGCAAGCGCGCCGGCAAGCACAGTTTCAGCTCCATGGATGTGGAGAAATACGTCGGCAGCCAGTTGCGCCGACAGTGCAATGCCGCCGGGATTTCCCTCAAAGAGCCGGAAATCGAAGTGCGGATGGAAATTCGCGACCAACGGTTGTTTGTTATCCACAGCCAGCACAATGGCCTGGGCGGCTACCCGCTGGGTTCCATCGAGCAGACCCTGGTGCTGATGTCCGGCGGTTTCGACTCCACCGTGGCCGCCTATCAGATGATGCGCCGCGGCCTGATGAGCCATTTCTGCTTCTTCAATCTCGGTGGCCGCGCCCACGAGCTGGGGGTGATGGAAGTCGCTCACTTCCTCTGGAAGAAGTACGGCAGCTCCCAGCGGGTGCTGTTTGTCAGCGTGCCGTTCGAGGAAGTGCTGGGAGAAATTCTCGGCAAAGTCGATAACAGTCATATGGGCGTAGTATTGAAGCGTATGATGTTGCGCGCTGCTACCGTCATGGCCGATCGCCTGGAGATCGGCGCGCTGGTCACCGGCGAGGCGATCTCCCAGGTATCCAGCCAGACGCTGCCGAACCTGTCGGTGATCGACTGTGTGACCGAGAAGCTGGTGATTCGCCCGCTGATCGCCAGCCACAAGCAGGACATCATCGACCTGGCGACCGAGATCGGCACGGCGGATTTCGCCAGGCACATGCCGGAATATTGCGGGGTCATTTCGGTGAACCCCAAGACCCACGCCAAACGCAACCGCGTGGAGTACGAAGAACAACAGTTCGACATGGCGATTCTCGAGCGGGCGCTCGAGCGGGCCAAACTGGTGCCGATCGATCGGGTGATCGACGAATTGGGCCAGGATTTGCAGATTGAAGAAGTCAGCGAGGCGCTGGCCGGTCATATCGTGATCGACATCCGTCACCCGGATGCTCAGGAAGATGACCCGCTGGTGATCGCTGGCATCGAGGTACAAGCGATGCCGTTTTATGCTTTGAACGCTCGTTTCAAGGAACTGGACCCTACTCGCCAGTACCTGTTGTATTGCGACAAAGGCGTGATGAGTCGCCTGCATGCCCACCATTTGCTCAGTGAGGGGCATGCCAATGTGCGCGTTTATCGACCGAGCTAAGAGCCCGGGGCTGTTTGCCTGTGGCCTGCGTCACCGGCCCCCCGACTCTGCCGTCAAGCTGTAACGGCTAGGCCTGACTCTACTGTTAATCGCTGCCACGACCTGTCAGCACACCGAATCCTCTGATCGAGATACACAAGTGATCGAAAATCTACGCAACATCGCCATCATTGCTCACGTTGACCATGGTAAGACCACCCTGGTAGACAAACTCTTGCGTCAATCCGGCACCCTGGAGCGCAACGAGCTCAACGACGAGCGCGTGATGGACTCCAACGACCAGGAGAAAGAGCGCGGTATTACCATTCTGGCGAAAAACACCGCCATCAACTGGAACGGCTACCACATCAACATCGTGGACACCCCGGGCCACGCCGACTTCGGCGGCGAAGTTGAACGCGTAATGTCGATGGTCGACTCCGTTCTGCTGCTGGTTGACGCTCAAGACGGCCCTATGCCGCAAACCCGTTTCGTGACCAAGAAGGCGTTCGAAGCCGGCCTGCGTCCAATCGTGGTGATCAACAAGGTCGACCGTCCAGGCGCGCGTCCGGACTGGGTTCTGGACCAGATCTTCGACCTGTTCGACAACCTTGGCGCCACCGAAGAACAGCTGGACTTCCAAGTCGTCTATGCCTCGGCCCTGAACGGTATCGCCGGTCTGGACCACAACGAGATGGCCGAAGACATGACCCCGCTGTACCAGGCGGTCGTGGATCACGTTCCGGCGCCGAAAGTCGACCGTGACGGTCCGTTCCAGATGCAGATCTCCGCACTGGACTACAACAGCTTCCTGGGTGTGATCGGCGTTGGCCGTATCGCTCGTGGTCGCGTCAAGCCGAACACCCCGGTTGTGGCCATCGACGCTGACGGCAAGCGCCGCAACGGTCGTATCCTGAAGCTGATGGGTCACCACGGCCTGCACCGCATCGACGTTGAAGAAGCTTCCGCCGGCGACATCGTCTGCATCAGCGGCTTCGACCAACTGTTCATCTCGGACACCCTGTGCGACCCACTGAACGTCGAAGCGATGAAACCGCTGACCGTTGACGAGCCGACCGTATCCATGACCTTCCAGGTCAACGATTCGCCGTTCTGCGGTAAAGAAGGCAAGTTCGTCACCAGCCGTAACATCAAGGAACGTCTGGACAAAGAGCTGCTGTACAACGTGGCACTGCGCGTTGAAGAAGGCGACTCGGCCGACAAGTTCAAGGTTTCCGGCCGTGGTGAGCTGCACCTCTCGGTACTGATCGAAACCATGCGTCGCGAAGGCTTCGAAATGGGCGTGGGCCGTCCGGAAGTGATCATCCGTCAGGTTGACGGCGTGAAGCACGAACCGTACGAAAACGTCACCATCGACCTGCCGGAAGAGTCGCAAGGCGCGATCATGGAGCAAATGGGTCTGCGTAAAGGCGACCTGACCAACATGGTTCCGGATGGCAAGGGCCGTGTGCGCCTTGAGTACAACATCCCGGCGCGTGGCCTGATCGGTTTCCGTAACGAGTTCCTGACCCTGACCTCCGGTGGCGGCATCCTGACCTCGATCTTCGATCGTTACGACGTGATGAAGTCCGGCGACATGTCCGGCCGTCAGAACGGCGTACTGGTTTCGGTTGAAACCGGCAAGGCCCTGACCTACTCGCTGGAAACCCTGCAGGCTCGTGGCAAGCTGTTCGTTGAACACGGCCAGGAAATCTACGGTGGCCAGATCGTTGGTCTGAACAGCCGTGACAACGACCTGGGCGTCAACCCTACCAAGGGTAAGAAGCTCGACAACATGCGTGCTTCGGGTAAAGACGAAACCATCGCCCTGGTTCCACCTGTTCGCTTCACCCTGGAACAGGCCCTGGAATTCATCCAGGACGACGAGCTGTGCGAAGTGACGCCGAAGTCCATCCGTCTTCGCAAGAAGATCCTGGACGAAAGCGAGCGTACCCGCGCCGCCAAGAAAGCCAAGGCTTGATCGTTTAGCCCCGGCTGAATAAAAAACGCCCCCGACCGCAAGGTCGGGGGCGTTTTTGTTTGTGCGAGAAAGTCTTCAGCGCTTGCCGAGTAATTCGGATCGCCCGATGACCTCTTTTGGGGTTGAGCGTTTGGCGGGGGCCGAGAGACCTGCGAAGGCTTCTCCGGCAGTCCAGTCGCTGACACTGAAGACTTTCTTGTCATGCAGTCCCATGACGCCTTCATTCCAGGCCAGCAGCATTCGCTTCCCTATCTCGGCGAACTGCGGGTGGCTGGACATGGCCTCGCGGACAGCGCTGGCGGTGTCCGAAATGGCATCACTGATCTGTTCGACCATCAGGCCCTGCTGGCGAGCGGGGATTCCCAATGAAGTGGCGATGAACTTCTGCAGGTTCTTCCCGGGGGCCCAGGTCTTTTTCCCCGCAAAGCTGATGGCCGGTGGATTGCGCTCATATCCGGCATAGACGCTTGTCGTCAGCCAGTCGTAGGCCGGGGCTAGGTGGACATCTTCGCGTGTTGTATAGCGCAGGGCGAGGTTCTTGGCGTGGCAGTCGGCATTGCGCAGGGCGTAGGTGAGCAAGAGGCTTGCCGCCAATTGCTGGAATGTCTCGAGACGTGCAGGGCCCGGGACATGATCCCTGACAGCCTTGGCGATCCGCTCCCAGGTGGTGTCGTATTTTGCCGCCGGTCGTAAGCCCAGCAGGCAACAGAAATCCTCCATGCCCCAATAGGGATGGCCGTTTTCATCGACATCAAAGCGGTGAACGACCAATGCTTTCCCATCGAGAGAAATTTCGGTTTTTGCCGTGGGAATGACTTTGGCGGCGACCTGCATGCACAGATGTTCATTCATTGCCGCGTAAGGCAACTGGCTGGATGAGCCCTTGATAAGGTGACGCCGAGTCAGCAGGGTGCCTTTCTTGTGCGGTCCCAGTTCGGACTTCTCGACCTCGCTGTCGAGGAACTTGGGAACAACGCCGGAAACGCCACTGGTTGCATGCCGGCGGACCAGTTCGGCAAAGGCTTCTTCAGAGTTGTCACCTTGTAGCAGTTGGCTGACTTCGATGGGCTGTGCCGGCTCATTCAGTGTCGCCCCGGGGGCTGCCACTTGCAGGCGCCCGACCATGTTTCGGCCAATGACGGAGAGCAGGGCTGTCGGATTGGCGCCGATATGCGGGCCGAACTGTTCTTGCAGCACTTGCAGCAAATAGCCTTCCGGCAGGTTCATCTGAAAGATCGGATGAAGCGGGTCTTCCCACAGATAGGACTCTGTGCGCACAGGCATGGTCAGGGAGACGAAGTCGTGTTTCGCGACGTCAGTGTGGTAGCTGAGAACGCTTTTGAAGTCGCCGATTTGTTCGAGCGTGGCGACTTCACGGCCCAGCACATGGACGGAAAGTTTCATGATCCCCCGCGCTCCTTGCGCAGCTCGTCCAGGGAGCCGGCACTGCCTTCCTCGATAAATTGCAGTTCCATGCCGAGTACCGCCAGCAGTGCCAGCAGCTTGCGTGAGCCAAACTCGGTGGTACGCCCTCTTTCCAGGCGGGAAAGGGTTTCTTGGGAGATGCCGGATTGTTCGGCGACGGTACCTTGCTTCAGGCCAAGGGCTTGTCTGCGTTGAGCGAGGGCTTCGCCGAGTTCTTGCAAGGTTTGCATTTTGAGATATTCATCAAATTTGATTAGGTAATGCCTAATATTTGACGTAAAAATCAAAAAAATCAAGAGCGGGTACTGTGGAAGCCAACTTGTTATGGGGGCTTCTACAGGGTGTCGAGGGTTCCTGTGAGAGGGCTCTGATCAGAAATTGTACAGCATCTTGTCCGGCACCGGGCGTTCCGGGGTCTTGGGCTTGTAGGCGCAGTAACCCGGGCGTGGCCCGATTTTTGGATGGTTACGGCAGGTGTCCGGACGTTTTTCGTAGATGGTGCACAGCCGTGACTTGCGATCCAGGTACAGGCAATCGTTGTTGCTCATGCGCTGCAAGGTGAAGATCTCGGACTTCTGGTTGTAGCGCTCGACGATCCCCTCCTTCTGCAGGCGCTTGGCGATGTTCTTCGGCGGGTCGCCACGCTCGAATTCGTCGACGATGCCGATGCGGATCAGGTCCTTGATCTTCACTTCCACCGGCAAGGTGCAGCAACTGGACATGCAGCCCCCGCACATATGGCTGGCGTATTTCTGCCAGGTTTCGAGGCGGTCGAGTTCCGCGGCGGCGATCAGGGTAGGTTTCATCCGGCTGTTGTCCAGGGTGTATCGGGGCGCGCGATGATACCGGGGCTGGTGGATTTGTGAACAACCTTTTGACGGTTTTTCGTGCAAACGCGCCGTTGCAGGGAGATTTCCACATGAGTGCATGCTTTTGGGGCAATCCCGGCTCGTCGGGTTTTCCCGAGGCGATCTGCAAAAAACGCCGAACCTGCAGCGTCACCCTGTGTCGAACCGTCTAGGCTCAGAAAACTCGTCTTTCAAATCGTCCATCTCGCTAGAGGTTGTACCGATGTCTCAGGAACCGCTTGTCCGTGAAGCCGAGGTCGCTGCCTTTCGCGACGCTGTCCTCGCCAAACTTACATACGCGGTGGGCAAGGACCCCGACCACGCGTTTGATCATGACTGGTTTGAAGCCATTGCCCTGGCCGCCCGCGACCATATGGTCGAGCACTGGATGGACCACACGCGGCATATCTATCGCAAGGGCCAGAAACGGGTGTATTACCTGTCCCTGGAATTCCTGATCGGGCGGCTGCTGTACGACAGCCTGAGCAACCTTGGCCTCCTGGAGATCGTTCGTGAGGCGATGGTGGAGCTCGGGGTGGACCTGGAGCGCATTCGCCTGCTGGAGCCCGATGCGGCCCTCGGCAACGGTGGCCTGGGGCGCCTGGCGGCCTGCTTCATGGAAAGCATGTCGACCCTCGGCATCGCCGGCCACGGTTATGGCATTCGCTACGAGCACGGTCTGTTCCGCCAGGCCATCGTCGACGGCTGGCAGCAGGAGCAGACCGAGAACTGGCTGGACTTCGGCAACCCCTGGGAGTTCGAGCGCGCCGAAGTGATCTATCCCGTGGGCTTCGGCGGCCAGGTGCAAACCATCACCGACGAAAATGGCGCGACCCACCAGGTCTGGACGGCATCGGAAACCGTGCGCGCGGTGGCTTATGACACGCCGGTGGTGGGTTGGCGCGGCGCCAGTGTGAACACCCTGCGGCTGTGGCGCGCACGGGCGACCGAAGAGCTGCACCTGGAACGTTTCAACGCCGGCGACCACCTCGGCGCGGTAGCCGAAGTGGCCCGGGCCGAGAGCATTTCCCGGGTCCTGTACCCGGCCGACAGCACCGAGGCCGGCCAGGAGCTGCGGCTGCGCCAGGAATACTTCTTTGTCTCCGCTTCCTTGCAGGACCTGCTGCGCCGGCACAAGAACATGCACGACTCGGTGCTCAGCCTCGGCGAGCACGCGGCGATCCAGCTCAATGACACGCACCCCTCGATTGCCGTGGCCGAGTTGATGCGCCAACTGGTCGACCTGCACGATATCGCCTGGGATGCGGCCTGGCAGGTCACCGTGGAAACCCTTTCCTACACCAACCACACCTTGCTCCCCGAAGCCCTGGAAACCTGGCCGGTGGGCCTGATGGAGCGCATGCTGCCGCGGCATATGCAGATCATCTACCTGATCAACGCCCAGCACATCGATTCGCTGCGGGCCCAGGGCATCCACGATTTCGACGTGCTGCGCGCGGTGTCGCTGATCGAGGAGGACAACGGCCGGCGGGTGCGCATGGGCAACCTGGCGTTCCTCGGCTCCCACAGCGTCAACGGCGTTTCCGGCTTGCACACGCAACTGATGCGCAGCACGGTGTTCTCCGAACTGCACAAGCTCTATCCGGAGCGGATCAACAACAAGACCAACGGCATCACCTTCCGCCGCTGGCTCTACCAGGCCAACCCGAAGCTCACGGCGATGATGGTCGACGCCGTGGGGCCGGAGCTGCTCGACAATCCCGAGCAGTTGCTGCTGGGCCTGGAGCCTTTTGCCGAGAAGGCCGGTTTTCGCAAACAGTTCGCCGAACAGCGCCTGCACAGCAAGCGTGCCCTGGCGGCCTTGATCCATGAGCGCCTGGGGATCGCGATCAACCCGGCGGCGATGTTCGACGTGCAGGTCAAGCGCATCCACGAATACAAGCGCCAGTTGCTCAACCTGCTGCACACCGTGGCGTTGTACCAGGCGATCCGTGCCGAGCCGGAGACCGACTGGGTACCACGGGTGAAGATCTTCGCCGGCAAGGCGGCGGCCAGTTATCACCAGGCCAAGCTGATCATCAAGCTGGCCAACGACATCGCCCGCACGGTGAACAACGACCCGACCGTGCGCGGTCTGCTCAAGGTGGTGTTCCTGCCCAACTACAATGTCAGCCTGGCTGAAAGCATCATTCCGGCGGCGGACCTGTCGGAGCAGATTTCCACCGCCGGCTTCGAGGCTTCGGGCACCAGCAACATGAAGTTCGGCCTCAACGGCGCGCTGACCATCGGCACCATGGACGGGGCCAACGTCGAGATGTGCGAGCGAATTGGCGAAGAGCACATGTTCATCTTCGGCCTCAGTGCCCAGCAGGTGGAGTCGCGCAAGCAGAGCGGCGAGTTCAGCGCGGCGGCCGACGTGGCCGCCTCCCATCGGCTCAACGATGTGCTGCAAGCCATTCGTGGCGGGGTGTTTTCACCGGATGATCCGTCCCGTTATGTCGGGCTGGTGGATTCGCTGATTGACTACGACCGCTTCCTGGTCTGCGCCGATTTCGACTCCTACTGGAGTGCCCAGGCCCGGGTCGAAGCCCATTGGCACGACTCCAAGGAATGGTGGCGTTCTGCCGTACTCAACAGTGCGCGAATGGGCTGGTTTTCCTCGGACCGGACCATTCGTGAATACGCCACGGAAATCTGGAAAGCACTGGATTAACTTTTTGCGGCAAGTTGTGCGGCCGGCCCCACTTTCCGGGGGCCGGATCGATATACTACGCGGCATCTTTTCGGACGCCGCATAGGGATATCGTGCATGCAATGGATTCTGATGCTGGTGGGCCTGGCACTGGGCTGGCTGGTGGACTCGGTGTTCACCGACGCCCTGATCGGTGCCTTGTTGGGCCTGGGCATCGGCCAGAGTTTCCGGCTGATGAGCCTGGGCCGGCGAGCCGCCGAGCAGGTGGTCGAACTGGAACAGGCGCGAAAAGCCCTGGCGACCATCGAACTGCGCGTACGCCAACTCGAAATCACCTCGGGCAGGGCGCCCGAACCGTCAGTTGCCCCGCAGGTCACTGAAACGACGCCCGAAGTTGCCGGGCACGTGCCGCAAGTTGTTGCCGAACAAGCTCCAGCGGAACAACCCCACGCACCCATTCCTGAAGCCCTGCGCGCCACTCCCGAGCTGGTCTGGGAACTGCCGGACGAACTCCAGCAACCCCAGCATGCAGCCCCGCAACCCGAAAGCCTGCACCCCGAGGTCGATGCCTGGGCGCCGGAACCGGTCATGGCCGAATCCCGCGAGCCACAAGCGCCGCGTGCCCCACGCGAACCCAATCTGATCGAACGTGCCCTGGCCGGCGCGCGCAACTGGCTGTTCGGCGGCAACACGGTGTTGCGCGTCGGTGTGCTCCTGCTGTTTCTCGGCCTGGCCTTCCTGCTGCGCTATGCCACCGAAGGCATGGTGGTGCCGATCGAGGCGCGTTATGCCGGGGTCGCCGCCTGCGCCATCGGCCTGCTCGGACTCGGTTGGTGGCTGCGCCTGCGCAACAGCAACTACGCGTTGATGCTGCAAGGCACCGGGATCGCGGTGCTGTACCTGACGGTGTTTGCGGCGATGCGCCTGCATCCGCTGCTTGATCCCTCGGCCGCCCTTGGCCTGCTGGTGGCGGTCACGGTGTTTTCGGCGATTCTCGCTATCACCCAGGATGCCCTCGGCCTGGCTGCCGCCGCGGCCCTGGGTGGCTTCGCCGCGCCGATCCTGACCTCCACCGGCAGCGGCAACCATGTGGCGCTGTTCAGCTATTTCGCCTTGCTCAACGCCGGCATCCTGGCCATTGCCTGGTTCAAGACCTGGCGCTTGCTCAACCTGATCGGCTTTGTCGGCACCTTCGGCATCGGCTTCGCCTGGGGCCTGCGTTCGTATAAACCGGAATTGCTCTGGAGCACTGAACCCTTCCTGGTGCTGTTCTTCCTGATGTACCTGGCGATCGGCCTGCTGTTCACCCGGCGTAAATTACGCGAGATGGCCGTCGGTCCCGAGGACGACAGCCGTGAAGCCTTGCTGCGCTGGTCGGCCCGCCAGGGCGACTATGTCGATGGCGCCATGCTGTTCGGTCCGCCGCTGGTGGGCTTCGGCCTGCAATTCGCGGTGGTCCGGCACCTGGAGTTCGCCGCGGCCTTCAGTGCCCTGGGCCTGGGCATTATCTATATGGGCCTGGCGCGGATACTCGCCGGCGGGCGCGCCTTGCTGCTGGGGGAAACCTGCCTGGCCCTGGGCGTGATCTTCGCCAGCCTGGCGATCCCGCTGGGCCTGGATGCCCGTTGGACATCGGCGGCCTGGGCGGTGGAGGGTGCCGGGATCTTCTGGCTCGGCCTGCGCCAGCAACGGCCGTTCGCCCGGGCGTTTGCCCTGCTGTTGCAGATCGGTTCGGCGCTGGCGTTTCTCGGCAAGCTGCAACTCGGTGAAACCAGTCTGCTGGATGGCGCGCCGCTGGGCGCCTTGCTGCTGGGCGGGTCCTTGCTGTTCAGCTTCCAGCAAGTGCGCAAGGCGCTGCCTGAACAGCTCTCGTCCTGGGAGCGCAGCCTGGCGCCGGTGCTGGCCTGCAGCGGCCTGACTTTCCTCTATCTGCTGGCGCCGTTGTTCTTCTTCACCCAGGGCACGGCCATCAGCTGGGCGCTGGCCGGGTTGGCGACCTTGTTTGTCGGCCTGCGCCTGCAATCGCGGAGTTTCCTGTTCTGCGCCTTTGCCGTGCAACTGCTCGGCGGTGCGCTGTTCCTGCTGCGCCTGCAAGGTGCCCAGGGCGATTCGACGGCGGTCTTCAACGCCGGCTGGAGCGGTTTGATGAGCGCTTCGCTGATCGGTCTGTCACTGATCGCCGGGATGCTGCTGGCGGCCCGGGACGAGATGGTGCGCAACGATGTGCGTCTACTCCGTGGCTTGTCGGTGGTGTTGCTGGCAGGTCTGGTGCTGATCAACCTCGCCGTGCTGTTCGTTCTGCCGTGGGAAACCGCCAGTGGGGTCTGGGCCGCCAGCGGTTTGTTGATCATCTGGCTGAGCCTGTATTTGCAGCAACGGGTGAGTTTTGTCTTCGGCCTGCTGTTGCAGGTGATCGGCGGCGCGGCATTCCTGATGGCCGAGCCGGAACTGTTCCGCGCGTTGTCCGCCGAAGGCTTGCGACCATTGGCCCACAGCGGTTTCTGGACGCCGATGGTGCTGAGCCTGGCCGCCATGATCGGCGCCTGGCGTTTGCAACGGGGTACCCAGGCCGCGGCTTTCGATGCCCTGAGCCTGGGCGGTCTGTCCAATGTCCTGCTGGTGTGGGGCGCGTTGTGGTGGGGGCTGGCCTGGGTCAGCGAAATCCTGCGCTTTGTCCCGACGCATCTGCAGCCTCAGGCGTTGCTGGGGTTGGCGGCGCTCAGCGTGGTGCTCTGGACGCTGCTGGCGTCGCGCTTGAACTGGCCGACCCTGGGCCGCCTCTGCACCTTGCTGACACCGGTGGCGGTGCTGGTGCTCTTCGGCGCCTGGTACCCGGCTTATCACCCGGCGGCCGATTACGGCTGGCTGGCCTGGGCGGCGGTGTTTGTCGTGCATCTGCTGTCGTTGCGCCGCCTGGCGTCGATCCTGCCCGCCAAGGCCCTGAGTTATGCCCATGTGCTGGGTTGCTGGCTGATCCTTGGCGTGCTGGCGCTGGAGCTGCGCTTCGGCCTGATGAGCCTGTCGGAGCATTACAACGCCTGGCGCTGGCTGGGCTGGGCGATCCTGCCGAGCCTCTATCTGGTGCTGATGGCCGCGCCACGCCAATGGCCATGGCCGGTGGCGGCTTACCCGCGCGAATATCGCCTCTACGCCGCCTTGCCCCTGGCCGTGCTGATGCTGGCCTGGTTCTGGCTGGCGAACACCTTCAGCGACGGCCAGGCCGAGCCGCTGCCTTATGTGCCGCTGCTCAACCCGTTGGATCTGGGTCTGATGTTCGCCTTGCTGGGGATCTACCTCTGGTCCCAGAGCGCCGTGGCGCAATGGGCGTTGCGCCGCGACTATGCGCAACTGGTCACCCAGGCCGTGGCCGGACTTTCATTGTTCGCCTTTGTCAGCGCGCTGGTGATGCGCACCGCGCACCATTGGGGCGCGGTGCCGTTCAATCTGGATGACCTGCTGGCGTCGATGCAGGTGCAGGCCGGCTTGTCGATTGCCTGGACCCTGATTGCCCTGGGCCTGATGATCGGCGGACATCTGCGCCATCGTCGCGAGGTCTGGCTGGTGGGCGCGGCGCTGATCGCCGTGGTGGTCGCCAAGCTGTTCTTCGTCGAGTTGAGCAACCGTGGCGGGTTGGCGCGGATCGTCTCGTTCATCGGCGTGGGCGTGCTGTTGCTGGTGGTCGGTTACTTTGCACCGCTGCCGCCCAAGCGTCCGGAGCCAACGCCTGTGACCGAAGAAACTGAAGGAGTGTCGTCTTGATTCACAAACTGAGCCCGTGCTGGCTGGGCATCCTGGGGTTGTGTGCGGCGCTGTCGGCGTTCGCCCAGGAAAAACCGAGCGACTACAGCACCCAGGTGCCCCTGACCCTTAGTGGTGAGGGTCCCTGGTATCGCCTGGAACTGCCGTTGACGCTGCAACTGAGCGCACGCCAGTCCGATCTCAGCGATGTACGGGTGTTCAATGGCGCCGGTGAGCCTCAGGCCTATGCCCTGGCGCGGGAGCAGGCACAGGCGACGCAGAGCAACAGCCTGACGGATGTGAAGTGGTTCCCGTTGTATAACTCGGCGGATGCGCCCGAGGTCACGCCGAGCGTGCGGGTCCAGTCGTCGGCCAACGGTACCCTGGTCGAGGTGAGTCCTTCGGGTAAGTTGCAAACGGGTGAAAAAGTGCTGCGCGGCTGGCTGCTGGATGCCAGCGCGATCAAGACGCCATTGCAGCAGCTTGTTCTGGATTGGAGCAGCGAGCACGATGGCTTCCAGCGTTTCAGCATCGAGGCCAGCGACGACCTGCAACACTGGCAGGCTTGGGGCGACGGGCAGGTGGCGCGCTTGTCGTTTGCCGACGAGCGGGTGGAACAGCATGAAGTCGCCTTGCCGGGGTTGTCGGCGCGTTACCTGCGCCTGCTGTGGCAGTCGCCGCAGGCGGCGCCGATGCTCAGTTCGGCGCAGTTGGCCAGTTCCACCACCAGCAGCCTGCCGTTGCCGCTGGTGTGGTCGCAGCCGTTGGCCGGCAGCAGCGCCAAGGCCGGGGAATACACCTGGCAATTGCCCCTCGGCCTGCCCCTTGAGCAGGTGCGGGTCGAGCTGGCGCAGGCCAACAGCCTGGCACCGGTAAACCTGTACGGGCGCCAGGATGGCAATGCGCCCTGGCAGACGCTGAGCAGCGGTTTGCTCTATCGCCTGACCCAGAACGGCCAGGATGTGGTCCAGGACCAGTTGCAGTTGCCCGGCCGTGCGGTTGCGCAATTGAAGCTGGTGGTCGACGAGCGCGGCGGTGGTCTGGGCGCCCAGGCGCCGACCTTGCGTTTCGCGGTACGCAGCACGCAACTGGTGTTCCTGGCCCGTGGCGAGCCGCCGTTTTCCCTGGCCCTGGGTAATCCGACGGTCAGGGCGGCGAACCTGTCGCTATCGACCTTGATCCCCGATTACAGCCCGCAGCGTCTGGCCGGATTGGGCAAGGCCACGGCGACCGGTGCGGCCGTGACCACGGTGCAGCCGCCAGCGGTGCCGGTTGCGGTGGGCACCGATTGGAAGAAGATCGGTTTGTGGGCGGTGCTGTTGCTGGGGGTGGCGGCCTTGGCCGGGATGGCCTTCAGCCTGTTGCGCAAGCCTCAGGTCTAGACGCCTGGCAATGACCGGGGGCAGGGGATTTCCCGCTCTTTTGGACTACGCTCAACCCGGTTCATGAACTCTCCCTGTCGGAACTCGGTCTGACAGGAGGCAATACATGTCGACTCGCGTTAAACTGCGCGGGTTTTCAGCCCCCCATCTCCGGAGCCATCCATGTCCCGCGTTACCCTGAGTCGCTATTTGATTGAGCAGACCCGCAGCAATAACACGCCTGCCGATCTGCGTTTCCTGATCGAAGTGGTCGCGCGTGCGTGCAAGGAAATCAGCCATGCCGTCTCCAAAGGCGCGCTGGGTGGGGTTCTGGGCAGCATGGGCACAGAAAACGTGCAGGGTGAAGTACAGAAGAAACTCGACGTGCTTTCCAACGAAATCCTCCTCGAAGCCAACGAATGGGGCGGTCACCTGGCCGGCATGGCGTCCGAAGAAATGGACAATGCCTACCAGATCCCCGGCAAATACCCGAAAGGCGCCTACCTGCTGGTATTCGACCCGTTGGACGGTTCGTCGAACATCGATATCAACGCCCCGGTCGGGACCATCTTCTCGGTGCTGCGTTGCCCGAACGAGTACCTGAGCCAGAACGAAGCCCTGAACGAAAAGGCCTTTCTGCAGCCAGGTACCGAGCAGGTAGCCGCCGGTTATGCCATCTATGGCCCACAGACCATGCTGGTGCTGACCCTGGGCGATGGCGTGAAAGGCTTTACCCTTGACCGTGAAATGGGCAGCTTCGTGCTGACCCATGAAGACATCACGATCCCGGCCTCTACCCAGGAGTTCGCGATCAACATGTCCAACCAGCGTCACTGGGAAGCGCCGGTCCAACGTTACGTCGGTGAACTGCTGGCCGGCGAAGAAGGCCCGCTGAAAAAGAACTACAACATGCGCTGGGTCGCCGCGATGGTGGCGGACGTGCACCGCATCCTGACCCGTGGCGGTCTGTTCATGTACCCGCGCGACAGCCGCGAGCCGTCCAAGCCGGGCAAGCTGCGCCTGATGTACGAAGCCAACCCGATGTCGTTCCTGGTGGAGCAGGCGGGCGGTGCGTCCACCGACGGTCACCAGCGTATTCTCGATATCAAGCCGGACGGCCTGCACCAGCGCGTTGCGGTGTTCCTCGGCTCCAAGGAAGAAGTGGCACGGATCACCGGCTACCACAAGGACTGAACCCATGTCCGCGCCCTGGCAGCCCTTGCTTGAGTGGTGGTTCGGTTCAGCCGGGACGACCGCCGGGCAGGTGGCCGACAAGGGCCGGTTGTGGTTCGGCAAGCGCGACAGCCAGGACCTTGAAGCGCGCGAGCGTTTCGGGGTCCAGGTCGAGCAGGCACTGGCTGGCGATTTGGCTGAGTGGACGCAATGTCCCGAAGGCTGGCTGGCGCTGGTGCTGTTGCTCGATCAACTGCCGCGGATGATCTTCCGTGACACCCCCAAGGCTTTCTCCGGTGATGCCCGCGCCCAGGCGCTGGTGGCGCAAGGGCTGGCTGCGGATTTTGATCGGCGGTTGTCGGCGATAGAGCGGGTGTTTGTCTATCTGGTGTTCGAGCATTGCGAACACCTGGCGGTACAGAACGAGGCAGTGTCGCGTTTTGCGGCGTTGTTGGCGGAGCAGGTGGAGGTGGATCGGGGGATATTTGCCGATTATCTGGACTATGCCGAGCGGCATCGTGACGTTATTGCCCGGTTTGGGCGTTTTCCCCATCGCAATGCCATTCTTGGGCGTGAGTCTACGGCTGAGGAAGTGGTGTTTTTGCGGGAACCGGGTTCACGGTTCTAGATCGGCTGTGTGGCGGATGGCCCTTTCGCGGGCAAGCCCTGCTCCTACAGTATGGCGTCGATCACAGATTTTGTGCGCGACACAAACCTGTAGGAACAGGGCTTGCCCGCGAAGAGGCCAAAAGCCCCCCCGCAGATCTCAGATCCGGAAACTCCCCACCAACTGCTTCAACCGCGCCGCCTGCTGTTCCAGGTCCGCGCATGCGCGCAAGGTCGATTGCAGGTTTTCCACACCTTCCTGGTTCAGCGTATTGATCTCGGTAATATCGACATTGATCGACTCCACCACCGCCGTCTGTTCCTCGGTTGCGGTCGCCACCGACTGGTTCATGCCGTCGATCTCGCCGATCCGCTGGGTCACGCTGCCCAGCCGCTCACCCGCCTGGTTGGCGATGCCGACGCTGCTTTCGCTCTGACGCTGGCTGTCGGTCATGATGCTCACTGCTTCCCGGGCGCCGACCTGCAACTCTTCAATCATCTTCTGCACTTGCTGCGCCGAATCCTGGGTGCGGTGCGCCAGGTTGCGCACCTCATCGGCCACCACCGCAAACCCACGCCCGGCCTCACCGGCCCGTGCCGCCTCGATGGCCGCGTTGAGCGCCAGCAGGTTGGTCTGCTGGGAAATACCGGTGATCACTTCGAGGATCTGCCCGATATTCACCGTGTTGCTGTTCAGGGTCTCGATATTGCCGCATGAATCGCTGATCTTGGCCGACAGTTGCTGCATCGCACCGATGGTTTTTTCCACCACCTGCTGGCCGTCTTCCGCCAGGCTGCGGGCTTCGCTGGAATGCTGCGAGGCGAGGGCGGCGTTCTGCGCGATCTCCTGGGCCGCGGCGCCGAGTTCGTTGATTGCCGCCGCCACGCTGCTGGTACGGCTGGCCTGTTGGTCGGAGTTATGCATCGACGAGTTGGAGGCGCTGACCACCCGCAAGGCCACTTCGTTGACCTGGCCGGTGGCCGAAGCCACTTCGCGGATCGAGGTGTGGATACGTTCGACGAAGCGGTTGAAGGACATGCCCAGGGTGCCGAACTCATCGTGGCCGTGGATGACCAGGCGTTTGGTCAGGTCGCCTTCACCCTCGGCGATGTCGTGCATGGCGCGACCCATCAGGTGCAACGGCTGCATCAACACGCGGATCAGCATGCTCAGCAGGGCGATGATAATGATCACGGCGATCACCGTGGCGATGATCGCCGAGGTGCGGAACTCGCTGAGCATGGAGAACGCGGTTTCCTGGTCGAGCACCAGGGCGACGTACCAGTCCACCGAGGACACGCCGCTGACATGGGTGAAGGAGATGAACTGTTGCTTGCCGTCGACCTCGACTTCCTTGAGCCCGGCACTGATTTTCGGTGCGCCGCTGGGGTAGGCGTCAGAGAGGTTTTTCAGGATCAGCTTGCTGTCCGGGTGAATCAGGATCTTGCCGTCGGCGCTGACGATGAACGCGTGCCCGTGACCACCGAAGTTCAACGAGTTGATAATGGCGCTGATGCTGCCCAGGTCTATATCGGCGCCGGCCACGCCGATGAATTGGCCCTGATGCTGTACCGGGGTGGCCAGGGTGATCACCAGCTTGCCGGAGGAGGCGGCGATGTAGGGTTCGGTGACGATGGTCTGTTGGGCGGCGGTGGCCGCCTTGTACCAGCCGCGTGAGCGTGGATCGTAGTCGGCGGGGCGGTTGCCCACCGGAACCGAGGTCATTACGCCCTCCGCGCTGCCGAAATAGCTGAGCTGGAAGTTGCTGCCGTAGGCGGGCAGGCCGATGGCGTGTTTCAGGCTGTCGGCGGAGCTGCCGTCCGCGGCGATCTGCTGGGACAGCGATTGCAGAAGCTGAATGCGACTTTCCAGCCAGGTCTGGATATTGCTGGTGGTCAGGCTGCCCAAGGCCTGCATCGAGTCCTCGGTGCTGTGGCGCAGGGCCTCGCGTTGGCGGTAGTCGTTGAACAGGATGAAGCAGGCGAACGCCACTGCGACCACCAGGGCCGCCGCCAACAGAATCTTATGGCTGAACTTGAAATTTTTGGTCATGAAATGGGCTGTCCACAGGGGGGCTGGTCACCGGGGGGGCGTCAATTTGCCACAGGTCTGCACCTGTGGGGCAATTTCTCTTGATCAACGTCGGCGTCGGAAGTCCTTGTCCTGCTTTTCCATTGCTCGCCATATTGGGGCGTTGCGCCGTGAACATCGGCGTGCGGGCCTTTCATACAGGCAAAATGGTATTACCTGAATATGTCGACACCATTGCCCCGAATATTAATTTTCGAACGACAAAACCGACGAAATACCTTTTTCGCTGAAAAAGCGCCTGAAAATTCTTGAAGGAAGTTGCTGTAAGAAAAGCACCCGTGCTCGGGAACCAGATGGCCCTTTTCTCTTCTAAGCTTGCGGTAGGCAGCCGTGCCCACCTTTGAGCCCCAGGAGTTCCCCATGTCGTTGCGCTCTCTCGCCCTTTTGTCGTTCTGCGTGCTGTTGGTCGCGTGCAGCAAGGTCAATCAGGAAAACTACTCGAAAATCTCCGCGGGCATGGCCAAGGCCGATGTCGAGAAATTGCTCGGCTCGCCTTCGGACTGTTCCGGCGCACTGGGCATGTCCAGTTGCACCTGGGGTAACAAGAACAGCTTTATCAGCGTGCAGTACGCCGGTGACAAAGTCCTGATGTTTTCCGGGCAAGGCCTGAAGTAAACCGGGGCGATCGCCCACGGGAGAAGAACAATGTTGCGTTTAGTGGTCACTCTTTTGGCTGGCTTGTTGCTGGCTGGTTGCGCTACGTCCGGCGACGATTTGGCGCCCAAGACCGCAGGTCACGTGGACCTGAACCGTTACCAGGGTACCTGGTACGAGTTGGCACGGATGCCGATGTATTTCCAGCGCAATTGCGCGCAGTCGGAGGCCCGCTACAGTCTGATGGCGGACGGCAAGGTCGCGGTGTTCAACCGTTGCCTGACCGAGCAGTGGACCTGGGAGGAAGCCAAGGGCACGGCGACGCCGCAGGTCCCGGGGCAGACCGACAAGCTGTGGGTGAAGTTCGATAACTGGTTCACGTCGCTGTTGCCGGGCGTGGCCAAGGCCGACTACTGGATTCTGTATGTCAGCGACGACTACAAGACGGCGCTGGTTGGCAATCCGAATCGTCGTTACCTGTGGTTGTTGTCGCGTACCACCAAGGTCAGCGTGGAGACCCGCGAGGACCTGCTGAGCCGCGCGCGCCAGCAGGGTTACGACACCACCCGGCTGATCTGGCGCACGCCGGATTCGAAGATGCCCAACTGAGTCGGGGGCGTATGCGCCCCCTTCAGGAACCGTGGGTTCAGTTCAGCAGATCACGCAGCACCTGGGTAAACGCCCGGGCGCTTTCTTCTTCGCCCGCATGCCGACCACCGCGCACTGCCCACTGGCCGTTGACCATCACGTCGCGCACCTGGCGGTCGCCGCCGGCGAACAACCAGCGGTTGAGAATGCCGTCGTCCCGGGCCGTGGCCAGGTACGGGTCGTTGCCGTCGAGTACCAGCCAGTCGGCGCGCTTGCCGACTTCCAGCCGACCGATCGCCTGCCCCAGGGCCTGGGCACCGCCGTCCAGTGCCGCGTCATACAGCGTGCGTCCGACCATCGGCTGGTCGGCGCGGTACAGGCGGTTACGCCGCTGGTCGCGCAGGCGCTGGCCATATTCCAGCCAGCGCAGCTCTTCCACCACGCTCAATGACACATGGCTGTCGGAACCGATACCCATCCGCCCTCCCTGGGCGAGGAAGTTCACCGCCGGGAAAATCCCGTCGCCGAGGTTGGCCTCGGTGGTCAGGCACAGGCCGGCAATCGCCCGGCTCTTCGCCATGCGCGTGAATTCCTCGGTGTCGGCGTGGGTCGCGTGCACCAGGCACCAGCGCTCATCCACCTCGACATTGTCGTACAGCCATTGCAGCGGACGCTTGCCGCTCCAGCTCAGGCAGTCGTCGACTTCCTTCTGTTGCTCGGCGATATGGATATGCACCGGGCAGTGCTTGTCGCTGGCGGCCAGCACTTCATTGATCTGCCCGGGCGTCACTGCCCGCAGCGAGTGGAAACACAACCCGAGGGCCTGGGCCGGCTGTCTGGCGAGAAAAGGCTGCAAACGTGCCTGCAACTTCAGGTAATTCTCGGTGCTGTTGATAAAGCGGCGCTGCCCTTCGTTGGGTGCCTGGCCGCCGAAGCCGGAGTGGCTGTAGAGCACCGGCAGCAGGGTCAGGCCGATGCCGGCGTCGCTGGCCGCGTGGCTGATGCGCAAGGCCAGTTCGGCCGGATCGGCGTAGGGCTGGCCGTTGGTGTCGTGGTGCACATAGTGGAACTCGGCCACCGAGGTGTAGCCGGCCTTGAGCATCTCGATATATAACTGGCGGGCGATGATGCCCATCTGTTCCGGGCTGATCTTGCCCACCAGCCGATACATCAGGTCGCGCCAGGTCCAGAAGCTGTCGTTGGGATTGCCGGCGACTTCCGCCAGGCCGCCCATGGCGCGCTGGAAAGCGTGGGAATGCAGGTTCGGCATGCCCGGCAGCAGCGGGCCGCCCAGCCGTTCGGCACCTTCTGCATGGGAATCGGCCTGGACCTGGGTCAGTACGCCCGCGGCGTTGACCTCCAGGCGTACATTGTTGGCCCATCCACTAGGCAGCAGCGCGCGTTCGGCAAAGAAAGCGGACATGGTTCAGCACCCCATCGTGTGTTATTTGTATATACATATACAGACGTTTGCGTGCCCGGTAAACTCCGGCAAGCTAGCCATCTTTGAATCAAACAAGGATTTCCCGTGCCGACTCCGCCTGCCAACCACCCGCTGGCTGCCCATATGGGCGACAGTCCGGCGCCGCTATACGCCCGCGTCAAACAGATGATCAGCCAGCAGATCGACAGCGGAAACTGGCCGCCGCATTACCGCGTGCCGTCCGAAAGCGAGCTGGTGGAACAACTCGGCTACAGCCGCATGACCATCAACCGGGCCCTGCGGGAAATGACCGCCGAAGGCCTGCTGGTGCGCATGCAGGGTGTCGGCACGTTTGTCGCCGAGCCCAAGAGCCAGTCGGCGCTGTTCGAAGTGCATAACATTGCCGATGAGATCGCTTCGCGCGGCCATCGGCACACCTGCAAGATCATCACTCTCGGGGAGGAGGCCGCCGGTTCCGAGCGCGCCGTGGCCCTGGATATGCGTGAAGGGCAGAAGGTCTTCCACTCGCTGATCGTGCATTTCGAGAACGATATCCCGGTGCAGATCGAGGATCGTTTCGTCAATGCGCTGGTGGCGCCAGACTACCTCAAGCAGGATTTCACCCTGCAGACTCCCTATGCCTATCTGTCCCAGGTCGCGCCGCTGACCGAGGGCGAGCACGTGGTCGAAGCCATCCTCGCCGAGGCCGAGGAGTGCAAGCTGTTGCAGATCGAGCCGGGCGAGCCGTGCCTGCTGATTCGCCGCCGGACCTGGTCCGGTCGTCAGCCGGTGACCGCCGCCCGTCTGATCCACCCCGGTTCCCGTCATCGTCTGGAAGGACGCTTTAGCAAATGAGCCAGTTGAAAGTCTTGCGCGCGGCGGATTACCCGCGCATGCCGTGGAAAAACGGCGGCGGCAGCACCGAGGAAATCACCCGGGACGCGGGCGAAGGCCTGGACGGCTTCGGCTGGCGCCTGTCGATTGCCGATATCGGCGAGTCGGGCGGGTTTTCCACCTTTGCCGGTTATGAGCGGATCATTACCGTATTGCAAGGCGCGGGCATGACCTTGCAGGTCGATGGCCAGCGTACGCGCGCCTTGTTGCCGCTGGATCCGTTTGCCTTCAGCGGCGCGAGCCAGGTGAGCTGCACCCTGATCGACGGGGCGATCCGCGACTTCAACCTGATCTATGCGCCGGATCGCTACCGCGCGCGCCTGCAATGGCTCGATGCCGCGCAGCCGAAGCGCTTTTTCAGTTCGGCGGCGGTGTTGCTGATTTTCAGCGTCAGCGAGCAATTGCATGTCGGCCTGGGTAACAGCGGCTATGAAGTGCTGGGGCGGCATGACTGCCTGCAACTGGACGGCAACGACGGGCTGCTGGAAGTGGCCGTGACCGGGCGTTGCTGTGTGATCGAGCTGACGCCCGCCTGACAGACGGCTCCCAATTTGTGGTGAGTGGGCGAGCCCACTCACCACATGGCGTTATCGTTTCCACCCCGCCCCATTTTGTTACCGAACGCCCCAGCATGGCGCAAAACCCTGCCTCGGTAACAGCTTCCTGCCTGCCGCCTGTCATCCTCCTGCAATTTCATTTCCCGCTCAAAGTCCTGTCCCACAAGGCCTGCGGGGCATCCTGAAAAATTCTTCTGCTCGCGATTTGCAAGTTGGCCGCCTGATTGCATATGCTTGTATGTACAAGTAAAGATGTGTGCGTATGAGTCATCAGGGAGATCGACGCACCGCCCCCTAATTTCTGCTTGTGCCGGGGACCTTCCCCCACAGGCTTGCTCGCCCGTTGCCTGGGCTGGTTTGGACGATCGCAGAGGAGTTATTTCGTGACTGAGAATACCCAGAAACCTACCGCCACTTTTACCAAGCGCCGTGACGTCGAAATCCGTGCCGCCCGTGGCAACAAGCTGACCGCGAAAAGCTGGCTGACCGAAGCGCCACTGCGGATGCTGATGAACAACCTCGACCCCGAAGTGGCCGAGAACCCCAAGGAACTGGTGGTCTACGGCGGTATCGGCCGGGCCGCGCGGAACTGGGAGTGCTACGACAAGATCGTCGAGAGCCTGACCAACCTGAATGAAGACGAGACCCTGCTGGTGCAATCCGGCAAGCCGGTCGGCGTCTTCAAGACCCACAGCAACGCCCCGCGCGTACTGATCGCCAACTCCAACCTGGTGCCACACTGGGCGAATTGGGAGCACTTCAACGAACTCGACGCCAAGGGCCTGGCCATGTACGGCCAGATGACCGCCGGCAGCTGGATCTACATCGGCAGCCAGGGCATCGTCCAGGGCACCTACGAAACCTTCGTCGAAGCCGGTCGCCAGCACTACGACAACAACCTGAAAGGTCGTTGGGTCCTGACCGCGGGCCTCGGCGGCATGGGCGGCGCACAGCCTCTGGCGGCAACCCTGGCCGGCGCCTGCTCGCTGAACATCGAGTGCCAGCAGGTCAGCATCGATTTCCGCCTGAACAGCCGTTATGTCGATGAACAAGCCACCGACCTCGACGACGCCCTGGCGCGTATCGCCAAGTACACCAAGGCAGGCCAGGCCATCTCCATTGCCCTGCTCGGCAACGCGGCGGAAATCCTGCCGGAGCTGGTCAAGCGTGGCGTGCGTCCGGACATGGTCACCGACCAGACCAGCGCCCACGACCCGCTCAACGGCTACCTGCCGGCCGGCTGGACCTGGGAAGAGTACCGTGCCCGCGCCATCACTGAACCCGCAGTGGTCGTGAAGGCCGCCAAGGCGTCGATGGCCGTGCACGTCAAGGCCATGCTCGACTTCCAGAAACAAGGCATCCCGACCTTCGACTACGGCAACAACATCCGTCAGATGGCCCAGGAAGAAGGCGTGGAAAACGCATTCGACTTCCCGGGTTTCGTCCCGGCTTATATCCGTCCGCTGTTCTGCCGTGGTATCGGTCCGTTCCGTTGGGCTGCACTGTCGGGCGATCCGCAGGACATCTACAAGACCGACGCCAAGGTCAAGGAACTGATCCCGGACGACGCCCACCTGCACAACTGGCTGGACATGGCCCGCGAGCGCATCAGCTTCCAGGGTCTGCCGGCGCGGATCTGCTGGGTCGGCCTGGGCCTGCGCGCCAAGCTCGGCCTGGCGTTCAACGAGATGGTCCGCAGCGGCGAGCTGTCGGCGCCGATCGTGATCGGTCGCGACCACCTGGACTCCGGTTCCGTGGCCAGCCCGAACCGTGAAACCGAGTCGATGCAGGACGGTTCCGATGCCGTGTCCGACTGGCCACTGCTCAACGCCTTGCTCAACACCGCCAGCGGCGCGACCTGGGTGTCCCTGCACCACGGCGGCGGCGTCGGCATGGGCTTCTCCCAGCACTCGGGCATGGTGATCGTCTGTGACGGTACCGACGAAGCGGCCGAGCGTATCGCTCGCGTTCTGCACAACGACCCGGCCACCGGCGTTATGCGTCACGCCGATGCCGGTTACCAGATCGCCATCGACTGCGCGAAAGAGCAGGGCCTGAACCTGCCGATGATTACCGGTAAATAAGCGGTTGGAGGAAACCCGATCTGTAGGAACCGGCAAACCGGCTCCTACAGATCGGGTGTTTCACCTGGAGCCTGTTTCACAACGCTGTGCACCTAACTAAAACAATCCACAGAGGTTGAACAATGTCTGCGTCAAATGATCGTGCAAGCAGCAAACCGTTGATCGAAAGGCGTTCGATCGACTACATCCCGGAAGCGGAAAGACACGGTCGTCTACTCAGTCAGTTCACCCTGTGGTTGGGTGCCAACCTGCAAATCACCGCGATTGTCACGGGCGCCTTGGCGGTCGTGCTCGGCGGTGATGTCTACTGGTCGCTGATCGGCCTGCTGATCGGGCAACTGATCGGTGGCGGGGTCATGGCGTTGCACGCCGCGCAAGGTCCGCAACTGGGCCTGCCGCAGATGATTTCCAGCCGTGTGCAGTTCGGTGTCTATGGGGCGGTGATCCCGTTGGTGCTGGTGTGCCTGATGTATATCGGCTTTTCCGCCAGCGGTTCGCTGCTGGCGGGGCAGGCGGTGGCGCAGCTGCTGCATGTGGAAGACTGGGTCGGCATTGTGTTGTTCGCCGCCAGTATCCTGGTCTGCACCATCTTCGGTTACCGGGTGATCCACGGCATCGGCCGGATCGCCAGCGTGCTCGGGGTGGTTGCCTTCGTCTACCTGTTCTACAAACTGTTGGCCGGCAACGATATCTCGGCGCTGCTCGGCAACAAGCATTTCTCCCTGGCGAGTTTCCTGTTGGCGATGTCCTTGTCGGCATCCTGGCAGATCGCGTTCGGGCCTTATGTGGCGGATTACTCGCGTTATCTGCCGCGCAGCACTTCGCCGGTGAAAACCTTCTGGGCCGTGGGCCTGGGTTCGGTGATCGGCGCGCAGGCGTCCATGGTCTTCGGCGTCTTCGCCGCCGCCCTGGCCGGCTCGCAGTTCTCCCACCACGAAGTCTCGTTCATCGTCAGCCTCGGCGGCACCGGCGCGGTCGCGGCGGCGCTGTATTTCGCCGTGGCCTTCGGCAAGGTGACGGTCACCACCCTGAACGCCTATGGCAGCTTCATGTCGATCGCCACCATCATCAGCGGTTTCCGTGGCAACCGGCATATCTCCAGTGGTGTGCGCCTGCTGTACATCTTCATCATGGTCAGCGTCTCCGCGGCCCTGGCGCTGCTGGGCAAGGATTCGTTCCTCAAGGAATTCTCCTCCTTCATCCTGTTCCTGCTGGCGTTCTTCACGCCCTGGAGCGCGATCAACCTGGTGGACTTCTACTGCATCACCAAGGAACGCTATGACATTCCCGCGCTGTCCAATCCCAAGGCGCGCTACGGCGGCTGGAACATCCTGGGCATCAGCATCTATGTGTTCGGCGTGCTGATCCAGATGCCGTTTATCAACACCCAGTTCTACACCGGCTCCCTGGTGGCGGGCCTGGGCGATACTGATATCTCCTGGATCATCGGCCTGGTGGTGCCGGCGGCGTTGTACTACGTCGCGGCGAAGAAGTGGCATGGGGCAATTCCTGATCGTCTGATCCTGCCGGTAGAGTCGGCCGTGGAAGCGCCGGCCCAGCCCCGTGGTCGCGTACAACCAGCGTCGAACTGACCGGTTGCAGCCGGGTGTCCACGTGGGTGAGCGTGGACAGGGCCTGCTCGCAGGCCAACCCGGGCCGCTAGTCTCATGAGCGGCGTTAACCCTTTTATGATTTGGAGCGGCACAGTATGAAGATGACCAAGACCCTGCTGACCACGGCGCTGTCCCTGGGCCTGTTGGTCGTGGCCGGCGCAAGCCAGGCCGCCGGCTGGTGCGAATCCGGCAAGCCGGTGAAGTTCGCGGGTCTGAATTGGGAAAGCGGCATGCTCTTGACCGACATGCTGCAATTCGTGCTGGAAAAGGGTTACGACTGCAAGACCGACGCCCTGCCGGGCAACTCCATCACCATGGAAAACGCCCTGAGCAGCAACGATATCCAGGTTTTCGCCGAGGAGTGGGTCGGCCGCAGCGAAGTCTGGAACAAGGCTGAAAAAGCCGGCAAGGTCGTCGGGGTTGGCGCTCCGGTGGTGGGTGCCGTCGAAGGTTGGTATGTGCCGCGCTACGTGATCGAGGGCGATGCCAAGCGCAACCTCAAGGCCTTGGCGCCGAGCCTCAGGCACATTGCCGACCTGGGCCAATACGCCGCCCTGTTCAAGGACCCGGAAGAGCCGAGCAAAGGCCGCTTCTACAATTGCCCGGCGGGCTGGACCTGTGAGCTGGAAAACAGCGAGATGCTGAAAAGCTACGGTCTGGAAAAGTCCTATACCAACTTTCGCCCTGGCACCGGCCCGGCACTGGACGCCGCCGTGCTGTCGAGCTACAAGCGTGGCGAGCCCATTCTGTTCTACTACTGGTCGCCGACGCCCCTGATGGGCCAGGTCGACCTGGTGAAACTGGAGGAGAAACCCGGTGTCGACAAGCGCGTGAGCATCAAGGTCGGTCTGTCGAAGACCTTCCACGAGCAAGCGCCCGAGCTGGTCGCCGTCCTGGAAAAGGCTAACCTGCCCATCGATCTGCTGAACCAGAACCTCGGTCGCATGACCAGGGAGCGGATCGAATCGCCGAAACTGGCGAAAATCTTCCTCAAGGAACACCCTGAGGTCTGGCAGGCTTGGGTCAGCGCTGACGCTGCCAAGAAAATCAACGCGGCTCTGTAGGTCGACTACCTCCCGGCTAACCGAGAGGCTGGCCGGGAAGTTCGCCACAACCACTTGATCGAGAGTTTCCAATGTTTCCCGAACGTTTCACATTTTCCATCGCCGACTGGGTCAACAGTTGGGTCGATGCACTGGTGACCAACTACGGCGATGTGTTCCGCCAGATCTCCGACACCCTGCTGTGGGCCATCGTCAATCTGGAAGGCCTGCTGCGCCTGGCGCCCTGGTGGTTGATGCTGGCCATTGTCGGCGGGATCGCCTGGCATGCCACCCGTAAGTGGGTGACGACGCTGGTGATCGTCGGCCTGTTGTTCCTGGTGGGCGCGGTCGGCCTGTGGGACAAGCTGATGCAGACCCTGGCGCTGATGCTGGTGGCCACCCTGATTTCGGTGCTGATCGGGATTCCCCTGGGGATTCTCTCGGCACGCAGCAACCGCCTGCGTTCGGTGCTGATGCCGCTGCTGGACATCATGCAGACCATGCCCAGCTTCGTGTACCTGATTCCGGTGCTGATGCTCTTCGGCCTGGGCAAGGTCCCGGCGATCTTCGCCACGGTGATTTATGCCGCACCGCCGCTGATCCGCCTGACCGACCTGGGCATCCGCCAGGTCGACGGCGAAGTGATGGAGGCGATCAACGCCTTTGGCGCCAACCGCTGGCAGCAACTGTTCGGCGTGCAACTGCCGCTGGCCCTGCCGAGCATCATGGCCGGGATCAACCAGACCACCATGATGGCGCTGTCGATGGTGGTGATCGCCTCGATGATCGGTGCCCGTGGTTTGGGCGAAGACGTGCTGGTGGGGATCCAGACCCTGAATGTCGGTCGCGGCCTGGAAGCCGGCCTGGCGATCGTGATTCTCGCGGTGGTGATTGACCGCATTACCCAGGCCTATGGTCGTCCACGCCATGAGGTGAGCAAATGAGCGAGCCCATCGTCAGCAAGATCGAAGTCAAGAACGTCTTCAAGATCTTCGGTTCACGCGAGAAGGACGCGATGAACCTGATTCGCCAGGGCAAGACCAAGGACCAGGTGCTGGCCGAGACCGGTTGCGTGATCGGGGTCAACGACCTGTCGCTGAGTGTCAGTACCGGTGAGATTTTCGTGATCATGGGCTTGTCGGGTTCCGGCAAGTCGACCCTGGTACGGCATTTCAACCGCCTGATCGACCCGACCAGCGGCGCGATCCTGGTGGACGGCGTGGACATTCTCCAGCACGACATGGAGGCGCTACGCGAATTCCGTCGGCACAAGATCAGCATGGTGTTCCAGAGCTTCGGCCTGTTGCCCCACAAGACCGTGCAGGAAAACGTCGCCTACGGCCTCAAGGTCCGTGGCGAGAGCAAGGAAGTCTGCGCCGAGCGCGCCTTGCACTGGATCAATACCGTGGGCCTGAAGGGCTACGAGAACAAGTACCCGCACCAGCTGTCGGGCGGTATGCGCCAGCGTGTGGGCCTGGCCCGGGCGTTGGCGGCGGACACCGACATCATTCTGATGGACGAGGCCTTCAGTGCCCTGGACCCGCTGATCCGGGCGGAGATGCAGGATCAGTTGCTGGAGCTGCAGAAGACCCTGCACAAGACCATCGTGTTTATCACCCATGACCTGGATGAAGCGGTGCGGATCGGCAATCGGATTGCGATTCTCAAGGACGGCAAGTTGATTCAGGTCGGGACGCCGAAGGAGATCCTGCATTCGCCGGCGGATGAGTATGTGGATCGGTTTGTTCAGCGGCGTGCCGCGATCGTTTAAGCAGATGAGGTTGAAGATGTCCCAGGCTGAAAAAATCGTTATCGCCGACGCCCCGTTGCGTTGGCAGGATGTGGTCGCGGTGGCCCGTCATGGCGCGTTGCTTGAATTGGCGCCGCAGACCTGGGCCCGGATCGACAACGCCCAGGCCATCGTCCAGCGCATCGTTGTCAGCGGTGAGCGCGCCTATGGCGTGAACACCGGCCTCGGCGCGCTATGCAATGTCTCGCTGTCCGGCGAACAACTCAGCCAGTTGTCGCGCAACACCCTGCTCAGCCATGCCTGCGGCGTCGGCGCGCCGCTGCCCGACGAACAGACCCGGGCCATCCTCTGCGCCGCCATCGTCAACTACAGCCACGGCAAGTCCGGCCTGCATCGCCAGGTGGTCGAAGCCCTGCTGGCCCTGCTCAACCGCGGTATCACCCCGCAAGTGCCGGCCCAGGGCTCGGTGGGTTACCTGACCCATATGGCCCATATCGGCATCGCCCTGCTCGGTGTCGGCCAGGTGAGCTATCGCGGGCAGATCGTTCCGGCGCACCAGGCCCTGGCCGCCGAAGGCCTGCAACCGGTGCAACTGGGGGCCAAGGACGGTCTCTGCCTGGTCAACGGCACGCCGTGCATGACCGGCCTGAGCTGCCTGGCCCTGGCCGATGCGACCCGCCTGCTGCAATGGGCCGATGTGGTCGGCGCCATGAGCTTCGAGGCCCAGCGTGGGCAGATCGCCGCGTTCGACGCGGAAATCATTGCGCTCAAGCCCCATCCCGGCATGCAGCAGGTCGGCAACAACCTGCGCAGCCTGCTCGACGGTAGTGAAGTGATCGCCGCCAGCCTGGGGATTCGGACCCAGGACGCCCTGAGCCTGCGTTCCATCCCGCAAGTCCACGGCGCTGCCCGCGACCAGTTGGAGCACGCCACCCGGCAGATCGAAATCGAACTCAACGGTTGCACCGACAACCCGCTGCTGCTGGGTACGCCGGACAACTACCGGGTGATGTCCCAAGCCAACCCCCATGGTCAATCGGTGGCCCTGGCGGCTGACCTGCTGGCGATTGCCATGGCGGAAATCGGCTCGATTGCCGAACGCCGTCTCGACCGCCTGATCAACCCCCATGTGAGCGGCCTGCCGGCCTTCCTGGTGAGCAACCCCGGGGTCAACTCCGGGATGATGATCGTGCAGTACGTCGCCGCGTCCCTCTGTGCGGAAAACCGTCAGTTGGCGCAGCCGGCGGTGCTCGACAACTACGTCACCTCGGGCCTGCAGGAAGACCACCTGAGCCTGGGCACCAACGCCGCGCTGAAATTGCACCGGGCCCTGGAAAACTGCACGCAGATCCTCGCCATCGAGTACCTGCTGGCGGCCCAGGCCTTCGAATTCCTCAAGGAGCAGCGTTTCGGCGCCGGCACCGAGCGCGCCTGGAAACTGCTGCGCGAGCGCGTTCCGGCCTACGACCAGGACCGCTGGCTGGCACCGGACATTGCCAGCGCGGCGAGCCTGCTCAAGGACCCACTATTGATCCAGGGCAGGTTTCCCGACCTGCACTGATTCCACGAATAACCAGCGTGCCAAGGCGCCTCCGGCTCAAAAAGTCGGCGGCGACGGATAACGGAAGCTTCCGGAGCGTCTGGTAGTTGATAAAACTCTCAAAAGGAGCATGAATGTGACTGCGTTGAACCTGATTCCCGGCCAACTGAGCCTGGCCCAACTGCGTGCCATCTACCAGCAGCCGGTGAAACTGACCCTGGACGACAGTGCCTCGGCACAGATCGAAGCCAGCGTGGCCTGCGTCGAACAGATCCTCGCCGAAAACCGCACCGCCTACGGCATCAACACCGGTTTCGGCCTGCTGGCCTCGACCCGTATCGCCAGCGAAGACCTGGAAAACCTCCAGCGCTCCCTGGTGCTGTCCCATGCCGCCGGTGTCGGCGCGCCGATCAGCGATGCGCTGGTACGCCTGATCATGGTGCTCAAGGTCAACAGCCTGAGCCGCGGTTTCTCCGGGATTCGCCGCCAGGTGATCGACGCCCTGATCGCCCTGATCAATGCCGAGGTCTACCCGCATATTCCGCTGAAAGGTTCGGTCGGTGCTTCCGGCGACCTCGCGCCGCTGGCCCATATGTCCCTGGTGCTGCTGGGTGAAGGCAAGGCCCGCTACAAGGGTGAGTGGCTGGATGCCCACGCCGCGCTGAAACAGGCCGGCCTGCAACCGCTGACCCTGGCCGCGAAGGAAGGCCTGGCGCTGCTCAACGGCACCCAGGTGTCCACCGCCTTTGCCCTGCGCGGTCTGTTCGAAGGCGAAGACCTGTTCGCGGGTGCCCTGGTCAGCGGTGCGCTGACGGTTGAAGCGGTACTGGGTTCGCGTTCGCCGTTCGATCCGCGTATCCATGCCGCCCGTGGTCAACATGGTCAGATCGATGCGGCTGCCGCCTATCGCCACCTGCTGGGCGAGCGCAGCGAAGTGTCCGACTCCCACGAGAACTGCGAGAAGGTCCAGGACCCGTACTCCCTGCGTTGCCAGCCACAGGTCATGGGCGCCTGCCTGACCCAGTTCCGCCAGGCCGCCGAAGTGCTGGTGATCGAAGCCAACGCGGTGTCCGATAACCCGCTGGTGTTCGCCGCAGAAGGCGATGTGATCTCGGGCGGCAACTTCCACGCCGAGCCGGTGGCCATGGCCGCTGACAACCTGGCGTTGGCGATTGCCGAAATCGGTTCCCTGAGCGAGCGCCGCATCTCGCTGATGATGGACAAGCATATGTCGCAGCTGCCGCCGTTCCTGGTGGCCAATGGCGGCGTCAACTCCGGCTTCATGATCGCCCAGGTGACCGCCGCGGCCCTCGCCAGCGAGAACAAGGCCCTGGCGCACCCCCACAGCGTCGACAGCCTGCCGACTTCCGCGAACCAGGAAGACCATGTGTCGATGGCCCCGGCGGCTGGCAAGCGTCTGTGGGAAATGGCTGAAAATACCCGTGGGATTCTGGCGGTGGAATGGCTGGCGGCTTGCCAGGGTCTGGACCTGCGCAATGGCCTGAAAACCTCGCCGGCCCTGGAAACCGCGCGGGCGACCTTGCGTGAGGAAGTGGCGTACTACGAGAAGGACCGTTTCTTTGCCCCGGATATCGAGGCGGCGACCGAGTTGCTGGCTTCCCGTTGCCTGAATGCCCTGGTCCCGGCTAAGTTGCTGCCAAGCCTGTAAGCGTTGCCCGAGAACGGACTGGGGTTGAGCTCGCTCGTCACAAGGCGGCGGGTCAGCCAGTTTGCGGGTTGTTGCCACCCGGCAGATGCGTTTTGCCTGCGCGTGCCGGGTTGGGTACTCTGCGACCCCTTTTGCGGCCGGGCGGCCGCAAGACACTCGCCATCAGTCTGATTCTCATCGAGTTTTACCGATAAGAATAATTAAGGACGAGCAATGCAACAGCAAGTCAAAGGTTTGAAACGCGGGCTTTCTGCCCGACATATTCGCTTTATGGCCCTGGGGTCCGCTATCGGCACCGGGCTGTTCTACGGCTCCGCCTCGGCCATCCAGATGGCCGGTCCGGCCGTGCTGCTGGCCTACCTGATCGGCGGTGCCGCGGTGTTCATGGTCATGCGCGCCCTCGGCGAAATGGCCGTGCACGATCCGGTCGCCGGTTCCTTCGGCCACTACGCCAGCACCTACATCGGTCCCCGTTCCGGTTTTATCCTCGGTTGGACCTATGCATTCGAGATGGTTATCGTCGGCCTGGCCGACGTCACGGCCTTCGGCATCTATATGGGCTTCTGGTTTCCCGACGTCGATCGCTGGGTCTGGGTGCTCGGCGTGGTCTTCTTTATCGGCGCGCTGAACCTGTGCACGGTCAAGGTCTTCGGCGAAATGGAGTTCTGGCTTTCGCTGCTCAAGGTCGGCGCCATTGTCGCGATGATCCTCGGCGGCTTCGGCATTATGTTCTTCGGCATCAGCACGGCCACGCCCTCGGCGAGCGTCGGTATCAGTAACCTCTGGAGCAACGGCGGCTTCATGCCCAACGGCGCGGCCGGGATGATCGCCTCGTTCGCGGTGGTCATGTTCGCCTTCGGCGGTATCGAGATCATCGGTGTCACCGCCGGTGAAGCCCAGGACCCGCAGCGGGTGATCCCCAAGGCGATCAACGCGGTGCCACTGCGCATCCTGCTGTTCTACGTGCTGACCCTGTTCGTGCTGATGTCCCTCTACCCGTGGCAGCAGATCGGCAACCAGGGCAGTCCCTTCGTGCAGATCTTCCAGAACCTGGGGATCGGCTCGGCGGCAACCATCCTCAATATCGTGGTGATCTCGGCGGCGATTTCCGCCATCAACAGCGATATCTTCGGCGCCGGGCGCATGATGTACGGCCTGGCCGAGCAAGGTCATGCGCCGAAGTCCTTTGCCAAGCTGTCCCGCGCCGGCGTGCCGTGGATGACCGTGGTGGTCATGGCCGCCGCGCTGCTGCTGGGGGTGCTGCTCAACTACCTGATCCCGGAAGACGTGTTCCTGCTGATCGCGTCCATCGCCACCTTCGCCACGGTGTGGGTGTGGATCATGATTCTGCTCACCCAGGTGGCCATGCGCCGTTCCATGAGCCGTGAACAGGCCGCGCAACTGAAGTTCCCGGTGCCGTTCTGGCCCTATGCGCCGATGGCGGCGATTGCCTTCATGGTGTTTATCTTCGGCGTGCTGGGCTATTTCCCCGACAGCCGGCCGGCGCTGATCGTCGGTGCGATCTGGATCGGCCTGCTGGTGCTGGCCTACCAGGTCTGGGTCAAGCCGAAGGCGGCCCAGGCCGCAGGCGCTCAGCAAGAACCTGCTTTGTCTCATCGATAACCTAACGGAGGCCCCGGATGAAAACGCTTTGGCAGAACTGTCACGTTGCAAGCATGGCGCAAGGCACTTACTCGATCATCGAGGATGCCGCCATCGTGACCGTGGCGTCGACGATCGAGTGGATCGGCCCGCGCGCCGAACTGCCGGCGGCGGATTATCCCCGGGTCGAGGATCTGGACGGCGCCTGGGTCACGCCGGGGCTGATCGATTGCCACACCCACACGGTGTTCGGCGGCAACCGCAGCGGTGAATTCGAGCAGCGCCTGCAAGGCGTGAGTTATGCCGAGATCGCCGCCGCCGGTGGCGGGATTGCCAGCACCGTGCGGGCGACCCGTGCCGCCAGCGAGGACGAGCTCTTCGCCAGCGCCCGGCAACGCCTGACCTGCCTGCTGCGCGACGGTGTGACCAGCGTCGAGATCAAGTCCGGCTACGGCCTGGACCTGGACAGCGAGCGCAAGATCCTCAAGGTGATTCGCCGTCTCGGCGCCGAGCTGCCGGTCAGTGTGCGCAGCACCTGCCTGGCCGCCCATGCCTTGCCGCCGGAATATGTCGGGCGGGCCGACGATTATATCGAGCATATCTGCAGCGAAATGCTTCCGGCCCTGGCAGCCGAAGGCCTGGTGGATGCGGTGGATGCCTTCTGCGAATACCTGGCGTTTTCCCCCGATCAGGTCGAGCGGGTATTCAAGGTCGCGCAGCAACTGGGCCTGCCGGTGAAGTTGCATGCCGAGCAGCTGTCGTCACTGCATGGTTCGAGCCTGGCGGCGCGTTACCAGGCGCTGTCGGCGGACCACCTGGAATTCATGACCGAAGAGGACGCCATCGCCATGGCCGCCTCCGGTACCGTCGCGGTGCTGTTGCCCGGGGCGTTCTACTTTCTGCGCGAAACCCAGTTGCCGCCGATGGATGCCCTGCGCAAACACGGCGTGAAAATAGCCATCGCCAGCGACCTCAACCCTGGCACCTCGCCGGCGCTGTCCCTGCGCTTGATGCTGAACATGGCCTGCACCCTGTTCCGCATGACCCCGGAAGAAGCCCTGGCCGGTGTTACCCAGCATGCCGCCACGGCGTTGGGCATGGGTGCTACCCACGGTTCGCTGGAGATCGGCAAGGTTGCGGATTTCGTCGCCTGGCAGATCGAGCGCCCGGCGGACCTGGCCTACTGGCTGGGCGGTGATCTGAGCAAGCGCGTGGTGCGCCATGGTGTCGAAGTATTGATCTAGGAGATTGTCCTGTGGATAACGTTCTGAGTTTCAAACAAGGTCGCGTGCCGCTGTTGATCAGCATGCCCCATGCCGGTGTGCAGTTGACCCCGGCGGTCAAGGCCGGGTTGGTCCCCGAGGCACAAAGCCTGGAGGACACCGACTGGCACATCCCGCGGCTCTATGATTTCGCCGCTGACCTGGGCGCCAGCACTCTGGAGGCCCGTTATTCGCGGTTTGTCATCGACCTGAACCGGCCGTCCGACGACAAGCCGCTGTACGTCGGTGCCACCACCGGCCTGTATCCAGCCACCCTGTTCAATGGTGAGCCGTTGTTCGTCGAAGGGCAGGTGCCGTCGGCCGAGGAGCGGGCGAACTACCTGGAGCAGGTCTGGATGCCTTATCACCAGACCTTGCAGCAGGAACTGGCGCGGCTCAAGGCCGAGTTCGGTTACGCCTTGCTGTTCGACGCCCACTCGATTCGCTCGGTGGTCCCGCACCTGTTCGACGGCAAACTGCCGGACTTCAACCTGGGCACCTTCAACGGTGCCAGCTGCGACCCACAACTGGCGGCTCGGCTGGAAGGCATCTGTGCCGGGCATCCGGCTTATAGCCATGTGCTGAACGGGCGCTTCAAGGGCGGGCATATCACCCGTCACTATGGTGACCCGGCGCAGAACATCCACGCGGTGCAGCTCGAACTGGGGCAGTGCACCTACATGGAAGAGTTCGAACCGTTCAACTACCGCAGCGACCTGGCGGAACCGACGCGGGTCGTGCTCAAGGAACTGCTGCAAGGCCTGCTGGCCTGGGGCCGCGAGCACTACGGGCGCTGATTTATCCCGGGAGCACCTCGACGCCCGGGCTCAGGAAGTCGATGTGATAACCGCTGGCGCCGTCCCCCAGGCCCACATGCACGCCGCTGACGCCTTCGTTCATCGGCGAGTTGTGGCTGTAGTTGATATTCGGTCCGATGGTGTCGTTGACGCCAATGGCGAACTCGCTGAGGAACAACCCCCGGTCGCCCGCGGCCCGCGCCAGCAGGCCGGCATATTCCTGCCCGGCGACCTTGAAGGAGCGCACCTGGTTGTGTTCGATGTGCAGCCAGGCCTGGTGCCGGGCGACACGCTGGGTCAGTTCCAGCAACTGTTCGTCGACGCCGCTGGCCAGCGGCGTCCGGCGACGGCCCTGGGAGGTCAGCAGGCCGCTGATGCGCAGGATACCGTTCAATTGGAAGAGGTCGGGGCTGTCCGGGCGCATGTGCGCGTAATGCACCTCGAACAATTCCGAGACGGACAATACGAACCGCTCGCTGATCTCGTCGCGGGTCGTGACATAGGGGGCCGAACGGCTTTTCAACCAGACATCGGCCCGCGATCCCTCTCCGACCAGATGCAGGCGTTGGTGCCGGCTCAAGAGCCTGAGATGGTCGCGCTGGCGCCTCAGGCAGTCGGCGAAATCGCTGCGCAGTAACAGCATCAGGCTGTACAGCGCATTTTCCAGGCCTGAATCGAAAGCGTGCAACGGGCAGAGAATGCATTGTTTGTCCCGGGTCCTGGCCGCGCGCTCATAGAATTGCCGGGCGCCCCGCCTGGTAAAGGAAAACACCAGGCTTTGCGCCGGCAGCGGTTCGGTCGAGTCGACGACGGCGGCATCCAGCCCCAGTTCGGAGAGGGCACGGATAAACATTTCGTTGTCAGCGAGAATGATGGCTTTCTCCGGGTAGGAAAGCAGGCCCGGCAAACAGTCTTGTTGCATTGGAAACTCCCTTTCACTTTTGCACGGCTACCCCGGCAGAACGGCTCCTGCCGCTCTACGTGACCTGGCTATTGAAGCGTTTATCGGGCCGGCTTGAACACTGACCGAACGGCTAGGCAGCGTCCGACGGAAGGGCGCGTGCGACAAATGCGTCTGTACACCCGCACTTTTGACAAGGGCATGCCGATTCCGCGATTCGGGTTTATGATGCCGGACGGCAGAATAATATGAAGTCCCCATCAGGGATGACCTCGACCCCTACGGAGCGCGTGATGCAGACTTTGTACCCGCAGATCAAACCCTACGCCCGGCACGATCTGGCCGTGGATGAAACACATGTACTGTATGTCGATGAGAGCGGTTCGCCGGAAGGCTTGCCGGTGGTCTTTATCCACGGAGGCCCGGGAGCCGGTTGCGATGCGCAGAGCCGGTGCTATTTCGACCCCAACCTGTTTCGTATCATCACCTTCGACCAGCGCGGTTGCGGGCGCTCAACCCCCCATGCGAGCCTGGAGAACAACACCACCTGGGACCTGGTGGCGGACCTCGAGCGGATTCGCCAGCACCTGGGGATTGAAAAATGGGTGCTGTTCGGCGGCTCCTGGGGCTCGACGCTGTCCCTGGCCTACGCCCAGACCCACGCGGAGCGGGTGCATGGCCTGATCCTGCGGGGGGTTTTCCTGGCCCGGCCACAGGACGTCGATTGGCTCTACCAGAGCGGGGCCAGCCGTCTGTTCCCGGATTACTGGCAGGACTACATGGCGCCGATCCCGCTGGATGAGCGCGACGACCTGCTCAACGCATTCCACAAGCGTCTGACCGGCAACGACCAGATCGCCCAGATGCACGCGGCCAAGGCCTGGTCCCTGTGGGAAGGCCGTACCGCGACCCTGCGCCCGAACCCGCTGGTGGTCGATCGCTTCTCCGAGCCGCAGCGCGCGCTGTCGATTGCCCGGATCGAATGCCACTACTTCACCAACGACTCCTTTCTCGAACCCAACCAACTGATCCGCGACATGGACAAGATCGCCCACCTGCCGGGGGTGATCGTGCACGGTCGCTACGATGCGATCTGCCCATTGGACAACGCCTGGGAGTTGCACCAGGCCTGGCCCAACAGCGAGTTGCAGGTGATTCGCGATGCTGGTCACGCGGCTTCCGAGCCGGGGATCACCGATGCCCTGGTGCGCGCGGCCGACCAGATGGCCCGACGCCTGCTCGACCTGCCTCTCGAAGAAGCATGAAGGGGCTGTTGCAACGGGTCAGCGGCGCGCGGGTGGAAGTGGCGGGAGAAATCGTCGGGGCCATCGACCAGGGGTTGCTGGTGCTGCTGGCGGTGGAACCGGGCGATACCCAGGCGCAGGCCGACAAACTGCTGAAGAAGCTGCTTAACTATCGGGTGTTCAGCGATCCGCAGGGCAAGATGAACTTGTCCCTGGCGGACACCGGTGGCGGGTTGCTGCTGGTGTCGCAGTTCACCCTGGCGGCCGATACCCGGAGTGGATTGCGTCCGAGCTTCTCCACGGCGGCGCCTCCGGCGCTCGCCGAGGTGTTGTTCGACTACGTAGTGGCACAGGCGCAACGCTTGCATGGGCAGGTGGCGACCGGGCGTTTCGGGGCGGACATGCAGGTACATCTGGTCAATGATGGCCCTGTGACCTTCCTGTTACAGACCTGAATGCATCAAAAACGACGTACTTGGCTGAAAACAGGAGGTTTTCGCGATAAATACTTTGTTTCACCTGATGCGTTGTAACGCGGCCTACTAGATAATCGCGCGCTACGGGGATCGGCGTTCGTTGGTCCAATTTGACTTAGGTAGAGACTTGTCCGTGACCGTTTGGGGAATCATTTGCCCCCATGGGAGTCGGAACAATGCTCGCCAACCTGGCATATAGATAGCTAGCCGTTGGTTTTTGATCTGTTTTCGGCGAGGGTTGCTCGTGATTGTTAGTCCCTGTAATGCTCCAACACTGACCGCCAAAGGGTTGAGAAAAGCACTGGTGGCGGGCTCGGCACTGCTTTGCCTGCTCAGCGCCGGCCAACTCTTTGCGTTCAATCTGGATGATGTGTCGGCCAAGGCCAAGACGCTGGCCGGGCAGAAATACGAAGCTCCGCGCAGCAATCTGCCGAACGAGTTCCGTGACATGAAGTTCGCGGACTACCAGAAAATCCGTTTCCTGACCGACAAGGCCGAATGGGCGGGCGAGAAAACCCCCTTCAAACTGTCGTTCTACCATCAGGGCATGCACTTCGATACGCCGGTGAAAATCAACGAAATCACCGCCGACGATGTGAAAGAGATCAAGTACGACCCGACCCGTTTCGATTTCGGTGACGTCAAGTTCGATCCTAAATCCACCGAACAGCTGGGTTATGCCGGCTTTCGTGTGCTTTACCCGATCAACAAGGCGGACAAGCAGGACGAGATCATGACCATGCTCGGCGCGAGTTACTTTCGCGTCGTCGGCAAGGGCCAGACCTATGGCCTGTCGGCCCGTGGCATGGCCATCGACACCGCCTTGCCGTCCGGCGAAGAGTTCCCGCGCTTCACCGAGTTCTGGATCCAGCAACCGAAGCCGACCGACAAGCACCTGGTGATTTTCGCCCTGTTGGACTCGCCACGGGCCACCGGCGCCTACCGCCTGATCCTGCGTCCGGGCACCGACACCATCGTCGACGTGAAGGCGCAGATGTTCCTGCGTGACAAGGTCGGCAAGCTCGGCGTAGCGCCGTTGACCAGCATGTTCCTGTTCGGCGCCAACCAGCCGTCCAAGGTCCTCAACTACCGTCGCGAGCTGCATGACTCCAGCGGCCTGTCGATCCATGCCGGCAATGGCGAATGGGTCTGGCGTCCGCTGAACAACCCGAAACACCTGTCGGTGAGCAATTTCTCCGTGGAAAACCCACGGGGCTTTGGCTTGCTGCAACGTGGCCGTGATTTCAGCCACTACGAAGACCTTGACGACCGTTACGACAAGCGCCCAAGCGCCTGGATCGAGCCCAAGGGCGACTGGGGCAAGGGCACCGTCGACCTGGTGGAGATTCCGACCGCCGACGAAACCAACGACAACATCGTGGCTTTCTGGAACCCGGCCGAACGCGCCGACACCGGTCAGCCGATGAACTTCGCCTATCGCCTGCACTGGACCACTGATGAAGCGGCCCTGCATTCGCCGGACGGCGCCTGGGTCAAGCAGACCCTGAAGTCCACCGGCGACGTCAAGCAATCCAACCTGATCCGTCAGCCGGACGGCAGCGTGGCCTACCTGATCGACTTCGAAGGTCCGTCCCTCAAGGCCCTGCCTGAAGACGCGCCGGTACGCAGCCAGGTCAGCGTCGGCGACAACGCCGAACTGGTGGAAAACAGCCTGCGCTACAACCCGGAAACCCAGGGCTGGCGCCTGACCCTGCGCCTGAAGGTCAAGGATCCGGGCAAGGCCACCGAGCTGCGCGCGAACCTGGTCAAGGACCTCGCCACGGCGGATCCGGCCAAGGTTGCGGTCTCTTCCCAGGTGGTCAAGGCCGACAAGGTTGCGGCCAAGCAGCAGGAGAAAGAGAAGGCCCTGGAGAAGAAAGAGCAGGCTCAGGAGAAGAAGGATCCGGCCCAGGATAAGAAAGAGCCGGTCCAGGACAAGAAGGATCCGGCCCAGGACAAGAAAGAGCCCGCCCAGGACAAGAAAGAGCACGACGCTACGGCGCCGGCTCCCGAGGCTGCCCCTATCACCCCGGAACCGGTGCCGACTGAGCAAGTCCTGACCGAGACCTGGAGCTACCAGTTGCCTGCCGATGAGTAACCCAAACGTACAGCCAGAGGCTCTTTTCGAGTACCTGGCACACTTGCCGCTGAGCAATGAGCAACGTGCGGAGCTGGCGAACTGCACCTCGTTCGCCGAACTGCACGAGCGCCTGAGCGAACAACCGCTGCTTGACTCCGCCGAGGCCGCGCAGGCTTCGGTGGGGCGCCGCCTGACCCTCGATTCGGCCGCCGAGCTGGAAGACGCCGAGATGCTCGCGGTGGATGCTTCCGGGCGCGTGCGCCTCAAGGCCACGCCGCCGATCCGTCGGACCAAGGTGGTCCCGGAGCCGTGGCGCACCAATATCCTGGTGCGCGGCTGGCGGCGTATGACCGGACGGAGCAATCCGCCGGTGCCCAAGGACGACAAACGCGACCTGCCCCATGCGCGCTGGCGCACCGTGGGTTCGATTCGTCGTTATATCCTGCTGGTGTTGATGCTCGGCCAGACCATCGTTGCCGGCTGGTATATGAAAGGCATCATGCCTTACCAGGGCTGGGCCTTCGTCGATCTCAACGAAGTGGTGCATCAACCGCTGTTGCAGACCGCCCAGCAAGTGCTGCCTTATCTGCTGCAAACCAGCATCCTGGTGCTGTTCGGGATTCTGTTCTGCTGGGTTTCGGCGGGTTTCTGGACCGCGCTGATGGGCTTTCTCGAATTGCTCACCGGGCACGACAAGTACCGTATCTCCGGTGCCAGCGCCGGCAGCGAGCCGATCGCCAAGGATGCGCGTACCGCCATCGTCATGCCGATCTGCAATGAAGACGTGCCGCGAGTCTTTGCCGGCCTGCGGGCGACCTTCGAGTCGGTGGCGGCCACCGGTGACCTGGACCGCTTTGACTTCTTCGTCCTCAGCGACAGTAACGACACCGATATCTGCGTCGCCGAGCAACAGGCCTGGCTGGATGTCTGCCGCGAAGCCTCGGGCTTCGGCAAGATCTTCTACCGCCGTCGCCGTCGTCGCGTGAAGCGCAAGAGCGGTAACCTTGACGACTTCTGCCGTCGTTGGGGTGGCGACTACAAGTACATGGTGGTGCTCGACGCCGACAGCGTCATGAGCGGCGAGTGCCTGACCAGCCTGGTGCGGTTGATGGAAGCCACGCCGGACGCCGGGATCATCCAGACCGCGCCACGGGCGTCGGGCATGGACACCCTCTATGCGCGCATGCAGCAGTTCGCGACCCGCGTCTACGGTCCGTTGTTCACCGCCGGCCTGCACTTCTGGCAGCTGGGCGAATCCCACTACTGGGGCCACAACGCGATCATCCGCATGAAGCCGTTTATCGAGCACTGCGCCCTGGCGCCGTTACCCGGTAAAGGTGCCTTCGCCGGCGCGATCCTCTCCCACGACTTCGTCGAGGCCGCACTGATGCGCCGTGCCGGCTGGGGTGTATGGATCGCCTACGACCTGCCGGGCAGCTACGAAGAACTGCCGCCGAACCTGCTCGACGAGCTCAAGCGCGACCGCCGCTGGTGCCACGGCAACCTGATGAACTTCCGCCTGTTCCTGGTCAAGGGCATGCACCCGGTGCACCGCGCGGTGTTCCTCACCGGCGTGATGTCCTACCTGTCGGCGCCGCTGTGGTTCTTCTTCCTGGTGCTGTCGACGGCCCTGCTGGCGGTCAACACGCTGATGGAGCCGCAGTACTTCATGGAGCCGCGCCAGCTCTATCCGCTGTGGCCGCAATGGCATCCGGACAAGGCGGTGGCGCTGTTCTCCACCACCATCGTGCTGCTGTTCCTGCCCAAGCTGCTGAGCATCATCCTGATCTGGGCCAAGGGCGCGAAAGAGTTCGGCGGCAAGTTCAAGGTGACCTTGTCGATGCTGCTGGAGATGCTTTTCTCCATGTTGCTGGCGCCGGTGCGGATGATTTTCCACACCCGTTTTGTCCTGGCCGCGTTCCTCGGCTGGGCGGCGACCTGGAACTCTCCGCAGCGTGACGACGACTCCACGCCGTGGGGCGAAGCGGTGCGCCGGCATGGTCCGCAAACCCTGTTGGGTGCGCTCTGGGCACTGCTGGTGGTCTGGCTCAACCCGAGCTTCCTCTGGTGGCTGACCCCGATCGTCGGTTCGCTGATGCTGTCGATCCCGGTCTCGGTGATTTCCAGTCGGGTCAACCTGGGCTTGCGTTCCAGGGATGAGAGCCTGTTTCTCATTCCCGAGGAATACAATCCGCCCCAGGCGCTGCAGGCAACGGATGAGTACACCCACGAAAACCGTTGGCATGCGCTGAATGACGGCTTTGTCCGGGCCGTGGTCGATCCACGCCAGAATGCCCTGGCCTGCGCCCTGGCAACGGCCCGTCACGGCCACGCCGAGCCGATCGAATGGCTGCGTGTCGAGCGTGTTCGGCATGCGCTGAAGGTCGGGCCATCCGGTCTGGACAATCAGTCGCGGCTGCACCTGCTGAGCGATCCGGTGGCCCTGACCCGCCTGCATGAGCAGGTCTGGAGCGAAGGCCACGCCGAATGGTTGGGCGCCTGGCGCGACTCGATCAAGGCCGATCCCCATGCGCCGTTGCTGCCCCTGCAGCCGGCCACAGCGCCGGCCCAGCCGGCCTGACGCCCGAGGGGCCGCGGTGTGACAAGCACCGCGGCCCCTTTGTCATTTGGTAACAAAAGACCCGTCCCCCCTTGGTGTTGCCCCGTACTCGAGTACGTTAGGATCGCCCCCCAAAATCGTGCCCGCCAGATCACGGCGACTGTGTGTTCGCGCAGACTGGCACGACCGGAAAAGCGGCCCTGGGGAGTTTCATGATGAAAAGGTTTCTGTCGATGCTGCTGCTGGGCATCGTTGTGCTCACTCACGCCTGTGGGGTGCAGGCGGGTGCCGTTGATGACGCGCTCAAGCGCGGCACGCTGAGAGTCGGGACCAATCCGACGTATATCCCCTTCGAAATGACGAGCAAGCGCGGCGAAATCATCGGTTTCGAAATCGACCTGTTGCGGGAAATGAGCCGAGCGCTGGGGGTCAAGCTGGAACTGGTGGCCAGTCCTTACGCCGAGTTGCTCCCCGGTTTACTGGCGAACAAGTTCGACCTGGTCGCCAGCGGCATGACCCTGACCCAGGAGCGCAACCTGCGACTCAACTTCAGCGATGCCTTTATCGTGGTCGGGCAGACGCTGTTGATCCCCCTGGAACTGGGCAGCAAGGTGCAGAGTTTCGAGGACCTCAACGAGGCCGGCTATCGCATCGCCGCCAAGGCCGGGACCACGGGGGAAATCGTTGCAAAAAAAATGATGGGCGCAGCCCAACTGAGCACCTATGCCAATGAGGAAGAGGGCGTGCAGGCCGTGCTCGACGGCAAGGCCGACGCCTTTGTCCATGACGCCCCCTACAACCTGGTGGCGGTGAACAAGCTGGGTGACGGCAAGCTGTTGTGCCTGGACCAGCCGTTCACCTACGAACCGCTGGCCTTCGGGGTGAAGAAGGGCGACCACGACAGTCTCAACTGGATCAACCACTTTCTCCACCAGATCGCCGAAGATGGCACCTACGATCGGATCCACGACAAGTGGTTCAAGACCAGCGACTGGCTGGCCGAGATCGATTGAGCCCGGGCGCGATCTTGCGGGCAGCATAAACCTCATGTGGGAGCGGAGCTTGCCCGCGAAGAGGCCCGTGAGAACGCCAAAAGCTTCGCGGCGGTGCGGTGATCCGACAAGCTCCGCTCCCACAAAAGCGCGCATAACAGGGAGTGGGGGCTCAGACTTTGAAACGCTCCACCAGCCGCTGCAACTGTGCCCCCAGCTGACTCAACTGCAGGCTGGCGGCGGCTGTTTCATCACAGGCGTTGGCAGTCTGCTGTGACATATCCCGTACATGCAACATGCTGCGGCTGATCTGCTCGGCGACGACACTCTGTTCTTCGCCGGCGGCGGCGATCTGCTCGTTCATCCCGAGGATCTGCGACACGCTGCGGCTGATGGCTTCCAGCTTGCCACCGCTGTGGCGGCTCGACTCGACGCTGTGGCGGGTCAGTTTGCGGCTGTTGTCGAGCATGCCCGCGACCTCCTGGGTCCCGCCTTGCAAGGCCACGATCAGGTCCTTGATCTCTTGTGCCGAGTCCTGGGTGCGCTGCGCCAGGCAGCGCACCTCGTCGGCGACCACGGCGAAGCCACTGCCGGCCTCGCCGGCCCGGGCTGCCTCGATGGCGGCATTCAGGGCCAGCAGGTTGGTTTGCTGGGACACCGATTTGATCACATCGAGCACGCTGCCGATCCGCTCGCTTTCGCGCTGGAGCCCGCCCATGGCCTGGGAGCAGCGTTGCATATATTGCTCGAGTTGTTCGATCTGTTCGATGGCGTCGGCCACGGCGCTGTCACCTTCGCGGGCCTGCTGGTCGGCCTGGGTGGCTGCCACGGAGGCGGTTTCGGCGTGACGGGCGACTTCGAGCACACTGGCGCTCATCTGTTTCATGGCGGCGGCCACTTGCTCGGTGGCGGCGTACTGGCTGCTGACGCTGGCGTCGGTCTGCTCGGTGCTGGTCGACAGGTGCTCGGCGGCGCTGGCCACCCGCGAAGCGCTGATGCCGATGCCACGGATCAGCTCCCGCAGGCCCAGGGTCATGCCGCGCATGGCCTGTTGCAACTGGCCGAGCTCGTCCTGGCGATCCACCGCCACATCGCGGCTCAGGTCGCCCGCGGCGATATGGTGGGCCAGCTTCAGGCTGCGTGAGAGCGGGATCAGCAATTGGCGGCTGAGGACCCAGGCGGCCAGGGTCGCGATCAACCAGGCCAGCAGGGCTATTTTCGCCAGCAGCCATTTCGCCGCCTGGGTCTGGCGATCACGGGCCTGGGTCTGGCTGCGGCTGAGATCCTCGTTGCCGGCCAGCAGCTGGTTGCCCAGGCCTTCCATCACATTGTGGGCCGCCTCGGTGAGCAGTTGCGCGTCCTTGAAACGCTGCAGGGCCTCGCGGTAGTGGCGCAGTTCCAGCAGCATGCGCTGGTAGTCGTCGGCCAGTGGCGCCGTCAGCGGTGTGACCTGGGTTTCAAGTTGTCCAAGCCGGTCGATCGCCTTCAGTGCCTGCTCGGAATAGGCTTGCAGCGAATCGGCCAGATAGGCCGGTGTCTGCACGCTGGCGTGGGTCTCGTTGAGCAGTTGACGGAGTTCTTCGACCCGTTTGAGCGGGGCCTGCCACTGTTGCTCGTGGGGACTCTTGCCGGCTTCGCGCAGTTGATGGGCGGCAAAGCGGGCCACCGCCTGGGTGGCCTGGGTCAGGCCGGCGTTCATCCGCTTGCGGGCGCGGTCACGGTCGCGAAGGTTTTCATCGAGATCGTCGAGGGTGGTCTGGAAACCTTGGGCCGCGTGCTGCTGGTCGGCGAGGATCTGTCGTTCGCCCGGGTCCGTCAGGCGCGGCAGGAGCGTCGTCAGCAGTTTCTCGATACTCGCCAGCTGGCGGGTGATCCGGGTGCGACTCTGCGGGTCGTTCAGCACCCGGAAGGCGATGCGATCAGCGCGCATGTCACTGGTCAGGCGGCTGAGCCGGGCGATGCTCGACAGCGTGTGCGAGCGCTCTACCGTGGTACTCAGGGCGTGCCAGCCGGTGAGAGTGATCGCCAGGGTCAAGAGCAATACCAGGCCGAAGCCCAGGGCCAGTTTGAAGCGGATACTGCGGTCGCGCAGTGCGCGGGTCAGCCAACGGAACATGGTGAATCTCCTGCCAAACAGATAAGTCCATGGCCCTCACGCGCGAGTGCGTGGGGCATGTTCTGTCATCGGCTTGGACGCGGGAGATGCGACCTGAATGGGCTGTAGGGAGATTCCCTTAAAGGTGAAGGTTTTTGCTTTCTGCCTGTCGAACGCGTACCTGTAGGAGCATGGCTTGCCAGCGAAGAGGACCTTGAGATCGCCAAAAGCTTCGCGGGCAAGCCCTGCTCCTACAGGGGACCGAGTACATCCGGGTGTTGGGCGAGGGGGCTATGAAAAGAGCATTGGTGGATCAGAACAACCGGGCGAGCAGGGCGGTCACGGCGGTCTCGACCCGCAGGATGCGTTCGCCGAGTTGCACCGGTTGCAGCCCGGCCTTGCCCAGCAGGTCGATTTCGTAAGGAATCCAGCCGCCTTCCGGGCCGATGGCCAGGGTCACCGGCTCATCCAGGCCACGAGGGCAGGCCGGGTAGTCGCCGGGGTGGCCGACCAGGCCGAGAGTGCCCGCGCTGATGGCCGGCAGGCGGTCTTCGACAAAGGGCTTGAAGCGTTTCTCGATAACGATTTCCGGCAGTACGGTGTCGCGGGTCTGCTCCAGGCCGAGGATCAGTTGCTCGCGAATCGCTGCGGGTTCGAGGAACGGGGTCTGCCAGAAGCTCTTTTCCACCCGGTAGCTGTTCACCAGCACCACTTTCGGTACGCCGAGGGTGGCGACGGTCTGGAACACCCGGCGAAGCATTTTCGGGCGCGGCAGGGCGAGGATCAGGGTCAGCGGCAGTTTCGCCGGTGGCGCGCGATCCAGGCTGACCCGCAACTCGGCTTCCGTGGTATCCAGGCGCAATACCTCGGCGCTGCCCATCAGGCCGCCGATACGCCCGACCCGCAAGCTGTCGCCCACCGCCACGCGATGGACTTCCTGCATATGGGTCAGGCGCCGATCCCGCAGCACCACGAGGTCGGCCGCGATAAAGTCGGCCTCCTCCAGAAGCAGCAGGTTCACGTCAGCGGGGCTGGCGGCTGGGCGTCGTCGCGGTCGGCGGCCTCTTCGTCACTGCGTTTGCGGACCAGGCCACCGAACAGGATGCCGATCTCGAACAGCAGCCACATCGGCACCGCCAGCAGGGTCTGGGAGAACACGTCCGGCGGGGTCAGGATCATACCGACCACAAAGCAGCCGATGACCACGTAGGGACGGATTTTCTTCAGGTACTTGACGTCGACCACGCCTATCCATACCAGCAGCACCACCGCCACGGGGATTTCGAAGGCCACGCCGAAGGCGAAGAACAGCGTCATCACGAAGTCGAGGTAGCTGGTGATATCGGTCATCATTTCCACGCCGGCCGGGGTGGCGGCGGCGAAGAACTTGAAGATCAGCGGGAACACCAGGAAGTAGGCGAAGGCCATGCCGGTGTAGAACAGCAGGATGCTCGACACCAGCAGCGGCACGGCGATGCGTTTTTCATGCTTGTACAGGCCCGGTGCGATAAAGCCCCAGATCTGGTGCAGGATCACCGGGATGGCCAGGAACAGCGAGACCATCATGGTCAGTTTGAGCGGCGTCAGGAACGGCGACGACACGTCGGTGGCGATCATCGTCGCGCCCGCCGGCAGGTACTGGCGCAGCGGGATCGAGACGAAGGTGTAGATCTGCTGGGTAAAGGCGAACAGCCCGGCGAAGATCAGGAAGATCGCCGCGACACAGCGCAGCAGGCGGGTGCGCAACTCGGTGAGGTGCGAAACCAGCGGCATGTGCTGGTCGTTTTCCGGAATATCGCTCATGGGGCTCGCGGCGGCAATGTAGGGTCATGAGGCGCAGGCGCGGCGGCTGGCGTCGTGCTTGCGGGTTCTGTCAGGTGCGGCGCGGGCTCCACGGCACCGAGTACCGCTACCGGTTCGGCGGTGCTCGCCGGCGTCGGCGGGGTTTCCGTCGACACGGGTGGAGCGGTGTGGATCGTCTGCTCCACCACCGGCTCGGCCGGGGTGCTGGTGGCGATCGGCGAGAGGATCTTGCGAGCCTCCTGCTCCAGCGAGAGGATGTGCTCGTTGTGCAGTTGCCGACGGATCTCGTCGGCGCCGATCTCGCGTTCCACTTCCTGCTTGATCGCGTTGAAGCTGCGCTTCAACCGCCCGACCCACAGGCCTGCCGTGCGCGCGGCATGGGGCAGGCGCTCGGGGCCGAGCACCAACAGGGCCACCAGGCCCACGAGCAGCAGTTCACTGAAGCTGATACCGAACATTTGTCAGTACTCAAGAATTGTTGCGGGGCTCGTCAACTTTCTGCGCCTGCACATCGATGGTGTGCGGCGTGTTCTGCTGGGCGGTAGCCTGTGGCTGTACCGGTGGAGCCGGTTGCACGACAGGGGGGACCACCGGCTCGGCAGGTTTTTCTTCGTCGTTCATGGCCTTGCGAAAGCCCTTGATCGATTCGCCGACGTCGGTGCCCAGGTTCTTCAGTTTCTTGGTGCCGAACACCAGCACGACGACAACCAGGATGACGATCCAGTGTTTCCAGTCAAAAATGCCCATGATGCTGCTCCTCTCGAAAGTTGTTAGGCGGACGGGCGCGAGGCTTTCTCGACGTGTCCGGACAGGCCGAAGCGGCGATCCAGTTCGTCCAGCACGGCCTGCGGATGCTGCCCCAGTTGGGCGAGCATGACCATACTGTGGAACCACAAATCGGCGGTTTCGTAGATGACGTCGCTGCAGTCGCCACTGATCGCGGCATCCTTTGCAGCAATAATAGTCTCGACCGACTCTTCGCCAACCTTTTCCAGGATCTTGTTCAGGCCCTTGTGATAGAGGCTGGCGACGTAGGAGCTGTCGGCGGCGGCGCCTTTGCGCTCTTCCAGCACTTGGGCCAGACGGGTCAGGGTGTCAGTCATGTTCAGTGTCCTGCCGAGTAGATGCTGTGCGGGTCCTTGAGGACCGGGTCGACGATCTTCCAGCCGCCGTTTTCATACACGCGGTAGAAGCAACTGTGCCGGCCGGTGTGGCAGGCGATATCACCGACCTGCTCGACCATCAGGATGATCACGTCGGCGTCGCAATCCAGGCGCATTTCGTGCAGGTGCTGCACATGGCCAGACTCTTCGCCCTTGCGCCACAGCTTGCCACGGGAGCGTGACCAGTAAATGGCGCGGTTTTCGCTTGCGGTCAGTTGCAGCGCTTCGCGGTTCATCCAGGCCATCATCAGCACGCGCCCGGTCTTGTGATCCTGGGCAATGGCCGGCACCAGGCCGTCACTGTCCCATTTGATCTCGTCCAGCCAGTCTTTCATCTTCGACTCCGACAACCGGACACCACCCGCGTGGTGATGCCTCGGCGAATCAACAGTGTGCCAGCCCACGGCCCGACTGGCTATCGGCGCACGATCAGATACAAACCGACGATCACCATGATCGCCGCCGGCCAATGGCCAAGCTCGTGCAGCGGCCCACCGGCGGCCAGTACCACGCCGCCGCCGAGGTGCGCACTGCCGAGCAGGCGCAGGAGCCAGTCGTCCTTGCGCCTGGTTTTCGGCTCGGGATTGCTGGCGTGGGGTTGGGCCATGCGTTCGAGCAGGTCGCGGGTCATATTGGCCAGGTGCGGCAACTGCTCGATCTGGCCGTGCAGGTTGCCGAGCAGGGTTCTCGGGCTGACACGCTCGCGCATCCAGCGTTCGAGGAACGGCTGGGCGGTGCTCCACAGGTCCAGGTCCGGGTACAGCTGGCGGCCCAGGCCTTCGATATTGAGCAGGGTTTTCTGCAATAACACCAACTGCGGCTGGACTTCCATATTGAAGCGCCGCGCGGTCTGGAACAGGCGCATCAGCACCTGGCCGAAGGAGATGTCCTTGAGCGGTTTTTCGAAGATCGGCTCGCAGACGGTGCGGATCGCGGCTTCGAACTCGTTGAGCTTGGTGTGCGCCGGCACCCAGCCCGAGTCGATGTGCAACTGGGCGACCCGGCGGTAGTCACGCTTGAAGAAGGCGAACAGGTTGCGGGCCAGGTAATCCTGGTCTTCCGGGGTCAGGCTGCCGACGATGCCGCAGTCGATGGCGATGTACTTCGGGCTCCACGGGTTCACGGTGCTGACGAAGATATTGCCGGGGTGCATGTCGGCATGGAAGAAGCTGTCGCGGAATACCTGGGTGAAGAAGATTTCCACGCCACGCTCGGCGAGCATTTTCATGTCGGTGCGCTGGTCGGCCAGGGTGGCCAGGTCGGTGACCTGGATGCCGTAGATGCGCTCCATCACCAGTACTTTCGGCCGGCACCAGTCCCAGTAGACCTGGGGCACGTACATCATCTCCGAACCTTCGAAGTTGCGCCGCAGCTGGCTGGCGTTGGCCGCCTCGCGCAGCAGGTCGAGTTCGTCGTAGATGGTCTTTTCGTAGTCGCTGACCACGTCCACCGGGTGCAGCAGGCGGGCATCGGCCGAGACCCGCTCGGCGGCCCGGGCGAGGAGGAACAGCCACGCCAGGTCCTGGGCGATGATCGGCTTGAGGCCGGGGCGGATGACCTTCACCACCACTTCCTCGCCGCTCTTGAGCTGGGCGGCATGCACTTGGGCTACCGAGGCCGAGGCCAATGGTTCGATATCGAAGCGGCTGAAAACTTCGCCGATCTTCTTGCCCAGTTGCGCCTCGATCAGCGTGACCGCGGTCTGCGAGTCGAACGGCGGCACGCGGTCCTGGAGCAGCATCAGCTCGTCGGCGATGTCCTCGGGCAGCAAGTCGCGGCGGGTCGAGAGGATCTGGCCGAACTTGATAAAGATCGGTCCCAGGTCCTGCAAGGCCAGGCGCAGGCGTGCGCCGCGACTCAGGTCCAGGGTCTTGCGCGGGAACCAGCGCCAGGGCAGGGCAAAGCGCAGCGCCAGGAGGAACCAGGGCAGGGGCAATTCGAACAGCAGGTCATCGAGACGGTAACGGATCACGACGCGCTGGATGCGCAACAGACGGCGGACGGCAAGCAGCTTCATGCGTTATCGCTGGATTTGAGGGATCGGGAAAGGCGCTCGACACGCGCCTCGAGACGTTCCAGGTCGAGTTTTACCCGGTCCAGTTCGGCGAAGCGCGCTTCGGCCTCATGGGTGCCGACCAGGGCACGGGACTCTTCACTGAGGTATTCGGCGAGGTTCTGCTTCAGGCTGACGAAACCCTGCTTGTACCAGCCGGCGCGGCTGCGCAGGTGACCGCTGAGCAGGGGCGTGGCGATCGGTCCGAGCCAGTGCGAGAGTTCGTACTCCCAATCCAGCTCCAGGTCCTGGAGTACCCCGGCGAGGTCCAGCAGCACCGCGCTGTCGCCTTCCAGGTCGACCTCGGGGCTGTGGAGCACGGCGGTCTTGTCGCGGCTCAGGGCCAGGTTCAGCAGGCTCGAGGCCGGGGCGCGGAGAATGCAGTCGGCTTCGGCGGCCCAGTGCGCGGCCAGTAGCAGGCCTTCGTCGCTGGGCAGGATGAACAGCTTCAGGGCCGGGCTGGCGCAGTCGACTTCGATGACTTTGCCGGTCAGGTGGCCCAGGCGGCTCAAGGCCGTGCTGTCGAGGCGCAACACACGGTTGAGACCGTGTTCGACGCCGGCGAGAAGGCCGCTGAGGATCATCAGGGCTTGATGCCGCGATGCAGGGCGACGATGCCCGCGGTCATGTTGTGGTAGGTCACGCGGTCGAAACCGGCTTCCATCATCATCGACTTCAGGGTTTCCTGGTTCGGGTGCATGCGGATCGATTCGGCCAGGTAGCGATAACTTTCCGAGTCGTTGGTGATCAGCTTGCCGGCCAGGGGCATGAAGGCGAACGAATAGGCGTCGTAGACCTTGGACATCAGCGCGTTGGTCGGTTTGGAGAACTCCAGCACCAGCAGGCGGCCGCCGGGCTTGAGGACTCGCAGCATGGAGCGCAGGGCGTCTTCCTTGTGGGTGACGTTGCGCAGGCCGAAGGCGATGGTCACGCAGTCGAAATGGTTGTCCGGGAACGGCAGTTTTTCCGCGTCGGCCTGGACGAACTCGACATTGCCGGCCACGCCCAGGTCCAGCAGGCGATCACGGCCGACCTTGAGCATGGAGGCGTTGATGTCGGCCAGCACCACCTGGCCGGTGGGGCCCACCAGGTGCGAGAACTTGCGCGCCAGGTCGCCGGTGCCGCCGGCGATATCCAGCACCCGGTTACCCGTGCGCACGCCGGACAGCTCGATGGTGAAGCGCTTCCAGAGGCGATGCATGCCACCGGACAGCACGTCGTTCATCAGGTCGTACTTGGCGGCCACGGAGTGGAACACCTCGGCGACCTTCTCGGCCTTTTGGCTTTCCGGTACGTTCTTGAAGCCGAAGTGCGTGGTGGGTTCGGCATCGCTGCCTTTGCGCTGATCAGTCATGTCGCTGTCACCAGAAGAGAATGCGGGCATTCTAATCCCGGTGGCCGGCTTTGTCTTGGCAAGGGTGCATGTAAGATAGGCAACCGCCGGGACGTTTTGACGCATTCAGGGTCAGGAATCACCGGGCAAGTCCCGATAGAGCAGGAGTCATTCGATGGCCCGTATTAGTGTTGAACGCGCCCATGGCCTGGGCAAGGCCGGTGCACGCGAGAAGGCCGACCAGTTGGCGCAGAAGCTGGCCGGGCAGTATGGCCTGGAGCCGCAGTGGTCCGGCGATACCCTCAACCTCAAGCGTTCCGGGGTCAAAGGCGCGGTGCATGTGAGTGAAGAAACGATCCGCGTCGAGGTCGAGCTGGGCCTGTTGATGTCGGCCATGAGCGGCACCATCAAGGCCGAGATCGAAAAGGCCCTGGACAAGGCGCTGGTCTGACCACCTGTGCTGCGCCCTGGCGGAGGGGCGCTTTTGTGGGAGCGGTGCTTGTCGATCGCCGCACCACCGTGAGGTCTATAGCGGCTTCAAGGGCCTCTTCGCGGGCAAGCTCCGCTCCCACAACAAGCACCACTCCGACACCGGGCCGGCCTTTAGGGTGCCCATTCTAATTTTTGTCATTACTTTGTGCATAAGCCCCTATTCCGGTGGGCAGATCCTCCAACCCTTCACGTGTGAGGTGCACCATGGCCAAAGTAAGTCTGAAGAAAAAATCCGACGGTCAGCCAACCGCCCTGGCTGAGGTGAAAGTGTATGCCCGCAAGATCTGGCTGGCGGGTCTGGGCGCTTATACCAAGGTCGGCCGCGAAGGCAGCGAGTACTTCAAGGAACTCGTGGAAGCTGGTCAAGACGTTGAAAAAGAAGGCAAAAAACTGATTGGCGCGCAGCGTGAAGCGGCCAACAGCCAGATCGATAACGTTAAGAGCGAAGTCACCAGCCTCAAGGGCAAGGTGGAAGTGCAACTGGACAAGGTCGAGAAGGCCTTTGACAACCGTGTCGCCAGTGCCTTGAATCGCATCGGGATTCCGTCTAAACATGATGTGGAGACACTCTCTGCTAAGCTCGATGAGCTGACGGCATTGCTCGAACGTGTCGCGCGTAAACATTAAGGAGAACGGGATGGCTGGCAAAAAGAATACCGAGAAAGAAAGCAGCTCGTGGATCGGGAAGGTTGAGGAGTACTCCCGCAAAATCTGGCTTGCTGGTTTAGGCGTGTACTCGAAGATCGATACCGACGGCAGCAAACTCTTCGAGACCCTGGTGAAAGACGGCGAGAAGGCCGAGAAACTCACCAAGACCGCCGTCGACAAGAAAGTCGACGCGGCCAAGGACTCCGCCAGTTCGGCCAAGTCGCGCATCGCAGGGGTCAAGGACCGTGCGCTGGGCAAGTGGGACGAGTTGGAAGGGGCATTCGACAAGCGCTTGAACAGCGCCATTTCGCGCCTGGGCGTACCGAGCCGCAATGAAGTGAAAGCGCTGCACAGCAAGGTCGATACCTTGACCAAGCAGATCGAGAAACTGACGGGGGAAGCCGTGACTCCGGCTTCGAAAAAAACAGCAGCGGCCAAGCCTCTGGTTAAAGCAGCGGCCAAACCTGCTGCCAAGCCTGCGGCGAAAACCTCGGCAGCCAAGCCGGCAGCGAAAGCAGTTGCCAAGCCGGCAGCGAAACCTGTCGCCAAGCCCGCCGCCAAACCGGCAGCAGCGGCGAAACCGGCTGTGAAACCAGCGGCCAAGCCTGTGGCAGCCAAACCGGCCGCGAAACCTGCGGCCAAACCGGCAGCGGCGAAAAAGCCTGCTGCCGCGAAGCCGGCTCCTGCTGCGGCAGCCAAGCCTGCCGTGGCTCCGGTATCGGCGGCCAACTCGGCCGCTCCGGCACCGGCATCCGCTCCAGCGGCTACGCCAACAGCACCGACGTCAGCTTCTCAAGCCTGAGTCGTCGCCTGCTGAACGAAAACGCCCGGCCTGTGAAGGTCGGGCGTTTTTGTGTGGGTCTGTCGAGCACCGCTCTTGTAGGCACTGGCGCTACAGAAGATAACGTTAATCGTGATCTTCGAGATACCGCAACGCCATCTGCTCCGTCACCAACCGCGACGAGGGCCGCAGATGCGGGGCCACCAGCATCATGATCTGGTACACCACCAGCCGCACTTCACCCTCCCGCCCAAGAATCCGCTGGTAATCCAGGGAGAACAACAGCGTCAGGGTAATCTGCTCCACCAACTGCCCAAGGGCCTGGGTTTCACTCAGCAGCATGCCCTGCGCCTTCAGTCGCGCCAGCAACGACGCCAACGTCCGCTTGAGGGCATTGAGCAGGTTGCGAATGCCCTTGGCCAGCTTGGGCAAGCGCCCGGACAGATTGGACAGGTCCTGGAACAGAAAACGGTAATGGGCCAGTCGCTCGACGATCAGATGCAGGAAGAACCAGTAATCCTCGGGCGCCAGCCGCGCGTCGGCCGGCGGGTCGAGCAAGGGTGCCAGCTCGGCCTGGAAACGCTCGAACAAGCCCAGCACCAGCGGCTCCTTGCCATGGAAATGGTAGTAGAGGTTGCCCGGACTGATCCCCATTTCATTGGCCACCTCCATGGTCGAAACGTTGGGCTCGCCTTTCTGGTTGAACAGTTGCAGGGCGCATTCAAGGATCCGGTCGCGGGTTTTCATCCAGTCTTCTTAGGTCGTTCCGACCGTTCGCCACGGCTGTGGGCAGCCGTGGCCGGTAATCATCAGCGCACTCGCACATAGGTGCCGGGTGCCGCTTCCATGGGTGGGTAATTGGCGTTGCCCAAGGTCATCTGGGTTTCACGTTGGGCTCCCGAACGCTCCTGGATCCAGCTCAGCCATTGGGTCCACCAGCTGCCTTCGACCTGTTTGCCGTCGTAGTACCAGGCCCGCGGATCACTGCTCAGCCTGGGGTTGTCGACGTAGTTGGCCTTGGGGTTGCTCGGCGGGTTGAGGATGCTCTGGATATGCCCGCTGTTGGACAGCACGAACCGGCGATCGCCCCCCAGCAGCAGGGTCGAGCGATACACCGCGTCCCAGGGCGTGATGTGGTCGTTGATACCCCCGACGCTGAAGCTGTCGACCGTGACTTTTTGCAGGTCGATGGGCGTGCCGCAGACTTCCAGGCCGCCCGGATGGCTCAGCGGGTTGTGCTTGAAGAAGTCCAGCAGGTCGCCGTGAAAGGCCGCCGGCAGGCGGGTGTTGTCGTTGTTCCAGTAGAGAATGTCGAACGCCGGCGGTTCCTTGCCCAGCAGGTAGTTGTTGACCCAGTAGTTCCAGATCAGGTCGTTGGGCCGCATCCAGGCGAAGACTTTCGCCATGTCGCGGCCGTCGAGTACACCTTGCTGGTAGGAGCGGCGCTTGGCGGCTTCCAGGGTCTGCTCATCGGCGAACAGCATGGCCGGGCCGTCCAGCTGGCTGTCGAGCAGGCTGACCAGGTAGGTGGCGCTGGATACCCGGCGCAGTTGTCGTTTGGCCAGCAGGTGGCCCTGCAGGGCGGCGATGGTCAGGCCGCCGGCACAGGCCCCCATCAGGTTGACCTCGCGGCTGGCGGTGATCGCCCGGCACACGTTCAGCGCTTCTTCCAGCGCCTCGACATAGCTGGACAGGCCCCATTCGCGATGACGCACATCCGGGTTGCGCCAGCTGACGATAAACACCTGCAGGCCGTTCTTCAGCGCGTACTGGACGAAGCTGTTGGACGGGCTGAGGTCGAAAATGTAGTACTTGTTGATCTGCGGCGGGACGATCAACAGCGGCTTGGCGTACTGTTTTTCGCTCATGGGCTTGTACTGGATCAGTTCCAGTTGCTCGTTGCGAAACACCACCGAGCCGGGGGTGGTGGCCACGGTCTTGCCGACTTCGAACGAGTGCTTGGTGACCTGGCTGGGCAAGCCGTTGTTGTGCAGCAGGTCATCCACCAGGTGGCTGATGCCGCGCACGATGCTGTTGCCGCCGGAGTTGAAGACTTCCTTGACCGCCAGCGGATTGAGCAGGGTATTGGACGGCGCCATGGCGTCGTTGAGCAGGGCGAAGACAAAGTGCGCGCGGGCGCGGTCATCGTCGCTCATCCGGCTCTCGTCGATCCAGTGCTTGACCTGTTTCTGCCAGGCCAGATAGGCCTGCAGGCTGCGGCGGTAGAACGGGTTCAGGCTCCAGGCCGGGTCGGCGAAGCGCGGGTCATGGGGGTTGGGCTTGTACGGTGTGTCACCGAGCAGCACCTTGCCCAGTTGTCCGCCCAGGGCCAGGGCATGCCGGGCGGTATGGATCGGGTTGCGCAGGCCGTGGGCGGCCACGCTGCGCAGGGTGGAAAACAGATCCCGGCCGCGCAGACCGGTAATCGCACTCTGTGCGTTGATGAACGCGGCGGGTGTGGGCATCGAGCCCGTCGCTGGTTTGTCTCGCATGAGTCAACACTCCTTCGTCATCAAGCTATCAACCAACACAGGGGACCGCGACGGACGGGGGCGTCGGTCGCTGACCTTGTGCGCCGCACGGACGTCCTGCCCGTGTGCGCTTACTACCAGGGAAACTCCTAGGTGCTTTTCAAAGGCGCCGGTTGTGGATGCATCACCGCCCGTTGGCGTTCTTCCTGGAGGAATTTCATGATGATCGGCGCGACGGCCTCGGCCCGGGTGATCAGGAATAAATGACCGTCGTCGATTATGTGTAGCTGGGCATTGGGGATTCGCCAAGCCAGCAGGCGCATATTGATCAGTGGAATCAGCGGATCGTCATCACCGGCCAGCACCAGGGTCGGCTGGCGGATCCTGTGCAGCCAGTGGATGCTGGTCCAGCCGAGGCCCGCGAACAGTTGCCAGTAGTAACCGAGCTTGCCGGCGGAGCGGACCTTGGCGGCATGCTCGGCCGCCAGGTGCGGGTCGCGGCGAAAGGCGCCGCCGTAGATGGTCGGGGCAATGCGGATCACGTGGGACGGCTGGATATAGCGCCGTGGACTGGCCATGTTCCACAACACCTTGGGCTTGCCCGGAACCATCACCGCACCGGCGGCGGTGGCGGCGAGGATCAGCTTCTTGCAGCGTTCCGGGTAGTCATGGGCGAATTGTTGCGCCAGGGCGCCGCCCCAGGACACGCCCACCGCGTTGACCTGGCCGTAATCCAGGTAGTCGAGCATGCGCGCGGTGAGCTTGGCCAGGCCGGGGAAGCGATAGGGCCGCTTGGGGGTCGACGAGCCGCCGACGCCGGGGACGTCGAAGGCGATGACTTCCAGGTCCGGGTCCAGGGCATGGACGAACGGAAACACCAGCTCCAGGTTGGCGCCGATGCCGTTGAAAATCAGCAAGGGCGTCATATGAGGCTTGCCGGGGCGAACCGCGGTGCGGATGGTCTGGCCATCCAGATCGATGGTTCGGAAGATAAACGGTTGCGGCATGCTCGAAGCCCTGTGGTTAAAACCTGTTTGCAGCCCCGGCTCCGTAGGAGCGAGCTTGCTCGCGGTGGTTGCCGGGACGCTGCGGGGTGTCAGGTTTCCCGCATTATAGTTGGCCTCCATCGCGAGCAAGCTCGCTCCTACAGGGTGAGGGCTGTTCTAGCGCTCGTGCACGTAGGTGCCCGGTGCCGCCTCACCGGCCGGGTAGGCCTTGCTGCCCAGGCTGGTCGGTGATTTCTTCAGTTTGCCCGAGCGCTCGGCCTGCCACGCTTGCCAGTGCAGCCACCACGAATCGGTGTGTTTGGTGGAGTTCTCCTGCCAGTCGTCGGCCTTGGCCGGCATCTCGGTGTTGGTCATGTAGCGGGATTTCGGGTTGCCCGGCGGGTTCAGGATGCTCTGGATATGGCCGCTGCTGGACAGCACGAACTCGACCTTGCCGCCGAACAGCTGCGCCGACTTGTAGCAGGACTTCCAGGGCGTGATGTGATCGTTGGTGCCGGCCAGGGCAAAGATATCGGCGTCGACCTTCTTCAGGTCGATCGGCGTACCGCACACTTCGAGGGCATTGGGGCGTATCAGTGGGTTGTTCTTGAACATCTCGATCAGGTCGCCGTGGAAGGCGGCCGGCAGGCGCGTGGTGTCGTTGTTCCAGAAAAGGATATCGAACACCGGCGGCTCGTTGCCCAGCAGGTAGTTGTTGACCCAGTAGTTCCAGATCAGGTCGTTGGGGCGCATCCAGGCGAAGACCTTGGCCATGTCGCTGCCTTCCAGCACGCCGGCCTGGTAGGAGTGGCGCTTGGCGGCTTCGAGGGTCTGTTCGTCGACGAACAGCGCGACCTGGGTGTCGAGGGTGGTGTCGAGCACGCTGACCAGCAGGGTCAGGGCGTTGACCTTCTTCTCGCCGAGGGCGGCGTAGTGGCCGAGCAGGGCGGTGCAGGTGATGCCGCCGGAGCAGGCCCCGAGCATGTTCACGTCCTTGCTGCCAGTGATGGCGGTGACCACGTCGACGGCTTCTTTCAGGGCGTCGATATAGGTCGACAGGCCCCACTCGCGCTGGGCCTTGGTCGGGTTGCGCCAGCTGACGATAAAGGTCTGCACGTGGCTGCGCAGGCAGAAACGCGCCAGGCTCTTGTCGGGGCTCAAGTCGAACACATAGAACTTGTTGATCTGCGGCGGCACCACCAGCAGCGGCCGCTCATGCACCTGCTCGGTGACGGGGCTGTACTGGATCAGCTCCAGCACATCGTTGCGAAACACCACCGCGCCTTCGGTGGTGCCCAGGCTCTTGCCGACCTCGAAGGCGCCCATGTTCACCTGGCTGGGCATGCCGCCGTTGTGCACCAGGTCCTTGGCCAGGTTCGAGAGGCCGTCGAGCAGGCTCTTGCCGCCGGTTTCGAAGAAGCGCTTGACCGCCGCCGGGTTGGCCGCGGTGTTGGTCGGGGCCATGGCCTCGGTCATCAGGTTGATGACGAAGTGGCCGCGACTGATGTCCTGTGGCGACAGCGAACTCTCGTCGATCCAGGCATGGAGCTCCTTGCGCCAGGCCAGGTAGGTTTGCAGGTAACGCCGGTACAGCGGGTTCTGGCTCCAGGCCGGGTCGTTGAAACGACGGTCATCGCTTTCCGGCTGCAGGCCGGACTTGCCCAGCAGCACGTTCTTCAATTCGACGCCGAAATGGGCGACATGCTTGACGCTGTGGATGGGTTGTTTGATGGCTTGGGTCAATACCATTCGTGCAGAAGTAAGAAGATCCTTTCTACGCAAGCCGACGACGGGGTTCAGGCCCAGGGTGTTTTCCGAGGCTTGCCGCTGCAGGTCATCGTTGTTCTTGTTACTCATCTACGACGCTCCATTGTCCTGAGACGAGTACCGGGTACAGCTGTGCAAATGGCACAGCGAATGCCAAGTACTACTGCTCGGGTGACCGTTGATTGCACATCGTTAAATGCACGGAACTTGCCAGCTCCATTGGTTACCCGAGTTTGATTTTTTTCGCAAGCGGGCCAATCGTTAGCCACGCCGTGGGGGATTGAATCAGATGTGATTAGAAAATGCCCCCCAAAACGACCAGAGGTCCGGATTAGAGCATCAGCCTGACGACGGACTCGGACGGGTCGCGGGATTTTCCGGCGGCTTTGAGTTCGGCAAGATAATCGGCCCACAAGTCATCCTGGCGACGGGCGAGCTCGTAGAGGTAGTCCCAGGTGAACAGTCCGCTGTCATGACCGTCGTCGAAGGTCAATTTCAGTGCGTACTGGCCGGCGGGTTCGAGTTGGCTCAAACCGACGTTGAGCTTGCCGAACTGGAGGATGGGCTTGCCGTGGCCCTGGACCTCGGCCGAAGGCGAGTGCACCCGCAGGAATTCGGCGCTCAGGTGGTATTCCTCGTCCGGACCGTATTTGAGGGTCAGGGTTTTCGAGGCTTTGTGCAGGTTGATGGCGGTGGGGAGTCGGGTGGTCATGGGAAGCCTGCGATCCGTCTGTGTCAGAGAACCCTGTGGGGGCGGAGCTGGTCGGATCGCCGCATCGCCGCGAAGCTTTTGGCGTTCTCACGGGCCCCTTCGCGAGCAAGCTCTGCTCCCACAAGGGACCGTGTTCGGCCATAAAAGCCCTGTTCCCACAGGGAGGTGCTCTTACAGGATATACCGCGACAGGTCTTCGTTCTTCGCCAATTCGCCCAGGTGGCTGTTGACGTACTCGGCGTCGATGCGGATCGGCTCTTCGCTGTGGGCGCTGGCCAGGTCGCCGGCGCTGAACGAGACTTCCTCCAGCAGGCGCTCGAGCAGCGTGTGCAGGCGACGGGCACCGATGTTCTCGGTCTTCTCGTTGACCTGCCAGGCGATTTCCGCCAGGCGCTTGATGCCGTCCGGCATGAACTCGATGGTCAGCCCTTCGGTTTTCAGCAGTTCACGGTACTGCTCGGTCAGCGAGGCATGGGGTTCGCTGAGGATGCGCTCGAAGTCTTCCGGGCTCAGGGCCTTGAGTTCGACACGGATCGGCAGGCGGCCTTGCAGCTCGGGCACCAGGTCGCTCGGCTTGCTCAGGTGGAACGCGCCGGAGGCGATAAACAGGATATGGTCGGTCTTGACCATGCCCAGCTTGGTGTTCACCGTGCAGCCTTCGATCAGCGGCAGCAGGTCGCGCTGTACGCCTTCACGGGATACGTCGGCACCGCCGACATTGCCGCGCTTGGCGACCTTGTCGATTTCGTCGATAAACACGATACCGTGCTGTTCCACCGCTTCCAGGGCCTTGGCCTTCAACTCCTCGTCGTTGACCAGGCGCCCGGCTTCTTCGTCACGGACCAGCTTGAGCGCGTCCTTGACCTTGAGCTTGCGGCTCTTGCGCTTGCCCTTGCCCATGTTGGCGAACAGGTTCTGCAACTGGTTGGTCATTTCTTCCATGCCTGGCGGCGTGGCGATCTCGACGCCGAACGACTCGGCCACTTCGATTTCGATTTCCTTGTCATCCAGCTGGCCTTCGCGCAGGCGCTTGCGGAACAGCTGGCGGGTGTTGGAGTCCTGGGCCGGGGCGGCATCTTCGTTGAAACCCATGCGTGCCGGTGGCAGCAGGGCGTCGAGGATACGTTCCTCGGCGGCGTCTTCGGCGCGATGGCGGACCTTGACCAGCTCCTGCTCGCGCAGCAGCTTGATCGCGGCGTCGGCCAGGTCACGGATGATCGATTCGACGTCACGGCCGACATAGCCGACTTCGGTGAACTTGGTCGCTTCGACCTTGATGAACGGGGCGTTGGCCAGTTTGGCCAGGCGCCGGGCGATTTCGGTCTTGCCGACACCGGTCGGACCGATCATCAGGATGTTCTTGGGGGTCACCTCGACGCGCAACTCCTCGGGGAGCTGCATCCGCCGCCAGCGGTTGCGCAGGGCAATGGCGACGGCGCGCTTGGCATCGTCCTGGCCAATGATATGGCGATTGAGTTCGTGGACGATTTCGCGGGGGGTCATGGACATAATATGTGGGTCCTCAAGCGGGAACGGGCAGCCGGACAGGCTGGTTATTCCGCGAGGTCCTGCTCCTCGATGGTGACGTTGTGATTGGTGAAGACGCAGATGTCAGCGGCGATACCCAGGGCGGCTTCGACGATTTCCCGGGCCGACAGATCGGTTTTCTTCAACAGTGCGCTGGCCGCGGCCTGGGCGTAGCCACCACCGGAGCCCATGGCGATCAGGCCGTTTTCCGGTTCAACGACGTCGCCGTTGCCGGTGATGATCAGTGAAGCATCTTTGTTGGCGACCGCCAGCATGGCTTCCAGGCGACTCAGGGAGCGGTCGGTACGCCACTCCTTGGCCAATTCGACAGCGGCGCGGACCAGATGACCCTGGTGTTTTTCCAACTGGCCTTCGAAACGCTCGAACAGGGTGAAGGCGTCGGCGGTGGCACCGGCGAAACCGGCGATGACTTCGCCGTGGTAGAGGCGCCGGACTTTTTTCGCGTTGCCCTTCATGACGGTGTTGCCGAGGGAAACCTGGCCGTCGCCGCCCATGACGACTTTGCCGTGGCGACGAACTGAAACGATGGTGGTCAAGGGAGAATCTCCACGCAGCGGGGCGAAAATGCCTGATGGAAACTCATATGGGGGTGGTGGTGGGTTTTTCAACCGTGGGCGGGATGAGGGGATGAGTGGTGTAGGCGGGCGAGGTTTGTTTTGTCTGAACGATTGCTATCGCCAGCAAGCCGGCTT
>NZ_JACAQA010000023.1 GCF_013385425.1 Pseudomonas gingeri | reverse complement strand
ATCGCCAGCAAGCCGGCTTGTGTCTGGCGTCAGGATTAGACTGGTGGTGAGAGCGGTGAGTGGCAAGCTGAATGCCGGCAGTGCTTAAAGCACGTGTAGGAGCTCATGCTGCCACTCACCCCTCCGCCCTGGTTATTGAGCCCGAACAGTTGAACGAGCCCACCTCGAACAGTTACAAGCGTGGGCCCAGCCAGAGCGCTCTCACCTTGAGTGTAAGAGGATTTGGCCATGTTTACCTGTGCTGGCATCGACGTTTCTAAAGACACCCTGCAGATCGAACTTGATCCACAAGGGATGGGGGCGGTTTTTCCCAATGACATCAATGACTTTTCAAGGATGGTTGAGTGGCTGAAGCGCCATCAAGTCAATCGTGCATTGCTGGAAGCGACCGGTGGCTACGAGCGAAGAGCCATGAAAGCACTCCAGGCGGCAGGTTTCGAAGTCCTGCGAGTCAACCCTTGCCGAGCCAAAAGCTTTGCTAGAGCCATGGGGCTGCATGCCAAAACTGATCCGATAGATGCGCGTCTTCTCGCGCAGTTTGCAGCGGTTATCCAATCTCCCGAAAGCCGAATCACAAATGCCGAGCAGGACAACTTGCGTGCATTGGTACAACAGCGGGAAAATTTTGTTCAGCAGAGAGATGACGACAAACGGCGGCTGAAAACGACCTGTTCTGAGATCGTGAAACCTGCATTGCAGAGCCATATCGACTACTTACGCAAGGCCATAAAGTCGATAGAAAAACTGATGGGACAAAGTGCTGAACAGCTGGACAGCAAGAAAGTGGCCCGTCTGTGCTCGGTCAAAGGCATAGGGCTCGTGACGGCCGCCAGCCTAATGTCCTACCTCCCCGAGTTGGGCGAGGTGGGCAGGCACGAGATCGCCGCATTAGCAGGTGTAGCCCCCTATAACGACGACAGCGGCAAGCATAAAGGTAAGCGTCACATCAGCGGTGGACGGTTTGCTGTGAGGCGCTCGTTGTACATGGCCAGCTGGATCGTAATTCGGTATCAGCCAGAATTTAATGCCCGATACAAGGCGTTACGCGACAAAGGCAAATGCGCCAAAGTGGCACTCATCGCCTGCATGCGAGTCTTGCTGATCCGCTTGAACGCGATGATCCGTGACGGTTCTGAATGGAAAGAACACGTCGCCTAATGTGGCTGCGGTTGTTTCCTTAAGAAATTGCATGGCCTAGAGCTGTGGGAGCTTGACCGTCCCTTGAAATGATTTTCAAAAAAACGGTCAAGACAGTTGCTCCTACA
>NZ_JACAQA010000022.1 GCF_013385425.1 Pseudomonas gingeri | reverse complement strand
TCAAGACAGTTGCTCCTACAGGAATCGCGCGTCCTAAATCCCGACCCCATCGACTCGTCTACAGAGTTCAAGGCGCTTTCCACTGCGCCCGTTTCTACAGACCTTTCACGAGTAACCCCCATGTCCCTCCCAGCCCCAAGTCTCGCCCGGGAAACCTTCAGGATCCTCAAGCCGTTCTGGCTGCTGGTCGTACTTTCGGCCGTATTGGGGATCGTCAGCGGCCTCAGCGTCACCGGCCTGCTGGCCACCGTCAACAACGCCATGAACGCCGCCGCCGGGCCCGACAGCCACACCGCCCTGCTGTTCGGCGGCCTGTGCCTGCTGACCCTGGCCTGCTCCACCCTGTCCAACCTGCTGACCAACTATGTCGGCCAACAAGTGGTCGCGCGCCTGCGCCGCGAACTGGCCGCCCAGGTGCTGGTGGCGCCCATCGAGCAACTCGAACGCTACCGCGCCCATCGCCTGATCCCCGTGCTGCTCGGCGATGTCAGCACCCTGAGCACCTTCGCCCTGTCGGTGGCGCCGATGGTGATCGCCTTTACCGTGACCCTGGGCTGCCTGTCCTACCTGGCGATGCTCTCCTGGCAGATCCTGCTGCTGACCGTGGTCACCGTGATCATCGGCTCCGGCGCCCAATGGCTCGCGCACCGCTACGGCATGCGCAGCATCCTCACCGCCCGCGACGGCGAAGACGAATTGCAGAAGCACTACCAGGCGATCTCGGCCGGGGCCAAGGAGCTGCGGATCCAGCGCAAGCGCCGCCAGCATATGCACGATGAACAGATCCACGGCACCACCGAGCGGATCTGCCGGGCCAACATCCGCGCGGCGAATATCTTCGTCAGCGCGGAAACCTTCGGCTCGATGCTGTTTTTCGCCGTGATCGGTATCGCCATCACCTTCCAGGCCCTCTGGCCCGGGACTGACCGCACCGTGCTGGGTGGCTTCGTGCTGGTCATGCTGTATATGAAAGGTCCGTTGGAACGCCTGATCAACACCCTGCCGATCATCAGCCGCGCGGAAATCGCCTTGCGCCGGATCGCCGAGCTGTCCTGGCAGTTCTCTTCGCCGGAACCGCACCTGCTGATCCAGGACCGCCAGGCCGCCCCGGCGCCGCTGCAGAGCATCGAACTGCATCAGTTGCGTTATGACTACCCCCAGGTGGAAGGCAGCCAGGCCTTCCACCTGGGGCCGGTGAACCTGACCATCAAACAGGGTGAAATCCTCTTTATCGTCGGCGAGAACGGTTGCGGCAAGACCACCCTGATCAAACTGCTGCTGGGGCTGTACAGCCCGCAACAGGGCGAGGTGCGCCTCAACGGCCAGGCGGTGACCGCCGAGGGCCTGGATGATTACCGGCAGTTGTTCACCACCATCTTTGCCGACTACTACCTGTTCGACGAAGTGCTCCAGGGCGACGACCTGCTACCCCCGGAATCGATCAAGTACCTGGAACGCCTGGACATCGCCCACAAGGTCAGCATCCGCGACGGCCGCTTCACCACCACCGACCTGTCCACCGGCCAGCGCAAGCGCCTGGCGCTGATCAATGCCTGGCTCGACCAGCGTCCGGTACTGGTGTTCGACGAATGGGCCGCCGACCAGGACCCGGCCTTCCGCCGGGTGTTCTACACCGAACTGCTGCCCGAGCTGCGCCAGCAGGGCAAGACGATCATCGTGATTTCCCACGACGACCGCTACTTCCCGGTGGCCGACCAGTTGGTGCGGATGCAGGCCGGACAGATCAAGGTCGAGCGCCGCGAGGAACAGCCCGCGTTCGCTGAAAATGCCTTCTCGTAACACCCACACCCCGTGTAGGAGCCGGCTTGCTGGCGATGGCAGACCTTGAGAGCGCTGTAAGGCTTGAGGGCCAATCGCCCGCAATCCGGCTCCTGCAAAAAAAGACCGCAGCGCCCTCCCGTCGCAACTTTTTTCACTTTTCTTTTCCGTCTTTGTCGGCCTCGTACGTCTTTATTTCAAATGCAAAAAATTCTCACTCGCTTTTCCAGCAATTTTGACAAGAGCAGACACAATGCCAAAACAACACCGCCTCACACCCTTGAGCAAAGCGTTGCTGGTTCGCCAGCTGTTCTGCTCGCCACCTTCGCTGGCCGTCATGGGGATGGCGCTGGCACTGCCCCTGGCGGCACAGGTCCAGGCCCAGGAGTTCGAATTCAACATCGGCGCCCAACCGTTGGGCAGCGCCCTGCAGGAACTGGGGCGCCAGGGCAATATCCAGATCCTGTACAACCCGGAGCGGGTCCAGGGTCTTCACGGTGCGCCGGTCAAAGGCGTGTTCACGCCCGGCCAGGCCGCCAGTGAGTTGCTGAAGAACACCGGCGTCGACTACAACCTGCAGGGCGACACCCTGACCCTGAGCGATACCGCCGCCAAGGGCTCGGGCCTGACCCTGGCCGCCACCAACATCAGCGGCCAGGCCCTGGGCAGCAACACCGACGGCACCGGCTCCTACACCACCGGCGCGGTAACCATCGGCAAGACCGCCCAGACCCTGCGCGAAACCCCACAGTCGGTCACCGTGGTGACCCGCCAGCAGATGGACGACAAGAACCTCACTTCCCTTGAACAGGTGATGGACCAGGCCACCGGCATTACCTTGCAGAGCCGTAACTTCGGTGACAACCAGTACAACTCCCGGGGTTTTGAGCTGGGGGCCGACGCCTACATGATCGACGGCGTGCCCGGCCTGACCTACAGCCCTACCGGCTGGATCACCCCGGACACCGCGGTGTTTGACCGAGTGGAAATCCTCCGTGGCGCAGCCGGCCTGCTGGTGGGCAACGGTAACCCCGGCGGCGCGGTGAACCTGGTGCGCAAGCGGCCGAGTGCCGACCCGCACTACTCCATCACCACCCGCATCGGCTCCAACGACTTCTATCGCATGGACCTGGACGCCACCGGGCGCCTCAACGACTCGGGCTCGGTACGCGGGCGCATGGTGGTCGCCAACGAGAACCGGCACTACTTTTATGACTCAGCCAGTAGCCGCAAGCCGGTGTTCTATGGCATCGTCGAGGCCGACCTGAACGACGACACCACCCTGTCCGTAGGCCTGCGTAACCAGACCAGCGTGACCAATGGCTACTCGATCTTCGGTTTGCCACGCTACAGCAATGGCCTGCCTCTGGGGATATCCCGCGCTACGTCGCTGTCCCAGAACTGGAACCGTCATGAAAACCAGCAGACCGAAGTCTTCGCCGAGCTGGAACACCGCTTCAACGACGACTGGAAGAGCAAGACCTCGGTTACCCGCAGCCAGGGAGCCTACGATCAACAGGTAGCCCTGCCACGCGGCAGCATCGATCCGGTCACAGGCACAGGATCAAAGCTGTATGACGCGCTGTTCCGCCAGGACTCGGTGGTCAGCACGGGGCTGGACAGCAACCTCTCCGGTAACTTCAATGCCTTTGGCCTGGAGCACTCGGTGATGGTGGGGGCCAATTGGTCGGACCAAAAGCTGCGCAGCAAGGAAACCAACATAGACCTGAACACCCCTATCAATGTGTTCGACCCCGACCACAACGCTGTTGCCGAGCCCCTGCGCACCGCCTGGGACAAGATCACCGACGACGATACCCGTCGCTACGGCGTCTACGGCAATACCCGCCTGCATCTGACCGAAGATCTAAGCCTGGTGCTGGGTGGGCGACTATCCTGGTACCAGTACCAGACCAAGAACGCGTATACCGGCAGCAAGCAATCGAACCGCCAGGACCATCAGTTCACACCCTTTGCCGGCCTGATCTACGACTTCAACAATCAGTGGTCGTGGTATGCCAGCTACGCGGATATTTTCCTGCCACAAAGCCAGTATCAAACCTCCAGCGGCAAGCTGCTGGACCCGGCCATCGGTACCAACTACGAAACCGGCATCAAGGGCGAACTGTACGACGGACGCCTGAACGTCTCGGCGGCAGTGTTCTATATCAAGCAGAAAAACGTCGCGACAGTGGATCCGGATGAAAACGCTTTCTGTTCGAATGACCCGAGTGGCTACTGCTACCTCGGCGGTTCAATCCAACGCAGCAAGGGTTACGAACTGGAGGCCAGCGGGGAAGTGCTGCCGGGCTGGCAGGTGGCTGGCGGTTATACCTTCAACGTCACCAATACGAGCACTGGTGGCCCGACCGACTACCAGACGCCCAAGCACATGCTGCGGGCCTCGACCACTTACAACCTGCAAGGCGACTGGAGCCACCTGACCGTGGGCGGCGGGGTCTCGGCACAGAGCGGCTACTCAACGAATGATTTTGGTCCGAACATATCCAACAGCGGACGTGCGGTGTGGGATGCGCTGGCCTCGTACAAGATCGACAAGAACTGGAAGGTCGGGCTGGACGTGAAGAACGTCTTCGACAAGGCCTACTACAAGTCCCTGGGTGAGCTACGTCGTGGCAACTACTACGGCGATCCACGCACCTATATGTTGACCGTCCGCGCGGACTTCTGATCCTCGAAGCAACCTGGTGGGTAAACCCACCAGGCGTGCATAAAAAAGCCAAGGGCCCATACCCTTGGCTTTTTTAATGGCTGCAGAAATATCTGTCGACCCCCATCGGGAACACAACACCAACCTGTAGGAGCCGGCTTGCTGGCGATGCGATCGGGTAGTCGACATCGTTGTCGACTGATACACCGCTATCGCCAGCAAGCCGGCTCCTACAGGTAATCGTGTTGCCCCGAATACCGGGGCCTGGGTCAATACCGTCGCTACAAAGATCGTGCACTGACTTATTCGGCAGCCAGGCACTCCAGCACTGCATTCAACAACGCCGGACTGAGGATGACGCTGTCATGAGTCTCCTCCAGCACCCGCGACCCCGCCAGGCCATTGACCGAACATTCACGCAGCAACCGCGCCTCGGCCTCATGTATCCGCGCGGCACTGCGGCTCCCTGTCGCCCACCAGCAATCGACCTTCACCGCCAGCGGTTTCAGGCTGAAGGCCTCGCTCAACACTGCATTGGCATGCAGCAGGCGATACCCGGTCTCGATCTCGTCCTGCAACGCGATATCGCGGTGGATCTCGCGCAATCGCTCGACACTCACCCCGCCTACCTCGGCCACCTGCTCGATCACCCACTCGACCACTGCTTGTTCATCACTCAAGCTGGCACGCGCCTGTTCCAGGAAACCCAGCACCGTCGCTTCATCGACCCCAGGCACAAAAGCCAGCAGGCTGCTCAACAGCGGGCCATACAACCCCGGTGCATCGACGTGCGCATCAGCTTGCACTTCAGACTCGGCGGTGTGCTCCTCGCCCCCCTGGGGCATCAGCGAATCCACCAGCCCGACAAAACCCACCCGCTCACCCGCCTGCTCAAGACGATGGGCCACCTCGACGGCCAACGCCCCACCCAATGACCAGCCCAGCAGGTTGTAAGGCCCGTGCGGCTGGGTGGCGCGGATCTGCTCCAGGTAGTAGGCCACCATGCCATCCCAGGACTCATCGAACCAGCCCGGCACCACATAACTCCTGTTCACCAGCCCATAGACCCGGCGCTGATTGCCCAGGGTCCCGGCCAACGGATAGTAGGCGTAGGCCCCACCACCACCGGGCGGCAGGCAGAACAGCGGACTCCGGTCATTGCGGCAGGCGTTCATGGCAATCACCGGCGACTTGACCCGCGCCTCCCCTTCCAGCAGAAAATCCGCCAGCGCCTCCAGGTTCGGCAGCAACAGGAAATCATGCAACTTGATCGTCACATCAAACGCCTCACGCAGGCGTCCGACCAGGGCGATCACCAGCAGCGAGTGACCGCCACGCTCGAAGAAGTTGTCATCCAGCCCGACCCGCTCGACCTCCAGCACCTGCGCCCAGATAGCCGCCAGGCGCTGCTCCAGTTCGGTACGCGGGGCGCGGTAAACCGGCCCCGAGGCATTCATATCCGGTGCCGGCAACGCCCGGCGATCCAGCTTGCCGTTCGGGCTCAGCGGCATGCCTTCCAGCAGCACCAGATGGGCCGGCACCATATGCTCCGGCAATTGCGCCTTGAGATGGGCCTTGAGCGCGTCACACAACGGGCCTTGCGCCACAGCTCCGGCATCAACCAGATCGCGCTCGACCGGCACCAGGTACGCCACCAACTGCTTGCCCAGCGGCCCGTCGATATCGATGACGTTGGCCTCGCGTACACCCGGATGCTCCTGCAACCGGGCCTCGATCTCACCCAGCTCCACGCGCAAACCACGAATCTTGATCTGATGATCGAGACGCCCGGCGTACTCGATCACCCCCTCGTCACGATAACGGGCCAGGTCGCCGGTGCGATACAAACGGCCACCGTGCTCATCGAACGGGTCCGGGACAAAGCGCTCGGCGGTCAGCGCCGGACGTCGGTGATAACCACGGGCCAGACCGACGCCACCTAGGTACAACTCACCGGCGGCACTGAACGCGGCCGGCAGCAGGCCGTTGTCCAGCACATGGCCCTTGAGGTTGTCGATCGGTCGGCCAATCGGCACGCTCAGCTTGTCATCCGCCGTGCAGGTCCAGTGGGTCACGTCGATGGCGGCTTCGGTCGGGCCATAGAGGTTGTACAACGCCGCCTGGGGCAGACGCTTCAGCACCTCCTGGGACAACTCGGCCGGCAGCGCCTCGCCACTGCACACCAGGCGTCGAATGCCACGGCAGCGCCGCACATCAACCCCGGCCATGAATACCTGCAACATCGACGGCACGAAATGCAGGGTACTGACCTGATAACGCTCGATGCTCTCCATCAGTTGCTGCGGATCGCGATGCTCACCCGGCCTGGCGATGGCCAGGCGGGCGCCGGTCAGCAACGGCCAGAAAAACTCCCAGACCGACACATCGAAGCTGAACGGGGTCTTTTGCAGGACCGTGTCGTGGGCCTTCAGGTCATAGGCCTTCTGCATCCAGGCCAGACGGTTGTGCAGCGCCCGATGACTGTTGCCGGCGCCCTTCGGCCGTCCGGTGGAACCCGAGGTGTAGATCACATAGGCCAGATGGTCCGGCAAGGTCAGGTTGCGCGGATTTTCCTCGCTGGCGGTAAACGACTCGGGAACATCCAGGCACAGGCTGCGCACATGGGCCGGGATCGGCAGGGTCTCAAGCAGATGGCGCTGGGTCAGCAGCAGGTCGATGCCGCTGTCCTCGCTCATGTAGGCCAGGCGTTCGCGAGGATATTCAGGGTCCAGGGGCACATAGGCGCCACCGGCCTTGAGGATCGCCAGCAGGCCGATGACCATCTCCAGGCTGCGCTCGGCGGCGATACCCACCAGCACATCCGGTCCAACCCCTTGCTCGCGCAAGCGATGGGCCAGTTGATTGGCCCGGGCATTGAGCTGGCGATAACTCAAGGCTTGTCCGTCGAACACCAGCGCCGACGCCTCCGGCGAGCGTTGTACCTGGGCCTCGATCAGGCTGTGCAGGCACCAGGGTCCCGGATAGTCGGCATGGGTCTGGTTCCACTCCAGCAGCGTCTGCCGCGCCTCGGCGCCAGCGAGCATCGGCAGTTCGCCCAGGCATTGCCCGGCCGAATCGGCCAGGGCCAGCAGCAGGTGCTCGAAATGCCCGGCCAACTGCACCACCGCCGCGTCCGAAAGCTGCTGCCGGGCGTAACGGTAGTCCACCGACATGACCTCGCCCACCTCCACCACCAGAGTCAGCGGATAGTGCGTCTGCTCCCGGCTCTGCAAGCCACTGAAGGACAGTCCGTTGTCAGCGCCCTGCGCCAGGACCTGCGAGGTCGGGTAGTTCTCGAACACCAGCAAGGTGTCGAACAGTGCTTCGCCACTCCAGCCGGCCCAGCGTTGAATGTCATAGAGCGGGGTGTGTTCGTGCTCGCGCAAGGCCAGGTTGCGCGCCTGCACCTGCTGCACCCAGTCGCCGACCTGTAGCTCCGGCCCCGGGCTGCCCAGCACCGGCAAGGTATTGATAAACAGGCCCAGTTGTTCCTCGACGCCGGGCAGGTCCGCCGGACGCCCGGACACCGTGGCGCCGAAAGTGACACTGCGCTGGCCGGTGTAGCGTTGCAGCAGCAACAGCCAGGCCGCCTGCACCAAGGTGTTGAGAGTCACCCGCTGCTCACGGGCGAACTCGCCCAGGTGCAGGGTCCGCGCCGCGTCGAGGGTCTGGCGATATTCGCCATAACCCCGGGCGTCGGCCGTGCCACCGGCCTTGAACGCCTGCACCAGGCGGGTCGGTTCGACGAAGGCGGCCATCTGCTCGGTCCAGAAACGCTGATCGGCGCCGCTGTCCTGGCATTGCAGCCACTGGATGTAATCCCGCAGGCGACTGCCGGGTGGCGTCACCACCTGTCCGTTGTAATGTTCCAGCACCTCGCCCAACAGCCGCGCACTGCTCCAGCCGTCCAGCAGGATATGGTGATTGGTGTAGATCAGATGGTGACGCTGTTCGGCGGTGCGCAATACCGTCAGGCGCAACAGCGGGTCGCAGGCCAGGTCGAAGCCGCGTTGCAGATCCGCTTCGGCCAACTCGGCCAACAACGCGTCAAGGCCGTCGCGGCCACGCAGATCCTGCTCGACAAACGCCAGGGCCTCGGTTTTGCGAATCACCTGCACCGGTTGTCCGCTGCCTTCGGCAAAGCGCGCCCGCAGCGCCTCGTGACGGTCGATGGCGGCCTGCCAGGCGGCGCGGAAACGCGGCACATCGAGCCCCGTCACATCGACCCGCATCTGGTTCAGATAGTTGCCCGAGGCCGGTGCCGACAGGCTGTGGAACAGCATGCCTTGCTGCATCGGCGACAGCGGGTAGATATCCTCGATATCCCGCGCCGCCACCGGCAGGCGATCCAGTTGGGCCTGGTTCAGGCCCGCCAGCGGGAAGTCCGACGGGGTCACGCCGTGGTGCCCGTCGTGGACGCAGTAAGCGATCACCTCGGCCAACGCCAGCTCGTACGCCGCCGCCAGGCCCTCGATGGTTTCGCCGCGATAGACCTCGCCACTGAAACTCCAGTCCAGTTGCAACTGGCCGTCGTAGACCTGGCCATTGAGGCTCAGCCAGTTACCCAGTGGCGCGTCTTCACTCTGGCTCGCACCGCTGTCATCGGCGCTCGGGATCAACAACGCGCGCTCGCCAGAAGCAGCGTCGGTATCGAACTGCCCCAGGTAGTTGAAGGTCACCCGGGCCTCGGGCAATGCCTGCAAGGCCGCGACGGTCTCGGCATCGCCTAGGTAACGCAGGATGCCGTAGCCGATGCCCTTGTTCGGCACCGCGCGCAATTGTTCCTTGATGCTGCGGATACTCGCACCCGGCTCGCCCTCGGGCGTGAGCCTGAGCGGAAACAGACTGCTGAACCAACCCACGGTGCGGCTCAGGTCGAGGTCCTCGAACAGGTCCTCACGACCGTGGCCTTCCAGCTGGATCAGCGCCGAGGCCTGCCCGCTCCAGGTGCACAGCACCTGGGCCAGGGCGGTCAGCAGCAGGTCGTTGACCTGGGTGCGATAGGCCGCCGGGGCCACTTTCAAGAGTTGTTGGGTGAGGTCTTTGCTCAGGCTCGAACGGGCATAGCGGACCTGGCGCCGGGTATTGGCCCCCAGCGGATTATCCCGGGGCAACTCGCCTTCCATGTGCCCGAGACTCTGCAACCAGTAGTCGCGTTCGGCCTTGAGCAGCGGGCCATGGGCATAACCTTGCAGGTGCTCGGCCCAGGCCTTGAGTGAACTGCTGCGCGGTGCCAGGACCGGCGAGCGGCCCGCCGCCAAAGCGGTGTAAGCCTGTTGCAGGTCTTCAAACAGCACACGCCAGGACACCCCGTCCACCGCCAGGTGGTGAATCACCAGCAGCAAACGCTGTTGCCCTTGCGGCAGGTTGACCAGCAGTGCACGCAGCAACGGCCCCTGTTTCAAATCGAGGCTGCGCTGGGCTTCGTCGGCCAGCTCGGTCAGCCGTGCCGGATCGTCGAGTTCGTGCACCCACAACGGATCAATCGCGGGGCCCGCGCGGAAGCTCGCCTGCCAGACGCCGTCCCTCAGCTCGAAGCTCAGGCGCAGGGCCTCGTGCCGTTCGATAAGCATGTGCAGGGCATTACGCAGATGCGCCGGGTCCAGGGTTGTCGACGGTTCCAGCATCAGCGCCTGGTTCCAGTGCTGACGCTGGGGGATTTCCAGCTCGAAAAAGCGCGCCTGGATCGGCAACAGCGGCAGGTTGCCCCGCACCGTCTCGACCACCTCGGCCTTCTTCTCGATCAGCCGGGCCACCGTCGCCAGTTGGCCGATGGTCTGCTTCTCGAACAACTGCCGGGGGCTCAACCTGATGCCCTGGCGCTTGGCCCGGGCGATGATCTGCAGACTGAGGATCGAGTCGCCGCCCAGTTCGAAGAAGTTATCGCTGCTGCCGACCCGCTCCAGCTTGAGCACATCGGCCCAGACCGCCGCGAGTTTCTCTTCGATCTCGCCGACCGGCGCGGTGTAACGCTTGCCGGCGACGCCCGGTTTCGGCAGTGCGCGCTTGTCGAGCTTGCCGTTGGCGGTCAGCGGCAGGCGTCCGAGGGCGACGATATGCGCCGGCACCAGATACTCCGGCAGTTCGGCCAGCAAGGATTGGCGCAAGGTCTCGACCGCCAGTTCGGTGCCGGAGACAGGCACACAATAGGCGACCAGTTGCAGGCGCGAGGCATCGCTGTCCAGCGGCAAGGCCAGGACCACCGCCTCACGCACACCGTCCAGGCCTTGCAGCACCTGCGCGACTTCGCCGGGCTCGACCCGGTAGCCACGAATCTTCACCTGGTCGTCGGCCCGACCGAGGTATTCCACCCGGCCGTCAATCATCCGCGCCCGGTCACCGGCACGGTACAGACGTTCGCCGTGCCGGGACTCGGGATCGGGCACAAAACGTTCGGCGGTCATGGCCGCCCGTCCCAGATATCCCTGGGCCAGACCGGCGCCACCGAGGTACAGCTCGCCGGCGACACGTTCCGCCACCGGGTTGAGCCAGGCGTCCAGCACCCGCGCCTGGTCGTTGGCCAGGGGCCGACCCACCGGCACCGTGCGGCAACCCGCCAGGCGCTCGCGGACTTCGTGGGTCAGGATGCCCACGGTGGTTTCCGTCGGCCCGTAGTGATTGACGATACGGCACTCCGGCGCCAGGTGCCGGATCTGCTCGATCAGCGCCCAGGGGCTGGCTTCGCCACCGAGGACCAGCAATTGCCGGGGCAGCACGTCCGCCGGCCGCGCGGCCTGCAACAGGCCCTGCAAATGGCTCGGGACGATTTTCAGCACATCAACCTGGTGCTCGGCCATATAGGCCGCGAATCCGTCGGGATCGAAGGCGTGTTCGGCGGCCATCAGGTGCAGTGGGCGACCGGACGCCAGGGCACCGAACAGCTGGGTATGACCGAGGTCGGCGGCAATGGTCGAGACCAGCGCCATGCTCGTCCCGGGCGCCAGCTCCAGGCGTTGCAACAACGCCTGCACATAGTTCGCCAAAGCCTGATGGCTGATCAGCACACCCTTGGGCTGCCCGGTGGAACCGGAGGTGTAGATGATATAGGCCGGCTGTTCCGGCAGGACTCGGATCGCCAGGGATTCGGCGCTGCAATCGGCCCATTGTCCGGGGTCATGGGCCAGCACCGGGCAAACACCCAGGCCGGCGGACTTGTTATCGCCCGGCGCATGCATCAGCAGCGTGGTGGCACTGTCCTTGAGCAGTTGCTGCAAACGTTCGCTCGGCTGCGCCGTATCCAGGGGCAGGTAGACCGCGCCGGTTTTCAGCACGGCAAGCAGCCCGATCACCCACTCGAAGGAACGCTCCTGGCACAGGGCGATCACATCACCGCGACCGATGCCCTGGGCGTGCAGGTAGTGCGCCAGCCGGTTGGAACGGCGCTCCAGTTCGTCGTAGTCGATCGATTGACCGGCAGCGTGTAACGCGGGCTGGCCACGCCCGATCTGCCGACCCTGTTCCCAGAGTGCGAGAAAATCGGTAAAGGGCCATGGCGCGGCCTGGTGCTCGATGGGCTGGGCAGCGCTAACGGGTTGTTCCAGCAACGGTTGTTCAACGGTGCGCACCAATTGCTCCAGTACCTGACGCCAGGACGCGGCCATGCGCTCGATGGTCGCGGCCTCGAACAGGTCCGTGGCATAGGTGAAGCTGGCCTCGACGCCCTGTGGAGTGTCGGTGAAATCCAGGGCCAGGTCGAAACGGGCGTCGGCGACATTGATGGCGAAGGCTTCGACGCTCAGGTCCTGGGCCTTGTCTCCAGCGCTGGCAGCAGCCAGCACGTTCTGGTTGATCTTGACCTGGAACAGCGGGTTATGACCGAGGCGGCGCTCCGGGGCCAGGGCTTCCACCAGTTGCTCGAAAGGCAGCTCCTGATGGGACTGGGCGCCGGTCACCACCTGTTTCACCTGTTCCAGCAGTTGCTGGAAGCTGGCGCGTTCGTCCACCTGTACCCGCAGGACCTGGGTGTTGATAAAGAAGCCGATCAGCCCTTCCAGCTCCTCGCGGCTGCGTCCGGCATTCGGCGCGCCGATGCGGATATCGGCCTGGCCGCTGTAGCGCGAAAGCACCACGGCCAGCGCCGCCAGGCTGAGCATGAAGAGGGTCTGGCCGTTCTGCCGGGCCAGGCTCTTGAGTTGTGCCGAGAGGGCCGGCGTCAGGTCGCTGTGGACGATAGCGCCGCGGTAACTCGGTTGCGCCGGACGCTCGTGGTCCAGTGGCAGTTCCAGCAGCGGATGTTCGTCGCCCAGTTGTTCTTTCCAATAAGCCAGTTGGCGCTCGCCCTCGCCGGCTTCGAGCCAGGCCCGTTGCCAGATGGCGAAGTCGGCGTACTGGATCGGCAGCTCCGGCAAGGCCAGACGCGGTCCCTGTAGGAGCTGGCTTGCCGGCGATTGCGATGTTGTATTCACCGCCGTCATCGCCAGCAAGTCGGCTCCTACAGGGTTAGCGGCGCTTTCGAGTTCGCCGAGGTAGAAACGGATGAATTCACGAACCAACACCTCTCCCGACCAACCGTCGGAGATGATGTGGTGCATGCACAGGGTCAGCACGTGTTCGGCTTCGCCCAGGCGGAATAGCCTGACCCGCAGCAACGGCCCTTCCAGCAAGTCGAACGGCGCGCTCAGTTCGGCGGCGACCAACCCCTTGAGGTGCTCCTCGGCACTGTCGGCGACAGTCCCCGAGACGTCAACCCGCACCAGGCTCACCACGGACTGCTCAAGAATCTCCTGATGAAACGCGCCCTCATCCGAGACAAACCGCGTGCGCAGGCTTTCATGCCGCCGCACCAGCCGTTCCAGGGCCCGTCCCAGCGCCGCCTCATCCAGCCCGCCGCTCAAGCGCACGGCCATCGGCACGTTATAGGCGCTGTTGCCCGGCTCCAGTTGCCAGAGAATCAGCATCTGCTGCTGGGCATGGGACAGCGGAATGCGCGGGACCTCGTGACGGGTGACGGCGATCGGCAGCAGCCTGAAGCTCTGCCCGGTGGCCTGCATCTTTTCCAGGATCTGGCGACGCTGGTCCAGGGGCAAGCCGACGAAGCGCCGGGCAATCCGTTGTGCCGTGGTGGTATCCATCTCAAGCCTCCGCCATGTCGTTCATCATGCGTTCAATGTCGGACAGCCCGTCATCGGTCAGGGAAAGGCCAGTGCCTTCAAGTGCCTGTGCAAACTCGTTCAATTGAGGTTTCTCGAAAATCATCCGAAGCGGTATGTCGATCCCCAGGCCCGAATGAATCCGGGAGATCACCTGGGCCGCCAGCAACGAGTGCCCGCCCAGTTCGAAGAAGTTGTCGTCCAGGCCGACCCGTTCGACCTGCAGCACCTGCGCCCAGATTGCCGCCAGTTGCTGCTCGCGCTCGCTGCGCGGGGCCACGTAGGTTTGCTGCCAGGCGCTCGGGTCCGGCTTGGGCAGGGCCTTGCGGTCCAGCTTGCCGCCGGGGGTCATGGGCAGACCGTCGAGCACCACCCAGTGCACCGGGACCATATAGTCCGGCAGGTTGGCCTTGAGATCGTCGCGCAGGGCATCACGCAAAAGCTGTGGTGTGTCGTGCAAGGCCGGATCGGCGGGCACCAGATAGGCCGCCAGTTGCTTGCCGGACGGGCCGTCGATGGCCACCACCAGCGCTTCGCGCACCTGCGGATGCTGTTGCAGGCGCGCTTCGATTTCGCCCAGTTCGATACGGAAACCACGGATCTTGACCTGATGGTCGAGGCGCCCGGCGTATTCGATCAGCCCCTTGTCGCGGTAACGGGTCAGGTCGCCGGTACGGTACAGCCGACCACCACCCTGCCCGTCGAACGGATCGGGAATAAAACGCTCGGCCGTCAGCGCCGCGCGGCTGTGATAACCCCGGGCCAGCAAGGCGCCGCCGATCAGCAACTCGCCCGTGGCGCCCTGGACCGCCGGGGTGAAATCGCTGTCGAGGATATACATGCGCCGGCCCCCCAGCGGCCGACCGATCGGCATCGACGCTGGTTTGGGCAGTTCGCCGCGAACATAAGCGTCACACTCCAGGTAACTGGCGGTGATGGTAGTTTCCGTCGGGCCGTAGGTATTGAGCAGGCGCACATGGCCCAGCCCCGCCTGTTTCCACAGTTCAAGGCCCTCCGGTGGCATGGCCTCGCCGGTGGCACTGACCTGGCGCAGCGGACCGAAATCCCTGGGCGCCTGGCGGCTGAAATCCTGCACCAGCAGGTACCAGTAGGCGGTGCTCAAATCCGCCACGGTGATGCCCGAGCGCAGAACTTCCTGGTGGAAGGTGTTGCTGTCCCAGACCTCGTTGCCGCGTACCACCACCGCTGCTCCGTGACACAGGGCCGGGAACAGCTGTTCGACGAAGCCGTCGAAATTCAGGGTGGAGAACAGCAACACGCGGTCCTCGGGTTGCAGGCGGAAATACTCGATGGCTACGTGGCTATGGGCGCTCAGGGCGGCATGGTCGATGGCCACGCCCTTGGGTTGGCCGGTGGAGCCGGAGGTGTAGATGATGTAGGCCAGGTTGTGCGGCTGCACCTGGCTGGCCGGAGCTTCATCGTCGATCCCCGGCAGCTGATCTTCGATCTGATCCAGGCACAGCGTGCGTAGCGAAGCCACCACCGGCAACTGCGCCAGCAGATGAACGTGGCAGAGCAACAGCTCGATGCCGCTGTCCTGCATCATGTAGGCCAGGCGCTCGCGGGGGAACTCCGGATCCAGCGGCACATAGGCGCCGCCGGCCTTGAGGATCGCCAGCAGCCCGACCACCATCTCCAGCCCACGATCCACCGCGATGCCCACCGGCACTTCCGGGCCGACGCCGAGCGCCCGTAGCCTGTGGGCCAGGCGGTTGGCCCGGCGCTCCAGCTCGGCATAGGTCAACTGCGCGTCGCCGAAGATCAGCGCCGTGGCCTCGGGAGTCGCCCGGGCCTGGATGGCGATCCGCTCGTGGACACAGGGCGTGTCCGGGTAGACGCCGTCGATACGGCTCCAGCGTTGCAGGATGCACTGGCGCTCTTCGTCGCCGAGCAGCGGCAGGTCGGCAATACGCTGCGCCACCCCCTGTTCAACGACAGCCCGCAGCAGATTGCGCCAGTGCCCGGCCATACGCTCGACGGTGGCGGCATCGAACAGCGCGGTGGCGTAGGTCAGGGCGGCCCGCAGGCCTTCTTCACCTTCGAAGGTGTCCAGCGCCAGGTCGAACTGGGCGCTATGGCCGCCGCTGTCCAGTCCTTCGATCCGCAAGCCCGGCACCTGGCGCACCGCGCCCTTGCGTTCGGTCTGGTGGTTGTAGAGCACCTGGAACAACGGGCTGTGGCTGAGGCTGCGCTCGGGTTGCAGGGCCTGCACCAGATGCTCGAACGGCAGGTCCTGGTGTGCCTGGGCACCCAGCGCCGCCTGCTTGACCTGGGCCAGCAACTGGCCAAAGGTGCTGTGCAACCCGAACTCGGCCTTGAGCACCTGGGTGTTGACGAAGAAGCCGATCAGGCCCTCGGTTTCCGTGCGGGTGCGGTTGGCGATCGGCACGCCGACGCGGATATCGGCCTGCCCCGAGTAGCGATGCAGCAGGGTCTGGAACGAGGCCAGCAGCAGCATGAACAGGGTCACGCCCTGCTCCCGGGCAATCGCCTTGAGCGGCACCAGCAAGGCCGGCTCGAAGGCCACCTCGAGGCGCGCGCCGGCACTGCTCTGCAACGCCGGGCGCGGTCGGTCGGTGGGCAATTCCAGCACGGGTTGCTGGTCGCCCAACTGACCGCGCCAGTAGTCCAGTTGCCGGGTTTCCTCGCCCGCCGCCATCCAGTCGCGCTGCCAGTGGGCATAGTCGGCGTACTGGAACGGCAAGTCCTTGAGCACCGGCGCATGGCCCTGGCTGAAGGCGGCGTAGTACTCGATCAACTCGTCGACCATGATCGGCATCGACCAGCCATCCGAGACGATATGGTGCAGGGTCACCACCAGCACATGGCGGGTCTGGCCAAGGCTCAACAAGCAGGCCCGCAGCAACGGCCCGTGTTGCAGGTCGAAGGGGGCCTCTACCTCCTGCGCCACCCGGGCCTTGACCCAGCGTTCGGGATCCTCGCCCAAACCCGGGTTGAACTCGTCCAGGGCCAGGGCAAAGACCCCGGCCGGTTGCACCCGCTGCACGCCCTGCCCGTCCAGTTGGCCGAAGGTGGTGCGCAGGCTCTCATGACGGTCGATCAAGGCCTCGAAACCGCGGCGCAAGGCTTCGCGATCCAGGGCCCCGTCCAGTTGCAGGGCCGCCGGGATGTGATAGGCGCTGTTGTCCGGCTCCAGTTGCCAGAGCAGCCACTGGCGTTGCTGGGCATAGGACAGGCGCAGCGGCTGGTCACGGTCGACCAGGCTGAAGGCCGGTGCGTCCTGCGCCTGATCCGTTTCGGCACTGGCGGCAAAGCCGCCCAGGTCGGCGGTTTCGAACAGGCTGCGCAGGGACAGTTCCAGACCCAGTTCCTGGCGAGCCCGGGCGATCACCTGGGTCGCCAGCAGCGAGTGGCCGCCCAGTTCGAAGAAGTTGTCCCGCAGGCCGACCTGTTCGACCTTCAGCACCTGGGCCCAGATCGCCGCCAGTTGCTCTTCGATTTCCCGCTGCGGAGCGATGTAAGACTGCTGCAGCACATGGCTGTCCGGCGCGGGCAAGGCCTTGCGGTCGAGCTTGCCGTTGGCGGTCAGCGGCAACGAGTCGAGCAGCACCAGGTGCGTCGGCACCATGTAGTCGGCCAGATGGGCCTTGAGGTAGTCCCGCAGTTCGCCATGCAGGGCCGTTGTCCGGGATTCATCCTGCAGCACCGCCGGGTCGGCGGGGACCAGGTAGGCCACCAGTTGGGTGCCGGTCGCGCCTTCCACCGCCAGCACCGCAGCCTCGCTCACCCGTGCGTGGCCTTGCAGGCGCGCTTCGATTTCCCCCAGTTCAATGCGGAAGCCGCGAATCTTCACCTGCTGGTCGCGCCGGCCGATGTATTCGATCGTGCCGTCGGCGCGCAAGCGCGCCAGGTCGCCGCTGCGGTAGAGGCGTCGGCTGCCCTGGGGATCGAACGGATCGGGGACAAAACGCGTGGCCGTCAGGTCCGGCCGCTTCAGGTAACCCCGTGCCAGCCCGGCACCCGCGATATACAGCTCGCCGACGCAGCCCGCTGGCAACAGGTTCAGCCCATCGTCCAGCAGGTACAGGGACAGGTCGCTGATCGGCTCGCCGATGGGGCTGCCGGCGGCCTGCTCAAGGTCGGCCAGGGACAGCGGCCGGTAGGTCACGTGCACGGTGGTTTCGGTGATGCCGTACATATTGACCAACTGCGGGGACTGATCGCCGCAGCGCTCGAACCAGGGCCGCAGGCCTTGCACTTCGAGGGCCTCGCCGCCAAACACGACGTAACGCAAGGCCAGCTCGCGCGGTGACTCGACGGCCACCGACAACAGTGACTTGAACGCCGATGGTGTCTGGTTCAGTACCGTCACCCGCTTATCGCAGAGCAGGCGGTGGAAGTCCCGGGGCGAACGGCTGATGTCCTGGGGCACCACCACCAGCTTGCCGCCATGGAGCAAGGCACCGAAGATTTCCCAGACCGAGAAATCGAAGGCGTAGGAGTGAAACAGCGTCCAGACATCATCGGCGCCGAAGCCGAATTCGCCGTCGGTGGCACTGAACAGGCGCAGCACATTGCCATGGGGCAACAGCGCGCCCTTGGGCTTGCCGGTGGAACCCGAGGTGTAGATGACATAGGCGAGATGATCGGCGCCGGTGACACAGGGCGGATTGTCCCACGAGCGGTCTTGGGGCAGTTGATCCAGGTCGAGGCACTCGACATCTGCCGGTACTGGCAGGCGCCCCAGCAGGTGCCCTTGCGCCAGGAGCAGCTTGAGGCCGCTGTCCTCGATCATGTAGCGCAGGCGCTCGTCCGGGTAGCCGGGGTCCAGCGGCACATAGGCGCCACCGGCCTTGAGTACGGCGACAATCGCCACGAGCATCTCCAGTGAACGCTCGCAGGCCACGCCTACCAGCACATCCGCGCCGACGCCCTGGGCGATCAGGTGATGAGCCCACTGGTTGGCCCGGGTGTTGAGTTCGCCGTAGGTCAGTTGCTGGTCGGCATAGACCACCGCCACCGCGTCCGGACGCCGAGCCGCCTGGGCTTCGATACGTTGTTGCAGGCAACCGTCCACCGGGTATTGCCGGGGTGCCGGGTTGCACTGGGCCAGGACTTGCCGCTGCTCGCTTGGCTCCAGCAGGGCGATATCGGCGATGCGCTGATGGGGATTGGCGCTGATCGAACGCAGCAGGTTCAGCCAGTGCCGGGCCAAGCGCTCCACGGTGCTCGCCTCGAACAGGTCAGTGGCGTACTTGAAGACGGCCTCGATGCCGTGGGGCTGGTCGACGGTATTGAGCACCAGATCGAACTGCGCCGTCCGGCTTTGCCAGTGCAGGGGTTCGATGCGCAATGCCTGGGATGGCGAGACTGGATTCACAGGGCTGGCCGGAGCCTGCGCCTGGTGATTGAACATCACCTGGAACAACGGGCTGTGGCTCAGACTGCGTCCCGGCTCCAGCGCCTCGACCAGTTGTTCGAACGGCAGGTCCTGATGAGCCTGGGCCTCTTGCGCCGTCTGCCAGACCTGGCGCAGCAGCTCGACAAAACCGCGCTGCCCGTCCACCTCGGCCTTGAGCACCTGGGTGTTGACGAAAAAGCCGATCAGCCGCTCTACCTCGGCCCGCTCGCGATTGGCCACCGGCACGCCGACGCGAATATCGCCCTGCCCGCTGTAGCGATGCAGCAGCGCCTGGAACGATGCCAGCAACAAAGCGAACAGGCTGACCCCTTGTTGTCGGGCCAATGCCTTGAGCCCTTCGCTCAACGCCGGATCGAGCACCAGGGCATGACTGGCCCCGGCAAAGCTGGGAGACAAGGGTCGCGGATGATCGACCGGCAACTCCAGCACCGGCTGCTCGCCACCGAGCTTGCCCAGCCAATACTCCAGTTGCCGCTCCTGCTCACCGGCTTCCATCCAGTGCCGCTGCCACAACGCATAGTCGGCGTACTGGATCGGCAGCGCCGGCAACTGCGGCGTACGGCCCTGGCTCAGATCGGCATACAGCGCCAACAGCTCCTCGGTCATCACCTGCAAGGACCAACCGTCCGACACGATATGGTGCTGGGTCAGCACCAGCACCTGTTCATCGGCCGCCACCTGCAACAGCGCGGCCCGCAACAGCGGGCCACGGGCCAGGTCGAAAGGCGTCTGGCTCTGTGCCTGGACAAAGGCCTGGACCCGCGCCTCACGCTCCGCCGAAAAGGCCGGTTCGAGGGTGTGCAGATCCAGGCTGAAGCGAGCGGCGGGCAACACCACCTGCAACGGTTGCCCGTCGGTCTGGGTGAAGACCGTGCGCAGGCTTTCGTGCCGCTCCACCAGGGCCTGGAAGCTGCCCTGCAAGGCGTTCACATCGAGCCGGCCCCGTACCCGCAAGGCCGTGGCAATGTTGTAGGCCGAACTCTGCGGCGCCCATTGCCAGAGGAACCACTGGCGCTGTTGGGCGTAGGACAGCAGCAGGGGCTCCTCGGCCGCGCGGCGAAACACCGGCGCGACCTCGAACAGATTGATGCCCTTGTGCTTGAGCAGCGCCGCCAAGCCTTTGCGCTGCCTGGACGAGAGTTGCCCCACCGACTCGATTAACCCTTGCACTCGTGCTTCCCCTCAAGAAATCAGTTTTTCCAGATCTTCGAGGGATAGACGTTTGAGGGCCTCCAGGGATTTAGCCAATTCATCCTGAACAGGCGACGATGCACCGCGCAGCGCTTCGATCCGTTCGCAGAACGCCAGCAGGTTGTCGGCCTGGAACAGTTCCTTGAGGGGGATCTTGTCGCCCAGGCGTTCGCCGATCCGGCTGACCACCAGGGTCGCCAGCAACGAATGGCCGCCCAACTGAAAGAAGTTGTCGCCCAGGCCCACCTGCTCGATCCCCAGCACCTCCTGCCAGAGCGCGGCGACCTGGCCTTGCAACTCGCTGCGCGGCGCCTCGTAGTGCTGCTGCCGGGGGCCGCTGCCCAGGGCGATCAGGGCCTTGCGGTCGAGCTTGCCATTGGGGGTCAGCGGCCAGGCCTCGACCCGGTGCAACTGGCCGGGCACCATATGTGCCGGCAAGCGCGCGGCCAGGGCAGTCCTGAGACCGGCGATGAACGCCTGGGCATCGACAATCCCCGCTGGCGTCACCACATAGCCCTGCAAGTGCTTGCCCGCCGCATCCTCCTGGGCCAGCACCACCGCTTCGCGCACCGACGGCTGCTCGAGCAGACAGGCTTCGACTTCGCTCAACTCGACGCGGAAACCGCGAATCTTCACCTGATGGTCGGCGCGACCGATGTACTCGATCCGCTCGCCCTCGCCCTGGCGCACCAGGTCGCCAGTGCGATACAGGCGCTCGCCGTCAGTGCCGAACGGATTCGGCACATAACGCTCGGCGGTCAGTCCGGGTCGGCCCAGATAGCCCCGGGAAACCCCGGCACCGCCCAGGTACAACTCGGCCGCCACCCCGGCGGGCAACAGCTGCAAGCCGGGATCGAGCAGATAGGCCTGGGTATTCTCCAATGGACGCCCGATATTCGCCGTGCCCTGAGCGGTGCGCAGGCTGAAGGTCGAATAGGTGGTGTCTTCCGAAGGACCGTACAGGTCATACACTTGACGCACCCGGGTGCCGGCGTAGAGCGCATCCACCAGCGTCTGCTTCAGTGGCTCGCCAGCCAGGTTGAGGGTGCCGACCGAGGCCGGGATCTGCCCGGCCCGCAACAGCGCGGCGATGGCCGAGGGCACCGTATTGATCAGCGTGACCCGCTCGCGGGCCGGCAGCTCCGCCAGCGCCAGGGCATTGTCCGCCAGCACCAGGCAGCCGCCACCGGCCAGGGTGACGAAGATCTCCCAGACCGACAGGTCGAAGCAGATCGAGGTCGAGGCCAGTACCCCGCACAGTTGCTCGCGGTCGTAGCTCTGCAACGACCAGTGGATCAAGGCCGCGAGGTTGTCATGGGTGATCGCCACGCCCTTGGGCTTGCCGGTAGAACCCGAGGTGTAGATGACATAGGCCAGGTTCTGCCCGCAGGTGTCCACGGACGGCGTGCTGGTCGGGTAGCTCGCCAGCCAGTCGTCGCCCTCCTCTATCAGCAGCACCGGAGCGGGCAGCGTCTCAGGCAGGCGTTCGAGGAGGATCGCCTCACTCAGCAACAGCGCCGCGTGGCTGTCGTCGAGCATATGCAACAGCCGCTCGCGCGGGTACTCGGGGTCCAGCGGCACATAGGCACCGCCGGCCTTGAGGATCGCCAGCAAGGCGACGATCAGGTCCGGGGTGCGACGCAGGCACACGCCGACCCGCACCTCGGGGCCGACGCCGCGCTCGCGCAGGAGGTGGGCCAGGCGATTGGCGCGCCGGTCCAGGGTCCGGTAGTCCAGCTGCCAGTCGGCGAAGAGGATCGCCGGGGCCTCGGGCTGACCGGCGACCTGATCCGCAAGATGCTCAAGCACATGACCCCGGATCCGCGGATTGAACGCTGCCCCTGTAGGAGCGAGCTTGCTCGCGATGAGCGCAAGGGCACCGTGACTCTCCAGGTACCCCGCGTTATCGTTGACGTCCATCGCGAGCAAGCTCGCTCCTACAGAAGAGCGCCGGCTCCAGTCAAGGGCGACCTGCCGCTCGGCCGGGTCGAGCAACTCCAGCGCACCCAACGGCTGGCGCGCGTCGACCATGAACTGGCGCATCAGGTATTCCAGCTGCCGGCCCAGTCGCGCCACACCCGCAGCGTCGAAACCAGCCCGGTCGTAACCGCAATCCACGATCAGTTCGCGCCCGGTCACCGCCACCAGGGTCAGCGGATAATTGGTCTGCTCGGAACGTTCTATAGCCGCGAACTCAGGACCCGCATCCGAAGCCCGGCCCAGCGCTTCGGCCATCGGATAGTTCTCGAACACCAGCAGGCTGTCGAACAACCCGCCCGCGCCCAGGCCCGCCCAACGCTGGATCTCGTAAAGCGGCGTCTGCTCGTGCTCGCGCAACGCCAGGTTGAGGTCCTGCACCTGTTGCAGCCACTCACCCACCGTCAGTTGTGCATCAGGGCTCGCCACCACCGGCAGGGTGTTGATAAACAGGCCGATCTGCTGCTCGACCCCGGGCAGGTCAGTCGGACGGCCGGCCACGGTGGCACCGAAGGCCACGCAATCCTGGCCGGTATACCGCTGCAACAGCAGCAGCCAGGCGGCCTGCATCAGGGTGTTGAGGGTGACTTTGCGTTCCCGGGCAAAACGGTTCAATCCGGCAGTCAGCGCCTCGCTGAACACATGCAGATGTTCCCCATACCCCTGCGCCTGTTCGTGGCTGCCCAGCGTCCCGACCAGGCGGGTCGGCTCCTGCAGACCGGCCACGGCCGCGCTCCAGAAGTCCTGGCTGGCGCGGGCATCGCGCTGGCCGAGCCACCCGATATAGTCGCGATAACGTCCTGTACCCCGGGCAATGCTCACCCCGGCATAACGTTGCAGCACTTCGCCGAACAGCTGCGAGGTGCTCCAGCCGTCCATCAGGAGATGGTGGCTGGTGTAGATCATCCGGTATTCGGTCTCGCCGGTGCGCACCAGCGTCACCCGCAGCAAAGGTCCGCGATGGGGCTCGAAACCGGCGGCGAGGTCGGCTTGTGCCAACTGCTCGAAGGCCGCCTCATGCTCGCCCCGCGTGCGCCAGTCGTGGACCTGCATCGGCATCTGCAACGTGCGCAGGACAATCTGCACCGGCGCCGCCAGTTCCTGGGGCCAGACAAATACCGTGCGCAGCATTTCATGGGCCTGCACGGCCTGCTGCCAGGCCTGGCGGAAACGCTCTACATCCAGCTGTCGTACATTCAGTCGCAGCTGGTTGATATAGGCCGCCCCCTCCGGATCGTCCAGATGATGGAAGAGGATCCCCTGCTGCATCGGCGACAGCGGATAGAGATCCTCGATCGCCCCCGCCGCCGCCGGCAGACGCTGCAGTTGCCCGGCACTGAGAGTCACCAGCGGGAAGTCCGATGGCGTCACGCCCAGTTGTCCGCCCTGGCAGCAATGTCCGATCAGTTCGGCCAGGGCCTGTTCATAGGCGCGGGCCAGGGCTTCGATGGTTTCAGGCCGATACTGCTGGCGATTGAACGCCCAATCCAGTTGCAGCTCGCCGTCGAACACCTGGCCATTGAGGCTCAGGCCATCGCCCGGCGGTGCATCCTCGGGCTGGTTGCGCCCGGTGGACTCGCCGCTGGGCACGAACAGCGCGCCGTCGGCTTCGGTGAAACTGCCGTCGAACTGGCCCAGGTAGTTGAAGGTTACCCGCGCCTGGGGCAAGGCCGCCAGTTGTCGGGCAAAACCGGCATCGCCCAGGTAACGCAGCACGCCATAACCGATGCCTTTGTTCGGCACCGCCCGCAGTTGCTCCTTGATGCCGCACAGGGAAACACCCGGCTCCGCCTGGGGTGTGAGGCGGAGCGGAAACAGACTGCTGAACCAGCCCACGGTGCGGCTCAGGTCGAGGTCGTCGAACAGGTCTTCGCGACCGTGACCTTCGAGCTGGACCAATACCGACGGTTGCCCGCTCCAGTCGCAGAGCACCCGCGCCAGGGCGGTCAGCAGCAGGTCGTTGACCTGGGTGCGATAGGCCGTCGGCGCGACTTTCAACAGTTGCTGGGTCAGCGTCTTGTCCAGGCGTGAGCTGGCATGACCGACCTCGCCGCCAGGCGCCTGCCCGGGAGCCACTTCAAACGGCAATTCCTGGAGGTCGCCCGCCAGGGTCTGCAACCAGTAATCACGCTCGGCCAGCAGACGTTCACTGCGAGCATAACCGTGCAACTGCTCGGCCCAGGTCTGCAGCGAACTGCTGCGCGCGGCCAGCGCCGGTGGCTGCCTGGAGACGCTGGCAATATAAGCCTGCTGCAGGTCTTCCAGCAGGATCCGCCAGGACACGCCGTCCACCGCCAGGTGATGGATCACCAGCAGCAGGCGCTGCTCGCCGGCGGGCAGATTGACCAACACCCCACGCAACAACGGACCGTTTTTCAGGTCCAGGCTGCGCTGGGCCTGATCGGCCAGCTCCGTCAGTTGCGCCGGGTCGGCGAGTTCACGGACCCACAGCAGATCGGTCGTAGCCGCCGACGCATACTGCGCCTGCCATTGACCCTCCTGCTGTTCGAAACTCAGGCGCAGGGCATCGTGTTGCGCCACCAGCGCCGCGAACGCCGCTTGCAGAGGCGCGGCCTCCAGGGTTTCGCGGGGCTTGAGCATCAGCGACTGGTTCCAGTGCTGACGCTGAATAATCTCCATCTCGAAAAAACGTGCCTGGATCGGCAGCAACAACTGCCGACCGCTGGCCTGGGCCATGACATCGCCAGCCGGCTTTTTCTCGATCCGCTTCGCCACCCTCGCCAGCTCGCCGATGGTCTGCTTCTCGAACAACTGCTTGGGACTGAGGCGGATGCCCAGGCGCTTGGCCCGGGCGATGATCTGCAGGCTGAGGATCGAGTCACCGCCCAGTTCGAAGAAGTTGTCGCGGATGCCGACCCGCTCCAGCTTGAGCACATCGGCCCAGACCGCCGCCAGTTGTTCTTCGATCTCGCCGACCGGGGCAACGTAGCCCTGCTGCACGGAACCCGGCTGCGGCAACGCGCGCTTGTCCAGCTTGCCGTTGGCCGTCAGCGGCAATTGCTCCAGCAGCACGATCTGCGCCGGCACCAGATAATCGGCCAGACACGCCTGCAACTGGCGGCGCAGGTCATCGACCGAGCATTGCGCACCGGCTGCCGCGACACAGTAGGCAACCAGTTGCAGGCGCCCGGCGTCCTCATCCACCGGCAATGCCAGGACCGCCGCCTGGGCCACGCCGTCGAGGCCCTGGAGCACCCGCGTGACTTCCGCCGGCTCCACCCGGTAACCGCGAATCTTAACCTGGTCGTCATTGCGCCCGAGGAATTCCAGCAGTCCCTGGCGCGTGCGACGCATGCGGTCGCCGCTGCGATAGACCCGCGCTCCCGGCGCACCGAAAGGATCGGGCAGGAAACGCTCGGCGGTCAGCCCCGGCTGCCCGAGATAACCCAGGGCGACACTGGCGCCACCGATATACAGCTCGCCCGGCACCTGCTCGGCGACGCTATTGAGTACATCGTCCAGCACATAGCCGTGGGCACCCGGCAAGGCGCGGCCCACCGCGACACCACGGGCATGCGGATGCAGCGCCGAGACTTCGTTCGCCAACACCCCGACGGTGGTTTCGCTGGGACCGTAGTGATTGATAAAACGGCAGTCCGGCTTGAGTGCCCGTATCTGCTCGAACAACCCCGGCGAACAGGCTTCGCCACCGACGATCAGCGCATGCCAGGGCAGCACGTCGGCGGGCTCGCTCGCCTGCAACAACGCCGCCAGATGGCCGGGAACGATCTTCAATACGCCGACCTGATGCTCGCGCATGTATTCGGCGAAGCGGTCGGGGTCGAAACCCAGCTCTTCGGGGAGCACATGCAAAGTGCGCCCGGAACACAAGGCACCGAACAGCATGGTGTGACCGAGGTCGGCGGCGATGGTGGAGACCAGCGCCATGCTCGCCTCGGGTGCCAGCTCCAGACGCTCCAGCAGGCCGCTGACATAACTGGCCAGGGCCCCGTGGCTGACCAGCACGCCCTTGGGCAGGCCGGTGGAGCCGGAGGTATGGATCACGTAGGCCGGGGCCTGTTCCGCCAGGTCCAGGTCCGGCGTGGTATCGGCTTGATGACGCCATTGTCCGGGGGCATAAGCCAGGCCGATACAACCGGCAACGGCCAGCGTCGTCACCCGGGGATCGCCTTCGGCGCACAGCAGCAGGCGCGCGCGGGCGCGTTCGAGCATCGGTTGCAAACGCGCATCCGGGGCCTTGCTGTCCAGCGGCATATACACCGCACCGGCCTTGAGAATCCCCAGGACACAGGTCAGCCAGTCCAGCGAGCGCTCCATCAGCACCGCCACCGGCTCGCCGATGCCGACGCCCTGGTCGCGCAGATGATGGGCGAGGCGATTGGCCGCCTGGTCCAGTTCAAGGAAACCCAGGGTCCGCTCGAGGCAGCGAGCGGCCAGTCCCTGGGGTTGGCGTTGCACCTGGGCGTTCCACTGTTGCAGCACCGGAATCGCCGCCATACGGGGTTCCGTCGCCAGGGCCGGTGGGCGGTTTTCCAGGCTCAGCAGCGGCGCGTGCGGGGCGCGCAGCACGGCATCGAACAGCCGCAGCAACGAAGCAATGAAACCCTCGATAGTCGAGGGTTGGTAAAGGTCGCTGGCATAGGTCATCTCACCGAGGATCAGATGGCCGGCGTCGGTGATGTCCAGGGCCAGATCGAAGTGGGTGCCGTCCTTGTGCAGCGGGTATTCCTCGACCAGCAGGCCCGGCAGGCTCAGGGTGCGCTGCTTCTGCATGCCGACGTTCTGGTTGAACTTGGCCTGGAACAGCGGGTTGTGGTCCAGGCTGCGTTGCGGCGCCAGGGCATCCACCAGTTGTTCGAACGGCAACTCCTGGTGCGCCTGGGCGCCAAAACTGCTTTCACGAATCCGCGCCAGCAGCTCAAGGAAACTCTCGCGCTCGTCGACTTCGCAACGCAACACCTGGGTGTTGATGAAGAAGCCGATCAGGCCTTCGACCTCGGCCCGACCACGGTTGGCGTTGGGCACACCGACGCGGATATCCCGTTGTCCGGCGTGCCGGGACAGGAACCAGGCATAACCGCCGAGCACCAGCATGAACAGGCTCAGGCCCTGGCTGCGGGCAAAGGCCTGGAGCTGCGCCGAACGCTCGACGCCGAAATCGAAACGCAGGGTCTGGCCCCGGAAGCTCTGCACCGGTGGACGCGGGAAGTCGGCAGCCACCTCCAGCAGCGGCTGCTCCTCGCCCAATTGCTGCCGCCAGTAATCCAGCTGCCGCTCGCCCTCGCCCGCTTCCAGCCAGCGGCGTTGCCAGACCGCATAGTCGGCGTACTGCAAGGCCAGCTCCGGCAGCCCGGGCTCGCGGTTCTGGCAGAAGGCCTGATAGCCCTGTACGAACTCCTTGACCATCACGTCCATCGACCAGCCGTCGGAGACGATATGGTGCATGCACACCAGCAGCACCCATTGTTCCTCGTCGAGCCGGATCAGGCTGGTTCGCAGCAGCGGACCAGTGAGCAGATCGAAGGGTTGTGCGGTGAGCGCGGCAACCCGCTCGGCCAACTCGGCTTCACGAGCCTCCGTGGCGCAGGTCGTCAGGTCGATACGCTCCAGCGGCAGCGCCTGCTGTTCCAGGATCACCTGGCGCGGCTGCTCGCCGTCGACCTGGAAACGGGTGCGCAGTACCTCGTGGCGCTGGACCAGATGTTCAAACGCACGCTGCATGGCGCTTTCATCCAGCTGACCGCGCAGGCGCAAGGCAGCGGCCATATTGTAGGCGGCGCTGTCCGGTTCGAGCTGCCAGAGAAACAGCAGGCGCTGCTGGGCATAGGACAAGGGAATCACCGCCTGCTCATGGCGGCTGACCGGCACCGGTAGCAGGCTGAAATCCTTGCCCTGCTGGCTCAGGCGGGCGAGGAATTGCCGCCGTTGCTCCAGCGGCAGGCCGATAAAACGTTTGGCAAGACTCAATGCGGCCTGGGCACTCATGCTCCCACCTCCTCCAGCGAACTCATGAACTGCTCCATATCACCCCAGTCGCTCTCGCCGACGCCCTTGGCCAGGCTCGCCACTTCAATCGCCAGGTCCCCCAGCAAGGGGGTTTCAAACAGGCTGCGCAACGGCAGGCTGACCGCCAGGCGCGCCTTGATCCGCGCGATCACCTGGGCGGCGAGCAACGAATGCCCGCCCAATTCGAAGAAATGATCGTCGAGCCCGACCTGCGGCACCTGCAGGACCTGTTCCCAGATCTCGGCGAGATTGCGTTCGATCTCGCTGTGGGGCGCCCGGTAACGGGCCTGCAACTGGCTCGGATCGGGCAGCGGCAAGGCCTTGCGGTCCAGCTTGCCGCTGGGGGTCAGGGGCAGGCGCGGCAACAGCAGCAGGTGGGTCGGCACCATGTAGTCGGGCAACCAGCCTTGCAGCAAGGTCTTGACCTGCTGGCGCAGGGTCGCCGCGTCCGCGGCCTGCTCCGCCACCAGATAGCCGACCAGTTGCGTGCCGCCCGTCAGCGGCAGGGCCAGCACGGCGGCTTCGCGCACGCCCGGGCACTGCAACAGACGACCTTCGATTTCCCCCAGTTCGATACGGAAACCGCGAATCTTCACTTGGTGGTCGACCCGACCGACGTACTCCAGGGCACCGTCGGCGCGCAGGCGGGCGCGGTCGCCGCTGCGGTAGAGGCGCTCGCCGGGGTTGAACGGATCGACGATAAAGCGCTGGGCACTGAGGGCCGGTTGCCCCTGATAGCCGCGCGCCAGTCCGGGCCCGCCGATATACAACTCGCCGACCGCGCCCTGGGGCAGCAGGTTCAGTTCGTCGTCCAGCACCAGCAGCCGTCGACTGGGCAACCCCTGGCCGATGGGCACACCGCGCCAGGACACGTCTTCGGGCAACAATGCCGAGCAGTCATGGGTGGTGGAAACCACGGTGGCTTCGGTCGGGCCATAGGTGTTGATCAGCCGTACGTGGCCCAGGCCGGCGAGCGGCCAGAGACGCAGGCCGTCGACCGCCATGGCCTCGCCGCCGATATGGATCTGCCGCAGTACGCCGTAGTGCTGCGGCGGACGGGCCGCCCAGTCCTGGACCAGCAGGTGCCAGTAGGCGGCCGGCAGGTCCGCCAGGGTAATGCCGTGTTCAAGGATCGCGTCATGCAGGGTCGCACTGTCCCACAGGCGCCCGTCCCGCAGGACCACGCAGGCGCCCAGGCACAGCGGCGGGAAGAACTGTTCGACAAAGCCGTCGAAGCTGCTGATGGCCATTTGCAGGACTCGGTCGGAGTCCACCAGTTGGCTGTATTCGCTGGCCCGGGCGATAAACTCGGCCAGGGCGACATGACTGATCGCCACGCCTTTCGGCCGGCCGGTGGAGCCCGAGGTGTAGATCACATAGGCCAGGGAATCCGGCTCGATGCCTGGCGGCAGGTCGTGGTCGGAAAAGGCCGAGTCGTCGAGCTGGTCCAGGCAGAGGATTTCGCCGCCCTGGAAGGTCGGCAGGCTGGCCAGCCAAGGGCTCTGGGTCAGCAACAGTTGCAGGCCGCTGTCCTGCAGGACGTGCTGCAAGCGCTCGATGGGGGTTTGCGGGTCCAGCGGCACATAGGCGCCACCGGCCTTGAGCACGGCGAGGATGGCCACGGCCATTTCCAGGCTGCGGGACACGGCGAGCCCCACCAGCACGTCGGGGCCGACGCCACGCTCGCGCAACAGATGGGCCAGGCGGTTGGCGCGGCGGTTCAGTTCGGCGTAGGTCAGGTGGGGTGCACCTTCGGGTTCGGCGAGGATCAGCGCTGTGGCTTCGGGGGTCCGCCGGACCTGGGCTTCGAATAGCTGCGGCAGCAGCATCGGATCAGCGACCGATGCCGGTTTGCCGGTCGAATGGCCCAGCAACTGGATGATTTCCTCGGGCACCAACATCGGCAACTGCGCCACCGCCTGTTGCGGATCGCGGCACACAGCCGCCAGCAGATTGCGCCAGTGCCCGGCCAGACGGGCAATGGTCTCAGCGTCGAAAATATCAGCGGCATAGGTAAAGGCGGCGAACAGCTGCTCGCCTTCCTCGCGGGTTTCCAGCATCAGGTCGCTGGCGGCGGCGTGCTCCCGCGAACTCGCAGCCCCCTCCTCCGCACCCAGGTGCTGCACCTGCAGCCCGCAGGCGAGGGTCTTGCCCTGCACATCGGTAACCAACGGCTGGTGGTTGAACATCACCTGGAACAGCGGGTTGTGACTCTGGCTACGGGCCGGTTGCAGGGCCTCGATCAAGGCGTCGAAAGGCAGTTCCTGATGGGCCTGGGCACCGGCGGCGGCCTCGCGTACGCGCTGCAGCAACTCGGCGAAGGATTGCTGGCCACTGACCTCGCTGCGCAACACCTGGGTGTTGACGAAGAAGCCGATCAGGCCCTCGGTCTCGCTGCGGGTACGGTTGGCGATCAGGCCCCCGACACGGATATCGGTTTGCCCGCTGTAGCGGTATAGCAGGGTCTTGAACGAAGCCAGCAGGACCACGAACAAGGTCACCCCCTGGCGCTGGGCCAGGGTCTTGAGTTGCTGGCGCAGATCCGCGTCGACCTGCACTTCCAGGCGCGCGCCACGGTGACTGGCCTGGGCCGGATAGGCTCGGTCGGTGGGCAGTTCGAGCAGCGGATGCTCTTCACCCAGGTGCCCGCGCCAATAGGCCAGTTGCCGTTCACGCTCACCGGCTTCGAGCCAGCTGCGCTGCCACAGGGCGTAGTCGCGGTAGTGCACGGTCAGGGGCGACAAACCCGGTGCCTGGCCGGCGACGCAGCCGTCATACAAACGGGTGAACTCGTCCACCAGGATATTCATCGACCAGCCGTCGGCGATGATGTGGTGCAGGGTCAGCAACAGCACATGTTCCTGCTCGGCCAGGCGCAGCAGGCGAATATTCAGCAACGGCCCGCGCTCCAGGTCGAACGCCTGCCCCGCCTCCTCGGCCATGGCTTGCCGGGCGCGCTGCACGCGCAGGTCCGGGGCCAGCGCGGACAGGTCGCTGATCGCGATGCGTACCGCGCTCGGCTCGGCCACGCGCTGGAAAGCCCGCTCGCCGTCCTGGCCAAAGGTGGTGCGCAGGCACTCATGGCGCGCCACCAGGGCGCTGAAGGCCTGCTCCAGCGCAGGCAGCTCCAGCACACCATTCAGGCGCACGGCCATCGGCAGGTTGTAGGCCGCGCCGGTGGGATCGAGCTGCCAGAGAAACCACAGGCGCTGCTGGGCATAGGACAGGCCGTCGCGTTCGGCGACGCCGTTATCGGCAACGATGGGCAGCAACGAAAAATCGACGCCCTCCCGGTCCATCGCGGCGAGGAAGACCTTGCGCTTCTCCTCCGGCAACGCGATAAAACGGCGGGCCAGTTGCTGTGCGTCCCGCGGATTCATTGCGCGTACCCCTCGGCCATCGCCACCACCACCTTGCGCTTGCCGGTGAACGGCGAACGGGCGTGGGCGCTGAGCATGTTGTCGAGCATCAGCACATCGTTTTCCTGCCAGGGAAAACTGATGGTGCAGTCGTCGAGCACGCCACGGACTTCGTCCAGCAGGTCGACCTCGATGGCCGAACCGTCGCCGTAATAGACATTGCGCGGCAGGTCTTCCTCATCCACCGCATCGAGCAGGGTCTCGCGCACTTCCGGCTGCAGGTTCGAGACATGGAACAGATGCGCCTGGTTGAACCAGACCATGTCCTGGGTCACCGGGTGCCGGGCCACCGCCTGGCAGCGCTGGCGGGTGCGCAACTCGCCGTCGTCCTTCCACTCGCATTCGATGGAATGGGCCCGGCAGTAGGCCTCGACCAGCGCCTCGTCCTCGGTGTTGAACACCTGGCTCCACTCCACATCCAGGCCGTTGCCGTAGTTGCGCACGTACATCAGGCCCTTGCTGATGAAACGCTCGCGGATCCGCGCCGGGACCCGGCGATAGACTTCACGGCTGTCGCAGATGGGCGTCTCGCCGCCGGTCTGCGCGGCGATCATGCTGTAGAACCAGATCTTCATCGGCCATTCGAGGGTGTAGGCCTGCTCGTTGTGCAGCGGAATGCTCTGGTGCGCCGGGTATTCGGTGGAGGTGTAGACCCCCTTGGTCACGTTGCTGCGCGGTGTCGAGCCGAACTCGTAGTTGAGCAATGGATGACCGAAACCGGCGGCGAACTCGCGAAAGGCCTCGGCGCCGCCCACCTCGAAACCGCGCAGCAGAATCCCGCCGGCACGGTACAGGTGCGCGTCGATCAGCGGCTTGCATTCGGCGAACGCCTCGCGCAGGTCGAGACCGGGTTCAGGCGCCTGGATCAGCATGGGCAAGGTGCCCGACCCGGTCAGCAGCGGCCGGATATCCAAACTCAATGCAGTGTTCATGACGACTCTTCTCCCTTGATCTCGGATCGCAAGTGCCGGGCGCGCGAATGCGCCGTGCACTTGGCTGTGCTTCGATTAACGGATGGCCGTACAGGGAAATTAGGCGGACCGGGCAACGTCGCTCGGCGACCAAGGCGGTTTTGACCGCTGAAACATTTACTTTCATTTCCTTATACGTTTTTCCAAGGCTCATCCGTCTTATCCAAATGACACCCTTAGAAATCGAGCCCCCGCTTTCCCATGTCGAAGCCTTCCACCTCGAAGAAATCCCGCTCAAGACTCTGGTTCCTGGTCCATGGCTGGCTGGCGCTGCCCATCTGGTTCTTTGTCCTGATCGTCTGTGTCACCGGCACCCTGGCGGTGATCAGCCAGGAAATCGTCTGGCTGGCCAATCCCGAGATCCGCGCCAGCAAGCCGTTCGACGACGCGCCGCTGCTCAGCTTCGACCAGGTGATCGCCGCCATCGCCAAGAGCGATCCCGAGGTGATCGTCCAGCAGATCATTCGCCCGGACGAAGCGCATTTCGCCTTGCGCGCCGATATCAACTACCCCGACGGCCGTTCGGTGATCGTCTACGTCAATCCCTATACCGGGGTGATCCAGGGCATCAGCCCGCCGTTCGACTTCAAGCAGTTCACCCGCGCCCTGCACGGCTGGTGGCTGGTGCCTTTCGTCAACGGTTACAGCTGGGGCTGGTACCTGGTGTCGCTGCTCGGACTACCGCTGCTGGCGTCGCTGGTCACCGGACTGGTGGTGTACAAGCGTTTCTGGAAGGGCTTCTTCAAGCCAACCTTGCGCTTCAACCACGGCGCGCGGATTTTCTGGGGGGATTTCCACCGGCTGAGCGGCATCTGGTCGATCTGGTTTATCGCGGTGATTTCCATCACCGGCACCTGGTTCCTGATCCAGGCGATCCTCGCCGACAACCAGATCAGCTTCGCCAGCCGGCCGATCCCGGCGATCATTTCCCATGACAGCGCGCCGCTGATGCCCGACGGCCGGCCGGCGCCGATGCTCGGCGCGGACAAAGCCCTGCGCATCGCCCAGCAACGGGTTCCCGGGCTCGATTCGAGCTTTGTCAGCCTGCCCGGCAATGCCTTCAGCCCCATCGAAGTCGGCGGCCGTAGCGGTTATCCGTTGATGTACCAGACCCTGCAGATCAACCCCTACAGCGGCAAGATCGAACAATCGCGCCTGCTCTCGGATCGCAACAACCTGGAGTTCGTCACCGAATCGATGCGGCCCCTGCACACCGGGGATTTCGGCGGCCTGTGGATCAAGCTGATCTGGTTCTTCTTCGGCCTGGTGCTGAGCATGATGGTCTTGAGCGGCCTGCTGATCTGGACCAAGCGCACCGCCCTGGCTACCGCCCAGGCCCTGAAACGCAGCGGCAAGACCGAACGGGCGCCGGCGCCCAAGGTCCGGGCGCGGAATACCGAGACCCCGGAGGTGACCCCGTGAGCAAGGACAGCCCGCTGCCGGCGCCCTCGCCCCTCCGCCGCTTCTGGCACAAGTGGCGCTTCCATCTGAATATCCTGCTGGTGCTGATCCCCCTGGGCTTTATGCCGCGCTACTTTTCCGATGCCGCGCTGTTCCGTGGCGACACCGGCCTGGGCAAGCACCTCAATCAAATCCAGGTCGGCCCCTGGAGCCTGGAAATGGCCGAACTCTGGGACGAAGGACCGCGTCGCGACGGACCCGCCGGTTATCTGAAAAGCTTCAATGCCCGCCTGTGCGACGTTTGCGGCGAACAGATCAAGGCCGCCTACCTGCGCGTCGGCAAACCCCGCAGCCTGCGCGCCGCCGGGGTGATCTTCTTCGGCACCGCCTATCGCATGAATGCCGTGGTGCCGATTCCCGACCGGACCCAGGACGATGCCGAACTGTGGATCACCCTCGAGGGCTGGGACGGTTCGGTGCACCAGGCCTCTTTTCCACTGCGCCAGGCCTCCCCGGCCACCCTTGCCTGGCTGGACAAACAAGGAGCGCGGAAATGACCTTCACGCCACCCAAGACGCTTGCCACCGGCCTCCTGCTGCTGGCCGCCGGTTTCAGTACCAGCGCCCTGGCCCACAATCCGATCTGCGAGTGCAAGCAGATCGATGCCGAGCAGATTCAATGCAAGGGCGGTTTCTCCGACGGCAGCGCGGCCACCGGGGTGACCCTGGACGTGATCGGCTATGACGAAAGCATCCTGCTGCCGGGCAAGCTGGGCGCGGATTCGACCCTGACCTTCAAGAAGCCGGCGACCGATTTTTATGTGCTGTTCGACGCCGGTCCCGGGCATATCGTTGAAATTGACCATGGGGATATCGAAGCCCCATGAACACCACCACCCAGGTCGTCCGCCCCGCCGGGGCCGGCCATGAAACCCTCTGCGTGCTGCTGTTCTGCCTGATCGTGCTGCTGGTCGCCGGTTCCGTGGTGGCGCTGCATGGCGAGAAGCAGAACGTCAGCACCCTCGAGGCCTATCAGGTGGATGCGCGCCGCGACCTGAGCGCCGGCGAGCAGGGCATCTACGCCGACCTGCGGGTCACCCTCGACGAAATCCACCTGCTGCAACAGGACCAGCAGGCCCTGCCCGCCCCCGAGCAACTCGGCGAAGAAGGCTTTGCCCCCTTTGCCCAGGACGCCAGCTCGGTCAGTCGCGGCGGCCACGCCTGGCGCCTGCTCGACCAGCGCGCCTACTTCGGCCTGAGCCACGCCACGGCCACTGCCGGTTCGTTCCTGATGCGGGTCGGCAACGATGCGAACGCCGCGCCGGACATCTGGCTCAACCGTAGCAACAACCTGGCGGCCCCCGCCGACCTCAGCGACAGCGCCCTGATCGCCGGCGGCTGGCAGCGGGTGGTCGCGCAATTCGATGCCGGCGTAACCCGCCAGCATCGGCACTGAACCTTCCGACTCACCCCAGGGAAGACTGTCTACCCATGTCCATTTCCGCTCTGTTCGGCCGCCGTCGCCTGTTGCTCGCGCTGCTGCTCTCGCCCCTGCTGCTGTCCTTCCAGGTCCAGGCCGACCCGGCCAAGCGCCTGCGCATCGGTATCACCCTGCATCCTTATTACAGCTACGTGGCGAATATCGTCGGCGACAAGGCCGAAGTAGTGCCGCTGATCCCGGCCGGCTTCAATCCCCATGCCTACGAACCCCGCGCCGAGGACATCAAGCGCATCGGCACGCTGGATGTGATCGTGGTCAACGGCGTCGGTCATGACGACTTCGCCGACCGCATGATCGCCGCCAGCGAAAAGCCCAATATCCCGGTGATCGAGGCCAATGAAAACGTGCCGCTGCTGGCGGCCACCGGCACCGCCGCGCGGGGTGCCGGCAAGGTGGTCAACCCGCACACCTTCCTCTCCATCAGCGCCTCCATCGCCCAGGTCAACAACATTGCCCGGGAACTCGGCAAGCTCGACCCGGACAATGCCAAGACCTACACCGCCAACGCCCGGGCCTACGGCAAGCGCCTGCGGCAGATCCGCGCCGACGCCCTGGCAAAACTCACCCAGGCCCCCAACGCCGACCTGCGGGTGGCGACGGTGCACGCGGCCTATGACTACCTGCTGCGGGAGTTCGGCCTGGAAGTCACCGCCGTGGTCGAGCCGGCCCACGGCATCGAACCGAGCCCGAGCCAGTTGAAGAAGACCATCGACCAACTGCGCGAGCTGGATGTGAAGGTGATCTTCTCGGAACTGGACTTCCCGTCCACCTATGTCGAGACCATCCGCCGCGAGTCGGGGGTGCGGATCTATCCGCTGTCGCATATTTCCTATGGCGACTACAGCGCCGACAAGTACGAGAAGGAAATGAGCGACAACCTGGACACCGTGGTCCGGGCGATTCAGGAGGCCGGGGTATGACCGCCGCCGAACGGTTGGTCGTCCGGGCCATCGGCCCGACGTTGAAGTTCGACAGCATCGATCTGGTGCTGGGCAACACCACCATTCTCGATCAGGTCAGCTTCCAGGTTCGCCCCGGTCATGTGCACGCCCTGGTCGGGCCCAACGGTGGCGGCAAGAGCTCGCTGATCAAGACCCTGCTCGGGCAGATGCCCCACCAGGGACGCCTGAGCCTGGAATGGCCCGAGGCTCCCGGGATCATCGGCTATGTGCCCCAGGCCCTGGAGTTCGACCGCGGTCTGCCGATGACCGTCGACGATTTCATGGCCGCCATGTGCCAGCGCCGTCCGGCTTTCCTCGGACTGTCCCGGCATTTCGCCGGAGCGATTGGCGAGGCCCTGGAACGGGTCGGCATGCAGGACAAACGCAAGCGCCGCATGGGCGCCTTGTCCGGTGGCGAACGGCAGCGGGTATTGCTGGCCCAGGGCCTGATACCGGCGCCACAACTGCTGGTGCTCGACGAACCGATGTCAGCCCTGGACGAAGCCGGCATCCAGGTTTTCGAGCGCTTGCTGCTCGACTGGCGTCGCGCCGGCATCACCGTGTTGTGGATCGAACATGACCTGGAAGCGGTCAAGCGCCTGGCCGACCGGGTCACCGGCCTCAATCGCCGCATCCTGTTCGATGCCTCGCCGGCCGAGGCCCTGACCCCGGACCGCCTGCTGAGCCTGTTCTCCACCCATCCGCGTAGCCTCAACGAGGAGACCCGGCCATGACTTATGAAGCTTTTCGCCTGATGATCCAGGGCTGGGCCTCGTCCGGTTTCCTGCCGGCGGCACTGGCTTACGGTTTTGTAGTCAATGCCCTGATCGCCGGGCTGTTGATTGGCCCGGTGCTGGGCGGCCTCGGCACCCTGGTGGTGGTCAAGCGCTTCGCGTTCTTTTCCGAAGCCGTGGGCCACGCGGCCCTGACCGGCGTGGCCATCGGCATCCTGCTCGGCGAACCCTACACCGGCCCCTACGGCAGCCTGTTCGGCTACTGCCTGCTGTTCGGCGTGCTGCTCAACTACCTGCGCAACCGCACCGGCCTGGCGCCGGATACCCTGATCGGGGTGTTTCTCTCGGTGTCCCTGGCCCTCGGTGCCAGCCTGCTGCTGGTGCTGGCCGGCAAGATCAACGTGCATATCCTGGAAAACGTGCTGTTCGGTTCGGTGCTGACGGTCAACGGCGACGACCTGCTGGTGCTGCTGATTGTCGGCAGCCTGGTGATGGGCCTGAGCCTGCCGTTGTACAACCGCATCATGCTGGCCAGTTTCAACCCGCAACTGGCGGCGGTGCGCGGTGTCGCGGTGAAAACCCTCGACTACCTGTTCGTGGTGCTGGTGACGCTGATCACCGTGGCGGCGGTAAAAGTCATCGGCGCAATCCTGGTGGGCGCCCTGCTGGTGATTCCGGCCGCCGCCGCGCGCCTGCTCAGCCAATCGCTCAAGGGGTTCTTCTGGATTTCGGTGGCGATTGCCACCGTCAGCACGCTCTGCGGCATCCTGTTGCCGATCCTGTTCGACCTGCCCGTGCCGTCCGGCGCGGCGATCATCCTGATGGCCGGTATCGCCTTCGCCCTCGCGGCGCTCGCCCGTGGCACCGTGCCCAGCCTCAAAGGGAATATTGGATAAATGCCTGTTTTTCGTCCCCTGGCACTCGCCCTTACCCTGAGTAGCCTGTACAGCGTAGCGTCGTTCGCCAACCAGGCGCCTCTGCAGATCACCGCCAATCACGGCCTGGGCACTGTGGCGTTGCATGCCAGCAGCACGGCCAAACCGGTGCGCATTCTCGCCAGCCTGCCGATCACCTACGGCCTGGGCGAAATCCTGCTCAAGGACACCGACGTGGAACTGCAACGGGCCGCCGATGCCAACCTGCCGGGCAGTCGCCAGAGCGCCTATTTCAGCGGTCGCGGGGCCCCGGCCCTGCAGAAGCTGGCGAGCAATGCCGACGCGGTGATCGGGCTGCGTTCGCTGTGGCCCGAGGACCCGCTCTACCCCATGGCCCGGCGCAACAATGTGCGAATCGTCGAGGTGGATGCGGCCCGTCCGGTGGACGGCGGCCTGGCGGGTATCGCGGTGCAGCCGGGCAACGGCGTGGACGGTCTGAACAGCCAGCCCTGGCTGTCGAGCAACAACCTGGGACGGATGGCCGATGTGATCGCCGCCGACCTGGTGCGCCTGGCCCCCGAGGCCAAGCCGAAGATCGAAAGCAACCTGGCGACCCTCAAGCAGCGCCTGCTCAAACTCAGCGCCGACAGCGAAGCGCGACTGGCCAAAGCCGACAACCTGAGCGTGTTCAGCCTCTCCGAGCGCTTCAACTACCTGCTGGGCGGACTCAACCTGGAGCTGATCCAGGTCGATGCCCGGGCCGACGAGCAATGGACGCCCGAAGCCCTGGCCAAGCTGAGCGCAACCCTCAAGGACGCCGAGGTGAAACTGGTGCTGGATCACCGTCAGCCTCCGCAGGCCGTGAAGTCGGCGATCAGTCAGGCCGGCAGTACGCTGCTGGTGCTCGAGAACGAGAACGCCGACCCGCTGACCGGGCTTGAAGACTCGATCACGCAAGTCCTGGAGAAACTGGCTCCCTTATAGACAAGCGTTGTCCCGCTGCAAATTCCGCTCATCCCCGACAAGGACAGGCTGAAACCATAAACAGATACCTCAAGCGCAAAAACACCCCTGGAGATACTCCTTCGTGCGGTTCCTCAAAACTCACGATAAAAGGATTTATCCATGGCCAACACACTCAGCAGGAATGATCGGGTCGCCAGGCCGGTCGATGGCATTGTCATCTCGGACCTTGTGGCAAACCCTGCCGTCAGGAAGCCTTCCACCAGCCCCGTTCCCTCACCGGCCAGGGGCCGGGCCGGCCTCGCCGAACTGGACGCGCGCCTGGGACCGGTGACCCTGGACAGCTTTGTCATCAGTCGCGTGGAACTCTACGACATGGGCGCCAGGCTCGGCGGACGCGCCCTCGACAGTGCCGCCCCGCAACTCCAGGGCAGCGGCCGGGCCCTGGTGGATGATTTGCAGTTCGATCCGGATAAACTGCAACGGCATCTGGAGACCGGGGACGACACCCATCAGCGCCCGATCGACGTGCTGTTTGAAATAGGCTCGCAACGTTCCCTGCAGGCCCCGCCCTTGCTCGGGACAGAAAAACCGGCGCTGGCCGCCAACCTGATGAAGCATCTCAATCAGTTGCTGGTGCGCTTGCAGAACCTGCAAATTCTCACGCACAAATATGTCACCTTCAGCCTTCCGAGCTGGATCGATACCGCCAAGAGCCGCAGCATGCTCACGGCGGGATCCGGCATGCAGGCCTACGGGATCTACAGCGGCCTGGTCGGCATCCGTGAAGCGCTGAAAAAGCGCGACGTCACCGAGGCGGCCGTGAATGCCGGCAGTATTGGCGCCGAGCTGACGTCGGTGTTGGTCGAGCGCGGCTTGCGGAAAACCGGGGAGGCCCTGCTCAGCCAGGGCGGCAGGATTTTCCAGGGCTTTCGCGCCACCTCCGCCGGCCTGCTGGTCAGCCGCAGTGCCGGCCTGCTGGGCAATGTGCTGACCCTGCCGTTCGATATCCACAGTGCCGTGGTGGCGTTCAACAATGCCGCCAAGGCCAGCGGCAAGGAGGCCATGGACCATTACGTCACCGCCGGGTTCAGCATTGCCAGCGCCACCTTGTCGCTGGCCCTCGGCGCGGCCGCCGCCGCCGGCTTCAGCTCCGCCGGCCCGCTCGGTCTCGTCGCCTGCGCGGTGTTGATCGTCGGTGCGAAGATCTACAGCGCCGTGCGCCAGGTCGACGATATCGACGACTATATCGAGCTGAGCGTCAACGAGCGCTGGCGTTCGGGCTGGTTCGCCTTTACCGGGCAGGCGCTGGACCAGGAGGTCATGGACCGCTACCTGGTCGAGCGCACCCGGGTCGACTATGGCAAGGCCCTGGAAACCCGCGCCAGGGCGCTCCTCGACGTGGAAATGAAGGAAACCCTCGCGGGGGTGGTGAACGGCAACTTCCACGTTGAGCTGGAGCCCGTCAAACACTGGGCAGCGCGCTGGGATGAGGGCGAGGAACAACCCTATACGACCGTCAATACGCCGGTGGTCCGCGAAGGCGACGATGTCATCGATGCCGCAAAGGGCCTGGGGCAAATCCCGGGTCTGGTCAGCGGAACGCCGGGGGAAAAAAAGGGCCTGCTCTGGCAATTGGGCGGCGGCAACGACCGGGTCATCGGCGTGCCCGGCAAACCCAATTACTTTGCCTTTTCGACCGGTAAAAAGACCCTGACCGGCGGCGATCAGGATGACGCCTTTCTGTTCCAGGCCCAGGCCACCCTGACCGCCCCCAGCGTGCCCGCCATCAGTGCGCTACAGGGTGGAGGCGGCCAGGATACGCTGTCGCTGCAAGGGCAGGTCCCATCTCGCAATAGCTTCCGGTTCGTCGGCCACGCGGTTGACCTGGACAGCGGCACCTTGGGTTTGCGGCGCAACGCCGCTGACCTCAACCCGGTCGCCTATGCCACGCTGGACTCCATCGAGCATGTCGAGACCCTTGCCGGTGGCAGCAGTCGCGTGAACGGTAACTCGCAGGCCAATCACATCACCCTGCAGGGCTCGGACGACCAGGCGAGCGGCGGTGACGGCGACGACCACTTCATACTCAAGGGTACCCAGAGCAGGGTCGCTGGAGGAGCCGGCAAGGACCACTACCGGATTACCCCTGCGGGAAGAACCGTGATCCTCGACGAGGACGGCGGTGAACCCAGTACCATCGAACTGGACTGGCCCATGGAGCGTATCCAGAGCTGGCGCATCGTTGACACCGCGCTGGTTGTCACCTCGTTGCGGGACGAAAATGGCGTGCTGCCCAGTCACCAGTTGACCATCCGGGATGTCTACAGGCACGACGGCGGGCGGCAACTGCAAAATGACCTGTTGTTGTTTGTCACCCAGGAAGGCCACACCCTCAAACCCGATCTGCCGGCCACCCTGGAAGGCACCGACGACCATGATATCCGGGTAACGGTATTGGTCCTCGGGAAACTCCCGCCAGCCCCGCAGCCCGTCAATGGCGGCGAGTACAGGCTTCCCGGAGCCTCGACGAACGGCTACTTCATCGCCAGGCAGACCCTGCACACGACCTTCCAGGTCACACCCGACGACACGCGCCCCTCAACCACGCTGTTCCTCGACTACGACAGCGCTGAGATCGAGCAGGTCAGCACGCGTTACCAGGTGCAATCGAAGAGGATCGGTGCCTTCAACTACCTGAGCTACAGCGAGGCCAGCCTGAGCCTGCGGTTCGACGACCAGACACAACTGACGCTCAAGGACTGGGTGGTCGAAGGCGCGGGCAAAGCGACCGATGTCGGTGCCGCTTTGCATACCACGGGGTTCGACCTGAACCATGGGATTGTCCTGGTGCTGCGCGATGGCAGTTCGTACCAGGTCGGCGCGCCAACCGCCAGCTATCTCGACGACAGCCGCAACCCGGGCATCAGGAGCATCGATGGCCGTGCCTCATTACGCAGGCGTACCGGCAACTGCCTGTTCCGTTCGCCGGAAAGCCAGAGCGCCTTGCTGAAGGACCATCCGCAGCGCGTCGACTTCAAAGCCGGCGGCGCCTCGACGATCTACACCCTGGAGGGAATGAGTTCAACCTATGAACTCTATCCCTGCTCCGGCGCGACCATCCACCTGTCGACGCCGGGAGCCCTGGCGAAAATCACCAATGCGTCGACCTGGTACATCCATACCCAGGCAAGCGCGCAGATCGTAACGCCCGGCGATATCAGGATCGCCCCCCAGCAGCTATGGGTCGGCAATATCCGCTTCCTGCTGCCGACCCACGACGATCCCGCGCAACCGATGGACCTGATCTACATCGTCGTGACATCCGGCGCCCGGTATGAGGTGGACCGGATCTTCGACCAGCTGTTGCTGCAGGAACTGGATGCCCGCGCCCATGCCGATCTGGACGCCATAAAGCGCTGTATCGAACAGCATCAGGCAGACGACCAGCTGGCCAGCAACCGCGTCAGGATCAAAGGACTCAGGGTGATCAGCGACTCGACGTCAAGTACACGCTCCCAGGCGGCCTACGACGCGATCACTTACGACACGCTGACGCGGCAGTGGCGCACCGACAACGACGAGGCCTCCCTCGTCGACTCCGCGGACCTGTTTATCCACACCCCGCGCTAGCCGCACGGGGCTTCCAAGCCTACACGAGCAAAACCGGAGCGGGCTTGCCCGCGGCGCAAGACGCGCCGTTGGCCGGCCCCAGTGAGACCACGATCAACGAAAGGATTCCGTCATGTCCCCCAGAACACCGATTCGCCCCGGCACCTCCGGCACCGGACAACCCGATCTGCCGGCCATCAGACTCCCCGAAATCAGCCCGGCGATACGCAACCGCCTGCCCGCCACCGGCACCCCGGTGCTGCCGAGCGCACCCGGGGGCATACCGCCCGTCAGGCCGGCAGTGGCTCCCGTCGCACGAATCCCCGGCGCAGCCCCCATTGCCATCAGCAACATCACCGGGCCCGTTGCCAACAGCCTGTCGCCGGGCCGCCCCTTGAGCGCCTACTCAAGGCCCGCGCCCAAAGGCCTGCCGCCCGCCGACAGCGAAGGGTTTCGCGTGGCCCAGCAGCGCAAGTTCGTCAATCTCGAAGATGGCCAGGTGGTCATGGTCCGCTATGACGAAAGCGTCAGGTCCTACTGCGCCCAGGCGCGGGAAGAGTTCCTACCCTCGGGCCCGGCCTTGTACCGGGTCGCGGGCAGCGATATCTGGAAAGAAAACAGTGCTGCAACGGCCTTGCGTCAGTATCAACTGCCTGAGGAACATCGACTGGTTGTCGCCCAGGCGCCAGCCTTGTCGAACACCAGCAGTTCCCTCGTGCAAATCGCCACGAAGAAGAAGCTCGTGGAGCTGCGCGCACGGCTGCTGGCGAATTCCGACACTTTCTTCAGAAACAGCGCACTGCCGCCCGCGCCCACGCGCCCCCAGCCAAGCCGTGGCACCAGCCCTCGCGCAATGATCGAAGCCTTTTATCAAAACGCCGAAGGCTTGGTCCTCGGCGAAGTGCTGACCAGCCCGGGCAGCAAGCTTTTCCTGATCGAGAACATGGCCACCTTGGCTGAAAAAGGCGTGAAAACCCTTTATCTGGAACACCTCAGAACCGATATCGAGCAGATTCACCTGGACCACTTCCACAAAACCGGAATCATGAGCCATCAACTGGATACCCACTTGCGAGTACTGGGCACCGTGTATGGCAGCTCCTCGCCGGGCTTTTACAATTACCATCGCCTGGTCAGCACCGCGCAAGCTCACGGTATTCGGGTTCAGGCGCTCGATTGTGCGGCGAGCTACTCACTCTCGAAAGATGAACGCGCCCTGTTCGACCACGGACGGGTGATGGTCCAGCATGCCAATCAGGTCATCCACGCCGATCGGCTGAATGGCGCCGGGGGTAAATGGATTGCCCTGCTGGAAAACAAACATGCCAATAGCCGTCACTCCGGAATTGCCCCGGGACTGGCCATGGCCCAAGGCGTTATCGGCCTGCAGGTCGAAGATGTGGTGATCGGGCCCGCGGCACAAACGCTGCTGCCGGTCGCCTCCAGCACCACCCATACCAACTTCATCGGCGCCGACCTGAAACTGTCGGTAAAAGTACCCTGGAATGTCTCGTTTGAAGCTTCGCCCCGTTTCAGGGACTTGCTCAACCCCGAAATCCGCGAAAAAAAGGGTGTCGCGATAATGGACTCCGGCAATGCCACGAATAGCGTCAATCGCAATATCCGCAGCGAATTCTTTCGCCGCAAGGAACTCCTGGAGAAAACCGCCCAGGCCTTCTTTTCCCACTCCCAGGTCATCCCTGGCCAACGCCCAGTGCCGCAGTTACCGGCAGAAAGTCCTCCGGCGCAGTTCCTTGAAAAAATCTACGAAAACAGCCAGGGACTGGTGCTGGGGGCTGGCGCCAAGTCAACCATGGCGAGGCAACTGCTGATCGACAACCTGCCGGTTCTCTCGAAGCTGCAGGTGCAAAGGATTTATGTACAGCACCTGATGAAAGACTTCGACCAGCAGCTTCTGGACGATTTTCACACCACGGGTGTGATACCCGACGAACTGAAGAACCTGCTTCGCAATGAGGACAGCAAGGACTCGATTGATCCGAAGGGCAAGTATTCACTGCGGCAATTGCTGGTCGGCGCTCGCCAGCACGGTATCAGGATCCAGGCACTGGACACGGCCATCAGCTATCCCGATGGGAAGCGCGTGCAGAACCGGGACCCGGCATGGAGTCCGAGCATCAGGCGCTTGTCCACCTTCAACTATATTGCCCACAAGCTGATCAGCGCCGACCAACAGCAATACGGTGCGCATCGATGGCTGGCGCTGGTGGAAAGTATCCATGTCAACACGCTCAGGCAAATACCCGGTCTGGCCGAATTACAAGGCGCGGTGGGCCTGCGTACTGTCGCCACGGGGGGGAAGCCGGCGCTACGGATCACGCCAGACAGCGGCGAAGTGGCGCTTTTTTCCAATGGGGTTCATCAGGTCCGCGCGGACCTGAAGCTGGAGATCAGTATTCAGTCCTCCCCCCTGCGCCCCAACCAGCACAACTCCAGGGAGTGTCTGCACAAGCCATCGGACTTCCTGATTGAAACCACCAACGAGGGTTTCCTGCTGGTCCAGAAACCTAAAGACAGGCCCTACACGGAGATCCCATTGATTGCCAGCGAAGGACAGTTCCTTGCCCCGGCCGGATCCGGTATTCCTGACAGCGAAAGATTCAGCAGCATTGGCGATCTGGTATGGCGGCTCAAGAGCATCGGCATGGTGCAGGTGGCCGGGACGCCCGGAGGCCTGCCCGGGACACTCAGGCTCGATACCCATCCTCAACTCCATCGACCTGGCATGTTTCTGTTCGGCCAGGTCGAGAACGGCCCCGTGCTGGTCTATCGCTCAACGGACCGCTCATTGAAGGTCATCCCGATCCTGCAAAAGGCCGGGATGCCCGACCAGCTCTGCCTTAAAGCACCAGCACTGGGCTACGACGGATCGGAAGTCTTTGACGATCTCGATCATTTGAAGCGCGAATTGATCTACGCGAAGAATCTGGACCCTTACATAGCCCATCACGATCTCTGAACAGTCGGCCCCCATCGCGCGCGGGGGCAAGCCTTCAACCCGCGACGGCCTGCGCCTCCATTTTCTGGCGCAGGCTCAGCGGGCGCATATCGGTCCAGACCTCTTCGATATAGTCCAGGCACTCTTTCTTGAAACCGCTTTTACCCACGGCGCGCCAGCCATTGGGGATCGCCTTGTAGTCCGGCCAGATGGAATATTGCTCCTCGTGGTTGACCACTACCTGGAAGAGGATGTCGTCGCGGTCGAATACTGAAGTCATTGCTGTTCTCCGTCGTGTGGGGATGAGGCCGCGCCCGCTGCGCAGCGCTCGTGTAGAAGGAAACGTTGAAGCCCGGCAAAAAATTAGAGGCCGGCCACCGCCGCCGCCAGCGCATCACCGAAAATCCGTGCCACTTCGTCAATCTGAGGCGCGCTTATCACCAGGGGCGGCAAGAACCGCACCACGCCACCGTGACGCCCGCCCAGTTCGAGAATCAGCCCGCGCTTGAGACATTCACGCTGAATCAGCGGCGCCAGGCGCGCAAAGGCTGGCGGATGACCCTGGGCATCCGGGGTACCGCTCGGATCGACCAGTTCGACCCCCAGCATCAGGCCGCGCCCACGGATATCGCCCAGCTGCGGGAAGTCCCGCTGCAGGATGCGCAGGTGCTCGCTCAAACGCGCGCCCATGGCCGCCGCGTGGGCCGGCAGGTCGTGTTCCTTGAGATAACGCATCACCGCGGAACCGGCGGCCATGGCCATCTGATTGCCACGGAAGGTCCCGGCATGGGCGCCCGGGGCCCAGGTGTCGAGCCAGTCGCGATAGACCATCACCGCCAGGGGCAGGCTGCCGCCAATGGCCTTGGACATCACCACCACGTCCGGAATGATGCCGGCGTGTTCAAAGGCGAACATCTTGCCGGTACGCCCGAAACCGCTCTGGATCTCGTCGACGATCAGCGCCACGCCGGCCTGCTCGGTGATCCGCCGCAGGCCGCGCAGCCAGTCGAGGTCCGCCGGGATCATGCCGCCCTCGCCCTGCACCGCCTCGACAATGATCGCCGCCGGCAACTGCACGCCACCCTCGGGATCGTTCAGCAGGTTTTCCAGGTAATGCAGGTTGACCTTGACCCCCTGCGCGCCACCCAGGCCGAACGGGCAACGGTAGTCGTAGGGATACGGCAGGAACTGCACGCCATTGCCCAACAGTGCACCCAGCGGTTTTTTCGGCCCCAGGCTGCCCATCAGGCTCAAGGCGCCCTGGCTCATGCCGTGGTAGGCGCCCTGGAAGGACAGGATGGTGCTGCGCCCCGTGGCCGTACGCACCAGTTTCAGCGCGGCCTCCACCGCATCGGTGCCGGTGGGGCCGCAGAACTGGATCTTCGCCTCCTTGGCCAGGGCCTCGGGCAACAAGCCGAACAGGTCCTGGACAAACTGGTCCTTGACCGGCGTGGTCAGGTCGAGGGTGTGCAGCGGCAGCTCATCGGCCAGGACCTGCTGGATCGCCTCGATCACCACCGGGTGGTTGTGCCCCAAGGCCAGGGTCCCGGCACCGGCCAGGCAGTCGATGAAACGGCGGCCCTCGACATCCTCGACATACAGGCCCTTGGCGCGCTTGAGCGCCAGGGGGATACGCCGTGGGTAGCTGCGAGCGTTGGATTCCTGGCGACTCTGACGGGCCAGGATCGGCGACTCGTCGAACTGATAGAGCGTTCCAACCGGCAGCTGACTGGCACCCACCGGTAATTTTTCGATAAGGCTGGTAGCGACTGACATCTCTCGATCCCTCAATACTCTGCTGATAGTGACCAAAACCCTGTGCCCGCGCGCGGGTGCGCGCAGGCTTTGTGTTCTGGAAACGCACCGGCGGCGCCAGGATTTACACCCGGGCGACGCTTTGCATCAGGAGTTTTTCAGGAGAGGGGGTTCAGACCGCCTGCAACGGCATGGTCAGTTCGACCCGCAGCCCGTCGGGACGGCTGTCGAAGTGCAGCACGCAGCCGCAACGCTGGACGATGGCGTTGACAATCGCCAGCCCCAGGCCGCAACCGGTGCTGGTGCTGTTGCGCCAGAAACGTTGGGTCAGGTGTTGCAGATCGTCCGGGGCGATGCCCGGGCCGTGGTCGCGGACCTGGAAGCGCACGCGGTTGCCGATGGTTTCCACGTTCAATTCCACTGGCGCATCCCCCGGTGTGTGGCGCAGGGCATTGTCCAGCAGGTTGCGCAAGGCGGCGATGGACAGGGTCGAGGGCATTTCCAGCGGCGCCGCGGAGAAGTTGTCCGAGAGGTGCAAGGCAATGCGACCACGATTGCCATTGGCCGAATCCTGGATCGCCAGGCGCGCCACCTGCTCGGCATTGCACTGCACACCATCGTCGAACGACAGGCTGCCTTCGACCCGCGCCAACAGCAGCAATTGCTCGAGGGTCCGGTGCAGGCGGTCGGCGCCGGCCTCGGCGTGGGCCAGGGACTGGTCACGGGCCGCGCCTTCGGTCATGCGCGCCACTTGCAGGTGGGTCTTGATCGCGGTCAGCGGGCTGCGCAGTTCGTGGGCGGCATCGCCGGTCAGGCGGCGCTCGCGTTCGATGGTCTTGCCGATACGCTGGAACAGCTGGTTCTGGGTGTCCAGCAACGGCTGCAATTCCCGGGGCAGCGGCTGCACCTGCAAGGGTTCGAGGGAGTCGGGGCTACGGCGCATCAAGGCATCGCGCATGCGATTGAGCGGCGCCAGGCCCTGGCCGATCCCCAGCCACAGCAGGCACAGGCAACCCACCAATGCCACGCCGACCGGCACCGAGGCCGCCAGCAGCACCGAGAGGTTCAGCGCCTCGCGTTCGACCTGGCGGTCGGCGGTGGTGATATGCACGTCGCCGCGCACCAGGGTGAAGCTGCGCCAGGGCGCGCCGTCGATCATCTGGTCATGGAAACCGGCGGTCTGGTCCTCCAGGGCCTGCTCTGGATTGTTGTGGCTGCGGGCCAGGATCTCGCCACGCAGGGAGCTGACCTGGCAGGCCATGCCTCCCGGGATATTAAGCTGTTCGGCGCTGAAATGGGTGCCGTCGCCCTTGGTCGAAATCGGCGGCAACTGCTCCAGCAACCCGGCGACCATGCGCGCCGAAGCCACCAGGCGCTGGTCGAGGGAAAACATCATCTGGTGGCGCAGGTCGCTGAGCATCCAGGTCGCGGCCAGGGCCCAGATCAGGATAAACGCCGCGCCGATGGTCAGGCTCAGGCGCAGACGCAGGCTCATCATGACGCGGTGTCCTCGTTACCCGCCGGGCCCAGTCGATAGCCGAGGCCGCGAACGGTTTCGACAATGCCGTTGCCGAGCTTGCGGCGCAGGTGATGGATATGCACGTTCAAGGCATTGCTTTCCAGCTCGTCGCTGAAACCGTAGACGCTGTCTTTCAGTTGCTCGCTGGAGAGGACCCGGCCGCGGTTGTGCAGCAGCGCCTGCAACAGCGCCTGCTCACGGCGCGAGAGGTCCACCGGCTGGCCGCCGAGCAGGGTCACGCGGCTGCTCGGGTCGTAGCTCAGGGCGCCGTGCTCGATCAGGTTGACGCTGCGCCCGGCCACGCGCCGCAGCAGGGTTTGCAGGCGGGCGAAGAGTTCGCGCAGGTCGAAGGGCTTGAGCAGGTAGTCGTCGGCGCCGGCCTGCAGGCCGTCGACCCGGTCGGTCACCGAGTCGCGGGCGGTGAGGATCAGCACCGGTATCTCCAGGCCCTTCTGGCGCAGTTGTGCCAGCAGCTTCAGGCCGTCTTCGTCGGGCAGGCCGAGGTCAAGTACCATCACGTCGAACTCGGCCGCGCGCAACATGGCCCGCGCCGCCGCGGCGTTGGCGACATGCTCGACGATCATGCCCTGGGCGGTCAGTCCGGCCTTGATGCCGCTGGCGATCAGTTCATCGTCTTCGCAAACCAGTACATGCATGGGGATACCTGCGCAAATGTGTCGATTGGAACGCAAATGGATTAAGCGGCGATTATGCCGCCAATGCCCGCAGAATAGTTAATCACCCGGCGCCTACAAAGTCCGTGTACAACCCGGATAAAATCGGGTTAATGATCGGTTAATCGCCTGCTTGCAGGCTTGCCCCACTTGCCACGGTTCTAAGGCTTTTTTATGCGTTGGTTGTTGACCTTTGTTTTTGTCCTTTTCGCAGGCCTGGCCCAGGCCGGTAACGATCCGTTCGCGGTAAAAAAGCCGGATTTCCTGCCCGTCGGCCAGGCCTTCGCCTTCAGCACCGAGACCCTGCCCTCCGGGCAAACCCGGCTGTATTGGCAGATCACCGACGGCTACTACCTCTACCAGAAACGCCTGAAGCTCGACGGCCTCGACGCGGCCCAACGGCCCGCGCTGCCCACGGGTGAGCACCACAGCGACGAGTTCTTCGGCGACCAGCAGGTCTATCGCAGCGAACTCGAGCTGCTGATCCCGGCCGGCGCCAGTGGCAAGGTTACCGTGGGCTGGCAAGGCTGCGCCGACGCCGGCCTGTGCTACCCGCCCCAAAGCCAGGTCGTCGATCTGGGCGGCAAGGCCCCGGTGTCCACGGCGCCAGGCCAGGCTCAGGCACAGGACCAATCCCTGGCCGCCAGCCTGCAACACAATGCCCTGGGCTGGAGCCTGCTGATCTTCTTCGGCATCGGCCTGCTACTGGCGTTCACCCCGTGCATGCTGCCGATGCTGCCGATCCTCGCCGGCCTGGTGGTGGGCAGTGGCGCCAGTCCACGGCGTGGTTTTGCCCTGGCCGGCAGCTATGTGATCTGCATGGCGCTGGTGTATGCCGCGCTGGGCATGCTCGCGGCCCTGCTCGGCGGCAACTTGCAGGCGTTGCTGCAACAACCCTGGCTGCTGGGCAGCTTCGCCGCGTTGTTCGTGGTGCTGGCCCTGCCGATGTTCGGTTTCTTCGAACTGCAATTGCCGGCGGCCCTGCGTGATCGCCTGGAAAACGCCGGCAGCGGTCGGCGCGGCGGCAGCCTGCTGGGCGCCGGGATACTCGGCGCCCTCTCCGGCCTGCTGGTCGGCCCGTGCATGACCGCACCCCTGGCCGGTGCCCTGCTGTATATCGCCAAGAGCGGAAAAATCGTCGAAGGCGGCCTGGTGCTGTTCACCATGGGCATCGGCATGGGTTTGCCGCTGTTGCTGCTGGTGACCGTGGGCAACCGCTTCCTGCCCAAGCCGGGCGCCTGGATGGACCGGGTCAAGGCGGTGTTCGGCTTCCTGTTCCTCGGCATCGCCGTGCTGATGATCCGCCCGGTGGTCAGCGAATCGCTGTGGCTCGGTCTGTGGGGCGCGTTGCTGTTGATCATCGCCTGCTGCGCCTGGAGACAGGGCCGCCAGCCTGGACGCGGCGCCCTGCTGAGTGCCTGCGTGGGCACCCTGCTCGGTCTCTGGGGCTCGATTCTGGTGGTCGGTGCCGCCGGCGGCAGCACCGAGCTGTGGCAGCCGTTGCACGTCTATACCGGCACGACAACGGCCAATGGCAACGCAGCGGCCCACGATGCCTTTATCACCCTCAAGGACCCGGCCGCCTTGCAGCGCGAACTGGACACGGCCAAGGCCCAGGGCCAATGGGTGCTGGTGGACTACTACGCCGACTGGTGCGTGTCGTGCAAGATCATGGAAAAAACGGTCTTCTCCCAGGCCGAGGTACAGGCTGCCCTGGGCGATGTCCGGCTGGTGCGCCTGGATGTGACCAACGACAACGCCGCCAGCCGCGAACTGCTCGGCCGTTATGAAGTACCGGGCCCACCGACCCTGCTGTGGCTCGCGCCGGACGGCCAGGAACGCCGGGGCAGCCGGATTACCGGCGAAGTCGATGCCAAGGCTTTTCTCCAGAACTGGAACAGCACACGGGATGTTCGCTGATGCTCACCCTGACCCTCGGTACCTTCGCGTTGTCGATCAACCACCTGCTGTTGTTGCTCGCCCTCGCCCTGGCGACGCTGGTGGGCTGGCGGGTGGCGAAACGGGGCGGTGACAACCCGGAGTCGGTGCTGTTCGGTCTGTTCATGCTGGCCATGCTGGTGGCGCGAATCAGTTTCGTGATCGCCTACTGGAGCTATTTTCGCGACGATCCGTTGCAGGTGCTGGATATCCGCGACGGTGGTTTCCTCGCCTGGCCGGGGGTGCTGGCACTGCTGTCGGGCACCGTGCTGTTCTGCTGGCGACGTCCGGCCCTGCGCCGGCCGCTGGGTTTAGGACTGGGCAGTGGCCTGGCGTTCTGGCTGCTGGCCAGCCTGTCGATGACCCTCTACGAACAAGGCACGCGCCTGCCGGAAATCACCCTGCGCAATGCCCAGGGCCAGGAGGTGCAATTGCGCGACTACCAGGGCGGCCCGCTGGTGATCAACCTCTGGGCCACCTGGTGCCCGCCGTGCCGACGGGAAATGCCGGTGCTGCAAAAAGCCCAGTATGAACGCCAGGACGTGACCTTCCTGTTCGTCAACCAGGCCGAAAGCATGCAGAGCGTCAGCACCTTCCTGATGACCCAGGGCCTGAACCTGGACAACGTGCTGTTCGACGGTACCGGCAAGCTGGCCCAGAGCGTCGGCTCCATGGCCCTGCCCACCACCCTGTTGTACAACGCCGAAGGCCGCCTGCTGGGTACTCACCTGGGCGAATTATCCCAGGCCAGCCTGGCCCGGGCCCTGGAAAACTTCGGTCCGCCCAAATCCACTTCGGCCACACCGGCCACCGCAAGGAAACCGCTATGCCCTTCAACCGCCACCTGCTGAACCTGAGCCTGAGCACCGCACTGGGCGCGTTGCTGCTGCAAGCGCCCATGGTCCAGGCCGAAGAACTGCCCGCGCCGATCAAGAGCATCGAAGCCAAGGGCGCGAAAATCGTCGGCAGCTTCGACGCGCCGGGTGGCCTGCGGGGTTATGCCGCCCAGTTCCAGAATCGGGGCATGGCCCTGTACCTGACCGCCGATGGCAAGAATGTGATCGCCGGCAACCTGTATGACGCCGACGGCAACGACCTGAGCCAGGCGCCGCTGCACAAGCTGGTGTATGGGCCGATGGCCAAGCAGGTCTGGGGACAGATGGAGAAGAGCAGCTGGATCGAGGACGGCAAGCAGGATGCACCGCGCACCGTCTATCTGTTCAGTGATCCGAACTGTCCGTACTGCAATATGTTCTGGGAACAGGCACGGCCGTGGGTCGACTCGGGCAAGGTGCAATTGCGCCATATCATGGTCGGGATTATCCGCGAGGACAGTGCGGCCAAGGCGGCCGCGCTGTTTACCGCCAAGGACCCGCAACTGGCCCTGCATGACCATGAGAAGGCCGGCAAGGGCAGCAAGCTCAAGCCGCTGGACACGATCCCGGCACCGATCCAGGCCAAGCTCGATGCCAACATGAAGCTGATGGAGGATCTGGAGCTGTCGGCGACCCCGTCGATTTTCTATCTCGATGAGAATGGTGATCTGCAACAGCAGCAGGGTGCACCGTCACCGGACAAGCTGCTGAAGATTCTCGGGCCGAAGTGATTCATCCACAGGCACCAAGGTGCCTGACGCTATTGTTACGCTGAAACACGATCCTGTAGGAGCCGGCTTGCTGGCGATGGGGCCCTTGAACCCTGCATCGTTCTCAGGGACGCCATCGCCAGCAAGCCGGCTCCTACAAATGACCGCATTGGCCGCGGCTACGGGTTAACGATCAAGATTTCGCGGGGCCTTCATGACCCCACGCCCTTCACAACCCCTCCAGCTCCGCCATCAGGTCGCTCAGGCGATCAACCTTATCCTCGCTGATCCCATTGGCTTCCAGCCCGTCGATATACGCCGCCAACGCCTCCACCGTGCCGCACTCGAACATCGCCCGCAGCGGCACATTGCGCTGCAGGACCTTCTGCACCCGTGAAGCGATCTGCGTGGCCAGCAACGAATGCCCGCCCAGTTCGAAGAAGTTGTCGCGTACACCGACCTGCTCGACCTTCAGCACTTCGGCCCAGACCCCGGCCAGAATCTGCTCCAGTTCATTGCGCGGCGCCAGATAGTCCTGGCTGGCCAACTGGCCGATCTCCAGGACCGGCAAGGCCTTGCGATCAAGCTTGCCATTGGCGTTCAACGGCAGCGCGTCCAGCCACAACCAGTGCAACGGCACCATGTACTCCGGCAACTCGGCCCGCAGGCGCTGGCGGATCCGCTCCAGTCGTTCGTTCACACCCAGGGCCGAATCCGTCGCCACCAGGTAACCCACCAGGTGCTTGCCGTTGACCCCCTCCTGAACCCCGACCGCCGCCTCGCGGACCTCCGGCTGTTCATGCAGGCGCGCCTCGATTTCCCCCAGTTCGATCCGATAACCGCGGATCTTCACCTGATGGTCGATCCGCCCGACATACTCCAGCACCCCATCGACACGGCGCCGTGCCAGGTCGCCGGTACGATACAAGCGCTCACCCGGCCCACCGAATGGATGCGGCACAAACACCTGCGCGGTGCGCAACGGATCGCTGATATAACCGCGACCGACCCCGATCCCGGCCACGCACAACTCGCCCACCGCCCCCGGCGGCACCAGTTCATCGGCACCGTCGAGCAGGTACAGACGGTTGTTGTCGGTCGGCAGGCCGATCGGCAGGTAGCTGCCCCGCGTCGAGGCCTCGTCGACCCGGAAAAACGCCACATCATCCGAGCACTCGGCTGGACCATAGGCATTCACCAACCCGACCTGTGGATAGCGTTGCAACCACTGATGGGCCAGCTCGGGCGGCATCGCCTCGCCGGTCGGCAGCAACCAGCGCAGGCCGTCAAGGCTGACCGGGTCGAGGGCGAGCATGCCCTGGATCAGCGACGGCACGCTTTCCAGCACACTGATGCCCTGCTCCCGGACATGCTCCAGCAAAGCTTGCGGATCATGGGCCAGGGCATTCGGCACGATAGCTACCTGAGCGCCGAACAACGGCGCCGCCAGGAACTGCCAGACCGAGATATCGAAGCTTTGCGACGCCGTCTGGGCAATCACATCCGCCTCGCTCAGTTGCAGGTACGGCACCTTGCTCAACTGGTTGTTGAGCATGCCGCGCTGCTCCACCATCACGCCCTTGGGCAGGCCGGTGGAGCCGGAGGTGTAGATCACGTAGGCCAGATTATCCGGGGCGCTGTGGATACCCGGGTTGGACGACGCATATCCCCCTTCCTGGACGTCTTCCCAGACCAGCAGCTTCGGTCGCAGCGGCTCGGCGAACTCCGCCAGCAAGGCCCGCGCCCGCTCCAGGCAATCCCGGGTGCAGACCAGCAACGGCGTGCGGCTCAATTCGACAATCCGGCTCAGGCGCTGGCCCGGCAAGCCCGGGTCCAGCGGCAGGTAGCCGGCGCCGGCCTTGAAGCTGCCGACGATCATGCCCAGCAGTTCCAGACCCCGTTCGGCCAGCAGCGCCACGGGCTGATCGAGACCGACACCGGCTTGAACCAGTGCATGGCCCAGTCGGTTGGCCGCCAGGTTCAGTTGCTCGTAACTTTGCTGTTGATCCCGGCAGCTCGCCACGATCCGTTGCGGATGTTCCTCGACCCGCGCCTCGAACAGCGCCACATAACTCTGCTCCAACGGATAAGCCCGTTCGCTCTGGTTGCAGTCGTGCAACAGAAATTCCCGCTCCTCTTCAGCCAGCAGCGGCAAATCGGCCATATCGCCGTGCAAACCGTCCATCAAGGCCAGCAACAGGCGCTTGAACTCACCGAGCAGACGCTCGATGCTGGCCTCCTCGAAATAACGCCGGTCGTAGGACAGGTGCAGCCCGAGGTCATCGCCCGGATAACAGACCGCCGTCAGCGGGAAGTTGGTGTGGGTCCGACCCGAATCCGAAGTGGCATTGAAGCTCTGCGCATGGTCGAGTACCGAGACCTGCACCGGGGCGTTCTCGAACACGAACAGGCTGTCGAACAACGGCTGGCCCTTGGGCAGCTCGCTGTGTTCCTGGATATTCACCAACGGCAGGTATTCGTACTCGCGCAGTTCCATATTGTGCGCCAGCAAGCCGCTCAACCAATCACGCACACGGCAGGTCACGCCGTCCCGGGGCAGTTTCACCCGCAGCGCGATGCTGTTGATAAACAGGCCGACGGTGCGTTGCATCTGCGGCATATCCACCGGACGACCGGCCACGGTCACACCGAACAGCACGTCGCGATCACCGCTGAAACGACGCAGGACCAAAGCCCAGGCCGCCTGGGCAAAGGTGTTCACGGTCAGCTGATGCTGCTGGGCCAACTCCCGCAGACGTGCGCCATCGCGGACATCGAGACGGGTATGGCAATCCCCTACCCGCATCCCGCCAGTAGCCCCCGCATGCTCGCGCAGGAACGGCCGGTCACTCGGAATATGGGTGGCCCGCTCGAAACCTTGCAGGTTGTGTTTCCACCACTGCCGGGCCTGCACCAGGTCCTGGCGTTGCAGCCAGCCGATATAGTCGCGGTAGCGCGGCGGCTGCACCAGTTGCGCCTCACGGCCCTCGCCCATGGCCATGTAGATTTCAAAGAAATCGTCCATCAGCAGCGAGCGGCACCAGGCATCGATGAGGATATGGTGGTTGCTCATCATGAACCAGTAGCGCGCCGCGCCGACCTTGATCAGGCGCAGGTGGAACGGCGCCTCACGGAGCAGATCGAAACCGGCTTCGCGCTCGCTTTCGAGCAAGGCTTGCAGACGCGGCTCATGGCCGGCCTCGGCTTCAAGGCTCCAGTCCAGGTATTCGAAAGGCATGCTGCCCGGCTTGTGGATAACCTGCAACATCTCCTCGCCGACGTTCCAGCAGAAGGACGCGCGCAGGGCTTCGTGACGGGCGATCACCTGCTGCCAGGCCTCGGCGAAGCGCCGCGGGTCCAGTTCGCTGTCGATGCGGTAGCGGTCCTGCATGTAATAGAGGCCGGTGCCCGGTTCCAGCAAGGTGTGCAGTAGCAGGCCTTCCTGCATCGGCGTCAGCGGGTAGACGTCCTCGATCCGCGCGGCCGGCACCGGCAGCGCATCGAGCTGCGGCTGGGTCAGGCGCGCCAGGGGGAAGTCCGATGGGGTCAGGCCGCCGTTGCCGTCTTTCAGGCAATGTTCGATCAGGCTGTCCAGTTCGCCCAGGTAGGCCTGGGCCAGCTCGGCGACGGTCTGTGGGGCGAGGCGTTCGCGGCTGAAGGTCCAGCGCAGGACCAGCTCACCGCCATACACCTGGCTGTCGATACTCAACTCGTTGGGCAGCGGTGCCTCAGGCGAATGGGCTTGCCCCACCGATTCGTCCAGCGGCCGGAACAGCGCCTCGTCGCCAAAGCTCTGGTCGAACTGCCCCAGGTAGTTGAAGGTGATCGCCGCCTGCGGCAAAGCCGCCATCGCCGCGCGATGCGCCGGATCGGCCAGATAACGCAGCACGCCATAACCCAGGCCCTTGTGCGGCACGCCGCGCAATTGCTCCTTGATTGCCTTGATCGAGGCGCCCTGCCCAGAGGCATCTTCGATCAGGCACGGGGTCAGGCGCACCGGGTAGGCACTGGTGAACCAGCCCACGCTGCGGGTCAGGTCGATTTCGTCGAACAGGGTTTCGCGGCCATGGCCTTCGAGCTGGATCAGCGCCGAGTCGCTGCCGGTCCAGCGGCAGATCACCCGCGCCAAGGCGGTCAGCAGCAGGTCGTTGACCTGGGTGCGATAGGCCGCCGGAGCCTGTTGCAACAAGGCCCGGGTGCGCGCCGCCGGCAGGTGCACGCTGAGGGTTTGCCCATGACGGTTCTGCAACCCGCCCTGGCGGTTCGTGCCCGGCAGTTCGGTCGCAGGTCCAGCCAGTTGCGCCTGCCAGAGGGTCATCTCTTCGCGTAGCGATTCACTGCCGGCATAGGCCCGCAAGCGCACCGCCCAGTCGCGCAAGGCACTGGTCTTGATCGGCAGTTGCAAAGCCTGGCCTTCGATCAATTGGGCATACGCCGTTTGCAGATCGTCCAGCAGGATGCGCCAGGAAACGCCATCCACCACCAGGTGATGAATCGCCAGCAGCAGGCGCTGTTCACCCTGCGGCCCGTCCACCAGCAAGGCCCGCAGCAGCGGTCCCTGTTGCAGGTCGAGGCTGCGCTGGGCTTCGGTGTACAGCTCGGTGCACTGCGCCCAATCCATGACGCGGACCTGCTGCAACACACTGACGTCCTTTGGTACCGCGTACTCCGCCAGCCATTGGCCGTGGGGGCGGGTAAAGCTCAAGCGCAACGCGTCATGGTGCTCCAGCAGGATCAACAGCGCCTGTTCCAGGGCATGGGGTTCGAGGACACGGGTCGGCGCCAGCAAGACCGCCTGGTTCCAGTGCTGGCGTTCGGCAATTTCATTGTCGAAGAACCAGTGCTGGATCGGTGTCAGGCCCGAGGCGCCGCTGAGCAGGCCTTGTTCGGCGACGATCCGCTCGCTGCGGGTGGCCACCGCCGCCAGGCTTTGTACGGTCTGGTGCTGGAACAGGTCGCGGGGGCTGAAATGAATCCCCTGCGCCCGCGCCCGGCTGACCACCTGGATCGACAGGATCGAGTCGCCGCCCAGTTCGAAGAAGTTATCGTGCAGGCCCACTGGCGAGAGGTTCAGCACTTCGCTCCAGATAGCCGCCAGGGACTGCTCCAGTTCGTTGCCTGGCGCCACATAGTGCTGGCGGTTGAGCTCCGGGTCCGGTGCCGGCAAGGCGCGGCGATCCAGTTTGCCGTTGCCGGTCAGCGGCATCTGTTCCAGCAGGATCAGGTACGCGGGGACCATATAGTCCGGCAGTTGGCGCTTGAGATGCAGTTTGAGGGCTTCACGCAAGGCAGCCTGTTCGGTCTCGCCCTGCTCGACCACGTCGCTGGTCAGATACGCCGCCAGTTGCCGGCCGCCCGGGATTTCCAGGGCGAGGACCACCGCCTCGCGAATCGCCGGATGTTCCAGCAGACGGTTTTCGATTTCCCCCAGTTCGATGCGGAAACCGCGAATCTTCACCTGATGGTCGACCCGGCCCAGGTACTCGACCTGGCCGTCGGCCAGCTGCCGGACCCGGTCACCGGTGCGGTACAGGCGTCCGCCATCGGCCGAGAACGGATCGGCGACAAAACGCTCGGCGGTCATGCCGGGACGCGCATGGTAACCCTGGGCCAGGCCCGCGCCGCCGACATACAGCTCACCGGTAGCGCCTTGTGGCAGCAATGCCAGGTCCTCATCGAGGATAAACGCCACACGCGCCCCGACCACGCGGCCAATCGGCACGCTGGCGGCACCCTCCTCCAACTGCTCGGGAGCGAGACTGGCCAGGGGCATGACCACGGTTTCCGTCGGGCCGTAGGCGTTGAAGAACAGCCGGGGCTTGAAGGCCGCGCGAATCCGCTGCAGGTGCTCGCCGGTCAGGGCTTCGCCGCCGGTGATGCACAGGCGCACCGGCAAGGTCCGCTCCTGGGTCGCCAGCCATTGGGCCAACTGGCTGCCGTAGCTGGGGGTAAAGCCAAGAACATTGACCCGCTGCTCATCAATCAACTGGCAGATCTGCTCGGCATCCCATTGTCCCTGGGCCCGCAGTACCACTCGGGCACCGCTGAGCAACGGCACCAGCAGGCGTTCGGTGGCGGCATCGAAGTTGATCGAATAGAAATGCAGTTCACAATCGTCGGGACGCATCTCGAAACGCCGGATCACCGCCTGGCAATGCATGGCGATTTCGCCGTGGGACACCACCACGCCCTTGGGTTTGCCGGTGGAGCCGGAGGTGTAGATCAGGTACGCCTGGTGCTGCGGCAGATTGATAAACGGCAGCTCGGTGGCGGGATAGTCGGCCAGGGCCGGAGCGTCTTGCTCCAGGCACCAGCTCGCCACACCGGTCGGCAGTGGCCCGAGGGCGTCGAGCAGCGCTGTGTGGCTCAGCAGCAAACCGACGCCGCTGTCTTCAATCATGTAATGCAGGCGGTCCAGCGGGTATTCCGGGTCCAGCGGCACATAGGCGCCGCCGGCCTTGAGAATCGCCAGCAGACCAACCACCAGGTCCAGCGAGCGCTCCAGCGCCAGGCCGACCCGCACCTGCGGGCCGACGCCCTGCTCGCGCAGGCGCCAGGCCAGGCGATTGGCGCGACGGTCGAGTTCGCCGTAGCTCAGGGTCTGGCCGGCGAAGGTCAAGGCCGGTGCGTCCGGCCGGGCCAGGACCTGTTGGCCGAACAGGCTCTGGATACACTGGTCCAGGCGCTGTTCGCCGGCCTCGAGGCCCAGGCTGTCGCGCAATGCCTGTTGCTCGTCGGCCTGCAACAGCGGCAGCTCGCAGAGGCGTTGTTGCGGATCGTCCAACAAGGCCCGCAGCAGGTTGCGCCAATGGCCGGCCATGCGGGCGATACGGGGCTCGTCGAACAGGTCGGTGCTGTAGGTCAGGCAGCAACCCAGGCGCTGGTCGAGGTCGGTGACTTCCAGGTTGAGGTCGAACTTGGTCGCCCGCGCATCGTTGACCAGGTATTCCACGGTCATCTGGCCCAGGCGCCGGCTTTGCTGGAACTCCCAGCGCTGCACATTGCACATCACCTGGAACAGCGGGTTGTAGGCCGCGCTGCGGGGCGGTTGCAGGGCCTCGACCAGTTGATCGAACGGCAGGTCCTGATGGGACTGGCCTTCGATCACGGTATGCCGGACCTGCTCGAACAGCTCGCCGACGCGCATCTGGCCGTCGAGCTGGCAACGCAGCACCTGGGTATTGAGGAAGGCACCGATCAGGCCTTCGCTTTCCGGGCGGATCCGGTTGGCCACCGGTGCGCCGATGCGCAGGTCGCCCTGGCCGCTGTAGCGATAGAGCAGCACGGCCAGGGCGGCGGTCATGGTCATGAACAGGGTCAGGCCGTGCTCGGCATTGAAGGTACGAACCCGCGTGGCCAGGGCATCGTCGAGGTCGAAGCGGTAGAGCTCGCCATGGTGGCTTTGCACCGGCGGCCGCGGACGGTCGCCGGGCAGTTCGAGCAACGGGTGTTCGTTGCCCAGTTGCGCGGTCCAGTAATCCAGCTGGCGCTGGCGCTCGCCGGATTCCAGCCATTCGCGCTGCCAGGCGCTGTAGTCCAGGTATTGCACGGCCAGCGGCGCCAACGGCGATTCGCAACCTTCGACAAAGGCTTCATAGAGCGCGCTCAGTTCCCGGGCGAAGATATCCATCGCCCAGCCTTCGGTGACGATATGGTGCAGGGTCAGGACGAAGTAATGCTCCTGTTCCCCGGCCTTGACCAGGCAGGCGCGCAGCAAGGGTCCGGTTTCCAGGTCGAATGGCTGGTGCGCCTCGCTGTCCGCCAGTTGCCGCAGACGCTGCTCGCGGGTGACGGGGTCGAAGGCGGAGAAGTCCTTCAGGGCCAGACTCAGACCGGTCTCGGCGGCAACCCGCTGACAGGCCACGCCATCCACGCTCGGGAAGGTGGTGCGCAGGGTTTCGTGGCGCAGGATCAACGCCTGCAACGCCGCCTCGAAACTGGCCAGGTCGAACACACCACTGAAGCGCGCCATGCCGCCAACGTTGTAGGCCGGGCTGTCCGGTTCCATCTGCCAGAGGAACCACATGCGCTGCTGGGAATAGGACAAGGGCACCGGCCGGCTTCGGTCGACCGGCTGGATCGCGGTTTGCGGATTACGCCGACCGGCCCCCTGGATCAGCCGGATCTGTTCGGCAAAGGCCCCCAGTTCGCTGGCTTCGAACAGCACCCGTAGCGGCAGCTCGACATCGCAGGCCTGGCGGGTGCGGGAAATGATCCGGGTGGCCAACAACGAATGGCCGCCGAGAGCAAAGAAGTCGTCCCGCAGGCCGATACGCGGCTGGCCGAGCACTTCGCGCCAGATCGCGGCGATCTGCTGCTCCAGCGCACTTTGCGGCTCAAGGTGCTCGCGCACCTGCCATTGCGGTTCCGGCAAGGCCTGGCGATCCAGCTTGCCGCTGGGGCTCAGGGGCATGGCGTCGAGGCGCACCAGTTGCGAGGGCACCATATAGTCCGGCAGCTCGGCGGCCAGTACGCTCTTGAGACGTTCACTCTGCTGCGCTTCGGACTCGGCGCTGGCGGGGCTGGTGTAGTAGCCGATCAACTGCGCACCGGCCGCGGTTTCGCGTACCAGTACCACAGCCTGGGCCACCTCTTCTTGGGCCAGCAGCCGCCCTTCGATTTCCTGCGGTTCCAGACGGAAGCCACGCAGCTTGACCTGCTGGTCGAGACGGCCGAGGTATTCCAGCACGCCCTCGGCATTCCAGCGCACCCGGTCGCCGGTACGGTACAGACGCGCGCCCGCCTCTCCCAGCGGGTCGGCGACAAAACGCTCGGCCGTCAGCCCCGGCTGTCCCAGGTAACCCCGGGCCAGGCCGATACCGCCGATGCACAGCTCCCCGGGCACACCGGCGGGCAGTGGGTTGAGGTCGGTATCGAGAACCCGGGCAATCACATTGTCCAGCGGCCGGCCGATGGGCGAACGCTCGCCGTCCGTGACCTGGCAGTGCCAGTGGGTCACGTTGATCGCGGTTTCGGTCGGGCCGTAGCGGTTGTGCAAACGCACATTCGGCAAAGCCTCCAGGGTCCGGTCGCGCAGCTCGGCGGGCAAGGCTTCGCCACCGGAAAACAGCCGCCGCAAACTGCCGCAAGCGGGCACCTGCGGCTCATGAACGAAGAGTTGCAGCAGCGCCGGGACGAAATGCAGCGTGGTCACGCCGTAGGTCTGCACCAATTGCGCGATACGCTGGGGGTCACGGTGTTCGCCAGGGCCGGCGAGCACCAGGCGGCAGCCGCTGATCAGCGGCCAGAAGCATTCCCAGACCGACACGTCGAAGCTGATCGGGGCCTTCTGCATCAACACATCGCTGTCATCCAGCGCGTAGGTCGCCTGCATCCATTGCAGGCGCTCGGCCAGGGCCGCGTGGGTGTTGCCGACGCCCTTGGGCTGGCCGGTGGAGCCGGAGGTGTAGATCACATAGGCGAGGTGATCGCCTTCAAGGTGCAGGCCCGGTGCCTGGCTCGGCCAGGTGTCGAGCTTGAGCAGGTCGAGGGCGATGGCGCTGACCCCGGGGGCCACCGGCAAGCTGTCGAGCAGATGACTCTGGGTCAGCAGCAGTTCGACGCCGCTGTCGGCGAGCATGTAGGCCAGGCGCTCGGCCGGGTAGTCCGGGTCCAGCGGCACATAGGCGCCGCCGGCCTTGATAATGGCGAGCAGGCCGATCAGCAGTTGCGGCGAGCGCTCGACGGCGATGGCCACCCGCACGTCCGGGCCGACGCCCTTGTCCCGCAGGTAGTGGGCCAGGCGATTGGCCTGGGTGTGCAGGCTGGCGAAGTCGAGACTGCCGCCCTCCCATTGCAGGGCGATGCGTTCCGGGGTCAGTCGGGCCTGTTGCTCCAGCAGTTCCGGCAACCATTGCCGGGCCGGGGCACAGGCCGCCGCGCCCCATTCGATCTGCCGTGCCTGTTCGGTGTTATCCAGCAGTTGCACATCAGCAATAACCCGTTGCGGTTGGGCGCAGACTTCACGCAGCAGGCTGACGAAATGTCCGGCCAGGCGCTCGATGGTCGGCGCGTCGAACAACTCGTCGGCGTAGTCGAAGGACAGGCTCAGGCGCCCGCCGCGATCTTCCTCGCTGTGCAATTGCAGGTCGAACTTGGCTTCACGACTGTGCCAGGGCAGCTCGTCGGCCAGCAGGCCGGGCAAGCGGCGCAAGGCACCGAGGTCGCGTTGCTGGTGGTTGAACAGGACCTGGAACAGACCCTGTTCGCGAGCCTGCGGAAAGGCTTCGAGCAGTTGTTCGAACGGCAGGTCCTGGTTCGCCTGGGCTTCGAGGGTGGCCTGGCGGGTGCGGGCCAACAGTTCGCTGAACGGCAGGCGCGCGTCCAGCTCGACCCGCAGCACCAGGGTGTTGATAAAGAAGCCGATCAGCCCCTGGGTTTCCAGGCGCGGACGGTTGGCGCCGGGCACGCCGATGCGAATGTCCTGCTGGCCGCTGTAGCGGTGCAGCAGGCCCTGGAACACCGACAACAACAGCATGAACGGCGTCGACTCGAAGGCCTGGGCGGTCTGGCGCACGGCCTCGCCCAGCGTCTTGTCCAGGCGCAGGGTCAAGCGTTCGGCGCTGTGGCGTTTTTGCGCCGAGCGCGGGTGATCGGTGGCCAGGCTCAGGGTCGGCAGTTCGTCGCCGCCCAGGCGGGCTTTCCAGTAATCCAGCTGCCGCTGGCCTTCGCCCTGGGCCAGCCATTGGCGCTGCCAGCCGGCGTAGTCGGCGTACTGCAAGGACAGTGGCGCCAGCTCCGCGACCTGGCCTTGGGCTGCCGCGGCGTAAAGCCTGGCGAACTCGTCCATCAGGATATTCAGCGACCAGCCGTCGGCGATGATGTGGTGCATCGTCACCAGCAACTGATGTTCCTGGTCGTCCAGGCGCACCAATGTCACCCACAGCAACGGGCCGTTTTCCAGATCGAATCGAGTGCGCGCTTCGTCCTCGCGGATTTGCCGGGCGCGGGCTTCACGGGCGTCGGCGGGCAAGTCACCGAGGTCGATGCATTGCAATTCGAAAGTGGCCTTGGCCTCGATCCGTTGCAGGGCCTGACCGTCGCGTTCGAGGAACCGCGTGCGCAGGGATTCGTGGCGGTCGATCAATTGCTGGAAGCTGCTGCGCAGCGCCGCTTCGTCCAGCTCGCCGCGCAGGCGCAGGGCACCGGGAATCGTATAGGCGCTGCTCTGCGGGTCCAGTTGCCAGAGGAACCACAAGCGGTTCTGGGCCAGGGATTGCGGCAGGTCCTGGTTTCGCGACAGCACGGCAATCGCGCCCAGGGCCAGGCCGCCGTCCTGCTGCACGCGCGCCACTTGTGCGCTGAAATCGCCGAGGGTCGGCGCTTCGAACAACAGGCGCAGGTTCAGTTCGATACCCAACGCCTCGCGCAGGCGGGCCACCACCTGGGTCGCCAGGATCGAGTTGCCGCCCAACAGGAAGAAATGGTCGTCGCTGGCGACTTGCGTCACCTGCAACAGCTCGGACCAGATTCGGCCGATCAGGGCTTGCAGTTCATCGCCGGCGTTATCTGCCGCCACACCCGGTTCCGCGTCTACCGAGCGATCCGGGAATACCGCATAGGCGTCGAGGCTGCCATCGGCCAGACGGCTGCGGCAGGCCGAACGTTGCAACTTGCCGCTGGAGGTTTTCGGCAAAGCCCCGGGATTGAGCAGCACCACCACGCTCGGCGCTTGTTGATACGCCTCGGCCACCGCCTGGCGGATCGCCTTGATCAGGGCTTCTGGCGGCAGGATCTTGCGCACGCTGCGGCTGATCTCGGCGGCGATACCGATGCCCTCCTCGCCCCGTTCGGTGACCGCAAACGCCGCGACCCGGCCTTTGCGCACCACCTCCACTTCCCGCTCGATGGTCTTTTCGATGTCCTGGGGATACAGGTTGTGACCGCGCACGATCAGCATGTCCTTCAGGCGCCCGGTGATGTAAAGCTCACCGTCGCGCAGGAAACCCAGGTCGCCGGTGCGTAGCCAGGTCGCCCCGGCGTGCTCGACAAAGGTCTTGGCCGAGGCTTCGGGATTGCGCCAGTAACCCCGGGCAATACTCGGCCCGGTGGCCCAGACCTCACCGACCTGATTGTCGGCCAACACGTGCAGAGTGTTCGGTTCGACCACCTGCACGGCATGCCCGGGCTGGCCGGTGCCGCAACTCATCACCGCGTTGCCGTCGCCCGGTTGCGCGCGATTCTGCGCCAGGGCCGCATCGTCCAGGCGCAGGGCGGGAATCCCCCGGCCACGCTGGCCACCGGCAACGAACAAGGTGGCTTCCGCCAGGCCATAGGAGGCGAACCAGGCATCGGCGCTGAAACCGCAAGGCTCGAATTGCTCGGCGAAACGCTCCAGGGTGTCGAGGCGAATCGGCTCGGAACCGGAATAGGCCACCCGCCAGCTTCTCAGGTCCAGGCGCGCCAGCGCGCTGTCGCTGACCCGCTCGCTGCACAGCCGATAGGCGAAGTCCGGGCCGCCGCTGATGGTGCCGCCGTATTCGCTGATCGCTTCCAGCCAGCGCAATGGGCGAGCAAGGAAATAGGCCGGGGACATCAGCACACAGGGCACGCCGCTGAAAATCGGTTGCAGCAGCCCGCCGATCAGGCCCATATCGTGGTAAAGCGGCAGCCAGCTGACGATCACGTCATCAGGATTGAGATCGATACCGAAACCGCGACGGATCAGTAGTTCGTTGGCCATCAGATTGCCATGGCTGACCTGCACGCCCTTGGGAAACGCGGTGGAACCCGAGGTGTATTGCAGGAAGGCGATGCCGTCGGCATGCAGCTCGGGCGGGTTCCAGTCAGCCGCCAGCGCGCTGTCCAACTGATCGACACAGAGCAGGCCCGGGGCATCCGCGGCGGACAGCTCGGCCATCTGCAACAGCGGTTCGCGCAAGGCTTCCTGGGTCAGGACCAGGCGTGGCTCGGCATCGGCAATAATCGACAGCAGGCGTTCCTGATGATGACGACGGGCGGATTCCGGCGGATAGGCCGGCACCGCGATCACCCCGGCGTAGAGGCAACCGAAGAACGCCGCGACGTAATCCGGGCCGCTGGGAAACAGCAGGACCGCGCGGTCCCCAACCTCGGCCTGGGTCTGCAACGCTGCCGCAATGGTCCGCGCCCGCAGGTCCAGGTCGCGGTAACTGAGCACGGCGCCCTGCTCCTGGTTCTCGGCGAGAAAACGCAAGGCCAGCCGCTCCGGCGTCTGCGCCGCGCGACGTTGAAGGGCCTGGGCCAGGGTGCTGGGGAGGTCGAACGCATCCATCATGGTATTCCTGCCTGAAGTCGGCCGGCCCGGAGTCTTGAAGACGGGCAGGCCGATTGAATATGAGACGTGAAAAATAAAGGTGAGGCGCAAAGCCCCGGGTCAGCCCGTCGCCCAGGCCAACTGACGCCGCGAGCCGTTACGCCAGCGAGCCAGATGCTCGTCGGCATAACGCCGCAGGCAACGCAGCAGCGCGGCTTCCTGATCGATCAGGTAGAAGTGATGGCCGTCGAACATATCCAGGGAGAAACCGGTGCCGGTTTCTTCCTGCCAGTCGAGCAGCTCATCGGCGCGGATACTGTCCTGCTTGCCGCCGAACACATGGATCGGCAGCGGCAGCGGCGCGCGCTGGCCGTAGCTGAAACTGCCGCAGAGCAGGAAGTCGGCACGCAGGATCGGCAGCATCAGCTGCATCAGGTCGCGGTTGGCCAGGGTTTCCTCGGCCGTGCCCTTGAGTTCGCGCAGCCGCTCGAGCAGTTGTTCATCGGTTTTCGCCACGGCGTACTGGCTGACATCGCGCCGCACCGGCCCGGCGGTCGCCGAAACGAACAGCGCCAACGGCAGCGGCAAGCCACGCTCGTGCAGGACGTGCAGCAACTCGAACGCCAGCAGGCCGCCAAGGCTGTGGCCGAACACGGCATAGGGCTGGTCGAGATCAACGGCGATCTCCTCGGCCAACTGCCCGGCCAGGGTTCTGATATCGCTTTGCAGCGGCTGGTTCATGCGCATGCCTCGCCCCGGCAACTCCAGCGGCGAGACCTGCAGCCACTGCGGCAGCTTGCGCCGCCAGCGGTGGTAGAACGTGGCGCTGGCACCAGAGTAAGGAAGGCAGAACAGTCGCAGCCCGGGGGAGGTGTTCATGCCCAGCCACCCTTGATGAAAACCATGTCGCCCTCCTCGAAGATACCGATCCTGGGCCGTGCGGGTGCCCGGCCTGTTCTCCATGAGAACGGATGGCCCGAGGGAATAATTAGTCCCGGCCGCCCTCTGCAAGGCCGGTGGCAGAGCACAATGAACAGGCAGGTATCAAGCGGCACACAATATGATTAGTTATTTTTCTCATTTGACAATCATTATCATTCATCCTACTTTTATGTCCGCCACGCCGGGCACCTCTCACGGCACTGCCCCGCTACCTACTCGCTACAAGGTGATTTCCATGATGGAACATGTACCCACAAGCAAGTGCGACTCACCGCTACTGCAGGCCTTTGTCGACAACCGTCTGATCCTGGTCAAGATTGCCGCGCGCATCACCGGCTGCCGCTCTCGCGCCGAGGACGTGGTGCAGGACGCGTTTTTCCGCCTGCAGTCGGCGCCGCAGATCACCTCCTCGTTCAAGGCCCAGTTGAGCTACCTGTTCCAGATCGTGCGCAACCTGGCCATCGACCACTACCGCAAGCAGGCGCTGGAGTTGAGGTATTCGGGGCCGGAAGAGGAAGGCTTGAATGTGGTGGTCCAGGGTGCGTCGCCGGAAAACTCGCACATCAATTTCCGCACACTGGAAAATATCGCCGATGCCCTCGGCGAGTTGCCGCAGCGCACCCGCTATGCGTTCGAGATGTACCGGCTGCACGGCGTGCCGCAGAAGGACATCGCCAAGGAGTTGGGGGTTTCACCGACCCTGGTGAACTTTATGATTCGCGATGCGCTGGTGCATTGCCGCAAGGTCTCGGGAACCCGCGGCAACAGCCTGGCAGGACGTTAAGCAGGGACTACTGGCCCGCCACCGCAGCGGCGGCCGGCATCACCGTGATGCGATAAGGCTGGAAGATTTTCAATAACTCGCCACTGTCATGCAGGCGCTGCAACAGCTTGCCGAACGCCTCGCCACTGATGGGCGCTTGCGGACGCAGGATCGCGTAGTGATGGTAGACCTGGTCGATCCGCTCGGAGATCAGCAGCTCCTTGGCCACATCCGGGTTGCGGATCAGGTAGTCGGACAGGTAGGAGCGGGTCACCAGGGCGATATCGGCCCGCCCGCGCAGCACCATCAGCAGATTGGCGTCATGGGAGTACGTCAGGGTGGCGTTGTAGGTGTCGGCGAGGAACTTGGGGTCGGCGTTGAAGCTGGCAAACTCGTAGTGATACCCGCTGAACAGGGCCAGGCGCTTGCCCTTGAGGTCGGCAAAGTAGCTTTCGCCGCGACCCGGCTCACGCTGGGCGACAAACACCTCGGCATCCTCCAGCCCCATGTCGACCGCTGTATGCGGAATATCCTTCCAGCCCCAGGCCGGATTCTCGAAGATCGCCATATCGGTCCGCCCCTGCTGCAGATCACCGAAACGACGCGGAATCGAGGTCGGCACCAGGGTGAACTGGTAATCGCTCTGCAACTTGTTCAAGGCCTCGGCCAACTGCGGCAACAAGCCGGTATCGGCGCCCTGCTCGGGTCGGATGGTGTAGGGCGGGAAATGCGCGGCGCCAATCCGAATCAGTTGGGCCGCCGAAACTGGCAAGACCACCAACGCCGAGAGCGCCAACAACAGGATCCGGGAAACCGTGCGCACGGACAGGACGTTCAAAGGCACACACCTCAGGAAAAAAATCGTGGCATCAAACTAGGCGGTTTTCCCAACTTAGACAACTTTCCGCCCGCTAATTAATGACTTGCGCAGCAACATCACGAGTCTTTGAGAATCAACATCAAAGCCTCTTCGGCCAGTTGGTCCAGCGTCAGGCTGCCCTGGGGTCGAAACCAGGTGGTGGTCCAGGACAAGGCGCCGGTCAGGAAGCGCCGGGTGATGAACACGTCGCCCTTGATATAGCCGGCATCGCGGGCTTCGCCCAGCACCTGGAGCCAGATCTGCTCGTAGAGATCGCGCAAGGCCAGGACCTTGGCCTGCCCCTGCTCGGACAACGAGCGCCATTCATAGACCAGCACCGCCATGGCTTCACCGGTGCCACCCATGATCGATTGCAGTTCACAACGGATCAGCGCCAGCACCCGTTCACGCAGGCTGCCGGCTTCGGCCAGCGACGCGCGCATCAGGGCCGTGTTGTAAACGATAGTCTCCTCCATCACCGCGCGCAGGATTTCGTCCTTGCTTTTGAAGTGATGGAACAGGCTGCCGGACTGGATGCCGATGGCACTGGCCAGGTCGCGCACCGTGGTGCGGTCGAAGCCCTGGCTGCGAAACAGGTGGGCCGCGGTCTGCAGCAATTTGCCGCGGGCGCTGTCCGGGTCGGTCAGTTGTCCGGCGCTGACCAGTTCGCGCATGACACGCTGGGCTTGTTGCTCGTTCACGGCATTTTCCTCATGACTCTACGGCGTCCCACCCTCGGCCCACCGCAGGAGGGAGGTTGCGCGCAATTTAAGCCTACAAGGACAGCCAAGCAAGCGCTTGGGGTGAACGGACCGGTGGGATTTACAAACCAAGCGCTTGCTTGGTAGTCTCGTCCAGGGATTTTCGGAGGCGGCTCTGATGAAGGCAAGGGTTCGTGTCGGTTGCGCCAGTGCGTTCTGGGGCGATACCAGCAGCGCGGCGGCGCAACTGGTCGAAGGCGGGCGCCTGGACTACCTGGTGTTCGACTATCTGGCGGAAGTGACGATGTCGATCATGGCCGGGGCGCGGATGAAAGACCCCGGCGCCGGTTATGCGACGGACTTCGTCGAGGTCCTGCGGCCCTTGCTCGGCGAGATCGCCCGCCAGGAAATCCGCGTGATCAGCAATGCCGGCGGGGTCAATCCACAGGCCTGCGCCGCGGCCCTGCAAGCAGCCTGCAACACCGCCGGAGTACCGTTGAAGATTGCCGTGCTGCTGGGCGACGACCTGCAACCGCAGCTTGGGCAACTGGCCGCGAGCGGCATCCAGGAAATGTTCAATGGCACGGCGCTGCCCGCACACTGTGTGTCGACCAACGCCTACCTTGGCGCGCCGGGCATCGCCCAAGCACTAAGCCTGGGCGCGGATGTGGTGATCACCGGGCGGGTGGTCGACAGCGCGCTGGTCAGTGCCGCCCTGGTGCATGAATTCGGCTGGTCCTGGCAGGACTACGACAAGCTGGCCCAGGCCGCCCTCGCCGGGCATATCATCGAGTGCGGCGCGCAGTGTACCGGCGGCAACTTCACCGATTGGCGCGAGGTGCCGGACTACGAACACATCGGTTTTCCCATCGTCGAGGTCAGCGCCGACAGCCACTTCGTTGTCAGCAAGCCTGAAGGTTCCGGCGGCCTGGTGACGTCGCTGACCGTGGGCGAGCAACTGCTCTACGAAATCGGCGATCCCAGGGCCTATCTGCTGCCGGATGTCATTTGCGATTTCACCCGGGTCCGGCTTGTGCAGCAGGCCGCCAATCGCGTCAGCGTCAGCGGCGCCAGGGGTTTGCCACCGACCGCGCAATACAAGGTCTGCGCCACCTATCCTGATGGATTCCGCTGTACCGCCAGCTGCCTGATGGCCGGGATTGACGCCGTGGCCAAGGCCCGCCGGGTCAGCCAGGCGATCCTCGACAAGACCAGTGAAATGCTCGGCGCCCGGGGCTGGCCGCCCTACAGCGAAGTCAGCAGCGAGCTGCTCGGCAGCGAAGCCACCTACGGACCCCATGGCCGCCGCCAGGACAGCCGCGAGGTGGTGATCAAGCTGGCGGTGCGTCATCCCGAGCGCCAGGCGCTGCTGCTGTTTTCCCGGGAGATCGCCCAGGCCGCCACCGGCATGGCCCCGGGGCTGACCGGGATCCTCGGCGGACGGCCCACGGTCTCCCCGCTGATCCGCCTGTTTTCCTTCCTGATCGATAAAGAGGCCTGCACATTGAGCGTGCATCTCGACGGCCAGGCGCATGCCGTCGCCCTGCCCGCCTCGAGCGCCATGCAATCCATTGCCGAAGACCTGCAACCGCCCAGGCCACAGGGCCGTGCCGAAGCCAATGTGCCCCTGGTGAAACTGGCGGTGGCGCGCTCCGGCGACAAGGGCAATCACAGCAATATCGGGGTCATGGCGCGGCACCCCGACTATCTGCCGTGGATCGCCGAGGCCTTGACCCCGGCGGTGGTGGTGGACTGGATGGGCCATGTCCTCGACCCCATCCATGGCCGTGTCGAACGCTGGTACCTGCCCGGCAGCCACAGCCTGAATTTTCTGCTGGAAAACGCCCTGGGCGGCGGCGGTATCGCCAGCTTGCGCATCGACCCCCAGGGCAAGGCCTTCGCCCAGCAACTGCTGGAAATCCAGATTCCCGTGCCACGACAGATTGCCGATCAACTGGCTTGAGGACTGTCACCGTGACCTGTGCATCCCCGTTCGATCAAGCACCCAGGAGAATCCCATGCCCGTGATCGAATCCCGGCTCGATGACCATGGCGAGGATTTCGCCCGTCATCGCCAGGCCATGCTCGCCGGCCTCGGGCAGATCCGCCAACTGGAACAGAACCTGCTGGACAAGGCCGAAAGCGCGCGGGAGAAATTCACCGGCCGGGGTCAGTTGCTGCCCCGGGAACGCCTGAACCTGCTGCTCGACCCCGGCGCGCCGTTTCTCGAACTGGCCAGCCTCGCCGGCTACAAGTTGCACGACGACAAGGATGGCAGCCTCGCCGGTGGCGGCCTGATTGCCGGTATCGGCCATGTCTGCGGCGTGCGCGTGCTGGTGGTAGTCAACAACAGCGCGATCAAGGGCGGGACCATTTCCCCCAGCGGCCTGAAAAAGACCCTGCGCCTGCAACAGATTGCCCTGGAAAACAAACTGCCGGTGATCACCCTGGCCGAAAGCGGCGGGGCCAACCTCAACTACGCGGCGGAGATTTTCGTCGAAGGCGCGCGCAGTTTCGCCAATCAAGCGCGGATGTCGGCAATGGGCCTGCCACAGATCACCGTGGTCCACGGCTCGGCGACGGCGGGCGGCGCCTATCAACCGGGGCTCTCGGATTACGTGGTGGTGGTCCGTGGCAAGGCCCGCTTGTTTCTCGCAGGTCCCCCATTGCTCAAGGCGGCCACCGGTGAAGTGGCGACCGACGAGGAACTCGGCGGCGCGCAGATGCATGCCCAGGTGGCCGGCACCGCGGAATACCTGGCGCAAAACGATGCCGACGGCGTGCGTATCGCCCGGGAAATCATCGCCCAACTGCCCTGGAACGACCGACTGCCGATCACAGCCGCCAGGACCTGGACCGAACCGCTCTACCCCATCGACGAGCTGCTCGGACTGATCCCCGACGACCCGAAAAAACCCTATGACGTGCGCGAGATCGTCGCCCGCCTGGCCGACGGCTCGAACTTCCTCGAATTCAAGGCCGAGTTCGACACCCAGACAATCTGCGGCCATCTGCAGATCCAGGGCCGGCCCTGCGGCCTGATCGGCAATAACGGCCCGATCACGCCCAAGGGCGCGAGCAAGGCGGCGCAGTTTATCCAGCTCTGCGACCAGAGCCGCACGCCCTTGGTGTTCCTGCATAACACCACCGGCTTCATGGTCGGCACCGAGGCCGAGCAACAGGGGGTGATCAAGCACGGGGCGAAGATGATCCAGGCGGTGGCCAATGCCCGGGTGCCGAAACTGACCCTGGTGGTCGGCGGCTCCTATGGCGCCGGCAACTACGCCATGTGCGGCCGCGGCCTGGACCCGCGTTTTATCTTCGCCTGGCCCGGCAGCCGTACGGCGGTGATGGGCGGCGCCCAGGCCGGCAAGGTGCTGCGCATCGTCACCGAGGCGCGGCAGCTCAAGGACGGCCTGGTGCCCGACACCAAGATGCTCGACGGGCTGGAGCAGATGACCGCGCAAAAGCTCGACAGCCAGTCCACCGCGCTCTACGGCACGGCCAACCTGTGGGACGACGGTCTGATAGACCCTCGGGACAGTCGCACGCTGCTGGGTTATTTGCTGGATATCTGCCACGAAGCCGAGGTTCGTCAGCTACAACCCAATAGCTTTGGCGTGGCGCGGTTCTGATCAACGATCACGGAGCACAAGGAAATGATCTTCACCCAGGAACATGAAGCCCTGCGGCGCACCGTGCGCCAGTTCGTCGAACGCGATATCAACCCCCATGTCGACGAGTGGGAGAAAGCCGGACGCTTTCCCATTCATGAGATTTTCCGCAAGGCCGGCGAGCTGGGCCTGCTCGGTATCTCCAAGCCGCAAGCCTTCGGCGGCCTGGGCCTGGACTACAGCTATTCCATCGTCGCCGCCGAGGAGTTCGGCACCATTCATTGCGGCGGGATTCCCATGTCCATCGGCGTGCAGACCGATATGTGCACCCCGGCCCTGGCGCGCTTCGGTTCCGATGAACTGCGCGAGCAGTTCCTTATTCCGGCGATCCGTGGCGAACAGGTGGGTTGCATCGGCGTGTCCGAGGTCGGTGCCGGCTCCGATGTCGCCGGGCTCAAGACCCGCGCGCGCAAGGACGGCGACGACTATGTGATCGACGGCAGCAAGATGTGGATCACCAATTCGCCCTGCGCCGACTTCATGTGCCTGCTGGCCAATACCTCGGACGACAAGCCGCATCTGAACAAGTCGTTGATCATGGTGCCGATGGACAGCCCCGGGATCAGCCTGAGCCCGCACCTGGACAAACTCGGCATGCGCAGTTCGGAAACCGCCCAGGTGTTTTTCGACAATGTGCGGGTGCCCCAGCGCAACCGCATCGGCCAGGAAGGCGCGGGTTTCATGATGCAGATGTTGCAGTTCCAGGAGGAACGGCTGTTCGGCGCGGCCAATATGATCAAGGGACTGGAGTATTGCGTCGACAGCACCCTGGCCTACTGCAAGGAGCGCCAGACCTTCGGCGCACCGCTGATCGACAACCAGGTCATTCACTTCCGCCTGGCGGAGCTGTCGACCGAGATCGAAGCCCTGCGGGCGCTGGTCTACCAGGCCACCGAGCAGTACATCAACGGGCAGGACGTGACCCGGTTGGCCTCCATGGCCAAGCTCAAGGCCGGGCGCCTGGGTCGCGAGGTCAGCGACAGTTGCCTGCAATATTGGGGCGGCATGGGCTTTATGTGGGACAACCCGGTGGCCCGGGCCTATCGCGATATGCGCCTGGTGTCGATTGGCGGCGGTGCCGACGAGATCATGCTGGGGATCATCTGCAAGTTGATGGGCAGCTTGCCGGGGAAAAAGCGGTGATTGCCCTGCCGGTGTGCCGGACCTTGCGCCTGGCTTTGGAAGGCGGCGTGCTGCGGATCACCCTTGCTCGTCCGGACAGCCGTAACGCGATGAACCGGCAGATGGTCGACGAGCTGCGCGCGACCCTCGCCGCCGTGTGCCTTGATCACAGCGTTCGCGTGCTGGTGTTGCGCGGCGCCGGCGGGCATTTCTGTGCCGGTGGCGATCTTCAGGATATGGCCCGGGCGCGGGATGCGGGTGTGGAGGCCTGCCGTGAGTTGAACCGGGCATTCGGTGCCTTGCTGGAGGAAACCCAGAGCGCCCCGCAGGTGGTGATCGCCGTGCTGCAAGGGGCGGTGCTGGGTGGCGGTTTGGGATTGGCTTGTGTCAGCGATATCGCCATCGCCCAGAGCAGCGCCAGCTTGGGCTTGCCGGAAACCAGCCTGGGGGTATTACCGGCGCAGATTGCGCCGTTCGTGGTAAGGCGGATCGGTTTGACCCAGGCACGGCGATTGGCACTGACTGCGGCACGGCTCGATGGGAATGAGGCCGGACGTTTGGGGCTGGTGCATTTTGTCGAGGCGGACGAGCAGGCCCTGGACACACGCCTGGAGACAGTGATCGTCCAGGTGCTGCGCTGCGCGCCGGGGGCGAATGCGCTGACCAAGGCGTTGTTGCTCGATGAGCAGCCGTTGGGGCCTTTGCTGGATCGGGCGGCCGAGTGGTTTGCACAGGCGGTGACCGGAGAGGAAGGGGCCGAGGGGACATTGGCCTTTGTGCAGAAACGGGCACCGCGTTGGCAGCCCTGAAAAGCTTCGCGGGCAAGCCCTGCTCCTACAGATCCGAGTCGAACACAAAACGAGAGTACGACACAAATTTGTAGGAGCAGGGCTTGCCCGCGAAGACGGCCTCACTGACAACCCATTCACCCGAGGATGCCCCCCATGCCCGCCTTCCATAAAATCCTGATCGCCAATCGCGGTGAAATCGCCTGTCGGATCATCCTCGGCGCCCAGGCCCTGGGCTATCGCACCGTTGCCGTGTTCAGCGAAGCCGACACCCAGGCCCGCCATGTGCAACTGGCCGACGAAGCAGTCTGCATCGGCCCACCCCCGGTCACCCAGTCCTACCTGAACAGCGCCGCCCTGCTCGACGCCGCCCGCAAGACCGGTGCCGATGCACTCCACCCCGGCTACGGCCTGCTCTCGGAAAACGCCGCCTTCGCCCAGGCCTGCCTGGACGCCGGCCTGACTTTTATCGGCCCCAGCCCCACCGCCATCGCCCTGATGGGCAGCAAGCGCCTGTCGAAAATCGCCATGCTCGCCGCCGGCGTGCCGTGCATCGCCGGCTACCAGGGTGCGGAACAGGATGACGCGACCCTCGCCCGCGAAGCCGAACGCCTCGGTTATCCGTTGATGATCAAGGCCAGCGCCGGCGGCGGCGGACGCGGCATGCGCCTGGTGCAACGGACCGAGGAGTTGGCGCAACAGCTCCACTCCGCCCGCTCGGAAGCCCTGAACGCCTTCGGCAGCGACGAACTGATCCTGGAACAGGCGCTGGTCGAACCGCGCCATGTGGAAATCCAGCTGTTCGGCGACCAGCATGGCCAGCTGATCCATCTCGGCGAACGGGACTGCTCGATCCAGCGCCGTCACCAGAAGGTCATCGAGGAGGCGCCCTGCCCGGTGATGACCGCCGAACTGCGCCAGGCCATGGGCGAGGCGGCGCTGAAGGCCGGCCGCGCGGTGAACTATGTCGGTGCCGGCACCGTGGAATTCCTGCTGGATGCCAGCGGCCGGTTCTATTTCCTGGAAATGAACACCCGCTTGCAGGTCGAACACCCGGTCAGCGAAATGATCACCGGCCTGGACCTTGTGGCCTGGCAGATCAATGTCGCCGCCGGCCTGCCGCTGCCGCTGCGCCAGGAACAGGTCGAGTTCAAGGGCCATGCCATTGAAGTGCGCCTGTATGCGGAGGATCCGACCCGGGACTTCCTCCCGCAAACCGGACGGATCCTCGGCTGGGAACCGGCACCGATGGCGGGCGTACGGATCGATCACGGCCTGGTCGAGGGCGACGCCATCAGCCCGTTCTATGATCCACTGCTGGGCAAGCTGATCGCCCACGGCGCAACCCGCGAAGAAGCCCGGCGCAAATTGTTGCGGACGGTCGAGGATTGCGTGCTGCTGGGGATTGCCAGCAATCAGCGTCTGCTGGTGCGGTTGCTGAAACATCCGCGCTTTGTCGAAGGCCGATTCAGTACCGCCTTTATCGACGAACATTTCAGTGAACACCCAAGTTATCTCCCCTCGACGGTGGAGCTGGCCCTGGCCGCCGCGCTGTTCTATCGGCAGGCGGCTGACCGGCATGCGCCCAGGCTGTCGGGCTGGAGCAACACCGCCAGTGTCCCGCGCCCCTGTCGACTGGCGCTGGAAGACAGCCACTTCGATCTGTTGCTCACCGATCGTCCCGGCGCGGCACTGCGGGTTCAACGAGCCGATGAACGTGTCGAACTACGGATACTGGAGCGCGATGCACGCTGGGTACGGGTGCAGATCGACGGTGTGCTCCGGCGCTACGCCTACCGCCTTGACGGCGACCAGCTCTGGCTTTGCACCGGCCCCGGCAGCCTGCACCTGTGCGATCGTACCCACGCCCCCGTGCAAGCACCGGGCGCTATCGGCTCGGGCACACTGCAAGCACCGATGGACGGCGCCATCGTCCAGGTACTGGTCAGCGAAGGCAGCCCGGTCAGCAAAGGCCAGTTGCTGCTGGTGCTGGAGGCCATGAAAATGGAGCATCCACTCAAGGCCGGAGTGGAGGGTGTGGTGCGGCGAGTGCGGGTTATCCAGGGCGATCAGGTAAAAAACCGCCAGATCCTGCTGGAAGTCGAATAAGCCGCTAGGCGGATCAAGCGCCTTTGGCTACGCTTGAGTCCGACTAGGATGCTGTATTCGGAGCTTGAGATGCCCCACTGGCTGGTGATTGATCTGGAAGCCACGACGGACGATGGGGGCTGGCCGCTGGCCGAGATGGAAATCATCGAAATCGGCGCCACCCTGGTCAACCGTGAAGGCCGCGAGCTGGACCACTTCCAGCGTTTTGTCAGGCCCCTGCGCCGTCCCCTGCTGACCCTCTTCTGCCGCGAGCTGACCCATATCAGCCAGGCGCAGATCGACGGTGCGGCGCCACTGGGCGAGGTCTGGCCGCTGTTCGAGCGCTGGCTGGGCCAGCACCAGACGCGCTTGGAAGGCTGGGCCAGTTGGGGCGACTACGACCGCCGGCAGCTGGAACAGGACTGGCGACAGCTCGGGCTGTCGAGTGCCCTGGGCCAGGTGCCGCATATCAACCTCAAGCAGCGCTTCGCCAAGGCAAGGCGCCTGGAGCGGCCGCTGGGCCTGAACGGCGCCTTGCAACTGGCCGGACTGCAATTCAATGGCCAGCAGCACCGGGCACTGGAGGATGCACGCAATACCGCGCGCCTGCTGCCGTTGAGCCTGCCGAACTGAATACCCCTCTTCAACGCGTGACGAGGCAAAACGCCTTGGGCATACTGATCGGCCCAATTTTTCAGCTCATTTCGAGGAATCGCCCATGTTTAAAGTCAACGAGTACTTCGACGGCACCGTCAAGTCGATTGCCTTCGCACAAGCCGAAGGCGCCGCCACCATCGGCGTGATGGCCGCGGGCGAATACGAATTCGGCACCGCCCAGCGCGAGATCATGCACGTGATCTCCGGTTCCCTGACCGTCAAGCTGCCCGACAGCAGCACCTGGGAAACCTTCGAAACCGGCAGCCAGTTCAACGTACCGGCCAACAGCAAGTTCCAGCTGAAAGTCGCCGTGGACACCGCTTATCTGTGCGAATACCGCTGAGTCAGCAACGCTGACTGTCCCCAGCCCTTGAGAACATCCCGTCTGGCATTGTCCCGATGCCAGGTGGTCAAGGGCGAACCCTGGCCCGCCCCTTCTCGGTCAACCGATACTTCTGCGCAGGACTGCGCGGTGAGTCCGGGTCCGTCATCTCCACACACCCGGACACCAGCGCCGGTCCCAGATAAGTGCTGCGAAAGCTCGCGCGATGGTTCAGCTCAAGACGCGACATAAGCTCGCTGGAACTGAGTTCAGGCGTATCGCCGAGCACCGCCAGCAGACGCGCTACTTGGTCGGTTACTTGGTCGGTTACTTGGTCGGTTACTTGGTCGGTCAAGTAATCGCTTTGCGCCGCTTCGGTGAGGGCCAACGCCAGGGCCTGGAGCATAAACTCGACGAAAGGGGTGGCCTCGGCCCGCTGGTCGGCGGCCGCCAAGGCCGCGTAATAGGCATCCTGTTGCTCACGAATGACCGTCTCCACCGGCAAATACGCCAGTATCGGGCGCCACTGGCTCAGCATCAGCGTCTGCCAGAGACGTCCCATGCGTCCGTTGCCATCGGCAAAGGGGTGGATGAATTCGAATTCATAGTGGAATACACAACTGGCAATCAGCGGATGCAGATCCGAATCCTTGAGCCAGAGCAGCAGGTCATCCACCAGTTGCGGCACACGGCTGGCCGGAGGCGCCATATGCAACAACCGGTCACCTCGGTAGATGCCGACCCCAGCCTGGCGCAAGCGACCGGCATCATCGATGAGCCCCTGCATCAGCAAGCCATGGGCCTTTAGAAGGTCGCCCCGGCTCTCGGGTCGCCAATCCGGCATCGCCTCATAAGCTGCAAAGGCATTGCGCACTTCCTGGATTTCCCGCGGCAGCCCCAATACCTGCTTGCCATCGAGTACCGCCGTGACCTGCTCCAGGCTCAAGGTGTTGTTCTCGATGGCCAGCGACGCCTGGATCGTCCGGATACGATTCCCGCGACGCAGTTGTGGCGTGAGCGGTTCGTTGCGCACCGCCGACAACTGCCCCAGTTGCTCACTGATACCGGCAACCAGCGAAAACATGCGGGGCGTCAAGGTCAAAGGCGGCTGATAGCGGGACATATCCTCATCCGGGATGGCTGGCGAAGGTCGTCATAATGCCCGAACCTGGAAGTCCAAGCACATCACTCGTGCACCACGGACTCCCGCGCATTGAACTGCAACGCCGCCAGCCGCGCGTACAACGGGTTGCTCGCGATCAACTGGGAGTGGGTGCCGATCGCCACCAGCTTGCCCTGGTCCATCACCGCGATCCGGTCGGCGTTCTGCACCGTGGCCAGGCGATGGGCGATCACCAGGGTGGTGCGGCCGTGCATCAGGCTTGGCAGCGCTTCCTGGATCAAGTGTTCGCTCTGGGCATCAAGGGCGCTGGTGGCTTCGTCCAGCAGCAGGATCGGCGCATCCACCAGCAATGCCCGGGCAATCGCCAGGCGTTGTCGTTGGCCGCCGGATAGCCCCAGGCCGCCATCCCCCAGGTGCGTGCGATAGCCATCAGGCATTTGCTCGATAAATTCGTGGGCATGGGCGATACGTGCCGCCTCGCGGACCTGGGCGTCGCTGGCCGCCGGGTTGCCGTAGCGGATATTTTCCTCGACGCTGCCAAAGAACAGCGCCGGGCTTTGCGAAACCAGCGCAAAGCAACGACGCAGGTCCTGCGGGTCCAGCTCGGTCAAGGGCTGACCATCGAGCAGCAGGCGCCCCTGTTGTGGATCGTAGAAACGCAGCAACAGGTCGAACACCGTGGATTTACCCGCCCCCGACGGCCCGACCAGGGCCAGGGTCTCTCCAGCCCTGACTGTCAGGTTCAGGCCATCGATGGCATGGCTGTCCGGACGCGAGGGGTAGCTGAAGCGCAGATTCTCCAGCACCAGGTTGCCGCTGACCCGTTCGGCCAGCTTCACACCGCCGCCGACCGGCGCGGTGATTTCATTGCTCGACTGCAACAACTCACCGATCCGCTCCCCCGCTCCCGCCGCCCGCTGCAACTCACCAATCACCTCGCTGAGGGTGCCGAAGGCGCTACCGACGATCAGGCTGTAGAAGACAAAGGCCGCCAGTTCGCCGCCGGAAATCTTCCCGGCCATCACGTCCATGCCGCCGACCCAGAGCATCACCGCCACCGCGCCCAGCACCAGCACGATCACCAGGGTAATCAGCCAGGCCCGTTGCACGATGCGCTTGCGCGCCGTCTCGAAGGCCTGCTCGACGGTCACGGCAAAGCGCCGCTCGTCCTGCACCTGGTGGTTGTAGGCCTGCACGGTCTTGATCTGGCCGAGGGTTTCGCTGACATAGCTGCCGACATCGGCAATCCGATCCTGGCTCAGCCGCGACAGGCCACGCACCCGGCGACCAAAGATCAGGATCGGCACCAGCACCAGCGGCAAGGCGATCACCACGATGCTGGTGAGCTTGGGGTTGGTGATAAACAGCAGCACCACCCCGCCAATCACCATCAGTGCATTGCGCAGGAACAGCGAGAGCGACGAGCCGATCACCGACTGCAACAGCGTGGTGTCGGCGGTCAGGCGTGACTGGATTTCCGAACTGCGGTTGTTCTCGTAGAACCCCGGGTGCAGGTAGATCAGGTGGTTGAACACCTGCCGGCGAATATCCGCCACCACCCGCTCGCCAATCCAGGACACCAGGTAGAACCGCGCGAAAGTGCCCACCGCCAGGCCCAGGACCAGCAGCATGAACAAGCCGATGGACTGGTTGAGCAACTGCGGCGACTGGGTCATGAACCCCTTGTCCACCAGCAGGCGGATACCCTGGCCCATGGACAGGGTGATGGCGGCGGTGACGATCAGCGCCACCAGGGCACCGGCCGCCTGCCAGCGATAAGGGGCGACAAAACGACTGGCCAGGCGAATGGCGCGGCGATGGCGTGCAGAGAGCATGGGCAAGGAATCCGTTGGGCGACGAAGACAGAGCCTACACCGAACCGGGAAGGAACTTATGCAAAACGCAATCAATCGGATTAATTATGACCGTGCATGCTAATCCCTAGAAAGTATTGGTCTAAAGCCTCTCTGGCGGTGACGGGCGGTTTCTGCTGCACTGGTTCCATGGCCCTGCTTGTAGCCTGTTGTCACAGGCTGGTCATGCGACGCTTATAATCTCTAGTTGAACCTGATGACGAAACCTGAGCGAGGAGACAGGCCATGGATTTGCAAAACAGCAGCAACAACCAGATTCCGGTGATTCGTCCCTGCCCGCAGAAATTGGGCTGCGCGATTATCGACGCACAGGGCCGTGAAGTGCCGATCACCGAAGAAATGATCCAGGACGCCTGCCGCGAACTGGAACAGCGCTTGGTCAAGCCTGCTGAGCAAGACTGACAGCCCGAACTCCCCCTTGACCCGGCCTCGCTGCCGGGTTTTTTATGCCTGCGTCTACAACAGGACAGCCCCCAGGGCCAACACCAGCTTGCGCAGCACTTCGTCGTCGCCGTTGATCTTCACCGGCAAGCCTTCGATTTCCCGGCGCTCGGGATAGTGTTTGCGCAGCAGGTCGAACGCGACCTTCTGCTCGGCCACGTTGCCGGTCAGGCTGCGGCGGAAATCCGCATCGTCACGCCGTGGGTCATAGACCCCGCGACAGATCATCGCCATGGCCCAGGCCGGGTCGCTACCGGCATTGAGGGTGACCTGCGCCAGCCAGGGCTTGGGTAGCAGTTCATCGAGACCGACCGTGGGGGCCTGGTCGAGAAAGGCGCAGAACGCCTGGTAGATCTGCGCGGTACCGCGTTGCTTGCCGTCGAGGCTGTACCCGGCGATATGCGGCGAGCCCAGTACGCACAAGTCGGCCAGGGCGACATCCACTTGCGGCTCGGCCTCCCAGACGTCCAGCACCGCCTGCAGGTCGTCGCGGGCCAGCAACACTTCGCGCAGCGCGGCGTTATCCACCACCGGACCGCGCGCGGCGTTGATCAGCCAGGTACCGGGCCTGAGCTGCTCCAGGCGCCGGCGATCGAGCAGATGCCAGGTGGGTTGCTCGCCCGTGCGGGTCAAGGGCGTGTGCAGGCTGATCACATCGCACTGCTCGATGATCTGCTCCAGGCTGACATAATCGCCGCCTCCAGCCGCCTGCCGCGGCGGATCGCAGACCAGGACGTTCCAGCCCAGCCCGCGCAGGACCTTGATCAGCCGCCCGCCGACTTCACCCGCGCCGACCACCCCATAGGTGCGCGCGGTAAGGTCCGCGCCTTCGATTTCCGCCAGGGTCAGCAGGCTGCCCAGCACATAGTCGACCACTCCACGAGCATTGCAGCCGGGAGCGCTGGACCAGTGAATGCCGGCCTGCTCGAAGTAGTCGAGATCCAGGTGGTCAGTGCCGATGGTGCAGGTGCCGACAAAGCGCACCGGGCTGCCTTCGAGCAACTCGCGGCTGACCGGGGTCACCGAACGCACCAGCAACACATCCGCCTCGGCCACCGCCGCCCGGTCGATGCTGCGGCCCGGCAAGCGACGGATCTCGCCAAAACCGGCAAAGAAGGCATCGATCAGGGGAATATTTTCGTCGGCAACAATCAGCATGGCAGGCTCCTTGGGCAAGGGCGCAGTGTAGGCGCAGTCAGCGTCCGAGGGCCAGCCAAGCGTCAAGCCTCCTGTCCCTGGCGGAACTTCGACCTTACAAATGAGCTACAACCGGCGATTACCTGACTCCTGCGTCAACAGGTAGAATCGGCGGTTTTTCGCGTCATGCCTGGATACATCATCGGTGAACAGCCTCACTGCAACATCTGACACCCCGCCTCTGAGCCGCCCGGCCCGGGTCCGCCTGGAACTGCGTAACCTGCTGGGCCTGGCCCTGCCGATCATCATTGCCCAACTGGCGCATACCGCCATGGGCTTCGTCGACGCGGTGATGGCCGGCCGGGTCAGCCCCCGCGACCTGGCAGCGGTGGCGCTGGGCAACTCGATCTGGGTGCCGGTGTTCCTGCTGATGACCGGCATCCTGCTGGCGACCACCCCCAAGGTCGCCCAGCGCCATGGCGCCGGAACCCCGGCCGAGATCGGCCCGCTGGTGCGCCAGGCCCTGTGGCTGGCGCTGGCGGTGGGCCTGGCGGCGGGCGTGATCCTCTACAACGCCGAGCCGGTCCTGCATTTGATGAAGGTCGACCCAGAGCTGATCGGCCCGTGCATGGACTACCTGCGCGGCATCGGCACCGGCCTGCCGACGGTGGCGCTCTATCACGTGCTGCGCTGCTGCAGCGACGGCATGGGCCGCACCCGGCCGAGCATGGTCCTGGGCCTGTGCGGGCTGGCGCTGAATATTCCGCTGAACTACGTATTTATCTACGGGCACTTCGGCGTGCCGGCCATGGGCGGACCGGGCTGCGGCTGGGCCACGGCCATCGTGATGTGGTGCATGCTGTTCGGCATGGCCGGCTGGGTGCGCTGGGCCAAGGTCTATCGGCCGAGCCAGGTGTTCAGCCATTTCGAGTGGCCGCAGTGGGCGGTGATCAAGCGGTTGCTGAATATCGGCCTGCCCATCGGCATCGCGGTATTCGCCGAGGCCAGCATCTTCTCGGTGATCGCCCTGCTGATCGGCAGCCTCGGCGCCACGGTGGTGGCCGGGCACCAGATCGCCCTGAACATCAGTTCGCTGGTATTTATGGTCCCCTACTCCCTGAGCATGGCCATCACCGTACGGGTCGGCCAGGCCCTGGGCCGCGAACAGCCCCGTGAAGCGCGCTTTACCGCTGGGGTTGGAGTGGCCACGGCGCTGGCTTATGGCTGTTTGTCGGCGAGCCTGATGCTGCTGTTTCGCGAACACCTGGCGACCCTCTACACCAACGATCCGCGGGTGATCCAGGTGGCAACCATGCTGATCGTGTATTCGGCGCTGTTCCAGATCTCGGATGTGATCCAGGTCACGGCGGCCGGGGCCTTGCGCGGTTACCAGGACACCCGGGTGACCATGATCCTGACGTTGTTCGCCTATTGGGGCATCGGTTTGCCGGTGGGCTACGCCCTCGGCTTGACCGACTGGCTGGGTGCGCCGAGTGGCCCGAGCGGGCTGTGGCAGGGTTTGATCGTGGGATTGTCGTGCGCGGCGGTGATGCTCTCGATCCGCCTGGTACGCAGCGCGCGCAGGCGGATCCGGATGAGCCGCTCGACTGCCTAGTCGAGCTTCTTGCGAATCCAGTACAGGTAGGTACCGGCCTCTTCGCGCTGCTCCACCAGTTCATGGTCGAGAAACACGCAGAACTTGGGGATATCGCGACGGGTCGACGGATCGGTGGCGATCACCTTGAGCAGCCCCCCCGGCGCCAGGTCGCGGATATGCTGGTGCAACATCATCACCGGCTCCGGGCAATTGAGCCCGGTGGCGTCGAGGGTGCCGTCAACGGCGGGGTCGTGGGGTTGGGTCATGCTTCACTCCTGAAACCAGGCCGGCATTATCCAGCTTTTTTCACATCCAGTCGACGCAAGTGGCAGGTCACTTCCTCACGGTCGTGGTACAGCTGCTTGCAGCCGATCTCCACCCGGATGCCACGGGCCTTGAAGCCCTCTTCGATACGCTCCAGCAAACGCCGGACTTCGGCATAACGCTGCTTCATCGGCAACTTGAGGTTGACCACCGCCTCGCGGCAATGCCCCTCGCCGATCCAGGTCTCGAGCAAGGCGGCATTGCGCGCCGGTTTCTCGACGATATCGCAGACCATCCAGTCCACCGGCTGTTTCGGCTTGAAGGTGAAGCCGTCGGCCATCAGATGCTGGACCAGGCCGGTGTCCATCAGGCTTTCGGCCATCGGGCCGTTGTCGATGGCGGTCACCAGCATGCCCCGGTTGACCAGTTGCCAGGTCCAGCCGCCGGGCGCGGCGCCGAGGTCGACGCCGGTCATGTCGCTGTGCAGGCGCTCGTCCCACTGGTCGCGGGGGATAAAGTGGTGCCAGGCCTCTTCCAGCTTGAGGGTCGAGCGGCTCGGGGCGCTCCTGGGGAACTTGAGCCGGGGAATGCCCATCGGCCACATCGCCGAATTGTCCGCGTCGGCCAGGCCGAGGAAGACTTCCCGACCGCTCTTGAAAGTCAGCAACAGGCGCGGCTTGTGCGCGTCCTCCACCAGCTTGCCGGCCTGGACCAGGGCCTTGCGCAGCGGGCCTTCGAATTTCTTGCAGAAGTTCGAGAGTTCCTTGCCATCGTTGGTATCGACCACTTCCAGCCAGAGGCTGCCGAACGTCGGCCACGCCGCCAATTCAGCGAGGATCACGCTGATACGGTCGGTTTCCGGGAGGTCGATGAACCGCCCGCGCGCCCACTGCCGGGGGAAGATCAACTCGGCGAAACGCAAGCCGTTCATCAGACGACGGGCGCCGTCGTCGTCGCTGCAGACGAACTCGGCGCAGGCGCTGTTGGTCTTGGCCTTGGCGTAGCCCGGGACGTCCAGGCGCGCGGCGTGCTCGGAAATCTCCGAGCAGACTTCGCCTTCGAAGCCCGGACGGCAATGCATAAAAAGGGTGTTCATTGAACTCAGCCTGTCACTAAAACCGGCGCATCATAGCCGAGTTCGGAACCTTGGACCTGCCCATAGAGTCCAGTAACTAGCCAGTTTTCCCGATCGGAGCTAGCGTTAAGGCTCTGTTCGTTCCACCCGGCCCGTGCCGTGCGGGCCTCAAGGAGTCATTTCATGTCCTCCCTCGATAGCCTGAAAACCCTTAAAACCCTGGAGGTAGGCGCCAAGACCTACCACTATTTCAGCCTCCCGGATGCCGCCAAGTCCCTCGGCAACCTGGACAAGCTGCCGATGTCGCTCAAGGTCCTGCTGGAAAACCTGCTGCGTTGGGAAGACGACAAGACCGTCACCGGCGCCGACCTCAAGGCCATCGCCGCCTGGCTCAAGACCCGCAGCTCCGACCGGGAAATCCAGTACCGCCCGGCCCGGGTGCTGATGCAGGACTTCACCGGGGTGCCGGCGGTGGTCGACCTGGCCGCCATGCGCGCCGCCGTGGCCAAGGCCGGCGGCGATCCGCAGCGGATCAACCCGCTCTCCCCCGTCGACCTGGTAATCGACCACTCGGTGATGGTCGACAAATTCGCCACGCCGCAGGCCTTCGGCGAGAACGTCGATATCGAAATGGAGCGCAACGGCGAACGCTACGCTTTCCTGCGCTGGGGCCAGAACGCCTTCGACAATTTCAGCGTGGTGCCGCCGGGCACCGGGATCTGCCATCAGGTCAACCTCGAGTACCTCGGCCGAACCGTCTGGACCAAGGATGAGGACGGCCGCACCTATGCCTTCCCCGATACCCTGGTCGGCACCGACTCCCACACCACCATGATCAACGGTCTCGGCGTGCTCGGCTGGGGCGTCGGCGGCATCGAGGCGGAAGCGGCGATGCTCGGCCAGCCGGTGTCGATGCTGATTCCCGAAGTGATAGGTTTCAAGCTCACCGGCAAGCTCAAGGAAGGTATCACCGCCACCGACCTGGTGCTGACAGTGACCCAGATGCTGCGCAGGAAAGGCGTGGTCGGCAAGTTTGTCGAGTTCTACGGCGATGGTCTCGCCGAACTGCCCCTCGCGGACCGCGCGACCATCGCCAACATGGCCCCGGAATACGGCGCCACCTGCGGTTTCTTCCCGGTGGACGAGGTGACGCTGGATTACCTGCGCCTGTCCGGCCGGCCGAGCGAAACCGTCAAGCTGGTGGAGGCCTACAGCAAGGCCCAGGGCCTGTGGCGGCTGCCGGGCCATGAGCCGGCCTTCAGCGACAGCCTGGCCCTCGACATGGCCAGCGTCGAAGCCAGCCTGGCCGGGCCAAAACGTCCGCAGGACCGGGTGTCGCTGCCGGATGTCGCGCAAGCCTTCAACGACTTCATGGCGCTGCAATTCAAACCCGTGCACAAGGACGAAGGCCGCCTGGAAAGCGAAGGCGGCGGCGGTGTCGCGGTGGGCAATGCGGATATGGTCGGTGAAGCCGACTACAGCTATGAAGGCCAAACCTACCGGTTGAAAAATGGCGCGGTGGTCATTGCCGCCATTACCTCCTGCACCAACACTTCCAACCCCAGCGTGATGATGGCCGCCGGACTGGTGGCCAAGAAGGCCGTGGAAAAAGGCCTGAAACGCAAACCCTGGGTCAAGAGTTCCCTGGCCCCCGGCTCCAAGGTGGTAACCGACTACTACAAGGCCGCCGGCCTGACCCGCTACCTCGACGAACTGGGCTTCGCCCTGGTGGGTTATGGCTGCACCACCTGCATCGGCAACTCCGGGCCGTTGCCCGAGCCGATTGAAAAAGCCATTACCCAGTCCGACCTCACCGTCGCCTCGGTGTTGTCCGGCAACCGTAACTTCGAGGGCCGGGTGCATCCGTTGGTGAAGACCAACTGGCTGGCCTCGCCGCCACTGGTAGTGGCCTACGCCCTGGCCGGCAGCGTGCGCATCGATATCAGCCACGAACCGCTCGGCGAAGACCAGGACGGCAAGCCGGTGTACCTGCGGGATATCTGGCCGAGCCAGAAGGAAATCGCTGACGCGGTGGCCCAGGTCGATACCGCCATGTTCCACAAGGAGTACGCCGAAGTCTTCGCCGGCGACGCCCAGTGGCAGGCGATTGAAGTCCCCCAGGCCGCCACCTATGTCTGGCAGAAGGACTCGACCTATATCCAGCACCCGCCGTTCTTCGACAATATCGCCGGGCCCCTGCCGGTGATCGAAGATATCGAAGGCGCACGGGTACTGGCCCTGCTCGGCGACTCGGTGACCACCGACCACATCTCCCCCGCCGGCAATATCAAGGCCGACAGTCCCGCCGGACGTTATCTGCGCGAGCTGGGCGTGGAACCCCGGGACTTCAACTCCTACGGTTCGCGCCGTGGCAACCATGAAGTGATGATGCGCGGCACCTTTGCCAATATCCGCATCCGCAACGAAATGCTCGGCGGCGAGGAAGGTGGCAATACCTTCCATGTGCCGTCCGGCGAAAAACTGCCGATCTATGACGCGGCCATGCGTTATCAGGCCGAAGGCACGCCACTGGTGGTGATTGCCGGCCAGGAATACGGCACCGGCTCGAGCCGAGACTGGGCCGCCAAGGGCACCAACCTGCTGGGAGTCAAGGCGGTGATCGCCGAGAGTTTCGAGCGTATCCACCGTTCCAACCTGGTGGGCATGGGTGTGCTGCCCTTGCAGTTCAAGCTCGACCAGAACCGCAAGAGCCTGCAACTGACCGGCAGGGAAACCCTGAGTATCGGCGGACTGAGCGGCACCGAACTGCAACCGCGAATGAACCTGCCACTGACCCTGACCCGTGAAGATGGCAGCCAGGAGAAAATCGACGTGTTGTGTCGGATCGATACGCTTAATGAAGTGGAATACTTCAAGGCCGGGGGAATCCTGCATTACGTATTACGGCAACTCATTGCTTCTTGATGGTTCCATGAAATAGCGCGAAGGCGCGCCGGCGTTGGTCGGTGCGCCTTTCAAGCCAGATCGGCCAGCCCCCCGGTTATTCATCCCCAAATACTATCTTACAAACGACGAAACAGTTTCTTCCCTTCACGAATATCGCCTCTCACACGCACAAATAACACAGCGCAACCTCCGCGCACTACTTATGCGTTCAGTCTCGCAGAGTCATGCTACATCCCTGACAACCGCCGTTGAGAGTGTGCCTCATCGCCCGGGCTGGAGGAGCCCAGCCTTGAAAACACGCCGGTACGGCCGCTGTTTTTCATTGGCCAGCGGCTCTGGCCCGTACGTTATGATAGTTGGCCCTCAACACCGGGATTTACTTGTTCAACGAATAGAGGACCCTGCATGTCTGTTTTGCCCTGGGCGTATCTGGCCCTGCTTTCCCTGGGTTATGCCCTGGCCTTGAGCGTGGGCCATCTGGGGCTGCCCAGCCTGATCGCCTTCGCCCTGCTGCTGGCCACCGGTGCCGCGGCATTCCAGCAGCGCAATCGCCCGGTTCGTTACCTGGGTCACGGCCTGTTCCTGCTGCTCGCCATCGGCCTGGCCCTGCACTGGCTGCCGGGCTTCGAGAATGGCCGGATGATCAGCGCGGTGCGTTTCACCCCGGACGCCGTGCCTTTCACCATGTACCTCAATCTCGATAAACCGCTGGTCGGCTTCTGGCTGCTGCTGGTCTGCCCGTGGGTGGTCAATCGCCGCTCCGCGCGACGGGTGCTGGGCACTACGGCGCTTGCCGGGGCCGTGACCTCGCTGCTGGCCCTGGGCGGCGCCATCAGCCTGGGCATCGTCGACTGGGCGCCGAAGTGGCCAGAAGAGGGCGGGCTCTGGCTGCTGAACAACCTGCTGCTGGTGAGCCTGGTCGAGGAAGTGCTGTTTCGCGGCTATATCCAGGGCGGCCTGAGTCGCTGCTTCAGATCCTTGCCACGGGGAGAAAGCCTGGCGCTGTTCGGCGCCGCGCTGATCTTCGGGCTGACGCACCTGGGGGCAGGCTGGCAATGGGCATTACTGGCGACACTGGCCGGTGTCGGCTATGGTCTGGCCTACCGTTTTGGCGGTTTGGCCGCGGCCATCGCCACCCATGTCGCACTTAATACAGTGCACTTCGTTTTCTTTACTTATCCAATGTTGCAACCGTGATAAACCGAACGATAGTACCTATTGGGTACTGTCGTTCGGTTAACCCCCAGGGGAAACTGAACACATTAACTTCACGCGTGTTCGACTCGTATTCAAGGACGGGTACGAGTACGCAAAGGCCAGAATATGAACCGGCGCTGAAAGTTGAAAAATATATTCAATATTTCCCCTGCCCTGCCGACAACCCGTCAAAGCCTTGCGGATAGAGAAACCATGCGTAATAACCAACCCATTACCCAACGCGAACGCACCTTCCCCGCTCAGCAACGGTTGATTTCCACTACCGACGCCAAAGGCGTGATCACCTACTGCAACGACGCTTTTGTCGAGATCAGTGGATTTTCCCGCGAAGAACTGATCCGCGCGCCCCACAACCTGGTGCGCCACCCGGACGTTCCGGAGGCGGTGTTTGCCCATATGTGGAACACTCTGAAACAAGGCCTGCCATGGATGGGCATTGTCAAGAACCGCTGCAAGAGTGGTGACCATTACTGGGTCAACGCCTATGTGACGCCCGTTTTCGAAGGCAGCCAGGTGATCGGCTACGAATCGGTGCGGATCAAACCCACCGCCGAGCAGATCCGCCGTGCCGAGGCGCTGTACCAGCGCATCAACCAGGGCAAGTCGGCCGTGCCGCGGCGCGACAAGTGGCTGCCGGTACTGCAGGACTGGCTGCCGTTTATCCTGGTCAGCCAGGTCAGCTTCCTGATCAGCATCTGGCTCAACTCCTACTGGGGCTTCGCCCTGGCCGCGGCGGTCTCGGTACCGCTCGGGCTGATGGGCCTGAGCTGGCAGCAGCGCGGCCTCAAGCGCCTGTTGCAGTTAGCCGAACAGACCACCTCCGACCCACTGATCGCGCAGATGTACACCGACAGTCGTGGTGCCCAGGCCCGTCTGGAAATGTCCATCCTCAGCCAGGAAGCCCGTCTGAAAACCTGCCTGACCCGCTTGCAGGACACCGCCGAGCACCTGACCAGCCAGGCGAAGAAGTCCGACGAACTGGCGCAGAAAAGCTCCACCGGCCTGGATCGCCAGCGCCAGGAAACCGAGCAGGTGGCCACCGCCGTCAACCAGATGGCCGCCACCACCCAGGAAGTCGCCAGTCATGTCCAGCGCACGGCCGATGCGACCCAGGAAGCCAATCGCCTGACCAGTCGCGGTCGTGATATCGCCGGCGAGACCCGCGAGGCCATCGAGCGCCTGTCGGTGGTGGTCGGCGAGACCGGCAGCACGGTTACGCAGTTGGCCAAGGACAGTGACGAGATCGGCGGCGTGGTCGATGTGATCAAGGGCATTGCCGACCAGACCAACCTGCTGGCCTTGAACGCGGCGATTGAAGCGGCCCGCGCCGGGGAAATGGGTCGTGGTTTTGCGGTGGTTGCCGATGAAGTGCGTCAACTGGCGCAACGCACCAGCGAATCCACCGGCCAGATCCACGCCCTGATCGCCAAGCTGCAACAGACCGCCGGCAACGCCGTGCAAACCATGGACGCCGGCCACCGCCAGGCCCAGGAAGGCGTGGCGCGAGTCATGGAAGCCGATGCGGCGCTGGTGGGGATCAGCGAAGCAGTGGCCAATATCACCGACATGACCACCCAGATCGCCGCCGCCACCGAAGAGCAAAGCTCGGTGGCCGAAGAGATCAGCCGCAATATCAGCACCATTGCGCAACTGGCCGACCAGACCTCGGAGCAGGCGCACGACTCGGCGCACTTGAGCGAAGAGTTGACCCGCACCGCCAACACGCAGTATTCGTTGGTGGAGCGTTTTAACCGGTAATCGTTAAAGCGCCCGGAAAACCCGATGATTAATAGTCATCGGGTTTTTTATTGCCTGAAGAAAGTCAATCAACTCTACTTTTAGAGTAAGAAACTTCCCAAAACATACAAACCTTTAACCGACACAACTTGCCTCATCAAAACCATCCCTGCAAAACCCTTGACAATGCTCAACCGTTACTATTCGTTAAAGAGCAGGCATGACATCCCATAGATAGTTACTACCCACTTGAGACGTTCATGCCTTATTTGCCAGATCAGCACGTGCCGACATAAAACACTCACAATAATCGGTAACGCGTCTGACCGTGAAACGACCTGACAACACTCAATTAGATAGCAGGACTATCCTTATGATGGATCTAGTAAACACCCTACAGTCTCGCTTCACGAAAGAGGACCTTATCGCCCCCCGTGTCGAGCAAGCGGCCCCGGAGGATGGGCTGCTGCCAGTCGGCGAGCTTGACAGTCCCCTTTCGGTTTCCCTGCCACTGTGGCCGAATGCACGGCCCGATGACCGCTATCAACTCACCTGGAACAATGTATTGATTGGCGACCCCATTCCACTGACGCCGCCTCTGCAATCGGGTGATATCTTGTATGCGCATCTCCCGGTCAGCACACTCGCCGTCGAAGGGACTTATCAACTTGGTTACCGAATCAGCACGGGGCCGGGCGCAATCGCCTATCAGTCGCAAACCACGCCCCTGGTTATTGATCGCAGCCCACCCGGCGGCACTCTTCTCGCCGCCCTTATCCTTCCGCTCGTCGCCCTCGACGGCCTGAGCAACCATGAACTCGTCGCCCTGGGCAACCAACTCACCGTCACGGTTCCCGGTTACTTCGACATGCAGTGGGGCGATGTGATTCAAAGTTACTGGGGCGAGCAGGCCGGGCCCAGCCATACCGTGCAAGCCGATCAACTCGGCAGCGATAAAATCCGGCTCAGTGTCGACCGAAGTTTCCTCGAACACCTGGGCAACGGCGAATTCGCCCTGAGTTACAGCGTCCGCGATCGCGCCGGCAATACCTCCGTGCGCTCGCAAGCGGTCATGCTCAAGTTGCAGTTACAGCAGGCACCGGCCAACCTGCAAGCACCCCTGGCCCTGCAACTGGAAAATGGCCAGGTCCATGATGCCCAGGCCCGCATCGGCGTGAAGATCGCGGTGCCCACCTACCAGCATGTCGCCATCGGCGACGAAATCTGCGTGCTGTGGAACGGCGAACGGGCCGCCGCCAGGCGGATCATCACCGCCCACGAACTGGACAAGCCTTTGCTGCTGAACGTCATGGCGCGTTATCTGGTGATTTCCCGCCACGGCGACGGCCCGGCCCGGCTGAACTACCAGGTTCGCCGCAATGGCGAGGTGTTCACCTCACCGACACTGGAACTCGAGGTTTTTTTGCAGCTGCCCGGCCCGCAGGACCCGACCCCGCAGACGATGGTCAACGAGGCCCTGGCCGCGCCGTTGATCAAGGGCAAGAATCCGAATGGCCGGCGGCTGGACAACTACCTGGATGAGGACAATGCACAACTCTCGGCCGACGCGGTCATCGCCTGGCGCAAGGCGTTCCAGGCCGGCGACCGGATCAACCTGTTCTGGGGCCAGTCCAGCCAACCGCTGGTACACCTGATTACCCCTCGTGATGTCGAGGCCGCCTGCTATCTGGTGATCAACGTACCGAACAGCCTGATTGCCGAACAAGGCTGCGGCGTCGATATCAGTGTGCAGTACACCGTGACCCGGGAAGGCAATCCGAACACCTCCTACTCGCCCAAGCAATCGGTCGCGGTGATCTTCCAGATGCAGTTGCCGGGTGGCTCGGCGGGCCTGATGGAGCCGGTGTTCGCCGCGGCCAACGTGCTGAATGTAGTGGACCCGCGCCAGGACCCGGAGGGCACGGTGGTGCTGATCAGCCCCTACCGCAACATGAAAGTCGGCGACCGCATCGTCCTGCGCTTTTGCGGCTTCGACGCCCTCACTGGCGGCAACGAGATCGAGGCCGCGGCCTTCAGCAGCGAACGCCTGGTCAGCGAGCACGAACTGCGCAACGGCTGCCGGCTGCGGGTGCCGCTGGCGCGCCTGATGGCTATCGAGCATGGTCGTGGCCGGGCCCGCTATGAGGTGATCAGCGAGCTGGGGAGGGTCACCTCATTGCCCGCCGATGTCTACATCTCGTCACGCGCGACCGTCATGGCGCGTTGAGCGTCAGACACGAAAAAAGCCCTCGGCGATCCTTCGTCGAGGGCTTCGGATCAAAACGGTCGTCAATGACCGCGCCGATCAGAACGCGTAGCGCAGGCCGAGATTGACACCCCAGGGCTGCTCGATGTGCTCGCCCTTCATGTAATCGAAATCGGCATGCAGTTGCAGGTCCGTCGACAGCGCGGCGGAAACCCCCACACCCAATTCGCCACGGGTGCCGAACAGGCTGTTGTCGAAGGCCGTGTCATTGACCTTCACCGTATTGTCGTTGCGGGAAAACTCATGGGCCATGGCCACCCGCAGATACGGCTGCAACAGACCGCCGTCGCGCAGTTCAAGGTTACGCCCCAGGGTCGCGCCGGCCTTGCCAAGCACGGAGACGGTACGGTCGTTCTCCGCTCGCAGCCCATTGTCCAATTGGTAGCTGCCGCCCTTGACCAGGACCGAGGACAACTGGGCGTAAGGCTCGACAAAGACATCGTCACGCAGCTTGATGTGTTTGCCTAACTCCAGCGAAGCGCCATAGGCGAAGTTGTCGTAGTCACCCTTGGCCTTGGTGCCGTTGGTCATCCTGACATCGGCCTGGTTATCGAAACGGTTCAGCTTGAGCACGCCGTCGAGGTAGTAGCCGTCGTCCCGCAGCCAGGTGCCGTAGGCACCGAGGGAGTAGCTGTCGACCGTGGCGGAGGTGCCACGATTGAGGCTCAGGTCGGAACGACTGTGGCCGGCCATGACCCCGACCAGCAACTGCCCGTCCCTGACCGGCACGGGCAGATCGGCGCCGAATGACAAGCCTTTCTGGCGTTGCTTGTAGCCGAGCCCCGCCTCAGCGGTGATGTTGTGCTGGCTGCCGTAACTACGAATCCAGCCACCGCCCTCGCCACTGGTGCGAATTTCCCCCATGCGGCTGCGCAAAGTCGGCAGCTCGCCATACCAGATGGTCGGCCCGACGTTGAACAGCGCCAGCGAGGCCTCGGTCGAGGGGCTGATGGTCTTGCCGGAGCCGACGATAAACCAGTCATCGCCCTGCTTCTCCAACTGATAGGAGTAGACACCCAGGTCAATGCTGCCGCCGACCGCTTCGAACAGCGCATCGCCGCCTTCGGTGTGCACCACGTGCAAGGGTGTGATCTCCGGGGAGTTGGGTTCGAGCCCGGTGTTCTGGACATTCAGCAGGAAGTTGCCGTGGGCCTCGCCGTTGATATCCAGTTTGTCGCCGGTGTTGTCCATCAGGTTGACGTGCATATTGAACATGCCGGTACCGGACAGCTCCCCCAGCGACAGGGTGTAGAACTGCTCGGCCGAGCCCAGGGTCACGTTGCCGCCGTCCATGGACAGCGACTTGACCTCGGCGTCGCCGGTCAGCGTCCAGTTCGCTCGACTGTTGATCGCCACGCTGTTGGTGTTGATCAGGTTACCGAACAGTTGCGCGCCGTTTTGCAGGGTGACATCCAGGGTGCTGCTGTCGTCGGCCACCAGGTCGCCGCGCAGCAGGCTGCTGTCGGCGGTGAAACCGACGTTACTGGCGCCCGCGACGTCCAGCAAGATGCCGTTGCCGGACAGCAGGTGCGCGTCGTTCTGCACGGTGATTTTCGCAATCGTGCCTTCCACCGCCGAGATAGCCGGGCCAGAGAGACCTTCGATGATCGAGTTATCGACCACGATGTCGGCTTCCCGGGGAATGATCGGCCCGCCCGGCGCGGCGGTCCGGCCATCGAGCTGCAAGCCGATCGAATCGCCTTGCACATGACTGTTGTTGGTCATGGTCAGCGTTGCGCCGAGCAATTTTATCCCGACGCCCCCCACCCCGCCGAAGTCGCCGCCGAACACCCGGGTATTGTCGAGGCTCAGTTGTCCCAGCGCCGCCACCGCAATTCCGATTCCAGCTCCGGACAACGTACTGTCCTGGATAGTCGCCCTGGAGGCGGTTGTCGTACCCGCCGACGTCAAGGTACTCAGTTCGAGTGCAGTGCCGGTATCGTTGCGCACCTGCGCCTCATTGAGGGTAGCCCTGGCGCCCCCCAAGTGGATACCTCCGGTGACCGTACCGCCATTGACCCTCACCTGGGAGGTCGATCCGTCAGCCCTGACGCTGGTCGCGGCACCGCCGTCGACAATATCCAATATGCCGCCATTGATCACTTGCCATGACGTGGCCTCGCTCCCGGCCGTGACCGTCTCCCGGCGATTGTCCACTATCCCCTGGGGCTCATTGTCCGGAGCGTCTTGCGCCAGACTCACCGGGGAACCCAATACGGCCCCCATGAGGCAGGCGATTTTCCCGAGGCCTTTATACGGGGCCAATCGATAAGTCGTGCGTAACATTACTTCTTCTCCACCAAACAGAAGTAATAGTTTGATAAGGCTCGACCCCGATTTAATATTAAAAAAGGCCGTCAAAAAAGTAGGACACCTCCCAAATAACACAAGATACATTCCTACAAGAAAATCATGCTTTCGAGCATCTCAACATCTAAAAAGCGCTTGACACTCTTTTCACATATCTATTACGTGAGCCCCAGATAGGAAAACACCTATCGATAAAACCTGAAGTAACGCATTCCTGACTTATCAATATCTGACACCGTCAGTCGCCTTATCTTCATCCATTTCCAATCAGGAACAGAAATATGTGCACAAACAAGAAGCGCCTTATTCTTACTCAAAACAGTTACACCCGAGCCAACCACAAAGAGCTGGATAAACCCGATGTAGCAAGTGCCTTTCCAGACGGCTTATTGCCCTTGAGTGCACTTAATGCACCACTTCCCGTCACCTTCAGATTATGGGACGACGCCACGACCGACCAGACCTATCAATTGTTCTGGGAGGGCGATGCCATTGGTACCCGCACCGATGTCCTCGATGAAGACCTGGCAAACCCGGAGGAATACCTGAGCCTGGATATTCCCGTGGAACTGCTGGTTGAGAAGAATGACCCGGTCAATCCAACCGATAAGAAATATAAGCTCAAATATCAGGTCTACGACAAAATCAGCAAAGAGGAAACCGACTCGTTCGAGACCCTGATCGAGGTCGACACCACCCGTCCCGGCCTGCCGAGCCATGGCCCGATGGCCTTCCCCCGGGAGGTCGATGATGGCCTGACTTCGGCGGAGTTGACCGCACTGGGCAATAGCCTCGATGTCATGGTGACCAGCTACAGCACCATGGCCGAGGGTGACTTCATCGAGACGTTCTGGGGCAACATCCCAGGCCCCACGGCCACGGTGCAGATGAACGATGTCGAACTGGAGGAAGTCCCCCTGTCCTTCACCCGCGCCTTCCTTGAAGACGTCGAGTCCCAGGTCGGCAACGTCCTGTCGGATGTCACCTATATCGTCACCGACCGTGCCGGCAACGTCTCGCCGCGCTCCCTGGCGCGGCAGATCCGCCTGCTGCTGGCCGAGATCCCGGACGATCTGCCACGGCCGATCGTCGAACAGGCCAGCCCCGCACAAGGCGGGCTGATCGACTACAACGATGCGATCACCGGTGTCACCGTCGATATTCCACATTACCTGGGTGCCCAGGCCGAGGACCTGGTGACGCTCTACTGGGGCGACAACAACCCGTTGCCGGCCATTCCGGTCCAGGACGGCGAGGAAGACAACGATCCGGTTCTTTCGCCGGTCCTGCAATTCGACATTATCAATCGCTTCCCCGAGGCGACGGTCAATGTCCACTATGAAGTACGCCGCAACGGCCAACTGGTCGGGTCCTCGCTGGTGCAGCCCGTGGCGGTCTACCTGACCCTGCCCGTTCCGGAGGAACGCCTGCAGCCACTGACGATCCAGGGCACCAGCGGCAATCCCAACCGCGAAGACAACTTCATCGACCCGGACGACTATGAGCTGGATGGGCGGGCCATCTTCCGTTGGGTCAACGGCCTGCGCGTCGACGACTACGTCAACTTGCACTGGGGCCAGCAGGTGGTGGATCAGTGGTATCGGATCACCCAGGCGGACTTCAATGCCGGTGTCGATATCGACATTCCGGTGAGCAACCAGGTCATCAAAACCGAGGGGACCGGTGCCGCCATCCCGGTGACCTACACCATCACCCGCGACACCAACCCCAACCCGGCACTGGCGCCGAGCCAACCGGTGGTGGTGCGTTCGAAAATGGAACAACCCGGTGGCGAGCTCGGATTACTGGAGCCGGTGTTCACCCGGCTGTCCGACGCCGGCCATGTCATTCCGAGCCTGAGTCCGGACGGCACGCCGGTACTGGTCAGGCCTTATGACAATATCCGCCTCTACCACGACATTGCCCTGACGTTCAAAGGGTTTGAACTGGACGGAACGCCGATCCCGGACGCGCTCTATGAAAAGACCGATACGATCAACCCGACCAATATCGACACGGGCCTGACTTTTCTGATCCCGCTCCCCAAGTTGATCAGCATTTGCAAAGGTTATGCGGAGGTTACTTATCGGGTTGAACCGCGCCCTGAACATAATCAGGAACCGGCCAACTCGTTGATGGGCTCGGCCCCGGTCAGTATGAACAAACCCGGTGTCGGTTGCAGTTAACGCGCCAACTTAATATCCCCTGAAAACCTAAAAGCCCTTTATAAGCCAAGACTTATCAAGTGCCTCAGTGTGTCTGCGGCCTTCTCTTGAAGGCCGTATTCAAACAAGGAAATCAATATGACACTTAAAGTACCTGTTTTCGACCAGCCCCATGTTCCCGATGCCTTCGAAGATGGTTTGCTGCCCATCAGCGCACTGAATGCCCCGGTCCTGGTGACATTCAAAGTCTGGGACAATCCCTCGACCAGCGAAACTTACCAGTTGCTCTGGAACGAAGTGCCTATCGGCAATAGCGAATTTATCAAACCCGAGGACCAGCCCGGCGACACCCTGGAACTTTATGTTCCCCTCGACCAGCTGATCGAGGGCAAGTATCAACTGGCCTATCGTGTCACCGATACTTTCAGCGAAGAATTCACCGACTCCTTCCCCTCCCCCGTCGAAATCGACACCACCGCCCCCGGCTATCCCACTACCCTCGCGCCCCTCGACTTCCCCCCGGCTGTCAGCGACGGCCTCACCTCGGAAGAACTGACACAACTGGGCGATGTGCTGCCAGGCACTATCCACGGCTACAGCGGCTTCGCCATCGGCGACCGGATCAGAACCTTCTGGGGAGCCACCGAAGGTCCCGGCGGCAAGGTCGAGGAAGATGACATGGAGGAACCGCGAAAAGTCATCATCGAGTACCCCCGCGCCTTTCTCGAGTCCCTGGACGACTTCAACGGCCCGGTGTTCTATACGGTCACGGACCGCGCCGGAAACAGCTCCCAGGACTCGACCGCCATCGATGTGTTGCTGTTGCTCAACGGGCTTCCGCTGCCAGGCGACCTGCAACGCCCCACCATTCGCGGCGCCTCGCCCGAAGCTGTGGATAACCTGATCGACGAAAATGATTTTGAGCGGGATGCGCGTGCCGTCATTACCTGGAATCCCGGTTTGCGCGAAGGGCAAGACATCCAGTTGCTCTGGGCCGGACAACCGATGTTCGACCCGCCCTATGCCATCACCGAGGGCGATGTCGCCGCCGCCCGCGACCTGCACCTGCCGGTCCTCAACAGCCGCTTCAGGCCGCTGGGCACCGGCAGCGATATCCGCGTGTGGTACAGCGTGACCCAGGCCGGCAATCCGAACACTTCAAGATCGCCGGAGCAAAGCATCATCGTCCGCTCCCGCGATGAACTGCCCGGCGGACCCGAAGGGCCCGACGCCCCGCTATTCACCGAGCTGAACGAAAACGGCGCGATCAACACGGCCAACGGCCAGGACGGCGCACCGGTGCATATCGTCCCCTACTTCAATATCAAGGCAGGCGATGTCATCCACTTCCTTTACGAAGGTTTCGACCAGCTGATTGGCGGTAATCCAACAAACCAGTGGCCGCACACCTCCGCGCCATTGACCGAGGAACAGGTCCGCGACGGCTATGACCTGCGCGTCCCAAGAACGGTGCTGGATGCCACTTGCTACGGTCATGCCGAGGCCTCGTTCCACGTCGACAGCGTCACCGGAACCGGCCGCTCGAAACGCCGGAGCGCCTATCTGGACATGCGCGTGGCTGGTCGATGCCCGTCCGCCTTCAGCCAGTGACCTGATCTCTTTTGCCCATGGAGCCTTTATCATGTCCAAGCACATCCATCAGCGAAACCTGGATAAACCGCTGATCCTCAGCGCCAATCCCGCCGGGGTCGGTGCCATCGATGTCGAAAACCCGGAGAAACCCTTGAACGTGCTGGTCGGGCCGTTGAACCTCAAGCCCCTGGATCATATCGATCTGTACTGGGCGGAGGCCGCGGAACCGGCCGCCACTTACGATCATCCCCTCGACGCGCCACCCACCAACGACTTCGTGACCCTGTCCGTCGACAGCCGCAGCCTGGCGTCCGCCCCGGACCCGGTGCCGGTCAGCTATCGCTTCAGCCCATTTCCCGGTGGCACATCGGAGGACTCCGACGCCAGCCACATCCGGGTAAAGCTGGAAGCCCCCGGCGGCATCGACACCGACCCGGCGACGCCCTATGAAAACGAAGCCCTGCGTCCACCCCAGGTGCAACCGTCGGGGGTAATCGTCGATCCGCAAGGCGTGCGGGTGATAATCGCGCCTTACCCGCACATGAGCGAAGGCGACCGGATCAGCGTGAGCTGGGCCGACCAGACGCTCCAACACCCGGCCTTGGGCGCGGCGGAACTGGAGCGAGAGGTGGTCGTCCCGATCCCCGCGCAAATCGTCGAAAGCGTCGGCAACTCCAGTAGCCTGCCGGTGCGCTACGAGATCCATGATGTGGTCGGCAACTGGTCGAAACGCTCACCCGCCACCGAGGTGGTGGTCAGTCTCGGGGGCTGACCACTCCCGCGTCGGTTGCCACCGGCCAGGCAACCGGCGCTTTACAGCGCCTGACTCAGGATAAAGTCGTGGATGTGCCGCGCCGCCGTGTCCAGATGCTGCCCATGGGTGAAACCGCTGGCCTTCAGCGGCTTGAGATCGTGATCGGCCGCTGCCAGCCAGCTCAGCTCGATTTGCGCCGACAGTTCATAACCCGACACGGTTTGCCGATTGCCCAGGGCATCGCGTTCGCCCTGCACGATCAGAGTCGGCGTGACGAGATCCGCCAGATGCGCCACCCGTGGTTTCTCCGGCTTGCCCGCCGCATAGAACGGATAGCCCAGGCATACCAGTCCCGACGCACCAAGGTCGTCGGCCAGCAGGCTGGCCATGCGTCCGCCCATGGACTTGCCGCCAATGAACAGCGGCCCCTGGACCTGACGCCGCACGCCCTCGTACACCTCGCGCCAACACTCCAGCAAGCGCGCCTGTGGGTTCGGTGGACGCTTGCCGCCATCCAGGCGCCGTTGCGCCATATAGGGAAACTCGAAACGCACCACGGCAATGCCCTGTGTCGCCAGGCGATCGGCCATGGCGGCCATGAAGTCACTGTCCATCGGCGCGCCGGCACCGTGGGCGAGGATCAGCGTGGCGAGCGGGCCAGCCTCCCCGGCGGCGTTGTACAGATAGCCCGAGTCCACGACCCATGTGGCCTGGGAATGGGTTGTTTGCAGGGTCGACATGTCGCCTCTCATCTCACTGTCCGCACCGATCACGGCCCCCAAATGGGCCCGCGCCGGAAACCTAGATATGTAACGCATCGCTGCGCCGCTTTTCCTGAAAATGAAAACACCTTATCTGCCAGCCCAGACACTGCAAGGCCGGCGGCGCCGACACGGGACGCTCCCCGGTCCATTTCCAGACGAGTATTGCCATGCCTCAAGACGCCCTCACCCACGCCGAACAACCCGGCGCCAGTCGCCTTCCAACGGACCTTGCGGTCGCGCCGATGCGTCAGAAGACGGCCACGCCGCTGCTCAGCCGCACCTTCGCCAGCCTCGACGAAGCCGTCCAGTATGCCCACGGCCAGGCCGCTTTCAAAGGTTTGAAGCGCCCCTCGTCGTTTATCCTCAAGCAGGCACAGAAGGCGGAATTCACCGTTGCGCAAGCGCTGGACGGCGCCCCGATGCCCTTCGACCCGGACGCGCTCTTCGGTCGGGACGCCCAGGGCCGGCTGCGGTTGCCCGAAGGCTTTATCCTCGCCGGCCTCTACTGCCAGGCCGAGACCGCCCATGAACAACTGCCGCCCCGGGAAAGCTCGCTGTACGAAAACTTTTTCAGTCCCTACGACCTGTTCGCCGGGCTCCATCACGCACGCCGTTCCCGTGCCCCCGCGCCTGGCGCGCATCCGCCGCCGTTGTTTTTCGGCACCCCCGACGGGGCGCTGCTGGCCTACCACCCAGGGGACAGCGAACTGGAGCAGGCACTGCTGCCCGAAGGCGCGGACTGGCAGGCACGGGCCCGGCACGCTCGCGAGCAACTGTTGAGCGGCGCACTGCCGCCCCACCAATTCGTCCGCACGATCGCCGCCGCCGGCTCCTTGCTGGTGTTGCACGGCAGCTACCTGTGGAACCGACAGGGGCGGGTCGACCCGATCCATTGGGCCCCCTTCACCGACGCCGTCCTGCCTGAACTGGGCCCGACCTTCCTCTCGGCGGACGACGCCGCCCGCCATGCCCAACAGCTGATCCAGGGCGGCAGCGACAAGGAGTTCGGCGGGCTGATCTTCCAACGCCAGGACGCGACCTTTGTCGCCACGCTGCCGACCACCGGTAACGACCGCCGCTTCAACCGCAATACCCTGTATCCGATCACCGAAACCGGTATCGCCAGCTTCCCCCCCGGACACCGGCTCTATGCCGTCTACCGTTCCAACATAAGCCTGTCGGCCCTCAAGGAGCAAAACGACGGGCCCCTCGACAGGCCCTCGATACTCTCCGAACAGGAGACCCGCCTGCGCCTGAAAAGCATCACCCCGGCTGAGGTCCTGACCACCCTTCTCGCCCGGCCACAGGGGGTCAGGGCGTTTTATGCACTGATGACCGACTCCACCATCATCAAATACATGCCCAGCGGCTCCGCTGAAGAGGACGCATTGATCCCGCGCCTGCTACCGGGTAATGATCTCAGCGACCTCAATCGGTTGCTGCCCAGCGAGTTCATCAAATCCCTGGCCAAAACCGGCGCGCTCTACGTGGTCCGTGGCGATACCTACTGGGGCCCGCCCGGCCAGGTGCCCCGCGATTGGGCACCCTATCCAGCGCAGAAAGCCTCGACTCCGGCCTTGCCGGCCTTCGGGCCACTGTTCGACAGCGCGGATGCCGCGGCCCTGTACGCCAACGAACGCATCAATGGTCATTACCGCGACCGGCGGATCGGCGTGATTATCAGCGACAGCCACCAGCGCTACGCCGCCAGTGAACCGCTGAGCGCCCAGGAACCGCTGTTTGCCGCGGACCCACGCTTGCCCACCGGCGCCGACGGTTCTCCGACATTGCCGTCCGGCTGTCGCCTGGCCGGCTTCTACTACAGCGCCGCGCTGTATCCGCGACGCCTGCCGTGCAAGGACGTCTGGATATACCGCAACTTCTTTCTGCCCGCTGAGCTGCTGGCGGCGCTCAAACAGATCAAAGCCTATCGTCCGGAGCCGAACTCGCCGATCCTGCCCTTGTACCTGAGCACCCGCGATGGCGCGCAGTTGAAATACCGATCGCTGGATATCCACGCCGACCAAGCGCTGCTCGCCGGCAGCGAAAACCTGCTGAGCTACGGCGAACGCCTGGTCAAGGGCATCCTCGACCCGCTGAATTTCATCCACGCGCTGGCCGACAGCGGTGAACTGAGCGTGCTTCAGCCCAGTGAACTGTGGGGACCGGCCGGTCGGGTCAGCAGTGAATGGCACGCTTATCATCAGTTGCAACGGCGCGTCCTCGGCCCGCTCTTCGCCAGCGCCGACGACGCGGCACGCCACGCCCACGGGCAGATCCCCCGGCGCTACGACAAGGTCCATGGCGGGGTGATCCTGAAACGCGCGGACGGCCTGTTTGTCGCCAGCGCGCCGCTGGTTTCAGCCACCGAGATCTTCGACCACACGCTGGTATTCCCCCACCGAAATGGCTTTCCCCTGGAAGATCACACGATTGTCGGGACCTACAGCTCACGCCTGGGCAACCTGGATTTCCTGCTGGCGGCGACGGAAGCCCAGCTGTACCTGAACCTGTTTCCGACCTGGGATATCTATCGGGCCATCAAGGATCGCGCGATTCCATTGCGCTATTTCTCTGGCCAGGACGGCTCGTTGATCCGCTACACCAGCCAGCACTCCCCGAGCGAAATCGACCTGTTCAAGACGCTGTCGCCCTCGCCGACAGACCCGCTGAACCTGATGGAAAATCCCACGGAACAACGCTTCAAGAGCGGCCTGGAGACCGACAAGGGCGCCGTGCTGACATTCGCTCGTGATCTGGTCAAGGCCGGCGAGCTGCGGGTGCTGGTCCCTGGTCGCGATATCTGGACCAGCCCCGGGAAAGTGCTGTCGATTCGCGACAGCGCCGCCGGGGTGCTGGTCGAGACGGACCAGGCAGCGATTGCCAACTATTCCCCTGTGTTCAGCCCGGTATTCATGAGCGCCGCGGATGCCGTGCGACATGCCCTTGCGCAAACCAATCCGAGAACCCAGCGCAACTTCGGCTTTATTTTCAAGAAAACCGAGAAGGAATACGTCTCTACCGCCCCCGCCCTCGACATCAGCGGTGACTTCGATCGCACGCTTATACTCCCGCCGGATATCGCCGTTCTCAGCCTGATCCCCGGTTATCGCCTCGATGGCCTCTATGTGTCGGAACCCCGGCGGGAGGCGCCGCCCAGCGACAGGGTCTACCAACACTTTATCTCAGTGCGCGATTTCGCCCACGCCATCAAGACCGCTCGCGAAACGGCAATAGTGCCAGGCCACCAGAGCACCACCCGGCTGTATCTGGCGAGCGCCGACGGGGCCTTGTTCAGCTACCAGGTACCGTTGGTGCCCGATGCCGACGAAGTGCTGCGGGGCAGTCTCTTTCACAACGACGGTATCGATACCCAGGGCCAGTTGGAGAACGGCTCGCTGTCCGGTCGTGACTATGTTCGTCGTGTGGCCGCCAGCGGCAAATTGAGTGTCTTGCGGCCCGGTACGCTGTGGCGCCAGACAGGCCCGGTCAGCGCCTCCTGGGACCCGTCCGACGGCGCATCGGGCGCAATCGAACGTTATGCCCTCAGCCCGCTTTTCGCTCACCCGGACGATGCCGCGCGTTATACCCATGGCAAGATCGGCCAGGGTCGAGGCGCACTGCTGGCGGATGCGATCTATCGCACCTCCGCCCCTGACGGTTATGTCACCCTCGAACCTTTCGTCGATGGCCAGGCGATCAAGGTCACCCGCACCCTGGCCGACCGGAAGACACAGGCACTGGAGCAACAGCGTCTTGAATTGACCCTGGGGAAAACCCCGCTCGACAGTATTCACTATGCCAAACCCCTCGACCCTGCCCGCTATCAGACCGGCGACACACCCTGCGCCGACTTTTTCTGCGTCGAGGATATCTGCTTCGTCACCAAGACCCTGCTGGCGGAAAATCTCTTCCTCAACGGTATCTACTACTCCAGCCAGGACGGCGCCTTGCTCAAGTACGAGCCGAGGGATTCCAGCGCACAACGGGATTTGTGCATACCGGTCGAACCGGTCAGCGGCAACAGCATCACCCTGCCTCATGTTCGCTTGATCAACGCCGTCGCCAGCGCGGGCAAATTGAGTGTGCTGGAGACCAGCCCGTTCTGGGAGAAGGCAGGCCCGATCTCCCCCACCTGGAACCCGCCGCCGGCCAGCACCGATCGACGCCCGCGCGCCACGCGGGAGCTGGTCCCGCCGCTGATCAACAGTTTTAATCTCGGCGGCATCGGCGCCACCGATGTGATCGACCCGCAACGGCCGTTGCCCGTGGTGATCGCCCCGCTGGAGCTGAAACCCAGGGATCGGATCGACCTGTATTGGGGCAGCCATCCCGATCCGGTCGCCAGCCATACCCAGGACAGCACACCCGGCGCCAGCCACCTGACCCTGCGGGTCGAGACCCGCTGGATCATGTCGGCGGAAGCCGTGACGGTGCGCTACGTCCTCACTCCCTTTCCCGGCGGCGCGCCGGAAACCGCCGAAACCCAGGTACGGATCAAGCTGGACGTCCCCGGCGACCCCGACACCCAATCCGCGACGCCCACCGTCAACGACAAGCTCGAACTGCCGGTGATCCTGCCGCCCGGGGTGATCGAAGACCCGGAGGGGGTCAGCGTGGTGGTCAAACGTTATGCGAACATGGCCGCCGGAGATGCGATCGTGGTGTCCTGGCATGGCCGCCTGGTACAGCACCCACCCTTGCTGGCCCCGAGCGACGAAGTGGTGGTGCCGATCGATCCGCAGATTATCCGCGAGGCCGGCAACTCCGACGCGATCATCGTGCGTTACGAGATACGCGATGGGGTCAACAACTGGTCGCGCTGGTCACGCCCGGCCCTGGTCGAAGTCGGCATCGGCGATCCGGACCTGCGCCCGCCGGTGGTCCCCCGTGCCCAGGGCATGCAACTGAACCTGGACACACTCAATGGCGCCGACGTGCAGACCCTGGTGCTGCGGTATGAAGGCATGAGCAGCGCCCAGACCCTGCGCCTGCTGGTCGAACGGGAAACCGCCCTCGGCGCGACGCTGCCCGCGTACAGCGCGATGCTGCCCGGCAGCGACAGCGATGCCTTCGTCTCCTTCGAAGTGCCGAACGAGCAGTTTCTCCTGATCATCCGGGGCCAGGCGCGGTTCTACTACTACGTCGAGACGCCCAACCAGCCCGCGCGCCGTTCCCGGAGCCTGCCATTGCAGATCACCGGCCGCGCCCTGACCCTCAAGCCGCCCCGGGTGCCCGTGGCCGAAGCCAACGGCAATGTGCTCGACCCGACGCAAACCGGCGTGATTGCCCGGGTCGAGCCCTATTCGTTTATCGCCCCGGGCCAGAGCGTGACCCTGATCTGGCTCGGCACCACCGCCACCGGCATGGAAACCCGGCACCAGGAGGCCAAGGCGGTAATCGGGACCGACCAGGACATCGACTTCAGCATTCCGGACGACCAGGTCAGCGTGCTGGCCGGGGGCTCCGTGGTGGTGCGCTATGAAGTCCAGACCGTCGCCCCGGAGCCCGTCGTGTCCCAGGCCCTGCTGTTGCCGGTCAGCGCCAGCCCGCTGGATCTGCCGGTGCCCAAGGTGCTGGAGGCCCACGACACGCTGTTGTTCCCGCTGCAGGCGCTGATGGGCGCGACGATCCGAGTCGGCTATGTCATGGAGACCCGCGACAGTATCCAGGCCTACTGGCGGGGCACGCCCGGTGCCGGCACCCCTCTTATCGATGCCAAGCCCGGCAGTGCCGGCGGCAGTGTCGACTTCGCCGTGCCCGTCACGGCGGTCAGCGCCAATATCGGCAAACGCGTGGAGGTCGGCTATACCGTCACCCGCGACGGCATCCCCGCCCCATCGGAGAAACTGCTGCTGGACGTCCTGCCCATCGCCCAGGATGACCTGCCCACGCCCTTCGTTCATCAGGCACCGGACAATCAGGTCCTCGACCTCAACACCTTCAGCGGCGATGCCCGCATCGAGATCCTGAAATGGCCGCATATCCAGCTCGGGCAACGGGTCTGGTTGCGTGGCGAAGGTACCCGGGCCGACGGCCGGCCTTACTCCTTCGCGATTTGGGAGGCCCGGGAAATCCCCTCGATCGCCGACGCCTTCGACGACCCCGTGCCACGGGGGGAGCTTGATCAATTGAAAGACCTCAGCGGCCTGACCTTCACCTTCAAGGTGACCTTCGACGGCAGCCCCGACGAATCCACCGCCCTGACCTTCCCCCGGCTACGCTTGGTGGTGCGGACCAGACAGCGGGTGCCGGAACTGCTCTTCGACACCCACCCCGTCAGCTTGCCCGGCAAGATCTACCTGATTCCCTGCCACCCACAGGTGCTGCCGGCCTTCGGCCCGGGCACGACGAGCCAGCGCACGGCCAGCGGCGGCGTGCCCGGCTATCACTACAGCAGCGACAACCCGCGGATCGCCGTGGTCGACGGCAACGGCAAGGTCAGCGTGCGTGGCAATGGCCAGACCCGGATCCGGGTCAGCGACAGCGCCGGGCAGCGCAAAAGCTACGAAGTCAGCGTCAGCGGCGTGGTCCAGTGCTACAACCTGGGCGAGGGCAGCAACGACGAGACCCTGCACAAGGCCCGGCAAAAAGGCCTGAGCATTCCGTCGCTGGACGAACTGATCAGCATCCGCACGGCCTACGGCAACCGCTGGCCGTTGCAGTCGCCGCTCAAACCGAAAACCTGGTCATCGACCAGCAAAAGCCCGTTGGGACTGGTGCACGCGGTACTCGACATGACCTTGGACGTGGTCGAGCCGGAGCACCCCTATATCAAGGTCACCCCCGGCCTGAGCCTGCTCTATGAAGCCAGCGGCCTGGGCATCGGCTCCGCGCTGCTCCTCGACTGCAAAAAAGCCCGGGGCCTGCCCGAGAATGCCCGGGAACTGGAGCGGCCGAGGGTCGAGGCGGCCCTGGATGACGGCCAGGGACTGCTGCCGATCAGCGCCCTCGAGGCCCCCGTCCGGGTGACCTTCCCGGTCTGGAGCAACCCTTCCTCCGACGAGACCTATCAGTTGCTGTGGGGCACGGAATTGCTGGGCAGCCCGGTGTTCATCGGTCCGGGCGATAATCCCGGGGACACCCTGAACCTGGACATTCCCGTCGAGGCGTTGACCCACGGTAACCACGAACTCAGATACCGGGCATACGACACCATCAGCCAGCAATGGACGGACTCGTTCCCGACCCTGATCGAGGTCGACCGTGAAAAACCCGGCCAGCCGTTGCTCGCGGCCATGGCTTTTCCACCCCAGGTCCACGACGGCCTGACCTCGGCACAGCTGAGCCAACTGGGTAATGTGCTGCCGGGGACCATCGCCAGCTACAACGGTTTCGCGGTCGGCGACCAGGTGAGCACCTTCTGGGGCAATATCGAGGGGCCGGGGATGCGGGTCATGGAACTCAAGACCATCGTCATCGAGTTTCCCCGCGCCTTTCTCCTCTCACTGGGGGCCGATGCCGATTGGCCGGTGTCCTACCGGATCCAGGACCGCGCGGGCAACCTGTCGGAACGCTCGGAAGCGGTCACCGTCAAGTTACGACTGTCGGGCAGTGGGCGTCCCGATCTGGTGTTCGACCAGCGTCCGGTGACGCTCAGCGGCAAGATCTACCTGATCCCCAGCCATCCGACGGTGTTGCCCGCCTTCGGCCCAACCACCTCGGTCCGACGCCAGGCCAGTGGCGGTACGCCCGGTTATACCTACAGCTCGGGCAATCCGGCGATTGCCGTGGTCGACGCGTCCGGTCTGGTCACGGTGCGCGGCAACGGCAGCACGACCATCACCGTGCGCGATCAGGGTGGACAGATGAAAAGCTACAACCTGACGGTCAGCGGCGTTATCCACTGCCATGGGCTGGGACTGGGCACCTTTGCCAATATGCAGGCGAAGGCCAACGCCGGGCATCGGCGCCTGCCGGCACGCGCCGAGTTGAAGGAAATCCATCGCCTCTACGGCAACCGCTGGCCCCTGGGCGCCCAGCGCGAATGGCTGGAGGAAACCCTGCGGGAAACGGAGTCGACGAGCTCACGGGATTTCGGCCTGACCTGGTCCACCGATCGCGCGACCGTGGTACCGCCGATCAAGTACTACGTGCTGCACCTGCCCAGCGGCAAGGAGTCGATTCTGTTCGACCTGAGCAATGCCTATGGCCTGGGCCTGAGCTGAACCGAAACCTGCGCCGGCCTCGAGGCTTGAACGCATACCCTGTGGGAGCGGTGCTGTCGGATTGCCGCAGCGCCGCGAGGCTTTTGGCGGTCTCGCGGGCCTCTTCGCGGGCAAGCTCCGCTCCCACACAAGCTCCGCGTGCCCACAGGCCCGCGCCTGCTCAACCCGCCCCATTGACCTTCGTCAATACCACCCGCTGGCTATTTGCCCATGCTTGGCTGGCTTTTAGTCTGCCTATAACTCCAGATCCCGCGAATGCAACAGCGCCGGCCGGGTCTGAACCGTGGATGGGGAACCATGAACACTTCAATCAGTACCGCCTACAACTACAAGGTGGTCCGCCAATTCGCCATTATGACGGTGGTGTGGGGCATCGTCGGCATGGGGCTCGGGGTTTTCCTCGCGGCCCAATTGGTCTGGCCCGAACTCAACTTCAACCTGCCGTGGACCAGCTTCGGCCGCCTGCGCCCGTTGCACACCAATGCGGTGATCTTCGCCTTTGGTGGCTGCGCACTGTTCGCCAGTTCCTACTACTCGGTGCAACGCACCTGCCAGACCCAGCTGTTTGCGCCGAAGATCGCGGCGTTCACTTTCTGGGGTTGGCAACTGGTGATCCTCCTGGCGGCCATCAGCCTGCCGCTGGGCTACACCAGCTCCAAGGAATACGCCGAACTGGAATGGCCGATCGATATCCTGATCACCATTGTCTGGGTCGCCTACGCCATCGTGTTCTTCGGCACGCTGGTGAAGCGCACCACCAAGCACATCTATGTCGGTAACTGGTTCTTCGGTGCCTTCATCATCACCGTGGCGATCCTGCATATCGTCAACAACCTGGAACTGCCGGTCAGCCTGACCAAGTCCTACTCGATCTACTCCGGCGCTACCGATGCCATGGTCCAGTGGTGGTACGGGCACAACGCAGTGGGCTTCTTCCTGACCGCCGGCTTCCTCGGGATGATGTACTACTTCGTGCCGAAACAGGCCGAGCGCCCGGTGTATTCCTATCGCCTGTCCATCGTCCACTTCTGGGCGCTGATCACCCTGTATATCTGGGCCGGTCCCCACCACCTGCACTACACCGCCCTGCCGGACTGGGCCCAGTCCCTGGGCATGGTGATGTCGCTGATCCTCCTGGCCCCGAGCTGGGGCGGCATGATCAACGGCATGATGACCCTCTCCGGGGCCTGGCATAAGTTGCGCAGCGACCCGATCCTGCGCTTCCTCGTGGTGTCGCTGGCGTTCTACGGCATGTCGACCTTCGAAGGGCCGATGATGGCGATCAAGACCGTCAACGCCCTCTCCCACTACACCGACTGGACCATCGGCCACGTACACGCCGGTGCCCTCGGTTGGGTGGCGATGATCTCCATCGGCGCGCTGTACCACATGATCCCGAAAATCTTCGGCCGCCCGCAGATGCACAGCATCGGCCTGATCAACGCGCACTTCTGGCTCGCTACCATCGGCACCGTGCTCTACATCGCCTCGATGTGGGTCAACGGCATCGCCCAGGGCCTGATGTGGCGCGCGGTCAACGATGACGGCACGCTGACCTACTCCTTCGTCGAAACCCTGGTGGCCAGCCACCCCGGCTACGTCGTCCGGCTGATCGGCGGGGCAATCTTCTTCAGCGGCATGTTGCTGATGGCCTACAACACCTGGCGCACCGTGCGCGGCGCGCAACCCGCCGCCGTGATCGCCGCCGCGCAGATGGCCTGAGGAGTTCGTCATGAAACACGAAGTGATTGAAAAGAACGTCGGCCTGCTGATGCTGCTGATGGTGCTGGCCGTGAGCATCGGCGGCCTGACCCAGATCGTTCCGCTGTTTTTCCAGGACGTCACCAACAAACCGGTGGAAGGCATGAAGCCCTACACCGCACTGCAACTGGAAGGCCGCGATATCTACATCCGCGAAGGCTGCGTCGGCTGTCACTCGCAGATGATCCGCCCATTCCGTGCCGAGACCGAACGCTACGGGCACTACTCGGTGGCCGGTGAAAGCGTCTGGGACCACCCGTTCCTCTGGGGGTCCAAGCGCACCGGACCGGACCTGGCCCGGGTCGGCGGACGCTACTCGGAAGACTGGCACCGCGCGCACCTGTACAACCCGCGCAACGTGGTCCCGGAATCGAAAATGCCGGGCTACCCCTGGTTGGTGGCCAACCCGCTGGACAACAGCCTGACCGAAACCAAGCTGCGGGCGATGCGCACCCTGGGCGTGCCCTACACCGACGACGATATCGCCGGGGCCAGGGAGTCCGTGAAGGGCAAGACCGAAATGGACGCCCTGGTCGCCTACCTGCAAGTGCTCGGCACTTCGATCAAGAGCAAGAGGTGAGTCATGGACATGAGTAGCGGAATGATCCGCGGCCTCGGCACCCTGGTGGTGTTCATCGCCTTTATCGGCCTGGCCCTCTGGGTGTTCAACGCCAAGCGTACTTCCGAGTTCGCCGAAGCCTGCATGCTGCCCTTCGCCGATGACGAGCCGCTTCCCGCCCCCCCTGAAGATCCCACTGCAACAAGGAGCACCCGGCCATGACCACCTTCTGGAGTGCGTATATCTGCGTACTGACCATCGGCAGCCTGATCGGCCTGACCTGGTTGCTGATCGGCACACGCAAGGGTGAAACCAAGGGCAGCGTCGACCAGACCATGGGCCACAGCTTCGACGGCATCGAGGAGTACGACAACCCGTTGCCGCAGTGGTGGTTCATGCTGTTCGCCGGGACCCTGGTGTTTGCCGTCGGCTACCTGATCCTCTACCCCGGCCTGGGCAACTGGAAAGGTATCCTGCCCGGCTACGAGAACGGCTGGACCGGCGTCCACGAATGGGAAAAGGAAATGGACAAGGCCGATGCCAAGTTCGGACCGATCTTCGCCAAATTCGCGGCCATGCCCGTGGAACAAGTAGCCAAGGACCCGCAAGCGCTGAAAATGGGCGGACGCCTGTTCGCCTCCAACTGCGCGGTGTGCCATGGCTCGGACGCCAAGGGCGCCTACGGTTTCCCCAACCTCGCCGACGAGATCTGGCGCTGGGGCGGCAGTGCCGACACGATCAAGACCACCATCATGGGCGGACGCATCGCGGCCATGCCGGCCTGGGGCGAAATCCTCGGTGAGGACGGGGTGAAGAACGTCGCGGCCTATGTCCGTCACGACCTGGCCAAGCTACCGCTGGCGCAGGATTCCACGGCGGACCTGGCGGCGGGCCGGCAAACCTTCAGCACCACCTGCATCGCCTGCCACGGTGCCACCGGCCAGGGCAGCCAGATCATGGGCGCCCCCGACCTGACCCAGCCTTCCGGCTTTATCTACGGCAGCAGCCTGGTGCAATTGCAGCAGACCATCCGTCACGGCCGCCAGGGCCAGATGCCGGCCCAGAGCGAACTGCTCGGCAACGATAAGGTGCAGTTGCTGGCCGCTTACGTGTTCAGCCTCTCCCATGGCGGTCAAGGAGAAAACAAAGCCCAATAACCACCGGATATTTCCTGTCGCATCGATCAGGATGCGACAGTTCCCCGCCTGTACGCGACCCAATGTCGCACCTCTCTTTTAGTCCGCCTACCCACTCCCGGGAATCGGTACTAAGCTTTGCTCACTTCGATCAAACCGCATCCCCTCGCCTGCCGGACGATTCCGGCCTTTTCGAGGGCGCGTTTTGACCTTACACCGAGCATGGAAAGGCCGCAGAATCAGCGTCGCACGGTATTGACCCAGGTCATGCCGCGTTGCAATGACCCTGGGCTTTATCCATACTTGCGGGCGATTTTCACCCCTAATAAATATACCTAAACCGTGGAACCTTAGAATGAGCACAGCAATCAGTCCGACTGCTTATAACTATAAGGTAGTCCGCCAGTTCGCCATCATGACGGTGGTCTGGGGGATCCTTGGCATGGGGCTCGGTGTCTTCATCGCCTCGCAACTGGTCTGGCCGGAGTTGAATTTCGGCCTGCCCTGGACGAGTTTTGGACGCCTGCGCCCGCTGCACACCAACCTGGTGATCTTCGCCTTCGGTGGTTGTGCGTTGTTTGCCACCTCCTACTATGTCGTGCAGCGAACCTGCCAGGTACGACTGATCTCCGACGGCCTCGCGGCCTTCCACTTCTGGGGTTGGCAGGCGGTGATCGTCGGTGCCGGGATCACCCTGCCCCTGGGTTACACCACCACCAAGGAATACGCCGAACTGGAATGGCCGCTGGCAATCCTCCTGGCGATTGTCTGGGTGGTCTACGCCCTGGTGTTCTTCGGCACCATCATCAAGCGCAAGACCAAGCACATCTATGTCGGTAACTGGTTCTACGGTGCCTTCATCATCGTCACCGCGATGCTGCACATCGTTAACCACATCTCGCTGCCGGTGAGCTTCTTCAAGTCCTACTCGGCCTATGCCGGGGCGACCGATGCGATGATCCAGTGGTGGTACGGCCATAACGCCGTGGGCTTCTTCCTGACCACCGGCTTCCTCGGGATGATGTACTACTTCGTGCCGAAACAGGCCGAGCGGCCGATCTACTCCTATCGCCTGTCCATCGTGCACTTCTGGGCGCTGATCACCCTGTATATCTGGGCCGGTCCCCACCACCTGCACTACACCGCCCTGCCGGACTGGGCCCAGTCCCTGGGCATGGCGATGTCGATCATCCTCCTGGCACCGAGCTGGGGCGGCATGATCAACGGCATGATGACCCTCTCGGGCGCCTGGCATAAGCTGCGCACCGACCCGATCCTGCGCTTTTTGGTGGTGTCCCTGGCGTTCTACGGCATGTCGACCTTCGAAGGGCCGATGATGGCGATCAAGACCGTCAACTCGCTGTCCCACTACACCGACTGGACCATCGGTCACGTGCACGCAGGGGCCCTGGGTTGGGTGGCGATGATCTCCATCGGCTCGCTGTACCACATGATCCCGAAAATCTTCGGGCGTCCGCAGATGCACAGCGTCGGCCTGATCAACGCGCACTTCTGGCTCGCCACCATCGGCACCGTGCTCTACATCGCCTCGATGTGGGTCAACGGCATCACCCAGGGCCTGATGTGGCGCGCGATCAACGACGACGGCACCCTGACCTACTCGTTCGTCGAAGCCCTGCAGGCCAGCCACCCCGGCTATATCGTACGCGCCATCGGCGGTGCGTTCTTCGCCAGCGGCATGCTGCTCATGGCCTACAACGTGTTCCGTACCGTTCGCGCCTCGGACCCGGCTGAAGCTGAAGCCGCCGCTCAGATCGCTGTCGTTGGAGCTCACTGATGAAGCACGAAGTAGTCGAGAAGAATATCGGCCTGCTGGCCTTCCTGATGGTCATCGCCGTGAGCATCGGCGGCCTGACCCAGATCGTCCCGTTGTTCTTCCAGGACGTCACCAACAAGCCGGTCGAAGGCATGAAGCCACGCCCGGCACTGGAACTGGAAGGCCGTGACATCTTTATCGCCAACGGTTGTGTCGGCTGCCACTCGCAGATGATCCGCCCATTCCGCGCCGAGACCGAACGCTACGGGCACTATTCTGTAGCCGGTGAAAGCGTCTGGGACCACCCGTTCCTCTGGGGTTCCAAGCGCACCGGGCCGGACCTGGCCCGGGTCGGCGGGCGTTACTCCGATGACTGGCACCGCGCGCACCTGTACAACCCGCGCAACGTGGTGCCCGAGTCGAAAATGCCGGCTTATCCGTTCCTGGTGGAAAACAGGCTCGACGGCAAGGACACGGCGAAGAAAATGGAAGTCCTGCGCACCCTCGGCGTGCCTTACACCGACGAAGACATCGCCGGGGCCAAGGATGCCGTGAAGGGCAAGACCGAAATGGACGCGCTGGTGGCCTACCTGCAGGGCCTGGGCACCATCATCAAAAGCAAACGGTGATCTGGATGGATATCGGGATGATTCGTGGCCTGGGCACCCTGGTGGTGATGGTGGCCTTTATCGGCCTGGCGCTGTGGGTGTTCAGCCCACGGCGCAAATCGGAATTCGAGGATGCAACCCTGTTGCCTTTCGCGGATGACCCCGAAGCCATCAAGCAGGTCGAAAAAGCGTCTAGGAGTAATAAAGAATGACTATGTTCTGGAGTCTGTACGTCACAGTCCTCACTCTGGGTACCATCTTCGCCCTGACCTGGCTGCTGCTGTCCACCCGCAAGGGACAGCGCGCCGATCAGACCGAGGAGACGGTTGGCCACTCCTTCGACGGTATCGAGGAATACGACAACCCGCTGCCCAAATGGTGGTTCATGCTGTTCGTCGGCACCATCATCTTCGCCCTCGGTTACCTGGTCCTGTACCCGGGCCTGGGCAACTGGAAAGGCCTGCTGCCCGGCTACGCCTACCTCGACAACGATAAGCAGACCGCCTTCGCCAACGGCCAGACCGGCTGGACCGGCGTGCACGAGTGGGAAAAGGAAATGGCCCGCTCGGATGCCAGGTTCGGGCCGATCTTCGCCAAGTACGCGGCCATGCCCATCGAGGACGTAGCCAAGGACCCGTTGGCGCTGAAGATGGGCGCACGGCTGTTCGCCTCCAACTGCTCGGTGTGTCACGGTTCCGACGCCAAGGGCGCCTACGGCTTCCCCAACCTGACCGACGAAGACTGGCGCTGGGGCGGTGAACCGGAAACCATCAAGACCACCATCATGGGCGGTCGCCACGCGGTGATGCCGGCCTGGGCCGAAGTCATCGGTGAGCAGGGCGTGGCCGATGTCGCCTCGTTCGTGCTGACCAATCTGGATGGGCGCAAGCTGCCGGAAGGCGCCAAGGCCGATCCGGTGGCGGGGCAGAAACTCTTCGCCACCAACTGCGTGGCCTGTCACGGTCCTGAAGGTAAAGGCACCCCGGCCATGGGCGCGCCGAACCTGACGCACCCGGCGGCGTTCATCTACGGTTCAAGCTTCGCGCAGTTGCAACAGACCATCCGTTATGGTCGCCAAGGGCAGATGCCGGCCCAGGCGCAGTTGCAGGGCAACGACAAGGTTCACTTGCTCGCCGCCTATGTCTACAGCCTGTCCCACGGTGATAACAAGCCTGCTGAATAAGCCAGTTTGAGCAACCCCCGACGGCCCCACCAGCATAACTGGCGGGGCCGTTTTCATTACGCGCGGCCGCTTTCCACACGCAGGAGACACCCCACGGGTCGGCGGATCAGAGATCGCCATAGCCGGCGCCAATCCGCCCCCACTCACGATCAATCATCTATAGTCAATTGACTTGGATCATGCTTTGTTACATCTGCTACACCATACTGAGCGCAGACCCAACGCGACCAAAGGTCGCACCCTTGGAGCGCAGGGACGGGCGTATCATTGCGCCATTGCACTACTCTTTCCGATCGCGGTCGGCACGTACTGACCGAGGCATTTCCCCCAGCCGTGGGACGCAATAATGAGCAAGCAGATTCCGGTACACGACGTCACGCCACCTGCCAAACCCGCCAATGCAACTGTCGACCTCTACGCTTCGCGAGAGAAAATCTACACCCGTGCCTTCACCGGCCTGTTCCGCAACCTGCGGATGGTGGGGGGGGCCGGCCTGTTCCTGCTGTACTTCGGTACCGTGTGGCTGAGCTGGGGCGGTCACCAGGCCGTGTGGTGGAACCTGCCCGAACGCAAGTTCTTCATCTTCGGCGCGACCTTCTGGCCCCAGGACTTCATCCTGCTCTCGGGTCTGCTGATCATCGCCGCCTTCGGCCTGTTCTTCATTACCGTCTATGCCGGACGGGTCTGGTGCGGCTATACCTGTCCGCAAAGCGTCTGGACCTGGATCTTCATGTGGTGTGAAAAGGTCACCGAAGGCGACCGCAACCAGCGCATCAAGCTGGACAAGGCGCCCATGGGCGCCAACAAATTCCTGCGCAAATTCGCCAAGCACAGCCTGTGGCTGCTGATCGGTTTTGTCACCGGCATGACCTTTGTCGGCTACTTCTCGCCGATTCGCGAACTGGTCATCAGCTTCTTCACCGGCGAGGCCGATGGCTGGTCGTACTTCTGGGTCGGCTTCTTCACCCTCGCCACCTACGGCAACGCCGGCTGGCTGCGCGAACAGGTGTGCATCTACATGTGCCCCTATGCGCGCTTCCAGAGCGTGATGTTCGACAAGGACACGCTGATCGTCTCCTACGACCCGCGCCGGGGCGAAGAGCGGGGTCCGCGCAAGAAAGGCGTCGACTACAAGGCCCAGGGCCTGGGCGACTGCATCGACTGCACGATGTGCGTGCAGGTCTGCCCCACCGGTATCGACATTCGCGACGGCTTGCAGATCGAGTGCATCGGCTGCGCCGCCTGCATTGACGCCTGCGACAGCATCATGGACAAGATGCAGTACCCCCGCGGGCTGATCAGCTACACCACCGAACACAACCTTTCCGGGCAGAAAACCCATAAGCTGCGGCCACGCCTGATCGGTTATGCACTGGTGCTGCTGACCATGATCGGCCTGCTGGTGACGGCGTTCTTCATGCGTCCGCTGGTGGGTTTCGACGTCAGCAAGGACCGCGTGCTGTACCGCGAGAACGCCGAAGGGCGGATCGAAAACGTCTACAGCCTGAAGATCATGAACAAGGATCAGCGCGACCATACCTATGTCCTGGACGCCAGCGGACTGCCCGACCTGAAACTCCAGGGCAAGCGCGAAATCCACGTGGCCGCCGGCGAGATATTCAGCATGCCGATGGAACTGTCCAGCGCCCCCGAGCAACTGCCGTCGAGTACCAACGAGGTGAAATTCACCTTGCGCGATGCCGATGACGACAGCGTTCATATTGAAGCCAAGAGCCGATTCATCGGCCCGCAAATCCGTTAAGGAACGACACGATGCCCGCAGCAACCGCCGCAAGCCCCTGGTACAAGCACCTCTGGCCCTGGATCCTGATCGGGATCATGGCCTGCTCGGTGACCCTGACCCTGTCGATGGTGACCATTGCGGTGAAGAACCCGGACAACCTGGTCAACGACAACTACTACGAGGCCGGCAAGGGCATCAACCGTTCCCTGGACCGCGAACTGCTGGCCCAGAGCCTGAAGCTGCATGCCAGTGTGCATCTGGATGAGGTGACCGGTGAGGTCGACCTGCGCCTGCTGGGCAACAGCCAGCCGGCCAGTGTCGAGCTGAACCTGATCTCGCCGACCCAGCCGGAGAAGGACCGCAAGGTCATCCTGAACCGCAGCGCCAGCGAACCGGGGCGTTATATCGGGCAACTGGCCGACAAGATCGAAGGCCGGCGCTTTGTCGAGTTGCTGGGGGTCGAAGGCGACAAGACCTGGCGCATGTTCGAGGAAGAACAGATCAGCCAGGACAAGGACCTGAAGCTGGGCGACGAGCCGCTGCAAGGCGCTGAAGAACAGAGCAAATAAATACGATCCCGCTTCTGTGGGAGCTGGCTTGCCGGCGATGGCGTCCGAACAGGCAATGCCAGGTTCAAGGGCCCATCGCCGGCAAGCCGGCTCCTACAGTGACCGATGGCGCCTATGACAACCCCGACACCCTGCTACCACTGCGCCCTGCCCGTCCCCTCCGGCAGTCGCTTCACCGCTGTCGTCCTGGGCGAGCCCCGCGAGTTCTGCTGTCCGGGTTGCCAGGCGGTGGCGCAGGCGATTGTTGCCGGTGGCCTGGAACACTATTACAGCCATCGCAGCGAAACCTCGGCCAACCCCGAAAGCCTGCCGGTGCAACGGGTGGACGAACTGGCGCTGTACGACCGCAGCGACGTGCAAAAACCCTTTGTCCGCCATGACGGCGAACTCGCCGAAGCGACCCTGCTGATGGAGGGCATCAGTTGCGCCGCCTGCGGCTGGCTGATCGAGAAACACCTGCTCGGCCTGCCCGCCGTGGCCGAGGCGCGGCTGAACCTGTCCAATCACCGCCTGCAGGTGCGTTGGGCCGACAGCCAGCTGCCGCTGAGCCAGATCCTCGGCGAACTGCGCCATATCGGCTACGCCGCGCACCCCTATCAGGCCGACCAGGCCAGCGAACAGCTCGCCAGCGAAAACCGCAAATCCCTGCGCCAACTGGGCCTGGCCGGCCTGCTGTGGTTCCAGGCGATGATGGCGACCATGGCCACCTGGCCGGAATTCAATATCGACCTCAGTCCGGAACTGCACACCATCCTGCGCTGGGTCGCATTGTTCCTGACCACACCCATCGTCTTCTACAGCTGTGCGCCGTTCTTTCGCGGTGCCTTTCGCGACCTGCGCACCCGCCATCTGACCATGGATGTCTCGGTCTCGCTGGCCATTGGCAGCGCCTACTTCGCCGGGATCTGGACCGCGATTACCGGGGTCGGCGAACTCTATTTCGACGCCGTGGGCATGTTCGCCCTGTTCCTGCTGGCCGGCCGCTACCTGGAACGCCGCGCCCGCGAACGCACCGCCGCCGCCACCGCGCAACTGGTCAACCTGCTACCCGCGTCCTGCCTGCGCCTGGGAGCCGACGGCCAGAGCGAACGCATCCTGCTCAGTGAACTGCGCCTGGGGGAGCGGGTGTTGGTGCATCCCGGTGCCGTGCTGCCGGCTGACGGGCGGATTATCGACGGCCAGTCGAGCATCGACGAATCCCTGCTGACCGGCGAGTACCTGCCACAACCGCGCACCGTGGGGGATGCGGTCACCGCCGGCACCCTGAACGTCGAAAGCGCGCTGACCGTCGAGGTCATGGCCCTCGGCCAGGACACCCGCCTGTCCGCCATCGTCCGCCTGCTTGACCGTGCCCAGAGCGAAAAACCGCGCCTGGCGCAGCTCGCCGACCGCGCCGCGCAGTGGTTCCTGCTGTTCTCGCTGATCGCCGCAGCGGTCATCGGCCTGATCTGGTGGCAACTGGACCCGACCCGGGCGTTCTGGATCGTGCTGGCGATGCTGGTCGCCACCTGTCCGTGCGCCTTGTCACTGGCCACCCCCACCGCCCTGACCGCCGCCACCGGCACCCTGCACAAGCTCGGCCTGCTGTTGACCCGCGGCCACGTGCTCGAGGGCCTGAACCAGATCGACACGGTGATTTTCGACAAGACCGGCACCCTCACCGAAGGCCGCCTGACCCTGCGTTCCATCCGCCCGTTGCGCGAGCTGGACAGCGAACGCTGCCTGAGCCTCGCCGCAGCCCTGGAAAACCGTTCCGAGCACCCGATTGCCCGCGCCTTCGGCCGAGCCCCGCAAGCCGCCGAAGAGGTCCACGGCACCCCCGGCCTGGGCCTTGAGGGCCGGGTCGGCGAGCAGTTGCTGCGGATCGGCCAGGCGGCGTTTGTCTGCGAACTCGGCGCCAGCCCGCTGCCGCCGACGCCGGACGAAGCCGGACAATGGCTGCTGCTGGGCGACACCCAAGGGCCACTGGCCTGGTTTGTCCTCGACGACCGCCTGCGGGACGACGCCCCCGCATTGTTGGCAGCCTGCCGGGCCCGGGGCTGGCGCACACTGCTGCTGTCCGGCGACAGCTCGCCGATGGTCGCCAGCGTCGCCGCCGAACTGGGCATCGATGAAGCCCGGGGCGGCCTCCGTCCGGACGACAAGTTGCAGGTACTGCGGGACCTGCATCGCCAGGGCCACAAGGTGCTGATGCTCGGTGACGGCGTGAATGACGTGCCGGTCCTGGCCGCCGCCGATATCAGCGTGGCCATGGGCACGGCCACCGACCTGGCCAAGACCAGTGCCGACGCGGTGCTGCTGTCCAATCGCCTGGGCGCCCTGGTGCAAGCCATCGGCCTGGCCCGGCGGACCCGGCGAATCATCATCGAGAACCTGATCTGGGCCAGCCTGTACAATGGCCTGATGTTGCCGTTCGCCGCCCTCGGCTGGGTCACCCCGGTGTGGGCCGCGATCGGCATGTCCATCAGCTCGCTGACCGTGGTCCTCAATGCCTTGCGCCTGACCCGCCAGATCACGTGAAAACTACTGCGCTCGGAAATGCTGCGTTAAAAACAGGCTCGGAATGCTCATTTACAGTCAGTAAACTCCGCTTCCTCGCCTGTTTTTGCCTTTCCTTCGCTCGCTACGTTTTCACGCGATCTGGAAGTGAGAAATTATGAAAAAGCAAAGCCCGTTGCCGGCCTGAGCCGCGCGGGCATGGAGTTCCCATGCCAGCTCTCTACATCATGATCCCCGCCGCGCTGCTGATCGTGGCCATCGCCGTCTACATCTTCTTCTGGGCCGTGGACAGCGGCCAGTACGACGACCTCGAAGGTCCGGCCCACAGCATCCTGTTCGACGACCAGGACCCGAACCACACCGCCGCCGTCGAAGAAAGCAAAGCCACCCCGGACAAGCACGACAAGGCCCCACCCCATGCTTGAACTCGCGCCCCTGCTGGTCTCGGCGCTGATTCTCGGCCTGCTCGGCGGCGGTCATTGCCTGGGCATGTGCGGCGGCCTGATGGGCGCCCTGACCCTGGCGATTCCCCCGGAGCAACGCAGCCGGCGCTTTCGCCTGCTGCTGGCCTACAACCTCGGGCGAATTCTCAGCTATGCCAGCGCCGGCCTGCTGATCGGCCTCGCCGGCTGGGCCGTGGCCAGTAGCCCGGCGGCGCTGTTTCTGCGGGTGATCGCCGGCTTGCTGTTGATCAGCATGGGCCTGTACCTGGCCGGCTGGTGGAGCGGCCTGACCCGTATCGAAAGCCTGGGACGCGGCCTGTGGCGGCATATCCAGCCGCTGGCCAACCGCCTGCTGCCGGTGTCGAGCCTGCCCCGCGCCTTGCTGCTGGGCGCGCTCTGGGGCTGGCTGCCGTGCGGGCTGGTCTACAGCACCCTGCTCTGGGCAGCGAGCCAGGGCAATGCCGTCGACAGTGCGCTGCTGATGCTCGCCTTCGGCCTGGGCACCTGGCCGTTGCTGCTGGCCACCGGGCTGGCGGCGGAGCGGGTCACCGCCGTGCTGCGCAAACGCAGCGTGCGCATGAGCGGCGGCCTGCTGGTGATCCTGTTCGGCCTGTGGACCTTGCCGGGGCCGCACCAGCACTGGTTGATGGGGCACTAACGGCCGTTGATTCAGGTCAAGATGGCCCGGTGGCGCAGCCCCTAGACTTCGGATATTGCAGCCAATCCGGGGGAACGCCCGCATGCTCGACGCCATTCGTTGGGACTCAGACCTGATCCACCGCTACGACATCGCGGGACCGCGCTACACCTCCTATCCCACGGCCGTACAGTTCAACAGCCAGGTCGGCACTTTCGACCTGCTCCACGCCCTGCGTGACAGCCGCAAGGCCCTGCGGCCATTGTCGCTGTACGTACACGTGCCGTTCTGCGCGAACATCTGCTATTACTGCGCCTGCAACAAGGTCATCACCAAGGACCGCGGCCGTGCCCTGCCCTACCTGCAACGCCTGGAGCAGGAAATCCAGCTGGTCGCCTGCCACCTCAACCCGGCGCAGAAAGTCGAGCAACTGCACCTGGGCGGCGGCACCCCGACCTTTCTCAATCACGACGAACTGCGACAACTGATGAGCTGCCTGCGCCAGCACTTCAACCTGCTGGACGACGATTCCGGCGACTACGGCATCGAGATCGACCCACGGGAAGCCGACTGGTCGACCATGGGCCTGCTCCGCGAACTGGGCTTCAACCGGGTCAGCATCGGCCTGCAGGACCTCGACCCGAACGTGCAACGGGCGGTCAATCGCCTGCAGAGCCTGGAAGAAACCCGGGCGATCATCGAGGCGGCGCGGACCCTGCAATTCCGCTCGATCAATATCGACCTGATCTACGGCCTGCCCAAGCAGACCCCGGACAACTTCGCCCGTACCGTCGACGAAGTGATCAACCTGCAACCCGATCGCCTGTCGGTGTTCAACTACGCCCACCTGCCCGAGCGCTTCATGCCGCAACGCCGGATCAACAGCGATGACCTGCCGGCGCCGGCCGACAAGCTGGAAATGCTCCACCGCACCATAGAGCAACTCACCGCCGCCGGTTACCGCTATATCGGCATGGACCACTTCGCCCTGCCCGACGACGAGCTGGCGATTGCCCAGGAAGAATCGACCCTGCAGCGCAATTTCCAGGGCTACACCACCCACGGCCATTGCGACCTGATCGGCCTCGGTGTCTCGGCCATCAGCCAGATCGGCGACCTCTACTGCCAGAACAGCAGTGACCTGAACCAGTACCAGAACACCCTCGCCAGTGCGCAACTGGCCACCAGCCGGGGCCTGTTGTGCAATGCCGACGACCGCCTGCGCCGGGCCGTGATCCAGCAGATCATCTGCAACTTCAGCCTGGAGTTCGCCGATATCGAGCGCCAGTTCAATATCGACTTCGGCGGTTATTTCGCCGCGCTCTGGCCACGTCTGACGGAGATGGCCGCGGACGGCCTGATCGAACTCGACAGCCAGCGCCTCACGGTCCTGCCGGCCGGGCGCCTGCTGGTGCGTTCGGTCTGCATGGTCTTCGATGCCTATCTGGAACAGCAGAACCGCCAGCGTTTCTCGCGGGTGATCTGAAGGATCGATCGGTTTGCCACGGCCGGGCCCCGGACCTGCGCGGTGCCACTCACGCCAACCCAGGATCCGAGTTGGGGGGGGTCACCCAGGGCAGGGGTGCGCCATTTCGGCGCAGGCTGGCCTGAGCGACCCTAGCTGGGTTACCCTTACGTCTTATGTGTGTTCTCCCACAAGGATTTAAGAAATGTCCGACCCAGTGAAATTGCGCACCCACAGTCAGGCCCATTGCAAGGATTGCAGCCTGGCCCCTCTCTGCCTGCCCCTTTCGCTGAATCTGGAGGACATGGATGCGCTGGACGAAATCGTCAAGCGTGGCCGACCACTGAAGAAAGGCGAGTTCCTGTTTCGCCAGGGCGACACGTTCGGCTCGGTCTATGCCGTGCGCTCCGGGGCGCTGAAGACCTTCAGCCTGAGTGACGGCGGCGAAGAACAGATCACCGGCTTTCATTTGCCGAGCGAACTGGTCGGCCTGTCGGGCATGGATACCGAGACCTATCCGGTGTCGGCCCAGGCGCTGGAAACCACTTCGGTCTGTGAGATTCCCTTCGAGCGCCTGGACGAACTGGCCCTGCAACTGCCGCAATTGCGCCGGCAGTTGATGCGGGTGATGAGCCGGGAGATTCGTGACGACCAGCAAATGATGTTGCTGCTGTCGAAAAAGACCGCCGACGAGCGCATCGCGACTTTCCTGGTCAACCTCTCGGCGCGCTTCCGTGCCCGGGGTTTCTCGGCCAACCAGTTCCGCCTGAGCATGTCGCGCAACGAGATCGGCAATTACCTGGGGCTGGCGGTGGAGACCGTCTCGCGGGTGTTTACCCGTTTTCAGAGCAATGAACTGATCGCCGCCGAAGGCAAGGAAGTGCATATCCTCGACCCGATCCAGCTCTGTGCGCTGGCGGGGGGGTCGTTGGAGGGCTGATGCGATTGTGGCGTTCTGGAGGACGCCAAGAGCCTCGCGGGCAAGCCCTGCGCCTACAGGTTTGTGCGTGCTTCAGACTTGTGTCCGACACCGCACTGTAGGAGCAGGGCTTGCCCGCGAAGAGGCCCTCAAGACCACCATATGAACCTGCCGGACTAACCCAGCACTTCGCTCAACGGAATAAAGTTGACCCAGTCACCTTCCACCAGGGTGCTCTCCTCCAACACCTCGACCAAACCCTCTGCCCACGCCGCACTACGCAGCACGCCGGAGCTCTGGTTGCGGTAGATGATCGCCCGGCCGTTTTCCAGGCGCCCGCGCAGGTATTCACGGCGATTGCCCGGCTTGGGCCAGACAAACCCGGCCGACACCTTGAACTGCAAGGGCCGGACCTCCTGTACACCCTGGCGACGTAACAGATAAGGCCGGGCCAACAACGCAAAGGTGACCAGGGTCGAAGCCGGATTGCCCGGCAGGCCGATCACCGGCACCCCGCGAAAATGCCCGAAGGTCAGCGGTTTGCCCGGCTTGATCGCCAGCTTCCACAGCTCCAGCTCACCGGCCTCGCGCAAGGCGATGCCAAGGAAATCGGCTTCGCCCACCGACACCCCGCCCGTGGACAGGATCAGGTCGACATCGCCCAACTGCGTCAGGCGCTGGCGGGTTGCCTCCAGGTCATCCGGCAAAATCCCGGCATCCAGCACTTCGCAACCCTGGCGCGTCAACCAGCTGCACAGCAACACGCGGTTGCTGTTGTAGATCTGCCCCGGCCCCAGCGGCTGGCCCGGCTCGATCAACTCGTCGCCGGTGGACAACACGGCCACCCGCACCCGCCGCACCACGTTCAGCTCGGCACAGCCCAGGGACGCCGCCAAGCCCTGCTCGATCGGCCCCAAGCGGGTCCCGGCGGTGAGTACCACTTCGCCCACCGTGGTTTCCTGGCCCTGGGGCCGGATATTCTGCTCAGCCACCAGCGCTTCGATAAAGCGCACCCGCCCATCGGCGAGTACCTCGACGTTTTCCTGCATTTCCACGCAATCGGCCCCCGCCGGCACCGGGGCACCGGTAAAGATCCGCGCGCAAGTGCCCGGCTGCAAAGGCTCGGGGGCCTGCCCGGCAAAAATCCGCTGGCTGACTGGCAGCGGCTCGCCCTGCCAATCGGCCAGGCACAGGGCGTACCCGTCCATGGCGCTGTTGGGCCAGGGCGGCAGGTCGAGACCGGAAATCAGGTCCTCGGCCAACACCCGCCCATCGGCCTGGGCCAACGGTACACGCTGCGCCTCACGGATCGGCGCCGCCTCGGCCAGTTCAAGCAGACGGGCCAGGGCGACTTCCACCGGCATCAAGGCACCGAGCTTGCCCGGCTTACCCGCGGGATTCACAAGGCGCCGCCTGTTTCAGATGGGGGACGAAGTTGCACGGGCGATGGCGCGAGTCCAGCTGCTCGGCGAGGATCCCGTCCCAGCCGGTGCGCACCGCGTTGGTCGAACCCGGCAGGCAGCAGACCAGGGTGCCGTTGGCCAGGCCGGCCAGGGCCCGGGATTGCACGGTGGAGGTGCCGATATCCGCCACGGAGATCTGCCGGAACAGTTCGCCAAAGCCGTCGACTTGTTTATCCAGCAGGCAGGCCACGGCTTCCGGGGTGCTGTCGCGCCCGGTAAAACCGGTGCCGCCGGTGATCAGCACGACCTGGACCACATCTTCGGCGATCCAGGTAGCGACCTGCGCGCGAATCCGATAGAGGTCGTCCTTGAGCAACACCCGCTCGGCCAGGCGGTGCCCGGCGGCGGTCAGGCGGTCGACGAAGACCTGCCCCGAGGTGTCGGTTTCAAAGGTACGGGTGTCACTGACGGTCAAGACCGCGATGTTCAGCGGTACGAAAGGTGTATCAGCCTTGGCTTTCATAGGCTCGGTCCAGTTGTAGGGAGGAACAGCCCGGTGTTATATCACAGCGTCCCTTTTGATCGCTGCTGCCGAGACCACTGCCCATGTCCGTAAACGACTTTTCCATTCTGCTCCTGGCGGGCGGGCGCGGCCAACGCATGGGCGGCCAGGACAAAGGCCTGCTGGAGTGGCGCGGGCAACCGTTGATCGCCCATCTGCATGCCGTGGCGCGGCCGTTCACCGATGACCTGATCATCTCCTGCAACCGCAACCCGGAGCGCTATGCGGCCTATGCCGACCGGCTGGTGAGCGACGACAGCGACGATTTTCCCGGGCCCCTGGCCGGCATTCGCGCGGGCCTCGCGGCGGCACGCCATGGGCATTTGCTGGTACTGCCCTGCGATGTGCCGCAAATCGACGCCGCCTTGCTCACGGCCATGCTCGAGGCCGTTCGCCGCGATCCGAGCCGGCCGCTGATGCTGCGCCAGGGCGAACACTGGGAACCGCTGTTATGTGTGATCCCCACTGCCCACGCCGGAGTCTTCGACAGCGCCTGGGCCCTGGGCGAGCGCAGTCCGCGCAAGGTCATGTTGCAACTGCGGGCCCAGGCCCTGCAGTGCCCGCCGGATGATCCCCGATTGGCCAATCTGAATACCCCGGAGCTGCTGCAATCGCCGGATCGCTCGCCTGATGCACCCTCATAAGGAACTTGCTGAGCCTATATCCGTCAGAAACTTCAATCAGTGTTGTAATCCATCGGCCCTGACATCCATTAACGCTATTCTCAAAAAACACCCTTTCCGGAGAAGTACCATGACGCAACGGACTCTTGCCGCACTCCTGCTGACAACCGCCCTGGCCGGCCTCGCCGGCTGCTCGTCGCCGACGGTGATCACCTTGAATGACGGACGTGAAATCCAGGCGGTGGACACCCCGAAATACGACGAAGACTCGGGGTTCTACGAATTCAAGCAACTGGACGGTAAAAAGACCCGCATCAACAAGGACCAGGTGCGGACAGTCAAAGAGCTGTAAAGCCTCTACGCTTTCAACACGGAGCCCGCCTTGCGCGGGCTCCGTCGTTTTTTTCCCGACGGCGGCGACGTACAGGCACAACCCGCGGGTACGGCCTATTCTATGGGAATCCCTCACTCGAGCCCATTTCTCTTCCGGTAGCTGAATCATGAAAGTCCTGATGCTGCACGGCCTCAACCACCATCTGTTCGGCAAGTGCGAGCCGATCCGCCATGCGGGCATCACCCTGGAACAGATCGACGAGCGCCTGCGCACGCTGGCCCGGGAACTGGACGTGGATGTCACCAGTTTCCAGACCAACAGCGAGGGGGCGATGTGCATCCGCATTCGCCAAGGCGCCCGCGAGCAGGTCGACGCGGTGCTGATCAATGCCGGTGCCTGGGCCCACAGCAGCTACGATATTCGCGACGCCCTGGCGCACTTGTCGGTGCCGGTGATCGAGTTGCACATGGCCAATATCAATCGCAACGAACCCTTGCACCAGCCTTCGGTGCTGGCCGAAGTGGCCCGGGGCCAGATCTGCGGTTTCGGCGTCGACAGCTACCTGCTGGGCCTGCGGGCCGCGGTGAGCGCGGCTCAGGCCCAAGCCCAGGCCTGCTACTGACGGCCGTCGGTGTCACCAGTGCAGAACGATCTCGCTCTCGAAGCGACGCTCCCGGTCGCTGATCGGATCAATGAAACGCAAGCCCTGGGCCAACAGCTTGAGAGGGTTGGCGTAGTCATCCACGGCATCCTTGAGCACCTGTGGATAAAACGGGTCGTTGCAGATGCCCGCGCCAAGAGCCGCCATATGCACCCGCAACTGATGCTTCTTGCCCGTCACCGGATACAGCCCGTAGCGCCACAGCTCGCCATTTTTTTCAGCGACCTCGACAGCGGTTTCGGTATTGCTGATACCGTCCCCTTCGCGCATGCGGAAAAACGGCTCGCCTTCCACCAGGCGGCTTTTGTGCACCAGCGGGAACGACAGACTCGGCAAGGCACGGGCAATCGCCTCGTAGCGCTTTTCAATCTGCCGGGTCGGAAACAGCGCCTGATAGGCCGAACGGCTCGCGGGATTGGCCGAGAACAGCACCAGGCCGGCGGTATGCCGGTCGATCCGATGCAACGGCACCAGGTGCGGATTGTCCAGGCGGTGGATCAAGCGTCGCAACAAGGTCTGCTCGACATACTCGCCGGCCGGCGTGACCGGCAGGAAATGCGGTTTGTCCGCCACCACCAGGTGTTCATCGGCGTAGAGAATCGTCTCCCTCACCGGAATCGGCGTCTCGTTCGGCACTTCGCGAAAGTAGTGGATGCGCAGGCCTTCGCGGTAAGGCAACTGCGCGCTGATGGCCACGCCCTCGGCGTCCAGCACCCGGCCGCGGGCAATGCGATCGAGCCATTGCTCGCGGCTGATCGCCTTGAAATGTTCGCACAGGCAGTCCAGCACCGTGGCCCACGAACCGGGTGGCAGGTACAAGGTGCTGGCCTGGTGCTCGGCGGCATTGAAGGGCAAGGCGGACATGACAGGACTCGAACGGCTGGGCAAGCCGGCATTATCCCGCAAGACCCCGGCAGAACCTAGGCTCGCGGTAACGCAATCGCGATGCCCGTCGCCTTGCCCGTGCCTCAGCCCGAAGCGATCTTGCTACCCAGCAGCTTTGCACCGGCCGCCTCGGTGTAGTCCTTCAGCCAGCGCAACACATCCACCGCCTCCCAGCGCCCCGGATCGTAGAGGGCATACAACAAGCCCTGGTAACCCACCACATCCAGTTGCCGGTGATAACCCGCGCGCTGGAACAGGGCTTCGATTTCCGCGAAACAGGTGTTGAAATGCAACTTGTTGAACGGTGTCTTGCCTTCCGTTACCAGCCCGTCCAGGCGCAACTCGAGTACCGCCTCGCGCACCACATCAGCGGACATGCGGTTCACGCTGGATTTCAATTGTTCGACATTGAGCATGCTTTAACCCTCTTAATCTCTCTGGATTCCGTTCCCGGGTGCGCACGTCAGGGTGGGCATCCTGTCCCAACACCGGAACGAAAACTGTATAAACATACAGTAACTGATTTTTTGATGACCCGCCAACCGATTGCCGCCTGCCGGCAGCCCTCATGATTCCCTGGGATGGACTTTTCCATAGACGTTGCCGCCGATGAACGAGCCCACCGTGCCGAGGATCACCATGGCGTAGGTCCCACCATCGATCTTTCCATACCAGGTCAACGCCGCGGTGCTTACGCCAACCACCACGGTGGCCAGGAACTTGCGACCGCCCAGTTGGTTGACCAGCAGAATGGACCTCCCTTTCATTTCATTTCCTCCCTTGCACCACTGGAACGTGCTGCCTCAAACGTCATGCAGCGACGTAAGCACAGTCGTTTTTCCAGCGCAACCGCAGGTAATTTGATGAAACAGAAGCGCCACCACCACCCGACAAGGGTGCAGCAGGCATATGACAGGAGCGAGATAGATCGCTTCAGCGTAGAAAGGCCACGACCTGCTCGACATCAAAGGGCCAGTCCAACTCGGCCCTGGTGTCTGCCCGGCGTAGCACCGGAATCCGCAAGCCATAGGCATCGAACAAGGCCTCATCGGCGGCGATATCCACCAGTTCCACCATCAGGCCGTGATCGACCAGCGGCATCAGCAGGGCTTCGGCGACTTCACAGAGATGGCAACCCAGGGTGCCGAACAGCTGGCATTCAGGAAGCATGGCAAGGGGTCCGGGACAGGATGAAGACTTATTCTAGGTCCGTCATCCGGGCCAGTCGAGCGACGACACGGCCCTCAGAGCAGGAAGCGCACACGCCGGCTGACGAGGATCAGCAATGGTGCCGCGACTAAAGCCAGGAGCAGCACTACCGCGGTCAGGGTATTGCCGTACGCCAGTCCCGCCGACAACGCCCCGTAGAGGAACAACGGATGCACATAGTAGAGCGCGGAGGACAGCTTGGCGTTGAGGTTGCTGCTGGAAGCGCGGAAAAACACGAACGGCAACAGGAACAACGCCGACGTGACCAGCGGCAACGATGCCAGGAAATCGAAGTTCTGCCGGGCATCGGCCTGATGCGAGTAATTCAGCCAGGCTTCGCCCAACAGCAGGGCCAGGCCGAGCGCCAACGCCAGGCAGACCTTTCCCCGGGTAGCCCGTTCCGGCACGCCGTGACGGGCCAGGAGAAACCCCAGCGCCATGAACGGAAAGCTCATGAACAGGAAATTCCGCGCGGTGTAGTCGTTCTGGTTGAAATGCTGGAGAAAGGCGTTGGGCAGCTCGAAATAGACCCGGACATATTGCAGCACCAGGCCGACCACAAAGGCACTCGACGCCAGCGCCAGCAGCAGGCCCGTGGGTCGATTGCGCAACAGGTAGAGGATCAGGCCGCCACCGAGCATGCCCACCAGGTACCAGAGGTGGAAGTAACCGATCACGAACTGCTTCAGTATTCCCAGCACGCCGCCGACACTGCCCAGGTCGGCGAAGCTCGCATAGATCGGGCTGTAGACCAGCATCCAGAGCAGATACAACTGCAGGCCACGCTTGAACCAGAGCGCAAACGAGTGCCCGGAGGCGAGGGTCTGCCACAGGTAGTAACCGTTGATGACAAAGAAGGTCGGCACCGCCACGCGGAACAAGCCATTGCACAGCAAGTAACCCACCGCGGTGTAGTTGCCGCCCATGAAATGGCAATGCAGCACCACGACAAATATCGCCAGCAGGACTTTCAAGGCATCCAGATTGCCGTTGAGGACTTTAGCCATCCTCATTTGCCGTCCGGCAACGGATCGGACGCTTTGTGGGAGGAGACGGTCCGAAACCGTCGCTTGCAGTAGCTTGTCGCCCGATCGAGCACCGGTTTTTCAAAAAACGAGTAGCCGACCCAGCCGTAACCCCAGACCGCGAGCATCATCAGGACCAGGAACACCAGATTGTCCTCGATATGGGTCGGCCAGTTGCCGATGATCTGCCAGGCCCGGCCCACGACGCCGAGCACCAGCAAGTGCGAGAGATAGATGGTGTAGGACATATCACCGGTGAAGACCAGAAAGCGTGGGCAACGGATCAACTGGCGCCGCTCCAGCAAGGCCAGCGACAGTGTCAAGGCGCCGAATACCAGCCCCACCCACAGCATCCTCGGCAAGCCCTCGGTAGAGAACAGTTCATAGTGCCCGATCAAGGCAAAACCCGGCACCAGCGCCGTCGCCAGGACCAGCCAGAGCACGGCGTTCGGTACTTTTGCACTGTGCCGACCATAGAAGAACAGCGCCGCCGCGCTGCCGATAATGAATTCCAGTGCATAGGGGTGCAGGATAATCTTCAGGGCCGAGGAATAGTCGCGCCAGGAGTCCAACAGGTTGAACGCCACCAGCGCCACCGCCCAGGCCAGCAGCAACAGCGGCAAGCCACGCTCGCGAAACCCCAGCAGCAGGCTGAACACCAGGTAGAACCACAACTCGAACACCAGCGACCAGGCCACCATCACCAGCAATACCCGATCATTGGGCAGCAGCAGGAACGACAGCCACAGGTTGGAACCACCGTGGGAGCTGTTGACCAGCATCGGCTGGACCAGATAGACCGCCAGGGTGATAAAGAAGTAGAGCCAGTAGTTGGGGTAGATCCGCGAGACCCGGTTGAACAGAAAACGCTGGGCCTGGACCCGATCCTGGAAGCGGCCGCGGGTGACGATCACCATGACGAAGCCGCTGATGACAAAAAACAGGTCGACACCCAGCTGGAAAAAATCCACCCACGCCGGCAGCAAGGTATCGCCGCCGGAGTACTTGTGCTCGACCGCCGCCATGTGGAACAAGACCACGCCCAGCACTGCCGCGCCCCTCAAGCCTTGCAGTGAATACAGACGCTCCATAGACCTCTCCGCTCGACGGGAACCTGGCCACACGCCCCCCCTGATCTGGGGTTGATCATAGCGAACCGAGTCGGATTAGTCCTGACTCACCGCACCGATCTTGTGGATCGACAGATCGGCCCCGTAGTACTCCTCTTCCTGGCTCAAGCGTAGGCCATGCACGGCCTTGATCGCGCCGTACACGGCAAAGCCACCGATCAGGGCCACCACCACCCCCAAGCCGGTGCCGATCAACTGGCTGACCAGGCTGACGCCACCCAGGCCGCCCAACGCCTGCTGGCCGAAGATCCCACAGGCAATCCCGCCCCAGACCCCACACAGGCCATGCAACGGCCAGACGCCAAGCACATCGTCGATCTTCCACTGGCTCTGGGCCGCGATAAAACACCAGACGAACAAGCCGCCCGCCACCACGCCGGTCACCAGCGCGCCCACCGGGTGCATCAGGTCGGAACCGGCACAGATCGCCACCAGCCCGGCCAGGGGGCCGTTGTGCAGGAAACCCGGATCGTTGCGGCCGATGATCAGCGCCGCCACCGTGCCGCCGACCATCGCCATCAACGAATTGACCGCCACCAGCCCACTCACCCCTTGCAGGGTCTGCGCGCTCATGACGTTGAAGCCGAACCAGCCGACGATCAGGATCCACGACCCCAGGGCCAGGAACGGAATGCTCGACGGTGCGAACGCCACCAACCGCCCCTCGCGGTAGCGACCCTGACGCGGCCCCAGCAAGAGCACCGCCGCCAGCGCCAGCCAGCCACCCATGGCGTGCACCACCACGGAGCCGGCGAAATCATGGAAGCTGGCGCCAAAGCGCGCCAGCAGCCAGGCTTGCAGGCCGAAGTTACCGTTCCAGACCAGGCCTTCGAAAAACGGGTAGACAAAGGCTACGATCAGGGCGGTGGCGCACAACTGCGGGGCAAACCGCGCACGCTCGGCAATCCCGCCGGAAATGATCGCCGGAATCGCCGCCGCGAAGGTCAGCAGGAAAAAGAACTTCACCAGGCCATAGCCGTGGTCGCCGCTGATTTGCGCCGCCGGCTGTAAAAAGCTCACACCGTAGGAAATCCAGTAACCTATAAAGAAATAGGCCAGGGTCGAAATCGCGAAGTCGCTGAGGATTTTCGACAAGGCATTGACCTGGTTCTTTTGCCGAACGGTGCCGACCTCGAGAAAGGCGAAACCGGCGTGCATGGCCAGGACCATGACCGCCCCGAGCAGAATGAACAGGGTGTTGGAACCGTGGACCAGAGTGTCCACAGCGCTTTGCAAATTTTCCATGGAGACGGCAGACCTGAAGTCAGGGAAAAGCACCAAAGCAGTTCAATTACTACGCATTTCGCACCAGATTGGCGCCACCCCGAGCCGAGAGCGAACCGCTTTGGCGCAGGACGAAACACGCAGCGCGAGGAACCCTCGGGTTTTTTCCGCGTTTTTTGATTATTTGAGGTATGGTTTTCGCAGGCCAGGGCCCTGGCGCGCCCAAATACAGCGCACATGCCCGGCACAACGCACCAGCACAAAGCAAAAGCTGTACCAGCCGATCGCAGTGAACCTTCAGCCCGGGTCCACACTCGAAACCTGCACAGACTTTTCACGGACGCTTTTTCATAGATAGCTTTTCACGGAGAACATCATGGCTCGCAAAACGGCACAGACGGCTCAAGAGATACTGATGGCGGATTTCCAGACCCTGGTCAGCGACACCGAGCGCCTGCTCGAGCACACCGCCAGTCTCGCCGGCGACCAGGCCGATGAGCTGCGCACGCAGATTCACGAAAGCCTGCTCAAGGCCCGCGAAACCCTGCAACTGACCGAAGCCTCCCTGCGCGATCGCGGCCAGGCGGCGGTCGACGCGACCGAAGCCTATGTCCAGGCCAAACCTTGGCAGTCCATCGGGATTGCCGCCGGTATCGGCTTTATCGTCGGCCTGCTGGCGACGCGGCGCTGATATGGCTGGAGATGAATCGAGCGGCAGCGGCGCCTCGAGTCGCCGCCTGGGTGCGGCGTTCCTCGGCCTGTTGCACAGCCATGTTGAATTGTTCGGCATCGAGCTCCAGGAGCAGAAGGCCCGGACCGTCAGCCTGTTGCTGTTCGCCGGGCTGACCCTGGTGTTCGGCCTGTTGCTGCTGGTGGGGCTGTCGGCGCTGGTACTGATCCTGCTCTGGGACACCGCGCGCCTGGCCGGGATCATCGGCCTTTGCGTGTTTTACTGCATGGCCGCGCTGTTCTGCGCCCTGCGCCTGAAAGCGGCGATCTTCGATGAGTCGTCGCCCTTCCATGCCACCCTTGAAGAGTTGGCCAACGACCGCGAGCGACTGCTGCCATGAGCCTGCCCGACCTGACGCACCTCCATACCCGGCGTGATATGCGCAAGGCGCTGATCCGCCTGCGCATGGAAATGCATCGCCAGGAAATCCGCCATGAGTCCCGGGAACTGCTGCAACCCTTGCAGCGCATGCGTGGCCTGGGCCAGAACTGGCAGGCCAACCTCGGCCTCAAGCACGCGCCCCTGTGGGGAATCGGCATCGTCACGCTGCTGGGTTTCATGAGCGGCAGGGGCGCCAAGGGCGGCGGCGTCGACAGCCTGTCGCGCTGGGCGCGCCTGGGGGCCAGCCTGTTGCCGCTGATTCGGCTGGCGCTGCGGGGCACCGCGTCCAAACCCTGACGTCAGAAAAGCTGGCTGCATTCTTGCAGTAGCCATCGGGTTGAGCGCGAACCTTCGGGCTCGCGCTCAATCTGCCTTGCCCGCCGCAGCCAGACCTATAAGACCCAGCCCAAGGAGGCACCGTGATCGACGGGCAACCGCTCGCCTGCTTTCAGCCGTTCATCGATACCGCCACCGGCCGTATCGCCGGTGTCGAGGCCCTTGGCCGACTGCGCCAGGACAATGGACAACTGACCTCCGTGGGCCCCCTGTTCGCCGATCCGCGAACCCCCTCCGCCGCACTGCGACGCCTGGACCGGCAGATCCGCGACAACGCCCTCAGCCGGCTGCATGAAGCGCCCCCGGACTGGTTCCTGAGCCTGAACATGTCGCCGCGCTGGATCAGCCGCCTGAGCAATGGCCAGGCCCTGCCGAGCCTCAAGCAACTGGCGCAGTACGCTGTCGACCCACGGCGCATCGTCTTCGAAATCACCGAACTGGGGGGCGACAGCCTGCGCCTGGCGGAAGTGGTCAAGCGCTATCGAGAGGCCGGCGCACGGATTGCCATCGACGATTTCGGCGCCGGGTATTCCCAACTCGATCGCGTGCTGGCCTTGCAGCCGGACATTCTCAAGCTCGATATGCGCCTGTTCCAGGCCGCGGCGCGCGGCGGTCCCAGCAGCGAAGTGGTCAAGGCCCTGGCGCAAATGGCGGAAAAGACCGGCTGCTGGATCATCGCCGAAGGCGTGGAAACCGAGGCCGAGCTGAATTTCGCCCTGGAATGCGGCTCGCGTTACGTCCAGGGTTATCTGTTCGCCAAGGCCGAACTGGATTTCTTTGCCACCGATGCCTTTGTCGCCCGCTTCGCCGAACTGCGCGAGCGTTATGTGCAGCAGAAGCTGGCCGAGCGCGCGCGCCTGATGAACCTGCGCCAGCAACTGGGCGGGCTCATGGCCACACTGCAGAGCTGGGCCCAGGGCCAGGCGCCGCTCAGCCAGTTGCCACGGCCCGACGGTTACCCCTGGCTGCTGCGTTTCTACCAGTGCGATCGCCACGGCACCCAGCTCACGCCCAATCTGGAATGGCGCCACAATGCCTGGCAGGCCGACAGCAGCTACCTGGGCCACAACTGGTCCTGGCGGCCCTACTTCTATCACCTGCTGGCCGAAGGCTGGGACGAGCGCCGTCTGATCCTTTCCAGCACCTATCGCGACGCCACCAGCAACCAGTATTGCCTGACCGCCGGACAATTCTTCGGCAACGGCCAGCGGCTGCTGCTGATCGACATCGACGCCGCCGGCCTATAAGGTTTGCCTGCACAGGTTTACTTGCACAGTTTTGCTTGCAGGCCGGCACACTAAACGGGAAGCTGGGGCATCAGTCACCGACGGAGAGCCCCGCCTTGGATTGGCACACCCTGCTTACCCGCGAACGTCTCGGGAAATCGCTGCACAGCCCTGAAGAACTGGGCCGCAGCCCCTTCCACAAAGACCACGACCGCATCATCTTCTCCGGAGCCTTCCGGCGCCTGGGGCGCAAGACCCAGGTCCACCCGGTGACCAGCAACGACCATATCCACACCCGCCTGACCCACTCGCTGGAAGTCAGTTGTGTCGGTCGCTCCCTGGGTATGCGCGTCGGTGAAACCCTGCGCGATGCCCTGCCCGACTGGTGCGAACCGAGCGACCTGGGCATGGTCGTGCAATCGGCCTGCCTGGCCCATGACATCGGCAACCCGCCGTTCGGCCACTCCGGCGAGGACGCCATTCGCCACTGGTTCCAGCAGGCGGCCGGGCGCGGCTGGCTGGACGGCATGAGCGTGGCCGAAGGCAATGACTTCCTCAATTTCGAAGGCAACGCCCAAGGCTTCCGGGTCCTGACCCAGCTGGAATATCACCAGTTCGAAGGCGGTACCCGCCTGACCTACGCCACCCTCGGCACCTACCTCAAGTACCCGTGGACGGCGCGCCACGCCGATTCCCTGGGCTACAAGAAACACAAGTTCGGCTGCTACCAGAGCGAACTGCCGATTCTCGAGCAGATCGCCCACAAGCTCGGCCTGCCACAGTTGGAGGAACAACGCTGGGCGCGCCACCCGCTGGTCTACCTGATGGAGGCCGCCGACGATATCTGCTACGCCCTGATCGACCTGGAAGACGGCCTGGAAATGGACCTGCTCGAGTATGCCGAGGTCGAGTCCCTGCTGCTCGGCCTGGTGGGCGACGACCTGCCGGAAACCTATCGGCAACTCGGGCCGCAGGACTCCCGTCGACGCAAGCTGGCGATCCTGCGCGGCAAGGCCATCGAACACTTGACCAACGCCGCGGCCAGGGCCTTCGTCGAGCAACAGGACGCGCTGCTGGCCGGGACCCTGCCAGGGGATCTGGTCGAGCATATGCATGGCCCGGCCAAACGCTGCGTGCTCAACGCCAAGGACATCGCCCGCAAGAAAATCTTCCAGGACAAGCGCAAGACCCTCCACGAGATCGGCGCCTACACCACCCTGGAAATCCTCTTGAACGCCTTCTGTGGCGCGGCCCTGGAACAACACGGCGGACGCACGCCGTCGTTCAAGCATCGGCGTATCCTCGACCTGCTCGGCAACAGCGCCCCCCGGCCCGAGTGGCCGCTGCACAGCTCGTTCCTGCGGGTGATCGACTTCATCGCCGGCATGACCGACAGCTACGCCAGTGAAATGGCCCGGGAAATGACCGGTCGCTCCAGCCCGGTATAAACCTCAGCCGCCCGCCCCTGATCAGGGCGGGCTGTCTAGCGGGATAAAACCTACATCGGCGAGAGAATGAACTGATTGATCATGGCTTCGGCCCACTGAAATAATTGCTTTCCTCTTATGTCTGCCGCCCACACTCAAGCTGACCTGCCATTCAACAAGCGCCCGATTCCAGGCATATTTTCCTACACAGCGCCTATCTATGTAGCCTTGTCCCGAGCCGACAGGTCGCCCGGAAAACACCATGCCCAAACACAACTTACGCGTGTTGCTGGTAGAGGATCACCCCTTTCAACTGGCCGCCACCCAGAGCCTGCTCAACAGCTATGGCTTCCACGCCCTGACGCCAACGCTCAACGCCCGGGAAGCCATGAGTGCACTGAATTCGGCGCACACCCCGTTCGACCTGATGTTGTGCGACCAGTGCCTGCCGGACGTCCTCGGGCTGGACCTGATCGAAACCGCCTGCCGCAGCGGCATGATCAAACAGGCGATCCTGCTCAGCAGCCTCAGCAGCGAAGAACTCGCGGCCCTCAGCGCCCTCGCGCTGGAGCGACGGCTGCCCTTGCTCGGCTGCCTGAGCAAACCGCTGAACGGCCCGGACCTGCAGAGCGCCCTGGGCCTGGATCGCTACCCGCATGAGGTACGCGGCCCTGCCGAGCCCTAGCCATCGCCGAGCCTCATCCCGGCGCGCCGACGTGACCTGCCCCCCTGCCCCGACTCCGCCCCGGGGGCGGCAATGGCAAAAACATGCCTACCAGCAAGTAGGACATTTCCCAAAACATTATAAGAATTTATAAAGCATCAACCATTCCGTATAACCACCCCATTCAATACTGAACGGCTCTTCCCTTTCAAACTTGCGTCATGCGTAAGTCGAAACCCTATTTAAAGTAGGAATATTCCTATACTACCTCTGTAGGGCCTTCCCTTCATGCGCCCGCTTGTCCAACTGAGCTAAGGTTCGCGCTTTCCAAACAGCTCGTATGGGACTTTATTATGAACTCGGTTTTTATCGTCGACGACCACCCCGTTGTCCGCCTGGCCATCAGGATATTGTTGGAACAAGAAGATTGTTATGAAATAGTCGGGGAAACCGATAACGGTGTCGACGCGATGCAAATGGTCCGCGAATGCATGCCGGACCTGGTGATCCTCGATATCAGTATCCCCAAACTCGACGGCCTGGAGGTGCTGGCCCGCTTCAATGCAATGAATTCGCCGCTCAAGACCCTGGTGCTGACGGCGCAGACGCCCAACCTGTTCGCCATGCGCTGCATGCAGTCCGGCGCCTCGGGTTATGTCTGCAAGGCCGAAGACTTGAGCGAGTTGCTGAGTGCGATCAAGGCGGTACTGTCCGGCTACAATTACTTCCCAAGCCAGGCGTTGATCGGTGCTCGAAAAGAGGGGCCGGAAAATCCGGAGATCGAACTCTTCAAACTCGTCAATGATCGGGAACTGATGGTCCTGCAATTGTTTGCCCAGGGCCGGACCAACAAGGAAATCGCCAAGGGTATGTTTCTCAGCAACAAGACCGTCAGTACCTACAAGAAAAGACTTATGCAAAAACTCAAGGCCAAATCCCTGGTAGAGCTTATCGAGATGGCCAAACGCAACGCGGTAGTGTGAGAAAACCAATGCCCATGCGCATAAAGGACTATCTGATGGTGATCACAGGCTTGTGCCTGTGCCTGTCAGCGCTTGCAGAGACCCCGGGTATCACCCACTTCTCATTACTCAGCCGTTCAAGCGCCAGCCACATGGAGGTCGTGCTGGACAAGGAGCAACGGCGCTGGGTCGAGGACAAGCGCGAGCTGGTGCTCGGCACCTCCGCTCCGGATTACCCGCCTTTCGACATGACCGTCAGCGGCCATGACTATGAAGGCATCACCGCCGACTACGCCGGTATCCTGGCCAAGGCCCTGGGCCTGCCGATCAAGGTGCAGAGCTTTGCCACCCGCGAAGCCGCCATCAGTGCCCTCGAACAAGGCCGAATCGACCTGCTCGGCAGCGCCAACGGCTTCGAGGCGGTGAACAAGAACATCGCGCTGTCGACCCCCTACGCCATCGACCAGCCGGTGCTGGTCACCCGTGAAAACGAAACCCGCGCCCTGAGCGATGGCCTGGCGGGCATGCGCCTGAGCATGGTCTACCACTACCTGCCACTGGACGAGATCAAGAGCCTTTATCCCAACGCCACGCTGCAGTTCTACCCGTCCTACCTGAACGCGCTCAACGCCGTGGCGTTCGACCAGGCCGACGTGTTTCTCGGCGACACCATCTCGACCCACTACCTGATCAACAAGGGCTATTTGCGCAATGTGAAAATGGCCAACTTCGGCAAGCACGAGGCCTACGGCTTCAGCTTTGCCGTGCGCGGTGACAACGCCGCCCTGCTGGGCGCCGTCAACGCCACCCTGAAAGCGATCCCCACCAGCGAGCGCGAGAGTATCGCCCACCGCTGGAGCGCCGGCAGCGACATCCTGCTGACCGACCACAAGCTGCAACTGACCGCGCGCGAAGAACGCTGGATCAAGGAGCACCCGGTGGTCCGCGTGGTGGTCAACGAAGCCCTGGCGCCGATCACCTTCTTCGACGCCGACAACAGCTTCCGTGGCGTCACCGCCGACCTGCTGGAACTGATCCGCCTGCGCACCGGCCTGCGTTTCGACGTGCAGCGCTCGCGCAGCCTGGACGACATGATCAACCGGATCAAAAACAACCAGGCCGACATTATCGCCGCCGTCAGCCCGACCAATGAACGCGAGAACATCCTGCATTTCAGCCGGCCGTACATGGAGAACTCGTTCGTGCTGCTGACGGCCAAGGGCCGCGACAGCGTCAACAACCTCGACCAGATGCAGGGCCGGCGCCTGGCGGTGATCCGCGGCAACCCGCTGATCGACTACCTGCGCAGCGATTTCCCGGAGATCAAGCTGATTGAAACCGACGACAGCCTCAAGGCGGTCGAACTGCTCGCCCAGGGCCAGGCGGAAGGCGCGGTGAGTTCACTGGTGATCGCCAACTACCTGATCGCTTCGCAAACCTTCGACGACAAGCTGCAGATCAGCGCGACCATCGGCACCCAGCAGGCGATCTTCGCCCTGGCCACCGCCCGTGGGGCCACGGAGCTGGGCTCGATTCTCGACAAGGCGCTGCTGAGCATCGCCCCGGACGAACTGGGCATCATCAACAGTCGCTGGCGCGGCTACACACCATCGTCCGAGAGCTACTGGCGCAACTACCATCGGCTGATCCTGCAGATCGTCATGGGGGCCGGCGCGCTGCTGCTGCTCTCGCTGGGCTGGAACGCCTACATGCGCCGGCAGATCCGACAACGGCAACTGGCCGAGCGGGCCCTGAGCGACCAGTTCGAATTCATGCGCGCGCTGGTCAACGGCACCCCGCACCCGATCTATGTGCGTGATCGCGAAGGCTTGTTGCAGACCTGCAACGACAGCTACCTGCAAGCCTTCTCGACCAAGCTCGAGGATGTGATCGGCAAGCGGGTCATGGACGCCTACCAGGGCAACGCCTTCGAGGCCCGGGAATACCAGGCCGACTACCAGCGGGTGATGGACGAAGGCACGGCGCAGATCTGCGACCGCACCCTGCATATCGGCGACCGCCGGATGACCATCTATCACTGGATCCTGCCCTACCGTAACTCCCTGGGCGAGGTGCAGGGCATCATCGGCGGCTGGATCGACATCAGCGAACGCCGCGAACTGTTCGAAGAACTGCGCGCGGCCAAGGACCAGGCCGACAGCGCCAACCGGGCCAAGAGCACCTTCCTGGCAACCATGAGCCACGAAATCCGCACGCCGATGAACGCGGTGATCGGCATGCTCGAACTGACCCTCAAGCGCGCGGACCAGGGCCACCTCGATCGCCCCGCCATCGAAGTCGCCTACAACTCGGCCAAGGACCTGCTGGAACTGATCGGCGATATCCTCGATATCGCCCGCATCGAGTCCGGTCGCCTGAGCCTGTCCCCCGAGCGGGTCAACCTCGGCGAACTGGTGGAATCGGTGGTCCGGGTCTTCGATGGCCTGGCACGGCAGAAGCAACTGGACCTGGTGGTGCAGCTGCCTGAACGCCAGGACATCGGCGACATCCTGATCGATCCCCTGCGCTTCAAGCAGATCCTGTCCAACCTGATCAGCAATGCCATCAAGTTCACCGAGCAGGGCCAGGTCACCATCTCGTTGCAGATGCAGCCCACCGCGGTGGCGCAACGGACGAACATGACCCTGACCGTCCAGGACAGCGGCATCGGCATCAGCGCCGCCGATCAGGCCCGGCTGTTCGAGCCCTTTGTACAGGCCGACAACTCCGGCCACCTGGCCCGTAGCGGCGCCGGCCTGGGCCTGGTGATCTGCCGCAGCCTGTGCGAAATGATGGGTGGCACCCTGAGCCTGTCCAGCGTGCCGGGCGAAGGCACCCGAGTGGTGGTGGCCCTGGAACTGGACTGCCTCGAAGCCACTCAAGGCACCGCCCGGCGCGATCCGGAACTGACCCCGGCGCTGCAGGCGCTGAATGTCCTGGTGGTGGACGACCACCCGGCCAACCGCCTGTTGATGTGCCAGCAACTGGGCTTTCTCGGCCACTCGTTCAGCACCGCACAGAATGGTGCAACCGGTTTGCAGGCCTGGAAAGACGGGCATTTCGACCTGGTGATCGTCGACTGCAACATGCCCGTCCTGAACGGCTACGAGATGACCCGCCGCCTGCGCGAACATGAAGCCCGCCATGACCTCCCGGCCTGCACGGTGTTCGGTTTCACCGCCAACGCCCAGCCCGAGGAACGCACCCGCTGCAAGGAAGCCGGCATGAACGACTGCCTGTTCAAGCCCATCAGCCTGACCACCCTCAACCAGAAACTCGCCGACGTCACGCCGCGCCCGCGTCCGAGCCAGGCCGCCTTCAGCCTCGACGGCCTGCACGCCCTGACCGGGGGCGAGCCGCTGCTGATGCGTCGCTTGATCGACGAGCTGCTGAGCAGTTGCCAGGCGGACCGCGAGGAACTGCTCGGACTGCCCATCAGCGGTGACCTGGTACCCCTCATCGACATGGCCCACAAGATCAAGGGCGCGGCGCGGATCGCCCAGGCCAACGCGTTGGTGGAACACTGCGAAATCCTGGAAAAACAATGCCAGGAGGACGCTCCGAGGCCGCAGATCGAAAGCGCCCGGCAGGCGATTGTGCAGGCCTTGCTCGAACTCGAAACGGCCTTGCGCGAGCACACCGGCCCGCCGCCTGAAAAAATGCCCGGCCAGGAGCACACCTGACAGCGGACATTGGCTATCCTTGGGCGCTGAGCACGGCCCCATCACCCAGGGAGATCAGCGATGCCCCGTCCCATGCAACGCGAAAGACGCCGGCTGGCGCTGCACGTGCACATCAGTATCCTGTTCACCTGCCTGCTGCTGCTGACCGGCACCCTGCTGGGGCTGTTCAACTACCGGCAAACCACGCAGATCATTCTCGCCAGCAGCGAAAAAATCTTCGGCAGGGTCCGCGACGATGTACAGCTGGATCTGCTGCACACCTACCAGCCGATTCGTCATCTGCTGAGCCTGCTGGCCATCGACGATCGCACCCAGGCCCTTACGCTTGGGCAACGGCTGGCACTGCTCAAGCCCTTCACCCAGGCCCTGAACGACAACCCGAACCTGGCATCGCTGTACCTCGGTTACGCCGATGGCGACTTCTTCATGGTCCGGCCGCTGCGCGACAGCGCCCTGCGCGCCTATTTCAAGGCACCGGAGAACGCCGCCTTCCAGGTCTGGAGTATCGAGCGCGACCCCGGCGTCGCGGGGGTCAAGTCCGAATCATTGTTCTACGACGCGGCCCTGCAACTGATCAGCCGCCAGGACAATCACCGCGAAGCCTACGATCCCCGCGTACGCTCCTGGTTCAACAGCGCCCTGAAGGACAGCGACCAGATCACCACCGCGCCCTACCTGTTTTTCTCCACCCACAATGTCGGCACCACCCTCGCCCGGCGCGGCAGCGCCAACGTGGTGATCGCCGCCGACCTGACCCTGGCGGATCTTTCCGCGACCCTGGACAAACACAAGGTCACGCCCTCGACCGAAATCGTCCTGTTCGATGAACACGACAATGCCGTGGCCTATCCCGACTACGCCCGGCTGATCGGCCACAGCAGCGACGCACGGTTGCCCCGGGTCCAGGATCTGAGCCCGATCCTGCAACGCTTCATGGAACCGGGCAGCAGCACCGAGCACCACCTGGACAGCGCGCAACGGCAATGGATAGTCGCCCGTACGCAACTCGCCGAAGGCGGGCCCAAGGGCCTGCAACTGGCCCTGCTGGTTCCGGAAGACGAACTCTTGGCGGACGCCTACCGGATCCGCTGGCAAGGCGCGCTGATCACCCTGGCCACCCTGCTGCTGTGCCTGCCCCTGGGCTGGCTGACGTCCAGGCTGCTGGTCAAGCCGCTGCACACCCTGGTACAGGAGGCCGATGCGATTCGCAGCTTCAACTTCAACCACCCGGCGACACCGCGCTCGCCGGTGCTGGAAGTCGACCGGCTGGCGACCTCGATGATCCGAATGAAGCAGACCCTGGCGAGCTTCTTCGAAATCGCCTCCAGCCTCTCGGCGCAAACCCGCTTCGATCCCCTGCTGCAACGGGTGCTCGAGGAAACGCTGAAAATCGCCCAGGCCCGCGCCGGGCTGATCTACCTGCTGGACAGCGACAGCCGCCAGCTGGAAGCCCATGCCCTGATCATCGATGGTGTCCAGCAGGATCCCCGGCACTTCGATATCCGCGGTGCAGCCGAGGCTGACGAACAGCGCCCGGACTGGCTCAAGGCACTGGACCGGCAGGACAACGTGGTCGCCACCCTCGGCTTCGAGCAGGCGGCCGACTTGCAAAAGGTCATGCTCGCCCTGGAGAGCCCGCGGATTCACCTGATCGGCATCCGCTTGCACAACCGCCATGGCGAAACCGTCGGCGTCCTCGCCCTGCTGCTGCCCGACAGTGGCACCGAGACCGATATGGAGAACCTGCAGCCGGACCGCATCGCCTTTATCAGCGCCATTTCCGGCACCGCGGCCGCCTGCATCGAAAGCCAGCGCCTGCAAGCCCGGCAGAAACAACTGCTGGACGCGTTCATCCAGTTATTGGCCGGCGCCATCGATGCCAAGAGTCCTTACACCGGCGGCCACTGCCAACGGGTGCCGGTGCTGACGCTGATGATCGCCGAGGCCGCCGCGGCCAGCCAGACACCGGCGTTCAAAGGCTACCAACCCAGCGAAGACGAATGGGAGGCGCTGCATGTCGCTGCCTGGCTGCATGACTGCGGCAAGGTCACCACTCCCGAATACGTGGTCGACAAGGCCACCAAGCTGGAAACCCTGTACGACCGCATTCACGAAATACGCACCCGCTTCGAAGTGCTCAAGCGCGATGCCTGGGTCGACTATTGGCAAGGCCGGGCGCTGGGTGGCGACGAAGCCGACTTGGGCCGGGCGCGCGACGCCAGCCTGACGGCCCTGGACGAGGACTTCGCCTTTGTCGCCCACTGCAACCTGGGCGGCGAGGCCATGGCCGAAGCCGACCTGGAACACCTGCAGCGGATTGCCCAACGCACCTGGACCCGCACGCTGGACGATCGTCTCGGGGTGTCCTGGGAAGAAAAGCTCCGCCAGGAACGCAGCCCCGCCGCGCCCCTGCCGGCCACCGAAGCGCTGCTGGCGGACAAGCCCGAGCATCTGTTCGAACGCAACGAGGCCGAACTGATCCCCGCCGACAATCGCTGGGGCTTTCAGCTCGACGTGCCGCCCTACAAGTTCAATCGGGGGGAGTTGTACAACCTGAGCATTACCCGCGGCACGCTGACCCGCGAAGAGCGCTACATCATCAACCATCACATGGTGCAGACCATCCTGATGCTCGATCAACTGCCGTTTCCCGGGCACCTGACCGCCGTGCCGGAGATCGCCGGCGGCCACCACGAGAAAATGGACGGCACCGGTTACCCCAAGCGCCTGAAGCGCGAACAGATGAGCCTGCCGGCGCGGATGATGGCGATTGCCGATATCTTCGAGGCGCTGACCGCCGCCGATCGCCCGTACAAAAAGGGCAAGACCCTGAGCGAAGCGCTGGGCATCATGGCCGGCATGTGCCGCGACGCCCATATCGACCCGCAATTGTTCGAGCTGTTTATCCGTGAGGAAATCTACCTGGCGTACGCCCGGCAACACGTCCTGCCCCAGCAGATCGACACGGTGGATGCCGAGTCGCTGCTGGAAAAGGCCGGTCTGGGCGCCTGAGTCGCCTCAGCAGTCGGTCAGGCGCAGGAAGATCGCTGCCAGGTGTTCGATCCCGGCCTGGTCTTCGAGGGTGAAGCGGGCCAGGCTCGGGCTGTCCAGGTCGAGCACGCCGATCAGGCGGCCGTCCTTGACCAGTGGCACCACCAGCTCGCTGTTCGAGGCGCTGTCGCAGGCGATATGCCCGGCAAACGTATGCACGTCTTCGACCCGCTGGGTTTCCCGGGTGGCCGCGGCGGTGCCGCAGACGCCCCGGCCGAAGGGGATGCGCACGCAGGCGATCTGCCCCTGGAACGGCCCAAGGACCAGTTCCTCATGGCGATTGAGGTAGAAACCGGCCCAATTCAGGTCATCCAGCTGATTGAACAGGAAGGCCGAGAACTGCGCGGCATTGGCGATGAAATCCCGCTCGTCCGCCAGCAACGATTCCAGCTGTGCGTGCAACAGACCATAGCCCTCGAGGCCGGCCCCGGTGTTCTGCAAATCGATCATGGTGCCTGCTCCAACAACTTCAAACCCACCCAATAACGCGCAAACTGATAGGCGCAGCGACCGTTGCGATTGCCGCGTCCGGTGGCCCAGCGCACCGCCTGGATATCCAGCGCCTCGTCGCGCTGCCAGGCCAGGCCGGCCTTGAGCGCCAACTCGCCGATCCAGTGTTCGACAACGCTGAGGAAGTGCTCCTGGGTAAAGGGATAGAACGACAGCCACAGGCCGAAACGATCGGACAGGGCAATCTTGTCCTCCACCGCTTCGCTGGGGTGCAGCTCGCCGTCGACGCGCTTCCAGTTTTCGTTGTCGCTCTCTTTCTCGGGCACCAGGTGCCGGCGGTTCGAGGTGGCGTAGAGCAGGACATTGTCCGGGGCCTGTTCAAGGGAACCGTCGAGCACACTCTTGAGCACACGGTAGTCGCCTTCACCGGCCTCGAAGGACAGGTCATCGCAGAACAGCACGAAACGCTGGGGCAGCTTTTGCAACTGCTCCACCACCCGCGGCAGGTCGGCCAGGTGATCGCGCTCGATCTCGATCAGGCGCAAACCGGCCTTGGCATGTTCGGCGAGCAAGGCGCGCACCAACGAGGACTTGCCGGTGCCGCGCGACCCCCAGAGCAAGGCATGGTTGGCGGGCAGGCCATCGAGGAACTGGCGGGTGTTGCGCGCCAGTTGCTCGCGTTGCTTGTCGACGCCGATCAGGTCGGACAAACGCATGTCCAGGCTGACCTCCAGCGGCAACAGATAACCGCTGCGCCCTTCGCGCTGCCAGCGGGCCGCCAGGCAGCCGTTCCAGTCGATGGCCTGGCGCGGTGCCGGCAACAGGGGTTCAAGACGGGCGAGCACCGCATCGGCACGCTCAAGAAAGGCATTCAATCGAGAATCCACGACGTTTCCTCAGGCAAGTTCATACGATGATGTCGCGTTGGCGCCGCCGGGCGCCTGCAAGCTCTGGCAGACTGCACACCGCGCGTATCGAATCCCCCACTGCCGGTGCACGCATCGAATCAGCTATGCTTGCCGGGCTAAGGGAAAGGAAAGTGGTACACCACCCCATGGATATAAAGTTCACCCACCGCTTGTCCTACAAACAAGCCCGGTTGACGGTGCTGGTCGGCTTCATTCTGGGAACACTGCTCAGTCTGCTGCAAATCGGCATCGATTATGCCAGCGAAAGCGCCTCGATCAACCGTGAAATCCTTTCCCTGCTGGAAATCAGCCACAACCCGGCATCGAGGATCGCCTACAACATCGACGCCGAACTGGCGCAGGAACTGGCCCTTGGCCTGCTGCACTCGCCGGCGGTGCTGCGCGCGCAGTTGATCGACAACAACAATATGGTCCTGGCCAGCGTCGAGCGACCGCGCCAGGAAGGCAGCTATCGGATGATCAGCGATTGGCTGTTCGGCTCTGATCGCACCTTCGAAGACCGGCTTTATCTCAGCCATCTGCCAGACGAATCCCTGGGCACCCTGCACCTTGATATCGACACCTACACCTTCGGTATCCGCTTCCTGCATCGGGCCGAGATCACCCTGCTCAACGGTTTTGTCCGCAGCCTGATCCTCACCATCATCCTTCTCGTGCTGTTCTATACGATGCTGACCAAACCCCTGGTGCGGGTGATCGAGGCGCTCAGCAGCAGCACCCCGGGCCAGTCGAAACAGGCGCGCCTGGCCTTTCCCCCCGGCCATGAACACGATGAAATCGGCGTACTGGTCAAGGTCGCCAACCAGCAATTCGAAAACATGGGCACCGAGATCCAGCAGCGGCGCAGCGCCGAAAACCGCCTGACCGACTACCTCGGCCAGTTGGAGAATATCGTCTCGGCGCGCACCACCGAACTCAAGGCCAGCAACGCGCGGCTGAGCCAGTCCAACGAAGAACTGGAAGTGGCGCGCCGCACGGCCCTGGACATGGCCCAGGCCCGTTCGGCGTTCCTGGCCAACATGAGCCATGAAATCCGCACGCCCCTGAACGGCCTGCTGGGCATGATCGCCCTGTCCCTGGACAGCCAGCTGAACGCCGAGCAACGCCAGCAATTGTCGATTGCCCACGACTCCGGCAAGGTGCTGGTGGAGTTGCTCAACGATATCCTCGACCTGTCGAAATTCGACGCCGGCCAGTTGGAGCTGGAACGCATCCCCTTCGACCTCGGCGCCCTGGTCGAGGACACCGCCAACCTGCTCTCGCAAAACGCCGCCCCCAGCGTCGAACTGGCCTGCCTGATCGACCCGCAATTCCCGGCCCTGGTGTTGGGCGACCCGACGCGGGTGCGGCAGATCGTCAGCAACCTGTTGTCCAACGCGTTGAAGTTCACCCGCTTCGGCCGCGTCGATGTGCGCCTGAGTGCTCGCGACAACGGCGTGCGCATCGAAGTCTGCGACACCGGCATCGGCATCGCCCAGGAGGCCCAGGCCAAGATCTTCCAGCCCTTCACCCAGGCCGGCGCCGGCATTACCCGCCAGTACGGCGGCACCGGCCTGGGGCTGACCCTGACCTACAACCTGTGCGAGGCCATGAAAGGCAGCCTGACGATCAATTCCGAAGTCGGTTTCGGCAGCCAGTTCTGTGCCGAACTGCCCTTGCCCGGGCACACGCCGGCCGCGACACCGCGACGCCTCACCGGCAAGGTCATCGCCGTGACGTCGAGCACCAGCGGCCTGAGCGAATTGCTCAGCCACCAATTGCCGGTCTGGGGCCTGGACTACCAGCGCTACGGGCTGGACGACAGCCTGGCGGGGGTCAGCCCCGACCTGTTGATCACCGACTGCCCGGAATGCCTGTTCGGCCTGCGGCCAGCGATCAGCGCGCCGATCCTGCTGGTCACCGCCTATGGCAACTTCATGCCCACCGAACAGGCCAACGCCCTCACCCCGCTGCAGCAACAGGCCCGGCCGCTGGCGCGCAACGCGCTGTACCAGACACTGGCGCGCATCCTGCTGCCCGATGACCCGGCCGAGCTGAACGTGCAGCCGCGGGACAACCAGCCGCTACGCCGGGCCCGGATCCTGTTGGTGGAGGACAATCCGGTCAATCAGCTGGTGGCCAAGGGCATGCTCGGCAAGCTCGGCTGCGAAGTAACGGTGGCCGCCCATGGCGGCGAGGCGCTGAGCCAACTGGAACAGCAGGTGTTCGACCTGGTGCTGATGGATTGCAATATGCCCGTCATGGACGGCTACGAAGCCAGTCGGCAGATTCGCCGCAGCGGGCGCTGGCCGAACCTGCCGATCGTGGCGCTGACGGCCAACGCCATGCCCGAGGAACGTGAACGCTGCCGGGCCGCGGGCATGAGCGACTACCTGGCCAAGCCCTTCCGCCGAGAAGAGCTGATCGCCCTGCTCGAACAGTGGGTACCGGCTACAACGGCTTGAGTTGGGTCAGTAACTGGTCGAGACCGTCGCGCAGTTCATCCAGCCGGGTCAGATCGAGACCACTGTCGCAAAGCAGGCGTGCCTTGATCGGCAGCACCTGCGCGCGCAGAGCCACTCCGGCGGGACTCAGGCTCAGGTGCACTTCACGCTCGTCGAGGGCCGAACGCCGGCGCTGCACCAAGGCCATCTGCTCAAGGCGCTTGAGCAGTGGCGTCAGCGTCCCCGAGTCCAGCAGCAGGCGCTCACCGAGGGCCTTGACCGTCGGTTGCGCCGGTGCGCCGTCATGCCACTCCCACAGCACCAGCATCGCCAGGTACTGCGGATAGGTCAGGCCCAACTGTTCCAGCATCGGCTTGTAGCCCCGAATCACTGCCCGTGAAGCGGCGTAGAGCTTGAAGCAGAGCTGGGAGTCAAGGCTCAGCGAATCGCTGGACAGGTCGTTCATTTAAGCAGGGCTTCGATCTCGCGGGTGAGGTTCTCGGGCTTGGTGGTGGGCGCGAAACGCTTCACCAGACGGCCGTCCTTGCCGATCAGGAACTTGGTGAAGTTCCACTTGATGCCCTGGGACCAGAGCAACCCCGGCGCGCGTTTCTTCAACTGGACGAACAGCGGGTGGGCGCCGTCGCCGTTGACGTCGATCTTCTTGAACAGCGGGAAACTGACGCCGTAGTTCAGCTCGCAGAACTCGGAAATCGCCCCTTCGTTACCCGGCTCCTGCTTGCCGAACTGGTTGCAGGGGAAACCGAGGACGACCAGCCCCTGGTCCTTGTAGGACTGCCAGAGTTGCTCAAGCCCTTTGTACTGAGGGGTAAAACCGCATTTGCTGGCGGTGTTGACCACCAGGATCGCCTTGCCGGCGAAGTCGCCCAGGGTCTTTTGCTCACCCTTGATGGTGGTGCAAGGGATGTTCAGCAGGTTATCGCTCATGACAGTTCCTCCAATGAATGTCGAACAAGATAGCGAGCAATTGAATTGCACACAATTTAATAACCGGGGTGGATGGAGCTTTATAAGCCACGACCACACAGACTCCCCCGCCGGGCTTGGCGCGGGCCCTGAATTCCGGGACACCGCGCAAGAACCGGACTCAGCCCCGCGGCACCAGATCCAGGCACACGGAGTTGATGCAGTAGCGCAAACCGGTCGGCGGCGGACCGTCGGGAAACACATGGCCCAGGTGCGCGTCGCATTTGGCGCAGACCACTTCGGTGCGGATCATGCCGTGGCTGATATCGCGGATCTCGACCATCGCGCTGTCGCCGATGGGCTGGTAGAAGCTCGGCCAGCCGCAGCCGGAGTCGAACTTGGCGCGGGAATCGAACAGCGGCTCATTGCAGCAGATGCAGTGATAGACCCCATCGGTCCTGGTGCCGTTGTATTTGCCGGAAAACGGCCGCTCCGTGCCTTTGAGCCGGCACACGTTGTACTGCTCCGGGTCGAGCATGGCGCGCCATTCGTCCAGGGTTTTTTCCAACTTTTCCATCGTCACACCTCGGCGGCTGAAAAACCCCGATCTGTATCTTTTCCACGGATCGGGTGGCACGTATGATTGCGCCTCGTCAAACGCCAGTCTGGCACCCGCGTCCGACGCATTCAAACGGATTTTCCAAGCCGGCGGCCGGGGACCATGGGACGAGGTGAAAACGCAGTATTGCCATAGCGGCCTCGACGAGACCGCCTGGATCGTCCATTTTCAGGATTACATCGCCATGCAGGTCAGCAAATCGAACAAGCTCGCCAACGTCTGCTACGACATTCGCGGCCCGGTGCTCAAGCACGCCAAACGCCTGGAAGAGGAAGGCCATCGCATCCTCAAGCTGAACATCGGCAACCCGGCGCCCTTCGGTTTCGAAGCCCCGGACGAAATCCTCCTGGACGTGATCCGCAACCTGCCGACCGCACAGGGCTACAGTGACTCCAAGGGGTTGTACAGCGCCCGCAAGGCGGTCATGCAGTACTACCAGCAGAAGCAGGTCGAAGGTGTCGGCATCGAAGACATCTACCTGGGCAATGGCGTGTCCGAACTGATCGTGATGTCCATGCAGGCCCTGCTCAACAATGGCGACGAAGTACTGATCCCGGCACCGGACTACCCGCTGTGGACCGCCGCCGTGAGCCTGGCCGGCGGCAACCCGGTGCACTACCTGTGCGACGAACAGGCCAACTGGTGGCCGGACCTGGCCGATATCAAGGCCAAGATCACCCCCAATACCAAGGCCCTGGTGATCATCAACCCGAACAATCCGACGGGCGCGGTGTATTCCAAGGAGGTGCTGCTGGGCATGCTCGAACTGGCCCGCCAGCACAACCTCGTGGTTTTTTCCGACGAGATCTACGACAAGATCCTCTACGACGATGCCGTACACGTCTGCACCGCATCCCTGGCGCCGGACCTGCTGTGCCTGACCTTCAACGGCCTGTCCAAGTCCTACCGGGTCGCGGGCTTCCGCTCCGGCTGGGTGGCGATCTCCGGTCCCAAGCACAATGCCCAGAGCTATATCGAAGGCATCGACATCCTGGCCAACATGCGCCTGTGCGCCAACGTGCCGAGCCAGCACGCGATCCAGACCGCCCTCGGCGGCTACCAGAGCATCAACGACCTGGTGCTGCCGGCCGGTCGCCTGCTGGAACAACGCAACCGCACCTGGGAACTGCTCAACGACATTCCCGGCGTCAGCTGCGTGAAACCCATGGGCGCGCTCTACGCCTTCCCGCGGATCGACCCGAAAGTCTGCCCGATTCTCAACGACGAGAAGTTCGTCCTCGACCTGCTGATCTCGGAAAAGCTGCTGGTGGTCCAGGGCACCGCGTTCAACTGGCCATGGCCCGATCACTTCCGCGTGGTCACCCTGCCACGGGTGGATGACCTGGAACAGGCCATCGGGCGCATCGGTTCGTTCCTGAAAACCTACCGCCAGTAATTTCCTACACTTTCCTGCGACTCATCCGAGAGTCGCAGGAAAGCGCTTTGCCCCCATTTCTTTTTGTATGTCTTTGCGTCAGCATGCCGCCGGCCAGGGAACCTCTCTCATTGCCAGCACATCCCCCGGTTTCAAAGGGGCGTGCGGCGTTGCAACGCCTCGAAAACCCAAGCCCTCCATTAGGAAATGACTGGCAAGCGGCTAGAATCAAGCTGTAGGACACAGTTTGAAATAGTCACCCGGTTGAATAGGTCGCAGCTGCACCTTATATACCCCGCATGACGCTACATCTTTAGCTGAGGAGAAACTTTCAACCATGATGCGCATCCTGCTGTTCTTGGCCACTAACCTGGCGGTCGTGCTGATTGCCAGCATCACCCTGAGCCTTTTCGGCTTCAACGGGTTCATGGCGGCCAACGGGGTTGATCTCAACCTCAATCAGCTGCTGGTCTTCTGTGCGGTCTTTGGTTTCGCGGGTTCGCTGTTCTCGTTGTTCATCTCCAAGTGGATGGCGAAGATGAGCACCGGCACCCAGCTCATCACCCAGCCTCGTACCCGCCATGAGCAGTGGCTGCTGCAAACCGTCGAGCAACTGTCCCGCGACGCCGGGATCAAGATGCCCGAGGTGGGTATCTTCCCGGCCTACGAGGCAAACGCCTTCGCCACCGGCTGGAACAAGAACGACGCGCTGGTCGCGGTCAGCCAGGGCCTGCTGGAACGCTTCTCGCCCGATGAAGTGAAGGCCGTGCTGGCCCACGAGATCGGCCACGTGGCCAATGGCGACATGGTCACCCTGGCGCTGATACAGGGCGTGGTGAACACCTTCGTGATGTTCTTTGCACGGATCATCGGCAACTTCGTCGACAAGGTCATCTTCAAGAACGAAGAGGGCCAGGGTATCGCCTACTACGTGGCGACCATCTTCGCCGAACTGGTCCTGGGTTTCCTGGCCAGCGCCATCGTCATGTGGTTCTCGCGCAAGCGTGAATTCCGCGCCGACGAAGCCGGTGCCAGCCTGGCCGGTACCGCCGCGATGATCGGCGCCCTGCAACGCCTGCGCTCCGAACAGGGCCTGCCGGTGCACATGCCGGATACCCTGAACGCCTTCGGTATCAACGGCGGCCTGAAACAGGGCCTGGCGAAGATGTTCATGAGCCACCCGCCGCTGGAAGAGCGTATCGAAGCCCTGCGTCGTCGCGGCTGATCAGACCTCACAGGCACAACGCAAAGGGCGACGAAAGTCGCCCTTTTGCATTTCCCGCCCCTGATTACAAAACCTTCTCCAGCCGGTAAACCCGCTCATCAAGCCGGGTCACACCAGCTTGGAGAAACTTCCAGCTCTCGCCAAGCACATCCTGTTCATCCTCCACCTGAAGCTGCCACTGCGGCTCCAGCAAGCGCCGGACCTCGCCATCGAGCAAGGCGAACGGCGGCCCGTCGAGCTGGGTCTGATCGTAGTCGAGGGTGATCAACAAGCCCTGGGTGCCCGCCGCCAGTATCCCGCTCAAATGCGCCGCATAACGCTCGCGCATTGGCGGTGGCAAGGCGATCAGCGCCGCCCGGTCATACAGCCCCACACAGTCGGCCACGTCGGCGGCCGTCAAGGCGAAGAAGTCTCCACACCAGAGTTCCAGCGGACCCGCCTCATAGACCATGAACTCACCCTGCCGGCGTATCAGCGGCTTGAGCTGCTGCTCGGCAAAAAACGCCTCCACGGCCTTCTCCGACAACTCCACCCCCAAGACGCGCAGGCCCTGGGCCGCCAACCAGGCCAGATCGAGGCTCTTGCCACACAAGGGCACCAGCACCCGCGCCTCTATCGGCAGCGCCAGGTCGGGCCAGAAGCGCTGTAGATGGGGGTTGACCTGCTCCAGGTGAAAGCCGATCTGATTGTGTTCCCAACGCTTGTGCCAAAATTCCGGTTGCATAGGTTCACCCTGAAAATTCGATCAAAAAGCACTAAAACTTATATTAGATTTAGATCAATGATCTGATTGAAGATGGCGTCATCTTAAACTTGACGCTCAGGACTTTCATTATGCTCCCCAGCCTGTTCATCTCCCACGGTTCACCCATGCTGGCCCTGGACCCCGGCGCCAGCGGCCCGGCCCTGGCCCGCCTGGCGGCCGAGCTGCCGCGACCGAAGGCCATCGTCATCGTCTCGGCCCACTGGGAAAGCCAGGACCTGCGGGTCAGCAGCAATCCGCAGCCGGAAACCTGGCACGACTTCGGTGGTTTTCCACGGGAACTGTTCGCCGTGCAGTACCCGGCACCCGGCGAACCGCAGTTGGCCGCCGAGATTGTCGCCCTGCTCAACGCCGACGGCCTGGCCGCCCGCCTCGATGACCAGCGCCCATTCGACCATGGGGTCTGGGTGCCCCTGTCGCTGATGTACCCGCAAGCCGATATCCCGGTGGTCCAGGTGTCCTTGCCAAGCCGCATGGGCCCTGCCTTGCAAACCCGTATCGGGCATGCCCTCAGCGGCCTGCGGGCCCAGGGCATCCTGCTGATCGGCTCCGGCAGCATTACCCATAACCTCGGAGAACTGGACTGGCATGCCGGCCCCGACAGCATCGAGCCGTGGGCCAAGGCCTTCCGCGACTGGATGGTCGACAAACTCGCTGCCGATGACGAAGCCGCCCTGCACGACTACCGCAAACAGGCGCCCTACGCCGTGCGCAGCCACCCCAGTGACGAGCACCTGCTGCCGTTGTATTTCGCCCGTGGCGCCGGTGGCCAGATGAGCATCGCCCACAAGGGGTTCACCATGGGCGCGCTGGGCATGGACATCTATCGCTTCGCCTGACCCCACCAATCCCCTGTAGGAGCGAGCTTGCTCGCGATAATGGCTCAGGCACCGCGGGGTATCAGACGCCCCGCGTTATCGTTGACGCCCATCGCGAGCAAGCTCGCTCCTACAGCAGGCAAAAAAAATCCCCGAACCAGTCGGGGATTTTTTTATCGATCAATCAACCCGGGGGTTGATCAATCTTCGCGGTAGCGACGCAGCTTGAGCTGCTTGCCAGCCACACGGGTGTCCTTCAGCTTGGTCAGCAGACGCTCCAGACCATCTTCCGGCAGTTCCACCAGGCTGAAGCTGTCACGCACCTGGATGCGACCGATCGCTTCACGGGCCAGGCCACCTTCGTTGAGGATGGCACCCAGCAGGTTCTTGGCGGCGATACCGTCACGCGCACCCAGCGCGGTACGGCAGCGGGCACGGCCTTCGGCCAATGGCACCGGGGCACGACGCTCACGATCGCTACGCTCGGGACGGTCACCGGAACGCTCCGGACGATCGCCACGTGGCGCGTTGTTCGGCACCAGCGGACGCTCTTTCTCGATCGCCGCCAGGGTCAGCGCCTGGCCATTGGTGGCCTTGCGCAGCAGGGCCGCGGCCAGGGCACGCGGGCTGCAACCGATATCGGCGGTCAGGCGATCCAGCAGTTCGCCGTGGGTCGATTCAGCATCGGCTACCAGTGGCGACAGGCTGTTGGTCAGTTTCTTGATGCGCGCATCGAGAACGGCCTGGGCATCCGGCAGGCGGACTTCGGCAACTTTCTGACCGGTTACACGCTCGATCACTTGCAGCATGCGGCGCTCACGTGGAGTCACCAGCAACAGCGCACGACCTTCGCGACCGGCACGGCCGGTACGGCCGATACGGTGAACGTAGGACTCAGGATCGTACGGCATGTCGACGTTGAATACGTGAGTGATGCGCGGAACGTCCAGGCCACGAGCAGCAACGTCGGTCGCCACAACGATGTCCAGACGGCCATCCTTGAGGGAGTCGATCACGCGCTCACGCTGGTTCTGGGCGATGTCACCGTTCAGCGCAGCGGCTTTGTAGCCTTTGGCTTCCAGGGCACTGGCCAGGTCCAGGGTCGCTTGCTTGGTGCGCACGAACATGATCAGGGCGTCGAAATCCTCGACTTCCAGCAGGCTCAGCACAGCCGAGGTCTTCTGGTCGGCGTGAACCAACAGGTGAGCCTGTTCGATCGCGGTCACGGTCTGGGTCTTGGTCTGGATCTTGACGTGTTGCGGATCGCGCAGGTGGCGTTCGGCAATGGCGCGGATCGACTGCGGCAGGGTCGCCGAGAACAAAACGGTCTGGCGGGTTGCCGGCAAGGCCTTGAAGATGACTTCCAGGTCGTCCATGAAGCCGAGCTTGAGCATTTCGTCCGCTTCATCGAGAACCAGGTGGTTCACGGTGGCCAGGACTTTTTCGTCACGACGCAGGTGGTCGCACAGACGGCCCGGAGTGGCGACAACAATCTGTGCGCCATTACGGATTGCTTTCAGTTGTGGGCCCATGGGCGCGCCGCCGTAAACGGCCACAACGGTAACGCCCGGCATTTGCTTGGCGTAGGTTTCGAAAGCGGTTGCTACTTGCAACGCCAACTCACGGGTTGGCGCCAGGATCAGGGCTTGCGGTTCGCGCTTAGCAGGATCGATGCGATGCAGGATCGGCAGGGCGAACGCAGCGGTTTTACCCGTACCGGTTTGCGCCTGGCCAATCATGTCGTGGCCGGCCATGATGATCGGGATCGATTGCTGCTGGATAGCCGAAGGCTCTTCGTAGCCAGTCGCGGTGACGGCTGCAAGAATATTCGGATTAAGATTAAAAGCGGCGAAGCCGCCGATTTCCTGGGTCATGGGTCTGCCTCTAAGTGCATCCGCAAAGACCCATGCTCCAAAGCTGCGCATGCCTTGTAAGACTCTGAGAGTCACCCTGGCAGCTTTGTCGGCGGGGATTTGCGAAAACGATTGAATGAAAGAATCGTCAAGGATAGTCCGCATGGCGGACAGCAGCCGAAGCTGACTTCGGGGAATTGCATTACCTAAACGCGGCCCGGTTAAAGGCCGGCGCGCACTATACCGGAATTGGCGAAAAAAGGGAGATTTATTTATCTCGAAATATCGCTGCACGCCTCTCTATGGCGGGCTTTGCGGATAACCGAGGGAAGGTTTGCCTCTGGCTCACCTTGCCGGGCGGGCCTGGCGACTTAAACGGTTCACTCGTCGGGAATATGTCCGCCAGGATTGCTCAAGCGTTCGGCGATCTCCAGAACACGGCAAAACCTGTAGGAGCCGGGCTTGCCCGCGAAGGCGTCCTTGAGGGCGCCAAAAGCTTCGCGGGCAAGCCCTGCTCCTACAGGTCGGTGTCGTTCTTCAGATTTTCGCGGCAAACAGCGCCTGATGCGCACGACACTGCTCGGCGGTCAGCATGAACACGCCATGCCCGCCCCGCTCGAAGTCCAGCCAGGCAAAATCCACCTCGGGGTACAACGCCTCGACATGCACCTGGCTGTTGCCGACCTCGACAATCAGCAGGCCCTTCTCGGTCAGATGATCCGCCGCCTCGGCCAGCATCCGTCGCACCAGGTTCAGGCCGTCTTCGCCGCAGGCCAGGCCCAGCTCGGGCTCGTGCTGGTATTCCTCCGGCATGTCGGCAAAGTCCTCGGCATCCACATAAGGAGGATTGGAGACGATCAGGTCGAAACGCTGACCGGGCAGACCATCGAAGCCATCACCCTGGACCGTGAACACCCGCTCATCGACACCATGGCGCTCGATATTCTGGTTGGCCACTTCCAGCGCTTCGAAAGACAGGTCGGCCAACACCACTTCCGCCTGCTGGAACTCATAGGCACAGGCGATGCCGATGCAGCCGGAGCCGGTGCACAGGTCGAGAATCCGCGCCGGCTCATTCGCCAGCCAGGGAGCAAAGTGGCCTTCGATCAACTCGCCGATCGGCGAACGCGGAATCAACACCCGCTCATCGACGATAAACGACATGCCGCAGAACCACGCCTCACCCAACAGGTAAGCAGTGGGCACACGGTCTTCGATGCGGCGCTTGAGCAAGTGCTGCAAACGGCTCAGTTCGTCGTCTTCCAGGCGGCAGTCGAGATAGCTATCGGCAATTTCCCAAGGCAGGTGCAAGGCCCCCAGCACCAATTGACGCGCCTCGTCCCAGGCATTGTCGGTGCCATGGCCGAAAAACAGATCCGCGCCATGAAAGCGGCTGACAGCCCAACGAATATGGTCGCGCAGCGTGCGCAGGCGGGAATTGATCACGGGGAGGCTCCTGAAAAAAACGACGGGGGATTCTAACAGTCAAACCAGCACCGGGTGAAAATAAGGCAAAAAGACATCATCGAGCGCGGTTTCGCACGCCGGCAAACAACCCTTGACACGGCTACAGCCCAATAACCACGCCGCCTGCACGGGTTGCGATTCACATACGCGCTCAGCCGGAGGACAATGCGGTAAAAGCCCCACTCAAAGGAGCCCCGAATGTCCGTTCCAAAGACGATGTTTCAACTCAGCGGTCGTGGTTATGCAGCCGCCAATCTGAGCCATGCCAGCCTGTTGATCATCGACGCCCAGAAAGAATATCTCAGTGGCCCGCTGGCCTTGTCCGGCATGGACGCTGCCGTCGACAATATCAAGCAACTGGTTGCCGCCGCCCGCCAGGCCGGACGGCCTATCGTGCATATCCGTCACCTGGGCACCGTGGGCGGTCTGTTCGATCCCCAGGGCGAGCGCGGTGAGTTCATTCCGGGGCTGGAACCCCAGGGCGACGAAACCCTGATCGGCAAGCTGCTGCCCAGCGCCTTTCACGGCACGGGCCTGGAGAAGCACCTGCAGGAACTCGGCTCCCTGGACCTGATCGTCTGCGGCTTCATGAGCCACTCCAGCGTCAGCACCACGGTGCGCGCGGCCAAGAACCTGGGCTTCCGCTGCACCCTGGTGGAAGATGCCTGCGCGACCCGCGACCTGCCCTACAAGGATGAAATCATCAGCGCCGCCCAGGTCCAGCGCACCGAGATGGCGATCATGGCGGACAATTTCGCCACCCTGGCGCAGACCAAAGACCTGATCGGCTAGCGGCGGCGATGGGTTGTCCTGGCGACCGCCCATCCATTAGTCCTGTCAATTGCGTCTCATTTTCCGATTTCCCGGACACATCAGGAACAAGCCGACCATCTCCCGGTCGAAGGGCCGATACTCATAGAGGAAATCGGAATGAAGATATCCGATGGTTTTGACGCTCGCCGCCTGCGTCCCCGGGGCCAGAGCACCTGGGGCTCGCGTTTGAGCGCTGCCATTGCGGCGCTGTTGGCCACCTTCGGGGTGTTGCTGGTGATGGCCGGGGCGGCCAGCCTGCTCGGCCATGCGCCGGCACTCGGGGATTTGAATGCCACGCCGACCGGTTCGGCGGTGGCCTTGGGCGTGGGCGTGCTGACGCTCTGGTTCGGGGTCTGGCTGTGGCGCCGCAGCCGTCGTCGGATGCGCAGCCGCCATGGACTGAACATCGCCCCCCACCTGATGAAAAAGCACGACTGATCAAGCACCTGCGCGCAATCGACTGTGACGACACCCGGGGGACTTGGGTAAACTGCCAGGCCCTGCGGAGGCTGACATGCAAGACGACGACTTTTCCCTGTTCAAAAGCGAGATCCGTGGCGTCAAGCCGATCAAGCATGACCGTGCCGACACCGGCAAGCCCAAGTCCGACCGTGCGCAACTGGCCAAGCTGCGCCAGGCGGCCACGGTGCGGGTGCAGGACACCGCGGTGGACGGGCTGTCCGACCAGTTCGTCATCGACGTCGGTCCCGAAGACGACCTGCACTGGGCCCGTGACGGGGTCCAGGAAAGCCAGATGCGCAAGCTCAAGATCGGCCAGATCCCCTTCGAAGGCAGTCTCGACCTGCACGGCATGAGTGTGGAAAAAGCCCGGGAAACCCTCTGGGCGTTTCTTGCCGAGGCGACCAAATTCGAAATCCGCTGCGTGCGCGTCACCCACGGCAAGGCCGTACGCCTGGACGGCAAGCGCCCGATGATCAAGAGCCACGTCAACACCTGGCTCCGTCAGCACGCCCAGGTCCTGGGGTTCACCTCCTGCCAGCCCAAGCATGGCGGCGCGGGCGCGGTGTATGTGATGCTGAAACGAACCATGATGGAAGGTCGCGACGAGTAACCGAACCGTCATCGAATTTGCAGGCGGCTGCCAGCCGCCGTATCCTTGCTCTTTGCGTAAACTCCCACAGGTAGCTTCATGTCCCTGGAACAGAATTACACCGCGATCCTCGGCCAACTCGGCGAGGACGTCTCCCGCGAAGGTCTGCTCGACACGCCCAAGCGCGCCGCCAAAGCCATGCAGTACCTTTGCCGCGGTTACGAACAGACCCTGGAAGAAGTCACCAACGGTGCCTTGTTCAGCTCCGACAACAGCGAAATGGTGCTGGTCAAGGACATCGAGCTCTACTCGTTGTGCGAACACCACCTGCTGCCCTTTATCGGCAAGGCCCACGTGGCCTACATCCCGAGCGGCAAGGTGCTGGGCCTGTCCAAGGTCGCGCGTATCGTCGACATGTACGCCCGGCGCCTGCAGATCCAGGAAAACCTCAGCCGCCAGATCGCCGACGCGGTCCAGCAGGTGACCGGGGCCCTGGGTGTCGCGGTGGTGATCGAAGCCAAGCACATGTGCATGATGATGCGCGGTGTGGAGAAACAGAATTCGTCGATGATCACCTCGGTGATGCTCGGCGAGTTCCGCGAAAACGCCGCGACCCGCAGCGAGTTCCTGGCGCTGATCAAGTAAGATCGGGCGACATGAAAAAACCGGCACTCATCAGACTGTGTGAAAACCTA
>NZ_JACAQA010000021.1:37767-48756 GCF_013385425.1 Pseudomonas gingeri | reverse complement strand
GCTTGCTGGCGATGGCGTCCGCGAATACACCGCAGGACTCAAGGGCCTCATCGCCAGCAAGCCGGCTCCTACAAGGTCGGTGTTCGCCCCCACCACCGATGTGAATCTAAATTATTTTCAATCAACCCTATCACTTTCCGAATTTCGCTCGGCCCATAGGCATTGAGAAACATTTCCATTCAGGAACCCGCCCTATGTCCCGCCCGCTCGACACCTTGCTGCGCCCCAGTCTCCTCGCCGCCGCCATCGCCCTTGGCACCCCGTTGCTCAGCCCGACGCTGATGGCGGCCGAACAGACTTCCAGCGTTCATGCCTACAACCTGCCGGCCGGACCGCTGGGTTCGACCCTGAGCCAGATCGCCAGCCAGGCGGGCCTGGCCCTGAGCCTCGACCCGGCGCTGGCCTCGGGCAAAACCTCGGCACCGGTCAAAGGCCAGTTCGACGCCATCACCGCCCTGCACACCGCTCTTGGCGGTACCGGTCTGCAATTGATCCAAAGCAGCGCCGGGACCTACACTCTGATCGCGATCCCGAGCGGCGTCGTGGCCTTGCCGGAAACCAATATCACCGGCCAGGGCATTGCTGAAAGCGCCTGGGGCCCGGTCGAAGGCTATACCGCCACCCGCACCGCCGCCGGCACCAAGACCGATACGCCGATTGTCGAGGCACCGCGCTCGATTTCGGTCATTACCCGTGAACAGATGGAAGACCGTGGCGTCCAGAACCTCGACGACGCCCTGCGCTACACCCCCGGCGTGATCGCCAGCAGCTACGGCAGCGATTCGCGCGCCGACTGGTTGCGGATCCGTGGCTTCGAACCGACCCAGTTCCTTGATGGCCTGCCACTGCCCAAAGGTTCCTACGCCAACCCGAAACTCGAAACCTGGGACCTGGAACGTATTGCCGTCCTGCGTGGCCCGGCCTCTTCGGTCTATGGTCAAACCCCGCCGGGCGGCATGCTCGACATGGTCAGCCGTCGCCCCGAGGCCGAGAGCAGCCACGAAGTCCGTGCCGAAACAGGCAGTAATAACCGCAAACAGATCAGTTTCGACAGCACCGGCAAAATCGACGACGACGGCCGCTTCCTCTATCGCATCGACGGGGTCATCCGTGACGGCAACACGCCCATCGACGATGTCAGCGACAAGCGCTACAACATCGCACCCAGCCTGACCTGGAATGTCGACGACGATACGCACCTGACCTTCCTGTCCGCATTCACCCGCGACGATACCGGCATCAGCGGCCAGTTCCTGCCCCTGCAAGGCACCAAGCTGCCTTCGGCGGCCGGGCCGATTTCACACAGCAAAAACCTCGGCGATCCGGATTCGGACTACTACGACCGCACTTACTACGCCCTGGGTTACGCCTTCGATCACCGTTTCAACGATGTCTGGCAGTTCAAACAGAACCTGCGCTACACCAAGAGCGAGCTGAATTTCCGTCAGGCCTACGCCTCCTTCGGCGATGTCGTCGCGCCGGACGGCACCCTGACCCGTCTGGTCGACAAGGTCGACGAAAACATCAGCCAGATCGCACTGGACAACCACTTCCAGGCCGACTTCCAGACCGCTGCCCTTAGCCACACCGTCCTGCTGGGGCTGGACCATCAGCGCACCGATACCCGCTACAAATGGCAGGAAGGCAACGCGCCTGACAGCAACGTGAACAACCCGATCTACGGGCAAAACTTCTCCAATATCGCTTACAACACCTTCTACAACTACAACCAGAAAACCAACCAGACCGGCCTGTATGCCCAGGACCAGGTCGCGTTGGACAAGTGGCGCCTGACCCTCGGCGGTCGTGAGGACTGGATTCACACCGGCACCACCTTCTTCAACAATAACAACGCCACCCACACCCAGCGCGACAGCGCCTTCAGCGGCAACGCCGGCCTGAGCTATGTGTTCGACTCCGGGATCGCTCCGTACATTTCCTATACCGAGTCGTTCCAGCCATCCGCGGGCGCCAACGCCAGCGCAACCCAGTCCTTCAAACCGACTCAAGGCCATCAGTACGAAGCCGGTGTGAAGTACCAACCGCCAGGCAGCAAGACCCTGCTCACGGCGGCCGTCTTCGACCTTCGCCAGAAAAACGTCTCGGTCAGCGACCGTGGCATCACCAGCCAGATCGGCGAAACCAAGGTCCGTGGCCTGGAGCTGGAAGCCACGTCCGACGTGACCAAGAACCTCAAGCTGATCGCGGCCTACACCTACACCGACTCGGAAATCCTCAAGGGCGACGACCAGGGCAACCGCCTGCAACTGGTACCGCGTAACCAGGCGTCCCTCTGGAGCGACTACACCTGGCGCACCGGCTTCCTCGATGGCTTCGGTGTCGGCGGTGGCGTGCGTTATGTCGGCGATACCTTCGGCAACACGGCCAACACTCCCAATGGTCACGTCAGCGCCTACACCGTCTATGACGCTGCGGTGCATTACGACCTGGGTCGCCTGAGCAGTTCCCTGGCCGGTGCGTCGGTGGAAGTCAACGCGAAGAACCTGTTCAACAAGGACTACCTCTCCACCTGCGACGGCACCTGGTGCTACTACGGAGACCAGCGCAGCGTGGTCGCCGCCGTGAACTACAAGTGGTGACCCGCTAACTCTGTGGCGAGCGGGCTTGCCCGCGCTCGGCTGCGAAGCAGTCGTAAAACCGTAATCCCGATTGTGTCAGACACACCGCGATTACAGGTTTTGGGGGCGCTTCGCACCCCAGCGTGGGCAAGCCCACTCGCCACATAGCTGACCCCGCCAGCTGATTGACCTGCGTTGGGCCACCGAGTGGCCCTTTTGCATTTGGAAATGCCATGAAAAGCCAAACCATCCGCCGCTGGTCCTTTGTCCACACCTGGACCAGCCTGATCTGCACGCTGTTCCTGCTGTCGCTGGCACTGACCGGCCTGCCGTTGATCTTCCACCACGAGATCGACCACCTGCTGGGCGACGCCGCCGCACTGCCAACGCTGCCCGCCGACACCCCGCGCCTGGACCTGCAGCAACTGGTCCGCGCCGCCGAGGCCCATCGTCCGGGCGAGGTCATGCAGTATTTCGGCTGGGACGAGGACGAGCCCGAAGGCGTGACCACGATCATGGCGAAAACCGCCGGCACCGAACCCAACGCCTCCCACACCTTCATGCTCGACGCCCGCAACGGCCAGACCGTGGAACTGCCCTCGGCCAATGGCGGGCTGATGATGGTCATGCTGCGCCTGCACGTGGATATGTTCGCCGGGCTCCCCGGCAAACTGCTGCTGGCCTTTATGGGCGTGCTGTTCGTGCTGGCGATCATCTCCGGCGTGGTGCTCTACCTGCCGTTCATGCGCCGGCTGAAGTTCGCCAGCGTGCGCCGCGATAAATCCACCCGCCTGCGCTGGCTCGACCTGCACAACCTGATCGGCATCGTCACCCTGACCTGGTGCCTGGTGGTGGGCATCACCGGGGTGATCAGCGCCTGTGCCGACCTGCTGATCGCCGCCTGGCGCACCGACACCCTCGGCGCCATGGTCGCGCCGTACCGCGACGCCCCGCCGCTGACCGAGCTCGCCCCGGCCACGCGCCTGCTGGAGATCGCCGCCGAGGCCGCCCCCGGTATGCGCCCGGACTTTATCGCCTTCCCCGGCACGCGCTTTTCCAGCGAACACCACTACGCCGTCTTTATGAAAGGCAGCACCCACCTCACCTCGCACCTGCTGACCCCGGTGCTGATCGATGCCGCCACCCTGCAAGTCACCGCCGTCGGCCAACGCCCCTGGTACATGGACGCCATGGGCATGTCGCAACCGCTGCATTTCGGTGACTACGGCGGCCTGCCGATGAAGGTGCTCTGGGCGGTGCTGGATGGCTTGACCATTATCGTGCTCGGCAGCGGCGTGTACCTGTGGTGGGTACGCCGACGGACTAGCCTGAAAACCGAGGGCGCACGATGAAACCGCGCGCTTCGAATTTCTGGAAGGTCTTCGGCATTCCCGTGTTGATCGCCCTGCTCAGCGCGGCCGGCCTGTTCGCCGCGCTGTTGGGCGACGGCGCCTGGGATGCGCTGAGCTGGGTGGGGCTGGGGATTCCGGCGGCTATTTCCCTGCGCGGGCTGTTCGGCCGTCGCCATGGATAACCGCCGGAGAGGCTTTCAAGACAGAGCGCCACGTGACCTGCCTGTAAAGCTTTCAGTGGTCTCACGGGCCCTATCGCGAGCAAGCTCGGCTCCTACAGGGACCGTGCTTGGTCTTGACTGACTAGCCAACAGACGGGCCAGCTCCGCGCCCCATTGCTGATCCTCGCGTAACCCCAGCGACCTACTCATGGGCAGCTCCCCTATCAAAGTTCAGCGCCTCGGCAGGCTTGCCCTGGCCAATCCCGTACCAGTCGAGTTTGCGGGTCAGCACCATAAACACTCCGAGCAGACAGAACAGCAGCAGCGAGCCCATCAGCAACGCATAGTCCTCGGCGCTCAGCAGCCCATAGAGCAAACCATACAACGCGGCCAGGCCGATGCCGAAACCCAGGCCATGGGTCAGGCTGCGCAAGACATGGCAGACATAGAAGCCGATCAACGCCACACAGGCCCCAGCCGACAACAGATAAGCCAGGCCAAACCCAAGGTGCTCCGACAGCGACAGCAACAGCAGATAAAAGAAAGCCAACGCCACGCCGACCAGGGCGTACTGGACCGGATGCACCGCCAGGCGCTTGAGCACTTCGAAGAGGAAGAAGCCGGCAAAGGTCAGGGCGATAAACAGCAGCGCATATTTGATCGCCCGGTCGGACTTGAGGTACTGGTCCACCGGTTCGATAAAACTCACGCCGAAGCTGCGGGCCTTGAAGCCATCGCAGTCGCTGGTCGCCAGGCAGTTGTTCAAGGCTTCACGCAGATTGGTGGAGAAGAACGAGGTCTGCCACTGGGCGCTGAACCCCTGGTCGGTGACTTCCCGTTTGACCGGCAGGTAGTTGCCGATAAAGCTCGGGTGCGGCCAATCGGCACTCAGATGGATGCTGCTGGTCTTGCCCACCGGCAGCACCTGCAACTGACCGGTGCCTTGTAGCACCAGGTCGAAGGAAAAATCGAGGCGCTGCTCTTCGCGGCCATCGACCCGCGGCAAGTTCACATGCACACCGTCACCCAGCCAACTGACCTGGGTCCCGGGCCGGAACTCCAGGTTCTGGCTGCCCACCTGCAAGGTCAGGGCGTTTTCGATGCCACGGATATCGCTGATGCCCACCGCCAGGTACGGCTCGTCGAAGCGGTAATCGGCAAAGTCCTCGGTGATACCCAATTGCAACGGCAGCACGAAGTTACCGCTGATCTGGTTATTGGCATGAAACAGCCGCGCCTCGTAAATGCCCCGCGAGCGCAGTTCGGTCTGAACCTTGCCATCGAGCTCAAAACGCTCCGGCAAGAAGTACAGGCGCCCGCTGACTTCGCTGCTTTGCTGGTAGCGCTCGCCCTTGGCATCGGTCTTCCATTCGCGAACGGTCTGGCGATACGGCACCACCAACAGCGGACCATTCAATTGCTGGCTGTAGCTGGAACTGCGTGCGATATCTTCCAGGACACCGTCGCGCAAGCGCTGACGTTCGCTGATCACCCCGTCGATCATCATCAACGGGACCAGCAACAACAGCATCAGTAGGGCAATCGCCCCGAGTTTTATAGCCAGACCGCGGTTCATGGGTTCTCTCCCTGTTGGTATGGGGGAGAGTCTGCGCAGCCTGTGTGGGGGCTTGATGGGACGAATGTGGAGACTGTGTGGAGATGCGGTGTTTATCCGGGAAAGCTCAGGCCGACCTCGACCCCGCCGGGCACATTGCCGATGTGCAGTTCGCCGCCGTGCAGCTTCATCACTTCCTCGACAAAGTTCAGCCCCAGCCCGGTGCTTTTGCGGCCGCTACCTGGCCGTGGAAGGGAGTAGAAGCGTTCGCTCAATCTCGGCAGGGCATACTCGGGAATCGCCTCGGCCTGGTTGAACAGCGTCAAGCACAGCTGCCGGCCCTGGCGTTCGGCCTTGAAGTGCACAAGCCCTTCCGGCGGCGTAAAGTCCAGGGCATTGTCCAACAGATTGCCGATGGCCTGACGCAGTAGGAAGGGTTCGCCGAATACCTTCAGGTCCGGTGCAATCGACTGCTGCACCTGCAAGCGTCCGCGTTCGATCCGCGCGGCCTGGGCCTGCAAGACTTCATCCACCAGGCTCCCCAAGGGGATCTCGACCTGCTCCTCCAATACCTGACGCTGCTCCACCAGTGCCAGGTTCAGCAACCGCTCGATCAACCGCTGCATCCGCGCGCTTTCACTGTCGATATTGCCGACAAAACGCTCGCGCTGGGCTTCCGGCATCTCGCCCTGCAACAGCTCCGCCGCCCCACGAATCGCCGCCAACGGGCTTTTCAGTTCGTGGGTCAGGGTGTGCACGTAACGCTCGACATAGGCCTTACCCTCCAACTGCGTGCGCATATGCTCCACGGCATTGGCCAACTGCGCCATCTCGCCGCCGCGATAGCGTGGCAGCTCGGCCTTTTGACCTTCGCTGACCGCCTGGGCGTAAGCGGTCAGGCGCCGCAACGCCGCGCTCAGCCACCAGGACAACAGCGCGCCGAACAACAGGCCCAGGCCGATCAGCCCGGCGCCGTACATCAGCAGGCGGTGCTCGGTGCGATCCACATAAGGCTGCAACGAACTATTGGGCTTGGCCACCGTGACCACGCCAATGATCTGGCCGTTGTCGGTGATCGGCGCGCCGACGTGCATCACCGAGGAGTTCGGATCGCCGTCCACCGTGCGGGTCGAGCGGGCGCCATACTCGCCGCGCAGGGTCAGGTAGACATCGTTCCAGTTCGAATAGTCCTGCCCCACCGCCTGCTCGGCGGAATCGAGCAAGACGATGCCACGGGCGTCGGTCACATAGATCCGGTGGTTGACCTGATTCTTCTCCAGGCCCCAGATGGTCGCCGCCGGCTTGCGCTGGCCGTAGGCCTTGAGTGCCTGCGGCAGGCGACTCTGGCTGAGGGTGCCGTTCTTCACATCGTCATGGAGGATTTCCGCCAGCAGGTTGGCGGTGTCCACCAGGGTTTCTTCGGTGGACTGACGCACGCCGGGGCGGATTTCCTTCATCACCGTGTTCAGCACGAAATAGCCGGTCAGGCCGACGAAAAGGAAGTACACCAGGAAAATCCGGATCCCCAACGGCATCAGCTGTTCCCCGGACTGTAGCTGTAGCCCAGGCCGCGATGGGTCTGGATCGGTTCGGCATCGCCAGCCACCGCCCGCAGCTTGGCTCGCAGGCTCTTGATATGGCTGTCGATATTGCGCTCGTAGCCGGCGTCCGCCGCCACGCCCAGCGCATCGAGCAATTGCTCGCGGCTGAAGACCCGTTCGGGTTGCTCCAGCAGGCTGGCGAGCAGGCGGAATTCGTGACGGGTCAGGTTCAAGGGCTGGCCGCGATAGCTGATCTGTACCCGTTCGTGATCGACCAGGAAGCGTTCACTGGAAACCGCCGACAGCGCCGGGGGCACCACACGCTTGAGGATCGCCCGCACCCGCGCCGCGACTTCCCGTGGGCTGAAGGGCTTGACCACATAATCGTCGGCACCGATTTCCAGGCCCACCACGCGGTCGATCTCACCATCGCGGGCGCTGAGAAACATCACCGGCACTTCGGTAAAGCGCCGCAGCTGCTTGCACACCTCGAAACCGCTGATATCCGGCAGGCCGATATCGAGGATCAGCAGGTCGGCCGGCGTCGTGCGCTGGTGCTCGACCGCCGCGCCGCCGAGGTTCAGCCAGGTGGTGGTGAACCCTTCACCCTGCAGGGCGTAGATCAGGGTATCGGCAATCGCCGCTTCGTCTTCGACAATCAGGATATGGGGCATGGCGTCCGAGCACTGGTGTTGATCGCGCAACGGTGCCGGACGCGTGCCGCCCCGTCAATCAGCAGTGGGGTTGGTCGGCGGTATAACGCCGCGCCGGGTTCACCGCCGCGCCGAATTCGCGCAGGGCCTTGGCGCCGATCAGCAGCGGGTAGTTGAAGCCGCTGCGGTTGGTCAGGTTGACCTCCACGCTACGCTTGACGTTACCCAGGCACATATCCAGTTCCACCACCGGGCGCTTGCTCGCGTCGCTGGCTTCGCCGTCTTCGTCTTCCTCGGTACGGGTCTTGATCTTGCTGATGCGCGCGACCTTGTGCTCGTAGACCTTGCCGTCGGCATCGGCCGTGCCCAGGCGGAAACGCACCCAGTCCTCGCCGTTGCGCTTGAACAGCTCGATGTCCTTGGCCGACAGCGAGGCGGTCAACGCACCGGTGTCCATCTTGGCCTTGAAGGTCTGGCCGATTTCCGGCAGCTGGATATATTCGTAGCGCCCGTAGAGGGTCGGTTCGGCCGCCATGACCGGCAGGGCCAGGAGGGACAACAGGGCAAGAATGGATTTCACTTCGGCTGTACCTTTGGGTGGACGCACAAGGGGCGCCATTTTAGACCGCTGTTCGCGCGTTGGTTCATGAACAAATCTGACAGACCACTATCAACCTATCCGACATCCCGTGAAACATTTGTCGCCCGGGCAATTTGGCGTCTGCCCGCGCCCGCCTTTATCATGGCGCGCCCTCACGTTTTGAAAGAGTCCCTGTATGCGCCGCCTGCTCACCGGCAGTTTCGTCACGTTCCTGCTTTTGCTCAACACGCTGGTACTGTTCGGCCCGCTGATGCTCTTCGCCCTGCTCAAGCTGCTGCTGCCCGGTCGTTTTCGCGACTACGCCAGCGCGGCGGTGATGTGGATCGCCGAAACCTGGGCCGAGATCGACAAGCTGATCTTCGCCCTGTGCATCCCCACCCGCTGGGATATTCGCGGTGCCGAAGGCCTGCGCCGCGACACCTCGTACCTGGTGGTCTGCAACCATCAGTCCTGGGTCGATATCCCGGCGCTGATCCAGACCCTCAACCGGCACACGCCGTTCTTCAAGTTCTTCCTCAAGAAAGAGCTGATCTGGGTGCCGTTCCTGGGCCTGGCCTGGTGGGCGCTGGACTATCCGTTCATGAAGCGCTACTCCAAGGCCTTTCTCGACAAGCACCCGGAACTCAAGGGCCATGACCTGGAAATCACCCAGGCCGCCTGCGAGCTGTTCAAGCGCCAGCCGGTGACCGTGGTCAACTACCTCGAAGGCACCCGCTTCAGCCCGGCCAAACGCCAGGAGCAGGACTCGCCCTTTACCCATCTGCTCAAGCCCAAGGCCGGCGGCGTGGCCTTCGTGCTGGCGGCCATGGGCGAACAACTGGACGCGATCCTCGATGTCACCGTGGTTTATCCACAAGAGCGGATTCCGGGGTTCTGGGATTTGATCAGCGGCAACCTGCCCAAGGTCATCATCGACTTCCAGACCCGCGAATTGACCGCAGATCTGTGGCAAGGCGACTACGAGAACGACCCGCTGTTTCGCCAGCAGATCCAGGACTGGGTCAACCAGCTCTGGAGCGAGAAGGACCAGCGTATCGCGGCGCTGCGCAGCGAGAGCGCGTCGACAGAACGGTCCGTTTGATCAGCCCATAAAAAAACGCATCGCGCGGCTTGAACCGTGCGATGCGTTTTTATGCGAGCCCGATGCCTGATCAGCTACCGGCGCCCCAGATACCACCCAGGCTCTTGAGCAGCGGACCACCGACACCCTGCTGTCCCAGGTATTGCAGGATCACCGGAGCAAACTGGCCGACCATGCCGCTGTCCATGCCCAGGGCACCGAAGGCCTTGTTCAGGTCACCGGTGTTCTGCACATTGCCCAGCGCGCTGCCCACCGCCGACGAGTTACCCGACTGGCCGAGCAAACCGCCCAGGCCGGACAAAGCACCCGCGCCCGAGAGCTGGTCGAGGCCCGGTACACTTTTGCTCAACTGCGAATAATCGTTGCCACTGAGTTTGTTCTTCGCCAAGCCCAGCATCGCACCGGTACCACCCACCGCCTGTTCCGGGGTGACATGCAATTGCGAACCCAGGGCGCTGAGCAGACCGCCAGCCGGGGCCGCCGCATTGCCGCCCTGCCCCCCTTGCATGGACGAGACCGCATTGGCCGCATCGTTCAGGCTGAACGCCGCAAACACCGGGGTAGCGGCGAATGCCAGGAGCGAAGCCAGTACAACACCGCGTGGAATCTTCATTGCAATACCTCGAAAGTCATCAATACCACCCGCCAGCAGGGACAGGCGCCGAACACTTGCCGTTGGAGTCAAAAAAACCGGACTTGTTCCGCACGCGCCGAATCCTCCTACCGTCCCCATAAAAAATTCAGCGGTCCCTGCATCCGATCCCCGCCCCCTTGCGTATATCAAGCACGGACAGAACTTCCTGGCCGACTTCATACCGACAAGGATTCCCCATCATGAAATGCACTTCGATCAAAGCGCCCCTGATTACCAGCTTGTTGACCCTCGCGTTGTCCGCTGGCCTGGCCCAGGCGGCGAGCATGAGCATGGACCACGACAGTGTGATGGTCGGCGGACAAAGCATGCTGCCGAGCAAGGACATCGTCGACAACGCGGTCAATTCCGCCGACCACACCACCCTCGTCGCCGCCGTGAAGGCCGCCGGACTGGTGCCGACCCTCAAGGGCCAGGGCCCGTTCACCGTCTTCGCCCCGGTCAACTCCGCCTTCGCCGCCCTGCCCGCCGGCACCGTCGACACCCTGCTCAAGCCGGAAAACAAAGGCACCCTGACCCATATCCTCACCTACCACGTGGTGGCCGGGAAACTCGACATGGCCGAACTGAGCAAGCGCATCAAGGCCGGCGGCGGCAAGACCGAGCTGACCACCGTCGCCGGTGGCAAGTTGTGGGCGATGATGAACGGCCCGCACAACATCGTGATCAAGGATGAGAAAGGCACCACCGCCGACATCACCACCTACGACGTGATGCAATCCAACGGCGTGATCCAGGTGATCGACAAGGTGCTGCAGCCCAAAAGCTGAGACTCGCCACACCGCCACTCTACCTGTAGGAGCCCGCTTGCGGG
>NZ_JACAQA010000021.1:0-37744 GCF_013385425.1 Pseudomonas gingeri | reverse complement strand
CCCGCAAGCGGGCTCCTACAGGGGCGCGTTGACTGTAATAACTGGTCTATGGCCGAGGCCGTGTGACCTGTGAGGCCCCCCAATGAATGGAACAACCGCGTGCCGTGAACTACCCTCAGGCGGCAACGAGCGCACAGCGCGGCCCATACATCGTCTTTTGATTGTCTGGAGAACACCCATTTCCACCGCCGACGCCGATCAACTCAGGCAGCTGTTGGCCCAGTGCTCACTGGGTAACCGCCGCGCATTCGAGACGCTGTATCGTAGCGTCGCCCCACGCCTGCACGGTGTAGCCCTGCGTTGCCTGGGCCGCGCCGACCTGGCCGAGGAAATCCTCCAGGAGAGCTTCGTGCGCATCTGGAACAACGCTTCGCGTTACGAGGCCCACCTCTCGGCGCCCATGACCTGGATGACCAACATCACCCGTAACCTGGCCATCGATCAGTTGCGCAGGTTCCGCGAGGTGCCCCTGGCCGATGGGCAGGAGGACAGCCTGGCCGACGACAGCCCCTCGGCCCACGAACTGCTCGACAGCGCCCGCGAGGCCAGTGCCCTGAACCGTTGCCTGGAGACCCTGGAGGGCCCGCAACGCCAGTCGATCACCCTCGCCTACTTCCACGGCCTGTCCTACGCGGAACTGGCCGAACAACTGCCCGCGCCGCTGGGCTCGGTCAAATCCTGGATACGTCGCGGCATGGAACGCCTGCGCAGGTGCCTTGAATCATGAACTACCAGAACCCCCGCCTGCGCCGCGCCCTGGCCGCCGACTATGCCATCGGCGTAATGTCCAAGGCCGCCCGCCGGCGTTTCGAAGCGCTGATGCGCGACGACGCCAAGCTGCGGGCCCAGGTCGCCGAGTGGCAGGAAAACCTGATGGCCCTGACCGAATCGGTGGCTGAACAGCCGGTGCCGGATCGGGTGTGGCAAGGTGTTGTCGCAAGGATCGATCCGCAACGGCTGCACCTGCCTGAGAAACGGCCGTTCTGGAGTCGGTTGCGCATCCTCGCGGCGGCCTGTTCGCTGGTGCTGGTGGCGGCCCTGGGCGTGTTCTATAACCATGACCCGGTGAGCGCCAGCGCAACCCTGCTCAGCGGCACGCAAACCCCGGCATTGCGGGTCAAGGCCCATGCCGACTACCTGCAAGTGGAACCGCTGAGCCTGGCGGCGGTGACCGCCGACCGCAGCCTGGAACTGTGGGCGATTCCGGTGGGTGGCAAGCCGGTGTCCCTGGGCCTGGTGCCCAAGGCAGGCAAGGGGCGAGTGGAATTGAGCGAAGCACATAAGGCCTTGCTCGGCACCTCGGTGGTGCTGGCGGTCAGCCTTGAGCCAGCAGGCGGTTCGCCGACCGGGCAACCGACCGGACCGGTGTTGTACCAGGGGCCGTTGGCGGCGCTCTGACCTTTAAAGCTCGCTGCTCGGAGCACCCAATAGCTGATTGGGATACTGTTAACTTCAGAAAGAAGCGCCTGCTTCAGGTCTCCTAATTAGCTTGCCCTTGGCTGCCAGCAATGATTGCAAGCATTGTGCGGCTTCAGGTACCTGCAAAACCTCCAAGCGAGCATCCATGCGCTGTACAGCGCTCAACTCTCGGACGTGGCTGGCCTGTGCTTCAGTCATCATCTTTTGGTGAGTCTTGGCATTCATCACTCCACTCCATCACGGCCTTGTTAGATCATCGAGCCCATCTTAGGGACAGAAAGCAGCGACAGCCACTTGGCATCGCGACCCCGCAACATCTGGAAAGGCATTCAACCTACAGGCCAAGCCGCTCGGACTTGCTCATGGCGGCTCGCAACCTCTATGGTTCGCCCAACAAAACCCGCCAAGGCTCTGCGTGCGAGCGCTTCCTCAAACCGGCGGGCTACTTTTTTGTGGGGCTGATCTTTAGATCGCGCTCTACAACACAGGAATGATCGGTAACAACTCCCCGCCTTGCGTCCTCAGAAGCCTGCGGCTTATAGTCCGCCGGTCGCCCTGATTGGCGATACGGGTTTGGCGACTCGTTAAACTCCCATGCGAAAGCTCTGTGCTTGTTTGCAGGTGCCTTCGCACCCGCAAAGCCGCTTTATGGCGGCTGTGCGCGGGAGACCTTCGGGTCTGCCGGCTTGGGAGTTTCCGGTTCGCCAACCTGCGTACAGCTGCCACCTTTCGTTTGGCGACGGATGTGTGGTGGCCTCGTCCTAAACTCCCGAGGTTTTACCCATGACGAAATACATCCCCCTCACCGCCATCGACTGCCTGATTCCCAGCCTGTTGATCGACGCCGAAAGCCCGACCGACGTGCTCCACGCCAATGCCGCCGCCCGCTTCCTCGCGGCGACACAGATGCTCGAAGCCCTGTCCCACATTGAATTGCACAACGCCAATGACATCGACTTCCAACATATCCTCCAGGTCCCCGCGATGGTCATGCGCGATGGCTGCGACCTGATGGATGTACTGGGCTGGCGGCTACGGGCCTGATCGCAGAATACGCAACGAAACAAAACTGTAGGAGCAGGGCTTGTCGGATCGCCGCACCGCCGCGAAGAGGCCCTTGAGATCGCTAAAAGCTTCGCGGGCAAGCCCTGCTCCTACAGAAACGATGCGCTGCCAACGACCGTGTACCACCGGGATATCGGCCAGAAAGCCCGTCTGTTCCAACTGAATTTCACCCACTAAAAAAGGGCGACCGAAGTCGCCCTTTTTCCGTCTTGCCCTTTACTGCTTACGCCGCGCTGAACAGCTTGTGCGGGTCGATCACGAACTTCTTCGGCACGCCCGCATCGAACTCGCCGTAGCCCTTCGGTGCGTCATCCAGGCTGATGACCTGGACACCGACGATCTCGGCAATATTGATCCGATCCCACATGATCGCCTGCATCAGCTGGCGGTTGTACTTCATCACCGGGGTCTGGCCGGTGTGGAAACTGTGGGACTTGGCCCAGCCGAGGCCGAAGCGGATGCTCAGGCTGCCCATTTTCGCGGCAGCATCCACCGCACCCGGGTCTTCAGTCACATACAGGCCCGGAATACCGATCTTGCCCGCCACGCGGACCACGCCCATCAGCGAGTTGAGCACGGTGGCCGGAGCCTCGTGTTTCACGCCTTCATGGCCGTGACCACGGGCTTCGAAGCCCACGGCATCGACGGCGCAATCCACTTCAGGTTCGCCCAACAGCGCGGCGATCTGTTCGTGCAGCGGGGTGTCCTTGGACAGGTCGGCGATTTCGAAACCCTGGGCCTTGGCGTGGGCCAGGCGGATCGGGTTGACGTCACCGATGATCACTACCGCCGCGCCCAGCAGGCGCGCCGAAGCCGCCGCCGCGAGGCCGACCGGACCGGCACCGGCGATGTATACGGTGCTGCCTGGACCAACACCCGCGGTGACCGCGCCGTGGTAGCCGGTAGGCAGGATGTCGGAGAGGCAGGTCAGGTCGCGGATCTTCTCCATGGCCTTGTCGCGATCCGGCAGTTTAAGCAGGTTGAAGTCGGCGTACGGCACCAGCACGTATTCAGCCTGGCCGCCGGTCCAGTCGCCCATGTCGACATAACCGTAGGCACCGCCGGCACGGGCCGGGTTGACGGTCAGGCAGACGCCGGTGTGTTGCTCCTTGCAGGAACGGCAGCGTCCGCAAGCCACGTTGAAGGGGACCGAGACCAGGTCGCCGAGTTTCAGGTTCTCGACGTCGCTGCCCTTCTCGATCACTTCACCGGTGATTTCATGACCCAGGACCAGGCCGGTCTGGGCAGTGGTACGGCCACGGACCATATGCTGGTCCGAACCACAGATGTTGGTGGAGACGACGCGCAGGATGACACCGTGCTCAATCTTCCTGCCGCGTGGGTCCTGCATTTTCGGATAGTCGATTTTCTGCACCTCGACCTTGCCATTGCCGAGATACACCACACCACGATTGCCAGACATGCTTTCACCTCGCTGTTGTTTTTATGTAGCAACACGTTGCCAGGGGGCAGCGCGTAGATTGCTCGGGTTATTGCCTGTGGTTGTTGCGTTGTTCTTGCGGACCTCATCGCCAGCAAGCCGGCTCCTACAGGGGAATTGCGTTACGGCAGGCACCGCGCCCACTGTGGGAGATTGCTCGGGGTACTGCTTGTGGTTGTTGCGTTGTTCTTGCGGGCCTCTTCGCGGGCAAGCTCCGCTCCCACAATTGACCGGGTAACGCCCAGGCAACGCGGTCCACTGTGGGAGCGGAGCTTGTCGGATCGCCGCACCGCCGCGAAGGTCGTAAAACGACCGTTCTTCAGAGCACCACCGTCCTGTTGGCGTTCAGAAAGACCCGCCGCTCAATGTGATACCCCACCGCCCGCGCCAAGGTCAGCCCTTCAATATCGCGGCCCTTGGCGATCAGGTCCTCGGGGTAGTGACTGTGGTCCACTACCTCCACGCCCTGGGCGATGATCGGGCCTTCGTCCAGGTCGTTGTTGATGTAGTGCGCGGTGGCCCCCACCAGTTTCACGCCCTTGTTATAGGCCTGGTGATAGGGCTTGGCGCCCTTGAAGCCGGGCAGCAACGAGTGGTGGATATTGATGGCCTTGCCGTCGAGCTTGCGACACAGCTCGGGCGAGAGCACCTGCATATAGCGGGCGAGAATCACCAGCTCCGCACCGGACTCCTCGATCACCTGCCAGACCTGGCGTTCCTGGCCCGGCTTGTCGTTCGGGTCCAGCGGGAAATGGTAGTAGGGAATCTGGTGCCAGTCGGCCAGGGGCTTGAGGTCCGGGTGGTTGGAGACCACGGCGGCCACGTCCATGGACAATTGGCCGATGCGCTGGCGGTAGAGCAGGTCGTTGAGGCAGTGATCGGCCTTGGAGACCATGATCACCACTTTCGGCCGGTAGTTCGGCGGGGTCAGTTCGAACAGCATGCCGAAGGACTCGCCGCGCAGGGCGAGGCCGGCGCGGAAGGCCAGTTCGTCGAAACCGTCGGGCTGGCGAAACTCCACGCGAATGAAGAAACGCCCCGAGAGGCGGTCATCGAACGAGTGGTGCTCGGTGACATAGCAGCCCTGCTCGAACAGATAGCGGGTCACCGCATCCACCGTGCCGAGCACGCTGGGGCAGTCGGCGGTCAAAATCCATGTATCGGGGGCGCGGCTCATTGCTTGACTCCTGTTCGTGAGGGGCAACCGCCAAGCGGTTGATCGCGAGCCTCTTGGTAGAGAACTCCAGGCAATCCTTACCCTTGTATACGACACCAAACCCTGTAGGAGCCAGCTTGCTGGCGATGGAGGCCAACGATAACGCTGGGCGCCTGAAACACTGCGGCGCCCGTGAGTCCATCGCCAGCAAGCTGGCTCCTACAGATCACACAAAACCTCAGGCCTGGACGCTGAGACCGTACTCGGCCGCCGCATCCTGCAACCACAACCACCAGTAATCCGAAAAGCTGCGACGGATCACCAGCTCCCAGGTGTCTTCGGCGGTGTGGCGGATCATCAGTTGCGACTTGGCGAACACCGTCCCGACGGCCTTACCCACAGGGAAGCTGTTCGGGTGCACGTCATAGCTGGTGGACTTCATCAGCACCTGGCGCACGTTCGGACCGCTCAGCTCCAGCAGTTGCTGGCCGCCGCTGACATTGACGATAGCGATATGCAGGTCGCCCAGGGCTTCGCGCAGCGCCTTCTCGGCAGCGAACTCTTCGCCGCTCGGGACGATCAGCAGCCACTCGTCAGGGCCAAGCCATTGCAGGCTGGTATCGCCCTTGGCAACCACGGTCAGTGCCACGGGCAGTTCCAGGCCCAGGGCCTTGTGCACGCCGGCGGCGAAGGCCGCGTCATGGCCATCGCCACGAATGGTCAGGTGACCGAGCAATTTCTTTTCCCGCACGGTGACACCGGCGTTCTTGCGGCCTTTACCCACCAGGCTGGCGAGGTCGGCATGGTGCAACGACGACTCGGCCTTGGCCCCGGAAGTCGGGCGTTGTTGGTAAACGTTGGCTGTGGTCATGTGAAACACCTGTGTTGAATTCTGTCTTTGCGGTTGTCCGTGGACCCTGTGGTGACTGTGCCGCCGTCATCGCCGGCAAGCCAGCTCCTACAAGGTCCGCGTCCAACCTCGATCCCGGGTTCCGTCAGATGTTCTGGCGATCGCCCTTCGGATCGAAGAACACCGAAGAAACGATTTCCGCCTCGATCACGCTGCCATCGGCCAGCGGTGCGAACACCCGCTCGCCCATGCGCTTCAGCCCGCCCTTGACCACCGCCATGGCAAACGAATAGCCAAGGGAGTTGTGGGCATAGCTGGAGGTCACGTGACCGACCATCTTCATCGGGATCGTCTGCTTGGTGTCGAACACCAGCTGGGCGCCTTCCGGCAGCCACTTGGTCGGATCGATCGGCTTGAGCCCGACCAACTGCTTGCGCTCTTCACGCACGCAGTCTTCACGGTTCATCCCGCGCCAGCCGATCCAGGAGAACGGCTTGGTCCGGCCGACACACCAGCCCATGTTCAGGTCGTCCGGGGTCATCGAGCCGTCCGTGTCCTGGCCGACGATGATGAAACCCTTCTCGGCCCGCAGCACGTGCATGGTCTCGGTACCGTACGGGGTCAGGTTGTACTGCTTGCCCGCCTCGACGATTTTCTCCAGCACACCCATGGCGTAGTCGGCCTGGACGTTAACCTCATAGGACAGCTCGCCGGTAAAGGAGATCCGGAACACCCGCGCCGGCACACCGCCGACCAGGCCTTCTTTCCAGGTCATGAACGGGAACGCGTCCTTGTCCAGGTCGATGTCGGTCACTTCGCTGAGCAGCTTGCGGCTGTTCGGCCCGGACAGGGTCATGGTCGCCCAGTGGTCGGTCACGGAGGTGAAGTACACCTTCATGTTCGGCCATTCGGTCTGGTGGTAGAGCTCCAGCCACTGCAGGACGCGAGCCGCGCCGCCGGTGGTGGTGGTCATCAGGAAGTGGTTGTCGGCCAGACAGGCGGTGACGCCGTCGTCGAAGACCATGCCGTCTTCCTTGCACATCAGGCCGTAGCGGGCCTTGCCCACGTCGAGCTTGGTCCAGGCGTTGGTGTAGACGCGGTTGAGGAATTCACGGGCGTCCGGGCCCTGGATATCGATCTTGCCCAGGGTCGAGGCGTCGAGCAGGCCGACGCTGTCGCGCACGGCCTTGCACTCACGCTTGACCGCCGCGTGCAGGTCTTCGCCGTTGCGCGGGAAGTACCACGGACGTTTCCATTGGCCCACGTCCTCGAACTCGGCGCGCTGCTTCACATGCCAGGCCTGCAAGGCGGTGTAGCGCACCGGCTCGAAGATATGCCCGCAGTGACGGCCGGCGACCGCGCCGAAAGTCACCGGCGTGTAGTTCGGACGGAACATGGTGGTGCCCATCTGCGGGATGGTCACGTTCAACGAACGGGCGGCAATGGCCAGGCCGTTGACGTTGCCCAGCTTGCCCTGGTCGGTGCCGAAGCCCAGCGCGGTGTAGCGCTTGACGTGTTCGACCGACTCGAAGCCCTCGCGGGTCGCCAGTTCGATGGCGGCGGCGGTGACGTCGTTCTGCAGGTCGACGAATTGCTTCGGCGCCCGTGCGGTAGCTTTTTCATGGGGCACCTGGAACAGCGCCAGGGTCGGCTCTTCCAGGCGCGACAGGGCTTTGGGCAGCACGCCTTCGACCGCCTTGAAACCGGCTTCGCTGGCCGCGCGAACGCCACCTTCAAAACCGTCGGCCAAGGCATCGGCCAAGCCGTAGACGCCGTTGATACCGCCGACGCACACGCGTTTCTGCGGTGCTTCGCCCGGTACGAAACCGAGGATATCTTCACGCCAGGTCGGTTTGCCGCCCAGGTGCGAGGCCAGGTGGACCACCGGGCTGTAGCCGCCGGAGCTTGCTACCAGATCGCAGTCCAGCCATTCGCCAGGACTGGTGACTTTATGCGCTTTGACGTCGATGGCGGCAATGCGCGCCGCAGTGACGTGCTTGCTACCACGGGCTTCGATCACGGCGCTGCCGGTGAGGATACGAATCCCCTTGGCCCGTGCTTCTTCCACCAGTGCGCCGCGCGGGTTGCTGCGGGCATCGGCGATAGCCACCACTTGCAGGCTGGCATCGAGCCAGTCCAAAGCCACGCGATAGGCGTGATCGTTGTTGGTGCTCAGCACCAGCTTCTTGCCCGGGGCCACGCCGTAACGGCGGACGTAGGTCGAAACGGCACCGGCGAGCATGTTGCCCGGTACGTCGTTGTTGCCGTAGACCAGCGGACGCTCATGGGTACCGGTGGCCAGGACCACGCGCTTGGCGCGGACCCGGTGGATACGCTGACGCACCTGACCGATCGGCGCACGGTCACCGAGGTGATCGGTGAGGCGCTCGTGAATGGTCAGGAAGTTGTGGTCGTGGTAGCCGTTGACGGTGGCGCGCGGCAACAGCAGTACGTCCGGCAGGCCTTTCAATTCGGCGATAACGCTGGCGACCCATTCGGCCGCCGGCTTGCCATCAAGGCTTTCGCGCGAATCGAGCAGGCTGCCGCCGAACTCTTCCTGTTCATCGGCCAGGATCACCCGGGCACCGCTGCGCGCGGCGGCCAGTGCAGCGGCCAGACCGGCAGGGCCGGCACCGACGATCAGCACGTCGCAGTGCTGGTTCATGTAGTCGTAGGTGTCCGGATCGTTCTCGGTCGGCGAGCGACCGAGGCCCGCGGCCTTGCGGATGTACTTCTCGTAGGTCATCCAGAACGACTGCGGATACATGAAGGTCTTGTAGTAGAAGCCCGGTGGCATCAGCTTGCCGCCGACCTTGCCGAGAATCCCCATCATGTCATTGTTGACGCTCGGCCAGCCGTTGGTGCTGGTAGCCACCAGGCCCTGATACAGCGCTTGCTGGGTGGCACGCACGTTAGGGATCTGGGTCGCTTCGGTGGCGCCGAGTTGCAGGACCGCGTTCGGCTCTTCGGCACCGGCGGCAAAGATGCCCCGTGGCCGGGAATACTTGAAGCTGCGACCGACGATATCCACACCGTTGGCCAGCAACGCGGCGGCCAGGGTGTCGCCTTCAAAGCCTTTATAGACCTGGCCGTTGAAGGTGAAGCTCAAGACTTTGTTGCGGTCGATCCGACCACCGTTGGACAGGCGATTGACCTGGCTCATACCTTCTCTCCCACAGCCGCGCCGGGCACTTTCGAACTGTCTGCTTTAGCGGTGAATTGCGGCTTCTCGCCAATCTTGTAGCTTTCGAGAATCTCGTAGGTAACGGTGTCGCGGGTCACGTTGAAATACTGGCGGCAACCGGCAACGTGGTCCCACAACTCGTGGTGCAGGCCGCGGGGGTTGTCGCGGAAGAACATGTAGTCGCCCCACTGCTCGTCGGTGCAGGTGCCCGGGTCCAGTGGACGCGGGATATGCGCCTGGCCGGAAGCGTGGAATTCCTCTTCGGAGCGCAGCTCGCCGCAATGAGGACAGAAGATATGCAACATAGGGATTTCTCCTGTTAGTGGGCGACCGCAGCAGCACCGTGTTCGTCGATCAACGCACCGTTGTGGAAACGGTCGATGGAGAAGGGAGCGGCCAACGGGTGCATTTCACCCTTGGCCAGGCTCGCGGCAAACACGTTGCCCGAACCAGGGGTAGCCTTGAAGCCGCCGGTGCCCCAACCGCAGTTGAAGAACATGTTCGGGACCGGGGTTTTCGAAATGATCGGGCAGGCATCCGGGGTGGTGTCGACGATGCCGCCCCACTGGCGGTTCATGCGCACGCGGGACAACACCGGGAACATCTCGACGATGGCCTGGATGGTGTGCTCGATCACCGGGTACGAACCACGCTGGCCGTAACCGTTGTAGCCGTCGATACCGGCACCGATCACCAGGTCGCCCTTGTCGGACTGGCTGATGTAACCGTGCACGGCGTTGGACATGATCACGCTGTCGATGATCGGCTTGATCGGTTCGGACACCAGCGCTTGCAGCGGGTGCGATTCGATCGGCAGGCGGAAACCGGCGAGCTTGGCCATATGCCCGGAGTTACCGGCGGTGACCACACCGACGCGCTTGGCGCCGATAAAACCCTTGTTGGTTTCGACACCGATACACACGCCGTTTTCCTTGCGGAAGCCGATCACTTCGGTCTGCTGGATCAGGTCGACGCCGAGGGCGTCGGCCGCACGGGCGAAGCCCCAGGCCACGGCATCGTGACGGGCCACGCCGCCGCGACGCTGGACGGTGGCGCCCATCACCGGGTAACGGGCATTCTTCGAGCAGTCCAGGTACGGAATCTCGTTCGCCACCTGTTGAGCGTTGAGCAGTTCGCCGTCGACGCCATTGAGGCGGTTGGCGCTGACCCGACGCTCCGAATCACGGATGTCCTGCAGGGTGTGGCAGAGGTTGTAGACACCACGCTGGGAGAACATCACGTTGTAGTTCAGGTCCTGGGACAGGCCTTCCCACAATTTCATCGCGTGTTCGTACAGGTGCGCCGACTCGTCCCACAGGTAGTTGGAACGCACGATGGTGGTGTTACGGGCGGTGTTGCCGCCGCCCAACCAGCCCTTCTCGACCACGGCCACGTTGGTGATGCCGTGCTCCTTGGCCAGGTAGTAGGCGGTCGCCAGACCATGCCCGCCGCCGCCGACGATGACCACGTCATAGACCTTTTTCGGGGTCGGCGTGCGCCACATTTTCTGCCAATTTTCGTGATGGCTGAGAGAGTGCTTGAAGAGGCCGAAGCCCGAATAGCGTTGCATAGTCATTTACTCCAAAACCGCTCTCAGCGATAAACCGGGAAATCCGCGCACAGGGCTGTCACGTGCTTGGCGACGTTCGCTTCGACATCGGCGTCGCCGAGGTTGTCGAGGATGTCGCAGATCCAGCCGGCCAGCTCGACGCACTGGGTCACTTTGAACCCACGCGTGGTGACGGCCGGGGTGCCGATGCGCAGACCGGAAGTGACAAACGGCGACTGTGGATCGTTCGGCACGGCGTTCTTGTTCACGGTGATATGGGCACGGCCCAGGGCGGCATCGGCCTCTTTGCCGGTCAGGCCCTGACGGATCAGGCTGACCAGGAACAGGTGGTTGTCGGTACCGCCGGACACTACATCGTAGCCGCGTTTGATAAATACGCCCGCCATGGCCTGGGCGTTATCGATCACTTGCTGCTGATAGACTTTGAAGCTTGGCTCCAGGGCTTCCTTGAAGCTCACGGCCTTGGCGGCGATCACGTGCATCAGCGGGCCGCCCTGGCCGCCGGGGAAGACTGCGGCGTTGAATTTCTTTTCCAGCTCTTCGTTGGCCTTGGCCAGGATCAGGCCGCCACGGGGACCGCGCAGGGTCTTGTGGGTGGTGGTGGTGACCACGTCAGCGTAGGGCAGCGGGTTCGGGTACAGGCCAGCAGCGACCAGACCGGCCACGTGGGCCATGTCGACGAAGAAGTAAGCACCGACCTTGTCGGCAATTTCACGGAAGCGTGGGAAATCGAGGGTTTTCGAGTAGGCCGAGAAACCGGCGATAATCATTTTCGGCTTGTGCTCGACGGCCAGGCGCTCGACTTCGTCGTAGTCGATCAAGCCGGTGGTGGTGTCGATGCCGTACTGCACGGCGTTGTAGAGCTTGCCCGAGAAGCTGACCTTGGCGCCGTGGGTCAGGTGACCGCCGTGGGCCAGGCTCATGCCCAGCACGGTGTCGCCGGCATTGAGCAGGGCCAGGTAGACCGCGGCGTTGGCCTGGGAGCCGGAGTGCGGCTGGACGTTGACGTAGTCGGCGCCGAACAGTTGCTTGGCGCGTTCGATGGCCAGGGCCTCGACCTTGTCCACGTGTTCGCAGCCACCGTAGTAGCGCTTGCCTGGATAACCTTCGGCGTATTTGTTGGTCAGGCCGCTGCCCTGGGCCTGCATGACGCGCTTGCTGGTGTAGTTTTCCGACGCGATCAGCTCGATATGATCTTCCTGGCGTTGCTCCTCGGCATTCATGGCCGCCATCAGTGCATCGTCATAACCCTGGATCTGGTCTTGCTTGCTGAACATCGCGTCTCTCCCAGCGGCGGCGGTGCGCCATTTTTATCAGTGGGGCCGTTGCCTGACGGCAGTGCCCTTTGAATGCGATGGTAGGGCCGACGCAGACCGATCAAATGCCTATGGACGCCACGCAAAGGTGCGTTTACGACATGGCTTGGCGCGCTGAGATAGTCGAGGGCCGAACAGCGTCTGGAACAGGGATCTTGAAAACACCACAACCCCTGTAGGAGCAGGGCTTGCCCGCGAAGGCGTCCGTATTATCAACCCGATCTTTTGGGTAGCCCGCACTGACCTCTTCGCGGGCAAGCCGGTAACGCCGGACCGCCTGCTCCTACAAGGACAGCGTCAACCTTTCGATCTATAGAGGCTTTTCCTACGGAAACTGTGCCTGTGCGATAAGGTCAATTCTGGTTACAGTGCGCACCATAATCGTTCACAAGGACCGGGCCATGACCGACAAGAGCCAACAATTCGCCAGCGACAACTATTCCGGTATCTGCCCCGAGGCCTGGGCCGCCATGGAACAGGCCAACCACGGCCACCAGCGCGCCTACGGCGACGACGAATGGACCCAGCGCGCCGCCGACGGCTTCCGCCAGTTGTTCGAAACCGACAGTGAAGTGTTCTTCGCCTTCAACGGCACCGCGGCCAACTCCCTGGCCCTGTCGTCGTTGTGCCAGAGCTACCACAGCGTGATCTGCTCGGAGACCGCCCACGTCGAGACCGACGAGTGCGGCGCGCCGGAGTTTTTCTCCAACGGCTCCAAGCTGCTCACCGCGCGCACCGAAAACGGCAAGCTGACCCCGGACTCGATCCGCGAAATCGCCCTCAAGCGCCAGGACATCCACTACCCCAAGCCGCGCGTGGTGACCCTGACTCAAGCGACCGAAGTCGGCAGCGTCTACACCCCGGATGAAATCCGCGCCATCAGCGCCACCTGCAAGGAGCTCGGCCTGCACCTGCACATGGACGGCGCGCGGTTCTCCAATGCCTGCGCCTACCTCGGCTGCACCCCGGCCGAACTGACCTGGAAGGTCGGCGTCGACGTGCTGTGCTTCGGCGGCACGAAAAACGGCATGGCGGTGGGTGAAGCGATCCTGTTCTTCAATCACGACCTGGCGGTGGATTTCGACTATCGCTGCAAGCAGGCCGGGCAGTTGGCCTCGAAAATGCGCTTTCTCTCGGCGCCCTGGGTCGGTCTGCTGGAAAACCACGCCTGGCTCAAGCACGCCCGCCACGCCAACCACTGCGCGCAGCTACTCAGCAGCCTGGTCAAGGACATTCCCGGCGTGGAACTGATGTTCCCAGTGGAAGCCAACGGCGTGTTCCTACAACTGTCGGAATCGGCCATCGCCGCGCTGACCGCCAAGGGCTGGCGCTTCTACACCTTCATCGGCAAGGGCGGCGCACGCTTCATGTGCTCGTGGGACACCGAGGAAGCGCGGGTACGGGAACTGGCGGCGGATATTCGGGAAGTCATGTCCGCCTGACCCCAGGCGCCGATGCCGGTGCCATGCGCCGGCGGACGGCCCCTTCAGTGTTGCCCGATGGTTTTCGAAATCACTTCGACCGTGGCGCTGACCTGCTCTTGGTAACGGTTCAGTTCTTCCCGGTGACGCTGCTGCGCTTCGATCTGCTGCGAACACAGGTTCAACGCCGCCAGCACCAGCAGCTTGTCGCCGATCAGCGTGGGGAACTTCTTCTTGGTGTCGGCCAACGCCGCCCGGAGCATTACCGTCGCGTCCTGCAAGGTGCGCTCCTGGCCGGCAGGGGCCTTGATCGAATACTCCTCGCCGAGGATCGAGATGACGGTCACCCCATCGCTGCTGGTTCTCATGCGCTCACGGGACCTGCGCTGACACGCTCGACCAGCGCCTGGATACGGGCGGCGGTAGCACCGTGCTTTTCTTCTTGTTCCATCAGGCTCAGTTGCAGGCTTTCGTTTTCGTCCTTGGCCTGGGCCAGCTCGGTGCTCAGCGCGGTATTGGCGGCCAACAGTTCCTGTTTTTGCTGAACCAGCTCGCTGACCAGCTGTTCCAATTGACTCAGGGAAGCTTCCAACATTTTCTTGATCTCTCGGGCAGTTTCAAAGGGCGCGTACGATAAAGAAAAGCCCCCCTGTTTGCCAGGGGAAAACTGTCGCAAAGCCTTGATTTTCCTGGCGGGGTGCTTTTCCTGGAACCTTAGGGACTGCGATTGCCAGGACATGTTCCCCGCCCCCTGTCGGAAACCTCCGCCTGCGACAAATACGCGCAGGGGCTTAAGACTTTAGTCGAATGACCGATAGGTCATTCAGACACGCCTTAAAAGTCGCACGGAATGCGCCCTTCTCTCAGGTAGCCACCATGTCCCTACGCAACATGAACATCGCCCCGCGCGCCTTCCTCAGCTTCTCCCTGATCGGCGCGCTGATGCTGATCCTGGGGATATTTGCCCTGAACCAGATGAGCAAGATCCGTGGCGCCGCCGAAGAGCTCAGTACCAACAGCGTGCCGAGCATCAAGAGCCTCGACGACCTCACCCAACTGACCCTGCGCCTGCGGGTCCTGTCCTATCGCCTGGTGACCAACCGCGCGCCCGACGAGCAACAGAAAATCCTCGACCTGTTCACCCTGCGCAACCAGCAGATCGGCAAGGCCCAGGCCATCTACGAAAAACTGATCAGCAGCCCTGAAGAGCGCGTGGCCTACGACCGCTATGTGCAGGTGCTCGGCCAGTACCGCCAGCTTGAAGATCGGATGAAAAGCCTGTCGCGCAACAATCAGGTCACTGAACTGGCAGCCCTGATCAACAGCGAGTTGCTGGCCAACTCCGAACAGGTCAACACCGTGCTCACCAAGCTGGTGGAGATCAATACCCAGCAGACCGACGACACCCATCAACAAGCCGCCGACCAATACGCCTCGGCGTTCAATATGGTGGTGGGCTTGCTGCTGGCCGCCACCGGCCTGACCCTCCTGCTCGCCTGGTTGCTGACCAACAGCATCACCCACCCTATCGCCGACGCCCTGACCGCCGCCGAGCAGATCGCCGAAGGCGACCTGACCCGACCGATCAAGGTCGAGGGCAACGACGAAGCCGGGCGCCTGTTGCAGGCCATGGTCAAGATGCAGCAGAAACTGCGCGACACCCTGCAGCGTATTTCCGGTTCGGCGACCCAGCTGGCTTCGGCGGCGGAAGAGCTGAATGCCGTCACCGACGAAAGCGCCAAGGGCCTGGTACGGCAGAACAACGAGATCGAACAGGCCGCCACGGCGGTCAATGAAATGACCAGCGCCGTGGAAGAAGTCGCGCGCAATGCCGTGAGCACATCCGAAGCCTCGAAGCATGCCACCGCCTCGGCCGGCGACGGTCGTGACCTGGTCCAGGAAACCGTCGGCGCCATCGAGCGCATGAGCAGCGATGTACAGAGCACCGCGACGCTGATCGGCAACCTGGCGAAGGAATCCCAGGATATCGGCAAGGTGCTGGACGTGATTCGCGGGCTGGCCGACCAGACCAACCTGCTGGCCCTGAACGCGGCGATTGAAGCGGCACGGGCCGGGGAAGCCGGGCGTGGTTTTGCCGTGGTGGCGGATGAGGTTCGGGCCCTGGCCCACCGTACCCAGCAGTCCACCAGCGAGATCGAACGGATGATTGGCAGTATCCAGGGCGGGACCGAGCAAGCCGTGGATTCGATGCGCAACAGCACCGAGCGGGCGGAGTCGACCTTGAATATCGCCAAGGGCGCGGGGATGGCGCTGGACACCATCAATACGGCGATTGTCGAGATCAACGAACGCAACCTGGTGATCGCCAGTGCGGCGGAAGAACAGGCTCAGGTGGCCCGCGAGGTGGATCGCAATCTGGTGAATATCCGCGATCTTTCGGTGCAATCGGCGACCGGTGCGAACCAGACCAGCGCAGCGAGCAATGAGCTGTCGCGCCTGGCGGTGGATTTGAACAGCATGGTGGCGCGGTTCAGTCTGTAAACCTCAAGACCCAAGCGATTAAAGTCCGGTTCACGCGGACTGTAGGAGCAGGGCTTGCCCGCGAAGCTTTTGGCGGTCTTGAGGGCCTCTTCGCTGCGATGCGGCGTCCCGACAAGCCATGCTCCTACAGGGACCGTGTTCGGCCTTAACATTAGGGCAAGCCCCTCGCCACAAGGGGACCGCGGTGCTTCGGTCAGTACTCGATCCGCACATCCCCCTTCGGCACGCTGCAGCACGACAGGATATAACCCTCGGCCACATCGTCGTCGGTGATCCCGCCGTTGTGCTCCATCTCCACTTCGCCGCCCAGCTTCAGCACCTTGCAGGTCCCGCAGATGCCCATGCCGCAGGCCTTGGGAATCATCAGGCCAAGCTTGGCCGCCGCCGCGTGCACGGTTTCCCCCGGTGCCACACGAATGCTCTTGCCAGTCGCGGTGAACTCCACTTGATACAGATCCGCCGCATCCACTTCCGGTGCCTCTGCAGCCTGTTCGGCCTGTTCCACCGCGTCGGCACGAGCCTCCGGCGGCGTCGCACCGAACGACTCTTCGTGGTAGCGGCTCATATCGAACCCGGCCGCTTCCAGCAAACGCTTCACCGCGTTCATATACGGCGTCGGCCCGCAGCAGAACACCTCACGCTCCAGGAAGTCCGGCGCCATCAACTCCAGCATCTTGTGGTTCAGATAACCGCGATAACCGGCCCACGGCTCGCCCAAACCATGCTTCTCACAAATCAGGTGCAGGCTGAAGTTGTCGATCCGCGAGGCCATATGCTCCAGCTCGCGGTGATAGATGATGTCCTTGGGCGAACGGGCGCTGTGGATAAACACCATGTCGACATTGCCGTTGGTATCGTAGAACCAGCGGGCCATGGACATCACCGGGGTGATACCGACGCCGCCACTCAGGTACAGCACCTTGGGGCTCGGGAAGTCGATGGCGTTGAACAACCCCACCGGACCGTGCACCGCCAGCTCCTGGCCTTCGTGCAGGGTGTCGTGCAACCAGTTGGAAACCTTGCCGCCGGGCACGCGCTTGATGGTCACCGAAAAGCTGTAGGGCACCGACGGCGAGCTGGAAATGGTGTAGGAGCGCATGATCGGCTGGCCTTCGATTTCCAGCTCCAGGGTGACAAACTGCCCCGGCTTGAAAAAGAACATGATCGGCTGGTCAGCCATGAAGCAGAAGGTGCGCACATCCCAGGTTTCCTGGATGACCTTCACGCAGCGCACGATATGCCGACCATTGGCCCAGGTCTGGGTTGTTACCGGATTGAGGAAGTTGTTCGACATATTGTTCTCCACCGCCGACTGTCGGCTCTATGTTGGCGATTCTGCGCAAGGGTCGAAGCGACCATTTACCTATCCGCGACATTGGCATGCTTATCGCGACCAGCCCGCAACGACCGGGGGTTGCGCGTCGGGAACGGATTCGGCCATGTCGCCCATGGATAAGGTTCATGTCGCTGCCAGCCGCACACTCCATCGCAAATGATCCAATGTATTTCCGTACTTGCGTGCTAACCGTATCAGCCACTATTCGCCGGCCACACCGCATGGCCATGAGGACTAAATCGATGGACGTCACCGCAACCCTGAGCCTGGGCGATCCGCTGGAACCCGCACGCAAGGCCACCGCGCAAATGCTGCAAGAGCGCGAACGCACCTTCTCCCTGCCGCAACCGTTCTACTCCGATGAGCGGCTGTTCGAAATCGATATGCAGGAAATCTTTCAGAAAGAGTGGTTGATCGCCGGCATGACCTGCGAAATCCCGACCAAGGGCAACTACATGACCCTGCAGATCGGCAAGAACCCGATCATCGTGATTCGCGGCGCCGACGGCGTGGTCCACGCCTTCCATAACGTCTGCCGCCACCGCGGTTCACGGTTGTGCACCAGCGACAAGGGCAAGGTCGCCAAGCTGGTCTGCCACTACCACCAGTGGACCTACGAGCTGGACGGGCGCCTGCTGTTCGCCGGCACCGAGATGGGCGCCGACTTCGACATGAAGCAGTACGGCCTCAAGCCGGTGCACGTGAAGACCTCCGGCGGCTACATCTTCATCAGCCTGGCGGAAAACCCGCCCGCCATCGATGAGTTCCTGACGACCCTGAACCACTACATGGAACCCTACGACATGGAAAACACCAAGGTGGCGGTGCAAACCACCTTGATGGAGAAGGCCAACTGGAAGCTGGTGCTGGAAAACAACCGCGAGTGCTACCACTGCGGCGGCTCTCACCCGGAACTGCTGAAGACCCTGCTGGAGTGGGACGACGTCACCGACCCGCGGGCCGACCAGAAATTCAAGGACCACGTGGCCGAATGCACCGTGGCCTGGGAAGCCGAGAAGATCCCTTACGCCCACGCCAGCTTCGGCCTGCGTAACCGGATCGTGCGCATGCCGCTGCTCAAGGGCACCGTGTCCATGACCATGGACGGCCAGCAGGGCTGCAAGAAGCTGATGGGCCGGATCAAGAACCCGGATTTGGGTTCGATGCGCATCCTGCACCTGCCGCACTCGTGGAACCACTGCATGGGCGACCACATCATCGTGTTCACCGTGTGGCCGATCAGCGCCCAGGAAACCATGGTCACCACCAAGTGGCTGGTACACAAGGATGCGGTGGAAGGCGTCGACTATGACGTGGCGCGCATGCGTGAAGTCTGGGATGCGACCAACGACCAGGACCGTCGCCTGGCCGAGGAAAACCAGCGCGGTATCAATTCCACGGCCTACCAGCCAGGGCCGTACTCGAAGACCTATGAGTTTGGCGTGGTCAACTTTGTGGATTGGTACAGCGAGCGGCTGTTGAGCAACCTGGGGGCCGAGCCTGCGCCGTACCTCAAGGGTGTGCCGGTGCACGGCTAAGAGCAAAGGCTTCGCGGGCAAGCCCTGCTCCCACAGGGGTTTTGTGATCGATCGCAAAACTGCGGTACCACACAGATCCTGTGGGAGCGGAGCTTGCCCGCGAATGCGTCAGCTCGGCCAGCACCGAATTACCCGTGAGACGCCCACCTCACCGACCCATCCTCGCCAATAAACTCCTCGATAATATTCTCCCCGCTCAACCGCACCTTCACGTACCCATTGAGCACTCGCTCCGGGTATTCATCGTCCATGGCATTCTGCACTTCGGAAAACAGCACCCGCTCATTGCCATCCAACTCGCTGGTCACGCCATAGGGAATCGCCCCGTGCCCGGCACAACGCGCCCGTAACCCGCCCTGCTCGGCATACACAATCCCATTGTGCAGGTGCCCCCAGTACCAATAATCCGGCACCCGGCCCAAAGCATCACACACCGGCTGATACAGCGTGGTCTTGTTTGCCCCACTGATATCGAAACCCTGGTGATGACTCAGCACCAGCAACTTCTTGCCCTTGGGCAGGCTCTTCATCCAGTCGATCTGCTGCTGGTTCAAGGTACCGTCCATATAAAGACCGAGCGGCGCGGAGGCATAGGCCGAATCCAGTCCGACAATCAGCCAGTCATCGTTGTACAACGCAAAATAACTGGTGCCCTGCTGCATCGGGAACCGTGAGTTGAGCTCCGCGAAATAACCATGGGCGCCGCTGTACATCTCATGGTTGGAGTTGAGGGTGAAGGCGCCGTGCTTGCCCATCGGCCAGCCGGCCATGTCGACATCTTCCTCGGAGCCGGTGCCAGCGTAGTAGACGTCGCCCAGGTGAATGGTGAAATCGGCCTGGGCCAACTGCATCTGGTTGGCGACATTGACCGCCGGGGCATGGCTTTCAAAGGGCCCGGTGCCCCAGTCGCCGGCAATCGCCAGGGTCACGTCGTTGTCGATCATCATCACCATCGGCGTGGTGGCAAACGGCGCATGGCGCCGCAGGTTCTCGATCCACTTGATCAACGCCTCGCTCCACAGCAGGTCGAGCAACTCCCATTTGCGACAGCCCAGCAACGTGCCGTCCTTGAGGACCCGGGTTTGCAGCTGCGACTCCGAGGTCGGCAAGGCCTTGGCGTTGCCCATATGCAGGATCGACAACCCATGGGACAACTCCCAGGGCACCGCCGGCTCGTCCGTCGGCAGGTCGCCATGGTCCAGCACGTATTGGGCCTGGTCATGCCCGCGTTGCAACAACGCCTGGATGGCCTGGAACTCCTCGGGCTCGATGTCACTGGTGAGTTTTTTCCAGGACAACTCCAACCGGGCTTTCAGACCACTGAGGCGGACGCGGATTTTCGCAAGTTCATGTTCCAGATGAGGCAAATTCATAGCTGTCTCCCTACAACGTCTTCATGAATTCGATCAGCGCCCATTTCTCGGCGTCGGTCAGTTGGGTCCCGTACAGGTGACCACTGTTGTGGTTGCCCTCCAGGCGTGTGTCATACCTGAAGTAGGTCGGCGCCTGGACCTGGGCACCGCTGGTGATGAAACCGACCTTGACCGGGTCATAGACATCCGAGCCGGTGTTGAACACCACCGGCCGCTTGTCCGGCGTCTGCAACAGGTCCCACAGGCTCGGCACCGAACCGTTGTGCAGGTACGGCGCGCGCATCCAGATGCCGTCGGTGGGGGTGTTGCTGTAGCTCTGGGTCTTGCGATAAGCGTTGAAATCGAATGGCGGTTTCTTGAAGCCATGGAACGCCTGCACCAGGCCGACGGTGAAGGAATCCAGGCGATGGGGGTCGGTGCCCAGTTGGTCGATTTGGGTGGTGACCTGGCCGGTGTCGGCCTTGCCGAACTCATGGCAGCCCGCACAGTTGTTGTCCCAGATCGGCTTGCCCTGGGCTACCCGCGCCTGGTCCAAAGCGAACGGCCAGGCCGGCGGCTTGGTGCCGAGCAACCACTGGGTGACCCGATTGAAACTCTCCGGCAACACCGACTGCGGCGTCGCGCCCACGGCCATGGCCGCGGCGTAGTTACGCTCGTGGATATCGTTGTTGTTGCCGTCCCAGTGCAGGTACAGCGATTCGCGCGGCTTCTGGTTCCAGATCTGCGGCAGGTCGACGGTGCCGATAGTCGAGTCATCCGGGAAACCGAAGACCACCATCTTGGTCGGGTTGAAGGTGTCGGTGCGCCCGGGCCCTTGTGCCGGCCGCAGTTTCTGCCAGGCGTAGGCCTGCTTCTGCTTGAGCAGCGCGGTCTTGGCCATGGGGATAATCAGGTAGCGGTTGTACAGCCGCTCGAAGAAGCCCAGCTGGAACTTGGCGTTGATCGCCGTCATCACTGCGTCGGTGGTGAATTTCGGGTCGCTGGCGCAATCGTAGGCGAACCACTGGAAGGCTTGCAGTTGCAGGGTATTGGCCGGCGCGGTGGCGATCGGTTTGGCCACATCGCTGGCCGAGGCGCGGTAGGAGCCGGTGTGGCACAGGGCGCAGTTGGGTTCCACGGTCGGGTAGCCGATCTGCCGCTTGGCCATGCCGATGGGCAGGTCGCGACCGTTTTCATAGAGGAAGCCGAACGCCTCCCAGCCACCGGGCTTGGGCATTTTTTCCGGGCACATCTGCGGCAGCACGGCAAACAGGTAATAAGGGATTCGCGCTTCGATGCCCAGGCCGATGGCGGCGTACTTGAAGTGGTCTTCGTCGGAGGCGAATTTCTCTTCGGGCACCACCCGCAGCATGTTGTACCAGGTTTCGTAGCCGATAAAACCCAGCACCAGCAGGGTGATCAGCAGGCCGACCCGAAAGCCGTGGCGATGCCAGCGGGCTTCCCAACCCTGGCACCAGGCATGCCAACCATCGACCAGCAAGGCCCAGGGCCGGTGGGCCGGCGTGCTGCCCATGAAGAGCGTGACGCCCAGGACCAGGAACATGCTCAGGTCGCCGTAGAGCATGGGCACGAACACCGTGGGGGTGTTGCTGGTGTCGATCAGGTAGATCCAGAACGCCACGGCGACCAGCCGGCTCAAGACGCATAACCAGGAGTGGATCACGAAGCGCGGGGCGTTGAAGCCCGACGGCATGTAGAACAGGCTGATCCCCACCAGCAGCATGCCGGCGTTTTCCAGCCAGGGGTCCGAGAGCACCGGCGGCAGGCCGACCACCGAGGTCAGCAGCGCCGGGGCGAACAGGGCAGGCAGTGCGAACACCATGTTCATCACGATGCCTATCCAGATAAAGCGTTGGAACCAGCGGATGTAATTGTCCATATCACCCTTCCTTGCCAATCCATTTCTTCCGGCCGATCACCGGGGTGCGGCTTTACACAGATCTGTAGGAGCAGGCGGTCCGGCGTCCCGGCTTGCCCGCGAAGAGGCCAGTATTATCAACCTGATCTCCTGGATAACCCGCACCGGCCCTTTCGCGGGCAAGCCCTGCTCCTACAAGGTGTGGCGGCGTTTTCGAGACTGATGCGCATCAGCCCAGCGCGGTTTTCTCCAGATGCTCAAGGATCAGCGGATACACATCGACCACCGCGTTCTTGCCGAACATGCAGTCGATATGGCCATAACCCGGCACCACATGGCGGCTGAACAACTCGGGGCCATGCAGATCCACCAGCCGGTCGTAGGTCCTCTCCGTGCTCTCCGGCAAATAGCACTGGTTATCGGCGCCACTGATAAAACAGATCGGCAATTGCAGCCGGCTGAAATGCGGCATGTAGACGTCGTTGCCCTTGAAGTCCACCAGGTGCCCCTTGCGGCAGATCAGCGCCAGGTGCTCGAAGGTCTGGATATTCGACTCGCCGAACAATTCATGCAGGTTGTCGTGCAGGGTTTCGTTGAGGGTGTCGTGACGGTACAGCGAGGCATACATGAAGGTGATCCGGTGACAGACCGGATTGGTGCAGTAACCCTGGGCCTCGATCCGCGCATAGACGTTGAGGGCCTTGTCATAGAGTTTGTTGAACCAGCTCTCCTTGCTGTCGGCATAGGCGGTCAGCGACTTGATGCCCACCGCCTCCAGCGCCCCCGGCAGGTGCAGGCCGGCCTTGATCCCGGTCGCCGTGGCCACCACCGTGTCCGCGGCAATCTGCGAGCAGACCACCGAGCGCACATCCTGCAGTCCCGCCAGCATCGACATGAAGAAGGTCGTGGCGCCATAGCAATGCACCACGCACTGCACATCCCGTGCACCGGTAGCCTGGCGAATCTGCGCGATGGCCGCCTTGTAGTCGTACTGGGCGATCTGGTCGCCGTTCCACTCGTGCTTGCTCGCCGGCAACAGGATGCTGACCCGGAAATCCAGCAGCCAGACGTCGTAGTCGTGCTTGCACAGGTACTCCAGCAGGTTGATCTGGATGGTATCGGTGGAGAAGATATTCGAGCCCACGCCCAACCCATGCACCAGCATCACCGGGCCTTTGCTGCCGGCCTGGTAACGGGTCAGGCGCAGTTGCACCTGGTCCTCGGTCTCGAAGAAATGCACCGTCGGCACCGGCGCATCCAGTGGCCGCTTGTGCCGGGGCGGCGCGTCCGGGTTGAAGTAGATATCGCCGGCAAACACCCCGCCGTAGCTTTCCCAGAGAATCCCGGCGAAGAACTTGCCGAAACGCGCCAGGGCCTCGATGCGCTCGCGCTCGTTACGGGCATTGAGCACCTTCATGGTGGTCATCTGCTTGGCGAAGTCGGCGGGCTTGATATGCATGACCCCGGAGCCGATCACCGCGCCGGTCTTGTCCGGGCCTTGGTAGAGCGTGACGTAAAGGGTGCTGGTGTCCGGCCAGATATTCAGCACACCGTTGTCTTCGGGCACGGTCTTGAAGGCACTGAAGAAATAGTCGCGACCGTCCTCGGCGGTCAGCTTCATGTCGTAGTTCATATGGCGCACGCCGACCTGTTCCTGGTACTGCTCGAACAGATTGAACACGCCGTTGCTGGCGGTCAGCGGATAAGGCGACAGCGCAGGGGCATTGAGGGTGCCGACCAGGGTCGCGGCATGCTCCGGCTCCTTGATCAGGCGATTGAGGTCGTTGCCGGTGATGGTCAGGGTGAACTCGATGGGTGAGTTCTGCGCCTCGCCGCTCTTGGCGGCCGCCTGGTAGACCGCCAGGTCGGTGCCATGGGGCTGGGTGAAGTCCTTGGAGAAATAACCCTTCATGGTTTCGGTGAACTGCACCCCCAGGGTCGGCGGCGGCACCGGCTTGCGCGGTGCCGAGGGCAGGCGGTAGTCGATGACCCAGCCGCGATCGGCCGCCAGCAAGCCCATGTTGCGCTCACTGACCGCCGAGATGGTCAGCAGCGGGTTGACCGCCAGGGAAGTCGGAATCACCGCCCCGTCGGTCACATACAGCCCCGGATAAACCGCATCGCCGTGGCTCCCGCTGAACACCTGGCCCTTGTGATTGACCACGCCTTGCGCGGCATCCTCGCCCATCACGCAGCCACCCAACGGGTGTACCGAGACGATGCTGTGCTTGAGCAACTTGGTCCAGATCGGGTTCGGCACCCAGACCCCGCCCAGGGCCTTGGTCGACTGATGCAGGCGCTCGTTGCCGAGCTTGAAGTTCTCCTGCTCGCCCACCCCGGGCCAGTCGATACGCAGCTGGTCCTTGTCGTCCAGCAGCATGCGGCCCTTGCCGTCGTCATGGCTCATGATCAGGTAGGTCTGCATATTGTGCAGCGCGCCGTAATACGGGCCGCGCAGAAAGCTCTCGGCCTCGCGGGCCTTGTAGTGGAGCTGGGCGCTGACGCCCTTGTCGGTGGCCTCGCCGATCATCCCGGCAAACCCGGCCATGGCCGGCACCATCGGCCGCCCCAGCGCGCCCGGGATCGAGCCCTCCTCGATCACCATGCGACTGCGCCAGTCACCTTCGGTGCGCATATCGATGATCGAGGTGATGCACGGCCCGACCGGCTCCATCTCCTTGGCCGAGTGGGCGCCGAAACCGATGCCGTTGATGGTCTGCTCGCAATTGTGGCCGAAGCCGAGGATATCGCCGTTGCCGCTCATGTTTTCGCCGAGCTGGTCGGACATCGGCACGCCCTTGCTGCGCGAACGCAGGAGGATTTCCGTGGAACCCAGGGTGCCGGCGGAAACCACCACCACGTTGGCTCTGACAAACAGGGTCGGTGCCGAGAACTTTTCCCGGCCGCTGTCCAGGTACTGGAAGTGCACGATCCAACCGTCACCGTCGCGCTCCAGATGGCGCACCTCGGCCTGGCAGAAAATCTCCGCGCCGTGGTTCCAGGCATCCGGCAGGTAGTTCATCAGGGTGGTGTTCTTGGCCTTGTTGTTACAGCCTGAGACACAGTCGCCGCACTGGTTGCACGGCAGCTGTTCAACGCCGACATGGTTGAGGTTGTTGGGCAGCTTGTCGAAGGTCACGTTGATCGGTGGCGTATAGAAATGCGCTTTTTCCTCGAGAAAGTCCGCCGACTTGCGGTTGGCGTCCAGCTTCGCCAGTTTCGGTCCGGAGGCCGGATACGGATTGGGCTTGAGCATTTCCCGAGCCCGCGCATAACCTTCGGCCAGCAGCGTGTCACGATGATCGCGTACCGCCTGGGGCCAGCGCGGATCCTCGAAGACCCCCGGTTCCGGCTCCAGGGAGACGTTGGCGTTGATCAGCGAAGTCCCGCCCAGGCCGCAACCGACCACCACGTTCTGCTGGGTATTGACGTGCAGGTCGAACAGACCGGTGCGCGAACCGATATGGCCATCCGGGTCATGCACCTGCAACTCCTCCGTCGCCGCGATCATGGTGTTGGGGTATTCCCCCGGCTGGATCTCCCGTCCGCGCTCCAGCAGGCAGACACTTTTCCCGGCCCGCGCCAGCCGCGAAGCGGCGATACCGCCGCCGTAACCGGAACCGATCACGATGACGTCGTAGCGTTCCTTGATTTCACTGATGGACGTCGAAATCCGTGTCATGACTATCTCCCTGAGCGTGGGCATGGCTGGCAGAAACGTTGTGTACCTGAGCCTTGAGTCAAGGTGGCGCCCAAGAGGGTGTCAATAAACACCCTTAGAACTGTATGAAATTTGATCTATAGCGCTATGGGCTATAAGAGCCGGGGCTTTGCGGCCTTAGCGAACAACTTATCCACAGAGCCACCCACAGTAAATGTGCGCAAGTAGCGCTTTATGCACCTTCGACACTGAAGGAATCTGAATAAAATCCGTGACTTATTCAGAAAGGTCTATTCAGGCAGTCTTTGATCGTTTTTTAATCAAAACCTTGCAGACCACGTTTTTAAAGGCCTATAGAGGACCGCGAACACCTTATCCACAGAAGCGCCAACAGACTTTGTGTGCAAGTCGGGCACTTTTCCAGTCATCTGTGGAAAACCGCTGAAAGCCGCGAGATATGAAGGTTTCAGGCCGGTCGAGTGCCGTAAAAGGCCTGTTTGGGTGTTTTTTGATCAATCCTCTACAGACCATATAAAACAAGGCCTACAGAGGACAGCAAACATCTTATCCACATATACGCCAACAGACTTTGTTAACAAGTCGGCGCCCAAGCGAACCTCGGCAACGCCCTTATCCACATAAAAATCCGAATAAAAACCGTCGGTTAGGTTGATCATTTTTCATACGAAGGGCTACAGACGTTGATTGGCATGGGCTGTAGCCATGCACAAACACCTTATCCACAGGCCGGCCCACAGTCTCTGTGGACACTTGGCCGTCAAGCGAAGGCTTGTGGTTTTACACGGCGGGAAATGAAGCCCTCAAGCGTCCGACTACACTCTGTCCACAACGCGCCATGTTCTTGCAGTGGAGGTATGGAGGTGTCTTGGCCACACGCTTTGCGAGAGAACCCGATGCGCCATCCATACACCCTGCTCGTCGTCTTCTACCTGATCCTGGCCGGCAGCGCCGAGGCCAACTGTTTTCAGGACGCCGGCGAGCGTTATCACATCGACCCGCTGCTGCTCTACGCCATCGCCCAAGTCGAGTCGGGCATGAACCCGGCGGCGCTCAATATCAACCGCGACGGCAGCCGCGATATCGGCCTGATGCAAATCAACAGCCGCCATCTGCCGCGCCTGGCGGCCTTTGGTATCGACGAGCACAAGCTGCAGAGCGAGCCCTGCACCAGCGTCATGGTCGGGGCCTGGATTCTGGCGCAGTTCATTCAGCAGTTGGGTTACGGCTGGCCGGCCGTGGGGGCCTACAACGCCGGCGCCCTGCCGGAGCAGGGCGACGGACGCGAGCACTATGCGTTGCAGGTGTGGCACTACTACCGTGAGTTGTTGGTGCTGTACCGATCTACACGGCGCTGAACGGGCTTCAGCGCAGCACGCCTTCCTCGATCAGCAGCTTGAGAATGGCATCGGCTCCGGCCTCGGCACTGACGCCCTTGAGCACCTGCCCACCGCCGCCGCTGGCCTTGGCCGTGGCCGCTTTCATCCGGTCGGCGCCGCTCTTGGCCTTGATCACCTTCAAGCGCTTGGGCCGTGGCTTGGCCGGTTGCAGCAAGGCGCCTGTGAATAACTCATCCTCCAGCACCTCCACTTCCTCGGCCTGCAGCACACCCCGTTGCGCCGGGCCGTAGGCGCTCTGCCGTGGCTTGGGCGCGGCGTTATCCACCGTCGCGAGAAACGGCAGACGGACTTTCAAACGACGCCGCTGCCCCCGCGGCAAAGCTTGCAGCACATGGGCCACGCCGTGTTCGATGGACTCGACCTGGGCCAAGCCCACCACCAGCGGCCAACCGAGGTTTTCCGCCAGCAGGAACGGCAGCATGCCCGAGCCTTCACCGGTTTCCGCCTGGCTGCCGGTGAGCACCAACTGGGCGCCGGCGTCGCGCAGATAATCGGTCAGGACTGGCAGCGCATCGGCGCCGGCCGGTTGTTCCAGCACCCGCAATTCGTCCAGGCCCATACCCAGGTAAGCCCGCAGCGCCGGCTCCGAGACATCGCCGGCATGCACCACCTGCAAGTTATCCCCAGCCAGTTGCAAACCCAGTTCCACCGCGCGGGCATCCTGTTCGGCGCGACGGGCGCGGCCCGAGGTGGGGTGGGCGCCGATGGAGACCAGGCTGATTACATTCGTACTCATGACGTCATCCCTACCTTAAGCCGCATCGCGCTTGGCGCCGTTGCGGTATGCCGTCACCGCCGCGATCAGGGCGCGGAAGATCTCGCTGCTTTCGCCGATCACCGACAGGTCGGCCCGCTTGATCATGTCGCAACCCGGATCGAGGTTGATCGCCACCACCTTGTCGCAGGCACCGATACCTTGCAGGTGCTGGATCGCCCCGGAAATCCCCACGGCCACGTAGACCCGTGCGGTGACCCAGGTGCCGCTGGCGCCGACCTGGCGCTCACGGGCCATAAAGCCGTCGTCCACCGCCACCCGTGATGCGCCTTCGGTGGCGCCCAAGGCCGCCGCTGTTTCGTGGAACAGCGCCCAGTCCTTGACCCCGTTGCCGCCGGAGAAAATAAATTCGGCTTCGGCCATGGGAATCGCCCCTGGGTCCACCGCCACCGCGCCGAGATCTTCGATCCTCGGCAAGCTGCGCACCACGCTTGTGGATAACTCCACGGGCAAGGCTTCATGACGGGTTTCGCTGACCGGCTCGGCGCATTCGGCGGCGGCCAGGATCAACCGGGCCAAGGGTCGCGCCAAGTCCTGCAGGCCTGCACCGGCACGGCCGATGCACTCCTCGCCCTTGACCTGCCAGACCCGCGTGGCCGGGCGCTCACCCAGGCTCGCGGCCAGGCGGCGGCCCAGTTCACCACCACCGCTGCGGCTGTCCGGCAGCAACCAGTGACGGGGATTGAACTGGTTATCCACAGCCCGCAGGCCCTGGACCCGTTGTTCCGGTGAATAACCGCTGAACTCATTGCCGTCGAGCACCAGCAGGCGGTCGACGCCGGCGGTTTCGAAAGCGGATTCCTTGTGCTCGCCAAAGACCACGGCCAATACCGCGCCGTCCTTGCCGGCCATCTGATGGGCCAGGCCCAGCAGGTCGCGGTCGTGACTGCTCAGGCGACCGCCGACCATATCCGGTACCACGCTGATATAAAACGCCGGTTGCGGCACCTGATGCAGTGGCAGCAGCACTTCGACGCTGGCCGAACGCTTGGTGGCGCCGCCCTGCTGGGCGCCGCTGCGGTCGATGCGCTTGATGCCGTTGGGGCCGATAAAGCCGACGCCATGGACATTCTTGCGGACCAGGCCGTTAGGCCCCATCCAGCTCTGTTGCTGCGGTTGCATGGCCGCGTGCAACGGGTGCAGGCGGTTACGGGCGATCCACTCGGCGCGAGGGTCGCGGCGGATAATATCGCTCATCAGTGCACCTCCGCGGGTTCACGCTTGGGGGCTGGTTTGCTCGGCGCCGCTTCTTCAAGCAGGGCGTCGGCCACCAACTCGGCCAGATCCTTGATCAGCGGACGCGGTTCGACCACGCCTTCGAGCATCGCCGTGCATTGCGGGCAACCGACCGCCACCAGTTCGGCACCGGTTTCGCGGATGTCGTCCATGCGCATATCGGGAATCCGCTGCTTGCCGGGAATATCGGTGATCGGCGCGCCGCCACCGCCGCCGCAGCAACGGGAACGGAAGCCGGAGCGCTGCATTTCCTTGACCTCGATCCCCAGGGCCCGCAGTACATCGCGCGGCGCTTCATACTCGCCGTTGTAGCGGCCGAGGTAGCACGGATCGTGATAGGTCACGCTGTTGCCTTTGTGCTGCCCGAGGTTCAGGGCACCGGCGCCGATCAGTTCGGCCATATAGGTGCTGTGATGCTGCACCAGGTACTCGCCGCCGAAAGCACCGTATTCGTTTTTCAGCACATGGAAACTGTGGGGGTCGCAGGTGACGATGCGCTTGAAGCTGTATTTGGCCAGGGTCTGGATATTGCGTTTGGCCAACAGCTGGAAGGTTGCCTCGTCGCCCAGGCGCCGGGCCACGTCACCGCTGTCGCGCTCTTCCAGGCCGAGTACCGCGAAGTCGACCTTGGCCGCCTTCAGCACTTTGACGAAAGCACGCAGGGTCCGCTGGTTGCGCATATCGAAGGCACCGTCGCCGACCCAGAACAGCACGTCGGTGGTTTTCTTCTCGCCGAGCAGGTTGAGGTTCAGGTCCGCCGCCCAGTTCATCCGACCGCCCGGGGCGAAACCGCCGGGGTTGTCGGTGGCGATCAGGTTTTCCAGGACTTCGGCGCCCTTGTTCGGGGTCGCGCCTTTTTCCAGGGTCAGGTGACGACGCATATCGACGATGGCATCGACGTGCTCGATCATCATCGGGCATTCCTCGACGCAGGCGCGGCAGGTGGTGCAGGACCACAGGGTCTCGGCGTCCACCAGGCCGTTGACGATCGGCTGGTGCGGGTTACCTGCATGCTCGCCGATGGCTTTGCCTGGATACGGGCTGCCGGCGAAGTTCGCGTCGGTGCCACCGGCCAGGCCGACCACCATGTCCTGAATCAGTTTTTTCGGGTTCAACGGCTGGCCGGCGGCGAACGCCGGGCAGGCGGCTTCACATTTACCGCACTGCACGCAGGCGTCGAAGCCCAGCAGTTGGTTCCAGGTGAAGTCCTTGGGTTTCTCCACGCCCAGCGGCGCCTTCGGGTCGCTCAGGTCCAGCGGCTTGAGGCCGGTGGAACGGCCGCCGCCGAAGCGTTCGGCGCGACGGTGCCAGGCCAGGTGCAGGGCACCGGCGAAGGCGTGCTTCATCGGGCCGCCCCAGGTCATGCCGAAGAACAGCTCCGACACGCCCCACAGCACACCAAGACCGAGGATCAGCGCCAGTACCCAACCGCCGAAATCTTCCGGAAGGATGCCGGCCACCGGCAGGGTCACCAGGAAAAACGACGCCGAGAACGCCAGCAGGCTTTTCGGCAGGCGCATCCACGGGCCTTTCGACAGACGGGAAGGCGGGTTGCGGCGACGCAGGTAAACAAAGATCGCACCGACAAACATCAGCGCCGACATCAGCAGCAAGGCATAGCCGAGGATGCGGTTATGCAGGCCGAAACCGTGCACCAGGATCGCCAGGACGATGGATGCCACTGCACCACCGGCCGTGGCAACGTGGGTGTTGGCAATGTATTTGTCCCGCGCCACCACGTGGTGCAGGTCGACCATATAGCGCTTGGGCATGGCGAAAAGGCCGCCGAGCAGATCGACTTTCGACGGTCGGCCGCGACGCCACATGGCTACCCGCCGCAGCGCGCCGAGGACGGCAAGGCCCAGGGCGGCAAACAACAGGATGGGAAGAAGGGTGTTCAACATGGTGCAGCTCCCAAAGACCTCGGGTCTTGCAAGGGTTCATGTGCGTTCCGATGAAGGCTGCGCACCTACTTGTGGCGAAGGGGATGCACCTATCAGTCAAGGCCGAACACCGTCCCTGTAGGAGCAGGGCTTGCCCGCGAAGCTTTTAGCGGCCTCAAGGGCCCCTTCGCGGGCAAGCCCTGCTCCTACAAGGTTATGTGGCGTTTTCGATATCCCATTTCCTGACTGATGGACCTGCCCCTTCACCACAGGTGATGGTGTGATGCCGTTAGAAATCCTTGCACAGACGCAACGCGTCATAGATCGCCGCGTGCGTGTTGCGCTGGGCCACACAGTCGCCGATGCGGAACAGCAAGTAACCGTCGCCCGACTCGCTCAGCGAAGGCTGCGGCTTGATCGCGAACAGGGCTTCGACATCGATCTGGCCCTTGTTGCGCGAACCTTCCTTGAGCCCGTAGTAGATTTCCTCGTCCGGACGCACGCCGTTCTCCACCACCACCTGGTCGACCACCCGCTCTTCCTTGGCACCGGTGTATTCGTTCTCCAGCACCGCCACCAGCTTGTCGCCCTCGCGATAGACCTTTTCCAGCATCATGTCGCCGGTCATGATCACTTCTTTCGGGTACATGCTGCGGTAGTAGGTCGGGAACGACGTACCGCCAATCGCTACACCCGGCTTGATATCGTCGGTGACGATTTCCACCTGGCTGCCCTTGTCGGCGAGGAAGTCGGCGACCGACATACCGGTGAACTCACAGATGGTGTCGTAGACCAGCACATTCTTGCCCGGTGCGACCTTGCCATCGAGCACGTCCCAGCTGCTGACCACCAGCCCTTCGGCGGCGCCCCAGTGTTCGTTCTGTTCCAGGTTCGGATGCCCGCCGACGGCCAACACTACGATATCCGGACGCAGGTCGAGGATAGTCGCGGCATCAGCAGCGGTGCCCAGACGCAGGTCGACCTTCAGACGCGCCAGCTCCAGCTGGAACCAGCGGGTGATACCGGCGATCTGGTCACGCTGCGGCGCTTTCGAAGCCGTGGTGATCTGCCCGCCGATGGCGTCTTTCTTCTCGAACAAGGTCACATCGTGCCCACGTTCGGCGGCCACGCGAGCGGCTTCCATCCCGGCAGGACCGGCACCGACGATCACCACCTTGCGCTTGACCCCGGTGGATTTCTCGATGATATGCGGCACGCCCATGTATTCACGGGAGGTCGCGGCGTTCTGGATGCAGAGTACGTCCAGGCCCTGGTACTGGCGGTCGATGCAGTAGTTGGCACCGACGCACTGCTTGATCTGGTCGATCTGGCCCATCTTGATCTTGGCGATCAGGTGCGGGTCGGCGATATGCGCGCGGGTCATGCCGACCATATCGACATAACCGCCTTCGAGAATACGGGTCGCCTGGTTCGGGTCCTTGATGTTCTGCGCGTGCAGCACCGGAACCTTGACCACTTCCTTGATCCCGGCCGCCAGGTGCAGGAACGGCTCCGGCGGGAAGCTCATGTTGGGGATCACGTTGGCCAGGGTGTTGTGGGTGTCGCAACCCGAGCCGACCACACCGAGGAAATCGAGCATGCCGGTGTCATCGTAATACTTGGCGATCTGCTTCATGTCCTCGTGGGACAGGCCATCCGGGTGGAACTCGTCACCACAGATACGCATGCCGACGCAGAAATCGTCGCCGACCTCCTTGCGCACGGCCTTGAGCACTTCCAGGCCGAACTTCATCCGGCCTTCGAAGGTACCGCCCCATTCGTCGGTGCGCTTGTTGACCCGCGGGCTCCAGAACTGGTCGATCATATGCTGGTGCACGGCGGACAGTTCGACGCCGTCGAGGCCGCCTTCCTTGGCCCGGCGCGCAGCCTGGGCGTAGTTGCCGATCACCCGCCAGATTTCTTCCGGCTCGATGGTCTTGCAGGTGGCACGGTGCACCGGCTCACGCACGCCCGAGGGCGACATCAGGGTCGGCCAGTTGAAGCCGTCCCAACGCGAACGACGACCCATGTGGGTAATCTGGATCATGATCTTGGCGCCATGCTTGTGCATGGCGTCGGCCAGGTTCTGGAAGTGCGGGATGATGCGGTCGGTGGACAGGTTCACCGAGCTCCACCATTCCTGCGGGCTGTCGATGGCCACTACGGACGAACCGCCGCAGATCGCCAGGCCGATGCCGCCCTTGGCCTTCTCTTCGTAATAACGGATATAACGTTCGGTGGTCATGCCGCCGTCGGTGGCATACACCTCGGCGTGGGCGGTACTGAGCACGCGGTTGCGGATGGTCAGTTTGCCGATCTGGATCGGCTGGAACATTGCTTCGAAAGCCATGGTGCGATCCTCGACTTACAACGGCTTGACGGTGAACAAGCCGTCGTCGTGACCTTCTTCGGAGCCACCGTAGACCTGCTCGGCCACGGTACGGATCGCGCTGCCGCGTGCTGCCAGGATCTGGTCCATGGCGCCGGCGAACCAGCCGGTGAACATATAGTCGACCTTGCGCCCGACCTTGCCGTAGACATAGACGAACGCCGAATGCTCGAGCTTGACGCTGGCGGTGCCTTTGTCCAGGTCAATGTCCTGGATCTTGAACAGGCCCCAGCCGCGTTGCGACAGGCGCTTCATGTAGTGCTCGAACACCGCGACGCCTTCCAGGCCATGGCATTCGGCTTCTTTTTCACACCAGTGCCAGGCGGATTTGTAGCCGGCCTTGTAGAGGATCTCGGCGTAGGCATCGGCACCCAGGACTTCTTCGATGCCCATGTGGTTGTTGACGAAGAAGTGCCGTGGCACGTAGAGCATCGGCAGGGCGTCGGACGTCCAGACACCGGTTTCGCTGTCGACTTCGATAGGCAGTTGCGGGGCGATTTTAGCCATGGGTAACACTCCAGAATTCGTTGATCGCGGCTGGCCGCTTACGCCCTGCGCGACCGGCGCGCAGGGTGTGTGTCAGTTGGGAAAAGACCGCGGCGTTATTCGCCCCAGACGTCCTTGAGGACGGTGACCCAGTTTTCGCCCATGATTTTTCGCACCACGCGCTCAGGGTGACCGCGCTTGAGCAGGGTCTCGGTGAGGTTGGGGAACTCGCCCACGGTGCGGATGCCCAGCGGGTTGATGATCTTGCCGAAGCTGGTCAGGCGACGGGCGTAGCCCTTGTCGTGGGTCAGATATTCGAAGAAGTCCTGGCCATGGCCCTGGGTGAAGTCGGTGCCGATGCCGATGGCGTCTTCGCCGACGATATTCATCACGTATTCGATGGCCTCGGCGTAGTCGTCGATGGTCGAATCGATGCCCTTGGCGAGGAACGGCGCGAACATGGTCACACCGACAAAACCACCATGGTCGGCAATGAACTTCAGTTCGGCGTCGGACTTGTTGCGCGGATGTTCTTTCAGACCCGAAGGCAGGCAGTGGGAATAGGTCACCGGCTTCTTCGATTCGAGGATGACTTCCTCGCTGGTCTTGGAACCGACATGGGACAGGTCGCACATGATGCCGACGCGGTTCATTTCAGCGACGATCTCACGACCGAAGCCCGACAGGCCGCCGTCACGCTCATAGCAGCCGGTGCCCACCAGGTTCTGGGTGTTGTAGCACATCTGCACAATGCCGACGCCCAGCTGCTTGAAGATCTCGACATAGCCGATCTGGTCTTCGAAAGCGTGGGCATTCTGGAAGCCGAAGAGGATGCCGGTCTTGCCCAGCTCCTTGGCCTTGCGAATATCGGCGGTGGTGCGCACCGGCATCACCAGGTCGCTGTTCTCGCGGATCAGTTTCTGGCTCGAGGCGATGCTGTTGACGGTGGCCTGGAAGCCCTCCCACACCGACACGGTGCAGTTGGCGGCGGTCAGCCCGCCTTTGCGCATGTCCTCGAACAGTTCGCGGTTCCACTTGGCAATGATCAGCCCGTCGATAACGATGCTGTCGGCGTGCAGTTCGGCTGGGCTCATCAGGCTGTCCCCTATTAGCGATTCACGCGCCGAATCGTCTGCCGGCGCTTTGGGGTCAGCATATGCCCAGGGGACCGGAGAGCCGGGTGCAAAAACGACAGGGGAATTGCCGAAAGCGTCAATCCGCGACAAAGGGGCGTTGCCATGGGCATTTCCGGCCCGTAGGTTTAAGTACTTGTCCATGTACGACTATTCTTTGGCCCGGGCTTGAGACAGAATTGCCCTCCATCGCTCTGCCACCTCTATTGATCAAGGATCGGGACGCCGCAATGAAATCGATTTTCCTGGCTTTGGCGCTTGTCAGCCTGGGTGCCCACGCGGCCGAAGACGCGGACAACTCGCCCTGCGACGCGGTCGAAAACGACCAGCAGACCCTGGAGTGCGCCACCTACAGCAAGAACACCGCCGAGCAATTGCTCAAGGAAAACTTCGAAGCGCTGCTGGAGCGGGTCAAGACGCAATACGCCAATGACAAGGCGCAAGCAGCCGATATCACCGGCAAGCTGCAGGCGGCCCAACAGCTCTGGATCAAGTCGCGGGATGCCGATTGCGCCATTGCGCCGCTGCCGGCCAAACCCGGGAGCAAGCCGTTCACCATCGACCAGTACGACTGCCTGGCGAGCAAGAGCGACGAACGGTCGGAGTTTCTTGAGTCGATTGCCCAGGAATAATCCCGGGCGGCTGTCTACACTGGAGCGCATCCCGTCCTGAATTGGCTGTACAGGCGAGTCGTTGACGATCATCACAGGATCTTCATATGCGCTCACTTTCAGCCATTCCGCTGTATGCCTTGGCGATTTTTCTCGCCATTGTGCTGTTTATTGAAATCGGTCGCCGCATCGGCAACCACCATCTGGCCCTTGACCCCGAGGGTGCGCGGACCGGCACCAGCGCCGTCGAAGGCGCGGTTTTTGGCCTGTTGGCGCTGTTGATCGCCTTCACCTTTTCCGGCGCGGCCACCCGGCTGGATGCCCGGCGCAATCTGATTGTCGAAGAAACCAACGCCATGGGCACCGCCTGGTTACGCCTGGATCTATTGCCGCCGGCCAACCAACCGGCCTTGCGCCAGGCGTTTCGCGACTATGTGGACGCACGCATCGCCTACTACCGCGACCTCAACGAACTCGACCATTCCAGCCTGGACAACGCGCGGGGCAATGCCTTGCAGCTGGAGATCTGGAAACAGTCGGTCGCCGCGCTGCCGCAGATGCCCACGCCGGCGCTGGGCTCCAATCTGCTGCAAGCCCTCAACTCGATGATCGACATCACCACCACCCGTGGGGTGGCACAGGAAACCCACCCGCCGCTGGTGATCTACCTGATGCTGGTCGCCCTGACCCTGGTCAGCGCCCTGTTCATCGGCTACGACATGGCCGGCACGGCCAGGCGCAACTGGCTGTACAGCCTGGGTTATGCGCTGGTGATGGTCTGTGTGCTGTATGTGATCCTGGATTTCGAGTACCCGCGGATCGGCCTTATCCGCGTCGACTACTTCGACCAGATCATGCTCGACCTGCGCAAAACCATGGATTAACGCGCCCTGCACGGGCCACGGACAGCGACTAGACTGGGCAGTGAACCCACTCATTCAAAAGGAACTTGAATGTACGCGCCCCGAGAAACCGAACATGACTACCTCTTTACCCGAGGCGTCCTGCTGCTTTTCCTGATTTTCCTGGCCTTTGGCATGGCGGCGTTATCCAAGAGCGGCGGGCTGCTGTATGCCGCCATCAAGGCGGCGCCACGGGAAGTGACCGGCACCATCACGCAAATCATCGACACCCGCAGACAGGCGTCCCCAGCGGATATCTACTACGCCTTCGACTACGAGTTGGGCAACCGCGGCCAGGGCGTTCACTCCCTGAACGCGATGGTGGCGAACCCGACGTACCAGATCGGCGATCATGTGCAGATCGTCTATTCCGACTGGTTTCCGAGCTTTCACAGCCTGAAGAGCGAATTCAGCTTCAAGCGCGCGGACTTCTACATCTTCAGCGCCAGTGTGAGCCTGATTGCGCTGTGCCTTTGCCTGCTGTGCTGGAATTACCGGCAGATGGCCAGGTTTCGTGAGGAGGGTGTCTACTACTGAGCGCCTCCGGCTAATCGCCGCTGCCCCACTGTAGGAGCGAGCTTGCTCGCGATGGATGGCCAGACACCACGGGGTATCAGACTTCCCGCGTTATCGTTGACCACCATCGCGAGCAAGCTCGCTCCTACAAGGGGTAACATGGCGCCTCCCCCAACGCTCCAAGGACTCCAATGACCCTCTGCGGCATCGAAATCAAAGGCAGCGAAGCCATCTTCGCCATCGCCACCTTGCAGGGCAGCGCCCTCGCGCACGTGGCCGTCGCCATCAAGAAAATCGCCCTGGACGAGGATGACGAGGCCGCCAACGTCAAAGCCTTCGCCGCCCAAGTCAAGGCGTTCGTCCAGGACGCGGGCATCGAGCGGATTGCTATCAAGAAGCGCAGCAAGAAAGGCGAATTTGCCGGTGGGCCGACCACTTTCAAGATCGAAGGGATTTTCCAGTTGCTGGAAAACTGCGAGGTGACGCTGCTGTCACCGCAGACCATCAACGCGCAGAACAAGAAGTTCGACTTCGCCCTGCCGGCCACGCTGAACAAATATCAGCATGAAGCCTATAAGACGGCCTGTGCGGCGCTGATGAAAAAGTAAGCCGGGTCTTTCAACACCGCCACCCTGTAGGAGCCGGCTTGCTGGCGATGAGGCCAGAGAGTCTTGCATCGCCTTATCGGCCGCCATCGCCAGCAAG
>NZ_JACAQA010000020.1 GCF_013385425.1 Pseudomonas gingeri | reverse complement strand
GCTTATTTTCACTTTTCTGTCATAAGGGCCAAAAACGCCGTAAACAATAAGGTCTGCGGCGTTAGTACTGACGTCTTCGCGGCGGTGCGGCGATCCGACAAGCCCTGCTCCTACAGGTTTGCGTCGTATACAAAATTGGGGAACGACAGAGGACTGTAGGAGCAGGGCTTGCCCGAGAAGAGGCCCTTAAGCCTTGCTCCACCTATATGAACACCACAGCCAGCGAGCCAACCCAACAAAGTGAGCAATATATTGCTCAATGATGCGTTGTTCCGCATCATATACACCTACCTCCCTTATATAGCCCCGGATGACACTCTCCCCATGACCCAGCAGTCCCGCAGCCTGGCCTCGACACTTTTCCCCGTCGGCCTGCTGCTTATCGCAATGGCCTCGATTCAATCCGGTGCCTCCCTGGCCAAAAGCATGTTCCCGATTGTCGGTGCCCAGGGCACCACAACCCTGCGCCTGGTATTTGCCAGCATCATCATGGTACTGGTCCTGCGCCCCTGGCGAGCCAAGTTCACCGCCAAATCCCTGCGCACCGTGATCATCTATGGCATTGCCCTGGGTGGCATGAACTTCCTCTTCTATATGTCCTTGAGAAGCGTGCCCCTGGGCATCGGCGTTGCCCTGGAGTTCACCGGCCCCCTGGCGGTGGCGATCTACGCCTCACGCCGGGCCATCGACTTTCTCTGGATTGCCCTGGCAGTCAGTGGCCTGCTGCTGTTGATCCCCACCGGCGCCGCCAGCGCCAGCCTTGATCTGCTCGGCGTCAGCTATGCACTGGGAGCGGGTGTCTGCTGGGCGCTGTATATCCTCTATGGCCAGAAAGCCGGCCACGATAATGGCGTTCAAACCGCCGCGCTCGGCGTGGTGATTGCCGCCCTGTTCATCGCCCCGATCGGTATCGTCCACGCCGGTGCCGCGCTGCTCACCCCAGCCCTGATCCCGGCGGCCATCGGCGTTGCCATCCTCTCCACCGCCCTGCCCTACAGCCTCGAGATGGTCGCCCTGACGCGCCTGCCCGCGCGCACCTTCGGCACCTTGATGAGCATCGAACCCTCCTTCGGCGCATTGTCCGGGATGCTGTTCCTCCACGAGTACCTGTCCGTTGCCCAGTGGCTCGCCATCGCCTGCATTATCTGCGCCTCCGTCGGCGCTACCCTGACCCTGCGCAAGGAGTCCGCACCGCCCGTCGCGGTCGATTGAAACAGAGTGTGAGCCAGCGCTGGTATTTACCGCTCAAATAGGACATGTTTACGCCTAACTCAATGCCAGCCTTGAATATTTTGGACAGGGGCATCAAGGAAGAATCAGGCGGCACGAAAAAAGCCAAACCGGACGGATTGATCCGGGGGCAGAGATAGGGAAGGTAATGAAACGCTTCTTGATAGTCCTGGCAGTACTTGCCGTCGCTGGCTGCGCCGCGACCTCGAAACCGATGAAATACGGCAAGCGTGGCGTCCATATCAACTGTTCCGGGCTGACATCCTCCTGGGAAAAGTGCTACACCAAAGCCGCCGACTCCTGCAGCGATAGCGGCTATAAAGTGCTGGCCAAATCCGGCGACGCCGTGGAAGACCCGGGTGATTACCCGTTCGGCCTCAACCCGGCCGGCTATACCAGCCGCAGCATGATCATCATCTGCAAAAAGCCCTCCGCGCTGAGCCCTAAACCGCCCCTGCCAGTTGCCGATTGATTTCATCATGGCTGGATCGCAACACCTGGCGCTGAATGTCCGGAGTCACCAGCATTCGCGCCACCACCAATGCCCCCACGCACTGGGACAGAATCGACCAGGCCTGGCTTTCGCTGCCCAGTGCTTGTGCCCAGCGCTGCTGTAACCGATAGATCCAGTCTTCGGCCTGCTGGCGCACCGCCAGATCCGCCCTCGCGATTTCCGCCCCCAGCGCGGGCAAGGCACAACCATTCTCCGGCTGCTCGACATGGCTCATGCTCAGGTAGAGCTTCAGGCAACGCTTGAGCTGCGCCTGATCGGGCTCCCCCTCCCCGCCCAGCCGCACCAGGCTCTGGCTCAATTCCCGCTCGACAATTGAACTGAACAATTCGTCCTTGGACGAGAAATGGCCATAGAACGCCCCGCCACTGAGGCCGATGGCTTTCATCAGGCCGTCGACGCCGACGCCCGCAAAACCTTCCCGTTTTGCCGACAGCGCGCTGCTTTCGAGCAACCGCTCACGGGTTTGCTGCTTGTGACTGAGGGAATAACGCATGGTGCCGTTCCTGTTGACCGCCTTGACGATGGGTGAATCGTAGCATAACGTTCGTTTAGTTAACGACCGTTTACTAAAAGAGCGATCCACACATGACTACTGCAACCCAGAACAAGAAAGTCGTATTGGTCGTCGGTGCCGGCGACGCTACGGGCGGTGCCATCGCCAAACGTTTTGCCGCCGAAGGGTTTATCGCCTGCGTCACGCGGCGCAGTGCCGACAAGTTGCAACCCTTGGTGGAGGCCATCCAGCAGGCCGGCGGCGAAGCCCATGGGTTTGCCTGCGATGCGCGCAAGGAAGAGGATGTTATCGCCCTGATCGAACAGATCGAGAGCCAGATCGGCCCGATCGAAGCATTCGTCTTTAATATCGGCGCCAATGTGCCCTGCAGCATCCTTGAAGAAACCGCGCGCAAGTACTTCAAGATCTGGGAAATGGCCTGCTTCTCAGGGTTCCTCAATGCCCGTGAAGTCGCCAAGCGCATGGTCACCCGCAAACGCGGCACTATCCTGTTCACTGGTGCCACCGCCGGCCTGCGTGGGGCCGCCGGTTTCGCCGCGTTTGCCGGCGCCAAGCACGGTATCCGGGCCTTGGCCCAGAGCATGGCGCGGGAGTTGGGCCCGCTGAATATTCATGTGGCCCATGTGGTGGTCGACGGAGCCATCGACACCGACTTTATCCGCAGCAACTTCCCGGAAAAGTACGCCCTCAAGGATCAGGACGGCATTCTCGACCCCGCCCATATCGCCGAGAATTATTGGTACCTGCACAGCCAGCCCCGCGATGCCTGGACCTTCGAGCTCGATCTGCGTCCCTGGAATGAACGCTGGTAAGCTCAAGCCCACGACAATAACAACAAGGATGCTTTATCCATGAAAAAAACCGTCGAGTTCTACTTTGACCTGGGTAGCCCGGCCGCCTACCTGGCGTACACCCAGTTGCCCGGCCTCTGTGAACAGACCGGCAGCCAGCTGGTTTATCAGCCAATGCTCCTGGGCGGCGTGTTCAAGGCCACGGGTAATGCCTCTCCGGCCGAGATACCGGCCAAGGGGCGCTATATGATCCAGGACCTGGGGCGCTATGCTCGTCGTTACGGCGTCGCCTTCCTCTACAACCCGCACTTTCCGATCAATACCCTGATGCTGATGCGCGCGACCACTGGCGTGCAGCTGCGCGACCCGGAACGTTTTGTCGAGTTCGTCGACACCCTCTATCACGCCCTCTGGGTCGACGGACGCAACCTGAACGACCCGACCACCGTCGCCCGGGTGTTGGCTGAAAAGGGTTTCGACCCGCAGCGGGTCCTCGCGCTAACCCAGGACGAAGAGGTCAAGGCCGTCCTCAAGGCCAAGACCGAGCAGGCCCTGCAGCGCGGCGTATTTGGCGCGCCGAGCCTGTTTGTCGGCGATCAGCTGTTCTTCGGCCAGGACCGCCTCGACTTCGTCCGCGAAGCCTTGCTCCAGGACTGAATAACCTAGATCTCGATCACCAACCGACCTTGCGCCGCGCCGCCGGCCAGCAAGGTATAAGCCTCCTCGGCGGTTTGCAGGGTAAACCGCCGGGGATCGAGCAAAGGCTTCAATTGACCGGCCTCGATCAAGCGTGCGGCCTGTGCCAGTATCTGCCCGTGATGCTCGCGGCCGTGGCCGGTGAGCAATGGCAGTAAGGTAAACACCCCGGAGTAAGTGGCCCCGCGAAAGGACAGCGGTGCCAGGCTGTGCTGTCCCCAGCCGAGGCAGCTCAGGACATGCCCGTGATAGATCCGCGCCGCTTGGAACGAAAGGTCCAGGGTTTCGCCGCCCACCGTGTCATAGACAATATCGAAGCCCTCGCCAGCGGTATGCTGCGTGACATATTCCTCCACGCCCTGCTGCCGATAATCGATAAAGGTCGCGCCAAAGTTCTCGATCTGAGCCTGTTGCGAGGCGGAGCCGGTGGCAAAGACCTTGGCGCCGAACGCCTTGGCAATCTGCACCGCCACATGGCCGACCCCACCTGCTCCGCCATGAATCAACACTGACTGATCGGCGCCTACCCGGGCGCGATCGACCAAGCCCTCCCAGGCGGTAATCAGCACCAATGGCAATGCCGCGGCCTCGCGCATGCTCAGGTTGGCCGGCTTGCGCGCCAACAGTCGAGCATCGACCGCGGCAAACTCGGCCAGCGAACCCTGGGCACCGCCGATCCCGGTGGCCAACCCGTACACCTCATCCCCCACCGCCCAGCCGCTGACACCTTCGCCCAGGGCTTCAACCACCCCGGCCAGGTCCATGCCCAGGATTGCCGGCAACGGTTGACGGGCATGACCGGCCTGGCCGGCGCGGATCTTGGCATCCAGCGGGTTGATGCCGCTGGCCTTGATACGGACCAGCACCTGACCCGCCGCGGGTGCGGGGCGGTCGATGGAAACCAGGCGCAACGGCGCATTGGCGGCGTCGACCAGCAGAGCGTTCATTTCAAGGGAGTGGGACATGTCGGCGATCTCGATCAGTGGAAGTGAGAGCGATCATGCGCCCCGCCACTCATGCCGATAAGACGCGTTATTGTTATAGTGATCATGCCCTTTTGGCATGAATGAGGCGTCCCGTGGATAAACTCAATGCAATGGCCATCTTTGTCCGGGTCGTCGAGCGCGGCAGTTTTTCCGCCGTGGCCCGGGAACTGCGGACCAGCCAGCCGACCATCAGCAAAATCCTCAAGGCCCTGGAGGTCGAACTGGGCGGCAAGCTGATCGCCCGCAGCACCCGCCAGTTGTCACTGACCGATGAAGGCCAGCGCTACTACGCGCAATGCCGGCAGATCCTCGCCGCCGTGGACAATGCCGAACACAGCTTTCAGTCGGGCCGGGAACAGGTCGCCGGCAGCCTGCGCATCGGCTCCTCGGTGAGTTTCGGGCGTTTGCAGATCGCCAGTCGGCTGCCGGACTTCCTCGCACGCTATCCGCAGTTGGAGATCGACCTGCAACTCAGCGACCAGAACCAGGACCTGGTCGAGGAAGGCCTGGATGTCAGCCTACGCATTGGCGAGTTGAACGACAGCAACCTGATCGCCCGGCGCATCGGCGATACCCGGCGGATCACCGTCGCCAGCGCCGCGTACCTGGCGCGCCGGGGCGAACCGCAAACCCCGGAACAACTGAGCGAGCACAACTGCCTGCAATTCAATCTGCTGAGCAGCCAGAACCTCTGGTACTACGAAAAGGACGGGCAGCGCTACAGCGTGCGGATCAAGGGCAATGCCCAGAGCAACAATTCGGAGGCGATTAGGGAAATGGTCCTGGGCGGGCTCGGCATTGCGCTGTCGCCGGTGTGGCTGTTTGCCGAGGATCTGCAGGCGGGGCGGGTTATGGCGATTCTGCCCGACTATCAGACCCAGTCGCTGCCGATTCATGCGGTGTTTCCGGCCAATCGGCGACAGTCCGCCAGGGTCAAGGCGTTTGTCGACTATATGAGCGAAGCCCTGCTGAGCGATTGAACACAGCGCGATCCATTGCGGGAGCCGGCAAGCCGGCTCCTACAAAACCGTGATCAGATCGCGACGGTACGGGTGTTCAACCACTCCAGTGCCGCGCCATCGAGCAACGGGCTCAAGCGCTCGCGCACTTCGGCGTGATAAGCGTTGAACCAGTCACGCTCTTCCTGCGTCAACAACGACGGTTCCAGGCAACGGGTATCGATCGGGCACAGGGTCAGGGTTTCGAACTTGAGGAATTCGCCGAACTCGCTCTTGCCCGCCTCACGGTTCAGCACCAGGTTTTCGATACGCACACCCCAACGGCCCGGACGGTAGGTCCCAGGCTCGATGGAGGTGATCATCCCCGGCTGCATGGCGGTCTGCGGGGCCGGAACCGCCTGATAGGCGATCACCTGCGGACCTTCGTGCACATTGAGGAAGTAACCGACGCCATGGCCGGTGCCATGCCCGTAATCCACGCTTTCGGCCCAGATCGGCGCCCGGGCGATAGGATCCAGCAGCGGCGAAAGAATGCCACGGGGAAACTGCGCCCGGGACAAGGCAATCACACCCTTCAGTACCCGAGTGCAATCGCGTTTCTGCTCAGCCGTCGGCGTGCCGACCGGCACCATCCGGGTGATGTCCGTGGTGCCGCCCAGGTATTGACCGCCGGAGTCGATCAGCAGCAGGCCGTCGCCCTCGATCAGCGCATGCTCCGCTTCAGTGGCGTGGTAGTGCGGCATCGCCCCATTGGAATTGAACGCGGCAATGGTATTGAAGCTCAGCGACACATAACCCGGACGCCGCGCCCGGGCTGCGCTCAGGCGTTCATCGATGGTCAGTTCGGTGACACGTTCACGGCCCAGCGCGGTTTCCAGCCAGGCAAAAAATTCGCACAGGGCCGCGCCATCCTGCTCCATGGCCTGACGGATATGCACCGCGTCATCCAGGCTCTTGCGGGACTTGGCCAAGGTCGTCGGGTTGAGCCCCTCGACCAACTTCACATCCTCGCCAAGGTTGTCCAGCAAACCGACCGTCACGCGCGCCGGATCGACCAGCAGGCCCGCTCCCGCCGGAATGCCGGCCAGCGCCGCGCCGATTTCGCTGTAGTCGCGCAAGGTCACGCCATCGGCCTTGAGCACCTGCACCAACTCGGCACTCACCTTGCCCAGGGACACGAACAGCGTGGCCTGCTCCTGGTTCACCAGGGCAAAGGACACGAACACCGGGTTGAAGGACACATCGGCGCCGCGCAGGTTGAACAACCAGGCGATATCATCCAGCGTGGCGATGAAATGCCAGTCGGCGCCACGGGTATTCAACTCCCGGCGCAACTGGGCGAGCTTCTCGCCACGGGAAACCGTCGCTTGCGGCGGCAGGTGCGGGTAGATGGGCTGGTCTGGCAGCACCTCGCGGTCTTCCCAGACCTGGTCGAGCAGATCGATGTCGGTGCGCAGCCGCGCGCCACGCGCCTGCAACTTGTCGCCCAGGGTTCGCGCCGAAGCCAAGGCCATGACGGCGCCATCCACCGCAACCACACCACCCGACGGCGACTGTTCGGCCAGCCAGTCCAACGGACCGGGTTGCCCCGGCAACAATTTCATCAGCTCGATACCGCTACCGGCCAACTCCTTGGTCGCCTGCTCCCAGTACCGGCTGTCAGCCCAGACGCCGGCAAACTCCGGCGTCACGATCAAGGTGCCGACCGAGCCATGGAAACCAGACAGCCACTGCCGGCCCTGCCAATAGGCCGGCAGGTATTCCGACAAGTGCGGATCGGCCGACGGCACCAGCAAGGCCTGCACGCCTTCACGGCGCATCAGTTCGCGGGTGCGTGCCAGACGCTGGGGAACGGTTCCTTGACTCGGGGTCTGCGTGCTCATCATGTCTCCTGCTAACCACTTATTATTCAATTATCATCCGGCACACTCACGGCTGGGCAATCGCCCAGAACGGTGCCGGTGCACTCAGGCTTGCCTTGATCGCCTTGGCGGCGCGGTCGATGTCCTGCTCAGAGGTAAAGCGCCCCAGGCTCAGGCGAATGGTCCGGCCGGCCAGGCGTGCATCGTGCCCCAGTGCCAGCAGCACATGGGACGGCGCCTGGCTCGCGGAGTTACAGGCCGACGTCGCCGAGTAGGCCAGGACCCGACCCAACGCCGCGCCGTCGAACTCGCCTTCGGCAAAGGTCAGACTCAGGGTATGGGGGATGCGTTCAGTCGGGCTGCCGTTCAGGCGCAGGCCCGGGACATCCGCCAGTTGCTCGAGCAAGCGCTGGCGCAGATGAGCGATGCTGGCGATTTCTTCTTCCAGGTGCTCGGTAGCCAGGGCAAAGGCACTGCCCATGCCGGCGATCTGATGGGTGGCCAGGGTGCCGGAGCGCAGGCCGCCTTCATGGCCGCCACCGTGGATCTGCGCGTGCAGCTTCTGCTGCGCGCGTGGGCCGACATACAAGGCACCGATGCCCTTGGGACCGTAGACCTTGTGGGCGGAAAACGACATCAGGTCCACCGGCAAGGCGGCCAGGTCGATTGCCACCTTGCCCGCGCCCTGGGCCGCGTCCACATGAAACAGCGCGCCCTGTTCACGGACCCGCTGGCCGATGGCCGCGATGTCATTGAGGGTACCCAGCTCATTGTTGACCAGCATCAGCGAGACCAGAAAGGTGTCCTCGCGCAGGACCTCACTGACCATCGCCGCGGTGATCAAGCCTTCGGCATTCGGCACCAGGTAGGTGACGGCGACACCGGCTTCCTGGAGTTGCCGGGCGGTATCGAGCACCGCCTTGTGCTCGATCTGGCTGGTGACCACATGGCCGCCGCTGACGCCACGGGCCTGGGCGACGCCCTTGAGGGCCAGGTTGTTCGATTCGGTGGCCCCGGAGGTCCAGACGATTTGCTCGGGGCTCGCCCCCACCAGGCTCGCCACCTGTTGCCGGGCCTGCTCGACCGTCTGCCGGGCGCGCTGGCCGAAGGCATGGGAGCTGGACGCCGGGTTGCCGAAATTACCGGAAAAGCCGAGACACTCGACCATCACCCGGATCACCCGCTCATCCACCGGCGTGGTGGCGGCATAGTCGAAATACAGAGGAAGTTCATTCATGGCAAAAAGACTCATAAAGCGTGTCCCGCGGATCGATCTCTTGCTGATCACCCACCCTGGTGGTTGGGCGGACAGCTATACCCGATGGAAAACGATTAAAGAAAGATAACTTTCATTAAAAGTGCGTAGGAACGCTCCCGACCTCAGCTTAACAGGCCACAAGCGCTTGTAGGAGCCCGGCTTGCCGGCGAAAAGACGTCCAGGCGCGCCCGATAAAACGCCCCTGTACCCGTATCTCGGGGCGAAAGGCCCGTCACGGCCCGTACACGCCCTCATATTCTATAAAGATCTATAAATATAAAAATACATTCGTTTACGGAATATTAGAAAGTCCTTACAACTGAGTGCATCCCTGTCGACTGTTGCCCGGGCAACTGTTCGCCCACCAACAGTCGATCAACAAAACAGTCCGCCAGCCAGCACCCGGCACCTCGCTTACCCCGCCAGGTGCCTGCAAACAGGGGATCTGGGCGCTTGGTACAGCTCTTGCTGATGCCCTGTCACTGACCCTGCTCGCTGAGCAACTGTTTGAAAAGGAACTGATCATGTCTCGCGCACTGAAAGTCGTTGCCCTGTCCGGCGGTACCTACCGCCCTTCCCGCACCCTGGTGCTGACCCAGGCCATACTGGCCGAACTGACGCAGCAACTGCCCATCGAAAGCCACCTGATCGAGCTGGGCGATATCGCCCGCCCCCTAGGCTCGGCGCTGTCCCGCAGCGAACTGAGCGCCGAGGTTGAAGCCGAACTGCAGGCCATTGAGAACGCCGACCTGCTGATCGTCGCCGCGCCGGTCTATCGCGGTTCCTATCCGGGCCTGCTCAAGCACCTGTTCGACCTGATCGACCTCAACGCCCTGATCGACACCCCGGTGCTGCTGGCCGCCACCGGCGGCAGCGAACGCCATGCCCTGGTCCTCGATCACCAGTTGCGCCCGCTGTTCAGTTTCTTCCAGGCCCTGACCCTGCCCATCGGCGTCTACGCCACCGAGGCCGACTTCGCCAACTACCAGATCACCAGTGAGCCCTTGAGGGCGCGCATCCGCCTGGCTGCCGACCGCGCCACCGCCTTGTTCGGCGTGCACGCCAAACCCCTGCTGAAAATCGCCTGAGGCACTGTCATGGATGTTTTCTGGTTTCTCCCGACCCACGGCGATGGCCATTACCTGGGCACCACCCAGGGCGCGCGCCCGGTCACCCTCAACTACCTGAAACAAGTGGCCCAGGCCGCAGACAACCTCGGCTACCACGGCGTGCTGATTCCCACCGGACGCTCCTGCGAGGACTCCTGGGTCATCGCCTCGGCCCTGGTGCCGTTGACCGAACGCCTGCGTTACCTGGTGGCGATCCGTCCCGGGATCATCTCGCCGACGGTCTCGGCACGCATGGCCGCGACCCTCGACCGCTTGTCCAACGGCCGCTTGCTGATCAACGTGGTGACCGGCGGCGATCCCGACGAGAACCGTGGCGACGGCAGCTTTCTCGACCATGGCGAACGCTACGAAGTGACCGACGAATTCCTCCAGATCTGGCGCCGGGTATTGCAAGGCGAGGCGGTGGACTTCGAAGGCAAGCACCTGCGGGTGCAGAACGCCAAGGCGCTCTACCCGCCGGTACAGAAACCTTACCCGCCGCTGTATTTCGGCGGTTCGTCCGACGCCGCCCACGACCTGGCCGCCGATCAGGTCGATGTCTACCTGACCTGGGGTGAACCGCCGGCCGCCGTGGCGGCGAAGCTGGCCGATGTGCGTGAGCGCGCCGCCCGCAAGGGTCGCACCGTGCGCTTCGGCATTCGCCTGCATGTCATCGTCCGGGAAACTGCGGAAGACGCTTGGAAAGCCGCGGACAAACTGATCGAACATATCAGTGACGAAACCATCGCCGCCGCGCAGAAATCCTTCTCGCGTTTCGACTCCGAAGGCCAGCGGCGTATGGCGGCATTGCATGACGGACGGCGTGACAACCTGGAAATCGCGCCGAACCTGTGGGCCGGTGTCGGCCTGGTCCGTGGCGGTGCCGGGACGGCCCTGGTCGGCAATCCACAGCAGGTGGCCGAGCGCATCAAGGAATACGCCGACCTGGGGATCGAGAGCTTCATCTTCTCCGGCTACCCGCACCTGGAAGAAGCCTATCGCTTCGCCGAGCTGGTGTTCCCGTTGCTGCCCGAGCCCTACGCCAGCCTGGCCGGGCGCGGCATCACCAACCTGACCGGGCCGTTTGGCGAAATGATCGCCAACGATGTGTTGCCAACCCAAGCCACAGGATCCTGAACCGTGACTGCCCAGCCACGCAACGCCCTGTTGAGCCCTCTGCAAACCGCCCGGCAACTGGCCGCCGATTTTGCCCTGACCGCCGTCGAGCGCGACGAACGCGGCGGCACGCCAAAAGCCGAACGTGACGCCTTGCGCCACAGCGGCCTGCTGGCCCTGAGCATCCCCACCCAGTACGGCGGCCTCGGCGGCCGTTGGAGCGAGACACTGGACGTGGTCCGCGAATTCGCCAAGGTCGACAGCTCGATTGCCCATGTCTTCGGCTTCCATCACCTGATGCTGGCCACCGTGCGCCTGTTCTCCCGTCCCGAACAATGGCAACCCTGGTTCGAACAGACCGCACGCAAGAACTGGTTCTGGGGCAATGCCCTCAATCCCCTGGACACCCGCACGGTGGTGCGCAATCTCGGCGGCTGGCGCGAATTCTCCGGCAAGAAAAGCTTCTGCTCCGGCGCCAGCGACTCGCAGATGCTGATCGCCTCGGCAGTGGACGAAAGCGCCGGCGGCAAGTTGCTGATCGCCGCCATTCCCAGCGGGCGCAGTGGCATCACCCTGCATGACGACTGGCACAACATGGGCCAGCGCCAGACCGACAGCGGCAGCGCCAGCTTCGAGCGGGTGCGGGTCGAGGAATCCGAACTGCTGCTCGACCCCGGCCCCTTGAGCACACCTTTCGCCTGCCTGCGGCCCCTGATCGCGCAACTGACCCTGACCCATATGTTCCTCGGCATTGCCGAAGGGGCTTTCGAAGAGGCTCGGCAATACACCCTCGACGAAACCCGGCCCTGGTTCAAATCCACCGCCCGGGATATTCGCCAGGACCCTTACGTGCTCAACCACTACGGCGACTTCTGGGTCGCCCTCGAAGGTGTCCGCCTGCTGGTGGAGCGCGCCGCCGGGTTACTGGACCAGGCCTGGGCCAAGGGCCAGAACCTCAGCGGCGAGGAGCGCGGCAACCTGGCCATCGCCATCGCCACGGCCAAGGTCGCCGCCAACCGCGAAGGCCTGGCCCTGTGCAGCAAGTTGTTCGAAGTCACCGGTGCCCGCTCGACCCATGCCTCCCTGCGCCTGGACCGCCATTGGCGCAACCTGCGGACCCAGAGCCTGCACGACCCGCTGGACTACAAACTCCAGGAACTCGGCGACTGGGCTTTGAACCAGACGCTGCCGATCCCCACTTTTTATTCCTAGAGAAGCCTATGCAGCTGCTAACGTTACCGCCCTCGCCGGCCCTGGCCACCTCCATCCGCGCCACCGCCCAGGTCTTCGAAGACCCCAAGTCCCAGGCCCTGCTCGCCCACCTGCAACAAGTGGCGCCGAGCGAAGCCAGCGTGCTGATCATCGGTGAAACCGGCACCGGCAAGGAGCTGGTGGCCCGGCATATCCATAACCTCAGCGCCCGGCGTAACCGCCCGTTTGTCGCGGTCAACTGCGGGGCCTTCTCCGAATCCCTGGTGGAAGCCGAGCTGTTCGGCCATGAAAAAGGCGCGTTTACCGGCGCCCTCAGCGCCAAGGCCGGCTGGTTCGAAGAGGCCGACGGCGGCACCCTGTTCCTCGACGAGATCGGCGACCTGCCAATGCCGATCCAGGTCAAGCTGTTGCGGGTCCTGCAGGAACGCGAAGTGGTGCGCCTGGGCTCGCGCAAAAGCATCCCGATCAATGTGCGGGTGCTGGCGGCCACCAATGTGCAGCTGGAAAAAGCCATCAACGCCGGGCACTTTCGCGAAGACCTGTATTACCGCCTCAACGTCGTCAGCCTGGAGCTCAGCCCCCTGCGCGAACGCCCCGGCGATATCCTGCCGCTGACCCGGCACTTTATCGAGAGCTACAGCCAGCGCCTGGGTTATGGCGATATCCGCATCAGCCCCGGTGCCGAACAGAAGCTCAGGAGCTACGGCTGGCCAGGCAATATCCGTGAGCTGGAAAACGTCATTCATCACACCTTGCTGATCTGCCATGACGGCGTGATCGAGCGCGACGACCTGCGTCTGTCGAACCTGCGCATCGAGCGCCAGGACGACAGCGGCAGCGCTCTCGATGACTCGGCCGAGGCCTTGCTCAACCGGGCTTTTCAGAAACTCTTCGAGGAGCAGGCCGGCGCGTTGCATGAAAAGGTCGAGGATGCGTTGCTACGCGCCGCCTACCGTTTCAGCCACTACAACCAGGTGCACACCGCCGCCCTGCTGGGCCTGAGCCGCAATGTGACACGCACGCGGCTGATCAAGATCGGCGAGTTGGCGGTGAACAAGCGCCGGGCAGGCGAAAACGTCCAGGGTGACCGGATGTTGCAACTGTCCATCTAGCCCACCAGGGCACACTGCAAGGCGTCGTCCTGGCTGCGCTCGATGCTGCGCAGCACCTGGAACGAATCGAAGCTCACCGCCTTGGCGTGGTGGGCGCGGATCAGTGCCCAGAAATCCTCTTCGCCGCTTTCGAAACGGGCAAATGCCGCTTCGCCATCTTCCCTGGAACGCCATTGCAGTGTGTTGAGCACACGCCGACCATCGTCGCTGGCCTGCACCGTGCCGCTGATAAAGCCACCCTCGACCCGGGCCAGTCGCTCGGTCTGCCTGGACAAGGCAGAGACCAGCGCCTCCAGTTGGACAGGCTCGATCTCGAACTGGATCAATTGAGTAAAACTGCGATTTTGTTCTGTCGACGGCATGAAAAGGTTCCCCGTGAAGTCAGACAGGATCTTGTGATCCGAGGCCACGCAGGGTAAAACCTCCAGTTAACTCAAGGTCAAGAGATTTCTCGCCATGGCAACGCCAAAACCCCTGCCCACGGACAAGGCCCTGACGGTCGGCCAACTGGCGGCCCGCAGCGGCGTGGCGGTGACCGCCCTGCACTTCTATGAATCCAAAGGCCTGATCCAGAGCTATCGCAATGCCGGTAACCAGCGTCGTTATCCGCGCGAGGTGTTGCGCCGGGTCTCCCTGATCAAGGTCGCCCAGCGCCTGGGCATTCCGTTGGCGGAGATTCACCAGGCCTTGCAGAGCCTGCCCGAAGGCCGTACGCCGACGGCCGAAGACTGGAAGCGCCTGTCGGAAAACTGGAGGAGCGGACTGGACGAACGCATCGCCCAGTTGACCCGGTTGCGGGACAAGCTCAACGGATGTATCGGCTGTGGTTGCCTGTCGATGGAGAACTGCCCGCTGCGCAACTATGGCGATATGTTGGGTGCCCATGGGACAGGCGCGCGGCTGCTGGAGCCGCGGTGAGCCTGTCCATGGTTCAGAACCCCGGGGCGATCTGACCCTTGTAGCGGGTCAGGATAAACTGCCGCACGGCATCGGAATTCAGCGCCTTGGCCAGTTTCTGGATACGCGGGTCATTGATATTGTCCGGCCGCGCCACCAGGAACTCGACATACAGGTCCTTGCCCTTCTCGACGATCAACGCGCTATTGGTGTCGATCCCGGCTTCCAGCGCGTAGTTGGCAAACACGAACGCCAGATCCACCTGGCTCACCGACCGGGCCAGCATCGCCCCTTCCAGTTCGCGGATCTTCAGGTGCTTGGGGTTCTCGACGATATCGTGCTGGGTCGCCAGGGTATTGCTCGGGTCCTTGAGCTTGATCAAACCCGCTTCGTGCAGCAGCACCAAGGCCCGCCCGGTGTTCACCGGATCATTGGGAATCGACACCGAGGCACCGTCCTTCAGCTCGGAAATATGCTTGATCTTGGTCGAGTAAGCCCCGAACGGCTCGATATGCACGCCGACCACCGGCACCAGGTTGGTGTGGCGGGTCTTGTTGTAGTCATCGAGGAACGGCCGGTACTGGTAGTAGTTGGCATCCAGGTTCTTCAACGCCAACTGCTGGTTGGGCTGGATAAAGTCATTGAACACCTTGATTTCCAGGTCCACGCCTTCCTTGGCCAGTTCCGGTTTGACGAACTCGAGGATCTCCGCGTGGGGCACCGGGGTGGCGCCGACAATCAGTTTTTCATTGGCGTGAACCGCCAGGGACATCAGGGCAGCCAGGATGGCCAGGGTCTTTTTCATGCTGTGCTCCAGAGAGGCAAAAGGGGCCGGCGTGTGGCGGACGTTGGGCCTGGGTTGTTCAGGGTTATGGGTAATGAATTCAACGATGGCTGTAGCGGGCCACCAGACGATCACCGGTCATTTGCAGGCCCTGGACCAGGACCAGCAGCAGGATCACGGTGACCACCATCACATCGGTCTGGAAACGCTGGTAGCCGTAGCGGATCGCCAGGTCCCCCAGTCCGCCGCCGCCGATCACTCCGGCCATGGCGGTGTAGTCCACCAGCACGATGGCGGTCACCGTCACCGCCGCCAGCAAACCCGCGCGGGCTTCGGGTAACAGGGTGTGGCGGATCACCTGCCAGGTGCTGGCGCCCATGGCCTGGGTCGCCTCGACCACGCCACGGTCGACTTCGCGCAAGGCGGTTTCCACCAGCCGGGCGAAAAACGGCGTGCAGCCCACCACCAGCGGCGGGATGGTCCCCGGCACCCCGAGGGACGTGCCCACCAGCAAGGTGGTCAGGGGAATCAGCACGATCAGCAGGATGATGAACGGCAGCGAACGCAGGGTATTCACCAGCACCGACAAGCCGCGGTACACCAGCAGGGTTTCATGCAACTGGCGCTTGCCGGTGAGAAACAGCAGCACGCCCAGGGGCAGGCCCAGCAATACGGTGAAACCCAGGGCCGCCGCGAGCATGCTCAGGGTATCGAGGCAGGCCTGGGCGATGTCCGCCCAGTAGATATTTTTCAACCATTCAGCCATGGACTCAGGACCAGTCGTGACGCGGTGGCTTGATGCCGTTGAGCAACCAGTTGCCGACCACGTGGTACTTCCAGCGCACCGGGTCGTGCAGGGTGTGAACCCGGGCATTGCGCCAGTGGCGATCGAAGTTGTGCTTTTTCAAGGTCGAACGGGTGCCGCCCAGCTCGAAGAGCTTGTTGCTGGCCTCGATGGCGATTTCGGTGGTCAGCACCTTGGCCTTGGCCACCGCCAACGAAGCCCGCGCGACGCTGTCTTCATCGGGAGCGGGACGTGCGGCATCCAGGGCTTTGCCGGCCCGTTCGAGCAAGGCTTCGGCGGCTTCGAGGCGGATCTCCAGGCCGCCGATCTGAATGATGGTCAGGGGGTCTTCGCTGGCCTTGTCCACCCCCGCGTCGATCCACGGACGGGCGTATTCGCGTACAAAAGCCACGGTATCGCGTAGAGCCGCGCGGGCAATGCCGGCATCGATGGCGGCGGTGGTCAGTTGGGCGAAAGGCCCGGCCAGGGTCGGGCTTTCGTAGGAGCGATACGTGGGGAACAGGTTGAAGGCCGGCACCTTCAGATCCTCGGCCAGCACCGTGCCGCTGGAAGTGGTGCGCTGGCCGATGCTGTCCCAGTCATCGACGATCACCAGGCCCGGCGTACCGCGCTGAACAAACGCCAGTTGGCCTTTCTGCTCGTCATCCAGGGCCAGTACCGCCAGCCAGTGGGCGTACAACGAGCCGGTGCAGTAACCCTTGCGAGCGTTGATCACATGCCCGTCGCCGTGACGACGAATCGTCGCCTGGATGTCCTGGACATTCTTGCCGCCGGTTTCCGACAGGGCATTGGCAAATCGATGGCCCTGCAGGGCCAGGGCGAAGAAATGCGCTTGCTGCTCGGGGGTGCCTTGCAGGCGGATGTCTTCCAGCAGGCAGTAGTGGTTCTGCGGGATCTGCCCCAGAGACGGATCGGCCGCCGAGATGATCGCAATCACTTCGGCCAATACCGCATAGGAAACCTGGGCGCCGCCGAATTCGCGCGGCACGCTGATGCCCCAGAGACCACTGTTGGAATAGCGATCCACCACTTCGGCGGGCACCTGGCAGGTACGATCACGCTCTGCGTCGTGCTCCAGCAGATAAGCGGCAACGCCGTGGGCAACCGCGAGCGCTTCGGCCTCGTCACGGATCAAGTGGGCGTTGGGGGAATGGATCGGGTAAACGGCGGATTCAGGCAAGGACGACATGGAACGCTCTCGGGCGAATAGTGTTGCCTGGGTTATTGCAGCTTCTGTGCCTGAATTATTATTTGTTGATTTTCATAGGGTTATGGCGTTTACCCAGCAACAGCGCGGCGCACGCAGAAGAACACAATGCCGCTTCACTGTTGCTGGGTGAACACCTGGACGAGACCTCAGGCCAGCGCTTCCTCCGCCCTTGCGACCTTCTTCGCTTCCAGCTCCCGCACCAGCGGCAACACCCGTTTGCCGAAGTACTCCACCTCTTCCTGGAAGTGCAGGAACCCCGCCAGCACCAGGTCCACGCCCACGGCTTTCAGGGCAACGATCCGTTCGGCGATCTGCTGCGGCGTGCCGATCAGGTTGGTCTTGAAGCCGTCGTTGTATTGCACCAGGTCCTCGAAGCTGGACTTGGCCCAGTTGCCCTCGCCTTCCGGCGACGACTTGCCCGCCTGTTTCGCCGCATCGCCAAAGGCGCCGACGGCCTCGGGGTCGGCCTTGTCGATGATTTCCGCCAGCACCGCACGGGCCTCTTCCTCGGTGTCGCGGGCGATGACAAAGGCGTTCACCCCGACTTTTACCGAGTGGCCGTTGGCGGCCGCCTTGGCGCGAATATCATCGACCTGGGCCTTGATCCCTTCGGGCGTGTTGCCGTTGGTGAAATACCAATCCGAGACCCGCGCCGCCATATCCCGCGCCGCCCGGGAACTGCCGCCCTGGAAGATCTCCGGATGCGGCTGGCTAAGGGGCTTGGGCTTGAGGCTGTAGTCATTGAAGCGGTAGAAGTCGCCCTTGAAGGTGAACTGCTCTTCGGTCCAGATACCTTTCAGCGCACGGATGAACTCTTCGGAGCGGCGATAGCGCTCGTCGTGTTCCAGCCAGTGTTCGCCGATGGCGTGGAACTCACCGCGAAACCAGCCGCTGACGATATTGACGGCGATCCGGCCGCCGGTGAGTTGATCGATGGTCGCCAGTTGCTTGGCCGCCAACGCCGGCTGCCAGGGGCCGGGCAGGATCGCGGCAATCACCTTCAGCCTGGTGGTCGCGGCCAGCAGGGCATGGCTGAAGGCGACCGACTCATGCTGGTATTCGGCGCCGTAGCCGGCGGTGAAACGAATCTGGGTCAGGCCGTATTCGAACCCGGCCTCTTCCGCCAACTGCGCCAGCTTGCGGTTGTAGTCGATATCCCAACGGGTGCGCTGTTCGATCTTGCTGACCACCAGCCCACCGCTGACATTGGGCACCCAGTAGGCGAATTTTACGGCTTGCTGACTCATGGTATCTGACCTCGGACCGGGGAATGTCAGAGGGTCAGAGCAGCAAGCGTGCCAGTGACCGGGAACCCTCCTGGCAGAAAGAGGCCTCAGTGGAGGAAGTGTTTATGCGGGAGCGACGCTTATGTGGAAGCGGAGCTTGCCCGCGAAGGCGTACTCAAGGCCGCCAAGAGCTTCGCGGGCAAGCTCCTCTCCCACAAAAGCGCGCTACCCACACGGGATCGATACACCCCGGGCGCTGTGGCCTGGCGGACGATTTGTTGAAGCGCTGTGCATCAGGCAACAGTTGTCCCTCACCCGCCCACGGCAATCGCCCGCGCCACCGGGCCTGGCGCTCTCGGCATGGACCCTGCAACCGCTCCTGGCAATCGCATTTTTCTCTGCCTGCCCTCAAGGAGCTGTCCCATGACCGAACACCAGGTGATCAACCCGCTATCCCTTGGCGTCGACTACGAACCCCTGGCCGAACGCTTTCGGCCGATCTTCGCCCGTATCGCCGCCGGGGCGCTGGAACGGGAGCAATCGCGCAACCTGCCCCACGAGCCGATCCAGTGGCTCAAGCAGGCCGGTTTTGGCGCCGTACGGGTGCCGGTGGAATATGGCGGTGGCGGTGCTTCCCTGCCCCAGCTGTTCCAACTGCTGATCGAACTGGCCGAAGCCGACTCCAACGTGCCCCAGGCCTTGCGCGGACATTTCGCCTTTGCCGAGGACCGCTTGAATGCCGCGCCCGGGTCGAATCGCGACCTGTGGTTCAAGCGCTTCGTCGACGGCGATATCGTCGGCTGCGCCTGGACCGAAATCGGCAATGTGGTGATTGGCGATGTCGGCACCAAAGTCACCCCGGACGGCGAACACTGGCGCCTCAATGGCGAGAAGTTCTACAGCACCGGGAGCATTTTTGCCGACTGGATCGACGTCTACGCCCGCCGCAGCGACACCGGTGGCAATGTCATCGCCGCCGTGCGCGCACGCCAGCCGGGGGTCGAACACAGCGACGACTGGGATGGTTTCGGCCAGCGCACCACCGGCAGCGGGACCTCGCGTTTTATCGATGCCCCGGTGGAAGCCGGGCATGTGATCGACTTCGCCACCCGCTTCAAATACCAGACCGCGTTCTATCAGTTAGTGTTGCTGGCGACCCTCGCCGGGATCGGCCGGGCGGCGTTGAAGGATGTGGCGCATCAGGTCCGCGAGCGCAAACGGATCTACAGCCATGGCAATGCCCCCCATGTCAGTGGCGACGCCCAGGTGCAGCAGGTGGTGGGCGAAGTCGCCGCCCTGGTGTATGCCGCCGAAGCCAGTGCGGTGCGGGCCGCGCATCCGGCGCAACGGGCTTATATTGCCCGGTTCGGTGCTGACACTGAGGCTGAACGGCAAGCCAATGTGGACGCGGAAATCGAGTCCGCCACCGCCCAGGTGGTGGTGTCCGAGTTGATCCAGCGGGCCACCAGTGAATTGTTCAATGCCCTGGGGGCTTCGGATATCCGCCAGGGCAAGGCGCTGGACCGACACTGGCGCAATGCGCGGACGGTGTCGTCGCACAATCCGGCGATCTACAAGGCAAGGATTGTCGGGGATTGGCGGATCAACGGGACTGAGCCGCCCTATGATTGGCAGATCGGTAACGGCCCGCAATCAAAGTCATAGTCAACATTTGTGGTGCCTGGTCCACCGCCGCGAAGGCGTCAGAACAAGCACCCCATGGGATAAGGTCGCGGCAACATTCGGTAATGGGTAAGATGACGGCCTTTCGGCGCGGCCCTGCCGCGCCACCTGCCGATAGTAAGCCGACCCCATGCCTTTCGATCTCAGCGTAGACCTGACCACCCTCGCCATTCTCACCGTCGTTGCCTTTATCGCCGGATTTATCGACGCCATCGCCGGCGGCGGCGGGCTGCTCACCACCCCGGCCCTGCTCACCGCGGGACTGCCACCGCACCTGGTGCTGGGCACCAACAAACTCAGTTCGACCTTCGGCTCCGCCACCGCCGGTTTCACCTTCTATCGGCGCAAGCTGTTTCAGCCGGGGCAATGGAAACTGGCGATTCTCGGCACCTTCGTCGGCGCGCTGATCGGTGCCGTGACCGCGCACTTCATGCCCGCCGACTGGCTGAACAAGATGCTCCCGGTGATCGTCTTCGCCTGCGGCCTGTACCTATTGTTCGGCGGCACGCCCAAGGTGCCGCTGGACAGCAACGCGCCGATCAAAAAGAAACGACAACTGCCCCAGGGCCTCGCCCTGGGCTTCTATGACGGCGTGGCCGGTCCCGGCACCGGTGCCTTCTGGACCGTCAGCAGCCTGCTGCTCTACCCCATCGACCTGGTCAAGGCCAGCGGCGTGGCCCGCAGCCTGAACTTCGTCAGCAATGCCGCCGCACTCTCGGTGTTCGTGTTTTCCGGCCAGGTGGACTGGGTGATCGGCCTGTGCATGGGCATATCGGTGATGGTCGGTGCCTTCTTCGGTGCCCGCACCGCCATCAGCGGCGGCGCGAAGTTTATCCGCCCGGTGTTTATCACCGTGGTCCTCGGCCTGACCGTACGCCTGGCCTGGCAACACTGGTTCAGCGTGGCCTGAATCCAGAGAACACCCCATAACCTGTTGTAGCCGGCTTGCTGGCGATAGCGATTTTCCAGGCGACGATGATGTCGGCTATCAGATCCCATCGCCAGCAAGCCGGCTCCTACAAGGACGGTGCATGGCCATGAATTGAGCGGTGTAAGGCTAGACCGGCAGCAGCGGTTCCGCATACCCCAGGCGCCTGGCCAGGTACAGGTCGATCAGGTAACGGGCGATTGAACGCGAAGCCGGCAACGGCGGCATATCGTGGATGCTGAACCATTGCGCATCCTCGATCTCATCCGCCTGGGGAACAATCTCGCCACCGGCATACTCGGCGTGAAACCCCAGCATCATCGAGTGCGGGAACGGCCAGCACTGGCTGCCCATGTACTGGATATTCTTCACCTCGACCTGCACTTCCTCGCGCACTTCCCGAATCAGGCATTCCTCCGCCGACTCACCCGGCTCGGCGAAACCGGCCAGGGTGCTGTAGACCCCGGGCACAAAACGCGGCGAACGGGCCAGCAGCACTTCGTCGCCCCGGGTCACCAGCACGATCATGCTCGGCGAAATCCGCGGGTAACTGCGCAAGTCACAGGACTGGCAGAACATCGCCCGCTCCAGAGGCACCTGGGTCATGGCCTGGCCGCAACTGCCGCAGAAGCGGTGCTCGCGGGCCCAGGTAGCGATCTGCGCGGCATAACCGAGCATGCGATAGAGCGTGTGATCGCCCTCGAGCATAAATGTCCGCAGGCCCTGCCAGCGACCGCCCGGTAGTTCGAAGCCGGACTTCAGCTCCAGCAGGTAGACCGGTTCGCCGTCCAGATGCCCGATGCCATGCTCGGCCAACAGCGACAGGTCCTGGCGCTTGAGCCACTCGCGAGGAAACAGCACCCCATTGTCGTCCAGCAGAAAACCGGCGGGGCTATGCACCACGGCCCAGCCGCCGGTCTGCTCGATATCCAGTACTGCGGTTGTCCAGCGTTGAGTCATCGGGAGAGTCCTAGGCGTCAATCAGGGAATTCGGCTTTCTGCTTGCTCATGTGCGCGGCGATGGCGACGCGCAAGTCAGTGGATTGCAACATGGCGGCGTTCCAGGTGGCAACGTATTCCAGACCGTCATCGATCCGATGGTCGCGCATATAGCTGACCATCGCCTTGGTTCCGGTGACGGCAATCGGCGATTTAGCGGCAATTTCCCGGGCAATGCCCAACACACCGTCGAGCAAGGCCGCCTGATCGGGGTAGACGCGATTGACCAGGCCGATGCGGATCGCTTCGTCGGCACCGAAGTGGCGACCGGTATACGCCAGCTCGCGGAGCATGCCGTCGCCGATGATACGGGGCAAACGTTGCAGAGTGCCGACATCGGCGGCCATGCCGATATCCACTTCCTTGATGGAAAACTGCACGTCCTCGGCACAGTAGCGCATGTCACAGGCGGCGATCAGGTCGACGGCACCGCCCAGGCAGTAACCCTGGATCGCCGCCAGGACCGGCTTGCGGCAGTTGTCGACAGCATTGAAGGATGCTTGCAACTCCTGGATCTTGCGCCGTAGCAGGCGGGCGTTGCGGCCGACATCCTTGCCCAGTTCGTTGGCCACCGAGGCCAGCATCATCAGGTCGATCCCGGAGGAGAAGTGTTTGCCGTTGCCGCTGATGACCACCACACGCACGGCGTCGGTGTCTTCGATCCACTGGAAGATCTCGATGATTTCGCTCCAGAAGGCGGCGTTCATCGAGTTGATCTTTTCCGGGCGATTGATCCGGACATGGGCGATGTTGTCTACCAGTTCGACGTGGAAGGCTTGGTATTCGGACATGACGGGCATCCTTGGCAGGGCACTGGAAAGGTTGGAACTATAGCAAGCAGGCAGGTGTGGCTGGAGGAAGCGGATGTGCCAAAAGCAGGACCGGGCAGTTCTTCGGCTCGGGAGGGGAATGGCCGCCTGCGGCGGTTCGCGGGCAAGCACCGCTCCCACAGGTTTTTCGTCGTACGCAAAACCGGGAGCGGCTCGGACATTGTGGGAGCGGTGCTTGCCCGCGAACCGCCAGAGGCGGCCATCCACAGCTGATCTATCGCCTGGCCAGAATAAACTGCTCAATGGCCTGCGCCGCACCATCCTCGCTATTGCTACCAGTGACCACATCCGCCTGACGCTTGACCACCTCCTCCGCCTGCCCCATGGCAATCGCCAACCCCGCCCGGTGGAACATCGCCGGGTCGTTGCCGCCATCGCCGATGGCCGCCGTCTGCTCCAAGGGCACGCCAAGGTATTTGGCCAACGTCAGCAACGCCTCGCCCTTGTTCGCCTGCATCGCGGTGATATCCAGGTAGGAACGCTGCGATCGACTGGCCAGCGCCTGCTCCGCCACCAACGGCTGCAACACCGACTCCAGGTCAATCAGCAATTGTCCGTTGCCACTGGCGCCGACAATCTTGTCGATGCGGTCGAGGTACGCCGTGAAATCGTCCACCACCGTCGGCGCATAACCCAGTGCATGCTGCTCCCGAGGGACCATGGTGCCGTGGGGGTTACGCAGCAGCCAATGGTTGTCGGCAAACACCCAGACCTCAACCTCCTCATGCCGCGACAACAACTCCAGGGTGGTCACCGCCGCTTCGCGGGGGATGTAATGCGTCACCAGGTAACTGCCGTCGGGGTTGACCAGCGTGCCGCCATTGAACGCCGCGGTGGGAATATCCACCCCCAGCGCCTCGATCTGCTGGCGCATGGCCCGCGGCGGGCGTCCGGTGGCGAGGCTGAAAAACACCCCCGCCGCGCGCAACGCCTCCACGGCCTCGACCGTGCGCGGACTGAGGCTGTGATCGGGCCCCAACAAGGTGCCGTCCATATCGCTGAGCAGCAAACGGATCGGATACCGCACCACCGCCTTCATCCGAGGCTGCGCCAGACACGGCCATCACGTGCCAGCAGTTCGTCGGCGGCAGCCGGGCCATTTTCCCCGGCCTTGTAGCCCTGCACCTGATCGTCCTCGCCCCAGGCATCGAGGAACGGCTGCACCGCCCGCCAGCCGTTCTCGATATTGTCGGCGCGCTGGAACAGCGTCTGGTCACCGGTCAGGCAATCGTAGATCAGGGTTTCATAGCCGGTGGACGGCTGCATCTCGAAGAAGTCCTTGTAGGCAAAACCCAGCTCGACATTGGTCATTTCCAGTGCCGGCCCCGGACGCTTGGCCAGCAGGTCGAACCACATGCCTTCGTTGGGCTGGATCTGGATCTTCAGGTAGGTCGGCTGCAGGCGCTCGACCTCGGTGTCGCGGAACTGCGCATAGGGCGCCGGCTTGAAGCAGATGGCGATTTCCGTGTTGCGCACATTCATGCGCTTGCCGGTGCGCAGATAGAACGGCACGCCGACCCAGCGCCAGTTGTCGATCATCACCTTGAGCGCGACATAGGTCTCGGTGTTGCTTTCGGGCGCCACGTTGCTTTCTTCACGATAACCGGGCACGGCCTTGCCGCCCAGTTCGCCGGCCTGGTACTGGCCGCGCACCGAATTGGCCCGGGCCTCCTCGACCGTCCAGGGACGGATCGCGCCGACCACCTTGGCCTTTTCACCGCGTACCGCATCGGCACCGAACGCCGCCGGTGGCTCCATCGCCACCATCGCCAGCAACTGGAACAGGTGATTGGGCACCATGTCCCGCAGGGCGCCGGTGTGTTCGTAGAAACTGCCACGGGTCTCGACGCCGACGGTCTCGGCGGCGGTGATCTGCACATGGTCGATGTAATGGTTGTTCCAGAACGCTTCGAACAGACCGCTGGAGAAACGGCTGACCAGGATGTTCTGCACGGTTTCCTTGCCCAGGTAATGGTCGATGCGATAGATCTGCTTCTCGCTCATCACCTTGAGCAGGCGGGCGTTCAAGGCTTCGGCGGTGGCCAGGTCGGAACCGAAGGGTTTTTCGATCACCACCCGACGAAACACCCCGTCGCTTTCCTCCAGCAAGCCGGCCGCGCCCAGGCGCCGCGCCACTTCGCTGAAGAAGCGCGGCGCGGTGGCCAGGTAGAACATCGCGTTGCCCGTGCCGCTGGCGATGATTTTCTCGCCCAGGGCGACATAGGTCGCGTCGTCGAGGAAGTCGCCCTGCACGTAACTGATGTGTTTGGCCAGGCGCTTCCAGAGTTCGGCATCCAGCGCGGTCTCCGCGCCTTCCCCGGTCTTGGCCGCGACTTCGGCGCGACTGAAGTCTTCGAGTTTCTTGGCGAAATCGGCATCGCTGATGGCGTTGTGATCGACCCCGACGATATGCAGGTTATCGCCCAGCAGACCATCGCGGGTCAGGTTGTAGAGCGCCGGCATCAACAGGCGCTTGACCAGGTCCCCATGGGCACCGAACAGAAACAGCGTGGTCGGCGGCGGGGGCTCTACCTTGCGCTTGCTACGGGAGGCATTCATTTTTTCGGTGTCTCCACATGGCCGCCGAAGCCGAAGCGCATGGCCGACAGCAGTTTGTCACCATAGGTGCTTTGCTGGCGGGAGCGGAAGCGGGCAAACAGCGAATTGGACAGCACCGGGACCGGCACCGCTTGTTCCATGGCCGCCTCGATGGTCCAACGCCCTTCGCCGCTGTCGGCCACCGCGCCGCTGTAACCGTCGAGTTTCGGGTCACTGGCCAGGGCGTCGGCGGTCAGGTCCAGCAGCCAGGACGAAACCACGCTGCCGCGCCGCCAGACTTCGGCGATATCCCCCAGGTTCAGGTCGAAACGCTGGTCCTCGGGCAGGCTCGGCGAGTTCTTGGTCTTGAGGATGTCGAAGCCCTCGGCGAAGGCCTGCATCATGCCGTACTCGATGCCGTTGTGGATCATCTTGACGAAGTGCCCGGAGCCCGGCGGGCCGGCATGGATATAACCGCGCTCGGCGCGGTCGTCGGCGCTGACCCGGTCGCGGGTGCGGGGAATGCTGCCGATCCCGGGGGCCAGGCTGGCGAACAGCGGATCGAGGCGTTCGACCACCTTGGCGTCACCGCCGATCATCATGCAGTAACCGCGCTCCAGGCCCCAGACCCCACCGGAAGTGCCGACATCAATATAGTCGATGCCCTTTTGCGCCAGCTCCTGGCCGCGACGGATATCGTCCTTGTAGAAAGTATTGCCGCCGTCGATGATCACATCGCCGGCGTCCAGCAGTTTACTCAGTTCGGCAATGGTGTCCTCGGTCGGCGCACCGGCCGGCAGCATCACCCAGACCGCGCGCGGTTTATCCAGGCCGGCCACCAGCGCCGACAGGTCGGCGACGCCACTGGCGCCCTCTTTAGCCAGGGTGCTGACGAAGTCGGTATTGCGGTCATACACCACTGTCTGATGGCCATCAAGCATCAGGCGCCGCGCGATATTGCCGCCCATGCGGCCCAGTCCGATGATTCCCAGTTGCATGCAGGGTACTCCCGATATCGATGAAAAAGCTCTGACACACCTTAGCCCAGCGGCAGGCGGATGTCTGTCTCGATATCGGTCGGGACACTGATTGCAGACGCCAAGCGGCCTGTTTTCAAGTGGCTCTATCCACTTCGCCAGTATTGAAAAACAGCGCCTGGGCCACAGGCTTGTCGAGGATCTGGCCCCGGTGGATATCCAGCGTCAACTGCGCCCGGCCGCCCTGCCCGGCCTCGATCCTCGTCGCCGCCCGGTGCCGGGCCGTGGCCTGGGCCTTGCTGCCCAGGCGCCGTTGCGCAAGGGTCTTGAGATGCGCGCTGACAAACCCGGCATCCGCCGTGGTGGCTGCCGGGTAATGGAAATGCGCGTACCACAGGGGGCGGCCATCCTTGTGGCTGACCACATACTCTTGCAGGAAACCGCCCTGTTCCTGCGCCTGTCGCCCGCCGGCGCGGTGAATATCCACCTGGTCCTGCTCTTTCAGATACTGCAGGCGCGCCAACCGCGGGGGATTGCGCTTGATCGCGGTGATACGCGCCTGACGCCCTTCGGCGATCAGCCCGGCGGCTTCGCGGCGCAAGCTGTCCTTGAGCGTTTGAGCGGTTTTCATGGGCGCCGATGTCCCGCCGCTCTCAGTGAGGGCCTGTTGGATATCGTCCGCCAAGGCGTTCAGTTTCTGCGCCTTCAGCTCCAGGATACCTTGCAGGTCGCGGGGGTCCTTGGAGGTTCCGGTCAACGCCATCACCTGGCGAATCAAGGCCTCGACACCCTCGCGCTCGGCCTGACCCTGGGTCACCAGCCGGGACAGTCCGACCTTGCGCGGGATCGGCGGTGCCGGCTCGGCCTTCACTTCCTCCCAGAAGGTGTCCCGGGCATCCTCCTTGTTCTCCTTGAAGGCCGACACCAGTGCGCCGTTGGGATCGGTGATCTCGACGATCTCATCCTCCTGTTCGGGCGTACGCTCGCATACCCGGCCGACAAACACTTCACGGTTGCGGGTGCGGATAAACTTCTTGCGCGTGCCGCCAGCCACCGGAGCGGGCCTGGGCACGGGATCGGGTTCGGCCGGCGCGGCCTCTTCCCATAATTCGAACAGTCTGTTCAGCGCCCCTTCACGCAACTGCGCCAGCAGCCTCGACAGGCGCGTGGCGTATTCGAGCAGGCGCTGTTGCGGCATCAGGCCCTGCAAATAATTCAGCAAGTCGTGGGTCTCATCGTAGCGATTGACGGCCGTCAGCAAGGCATCGATGCGGTCCTGGCGCGGATCTTCGGCACTCAGGCGATTGATGGTGTTGGTCACGTACCGGGTTTGCTCGGCGCTGTGCTTGATGGCCGCGAAAATCTGATCGTCCATTTGCAAGGTGATCTGCAAGGGCAGTTCGTCCAGGGTCAAGGCCAGCAGGGTCGACAGTTGCACCGCCTGCCAATCCAACGGGGTGAACGGCTGCACCGGTGCCTGCTGCAGTGCGGCGGCTTGCGCCGGCCCCAGTTCGGGAAGCGCCCGCAACTCATCGAGCGCGGCATATTCCCGGGTGCTCCAGAGGATCTGCTTGTCGGTGATCTCGACATTGTTCTTCAGGTTGGCGACGACCTGGGCATAACGGGCATCCGAGTCGGCGGCGATCATCTCGTTGATCTCCCGGGCACTCAGGCTGCCTTCGCGGCCCACCGCCAGGGACAGGTTCAACAATGTCCGGCAATTGCGCACGCTGTCGGCCAAGGCGGCCACCAGCGTCGCCGATTTGGGCACCACCTGGCGATTGTCATTGAACGCCTTGATAAGGCGGATCTTTTCTTCGAGGGCCACCTGCAAGCCCTCCAGCTTGCCCAGGTATTCGCGACGTTTGTCACTGCGTTGCCGGTCGCTGAAGTTCTTCGCGGTCTTGCCCTCGCTCATGGTCTCAAGACGCTTGCGCAGTATTTCGGCCTCGTTCAACAGGGTGCCGACGCGCGCCGAAGCCTGGGTCATTTGCTCGTGCAGCGCGCTCGCCCGGTCGCGCAGCTTGCGCTGCAGGCGCGCCTGCACGGTTTCGCGGCCGCTGCCACCGCGCAGGCGCAGACGCAGATCGAAGCGCCAGCGACCTTGCTCATCGCGCTCCAGAAACGGCCCCGGAACGCCCGAAGCATCGACCACACGGGGACCGTCATCACTCCACGCGACCTGATACAGGGCATTCTCGATCAGCGCGTGCCAGCCCGTGTCCCCGGGGCCCCCGAGATGCACCAGTCCCTTGTTCGGACCGCTTGCGGAAACCGAACCAAGGCTATCGAGTCGCGGCGGCGTGTCGAAGCCCCTGACACTGAACTTCTCCAGGGCTTTGCGCGAGGCCATCGACAGGGCCTGGCGCGGATTCGACCAGGACAAGTCGAAAGGCAGTGGTGGCGAATCGTCGGAAGTCGGAGGCGCTGTGATCCGCTCAAGCGACACCTCCCCCTCGATCGCCAAGGGCTCGTGCTGATCCGCCGACTCCGGGGTGGTAAACGACTCCGGCAACGGCTCGCGCTCATCCGCCGTCACCTCATGCAACAGAACCGCCGCCAGGTTGCTCAGCATATCGGCCCAGCCCTGGGCCCGGGCATCCTCGTCGTCGCCCTGCAACCCCGGCAGGTCCTGGCGAATACCCCGGTAGAGCATGATCAACCAGCTGGCCTGGGTCAACGGGCCGCTGGCAAACATCAGCATTGAGCTGAACAGTTGCCATCCGCTGTCCTTCAAGCGCGCCCAACGTTTTTCCGCATTCGACCACAACTGCATATCGGCCTGGCGGATCACCGCGTTGATGCAGGCATGAAACAGATGGTGGACATAGTCCTCGGCGACTTCCTCGTCGCCCAGGGTTGCCGGTGCCGCCGGTGCCGGCAACGGCGCGGCTTCATCACCCGGCAGGACCGAGCCGAGATGGGGCTGACGGAAACCGCCGTTGGCATACACCGCACGTCGATTGGCGGGGAGCCCGGCCAACACACTGTCCTGCAAGGCTCCCGATTGCCCGACTGCCTCCAGCAGCGCCGGCCGGCAGACATACTCGCCCAGGGGCGGGTCGAACAGCGGACGGTAAAGCAGATGCGGGCCCCGGCGGGTATCCCGGGGTTCGATAAGAAACATGCCCGCAGCCTTGTCCGGGCTCGCCCCAGGACTGGCCAGAAAGGCCAGCGGCCGGAGCACGATCGGCAGGCCGTCGACCTGGCGATCACGGGCGTCGAACGCCAACATCGCCCTGACCAGCCGATAGCCCATTTCGGTCATACCCTGTTCGCCTCGGAGCTTGAGCTCCAATGCCGCCAAGGGCAGTTGGGCCTGGATCTGGTGAAAAAAGCGTTGCTGGCGGAACACCGCATACCGCGTATCGTCCAACAGCCGCTGCCGCAGGTAAGCCCGGTAGCCGGCACCGATATCCACCTCGGCGATCAGTTCCAGTAGATAGTCGGCCGTCATCCAGTCCGGCAGCGGCACATCAGCGGCGAGCCGGACACGCATCCGCGTCGCGCCGAAACGAAAATCATCGAGGTTTTCCAGCGCCAGTTCGGGCAGCGTCAACTGGACTTCCTCGAACTCACCCAGCACGTCCGGCAACAGCGGCTTGCGCCGGTACTTCTCCAGCGTCAGGAGGATGTCCTGCATGCGGATCTCCGGCATCCGCGGATGCCGCCGCGCCATGGCCGACCTCAGCGCCTGTCGGCTAAAGCGCGACAGCGAAGCCACCTCGTCGAAAATACTGTGGGACGAAGACTTGCCCAGTGCCGCGACCAAGGTCGATAACAACCCGGCATAACCGCGCCGGTCCGCCTCTGCGGCGTTCAGCAGCCACAGCGGCGCCACCTCGCGCACCCGCCGTTGCAGAGGGGTGAGCGGCACGGGTGCGGGCGTAGCAAACCAGTCTCCCGGATCGGTGATGCGCTCGACGCGCGCCGACCAGGACTCGCCAGCTCCCTGCGTAACGCCGCGCGGCAAACGCTCCAGCGCGCGCAACTGGTTTTCCAGCAAGGCCCCGGCCAGGTTGTCGAAGACATTCAGCTGCGAGGGGATCAGGTCGACCTTCCCGGGGTCCGGCACCTGACCACGCAATAGCGTCCAGAGCTCATCGACTGGCTGCAAGCGCTGTACGTCATGACCCGGGCGGAGCAGGAAATAGGCAAAGTCCGAGGCTGACAGCTGGCGGGCGAAAACCACCGCGACGGGCGTGACGCCAAGCCGTTGCCGCCGGCCCTTGGCATGCAGCAGATAAGCCGCCAGGGCATTCTTGCCCAGCAGGCTGTCACGGATCGACTGGTCTTCGCTGACCAGCGCCTTGGGCAACATCTGGCTGGCCTGGAGCGCCTGGCTATTGGGCATGCTGCCGGCGCCGTACATCGAAACGAACAGCAGGTTCGAGAGGGCCGCGCAACGGCTGGGAATCTCCGGCGCGTGTCGATCCCAACCAGGCACCCAGGCGTCCGAGCCCGGGACCTTGCCCGCCCAGTCGGGCACCGGTTCATTCCAGAACGCAACCAGTTGTGCCTTGAACACTTCGAGCAGGGCATCGCCCCACTGATCGAGCGCCGCGCCCAACCGTTTCAGGTCCACCGTCGTGACCGCAACCTCGACCGGCGAGCCGGGTGCCCGACTCACCAGTATCGAATCGGGAGCGTCATAACGCGGGCTCCAGCCTTCGCTGAAGCGCCGCAACAGGACTTCGGACAAGCCGCTGTATCGATAGCGGGAGGCCGGCTCCCGCTCTCCGAGCCAGAGGGTTTCAGCCTGGATCCGTTGCCCCTGAACCCTGAGGTCGGGAGCCTGTTGGTCCAGCGCCGCCTGCACCAGCGAGTCCACCACCGACGACAGTGTCGGTCGAGCGGCGAAAAGCGTGCGGGCGGTGTTTCGGTAGTGTTGAAGTGAAGTCTCCAGCGAGGTCGGCAGGGAGATCATGAGGCCGCAATCCTTGACATGGGAAAGCGGCCAGCTAACAGGAACCTGTCAGCCCTCGCGCGGTAGCGGGCTATACCGCGTCACGCGGTTCAATCAACCGGGTTCGCGGGCACCGGGAAAAAATACTGTTGCGCCGCCGCCAGGTCGATCCGGCTGCGATAGATCTGCAACGCCAGGTTGGCACTGCCCCCCTTCCCCGTCTGGATCTTCTTGAAGGCCTTTTCCTGCTCCAGCGACTGGTACTTGCCGCCGAGCTTGCGCTGCTCGAGGGTTTTCAAGTGGGCGGCACCGAAGGCCGAGTCGAGTGCCGACAGGCTCGGGTAATGAAAGTGCGCGTACCACAGCGGCTTGCCGTCCTTGTCGAGCAAAGCATACTCCTGCAGGAAATCATTCTTGCCGAGCGGGATCCGCTCGCCTTCCTTGCGGATGCTCACTTCGCCCAGCCCCAACAGGTAGTCGATACGCGGCATTTCCGGTGGATTGGCCTTGATCGCGAGGATCCGTGCGTACTGCCCGGAAGCCCGCAATCTCGGGGCCGCGTCACGCAGTTGCCGCACCACCGCCAGGGCGTTCCTGACCCGCTCCGGATTGCGCGGCGGCGTTTGCGCCACGCCGAGGAGCTTGTCGATCTCCGTGGCCTGGTGCTCCATCGCCTCGGCCTGCAAGCGCAGGATGTCCTCCTGCGCCCTGGGCGCATTGGAGCGCACGGCCTGGCGCATGACCCGATCGATCGCCGACGCTTCGTCGTTGAGCAGTTGGCGCGCGTTGGACACCCGTTTTTCCAGTCCGACCTCGGGCCTGATCACCGCCGGCCTGGCCGGTTTGTCCGGGGCGACGACCGCTTCCCAGAGCCCATCAGCGGTATTTTTCCGATAGGTCTCGATCACCTGCCCATAGACATCGCTGACCTGCACGGTCTCTTCGCCATCCGCCGACGCCGGTGCCTGGACCTCACCGGACAACAGTTGCCGGTGGCGCGTACGGATGACTTTTCTCGTGGTCTTCTTGGCCGATGGGCCAGCAACAGGCATCGGCGGCAGCTCCCAATCATCCTGGCCCAGCAACAGGCGCAGATCTTCCCGGGTCTCCTGCCCGAGTGCCTTCAGTGCCGCGAGCACCTGGTCGAGTTTTTCCGTGGGCAAGCGACGACTGACCAAGGTCGCCAGATAGAACTCGAGCTTTTCCTGTAGATCACTGGATTGCTCGACAACCGACTCCAGCAGCTCGATACGCTCGCCGGTCAACAATTTGACCTCATCAAGGGCATCGAGAGAGGAGTAATAGGACACATACGAGCGATGGATCTGATCCCAGATGTCCTCAAACATTTCCTGCCCGAGATGCTCGGGCGTCAGCTCGCCCAGGGCAAAACGGTTCTTCAACTGCGCAATCTTCCAGGCGCGCACTTCCACCTCGATGGAGCCCCAGCCGACCGTTTTAATCAGCCGCTGATAATTCTCCCGGCCGTCGCGTATCTGTCTCAGTTGATCGAGCCAGTCCTTCTGCCAAAGGGCCCAGTCGACCGCCTTATCAGTGGCCGTGGCATCACGCTCCCACTCGGCCTGGACCAAAGCCGGTGCCAACTGCTCTGCTTCAGGCAGTTGGGAAGCCCTCGAATAGGGCATACCCAGTCGTTCCAACAACCAGGTCTGCTGGGCATGGAGCAAGGTCTGCAGTCCCATCACCCCGTTGTCCAGCGCATTGATCTGAAAGGGCCGCGCAGCCTTGATCAGCCGGGTATCGGCCATCAACTTTTTGCTCAGGTCCAGTTGTTGGCGGTAGTTCTGCAGATTTTCCTCCAGCAAGGCGGTCATCTCGCCAAGCAGTGCGGTTCGACGCTCGTAGGTGACCCGCTTGGCCGTCTCGCCCTCGGTCGCCAGCCTCCAGCGCTTGACACTGCTGCTGATCGACGGCTCGCTATCCTTGGTCTGCTGGTTGAGTGCTATCAGTGTCTCGCGCGCCTCGACGAGGTTTTGCCCTCCACCGGCCTGGGCCCGCTTGGGCGGACTGCCACCGCGTAAACGCATATCCAGGCTCCAGCGCCCCTGTTCGTCGCTGCGCACCCAGGGTCCGGCATTGCCGTGCTCGTCGACGACTCTGATGCCCTCCTCGTCGGCCTCCCAGGCCACCTCGTAAAGATCACCCTGGATCAATGCACACCATTTGCCCTTGCCGGCATCCTCGATATGGACCAATCCCCGAGCCGGCCCCGAGTCCGCCACACGACCCAGTTCGGCCAAGGCCGATACCGGTTTGTCAAACGCACGCAGACGATAGGCGCGAACCCGCCTCATCAGCGAATCGGGGATTGGCCAGCCCGACATCGACCACGCACTCAATTCGACTCGGGGCAAGTCGGGCGCCCGCGCGATGGTCGGCGCGGGCAACGCTTCCGTGCGCGGCGGCGCAGGCCTGGGCAACGGCGGTGCCTCGGTTTCACCCGGGGCGGAAGCGGCGCGATAGTGCAGCAGCAAGGCTGCGAGATTGAACAACAGGTCCGCCGCTCCCGCCGACTGTTCCGCCCGATTGTCGCTGTCCAGTGCCCGTAGATCGTCGTGACCGATCTTCAGGACCACCAGCCAGCCGAGCACCTCCACCAGACGCCCGACATAAGGCAGCAGGCCGGCAAACGGTAGTTGGGTGATGCCCAGCAGCACCCGCCAGGCGCCCTCCTTCCAGTCCGCCCAGCGCTGCTCGGCATTGGACACCGACTGCCGGTCGGCCTGCTCGACCTGGGCCTTGACCATGGCGGCGAAGATCGCCGGCAGATAGTCACCTTCGATGATGCCCTCGGCGAGCGTTGTGGGGACGGGCCTGGACGGTGCCGGCGCGAACTCGTCGCCGCCGAGGAATTGCTCGATATGCGCTGCATCGAAACCGCCATGGTCATAACGCTGTCGTGCCGTTTCGCTCATCCAGGTCAAGACGCTGCGCTGCAGATCGCCGGGCTGGCGGATCGCGGCGAGCAACGCCTGGCGGGTTTCGAATTGGCGCAGCGGTTGTTGCAGGAACAACGGGCGGTACAGGATCAACGGGCCGCGGCTCATATCCCGTGGACCGATCAGGAACATCGCCTGCACCTCGTCCGCCTGCCAGTCGTCCCTGGCCTTGAACGCCAGGGGCCGCAGGACGATTTCCACGGTATCGACAAAGCGCCCCGGACCCGCCGGTTGGACCAGCGCCTGCACGTAACGAAAGCCGTCGAGGCTGAAACCCGATGCTCCCTTGATCTTCAACTCCAGGGCCTGGAGCGGCAAACGCACCCGCCACTGCGCAACGAACAACGCCTCGCGCCGCCGGGCCTCGGCGACATCAGTGATCAAATGCTCCTTGAGCAGGTCCGGGTAGGCCTGGCCGATGTCGGCGCGGGTCACCAGGCCGCGCAGGTAATCCGCAGTCATCCACCGCGGGACGGGCTCCGGCAACCCGCGCACCTCGATGCGAATCCGCATACCGGTATGGCGCATGCCCCCCAGGTTGGCCAACGCCAGTTCCACCAGCGTCATATCGACCGGCACCGTGACCTGCGCCTGTTGCGGGTCAAGGGTCTGGGTAGCGCTATAGTCGAGTTTGTCGATAGTGAGCTTGATTACATTCGGGTCGATGACACGGGTCCCGGGATAGTCCTGGAGCATCAGCGCCTGCAATCGCCGCGCGGCGAATTCATTGAGGGTGCCGATGTCTTCGAGGAAATGCCGGCCTCCAGACTCACACTGCTGACGTGCCAGCTCCCGCAGCAAAGCGCTGTAGCTTGAACGATCGGCAAGCGAGGCCCCCAGCAACCAGTCGGGCAGCGATTCGCTGGTCAGCCCCAGGGCCGCCGGGCCGCAGCGCTCCTGCCTGAGCACCTGGAAACGACTGGCATCCTGGGTCCTCGCGGGCACGGCGAACCACTTGCCCGGATCGGTAATATCGTCCACCCAACGCTGAAGATGCGCCCTGGCCTCCCAGTCGCCCGGCGGCGTCGCGCTCAGCGCCTGCAATTGATATTCGAGCAAGCCTTTTGCCAGGCTGTCGCCGATGACTTCGGCCGGTTCATTCCAGCGCCAGACAAGCGACTCCCTTATTTCCAGATTGCGCCCGGCGGTCCGGCTGCCGATCAGCATCGCGACCAGCTCGGCACTGTCCATCTTGCCCTGGCGCAGGCCACCCTCTCCCGGATGGAAATAGAGCGGATAGGGCAATGGCTGTAGATTTTCTTCATAGCGCAGGAAGTCGATCACCGGAAACAGCTCCGGGTAGCGTCGGCCCTGGGCATCCACGCTGAAGACCCGGGTCTCGAAGGCGCGAATATCCAGGGTCGGGCTTTCGCCCTGCGCATCGCCAGGCGCATAACCCATGTAGAACGGCAGGCGACTCAGGTCGGGGAGCCCTCTGCGGCCAGGCGTCTGTCCCGGAACGAGCAAGCGTCCGATCGCCGCCGCCAGCCGCGCCCAACGGCTCGGCCCGTGCCCCTCCGGCGACTGATTCCAGCGCTCGATCAGTTGCTGCTTCAGGTTCTCCAGCAGCCGTGATCGCGCCGCCTGGTCCAGGCGCTTGAGCAACCCGTCGAGATCGATCGCCAGGGGTTTCCGCGCGGCCGGTGGCTGCTCGCGCCAGAGCAGGTTATGGGTTTCCAGGCGCGGGCTCCTGGAAGCCCCCCAGACCGGAACCCGCAGGGCGAAGCGCTCGACCATGACCTCGCTGAGGCGGTAATAGTTATGCCCTGCCGGGGCACCGTCGATACCCTGGGCCAAGACCCAATAGGGCACGGCGAGGCGTACCCGCTCGGCCGACAGTTCGAATTCGCCATAGTGCTCGTCCAACACCGCCTGAACCAGCGGTGTCGCGACCGAGAGCAAACTGGGGCGATCGGCGAAAAGTGCCTTGGCGACCGAAGTCGGATCCATCGGTTGACTGTCCGGAACCGGCGACTGCGTTGACATGGTTGACGTCCTCGTTCGAATGATAGGAACGAGTCGTTACCGGGTGCATCGGTTTGCCGGCCACGACTCCGGGAGGATTCAAACCTCCCGGCAGGCATCGTGTGCGGTAGATGGATAGGCCCTCTCCGGCAGAGGGCCATGGGTGGTGCAACGGGACTAGAGGGACTTGTTCCAGAACAGCATCTGGCCGTGTTCCGGATCGAGCTGCGCCCCACTGAAACCGAATTTCTTGTAGGAGGCCCGGGCCACGCCGTTGCCTTCCAGCACCTCCAGGGTGATCTTGCAGCAGCCGCGCTGACGGGCGATGTCCTCGACCTTCTGCAGCATCTTCTGGCTCAGCCCGAGGCCGCGAAACTTGCTCACCACCGAGACATCATGCACGTTCACCAGGGGTCGGCAGGCAAAGGTGGAAAAGCCTTCGAAGCAGTTCACCAGCCCGGCCGGCTCGCCGCCGACAAAGGCCAGTACGCTGAAGGCGTGGGGCCGCTTGGCCAGTTCGCCGGGCAGCTGTTGCAGCACATCCGGCGCGAGGCTCTGGCCGCCGCCCATCGGGTCTTCGGCATAGTGATTGAGCACCAGTCCAATCGCCTCGGCGTGTACCGGGTTGGTGTAACTCGCTTGCAATACCAGTATGTCTGCAACGTCCATGTCAGTCCTCGGCGAAACCATTAAAGGGAGCTCTTGCGTGTCAGGAGCCCCGATTGTAACCATGCCCGACGCGGGGAAAGGAAGAAAATTCATGCGTCGACCTCTACTGCAGGAGACCAGAACGCCTATCCATTCAAGTCTTGATAAAAATCAACAGCCCCAGGGCCCCATGCGCAGACATTCACCCTATGCGTTCAGACCGTACCGCCTTTGCTGATCGGTGCACCCGAACGTCCCGTCCCGACCCTGGAGGTGTCATCATGGCAACGCCCTTGCAACAGAGCTCATCCCCCGGCACGACCACACCCTCATTGAAACCGGCGACGCTGGCACAATCGGCGCGCCTGTCCCTGAGCCTGTTGATCGCCCTGGTAGTGGGCTCCATCATCGGTAGCGGCGCCTACAGTCTGCCGCAGAACATGGCCGCCGGTGCCGGTGCCGGCGCGATCCTGATTGGCTGGCTGGTCACCGGGGTCGGCATGCTGTCCCTGGCCCTGGTCTACCAGATGCTGTCCAACCGCAAGCCGGAACTGGACAATGGCGTCTTCGCCTACGCCAAGGCCCTGGGCGGCGACTTCGTCGGCTTCAACTCGGCCTGGGGCTACTGGATCAGCGCCTGGATCGGCAACGTCGGCTACCTGGTCATCCTGTTCGCCGCCGCCAGCTATTTTTTCCCGGCCTTCGGCGACGGTAACAACAAGGTGGCGATCATTGCCGCCTCGCTGCTGCTCTGGGCGATGCACTTCATGATCCTGCGTGGCATACGCACCGCGGCGCGGGCCAATGCCATCACCACCATCGCCAAGATCGTGCCGATCCTGGTGTTTGTCGGCTGCGCCGCGCTCGCCTTTCATCCTGACACCTTCGTTGCCGGTTTCTGGGGAGCCCCGGCCCTGGGCTCGATTCTCGACCAGGTCAAGAGCACCATGCTGGTCACCGTCTGGGTCTTTATCGGTATCGAAGGCGCCAATGTCTATTCCGCCCGGGCGGCGGAACGGGTCAACGTCGGCCGGGCCACCATCATCGGTTTTGCCATTACCTTGTTGTTGCTGATTTCGGTCTCGCTGCTGTCGCTGGGCATCCTCGGCCAGCCCGAACTGGCGGCCATGAAAAACCCCTCCACCGCCGGTGTGCTGCAAGCCATCGCCGGCCCCTGGGGCGGCATGATGATCAGCCTCGGCTTGATGGTTTCCGTGGGCGGCGCCCTGCTGGCCTGGACCCTGCTCTCGGCCGAGTCGCTGTTCAGCCCGGCCAAGGCCAGTGTGATGCCAAAGGTCCTGTCCAAGGAAAACGGCCAGGGCGTACCGGCCAATGCACTGTGGGTCACCAACGGTTGCATTCAGCTGTTCCTGATCCTCACGTTGTATGCCAATGCCACCTATCTGGCACTGATCTCCCTGGCCACCTCGATGATCCTGCTGCCCTATCTGTTCAGCGGCCTCTATGCGCTCAAGGTCAGCTGGCTGGACCGTGGCCAGGCCGGGCGCGACAGCCTCAGCGGCCGCGACCTGGCGATTTCCCTGGTGGCCAGCGTCTACTGCTTCTGGCTGTTGTACGCCGCCGGTCCCAAGTACCTGCTGCTCAGTGCCCTGCTCTACGCCCCCGGCTCGCTGATCTACCTGCTGACCCCGGGGCGCAAGCCGCTCAACGGTTTCGCCAAGGGCCTGCTGGTGCTGATCTGGCTGGCGGCGGCGGTGGCCGCCTGGATGCTCTGGCAGGGTCTGCTGAGCCTCTGACACGCTCGGCCCCGACGTTATGAAAAAGCCCCTTGCCGGTTACCGGCAAGGGGCTTTTCAGTTAACCCCGGGTTCAGTCGGGCCTGACCGTCAGTACACTGCATTCGGGAATCAGCAGGATCCGCTCGGTGGTATCGCCGATCAGCTTGCCCAGGCCCTTGGGCTGGACCGCCCCCATCACCACCACATCGATCCCATTGGCCTGCACGTAGTCGGCGATCACCCCCACCGGCATGCCCATCAGGAAATGTCGGCGCTCGGCCGGCACGCCATAGTCGTCCGCCAACCGGGTGAACGGCTCCAGCAGCGCGGCACGCAGCTCATCGATCCAGATCACGGTGACACTGGGGTCGGCCATAAGCGCCGGCGACAAGTCATAGGCATACAACAAGTGCAGTTCGGCGTCACATTGCAGCGCCAGGGCTTCGGCCTCACGGATGATCTTGCGGTTGAACTCGGTGATGCCTTCGTCCCCCGTGGAGGTGTCGACAGCCGCCACTACCCGCCGGGGCAATGCCGAGGCGATCTGGTTGACCAGGTGCACCGGCACCGGACTTTCCTGCAACAGCTGCCAATCCAGCGGGGTGGTAAAGACCCGCCTGAGCAGCGGCTCCAGGTAGACGTCCTTGATCAGCAGGTCGGGTTTGATCTCGCGGGCGTGAACCAGGATGTCGCGCAAGGGCTGGGTGGTCCACAGCGCTTCGGTGGTCAGTTGCAGGCCACTACCGCGCAAACTTTCGGTCGCCCCCTCCAGCCAGACCCGGTATTTATCCGTGTACGCCGCGCGGGCCTGTTCATCCATGCCCGATTCGATCAGGTGGATACGCGGCGGTGGCTGGACCAGCGCGGTGATGTGCAAGGCCGCGCCGCTGGCCGCCGCCAGCGCGGCGGCACGCTTGGCGGCCGGGGAATGGGGCAGGTGCTGATCGGTGATCAGCAGCAGGCGCTGGTATTGACTCATGACACACCTCCATGGGGCAGGACGTTCGGAGCGCCGGACAGCCGCTCGCTGTTCATCGATTTACTGGGCGAAATCCGGCAGTTCGACAGGCTTGATCACCAGCAGGCTGCAGGGGGGTTGATACAACAGGCTTTCGGTGGTGCTGCCCAACAGCTTGTTGAGCGAGCGGTGGGTCACGGTACCGATGACCAGCACATCAAAGACGTCCTGGCCGACAAACTCGACGATGGCCTTTCCCGGCGTGCCGACAATGAAATGCCGGTTGTCCTTGTGCAGGGCATGTTTGTCGGCCAGGTGCAGGAATTTGGCCTTGCGCTCGTCATAGCTGGGGCTGACCGAAACGGGCACCTTGCCGATGCCGATATCGGCGAGATACAGGGCCGTCCAGTCATAGACCCCGAGCAGGTGCAGCGGGCACTTGCAGTGCGTGGCGAAGCGGGCGGCCTGGTCGATGATCCGGTCGTTGAGTTCCCGCGTCGCGACGTCATCGCGCAACACATCGACGCAGGCCAGTACCTTGCGCGGTATGGGCATGCCCTGGGCGGTGACCAGGTGGATCGGCGCCCGGCTGTCACACAGCAAACGCCAGTCCAGTGGGGTGAAGAAAATCCGCTTGAGGGCCGATTCCTGATGGGCATCCTTGATCAGCAGATCCGGATGCTGCGAACGCACGTAACCGGACAAGGCACTCAGCGACGGCTGGTCCCACTTGACCTCGGTCGTCACCTCGACCCCCTCGCCGCGCATGGCCTCGGCCTCCTGTTCCAGCCATTGGCGATAGCGCTGCAGATAGGCCTCGCGAATCTCCGCCTGCCGGTCGGCGTCAAGCAGATCGAGCTGCTGCAACCCATCGAGATAGACGAAGGCCACCAGGGTCAGCGTGGCGTTCATGGCCTTGGCCAGCGCCAGGGCGCGGTCAAAGGCCGGGCTGTGGGTCATTTCGGACGGAGCAACCAGGAGCAAACGTGGACGTGAAGACAAGGGACACCTCCAGGGCACGCCCTGTCGAGCGCACCGGGTAGCGGGCGACGACTTCACGAGACAAGTATTGAAGGGGGTCACCCGAAGAGAATCGGTCATCTCCGATTCTGCGGTGCCCGGCCGGCAGGCCCTTGATTTACATCAAGTGCCGATGGTTTGCCCGCGTGCTCACCAATGATCGCCACCCGCCGGCAAGCCCGGCTTGATCTGTATCAAACCGCCGCAAGCGGGTTGTCGCAGCATGCTGTTTCAATCCGATCCTGCTCATGGAGAGTGAAATCATGGCGATGATGAAAGCGGCGGTATTTGTCGAAAAAAACCGGATCGTGCTACAGGACAAGCCGGTCCCGTCCATCGGCCCCCTGGATGCGCTGATCCGTATCACCACCACCACGATCTGCGGCACCGACGTGCATATCCTCAAGGGCGAATACCCGGTGGCGCCGGGGCTGATCATCGGCCATGAACCGGTGGGCATCATCGAGAAGCTCGGCTCGGCGGTCAGTGGTTTCCACGAGGGCCAGCGGGTCATCGCCGGCGCCATCACCCCCAGCGGTCACAGCTACGCCTGCCTGTGCGGTTGCTCGTCCCAGGATGGTCCGGACACCGCCCACGGATTCAAGGCCACCGGCGGCTGGAAGTTCGGCAACCTGATCGATGGCTGCCAGGCCGAGTACGTGCGGGTCCCCGACGCCATGGCCAACCTCAGCCCGGTGCCGGATGGCCTGAGCGACGAAGAAGTGCTGATGTGTCCGGACATCATGTCCACCGGTTTCAGCGGCGCCGAACGGGCCGGGATCCAGATCGGCGACAGCGTGGTGGTCTTCGCCCTCGGCCCCATCGGCCTGTGCGCCGTGGCCGGGGCCAAGCTCAAGGGCGCGAGCACCATCATCGGCGTCGACTCGATCAAGGCCCGCCAGGACATGGCCCGCCGCCTGGGCGCGACCCATATCGTCGACTTCACCCAGGGCGATCCGGTCGAGCAGATCATGGCCCTGACCCGCGGCCGGGGCGTCGACGCCGCCATCGAGGCCCTGGGCACCCAGACCACGTTCGAATCCGCCCTGCGGGTCCTGCGCCCGGGCGGCTGTCTTTCGAGCCTGGGGGTCTACTCCTCCGACCTGCGGATTCCGCTGGATGCCTTCAATGCCGGGCTGGGGGACAAGCAGATCATCACCACCCTCTGCCCCGGCGGCAAGGAACGCATGCGCCGGCTTATGGACGTGGTGGCCGCCGGCAGCGTCGACCTCAAGCCGCTGGTCACCCACCGCTTCAAACTGGATGATATCGAGGCGGCCTATGAGCTGTTCGCCCACCAGCGCGACGGTGTAATGAAAATCGCTATCACCCCGTGAACAACAGTGCCCGCCGGCCGGATCGCTCCGGTCGGCGGGCACCGGATTGAACGCTCAGAGCGAGTCGGTACCGAGGGTCAGCACGGAACAGGGTGGCTGCGACAGCAGCGACTCGGCAAAGCTGCCCAGCCAGGGAAAGGCATCGGCCTGGGAGCGACCGATGACCAGGGTGTCCACCTCACGTTCGCGCACAAACTCCTCCACCCGCTGGATCGCCTGCCCCAGCAGGAAATGGCGGCGGCGGCCGGGTACCTGATGCGCCCTGGCCAAGTCGTCGAAAGCCTGGCTACGCAATTTCTGCAGGGCCGCCGCGGCATCCGAATCCCACGGGTACTCCTGCATCAGCTCATAACCGGCGAGAATATCGCAGGCGTGCAGCAGTTCCAGGTCCGCGTCGCAGATCATCGCCAGTTCGCTGGCCAGGTGAATCACCTGATCGTCGCGAGTCGTCTCGCCGTCGCCGACATTCTCCAGGGCCACCGCCGCGACGAAATTCTTCGGCCGTGGCGGCGCATCGTGCCGGACCAGCATCACCGGCTTGCTGCACTGGCGCACCAGGTGCCAGTCGGTGGGACCGAGCAACGCGCATTTGAGCTGCGACTCGACCTGCAGGTCCTTGACCACCAGGTCGACCTCGATGTCCTTGACGTAGTCGCGAATAGCCGCATGGGGGTGTTGCGACCAGACCACGTCGTAGCTCACCTCCAGGCCCTGGTTGGTGAGGCTGTGGGACAGTTCGGCGAGTTTTTCACGCTTTTTGTCCAGGTAACCTTCCCGGGCCAGGGTGCCGGCGCCGTGATTGAACAGGGTCATCGCCGCGATGGACTCGACAAAGTCGAAGAGCACCAGGTGCACAGCCGCCTTGCTGGCGCGTGCCAGGGTGGCCGCGCGATGCAGGGCGGGGGTCGCCTGGCAGTGGGTATCGGTAATCAGCAGAATACGTTGATAGTCGCTCATGACGGGGGCTCCAAGGAGGAACAATGGACAATCGACCCTTTAGCTTCACCCTGCTTTTAAAACGACCGCTTGATTTATCTCAAACAACCCGCTACACCTGCTAGGCTCGTCCGACGGCCCCTGTTTTATCGGTGTTTCTACCCGAATTGGATGCCCTCTCCCTACTAATGCAGAGGAACTCCCGTGAACAATCAGGAAGCACTCAAACTCAGGCCTTCGGGCCTGAAATCAGCGTGTGCCAATTGCAGCGTGCTGGAACTGTGCCTGCCCCTGGGCTTGAACGATACCGAGGTCAAGCGCCTGGATGACCTGATCGTGCAACGCGTGAAGATCAAGAAAGGCAACACGCTCTACCGCCAGGGCGATCCGCTGCACGCCCTGTACGCGGTACGCCTGGGCTTTTTCAAGACCACCCTGACCTCGGAGGATGGCCGCGAGCAGGTCACCGGCTTTCAAATGACCGGGGAAATGCTCGGCATGGATGCCATCAGCGAAGACCGCCACGCCTGCAATGCCGTGGCCCTGGAGGACAGCGAAGTCTGCCCGATCCATTTCTCGCAGCTGGAACGCTTGTCCCGGGACCTGCCCTCCCTGCAGCACAACCTGAACAAACTGATGAGCCGGGAAATCGTCAGGGACCACAGTTTGCTGCTGATGATGGGCAATATGAACTCGGATGAGCGCCTGGCGGCGTTTTTCCTCAATCTCTCGCAACGCCTGGCCCTGCGCGGCTACTCGCCCTTCACTTTCATCCTCAGAATGCGCCGCGAAGAAATCGGCTCCTACCTGGGCCTGCGCCTGGAAACCATCAGCCGCGGCATCGCCCGGTTGCGGGAATTGAACCTGCTGGAGGTCCACGCACGGGAGGTGAAAATACTTGATGTGGGGGGGCTGAAGGCGCTGATCGCCGGTTGCGGCCACCACGGCAACCCGTTGTAACCAGGCAGTTGTGCCCGTGTTTGACTTGAATCAAGCGCGGGCACCCGCCATGGCGTAGAAACAGAACACCGATACCGGCCCACGACCGTACCTGTTCGAGGAGTTCTGATCATGCCCGACCTCAATAGCCCCATCCTGAACCTGCCCGATTTTTCCTCGGTGACAGGCGAACACTGGATCGAAAGCCTGCAGGACGGTACCCACGTCCTGATCCGGCCCTTGCGTGTCGAGGACCGTGAGCGGGAAAAGGCCTTTATCCAGCGACTGTCCCCGGAATCCCGTCACCAGCGCTTTCTCGGTGAAATCGTCGATCCCAGCCCCGTCCTGATGAACCAGTTGATGAATGTCGACACCCACAACCGCGTCGCCTACGTGGCTCTTGTCCATGACAATGGCCAACTGCGTGAAGTGGGGATCAGCCGCTATGCCGCCTCGGGTGCCGAGAATGAATGCGAGTGCGCCATTACCGTTGCCGACGACTGGCAACATCGCGGCCTGGGCACGGTCCTGATGAAACACCTGATCGAAGCCGCGCGGCGCAATCATTTCACCCGGATGTATTCCATCGACAGCGCCTCCAACGTGCACATGCGCCAACTGGCCGACACCCTGCACTTCAGCCGCGAACGCGACCCCGACGATGCGACCCAGGTCATTCATCGGCTGTCGCTGTAAAGCCTCCCGCTCCACCATGGCGCGGCCCGTTGTTCGCGGCCCGCGCCAGATTCCCCTTCAGACAAGACGTTCCGGGCTCAGGGCCAGCAGGCTGCAAGTGCTGCGATAGAGGATATTTTCCGCCGTGCTGCCGAGGATGCCGTCCAGGCCGTGGGAATGGCGGGTGCCCATCACCATCACATCCACCCCGTTGTGCTCGACGAACTGGCCGAGGGTGTCGATAACCGATCCCGTGAGGAAATGCCGCAGGTTCTTGCCGACCCCGTTGCGCTCCGCCAGGGCCTTGAACCCCTGCTGCTCATCGGCACGGCTGGCCATTTCCAGGCCCTCGGCCATCGGCAAGGTGCCCCAGCCCATCTCGTGGACATAGGACCGGGACTTGTCATGCACATGCACCAGGCTGAACGTCGCCGCGCATTGCCGGGCAAACGCCTGCCCGGTCTGGACCAGCGTGTCGTTGAAGCACTCCTCGGCCCTTTCCCTCCCCAGATCCACCGCCACCAGGACATGACGCGGCAATGGATGGCTGCAACCCGCCACCAGATGTACCGGGACCGGACAATCACGTAGCAACTGCCAGTCCAGCGGGGTGGCGAACAGTCGTTTGAGCCCCGATTCCAGGTGGACATCCTTGATCAGCAGGTCGATATTCAGATCACGGACGTACTCGATGATCGGTTGCAGCGGATGATGACGCCAGAAAATATTGCAACTCACATCCAGGCCACGGCCCCGCAGGCGATCCGTCTCATGGTGCAGCCAGCGGCGATGCAGGTCCAGGTAGCCCTCGCGGGCCTGGGTCATGGCTTTCTGGTCGAATAGCGTGGCCACATCAAGGGTCGGCACATAATCGAAGGCCAGGATATGCAAGGCGGCCCCGGCGGACAGGGCCAGCTCGGTGGCCCGCTCGAAGGCGGGGCTGCGGTTCATCTCGGCGGGAGCCAGCAAAAGAATACGATGGTAGTCGGACATGGCGCACCTCTGGGGCAACAGGTTCCCGGCCCAGGGTGGCACGACTTGCAGACCACCCGGCAAATCTCGCCTTTATCGGCGGATCGGGACATTGCGCCCATGATGAGGCGCGCCGGCCCTGCCAGCTTGATATACGTCAAGGCCGCCCCAGCGGGGACCTAACCAAAGGCTCCCTTGGGCTTCACCCGCCTTGATGCATATCAAATGCCCGACGCCCGACAGCCCTCACCCTGAGACAACACTGCGGGATGCGCACCATGGAAACCATCACTCACGCAACCAACCTGGCCTCGGCCCTGGGCCTGGGCCTGCTGGTCGGGTTCGAGCGTGAGCGCAAGAAAGGCGAGGGAGCGAACCGCCACTTCGCCGGCCTGCGGACCTTCGCCCTGACCTCCCTGCTCGGTTACGTCGGCCTGCTGCTGGGCGGCCCCATGCTGCTCAGTACCCTGACCGTGGCCCTGGCCATGCTCGCTGGCGTGGCCTACTTCAAGCGGCGCAGCCAGAACCCCGGCATGACCACCGGGGTCGCACTGCTGCTGGTCCTGCTGCTCGGGGCCTTGTGCAACAGCGAGGCAGTACTGGCGGTGGCCCTGGCGGTGATTCTGACCGTGCTGCTGAACTTCCGGCAAAGCCTGCACCGGTTTGCCCTGAACCAGCTGAGCGAAACCGAAGTCAAGGATGGGCTGATCCTGGCCACCGCCGCACTGGTAATCATGCCCCTGGTGCCCGACGCCTTTATCGGTCCCTATCAGGCCATCAACCCCCGCTCGATCTGCCTGCTGACAGTGCTGATCATGGGGGTCAGCGCCCTGGGGCATATCGCCATCCGGGTCCTGGGCGTCCGGAACGGGTTGAGCCTGGCCGGATTCGCCTCCGGCTTCGTCTCAAGCGTCGCAACCATCGCCGCCATGGGCAACCGCGCCCGCCAGCAACCCGGGCTCCTGCCACAGGCCGCCAGTGCCGCGATCCTGTCGAACCTGGCGACGCTGATCCTCCTCGGCCTGGTGCTCGGCGCCATCAGCCCTGCGACCCTGGTCCAGCTCAGCCTGCCGCTCATGCTGGGCGGCGCGGTGGCCGCGTCCTACGCACTGCGGCTGATGAAACGCCCTCCCGCGGACACGAGCCCGCCGATCAATATCGGCCATGCCTTCAACCTCAAATTGACGCTGATGGTGGCCGCCGGCATCTCGAGCCTGTTTCTCGTGACCAGCGCCATGCAGGCCCGATTTGGCCTCTCCGGATTGTTTACCGCGTCGATACTGGGCGGCCTGGCCGATGCCCATGCGACTTCGGCGTCGGTGGCCGCCCTGGTCAAAGCCGGCCAACTGTCGGCCGAGAACGCACGCTTGCCGATTCTGGCGATTCTCGCCAGCAATACCCTGTCCAAGTGTGTCATGGCCTGGTCCAGCGGCGGCGGCGCCTTCGCCCGCCGGGTGGTGCCGGCGCTATTACTGATCCTGCTGGCCTTGGCGGCCGGCGCTTTTATTCAGGGCAGGCTGATACCGGGGTGAAGCGCTGCAACTGCATCTCGCGCAAACGACTGAGGGTGCGGCGAAACGGGAATGCCAGGTAGCCTTCGGTGTACAACGCCTCCAACGGCACCTGAGCGGCGATGTACAGCGGCACCTTGCGGTCGTAACACTCGTCCACCAGGGCGATAAAGCGCCGGACGCTATCGTCATGGACCGACAGCTGCGGTAACTCACGGTCACCGGCATCGACGCGGCGCGCCGCGTCTTCGGTGCCGCGGGCGATCCGCCCGGGACGCTGGCGGGCACTGAGGTTGGGCACCTCACTCAAGAAAATCGCCGTGTAACGATCACACAGCGCCATGAAATCCATGGCCGCCAGGGGCTGCTCGCACAGCTCGGCATAGCGGCACCAGAGCACCGTCGGCGAGGCCCGCACCACCGCCAGGGTCCGATAACCCATGGCGACCGGTTCAGCGGACAGCGGCTGCCCGGCGGTCAGCACCTTGAACGCTTCGACCAGCCCCGCCGACTGCCCCTCGAGGTCGACCCAGTAACGCTGCACGCCGGCCCCCGGATGCAGGCGGTGGTCCTCGCCGCCGTCGACATCCACCACCTCCATATGCTGCTCGATGGCGGCAATCGCCGGCAGGAAACGCTCGCGATTGAAGCCATCGGCATAGAGCTGTCGCGGTGGCTGGTTGGAGGTGGCAACGATCACCACGCCCTCGTCGAACATCACCTGGAACAGCCGTCCGAGGATGATCGCGTCGCCGATATCGCTGACGAACAGCTCATCGAAGCACAGCACGCGGACCTCCCCGGCCAGCTCACGGGCCAGGGCCCGCAGCGGGTCGGCGATACCGCTGAGCTGGAACGAGCGCTGGTGGACCCAGCCCATGAAGTGATGGAAATGCTGGCGCCGCGACGGCACGCGCAAGGTCTGGTGGAATTGATCCATCAGCCAGGTCTTGCCGCGCCCGACCGGCCCCCAGAGGTAAACGCCCTTGGGCACCAGGCCCTGGTGCAGCGCCTCGTGGCAGCGCTGCAAGGCCTGCACCGCCTGCCATTGGGCCTGGTCGTGGAGAAAGCCGCGCTGCTCGACGGCAGCGCGGTAGGCACTCAGGGGAGAATCGGCAGTCATGGCGTCGGGCAGGCTCGCAACCGGGAAGCCGTGCAGTATGCCAGCTTGTCCTAGAGGGAAATATCCAACCGCGCGATCTTGCCCTGCTCATTGAGCCGGAACACGTAGCGCAGCTCCACCGAGCCGCCGGGAAACGTCCCCGAGACCAGCTGCTTGACCAGCACCTTGCCGGTGCGTTGCGCGACGTCGAGGACCTCGACCCGGGGTTGGTATTTACGCGCCGTCTCATCCATCCATTGGGCGATGGAGAGGGTGCCGACGCGATGATGGCCTTCATCGAAGACGTTCGCGTCTTCGGCGAAGAAACTCGCCACCGCCGAACTGTCGCGGGCATTGGCAGCGCTGATATAGGCCTCGATGGCCGGGGCGAGCACCGAAGTTTGAGTGGTCATGCTGTTCACAGCTCCTTGCTGGTAGAAGGTGGAGCCATCCTAGAACAGGGCTCCGTCAGTTCTTGTCAGGAGTGAAGCGCTCGTGTTCGTCCTGGTCGAACAGCTTGCGCCATTGCCTTAGCAGGTCGCTGCGCCGGCCCGGATAACGCTCGCCCTGCTCCCGGGCCGTGGCGATGCGGTCGGTGCGAAAGGTCCGGAAGGCCTGGCGCAACTCACACCAGGCGACCACCACCCGCGCCTCGTTCATAAAGCCCAGGGCCAGGGGCCAGATCAGCCGCTGGCTGGGCACCCTGTTCACATCGGCGTAGTCGATATGCAACTTGGCCTGGTCACGGATGGCCTGACGAAACACATTCAACGGCACCGCATTGTCCGGGTAGCCATAACCCCGCGGCCCCGGCAGCAGGGTCGGATTGCGCAGGGCCTCCTGGGCGGCCGGCGCCAGCACCGCGGCGATCTTGGCCAGGGCATCGGAAGCGGCCTTGCTCAACACCTCGTCACCCCGTTGATCGACATATTGCAGGCCGAGGACGATGGCCTCGGTTTCATCGGCATTGAGCATCAGCGGTGGCAGGAACAAACCGCTGCGCAGGACGTAGCCGACGCCCGCCTCGCCCTGGATCGGCGCACCGAGGGCGGTGAGTTCGGCAATATCGCGATAGACCGTGCGCTCGGAAATCTCCAGCTCGCAGGCCAGGGCCGCAGCGGTGGCCGGGCGGCTTTTGGCGCGCAATACCTGGAGCAAGGTGAGTAAACGCGAAGTGCGGGACACGGTGGACGACCTCTGGCCGGATCAAGGGCCGCAGCTTAGCAGAGCCCCCTGTCAGAAATTGTCAGTAGCGCAGCGGCCTGGATGAAGTCGGCGCGCTGGCATTGCAGAGCAAGGCCAGATACCCGAATTTTGAAGCGAAAACAGTCTTGCAGCGAACGGGCTTGCCCGCTCGCCACAAGACCGCGTTCGCCCCTCAAGTGTTCTTAAGCACCGGGCGACCGGGTATCGGAGCCTCAATCTTCAGACGTATCGACTTCACCCAGTCTCACCCGCTTGGCAAACTCGGTCTCGATACCTTGCGCCAGTATCCGCGCCTGACCTCGCCAATCCTCGCGCTCGACCCGTCCCGGAAAGCTGAAGTAATGCTCGATCCAGTGCACCTGCGGCTCCGTCCACTGGGCAATCTGGGAAAACCGGTAAATGCCCAGCTCGTGCAGCACGGCTTCATTTTTATGGCCTACCCCGGAAATCAACTTCAGGTTATCGAGGGGGCCGGTGGGTTGCTCCATGACCAGCGGACGACTGCCCACCCCGGCGGCATCGGTGGCCGCTGCCCGGGTTCCAGGCTGCGAGCCCGTGGTGCTGATGGCGGCATCGGCCGCCAGCATCGAGCGAATCCAGGCGCTGAGCCAGCAACCGACCAGGTAAGCGGCAAACAGCAGCAAGGCCGTTTCCAGCCACAAGCCGGCGCGCCCCGGTAACAACTTGAGCACGGCGACCACTATGCCGATGGCAAAGAGCCATAACGCCCCATGCAACCAACCGGCGACCCAACGGACATGACGTTCGGTCTGAGTGACAATCCAGCCCACCAGCAAACCGAGAATCCCGGCCACCAACATCCAGCCCCAATACTGTTCAAGTAAATAACTCATGATGGTTGCTCCTGGTTATTTAGCGTCAGTCGGGGCGGGCACAGGGTTGTCATCCGTTACCTTTATTTCTATCCGACGATTTTGTGCCTGGCCTTCCGGCGTATCGTTGGACGCCACCGGATCAGCCTCGCCAAATCCCGCAGCCTTCAGATGTTCCCGGGTCACGCCATGTTCGGCCAGATAACTGACCACGGCGTCGGCCCGGCGCTTGGACAGTCCCAGGTTGAAGGCGGCGTTGCCGGTATTGTCGGTGTAGCCATCGACTTCAAACTGCTCGTCGGGACACTGTTTGGCCGTGGCCACCAGTGCATCCAGCGCCGTTTGCGAAGCCGGTGACAAGATGTCCTGGGCGGTGTCGAACAGCACTTTGTATTGATTCAGGGCCGCATCGAACTGTTGCTCGCAGGCCTTGGCATCAATAACGCCGGCCGAACTCGGTGGATTGGCCTGGGACTCATCGACAACAGGCGGCGTCGGTGCCACCGGCGCGGGAGGGACAACTTCGGGAGGAGTGCCGATCTCACTATCGGCCGGTTTCACCGGCTGGTCGGCCAGGGTACCGACAACCTGTCTGACACCATACGTCTGATCCGCCGCGTTGCGGTTTTGTGATGTTGCATTGGGCAGGGTCACGTCACGTCCGGCGACAACAATGGGAGCGCTATCGGTTGCACTCCCCACGCGGGTCTGCAAATCCTGTTCGACTTCAGGCGTTGTTATCCAAAGAGCGGCCAACCACAGCAAAGCGAGTAACGGCAAACCCCACCACCAGTTTTTCGAGCGAGCCATTTGTCTTCTCCTTAACGTAGAAAAACTAACGGACTGCGAAAAATGCTGTAGCAGGTGATATTCAAGTGTAGGTAATAGTGGCGGACCGTCAATATAACGGCAATTTCCAGCCAATATGTCAAACTAATGTCCCACTCGACAAGGAAGCCGAAACCCTTATGAACACTCCCGAACTCAGTACCGAACGACTACTGCTACGACCCTTGCAACAGGATGATGCCGCCGCCATCCAGCAACTGTTTCCCCACTGGGAAGTGGTGCGGTTTCTCAACGCCCGGGTGCCCTGGCCTTATCCCGAAGATGGCGCCCTGAGTTATCTGCGCGACGTCGCCCTGCCCGCTGTCGAACGCGGCGTGGAATGGCACTGGTCGATCCGCCTGCGCGCGGCCCCGGAACAGATGATCGGCGCCATCAGCCTGATGGACGAAGCCGACAACAACCGCGGCTTCTGGCTCGCTCCCCAATGGCAGGGCCAGGGCCTGATCGGCGAAGCCAGTACCGCCGTCACCGCGTATTGGTTCGAGACCCTCGGCCGCGAGCGGATGCGCGTGCCCAAGGCCGCCTCCAACCTGGCCTCGCGGCGGGTCTCGGAACGTGAGGGCATGCGCCTGCTGCACAGCGAGGAACGGGATTTCGTCAGCGGGCGTTTACCCTGTGATATCTGGGAAATCACCCGCGAAGAGTGGCAGCGGTTGCGCTGATCAGTCCTGGATAAAACGCACGCCTGGCTTGGCTCGCTCATCGACCTGCAACTCGAACACATCCGGGCGGGCATAGTGGCCGGTGACGTCAAAATCATAACGGGCGCGGACCAGTTGCTCGGTGTCGATCTGCGCGGTCAGCAGGCCGGCCTCGCCGACCAACGGCCCGGCCAGCACCTCGCCCATGGGCCCGACAATCAGGCTGCCACCGTTGATCAGCGGACGTTCCGCCGGCCAATTGACCACCTCCACGCCCAGTGCCTGCGGCGAGGGCTGGACCTGGCAGGCGCTGATCACAAAGCAGCGGCCTTCACAGGCGATATGGCGCATCGTCACCTGCCACATCTCCCGCTCATCCACCGTCGGCGCGCACCAGACCTCAACGCCCTTGGCGTACATGGCCGTGCGCAGCAGCGGCATATAGTTTTCCCAACAGACCGCCGAACCGATCCGCCCGGCCTTGCCTTCCACCACCGGCAACGTCGAACCATCGCCCTTGCCCCAGATCAGCCGCTCGGTACCGGTGGGCATCAGCTTGCGGTGTTTGGCCACCAGCCCGCCCTGGGGTTCGAAGAACAACACCGTGCAATACAAGGTAGAACCCGCGCGTTCGATGACCCCGAGCACCAGGCTCGCCCCGGTGCGAGCGGACAACTGCGCCAGCGCGTCGGTCTCGGCGCCCGGGACATCGATGGCATTGGCGTGATAACGGGCGAAGGCCTCACGGCCCTCGGGCAGCCGATAACCCAACTGGGTGCCGAAGGTTTCGCCCTTGGGATAGCCACCCAACAGGGCTTCGGGCATCACCACCAGGCAGGCGCCGGACTCGATGATCGCGCGCTCATAGCCGAGGATCTGTTCCAGGGTGTCGCCCTTGCCCCCCGGCAGGGAACCGATTTGTAACGCGGCAACGATGGACTTGGGCATGACGTGAACTCCATGAAAGTGTGCTGCCGATTGTCATGCCGGCCGACATCATGAATAAAGCCACCTTCGGAACTGAATGATATTAACCAAATAAATATCGAACCCGGACGTCTCAACCTGTTCCAGGATCCTCGAAGCCCAGTGCGCGCTCTCAAATTGATCTGTTTGCCATCCACTGTTCTCGACAGAGACTGCCGAGGGTTAGAATGGCCGAAACCAGGGAAGAATTCATGAGCGAACCGATCCTTTCAGAAGCCGAGTACGACGCCATCACCGACGCTGCCGCGCATTGGTGCATGCGGCTGCATGAAGAGGATTGCACCAGCGCCGAACGCGAAGCCTTCGCCGCCTGGCTCAAGGCCGACCCGCGGCATGCCGTCGAATACGAGGCCATGCTGGAAATCTGGGACGTGGCCGATCAACTACCGCCGACGGCCGCGCCCCAGGTGGTGACCCTGATAGCGAAGCGCCGTCGCTGGCAAGGCTACGCCATGGCCGCGGCCATCAGCCTGCTGGCCGTGCCCGTCGTCGGCTACCTGGGTTGGAGCCTCGGTTGGATTCCCAATGCCTACCAGAGCTTCGAAACTTCGAACCAGTTGCGCCAGGTCACCCTGGCCGATGGCAGCCAGGTGGAATTGAACCTGGGAACGCAGCTGACCTACAGCAACTACAAGGATCAGCGTCGGGTGACCTTGAAAAAGGGCGAAGCCTATTTCGAGGTGCGCCACGACGCCGAGCACCCCTTCGTGGTGAAGGCCGCCGAGGGTCAGGTACGGGTCACCGGGACCCAGTTCAACGTGTGGATGTATCAGGATCAGGTTCGCGTGACCTTGCTGCAAGGCTCGGTGCTGGTCAGCAGCAATACCACCCACCCTGGTGACGGTTATCGCCTGGACCCGGGCATGCAGGCGCGCTACAAATCCGGCGACCATGAGCCGCAGATCAGCCAGACCTATGCGCAAGACGCCAACCTGGCCTGGCGCGATGGCAAACTGGTCCTCGATAACCTGATGCTGAGCGATGCCCTGCCGTTGATCAACCGCTACCTTGAGCGCCCGGCGCTGCTGGCCGACAAGAACACCGGGACGATTCGCATTGGCGGGATCTACAGCACCGGGGAAGTGCAGCGGTTGCTGACCTCCCTGCCCAAGGTGCTGCCGGTGTACCTGACGCAGAACAAGGAAGGCCAGGCGGTGATCAACGCGATCCCACAGGATACCCCGAAGGGCTGACGGGATCTTGAAAACACCGTGAAACCTGTAGGAGCTTGGCTTGCCAGCGAAGCTTTTGCCGCCCTGAAGGACGCCATCGCCGGCAAGCCGATTCCTACAAGGGACCGCGTTCAGCCTCACCACGAATGTTACTTCTGCGGTTCGCGAATCACCTGCGCCTGATACTCGGCATCCGCCCTGATCTGCTGTTCGGTGAACGGCAACACACTCCATTGCTTCTTCGAGAACGCTTCGGTCTGGTCGCGGAAATGCGGCGATGCCGGATCAGTAGACAGCGAAAACGCCAGCAACCCCAGCGCCTGAGGCCCCTTGTCGTCAAAACTCACCACCTGCAGATAGCTGGTGCCACCGACGACTTCGCGCTTGCCGCCCTCCCCCGGCACACTCTGAATCGCGTTGTACACGCCCAGGGTCGCCGGGCCACCATGCACCGGCACCGGCTGCCCGCCCCGGCTGACCTGCTGCACATCGCCCCAGTGACTGGAGGCCGTCAGTCCCGCCGCCTTCACCTGTTCCAGCGACGCCAGCATCGCTCCGTGCAGCGCCCTGGCCACCTTGATCTGCTCGAAGGCCAGGCCGCGCGGGGTGTGCTGCGGATCAGCCGGATCAAACCTGACCCTCCAGAAATTCTCGCCTTCGGACAAGTGCGCCATGATGTTCTGGAAATGCACCATGCCCAGCCCGCTTTGCAGGTTCGCATGAGCGTCCCAGTCCTTGAGGCTGGCGCACACCGGTGCCAATGTCGCCGCATCGCTGCCCAGGTCGCCGGCGCAGAAGCGCAGCAGGTCCGGTAGCACCAATCCGGCCAGGTACACCTGATCGTCCATCACCATCGCCTGCAGGTCCGCAACCTTGATCGCCGCAGGCCGATCCAGCCGTGCCAGGCGCTCAAGGGCGAAGCGCGCCCGTGGCCCGAGGGGCTCGCCCTCACGACTGACCAGCGGCGAAAAGCCCGTGAGCGGCGCCCGCGGATTGACCATCCAGGCCGAATCGTTGGAGTTCTGCAGATAGTCGCCGCGCTCCAGTTGCGGCAACTGGTCCGCCGGGAAGATACCCTTCTGCGCGGCATTCGCCGCCACGTTCCAGGCACAGGCGGCGCGCGAGCCGTCGAGCACCACCAGCGGCCCGCTGCCATGGGGATCGCTGCACAAGGCCAGCTTGGCCGCATCCACGTAAGGCACCACCGACAGGTTCAGGTACAGCGCCTTCCCCTGGTCATCCACCGCCAGGGTGTTGACCCAGGGAATGCCCTGAATCCGCTGCACCGATGCCTGCAACGCCTGAAGGTTGTCGGCATGGTTCATCGCATACCACTGCTGCAACACCCGGTCGTTGTCCTGGTTGGCATCGCGCAGGCTGAACGCCACGTCACGGTTCCAGTCGAGCTTGCCGGGCCATTGCACCACCGGCCCGAACACCGAGCTGTAGAGCACCCGTTCAACGGTCCTGGTGCTGCCATCGGCCTGCTTGACCTCGACCTTGACCAGGCGCTTGTCCAGCGCCGTGGATTGTCCGTCGAGCAGGTAACGGGTCGGATCCTTGGGATCGAGTTGCAGCCGATACAGGGTGAAATGCCTGGACGTGTCCACCGTGTGGGTCCAGGCCAGGTGCCGGTTGAAACCGATATTGATCATCGGCAGACCCGGCAAGGCCGCCCCCATCACGTCAAGCTGACCGGGAATGGTCAGGTGCATCTGGTAGAAACGCAGGCCACCGACCCAAGGGAAATGCGGGTTGCCGAGCAACAGGCCACGGCCGTTGAACGAACGCTCGCCGCCGACCGCCAGCGCATTGCTGCCGCGGTCCAGGGCGAAACGTTGCAGGCGTTCGGCCGCCAGCTGGAACGACGCACTCGACACCTGGGCAGTCTGCCGCGGTGGTGTGGCGGCGGCCAGGGCTTCGGCGAACGGCCCGACACCGCCTTCGACCAGCAGGCGCCGGGTCAACCTGACCAGGTCCTGCGGCGTGATCGGCCGCACCCACTGCCCTCGGCACTGCTCCGGCAAGCCCCCGGCCTGGCGCTCGCCGAGCTGGCGGTTGTAACCGGCGACATAACCCTCGATCAATTGCGTGACCTGCGGGGTTTGCGCCTGCCAGAAAGCCGCCACCGCCTCGGGCGTATTGAGCCAGTTGAAAAACAGGTCGCTGGTGAGGTTGTCACGCCGTTCGACGGTCATCTGTTCGGGGCCGAAGTAGCGCGAGCGCTGGCCGTTGACCGTGACGATTTCGTTGGCCAGTAGGCACAGATTGTCCTGGGCATAGGCATAGCCGATGCCGTAGCCCAGCCCGCGCTCGTCGCTGGCGCGAATATGCGGCACGCCAAAGGTGGTACGACGGATCTCGGCGTTCAGCTCGCGACTCGCGTCGCCAGCCTCGCGGGCCTGGGCGTGACTGCCCAGGCCGATCAACAACGTCGCCAGGCACAGCCTGGATAGCGAGCGGGTAATAATCACACTGACTCCTGATGGAATATCGAACACCAGGCGACCGCATGTGCAACAGCGAACGGCAACCCGGAAAAGCGGCCACCGAGGGAAATAAACAAGGGACGGCCGATGCCTGCCCATGAAAGACGAGTCTGAATATGAAAATTTAGGGATATACAGGCGTCTGAACATGAAACTTGAGGGATATCCAGGTGCTATCACCTGTCTGCGACTTGATACCGACAAATTTTCTACATTCGAGGCTTCATGATTTATCCGTCTCGCTCGTCCTTATCAAGGAGAGCCGACATCACATTCCTGATCAGGCTCTGAAAAGGAGTTTTTGCATGTACGACCAGCACAGGTCAACGGACGGTAATTCTTTGCAACGCGATCCTTCCTACAGCTCGGGCGCCATGTTGGCCAAACCTGCCGAACGCAGCGGTAATAACCGCATCCGTCAGTTGCTCAAACACTTCGGTTTGCGCACCAGCCTGATCCGACTCAAAGTCATCGACGCCCTGCTGAGCGCCGACGAAGATCAGCGCCGGCTGGGTGTGCGCGGGGTTCACAGTCATTTGCTGGAATTGGGCATTCCCCTGTCCTTTCTCAGCGTGCGCGAGGTGCTCAAGCGCCTGTGCAGCGAGGGCGTCGTGGTGCTCAACGCGGACAAGAGCTACAGCCTGCACCCGGATGCGACCGCGGCCCTGGAGTTACAGGACTCCATGCCGCAGAGCGCGCAGATCGGCGACTGAGTTCAGGGCTTGACCTTGCGCCGCATCACACCGTTGATCACCACCACGAGCACCGCCACGCCAATGGCGATGTACTGGAACAGCTTCTCGCTGATGACCCCGGTGTTTTGCAGATAGGACAGGCCGAACATGATCCCCAGTACCACCAGGGAAATCAGAATCGAGTACTTCAGACGCTGCGATTGAGTCATTACCTATTCCTGAATAGTTAAAACTTGAAACGACAAATGTATCCGACTTGTATCTGAATCCATACCAAAGCCCTACAAAGGCCGATGAATGAAACGACGCAAACGGGGTCCCATAGTATATCCGGGGAAAGGTTTTATCTTCCCGGCTTCACCCATGAGGATTTATCCATGTTTCGTCGAATCACGATGTTGATTCCCCTGCTGATCATCTTGTCTCTGAGCGGTTGCTTCATTTTTCCCCGTGGCGGAGGCTGGCACGATCATGACCATCGTTACTATGATGGGGGTGGCTACTACCGTCGCTGATCGCTCTTGTCGGGGACGGTGATCGACCGTCCCCTCATCGCCTAAACCCGGTACCCGGTCGGGCACAGATTTCCACCAGCCAATCGACAAACACCCGCACCCGCGCCGACATCTGTCGATGGGGCGGATACATTGCGCTCAGCGGTAATCCGGGGGGTGGATAATCGCCCAGCACTTCGCACAATTGGCCGCTGCGCAGTTGTTCGACCACGTGGTAATAGGGAATCTGCACCAACCCATAACCCGCTTCACACGCCGCCAGGTAACCGTCGGCACTGCTGACCGAGAGACGCTTGGGCAGGTCGATCGCCTGCAACTGGCCACCCTGCTGGAACTCAAGCCCGAAGCGCTTGCCGCTGACACTGGAAAAATACTCGACCATCCGATGCCCCGCCAAGTCCGCCAGTGACGTCGGCAACCCCATGCGCTCGATATAGGCCGCACTGGCACAGGTCACTTGCTCGACCAGCACCAGCGGCCGGGCCACCAGCGATTCGTCCAGGGCCTCGCCACCCCGCAACACACAATCGATACCGTCGCGGATCAGGTCCACGGGCCGGTCATTCAGGCCGATTTCCAGGTCGATCAGCGGATAACGCTCGCTGAACTCGGGCAATACCGGAATCACGATCAAACGCCCGATGCCCGCCGGCATATCGACCCGCAGGGTCCCCCGTGGATTGCGCCGGGCAGAGGAAAACACCGCTTCGGTCTCCTCCAGGTCCGCCAGCAGTTGCACGCAGCGCTGGTAATAGGCCGCGCCGTCGAGGGTGGTGCTGACCTGGCGGGTGGTGCGGTGCAACAGTTGCACCCCCAGGTGCGCTTCCAGTTGCTTGACCAGCACCGTCACCGAGGCCCGGGGTACTTGCAGGCTGTCGGCGGCCTTGGCAAAACCGCCCAGCTCGACGATCCGGGTAAAGACCCGCATGGCATTGAAGCGATCCATCGGCCCTCCATTATTGGGATTTTACGAATAGTGATAGTGCTTTTAGCCGGTTTATCGCGCTTTTGTCGAGGTTCACACTGCATGAAATCCCACAGGAGCCACACCATGCACACCCGTCAACTCGGCAAGAACGGCCCACAGGTCTCCGCCATCGGCCTCGGCTGCATGGGCATGACCGATTTCTACACCACCGGCAGCGACACCCGCGAAGCCACCGCGACCTTGCATCGGGCCCTGGAACTGGGCGTAACCCTGCTCGACACCGCCGATATGTACGGCCCCCACAGCAACGAAGAACTGATCGGCCAGGCCATCGCCGGCAAACGCGACCAGGTGTTCCTGGCCAGCAAGTTCGGCATCCTCCGTGACCCGGCCAGGCCGGCGTACCGTGGGGTCAGCGGGAAACCGGAGTACATCCGCACGGCCATCGACGGCACCCTCAAGCGCCTCGGCGTGGAGACCCTGGACCTGTACTACCAGCACCGTATCGACCCGGAAGTGGCCATCGAGGAAACCGTCGGCGCCATGGCCGAGCTGGTCAAGGCCGGCAAGGTTCGTTACCTGGGTTTGAGCGAGGCCTCGGCCGAAACCCTGGAGCGGGCCCATCGGGTGCATCCGATCAGCGCCTTGCAAAGCGAGTACTCGCTGTGGAGCCGTGATCAGGAAGACAACGGCTGCCTGGCCGCCTGCCAACGCCTGGGAATCGCCTTTGTGCCCTACAGCCCGTTGGGCCGTGGTTTCCTGACCGGCGCCTTGAAGAGCCCGGACGATTTCGCCGCCGATGACTATCGGCGTTTCAGCCCACGCTTCCAGGGCGAGAACTTCGCCCGCAACCTGCGGCTGGTGGAGCAGGTGCAAGGGTTGGCCGCGGAAAAAGGCGTGACGGCCGGGCAACTGGCATTGGCCTGGGTCCTGGCCCAGGGCGACTACCTGATCCCGATTCCCGGGACCAAACAACGCAAATACCTGGAAGAGAACGTGGCGGCCCTGGAGGTGAAGCTGAGCCCCGCCGAATTGCAGGCCCTGGAGGCGATTTTCCCGGCGGGTGCCACGGCCGGGCTGCGCTATCCGGAAGCGGTGATGCAGGGCCTGAATCGCTAAAGACTCGACTGCCGAACCCTGATCCCAGGCACACAACGGAACCTTGTAGGAGCAGGGGTTGCCCGCGAAGCTTTTGGCGCCCTCAAGGACGCCTTCGCGGGCAAGCCCTGCTCCTACAGGATCGTGCGTGACCGCAGAGGAGTGTCATTCCTCAGAAATCGCGCTTGTAGAAGATATCCAGGGAACTGGCCACGCCGCTCGCCGCCTCCAGGTAAACCTTCTTGCTCAACATATAACGCAAGGCGATGGTATTGGCCGGTTCGAACACCCCCACCCCGTAGCGCAAGCTCAGCTTCTCGGTGATCTTGCCGCTGGCCACCACCGATGTGGTGCTGCCGCTGCCCTGGGTATCGAGGGCAAAATCCTCGATGCCCAGGTTCTTCGCCAGGTCGCCGGTCAACCCGGCACTGCCCATCAAACCCAGGCCCAACGCCGCCTGGGCCAGCACATTGCTGTCTTCGCCAGTGGTGCTCAACGGTCGTCCCAACACCAGGTAGGACAACGCCTGCTCCTGGCTCATGGCCGGTTCCGAGAAGATCTGCGTGGTCGGTTGCTCGGCACTGCCGCTCAGGCGAATACCGGCAATCACATCATCGGTCTGGCGAATCGCCTCGATATCCAGGTACGGCTGGTCGATGGGCCCGGCGAACAGCAAGCGCGCCCGGCGAATGGTCAGGCGCTGGCCATAGGCGCTGTAGCGCCCGTCATTCAGGCGCAACTCACCCCGGGTATCGAGGTTGTCACCGATATGCACCTGGCCCTGCAAGTCGGCGGTCAGGCCAAAACCGTTGAAACTGAGCTTGTCCTCCCCCACCAGTACCTCGATATCCATGGACATCGCCAGGGGCGCCTTGCCCTCCTCGGTCTGCTGGCCGACGATCACCGTGTCGTCCGAGACCTTGACCGTCGACGGCGGCAGCTCGCGCACGACGATCGCGCCCTTGGGCACATGCACCTTGCCGGCAATCGCCAGTTTGTCGCCGTGCATCGACACCGTCAGGTCCGGCGCCACCTCCAGGGTCGCATAGGGCTCGACGCTGACCGGCAACTGCGAGCCCTTGATCGCCAATTCCACTTGTAGCGCATCGCTCCAGTCGATGTGCCCGGTCAGGCTGCCGTGTCCGGCATCACCGCCGGTCCACGTGCCGTTGAGCTGGACGTTTTCCCCGGCAATCTGCGCCTGCACCCGCAGGTCCTTGACCGTGGTCGGCACTTCCGAGCCGGAGACCTCGCCACCGCTCAAGGTCAGGTTGCCGTTGACCTTGGGCGCCAGCAAGCCGCCGGACAAACGCCCGCTGCCATCCAGGCGACCGGCCAGGGTCTCGACCTTTCTCACGAAAGGCCGGGCCACACTGAGATCGAGGCCGCTGAGACGGAAATCGCCGGTCAGGGGTTTGTTCTTCGCCAGGGGATTGATCTGCGCCTGGAGCATCAGTTCGCCAAGCTTGCCACCGCGAAAATCCAGGACCGTGTCGACCCGCCGCGGGGTCAGGTTGCTGGTCAGCTTGAGGGTCTCGTAGGGGAAGTCCAGCCATCTGCGTCGTTCGCGAATACGCAGGGTGCCGCCACTGGCATCGATTATGATCTGGCCCTTGGGGCCGCTGGCCGGCAGGTCCACTTGCAGGTCGGCATTCAGCCGGCCCTGCCAGGCGAAGTCGCGGGGCAACCATTGCCCCAGGCTTTCCAGGGGGAATTGCTTGAGGTGATAACGCAAGCGCGGTTCGGGCATCAACCGCTGATCCTCGCCGCACAGGCTGGCCTCTCCCGACAGCCAGCAGTGGCTGCCGAAATTCAATCGGCCATCGGCAAGGTATTCGAGTTTGGCCGGGTTCTGCAGTTTCCAGTCCTGGCCGCCGGTCTGTACATCGCCGGAAACCAGGCGCCCGCGCCAGTTGCCTTTGTCGAGTCCGCCGTCCAGGCCCAGGGCCAGTTTCAACAGCGGGCCTTGCAGATCGAGCTGCGCTTGCTGGCGCTTGAGATCGCCCTGCCCGTGCAAGGTCAGGGTACCCAGGGCCGTTTCGCCGGCCTGGATACCTTCGCCCTCGAGATCCAGTTGCCCACGTTGGGCGCTATCGAGGTTGGCCTCGAGACTGAGGTTTTGCAGACGGTTATCGGCAAATACCAACTGCTGGCCGTGCAGGCTGACCTTGCCTTGCGGCGCCTTCAGCGTGCCGGCGAGATCGACCCGGCCTTTGACTTGTCCGCGCAACTGCGGCCAGAGCTGGCCCAGGCGCGGCAGGTTGAGGTCGAGCTGCCCGGCCAGGCGTTGTTGCAGGCTGCCGCTGCCCTGGATACGGTTATCGCCCAAACGAATGTCCAGGGCACCCAGGGTCCATTGCTCGCCTCTACCGCTGGCCTTGGCTTGTAACACTGCCGGTTGCCCGCGCAGTTTGCCCTTGAGGTCGATATTCGCCTCCAGGTTCAACTGCTGGTTCTTCAACTCGCCTTTGCTGCGCAGCGGCCCGGCCAGGGTCCCGGGCAACTCCGCCAGCCAGTAAGCCGGATTGAGCGCGCTCAGGTCCAGTGCGGTGTCCCAGGCGATGCCATCGGCGAATTGCAACTTCAGGTAACCGCTGGCCTTGCCCTGCCCCGCCCTCAGTTCGAGCTGCGGCAGGGCGATCTGTTTCAGGTCGCCACTGAACGGCGTCAGCAGCCTGAACTTGCCCGCCGGGCCGTCGAGATCGGCCTGGACGAAACCCAGGTAGTTGCCGTCACGGTAATGCACCTCACCGACCAGGGTCCGCGCCTTGACCGCCGGTTCCTCGATCAACGGGTACAGGCGATGCCAGGGAAAGTCCAGCCAGTCGACCTTGGCGTCGACAGCGAAGCCCTTCTGCCAGTCCAGTTCGGCGCTGAGTTTCAGCCGCTGTTTGGCATCGGCCGTCAGGTCCAGCGCGGCGATCTGCGCGCCCCGCGCATCGACCCGGCCTTGCAGGTTGAGGTCGACGGGACCTTGCTCGGCCGGCAGCACGGCCTTGCCCTGGAGCTGGTAACCGTCTTTCAGGTTGCCGCTGCCGGTGAGTTCAAGCTGATTGAGTTGCAGGGTATCCGGCAGTTCGGCGCTGGCCTTGAAGCCATCGGCAGTGATCCGCACCCGGGCCGGCAGGTGCTCGGCCAGGGCCTCCAGTTCGCCCGTCAGTTGGCCCTGCAGATAACCGCTGCTGTTGGCCTTGAGCTTGAGGGTCTTGAGCAGATCGCCCTGCACCTCCAGCGCCAGGGCCCAGGGCTCGCCGCCCGGGGCCGGCAACAGCAGCTTGCCCTCGGCCGCCAGCGGCCAGTCGCCGCTCGGTTGCAGCAGCCCGGAGAGGTCCAGGCTGAGGTCGTCGTGCTGCAGATGCACAGTATCGATCTGCAAACCCTGCGCCGTCCAGTGCGCGGCCAGTTGCAATTCCTTGAGCTGCTCGCTGCCATCGAGCCACAGGCTGCCGATACGCACCTGGCGCAACTCGATCGCCACCGGCAGTTTCAGCGTCGGCAAGCTCAGCGGCCCGCTCTCGGCCGGCGCGCTCGGTTCAAAGCGCAGGTCGACCCGCTCGACTTCCAACTGATCGACACAGAGCACAAAGTGCGTCAGGCACAGCGGCGACCAATTGAAGCGCGGCTGCTGCAATTCAACCCGATTGCCGCCCTGCTGCCAGAGCAGATGATCGGCGCTCCACTGCCCGCCCAGATGACCCTGGAAATTTTCCACGCTCAAGCCCGGCACCTGTGCCAACGCCCAGCGACTGCCGGCCTGGGTGCCCAGCAGCAGACCCAACGACACCAGCAACAACAGCATCAGCGCGACAAGCGCCAGGCCGAGTATTTTCAAACCACGCTTCACAACTCAGGCCCCATGGAAAAGTGCAAACGGATACCCCCGGGATCGTCCAGCGCATGGGCCAGGTCGAGACGGATCGGCCCCACCGGCGAGATCCAGCGCACGCCGATGCCGACGCCGGTCTTGAGGCTCGGCAACTCCAGGGTATTGAACGAGTTGCCCTGGTCGACGAAGGTCGCGACCCGCCATTTCTCGGCGATGGAATATTGGTACTCAAGGCTGCCGGCGACCATGTAGCGCCCACCGACCCGATCCCCTTCGGAGTTTTCCGGGGACAGGCTCTGGTAGTCGTAGCCGCGCACGCTCTGGTCGCCGCCGGCGAAGAAGCGCAGGGACGGCGGCACGTTCCGGTAGCCATTGGTGGCACTGCCGCCGAACTGGATCCGGCCGAGGAAACGGTGATTATCCCAGACCGTGGTCAGGCCCTTGAGCGTCGCCGTGCCGTACAGCAGGTTATTGTCCGAGGCCAGGCCTTCCTTGGCGACCTTGCTGTCGAACTCCAGGCGATAGCCGTTGTGCGGATCGATGCGGTTGTCGCTGCGCAGATAGGAGTAATTGATGCCCGGCATCAGCAAGGTACTCAGGCCCGAGTCGTCGCCGAGGCGATATTCCTCGCGCTGCCACTTGAGCGAGATCACCCGCTGCCAGCCGCTGGGCAGCTTGCTGTGCCATTCCGGGCCGATGGTGAACAGCTTGCTCAGGCTGTCGGTGTTGGCGATTTCCTCGTACTGGTAGCCGGCGGCCCAGCGCAGCTTGTCGGTGAGCGGCGGGTCCAGCGGATGGTCGTACCACAGGCCGATATTCTGCCGGGGCGCGGACACCTCGCTTTCGATACCGTAGCTATCGCCCTGGGCATTGACCCAGTGGCGGGTCCAATTGGCCTTGACCCGGGGCCCGACGTCGGTCGAATAACCCAAGCCCAGGCCCATGGTGCGCGGCTTGCGGGTATCGAGCTGGACCTCGACCGGGATCACCCGGTCCTTGGCCGCCAGCGGTGCCGCATCCACCCGCACGCCTTCGAAGTAGCCGCTCGATTGCAGGGCCTGGTTGAGCTCGGCGATCAGTTCGGAATCGTAAGGGGTACCGGCCTTGAATGGCACCATGCGGTGCAGCAGGTCTTCGTCGAAGGGCGTGTCGCCGGCGAAATGCACCGGTCCCAGGGAATAGCGCGGACCGCTGTCATAGATCAGCTCGATATCGGCGATGCCCGCCTTGGGGTCGACGATCAACTTCTGGCTGATAAAGTGGCCGCTGAAAAATCCGTAGCGCGAGGCCCGGTTGAGAATCAGGCGCTTGGTATCCTCGTAGTGCCCATGGTTGAGCACGGCACCAGGCTTGAGGGCATCACTCCTGGGGATCTGGAAAGCCTTGAGGCTGGCGGCAGGGCCTTCGATGCGCACGGTGACATTGCGCAGATGCACCGGTTCGCCGGGATCGATGGTCAGGATCAGCTTGGGGGTCTTGCCGGCTTCGACTTCGGTCTCGATCTGCGGCTGATAATAGCCGAGCGCCTGGGCGGCCTTGCGTGCCTGCTCCTGCGCGCCGCGGCTGAAACGCCGCAGGGCATTTTCACCACGATTGCCGAGACTGCCAATGTAGCCTTCCACATTGGCCTTCAACTCGTCGTTCGCCGGCTTGACCCGTACATCGAGTTCGCTTTGCGCCAGGGCCGCCATGCTGCAACAGAGCAGGAGCAAACCGCTGGTCAATCTTATAGAAAACATCATAGGCGCGGATGCTATCACGGGCTGGGTTAAGGCCGTCATAGAACGCGAAACCGACCGGAAAGTTCGACAGTCAAGCCATTGCTGTTTGTAACATCAGGGGGTTGGCGTGATAAAACACGTGCTCGCGGATCGGTCCCACCGCTACCTCACCGATGTCCTCATAACCCTGGCGCTTGTAGAACTCAACGTAACGCGAGTTACCGGTATCGAGCACCACGCCTTGGGAATGCGGGTCTTCGGCACACCAGTTGTGCACCGCCATCAGCAACTGCTCGCCATAGTGCTGGCCCTGGAACTGCGGGTGGATGCCCAGCAACGGCAGCACGTGCACCGAATTCGACGGCAGACAGGCGAGCACCGCCTGCTGGTACTCCAGGTAACGGCGGGTACAGCGAAAGCCGGTGCTCAGCACCATGCGCATGCGCCAGACCCAGCTCTCGGTAATGTCCAGTCGACGTTGGGGCGGAGCGATCAGCGCAATGCCGATCAGGCGGTCGTTGACCAGCAGCCCGATGGCCGGCAGATCCTCGAGAAAGTGTTGCTTGACCCGCTCGCGTACCGTGGCCCGGACCCGCTGTTCGTAGCCCGGGCGTTCAGCCTCGAACAGATAGGCGAACGTCGGTTCATGCCGATAGGCCTGGTACAACAGCGAGCGTGCTTCGCGAGAATAACCACCGTCGAGCAGATGGATCTGGGCCGTGATCTCTGGCATTTCCGGCATGGGGGTCAACCTCCCTGGCCGCGGCGCGTTGCCGCAACGATCTGAGAGAACGTTAGCAGTGCATCGACACTCCCGCCACGCTGGCCGTCGCCGGACTTGTCGGCTAGCATCGCTGTTTTGCCAGGATTGCCGCCCATGAAAATCGTCTCGTTCAACATCAACGGCCTGCGCGCCCGGCCCCATCAGTTGGCGGCGCTGATCGAGAAGCACCAGCCGGATGTGATCGGCCTGCAGGAAACCAAGGTCTCCGACGACCAGTTTCCACAGGCTGAAGTCGAAGCCCTGGGTTACCACGTGCATTTCCACGGTCAGAAAGGCCATTACGGCGTGGCGCTGCTGTCGCGCCAGGCACCACTGAGCCTGCACAAGGGGTTCGAGGGCGACGATGAGGAAGCCCAGAAGCGCTTTATCTGGGGCACCTTCGCCGATGAAAACGGCACGCCGGTAACCATCATGAACGGCTATTTCCCCCAGGGCGAAAGCCGCGACCATCCGACCAAGTTTCCGGCCAAGGAACGCTTCTACCAGGACCTGCAGCAGTTGCTGGAAAGCCGGTTCCAGCACGACCAGCCGCTGGTGGTGATGGGCGATATCAATATTTCCCCGGAGGACTGCGATATCGGTATCGGCGCCGACAATGCCAAGCGCTGGCTGAAAACCGGCAAGTGCAGCTTTCTGCCGGAAGAGCGCGAATGGCTGGCACGCCTGAAGAACTGGGGGCTGGTGGACAGCTTCCGGCATCTGCACCCTGAGGTGAATGACCGTTTCAGCTGGTTCGATTACCGCAGCCGTGGCTTTGAAGACGAGCCCAAGCGTGGCCTGCGGATCGATGTGATCATGGCCTCGAATGGCTTGCTGCCACGGGTCAAGGCCGGTGGGGTCGACTATGAATTGCGCGGCATGGAAAAGCCTTCCGACCATGCACCGATCTGGCTGGAGCTGGGCTGATCACGCGCCGTCATTTAACTGAAACCTGACTGACTTATTCTTGCAGCACTCCGGCCCACAAAAGGTGCAGGCCCCATGCTGCGCGCACTCTCACTGTTGATCCTCTGCGGCCTCCCCGCCCTGACCCTGGCGGCCCTGCCCGCGCCGCCCGATGACGGCCCGGCGCTGCGCATCCAGGGTTCCAACACCATCGGTGCCGACCTCGGACCGGCGCTGGTCAAGGGCTGGCTCGAGGAACAGGGCCTGCACGGCGTGCACCTGGCCAACACCGGCAAGGACAACGAGCAGCGCGTGCTCGCCACCACCGAGCAAGGCCGCCGGGTCCGGATCGAAGTCGCCGCCCATGGTTCCAGCACCGGCTTCAGCGCCCTGAAAGCCGGTACCGCCGACCTCGCCGCTTCTTCCCGTCCGATCAAGGACGCCGAACTGGCGGACCTCGCCAGCCTCGGCGATCTGAAAAGCCCCGACGCCGAGCAAGTGATCGCCATCGACGGCGTGGCGATTATCCTTCATCCGCAAAACCCGCTGACCCGACTGAACACCGAAGAGCTGGCGAAAATCTTTTCCGGCGAAGTGAAAACCTGGGAAGAACTGGGCGGGATCGGCGGCGCCATTCACCTCTACGCCCGGGATGAAAAGTCCGGGACCTGGGACACCTTCAAGGAACTGGTACTGGCCCGTCGCGGCAAGTCCCTGGCCGTCGGCGCCCAGCGTTTCGAATCCAGCGAACAGTTATCCGATGCGGTCAGCCAGGATCACCAGGGGATCGGCTTTATCGGCCTGCCCTACGTTCGCCAGGCCAAGGCCGTGGCCATTGTCGACGGCGATTCGCAAGCGATGCTGCCGCTGGCCAGCCTGATCGCCACCGAGGATTATCCGCTGTCCCGACGACTGTTCTTCTACCTGCCGCCCAACCGCCAGAACCCCTGGGCCGCGTCCCTGGTGCGCTTCGCGCAAAGCCCGGCGGGCCAGGCGATTGTCGCCGGCAACGGGTTTGTCGCGCAGACGGTGCAAGCCATCCCGGTCACGCCCGGCCCGGCCATGTCGCCGGAATACCTGGCCCTGGCGAAAGAAGCGCAGCGCCTGTCAGTGAATTTTCGTTTCGAGGAAGGTAGCGCCAGCCTGGACAACAAGGCCCGCCAGGATGTGCTGCGGGTCCTGGATTACCTGCATGCCCAGGGCAAGCTGAACAAACAGGTGACCCTGGTGGGTTTTGGCGACGCCAAGAACGACCCGGCCCGCGCCGCCCTGCTGTCCAAGCTGCGGGCGATGGCGGTGCGTCGCGAACTGGTGAAAGGCGGCGTGGTGTTTCGCGATATCCAGGGCTTCGGCGCGCAGATGCCGGTGGCGGCCAACACCCTGGATGAAGGCCGCATCAAGAACCGGCGGGTCGAGGTCTGGGTGTATTAAGAGCGCGGTTCTCAGCGCTCCGAACGCATCATCTCGCGCGGTACATATTTGCCGATCTCGTACTTGCCGATCGCCGCCCGGTGCACTTCATCCGGGCCGTCGGCCAGACGCAGGGTGCGTTGCATGGCGTACATGTAGGCCAGCGGGAAATCGTTGGAGACCCCGGCCCCACCGTGGATCTGGATCGCCCGGTCGATCACCTTCAAGGCCACGTTCGGCGCCACCACCTTGATCTGCGCGATCTCGCTTTTCGCCACCTTGTTACCGGCGGTGTCCATCATGAAGGCCGCCTTCAGGGTCAACAGGCGCGCCATGTCGATCTCCATCCGCGAGTCGGCGATCTTGTCGATATTGCCGCCCAGGCGAGCCAATGGCCGGCCGAACGCGGTACGGTTGACCGCCCGTTTGCACATCAGCTCCAGCGCGCGCTCGGCCATGCCGATGGAACGCATGCAGTGGTGAATCCGGCCCGGGCCAAGGCGACCCTGGGCGATCTCGAAACCACGGCCCTCACCCAGCAGCACGTTCTCGTAAGGCACCCGCACGTTCTCGAACAGCACTTCGGCGTGACCATGGGGCGCATCGTCGTAACCGAATACCGGCAATGGACGGACGATCTTCACTCCGGGGGTATCCACCGGCACCAGGATCATCGAATGTTGCTGGTGACGCGGTGCGTCCGGATTGCTCAGGCCCATGAACACCAGGATCTTGCAGCGCGGATCACAAGCGCCGGAAGTCCACCACTTCTTGCCGTTGATCACCCACTCGTCACCCTGGCGCTCGGCGCGGGCGGCCATATTGGTGGCATCAGACGAAGCCACATCCGGCTCGGTCATGGCGAAGGCGGAACGGATCTCGCCGCGCAGCAGCGGTTCCAGCCAGCGTTGTTTCTGTTCTTCATTGGCGTAACGCACCAGCACTTCCATATTGCCGGTGTCCGGTGCCGAGCAGTTGAACGGCTCCGGCCCAAGCAAGGAGCGGCCCATGATTTCCGCCAGGGGGGCGTATTCCAGGTTGGTCAGGCCGGCACCCAGTTCGGATTCCGGCAGAAACAGGTTCCACAACCCCTCGGCCTTGGCGCGGGCCTTGAGTTCTTCCATGATCGCGGTGGGCTGCCAGCGATCGCCTTCGGCGACCTGGCGCTCGAACACCGGTTCGGCCGGATACACATAAGTGTCCATGAACGCGGTCACGCGTTCACGCAGTTCCTGAACCTTGGGCGAATAGGCGAAATCCATGGGCAGCTACCTTCTTGAGCAGGTGGTCGGAGTCATGGAATCGATGCTAGATCAGCTACGAAAATTTACCAAAGCTATTCTCGCCGTGTATTAACATTCATCACCGATATATGATCGGCTGATCGAACCCTAACAATAAGAGCGCCGCGAAATGAATCTGAGCAAGGTAGACCTCAATCTTTTCATCGTCTTCGACGCCATCTATACCGAGGCCAACCTGACCCGCGCCGGGCAGATTGTCGGCATCACCCAGCCGGCGGTGTCCAACGCCCTGGCACGCTTGCGCGAAACCTTCAACGACCCGCTGTTCGTGCGCACCGCCCAGGGCATGGTGCCCACACCGATGGCGCAGAACATCATCGGCCCGGTGCGCAATGCCCTGTCGCTGCTGCGCATCTCGGTCCAGGAAAGCCGGATCTTCAACCCGTTGCAGGCGAACAAGACCTACCGCATCAGCATGACCGACCTCACCGAGGCGGTGATCCTGCCACCACTGTTCCAGCGCCTGCGTCGCCTGGCGCCGACGGTGGCGATCGAGAGTTTCCTCTCCAAGCGCCGCGAGACCACCAAGGAATTGGCCGCCGGACGTATCGACTTCGCCGTCGACGCGCCGCTCAACACCGACCCCCAGGTGCGTCATGTCAAGCTGATGGAAGACCGCTATGTCTGTGCCATGCGCAAGGGCCATGCAATGGCGGGCAAGGACAAGCTGACCCTGGATGACTACATGGGATTCACCCACATCCATATTTCCAGCCGACGCAATGGCCTGGGTTATGTCGACCTGGCCCTGGGCAAGATGGGCATCCAGCGCAAGATCGCCTTGCGTTCGCAGCATTACCTGATGGCATCACAGGTGTTGCAGCAGACCGATATGGTCATGACCGTGCCGGAACGCTTCGCCCGCCGCCATGACTTGCATTACTTCCCGTTGCCGGTCAATGACGTGCCACCGGTGGAAACCCACCTCTACTGGCACGAAAGCACCGACCAGGACCCGGCCAACCGCTGGATGCGCGAGCAGATGATCGAGCTGTGCCAACAGGTCACGGCCCATGAGAAGAAGCTCGACAAGGCCTGAGCCAGGGGAAAACACTGCTCACTTGAATCTGAACGCATACCCCGTGGGAGCGGAGCTTGCCCGCGAAGCTTTTGGCGATCTTGAAGCCCCCTTCGCGGGCAAGCTCCGCTCCCACAAAGGTCATCGCATGCCTCACGCATGCTTGACGTATACGTCAAGCAGCCCTTAGCTTAGCGCCATGACCTTTCTCGAGCGCTTTCATGAGCAGCCAGACCTACAGCATCTCCGACCTCGCCCGCGAGCTCGACATCACCACCCGGGCCATTCGCTTCTATGAAGAGCAAGGCCTGCTCAGCCCTGAGCGCAAGGGCCTGGAACGCATCTACTCGGCCCGGGACAAGGTGACCCTGAAACTGATCCTGCGGGGTAAGCGCATCGGTTTTTCCCTGGCCGAGTGCCGCGAACTGATCGAACTCTACGACCCCACCAGCGGCAACCACAAGCAGCTCAACAGCATGCTGGCGAAGATCACCGAGCGCCGGGCGCAGCTGGAGCAGCAACTGCTGGATATCGAACAGATGCAACTGGAACTCGACACTGCCGAGGAGCGCTGCCATCAGGCGCTGCAGACCCTGGAAACCCAGACCAACCCAGTCATCTAGACACAACCGCCCCCTGTAGGAGCCGGCTTGCTGGCGATGAGGCCCTTGAGCCTTGCAGCGCCTGTCCGGACGCCATCGCCAGCAAGCCGGCTCCTACAGGGGACCGCATCAGAACCGACCATCTCTTTGCGCAAGGTACCCCCCATGTCATTGCCCACCCACGTACGCCTGATCGAAGTCGGCCCCCGCGACGGCCTGCAGAACGAAGCCCAACCCATCAGCGTGGCCGACAAGGTCCGCCTGGTGGACCGTCTCAGCGACGCTGGCCTGGGCTATATAGAAGTCGGCAGCTTCGTCTCGCCCAAATGGGTGCCGCAGATGGCCGGTTCCGCCGAAGTCTTCGCGCAGATCCAGCGCAAGCCCGGGGTCACCTATGGCGCGCTGGCCCCCAACCTGCGCGGTTTCGAAGATGCCGTGGCCGCCGGGGTCAAGGAGGTGGCGGTGTTCGCCGCCGCCTCCGAAGCCTTCTCCCAGCGCAATATCAACTGTTCCATCAGCGAAAGCCTCGAACGTTTCATACCGATCATGGATGCCGCCCGCCAGCATGGCGTGACGGTGCGCGGCTACGTGTCCTGCGTGCTCGGCTGCCCCTATGAAGGCCCGGTCGCCGCCGAACAGGTCGCCGTCGTGGCCCGCGAGCTGTATGCCATGGGCTGCTACGAAGTGTCCCTGGGCGACACCATCGGCACCGGCACCCCGGGCGCCACCCGGCGGATGTTCGAGGTGGTCTCGGCCAGCGTGCCGCGGGAAAAACTTGCCGGGCATTTCCACGACACCTACGGCCAGGCCATGGCCAATGTCTACGCCAGCCTGCTGGAAGGCATCGCGGTCTTCGACAGCTCCATCGCAGGCCTGGGCGGCTGCCCCTACGCCAAGGGCGCCAGCGGTAACGTCGCCACCGAAGACGTGCTCTATATGCTCAACGGCCTGGGCATCCACACCGGTGTCGACCTCGACCAGTTGCTCCTCGCGGGCCAGGAAATCTGTGCCGTGCTGGGACGTGTTACTGGCTCAAGGGTCGCCAAGGCACGGCAGGCGGTGTGAATGTGTCCGGGTGTTACCGTCTGGAAACACAAACGAGTAACACGGAAACAGATTCACGACATTGCCCTTGGCCGAAGGTTCACGAAAAATATCAAGGCCTTGATTTTAAAGGGTTTTAAAAAGTTGGCACGCCACCTGCTATATCTCTTGCATAACAAGAATAAAAAGCAGCAAACCCATAAAAATAAGACGTACCGACTCTGACATAACAAAAACAACACGGCAGAGACGCAGCTAACAGATTTTTTTGGAGAAGGTGTGCTTTCAGGGAACCCTCGGGTCACCCGCAACCGGACAGAGAACAATAAAACTACCTCAAGGTAGCTCCCGAACTGGTTGGATCACCTGATAAAGCAGATCAGCGCTCAAAAAAATACGTTTGCTCTTTGACCCCGGATGGGGGTCACCTAAACGGCGAGAAAGGGTCACGGTCGACAAAAACAACAACAGACCGCCCCTCAATAATAAGAAAAGAGCATACAACAACACATTCAAGGGGAGCTTCGGCTCCCCTTCGTGTTTCTGCCTTCCTGTCATTCGCTGACAAATCCTCCTTGTGCCTATCTATGTACCGCATCCGCCGAATTCATGGAGCGGATACTGAACCTGCCTACGCGGCCATCCGCCTGTGCGATCGCCCCGTATCAATACCCGACTGATGACAGATCCTGAACAGGATGCTTATTTCTTTAATTGGCAGGTATCACCATGTCTCCAAGAACCCCGGTCAAACCCACGTCGTCCGCCATCAAGGTACCTGTGCCCAAGACGCCGGACCTTCCCGAATCCTTGCGCCCATCACTTCCCACGGGGCCACATGCCAGCGGCCTGCGCCCACACCACCTGGACAACCCGGCGGTTTCCGGCGGTCAGGCGCCCGCCCATCTTCGACCGGCAGCCAACACGCCAGCGGAGCAGAACCTGCAACTGACGGATCTTCCGGGTCAGGCCAGGACCGCCCCCCTCGCCTCACTGGAGAGCTACCGGGTCAGCACGAGCGGGGCATTGCCGCCGCCCGACCCGCAGGGCCTGCGGATCATCAAGAACCGTCACTATGTCGATCTCGATAGCGGTGGCACGGTCATGGTCGCGTACGACACGCAACTCGAGACCTACCGGGCAAAACGTTCCAATGAACTGCTGCCGTCCGGCCCCGCGCTTTATCGGATAGGTAACGGCAGCACCTGGGGAACGGAGCCCATGGCAGCGTCCGTCGATCAGACCACGGACAGCCCACCACCGCGCAAACGGCCACGCCTGGTTGACGATCCGGCGACTGGAGAGAGCCGTGCGGCCGACACACCGCGGGCGTCCGCTGTCGTCGTGGCCAAATTCAGCTATTCCGGCCAGCCCCCCTACACCCGTCTCGCGGGCCCTGACAGCCAGGGTTACTACCGTCTGAAAAAGTTTGATGCCGATAACACCGAAGACAGCGTGTACGCATTCAGCAAGGACGACGACAACTGGGTGCTGGTTGACCCGCCAGAGGGGCGAATGGACGCAAACGGTCAGTCGCTTGCCGCCGAACGACTGCCCGCCTGGACCGACCACGAGATCTGGGAACACTACGGGCTTCACGGCAACGACATAACGCGCTTCCGCTCCGAGGTCGAAACCTCCGGCAAACAGCCGCAATGGGCCAATGCCAGCCAGGCAGGCAAGACCAGGGAGCAATTGATCCGGGCGCTGAAATGGGCCCATCCCGACAAGAGCGCGGAAGAACGCGGGCAGATCCTGCAAGGATACAACCTGCTTCCCAGCATGCTGCCTCGCCTGCAGCAGGCACTCCAGGAACACGCCAGAGTCCCTGACTGGGCACAGACGCACAAACTTCAGTCGCAGAGCGAAACCGATCCACGGCGCTTTGACTTGCTGGAACAGGAAGTGCTGCCGCACATCCGCAATATCCGCAACTTTGAAGCGCACTCGCTCGACCCGGATTTCGACGCCTACTACACCCGGCCATTCCTCGAGGCATTCCTGCTCAAGATCGGCTACCGGAAAAACATCCATGGCTGCCTGTACCGCACGGATATCCCCGCCATGTTCAGGACGGAAGATCGCACGCCGTTCGAGCTGGCCAGGGATGGCTGCATGCTCGCCCGTGAAAACCACCCACCGGGCTCGACCACGAAAAAAGCCCTGAGCGCCACCTTCAGCCTGAGCGACGCGAAAAACTACAGCGTCGGTGGCGGGCCGGGTATCGGCCAACTGCGTTACAACAGGCAAACCAACAAATATCCCGGCAGACGCCCCGAGTCGGAGAGCGGCAGCGACGCCGACAGCGAGGGCAGCGCCGATGAGAGCTCGTCGAATGCCAGCCAGGCCGCTTCGTCGTCAGCCTCGGGCAGCACCCGCCAACCGAGTGAAGCGGCATCGAACGGCTCGGGCTCGGGCGCGCCGATTTCCCTCGACAGCGAACGCGGCTATACCACCTACAGGCACCGGCAGATCACCAGCTTCATCTACATGATCGATACCCGCAACGTCGAGGTCGTGCCGGGGCAGGAAAATCGCTTTTTCAACCATGATCCGCAGAGAAGCAACTTCTTTCCTTATGACGATATCGAGGGGCATATTTCAGTCTCCGACCGAGGCGTCAGTGCCGAACGGATCTGGCTGGTCAACTCCAGCCTGACCCGTGCCGCCAGTGTCCGCGCAATCCATCAGGCCGCGGGACACACCGCCGCCGACATCGAGAGTGCAACCTGGAGCGGGGTCGACAACAGCGCGGTCTACGATCAGTTGATCGACCAGGTGGCCGAGGCCGGCGGGACTGTGCTGAATTGGCCCGCCGACGGAAAGATCTTTGCCGATGACGTGACCTGGCCCGTCTCAAGCAGCTGATTTCCCCTGCCGGGCGGATAACCCTGCCTGTCAGGAGCAGGCAGGAAACAGGATATTAAAAACACCCGTGCCCCGCAGGAGCAGAGCTTGCTCGCGAAGAGGCCAAAGGCCTCCTCGGAACGCCGCCCGGCCCCAGTTCTGCGCCTGCAAGGCCGCTGAACATCGCTCTCGACGTCAGCACGAGACGCTAGCCAAAAGGCGATAACCGACTATTTTACAGGTACGAATTATTGATATTAACCAACTGATTTAACTCAACTTTTTCAACTTTTAAGTACAGGCGTTCGGCATAAGCTGAAAGCCTCATTCACGGAAAAAGTTGATCTTCATGAGTACCGAGCAACGCCCACTTGCCGCCTCCGCCAGCCAGGCGCGATCGACCAGGAACCATCGCCTGATCCTCAAGCGGCTGCCCTCCTGGCTGACCCAGGCTTCCCTCGAACGACGCCAGGCATTCGCCACGCGCCTCAGGCAGAGCCAGATATCCAAAACCGCACTGGCACGCCATCTACACGGCTTCAAAAGCGCCAAGGACTTTGCCGCGCCGCTGCTCTCCCGGGCCCTGGACGAGCACTATGGCCCGGGCCTGGACATTCACCACGACCAACTCCGGCACGTCCATATCCTCGCCGCCGCCACCCTCGGCGAACCGCGTCGGGAGAACATTGTCGTGCAGAGCCTGCTGCAAGCCGCCCTGCAGAACTTTGAAAGCAGCGAAACCGGCCCTTTCGGTTTCGACCACGGCTCGGCCATCCAGCGTAGAAGTACCGCGGTCCTGAAAAAGCCCATCACGCCCCCGGACTTCGCCGCCGTCTGTCGCCGGCTGGATCTGGGCGGCCAGTACAAGAGGTACATCGAACATTTTCTCCTGCGTACCGCGCGCAACCACCCAAGCCCACTCTACAAGACCCTCTTCGAGCACCAGGAGCGCGACGAACTGGCGGTGCAGGCGGAAATCGCACTGATCAAGGGCAACCTGGATCAATCGGCCTACCAGATGCTGCACAGCCTGCTCGACCCGACGCAGACAACCCGTTGGGACAACCGGCCCGTGCACTGCTACTCCCTGACCCTGCTCGACTTTCCGAACGTCGACAGCGGCGCCTGGGGCGCGTTGCTCAAGGGCGTGCTGCTGATCGAGCACGACGCTCTCTCAAGCACCGGCGAGCGCCCCTGCGTGGTCTACCTGTCGGGTGATCCGCTCCAGGCCGTCAAGCGCTATCCGTCCTTCAACGCCTTCCACAATGAACTCAGGGAACGGCTGCGGGATAAAACCTATCAGGCGTTCTTCAAGCGTTATGTTCACCTGCGCACCCAACCGGCACTCTTGCGTGCCCTCGAGGATTGCCTGAGCCCCCTCGACCCCGTCAGCGAACAGCGCAAACCGGCCCCGCAAGCCAACTTGCGCCTGGAGAAAGGCTCGCTGGGCGACAATCCTTTCAGCGAGTTCTGCGTTCTGCAAACGGTCAAGAAGCTCGACGACGCCCGGATCAACGCGGTGCCCACGGACGACGAGGACAAGAAGACCCGCACCGCGCGCCTGCGCTCGTTGCTGAACTGGGGGGTCAATCTGTTGTTCCTGGTGCCCGGGCTCGGTGAGGCGATGCTCGCGGTCGCCGCCGCGCAACTGATCGTGCAGCTCTACAACGGCATCGAGGAATGGAGCCATGAAGAGAAAATGCAGGCAGTGCTCGGCTTTATGGGCGTGCTGCTGAACGTCGAGCTGCTCGGGCTGGGGGCCGTGATGACCCTGGATTTCGAAGGTTCGACGTTTATCGAAGGGCTCAAGCCGATCAACACCGCCCAAGGCGAACAGGCACTCTGGAAACCCGACCTGACCCCTTATGAACACCCACTGCCCGACACGCCGGAGCTGCAGCCCGATGGCGCGGGGCTCTATCACCATCAGGACAAGACCTTCCTGGGTCTTGACGGCCGCCATTACCGGATCAAGCCCGGCACAAGCCCCAACCGCTTCCGCCTGCAACACCCGAACAACCCCGACGCCTACGCCCCGCTGATCCATCACAACGGCAAGGGCGCCTGGCGCCATGAATTCGAGCAACCCTTGCAGTGGCGGCAACCGCAGCTGTTTTCCCGACTGGGACCGGATGCGGCCAGCCTGGACCCGGCATCGGCGGAAAAAATCATGCAACTGAGCGGAGTCGACGACGATGTCCTGCGCCTGCTGCACCTGGATCAGGAACCACCCCCAGCGTTGCTCGAAGACAGCGTGACCCGTTTCAAACTCGACCGCGACCTCAAGCGCCTGGTGCAACGCCTGCAAAGCGGTGGCGCGGCCAACAGTTCAATCGACGAACTGCACATGGAACTGCAATTGCTCACCAGCGAACCGGTCTGGCCGCCCTCGAAAGTGTTGCGCTTGCTGGACCGTCACGGCGCCCCGCTGAAGGAGTACCCCGCCGGCCAGGCGCAAGCCTTGCAACGTATCGACCTGCGCTGGCCCGGGCTCGACGCCAACCAACTGCTGCGCAAGGTCCTGGAAAACCTCGACGAGGCCGAGATCCGCAGTTTGCTGGGCGAAGATTTCGGCACCGGTCCCATCAGCCTGGATGCCCGTGCCGTGGCCCTCCGGCGCAAGCTCGCGACCCAGGCCGGCAACCGCCGGGCGGCGCTGTTCGATTCACACTATCGCTATCGCACCCAGAGCAACGACCCCGCCGTTGCGGTGATCCAACAAGAGTTTCCAGGCCTGTCGACGCCGGTCGCGGAGGAATTGTCCAGAAACGCCAGTCCGGCCGAACAGCGGGTTCTGCTCAACGCCAGGCGTGTACCGTTGCGACTGGCCGAAGAGGCCCGCTATTACAGCCGCAATCTGCGCCTGGCGCGCGCCCGGGAAGGCCTCTATCTCGACGCGACGAGCAACCCCGATACCGACAAGCTGATCCTCAGCCAGATCGGCAAGCTGCCGGGCTGGTCGGATCAGGTGCGTCTCGAAATCCGCCAGCCCTACTTCAGCGGGCCCTTGCTCGACAGCCTTGGCGCGGAGCAGGCACCGATTCGCAAGGTACTGGTTAAAAATGGCGACCAGTACGAAGCCCATGACGCCCTGGGCCAGGAACTCCACGGCCCGGACAATCTGTACAGCAGTGTCCTGCACGCCCTGCCCGACACCGAGCGCAAGGCCCTGGGCTTTCCCGGCCCCCATGAGGCCGCCGGCCTGAAGCAGACCGTGCTCGATCAGCCATTGCCGCCGCGCAAGGAGATGGAAAAACTCCTCGGCCTGCCCCCCACCAAGCCCAACGACACGCCGCCGATGCGCCTGGCCGCCCGCCGTCCCGGCACGTCGGCGGCCGGAGCAGAGGCGGCGGAAAGAATCCCGGGCACCCGCACCTCGGCCTTCACCGAGCTTGCGCAACGTCTTTACCCCACCCATGACTGGCGCAATGTGGAGGCCTTTCTCGACCTGCGCGGCCTGAACGAAGGCGCGGCGGTGCAACGCCTCGAGGCACTGGAAAGCGAATACAACACCTTGTCCACGGAGCTCGAAACCTGGGTCAGTACACCGCCGGCCCCCCAGATAGGCGTGACGGTCAGGCACTATATTGCCCGGGCGATCAGGCAATGCTGGCGCCGGGAACCCTTCCTGGGCAGCGCCCCGGAAGGCTATCAGATCAACTTCTCACTTTACGACTCGACAGCCCGGCTGCCGACGCTGTCGGCCAACTTCAGCCATGTCACCGAACTGTTCATGAGCGGGACCCACCCGGACATCACCCGGGGACTGAACCGTTTCCTCGAGGGTTTCCCCCAGTTGAAGCGCCTGTATATCGGCGGCGGCGTCCTGACCGAGATTCCCCCCGCGTTGGGTTCGATGAGCGGACTGGTCCACCTCAACCTGAGTGGCAACCGTATCGTCCTGACCGAGGAAACGGCCAACCTCCTCGAAGGGCTGACCCACCTGAGGGAACTGAACCTTTCCAGCAACCCGACCCTTGGCCGTTCGCCGGATTTCAGAGCGATGCTCGAACTGGAGCGTATCGACCTGCGCAACACCGGACTCACCCAATGGCCGACCGGCTACCAGGAACTGCCGGCATTGACCCATCTGGACCTGAGTTCAAATCACCTGACCACGATCCCCAGCGCCGTCCTGGACACCAGCGAAGAAGGGCAACGCATCGCCAGGGCCATCAACCTCTACCACAACCCCATCGCAAGGGACTTTCTCGATGACGCCGTGGACTACCACACGGAAACCGGGATCGACCTGGGGCTGGATATGCCGGTCGATTCGGATTCGGAAGCCAGCGTGAGCGGCAACAACTCGCCGGCCCATAGTCCGTATGGCCCGCGAGGGCCCGTCTCACGGGATGAGAGTGCCTGGTTGCAAGGGCTCGACAGCCAGGCGCAGGAGGCCTTTCGCGACACCTGGCTGCGCCTGGCCGGCGAGGAACCGGTCGATGAGTCCGAAGCGTTTTTCCGGGTGATCGGCGATCTGCGTGAATCAGCCGACTATGCCGACAGCGCCACTCGCCCAGGACTCATGGACAAGGTCCGGCGCATGGTCAGCGCCGCGGTCGATGACACCGCGCTACGGGAGAAACTCTTCGCCAAGGCCAACGCACCGCAATCGGACGCCTGCGCCGACGGCATCACCGTGGCCTTCAGCGACATGGGCCTCGACGTGTTGCTGCATGAAGCCTACACCGAACCGGACGCCCGCAAGATCGAGTTGAAACTGCTGCAACTGGCCAAGGGAAAATCGCGCCTGGATCGCGTCAACGCCCAGGCCCGGGACCTGATCGGCAAACGCCGGGCCGAGGGTCGACGTCCCGATGAAGCGGAAGTCTACCTGGCCTTTCGCATCGGCCTGGGGGATCGGCTGGAACTGCCCTGGCAGGCCTCGAAGATGAATTACAACCAGATTTCCGGGGTCACCCCGGCCCAGGTGGATGCCGCTTACCTGGCCATCCTCGAGCAGGAGCAGCAGCCGCTGGATGGGGTCAGGCAGATCCTCGGGCAGGAGTTCTGGAAGGACTACATGGAGGTCCAGTATCTGCAGGAGCTCAGCGCGAAAGAGGCGCTGCGCGAGGCCAAGAGCGATGCCCTTCTGGACCTGCAATCGGCACAGGAACGCTGGTTCAACAATGGAAACCTGCCCGAGGAAGAAGAGACCCGGCTGCAAGCGGTTATAAAAGCCTCGGCCGGCACCCTGGGCAAGTCCGAGCAGGAAGTGTTTGCCCGGCCCATGACCGACGCCGAATACCAGGCCCTCTACGAAGCCATCGGACGTGAACACAGCGACGAGATGGAGCGCCTGACCCTGGAGGCGTTGCGCGAGCACGGACTGGCGAGCTGAACCCAACGAGGCTCCGGGCTTGAGCCAGGCCGAAACAGGTGGCGAACGGGCTGCTGCGTCGAAAATGTCCGATTGACAGTCAGCCCTATCGCCTTTACGTTAACGTAAAGGTGAACAATCACTCACACCCACGCCTTGCTCAACCCATAACAACAGGTGCCCCATGAGCTATCCGACCCTGAACTTCGCCCTCGGTGAAACCCTCGACATGCTTCGCGACCAGGTGCGGACCTTCGTCGCCCGGGAGCTGGCGCCGCGGGCCGCGCAGATCGACGTGGACAACCTGTTCCCCGCCGATATGTGGCGCAAGTTCGGCGACATGGGCCTGCTCGGCATCACAGTCCCGGAAGAGTACGGCGGCGCCGGCCTGGGTTACCTGGCCCATGTGCTGGTGATGGAAGAAGTCAGTCGCGGCTCGGCCTCGGTCGCCCTCTCCTACGGCGCCCACTCCAACCTCTGCGTCAACCAGATCAACCGCAACGGTAATCACGAACAGAAAACCAAATACCTGCCCAAGCTGATCAGCGGCGAGCATGTCGGCGCCCTGGCCATGAGCGAACCCAATGCCGGCTCCGACGTGGTCTCGATGAAACTGCGCGCCGACAAGCGTGGCGACCGCTACGTGCTCAACGGCAGCAAGACCTGGATCACCAACGGCCCCGACGCCAACACCTACGTGATCTATGCCAAGACCGAGCCGGAAAAGGGCGCCCACGGCATCACCGCGTTTATCGTCGAGCGTGACTGGAAGGGCTTCAGCCGCAGCAACAAGTTCGACAAGCTCGGCATGCGTGGCTCCAACACCTGCGAGCTGTTCTTCGATGACGTCGAAGTGCCGGAAGAGAATATCCTCGGCGTGCTCAACGGTGGCGTGAAAGTGCTGATGAGCGGCCTCGACTACGAGCGCGTGGTGCTCTCCGGCGGCCCGACCGGGATCATGCAGGCCTGTATGGACCTGGTGGTGCCCTATATCCACGACCGCAAGCAGTTCGGCCAGAGCATCGGCGAGTTCCAGCTGATCCAGGGCAAGGTCGCCGACATGTACACCCAGCTCAATGCCAGCCGCGCCTACCTGTATGCGGTGGCCCAGGCCTGCGAACGCGGCGAGACCACCCGCAAGGACGCCGCCGGGGTGATCCTCTACAGCGCCGAGCGCGCGACCCAGATGGCCCTCGATGCGATCCAGATCCTCGGCGGCAACGGCTATATCAACGAATTCCCCGCAGGACGCCTGCTGCGCGACGCCAAGCTGTATGAAATCGGCGCCGGCACCAGCGAGATCCGTCGCATGCTGATCGGCCGCGAACTGTTCAACGAAACCCGCTGAGGGGCGCGCACATGGCAATCCTGCACACGCAACTCAATCCGCGTTCGGCCGAGTTCGCCGGCAACCGCGCGGCGATGCTCGAACAGGTCGTCGCCCTGCGCACCCTGCTGGCCCAGGTCCAGCAAGGCGGCGGGCCGAAGGCCCAGGAACGGCACACTTCGCGGGGCAAACTGCTGCCCCGGGAGCGGATCAACCGCCTGCTCGATCCCGGTTCACCGTTCCTGGAAATCAGCCAGTTGGCGGCGTATGAGGTCTATGGCGAAGACGTCCCGGCCGCCGGGGTGATTGCCGGGATCGGCCGCGTCGAAGGCGTCGAATGCATGATCGTGGCCAACGATGCCACGGTCAAAGGCGGCTCCTACTACCCCCTCACGGTGAAAAAACACCTGCGGGCCCAGACCATCGCCCAGCAGAATCGCCTGCCGTGCATCTACCTGGTGGACTCCGGCGGCGCCAACCTGCCGCGCCAGGACGAAGTGTTCCCGGACCGCGAGCACTTCGGGCGGATCTTCTTCAACCAGGCCAATATGAGCGCCCAGGGCATCCCGCAGATCGCCGTGGTCATGGGCTCCTGCACCGCCGGCGGGGCCTATGTGCCGGCGATGGCCGACGAAGCGATCATGGTCCGCCAGCAGGCGACCATCTTTCTCGCCGGTCCCCCGCTGGTGAAAGCCGCCACCGGTGAAGTGGTCAGCGCCGAGGACCTGGGCGGTGCCGATGTGCACTGCAAGATCTCCGGCGTGGCCGACCATTACGCAGAGAACGATGAACACGCCCTGGCCCTGGCCCGGCGCAGCATCGCCAATCTCAACTGGCGCAAGCTCGGCGAGTTGCAGCAACGCACGCCGATCGCGCCGCTGTATGGCAGCGACGAGCTGTATGGCGTGGTGTCGGCGGATGCCAAGCAACCGTTCGACGTGCGCGAGGTCATTGCCCGGCTGGTAGACGGCTCGGTATTCGATGAGTTCAAGGCGCTGTTCGGCACCACCCTGGTCTGCGGCTTTGCCCACCTGCACGGTTACCCCATCGCGATCCTGGCGAACAACGGCATCCTCTTCGCCGAAGCCGCGCAGAAAGGCGCGCACTTTATCGAACTGGCCTGCCAGCGCGGCATCCCGCTGCTGTTCCTGCAGAACATCACCGGTTTCATGGTCGGCCAGAAGTACGAGGCCGGCGGCATCGCCAAGCACGGCGCCAAATTGGTCACCGCCGTGGCCTGCGCCAAGGTGCCGAAATTCACCGTGATCATCGGCGGCAGTTTCGGCGCCGGCAACTACGGCATGTGCGGGCGCGCCTACGACCCGCGCTTCCTGTGGATGTGGCCGAACGCGCGAATCGGCGTGATGGGCGCCGAACAGGCCGCCGGGGTGCTGGTGCAGGTCAAGCGCGAGCAGCACGAGCGCAATGGTGAAAGCTTCACGGCGCAACAGGAAGCCGAGATCAAGCAGCCGATCCTCGACCAGTACGAACACCAGGGGCACCCGTATTACTCCAGTGCCCGGCTGTGGGACGACGGCGTCATCGACCCGGCCCAGACCCGCGAAATCCTTGGTCTGGCACTCTCGGCCGCCCTCAACGCGCCGATCGAACCGAGCCGCTTCGGCGTGTTCCGGATGTGACCATGAGGCCCTATCGCCGCCCCTCTCCCAGTGGAGCCCGCACCGTGACCGACTTCAACACCCTCGAATTGCAGCTCGACCCCCGGGGCTTTGCCACCTTGTGGCTGAGCCGCGAAGACAAGAACAACGCCTTCAACGCCGAGATGATCCGCGAGTTGATCCTTGCCCTGGAGATGGTCCAGGCCAACGCCGCCCTGCGTTTCCTGGTGCTGCGCGGCCGTGGCCGGCACTTCAGCGCCGGCGCCGACCTGGCCTGGATGCAGCAATCGGCCCAGCTCGACTACGCCACCAACCTCGACGATGCCCGCGAGCTGGCCGAACTGATGTACAACCTGGCCAAGCTGAAAGTCCCCACCCTGGCGGTGGTCCAGGGCGCGGCCTATGGCGGCGCCCTTGGCCTGATCGGCGCCTGTGACATGGCCATCGGTGCCGACGATGCGCAGTTCTGCCTCTCGGAAGCGCGCATCGGCCTGGCTCCGGCGGTGATCAGCCCGTTCGTGGTCCAGGCCATCGGTGAGCGCGCCGCCCGCCGCTACGCCCTGACCGCCGAACGTTTCAGCGGCCTGCGGGCTCGCGAGCTGGGCCTGCTGTCGGAAACCTGCCCGGTCGGCGAGCTGGACCAGCAAGTCGCGGCCTGGATCGACAACCTGCTGCTCAACAGTCCGCAGGCCATGCGCGTGAGCAAGGAACTGCTGCGGGAAATCGGCAGCGGCGAACTCAGCCCGGCGCGGCGGCGTTATTGCGAAAACGCCATTGCCCGTATCCGCGTCAGCGCCGAAGGCCAGGAAGGCCTGCGGGCCTTTCTGCAAAAACGCCCGCCGAGCTGGCAGGCCGAGTCCACCGCCAAGGAGCCGCGCTGATGAGCACGCCCGTGATCACTTCCATCCTGGTGGCCAATCGCGGCGAAATCGCCTGCCGGGTCATGCGCACCGCCAAGGCCCTGGGCCTGACCACGGTCGCCGTGCACAGCGCCATCGACCGTGATGCCCGGCATAGCCGCGAAGCCGATATCCGCGTCGACCTGGGTGGCAGCAAGGCCGCCGAAAGTTACCTGCAGATCGACAAACTCATCGCCGCCGCCCAGGCCAGCGGCGCCCAGGCGATTCACCCCGGTTACGGTTTTCTCTCGGAAAATGCCGGCTTTGCCCGGGCCATCGAGGCCGCCGGCCTGGTGTTCCTCGGCCCGCCCGCCAGCGCCATCGATGCCATGGGCAGCAAGTCCGCGGCCAAGACGCTGATGGAAACTGCCGGCGTACCGCTGGTACCGGGTTATCACGGCGCGGCCCAGGACCTGGAAACCTTCCGCGCCGCCGCCGAGCGCATCGGCTACCCGGTACTGCTCAAGGCCACCGCCGGAGGCGGCGGCAAGGGCATGAAAGTGGTCGAGGACGTCAGCCAGTTGGCCGAAGCCCTGGCCTCGGCCCAGCGTGAAGCGCAGTCGTCCTTCGGCGATTCGCGGATGCTGGTGGAGAAATACCTGCTCAAGCCACGGCATGTCGAGATCCAGGTGTTCGCCGACCAGCATGGCCACTGCCTGTACCTCAACGAACGCGACTGCTCGATCCAGCGCCGTCACCAGAAGGTCGTCGAGGAGGCCCCGGCGCCGGGCCTGAGTGCACAACTGCGCCAGGCCATGGGCGAGGCGGCGGTGCGCGCGGCCCAGGCCATCGGTTATGTCGGTGCCGGCACCGTGGAGTTCCTGCTGGACGCCCGTGGCGATTTCTTCTTTATGGAAATGAACACCCGCCTGCAGGTCGAGCACCCGGTCACCGAAGCCATTACCGGCCTCGACCTGGTGGCCTGGCAGATTCGCGTGGCTTGCGGTGAAGTGCTACCGATCACCCAGGAACAGGTGCCGTTGCATGGCCATGCCATCGAAGTGCGCCTGTACGCCGAAGACCCGGGCAATGACTTCCTGCCGGCCACCGGGCGCCTGGAGCTTTATCGCGAGTCGGCGCCAGGGCCGGGACGTCGGGTCGACAGCGGCGTGGCCGAGGGCGACAGCGTCTCGCCGTTCTACGATCCGATGCTCGGCAAGCTGATCGCCTGGGGCGAGACCCGCGAACAGGCGCGCCTGCGCTTGCTGGCGATGCTCGACGAATTCGTGATCGGCGGGCTGAAAACCAACCTCGGTTTCCTCCGGCGGATCGTTGCCCATCCGGCGTTTGCCGAGGCGGAGCTGGATACCGGCTTTATTCCCCGTTATCAGGAAGATCTGCTGCCGCAACCGGGCGCGCGTACCGATGAATTCTGGCAGGCGGCCGCCCAAGCCTTCCTGCAGAGCCAGGCCCCTGGCGTACGGGCGGACGACCCCGCCTCGCCTTGGGCCCAGGGCAACGGTTTTCGCAGCGGGATGCCGGCGCAAAGCGTGGTGCACCTGAGCTGCGAGGGTGAGGACCGCGCCGTCAGCCTGACGTCGGACACCCGGCTCGAACTGCACGATGAGTACCTGTCGACGGAGCATGCCGGCGTTCGCCGTCGACATCGAGTGATCAGCGGGGCCGACGGGCTCTATCTGCATTGGCAGGGCGAGTGCCACAAGATCACCCGCTTCGACCCGATTGGCGCCGTCGACAGCGGCCACGGCCACCATGGCGGCCTGAGCGCGCCGATGAACGGCAGCATCGTGCGGGTATTGGTGGGAGTCGGGCAAAGCGTCGAGGCCGGAGCCCAGTTGGTGGTGCTGGAAGCGATGAAGATGGAGCACAGCATCCGCGCGCCGCAAGCGGGTGTGATCAAGGCGTTGTATTGCCAGGAAGGCGAGATGGTCAGCGAAGGCAGTGCGTTGGTGGAGCTGGAATCCTGACTCTCGACTCGCCACGGACATTGTGGGAGCCGGCTTGCCGGCGATGAGGCCGGCACGTCTTGCATCGATCTTGCGGACGCCTGGGCTTTTGTGGGAGCGGAGCTTGCCCGCGAAGAACGATGACGCGGTATACCTGATGCAGAGCATTCTTCGCGGGCAAGCTCCGCTCCCACAGGTGAACGCGTCACGAACGGAGCCAACCTTCAGAACTTCGCGGTCGCCTGCACCACCACGCCGATCACGCAACAATCCTCGCCAACCGGGATCTTCGGCCAGGTCGGGTTCAGCGGCTTGAGATAGGGTTGCCCGCCCTCCTCCATCCACTGGCGGAAAATCGCTTCCTCACCCTCCCGCAGGCGGGCAACCACCAGGCTGCCGGCCTTGACCTCCCGATCCGGGTCCACCAGTACCATCATGCCCTCGGGCACGCTGGTGCCGGACGGAGCCGTCATCGCATCCCCCACCACCTGCAACCAGAACGCCGCCGGGGCGTAATGATCGGTCACCTCGTAACGCCCGGCGTACTCGCCCTTCGCCGAGTCCTGCAGCGTGGCAACCACCTGCCAGTCGCTGACCGGGTAACGAAACGCCGAAGTGATGTCGTAGACCTGCTCGTCCCGCTCCTCGGGTGCCTGGGCCGCCACCGCGCGGTCGCGAACCAGCAGGACCACCTCCAGGTGCCCGAGCCCGAGCGCCTGGAGGACCTTGTTCATCATCACGAGATCAGGCTTGCGCCTTTTGTTCAGCCAATGACCGACACCGCCCTGGGTGATGTCCAGGCGTTCGCCAAGTTTTTCCTGCGAAAGACGAAGCTCTTCGAGCTTGGCCTTCACCAACGCTATCCATTTATCCATGGACGGAACAATACGGACAGTACTTCAGCGCTCAATACACAAAATGTATTGTTTGTGACAAGCAACGCAATACCAATAGTACTAATCTTGGAGAGTTGATTTGAACTTCCTCTGAAAGGCAGGCCCCTCATGACTTCCATCACGACAGAAAGCCCTCGAACCGACTCGAAAAGCCCCCTCGCGTCCCTCAAGGATCGCGCCGCCGCCCAACGTGCACTCGACTATTATTTGAAACCAGCTGTTTCAACGGCCGCCTGCGCGGCGAACACCAGCGATGACCCCCTCCACCAGAAGCTCTTTGCCGTACGCGACGACCTGGATATCGAGGACGCCATGATCCAGGCCTCGGACCTGCTGCGCTGCGCGGCGGCGGCCGCCTACGAAGCCGCGAACAGCGCGAACCGCGACCTGGGTTGTTCGGTGGTGTACATGATCGACATGGCCAAGGCCCTGGTGGACCGCGTCGTGCAGATACAAACCCGCGCGACGTGAGTCCGCCATAGCCAGGGGATATCCGACTTTGGGGAAGGAATGGGAAAATAATATCCGCGAAGAACGGGAAAAGACTTGATCTTCAAATGATAATGATTATTATTGCTACAAGCTGATCGCGAGATCGGTCGATAACCCGGAGACCTCAGGTCGGACTCCTGGATTATCTCCTCATCAGGCTAATCACGGTTTTTGACCCGGCTTTTTGCCGGGTCTTTTTTTGCACCCGCTTTATTCACGGGCTTGGCTTCAGGCTGATGAAGACAGGTGCGCTGCCTTCTGGGTGGGCAGTCATGACCTCGCGCCTCGGCTAATACGCCATCGAGGTGTAGAGTAGCCACCACAAAAAGCCTTTCCAGGTACTCACCCGTGGTTCTATCTCCTCTCAAAATCAGCAGCGACTTCGACAGCGGCAATATCCAGGCACTGGACACCAGCAACCCGCACCACCTGCTCCTGGCCATCGAGCCGGATACCCGCAGCCAGCACTTCCAGTGGTTCCATTTCAAGGTTGAAGGCCTGCGCGTGGGCGAGACCTACACCTTCGAACTGAGCAATGCCAGCCAGTCCTCCTACAACAAGGCCTGGACCGGCTACCGCGCCGTCGCCTCCTACGATCACCAGAACTGGTTCCGCGTCGACACCCGTTTCGACGGCGAAAGCCTGCATATCAGCCTGGTGGCCGAACAGGAGCAGGCCTGGTTCGCCTACTTCGAACCCTACAGCCGCGAACGCCATGACTGGCTGATCGAGCAGGCCCTGAGCCACGCCGGCACCGAACTGCTGGCCGTCGGCAAAAGTGTCGAAGGCCGGGATATCCAGCTGTTGCGCAAGGGCAACGGTGCCGAGGGCCGGCGCAAGGTCTGGATCATCGCCCAGCAGCATCCGGGCGAGCACATGGCCGAATGGTTCATGGAAGGCGTGATCGAGCGCCTGCAACAGGAGAACGATGCCGAGCTGCGCGACCTGCTGACCCGCGCCGACCTGTACCTGGTGCCCAATATGAACCCGGACGGGGCCTTCCACGGGCATCTGCGCACCAACGCCATGGGCCAGGACCTGAACCGTGCCTGGCAGAACGCCAGCCAGGAAATCAGCCCCGAAGTCCTGTTCGTCCAGCAGCAGATGGCCAAGCATGGCGTCGATCTGTTCGTCGATGTCCATGGCGACGAGACCATCCCCTATATCTTCACCGCCGCCTGCGAAGGCAACCCCGGCTACACACCGCGTATCGCCCAGTTGGAAAGCCGCTTTCGCAGTCATCTGAGCGCGCTCACGGCGGATTTCCAGACCACCCACGGCTACACCCGCAGCCTGCCCGGCCAGGCCAATATGACCCTGGCCTGCAACAGCGTCGGCCAGCGCTACGACTGCCTGTCGCTGACCCTGGAAATGCCCTTCAAGGACAACGACGACGCCCCGGACCTGCACGCCGGCTGGTCCGGCCAGCGCTCGAAGCAGTTGGCCAAGGACTTGCTCAGCAGCGTCGCGGATATCGTCGAACACCTGCGCTGAAGCGGCACGGTGGTGCAAGGGCCCGCGCCATGGCACCCCGCGCCGAAGCCTCTCAGCCGGCCGTGCAGGCGGGTGGAGCCTCCACTTGCGCCACCAGCCGGGCAATCAACCAGGACGCCGCCGGACCTGGCGGCGTGTCGGTTCGATAAATCGCATCAAGCCCATAAGGGCCGCCGCGCATATCCGGCAGGTCCAGGCTGACCAGGCGCCCACTGGCCAGGTCCTCGGCCACCATCGGCGCGGGCATGTTGCCCCAGCCGACCCCTTCACGCAGCAGCATCAACTTCGAGCCCAGGTCCGCCAGGCGCCAGGTGCGGGTGCCGAGCACGCCGAACTCCTGGTTGCGGGTCAGGCTCGAACGGTCCGAGAGCACCAATTGCACATGCTCACGGCCAGCCCCGGGCAGGTTCACACCCTGGGCCAGCGGATGACTGGGCGAGGCCACTGAAATCAGCTGGACGCTGCCCACCCCGACCCGCTCCAGCCCCGCCATGCCGCGACTGAAAAAACCACTGACACCGACACTCGCGCGCCCCTCCAGCACCAGTTGCGCCACCGCCCCCAGGGCCTCCACGTGCAGGTGCAGGAGCACCGTGGGGAATTGCGCGCGAAAGCCCTTGAGCACATCCACCAGGCGCGCCGCCGGCAGCATCACATCGACCACCAGGTGAATTTCGGCTTCCAGCCCCTGCAACAGCCCCTTGACCTTGGCCCGCAAGCCATCGATGCCACTGTAGATGGTCCGCGCCTCGGTCAGCACCGTACGGCCGGCGTCGGTCAACTGCGGCTTGCGCGTGGTGGTACGATCAAACAACTGCACCCCCAGTTGCAGTTCCAGGTTGGCGATGGTGTAGCTGATCACCGAAGTGGCGCGACTGAGCTTGCGCGCGGCCGCGGCAAAACTGCCGGTTTCGACCACGGTCAGCAGCACCCGCAATTGGTCGAGGGTCGGTGTGCCGGGATTGGGAATCATGGGGTGGGCTCCTGGAGGCGTTCGATATTTTCGAACCTAATCCTCGAAATTATTCGGCTATTGCGTACGTTAGCGCGATGGCAGACTGCACACCACTCCGACGCACCATGGTGGTCGCGTCGCTCTCATAGGTACAAGTCCATGTCCAACACCGCCAATGCCAACTCCGCACTCCACAGTCAATCCGACAGCGCCAGCGCTTCGGCTGCCATCGCCCTCGCCGGACGCGTCCTGCTGGCCGCGATCTTCCTGCTCTCGGGCTTCTCGAAGATCGCCAACCCGGCCGGTATGATCGGCTACATCGAATCGGTGGGCCTGCCCCTGCCACAGCTGGCGCTGATCGCGGCGATCGTCGTCGAAGTCGGCGGCAGCCTGCTGTTGATCCTCGGTTACCGCACCCGCGCGGTCGCCCTGGTCATGGCACTGTTCACCGTGGTCACCGCCCTGGCGTTCCACAATCACCTGGGCGACCAGAACCAGTTCATCCACTTCTTCAAGAACATCGCCATGGCCGGTGGCCTGTTGCAGGTGGTCGCTTTCGGTGGCGGCCGCCTGAGCCTGGATGCCCGTCGCAAAGCCTGACCGAGCGGTTATAAAACCGGTCCTTGGCCTCGCCGCACCGGACACGATGTGCAAGGATGCTCCCTTGCACAGCGTTGTCTGCCGGCCCGCCAAGGATTTTTCATGACTGCCCTCACCGCCCACGCCCCGGTCAAACCGGGACGCCTGGAACAGATGTCGACCCGTATCGCCTTCTTTATCGCCGGTTTCGGCGTCGCCGCCTGGGCGCCGCTGGTGCCTTACGCCAAGGCCCGCGCCGGGCTCGATGAGGGCACCCTGGGGCTGTTGCTGTTGTGCCTCGGGGTCGGCTCGATCATCGCCATGCCAGTGGCCGGTGCCCTGGCCTCACGCTTCGGTTGCCGACGGGTGCTGAGCGGCGGCACTTTGCTGATCTGCCTCGCGCTGCCACTATTGGCCACGGTCAGTTCGATTCCCTGGCTGGTGGCCAGCCTGTTTCTGTTCGGCGCCGGGCTCGGCGCGGTGGACTCCACCGTCAACCTGCAAGCGGTGATCGTCGAGCGCGCCAGCGGCAAGACCATGATGTCGGGCTTTCACGGGCTGTTCAGCCTCGGCGGGATCTCCGCCGCCGCCGGGGTCAGCGCGCTGCTGGGCCTGGGGCTGTCGCCCCTGGGAGCGATTGGCGTGGTGATCGTGTTTCTGCTGGCCGCGCTGTACAAGGCCGCCCCGCACCTGTTGCCCTATGGCAGTGAAAGCTCGGGACCGGCCTTTGCCGTGCCCCATGGCGTGGTGTTGTTTATCGGCCTGCTGTGCTTTGTGGTGTTCCTCGCCGAAGGTGCGATGCTCGACTGGAGCGCGGTGTTTCTCAGCGCCGAGCGCCAGGTCGCGGACGCCTATGCGGGCCTCGGCTACGCGGCCTTTGCCCTGACCATGACGGTCGGACGGCTGACCGGCGATGCCATCGTCCGGCGTCTGGGGGCGAAAAAAGTGATTGTCTTCGGCGGGCTGACCGCCGCGGCCGGCCTGGCCCTGGCCACGCTGGTGCCGGCCTGGGAAGCAGCGTTGATCGGTTATGCGCTGGTGGGCGCCGGGTGCTCGAATATCGTGCCGGTGCTGTACACCGCCGTGGGCAAGCAGAAGGTCATGGCGGAAAACATCGCCGTGCCGGCGATTACCACCCTGGGGTATGCGGGGATTCTGGCGGGACCGGCGGCGATCGGTTTTATCGCCCATGCCAGTTCGTTGAACCTGGCCTTTATGGTGATCGCGGTGATGCTGGTGGGAGTGGCGGTCAGCGGGCAAATCCTGCGCACCTGAAATGACACAACCTTCGTAGGAGCCGGCTTGCTGGCGATCCAGGCGACGCGGTATGACAGGACACCGCGTCGATTCCATCGCCAGCAAGCCGGCTCCTGCAGGATGGGGTCAGCCATCAGTCGATCAGAACCCTACACTGGCCTGCACAAAGAAGGTCCGTGGCTCACCCACGTAGATCCCCGCATTGTTGTCGCTCGACCGGGTGAAGTACTGCTGGTCGAAGACGTTACGCACCCCCGCCCCCAGTTTCAGGTTCGACAGCTGCGCGCCGAAATCATAAGCACCGCGCAGATCCCAGGTCATATAGCCGGGAATATTGCCGTACTGGCCGTCAGCGGTCGGCGTGGTGATGTAGTTGCCGTTGAAGCTGCCGTCGGCGTTGCTCCCGGTCCCCGGCGCGCGCTGGGAAGACTGGGCGAAACCGTCGAGGTTGTAGGTCCAGCGATTGACCGCATAACGCAAACCGACATTCAGCACCTCCCGCGAGTACAGCGGCAGGTCACGGCCCTTGAAGCCCGGGATATCGCCCTGGGAGGTCGCCTTGGTGTAGGTCAGGCCGACATTCGCGGTCAGGCCCTCGAGCGCCGGGTTGAGGTCCGCCAGGTTGTAATGCGCGGAGGTTTCAATACCCCGGTGAGCGGTGGCGCCCAGGTTGGTCCAGCCCACATCGTTGCTGACGTATTGCAGCTCATCGGAGAAGTCGATGTAGAACAACGTCATCTCTGCGCCCCAGGTGCCGTTGTCATAGCGCGTGCCCAGTTCGTAGGTCTTGGCCTTTTCCGGTTGCAGGCCATTGGCCGTGCTGTTGCCATTGCCACCCTGGGCAATCTGGAAATATTGCAGGCTGCCGAAGGAGGTTTCGTAGTTGGCGAAGACTTTCCAGGCATCGGAGAGGTGGTACATCACGCTCAGGGCCGGCAGCGGCTCGTTGCTGTCGACGCTGCGGAACTTCTCCTGGACCGGCACGTAGTTGGTCCCCGGCACGGCCCGATCATGCCAGTTGCTGCTGATGCGCTCGAAGCGGATACCCGGGGTGATGGTCCATTTACCGATATCGATCTTGTCATCGAGGTAGAAGGCATTGGCCTCGGTGCCGCCGGTGCGGTCCTGGTAGATATGCCCGTCGGAGGTCGGCGTCAGGGTCGGCACGCCGTTGACCAGGGCCACGCGGCTGGTGGCCTCATGCATGCCTTCCTTCAGGTAGCGGTAGCCGACGCTGACTTCCTGGGTGGTCGGGCCCAGGTCGAAGACGTGGGACGCCCGTGGCTCGATGCCAAAGGTGTAGTAGCTGCGCGGGTAGGCGCTGAGGGTCTGGAGGTCGCGGGCGGCGATATTGCTGCCACGGAAACTGTCGGTGTAGTAGGTCAGCACTTCGACCTGGGTCTGGTCATCCACCTGCCGTTTGTACTTGAAGGAGATATCCTTGCGCCGGCCGGTGAAGTTGTCGTAGTTGCGCACCGACTGGTAAGGATTGGCGTCGTACTGCTTCTGGGTCAGGCCGCCGGGCATGTCCGCATTGGCATCGTAGTAATGCAGGTTGAGGGAGAAGTCGTCCTGGTCGGTAGGCGCCCAGTGGGTCTTGAGCAGGACATCGTTGATGTCGTTGCCGTTGTTGCTTTCCCGATAACCCTCGCCCTTCACCCCGGAATACAACAGCGCCGCGCCAAAACCGTTGTCCGCGGTGCCGCCGAGGAACGCCGTGTCGAGGTGCTTCACACCGCCGTAACGCGAGGTTTCCAGGGTGCTGCCGATCTCGCCGGAAAACTTCTCGGGGATCGCCCGGGTCACGAAGTTGATCACGCCGCCGACGTTCTGCGGTCCATAACGCACGGAACCGGCACCGCGTACCACGTCGATGCTGTCCAGGTTGCCGACCGACACCGGGGCCATCGACAACTGGGGCTGGCCGTACGGGGCGAACGCCGCCGGCACGCCGTCGATCAGCACGGTGGAACGTGGCGACAGACGGGACGTCAGGCCGCGCACGCCGACGTTAAGGGAAATATCGCTACCGCCGGTGCCGTTGTTTTCCTGCACCTGCACGCCGGGCACGGCACGCAGGGCGTCCTTCACGTTCATCGCGCCCTGCTCGACCATCGCCTGGCGACGGATCACGGTCCGCGCCCCCGGATGGTTCTGCACAATCGCCTGGTCGGCGTCGCCGAGCCAGTCACCCACCACCTTGACATCCAGCGGCGCCAGCTCCAGGGCACCGGCGGTGGCCGGCGCGGCGGCACGCAAGGTCACCGAGCCGTCCTTGAGGTCATAGTCCAGGCCGCTGCCGCGCAGCAGCACGTTCAGGGCTTCTTCCGGCGACAGCTTGCCGTCGACCGCCGGGGCAAGCTTGCCGGCCACCAGTTGCGGGCTGAAAAACACTTGCAGGGAGGTTTGCTGTCCCAACTGACTCAAGGCCGACGCCAGGGGCTGGGCCTGGATATGGATGGCCGCGTCCCCCTGAGCCGCCTGGCTCAGGGGGGCAACGGCACTGATCACCAGGGCCAGGGCAAAGACCGGGGAACTGGGCAGTGCGTTGCGGATCGCCTGGTAAAGCGCGTTGGGTGTGTTGTTCACGTCTGACCTTGTCCTGTAGTTCGCCATTGCATGCGATTGTTAATGCAAACCAGTTGCAGTTGAACAAGAAGACGAAGAACTCGAAAAAAACCTGAATCTATTTTGCAATTATTTCCTGGGCACCGTCGGCACGGGTCCTGACGGCCACTGGCAGGATGCTCGGCAAGGCCCTGAGCAGGGCCTCGGTATCGTTGAGCTTGAACACGCAGGTCAAGCGCAGATTGCCCACGGCCACGGAGACAACGCCCAGGGGCTTGTCCCGATAACGCGAGACTTCCTGCACCACATCGCTGAGGCGGGCATTGTTGAAGACCAGCTTGCCGCTGCGCCAGGCGGTGAGTTCGTCGGCGTTCACCGCTTCCGCCGCGGCGACCCGGCCCTGCTCATCGACACGGGTGCCCTGGCCCGCCGTGAGATTGACGAAATCCCCGTCCGCCGCGTCGCGGCCCTGGACCTTCACCGTGCCCGCCTCGACCAGCACCCGGGTCTGCGCCGGATCGCGGCGCACATCGAAGCGCGTGCCAGTGACCGTGACCTTGCCGACCCCGGCCTGGACCACGAACGGGCGACTGCTGTCATGCTCGACACTGAACATCGCCTCGCCCTGCTCCAGCTCGACCTCACGGCGGTCGCGCTGGTAATGCACGCGGACCCGGCTGCGGCTGTTCAGGTCGATAATCGAACCGTCGGGCAAGGCCACGTGTCGACGCTCACCAAGCACGCTGGCAAAGGTCGCGTCATAGGGCGCCGGATGATTCAGGCCGCTGAACAGCCCCAGGGCCAAGGCCACCGCGACCACCCCGGCGGCCACCGCATAACGCAGCAGCGGCCGGCGCTTGAGCCGCGCTGGAGGCTCGTCGCAGAGCGCCTGCAAACGCGCCTGGGGCACCAGGTCGGTGGCGCTCCAGAGTCCCTGGAGCAAGTCGAACTCATCCTGATGCAACGGATGCTCATGGCGCCAGGCGTCGAATTCGGCCTGTTGCCCGGCGCTCAACGGCGCCTCCCGGACCCGCACGAACCAGGTGGCGGCCTCATCGCGAACCGTGGCGCTATCACGATTCTCCATCATGCAAAATCCTTGTAGGAGCGAGCTTGCTCGCGATAAACGTCAACGATAACGCGGAGCCTCTGACTGACCGCAGTGCCCTGGAGATCATCGCGAGCAAGCTCGCTCCTACGGGTAGAAACGCACGGGAGCCTCATTGATCCGCTCCATCCAGGCGCTCGCGCAGATGCCGCAGGGTGCGAATCATATACTTCTCCACCATATTCTTGGACAGCCCGAGGCGCTCGGCGATCTCCGCCTGGGTCAGGCCCTCGATCTTCTGCCAGACAAAGGCCTTGCGACAATTGACGGGCAACTCGCCCAGGGCCCGCTCGATGGAATCGGCAAGCTGGATGGCGTGCATGAAATGCTCCGGGTCGCCGGTGGGCGGTGCGCTGTGGTCAATCGCTTCCAGCTCCAGGGCCCCACGCCGGTCTTCGCGACGATAGGTATCCACCGCGATATTGCGCGCGGTCTGGTGCAGATAGGCCCGTGGTTGCTCGACGCCGGCGGCCTGGCTTTCCAGTACCCGCACAAAGGTATCGTGGGCCAGGTCCTCGGCTTGCTGACGGTTTCTCAGCCGACGGGTCCAGGTGCCGATCAACTCCTCGTAATGCTCGAAAAAACCGGGTCTGCGGGGTGGAGGGAGATTCATGGCGACGGGCTATGAAGGCGGGGCGCAAATAGTAATGCTTCCTATTAATAGTCGCAATTGATTCCGGTGCTCGCCCTTCTCAACGGCTCAGCGCAGCCCGTCAGAGCGCAAAGCTGTCGATAATTGCCTGTTTGACCAGCAGCACGGCACCATCCGTCTGCGCATGGGTGCGCCAGCCAAGCTCGATGGGATAGTGCGGCAGGTCGATCGGACAGGGAAGCATCTGGATATCGCATAACCCGGCGATCGCCCGGGCTGCGTGGGTGGGCAAGGTCGCGACCGCCGACGAGCCCTTCAACAGGAAGGGCAGTGCCGCGAAATGCGTGGTGGCGGTGACGACCTTGCGGCTCAGGCCGCGAGCCGCCAGCCCCTCGTCGACGATGCCGATAAAGCCCCCCGAGGAAATCAGGATATGCTCGCGGGCCACATAGTCCTGCAGATCGAGGGCTGTCGTGTCGCCCAGGCTGGCGCGATCCACCAGGCAGGCATAACCGCCCTCCCCGAGCAACTGCCGACCCAGCAGCCGATTGGGGATGCCGCCAGCGGTAATGGTCAGATCGAACTGGCGCTCCATCAGGGCATCGACCGCGATCTGGCTGTGGGTCTGGCGAAAGATCAGCCGCAGGTTTTTCGCCCGTTGCGCCACGGTTTCAATCAGTTGGCGACCGAGGGCGATTTCAAAGTCGTCGGACAGGCCGATGGTCACCGAACGCCCTTCATAACCGGCCAGGGACGGCTGGACCAGGGAAAAGCTCTGGCGACATTTGTTCAAGGCGTCGGAGATCACCGGCTTGAGCTGGTTGGCGATCAGGGTCGGCGACAGGCCCCGGCCGGTGCGGACAAAGAGTTGATCGCCGTACATCGCGCGCAGGCGATTCAAGGCGGCGCTGACCGCCGACTGGGTCAGCCCGAGCTGCAACGCCGCGCGACTGGCGCTGCCCTCGTCATGCAGGGCCTCGAAAACCTTGAGCAGGTTGAGATCGGTACTGTTGATATTCATCCTGTTTGTACTGCCTGCAAATGAAGGCGCCTAGATTAATACATTCTCTGTGCCCATCATCCCCAAGGCGTCGCTACCCGCCTCGGTCGTTCAACCCGGAGCCGCCCGGCCCGGCGCACCTGGCTTCCTCCAGCAGCGCTCGAATCACCTTTTCCTGCTCGGCATAAGCCCCCTCGCCAAAGTGGCTGTAGCGCACCTGGCCCTTGGCGTCGATCAGGTAATGCGCCGGCCAGTACTGGTTATCGAAGGCACGCCAGATGCTGTAGTTGCTGTCGATGGCCACCGGGTAGCCAATGCCGAGCCGCCTGGCCTGCTGGCGGATATTGCCCGGACTCACCCCGCCGGCCGTGAGGTGCACCCAGGTCAGTCCTTTTTGGAATGATCCCTGGACCTTAATTCGTTTGAACCCGCCCCCTGGCACCCGCAGAATTCAGCGCAAGTCCAGTCATCCCGATTTTGCGGAGTACCACCCCCATGAGCACCGCTGTCTTCGCCCACCCCGACGAGATTCGCGCGCAGTTTTCCCGTGCCATGTCGCAGATGTACAAGACCGAAGTGCCGCTCTACGGCGCGCTGATGGAGTTGGTCGCGCAGGTCAACGAACAGGTGCTGGGCAACAATGCCCAGGTTGCCGAAAGCCTGCGCCAGACCGGCGAGATCCGTCGCCTGGACATGGAACGCCACGGCGCCATTCGCGTCGGCACGGCGGCGGAACTGGCGACCCTGGCCCGACTGTTCGCGGTGATGGGCATGGAACCGGTGGGTTATTACGACCTGACTCCGGCCGGCGTGCCGGTGCATTCGACCGCCTTTCGCGCGGTGCATGAAACGGCCTTGCAGGTCAGCCCGTTCCGCGTCTTCACTTCGCTGCTGCGCCTGGAACTGATCGAGGAAGACGGGCTGCGGGAATTCGCCGAATGGATCCTCAGCCGGCGGAATATCTTCACCCCGCGCACCATCGAACTGATCGAAAAGGCCGAGATGAATGGCGGCCTCGATTCCGCCGATGCCGCCGAGTTCGTCCAGCAGGCACTGGAAACCTTCCGTTGGCACAACAGCGCCACGGTGTCCCTGGACGAGTACAAAAAGCTCAATGCCCAGCATCGGCTGATCGCCGATGTGGTGGCGTTCAGGGGGCCGCATATCAACCACCTGACCCCGCGCACCCTGGACATCGACGCGGTGCAGGCCGCCATGCCGGGCAAGGGCATCACCCCCAAGGCGGTGATCGAAGGCCCGCCCCGCCGTGAGTGCCCGATCCTGTTGCGCCAGACCAGCTTCAAGGCGTTGGAGGAAACCATCACCTTTATCGGCCAGGGCGCCAACGAAACCGGTAGCCACTCGGCCCGTTTCGGCGAAATCGAACAACGCGGCGCGGCGCTGACACCCAAGGGCCGCCTGCTCTACGACCGCTTGCTGAACGCCGCGCGGGAGGAACTCGGTGACTTCCCCAACGAGGCCAATGCCGCGCGTTATGACCAGATCATGGCGAACACCTTCAAGGCCTTCCCCGACAACTACAGCGAGATGCGCAAGCAGGGGTTGGCGTACTTCCGCTACTTCCCCACCGAGAAAGGCATTGCGGCACGTAGCAGCGAATTGCCGCTGCGGGAGCTGGAAGCCTTGATCGAAGCCGGCCAGGTGAGTTTCGAGCCGTTGGTGTATGAGGACTTTTTGCCGGTCAGCGCGGCCGGGATCTTCCAGTCGAACCTGGGGGATGATGCCCAGGCGCATTACACCGGCAGCTCCAACCGCGAGCAGTTCCACCAGGCGCTGGGGCGTGAAACCATTGATGAGTTGCAGCTGTATGCGGCGACGCAACGGCGTTCGTTGTTGGCATGTTCGACCCGGTTGAATATCGCGCCGTTGGTCTGATACGTGAGGGTAAAGGCGGCATAAGAGTGTTGCGCTCCGGCCTGGCAGGTTATATCGCCTGCTCGGCCATCAACTCATTCAACGCCACCACCAATGGCGCCCGCACCGACGCCCGCTGCCAGATAATCCCCAAAGTCCGAAACAGCCTCGGCTCCGGCACTTCCCAACGGCGCACACCCTGGGCCTCGTGATTGGCCTTCGGCCGGTCCGGCACCAACGCCACCCCCAGTCCCTCGGCGACAAACTTGACGATGATGTCGATGCCATCCAGTTCGAACTGGGACTTGGGCTTGAGGCCATGCCCCTGCAGATAAGCCTCCACCAGCTTGCCGCCGACCACCTTGCGGCTGAAGCGGATAAACGGCTCTTCAACAAGGGTCGCCAGTACATCCTCCACCTGCATCGCCGTCGGCGTGATCAGCACCAGCGGTTCTTCCACCAGCGCCACCCACTCGCAGCTCTTGGGCAAGGCGAACAACGGATGCACGATCAACGCCGCATCCAGGTCGCCGCTCACCACCTGCTCCATCAACTCCTGGGAATTACCGGGCTCGATATAGATCTCGATCTCGGGATAACGTCGACGCCATTCATGCAGCGACGGCGGCAGCAGTTGCATCAAGGCATATTGGGTCGCCCCCAGCCGCAGGGGCCCGACCGGCAGCACACCGCTGGAAGCACTGGCCCGCAGGTCGCGGGTTTCGCGGACAATCAGCCGCGCCCGCTCGATAATCCGATGGGCCGCCGCGGTCGGCTTCACGGTATGCCCGCTGCGTCTGAGCAAGGCATTGTCGAGCTGTTTTTCCAGGGCCTTGATCTGCTGGGCCACGGTGGTCGGCGCCAGGTCCAGCTGACGCGCCGCCGCGGCAATGGAGCCGCAGTCGATCACCGCCAGGAAAGTTTCGAGAAATAGAGTGTCCATCCACGGATTTTACGTTGTTCAACCCCGTGAACAAGCGCTTTTCAAGGGCCGCGGAAAACCGCAGATTAGGCCTTTGCCCACCCAGGAGCGCGACATGACCTCACAGCCCATTCAACTGGCCGATATCGAACAGGCCGCCCTGCGTATCCAGGGGCACGCCGTGGAAACGCCATTGCTGGAATTCCACAGCCTGAATGAACACTGCCAGGGCCGGGTGCTGGTCAAGCCGGAAGTGCTGCAACGAACCGGCTCGTTCAAGTTCCGTGGTGCCTACAACACCCTGGCCAGCCTCAGTCCCGAAGAACGCGCCCGTGGCGTGCTGGCCTTCTCCTCCGGCAACCATGCCCAGGGCGTGGCTTGCGCGGCCAGGCTGTTGGGCATCCAGGCGACGATCCTGATGCCCAGGGATGCACCCGCCTTGAAGATCCGCCGCACCCGCGAATATGGTGCCCAGGTGGTGCTGTTCGACCGCGAGACCGAAGACCGCGAGGCCATCGCCGCGACACTGACCGCCGAAAGCGGCGCGGTGCTGGTCAAGCCCTACGATGACCCACGGGTCATGGCCGGCCAGGGCACCCTGGGACTGGAGATCGCCCGCCAGGCCCGGGCGCTGGGCCTGCGTCCCGACGTGGCCCTGGTGCCCTGCGGCGGCGGGGGCCTGATTGCCGGGGTCAGCGTGGCCCTGCACAGTCAGTTTCCCGAGGTCGCGGTGTATGCGGTGGAACCGGAGGGTTTCGATGACACCGGGCGCTCCCTGGTCGCGGGCAGCCGGCAAAGTATCCCGCCGGGCGGCCATTCGATCTGCGATGCGATCCTGACCGCCGCACCGGGCGAGTTGACCTTCGAGATCAATCGCCGGCTGCTGCGCGGCGCGTTGACGGTCACCGACGCCGAAGTCCGCTTCGCCCTGAGATGGGCGTTCGAGAATCTCAAGCTGGTGGTCGAACCGGGAGGCGTGGTCGGCCTGGCGGCATTGCTGGCCGGGCGCATCGCGCTGGAAGGTCGCTGCGCGGTGGTGGTGTTGTCAGGGGGCAATGCCGACCCGGCGCTCTTCGCCAATGCATTGCTGACGAACGATTGAACGGCGTCGGTGCAGGAGTGACGGCTTCCGCACCTCAGGCCTTCCCTTCCAGCGCCTGCAAGCGCCGATACAAGGTGCGTTCGCTCATCCCCAGGGTTTTCGCCAGTTCGCTGCGCGAGCCATCGAACAACGCCAGGGCGTGGGCCAATTGCTCCAACTCGTTGCGCCCACGCCGTCGCTGGGGTGCCGCCGACGCGGTTTCACGCCTCAGTTCGGCGGGCAGATCGGCCAGCCGGATCACCCCATCGTCGGTAAACAGCCGGGCCCGCTCCAGCACATTGCGCAGTTCGCGGATATTGCCCGGCCAGTCATGCAGCCCCAGGGCCTTCATCGCCGGCGGGTCGATACGCGGCACCGCCGTCGGCGCCAGGCGTTGCAACAGGCTGTCGATCAGCAACGGCAGGTCGTCACCGCGCTCGCGCAAGGCCGGCAGGCGAATCGGAAAGGCGCTGATACGGTAGAACAGATCCTGGCGAAAACTCCCGGCCGCGACCATGTCCTTGAGCGGCTTGTGGGTCGCGCAGACCAGGCGGAAGTCCGAGTGCACGGTACGCAGGCTGCCCACCGGGCGAAAGCTGCCGGACTCGATCAGGCGCAGCAACTTGACCTGCATCGCCAACGGCACCTCACCGATCTCGTCGAGAAACAGCGTGCCGCCATGGGCCGCCTCGGCCAGGCCGATCTTGCGCTGCACAGCGCCGGTGAAAGCACCCTTTTCGTAACCGAAGAGCTCGCTCTCCAACAGGGTTTCGGTCAGGCCGGTGCAATCGACCACCACCAGCGGCCCGCCGGCCCGTGGACTGCCCTCGTGGAGGGCGCGGGCAAAGAGTTCCTTGCCGGTACCGGACTCGCCTTGCAGCAACACCGGAATCGGCGACGGCGCCGCCCGTTGCAAGGCACTCAAAGCTTCCTTGAACGGTGCCGAGCGACCCACCAGGCCCTGATGCTGCGGCTGGGCCGAGGCCACGGTGACGGTATTCAAGCGTTCGACATAACCCACCACTTCGCCCTGCGCGTCCAGCAACGGCCGCAGTTCCACGTCGACATGCTCGGGGCCACGGGGCGTGTGGTGAATATGCAGGACCCGCTCGGGCAAGCGGCTTTCATGGGCCTTGCGCATGGGGCAATGCTCGCCGGCCTGGTCGCAGGGCACCGCGAACTGATGGGAGACCCGAAAGCATTTCGCGCCGACATGGGGACGCCCCTCTACCCCGAACTGACGCTGGTAGGCGGTGTTGGCGGCGACGATGTTGTAGTCGGTGTCGAGGACGATGGTCGGCTGGAGGTCGTGTTCCAGATAGGACACCAGGGCCCGCATATCGGCTCGGGCAAGATCGGTGGCAAGGATGGTCATGGCAACTCCCGGGTGGAGGCAGGAGCTTAATCCATGCCAATGCTTTCTGCCATTAGCTGCCATCGACTGCCAGAATGACTGCCAATTTATCTGCCAAATGCTTCTAAATCAGAAAACGTCGGCGAATAGGTTGATATAAATCAGCAAACACAGCAGAAAATAAAAAACTAAGCTTGGCATGCTTATTGAACTCTTTGTCAGACAGGACCGGGACATTGAACACACCGCCTAACCTGTAGGAGCAGGGCTTGTCGGATCGCCGCGAAGGGGCCCCTGAGAACGCTAAAAGCTTCGCGGGCAAGCCCTGCTCCTACAGGACCGTGTGAACCCCATCCCCGCCGATGACACCAGGAGTACGCAATGACCTTTGGCGACAAGCTAGCCGTAGAAGCTTTTTTCGATCCCGATACCTGGACCATCAGCTACCTGGTGCTGGACACCAGTACCCGCTGCTGCGCACTGATCGACAGCGTGCTCGACTACGACCCCAAGTCCGGGCGCACCCGCACCGCATCAGCCGATCGCCTGGTCGCCAGGATCCACGAACTGGACGCCCGGGTGGAATGGATCCTGGAAACCCACGTCCACGCCGACCACCTCTCGGCGGCGGCCTACCTGAAGGAACAACTCGGCGCCAAGGTCGCCATCGGCAGCCATATCACCGTGGTCCAGCAGGTATTCGGCGAGCTTTTCAATGCCGGCAGCGACTTCCAGCGCGACGGCAGCCAGTTCGACGTGCTGCTGGGGGACAATGCCGAATTCAGCATCGGTACCCTGAAGGCCCGCGCCCTGCACACGCCAGGACATACCCCGGCCTGCATGAGCTACCTGATCGAGTCCGGCGACGAACGGGTCGCCTTTGTCGGCGACACCCTGTTCATGCCCGACTACGGCACCGCCCGCTGCGACTTCCCCGGCGCCGACGCACGCACCCTCTATCGCTCGATCCGCCAACTGCTGGCGCTGCCACCCCAGACCCGGCTGTTCATGTGCCACGACTACCTGCCGGGCGGTCGCGAGCTGCGCTACATGACCACCGTCGCCGAACAGCGCGCGGACAATATCCATATCCATGAGGGCATCGACGAAGACAGCTTCGTCAGCATGCGCGAGGCCCGCGACGCCACCCTCGATATGCCGGTGCTGATGCTGCCGGCGGTGCAGGTCAACATGCGCAGCGGCCACCTGCCCGAGCCGGAAGCCAACGGCGTGCGCTACCTGAAGATCCCGCTCAATGCCCTCTGAACCAGGACCCGACACCATGTCTTCGACTGCCGTTTCCCATCACCAGATCCTGATCGTCGGCGCCGGCGCGGCCGGTATCGCCGTGGCCGCCAGCCTGCTGGCCCGGGCGCCGGACCTGGATATCGCGATCATCGACCCGGCCGACACCCATTATTACCAACCCGGCTGGACCCTGGTCGGCGCCGGGGTGTTTCGTCCCGAGTCGACCGCCCGGCCCATGGCGTCACTGATTCCCCGTGGCGTGCGCTGGATCAAGGCGGCGGTCAGCGCCTTCGGCCCCCACGGCCACGAAGTGGTGCTCACCGACCAGAGCCGGGTCGGTTACGAACAGTTGATCGTCTGCCCCGGCCTGAAACTCGACTGGACGGCCATCGACGGGCTCGAAGAGACTCTCGGGCGCAATGGCGTGACTTCCAACTATCGCTACGACCTCGCGCCCTACACCTGGAAACTGGTGCAGGAGCTCAAGGAGGGCGAGGCCCTGTTCAGCCAGCCGCCAATGCCGATCAAATGTGCCGGTGCGCCGCAGAAGGCCCTGTATCTGTCCTGCGATCACTGGCTCGGGAGCGGACGCCTGGAGCAGATCAACGCGCGCTTCTTCAACGCCGGCGCCGTGCTGTTCGGCGTGGCCGACTATGTCCCCGCGCTGATGGAATACATCGACAAGTACGCGATCGACCTGCAATTCGGCCACAGCCTGGTGGCGGTCAACGGCCCGGCGAAACAGGCGACCTTCGCCCGCACCCTGGCCGATGGTACCCGGGAAACCCTGGTCCGCTCGTTCGATATGCTGCATGTGGTGCCGCCGCAGGTGGCCCCGGACTTTATCCGTTCAAGCCCTTTGGCCGACGCGGCCGGTTGGGTCGATGTCGATCCGGCCACCCTGCAACACCGTCAGTTTTCCAATATCCACGGCCTGGGCGACGTGACCAACACCAGCAATGCCAAGACCGCCGCCGCCGCGCGCAAGCAGGCGCCGGTGGTGGCTAACAACGTGCTGGTGGCCCTCGGCCGCCTGCCCCGGCAGGCCAGCTACGACGGTTATGGCTCGTGCCCGCTGACGGTGGAGCGCGGCAAGATCGTTCTCGCCGAATTCACCTACGGCGGCAAGCTGGCACCGACCTTCGCCCCCTGGTTGCTGGACGGACGCAGGCCGACGCGGCTGGCCTGGTGGCTGAAGGAGCGGATCCTGCCGCCACTGTACTGGCGCGGCATGCTCAAGGGCCGTGAATGGCTGGCGCGGCCGACATTGACGGCGGCCAAAACCCAACCATGAACGAACATCTTTTTCTGGGGGCGGGACTGGGTACGCTGATCGGCGCGATCCTGGCCCTGACCGGGGCCGGCGGCGGCATTCTCGCGGTACCGCTGCTGGTGTTCGGGCTGGGTTTGTCGATGGTCGAAGCAGCGCCCATCGGCTTGCTCGCGGTGGGTCTGGCGGCGGGTGTCGGGGCCTTGCTCGGCTTGCGCCAGGGGATTGTCCGCTATCGGGCAGCGGCCTATATCGCCGGGGTCGGCGTGCTGCTGACGCCCCTGGGGTTATGGCTGGCCCATCATCTGCCCAACGAGCCGCTGGCCCTGGGGTTTGCCGCGGTGATGGTCTATGCCTGCGGCCGGATCTTCCTCAAGGCCCGCAAGGAGTTGCAACACGGCCGTCCGGCGCCGCGACCGGGCTTTCAGCCCTGTGTGCTGAATCCGTTGCAAGGCCGGTTGCGCTGGACCCTGCCCTGCGCCCGCGCGCTGACCGTGACCGGCATGCTCTCGGGATTGTTGTCGGGGCTGCTCGGGGTCGGTGGCGGTTTTGTCATCATCCCGGCGTTGACGCGTTACACCAACCTGGACGGCAAGAGCATCGTTGCCACGTCCCTGGCGGTGATTGCTCTGGTGTCGTTGGGTAGCGTGGTCACGGCCACATTGTCCGGGGCCATGCACTGGTCAGTCGGTGGGCCGTTTGCGGTGGGGGCGGTGCTCGGGTTGGTGCTGGGGCGCCAGGTTGCCGGGCATCTGGCCGGGCCCCGATTGCAGCAACTGTTCGCGCTGGTCGGGGTGATGGCGGCGGTGTTGCTGGCAGTGGGGGCGCTGGGGTTCTCGTTCTAAACCATAGGCTTTTGGCGATCTCAAGGACCTCTTCGCGACTGATCCCCCCTCAAGTCCGACTGCGCAACCACTGCATAAACCCGCGCTTCTCCACCGGTTTGGGCACTTCGCGAGTGAAGTTCTGCACCGCGCTCAAGCGCCGGTCGAGCAGGCTTTTCATGGCCTCGCCGATATCGTGCCGGGCTTCCAGGCACGGCTTGAGGTACTCGTTTTCAATGCGATACAGCACGCAGTCGGTCTTGGCGGTGAAGTCCGCCACCACCGCCATGTCGGCCAGCACCCCGGCCTCGCCGATCACCTCGCCCGGCCCCATGCGCCCGGCCTCCATCGGCACGCCGCCGCGCAACAGCGTCACCGAGACCACACCGGACTCGATGATGAACAGATGATCGCTGACCTCGCCGCGGGCCATGATCTCGCTGCCGGCACGGAACATCTGCGCCTGCATATTCTCACTGAAGGTGTCCTTCTCCTCCGAACGCAAGGTGGAGAAAATCGAAGAGCTTTCCAACAACCTTCGCGCACGCGATAAATTCACCGGCGCGGCAGTCTCCCCGCTCGACAGCAGGCTCACCCCCGAAGCGCGCAAATGGCGGAACGCCAGGTCGTAGAGCTGATTGCGCACTTCGCGCTTCTCGCCCATGGACACCACAAAACCGTTGATTTCGTATTCGGCACCCTCGGCACTGGAGCTTTTCAGCGTCACGCAAGGCGCCGGGGTCGGCAGCAAGGCGCGACAGCCGAGCATGGCCCGCTCCAGGGCATCGATCACCACCTGGGGCCGGGAATGCGGGCTGACCTGGACACTGATGGACAGGCCATGCATATCACTGGGTCGGCTGAAGTTGACGATCTTGGCCTTGGCCGCGAGGGAGTTGGGCACCACCGCCATGCTGCCCTGGGAGGTCTGCAGGCGCGTGGCGCGCCAGTCGATATCGACGACCCGGCCTTCGGTACCGTCGATGGCCACCCAGTCGTCGACCTGATAAGGCTTGGTGGCATTCAGCACGATCCCGGAGAACACATCGCTGAGGGTGCTCTGCAAGGCCAGGCCGACAATGATCGCCAGGGCCCCGGACGTCGCCAGCACGCCCTTGACCGGCAGGTCGAGCACATAGGCCGCCGCCGCGACAATCGCAATCAGGAAGATGATCGCCCCGAGCACATCCTGCACCAGCCGTCCGGCATGCCCGACCCGCTGCATCATCACCGTGCCAAGCAGCACCGTCAGGGTCCGTGCGCCGAACAGCCACCAGCCGATCTGCAAGCCGGTGGCCGCCAGGTGCCGGGGGATGTCATCCGGCCAGGGCGGGGTCTGCAAGGGGTTCATGCCTTCGTTGAACAGCAGCAGGCTGAACAGCGAGAACACCGTCAGGCGCACCGCCAGTTTCCAGGTATCGCTCTTGCTGCCCATCAGGTGCCACAACAGCAGATCGATCACGATCAGCAGAAAAGCGCAGGACAGGGGATGTTCAGACAACAGGTCAAGCATCGAGCCACTCCATGAAAAGAAACCGTCGGCGACGCGAAGATCGCACAGAACGGCTTCATGGAGTTATAGCTTTATATTCGAAGTGGTGGGCGGCCCTCGGGGAAGGAGGACCGCCTGGCGGCGTCAGTCGTGCATCTGCCCGAAGCGCCCGGCCTGGAAGTCGGCAAAGGCCTGGTGGATCTCGGCTTCGCTGTTCATCACGAAGGGGCCGTGGCCGACAATCGGTTCGTCAATCGGCTCGCCGCTGAGCAGCAGCACCACGGTATCGCTGTCGGCGTGCAGCGACACGTCGCGACCGGCCCGCTCGAAGACGACCAACTGCCCCGGTTGCGCCAGTTGCTCGCCATTGACCCGCACACCACCGCGCAGGACCACCAGCACCGTGCTGCGGCCTTCATGCAGGTCCAGCGCCAGGGTTTTCCCGCCGGCCAGACGGATATCCCAGACATCCATCGGTGTGAAGGTCCGCGCCGGCCCCTGCCGGCCGTCGAACTCACCGGCGATCAGGCGCAGGCTGCCGGCCTGGTCCTTGAGGGGAATCCTGGGAATATCGTTGTCGAGAATGCCCTGGTAACCGGCCGGTGCCGACTTGTCCCGGGCCGGCAGGTTGACCCACAACTGGACCATTTCCAGGCGGCCGCCGCGTTTGGCGAAGGCTTCGGAATGGAACTCCTCGTGGATGATCCCCGCGGCGGCGGTCATCCATTGCACGTCGCCCGGGCCGATCACGCCGCCGGCACCGGTGGAATCGCGGTGCTCCACTTCACCGTCATAGACGATGGTCACGGTTTCAAAGCCGCGATGGGGATGCTGGCCGACGCCACGGCGCTGGGTGGTGGGAGTGAAATCAGCAGGTCCAGCGTGGTCCAGCATCAGGAACGGGCTGATGTGCTGGCCCAGGTTGTCATAGGAAAACAGCGTGCGCACCGGAAAGCCATCACCGACCCAATGGCCCCTGGGGCTGGTGTAGAGACCAAGAATCTTTTTCATGGGTACCTCCATCAATATGGGGCACAGCTTAGATTCAACTGATTTTTGGCGCTAGACGGTAAAAATCAGCTTCATCGTTCCACTACTGGAACGACCACCCACAGAGCCCAGGATGCTGGATTAATTTATATTTCAGACATAATATGAAGCTAAATATTACGAACATAATTTTTTATATCAAGAAAGGAGCCGTCCATGCAGACCCCGAACCGCGACGTCACGCTCGCCCAATGGATCGCCGAGGAACAGGCCATGCGCGAGCGCCTGCAAGGCCCCGGCAGCCTGACCCTGGCCGAAGTCAGCCAGCTGACGCCGGCCGAGTTCTTCAACGGCATCGGTAACGGCGAACTGCCCTCGCCGCCGATCGGCAGCTTGCTGGACTTTATCCCCATCGAATGGGCCGAGGGCCACTTCGTGTTCCAGGGCACCCCGGACTCCCGCCATTACAACCCGCTGGGCAGCGTCCATGGCGGCTACGCGGCGACCCTGCTCGACTCGTGCATGGGTTGCGCCATCCACACCCGCCTGCAAAAGGGCCAGGGCTATACCACCCTGGACCTGCGCATCAGCTACGTGCGGGCCTTGACCGACAGCAGCGGGCCGATCCGCGCCGAGGGCAAGATCGTCCACCTCGGCCGCTCCACCGCCCTGGCCGAAGGGCGGATCTATGACGTCGACGGCCGGCTTTATGCCACCGGGTCGACCACCTGCATGATTCTCCAACCGCGCGGCTGAGCAACCGCCACGCCCCTTGCGCCCTACCCAGGAGTTTCGCCATGACCTCCATCGTGATCGCCGGTTACGCCCGTTCCCCCTTTCATTTCGCGAAAAAAGGCGCGCTGATCGATATTCGCCCGGACGACCTCGCCGCCCAGGTGCTGCGCGGCCTGGTGGACAAGCTCAGCCTCGACCCCGCCGAACTCGAGGACCTGGTCATGGGCTGTGCCTACCCGGAAGCCGAGCAAGGCATGAATATCGCCCGTATCGCCAGCTTCCGCGCCGGTTTCCCCGACAGCCTCGGCGGCGCGACGATCAACCGTTTCTGCGGCTCGTCCATGAGTGCCGTGCACTATGCCGCCGGGCAGATCCTGCTGGGGGCCGGCGATGCCTTCCTCTGCGCCGGGGTGGAATCCATGACCCGCGTGCCCATGGGCGGTTTCAATATCTCGCCGAACCCGATGCTGATGCGCGATCACCCCGAGGTGTATATGCCCATGGGCTACACCGCCGAAGAAGTCGCGCGGCGCTACGACATCGGTCGGGCCGAGCAGGAAAGCCTGGCCGTCGAGTCCCACGCCAAGGCCGCCCGGGCTCGCGAACTGGGCCGCCTGGAGGACGAAATCATCGCCATCCAGACCGCGAACGGCTGGGTCAAGGAAGATGGCTGCATTCGTCCCGGCACCAGCCTGGAGGGTTTGGGAGGGTTGAAACCGGCGTTCGACGGCACGGTCACCGCCGGCACAGCCTCACCCTTGACCGATGGCAGCGCCGCCGTGCTGGTGTGCAGCGAAACCTTCGCCCGCGAGCGCGGCTTGTCGATCCTGGCGCGGATCAAGGCAGTCGCGGTGGCCGGCTGCGCCCCGGAGATCATGGGCATGGGCCCGGTCCATGCGACCCGCAAGGTGCTGCAACGCGCCGGCTTGCGGATCGGCGATATCGACCTGGTGGAAATCAACGAGGCCTTTGCCAGCCAGTCCCTGGCCTGCCTGCGGGAACTCGACCTGGATCGCGGCGCGATCAACCTCGACGGCGGTGCCCTGGCCATCGGTCATCCCCTGGGAGCCACCGGCGCGCGCATCACCGGCAAAGCCGCCGCCCTGCTGCAACGCACCGGCGGGCGCTACGCCATTGCCACGCAATGCATCGCTGGCGGCCAGGGCATCGCGACGTTGCTTGAGGCCGTCGAGGACTGATCTGGCAGACAAGGGTGCGACCACAACCGAGGGTCGTACCCCTCCGAAGAAGCCGTTACGCGCTCAGGGACTACGGGGCACCTGGGCGCGCGTACGGAAATCACCCGGCTAGAGACCCGTAACATCAACCACTATCACCCTGGCTCCCCGGACAGGACCGCTGTAGTCAGGTGGACGACCGTAGCAGGTGATATAGGCATACTTGCCATCGGATGAAAGGGTCATGGCGAATGGAGCGTCCGGAGCGATGATGACATTGCCAAGGATCGTGCCAGTACTGGTATCAACCGTTTGCAACATACTCCACTGGTCTGTCCCCTCCGTGGTGTAACTCAGATAATAAGCACGATCGCCTTCAGGACTCAGATGGATATACTGCCCCGTGGCAAAGATGGGGCGGATGCTCCCGGTGTTCGTATCCACCACTGACGTCTCCACGATGCGACCCGCAGGGACATAGAGCAATGCGCCATCCGGACTCAACGCGGAGGAATTCGGCGAACCGGGAATATACGGGCTCAACTGGATCACTTTATGGCTTCGTGTATCGATAACGCCGATAACGGCGTCATACGGACTGTAGCTGACCGGGATATAAGCGCGCTGTTTGACGGGGTCAACAGTAAGGGCGTTATCAAGGCTTCCCGATTCAAACTCAATGGTGTCGATTATTCGTTCTTCGTCGGCGTCCAGAACGATGATTTGTGCATTTCCGAGGTGGCTGTTCGGGCAAACGACATAGACCCGTCGGTTGATTGAATCGACCGTGACTCGCCGGGGTGGAACCTCAACGGCGATTTCCTTGACCACCTGGTGATTCACGGGATCAATCACAAAAATCGCAAATTCATTGAGACAAGTGACATAGCAGCGGTTTTTGTCCGCATCAAACGCAACATGGTAGGGGTTCGCCCCTACCGGGATATTGGCAACCACCACCTGTTGCCGGGTATCGATCAGCGATACGCTGTCCAGGCTGAAATTACAGACAAAAGCCCAATCTCCATCTGGACTCAGTGCAATGCCGCGAGGTGAGGCTTTGGCCGGTAACTGGATGACTTCGTACCCCCTATCGATAACCGGCACCTGCGATTCAATTTTTTTAGTCATGGCTACATGACTCCGTGTGACCTTGGGAACAACCCTTTAACTGTAGGTGACGGTTTTCAAGGACCCTTGGCTAAACCTGCCTGAACTGGACAGATGGTTTATCCCGCGGCTCGACCACTGGCCTGACTATCCAGGCATGCGACAGAAGCAGCCCCTCCCTCCTGTGACCCGACACTCCGGCTATTCGTGCGCACGGGTAAAGAGTCCTTTTCCCAACCCCTACTTTTTCTCAAAGATCGGGGTGGGGATACTCCTGCTCATTCCCACTGTCACTTCAGGAGTCCCCCATGTCCGTTCCCGCCTTCGGCCTTGGTACCTTCCGCCTGCAAGGCCAGGTTGTTATCGACTCGGTCAGCACCGGCCTCGAGCTGGGCTACCGGGTCATCGATACCGCGCAGATCTACGAAAACGAGGCCGAGGTCGGCCAGGCCATTGCCGCCAGCGGCATCCCCCGTGACGAACTGTTCATCACCAGCAAGATCTGGATCGCCAACCTCGGCAAGGACGCCTTGATCCCCAGCCTCAAGGAAAGCCTGCGCAAACTGCAGACCGACTACCTGGACCTGACCCTGATCCACTGGCCATCGCCAGAAGCCCAGGTGCCGGTCGCCGAATTCATGGGCGCGTTGCTGGAGGCCAAGAAACTGGGCCTGACCCGGCAGATCGGGGTGTCCAACTTCACCGTCGAGCTGATGCAGCAGGCGATTGCCGCCGTCGGTGCCGATCAGATCGCCACCAACCAGATCGAACTGCACCCTTACCTGCAGAACCGAAAGGTGGTCGCGGCGGCCCAGGACCAGGGCATCCAGATCACCTCCTACATGACCCTGGCCTACGGGGAAGTGCTGAAGGACCCGGTCATCCGCCAGATCGCCGAACAACACCAGGCAACCCCGGCACAGGTGACCCTGGCCTGGGCCATGCAGTTGGGTTATGCGGTGATTCCGTCGTCGACCAAGCGCGAGAACCTGGCGAGCAACCTCAAGGCCCGAGACCTGCGTTTGAATGACGAAGAAATGGCGAAGATCGCCGGCCTCGAACGCGCCCATCGCCTGACCAGCCCGGCGGGTCTGGCGCCGAAGTGGGATTGAGGCCTTCCCCGCTGACTACGAACACCTGAAAACACCGCAAACCTGTAGGAGCAGGGCTTACCCGCGAAGCTTTCAGCGTCCTTGAGGCCCTCTTCGCTGGCAAGCCAGGCTCCTACAGGTCGGTGGTGTTTTCAGAAATGCATTCCGACCGGAATGGAAACCTCAGATCAACTGGTTGCGCTTGGCAAACTCCGCCAGCGCCACCACCGACTTGAGGTTGAGCTTTTCGATCAGGCGGGTCTTGTAGGTACTGACCGTCTTGTCGCTGAGCAGCATCAGTTCGCTGATGTCCTTGTTCTTCATCCCCCGGGCGAGGTAGCGCAGGATGCTCAGTTCGCGGTTGCTCAGGCTGTCGATCAGCACCGGTTCCGACACGCTGGCGCCCTGGCCTTGAACATGCCCTTCCAGGCGCGGAAAGAAGCTCTTGTTGAGCATCACCGCCTGGATCGCCAGGCGCAGCTCGATCAACTCGGCGGTCTTGGAGATATAACCCATGGCGCCGGCGCGCATGCAGCGCTCGGAGTAGAACTCCGGCGCCTGTTCGGTAAGTACCACCAGCTTGCTCGGCAGGTGCAGGTCGGTGAGTCGCTTGATCGCTTCCAGGCCATCGAGCCGGGGGATATTGAGGTCCATGACAATCAGGTCCGGCGCCAGCTCCCGCGCCAACTGCACCGCATCGACGCCGTTATCGGCCTCGGCGACGACCTTGAACCCCTCCTTTTCCAACAAGACCTTGATGGCCATGCGAATGAACGGGTGATCGTCAACTATCAGGGCTGTGCGCATTACAAATCCTCAAGAAGTACGCCAGCCACTGCTTGAGACGGGAACGTGCTTGCATCGAAAAAAGACAGGGAAATAGCGAAATACAGTATAGGAAAATTCTCAATTCCTGCTGTGGCTGGGCAGTGGGCGTGGGGCCATTCCGGCCTGTGGCTGTCAGGCTCAAGCCGTGATGGCTGAACAAGGTCGGCCACTTTAGCGAGAGGCCTCGGGAGCATCTGTAGGGAAAATCCCAAGATCCCCGTCACTTCCAGGAAGCTTGCACGGATCCGGCAATAGGGGGCACCGACTGGACGGCGCCCGCGAAGGGCAGGTCAGTCGGTGGTACTCGGGCTCCAGAATGCCTGCTGCACCATGCTTGAGGTCGACAGCCGCGCCACCAGCGCATCGAGTTCGTCGCCGTCCACCGAGGTGATTGCCAGGGTCGCCTCGATTTCCACTTCCTCGTCGCCGAAGGGTCGCACCTCGACATCGCTGGCCGGGTAGTTGCTGCGCTCCAGTTCCTTTTCGAGCAACGACAGCACGGTCTTCTGCTGGGCCCGTCGGACAATCAGGTAGAGGAGATAGGTGACCTCCGCCGAGACCACGTCCAGGGGCTGGCGGTTGATGTAGTTGACGATCGGCCGCAGCAAGGTGTTCGCCGCAAGGACGAACAGGGTTCCCAGCAGGGCTTCGAGGATCAGGTCGGCACCGGCGCAGGCACCGACCGCCGCCGAGGCCCAGAGGGTCGCGGCGGTGTTCAGGCCACGGACATTGCCCTCCTCGCGCATGATCACGCCGGCGCCGAGAAAACCGATGCCGGAGACCACATAGGCAACCACCCGCACCGCCCCTTCGGAGCCGCCCAGGCGGTTGGCCATATCAACGAAAATCGCCGCCCCCACCGCCACCAGGACGTTGGTGCGCAGGCCGGCGGTGCGCTGGCGGTACTGGCGTTCAAAACCGATCAGGCCGCCAAGGATAAAGGCGGCGCTGAGGCTGACGAAGGTGTCGATCAGGGAATCGAGGTTGATGTTGTTCAGGGCTTGCATGGAAGCTCTCGTGTCTGCACGCGGTGACGCAGACATAGCACATTCACATGAACAGAATGATGGCAGCGCACAGGGCTCAGCTCGCCTCCCACTGACGCAAGCGCACGCGGCAGTGCTTCATGGCATTGACGATGTGTTTTTCCACCAGGCTGCGGGAAATCCCCAGGCGCTCGGCGATCTCCGGGTGGGACAGGCCTTCGATCTTGCGCAGCGTGAAGCTGTCGCGGCACGGCCCGGGCAGCTCCGCCAGGGCCCGTTGCAACATGTCCAGGCGTAGCCCATGGTCCAGGGAGATTTGCGGCGACGGGCTGAAAAACCGCTCGTCGTTGTCGAGCACGTCCAGGGATTCGTTCTGGCGTACGGTATTGCGCCGGTGCTCATCGATCAGCAGATTCATCGCCGTGCGATAGAGGAACGCCCGCGGCTGCCCTATCGGGGTCTCGCTCGAACGCTCGAGTACCCGCAGGTAGGCATCGTGCACAACGTCTTCGGCCGCCTGGCGATTGCCCAGCCGGGCATTGAGGAAACACACCAGCTCGCGGTAGTAGCTTTCCAACCTGACTCCTGTCCGCACACCCGGCGGGACTGTCCTTGAGCATGATCGGCAGCGTCCGGCTCGGGACCTCATGACAATGGCTGTTTGAAGCAGGCGTAATTTATAATAATTCTCATATAGATTCCAATCTTCCATTACCCACCCGGCGCAAATACCTCGAAAAGTCCACGGGCCGGACTTAAATTCCCGCGCCGACCTCTCGTCTATCTTGCAGCTCCCGTGTTTGTCGCCCGGCGACAACGAGTGCCGCGGTGCCCCCGTGTGCCCGCCGCGTCGTCACGGACCGACTTTCCATCGGCTGGAACCCTGCATGAACCGTCCCCGACGCACCCGCCGCGCCCTGCTTGTCACGCTTTGCCTGATCCCCGTCGTCGCCCTGGCCGCCTGGCAGATCCTGCCACCGGGACGTGATCGCTTCGCCACCGTCACGGTCACCCGTGGCGATATCGAAAGCAGCGTCACCGCCCTCGGCACCCTGCATCCGCGTCGTTACGTCGACGTCGGGGCCCAGGCCTCCGGACAGATCCACAAGATCCACGTCGAAATCGGCGATCAGGTCAAGGAAGGCCAGTTGCTGGTGGAGATCGACCCGTCGACCCAGCAGGCCAAGCTCGATGCCGGTCGCTATTCGATTGAAAACCTCAAGGCCCAGTTGCAGGAACAACGTGCCCTGCATGACCTGGCACGGCAGAAGTACCAGCGCCAGCAACAGCTCAGCGCCGGCGGGGCCACCCGCAGCGAGGATGTGCAGGCGGCAGAAGCCGAGCTGCGCACCACCCAGGCGCGCATCGACATGTTCCGCGCGCAGATTCTCCAGGCCCAGGCCAGCCTGCGCAGCGACGAGGCGGAGCTGGGTTACACGCGGATCTATGCGCCCATGAGCGGCACCGTGGTCGCCCTCGATGCCCGCGAAGGCCAGACCCTCAACGCCCAGCAACAGACACCGCTGATCCTGCGCATCGCCCGGTTGTCACCGATGACGGTCTGGGCGGAAGTCTCGGAGGCCGATATCGGCCACGTCAAAGCGGGCATGCACGCCTATTTCACCACCTTGAGTGGCGGCAGCCGACGCTGGACCAGCACAGTCCGACAGATCCTCCCGGTACCGCCCAAGCCCCTCGAAGCCGGCATCCAGAGCAGCAGCAGTTCCAGCAGCAGTAACAAAAGCGGCAGCTCGCGGGTGGTGCTTTACACCGTACTGCTGGATGTCGACAACGCCGACCAGGCGCTGATGGCGGACATGACCACCCAGGTGTTTTTCGTCGCCGACCAGGCGCAAAACGTCCTCACCGCGCCGATCGCCGCCCTGCAAGGTGACTCGCGGGCGCCGCTGCAGACGGCCCGGGTGGTCAGTAGCAACGGCGAGATCCAGACGCGCCAGGTGCGTACCGGCATGAGTGACCGGCTACGGGTGCAGATCCTCGACGGGCTGGCCGAGGGCGACCATCTGTTGATCGGCCCCGCGACCGGCAGTGGAGGCTGAATGCAAACGCCACTGATCGACCTGCAGGACATCCGCAAGGCCTATGGCGGCGGCGACAGTCCCGAGGTGCAGGTGCTGCGCGGCATCGACCTGAGGATCCATGCCGGCGAGTTCGTCGCCATCGTCGGCGCCTCCGGCTCGGGCAAATCGACCCTGATGAATATCCTCGGCTGCCTCGACCGGCCGACCTCCGGGCGCTACCTGTTCGCCGGTGAAAACGTCGCCGAACTCGACAGCGATGCCCTCGCCTGGCTACGCCGCGAGGCCTTCGGTTTCGTGTTCCAGGGCTACCACCTGATTCCTTCCGGCTCGGCCCGGGAGAACGTCGAGATGCCGGCGATCTATGCTGGCACCCCGGCCGCCGAGCGCCAGGCCCGCGCCGCCGCCCTGCTCGAGCGCCTGGGCCTGGCCAGCCGTGGCGGAAACCGCCCGCACCAGTTGTCCGGCGGCCAGCAACAGCGGGTATCGATTGCCCGGGCCCTGATGAACGGCGGCCATATCATTCTCGCCGACGAACCCACCGGCGCCCTCGACAGCCACAGCGGCGCCGAAGTCATGGCGCTGCTCGACGAACTGGCCAGCCAGGGCCATGTGATCATCCTTATTACCCACGACCGTGAAGTCGCCGCCCGGGCCAAACGGATCATCGAGATCCGCGACGGACTGATCGTCAGCGACAGTACCCGCGACAACCCCGAGCTGCAGCGCGGCAACGACCCCGTCGCCCTGCAGGCGATCGACCTGCGCCAGCGCCTGAGTGACGGCAGCGCCTATCGTGGCGCCTGGAAAAGCGAGCTGGTGGACGCCGTGCAAGCGGCCTGGCGGGTGATGTGGATCAACCGCTTTCGCACCGCCCTGACCCTGCTCGGCATCGTCATCGGGGTCGCCTCGGTGGTGGTGATGCTCGCGGTCGGCGAAGGCAGCAAGCGCCAGGTGATCGCACAGATGGGCGCCTTCGGCTCGAACATTATCTACCTGAGTGGCGCGCCGGCCGCGCCACGGGCCCCGCTGGGGATCATCAGCCTGGACGACGTGGCGGCGCTGGCGGAACTGCCCCAGGTAAAAATGATCATGCCGGTCAACGGCGCCGACGCCGTGGTGCGCTTCGGCAACCTCGACCACACCGCCTATGTCGGCGGCAATGACACCCAGTTCCCGGCGATCTTCAACTGGCCGGTGGTCGAGGGCAGTTACTTCACCCAGGCCGATGCCGATGCCGGAGCCGCCGTGGCGGTGATCGGCCACAAGGTCCGCGACAAACTGCTCAAGGAGGTGGCCGACCCCATCGGTCAGTACATTCTCATCGAAAACGTGCCGTTCCAGGTGGTCGGCGTGCTCCAGGAAAAAGGCGCCACCTCCGGCGAAACCGACAGCGACGACCGCGTGGCGATCCCCTACTCGGCCGCCAGTGTCCGGCTGTTCGGCACCCACAATCCGGAATACGTGGCCATCGCCACCCGCGACGGACGCAATGTCCGCGACGCCGAGAAGGCCATCGACCAGGTGATGCTGCGCATGCATGACGGCCGCCGGGACTTTCGCCTGACCAACAACGCCGCGATGATCCAGGCCGAGGCCCGCACCCAGAACACCCTGTCGCTGATGCTTGGCTCGATTGCCGCCATCTCCCTGCTGGTGGGGGGCATCGGGGTGATGAACATCATGCTCATGACCGTGCGCGAACGCACCCGGGAAATCGGTATCCGCATGGCCACTGGCGCCCGCCAGCGCGACATCCTGCGCCAGTTTCTCACCGAAGCGGTGATGCTTTCGGTGGTCGGCGGCCTGACCGGCGTGGTCCTCGCCCTGGCGGTCGGTGGCGCCCTGCTGCTGGCCAAGGTCGCCGTGGCGTTTTCCCTGGGCGCCGTGATCGGCGCCTTTGCCTGCGCCCTGGTCACCGGCGTCCTCTTCGGCTTTATGCCGGCCCGCAAAGCTGCCCGGCTCGACCCGGTCACAGCGCTTACCAGTGAATGATCGAACCCATGAAACCGCGCTTTTCCCTGTTGACCATTTGCCTGCTGCTCAATGCCTGCGGCGGGCCCGCACCGCGTCCGGACGACGGCACGCCGTCACCGGCTCATTGGCAGTTCGAAACACGACACAGCGCCCGGCAGACCAGCACCCTCTGGTGGCAAAGGTTCGGCAGTCCGGAGCTGGACCGGTTGATCGAGCAGGCCCGCGTCGACAGCCATGACCTCGCCGCCGCCCTCGCCCGGGTGCGCCAGGCCCAGGCCACGGCGGTGATCGCCGGCGCGCCGTTGCTGCCGCAAGTGACCCTGGGCCTGAATGGCAGCCGCAGCCAGTTGCTGAACAACCGGGACAATGCCGACAGTGACAACAGCAGCAAAAGTTATGGCGCCAACCTCAGCGCCAGCTACGAGGTGGACTTCTGGGGGGGTGTCGCCGCTGCCCGCGACAGCGCCGTGCAGAGCCTGCGGGCCAGCGAATATGACCGGGCGACGGTGGAACTGACGCTGCTCGGCGGTGTTGCCGACCAGTATGCCCGCACCCTGTCCGCTCGCGAGCAGGAGGCTATCGCCGGGTTGAACCTGAGCAATGCCCGACGGGTGCTGGAACTGGTCCGGACCCGCTACGACTCGGGCTCGGCCACGGCGCTGGAACTGGCCCAGCAAAAAAGCCTGGTGGCCAGCCAGGAACGACAATTACCGCTGGTGCGCCAGCAGGCCGGGGAGTCGCTGATTACCCTGGCGGCGTTGCTCGGCCAGCCGGTCCAGAGCTTGCGGATCGGTGCCCAGCCGTTCAGCAGCCTGAGCTGGCCGTCGATTGATGCCGGCGTACCGAGCGAACTACTGCGCCAACGTCCGGACATTGCCCGGGCCGAAGCGCAACTGGCGGCGGCGCAGGCGGATGTCGCGGTGGCGCGGGCCGCCTTGTTGCCGAAGCTGACCCTGGGTGCCGGCCTGGGCTCGGAAGCCACCCGGGCCGCCGATGCCTTGCGCACGCCCTTCTACACCCTGAGCGCCGGCCTGCTCGCGCCGGTCTTCAACAACGGCCGCCTGCGGGCCGAACGCGACCGGGCCACGGCGCGCCAGGAAGAGTTGCTGGAAAGCTACCGGGGCGCGATCGTCAACGGTTTCGCCGATGTCGAGAAGGCCCTGAACAGTATCAGCGGCCTTGATCAACAACGACGCTGGCAGGACGAAGAACTGAAGCAGGCGCAACGGGCCTTCGAGATTGCCCAGAGTCGTTATCAGGCCGGGGCAGAGGATTTGCTCACGGTACTGGAAACCCAGCGCACGTTGTATGCGGCCCAGGACCAGAATGTACAGCTGCGCCTGTCGCGGGTGCAGGCCAGTATTGCGTTGTACAAAGCACTTGGTGGCGGCTGGCAGACACAAGAAGGGCGTTCGGCCAAGGAAATTTGAAGCCGAGCGCGTTCCTGTGGCGAGCGAGTATCAGAGCAACCGATCCTTGATCGACAGGTGCCGCGCATACCAAGGCCGCCGCGGTACCCGACGCAACAACCCGGCCAGGTCCTTCTCCGGCGTAAAGGTAATCCGCAAGGCCAGCTTCATGGTCTCCGGGTCCATCTCCACCGTCTTGCCCATGTTCAATCCCGGCGTGGTGCTGCAACCATGGGTGGTCGGCCCGAGCCAGGGATCGTCCACTTCCACCCAGCGCCCGGGAGCGAACCAGGGCACGCCATTGACCTCCTGGCGCGTGACCTCCCCCGGATGAAAACGCTCGTGCGCCCGGAACCAATCCTCCAGCCGATCATCGATCCAACCATGGAACATCCAGAACACCGGGTTCACATGGGAGGAAAACGGATCGCCGAGAAAGTCGTTCTGCGGCGCATACCAGCGCGGGGCAAAGTCGGTGAACTCCCGGGCCATGGGCACCGGCGCGCCATTGGACGGATCGCGCGCCACCGAAGCCCAGCGCATATGCAGCCAGTCATGCAGCCCCAGCTCGACCTCGGAACCGAACTGGCCCAGGGTCAAGCGGGACAGATAACGCGGATCACTGTAGCGCGACTCCCAGGCCTGGAAGTTGCCGTGCCAGGTCTCGGCACTCTTGATATCGCCGACCCACTGGCTGTATTCGTCGTCACCGTCGGCCAGCCAGGTCGGCGGCACGGCGCAGCCATCGTGGTTATCGAAATAACGGGCAAAGCCCTGGCGATCGCGCTCCAGCTCCGGCTGGGGCAGCGGAAACGCGCGCCATGACGGCAAGGCCTGGAACGAGCGGGCCATGCGCAACATATGCCGGTGCATAAAGAAAAAGTCGATGCCTGAACCGTTGCGATCCTTGCGCTTGCCACGGGCGTCGCGCTCCTTGTCCCGGGGACCGGGCTGCCAGCCGATCCCGCGCAAGCCATTGCGCTTGTCTTCAGGGAGGCTGTGCCACTTGTCCCGGGAAGCATGCCAGAGCTGGTGGAACAAGCGGTGCTCGGGGGACACCAGCCAGGCCAGCAGGGGCGCGCCCAGGCCGATACGTTCGCGGGCTTCGGGAAACACCTGCTTGACCGCGACAAAGCGGTTGTCCAGTTGCGGCAAGGCCAGCGGCCGGTCCAGGCGCTCGACATGACCGCTCAAGGTGCCACTGCCAGCGTTGCCGAACGTGGCCCAGACTTCATCCAAAACCAGGCTGAATTCGTACAGCGGCCTCTCGGCGTCACCCAGGCTCAGGCGCCAGAACAGCCGCGAGCCGTCGCTCTCGGCAAGGTCACCGACCAGCCGCCAACGGGGTTGACCGTCAGCCCGCAACGCCTGGGCGGTGTCAATGAAACCGCGCAAGCCGCGACCACGCGGGGCGATATCGAGGAACAGTTCCAGGCCTTCGAGGGGCAGGCCATCCAGGCCCGCGTCACGTCCTGTGAAATGCAGGCTCCAGACCCCGCGCAGATTGTTGGCCAAGCGCCGGCCGGCCATGTCGAGCAGATCGACCGTGGCCTCGCCCGGCGTGACGGGCTCCCTGTCCCGGGTCAGTTCGCGGTGCGCGTAATAAGCCGCGGGAACACCTACGCCCGTGAGCGCCAGGCCCGCCATGAAGCCTCGTCGAGAAATCGTCATCGCCCTACCTGTGTCAGCCCTGAAGCAGGCTTTATCCAAGCTAGAACGTTGCACTGCGTAGGAAATTTAGCCGGGCGCGGCGCCTAAATCAGAACGTACGCCATCCGTTCTTCCCAGATAGCAACATCGGCAAACCACAATGAGATGGCAATGATAAAACCGCGTTCGAAAAAGGCGCTCTACATCGGCCTGCCCCTGGCCCTGGGGCTCTGCGCCGCCGCAGCCTGGCTGACCTGGGACCTGTGGCCCAACCCCGGTTACTCGCTGAAGATCATGAAGCAGGCCGACGAGCTTCAGGAGCGGATCATCAGCTTCGACAGCCATATCACCGTGCCCCTGACCTTCGGCACCGAAGGCCGCGAAGCCGACAAGGATGGCAGCGGCCAGTTCGACCTGGCCAAGACCGGCCGCGGACGGCTGTCCGCCGCCGCGCTGACGGTGTTCGGCTGGCCGGAAATCTGGAACGGCCCGAACGCCCCGCACCGCCCCACCGCCGGCTTTGTCGAGGAGGCACGCAAACAGCAGGAAGTGCGCTACCAGATCATCAGCGGCCTGGTCCGTGACTTCCCCAACCGCGTCGGCATCGCCTACAGCCCCGACGATATGCGGCGCCTGCACGGTGAAGGCAAGTTCGCGATCTTCATCAGCATGCTCAACGCCTATCCCCTCGGTCACGACCTCGATCGCCTGGACCTGTGGGCCGCCCGCGGCATGCGCATGTTCGGCTTCAGCTACGTGGGCAACAACGACTGGGCCGACTCTTCGCGCCCGTTGCCGTTCCTTAACGACACCCCGGATGCCCTCGACGGCCTCTCCGAGATCGGCCAGCAGGCCGTGCACCGCCTCAACGACCTGGGGGTGATCATCGATGTCTCGCAGATGTCGACCAAGGCCCTGGAGCAGGTCAGCCAATTGAGCCGCACGCCGATGGTTGCCTCGCACTCGGCACCCCGCGCCCTGGTGGATATCCCGCGCAACCTCAGCGACAAGGAAATGCAGTTGATCAAGAACAGCGGCGGCGTGGTCCAGATCGTCGCGTTCCCGGCCTATCTGCGCCCGCTGAGCCAGCGCACCCAGGACAAGCTCAACACCTTGCGCAAACGTTTCGACCTGCCGCCCCTGCCCAACCTGGCCATGGCCCTGATGCCCGGCGACCCGATCATCACCGTCTGGCCGGAACAACGCTTCGGCCAATACGCCAGCGCCCTCTACGCCATTCTCGACGAGGAACCCAAGGCCGACCTCAAGGACTTCGGCAACGCCATCGACTATGCGGTGAAGAAGATCGGCATCGATCACGTCGGCATCAGTTCCGACTTCAACGACGGCGGCGGCATCGACGGCTTCAAGGATGTCAGCGAGGCACGCAACGTCACCGCCGAACTGCTCGATCGCGGTTACTCCGAAGCCGATATCGCCAAGCTCTGGGGCGGCAACTTCCTGCGGGTCTGGGACCAGGTGCAGAAAGCCGCCCGCACCGGCACCACGTCACCCACCGCCACGCTCTCGCGCCAGTGAGTTGCCCATGACCGATCGTAGAACCTTTCTCAAGCAGGCCGGCGTACTCGCTGCCGGCCTGCCCCTCGGTGCCAGCCTGAATGCGCTGGCCGCCAGCCCGGTCACAGCCGAGAGCCCGGCATTGTCCACGGACAAGTGGGCCGGGTTGCGCCAGTTGTTCGACCAGGACCCCGACTACCTGCACTTCTCCAACTTCCTGGTGACCTCCCACCCCAGACCCGTGCGTGAAGCCATCGAACAGCACCGCGCCGCCATCGACCGCAACCCGGGCCTGGCCATGGACTGGGACCTGCAGGAAACCTGGAAACGCGAAGCCCAGGTCCGCCTGTGGGCCGGCCGCTACCTCAAGGCCGAGCCCGGGCAGATCGCCCTGACCGGCAGCACCACCGAGGGCCTGGCGATGATCTACGGCGGTATCCATGTGCGCCCCGACCAGGAAATCCTCACCACCGAACACGAACATTATTCGACCCGCAATCTCTTGCGCCTGCGCAGCGAGCGCGAAGGTACCCGGGTGCGCAAGATCAGCCTGTTCAAGGACCCGGCGCTGGTTTCGGCCGACGAGGTGATCGGCAATATCGACCGTGCGATCAAACCCGAGACCCGGGTGCTCGGCATGACCTGGGTGCAATCGGGCAGCGGGGTGAAACTGCCGATCGGCCAGATCGGCCAGTTGGTCGCCGAACACAATCGCCAGCGCGACGACAAGGACCGGATCCTCTACGTGGTCGACGGCGTGCACGGCTTTGGCGTGGACAACCTCGACTTCCCGGACATGCACTGCGACTTCTTTATCGCCGGCACCCACAAGTGGATGTTCGGCCCCCGCGGCACCGGCATTGTCTGCGCCCGCTCGTCACAGGTCAGGGACGTCAGCCCGCTGCTGCCGACCTTCTCCGAAGACACCAACTTCGCCACCTCCATGAGCCCCGGCGGCTACCACGCCTTCGAGCATCGCTGGGCACTGGACAAGGCCTTCGAACTGCACCTGCAACTGGGCAAGGCCGAGGTCCAGGCGCGTATCCAGCAGTTGAACAGCCTGATCAAGCAACACCTGCGGGCCGACCCGCGGATCGAACTGGTCACGCCGATAAACCCCGAACTGTCCGCCGGCTTCAGCTTCTTCCGGGTCAAGGGCCAGGACAGCGACAAGGTCGCCGCCTACCTGATGCGCAACAAGGTGGTGGTCGATGCGGTGGATCGCGATGTCGGGCCGGTCGTAAGGACCGCGCCAGGCCTGCTCAACAACGAGGCCGAGATCGACCGTTTCATGGCCCTGCTGGGCAAACAGTTATGACCGCCAGCGCTTTCCGATTTCCATTCCTTGCCTGCGAGAACTTTCATGAAATTCCACCTGCTTGTTTCCCGGCCTCGCGTCGGCCTCTGGCCCGCACTGATCCTCAGCGCCCTGCTCGGCGCCTGGCTGCCGAACGCGGCCCTGGCCGCCAACCCGCCACTGCCGGGCAAGGTGTTCAAGGACTGCAAGGATTGCCCGGAGATGGTCGTGCTGCCCGCCGGCACCTTCACCATGGGCACCCCCGAGGACGAAGTCGGACGTGAAGCTGATGAAGGTCCGATGCACCCGGTAACCTTCAAGAGGGCCTTCGCCGTCAGCCGCTTCCAGGTACTCAGCGGTGAGTGGAAGGCCTATATCCATGACACCGGCTACAAGATGCCGGACGGCGATACCCGCCCCGGCCGCGAGTGCCTGGCCGGCCAGCCGCGCTACCCCCAGGGCGACCGGCAACCGGCGGTGTGCATGGACGCCCACGAAGCCCAGGCCTATGCCGACTGGCTGTCGAAAAGAACCGGGAAAAAATATCACCTGCTCAGCGAGTCGCAACGCGAATACGCCGTGCGTGGCGGCACCAGCGGCTCGTTCCCCTTCCCGTTCGACAAGGACAAGGGCTACAGCATTGCCGAGCACGCCAACACCTACGGCCCGGCGGACGGTTTCAGCTATACCTCGCCGGGCGGCAGTTTCCCGCCGAACGCCTATGGCGTGTATGACGGCCACGGCAACGTCTACGAGTGGACGGCCGATTGCTACGTCGACAGCTATGTCGGCGCGCCCGCCGACGGCAGCCCGCGCCTGGACAGCAAGGAATGCGAGGACCGCCGGGTGATTCGTGGCAACGACTGGAGCGAAGCGCCGGTGTTCTCCCGCTCGGGCAATCGCAATGAACGCAGCGCCATCACCCGTGGCGACTGGCTGGGCTTCCGGGTCGCCCGCGAGCTCTGAGCACCACCTGTAGGAGCCGGCTTGCTGGCGATGCGATCTGACAGTCGACATCACCATCGCCTGGGAAATCGCTATCGCCAGCAAGCCGG
>NZ_JACAQA010000002.1 GCF_013385425.1 Pseudomonas gingeri | reverse complement strand
CGGGCGATGGCAGCCGAGTCGGAAGCGGTCACGGCACGGGCCTCCTGGGCCGCGGCGCCACCGGCGCTGTCGAGGCGGTCCATGTTGGCTTCGGTGGCGTGGCCGGCGTTGGCGCCCTTGATGGCGGCTGCGCCTTCTTCCTTGTCGAATTCGTCCCAGCTGAGCATCGGATGTTCCTTGTGTGGGGGTGTGGGTAGGCCTGGTTCACTGCCTGTTTGTCAGGCAGGTAGACACGTGTTTGGAGCTCCCGTTCAACAGGATTCACGGCACAAGCAGGCATTGGAAAACCCTGGCGCTCCAGGGGGATGAGAGGTGCCGTAGGAGAAGCATGGCACATCATGTAGTGTTTTTATGTGAAGTTGGCACACTATATGGTGGTTTTTGCGGTCGGTCAATCCGCTGGGGCGCAACGCGCTGTTTCGTCGCAGCTTCTCGGTGAGGTGTCTAGAGGGCGGCTTTCAGGCGGCGGGTTTTGAACAGATGCAGGTAAACCGTGAGGTTGAGCAAGAGCACCAAGGCACCAAAGCCAAGCTGTATCGTCGGTGTCAGCCCGGCGGGGTAGATCAGCGGAATCAGGTAGTGCTCGATAAAGCCCTCGCCATAACCGCCTTGTCCGGCGGCCTGGCGAAAAAGGTTTTCCCAGCGGGTCAGCGGGCATTCCAGGTGAAAGACTTCGACAATCACACCCCAGGTCGCGGCGGGCAGGTGCAACCAGATCAACCGGCGCCATTTGAGCACCAGCAACCCGCCAAACAGCACGAACAAGATGAACAGCAGGTGAAACGACACCAGCCCGTCGGCCGCTATCCGGTAGAACATCTCGACTTCCTTTTCTGATCCATGACGTAAGTGCGGATATCCTACCCGGGTCGCTGGTCCGACCTCTACCGCGCGTTGGACTTGAGCGTTGCGAGGATGTCTTTCAGGCGCTGGGCTGTGGCTTCACTGCTGGTTTGCATGGGCGCGCGCAGTTCGTCACGAATCAACCCCTGAAGGGCGAGGGCGGTTTTCACCGGACCAGGGTTGGGCTCGACAAACAGGGCCTGGATCAGCGGCGTCAGTTGGAAAAATGTCGTCCTGGCAGCTGCGAGCTGCTGCTCCTGGATCTGCCGGTACAACTGGACGAACAACTCGGGATGGATATGCGCCGAAGCCGCAATTGCACCGGTTGCGCCGAGGCACATTGCATTGAACATCTGGTTGTCCTCGCCACACAGCACATCGACCAGGCCGCTGGCCAGCACCGCCAGGGTGTTGTTCAGGTTGCCGCCGCAGTCCTTGATGGCGACGATATTGTCATGGGCGACGATCCTGAGCAGGGTTGCCTGCTCGAAGCTCACCCCGGTGCGGTAGGGAATGTCGTAGACAATGATCGGCACGCTGGAGGCATCGGCGACAGTCTTGAAAAACGCTTCCAGGCCGGCCTGGGACGGGCGGATGTAATAGGGCGCAGGCACCAGCAGCCCGGCCAGGGGGCGCTTGAGTATCTCGCTCTGGAACTGCAGCAACTCGCTGAGGTTGTTGCCCGCCAGGCCCATTACCACCTTCTGTGGCGGGACCAGCTCCAGTACGGCATCCAGCACCGCCAGCTGTTCATGTTTGCCCAGTGCGGCGGCTTCCCCGGTGGTGCCACAGACCACGATGCCGTCGACGCCGCTGTCCAGCAGATGGCTGACCAGCCGCCGCAAGGCGACGAAGTCGATGGCCTGGTTCACGAACGGCGTAACGAGGGGGACCCAGATACCTTGAAACGATGACATGCACTTTCTCCTGATGGTTGACCGTGTCGTCACCGTCAGAAGCGTAGAAGGAAGTTGGCAGAAGAGGAGGGGTGACCCGTCGTCGCGCTCAATGTCCTGTCAGCTCATCTGACGGGACAGCGCGCCCCGGTCACATGAGCGACTGTTTCTTCGATTTAGGGGCAAACGCAACGCATGCCGGGGCCTTGGCATTCAAGCCAACGGCGACAGCAATGAGGTTGAGCGTTGCGCACATATTTGTTTACACCCTGGATCAGGCGTCCATTTTTAAAAGCTGGCGCCGGGTTTGTCAATTGCCGATGTCGATCGAGTGTGGCTCAGGCTTCGGCGCCCAGATGACTTTTCATCAGTTCCAGGTTTTCTTCGACCGAGTCGGCCATCATCATTTTGTCTGCCTCGACGGCAGCCAGGGCGGCGCGTTCGAACATCACCCGTTCATGGGCTCGAACCGCGGTTTTCCAGTCCTGGTCGTCCAGCAGCGCATCCGCCAGATCCACCGCATCGCGCAACGCCAGGTTGGCGCCTTCGCCGGCGGGTGGCATCAGGTGCGCGGCATCGCCCAGCAGGGTGACGCCGTCGCGGTGCTCCCAGCGATGACCGATCGGCAGCACATGAACCGGCCAGGGGCGTACAGGTTCGTCCGCTACGTGAAGCAGTTGCAGCAATGAGGCGTCCCAACCCTTGAAGTCTCGGAGCAGGTCGCTCCTGGTTTTTGCTTCGTGCGCTGTTACCTGCCGATGCAAGGCGGCATACACGCGGATATGGGCGTTTGCGTTGCGTTGGGCAAAGATTGTCTGGCGTTTGCCCTTGGCAATCAGCATGCCGCGCCCGACCCGTTGCGCGACCTCAGGATAACGGGCATCGGCGTCGGGGATCGACAGTTCATGCAAGGTGAGTCCGGTGAACGCGGGCTGTGTTGTCGAGACCAGAGCGCGCACCTTGGACCAGGCACCGTCGGCGCCGACCACCAGCTCAAAGCGCTGATTCAGACCGTTGTCGAAGCGCAGCTCGGTATAGCCGTCGTCCTGTTGTTCGGCTTCCCTGAGGGTGTGGCCCCAGCGCAAAGTGTCTTCCGGGATCGATTCCAGCAGCAGCTCCCTGAGCTGGCCGCGATCGATCTCGGGGCGGTCGCCGCTGGCAGCATCGGCTTTTTCCATCTGCAACGTACCGTGCTGGTCGAACAGCCGCAGGCCCTGGTCTTCGTAGCGGGCCAATTGCTGAAAGGTTTCGAACAACCCGCCCAGGCGCAGCGCGTATTGGCCGGTTTCCACGTGCAGGTCGAGCATGCCGCCCTGTGGCCGCTGCGAGATGGACTCATCACGCTCGAAGATCAGGAAAGGCACGCCTTTGAGGTACAGCATACGGGCGAGCATCAAGCCGCCGAGGCCGGCGCCGACGATGGCGATACGTGGAGTCGAGACCATGGTGTCATTCCAGAGCGCGGTTTGTCATAGGCACCTATGATGAATTAGCATAGGTGCCTATGACAAGGGGTCGTTAGATGAACAATTTAGATCTGAACCGGGTGCCGTCCTTCCTGATCAAGCGCGTGTCACAGGAGTTGATCCGGCAGGCCGAGGTGCGTTTGCGCCCGCTGGGAATCGGCATGGCCAGCATGCCGGTGTTGGGTGCGCTGCAGCGGGGGGAAGCGCGGACCCAGGCTGAGCTCGCGCGTTTGCTGCAGGTCGAGCAGCCGTCGATGGCCCAGACCCTGGCTCGTCTGGAGCGGGATCAACTGATCCGCCGCCGGCCCGATCCGGAGCACAAGCGCGTTCAGATCGTGGAGTTGACCGAGCTGGCGCTGACCCGGATACCGCAGGCGAAAGAGATTCTGTGGGAGGGCAATATCAAGGCGCTGGCGGGTTTCAGTGATGAGGAGGTGGAGCGTTTTGTGGACTTTCTGCAGCGGGCCAATGCCAATTTACGCGTTGATTCCTGAAGCCACTCACACGGGACGTACGGCGTGGGTACGTCTCGACAGGTCGGAAAACTCTCTAGGTTAAAAGGTAAGACCTTCCGCCAGACGTATGAGCATTTCCTCTACCTGACGGGTTCCCTGAATAGTCGACAGCATGGTCATGGGACTTTTCCCCGAGAAGTGTTCCTTGGGTTTGGACAACCAGCGCTTGGCTTTCTCATCATTGCCGAAAAGCGTATTCGCTATGGCGGTGATGCGAACCGCACGAAGCAATGGGTCGCTATCATTGATAGTCAGCCGCTGGTCCTTGGCTGTACGTGTCTTGAGGGGGGTGAGAGGAATGATGGGGACACCTCTTTTTATACGGCATTTATCGAATAGAGTCCGGTAAATGCCGGATAATTGAAAGTGCCAGTGCTTTCAGATTTGCGCTGATGGGGTCTCCATTGCCGCCGCCTCGATCACCAACTCCCGAAACCGCCGCAGCACCGACGAGCTATCGCCCACGCGGGTCGCCAGGTGCAGCGGTGCGATCAGTCCCGGACACTGTGACAGCGCGCGATAGGCAATCCCGTCGCCCCGCAGGCGCTGCATCGAGGCCGGGACGATGGAAACCCCCAGGCCGGCGGCGACCAGGCTCAGGGTGGCGGCCATGCGTGGGGCTTCCTGAATCACCTGTGGGCTGAATCCCGCCTCGCGACACGCCACCAGAATGGCGTCGTAGAGCCCCAATCCCACCCGACGTCGATACAGCACAAAGGCTTCGCCGGCGAGCGCGGACAAGGGCAGGGGGACGCGGGTGTCCTGTGCCAGGGGATGATCCATCGGCAGTGCCAGCAACATCGGTTCGACCAGAATCGGCTCGGCCTGCAAGGTCGGTGTACCGCTCAAGGGCGAGCGCACGAAGGCGGCATCCAGGCGTTCGTGCACCAGCGCATCCATCAACTCCCCGGTGCCGGCTTCTTCCAGAATCACCGAAACGCCGGAAAACGCCTCGCGAAAGTGCCGCAGCACGCCCGGCACAAACGGGTGCAGCGCTGCCGAACTGGTGAAGCCGATACCAAGCCGCCCCTGTTCACCCCGGGCAGCGCGACGCACCACCTCGGTCACGCCCTCGGCCCGTGCCAAGACAGCACGGGCTTCTTCCAGCAACGCCAGGCCCGCGGTGGTCGGGCGAACACCCCGTGGCAGGCGTTCCATCAACGCCACGCCCATCTCGGCCTCCAGCTTCTGCAGCAGGCGGGTGAGGGGCGGTTGTTGCATATGCAGACGCTCCGCCGCCCGGGTGATATGACCTTCTTCAGCGATCACGACAAACGCATGCAAGCGACGCAGCTCTAACATTTCGATACCTTTTCAGTATGGCAGCTTGTCATTATTAGCATTTGTCATCATGGCGTGCAAAACCTACGCTTGTGCTCACTCCCCATGCACAAGAGGAAGCGTGATGACCTGGTCAGCCAAGCAATATTCGACATTTGAAGAAGAGCGCACCCGTCCCGTCCGCGATCTGGTAGCCGCCATTCCTACCGGCACGGTCGGCGTGGCCGTCGACCTGGGTTGCGGTCCGGGCAACTCCACCGAAGTCCTGGCCCAGCGTTTTCCCGAGGCGCGGGTCACCGGCATGGACAGCTCCGAGGATATGCTCGTCAGTGCTCGGGCGCGCTTGCCCGCGTTGAATTTCGAACTCGCCGATATCGCCACCTGGAACCCGGATCAAACCTTCGATGTGATCCTGGCCAATGCCTCGCTGCAATGGGTGCCGGATCACACCACGCTCTATCCCCATCTGGTGAGCAAGTTGGCGGCTGGTGGCAGCCTGGCGGTGCAGACTCCGGACAATATGCAGGAGCCATCGCACCGGCTGGCGCGGGAAGTGGCCGCCAACGGACCGTGGGCGGATAAGATCGCGACGGTTCGGCACCCGCCGCGGCACGACGCGAGTTTCTATTACGAACTGCTGCGTCCGCACTGCAGCCACGTGGATGTCTGGCGCACCACCTATCACCACCCGTTGGCCGGCGGTCATGCCGCCGTGGTGGAGTGGTTCAAGGGCTCGGCGCTGCGGCCGTACCTGGCACCCTTGGATGAGGGGCAGAAAGCGGCGTTTCTGCAGGCTTACCTGACGGCTATCACCGGGGCTTACCCGGCGCTCGCCGATGGAACGGTGCTGTTGCCGTTTCCCAGGTTGTTCGTGGTCGCGACTCGCTGAGGCTTGCTCAGGGGGCTCTGCCTGAGTCGATCAGGCATGCAGCAGCAGATACTCGCTCAGGGCCTGACGGGTCAGGTCATTGAGCGTCACCTTCTGGCGCGTCGCGGTCAACGCGGCGGCCAGATGGAGATCGTGACCCACGCGCACGTTGAATGAGCCCTTGCAGGGCATCTCGGGCGCCTGGTTCAACTGTTTGCAGGTGTCGAGGTAGTCGTCAACGGCCTCCTTGAACGCCGTTTCCAATTCCGCCACGGTTTGCCCCTCATAACTTACCAGCGCGCGAATGAACTGGAGCTTGCCGAACAGGCAGTTGTCCTCGACGCTGGCTTCGATGGAGCCGTAATAGCCTTTGTAATGCATCTGATTACTCACGAAATCAGTCCTCCTGAACGCAGGTGATCAATCACCTGACGCTTGATATAGGTTTTCAGCTCGTTGCCAGGATGAGGTTTGTGCAGGTTGATCGCTGCCTGCGGGTCGCCGTTGTCGAATTTGACCCGGCTACCTGGGCCTTCGAGCCGACGGTAACCAAAGTGACCCAATAGCGTCACCAGCTCCGTCCAGGTAAAGCTCGACCAGGGGTTGAGCAGTTTAGCGAGCAATTTTTCATTCTTGGACACCAAGCCTCCTTGCTGCAACTAAATATAGTTGCACTGATGTTGAGGGTCAAGACTGAAGGGTTTTGCCGGGGCGTTCAATAGGGGTTTCGGGCTTGCTTACGTTTCCCGAGGGATTTTTGGACGGGGCCTACAGGATCGATGTATTGGGCGCAGGAGGGCGATCTGTTTGCACCGGCTTGGCAGATACAAACAGATCGTTGTCGCGGGTTTAGCTCACTACGCGATAGCAAGGCACATAAGCCGCGCCACCGGGGAGCTTCATGCGGTGTTGTTCAACGAAGGCCTTGAGCAGCTTGTCCAGCGGTTGCATCACCGCCGCGTCGCCATGGATCTCGTAGGGGCCGTGCTCCTCGATCAGGCGGATGCCCTTGTCCTTGACGTTGCCGGCGACGATCCCGGAAAACGCCCGGCGCAGGTTGGCCGCCAGTTCGTGGGGGGGCAGGCTGCGGCTGAGGTTGAGGCTTGCCATGTTGGCGTGGGTCGGATCGAACGGGTGCTGGAAGCCGCCATCGATCTTCAGCAGCCAGTTGAAGTGGAAGGCGTCATTGCGTTCGCGGCGGAACTGTTTGACCGCCTTCAACCCGTGGGCCATCTGCCGGGCCACCTGGGCCGGGTTGTCGATGATGATTTCGTAGTGCTTCTGCGCTTTTTCACCCAGGGTCGCGACCACAAAGGCGTTCAGTTGCTGAAGGTAGGCTTCTGCACTGCGCGGGCCGGTCAGGATCACCGGGAACGGCAGTTCGCGGTTGTCCGGGTGCATCAGGATGCCGAGCAGGTAGAGGAATTCTTCGGCCGTACCGGCGCCGCCCGGGAAGATGATGATGCCGTGGCCCACCCGCACGAACGCCTCAAGGCGTTTCTCGATGTCGGGCATGATCACCAGCTCGTTGACGATCGGGTTCGGCGCCTCGGCGGCGATGATCCCCGGCTCGGTCAGGCCCAGGTAGCGGCCGGTGGTGATGCGTTGTTTGGCGTGGGAAATGGTCGCGCCTTTCATCGGCCCCTTCATCACCCCAGGACCGCAACCGGTGCAGACATCCAGACTGCGCAGGCCCAGTTCGTGGCCGACCTTCTTGGTGTACTGGTATTCCTCGGTGCTGATGGAGTGACCGCCCCAGCACACCACCATTTTCGGCTCCAGGCCGGGGCGCAGGGTGCGGGCGTTGCGCAGCAGGTGGAAAACGTAGTCGGTGATGCCCTGGGAGCTGTCCAGATCAATGCGCTGGCTCTCCAGTTCGTTTTCGGTGTAGACGATATCGCGCAGGGCACTGAAGAGCATTTCGCGGGTGCTGGCGATCATTTCGCCATCAACGAAGGCATCGGCCGGGGCGTTCAGCAGTTCCAGGCGGACCCCACGATCCTGCTGGTGAATACGGATCTCGAAATCCTTGTAGGCTTCGAGGATGGTCTTGGCATTGTCGACATGGGCGCCGGTGTTGAGGATGGCCAGGGCGCACTGGCGGAATAATGTGTAGATGCTGCCGGAGCCGGCTTCGCTCAGTTGCTGCACTTCACGTTGGGAAAGGGTTTCGAGGCTGCCCTTGGGGCTAACCGAGGCGTTGATTACCGATCGTTGGGTCATGCTTTATTCCATCAAGGCGATGTCGCCGGGCTGCTAAGGCGCCGGCTGCACCAGAAAGGCTTCGCGCGCACGCGTGTTCCTAGCATAGCTAAATCAGGCACCCAGGTGGTTGGTGCCGGTTGGCTCAGCTTGCAGGATTTTAACGCGTCGCGAAACCCGCAGGCGTATCGCCCATGTTCAGCTCAAGCTCCGCACACAGCCCTCCGCCATCACGATTGCTCAGGGTCAATGTGCCGCCCATGGCGGTTGCCAGTTGCTGGGCGATGGCCAGGCCCAGGCCGGTCCCACCAGTGCTGCGGTTGCGCGAGCTTTCCACGCGATAGAAGGGCTTGAGGACTTCTTCCAGTTCCGCCTGGGCGATACCCGGGCCGCGGTCCAGGACCAGGATCGACAGTCGTCGGTTTTTCTGGGGGGTGATGACGATCTGCGCGCTGCCGGCGAATTTCAGCGCGTTGTCCACCAGGTTGACCAATACGCGTCGCAGGGCATGGGGGCGGGTGTCGATCAGCCCGCCGTTCTTGCCGATCAGCTCCACGGCTTGACCGGTGTCCTGATAGTCGAATACCAGGCTGTCGAGAAAGGCGTCGAGGTCGATGCGGCAATTGGCTTCGGTGGCGCCATGCACGCTGCGGGCATAGGCCACGCCTTCACGCACCAGGTGTTCGATTTCGCCCAGGTCCTGCCAGAGCTTGTCCTTCTCGGTGGAGTCGTCCATGAACTCGGCCCGCAGCTTCATGCGCGTGATGGGGGTTTGCAGGTCATGGGAAATCGCCGCCAGCAGTTGCATGCGCTCCTTGAGATAGGCGGCGATACGCGCCTGCATGGCGTTGAAGGCCGCCGCCGCGCGGGCCACTTCGGTCGGGCCGGCTTCGTCCAGGTGTACGCCGTGGGTATTGGGGTCGAGGTTTTCCACGGCATGGGCCAGGCGGGTCAACGGGCGCACGGCAATCCGCACTGCCAGCCAGGCGCAGCCGAGCATCAGCAGCAACTGACCGAGCAGGACAAAGGGCAACCAGGGCGACATGGGCATGACCGATGGGGTGACGTCGAGAGTCACCGGACTGCCGTCACGCAGTTTCAGATGGGCCTGGAAGTGTTTGCGCGGGCCGGGAATGTCGCTGAAGGTCAGCGGGTAGTCACGCCCGATGGCCTCTTTGAGCGAGGGGACGGCGATCGGCACTTCATCCGGTTGCATGGGAATGCCGGGAACACCCTCGTTCAGCAGGTAGCGGTAGTTGTGCCGTTCAAGGCGTGGCAACCAGCTTTCGCGTTCGCTCGCCGGCAGGCGTTCAAGAATGGCGATGGAGGTCGAGACATCGGTTTCCAGGTTGCCGAGCATGGCGGTCTTGGCGCTCTGATAGCGCTCGTAGGACTGCGCGCCGAAGGACAGCGCCTGGGCGAGGATCAGCCCGGCGAGGAAGATCAGCGACAGCCGTGAGCCCAGCGTGCGCGGCCAGAGCAGGACCGGTTTCATTGGGTTGCACCGAGGATTTCCACCGGCAGTGAGAACACATAACCCTCACTGCGCACGGTCTTGATATAGGCCGGCTCGCGGGCATCGTCCAGCAACCGTTGGCGCAGGCGGCTCACCAGCAGGTCGATGGAGCGGTCGAACAGATCGGCGTCGCGGCCCTGGGTTAGGTTGAGCAACTGGTCGCGGTTCAGGACCCGTTGCGGATGGTCGAGAAACACCCGCAACAGGCGATATTCGGCGCCGCTGAGGGCCACCAGGGTGCCGTTTTCATCCAGCAGGTGGCGGGCGCTGGTGTCGAGCTTCCAGCGGCCGAACCCCAGCAGTCGACCACTTTCGGTGACGATCAGGTTGGGTGGCAGCATCCGTGTGCGGCGCAGCACCGAGTTGATCCGGGCCAGCAGCTCGCGGGCGGCGAAGGGTTTGACCAGGTAATCGTCGGCGCCCATTTCGAGGCCGATGATGCGGTCGGTTTCGTCGCTGCGGGCGGTCAGCATCAGCACCGGCGTGGCCTTGTGCTTGCCGGCGCGCAGTTCACGGCACAGCAGCAGGCCGTCGTCGCCGGGCATCATGATGTCCAGCACGATCAGGTCCACCGGCGTGGTTTCGAGGAAGGTACGCATCTGCCGGCCATCGGCGACCACCGTGGTACGCAGGCCGTTCTTCTTGAGGTAGTTGCCCACCAGCTCTCTGATCTCGCGGTCATCGTCCACGATCAGGATGTGATCGACATGATCCATGGGGCCGGGCTCCGTCAATGTTGGTTTAGGGCACAGTCTAGCGAGGGCTGTGGCGGCTGGCATCGGGCCTTTGTATTGCAGTGTATCTGGCGGGCTACGGATACACAGGCATGCAAAAACGCCTGGCGTCGGCGGGACAAGACTGGCCATTGGCCGAGGGATTTGTATTGATCTTTCCGACCACTGCAATGAAGGCAGCTGAGTTGCCGTGGTTTTTTTCGCCCCTTGCCAGGCACTGTTTGCCGCGCCATGAAAAAGTAGCGCCCACGACAAGTGCCTTGGATTAATCAAGTTCGGATATTTGAATGACCTAAAAAAAGCCACCGCACAAAGTGCAGGGCACTCGGCGCAGTAGCTAAAACTTACCAAAGGGATGATGAAGTCGAGATGACTCAATAACTGTTCCGCGCAAGTGCCCGGAGAATAGTTGAGGCATAACGTTGCCATCGGCGCGAACTCTACCATCGTGGCTTGATGATCGCTTATCAGCTGCATCGATAGTCATTATTGATACAAATCCGCGCGATTGTATCGGCGGCGACGTCGGAGCGTCCGACGCCGAGCTTCGATCTCGATATCCAGTGAATCCATCGGTCAGTCGCTGAAGTTGGCGTACTCGGCCCCCATGCGGCCGTTGCGTTTGACTTTGTAGAGCAACTCATCGACTTTCTCGACAAAACCCAGTGCCGCTTCATCGACGGCGGGGCGTATGGTGCCGACTCCGAGGCTGAGACTCAGCAGCCCGGAAATCGCCGACTTCTCATGTTCGATCTGCTGCTGGCGAATCAGTTGCAGGCATTTATCCGCCACTTGCCGAGCCTTGTCCGCCGGTGTTTCGGGCAATAGCCAGATGAACTCTTCACCGCCGATCCGGGCAATAAAGTCCCGTGGCCGATTGGTCGCCTGGGACAGGGTCTGGGCCACTTGTCGCAGGGCCTCGTCACCCCTGATATGCCCGTAGTGGTCGTTGTACTGCTTGAAAAAGTCGATATCCAGGATAATCAGCGACAGCGGCAGTTGATTGCGCTGAGCATGTTCCCACTCCCGGGCGAGCACGGTGTCGAACATACGACGATTGGCAATACCGGTCAGGCCATCCTGGAACGAGTACTCCTCCAACTGCTTTTGCAGGCGGATCAGGTGTTCCTCGGTTTTCTTGCGTTCGCTGATATCGAACATAAAGCCGATCAGCGCCTCGACTTCGCCGTCCTTGCGCACCACATGCACCACATCGCGGATCCAGACGTATTCGCCGTCGCGGGTCAGCGCCCGGTAGTCGGCCTCGTGGTCGACGCCAGCCTTGGACTGCGACACACAGAAGTTCACCACATACTCCCGATCATCCGGGTGCATGCGTGACACCCAGTCATCGATCCCGACCCAACTGTCCGGTGTCCAGCCGAGCAGGGTCTCGATCTGTGGGCCGATGTAGCTGAAGGTCATGGTTTGCCAGTCGATTCGCCAGGGAATGGCCTTGGTCGATTCGAGCAGGGTCTTGTAGACGTCACTATCGGTTTCGGTAGAAGGCGTGGCGCTCATGATCGATCAGGCTTCGCTGGTGGAGGTGGGCGCTAGAATGTTGCGCGCACGAGGGCTAATCAAGGTCCAGGCGATACATGGCAAGGGAATTTGCTTTCCCCGCGCGGGCCTGTGTTGTAAAAGCAGTGACGCATCGGCTTTTTGAACGTCTATGACTAGAATCCGCGACGCTGCTTACCGTCAGTGTCGATATCGGCCTATGAAAAAAGGGAACCTTATGATCATCAAACCACGCGTTCGTGGCTTTATCTGTGTGACCACCCACCCAGTGGGTTGTGAAGCCAACGTCAAGCAACAGATTGACTACGTCACCCAGCAAGGCCCGGTCAGCGACGGACCGAAGAACGTCCTGGTGCTCGGTGCATCCACCGGTTACGGCCTGGCGGCGCGCATCACCGCGGCTTTCGGCTGCGGTGCCAACACCCTGGGGGTGTTCTTCGAGCGTGAAGGCGACGAAGGCAAGCTCGGCACCGCCGGTTGGTACAATAGCGCCGCGTTCCACAAGTTTGCCGAAGAGAAAGGCCTGTACGCCATGAGCATCAATGGCGACGCCTTCTCCGATGAAGTCAAGCGCCTGACCATCGAGACCATCAAACGCGACATGGGCAAGATCGACCTGGTGGTCTACAGCCTGGCGGCCCCGCGTCGTACCGATCCGAAAACCGGTGAAGTCTACAGCTCGACGCTCAAGCCGATCGGCAAGTCGGTCACCCAGCGCGGACTGAACACCGACAAGGAAGAGGTCAACGTCACCACGCTGGCCGAGGCGACCCAGGAAGAGATCGACGGTACCGTCAAGGTCATGGGGGGCGAAGACTGGCAGCTGTGGATCGATGCCCTGGACGAGGCCGGTGTGCTGGCTGACGGCGCGAAAACCACCGCCTTCACCTACCTGGGCGAAAAACTGACCCACGACATCTACTGGAACGGTTCCATTGGCGCGGCCAAGAAGGACCTGGACCAGAAGGTCCTGAAGATTCGTGAGCGTCTGGCGGCCAAAGGCGGCGACGCGCGGGTTTCGGTGTTGAAAGCCGTGGTCACCCAGGCGAGCTCGGCGATCCCGATCATGCCGCTGTACCTGTCGCTGCTGTTCAAGGTGATGAAGGAGCAGGGCTCCCACGAAGGTTGCATCGAGCAGGTCTACGGCCTGTACAAGGACAGCCTGTACTCGCCGACCCCGATCCTCGACGAAGACGGCCGCCTGCGTGCCGACTACAAGGAGCTGCAGCCTGAGGTCCAGGCGCAGGTGGCGAAGCTGTGGGATGCGGTCACCACCGAAAACCTCAACGAACTGACGGATTTTGCCGGCTACAAGGCCGAGTTCCTGCGTCTGTTCGGTTTCGGGGTCGAAGGGGTGGATTACGAGGCCGACGTCAGCCCGGACGTGGCGATTGCCAAGCTGATCCAGGCCTGAATCAGCGCCCGCGTCCCGCGGGGTTGAGGCGGTCACTTGAGGGGCTGGTCAATCCAGCGCCTCAAGGCTATTGCCGGGTTTGGCCGCGCAGCTTCGAAGGCGCGGCGCAACCTCCAGCCGTTATTACTTGATGACCTTCCAGTTCTTGTAGAAGCCCTGGCGCAGGGTGAACGCCGCGCTGGCGAACGCAGCGATCGCACCGCTGATAATGCGCGGGGCGTAGGACGGGCGGACGATATCGATGAACAGGCAGTAACGTTTGGCGTCGTTCTTGTTGAACGAGGCGTGCAGCAGCGTGTCATCGAAAATGAACAGCGGGTCGTCATGCCAGTAATGCTTTTGCTTGCGGCACTGGATGTAGACGCCGTCGTGGTGCGGCGCCGGGGCCATGTTGTAGAGCACGCGGAACATCATGCGCAACGGGCCGAAGTGGAAGGACGTCGAGCGGTTTTCATTGAAGACCGACACGCCCACGGTCTTGACGTAGGGGAACTTCTGCTGGAGTTCCGAGATATCCAGTTCGGTATCGATCTTGCGTCCGTACCACTGGAAGAACAACATGCCGCGCTTGTTTTCCGCCATCCGTGAGTCGAGGTACTGGATGATCTCGTCCTTGTGGCTCATCGCCTTGTCGATGACTTGCTGCAGGTCGCGCTGGCAGTCTTCTGGCAGGTCCTGCATCTTGTAGATGCCGCGATTGGGCTTGCTGATCAGGTCGAACAGCGAGTTGAAGGGCGACAGTACCCAGGTGTTGCGGCCGTTGCCGATAAAATACTTCTTCGCCAGCTCGGCGGTGTAGATGCCGTTGCGCAGGAAGTCATAGACACCGCAAACCGCGACCAGGAGCAGAAAACCGAGAATGGTTTTCGGAAAGCAGTAGATCAGCAAGAGTACGGCCAGGGTCCAGAGGGCGGAGACGACTTTCTTGCGGATGTTGCGAATACTCATGAAACCTGCTCCTAGAGCGACTACGTCAAGTGCGGCGTGCGCCGGGACGGCGCGGCAAAGCCTGGAAAAAAGTGCTGAATGTTACTGTTTTGCAGTGACATTTAACAGTTATTGTTCAAGGCAGACCTTGATCTGACGCTATGGTTACGATGTTTTGAGCGCCATGATGGCGCCCGATGGGATAGGAAAACCAATGAAATTATCTTCTGTAGTCGTCTTGTTCATCGCCCTGACGATGGGCCATGCAAGTCTCAGCGAAGCCCGGCAATCGAGGCAGCAGACGGAGTCGGTGGCGGGGGTCTTCGATTACTACCTGCTGACCTTGTCCTGGTCGCCGACCTTCTGCCTGACTCATGCCAAGGATCAGCAGTGCAGCGGCAAGGGTTATGGTTTTGTGCTCCATGGCTTGTGGCCGCAGTATGCCAAGGGCGGCTGGCCACAATCCTGCCCGCCACTGACACCCTTGACGCAGCAGGAGCGGCAAAAGGGCCTCACCCTGTTTCCCTCGGGCAAACTGCTGGAGCATGAGTGGGACAAGCACGGTACCTGCAGTGGCCTGGGCGCCTCTGGCTACCTGAATGCGGCCGACAAGGCGCTGGGGACAGTGGTGGTTCCACCCGCCCTGCAACCTTCGACGACGCCGCGGGAATACTCCGCCGACCAGATCCTCCAACTGTTCCGCCAGAGCAATCCGGGGATGCCGGAGGGTGGGGTGACGGTGCGTTGCAGCGGACCGGAACTGGCCGAGGTGCGTGTGTGCCTGACCAAGGACCTGGGCTTCGGCGAGTGCGGCAAGGGCGTCAGGAATCAATGCCGACAAGGGCCGGTGCGCGTGCCGCCGATTCGCTGATTGCTCCGGGATACCTGGGCGGCGCTTGATTCGACACGCTGCTCAAGTGCCCGTTTGTGCACAAATGTTCAAGACAGGCGTGCGGCGGGCTGGCAAAGTCGGCGTCTTTTTCTGTGTGCCCGAGTCTTATGTCCGATCATCTGTTACCTCGCACCGCTTTCCTGCGCGGTGCCGTGGCCATCATGCCGCTGTCCCTGGCGACCGCGCCCTGGGGATTGCTGGCCGGTTCCATGGCCATCGAGGCCAACCTGACGCCGCTGCAAGGCCAGGGCTTGTCCAGCATCGTATTTGCCGGTGCCGCGCAACTGGTGGCGATCGGCATGCTCAAGGGCGGCGCGGGGATTTTCTCGATCCTGCTCACCACCGCGCTGCTGACCTCGCAACACCTGTTGTATGGCATGAGCATGCGCTCGGTGATTTCCCCGTTGTCCGGCCGCTGGCGGGTCGGCCTGGGCTTCCTGCTGACCGACGAGCTCTTTGCCTTGACCAGCCAGCACGACAAGCAACAGTTCAACCGCTGGTATGCGCTGGGCGTGGGGTTGACGTTCTATATCGCCTGGAACCTGTTCACCCTGGCGGGGATCGTGCTGGGCCGCAGCATTCCCGGTCTTGAGCATCTGGGGCTGGATTTCTCCATCGCGGCGACCTTTATCGCCTTGATCACCCCGGTGGTACGCAATGTGCCGACCGTGGTCTGTGTGGCGGTGTCGTTGTTCTGTTCGGTGCTGTTCAGCTACTGGCAGTTGGGTTCGGCCCTGGTGTTGTCGGGGCTGGCGGGAATGACGGCAGGATTTCTCTGCAACAAGCTGTATCGGGGGCACGAATGATCGTCTGGGCAGTGATTTTCGGGATGGGGCTGCTGGTGTTCCTCAACCGTTACGTGTTTCTCGAACCCCGCTTGCCGGTGCGCCTGAGCAGCAATGCCCGGCAGTTCCTCGGCTTTGCCGTGCCGGGCATGCTCACGGCGATCTGCGGGCCGATCGTGTTCATGCCCGATCACCAGTTGAACCTGCAGTATGACAATCCGTACCTGCTCAGTTCGCTGGTGGCCATCGGCCTGGTGCTCTACACCCGCAATACCTTGCTCAGCATGTTGCTGAGCATGGCGTTCTTTTTTCTGCTGCGCTGGTGGTTGGCGTGATATTCAACTGAGCGGTCTTCACACCGATCACGGACCGGCGTGCTTCAGCAACTCCTTGCGCAATTTGCCCGGTGACAGGCCGAACAGGCTCTGGAAATGCCGGATGAAATGCGGCGCGTCGGCAAAGCCGCATTCAAAGGCGATTTCGCCGATCTGTCGATCCGAGCTGACCAGCAGCCAGCGCCCGAAGCGGAGCCGCACCTGGCGATAGAACTGCGCCGGGCTGGTATCGGTTTCCGCCATGAACAACCGTTCCAGCTGGCGCTTGCTGGTGCCGACCCAATGGGCGATGGCCTCGATTTCCAGCGGTTCGGCCATGTGTTTTTCCATCAGCATCACCGCCTCGTGCAAACGCCGGTTGGACGAGCTGGCATAACCCAGGGCCTTGCGTCGGTCGAGAAAGCTGCCGGTGCCGCTCTTGGCCACGGTCATCTGGTGCACCACCTTGCCGGCGCGGTCCGGGCCGCAGTGCATGCCGATCAGATGCACCGCCAGCTCGATCACCGACACACCGCCGGCACAGGTGATGCGGTCCTTGTCGATCAGGAAGTCGTTGTGGGTGATAAACCGCAGGGTCGGGAACAGGCGTTTCCAGTCATCGGCATGGTAGGCGTGCACGCAGGCGGTGTGGCCATCCATCAGCCCGTGACGGGCCAGGACGAAGCTGCCGGTGCACAAGCCGATCAAGGGCACGCCGGCCGCCGCGGCCTGGTGCAGGAACGCCGGGTAGCTTTTCGGCACATCGGCCAACGAGTCCAGCAGGCCGCCGATCACCACGATGTAGTCGAAGCGTTGCGGGTCGCCCATTTCGCTGTCGATCGGCACGTCCAGTCCACCGCTGGAGGCGACGCGTTGCCCCGGCGTGCCCAGCACCTTCCATTCGCAACGGATCGGCCGGCTCTGGTCGCCGGTGTCGGCGGCGTGGCGCAGGGCATCGGTCAGCCCGGACAAGGACAGCAACGGAAAACGCGGCCAGAGCACGATGCCCACCGACAGTTCCGCCGTTCCGCGGCGCTTGTGTGGGGCGGGTGCCGGTTGCTGGTCGAGGCGCGCCACCAGGCTCGGCTCGCCGGCCTCGTTCGCGGTTTCATGCAGATGTCGCAAATATTCAATCATTCGTGCAAAGCATCCAACTGATTTATGTGCCCTCGGCCCTAGGATGGAGGCCTGCCCAACATCCTGTCGTTCAATAAGAAAACCAACGAGGTGCACACGATGAACAAGCCTGACATGCAACGCTTTACCGGCCTCTGCGCCGGATTGATACTGTCCCTGCTGGCCGCGGGACCGGTGTTCGCGCTGGATACCGTGGAGCCGGGCAGTCTGACCATCGCCTTCAGCGGTGACATGCCGGGGACTGGTTATCAAGATAGCAAGATGGTCGGTTATGACGGTGAAATCCTTCAACAAATTTCCGAGAAACTCGGGATGAAGGTCAAGCCGGCGCTGATGGAGTGGTCGGGGACCATTGCCTCGGTGCAGGCCCGCCGCGTCGATGTTATGGCCGGGACCATGGGCTGGACCGAGCAGCGCTCGAAAATCATGGCCCTGAGCGATCCGATCCATTATTTCAAGAACGGCATCACCCAGACCGACAAGACCGACTGGAAGACCCTCAAGGACCTGCAGGGCAAGAAGGTCGGGACCATCACCGGTTTCTCCTTCATTCCTGAAATGCGCAAGATCCCGGGGCTGCAAGTGACGCTCTACGATACCTCGGACGCCGCTGTGCGTGACCTGCTGGCCGGGCGTATCGACGCGGTGATCGGTGATCCGCCGGTCATGCAGTACGCCATTTCGCGCAATGCCCAGTGGCACCTGCATTTCAATGCCTTCACCGACAACGACCCGGATTTCCCCTTGCTGACCGGGTTGGGACAGGTGGTGTTCGGTTTCAACAAGGACAATCCGCAGTTGCTGGCGGCGGTCAATGCGCAGATCGAGGCGCTCTGGAAAACCTGCGAGATGCGCAAGATCGGCGCTCGCTACGGCCTGACCCAGGATGTCTGGTTCATGCCCCAGGGCAAGGACCTGCGCCTGAGCGTCGACCGTCCGGCGGATTGGAAACTGCCTGGCTGCCAATAATAAAGCGTGGTGCGCAGGGTCAGGTGGTCGACCCTGCGCCGGACCGAGAAAAAGCGGGTGAGCAAGATGTCCAACCTGGTAGAACCTGCGCTGTTGCGCGTGTGTGATCTGTACAAGAGTTATGGCGACCTGGAGGTGCTCAAGGGCATCAGCCTGGAGCTCAAGGCCGGGGAAACCCTGTCGCTGATCGGCCCGAGCGGTTCCGGCAAATCGACCTGCCTGCGCTGCATCAATTATCTGGAGAAGCCCAGCCAGGGCGAAATCTGGCTCGGCGATGAACTGATCGGGCAAGCCCGGGACGGTTCGCGCCTGCGTTTGCTGAGTGACCGGGAAATGGCCCCGCAGCGGCTGGAGATCGCCATGGTCTTCCAGCTGTTCTACCTCTGGCCGCACTTGAACGTACGCGACAATGTCGCGCTGGGTTCGATCAAGGCCCGAGGCATGCCGCGCAAGCAGGCTTACGAACTGGCCGAAGCCATGCTGGAGAAGGTCCATCTGCGGCACAAGGCCGATGCCTATCCCGAGCAGTTGTCCGGCGGGCAGCAGCAGCGGGTAGCGATTGCCCGGGCCCTGGCGCAGCAACCCAAGGTGATCCTGTTCGATGAGCCGACCTCGGCCCTCGACCCCGAACTGGTGGGCGAAGTCCTGGCGGTGATCCGCGAACTGGCCGAAGAGGGCCGGACCATGATCATGGTCACCCACGAAGTCCGTTTTGCCCGCGATGTGGCCGACCGGGTGATCTTTATGGACGGCGGCCATATCGTCGAGCAGGGGCCTTCCGCCCAGGTGATCGACACGCCCAGCCACGAGCGCACCCGCAGCTTCCTCGGGCGCATGGCCATGGAGCAGGCTTGAATGAGCAGCCTCCAGACCTTTTTCGGCTTGTTGCCCCTGCTGTTGAGCGGTGCCCTGACGGCACTGGAAATCGCCCTCTGCACTCTGGTGCTGGCCAGTATCGGCGGCCTGGCGCTGGCGGTGTGGCTGACCTTCAGCCGTTCGCGACTGGTGCAGGCGGGCATTGCCTGTTTTATCGAATGGATGCGCAACGTGCCGGCCCTGGCGCATTTGTTCCTGATCTACTTCGGCCTGTCGTACCTGGGGATCAATCTGCCCGCGTGGCTGGCGGCCATCGTCGGCCTGAGCCTGGTGGGCAGTGCCGTGCTCTGCGATATCTTTCGCGCCGGCCTGCAGTCGTTGCATGTCGGGCAATACGAGGCCGGTCTGGCGGTCGGGCTGACTCGTATGCAGATATTGGCCAACATCCTCTTGCCCCAGTCGCTGCGCCGTTCGCTGCCGGCCTTCGCCAACTATGTCACGCAGTTGATCAAGGACACCTCCATCGCTTCGGCCATCGCCGTGCCGGAAATCATGTTCCTGGCACGCAACCTGGTGACTTCGACCTTCCAGACCTCGCTGATCTACTTCGCGGTGATGTGCATCTACGCCGCGATGATCCTGCCCATCGGCCTGGGTTTTATCCGTCTTGAACGGCATTGGGGGAGCGCACGATGATCAGTTTCCTTGCGCAATACCCCGAGTACTGGAGCGACTGGACCGCGCGCCTGCTGCAAGGCGGGGTGGTCACCGCGAAGTTGTCCCTGGGCGGTTTTGCCCTGGCGGCGCTGCTCGGCAGCTTGCTGACCTGGGCCTTGCGCAGCCCGTTTGCCTGGCTGCGGCGCTCGGCGGTGTATTTCATCCAGGGCATGCGCGCGCTGCCTTTATTGGCTTTGTTGCTGGCGCTGTATTTCTCCCTGCCGAGCCTGGGACTGACCTTGTCCGGCTTCGAGGCCGGCATCCTCGGGCTGGGGTTGCAGGGCAGTGCCTATATCGCCGAGATCCTGCGCGGCGGCCTTGATGCCCTGCACCGGGGGCAGCGGGAGTCGGCGATTGCCGTCGGCCTGACGCCGTTCCAGGCGTTCACCGCGGTGATCCTGCCCCAGGCGATTCGCGGGATGTTGCCGCCATTGCTCAACGCCTATGTGTCGATCCTCAAGGACAGTTCGCTCTGTGCCCTGATCGCCACCGATGAGTTGATGCTGGCTGCCCGGGCGATTGCCTCGGAGAGCTTTCTGCCGATGCACATCTTCCTGTTGGTCGGCCTGTTCTATTTCGTGATCGCGTTCCCGCTTTCCCTGCTGTCGCGAGTGCTTGAGAAGCGCTTTTCCCGTGGCCGCAAAAGCCTGAGAGGTTGACTGGATGAATTCCCTGGATCACAGCACTTTCCACAGTATCGGCCAATTGCAGCAGGCGCTGCGCAGCGGCCGACTGACCAGCGAGGCCCTGGTGCGCGGCCAACTGGCCCGTATCGAACGCTTCAACGGCCAGCTCAATGCCTATGTCGAGGCGTACACCCAGCGTGCGCTGGGGGCGGCGATCGCTGCTGACCAGCAGCGTGCCGCCGGGGTCGATCTCGGGCCGTTGCACGGCATTCCGGTGGCGATCAAGGATCTGTTTGAAATCGCCGGGCAGGCCATCACCGGTGGCTCGTTGGCGCAGCGTCCGCGCATCTCCCGCTTCACGGCAACCGCCGTGCAGCGCCTGGAGCGGGCCGGGGCGATTATCCTGGGCAAGACCCACACGGTGGAGTTCGCCTTCGGCGGCTGGGGCACCAATGCGGTGATGGGCACGCCCTGGAATCCCTGGGACCGCGAAGTCCATCGGGCGCCGGGCGGTTCCAGCAGCGGCTCGGCGGTGGCGGTGGCCAGCGGCCTGGCCAGTGCGGCCCTGGGCACCGATACCGGCGGATCGGTGCGGATTCCCGCCGGTATGTGCGGCTTGGTGGGATTGAAGACTACCCGTGGGCTGATCAGTCGTCATGGGCTGATCGAACTGTGTCCGTCGCTGGACTCGGTAGGCCCGATCACCCACACCGTTGAGGATGCGGCCTGGATGCTCGATGCCTTGCTTGGCCCCGACCCACTGGACCCGGTCTCGGCGCAGGCGCCGATCTTCAGCGCTGCGGCGGGCCTCAATCAACCGGTGGCCGGTATGAGAATCTGGGTGTTGCCTCAAGCCGAACGCGCGGCCATTGCCCCCGATATCCTGGCGGCCTACGATCGTGGGCTGGAGCAACTGGTCGCCTTGGGCATGCATCTGGTGGAACAGCCGCTGCCACGCTCGCTGGAACTGTGCATGCGGGTGGCCGGCGGACTGATGAGCGCCGAAGGTTATGCCAGTCTCGGTGCGCTGTTCGAACAGAGCGACCTGCGCTTCGACCCCCACGTTCAGCGTCGCGTATTGAGCGGCAAGGCCATCGATTCGGCGGCCTATATCGATCTGCACAATCAGCGCCGCGCCGCGCGCAAGGCCATGCAGGAGGCGATGCTGAATGTCGACGCCTGTGTGTTCCCGACCAATGCCGTCGGCAGTGTGCCGCTGGATCAAGTGGATGAGTACGGCACGCCGCTGGCCCTGCTGGGGCGTTTCGCCAACCTGCTCAATCTGTGTTCGGTGGCATTGCCGGTGGGTTTTGACGGCCAGGGCATGCCGGTGTCGATGCAGATCGTCGGCAAGGCGTTCGCCGAGCCGCTGATCCTACGCATCGGTCATGCCTATCAGCAGCAGACCGACTGGCATCAACTGACGCCGAGCGGCTGGGCCCTGGACAAGGAGGCGGTGTAATGGAGATTTGCGTGGTGGGCGCGGGGATCGTCGGGCTGAGCAGTGCCTGGTTCCTGCACCGGGCCGGGCATCGCGTCACGGTGATCGACCAGGCGTCCGGTCCCGGCATGGGCGCGGTGGGTGGCAACGGCGCGCAGTTGAGCTACAGCTATGTGCAGCCGCTGGCCGATCCGTCGCTGTTGCCGGGGATTCCGAAACTGTTGCTCGACCGTAGCGGGCCGTTGCGCTTCACCCCGCAATGGAGCCCGGAGCAATGGCGCTGGTGCATGGAATTTCTGGCGGCTTGCCGGACGTCGGTGTCACGCCAGACCACGGTGGAGTTGCTGGCACTGGCAAGCGAGAGTCGCCAAGCCCTGGATGGGTTTATGCAGGAGCAGCATCTGGACTGCGATTTCACCCGCACCGGCAAGCTGGTGCTGTACCCGGACGCCGAAGGGCTGGACAAGGCGCAGCGTCAGGTCCGTTTCCAGGCGGGCCTGGGCTCGCGACAGCAGGTGCTCAGCGCCAGTGAGGCGGTGGCGATCGAGCCGGCGTTGGCCGGTTACCGGTCCGCTTTTCACGGCGCCATTCATACTGACAGTGAGTGCGCGGTGGATGGCCTCAAGCTGTGTCGCGAAATGGCCCGGTTACTGGCAGGCGAGGGCGTACAGCTGTTGTTCGACCGCAAGCTCGAAGGTTTTCAGCGCCGTGGTGAGCGAATCAGCGCGCTGAACCTGAGACATGCCCATAAAGGGACCGAAGTGTTGCACAGCGAGGCGGTGGTCCTGGCGGCAGGCGCCTACAGCACCGGCTTGCTGGCGCAATTGGGCAGCCGTCTGCCGGTCTATCCACTCAAGGGCTACAGCATTACCCTGCCGATTACCGAGCACACCCGGGCACCGACGGTCAGCATCACCGATATGCGCCGCAAGACCGTGTTCGCCCGGATCGGCGACCGCCTGCGGGTGGCGGGGATGGTGGAGTTGTGTGGTATGGATGCGTCGATTCCGGCGGCGCGGATCGAGCAGTTGCAAGCCTCGACCGAGGCGCTCTTTGGTGAAGGCTGGAACGTCGACGATTGTCAGCCCTGGAGCGGCTGGCGGCCGGCGACGCCCACCGGCAGGCCTGTGCTTGAACACCGTGCAGGCAGTAACCTGTATCTCAACACCGGGCATGGCGCACTGGGCATGACCCTGGCCTTTGGCAGCGCGCAGCGCCTGGTGCGGTTGGTCGAACACGCGGCCGGCTGAAGTTTATCCAAGGAGAAAGACCGATGACGATTCAACGTTTCCAGAGCAATGCGCGGATGTCCGGTGTGGTCAGCCACGGCGATGTGCTGTACCTCGCCGGCCAGGTACCGGGCGATCTGCAAGGCGATATCGAGTCCCAGACCCGCCAGGTGCTGGAGAAGATCGACGGACTGCTGGCCCTGGCCGGCAGCGACAAGACTCGCTTGCTCAGCGCGCAGATCTGGCTCAAGCATATCGACCGCGACTTCGCGGCGATGAACGCGGTCTGGGATGCCTGGTTGCCGGAGGGCGGTGCCCCGGCACGGGCCACGGTAGAAGCCAACCTGGCGCGGCCTGAAGTGTTGGTGGAAATCATGGTGATTGCGGCCAAGTCCTGATGCAATTCCTGTAGCGACGCGGTGCCCTGTCAGACCGCGTCGCCTGGATCGCCCGCAGGCTGGCTCCTACAGAGGCTCACGACATCCGCTACTCGTCAGTCGGATGGTCAACCTGTAGCCCATGCCTTACGCGATAAAGAGTTATTCCCCTCAAAAGACAAGTTCTCTTCTTGCATCGCCTTCTGTCGGAGTAAACGACAGTAAACACTCTTGAGTGGATCAAGCGGAGACTTGATATGGCGGACGAGCGATATGTAGTCGGACAGGCTTTTGAAATCAGGCCCTTGCACATCGTTGCGGGAAGACCACAAACCTTCGGTTCCGGTGTGGGTGGGGCTTACAGTGGAAATGGCGATGGTTGGGGACTTCAGGAAGGGCCGAGACGGGGAGAGGGAGGGCCGGGTAGATTTCGTGACACGACCACGCCAAATGTCCTGTCTGACTTGATGGGGGGAGAAACGGACTTTCAATTTATTGCGGACGAATATGAGCCACGTCTCAAAGCGCTCCTGGTTAATATGGAACAGGAACTAGCGCAGAAAAAGCAGGCTGCCACAGGTGAAAGTGTCCTGTCTCCCGAAGAGGCGGCAAGGCTCGATCAAAGGGTTACGCTGGATCTGATTGATGTAAAGAAATCACAGTATATTTCCACGGCACCCGCCATTTATGGCCTTTATGGTCATAACCCGTTTTTCATGATGGAGGTTTTGCCGCGTCAGAAAATGCGTGAGCTTTGGCTCTCGGGAGCTGCTACTGCCGAATCCGTGAGCGGCTTGCATGCTCTTTTTGATACTGTCTACAGAGCGGCGCTGGAACTCAAGGTGCTGTCGCTTTCGATGGATGTCCTGGCTGCAAAGCTTGCGGAGCTGGACACCAAAAGGCGTCAGGCAGAGTCGGCTGTTTCCGTAAATGACGCTGCCTGGCAGGCGTTGTTGGAACAACGTCTTGGCGTCATCGGCGTGGAACGGGATATTCACGTCCAACGCCTGCCGGAGTTTCTTCAAACAGAACTTTCTATCGCCGCGGGCTCCGTGGCGGGGCTGGCACCGGCTCAGGCACTGATTCACTACAAAACCGTGCTGGACGATATGATCGCCGGCAAGCTTGCCGCGATCCGGCCCATCCAGGCGCCGCCGCCCTGGACAAGTGGTGGGGTCACCCTCACTTATCCCGCGACAAATCCCAAGATTGTTTCCCCCTTGAGCAAGCCGGAACTGGAAGCCCTGGCCAATCTGGTTCACTTGCAGGCGACCGGGCAGCTAGGTCAAAAATGGGCGAGCCATCACGATGCCCTGCTGAAATCCGAGTCCGCCAGATATCTGGGTATCGCCTCGAACGCCTTTGGTGCTTTGGCAGCTCGCGCAAGGGCGGTCGCCGACGAGCAAGCTCGATTGTTCGCAAAGACTGAAGCGAAACGCAAGGCGGCTGAAGCACATACTTTCAGGCTTGCTCCGACAGGCGCAACCCAACTCAGTGCGGCAGCGGGTTTCATCGCGATCACGACGGGCACCGGTTTGACGCTGGAAGCCGCCATTCAGTCGGGCATCCAGGCTCTGAAAACCCTTGGCAGCGCTGTGCTTGATCGCGCCACGGGTGTTGGAATTGGCCTGCTGCTGTATTCCCCCTCGTTAGGTAATAGCGATCTTTATCCGCCGACCACCTTGAGCCTGCCAGCCAGGGACTTGATCCCCGACTTGCCGGAGAACCTGTCGGCGATAGCGGTGGCCGGTGGCACGGTGGATCTGCCGTATCGGGTTTACGGCGACCGTTCGAAGTACTCGCTGATTGCCACGCAAGCCAATGGTGGGTTATCGCCGAAGGTGCCGGTCAGGGCCTTGACGCTGGACCCGGCGGCGAATGCCTATACCTTCACCACGGCTGATACGCCGGCGATCACCCTGACCTTTCCGATTGCGGCCCCTGACGGCAGTTCGACGACATCGCCGGTACAGCCTGTAGAAATTCCGATCTACACGGGGATCACGCTGACACCCATCGAGGTAAAGGCCGAACCCTTGCCGGGGATGGATCAGTGGGATATTCGGGATGGTATCTATACTTTTCCTGCTGACTCAGGTTTGCCGCCCATTTATGTAGTGTTTAGCTCTCCGTATGAGGGGGCTACTACAAGGGGTGAACACAGCGGTCGGATGTACAATCCTGACAAGGCTGGAGGCGCAATCCAAAATCTCGACTGGACAACGGCGTCGGTTACTCAGGATGGTATTGATCTTGTTAAGTTGCATACAGGGCGATTTGCACCGTCAGATGCAAATGCAATAATGGTTGACCGATTAGAGAAAGTCTTGCGCGGTGAACTATCAATTGCTGACGTCGATAAACGATTTTATACACACGAAATCAGAGAACTTGAGCGTTACAGGGCACTAGGGATTGCGGATGGTGTCGTACCGAAGGGCAAAGACGCCGCCTCTGAGGTTTGGAACAATGCTCACACGGCAACCTTGGAGGATTACAAATTAAAAGATGAGGAAAATTTATTTTATACGTTCGATGCTATAAAGGCCGCTGATGAGCAGGTGTGGAGGGAGTTTAAATGATTGATTTTAAGTCGTTGGTGGAGGGCGAGTCTGTAAAAGATATTATTTCTTTTTTGGCTGGTAGTGAAAAAGGTATCGATTACCGCAGCCTAGATAGATTTTTTGTTCGCTATCGTTTTGATGTTATCGAAAAAGGCGAACTTTTGTCTACTGTCAGAGAAATGGGGGCGTCAGGTGTTATACAACAAGGTGAGCATCCCATGACTTATATAAAGGGTCCTAACTGGAAAGAGCCCGCTTTTGTCGCGGAAAATAAATACTTTAAGGTCGTCAAGCTTGGTCGCTAGGTGATTTTCAGTAGGTGAGTTTTTAAGGTGGTGTGGCTATGTGGTCGAATTTACTTGGGGTGATGGCTTATGAATACTATGAAATTAATCGAGCTGGGCAGGGGCTTTTTAAATGGGAAAGTTAGCGCTCATAAATTCTCTGAAGATATATGTGTTGAAAGAAGGGGGCTGCGTGGTGTAAAAAATCGAAGCGAGGATGTTTTAAATTGTGGAGGGGAGTTATTTATGCTGGCCGAAATTTACAATCCTGATGAAGATAGGGCTGACTATGAGCTCGATGAAAATCAGCTCCGCGAGAAAGTCAAAGAGACCTTAGTAAAATTCCAGCTCCTCTGAGTATTTCCTTCAGCTCCGGGCCAACCAGGAAAGAACTCGGTTATCCTGTAAAAGCGGTAAAGAGTGTTCTTTCCTGGCCTTTGTTACTGTCAGTGCTGACTCAGCCCAGCGCTTCACGCAACCGATGCCACAGCATCCCCAGCGCCAGCAACGGCGAGCGCAAGGCCTTGCCCCCCGGGAAGGTCATATGCGGCACCGCGCTGAAGATATCCATGCCTTTGCTTTGCCCTGCATGGATAGCCTCGGCCAACAACCGCGCGGTCCAGTGGGTCACGTTGACGCCATGCCCCGAATAACCCTGGGCATAGAACACATTCGGATGCTGTTGCAGGCGCCCGACCTGGGGGAAACGATTGGCAGTGATGCCGATCATGCCGCCCCATTGATAGTCGATGCGCGCATCCGCCAGTTGCGGGAACACCTTGAGCATCTTCGGTCGCATATAGGCGGCGATATCCGCCGGGTCGCGTCCGGAGTAATGGCAGGCACCGCCGAACAACAGGCGCTTGTCGGCAGAAAGACGGTAGTAATCCAGCCCGACCTTCTGGTCGCACAGTGACAGGTTCTGCGGAATCAACTCGGCCGCCATCTCGGCGGCCAATGGTTCGGTGGCGATGATATAGCTGCCGGCGGGCAGCACCTTGCCGCTCAAACGTGGTTCCAGATCTTCCAGGTGCGCGTTGCAGGCCAGCACCAGGCTGTTGGCGCGCACGCTACCGGCGGCACAACGCACCTCCACCGTACTGCCATGGATCAGCTCCAGCACCGGGCTATGTTCGAAGATCTGAACCCCCAGCGCCTTCGCCACCCGCGCTTCACCGAGTACCAGGTTGAGCGGGTGCAAATGCCCCGAACCCTTGTCGATCAGACCGCCGACATAGGCTGTGCTGGCCACCACCTGGGCCATGTCCTGGGGCCCGACAATCCGGGTTTCATGGGCATAACCCAGTTCCGCCAGATGCGCCTGCTCGGCCCGGAACGCCGCGAACTGCGCCGGGGTGTTGGCCAGTTCGCAGAAGCCCCAGCGCAGGTCGCAGTCGATGGCGTGCTCGCGGATGCGATTGCCCACCACCTCGACCGACTCGATACCGGCACGCTCCAGATAACGCACACCTTGCGCACCGACGTATTTGGCGAAACCGCTGACATCATGGCCGATGCCCCGAATCAACTGCCCGCCATTGCGCCCGCTGGCGCCCCAGCCGATCCGCCGGCCTTCCAGCAGCACCACCGACAGCCCACGCTGCGCCAGTTCGATGGCGGTGTTGACGCCGGTAAAACCGCCGCCGATCACGCACACATCGGCAGTCACCTGGGAGTCGAGCCGGGGATAATCCGGCATCGAACCGGCGGTCGCCGCGTAATAGGAGCGAGCGTGTTCCATTGGGCTGGCTTGACTCATTTGTTGGACTTCACTTTGCTCCAGGAGCGGGTCATCAGGCGCATGATCTCAGGTGTCGGTGTGGTGGAGATGTAGAGCTTATCGAGGACTTCCTGGGACGGATAGACCTCGGGGTTGTTCACCAGCGCTTCATCCATGTACTGCTTGGCCGCCGGGTTGGGGTTGGCGTAGCCGACGGTGGCGCTGACCTTGGCAATCACCTGCGGGTCCAGCAGGTAATTGATGAAGGCATGGGCCTCTTTCACATTGGCCGCATCGGCGGGAATCGCCAGCAGGTCGAACCACAGGTTGCTGCCCTCCTTGGGAATCGAATAGGCGATGTTGATGCCGTTCTTCGCTTCCTTGGCCCGGTTCGCGGCCTGGAACACATCACCCGAGTAACCGAAGGCAATGCAGATATCACCGTTGGCCAGGTCCGAGATGTACTTGGACGAGTGGAAATAGGTGATATAGGGCCGCAGGGTCAGCAGCTTGGCTTCAGCCTTCTTGTAGTCCTCGGGTTTCGAACTGCGTGGGTCCATGCCCATGTAGTTGAGCACCGCCGGGAACACTTCGTCGGCCGAGTCCATGAACGAGACGCCGCATTGGGTGAGCTTCTTCAGGTTCTCCGGTTCGAACAGCACCGCCCAGGAGTCGATATGGTCGATGCCCAGCACCTGCTTGATCTTGTCGACGTTGTAGCCGATGCCGTTGGTACCCCACAGGTACGGCACCGAGTGTTCATTGCCCGGGTCGTTTTTCTCCAGCAGCTTGAGCAGTTTGGGATCGAGGTTCTTCCAGTTCGGCAACTGCGAGCGATCCAGTCTCAGGAAGGCCCCGGCTTTCACCTGGCGGCCGAGAAAATGGTTGGAAGGCACCACCACGTCGTAGCCGGTGCGGCCGGCGAGCAACTTGCCTTCCAGGGTTTCGTTGGAGTCGAAGACGTCGTAGATCACCTTGATACCGGTCTTGCCCTGGAAGTCGGCGAGGGTGGTATCACCGATATAGTCGGTCCAGTTGTAGACGCTGACGGTCGGCTCGGCTTGTGTGGTGGCGCTGAACAGCAAGGCCAGTGCTAGCGGAACGACGGATTTCAATAGACGCATTCGACACCTCTTGTCGGGGTTGTTTTTCGGTCTGGGTAAAGGTTCTGGATCAGACGCTCAGCAGCAGGAACTCCCGCTCCCAGGAACTGATCACACGCTTGAAGTTTTCGTGTTCGGCACGTTTCACCGCCACATAGCCACGGACAAACTGGGTGCCCAGGTAGCGTTCGATGGTCGGGCAGTCTTCCATGTGCGCCAGCGCGTCCTCGATGGTGATCGGCAGGCGCAGATTGCGGCGTTCATAAGCGCGGCCTTCGACCTTGGCGCTCGGTTCGATCTGCTCGACCATGCCCAGGTAGCCGCACAACAGGCTTGCGGCAATCGCCAGGTAAGGGTTGGCATCCGCGCCCGGCAGGCGGTTTTCCACGCGCATGGCGTCGGGGCTGGAGGTCGGCACCCGCAGGCCGACGGTGCGGTTTTCCTCGCCCCACTCGACATTGACCGGCGCCGAAGTGTCCGGCAGGAAGCGGCGGAACGAGTTGACGTTGGGGGCGAACATCGGCAGCAGCTTGGGGATGTACTTCTGCAGACCGCCGATATGGTGCAGGAACAGCTGGCTCATCTGTCCGTCGGCATCGACGAAGATCGGTTTGCCGGTGACGCTGTCGACCACGCTCTGGTGCAGGTGCATGGCGCTGCCGGGCTCGTCGGCGATCGGCTTGGCCATAAAGGTCGCGGTGACGTTGTGCTTGAGCGCGGCTTCGCGCAGGGTGCGCTTGAACACGGTGATCTGGTCGGCCAGGTCGAGGGCATCGCCGTGACGGAAGTTGATTTCCATCTGCGCCGGGCCGTCTTCGTGAATCAGCGTATCGAGGTCCAGGCCCTGGGCTTCGCACCAGTCGTAGACGTCTTCGAACAGCGGGTCGAATTCGTTGGCGGCATCGATGGAGAACGACTGCCGACCGCTTTCCGCGCGACCCGAACGCCCCAGCGGGGCCTTGAGCGGCAGGTCCGGGTCTTCACAGCGCTGGGTCAGGTAGAACTCCATCTCCGGAGCGACTATGGGCTGCCAGCCTTTGTCGGCATACAGCTTGAGGACCTTCTTCAGGACATTGCGCGGCGACAACTCGATAGGGTTGCCCTGCTTGTCGAAGGTGTCGTGGATCACGATGGCGGTGGGCTCGATGGCCCATGGCACCACATACATGGCCGACGAATCCGGCCGGCAGATCATGTCGATATCGGCAGGGTCGAGCAGGTCGTAATAGACATCGTCGTCGACAAAGTCCCCTGTTACCGTTTGCAAAAGCACACTTTCCGGCAGGCGCATGCCTCGCTCATGCAGGAACTTGTTGGTGGGTGCGATCTTGCCGCGGGCGATACCGGTCAGGTCACTGACCACGCACTCTACTTCGGTAATCTTGTGTTCTTTCAGCCACGAAGACAGCTGATCGAAAGGGGCATTCATAAAGACCTCGTTGTTGGTTTTTTTCTGCGCCGGGTGATCTGTCTGCATCCCGGCCGAGCGGCGAGAGACTTCCCCTGCGGCGCATTGGCGACTATCTTGGGCGAGCGATGGGGGTCCCATCTATCCACTTTATGACGGCATAAGACGCACCAAATGAGTGCGAACGGTCATCCGATGACAGAGTCAAACGCCTTGCGGGTTCAAGCGTTCAATACCGCCGATGTGGCCGAACAGATACGCGCCACACCGGGTTGGGTGCAGCATTACCAGCAGATGTCGCCGGGGCATTTCGCCGGGCAGATTCGTTACCTGGACCTGCAAGGGGTGCAGATCTACGAGGAGTGCATGAACACCCGGGTCGAGCAGAACTTCAGTGCGCCGTCGGGGGCGCTGGCCTTCTGTTTCGATCGCAGTGACAACGCCTTGTATGTGCTCAACGGCGAGAGCCGCAATATCTGGATCACCCCCGAGAACTACCAGGAAGTGGCGGTGGTGTTCGGTCCGGAGTTCGTGCAGCACCATGGCCTGGATGTGGCACGGCTGGAGGGGTTGTTCATGGCGCCGCTCAATTCGCAACAGAACGGCTTGTTCAGCCGCTGGCTGAGCGGGACCTTGACCCGCCTGGCGCAGACTTTCGATCCGCCGAGCCGGGAAAGCCTGACCCAACAACTGCTGGACGACTGTCTCTACATTCTCGATAACGCTGTCTGCCTGGACCCAGGTTCCTTGCAGCGCCGCGCCGAGGAGCGTTCGATCATGAAGCGCATCGGCGAGTGGGCGGCCGATTCGCCTGATGAGACCCTCAACCTGCTGGAGCTGTCCGGCTTCGCCGGGGTTTCATTGCGTCAGTTGCAGCACACCTTCAAGGCCTACACAGGCATGACGCCGAGCCATTGGCTGCGCTTGCGCCGGCTCAACAGTGCCCGCCATGAATTGCTCGGGCGCAATGCCTTGGACAAGACGGTGGCCGAGGTGGCGATGAATTGGTCGTTCTGGCACCTGGGGCGGTTTTCGAACAGCTATCGGGCGCTGTTCGGCGAACTGCCCAGCGAGACCCTCAAGCGCGGTCAGCGGCTGCGCTGAGACCGCGTCTCAGGCATCACGCAACAGGTCGTTGGCGTTGAGCAGGGCGTAGGCGATCTCCGGGTTTTTCTCCAGGCCACGGCGGATCGCGGCCGGAATCGACTGGCGGGTCTTGCGGCACAGGCCGGGGTGGTCGGCGATCTGGATATCGATGCCACGCATGGTGCGTACTTCATTGAAGCCCGGGACGACGGACACCCGCAGACCCAACTGTTCGTATATCCGTTTTTGCAGGTGTTCGAGGTCGGCCAGGCTCTTGAGGTTTTCCAGACGTTCGAGCAGCACCTTTTCCTGCTGGCGGGTCAGGCCCAGGATGCGCAGGTCGGCGCCGGCTATTTGCAGCAGTTGTTCCCGCTCGCAAATGCAGGCGCCGGGTGGGCAGGGCTGACGGATCGGAAGTGAGACTGTCATGGGTTCCGATCATAGCCAACCCGGCCGGCGTTTGCCTATCCGCTTACTTGACGCCCTCCAGTGCGTTCAGGATCTGGTAGGCGGCTTTTACCCTGACCGGGTTGGGATAGTTTTTGTTGGCCAGCATCACGATGCCGATTTTCTTCGCCGGCACGTAGACGACGTAAGCGCCGAAGCCACGGGTCGCCCCGGTTTTGTTGAACAGCGCATTCTTTTGCGGCGGCTGCGCGGGGTTGAATGGAGTGGTGATCTTGTGGGCCTCGTAGGCCATTTCCGAGGAGTTACCCGTCACTAACTGCTCAAGTTTGATCGGGTAGGGGTAGAACTCCCATCCCAGCCCCTGGGTGGTCCCATCGATCTGGTAGTAGCCGCTCTGCGTCAGGTCGATAGCTTTGTGCAGCGGGGCTTCGAGGGTTTCCGGCTGGAGGTTGGCCTCGACAAAACGCAGCAGGTCGGTTGCGGTGGTCTTGATGCCGTAGGCTTCGGCATCCAGTGCGCCCGGGCCGACCCGTACGGATTGGCCATCCTGGGTGTAACCCTCGGCGTAATGGCCCATCTGCGCCGGCGGCACGTGGAGATAGGTGTGCTTCATGCCCAGCGCCGGCAGCAGGTTTTTTTCGATCAGTTCGTCGTAGGGTGCGCCGAGGCTTTTCGCGGCCACATAACCGAAGAGCCCCAGGCTCGGGTTCGAATACTGCCGATAGGTGCCGGCCGGATAGGTCGGTTTCCATTGCTTGAAGTAGTCGAGCATCTTGTCCTGGGCGTCGAACGCGTCCGGGAACTGCAGGGGCAGGCCACCTGCGGAGTAGGTGCCGAGTTGCAACACCGTGATGTTGTCGAAGGCGCTGCCTTGCAGCTCCGGCAGGTAGTGGCTGACCCGCTCCGACGGGACGAGCTTGCCCTGGGCCTGGGCATAGCCGGCGAGGGTGGCGGCGAAGGTCTTGCTGACCGAGCCGATCTCGAACAGGGTGTCATCGGTCACCGCTTGCCGATTGCTCTTCGAGGCCATTCCGTAGTTGAAGTGATATGGCTTCCCGTTCACCAGCACGGCCACCGCCATGCCGGGAATATTCTGCTCCTGCATGATCGGGGCGATAGCGGCGTCGACGATGGACTTGACGTCGGCCTGGGGCGTGTCCGCCGCGAAGCTGTTGCTGGCGCCGATCAGCAGGAGGGAGGTCACCAGGACTTCCAGTTTGGCAAGGTTCTTCTTGAACATGGTTCAAAGGCTCCCAATATGTTTCATTATGTTAACCGCTCGCCCAGGAGCGGTTTTTTGTGTCGAAAATACGCCGGTGCGATTATCCGGCTGCACTGACGAGTGGGGAAAATCCCCGATTTACGCGGCTTTCCGTGAGTTTCAGCGGCCCATGCAAATGCCAGGACGCCGAATGTAGTCAGTGGGCGGGAAATCGACAAACAATGAAATTTCGGATTGGCTATTAGAAAAACTAGGGGCTTGATCATGGTTCGACCGCACTTGCCGTTGAATGCGCTGCGCGCTTTCGAGGCGTCCGCGCGGCACCTGAGTTTCACCCGGGCGGCGATTGAACTGTGCGTGACCCAGGCCGCGGTGAGTCATCAGGTCAAGAGCCTTGAGCGCCAGTTGAAGGTGACGTTGTTCAAGCGCGTTGCCCGCGGACTGATGCTGACAGCCGAAGGCGAAAGCCTGTTGCCAGTGCTCAACGAGTCCTTCGACCGGATTGCCCAGACCCTGGGGCGGTTCGAGGGCGGGCATTATCGGGAGGTGCTCACGGTGGGTGCGGTGGGGACTTTTGCGCTGGGCTGGCTGTTACCGCGCCTGGCGGACTTTCGCGCCCGGCATCCCTTTATCGATTTGCGGCTGTCGACCCACAACAACCGCGTCGATGTGGCCGCCGAGGGCCTGGATTTCGCCATCCGCTTCGGCGCCGGGGCCTGGCACGGGGTAGAGGCGATGCACCTGCTGGAAACGCCCCTTTCAGTGCTGTGCACCGCGCCGATTGCCCGGCAACTCAAAGCCCCCGCCGATGTGCTGAAGCAGACGCTGCTGCGCTCTTATCGGACGGACGAGTGGCCGCGATGGTTTCAGGCAGCGGGCTTGCCGGACGAAGGGCGGGTACCGGAGAGCATCGTCTTCGATTCCTCGCTGGCGATGATGGAGGCGGCGCTTCAGGGGGCGGGCGTGGCGTTGGTGCCGGTGATGATGTTCGCCCGGCAATTGGAGGCGGAGCTTGTTCTACAACCCTTCGATGTCGAGATTGCCACGGGCAGCTACTGGCTGACGCGTTTGCAGTCGCGTCCTGAAACCTCGGCGATGGCGGCGTTCAGGAGTTGGCTGGGTGAGGCCGTGGCTACGCTTTAAGTCGCGCTCAGGCGTGAAGCAGGGCAATGGTGAAGGACACGACAACGGCGCAGGCAATGGCAAAATTGAGATTCATGGGGGCTTCGTCCGGGACTGTGGAGGCGGGCCTATCCTGGACGGATCGCGGGCAAATAAAAAATTCTGTTTTGCGATTTGAATGATCAATCGAAATGATGATTCAAACGCCGGGTTATAGGTACGGCGAAGCGGGCAGGGCCGCAACGGGCTCCGGGCTCAGGCGGTTGTACATTTTGACCCGACGGTGGTTCTTGGCAAAACCGCCGGTGGCCGCCACCGTCCCGCTCTGGATATGGTCCAGATAGCGAAACAACTGGCGCGGCGCAATGCATTCGACCCGGTAGCCCAATTCGGTCATGCGGTCTTGCAGCTCGTAGCCGGGGTTGCCGCCGCTCATATGGAAGTGCAGCCCGTGATGTTTGATCAGCCGCGCGTTCCACAGCGTGCAAAAGCTTTTCAGATGCTTTTCCCGGAACGGCCTCGGCTCCCTGGCATTCATCCCCAGGGCGCGCAGGCCGCGTCGGGTGTAATGCTTGGCAAAGCGTGAGGTCAGGCGCCAGGCCGAGCGGATCACGCCCCGATTCAACTGCTCCAGGCAGCCGACCGCGACGACGTCCTCCGGGGTCGAGCACTGCCGGATCATCAGGCCGAACACGTCCGGATCATGGATAAAGGTGTCGGTGTGCAGCAGAAACAGGTATTCGGTTTCGACTTCCGCCAGGGCCAGGTCCAGAGCTCGGCCATGGGCGGCGCTCCCGCATTCAGGGGCGCCACTTTTGCGCTCGATCAGGTTGATCCAGTCCAGGCTGTGCAAATACTCGAGGCTCGCGTCGTTCGAATCGTTATCCACCACGAATACCGGCACATCGGTTCCATGCAAGGCGGTCTTCAGCAATTCCAGACAGGTCCGTGTCAGCTCATGGGTCTTATAGTTGACTAGCGCAATGCTGTAATTCGCTTGCAGGGGACGCGTGCGCACCATCATGGAAAGCCTCGCTTATGGGCCGATGTAAGTGCCTGGGAGGTCAGGCGTGGGCGCATTCTGCAAGGGGCCAGGTTTCAGGCGTTTCTCCGTTGGGTAACTTTTTTGACACCTGCCCGTACCATTGATTGTCAGGTGAAAGTCGGCAGTACGGGGGCCATCAGGTTCGCGACCTATACTCAAGGCAGGTGATACCGGTAGCACGCCCGTGCTTGAGCCGGTTTTAGGGAGTTGCGACCTTGAGCCTGCGTGTGCTGATCCTTGTCTGGATGCTGCTGCTGGCCGGGTGTGCCGGTCTTGAACGTGCCCACGAGGTCGCGGCGCCGACGGTGGTTTCGCCGCAGGTTTGGCAGCAAGTCGATGTCGATCTGATCCAGGCTTCCGAGCAAGCCACCGTGCAAGCGGACGCCTGGGCACGCAGTACCATGGAGTATTGGCGTACGCGGATCTATCAGCAGACTGACGAAAAATTCATCCCCTGGTTCGACGGTTACTGGACCCAGGAGTGGTTGTCGATCAAGGTCGGTTGGTACCGGCTCAATGACCAGGGCGAGCAGGATCCATCGGCCAAGCGTCTGGCGAGTTACCTGCAGGAGCAATATCGCGCGCGGGTGCTGGCCCCGGTGGCAGTGGAGATCGATCCCGACTCGATCATGGATCAGGCGGCGCAGTTCTATCTCGAACAGATGGGCAAACAACTGACGGTGATCGCCCAGCGGTATGGCGTACCGGCGGACCCGCTCGCCCAGCACATCAATCAGATTCCGGCGATCTCCCTGGCTCCGCCCGCCGACCACAATGCCTCACTCTATCAAGCGCTGCATGCCGCGCCGTTGAGTCAGTTGCCGGCCTATCTCGCCTTGAACGCGCGTACTCACCTGGGGGGAGGCGCAAATGACGGAACATCGAGTGCGGGGATCAATTCGGTCGCCCGGCAGACCAGCGAGAAGCTCCAGTCCGAGTTCACCAGCCGTGGGGTGGCCGGTGCGGTCGCGACGGCGGTCGGTCGGGTTGCCGGGGCGATGATTTCCCTCGGGGTCGCGGGTTTTCGCGCGATCGTCCACGAGCATGAGCAGCCGGATACCCGGGTGCGCATTCGCAAGACCCTGGGGGAGGCTTTCGACAAGGCGTGGCTCAAGCTGGTGTCGGACCCGAGTGGCGGGGTGACGGCCACGACCCACTATCTGGCGGCCCAGATCGAAGGCTATCTGACGACAGCGGTGGAGCAGCGGGTGCTGGTCGAGCCGCCAGCGAAAGTGACGCCGCATCCTTGATCAAGACGAGGAAAATTCAACACGGTCGGCGCTATAAGGTAGAGTCGGCGAGCACGCAGATGCAATTATTTGGAACTCGACCCCTTCATGCAAAAAAATGCTCAGCGCCCGCTTTGGCAGCTCTATCTGGTTTTTCTGGCACCCATGGTGCTTTCCAACTTCCTCCAGTCGCTTTCCGGTACGCTCAACAGCATCTATATCGGCCAGATGCTTGGCACCCAGGCATTGGCCTCGGTGTCGGGGATGTTTCCGATCGTATTCTTCTTTATTGCCCTGATCATCGGGTTGGGAGCGGGGGCCTCGGTATTGATAGGGCAAGCCTGGGGCGCCCGCGAGCCCTACTCGGTCAAGGCGGTAGCCGGCACGACGCTGGCGCTGGGCGTCCTGATCGGCTTGGTCGCGGCAGTGCTGGGCAGCGTGTTTGCGCGCCCGGCGCTGATCGGCTTGGGTACGCCCGCTGATGTGCTCGACGAGGCAGTCGGTTATGCCCAGGTGATGATGCTGATCATGCCGCTGTTGCTGGTCTTCGTGCTTTTTACCCAGTTGTTGCGGGGCATCAGCGATACGCTGTCGCCGCTGCTGGCGTTGGCGGTCTCCACCGCCACCGGCCTGCTCCTGACCCCGGCGCTGATTCGTGGCTGGCTCGGTTTGCCGCAGATGGGTATCAAGAGCGCTGCCGTGGCGGGGTTGGTGGGCACGGCATTGGCGATGGTTTTCCTGGCCTTGCGCCTGCGGCATAAAGCCAGTGTCATGGCCCCGGACTGGACATTGCTGAGGGCGATGCGCCTGGATTGGAGCATCTTGAGCAAAGTCCTGAAGATCGGCCTGCCCACGGGTTTGCAGATGGTGGTGTTATCGCTGTCCGAACTGGTGATCCTGTCCCTGGTCAACCATCACGGTTCCCAGGCGACGGCGGCGTATGGCGCGGTGACCCAGATCGTCAACTATGTGCAGTTTCCGGCGCTGTCGATTGCCATTACCGCTTCGATCCTGGGGGCCCAGGCCATTGGGGCCGGGCGTCTGGAGCGCCTGGGGCCGATTCTGCGCACGGGCTTGATGATCAACGCCTGCCTGACCGGTGCCCTGATTGTCCTGGGTTATATGTTGTCCCACTGGCTGCTGGGTTTGTTTATCACCGATTCGATCACCCGCGCCCAGGCCGAGCACCTGCTGCATATCATGCTCTGGAGCATTCTGGTGTTCGGTTTCCAGGCGGTGATCGGCGGCATCATGCGCGCCAGCGGCACGGTGCTGGCGCCGGTGTTTATCTCGATCTTCTGTATTGTCGGGGTGGAGTTGTCGGTGGCCTACCTGCTCGATGCGCGTTTCGGGCTGGAAGGGGTGTGGATGGCGTTTCCGGTGGCCTACATCTGCATGCTGGTTTTGCAGAGCACGTATTACAAGGTGGTGTGGCGGCACAAGCGGATTGAACGGTTGATTTGACAGGGGGGCTCCGCCGATGGTGTCAGCATCAGTTCGCAGTCCGGTGGCATCAAGTGTTTGCCATGTCCCCCTGGCTCAGCGTGGTACCCGTAAAAAGTTGCGCATTGGTACTAGGTAAATACCGCTGGAGCGCCTACCTTGGTAAAGGCCTGCGCAGGCAGGAGTCTGCGTTGTTCCCCGCAAATAAAAACAAGAGAGTCGGCTTATGAAGTTTGAACCCCTTGCGCGTTCGCTCCTGGCGACGGCGTTGATTCTGGCTATTTCCCCTGTTCATGCTGCTTCCCAGGCCCCGGTTGCGGGCGAAAATGGCATGGTCGTCACGGCGCAGCACCTGGCTACCCATGTCGGGGTCGACGTGCTCAAGTCCGGCGGCAACGCGGTCGATGCGGCGGTCGCCGTCGCTTATGCGCTGGCGGTGGTCTACCCGGCCGCCGGCAACCTCGGCGGTGGCGGCTTCATGACCGTGCAACTGGCCGACGGTCGCAAGACCTTTCTCGATTTCCGCGAAAAAGCGCCCCTGGCCGCCACGGCCAACATGTACCTGGACAAGGACGGCAACGTCGTCCCCAACCTGAGTTCGAAAGGCCATCTGGCGGTCGGCGTACCGGGTACCGTCTCGGGCATGGAACTGGCGCTGGAAAAGTACGGTACGAAAAAACGCGCTCAGGTCATGGCTCCGGCCATCAAGCTGGCCGACGAAGGCTTTGTGCTGGAGCAGGGCGATATCGACCTGCTGCACACCGCCACCGACGAGTTCAAGAAAGACATTCATGATTCGGGTTCGATCTTCCTGAACAAGGGTGAGCCGATGCAGGTCGGCCAGAAGCTGGTGCAGAAAGACCTGGCCAAGACCCTCAGGGAAATCTCCGCCAAGGGCACCGACGGCTTCTACAAGGGCTGGGTCGGCAAGGCCATCGTCGATTCGAGCAAGGCCGGCAAGGGCATCATCACCCAGGCCGACCTCGACAAATACAAGACCCGCGAGCTGGCCCCCATCGAGTGCGACTACCGTGGCTACCACGTCGTTTCGGCGCCGCCGCCGAGCTCGGGTGGTGTGGTGATCTGCGAGATCATGAACATCCTCGAAGGCTATCCGATGGCGGACCTGGGTTATCACTCGGCCCAGGGCGTGCACTATCAGATCGAAGCCATGCGGCACGCCTACGTCGACCGCAACAGCTACCTGGGTGATCCCGATTTCATCAAGAACCCTGTAGCGCACCTGTTGGACAAGGGTTACGCCGAGAAGCTGCGGGCGGCCATCGAACCGCAGAAGGCCGGGATCTCCAAGGACATCAACCCTGGCGTGGCACCTCATGAGGGCAACAACACCACCCATTACTCGATCGTCGACAAATGGGGCAACGCGGTATCGGTGACCTACACCCTCAACGACTGGTTCGGTGCTGGCGTCATGGCAAGCAAGACCGGGGTCATCCTCAATGACGAGATGGACGACTTCACCTCCAAGGTCGGTGTGCCGAACATGTACGGCCTGGTGCAGGGTGAGGCCAATGCCATTGCCCCGGGCAAGACACCGTTGTCATCAATGAGTCCGACCATTGTCACCAAGGACGGCAAGACGGTCATGGTGGTGGGGACGCCTGGCGGCAGTCGGATTATCACCGCGACCTTGCTGACCATCCTCAATGTCATCGACTACAAGATGAACATCCAGGAAGCGGTGGACGCGCCGCGTTTCCACCAGCAATGGCTGCCGGAGGAGACCAACATCGAGGCCTTTGCCTTGAGCCCGGACACTCAGAAGATTCTTGAAGGCTGGGGTCACAAGTTTGCCGGTCCTCAGCCGTCGAATCACCTGGCGGCGATCCTGGTCGGCGCTCCGTCCCTCGATGGCAAGCCGGTAGGCAACAACCGCTTCTACGGCGCGAATGATCCGCGTCGTAATACGGGGCTGTCGTTGGGTTATTGAGGCTGAAATGAACAAGGGCACCTTTCGGTGCCCTTGTCTATTGGCTAGAGGCCTTTGGCCTTGGGGATATAAGCCACGCTGCCACTCTCTTTCTTCTTGGCCAGTCGCGCACCATTGGTGAGCTCGGTGTTGACCACATCATGGTCAGCTGAGAGGTAGCTCAACGGCACCTCGTCGTGCTTGCTGTAGCTGGTGACGATCAGGGTACGTGACGGATCCCAGCGCTGACCGCTGGTTTTCTCCAGCCAGGCCATGAACGCAGCGCTGTCGCCGGTACGTGGGTAGTCCTGGGAATCCTTGATGTAGTAGAACGGTGCGCCCTGGTTGTTCATGTACATCGGCAGCTTGTTGTCCACCTCGATCATGACGATTTTCCATTCGTCCCAAGGCATTTGCTGGCTGGCCTTGGCGCGCACGTCGTCGGCGAACTTGGTCACGCCGCCGCCGCTGTTGGTCCACGGGTAGAGCACGCCGATCACCAGCAGCAGGAGCAGCGCCGCCGCCGCGAAGCCTTTCGACCAGCCCGGGCCCGCTACCTTGCCGGCCGCACGCTTCTCTTCCAGGCGTCGGGTCACCCACCAGGCCGCCAGCAACTGGGCGAATGGCACCAGGGGCAGCACGTAGTAGCTACGACGACTGCCGCTGAGGGTGAAGAACAGGAACAGCAGCCCCAGTCCCCAGACCAGCCAGCGGGTGTTGGGCTCGATCTTCTTCCATTGGCGGATGGCGACCCACAGGCCGAGGATCCAGAACGGTGCCCAGGGCAGGGTGTAGGCCGGCAGGTAGATCAGGTAGGTGTAGATCGGCCCCATATGGTCGAAGGGATTGAAGAAACGGACCACGTTTTCCTTGAACACCAGCGCCAGGCCGCTTTCGCCATAGGTCGGCGAGCCATAGAAATGCGACAGCACGAAAGGAATGGCGTACAGCGCGCCGGCAATCGCCAGGGCGACGAACAGCCGTGGGTTGAGGTGGCGTTTCCAGCGCCCGTCAGCCAGTACGTGGGGCAGCAGGATCAGGCCCGGCAGGATGAAACCGATCAGCCCCTTGAGCAGGGAAGTCAGGGCGAGGATCAGGAAAAACACCGTGTAGCGGCCCAGCCGGGTATCGTCCGGCCCGCGCCAGTACCACCAGATGGCCGCGACCACACCGAACACCGTGAGGATATCGGCGGTTGCCACCCGTGCCCAGAACACGAAATAGAAGGTGGTCGCCAGCATCCAGCCGGCGATCAGGCCGGTGCCCTTGCGCCACAGGCGCTCGCCGATCAGGTAGACCAGCCAGACCGTCAGCCAGGCGGCAATCACCGACGACAGGCGCAGCGACCAATTGCCCAGGCCGCCCATCAGGCCGGCGCTGGCGGTGATCAGCCAGTAGGACGGCAGCGGTTTGTCGTAATAAGGCGAGCCCTTGAGGTAGGGGTCGAAGTAGTTGCCCGACTGCAGCATCTGCAGGGCGATGTTGGCCCAGCGCGTTTCCGCGCCCCACAACTCGCGTTGGCCCAGGCCCACCAGCAGCAGGACGGCCGATACGATAAGCAGAAGCGTCAGTGCGCCTTTGTCAGTTTTCCAGAAACTCTGATTCATGGTTGGGTCTGCGGGAAGATCATGATGATGGTATTACCCTTCTGATAACGCTTGCCGTCCAGTGGGAGCTGCTCGACTTCGCGCATTTCGTCTACGCTCTTGACGCGTAGCACTACACCGACCGAACCCTGTTTACGGGCTTCAGTCATCCATTGTTCGACGTTGGCGGAGTTGACCTGCCGCTCGGCGGCATCAGGATAGTCGAGACCGTACTTCAATTCACCCGCTGTGTTGAACAAATCCACCCGCGGGCGTTGCAGGCGCCAGGCCAGGGAGGAGGCGGCGCCCAGCTCATTGCTCAGCAGACGGTTGGTCTGGCGCAATTCATTGACATGTTCTGCAATAAATTGGTCCGGCATCTGGCTGTTGACGATGCTGGCCGGCATGCCCGCCGGCAGCAGCGCCACCAGCAAGCCGATCCCCAGCGCCGGCATGGCCCAAAGGGTGAGCGGACGTAGCGCTTGCAGGGCGTTGGCGATGATCCAGCCCATCAACATGATGAACACCAGCGAGAGATTGAAGACTTCCGCATGGCTGTTGGCGTAGATCGAACGGCTGGTTTGCAGGTAGATCAGGGCGACCATGGCCGCCACGCCGAGGACCAGGTTGAGCCAGCCATTGAGCCGCAGCATCCGGCCTTCGGCGCGGGTCACCCGATCGATCAGCGCATTGCCCATCATCAGCGCCAGCGGCAACAGGCACGGCATGATGTAGGTCGGCAGTTTGCCTCGGCTCAGGCTGAAAAAGGCCAGGGGCAAGAGGAACCACAGCCACAGGAAGCCGGTACCGGGCAGGCGCTTTTGCTCCCAGGCCTGTTTGAACGTCGGTATCAGCAGCACCGACCACGGCAGGCAAGATGCCACCAGCAGCGGCAGGTAGAACCACCAGGGCCGGGCGTGCTGGGCGTTGTCGCCGGCGAAACGCTGGATATGTTCGTGCCAGAAGAAGAAATTCCAGTAGTCGGGTTCCTGGGCATTGACCGCCAGCACCCAGGGCAGCGCGATGATCACCGCCACGATCACGGCCAGCGGGCCATAACGCAGCAGCTCACCGAGGCGGCGTTGCCAGACCATATAGGGCAGGGCGATCAGTACCGGCAGCAGCAGGGCGAGGAAACCCTTGGTCAGGAAACCCATGCCGCAGGCCAGGCCCAGGCCGGCCCAGGCGTACAGGCGCTGGCGTTGTTCCTTGCTGTCGACCGCGAACCAGAACGCGAACAGGCTCAGGTTCGACCACAGGGTGAATTGCGGGTCGAGGTTGGCGTAGCTGGCTTGCCCGGCGATCAGGCCGAAGCTCATGAACAGCAGGGCCGAGGCGAAGCTCTTGCGCGGGTCGTTCCACAGGCGCCGGGCGATCAGGTACGTCAAGAGTACGCTGAGGCCGGTGGCCACGGCTGATGCCACGCGAACGCCGAAAAAATTCTGGCCAAATATGGCCTGGCCGATGGCGATCATCCAGTAGCCGGCAATGGGTTTTTCGAAGTAGCGCAGGCCCATGAAATGCGGGGAGGTCCAGTTGCCGCTTAACAACATCTCCTGGCTGATCTGGGCGTAGCGTGGTTCGTCGGGGATCCACAGGCCGTGGCCCATCATGGGCAACAGGTAGAACACCGCGAAGGCCAGCAGCAGCACCGGCACGGACCAGCGCCTGAGCGTCGCGGCGGAAAGTGGAAACACGTGAGGGTTCATGGGTCGACCTTAGCGGTAAGCGCCGCAGCTAGGGTTTGAGCGGGGCAGGCACAATGCATGGACTTGATGGCCCGATCCAGGGTTTCGATGTTTAAAACTGTAAAGGATAGACAAGGCCGCGTGTGGGCAGGGGGGGGAATGTAGAGAGGCGCAGGTGGGAGTGAAGTGAAAGCGTTGTGAAAAAATCGGAAATATCGCTGGAAGCCCCGTATTAGCGGGGTTTCATAAACATTTTGACATACTTTATTGGGCGATCATTGAGGTGGCAGGAGCGAGTGGCGTCGCTCCTGCCGTGAGCCATTCCAGGGGCCGGGGCTGGCCTTACTCGCCGCGAATATATTGTTCCAGTTGGCGGATCAGGTCGGCCTGTTCGGCAATGGCCTCTTTCACCAGGTCACCGATGGACAGCAGGCCGATCAGTTGCCCGTCCTCGACCACCGGAAGATGGCGCAGATGCTTGTCGGTCATGATGCTCATGCAGGTTTCCACGTTCTGGCGTGAATCCACGCTGATCACTGGGGCATTCATGATCTCGTGGACCTTGGTGGTGACCGAACTGAGCCCGTGCAGGATCACTTTGCGGGCGTAGTCACGTTCACTGATGATGCCCACGACCTGGCCGTTTTCGAGTACCGGAAGGGCGCCGACATTTTTCGAGGCCATCAGTATCAAGGCTTCGAACACAGTATGGTCGTGGGCGATGGTATGCACGCCCTGATGCTGGCTACCCTTGAGTTTCAACAGCTCTGCGACGGTTTTCATGGACGGCTCTCTCTTGCTGTTCTTAGTGTTCTTGTTTGGGAGGGCCACACTCCATCGTGGCGCTCTTACAGAATCGTAGACGGATACCGCGAAGACGATGCGGAAAGCGGCCTGTAGACGCTGAAAAAACGTCATTGCCCGATTTTTTGCCGCAGATGACCGCCGTTCACTGAGTCAAGCGCCTTAATCGGCCGATCGCAAGGGAATAAAGCGGTAGTGTCCTGTACCCGATTGAGTGACTGCCGCGCCATGGGCGAGCAGTGCCCGGGTGCTGTTTTCATCGGCCAGATGAAAAGCCCAGTGCTGTCCAGTGGAACTGAGCGTCCGCTCCCCGCGAGTCTCGTCGATGGCTGCCATGAACGCCTGCATGTCGGGCAGGTAGGTAGCGAAGCCGTTGCCCTTGAGGGCGGTCGTGCTGATACCGAGGCGGGCACAGATGGCTGCTTTGGCGCCGATATCCTCACGGTCGGCCTGGCGCGAGCGCTCGATCAGTTCGGCCAGTTCCTGGTCGACCAGTTGCCCACCGACGATCAGGTCCGGGCCTTGCTCCCAGGATTCGGGCGGACAGTCCTTGCGGTCTGTGCGCAACGGGATATGCGGATTGATCTCCGCCGGATAGATGCGGCAGACCAGCGGGCGCCGCTCGTAGATACCGCAGCGGTTGTCGGCATCGAGATTGCGGCACGGCCCGTTGTTGTAGGCGGCGAACGTGACGGCCAGCCAGGCCTGGGTTGTTCCGCTGGGAACCAGGATCGAACGGCGCCGGGCGTGTTCGAATTGTGCTTCGGCCACCCCGAGGCCGTTTTCCAGGAACGCTTCTACCAGCACGATCACCGTGCCGCCGTCCGCCGCCCATTGTCGGGACTCCTCGAGCGTCAACGGGACGTAATGGTCATTGCAGCATTTGCCGCAGCCCACGCAGGAAAATCGTGTGTTGATCAACTCGCCACCTCACCCAGCTCTTTTTGAACCGACGCGCAAGCGCCGGCCCCCGTGGTTGCACGGAGTTTGATCTGTGGAGGGAAGCGAGTAGCTTTTTGTTACAGAGTTGGAAAAATAAACTCAGTGGTTGGGATTCAGTTGCTTCCAGTCCAGGTCAAATCGCGCCAGGTATTTGCGCAGTCGGTCGGCGTCGTTAGGATTGGCCTTGTTCTGGCGGGAGGCGTTGAATAGTTGACGGCCGGCATCCGACAGGCTGCTGGCTCTGCGACACACGTCAATCACGGCATTGAGCTGCAAGCGATCAAACAGATCGACTTCCGGGGTGTTTTCGCCAAATAGCTGATCCAGGGCGTCTTGCGGTTCAGCCAGGCCCCAGGCCCGGCGCAGGCGTTCTATTTCCTCCTCGACCTGGATTTCATCAATGCGACCGCTGTCTGCCAGGGTGGCCATTCTGGTGATCGACGCCGATAACTCTCGGAAGTTGCCGAGCCAGCTCGCTTCTCTGGAACTGGCGAATGTCAGATAGCGACGCCGTGCTTCTGCGTTGAAGCGCGCCAGATGGCCCTGTTCCCGAGCGTGGCGCTCCAGTTCGAAGTCCAGATTCGGCTCGATGTCTTCGCGTCTGCCCGCGAGGCCTGGCAGGTCGAAGGTCCACAGGTTGATTCGGGCGTACAAGTCTTCGCGAAACAGGCCTTCGGCTACACGACTGCGCAGATCCCGGTGGGTGCCGGCGATGATCAGGAAGTTGCTTTCGACTTCCTTGTCGGAACCGAGGGGGAAGAAGCGCTTTTCCTCGACGGCCTTGAGCAGCATCGCCTGCTCGTCCAGGCCCAGCTCGCCGATCTCGTCCAGGAACAACAGGCCGGTGTCGGCCGCCCGTAATAGGCCTTCGCGACTGTTTTGCGCGCCGGTGAATGCGCCCTTGATATGGCCGAACAACGCCGACATGGCACCGTCGCCGCGCAGGGTGGCGCAGTTGACCTCGACAAACCGCCCCTGAACCTGGTGCCGGCTGCGCTTGAGTTCATAGATGCGCCGGGCGAGAAAGGACTTGCCCGCGCCGGTCGGCCCGATCAGTAGCATCGGTGCACGTGAGCGTACGGCTACGCGCTCGATCTGCTCGATAGTGCGATTGAAGTCGGCATTGCGTGTGGCAATCCCGGACTTCAGAAATGCCAGTCCCTCAAGACGCTTGTGGGTAAAGCGTGTGGCGATCCGGTCATAACGCGACAGGTCCAGGTCGATCAGTGCGTGAGTGCCGGTGACCCGTGCTTCTTCATCCAGGCGTCGGGCGGGGGAGGTCTGGATCAGCCGCGCCGGCAGATAGCGCGCTTCGGTGAGCAGGAACCAGCAGATCTGCGCCACGTGGGTACCGGTAGTGATATGCACGAGGTACTCCTCATGCTCGGTATCGAAATGGTAGTCGGTGGTGAAGTCATGCAGCGTTGCGTACACCTCTTCGAAATCCCAGGGATTGCGCAAGGTCATGGGGTGCAGGCGCACTTCGGTTTCCGGCGATACCTGGCGAATGTCGTGGCTGACCCGTTCAGCCAGGCTTACATCCCGGGCGTCGGTGCCGTGGATCAGTTCGAAGCGGTGCACCAGCAAGTCAGGCTGCTGGCACAAGCCCACACTCGGTCGCCAGTGACCCCAGCGGTTGGCGCCTTTGCCGACGCGATCGAGAGTGGAGCCGATAAAACCGATGGTGACCGTACGCTTGATGGGCATGTTTATCTTTCAGGATAAATGACGATATAAAATAATAAATAAAAAAGGATTTTTTGTCTGGTTCAAAAAACTGTTTTTGATAGAGGTATAAAAAATTACTTATAAATCATATATTTATAATTATTTTTGGCGGAAATAAAAAACTGGCACAGCGTCTGCAATACCTCTGGCAACAAACAAGACAGCAGAGCGAGATGCCAAGATGGCCAATACCCAACTGTTTCAGGCTCGTGCCATGCCGGCAGCGTGCGACACACTGAATGCTTCCCAGGCCCCGGCGTATGCCTACACCGCTCGCCATGCCCTGGCACAGTTGGCCGTCACCGGTTGCCTGAACTCAACCTTCTATGCCAGCGCGGAAAGCCAACTGGACGAAGTCCTGAAGCGGGTGAGCGAACTTGATAGCGTTTTTGTCGCCAAGGCAGCGATTTATGCCCGCCAGAAAGGGCACATGAAAGACATGCCGGCGTTGCTCCTGGCGGCCCTGGCAGCTCAACACTCGACAATGCTGCCGGTGGTGTTCGCACAGGTGGTGGACAGCGGCAAAATGTTGCGCAATTTCGTACAGATCCTGCGCAGCGGTGTCACCGGGCGCAAGTCGCTGGGCTCGCAGCCCAAGCGATTGGTACAGGAGTGGCTGAACACGGCCAGCGAGCAGCAGTTACTGCAAGCATCAGTGGGTAATCAGCCCTCGCTGGCGGATGTGCTCAAGATGGTTCATCCCAAGCCAAGTGAAGCCTGGCGTGGAGCATTCTTTGCCTGGGTCCTCGGCAAGCCCGTGGCAATCGACACCTTGCCACCGTTGACTCGCTCGCTGCTGGAGTTTCGCGGCGGTGCGACCCGGCAACTGCCTCAGGTGCCGTTCCAGTTGCTTGGCAACGAGACGCTGAAGCACCAGTGGGCTGCGCTGGCCATGAGCATGGGCTGGCAGGCTTTGCGGATGAACCTGAACACATTGGCTCGCCACGGTGCCTTTGAGGTCCAGGGTTGTGCCACAGCTGTTGCGGCGCGACTGGCGGACCCGGAGGCCGTGGCCAAGGCGAGGGTTTATCCATACCAGTTGCTCGCGGCCTACCAGATGACCGGCGCCGAAGTGCCGCAGGTGATCCGTGAGGCATTGCAGGATGCGTTGGAGCTGTCCCTGGGCAATGTCCCGGTGTTGCGGGGCTCGGTGGTGATCTGCCCGGATGTCTCGGGTTCGATGCACAACCCGGTCACCGGCTGTCGCCAGGGGGCGACCACGGCTGTGCGTTGCATCGATGTGGCGGCACTGATCGCGGCGGCCATATTGCGCAAGACACCGGAGGCGAGGGTGATGCCGTTCGAGAACGAGGTGGTGAAGGTGCGGCTCAATCCACGGGACAGTGTGATGAGCAATGCCCAGAAGCTCGCCGCCATCGGTGGCGGGGGCACCTGTTGCTCGGCACCGCTGGCGCAGTTGGCTGATGAAAGGGCCTGGGTGGACACCTTGATTCTGGTGTCGGATAACGAGTCCTGGATGGATGAACGACGTTATGGCGCTACGGAAACGATGCGGCAATGGGAGCGTATCCGCCAGGTAAATCCGAATGCGCAGTTGATCTGTATCGACATGCAGCCCGGTGTGACCACCCAGGCACCGGACCGGCCAGACATCTTGAATGTCGGCGGTTTCAGTGACGCGGTGTTCGATGTCATCAGCCAGTTCACCGAGGGCTCCTACGGGGCGCGGCACTGGGTGAAGGTGATTGACGCCATGTCGATATGACAAAGACGCATCCGCCCGAAAGGTGTGGATGCAACGATGCTGAATTTCGTGGCAACTGAATGCCGGTGGGACTACATCGAAGATGTCTCACCACACCCTTGTCAGTTGTAACGAAGGTACGAATGCCCGTGGCTGTACATCTGAATGCCGGCTCAAGTCCGGCCCGTGGAAACACGGATCAGTCACTTCTTCTTGTCGTACCGCTTTGATTGATGGTTTTACTCCGGCGAATGCCGGTGGAACTACAGTACGCCGTGGTGGTGGGTTCGATTCCCGCTTGCCGCAAGGTAATAGCTCAGTGGTCAGAGCGCGGTGCCTGTTTCACCCCTTTGTTGTCGCCGTTAACCCAGGACAAGGCCAGTGTTTTGGCCATCAGGAAATGAAGAATATGCAAGACCAGACCTACACCTTGCTCGAAGTCGCCAACGGCAAGCCGATCAAACTCTGGACCCAGGGCGTCCCGGTCGAGCCAGAGGCCCGTGAGCAACTGATGAATACGGCAAAGATGCCGTTCATCTTCAAACATATGGCGGTGATGCCGGACGTGCACCTGGGCAAGGGCTCGACCATTGGCAGTGTGATTCCCACAATGGGCGCGATTATCCCGGCGGCGGTCGGCGTTGATATTGGCTGCGGCATGATTGCCGCCTGCACCTCGCTGACCGCCAGTGATCTGCCGGACAACCTGCATGGTTTGCGCACGGCCATCGAGCGGGCAGTGCCCCATGGGCGTAGCGGTACTCGCGGCGGTCGAGATAAGGGCGCCTGGGATCATGTTCCGAGCGCGGCTGATCTGGCGTGGTCGGCGCTGGAGTCGCGGTTCAAGGCGATCACCGACAAGTATCCCAAGCTTGCGAAGAGCAATAACCGCAGCCACTTGGGGACGCTGGGTTCAGGCAATCACTTCATCGAAGTCTGTCTGGATGAGGCGAACCGCGTCTGGTTCATGTTGCACAGCGGTTCGCGTGGCGTCGGCAACGCCATCGGCAACTTGTTCATCGAGATGGCCCGGGCCGATATGCGCGAGCATATCGCCAACCTGCCGGATCGGGACCTGGCGTACTTTGAAGAGGGCAGCCAGCATTTCGACGATTATGTCGAAGCCGTCGGCTGGGCCCAGGATTTCGCCCGGCAGAACCGTGCGCTGATGATGCAGGCAGTGATCGCGGCGACACGCCAGGTGATCAGCAAGCCCTTTGATGTAGCGCTGGAGGCGGTGAACTGCCATCACAACTATGTGCAGAAGGAGCGGCACTTCGGTGAAGAGGTTCTGGTGACCCGCAAGGGGGCGGTGTCGGCGAAGAAGGGCGAACTGGGGATCATTCCAGGTTCCATGGGGGCCAAGAGCTTCATTGTGCGCGGGCTGGGCAACGAAGAGTCGTTTTGCTCCTGCAGCCATGGCGCCGGACGGACGATGAGCCGTACCCGGGCCAAGCAACTGTTCACTGTCGAGGACCAGATCCGGGCAACGGCCCACGTGGAGTGCCGCAAGGACGCGGCGGTGATCGATGAGATTCCGATGGCCTACAAGGACATTGACCAGGTCATGCACGCCCAGCGCGAGTTGGTGGAAGTGCTGCACACCTTGCGGCAGGTGGTGTGTGTAAAGGGATAGAGCGGATTGAAAGGAAATAAAGATGGAACATGCAGAACGTCACCCGCTGGATAGCGCCATGCGCGCCCGGGTGCTGGAGGAGCTTGCGCGGATAGAGCGCGAGCGCAACGTCAAGGTGCTGTATGCCTGCGAGTCCGGCAGCCGCGCCTGGGGCTTTTCGTCGACGGACAGTGATTACGATGTGCGGTTTGTCTATGTGGAAAAACCGGACTGGTTCATCCAGGTCAGTGAGGCTCGGGATGTGATCGAGCGGCCTTTGGACGACGAGCTGGATATCAGCGGCTGGGAGCTGCGCAAGACCCTCGGGTTGTTGCGCAAGTCCAACCCGACCTTGCTCGAATGGCTCGACTCGCCCTTGGTGTATCACAGCGAAGAGGTCGCGACCCGATCGTTGCGTGAACTGGCTGAAGCGTTCTATAGCCCGCCAGCCGCGCGCAATCACTACCTGTCGATGGCCAGGAAAAACTTCCGCGGCTACTTGCAAGGCGAGACAGTGCGTTTCAAGAAATATTTCTACGTGCTGCGACCTTTGTTGGCGGTGCGCTGGATCGACATGGGATTGGGTCGCCCGCCCATGACGTTCGATGCCCTGCTCAAGACCGTCGACGATCCGCTGTTGCTGGAGGAAGTTGACGAGTTACTGCGGCTTAAGCGCAGTGCGGATGAATCCGCCTACGGCCCTCGGCGTCCGGCGCTGCACGGGTTTATCGAAACACAATTGGAGCGTCCGGTACCGGTATTGCCGCGTACCACTGAAGACAGTCAACGGCTGGATCGCTACCTGAGGGAAATGGTTTACAGCTATGCATGAAGGAAGGATATGGAAAGGGATGTGATTGACCTGGATGGCGTCATGGGAGGCGGGCAGGTATTGCGTAGCGGGCTGAGTCTGTCGATGGTGACGGGGCGGGCGCTGCGGATCGGCAATATTCGGGCAAAGCGCAGCCGTCCCGGTTTGATGCGCCAACACCTGGCGGCGGTGCTGGCATCCGCCGAGGTGTGTGGGGCGAAGGTGGAGGGCGCGCAACTCGGTTCGCAAAGCCTGTATTTCGAGCCGGGTCCGATTCGTGGTGGGGATTTTCGCTTCGCTATCGGTACGGCAGGGAGCTGCACGTTGGTGCTGCAAACCCTGTTGCCTGCGTTATTGCAGGCACCCGCGCCGAGTCGTGTGGTTATTACGGGCGGCACTCATAATCCATTGGCGCCGCCGTTCGAGTTTCTCGAGCGTGCCTGGTTGCCTCTGTTGCGGCGGATGGAGGCGAAGGTCGAGCTGCAGCTCTCGCGCCACGGTTTTGTGCCAGCTGGCGGCGGCGAACTGGAGGCCTTTATCCAGCCTTCGTCGTTGAAGGCTTTGCAGCTGAATGAGCGCGGGGTTGTGCTTGCACGCGAAGCCTGCGTATTACTCAGCGGGGTTGCCGAATCCGTGGCCGAGCGCGAGTTGGCCAGGGTTGGCAGTCGCCTGGACTTTCCGGGTGAATCGAGTCGTACAGTGCTGATCGATCCGGCTGAAGGTCCCGGCAACGCGCTGTTGCTGGAATACCGCTGTGAGCAGGTGACCGAGGTGTTCAGCGCATTCGGGCAAGCCCGCTTGCGGGCCGAGGCCGTGGCGGACGAAGCGGTTGAGTCTGCCAGACGCTGGTTGAACAGCAGCGCCGCGGTAGGCGAACACCTGGCCGATCAGTTGCTGTTGCCCATGGCCCTGGCCGGTGGCGGGCGTTTCACTACGCCCGGCATGACCGAGCATCTGCACAGCAATATTCGCGTGATCGAGAGTTTTCTGCCGCTGAGGATTACCTGTACGACAGCGGCGGACGGGGTGTTGCACGTCGAGTGTCGCGCCTGATTCAGGATTCTTGCCGCCGGCGCCGAAACTGCCCCGGTGGCAGGCCCTGGGTGGCCTTGAAACGGCGTGAAAAGTAGGCCTCGTCGGCAAAACCACACAGTTGCGCAATCTGGCTCACCGGCTTTTCGCTGTTGAGCAGGTGCGTGCGTGCCAGGCGCATGCGGCGTTCCAGGACCAGCTCCGAGAAGGTGCTGCCGGTTTCCTTGCGCAGCAAGTGGGTCAGGTAGTTGGGCGACAGAAAGGCCGCCTCGGCGGTGTCCTTGAGGTTCAGCGCCGGGTCGGCGATATGCTCGCGCAGATAACTCGAGACCCGCGCCAGTGCATCCCGTCGGCCGCGTCGTGCCGCCTTGTTCGCCGACAGGGCCTGCAACTCGTCTGCATACAGGCTGCAGATCTTGCCGGTCAGTTGCAGCAGGCAGCCCTTGAGCGCCTGGCGGGTGCCAAGATCGCGACCCTGATCCAGCTCGCGCATCTTTTCCAGCAGGAGCAGGACTTCGGCGAAGTCATGGTCGGCGAGGATAAAATCCAGGTGCTCCTGATGCTGGAACGGTGATAGCTCCGGCAGGTCATGGATGGAGAGGTCCTCCAGATCCAACGGGTCGCAATGCAGGTGGGGCAGGAAAAACACCTGGGAAAAGTTGATCAGGACAAAGTTGCCGTCTTCCGGGTGCGGGATCAGGTGCAGGCGATGGGGCAGGATAAACGCCAGGGCCTGGCGCGGATAAGGCCGGATGGCGCCGCCGATGTGCTGCACGGTGTCGCCGCCCAGGTTGATCTGGATCTGGAAGTAGTCATGTCGGTGCGGGGTGACGATGGCCGGGCGGGCCTGTTTGTCACGGATATAGAAGTCCGGGCGGTCGCTGCGTTGCTGCATGCCATAGGTGCGCACACGGGAGGAACTCGACATCGACACTGTCCTTGAACTGAACCGGATGCCGACATTCTAAGGGGCGAAGGAGGGCTTTGCGACGCCACGGGTGGATTTTGGCTTGTGCTGGTTTGTCGTCGCCGGTTCTTTTGTTTCTCTGGGGCGCGGAACTTTTCTGAGTTGATGTATCTAATTGTTTCTGGTTTGTCGGTTTTTCATTACAGCTGTTCGACAAGGCGCTGATTAACGGCGCGTTGCAGGAAGTTTTATTCTCAGGGATGTGTTGTGTTTTTCAAGCCTCGTTTGTGTGCCCGGTTGCGCGCCTGCGTGACCGGTCGGTCAGTTTTGCAACATTCGTTGTACCCCTTCGCAATCATCAGCCTGTCCGCCAGCCTCACGGCCATGGCGGCCGAGCCGGCGGCACCGGAACAGCCGTTGCTGCGCCAGCAAGAGCGCGAACGGGTCCTGCGTGAGCAGCTCGACTCCTCCCCTGACGTACGCCTCAAGGCTTCCGCCGATGATGGCCAGGGTCTGCTGCCGACCCATGAAACGCCCTGCTTCACCATTCGCCATATTGTGCTCGAAGGCGAGGATTCGGCGGCTTTCCAGTGGGCCCTGCGTGCCGCCAACCCGGCGTCTGATCCCGCACTAGGTCGTTGCCTGGGTGCCGCGGGCATCAACCTGACCATGAAGCGCATACAGAACCTGATCATTGCGCGGGGCTTCGTCACCACGCGGGTGCTGGCCGCACCTCAGGACCTGAGCCAGGGGACGCTTTCCCTGGTACTGATTCCGGGACGCATCAAACATATCCGGTTTGCCGACGGCACCCCGTCGCGGGCGACACTGTGGAACGCCATGCCCGCCCAACCCGGTGAGCTGCTGAACCTGCGGGATATTGAACAGGCGCTGGAGAACTTCAAACGGGTGCCCACGGCCGAGGCCGACGTGCAGATCACGCCGGCAACCGACACCGACGCCAAACCGGGTGAAAGCGATGTGGTGATCCTCTGGAAGCAAGCTTCCATTGCGCGCGTGAGCCTGTCGATGGACGACTCGGGCAGCAAGGACACCGGCAGGTATCAGGGCAACGTCGCGTTGTCGCTGGACAATCCGCTGAGTCTCAATGACCTGTTCTATGCCAGTTTCAGCCACAACCTGGGCGGTGGCAAAAGTGGTGATCGCGGTTCCGAAGGGCACACCCTGTACTACTCGCTGCCGTACGACTACTGGCAACTGGGGCTGACCTCCAGCGAGTACGACTATCACCAGACCGTGGCCGGGAACAATCAGAGTTATGACTATCAGGGTCACAGTAACAACAACGAACTGAAACTTTCTCGACTGCTCTACCGTGACGCCGTGCGCAAGACGTCGGCCTGGGTCAGTGGCTGGACGCGGACTTCCAGCAATTACATCGATGACACCGAAATTGAAGTGCAGCGCCGGCGCATGGCCGGGTGGCAGATGGGGCTGGATCATCGCGAGTTCATTGGCAGCAACACCCTGGATCTGGGCTTGAGCTATCGACGCGGTACCGGGGCGTTCCATGCCTTGCGCGCACCGGAAGAAGACCTCGACGAGGGGACTTCACGGTCGAAGATCATCAGCGCCAGCGCTCAACTGCAAAGCCCATTCCGTATCGGGACACAGCAATTTCGCTACATCGGCGCCTGGCGTAGCCAATGGAACCGCTCGCCGCTGGTGGCCCAGGATCGCTTCTCCATCGGGGGGCGCTACAGCGTCCGCGGGTTCGATGGCGAACAGATCCTCTCCGCCGAGCGGGGCTGGACCTTGCGCAATGACCTGGGCTGGTTTGTCTTCCAGAACAGCCAGGAACTCTATCTCGGCGTCGATTATGGCGAGGTCGGCGGACACTCCGCCCAGTACCTGTCCGGGAATCGACTCGCCGGTGCGGTGGTCGGTATGCGCGGTGGCTACAAGCAGGTGTCCTACGACCTGTTCCTTGGCCAACCACTTATGAAACCCAAGAACTTTGAGACGGCCGATGTGACTGCTGGCTTCAATCTCAGCTGGTCATTTTGACGGAGGCAGATATGCGTTTTGGCAGTCTTGAAATCCTTGCACCCCAGCTGTTCGACGAACCCTGGAACGAAGCGAGCGTGCTCGGCTCCGCCGTCTGGCTGTGGATGCACTCGGCGGCCCATCGCGATGCGCCGTTGCATAGCTTGTCGGCGCTGCTGCTGCCGGCGATCAAGCAGCGCCAGTTCATGCTCGCCAGCGAGCAAGGCAGGCCGGTGTTCTATATGGCGTGGATGAACCTCAGTGCCGAGGCCGAACAGCGCTATCTGCACAACCCGCCGGTGTGCATGCCGGAGGCCGACTGGAACAGTGGCGAACGTCTTTGGATCAGCGACTGGGTCGCGCCTTTCGGGCATACCAGGCAGCTATCGAAATTGCTGCACAGCCGTCTCTGGGCGCAACGCTTCGGCCGTCACCTGGGGCATCGGGGCGATGAGCGTGGCTTGAGTATCAAGACCTGGCAGGGCATCGGTGTCCTGCCTGCCGAAGCGCGTGCCTGGTTCGCCACCCACCCGCTGCCTTAGGTCTCACAACCCGCAGCTTTTTATCTTGATATCTGGCGCCTCTACGGATTGGCGCAGCTCAAAAGGAATTGGAACATTAACAAGCATCTGTATCGGATCATTTTCAACAAGGCGCGCGGCCTGTTGATGGTGGTGGCCGAAAATGTGAGCAGTGGCTCGAAATCAGCTGGCGGTCATGTGGCAGGCGCAGCGCCTGGCGTCGGCTGCGTGGTACGACTGACACCCCTGCGTTTTGCCTTGATGGCGGCGCTCGGCCTGATCCTGCTGGACGCCTCGTCGGCCCAGGCGGCGGTGGTCGCCGACCCCGGCGCACCTGCCGCGCAGCAGCCGGGCATCGGGGTGACCGGGAACGGCGTCACCCAGGTCAATATCACCGCGCCCAGCGCGGGCGGTGTGTCGCGCAATACCTATCAACAGTTCGATGTCGATCGGCGTGGTGTGATCCTCAATAACTCGGCGACCAACAGTCAGACCCAGCTTGGCGGTTGGGTGGATGGCAACCCGGCGCTGGGCAGGGGCACGGCGCGGGTGATCCTCAACGAGGTCAATTCGAGCAATCCGAGCCAGCTCAACGGTTATGTCGAAGTGGCCGGCTCCCGGGCTCAGGTGGTGATCGCCAACCCATCCGGGATCAGCTGTGACGGCTGTGGTTTCATCAACGCCAATCGCGCGACCCTCACCACCGGCAAGGCGCAGCTCGAGAACGGCGAGTTGCGCGGCTATCAGGTCACCGGCGGCAAGGTCTCCATCAACGGTGCCGGGATGGATACCCGCGACAGCGACTACACCGAAATCATCGCGCGCACCGTCGAGGTCAATGCCGGTATCTGGGCCAAGGACTTGAGTATCCAGGCCGGCAAGACCGCCGCCGACAACAGCACTGCGGCTGTACCCGTGGTCGGCATCGATGTCGCGCAACTGGGCGGCATGTATGCGGGCAAGATCGTCCTGGTGGGCAATGGCGCCGGTGTCGGGGTGCGCAATGCCGGGCAGATCGGCGCCAGTGCCGGCGAGGTGGTGATCCGTGCCGACGGACGTCTGGAAAACAGCGGTCAGATCAGCAGTGCCGGTTCGACGCAGGTCGAGACAGGCAGCGGAGTCCAGAACAGTGGCACGCTGTACGCCAAGGGCGATCTGACGCTCAAGACCACGGCCGATATCGACAACAGCGGTATCGTCGCCGCCCAGGGCAATACCCGGGTGACGGCCGTGAACCTGCGCAGCACCAGTGGTTCGACTCTGGCTGCCGGGGTCGACAGCAGTGGCAAGCTGGGCCAGACCGGCTCATTGACCCTGGACGCTTCGGGCCAGCTCAGCGCCAAGGGGCAGAATATCGCCGCCGAAAGTCTGCAGGCCCAGGCGGCGGCCGTCGACCTGAGTGACAGCCAGACCTCCGCCACCCAACTGACACTCACCAGCGGGCAGGGCGATATCGACGTCAGCCGGGCCCGCGTGTCCGCGAAGGGCACGCTGACCGCCACCGCAGCGAAGGTATTGCGCACCGATGGCGCCACAGTCAGTGCGGCTCAAGTAGGGATCAAGGCCGGTCAGTTGTCCAACGTGAAAGGCGAAATCCTGCAGAGCGGCCTGTCACTCGCGAGCATCGATTTGCAGGGGGCACTGGATAACAGCCAAGGTGTGATCGCCAGCCAGGGCGCACTGAAAATCACTGCCGCCTCGCTGAGCAACTACCAGGGCAGTATCGGTTCGGTGAAGTCGAACCTGACACTGACGGCCACGGACGGTTTGCTGGACAACAGTAACGGTCACCTTCAGGCGCTGCAATCGATCGCGCTGGTCTCGGGCCAGTTGCTCAACACCGCTGGTTTCGTCGGTGCCGGGCAGGCCCTGGACATCACGGCGGGGAGCATCGGCAATGGCGGCGCTGGGCAACTCCAGAGCGGTACCGATGCGACAATCGCGGCAACCAGCCTCGACAATCACGGCGGGCGCATCGAAGCACTGGGTAACCTCAAGTTCACCATCGACGGCAAGCTCGATAACAGCAGCGGCCTGATTCGCACCGGTGCCGATCTGTTGTTGACCGCGGGGCAGATCGACAACGCCGGCACCCAGGGCCTGGATCAAGGCATTGAAGGGCGCACCATCAGCCTCAACGCCGATCAGTTGGGCAACCAGGTCGGCTCGATCATTGCCGATCAGGCCTTGACCGTGACCGGCAGCGGCGTGCTGGACAACCAGTCCGGGAAGATCTCGGCCGGTACCCAGTTTCTGCTGACCGACCGTAACCTGGCGGCTAAAACCCAAACCGTGAGCAACCAGGGCGGTACGTTGGTCGCGGGGCGCTCGTTGGCGCTCAACAGCGCCAGCTATACCGGCAACGGCCGGGCCTTGAGCCTGGGTGATCTGTCCTTCACCCTCAATGGCGATTACCTCAATACCGGCCTGCTGCAGGCCAACGGCAATCTGACCCTGGCCACCACGGGGGGACTGAGTAACCAGGGCAGCTTGCAGGCGGGTAACCTGCTGACGCTGTCGGCCCGGCAAATCGATAACGCTGCCGCCGCTGAGATCAGTGCCTTGCAGGTACAACTGAGTGCCAGCGAGTCGCTGGTCAACCGCGGCCTGATCGACGGCCAGTACACTCGGCTGAGCGCGCCGACCTTGAGCAACCTGGGCACCGGACGAATCTACGGTGACCAGCTGGCGCTGGCGGCGGGCACGTTGACCAATACCGTTGAAAACGGCACGGCGGCGGTGATCGCCGCTCGTGTGAGCCTGGATATCGGTGCGCAATACCTGAACAACAGCGAACATGGCCTGATCTTCAGCACCGGTGACATGGCCATCGGCGGGGCGCTGGATAGTGCCTACCACGCGACCGGTCAGGCCCTCGAACTCAATAACGCGAGTGCGACCATCGAGGCCCTCGGTGCCCTGACGTTGAACGCAGCCTCGGTGCGCAACACCAACGAACACTTCTCGACACGTGAAGTCGAGGTCTCGCGCCAGGCGCTGCAACAGTATCAACTGACGGGCTCGGTCAATCGCTACGATCCGAATCAGATTTCGACCTATAACAATGAAGTCGACATTCTGGTGACACCCGAAGGCAGTAATGACGACTGGAACCGCTACGACCTGACCCGCGTCGTGACCCAAACCCAGATTGCCAGTTCCGATCCCGGGCAGATACTCGCCGGCGCCAATCTGACGATCAACGCCGGCCAGGTCCTCAACGACAAGAGCCGGATCATCGCCGGTGGCGTGTTGCAAACCAACGCCAACAGCCTGACCAACACCGAAGTCGCCGGACAGCAGGTCACCACGGACAGCGGCGCACTCGAACACTTCTATCGCATCCAGCGCAAAGGCCGCGACCGTCAGGGGATCGACTCTACCGCCTACAACCCGGCGCCCAGCGTGCAGGCTATTTCCTTGCAGCCGACGGTCTATGAACAGAACACCGCGCCTCAAGGCAGTGGCCCCCAGGTTACAAGCCTGAACCTTGGGGCGGTGGGCGCTACCGAGGTGTCCAGCCGCACGATCCAAGCGCCAAGCCTCACGCCGATCAGCGAAGTATTGGCCAACGCCACCAACAATGTCGGTGGCGTGGCTGAGCGTATTCTCACCGGCGGGGTGAACAGCGCCTTGCCGGACAACGCGCTGTTTCGTTCGATGCCCGGCAGCACCTCTCGTTATCTGATCGAAACCGATCCGCGCTTCACCAACTATGGCCAGTGGCTGTCCTCGGACTACATGCTCGGCCGGCTGAACCTGGACCCGGCGGCGACCCAGCAACGCATGGGTGATGGTTTCTATGAGCAGAAATTGATTCGCGAGCAGGTGGCGCAACTGACCGGTCGCCGTTTTGTCGACGGTTATGCCAGTGACGAAGCGCAGTATCGCGGCCTGATCGACAACGCCGTCACCTACGCGAATAACTGGAAGCTGATTCCCGGTGTGGCCCTGACCGCGCAACAAATGGCCCAGTTGACCAGCGATATCGTCTGGTTGGTGGCCAAGGATGTCACCCTGGCCAATGGCGAAGTACGCAGTGTGCTGGTGCCGCAGGTCTATGTGCGGGTCCGTGACGGCGACATCAACGGCGCCGGCGGCTTGATGGCCGGGCAGCAACTGAACCTGAACGTGACGGGCAATCTGGTCAACAGCGCGAGCTTGTCGGGACGGCAAGTGGTCTCGATCAAGGCGGACACGCTCAATAACCTGGAAGGGCGTATTCAAGGCAGCGCCGTCAGCCTTGACGCGACGCAGGACCTGAACAACCTCGGTGGCCGGATTGCCGCCGACAAGAGCCTGATGGTCAGCGCCGGGCGTGATCTGAATGTGCAGTCCAGCACGATCACCACCCAGAGTGCGCAGGGTAGCCAGACCAATCTTTCGCGGGTCGCCGGTCTGTTCGTTTCCGATCCCGCGGCCAACCTGATGGCCACTGCCGGACGTGACATCAACCTGCAGGGCGCGCAAGTGGTCAATAGCGGCAGCGCGGGTGTCACCAGCCTGTCCGCCGGTCGTGACCTGAACCTGACAACGGTCATCGAGAGCCGCGACCAGAGCAACCACTGGAACGCGGACAACTGGCGCACCGAAGCGAGCCGCAACGAGAGTGGCAGCAGCCTGCAGACCCAGGGTGACCTGGGCCTGCGCGCCGGCAACGACATCAATGCGCGTGCCGCCAGCCTCAGCAGCACCGCCGGTACCGTGATTGCCCAGGCTGTGCGGGACGTCAACCTGACGGCCGGCGAGAACATGCGCAGCGCCGACGAAGCGCACAAGGTCAAAGGCAGCAATGGCTTCCTTTCCAGCAAAACCACGACCACCCGCGACTCCGTCACTGAAACCACCGCCCAGGGCTCGCACCTCGATGCGCAGCAACTGGCGGTCCAGGCTGGACGCAACCTGGTGGTTCAGGGCAGCGAAGTGATCGCGGAGAAAGGTGCGGCTCAGCTTCTGGCGGGTAACGATCTTTCGATTGTCGCCGCTGTCGACAGCACGCAGACGCGCCACGACAAAGACAGCAACAGCCGCAGCCTGGGTGGATTCAAGGCCAGCAAAGTGACCGATAAGGTCAGCGAAACCCGAACCACGGCGGTGGGTAGCCTGGTCTCCGGCAACAGCGTCGATGTCCAGGCCGGGCAGGATGGACTGGTCCGTGGATCGTCGCTGGTGAGCACGGCGGATATCACCGTGAGCGCGGGGCGTGACCTGCAGATCGATGCGGCGCAAAACACCTTCACCCGCAACGAACTGCACAAGGAAAAGAACCACGACTTCACCGGCGTGCTGACGGGGAACAAGCTGGGCCTCGATGACATGACCGGCAACCAGCACCTGTCCATCAGCAGCCAGAACCATACCGGCCAGTCCTCGGAAACCACCTTGACCGGCAGCACCCTCGGTTCCAGTGCCGGTAATGTGTCGCTCAATGCCGGTCGCTCACTCAGCGTGACCGCCAGTGATCTGGTCAGCACCCAGAGCATGAGCCTGACCGGTGCCAATGTGACCATCGCCGCCGGTATGGAAAGCGCGAGTCAGAGCAGCACCGACGAGAGCCGCAGCCTGGCGGTGGGGCGAGTGCTGGGCGGCACGGTGGTTGATAGCTACAACACCATTCGCAGCGCGATACAAGCCGCGAACAGCGCGGACGATCCTCGACTCAAGGCGGTGAAGTGGGCGCAGGCGGCCTTGGCCGGTTACAACCTGGGAGGGGCATCGTCGGATGCCTACGATGGTCGATCGGGCTATTCCAACAAGACGGGCAGTGCTAACAGTAATGGTTCGTTGATCAAGATCGGCACCGAGCTGGCGAGCACCCACACCACCAGCACCAGCGAGTATGACAGCCAGACGGCCAAGCAAAGCTCGCTCACGGCCGGTAAAACCCTGACGATCATCGCCGATGGCAGCGCGCCGGGGACGGCAGGCGATATTCATATCATCGGCAGTGGCATGAAAGCGGCCGATACGGTGTTGCTGGCGAAGAACAACATCACCCTGGAAAGCGCGCAGGACACCGCGAACTGGGCCAACGACAGCAATAACGACAAAACCGCGATCGGTGCCAGTTTCAATATCGGTGAGCAGAATGGTTTCACCCTCGACCTGGGGGCGTCCATCGCCAAGAGCATGGGCACTGGCGGTTCTGTCACCCAGGTCAACAGCACCCTGGATACCGGCTCGCTGGTCCTGCGCAGTGGACAGGACACCACCCTGGCTGGCGCGCAGGTCCGGGCGCAGAGCATCAAGGCGGATATCGGCGGCAATCTCAGTATCACCTCGCGCCAGGACAGCGAGACCCAGAAGAGCGAGCAGAGCAGTGCCGGCTTCGGTGCGAGTATTTGTATTCCACCGTTCTGCTACGGCTCGATGGTGACGGCTTCCGCCAGCTTGGCGGCGGGCAACATGAACAGTAACTACAAGGCCGTGACGGATCAGAGCGGGCTGTTCGCGGGAGCGGGTGGTTACAACATTCATGTGGGTGACAAGACCACGCTACAAGGCGCGGTGATTGCCAGTGAGGCGTCTGCGGACAAGAACCTGCTCGATACGAATCGGTTGATTGTCAGCGACATCAAGAACACCAGCGATATCAAGAGTCAGTCGGCTGGCATGTCGTTGTCCTACGGCGGCAACTCCGGGTCGACGGTGGGGGGCAGCGTTCCGCTGTCGCTCAGTGACTCGGATCACAGCAAAACCCGTAGTGCTGTCAGCGAAGGCACGATAGTCGTGCGTAGTGCTGAGGGTGCGAATGATCTGGTCGGGCTTAACCGTGATACCGCGAACGCCAATCAAAAGTTGGACAAGCCAGATCAGAAGGCGATGCAGGAGCGCATCGACCTTATTCAAAGCACTGTGCAATTGTCCACCGGCATCGTAGACGCGGTTGCCAAAGCCAAGTCGGATGCCGCGAATAAACTGGCAAAAGAGGCGGAAGAGTCGAAAGGGGTCATGTCAGATGCGCAGCTAGCGGCCACGAATGCAGCTGCGAATGCGGCTGCGGCAGATGCGGCCAGTTGGAACATCGGTGGCGACAAGCGAATCATGGCCGATATCGCCACGGGCTTGCTCGCTGCGGGGTTGGGCGGCGCGGGCGGGGCGACGGCGGTGGGTATCGTGGCCAATACCACGGCGGCGGATACCTACAAGAAAATCGGCGACTATGCCGATCAGCAACTGGCGGACGCGACCCGCAGCAAGGACACAAGCCTGCAAGCAGTGTGGGCTGAAGGTGGCTCGGCGCGTATCTTGCTGCATAGCCTGGCCGGTGCATTGCAGGGCTTATCCAGCGGTACGGCGGCGAATGGCGCGCTCAGCGCGGGCGCATCGGCGGCCGTTATGCCGACCTTGGACCAGGTACTGAAAAATAACGGTATCGGACCGGAAAATCGCGATGCTCTCGGCACCTGGATCGCCGCCGGGGTGGGGGCTGCGGTGGCAGGCGGCAGCGGTTCGATTGCGCAGATGAGCGGCGCCGTTATTGCCGGCAATATCGATAAATACAACCGTCAGGCTCACCCTACAGAAGCGCGCCTGATTGAAGAGGAGGCCCCCAAAATGGCGGTCGAGCTGGGCATCAGCCCAGCCGAAGCCGAGACGCGAATGGCGCGCGCGTTTGCTTTCTATACCGATGCTCAGTGGAAACAAACGATAGGGGGGGAGAGCAGTCAGTTCGATGCGAAGACATTGGAGCATTTGGGGAGTGCGCTTTCACCACTGGCAGCTCGGTATGACAGTGCTGCTGCAACGCTTGAAAACGGGGGGAAGGGCTATACCTCCGATGAAACGTTGAGTCTGATAAAGAACTACAACGTTGCTCACTCGGCTGAGTTCAAGGACTACAACGTCAATATTAGATATTTGGGCGATTCCGACAGGTTCAATACGGCCAATCTGGTTGACTACTACAAGCTGAATCTTGATTACAGTGATAAAAAGAGCGGGGTACTTGATTCGGTCGGGGGTATGGCGGCGGGTGGCGGTCTAAGCGCCTGGTCTAGCTTCCGGTCGGTGATGTCCTTGGGGAATGATGTTCTATTCGGTCATCCATTAGACGCTACGAATAACCTTCTCGATCCTTTTGTCGAACCTAACTCGGACATGGTTACCAACTGGCTGACGACAAAAAAAGGTCAGGATTTCGTTTTCGGGCTGCAAAACAATAGCTACGAGAAGGGGCTGCAAACGGGGAGAAATGCCGTTGATCTGGCGACGCTGCTGATTCCGGGGCCGGGTGAGATTGCTGGGGTTGGGAAGGTATCCAGGGTTACGGAGCTCAATAACCTTGCTAAACTGGGCGACGAGTTGGTTCAGGCTGAGCGGGGGTTGGATGGTGCAAAAGGAACTGCTAACAGTGTCGCCGAAAGTGCAGTGCCTCGAGTTTCTATCGATCCTCCGCCAGGAAGTTTTTCGATTTCAGATTGGACAGGCTATCCAGAGGGTGTCCCGGCCCCGCAAGGGCCATTCAGATTATTGGAGGGCGCGGAGTATAATGCCGCCAGAAATGCTGCCAACAATGCCAATAGCACTCTCCGTCGAGAACAAGGACTTGTGGGGCAGCCGGTGGACGTGCATGAAATTAATCCAGTGAAATTTGGTGGCAGTCCGACCGACTCCTCCAACAAAATTATCCTGCCTCGCGATGTTCATCGGCAGCAGGTAACTCCGTGGTGGAACCAATTGCAGAAAGACCTAGGAAGATAGCGATGGGATATGATCTGACAGAGGGGCAGCTCAATGCTCCGGTTGAATTTTCGGCTGTTGATGGCCTGTCAACGCACTTAGGAATCGCGCTTCCTAAGAGTTATATTGACTTCCTCAAGGAGCACGACGGCGGCGAAGGCTTCATTGGCGACAACTACATTATCTTTTGGAAAACAGAGGAGTTGGCCGATTTCAATCGTGAATATGAGGTCGAAACATATGCACCAGGTATCTTTTTGTTCGCTTCTAACGGAGGAGGGGAGGCATATGGATTCGACACCCAGGATGCAGCAATGCCGATAGTGCGCATCCCGTTTATAGGCATGAGTCGGCAGTATGCCATCTCAGTAGCGCGTGACATCCCTGACCTATTTGCTCGATTGGCAGACCGAAATGAGTGACCTGAATCAGCATTCACGCCCCAGGGGCATGGAGCTGTTCGAGATTACACCAGTTATTGTTGGTGGTGATCCAACCAGCCCTGAGAACAAGACTTGGTTGACGAGACAGCAGCATTTTGAGGCTGTTCGCTACTGGAATCGGGTTATCAGCAGTCTACGTAAGGAAGGGAAGTAAATAGAGGTGCAAAAGGTGTGGGTGGGACGGCTGATGGTCTTGTAAGCGACGCAGTAGATGTAACAAAGTGACCATCCGGCTGTAGAAAGAAAACGGTGCAAGATTCTTGGGATAACGCGGCAACTGGTTCTGCTCTGGGGACAAAAGCATGTCCTACTTGCAGTAAAGATGTGGGTTTTGCGCCAGGACAGGGTCGCAGAGATTGGGATGTGGCGCCGTGCGCCTTATCACAATGGGCTGCTAAACCCGGTCACTGAATTGGCAGCGACAGAGGAGGGCCTAGCCGCGAGATCGGGCGCAAACAAGCGTTCAGGATTTCTAGGAAATCTCACTCAATGGAAAGAGAGTTCTCTTGCTGGGCACAAAAGCGCCAAACAACATCGCCACAGACGTCAAGCGTGCTCTGCGTTACAATTCGCCCATGGCGATCATCAAGGATGATGCAGCCTGAGCGGTATCGCTCATTGCCTCTATTCGTCCCGCTGAGCGCCCCACCTCAAACTGAAATGAACAGGGATGCTCATGAAACCGCTTTACCTAGGCTCGCTCCTGCTACTGATTGCGGGTTGCTCGCAAATTCCGCAATACGTTCCTCCCGTCAACGCCCCCCAAGCTCAAATCCGTAGCGAGCTGGATGCGATGAGCAATCGTCGCAATGGCCTGAGCCTGACCGACGCGCCGACCATGGCCTGCAAGTACGGCAGGTCGGTGACAGTGAAGCCTGGTCGTGAGCTGTTCTCGGTCAGTGGTGAGACATCGAGCCCCGAAGGTTTTCGCACCATTGAAGCTGCAAAACCCATCCATTTGGTACTGCTAGGATGGGCCAGCGGTAACCGCGCCTGCCGGGTCGACTTCGTCAGTGAGTTCATTCCGGGAGCCCGCTATGTGATCAAGGGTGGCATCGCAGATGGCCCGAATAATTTCGGCACCTGCCAGGTCAGCATCTTTGATCAGGATTCCGGTGTTCGACTCCCTCTGAGCAGCCAGGAATTGCCGAAGGCCGACGGCTGCACCCTGGATCAGTGGTTACCGCCGGTGCTTTGATTGCTCTGGTGACACTTTGGCAATCGATCTAAAAGGGAGCGGATTTATTTTTTGGGGTGAGTAAAGCGGTGGTCCTGTCAGGTGTATCAAAAATGAATCCGTCCCCTTTGCGTAAAAGGAGAGTCTGTCTTTTGAGTTTCAATTGGATTCTATTTATGTTGGAAGTATTGAGAATGGTGTGATTGATCGAACCCTCCAGAGCGGGTTGATTGCGCCATGGCGAGATAATCTCAGTGGGCAAGGTAAGTAGATTTTTTCTACCGTATCCGAATGCTGACCTAAAAAGGGCCGATTTGAATGGTGCTGCGAGACCGGCTAATGGGCGTCCCCTTTTTTGCTTGAAAGGTGTTGGTGGTAAGGCATTTGATTTTTACACAGGGATTAAGGATGATAAATAATTTGTTTTTGCGCGCATGCAGACTGATCGGTTTGTTTGTTATGGTGTGGTGTGTTTTTTGTTTGGTTTCATTAATCGTTGTTTTGGTCGTTGCGACTCCTTTTATGGCGGATTTTAATAAGGTGTTTTTATGGCTTGGTTTTCCATTGTCTTTTATTTTGACTTTTTGGTGGTGGCGTAAGAATTTAAGCTTAATAAGGCGTGCCATTTTCTGAGCGGAGAAGAAGAGCCCCAAAGGGGACCGATTAGTGTAAAAGGGGGCGGATTTATTTTTATATTTTTAATTTTATGAGTAAGATACTGCTCCTGCTAGGCGCGTCGAAAATAGATCCGTCCCCTATGCTGATACGGTTCAGAAAGTGATTCCCGATGGTGAGAAACTGGCACGTATTCCAGGTGTCGGAGAAACTGGGATTGATGATCTGTATAAAGTCAAACGCTCGGGTGTGGATTATGTAATTGTAGAGTATAAATTTGTAGGTGATGACAAGAAATCTGGCAGCTCTGGTCTTGGCAGTACATTGGATGGAAAACAAGGCTCTGAAAACTGGATCACTGGTGGCGATCGTCTCGAACGCTCTGTCGGTCTTGATCAAAGTCGAGATATTTTTGCATCTATCAGTACAAATAGGACTGAAACCTGGGTTGTGAGAACGCGTCCCGATGGCGCCACGGAAATTGAAGTGCTTGATTCGCTTGGTAAAGCGAAGGCAGTGGATACATCTAAGATACTACCATCAATGGTTTTCTCGGGAGGTAAGCCATGATTCGTGCTCCGATAGGGGATTCACAATACTGGAGCGTTCGACACAACAAGGACCTAGAATGGATTGCTAGGGTGAATAAAATAATGAGTGAACCGTCTGCAAATCCGGTTTACGCACCTCAGTTTGCTTTTCAATATGCCAAAGATAATTTACGTTTTATGATCAGTGGTTACTCTCGGGGGGCTGGGGTCGATAGTCTGGCTCAGTATTTTCCAAATTTGCTTGACGCTTGGGAGTTGTCCAATCAGTTATCGGAAAAGATTTGCGCTGAGAAAAATTTAGAGAGTTGCCGAGACTGGATTTTTGACCTGTCTGACCTTAATCATTACAACTGGTGTTTCTGGTTGGTGGGGTTGGCTTTGGTGCTGGAGATTTCGGACGAGCTGTGGCTGCGTTTGGTGAGCTTGGTCGGTGAGGGAGGGCAGGACCAGTTACTTGATCGTATAATTTCTAGTCGTCAGTCAGGGCGAGCTATTGGGTCTGGTCTTTTACATGCTAAACCTTATGCTCGACTACTAAAAGCTATTGACGCTCCGAAGATGGAACAGGCCGGTTTGCTGTTAGAGTTTGTCGAGCACTGGTATCCGGAGTTGAATCGCCGAGGTGAAAATCAACTTTGGTGGTATGTATTTGGTGATTCAAAAAAACCGTTAGAAATGGGGAGTTACTTCGGGCGTTGGTGTTTTGAGGCGGTAGCTGCGGTTAAGGCATTCGGTTTAGATGACACTCAATGCCTGGGCCATGAACAATACCCAGGCGACCTGATGCATCCAAGTGACTCTAGCTCTTGCATATCTCAGGTAGAACCAAAAAAAGGATGGCTATCAAGATTGTTGGGTAAAGTGTAAATGAAGAAAAGGAGTGGCTTCTCACTGCTGCTGGTTAGGTGCAAAAGGAAACGGGTGATTTGGTCTGCTCCTGAGATACCCTTGTCTGGCGGCAAGTATTTTTTAATAGTGTACATGGAGTGTTCATGAAAAAAACGTCACTGCTAATGTTGAGCCTGATTCTGATATTGTCTGGGTGTAAATCCAACGTCAGAGACTCTTCCCCCAGTTTGCTCAAGGACGGTATCCAACTGCGCCAGAACAAGGTGGCCGTCGATGCGCAGCACGCCAAGGTCATCATGAAAGCGTCGGGTGCCACCCACCCAGTAGAGTTTTCGATCAGGCGCGCAATGGATCCTGACCAGCGCATGGATGTACAGGGAACTGTAGTGGATACCGGTCGGGGCAAGGTGTTCGGCTGGATTGCCACGCTCAACGAAACGGTTAGCAGCGCAACGTTGAAGCGCTTCCCGCAGTTGGAGGTACAGGCCGACGCCGATCAACCGTTCGTGGTCTCGGGTTACGCTAGTGACGAGAGCATTGGGCGTATCTACCGATGTGGCCCGGTTAGAAGCACATTCACACCGGAGCGAAGCAAGGTCTATCTGGTGGAGTTTCAGTTTGTGGGTGACCGCTGCGAACAGCATGTCTACGATGTCACCCAGTCAGAGGCGCGTATTCCCGTGGCGAGCGTATCGGGCTTTTGAGTCCGATTTGAGAAACCAAAGGCTACCTCTCAAGGGAAATCATGCAGAGATTTTTTACCTGGGTCATAACCTTCTTCTCTGGTATTCGTTCGATTGTCCTCATCGTGTTCGGGATCGTCTTCCTGGTTTGTGCTGGCATGGGGCTTTACGATGCCACCACGCTTTGGCAAGCGCGTGACTGGCCGTCGGTTGCGGCTCGTGTCGATCAATGTTCGATGAACATGCGCTACAGCAAACAGGACTCGTGGTGGGACGTCTCGGCTACGTTCAGCTACGGGGACGACTTCGCTCGTCACTATCAGGAAACCTGGACGCCGCCAGATACGCCGAGGTATAGCCGTCACCCCGATCCTGTTATCAGCCAGAGTGAGCAGAACGCGCTGACGAAACGATTCTGCGACAAGGCGGCAGCCGAAGGGCTGAGGGTGTCGCCAGACCATCCATGGATGGCTTGGAGAAGCGAAGCTGTCGCAACGGGAGAGTGGAAGGCGAATGTTGTGATGATCTCGGTGTGTGGCCTGGGTGCGGTGATTCTTATTGCCCTGGGCGTGTCGCTATGGCCGGGAAGGGAGGCGGCGGTGAAGCCAGCTACCCGGAAAAAACGACCTCAGGCGGCGAGGAAGAAGGTGTAAAAGGGTGCGGAACGGGAAGTACGGCTTCCCGTTCAACTACTCAGTCCTATCAGCCGCCGACGCTGATGCTCTGTCCATCAAGCACCGAGTCCATCTTCAACTGTGCCAGCTCAATCAGGTGCACCACACCCATCGCCACTTTGCGGTTCGAGCCGGTTTGGTTATCGGCGTGCTCATAGGCCGTGGCCGCAGCGGATTGCAGAATCGAATAGACGTTGACCAAGGCATCTTCCTGGTGTCTTGGGGCAGGTAGATGATCATGCAGCGCAGCGTTTGGTGCGGGCTTCGAACCAGCGTCCGGCCCGAGATTGTAGTGAGACAAAGCCCGGTCGGCGGCACGAGGGTCGATGGTTTCAACGTTGAGTGTCACAGGCGGATTGGGGGTGACCTTGAACATGGCAAAACTCCTTGGTAAGTGGAGTCGCCAGACATCGCTGCTAAACGGAATGGGTGGCGACTGTACGCGGGTTAGCAGACCGGTTACCAAGGGACCCGGCGCACTCGAAAGTGCCCCACGCACAGCCACCATAAAGAACAGCAGGCGCAAAAAAAACGCCGCTTGAACGGAAGGCGGCACTTGCGTGCCTCGGTAAAAACGAGCTGCTAAACCCGGTCACTGAATTGGCAGTGACGGAGTGAAGCCTAGCCATGAGATCAGGCGCAAACAAGTGGTCAGGATTTTCTAGGAAATTTCACTCAAGGGAAAGAGAGTTCTCTCGCTTGGCGCCCAATCGCCAGACAGTATCACCGCCGATGTCAGGCCTGCGTTGCATTACATTCGCCCTGGCGATCATCAAGGACGATACAGCCTGAGCCGTATCCTTTACTCAAGTACGGCAGGTTGGTGACGGTCGCGCCTGGTCGTGGATTGGTCTCAGTCAGTGGCGAGACATCGACCATTATCATCAACGTCGCGGGAAGCGCCGCCTCCCGTTCCATGACGGAGTCCTGTCAGGCGCCAGGGCTGATGGTGTGTCCGCTCAGCACCTGGGCTTACCCTCGGAGGATTCTCACCAAAACCAATAGGGGAGAAACCTGGGCGTCGGCTCGTTCGCCAACTCGAGGTGATAAGTGATGGGGTTAAAGAAAAATGCATCCAGCAAGAGAAATGCTCCGACCCCGAACGACAGGGTAATCAGTTCACGATGCGGATGTCCGGACCAATATTTGATTAGCGTGTAACGGACGGCGGTAAGAGCAACAAAGCTACCGAGAATACCTGGATAGTTTGGTTGCAGTGGAGTCGTTGCGTAAGCGTTATATATCAGTACTAGGAAGGCCAACCCCAATCCAACGGCGGGGAGCCCCAGGCAGAACCGCAGCAGCCAGTTTTTTGCTCTGAGAAATACGCCCGATTTATCGACAAAAATATAGGCGGCCAATAGCGAGATGGCTGGTGTGATTGAAAGTATATAGCGCGATTTTTTCGAGTTGGGAATGGTGAAGAGTATAAGCAGGGCAAGCAACCACGCGCTGAGATAAAGCAGCATGCCGTTGTCGAACTGTCGAGGCGCACAAAAGAATTGTCTGTGTTTTTTTACGATAACGATCAAGGCAAAAAATGCCGTGACACCGTAGACCAGCAATCCTCCGGTAAAATAGAAGTAATAGCGCGGCGAATGGTTGCTGGCGAAGCGCTCCAGCCCTTGCATCATCAATACATCTTGCATGAAAGCTGTGCCGCCTTGCAGGTAAGCGGCCCATGCCAGCAAGGCAGCACCTGAAATGAAAATCAGGCCAGAGATCAATGAAAATAAAAAAAACCTGCGCCACTGCCTGCTCAGCAGATAATAAGACGCGACAACGATCGCCGGGCCGATCAGGCCAATAGGGCCGCGGAACATAAAACCCAGTGCCAACCCGACAAACACAAAAAACAGGCGCGATGGGTCTTTTTTCAAGTCTGCGGAATAGGCCAGGTAGAAGCAGATCACCGTAAACAGCGCGGGATAGACGTCAAGCGCTAAAGAATTGACCCCATCCAGAAACGCCCAGGTGAACAGCGAAAAAAGGACACCATACAACCCCCATTTTCTCTCATGCAATGCCCCCAGTTTGTAAATAAACACCAGCGTCAAGGCCGCTGAAATGCAGTAGGGTAAACCCATCGAAAGAATGGATATCCGACCAAAAGGTAAGGAAGCCAAATAAATCAGGAAGGTGTTTGCAATCGTATAGTCAGGGTAAGGTTTCAAGTCTTCGGCAATAGGAAACAGCGTCACGCCGTGGTGGAGCATGTAGTCTGCAAAATCGACAAAGCGAGTTGTATAGTTAAGGATGGCGGCCTTGTATTGTAATCCCATGAAGATGATAAGTGTGGTAAAGAAAATACCCAGGCAGGGTCTTTCGGCAATCTGTCTTGTTAAGTGCCTGGTCAAGGCTTTCATAGGATGAGTGTCTCAAAGAATGAATGATGCAAGGGGTCCGTAAGATGTAGGATTAGTCGGCCAGTGATCAGGAAAAACGCTGCACCAAAGTGCCCTGTGCATGACCACCCTTAAAACGGAGGCCGAAAAAAAGCGCCTCGGAGAAGGTGGCACTGTGCGCCTGATCAGACAGCGGATGACTAAACTCGCTCACTGAATTGACAGTGACGGAGTGAAGCCTAGCGTTCAGATCAGGCGCAAACAAGTGCTTGGAGCGTTCTAGGAAATTTCATCGAAGGGAAAAGAAGTTCTCCCACTGATCATGAATGCCCTCGAGCCCAATGTGCTGTTTTGGGCGGGGTCTGCGGCAAGCGTACATGCCGGATCGAGTTCGTCAGTGAGTCATTACTGATGGTTGCATCTTGGATCGCTGGTTGCCGCCAGTGCCTTGATTGCGCTGGCGACATTCCGGTCGCCGATCAGCGTTGACCGATGGTCAACTCGAACGTGGCGATCCCCTCGATTCCCGCGCTGATCCGGTCACCCGCCACCAGAGCACCGACGCCGGCCGGTGTGCCGGTGAAAATCAGGTCGCCAGCCTTGAGTTCTACCGAGCACGAGATATGGCTGATCACATCCGGCACCGACCATATCTGGTCCGCCAGATCGCCGCGCTGGCGTTCGACATCGTTGACCTTCAGCCAGATCGCGCCGCTTTGCGGATATCCCAGCGCAGTGGCGCGACGCAAGGCCGTGCAAGGCGCCGACTCGTCGAACCCCTTGGCCCAATCCCACGGCCGTCCGAGCTTCTTGGCCTGGGCCTGGATATCACGCCGCGTCAGGTCAAGACCGACGCCGTAACCCCAGACATGAGCGAGGGCGTCGTCCGGATCGATATCCGTACCACCTTCACCAATGGCTACCACCAGCTCGATCTCATGGTGCAGGTCCTCGGTCAGCGGTGGGTAGGCGATCACGCCGCTGGCCGGCACCACCGCATCGGCGGGCTTCATGAAGAAGAACGGCGGTTCGCGGTCCGGGTCGTGGCCCATTTCCCGGGCATGTTCGGAGTAGTTGCGGCCGACGCAGAACACCCGGCGAATCGGAAAGCGCGCGGACTCGCCTTCAACGGCCAGGGATGGGGTGGCAGGGGGGGCGAACACATAATCGCTCATGGTATTTCTCCTCGTTGGAATCGGGCCGTGGCGCTGTGGCCATGGCTCAAGTGTGGAGGAGTGGGGCGGCGGGAAATTGGACAAATCCAGCACGCTTCTGGATTTTGCACGGCAGTGGGGGGCCGTCGAGTCGCGCCTCCAGAAAGACAAAACCCGGCGATACAGCGACAGTGGAAACAGCGCGCTCTGAGAGCGATTTTCACCTTGGATATAGCGCATAAGAAAAATGCCCGTATCTTGCGATACGGGCATTTTCTTTAACCGGCCAGCAGATTGCTAGGTTTTCACACAGTCTGGATAGCCGGGTTTTGTGTGAGACGCCTTGCGCTACTCAGTTATAGCGAGTCTTCAGGCGCTCTTCGGCAGGGCGTGGTGAGCGGCCCATTCCGACTTCAGCGATTGCAGCACGCGAGCCATGAAGTCTTTGTCGGCTGCGGCTTTCTTGCCGACATAGCCCTGGCCCCGGCGGTACATCTTGATGCAGGCGAACAGCGCGGGCTGGGCCTGGCTGAAGGCGCGCTCGTCGGCGTAGGGCGAGCGAGGGTCGAGTTTCACGTCTCCGGTCTGGCTGATCCAGAGAATATGGTCGTCAAGGCTGTCTTTGCGCGATGCGAACAGGCCAGCCAGTTGATCGATAGTCGTTTGATTGTTCAGATTCATGTTAAAGCCCCTTTGACCACTCGTTAATCTGTCTGGTTTACGTGTGTATCGTTGCCAAGACGGCGAATTGCTGCGGTGCCGCACACGGACAATGGTGTCCGTCGAGTGTGGCGCCGGCCCTGGGCGCGATTTATGTAGCGGGGTTCAAACCCTGCTACACGCAACGTTTCAACGATAAGAAGCAACAGCGCGATCCTTAGAACGGCGCTGACGACAGTAACGAAGTCAGCCACAAGCATTTTGAGGACGTTAGGCCGGTGCTTCTCGCCCGTTGGGACGATCACGCCAGGTCAGCTTCATCAATCTGCCTTGTGGGCAGTACAGATCCGGAACAGCTCGACGGCTTGTCGAGCCTGTTGTAACAACAGCTTTTGCGGCGCTCCCGATCGGGGAGGCAGGTCCATCATGCAAGCGCGGAAAGAAGGCGTCAACCGTTTTGTAGTGAATATTTTTAAGCACTACATATTGCAAAATCGCGATTTCTTACAACTATGTAAAAGGGCCGGATGGACGAAATGTGACCGGTAAGTCTTGGTTTCACCGGTTTTACGGTCGTAGTCCATGAATTCAAGGGGCTTGCGCTGTTGCAGCCTGCGTAACAGACCTTTCTTGATCTGCCGGTGTAAAACAGCGGGAGACTGGCCTAAGCTCGGTAGCTTCTGAATCCGTCTCTTTTGAATCAGCCTCGGGAAACACGATGTCACAGCTATTTCCGACGACGCGTTTGCGTCGCCTGCGTCGAAATGAAAGCCTGCGCGGCCTGTTCCAGGAAACCGAGTTCAGCCTCAATGACCTGGTATTGCCGATCTTCGTCGAGGAAGGTATCGACGATTTTGTGCCCATCACCAGCATGCCCGGTGTAATGCGGATCCCGGAAAAGAAACTGGCCAGCGAGATCGAGCGTTACGCTCGGGCCGGGATCAAGTCGGTGATGACCTTTGGTGTCTCCCACCATCTGGACGCGACGGGTAGCGACACCTGGAACGAAGAGGGCCTGGTGGCGCGCATGGTGCGGATCTGCAAGGACACGGCACCGGAAATGGTGGTGATGTCCGACACCTGTTTCTGCGAGTACACCTCCCATGGTCATTGCGGCGTGCTGCATGGCGACGCGGTCGACAACGATGCGACCCTGAAGAATCTCGGGCGCCAGGCGGTGGTAGCGGCACAGGCGGGAGCGGATTTCATCTCGCCGTCCGCGGCCATGGACGGCCAGGTCCAGGCCATTCGCAGTGCCCTGGACGCCGCCGGTTTTCTCGACACCTCGATCATGGCCTATTCGACCAAGTTCGCCTCGGCGCTCTATGGCCCGTTCCGCGAAGCGGGCGGTACGGCGCTCAAGGGCGACCGCAAGGCTTACCAGATGAACCCGATGAACCGGCGTGAGGCGGTGCGCGAGTCGCTGTTGGACGAGCAGGAAGGGGCCGATGTGCTGATGGTCAAGCCGGCCGGTGCCTACCTCGACATCATTCGCGATATCCGCGAAGCGTCGCGCCTGCCCCTGGCGGCGTATCAGGTCAGTGGCGAGTACGCGATGATCAAGTTCGGTGCCCAGGCCGGGGCCATTGACGAGCACCGTATCGTTCGCGAAAGCCTGGGTGCCATCAAGCGCGCCGGAGCGGACATTATTCTGAGTTACTTCGCGATGGACATTGCTCGCGACGGGATCTGACCCAGACAGCGCGCAAAGAAAAAGCCCGGCTGATAAGGCCGGGCTCTTGGCTGGATGCTGCGGTAACGCGACTCATGCACGATTCTGGATCAGACGGTCGGAACCACCTTCGGCAACGCGACGGTCGATCAGGCGATCAGAGCCACCTTCAGCTACACGACGATCGATCAGACGATCAGAGCCGCCTTCAGCGACTGCTTGTTGAGTGTGTGCGACCACGGGTTGAGCCGAGGATGCAGCAAAAGCGTTGACTGCCAGTACCGAGAAAGCGAGGCCGAGAAAGAGTTGGCGTTTCATGGTGGTGTGCTCCGGGTGTTATGTGTTGGGTATGGAGCCAAGGTTACGCGCCTGGATTTTTAAGAGAACTTCATTGGGTCGATGGTGACCATCGACGGCAATGATGTAGGAACACCGGCAGGTGTAGTGGCTGAAAATGGCCTGACTGTGTGGGTTCAAGAGTCGGGTTGTGTGATGAAATCCCAACACTGACCGCCGACCTTTTTCCGCCAGGGAGCCCGACCATGAGCCAGCACGATTTCAAGCAACTGGATGTTTTCAGCCGCGAGTCATTCAAGGGCAATCCACTGGCTGTGGTCTTCGCCGCCGACCAACTGACCGATGAGCAGATGCAGGCCTTCGCAACCTGGACCAATCTCAGCGAAACCACCTTCCTGCAGGCGCCCCAGGATCCTCGGGCTGATTACCGGGTACGAATATTCACCACGATCAGGGAGCTGCCTTTCGCCGGTCACCCGACCCTGGGGTCCTGCCATGCCTGGTTGGAAGCCGGTGGCGTGCCCCGGGGCGAGGAGATCGTCCAGGAGTGCGGGATCGGCCTGGTACGGATTCGGCGCGAGGGCGATGACCTGGCCTTTATCGCGCCGCCGCTGCGTCGCGCAGGCCCCCTGGACGAGGCGTTGCGTGAGCGGGTTCGCCTCGGCCTGGGACTGGCTCCGGAGGAGGTGCTCGATGCCCAGTGGGTCGACAATGGCGTTGATTGGCTGGTGCTGATGCTGCCCGATCGGGCACGGATACTGGCGGTAAAACCCGACTATGCCCAATTGAAAGGGCTGGCGGTGGGGCTGGTGGCGCCCTGGAACCCAGCACTGGATGGCGACGAATGTCAGTTCGAAGTGCGTGCTCTTATCGCCGGTGAGGGCATGTGTGAAGACCCCGCCACTGGCAGTCTGAACGCCGGTATTGCGCGTTGGCTGCTGGGAGAGGGGCGGGCACCGCAGTCGTATCGGGTCAGCCAGGGCACGGCGATGGGCCGTGCCGGGCGGATCAGTGTGGAGCAGGTGGGTGACGAAATCTGGGTCGGCGGTGCCGCCGTGACCTGCATCACCGGTAGCCTGAACCTATAAGGGTTGGGCGATCAGCATCATCGCCGCCGACAAGGTATGTCCGTCGGTAATCCTACCGGCGGCAATCATTGCCTTGAGTTCGGCCAGTGTGACGAACAGCACCTTGTCGACCTCGCCATCGGTGTCTTCCACCGCTTCGCCATCAATGTCCACCCGGCAGACGGCAACCGCACTGGCGATCAGTGAGGTGTTGCTGTGCAGCAGGCCCAGTTCCGTGACCTTCAGCGCCGGCCAGCCGGTTTCTTCCAGCAGTTCGCGGGCGGCAGCATCACAGGCGGTTTCACCGAGGTCGATGGCGCCACGGGGAAACTCGATCGATTGGGCGCCGATGGCCCGGCGTTGCAGCACCGCCAGCATCAGGCGACCATCCGGCAGGACGGGCACCGCGACCACGCCATTGATGGCCTGGGCTTCCTTGATGATGAAATAACCCCGCTCCTTGACCACATCGAAGTAGGGCGTGTGCAGCAGGCATTCGGATTCGGTGTCGGGCTTCATGCGTGGCATTACTCCAGAAAGCAGCGGTCGAACAGATAGAGCGCGTCAGGTTTGAGGTGTTCCAGGGTGGCTTGCGGACGGCCGCCGTCTCCCTGTTTCTTGCGCCCGGTTTCCCGCAGGTAGCCGGCTTCGGTCATCTTCAGCAAGCGTTGCCGGGTGCTGGTCTTGAGCACCGGACGCGCCAGTACCAGGGAAAAGATCGCGGTGGCTTCCGGGGCACTGAACTCGGTACCGAGGAACATCAGCGGCAGGCTGCTGTACAGCGATTTGGACAACAGCCGTTCCTGGGCTGCCGCCGCCAGTGCGTTGTGATCGAAGGGCAGGCGCACCGAAGCATCGGCGACGCTGTCGAGGGCGAACCAGGCCTGTTGCTCGTTCAGGGTCGGCTCTTCACTGACGATGGCCAGGTAGAAGGTCGAGGATGACCAGCAGCGCGGGTCGCGAAAGGCATCGCCCACGGTGCCCACCTGTTCGATCCAGGCCAGCGGCAGGTTGACCTTGTCGCTGGCGCGCAGGCGTTCCACCGCGTCGTCCAGGGTCAGGTCGGCCACCGCGCCGTTGACCACCACGCCCGGCAGGGCCCAATGGCCCTCGAAGGGATCGGCTTCACGTTTGTGCAGCAGGATCTGCAGGGCTTGGGAGTGACGGCAGTAGAACAGCACGCACAAGTCGACGGTGTGCAGGTAGTCGCTTTTCCTCGGTGCGGTGGGGGAACGGTCCGGCATATCAAGTCCTGTGTACGGCATAGAGCCCGTAGTCTACCGGATCCATGCCGGGTGCCATCCAGTGGGCGGGCAATGTTTCGCCCTGCGCCAGCCGTTCGCGTAGCAGTGTACTGCGCACGCCCGCTTGCTCCTCCACGCACAGCACGGAGAAACGCTCGAGCAATTGCGCCCCCAGATGGAAGTCCGGCAACTGCGCGGCGACATCGTGCCCGACCACCAGGGCGATCTGGCGGGTGGGCAGTCCGGTCATCTCGGCCAGGGCGCAGAGCAGTTCATAACTGTAGATGGGCGCCTCGGTCTCCCGGGCCAATTGCTGCTCGATCCGGCACACCGAAATCGCCGACGAGCAGGCCGGACGCACCTGTTCGACGATCGCTCGCAGCCAGTCCAGGCGCCGCTCGTACTTGGCCATGTGCTTGCCATGGGGATGCCTGAAGGATGGCACCACCCATAGCGAGCGCGCGTGACGGGAGGCTTCGATCATCACCTGGGCGTGACCGGCGTGCGGGGGGTTGAAGGCGCCGCCGTAGATTGCGAGTTCGTACATGGTAGGGTCTCCTTTGTCTTAAAGGTACTCGTCATGTACTTATGTATCAAGTGACGGGCTCATGAAATAGATTGATTCAGAATAGATAATAGAGAAGTCAATGGCGTCGCGCTTGCATTGAAAGTACATGACGTGTACCGTTGTTTCATCACCAAGGGAGAAACAGCCATGAATGCTCAAGTGATCAAGACCGCCGCCTTCGATGTCGACGCCCAGAAAGGCTTCACGCCACTCTGCCCGGATGAGCTGCCGGTGGTGGGCGGTCACCTGATCGGTGCCGAACTGAATTTCATGGCCTCGCTGGCCGATATCCGCATCGGCAGCAAGGACGCCCACAGTCCCCAGGCACCCTGGGTGGTGAGCTCCCACGAGCAGATGCTCAAGCCCACTGGCCTTGAGCATGCCGACCTGACCTGGGTCAGCCACTGCGTCCCCGGCACTGAAGGTTTCACGCTGCTCGATGAACTGCCGGTGCCCCAGGACTACGACTATTTTGTCTGGAAGGGCGTGGAGCCGGCACTGCACCCTTACGGCGCCTGCTTCCACGACCTCCAGCACAAACTCTCCACCGGCGTGATCGAGTACCTGAATGCCCGGCACGTCCGGCAGGTGATCGTCGGTGGCCTGGCCCTGGATTTCTGCGTCAAGACCACCGCGTTGCAGCTGGCGGGGGCGGGTTTCAAGGTCATCGTCTACCTGCCGGCCTGCCGTGCCCTCAGCGCTGACGGCGCGCAGCAGGCGGTCCACGACCTGCAACAGGCGCGTGTCGAGGTCATCAGCAGTCGCGAACAGCTGGCCCGCGCGGCGGGTCACAAGGAGTAAGTCATGGAAAGTGCATTCAACCGCGAAGGCGGCCTCATCCAGGGACTGCTGGATACCGACTACTACACTTTCACCATGATGCAGGCGGTGCTGCACCAGTACCCCAACGTCGAGGTGGAGTATCAGTTCATCGTGCGTTCCCGGGAGAAGCTCACGCACCTGATCCCCGAGCTGCGCCTGGAGCTGGAAAAACTCGCTGATCTGCAAATGCGCGACGGTGAACTGCGCTTCCTGTTCAACCGGCGTTTTCGCGAATACCTGACCCCGGACTTCGAGCAGTTCCTCGGGTTGTTCCGGTTCAACCTGAGCTATATCCATGTCAGCGAAATCGACGGTCAGCTGAGCATCCGCGTCCGCGGCCCGATGCTGCACTGCATCATGTTCGAACAGCCGGTACTGGCCCTGGTCAGCGAGTTGCGCAACCGCGACAGATACCCGGACGTGGCGTTGGAAGATGTCAGCCGCAAGCTCTACCAGAAGTTCGAGTGGCTGGAGAAAAACCTCAGCCGCGAGGAACTGGCTGACCTGCGGGTCTCGGACTTCTCGACCCGTCGCCGGCTGTCGTTCCGTGCCCAGCGTGAGGTGGTGGATATCATGCGGCGGGATTTCCCTGGCGTGTTCGTCGGCACCAGCAATGCGCACCTGGCCTATGAGTTCGACCTTCCGCTGATCGGCACCATGGCCCACCAATGGCTGATGGTGCACCAGCAACTCGGCCGTCTGCGGGAAAGCCAGAATGCGGCGCTGGAGAACTGGGTGCGCGAATACCGCGGACGTCTCGGCATCGCCCTGACCGACTGTATCAGCACCGATTTCTTCCTCAAGGATTTCGACCTGTATTTCGCCAAGCTCTACGATGGCCTGCGCCAGGACTCGGGCGATCCGATTGTCTGGGCCGACAAGGTGCTGGCGCGTTATGCACAGTTGGGGATCGATCCGATGACCAAGGACCTGATGTTTTCCGATGGCCTGAACTTCGAGAAGTGCCTGCCGATCCTGCGCCATATCCGCGGCAAGGCCCGCTTCGGTTTCGGCATGGGCACCAGCCTTGCCTGCGATGTCGATGGGGTCGAACCACTGAGTATCGTGATGAAGCTGGTGCGGGTCCACGGCGAACCGGTGGTGAAGTTCTCCGATGACCCGGTGAAGAACGTTTGTGAAGACCCTTCGTTCCTGCGTTATGCGGCGCAGGTGTTCAACGTGACTGAATTCAACCAGAAACTGGAGGTGTGAGATGGGAACCGAGAATCAGGATCGTATTGCCAAGGTGCTTGGGGTGAACCGGCAGTTGGTACCGGGCGACGAGGCGGCGGAACTGGCTCGCCGCATCAACTTCATCAAGGCGCTGTTGAAGCGCTCCGGTTGCGAGGCGCTGGTGTTGGGGATCAGCGGCGGCGTCGACTCACTGACGGCGGGGCGGCTGTGTCAGTTGGCGGTGGAGCAGTTGCGGGAGGAGGGGGGGACGGCGCGCTTTATCGCCATGCGTTTGCCTTATCGGACCCAGGCTGATGAAAGCGATGCCCAGGCGTCCCTGGCCTTTATCCGGCCGGACCAGATCAGCACCGCGAATATCTCGGCTTGTGTGGACGGGTTGATGGGCAGTCTTGAAATCGAGGACCAGGACGCGATACCGGCACAGGTGGATTTCGTCAAAGGCAATGTCAAGGCCCGGGCGCGGATGATGACCCAGTATGCCCTCGCCAATTTCGTCAACGGGCTGGTGGTCGGCACCGATCACGCCGCGGAGGCGCTGATGGGTTTTTTCACCAAGTTCGGTGACGGGGCCTGCGACCTGGCGCCCTTGTCCGGTTTGAGCAAGGGCCAGGTGCGGCGGCTGGCCTTGGCCCTGGGGGCTCCCGAGCCACTGGTGTACAAGGAGCCGACAGCCGACCTTGAGGAGTTGGTGCCGGGCAGGCCGGACGAGCTCGCCTATGGTTGCACCTATGCCGAGATCGACGCCTACTTGCTGGGGCTGCCGGTGTCGGCGCGGGCCAGCGCGATCATCGAAGCCGCCTACGCCAGGACTGCGCACAAGCGGGCTTTGCCGTACTCGCCGGTGTGAGCCGGGGTCAGCGCGGGGTGTCGAGGGTCTTGTTCAAGGCCACATACTGCAACAGCATGATGGTCTTGGCATCGACGATTTCCCCACGCCGGACGGCTTGCAGTGCGTCGTCCAGGGACAACTCCAGCACTTCCAGGTCCTCGCCCTCGGCTTCCAGGCCGCCACCGTGGCTGACCTTGCTGTCGCCGTCGTATTCGCCGAGGAAGAAATGCAGTTTCTCGGTCACCGAGCCCGGGCTCATGAAGGCTTCGAAGATTTTTTCCACGTTCTGTACGCGGTAGCCGGTTTCTTCCTCGGCTTCGGCGCGGATGCGGTCTTCGGGTGAGGCGTTTTCCAGCAGGCCGGCGGCGGCTTCCACCAGCATGCCGTCGTGGCCGTTGACGAATACCGGGAAGCGGAATTGCCGGGTCAGCACCACGGTCTGTTTTTCGCGGTTGAACAGCAGGATGGTCGCGCCATTGCCGCGGTCGTAGGTCTCGCGACTTTGCCGCTGCCAGGTGCCGTCGCTGCGCAGGAAATCGAAGGTGGTTTTCTTCAGCAGGTACCAGTCGTCCGAGAGGACGGTGCTGTCGATGATGCGAACCCGGTCTTTCGTTGCGGTCATGATCCACGCCCTGTGGTGTGCAAAGCGCAGATCATACAAGATTCTATGCCACCGCCATCTGCCGCTTCCGACGGCTCGCGACCATCAGGAAACTCAACAGCGCCACCAGCGGCATCGCGCTGCCCAGCGCCATGATCGCCAGCCAGCCGCCTTGCTCATACAACACGCTGGCCAGGGCCGAGCCAGTAGCGCCGCCGATGAAAATGCTGGTCATGTACAAGGCATTCAGGCGCCCGCGGCTGGCTGCATCAAGGGCGTAGACGGAACGCTGCCCGAGCACCATGTTCATCTGCACCGCGAAGTCCAGCAACACGCCGGTCACCGCCAGGCCGATCACGCTATAGGCCGGATGAATCAGCGCCGGGGCAAAGCTCAGGGTTGCCAGCAACATCGCCAGCCAGGACGCCCGGTGTGTATGCCCGGCATCCGCCAGCCGACCCGCCATCGGCGCGGCGATGGCCCCCATCGCTCCGACCAGGGCAAACAAGGCGATCTGCGACTGCGACAAGCCATGGACCCGCGACAGCTCCAGGGGCACGGCGGTCCAGAACAGGCTGAAGGTGGCGAACATCAGGCCCTGGTACCAGGCGCGCTGACGCAGCACCGGTTGGTCGCGAAAGAGTTTCCCCAGCGACCCCAGCAGTTGCCCGTAGGTGGCGCTGTGGTTGGGCTGGCGCTTGGGCATGGTGGTGAGGATCACCAGCATGATGAACAGCATCAGCACGGCGGCGGCGATAAACACCGTGCGCCAGCCGAAGTGGTCGGCGATCACGCTGGACAGCGGCCGCGCCAGCAGGATACCCAGCAGCAGGCCGCCCATGATCCCGCCCACCACGCGCCCGCGTGATTCTTCAGGGGCCAGGTGCGCGGCCAGGGGAATCAGGATCTGCACCGATACCGAACTGAAGCCGATCAGCAGCGACACCACCAGGAACACACCGGGCTGGCGGGCCAGGCCGGCGGCCACCAGGCTGATCACAGCGATCAGCGCGGTGCCGATCATCAGCTTGCGGTTTTCCAGCAGATCACCCAGCGGCACCAGGAAAAACAGGCCCAGGGCGTAGCCGATCTGGGTCAGGGACACGATCAGGCTGGCGCTGTGGGCGGAAATACCGAGGTCCGGAGCGATGAGCTCGATGATCGGCTGGGCGTAGTAGATGTTGGCCACAATGGCGCCACAGCAGAAGGCGAACAACATCACCAGGGCTCGGGTCATCACGGGGGCGGGGTGGTTATTCATCGGCGAAGGCTCTGGAACGGACGGAAAGCGAGTCTAGACATTGGCGGGCGGCGGTGTAAGAGGGTCACAGGCATAGTCGATATCAGCCATGTTGATTATTCGACGGCTATCAAGGGGAGTTGTTCGAAGATGTAACAACTTGCTCGCGGTCTTGCCTTCGATTTTATAAATCCCATTTTTAATCAATGACTTGCCCTTTAAGTCCGCGCATCTGCGGATTTTCCCAAGAGATTGCGATGTTACTGAACACTTGTTTAGTATCGACCGCAACGCTTCACCTCACGCTCAAAAACAATAAGACGAGGGCCCTTCATGACCTCCCACCCGACACTGCTTCACGCGGTCGAGGCCGGCATCGCCCGGATCACCCTCAACCGTCCCGAGCAACGCAATGCGCTGGACATTCCCACCCTCAAGGCACTGATCGACCTGCTGGAACGCTTCGAAGCCGACCCAGCGGTGCGGGTGCTGGTGCTGACCGGCAGCGGCCGCAGCTTCTGCGCCGGCGCGGACCTGGCGGAATGGGCTGATGCCGAACGCCGTGGAATCCTCGAAAGCTATGGCTGGACCGAAACTGCCCACCTCCTGATGAATCGCCTGTACAACTTCGCCAAACCGACCATCGCCGCCATCAACGGCACGTCGGTGGGGGCCGGGATGGACCTGACCCTGTGCTGCGATTTCCGCCTGGCCGCGCAATCGGCGCGCTTCAAGGCCGGCTATACCAGCATGGCTTATTCGCCGGACGCCGGGGCCAGTTGGCACTTGCCACGCCTGATCGGTAGCGAGCAGGCCAAGCGCCTGTTGTTCCTCGACGAACTCTGGGGCGCCGACCGCGCCCTGGCCACCGGCCTGGTAAGCGAAGTCTGCGCCGATGAGCAGCTGGCATCCGCCGCCACCGAGCTGGCCGCCCGACTGGCGTCAGGCCCGACCTTCGCCTTTGCCCAGAGCAAAGTGCTGATCCGCGACGGCGCCCAGCGCAGCCTGGCCGAACAGCTCCAGGCCGAACAGGCCGCCGGCCTGCTCTGCGGTCGCAGCCGCGATGGTGCCGAGGCACTCCAGGCCGCGGTGGAAAAACGCGCCCCTCATTTTATCGGCCAGTAACCGAACAGCAGGTACCCCATGAATTTCCAACTGACCCAAGAGCAGGACATGCTGGTGGACGCCGTTCGCAGCTTTGTCGAGAAAGAACTGCTGCCCCATGAGGACGCCGTTGACCGCGCCGACGCGGTGTCGCCGGAACTGGCCGCACAGATTCGCGCCAAGGCCATCGCGGCTGGCTTCTATGCCTTCAACATGCCGGAAGAAGTCGGTGGCGGTGGCCTCGACTACCTGTCCCAGGCGCTGATCGAGCGTGAGCTGTCAAAAGTGTCCTGGGCGCTGCATGTGTTTGTCGCGCGCCCGTCGAAGATCCTGATGGCCTGCACCGGGGTGCAGATCGAGGACTACTTGTTGCCCTGTGTGCGCGGTGAAAAGGTCGACTGTTTCGCCCTGACCGAGCCCGGCGCCGGCTCCGATGCCAATGCGATCAAGACCCGTGCGGTGCGCGATGGCGATGATTTCGTCCTCAATGGCAGCAAGCATTTCATCAGCCATGCCGGGCACGCGGACTTCGCCATCGTCTTCGCGGTGACCGACACCTACGAACACAATGGCCGCCAGCGCAACGCCGTGACCTCGTTCCTGGTGGATCGCGACACTCCCGGCATGACCATCCGCCGTGGCCCGAGATGCGTCAGCAACCGCGGTTATCACACCAGCGAAATCTTCTTCGACGACTGCCGAGTCCCGGCGGCCAAGGTGCTGGGCGAGATCGGCAAGGGCTGGGACGTCGCCAATGCCTGGCTGACCGCCGGGCGGGTGATGGTCGCGGCCAACTGTGTCGGCCAGGCCCAGCGGGCGTTGGATGTGGCGTTGCAATGGTCGGCCGATCGCAAGCAATTCGGCCAGGCCATTGGTACCTACCAGGGCATCTCTTTCAAGCTGGCGGACATGGCCACGGAAATCCGCGCCGCCGAACTGATGACCCTGCACACCGCCTGGAAAATGGACCAGGGCACCATGACCGACGGTGAGGCCGGTATGGCCAAGCTGTTCGCCAGCGAAGTACTGGGCCGCGCCGCCGACGAAGCGGTGCAGATTTTTGGCGGCATGGGCCTGATGGACGAAGGGCCGGTGGAGCGGATCTGGCGCAATGCGCGGATCGAGCGGATCTGGGAAGGCACCTCGGAAATCCAGCGCCATATCATTTCTCGCGAACTGCTGCGGCCGCTGCTGCGCTGATCGGACCAGGAGAGCACTATGTCCATCAGAGACAACCTCAAGCGCCTGCTTGCGCCGCGTCACCTGGCCTTCGTGGGTGGGCGCAGCATGGCGCGGGCGTTCAAGCGCTGTGCCGACGGCGGTTTCCCGGGCCAGATGTGGTTGGTCAATCCGCAGCATGCCGAACTCGACGGGATTCCCTGCGTGGCGTCGGTTGCGCAGTTGCCCTGTGGACCGGACGCGGTGTTTATCGCCACCAACCGCGAACTGACCCTGGCCTGTGTCGCCGAGCTGGCGGCCAAGGGCGCGGGCGGGGCGATCTGCTATGCCTCCGGCTTTGCCGAAACCGGCGAAGCGGGGCAGGCCCTGCAGGAACAATTGCTGCAGGCGGCGGGCGAGATGGCGCTGCTCGGGCCCAACTGTTATGGCTTGCTCGACTATCTGCACAATGTTGCCCTGTGGCCGGTGGCCCACGGCGGCAAGGCGGTGGAGAAGGGCGTGGCGGTGCTGACCCAGAGCGGCAACTTCGCCTACAACCTGTCCATGAGCGACCGCTCCTTGCCCCTGGCCTATATGGCTTCGGTGGGCAATCAGGCGCAGTTGGGCGTGGCCGAATTGATGGACGTGCTGCTCGACGAGCCACGGGTCACCGCCATCGGCCTGCACCTGGAAGGGTTGAAGAATGTCCAGGGTTTTGCCCGGGCGGCGTACAAGGCGCTGGAGAAAGGTATTCCGGTGATCGCCCTGAAAACCGGGGTGTCGCAGATCGGTGCCGAGCTGGCCCTCAGTCACACCAGCTCCCTGGCCGGTTCCGATGCGCTGTACGACAGCCTGTTCGCGCGTCTCGGGGTGATTCGGGTCAGTGGCCCGGTGAGTTTTGTCGAAACCCTCAAGGCGGCGGCCTGCGGTCATTTGCCGGCGGGTCCGAGCCTGACCGGGCTGGCCTGCTCCGGCGGTGATGCGGGGCTGATCGCCGACTACGCCGAGCGTAATGGCCTGACCTTGTCCGCCCTGGACGAAGGCCAGCGCGGCGAACTGGCGCAGGTGTTGCCCAGCTACGCCAACCTGGTCAATCCGCTGGATTTCACCACGGCGATCTGGGGCGACCGTGACGCCCTGGCAAAGATGCTCGAAACGGCCTTGCGTACCCCGTCCGATGCCGCCTTGCTGGTGCTCGATTATCCGGCGCAGTTTACCGGCGAGCGCAAGGAATGCGATCTCCTGCTGGAGCTGTATTGCGAGTGCCTGGAGCGGCATGGCAAGAGCGGTTTCGTTGCCTCGGCCTTTCCCGAGTTATTGCCGGCCCATGCCCGCGAACGTCTGCACGCCCACGGCGTACCGGCGTTGCAAGGGGTGGAAGACGGGCTGGCGGCCTGGGGCCGGATCGCCCATTACCGCCAGCGGCGCGAGGCCTTGTTGTATGGCGGTGAGGCGGCGTTGTTGCCGGTATGCCCGGATGCTGTGCTGGGTAGCGGACGGCTGCTGGATGAGTGGCAGTCCAAGCAAGCCTTGCGGCCCTTCGGCCTGCCGTTGCCCGAGGGTCGGTTGTGTCGGCCGGAGCAGGCGTTGGTCGAGGCCCGCAGCCTGGGTTACCCGCTGGTGCTCAAGGTGGTCAGTGCCGATTTGCCGCACAAGACCGAGGCCGGTGGTGTCGCCCTTAACCTCAAGGACGAGGTGGCATTGCAGGCGGCGCTTGAAACCATGCGCGGCAACTTGGCCCGACAGGTGCCGGGGCTCGTTTTCGATCAGGTGTTGCTGGAACGCATGGCGTCGGCGCCTTTGGCGGAGTTGATCGTCGGTGTCAAGCGTGAGGCCGGCTTCGGCCTGGCGCTGGTGATCGGCGCCGGGGGGATTCTGGTGGAGTTGCTCAAGGACAGCTGCAGCCTGCTGCTGCCGACCACCGACCAGGCCATTCACCAGGCGTTGCTGGGCTTGCGTTGCGCACCGCTGTTGACCGGCTTTCGCGGTGGCCCCGCGGTGGATATGCCGGACCTGGTCAAGGCGATTCGCGCGGTGGCGGATTACGCCTGCGAGAACGCCGGGCCATTGCTGGAACTGGATGTGAATCCGCTGCTGGTCAACGCCGAGGGCGCGGTGGCGGTGGATGCGTTGATTCGTCTGGCTTGAGGCTTTGGGCGATCTTGCGGGCCTCTTCGCGGGCAAGCCCTGCTCCTACAGTACGGCGTCTTCCGCGGAATTTGCGTACGACACAAACCTGTAGGAGCAGGGCTTGCCCGCGAAGGGGGGCTCGAGACCGACAAAAATGATCGTGCTCACCCGAATGATCCCGGCGATCCGAAGGACCGTGACCATCCGAAGGAACGGGGATTTACCGTAATACAACATCAGCAAACGAACCCTTTTCCCGCAACGTAACAGGGGCAATTCGATGAGCGATAATAACAACAAGATTCCTCAGTTTTCCCACGGCCTTTCACTGGAGCGCCGCGACTTCCTCAAGCTCGGCGCTGTGGCCGGGCTGGCCGGCGCTGCCGCTTCCATGGGCTTCCCGCTCAGCGCCTGGGCCGCCGACGCCACGCCAAAACCCGGCGGCACCCTGCGCCTGGGGCTGGCCGGCGGCAGCACCTCCGACTCCTATGATCCCGGTTCCTGGAGCGACACCTTCACCTTCGTCGGCTTCTCGGCGATCTACAACACCCTGGTGGAAATCGCCGTGGACGGTTCCGCCATCCCGGAGCTGGCCGAAAGCTGGGAATCCTCGCCGGATGCCAGGATCTGGACCTTCAAACTGCGCCCAGGGGTGCAATTCCACAACGGCAAGCCTCTTGCCGTCGAAGATGTGATCGCCTCGATCCAGCATCACCTCGGTGAGAAATCCACCTCCGCGGCCAAGACCGTGCTCGGTGAAGTGGTCGCGGTACGCGCCGCCGGCAACGACAGCGTGGCCTTCGAACTGCATTCGGGCAATGCCGACTTCCCCTATGTGGTCGCCGACTATCACCTGGTGATCATGCCCGCCAAGGACGGCCTGGCCGACTGGCGCGCCGGCGTCGGCACCAGCGGTTATCGCCTCAAGTCCTTCGAGCCCGGCGTGCGCATGGCCCTGGAGCGCAACCCCGGTTATTGGAAAACCGGTCGCGCGCATTTCGACGCGGCGGAACTGCTGGCCATCTCCGACGGCGCGGCACGGGTCAACGCACTGATCACCGGGCAGGTCGATGTGATCAACAAGGTCGACTTGAAGACCGTCGGCCTGCTCAAGCGCAACCCGAACATGGTCATCGAGGAAACCAAGGGCGCCCAGCAGTACACCTTCCCGATGCTCTGCGACAGCGATGCGTTCAAGAACAACGATATCCGTATGGCGATGAAACACGGTATCGACCGTGAAGTGCTGCTCTCCTCGGTGCTCAAGGGCTATGGCGCGGTGGGCAACGACCATCCGATCCAGCCCGGCAGCCGCTTCCTCAATACCCAACTGCCACAGCGCAAATACGACCCCGACCAGGCTAGGTTCTACCTGCGCAAGGCCGGGGTGGATTCGCTCAAGGTCCGTCTGCAAGCCAGCGATGCGGCGTATTCCGGGGCGGTGGACGCGTCGGTGCTGTTCAAGGAACAGGCCAGGGCGGGCGGCATCGATATCGATGTGGTACGCGAGCCGGCGGACGGATTCTTCTCCAATGTCTGGAACAAACAGCCATTCACCACCTCGTTCTGGTACAGCAGCCTGACCGCCGACCGCATGTTCAGCATCGGTTACGCCAAGGGTGCGGCGTGGAACGAGTCCCATTGGGACAACCCGCGCTTCAACGTCCTGCTCAACCAGGCCCGGGGCGAACTCAACGACCCGTTGCGGCGCGAGATGTACAACGAAATGCAGGCGATCTGCCGTGACGATTGCGGCGCGATCATCCCGTTGTTCGCCAGCTCCGTGGCGGCGCGCTCGACCCGTGTAGCCCACGGCGGGCTCACCGCACCCTATGGCGAACTGGACGGCCTGCGGTTGATCGAGCGCTGGTGGCAGGCCTGAGGCGGGAGCGCGAGATGAACAGTATTCTGAAACTGCTCTCCCAGCGCCTGGCGCTGGGGCTGCTGTCGTTGTTCGCGGTGTCGGTGATCATCTTCCTGGCGGTGGGGTTGCTGCCGGGGGATATCGCCCAGGCCATGCTCGGGCAGTCGGCAACCCCTGAGACCCTGGCGGCGTTCCGCACCCAACTGGGCCTGGACCAACCGCCATTCTGGCGTTTCGTGCATTGGGTCGGGCATCTCCTGCGGGGCGACCTGGGCACTTCGCTGGCCAACCAGCGGCCCATCGCCGAACTGGTCGGCGGTCGCCTGGGCAACACCCTGTGCCTGGCCGGCCTGGCGGCGCTGGTGTCGGTGCCTCTGGCGCTGTTGCTGGGGATGCTCGCCGCGCTGTACCGCAATTCGTGGTTCGACCGGCTGCTCAATAGCGTGGCCCTGAGTGCGGTGTCGTTCCCCGAGTTCTTCGTCGCCTACCTGCTGATCCTGCTGTTCTCGGTCAAGCTGGGCTGGTTGCCGAGCCTGTCGAACCTGCCGCCGGATGCCTCCTTCGGCATGCTCCTGGAGCGCTCGGTGCTACCGGTAGCGACCCTGAGCCTGGTGGTGGTCGCGCAGATGATGCGCATGACCCGCGCCGCGCTGATCAACCTGCTGGCCAGCCCCTATATCGAAATGGCCCGGCTCAAGGGTATCAGCCAGGGCCGGATCATCTTTCGCCATGCCTTGCCCAATGCCCTGGCCCCCATCGTCAACGTGGTCGCGCTGAACCTGGCGTACCTGGTGGTGGGCGTGGTGGTGGTCGAAGTGGTGTTCGTCTATCCGGGGCTGGGGCAGTTGCTGGTGGACTCGGTGGCCAAGCGCGATATCCCGGTGGTCCAGGCCTGCAGCCTGATCTTCGCCGCGACCTATATCGTGCTCAACACCCTGGCCGACGTGCTGTCCATCGCCAGCAACCCACGCCTGATGCATCCGAAGGGGTAGCCCATGAAATCCGTGTTCAAAGATCTGATCCTCGCGCCCTGGAGTGCGAAATTCGGGTTCTGCGTGATTGTCCTGTATGTCGCGGTGGCGCTATTGGCCCCGCACCTGGCGCCTTATGGAGAAACCCAGGTGGTCGGCGATGGCTTCGCCGCCTGGGGCGCGCAGTTCCCGCTGGGCACCGACAACCTCGGGCGCGACATGCTCAGCCGCCTGCTCTATGGCGCGCGCAATACCGTGGGCATTGCTTTTCTCACCACCGCGCTGGCGTTCCTGGTGGGCGGCCTGGCCGGCCTGATCGCGGCGCTCAAGGGCGGTTGGGTCGACATGGGCCTGTCGCGGCTGGTGGATATCCTTATGGCGATTCCGCAACTGATCTTCGCCTTGCTGATCCTCAGCGTGGTGGGCACCACCGCGACCTCGCTGGTGCTGGTGATCGCGCTGCTGGATTCGACCCGGGTATTCCGCCTGGCGCGGGCGGTGGCGATGAACGTGGTGGTCCAGGACTTTGTCGAGGCGGCCCGGCTGCGGGGCGAGGGCACGCTCTGGCTGGTGACCCGGGAGATCCTGCCCAACGCCGCGGCGCCGCTGATCGCCGAGTTCGGCCTGCGCTTCTGCTTCGTCTTCCTGTTTATCAGTGCGCTGTCGTTTCTCGGCCTGGGCATCCAGCCGCCGACCGCCGACTGGGGCAGCATGGTGCGCGACAACGCGGTGCTGATCACCTTCGGCGACCTCACGCCCTTGCTCCCGGCACTGGCGGTGGCGTTGCTCACGGTAGGGGTCAATTTTGTCGTCGACTGGATGCTCTATCGCTCCAGCGGGCTGAAGGAATGTTGAGCATGAACGAAGCGAACCCGAGTTTGTTGCAGATCCGCGACCTGCATATCGAAGGGCACTACGACGATGCCTGGCATCCATTGGTGCAGGGCATCGACCTGAGCCTGGCCCGGGGCGAAGTGCTGGGCCTGATCGGTGAATCCGGTGCGGGTAAGTCGACCCTGGGCCTGGCCGCCATGGGCTACACCCGCGACGGTTGCCGGATCACCGGCGGCTCGATTCATTTCGACGGCCAGGACCTGCGCCAGTGTTCCGCCGAGGCCCTGCGTAAACTGCGTGGCCTGCGCATCGCCTATGTGGCGCAGAGCGCGGCGGCCTCGTTCAACCCGGCGCAACGGCTGATCGACCAGCATGTGGAAACCGCGGTGATCAATGGCGGGATGAAGCGCACCGAGGCCGAGGCCCAGGCGGTGGAACTGTACCGGGTGTTGCGCCTGCCGAACCCGGAAAGCATCGGCCGGCGTTATCCGCACCAGGTCTCCGGCGGTCAGTTGCAACGGGCGATGACCGCCATGGCCATGGCCTGCCAGCCGGACCTGATCATCTTCGACGAGCCGACCACGGCCCTCGACGTCACCACCCAGATCGAAGTGCTGGCGGCGATTCGCGATGCGGTGAAGCGCTTCGGCATGGCGGCGATTTACATCACCCACGACCTGGCGGTGGTCTCGCAGATGGCCGACCGGATCATGGTGCTGCGCCATGGCAAGTTGGTGGAGGAGGCGGCGACCCGGCAGATGCTCCAGGCACCGACCGAGGACTACACCAAGTCGCTGTGGGCGGTGCGTTGTTTCCGCACCGACCCCAAGGGCCGGCCAGAGCAGGGCGGGCCGTTGCTCGAAGTGCGCAATGCCTCGGCCAGCTACAGCCAGCAGCCGGTGCTGCACGATGTCTCGATGCGTCTCTATCGGGGCCAGACCCTGGCGGTGATCGGTGAGTCGGGCAGCGGCAAGAGCACCACGGCACGGCTGATTACCGGCCTGTTGCAACCGAGCAGCGGGCAGGTGTTGTTCGACGCTGAAGTGTTGCCGGCTGATTATCGCCACCGTAGCAAGGCGCAATTGCGCAGTATCCAGATGATCTACCAGATCCCCGACACGGCCCTCAATCCGCGCCAGCGCATCGTCGACATTATCGGCCGGCCGCTGGCGTTCTACCTCGGGCTCAAGGGCAAGGCCCTGCGCCAGCGGGTGGCCGAGTTGCTGGAGATGATCGAGCTCGACCCGGGAAAGTTCATGGAGCGGCTGCCGTCGGAGCTGTCCGGCGGGCAGAAGCAGCGGGTCTGCATCGCCCGGGCCCTGGCTGCGGAGCCGCAGGTGATCATTTGCGATGAGGTGACTTCGGCGTTGGACCAATTGGTGGCCGAGGGCATCCTCAAGTTGCTGGATCGGGTGCAGCGGCAGTTGGGCGTGTCCTACCTGTTTATCACCCACGATGTGGCGACGGTGCGGGCGATTGCCGATGAAGTGGTGGTGATGCAGCGCGGGAAGGTGGTCGACGCCGGCTCGCGGGACGTGATCTTCACGCCGCCACACCGCGACTACACCGGCCTGCTGTTTTCCTCGGAGCCGGAGATGGACCCGGATTGGTTGGACCGGATTCTCCAGCAACGGGCCAGCGCCTGACCGACACTATTCTTCAGAACACCACTGTCCTGTAGGAGCAGGGCTTGCCCGCGAAGCTTTTAGCGATATCGAGGGCCCCTTCGCGGCGGTGCGACGTCCCGACAAGCCCTGCTCCTACAGGGTTATTTGACTTCAGAATCGTATAAGGACCCTTGATGAACGTACTGATCATCCACGCCCACCCCGAACCGCAATCCTTCACCGCCGCTCTACGTGATCAGGCCGTCGAGACCCTGCAAGCCCAAGGCCACAGCGTCCAGGTATCCGACCTCTACGCCATGCACTGGAACCCGGTGGCCAGCGCCGCGGACTTCTCCGACCGGGACAACCCCGACTACCTGGTCTACGCCCTGGAACAACGCCTCGGCGTCAAGACCCAAAGCCTGGCACCGGACATCCAGGAAGAACTCGACAAACTGCTCTGGGCCGACCTGCTGATCCTCAACTTCCCGATCTACTGGTTCTCCGTGCCGGCCATTCTCAAGGGCTGGATCGACCGCGTGCTGGTCTCCGGCGTCTGCTACGGCGGCAAGCGCTTCTACGACCAGGGCGGCCTGGCGGGCAAGAAGGCGCTGGTCACCGTCACCCTCGGCGGCCGTGAACACATGTTCGGCGAAGGCGCGATCCATGGCCCGCTGGAAGACATGCTGCGCCCCTTGCTACGTGGCACCCTGGCCTATGTCGGTCTCGAGGTGCTGCCACCCTTCGTGGCCTGGCATGTGCCCTATATCAGTGCCGAGGCTCGCGAGCAATTCCTGGTCGGTTACCATGAGCGCCTGGAAAATCTCGAACAGGACAGTCCCCTGGTCTTCCCGCGCTTGTCACAGTTCGACGAGGCGCTGTATCCCATCCGCTGACCGCACGCTGTACAGTCAGCCATCGACGTTGAAGAGGGCAGGAGCACTATGGCCGAGGAAACGCGTTTTCTGCGTATGGACCCTGAATTGCGCAAGGCCAATCTGGTGGCGGCGACTTTACGCTGCCTGAAGAAGTACGGCTTTGTCGGCACCTCGATCCGCAAGATCTGCGCCGAGGCCGGGGTGTCGGTGGGCTTGATCAGCCATCACTACTCCGGCAAGGACGAACTGGTGGCCGATGCCTACCTGCATATCACCGGGCAAGTCATGAGCCTGCTGCGCGAGTCGGTGGCGAAGGCGGGCAGCGGCGCCCGCCGGCACTTGTCGGCGTTTTTCGAGGCGTCGTTTTCCGAAGGCATGCTCGACCCCGAACTGCTCGAAGCCTGGCTGGCGTTCTGGGGCGCGGTGAAAACCGCCGAGGCGATCAACCGCGCCCACGATCACTCCTATGGCGAGTACCGCACCATCATGGGCAAGGCCCTGACCCTGCTGGCCGAAGAGGAAGGCTGGAGCGGTTTCGACAGCGGCCTGGCGGCCATCGGCCTGAGTGCCTTGCTCGATGGCTTGTGGTTGGAATGCGGGCTCAACCCCAGCACCTTCACCCCGGCCCAGGGCGTACAGATCTGCGAAGCCTGGGTCGATGGCCTGCAAATGGGCGGCTACCGACGTTTCATCTCCTAGGCTTTCATGGCTTATTGATCAACTGTTCAGTTAGCGCTACAGTGCATCGCAAATTCCTACCGCTTCGCATAATTCCAAGAATCGGCCGCTCGCGGCACGAACAGGAGCCAGGTAATGACGGTGATGCCGCGCGTGCTGATCGTCGAGGACGATCCGCTGATCCGTGAACAGCTGGAGGCGTGTCTGACCCAGGATGGGTATGAAGTCCATTGCGTCGAGTCCGCTGAGCAGGCCGAGGCCTGTCTGAGCCGCTTCCCGGTGGCGCTGGTCTTGCTTGATGTGCAGTTGCCGGGTTCGGACAGCCTGCACCTGACCCGCCAATGGCGTGGGCGCTCTGAGGTCGGGATCATCCTGATCGGTGGGCGCGACGACGATGCCGAGCGGATCACCGCCCTGGAATGTGGTGCCGACGACTACCTGGATACGCCCCTGAATCCCCGCGAGCTGGTTTCCCGCGCCCGCAACCTGACGCGCCGGGTGTGTCACCTGCAACCGGCCACGCCAACGCTGCCCAGCCCGCGCCTCGAACATTTCGCCGACTGGACCCTGGACGCCGACCGCCGTCGCCTGAAAGCCTGCGACGGCAGTGAAACCCTGCTCAGCCACGGCGAGTTCCAGTTGCTCAACGTGTTTATGCGCAACAGCGGTCACACACTGAGCCGCGACCAGTTGATGGAGCAACTGCGCAACCGTGAATGGCTACCCAGCGACCGCTCCATCGATGTCCTGGTCGGGCGCCTGCGGCGCAAGCTCCATGACAACCCGGCCGCGCCGGAACTGATCATGACCATCCATGGGGCGGGCTACCTGTTTACCGCCCGGACCTCAAGGGCTGCTTGAATCAGACACTGGTGGATTCGACCAGACGCGTCAGCCCCACCTCATGGACCAGTGCCTGGGTCAGTTCGTCGATGCTGGCGAACAGCCGCGCCTCGTTGAATCCCCAGCGCGGATGAACGATATAGAACTTGCCGGTGCCCCTGTCGGTTCGGATGACCGTCGTGACCAGGGATCGATCCTTGGAGCGATTGATCAGTACAGGTCCTTGCGGGGAAGTTTCGACCGTGAACATACCCGCGCGACTGAGCTGCGGATGGGTGTCGAGCCTGGGCTGGCGCAGGTAGGTGACGCTGTTGAGCTCGACCACCTGCCTCATATTGCCTTGCCTGAGTCCCCATATCAGGTCGTCGATGCTTCTGTATTTGATTCCTCGGATGTTGAGGTTTATAGGGGCCTCGAGATGAAATACATCGTGTGAGCTGCCGGCAGGCCGACTCCGTGTCACTGGCTGTTCCGTCGTGATCAACTGGCGGCCAGGGTGCTGGGGATCGACCGGCCGGTAGACGAGCGTGTACTGATCGCCGCTTTGTTCGATCAGGAAATCCCCTTGCTTGACCAGCAGCCCCCTGTGAGGTTTGCTGATTTGTGGCAACGCTTGGGGCGCCACGTTCACTTCCAGCTTCGCATCGGCCTGGACGAACTGAATATCACGTGCATATTGGCCTTGGGTGAACTCTCCCGGATCACGCAGGACGCGCAACGGCAAGGGTTGTCCGCCGACATCGACGGTCCGCAGGTTGGCCGCCCCCAACAGGTCGGCCAGGCCCGTCTCGCCGTTTACGCCGCTGGCATGTGAATCCTGGCTCAGGGCAATCCAGCGATGGGGGCCTTGCTGCAGTTGGTCCGCATTGATCACTTGGCGGGCATAGTATTTCAGGGCCCTGGCCCGGTCCGGGCTGTAGTTGCGCAGGCCTTGGCGGTAACTGGCGGCGCAGTCGATCGCCTGGACGCGAATGCCGTTGGCATGTGCGCTGCTAATCACCTCATGCAAGGCATGGGGGCCGTTCGGGTCGATGTGATGTTCGATATCTTGCCGTCTCAGGGTGTCCCTCAGGCGTTGGGACATGACGCCGCTACGATGGAAGTTGTTGAGGTGAACCTGATCGAAGTCCGTCAGGAGGTTTTCCAGGTACAGGGTCTTGACCTGGTGTTCCGTGGCAAGCGACTGCATGTTGTCGATCAGGAGCTGGCGGCCGCTCCTTGACTGGTAGGCTGCGCCGAGGACAATACCGTTCCCGTTCCGGTAGCCACGTTCGAACAGTTGTGTCGCCAGCGCGGCGTCCAGAAGGTCGGGCGCCAGTGTCTTGGCCACGGGGGGCGGGTTTTCGACGAAGAAACTTCGGGCGTCTTCAAGCATCCGTTTTGAGAGTGAGTACACGTGAGGGGCGGCCTGGCGCTCCAGTGCGGAAGGAGCCGGAGAGACCCAAGCGGGATCAAGGGCTCTGCTGGTGGTGCGAATCAGCTCCTCGAGCGTGTTCCGGTAGGTGGCCGGGATTTCATAACGTGCGGCACCGACCTTCTCGGGTGCGCCGCCCAACAGGCGATTCCTGGGCAAGGCCTGCCAATGGCTGCCAACCTTTATGAGCTCGATGTCTTCCGCCCATTGGTGTTCCTTGAGCACGTAGCGCTTGCCGTCCCGGGAGCCGGTGCGGTACCACTTGCCCTCCAGTTTCACGTACTGGTCCATGCGTGCCGTGCGGTCGACGAACAGTCCGTCACGCATATAGTTCAGTTCCGGCGGTGTACGGATTTCATAGTCCTTGAGGTCCGCGGCCAGGGACCTGAGGGATGACGCCGTCGAAGGCTCCGCGGTCAGCAGCGATTGCCGGCTGCCGTCCAGGCTGACCCGGCTGGTCTTGACCAGGCGGGAAACTTTCTCGCCGGGAAGTGGCCGTATCTGCCGCAACGCGGGTTTGATCAGTTGCAGCGGGAAGGGCGCCACGGCATCAAGGAGCGTCTGGATCAGCGCCTCCTCGGCTTCCTGATGATGACCCAGGGCAAGTGCCTGGCCGAAGTTGGCCAGGCCGTACAGGCCACGCAACAGGTAGACCGGCAGGCTGAGATGCAAGGAGGCGCCGCCGAGGACGAACTCCAGGGCGAAGCGCGATCCCACATTGATCCAGTACCAGAGGGTGTCACGGCCCACCCGTTGGTTGCTGGCCGCGAAGTATTCCACGCTGTGGATCAGATGCTTGGCCCTGGCCTCGTACAGCGTGCTGAACAGGTCGCCTTCGATGGGAAGGTAACGGACCAGCGGGAATTGCCGCGTGAACAACCGGGCCGGATCCCACTGTTCGTTGCGGGCGGCCCGGGCGATGCAGTAGTCCTTCCAGTCTTGCTGGCGCAGCAAGGCCTTGATTGCCGCGGCATCCGCCAGCTCGCGCCAGGCTTTGCCATCGGGGCCTTGCGGCGTGTAGAGCAGCAGGCTGCCAGCGGGGGCATCGGTGCTGATGACCAGTACCTCGTCGATGCTCATGCCGTTGTGTGCCTGCTCCGTGCCGCCGAGCATCAGGTAGTTGGCCTGGACCTTGTAGCCGTCCAGCAGCGGGCGGCGCTGTGCCGACGGGTATTTGAGCAGGTGTTCGATACGTCGGTAGCCACGCTCCAGGGCGCTGTCCTTGGGATCGAGAAAATCTCCGCTCAGACGTGCGACATAGGCCTGCAGCTTCATCCGTGCCCGTTGCCCTTCGAGCCAGGTCGCGCGCAACGCCGCCTGGCCCGGGCCGAGCAGTTTCTGTTCGAGCAACGTCTTGTACTGGCCAGGCGCGTCCACGGCACTGACGATAGCCTGTACCTGCTTGTCCGACAGGCTGAGTGTGGACCCGTTCGGGTTGTTGATCTGGGCCTTGAAACTGACCGTTTCGCCCAGGCGCACGCCCTTGATGTTTTCCAGTGCCAGGGCCGTCAACGACAGCGTGCGGGGAGGGCGTAGCCGATCGATCGGCGGCTGGCTTTGCCAGGCCGGGCTCAGGTGGTGGGTGATGCGAGTGACATGCACGACGATGTTGTCAGGGTCGGCCAGGACCTGGGGATAGTGCTGTTGCAGATGGGTCTTGAGCAGACCGGCCGCGTAGGCCTTGAGGGCCGGCAGGTCGCTGAGCGAAGCGGGCACCGGGTTGTCTTCCAGGGTTGGTCGCCACAAGGTGGCGAGCTGGGCCTGTTCGTCCGGGCTGATGCTGTTGATTCGGCTCAACAGGTCGCTGAACATCAGGTCGCGATTGCGTCGCCTGAGGACCGGGACGATATCCAGCAATCTGACCAGGCTGATGGAACCGTCCACTTGCCGGGCGAACTCGTTGACGTCGCTGTACAGGCCTGGAGCACCTCTGGCGAAACGCCAGGTGTCGGTGAAGTCCTCTTTCTGCTTGGCGAGCAGTCCGTCCACCAGGAGCTGGAAGGGATCGCCTTCTTCGAGCTGGTAGTTGAACAGTGCGCCGCGCTCGGCAGCGCTCGCGGGACGCCAGGTGCGCTGGCGCTGCGGCAGCAGATCGAGCAGCGATTCACGTTCGATATCGTCATCGAGGCGCTGGGTCAGGTTCTTCTTCAGTGCCTGCAACGACGCGAACTGCTCCAGGCCATGGCCGATCTGATAGAGCAATGCCGGTAGTTTGTAAGTGTCCTCGTCGGGACTGCGGGTGATGATCAGGCAGCCTTGCAGAATCAGGCCTTGCGGTTGCAGGGCGATCCGATAGACATGCACCGGTCCGCCCAGGGGGAAATGTTTCAGGCGTTGCTTATGGGTCGGGTGGTCCAGCACCCGTTCCAGGTCCTGCCGGTTGCTTTTATCCAGGTTCAGATCCAGTTCGCGCAACTGTGCTTCCAGGCGGATCTGGGTCTGCAGGTTTTCCCGCAGCAGCGTCGCGGCGCTGGCCCAGAAACTGTCGACGTTTTCGCTGAAGCGCGTGTCGAAGCCAAGGCCCGCATCCTCGAGGTTTTTTTTCAAGCGTCCGAGGTCCAGGCCGCTCAGTTGTTCTTCGTCGTAGGCGGCGGTGGCGCTGGCGTAGAAGCCGCTCGTGGCCGGGTCGAACGTCTGGTCATTGCCGGCCAGGTACTGGGTAAAGACCTCCGTCAGCGTGTGTGACTGCCTGACACCGCGATAGCGTACCTGCTCGCCGCGTTCACCGCTGTCCGACAGGGGCCAGTACAGGGTTTCCTCATAGGTGTTGAGGAAGATCGCATCGGGATCCTTCGAGGCCGCCTGGGGGAAGTCACGTGCCAGTTGCCGGGCCAGGAGCAGGGCGGCGAACCAGCGGAAATTAGGCTGTTGGCGCGCCAGCAACAGGGTCCGCTCATTGGTGGCGGCCAGGGCATCGAAGGCTTCCCGCTGGCTCTGGGCCAGTTGGTCGGGGGCGGCGAAGCCGGTGGGGGAGTCCTTCAGGTAGCCGTTGCCGTTGGAAAGACGTTGCGATGGTTCCATGGGGGAAAGCTCCAGCAAGGCGCGTAGATGGGCGCGTGAAAGAGGAGGGTGTTGGCGCAGCAGGCGCAGGATGGCCTCGCGGTCCGTCAGACCGAGCGGGTTGCGCAGGCTGTCGGGCAGGGTCGCCAGGACCGCGGGCAGGTCGGGCTGTGGTTCTTGCAGGGCATTCAGGGTGAAGCGGTCATGACGGCGCAGGAGGGTGTGGACCTGTTGGGCCTGCAGGTCACCGATGCTGGCCAGCAAGGTGCCGTCCGGCGTCTGCTCGCGCAGTTCCAGGCGCACACCGCTCGACGGCCAGTTCGGCAGGGTGGCCAGGGTGTACAGCATCAGCCGCTGAGTATCGTCGTTGCGCTGCCGGCTCTGCAGAAAGAGCCCTTCATAGGCCTGGCTCAGGCGTTCCTCCTGTAGATACCAGTGGGCGTCGAGCAGTTGACGCTCGCTCAGTTCGCCCTCGGACAGTTGCATCGACTGCAGCTCATGCTCGGTCGAATTGGCGAGCAGTTCATGGGCCGCCGCCTGGGAGAGCAGGGGGATTCGGGTTCGCAGCAGATTCACCAGCGGATCACGGGATTGCTGCCTGAAGGCCAGGAGGTTGTCGAACAGGTCCTTTCGGCGAGAGGACAGTAGACGGACAGCCCTGCGCTTGAGCTCCCACAACTGGGCATCGAGGGTTAAGCATCGTGTGCCCAGCCATTCGGACTTCTGTGCCGTGCTCATGGTTTGCAGAACGCTGCTCCACAGCGTGCCATCGAGCACCTGCGCCCGGCTGACCCGCACCCTCGGCAGGCCGGACGACAGGTCAGGGCCGTACTCGGCGGCTGTCGAATCCCCGGCGGGATCGTATATCTGCAGCACACTTGTCGTTGGCCAGATCAGCTCCAGGCCGAGCAGTTGCAACTGCCAGTACAGGGCCTTCACCCCGGATGCTGGGGCGGCGTCATGGCTCAGCCCGTCGATGAAGTCCTGTATCTCCTGCTCCAGCTCGAAGCGCAGGCGGGCGTCGAGCAGCAGCGCCGGCACCTGTCGGGATTCGGCGTAGACGGTACGCAAAGCGGGGGTGTCGATACCGCTGACCAGGCGAATGCGGCGGGCGGTCTCGGCGGGCAGGTCGCTGAGGAAATGCTTGATGGCCTGTTCCAGTGAAACCGAGGCGGGGGCGCTTGCGGGGGGATCGGCCGAAGTGATCAGAGGGGTCATGCTGAGCATCCTTGTCGTTGCGTGATGGCCGTTATTCAACGCGCAAGCCGAAGGCATGAGGTGGTAATTAATGCTGAGGACAGGGATGTTCAAAGATGTAACAGGTCTGCGTCGAGAGACACCAGATATGGATTTATTGTTTTTAAAAACAATAAGTTGGGTTGATCGTGTGGCTTTTTTTCGAGTGCCTCAAAAGGATTGTCACGCTATTGAACAAGTGTTTAATATCGTCGGGCGGTCCCCTATCACTCCACAACAACAAGACGAGGGCTAGCATGAGCTCCCAATCGACCCTGCAAGCTTCTTCCACCACGCTCACCGGCGGCCAGGCCCTGGTGCGCCTGCTGGCCCATTATGGTGTCGACACGGTGTTCGGTATTCCCGGCGTGCACACCCTGGAGCTGTATCGCGGCCTGCCCGGCAGCGGCATCCGCCATGTGCTGACCCGCCATGAGCAGGGCGCCGGTTTCATGGCCGACGGCTATGCCCGGGTCAGTGGCAAGCCCGGCGTCTGCTTTATCATCACCGGCCCTGGCGTGACCAACGCCGCGACCGCCATCGGCCAGGCCTACGCCGACTCGATTGCGCTGCTGGTGATTTCCAGCGTCAACCACACCGCTAGCCTGGGCAAGGGCTGGGGTTGCCTGCACGAGACCCAGGACCAGCGGGCGATCACCGCGCCTATCACCGCATTTTCGGCGGTGGCCCTGAGCACCGACGACCTGCCGGAACTGATCGCCCGTGCCTTTGCCGTGTTCGACAGCGAGCGGCCACGGCCGGTGCATATTTCGGTGCCTCTGGATGTGCTGGCCGGGCCGATCAGCCGTGACTGGAGTGGCGAGGTAGTGCGTCGTCCCGGACGTGGGTTGCCGAGTGTGCAAGCCCTGGAAGAGGCTGCCCGACGGCTGCAACAGGCCAAGCGCCCGATGATTATCGCGGGGGGAGGTGCGCTGGCCGCCGGGGCCGAGTTGCAGGCCTTGAGCGAACGCCTGGCCGCGCCGCTGTTCACCAGTGTTGCCGGCAAAGGTCTGTTGGCGCCGGATGCGCCGTTGAATGCCGGTTCCAGCCTGTGTGTCGAACCCGGCTGGGCGCTGATCGCGCAGGCCGATGTGGTGCTCGCGGTCGGCACCGAAATGGCCGATACCGATTATTGGCGTGAACGCCTGCCGTTGAGCGGCGAGTTGATCCGGGTCGATATCGACTCGCGCAAATTCAACGACTTCTATCCCTGCGCCGTGGCGTTGCGGGGGGATGCACAGCAGACCCTCGCTGATTTACTGGAACGTCTGCCGGTGCAGGCCCGGGACTCCCATGAGTCGGTCAAGGCAGTGGCGGCATTGCGGGTGGCTTTGCGCGCTGGCCACGGTCCGTTACAGACGATCCATCAGCGGATTCTCGACCGTATTGCGGCGGCGATGCCGGCTGACACCGTTATCAGCAGCGATATGACCCAGTTGGCTTATACGGGCAATTACGCCTTTGCCAGCCGGGCCCCGCGCAGTTGGTTGCATCCCACTGGCTACGGCACCCTGGGTTATGGCTTGCCGGCGGGGATCGGGGCCAAGTTTGGTGCCCCGCAACGGCCAGGTTTGGTGCTGGTGGGGGACGGCGGTTTTCTCTACACGGTCCAGGAGCTGGCGACGGCTGTCGAGGAGTTGGACAGCCCGTTGGTGGTGCTGCTGTGGAACAACGATGCCCTTGGGCAGATTCGCGATGACATGCTCAGCCTGGATATCGAGCCGGTGGGGGTGTTGCCGCGTAACCCGGATTTTGCCCTGCTGGCCCGGGCGTTTGGTTGCCGTGTGTGTGAACCGCAGAGCCTGGATGAGTTGGAGCGCGATCTGCGGACGGGGTTTGGCCATGCGGGGGTGACCCTGATTGAGCTGAAGCACGCCTGCGCCCGTTGAAGCTGTTTTGTCTGGGCTGACGTCTTCGCGGGCAAGCCCTGCTCCTACAGTTCGGAGTCGGTCCCGGATCATGTGTACGACCGAAACCTGTAGGAGCAGGGCTTGTCGGATCGCCGCACCGCCGCGAAGAGGTCCTCAAGCCTGACAAAACTCCACCGGCAAACTTCGTCCTCCCCCGATGATGGAAAACAATAACAATGACCACCTACACCCATCTTTATATCAACGGCGACTGGGTCGTCCCCCATGGCAGCGGCGTCGCCGAAGTCATCAACCCGGCCACCGAAGCCGTGACCGGACAAGTCCCCCTCGGCGATGAGCGTGACGTCGAACGCGCCGTCACCGCCGCCCGCCGGGCTTTCTCCAACTGGTCACGAACCCCGGCCAGTGAACGTGCCGGCTATATCCGCGCACTGGGCCAACAACTCAAGGCCCGCGCCGGCGAAATGGCCGCGCTGATCACCGCCGAACTGGGTATGCCGGTGCAATGGTGCCAGTCGGTCCAGGTCGACGGCCCGCTGGAAGGCCTGCTCAGCTACACCGAAATAGCCGCGCTGATGGAGCAACAACGGGAAGTCGGCAACTCCCTGGTGATCCGCGAGGCGGTGGGCGTCTGCGCCTTTATCAATCCATGGAATTACCCGCTGCATCAATTGATCGGCAAGCTCGCGCCGGCTCTCGCGGCAGGCTGCACGGTGGTGGTCAAGCCGAGCCAGGAAACCCCGCTGCATGCGTTCCTGCTGGCTGAAATGATTGACGCCATCGGCCTGCCGGGCGGGGTCTTCAACCTGGTCAGCGGCCCCGGCGCCAAGGTCGGCGAAGCCCTGGCCCGGCACCCGGACGTGGACATGGTCTCGTTCACCGGCTCTACCGCCGCCGGTGTGCGGGTATCGATGGCCGCCGCACCGACGGTCAAGCGGGTCTGCCTGGAGCTGGGGGGCAAGTCGCCCTTTCTGATCACCGCCGATGCCGATCTCGGCGCCGCCGTGCGCCATGGCGTGCAGGACGTGATGATCAACTCCGGGCAGACCTGCACCGCCTTGACCCGCATGCTGATTCCCCGCAGTCGCTACGCCGAGGCGCTGGAACTGGCGCGGGCCGAAAGCGAAAGCCTCAAGGTCGGCGATCCCCTGGACCCACGGAGCTTTCTCGGGCCCATGTGCTCGGCGTCCCAGCGCCGCACCGTGCTCGATTACATCCGTGTCGGCCAGCAGGAGGGCGCCCGGCTGTTGAGTGGCGGCGATGCCTTGCCAAGCGAGCTGGAGCGCGGCTTCTACGTGCGCCCCACGCTGTTTGCCGATGTCGATAACGGCATGCGCATCGCCCAGGAAGAAATCTTCGGCCCGGTACTCTGCCTGATGCCCTACGAGGACGAGGAACAGGCCATACGCCTGGCCAATGAATCGCCCTTCGGCCTGTCCAGCGCGGTCTGGGCCGGCACCCCGGCCCGGGCCCTGGAACTGGCGCGCGGGTTGCGCGCCGGCCAGTGCTTCGTCAATGGCGCGGCCTTCAACTACCGCGCGCCATTCGGCGGCTACAAGCAATCGGGCAACGGTCGCGAATGGGGTGAGGAAGGGCTGGCGGAGTTTATCGAAACCAAAGCGATCCAGTGCTGAAAAACGGCGCGACTGTCGTGAAAACGACCTGTTTACGCTGAACACGAAGCGGACCTATTTTTCCTGTTGAACGACTGTTCAGCTTCGTCTATGTTGGCTCCATCCCGGCGGGTTGCGGGCTTGCGTTTCTTCAAATTCGAACGAGGCACTGGCATGCGGTTTTCACCTTTTGTTGAGCGGATCTCGGGTGACGGTGTGGCCGCCTGGGACATTCATCACGCGGCGTTCGAAGCCCAGCGTCGCGGCGAGGATGTGATCATCCTCAGCGTCGGCGATCCGGATTTCCCCACCCCCGATTTCATCACTGAAGCGGCCATCCAGGCCCTTCGCGAAGGCGACACCCACTACACCGAAATCGCCGGTCGCCTGGCCCTGCGCGAAGCCATCGCCGCGCGCTACAGCCAGCGCCTGGAGCGCCCGCTGCAAGCTGAAAACGTCATCACCGTGGCCGGTGCGCAGAACGCCTTGTTCATCACCTCGCTGTGCCTGCTCAGCGCCGGTGACGAGGTGATTGCCCTGGACCCGATGTACGTGACCTACGAGGCGACCCTCAAGGCTTCCGGCGCGACCCTGGTGCGGGTGCCCTGCGCGGCGGACGGCGGTTTTCGCCTCGATGCCGCGCGGCTGGCCAAGGCCATCACGCCACGCACCCGGGCGATCTTTTTCTCCAATCCGAACAACCCCACCGGCGTGGTACTCAGCCGCGAAGAGCTGCAAGGCATCGCCGACCTGGCCATCGCCCATGATCTCTGGGTGGTGGTCGACGAGGTGTACGAAAGCCTGGCATTCGAGCGCGAGCATGTCAGCCTGGCGGCGCTGCCGGGCATGGCCGAGCGCTGCGTGACCGTCGGCAGCCTGTCCAAGTCCCACGCCATGACCGGCTGGCGGATCGGCTGGATCATCGCCGACCCGGTGCTGGTCGCCCATGCCGAAAACCTGGTGTTGAGCATGCTCTACGGCCTGCCGGGATTTGTCATGGAGGCCGCGCTCAAGGCGGTACTGGCCCATGACGAAGTGACCCGGGGGATGAGCGAGATCTATCGCCGCCGCCGTGATCTGGTGGTGGCGGGTTTGTCCGATTGTCCAGGCATTACCGTACTCAAGCCCGATGCCGGCATGTTCGTGCTGGTGGACGTGCGCGAGACCGGCCTGACCTCCCTGGAATTCGCCTGGCGGCTGTTTCGCGAAGCCGGGGTCTCGGTACTCGATGCGGCGGCTTTCGGTGAGCCGGCGCAAGGTTTTGTGCGGATCTCCTTCACCCTCGGTGAAGAACGCCTGGCCCAGGCCTGCCAGCGTATCCGCGAGTTTGTCCGGGTGCTCAAGGGCGAGCCCCCGCGGCCAGTGATCAATGGCGTGAAGGTTGAAAGCCTTGCGCAACCTGTCGCGACCAGGACCATGATCGAGGTCGACCGCCTGCACAAACGCTTCGGCAATATCGAGGTGCTCAAGGGCGTGTCCCTGACGGCCCGCGAGGGCGAGGTGATCTCGCTGATCGGCGCCAGCGGCTCGGGCAAGAGTACCTTGCTGCGCTGTATCAATATGCTCGAAGTGCCGGACCAGGGCCGTATCCTGGTGGACGGCGAAAGCATCCACCTGAACTTCGACCGCCCCGGCGCGCCGTTGGTGGCCGACGCCAAGCAACTGGTACGCATCCGCTCCAGCCTGGGCATGGTGTTCCAGAACTTCAATCTCTGGCCCCATCGCACGGTGCTGGAAAACCTCATCGAAGCGCCGACCCAGGTCCTGCGTGAGAGTCGGGCCGAGGCCATTGAACGGGCCGAAGCCTTGCTTGAGCGTGTGGGCCTCGCGGCCAAGCGCAACGAGTACCCGGCGTTTCTCTCCGGGGGACAGCAACAACGGGTGGCCATCGCCCGGGCCCTGGCCATGCGGCCCAAGGTCATGCTGTTCGATGAACCCACCTCGGCACTCGACCCGGAACTGGTCGGGGAAGTGCTGCGGGTGATCCGCTCCCTCGCCGAAGAAGGCCGGACCATGATCCTGGTGACCCATGAGATGGCCTTCGCACGCGATGTCTCTTCCAAAGTCGCCTTTCTGCATCAAGGGCTGATCGAGGAAACCGGTTCGCCGGATGACGTGTTCGTACACCCACGCAGCGAGCGTTGCCGACAATTCGTCAACGCTCATCAGACTCGCTAACGCAACATAAAAAGACGGGACAACATCATGGGAAATCGACGTTTGGCAAACTGGTTGACGGGCGTGGCCTGTGTCCTGCTGGCCGGCATGAGTGCGGCGCAGGCCGCGCCTATCCGCTTCGCGGTCGCGGCCGAACCCTATCCGCCGTACACCGAGAAGCAGGCCAACGGTGAGTGGAAGGGTTTTGAAGTCGACCTGATCCACAAGCTGTGCAGTGAAATGAAAGCCGAGTGCGAGATCAAGGAAGTGGCCTGGGACGGGATCATCCCCTCGCTGCTGGCGAAGAAGATCGATGTGATCTTCTCCTCCATGTCGGTGACCGAGGAGCGGGAAAAGCAGATCGCCTTCAGCAAGGCCTACTACGATTCGGTGATCGCGATTGTCGGGCCCAAGGGCGCTTCGGTGAAGAAGTACCCGGATGACCTCAAGGGCAAGATCATCGGTGTACAGAACTCCACCGTGAGTGCCAGCTACCTGAAGGCCTACTACGAGAAGATCGCCGACGTGAAGTACTACGACACCCAGGACTCGGCCAACGCCGACCTGATTGCCGGGCGTATCGACCTGATGATGGCGGACGGCACGGCCATGACGGCCTTCGTCCAGACTCCGGATGCCAAGGACCTGGCCTACCTGGGCGCGGTGCCCTATGACCCGATCTTCGGCAAGGGCGTGGGCGCCGGTCTGCGCAAGGAAGACACCGACCTCAAGGCGCGTCTCGACAAGGCGATCAAGACCTTGCTGGCGAGCAAGGACTACGACGATCTCTCCCAGCACTATTTTGGTACCAGTGTGAAACCTGCGTTCTGACGGTGATGCTGTTCGGCCCGGCCTAAACACACAACCTACGGAAAACGCAGAACCTGTAGGAGCAGGGCTTGCCCGCGAAGGGGCCCTCGAGGGCGCCAGAAGCTTCGCGGGCAAGCCCTGCTCCTACAGACTGAGGTGGCGCTTTCAAGACCACCGACTGGAGAGCCAGCGATGTTCGAATTGATCGATTTCAGCGAACAGGGATGGGGCAGTGCGCTGTTGAAGGGGCTCTGGATGACCCTGCAGATATCGGCCGGGGCCTTTGCGGTCGGGCTGTTCATCGGTTTGGTGGTGGCCTGCCTCAAGCTGGGCGCGCCGAAACCGATCGCGGCGCTGATGCGCGGCTACACCACGTTGTTCCGGGCGGTTCCGGAGTTGTTGCTGATCCTCTTGCTGTACTACGTCGGTTCCATGCTGCTCAACTCGCTGATGGCCCGGCTCGGCTATGACGCGCTGAATGTCAGCGGCCCGCTGGCGGCGATCCTGGTGCTGGGGCTGGTCCAGGGTGCCTATGCCTCGGAGATTTTCCGCGCGGCGATCCAGGCGATTCCCTTCGGTCAGATCGAAGCGGCGAAGGCCTTCGGCTTGAGCGGTTTCGGTCTGTTCCGCCGGGTCACCTTGCCGATCATGGCGCCCTACGCCATGGCCGGGATGGCCAACCTGTGGATCAACCTGATCAAGGACAGTGCGTTGATCAGCGTGGTCGGCACCAACGAGCTGTTGTACACCGCCAAGCAGGGCGCGGGATCGACGCGCCACTACCTGTTGTTCTACCTCACGGCTGCCGCGCTGTATTACGCGGTGACGCTGGTGTCCAACTACCTGTCGGGACGGCTTGAGCGACGGATCCGTCGCTGGATGCCTTTGGCTGAGTGAATGAAATGATTCCAGAGTGGACACTCGAATACGCGGCGTTGTTGGGCCGTGGACTGCAAACGACCATCAGCCTGTTGCTGATTTCCAGCGTGCTGGGCTTCGGGCTGGCGGTGCTGGTGGCCCTGGCCCGGATGTCGAAAAACCGCCTGGTCGCCAAGGCCAGCCTGTTCTACACCAGCGTGCTGCGCGGGACGCCGCTGCTGATCCAGATCTACATCTTCTACTACGGGCTGGGCAGTCTGTTCGCGCAGTTTCCGTTGATGCGCGGCAGCTTTCTCTGGCCTTACCTGCGGGACGGCTACTGGTACATCGTGTTCGCCCTGGTGCTGTCGGTGGGCGCCTATGTCGGCGAGGTGATTCGTGGCGGGTTGCTGGCGGTGCCCAAGGGCGAGATGGAAGCGGCCTCGGCCTTCGGCATGACCCCGCGCCAGTCGTTGTTGCGGGTGCGCCTGCCGCGGGCCATGCGCTTGTTGCTGCCGACCCTGGCCGGGGAGACGGTGATGCTGCTCAAGTCCACGGCGCTGGCTTCGACCATTGCGGTGATCGATCTGCTGGGGGCGGCCAACGTGGTCCGGGCGCAGACATTGCAGGTCTACCAGCCGTTGCTGCTGGTGGCCGGGGTCTATGTCTGCCTGACCTTTCTGATCGAGGCGCTGTTTGCCTTTGCCGAACGGCGCGGAACGCCGATGCGCAGGTCGGTGTGATGAACCATACGCCACGGGTCGACCGTTCGTTGCAGGGCATTGGCCTGTGCACGCTGGGCTATGCCTTCCTGGCCTTGCAGGATGCGGCCATCAAGTGGCTGGTGGCGGATTATTCGGTCATTACCGTGCTGTTCTGGCGCGGCCTGGTGGTGGTCGCGGCCTGCCTGCTGGCCGGGCGCCTGCGTCTGGTGCGCAGTGCCTGGCAGTCGCCGAGCCGACGCCTGCTGGTGGTGCGCGGGTTGCTCTCGATCGTCGCCTGGCTGCTGTATTACACGGCGGCGCGGGACCTGACCCTGGCGGAGATGACCACCCTGTATTTCTCCGCGCCGATCATGGTCACGGTGCTGGCGGCGCTGATCCTCAAGGAGCGCGCCACGGGCTGGCAATGGTTCACCCTGATCATCGGTTTTGTCGGTGTGATGATCGCTTGTCGCCCGAGCAATATGACCGACCCCTGGCCCATCGTGCTGACGCTGCTGGCGGCGCTGTGCTGGGCCTTTACCTACATCCAGCTACGGCAGGTGGATGAGCAGACCTCGGTGCTGGAACAGATGCTGATCACCAACGTGGTGTTTGTCATCTGCATGGCCCTGGCGCTGCCCTGGACCCATACACCACCATCGACCCCGGCCTGGCTGGGGATGCTCGGCGCGGGGCTGGTGGGCGGGATCGGCCAGTTCCTGTTGTTCGCCAGTTTCCAGCGGGCCACCGCGACCCTGCTGGCGCCGTTCGAGTACACCGGGCTGATCTGGGCATTCCTGCTCTCGAGCCTGATCTGGGGCACGCTGATGGACCTGTCGCTGATTATCGGTGCCGGGCTGATTGCCCTCAGCGGCACCCTGGCGATGGTCTTCGGCCGCCACGCCTCACAGGACGTCGTCGGCGCCGAATGCTCCGTGACGCAACCCCTTTACCCAGCAGCGGCAGATGTGCAGCCCGTTGGCGGGACTGAAGGTCTCGGGGTTGAGGCACCACTCGAGCCAGAGTCCGTCGAGCATCGCCGATAGGCCGATGGCGGCCAGGCGGCTGTCATGGATCGTGAAACCTTCGGTGCTGGCCAGGTCGTCGAGCAGTTGGCGGATCAGGTCGAGGTAGGCGCGGTAGCTTTTTTCATGGGACTGGCTGACGTGTTCGGAGTGGCGGATCAGGCTCCAGAACACCACCCAGACCCCGAGCAATTGCGGGTCCATGATCCGTGGCGAGAAGGACCCGACCAGGAAGGCTTCGAGCTTGTCCGCGGCGCTGCCGGCCTGGCGGACCTCTTCGAGCAGGGTGCTGGTCAGTTCGCTGGCGAGCTTGTGGTAGGTGTCGGCGATCAGTGCATCGATGCTGCCGAAATGGTGGTTGAGCAGGCCGACGGAGACGCCGGCCTCGGTGGCGATACGCCGGACGGAAATGCCGGCATGTCCGTCCCGGGCCAGGCAGCGCAGGGCGGCGGCGATCAAGAGGTCGCGACGCTCGTCAGGTTCGGCGCGGCGAAATTTTCGGGTGTCGGTGCTCACGGGAATCCTTGGGTTCGAGGCCAGGTTGGCGAGCTTAGTTGAACGTACGTTCAATTTCCACTGTCGAGGCTGACGATGGATTGATTTTCAACGTTTATGAGAAGAGGGCAAGGTTATGGCGCGGGATATTTCGTTCAGCATCCGGGGCAATAACGGTGAGGACTTGAAGGTTGGCGCCTGGCGTTTCGAGGGCCGCGGCGAGGGGCCGAAGGTGCATTTACAGGCCGGGGTACATGCCGATGAGATCGCCGGCATGCTGGTGCTGCACCTGTTGATGCCACGCCTTCAACAAGCCGAGTCCGAGGGCCGCCTCAAGGGCCGTGTAACCGTGGTGCCCCAGGCCAACCCGTTGGGTATCGGGCAGTTTCGCCATGGACGGATTCTCGGGCGCTTTCATGAGGGCACCGGGCAGAACTTCAATCGCTCATTCGACCAGTCGCAGGCGCTGGTGCGGCCGGCGACCAATGTCCAGCACTGGCAAAAATGCCTGGTGGAACTGGCGGCCACGGCGGACCTGGTGCTCGACCTGCACACCGACGACGAAGCGTTGCCCTATGTCTATATCCACCGTGCGTTCTGGCCCAAGGGCCAGGCATTGGCGGCGGCGCTGAAGATGGACCTGGCGATCATCTGGGATGACGGCGGCGACGGTTCCTTCGAGGAAACCCTTATCGCCCCCTGGCTGCGCGACGGCGATACCGCGCAACGTTTTGCCGCGACCCTGGAGTTGCGCGGACAGGGCGATGTCAGCGATCACCTGGCCGGGCAGGATGCTGATGGCCTGTATGCCTGGCTGTGTGCCGTCGGGGTGATCGACGAGGCACCGCCGTTGCTGGATTGGCCGGTGCAGGCGGTGGAGATGGGGCATATGGAGACAATCCTGGCGCCACGGCCAGGGGTGCTGGTCTTTGAAAAGGAACTGGGTGACTTCGTCGAGGAAGGGCAGCGTTTTGCCCGGATCGTCGGGCGCCCCGGGGACGCCGCTTCCGAGGTGATCCTGCAGGCGGCCCAGGCCGGGCGAATGGTCACCCGCCACCGCGACCGCCTGATCGCGCAAGGTTCGGTGGCGGCGAAATTCACTGGCAGCCGGGTGTCGCACAACTGGACGGGCGGATTGCTCGATCCCAACTAGCCCGCCGGCAACCCTGTTTTTTACACGGCCATGCCCATGGCCGGCTTGTTGCCCGTCGTTGCGCTCGACTGGCTCAGCAGGCCGGCATGGCGACTGCGCAGGGCGTGCACCTCCAGGGCAAGATTGTCCATGAAGGTCCGGCCCCGGGGCGTGAACTCGTCACAGGCCTCAAGTTCCGGCAGGGCCTTGATCAGGCCACGCAGGATGTCGAGCATCCGCTCTTCGGCCCGTTGCATTTCCGAGGCCGGGCGCTGGCGCACGCGCTCCAGGTATTTGACCTGGGCAAGCGCGGCGAAGAAGGCATGGACATAACCATGGAGATCGCGCTGCAGGCCGGACCAGGGCAGGCTGAACAGGCGTTCCCCGGCGCGTTGCTCATCGATGATCGGGCAGACCTCGACCAGGCTGTACAACAGTTGGTGGGTGGTTTCATGGACCAGCGATTCTTCGATTTCAAGAATCGAGTGGTCCTTGGCCGAAAGCAGGATAACGCCGGTGTAGCGCGCCGCCGAACAGCTGCGGAAGGTGCTGTCGGGCAGGTAGCAGATCAGCTTGACCAGGTGCCGGAACTGCTCGTAGCAGGCCGGCCAGGTATTGGCGATACGCGACAGGGCAACGCTGACCACGTCGCGGAAAAAGTGCAGGGAGTAACCACTGTGCTCCAGGTGTTTGCGGGTGCTTTCGTCTTCGGGGAACTCATAGCTGGGCGGTGTCGCGGCGGCGATCAGCGGATCGACATTGAAGCGGCGGATCGGCGGATGGTTCGAATACTTGTGATCGACCGCCGTCTGGGTAATGCGTTGCAGCACTGCCGGCAACTCCAGGAGCATATCCTGCAAGGAAGCGGTGTTGTCCGCCTGTTTGGTCAGTACCGCGTTGGCATGTTGAAACGCCAGGGCCATCCAGATCTGGAACACCGGATCGTTGATGATCAGGCGGCGCTGGGTGACCGGCAGCAGGATCAGGTGCACCGCACTGGAGAAAAACGGATCGAGCCTGGGATTGCCCTCGAAACGCTGGAAGCATTCGGCATAGAGTGCGGCGAAGGTGCTGTAGCGCTGTTGGCTGAGTCGATCGAGCAAACGGTGAAAACGGTCCGGGGTGGCATCGGGCAAGAACGTGTTGTATTGGAACAGTTCGTCGAGCTGGGATTGCAATCGGGTGGTCATGTCGGTGTCCTCGGGATATCACTCGATAGATGACGGGCGCGCAATAACCCTCCTTCAGGAAAGAGAGGCGTCAGAATGTAAAGTGTCGGCAGTGCTCGGGGAGGCGAACATTAATAGCCGTTCGTTGAAAATTTATTTAATAAGGCCTGACAAACGCTTCATGATATTTATATCGGCGATATGTCTCGGACGCTGGCGCGGGCTTAATCGGTTCGAACCTGTTGCTGGTCGAAACTGGCGCGAGCCGTGAGCGGGCTGTGCAGGGCTTTCGAGGCCGCCACCAATTGCGCAAGGTCCAGGCCCTTGAGCGCCACCACTTCGTCGATCCGCAGGGGCATATCCAGGTCTTTACCGGCGTTGCCTGGATTGATATGCAACTGCGCGGCGAATGATTCATCGCTTATTGCTCTGTTCAACATAATGGCGAGACGTTCCTGAGAGTGGATGTTGGAATGGGGCATGTCGGTCTCCGGATAACGGTTGAAACTTTTATAGAAGAGCAGGCCAGGGGGGCTGTTTTCAATGGAGGATGCCCGAGTGAATATAGCAAGATGATTTCATTTTTCAATATGTGCTTATTGATTTTATGGAGTCTGAATAGGGTGGATTCGAAGAGTTGTTGGTTATGGTTGTAAGAAAGAAGCTTCAATATTTTATGGGTGAGATAGTTCTGTAGCTTTATTCTTATATAAAAAGTGGAAACCTATTCCGATATTCGGACCTGGCCATTGGCTTTCACGAAGCGGGTATGGGTAAGCCCGTGTCTCGACTGATGGCTCTTGTCAGGGAAATCCCACAGGAGTACAAATGTACTCCATGACGACTTTAACTCCCCGCCGTACCGCCATCCTGACCTTTATCCGCGAGCGCATCGTGCGTAACGGCCAGCCCCCGAGCCTTGCCGAGATCGCCGAGGCCTTTGGTTTCGCCTCCCGCAGCGTGGCACGCAAGCACGTGGTGGCTTTGGCCGAGGGCGGTTTTATCGAGGTCAACGCCCATCAGGCGCGAGGCATCCGCCTGCTCGATCAGGCGCCCCGGGCCGCGTTGCTGGATATCCCGCTGCTGGGCCGGGTCGCGGCGGGCCGGCCGATCGATGTCGATGCCCAGGAGCATCGCCGCCTGCTGCTCGACCCCGCCCTGTTTTCCCGGGCGCCGGATTACCTGCTGCAGGTGCAGGGCGACTCGATGATCGGCGATGGCATTCTTGACGGTGACCTGGTGGCGGTACGCCGCACGGGCGAGGTGCGCAACGGCCAGATCGTCGTGGCCCGGCTGGAAGGCGAGGTCACCATCAAGCGCTTCGAACGGACGGCCGCGGGCATCCGCCTGTTGCCGCGCAACCCGGCCTATGAGCCTATCGTTGTCGATCCCGAGCACCAGGAGTTGTCCATCGAAGGCGTGTTCTGCGGTCTGGTACGGCCGGCATGAGGGGCGCGGTGGTGGCCTTGGATACGCTGCTCGACGAGCGGCGGGTGTGGAGAGGCCGGGCGGGCGCGCCGCTGGCTGAGCCGCAGTCCGATCGCCAGCCCAGCGGCCACGCGACCCTCGACGCCGCTTTGCCCGGCGGTGGCTGGCCGCCGGCAGCGTTGACGGAAATCCTGATTGCCGGGGAGGGTGTCGGTGAGTTGCAACTGGTCTGGCCGACCCTGGCGCGGCTGTCGGCTCGGGGCGAGCGCATTGTCCTGGTGGCACCGCCCCATGTGCCCTATCCCCAGGCGTGGTTGAACGCGGGGGTGGACCTGCGGCAGTTGTCGGTGATCCAGGCGCCGCCGCGGGATGCCTTGTGGGCCGCCGAACAATGCCTGCGTTCCGGCAGTTGCGGCGCGGTCCTGTGCTGGCCGCAACAGGCGGATGACCGGGCTCTGCGGCGTTTGCAGGTGGCGGCGGAAACCGGCCAGACCCTGGCCTTCGCCTATCGCTCGCTGGAGGAGGCGATCAACCCGTCGCCGGCGGCCCTGCGGATTGCCGTCGAGGGCCGGCCCGCGCAATTGCGGGTGCTCAAGTGCCGGGGCGGGTTGGCCCATTCGGCGCCGATTGCCTTCAGCACCGGGCATTGAGGCGGGTATGCGTTGGGTCTGTATTGTTTTTCCGCAATTGGCACTGGACGGGGTGCTGCGGCGAACCCCTGAGCCTGACGCGCCGCTGGCACTGTTGACGGGTTCGCCGCAACGCCGGGTGGTGCAGGCGGTGAATGCGTCGGCGCGGGCCTTGGGCCTGTGTCCCGGTCAATCGCTGACCGCCGCCCATGCCTTGACCAAGGCCTTTGCCAGCGCCGAATACGATCCCGCCGAAATCGAACAGTGGCAGCAGTTTCTCGCCGCCTGGGCCTATCGCTTCAGTTCCCAGGTCAGCCTGCGGTATCCGCGGGCCTTGCTGTTCGAGATCGAATCCAGCCTGGGCCTGTTCGGACCCTGGCCGCAATTGGAAGCGCGCTTGCGTGAAGAACTGACCGGCCTGGGCTTTCGTCACCGGATCGTGGTCGCGCCCAATCCGGCGGCGGCCCGGGTCCTGGCCAATGCCTACGATGGTCTGGCCCTGGCGGACAACGGGTCCTTGCGCCAGGCCCTGGGGCAGATGCCGATCGACCGGGTCGGGTTGGAAAAAGAGGCGGCCACGGCTTTGTCGCGCATGGGACTGCGGACCCTGGCGCAAGTGCTGGCCTTGCCCCGGCATAGCCTGGCGCGGCGCTTCGAGGCGTCGTTGCTCAAACACCTCGACACCTTGCTCGGCGAGCGGCCGCTGGCCCTGGCGTTCTACCTGCCGCCGGATCGCTTCGTGGCGCGGATCGAGTTGAATTTCGACGTGACCTCGAATCAGGCCTTGCTGTTTCCCTTGCGTCGCCTGACCGGAGATCTGTCGGCGTTTCTCTGTGGGCGTGACAGCGGTGTGCAGCGCTTCGAATTGATCCTGGAACATGCCGGGGTCGCGGACACGCGGATCAAGGTCGGCCTGCTGAGTGCCGAGCGTGACCCTTCGATGCTCTTCGAACTGGCCCGTGGGCGACTGGAGCAGGTCCAGGTCGAGGCGGCGGTGCGTGGTTTTCGCCTGGAGGCCGAGGACCTGCCGGCCTTTGTCCCGCAGCATCGCGAACTCTTCGACGAACGCCCGCAACAGTCTCTGCCCTGGGAGCAACTGCGCGAGCGCCTGCGCGCCCGGTTGGGTGATGACGCTGTTCAGGGCCTGCGTTTCCAGGCCGATCACCGCCCCGAATGCGCCTGGCAGCCGCTGCCGGCAAGCACCGCCGAGCCACTGGCGGCCGCCGGACCATTGCGCCCCGGCTGGCTGCTCAAAACGCCGTTGCCATTGCCCGAACAGGCGGCGCGGGTCCTGCTGGGGCCGGAGCGGATCGAGTCGGGCTGGTGGGACGGCTCGGATGTGCGCCGCGATTATTACCTGATCGAGACCCGTGCCGGTCGCCACGCCTGGGCCTATCGCACGGTGGGGGAAAGTGGCCCCTTGCTGTTGCAGGGCTGGTTCGCATGAGTGGCGAATACGCCGAGCTGCATTGCCTGTCGAACTTCAGTTTCCAGCGCGGGGCTTCCAGTGTCCGGGAGTTGTTCGAACGGGCCAAGGAGCAGGGCTATCAAGCCCTGGCGATCACCGATGAATGCACCCTGGCCGGGATTGTCCGGGCCTGGCAGGCCGCGCAGGACAGCGGTCTGCCGCTGATCATCGGCAGTGAAATGCGGATCGAGAATGGACCTCGGGTAGTGTTGCTGGTGGAAGACCTGCTGGGTTACCAGGCCCTTTGCCGATTGATCACCCAGGCCCGGCGTCGTTCGGACAAGGGTTGTTATCAAGTGCTGCGGGCGGACTTCGAGCAGGCGCTGCCTGGGCTACTGGCGTTGTGGCTGCCTGAACAGAGCATTAGCGACGTCGATGGCCGCTGGTTGCGCGAGCGTTTTCCCGAACGGCTATGGCTGGCGGTGGAACTGCATTGCGGCCAGGATGATGATCGACGTTTGGCGCGCTTGCTGGCCCTGGCCGACGAACTGGCGATTCGCGCCGTGGCCAGCGGCGATGTGCATATGCATGTGCGGGCCCGCCGTGCCCTGCAGGACACCATGACCGCCATTCGCCTGCACACCCGGGTGGCCGATGCCGGGCAGCAGTTGCATGCCAATGGCGAGCGACATCTGCGCAGCCTTGAGGCCTTGCGCGAGATTTATCCGACGTCCTTGCTGGCCGAAACCCAGGTCATTGCCCGGCGTTGCACCTTCGACCTCGGCCAGCTGCGCTACCAGTACCCCCGTGAGCTGGTGCCGGAAGGGCAGACCCCGACATCCTGGCTGCGGCATCTGACGGAGGAGGGCATCCGTCGACGTTGGCCGGAAGAGATCAATACCCGGGTTCGCGACCTGATCGAAAAAGAGCTGACACTGATCGCCGAGCTGGACTACGACAGTTATTTCCTGACGGTGCAGGATATCGTCGACTTCGCCCGCAGGCAGGGCATTCTCTGCCAGGGGCGCGGTTCGGCGGCGAACTCGGTGGTGTGTTATGCCCTGGGGATCACCGAGTTGAACCCGGATCGCACCAACATGCTGTTCGAGCGCTTCCTCTCCCGCGAGCGCAACGAACCACCGGATATCGATGTCGACTTCGAGCACGATCGCCGCGAAGAGGTACTGCAATACGTATTTCGGCGTTATGGCCGAAACCGCGCGGCGTTGACGGCGGTGGTCAGCACCTATCACGGCGCGGGGGCGGTGCGCGATGTGGCCAAGGCGCTGGGCCTGCCGCCGGATCAGATCAATGCCCTGGCCGACGCCTGTGGCCACTGGAGCGATGAGCCGCCGGCAGCGGAACGCCTGCGCGAAAACGGTTTCGATCCCGACAGCCCGGTGCTGCGCCGGGTCCTGGGGCTGACCCGGCAACTGATCGGCTTTCCCCGGCACCTGTCCCAGCATCCGGGCGGTTTCGTGATTTCCGAGCAACCGCTGGAGACCCTGGTCCCGGTGGAAAACGCCACCATGGCCGAACGGACGATTATCCAGTGGGACAAGGACGACCTGGACAAGGTCGGTCTGCTCAAGGTCGATGTCCTGGCCCTGGGCATGCTCAGCGCGCTGCGTCGCTGTTTCGACCTGGTGCATCAGTATCGCGGCGGGCCGCGCTGGACCCTGGCGAGCCTGCCGCCGGACGATAAGCCGACCTATGAAATGATCGGCCGGGCCGACACCATCGGCGTGTTCCAGATCGAGTCGCGGGCGCAGATGTCGATGCTGCCACGGCTCAAACCGAAGAATTTCTACGACCTGGTGATCGAGGTGGCGATTGTCCGGCCGGGGCCGATCCAGGGCGGCATGGTGCACCCGTACCTGCGCCGGCGAAACAAGGAGGAGCTTGCGACCTACCCGTCGCCGGAGCTGGAAGAGGTCCTGAAACGCACCCTGGGGGTGCCGCTGTTTCAGGAACAGGTCATGCAGATCGCGGTGGTGGCGGCGGACTACACCCCGGGCGAGGCCGATCAGTTGCGCCGCTCCATGGCCGCCTGGAAACGCCATGGCGGGCTTGAGCCGCACCGTCTGCGACTGGCCGAGGGCATGGCGAAGAACGGTTATGCGCCGGAATTTGCCGCGCAGATTTTCGAGCAGATCAAGGGTTTTGGCAGCTACGGTTTCCCCGAGTCCCATGCCGCCAGCTTTGCCTTGCTGACCTACGCCAGTTGCTGGTTGAAGTGCCATGAGCCGGCGGCGTTCGCTTGTGCGCTGATCAACAGCTGGCCGATGGGCTTCTACAGCCCGGATCAGATCCTCCAGGATGCCCGGCGGCATCAGTTGCAGATCCGTCCGGTGGATGTGCGGGCCAGCGATTGGGAGTGCAGCCTGGAGCCTGCCGATGGCCTGCAGCCGGCGTTGCGCCTGGGTTTACGTATGATTCGCGGGTTTCGCGAGGAGGACGCGCGGCGGATCGAGGTGGCACGCAAGGCAGGGGGCTTCGAGGATATCGCCGACCTGGGTGAGCGGGCGCGACTGGATACCCGGGCTCAGGAACTGCTGGCCGATGCCGGTGCCTTGCAGGGGTTGGCGGGCGACCGTTATCAGGCGCGCTGGGAAGTGGCTGGGGTCGAGGCGCAGCTTGGGCTGTTTGCCGGGTTGTCGAGGCAAACCGAAACCCCGGTGGCCTTGCCGCGCCCGAGTGTCGGCGAGGACCTGCAAGCGGATTACGCCAGTCTCGGCACGACCTTGGGGCCGCATCCGCTGGCGTTGTTGCGCGGGCAATTGCAAGCCATGCGCTGTCGCAGTTCGCGGGAACTGCTGGAGGTCGAACACGGGCGGCCGGTGAGCATTGTCGGCCTGGTCACCGGACGCCAGCGACCGGGCACGGCCAGCGGGGTGACCTTTGTCACCCTGGAGGACGAATTCGGCAACGTCAATGTGGTGGTCTGGCGCGACCTGGCCGAGCGGCAACGGCAAGTGCTGGTGGGCGCGCAGTTGCTGAAAGTCGACGGGCGCCTGGAATCCGAGGGCGACGTCCGGCATGTGATTGCCGGACGCCTGGGCGACCTGGGTTCACTGCTGGCGGATATCACCGTGCGCAGCCGGGATTTTCGCTGAGGTCTGGATATCAATCCTTCGGTTTGACCGTCGCCACATCGGACGCCTTGACCCGCACCTCTTTGCCGGAAATATCCTTGAACTCATAGAAACCATCGGCGGAGTGGGTTTGGGGTGTATCCCTGGTGATGTACTCGGTGCCGTTCTGCAAGGTCACCACCGTAGGCGTCGAACAGCCCGCCACGCTCAGGAATGTTGCTGCCAGCAATGGCAGACTGAGAATTTTCAGATACATGATGCCCTCTCTGTTTCAGTGATTGACGGTCCATGGCGCAGAAAAATCTCATGCCCGGCGCTACAGGCACGGCCACCGGCTGTGCCTATAATCAGCGCCCGGACGGGTGGAAGGTCCTGACCCGTTGCCGCATTCCCTACCGCTTGCTGGAAGCTTTCCATGACTGATCTTTCCGAGTTCACCATCACGCATAAATGGCCTGCACAACATCCAGACCGCCTCCAGCTCTATTCGTTGCCTACGCCCAACGGCGTCAAGGTTTCGATCCTGCTCGAAGAGCTGGGCCTGCCCTATGAAGCGCACCTGGTCAGTTTCGCCAGCAATGACCAGCTGACGCCGGAATTCATGGCGTTGAACCCCAACAACAAGATCCCGGCCATCATCGACCCCAACGGTCCCGACGGCCAGCCGCTGCCGTTGTTCGAGTCCGGGGCGATCCTGATCTACCTCGCCGAGAAAACCGGGCGCTTCATGTCCAAGGACCTGACGCGGCGCTATGAAACCATCCAGTGGGTGATGTTTCAGATGGGCGGTATCGGACCGATGTTCGGCCAGCTCGGTTTCTTCAATAAATTCGCCGGCAAGGACTACGAGGACAAGCGCCCGCGCGACCGTTACGTGGCCGAGAGCAAGCGCCTGCTGGGGGTGCTGGACCAGCGCCTGGAAAGCCGCCGCTGGATCATGGGCGACGACTACAGCATCGCCGATATCGCCACCTTCCCGTGGATTCGCAACCTGATCGGTTTCTACGAGGCCGGCGACCTGGTGGGCATCCAGGACTTCCCCCATGTGCTCCGCGCCCTGGAGCAGTTCGTGGCGCGCCCGGCGGTGATCAAGGGCCTGACCATTCCGTCGGCATAAAAAGATCGCGCGGCACTGTCACCCAGGGAGCACAGGGGAACTGCCGAAGGGCCTTCGGCAGTTTCTACAGTGAGTCCAGATGCTGGCCCAACATGCTCTTGAACGTCTGGAGGACGTCTTCGGCGATCTCGGCGGGCTCACGGGCCTTGAGCGATACGGCGATTTTCATCAGTTCCAGCAGCATCACCGCCGTCAGTGCATGGCGCTCGGCCGGCAGCGGCGGTTGTGCCTGGGCCAGCAGCCCGGTCAGCAGCGACAGCAAGCCTGAGCGCGTGGCGGCCTTGGCTTTCTTGTCGATATCGCGCCGCTCAGCCAGGGCGATAAACGCCGGATTCTCCTCCAGAAACAGCGACAACTCCTCCAGTATCCGCTCGGCTATCTGTCGTGGGCTCAGGTTGGGTGCCTGTGGCGCCAGGCTTTCGAGCCGGCCTCGGAGCATCTCCAGTTGCGCGCTGTGCAGGGCCTGGGCCAGCAGCGCCTTGGTGGGAAAGTACTGGTACAGCGAACCAATCGACGCCTGGGCCAGGGCGGCCACTTCGGTCATGGTCGCCGCGTCATAACCTTGTTCGGCAAAGACCCGGGCAGCGGCGGCCATCAGCTCGGCCACGCGCTGCTTGCCGCGTTCCAGGCGCGGCGTGTGGATGCTGACATTTTTTTTACTTGAAGTTTGTGAGGGCATCCTCATATCCTGATTGTGAGGCTATCCTCATATTCTAACCGCAGCTTCGCCGTTCGCGCTTGCCTGGTTGCGCAAGTCGACGTCCGTCGATCAGGAGATCATCATGTCGCTTACCCTCGATCCTCGTACCTGTGCCCTTGTGATCATCGACCTGCAGCAGGGGATCATGGCCATGCCGGTTGCCCCCCATACCTCGGAGGCGGTCGCCGAACGGGCCGCGCGGCTCGGTAAACACCTGACCCAGGCGGGTGGTTTGGTGGTTGCGGTGCGTGTGGGTTTCGCCAGCGACTACGCCGACAAGCTCAACCAGCCGGTGGATATGCCGATGGCCGTGCCGCCGGGCGGCCTGCCGGAAGACTGGGCGCTGCTGACCCCTGTGATCGCTGCCTTGAACGCCCCGGTGCAGATCACCAAGCATAACTGGAGTGCCTTCTACGGCACCGAACTGGATCTGCAATTGCGTCGTCGCGGGATTACCACTGTGATTGTCTGTGGTATCGCCAGTAACTCCGGGGTCGAATCCACCGCTCGGGATGCCTGGCACCACAACTACGCCGTGGTGGTGGCCGAAGACGCCTGCGCGGGCCTCGGCGAAGACACCCATCGTTTCTCCATGGAGAAGGTCATGCCGCGCATTGCCCGGGTCCGTTCGACCCAGGCGCTGATCGAGGCGTTGCCCATCCGTTGCTGATCAGCCCAGGCGCTCGGCCAGCAGCGGCAGCAACTGTTCGCACGAGGCTTCGAACTTGAAGTTCAGCAACTCATCGGCGCGGGTCTTGCCCAGGTTGATGGCGATCAGTGGCTTGCCGCGCTCGGCCATCAGCTTGCACAGGCGAAAGGCCGAGTAGGCCATCAGCGACGAGCCGATCACCAGCAACCCCGCCGCCTGCTCGGCGCTGGCCAGGGCCCTGGCAGCGGTGAGCGGGGCGACGTTTTCGCCGAAGAACACTACGTCGGGTTTCAAGCGATCGCCATCGCACTGCGGGCAGTGGGGTACTTGGAAGCGCGACTCGAAGGCGGCGTCCAGCAGGGTGTCGCCGTCGGGCGCCTGGACCGCCTCGATCCCCGTGAGATAGGGGTTCTGCGCCTCCAGCATAAGCTGGACGGCGTCACGCTCCAGGCGAGCGCCGCAATCCAGGCACAGGACCTTGTGCAGGCTGCCATGCAGCTCGATGACATCGTGACTGCCGGCCTGCTCATGCAGGGTATCGACGTTCTGGGTGATCAGGCCGCTGAGGCGGTGTTGCGCCTGCAGGCTGGCCAGCGCCCGGTGGGCGGCGTTCGGCCGGGCCATGCGCACCCGCGGCCAGCCGAGCATGGCCCTGGCCCAGTAGCGGCGCCGGGCCTGGGGCGAGCCGAGGAATTCCTGAATCATCATCGGCGGTTTACCCCTGCGCACGCCGTCGCTGTCACGGTAATCCGGGATGCCGGAAGAGGTGCTGATACCGGCGCCGGTGAGCACCAGAAAGGGCTGCTCGGCCATCAGTGGCAAGAGCGTTTCCAGGGCCGCGCTGACTTGCGGATCGGGCATGGGGACATCTCCGGTTATCGAGCGGCTGACACGGCGGTGATGGGGCCGTGCATGTCGTCGTGATCGAAGCTCAAGGATAGACGCAGGTGTGCTCAATCGTCCCGTGTCAGCACTTCCAGCAACTCGATTTCAAAGGTCAGGTCGGCACCTGGTGCGACGAGTGAGCCCATGCCGCATTCTCCGTAGGCCAGGTGCGCCGGCACGAACAATCGGCGTTTGCCGCCGACTTTCATGCCCATCAGGCCGATATCCCAGCCCTTTATCACTCGTCCTGTGCCGATCACGCACTGGAACGGCTTGCCACGGCTGTGGGACGAGTCGAACTCGCTGCCATCTTCGAGCGTACCGCGATAATGCGTGGTGATCAGCGCGCCCTTGACCACGGCCTTGCCGTCGCCTGGGCGGACGTCGGTGATCTGTAATTCGTTATTCATTGGTTCCTCTCCCGTTAATTGGCGCAGGGGCCCTGTCTGGCAGGCGTTTTCTCAGAATAAGGCTGATTTAGCAATGAGTTGTCGGCAATTCCCGGCCTGCAGGAGCGTTGGGGTAGCACGGTGCTTGAGGCGGTGCGTTTGAGCGGCGGCCGGAGTCATGGCCGGTTTCGGCGTTCATCAGTCGTTGATGGCCGAAACGGCGGCCCACTAAAAAAACATGGGCGCACGTTCAGTGTGGATTAAGATAGCCACTGGCCATTTAGTCATCGTGTGTCCATGTTCAAATCCCTTGGTTTTCAATCATGACCCCATGGCTTGAGGTCGTTGTCGTCGTGCCCGTGATCGCCTTGATCGCGGTGCTGTTTCGTCGTGAGCGCAAGGCTCGTCGGGAACTGGCCGAATGCCGGGCACTGTTGCAGCAGGTGAACGAATGTCACCGACGGGTCGAAGCCGCCGACGATGTCGAACGTTTCAAGCGCAGCCAGTACTTTGCCCGCATCGGCACCTGGGACTGGGACGTCGATACCGAGAAGCTCTACTGGTCGGAGGCCATCTACGGCATGTTCGGCTACAAGGTGGGCGAGGTGATCCCGTCCTACGAACTGTTCTGCGCCAGCGTGCACCCCGAAGACCGGGCCAGGGTGCGGGCCGGGGAGGCGCGTTGCATCGAGACCGGCGAGAACCACGACGAGGAATACCGGGTGATCTGGCCGGACGGCAGCGTCCACTGGTTGCGCGAGACCGGCAATGTGGTGAAGAACATCCATGACTCGGCGATCAAGATGATGGGGGTGGTGCGTGATATCACCGAGGAAAAGGCCTGGGCCAGCCAGTTGCATACCCTGGCCCACCACGACGCACTGACCGGGCTGCCCAATCGGCTGGTGCTGGAGGAGCGTTTGTCCAGGGCTCTGGAACGTGCCCGTACCCAGGCCTCCCGGGTGATCCTGGTGTTCCTCGACCTCAACGGTTTCAAGGACATCAACGATGTACACGGGCATGCGGCCGGTGATCGGATCCTGGTCACCACGGCAACCCGCCTGAAAAACCTGATGCGGACCTCGGATACGGTGGCGCGCATCGGTGGCGATGAGTTCGTGTTGGTCCTCGAAGGGCTGGCCCAGCAGGGCAACGGCCGGTTGGAGGAGGTTCACCTGCTGTGCGAGAAAATCCTCGTCGAGTTATCGATGCCGATTATTCTTGGCGCTCAACCGGTGCAGATCGGCTGCAGCCTGGGGGTGGGGGTATTCCCGGATCATGCGCCGAGCATGGATACGCTGATCCATACCGCCGACCTGGCGATGTACGAAGCCAAGCGCAGCGGCAACAACCAATACCGCTTCGGACGCCAGGCCGTGCATGCCGACTGAAGGTCTCCCGCCGGCGTGCGGCGTGGAGGACCGGGCATAAACGCATGTGGGACATGCACGTCGTCCAGGCTGCGATTTCCTGTCTGAATAGAGTATTGTGGTTGCCTGCGAAAAAAATGTCATAAGCCTGAGCGATTCAGGCGGTTATCAGATGATTGAGGGTGCCATGGGTCAGGAAAGCATTAACTGGGACAAGCTGGGTTTCGATTACGTCAAGACCGACAAGCGCTACCTGTCGTACTACCGTAACGGTGAGTGGGACAACGGTGTGCTGACCGAAGACAACGTCCTGCATATCAGCGAAGGTTCGACCGCGCTGCACTACGGCCAGCAGTGCTTCGAAGGCATGAAGGCCTACCGTTGCAAGGACGGTTCGATCAACCTGTTCCGTCCTGACCAGAACGCCGCGCGCATGCAACGCAGCTGCTCGCGCCTGCTGATGCCGCACGTACCGACCGATGTGTTTATCGAAGCCTGCAAGCAGGTGGTCCGCGCCAACGAACGTTTCATCCCGCCTTACGGCACCGGCGGCGCGCTGTACCTGCGCCCGTTCGTGATCGGCGTGGGCGACAACATCGGCGTGCGTACCGCGCCCGAGTTCATCTTCTCGATCTTCTGCATTCCGGTCGGCGCCTACTTCAAGGGCGGCATGAAGCCGCACAACTTCGTGATCTCCAGCTATGACCGTGCCGCTCCGCAAGGCACCGGCGCGGCCAAGGTCGGTGGCAACTATGCCGCCAGCCTGATGCCGGGCGCCGAGGCCAAGAAGCGCGGCTTCGCCGACAGCATCTACCTGGACCCGCTGACCCACTCGAAGATCGAGGAAGTCGGTTCGGCCAACTTCTTCGGCATCACCCGCAACAACGAGTTCGTCACGCCGAAGTCGCCTTCGGTCTTGCCGGGTATCACCCGTCTGTCGCTGATCGAACTGGCCGAATCGCGCCTGGGCCTGAAGGTCATCGAAGGCGATGTGCTGATCGACAAGATCGCCGACTTCAAGGAAGCCGGTGCCTGCGGTACCGCCGCGGTGATCACGCCGATCGGTGGCATCGAGTACAACGGCAAGCTGCACGTGTTCCACAGCGAGACTGAAGTCGGTCCGGTGACCCAGCGCCTGTACAACGAACTGACCGGCGTGCAGACCGGTGACGTCGAAGCCCCGGCGGGTTGGATCGTCAAGGTCTGATGCGTATGGCGGCCTGATCCGGGCAGTCTTCTGAAGAGCCCGACCTGAGCAATCAGGTCGGGCTTTTTTTGTATGTGTCGTCTTGCCACCGTGCCCTGTTCATTCAGAATGATTAAATATTTATTTTAAAAAATAATTTTAAATCATGCCTATTCTTTGTAAGGTAGAGCCAATGGGTCGTCGTGGCGATGACTGGCCCAAGGTGCCATTTACGATCGGTGCCCGTGGTTTCCCCTGACTGTTCAAAGAGGTGTGCTCATGACTTTCTGGTTGTTGCTGGCTGTGGCGGGGGCCTTGGCCCTGGGGTATCGGCAGGCGTCCGCGCGCTTGTGGTTGGCGGGCGTGCTGGTCTGGCTGGCCGGTGGTTATCTGTTCGGCGTGGTCGGGCCACTGGGCACCGCCATCGGTGCTCTGTTGCTCCTGGTCCCGGCCATGGTGCTGGCGGTCAGGCCCTTGCGCCGGGCCTTGCTCTCGCGCCGGGCCCTGGTCCTGTTCCGCCAGATCATGCCGGCCATGTCCGACACCGAACGCGCGGCGATCGAGTCCGGGACCGTCTGGTGGGACGCCGAGCTGTTCAGCGGCAAACCCCGTTGGCAGCGCCTGCTGGGCGCCGCGCCGGCACGTTTGAGCGCGCAGGAGCAAGCCTTCCTCGACAACGAGGTGGAAACCCTCTGCGACATGGCCAACGACTGGGAAACCACCCAGGTCTGGCAGGACCTGTCGCCCCAGGCCTGGCAGTACACCAAGGAGGCCGGCTTTCTCGGCATGATCATTCCCCGCCAATACGGCGGCAAAGGCTTCTCCCACTACGCGCACTCCCAGGTGGTGATGAAGCTCTCGACCCGCTGCTCGGCGGCGGCGATCTCGGTGATGGTGCCCAATTCCCTGGGCCCGGCCGAACTGCTCCTGCATTACGGCACCGAGGCCCAGCGCCAGTACTATCTGCCGCGCCTGGCCCGGGGCGAGGACATTCCCTGTTTCGCCCTCACCAGCCCCTACGCCGGTTCCGACGCCGGGGCGATTCCCGATCTCGGGGTGGTCTGCAAGGGCACTTTCGAAGGCCAGGAAGTGCTGGGTTTCAGCGTGACCTGGGACAAGCGCTATATCACCCTGGGGCCGATTGCCACGGTGCTCGGCCTGGCGTTCCGCGCCGAAGACCCGGATGGCCTGCTGGGCAGTCCGGGCAGCCTGGGGATTACCTGCGCGCTGATCCCCACGTCCCATCCGGGGGTACAGCACGGTCGCCGGCACTGGCCGCTCAACGCGGTGTTCCAGAACGGGCCGACCCAGGGCAAGGATGTCTTTATTCCCCTGGAATGGGTGATTGGCGGTCGTGAGCAGGTCGGCAATGGCTGGCGCATGCTGATGGAGTGCCTGGCCGCCGGCCGGGCGATTTCGTTGCCCTCGGCGAATGTCGGCCTGGGCAAGGTCGCCGTGCGCGGGACCACGGCCTATGCCGCGATGCGTAAACAGTTCGGCCTGCCCATCGGCAAGTTCGAAGGCGTGCAGGCGCCACTGGCGCGCATGGCCGGGCATCTGTATGCCTGTGATGCGGTGCGCAAGGTTTCGGTGGCGGCCCTGGATGCCGGCGAGAAACCCTCGGTGATCTCCGCTATCGCCAAGTACCACGTGACCGAGCGGGCCCGGGCCATTGTCAACGACGGCATGGACATCGCCGCCGGCAAGGGCATCTGCATGGGGCCGAACAATTTCCTGGCCCGGGCCTACCAGCAAAGCCCGATTGCCATCACGGTGGAGGGCGCGAATATCATGACCCGCTGCCTGATCATCTACGGCCAGGGGCTGATTCGCTGCCATCCCTACGTGTTGCGTGAAATGGAGGCGGCGCGGCGCCAGGGGCCTGAAGGGCTGGAAGCTTTCGACAGGGCGATGTTCGGGCATATCGGCTTTGTCCTGGCCAACACCGTCCGGGCCGCTGTGCACGGGTTGACGGCGGGGCGGTTGCTCAAGGCCCCGGTTAAAACCGATCCGGCCCTGGCCCCTTACTACCGGCAGATCGAACGCCTGTCGGTGGTGCTGGCGCTGGTTTCGGATATTTCCATGGGCGTGCTGGGCGGGGCGCTGAAACGCAAGGAAAGCATCACCGGGCGGCTCGGCGATATTCTCTCGCAGCTGTACATCCTGTCCTGCGTCCTCAAGCGCTTCGAGGACGACGGCCGGCCCCGGGCGGACCTGCCCCTGGTGCACTGGGCGGCTCAGGATGCCCTGTGGCGGGCCCATGAAGCCTTGAGTGAAACCCTCGACAACTATCCTTCGAAAGCCGCCAGCCGAGTGATTCGCGGCCTGGCGTTTCCGTTCGGCATTGTCCTGCGCAAACCTTCCGACCGGTTGCTGGCGGAAGTCGCCGAGCTGGTGCAAACCCCCGGCGAGAGCCGCGACCGGCTGTTGGCCGACTCCTATATGCCGCAGCCGGATATCGACAAGCTGGCCTACGGTGAACTGGCATTCCGGCTGCAGCCCCAGGTGGATCTGATCGAAGCACACCTGAAACCGGCCGTGCGCCAAGGGCTGCTCGCGCCGTTGCCGATTTCCCGCGAGGCATTTGCGCCCTGGCGGACCCAGGCCCTGGCCGCGCAACTGATCAGCGGCGAGGAGGGTGAGCTGCTCGGGCGCTATGTTGAATATGCCGACCATGCAATCCAGGTGGATGATTTTCCCCAGGACTTTGGTCTGTTGGAGGCGTTGCAGCGGCGCCAGGCGCATATCGATCAGGCGGACAAGAGCCTGGGCAAGCGTCGGGTGGCCGCGGGCAACCCGGTTTAATGATGTTTCTCGGGTTTTTATCGGAATCTATTCATGGCTGACGGTTACCTTTCATTCGTCAATACCCCCTGGGGCCACTGGCTGGCCCGGACCCTGGGCCTGCCGCAACCGCTGCCGTTGCAACGTTATCGCCCAGGTCAAGCGGGCAACCTGCTCAATCCGGTGGTGCTGGCCACCGGGCCCCAGGGCCGCTTGTTGGGCGAGCTGCAACGGATTTTTGCGGCCACCGAGACTGTGGCGGCGCTCCCCGCGAGCCTCGATGCGCCGTCGACGGTCAAGGTCCGGGGGCTGGTGTTCGATGCCAGCGGCCTGGCTGATGTGCAGCAGTTGGACGAGTTGTACCGCTTCTTCCACGCCAATGTCCGGCGCCTGAGCGCCCACGGCCGGGTGCTGGTCCTCGGCACGCCGCCGGAACACTGCACGTCGCTCGCCCAGACGGTGGCGCAGCGGGCCCTGGAGGGCTTCGTGCGCTCCCTGGGCAAGGAGCTGCGGCGGGCGATCACCGCGCAACTGCTGTATGTCGAGCCGGGGGCCGAAGCGGAAATGGACAGCAGCCTGCGTTTCTTCCTGTCCCGGCGTTCCGCCTTTGTCTCTGGCCAGGTGGTGCGGATCGCCGAACCGGTGGACGTGCCCAGGGATATCCTCTGGGACAAACCGCTGACCGGGCGCCGTGCGCTGGTCACTGGGGCGTGTCGCGGTATCGGCCTGTCTATCGCCCAGGTGTTGGCGGGTGAGGGCGCCCAGGTCGTCTGCCTGGATATCCCCGCCGTGGAAGCCGAGTTGCAGGAGGTGGCGGCCTCCCTCGGGGGCACCGCGCTGGCCCTGGACATCACCGCGCCCCAGGCGGCCGAACAACTGCTGGCATTCGCCGGCGAGCAAGGTGCGTTCGATATCGTCGTGCACAACGCCGGCATCACCCAGGACAAGACCCTGGCGAAAATGACCGAAGCCGCCTGGCGCAAGGTCCTGGCGGTGAACCTGGAGGCACCGTTGCGGTTGAGCACGGCTTTACTGGAGGGCCAGGCGATCAGTCCCGGCGGGCGTATTATCGGGGTGTCGTCGATTTCCGGTATCGCCGGCAACCTGGGGCAAAGCAACTACGCCACGTCCAAGGCTGGTGTGATCGGCCTGGTGCAGGGCCTGGCACCGTTGGCGGCGCGCCAGCAGGTCACGGTCAATGCGGTGGCACCGGGGTTTATCGAGACGCAGATGACCGCGAAAATTCCGTTGCTGATCCGTGAAGCGGGGCGACGGATGAACTCACTCTCTCAGGGCGGACAGCCCGAGGACGTCGCCCAGACCATTGCCTGGCTGGTGCATCCGGCTTCCGGCGGGATCAATGGACAGGTGGTCCGCGTCTGCGGGCAAAGCCTGCTGGGGGCCTGAATGATGAAAGCCGATTCCTCCATTCGTCTTATCGACCCGCCGCCTTCCGGCGTCCGTTTGCTCTGGCTCGGCCTGTGCAGCTTGCGCAAGCCCAAGCTCGAAGGCCTACCGCGCTTGCCCGACGAGCAACTGGTGCGGCCGGCGGTGGAGCTGTTGGAGGCGGACATCGTCCGTTACGCCCGGGCCTGCGGTTTTCGTCCCGAGCACGGGGTGCCGCTGTCGTTTCCCCATAACCTGGCCTTGCCTCTGCACCTGCTGTTGCTGACCAGTCCGGCCTTTCCCTGGCCGGCCAGCGGCATGGTCCATCTGGCCAATCGCATTCGCCAGTACCAACGCCTGGAGGCCGGGCAGGCCTTGCGTCTGGAAGTGCATTGCGAGCGCTGGGTGGCGCACCCCAAGGGCCAGGCGGTACTGATCGTGACGCGGGCCAAAGGTGGCGGCGGCCTGGTGTGGGAAGGCGAAAGCCTGTATCTGCGCCGTGGGGTGGCCGCTCCCCAGGGTGAGCCCTGGCAGGGCGTATTGGACCTGGATGAAGCTGCCCTGGTGCGCACTCAGCGCTGGTCCTTGCCAGCGGACCTGGGGCGGCGTTTTGCCCGGATCTGCGGCGATTACAACCCGATCCATATCTCCTGGCTGGGGGCGCGCCTGTTCGGGTTCCGGCGGCCTATTGCCCATGGCATGTGGACCCTGGGCCGCGCACTGGCGGCGCAACAACCGCCACAGCCGTTGGCCGCCGCGGAGCTGACCTGCGAGTTCAAGCTGCCAATCTTCCTGCCCGGCAGTGCCACGCTGTGGAATGTGCCGCCGACAGGCTCGCGTCACAAATTCGAAGTGCGCAACGCGGCAGGTGACAAACCGCATATGCGTGGACTCTTTATCCGGGGAGATCAGTCATGAGTACCTACGCTTTCAACCCGGCGCCGGTGCGTCGGGTCGCCATCCTCGGTGGCAATCGCATTCCATTTGCCCGCTCCAATACGGTGTACGCCCAGGACAGCAACCAGGACCTGCTGGTGGCGGCCTTGCAGGGCCTGATCGATCGCCACGGCCTTGAGGGCAAGCGCCTGGGGGAATTCGCCGCCGGGGCGGTGATCAAGCATTCGCGGGACTTCAACCTGGCCCGCGAGTCCCTGCTGTCCACCACCTTGTCGCCAGAGACCCCGGCCTACGATGTGCAGCAAGCCTGTGGCACCGGCCTTGAGGCGGCGTTGCTGGTGGCCAACAAGATTGCCCTGGGGCAGATCGACGTGGGGATTGCCGGTGGCGCCGATACCACCTCGGACGCGCCCATCGCGATCAACGAAGCCTTGCGCCAGATCCTCCTGCGGGCCAATCGCTCCAAAAGCCTGGGCGACAAGCTGCGCAGCCTGCTCGGGGTACGTCCGGGGATGTTCTTCAAACCCCTGCTGCCGCGCAACGGCGAACCGCGCACCGGGTTGTCCATGGGCGAGCATTGCGAGGAGATGGCCAAGCGTTGGCAGATCCGCCGACTGGCCCAGGACGAACTGGCGCTGACCAGTCACCAACGCCTCGATGCCGCCTACAAACGCGGTTTCTTCGATGATCTGATCAGCCCCTATCGCGGGCTGAAACGCGATAACAACCTGCGCGCCGATGCCAGCCTGGAGAGACTGGCCGGCCTGGGGCCGGTCTACGACCAACGCAGCGGCACCCTGACCGCCGGCAACTCGACGCCATTGACCGATGGCGCCTCGGTGGTCCTGCTGGCAAGCGAGGAATGGGCGCAGGCGAACAACCAGCGGGTGCTGGCTTACCTGCGTACCGGCGAAACCGCGGCGGTGAATTTTGTCGACGGCACCGAGGGCCTGCTGATGGCGCCGGCCTACGCCGTGCCACGGATGCTCGCCCGCGAAGGCCTGGGTTTGCAGGACTTTGACTTCTACGAGATCCACGAGGCCTTTGCCGCCCAGGTGCTCTGCACCCTGAAGGCCTGGGAAGACCCCGACTATTGCCGTGAGCGCCTTGGCCTGGATGCGGCGTTGGGTTCGATCGACCGTGGCAAACTCAACGTCAACGGCGGTTCCCTGGCCTGCGGGCATCCGTTTGCCGCCACTGGTGGGCGCTTGCTGGCGACCCTGGCCAAGGCGATTGACGAGCGCGGCCAGGGCCGTGGACTGATCTCCGTATGTGCCGCCGGCGGGCTGGGTGTGACCGCCATCGTCGAAAAATAAAACAACAACAAGGAAAGTGCCATGAGCGTCGCAAGCCTGCACAGCATTGACCAGCGCATCTGGTTGAACGCCTACCTGCCGGGGGTTCCCGCCGATATCGAAAGCGAGATCGACCGTTATCCGTCACTGCGCGAGGTGTTTCTCGAGCATATGGAGAAGTACCGTGAACGCGTCGCCTACGTCAGCATCGGCACTGAGATGGGGTATCTCGAATGGGAGCGGCGCGCCTTTGCCTTCGCGGCCTGGCTGCAGTCCCGAGGGGTGAAGAAGGGCGATCGCGTGGCGCTGATGATGCCCAACTGCCTGCAATATCCGATCTGTCTGTTCGGCACCTTGCTGGTGGGCGCGGTGGTGGTCAACGTCAACCCGTTGTATACCGCCCATGAACTCCGGCACCTGCTCAAGGACAGCGGCGCCGAGACCGTGGTGGTCTTCGAGAACTTCGCCCATACCCTGGAACAGGCGCTACCCGGCAGCGCGCTGAAAAATATCGTGGTGGCGGCCATCGGCGACCTGGTGGGGACGCTCAAGGGCGCGGCCCTGAACTTTGTGCTGCGGCATGTCCAGAAACAGGTGCCGCGTTTCCATCTGCCGGGGGCGATCCGTTTTCCACGGATGATGAAGCAGGCCGCAACGCTGCGGGTCAGGAAGGTCAAGCTGGCCCACGATGACATTGCCTTCCTGCAATACACCGGCGGTACCACGGGCGATGCCAAGGGGGCGATGCTCACCCACCGTAATATCCTCGCCAACCTGATGCAGGCCAAGGCCTGGGTCGGCAATCAGCTGGATGAGAACCAGCAGGAAACCAACGTCACCCTGTTGCCGCTGTATCACGTGCTGTCGCTGACGGTGAACTGCCTGATGTTCATGTGCCTGGGCGGGCGCAATATCCTGATCGCCAACCCCCGTGACGTAAAGCGGGTCCAGATGATCCTGCGCAAGGAGAAGTTCAGCGGCATTGTCGGGGTCAATACCCTGTTCAACGGGCTGCTGGAAAACGAAGCCTTTCGCGGCCGCGATTTTTCCGATCTGAAGCTGGCGATTGCCGGTGGCATGGCCACCCACACCGCCGTGGCCCGGCGCTGGAAAGAGGTGACCGGGGTGCCGATCATCGAAGGCTACGGGCTGACCGAGTGTTCGCCGGTGGTCAGCATCAGCCCCATCGATATTGCGCGGATGCGCGAGGGGGATTTCAGCGGGACCATCGGCGTGCCCTTGCCCTCGACTTGGGTGCGTTTCATGCGCGAAGACGGCGAGCTGGCGCAACTGGGCGAGGAGGGCGAGTTGCAGGTCCGCGGCCCGCAGGTGATGAAAGGCTACTGGCAGCGGCCGGAGGAAACCGCCCTGGTGCTGGACCGGCACGGCTGGCTGTCGACCGGCGATATCGGGGTAATGAACGAGCGGGGCTTTATCCGCCTGGTGGATCGCAAGAAGGACATGATCCTGGTGTCGGGCTTCAATGTGTACCCCAACGAAATCGAGGATGTGGTCGCCCTGCACCCCGGCGTCGCCGAAGTGGCGGCCATCGGCGTTGCCGATCAGGTCACCGGGGAGCGGGTGAAGATCTTCGTGGTGCGCAAGGACCCGGCCTTGACCGAGGCCCAGTTGCTGGCGCATTGCCGGGAGTACCTGACAGGGTACAAGGTGCCGCGGATTGTCGAGTTTCGCACTGAAGAACTGCCCAAGACCACGGTGGGCAAAGTGCTACGTCGTGCGCTGCGTGACCATTTGTCTCCTTAACTGACGCTTTGCAGTGAATTTCTTGTTATAAACACACTCCGATACGTCTCCACGGGACCGGCGCCAGAGCGCCTGTGTGGGCGCATCGGACGTTTTTGCTGTCATTTCAGTTGCTGACTCGATAACTCGGCCTTAGACTGCCGCCCCTCGTAAATTGAGTGCCGGGTGGCGCTTGGAATGGACGGCGCCTTTCTGTGCATCCCCTCAGGTGCGCAGAACGCTCCCTAATTCGCCTTAATGCACGTATTTTCTATAGAGAAATCAATGACAAAGGAAAAGTTGCTGGCCATGCCGGCGGACGACTACATGAACGCCGAGCAACTGGCTTTCTTTACCGAGCTGTTGCAAGCGATGAAAGTCGAAACCCACGAGCGTATCGAGCAGAACCGTATTGCCATCGAGAGTCTCGATACCCCGGCTGACCCGGCTGACGCCGCTTCCGTTGAAGAAGAACGTACCTGGCTGGTGAACGCCATCGACCGCGACCAGCGCATGCTGCCGCAGTTGGAACAGGCACTGCTGCGCATCAACGACGACTCCTTCGGCTGGTGCGACGACAGCGGCGAGGCGATCGGCCTCAAGCGCCTGCTGATCAGCCCGACCACCAAGTACTGCATCGAAGCTCAGGAACGTCACGAGCAGATCGACAAGCATCAGCGCCAGGCCTGATCGCTGCCCCCTGCAGGTGCCGGCTTGCCGGCGATCCGGACGACGCGGTGTTTCTGTCACGCCACGTCATCGTTCATCGTCGGTAAACCCGCCTCCACACCCGCCCCATACCAGCTATCGTTGATGCATACGCCCTACAACTAACGGACCATGGCTAATGGCCCGATAGTGGCGTTTAATGCAAAAAAACAACTAGAAGCTCACGGTGGGTAAGTACATGTCTGGAGAAGGAATTCTGCCTGGGGTCGGGTCGCACGTGGACGTGCCATCGAAACCGGCGCGCTGGCTGACACCCCTGATACAGAGCGTGGGGCTGGCGCTGTTGTTGTCGGCCATGGCCTTTGCCGGCTGGTCTCTGGGCGTTTGCCTGCCCCTGGCGCTGTTGTTGATCTGGCTGCCGCGCCTGCGGATGCGCCAGGCCCCGGCGTCAGCCGTGCAGAGCGGCGGCGATACCCTGGCGCAATTGACCCGCGACCTTTCCCATACCACCAGCCATAACGCCCTGTCCGCCGCCGGCGTGGCCTTTGCGGTCAAGCAGCTGGCCGGCAAGGTGCAGTCGCAGCTCAGTGCCGCCGCGCAGATTGTCGCCAGTGCCGAACAGGTGATCAGCACCGAGCAGACCACCTCGCACTTGAGCCAGCAGGCCCTCGGCTCGGCCAGTCAGGCCCGCAGCAGCAGCGCCGAAGGGCATACGGTGCTGGCGGAGTCCATCGGCCGCATGCACCGGCTCAGCCAGCAGGCCAATGCCAGTCGCCAGACAATCGAGGCCCTGAGCCAGCGCAGCGAAGAAATCCAGCGGGTGACCCTGGTGATCCAGGCGATCGCCAGCCAGACCAACCTGCTGGCCCTTAACGCCGCCATCGAGGCGGCCCGCGCCGGCGAGCATGGTCGCGGTTTTGCCGTGGTCGCCGACGAAGTACGCGGGCTGGCCGGGCGCACGGCCACGGCGACCGATGAGGTCGGGGTCATGGTGGCCGATATCCAGCAGCGCACCACCCAGGTCGTCGAGCAGATCCGTCAACTGGCCCAGGACCTGGACGGCGGTGTGGAGCAGGTCGAGGATACCGGCCGGCACCTGGCGAATATCGCCGGCCTGGCGGCCAGTGTCGAAGCGCAGGTGGGCGAGATCGCCCGCGGTGCACAGAGCAACCGCGAGCAACTGGACAGCCTGTTCACGGCGGTGGAGCAGATGCGCGGCGACCTGGCCGTCAGCGACCAGCAGACCCGCCACCTGACCCAGGCGGCGACCCAGATGGAAGGGCAGGCCGAGACCATCAGCCAGCGCCTGGCCGAGGTCGGCCTGGACGATTACCACCAGCGGGTCTACGACCTCGCCCGTGAAGGGGCCGGACAGATTTCCGCGCGTTTCGAGGCGGATATCGAACAGAACCGCATCAGTCTTGATGACCTGTTCGACCGGACGTACCAGCCGATCGCCAATACCTCGCCGGCCAAATACCAGACGCGTTTCGACCGTTATACCGATCAGGTCCTGCCGGCGATCCAGGAGCCGTTGCTGGCGCGCCATGAAGGATTGGTGTTTGCCATCGCCTGTACGCCCCAGGGCTATGTGCCGACCCATAACCAGGCGTTTTGCCAGCCCCTGACGGGTAACCCGCAGCAGGACACGCTGCACAACCGGACCAAGCGCAAGTTCGATGACCGTACGGGGATTCGCTGTGGCAGCCACCAGCAGCCGCTGTTGTTGCAGACCTATACCCGCGACACGGGTGAGCTGATGCATGACCTGTCGGTGCCGATCATGGTCAGGGGCCGCCATTGGGGCGGGCTGCGCCTGGGCTACAAGCCGGAAAGTGCACCCAAAAAAGGGTGATGGTGTACTCAAGGGGCTCTTCGCGGCGGTGCGGCGTCCCGACAAGCCCTGCTCCTACAGTGTTGTGTCGTACTCAAGAGAGTGTTCGACAAAAAACTGTAGGAGCAGGGCTTGCCCGCGAAGAGGCCGGTTCAACCACTGCAAGACTGTGGGAGTTGCTCAGGCCGAAGTATCAGTCATCCCGGCCATCAGCTTTTCCGCCATGAACAGCGCGGTGCTGGTGCCGTTCAGTGCGGCGCCGAGGGCTGCGACCTGGGCCTTGGCCGGCTGGACAGCAGCTTCGCGCGCCGCTGCGTTGGGGTGGTGGCCGCTTTTGGTCGCGGCCAGGTGCGCATTGGCCTTGCGCAGTCGTTGTTGCAACTGCTCGATCTGTGCCCGGAGTTTCTTGACCCGATCCTGCGCCGCCTTTGCATTGGCCGCCAGGCTGTCGCTCAGCAGATTCAAGCCACTGTCGCCATCCAGCAAAGGGTCGGACGAAAGACGGCTGGCGGCACTGCCGCTCTCTTCGGGGGACGACAGGAGGAAGGCGGGTGGGATCAAGGAAACATTCAAGTTGATCATCGGCGATACTCCGGGAATGACGCTTGCCAGATTATCGACCGCGGGATGGCATTCTGTAGTCTCGACGAGCGCTTCTACAGGGTATTTGCGACAGACTGGACACAATTGAGTACTTTTTGTCTTGTAAGATGCTGCTCACGGGTAGTTTGATTGGCCCGAATGGCCTGACGTGTTCTAGAATCACTTCCAGTGTCCAGGGGCTGATTTCATCCAGGGCATTTTTTGCAACCTGCATGTCGGAAATTACTTTTTTTCAGGAAGGCCTTCCCTCGCAAATTCAGTTGCCGGTTTCCCGTGATCGGTGCAATGCGGTGTTTTCCTTCAAGCGCTGATGACACTTCGCAGAAGTCATGGGACCTTGCATCCATTAGGCTTGCTGCGCACCGGTGAGCATCGCCAGGCCGCGCGGGCAAACATCAGGGCTTTCTATTCAGTAACCGACGGCGGTGACCGATCGTTTTGTGTTGCCTGACACTTGCCGGGCGGCTTCATTTTTCGAGTTTGAGGACTTTTCGTTGGCAGTCAGTAATCTGGATATGCATGCACTGTTTGTACTGGGTGATCTTCGGGCCAAGCTGGTCAAGCAGTTTCAATCGCGTTTCGTCTATATCACCGAACAAACCGCCGAAGGCATCTACATCGCCGAGATCGACACCGAAACCTCCCTGGTGGTCGATGACAAGCAGCACCTGGAGCTCAAGGTCGGCGATCATTTTCGTGCCGCGGTATTGCCCAGCCGCGAAGGCGGCAAGTTCGACATCAAGTTTCGCGAGATCAAACTGACGGTCTATGGCCTGGGCGACTATGCCTATATCACCGTACCGGAAGGCCATGGCATTGTGTTCAAGGAAGGGCATACCGTGGTGATGGTGTTTGCCGCCCATGAACAGTTGCAGGGCACCTTGAGCAAGACCCTCAAGGACGTGACCAAGAAGGCCGCGCGCTGGCGCAAGGGCGAACTGACCTTCAAGGCCAGCGAGTAATGGGTTTGACCCGGGCCGAGTTCCATCAACAGCATGTGCGGCAGGCCAGTGCCGAGGCCCGCCGGTTGTTCGAACGCAAGGCCGAACTGCAGGGCGCCTGGTTCAACTGGGTCGCGGCGCAATTGTATGCACTGGGGCCTGCGGAGTATGTCAGCATGGTCCGACGTGAGTTGCAGCAACTTCAGTCGCCAGATACTCATTGATCGCTGGCGCATCATTCCGGGAACCTCGACTACAGTTCTGCTGACTGAATATTTCCGGGTTTTCGGACTTTTCGCCGAAAAACGATCTGCGATTGAGGTGATTCCATGAAGGGATTTCGCGCGCTGTTCGCCAGCGCCCTGGCTGTTTTCTGTATCGGCGCCATGCCGCTGGCGGTTCGAGCCGCGCCCCAGCCGATCCACTTTGCCGACCTGAACTGGGAAAGTGGCAGCCTGATCACCGACATCCTGCGGTATATCGTCGAAAAAGGTTACGGCCTGCCGACCGATATGCTGCCCGGCACCACGGTGACCCTGGAAACGGCCCTGGCCAAGAATGATATCCAGGTGATTGGCGAAGAGTGGGCCGGACGCAGTCCGGTGTGGGTCAAGGCTGAAGCGGCGGGTGAGGTTGCAGCCGTTGGCGATACCGTCAAGGGTGCCACCGAGGGCTGGTGGGTGCCGGAGTACGTGATCAAGGGCGATCCGGAGCGTGGCATCAAGCCCCTGGCGCCGGATCTGCACGGGGTCGCGGACCTGGCCCGCTACAAGGATGTGTTCCGCGACCCTGAGTCCCCGGATAAGGGTCGTTTTCTCAACAGCCCGATCGGCTGGACATCGGAAATCGTCAACCAGCAGAAACTCAAGGCCTACGGCCTGACCGACAGTTATGTGAACTTTCGCAGTGGCTCCGGAGCGGCGCTGGATGCGGAGATCACCTCATCGATCCGGCGTGGCAAACCGATCCTGTTCTATTACTGGTCGCCGACGCCGCTGTTGGGCAAGTTCAAGCTGGTCCAGTTGCAGGAGCCGGCCTTTGATGCCGAGGCCTGGAAGACCCTGACCGACCCGGAGAATCCCGATCCCAAGCCGAGTCGTTCTTTGGCTTCGAAGCTGAGCATTGGCGTGTCTACGCCGTTCAAGACGCAATACCCGCAGATACTGGCGTTTTTCGCCAAGGTCGACCTGCCGATTGATGTGTTGAACCAGGCGCTGGCGAAAATGAGCGAGGAGCGCCTGCCGCCACGCCAGGTGACGGAGGCTTTCCTCAAGGGGCATCCGGAGGTCTGGAAGGCCTGGTTGCCCGTGGATGTGGCCAACAAGGTTGCCGCCAGCCTCAAGTAATGCATCGTTCTGTGTGGGTGTGTGGGAGCGGAGCTTGTCGGATCGCCGCACCGCCGCGAAGCTTCTGGCGTCCTGACGGGCCTCTTCGCGGGCAAGCTCCGCTCCCACAGGTTCTACAGGTTCTGCAGTCCACAGGTTCTACAGCTCGCTGACATCGACCCAGCGCTGCTCCCTGGCCGCCCGGCGAATTGTTGTCGCCAGGCGCTCCACTTGCCAGGCCTCTTCGAAGTCGGTCCCCGTCTGGCTTCGACCGGCCAGCGCCTCGATCAATGCCTGGACCTCCAGGGCCTTGAGTTCGTTGTAACCCAACTGATGGCCGGCGGCCGGGCTGAAGGCTGCGTAACGCGGTAGATGCGGCCCGGCCAGCAGGCGCTGGAAACCGCTCTGGCCGGCGCGGCAGAGTTGCAGTTCGTTCAGGCGCTCCTGGTCGAAGGCCAGGGTGCCCCGGGTGCCGCTGATCTCGAAGCTCAGGTGGTTCTTGTAGCCGTGCTTGAGCCAGCTGCTGCTGAAGGTGCCCCGGGCGCCATTGGCGAAGCGCAGCAGGGCGTGGACCTGGTCGTCGACGGCAATCCCACGGGTCTCCAGGCTGCCGGCACTGGCCGGGCGCTGTGCATGGACGGTGCGGGTGTCGGCACACACGGCGCTGATATCGCCGAGCAGATAACGAGCCATGGCCAGCAGATGGCTGCCCAGGTCGGCCAGGGCGCCGCCGGCATGCTGGGCTTCGCAACGCCAGGACCAGGGCGAGGCGGGGTCGGCCATGAAGTCTTCGCTGAATTCGCCCTGGAAGCCGACGATTTCCCCCAGTTCGCCGCTCTGTATCAGCTCCCGGGCCAGGTCGATCATCGGGTTGTGCTGATAGTTGTAGCCCACGCGGGTGACCACGCCGGCCTGTCGGGCCGCGTCACGCATTTGCGTTGCCTGATCCAGGTCGACCGCCAGGGGTTTTTCGCAGTACACCGCCTTGCCCGCCGCAAGGGCGGCCATGGCCATGGGGAAATGCAGGTGATTGGGCGTGGTGATCGCCACCACCCCGACCCGAGGATCGTCAATCAGTTGTTGCCAGTCGCCGTAGGCCTGCTCGAAACCCCAGGCCTGGGCGCAGGATTCGGCACGCCGGGCGTCGGCATCCGCCAGTGCCACCAGGCGCAGCTTCAGCGGCAGTTCGAATACGGCGCTGGCATTGTGAAATGCCAGCGCGTGGGCACGGCCCATAAAGCCCGTGCCGATCAAGCCTATTCCCAACTCGTCCATCACCACGCCCTCTGATTATTATTTTCAGGAAGGGCTATTTATAGAATTTAAATTCAATAAATTCAACTGGTGGAATTTTTATTTCGTGATCAGGACAGGAAACCACCGTCCACGTTCAGCGCTACCCCGGTGGTGTAGCTGGAGGCATCGCTGGCCAGGTACAGCACGGCCCCGGCCATTTCGCTCGGCGCGGCGACGCGCTTGAGGGGGATCTGTTGCAGGGCGGTCTTGAGGATCGCTTCGTTGCTGACCAGGGCCGAGGCGAACTTGGTGTCGGTCAGGCCCGGGAGCAGGGCGTTGCAACGAATGCCGAACTGCGCGCACTCCTTGGCGAAGACCTTGGTCATGTTGATCACGGCGGCCTTGGTCACCGAGTAGATGCCCTGGAAGATGCCCGGGGAAATGCCGTTGATCGAGGCCACGTTGATGATGCTGCCACCGCCGTGCTCGCGCATCAGCTTGCCGGCTTCCACCGACATGAAGAAGTAGCCGCGGATATTCACGTCGACGGTTTTCTGGAACGCGCTGAGATCGGTGTCCAGCACATTGCAGAACTGCGGGTTGGTAGCGGCGTTGTTGACCAGGATGTCCAGACGCCCGAACTGCTCGCGGATACCGGCGAAGACCTGGCTGATCTGTTCCATTTCACCGATATGGCAGGCGATGGCGGTGGCCTTGCCGCCGTCGGCGATGATCGCATCGGCCACGTGCTGGCAGCCTTCGAGCTTGCGGCTCGAGACAATCACATGGGCGCCTTGCTGGGCCAGCAGCTTGGCAATGGCCTCGCCGATACCACGGCTGGCGCCGGAAACAAAGGCGATCTTGCCATCGAGGTCGAACAACTGGGTCTTGGACATGGTGATTTTCCTGGTTGTAGGCGCGGTCAGAGGCTGGACGACTGGATGACTTTCAGGCTCATCTGCTCCAGCAGCTTGTTCATGTGAATGAACTGCGCAAAGCGTTTGTCCTGGGTCTGGCCGTGGAAGAAGCGGTAGTAGATCTGCTGCACGATGCCGGCCAGGCGGAACAGGCCGTAGGTGTAGTAGAAATCGAAGTTGTCGATGGCGATCCCCGAGCGTTCGGCGTAGTAGTCGACAAACTGGCGGCGGGTCAGCATGCCGGGGGCGTGGCTGGGCTGGCGGCGCATCAATTGCACCGGGGCCGGGTCGCCCGCCTCGATCCAGTAGGCCAGGGTGTTGCCCAGGTCCATCAGCGGGTTGCCGATAGTGGTCAGTTCCCAGTCGAGCACGCCGATGATCTGCATCGGGTTGTGGGGATCGAGGATCACGTTGTCGAAGCGATAGTCGTTGTGCACGATGCTCGAGGTCGGATGGTCGGCGGGCATCTTGTCCTTGAGCCAGGTCCGTACCGCTTCCCAGCTCGGGGCGTCAGGGGTCAGGGCTTTTTCGTAACGCTCGCTCCAGCCACGGATCTGCCGCTCGACGTAACCCTCGGGTTTGCCCAGGTCAGCCAGGCCGCAGGCCGTGTAGTCGACCTGGTGCAGTTCGACCAGACGGTCGATAAAGCTCTTGCACAGGGTTTCGGTCTGCGCGGCATCCAGGCCCAGCTGCGGTGGCAGGTCGGAGCGCAGGATGATGCCCTCGACCCGCTGCATCACATAGAACTCGGCGCCGATCACCGACTCGTCGGTGCAGTGCACATAAGCCTTGGGGCAGTACGGGAAACCGTCCTTGAGCTGGTTGAGGATGCGGAACTCGCGACCCATGTCGTGGGCGGACTTGGCCTTGTGACCGAACGGCGGCCGACGCAGGACAAATTCCTGTTCCGGGTAGCGGATCAGGTAGGTCAGGTTCGAGGCGCCGCCGGGGAACTGGCTGATCGTCGGCAGGCCGTGCAGGCCCGGAATATGGGCCTTGAGGTACGGGTCTATCAAACCGGCATCCAGCTCTTCGCCGGCACGGATACGGGTGGACTGGTCAGTAAGCGTCATGCTTATCCCTTCTGCTTATTCTGGAGGCCAGAGATTATTGACTAATCTAATGCTCGCCCTGTCTGCCTACAAGCGCGGTCCGCTGTTATAGGCCGGGGTGTTGCAGGATGATCAGCGTGCCTGATAGGCCAGCGTAGAGGGAAAGCGCTGCTTGGCAAGAGCGGGGGGAATGGGAGGTGTGCGCTGTTGTTCACTGAGGAACGGATAACCCATGTGGGAGCGGAGCTTGCCCGCGAAGAGGCCCTTGAGGCGGCCAAAAGCTTCGCGGGCAAGCTCCATTCCCACATGGGGCTCGGCTGTTGCTGCAATCGCTTGCTGGCGTGGATCAGTCCGAGAACAGTTCGCTCAGCTTCATCGACAGCATCATGTCGCCTTCAACTTTCAGTTTGCCGCCCATGAATGCCTGCATGCCATCGGTTTCGCCGCTGACGATGCCTTTCATGGTTTCGCCGTCGGTGACCAGGGTCACGTTGGCGTCCGGGTTTTCGCCTTCCAGCAGTTCGCAGGTACCGTTCTTGACGATCAGCGAGAAGTGCTGGTCATTGTCGATACGGAAACCGAAGACAACGTCCAGGCCGGCAGCGGCGGCCGGCTTGAACTTGTCTTTCATTGCTTTTGCAGCATGGGCTACAGAGGTCATGGTTCGATCCTTTTATGGGTAAATACGGCGACGACCCCACAAGGGTCACGGTGGGCCGGAGCTTATCGGAAGGTGATCAGCTCCGGGGCCTTCAGCAGTTGCAGGTGCGCTTGACTGTTGAAGGACGCCAGGGCCACCTCGCGACCGCGAAACTTGAGCTGGTTGAGCGAGGTGTTGACGATCTGCCAGTTCAGCTCGAAGGCTTCCCTGGCTGGAATTCGGGTGATCAGGTGAAGCAGGGCGGTGATGGTTCCGCCGGAGGTGAACACGGCGATTTTCTGGCTGTTGTCGGCCTGTTCGAGAATCCGCCGCAGCCCGCCCTCGACCCGGGCGACAAACCCCAGCCAGCTTTCCAGCTCCGGGGTGTCATGCTGGCCACTGAGCCAGCGCTCGATGATCAGGGCGAACAGGCGCTGGAACTCGCCACGGTTTTGCGCGGCGTTGCGCAGGATGTGCAGGGCTTCGGGTTCATCCGGCAGCAAGCCGGGCAACAGCGCGCGGATCACCGCGTCGGCGTCGAACTCGTTGAAGGCTGTATCGGTTTCCAGGGGCGGGACCAACAGGCCGGCGCCGTCGCACTGCGCCAGGGCGGTGAGCGCGGTATCCTGCTGGCGGCGCAGGTCGCCGGCCAGGCAACGGTCGAAGCTCAGGCCCAGGTCGGCCAGGTGCTTACCGAGGACCTCGGCCTGGCGAATACCGATCGGCGAGAGCACGTCGTAGTCGTCCGCACCGAAGGAGGCCTGGCCATGTCGAATCAGATAAATGCTGCCCACGTCCGCGTCGTCCCGGTACGTTGAAGGTCTGGCGAGGTTATGAGGATGGCGGAAGCCTGTCAATAAAAAAACATACGCTCGTTTGAAATGTTTGTTAGAGACACAATTCAGGCGGTGCCACAACTGGCCGCAAGGCCGCCTCGACGGTATGCTGGACCGGTCGTGAGCCCCCACAGACGGGGGCCGCCTGATTTTGTAAGGAGTCACCGTGGAGTTTCTTGCCGAGTACGCAAGTTTTCTGGCTAAAACCGTTACCCTGGTTATCGCGATCGTCGTGGTCCTGGTGACCGCGGCCACGCTACGCAGCAAAGGTCGGCGCCGGTCGGCGGGGCAGTTGCAGGTCAGCAAGCTCAACGATTTCTACAAGGGTCTGCGCGAGCGCCTGGAGCAGAGCCTGCTCGACAAGGACCAGCTCAAGGTCCTGCGCAAGCAGCAGGCCAAGAGCGAGAAAAAACACAAGAAGCAGCCGGAGTCCAAGCCACGGGTATTCGTGCTGGATTTCGACGGCGATATCAAAGCTTCGGCCACTGAAAGCCTGCGTCATGAGATCACCGCACTGCTCAGCCTGGCCACGCCCAGGGATGAAGTGGTGTTGCGCCTGGAGAGCGGCGGCGGCATGGTCCACAGTTATGGCCTGGCCTCCTCGCAACTGGCGCGTATCCGCGAGGCCGGCGTACCGCTGACCATCTGCATCGACAAGGTCGCGGCCAGCGGCGGCTACATGATGGCCTGCATCGGCGACAAGATCATCAGCGCGCCCTTTGCCATTCTCGGTTCTATCGGCGTGGTGGCGCAGTTGCCCAACGTCAACAAGCTGCTGAAGAAGCACGATATCGATTTTGAAGTGCTGACCGCCGGCGAGTACAAGCGCACCTTGACCGTGTTTGGCGAAAACACTGAAAAAGGCCGTGAGAAGTTTCAGCAGGACCTGGATATCACCCATCGCCTGTTCAAGAACTTTGTCTCGCAGTACCGCCCGCAACTGGCCATCGATGAAGTGGCCACCGGCGAAATCTGGCTGGGTGTCGCGGCCCTGGACAAGCAGTTGGTGGACGAACTGAAGACCAGCGATGAATACCTGTCCGACCGCGCAAAACATGCCGAGTTGTTCCATCTGCACTATGCCGAACGCAAGAGCCTGCAAGAGCGCGTCGGGCTGGCGGCCAGCAGCTCGCTGGAGCGTGTGCTGGTCAATGGGTGGAGTCGTTTGACCCAGCAACGTTTCTGGTAAACCGCTACCTCGATGGTTTCTGTCAATCGTCTCGGACAGAAACCATCCGACCCTCAAATAAGTACCCCCCCCTCCATGGCAAACACTCAATAAGCTGGAATCTCTAATGGATATCCAGGTTGATTGCCATGGAAGAAACAAACGTCGTTGAGTACAGCCGGATACCTGCCGAGGCAGGTATTCATTTCGATACGATCAAAGAGAAGATTCCCAGTTGGCTCTACCGAGCCGCTCCGGAAATACGCCTGTTATTTCGCGAACATCTGCTGGCCCTGGAAACGTCGAGACATGAAGTCCGGCGGATCATGGCGCAGTTGCAGAAGATTGATGTGTTCTGTACGCCACTTCTGGTCCAGGCGCTGGAAAGACAGATCAACAGCGGCCAGGACTTGCAAAGTGCCCGCTTTGTCAGGGTCGATGCTACTTACCTGTCCAGTATCTTCGAGGATAAGTTCTATACCTTCTCCCACAGTCAGACGCTGCTGGAGGCGGCCTTGCAGAACTTCGAGGCTGGCGAGACCTTGTCGGGAGCGTTGTCAGGCAAGGCGGTTATCCAGTTTCCCGCTGGCGCTGCGGGCATCAACACTGCGCTTGCACCGGAAGACTTTGCCTGGGCTTGTCGAACGCTGAACCTGGGGGCCTTGTACCAGGCGCATATCGACAGTGTTTTCAATCCTCCCGGTCAGCCGTCGGCCAACGGAGCTTTGTCGGTAAAACAGCACTTTGCCGAGTATGACAAGCAGACCTTGGCGGTGACCGCCGATATCGCCTACATGAAGGGGGAGATCACCGCGACGACCTACGCTTTACTGCTGGAGTTGGTCAAGGGGCAGGCAGGTTTGAGGTTGGGTGGCGAACTCCTGCATCACAGTCGGATGAAAATGTTCGATATCGAGTTGAGCGGATGGGTGGTCATCGGCGCGAAACTGGCGGAGGACTCGACCTTACCCTGTATTGCCTATATTCCGGATGACCCGCGTGGTCCACTGAAGTACTACCGGCATTTTCTCCTCTTTGAACATGATTTGACGCTGAAACTTCGGGACCCGTCTTATCGGCAGTTTTTCGCCCGTTTCGTCCCCGAGGAGCACCGGCTGCGGTTCCTGCGAACCCTCAATACCAGATTGCTTTCCCAGGATCGAACCTGGCCGCCCGTGCCGGCGATTTTCCAATATATCCCGCTGACCGAAGTACCCATCGAAGGCGATCTGTTCGAAAGTTTCCAGCAGCAACGCTACCGTCAGATCAAGGCGCACGCGCGGCTGCTGGCGGTGCCCACGGCCGACGTCGACGCCCGGGTGCGCCAGGCGCGTCTGGACGCCTACCGCGAAGCCGGTCTGAGCCTGTTGGCGCTGGCTTTATCGTTCGTGCCGGTAATCGGTCAGATCATCCTGGCGGCGGCGGCGGTGAAGATGGTCGTGGAGGTCTATGACGGATTCGCGGCTTGGCAACTCGGGGAAAAACGCGAGGCCCTCGGCTATCTGCTGGGGGTGGTCGAAGACCTCGCCCTGTTGGCGGCCGGGGCGGTGGTGGTGAAGGGCGGCAAGGCCCTGTTCAAGACGCTGTCCCCGTCTTCAGTCGATGCCTTGATTCCCGTTGAAGCGCCGGGAGGTCGGCGCCGCTTGTGGAGAGCCGATCTTGCCCCCTATGAGCGTGATATCCGTTTGCCTGAGGATCTCGAGGCCGACGCGATGGGGCTTTATCCGCTCCAGGACAACCTCTATCTGCCGCTGGAAGGGAAAGTATATGCCGTGAGGTATGACCGGGCTCGCCTGCAATGGCAGATTGAGCACCCGGAAGGCGAAGCGTTTCACGCCGTGCCGCTCAGGTTCAACCGTACGGGTGTCTGGCAAACGATTTACGAGCGCGTCGCTGACTGGCCCGTGGAGCAATTGTTCCGCCGCCTCGGCGAGCCCATGGTCGGACTCGGCAACCAGCTGCGTTTGAAGATCCGCCAGTTCTGTTCCGCTCAGGAGAATGTCTTGCGCAAAGCCCTGGCGGACAATCAGCCGGTGCCCGCGCTGCTGCTCGATACGATCAAGCGCTTCAGGATCGACCAGGCCATCAGCGATTTTATCGGCGAGGTGCCCGACGCCCTATCGCGAACGCTGGAGCAGGGCGATCTGCGCTTGCGGGTACTGACATCGTTGCCCGACTGGCCGGAAAACCGGGTCGTCCAGGTGTTCAATGGGTTGGGTGAAGTCATGCAGGAGTACGGTCGGCGCACGGGCGAGCAGTTCTCCTCGTTGCAGATCATCGAGTCGCAGCTCAAGAATGGCAACCTGCTCCAGTCGACGCTGAACATGTTGAGCGAGCCTGAGCGTCAAACGCTGTTCGGTGCGGAGCTGACGGACAATGGGCGGCGTGTCCGGGTACTGAGCCAACGCCTCAGGCAATGGGCCGGGCAGCGAAGGCAATGGTTGTTCGACGAGTTGTACGCGGCGAGCGAGAAAACCGACGACGACAGGGTCAATCGTATTCTCGGGGTGTTCCCCGGCTTACCGGGAAGTGTCGCCCGGGAATTGATCGCCCATGCCAACAGCGCCGAACTCGATCTCTTGAGCGAGCGGGTGCCGCTACGGTTCTCGGAGGAAATTAGCTGGTACCTCAAGCAGTTGCGGCTTAACCGGGTGTGCGAGAGCTGGTATTTGCTGGCCCCGCAATACGCCCTGGCAGACCGTCTTGCACTGCATACGCTTGGGCGATTACCCGGCTGGCCGGCCAAGGGGTTGCGGATTGAGTTGCGAGAACAGCGCTTTACCAGTGAGGCGCTGGAAACGGCGGGGGATCCGGATATCACCACGCCCCGGGTGATTCTCAAGGTCGGTCGACAGTACAACGCCTTCGATCACTCGGGGACGCTCCTGGGCAGGGCCGATAACATATTCGACGCGATGGTGCGTGCCTTGCCGGAGCCTGATCGCGTTGCCCTCGGATTCCGCGGTGCGGAGCGAGGCGCCTGGCTGAAAGAACAGATTGTCGCCCAGGTTGCCCGAGATCCTTATGCCGCCCAGGATACGCTGGGCCTGTCGCCTTTCAGTCGCAGGTTCAGGCCACCGATGCGCCTGGCCTCCGGGCGCATCGGTTACCCGATGAGCGATGTCGGCAGGGTCCTGGGGTATTCCGAGCGATTGATCGGGCGTGTGCGTGACTTGTATCCGGGGTTCTCCTCGGAAGAGGTGGGTCGTTTTCTCACTTCACTCCACCTGCCCGAGTCTGCCTGCCTGGTGGAGCTCGAGCGCCTGCGGGGGGAGTATGAGGTGTTGTTCACCACACTGGATAAATGGGTGCAGCGCCAGACCTGGAGGCGTGTGCGGGGCACCTTGCAAGTCGCTCCCGTGGCCCTCGACAACAAGCAGCGGGTGGCCGATGCGATCCTGGCCTGCTGGAGAAAACAGTCCAACCGCAATCGGTTGGGTGGACAGTACTTCTACGAACTGGACCTGTTGGGCATGCGGGTCGGAGACTTGCCGGCGATCAGCGCCGACTTCAGTCATGTGGGCTTTCTGTTCATGAATGATATGGCCGTCGCCAGCACCGAAGTCTCATTTTTATCCTGCTTCAGGCAGTTGCGCTGGTTGTCCATGGGCTTCAACCATCTGGGTAGCCTGCCGGTGGAGTTGGGGCAGATGTCCGAACTGATCCATCTGCACCTGCCAGGCAACCAGATTGTGCTGAACCGCCAGAGCGCGGAGGTGTTGACCCGGCTGACCCGGCTGAAATTCCTGAATCTTTCGGATAACCCTCTGGTCCAGCCCCCCGATATCAGCCAGATGAGCCAGCTGGAGACCCTGTTGTTGCGTCATACCGAGCTGGATCGCTGGCCTGTCGGGCTGCCGGGGTTGAGCAACCTGCAGCGTGTGGATCTGCGGGGCAATCGGATTTCGACCATCCCCGAGGCGGTTTACTCCGGGCCGGTCTCCATCAACCGGATTACCCACCTTCATGACAACCCGGCGCTTTCGGTCGAGGGCATGCTGCGGTTGCAGCGTTACGAACGCGAAACCGGCATCAATTTCGGCATCGATATGCCGGGCCGGCGGCACCCCCATGCCCTGCGTCGAACCACGTCGCTTCGCGAGTGCGACAACTGGCTGGGGGCCATATCCGCCGAGCAGAAGGTTCTGAAAGAACAGCAATGGCAGTTGCTGCATCGGCAGCAAGGTTCCGCGGACTTTTTCAAGCTGCTGGCGGACCTGAGTGTCACCGCCGAATATCGCGAGGCGCGCGAGGATTTGAGCCTGCGGGTCTGGCAGGTCGTGGAGGCGGTCAGTCAATACAGTGAACTGCGCGAGGAGCTGTTTGTCTCGGCGTCCCATCCGCAGACCTGCTCCGATGGTGCGGAACTGATCTTCAGCGACATGGAGATCCGGGTCCTGGTGAATCAGGCGAGGGCCATGGTCGTGGGCACCCCGGCGACTACCGAACTGAATCTGTTGAAGCTGTCCCGGGGATTGTGGCGCCTGGATGAAGTCGAGAGCCTGGCTCAGACGGATATCGAGGCGCGGTTGAAGTTGCCCGATGCGTCAGGGGTCGACCCGGTGGAGGTGAGGCTGGCCTACCGCATCGGTCTGACGGAGCGACTTCGCTTGCCGGGACAGCCCAAACACATGACGTTTACTGAGTTGGCCCGGGTGACGGAGCAGCATCTGGACGCGGCTTATGCCAAGGTCCTGGCCCGGGAGCGGACCCCGGCGTATGCGCGGGCCTTGGCCGATCGCGAGTTCTGGGCCAGCTACCTGAAGGAGCATAACCCTTCGCGATTCAAGGGGATTGATGCGCAGCACCAGGCTGCTGTGTCCGCGCTGGATGCCCGGCGTACGAGCAGAAGTGATCCCCATTGGCATGAGTTCATCGATATCGAACTGGAGGCCCAGATGGGGGATCAACTCAGGGCTTGGCGGGAAGCCCAGGCCAGGGAGACGCTGGCGTTGACCGAAGAGGTGCTCGAGAGAATCCCAGCGCAGGAGCTGGATGCTTGAAGCCCGGCGCGGGTGCCTGGAGGCACCCGGCCGGACAAGCTTCAGCGGCGACGGAACAGCGGCAGCGGTTCGTCGGTGGCGGCCTGGTAGGTCACCGAGAAGTCCTTGAGGCTTTCCAGGGCTTCGTAGGGGTCCTTGTCCGCACGCAGGGCGTAGGCGTCGAAACCGCAACGGTGCAGGTAGAACAACTGGTCGCGCAGCACATCGCCAATCGCCCGCAGCTCGCCCTTGTAACCGTAACGGTCACGCAGCAGGCGGGCATTGGAGTAGTTGCGGCCGTCGGTGAAGGCCGGGAAGTTCAGCGCGATGACCTGGAAGTGTTGCACGTCATCGCCGATTTCCTCGGCTTCTTCATCGGCGTCCAGCCACACGCCCAGGCCGCCGTCGCGGGCCTTGAGTGCGTGGGCGTGCTCGCGCCACAGGGCCAGCGGCACGATCAGGTCGTCGCAGTTGGAGATGCCGTCGAAGGACGCGTCCTTGGGCAGCAGGTGCCAGGTCTCGTCGATAACGGCGTTGTTCTTAATGATTCGCTGCATAGACGCGCTCCTTGAAGGGGTCGATACCGATTCGCTGGTAAGTGTCGATGAAGCGTTCGTCTTCGGTACGTTTTTCCACGTAGACGTCGATCAGTTTCTCGATCACGTCGGGCATGGCCTCCTGGGCGAAGGACGGGCCGAGGATCTTGCCCAGGCTGGCGTCACGGCTGGCGCTGCCGCCGAGGGACACCTGGTAGAACTCTTCGCCTTTCTTGTCCACCCCGAGAATGCCGATATGGCCGACGTGGTGGTGGCCGCAGGCGTTCATGCAACCGGAAATGTTCAGGTCCAGTTCGCCGATATCGAACAGGTAGTCCAGATCGTCGAAGCGGCGCTGGATCGACTCGGCGATCGGGATCGACTTGGCGTTGGCCAGGGAGCAGAAGTCGCCGCCCGGGCAGCAGATGATATCGGTCAGCAGGCCGATGTTCGGCGTGGCGAAACCGTTTTCGCGCAGTTCGCCCCAGAGGGTGAACAACTGGCTCTGTTCCACGTCGGCGAAAATGATGTTCTGCTCGTGGGAGGTGCGCAGTTGGCCGAAGCTGTAGCGGTCGGCCAGGTCGGCGATGGCATCGAATTGCTTGTCGGTCACGTCGCCCGGGGCTACGCCGGTGGGCTTGAGGGACAAGGTCACGGCCACATAGCCGGGCTTTTTATGGGCCAGGGTGTTACGAGTGCGCCAGCGGGCGAAACCCGGGTGCTGCTGGTCCAGTTCGGCCAGTTCAGCGACCTGGTTGTCCAGGACCTTGTAGTCCGGGTCGACGAAGTGCTTGGCGACGCGATGGACTTCTGCCTCGGTGAGGGTGGTCTGGCCGCCGCGCAGGTGGACCATCTCGGCGTCGACTTTCTCGGCGAAGACTTCCGGGGTCAAGGCCTTGACCAGGATCTTGATCCGCGCCTTGTACTTGTTGTCGCGACGGCCGTAGCGGTTGTAGACCCGCAGGATGGCATCGAGATAGCTCAACAGGTCCTGCCACGGCAGGAACTCGTTGATAAAGGCACCGACCACCGGGGTACGGCCCAGGCCACCACCGACCAGGACCCGGAAGCCCAGTTCGCCGGCGGCGTTATGCACCGGCTCCAGGCCGATGTCGTGGACTTCGATGGCCGCGCGGTCCGAGGTCGAGCCGTTGATGGCTATCTTGAACTTGCGCGGCAGGTAGGCGAACTCCGGGTGGAAGGTGGTCCACTGGCGGACAATCTCGCACCAAGGGCGCGGGTCGATCAACTCGTCGGCGGCGACACCGGCAAACTGATCGGTGGTGACGTTGCGCAGGCAGTTGCCGCTGGTCTGGATCGCGTGCATCTGCACGGTGGCCAGCTCGGCGAGAATCTCCGGCACGTCTTCCAGCGCCGGCCAGTTGAACTGCACGTTCTGCCGGGTACTGACGTGGGCGTAGCCCTTGTCGTAGTCGCGGGCGATCCGCGCCATCATTCGCGCCTGGCGCGATGTCAGCTGACCATAAGGCACGGCAACCCGCAGCATCGGGGCGAAACGCTGGACATACAGGCCATTTTGCAGACGCAGCGGGCGGAACTCTTCTTCGCTCAGCTCACCTGCCAGATAGCGTCGGGTCTGATCACGGAACTGCTTGACGCGGTCCTCGATGATCCGCTGATCGTACTCGTCGTATACGTACATATAGATCCTGTTCTCAGGCTTCATAAATACCCCCGGCGCTCCAGGCCCCCGGGGTATCTCAACAATTCTGCGCGCACGGCCGCGCACTCCATTGACGGAGCCGGCGCACGATAGCAGTTTGCAGTTATGCGTAAAAGTGATGTTTGAGTATATGCACAGAACCAAAACGACTAACGTTCGTCGACGAACCATAACCCTGTTTGTGGTATGGGCAATTCTCTACTTAACTATCAGCGAGTTTGCAGCAATCACCGATAAAACCGACAAGAGGCGATGCGATGAGCAATCCAGTCAAAGCAAGGAAAAGCGACAGCACGGTTGATGCCTGGGCGATCCTGTTCCTGATCATCCTGGTGGTGGCCACCGCTGTATTCTGGGTCAGTCACAAATAAGGCGGCACCTGCCGTCACACGGATGCACAATCTGCCGTAACTGTAGGAGCGAGCTTGCTCGCGATGAACGCAAGGGCACTGCGCTTATCCGAGGCCCCGCGTTATCGTTGACGTCCATCGCGAGCAAGCTCGCTCCTACATTCCGTAGCGTTTTTATGGTGAGAGTTGTCGGACAATTCCGATGGTCTGCCGCAAGGTACAGGCAATTTGCCTGTATGATACGCCGCTATTTTCCGGGGCGCGGTGACATGCTGAAGACTCTCTGCAAAGGCTTGCTGATCCTGAGCCTGCCGTTCTGGATGGTGGCCCAGGCCACCACGGTGGTGTTTCTCAATCCTGGTTATTCCACGGAGCCGTTCTGGGTCAGCTATGCCCATTTCATGCAGGCGGCCGCGAGCAATCTCGGCATGGACCTGACGGTGCGTTATGGCGAGCGCGACCCGCAAACCAGTCTCGCCCAGGCTTACGAAACCCTGCAGGCCACGCACCCTCCCGATTACCTGATATTCGTCAATGAGCAGTCCGTGGCCCCGCAAATCCTGCGGATGGCCCAGGGCCGCGGGGTCAAGCTGTTCATTGTCAACAACCGCTTGACCGCGGAGCAGAGCGAGCGGCTCGGTGACGTACCGGAGCTGCTGGGCAGCATGGTGCAGAACGACGAACAGGGCGGCTACCTGATGCTCAAGGAGCTAGTCCGGCAACGCTCGTTGCAGGCGCCCGGCCAGCCCATTGACCTGCTGGCCTTTGCCGGGATGAAGCTCACTCCGGCCTCGCAACTGCGCGAGCAAGGCCTGCGTCGGGCGCTGGCGGAGTTCCCGCAGGTGCATCTGCGGCAGTTGGTCTACGGCGAGTGGAGTCGCGCCCGCGCCTTTGATCAAGCCGAGCAGATGATTCGGCGCTATCCGCAGACGTCACTGGTCTGGGCGGCCAACGATGAAATGGCCCTGGGCGCCATGGCCGCCTTTGAAAAGGCCGGCCGCCGGCCCGGGCAGGATGTCCTGTTCAGTGCCGTCAACAGCTCCCCGGAGGTTCTCCGGGCGCGCATCGACGGGCGCTTGAGCGTGCTGGTGGCCGGGCATTTCGCCCTGGGCGGCTGGGCAATGGTGTTGCTGCGTGACCATGCCGACGGGATCGACTTTACCCGCTATGGTGGCCGCGAGCGGCTGCTCCCGGCACTTGAACTGATCGACAAGGCCCAAGCCAGGAAGCTGTTGCAGCTCAGTGCCGGCGAAGATTACCACGTCGACTTCAAGGCCCTGAGTGCCCGGGGCAAGCCAGACAGCTACCGCTATCCGTTCTCTCTGAAAACCGTACTGCCCTGAGACGGGCTCAGACCCCGGCGAAGTGCAGCACCAGCTTGACCACCCCGTAGAGCGTCAGACCGAAGATCGCGGTGAACAGGATGCCAATCATCACGAAGTGGCTCGGTTTGCCATGGGTAAAGTCACGGGCACGGTTTTTCCCGCTTTGTACGCCAAAGGCCGCCGCCATGACGCTATGGAGCATTTGCCAGAAGGTCGGCGGCTTGTTGTCGAGCGGATCGTCCATGGAGTCCTCCACACACAAGGTTGTGTGTGGAGAGCATAGACAATTCTCCCGTTAGTTGTCGTAGCCCAGGTTCGGTGCCAGCCAGCGCTCACTGACACTCAGCTCCTGGCCCTTGCGCGCGGTGTAGCTTTCGACCTGGTCCTTGTCGACCTTGCCGACGGCGAAGTACTGCGCCTGCGGATGGGCGAAATACCAGCCGCTGACCGCCGCCGCCGGGAACATCGCGTAGTGCTCGGTGAGGAACACGCCGCTGTCGCCGGCCTTGCCTTCGCTGGCCGCCGGGTCGAGCAGGGCGAACAGGGTGCCTTTCTCGGTGTGGTCGGGGCAGGCCGGGTAGCCGGGCGCCGGGCGAATGCCGCTGTACTGCTCCTTGATCAGCGCGTCGTTGTCCAGTTGCTCGTCCTTGGCATAACCCCAGTAGTTTTTCCGCACCTGTTGGTGCAGCCACTCGGCACAGGCCTCGGCCAGGCGGTCGGCGAGGGCCTTGACCATGATCGAGTTGTAGTCGTCGCCCTTGTCCTGATAGGCCTTGGCGACTTCTTCGGCGCCGATCCCTGCGGTGGTGATAAAGCCGCCCACGTAGTCGGTCAGGCCGCTGTCTTTCGGCGCGACGAAGTCGGCCAGGGAGAAGTTCGGCTTGCCGTCGGTCTTGATGATCTGCTGGCGCAGGTGATGCAGCTTGGCCAGTGGCTGGCCATCGGCGCCGTAGACTTCCAGGTCATCGTCCTGCACCTGGTTGGCCGGCCAGAAGCCGAACACCGCGCGGGCGCTGATCAGTTTCTCGTTGATCAGCTTGTCGAGCATTTCCCGGGCATCGGCATAGAGCGCGGTCGCGGCTTCGCCGACCACTTCATCCTCGAGAATGCGCGGGAATTTGCCGGCCAGGTCCCAGGAGATAAAGAACGGGGTCCAGTCGATGTATTCGGCGAGGACCCTGAGATCGATATTGTCCAGCACCTTGGTGCCGGTGAAGGTCGGTTTGACCGGCTGGTAGGTGCTCCAGTCGAACTGCGGCTTCTTGGCGACGGCCACCGGGTAGCTCAGGCGCTCGGTACGGGCGCTGCGGTTGGCGGTGCGCTCGCGGACCTCGACGTACTCCTCGCGGGTCCTCTGGACGAAGCCGGGCTTGAGTTCCTTGGACAGCAACTGGGTCGCCACGCCGACGGCGCGGGAGGCGTCGGTGACATAGACCACCGCATCGTTGCTGTAGCGCGGTTCGATCTTCACCGCGGTGTGGGCCTTGGAGGTGGTCGCGCCGCCGATCATCAGCGGCAGGTGGAAGTCCTGGCGCTGCATTTCCCGGGCGACATGGACCATTTCATCCAGCGACGGGGTGATCAGCCCGGACAGGCCGATGATGTCGCACTTCTGCTCCTTGGCCACCTGGAGGATTTTCTCCGCCGGGACCATTACGCCGAGGTCGACGATATCGTAGCCGTTGCAACCGAGGACCACGCCGACGATGTTCTTGCCGATGTCGTGGACGTCGCCCTTGACCGTGGCCATGAGGATCTTGCCCTTGGCTTCCGGCTTGTCGCCTTTTTCCAGTTCGATGAACGGGATCAGGTGGGCCACCGCCTGCTTCATCACCCGGGCGGACTTCACCACCTGGGGCAGGAACATCTTCCCGGCGCCGAACAGGTCGCCGACGATGTTCATGCCGGACATCAGCGGGCCTTCGATCACTTCGATCGGGCGCTTGAAGGACTGGCGCGACTCTTCGGTGTCTTCAACGATGTGGGTGGTGATGCCCTTGACCAGCGCATGTTCCAGGCGCTTGTTGACGGGCCAGCCACGCCACTCTTCGGTCTCGGCTTCCTTGACGCTGCCGTCGCCCTTGTACTTGTCGGCGATGGCGAGGAGGGCGTCGGTGCCTTCCGGGGTGCGGTTGAGGATCACGTCCTCGACGGCGTCACGCAGTTCCGCCGGGATCTGGTCGTAGATCTCCAGCTGGCCGGCGTTGACGATACCCATGGTCAGGCCGTTGCGGATCGCGTACAGCAGGAACACCGAGTGAATCGCCTCGCGTACCGGGTTGTTGCCGCGGAACGAGAACGATACGTTGGACACGCCGCCGCTGGTCAGTGCGTGGGGCAGCTCGTCGCGGATATAGGCGCAGGCATTGATGAAATCGACGGCGTAGTTGTTGTGTTCCTCGATGCCGGTGGCGACGGCAAAGATGTTCGGGTCGAAGATGATGTCTTCCGGTGGGAAGCCGACTTCATTCACCAGGATGTCGTAGGAGCGTTTGCAGATTTCCTTCTTGCGCGCTTCGGTGTCGGCCTGGCCGGCTTCGTCGAAGGCCATCACCACCACGGCGGCGCCGTAGCGCTTGCACAGTTTGGCGTGATGAATGAACTGCTCGACCCCTTCCTTCATGCTGATGGAGTTGACGATGCCCTTGCCCTGGATGCACTTGAGGCCGGCTTCGATCACTTCCCACTTGGAGGAGTCGATCATGATCGGTACGCGGGAGATATCCGGCTCACCGGCGATCAGGTTGAGGAAGGTGACCATGGCCTTCTTCGAGTCGAGCATGCCCTCGTCCATGTTGATGTCGATCACCTGGGCACCGGCTTCCACCTGCTGCAGGGCGACTTCAAGGGCTTCGGTGTAGTTGTCCTCGCGGATCAGCCGGGCGAACTTGGCGGAACCGGTGATATTGGTCCGTTCGCCGACGTTGACGAACAACGACTGGCGATCGATGGTGAACGGCTCCAGGCCGGACAGGCGGCACGCCTTTGGGATATCCGGAATGGGGCGTGGCGCGTAACCGGCCACCGCCTTGGCGATGGCGCCGATATGGCCGGGGGTGGTCCCGCAGCAACCGCCGACGATGTTCAGGAAACCGCTCTGGGCGAATTCCTCGATGACCTTGGCGGTTTCTTCCGGCAGTTCGTCGTACTCGCCGAATTCGTTTGGCAGGCCGGCGTTGGGGTGCGCGGACACGTGGGTGCCGGCCTTGTTCGACAGCTCTTCCAGGTAAGGGCGCAACTCGCTGGCGCCGAGGGCGCAGTTCAGGCCCACCGAGATCGGCTTGGCGTGGGCCACGGAGTTCCAGAAGGCTTCGGTGGTCTGGCCGGACAGGGTGCGGCCGGAGGCATCGGTGATGGTCCCGGAAATCATGATCGGCAGTTCGAAGCCCAGCTCTTCATACACGCCTTGCACGGCGAAGATCGCGGCCTTGGCGTTGAGGGTGTCGAAGATGGTCTCGATCAGGATCAGGTCGGCGCCGCCTTCGATCAGGCCCTTGGTGGCCTCGGTGTAGTTCTCCACCAGTTCATCGAAGGTCACGTTGCGGTAGCCGGGGTTGTTCACGTCCGGCGACAGCGAGCAGGTACGGCTGGTCGGGCCGAGCACGCCGGCGACGAAACGTGGCTTGTCCGGGGTCTCCAGGGTTTTCGCGTCGGCCACCTTGCGGGCCAGGCGCGCGCCTTCCACGTTCAGTTCGTAGACCAGCGCTTCCATGCCATAGTCGGCCTGGGACACCTGAGTGGCGTTGAAGGTGTTGGTTTCCAGGATATCCGCGCCGGCATCCAGGTAGGCCTTCTCGATCGAGCCGATCACATCCGGGCGGGTGATGACCAGCAGGTCGTTGTTGCCCTTTACATCGCTGGGCCAGTCGGCGAAACGTTTGCCGCGATAGTCCTGTTCCTCGAGCTTGTAGCTCTGGATCATGGTGCCCATGCCGCCGTCGAGAATCAGGATGCGCTCTTTGAGAGCTTTCTGGAGAGCTTGAAGGCGAACGCTGCGATCGGACATGGAAACTACCTGGAAAGGACGGATACAGAAGAGCCGCGATGATAGCAAACCTGTGCGCTTTTAGAGCATTCCAAGGTTTTTCATGAATATCGCTCATGTTTAAGGCGCAATGAGGCTGTAGAATCGTCGTGTTTTTACTTCAAGGATCAGAGCCATGCCGTACCGTTTTTTCAGCGCTTTCCTACTGCTGGTACTTAGCAGTATCACCCAGGCGCAAGATTCGGCTCCGGCGATTTCCTATACCCGCGACATTCAACCGATCTTCGCCGAGAAGTGCGTGGCTTGCCATGCGTGCTACGACGCGGCGTGCCAGCTCAATCTGGGCAGCGCCGAGGGCGCGGCGCGCGGTGCGTCGAAGATTCCGGTGTATAACGGCAACCGCAGCGAGGCCTCCCAGCCCACGCGCCTGTATATCGACGCCCATACCCCGCGCCAATGGCAACAGAAGCAGTTTTACTCCGTGCTGGATGCCCAGGGCAGCCAGGCCGCCCTGATGTCGCGCATGTTGGAATTGGGTCATCGTACGCCCTTGCAGCCCAATGCCAAGCTGCCGGAAGACATCGTACTGGGCCTGAACCGCGAGAATATGTGTCCGATGCCCGGCGAGTTCGAGGTCTATGCCGATGCCCACCCGAAAGAGGGCATGCCGCTGGCCGTGACCGGGCTGACCGATCAGCAGTACCAGACCTTGCAACGTTGGCTGGCCTCCGGCGCGCCGATGGATGAACAGGCCCTGGCACCGAGTGCCAGGGAGTCGTTGCAGATTACCCAATGGGAAAACCTGCTCAACGCTCCGGGAGCCCGGGAAAGCCTGGTGGGGCGCTGGCTCTATGAACACTGGTTCCTGGCGCACATCTATTTCGAGGGGGGCGAGCCGGGACACTTTTTCCAGTGGGTGCGTTCGCGCACGCCGAGCGGCCAGCCGATCGAACTGATCAACACCCGCCAGCCGAACGATGACCCGGGCATCCAGGTGTATTACCGGTTATGGCCGGTGCAGGGCGTGATCGTGTACAAGACCCATATCACCTATGCCCTGAGCGCGGCGAAGATGGCGCGGATCAAGACCCTGTTCTACAGCGGCAACTGGCAGGTCACGGCCTCGCCGGGCTACGGCCCGCAGCGACGGGCCAACCCCTTCGAAACCTTCGAGGCGATCCCGGTGGCGGCGCGTTATCAGTTCATGCTCGATAACGCCGAATACTTCGTCGACACCTTTATCCGTGGGCCGGTCTGTCGCGGGCAGATTGCTACCGACGTGATTCGTGACAACTTCTGGGTATTTTTCCAGGCCCCGGAACATGATCTGTACATCACCGATGCGGTTTATCGCGGGGCCGCGACGCCGCTGCTGGCGACGCCGGGGCAGAATGACGATGTCGGCAGTGTGTTGAGCCTGTGGCTGGCCTATCGCGACAAGCGCAACGAGTATGAGGCCTTGCGCAGGGATGTCTACGCCACTGTCCGGGCCCCGAGTTGGTCGAGCTTGTGGGCCGGCAACGACAATGCCTTGCTGAGCATTTTCCGCCATTTTGACAGCGCCACGGTGAGCAAGGGCCTGATCGGCGAGGTACCGCAAACCCTGTGGCTGTTCGACTACCCGCTGCTGGAGCGGACCTATTACCAGTTGGTGGTGAACTTCGACGTGTTCGGCAATGTGTCCCATCAGGCGCAGACCCGGCTGTACTTCGACCTGATCCGCAACGGTGCCGAGCAGAACTTCCTGCGCCTGATGCCGGCGGATTCCCGCGACGGCTACCTCGACGACTGGTACCAGAACGGCGGCAAGCTGAAGATGTGGCTGGACTACGAGCGTATCGACGACAGCAAGCCGAGCGCCCTGAAGCTGGATGAAAAGGATCCGAAGGGCGACTTCGTCAGGCAACTGCTGGTGCGTTACGGCGATCTGAATGCGCACCCGGACCCGATCAACCGATGTGAGGGCGCGTACTGTTCGCGCCCGAACATCGACCCGGGATTGCAGGAGGCCGAACAGTCACTGAGTCGCCTGACTTCGCGGCCGGCGGCCGGGCTCAAGGTTGTCGAACAGTTGCCGGAGGCCACGATGCTGCGCATTGAAAGCCGTAGCGGCAAGCGTGAGATCTACAGCCTGTTGCGCAACCGTGCCCACAGCAACGTGGCCTTTATGCTTGGCGAGGCTTCTCGCTATCAGCCGGGGTTGGACACCGTGACCATTTATCCCGGGATCCTCAGCAGCTATCCGAATTTCATGTTCAATATTCCCGCCGATCAGGTGCCTGAGTTTGTCGATGCCATGGAGCAGTCCAAGGACGCCGCGAACTTCGAAAAGATCGTCCAGCGCTGGGGGATTCGTCGCAGTCATCCGCAGTTCTGGCAGTATTTCCATGATTTGACGACTTACCTGCAGGAAACCGACCCGGTCAACGCCGGGGTGCTGGATATGAACCGCTACGAGAACCTTTGAGGGCAGGGGTCACTGGAAATAGCGACTGGGCGATTCGCCCAGCGCCCGGCGGAATGCCGTGGCAAAGGCGCTCGGGCTGCTGTAGCCCAGTTCCATGGCTACTCGCGTCACCGCTTCGCCATTGCCCAGGCGGACGATCGCCGCCAGCAGGCATGCCTGTTGGCGCCATTCGACGAAGCTGACGCCGGTGTGCTGGCGGAACAGCCGGGTGAAGGTACGCCGGCTCATGCCAGCGCCTTGAGCCATCTCGTCGATAGCGATTTCCAGGGATGGCTGGTCGAGCAAGCGGCGGCAGATCCTGGCCAGGCGCGGTTCCCTGGGGAGCGGGGCGTTCAGTGCCAGCTTCGGCATCCTGGCGATTTCGTGGAGCAACAGGCCCAGCAGGTACTCGTCGCGCTCGCTGAGCGGGGCCGGGACCTGCGCCGCCTGCTCGAGCAACTGCCGCAGCAGCTCGGAAACCCCCAGTACCTGGCAGTCTTCGGCCAGCGCCAGACGTTGCTGGGCGGCCGGCAGAATATAAGCGTTGAGCATGGTCACCGGGCCGCGCATGCACATGGCGTGAGGGAGTCCGGCCGGAACCCAGATGGCGCGCCCCGGCGGCACGACCCAGTCGCCCTGGTCGGTAAATACCGTGATCACCCCACAGGCGGCATAGGCGAACTGGCCGCGTTCGTGGTTATGGTGGTCGAATCCCTGGTTGTCGGCATAGTCGTGGCGGGTGACGACCACCTCGCGTGAGGTGCTGGGATAAAAGTCGGTGGTGAGAATAGGCATGGCCCATTTTTAATTGAAGTTGACCTTGCATTGCAAGCGGGCCAGTACGGGCATCGGCAAAGTAGTCGGGTACCGGCGAGTCATATCGCCGTTCCTGACTATCCGGATGGTTTGCCATGCAGAAAAAACACCTGTTGCTCGCCGTGCTGGTCACGGCTGTCTGGGGTTTGAACTTTCCCATCACCAAGCTGGGCCTGACCCACATCGATCCGCTGCTGCTGACGGCGCTGCGCTTTACCCTGGCCGCTCTGCCGTGGGTGTTTTTCATTCGCCGGCCGCAAGTGGCCATGTCCTGGATCGTCGCCTACGGTCTGATTTTCGGGGTCGCCATGTGGGGCCTGATCAACTTCGGCATCAGCCTGGGGGTTCCCCCCGGAACGGCGGCGCTGCTGATCCAGACCAGCGCCTTCTTCACCCTGGGCTGGGGCGTGTTGCTGTTTCGCGAGTCGTTGAGCGGGTCCCAGCTGCTCGGCGCACTGCTGGCGGCCCTGGGCCTGGCCTGCGTGCTGTGCGACAGCCCGGCGGGCGAGAGCCGCGCCGGGTTGCTGTTGATCGTGCTCAGCGCCGTCGCCTGGAGCCTGGGCAATGTGCTGATCAAGCTGTCCCGGGTCAAGGAGGTGTTCGCCTTCGTGGTCTGGGCCAGTCTGTTCGCGCCGCTGCCGCTGTTCCTGCTCACCTGGCTCAAGCACGGCGCGGCGCCCTTCGTCGCGCTGCCGGATCAGGTCGGGCCGGGCCTGCTGTTCTCCCTGGCGTTCCAGGTCTATGGCGCCACGCACCTGTGTTACTGGGGCTGGAACCTGTTGTTGCGCGAATACCCGCTGTCGCGGGTAGCACCGCTGTCTCTGCTGATTCCGGTATTTGCCATTGTCGGCTCGATGCTGTTGCTCGGCACCTGGCCAAGCCCGGCGGGCTGGATCGCCAGCGCGCTGATTTTCTCGGCGTTGCTGGTGGGGGCGATCCGTTGGCGAGCCCTGCTTTCCCGACAAAAATACTAGGACTTTGTCCGGCGGCTCGATTGGCGTAAACTGGCGGCAAGTCTGTGAGGAGATTCCATGAGCGCCATAACCATTACCGATGCCGCCCACGATTATCTGGCTGATCTGCTGTCGAAGCAGAACACCCCGGGGATCGGCATCCGCGTTTTCATTACCCAGCCGGGTACCCAGTACGCCGAAACCTGCATTGCCTACTGCAAGCCGGGTGAAGAAAAACCTGAAGACACCGCGCTGGGGCTGAAAAGCTTCACCGCGTGGATCGATTCCTTCAGCGAAGCCTTCCTCGATGATGCCGTGGTCGATTACGCCACCGACCGTATGGGCGGCCAGTTGACCATCAAGGCGCCAAACGCCAAGGTGCCGATGGTCAATGCCGACAGCCCGGTCAACGAGCGTATCAACTACTACCTGCAAACCGAAATCAACCCGGGGCTGGCCAGCCACGGCGGTCAGGTCAGCCTGATCGAGGTGGTTGAAGACGGCATCGCCGTGCTGCAGTTCGGCGGTGGTTGCCAGGGCTGCGGCCAGGCCGACGTGACCTTGCGCGAAGGCATCGAGCGCACCTTGCTCGAGCGGATTCCCGAGCTCAAGGGCGTACGTGATGTGACTGACCATACGCAGAAAGAAAACGCCTACTACTGAGTTCGGTAGCAGGGCGTTCGCTGTGTCCGGTTGGATAAAAAAACGGTGCCCGTGAGCACCGTTTTTCTATGGAGGTCATTCAGCGGGCTGTATTCTCCAGATAGTCACGCAACCGCTCCTGCAGATAGGGCACACCCAACGGGTGCTCCAGGTACTCGACAATCGACATCATTCGCCAATACTGGCCTTCGTCGCCAAACCGGATCGCCTCGATTTCCTTGCGGCTCAGTTGCCCCACCAGGAACCACGAATGGGTATTGGGCTGGGTGACACTGGGATAACGCCGTGCCCATTCGATGCGCTCAGCCCCGATACGCAGGGAAAACTCCTCGTCCAGCTCCCGCAGCGCGCATTCGCTCGGTGTTTCCTCACCTTCACGACCGCCGCCGGCAAAGTCCCAATGCCCGGGATAGGGGATGCTGTCCTTCATGTCACGCAGATAGGTCAGCAGCTCGTCGCCGCAGAGCAGGGCCAGCTTGGCGCCGGAGAACAGCGGTTCGGACATGGTGTTATCCCCCAAATGATCAAGGTCGATAAAGGTGGGCATGGCCGGCCCGATACAGCGAAGATTCGCTGAAGTGGTCGCTGCCCAGCACGCGCCCCACCAGGATCAGGGCCGTGCGACGAAAGCCCTTGGCCTCGACCTGGGCCTGAATATCCGCGAGCGTCCCCACAACCCAGTCCTGATCGGGCCAGGTGGCGCGATGGATCACCGCGATCGGGCAGTCCGCGCCGTAATGCGGCAGCAACTCCTCGATGATTTTAGCCAGATGCTTGACCCCCAGGTGAATCGCCATGGTCGCCCGGTGCTGGGCCAGGCTGGCCAACTCTTCTCCGGCCGGCATCGCGGTCTTGTCGGCATAACGGGTCAGGATCACGCTTTGGGAAATATCCGGCAGCGTCAGCTCGGCGCCGAGCAGGGCCGCGCAGGCGGCGGTCGCGGTCACGCCGGGGACGATTTCATAGGCGATGCCCAGTTCGCGCAGGGGGCGGATCTGCTCGCCGATGGCGCCGTAGAGCGACGGATCCCCGGAATGCACCCGCGCCACGTCCTGGCCCAGGGCATCGGCCGCCTTGATCAGGTCGATGATCTGTTCCAGGTGCAGTTCGGCGCTGTTGACCACCTGGCTGGCGCAGTGGCCTTGCAGGACGGCTTCGGGCACCAGGGAGCCGGCGTAGATGATCACCGGGCAACTGCGGATCAGGCGTTGGCCCTTGACGGTAATGAGTTCCGGGTCGCCGGGGCCGGCGCCAATGAAATAGACGGTCATGACACTCTCTGGACGGACTGCACAGGGCCTCACATGAACGATGTTCATGCAGGAGGAGGGGATTATCTAGGGTTTTGCCCGGTCCAGGCCAGCGCAAAGGTCGCCATGGGGTTCTTCTGCCGTGAAACCAGCAGGTTCGCCCGTGTTTGCCCCAACTGTTCGGCCAGGGCCAGCGCGGCACTTTCGGCCACGCCATGGCAGCCGGTCTGCTCGAAGGCCAGGCGGGAACGATGGCTGAGGCGTGGTTCGTAAGGCGCCAGCTCGGTCGCGCTGAAGAACACCAGCGGCAGGTTCAGGCGCTGCGCGAGTTCGAGCAGGCCCGGCTCAGCCTTTTTTCCGTCAATGCTCGCCAGCCCCTTGATCGCCTTGAGGTCGATTCCATGGGCCTGTAACGACTGCTCCAGCAACGCCTGCAGGGTCGAAGCGCTGCAGCCCTGGCGGCAGCCGAGGCCAATCGCAAGGATCGGCGTTGTCTGGGTTTGTGTCATGGGTGAGGCTCGGGGGGGATGGCGGGGCTGGAGTGAGTTATAGAATGCTTTTGATCTTGAGTCTCAGCTGATCGATGGAGAAGGGCTTGCCGATCACCTGCACGCCGGGCGCCAGCTCGATGCTTTCGGCGTAGCCGCTGGCAAACAGCACCGGCAGCCCGGGGCGCATCTGGCAGGCGGCCTTGGCCAACTCGCGGCCATCCATTTCGGGCAGTCCGACATCGGTCATCAGCAGGTCGATACGGGTATCGGCCTGTCTGAGAATATCCAGGGCCTTGTCGCTGCCGTCGGCCTCCAGGACATGGAACTCCAGTTCCTCCAGGACGTCGACGATCAGCATGCGCACAATGGCATCGTCTTCGACAACAAGGATGGTGGAGGTGGCTGCTGGCATAAGGGGGTATCCCAAAAGTGAAGGGTGGATCAAGGCCGCTGAAATGCTCTGCCTTCTGCATCAGTAAGCCACCAGGTCGGACAAGTTCCCACACTTGTACAAAAAAAACAAAGTGTACAAGATGATAGGCTAAGGTGAGTCATCACGTCACGGCAGTGCGGCCTGGGAAATTGCATTCTAAGCTGTGAGAAAAAAGTCGGTCTTTTATTCGTATATACGGCAGACTCCTTGATAATCAATAACTTTAATCCGGGCCCTGAAATGAATTCGTTGTCTTCGGTGGATGAACAAAGCTTTCGCAAGTTATTGAGCCGCAACATCAGCCTGCCCTTGGCTGTCGGGGTTCTCAGCGCGATCTTTTTCGTTTCGCTGATCACCTACCTGCTGTCGGTGATCCAGTGGGTCGAGCATACCGACCGGGTGATCAATAACAGCAACGAGGCGATGAAGCTCTCGGTGGATCTGGAAACCGGCATGCGCGGTTTCCTGATTACCGGTGACGAGCATTTCCTCGACCCCTATGAAGTCGCCAAGCCGAAAATCATTGCCGACCTGCGTGGCTTGCAGGAACTGGTCGCGGACAATCCGCAGCAGGTCGACCGCTTCAAGCGTATCGAAGCCTTGCAGAGCTCCTGGAGCGAATACGCTCAGGCGATGATCGGACTGCGGCGTTCCGGCGGCGACTATCAGGGGGCGATCCTGTCGGGGCGCGGCAAGCGCCTGGTTGACGAGATCCGTAGCGAGTTTGAAAACGCCATCGACATGGAGCAGCAACTGCGACTCGCGCGCAATGATGCCGTAAGCCGCACCACGATCTGGAGCATCGTCCTCTATCTCATTTTTGTGCTGGGTCTGAGCGCCTTGTTGGCCTTTATTGGTCGACGAGATTTATTAGCACTTTCAGCTAGTTATGCAAAAAACCTCGCGTCACAACTCAAGAGTGCGGAGCGCCTGGAGCAGCAAGCCTGGCTGCGCAGCGGCCAGACCGAACTGGCCGAGCAGGTGCTCGGCCAACTGACTCTCCAATTGCTGGGGCGCAATATCCTGCAATTCTGCGCCCAGTACATGGGCAGTGCGGTGGCGGCGTTGTATGTGCGCGAAGAGCATGGTGGCCTGACCCGTGTCGCCAGCTATGGCTTTTCCCGTGAGCAGGAGCAGCAGGAGCAGGCGATCTTCAGCGATGAAGGCCTGGTTGGCCAGGCCGCGGGCCAGGGCCGCCTGATCCGCCTGGACGAAGTGCCGGTGGATTACTTCAGGGTCAGTTCGGGCCTGGGCAACGGCTCGCCGCGCAGCGTGCTGGTGGTGCCGACCACCAACGATGAGCGGATCAACGGGGTGATCGAGCTGGGTTTCCTGCGACCCTTGAACGACCGTGATATCGAGCTGCTGGAACTGATTGCCGACAATATCGGCACCTCCATCGAAGCCGCGCGTTACCGCCAGCGCTTGCAGGAGGTGCTGGCCGAGACCCAACAACTCAACGAAGAGTTGCAAGTCCAGCAGGAAGAGCTCAAGACCGCCAACGAAGAGTTGGAAGAACAGTCCCAGGTGCTCAAGGAGTCCCAGGTTCATCTGGAAAGCCAGCAGAGCGAACTCGAACAGACCAACGAGCAGTTGGCCGAGCAGGCCCTGGCCCTGGCCGAGCAGCGTGATGCGATGGACCTCAAGAACAATCAGTTGAACCTGGCCCAGGTCCAACTCGAGGAACGCGCCGAGGAGCTGCAACGCTCGAGCAAGTACAAGTCCGAATTCCTCGCCAACATGTCCCACGAGCTGCGCACGCCGCTCAACAGTTCGCTGATCCTGTCCAAGCTGCTGGCGGAGAACCCCGAGGACAACCTTACGGCGGAACAGGTCAAGTTCGCCGAATCGATCTACAGCGCCGGTAACGATCTGCTCAATCTGATCAACGACATCCTCGATATCTCCAAGGTCGAGGCCGGCAAGTTGGAGGTGCGCCCGGAAAACACCAGTATCGAACGTCTGGTGGAGGGGTTGCGCAACATGTTCCAGCCACTGGCCAGCGACAAGCAGCTGGGGTTCGAGATCGAGTTGCGCGGCGATCTGCCGACGACGCTGTTCACCGACCGCCAACGTTTGGAACAGGTGTTGAAGAACCTGCTGTCCAACGCCATCAAGTTCACCGAGACCGGTCGGGTCAGCCTGAGCGTGTCGCGCCAGCCGGGTGTCGGGATTGCCTTTGCCGTCCGCGACTCCGGTATCGGGATCGCCGCCGAACAGCATGAGAGCATTTTCGAGGCGTTCCGCCAGGCGGACGGCACCACCAACCGCCGTTATGGCGGCACCGGCCTCGGCCTGTCGATTTCCCGCGACCTGGCGGCGCTGCTCGGCGGCTCCATCAATGTGGCCAGCCAGCCCGGCCAGGGCAGTGTGTTTACCCTGGTGATGCCGGAGCGGTATGTGGAGCGCCACGATGGCGTGGGCCCCGCGCCGGTGGTAGCGCCGCCGGCACCGCTGGAGTCCCTGGATCCGCCGCGCAAGCTGGCGCCGGTGGTGGTGATGGAAACGCCGATCCAGCGTTTTGCCGATGACCGTGAAAAAGGCCCGTTCAGCAGCCGCTGTATCCTGGTGATCGAAGATGAACAGAAGTTTGCCCAGATTCTCTACGACCTGGCCCATGAGCTGGGTTACCAGTGCCTGGTGGCCCATGGCGCGGACGAGGGCTTCGAGCTCGCCGCGCAGTTCATCCCCGACGCGATCCTGCTGGACATGCGCCTGCCGGATCATTCCGGCCTGACGGTGCTGCAGCGCCTCAAGGAACAGGCACCGACCCGGCATATCCCGGTGCATGTGATTTCCGTGGAGGACCGCGTCGAGGCCGCCATGCACATGGGCGCCATGGGCTACGCGCTCAAGCCGACCACCCGCGACGAACTCAAGGAGATCTTCACGCGCCTGGAAGCCAAGCTGACCCAGAAGCTCAAGCGCGTACTGCTGGTGGAAGACGATGACCTGCAACGCGACAGCATCGCCCGCCTGATCGGCGACGACGATATCGAGATCACCGCCGTGGGGTTTGCCCAGGAGGCCCTCGATCTGCTGCGCGATACGGTCTTCGACTGCATGATTATCGACCTCAAGCTGCCGGACATGCTCGGCAACGAGTTGCTCAAGCGCATGGCCAGCGAAGACATCCGCGCTTTTCCGCCGGTGATCGTCTATACCGGGCGCAACCTGACCCGCGACGAAGAGGCCGAGCTGCACAAGTACTCGCGCTCGATCATCATCAAGGGCGCGCGCTCGCCGGAGCGCCTGCTCGATGAAGTGACACTCTTTCTGCACAAAGTCGAATCCCAGCTGTCCCATGAAAGACAGCGCATGCTCAAGACCGCCCGCAGCCGCGACAAGGTCTTCGAAGGGCGCAAGATCCTGCTGGTGGACGACGATGTGCGCAATATCTTCGCCTTGACCAGCGCGCTGGAACACAAGGGCGCGATTGTCGAAATCGGCCGTAATGGCCGCGAAGCGATTCAGCGACTCAACGAAGTGGAGGACATCGACCTGGTGTTGATGGACGTGATGATGCCGGAGATGGATGGTTACGAGGCCACGCTGGAGATCCGCAAGGATCCGCGCTGGCGCAAGCTGCCGATCATTGCGGTCACGGCCAAGGCGATGAAGGATGACCAGGAGCGCTGCCTGCAGGCCGGCTCCAATGACTACCTGGCTAAACCGATAGACCTGGATCGACTGTTCTCGTTGATCCGTGTCTGGCTACCGAAGATGGAACGGATCTAGTGGATCGAAGTACCGACATCGAGTTGCGGTTGTTGATCGAGGCGATCTACCTCAAGTACAGCTACGATTTTCGCGATTACTCCGGCGCGTCGATCAAGCGCCGGGTTCACCATGCCTTGCTCCAGCTCGATTGCGCAACCATCTCGGCGCTGCAGGAGCGGGTGCTGCACGATCCGGCGGCGTTCATGCAGTTGCTGCAGTACCTGACCATTCCGGTCAGCGAGATGTTTCGCGATCCCGGGCATTTCCTGGCGATTCGCCAGGAGGTGGTGCCGCTGCTCAAGACCTATCCATCGATCAAGATCTGGATCGCCGGGTGCAGCACCGGTGAGGAGGTGTACTCCATGGCGATCCTGCTGCGTGAAGAAGGTTTGCTCGAACGCACGATCATCTACGCCACCGACATCAACCCCCATTCGCTGGAAAAGGCCAAGCAGGGCATCTTTACCCTGGACAACGTGCGCACCTACGCCGATAACTACCGGGCGTCCGGCGGCGAGCGCGACTTTGCCGAGTACTACAACTCGGCCTACGGCTACGCGATATTCGACAAGACCCTACGGGAAAACGTGACCTTTGCCGACCACAGCCTGGCGACGGATAGTGTATTCTCTGAAACACAGCTGATTTCGTGTCGTAACGTATTGATTTATTTCAATAAAAAACTCCAGGATCGAGCCTTTGGGCTGTTCCATGAGTCGTTGTGTCATCGGGGCTTCCTGGTGCTGGGCAGCAAGGAGACGCTGGACTTTTCAGCCTATGGCAAGCGGTTCGAGGCGTTGGTCAAACAAGAACGGATCTACCGTAAATCATGAACGACCCGTTACTGCAAAGCATCGACCGCCAGCGGGTCGAAGCGGTCGTGGTGGGGGCCTCGGCGGGTGGCGTCGAGGCCCTGATGACCGTGCTCGGCTCGCTGACCACGCGTTTCAGCCTGCCGATCGTGACCGTCCTGCACATGCCGGACGGGCACCGTAGCCAGTTGGCCGAAGTGTTCGGGCGGCGCCTGGCGCTGCCGGTGAAAGAGGCGGACGACAAGGAAAGCATTGTGCCGGGTACTTTGTATTTCGCCGCTCCCGGGTACCACCTGTCCATCGAGCAGGACCGCAGCTTTTCGTTCAGTCGCGAAGAGCGGGTGCATTATTCCCGGCCCTCGATCGATTATCTCTTTGCTTCGGCGGCGGACGCTTATGGTTCGCGGCTGATGGGCATACTCTTGACTGGCGCCAATCAGGATGGCGCCGCGGGTCTGGTACAGATCCAACGCCAGGGTGGCTTGACCGTGGTGCAAGACCCGAATGACGCTCGGGTCGCGACCATGCCCGAAGCCGCGTTGGCGTTGCACCAGCCGGACTACCTTCTTTCTTTGCAGGGCATCGGCCGCCTGCTTGTCGAGCTGGAACGAATCACATGCTGAGTACTATCCAGGCCAAACTGCTGATCGTCGACGATCTGCCGGAGAATCTGCTGGCGCTGGAAGCGCTGATCAGGCGCGAGGACCGCATTGTCTACAAGGCGCTCTCGGCGGATGAGGCGCTGTCGCTGCTGCTTCAGCACGAATTCGCCATGGCCATTCTCGATGTGCAGATGCCGGGCATGAATGGTTTCGAACTGGCCGAGTTGATGCGCGGCACCGAGAAGACCAAGAATATTCCCATCGTCTTTGTCAGCGCCGCCGGCCGCGAGCGCAACTACGCCTTCAAGGGCTACGAGAGCGGCGCGGTGGACTTTCTGCACAAACCCCTCGACACCCATGCGGTGAAGAGCAAGGTCAGCATCTTTGTCGAGCTCTATCGACAGAGCAAGGCGATGAAGCTGCAAGTCGAGGCCCTGGAGCAAAGTCGCCGCGAGCAGGGGCTGTTGTTGCAGCAACTGCAGCTAACCCAGGAAGAGTTGCAGCACGCCGTGCGCATGCGCGATGACTTCATGTCGATCGTCTCCCATGAGGTGCGCACGCCGCTCAACGGGCTGATCCTGGAGACCCAACTGCGCAAGATGCACCTGGCCCGGGACAATGCCGACGCCTTCAGCCTGGACAAGATGCGCAGCATGGTCGCGCGGGACGAGCGGCAGATCCAGAGCCTGATTCGCCTGATCGAAGACATGCTCGATGTCTCGCGCATTCGCACCGGCAAGCTGTCGATCCGCCCCGTACGCCTGGACCTGGTGCAACTGGTGAGCAAATTGCTGGAGAGCTTCGCTGCGCAGGTGGACGCGGCCGGGTCGACGATCAGCTATTCGGGCGAGGCGTCACTGGTGGGCGAGTGGGATGAGTTCCGCATCGAACAGGTGATCTCCAACCTGCTGACCAACGCCTTGCGCTATGGCGCCAAAAGCCCGATCGAGGTGCGTGTGTACCGCCAGGCGAACGAGGCCCGGGTTGAAGTGCGTGACCGCGGCATCGGCATCGGCGAAGATGACCAGGCGCGGATCTTTCAGCAGTTCGAGCGGGTGTCCGGCAGTCATGTCGCCGCCGGCTTGGGTCTGGGCCTGTTTATTTCCGAGCAGATTGTCGCGGCCCATGGTGGTCGCATCACCGTCGAGAGTACCCTTGGCGAGGGGGCCTTGTTCTGCGTTTGCCTGCCCTTGTAGGAAAAGCCGACATCAGACGCAACCTCTGGCTGAGCCGATGGTCGTATTGGCAGCAATTTCAGGAATAAAGGCTTCCCATGAGTGAAGATGCACAAGACGTCGTATTGATCGTCGAGGACGATGCCTCGATCCTGATGGTCCTTTCGGCCTACCTTTCCAGCGAGGGCTATCGGGTACTGCAAGCGGAAAACGGCGAGCAGGCGTTCGCGATCCTGGCGAGCAAACCCAACCTGGACCTGATGATCACCGATTTTCGTTTGCCTGGTGGTGTTTCCGGGGTAGAGATCGCCGAGCCCGCGGTCAAGCTGCGCCCGGACCTCAAGGTGATCTTCATCAGTGGTTACCCGGCGGAAATCCGCGAGTCCCACAGTCCCATTGCCCATAGCGCGCCGATCCTGGCCAAGCCGTTCGACCTGGATGTCCTCCAGGAGCAGATCCGCAAGCTGTTGGCCTGACCCCCGTCACACACTGATCATCTCGCGAACCTTGGCCGTCAGCAGCTCGAAGGTGAAGGGCTTGGTGATCATTTGCATACCCGGGTCGAGGAAGCCGCCGCGCACCGCCGCGTGTTCGGCGTAACCGGTGATAAACAGGATCCTCAGTCCGGGCCGCAGTTGCCGGCCGATTTCCGCCAGTTGCCGGCCGTTCATCCCTGGCAGCCCGACGTCACTGATCAACAGGTCGATGCGCTGGCCGGAGTCAAGAATCGGTATCGCGCCATTGGCATCGCAGGCCTCGACAAAACGGTAACCCAGCTCACCGAGCACTTCGCTGACCAGCACCCGCACCGCCGGATCATCCTCGACGATCAGTACGGTTTCGCCGTCTTCGGCATGGGGCGCATGGCCGGAGTGCAGCGCTTCGTCCTGGACCACCGGGGCACCCTGGTAGCGCGGCAGGTACAGACTGACCGTGGTGCCCTGGCCGACGGTGCTGTCGATGGCCACATGGCCTCGGGACTGTTTGCTGAAACCATAGATCATCGACAGGCCCAGGCCCGTGCCCTGGCCGATGGGTTTGGTGGTGAAAAACGGATCGAAGACCCGGTTGATGATGCTTTGCGGTACGCCGCTGCCGCTGTCGCGCACCTGCAGTACCACATAGTCGCCGGGCTCGAGGTTGGCCTGGGCTTCGGTAAACGCCAGGTCCAGCGATTGGTTGAAGGTCCTGACCAGCAGGTTGCCGCCGTCCGGCATGGCGTCGCGGGCATTCAGCACCAGGTTGAGCAGGGCGCTTTCCAACTGGTTGGGGTCGGCTTCGGCGGTCCACAGGTTTTCACCGAGGGCCATTTCCAGGCGAATGCTTTCATTGAGGCTGCGGTTCAGCAGCTCGCCCATGGAGGTCACCAGCTCGTTCATATTGACGGGCTTGGAGTCCAGCGACTGGCGCCGGGAAAAGGCCAGCAGGCGGTGGGTCAGGCCGGCGGCGCGGTTGGCCGAGGTCACGCCGAGGTCGATCAGGCTGTCGAGGTCCTCGAGGCGACCACGGGCCAGCCGCCGCTTGAGCAACTCGAGGCTGCCGATAATGCCGGTGAGCATATTGTTGAAATCATGGGCGATGCCGCCGGTGAGTTGGCCGACGGCTTCCATTTTCTGCGACTGGCGCAAGGCTTCCTCGTTGTGACGCAGTTGCGCGGTGCGCTCTTCAACCTGTTGTTCGAGGGTTTCGAGGGTGTCCTTGAGGCGCAGTTCGCTTTGGCTGAGGTCGAACAGCCGGTCGCGGGCTTCATACTGGCGGCGGCGTCCGCGAATGGCGGCGGTCACCAGGCTGATCAGGGTTACCGGGTGGAACGGGCGCTCGAGAAAGGTCACATTGCCCAGCAGCGCGCCGAGCCGGGAAGAGGGCGGTTGGTCCGGGCCGCCGTGATGGGTCAGCAGCACGATCGGCAGGTCGGACCAGGCCGGCTGCTGTTGCAGGTACGCCTGCAGGGCGCCCAGGTCCGCTTCGCGCAGGGCCTCGGCGGCGATGATGATCAAACCCACGCCTTGTTCCAACTCGGCGCCGAGTGCCGCCAGGTCCCGGGCGATTACCGCGGGAAAACCGGCCTCGGCGAGAATCCTCAGGGCAATCTGGCTGTCGCGCCCCAGCGGAGCGAGGATGATGGCCCGTTCGGAGACCACGTCGGGGGTAGTCACAAACCTTCTTCCTTGAGCAGGGGCGGGCCTTCACCGAGGTAGGTCGGTACGCCACGCAAAACTCCCTGGAACGCCTCCAGCGGCGCACCGATGGTGATGCCCCGCGCATTGATGCGGTATTCGCGGATCGTCGACTCGTGGGCGCCGGTGCGTTTCTTGATGATGGAGATGGCCCGGCGGACCTTGCCCAGTGCTTCGAAGTAACGCAGCAGGATCACGGTGTCCGCCAGGTAGGTGATGTCCACCGGGGCCTGCATGTCGCCCACCAGCCCGTGCTGGGCGACGGTCATGAAGGTCGCCGCGCCCTGGCGATTGAGGTAGAGCAGCAACTCGTGCATATGCAGGATCAGCGCATTTTCTTCCGGCATCGCGGCCTGGTAGCCGTTGATGCTGTCGATCACCACGGTCTTGATGCCGCCCTGATCCACGCAGCGGCGCACCCGATGGGAGAACTCACCGGGTGACAGTTCGGCGGCGTCGACCTGCTCGATCAACAGGTTGCCAGTGTCTTGCAGGGCCTGGAGATCAATGCCGATATTGCGCATGCGTTCGAACAGCAAGCCGAGCTCTTCATCGAAAATAAATAACGCGGCTTTCTCGCCGCGGGCCACCGCCGCGGCGGCGAAGACCATCGCGATCAGCGATTTGCCGGTGCCGGCCGGGCCGAGGATCAGGGTGCTGGAGCCGGTTTCGATACCGCCGCCGAGCAGTGCGTCCATCTCGGCGATGCCGCTGGTGAGTTGCTGGCGCACATAACGGCCACGGTGTTCGGCCGCCACCAGCCGGGGGAAGACATGCAGGCCGTCGCTCATGATGGTGAAGTCATGGAAACCGCCACGGTATTTCTGCCCACGGTACTTCACCACCCGCACGCGGCGTCGTTCGGCGCCGTAGTTGGGGGTCAGTTCCTCCAGGCGGATCACGCCATGGGCGACACTGTGCACGGTCTTGTCGAGGGATTCGGTGGTCAGGTCGTCGAGCAGCAGGACGGTGGCGTCATAACGCACGAAGTAGTGCTTGATCGCCAGGATCTGCCGGCGATAGCGCAGCGAGCTCTGGGCCAGCAGGCGAATCTCCGACAGGCTGTCGAGGACCACGCGGGTCGGCTGGACCCGTTCCACCACTTCGAAAATCTGCTTGGTGGCTTCGCCCAGTTCCAGGTCCGAGGAGTACAGCAGGCTTTGCTGATGGTCGGCGTTGAGCAGGCTTTCCGGCGGGGTCAGCTCGAACAGGCTGATGTTCTCGTCCAGTTCCCAGCCGTGGGACGCGGCGCCCTGGCGCAGTTCGCGTTCGGTTTCCGAGAGCGTGATATACAGCGAGCGTTCGCCGGCCTGGGCACCGGCGAGCAGGAAGTGCAGCGCCACGGTGGTCTTGCCGGTGCCGGGTTCTCCTTCGAGGAGAAAGACATGGCCGCGGGACAAGCCGCCGCAGAGGATATCGTCCAGCCCTTCAATGCCGGTCGCTGCCTTGGGAGTGATGGGGGCAAGTGATGTAGTCAAGTCCAGACCTCTTGTTACCTAGGAGGGGTCTTGTACTGGACCTTGGGCATTTATCGGGGTTCAAAATTATTGAGCGACTCAGCCGGCTGAACACGATCTCTCCCTGTGGGTGTCGGCTTGCCGGCGATGGGGGCTGCAAGATAGCCAGAAGCTTCGCGGGCAAGCCCTGCTCCTACAACGTTGTGCCGTACACACAATCGGTGAACGACGCCATACTGTAGGAGCAGGGCTTGCCCGCGAAGAGGCCCTCGAACCCGCCAAAAGTCTCTCGGACGAGCACTTACAACCCCTGCTGCAACGCCGGATCATCCGGGTTCTGCTGCTCCAACTGGGCCAGCAGGATCTGCACGTTCTGCAATTGCCCGGTTTCCTTCCAGTAACTGATCAGCAGCACCCGCGCCTTGCGGTTCGACGGCTGGCGCTGGACGATTTCCTCCAACTGCCGCTGGGCCGCCTCGACCTGCTGCAAGTCATGCAGGGTGGTGGCCAGCTTGTAGCGGTACTCGGCGTTCTCCGGTTGCAGTTCCACCGCCTTGGCCAACCCCAGCACCGCGAGTTCGGTCTGGCCGTGACGCAATAGCCAGACCCCCAGGGCATGTTGCAGATAGGCCGATTGCGGCTGCACCTGCAGCTGCTTGGCCAGCAGTTGCCGGGCCTGGTCCGGCTGGTTGCGCTTGTCCAGCAATTCGACCTGGGCCACCAGCGCCTTGAGGTTGTCCGGTTCCAGCCGCGAGACATGCTCCAGCGCTGCCTGCGCCTTGTCCAGCTGTCCCTCATGCAAATACAAGCGCGCCAGCTGGAACTGCGCCTCGGCGCTTTCCGGCTGGGCCGCCAGGGTCCGTTCGTACTCGTCCACCACCTGTTGCAGCGGGCCGTAATACAAGCCCTGGTCGTCCGGTGACAAACCGAGCATGGCGTTGGCGGCGGCGAAGCGCACGGCTTGCTCGTGGTCTTCCAGCACCGGACCGAGCAACAGGCTGCGCTGGGCCCCGGGTACCAGGCCGACAATGCTCTGGATCGCCGCTTCGCGAACCATCGGCGAGGAGTTCTGCAGGTCCGCATCGGCCAGTTTCAGGGCCAGGGGGCTGGGGTAGTTGGGCAGTTCGGCATGCAGGGCGGCGCGGCGGGCATCCGTCAGGTCTTTGCGCGCCAGCTGCTGGTAGAGCACCCGCGCCGCGCCGGGCAGGCCGTTATGCGCTTGCTTCAGCGCCTGGCCGTAATTGATATGCGGGGCCTGGGGAGCGACAGGCTTGCCGGGCAGCCAGTGCCAGACAAGGCCGAGGGCGAGCAGGAGCGACAGGCTGGTAAGCAGGTAGCGGCGAGGCTTCGTCATGCAGGGTCCGTGAGCTGGCGAGCGTTGAATGTACCAGCTTCGGTCAGCCGCGCTCAGGAGTCAAACCCGCGCCACCGATCAGCCCGCCTCAGGTCAGCACATAGTCCACCGGTTCCAGCACCGGTGGCAGTTCGCTGTGCCCGAGGCTGGCGAGGACTTCGCGTTCCACGCTGCGCAGGATCGCATTGCACGGCAGATCGTTTTCATCGAAGCCGAACGGGTCCTCCAGGTCGTCGCCGATCTCGTCCAGGCCGAGGAAGGTGTAGCTGACGATGGCGGTGAACACCGGCGTCAGCCAGCCCAGCGGTTCGGCCATGGCGAAGGGCAGGAGAATGCAGAACAGGTAGATGGTGCGGTGCAGCAGCAGGTTGTAGGGGAAGGGCAGTGGCGTGTGCTTGATCCGCTCGCAACTGGCCTGGACCTGGCTGAGGCTGAGCAGCAGCGCCGAGAAGATTGTATAGCGGTACTCGCTGATCAGCCCTTGTGCCGCGAACCCGGAGCAACGTGCGCCGATCCGTTGCAGCAACTGGTCGGTGGCATTCGGATGGCCGGCGGCGGGCGTTTCCTGTTGCCAGGGTTCGATGGCCTGGCGTTCGTCCTCCAGGCGCAGACGGGCAATCAGGCCGTGGGCAAAACCGCAGAGCTCGCGCAGCAGCGCGGTCCGTTGCGGCCCATCGCCGAGCACCTGGCTTTCGCGAATCAACGAGCGCACGTCGATGATCAATTGCCCCAGCTGCTTGCGACCTTCCCACCAGCGGTCATAGCAGGCGTTGTTGCGAAAGCTCATGAAGATCGACAAGGACAAGCCGAGCAAGGTGAAGGGCGTGGCATTGACCTTGGAGAAATAGGCCGGATGCCAGGTCTCCACCAGCACGATGACCGAGGCCAGCACGGTCACCAGCAGGCAGCGCAGGGCAATGCGCTTGGCAATCGAGCCCTTGAGGGAAAACAGGATGGCGATCAGGTTCGGCTTGGAGCGGACGATCATGGCGAGGGTCTTGGGGCTTGGGAAAAATGACGGTACTCCACCTTAAGCGCCGCTGCCCGCCGTTGTCCAATCACCCTGGCCGACAAGATGATCGAAGGGCTCTATGACGGCATTAGCCGGGCAGCATCAAGCCGCTGGTCTCCCGCGTCAATGACTGGCGCTGGTGGACGAATTCCGCCATGCGCTCGCCGGGGATCGCCTTGCTGAAGTACCAACCCTGGATCACCAGTTCCGTCGACGAGTGCAGGGCATCGTACTGCTCCTGGGTTTCCACGCCTTCGACAATGATCCCCAGGTTCAGGGCTTCACACAGCCGCAGCATGCCATTCAAGACCCGCGCGCCCTCGGGATGGCAGTGGGCGACGACAAAGCTGCGGTCGATCTTGATGCAGTCGATCTTGAACTGGTGCAGGTAACTCAACGCCGAATAACCGGTGCCGAAGTCATCGATATACAGCTTGGCGCCGAAACCGTGCAGGCGCTCGATCAGGCGATTGATCACCTGGACATCGCCGACCAGGGCGTCCTCGGTCAGTTCGACGGAAATCATGCCCTGGGCCTGGGCGAGGATCTCCAGCAGGCGCCCGCCGTACTCCGGCATGCACAAGGTAGCGCCGGTCACGTTGATGGTCATCGGCAGTTCAAAGCCGGCCTTGTGCCAACGCCGATATTGCTCCAGCGCCTGGGAGGCCACCCACAGATCGACATCCGGCATCAGGTTGGCCTGGCCCAGCCACTTGAGGAACTCCCAGGGCTGCTGGGCGTTACCATCCTTGTCGCGGGCGCGCATCAGGGCCTCGCAACCGGTGCACAGGCCGGTGGTCTTGGAGATTTGCGGCTGGAACTCCAGGTAAAACTCGTATTCGCTGATCTGGCGGATACGGTCTACTTCCCGGGCACGACGGGCGTCGTTCTTGTACGAGGCCGCCACCGGGTCGAGTTCGAACAGCCGGCCCTTTTCCTCGAGGCTGCGGAAGGTGGTGTCGAAGGACTTGATATAGATGCCGTTGTCGGCGTCCTGGTGACGGTGCAGGCCAATCACATAGGGGGCGTAGATCAGGCTGCCGATACCCAGCAGCACCAGTTGCAGGACCACCGCGGCCCAGTCGCCGTTGGTGCTCAGGTAGGCGTTGAGGAGCACCGGCGAATTCAGCGGCATGCCGGTGACCATCGGTGCCACCCAGCCGGCCTGGGTCACCGCCACCGCGATCAGCGCGTTGAGCACCGGGGTGATCAGAAAGGGGATGAACAGGCGCGGGTTGAGAATGATCGGCAAGCCGAACAGCAGGACTTCATTGACGTTGAACAACGACAGCGGCACCGCGGCCAGGGCCAGCAGGCGCAGGGAGCGGTCACGGGTAAACAGCAGCACGGCGACGATCAGTGACAGCGAGGCTCCGGAGCCGCCGATAAAGGCGAAACAGCCCAGCAGGCCGCTGTTGAGGATATAGCGGTGCGGCTCCCCGGCGGCGAGGTTGATCTGATTGATAGTCACCGCCTCGTCGAGGACGCTGAACACCGGCTGCATGGCGTGCAGGCCATGGATGCCGAAGAACCACAGGACCGAGTTGGTGGCACTGATCAGCACGCCGTAGCGGTAGGGATGGTCCAGCGCCCCGCGGTCGAAGGGCACCTGCATCTGGGCGATCAGGGGGATCTCCAGCAGCAGCGACAGCACGGTGACCAGCAGGGCGGTGGCGATCAGGCCGGGGAGCACCGCGTTGATGCTGTCGCGGACATTGAAGCCGACCACGTTTTCCCGTACCAGCCGTGTCCAGGATTGTCGGTACAGCCAGGCCATGATCGGTACGTTGATCAGCGGCGAGGCGATGGCGATAAACAGCACCAGGGTGGCCGCGGCCCGGGGAAAGTCGCTGAGCAGGTAGATGGCGATTTCCACATGGGCCAGGCACAGGAAGGCCACCGGCACCTGGGGCAGGCGATAGCGGATGGCAAGCATATAGCCGATGGAGGCGGCCACCAGCAAGGGCAGGATGCCGCTGATCTTCTCGTGCAATCCGGCGAGGAAATTCACCCAGTCGTCGGGCAGCCCGGCCAGGCGGGCGCAGGCCGACAGGATCAGGAACGCCGTCGACACCAGCAGGCAGGGCAGCAGCCACAGCAGGCCTTCGCGGATGGCCCGCAGCGAATCGGCCCCGGCCAGCGCGGCCAGGCGCTGGGTCAGGAACAACTGGAAGACTGACTGTGACATTGCCCAACCCCTTTAGACCTTCAGTCCTTTCGGGGCAAATAGCTATCAGTTCGGCCCCTGGCGACGAGCATATCCCGAGATGGCCCGAAAAGGCCAAGTCGCTGCTTGAAAAAGCCCCGAGGCCAAAGGCACTCGGGGCCGGTCGATGGGTGTGCGGGCGAAAAATGGCGGCGTCACTGATGTCCGCCGGATTGCAGTTGGTGACCGAGCCGAGCAGTGGCGGGAGCAGGCTGTTCGCTGTCCCGGTGGCGGTCCAGACTACCGGCGTGACCTCGCCCGCGGCGCAGGCCCCTGCGACTCCGGCGCTGGAGGTGAACAACGACGGCAGGATAGTGGCCCCGCCTGAATTGAGATCTGAAACGGCGTAGTGGACGAAGTCCTTTCCAATGGAGTTGGCAATCGTCAGATGATTGTTAGTGACACCAACGGCATAACTGTGACGTTGTACATGTTGTCGGTCCAGGTGACAGCCTGGGCCGTCGTGGCCAGGTTGACACCCGCGATAACCAATCCAAGTGAAGTAACAAGACGAGAGGGGAGTTTCATAACGCTTCTCCTTGCGATGAGTGTGAACGCACGATCTGTGCGCGCACTTACCGTACCCCTGGGCCCACTCCACCGGTAACTGTCAGAAATGACAGTTCGTTAGAGCAATTCGAAGCTGCTGAAATATCCAGCAACGCTATTGCCAGGGCTTATTCGCGGACGAAAAAAAGCCCCGCGACCAAGGTGGCGCGGGGCTGAAAAAGGGTCGGAGGGCATCCAACCCCGGGAGGTCTTGAATCAGTTGCTGCTGGCGACCGTCTGCGGCTCGTAGCCGCCACCGAGGGACTTGTAGATCGCCACGATGCCGCGATACAGATCGGTCTCGGCCTGGGCCTGGCTGTCTTCGGCGGCCAGGCGTTCGCGCTGGGCGTCGAGCAGGACCAGGAAGTCGGCAGTGCCTTCGCGGTAGCGAATCGCAGCCAGATCGGCGGCGGCACGGCTCGATTCGCTCTGGCGGATCAGCGAGATCAGCCGTTGCTGGCGCTTGCCGTAATCGCTGAAGGCGTTCTGGGTTTCTTCCAGGGCCAGCAACACTTGCTGCTCGTAGCTGGCCAGGGCGCCTTCGGCCTCGGCGTTGGCACCGCGCAAACGGGCCCTGACGCTACCGAGGTTGAACGCCGGCCAGGTAATACTTGGGCCGAGGGCCCAGGCATTGGCGGCCGGCGAGCCGATCTGCGAACCGCGCCCGGCGGTAAAGCCGAGGAAGCCGCTGAGGCTGACCCGGGGGAACAGGTCGGCCTTGGCCACGCCGATCCGCGCGGTGGCGGCGGCCAGCTTGCGTTCGGCGCTGACGATATCCGGACGGCGTTGCAGCAGGTCGCCCGGATTGCCAATGGCCAGGGCCTTGGAAATCGCCGGCAGGTCTTTCGGACCCAGGTCCACTGTCAAAGTGTCCGGACGCTCGCCGAGCAAGGTCGCGATACGGTTGCGCTCACGGGCCTGTTCGGCCTGCAATTGCGGCACCGTGGCTTCGACCGCCGCGAGGCGGGCGTCGGCACGGACCACGTCGAGCTGATCGCCGACACCGGCGTCACGCAGGCTTTCGGTGATGCCCTTGGATTCCTGTTGGTTCTTCAGGTTGGCCAGGGCGATCTTTTCCCGCAGTTGCGCGCCACGCAGTTGACCGTAGGCATCCACCAGTTCGGCAATCATGGTGACTTGCAGTTGGTAGAGGTCGGCTTCGGCCACCTGCTGGTCGGCATCGGCGGCTTCCAGGTTGCGGCGGATACGGCCGAACAGGTCGACTTCCCAGGCCATGTCCAGGCCCAGGTCATAGCGTTCGCTATTGACCCGCTGCTCGGTGGTGCCCGGCACCTGGCCCTTGCCGAGGTCGGCGCTGGCACGGCTGGTGATGGTCGGCATGGTTTCGGTGCTGACATCGTCGCGGATCGCCCGCGACGCTTTCAGGCGGGCGAAGGCCACGCGCAATTCACGGTTGCCGGCCAGTGACTGGGTCACCAGCTGGTTCAGGGTCGGATCGTCGAACTGCTGCCACCAGATACCCTGGAAGTGCGCACGGTCATAGTTCTTCTGACCGGCGCTGCCATCGGTGGCGGCGGTGATGTTCGCCTTCTCCGTGGCCGGGGTCTTGTAGTCCGGGCCGACGGTGCAGGCGCCCAGCGCCAGCACCAGCAGGCTCGGTAGAAAGGCCTTCAGACTGCTCATTGTTGCGCCTCCAGCTTGAGGGCCCGGGCGGCTTTGCGAGCATCGCTGCGCTCGACAAAGCGGCGAATCAATACGTAGAACACTGGCGTCAGCAGCAGACCGAAGAAGGTCACCCCGAGCATCCCGGAGAACACCGCCACACCCATGGCATGACGCATCTCGGCACCGGCACCGCTGGAGAACACCAGGGGCACCACACCCATGATGAAGGCGAAGGAAGTCATCAGGATCGGCCGCAGACGCAGGCGGCAGGCTTCCAGTACCGCGCTCAGCGGATCGAGGCCTTCCTGCTGTTTATCCTTGGCAAACTCGACGATCAGAATCGCGTTCTTGCACGCCAGGCCCACCAGTACGATCAGGCCGATCTGGGTGAAGATGTTGTTGTCGCCACCGGAAGCAATCACCCCGGTAATCGCCGACAGCAGGGTCATCGGTACGATCAGGATCACCGCCAGCGGCAGGCTCCAGCTTTCGTATTGGGCGGCCAGTACCAGGAACGCCAGCAGTACGCAGAGCGGGAACACGAACAGCGCGGTATTGCCCGAGAGGATCTGCTGGTAGGTCAGGTCGGTCCACTCGTAGGTCATGCCGTTGGGCAGTTCGTCCTTGAGCAGTTTCTCGACCGCCAGCTGGGCCTGGCCGGAGCTGTAGCCCGGTGCGGCGGCGCCGTTGATTTCCGCGGTGATAAAGCCGTTGTAGTGCATGACGCGGTCCGGACCCGAGGTGTCGCTGACCTTGATAAAGGTCGCCAGGGGGATCATCTCGCCTTTGTTGTTACGCACTTTCAGCTGGCCGATCTGGTCGGACTCGAGGCGGAACTGCTGTTCGGCCTGGACGTTGACCTGATAGGTGCGACCGAAGCGGTTGAAGTCGTTGGCATACAGCGAACCCAGGTAGATCTGCAGGGTGTCGAAGATGTCGCTGACGGCCACGCCGTGGGTCTTGGCCTTTTCCCGATCGATAGCGGCATCGACCTGCGGCACGTTGACCGTGTAGCTGGTGAACAATCCGGCCAGTTCCGGCACGCTTCGGCTCTTGCCGATGATGTTCATGGTTTCCTTGTACAGCTCGTCGTAACCCAGGTTGCCACGGTCTTCGATCTGCAGGCGGAAGCCGCCGATGGTGCCCAGGCCTTGTACCGGCGGAGGCGGGAAGATCGCCATGTAGGCTTCCTGGATCCCGGCGAACTTGCCGTTCAGGGCACCGGCAATGGCACCGGCGGACTGGCTCGGGTCCTTGCGCTGGTCGAAAGGCTTCAGGGTCACGAACACGATACCGGCGTTCGGGCTGTTGGTGAAACCGTTGATCGACAGGCCAGGGAAGGCCACCGCGCTTTCCACGCCAGGCTGTTTCAGGGCCAGGTCGGACATGCGCTTGATCACGTCTTCGGTACGGTCCAGGCTCGCCGCATCCGGCAGTTGGGCGAAGGCCACCAGGTATTGCTTGTCCTGGGCCGGGACGAAACCGGTCGGGGTGCTGGCGAAACCGAACCAGGTCAGGACCATCAGGCCGGCGTACAGCACCAGGGCGATGCCGCTGGCACGGATAACGCGGGTCACGGTACCGACATAACCATGGCTGGCGCGGTCGAAGAAGCGGTTGAACGGACGGAACAACCAGCCGCCCAGCAGTTTGTCGAGGACCTTGGAGAAACCATCCTTCGGTGCGTCGTGACTTTTAAGCAGTACGGCCGCCAGTGCCGGCGACAGGGTCAGCGAGTTGAATGCCGAGATCACGGTGGAGATGGCGATGGTCAGGGCGAACTGCTTGTAGAACTGCCCGGTCAACCCGGAAATAAAGGCCGCCGGGATAAACACCGCACACAGCACCAGCGCCGTGGCCACGATCGGACCGGTCACTTCACGCATGGCGCGCTTGGTGGCTTCCACCGGATTGAGGCCGAGGCCGATATTTCGTTCGACGTTCTCCACCACCACGATGGCGTCGTCCACCACGATACCGATGGCCAGTACCAGGCCGAACAGCGACAGGGCGTTGAGCGAGAAGCCGAACAGGTGCATGACCGCGAAGGTACCGATCAGCGACACCGGTACTGCTACCAGCGGGATGATCGAGGCACGCCAGGTCTGCAGGAACAGGATCACCACCAGGACCACGAGGATCAGGGCTTCGAACAGGGTGTGAACCACCGCTTCGATGGAACCGCGGACGAAGATCGTCGGGTCATAGACGATGCTGAAGTCCATGCCTTCGGGGAAGTCCTTCTTCAACTCGGTCATCTTGGCGCGGACTTCGTTGGAGATATCGATGGCGTTGGAGCCCGGACGCTGGAAGATCGGGATCGCCACCGCCGGCTGGTTGTCCAGCAACGAGCGCAGCGCGTACTGGCTGGAGCCGAGCTCGACCCGGGCGATATCTTTCAGGCGGGTGATCTCGCCGTCGTCGCCGGCTCGAATCACGATGTTCTCGAATTCTTCCTCGGAGACCAGGCGCCCCTGGGCATTGACCGACAGCTGGAAGCTGGTGGCGTTGGGGGCGGGGGGCGCACCCAATTGGCCGGCCGCGACCTGGCGGTTCTGCTCGCGAATGGCGTTGACCACATCGGTGGCGGTCAGGTTGCGCGAAGCGGTCTTGTTCGGGTCGAGCCAGACCCGCAGGGAATAGTCGCCCATGCCGAACAGTTGCACGTCACCCACGCCGCCGAGGCGCGCCAACTCGTCCTTGATATTGAGCAAGGCGTAGTTGGACAGGTAGAGCATGTCGTAGCGTTTGTCCGGCGAGGTCAAGTGCACAACCATGGTCAGGTCGGGCGAGGCCTTGTCGACAGTGATACCGATCCGCGTCACTTCCACCGGAAGTTTCGGCTCAGTACGGGTCACACGGTTCTGCACCTGCACCTGCGCGTTGTCCAGGTCGGTACCCAGGGCGAAGGTGATGGTCAGGGTCAGCTTGCCGTCGGCGGTGGATTGCGAGGACATGTAGAGCATGTTCTCGACGCCGGTGATCGCCTGTTCCAGCGGCGCGGCCACGGTTTCACCGATGACCTTGGGGTTGGCGCCAGGGAAGTTGGCACGCACGACCACAGTCGGCGGTACCACTCCCGGGTATTCACTGATGGGCAATTGGAACAGCGAGATGGCGCCCGCGATCAGGATCAGCAGCGAAAGCACCGCCGCGAAGATCGGTCTTGATATGAAGAACTGGGAAAAATTCATCGTGTGTATCCCTTAACCGCGTGGAGTCGCTACGGCCAGCTTGGTAGCCGGTGCCGGTGCGCTCTTGGCGGGCGTGACCTGGGGCAGGTTGCTGGCTTCCAGGGCTTGTTTTTGTAGGGCCAGGGCCGCGAGGGTTTCCTTGGACGCCATCGGGATCACTTCCGGATCCACGGGCGAGCCAGGGCGAACGCGTTGCAGGCCCTTGACGATGATGGTGTCGTCCTTGCTCAGGCCATTGCGCACGATGCGCAACCCTTCGATTTTCGGACCCAGCTCGACCGAGCGGTAAACGGTCTTCTTGTCGGCGTCCATGACCAGCACGAACTTCTTGCCAAGGTCGGTACCCACGGCTTCGTCGTTGATCAGCACGGCGGCGTAGGTGCCGCTGCCGACCAGCTTCAGGCGTGCATACAGGCCCGGGGTGAAGGCGCCGTCGGCGTTGTCGAACACCGCGCGACCGCGAATGGTGCCGGTCTTGGGGTTGACCTGGTTGTCGACGAAGTTCATCACGCCCTGGTGCGGGTTGCCGGTTTCATTGGACAGGCCGAGGTAGACCGGGGTGGTCTGGCCACGTTTGCCCTGGCGCGCGAGTTGGGTGTACTTGAGGTAGACCCGCTCGTCGGCGTCGAAGTAGGCGTAGACCTTGTCGGTGGAAACCACGCTGGTCAGCGGGGTGACATCGGCGGTGACGATGTTGCCGGCGGTGATTTCGGCACGGCTGACGCGGCCGCTGATCGGGGCGGTGACGCGGGTGAAACTCAGGTTCAGTTTCGCCAGGTCCAACTGCGCCTGGGTGGCGTCGACCGCGGCCTTGGATTCCTGGGCGGAGCTGCTGCGGGTGTCGGCCAGTTCGGCGGAAATCGCGTTGCTGGTCAGCAGGCGCTTGCCGCGCTCGGCCTCGTTGGCGCTGCGGCTGGCGCTGGCGCGGGCTTGTTGCAATTGGGCTTCGAGGCGATGGACCTCAGCCTGGTAAGGACGTGGGTCGATCTGGAACAGCAGATCGCCTTTCTTCACCAGGGCGCCTTCGGTGAAGGCGACCGAGTCGATCTGCCCAGAGACGCGCGGACGGATCTCGACGGTTTCCGGGGCTTCGAGGCGACCGGTGAACTCGTCCCATTCATTGACGGGCTGCTCGATGACCTTGGCCACGCTGACCTTGGCTGCCGGCATCGCGCCACCTGCCGCCACGGGCGCTTTACCGCAGGCGCTCATCACCACGACCGCCAGGGCAGCCAGAGGGAAGCGCAAAAGTTTAAGTGACTGTTCCATGGGGGGAGTCCGCCAATCTATTGAGATGGGCGGATCATGCTGTGGCGGGGTGGTTGCGCACGAATCGAATGAAGCGAAGGTAACTATCATTCGGAATGATATCAATCCGACTCGAGCCCTCTAGCATGCGCTTTCCGTTAGGTTGCTATCTATTCCGGAAATGACAAATCACTGTTGCTGGGAATGCAAAAAGCGTTGCGCGTGTCAGCGCCGTGTCAGGCAATCTTTACGTAAGATTACAGGGCCTTGACGGTCGTGCGTCCGACACCCGGGTAAGCTTGTCTCGACAGCGCTGAGTGCGCATCGAGGTGATTGATGAAAAGCATCATACGAGAAGTGGATTCGCTATTTCCCTTTTTTAGCGCCCAGCGTTGGGCCGAAGAAACACCCATCGACATTCAAGACGCCTTGCAGGATCAGTTGCGCGGCTACCTGGGACGCGGGTTTACCTGCGTATTGCTGGGTATTGGCGGGCAGTCGGGGTCACGCCATTACTCGTTGCAGATCTACCACGATAAGAGCGGCCAACACCTTGAGCTTCACGGTCCCTTTGATCGGCAGTGCGTGCAGGACATCTTCAGGGTCGCGCAGCAGATGAAGGCGCGGTTTCGGTCTGCCCAGGGCGGCGGTAACAAGGTGCGGCTGCTTGAGGTGCCCAGGTTTTCCACGAAAGCAGAGGGCGCCAACACTGCGGCGACAGCCTTGCTGAAAGGCTTTTCGTCAGTGAGTCGAAGCGCGTGATGATGCCCTGACGCTGAGAACATCGGGATCGATTTCAGAGACTGTCAGGGTCCCCGCAGAACATCTGGATTCGCGAGCGTAGCCAGCGTTCGCCCGGGTCGTTGTCCTGGGAACCGCGCCAGGCCATGTGCAGTTCGAAGGTCTGGGTGTCTAGCGGCGGGTTCTCGGCCCGCACGCCACCGGCTGCCGTCAGCGCATCGGCGGTGTAGTCCGGCACGGTGGCAATGATGTCGGTGCCGGAGATCAGGGTGCTCAGGCCGTTGAACTGCGGCACCGCGAGCACCACGTGGCGCTTGCGCCCGAGTTTTTCCAGCTCGGTATCGATAAAGCCACTCAAGTCGCCGGCGAACGACACCAGGGCATGGGGCCGCGCGCAGAAGTCATCCAGCGACATCGGGCCGGGCATGGTGTCGGCCCGCAGCAATTTCGGCGAACTGCGGCGTAGCACCTTGCGCTTGGCGTTGGCCGGCAGGTCGGTGGTGTAGCACACGCCGATGGAAATCTCGCCGGAGCCCAGCTTGGCCGGAATCAGCAGATAGTTGACACGGCGGATCACCAGGACGATGCCGGGCGCCTCGGCGCGCAGGCGCTTGAGCAACTGCGGCAGCAAGGCGAACTCGACGTCATCGGACAGGCCGATGCGAAACACCGAGGTGCTGGTGGCCGGGTCGAACTCCGAGGCGCGGCTGACCGCGGTGGAAATCGAGTCCAGGGCCGGGGAGAGCAGGGCGAAGATCTCCACGGCACGGGCCGACGGCTCCATGCTGCGGCCGGTGCGCACGAACAGCGGGTCATCGAACAGGCTGCGCAGGCGCGACAACGCCGCGCTGATGGCCGGCTGGCCTAGGAACAGCTTTTCGGCGGCCCGGGTCACGCTCCGCTCGTGCATCAGGGTTTCGAATACGATCAGCAGGTTCAGATCGACGCGACGCAAGTCGTTACGGTTCATCGGGCTCGCTTCACAGGATATTCACTGGCGGGGAAGGTCAATCTTACGGGCAAAAGTGGTTGATTCGCACGGAAATTTGAACTGTGTACAATGGTCGCCAATCAATGACAGGCATGTCGACTATTAATAGCCACTGATGGTCTTGCACGAAAAGCCCGGATAGAGTTCGTGGCATTAGAGGTTCATTTGACGAGGTTTGCGATGTCCCGCACGATCCGTTTTCACAAGTTTGGCCCGGCCGAGGTGCTCAAATGCGAAGAGCATACGGCCACCCTGCCTGCGCCGGGCGAAGTGCAGGTGCGTGTCGAGGCCATTGGCATCAGTTGGTATGACGTTCTCTGGCGGCAGAACCTGGCGTCGTCCCAGGCCCGCCTGCCGGCCGGTATCGGTCATGAGATGGCCGGTGTGGTCACCGCCATCGGCGATGGCGTCGATGACCTGGCCGTCGGCGACAAGGTCGCCAGCTTCCCGGCCCAGAGCCCCAACGATTACCCGGTCTATGGCGAGCAGATCGTCCTGCCACGCTCGGCCCTGACCCGTTACCCGGATGTGTTGACCCCGGTCCAGGCCAGCGTGCACTACACGCCGCTATTGATCGCCTATTTCGCTTATGTGGACCTGGCGCGGGTCAAGCCGGGGCAGTTCGCCCTGGTCACCGATGCCAGCCACTGTGCCGGGCCGTCCTTCGTGCAACTGGGCAAGGCCCTGGGCGCCAAGGTGATTGCCGCGACCAAGATCCCGGAAGAGCGCGAGTACCTGTTGTCCCTGGGTGCCGACAAGGTGATTGTCACCGAAGAGCAGGACCTGCTGATGCAGGTCAACAAATACACCGATGGACGTGGCGTCGACATGGTCTTCGACGGCCTTGGTGGCCCACAGATGTCGATGCTCGGCGATGTCCTGGCGCCCCGTGGCAGCCTGGTGCTCTACGGCCTGCAGGGCGGCAACCAGACCCCGTTCCCGGCGTGTGCGGCGTTCCAGAAGAACATCCAGTTCTTCGTCCACTGCATCGGCAACTTCACCGGCAAGCCGGAACTGGGCATCGTCCAGGATCAGGCGGCGCTGCAAAGGGCCTTGCGCGATATCAACCAGTTGACGGCCGACCGGGTGTTGCCGCCGCTGGAAATCCGGACTTTCCCGTTCGACGAGTTTGTCGAGGCGCACCGTTTCATGGATGGTTGCCCGTGCCGCGGTCGGGTCGCGCTGCAAGTTGAGCCCAGTTGAGCTGACTGAAGCGGTTTGACATAACCCCGTATCGTTCTGCGATACGGGGTTTTTTATTAATGCCTTGAAATATTTTCTAACAACTTTCCAGGCGTTTACTCGCGCCGAAAAATACCATCAACTGAACCGGTTTTTTGCCGGATTCTGTATCTGTTAATCGCCGGTTAAGTGCTGATAATTGAAGCGTCACTTACAGCTCAAGGAATGAGTTATGGTTCACTACCAGCCGCCGTATCGGAGTCTCGTTGTTTTTCGAAGTTTCAGGTCGAACTCTTTTGAATGCAACGTGTGGGATGTCTCGTCTTCAGGGTCTCGGGCGAAGATGGTTTCCTTATGTCGTTAAATTCTTGCGGGTAGTTAATAGTTGTAGGTCATTGTAAGAATATTCCTAAGATATTTTTATTGGCACGCAGACTCCCAGCGCTAACTGGCAATCCGTGACGTCGGTCATGCTCGAAAGCTCTTGCCGTGGGTGTTTCAGGCCTGTGCAATACTTCGGGTGTTGCTTGTCCGCATTCAGGATTATATGGGGCAGGCAATCTTCCGTCTGATCCGGCCGCTGCCGGTAATGCGAGCGCTGTTTGCCCGACACTGAACTCAAACCAGGTGTATAAAGGCTATGAGCTCCATTCATGAGCAGGCAATGAATTATGTTTATCAGCAGGTGTTGCAGCGTCTGATGAGTTACTTTACGCGCGCTGAACGTATTGCACTGCAGTTGTTGATTCAACGTCTGATCGTAGCGGCGGGCGGTATTGAGCGTATTGGCGAATTCAAGGTCATGGTGGCCCACGGCGGCGGCAAGGACAGCAGTTATACGCTGGCGTTCTTGCGGGCGGCGCAGTTGAGTATTGCCGGACGTTCGCCGGCCACTTTCAACCTGCGGGTCGCCACGTTGCGCCATGCCGGTGTGACGGCTACGGTCATGCACAATATCCACCGCAGTTACAGTGCCTTGTTTGTCTATGACGACCCCCGGGTCGAGTTGTTGATGGTGGATAACAAACATGTCCGACCGTTCAATCATCGCCTGCCGATGTCGGAACTCAATCGCGATATCAACCGTCGCAATCTGCTGATGAGCGGCCACCTGACCGCGGGTGACGGGCGCGCGACCTTCTGCAATGGCTGTTATCTGTCCATGGCCGATTTCTACGAGCGCTCCAGTGCTTGGGATAAAGGCGTCGATGCCCTGGTCAGCGGCGAGTCGCCCCGGGAGCAGAAGCAGTACATGACCTGGTTGCTGCGGGCGACCGAGACGCCGGAGCGAACCTGGGCCGGAGGGCGGGCGCTGGAGTTCGACGAGGCGGTCAAGACCTGTCACGACCTCGGCCTGGATTATTACCGCGAGCTGTATGGCGAGGCCCTGGTGGAGCCCGAAGGCCCGGCCATCAGTCGTTCCAGTCGGGCCTCGGCGCCGATGCTGGTCAGCGTCTATGACCTGGTCGGTCGCGACCTTGAGGAGCGCTGGCCGTTGCTGACCGAGTTTCTCGGTTTCCAGTTCGATGACCTGGCGTTCCACTTCAGCGAATCCGATTGCGCCAATCCCTTGCTGATGGCCCATATGCGTGGTTTGCAGGCGCAGTACGTGCGGGGTTTGAGCTACGAGGGTGGCATCGGCGAGTACCTGCAACTGGCCGCCGCCATGATGCGCCGCAAGCGCATGCCGACGCGGTTGGTGGAGCAGGCCATGGGGGCCTATGACAGCGACGAGAAGATCCTCGATCGACGGGCGCTGGCCAGTGCCTACGCGCAAGAGGCCTTTGGCCTGAGCGAAGTGCAACTGACCTGTTTGTTGTTCGCGCCCTTCGTCAACCGTGGCCATGGGCTCGAGCTGTTCCTGCGCAGTTGCCACCCCGGCATGCTGGTGGCGCTGCCGGACTTGCACAAGGCGCTGTCGGGGCAGGGGGTGCCCGAGCAGATCTGGCAATGGCTGAGCGAAGTCAGCGGCCTGACCCCGACCTTGCTTGGTGATCTCTACACCAAGGCCCAGGTGGACTTTTCCGGCGTCAGTTCGCTGATTGCCCGGGTTCGCGCCAGCGACCCGGACAAGTACCGCATCGACATCGTCAATCCCGACAACGGTGAAGTATTCAAAGAAGTCTTGTCGGGACGTTAAAAAGGATTGGTATTGATAGTTTCAGACACTCCCAAGCCGGGTGCGGATTCGTCCGTACCCCAGGACATGACTCAACCCTTACCTGACAAGGGGCGTAAACACTCGGACTTCGCCTACCAGGCGGTCTACCGTTATCTGGTCAGCCTGATCAGCGAAGTCGAGACCGATGCCCGGGTCAAGTTGCCGTCCCTGCGTCAGTTGGCCGAGCGCCTGAATGTTTCGATTTCGACCATCCAGTACGCCTATTCCCTGCTGGAAAAGGAGGGGCGGGTGTACTCGCTCGCCAAGTCGGGTTACTACGCGCTACCGGTCTCCGGGGCGTCGTTTGTCAGTGGCAGCGCCGATGTGCTGGAGCGCCTGTATGTGCATTCGCGGCGGCCCGGTACCCTGGTGCTGAGCAGCGATGAGCCGGCGCTGCTGTTGTCGCTGGACAATCCGTTGTTGTTGCTCGAACGCGAGCTGGTGCGCCAGTACCCGCGCCAACAGGCGCCACAGTTCCAGCCGTTTGGCGAGTTGGAGCTGCGCACCGCCCTGGCCGTGCGCTACACCACCTCGGCCCAGCGTTACTGGCATGCCGACGATGTCTATATCGGCGCGGACCTGCGCAGCGTGCTGGAAACCCTGATGGCCGCTATGAGCCTGAAACAGGCCACGGTGCTGGTGGAGTCGCCCTGCGATTGGGTGATTCTGCGGCTGTTGCAGGCCGGCGGAGTCAATATCGTCGAGTTGCCGCTACTGGACGACGGTGGCTTTGACCTGATGGCCCTGGAGCACTTGCTGCAGACCCAGCCGGTCAAGCTGTTGCTGATGTCTTCCGGGCTCAGTGTGCCCCGTGGCAGCCTGATGCCCCTGGTACAGCGCGAGCACCTGGCACGGTTGCTGGAGCATTTCGGCGTCTGGTTACTGGAAAACGACAGCCATGGCGAGTTCGCCTTCGAGCCTGGCGGACCGCGGATGCGCGACCTGGTGGACCCGGATCGCCTGCTGGTGTTCGCCAGCTTCGAGCGGATCATGGGTGCCGAGGCGCCTTTCGGCTACCTGCTGTCCCGGCACCTGGGGGCGGAGTTGCAGCGGCATTTCCTGTTGCGTTCGTTCCGCATGTCGCCGACCCGGCAGAAGGCGATTGCCCGGCTCTACAGCAGCGGTCGGATTGATCAGCACCTGGCGACCTTGCGCCGTTTGTTGCAGGAGCGCATGGCGCATATGGGCGGTCTGCTACGCGAACGTCTGGCCGACAGCCTGGCGTTCGTGCCGCCAGAGGGGGGCGCGACGGTATGGGCGCAGGCGACCCGGCCAGTGGACATGCGCAAGGTGTTCGAGCGACTGCTGGAGCAGAAGATCGTCATCGCCCCCGGCGAACTCTTCAGCCTGCATGGCTTGCATCAGCAGCACCTGCGTCTGTGCAGCACCGCCAATGCCCACCGTCATCTGGACCAGGCCCTGGGTGTGCTGGCCGATGCCTTGCGCCTGGAACAGCTCGACTGAGGCGCCCTTTGTCCGTTTGTATTTGCCAGGGGCGGGAGGGCCTGTTATCTGTATGCATAACCAGCATTCGATAACCGTGGTCCTTCCCGCCTGTGACAACCCAGCCCCTCGACGATCCGTTCTACTACCTGAACAACTTCCAGCAAGTGCTCGACTGGCTGGCCGCGCGTTATGCCGACCTGTTGGACGCTCGGGAGCAGGCCTTTATCCGCGATTTTGCCGGCTTGCCCAAGGCCTCCCGGGCCTTGCTGGTAAGAATGGTGATGCGCAAGGGCGAGCACTTTCGCGCCGGCAAGCTGAACTATGCCGAAATCGGCGACCCCGAGCAGGCGGCGCGGCCGTTGCTGGTCCTGGGCTGGGTACGTGATGACGCGCCGCTGAGCCTGGCGCAGTTGTTCGCGGTCCTGCAAAAGGCCGAGGTGCTGAGCAGTTTCAAGGCCGATATCACCCAGCCCAGGGCCAACAAACCGGAGCTTTATGGGCAACTGGCCCTGCGCTTCGACGAGAACCGGTCGTTTGCCCGATGGTGCCCGAGCATTCCCGAACCGCTTTACAGCCTGCAGGTGATGCCCCTGTGCGACCGCCTGCGGCTGATGTTTTTTGGCAACCTGTACCAGGACTGGTCCGAATTCGTATTGGCGGACCTGGGCATCTTTACCTATGAAAAGGTCGAACTCCAAGCGTCGTCCCGCGGCCTGCGCAGCCGCGCCGACCTCGATGGCTATCTGCATCTGCATGCAGCCCGCGAGGCCCTGGAGGCCGGCGAGGAGCCAGGCCTGATACACCAGCACGTCAACCGGTTGGACACCGACAACCCCTGGCTGGAACGGCGTCGGGGCAAACTGCTGTTCCAGCTCGGGCAGCAGAGCGAGCGCTTGCAGGACTGGCCCGGCGCACTGGCGATCTATAGCGGCTGCAGCCACCCGCCGGCACGTTTGCGGCGGATCCGCGTGCTCGAACGCCTGGGCGAGTTCCAGTCGGCCATGGACCTGGCGTCGCAGGCACAGGACGCGCCCCGCAGCGCCGAAGAGCAACAGCATCTGCTGCGTATCCTGCCACGGCTGCGGCGCAAGCTCGGCCTGCCGGCGATTGCCCCGATAGCGCCGGTGGCGATTACCCGGCTGGACCTGGTACTGGTCAATGACCCGGCCCTGTCCGTCGAGGAAGGCGTCGCCCGGTACCTGCACGAACCGCAGGCCCCGGTGCACTATGTGGAAAACACCCTGGTCAATTCGCTGTTCGGCCTGTTGTGCTGGCCGGCGATCTTCGCGCCGCTGCCGGGGGCTTTTTTCCACCCGTTCCAGAGCGGTCCGGCGGACCTCCATGACGAAGACTTCCACGCCCGTCGTGCCGAGCTGTTCGCCGAGTGCCTGGGACAACTGGAGGACGGTCGCTACCGGGACAGCATCCGCGCTACCTTCAACGCCAAATGGGGCCTGCAATCACCCTTTGTGTTCTGGAATATCCTCACCCCGGAGTTGTTGGAGCAGGCCCTCGACTGCCTGCCCGCCGAACATCTGCAACACTGGTTCGAGCGCCTGCTGCTGGATATCCGCGCCAACCGCGCCGGCATGCCCGACCTGATCCAGTTCTGGCCGGCGGATAAGCGCTACCGGATGATCGAAGTCAAAGGCCCGGGTGACCGCTTGCAGGACAACCAGCTGCGTTGGCTGGAGTTCTGCCGCCAGCACCAGATGCCGATTGCCGTCTGCTATGTGCAATGGACAGTGGAGGAACCTTGACCTACCGCGTTGCCGTGCGCGCCTTGTGCGAGTTCACCGCCAAGGTCGGCGACCTGGACCTGCGCTTCACGCCGTCGCCGACGGCCCAGGAGGGCATGCTCGGCCATCGCACCGTGGCTTCGCGGCGGGCCGAGGGTTACCAGGCGGAACTGGCGGTGGAAGGGCATTACCGTCACCTCAAGGTCCAGGGCCGGGCGGATGGCTATGACCCGGGGCAAAACCTGCTGGAGGAAATCAAGACCTATCGCGGCGACCTTGCCGCCCAGCCGGCCAATCATCGCCAACTGCACTGGGCCCAGGCTCGGATCTACGCCTGGCTGCTCTGCCAGCAGTTGCAACTGCCGGAAATGAACCTGGCATTGGTCTACTTCGATATCGTCAGCGAAAAGGAAACCGTGCTGCGGGAAACCTGGAGCGCCGCGCAGCTTGAGGCGTTCTTCGTGCAGCAGTGCGAACGTTTCCTGCATTGGGCCGAGCAGGAGGCCGGCCATCGCCAGGCCCGCGACCAGGCAGCCCGGGACCTGGCCTTTCCCCACGACGCTTTTCGCCCCGGCCAACGAACCCTGGCCGAGACGGTGTACAAGGCCGTCAGCACCGGTCGCTGCCTGATGGCCCAGGCGCCGACCGGGATCGGCAAGACCCTCGGCACGCTGTTCCCGATGCTCAAGGCCCTGGCGCCGCAGCAACTGGACAAGGTGTTTTTCCTGACGGCCAAGACCCCGGGTCGTCAGTTGGCCCTGGATGCGGCGCAGGTCCTCTATGGGCGCTCACCCGAGTTGCCGCTGCGGGTGCTGGAGTTGGTGGCCCGGGACAAGGCCTGCGAACACCTGGACAAGGCCTGTCACGGCGAGTCCTGCCCCTTGGCCCGAGGCTTTTACGACCGGCTGCCCGCAGCGAGACAGGCCGCGGTCGGCGTGCCCTTGCTCAACCAGCAGGCGCTGCGAAGCGTCGCCCTGGCCCATGATATCTGCCCCTATTACCTGAGCCAGGAAATGGCCCGCTGGAGCGATTGGGTGGTCGCCGACTACAACTACTACTTCGACTTCAGCGCGCTGCTGTTCGGCCTGGCCCAGGCCAACCAGTGGCGGGTGGCGACGCTGGTGGATGAAGCCCACAACCTGGTGGAGCGCGGACGGCAGATGTACAGCGCCAGCCTCGACCAGCAGGTGCTGAGCAGCGTCCGACGCAACATCCCCGAGGCTTTGAAAAAGTCGTTCCAGCGTTTGAACCGTGAGTGGAATGCCTTGCACAAGGAGCAGGCCGGCCCCTATCAGGCTTATGGGCAGGCGCCCGCCAAGCTGCTGAACGCCATTGGCTTGTGCGTGTCGGCCATCGGCGACTACCTCAATGAACACCCGCAAGGTGTCGATGGCGAACTCCAGGGCTTCTATTTCGAGCTGCTGCAGTTCTCACGGGTAGGGGAGCTGTTCGACGAGCATTACCTGTTCGACATCAGCCTGCGCGAGAACGGCCAGCGCCGCAGTTCGCAATTGTGCCTGCGCAATGTGGTGCCGGCCGGCTTCCTCCGTCCACGACTGACGGCGTCCCGCAGCAGCGTGCTGTTTTCCGCGACCCTGAGTCCCCGGCGCTACTACACCGACCTGCTGGGCCTGCCGGCGGACACCGCGTGGATCGATGTCGAGTCGCCCTTCAAGCGCGAGCAGCTGGACCTGCGGATCATCAGCCAGATTTCCACCCGCTACGTCCATCGCCAGGCCTCGTTGGCGCCTATTGTCGAGTTGCTGGCCGAACAGTTCACCGGGCGTCCCGGCAACTACCTGGCGTTCTTCAGCAGCTTCGACTATCTGCAGCAGGTGGCGCGGCTGTTGGCCGAGACTCATCCACAGATCCCGCTATGGCTGCAATCGCGACGCATGGAGGAAAGCCAGCGCCAGGCCTTTCTCGGGCAGTTCACCGAGCACAGCCAGGGCATTGGCTTCGCGGTCCTCGGCGGGGCCTTTGGCGAGGGCATCGACCTGCCTGGTCAGCGACTGATCGGCGCGTTTATCGCGACCCTTGGGTTGCCGCAATTGAACCCGGTCAATGAGCAGATCAAGCAGCGTATGGCCGTGCTGTTCGGCGCGGGGTACGACTACACCTACCTGTACCCGGGCGTGCAGAAAGTCGTGCAGGCGGCGGGGCGGGTGATTCGCAGCGAGCAGGATCGCGGCGTGGTGATGCTGATCGACGATCGTTTTGCCGAAGCCAAGGTCCGGCAGCTATTGCCGCGTTGGTGGCTGGCCTGACAACTGCGTGGCCCTGGCGTGGCCGGTCGAGGATGCCGCGAGAGCGATTTTTTGCCAGGCGCGCAGACCCGCGAGGGTGTAGGTGTCGAAGATCTTTTGAAACCAGACCGTGTACTTTTCCGGCTCGGCGGCAATGCGCCGCTGGATGTCGGACAGCGGCAACCAGGCCCAGGCCAGGGCTTCATCGGGATTGGCGACGGGTGGGGTGTCGCTGGTACCGACGAACAGGTGATCGAATTCATGCTCGATCAGGTCGTTCGAAACCTGCTCCCGATAGAGCAGGGAGGCAACGTTCTTCAGGGGGCAGGTCAAGCCCATTTCTTCGAGTAAACGCCGTTGCGCGGCGGCGAGGGTCTGTTCACCCAGGCGTGGATGGCCGCAGCAACTATTCGTCCATAGGCCTTGCGAATGGTATTTGCCGAGGGCGCGCTGCTGCAGCAGCAAGCGGCCTTGCTCGTCGAAAATGAAGATCGAGAAAGCCCGATGGCGCAGGCCCTGTTGATGGATGAACAGTTTGTGCGCACTGCCGGTTTCGCAATCATCCTCATCCACCAGAATGAGGGTTTCTTCCATCGACTCGGACTCCGAGGTGTCGTTGTCACTGGACGGTACTGCCGACCAGAATAGGGGGCTCAGGTTTTCTTGAGTGATATTGGGAGACAATAGGTCGCGTTTGCCCAAGTGCAAGGAGCTGCGGGCATTCGGCTTGGCCGTTCGTCTAAAGCTGGCGTGTGCCCTTCGGGCGTCCCCGCTCAACCTTTCATCAAACCTTCATCAAACGTTTATTCCCACGTTTTGTTCAGGTCATCTACCTGACACCCCGCCTGCCTAGAGTCGTTTGAACTCAAACGTGGCCAGGGATGGCTGCTCAACCAGACAGAGCGGCCCATGCATCCAGCGATCTGTGTCGAACATCTGAACAAGACCTTTGCGCGAAAGAGCGCCTTGGTCGATCTCGACCTCACCATCGCGGTCGGTGAAATGGTCGCGCTGATTGGCGCTTCCGGCTCCGGCAAGTCGACCTTGTTGCGTCACCTCACGGGCCTGGCCTGTTGCGACAAAAGCAACGGTGGCAGCGTCAAGGTGCTCGGGCGGGATGTGCAGGTGTCCGGGCGTTTGAACGGCAAGGTACGGCGTTTGCGCGCCGACATCGGTTATATCTTCCAGCAGTTCAACCTGGTCAATCGCCTCAGCGTGCTCGACAACGTGCTGCTCGGTTGTCTGGGCCGGATGCCACGCTGGCGCGGTAGCCTCGGCCTGTTCAATGCCGAGGAAAAGCAATTCGCCATGGAGTCCCTGGCCCGTGTCGGTCTTGCCGATCTCGCGGCGCAGCGCGCCTCGACCTTGTCCGGTGGCCAGCAGCAGCGTGTAGCGATTGCCCGGGCCCTGACCCAGCGCGCCGAGGTGATTCTGGCCGACGAACCCATCGCCTCCCTCGATCCGGAGTCGGCGCGCAAGGTCATGGAAATCCTCGCCGATATCAACCGCCGCGACGGCAAGACCGTAGTCGTCACCCTGCATCAAGTCGATTACGCCATGCGTTATTGCCCCCGTGCGGTGGCGCTGAAAGGCGGGCGGATTCATTACGACGGGCGCGGCAGTGATCTCAGCAGCCAGTTCCTCAACGATTTGTACGGTGCCGACCTCGACACCAGCCTGATGTTTTCCGACCAGAGCCGCCGCCCCGAAGTCACGCCCCGACTGGTGTTGGCGAGCCTCTGAATACCCTTGTTCCCCCGGCAGTATTCCACCCACAGGAATCCTTCAATGTTGAACCGTATCCGTCATGTGTGTCTGTCCGCCGTCTTGTTGGCCGCCGGTGTCATGGGTCACGCCCAGGCCGCCGACAAGATCATCAGCTTCGGCATCATGTCCACCGAGTCTTCGCAGAACTTGCGGAGCATCTGGCAGCCGTTCCTGGATGACATGCACAAGAAAACCGGCCTGACCATCAACGCCACCTTTGCCTCCGACTATGCCGGCCTGATCCAGGGCATGCGCTTCAACAAGGTCGACGTGGCCTGGCTGGGCAACAAGGCGGCCATGGAAGCGGTGGACCGTTCCAACGGTGAAATCTTCGCCCAGACCTCCGCCGCCAACGGCGCGGCCGGTTACTGGAGCGTGCTGATCGTGAACAAGAACAGCCCGATCAATTCCGTGGAGGACATGCTCAAGAACGCCAAGAACCTGACCTTCGGCAACGGTGATCCGAACTCCACCTCGGGCTACCTGGTGCCGGGCTACTACGTGTTCGCCAAGAACCATGTCGACGCGGCCACCGCCTTCAAGCGCACGCTCAACTCCAGCCATGAGGTCAACGCCTTGAGCGTGGCCAAGGGGCAGTTGGATGTCGCCACCTTCAACACCGAAAGCTGGGAACGCCTGGAAGTCACCCAACCGGACAAGGCCGCCATGCTCAAGGTGATCTGGAAGTCGCCGCTGATTCCCGCCGACCCGATGGTCTGGAGCAAGAACCTGGGTGACAGCGAGAAGGCCAGGATTCGCGATTTTATCCTCGGCTACGGCAACACCGATGAAGAGAAGGCGGTGCTCAAGGGCATGCAACTGGGCAAGTTCCTTGTGTCCAGCGATGACCAATTGCTGCCGATCCGCCAACTGGAACTGTTCAAGCAACGCACCATCGTCAGCGCCGACGACCACCTGGAGGCGGCCGACAAGGCCAGGAAACTGGCGGCTATCGACGCCGACCTGGCCAAGTTGCAACAGCGCCTCACCGAGCTGGACAAGAAGACCGCGGCCAACGCCGGTTGATCCTCGGCGCGGCGCTAGCACGCCGCGCCTTTTCTGAGCTGCCTTGATGAGAGTCGATCATGACCACGCTGCACGCTGAAGCTGTCGGCAAGCACACCTGGCCGCAATACGTCGGTTGGGGCCTGTTCCTGGTCCTGCTGGCCTGGGCCTGGCGCGGCGCCGAGATGAACCCGCTGGCGCTGTACCGCGATTCGGGAAACATGGCGACCTTCGCCGCCGACTTTTTCCCGCCGGATTTCCATGACTGGCGCTCCTACCTCAAGGAGATGATCGTCACCGTGCAGATCGCCCTCTGGGGCACGGTGCTGGCGATTGTCTGTTCGGTGCCGCTGGGGATTCTCTGCGCCGACAACATCACACCGTGGTGGGTCCACCAGCCCCTGCGCCGGGTGATGGATGCGTTCCGGTCGATCAACGAAATGGTCTTCGCCATGTTGTTCGTGGTGGCGGTCGGCCTGGGTCCGTTTGCCGGGGTCCTGGCCCTGTGGATCAGCACCACCGGCGTACTCGCCAAGCTGTTCGCCGAAGCGGTCGAAGCCATCGATCCGGGCCCGGTGGAGGGCGTTCGCGCCACCGGTGCCAGCGCCTTGCAGGAAGTGATCTACGGCGTGATCCCGCAAGTGATGCCGCTGTGGGTCTCCTACGCGCTTTACCGTTTCGAAGCCAACGTGCGCTCGGCGACGGTGGTGGGGATGGTCGGGGCGGGCGGGATCGGAGTGATCCTCTGGGAAAACATCCGTGCCTTCATGTTCGTCCAGACCTGCGCGGTGCTGCTGGTGATCATCGTCGTCGTCAGCCTGATCGATGTCTTTTCCCAACGCCTGCGCAAGCAGTTCATCTGATTTCGGAGGGGTGCCCCTGGGCGCTTTTTTTAACGATGCAGTTGTCTAGACAAGATGAGCCGGTGTACCGCGAACTGGCCGATATCCTGCGCCGCGAACTGAGCAGTTATCAGGCCGGCGACTTCCTGCCGGGCGAAGTGCAATTGGCCGAACGCTTCGGTGTCAACCGCCACACCCTGCGCCGGGCCATCGATGAGCTGGTGTTCGAAGGCAGCCTGCTGCGCTTGCAGGGCAAGGGCACCCAGGTGTTGGAGCGACCGCTGATCTACCCGATGGGCGCCGAGACCTCTTACAGCCAGTCATTGTCGGCCCAGGGTGTCGGGGTGGAGGCGATACTGCTCAAACGCCGCTACTGCTACGCCAGTCGCGACGAAGCGCAACAACTGGGCATTGCCGAGATGGCGCCGATGATCGAATTGCAGACCCTGCGCAAACTCGACCACCAGCCCGTCAGCCTGATCCGCCATCGCTACTGCGCCAGCCATGCGCCGCTGCTGGCGGACTACAACGGCGGTTCCCTGCGCCAGTACCTGCGTGAGCGGGACCTGCCTTTGACGCGGACCCAGAGCTTGATCGGTGCCCGTCTGCCCAACCGCGACGAAGCCGCGCTGTTGATGATGCCCCGGCATTTGCCGGCCCTGACCGTGTTTACCCTTTCCCGCGATCGCGACGGCCGCCCGGTGGAGCTGGCCCAGTCCACCAGTCGTTCGGATCGCTTTCAGTACCAGGTCGTCACCTGATGGAGAACCCGTTGATGAACCCATCCCAACGTCAGCACTGGATCGGTGTGCTTGCCCGTGCCCGACGCAGTGAATTGCTCCCCCATGAAGCCGCCTTGCGCGACGTTGATTACCAGTTGATCCGAGCCCCGGAGATCGGCATGACCCTGGTCCGTGGCCGTATGGGCGGCAACGGTGCGCCGTTCAACGTCGGCGAAATGAGTGTGACCCGTTGCGTGGTGCGCCTGGCGGATGGCCGTACCGGTTACAGCTATCTGGCCGGTCGCGACAAGGCGCACGCCGAGCTGGCGGCCTTGGCCGACGCGCATTTGCAGGGTGCGCAAGGGAGCCAGTGGCTCAGCGACTTGATCACCCCCCTGGCTGATGCCCAGGCCGCCCGCCGCGCGGAAAAAGAGGCGGACACCGCTGCCACCAAGGTGGAGTTCTTCACCCTGGTTCGAGGAGAAAACTGATGAATCCACAGTTGTTGCAACCGGCGTTTGTCGACCCGGTACTGGATGCCCAGCGCGGCTTTCGCGCCGCCCTCAAGGCGCTGGCCGAGCCCGGTCTGGTCCAGTCCCTGGCCACCGCGCCAAGCCTGGAAGGCCTGGCGCCGGCCACCTATGCGCTGTGCCTGGCGCTGCTGGATGTGGATACGCCGTTGTGGCTGGCGCCGGCCTTCGATACGCCGTTGATCCGCGCCAACCTGGCGTTCCACTGCGGCTGTCCGTTGACCCGCCGCCGGGAGGAGGCCGCGTTCGCCTTGCTCGGCGAAGCGGATCTGCTGGACCTGGGCGGTTTCGACCACGGCAATGATCGTTACCCGGACCAGTCCTGCACCTTGCTGATCCAGTTGCCCGCTCTGGAGTCCGGCCGCGAGTTGAACTGGCGCGGCCCGGGCATCGAGAGCACACGTCGGGTCAGTCTGCCGTTGCCTCCAGGCTTCTGGCTGGAACGCCAGCGCCGTGAGGTTTTTCCCCGAGGTCTGGATGTGCTGTTTGCCGCCGGCGAGCAGTTGATCGGCTTGCCCCGCAGCACCCGGGTCGCCCATATCGCAGAGGAGCTTGCCTGATGTACGTAGCCGTCAAGGGTGGCGAACAGGCCATCGACAATGCCCACCGTCTGCTGGCGAAAAAGCGCCGGGGCGATACCGCTATCACCGAGCTGAGTGTCGAGCAGATCCGCCAGCAACTGCCCCTGGCCGTGGCCCGGGTCATGAGCGAAGGCTCGCTGTACGACGAAGAGCTGGCCGCACTGGCGATCAAGCAGGCGGCGGGGGACCTGGTGGAAGCGATCTTCCTGTTGCGGGCCTACCGCACCACGTTGCCGCGCTTCAGTCCGAGCCTGCCGATCGACACCTCGCAGATGCTCCTCAGTCGGCGTTTGTCCGCGACCTTCAAGGATGTGCCCGGCGGCCAACTGCTGGGGCCGACCTTCGACTACACCCATCGCCTGCTGGACTTTGCATTATTGGCCGAGGGCGAATACCCGGGGCCCCGGGTCACGCCTGATGCTCGTCTTGAACCGTGCCCACGGGTACTGGGTTTGCTGGCCAAGGAAGGCTTGATCAAGAACGAGGCCGACAACAGCGACAGCGTCGCCGACATCACCCGTGATCCCCTGGAGTTTCCGGCCAGCCGTGCCCAGCGCTTGCAGGCCCTGGCCCGTGGCGATGAGGGTTTCCTGCTGGCCCTGGGTTACTCGACCCAGCGTGGTTACGGCCGCAACCACCCGTTCGCCGGGGAAATTCGGATCGGTGACGTGGAGGTGTGGATCGACCCGGAAGAATTGGGTTTCCCCATCTGCCTGGGCAGTATCGAAGTGACCGAGTGCGAGATGGTCAACCAGTTCGTCGGTTCGGCCACGGAGCTGGCGCAGTTCACTCGCGGCTACGGCCTGGCGTTCGGGCATGCCGAGCGCAAGGCCATGGGCATGGCCCTGGTGGATCGTGCACTGCGCGCTGAAGAGTTCAACGAAGAGATCCAGTCGCCGGCGCAGCAGGAAGAGTTCGTGCTGATGCATTGCGACAACGTCGAAGCGGCGGGCTTTGTCTCGCACCTCAAATTGCCTCACTACGTGGACTTCCAGTCCGAACTGGAACTGATCCGCAAACTGCGCCAACCGGCCGAGGGGAAACGCCATGAATGACCTGAGCCAAGCGCCCGCGCGCGACCCGGCGTACAACTTCGCCTACCTCGACGAGCAGACCAAACGGATGATCCGCCGCGCCTTGCTCAAGGCCGTGGCGATTCCCGGTTACCAGGTGCCCTTTGGTGGTCGCGAGATGCCGTTGCCCTATGGCTGGGGCACCGGCGGCATGCAACTGACCGCGGCGATCCTGGGGGCCGAGGATGTGCTCAAGGTGATCGACCAGGGCGCCGACGACACCACCAACGCGGTCTCCATCCGGCGCTTTTTTGCCCGCACGGCGGGTGTTGCCACCACTGAAAGCACCCCTGACGCCACGCTGATCCAGACCCGTCATCGCATCCCGGAAACGCCGTTGCAAGCCGATCAGATCATGGTCTACCAGGTGCCGATTCCCGAGCCGTTGCGTTTTATCGAGCCTTCGGAAACCGAGACCCGGACCATGCACGCCCTCAACGATTACGGGGTCATGCATGTGAAGTTGTACGAGGACATCGCCACCTTCGGCCATATCGCCACCAGCTACGCCTACCCGGTGATGGTCGACGAGCGCTACGTGATGGACCCGTCGCCGATTCCCAAATTCGATAACCCGAAACTCGATATGAGCCCGGCGTTGATGCTGTTTGGTGCTGGACGGGAAAAGCGTTTGTACGCGGTGCCGCCGTTCACCCGCGTCACCAGCCTGGACTTTGAAGACCATCCCTTCGAAGTGCAGAAGTGGGAAGAGTGCTGCGCCATCTGCGGCAGCCACGACTCCTTCCTCGACGAACTGATCATCGACGACGCCGGCACCCAGCGTTTTGTCTGTTCCGACACCTGGTACTGCGCCCAACGGGTCGAGCAGCAGGAGAGCAAGCAATGAACCTGTCCCTGATGGAAGAGCAGTCGGTCAGCCTATCCGCCGAACCGCTGTTGCAAGTGCGTGACCTGACGTTGTTGTACGGCCTGGAAAAGGGCTGCCAGGGTGTCAGCTTCGACCTGTATCCCGGTGAAGTGCTGGGGATTGTCGGTGAGTCCGGCTCGGGGAAATCCACTTTGCTTTCGTTGTTGAGCGGGCGCCTGCCGCCCCAGCGCGGCAGCATCGGTTATCGCGGCAAGGACGGTGAATGGCTGGACCTGTACAGCGCCAGCGAGGCCGAGCGCCGGACCTTGTTGCGCACCGAATGGGGCTTTGTCGAACAGAACCCACGGGATGGTTTGCGCATGGGCGTCTCGGCCGGTGCCAACATCGGTGAGCGGCTGATGGCCCAGGGCGTACGCAACTATCAGCAGCTGCGTAGCGCTGGCCTCGACTGGCTGAGCCAGGTGGAAATCGACCCGCAGCGTATCGACGATTTGCCCCGGACCTTTTCCGGCGGCATGCAGCAACGCCTGCAGATCGCCCGCAACCTGGTATCGAGCCCGCGCCTGGTCTTCATGGACGAACCCACTGGCGGCCTCGACGTCTCGGTGCAAGCACGCTTGCTCGACCTGCTGCGTGGCCTGGTCCGGGAGCTGGACCTGGCGGTGGTGATCGTCACCCACGACCTGGCGGTGGCGCGTCTGCTGGCCGACCGCCTGATGGTGATGCGCCGCTCACATGTGGTGGAAACCGGGCTGACCGACCAGATCCTCGACGATCCGCAACACCCTTACTCGCAACTGCTGGTGTCTTCGGTGTTGCAGCCATGAGCCTTGTTCGTGAAGTGGAATCCAGTGCGATGACTAACTTGATCGAGGTCCGTGGCCTCTCGAAAACCTTCACCCTGCACCAGCACAATGGCGTGGTGCTGAATGTGCTGCGCGGGGTGGATTTCAGTGTGCGGGCCGGCGAATGCCTGGTGCTGCATGGCCAGTCCGGCGCCGGGAAAAGTACCTTGCTGCGCACCTTGTACGGTAACTATCTGCCGGCGGGCGGCAGCATTCGGGTGAGGCATGCCGGTGAGTGGCTGGAGCTGGTGGGCGCCGCGCCGAGGGACATTCTCCAGGTCCGCCGGCAGACCCTCGGCTATGTCAGCCAGTTCCTGCGGGTGATCCCCCGTGTTGCCTGTCTGGACGTGGTGATGGAGCCGGCCCTGGCCCGTGGCTGGTCCAAGGCCCTGGCGCGTTCCCGTGCCGAACTCTTGCTCGGTCGCCTGAATATCCCCGAGCGTCTCTGGCAGTTGGCGCCGGGCACTTTCTCCGGTGGCGAGCAGCAGCGGGTCAATATCGCCCGGGGCTTTATGGTCGCCTGGCCGCTGATGTTGCTGGATGAACCCACCGCGTCCCTGGACGACAACAATCGCCAGGTGGTGCTGGAACTGATGAACGAAGCCAAGGCCGGCGGTACCGCGCTGATCGGCATTTTCCACGACCATGCCGCCCGTGAAGCGGTGGCCGACCGTCATCTCGACATGACCCCAACCGCCGTTGCCGAAGAGGAATACGCCCATGCCCGCTGAACAGATCCTCAGCAATGCCCGTCTGGTCCTGGCCGACCGTGTGATCGAGGGCTCCGTGGTGCTGCGTGACGGGGTGATCGTCGATATCGCCGAAGGCCGCAGCCAGTTGCCCCAGGCCCAGGACCTGAACGGTGATTTCCTGTTGCCCGGCCTGGTGGAGTTGCACACCGACAACCTGGAAAAACACATGACCCCGCGCCCCGGCGTGGACTGGCCGTCGACGTCGGCGGTGCTCAGCCATGATGCGCAGATCATCGCCGCCGGGATCACCACGGTGTTCGACGCGGTGTCCATCGGCGACGTCAATCCCAAGGGCAATCGCATGCAGAAACTGCCGGCGATGCTGGAGGCTATCGCTTCAGCCGAGGGCGCCGGGCTGACCCGCGCCGAACACCGCCTGCACCTGCGTTGTGAACTCTGCCACCCGGACACCCTGAGCGTATTCCGCGACCTGGTGGAAAACCCGCTGGTGCAGCTGGTGTCGGTGATGGACCACTCGCCGGGCCAGCGTCAGTTCGTGCTGGAGTCCAAGTACCGCGAGTACTACATGGGCAAGTACCATTTGAACGACGAGACGATGGATGCCTTTATCGTCCTGCAAATGGCCAACTCGAAGGAGTACAGCGATCGTTATCGCGCCGCCATCGTCGAACACTGCCTGGCCCGTGGCCTGTCGGTGGCCAGCCATGACGATGCGACCGTGGCCCATGTCGAGGAGTCGGCGCGCTACGGCATGACCATCGCCGAATTCCCCACCACCCTGGAAGCGGCCCGGGGCTGCCAGCGGCTGGGCATGAGCGTGTTGATGGGGGCGCCGAACGTGGTCCGTGGCGGGTCCCATTCGGGTAATGTGGCCGCCGCCGACCTGGCCGCCAAGGGATTGCTGGATATACTGTCCAGCGACTACTACCCGGCGAGCCTGCTGCAAGCCGCGTTCTCGCTGGCGGCGCTGGACAATCACTGCAATCTGCCCGAAGCGGTCAAGATGATCAGTCTGGCGCCGGCGCGCGCGGCCGGTTTGAGCGATCGCGGCGAAATTGCCATCGGCCTGCGGGCTGATCTGGTGCAGGCCAGGTGCCGGGATGGGCTGCCGGTTGTGCAACAGGTCTGGCGACAAGCGAACAGGGTGTTTTGATGGCAGGCAGGTTGATCTATCTCATCGGGCCTTCCGGTTCGGGCAAGGACAGCCTGCTGGATGCCGCGCGAGTGCGCCTGGCCGAACGGGGATGCCGTATCGCGCGGCGGGTGATCACCCGTTCGGCGCAGGCGGGGGGCGAGGCGGCCGAGGGCGTGAGCCCGGAGCAGTTCGCTGCGCTGGAGGCTCAGGGCGAGTTTGCCCTGAGCTGGCACGCCAATGGGTTGTCCTATGGCATTCCTCGGGATATCGATGATTGGCTGGCGGCGGGGGAGGACGTGCTGGTCAATGGTTCCCGTGGCCATCTGGCGCAGACGCGTTTGCGCTATCCGCAGTTGTGGGTGTTGCTGCTGAGCGTGGATCAGGCGGTGTTACGTCAACGCTTGCTGGCACGCGGACGTGAATCGCTGGCGGAAATTGACCAACGGTTGGCGCGTAATGTCCGCTTCAGTGAGGACCTGATCGCCGAGGCCGTGCCAGGGTTGTGCCTGATCGACAACTCTGGAGCGCTGGAGCGCACAGTCGAGTGCTTGCTGGCGTGCCTTAATGGAGAAACTCTATGCGCTTGACCCTGCTCGGCACCGGTGATGCCCGGCAAGTGCCGGTCTACGGTTGCGAATGTGTCGCTTGCGAGTTGGCCCGCGGTGATGCAAGCCTGCGGCGTCTGCCCTGTAGCGCGCTGATCGAGTGTGGTGACCAGCGCTGGCTGATCGACAGCGGCTTGCCCGACCTCACCGAACGCTTTCCACCGAGAAGCTTCAACGGCATTTTCCAGACCCATTACCACGCGGATCACGCCCAGGGGCTGCTGCATCTGCGTTGGGGTCATGGGTTGATGATTCCTGTGCACGGTCCGGTGGATCCGGAGGGTTTGTCCGATCTCTACAAACACCCTGGCATCCTCGATTTCGGTCAGCCTTTCGCTGAATTCGAAACCCGGCATTTCGGTTTGCTCAGTGTTACGGCGCTGCCACTGCAACACTCAAAACCGACCCAGGGTTATCTGTTCGAAGGGCAGGGGCGGCGCATCGCCTACCTCACCGACACTGTCGGCTTGCCGCCGGCGACGACGGCCTGGCTGCAACGCGAAGCGCTCGACGTGCTGGTGCTTGATTGTTCGATGCCGCCGCAGCCCCAGGCACCGCGTAATCACAATGATTTGACGCTGGCATTGCAGTGCATCGAAGAATTAAAGCCAGGGCAGGGCGTGTTGACCCATGTCGGGCATACATTGGATGCCTGGTTGCTGCAGCATCGTCAAGAATTGCCGGGTAACGTGACGGTTGGTTGGGATGGGCGGGTGCTTTAGCCTTGTTTGTGGGCTTGGAGGCCCAGCGCTTTCGCGCCAGACAGCAAAAAGCCCGCATGTGCGGGCTTCTTGGGATGGGGCCAGATCCTTTGGCTGTGCCCGATTATGGCGGCCGTTTGTGATGAAATAGTTACAGCCTGATATCAATTTGATGCATAACCTTTGGAAATCCAATGACTTGGCCAGGTGGGAGGGTCCTTGAGGGGGCGTCCTGGTTCGAGGCATGCCAGGTGCCGGGCAATTCTTTGAAAATCAGATGGTTGCGAAATGTGTGTGGCGTGGGGAATTGACGTCGGCGAAACTTGCTTCGCCGGATGGGGATGTATATATTCGTCCCCTTGTCGCGCAGGCACCAGGTTGGCTGGCAGGTTTTGAAGGGCTTTGGCTCGGAAAATAAGCCACTGCGTAGACCGCTTCACCGCGCTACCGCCCGAATGGCGAAACTGGTAGACGCATGGGACTTAAAATCCCCCGCTCGTAAGGGCGTGCCGGTTCGATTCCGGCTTCGGGCACCATCTTTGCTTTTCAGGGCATCCGACGAGATCTCTGAAACCCTTATAAAACCTGCCTTGCGCAGGTTTTTTGTTTTCAAGATCTTTCGTGGATCTTCACCCCAGCCCCACATTTTTAGTACATTTTTTAGTACATCCTGAGTTCGATTTTTGGGTGATGTACTAAATGCCGCTCACAGACACCGCCGTCAGGCAGGCAAAGCCTGAAGACAAAGGATACAGCCTCAGCGACAGCGCCGGACTTTCATTGTTCGTGGCGACTAATGGCACGAAGGCCTGGCACTTCCGCTTCAAGTGGCAAGAACAGCAGCCGCGCATATCCTTGGGTATCTACCCCGACATCTCCCTGAAAGACGCTCGCACACGGCGGAATCAGGCACGAACGATTACCTTTCCAGACGCTTCTGATCCGGTAGCGGAGCAGGTGCAGTTGTGGGATTGATAACAGTTATTAAATTGGCTACTCTGGATGTGGGGCTACCTGGAGGATAAAACATGATTAGTGCCGAGTTGGGAAAACCGCTTGAGAACTATGTGACGCAGCTCATCGAGTCTGGTCGCTACGGCTCGAAAAGCGAAGTGCTACGCGAAGGTGTACGGCTGGTTCAGGATCGGGAAACCCGCCTGGCCGCGCTGGACGCTTCCATTGCTCGTGGTATGGGCGACATCGACGCGGGTCGCATCAAGCCTGCGGAAGAGGTGTTCGACCGACTGGCTGCAAAATACGCAGAGATGGCTGATAAGACTGCATGATCGTTCAGCTAACAGACGAAGCGGAAGGTGATCTGGAGCGCATTGGTGATTACATTGCTCAAGACAATCCGTTACGTGCGTTGTCCTTCATTAACGAGCTACGCGATAAATGTCTAAGCCTGGCGGACATGCACCAAGCATTCCCGCTGGTGCCACGCTACGGTATCCGGCGTCGGGTTCATGAAAGCTATGCCATTTTCTATCGAGTAGAGGCCAACCGTGTCGTGGTCGTTCACATCCTGCACGGCGCGATGGATTACGCGGCGATCTTGCTGGACACATAGCTCCCTGAGCAAAGAGTAACGACAAGGTGCAACCTTGTAGTGCCGGATTATTAGCCCCGCCTTGTGCGGGGTTCGTTGTTTCTGGAGTTCGCAAAAATGAAACCCACTTTCCGTGTCGTCGCTGACGGTGCCGACATTACCGCGCTGATCAACGACCGCTTGCTGTTGCTCCGAACGCTGGACAAGCCCGGCATGGAATCGGACGAATTCGAGCTGCGTATCGATGATCGAGACCGCGCCGCATACAGAGCAGGTCCATTCTGAAGTCCACAGCACTCGTGATCTGGTGTTGGCTGATTTAGGCAGTGTGGCCCTTCGTAAACTGGGCGTGCCGCGCCGGCACCTGATTGATACCGAGAAGGACCAGTATCCGGCAACACGTCAGTGGGCCGCCGCGATCCATACCCAATGCCCTGACATACAGGGTTTGTCCTGGGTCTCACGGCAGGCCGATTCGGCCCGAGCCGTTATGTTGTTTGGCGACCGTGTACCAGATGGAGCCCTCCGCCAGCAGGGAGAGCCCCGCAGTTTGATACAGGACGAAGATGCCTACGCTGAGGTGTTGGCGTTGTATCCATGGTACGGACGAGGCGGTGCGGGCGTCGGCGAAGAGCTGTGTGAAGAAGCTCCCGCGTAGCAAGCGTGATTTGATTTACAACGTGATGTGGGAATCGCGAATACCGCCATGCGTAGGACTAGCCCACTGCCCGATAAAGTCGCCAACTCTGCGCTCAATGTCACTCTCAACTGTCCGCAGCCGCAGAATAGGAATGCCACTTCTAGCCAAAATCTCATTTTTCATGGCGTCCCGAGCTGCCTGCACGGGTCGGTCGTGATACCCGCCATCAACCTCGATCACCCCTATAGGTTTCTTGCCCACTTTGAAATAGATCACGAAATCGCAACTGGCGCGCCTCATGAACGCCCGTTGGGGCTCCGTCCAGTCGAGGCTACCCGGCGATGCAAGCTTATCCAGCTGGATCTGTGTGTGGTACTTCAATGCCTGGCACGCCGGGGCTGACAGCGCTTCGCGCAGCAACTGTGCCACGATCTGCTCGGACTTGTAGCGTGAGTCCTCGGGCCGCAGGCGGGCGTCCAAGCGTGCCAGAGACTGGTCGTACTCGCGGTACAGCAAGTCGAATGCCGACACCACCGGCGCGCGTACGATCTGCTCGTCCTGCGCGTAATAGCTGATGTAGCGGATCAGCGCGGCGATGTGGCCGTTGTTATCGAACACTTCGTCGCCGGTCACCAGGGTGAAGCGATGTTTGGCCCGCGAAACTGCCACGTTGATCATGCGTGGATCATCGACGAAATCCAGGCGTTGCCGCTCCTGGTTGTAGCGCTTCTTGTCCAGCACGGTGGAGAAGACGATCTCGTCGCATTCGCGCCCCTGAAACTTGTGCACGGTGTCCTTGATGAAATCCGTCGGCAAGTGCATGTCGGAAAGGTTGACTTGCGCCCGGAACGGGGCGATGTAACCGCGGCCTTCGCCGTCCATTCCGACAGGCTGCCCCTCGTCCTCAAGCACCTTCAGCAGGGAGTCCAATTCCCGAAGGTTGGTGTTCTTCCTGGCGTGGTTGCCCTTGGCTGTCACCACCAGGCGCAGAGGGGCTTCGCCCTTGTCCTCGGTCATCGGCACCAGTGCGTTGTCGTAGAACTGCTGGTTGCAGAACTGGATGATCCTGGGGTGGCAGCGATAATGTTCTTTCAGCAGGGTTCTGGGCAGCGCGTCCTGGAACACGGCAATACACGAATCCAGCAGGCTGTAGTGCTCGCAATCGTAGACCTCGGCGGGCGCTTGAAGCCCCAGTGCCACAGGGATATGCGGCAACTGGCGGTTGTCTCCAACGACGATCAGGTTCTTTGCGCAGCCCAGTGGCAGGATGCCCGGCACGATGTCCTGCAAAGAGGCTTCATCGATGATCACGTAGTCGAGGACCGCTCCTTGCGCGATCGAATTGACGATGGAGTGCGTGCCGCTGCCCAGGATAGGGAAGCGCTGCACGAAGGCATCGAAATGCCGGCAGTAAGTTTTGACATCAAAGCTGTCCGACGGTGGTACCTGAAGTTGCAGATGTTGCTTCAGATGGTGCATCGATGCTGTTGTCAGTTCTTTCAGCAGGGCCGTGAAATTCGCGCGTGCCAACGATTCACGGCACGCCTGCAGCTCCGCTTCCTTGTCCCGTAGCGACTTGTCGTAGTAATGCATCTGCAGTGCATGGAAAACGGCCATGCGCGCCTCTCTCTCGGCGAATGGCTTGGTGCGAAAGATTCTGAATTTGAACAGAAGCTCGATGCGGTCTTTGAGATGAATGCGCTGCTCGCCGAGGTACGCCAGATAGGCCATGAGGTCCGCAGTCTTGCGCGGTGTCAGGCCGTACTTGTCGAGCGAGCTTGTGGCGTGCACATCGCTTTCTGCCTGCCACTGCTGCAGGTAGCGCCGCTCGATGACCAGCTCGTCCAGCTCGATTTGCAGTTGTGCCGCCCTGTTGTGGTCTTGCAGGTGCTGCTTCAAGCGGGTCAGCAAGGCCTGGATCTCATCTAGGGACGGTGCCGACTCGGGCGCGCTTGATGGCCACGCAGGCAGGTCGGCGAAGAAGGCCTCACGTTTGTCATGGTTGCCAAGCCTGGCGACCAAGTGGCCCAGGCCGTATTTCTCCAGCTTTTCGTAGACGTTTTCCACGGCAGCATTGTTGTTGGATAGCACCGCTACCGTCTGCCCACGTAACAGAATATTGGCGAGGATGTTGAGGATCGTTTGGGTCTTGCCGGTCCCTGGTGGACCTTCGATCACACTGATTTGCGCGCTGAACGCCCGCTCGACCGCCTGAAGCTGACTCTCGTTAAGCCCGAACGGATAGATGAGCCCCTGACCCGGCGCCAGCGTGCCGTTGCGCCCCGTACAATAGGCTTGCAAGGCAGTGCCAGCGATCGCGGGCAGTTTTCCGAGCTGGCGCACTACATTATCGGCAATTTCACGATTGGTCTTCGACTCAGCGTGATCCTTTCGGGCATTCGCCACGGTAGTGAAATAGCGGAAGACCGGCGTTTCCTTCATTGATGTCGGGGCGGTAAAGCCGATACCGTCCATCTTGTAGATATAGGGCTTTTCGGCGTCCGGGTAGTGCACGACGGCATATCGCTCGCCGTAAATCATAGCTTTGGCAATAGGCGTGACGATCTTGCTGCCGGACTTGTGCAGCAATACATTGGTCAACTCGCGGGTGGGCGAGACCTGGCAGTTACTGAGCGGGCGGGTGTATTTTTTCTTGGAGGGGAAGTGACACGTCAGTTCCAGGGCTTCGTACTTGTCGCTCCAGCGAATCGACCAGTCGCTGATCTTTGCGGTCTTGTCCTCACCATCCACCTGAATCGAAGCCATGTTCCTTATCCCTGTGCGCATGACATCCGGCTTCGCCTCGCGCCGAATGCTACTTTTCCTAAGAAGAGTCATATTGCCATCATTGCGTGCTGGGTCGATAGCCGGTTCACGCGTTTAGTCATCTTCCGTGCTTCCGGCCGAGAGCAGCCCATCTGCATCAGGCAGAAAACGGCCAAAAGCGGACACGCTTACAGCGCTAGAGCCTCCTCGGCAATGTCATGGGCAAAGTCTTTGTCTCATGGTGTTGGGTCTTCGCTTGAGTCATTCGCGGCCTGCCGCGTCGAGGAAATCCTGATGGGCCGGGATGATGGTGAACCGAGCCGCTGAAAGGCGAGAGTGTAGAGCGCTGGTTTTTTTCGTTCCGTCGAATGATGCGCAAAGAGTGGGGGGCAATTCAGTTATTCGATGGCTTCATAGGGCAGCCCGACATAGTTTTCCGCAATCGTCTTGCGTCCGGCGGCCGAGTCGGTGAAGTAATCGAGTTCGCTCTTCTGGATACGCTGGCTGAAGGTATCGGTATCAGGAAAACGGTGGAGGATCGAGGTCATCCACCAGGAGAAGCGTTCGGCTTTCCAGACCCGACGCAGGCAGATTTGCGAGTATTTCTCCAGCAAGTCGGTGCGACCCTCGCGATAAACCTTGAGCAGGATCCGGTACAGCGTGCTGACATCGCTCGCCGCCAGGTTCAAGCCTTTGGCGCCGGTGGGCGGAACGATATGGGCCGCATCGCCGAGCAGGAACAGTCGACCATATTGCATGGGCTCGACGACAAAGCTGCGCAACGGCGCGATGCTCTTTTCAATCGAGGGGCCCGTGACCAATTGCTCGGCGATAGCGCTTGGCAAACGGCGCTTGAGCTCTTCCCAGAAACGTTCGTCCGACCAGTCCTCGACCTTTTCCTCGGCGCCCACTTGCACGTAATAACGGGTGCGCATCGGCGAGCGCATGCTGCACAAGGCGAAGCCTCGCTCATGGTTGGAGTAGATCAGTTCATGGCCGACCGGCGGGGTGTCGGCCAGGATTCCCAACCAGCCAAAGGGGTAGACCCGTTCAAAAATCTTCAGCGTCTCTGCCGGTATCGATTGTCGGGATACACCGTGAAAGCCGTCGCAGCCGGCAATGTAATCGCAGTCCAGGCGCACGGTCTCGCCGTGATGTTCGAAGGTCACGTAAGGATTGTCGCTCTGCATGCCGTGGGGCTGCACATTCTCGGCCTCGTAAAGAGTCGTTGCGCCCACGGCGGCACGTGCGTCCATCAAGTCACGGGTGACTTCGGTCTGACCGTAGACCATGACCGTTCTGCCCTCGGTCAGTGCCTTGAGGTCGATGCGTTCACAGCGTCCGTCGAAGGCCAGTTCGAAGCCGTCATGCACCAGGCCTTCGGCATCCATGCGCGCGCTGACACCAGCTTCGCGCAACAGATCGACCATGCCTTGTTCCAGCACGCCGGCGCGAATTCGCGAGAGGATGTATTCGGGATTCTTGCGTTCGACGATGACGTTGTCGATGCCGGCACGATGCAGCAGTTGACCGAGCAAAAGGCCGGAGGGGCCGCAGCCGATGATAGCGACTTGGGTTTTCATGGAGGGTAGTCCTGTCTGGTACCGCTGAAGGCGTTGGGCCTTGTCGGGCACTGTTGTTTTTGTCTCCTGTATTTTTAGTGGCTAAAGTGCGGATATGAAGGCAATATCCGATGCATTCCATGGACTTTTCGTGGATCGTTGTGGAGGGGAGGTAGATGTCGAAATCATCCGCTGTGCCTGTTCCGGTGTTCAAGCTCTACGGCGAGACCGGCGCCTGGCCGACCCCTGACTTGATCCATTGCGAGTCGATCCCCGAGCGCAGCAAACTGCATGGCTGGGAAATCAAACCCCACCGGCACAGCGACCTGGTGCAGCTGCTCTACGTGCAGGCAGGGCAGGCGACACTGAAGGTCGAAGACGAGATCCACCACATCGATTCCGCTGCGCTGCAAGTCGTGCCGGCGCTGTGTGTGCACACCTTCAAGTTCTCCGAGGATATTCAAGGCCACGTACTCAGCCTGGCACAGCCCCTGGCCGAACAGCTCGGCGCTTCGCTCAACAGTCCGGTATTGACCACGGCGGCCTGTTACCCGATCGGCTCCGCGCATTCGTATCTGGACACGCTGTTTTCAGCCATCACCCGGGAATACGGTGAACACCAGCCCGGCCGTGATCCCATGCTGCAATCGTTGATCACGGTGCTGTCCATCTGGCTCAGTCGCCGCAGTCTGGAGCGCACGCCGCCGGACGCCTTGCCGCTTGAACGGGGCCGAGAGCATTTGCAGATGTTCACCCGGACACTGGAGCTGCGCTTTCGCGAGCATCTACCCATCGAGCACTATGCGGCGACGCTGGGGATCAGCACGGCTCACCTCAATGCCTTGTGCCGACGCCTCTGCGGGCAATCGGCATTGCAGATGATCAACCAGCGGCTGCTGCTGGAAGCCAAGCGCGATCTGGTCTACACCGCCATGACCATCAACCAGGTGTCGGACAGCCTGGGCTTTTCCGAACCGGCCTACTTCTCGCGCTTTTTCAAGCGCGGCACGGGGCAGTCACCGAAACAATTCCGCATCCAGCGTTAGCGGATGCCAGATCTCGAAGGCGGCGTGTGGAGGTGTTGCGCGAAGTAGGGCTGGAATATCGCGAGGATCATTATCCATAACCATTTGGATATGGATGAGGTTGGTTTTTTCAGTTTTGGCGGGGGCACTATCAAAGGAGACTGAGGGACAGACTGCTATCCAAGCAGCTCTTACCTCTAACAATAAGGAGCCCGACATGTCTGATGCGGACAACAGCCGCTTCGTCATTCGTGACCGCAATTGGCACCCCAAAGCCCTGACGCCCGATTACAAAACCTCTATTCTTCGTTCCCCGCGTCAGGCCCTGGTGAGCATTCCCCAGTCCCTGTCGGAAACCAGCGGCCCAGACTTTTCCCACCTGAAGATGGGGCGGCACGACAATGATCTGCTGCTGAATTTCAACAATGGAGGCTTGCCGATCGGCGAACGCATCATTGTTTCCGGTCGCGTCTGCGATCAATACGGCAAGCCAGTCCCACACACACTGGTCGAGATGTGGCAAGCCAATGCCGGTGGTCGCTACCGACACAAGAAAGACAGCTACCTGGCGCCCATCGACCCGAATTTCGGTGGCGTTGGCCGGGCCCTGACCGACCGTGACGGTCATTACAGTTTCCGCACGGTCAAACCCGGTCCGTACCCGTGGCGCAACGGTCCCAACGACTGGCGTCCGGCGCATATCCACTTCTCCATCAGCGGCCCGTCGATTGCCACGCGCTTGATCACCCAGCTGTATTTCGAAGGCGATCCGCTTATCCCCATGTGCCCGATCGTCAAGTCGATCGCCAATCCGGAAGCGGTGCAGAGCCTGATCGCCAGGCTCGATATGAGCCTGGCCAATCCCATGGATTGCCTGGCTTATCGCTTTGATATCGTTCTGCGCGGCCAGCGCAAGACCCACTTCGAAAACCGCTGAGGAGGCACGCACATGCCCGTTCAACTTCTGCCTGAAACCCCTTCGCAAACCGCCGGGCCTTATGTGCATATCGGCCTGGCGCTGGAGGCTGCCGGCAACCCGCCCCGCGAGCAGGAAATCTGGAACGAGATGGCCAAACCCGGTGCGCCGGGCGAGCATATTCTGCTGATGGGGCACGTCTACGACGGCAATGGCCATCTGATTCGCGATTCGTTCCTGGAGTTCTGGCAGGCCAACCACAAAGGCGTCTATGACAGCGATTACAACCTGGAAAAGCCCTTCAACAGCTTTGGCCGCACCGCGACCACGGATGTCGGCGAGTGGACGCTGAACACCATCAAGCCCGGCACGTTGAACAACGCCGCGGGGGTACCCATGGCGGCCCATATCAACGTTTCGCTGTTTGCCCGGGGCATCAATATCCACTTGCAGACCCGCCTGTACTTCGACGACGAGGCCCAGGCCAATGCGCTTGATCCGGTATTGAATCTGATCGAACAGCCGCAACGCCGTGAAACCCTGATTGCCAGGCGTTGCACGGTCGACGGCAAGCTGGCCTATCGTTTCGACATTCATGTCCAAGGCGAGGCGGAAACGGTGTTCTTCGACTTCTAAGGTTGTGGCTTGCGTGCAGTTGCAGGGCGCTTGCCGATGCAAGCGACCCGATAATAATAAGAAGAAGGAAATGTCTGTATGTCGTTATTAGCCCCTGTGCCTGTGGCGGGCACGCTTGATGTTCAGCTGTTGATCAACACCAGGCCACTGTCCAGCTATCAATGGCGGGTGGTGCTGCTGTGTTTTCTGATCGTCTTTCTCGACGGCCTGGACACCGCGGCCATGGGCTTTATCGCCCCGGCCTTGAGCCAGGACTGGGGTATCGATCGCGCCAGCCTGGGACCGGTGATGAGTGCCGCGCTGATCGGCATGGTCTTCGGTGCCCTGGGTTCCGGCCCCCTGGCCGACCGTTTCGGGCGCAAGGGGGTGCTGGTGGTGGCGGTGTTTCTGTTTGGCGTGTTCAGTCTACTGTCGGCCTACAGCAGCAATATCGACCAACTCCTGGCCCTGCGTCTGTTGACCGGCCTGGGCCTGGGGGCGGCAATGCCCAATGCCACCACGCTGCTCTCCGAATACACCCCCGAGCGGCTCAAGTCGTTGCTGGTGACCAGCATGTTCTGCGGTTTCAATCTGGGCATGGCCTGTGGTGGGTTCGTCTCGGCGAAGCTGATTCCGCTGCTGGGTTGGCACAGCCTGCTGATGCTCGGCGGGATCCTGCCCCTGGTGCTGGCCGTGGTGCTGTTGTTCCGGTTGCCGGAGTCGGCACGCTTCCTGGTGGTGCGCAATCGTGGCGTGGAGCGGATTCGCCAGGTGCTGGCGCCGATTGCGTCGCTGGAGGTCGCGGCGGCCACCGGCTTCAGCGTGCCGGAACAGACGGTGGTGCAGAGCCGCAACGTGCTGAAGGTGATTTTCTCCGGGGCTTATAGCGCCGGTACCTTGCTGCTGTGGCTGACCTATTTCATGGGGTTGGTGATCGTCTACCTGCTCACCAGTTGGTTGCCGACCCTGATGCGTGACAGCGGCGCGAGCATGGAGCAGTCGGCCTTTATCGGCGCGCTGTTCCAATTCGGCGGTGTGCTCAGTGCCGTGGGTGTGGGCTGGGCGATGGATAAATTCAACCCGCACAAGGTCATTGGCATTGCTTACTTGTTGGCCGGCGTCTTCGCCTGGTTGGTGGGGCAGAGCCTGGGCCATGTCAGTGTATTGGCCGCCTTGGTGCTGTTGGCCGGCATGTGCATCAACGGCGCGCAATCGGCGATGCCATCGCTGGCCGCGCGTTTTTACCCCACCCAGGGTCGCGCCACCGGCGTGTCGTGGATGCTCGGTATCGGTCGTTTTGGTGCGATCCTCGGGGCCTGGGCCGGGGCGACGTTATTGGGCCTGGGTTGGAACTTCGAACAGGTGCTGACCGCGCTGGTAGTGCCGGCGGCCTTGGCGACCCTCGCTGTGGTGATCAAGGGGCTGGTCAGCCATGCGGACGCGACCTGAGAGCGCCTCATTGTTTTTCATGAATCCTGGAGCTGTGGTTTGAACAGACCGACGAATCAACTTTTCGATGCCTATTTCACCCAGCCGGCGATGCGGGCGATTTTTTCCGATCAAGGCCGGTTGCAAGGCATGCTCGACTTCGAAGCCGCCCTGGCGCGCGCGCAAGCCAGCACCGGATTGATACCCCAGGAGGTCGTTGGTGATATCGAAGCGGCCTGTAGCGCGCAGCTGTTCGATGTCGACGCGTTGGCCGTGGCCATCGGTAATGCCGGCAATTCGGCGATTCCGCTGGTCAAGGCGTTGGGCAGGAAGATTGCCGTGGCCAACCCGACCGCTGAGCGCTACGTGCATATGGGGGCCACCAGTCAGGATGTGATGGACAGTGGCCTGGTGCTGCAACTGCGTTCAGCCATTGCGCTGTTGGAAGGTGATCTGGGGCGTTTGGCCGATGCGCTCGCCGAGCAGGCCGCGCGCCACGCGAACACCCCGCTGGCCGGGCGTACCTGGCTGCAACAGGCGACACCCGTGACCCTGGGCATGAAGATCGCCGGTTGGCTGGGCGCTATCACTCGCCATCGCCAGCGTCTCGCTGAAGTCAAACCGCGCTTGCTGTGCCTGCAATTCGGTGGGGCTTCCGGCAGCCTGGCGGCCTTGGGCGACCAGGCTTTTACGGTGGCCGAAGCCCTGGCCGATGAGTTGAGTCTGCACCTGCCTGACCAGCCTTGGCATACCCAGCGTGATCGCCTGGTGGAATTCGCCAGCCTGCTGGGGCTGATCGCCGGCAGCCTGGGCAAAGTCGGACGCGATCTCAGTTTGCTGATGCAGACTGAGGCGGGTGAGGTGTTCGAGCCGGCCGCGCCGGGCAAGGGCGGCTCCTCGACCATGCCGCACAAGCGCAATCCGGTCGCAGCGGCAGTCATGATCGGTGCGGCGACCCGGGGCCCCGGGCTGGTGGCGACGATGTTCAGCGCAATGCCGCAGGAACATGAGCGCAGCCTCGGCCTGTGGCATGCCGAATGGGAAACCCTGCCGGAGCTCTGTTGCCTGGTGTCCGGCTCGCTGCAACAGGCCTTGCAGGTGGTGCCAGGGCTGGAAGTCGACGCCGGGCGCATGCTGCAGAATCTGGAATTGACCAAAGGGCTGGTGCTGGCGGAAGCCGTGAGTATTGCCTTGTCCCAGCGTATCGGCCGCGATGCGGCGCATCATCTGATCGAACAATGCTGCCGCCGTGCGGTGGAGCAGGGCGAGCACTTGCGCCAGGTGCTCGGCGCCGAACCGCAAGTGACCGCGCAACTGTCCGCCGAGGCGCTGGACCGCCTGCTGGACCCGGCTCATTACCTGGGGCAATCACAGCGCTGGGTCCAACGCGCGCTGGCCGAACATCACGCTTTCAAACCTTAGAGAAGGATCCTGCAATGGACGAACAGCAACGTTACGAAGCCGGCATGAAAGTGCGCCGCGAAGTGCTCGGCGATGCCCATGTGGATCGTAGTCTGGAACATCTGACGCCGTTCAATGGCGAGTTCCAGGAGATGATTACCCGACATGCCTGGGGCGATATCTGGACCCGCCCCGGGTTGCCACGGCACACCCGCAGCCTGATCACCATCGCCATGCTGATCGGCATGAACCGCGAAGGGGAGCTGCGCCTGCACTTGCGTGCCGCGAAAAACAACGGCGTGAGCCGCGACGAGATCAAGGAGGTGTTGATGCAGAGCGCGATCTATTGCGGCATTCCCGCGGCCAACGCCACCTTCCATCTGGCTGAGGCGGTTTGGGCGCAGATGGATGCCCAGGCGTGAGGTAGTGGTTGTGTATCGCCGGCGCGACTGGAGCCGGCCCGGTCCCGGCGCCAGCCGCGGCGCCGGTGTTTATGCCTGATAGACCTTCTTCAGCAGCCTGAGCAGTTCCTCGCGCTCCTGACTGTCGAGGGCGGAGGTGGAATCCAGATCGCTCTCGGTGGCGATCTGTTTCAGCTCCTTGAGCAGGGTCTCCCCGGTCTTGCTGAGAAAAATCCCGTAGGAGCGCTTGTCCGGCTTGCAGCGCACCCGCACCGCCAGCGCCCGGCTTTCCAGTTTGTTCAGCAGCGGCACCACCTGGGGTGGTTCGATGGCCAGTGCCTTGGCCAGGTCGGCCTGCATCAGCCCGGGCGTCTGGTCGATGATCGCCAGGGCCGAGAACTGCGCCGGCCGCAAATCGTGGGCCGAGAGTCGCTCGATCAGGTTCTGGAACAGCTTCAACTGCGCCCGACGCATGGCATAACCGATCAGGTCGTCCAGGGCGGAGTCCAGTGGCGCTTGGGTTTCGGCGTTCTCGGCAGGGGACTCGGGGGCGGCGGCAATCTTGGAAGACTTGGCCATTGCGGGATGGATCCTCAGGCAGGAGGTTAAGAAGACTATCTAGTTTGCCGTGGTTGCTCGGGGATAGCCATGCTCTCTTGCAGATGTCCAGGCACCACACAATGTTCAGGGTTAAAAGCAATCAAGTTAATTTTGTTAATGGTTAATTGACATAACTAATTTTCAGGTTTAGTTTTTACTCATCTTCAAGCCCGGAACAAGAGAGCCCGCCATGAGCAATTACGAAGGTCGCTGGACTACCGTCAAGGTCGAAATCGAGGAAGGCATTGCCTGGGTGATTCTCAATCGTCCGGAAAAACGCAATGCCATGAGCCCGACCCTGAACCGGGAAATGGTCGATGTGCTGGAGACCCTGGAGCAGGATCCTGCCGCCGGGGTGCTGGTGCTGACGGGGGCCGGTGAAGCCTGGACCGCCGGCATGGATCTCAAGGAGTACTTTCGCGAAGTGGATGCCGGCCCGGAGATCCTCCAGGAAAAAATCCGCCGCGAAGCCTCGCAATGGCAATGGAAGCTGCTGCGCATGTACACCAAGCCGACCATCGCGATGGTCAACGGCTGGTGCTTCGGTGGTGGCTTCAGCCCGCTGGTGGCCTGCGACCTGGCGATCTGCGCCGACGAGGCGACCTTCGGTCTCTCGGAAATCAACTGGGGCATCCCGCCGGGCAACCTGGTGAGCAAAGCCATGGCCGATACGGTGGGGCATCGCCAGTCGCTGTACTACATCATGACCGGCAAGACCTTTGGCGGGCAGAAAGCCGCCGAGATGGGGCTGGTCAACGAAAGTGTGCCGCTGGCGCAGTTGCGTGAAGTCACCGTGGCGCTGGCGCGCAACCTGCTGGAGAAAAACCCGGTGGTCCTGCGGGCCGCCAAGCACGGTTTCAAGCGCTGCCGCGAACTGACCTGGGAGCAGAACGAGGATTACCTGTACGCCAAGCTCGATCAGTCGCGCCTGCTGGATACCGAGGGCGGCCGCGAGCAGGGCATGAAGCAGTTTCTCGACGACAAGAGCATCAAGCCCGGCTTGCAGGCGTATAAGCGCTGAAACACGTGGCGCGCAGCCGGCGCATCCGGTTGTGCGCCGCGCCCATGCCGCTTGAACGTATTCCCGATAATGACAATAAAGAGGAATCACCATGCTGGACGTGCCCCTGCTGATCGGCGGCCAGTCGTGCCCCGCCCGAGACGGTCGAACCTTCGAACGGCGTCATCCGGTGACCGGTGAGGTGGTGTCGCGGGTTGCCGCCGCCACCCTGGAAGATGCCGACGCTGCCGTGGCTGCGGCCAAGGCGGCCTTCCCGAGCTGGGCGGCCCTGGCTCCCAATGAACGACGTACCCGCCTGTTACGAGCGGCGGAGCAGTTGCAGGCCCGCAGCGCGGAATTCATCGCGGCGGCCGGCGAGACCGGCGCCATGGCCAACTGGTATGGCTTCAATGTGTATCTGGCGGCCAATATGCTGCGTGAAGCCGCGTCCATGACCACCCAGATCAATGGCGAAGTCATTCCTTCCGATGTCCCCGGCAGCTTCGCCATGGCCCTGCGCCAACCGTGCGGCGTGGTACTGGGCATCGCCCCCTGGAATGCCCCGGTGATCCTCGCCACCCGGGCCATTGCCATGCCATTGGCCTGTGGCAACACGGTGGTGCTCAAGGCGTCGGAACTGAGCCCGGCGGTGCATCGGTTGATTGGCCAGGTGTTACAGGACGCCGGCCTCGGTGATGGGGTGGTCAACGTCATCAGCAACGCGCCGCGGGATGCCGCCGCGATTGTCGAGCGGCTGATCGCCAACCCGGCGGTACGGCGAGTCAATTTCACCGGATCGACCCATGTCGGGCGCATCGTCGGTGAGCTGTCGGCGCGTCATCTCAAGCCGGCGTTGCTGGAGCTGGGTGGCAAGGCGCCATTTCTGGTGCTGGCGGATGCCGACCTGGACGCGGCGGTGGAGGCCGCGGCCTTCGGCGCCTTCTTCAACCAGGGGCAGATCTGCATGTCCACCGAGCGCCTGGTCGTCGATGTCAAAGTCGCCGATGCCTTTGTCGCCCGGTTGGTGGCGAAGATCGCCACCTTGCCGGCGGGCAACCCCGACGCCGGGGATTGCGTACTCGGTTCCCTGGTGGACGCCAGTGCTGGCGAGCGCATCAAGTTGTTGATCGACGATGCCCTCGACAAGGGCGCCACGCTGCTCGCCGGCGGTCAATTGGAGGGCAGCATCTTGCAGCCGACCTTGCTTGACGGTGTCACCGATGCCATGCGCCTGTACCGCGAAGAGTCCTTTGGTCCGGTGGCCGTGGTACTGCGTGGTGATGGCGATGAAGAGCTGCTGCGCCTGGCCAACGATTCCGAGTTCGGCCTGTCGGCGGCGATCTTCAGCCGTGACACCGGTCGCGCCCTGGCCTTGGCCCAGCGGGTCGAATCGGGTATCTGTCATATCAACGGCCCGACCGTGCACGATGAGGCGCAGATGCCCTTCGGCGGGGTCAAGTCCAGCGGCTACGGCAGTTTTGGCGGCAGGGCGGCCATCGAGCATTTCACCCAATTGCGCTGGGTGACGTTGCAGAACGGACCTCGGCACTACCCGATCTGAGGAGGACAAACCCATGAGTTCAGAATTCAGATCAGCGCCTCGGACCGAGGCCAGTACGCCGCGTTATCGCCAAGTGTCCATCGGCCATCCAGCGGTCGAGGTCAGCGAAGAGCAGGGCATCCTGTCCATGCGCTCCCTCGAACCCCTGGCCGAGTTGCCCAGGCGTTTGCTCGATCGCCTGGTGCATTGGGCCGAGGTACGTCCGCAACAGACCTTTATCGCGGCGCGTCAGGATGACGGTGGCTGGCGGCGGGTGAGTTACGCCGAGATGCTCGACAGCGTCCGCGCCATTGCCCAGGGCCTGCTGGGTTATGGTCTTTCGGCCGAGCGGCCGCTGGCGATCCTTTCAGGTAACGACATCGAGCATCTGCAGATTGCGCTGGGGGCCATGTACGCCGGTATTCCCTATTGCCCGATCTCTCCGGCCTATTCGTTGTTGTCGCAGGATTTCGCCAAGCTGCGGCATGTTTGCGATCTGTTGCAGCCGGGGTTGGTGTTCGTCAGTGATGTTGCCGCCTTCCAGCGCGCGATAGACGCCGTGTTACCGGTCGAGACGCCACTGATCAGCGTCCGTGGCGAGATGCCGGGGCGCCGGCAGAGCCGCTTTGCCAGCTTGCTGCAACAACCCGGCGCGGCCGAAGCCGAAGCAGCGTTCGCCGCCACCGGGCCCGACAGCATCGCCAAGTTTCTGTTTACCTCGGGTTCCACCAAGCTGCCCAAGGCGGTGGTCACGACCCAGCGCATGCTCTGCGCCAACCAGCAGATGCTGTTGCAGACCTTCCCGGTGTTTGGCGAAGAACCGCCGGTGCTGGTGGACTGGCTGCCGTGGAATCACACCTTCGGCGGTAGCCACAATGTCGGTATCGTGCTGTACAACGGCGGGACCTTTTACCTGGACGACGGCAAGCCCACCGTCCAGGGCTTTGCCGAAACACTGCGCAACCTCAAGGACGTGTCGCCCACCGCCTACCTGACCGTGCCCAAGGGCTGGGAGGAACTGGTCAGCGCCCTGGAGCAGGACGCTGAGTTGCGCGAATGTTTCTTCTCGCGCATGAAACTGTTCTTTTTCGCCGCCGCCGGATTGTCCCAGCGGATCTGGGACCGCCTGGACCGGGTTGCCGAAGCGCATTGTGGTGAACGTATTCGCATGATGGCCGGGCTTGGCATGACCGAGGCGGCGCCGTCCTGCACCTTCACCACCGGGCCGTTGTCCATGGCCGGGTACATCGGCTTGCCGGCGCCTGGTTGTGAGGTGCGCCTGGTGCCGGTGGATGGCAAGTTGGAGGGGCGTTTTCGCGGGCCGCACATCATGCCGGGTTACTGGCGCGCGCCGCAGCAGACCGCCGAAGTCTTCGATGAGCAGGGCTTCTACTGTTCCGGCGATGCCCTCAAGCTCGCGGATCCGAGAGACCCGGAACTGGGCCTGATGTTCGACGGGCGGATTGCCGAGGACTTCAAGTTGTCTTCCGGGGTCTTTGTCAGTGTCGGCCCCTTGCGCAATCGCGCGGTGCTCGAAGGTTCGCCCTATGTCCAGGACCTGGTGGTGGCCGCGCCGGATCGCGAGTGCCTGGGGGCGCTGGTCTTTCCGCGCTTGTATGAGTGTCGACGTCTGGCCGCCTTGAGTCCGCAGGCCAGCGATGTCGAGGTCCTGGCCAGCGTGCCTGTGCGCCTGTGGTTCAGCGACTGGCTGCAACGGCTCAACCGCGATGCCACCGGTAATGCCAGCCGCCTGGAATGGATCGTGCTGCTCGATGAACCGGCCTCCATCGATCGCGGTGAAATCACCGACAAGGGCTCGATCAATCAGCGTGCGGTGTTGCAGTGGCGCGCCGCCAAGGTCGAAGCGCTGTATCGCGGCGAAGAGCCTTCGATCCTGCGTGCCGGGTCTCAACCGTGAACAGCGTGGGGCAGTATTCGAGTTTTCGCGATGTGGCGATTTTCGAAGCGCTGCGCACGCCCTGGGTCGATCTCGGCGGGGCCTTGGCCCAGGTCTCGCCGATCGACCTGGGGATCAAGGTCGGGCGCGAGGTGCTGGCCCGCGCCGCTATCGATCCGACAGCGGTGGACAGCGTACTCGCCGGTTCCATGGCCCAGGCCAGTTTCGATGCCTACCTGCTGCCCCGCCATATCGGCCTTTACAGTGGCGTGCCGCAAGGGATCCCGGCGCTGGCGGTGCAGCGCATCTGCGCCACCGGCTTCGAGCTCTTGCACCAGGCCGCCAGGCAGTTGGACGACGGTGTGCAGTTGGCCCTGTGCGTGGCGGCTGAATCCATGTCGCGCAATCCGATTGCCGCCTATGTCCACCGCGGCGGTTTCCGCCTCGGTGCCGCCGTGGAGTTCAAGGACTTTCTCTGGGAAGCGCTCTACGACCCGGCGCCGGGTCTGGATATGATTGCCACCGCCGATAACCTGGCCCAGCGCTATGGCCTGAGTCGTGAGGTGGTGGATCGTTATGCGCTGGATAGTCATCAACTGGCGCTGCAGGCTCAGACGGACGGCTGGTTTACACCGGAGCTGGTGGCGCTGGGCAATGAACGCTTTGAGCTGGCTGGCTATCAGGCACGGAGTATCCAGTTGCCGCGGGGCGTGGAGCGGGTGACGCGGGACAGTCATCCGCGGCCTACCGATCTGACGGCCTTGAGCCGCTTGCGCTCGGTGCATGACGGCGGTGTGCAAACGGCCGGCAACAGTTGCGCGCTGGTCGATGGCGCGGCGGCGGCGCTGGTGGGGCGAGCGTCTTGGGCTTTTCGTCCGGTGCTGGCCCATTTGCTGGCCAGTACCGTGGTAGGTGTGGCGCCGGAATTCATGGGCATAGGGCCAGCGCCGGCGATCCAGTTGCTGCTGCAGCGCAGCGGGCTGGCCCTGGCCGATATCGACTTGCTGGAAATCAACGAGGCGCAGGCGGCCCAGGTACTGGCCGTGGCCCAGGTGCTGGGGCTGGATGGCGACCGACTCAACCGACGGGGTGGCTCGATCGCCTTGGGCCACCCCTTGGCCGCCAGTGGTTTGCGCCTGGTGCTGAGCCTGGCCAGGCAGTTGCGCGAGGGCAATCTGCGTTATGGCATCGCGGCGGCGTGTGTCGGCGGCGGGCAGGGCATGGCTTTGCTGATCGAAAATCCCGAGTATCAAGGCTGAAGCAAGGCATCGCTGCCTTTGCCGGTATGCAGCCCGATCCGTAAACAGCGCCCTGCAGTCAGCCCAGACCTTGCGTTACTATGGCAACCCACCTTTCTGGAAGTTGCCTGGATGAGTAAGCCCGGTCAAACGGTGCTGGTCGCGCTGCGCAAGATGATCGCCTCCGGCGAATTGGCGGCTGGCGAACGGCTGATGGAAAACCCCACGGCGGAGCTTTTCGGTGTCTCGCGGATGCCGGTGCGCATGGCGTTCCGCACGCTGGAGCAGGAAGGCCTGTTGGTGCGTTTTGGCGGGCGCGGGTTTCAGGTGCGCTCCGTCAATCCCGATGATATTGCCGGTGCGGTCGAAGTGCGGGGCGTGCTCGAAGGCCTGGCGGCGCGCCAGACCGCCGAGCGGGGGCTTTCGGACGAGGCCCGGGCGAGCCTTGAACAGTGCCTGTCGCAAGGTGATCAACTGTTCGACAAAGGGTTCGTGACCATCGAGGACCTTGAGCTCTATCACGATCTCAACATGCGTTTTCACCAGGTGATCGTCGAAGGCAGCCACAACCCGGCCATCGCCGACGCCCTGGCGCGCAACGACCATTTGCCTTTCGCCTCGGTGACCGCCCTGGCGGTTGACCGTGACGACATGGTTCGCGAGTACCGGCGTTTCAACTATGCGCACATGCAGCACCATTCGGTGTTCGATGCGCTGGTCAACCGCCAGGGCGCGCGTGCCGAAGCCATCATGCGCGAGCACGCCAACGCCACGTTGCGCTATGCCGAGATCTTCGGCTCGGCGGTGGCCGAAGAGCGGATGAAGGTTATTCTCCGCTCCTGATTCCAGCCTTGCCGGCTGCACTGATGGACACCTGAGCACTGACCTCGGACGGAGTCGAGGTGGGCGAGGGGAGCCTGACATCCAATTGTCATTTTTTGATCGCGAAAACGCCATGTCCCTTGAGTAATGTCGCTCTCAATGAGATCGATCTCGAGCGAGCAAAAATGACTGATTTGAAAGAGGTTGCACAACTGGCCGGGGTTTCGCGGGCGACCGCGGCGCGAGCCTTTGCCTCCCCTGAAGTGGTGCGTCCCGCGACTCGAGAACAAGTATTCGCCGCAGCGCGTGAACTGGGTTTTCGGCCCAATCGTCTCGGCCGCCAACTCCGTCTGCAAACCACCAAACTGATTGGCGTTGTGGTTCCCAATCTGCTCAACCCGGTGTTCGCCGAGCAATTCCAGGCGATGGAGCGCGCTGCGCGCTTACGCGGTTACAACCTGTTGCTGGCAACCACCGACTACAGCAGCGAACGTGAAAGCGCGGTGGTCGAGGAATTGTTGCGTCAGCGCGTCGATGGTCTGGTCCTGACGGTCACGGATGCCGATCGGAGCCGGGTACTGCAAAGCCTTGCCAGGGAAGACACGCCCTTTGTACTGGCCTACCACCAACCCGGCAATCCTGACCACAGCAGCGTGTCCGTGGATAACCGCGCGGGCATGGCGCTGGCGACCCGTTATCTGCTGGAAGCGGGGCATTGGCGGATCGGCATGGTCGCGGGGCCCGCCTTGCAGTCCGACCGCGCTCGCCTGCGTTACGCCGGTTATTGCGATGCGATGCGTGAGGCCGGTCTCGACCGCTTGCCAGTGATCGAAATGCCCGCCCATACCCAGGCTGACTTTGCCGCTATCGAGCCGTTTCTACATGGCCCGCAAGCGCTCAGTGCGCTGGTCTGTTCCAACGATTTGCTGGCAATCAGCCTGATTGCGCAACTGCGACGTAACGGCTGGAACGTACCTCGGCAGCTCTCGGTCATCGGCTTTGACGGCATCGCCCTGGGCACCCAGATACACCCGACATTGTGCAGTGTCGTTCAACCCATCGCGACGCTGGCTTATACCGTGATCGATCAGTTGCTGGCGCAGATCGCCGGCGCCGCACCGGCTTCCCATTGCCTGCCTTGTCATATCCGGCCAGGCGAAAGTACTCAGCCCTACGAGGAGACATTTGATGATCCGCATCAGTAAAACCCTGGCCGCTTTGCTGCTGTGCGGCGTCGTCAACCTGGCGCAAGCCGCGCAAACGGCCATCTGCTACAACTGCCCGCCGGAGTGGGCGGACTGGGGCACCCAACTGAAGGCGATTGCCGATACGACTGGCGTGCAGGTTCCGCAAGACAACAAAAACTCCGGTCAGTCACTGGCGCAATTGGTCGCCGAACAGGCCGCCCCGGTGGCTGACGTGGTGTATTACGGCGTCACCTTCGGCTTGCAGGCGCAAAAGGCCGGGGTGGTTGGCATGTATAAACCCAAGGGCTGGGAGGAGATTCCCTCCGGCCTGAAAGACCCGGAAGGTCACTGGTTTGCGATTCATTCCGGCACGTTGGGCATCATGGTCAATGTCGATGCGCTGGGTGGCCTGCCCGTGCCACAAAGCTGGAACGACCTGCTCAAACCGGAATACAAAGGCATGGTGGGCTACCTCGATCCATCCAGTGCGTTCGTCGGTTACGTGACGGCGGTGGCCATCAACCAAGCCATGGGCGGCAACCTGGATAACTTCGCTCCAGCCATCGATTACTTCCAGAAACTGGCGAAAAACGCACCCATCGTGCCCAAGCAGACGGCCTACGCCCGGGTGTTGTCCGGTGAGTTGCCGATTCTGGTCGATTACGACTTCAACGCTTATCGAGCGCGCTACAAGGACAATGCCAACGTTGCGTTTGTGATTCCCAAGGAAGGCAGCATCAGTGTGCCTTACGTCATGAGCATGGTCGGCAATGCCCCGCATCGGGCCAATGCCGAGAAGGTCTTGGATTTCGTCCTGTCCGATCAAGGCCAGGCGTTGTGGGCCAAGGCCTACCTGCGGCCCGTGCGAGCGATAAAGATGCCTGCGGATGTCGCCGCACAGTTCCTGCCGGACAGCGATTATGCCCGGGCTGGCGTGGTCGATTACGAACATATGGCGGCGGTGCAGGAAGTCTTTTCCGCACGTTATCTGAGTGAGGTCAAGTAAGTGATGGCTTCGCAAGTCAAAGCCCGGGAAGGCCGCTCGGCCTGGACCTTGGTGCCACGCTTGCGGCCGACCGCTGCCTGGGCGCTGGCGCCGGCGGCCGCCGTGCTGTTCGCGTTCTGGTTACTGCCACTGGCGCATCTGATTATGCTGGGTGGGCAAAGTCGCGATGGCAGTGACAGCGGCTATTGGCAGGTGCTGAGCAGTGCACAATACCTGGGCAGTCTGGCGCAGACCTGCATGCTGGCCCTGGTGGTGACCCTCGCGGCGCTGCTGGTGGGCGGCGTCAGCGGGGTGTTTCTCTCGCGCCAGCGCTTCTTCGGCCGTTCGGCGCTGGTCGCCTTGTTGACCTTTCCATTGGCGTTTCCCGGCGTGGTGGTCGGCTTTCTGGTCATCCTGCTGGCTGGCCGCCAAGGGCTGTTCGCCAGCCTTGGTCTTGAGCTGGCGGGTGAGCGCTGGATTTTTGCCTATTCGCTGACAGGGCTGTTCGTCGGCTACCTGTACTTCTCGATTCCGCGGGTGATCCTTACGGTGATGGCGGCGTGTGAGAGCCTGGATCGCAGCCTGGAAGAAGCCGCCCATTCACTGGGCGCGGGTCATTGGCGAGTGGTCTGTGATGTCATCGTGCCCGGCCTGGCGCCGGCGCTGGTCTCATGCGGGGCGATCTGCTTTGCCACGTCCATGGGCGCCTTCGGCACGGCGTTTACGCTGGGCACGCGGCTGAATGTAACGCCGGTAGCGATTTACAACGTGTTCACCAACTACGCCAATTTTGCACTGGCCGCCGCGCTGTCGGTGGTGTTGGGCGTGCTGACCTGGATCGTTTTGTTGCTGGCCCGCACGTTGGTCAAACCTTCGAGGACGGTCTTGTGAAGCGCTCAACGCTGTTTGTCGGGCAACTGCTGTTTACCTTGCTGGTTTGCGCTTTCATGCTGGTCCCGGTGCTGATGTCACTGCTGGCCGGGGTGACGCGTAATTATTTCCAGGGGATATCCAGCGGCCTCACGTTCGCCTGGCTGGTGCAAGTCTGGCAGGCTTATTCGCCGACCGTCTGGCTGTCCCTGGAACTGGCCGTGGCTTGTGCGCTGTGTGTCTGTGTGGTTGGCGTGCCGGCGGCTTATGCGCTGGTACGGATGGACAATCGCTTCAGTCGCGCGTTCGAGGAACTGATGGTGCTGCCCGTGGCGATGCCCGGTTTGGCCAGCGCTTTGGCACTGCTGCTCACCTATGGTCAGTTTGGCGGGTTTCGCGGCAGTTGGCTGTTCATTCTGGTCGGCCATGTGCTGTTCACCCTGCCGTTTCTGGTGCGTCCGGTGATGGCGGTGATGCAACGCCAGCATTTGCCGGTCCTCGAAGAGGCGGCGGCGAGTCTGGGCGCGGGGCCGATCCGGCGTTTCTTCAGTGTGGTGCTGCCCAACTGCCGGGCGGGGATTCTCGCCGGGGTGTTGATGGTGGTCACCCTGTCGTTGGGTGAGTTCAACCTGACCTGGATGCTCCACACGCCGATGACCAAGACATTGCCGGTGGGCTTGGCCGACAGTTATGCCTCGGCCCGGCTGGAAGTCGCCAGCGCCTACACCCTTATATTTCTGATGATGATCGTGCCGCTGCTTATCGCGCTGCAGGCCATCAGCAGCCGTCTTTCCCGTGGAGAAAAACGATGACCGGAACCACCATTCGCCTTGAGGGTTGTCGCAAGGCGTTCGCTGATGGCACCGTTGCCGTGCATGACCTGGACCTGAGCATCGAGGCGGGGGAAACCCTGGCGGTTCTTGGCCCGTCCGGCTGCGGTAAAACCACTACCCTGCGCCTGATCGCCGGTCTGGAGCGTCCAGATGCAGGGCGGATTTTTTTGGGCGACGATGATGTCACGCACCTGCCCATCGAACGCCGTAACGTGGGCATGGTGTTCCAGAACTACGCCTTGTTTCCGAATTTGGATGTGGCCGGCAACATCAGCTACGGCCTGAAAATTCGCGGCATGTCGCCCGCCGAACGCAACAAGCGTTGCGCGGAACTGCTGGAGCTGGTCGGCCTGGATGAGCATGGGAAACGCAGTATTCACGAGCTGTCCGGCGGTCAGCGCCAGCGGGTCGCTCTGGCCCGTGCCCTGGCACCGCGACCTCGGGTGTTGCTGCTCGACGAACCCTTGGCGGCGCTGGATGCGCAGTTGCGTGAGCGCTTGCGCAGCGAGTTGGATCAGCTGTTGCGCAGCCTGGGAATCACCGCCGTGTTCGTCACCCACGACCAGGGCGAAGCCATGGCGTTGGGGAATCGCATTTTGGTGATGGAGCAGGGCCGCGTCGCGCAATTGGCCAGTCCGCGGGAAATCTACCAGCAGCCAGCCAATGCTTTCGTCGCCAGCTTCGTGGGCAACCTCAATGCTTTTTCGGTGATCGAGCGCACGACCGATGGCTTGAAAGTCAGTGGCGGTGAATTGCCATGGAGCGGCACCCGTCTGCCCGCCACCGTGTATTGCCGCCCCGAACATCTGCGGGTGATGGACTGCCAGGGGCATCTACGTGGACGTCTTGTCGGCCAGTTTTTCCAGGGGGCGCAAAGCCGTCTGCTGGTGGATGTCGGCGCCCCCCAGCCGTTGTTGGTGGACAGCACCGATGGCGTGATTTACGGGGCCGGCGCCATGCTTGCCTTGGCCATCGAACCACAAGTGTTGTTCACCCTGCATCAGTGATCAGAGATCAGTCTTTTGAACCGTCCATTTCTCGTTGCGCAGATCAGCGATCTGCATCTTAAAGCCGGTCAGAAACTGACCTATGGCGTCGTCGATACCCTCGGTGCATTGCGTCGTGCTGTCGATCATCTGAACGCCAGCCGGCCGCGCCCGGATATTGTGGTAATCAGTGGCGACCTGGTGGACTTCGGTCGCCCCGACGAATATGCCGTGCTGCACCCTGAGCTCGCGCGCCTGCACATGCCTTTCTACCTGGTGCCCGGTAACCACGACAATCGGGAGCATTTGTTGGCGGCATTCGCCGATCACACCTACTGGCCGAGAGTGGCCGGTGAACCACTGGATTGGGTGGTCGAGGAGCATCCGCTACGCCTTATCGGTCTGGACACGAGCATACCCGGCGCCCATGGCGGCCAGTTGCAGGACCGTCAGTTGCATTGGCTCGATGAACAACTGGCCCGTCGCCCCGAGGCGCCGACGCTATTGGTTCTGCATCATCCGCCGTTTATCAGTGGCATTGGCCATATGGACCGCGAGCCGTTCATCAACGCGATGGCCCTGGAGGGGCTCATTGCCCGTCACCCGCAGGTCGAGCGGTTGTTGTGCGGACACCTGCATCGGCCGATGCAGCGGCGTTTCGGCGGCAGCCTGATTTGTGTGTGCCCCGGTACCTCACATCAAATCGTGCTGGATCTGCAGCCCACCGCCCCGGCGCATTTCAACCTGGAACCGCCGGGGTATCTGTTGCATCACTGGCATGAGCAGGCGTTGGTGACCCATAACGGCGTGTTTGGTGAGTATCCCGGGCCGTATCCGTTTTATGACGCAAATGGATTGATTGACTGATAACTAGAGATCGAGCACCAGCAGTGGCGTTTTCGAACGCGAGCAGCAAGGGGTGAACTGGTCGTTGGCGGCTTGTTCATCTTCGGTGAGGAACAGGTCGCGATGTTCCGGCACGCCCTCCAGAACCCGAGTCAGGCAGGTGCCACAAATACCTTGTTCGCATGAAATGGCGATCTCGATACCGTTGTCTTGCAGCACCTGCACCACGCTCTTGTCGGCAGGCACCTCGAAGGTTTGGCCGCTGCTGGCGATCCTGATCGAGAAGCTGCCGTCGGCGCCAGTGTCGATGGGCGCTGCGGCGAAGTACTCGCGATGCAGGCAGGGCTCCTGCCAGCCCGAGGCCTTGGCCGTATCCAACACGTGCTGCATAAAGCCACCGGGGCCACACACATACACATGAACGTCGTCTTCGGGCGCGGCCAGGACCTTGGCGGCGTCCAGCGCCGTCTCGGGTTCCTGATCGAAATGCAGGAACACCCGGTGGGCAAACGGCGAGTGTTGCAACCGTTCGATAAAGGCCGCGCGGTCCCGCGCACGGGCGCAGTAGTGCAGTTCGAAATCCGCGCCGCTGTGTGCCAGGCGTTCGGCCATGCAGAGGAGCGGGGTAATGCCGATTCCACCGGCGAACAGCAGGCTGCGCCTGGCCTCATGGACCAGTGGAAACAGATTGCGCGGCGCGCTGATCGACAGGCGCGTACCAGGCCGGATCTGCTCGTGCATGGCCCGTGAACCGCCTCGGGAACCCGGGTCCTTGAGTACGCCGATCAGGTAACGATGGCGCTCTTCGGGGTGGTTGCACAGGGAGTATTGTCGGATCAGGCCGCCAGGCAGATGCACATCGATATGGGCGCCGGCGCTGAAGGCCGGCAGTGGTTGGTCGTCGACACTGGCCAACTCGTAGCTGCAGATGTCCTGGGCTTCGTCGTGGCGCGAAACCACTCGCACTTCGATCATGTCAGTGACTCCTGTGGGGCTCGTTCCCGGGCGATCAGACGCTCCAGGACTCGGCGCGACTGCACGCCGCCGGCGTCGATATTGAGCTTGAGCAGGTTACGCAGGGGATGGTCGAGCAGGTTCTGTTGCTGGCGTTCGAGCATCTCCAGATCTTCGCTGAAAATCTTGCCCTGACCCTCGCGGATGCTCGCGGTCAGGGCTTCGTCCCGGGGGTTGAAGTTGCGTGCCATCCCCCAGAAGTACCAGATCGAGGTCTCGGTTTGCGGGGTGATGAAGTCGACGACGATGCTCGACGCCTTGAACTGCGGATCGGCGTGATAACCGCCTTTGCCGGCGTGGGCCACGCCGACTTCGATCAGCACATGACTGGGGGGGCTGAAGCGGCAGATCTGCCAGCGGTCAACCGGCACATCATCGGCCAGGTTGTTGCCGCGCAGGGCCATGCGCCAGAAGGGCGGTGCCAGGATGTTTTCCATGTGGCGGGCGGTGATCACCTCGTCGCCCTCGACCGTGGTGATCGGCGCGACCTCATCGATTTCCTTCTGGCCGATGCTGGATGCATGCACGTAGGTTTCGTGGGTCAGGTCCATCAGGTTGTCGATCATCAGGCGGTAGTCGCACTGGATATGAAACAGGCCTCCGCCATAGGCCCACTGGTCGCTGATCGCCCATTCCAGATGAGGGATCAGCGCGGCGTCGGCCTGCTCCTGATCGCCGGGCCAGACCCAGACAAATCCGTAGCGCTCGACCACGGCGAAGGTCTTGTTGCAGGGGAATCCCCGGACCCGCTGCCCCGGCATTTCCACGGTCTTGCCATCGCAACCCATCACCAGGCCGTGATAACCGCACACCAGTTGGCCGTTCTCGACGTATCCCAGTGACAGCGGAGCGCCGCGATGGGGGCAGAAGTCCTCGACGGCCGACACCTGGCCTTCATGGCCACGGTAAAAAACCATCTTCTCACCACAGATCTGACGGCCCAGGGGCTTGTCGAGTTCATCAGGCGTACAGGCGACGTACCAGGTGTTCTTGAGATACATGGCGATTCTCCCAGCTTTTTTTGTATTTAGTGGATCCATTAGGATTGTTTTGTGCGATTAAAGTCAAACAAAAAATGCTTTTTACTTTTCAATGGATCCACTGGATCGTTTGACGCACGCCTGAACCGCACAGCGCCAAGGCATTAATTAACCTTATTAATTATTTTATTGACTAAATAAATAGTCTTGGTTAATTATTCTCCTGCATCTGCTCTCACGCAGAGTCATTTCCAGGGGCAACCCCATGAGTCAGAACCACCTGCCTTTGCTGGCCAGTCTTTATGTCGAGGCCAATGAGTCTTCAGCCGACGGACCTGTCGCGTCGTCACTCATGCAAGGTTTTCCGGCCGAACCGGAACATCGCGTCACCTGGTCCAACTGGATGAGCCCGCCGTTCAACCAGTGGGGGTTTCGCAACCTGGCACGCCTGCGTCCGTCCATCGATGTGCAGGCCAACCCTGGTACGACCGGTGTCTTGAAGGAGGCGCCACTGGCGCTGGATGAGCTGAGTTTCGTCAGTGAATGCGGCCTGGGCATCAGCGTCATCGATCACCTGGTGGCCAGTCACACCGACGCATTCCTGGTGATGCAAGGCGACACGGTGCTCTTCGAGCGCTACTTCAACGGCCAGCAGCGCCGGGATCGGCATGTCATGTTCTCGGTCACCAAGTCGCTGATCGGCACCCTGGGGGAGCAACTGGTCTGCGAGGGCACCCTCGACCCGGCATTGCCCGCGGTGCATTACGTGCCGGAGCTGCTGGGCGGCGCGTTTGCCGATGCCAGCGTGCGGCAGCTGTTCGACATGGCCGTGGGCATCGAATACAGCGAGGTCTATGACGACCCCAATTCCGAGAGTTCACAGTATGGCTACGCCTGCGGTTTCCAGCCGACCCCGCCGCAGTACGCTCAGTTCGAGTCGCTTTACCAGTACCTGCCGTCCCTGCGAAAGCGCGGTGAACATGGTGGTTTTTTCCACTATGTGACCGCCACCACCGAAGCCCTGGCCTGGGTGATGGAGCGCGCCTCGGGCAAGTCCTGCGACCAGTTGCTGCAAGGCATCTGGAGCCAGTTGGGGTGTGAGCGCGACGGCTACTTCATGGCCGACCCCTGGGGCCGTGGTGTGGCGGGGGCCGGTTTCAGCGCCACCCTGCGGGACATGGCACGTTTCGGCCGCCTTTTGGCCAATGAGGGGCAGCAGGACGGCCGGCAGTTGCTCTCGAGCGAGGCCATCGCGTGCATCGTCGGCGGTTCCGATCCGGCGATCTACGCCGCGAACCCCGAGTTCTCCAGATGGACACCTGGCGCGTCCTATCGCAGCCAGTGGTACGTCTTCAACGACCACAGTCAGGCGCTCATGGCCGGTGGTATTCATGGCCAATACCTGTTCATCGACAAGCCATCCGGCGTGGTGATCGTCAAGCAGTCATCACTGCCCGATGCCGTCGGCCCATTCGATGCCGACAGCGTGCGCATGCTGCGCGCCATCGCCGGCCATCTGAGTCGTTGAGCACCGCTTTAAAACAACAACGTTGCGAATCGCTTCACCCGACCCGAAGGGGTCTTGGCGACGTACTGCGCCGCCGCTCAACTGCCCTGTAACAACAATAAATCACACAGGAGCTTCACTATGTTTCCCACGATGCGTTTTTCACGCGCGCTATTGGCGGTCGGGCTACCCCTGGCTACCCAGGCGGCGATGGCGGGCTACACCTTCGAGGATGGCGACCTCAAGGGGGAGGTCAATCTCACCGCCGGCGCAGCGACGCTTTTCACTCGCAATGTCAATTTCGGTAGCGGCCGGATTGATATGCGTAACGGCCGGAACGGCGGTAGCAGCATTGACTGGCAGGAGTTCTACGTGAAACCCGGGGTCAAGCTGGAGTATGCGGTGCAGCCGGATTTCAGCCTGCTGGCCGGCGGCTCTCTGGTAGCGGCGAAGACCTTGGGTGATGGTGACGCTGGTGGTTTCACCCGCAGTTCCGACGGTAAGGTGGCGACAGAAGAACTCTACGGCGGCTTTCGCCGTGGCGAGTGGACGTTCACTGCCGGTCGCCAGAATTACCTGATCGGCACCGGCTTCATCGTCATGGACGGTAACCTCGACCAGAAAAAGGACGGCGCCTACTGGCTGGGTCCCAGGACGGCCTTCAGGGATTCGGCGATCCTGGCCTGGGACCATGCTTCCCTGAAAGCCCAGGCTTTCACCTTGCGCACCGATGACGATCTGGGGGACTTCCGCATGACCGGCGTCAACCTGGATTACAACCTCGACGATCAGGTGACGTTGGGGGCCATGGCGATGAGGGTCAATGCGCTGGGGCCCAGGGGCAGTACCCTGCCGCGACGCCGTGACGGGATGCTGGTGTATAACCTCAGGGCGCTCAATGCGAAAGTCCCGGGTGTGGCGAACCTGACCCTGAATGGCGAATACGCCCTGGAGCGGGGCAGTGGCGAAGGCGTGGATTACGATGCCAATGCCTGGTATGGCCAGGCGGATTATGCCTTCAACACCTTGCCACTGACCCCGGTGATCGGCTATCGCTATGCGAGCTTTTCCGGCGACAACAACCTTTCCGATAACCGTCAGAAAGCCTGGGACCCTTTGAGCAAGGGCTTTGTCGATTGGAGCACCTGGCTGATTGGCGACGTGGTCGGCAACTACTTGCTGTTCAACAGTAACGAAAACGTTCAACAGTTCTCGCTCAAGACCCACCTCAACGAAACCCTGACCCTCGGCGCGATCCACTACCAGTTCTGGCTGGATGAAAAAAACTACATGGGCGCGGCGGTCAGTGATCGACGCTTTGCCGACGAGAGCGTCGTCTTCCTCGATTGGGCTGCGTCGAAATCGCTGTCCACTTCGCTGTCCTATAACTGGGTCAAGCCGCTGGCGGCAGCCAGGCAGGTGTTCGGTGACGATCAGAAGTTCAGCGCGCTGGAACTGTATTTCACCTACCGCTACTAAGTGCCGCGAGCCTTTGCGGCCGCGCTGGAGTGTTTCATCATGAACCGTCTTTTGCGTAACACCTTGCTGGGTGCTGTCGTTTCGTTGTCGGCCAGTGGTTTGTGCCTGGCTGAAGAGCGGACTGTCCGGATCTACAACTGGATCGAGTACCTGCCGCCTGAGATCCTGAAGAGTTTCCAGGAGGAAACGGGCATCCGCCCGATTTACGATGTGTTCGACAGTGTCGAGACCCTGGAGTCCAAGCTACTGACCGGCAACTCCGGGTACGACGTGGTCTTCCCGAGTAGTTCCAACCTGAGTCACCTGATCGCCGCGGGTGCCATCGAACCCCTGGAGCGCAGCCAACTGCCGAACTGGCAGCACCTGGACCCGGAGTTCATGAAGTCCCTGGAGGCCGTGGGCGACTCGGGCAATCGCTACGCGGTTCCTTACCTGTGGGGCACCACGTTGATCGGCTACAACGTCGACAAGGTGCGGCAGGTCCTGGGCGCCAATGTGCAGATGAACAGCTGGGACATGATCTTCAAGGAAGAGAACCTCGCCAAACTGGCCGGTTGCGGCGTCGGCTTTCTCGATGCGGCCAACGAGATCGTGCCCATCGCCTTGCACTACAAGGGCCTCGATCCCAACAGCCAGAAGCGTGAGGACTACCCGCAGGCCCAGGCGGCGATGATGAAAATTCGCCCTTACATCACCTACTTCAACTCGTCGCGCTACGGCATGGATCTGGCCAATGGTGATATTTGCGTCGCAGTGGGCTGGTCGGGTGGCGTAGCGCTGGCCAAGCAACTGGCCGATGCCGCTGGCAAGGGGGTCAAGGTCGAGATGGCATTGCCCAAGGAAGGTGCGCCCATGTGGTCGGATGTGATGGTGGTGCCGGTCAATGCGCCGGATGCCAAGGAGGCCCACGCGTTCATCAACTACATCCTGCGACCGGATGTGATCGCCCGGATCAGCAACAAGATCGGTTACCCCAACCCGAACAAGGACGCCACCGTATTGGTGAATGCCGATATCCGTAACAACCCCAATATGTATGTGCCGGACGAGGCGCGTAAAACGCTGTTCGCCCTGCAACCCATGCCGGCAGCCATGGAGCGGATCCGCACCCGCACCTGGACGAGCATCAAGACCAATCGCTGAACAGCCTGGCTGCCGGGTCTCGGCTCAGGCGTGCATGCCCTGGAAGAGCAGGGCGGTGATGCGCCGGACCTGGCTGGAATGAGACGCCATGTCTGGCGGCTCCTGATTGACCAGCCGCAGCAGTTGAAGGTGCGCATAGTCATTGAGCAGGAAGGCGGCGGTCTCGACGTTGAGGTCGCCGCGCAGCTTGCCGGCCTGTTGCAGGTCCCTGAGCAGGCCACTGATTTCCGAGCGCAACGCATCGTTCATGGCACGGTAGCCTTCGGGCAGTTCATTGTCGCCTCCAAACAGGATCAGCGGCAGCAGTTCGCGCCAGAGACTGGGGTGCATCACTTCCAGGGCGTAGCGGGTCAAGAGCTGTTCCAGGTAGCACAAGGTGTCGACCGGATCGTCCATTTCGGGGATCTGGCTGCGGGTGTCCTTGAGGGCGCGCTGGTCGGCGTCGTGCAGGATTTCCAGGATGATTTCCTGCTTGTTGCCGAAATACTTGAACACCGTGGGCGCCGAGACCCCGGCCTGGTTGGCGATCTGTTCGATGGTGGTGTTCTGGAAACCCTGGCGCTCGAACAGCTCCACTGCGGCTTTGCTGATGGCCTGGCGGCGTAGGACTTTCTGGCGTTCACGCAGTCCAGTCACGGGAGGTCCTTTTAATTAGGCGGGTACGAAAGCCAGCAGGATAATCGATTATCTTTGTCGCAAAAATACTTTATTAAATAAAGCTTAACCGCACATGCCCTCCAGGCCCGGCACGGGGCCACTTCGGGTGGTGGAATATAGAGGCGCGGCCTGGGTCAGACCGATGCCTGTTGGTACTTCTTCAGGCGATAGGCAAACTGCGCCCGACTCAACCCCAGCAGGCGCGCCGCCGCCGCCAGATTGCCCGCGCTGTGTTGCAGCGCTTCGTCGATCAGGCGTGACTCCAGTCCTTCGATGGAGAAACCCTGCTCCAGCCGGCTCAAGGTTTCCAGCAAGGCCGCACGCGGCTGTGTGCCGGTGGGATTCTGGTTGCTGGCCGCCAGGCTGCCATTGTTGTCCAGGGAGTAGAGCTCCTGGGGGATGGGCTCGTTGCGAAACAGGTGGATCAGGTCGATGGCTTGGCCATCTTCGCTGGCGATCAGGCCGCGCTCCACCAGGTTCTGCAGTTCCCGCACGTTGCCGGGGAAATCGTAGCGCAGCAGCGCCTTGAGCGCGCGCATGGTCAGCCCGGCAGGCTTGCGCCCGTAGTCCTGGCAGAAGCGCCGCAGGAACGCATTGATCAGCAACGGGATATCGTCGCGTCGCTCGCGCAGCGGCGGCAGGGTGATGGGGAAGACGTTCAGGCGGTAGAACAGGTCTTCGCGAAAGTCGCCAGCCGCTACCGCTTTGCGCAGGTCGACGTTGGTCGCCGCCACCACTCGCACATCAACCTTGATCGGCTGACCACCACCGATGCGTTCGATCTCACGCTCCTGTAAGGCACGTAACAGCTTGCCTTGCCCAGGCAGGCTGAGGCTGGCGATTTCATCGAGGAACAGGGTGCCGCCATGGGCCCGTTCGAAGCGGCCGGGACGCGAATGGGTTGCGCCGGTATAGGCGCCGCGTTCGACGCCGAACAGCTCCGCCTCGATCAGATTGTCCGGGATCGCGGCGCAGTTGAGGGCTACGAAAGCGGCCTGATGGCGTGGGCTGTACTGGTGCAACTGACGGGCAAACAGCTCCTTGCCAACCCCTGACTCACCACTGAACAGCACCGTTGCGGGTGTTGGCGCCACGCGTTGCAGGGCGAGGGTGGCGGCATTGAAGGCCGCGCTGGCGCCAATGGGTTTGGGGCCGCCGGACAGCTCGTTGTCATCCTGGGGCGCGGGTGCCGGGGCTTGATGTTGCTTGAAGGGGGCATGGGTCGGTGATGCGGTGAGATAACTCAGGTCCTGTTCGACATCGCCCCATTGCTCGGCGGTCTTGCCGACCACGCGGCAGGTCTCGTGGCCCATGCCCCGGCATTCGATTTCCCGGAAGATCACCAGGCGCCCGAACAGCCCACTGACATAACCGATGGCATAGCCCAGTTCGGTCCAGCACACCGGGTCCTGGCCGATCCCGTAGGCGGCGATATGTTCGTCGGCTTCGCAGGAATGATGCCAGAGGAACTCGCCTTCGTAGAAACCGGAGTCGGCATCGAACTTGAAGTGCAGGGGTTCGACCTTGGTCATGCCTTCAAGGGTATGCAGGCGTGTGCCAGCGGAGAAGATCGCCGCGGCATCGGCGTCCGGCCAGCGCTCGCGGATCAGTCGGGCATCCCGTGCGCCGGACAGGTAGCCGGTGCGGGTAAACAGGCCACGGGTCTGTTCCAGTCCCTGGCGATCGATGATCTCCCGACGCAGTGCGCCGAAGGATGAGCTGTGCAAGAGCAGCATGCGCTGATCATTGAGCCAGATGCGTCCGTCGACCGGGGAGAAGAACAGGCATTCGGTCAGCTCGGCCAGGGTCGGTGAGTTGCCCTCCGCCAGTTGGGTACTGTCGCCCCTTGGCGAGAAATGTTCCTCCGACAGCGCGAGATCCGGGAACAGCGAATGGGGATTTTTCATTGTTATGCCCCTGGGCGAGTCGACTGATCGAAATGATCAACTGCAATAATAGTTATTAAACATAACTTTATCATTTGGACAAGTGTCGCAGAATCGGACGCTCGCCGGGTCTATCGCCCTGTCCGCGGGTATTGCACGCGAACCCGCAAGCCAGAGCCTTCGCGGCTTGAAGAGCGGCGCCCTGGCGGAAATCGGCATGGCCCTTGCTCTAGTGCTTTCACCACGCAGACGACTTCAGCGCTTCAGCAAGGCGGTGTCGGGCGATGACAAACACAAGAGCCGGGAGGCCGAAATGGCGGTAAGTGAACCCTCTGATTTCCTGCAGGACGAGTTGTGGTGTGAGCGCATTTTCACCGGCGACTGGATACGCCCGTTGGGCGGCAGCAATAGCGTATATGAGCCGGCCACCGGTGAGGTGCTGACGGTGACCGGGCTGGCGGATGCGGCGGACATCGCCTTTGCCAGCCTCAGCGCTGCTCGTGTGCAGCCGGCCTGGGCGGCGTTGGGGCCACGGGAACGTGCGGAGATCTTTCGAAAGGCCGCCGCACTGGCCCAGCAACATTTTGCCGAGTTGGCGCTGTACATCGCCCGGGAAAGCGGCGGCAGTCTGTTCAAGGGCGAACATGAGGTCAGGGAGGCGATCGTCTTGCTGCATCAGGCGGCGGGTCTGCTGTCTCAACCCCATGGCCTGGTGCTTCCCAGCGAGGCGGGGCGCTTGTCCTATGCCCGCCGCTTGCCCCACGGCGTGGTCGGGGTGATTTCCCCGTTCAACTTCCCCCTGGTGCTCTCACTGCGCTCGGTGGCGCCAGCGTTGGCGGCCGGCAACGCCGTGGTGCTCAAGCCTGATCCGCAGACTCCGGTCAGTGGTGGCTTCATCATTGCCCGGCTGTTCGAGGCAGCCGGTCTGCCCAAAGGCCTGTTGCAGGTGTTGCCGGGCACAGCCGTTGCCGGTGAGGCGCTGTGCCGCGACCCGCATGTGCGGATGATTGCGTTCACCGGTTCCACCGCCGCGGGCCGCAAGGTCGCGGAGGTGGCGGGGCGTCATCTGAAGAAAGTCGCCCTGGAGTTGGGCGGCAAGAACTCGCTGATCGTGCTCGAAGACGCCGATCTCGACCTGGCGGCCAGCAATGCCGCCTGGGGCGCCTGGTTGCATCAGGGGCAAATCTGCATGGCCACCGGACGCATCCTGGCTCATGAATCAATCGCTGAAGAACTGGTCCGCCGCTTGGCCGAGAAAGCCCGGACGATCACGGTCGGCAACGCGGCTCGTGGCGAGGCGGTGCTGGGGCCTTTGATCAACAAGCGCCAGTTGCAACGGGTGCATGAAATCGTCACGGACAGTTTGAGGGCGGGGGCAAGGCTGGAGGCGGGCGGCGAGTTTGACCAGCTTTTCTACCAACCCACGGTACTTACCGGCGTGCGTCCGGGCATGCGTGCGTTCGACGAGGAGATCTTCGGACCGGTGGCCACGGTGGTGAGTTTCGCCAACGACGAGGAGGCTATCGAATTGGCCAATCGCACCGAGTACGGCTTGTCCGCGGGAATCATCTCGCCTTCGCTCGGGCGTGCGATGGCGATGGGCGAGCGACTCAATTGCGGCCTGCTGCATATCAACGACCAGACGGTGGCCGATGAGTGCATCAATCCATTCGGCGGGCGTGGCAGTTCGGGAAATGCCGGCAGCGTTGGTGGTCCGGCCGATTGGGACGAATACACCCAATGGCAATGGGTGACGGTCAAGGACACCGCGCCGCGCTACCCGTTCTGAGCAAGACAGGTCGACGCGAGCGGTCGACCAGATGAATACACAAAAACAATAAGAGGACACAACATGAAGCTCGACAACAAGATTGTGCTGGTGACCGGGGTCTCCTCGGGTATCGGCGCCGCCACCGCAAGCCTGCTGCGCAGCCATGGCGCCCAGGTGATCGGCGTGGATCTGAAGGCTCCGCACATGACCCTGGACGGCTTTGTCCAGGGCGACCTGGGCAGCGTCGAGAGCATCGACCGGCTGTTGCCGCAGCTACCCGCACGGATAGATAGCCTGTGCAATATCGCCGGAGTCCCGGGTACCGCCGACCCGCAACTGCTGGCGCGGGTCAACTACCTCGGCCTGCGCCACCTGAGCCGCGTGCTGCTGCCGCGCATCACGGCGGGGGGCAGCATCGTCAATATCGCCTCGATCCTTGGCGCCGAGTGGCCGCTGCGCCTGGAACTGCACAAGGAGCTGGCGCGCATCGAGGGTTTTGCCGCCGCGCAAGCCTGGCTGGCCGGGCACCCGGTACCGGACCAGACCTGCTACCAGTATTTCAAGGAAGCCTTGATCGTCTGGAACTATCTGCAGGCCCAGCCCTGGTTTCTCGAACATTCGGTGCGCATGAACAGCGTGGCGCCGGGCCCGGTGTTCACCCCCATCCTCGGCGACTTCGTGAGCATGCTCGGCGAGGCCAGGACCCAGGCCGACGCCCATCGCATGAAGCGTCCCGGTTATGCCGATGAGGTGGCGGCGGTGATCGCCTTCCTGTGTGCCGACGAGTCGCGCTGGATCAACGGCGTCAACCTGGCGGTCGATGGCGGATTGGCCTCCACCTATATCTGAAACGCAAACCTGTAAGCAGCGGCGCAAGCCGCTATCCGAGCGTGTTGGCTGGCGCCATGCGTGCAAAGCCATGCCGAAAATAAAAATAATGAGGAGCGTCCATGGACAACGTAATAGGTGGCTTTCGTTTTAAGCATTGCGCCCTGTTTCTGGCGTTATGCAGCACAGGCGCGATGGTTGAAAGGGCGCAGGCCATGCAATTGGACCTCGGTGATTCCGACTGGAAACTGCGCTGGGACAACACCATCAAGTACAGCCAGGCCTGGCGCCTGCAGGGGCAGGACAGCCGCCTGACCAATGCACCGACCGCCAACGGTCTGTATCCCTCGATCCAGGGCCAGGGCGATAAAAACTTCGGCACGGGCCTGGTCTCCAATCGCCTGGACCTGTTTTCCGAAATGGACCTCAGCCGGAAGAACTACGGGCTGCGAGTGAGCGGCGCGGCCTGGTACGACGATGTCTACAACAAGGAAACCGACAGCAGCGAGCAACCGCATTTCCTCAGCGATACCCGCAAGCTCAATGGCCGCGACGCCGAAATCCTCGACGCCTTCGTGTTCCTGCGGGGGGACCTGGGTGAAGACTCCCAGGGTGTGGTGCGCCTGGGGCGGCACAGCCTGGTCTACGGTGAAAGCCTGTTCTACGGCGGCAATGGCATCGCCAATGCCCAGGGCCCGACCGATGTGGTCAAGTTGCTCAGCGTGCCGGGGACCCAGTTCAAGGAGATCCTGCGTCCGGTCAACCAGATCTCCGGGCAGTTGCAGATCAACCCGCAACTGTCGGTGGGGGCCTACTACCAGTTCGAGTGGGAACGCTCCAACCTGCCTGGCGCCGGCAGCTACCTGAGCGATACCGACGCCATCGGCTACGGCAGCGGTTCGCTGCATGAGGTGTTCGGCAATGACACGGTGAACGCGGGCGATCTGAAACCGAAAAACTCGGGGCAGGGTGGTATGCAGATCCGCTTCAAACCGGCCGGGACCGAGCTGGAGCTGGGTTTTTACGCTGCGCAGTATCACGACAAAACCCCGATCGGCCTGTACGCCTACCTCGACGGCCCGGCCGCGGCGGCCACCGGGTTGCCGATCCTGAGCACTTATCGTCAGGTCTATGCCGAAGATATTCGCACTGCCGGCATGAGCTTTTCCACCGCCCAGGGCCCCTTCAACTTCGCCGGTGAAACCTCGATTCGCTGGAATGCACCGCTGGTGAGCAATCTGCAAGTGGTCACCCCAGGCATGTTGGCGGACGGCGGTGACCACTCGTTGTTTGCCCGAGGCAAAACCGCCCACGCCAACCTCTCAGCGATCTATCTGTTGTCGCCGACGGCCTTCTGGGACGGCGGTTCGGCACTGGCTGAACTGGCCTGGAACCGCACCCTGAGCATCACCGAGAACGCCGCGGCCCTGGACGCCAATACGACCCGTGACGCCACGGCGCTACGGGTGCTGGTGGAGCCGGCGTATTTCCAGATTGTCGACGGTATCGACCTGAGCGTGCCGATCGGCATGGGCGTGGTGCTCGACGGGCGCTCTTCGGCGGTGAACAAGTCGGGCTTCGGCAATACCCACTCCGGCGACTGGAGTGTCGGGCTCAAGGCGACCTATCTGCAGCGCTGGGATGTCGGCCTGAACTACGTGAACTTCTTCGGCGCCCCGAAAGCCGGGCTGCGCCAGGACGGCAACTTCAGCTACGGACAATCCCTGGCCGACCGCGACTTCATTTCGCTCTACGTGAAAACTTCATTCTAATAAGGTGGATTTGCCATGCGCAACCAAGCTTTTTTCAACACCTGCGTCCTGACCCTGGCCCTTGTCGGCATGAGCCTGGCGCAGGCGGCGGTGTCGCCCGAACAGGCCGCCCGTTTGAAGTCCGAACTGACGCCCCTGGGCGGCGAACGCACCGGCAACGCCGATGGCAGTATTCCGGCCTGGAATGGCGGTTACACCCAGGTCGCGCCGGGCTACAAGCCGGGTGACAAACGTCCCGACCCCTTCGCCGGGGAGAAACCGCTGTACACGATCAAAGCTTCGAATATGCAGCAGTACGCCGCTGAACTGGCCGAAGGCACCAAGATTCTGTTGAAGAAATACCCGGACTATCGCCTGGACGTGTACCCGACTCACCGATCGGCCGCGGCCCCGCAATGGGTCTACGACAACACCGCGAGGAATGCCACCCGCGCCACGCTGGACGTCGAGAGCGAGAAAGTCAGCGGCGCCTATGGCGGTATCCCGTTCCCGATTCCGGACAACGGCGCGCAGGTCCTGTGGAACTACCGGTTGTCCTGGCAGGGTGGCGACACCATCAGTTCTCCGTTCGACACCTGGCTGATGACCGCGGGCGGCAAGAAGGTCCAGGCCACCCGGGCGCTGTATACCTACCAGTTTCCCTATTACATCGAAAACGGCAGCCCGGAAAATTTCTCCGGCAAATACCTGCTTGGCAAACTGTTCACCGAACTGCCGTCGTCCAAGGCCGGCGAAGGCCTGATGACTCACTGGGACCTGGACCCGGCCAACCGTGCGGCCTGGCAATACCTGGTCGGTCAGCGCCGGGTACGTCGGGCGCCGAATATTGCCTATGACACCCCGGACTTCGTCACCTCCGGTGTCGGCCTGTTCGACGAAGCCTTCATGCTGTTCGGGCCAACTGATCGTTATGACCTCAAGCTGATGGGCAAGAAAGAACTGATCGTCGCTTACAACAATAACCGTGCCGGTCTGGCCAAGAGCGATGAGCTGGTCAAACCGAACTTCCTCAATCCCGACCTGGTGCGTTGGGAGAAGCATCGGGTCTGGGTGGTCGAGGCCACGCTCAAATCCGGCAAGCGTCATGTGGTGCCGCGTCGGACCTACTACATCGACGAGGACTCCTGGCAGATCCTGATGGCCGACGGTTATGACGCCCAGGGCAAGCTGGGGCGCCAGATGTATTCGCTGACGCTGCTGGCGCCGGACCTGCCGGCGCTCACCGCACAGGTCATGTGGGGCAGCTACAACCTCGACACCGGTGCCTACTTCCTCAACTCATCGAGCAATGACCTGGCGGTTCAGTACCAGAAAGTCGCGAAACCTTCGGCGTCCTTCTTCACGCCGGATGCCATGGCCAACGAAAACATGCGTTGAACCATGGGCGACCGTGGCGGGCGAGAGGTTCGTCGCGGTCGCCAGTGATTTCCCAAGCAGGATAAAGATATGAACCTTGAAAGAATCTTTGCGCGTTTTGGCCGGCGATGGGGGGCCTGCGCCCTGGCGTTGTTCCTGTTGGCGAGTACGTCTGGCGCTGGGCAGGCCGCGACGTTCGCGGCACTGCAGCAGCTGGCACTGCCCACCGCCAAGGCCCCGCGCGCGGTATTGCTCGGTTTGGCCCGGGCCGGGGAACGTCTGGTGGCGGTCGGTGAGCGCGGCATCGTACTGCTCTCGGACGACGCGGGGAAAAGTTGGCGTCAGGCCAAGGTGCCGGTCAGCGTCAGCCTGACGGCGGTGCAATTCGTCGATGCCGAGCAGGGTTGGGCGGTAGGGCATCTGGGGGTGGTACTGCACAGCGAGGATGGTGGCGAAACCTGGCACAAGCAGCTCGATGGCGAGGCTGCCGCCGCGTTGGCAGTGCAGAGCGCACAGCGCGATGTCGATCAGCCGGGTGGTGCCGGCAATCTGGAACAGGCGCGGCATTTACTGAGCGACGGACCGGACAAACCGTTTCTCGACCTGTACTTCAGCGACCGGCTGCATGGCTACGTCGTCGGTGCCTACAACCAGATCTATCGCACCGACGACGGTGGACGAAGCTGGCAGCCCTGGATGCGGCATGTGGACAATCCACAAGGCCTGAACCTCTACGGCATTCGTGCATCGGGCAACGATCTGCTGCTGGTGGGGGAGCGCGGCCTATTGTTGCGTTCCAGCGACGCCGGGCATTCCTTCCAGCCTTTGAAGTCACCTTATGAAGGCAGCTTTTTCGGTCTGCTCGGCACCCGTGGGGGCGCCTTGATTGCCTATGGCTTGCGCGGCAACGCCTGGTGGTCGGATGACCGTGGCACCCGTTGGCGACGCCTGGACACCGGTGTCGAGTCAACGCTGGCGAGTGCCATCGAACTGCAGGACGGCAGTCTGCTGCTGGCCAGCCAGGGCGGGGAACTCCTGCTCAGCCATGACCAGGGTCGCAGTTTTGACAAACGTCAGAGCCGCAACGGCGCGACGGTCGCCGCCGTGCAACAGGCGGCCGACGGCAGTCTGGCCAGTGTCGGCTTGAGCGGCGTGGCCGCCGACCAGGATCCGCAGGCCTCCGGCAAACCTTGAAACTTCACGGTGTAGTGCTACCGGGCCATGGCCCGTGCAACAGGAGTCAGACTTGAAAGACGACAAAACTCAAACCGTGATTGGTCGCCTGGAGGACTTCGACCAGGCTTCGGGCAATTTCGCCGAGCGGGCGATCTTCAACCACCGGCCCTGGGTGATCCTGCTGTGCCTGCTGGTGACCCTGGTGCTCGGCTGGCAAGCCACGCGCATCGGCATCAATGCCAGCTATGAGAAAACCATTCCCGGCGGGCACCCCTATGTCGCCAATTTCCTGAACAATCGCAGCGAACTGAGTGGCCTGGGCAACTCGTTGCGGATCGCCGTGGAGGTCGGGCAGGGCAGCATCTTTACCAAGGACTACCTCGACACGCTGGCCAGGCTCAACGACGAGCTTTACCTGCTGCCGGGCGTCGACCGGCCCTACATGAAGTCGTTATGGACCCCGACCACGCGCTGGACCGCGGTGACCGAAGAGGGACTCGATGGCGGTACGGTGATCCCTGACGATTACGACGGGTCTGTCGCCAGTATCGAGCAGGTGCGAACCAACGTCGCCCGCTCCGGTGAGGTCGGTCAGTTGGTGGCCGGCAACTTCAAGTCCAGCGTGATTTTCGTGCCCTTGCTCGAAATCAATCCGCAGACCGGCAAAGCCCTGGACTACGGCGATTTTTCCCGGCAACTGGAAGCCCTGCGTAGCAAGTACCAGACCGATGACCTGCGGATTCACATCACCGGTTTCACCAAAATCGCCGGCGATCTGATCGAGGGGCTGACCCAGGTCCTGCTGTTCTTCGTGGTGGCGGTATTGGTGACCGTGGTGGTGCTCTATGGCTACACCCGTTGCGCGCGCAGCACCCTGGTGGTGGTGACCTGTTCGCTGGTGGCGGTGCTCTGGCAACTGGGTCTGCTCGCGATCCTCGGTTATGAGCTGGACCCTTACTCGGCGCTGGTGCCGTTTCTGGTGTTTGCCATCGGCATGAGCCATGGCGCGCAGAAGATGAACGGCATCATGCAGGATGTCGGGCGCGGCACCCACCGGGTGGTGGCCGCGCGTTATACCTTCCGCCGACTGTTCGCCGCCGGTATGACCGCGTTGCTCTGTGATGCGGTGGGGTTCGCGGTGTTGCTGCTGATCAATATCCGGGTGATCCAGGACCTGGCGATCACCGCCAGCCTCGGCGTGGCCGTGCTGATCTTCACCAACCTGATCCTGCTGCCGATCCTGCTCAGCTATTTCGGTGTCAGCCCGGCGGCGGCGCAACGCAGCCTGAGTTCGGAAACCGCCGAGCTACAGGCCCGGATCAAGCACCCGTTGTGGCGCTTTCTCGATCGGTTCACCGGACGGCGCTGGGCCATTGGTGCCATGCTCGGTGGCCTGTTGCTGGCGGCGTTCGGTTTTGCCGTGAGCCTGCACCTGAAAATTGGCGATCTCGATCCCGGAGCCCCGGAGTTGCGCGTCGACTCGCGCTACAACCGTGATGCGCAGTTCATGACCGGCAACTATGCGGCCAGCTCGGATATTTTCGTGGTCATGATCAAGACGCCGGAAGATCAGTGCACCCGCTATGCCAGCCTGTCCGCCGTAGATGCGCTGGCCTGGCGGTTGGAGCAACTGCCCGGCGTGGAGTCGACCACCTCGATGGCGGCGTTGAGCAAGATCGCCACGGTCGGTTACAACGAAGGCAATTTCAAATGGTATGAGCTGATCCCCAATGACGGCGCACTGGGCGCGGTACAGACCCGGGCACCGCGGGAGCTGTTCAATCAGGGCTGTTCGATGCTGTCGCTGTACGTTTACCTGGCCGATCACAAGGCCGATACCCTGAGCCGGGTGGTGGAGGCCAGCGAGCAATTTATCGCCGGGCATCCGGTGCCGGAGGTCAAGTTCATGCTCGCCGCCGGCAGCGCCGGGATCGAAGCCGCGACCAATATCGTGGTGAAAAAATCCATGCATGAAATGCTGTTCTGGGTGTATGGCGCGGTCAGCCTGTTATGCCTGCTGACCTTCCGCAGTTGGCGTGCCACCCTCTGCGCGATGCTGCCGCTGATGCTCACCTCGATTCTTTGCGAGGCGCTGATGGTCGCCCTGGGGATGGGGGTGAAGGTCGCGACACTGCCGGTGATCGCGCTCGGCGTGGGCATCGGCATCGACTATGCGCTCTACGTCCTGAGCGTGATCCTGGCACGGATGCGAGCCGGTGACAGCCTGGCCCAGGCCTATTACCAGGCGTTGCTGTTCACCGGCAAGGTGGTACTGCTGACCGGTATGACACTGGCGGTGGCGGTGTCGACCTGGGCTTTCTCGCCGATCAAGTTCCAGGCCGACATGGGGATCCTTTTGGCCTTCATGTTCCTGGTGAATATGCTCGGCGCCTTGATCCTGCTACCGGCACTGGCCTGGTGGTTGCTGCCGCGCAAGGTCTTCGCAAAAAAGCCTGAAGCGAGTCTGCTGGTGCAGTGATCAAGTGCACCTGCGGCCCGAGGCACGGGCCGCAGTCCAACCATCGCTTAGAACCAGTAATGCAGGCCAAGCATCAGTGACTGGGCGCTGTAGTCAGTGTGCACATCGCCTTGGGGCAGGCCTTGAATGTCACCGAAGTGCGCATCACGAGTCTTGAGGTATCGATAGTCCAGGGACATGGACCATTGATCGGTGAGCTCGTAACCTACCCCGGCACCGAGTTGATAGGCCGATACGGTGTCGCGATGAGTGTTGCCGAACTGGACGCCACCGGCTTCCAGGCCACTGACCGAAAGGGTGGTGTAGCCCAGGCCGCCGCCAATATAGGGGGTGAACCGGCTGAAGGGGGCCGGCAGGTTCAAGACGTCATACCAGAGGTTGGCCATCAGGCTGGTGGCTTCCTCTTCGCCTTTGCCGTTGATGCTCCCGCCGCCTTCGTAGACCCGGTGATTGAACTGGGTCAGGGTGTTTTTGCGGTAGCTGAGTTCCACTTCAGGCCGGAGCCCGACGGGAAATCGCCAGCCCAGTGCCAGTCCGGTGGCGTAGCCGGAGTGTAGCGGTTGGTTGAACTCCATCTCGACAAAGTCGAGGTGGTTCTGGCTAAGGTTCTGTGGAGCCACCCAGTTCAAGCCGCCCATGGCACTGATGTAGGGGCCGAGCGTGTCGGCGGAACTGGACGCTGGGGCGATAAAGCCCATGCCAATGACGCCCATCACGAGATACTGAGTGTTTTTTAGTAGGTTCATGCTCGGTCCGAAGTGTGCCGTTATCGATTAGTAAGCGCAGCGTGTTGGGGAGCAAGCGTTCAACACGCTCTCTCCCGGGATATTTCATACAGGGTGCAAATGCGTCCCAGGCTTTTCGAGCCCAGGGGGACTGGTGGCTTTCGCTCGTTGTTCAGCCAACCTGCACAGGTTGTCCAGTGCGCTGGTCATGGCCGCGGTCAGCAGCTTGCGTAGCAGCCCGCGGTATAGAAAACTCAGGCGTCCGGAGATCTTCGCGCTATGGACGACCTGGGTTTCATCCGGGGAAAGCCTGTGCATCCGGTGATCGAACTCAAGGTCGATCCAAAGCAGCCTTGCCGTGTTCCGATAGCTTTCATGCTTCTTCACCGCTTCCAGTTTCAGCGGCATGGTCAGGCCATTTTTGAGGATGCATTTGCCTCGCGTTCCAGGTTGGAACGGACCATTGAGCTCACAATGGCTGACGTCGGTATCCCATAACGGGGCTTCTGGGAAATTGCTCCAGATCTTCCATATTTCCGAGGGCGACGATTTGACTCGGACTTGCACATTCACATCGTTCACGGCGACACCTTGGTTGTCGGGGGTGGAGATTGAGATCAATTCAATGCCTCAGGCCGCGGGCGCTGATCGACTCAACACTTGAGCGGTAATACTGGCTTGGCCGATTTTTTCGCCGCGGTTGAACAGGTCGATATAGACGCGGTTGGTCTTGAATGGCTGGTCCTGCGCGTCAAAGCCGGCTTGTGGGGCCAAGGACAACGGACTGTTCCTGGGGATTGGCCGATCCAGGGTGAAACTCAAGGCCAGCAGGTTCATCGGGGTGTTGAGTGGAATCCGCAGATAGCTGTGGGCAATCTGCATGTAGCACTGGCGGGCAACTTCGAGGAAATACACCATCGAATAGTGCTCGGGGTCGCCCTCCTGGAAGAAGTGCTCGTCCGCCAGCTTGAGCGTGTCCACGCTCAAGCCCTGGGCGATGCCGCTGATGTCACTGACGATGACGTTTTCTTCCCTGGCCTTGTGCAGCAAGGCCTTGTCGCGGCAGCGGGTGGCCGTGAACTCGCCGGCGGGCGCTGTCTCGAACGCCGAGCTGTAGGCCATCCCGAGTACGCAGGTGCACATCAGTTTTCCGGCTTGCATGACCTTCGCATTGAATACGTGGGGGTCTTTGCCTTGTTCCAGATGCAGATCGATCACACCCTCTTTTTGTACGTACTGCTGGAACTTGATATTCAGGGTTTTGACATAGGCGACTCGTCCACCCAGTGGGGGCATGGTCAGTTCAATCAGTTGCAACACACCCTCAAGCAATAAAATGCCGGGGATGTGATCAAGAGGGTGATCGAAGAAATAAGGGTGTGCTTCGTTCACCACGAGCTGGGCGTGCAGTGACTGCGGGCTGCGCTGGACGTTGGCGATCACGATATTTTCCGGGGCGCGTTGCCAGTGCGTCGGGCGCTGGGCTTCAGCACCACGGTGCAAGGCGAACAGGCCCTCCATGGCACGAACCCTGACACGCAACCCGGAGAGCAGGGTGCTGGTCAGCATGTCACTGAGTTGCAGTACATCGACGCCATCGTGTTGCCGTTCGCGGGCAAGGTTGACAGGGCGGGCAGGTGGGATGACCTGCTGCAGTTCGTGGGCGGCCGAGTGAGCAAAGCGCAACGTGAAGGGATACTTGATGGCCGGGCTGGGTTCGACCGCCGGGCTCCACTCCCGAAGCTTTTCCGTAAATAGCCACATCACGGCCTTGCCGGCTTCGCGCACCTCGATCACCGTGTGAGACGATGCACTCAACATCACTGCCAACAGGGTTTCAATGCCACTGGCTTCAGCCAGGAAACCGGTCATCTCCTGCAGTGATCCGCCGGCGTGAGTCGCATCAGGCTGCAGCTCGCAGACTTCAATGTTCTGGTATTGACTGCGCTCCTTACCCAGCCGTTGGCAAGCTTCTTCCAGCGACTTCGCGGCATGGGCCAGGACCGCGGCGCGAATCACCAGCAAAGGTTTGTCGCTGGAGCCTGGTCGATAAGGACGCAGGGCAAGCAGCCCCAATCCTTCACCTTGCGGGGTCGCTGAGTGTCGGGCGCGTTCGACCTCGATTTCACCACTGATAAAGCGCCCTGCACCGAGCAAGAGGGTGGTGATGCCTTCCTTGAACCATTGCTGCGATGCCAGCAGGGTTTGCCAGAACAGGCCCGGGGTGCCAACCAGTGTCTGATGGAAACCCTTGAAGTCGAAAATCTGCGCCGGGTAGCCGGACAACATGTTCGGCAGCATGGTTGCCACGTCTGTTACCTCCACGCCCGGTGGCTTGCCTTGAGCCCGGGAGTAGAAGTTGTGGGCGCTGCTGTACGCGTTACTGAAGCGTTCGCCACCCATGTTGCAGCACATGACCATCGCCGTGCCGGGGGAGCCGGCCACACCCGGCAGGCGTCGCAGCAAATGGTTGACGCGATCGGTGATCAACAGCTTGAACGGATCGACATGGGCCAGTGGTTTGGGGCCCATGCCGAAACCGTCGATATCGATGATGCGATCCTGCGCCAGGAATTTTCCCAGTAAAGGCTGGGCAGGCGTCGTGATGTAATCAACGAAGCGCCCATAAGGGAAAATGACTGAGGGGGCTGCTGGCCGATCGAGCTGTTGCTTGAATGACTGCAATGAGCCGTGATTGCCGATTGCCGCTTCAGCCTCGACAATCGCCAGGTCCAGCATCAGCACGCCGGAGGCGACCTGGGGAGCGCTAGGGCGGTTGTCAGGAATATATTCATCCACCACCAGATGCGCATTGGCGCCGCCAAAACCAAAGCTGGAGATGCCTATCCGGAGCGCCGGCTGACGATCAGCGAGGGGCTGTACCTGCCCGCTGGCCAACTGCAGGCAGGTTTCGCCGACTTTTGCGCTGGGTCGGTAGTTGGGCTGAGGTGGAATACCTTTATGGCGCAATATCATCAGGGCCTTGGCGAGCGAAGCGCCTCCGGCGGCGGCCAATGGATGACCAATGACGGACTTGATCGAACCGATGGTTATTTTCTTGCCGCCTGTGCGATGGGGGGCGAAGAAGCGGTTCAATGAGTCCAACTCTGTCGCGTCACCCAAGGGTGTGCCGGTGCCATGGGTCTCGATGTAGTCCACGTCGCGGGGATCAAGACCGTTATAGGCCCGTTGGTAAGCCGTGTACTGGGCCTGTTTGCCCGGCGCAAACACTGAGCCTTCGGCGCCGTCGGCGGAAAGCCCCAATGCCCGCAAAACGCCCAGGGGGCGGCGCTTTGCAATCAGGGCCTGCGCTACGGGTTCGACCAGAAAGGCGACCGCACATTCGCCTGGCACAATGCCGTCAGCGTCCTGGCCGAACGCCTGCATCCGGGCCCGGGAGGAAAAGGCGGTCAACTGCGAGAACCCCAGGAACAGCGCCGGTGGCAGCACGGTGTTCAATGCCATGACAATCGCGTTATCCGCCTGTCCACTGTTGATCAGGGCTTGAGCCATATCGATTGCATAGGGGAACGAACTGCAGGCGGTATCGACCGATAGCGCCGGGCCGCCCAAGGCAAAAGTCGCCGCCAGTTCAGCCACTTGTTCACCCGGCGTATAGCCCCGGGACGAAGAACTCCCTGGTGTATCGGCTTTTCCGGACATGCCCGTGACGAAGTAACTCTCATCACTCCAGGACGTCGCGACCACCAAGGCTGTGCGCTCCTTGATCAGCGTGGAGCCTTGTCCGGCAAGCTGAGTGAGGAGCGTCTGGAGGACTTTCTTGCCGATGGCGACCTGACGTCCCTCATGACGAGAAGGGATTGATACGTCATCGGTCAGGCAAAAAGCACTGTCCAGATAGGTGCGATCCTTTTCTCCGGGCTTGTCTGAATAGATCGACGCTTTCTTCAGCTCCCAGCGTGCCGGCATCGAATCGATAGGTGCTATCCGCCCTTCAGAGAGCAAGTGCCAAAGGGCATCCGTTGACGGCGCCCCTGGAAACTCGCCCGCCATTGCGCTGAAGCAAAAGTCGCCCCCTGTTGTTACCGCGCCACTCATACCCTATCTCCTGATTACCCAAATGCGGGCTGATCTGCTCGATCACCCGGACTCCATGCCTTTTTTCCAGCGGCTCAGTGCTTCAGCTCAGTCTTGCCAGAAGCGACAAGGCTTCCTGCGGCGTACGACGCGACATCAGCGCTTCACCGGCAAACTCGCTGGCAGAGCACTGTTGCGCCATTGATTGGCAGAGTGCTTCCCGGGCAAAACCGTTGAGTCCCAACTGTGTAAAGGGGGCCTCGATATCGATCGACTCTGGCGGGTTCGGGATCAGGGGGGACAGGGCGTCGATAAGCAGATGGTTCATCTGCCCTTGAGCGTCCGTTGTGGCAGGTGATTGCACTTCACAAGGTATTGCCGAGGTCGACTCGGGGCTGGCGAGGGCGGCTTGTATCAGGGCGATTGTGTCCTGTGGAAACTTGGCGTTGGCCAACTCGGTACTGTTGGCCTTGAGTGACGGCCACAAGGCGACGATCGACTCCAGGAAGTCCAACTGCACCAGGGAGTCCAGGCCCAGGCTTTCATAGCTCTGTTTCCGGTCGATCTGGTCAACCGCAAAACCGGTGATATGTGCCAGTTGTTCAAATACCCAGGCTTCGACATCCACGGCAGGGGACTGCGGATTGGCTTCAAGCCGGGCCAGCAGGGCGGTTGGGGTCGGGGCATCAAACAGGAGTGAGGTGAGGTCTTTCTTTTCAGGGAAGTGCTGGGCCAGGGACTCGAAAATATCGACCAGCCCGAGAGAATCGATGCCCAGGCTTTCGAAACTCTGATCGAAGTCGATGTGTTCCTTGTTGAAACCAGTGACCGAGCTTATTTCGGCGCGCAACCATTGCCCGTAGCTGAGTGTCGGGGGTTGTTCGGCAATGGGGGCCGAGGCCAGTATGGCCGAGTTCGACTGTAGGGGTTCCAGCACCGGAAGGCTTCTATTGACAGGGGCTTCAAGCCCATGGGCATAAACGCCCTCGAGAACTTGTTGATGAGCATTGAAGTAATGTGCGGTGACGGATTCGGCCTGCTCCAGCACACGCATCAATATTGATTCTTTTGCTATGTTCGACTCACACAGTGAATCAATGATTTTTTCTGAGAGCGAGAAATAGCTGTGTGCTATTTTTCCATTGGACACGATAAATTCCTGCACAACATCGTTGAGTTGCAAGCGCATGAGGTTCTCCTAACCAAAGTCGGTATATATTTCTATAAGCAAGAAATCAAAAAACATGACCCAAGGCTGGGCCTGGTGTGAATCAATTAACCAAACTGACCGTAGTCATAGAGAGACTTAAAGTTGGAGTTCCACTGCGTCGATCATGGACGATGTTGTTTTTTTTGCACCCTTGAGCAGGCTGGATCTTGCGCTCAGATACGTGAAGAGCGTTATTGCATCGGCCCCCTGGAAAGCGATGTAGCCATCAGGACGGATCAGCATCAACGTGCCCGCCTTGGCATGGTAACGCTTGTGCAGCCGCCAATCGGGGTCCAGCAACGTCGAGTGCCAGGCAGGCAGCTCAGCGCTATTGAGGGCATCGATAACGCAATAAGCCTTGATGCCCGGGTAGTCTTTTTCCACCAACTCGGCCAGCGAGTAATAGCCCGGTAACAGGGGAGAAAACTGATCGGCCGCGCTGAAAATCAACAGCGTGAAGGTCCCGTGGAACAAGTCGATTAAGTGTTTTGGCGACCGGCCTTGCAGTTGCCATAACTCAACATCGGGAGCCAGTTGACCTGCACGAGGCACGGATGTCTGGAATTCGGGTTTTTTCCCTTTTTTGTCCCAGTTCTTGCGCTGCTTTTTCGTCAGCGCTTCTTGAATGTAATCACTTTTGCCATAGTGGTACTGATGACCGGAAATCATCGAGGGCAGCTTGCGCTGAACCTTGCGTCGGTTGCTCAGCAGTGGCAGGACATTGTCGCGCAGCCAAACCAGGGCGCGATGCTTGACGGTAATCAGTCCGGTCAGTCGGTGTGCCGTGTTCTCGACTTCCAGGGCTACCGGGTAGCGCTCTTCGTTGTAGCTCTCCAGCAATGTCGGATCCGCCAGGCCCTGATCGACATAGGCCATCTTCCACGCCAGGTTATAGGCCTCGGAAACCCCCAGGTTCATCCATTGCCCACCGATCGGGCTGCCGATATGCGCCGAGTCGCCCACCAGGAACACTGAGCCTTGCTGCAGCGACTGCACGCGGCGGTGTTGAAAAGAGGCGATGGTGGTCGATGAAATATTGGACAGCGTCATTTTTTGCCCGCGTCCTTCGCACAACCGCTGGAAGCTCTCCAGGCTCAGGGAGGGGCGCTCACCTTCTGGCGGCAGGTTGTAGGGCATCTCGATGAACAGTCGATAACGCGATGGTGCGCTGATCGGCGCGACCGCCACATAACCGTCCTGTGCGCCGAGGAAAAAAGCGCCTTCGTCCTTGCTTCCAGACCACTCGATATCGGCATCGGCGAGCATGAAGAATCGATCGTAGGACGATCCTTCGAAGGTCATGTCAAGGCGTTTTCTGATGTTGCTGCGGGCACCGTCGCACGCGACCACCCAGCGACTGGTAAAGGCTTCATCGCTGCCCTGTGCATGATGAAGTGTCATTCGCACGGATCCTGGCTGGTTTTCTATATCGACCAGTTCGGTATTCCACTCAACCTCTACCCCCAAGGCGTTCAGTCGTTCAAGCAGGATCTTCTCTGTCTGCGGTTGTGGCAGGCTGAGGAGCAGGGGATAGGTCGCATCCAGGTAGGAGAAGTTGTAGTTCAGCACCCGTTTGCTGTTCGATTGCACCGAAAACTGGTTGATCGTGAACCCGTCACCGATGACTTGATCGGCAACACCCAGGTCCCGAAAAATTTCCAAGGTTCTGGAATGAATGGCCATTGCCTTGGTTGCGGTCGAAGGGCCGGCATTCTTTTCAATAATGCGAAAAGAGACACCCCATTTTTTCAGCATGATAGCCAGGGACAGACCGATAGGGCCTGCGCCTACGATCATGACGGTCGGGGTGTTATCGGGTTGCCTGGAGTGCTTGGGGGCCAAAGTGCTCAGCGTGTTCATCTGTCAGTACCAGTTTCTATAGAAGGGAGAGTTGGCAATGCCGAGCAGGGCATCGTCACCTGATGAGTCTCCGTAGGCATAAATGTAAAAGTCATCAAGGTTGCTCAAACAGCCTTTCAGCCGTGTGACTTTTTCTCTCTCAACACAGTTGGTGCCGGATATCCCACCGGTCAGCTTGTTCTTTGCAGTCGCCAGGCGGGTACCGCACACATAATCGAAACCCGCCGCCTGGCCCCAGGGAATCAGATAGTTCTCCGGCGAATTGCTGACCAGCGCCGTGACATGCCCCATGGATTGATGCCATTGCAATCGGCGCAGGGCCTCGGGCCTGAGCCAGAGCGGTAGCTGTTCGGTAATGAAATACTTGGCATGCTCGCGCTCTTGCTCGACTGACAGGCCGCCCAGGTAACAGGCAATGAACGCCAGTCGCGCTTGCATCAGCGGTGTGATTCCCAGGATCACACTGAGCATTTTGGGCAGCAGGGGAATGATCCGGAGCCAGAACGATCGGGTTCCAACGATAAAACGCATGTAGCGCCAGAAGGTATGCCTGTCGGTCAATGTGCCGTCAAAGTCGAAAACGGCCAGTACCGGTTGTGTGCTATCAGCTTGCATGGGTCTCTTCCTTGAGAGAGATAATCTCGATGGTTCTGGGCAGCTTGAAGCCCGAGAGGTCGCGCGCGAGCAGGGTGGAGACAGTGTTCTGGGTCAGGTCGCCGTGCCCTTCAACGCACAGGTGCAATACGTTGACCTCTTTATTGTCAGGGACGATGAAGGCCTTCGCGCGGACCACGCCGGGGTGCTTCAGGGCGACGGACTCGATTTCCGTCAGGTCGACCATTTGCGCTTTGATCTTCGAGATTCGCAGGCGTTGGCAATAGAAGAACACATGTCCATCGTCGTCCCGCCAGACCAGATCCCCCGTGTGTAACCAGCCCTCACGGAAGAACCGGGCATTGGCCTCCTCTGCGTCGTTATAGCCGTCGATCACCATCGAGCCGCGTATCAGCAGTTCGCCAATACGTCCGGGTACGACATCCCGGCCCTGGGCATCGACGACCCGCAGTTCCACACCGCTGATCGGTTGTCCCATGGCGCCGCGGTGGACCTTGCCAATCGAGCTTTGGACAATCACCGGCATGCTCTCGGTCAATCCATAGCCTTGTAGTACCGGATTGCATCCCAGCAGCCTGCCCAGTTTCTCGGCTTCGTCTGCCGGCAGATGGCTGCCACCCGAATAAATCATCAGTTGAGGGTGCATCGGCAAAAGCGCGCCTTTGCGTTTGGCCAGTCGCGTATTGAAGTAGCGAATGACGTCGGGCACCAGGCAGGCAAAGCTGACCTTATGCTCAGACAGGACTTCTGCCAGATCCCTGTTGAGCAGGGTGTTGGTCATGAGCAGGGTGGCGCCCACGCTTAATGGAAAAACCATCATCACGGACAGTCCGAAGATGGCATACAGCGGCAGCGTCACCAGATGAACCGAGCCGATGCCTTGAGGATGAAACTGCTCATGCAGCCCATCGCTCGATTGCGTCAGGTCAAGGTAGCGGTGAGAAACGGCCAGAGGCCTACCGATACCCCGGTAAGTGAACTGTACCGAGACTATCGGATTGCCCTCGGGCAGTAACAAGGGCTCGCCGTGTCGAGGCAGTCGAGAGTCGGCCGTTGCGTTGTCGGGCAAGGGCGATGACGGCTCCCTCCCGGCGTTCAACACCAAGGAGTGACGAACGCCGTAGGCTGGCTGGAATAGCTCGCGATGTTGCTCGAACAGGGTTTCGGTGGTGACGACCAGCGTCGGCCTGGCGCTGCTGATGACGCTGGTCATTTCGAATGACGTCAGTTTGTAGTTGAGGATGACCGGAATTGCCCCACTGCCGATGATCGCCAGATAATAAGCGATGAATTCCACGCCATTGGGTAGAACCAGCGCTACTTTATCGCCCGGCAATACATCCAGGGCCTTGAGGGCACCCTTGCACTCTTCAGCCTTGATTCGCAAACCACGGTAAGTGACGGTATCTTCTTCCGCGTCCAGATGACGGATGGCAATCTGGTCGGGAAAAGACTCTGAAAAACCGACGAACCGATGCAGAAAACCTTCTTTGCATAAAAGATTTTTCATTGACCAACCTCTCTCAATCCTTGAATTTTTAACTAGACAAAAAGCACTGCAGAGGCAGGTGACAGATGAACTGTTTCAGTCAGGCATCTATGTAGTTATTTTTACGATACCAGTCCAGGGTATCGAACAGTGTTTCAGCGACGGGGCGAAACTTGCACGCCAGCTCTTCTGAGCTTTTCTGATGGCTGAAATGGGTACGCCCTTGCTCTTGCTCCATGAGTTTGACCGTGGAGGTGCTGATGAGTACCGGTTTTTTTGTAATCCGATAATAACCTTCATACATCAAGGCAATAAAGCGCAGCATGAACAATGGAACTTTGCGCTCCGGCGCTTTTACGCCGCTGACACGGGACAGCACCTGAAAAATACTGTTCATGTCCATGTGATTGCCGGCTGCCAGATAGCGCTCTCCGGATCGGCCATGTGTGAGGGCTGCGAGTTGATGTTCCGCCACATCCCTGGCGTCGACAACGGAAAAGCTTCCAGGGAGCACCCCCGGCAATTTCTGTCCAACAAAGTCGAGCAGGAACTGTCCTGATGAGGTGGGGCCTATATCGCCGGGACCAAACATCCAGCCGGGTAATACCATGGCGACGAACATGTCCGGGTGTTGCGACAGGAATGCTTGAACTTTTTGCTCGGACAGTATTTTACTCAGGTAGTAATCGTCAGCCTCCTGTTCACTGCGAGACATGGTTTCATCGATCACTTGATCTCTATCGCCCTTCAGCACGGCAATGGAGGAGGTATGAACGGCGCGACGAATGCCGGCGGCATAAGCGGCCTGCAATAAGCGCTCGGTTCCGGTCACATTGGTGTCATGCAGTTTTTGCCAGTGCTTTCCGCCTTTGTAACTGTCGCGGAAATAGGCAGCCGTATGAAACAAGGCGTCGCAGCCTCGCAGGGCATGGCTGAAGGCGTCGACATTGAGCATGTCGCCTTGGACAAACTCGACAGGCAGATTGCCGAATTGTTTCTTGGCTTTTTCTACGGAACGGACCAGCGCTTTTACCTTGATATTTCGTTTTAAAAGCGCATGAACCAGATTATTTCCGAGCAGGCCAGTAGCACCTGTGACAAAGGCATATTCCATTAAAATCCAGCTCCTGTAGGGTCATCTGCTGCTGTATTGAGATTGATGCCACCGGACTCGATGCTCCGATCGGGTGCTGGGGGCGTCAACGGCGCAATTAAAAACCATACGGTATCTGAAGATCAAGCGGTATTTGCTTGGCTCCGCAAGGTCGACACCTGAATCTGACGTGAAACACGGCAATCCAGGGCTCAAGCGCTCCGCCGGTCACGGCTATTCGCCCGGATCGAGGGGCTTGAGGGCGTCCCGCAAATATTTCTCCACGGGGTTCTGTACAGGAAAGTCACAAGGCAGCCTCACCGACTCGATCGGACAGGGAGAGCGTGTCAGGTGGATACCAAGGCATCTTGAAGCTATCGGAGTCGAGGCGTTTTCATGAGTCGCCAATGTTTGCGATAGCGGCGAAAACTCGCGGGTACAGGCCATCTTGCGGCCTCTTTTCGTTGCCCCGATACATGGTGTGTAGATGGGCTTCCTTGAAAATTAAATTTAAAACGATTGAAAGGGTGAGTGTAATATATGATAGTTGACATTGTTTTTTGCGGTAAGCGGTGATCTTTACATTTAGTTACAAATAGGTGTTTTTTGTTTGGCCAAAGGAGCCGAAGGCGTGATGAAAAAGAGAATGGGGCGAGAGGAAAGTCAGCAAGTAACCAGAGATAAGTTGTTCGACACGGCCACTGATCTTATGATCAGCAAGGGCTTTCACGCCGCCAGCGTCAACGCTATTTCCGAGGAGGCCGGTTTTTCCAAAGGGGCCTTTTTTTCAAACTTTGCAAGCAAATCGGATTTGCTTCTGCAATTGACTCAGCGGTTCAAGCGAGTTGAAATCGATCGGTTGAGTGCTACCCTGGCTGCCGGCTATTCATCGGAAGAGCTGGCCCATGGATTGAATGCGTATATTGACACGCTTAAGAATAATACCAATTGTGCGATTCTTGATGCCGAACTGCAACTGATCGCCTTGCGCGATGAGGCGTTCTCGAAGCATTACTACGATTTACATCAGGAAAACAGTGAGGCGCTGGGCAAGCTGATTACCATTATATTCAACCATGCCGGCAAGAAACCTCCTCTTGACCATGCCGCTCTTGCCCGGACCTTCACCGCTCTCTCGGAAGGTTTGATACTGCAAGGACATAAGGATCCGGCTTCTGAAATAAAATTGGTGTTGAACTCGCTTATCCAGACAGCAGAACCTTTATAGCGTTCTGCCATTTTTCTCATGTATACGGTATTCGCATGTCCGAGGCCCGGACTTCGGACAGGGTACATTGCGCCCCGGGTCTATTTCACCGCATAGAACTTGCGCACGTAGCGAGTGCTTTTCCACGCACACGGCGTACTTTGCGGTACGAACACCGTGTCACCGGTGTTGACCGTCAGGCTCGTACCTTCGGGGCCCTGCAAGGTCACACTGCCTTCAATCAGGTGCACCAGTTCATTGAGTTTGTGCGCTCGACCCTGGCGTTCGTACGGTGTCGAGTCCCAGACGCCGACGCGCAGTTTCAGCGTCTGGCCTCGGGATTGCAGCAGGACGTTGCCGGCGTGGATCACAATCATTTCAGTGTGCGGAAAAACATCGATATCAAGTGCCTGGCCTGTGCTTACAATCCTCGCGCAGATACCGTCGGCCCCGGTGTAGGCGACCTGACGATGTTCCCCGAATGGGTCGGCGGTGCTCAAGGGCATCGTGTTGAAAGACGGGCTGATACGGCTGCCGTCGGCGCGACCCGGCGCCTGCGCTCGAAGTACAAATCATGCTGCTCACATGACTTATAAAAAGCAAGTGATATGCCGGAATTTACTTGCCTCATGCAAGCAATGTAAGATCCGGACATGAAAACGACCTGTAAAGAAGACATTCGGTCCCATTGCGCAGTGAACTACGGTGTGGAGATTTTCGGCGACCGATGGTCGCTCTTGATCATTCGCGACATCGTTTTTGTGGGCAAGAAGACATATGGCGAGTTCCGGAAATCGGAAGAGGGAATTGCGACCAATGTCCTGGCTTCCCGCCTCGCCTTTCTTGAGGAGCAAGGCATTCTCTCGAGGGCGCCCAGCCCCGACGACGGGCGCAAGGACTTCTACACGCTGACCGAGAAGGGCCTGGACCTCATCCCCATCGTGCTTAACATCGTCCTTTGGAGCGCGAAACACGATTCGAAGTCGTATGTGCGGCACCGCAAGGCGTTCATTGCTCGGTTGAGCCAAAGCCCACGGGAGGTGGGCGAAGAGGTGAAGGCGCTGGTCCGCAATGGGGGATGTATCTTCCCCGGGAGTACCTGACCAGTCCTGCACCCGTGAAGGCCTGCGCGACGACCCTGGAAGAAGGTTGGCCTCCCAGTTCCTCGGGGGACACGCCGTAGGCATTGGTCACATCGATGATGGTCTTGCCCTTCCAATTGGGCAGCGCCTTCGCGACATCCGGATGCGACTCAAAACGGACGGCCAAAAAGACGATGTCCGCCTTGAGCGCTTCCGCCAGTGTTTTGGGAATGATCTGCGGTTCGATCGCGGCCGCGGCGGATGCAAAGCTTTTCGGGTCGCGGGTGCTTGCAACGGATACTTCGATGCCGCTGCGGGCAAACGCCTTGGCCAGTGCCTGGCCGATATTGCCGAAGCCGATAATTGCGTAACTCATATATTCTCCTTGGATTTACCACGCCCGACGGCGCTCCGAATAGTCGAATGACGTGCCGGGCCTGGCGCGTCAGAGTTGGGCCAGGCCGCCGTCGACGGCGACCTCGCTGGCGGTCATGAAGCTGCTGTCCGACGAGGCGAGAAAGGCGGCCGCCGCTCCGATCTCCGCTGGATCGGCCATGCGCAGAAGCGGCGTCATCGAGGTGAAAACCTTCATACCTTCCTCGCCCAACGCTTCCTTCGCGAGATCGGTCGCAGTCGCCCCGGGCGACAGCACGTTTACCCGGATACCGGTGCCCTTCAGATCCTCCGCCCAGGACCGCGCGAGGTTGCGCACTGCCGCCTTGCTCGCGCTGTAGGCGCTCATTGCCGGAGCGCCCGTGGTGCCGGCGCTCGATCCGGTCAGGATGATCGAGCCGCCCTGGCCCATCAGTGGCAGCGCCTTCTGGACCGTGAAGATCGTACCCTTCACATTGGTGTCGAAGGTTTCGTCAATGTGCTTGGCGGTGATCTCGCCGAGCCGAAGCTGGCCTCCCGCCCCGGCATTGGCGAAGACGATGTCGAGGGTTCCGCGCTCGGCCTTCACCGCGGCGTAGAGTCGGTCGAGGTCAGCCTCATCCGAGACCGAGCCCTTCACCGCCCGGGCATTGGGCCCGAGCTCAGCCACGGCGGCGTCGAGCGCTTCCTGCCGGCGGCCGAAGATGAAGACGAAGGCTCCTTCCTCGATGAAGCGTTTTGCAGCGGCGAGGCCGATGCCGGTAGCGCCGCCGGTGATCACGGCGGTCTTTCCATTCAGTCTGGTCATGACGTGCATCCTTCCTAAGCATTGTGTATGCAAGCAGGGAACCGCTTGCTTGAGGCCAAGGATGCAGTTCTGATAACCTAAGGACAAGTATGCACTTTTAGGTAAGTACCCAAAAAAATGACGACACCCTCTGAAATCTGCGACACCGGCTGTGGGCTCAATGCCACGCTGCGTATCATCTCGGGCAAGTGGAAACCGCTGGTCCTGTTTTTCCTGCGCGGCGGCCCGAAGCGCTACGGCGAGCTCAAGCGCTTGACCCAAGGCGTCAGCGACAAGGTGCTGATCCAGCAATTGAAGGATCTGGAAGCCGATCGGGTCATAACGAGGACCGACTACAAGGAGGTGCCGCCGCGCGTGGACTACTCACTGACCCCGCTCGGTCGCAGTCTGGCTGATGCGATCGTCCCGCTGTGTACCTGGGGAACCGAGAACGCGGCGCAAATGGCAAGCATCTTCGCCAAGCGCGACACTTTGCCCTAGCAGGGTGCCGAAGAACCGCTGAGTCGGACGCCCCGTCGCCTTCGTGGAAGGCAGGACGGTAGCGGGCGTCAATTATGTGGGGAATTCGTCCGGAACAAGCCCCACCAGATCCGTACTCCCGACATCGACACCTGCCTGCGACAGCAAGGTGGTCACTTGCCCACGGTGATGGGTCTGGTGGTTGAAAAAATGCATGACCAGGCCATAGAAGTTCTTGTCAGCCGGTACGCCTTTCATGCTTTTGTAGTGGAGCGGATGCTCCAGGTCCGACTCTGTCACCGAGCCCGACCACTCGACAATGATTTGATCGAGCCATGCCCGATGCACCGCAAGCTCCTGGAAACCGGGAAACAGCAACTGGTCGAGGCGCTCGGGCGTGGGCAGTTGTCGAATCGGCTCCAGGGCCAGGTATTGCGCCGGGTGCCGGGCGAATCGCTGTAGCCAGACCCTGTCCCCGGCCGCCAGATGGTTCAACGTCCCGAGAATCGAGCCGAAAAAGGCTTTCCTGTCGGCGCCCAGCTCTTCTTCGGGCAAAGTCTTGGCCGACGCATAGACCTTGGCGTTCATCCACTGGTTGTAGTCCGCCATCAGGCAGATATGTCTGGTACGGTTCACTGCGCTCATCCTTTGATCATTTGACAAGCGCCCCGCACTCATCGCCCGGTCCAGTCTAATACCATCCCCTTCTTGAAGCCCACCCAGAATGGCATATGCTGTGAGCATCAAGCCGTGCTGACCGTGGCCTGCGGCTCCAACACACGCCCGGAGCGAATCGCTGCACTATTCTCGACATGGAAGGGAGAACGCAGGTGGGTCAGCTGAGAGAGGTCGTCTATTTTGCCCCATACCGAAGCTGGACGTTTAAAGCTGTTGCGCGCTCTGGAGGTGCTCGACACCGAGGCAGAGCCGGTTTTTGATCGCCTGACCCGGTTGCTGTCCGCCACGCTCGGGATGCCCATTGCGCTGATTTCGCTGATCGACAGCGACCGCCAGTGGTTCAAGTCCAGGTTCGGGTTGGACATCCGGCAGACACCCAGGGATATTTCCTTCTGCACCATTGCCATCGAGCAAGAGCATACGATGGTGGTCCAGGATGCGCTGAATGATCCGCGGTTTTCATCCAATCCGCTGGTCACCAGCGCTCCACATATTCGTTTCTATGCGGGCGCGCCGATCCGCTCCATCGAGGGCTATGCGCTGGGTACGCTCTGCGCGATAGATATCAAGGCCCGGGTTTTCACCGATGAGGCGCAGCAGATCCTGGAGGACTTTGCCGGGCTGGTCAGCCGGGAATTCCAGATGCGCGAAGCCGCGTTGCTGTCCCGTTCCCATATCACCCACTCCGCGGCGGCCTTTGCGGCCAGTGAGGCGCGCCTGAAAACCGCCTTTGCCCTGGCGCCCACGGGCATCGCGGCGGTCGCGGGCGACGGGCGCTTCCTCAGCCTCAACAGTGCGTTCTGTTCCATCGTCGGTTACGACGCCGACGAACTCATGACCCTGAGCTTCCAGGACATCACTCACCCCGACGACCTGGACAGTGACTTGAATCTGTTGCGCCAGTTGAACCGTGGCGAAATCGATCGTTATCAGCTTGAGAAAAGGTACCGGCACAAGGACGGCTCCTCGGTCTGGGTCGACCTGCATGTGGCCAAGCTGCTGTCGGTGGACGGTGACCTGGAGTACTACATCGCGACGGTCCAGAACATCCAGCGCCGCAAGGAAACCGAGGCGTCCCTGCAGGCGCTGCGGCACGGGCTGGAGCAGCGTGTCGAGGAACGTACCGCGGAGTTGCAGCGGGCCAATGAAATGCTCTCCCATACGATGCTGCAACGGCTGCAGGCCGATCGCGAGCTCAGGCAGCGTGAGGCGGAGCTGTCGGCGGTGCTGGAGCACGCCAGCGATGCCTACGTGAGTATCGATGAGGCCGGCGCCATAAGGGCCTGGAACCGCATGGCCGAGACGACCTTCGGCTGGTCCCGTGATGAAGCGCTGGGCCAGTCACTGGAAAAACTGGTCATCCCCACGGCCATGCGCGAGGCTCGCCTGACGGCGTGGCGGCAGTATCTGGCTACCGGTGATGATGAAGCGCTGCGCCAACGCCTGGAGATATCGGCGTTGCGGCGTGACGGCACGGTCTTTCCCGTCGAGGTGCGGATCAGTCCGGTCGCAATCGATGGGCACCGGTTTTTCAGTGTTTTCCTGCACGACATTACCGAACGCAAGGCCATGGCCGAGCGCCGTGAGAAAGAGGCGTTGACCGATACCCTGACCGGATTGCCAAACCGCCGCTCCTTGCTCGAATACCTGCCCAACGCAATGGCCAGGGCACGCCGGACCGGCGTTCCCCTGGGGGTGCTGTTTCTTGACCTGGATGGTTTCAAGGCGGTGAACGATACCTTTGGCCATGAAATCGGCGACCTGTTGCTGCAGATCGTGGCCGAGAAGCTGAAGACCTGCCTGCGGGAGACGGATGCGGTGTTCCGGCTGGCGGGCGATGAATTTACCGCCGTGGTGGAGGGCCAGTTCGGCGGCACCCAGGACGCGGAGCAGTTGGCGCAAAAACTGATCCAACTGATCAATGAGCCGGTGCTGATCGGGGCGGCCACCGTGCAGGTGGGGGTGAGTATCGGGATTGCGGTGTACCGGCGCGATGATCCGAGATCCGCGACACAGCTGTTGCGTGAGGCGGACAGTCGAATGTACGAAGCGAAGCAGGCGGGCAAGGGCCGCTTTGCCTCGCAGCAGCGCTGAGAGGTGCTGCCGCGAGGCCATATCGGCCATGTGTCGCGGGGGAGTGCAATTCGTCGGATGGCGCGGCGGGATGGGTGCCTGTCTGTGACAGGCATCACAGTCCCTTGAGCGATCTGCTCGCGCAGAGTCTTGCGTTTGAAAAAACCGGTCTATGCTGGACTCTTCAAGCACTACCCGGACTGATCATCAAGGATGAACAGCATGATTCCAGAAGCAGAGCTCTGCCAGATCATTGAATCCGGCTTTCTTCCGCTGTCCTGCACCTGCACGGTGAATGCCAGCGGTGCCTTGATGATCAAGATCTTCGATCCGATTTCGGGTCGCGTGGATCTGCAGCTCAATGGCGTATCCACCAGCGGCTTCACCAGCATCCGTTCGATTGCCAATTTCATCGGCGAATTGCGCACCGAGATGAAGGCCGGGCGCAGGGCTTTTGCCGGTGGCATGAACTAGGTTCGTACCCACCACCGGCTGTCAAACGCGTCACCCGCCGTTCACGCCAGCCTTCTGCCGAAGGCTGTTGCTAGCCCTGCACCCCGAACTCCTCCAGGGCATCGAGCAACGCCCCGCGAAAATAGCTGAGTGATGCCCGGTCGAAGAGGATATGCAAGGTCGCGACCTCGGCTACCTGGGGATTGATCACGATGACGTTGATCCGCGCCGCCGAGGTCTGCGCCACCGACCCCGGCCCGAAGGCCTGCGGACGCAGGTCGACCCCGCAGATCTTTGCCATCACCTCGGGCACCCGCTCGCCACTCAGTTGCAGCCAGGCATGGCTGTCCTGGCGTGGTAGCAAGTAGTTGGCCTGATGGTCGAGTTCCCAGCGGGCTTCTTCATCGGCGATTCGCAAGCCCTGGTCCCGGGGACTGCCCAGCAGCAGGTACTCGCTGGCCGACAGGCTGATGACCTGGCTGCCATCTTCCTGGGTGACGCAACGGTTGGGCCGATCCGGCAGGCTGAAACCGCTGGCCTGTAGCGCCTGGGCGCTGTCGCGGCCGCGAAAGCCGACCCGCGGCAGGTCGGTCAAATCGCTCAGTGTGTGGCTTGGCAAGGCAGTCACGATGGGGTCATGCGTGGCGAAAATGGACATGAGTCAAAGCCCCTGACGCAGGTTTTCGGGATCGAAGAAAGGCAGTTTCACCACGGTGGCCATGACCACGATCGCGCCTTCGACGCGGATCGGAATCTGTTGCCCCGGCTCGCTCTGGCGGGCCCCGGCATAGGCCAGGCCGATGATTCGGCCAAGGCTTGCGGAATACTCGCAGGAGGTGACGTTGCCGCTGATGTCCGCACCGTCGAGCACCAGATGGCCCTCCAGCGGTTGCGGGCTGCCCTTGGGCAGGGTGAAACCCACCAGTTTGCGCTTGAGCGGCTGGGCTTCGAGGATGTCCAGCGAGCGCCGACCGACGAAGAACGGCTTGCTGCGACTGACCGCCCAGCCCATGTCGATCTCCGCCGGATGGGTCATGCCGTCGGTGTCCTGGCTGATGATCACGTGGCCTTTTTCCAGGCGCAGCAGACGCTGGGTCTCGACGCCGAAGGGCCGGATGTCGTGGGCCTGGCCGGCACTGACCAGGGCATCCCAGAGCGCCAGGCCATGGCGGGCCGGCACGTGGATTTCATAGCCCAACTCGCCGACGAAGCCGACCCGCAGCAACCGTGCCTTGATCCCCGCGACCGTGCCCTGGCGCACCGCCAGGTACGGGAAACCGTCGGCGCTCAGGTCGAGGTCCGGGCAAAGCTGTTCCAGGACCTTGCGCGAATCGGGTCCGGCGACGTTGACCGCGCAAAGGGCCGCGGTGACGTTGGCGATGTCCACGTCCAGGCGCCACTGGGCATTCCACTTGAGCATCTGCTGGTAGATGCGGTCGACGCCGCTGGTGGTGGCGGTGACGTAGAAATGCTCCTCGGCGAAACGCGCGCAGACGCCGTCGTCGATTACCGCGCCCTGTTCGTTGGTCATCAGCGCATAACGCGAGCGGCCCACCGGTTGCTTGAGAAAGGCGAAGGTGTACATCCGGTTCAGCAACTCGGCCGCATCCGGTCCACGGATATCGAGGCCGCCAAGGGTCGAGACGTCGATCAGGCCGACCTTGGTGCGTACGTGGCGGGCTTCTTCCTGCATGCAGCGCTCGCGGTCTTCGGCCTTGCCGTAGAACGCCGGGCGTTGCCAGATGCCGGCCGGCATCATTTTCGCGCCGGCTTCCAAGTGACGGCGGTGCATCGGGGTCTGCCGGTAAGGATCGAAGGCGCGGCCGGCGACGTGGGCCAGCTTTTCCGCGACAAACGGCGGTCGGGCCGTGGTGACGCCGGTTTCGCTGATATTGCGCTGGGTCGAGGCCGCGACCAGGCGTGCGGTGGGCAAGGCCGAATGGCGGCCCTGGGACGGTCCCATGCCCACGGTCGAATAACGTTTGACCAGTTGCACGTCGCGGTAGCCGATTTTGGTCGCGTTGATGATATCGCGCACCTGCAGGTCCTCGTCGAAGTCGACGAAGTCCTTGCCCTTGGGGTGCGGGAAAATCGGCCAGTCGAAATTCACCGGGTTTTCCCGGGCGTAGTTCGCCCGCTCGGCGCCGACGCTCAGCCCCAGGGCCCTGGCCGCGTCGAGCCCTGCATTGGCACCGTCGGCGAGAACGTTGTCCAGGCCATGACGGCCATTGGCGGAACCGGCGACAGCGAGGTTGGCCGGCAGGCCGCTGAGGTTGAATTCGGCCTTCTGGTCGTCGTAGGCCAGCTTGCCGCCGGCCTGGCAAAGCAGCTGGTAAACAGGCATATAGCCGGCGGACATGCACAGCAGGTCGCAGTCCAGGCGCAGGCCGCTGTCGCTGACCTGGCCCTGGCCGCTGATGGTGCGCACCTCCACGCCGTTGACGTGGCGCATGCCCTTTTCGTGCAGGGCTTCATAGACCGTGCTGCCGGTCAGGTGGGGGATCTTGCGTTGCTCCAGGGCGCGGGACAGGGCCGGGTCGGCGCTATTGCGCAGGTCTACCAGCGCGGCCACCTCGACCCCTTGGTCGTGCAGGTCGAGGGCGGTGTAGTAGCCGTCATCGTTGCCGGTCAACACCACCGCGCGTTTGCCCGGCTTGACCGCGTAGAGCTTCATCAGGCGTTGCGCGGCGCTGCACAGCATGACGCCGGGCAGGTCGTTGTTGCGGAAAATCACCGGCTGGTCGAACGCGCCGCTGCACACCAGGCACTGGCGGGCGCGGACCTTGTACATCCGCTTGCCCTGGATCACCGGCAGGTAATTGTCGGTGAACCAGGCATTGCAGGTGGCATCGCTCAGCACGCGGATATTGGCGTGGCCAAGGACCGCCTCCAGCAGTTCCCGGCGCAGGTGCTCGGCACGGCTGCCGGCGATATCGAAACGCGCGTAAGCGAGGGCGCCGCCGAGCACCGGTTGCTGTTCGATCAACAGCACCTGGGCCCCGCAGTTGGCGGCGGTCAAGGCCGCCTGCAACCCGGCGGGCCCGGCGCCGATCACCGCCAGGTCGGTGAACAGGTAGGCCTTGTCGTAGTACTCGGGCTGGAACTTCAGGTCGAGCACGCCCAGGCCGGCTTTCTTGCGAATGATCGGCTCCCAGACTTTCCACATGCCCCTGGGTTTGTAGAACGAGCGGTAATAGAAGCCCACCGGCATGAATTTGGAGAACTTGCCGAGGTAGGCATCGCGGTCGTTATCCAGGGAACCGTTGAAATTCTGCCCCTGGACCTCCAGGCCGGCTTCCAGTGGATAAGCATCGGCCAGCACATTCGGCTCGCGAGGCAACTGCACCAGGCTGTTGGCGTCCTGGCCGGCCATGGTCAGCGGGCCACGGGGGCGGTGGTACTTGAAGGAGCGCGAGAGCAGGAAACGGCCATTGGCGAGCAGGGCGCTGGCGATGCTGTCGCCCTTGAAACCCTGGTAGGCCTTGCCGTCAAAGCTGAAGTCCAGCGGCTGGTCGCGGTCGATCAGCAAACCCATGGGGGCGGGCAGGCGGTTGAAACTGTTCATCCGGCGATCTCCCGGGACTGAGGGGCATTGAAGTCGAGCCGTGAACTGAACAGTTCCCTGGCATCGAAGGTGCGGATGATCTCGTCGCTGACGGTGTGGCGCTCGGCCAGGAACCAGTAGCTGGAAGGCGTGTGCATCCACCACTCGCGGACCACCCCGGCGCGGTTTTCGCTGTTGAAGACATAGTCCGCCCACTCGGCATCGCTGCAGGTGCCCGGGTCCGGCATCGGCTTGAACTCGCCGCCGTAGGTGAACTCACTGATATTGCGCGGCCCGTTGAGCGGGCAATTGATGATTTTCACAGTCCGCTCTCCGTTAGTGGCTGGCCGCCGTGGCGCCCATTTCGTTGACTTGCTGGAAGGTGCTGAAACGCTCGAGACCGAAGGGCTTGATCAGCTCCGGCACCCGGCCGCCGCTGGCAACCAGCTCGGCCATGGTCTTGCCGCAGATCGGCGTGGCCTTGAAGCCCCAGGTGCCCCAGCCGGCGTCCAGGTAGTAATTTTCCACCGGCGACAGGCCCATGATCGGGCTGTAGTCCGGGGTCATGTCGGTGATCCCGGCCCACTGGCGCATCAGCTTGGCGTTGGCCAGGAACGGGAACATCTCGATGGCATGGGCCAGCAGGCTTTCCTTCAGGTCCAGGGTCGAACGGCTGTTGAACAGCGGGTAGGGGTCCGAGCCACCGCCGAACACCACTTCGCCGCGACTGGTCTGCTGCACATAGCAATGCAGCGCCGAGGAGCTCACCAGCGGATCGAGGAAGGGCTTGAACGGCTGGGTCACCATGGCCTGCAAGGGAAAGGTCTGGATCGGCGAACGGATCCCGGCCTTGGCCATCAACAGCGAACTGTGCCCGGCGATGGCCTGGACCACGCAGCCACACTGCACGGTGCCGCGATTGGTTTTCAGCGCGCGGATCCGGCCGTTCTCGATCACCAGGTCCTGGACCTCGGTGAGCTGATGAATCTCCACCCCGCGCTTGGCCGCTTGCTTGGCGTAGCCCCAGGCCACCGCGTCATGCCGTGCGGTGGCGCCGTCGATATGCCAGAGCCCGGCGAGCACCGGCAGATGGCCGGGGTCGAGATTGAGGCTGGGCACCAGCTCGCGAATCTGCTGGCGGTCGATCATTTCCGTGCGGCCGCCGAAGTGCTTGTTGACCTCGGCGCGCTGGCGGAACGAGCGCACCGTCGCATCGGTGTGGGCCAGGGTCAGTTGGCCGCGCTCCGAGTACATGATGTTGAAGTCGAATTCGTTGGAGAGGTTCTGGAACAGCTTCACCGACTCGGCATAGAAGCGCACGCCTTCGCTGGTGAGGTAGTTGGAGCGGATCACCGCGGTATTGCGCGCGGTGTTGCCGCCGCCCAGGTAGGCCTTCTCCAGCACGGCGATATTGTTGATGCCGTGGTAGCGTGACAGGTAGTAGGCGGTGGCCAGGCCATGGCCGCCGGCGCCGATGATCACCACGTCATAGGACGGCTTGAGCTCGCAGGGCGGCGGCAGGTCGACGTCCACCGGGTATTCGGCGCTCAGTCCGTATTTCAATAGATTGAATGGCATACGGCCTCCGATTGGTTGCGTTGCGCTTGGTGTTGCTGGCGGGCGGCGATCACGGTGTTTTTCATCAGGAAGGCGATGGTCATCGGGCCGACGCCGCCGGGGACCGGAGTAATCGCCGAGACCTGGGGCAGGGCGTTGGCGAAATCGACATCGCCGACCAGGCGGCTGCCATTCCCGGTATCAATCCGATTGATCCCCACATCGATCACCACCGCTCCCGGTTTCAGCCAGCTGGCGTCGATCAGACCGGCGCGGCCGACGGCGGCAATCACGATATCGGCCTGGCGGCACAGCGCCTGGGCATCATGGCTACGGGAGTGGAGCACGGTGACCGAGCAATCGGCCTTGAGCAGCAAAGCCGCCATGGGTTTGCCGACGATATTCGAGCGGCCGACCACCACCGCATGCTTGCCGCGCAGATCGCCGCAGGTTTGTTCCAGCAGGTGCAGGCAGCCGCTGGGAGTGCAAGGGGCGAGCACGTCGCGGCCCTGGCTCAGGCCGCCGACGTTTTCACTGTGGAAACCGTCCACGTCCTTGCGCGGGTCGATGGCTTCCAGGGCCCGCAGTTCGTCGATCTGCGCCGGCAGCGGGAGTTGCAGGAGGATGCCGTTGATCGAGGGATCGTCGTTGAGGCCCTTGATCAGGTTCAGCAACTGCTCGGTGCTGGTGTCGCCGGGCAGGCGATGCTCCTGGGAGCGAATCCCCACCTCATCGGCGCGCAGGATCTTGTTGCGCACATAGACCTGGCTGGCCGGGTCGCTGCCCACCAGGATCACCGCCAGCGCCGGTTGCACTGCCTGGGCGAGCAGCTCGCCGACTTCACGACGCACCTGTTCCAGGACCCGCGCCGAAGCGGCCTTGCCATCTATCAGTCGGGGTGTGTTCACCGGAAGATCACCGTTCTGTCCTGGTTGAGGAAAACCCGGTGCTCCAGGTGGTACTTGACCGCCTTGGACAGGGCCACGGTTTCGGTGTCGCGACCGGTCGCCACCAGGTCATCGGGGCGGTACACGTGGTCGACCCGTTGTACTTCCTGCTCGATGATCGGACCTTCGTCCAGGTCGCTGGTGACGTAGTGGGCGGTGGCGCCAATCAGTTTCACCCCGCGCTGGTAAGCCTGGTGATAGGGCTTGGCACCTTTGAAACCGGGCAGGAACGAATGGTGGATATTGATCGCCCGGCCCGAGAGCTGCCGGCACAGGTCGTCTGAGAGGATCTGCATGTAGCGCGCCAGGACCACCAGGTCGGTGCGGGTGTCGTCGATGATGGTCATCAGCTCGGCTTCCTGGCGGGCCTTGGTGTCCTGGGTCACCGGCAGGTAGATGAAGCGGATGCCTTCGCGCTCGGCCATGGGCCGCAGGTCCAGGTGATTGGAGACGATGGCGGTGATGGTCATGTCCATCTCGCCCTTGTGGTAGCGGTAGAGCAGGTCGGTGAGGCAATGGTCGAACTTGCTCACCATCAGCAGCACGCGCATGGGCTGGCGCGTATCGTGTAGCTCCCAGGCCATGTCGAAGGCCTTGGCCACGTCGGCGAAGCCGGCCTTGAGCGTCTCGATATCGGCGGGCAGGCCGTCGTTGAAGCGGAACACCGCACGCATGAAAAACTTGCCGCTGAACTCGTCGTCGAATTGCGCCATCTCCCCGATGTAGCAACCGTTGTCCGCCAGGTAAGTGGTGACGGCGGCGACGATCCCGGACACCGCCGGACAGCTGATCTTGATGATGAAATGGTTTTTGTCGTGTTGCATGACGCGTCCTCGGGAGGGTGGCGGCAGCTCATCGCAGGGCGATAAAAAACAACGGTGAAGCCAGCTTCATGGATGAAGCGTATTTTCTTATGGGGAATAAAATATTCCCAATAGCGGCTTTATAGGGGAAATGCGCGGGGGACGTCCAGAGGTTTCTGAAAGTTTTTTAACTGGTGGGAAATATCAGGCGGCACGACAGCGTTTCTGGCCGTCGTGCGCGAGGGGCGGGTTTATTCGTTGCCGTTGCCGTAGTTCATGATCGACAGCAGGCGGATCGGCACCTGCACCAATTGCTCGGGACCGTGGGGCACTTCGCCTTCGAAGGTCAGGCTGTCACCGGCTTCCATGCGGTACAGCTGATTGCCGTGGCGGTAGATCAGCTCGCCTTCGAGCAGATGCAGGAACTCGGTGCCGGGATGGGAGAAGGTCGGAAACTCCTCGCTGGCGTCATCCATGCTGACCATATACGCCTCGAAGCTCTTCTTCGGCCCGCGGGTATGGTTGAGCAGGTGGTAGGTGTGGCCTTTCTCCGTGCCCCGGCGCACCACCTCCATGCCCTGGTCGGCCTTGACCAGCAGGGCACTGCCACCTTGCTGGTCGTACTGGCTGAACAGCTTGGACATCGGCAGCCCGAGCACGTCGCACAGGCGGCTCAGGGTATCGAGGCTGGTGGACACCTGGGCGTTTTCGATCTTGCTCAACATGCCCTGGCTGATGCCGGCGATCTTCGCCACATCGGACAGCTTCAGGTCCTGGGCCAGGCGCTGGCGCTTGATCTGCATGCCCAGGTACTGCTCCAGCTTGAGGCGGGGTTCGAGCTCGTTCGGCATATTCATCGGGACCTGCACGGTTTCTGTTCAATAATATTAGTTTCGCACTGAGAAAGTGCAAGGCGGCAACCTGTGTGGTCCGCCGCTGCGGTGTATTCCCACAAGGAAAACAATTTTCCCATATATACAGCACAAATGCGCGGTCACTGATGTCGCACTTCGGCATGGCGGGACTTGGCAAGGGCTTTGCATTCCTGAAGAGAAATTAACTTTCTTCTGCGGAATAAAGAAGGTTGAGAGCGTCAACTCCATCCCTAGCGCTTTGCCTTTTCACGAGGAGTGAAGACCCCATGTTGCCAGCAGAAACCCAGCGCCTTATCGACAAGCACGGGATCAAGTACGTGCTTGCGCAATTTGTCGATATCCATGGCGCGGCAAAAACCAAATCGGTGCCGGTGTGCGGACTCAAGACGGTGGCGGAAGAAGGGGCCGGATTTGCCGGTTTCGCCATCTGCGGCATGGGCATGGAGCCCCACGGTCCGGACTTCATGGCCCGTGGCGATCTGTCGACCCTGACGCCGGTGCCCTGGCAGCCGGGGTATGGCCGCGTGGTCTGTGTCGGGCATGTCGATGGCCAGCCGCATCCCTATGACAGCCGCTATGTCCTGCAACAACAGGTCCGGCGCCTGCAGGACAAGGGCTGGACCCTCAACACTGGCCTGGAACCGGAGTTCAGCCTGTTCCGCCGTGACGCCGAGGGCAAGCTGCAAGCGGTCGACGCCAGCGACAACCTCGACAAGCCCTGCTACGACTACAAGGGCCTGTCGCGTTCCCGGGTGTTTCTCGAGCACCTGACCGAGTCGCTGCAAGCGGTGGATTTCGAGGTTTACCAGATCGACCACGAAGACGCCAACGGCCAGTTCGAGATCAACTACACCTACAGCGATGCCCTGACCTCGGCCGACCGCTTCACCTTCTTCCGCATGGCTGCCGGCGAGATCGCCAACGACCTGGGCATGATCTGCTCGTTCATGCCCAAGCCCGACCCGAAGCGGGCCGGCAACGGCATGCACTTTCACCTGTCGATCGCCAGCGCCGAGAACAAGAACCTGTTCCATGACGCCAGCGACCCGAGCGGCATGGGCCTGTCGAAGCTGGCCTATCACTTCGCCGCCGGCCTGCTCGCCCATGGCCCGGCGCTGTGTGCCTTCGCCGCGCCGACGGTGAACTCCTACAAGCGCCTGGTGGTGGGTAACTCCCTGTCCGGCGCGACCTGGGCCCCGGCCTTTATCGCCTTCGGCGCCAACAACCGCTCGGCGATGGTCCGCGTGCCTTACGGACGCCTCGAATTCCGCCTGCCGGATGCCGGCTGCAACCCCTACCTGGTCAGCGCCGCGATCATCGCCGCAGGCCTGGACGGCATCGACCGGCAACTGGAAGTCGAGCATGTCTGCAACGAAAACCTCTACAGCCTGAGCCTGGAGCAGATCGCCGCCCGGGGCATCAAGACCTTGCCGCAATCGCTCAAGGAAGCCACCGACGCCCTCGAAGCCGACCCGCTGTTCGCCGAGGTCATGGGCCCGCAAATCGTCGGCGAGTTCATCAAGCTCAAGCGCATGGAGTGGGTGGAATACAGCCGCCATGTCTCCGACTGGGAAATCCAGCGCTACACCGAATTCTTCTGACCGACCGCTTCAACAACCATTCGGGCGGTCGGGGTCAAACCGGGCGTCCTGTGTCTTCGAGGGAGACTTGATATGTGTGGGATCGTAGGGCTTTACCTGAAAAATCCGCAGCTGGAAGCCCGGCTCGGCCAGTTGTTCGAGCCGATGTTGCTGGCCATGACCGACCGTGGCCCGGACAGCGCCGGCTTTGCCATCTACGGTGATGAAGTGGCCGACGGCTGGCTCAAACTGACCTTGCAGGCGACCACTGAGGGTTTCGACTGGCAACCACTGATGGCCGAGCTGGAAGGGCGCCTGGGCTGCTCCCTGGACTGGTTTCAGAACGCCAGTGCCGTGGTGCTGAAAATCCAGGCCACTGAAGCCCCGGTCCGGGCGCTGCTCAATGAGCTGGCGCCGTCGGTGCGGATCATGAGCGCCGGACAGAGCATCGAAATCCTCAAGGGCATGGGCCTGCCGCTGGAGATTTCCCGGCGTTTCGGCCTGGCCGGCATGCAGGGCAGCCACATTATCGGGCATACCCGCATGGCCACCGAAAGCGCGGTGACCCTGGAAGGCAGTCACCCGTTCTCCACTGGCGCGGACCTGTGCCTGGTGCACAACGGCTCGCTGTCCAACCACTTCCGTCTGCGCCAGGAACTCAAGCGCGAAGGCATTCATTTCGAGACCGACAACGACACCGAAGTGGCCGCCGGTTACCTGACCTGGCGCCTGCAACAGGGCGACTCGCTGAAGCAGGCGCTGGACCATTCACTGCGCGACCTCGATGGCTTCTTCACCTTCGCCATCGGCACCCGCAACGGCTTTGCGGTGATCCGCGACCCGGTGGCCTGCAAGCCGGCGATCATCGCCGAAACCGACGACTACGTGGCCATGGCCTCGGAATACCAGGCCCTGTCGAGCCTGCCGGGTATCGAACACGCCAAGGTCTGGGAGCCGGCACCGGCCACCCTGTACCTCTGGGAACGCGAATCAGCTTAAGGAGTGCCTGCATGAAAACCATCGATCTTTCCACGGCCTCGGTGCGCGACCTCAACCAGGCGCTGCATGACCAGGTCCATCAGCTAGAGGACCGTGAATGGGTGGTGACCCATTCCAACGGCAAGCACAACCTCGCGGTGGGGGTGAACCAGGCGGTGTCCATCGATATCCAGGGCCATGCCGGTTACTACTGCGCGGGCATGAACCAGAAGGCGAGCATCACCGTGCACGGCAATGCTGGTGTCGGTGTGGCGGAGAACATGATGTCCGGCATGGTCCGGATCAAGGGCAGCGCCTCCCAGGCGGCCGGAGCCACGGCCCATGGCGGTCTGCTGGTGATCGAGGGTGATGCCGGGGCCCGTTGCGGGATCTCGATGAAGGGCATCGATATCGTGGTCGGCGGCAGCATCGGCCATATGAGCTGCTTCATGGGCCAGGCCGGGCGCCTGGTGGTGTGTGGCGATGCCGGCGATGCCCTGGGCGATTCGCTCTACGAAACCCGTATCTACGTCAAAGGCAGCGTGCAGTCCCTGGGGTCGGATTGCGTCGAGAAAGAGATGCGCGCCGAGCACCTGGAAGAGTTGCAGGAACTGCTCAACCGCGCCGGTTTCGACGAGTCCCCCGCCAGCTTCAAGCGCTATGGCTCGGCCCGTCAGTTGTACAACTTCAAAGTCGATAACGCGTCCGCGTACTGATCCACGCGAGGAGAACTGCCATGAGCGACCCTGTTAACCCAAAAGCCGCTACTCCGGTGCTGCGTGAATCCGCCACCTTCGACCGCCTGACCATCCAGGAAATCCAGCGTGCCGCCGAGACCGGTATCTATGACATCCGGGGTGGCGGCACCAAGCGCAAGCTGCCGCACTTCGATGACTTGCTGCTGCTCGGTGCCAGCGTCTCGCGCTACCCGCTGGAAGGCTACCGGGAGAAGTGCGGGACCGATGTGATTCTCGGCAACCGCTTCGCCAAGAAGCCGATCCACCTGAAGATTCCGGTGACCATTGCCGGCATGAGCTTCGGCGCGCTGTCGGCCAATGCCAAGGAAGCCCTCGGTCGTGGCGCGACTATCGCCGGCACCAGCACCACCACCGGTGACGGCGGCATGACCCCGGAAGAGCGCGGGCAATCGCAGCACCTGGTCTATCAATACCTGCCGTCGCGTTATGGCATGAACCCGGATGATCTGCGCAAGGCCGATGCCATCGAGATCGTCCTGGGGCAGGGCGCCAAGCCGGGCGGTGGCGGCATGCTGCTGGGGATGAAAGTCACCGAGCGCGTAGCGGGCATGCGCACGCTGCCGATCGGCGTCGACCAGCGCAGCGCCTGTCGGCACCCGGACTGGACCGGCCCGGACGACCTGGCGATCAAGATTGCCGAGTTGCGGGAAATCACCGATTGGGAAAAACCGATCTACGTGAAGATCGGCGCCAGCCGGCCGTATTACGACGTCAAGCTGGCGGTCAAGGCCGGGGCCGACGTGATTGTGCTCGATGGCATGCAGGGCGGCACGGCGGCGACCCAGGAGGTGTTTATCGAACATGTGGGGATTCCGATCCTGCCGGCGATTCCCCAGGCGGTCCAGGCGTTGCAGGAGATGGGCATGCATCGCAAGGTGCAGTTGATCGTCTCGGGCGGGATTCGCAACGGCGCCGATGTGGCCAAGGCCATGGCGCTGGGGGCCGATGCGGTGGCGATCGGCACGGCGGCATTGATTGCCCTGGGTGACAACCACCCGCGCCTGGACGAGGAGTTGAAGAAGATCGGCTCGGCGGCCGGCTTTTACGATGACTGGCAGAACGGTCGTGACCCGGCGGGGATCACCACCCAGGACCCGGAGCTGTCCAAGCGCCTCGATCCGGTGGAAGGCGGCCGGCGCCTGGCCAACTACCTGCGGGTGCTGGTGCTGGAGGCGCAGACCATGGCGCGGGCCTGTGGCAAGTCGCACCTGCATAACCTCGATCCCGAGGACCTGGTGGCCCTGACCGTGGAATCGGCGGCCATGGCCCGGGTGCCGCTGGCCGGCACGTCGTGGATTCCGGGTTCGGGCTACTGAACCAAGACTCCAATGGAATCTTGAACACGCCGAAAAACCTGTAGGAGCCAGCTTGCTGGCGATAGCGGCCGCTCAGACGATGCAAGGCTCACCGGCCTCATCGCCAGCAAGCTGGCTCCTGCAGAGAGCGTGCTCAGCCGTGACGGGCCCTGACAGGGACGGCGGTATTTGCACGTTCATCATTCGAAGAGGCCCCGAGGCCCGTCCACTCTCACATTGCTCGCTGCCAGACATCCCCATTCTTTTTGCAGGAGCTTCAATAATGGTCAATCGTCTACCTGGCAAATCCCTTTTACTGCTGCTGGCCCTCGGTGCGATAGCACCCGTGGCTCAAGCAGCCGACACCCCGACCCTCAATACCGGCAGCACCGCCTGGATGATCACCGCGGCGGTGCTGGTGCTGTTCATGTGCCTGCCGGGCCTGGCGCTGTTCTACGGCGGCCTGGTCCGAGCAAAAAACATGCTCTCGCTGTTCACCCAGTGCTTCGGTGTCGCTGGTCTGGTCGGCGTGTTGTGGGTGATCTACGGCTACAGCATGGTGGTCGACACCACCGGCATGATCGACGGCCAGGTGACCTTCAACAGCTTTGTAGGTGGCCTGAGCCGGGCCTTCCTGGCCGGAATGAAACCCGACAGCCTGGTGGGTGATATCCCGGAAGGGGTGTTCGTGACCTTCCAGATGACCTTCGCCATCATCACCCCGGCGCTGATTGCCGGGGCCTTTGCCGAGCGCATGAAGTTCTCGGCGGCGCTGCTGTTCATGGCGGTCTGGTTCACCCTGGTCTACGCGCCGGTGGCGCATATGGTCTGGGGCGGGTCCGGGGCCCTGATGCACAACTGGGGCGTGCTCGACTTTGCCGGCGGCACCGCCGTGCATATCAATGCCGGCGTCGCCGCCCTGGCCGCGTGCCTGATCCTCGGCAAGCGCAAGGGTTATCAGAACGAGCCGATGCCGGCGCACAACCTGAGCCTGACCATGGCCGGCGCGGCGATGCTCTGGGTCGGCTGGTTCGGTTTCAATATCGGTTCCGGCGGCGGTCTCAACGGGCTATCGGGCATCGTCATGCTCAATACCCAGTTGGGCGCCTGTGCCGGTATTCTCGGCTGGATGTTCACCGAGTGGTTCAAGGTCGGCAAACCCAGTGCCCTGGGCCTGGCCAGCGGTGCCTTGGCCGGTTTGGTGGGGATCACCCCGGCCTGCGCCTATGTCGGCGTCGGCGGTGCCCTGGCCATCGGCTTGTTGTGCGGGGTGTTCTGCTACCTGAGTGTGACCGTGCTGAAACGACGCTTCGGCTATGACGACAGCCTCGATGTCTTCGGACTGCATGGCATCGGCGGCATGATCGGCGCGGTGCTGACCGGGGTGTTCTGCGTGCCGTCGATGGGCGGCCTGGTGGAGGGCGTGACCCTGGGCGGGCAGGTCCTGGCGCAGATCAAGGGGGTGGCGCTGACCACGGCCTACTGCTTTGTCGTCAGTTGGGTGATTCTCAAGGTGATCAAGGTGTTGATCGGCTTGCGCGCCGATGAGTCGGTGGAAGAGATGGGGCTGGACCTGGCCGAGCACAATGAGCGCGCTTACAACCATTGAGCCTGGACCCGGTGTGCCGGCCGGTGAAACGCTGTAACGGCTGATATCGCATCGCCGGCAAGCCGGCTCCTACAGGGGGCAGTGTCGACTACCCATTTGCGTACGACACAAACCCAGTGGGAGTCGGCTTGCCGGCGATGGCGTCTGCCAGGACAGCACAACAGCCAGCGTCTACCGGGATTGCTGCAACTGTGTGGCAATCACGGTGTTCTTCATCAGATAGGCAATGGTCATCGGCCCGACCCCACCCGGTACCGGGGTGATCGCGCTGGCCACCAGGCGGGCGCTGGCATAGTCGACATCCCCTACCAGGTGGCTGCCGGTCTCGGTTTCAATCCGGTTGATACCCACATCGATCACCACCGCGCCCGGCTTGAGCCAACTGGCGTCGATCAACTGCGGGCGCCCGACAGCGGCCACCACAATATCCGCCAGCCGGCACAACGCCGGGGCATCGACACTGCGCGAGTGCACCACGCTGACCGAGCAATCGGCCTGCAACAGCAGGGTCGCCATCGGCTTGCCGACGATATTCGAACGGCCGATCACCACCGCGTGTTTGCCGCGCAGATCGCCGCAGGTTTCCTGGAGCAAGCGCATGCAGCCACTGGGGGTGCAGGGCGTCAGCACTTCGACGCCGTGAACCAGGCCGCCGACGTTTTCCCGGTGAAAGCCGTCGACATCCTTGAGCGGGTCGATGGCCTGGATCACGGCATTTTCTTCGATATGCGCGGGTAACGGCAGTTGCACCAGGATGCCGTTCACTGTCGGATCGGCATTCAGTTCGCCAATCAGTTGCAGCAGCTCGGCCTGGCCGGTGCTTGCGGGCAGGCGATGTTCCAGTGAGCGAATGCCGACTTCTTCGGCGCGCAGCAATTTATTGCGCACATAGACCTGGCTGGCCGGGTCGTCGCCCACCAGGACCACGGCCAGTGCGGGGAAGATGGCTTGCCGGGCCAGGTTCGCGACTTCGTCGCGGACTTCATTGAGCACCTGGGCGGCGATTGCCTTGCCGTCGATGTCACGGGCCGGTGCAAGGGAAGAATTCATCGAATGCGTCACCATGGTCTGGATAGGAAAAAGAGTGGGGCCAGGCGTTTGCTGGCCATCCTGCGGTCTCGCAAGCACCCTGGAACCTTGTAGGAGCCTGGCTCGCCAGCGAAGGGGCCCTTGAGGCCGCCAAAAGCTTCGCGGGCAAGCCCTGCTCCTACAAGGTGTGTGTCCTTCAGGTCGGTCAGGCCACCAGCCGGTGGCAGAAATATACCACCAGCACGCCGGCGAGCAGTGTGACATAAGGCAGCATACCCGCGCGCTTGAGTCCGGCATCGGCCTGGATATGCAGGTCGGTCAGCATCGCTTCCGGGAAACGGCCCTTGTCCTGCCAGTAATGGCGCACGACAAACACCGGAATGATCAGCAGCGCCAGTAACAGGCCGGTGAACAGCGTACCGGCGCCCCAGATATCCGCGCCCATTCCCATGCACGCCAGGTTGACGAAGCTCAGCACCCCGCCGGCCGCCAGCAACAGGGTCGGTGCCTTGTACGGACGGGCCCAGTCCGGGCGGTCCAGGCGGTGGATCCAGCCGGCGTTGAGGTTGAGGAAGTTGAAGATGATGTAGCTGACATTCGACGCCGCGAGGACGAACACATAGTCGGACATCAGCAACAGCAGCATATTGAACGTCAGGTCGGTCCACATCGCCGCCGTCGGCGCGCCGTGTTCGTTGGTCCGCCCCAGGTACCTGGGCAACCAGCCGTCCACCGAGGCCTGGTACAGGGTGCGCGAAGAGCCGGACATCGAGGTCATGATCGCCAGCAGCGTGGCCAGTATCAGCATGATCAGCACGATATTGGCCACCAGCTTGCCGCCGCCGATGCTGTCGGCCATCACCTGGCCGACGCCCATGCCGCTGTAGATCGCTGGCGACAGCAGGCCGCTGTAGACGGCGGGAGTGACCACCGCGCCGCTGGCGTCGAGCACCGCCGGCGTCACCAGTTGACCGAGCCCGAGGCTGCCCTGGAAAGCCAGTGGCACCAGGGTGAACACCAGGATGCAGAGCAGGCCCGCGTAGAAGATCGCCTTGAAGGTGTCACGCTTGGGGTCCTTGAATTCCCGGGTATAGCACACGGCGGTCTCGAAGCCGTAGGTCGACCAGGCGGCCATGAACAGGCCGCCGGCCATCAGCGACCAGCCGGAAATATCCCAGGGCCCGTCGATCACCTGTCCGGCGGCGTCGTGGGCCAGGGGGAACAACGGCAGGAAGTTGACCCGCGCCGCGTCGCCGGTAAGCAGCGGCACCACACCTACCAGCAGCAGCGGAATCAGCGAAGTGGCGCCCAGCACCAGGGTCAGTCGCGCCGAACGCAGGATGCCGCCGTGCTGCACGGCGAACACTCCCAGCAGGATCAGCAGGCCAATACCGAAGGTGGCGTTGATGCGCAGCGACAGGCCGCTCTTGACCCAGCCCAGGTCAAGCAGGGTGAACTGCCAGGTGTTGATCAGTGCGTCCGCCGGAAACAGCGCGGTGAGGATATAGCCGGCGGCCAGTCCCGAACCGATGGCCAGCACCGGCGACCAGGCCAGCCAGTTGCACCACACCGACACCGGGGCGATCAGCTTGCTGTAGCGGACCCAGGCGATGGCGCCGTAGACCGAGGCGCCGCCGGACTTGTGCGGAAACAGCCCGGCGATTTCGGCATAGGTGAAGGCCTGGATAAAACCGAACAGGATCGACACGATCCAGACGATCCAGGCCGGTTTGCCCACGGTGGCGGCAATCGCGCCAATGGAGAACAGCACCAGCGCGGGCACGCCGCTGGCGACCCAGAAGGCGCCGCGCCAATCGATCTTGCGGTGCAGGCTGCCGACCGCGGCGGTGGCCGGCGGTACGGTCTCGAACGTCGTCGCTTCCATCGTTGTATTCCCATGTCTGAGTGGAGGGGCGTTGGGCAGTCAAAGTCAGTTGGCGTAACCGTTCGTTATTCCGATCAACCGCGCACCCGGCTCTTGTCCGGGTCGTAGAAGATTGCGGGCGTGACCGTGGCGCTGATGCGCTTCTGCAGGCCATCGACCTTGCCGATCTCAAGCTCCATGCCAATCTCGGCGCAGGCCACATCGACGCGACAGAGGGCGATATTGCTGCCCAGCAGTGGCGAGCGACAGGCGCTGGTGATGACTCCTACCCGGGCCCGCCCGCGATAGACCGCATCGCCATGGTGGGCACCTTCATTGCCGCTCAGTTGCAGGCCCACCAGCTTGTGGCTGGGATGGGCGCTGCGCCGCAGCAGCGCGTCGCGACCGATGAAGTCGTCGGTCTTGCTCTTGAGCGGCACGCTGAAACCGATCCCGGCTTCAAATGGATCGGTCTGGTCGCTGAACTCGTAGCCGGCAAAGATCAGCCCGGCTTCGATGCGCAGCATGTCCAGGGCTTCCAGGCCCAGGGGGACGATGCCCAGGGGCTGGCCCAACTGCCAGATCCGGTCCCAGACCCGCCCGGCGTCCTCGGGCTGGCACCAGACCTCATAGCCCAGCTCGCCGGTGTAGCCGGTGCGGGAAATCATCAGCGGGCAACCGTCGTAGCCGTCCAGGCGCCCCACCAGGAAGCGGAACCAGCCGAGGCTTTCCAGGTCCGGCTGGGTCGGTGGGGTCCAGACCATCTGCTTGAGCAGTTCGCGGCTCAGCGGACCCTGCACCGACAGGTTGTGGATCTGCTCGCTGGCGGACTTGACCCAGACCTTCATGCCCAGCTTCGCCGCCTGTTCCCGCAGCCAGGTGCCGGCATAGTCCTCGCCGCAGATCCAACGGAAATTATCCGGCCCCAGGCGCAGCAGGGTGCCGTCGTCGAGCATGCCGCCGTGCTCGTGGCACATCGCCGAATACACCACCTGGCCGACCGCCAGGCGCCGCACGTCGCGGGTCAGGCAGTACTGCAACAGGGCTTCGGCGTCCGGGCCGAGGATCTCGAACTTGCGCAGGGCCGTCAGGTCCATCACCGCCACGCGCTCGCGGCAGCCGAGGTATTCGTCGATGGCGCCGAAACCGTCGTAGCGCAGGGGCAGCCACCAGTTGCGGTAGTCCGTGAAGCTGCCGGTCAGGCTGCTGGTGCGGCTGTGGAAGCCCGATTCACGGGTCAGGATCGGGTCGGCGTCCGCCGTGGTTCGAGTGCTCATGGCGATGGAAAAACGCTCCTGTTCGCTGTAGACGCGGATATGGATGTCGGTCGGGTTCCAGCCGTTGGCCGGGTCGATGTCGTCGGGGCACGATGAGCTGCCGCAGACTAGGTCGTTCATGGCCTTGAGCAGCACATAGTCGCCGGGGCGCGACCAGGGTTCGTCGAGGGTCATCTGCTGGTGGGCGTCGATCGCGGTGTTGAAGAAGAAGTTGATCGCCGGCCAGCCGGCGCGCGCTTTTACGCCATGGGGGGCGAGGGCGCGGCTGAGGTTGTCGCTGCAGTTGTCGTGCCCGAAATAGCCCTGGCTTTCGTAATAACGGGCGGCGCAGGCGAGGGCGAAGGCGTCGTGACGGCCCACGGTGTCGCGCACCACTTCGAGCATGGGCTGAAACTGCCGGTCGAAGAACTTCGAGAACAGCCCGGGCGCCGGGTAGGCACTGCCGTTCAAGGTGCGGGTGACGGTCGGGTCGAGGTCCAGTTCCTGACCGCGCTCCAGCGCCCGGCGGTCGAAGGCGACAAAGTCCGAGCATTGCCGGCCGGCGACATCCAGCACCTGGATATATTGGCCCTTGGCGACGGTGTAGCCGCGGGCGCTGCCGGCGCGCACGGTGAACTCGTCTACCAGTTCGCCCAAGGGTTCCGGCAGTTCGGGCAGCCACAGCGGCGACGGGTTGGCCCGCTCGACCACCAGGCGAAGTTCGCTGGGCCGGTATTGCCGGTCGACGGCGTGGGGGCTGGCGGGGGCGGCCACCAGCACCAGCAGCGGATCACTGGCGACAAAGCGGCGGCTGTGCCCGGCTACGTTGTCGTCGCCCCAGAGTGAGGCGGCGCGGGGCAGTGAGTGGAGATCGATACCGCGTTTGTGCAAGGCCTGGAGAATGCGTCGGCTGTGCAGGCTCGGCTCAGCCAATTGCCCGGCGATAAACTCGCCGCCCGGCGTGGCGGCCAGTGCCCATTGTGCCAGGGCGCTGTGGCCGTTCGCCGCGAGGGCCAGCAGCTCGCAGGATTGCAGGCCTTCGACGTCGATCACCTGCAAGGTGTCGCCGGGCTCCAGGGCCACCAGGCCGACGCCGCCGGCGGCCACCCGATAACGTTCCTGCGCCGGCGCCCGGGCAAACAGCCCGGGCTCCCGGGGATGCGAAACACGTGGTGCGTTCATGCTGCGACTCCCCTGTCAGCCAACCGACTGGATCGAGGTGGACGGTTCGCCGAGGTAGGCGGCCATGGAGTCGTCCAGCGCGTGCAGCCAGGGTGTGTGATGGGGCGGCGACTGGGTGCCGGTCATCAGCGAACGGTAGGACTTGTCGCGATAACCCATGATGTTTTCGGCCTTGTCGTGCTTCCAGTGCAGGAAGGTGTCGTTGACCGCGGCGATGTCGAAATCGGGGTAGTCGGTGGCGTCCACCAGTTGCTGGATATAGGCGCCCTGGTACTCGAACATCTGCTGGTTGGTTTCCAGGGTCTGCTCGCGTGCGTGCCATTGCCGGCTGTCGGCGACCATCTCGGCGTGAGACGGCAAGGCGATGCGCCCGAGGATGACGTCGCGGGCATACCAGGCCTGGGCGTCGAACATGTTGAAGGAGTACCACTGGTCCTGCATGCCGAGGTAGATCATCCGTGGGTTGGGCTCCCAGAACACGCCCTTGTACAGGTTCATCGGCCACAGGCGATTGTCGGTCTTGAGGCAGAGTTCGTCCGGCAGGAACGGGAAGTGATGCTTGTAGCCGGTGCAGAGGATCACCGCGTCGATGTGCTTGCTGCTGCCGTCGGCAAAATAGGCGCGGTTGTTTTCCAGGCGTTGCAGCAGCGGTTTTTCCTCCCAGTTGGCGGGCCATTGGTAGCCCATCGGTGCGCTGCGGTAGCAACTGGTGATGCTCCGGGCGCCGTATTTGTAGCACTGGGAGCCGATGTCCTCGGCCGAATAGCTGCTGCCGACGATCAGCAGGTCCTTGCCCTTGAATTCCAGGGCCTCGCGAAAGTCATGGGCGTGCAGGATGCGTCCGGCGAACTGCTCGAAACCCTCGAAGTACGGGACCTTGGGCGTGGAGAAGTGGCCGCAGGCATTGATCACGTAGTCGAAGCTTTCCTCGGTCTGAAGATCCTGGTTGTAGTCATGGGCCTGGACAGTGAAGCGGCCGCTGTCGGCGTCGAAGCTGACCTGGCGCACCACATTGTTGAAGCGAATGTACTGGCGCACCCCGGCTTTTTCCACGCGGCCCTTGATGTAGTCCCAGAGCACTTCCCGCGGCGGGTAGGAACCGATGGGTCGGCCGAAATGCTCTTCGAAGGTGTAGTCGGCAAACTCCAGGCACTCCTTGGGGCCGTTCGACCACAGGTAGCGGTACATGCTGCCGTGCACCGGCTCACCGTTTTCGTCCAGGCCGGTGCGCCAGGTGTAGTTCCACATGCCGCCCCAGTCGCTCTGCTTTTCGTAGCAGACCAGTTCCGGGATCTCGGCGCCTTTGTCACGGGCCGACTGGAAGGCTCGCAGTTGCGCCATGCCGCAAGGGCCGGCGCCGATGATTGCCACGCGTAAAGTCATGATCGTGCCTCTTAATGATGGGGTCGGCGCTCAGCGAAAGATCACTGTCTTGTCCTGGTTGATGAAGACCCGGTGTTCCAGGTGATATTTCAGGGCCTTGGAAAGCGCGACGGTTTCGGTGTCGCGGCCGATGGCGACCAGGGAATCGGGCCGGTGGGTGTGGTCGACCCGCTGGATTTCCTGCTCGATGATCGGGCCCTCGTCCAGGTCGCTGGTGACGTAGTGGGCGGTGGCGCCGATCAGCTTCACGCCACGGTCGTAGGCCTGGTGATAGGGCTTGGCACCCTTGAACCCCGGCAGGAACGAGTGGTGGATATTGATCGCCCGGCCTGACAGCTTGCGGCACAGGTCGTCGGAGAGGATCTGCATGTAGCGGGCAAGCACCACCAGGTCGGTGCGGGTTTCCTCGACGATGCGCAGCAGCTCGGCTTCCTGCCCGGCCTTGGTGTCCTTGGTGATCGGCAGGTAGATGAAGCGGATGCCCTCGCGCTCGGCCATCGGCCGCAGGTCCAGGTGGTTGGAGACCACGGCGGTGATGGTCATGTCCATCTCGCCCTTGCGGTGGCGATAGAGCAGGTCGGTCAGGCAATGGTCGAACTTGCTGACCATCAGCAGCACTCGCGTCGGTTCGGCGCCGCTGAACAGCTCCCACTGCATGTCGAAGCCGCCGGCCAGGCCACCGAGGCCTTCGCGCAGTGCGCCGACGTCGGCGCTCGAACCTTTGTTGAAGCGGAACACCGCGCGCATGAAGAAACGCCCGGTGAACTCATCGTCGAACTGCGCCAGCTCGCTGATGTAGCAGTTCTGCCCGGCCAGGCAGGAGGTGACCGCCGCGACGATGCCGGAGGTGGCCGGGCAGGTGATCTTGAGAATGTAGTGTGGCTCTGGATGGTCCATGGAAACTCCCGGGGTGGCTCAGCCCTTGGCGGTGCGTTTGGTTTTCTGCGGATCGTCGAAGGGCAGCGCGTGGCTGACGGCGCCGGTTTCCAGGCTGCCGCGCACTTGCAGGGCGATACCGGGCACGGAGCAGGCGACGTTCATGCGGGCGATGGCCATGGAGCGTTTGCTCAAGCGCGAATACATGCCGCAGGTGACCACGCCGACCTGTTGGCCGCCTTGCCAGAGGGTGTCGCCGGCCTCGGCGGCACGGACGCCGTCCAGCAGCAGGCCAGTGATCTTGAAGCGCTCGCGGCCCTGCAGGCGGCGGTGTTCCTCGGCGCCGCGGAAGTCGCGTTTTTCCGGCGAGACGGTGAACTCCAGGCCCATTTCCCAGAGGGTGTCGCCGGGCTTCTCGTCGGCGAAGGGGTACATCTGCGAGTTGTCGTAGGGGAAGAACATCAGCGAACTTTCCACCCGCAACCAGTCCAGGGCGGTAAAGGCGCAGGGAATGATGCCCAGGCCCGCGCCCTGTTCCAGGATCTGGTCCCAGAGCAAGGGCGCATCGGCGGCCTTGCAGAAGATCTCGTAGCCGCGCTCGCCGGTATAGCCGGTGCGCGAGATCATCACCGGGCGCTCGAACAGCCGGGTCTGCAGGTGGTGGAAGTAGGGCAACTGGCGAATGCCGGGCACGTGCTCGGCAAGAAAATCCACCGCCAGCGGGCCTTGCAGCGACAGGTCGTGGAGATCGTCGTCGAACAGCACCGCGACCTGCCGGCCCTGGGCCGAACGCACCAGCATTTCATGGCCGCTGCCGGCACCATGGACCACCATGAAGGCGTTGGGGCCGGTGCGGTAGACGATGCAGTCGTCGACGAACTTGCCTTCCTCGTCGAGCATCGAGGCGTACACCGATTTGCCCGGATACAGCTTGCTGATGTCCCGGGTGGTTGCCCATTGCAGCAGGCTCTCGGCGTGGGGGCCGACGTAATGGACTTTTTTCAGCCCGGACACGTCCATCAGTCCGGCCCGGGTGCGGATTGCCTCGTGGTGATCGGCGAGGTCGCTGGCGTAGGTCCAGGCGGTGCCCATGCCGTTCCAGTCTTCCAGGTTCGAGCCGAGTGCGCGGTGGCGCTCGGCGAGTGCGGAAATGCGCCATGAATGAGCCATATGCAGGTCCTTGTCGGTCAAAAATTGGGTAAGGGGTCAGGCGTCGGGGTCGAAGCGGCTCAGCCACTTGACCAGGGTCTCTCGGTAGCGGGTCATGCCCTTGTAGTCGGCGATCGGCTCCGGCAGGTCGCGCAGCACGCGGTGCAGGCGGCAGCCCCAGCCGGGCTGGCTGACCAGTTCGTCGAGGCTGATCAGGTAGGTGCGGATGCTGAACATCAGGCCGTTGCTGCGGGGCAGGCGCGCCATCAGTTGCAGTTCGACCCGCAGGTGCACCAGGCGACCGGCGTTTTCGGCGGTGACACTGCCGCGGTCGGCGCCCCATTCGTGGAAGGTTTCCGGCGAGGAGTCCAGGCGCGGATTGATCGTCAGCGTCCAGTTCAGGCGCCGCACCGGCTGGCCCACCGGGACATTGAGCAGGTATTTCAGGGCCCGCTCGAAGATGCCCATCTGGTGGGCCATGGGCACCGGCGAATGCCATTGCTTGAAGCTCATGCCGGCATCGAAGGCCAGCGACCAGTCCGCCGGGCTGGTGACCATGCCGGCGTCCATGAACAGGTCGCCGTCGCGCTGGTCGAGCAGGGCGAAATCGCCCTGGACCTGGCGGGTGATGAACTCCAGCGGCTCGCACGGCAAGGTCGTGGCGTCGCCGAAGATAAAGCGCTGGTCGATAGCCAGGGCCTTGTTGCGCCAGTGCCAGTTCAAGCCGTCGCAGTCGAGTTCGAACCACTGCGGATAATCGGCGGCGAGCTTTTCCATCAGCATTTCCAGGGCGTCCCAGGCGGCTTCCTGCATATGCGGCATTACCAGGTAGCGGCGTGGGTCCTGGTCCAGGACCCGGGCGCGTTCGGCCATTTCCGAGCGGTAGTGCTCGTCGATATCGAACCAGTGCTCGTAGATCGAGCCGGGATCCTTCGAGTTCGCCGGTTCGATATTCACCGAATAGAGGTAACTGTCCTCGCTGAAGGGGAACGGAAAACGCTGGATGGCCTTGGGGCTGTTGCGAAAGTTGAAGGGCTCCCGGTAGGTCTGGAGTGGGCTGAATTGAACGGACATGGTCGACTCCTAGAGATCTAGCAAAACCCGCGGGCCGCAACCGCGCGAGACACAGGGCATAAGGAACTCGGCCTGTTCGGCACGGCTCAGGAAGCTGTCGCGGTGTTCGATTTCGCCGTGTAGATGGCGGGTCATGCACTGGCCGCAGACCCCGCCACGACACAGGCTGGGTGGCGCGATGCCGGCGCTTTCCAGGGCTTCGAGCAGGCTCTGTCCGGCGCTGACCTGAAGGCGGCGGCCGCTGCGGGCCAGTTCCAGTTCGAAGGGCCGGCCGGGCTGCGCGGCGCTGAAGGCTTCCCAGTGCACGCGGCTGGCGGGCCAACCGAGGCGGTTCGCGGTTTCCCGTACCGCATCGAGCAGGCGCTGCGGACCGCAGGTGTAGACATGGCTGCCCAGGGGCCGGTCGCGCAGGATCGTCGACAGGTCACACGGCGTACCGGTGGCGTAACGATGCAGGCGCGGCCCCAGGCGTTCCTGCAACTCGTCGAGATAGGCATCGGTCAGGCCCGGCCGGTAGAGGTAGTGCAACTCGACATCCGCCCGCCGCCGTTGCAGGGCGTCGAGATAGGCCATGAACGGGGTGATGCCGATGCCGCCGGCAATCAGGATGTGTAGTCGCGCGGTCGAGTGCGGGGCAAACAGATTGGCTGGCGGCGAGAGGATCAGGGTGTCGCCGACTTCGACCTGTTGGTGCAGGTAGCGCGAGCCGCCTCGCGATGTCTCTTGCAGGCGCACGGCGATACGGTAGTGACGGTGGTCGGCCGGGTCGCCGGTCAGCGAGTAGGCGTTGCGCAAGGTGTGTTCCCCCAGCGGCAGATGGACCTGCACATGGCTGCCCGAAGAGAAACCCGGCAAGGTTCCCGCGCAAGGCACCAGGGTGAATTCGCGGACCAGGGGCGTGAGCAGGCGCGCCGCGCTGACCCGGACCTGTAGCGGCGTGCTCATGGGTGGGCTCCAGCATAGGGGCGGTCGGTGTCGTCGCAGACCCCGAGGTAGGCCCCCAGGCGTCTGGAAAAGTGCGCACGGACGCCCAGTCGTACCTGGCAACCGATGCAGTTGAAACGGTCCGCCGCGCCGGCGGCCTGGGTCAGCCCGCAATGCACGCAATAGATCCGGCGGCTGCCGGGGGCCGAGAGGATCATGTCGATTTCGTCGTCGTGCAGCCCGGCGTTGCGGGCCTGGCCATGGACCAGCCAGATAAAGGCTTCGTCGCCGAGGATGTACAGGTGACAGCCGACGCTGGCATCCGCCAGCACGCCGGTGAGATGCGCGGGGAAATCCCGGCCCTGGGCGTTCAGCAGCAACGGCTGGTCGAGCCCTTCGACAAAGGCCGCGCCGGCTGCCGTCGACTGCATGACGACGATGTGCCGGCGTGTCGCCTCGCGGGGCATCGGTTCCCGGTAGACGGGGAGGCTGTGAAGCCGGTCGGGGACGGCGCTGGGTCTATCCATCATGGTGAATTTCCTGGCTGACTTGTTTCTTGCTGGGGAAGATAGTTTCCCAGAAGGAATTTCCACTCAATCTGGAAAAAGCAGTACCTCTTTGGAGATAGCCCGTCGTTATTGGGCGGCGGGGCATGGAAGTTGCTCAGCAGTGGTCAGGGCGGAGCAACCGGACGGGGAGTCATCGACAGTGCGAACACGACCGCAGTGGTGGGGCCGCTGGTTTCAGCGCGTGAGCCCCGGGCAAGTCCGCCAGGTGCGCGGGCTGCTGGCCGAGTTGCCGCTGTGCCTGATGCACGCTGACGGTGCCTGGCCACGGCTGCTGGACCGTTTCGAAGCACTGCTGCCCGGTTACCGCCTGAACCTGATACTCGGTGACGAGGACCTGGGCCCGGCCCGTAAACAATTGACCAGCCTGTGCCACGGCGAAGCCAACTGCCCCTGGCGCGGCGGTGTGGTGAGCGAGTTGCCGCAGCCCTGCACGGCGTGTCGCCGGCACGGTACGCACCGCCTGCTCTGTGCCTTGCCTGAAGTGGGTAGCGCGCAGCGCGGCCTGTTGTTGCTCGATGCACCGGGCCCGGTCGGCCGGACCTTGCGCCAGTTGCTGGAGGAGGCGGCGCGGGCGGTCGGGGTCACGGTGCAACTGCTGCGGCACAAGCGCGAGCAGCAGCGCAAACACGCCACTTCCCAGCACGGCGCCCTGGCCCGGGAGCTCCATGACTCGGTGGCCCAGCAGCTGGGCTATCTGTCATTCCAGGCGCGGCTGATGCAGTCGCGCATGGGCGAGCCGGCCCAGGCGGATGCGTCGCTGGGGGAGCTGCGCAGCGGCCTGAGCCAGTTGCAGCGCCAGGTCCGCGAGCTGATCACCAGTGCCCGCCTGACCATGGACGGGCGTTCGCTGCGCCAGGCCCTGGCGGACTCGGTGGCGGAGTTTTCCCGGCGTTGCATCATTGTCTTCGAGCTGGACAACCGCCTGGCCGACGATGCCCTGAACCCGGAAACCGAATTGCAGATCCTGCAGATCATCCGCGAGGCCCTGGCCAACGCGGTGCGCCATTCCCATGCGCGGCACGTGCGCATCGAACTGCGCCAGACCCAGGAGGGCGAGGTCTCGGTCGCGGTGGAGGATGACGGCATCGGGCTGAGCCAGGCCTGTGGCGAAGACAACCATTTCGGCCTGGAAATCATTCGTGAGCGGGCCAGCAGCATCGGCGCGCGACTCTCCATCGAACCGATCCGGCCCCACGGTGTGCGCGTGCACCTTGGCCTTTCCCGCCACCCAGACGATCCCCAGGGGAGTTTCAATGGACTGCACGACCTTATTGTTGATCGATGATCATCCGCTGTTCCGCAAGGGGCTGGCGCAGTTGTTCGCCGCCAGTGAGGATTTCGAAGTGGTGGGCCAGGCGGCCAGTGGGCGGGAAGGTATCAACCTGGCGTTGAGCCTGGCGCCGCAACAGGTCCTGCTGGATCTGCACATGCCCGGCCTCAGCGGTTTGCAGGTACTCGATGAGTTGCGCCAGTTGCGCCTCGGCTGCCAGATCGTGGTGCTGACCGCGTCGATGGACCGTGGCGAGTTGCTCGCCGCGCTGCGCCTGGGCGCCAATGGTTATGTGCTCAAGGAGACCGAGCCCGATGCGTTGCTGGCCTATATGCGCAACTGCAACAAGGGCGCGATTGTCCTCGACGACACCCTGGTCTCGCTGCTGGCCGGGCAGGGTGAGTCCACCCCGGCGCCACACCGGGCGGACCCCGGCGGCCTGACCGAGCGCGAAGGCCAGACGCTGGCGCTGATTGCCGCCGGCATGAGCAACAAGCAGATCGCCCGGGAATTGGGGATCAGCGACGGAACGGTAAAGATCTACGTGAAGAATCTCCTGCAGAAGTTGAGCCTGCACTCACGCCTGGAACTGGCGGCGTGGGTGCACAACGTCGGTAGCGGGCGACCAGAGGAGCGTCATTAGCCATGGACAAGCGTGGATCACTGTTGGAATCGCTGTTGAACGAGCCGGCCGAAACGGCACTGGACCGCTTCCCGGTGGCCCTGTTGGAGCTGGGCGACGATGCGCGGATCGCCCGCTTCAATAGCGCCTGGGTTGCCTTGATGGACCGGCCGCAGGCCCAGCGCCCGCTGATCGACTACGTGCATCAGGAGGACCGTCCGTTATGGCGGCAGGCGCTCCACGAGTTGCGCCGCCGCCCCGAGACCGCGTTCAGTCAGCGCCTGCGTTTTGTGCACCCGTCGGGGGAGTTGCGCTGGTTCGAGGTCAATCTCAAGCGCAATGCCGACGGCTTTTGCCTGGCAGTCGGTGATGTCACCGCGCACAAGCGTCGGGAAATTGCCTTGCAGGCCAGTCAACGCAGCACCTTGAGCCTGCTGGACAGCATGCCCGGACTGATTTATCGCGGACGCAACAATCGGGATTGGACGATGGAGTTTGTCAGTGCCGGCTGCCTGCAACTGACCGGCTATCCGGCCCAGCGCCTGGTGGACAACCATGACTTCACCTACAACAGCCTGATTCATCCGCAGGATGCCGATTACGTCTGGCGAGCGGTGCAATATGCCTTGTCGCGGCAGGAGGCGTTCGAACTCAACTACCGGATCCGCTGTGCCGACCATTCGATCAAGACGGTGTGGGAGAAGGGCGTGGGGATCTATTCGGACAATCGCGAGGTGCTGGGGATCGAGGGGGCGATTTTCGAACGCAAGGTGCCATGATCCCGAGCGGGTCACGGCGATGCGGGAGCAACCGGTCGGTGCTCCCGCGGTCTGGCGAGGCTCAACGGAAGGCCGGCACCACCTGTTGGATAAACAGCTCCAGCGATTTCTTTTTCTCGGCGTGGGGCAGACTGTTGTCACACCAGAAGCTGAACTCGTCGACCCCCAGCTCCTGGTAATAACGGATCCGCGCGATCACTTCCTGCGGTGTGCCGATCATGGTGTTCTTGCGGATATTCTCCAGGGCGAATTCCGGCCGTTCGGCAAATTTTTCTTCCGGGCTCGGCGCCAGGAAACCGTTGACCGGCACCTGCTTGTTGCCGAACCAGGCGTCGAAGGTCCGATAGAACTTCGAGATCGCCGTGGCCCCGACTTTCCAGCCTTCGGGATCGTCGACCGCATGCACGTGGGTGTGGCGCAGCACCATCAGTTGCGGGCGCGGCACCTCGGGATTGTTGTCCAGCGCGGCCTGGAACTTGTTCTTCAGGTCCAGCACTTCCTCGTCGCCCTTCATCAATGGCGTGACCATCACGTTGCAGCCATTGGCCACGGCGAAGTTGTGGGAGTCCGGGTCGCGGGCGGCGATCCACATCGGCGGGTTGGGCTTCTGGATCGGCTTGGGCACGCTGGTGGAGGTGGGGAATTTCCAGATATCGCCGTCATGGGCGTAGTCGCCTTGCCACAGGGCGCGCACCACCGGAACCATTTCCCGCAGTGCCTGGCCACCCGAGGAGGCGGGCATGCCGCCGGCCATGCGGTCGAACTCCACCTGATAGGCGCCACGGGCCAGGCCGACTTCCATCCGGCCATTGCTGATCACGTCCAGCAGGGCGCATTCCCCGGCGACCCGCAACGGATGCCAGAACGGCGCGATGATGGTGCCGGCGCCCAGGTGAATGGTGCTGGTCTTGGCCGCGAGATACGCCAGCAGCGGCATCGGGCTCGGCGAAATGGTGTATTCCATGGCGTGGTGTTCGCCGATCCATACGGTGCTGAAGCCGCCGGCCTCGGCCATCAGGGTCAGTTCGCTGAGGTCCTCGAACAATTGGCGGTGGCTGACACTTTCGTCCCAACGCTCCATGTGGATGAAGAGGGAAAACTTCATGACGCTTACCTCGGGTCTTTTGTTGTTGGCCGGCAGGTCTGTCTGCTGATTTATTGGTATACCATAATACTGTTTATTGCCCTTAAGCAAGGACCGCCTGCGCAGTGTTGTACTGGCTCAGGCGAGAACGGGCAGGGCGCCCATCTTGCCGTGGCAGTAGATCATCGGCCCGGCGTCCTGGCGCGGCACGATCAGGTTCTTCACCGCGCCGACCATGATCGCGTGGTCGCCCCCTTCATACTCGCGCCACAGTTCGCATTCGATGATGGCGCTGGCATTGGGCAACAGCGGGTTGCCCAGTTCGCTCAAGGTCCACTGGATGCCCTGGGCCTTGTCCTTGCCTTTGCGGGCGAAGGCATAGGCCTCGTTTTGCTGGCCGCCGGACAGCACATGAATGGCAAAACGCTTGTTCTTGATCAGCACCGGATAGGAGTCGGAGCTGTAGTTGGGGCAGAACAGCACCAGGGCCGGGTCCATGGACAGGGAACTGAAGGCGCTGGCGGTCAGGCCCACCACCTGGCCGTCGTCATCCAGGGTGGTGATCACGGTGACTCCGGACGGGAACGAGCCCATGACTTGTTTGTAGATGGCGGCATCGATCATGGGGCGGTCCTCGGGTGGCTGGAGCTGCTTTTTGTAGGATTTAAGTATTATGGTATACCGTAATACCATGCATGCAAGAGCTTTTTTTCTGGTGTATTGGCTCGATACAGTCTGCCGGTGTGAAACGGCTACACTTTTCCCTAGGTGCCGTTTAGAGTCTGTGCTTTTTGGGGGGGGCGACAGGCTTTCCCCCTGACTGCTTAGGGAAGAGAGTCATGCAGCGCTTTGATCGCAGTTTTGTGCCGCCGCCGAGTTGGTTGCAAAGTCGGGAGGCCAGCGTCAGCAGGCAAGCGGTGGCCGATTATTTTCTGGCGGACCAGACGAAGAGAGCACAGACCCGAGCCCCGGAGTTGGACTTCAATCTGGATCATCCATCCGTTCACGTTAGCCTGGATCGGTTGTTTCACGGCAAGTGCGCGTTCTGTGAACGCAGAGGCCCCACGTCTTTTTACCGATTTCGTCCTGGGGAAGGCGTCAGCCCCGTAGAGCACACGCCAGATGCTCATCTGTATTACTTCTGGCTGAGCAATGCCTGGGAGAATATCTATCCCATATGCAATGGCTGTGAACCCGACCGGCCTGGCTACTTCCCTGTTCGGGGTACCCGTTCACCCCTGCCGACACAGGGTCAGCTTGAAGCCTACGCAGCGGAGAGCCTGGGTGAATGGCGCGACTATCCGCTCAAGGAGCGGCATCTCCTGCTCGATCCCTGCGAGCGAGTAAGCATTGCCCGGCACCTATCTGTGAATCTTTCCGGTGAGCTGCTTGCACTGACAGGGCGGGCACGAGAAACGATCTCCCATTTCAAGCTCAATCGCAGTCAGTTGGTTGAGCAGCGTAGAAGCAGACTGCAATCCTATTTCGACGAACTGCTCTACGAGCGGCTTCCTGAAGTGGAGGAGGATAAGGTGCCATTTCCGCCAGTCCTTGACTTTTCCTCACTGGAGTTTGGGGGGCTTTGGTACTTGCTGTGCCGTCGTATCCTGTTGGCGCTTTCACCTACCAAAGTCCAGCCGCTGGCACTTTCGCTCCGCCGTATTCACTGGACATTTCACGCCATTGCTCTAAATCCAGATTTTGAAGACTGGCGTGAGGGGCTTGAAGCCAGGTTGGCACTTCCGATTGTGAAAACTCCCGCCCAAGCGCTTAAGCCGTCGCAGTCCTTTCCACGGGAGTACTCGCCATTGGCCTCGATTCACTTGAGTAATTTCAAGGGAATTGAACATCTCGAACTGCTGATGCCATCCGCACAGGATTATCCCGCCTCCAGCGTGAAGCCCGTACAACCTGCCTTGCTGATCCTGGGTGAAAACGCCGCCGGAAAAAGCTCCATCCTCGAAGCCTCGGCCCTGGCGCTGTGCTCCGAAGAGGCTCGCGCGCAGCTACCGGTCGACGTCGCCTCGCTGCCCCTCGATCCTGAGTTACTGGGCGCAGGGCTGGTCCCTCGATGCACCTCGGCGACGGTAACGGTCACCTTCCAGGATTCCAGCAAACGAGAGCTGACCATTGCCGGCGGAGGCTACTGGCCCGAAGGTACACCCATCACGCCACCGGTCTTCGCCTACGGCGCCTTCCGCCAATACCAGAAGCAGGTGCGGCGCTACAGTCCGGGCAAATCGGTTATCAACCTTTTCGACGCCACGGCCCTGTTGTCCAACCCGGAAAAATGGCTGTTGAGCCTCAAACCGGTCGAGTTCGACAACGTGGTGCGGGCCCTGCGGGATATCCTCTCCATCGAGGGCGAGTTCGAAGTCATGGAGCGTGATGTTGAAAACCAGCGCTGCCTGATCGTCACGGCCACGGCCGGTAGCCGGACCCTGTGCCGAACCCCATTGAGCCTGGCGTCCTCAGGCTACCGCTCGGTGCTGGCCATGGTCTGCGACATCATCCAGGGCCTGATGAACCGGCGCATCAACCCTTACTTCGAGAGCCTGGAAACCGCCCAGGCGGTGGTGTTGATCGACGAGGTCGAAGCCCATCTGCACCCGCGCTGGAAAATCCAGATCATGGGCGCGTTGCGTAGCGCCTTGCCGAACGTGACCTTTATCGCCACCACCCACGACCCCCTGTGCCTGCGCGGCATGCGAGAGGGGGAGGTGATCGTCATGCAGAGGGTCGCCAGCGAGGACAATCCCGACAGTGATTGGCCGGTGATGGTGGAGCAGGTGATCCGCCTGCCCAACGTCAGCCAGTTGACCATTGAGCAGCTGTTGACCTCGGACTTTTTCAGCCTCACCTCCACCGACCAGCCGGATACCGAGCGCGAGCTGGCGATGTTCGCCGATCTGCTGGCCGCCCGCGAGCAGGGCCAGCCCCTGAGCGACGCCCAGCAGCACGCCTGGAGCCGCTTCGAACGGGATATCAGCGACGCCTTGCCGGTGGGCGCCACCGAAGTCCAGCGGCTGGTACAGGAAGCGGTGGTGGAATACCTGCAGAACCGCCGGCAGGTCAGTGCGCTCAAGCTCGGCGAACTGCGTAAGGAATCCAAAAAGCGGATCCTCGCTGTCCTGGAGGGCATCTGAAGCATGCGTGCGGTCATTCGAACGATTGCCAAGGCGCCGGATGCCCTGTCCGGAGCCGACTCGCCCGCCGCCAAGGAGCTGCAAAAACTCAAGGCCTGGTTCGCCGCACCGACTGGCAACCCACCGGCTTTTGCGGTGTACAAATCCGATAGCGTCAAGAAGCAGCTTGATGAGCTGTTCCACGGCAAATGCGCCTATTGCGAGAGCTTCTTTGCCTCCACCGCGCCGGTGGATGTCGAGCACTATCGGCCCAAGGGCGCGGTGTCCGAGGACGCCAGCCATCCCGGTTACTGGTGGGTGGCCATGGACTGGGACAATCTGCTGCCCAGTTGCATCGACTGCAACCGCAAGCGCAAGCAGGTCACCCCCAGGTTGTCGGCCAAACTGCTGACCCTGCGGGACGACCGCCAGGGGTTCAACCAGGGCAGCCTGCTGCTTTCCGGCAAGAAGGACAGCTTCCCTATTCTCGGCCGGCGGGCGATGTCCGCTGCGCAGGACTTTGCCGACGAATACCCGCTACTGCTCGACCCGTGTCGTGACAACCCCGACGAACACCTGAGGTTTCATATCGACCGGGACAACCTGATCGGCCTGGTACTGCCCAGGCCGCACACGGGGGCGGACCTTCCTGCCATGACTGATGCGGCCATGGATGGAAATCTCCAGGAAGCACTGGCCGCCGGGCTGAGCCTCAAGGGCAGCGTCTCGATTCATGTCTACGGTTTGAACCGGCTGGGCCTGGTGCAGGAGCGCACGCGTCTGTTGCGCCAGCTGGAGTTCCTGGAAATGCTCGCGCTGGAAGTGGGGACTATGGCGGATGAGCTTCTACCTGATCCCGAGGCGCCGCCCTCGGCCACGGTCGCCAGTATCGCCAAGCGCCTGTACTTCCTCCAGGACCGGATTCTCAGTGAAATGAAGCGCATGGCCCGGCCCGAGGCGCCTTATTCGGCCATGGTCCGGGCCTGGATCGAGGACTTCAAGGTCCGGCTCCAGGCCTGACTACGGTGCCGTTTCGGCGTCGCGTATGCCCTGGTGTTCGGCCACCACGCGCAAGGTCCTGAGGCTGACCATCGGTGCGTCGACCACGAACTGGTTGGCCAGCCAGGAGGGGATATCGCCGGCCGGCTCGGCTTGCAGCTCATAGGTCACGCGGGTTTGCGTGTCGCTTTCGGGGTGCATGGTCCAGGTGCCCTTCATCTGGCTGACACGGATCTGTCCCGGCACGAGGGGGACGAAGCCGGGTACCGCCTCCAGATAACGGGTCAGGCTGCCGTCGTCGGCGCGCTCGCTGTGCACATGGATCACCATGTCACGGGTTTGCGCCGGCCACGGCAGTGCAGTGGTCAGATAGACCCAGGTGTCGTCACCGTCATTTTTCAGCAGGCGCATATCGGCGCAGGCATACAGCCATTTGCAGGCGACCCGCAGGTTTTCCTGGAGGTTGCTCAGGGTGCCGACATCGGCCTTGATCCGCGTCTCGCCGCGAAAGCTCTGGTAGCGCGAGCCCGGGACGTGGCGGAGGTAGACCTGGATGCCGTCTTCGTCCTTGGCCAACTGCCAGTCCGGGGGCGCCGCCAGTGTTGTCGTGCTGAGAAGAGCACTGGCCAGCGCTGTCGCAGATAACAGGATGTTCATTCGGATCTCCGGGTTGCACGGCCGATAGTGCCTGGCTACCCGGATATAACACCCGAGCCCGGGTTTTATTCAATGGGCGCCGGCTGCTTTGTTCAGATCGCCCTCGCTCCATTGGGTATAGACGCAAGCGTCCGCGCTGGCCCAGCGTACCCGCAATGGATCGCCGGCCTTGAGCGGCATGCCGGTGGCCGACAGCGCCTTGACCGTCATCGCCGTGCCGCCGTCGGTGACCACGCTGCAGGTCTGGCTTTCGCCGAGAAAGAGCATTTCGCCGACCTTGGCCGAGACCTCGTTCCAGCCTGCCGGCAAGGGTTCGGCGGCGGCCTGTTCGAGGCTCAGGGCCAGGGCTTTCTCCGGGCGCACCATCAGCAACAGCGGCTGGTCGCTGGAAACCCCGCTGGTCGGCCGGATCGTCAGGGTCTGTCCCTCGAAATCCCCCGCGGCATTGCCCCGGGCCTTGAGCTTGAGGAAGTTCGAGTTGCCGAGGAATGAGGCGACAAAGGCGTTCGGCGGGTTCTGGTAGAGGTCGTAGCCGCTGCCCAGGCCCACGATCCTGCCGTGACTGAAGATCGCGATGCGCTGGGACAGGCGCATGGCTTCCTCCTGGTCATGGGTTACGTAGACGATGGTGATGCCCAGCCGACGATGCAGTTGGCGCAGCTCGTCCTGCAGGTCTTCGCGCAGCTTCTTGTCCAGGGCGCCGAGGGGTTCGTCCATCAGCAGGATGCGCGGTTCGTAGACCAGCGCCCGGGCAATCGCCACACGCTGTTGCTGGCCGCCGGAGAGCTGGGAAGGGCGGCGATGGGCAAAGGTTTCGAGCTGCACCAGCTTGAGCATGGCCTCGACCCGGCGCTCGCGCTCCTCGCTGCTGAGCTTGCGCAGGGTCAGCGGGAAGGCGATGTTGTCACGCACCGACAGGTGGGGAAACAGCGAGTAACGCTGGAACACCATGCCGATATCGCGTTTGTGCGGCGGCACCTTGACCAGGGACTGTCCACCCACCAGGATTTCACCGCTGCTGGGCGTCTCGAAACCGGCCAGCATCGACAGGGTGGTGCTTTTGCCCGAGCCACTGGAGCCGAGGAAGGTGAGGAATTCACCCTCCCGGATATCCAGGGAAATATTGTCCACGGCGGCGAAGTCGCCGTAGTGCTTGTTCAGGTTGCGCAGGCTGACCAGGGGGCGGTCGGGTTGTTGCGCGGGGTCTTTGATCACGGCACTCATGTTCTACTCCTTGGCGCTCAGGCGCGAAGTTCATTGCGCCGGCGCAGGGCGGCGGCGATCACCATCACCAGCACCGACAGGGCGATCAGCAGCGTCGAAGCGACGGCGATCACCGGGGTCAGGTCCTGGCGCAGGGTGGTCCACATTTTCACGGGCAAGGTCTGCAGGGTCGGGCTGGCCATCATCACGCTCAGCACCACTTCATCCCACGACACCAGGAAGGCGAACAGCGCCCCGGCGACCATGCCGGGACGAATCGCCGGGAAGGTCACCTTGAACACCGCCTGCAGGCGCGAGGCACCGCAGATCACCGCGGCATCCTCGATCGACTGGTCGAACAGCTTCAGCGAGTTGATGATCGAGATGATGGTGAAGGGCAGCGCGACGATGACGTGGCTGACCACGAAGGCGAACAGCGTCCCCGTGTAGCCGAGTTTGAGAAACAGCGCGTACACCGCCACGGCGATGATCACCAGGGGCACGATCATCGGCAGGGTGAACAGGCCGTAGAGCAGTTCGCGGCCGGGAAAGCGTCCACGGACCAGGGCGAAGGCCGTCGGCAGGCCGAGAGCGACCGCGAAGAAGGTGGTCAGGATCGCCACCTTCAAACTGGCCAGGGCGGCGTTCATCCAGTCCGGGTTGGAAAAGAACTGGCCGTACCATTTCAGCGTCCAGCCCGGTGGCGGAAACACCAGCCATTGGGAGGAGCCGAACGACAGCAGCACGATGAACACGATCGGCAGCAGCAGGAACAGGGCGATCAGTCCGGTGGTGAGGTAGAGGCCCAGGCGCAGGCGCCGGCTCATGGCATTGGGAGTCAGGAGCATGACGGCTTACCTCGCGTTACTGGCACCGACCGGGGATTCCGGCTGGAGCTTCAGGTAGAAGTAGAACAACACCAGGGTGATCAGCACCAGCAGGGCGGCACCGGCGCTGGCCAGGCCCCAGTTGAGGAACGACTGCACCTGTTGAATGATGAACTCCGGCAACATCATGTTCTGCGCGCCGCCCAGCAGGGCCGGGGTGACGTAGTAACCCAGGGACATGACGAAGACCATCAGCCCGCCGGAAAACAGCCCCGGCCGGCACAGCGGCAGGAACACCCGCAGGAAGTTGCGCCACGGGCTGGCCCCGCAGATGGCCCCGGCCTGCAGGATCATCGGATCGATGGCCTGCATGGTCGCCTGCAACGGCAGGACGATGAACGGGATCATGATGTAGCTCATGCCGATCACCACGCCGGTCAGGTTGTGCACCATCTCCAGCGGCTGGTCGATAATGCCCATGGCCATCAATGCCTTGTTGATCACCCCGGAAGCCTGTAGCAGCACCAGCCACGAATAGGTCCGGGCCAGCAGGCTGGTCCACATCGACAGCAGCACGATATTCAGCAGCCAACGGCCCCAGCCACGGGGCACCAGGGTAATCGCCCAGGCCAGGGGAAAGCCCAGCAGCAGGCTGAACAGCGTGACCAGCCCGGCCACCGAAAAGGTGTTGAGCAGGACCCGGGCGTAGGCCGAGTTGGCGAACAGTTGCTGGTAGTTTTCAAGCCCCGGCGTGGGCTCCAGGACGCCACGCAGCAACAGGCCGATCAGTGGTGCGAGGAAAAACAGGCCGAGGAACAGCAGGGCGGGTAACAGGTTACCCGCCCCCCGCCAGCGCTGCGCATACGTGGAAGACTGCTGCATGACCGCCGCCTTGCTGCTGGCCAGGCCGGCAGCGCCAGGGGCGCTCCCGGTCGGACGGGTGTCAGGGGAAAGCGTGGCCGTCATTTTCATTTGACCAGCCATTCGTTCCACCGTGTCGCAATGGCCGGACCGTTCTTGGCCCAGTATGCGAAGTCGAGTGTGATCTGATCCTTAGCGTAGGCAGTCGGCAGGTTCGGTGCCAGTACCGAGTCCAGGCGCGCGACGCTGTCGATGTTGACCGGGGCATAGGCGGTCAGGTTGGAGAAGTCGGCCTGGCCCTTGGCGCTGCTGGCACTGGCCAGGAACTTCATGGCCGCCGCCTTGTTTTTCGTGCCTTTGGGGACGACCAGAATGTCGGCCATGACCAGGTTCTGTTTCCAGCTCACGCCCACCGCTGCGCCGTCCTGCTGCAAGGCGTAGATCCGGCCGTTCCAGAACTGGCCGATGCTCGCTTCACCGGAGGCCAGCAACTGCTGGGACTGCGCGCCGCCGCCCCACCAGACGATGTCTTTCTTGATGGTGTCGAGTTTCTTGAAGGCGCGATCCAGGTCCAGCGGGTAGAGCTTGTCGGAGGGCACGCCGTCGGCCAGCAGGGCCAACTCCAGCACGCCGGGGCTCGGCCATTTGTAGAGGGCGCGTTTGCCCGGGTAGGTCTTGGTGTCGAACAGGGCGCTCCAGTCCTGGGGCTTGCCTGCGCCCAGCTTGCCCTGGTTGTAGCCGAGGACAAAGGAGAAGTAGAACGAACCGACGCCATGGTCCGAGACGAAGCGCGGGTCGATCTTGTCGCGCTGGATCTGGCTGAAGTCCAGCGGCTCGAGCAGGCCTTCGGCGGCGGCGCGCAGGGCGAAGTCGGCTTCGACGTCGACCACGTCCCACTGCACGTTACCGCTTTCGACCATGGCCTTGAGCTTGCCGTAGTCGGTGGGGCCGTCCTGGACCACGGTGATGCCGCTGGCCTTGCTGAACGGATCGGCCCAGGCCTGTTTCTGCGCGTCCTGGGTGCTGCCGCCCCAACTGACGAAGTTGACGCTGTCGGCGGCCATGGCGAAGGAACTGCCGATTGCCAGGAAACCCGCGAGCAATGTCGCGGTTGCACCTTTGTTCAACACCATTTTCACGCCCTCATTTGTTGTGTTTTTGAGCGGGTTGTTGATGCCCGCCTATCGGGAGCAGTAGGTCCATCGGGGCCTTTTAAGGCGACCGCGCCAAGGGCTTTTATGGGTGCTTTCCCTGTCGGGGGCACTTGGCAAATATCTCCGGTCTACGGAATATCATATTATGGTATTCCAAACTTTCTGCAAGCACTTTGCCTTACCGGTGATCCGGCCTTGGCGCTTTTTTACGGGGTATCAGGGTTGCGTGAAGGGGATGCTTTCCACCACCTGCAGATCGTAGCCGGTCAGCCCGGCATATTTGAGCGGCGGCCCCAGGTGGCGCAGTTGGCCGACACCGATGTCCTGCAGTATCTGTGCCCCGGTACCGATCTGCGAATAGATCCGCGATTGCGAACGGCTGTACTGGCGCGCTGGCCGGGTCAACTGCGGTACGCGCTCCAGCAGCGCCTGGGAAGATTCGTGGTTGGCCAGCACCACGACGACGCCGCAGCCTTCCTCGGCGACCCGTTGCAGCGCCGCCCAGAGCGTCCAGTTGCTCGGCCCGTGGTAGTCGGCGCCGACCAGGTCACGCAGCGGATCGATGACGTGGACTCGCACCAGTGTCGGCGTATCGCGGCGGATATCGCCCATCACCATGGCCATGTGCACGCCGCCTTCAATGCGGTCCTCGAAGGTGATCAGGCGAAACATGCCGTGCACCGTCGGCAGTTCCCGTTCGCCGATCCGCAGCACCGTGTGCTCGGTGCTGAGGCGGTAGTGGATCAGGTCGGCGATGGTGCCGATCCGGATGCCATGTTTTCGCGCAAATACTTCCAGGTCCGGGCGCCGGGCCATGCTGCCGTCATCGTTCATCACTTCGACGATCACCGAGGCGGGGGTAAAGCCGGCCAGGCGCGCCAGGTCGCAACCGGCCTCGGTGTGCCCGGCACGGGTCAGCACGCCGCCTTCCCGGGCCCGCAGGGGGAAGATATGCCCGGGCTGGACCAGGTCTTCGGCGCGGGCATCGGCGGCCACCGCGGCTTCGACGGTGCGGGCGCGGTCGGCGGCGCAAATGCCGGTGGTCACGCCGTGGGCGGCTTCGATGGACACGGTAAAGGCGGTGCTGAACGCGCTGCCGTTGCTCGGCACCATCTGTTCCAAGCCAAGGCGCCGGCAATGCTCGTCGGTCAGGGTCAGGCAGATCAGCCCGCGTGCCTCGCGGGCCATGAAGCTGATAGCCTGGGCGTTGCAACGGTCGGCGGCGATCAGCAGGTCGCCTTCGTTTTCGCGATCTTCGTCATCCACCAGCAGGACCATCTTGCCCTGGCGGTAGTCGTCGATGATGTCCTGGATACTGTCAAAGGCCATGCCGGCGCTCGCTCTGTCTGAATGTGTGATTTATGGTATACCATAATACAAAATCAACCAGCAATGAGGTCATCGATGAAGGCTTACTGGATTGCCCATGTGGATGTCACGGACCCCGAGCAATACACCGAGTACACAAGCCGCGCCCCAGCGGTATTTGCCCGCTACGGCGGACGCATGCTGGCACGGGGCGGGCGCGCCGAGGCCCTGGAGGGGCGGGAAACGCCACAGCGTAATGTGGTGATCGAGTTCGACTCCTACGACCAGGCGCTGGCCTGCTATCGTTCGGCGGAGTATCAGGAGGCGCGCGGGCACCGCGAAGGCGCGGCCCGGGCCGAAGTGATCATTGTCGAGGGCATGGCGCCCTGAGGGCGCTCAGCGGATAAAGTGAATCTTGCCGCTGTCGTCGTTGCCGATGTAGATGCCGTAGACCCCGGCCTGGCGTTCCTCGATGTAGCGTTCGAGGATCTGCCGGATCGCCGGGTAGTAGATGCTGTCCCAGGGGATGTCCTCGGGCGCGAAGAATTGGTAGTCCAGGGTTTCCGGCCCGAACTGGCCGGTGATCTCCAGCGCGATGGCGCGGAAGATGATGTACACCTCGCTGATCTGCGGCACGCTGAAGATCGAGTAGGGCGAGAGGATTTCCGCGCGCACGCCGCTCTCTTCCCAGACTTCCCGCAGGGCCGCCTGCTCGGTGGTCTCGCCACCTTCCATGAAGCCTGCCGGCAGGGTCCAGGTGCCGGGCCGTGGCGGGATCGCCCGTTGGCACAGCAGGTACTTGCCGTCGCGCTCGATGATGCAGCCGGCGATGATCTTCGGGTTGACGTAGTGGATGTAGCCGCAGCCCGCGCACATCAGGCGTTCATGGGTATCGCCCGGCGGCACTTGCCGAGCGAGGTCGGCGCCGCCGCACTGCGGGCAGAAGCGCGGGCTGGGCATGTCAGCGGCCCATACGGGGTTCTTTGAGGGCGATGGGCGCGGTGATCTCGGGGGCCGGGCCGGTTTCGTCCTGCTTGCGCTTGAGGTATTCCAGCGCCACCTTGGCCGCCGCGCGCACGTGGTCGACCGAGGCCTGGTGGGCGGCCAGCGGGTCGCCGCTCTTGATGGCCTCGACGATGCGTTCCATTTCCTGGTTGCTGGCGCCGCGCCGGTTTTCCTGGGACACCGAGGTGGCCCGCAGGTAGCTGATCCGGGCCTGCAACTGGCGCAACTGGGTGGCCGCGGCACGGTTGCCCGAGCCTTCGAGCAGGACGTCGTAGAAACCCTGCACCGAGTCGATGACCTGCTGCAGCTCGCCGTCCTTGAGGGTCTTGCGATTGACTTCGAGGGCCTTTTCCAGGGCCTTGATGTCCTTGGCCTTGGCCCGCAGGGTGAACAGCTGGACGATCAGGCCCTCCAGCACACAGCGCAGTTCGTAGATATCGACCGCATCGTCCAGGGTGATGATGGCGACGCTCGGCCCCTTGGCATCGGCAAACGCCACCAGGCCTTCGGACTCGAGGTGGCGCAGGGCTTCGCGCACGGAGGTGCGGCTGACGCCGAGGCGCTCGCAGAGGTCGCGCTCGACCAGGCGGTCTCCCGGCATGAGTTGGAAGTTCATGATGGCGCTTCGCAGCTTGTCCAGCACGATTTCGCGCAGGGTAACGGGGTTGCGATTGACCTTGAAGCTGTCGTCGAGTGGCAGGCGTTTCATGGGATCCGCTCTAAAAGTTCGTGGGGCCGATCGAGGGCCGAAATCACCGGCAAGCTTATCATGCGCCGTTCATTCGCGTCGGCTCGCGCCGTGGCAAAACCTCAGGCCAGCGCGGGCAGCGGGCCGAGCTTGCCCTTGTGGTAGATCATCGGCGTCACCGCTTGCTCGGGCAGGATCAGGTTCTTGACCGCGCCGACGATAATGGCGTGGTCGCCACCGTCGTATTCGCGCCACAGTTCGCACTCGATGATGGCGGTGGCCTTGTCCAGCAGCGGGTTGCCCAGGGCGCTCAGGTGCCAGGCGATCCCCTTGGCCTTGTCCTTGCCTTTGCCGGCGAATGCGTAGGCTTCGGCGGTCTGGTCGGCGGACAGCAGGTGAATCGCGAACTGCTTGCTGTCCCGCAGGATCGGGTAGGTGTCCGAGGCGTAGTTGGGGCAGAACAGCACCAGCGCCGGGTCGATGGACAGGGCGCTGAAGGCACTGGCGGTGATGCCGACGATGCCCCCCTCGGCGTCCAGGGTGGTGACCACCGTGACGCCCGACGGGAAGGAGCCCATGACTTCTTTGTAGATACCGGGTTCGATCATCTCGTTTGTCTCCTAGCGCATCACGAAGGGGTCGGGCATGGGGGCTGACGAGAGGTTGATCCACACCGTTTTCAGCTCGGTATAGGCCAGCACCGAATCGATGCCGCTCTCGCGACCGTAGCCGCTGTTCTTGAAACCGCCGATGGGTGCCATGGCCGAGACCGCGCGGTAGGTGTTGACCCAGATGATCCCGGAGCGGATGTCCCGGGCCAGGCGATGGGCGCGGCCCAGGTCGCGGGTCCAGATGCCGGCGGCGAGGCCGAACTGCGAGTCGTTGGCGATGGCCAGGGCCTCGGCCTCATCCTTGAAACGGATCACCGAAGCCACCGGACCGAAGACTTCTTCCTGCATGATCTTCATCGAGTTGCGGTCGCACTCGAACAGGGTCGGCTCGTAGAACCAGCCGTTACCCAGGTTCGGCGGGCGCTTGCCGCCCAGGCGCAGGCGCGCGCCCTCGGCCAGGGCGTCGGCCACCAGGCCTTCGACCACGGCCAGTTGCTGCGCGGTGGCCATGGGGCCCATCTCGCTGGCGTCGTCCTGCGGGTTGCCGATGCGAATGCGCCGGGCGCGTGCCACCAGGCGCTCGACGAATTCGTCATAGATGTCGTCCTGGACCAGCAGTCGTGAGCCTGAGACGCAACTCTGGCCGGACGCCGCGTAGATCCCGGCAATGGCACCGTTGATCGCGCTGTCCAGGTCGGCGTCGGCAAAGATGATGTTCGGCGACTTGCCGCCCAGTTCCAGGGACAGCTTGGCGAAGTTCTCGGCGCTGCTGCGTACCACATGGCGGGCGGTGGCCGCGCCGCCGGTGAAGGCGATCTTGCGCACCAAAGGGTGGCGGGTCAGGGCGGCACCGGTGCTTGCGCCGTAACCGGTGATGACATTGACCACGCCGGGCGGAATGCCGGCTTCCAGGGCCAGGCGCGCCAGTTCCAGGACGGTGGCCGAGGCGTGCTCGGAAGGTTTGAGCACGATGGTGTTGCCCGCCGCGAGGGCCGGTGCCAGTTTGATCGCGGTCAGGTAGAGCGGGCTGTTCCAGGGGATGATCGCGGCGACCACGCCCATGGGTTCGTGCACGGTGTAGGCGAACAGGTCCGGCTTGTCCAGCGGCAGGGTGCCGCCTTCGAGTTTGTCGGCCAGGCCCGCGGTGTAATGGAAGAACTCCGGCAGGTAGCTGACCTGGCCGCGGGTTTCGCGGATCAGCTTGCCATTGTCGCGGCTTTCCAGTTGGGCCAGGCGCTCCTTGTTTTCCGCGATCAGATCGCCGAGGCGACGCAGCAGCTTGCCCCGGGCGGTGGCACTGAGGCCACGCCAGGTCGGGTTGTCGAAAGCCCTTTGCGCGGCCTGGACCGCGCGCTCGACATCGGCTTCGCCGGCGTCGGGCAACTGTGCCCAGGGTTCGGCCAGGGCCGGGTCGAGGCTGTCGAAGGTCTGGCCGGACAGGGCATCGACCCATTCACCGTCGATGCACATCTGGAAGCGGGTGAGTGTCATGCAACGATCCCCTTTATCTGATTTTGTCGGGCGTGGGCGTTGGCGAGGAAGTCCAGCAGCACCTGGTTGACCAGGCGCGGCGACTCCACGGGCATCATATGCCGTTGCTCGGCGAGCACGGCAACCGTGGCGCCGGGAATACGTTCGGCCAATTGGCGGGCCATTTCCGGGGTCGACCCCGGGTCCAGCTCACCGGTGGCGATCAGGGTCGGCACCTGAATGCCGCCCAGATCCTCGGCACGGTACATGTCCTGGGTGGCGAACAGTTCATAGGTGGTCAGGTAACCTTGTGGGTCATTGTCCGCCAACGTCTGGCGCAGGGCGGCGATTTGCGCGGGATTGGCCGCCTGGTATTCGCGGCTGAACCAGCGCGACAGCGCGGCTTCGGCGTTGGCGTCCGGTCCGTGCTCGGCGGCCTGGGCGGTGCGGGCGATAACGCCGGCACGCTGTTCGGCGCTGCGATTGAACACGCTATTGAGCACCACCAGGGCTTGCAGACGTTGCGGGTAGTGCAAGGCAAACGCCCGCGCTACCAGCCCGCCCATGGAAAAGCCGATCACGCTTGCCTGGGGCAATTGCAGATGGTCGAGCAGCTCCAGCAACTGGTCGGCATAGCCGAGCAGCGGGGTGCCGCTGGCCGGGCGCGGGCTGGCGCCGTGGCCGAGCATGTCGTAGGTGATCACGCGGTACGTCGTGGCCAGGCCAACGATCTGGCCGCCCCACATTTCTTTATTCAGGCCCACGCCGTGGATCAAGACCACAGGCTGGCCTTGGCCGGTCGCCAGGTAACTGGTGCCAGCCGGGGTGCGTTCAGCGGTGAGCCGAATCATGGAGCGCTCCTGCCTTTCTTATTGATTACCGCGCTTTCTCGGCGGCCAGTTCTTCCAGGTCGATATAGCGGTTGCCGATGCGCGGGTGCAGGCGACCACCGTCGGCGCAACCGAGCACGACGACGATCTCGTCGGCGCGCGGAGCGTCTTCGATGCGCATTTCCAGGGTGATGTAGTGCGAGCGCAGGCCTTCGTCGTCCTTGTGCATCATCGGGATCTGGATCGAGGTGCCGGGCCCGCCGCGCTTGTTGGTGAAGCTCAGGTAGCTTTTGGCCTGGACCGCCTCGCGGTAGTGGTTGCCGAAGCGCAGGGTGTGGATCACCGCCGAGGCATGTTCGATTTCACCGTCGGCGCCGACTACCGCGGCCTTGCCGTAAGCCTCGATCTTGTCGGCACCGCCGATGGCGGCCACCAGGCGCTCGACCATCATGGCGCCGAGGTCGGAGCAGTGGGCGCGGATTTCCGGTTTCAGGTCTTCGACGAAACCCCGACCCAGCCAGGGGTTTTTCATCACCACGGCGAGGCCGATCATGGTCACCGGTTTGTCCGCGGCCTTGCCGCCTTCGATCAGGGTCTGTTCGGAATAACTGACGATCTTGCGGATTTCGAAACTCATAAGGGGGCTCCTGGGTGCACGTTGATCATGTGGTATGATGGTATACCATAATATTGGCTGTGCAAGCCCCTCCTGAAAGTATTCAGGTTGCCGCGAGGGCGAGTCCTACAGTGGAAGGTTGTGCCGACGGATCATCTCCATCAACTGCCGCAGCCCCGGCTGCGACTGGCGCTGGCTGGAGTAGTAGAGGCAGAACGGGGCGCCCATGCTCGACCAGTCCGGCATCACCTCCTGCAAGCTGCCGTCCTCGAGTTCCCGGGTGACGCGTTTTTCCAGGCAATAGGCAATCCCGACACTGGCCAGCGCCGCGTCGATCACCGCCTGGGTATCCGAGGCGGTCAGGGCTCCGGGGACATCCAGGCGGATCATTTGCGCGCCGTTGCCCAGTTCCCACTTGTAGGCCGTGTTGTCGCCCAGGCGCATCCGGATGCACGCATGCTCCAGCAGGTCGGCGGGTTTTTCCGGGACGCCACGGCGGGCGAGATAGTCGGGGGAGGCAATCATGATCCAGCGCAACTCGCCGGTCAGGGGCACGGCAATCATGTCCTGGGGCACCGTCGCGCCATAGCGGATACCGGCATCGAAACCTTCGGCGACGATGTCCACCAGACGGTCCTCGACCTTCAGGTCCAGGTTGATCTGCGGGTAGGCCGCCATGAACTCGCCGAGCACCGGACTGACCAGCAGGCGGGCGGCATCCCGGGGCACATTCAGGCGCAGCCGGCCGATCGGCGCATGGCGATAACGGTCGAGTTCGTCGAGGGCTTCCTGGATGGTGGCGAAACCGACGGCCAGCTTCTGCGCCAGCAGGGCACCGGCATCCGTGGGTTCCACCGAGCGGCTGTTGCGGTTGAGCAGCTTGACCCCCAGGCGGGTTTCCAGGTTGCGCAGGGTGTGGCTCAGGGCCGAGGTGGTGACCCCCAGTTCATGGGCGGCCTGGCGAAAGCTGCGGCGGCGGATGATGGCCATGAACACATTGAGATCGGCCAGTTCGGAGCGGTTGAAAGCTGCCATGTCATGGGTTCTTTACGAGGAGAGAAGGTGAACGGGGTGTTGAGCCTTATTCAACCATGGATGATCTAAAATCATGATCCTTTTATGCTTCGATTCCATTGGAGATCATCATGAGCATCGAACACATCGCCATCGCCGGTATCGACAAACCGGTCTCGCGCATTGCCCTCGGCACCTGGTCCATGGGCGGCTGGATGTGGGGAGGCGCGGACGATGAAGTCTCGATCCAGACCCTGCGTCACGCCCTGGAACGGGGTATCAACCTGATTGATTCCGCGCCGGTCTACGGCAAGGGGCATTCCGAAGAGCTGATCGGCAAGGCCTTGAAGGGCGTACGCGATCAAGCCGTTATCGCCACCAAGGCCGGCTTGCAGTGGGATGACGGTTCGGTTCGGCGTAACGCCACGGCCGTGCGGATTCGTCGGGAAGTTGAAGACTCCCTGCGGCGCTTGCAGACTGACTATATCGATCTGTACCAGATCCACTGGCCCGACCCTCTGGTCGAACAGCAGGAAACCGCGCTGGAGCTGGAAAAGCTGCGTCAGGAAGGCAAGATCCTGGCGGTGGGCGTGAGTAACTATTCGCCGGCGCAGATGGACGAGTTCCGTGAATACACCGCGCTGGCCACGGTGCAGCCGCCCTACAACCTGTTCGAACGGGCCATCGATAGCGACATTCTGCCCTATGCCAGGCAGCATTCGCTGGTGGTGCTGGCTTATGGTTCGCTGTGCCGCGGGCTGCTGACCGGTTCCATGAGCGCGGCGACGGCGTTTGGCAGCGATGATATCCGTGGTGTCGATCCAAAATTCCGCGCCCCGCGTTTCGAACAGTACCTGGCGGCCGTGGCGGCGCTGGACCTCTACGCCCGTGAGCGGCATGACAAGTCGGTGCTGGCCCTGGCCTTGCGCTGGGTGCTCGACCAGGGGCCGACCATCGCCTTGTGGGGCGCGCGCAAGCCTGAGCAATTGAAGGGCATCGAAGACGCCTTTGGCTGGAGCCTGTCGGCGGATGAACTGAAGCAGATCGACCAGATCCTGCTCAATACCGTCAAGGACCCTGTGGGTCCCGAGTTCATGGCGCCGGGTATCCGCGGCTAACGCCTGTCCATCAAGGTTGAACGCGTTTCCTGTAGGAGCCGGCTTGCCGGCGATGACGTCAGTAAGGTCGATGCAAGGCTTACTGGCCTCATCGCCGGCAAGCCAGCTACAGGTGTTGCGGTGTGCTTTTAGCGGCAGCCGGTCAGGGTGACCTTGCAGGTCGCCGGCGTTCCGCCCGATTCAGCGGCGTAGCGCTGGCAGTTGCCCATCGCCTTGACGCTGGCGCTTTTCACGTTCGGCCCCCAGGCCAATCCGCCATCCCCCAGTGTCGGCACCGCCTTGGCGTAGCAGGCGTAACCGCCGACCGGGGTTTGCGAACCTCTCCCCGAACAGCCGGCGATCATTGAAAAACTGATCGCCAGCACCAGCAGGCAGAACAGGGACGGGGCGTTGCGTGAAGCTTGTACGTTCATGGCGGTGTCGCTATTGCAGGTTAAGTCCCGCCTATTGTCCCGCCTTATTGATGGCTCGGATAGTCCCGTTGCAAGGCCAGGTTCAGGGCCAGCACATTGACCCGCGATTCACCGAACACCCCCAGCGCCGGCGCCTGGGTATTGGCCTGGACCAGCGCCAGCACGTTATCCAGCGGTGCGCCGCGTTGCTGTGCCACGCGGGTGGCCTGCAAGGCGGCATTGGCCGGGCTGATGTCCGGGTCCAGGCCGGAGGCCGAGGTGGTCAGCATATCGGCGGGCAGGTTCTGGCCGGCCAGTTCCGGCTGGGACTGCTCCAGGGCATGCCGGTCGGCGGTCAGCCGATCGCTCAGGGCCTGGCTGGTCGGCCCCAGGTTGGAGCCCGAGGAGCTGGCCGCGTTATAGGGCGATGGCACGGTTTTCAGCGGGTCCTTGGGATCGGTGTCGGTGGTGGCCGATGGCCGCCCATGGAACCACTGTGGGGCATCCCATTGCTGGCCGATCAATGCCGAACCGATCACCTGGCCCTCGGGGTTTTTCAGCAGGCTGCCATTGGCCTGGGCGGGAAACAGCAACTGCCCGATCCCGGTGACGGCGAAGGGGTAGGCCATGCCGCAGAGTACGAAGGTGACCGCAGTGACCCGCAGGGCCGGTGACAAGAACTTGATCATGATCAGATCCTCCTACAGGAAGGGTGCCAGGCACAGGTCGATCAGCTTGATGCCGATAAAGGGCGCAATCAGCCCGCCGACGCCATACACCAGCAAGTTGCGATAGAACATGGTTTCCGCGCTCTTGGGCATGAAGTTGACCCCGCGCAGGGCCAGGGGAATCAGCGCCGGAATGATCAGGGCGTTGAAGATCAGCGCCGAGAGGATCGCGCTTTGCGGCGTGGCCAGGTGCATCAGGTTCAACGCCGCCAGGCCCGGCAGGGCGACCATGAACAGCGCCGGCAGGATGGCGAAGTACTTGGCCACGTCGTTGGCGATGGAAAAGGTCGTCAGGGCACCGCGGGTGATCAGCATGCGCTTGCCGATGGTGACCAGGTCCAGCAGCTTGGTCGGGTCGGAATCCAGGTCGATGATATTCGCCGCCTCCTTGGCCGGCATGGTCCCGGTGTACATGGCCAGGCCGACATCCGCCTGGGCCAGGGCCGGGGCGTCGTTGGTGCCGTCGCCGGTCATGGCCACCAGGTGTCCGGCCGCCTGTTCGCTGCGGATCAGCTTGAGTTTGTCCTCGGGGGTGGCCTGGGCGACGAAATCGTCGAGGCCGGCCTGGGCGGCGATCACACTGGCGGTGGTCGGGTTGTCGCCGGTGACCATTACCGTGCGGATGCCCATGGCGCGCAGTTGTGCGGCCCGCTCGCGGATTCCCGGCTTGAGTACGTCGGAGAGGTTGATGATGCCGAGGATCCGCCCGTCGATGGCCACCGCCAGGGGCGTCGCGCCTTGCTGGCTGACGCCGAGGGCCAGGCGCTCGAGGTCGGCGGGAATCTCGCTGCCGTAGCTGTCCCTGACGTAGTTGACCAGGGAATCCACCGCGCCCTTGCGTACCACGCGCCCGTCGGCCAGATCGGAACCGCTCATGCGGGTTTGTGCCGAGAAGTCCATGCCGATGGCTTCTTCCAGCCGGTTTTCTTCATGGACACCCAGGCTCTTGGCATAGGCGCTGGTGGACTTGCCTTCCGGGGTGCTGTCGAACAACGAGGCGAGGTAAGCCCCCTGTTGCAGCTCCTGGCGGGTGACGCCCTTGACCGGTAGCAGCTCGGTGGCCTGGCGATTGCCGATGGTGATGGTGCCGGTCTTGTCCAGCAGCAGGGTGTTGACGTCGCCGGCGGCTTCCACGGCCTTGCCGGACATCGCCAGCATATTGAAGCGCAGCGTGCGGTCGATCCCGGCAATACCGATGGCCGAGAGCAGGGCGCCGATGGTGGTAGGGATCAGCGCGACGATCAGGGCCACCAGGTCGGCGACGTTGATCTGTGCGTTGAGGTAGCTCGCCACCGGGGCGATGGCGGTGACCACGATCACGAAGATCAGGGTCAGCACCGAGAGCAGCACCGTCAGCGCGATCTCGTTCGGGGTCTTCTGCCGTTTGGCGCCTTCCACCAGGCTGATCATTCGGTCGAGAAAGGTGTTGCCGGGCGACGCGGTGACCAGGATCACCAACGAGTCGGAGATCACCTTGGTCCCGCCGGTGACCGTGGAGTTGACGTCCGAACCGGACTCCTTGATCACCGGTGCGGATTCGCCAGTGATCATCGACTCGTCGACATAGGCCGCGCCTTCGACCACTTCGCCGTCCATGGGAATCAGTTCGCCGCGGTTGACCTTGACCAGGTCGTCCTTGCGCAACGATGCAGCGGACACCAATTCCTGGCGGCCGTCAGAGAGCAGCCGGGTGGCATTGAGCTGCGTGGTGGTGTGGCGCAACGAAGCGGCCTTGGCCTTGCCACGGCCCTCGGCCATGGCTTCGGCGAGGTTGGCGAACCACACCGTGATAAACAGGATGAAGGTCACCACGCCGTTGTACAGCGACGTGGCATTCGATGGCCCGAACAGTTGCGGGTTGATCGTCAGCGCAGCGGTCACCAGGGTGCCGATCCAGACCACGAACATGACCGGGTTCTTGATCTGCACCCGTGGATCGAACTTTTTCAGCGGTTCGACCAGGATCAGCCGCAGACGCTCCTGCCGGTTCTCCGCGCGCGGCGCCTTGCGGGCCGCAACCGGGGTCGACAGCGGGGCCAGTGGCAATGCTTTTTCAATTTTCATCTCAGTCTCCTCACCCTTAGAACAGCAAGTGCTTGTTCATGGCGAAAAACTCGGCGATCGGTCCCAGGACCAGCGCCGGCAGGAAGGTCAGTGCGCCGACGATAGCGATCGTCGCCAGCCACCAGATGCCGAACATCGGGGTATCGGTACGCAGGGTGCCTATGTTGGGCTGCAGGGTCGGCTTGGCCGCCAGTGAGCCGGCCACCGCCATCAGGAAGATGATCGAGGGGTAGCGACCGATCACGATCACGCAGGCGATGGCGAGGTTGTACCAGGGCGTATTGGCGTTCAGGCCGCCAAAGGCCGAGCCGTTGTTGGCGGCGGCGGAGGTGAAGGCATAGAGCACTTCCGAATAGCCATGCACCCCGGCATTGCCCAGCGCGGCCACGCCGTAGGGCATCACCATCGACCAGGCCGAGGGCGCGAGGATCACCAGCGGGTGAATCAGCATGGCCAGCGAAACCAGGATGATTTCGCGCTTCTCGATCTTCTTGCCGAGAAACTCCGGGGTGCGCCCGACCATCAGGCCGGCGACGAAGATCCCGACCAGGCCGTAGATCAGGAAATTGAGGAAGCCCACGCCCTTACCGCCGAAGACGCATTGCAGCATCATCTGCACCAGGGTCGAGAGACCGCCCAGTGGGGTGAAACTGTCGTGCATCGAGTTGATCGAGCCGGTGGTGAATGCCGTGGTGTAGGCGGCGTAGAGTCCGCTTTCGGCGATGCCGAAACGCACTTCCTTGCCTTCCATATTGCCGCCGGCCTGCAGGGCGCTGGCATGGGGATCGATACCCAGCTGGCTCAGCAGCGGCGTACCGGCCTGCTCCGGAATCACGCAGAGCAGCAGGAAACCCACCAGCATCAGGGCCATGACGCTATAGATCACCGCGCTCTGACGGTGGTTCTTGATCATGTGGCCGAACATCACCACCAGGGCGGCGGGCAGGCTGGCCATCAGCAGGATCAGCACGAAGTTGGTCAGGGCGTTGGGGTTCTGGAACGGGTGCGCGGCGTTGACGTTGAAGAAGCCGCCGCCGTTGGTGCCGAGGTTTTCAATCGCTTCCTGTGCGGCGATCGGGCCCAGGGTCAGGGTTTGGTGGCTGCCTTGCAGGGTATCGGTCACCAGGCTGGCATCCAGGGTCTGCGGCACGCCTTGCCAGATCAGGAACAGGCTCAGCACCAGCACCACGGGCAGCAGCACCCGGGTGATAAAGCGGATCAGGTCGCGGTAGAAGTTGCCCAGATTGGCGCCGCCGTCGGTGACCAGCAAGGCACGGATAAAGGCAATTGCCACCACGAAACCGGTCGCCGCCGAGGTGAACATCGGAAAGGTGATGGCGGCCATCTGGCTGAAGTTGGACAGGGTGCTTTCGCCGCCATAACTCTGCCAGTTGGTGTTGGTGATAAAGCTGATGGCGGTGTTGAACGCCTGCATCGGTTCCATGCCGGCGAAATGCTGCGGGTTGAGCGGCAGGACATTCTGGAAGATCAGCACCAGGTAGATGAGCAGGGCCATCACCAGGTTGGTCGCCAGCATGTGCAGGGTGTAGCTTTTCCAGTTCATCGCCTGGCTGCAGGCCTGTTTGCCGATCAGCCGGTAGAGCAGGTTGTCCAGTGGATCGAGCGCCCGGTCGAGCACGGTTTTCTGATCAGTCACCACCCTGGCCAGATAACGTCCCGCCACCAGGCTCAGTGCCAGGGTGGCGATCAAGGTAATAATGATTTGTAGCCAGAGGTGTGACATTGCGTTAACTCCTGAATCAGCGGACTGTTCTGGCGTGCGCTATTAAACAGAAACAGGCCGTCAGAACTTTTCCGGATTGATAACGGCGTAGAACAGATAGATCACTACGCCAACCACCAGCGCCAGTAATAGATCAATGGCCATGTCGAGTATTCCTTCTTGCCGTGTTTGAGTGGGGGCAGCGGACGGGGCACGCCCGCTGCGTGACTTTAAATCGGTCGGCGAGCCGTTTCCAGGATCAGTTGCGGCTGTGCCGGTTCGGCAGCACGGGCTTGATATCCGGGGCTTTCGAGGGCGTGATGACGTTGTCGGCAAAGTAGACGACCAGCCCGCATAACAGATAAAAGCCGATGATCGCTGCAAACAGGAGTGCGCTGAGTAACATGATGTTAGTCCTCGATACCTGTAGCGTTAGTGGGCACTTTCAATCGGTCTGGCCGATCTCGGTGGGTACAGTTTCAGTATAAGTTTCGGATTATCCGGGTCTGATAAGGCCTGTGTCTTTTTAGGCGTTGGCGCTATCAATTTTCCGTAAAGAAACTTGGCGAATTGACACCTGGGGTCCTAACTGACATCAAGGCTATTAACAACGCATTCAAGGCGGCGCTCATGCTCAAACTGGAACGGCTGGCACAGGGGATTATCGGGCCCGCGCGCGATCCATTGGCCCCCGATACACGCGCCCATACGCTGCTGGTCGGTCTGCTGGCCTGGGCGGGCCTGGGAGCCAGCGGTTTGGCTTCGGTCAGTTATGGCCCGGAAAGAGCTTATCTGGCGCTGGGGGCCCATCCCGAGCTGGGGGTGTTCCTGGCCCTGGCGACGCTGCTGACCGTCTGGGTCCTGTCGCTGGCCTATCGTCAGGTGGTCGAGCTGTTTCCTTCGGGCGGCGGCAACTACAAGATCGTCTCGAAACTGCTGGGCCCCAGGCTCGGCCTGGTGGCCGGTTGCGCCTTGCTGGTCGACTATGTGCTGACCATTGCGGTTTGCCTGGCCAGTGGCACCGATGCGTTGTTCAGCCTGTTGCCGGTTGAGTGGCAGAGCCACAAGCTGGTGGTGGAGGTCGGCCTGGTGCTGCTGCTGATCCTGTTGAATCTGCGCGGCATCGCCGACTCGATCCGCTTGCTGCTGCCCCTGACGCTGGGGTTTGTGCTGGTGCATGTGGGGCTGATCGTCTATGGCGTTGCCTCGAAAGCCGGTGACCTGACGGGCACGCTGGTGCGCAGCTCCGCTGATACCGTGGCCTTGTCCGGGGATATCGGCTGGCCCTTGCTGGTGGCGCTGTTCCTGCGGGCTTATTCCCTGGGGGGCAGTACCTACGCGGGGTCCGAAGCGATTGCCAACAACGTCAACCTGCTGGCCGAGCCCCGGATCAAGACCGGTCGCACCGCCTTGCTCTCGGTGGGCTTTTCCCTGGCGTTCATGGCCGGCGGCATGATTCTTCTGTACAGCCTCTGGGGGGCGCAACCGACCTATGGGCAGACCCTGAACGCAGTGGTGTTCAAGGCCGTTATCGAGCAACTCGGGATTGCACCGGGTGCCAGTCATGGGCTGCTCCTGCTGACCCTGGCACTGGAAGGTGCGATTGTCTTCGTGGCGGCCAATTCGATCCTGATCTTCGCCCCCTCGCTGCTCGGCCGCATGGCCGCCGACTCCTGGCTGCCGCACCGTTTCTGCAACCTGTCGAACCGCCTGGTCAAGCAGAACGGGGTGGTTTTCGTGGGGGCCTGCGCGCTGCTGATCCTGCTGTTATCAAGGGGATCGCTGGGGCTGCTGGTGGTGCTCTATAGCATCAATGTGTTTCTCAGCCTGGCCCTGGCCAAAGCCGGGCTGTGCCGCCACTGGTGGCAGCATCGCCGCGAAGGGCCTTGGCTCGGGCGGATGCTGGTGTCGGTCACGGGCTTTTGCGTGGCCTCGGGCATCCTGCTGGTGACCCTGACGGAAAAGTTCTTCGAAGGCGGTTGGGCGACCCTTTGCCTGACCCTGCTGGTGATCGGCGGCTGTGCCCTGGTCCGGCACCACTACGCCAAGGTGGAAACCCTGCGCCTGCAGATGGATACCGAGTTCACCCTGCCGGCGCAGGTGCTGGCAACCGTCACCCGCATCGAGCCCACGCCAGACGCGCCGACGGCGGTGATCCTGGCCACCGAACATTGGGGCGCGGCGATCCATACCTTGCTTTGGGTGCAGCGTCTGTTCCCGAACCGTTTCGCCAATGTGGTGTTTGTCGGCATCGTCAAGGTGGAAGGGCATGTGTGGGGGCGGATCGACGGTGTGCAACGGCGCAAGACCCGGCTCGACGAGTCCATGGATCAGTTGGAGGCCTTCTGTGCCCAGGCCGGTATCAGCGCGACACGGCGAATCGGCTACGGCACCGACCCGGTCGCCGAGTTGCAGAAGCTGCTCGGTGAGGCGACCCGGCATTACCCGGGCTGCGTCTGTTTCAGCAACAAGCTGATCCTGCAGGACAGCTGGGGTTTCAGCGAGTGGCTGCACAACCAGACGCCCTTGCTGCTGCAGCGCCGACTTCATCTGGATGGCATTCCCCTGGTGATTCTGCCTCTCAGATTGAGTGGGTCCGAACACAAGAGCGTGATGGCTTGAGAATGTGTTTTTATATAATTTGTAAAAATTAGACAATGTGTATTGTTCTGGGTATTCTCATTCCAAGGCCTGATGTCCCTGACGCAAGGGCCGTGACTTGAATCGACCTGGGGAAAAATCACATGGCCACACTTCCGGATTTCCGCCTGGAAACCTACTTTTCCAAGTGGGAGTTTTCCGCGCGCTACCATATGACCGCATCCGATGCGCAAAGCCTGACCATCAAGGCGTTGCTGGCGTTGGCCGATGCGCCGGACCGCGAAGCCTTCGAGACCTTGTCCCTGGGCTACACCCAGACATTTGGCGCGCCCGAGTTGCTGGAGGTGATCGCTTCAACCTACGAGCGTCTGGCTCCGGCCGATCTGCTCTGCTTCGCCGGGGCCGAGGAAGGGCTCTATGTGGCCATGCATGCGCTGCTGGACAAAGGCGACCACGCCATTGTGGTAACGCCCAACTACCAGTCCTCGGAAACCATCCCCTTGAGTCTCTGCGAGGTCACGGGCGTGGCCCTGGACCCGGAGCAGGGCTGGACGCTGGATATCGACGCGGTGGCGGCGGCGATCCGCCCCAATACCCGGCTGATCTCCATCAACTTTCCCCATAACCCCACCGGCAAGATCCTTGAACGCGAGCGTTTCGACGCTCTGGTCGACCTGTGCCGCCAGCACGGTATCTACCTGTTCAGCGACGAGGCCTATCGCTTGCTGGGCCTGGGTGAGGGCGGGCAACTGCCGGCGGTGGCCGATGTCTACGAACGTGGCCTGTCCCTGGCGGTGATGTCCAAGCCCTATGGCTTGCCGGGGCTGCGCATCGGCTGGATCGCCTGCCAGGACCGTGGGTTGCTGTCGCGCATGGAGCGCATGAAGCATTACCTGTCGATCTGTAACGCCGGCCCGAGTGAAGTGCTGGCACGGATCGCGCTCAAGGCTCGCGAGCCGATCCTGGCGCGGATCCACCAGTTGATGCGCCACAACCTCACGCTGCTGGATGGATTCTTCCGCGAGTTCGAAGAGTTGTTCGAGTGGTATCGCCCTGATGGCGGCTGCATTGCCTACCCGCGTTACCTCGGGGCCGAAGGGGTCGAGCGTTTCGCCACCGACCTGGTGGAGCGCACTGGCGTGCTGCTGTTGCCGTCGAGCATCTACGAGTCGGCGCTGGGGCCGGTGCCCCAGGATCGCTTTCGTATCGGTTATGGCCGGGCCCATATGGAGGAGGGGCTGGAGGTGTTTGCCAACTACCTGCGCGGTCGCCGTCCATGAGCCCGATAGCGTTGCCGGTCCATGGCCTGGGGGAGTTGCGCGACGTGCTGCTGCGCAAGGACATGTTGCGGGTGGTGCGCGAGGCTTTTATCCGCCATGCCGAGGGTGAAGTCGTCGCGCCCCGTGGCGGTGAGTTGCTGTTCCAGGATCCGCCGGGGGACTGTCATATCAAGTTTGGTCATTTCCGTGGTGGCGGGGTGTTTGTGGTCAAGGTGGCGATGGGGTTCTATGGGAACGCCGCCAAGGGCCTTGAGACCAATAACGGCCTGATGCTGGTCTTCGATGCGCGGACCGGGGCGACCCTGGCCGTGCTCAATGACGAAGGCTGGTTGACCAGTTGGCGGACTGCCGCCGCCGGTGCATTGGCGGCCAAGGCCGGTGCGCCGTCGCGGGTCACGGCGCTGGGCATTGTCGGCAGCGGCCATCAGGCCGAGCACCAGGCGCGCTGGACCGCCGAGATGCTGGGGATCGACCGGGTGTTTATCTGGGGCCGCAGCCCGGACAAAGCCGCGCGGTTGGCGGCCAGTCTCAGCCATCAGGGCCTGATCGCCCAGGCGTTGCCGAGCGTTGAGCTATTGTTCGAGCGTTGCAACGTGGTGATCACCTGCACGCCTTCAACCGAGGCGCTGGTCCCGGCTTCGGCGGTACGGCCCGGTACCCATATTGTTGCACTGGGAGCCGACAGCCTCGGCAAACAGGAGCTGGACCCGGCGATCCTGGCCCGGGCCCGGGTGATCATGACCGATGATCGGCATCAGTGCGCCGAGCGGGGTGAGTTGGCCCATGCCTTGGCGGCGGGGTTGGTGGAGGCCGGAGCCGATGTTTCGCTGGGCCAGGTGCTGGCGGGCAAGGTCCCGGGGCGCTTCAGCGATGACGATGTGACCGTGGCCGACCTGACGGGACTGGCGGCCCATGACATTGCCATTGCCAGCCTGGCGATCGAGTCGCTGCGCAACGCGGAGCGTTAGGCGTCGGGGGCCTCGCCACCAAGCTCGCTCCTGCAGGGGGCATTGCGTACAATTCCCGCTTATTTTCAATGGCCCGGCTCCCCTATGGTCGATATCGCCTTTATGAACGCCGCCGCCGATGGTTTCGCGGCGCTGCTGTTTCCCGACCTTGAAGCGGTGGTCCACGATGTCCGCAACGGACGGATCACCCACATCGCCAACGGTTTCTCCCGGCGCAAGGTCGGCGATCCCTCGTTGCTCGACGATCTTGCTGAACTGGAGCAGGGCGCGGACGTCATCGGCCCCTATGAAAAGAACGGCGCCAACAATCGCCAGTTGCGTTCCATCAGTATCGCCGCGCGCGCCGACAGCGGCGAGATCGTCGCCCTGCTGTGCCTGAATTTCGATGTCACGGCCCTGTCCCAGGTGCAGAAGCTGCTCAGCGGCTTTGCCGCCGGCAGCCAGCCGCAGCCGCGTCCACAGGCCTTGTTCAATGCCGACTGGCGGGAAAAGCTCAACGATATCGTCGAAGCCATCTCGGCCCGCCAATGCGTGCGCCGAAGCGATTTCGGCCGCGCCGAAATCCGCCTGGCACTGATCGAGGCCAAGGCCGGCGGGCTGTTGGATATCCGCAATTTCGTCGATTATTTCGCCGAATACTTCGAGATTTCCCGGGCGACGGTTTACAACTACCTGAAAGCCATTGCCGCCGACGACGGAAACGGATGATCCAGCGGGCGCATTAATGGCATCATGGCGGACTGTCGAGGTGCACGAGCTTGTGCGCTTATCTTTCGAGCCTGGAGAGTTGATGAATGGCTGTGCAGCAAACCCTCACCGTGATCCCGCCGAACGCGTCCCTGAACGGAAAGGTGACGCCGCCCGGTTCGAAGTCGATCACTAACCGGGCCTTGTTGCTCGCCGCCCTGGCCAAGGGCACCAGCCGCCTGTCCGGCGCGCTGAAAAGCGATGACACCCGCCATATGTCCACTGCCCTGCGGCAGATGGGCGTGCAGATCGACGAACCGGACGAAACCACCTTCGTGGTCACCGGCAACGGCAAGCTGCAAGTGCCGGAACAACCGCTGTTCCTCGGCAATGCCGGGACCGCGGTGCGCTTCCTGACCGCGGCGGTGACCACGGTGAACGGTCGTGTGGTGCTGGACGGCGACCACTATATGCGCAAGCGCCCGATTGGCCCGCTGCTCGAGGCCCTGCAGCGCGGCGGCCTGGACGTTGAAAGCGAGACCGGCTGCCCACCCGTGATCGTGAACGGTCGTGGCGGCGTGCAAGCCAAGCGTTTCGAGATCGACGGCGGCTTGTCCAGCCAGTACGTATCGGCCTTGCTGATGCTGGCGGCCTGCGGCGAGGCCCCGATCGAGGTGGCCCTGACCGGCAAGGACATCGGTGCCCGTGGTTACGTCGACCTGACCATCGCCTGCATGCAGGCTTTCGGTGCCCAGGTCGAAGTGCTCGACGAAACCCTCTGGCGCGTTGCCGCCACCGGCTACCAGGCCTGTGACTACCGCATCGAGCCGGACGCATCGGCGGCCACCTACCTGTGGGCGGCGCAAGCCCTGACCGACGGTCATATCGACCTGGGCGTGGCCGGTGAAGACTTCACCCAGCCGGACGCCAAGGCACTGGAGGTGATCCAGCAGTTCCCGCACATGCCCGCCGTGATCAATGGTTCGCAGATGCAGGACGCGATCCCGACCCTGGCGGTACTGGCGGCGTTCAATAAAACTCCGGTGCGTTTCGTTGAGCTGGCGAACTTGCGGGTCAAGGAATGCGATCGGGTCCAGGCGCTGTTCGATGGCCTCAACGGCATTCGTCCGGGCCTGGCGAGCGTGGAGGGTGACGACCTGCTGGTCGCCGCCGATCCGGCCCTGGCCGGCACCACCTGCGATGCCTTGATCGACACCCACTCCGACCATCGCATCGCCATGTGCTTTGCCCTGGCCGGTTTGAAAGTCGCCGGTATCCGCATCCAGGACCCCGATTGCGTGGCCAAGACCTACCCGGATTACTGGAAGGCCCTGGCCTCGCTGGGTGTGCAGTACATCTGACCGATTCGATCAGGCCTGGACCAGCGCCAGGCCCTGATCGTTGATATGGACGGCGACCTGCCGGTAATCCGCCAGCACCCGGTGCGGGGTTTCCATCGGGTGGGCGTGGGTCGCACTGATCACCACCACCCGTGCCTCAGCGGTTTCTCCCGCGGTAATGCCCGCCGGGGCATCTTCAAATACCAGGCAGTCTTGTGGGCGAACGCCCAGGCGTTGTGCTGCCAGCAGGTAGCAGTCGGGCGCCGGCTTGCCGTGGGCGATATCTTCGGCGGTGATCACCAGTGGCGGGAAGTCCAGGCCGGCAGCGGCCATCCGCCGTTCGGCCAGGGCCCGCGGCGCCGAGGTGACAATCGCCCAGCGCTCCGGCGGCAGGCTGGCGAGAAAGGCTTTTGCGCCTTCGATGGCGATCACGCCTTCGACGTCGTCGATCTCGGCCTGGGTGATCGCCGCTGCTTCACGCTCGGGATCGACGCCCGGCAGGTTCTGGCGGCGCACGGTTTCGATACTGCGCACACCGTGAATGGTCTGCAGGAAGGCTTCCACATCGAGGCCGTGGCGCTCTGCCCATTGGGCCCAGACGCGCTCGGCGCTGGCGATGGAGTTGAGCAGTGTCCCGTCCATATCGAATAGAAACGCCGCGAATCGCTGACCTTCAACCATCTCCGTTCTCCACTGTCAGCCCTTGTCGCAGGGCAAAGGCAGCATGCTAGCACGGGATTTTCGGTTGTCTTTACCGGTGCGCGGAGCAGGTCGACGGCTTGTTCAAGCGGTCTGGCCGTTGCCCGCTGGTTCGGTTGGCCATGTGATGCTGGGCAGTGCTTCGAACTGCGGGCGGGCGAACAGGTAGCCCTGGAAGAGTTCAACGCCAAGGCGGCGGAGTTGGAGATACTCCTCTTCGCTTTCGACACCCTCGGCGATCACCCGTATGTCGAGAGATCGACACATGCCCAGCACGCTGTCGGTGATGACCTGCCTGACTCGGTCATCATGGATATTTCGGATAAGCTCCATGTCCAGCTTGATGATGTCGGGTTGAAACTCGGCGAGAAAACAGAGCCCGGAATAACCTGCACCAAAGTCATCGATGGCAGTCTTGAAGCCTTGTTTTCTATATTCCAGCATAATTTGCTTGATATGCTGCTTATCAACCAGATACTCGTTTTCGGTGACTTCGAAGATAATTCGACTCGTCGGGAAATTGAAGCGCCTTGCCGCTTCCAGCGTGGCACGGATGCAGGCCGCCGGCTGGTACACCGCATTGGGTAGGAAGTTGATACTGAGATAGCAAGGTATTACGAGTCGAGCGGCCAATTCGACTGCTTTTACCCGGCAAGCCTGGTCGAATGCATAACGATTGCTTTCAGAAACCTGGCTCAAAATACTTTGGGCGCCACTTCCGTCAAGTCCGCGGACCAAGGCTTCGTAGGCAAATACCTGGTGTGTGCGGACGTCCACGATTGGCTGGAATGCCATGCTGAAATCGAACTCGAGAGCGGTGCCCTCTTTACAAGCAAGACAGCTTGCGGATGAACCATGGGTCGTGTTCATAGCGATTCACTCGTGCTAATGCCTGAAATATTTTCGGGTTCCCAGAGCATAGTCCTTTTCCGTCCTGTTCAAGGCGAGCGGATGATGGCGCTTTGATTTCATCTCGGTGTGGGTGGACGTATCTGTACGGTTGTGAGTTTTTGTATAGGAATTTATTGAATAAGTTGTTCATTCTGTGTCGGTTTTTGGCGGTTATCGTTTTTTGATCGCTTATGCCGGGGAGGTAAGCGCTGTTCTCTTGGGCTCGGCATCGAGCCGATGCACAGCGTTGCATTTGAGTCGTCCTGCTCGAAAAATCAAGCTCTACAGGTTGTTTCCGGCTGTGATGCAAGATTTTTCTGTCGCGCTGCCTACCACTCTGACTCGCAAATATCTCGACAGGAGTCGAATTGATGCCGGTCGGGCAAAACCTTTACAATTATTATTTTCTGTATAGTATTTCGAGTGTTCTCCTGAAGTTTTTCGGAGTCTACGAGGTGTTGGAGCATGCGAATCCTGCTGATGGCGCTTTGTTGCTTCTTGCTGGGCAGTTGCGGCAACGTCGAAGTCGATCACTACGCCGCCGAACGTCCCTCGCTCGATCTGGTGCGCTTCTTTTCGCAACCGGTGGAGGCCTGGGGGATCTTCCAGAAACGTTCGGGGGAGGTGGTCAAGAGATTCCATGTGCAGATCGCCAGTCGTCGCGAAGGTGAGCAACTGATTCTCGACGAACATTTCCTCTATAGCGACGGCAGCCGCCAGCAGCGGATCTGGACCCTGACCCCTGGGGCCACCGGGCACTGGACCGGCCGTGCCGCCGATGTGGTCGGCGAGGCGCGTGGTGAAGTAGCGGGCAATGCCCTGCGCTGGCGCTATCAGATGAACCTGCCGGTGGACGGTTCGACCTGGGAGGTGAGCCTCGACGACTGGATGTACCTGATGGATGAGGACACCTTGATCAATCGTTCGAGCATGAGCAAGCTCGGCGTCGAACTGGGTCAGGTGACCCTGTTTTTCCGCCGGCAGCCGGTGGTGTCGCAATGAACCTTCAGACTTTGAGCGAATGGGCCGCCGAAGGGCGTGTCCAGGAACTGGAGCTGCTATCGCTGGAGGGCGGCTTCTACCTGCTGCGAGCTCGACTGGAGCAGGGCATGCGTACCTTGCTGGACGCGCGCGGTGAAGTGCTGCGGCTGCGTTCCACGAGTCATGTGCGTGAGTTGTTGCGCGAGTTGCCGTCGCTACCCTGTGTGCTGGTGCAACACGTCGTCCACGACGAGATGTGCGGTATGCGTGACGGTCCCATCGAGCCCCTGCGCCTGCCATTTTCTCTGACCTCACCCTGGTGACGGCCGCTGTCCGATGGCGTGTAAGCAGCATGCCGGTACGGGCTTTTCGAATATTTTTCAGCGGGTCGTGGAATAACTCGGCGTGGTGCGCGTCGGACTAGGGCAAGCCACTTTGTACTGGCGCAATGGCCGACAAGGCCGGGCGATCACCCGAATCCCGAGCGAGACGAATTCCCATGAAATTTGCGAAAGTACCTTCCCTGTTGGCGGCCGTTTCCCTGGCCTGCATGACCCTGGCGATGGCCGGCAGCGCAACGGCGGCCCCGGCTCCGGCAGCGGCCCCCGTGCACAATATCGTTCTGGTCCACGGCGCCTTTGTGAATGGCGCGGGCTGGAAGCCGGTCTACGACATCCTGGTCAAGGACGGTTACCACGTCTCGGTGGCGCAGCATCCGCTGACCGCTTTCAGCGATGACGTGACGGCGGTCAAGCGGATCCTGGCGATGCAGGACGGTCCGACCATTCTTGTCGGCCACAGCTACGGCGGCGCGGTGATTTCCGATGCCGGTACCGACGACCATGTGGTGGGCCTGGTCTACATTGCTGCCCATGCCCTGGATATCGGTGAAACCGAAGCCGCCAACGGCAAGCTGTATCCGAATTTGACCAAGGCCGTGAAGAAAACCGCGGACGGCTTCCTCTACCTGGATCCGGCGTTCTATGCCGCTGATTTCGCGGCTGACCTGCCCAAGGCCCAGGCTGAATTCGAGGCCAATGCCCAGTCCCTGACCTCTGCCTCGGTGTTTACCACCGCCGCTACTTCGGCCGCCTGGAAAACCAAGCCGAGCTGGTACGCCGTGGCAAAAGCCGATCGGATCATCAACCCGGACCTGGAGCGCATGTACGCCAAGCGCGCCAACAGCCACACCATTGAAATCGCTGGCGCCAGCCATGCGGTCTACGAGTCCCACCCCAAGGAAGTGGCGGCGCTGATCGAGCAGGCGGCGAAACACGCGCTGGATGCCAAATAGTCGCAGTCGACGGCCACAAGGTGGAGGGGGCGGCAGGCTAGGCCTACACTGAAACTGACAGCCCGGATGGTCCGGGCTGCTGATGCGAGGTGCGTATGGATACTCAACCTGCTTCCCCGTTCACTGCGTTTGCGTACCCGGGTGTCCAGGCCATGCCCTGGCGCAAGGTGCCGATCCCGGATGAGGATCAAGAACCGCTCAGCGAGACCCCCGGCAACGAAGACGATCACCAGGTGCCGCAAACCTGGAAACACCCCGACGATGGCAAAAGCCTTTCTGAGCTTGATGAAGAACTGCCGCTCAAACCTTGAGACACACAGCCCGGTGCAAAGCCGGGCTGTGTTGTTCGTCTGCCGTTGAAAACCCGGTCCCAATCAATATCGCGCCTGTGGCGAATGCACTCCTTTGACTTGAAGGCGTCGGAGCAAGGGCTCATGATCGCTGACGACTTCATCTCCCTTTTCCAGGAAATTCCATGAACCATGAAATTCGTGTCGTTGCCAGTCTTCATGCCAAACCGGGCAAGGCAGCAGAGCTGGAATCCCATCTCAGGGCTTGCGTGGTCCCGTCCCGCGCCGAACCTGGTTGCCGTGAATATATCCTGCATGTCGATCAGGCCGACCCCGAGCGTTTCATCTTCGTCGAGCGCTGGATCGATCAGGCCGCCATCGAACACCACCGCGGCACCGCGCACTACAAGGCGATGGCCGCGGCGATCGGTGATTTGTTGAGTGAGCGCCAGGTCCTGCTGTTGGATGAGGTGCCTGGGCAGTAAGGCTGATGAACCTGGCGTGCAAGCACCAGGTTCGTTGCCGGTGGCTTAGAAGCGCACCGTCGCGCCGGTGGTGAACCAACGATCGCGATCGCCCGACAGGTGCTGACCGGCCACCAGGTCGATGTCGAGATTTTTGCCAATATGCAGGCGCGGTCCGGCCTGCCAGCCCTGGTCGCCATTTTGTTGGCCGAAACGTTCGGCCACCAGGGTCAGCGACTTCAGCACATCGTATTCCACACCACCGCCCCAGCTCCGGCCCTCGCTGGGCGCGCCGTCGTTATGGGCGTGGTACCAGCCGGCACTGACGGTCAGGCGCAAGGGTGTGAAAGGCGTGTAGGTCAGCGGCACTGCGAGGTCGGCGCCGTCGAAGGCATGCCGGCGATCCGTGGCAACGTGGGCCTGGGCCACTACTGCGGCTTCGAGCCCCAGGTCTTCCCGAGTGAAAATCGAGGCCTTCAGGTGCGGACTCAGCATCGTGGTGTGCTCGCCGTCGTCACGACTGCGGTTGATGTCGGCACCCAGTTGCACGGCGGGCAGACTGGTCGGTGTGCAGTCCGCCGAAAGCACGGTTTCGCCGCTGGCGGCGTTGTGCCGGCCGCTCTTGTACCAGGTGTCGATATTGCATTGGCCGGGGTCGTTGATCCCGCCATCATCGACGACGTACGAGCCGCCGGCCGCGTGGGCCTTGGAGTAGAGCGAAAGCAGCAGGAAGGTACTGAAAGTGGCACCGACAAGCACCACCGTGCGTTGCAGGGCGCGGCGCTGGGCCGGGGGCAGGTGTTTAAGCAGGGAGCTGGAAACCGTCGGCGTCGGCCGGGCGGTGGTCGTTCGCTTGGTGTGGCGAGAAGTGGATTTTTTCATGGCAGGCCTCGGTGATCAGATGCTCACGGGCGCGCGCGTCGGATGCGCGTCGTCGTGAAACGGGCAAAGGGGTATGGAGGTCGTGGTGGTACGCGTTACAACCGGGTTCTTCATTCATGCTTGATGCTCCTTCGGGGTGGGCGGTCAGTGACCGCGTGCAGGCAATGGCCTGACCTCTACCTAGGTAAAAGGCCGGGCAGGGTGTTGCTTGATAAGGGGTGAACAGACGCTCAGTCCTCCAGGGACAGGACATCGATCTCCATGGCCCTGGCCTGGGCCACCAGCTCTTCAGTGTCGTGGCCGCCGGGAAAGGCAATCACCAGCTGCGGTTCGCTGTCCATCAGCATGAACTGGTTGCGCCGGCGTTCGGCCTGCTTGCCATAGAGCTGCCAATTGGACGGATAGCGCACCAGGTGCGTACCGCTTTCCCGGGCCCAATCCTCGATCTCACTGCCCAGGAACTGGTTGCCGCCATGAATCAGGACACTGATCTTGCGGGTCTGGTGATAAGCCTCCAGCACCTTGCGGCACATCGCCGCGTTCAGGTAATAGCGCCCGGCGCAGATCAGGACGCGCATGGGTAGTTATCCTTGTCGAGCCGGGGCTCGTCGTTGAGTTCAAGGGCGTGTACAGGCCCGGGTGCAGGCTCGTTCGCGCCCGGGGACTGAGTTTCCGGGACGCGTTCTCCCGAGCGTTCGAGCACTGGATAGGCGAGTGCCGCGATGTGGTGGTGTACACGCCGGTAATCGCGCAGCACCCGCTGGAAAATATCCCCCGATTCGGCCCAGGTGCTCTTGTCGGCACTGAGCTTGCGAAAGTGTTCGCGGCTGGCGCCGGCTTCCAGGCGGCGAATCACCTCCTTGCGCTCCACCAGTCGATGGGCCGTGACGGTGTCTTCGCGCAGGAACACGGTGACCGCCAGGCTCAGGCTTTCGCGCAGCTCTTCGTGCAACGGATAGATGTGCCCCAGTTCGAACTCCGAGAAGCGTTCGCCACGGCGCCGACGGCGCGCCGCCAATTGGGCGAGGTTGGTCGAGAGAATGTCGCCGGCATGCTCCAGGTTGATCACGAACATCAGGATTTCCTGGGCGCGGTCGGCATCCTCGTCGCTCAGGCCGTCCTGGCCGATATCCGCGAGGTAGGCGCGGATCGCCGCGCTGAGCAGGTCCAGGGACTGGTCGAGCTGGCGGATAGCCTCGGCCGACACCTCGCCGGGTTTCTGGAACAGTTGCAGTACCCGATCGAGCATCACCGAGAGCATGTCGGCGATGCGCAGGGCTTCGCGCACGGCGTTCGAGAGACCGATATTGGCCACTTCCAGGCCGGCTTCGTCGAGGTACTGCGGCATGCCCGGGTCGGCGGCCTGCTCCGGTGTCGGCAGCAGTCGGGTCAGGCCCTTGGCAAGCCAATCCACCAAACCGATAAAGCCCAGGCCCAGAAGCAGGTTGAAGGCGATATGCAGGTACACCACCAACTGCGCGGGGGCGATGGCGGTAGCGGCCAGGCTCTTGCCCAGCAGCGAGGCGAACGGCAGCAACAGCAGCGCGCCGAACAGCCGCACCAGCAGATTGCCCAGGGGCAGGCGTCGGGCGACCGGGGTGCCGGCATTCATCACCGACGGCAAGGCGCCGCCGATATTAACCCCGAGCACCAGGGCCAGGGTGGTCACCGGCGACATCAGCCCGGTGCTGGCCAGGGAGGCGATCAACAGGATCACCGCGACACTGGAATGGCACATCCAGGTCAGCAGCAGCGCCACCAGCAAGGCGATCAACAGGTCGCCGTCAAGGCCTTGCATGACCACATGGAACAACGGCGTGCTTTCCATCTGCCCGAGGGCGGCACCCAGCAGGCTCAGCGCCAGCAGCATCAGGCCGAGGCCGATCAGGGCGCAGCCGACGCTTTCATAACGCGAGTCGTCGCGCAGACGGAACACCACGAAGCCCGCCAGCAGTACCAGGGGGATGGCGATCGAGGTGTCGAAGCTGAGCAGTTGCACAACCAGGGTCGAGCCGATATTGGCCCCCAGCATCACCGCCAGCGCCGGAGCGAGACTGAGGGTGCCGGCGGCGGTGAAAGAGCTGGCCATCAGGCTTACCGCGGTACTGCTTTGCAGCACGGTGGTGATGCCGATGCCACAGAGCAGGGCCTTCCAGCGTTTATCGAGATTGCGGCCCAGGCCATTGCGCAGCTGGGTGCCGAAGCCACGCAGCAGGGCGGTTGAAATCATATGGGTGCCCCAGAGCAACAAGGCGATGGCGCCGGCGAGGTGGATCAACAGAGCGGTTCCAGACATGAGGATTCTCCACGTACTGGTTTTTTACTTTCTGGGTGGGCGCAGCAACCTCACCGAGACACGACTGATGGTGCTGGAGAACGCCAGCAGGTAGCGCATTTCGATAGCGGTCAGCGTCCCGCGAACATAGAGCTTCACGGTGACCCGCCTGACCACTTTTGCCGCTTTGGTCAGGAACAGGACCGACAGCGCCCGATAGCTGTAGTCGAGAACGGCGAGGAACTGGCTGAGTGGTTCCATGGTGGGCTCCGGGGGATGGCCGGGTTATAGGTGCCAATGCGCGAATACAATCGTATGAACACCACGCACCTGTAGGAGCAGGGCTTGCCCGCGAAGCTTTTAGCGGTCTTGAGGTCCCCTTCGCGGACAAGCCCTGCTCCTACAAGGTTCGGTGTTATCTGACGAACCGCATCAGAACCACTGCTTGAAGCGGCGGATATAGAACATCTTCATGCTCTGGGCCACCACGCAGTAGGCCAGCAGGGTGCCCACCAGCCATGGGAAGTACGCCATCGGCAACGGCACCAGGCCCACCAGCGTGCCCAGTTGCGAGAACGGCAGGTAGATGCCGATGGACACCGCCAGACAGGTCATGACGATGATCGGCAGTGACGCAGTGCTCTGGAAGAACGGGATCTTCTGGGTCCGCAGCATGTGCACCACCAAGGTCTGCGACAGCAGGCCTTCGATAAACCAGCCGGACTGGAACAATGCCTGGGCTTCCACGCTGTTGGCGGCGAACACGTACCACATCAGGGCAAAGGTGGTCATGTCGAAGATCGACGAGGTCGGCCCGATCCACAGCATGAAACGCCCGATGTTCTTCGCGTCCCACTTGCGTGGCTTGCGCAGGTATTCCTTGTCCATCTTGTCCCACGGCAGGGCCAGCTGGGAGATGTCGTAGATCAGGTTCTGCAGCAGCAGGTGGATCGACAGCATCGGCAGGAACGGGATGAACGCACTGGCCACCAGCACCGAGAACACGTTGCCGAAGTTGGAGCTGGCGGTCATGTTCAGGTACTTCATGATATTGCCGAAGGTTTCGCGGCCCTTGAGCACGCCTTCTTCCAGCACCATCAGGCTCTTTTCCAGCAGGATGATGTCGGCCGATTCCTTGGCGATGTCCGTGCCGCTGTCCACCGAGATCCCGACGTCGGCATCCCGCAGGGCCGGGGCGTCGTTGATGCCGTCGCCGAGGAAACCGACGGTATGGCCGTTGGATTGCAGGGCCTTGAGCACCCGGGATTTCTGCAACGGGGTCAGCTTGGCAAAGACCGTGCGCTCCTCGACCCGCAGCTTGAGGGTCGCGTCGTCCATATGCTCGATGTCCTGGCCCAGCAGCGGCAGGCCTGGCTCCAGGCCGACTTCACGGCAGATCTTGCAGGTAACCACGGCGTTGTCGCCAGTCAGCACCTTGACCGTGACGCCGATCTCACGCAGGGCGGCAATCGCCGGCCCGGCGGTTTCCTTCGGCGGATCGAGGAAAGTCAGGAAGCCGCGGATGACCAGGTCACGCTCGTCGGCGGTCTTGTATTGCCCCTTGGTCTGGCCTTTGAGAATGTCGCGGGTGGCCAGCAGCAGGACGCGGAAACCGTCCTTGTTGTAATCATTGGCCAGGGCCAGCAAGGCCTTGCGACGTTGCTCGTCCAGGGCTACGACCTCGTTGCCTTCCATGACGTGGCTGGAGATGGCGAGCATTTCCTCGACCGCGCCCTTGCACACCAGCAGGTGATCGGCATGGCTGTCCTGGACGATGATCGACAGGCGCCGACGGACGAAGTCGAAGGGCAGTTCATCGACTTTGCTGTAGGCGAACGGCTCCTGGAAGTTGGGGGTCTCCCGGGAGAATTGCAGCACCGCCTGGTCCATCAGGTTCTTCATGCCGCTCTGGTGGTAGCTGTTGAGCCAGGCCAGGCCCAGCACCGCGTCATCGCGCTGGCCGGTGGCGTCGACGTGGTGCTCGAGGATGATCTTGTCCTGGGTCAGGGTGCCGGTCTTGTCGGTGCACAGCACGTCCATGGAGCCGAAGTTCTGGATGGCGTTCAGGCGCTTGACCACCACCTTGCGCCGGGCCATGGCCATGGCACCCTTGGCGAGGTTGGCGCTGACGATCATCGGCAGCATTTCCGGGGTCAGGCCGACGGCGACCGCCAGGGCGAAGAGCAGGGCATCGCTCCAGTCGCCTTTGGAGAAACCGTTGAGCAGGAACACGATCGGCACCATCACCAGCATGAAGCGGATCAGCAGCCAGCTGACACTGTTCACCCCGCGATCGAAGGCGGTCTGCACCCGCGAGCCGACAATCGCCTTGGCCAGCGAGCCGAAGTAGGTACGCGCACCGGTGGCGACCACCACGGCCTTGGCGGTGCCGCTGACCACGTTGGTGCCCATGAAGCAGATGTTCTGCAGGTCCAGCAGATTGCTCTGGTCGGTGCCGGTGGAGGCGGATTTGGCCGCGACATCGCCGAGGGTGTCGTACTTCTCCACCGGCAAGGCTTCACCGGTGAGCACCGCCTGGCTGATAAACAGGTCGCGGGATTCGATCAGGCGGATATCCGCCGGAATCATGTCGCCGGCCGACAACTGCACGATATCGCCGGCCACCAGTTCGCGCATCGGCACTTCGCGCAGTACTGGCTTGTTGCCCAGCTGCTCGCGGCGCAGCACCGTGGCGGTGGTCCGGACCATGGCCTTGAGGGCTTCGGCGGACTTGGCCGAGCGGTGTTCCTGCCAGAAGCGCAGGGTGCTGCTCAGGGTCACCATGGTCATGATGATGATGACCTTGGTCAGGTCGCCTTCTTCACCGGCGCGCTCGGCCAGCCAGAAGTCGGTGAAGAAGCTGATGCCGGCCAGGATCAGCAGCACGTAGATGAAGGGGTTGTTCAGCGCCTGGAGGAACTGGATCAGGACGTGTGGCGGCTTGTCGTGGGCGACTTCGTTGAAGCCTTCGCGTTGCAGGCGGCCGGCGGCGTCCAGTTCGGTCAGGCCGTCACGGCTGGCGTTGACGTTGCTCAGGGTGGTGGCCAGGGTGTGTTGCGATTCGCGAGCGGCGCGCATCGACAGTTTGGTGTCTTGCGTCGCACGGTTTCCGGTGGGCCGGATAGGGTCTTTGACTGCGTTCATAGCGATGCCTCTGTCACGTCTTCGTGACCGGGCATATAGACGACTCACCTATTCAACAGGCGAACGAATACAGGCCGAGTCACGCGGATGCGAGTGATTCGAGTAAGAGGGTGTATAAGGTTTTAACGTTCGCTGCCCGTTCACCAAATAATGACGAACAGCGAACCGCCTACTGGCTTCGTCCATAATGAAATACTCAAGTTTTAATAATTAAAGGCATAACTATGCCGTGCACTTCCAAGTGGGGAGTGCAGGGGCGGTAGTTGTCAGTGTCAGTGCCGGATAATTAAGCGGCGCGGGCCTCGACATACAGGTTCAGGGTCAGGCCGGCGCGCTGGAACAGCTGCGCAAGCCCGGGACTCTGCGGGTCCTGGCTGTCATCGAAATTCCAGCGTTGTTGCAGCTGGCCGGTGGCCGGGCAGATACGCCAGCAGACGCAAGCGCGTGCCGAAGCCTTGGAGGAGGGGGCGGCGAACAGGGCGTTGCCGCGGGCCGACTTCACCGGCTCACGGGACAATTTGACGCGCATGTTCGAAGCAAAGGCGCGAACGCCTGGCATTACGTAGGTTTTGAAAGTCATAACACACCTCTCGACCGGACTGGCGCCGGCAGAGGCGAGTTACGGAAAGAGCATCAAGCCCTGGCGCAGCTCACCCGACCTGTACGTCGAGTCCCGTCATTTTCTGGGTTAAGCGCCCGGTGAGCCGCATTCGCGGGAACCGGACAGCGTCTAGATACTGTGTCCATTGGGTTCTTTTGTGAGTTGAAAAAAGGCCTGAGCAGCAGGCAGGGGGAATTTACTCAACGGGGTGCTTGAAGTCAATATCAAATGCAGCGTTTTGTTGGAGTAACCTGAATATAAGCTGAAGTGAAGGAGATAGTCTTCGGGTATTGAGTTCTGAAGTTGTTTGTTTCAATGAGGTGAATATGTATCGCCGTGGCGCTCGAGTACATATCCACTTAATTTTATGACCGGACTTTTTTATCGCGGATCAGCGCCGCGGTTGCAGCAGCAAGGCCACCAACGCGCTCCAGCCGGTCTGATGGGAGGCCCCCAGGCCGCGTCCGCTGTCGCCATGGAAATATTCATGAAACAGCACCAGGTCGCGACTCGCCGGATCGGCCTGCAATTGCGTGTAGGCCGCCATGGCTGGGCGACATCCGTTCTCGTCGAGCAGGAACAGTGAGGTCAGGCGTTGGCCCAGGCTGTCGGCGACTTCGTCCAGGGACGACAGATAGCCCGAGCCGCTGGGGTATTCCACGGAAAAGTGATCGTCGTAGTAGCGGTGGAATTCGCGCAGCGATTCGATCAGCAGGTAGTTGACCGGCATCCACAACGGCCCGCGCCAGTTGGAGTTGCCGCCGTACAGGCGCGAGTCGGACTCCGCCGGTTGGTAGCGGGCGCTCAGGGTCTTGCCGTCGAGCTGCATTGCCAGCGGCTGTTCGGCAAACACCTTGGACAGTGAGCGGATGCCGAAGTCGGAGAGGAACTCGGCTTCATCGAGCATGCGCTTGAGCAGGTTCTTGGTGCGTTCGCCACGCAGCAGGGCCAGCAGCAGGCGATTGCCGTCGCCAGGTTCGTTCCAGCGCGAGACCAGTGCCGCGAGGTCGGGCCGATGGTGCATGAACCCCAGCAACCGCTCGCGCAGGCCGGGCAGGCCTTCGTGTTCGCGCTGCTCCAGCACCAGCACGGCGAACAGTGGCATCAAGCCGACGATGGAGCGCAGGCGCACCGGTTCGCTTTGGCCGTCCGGGTGTTGCAGCACGTCGTAGAAAAATTCGTCCTGGTTGTCCCAGAGGCCTTCGGCGCTGTCGTCGACCCGATTGATCGCCCCGGCGATATAGAGGAAGTGCTCGAAGAATTTCACCGCGATATCGACATACACCGGATTGCGCTTGGCCAGTTCCAGGGCGATGCGCATCATGTCCAGGGCATAGGCGGCGACCCAGGCGGTGCCGTCGGCCTGGTCGAGGGTGTAGCCGGGCGGGATGTCGTCGGAGCGGTTGAACAGGGCGATATTGTCCAGGCCCAGGAAGCCGCCCTGGAACAGGTTGCGGCCTTCGGCATCCTTGCGGTTGACCCACCAGGAGAAGTTCAGCAGCAGTTTGTGGAAGATCCGCTCGAGGAAATCCAGGTCACCGCTGCCGGTCAGCTGTTTTTCCCGTTGGTAGACCCGCCATGACGCCCAGGCATGCACCGGTGGGTTGGCGTCGTCGAAACGCCACTCGTAGGCGGGCAATTGGCCGTTGGGGTGCATGAAGCGGTCTTTGACCAGAAGCAGCAACTGGTGCTTGGCGAAGCCCGGATCGATCAGGGCGAAGGCCACCGCCTGGAAACCCAGGTCCCAGGAGGCGTACCAGGGGTATTCCCATTTGTCCGGCATGGAGACGATGTCGAAGTTCGACAGGTGCCGCCAGTGGGTGTTGCGGATGTGCAGGCGTTCGGCCGGTGGTTGCGGTTGGGTCGGGTCGCCGTCGAGCCACTGGTTCACATCGAAGTAATAGAGCTGCTTGGACCACAGCAGGCCGGCCAGGGCCTGGCGCTGGACATTGCGCGCGTCGGCGTCTTCGAGACCGTCCTGCAGGGCGGCATAGAAGTCATCGGCTTCCTGGCGGCGCTTTTCGAACAGGTGGCGGGCATTGATTTTTGCGGCATCGGGCGGCGCGAAACGCAGGTAGACCGTGCGGGTTTCATCCCCTTGCAGCGCCAGGGAAAAGTGCGCTGCCACCCGTGTCCCGGTATCCCGGCGAATGCTATCGGCACCGTTCACCACATGGTCGTTGATACCATCCTTGAACGGTCCGCGGTCTTGCGAGCCATACAGTCGCCGAGTGTTGGTTTCGTTTTCGCAGAACAGCCACTCAAAGCCGTCATCGCCCCAGGCGCTGGCTTGCATGGGGTCGCAGCCGGCGTGCTGGGCGCTGATTTTGTCACCTTCCAGGACCAGGCGCGGCCGTCGGGCGTGGTCGCTCCAGCTCCAGTCATTGCGCGCCCAGAGATGGGGCAGCACGCGCAGGCGGGCAGGTTGGTGAAAGCGGTTATGCACACTGACCCGCATGACGATATCGTTCGGGCCCTGCTTGGCGTACTCGACCGTGATATCGAAATAGCGGTTGTCCTCGAACACCCCGGTATCGAGGATCTCGTACTCGGCATCGGCCAGGCCGCGCCGGGCGTTTTCGGTGATCAGGTCGTTGTAGGGGAAGGCCGCCTGCGGGTATTTGTAGAGCATGCGCATATAGGCATGGCTGGGCACGCCGTCGAGGTAGAAGTACAGCTCCTTGACGTCTTCGCCGTGGTTGCCTTCGGCATTGTTCAGGCCGAACAGGCGCTCCTTGAGAATCGGGTCGCGCTCGTTCCAGAGGGCCAGTCCGAGGCACCAGTGCTGGGACTTGTCGGAAAACCCCGCAAGACCTTCCTCGCCCCAGCGATAGGCCCGACTACGGGCGTGCTCGTGGGGAAAATAGGTCCAGGCATCGCCGTCGGCGCTGTAGTCCTCGCGTACCGTGCCCCATTGCCGTTCACTCAGGTATGGTCCCCATTCGCGCCAGCGGGTGGCATCCTCACCGGCCAGGCGCTGGCCTTCAAGGGTGTCGAGAAGCGTCGCTGTTGGTTTGGCCGTCATCGGGTCTTCCGTCGCTCGGGGAGTGAGCAGCAGTGTAGAACGCGGCGACGGTCTTGCGGGAATCGAGTGCCGTCAGGCGAGCACCGCCACCGACTTGATCTGTGCCCAGAGGGTCTGTCCCGGAGCCAGCTTGAGCTGGTCACGGGAGTAACGGGTGACCCGCGCCAGCAACGGGGTACCCGCGGCCTCCAGGCGGATCAGCACATGGGCGTTGTTGTCGGCGGGGATTTCCCCTATGAGGGTCACCGGCAACAGATTGAGAATGCTGCTGTGTTCGCCCGGTTGCCGGCTGAGGCTGACGTCCCGGGCCTGGATCTTGACGCGCAGGCGCTTGCCCGGGGCCAGCGGTGCGTGGGCCACTCGCACGTTCAGCAGGCTGCCGGGCAATTGCAGGGTCAGCAGTTGATACTGGTCGTCATAGGCGCTGACCGTGCCCTCGATCACCACCCCGGCGTCATCGCCCAGGGCCATGGGCAGGTCGAGCCGGGCCAGGGTTTCACCGATGGGACCGCTGGCCAGAGCCTTGCCCGCGCTGAGCAGGACGATATGGTCGGCCAGGCGCGCCACTTCGTCCTGGGAGTGACTGACGTAGAGCACCGGGATATCCAGTTCGTCATGCAGACGTTCGAGGTATGGCAGGATCTCGTTCTTGCGCTGGCTGTCGAGCGCCGCCAGCGGTTCGTCCATCAGCAGCAGTTGCGGGCTGGTGAGCAGTGCCCGGGCGATGCCGATGCGCTGGCGCTCGCCGCCGGACAGGTGCTGTGGGTGGCGGTCGAGTAGATGCCCGATGCCCAGCAAGTGGGTGGCGTGGGCCATGTCGACCCGGCGTTGTGCGCGGGGAATGCGGCGCAGGCCGAACTCCAGGTTGGCGCGCACCGACAGATGTGCAAACAGGCTGGCTTCCTGGAACACATAGCCCAGGGCGCGCTTGTGGGGCGGGACGAAGAGTTTACGGGCGCTGTCCTGCCAGACCTGGTCGTTGATCCGGATAAGGGCCTCGGGGGCTTTTTCCAGGCCGGCGATGCAGCGCAGGCAGGTGGTCTTGCCCGAGCCCGAGTGCCCGTACAGGGCGGTGACGCCACGGCCGGGCAGTTGCAGGTCGAGGTCCAGGGCAAAGTCCGGATAATCCAGGTGCAGGCGAACCTGTATCGAAGAAGCCATGGCTCAACTCCAGCCCATTTTGGTCTTGCGGCTCGAGTAAAGCGCCAGCAACACGATAAAGGAAAACACCAGCATGGCGCCGGCCAGCCAGTGGGCCTGGAGGTATTCCATGGCCTCGACATGGTCGTAGATCTGCACCGAGACCACCCGGGTCTTTTCCGGGATATTGCCGCCGATCATCAACACCACGCCGAACTCGCCGACGGTATGGGCAAAGCCGAGGATCGCGGCGGTGATAAAACCGGGTCGTGCCAGGGGCAGGACCACGCTGAAAAAAGTGTCCCAGGGGTTGGCGCGCAAGGTCGCCGCCACCTCCAGCGGGCGCGTGCCGATGGCACTGAACGCGTTCTGCAGTGGTTGCACCACAAAGGGCATCGAGTAGATCACCGAGCTGATCACCAACCCGGTGAAGCTGAAGGTGAGGGTGCCCAGTCCGATGGACTGGGTGAACTGGCCGATATAGCCGTGGGGGCCGAAGGCGATCAGCAAGTAGAAGCCGATCACCGTCGGCGGCAGCACCAGCGGCAGCGCCACCACCGCGCCGACCGGTCCGCGCAGCCAGGAGCGGGTGCGGGCCAGCCAGAGCGCAATCGGAGTGCCGATCACCAGCAGGATAAGCGTGACCAGGGACGCCAGTTTCAGGGTCAGCCAGATGGCGGCGAAGTCAGCACTCGTGAGCGGCATTTAGAGCTGGTAACCGTAGGACTTGATGATGGCGGCGGCTTTCGGGCCCTTCAGGTATTCGACCAGGGCCTTGGCGGCGGCGTTGTCCTTGCCCTTGGTCAGGATCACCGCGTCCTGCTTGATCGCCTCATGCATGTCGGCCGGAACGATCCACGCCGAACCGCTGGTGACCTTGCCGTCCTTGTAGATTTGCGACAGGGCGACAAAACCCAACTCGGCATTGCCGGTGGAGACGAACTGGTAGGCCTGGGTGATGTTCTGGCCGGTGACCAGCTTGTCCTTGACCTTGTCGGTCAGGCCGAGTCTGGCCAGGACCTGGGTGGCGGCCAGGCCGTAAGGCGCGGCTTTCGGGTCGGCGATGGACAGGTGCTGGTACTGGTTGTCCTTGAGCACCTGGCCCTTGGCATCGACATAACCGTCCTTGGCCGACCACAGGGCCAGGGTGCCGGTGGCATAGGTGAAGCGCGAGCCGGCAACGATATCGCCTTCTTTTTCCAGCTTGGCGGGGGTGCTGTCGTCGGCGGCGAGGAAGACTTCGAACGGTGCACCGTTCTTGATCTGGGTGTAGAACTGGCCGGTGGCACCGTAGGCCGCGACCAGCTTGTGGCCGGTGTCTTTTTCGAAGTCGGCGGCGATGGCCTGGATCGGCGCGGTGAAGTTGGCCGCGACGGCGACCTGGACTTCGTCAGCCTGGGCCGAGCTGAAAGCGAGCACGCCGAGGAGGGTGGCCAGGCAAGTCGGGGCAAAGCGTGAGGCACGAATGGTCATGAAGCGGCTCCGTTCAAAGGAAAGGGACAGGCAAATGCGCCGCTTGTTATAGGAAGTGTGCGGCGCTGAGAGGGTAAATCGCTATATAAATAAATATATAGCGATTTGATGGCCCTGGCGAGGGGCCCGGCTCCTGCTCAGCGTCTGGTCAATATCGCCTGGGCCTGTTCCGCCAGCTGCCGGGTCAACGCCTCGGCCGGCAGCTCCACGCTCAGCCGCAATGCCTGGCCCGACCAGAGATTGCTGAAGTCCGCCTCGCCCTTGGCCCGCAGCGGCAGCAGCGCACCGCCGGCCAGGGGAAACGCCGGGGCCATGTCGCTGATCGGCCCCAGCTCGCGCATCACCCGGTTCATGATGCCCCGTGCCGGCCGGCCGGTGAACAGATTGGTCAGCGCCGTCTCGCTTTCCTTCGCCGTGCGCAGTGCCTGGTGATGGGACGCCGAGACCTTGGCCTCTGGAGTGAACAGGTAAGCGGTCCCCAACTGTACCGCCGAGGCCCCGAGCATAAAGGCCGCCGCGATGCCACGGCCGTCGCCGATACCGCCGGCGGCAATCACCGGCACATCCACCGCATCGGCGATCTGTGGCACCAGGGCGATGGTGCCGACCTGGGTGTTGAGGTCGCTGCTCAGGAAGATACCGCGATGGCCGCCGGCTTCGTTGCCCATGGCGATGATCGCGTGGCAGCCGCGCTCTTCCAGCCAGCGCGCCTCATCCACAGTGGTGGCGCAACCGACGATGGTCGCGCCGGTGGCTTTCACCCGGTTGAGCAGGGCTTCGGGCGGCAGGCCGAAGTGGAAACTGACGATCTCCGGGCGCAGCTCTTCCACCAGTTGGCAACTGGTTTCATCGAAGGGGGCACGGCTGGACACCGGTGTCGGCGCATTGAAATCCACGCCCAGTTCACGGTAGTAGGGGGCCAGGCGCTCTTTCCAGCGTTTTTCCCGATCCGGGTCCGCGGCCGGCGGTTGGTGGCAGAAGAAGTTGATGTTCAATGGCGCCTGGGTCGCGCTGCGAAAGAGCTGCACCTCCTGACGAATCTGCTCCGGGGTCAGCATCGCGCAGGGCAGGGACGCGAGGCCGCCGGCCCGGGCAACGCCGATCATCATGGCGGACGTGGTCGCCCCGGCCAGCGGCCCCTGGATGATCGGAAGTTCGATGCCGAACAGGTCAAGAATGCGGGTGTCAGGCCAGGTGCTCATGACGACTTTTCTCCGGGGCAGATAAAAGGATAACGACGAGAACAGGACTGGTTTGTATCAGGAATAAGGTCTGCAAGGCCAGTCGCTGTCTTGTCTGAACACGCAAAAAAATGCTGCCCCGGTGACGGCACCGAAAAATCCACCTAAAGTTGTCGCACTTCAAAACACCCCTTCAGGAGCACAATTCAGATGGACGTGAAACGCGTAGAAGTGGCGGCTTTCCAGGTGTCCGGCCCGCAGGTCCGCACCCGCAATCAGGATGAACAGCAAGCCCGGACGGCAAGGATCGGAGGTCTGTGGGGCGGCTTTTACGCAGAGGGGCTGGCGCAGCGCATCAGTAACCGGACGCCGGACTCGCTGGTGTATGGCGTCTACTCCGGTTACGAATCCGATGCCAGCGGCTATTTCGATGTGACGGCCGCGGTGGCGGTCAGCGCGCCTGCACCCGGCTACGAGACGTTGCAGGTACAGGCGGGTCCTTACCTGGTCTTCGAAGGTCGTGGCGCCATGCCTCAAACCGTGATCGACACCTGGGGGCGGATCTGGTCCTACTTCGAGCAGCATCCCGGGCAGCGCCGTTTTGCCACGGATTTTGAAGCCTATACCGGGCCCGACAGCGTGGCGGTGTATATCGGCATCGTCGATTGAGCCGGGCTAAGCCTTTGGTCGCATGTATTTTGTAGTCGATCGGTCTATATTGTGCCCATGACTTCGATAACCCCTGCACCGCGCAAGCCTGGCCGTCCGCCGAAGATCCCCCGGGAGAACCTGCAAACCCGCGAGATGCTGATTCGTTGCGGCACCGAGATCCTCACCGAACAAGGTTTCATGGCCACGGGGATCGACACCGTGCTCAAGCGGGTCGGGGTGCCCAAGGGGTCGTTCTACCACTACTTCGACAGCAAGGAAGCCTTTGGCCAGGCAGTGCTTGAGAGTTACGCCGGGTATTTTGCCCGCAAGCTCGACCGCTGGCTGCTGGATGCGTCCCTGCCACCGTTGCAGCGCCTGCGCGGTTTTGTCGACGAGGCCAAGGCCGGCATGGCCCGGCATGAGTTTCGTCGCGGTTGCCTGGTGGGCAATCTTGGCCAGGAAGTGACGCTGTTGCCGGACAGTTACCGCGAGCAACTGGACGCTGTGTTTCGCAGTTGGGAGTTGCGCCTGTCGCGCTGTCTGCAAGCGGCGCAAGCCGCGGGCGAGTTGGCGGCGGACGCGGACTGCGAGGCCTTGGCGAGCTTTTTCTGGATTGGCTGGGAGGGTGCGGTATTGCGCGCCCGGCTGGTGCGCAGCGATGTACCGTTGGAAATTTTCATGCAGGGATTTGTGCGCAGTCTGGCGCGCTGATTTTTTTGGTTTATTTCTAGACGATCGGTCTAAATTGGAGGCAAGTATGTTCAACGGCATCTTGATCGAAAAGGACGCGGACGGTTATCGGGCCAACCTGGCATCCATCAGCGAGGCGCAGTTGCCGGAAGGCGATGTGACGGTGCGGGTGGCCTACAGCACCCTGAATTTCAAGGATGCCTTGGCGATCACCGGCGCAAGCCCGGTGGTGCGACAGTTTCCGATGGTGCCGGGAATCGATCTGGTGGGAACGGTGGAGCAGAGCAGCCACGCCGATTATCGGGTCGGCGATGGGGTGCTGCTTAATGGCTGGGGTGTCGGCGAAGGGCATTGGGGTGGCCTGGCGCAGAAAGCCCGGCTCAACGGTGACTGGTTGATCCCGATGCCAGCGGGCTTCACCCCGGCGCAGACCATGGCCATCGGCACCGCGGGTTTCACCGCCATGCTCAGCATCCTGGCCCTGGAGCGCAATGGCCTGACGCCGGATCAGGGCGATGTGCTGGTGACCGGGGCCAACGGCGGCGTCGGCAGTTTTGCCGTGGCCTTGCTCGCGCGGCTGGGCTATCGGGTGGTGGCCTCGACCGGACGTACCGCCGAGCATGCCTACCTGCAACAACTGGGCGCTGCCGAGATCATCGATCGCGAGACCCTGTCGCAGCCGGGCAAACCACTGGCGAAAGAGCGCTGGGCGGCCGCCATCGATTCGGTGGGCAGCCACACCCTGGCCAACGTCTGCGCCGGTATCCGCGCCAACGGCACGGTGGCCGCTTGCGGCCTGGCCCAGGGCATGGACTTTCCGGCCTCGGTGGCTCCCTTTATTCTGCGCGGCGTGACCCTGGCCGGGATCAACAGCGTGACGCAACCCAAGGTGCAACGAATCCTCGCCTGGGAGCGCCTGGCAAAAGATCTCGACCGTGGGCTGCTGGCGCTGATCAGCCAGGAAATCAGTCTGAGCGAGGCGCTTGAACTAGCACCGCGATTGCTCGCCGGGCAGGTGCGCGGTCGGGTGGTGGTGGACGTCAACCGTTAGGGTGCGGGCGGCTAACCGGCGCTGCGCAAGGTGAAGTTGATGCGCTCGGCCCCCAACTGTGGGTGATGGCCTTCCTTGATCGGCAGGACACCATGGAAACGCAGCCGGTCGACGCCGCCCCACACCACGATATCGCCGTGAAACAACGGGATGCGCCGGGTCTTGTCGCTGCGTTCGTGGCCGCCGAACAGGAAGATCGCCGGCAGCCCCAGGGAGACCGAGACCACGGGCGCGCTGAAATCGCGCTCGTTGCGGTCCTGGTGCAGGGACATCTTCGCCCCTGGCAGGTAGCGATTGATCAGGCAGGCATCGGGACTGAAGTGGGTAAACCCCGCCGCCCGGGCCGCGTCCACCGCCAGTTGCTGGAACACCTCGGGCATTTCCGGCCAGGGTCGACCGCTTTGCGGGTCGATGCGGGTATAGCGGTAGCCGTCGCGATCGGTGGTCCAGCCCAGTTCGCCACAACTGCTCAGGCTGGCGGACATGGTGAACCCACCCGGGGTGACCATCTGCCGAAACGGCGCCTCTACCAGAACTTCGGCCAGGGCCGGCAACAGGCGCTCGACCCAGGGCAGGGCGAAGCCGCGCAGCACGCAGGATTGCGCGCCGATGGCTTCGAAGCGTTCGGGTTGCTGCAGGTCGGCGTCGGCAAACAGATCGAGGGTCATGGCAGGCTGCGGGTGGCGAGGTTTACAGGGCCTTGCTCGCTTTCACATCGCTGATGACATCGTCACTTTCACCATGAATGGCTTTCAGCGCGGCCAGGGCTTGCTCGTCGCTGCCGTTTTCCAGTTGGGCGAATTCGAAGCGACGCTCACCGTTGAGCTTGTATTTGATGACGTACTTGGTGGTGGGTGTGGTGTTCACGGCGATTCCAGTAACGAGAAGATGGACAGCGGTGGCGATTCAGCGCAGTTTCGAGCTGGAGCGTCGGATGATGCGAATCGAGTGTGTCAGGTTCGGCTTGCGGGTAACGCTGATGGCGCGCTTGGTCACCACGGTATCAATGGTGATGTTCCAGAAACCGGTGCTCGGGATGGTGATCTTCGCCGGAAAGGTATCAAAGGCGCCGCCGTGGTAGGTGTGTCGGCCGCCATTCTTGAAACTGCGAAAGTTGGCGTCGTTCATCAGGCGGATGTTGCACGTCTGGGAGCATTCGATCACGACGATGTCGTCTTCGTTGAGGTGCTCGCGCTGGTGGATGAATTTCAAGGGCGTCTCCAGAAGGCTTTTTCTACAAAATCAAAAAGATAGCATGTGGCGCAGGGCGTTTTTAGCGCGCTGGCGGATTTATTCGATCGGCACGGGCGCCAGTTTGACGGATTGTGTAGGCTTGTCGCCATAAAAGTTGGATTAAATCCTTGGACGCGGGAGAAAAATCGCCCGGACGCTGTCCTACCGTCTTTACTGGAGATTTGCTTATGAAGTGGGGTGTGTGGGCATTGGTTGCTCTGGCCATGAGCGGGTGTGCGAGTGTATCGGACATCGAGCAGTCACCGCCGACAATGAGCGTGATCTCAGGCAAGAAGCCCATGGCTTATGCCCAGTGCTTCGATACCCGGCTGACCAAGGAGCGCGGGCCTTCGTTGATCGAACCGTATCACAAGGACGGGGTCAAGGTGGTCGTGCGTGACCAATTCTCCACCCATCCGTCGGCGGTACTGATTATTGAAGAGCGCTCCAGCGGCAGCAGCATCAAGGTCTTCGAGAGCATGTCGAATTTTCCCTTGCGCTCCAAGGCTGTGCTCAATGCCGCGGAGCATTGCATTTCAGGCTGAAGCTGCCAGCGCGCATGCCCCGACTGGGCCTGCGGCTATTTGCACTTGACGATCACCGTACGGCTTTTGAAGTTGCCCACGTCGACGCCCAGGGTCTTGTCGCTTTCCTTGGGCGACGGGGTGCCGTCGGTGCCGACGATGGTGTAGCCGGTACCGGCACAGGAGGCATCGGCTTTCTCGTAGCACTTGGCCCAGGACATCGCCTCGCCCGAACAGTCGATAGCCAGGCCCTGCTGGCCGTTGTTCAGGTAGGTTTTGGACGCCGTGGCGCAGCCGCCAAGGGCCAGTAGAGCGATCAATGCCAGAAATTTGTTCATGCCGGCTTCAGTCCTTGTTGCCACGACGCCGGGCGGCGGGGGCGGGTGTATCTTCGAACACCGAGGCCACTTCAATGGCCAGGGCTTCGCTCGGAAACGGGCCGGCAACAGGTTCGCCATCGACACCGGTCAGCCACCATTGGCCATCTTTTGCTTGATTGATCAGGTAACCGTTCACGTTCTTTGCTGCCGACATCGATCTGTCTCATGGGCTGATGAAAGGTGCTGATGATAGCTCAGATCAAGGCATAAACCGTCAATAGCGGCTAGAGTTGCTGGCCGAAGCGTAAAGGTCGAGGCTTGACCGGGCCTGTGAGCGCCGGATGTAGCAAAATTTGACACAATCCCGGAACTATCTGCCGCCAGGTTTCTCTAGATTGACGTCAGTCTGCTATCAGCAGGGCATTGTAAGGTGGCCGCTGCCTGATTAGACTGCGCCGAAACTTGTACACACCGCCCTTTCAAGGACTTATATGATCAAGAAATGCTTGTTCCCAGCAGCCGGTTACGGTACTCGCTTCCTCCCAGCGACTAAAGCCATGCCCAAGGAAATGCTGCCGGTGGTGAACAAGCCACTGATCCAGTACGGCGTCGAGGAAGCGCTGGATGCCGGCTTGACCGAGATCTCGATCGTCACCGGTCGCGGCAAGCGCGCGCTGGAAGACCACTTTGACATCAGCTACGAGCTGGAAAACCAGATCAAGGGCACCGACAAGGAAAAGTACCTGGTCGGTATCCGCAAACTGCTGGACGAGTGCTCGTTCTCCTACACCCGTCAGACCGAAATGAAAGGCCTGGGTCACGCGATCCTGACCGGCCGTCCATTGATCGGTGACGAACCCTTCGCCGTGGTACTGGCGGACGACCTGTGCGTCAACCTCGAAGGCGACGGCGTCCTGACCCAGATGGTCAAGCTGTACAAGCAGTATCGCTGCACCATCGTCGCGATCCAGGAAGTCGATCCGCAGGAAACCAACAAGTACGGCGTGATTGCCGGCGACCTGATCGGTGACGACCTGTACCGCGTACGCAACATGGTTGAGAAGCCGAAGCCGGAAGATGCGCCGTCGAACCTGGCGATCATCGGTCGTTACATCCTGACCCCGGACATCTTCGCCCTGATCGAGCAGACCGAGCCAGGCAAGGGTGGCGAGATCCAGATCACCGACGCCCTGATGAAACAGGCCCAGGACGGCTGCGTGATTGCCTATAAGTTCAAAGGCAAGCGTTTCGACTGCGGCGGCGCCGAAGGCTACATCGAAGCGACCAACTTCTGCTTTGAGCACTTCTACAAGACCGGCAAGGCTTACTGATCGAGCCTGCTGTTGCAGAAAGCACTGCGTAGAAAGAAAGCCACCCACCCGGGTGGCTTTTTCGTTAGTGCGCCCTCATGTAGGCCTGACGCTGACCCAGAAGGCTACAGCGGGTATGCTGTGCGCCTGCCGAGGAGATTGAAATGGCCTACGATTTTGACCTGTTTGTGATTGGCGCCGGTTCCGGCGGTGTGCGTGCCGCGCGGTTTGCCGCGGGGTTTGGTGCCAAGGTGGCGGTGGTCGAAAGCCGCTACCTGGGCGGGACCTGCGTCAACGTCGGCTGTGTGCCGAAAAAACTGCTGGTGTATGGCGCGCATTTCGCCGAGGACTTCGAACAGGCCCAGGGCTTTGGCTGGTCGCTGGGCGAGGCGGACTTCGACTGGGCGACCCTGATCGCCAACAAGGACAAGGAAATTCACCGCCTCAATGACATCTACCGCAGTTTGCTGGTCAACAGCGGCGTGACCCTGCTCGAAGGCCACGGCAAGCTGGTGGACCCGCATCAGGTCGAAGTCAACGGCCAACGCTACAGTGCCAAACACATCCTGATCGCCACTGGCGGCTGGCCGCAGATTCCGGAGATTCCGGGCCGCGAGCACGCCATCAGTTCCAATGAAGCGTTTTTCCTCAAGGAACTGCCCAAGCGCATCCTGGTGGTCGGCGGCGGCTACATTGCCGTTGAATTCGCCGGGATCTTCCACGGCCTGGGCGCCGATACCCAGTTGCTGTATCGCGGTGACCTGTTCCTGCGCGGTTTTGACGGTTCGGTGCGCCGTCATCTGAAGGAAGAGTTGACCAAGCGCGGGCTGGGCCTGAACTTCAACGCCGATATCGAGCGGATCGACAAGCAGGTCGACGGTAGCCTCAAGGCTACCCTCAAGGACGGTCGCGAGCTGGAAGCGGACTGCATCTTCTACGCCACCGGCCGGCGGCCGATGCTGGACAATCTGGGCCTGGAAAACACCGGGGTGAAGCTGGACAAGAACGGCTTTATCCAGGTCGACGAGCAATACCAGACCGACGAACCGTCGATCCTCGCCCTGGGTGATGTCATCGGTCGTGTGCAGCTGACCCCGGTGGCCCTGGCCGAAGGCATGGCGGTGGCCCGTCGTCTGTTCAAGCCTGAGCAGTATCGTCCGGTGGACTACGCGATGATTCCGACGGCGGTGTTCAGCCTGCCGAATATCGGCACCGTCGGCCTGAGCGAAGAGCAGGCGCGGGAGCAGGGCCATGAAGTGCAGATCTTCGAAAGCCGCTTCCGGCCGATGAAACTGACCCTGACCGAGTGCCAGGAACGGACCCTGATGAAGCTGGTGGTGGATGCCAAGACCGACAAGGTGCTGGGTTGTCACATGGTTGGGCCGGATGCCGGGGAAATCGTCCAGGGGCTGGCCATTGCCTTGAAAGCCGGCGCCACCAAGCAGCATTTCGACGAAACCATCGGCGTGCACCCGACGGCGGCCGAAGAGTTCGTCACCATGCGCACGCCGGTTGCCGGCTGAGCCATGGCCCTGGCCGCACCGCCGGACCTGAGCGACACCGACAGGCCGGTACAACCCCTGGCCCGGACTTACCCGCGGGGCTTGTTTATCGAGCCCCATGCCCATGCCTGGGGCCAGTTGCTCTATGCGATGTCGGGGGTGATGTGGGTCGAGACACCCCACGAAGCCCTGGCGGTCCCGCCGCAGCGCGCGGTGTGGCTGCCGCCTGGTGTTCCCCACGGGATCCGGGTGGTATCGGACCTGCAGATGCGCAATATCTACCTGCGCCCGGCGTTGGCCGAAACCCTTGAAGACAGGGTCCAGGTGATCGAGGTCGGCGGCTTGCTGCGCGAGTTGATCGTGCATCTGGTGGAGCAGGCCGAGGATCCCCGGGGCGACTATTACGAAGCGTTGGTCAACCTGGCGCTGCTGGAACTCAAGCGGGCACGCCGCGCATTTCTGAAGATTCCCATGCCCTCGGACAGTGATCGCCGCCTGATGAACCTGTGCCAGGCGGTCATGAGTGCGCCGTCGTTGGACATCTCTTTTGAGCAGCACGCGCAATCGGCTGGGGCCAGCGTACGAACCCTGGCGCGTTTGTTCCAGGGCGAGCTGGGCATGGGCTTCGCCGAATGGCGGCGCCAGGTGCAATTGGCGACGGCCGTGGCGGAGTTGATCCAGGGTGTGCCGGTCAGTCGTATCGCCCGGGAGCTGGGTTATTCGCCCAGCAGCTTCAGCGATATGTTCCGGCGCGCCCTGGGCGTTGCCCCGTCCCACTATCCGGCGGGCTGACGAGCACTGTTCCTGCAGAGGAGGGTGCTTTGGCCGAAAGACAGAAGCCTTTGACCGACGCCCCCGCTTTGCCGGTCATAGACTCTGGGCATTCCCTCACCGAGCCTGGAGTTCGTCATGAGCTACCTTGTTTCTCTCGTCATCGGCATAGCTGTCGGCCTGCTTTACGGCGGGCTCGACTTCCGTTCCCCGGCACCGCCCGCCGTGGCCCTGGTTGGCCTTTTGGGCATGCAACTGGGTGAAAAGGCCTGGCCCCTGGGCAAGCAATTGGTCGCCGGCTGGCTGTCCTGAATCCCGCGTTTTTCTCTGACTGGATACGTACTGTATGAAAGCCCTGCAATTTGCGAAAACCGGCGATCTCTCGGCCCTGCAACTGGTCGACGTGCCCACCCCTGTGCCTGCTGCCGGAGAAGTCCTGGTGCAGATCAAGGCGGCCGGCCTGAACCCCAGCGATGTGAAAAACGTGCTGGGGCGTTTCTCCTACACCACGCTGCCACGGATTCCCGGCCGGGACTTCGCCGGGGTGGTGATCGAAGGGCCGCAATCGCTGCTGGGCCAGGAAGTCTGGGGCACCGGCAAGGAACTGGGCTTTACCGGAGACGGTTCCCATGCCCAATACCTGACCCTGCCCGCCAGCGGTGTGGCGATCAAGCCGACGCACCTGAGCTTCGCCCAGGCCGCCAGCCTCGGCGTGCCGTTCACCACCGCCTGGGATGCCCTGGAACGCAGCCTGGTGAAGGCCGACACGCGTTTGCTGGTGATCGGTGCCAATGGCGCCGTCGGCAGCGCCGCGCTGGCCCTGGCGAAGATTCGCGGGGCCCGGGTGCTGGGCGCGGTGCGCCGTGCGGAGCAGGTCAAGGCGCTTCAGGACAAGGGCTTTGATGCCATTCAACTGGACAAGCCGGAAGACCTCGCGGCGTCGGTCAATGGTGTATTCCCCGGTGGCGCCGATGTGATCTTCGACACCACCGGCTTCTGGCTACCGCCGGCCGTGACGGCCCTGGCGCCTTTCGGTCGGATCGCGATCATCGCCGCGCCGGTGGACGGCCATGTGCAATTGCCGGCACTGGCGTTGTACCGCAAGGGCGGTTCGGTGGTCGGGATCAACTCGTTGCTCTATGGCACCGAGGCCTGTGCGCGAATGCTCGATCAGTTCGGGCGCTTCTTTGACGAGGGCTTGCTGGAGCTGCCGACGGGGTTGCTGGAGTCGCCGCTGTCCGAGGGCCTGGCGCGTTATGCCGAGGTCAATCAGGGCGGTAGTGACAAGGTGATCCTGTTGCCTTGAGACCCTGAGTCGAGCCGGGGACCTGCGCAAATATCGGCGGCTTGAGCTACAACTGTCTTGCTCATTCAAGGAGACGACTCAATGTTTGCTCACTGGTCCCTGGCAGCGCTTCACCTTCTGGCGTTCGGTATCGCCCTGGCGGCGGTCCTCGCACGTGGCGGGGCCTTGCGTCGTCTCACCGGCACCAGTCCGGCCGAACTGCGGCAGGTGTTTGTCTGGGACAATCTCTGGGGCATCAGCGCCGGTGTCCTGTTGATCACCGGTGGCCTGCGCGCTTTCGGCGGTTTCGAGAAGGGCACGGATTACTACCTGCACCAGCCGCTGTTCCACCTCAAGTTGACCTTGTTCGTGATTATCCTGCTGCTGGAACTGGCGCCGATGATCACCTTGATCAAATGGCGTATCGCCCGGAAGAAGAGCTCGGTCATCGATATCGGCCGCGCCCGGCTTTTCGCGCGGATCAGCCATATCGAAGCCTTGTTGATCATGCTGATGGTGATTGCCGCCAGCGGCATGGCCCGGGGGTTCCTGGCCGGGTAGCTGGGGAATCAGGGCTGCAGGTGCAGGCTCGCCCGGATTCCATTGACCACTGGCTCCACACTCTTGTAACCGTCCGCCGACCCGGCATAAAGCAAGGAATACGCCTTGCCGTCGCGGGCTGCGGCCACCAGGGTCTGGGTCATCACGTGCCCGCCGTTCTGGGTGATGGTGCAGGTAGTCTCTACCGCCGCCATGCCGCCCAGGGTGCTGTCGTGAATCCGGTTGCAGACACTCATGAAACCGCGCTCGACGAAGTTCTTCTGCACCGCCTTGCGCATCTCCAGCAACACCCCGGGGAGGTTGACTGCGTGGTCGGGATTGAGTCCCGACTCGGTCAATTCCATGACCATCAGCGGATCGCCATTGGCGTCGTTTTTTACCGCGCGCTGGCGCAGGCCACTGATCACTTCACCGGCGGCATTCTGGGCCGGGGGCAGGGTCTGCACCTCCCAGTCGCCGGGCCAGGTGATGATCAGGTCGTCAGCCAGGGCCGACGAGCTGCCCAGGAGCAGGAGAAGGGCGGTAAAGCAGGCACGACATTGCACGGAGGTCATGGGAGGGCACTGATCGAGAGGCTGAAGTTAATTGTTACAGTGTATCAATACTCCACGTGCCATGGCTGATAAAACTGCCTCAGCAATAGACCGTTACTCAGCTAACCCTTTGCTTCTCAAGCTTAATCCCGGACAATCGCGCCCCTCTTATGGCCGGGGCGCTGCCAGTGACATGCTTTTTATCCGCCCCGGTCGCGTGGTAATGACCGGCTAACGGAGATTCGACCGGATGAATGACCAGGCCAACAGCGTCGACGAACGCTATGAATCGGCACCCGCTGTACTGAGCAACTGGAGCCGCCAAGACACCACCTGGATGCTGGGCCTGTTCGGCACGGCCATCGGCGCGGGCACCTTGTTCCTGCCGATCAACGCTGGGCTGGGCGGCTTCTGGCCGTTGCTGGTCCTGGCGGTGCTGGCGTTCCCCATGACCTTCTACGCCCACCGTGGCCTGACCCGTTTCGTGCTCTCCGGGCGCGATGGCGCGGACATCACCGAAGTGGTGGAAGAGCATTTCGGCATCAAGGCCGGGGCGCTGATCACCTTGCTGTATTTCTTCGCGATCTTCCCGATCCTGCTGATCTACAGCGTGGCTTTGACCAATACCGTCGGCAGTTTCCTCGAACATCAACTGCACCTGGTGCCGCCACCGCGGGCGCTGTTGTCGCTGATGCTGATCCTTGGCCTGCTGGTGGTGGTCCGTTGCGGCGAGCAGGTGATCGTCAAGGCCATGAGCCTGATGGTCTATCCGTTTATTGTCGCCTTGCTGTTCCTGGCGGTGTACCTGGTGCCGCACTGGAACGGCGGCATCCTCGCCACGGCCGGCAGCCCGCCCGAGCCGTCGGCCTTGCTGCACACCTTGTGGCTGGCGATTCCGGTGATGGTGTTCTCCTTCAACCATTCGCCGATCATCTCGGCCTTTGCGGTTGACCAGAAGCGTCGTTATGGCACCCATGCCGAAGAGCGCAGCTCGCAGATCCTGTCGCGGGCGCACCTGCTGATGGTGGTGATGGTGCTGTTCTTCGTCTTCAGTTGCGTGCTGACCCTGTCGCCAGCGCAGCTGGCCGAAGCCAAGGCGCAGAATCTGTCGATCCTGTCGTACCTGGCCAACCACTTCAGCAACCCGACCATTGCCTTCGCGGCGCCGCTGATTGCCTTCGTGGCGATTTCCAAGTCGTTCCTGGGGCACTACATCGGGGCCAGCGAAGGCCTCAAGGGCCTGATCGCCAAGAGTGGCCGCAAACCCGGCGCCAAGGCCCTGGACCGGATGACGGCGGCGTTCATGCTGGTGGTGTGCTGGTTGGTGGCGACCTTGAACCCGAGCATTCTCGGCATGATCGAGACCCTCGGCGGGCCGGTCATCGCGGCGCTGCTGTTCCTGATGCCGATGTACGCGATCCGCCGGGTGCCGGCGATGCGTCAGTATTCGGGGCAGATGTCCAACGTATTCGTCACGCTGGTGGGCTTGGTGGCGATTTCGGCGTTGATCTATTCGTTGTCGGCCTGACCTGAAACGCGATTTCCGTGGGAACTGGCAAGCCAGTTCCCACAGGACACCTCAAACCCAGACGTCATTGCTGGCTGTCATTTCCCCGCCTTCGTCTCCGGTATTGACCACCCCCCGTGGTTCGATCAGCAGCATCCTGACCTCCTTCTCGGCAAACGGCTTGTGCTCGACACCCTTGGGCACCACCAGCATTTCGCCGGCTGCCAGATGCACCTGGCGGTCACGAAAGTCGATGCGCAGCACGCCTTCCAGGATGATAAATGTCTCGTCGGTATCGGCATGGGAGTGCCAGACGAAATCGCCTTCGATCTTCACCACCTTGAACTGATAGTCGTTCATTTCGGCAATGACCCGGGGTTTCCACTTGTCATCGAACAGGGCGAGTTTCTGCGCGAAATTGATGGGTGAAAGGGCTTGCGGGGTATTCATGGGCTGGACCTCTGAGCGGATGACTAAGACCCAGCCTAGCTGCATTTCAGTGTCGACCGCTTGTACGATTGTGCAGGCGCTGCATGTTCAGCCAGCGTCCCGGCGACTGACCGAAGGTCTTGCCGAACTGGCGGGTCATATGACTCTGGTCGGTAAAGCCGGCGATCAACGCCGCCTCGGCCAGTGATCGACCCTGAACCAGCAATGACCGGACGAGGTCCAGGCGGCGCATGCTCAGGTAGCGATAAGGGCTGGTGCCGAACAGCATTCGAAAGTCCCGTGACAGATTCCAGCGATCACGCCCGCTGTGTTCGGCCAGCTCATCGAGGGTAACCGTGCGATCCAGGGCGCTGTGAATGTACGCTCGAGCCCGTTCCGCCGCCTGGTAATCGAAGCTTCGCGGCTGGCGTGGTGCGCCACAGAGCGCATTCAGGGTCTGGGCCAGGTCGAACAGCGCGTCTTCCTCCTCCAGTGGATCAAGGACGTTGTCCATGCCCCGCAGCAGGGCTTCGGTGGCCCGGCGCAGGCGCGGATCGTGACTGATACCGCCTGGAACAAAGGGCAGGGGCTGCCCGCCCAGTGCCGATTGGATCAGGGAGGGTTGCACGTAGACCATGCGGTACTTGAAGCCATCCCGCGTCCCGGCCTCGCCGTCGTGCACCTCGTCCGGGTGCAGTACCAAGGTACCGCCGGGCAGGCTATGGCGCTGGCTGCCGCGATATTTGAAACTCTGCACGCCGGACAAGGTGCAGCCGATGGCGTAGGTGTCGTGGCGATGAGGGTCGAAGCCGTGGCCGGAAAAGAATGCTTCAATACGCTCCAGCGGGCTGGATTGTGGCGCCCGCCGGACCCAGTCGGTGATTGCTGTGCGCTGATCCATGTGGCCTGGTGCTCCCTTTACCGTCCGAAGTAAGCGAATGGTAAAGGAAAACGCCGTTTAATCCTTCAATCGAACCACACCTTCTATCTCCACCGCCGCGCCACCTGGCAGGGACTGCACGCCGATGGCCGAGCGCGCATGTCGGCCACGGTCGCCGAAGACCTGGACCAGGACTTCGGAGGCCGCGTTGATCACCTCGGATTGAGCGCCGAAATCCGAGGGGGCCCGTACATAACCGGTGATGCGAACGATCTGCTCGACACGTTCCAGGTCGCCATCGCAGGCGGCGGCGACAATCGACAGGAAGTTTGCCGTGCACAGTCGGGCCGCTTCCCGCGCCTGCTCCAGGGAAATATCCTGGCCGACGATCCCGGTATGGCGAATCTCATGGTTGAAGCGCGGCACCTGGCCCGATACCCACAGCAGGTTGCCGTCACGCACGCTCAACTTGAAGTGTGTCGGGACCACGAAGCTGTGCGGCGCCTCGCGGTAAATCGCCCAGAGCAATGCCTGGTAGGGTTGTCGGACTTTGGAGAACGGCAGCCATTGGCGGATTTCAGCGCTCATGCTGCTCTCCCGCCGGTTGCTGTTCGGCGGCAAACGCGCTGTAGCCACCGACATAACAACCGACCGGCTGCGCACTGCCTGCGTCCAGGTCCAGGCGCACGTAGATATCGGAGGGTCGACCCATGGCCCGGCCCTGATGCACCAGGATCGGCTGTTCATCGGCCTCGATCATGCCGTACTCCAGCAGGCCGAACGCCAGGGCCGTGGCGGCAATGCCGGTGGCGGCGTCTTCGGGATAGCCCGAGGCCTTGGGGAATTGCCGGCTGTCGAACTGCCGGGCGATGTCCGGACGTGGACAGAACAGGTAGAGCCCGGTGGAGTCGATCTGCTCGCACAGGTCCTTGATGCGCGGCGAGTCGGGACGCGCGGCATCCAGCAGGGCCGGGGTCTTGACCGGAACCAGGGTCTTGATGCGGCTGGTGGCGGCGTTCAGGAACGGCAGGTCGAGGATGTCGTCCGCTTGCAGGCCGATGGCCTCGATGATCCGTGCCCGTATCTCGGCATCCTCGACCTTGCTCACCACGCCCGCCGGCTGGGAAATCTCGATAAAGGCGTCATCACCCGGCTTGCCCTGGATATGCGCGGTCACGGTGCCACTTTGGGTCTGGATGGACAGCTGCTGGCGGTCGAGCTTGCCGAGTTGTTGCAGCAGCCAGACGGTGCCGATGGTGGCGTGGCCGCACATGCTCATTTCATGCAAGGGGACGAAGAAACGGAAATGGTAGTCGTGGCTGGCCTGATCCTGCGGGGTGAAGGCAAAGCCGCTTTCATGGCCGTAGGCGCGGGCGATAGCGGTCATCTGCTCGGCGCTCAGGCCGTCGGCCGCGACGGCGATGGGGGCGGGGTTGCCGCCACCCTGTTTCGATTTGAAGACTTCTACAACCTGTACATCACTCATACCTGACCTCACGACACGGTGGATAAGGTCGATTCTGGCAACGGACAGCGACAGGTTCTAGGTGGATCGGGTCCTGCAAGCGAACGTTTGGGCCATGACCTCAATGTGGCTTGCGCAGGTCGCTGGGCACCAGGCCCAGGTAGCGCTTGAACAGGCGCGCCAGGTAGGAAGGCGAATCGATGCCCACGGCCAGGCTGACCTCGAGGATCGACAGGGAACTGCTGGAGATCAGTTGGGCGGCGGTTTCGACCCGAGTGCGATTGGTAAAATCCACCAGGGTTTCATCGGTGCAGGCCTTGAACAGGCGGGTGAGGTGGCGCCGCGACAGGTGGAACTGATAGCCGATAAGGTCGACATTCAGCTCGTCCTGCAGGTGTTCGCGCACATAGCGCTGGATATCGCGGACCAGCAGGGCATTGCGCTGGCTATCGCTGTGCTGCGTCGGCGGTTGCTGGCGGGCAATCAGTCGGGCGCACTCTTCGAACAGCAGGTGGTTGAGGTGCGGGACCTGGCGTTGGAAGGCTTCGGCCGAGCATCCCGACGCCAGCTGGTCGTGCAGGCGCAGGATGCTGTCGAGGGTCTCGCTGCCTTGCCAGATCCCCGAACGATCAGCCTGTTCGGCAAAGGCCTGGTAGCCGTCGAGCCGACCCTGGTGATTGATGTAGTGCGAGTCGACGTAGAGCGCCACGTGTTTCTCCCGACCCGGGGCGGCCTGGGTCGAGTGGGCGAAATCCGCTGGCACCAGGGAAAAGGCCTGGCGCGAGACGTGGAGCGCATTGCTGTTGCTTTCGGTCGACAGGAACAACCCGCCCTGGCGCGGTAACAGCAGCATATGACAGTCGTGGGCGTGCCAGTCCTGGGCATAACCTGTGCTTTCGCTGATCTCGAAGCGGAACACGTCGGGGGACATGCTGCTGAGCTTGGGCGATAAATGCGCCATGGGATCGACCTCCAGGGTGGTCATTCAGGTGTCTCGCGTCAGTCTATCCGTTAACGCGCCGGGACAAACGCCTGCTCCTCGTCCGCTTGCGGCCGCGACAGCGATTGCCAGTAACGCTCGCCCGCCGCGTCATCGTACAGGCCTTCCCAGCGCGCCACGACCACCACCGCCAGGGCATTGCCGACGATATTCAGCGCGGTGCGGGCCATGTCCATGATGCGGTCCACGCCGGCAATGAACGCCAGGCCTTCGAGGGGAATGCCGACGCTGCCCAAGGTGGCCAGCAGCACCACGAATGACACTCCCGGCACCCCGGCGATGCCCTTGGACGTCACCATCAGGGTCAGCACCAGGGTGATCTGCTGACCGAGGGATAGGTCGATCCCGTACAACTGGGCAATGAACACTGCCGCAATGCTCTGGTACAGGGTCGAGCCGTCGAGGTTGAAGGAATAGCCGGTGGGCACCACAAAACGGCTGATGGCCCGTGGCGCGCCGAAGGCTTCCATCTTTTCGATGATCCGTGGCAGCACGGTTTCCGAACTGGCGGTGGAGAAACCGAGGATCAGTTCGGCCTTGAGGATACGGATCAGTCGGAACACCGAGAAGCCGCAGATCCGCGCCACCAGCCCGAACACCACCACGCCGAAAAATGCGATGGCGGCGTACACCAGGGTCACCAGGCGCGCCAGCGGCCACAGCGAGGCGAAGCCGAAGTTGGCCACAGTCACCGAAATCAGGGCGAAAACCCCGAGCGGGGCGTAGCGCATGATCATATGGGTGACCTTGAACATGCTTTGCGAGACGCCCTCCAGCACCCCGACCAGGGGCAGGCGCAGTTCGTCCTTGAGGCTCGACAGACCGAGGCCGAACATCACCGAGAAGAAGATGATCGGCAGCATGTCGCCGCGTACGAGGGCGGCGAAGATATTCGACGGCACCAGGTTCAGCAGGGTGGTGATAAAGGCGTGGTTGGCCTGCACTTCGTTGGTGGTTTTCTCGTACTGGGAGATGTCCGTGGTGCCCAGCAGGCTCATGTCGATGCCATGGCCGGGTTGGAACAGGTTCGCCAGGACCAGACCGACAATAATTGCCACGGTGGTGATGATCTCGAAGTACAGCAAGGTCTTGAAACCGATGCGTCCGAGTTTCTTGCCGTCGCCGACCCCGGCGATACCGACGATCAACGAGGAAATCACGATCGGGATGACGATCATCTTGATCAGGCGGATAAACAGGTCGCCCGCCGGTTGCAGGACTGTGCCGATCCACCAGGCCTTGTCCGCGCTGGAGTGGTTGAGGAGCGCGCCGACGGCGATGCCCAGCAGCAGACCGATGACGATCTGCCAGGCGAGGCTCAGTTTTGCCTTGTTCATGGTAGGAGGGTTCCCGTTTTTGTTGGAGGTCGATACAGGGGCCGGGGAGGCGGGCAATGGCTCGCCGGTGGGGCAGCTCGATGTTGAGCCGCAAATCCCCGGGCATGAGCGCCAATCGGGCCGGGCAAGCTCACGATTGGGCCATGTCTGATCCGGGCCCGGTGTCGATGGCTCTGTTAAACTCGATGGAATTTGAAACGGATTGAGGTGTACCGATGAGCGAACCGATTCGTCTGACCCAGTACAGCCACGGCGCCGGCTGTGGTTGCAAGATCTCGCCCCAGGTGCTGGAAGTGATCCTGGCCGGCAGTGGCGCGCAGAACCTCGACCCGAAACTCTGGGTCGGCAATGCCTCGCGTGACGATGCCGCGGTGTATGCCATCGATGAAGAGCGTGGCGTGGTCTCCACCACCGACTTTTTCATGCCGATCGTCGACGATCCCTTCGATTTCGGTCGGATTGCCGCCACCAACGCCATCAGTGACATCTACGCCATGGGTGGCGATCCGATCATGGCCATCGCCATTCTTGGCTGGCCGGTGAACCTGCTGGCCCCGGAAATCGCCCGTGAAGTAATTCGTGGAGGGCGCGCGGTGTGCGACGCGGCGGGTATCCCGTTGGCCGGCGGTCACTCGATCGACGCCCCCGAGCCGATTTTTGGCCTGGCGGTGACCGGTCTGCTGGAAAAGCGCCATATGAAGCGCAACGACACCGCGACGGCCGACTGCAAGCTGTACCTGACCAAACCCCTGGGGATCGGCGTGCTGACCACCGCGGAAAAGAAAGGCAAGTTGCGCAGCGAAGACGTTGGCGTGGCCCGGGATTGGATGTGCACCCTGAACAAACCCGGCAGTCGCTTCGGCAAGCTTGCGGGGGTTACCGCGATGACCGACGTCACCGGCTTCGGCCTGCTGGGTCACCTGGTGGAAATGGCCGATGGCAGTGGCCTGACCGCGCGTATCGTGTATGAGCAGGTGCCGCGCCTGCCGGCCGTCGAGTATTACCTGGATCAGGGCTGCGTGCCCGGCGGTACCCTGCGCAATTACGACAGCTACGCCAGCAAGGTCGGGCCTCTGCGCGAATTGCACAAGCGCGTGCTCTGCGACCCGCAGACCAGCGGTGGGCTGCTGGTGGCGGTCAGCGCCGAAGGCGAGGCCGAGTTCCTCGCCGTGGCTGCCGAACTGGGCCTGGAGCTTGAGCCCATCGGCCAACTGGTAGAGCGACAGAGCCACGCGGTAGAGGTGTATTGATGTCCCGTGATATCACCGACTACCGCAGTTTGTTTCTCAATGACACACCGATGATGGATACCCGGGCGCCTGTCGAATTCAACAAGGGCGCCTTTCCCGGGGTGGTCAACCTGCCGCTGATGACCGACCTCGAGCGGCAACGAGTGGGCACCTGTTACAAGCAGCACGGGCAGCAGGCCGCGATTGTCCTCGGTCACCAACTGGTGGGCGGCGAGGTCAAGGCGGCCCGGCTCCAGGCCTGGGCCGATTTCACCCGCGCCCATCCCGACGGCGTGCTGTATTGCTTTCGTGGCGGGCTGCGTTCGCAGATTGTCCAGCAGTGGCTTCGCGACGCGGGGATCGACTTTCCACGCGTCGCTGGTGGCTACAAGGCGATGCGCAGCTTTCTGATGCAGACCATTGAGCTGGCCGTGGCCCAGGCGGACTTCGTCTTGCTGGGGGGCATGACGGGGACCGGCAAGACCGATGTGATCGTTCAACTGGAAAACAGCCTGGACCTGGAGGGGCACGCCAACCATCGCGGTTCCAGCTTCGGCAAGCGCGCTACCGGCCAGCCGTCGAATATCGACTTTGAAAACCGTCTGGCCGTGGACCTGCTGAAGAAGCAGGACCGGGGCATCGAATCCTTCGTGCTGGAGGATGAGAGCCGCATGGTCGGGCGTTGTGCCTTGCCACTGACGCTGTTCCAGGGGATGCAACGGTTTCCCATGGTCTGGCTTGAAGACAGCCTGGAGAGCCGGGTCGAGCGCATCCTGCGGGACTATGTGGTTGATCTCTGCGCGGAATTCGTCGCGGTGTATGCCGATCAGGGATTCCGGTTGTTTGCCGAGCGACTGCTGGGCAGCCTGGACAACATCCACAAGCGCCTTGGTGGCGAGCGACACCAGCGGATGAAGGCCTTGATGCAGGCGGCGCTGGAAGAGCAGGAGCGTAGCGGTGCGGTGGAGCTGCACCGGGGGTGGATCGAAGGTTTGCTGAACGAATATTACGACCCGATGTACGCCTTCCAGCGTGAAAGCAAAGGCGAGCGGATCGAGTTTGCCGGGGAGCAGGCGGCGGTGCTGGAGTATCTCAGGAGCCGCCGCCAAAGGCGTTGAGTGGGTAGTGCGTCTTACAAGACCAGCATGGCCACCAGCCCGCTGACCACACCCACCAGCATCGTCAGCACCGCCACGGTCACCAGCACCTTGGCGTCGAACTCCTTGCGCAGCATCAGCAGCGACGGCAGGCTGATGCTCGGCAGGGTCAGCAGCAGTGCCACGGCCGGCGCGGTGCCCAGGCCCAGGGTCATCATGGTCTGCACGATGGGAATCTCGGCCGCCGTCGGGATCACGAACAAGGTTCCGATAATCGCCAGCGGTACCAGCCACAGCAGGCTGTTGCCCATGGCGCCATCCACATGGGGAAACAGCCAGACCCGCGCCGCGCCCAGCAACAGCACCGCCAGGATATAGATCGGGATGGTGGTCCAGAACAGTTGCCACAGGGTCTTGCCCCAGCGTGCCATAAAGCTGCTCTGGTCCGGGCTGCTGGCATCGACCACGGCTTCCACCGCCGCTTCCGGCAAGGTTTCCGGACGGGCGACCCGTTGTGCCACCAGCGAAACCCCCAGTACCAGCACCAGGCCCGCCACCAGGCGAATCGCGGTAAAGCCCCAGCCCAGCACGAAGCCCATGAACACCAGGGTCGCCGGGTTGAGCACCGGGTTGGCGATCCAGAACGCCAGCGCCGCGCCCACCGAGACGTTCTGTCGACGCATCCCGGCCGCTACCGGTGCCGCGCAGCACGAACACATCATGCCGGGCAGGGCGAACAGGCCACCGCGCAGGGTCGAAGCGAAACCGGCGCGCCCGAACAGGCGCAACAGCCAGTCGCGGGGAATCAGCACTTGCAGCAGCGAGCCGAGGATCACTGCCAGTACCGCGGCTTTCCAGATCGCCAGGAAGTACACCTGGGCGTAGGCCAGCGCGGCGGCGACCGGCGAGGCCGGGTTGTCGTTGATGATCGAGGCGCCGATGCTGTGACTGTCGGCGGCGACGAAGGCCTTGGCGTAATAGGGCGACCATTTGACGTAGTACAGGCCGATGGCGGCGACGGCGAGAAACAGCAATGGTTTCCACCAGAGCGACCAGCCTCGGGCGGGGGCGGCTTGGGTAAGAGTGGGCATGGGAGGGTATCCGATGGATAAGGGGTGATGGGTGAATGATAACCCAGCGGTGGGCCTTCGCCAGCCGTTGGGCCCCCACGTGTGTTGAAGGTTTCGGCCTATCGGGGCGTGGGCGATTTCTTATAGCGTGCCGAGTGTGTACCTCCGCCATTTCAAGTCCGTATGGCGACCTGTTTGATGGCGTATTTCCCGACGACGCGTTGTGTTTTTGCGCAGAGGCGCGGGGTTGAACGGATTATCTCAGGTCATCGGCGGCAAGCGGCGCTTGATCGGTGTCTTCTTGACGATGGCGGTGTTGGTTTCGGCGTGATGGTTGAGTCGGTCCAGCAGCGTATCGAGCTGCTCCATATCGCGGACATGTAAACGGGCGATAAAACAATCGTCGCCGGTGACCTTGTCGCATTCGGTGAACTGGGGAATCGCCTGGATCTGTCGTTCCACTTCCTGCAACTGGCCGGGCAGGGGGCGAATACGCACGATGGCCTGCAACAGGTAGCCGAAGGATTTGGGTTCCACATCGACGGTGTAGCCCTTGATCACGCCGCGTTCTTCCAACCGGCGCAAGCGTTCCGCGACGCTGGGCGAGGACAGCCCGCTGACCTGCGCAAGAGCCTTGAGCGAACGCCGTGAGTCGCTCATCAGGGCGCTGATCAATAAGTGGTCGATTTCGTCAGTCATGGCGGTCTCGTTAGGTCAATCGCTAAAATTGCCTTGATAAGAAAGGCAGAAGCAAAGTCTAGCCTATTTCTGGCGCTGGAGAAGCGGCTGGAGGAATCGGCATACTTTTGCCATCTGTCCAAGGCTGACTCAGAGGAACTCATTCATGAACACATCACTGCATCGTGGCTCGCTGGAAATGGTCGCGGCCATGTTGATCTCGGGGACCATCGGCTGGTTCGTGCTGGTGTCCGGCCAGCCGGTGCTGGACGTGGTGTTCTGGCGCTGCCTGTTCGGTGCACTGACCTTGCTGGTGATCTGCGCCGTCATGGGCTTTCTGCGCCCGGGCATCCTGACCCGCACCACCTTCCTGCTGGCGGTGCTCAGCGGCGTGGCGATCGTCGGTAACTGGGTGCTGCTGTTCGCCTCCTATTCCCGGGCCTCGATTGCCATCGGCACGGCGGTCTACAACGTCCAGCCGTTTATGCTGGTGGGCCTGGCGGCGTTGTTTCTCGGTGAGAAGATCACCGCACAGAAGTTGTTCTGGCTGGGTTTGGCTTTTGTCGGGATGCTGGCGATTGTCAGTGCCCACGGGCAGCCGGGAGAGAGCGGCGGCGAGTATCTGCTGGGTATCGGCCTGGCGTTGGCGGCGGCGCTGTTGTATGCCATCGCGGCGTTGATCATCAAGCGTTTGAAGGGGACACCGCCGCACCTGATCGCCCTGGTCCAGGTCTGCACCGGGGTACTGTTGCTGGCGCCCTGGGCGCATATTTCGGCGTTCCCGCAGCAGGCGAGTGCCTGGGGCAGCTTGCTGACCCTGGGGGTGGTGCACACGGGGGTGATGTATGTGCTGCTGTATGGCGCGATCCAGAAATTGCCGACGGCCATGACCGGGGCGCTGTCCTTTATCTACCCGATTGCGGCGATCTTCGTCGACTGGTTCGCCTTCGGTCACCAGTTGGTGCTGGTGCAGTGGGTCGGGGTGATTGCCATTCTGCTGGCGGCGGCGGGGATGCAACAGGGCTGGACGCTGGGCTTCAAGCGGGTGCTTGTGCGCTGAGGGTTTGGAGCAGCCGGATCAGAAGATCCGGCTCCAGAGTACGACGCGCTATCGTGGCGCGACGCTGACCTCAGGCGCCATTGCGATAACGCGCCGCCGGCAGGACCTGCATGTAGTTCGGCAGCATCGCCAGGCGAGCGGCTTCCAGGGCTTGCCACTGGCCTTCATCGGGCAGCGGTGGAATGGTTACGGTTTCACGGCGATCAAAGCCCACCAGCGCCGCATCCACCAGATCATCGACTTCCATGACCGCCGACAGGTCCTCGATCCGCTTGCCCGAGCGTTCCCAGATTTCGGTGCGGGTGGCGGCCGGCAGGACGGCCTGCACATACAAGCCCTTGCCACCGAGTTCGATATTCAGTCCCTGGCTGAAGAACAGTACAAAGGCCTTGGTCGCCCCATAGACCGTCATCTGCAGTTCCGGCGCCAGGCCGACCACCGACGCGACGTTGATGATCGACCCCGTGCCGGCCTGGACCAGGCGCGGGGTGATTGCACTGGTCAGGCGGGCCAGGGCGGTGATGTTGAGGTTGATGACCTGGCTCACCGCATCAGGCACCTGCTCCAGGAAAGTCCCGGCTCCGGCCATCCCGGCGTTATTGATCAGAATGCCTATCTTGTTGTCGTCGCGAACCCGAGCTTCGATACGGGCCAGATCGCCGGCATCGGTCAGGTCGGCCTGGACCACATCCACCGAAACTCCGGTTTCCTGCCGCAGCCGCTCGGCCAGGCTGTCCATGCGGGCCTTGTCCCGAGCCACCAGCACCAGGTCGTGGCCGCGCTTGGCAAAGCGATCGGCATACACGGCACCGATACCGGTGGAAGCGCCGGTGATCAGAACGGCGGGTTTGACTGTCATGACGGTAATCCTCAGCGGGTTGATTTATTCATGACCATTGTCATGTTTAGTAAATATGATGGCTGTCATGTATACTGTCAAGCCTATTACCGGAGGTTTCCAATGAAGGTCAGTCGCGAGCAGGTGGCAGAGAACCGGCGCAATATCCTCGAAGCCGCCAGTCGGCTGTTTCGCGCCAAGGGTTATGAGGCGGTCACCGTGTCGGAGGTGATGAAGGCGGCGGGGCTGACCCATGGCGGTTTCTACGGGTATTTCGCCTCGAAGGACGATCTGGTGGCCCAGTCCCTGGCCCATGTGTTTTCGACGGCGGTGCCGGCGGGCGCTGACGTGGCGGGTTATGTCACGCAGTATTTGAGTTCCGCACATTTGAAGGACTGTGCCGGTGGCTGTCCGATGGCCGGGCTGGCATCGGAGACCAGCCGTCAGGCCCCCGAGGCGCGGGCGCAGATGACCGGGAGTATTCGCCGTCAGATCGAGAGTTTGAGCCAGGCCATGACGGGTGCCACGGTCGAGGAAAAACGCCGTGCCGCTACTGGAAGCTGGGCCGCGATGGTCGGCGCCATGGTGTTGGCGCGAGTCTGTGATGATCCGCGGTTGGCCGATCAGGTGCTCAGCGACACGCGGGAGTGGTTACTGACGCAAGAGGTGGCGTCTGAGGCTTAGGACCTCAGTTGCCGATCACATACAGACAGATCGACAGTGTCACCAGTGATCCCAGGGTGGAAATCAGGATGGTGCTCGACACCACCGAGGCTTCGCGCTTGTAGTACTCCGCCAGCATAAAGGGCCCGGTGCCGGTGGGCAGCGCGCTCAAGAGCAGCGCCGAATTGGCCCAAAGCGGCGGCAGATGAAACACCTTGAAGGCGAGGAACCAGGTCAGCAGCGGGTGGGCGATCAGCTTGATCAGCACCAGCATTGTCGCGCCCTGGCGTGGGCCTTGTTGCTTGTGGGCGAGGAACAGCCCCAGGGAGATCAGCGCGCAAGGAATGGTGGCGGCGCCCAGCAGGCTGAGAAACTTCTCGAAAGGCGCCGGCAACGGTGCTCCACCCCAGGCCCAGAGCGCGCCGAGCAAGGGTGAAACCACCAGCGGATTTTTCGCCAGGGCCAGCAGCACCTTGAAGATGATCCGGTGCACCTGGCGTTCGGTCTGCAAGCCGATCTCGATACACACCAGGGCCAGTCCGAAGAGCACGCAGACCACCAGCAAAGAGGCGATCAACGCCGGCTCCAGGCCGTTCTGGCCGAGCACCATCACGCACAGTGGAATCCCGATATACCCGGTATTGGCGTAGGACGCGCTGAGGGCATCGATGCTCGCGTCGGCAAAATGCCCGGACTTGCGCCAGCGCAGCAACAAGGTCAGGACAAACATCGCCAAGGTACCGAGGGTAAATGCCAGGACAAATCCCGGGTGCCAGATCTGTTCCCAGGTCGCGGTCGCCGTGGCCTTGAACAGCAGCGCCGGCAGGCACAGCCAGACCACCATGCGGTTGATCTCGGAAGCCGCGTTGGGCCCCAGTCGATTGGTTCGACGGCAGATGAAGCCGACCAGGATCAGGGCAAAGATGGGCAGCAGGACGCTTAGTACGGAGGACATTATTGAAGCTGAAGCCTTGGTGGTAGGCGGGTGGGGAAGGGTAAAGGCGGAGATCGTTAGCCTGCAATCTTTATTCTCGGGGCGAGGGATTCGATCCTGGGTGCTGCCTGGGGTGAGGCAGCGTTGGAGCGCCGCACACCCTGTGTTGTGGCAACCTATTGCGCTTCCCGATCCAGCAACTGCCGTTTGCGTTCCACGCCCCAGCGATAACCGGACAGGTTGCCGTCGCTGCGCACCACCCGATGGCAGGGAATCGCCACGGCCAGGCTGTTGGCGCCACAGGCCTGGGCCACGGCGCGGAAGGATTTCGGCGCACCGATCATCTGTGCGATCTCGGCATAACTCGCGGTACTGCCCACTGGAATGTTGCGCAGTGCCTGCCAGACCCGTTCCTGAAAAGCTGTACCGCGCAGGTCCAGCGGCAGATCCAGGCCAATGGCCGGTGCTTCGATAAAACCCACCACCTTGGCGATCAGTTGCTCGAAGGCGGCGTCGCCGCCAATGAAATGCGCCTGCGGGAACTTGTCCTGCAAGTCCTTGGCCAGCGCATCCGGATCGTCACCGAGGAGGATCGCGCAGACACCTCGATCACTCTGTGCCACCAGGATTGCCCCAAGCGAGCACTCGCCGATGGCAAAGCGAATATCGGTGTTGGCACCGCCAGCGCGATAGTCGCTGGGTTTCATGCCCAGCACGCCATTGGACGATTCGTAGAACCGGCTGCTGGCGTTGAAGCCGGCTTCGTACAAGGCCTCGGTGACCGAGCCGCCCCGGGCCAACTGTGCCCGTAGTTTGCCGGCGCGATGAGCGGTGGCGTAGGCCTTGGGTGTCAGACCGGTGACCGACTTGAAGACCCGATGGAAGTGAAAAGGGCTCAGGCCCAACTGTTCGGCCAGGGGATTGAGTGAGGGTGGGGTGTCGGACGTTTCAATGAGTTGGCAGGCCCGGGTCACCAGGGCCAGGTGTTGCTCGTTGATCGACGTCTGGTCGGCGGCGGCACGCCGGCTTGGCCGGTAGCCGGCAGCTTCGGCCTGCTCGGGGGTATCGAAGAACTCGACATTTTCCGGATTGGGCCGACGCGCGCCACTGCTCGGGCGGCAATACACGCCCGTGGTTCTGACGCCGTAGACGAAGCTGCCGTCGGCGCTGGCGTCCCGTGTCAGTACCGCTTGCCAGCGCGGATCCTGTTCCATGGAGTTTCCTTGGGTCGAGGTATTCATGGTGTTCTCCTGTCGGAAGATTCAGTTCTCGCTCAGCTTAGGGGCACTGCGAGACAGGAAAACTCCGAGTCTTGCGGTTGAATTCTACTGACTGTGAGCGGGATGTCAGGTGGCGTCATGAAAGATGATGCCCAGGGTATGCCGCTGGCCTGCATTCACGCGGCTGACGCCATGGCGCATATTTACGCGATAGAACCCCCGCGTGCCGTGAACCGGGCGCTGGGACACGGCAAAGATCACTGCGTCGCCCTGTTTCAGCGGGACCACCTGGGGGCGGCTCTGCATGCGTGGGCGCTGCTCGGTGAGGACGAACTCGCCGCCGCTGAAGTCTTCTTCTGGTCGGGACAGCAGAATGGCGACTTGCAGCGGAAACACCTGTTCGCCGTAGAGGTCCTGGTGCAGGCAGTTGTAGTCTCCGGCTGCATATTGCAGCAGTAATGGGGTGGGGCGTTGCTGGCCGGCGTCATGACAACGTTGGAGCAGGGCCTGGTGTGTTTCGGGAAACGATCCGGCTATTTGCATGCGTTCGTTCCAGTCATTGGCAATCGTTGCCAGCGGCGGATAGAGGTCGGTGCGAAGTTGCTGGACCAGTGGCGGAAGTGGGTAGGCGAAGTATTGGTATTCGCCCTGGCCAAAACCGTGGCGGGCCATGACGACCCGGGAGCGAAAAGACGCTTTGCGCGGGTACAGGGCGGCGAGTTCCAGACATTCTTCGGGGCTGAGGAGGTTGGGCAACAGGGCGTTGCCTTGCTGGTCCAGGTCGCGGCGGATCGCCGGCCAATCCAGTGATTGTATTCGGGTGTGCATGAGCTTGCCTCGGGGCATATCCGGTGAGGCTTGCAGTCTAGAAAGGCCGCTGGGGCCAAACACTCCGACTCTTGCGGTTGAATTTTCCGGGTAGCGGCAGACATGGAACGATGCAGTTTCTTTGCCCGAGAGGGGCTGTGTTTCCCTGGCGTGCTCCCCTAGGATGTCCACTCTGTATTTTTGCCAGGAAACATTGCTCATGTCCGCCCATCATCGTCTCGCCGTGCCATTGTCCAAAGCCTATCGCCTGCTCAATCACGGTCCTACGGTGCTGGTCAGCGCTGCCCACGATGGCCAGCGCAATATCATGGCGGCCGCCTGGGCCATGCCGTTGGACTTCGAGCCACCGAAGGTCGCGGTGGTGATCGACAAGTCCACCTGGACGCGGCGTCTGCTGGAGGCCTCGGGGACTTTTGTGATCAACGTGCCTTGCGTTGCCCAAGCCGATGTCGTGCAAACCGTCGGTACGACTTCCGGCCTGGAGCTGACCCAGAGTCATAGCCGCGACAAGTTCGATGCCTACGGCCTGGAAACCTTCAAGGCTGAGAAGATCGATGCGCCGATGCTGGAGGGCTGTGTCGCCTGGTTGGAGTGTCGCTTGTTGCCGGAGCCGCACAACCACGAACAGTACGACCTGTTCCTGGCCGAAGTGATTTCAGCCCAGGCTGATTCGCGGGTGTTCAGCGAGGGGCGCTGGCATTTTGAGGGGCATGACGCGTTGCGTACCTTGCACCACGTCGCCGGCGGGCATTTCCTGAAAATCGGCGACGCGGTGGATGGTGAGATTCTGCGGCCCTGACTCAGCGGCTGGCCATCAGATGGGCGCCGAACAGCAGGTAGCAAGTCCCGGCGAAACGATCCAGGCCTTTGCGGCAGCGGCTGTAGAAGGCTGACATCCGCGTACTGGCAAACACCAGGGCCACGCTGGAGTACCAGCAGAAGGACAGGCTGCTCATGATCGCGACGGCCATGGCCAGCAGCGGCGCGGACGGGGAGCTGGGCATGGTGGTGGCGAAGATGGTCGCGACGAACAGCGCCGACTTGGGATTGGTCATATTGCCCAGCAGGCCCCGGTCATAGGCCGAGAGCAGGCTGCGTTTGGGTTCGTGGAGTGTGGGTTGCCGGCCGGCGCTGGCGGGGTGTTTGCGCAGGAACAGCTTTACACCGAGGTAGATCAGGTAGGCGCCACCGGCGATCTTCAGTACCAGGTACAGCGATGGTGCGGCGGTGAACAGCGACTTGACCCCCAGCCCACCGGCCAGGCCCCAGAGGATGGTACCCGTGGCGACACCCAGCGCGCAGACCACGCCATGCTTGCGCGAGTTACCGGCGGCGAGTTGGGCGGTGGTGAAGAAATTCGGCCCTGGCGTGACCACGGCAACGGCCCAGAGCAGGGCGAGGGAGATCAGGGGGCCGGCATACATCAGGTTCTGGGTATCCATACGGTACGTGCCTCAGTGTTGTTCAATCTCGTTGTGCCTGCCCGAAGCGCTCGCGATAAACCGAAGGTGGCAAACCGACCAGGCTGCGAAACGCAACCCGGAAACTTTCGACGGAGCGATAACCGCATTGTTCGGCGATACGATCGCTGCTTTCATTGCCACTTTCCAGTAATTCTCGGGCCCTGGCCAGTCGTTCGTGCTGCAACCAGGCTTTGGGCGTGATGCCGGTTGCCTCGCTGAAGCGTCGCAGGAAGGTGCGTTCGCTCATGGCGGCCTCGCTGGCGAGCTGGCGGACCTCCAGCGGTTCATGCAGGCGTTCCCGGGCCCATTGCATGACCCGTGACAGATCATTGCGTGGCGTACGACCGACCGGTGCCGGAATGAATTGCGCCTGGCCACCGGTACGCTGAGGCGACATGACTAGTCGCCGGGCCACGGTATTGGCCACCTGGGTGCCGAAGTCACGAGCGACCAGATGCAGGCAGGCATCGATACCGGCCGTGCTGCCGGCCGAGGTGATGACTTGCCCGGCGTCGACATACAACACGTCGGGATTCACCTCGATGGCGGGAAAGCGCTGAGCGAGTTCTTCTGTGTAACGCCAGTGGGTGGTTGCCTGTCGACCATTCAACAGACCGGCCGCAGCCAGTACGAACACCCCTGAACAAATGGAAACGATCCGCGCACCTCGGGCGTGAGCCTGTTGCAAGGCCTCGATAAGTGGCGCAGGAGGTGGCTCGGTACGACTGCGCCAGCCGGGAACGATCAGGGTTCGGGCGTCGTCAAGTTGTTCCAGCCCTCCGTCGGCCAGCACCTGGATACCGCCCATGGCCCGCATCGGCCCTGAATCGACGCCGACGATACGGTGTTCATACCAGGGAAAGTCGAACTCGGGGCGTGGCAAGCCGAAGATCTCCACGGCGATGCCGAATTCGAAAGTGCAGAGGCCATCGTATGCCAGGATCGCGACCAGGCCGGGAAAGGAAGTCATATGGCGGAAACTTACCAGTAAGTGTCTTGTGCGCCACTGTAGCGATAACGGCGCGCTGGATAAAGTGTTCTCACACCCACTGATTGGAGCATCCACACCATGGCAAGCCTGGTTCGTAGTATCCCTGCCGCCTCTTCGGCGATTGCCCTGAAGCATTTCAGTCACCGCCTGACCCTGGAAACTGACTGTTCCGACGTGCATGCCAGCCAGCAGGGTGGCGAGCTGGATTTCGTGCTGGTGGATGTGCGGGGCGAGTCGGCCTTTGCACAGGGGCATGTGCCCGGGGCGATCAATATGCCCCATCGGTTGATGACCGCCGAGTACCTGGCGTCATACCCGCGGGACACCTTGTTTGTGGTCTATTGCGCGGGCCCGCATTGCAACGGCGCCCACCGTGCGGCGGTGAAACTGGCTGCGCTCGAGTATCCGGTGAAGGAGATGATGGGTGGGGTGATGGGATGGCTGGATGAAGGCTTCAGCCTGGTGGGTGAGCAGGCACTGCAACGGGAGGGAGGGGTTGCTTGTGCGTGTTGAGATTTTGGTTTGTAGTTGATGTGTGGTCCCGGTGAGCAGTCATCGGGATTTTTGCTGAGGAGTCTTTTCTGGTGCCAAATTAGTTGCAGTTATATTTTTCTTGTTTTTGTGACTGAAAAATAAAATATCATCGATTTTAAATTTCAAGATTTTGGTGTCTCGCGCCATTTCATATAGAAGGCTTCCTGTTCTTCTCGGCTGTTGGTGAGGTCGTTTTCCTCGTAGTCAAAAATGTCTACTAAATCTTTTGGTGAAGACGGTTTTCCTAGTGTCAATTCATACGCTTTTATTCCAAGGGACATTTGTGATGACATGCTCGATGGGCGAACATTTATTTTTGAGCCCTTACAGAGAAAGGTTATATTTTGATGTTCTTTTCTGATTTTTCCGAGGCACTCATAGAAGTCGTCGGCGATGTAAGTTTCTTCAGGGGCGCCATCTATGATGAGCTTCATGGATGTTGTTTTGGTGTTGCATGCTAAAGTTGCAGTCTGCTTTTCATTGTTGATAAGTATTTTGATTTTTATGGGTTTCAATTTACTTTCTCCGAGGGTTTGGTATGGAGTGTCCGACGTAGCTCCCATCTGATTTTAGTGGGGTCGCGCCTAAAATGTCTTCGCTGTTGATACGATTTGGTATGGCTATCTCCATTTCATATTGGTACTCCGAATGTTTTCCAAGCTCTTTGTTTACGTCGCGGCCATGAATTTTTTTGAGTGTAAACAAATATCCTTTTTTAGTTCTGAAATTGGTTGCAAAATCTATTGCGACGTCCTTTGATGTGGAGGTGCTTATGAAGTTGCTTAGTGGGTCTTTGCTATTCAATGCATGTAGGTAAAGGTCCGTACTATCGCCTTTGCTTGTGAATCCGCTCTCAAAAATTTCACTGGGGCGGTATTTGTTTTCTCCCCGATAGAGATATTTTTTATCTCCACCGGCCTCTGGACTCTTTGGCTCTCCGCTCTCGACATCAGGTCCTTGAGAGCGGGTTGTGTCGTTTTTCTTTTTGTCTGAACCAGGACAGTCACAGCTCAACCCCAACGGATCCACCCACCCCGTAGGGTTGGGCGCGTACTGGTAGCTGTTTAGCCCGCCGGCCAGTTTGATCGGGTCGGGGGTGAGGTAGCGGCCGGTTTCGGGATTGTAGTAGCGATGCCGGTTGTAGTGTAAGCCGGTTTCTGTATCGAAATACTGGCCCTGGAAACGCAGCGGGTTGTCGATATCCGCGCGGTCGAGGTGGGCTATCCGGCCATAGGCGTGGTAGCGCGCCGCCCAGCGGATATTGCCGGCTTCGTCCGTCAGCTCCTGCGGTGTACCCAGGTGGTCGAGTTGGTAATGGAACGCCTCGACCTGCTCCGGCCCCTCGCCATTGAGCAGGGCCAGGGGCCGGAAACTGTCCGGCTCGTACAGGTAACTGCGGTAATGTGCCGGGCCGCTTTCGGCAATCAGCCGGTCGCCTTGCCAGAGGTATTCGGTGGTCCGGCCCGCGCAGGTCTTGGCAATACGGCGGCCAAAGGCGTCGTAGCGGTAGCTGACCGTGCTGCCATCCGGCAGGCTGACGCCGGCCAGTCGGTGCTGGCAGTCATAGCGGTATTCGGTAACGAGCTGTGGCTCGCTCACATTGCGTTCACGGACCAGATTGCCAAAGGCGTCATAGTCGAAATGGCTATGACCACGGAACAGCAGACGGTTGCCGCGGGTTCGCGCCATGCGTGGACTATCGCCCAGCAGGTTGCCGGCGGGATCGTGGACAAAACGTTCGCAGGGATCGCCACGGACTTCACTCAGTCGATCCAGCGGGTCGTACTGGTAACGGCGCAGGCCGTGGCGGCTGTCGTCGATACTCGCCAGATTGCCGTTGGCTTCATAGGCGTAGAAACGCTGGTAACGCCCGCTATTGTCCTGGCTGAGGCGGTGTTTCAGCAGCCGACCTTGTTCGTCGTAACGGTAATGGCTGAGCAACTGACCCTGTTGGCGCAGGCGCTCGCGTCCGGCCTCGAAGCGGTGGCGGGTCAGGTGCCGGCCGTTGAGGTCGACACCGATCAGTCTCCCGCCCGGTAAGTAGCGATAATCGATCAGGTTGCCGTCCGGCAAACGGCAGTGAATCAACTGTCCCACGGCATCGTAGCGATAACGCTGCGTAGCCCAACCCTGGTGTTCGCTGGTCAGGCGATCCTGGTTGTCGTAGCCGTAGGTCAGCGGCCAGTGCCCGTCATCGACGCTGACCAGACGGCCCAGCCCATCGTAGTGATAGTGGATCTTCTGGCCATCGGCGAGGCTCTTGAGCCGCAAGCGTCCAGTACTGTCGCGTTGGTAGCCGGTGACGAGCTCGCTGCCATCGTCGCCGAACTCCTTTTTCTCCAGCAGATGGCCGTTGAGGTCGTAGGCGTAGGCTGTGCGCCGGCCATCGAAGCCGGTTTCCTCGCGGATCAGGCCGTTGGGGTAATAGTCGAGGCGGTAATGCTCGCCACGTTCGTTCTCGATTTCGCTGAGCAGCAGCCGGGCGTTGTCGTAGCGATAGCGCAGCTGGCTGCCATCGGGGTTGAGGCGACGACTGACCTGGTGCAGGTCGTCCGCGTATTCATAACGGGTCACCCGCCCCAGTTCATCGGTTTCGGCGGTGATCTTGCCGTAGGCGTTGTAGCTGAAGCGGCGCTTGGCCCCGCCGGGCATTTCAACCTGGGTCAGGCGGCCAATGGCGTTCCACGTGTAGCGGGTGACGGCCCCGTCCGCTGCCTGTCGGCTGGTTTGCCGACCTTGTTCGTCGTAGCCGTATTTCAGCAGGCTGCCGTCGGGGAGGCGTTCTTCCAAGAGATGCCCGAGTCGGTCCCAACTGAGGCTGTGCCGGCTGCCATCCGGATGACGGATCTCGCTCAGCAGGCCCCGGCGTTCGTATTCATACTCGGTGACCTGGCCCGCAGGGTCGGTCGTGCGGGTGATATCACCCTGTGGGTTACGGGCATATTTCCAGCGTGCCTGGCCACGTTGCACGCTGCACAGATGGCCGTTGTGATACTCGTAGAAGGTCGGTTCGTCTTCCGGCGGAATAACGGCCAGCAGCCGGCCGGCTTCGCTGTAGCGGTATTCGGTAATGGCGCCCAGGGCATCCTTTTCGGCAATCAGCCGGCCTTGGGCGTCGTAGTCCTTGTGTTGCTCGGCGCCATCGGCATCGACCTTGCGGATCAGCCGCGCCCGCTCATCGTGGACAAAGACTTCTTCGCTGCCGTCGAGATGCAGGGCGGTAACGCTGCCGTCGTCGCCCCAGGTGTAACGGCTGTCCATCTGCGCAAAACTGGCCCAGTGGCGTACGCAGCGGGCTCGCTTGCCCACGCCTTGCCACTCCCAGTAGAACGCGGCACCGCCGGCCAACTGGCGCTCACGAATGACGTGATGTTCGTCATAGGCGTAGCGCTCGCACTCGTCGACGGCATTGGCGGCTTCGATCAGGTGGCCCTGGTCGTCGTAGCGATAGCGCACCAGCGTGCGCAAGGTCTGCCAGCCTTCGGAGAGATAAGCGCCGGGCTGTTCCTGCTGATACTCGACCGCGACGATACGGCTACGGTCGTAACGCAACAGCAGGGCGCGTCCGAGGCCGTTGTCCAAGCGCTGGATGCGGCCCTCGAGGTCATGGCTGATGCTCAGTCGATTGCCATGTCGGTCACTCAGGGAAAACAGTCGGGCGCCGTACCGGTCGTACTTGAAGTGATAGAACCACGGCGTGCTACCGGCCTGGGTCAGGATCAGTTCATCGGGCGTATCGCCCAGGTAGATCGCCGCTTCGCTCAGGCTGTTGTGAATGGCCGGCCGTTGGGTACTGGGACGAGGGAAGCTGATGGAGCGGTTTTCCTGATCGGTCCAGATGACGTCGTCACCGTCGAACCTCAGGCTGTGGGCCAGTCCATGGCTCCAGCCCGGACCGAGGCCCTGGCGGGTTTCCACGGCACTGGTGCGATACAGTCGGCTCCAGGAAAACGGCAAGGGGCCGTCCAGCTCGCCGTCGACCAGAGTCAGCAGTTCCTCCCCGGTAACCATCGACACCGGGCAACCCTGGGTCTGGGTCTTGTCCGCGCGCTCGGCGCTGTGGCCGTTGGGATTGCCGGCTTGTCGCGGAACGTCGTCGAGGTGTTCGGTCTGGCGCAGCGTGGCGTTCTTGCGCCCGTCCCAGCGCATCTGCAGGACACCCTTTTTTTGTGCGCCCGCGACACCCCGAGCCGCCACGGCCTTGTAACGACCGACATAACCCATGAATCCATCGAGCAGGTTGAACAGGCCCTGGATAAAACGGGTGCCGGCTTCCACCATCTGGCTGCCGTACTTCTTCAGGCGCAGGGCCAGATAGGCGACACCGGCTCCCGCCGCCGCGACGGTGAGCACCAACCCCAGAAGCAAGTCGATCAGCACGGAGACCAGGGTGCTCGCCACAACATGCGCGGTGTCTCCGGCGAGCTGGCTTGGCGGCAGCGACGCCAGCCAGATCGCGGCGGTGCGCAACAACAGAAAGAGCGCGGCTTCATCGCTGGCCAGCAACAGGGCCTTTTCCATCACGGCGGGTGCCCGTCGAGCGAGGTCGGCCAGCTCCTGGGCACCACTGCCCAGGCGATCAACATAGGCGAGGGGATCCTTGAGGATGTCGAGCACCAGCTCGAGCCCTTCCCATACCCCCTTGATCGCTTCCCAACTGCCGCTGGCCAGGCCTTCACCGACGGCCAGCAGTGCCGTCGAGGCGGTCTGCGACGACCATTGCGGTTTGAAGCCGCTCCATTCGCGACGCAACCAGGTTTCCAGGTCCTGGGTCAGGTCCGCGTAGGCGGCGAACAGGGCGTCGACCTGCTCGGACGTGACGCCTCCTTGCACCCGCACCCGATAAAACTGACCCGGCTGGCCCTGGAAGCTGCCTTTGCCCTGGGCATCAAGCAGGATCGGGGTCGCAGGACCACCGTCGACGGAGATGACGTCGACCAGCAGATCGCCCAGTGGAATCTCGTGGACCGACTCGAACAGGCTCTCGATGTTCAGCACGCCGCTGTCCGGGCACTGTGCGACATTGGACAGGAAGTCGCGGTCCTGGAGACCGACGACCTTGTGGCTGTCGCCGAAGCGGATGACCCGGTCCATACTCAGCAGTGAAGGCAGGTCCGCGGCATGGCTGACCTGATCCAGTGCTTGGGCGTACCAACTGTGGGTCTGCTGGTGATAGAGCGTCAGACTGTCCTTGAAATCGTCGAGTTGTGTTTCGATGTAGTCGATGCGGTTCATCGGTTGGCCTCCCTGGCCAGAAACCCTCCAGTCTCCAGTTCCCGGGTGAGGTAGGCGAGCAGGGCGTCCTGCCGGTTCGGGCCGGGCGCCGAACGCTCCAGGAAACGGGCGATCTTGTGTCGCAGGTGGGGGATGGGCGCGGCGTCATACAGCGCCGGATGGTCTTCGCTCAGCCACTGCAGGCTGTTGTCAATCAGGGTTTCGGGGCTCGCCCCGGACAGGTGTTCCAGCAGCAACGGCGGAACCTCCCACCAGGGAAAGGTCCTGGCTTCGCGCCTGACCGCGGTGGCGAGCGTTCGCGCCTGGCCGTTGATGAGATAGCGACTCACGCCCGGCAGCAGCTCACCGGCCTCGGCGCCGAGAAAGTCGAGGGTCGGCAACCATTGGCGGCCGTCCCAGAAGCGGAAGAACACCGGGTTGCCCGTCGGCAGCTTCACCTGGGTCAGCCCGCGCAGGTGCGCCACAAGCTGTTCCGGGGTATTCGACGACACCGCAAGCCAGCCCCAATCCTGGTAGCCGGTGTCGGCTATCCACGACAGAAACGGGCTTTGCGCCGTGAGTTCGAGGACATAAGGCATCACCTCAAACCAATCGGCATAAGGTGTGTCCCTCCAGACCGGCAGGGGGGCCAGTGGGCTGCCGATCTTGCGCAAGGCCGCCAGAGGCTTGGCCTCGCTGGCGTCGCCGAGTATCAGATAGAGCCGTTCGTGAGGGGTAAGCGGGACCTGGGCCAGCCAGCGCTCGGGTGTCAGGAGGTCAGAGCTCACAGACACCTGCCTTGCACTTCTCGCACTCTTCGCAGAACGCTGCGCCACGCAGCAGGGTGGTCAGTTGCGCCATGGACAAAGGCGCCGTGGGGAGAGGGCGGTCAATGGCCTGGAACAGACCGGGCAGCAAGGTGGCAACCCGAGTGCCGACACCCGGCACCGCCCCGGTATCAGCGTTCGGTTCCGGGCTCAGGGTGATGCCGCTGCCATCAATCCTGATAAAGCTGCCGCCGACCTTGAGGGTCAGTTCGCTACCGGCCTCGATCACCACCCGGGCACCGCTTTTGAGGTGGATCTCCTCGGCGGCCTGGAGCAGATAGCCGTGGCCGAGTCGCATATGCCGGCTCTGGCCGATATTCAGGTGATCGTCGGCCCCTACCTCGGTCTTGCGATCGGCCGAGGTGCTGCGATGTTCGTCGGCCTTGAGTTCGCGGTAGCTGTTGGCGGTCACGCTGTCGTGGCGTTCATGACCGATCTGGATGAACTGGTCGTGTTCGACCACCTGTTGCCAGTCACGCTGGGCGTGCAGGTAGATATGCTCCTGGCCCTTGCGGTCTTCGATGCGCAGCTCGTTGAAGCCGCCACCGCCGGGTGAACTGAGGGTCTTGAAGACGCTGCGGGTCTTGTGGGCGGGTAACTCGTAGGGCGGTCGGTTGCGCCCATGGTGCAGGCAACCGGTAATCAGCGGCTGATCCGGGTCGCCTTCGAGAAAACTCACCAGCACTTCCATGCCGACACGGGGGAGGCTCAGCGCACCATGGCCGTTTCCGGCCCAGGCCGAGGCGACCCTCAACCAGCCACTGCTGGAGTCGTTGTGGGGCGCAGCCCGATCCCAGTGGAACTGCACCTTGATCCGGCCATGGGCATCGCAATGGATCTCTTCGCCCGGCGGACCCGTGACCACGGCGGTCTGGCTGCCATCGATGCGTGGTTTCGGGTGGCTCGGTGCGGGGCGAAAAGGCGTGTCGCCGGGCAGGGCGCGGAAGCTGTTTCGATAGCCCTGCCGGAAGCCGTCCGCCGTGTTGGCGGTGGCGGTGAGCTCTTCCAGGACTTGCGGTTGCCGGCCTTCGTGGTTGATTTCGGTCAACAGCCAGAGGGCATTCCAGTCGTCGTTCGGGTGTTCGCTGAGCGTCAGCAGATGGCCGCTCGACAGAACGGGGATATCGCTTCGGCCCTGGGCTTGGCGGAAGGTGCAGCGGTGTCGCTCCAGGGCTCGTTGAGCCCGTTGTTTACGATGCCGCGGGTCGATACCGAGCGCCGGGAAGGCATAGTCCTCGAGATCTGGCAGCTGTTCGCCGCGACTGATCTGTTCAAGGGGCCGGCCGGGATTCTCGAAGTCGTAATCCCGTCGCGCGACGCCGCTGCTTCGGGTTTCCAGGCGCACGTTGAAGTGCTTGATGACCGTGGTCGATGTTGCCAGGCCACTGTCTGTTTGATAGCGCCGAGGCGCTTGTGTGGGGAAAAACGCCTGGTCGTCGCCGAACACCAGGGTGTGGCCGCCGGGATCATGCTGGAAGTGGAAATGCAGGCCTTCTTCTTCGCACAGACGCTGGATGAAATGCAGGTCGGACTCCCGGTACTGCACGCAGTATTCCCGCTCCGGGTAGTGGCCACCGAGGTGGAAGCGGTAGTGGTTGCAGAACAGGCCGTGGTCATTGAGCACCCGCGCGATGATTTGCGGGGTACTGAGGTGCTGGAAGATGCGCTGGTTGATACGGTGTTCGAGGTCGGCAAGGCGTGGGCGCAGGCTGACCTGGTATTGCGCCAGGCGCCTGCCCCGTGCTCCCTGGGCGACGCGATGGAACTGCCCGTGGATACCCGCCCCCGAGGGGCAGAGTCTGAGAAAGGCTTGCTTGTGCAGCAGGCTTTGCAGATCGAGATCCCGTTCGCCTACCAACTCCAGATCGAAGCTGAAGGGCTGGTTAAGGGCTTCACGGCCGTTGAAGGCGGCGATCTGCAGTGGGTGTTCGAAGTCCTCGATCGTCAGGCTGAAGCGAGGTTGATTGGCTGGCACTGGCATGGATTCCTCCTTGGAAAACCCTTTGGCGTGAAATCAGGGCCGTACGAAACCTTCGCCAATGCCGAAGCCGCGGCGCGCCATAAGGTTTGAGGGAACGGTGGAAGGCGTCGTCGGCCAGGCCGAACGACGCCAAAGGGCAATCAGATCACCGGGGAGCGCCAGTCATCGGAGGCTGAGGTGCCCGCAACTTCGTGGGTCCAGGTGATCTTGCGGTAGCTGAAGAACACGTCTTCCAGATGGGTGAAGTGCGCCTGGTTCGGGTCCTGGCAGTTGGGCATGCGCGATTTCACGTCGACGACGATGGCGTCTTCCAGCTCGATGGTGAAATAGTGTTCCTGGGTGCCGGAGGAGGAGGTGCGGTACCACTCCAGGCGGCATTTGGTCAGTTTTTCCCCGCTGGTCAGGGCGCTGAAGATCAGCGGCGAGGACTTGTCGAAGACCTTGCTGATCATCAGCGGCTGGTGCACGCGCTGGCCGGTCGGTTGCCCGGACTGCGGGTCGCGGGGGATGGTGACGTCGTGGGCGAAGCCCTGGACCAGGATCTGGTCTTCATGACCTTCCTGGTAGATGTTTCCGACCGAGTCCTGGGTAAAGGTACCCGCGGTGATCAGGCCTTGCTTGGTGCCCTGCAGGGTCAGGTAGGCAGGTGTTGGCATGGATGAATTCCTTGTCCGAAGAGGTGCTGTTTGCCATCAAGGGAAACTCGATGGGTTCGCAGGTCTACAGATCAAGAGTTGTGCCTGTTCTTTAGTTTTTGTTTAAAAACAACTAGTTACTTTGATTTTCTAGAAAATTTATAGATTTAAAGGGTGTTTCTTCAGGAAAAGTGCGCAAGGTGTTGCGCATGAGCGGGCAGGAAGTTGCCAGATGGATGGGGGCCTTGTGTTGCAGGCGCTGCGGAGCTGGAGGCGGTGTTTTTCATCCCAGTGGTGGGACAGAAGTTGCGCAGTCAGGAAACGAGGTCTCTCGTACGCCACGAGACCTGTAGGAGCTGGCTTGCCAGCGATAGCGGTGGCGAAGGTGACATCGCAATCGCCGGCAAGCTGGCTCCTACAGGAACCGCGTTCAGCCCTGGGCGCTCCAACCACCACCCAACGCGGTCATCAGGCCGATGCTGGCCTGCAGCTGTCGGGTCTGCAACGCCTGCAACTGCCGCTGGGTCTGCAGTGCCGCCGTCTGCGCCGTCACCACATCCAGGTAGTTCACGGCCCCGGCCTGGTAGCTGTTCATCGCCAGGGTCTGGGTGTTCTGCGCGGCATTGACCGCCGCTTGCTCATCCAGGGCCTCGCGCTGCAAGTCGCGCAGTTGCGCCAGGTTGTCCTCGACTTCGCGCACCGCGCGCAGGACCTGGCTGCGGTAATGGGCCGAAGCCTCGTCGAATTCGGCCTTGGCCTGATGCTCCTGGGCACTGAGACGACCGCCGTCGAAGATCGGCAGGTTGACCAGCGGCCCCAACGCCCAGTAGCGATTACCCGTCGACAGCAGGCTGCCGCTGCCCTGGGTCTGGCCGCCGAGCAGGCCGGTCAGGCTGAAGTCCGGGTACCAGGCGGCCTTGGCCACGCCGATCCCGGCATTGGCGGCAAACACCCGGCGTTCCGCCGCGGCGATATCCGGACGGCGTTGCAGCAAGCCACTGGGCAGGGCGCCGGGTACCTTGGGAATGGTCAGGATTGCCTGGGTCGGCGGTAACTGGAAATCACTGGCCGGTTCACCCACCAGCTCGGCTATCGCGTGTTCGGCCAGGTTGCGTTGGCCGCGCACGTCGTCCAGTTGTGCCTGGGCCTCGGCCAGTTGGCTCTGGGCACGGGTCAGGTCGAGTTCCGAAGCGATCTGGCCCTGGTAGCGGTCACGGGTCAGTTGCAGCGCCTGGGTGTAGTCATCCAGGGAACTGCTGAGAATCCGACTCTGGGCGTCCAGGCCGTTGAGCTGGATATACAAGGTCGCCAATTGCTGTTGCAGGCTCAGGCGCGCCACCGCCAGGTCGTCGCCGGAGGCCTGGGCCTGGGCATCGCCGGCGGCCACCTGGTTGCGAATCCGTCCCCACAGGTCGAGGTCGAAGTTCAGCGCAAAGCCTGCGGTGTTGCTGTTGTATACCGCCGGCTGGGTGCTGCCGCGTAACGGGCGATTGTCCGATTGGCGCTGGCGCAGGGGCTGCGCGCTGGCGCTGATCTGCGGGAACAGCCCGGCATGCAACTGGCTCGCATAGGCCTGGGCACCGTCGTAGTGCGCCAGGGCGGCGGCCAGGTCAGGGTTGGCCTTGAGCAGGCGCTGCTGCAGGTCGTTGAGGTGTGAGTCCTGGAACAGCGACCACCATTGTTCCGACAGCTTGTCGCCCGGTTGTGCCAGGTGCCATGGGCCGTCGCTGGTCTGTTCGCGATAGTGCTCCGGCAAGTCGAGTTGCGGCGGCTTGTAGGTCGGCGCCAGGGAGCAACCCTGCAAGGCCGCGATCATCAAGAGCCAGGCGCTGAGCTTAAGCCTTGGGGACATGTTGGCCTCCGGCGTCGGCGAGTTTCACCGGGTCGCCTTCGCGCAGGGCGTCCGGCGGGTTGTCGATCACGGTGTCGGCGGGTTTCAGGCCCTGGTCGATGACCAGGCGCTCGCCCAGGTCCAGGCCGATGTGGATGTCACGCAGGTGCACATGGGACTGGGCGTCCAGCACCGCCACCTGGGTGCCCTGGGCACGGAAGATCAAGGCGCTGGCCGGAATGCTGACGCCGTTGGTGTCCGCCGGGATCGGCAGGGTCGCCTCGGCATAGTCGCCGGGCAGCAGGACGTTGTCCGGGTTCTCGGCGACGAACTGCGCCAGCAGGGTGCCGGAGCGCGAGTCGATCGCGGTGGAGTTGCCCAGCAATTTTGCGTTGAACTGCTGGCCCGGATGTTCCGGCACCGTCAGCTTCACCTCGAGACCGGGACGGATCACGCTGGCGTAGTTCTGCGGAATCGGTACGTAGAGCCGCAGTTGATGGGTGTCGGCGATGTCGAACAGTTCCGGATCGCTGTCGTTGTCGGCCTTGATCAGCTGGCCGATATCGGTGTTGCGGGCGGTGATGGTGCCGGCGAAGGGCGCGCGAATGGTCTTGTACGCTTCCAGTGCCGACAGCCGCGCGTAGTCGGCGGCGGCGGCTTCGACATTGGCCTTGGCCGCGGCGGCATTGGAGCTTTTTTCATCGGCCTCCTGGCGTGATACCGAATGGGTCGCCACCAGGTTCTGCCAACGGGTGGCGGTGGTTTCGGCCAGGCGCGCATTGGCCTGTTCCTGCACCAGGTGGGCATGGGCCTGGGCGACCTGCTGGTCGAGATCCGGGCTGTCGATTTCGGCGAGTATCTGGCCGGCCTTGACCTGGCTGCCGATGTCGGTTTTCCAGTCCTTCAGGTAACCGCTGACCCGTGCATGGATCGGCGCCTTGCTCCAGGCTTCGAGGTGGGCCGGCAGGCGCAGGGTGTCGCCGGCGGCGTTCTGCGCCGGCTTGAAGACGCTGACCATGGGGATGGCGGCGGATTCGGTCCAGGCGGTCACGGATTTTTCGTGGCGGGTTCGCGCGGCAATCCCGTTGGCGACCAGCAAGGCGGCCAGGGTCAGACCGCCGACGCCCATGTAAAGCAGGCGTTTGCCCGAAGGTTTGCGATCAGTCATGGGTGTTTTCTCCAGCTACGGCGCGAATAGGTCGGCGGCCATGCACCAGGCTGAACACCACGGGGACGAACAGCAGGGTGGCAGTGGTCGCCAGGATCAGACCGCCGATCACGGCGCGTCCGAGGGGGGCGTTCTGTTCTTCGGAAAGGGCCAGCGGCAACATGCCGATGATCATCGCCAGGGCCGTCATGCAAACCGGACGGAAACGGGTGTAGCCGGCTTCCAGGGCGGCCTTGAGGGCATCGCCGTGTTCGGCCAGGCGTTCGCGACAGAAGCTCACCACCAGGATCGAGTTGGCGGTGGCCACGCCCATGCAGAGGATGGCCCCGGTCAGGGCCGGCACCGACAGCGAGGTGCCGCTCAAGAACAGCATCCAGACAATCCCGGCGAGGGCCGCGGGCAGGGCGGTGATGATCACGAACGGGTCGACCCAGGACTGGAAGTTGACCACGATCAGCAGGTAGATCAGCACCACCGCGCCGAGCAGGCCGAAGCTCAGGCCACCGAAGGCTTCATGGAGGGCGTCGATCTGTCCGTGCAGGCTGACAATCGCGCCCTTGGGCCGCAAGGACGAGGCATCGTCGAGGATCTTCTGGATGTCATGGGCCACCGCGCCGAGGTCTCGGCCTTGCACGCTGGCGTAGATGTCCAGGGTCGGCTGGATGTTGTAGTGGGTGACCACCGCAGGGCTCTGCACCCGATTGATGGTCGCCAGGCCGCCGAGGATCTGCGACTGGCCGTTGCTACCGGTGACCGGCAGTGCTTCCAGCGATGGCAGGCTGTCCAGGCGGTATTGCGGAGTGGCCGCGACCACGCCATAGGATACGCCGTTGGCCGGGTTGAGCCAGAAGGTCGGCGCCACCTGGGAGCTGCCGGCCAGGGAGGCGACCATGCTGTTGGTGACGTCACGCTCGGTAATGCCCAGGCCCTTGGCGCGCATGCGGTCGACCTTCACTTCCAGCGACGGGTAGCCGACCGATTGTTGGATCCGCAGGTCGGCGATCCCCGGTACGTGTTGCAGGCGTCGTTGCAGTTCGAGGGCGAAGACGCGGTTTTCCTCGGCACTGCGTCCGGAGATTTTCACGTCCAGCGGGGCCGGTGCGCCGAAGTTGAGGATCTGGCTGCTGATATCCGCCGGGAGGAAGGCGAACTGGCTGCCGGGGAAGCTTTCCGGCAAAGCCGTGCGCAGTTTTTTCACGTAGTCGGCGGTGGGCTGGTGATCGGCCTTGAGGGTGACCTGGATATCGCCATCCTGCGGGCCGATGGTGCCGCTGCTGCTATAGGCCATGTCGATACCGCTCAACGGAATACCGATGTTGTCGACGATGTTGTCCAGTTCCTCGGCGGGAATCACCTCGCGGATCCGTGCTTCGATACGGTCGAAGGTCGCGGCGCTTTCTTCGATTCGTGTACCCAGCGGCAGGCGTACGTGCAGGGCCAGGGCACCGGCGTCGGTGGCCGGGAAGAAGTCCTCGCCCAGGCTCGGCAGCAGGCTGAAGGAGGCCAGCACACAGGCGAGGAAACCCAGCAGGAAGCGCTTGCGGCAACCCAGCGCCAGGGTCAGCAGGCCATGGTAGACGTCACGTACCGTGGAGAAGCCGCGCTCGAAGCCCTGCTGGAAATTCAGTGCGCCTTGCAGCAGGCGGTTGCGTGGCTTGCGGTGCTGTTCGCCTTCGTGATGGTTGATAAATTCATCTTCGGGATGATGACCGCTGCCGCCCTCGACCATATGGGGCTTGAGCAGGAACATCGCCAGGGTCGGCACCAGGGTCCGCGAGAGGAGGAAGGAACTGGCCATGGCGAAGATCACCGCCAGGGCCATCGGCCGGAACAGGAAGCCGGCGATGCCTTGCAGTATGAACATCGGTACGAACACGATGCAGATACACAGCAGCGAAACGAAGGCCGGGCCGACGATCTGTTTCGCGCCGTCGAGGATCGCATCGTTGACCGCCTTGCCCTGTTCCAGGTGCCAGTTGATGTTCTCGATGGTCACCGTCGCATCGTCCACCAGGATCCCCACCGCCAGCGCCAGACCACCGAGGGTCATGACGTTGAGGGTCTGGCCGGTGGCGGCCAGCAGGGCGATGGCCGAGAGCACCGCCAATGGAATCGAGGCGGTGATGATCAGGGTCGAGCGCCAGCTGCCAAGGAACAGCAGGATCATCGCACTGGTCAGCAGGGCGGCGATGATGCCTTCGCGGGCCACGCTGCCCACCGACTGCTTGACGAACACCGAAGCGTCGCCCAGCAGCGAGGTCTTGAGCTCCGGCGGCAGGGTTTCATTGATCAGCGGCAGCATGTTGCGGATGTTGTCGACGATCGACAGGGTGGAAATATTGCCGTTCTTCATCGCCGGCATCAGCACCGCGCGGCGGCCATCGACCCGCACGATATTGGTCTGTGGCGGCGAGCCGTCACGCACGTGGGCCACCTGGCCGATGGTGATCAGGGCGCCGTCGACGGTTTTGATCGGCAGGTCGTTGAGTTCTTCGATGACTTTCGGGCTGTTGTTCAGCAGCACGGTGTATTCGTAGGGGCCGAGTTTGGCGGTACCCACCGGAATGATCTGGTTCTGCGCGGCCAGGGCATTGCCCACATCCTGCGCCGAGAGGCCCTTGGCGGCCAGCGCCTGGGGATCGAGGTCGAGGGTGATCTGGCGTTGCTTGCCGCCCATCGGCGTCGGAATTGCCAGGCCCGGAACGGAGGTCAGTGGCAGGCGGATATTGTTCTGTACCAGGTCACGAATCTTCGCTTCAGACAGCGTCGGACTGGAAAACGCCATCTGCAGGATCGGCACCGTCGAGGCGCTGTAGTTGAGGATCAGCGGCGGGGTGATCCCTGGCGGCATTTGCTTGAGCACGGTCTGCGAGACCGCGGTCACCTGGGCGTTGGCGGTGCGGATGTCCACTCCCGGCTGAAAGAAGATCTTGACGATGCCCATGCCAGGTAGCGATTGCGACTCGATATGTTCGATGTCGTTGACCGTGGAGCTCAAGGAGCGTTCGTAGGTGTAGATCACCCGGCCGGCCATGTCCTCTGGGGACAGGCCGTTGTATTGCCAGACCACTGCGACCACCGGGATACCGATATCGGGAAACACATCGGTGGGGGTACGCATGGCCGCCAGCGGCCCGATGATGCAGATGAATATCGCCAACACGATAAACGTGTAGGGCTTGAGCAGTGCGGTCTTTACCAGCCCGAGCATGCCTGAACCTCCGGGGAGTGGAATTGCAAACACCGGCAGTCTTGCGTCTGGAACTTAACGTTTGGCTTTCACCAACATGAAGGATCTTTTAGATAAGGACTGAAAATCCCTTCATGTGTGTTCATTTGTGCAAAAGCCTCTAGTCCGCCACTCTTTGCCTCGATTAGACGGACTTTCCGTCCAGCGATAAAGCACTTGAAGATGAGAGGAATTCATTCAATGACACTTAAGCCGCTGATGCTGATTTCGACCCTTGGACTGGTTTGCCTGCTGTCTGCCTGCGCAGCGCCAGTGCCCAAGGCTGATCCGAGCGAAGCCTGGATCGGCCTGGGGCAGGAGTCGAGCGACGACCTGCTGGCAGAGCGTGTGGATGGCAAGCGCGTCGATGACGGCCGCTACTTCGAAGTGGCGCCGGGCAAGCACGATCTGAAAGTGCTCCTGGTCCAGGGGGCCAACGGCAATACCGAACAGCCCGAGTGCACCGGTCAGGTGGACTACGACCAGTTCAAGGCCGGCAAGCGCTATCACCTGGTGGAGTCGGGATCGGGTGCGGATGTAGGGGCTGAGCTGGTGAACGACCAAGGCGTGACCGTGGCCCATTCCAGGAAGTTTTCCTGCATTTAACCGCTGACAGCTTTTTCATTTTTTGAGGTAGAACACCATGACATTCAAACCCCTGATGCTGATTCCAACCCTGGGCCTGGCTTTTCTGCTGTCCGCGTGTGCCGGCCCGATGCCGAAAGCGGATCCGAGCGAAGCCTGGATCGGTCTGCAAAATGAAGCGCCGAACGACATGCTCGCCGAGAAGGTCGATGGCAAGAAAATCGATGACGGGCGTTTCTTCGAAGTGCCACCTGGCGCCCACAAGCTGGACGTGATGCTGGTGGAAATGCCGTGGGGCGATGGCAACCAGCAGGATTGTTCGGGTGAAGTCAGCTTCAACCAGTTCAAGGCCGGCGAGCACTACAAGCTGGTGGAGTCGAGCCTGGGCCAGGAAGTCAACGCGCGCCTGATGGACTCCCATGGCAAGCAAGTCGCCGAGACCGGCGACTTCCAGTGCCTGCCGGGCTAGTCGCCGGCTTTCAGAACCGCTTGTGTGGTGAAGCCTGACGGCGCGGCGCTGATGGTTGCGTTGCGCCAGGCGGTCTGCAGTTGTTTGTCGAGCAGCGCCGGCACCGGCTTGTCAGGCTGTTGTTGCAGGCTGAGCTTCAGCCCGTTGAGCGAACGACCACTGAGGCGATTGCCCATCAGGTCTTCACGGAAAACCTTCTCGGCTTCGGCCGCCTTGCCCTGGGCCAACAGTGCGTAGCCCAGGGACTCACGCAAGGTGTAATACCAGTCCGGCGGCTCGTTATAGCTCAGTGCGTCCTGGATGGAGACCGCCTTGCGCCAGGCGCCGATGATCTGTTCCTGGTTATCGCCCTGGAGTGACTTGAGGTCAGTGGCCAAGGCCTGTGAGGGATCCTTGCCAAACACCTTCGCAGCGGTTTCCCGCAGTGACGCCAAGTCCAGCTTGCCGTGGCTGCTGTCCTGGGCCTTGTTCAGCAGGATCAGGTTGGCGATGCGAAACAGCTCCGAGGCCTTGTTGTTGCCGTAGTTGAGAGCCGGTGAGGCTTTCAGGGTATCGGTCACCGCCTGCCAGTAGCCCTTGAGCGCGTCGTTGACCTTCTCCTTGTCCGCCCCGTCCTCGGCCAACTGCCGATAAGCCTTGGCATAAGCGGCCATTACCCGGGTGTAAGGCGCGGTCAGTGGCTGCCAATCCTTGTCGGCCTGGGTGCAGGTCTCGTTGATGGTCTTCAGACCCTGCTCGATCTTCGGTTCGATACGCTCCAGCGCTGCCCAGTCCTGGAAGCGCACGGCAAAGTAATAGGGCACGGCATAGAAGTAGTCCGACTTGGTGCGGATCTCGTCGGGGTACTGCTTGCAGAGGAACTCCAGCGCCGAATACTGCGTGGTGTTCTCCACCAGTTCCTCGGCCATGTTCATGGCTTCGTTCCGACGGCCTTCGATGGACAGGGTCCAGATCAGGAAGTGAATGTTGTGGCCCAGGTAATGCAACGGGTAGGGGCTCTGCGGGCCGACCTGATGGGCGTAGGCCCGGTCCACCGAAACCGCCGTGTAGTTGGCGACGCTGGCCAGGGCGTTATTGCCGGTGCGCTGGTAGATATGCGAGGCCATGTGCACCAGGTGGCCGATGGCCGGATTCTGGTCGCGGAAGCGATTGGCCATGGGCAACCCGTTGTCGGGGAACGGCGACTCCTCGATGGCGTGGATATAGAAGTGATTGGCACCGGTGTGCAGCTTGTCCTGCACCAGTACGCGGTTGAGCACTTGCAGCGCCTGATAGGCCGCCGGCGTCGGGTGGACCTGATCGGAGACCGCCTCCTCGCCGTCCCACCATTTCCAGGGTGTCAGATTGAGCAGGGCGTCGGCGTAGAGGGTGGCGGCATCGAGGTCGTCGAAATAGGTCTGCGACAGTTCTTTCATGGCGTCGGCGTAGTGCTGTTTGCCGTCGCCGTCGAGGCTGACCTGGCCGTCCTTGAGGGTATAGGCGCTGAGGAACGCCTTGGCGTAATCGACTTCACGCTGCAACTGCCCTTCGCTGAAACGGGCCTTGGCGTCCGGGTCCTTGAGGCGAGCATTGGCGTGCTCCAGTGCAATCTGCGCCGAGCGATAGGCCAGTTGGTCGCAACCGGGAGTGGCGTCGCTGTTGATATTGGAGTTGGCCGACAGGGCAATACCCCAATAAGGCATCGCCGAACCTTCGTCGAAACGGCTGGCCTGGTAGAAGGCGCGGATTGCTTCGGAGAAATTGAAGCCGTATTGCAGGGCCATGCCCTGGCTATAGAAAGCTTCGACCCGGTCGGCGTCCTTCAGGCTGACCATGGGGTAGCGCGTGCCGCCCAGGCCCGAGAGCAACTGGCCCTGTTCGGTGTCCTTCTGGCTGACGCATTGGTGCAGGACTTCGAGGTACGGGGTGTCCGGCGAGACGGGTGTGAAACGTTTCGGAGTTTCGGCCGTTTCAGGCCCGTGGGTATGGGCCTGGGCCACGGACAGGCCGGTGAGCAGCAGGGCAGCGACAGCAAGACGCAATACAGCCATGTAGTGAATGCTCCTTTCAGGACGCGAGTCGTTCGATCTGGGGCGCAAGGTCTTTTTGCGGAATGACCACTTGGACCAGCACGGTCTCGTCGATCACCAGCAGTTTGAGCAGCAGTTCGCGCAACTCACCCAGGGTCGAGACCTTGTAGCCCTTGGCGCCGAAACCCTGGGCCAAGGCCAGGTAATCCCAGCTGGGCAGGATGTCGAACGCTGCGAACTCGCCGTGTTCCTTGAAGGCGTTGATGTTCACAAAGGCCTGCTCGATGGCGTAGACCTCGTTGCTCATGACGAACACCACGGCATTCACGCGATTGCGCACCAGGGTCGACAGCGACTGGCACATCATCATGAAGCCGCCGTCGCCGGCGACCACCAGCGGCCGGCGCTGGCCACCCATGGCCACTCCCAGGGCACAGCCGGTCTCGTGACCGAGGGAACCCCAGATGGCATCCGCGACAAAGCTGTTCTCGGGCATGCCCATGATATTGCTGGCGGCGTACAGCGCCGAGCTTTCACCGAGGATCAGCGCGCTGTTGTCCCACAGGCGTTGCTCCCGGGCGAAATCGGCGAGGGTGTCGAGGAACCGCTCGTAACTCAGGGGCGTGTCATGGTCGGTTGCCTTGAGCAGCGGCGAGAGTGGTTCGCGCGGGCGCAGGGGCAGCGGGAAATCATCGTCCAGGCCGAGTGCGCTGGTCAGCGCGGTGAGGTACTGCGGCAGCGGAACATGGGGGTAGTACTGCAAGCCGGTGCGGGCCAGCTGGGTGTTGACCAGGATGATCTGGCCGAAATCCTTTTTCAGCAGTTGCAGGTAGTCGTCGGTGAAGATGACCCCGATGGCCAGGATGCAATCGGTCTGGTCCACCAGCTCCTGGGTCCACAGCCGAGAGGCGGTACCGGCATAGGTGCCGATAAATTGCGGGTGGTTTTCGTCGACAACGGTCTTGGCTTCCAATGAGGTGGTGAACGACAGGCCGCTGGCTTCGATCAGGTGCAGCGCCTGCTTTTGCAGGCCGAAACGGGCGATCTCGATGCCGAGCATGATCAACGGCTTTTTCGCCTCGCGCAGGCGTTGCACCGAGGTCTCGACCGCCGCTTCCAGGGACAGCAGATCGCAGGCGGCCGGCACGGGAGACAGTTCGCCGACGGGTTCCTCGCAAGGTTCGCCCCAGACGTTCTGCCAGGCTTCCAGGTAGATCGGCCGGCGCTGGCTGATGGCGGCGACCAGCGCCCGGTCGATCAGTGCCGGTGCGGTGCGGCTGTCGTCCAGCAGTTCGCAGGCGACGGTGATGTTCTCGAACACCTTGCGCCCGACGTCCAGGTCGCCGGTGGAGTGGTGGAACAGGACGTCCGCCGCCCAGATGATCTGGCGATTCTTCGCCGACGGACTGGCACTGATAACCACCACCGGATTGCGCTCGACATAGGCGCCGGCAATGGCATTCACCGCGCTGAAGGTGCCGACACCGTATTGCAGCGATACCGCGCCGATCCCGGCATAACGGGCGTAACCGTCGGCGGCGTAGGCGGCACTCATTTCATTGACTTCGCCGACCGGCTGGATATCGGCGGACTTCTCCAGGGCATCCATAAATCCCGACACATAATCGCCGGGGACCTGGAACACCTTGTGCACACCCAGTTGAAGGAGTCGTGCCAGCAGGTAGTCAGCGACAGTAAAGTCTCTACGTATTGCCATGGTCGATCCCCTTATAGGCAAATTGAGTCACTTCATTCAGGGTGTCCGCGCAGTCCTTGCAGGCCGGGCGCTGGCCCGGTTGCAGGGCACAACCGTCGGGTGTCGGCACTGGCAGCAGGGCGTAGTGCTTGGGTAACCAGGTCGGACGCTTGAGCCCGAAGAAGTCCTGGAGTGTCGATTCGGCCACGGTCAGGGCGCCTTCGACCCAGCCCTGGCCATAGGAGTAGGCCTCGCCGACGATATGGATCTGCTGGTTTTCCACCGGCCGGCGCATGCGGCAGATGATCTGGTCGAGCCGGTAATTGGCTTTCCATTCATGCCAGCCGCCGCCGTACGGGTCGGCGTCCCAAGCGTGATAGACCGCCGAGTAGGGACGCGGCAGTTCCACCTGGTCATGGACCTGGGTGACCTGCATCTGCGCTACCCGGACCATTTCGTCGCTGACGGTGAACTGGGTCCTGGGCACCACCGGTTCGGACTTGAGCAGGCCGGCCAGGTTGACAGGCGTGTGGCCAACAAAGGGCGCACCGCCTTCCAGGCCTTTCCAGAACGGCACGGTGCCGATGTCGTTGTAGGAGGCCATCAGCAACGAGTTGAGTGTCGGCTCGCCGCCTTTCTGCTCGCATTCGGTGCCCATGTAGTAGATCTGCCGCACCGGCAGGTCGGTGACCGAACGCCCGGCCACCAAGCCGAGGGCGCGCCACCAGGGTTGCTCGTAGGCGAGGAAGAGTTTGAAGGCCGATTGCACCAGCACCGAGCCGAGATTGTCCTTGAGCCAGGGATCGCTGAAGAACGGCGAGTCGATCAGTTCCAGGGACCGGCGGGGCATGGCCAGGATGATTTTCTTCGCCTTGACCACGGACTGGCCGCCGCTGTCGCGGGTACTGCCGTCCACCGTGGTGGTGGCCTGGAAGTGCAGGCGGTAGGGGAAGTCGGCGTCCTTGGCGTAGCTGATGGCGGTCAGCCGCTGGTTCATCTGTACCCGCTGCTTGCCCGGCAGTTTTCCGGGCAGCTTGGCGAACTTTGCCGCCAGGGTCAGGGGCAGGCTCTGGAAACCCTTGGTCAGGGTCAGGAACTCGGTGGTGTCCTTGTATTCGGTGGCCGGAAGCTGGGTCACGGCGCTGGCGTTGGCGACATTGGCGTCATAGCCGCCGGCATCCTTCATGAACTGGTAACCCTCATTGCTCATCACCCGGTAGAGCAGGTCCCAGAAGCCGTACCGCCAGATTTCCTTGCCGAACACGCTGACCTGCATCTGCTGGCACAGGTTGAGTTTGTCGAAGCCGGGGTAGACGTAGTTCATCACCTTGACCTGCAAGTCCTCGGGGCAGAAGCCGCGCTCGGACCAGGCCAGGTCGTAGGGGATTTTTTCCGGGGCTTCGACGAAGTCGCGATAACGGAAGCGCTTGCCGCGCAGGTAGAACAGGTTGTTCTTCGAATAGACCGGCTTGGGCGCGCCCATGGGGAAATCCTGGCTGGGCAGCTTGAGGTGCTTGACCAGGCTGTCCACCACCACATGGCCGTCAGGGCCCGGGATGTAGCGCATGCCGCCGACCTCGGCGACCACATTGGGCAAGCCTGGCAGGGTGATACTGAACAGGCGTCCGCCGATCCGGTCGCTGTATTCGAACAAGGCAATGTTCTGCGTATCGCCATGAACCTGCTGCAGTCGCCAGGCGCTGTAGCAACCTGAGACGCCACCGCCGACCACCGCCACATCAAGTTCCAGTTCTTGCGACTTCATGGCGAACTCCATTTCGAGGAGAAGAGTGACTGAGCATTCCGATCGCGACCAAGTATTGTCGAGTTTTGCCGAAATGCCAGTTCGCCACTATGGTGCCGTGTCGGCGGCCTAGTCACTGACCGCCGACAGGATCAACAGGTGTGGGAGGAAGCGGGGAATCAGGTGGCCGGAGTACTGACGAAAATCTCCAGGCGCTCGGCATAGGCCGTGAATTGTTCGAGGTGCGGATAGTGTGCCGCCAGGCATTGCTCGGGGAGCATCATCTTGCTGAAGCTCCAGGCAACCGCCAGGCTGATGCCTTCCTGACGAATCGTGCCGTCTTGGGGCAGTTGCTGGCGTGACAGTTCGTTCTCGATCTGCGTGTAGGCGGCTGCCAACTGGCCGCCAACCCGTTCCAGCCAGGGACCATGCTGTTTCTCCGCGGGACGCAGATTCTTTTCATAGACGATCTGCACCGATTTCTCGCAGGCGGCCAGGGCCAGCCCGATCAGCCGCAGTCCGCGCACCTGCTCGGCCAGGCTGGCATAGGCCTGGCCGGGACCGGCGATCAGCGCCAGATATTCGAGAATCAGCCCTGAGTCCATCAACACTTCGCCGCTGTCGCAGACCAGGGTCGGGGCCTTGACCACCGGGTTGATCTGCGCAAAGCGCTCGAAGTCACGAAACACCGACACCGACTGGTGTTCGAAGGCGATGCCCAGGTGCTTGAGGGTGATAGCGACCCGGCGCACGTAGGGAGAGTCCAGCATACCGATAAGCTTCATTGATCCTGTCCTTTTGATGCGGTGAAGAGAATCCTGGCAGCCCCTGGGGCTTGAACCGGTTACTGTGCCGGACACGCAACTATCCCGAGGCTCACGAAGAACGCCCTCTCGATGTGAAGAAAGGAGCACGGTCTCGTTCACGGCCAAGGAGTATTGAGTCCGGACCCAATACTAGTTGGCTATCGCGTTGAGTTTCAAGTCGCCAGCTATGCTCCTGTATGACCGTCATTGAGTACGAGCGAGGCCTGCCATGCACGCTGTCAAAACTGCCCTCGTGTTGGCTGGAGGTGGGAGCCTCGGCGCGGTCCAGGTGGGCATGCTCAAGGCCCTGGTAGAGGCCCGGGTGAACTTTGACCTGGTGATCGGCGCGTCGGTCGGTGCCATCAACGGCGCCTACTTTGCCGCACGGCCCACCGCGCAGGGGGTGGCGGAGCTGGCGGACTTCTGGCGCAGTTTGCGCAAGGGCGATGTGTTTCCCCTGTCGTTACTCGATACCCTGGGGGCGCTGATCAATCGGCGCGGCTTTCTGTTGCAGGCCACGGCGCTGGAGCGACTGGTCAAGCGAGCGTTGCCCGTGGCACGGATCGAAGACACGGTCCTGCCACTGCATATCGTCACCACCAACCTGCTGACGGGGGCCGAAGAGCTGTTGTCCAGCGGCAGCGCGGAACAGGCGCTGCTGGCCAGTGCGGCGATCCCGTTGGTATTTCCTTGTGTGAGGGTTGGCGACAAGTTGTTGATCGACGGTGGTGTGGCGAGTAATACACCGATTGCCAGCGCGGTCGACCTGGGGGCCAATCGCATCGTGGTGGTGCCGACGGGCTTCGGCTGCGCCTGCCCACAACCGCCGGCCGGCCTGGTGGCCCTGGCGCTGCACACGTTGAACCTGATGAGCATGCGGCAATTGGTGCGGGATATCGAACTCTACGCGCACCGGGCGGGTATTCACGTGGTAGCGCCTTTGTGTCCCTTGGGGATCTCGGTCTTTGACTTCAGCCAGACCGACGCCCTGTTGCAGCGTGCCTATGAACAAACCTGCATCTGGATCGAGGAGGGCGGGTTGGTTCGTACCGGTGTGCCCGATTCATTGCAGGCCCACACTCACCCCTCGACACACGGGCATTGAGGGGTAACGCCGGTTACGGCTTGAGTCGGTCGCCGCGGTAGACACCCAGGCAGACGCCCACGGCGACCACTACCGGCAGAATCAGCGCCCACAATCCCCAGGCCAGATAGAGCAGGGCGGCGCTGACGCAGCCTGAGGCAAAGGCCAGCAGCGTCGTGCAAATCGGTTTCAGACGTTGTTTGATCACGCTCCGTTGCTGCATGTCCCGCTCGGTCCACAGGGCAAACACATCGACGGCGAACTGGGTGACGTTGCCCGTCATCAGCGTGGTCGGCGGTGTGCCTTTCATATGCTGGCGGGAAATGGCGTTCTGAATCGCCATGGCGGTGACCCCGGTCATGCCGGTGATCAGCGCCGTCGTGCTGTCGCCGTCGATGAAGGGGCCCCAGAAAATCGCCAGGAAAGCGAAGGCGGCCAGTATCAGCGTATGGGTCACCAGCAGCAGGCGCAGCGGCGTCAGCCCCCGACGATGGATGGCCACCGCGGCCAGGTGCGTCAGCCCCACCACCAGCACGAATACCGGTAGCGCGATCAGCTTGGGCAGTGCGCCGGAGGTGCCATGGACAATGCTCACCCCCAGGGTGACGAAGTTGCCGGTGACGTGGGCGGTGAACAGCCCTTGCAAGGCGAGGAAACCCAGGGTGTCGACGAAGCCGCCGTTGAAGCTGAGGGCCGGTCCTACGCTGGGGTGCAAGGGGGATTCCATGGCATGTCCTCTCTGGTTCTGGCGTCGGGGGCACCGGATGGAGTCAGACGGTAACTCGCCGCTTGTCGTTGATCAAGGTCGGACGGTTGAAACCTTGGATGGAAAATTTCATGGTGAAAGTCGCGTATGAAGTGCCTGGCGTTATAAAAATTCGCTACGCTCGAACACCTCAGCGGACTTCCCAAGGATGTGGTGCATGCGCGTACTTCAGAGCAATCCCCAGGACGATTTTCGGGTCAAGGCCTACGCCGGGACCAGTGGCGTGTTGCTGGCCATCGACCTGGCCGAATCGCGGCGGGCCGGCCTGCTCGGTTTTGCCATCGAACGCCAGGAAGGCAGCGCGCCCTGGGAGTTCCTGTTCAACAGCCTGACGTTCCCCGGCAAGGAACACACCTTCCCCCAGTACCACGCGACCCCGAGCAATCTGGCACCTTTGCAGAAATTCCGTTGGGCCGACTACAACGTCGAGCCCGGCAGCACCTGCAACTACCGGGTGCACCTGGCCTACGGCACGCCTGATGCGCCGCAACTGGGCGAATCGCTGGCGGTGACGGTGACCACCGACAATGGCCTGCCCAAGGGCCAGCGGGTGATCTTCAACCGTGCGGTGGCGGCCAGCCAGGGCTTCGAACGCAAATTTCCGGATCTGGACAAACTGATCACCACCCAGAAAAACCTGCCCATCGAAGCCTGGCCCGATGCGGCGCGCCTGTGGTTGGAAAACGGCCTGCTGGAAGAGTTGCTGGGTTTTATTGCCCGTGCAACGGATGTGCAGTGGGGCCTGGATATCGCCATCTACGAGTATCAGTTGAAAGCGATAGTCGATGCGGTGAACGCGGCGCAGCAGCGCGGTGTGCGGATTCGCGTGCTCTACCACGCCAAGGTCGGTGATGAGGACACCACCCTGAACGAGCAGAGCCTGGCGCCGATTCCGGCCGAGAGCAAACGGGGTCGGGTCACCAGCAATATCTTCCATGACAAGTTCATCGTGCTCAGTCAGCGCGACGCCGGTGGCGAGTACCGGCCTGAAGCCGTGCTCTGTGGCAGCACCAACTTCACCGCCAATGGTGTCTATCGTCAGGCCAACGTGGTGCATGTGCTTGACGACGTCCGCCTGGCCACCGAGTACACCCAGGTCTTCGAGGAGATCTGGGCGGCGCCGGCGGATGTGGCGGCGACCCGCAAGTGGATCACCCAGAACAATCCCATGGACCCGAGCCAGCCGCTGTTCGCCGGGTTTTCCCCGCGTACCGGACAGGGCGATCTGAAGGAGTTCGTGCAGATCATTACGGCGGCGCAGAAGGATGTGCTGTTCGCCACGGCCTTTGCCTTGCCCCAGGAAATCCTCGACGCCTTGCTCGGCAAGCCCCACGACGATGTGCTGCGTTTCGGCTTGCAGAACACCGCCAGCAGCATCTCCGGGATTCATGCCGATCGGACGGATGATTTCGTGGCCACGGCGCTGCTCAATACCGGCCTGGAGGGCTGGATCAAGGAGGGGCTCCTTGGCCAGAAGGGCAACCTGCTGGTGCATACCAAGGCCATCGTCACTGACTTCACCACCGACGCGCCGACCATTATCAGTGGCAGCCACAACCTCAGCGTCGGCGCCAGCGATGGCAATGACGAGAACTACCTGGTGATTCGTGGCGATACCGATCTGGCGGATCGTTATGGCCTGGAGATCCTGCGCTTTTATGAGCACTACCGGTTTCGCTATTACGCGAAGAAGCTGGAGCTCAAGCAGGTCCAGCCGCTGTCGCCGGACAACAGCTGGAGCGATGGGTATTACAAGGATGGCGATTTGAAGATGCTGTCTCGGTTGCGGTTTGCCGGGCGCTAACGGGATCAGGCGCTCAGGTTCTTCATCGCCGCGCGATACTGCTTTGTCCTTCGACCGATAAACAACCGATCCAGCACCAGCGCCCACACCGCCGAAACCTCGGGGTGAGGGCGCTTGCCCTTGCTCAGGCGCTGCAGTTGGAACTTGACCACCGCCATGTTCGCCAAGGCCGCCAGCGGCTTTTTCTTCCAGTGGATCGGTGGCAATTGCGGATGGCTGTCGCGGCCTTCGCGCCAGTGTCGGGGCAGGTGCGGTTCCACGGCCAACGCAGTGCCGATACCGGCCATGGCGATGCCGCTGTCCAGCACCTGTTCGACGATGGGCAAGCGCCGAATGCCACCGGTGACCATCACCGGCATTTTCGCCACCTTCGCCAACTCGCCGGCCATTTCCATGAAGTAGGCCTCCCGCGCCAGGGTGCGACCGTCCCGTGCTTCGCCCTGCATGGCCGGAGCCTCATAGCTACCGCCTGAAAGCTCGACCAGATCCACCGGCAAGTCGTTCAGCCATTCGATCACCTGGCGGGCATCGTCAGCGTCGAAGCCGCCGCGCTGGAAGTCCGCCGAGTTGAGTTTGATCGCCACGCAAAAGTCCTGCGAAACCACGGCCTTTATCGCCTTGACCACCGACAGCAACAAACGGGCGCGATTTTCCAGCGAGCCGCCCCAACGGTCTTTGCGCTGGTTGCTCAGCGGTGAGAGGAACTGGCTGATCAAGTAGCCGTGGGCCGCATGGATCTCTACACCGGTGAATCCCGCTTGCTCGGCGAGACGGGCGCTGTTGGCGAAACGCCCGATCACCTCTTCGATATCCGCTTCGCTCATGGGACGAGGTTCGGCGAACATCTTCGAGAAGCCGCCCAGGTCCAGCGCTACCGCCGATGGCGCCCAGGCGGTCTGGCCGAGATTGGCCATGGTCTGGCGTCCGGGATGGTTGATCTGCATCCAGAATTGCGCGCCCTTGGCCCGGCCAATGGCGGCCCAATGGCGGAATTTTTCCAGGTGTTTTTCATCTTCCAGCACCACACCGCCCGGGCCGGTCATGGCGCGACGGTCGATCATCACGTTGCCCGTCAGCAGCAAACCCGGTTCACCGTCGGCCCAGGCGCGGTAGAGTTCCATCAACTGAGCGGAAGGCGCGTTATCCAGGTCAGCCATGTTCTCTTCCATGGCGGCCTTGGCGATGCGATTCGGGATCTGTACGCCGTTGGGCAGGAGCAGTGCTTGAAAGGGGGACATGCTTGACTCCGGGGTAGTGGGGAGTTCAGGCTAAGCTTAAACCTAACTTTAATGTCAAGCGTCCATTCGAGGCCTCTTATGAAGATCGGTGAACTGGCCCTACGCAGTGGCCTGGCGGCGTCGAAGATCAGGTTTTACGAAGCCCAGGGGTTGATTCGCAAGGTACAGCGCCAGGCCAACGGCTACCGTGAGTATCCGGCCGAGGTGTTGCAGACATTGTCGATCATCCAGTGCGCACAGCAGGCGGGTTTCAGTCTCGAGGAACTACGGGCGTTGGTGCCGGTGGCCGAGACCGGGGGCTTGGGCCATGAGGTCATGGTTGACAGCCTGGAGCGCAAGATCGATCAGATCGAAGCCATGCAGGCGCGCCTGGCCCATAGCAAAATGCAGTTGTTGGGGATCGTCAATAGCATCCGCAACCGACCCGATGGGGTCAGTTGCACGGAAAACACCGAGCGGGTATTGGCGTCGATCCAGTCCCCGCAACCACGGCTACCACTGTAAGGGCTTCTAAATTGGGCGGCTGAATAATTTCAGTGCCCGTACGACGAGCCCCGTACGGATTTATTCCCTGGCCAATGAATAAGAGCGGCTGGCGGGCAGCGGATGGCGCATCAAACTGCCCACCACCAACGCCCCTGACAACGCCAGCAAGCCCGCGACCCAGAGCACCGTGGCAAAGCCCCCGACGAAGGCTGCGCGAGCCAGAGGCTGGACCACCTGGCGTGCGGACTCCGGCAGCGTTGCCATGGCCGCCGGCATATCACCGGCGACCACCCGCGAGGCAATCGCCCGGGCCTGATCGAGCCAGGGCGCGGCCTGGGCGGCGAGGCTGGCCTGGAGCAATTGCTCGGTATGGCTGGCGAGCAGGGCACCGAACACACCGATGGTCAGCATGATCGCGCTGAAGCGCATGGTGGTGCTCATCCCCGAGGCCATGCCGGCCCGTTCCCGGGGTACGCAGGCCATGATGTTTTTCTGGGTGTCGCCGTTGAGCAGTCCGGCGCCGGCACCGGTCACGGTAATCGCCAGGGCAAATGGCAGGTAGTTGCCACTGCCGACCGCCCAGGCACTGAGCAGGTTGCCGCAACCGACCAGGGTCAGGCCGCTCGCCATCATTGTCGCCGGGGCGAACCGTGAGGCCAGTCGAATACCGATACGCGGGCAGATCAGCATGGCCAGGGCGAAGGGCAACATGCCCAGGCCCGAAGCCACGGCGGAAAAGCCCAGGCCGTTTTGCAGGTAGAACGGCAGCAGGGTCATCATCACCTGGGCGCAACCGGCATAGGCGAACATCCCCAGCAGGGCACCGATAAAGCGCGGGTGGCGGAACAGTTGCAGGTCGACCATCGGCCGTTGTTGCACCCGTTCGACGAACACGAACAGGCCCAGCAGCGCAGCGCCGCCCAGCAGCCGGGTGTAGGTCAGCGGGCTGTTCCAACCGATGCGATTGGCTTCGATCAAGCCCCAGATCAGGCACAGCAAGGCGCCGCTGAAGGCCAGGCTGCCCCAGGGATCCAGGCGCGCCGCCTGGCTGTCCCGGGACTCCGGCACGGCGTGGCGGACCATCGCCATCAGCAGCAGGCCCACCGGCAGGTTTAGGTAGAAAATCCAGCGCCAGCCCAGGTACTGGGTAATCAGCCCGCCGAGGGTTGGCGCGGCGGTCATGGCGACTCCCATGCAGGCACCCCAGAAGGCCCAGGCCTTGGCCCGCTCGGCCTCGTCGTGAAAGACGTGGCCGATGGAGGCGAGGGCGGAGGTCAGCAACAGCGCGGCACCGACGCCCTTGATGGCGCGGGCGATATCGAGGAACAGGCTGTCGGGTGCGGCGCCACAGCCCAGTGATGCGAGGATGAACAGGGTCAGGCCCCAGAGCAGGGTTTTGCGTCGGCCGAAGCGGTCGGCGATGCTCCCCGCCGGCAGCAGCAGGGCGGCGAAGGCCAGCATGTAGGCACTGACCACCCACTCGATATCGGCGAAGTTTGCCCCCAGGTCGCGGGCAATGCTAGGCAGGGTGACGGCGACGATATTGGTATCGAGGACAATCAGCGAGCAGACGCCGGAGGCGGTCAGCAGTGTCAAGCGTGGGCTGACCCGGCTCATGGCTGGGCCTGCGACGGCAGGGCGGCGATGGCGGCCAGGGCGATTTCATCGTCATGGGCCGGGGTGTCGGCGCTGATGCCGATGGCGCCGATCACCTGGCCTTCGAGGCGAATCGGCTGTGCCCCTTTCATCATCACCAGGCCGGCGCTGAGGGCGGCCTGGCGTCCGCCGTTGACGGCGTTTTCCAGATCGCCCGACGGCCGTTTGAACAGCGCCGACGTTCGGGCCTTGCCTTCGGCCAGTTGAATACCGGCCACTACGGGGGCGCCGTTCATGCGTTCGCCGAGGACCGGCCAGCCGCCGTCATCGACCACCACAATTGCGCAGGGCCAGCCTTTTGCCGTGGCTGCCTGCTCGGCGGCCTCGAGCAGCGTACGGGCCAGCCCCAGGTCAAGGATTGCCTTGTGGGCAATGGCGGGTGATGAGTCGGCTGTTGCCACCAACGGCAGGCTCAAGCAGGCAAAAACAAGGGAATAAGGGATTTGACGCGCATGGTACAAGCTCTCTACTGTGGCGGTAGAAGCAGCTTATCGCGGCTCGGACCTGGCTTTGTTAGGTGGGCTTCGGTACTTCATTACCTTTGAGCTAATGCCTGTATGGAAATTCGTCATTTCCGCTATTTCCTGGCGGTGGCCCGGCAACGCAATTTCACCCGGGCGGCCGAGCAGCTGGATATCGCACCGCCGACCCTGAGTCGACAGATCCAGGATATGGAGGTCGCTCTCGGCACCCGGCTGTTTTTGCGTGGGCAGCGCGAGGTCACCCTCACCGAAGCCGGTGCGGCACTGCTGCCGGAAGCCGAAGCAACGGTGCGCCAGTTCGAGTTTGCCCAGCGCAATGCGCAGCGGGCCGGACGCGGTGAAGTCGGGCATATCGAACTCGGTTATGTAGCCTCGGCGGTGTATTCCGGGGTGCTGCAGCGCCAGGTCAAGGCCTTCGGCCGGGAGTTCGCCGAGGTCAGCCTTACGGTGCGCGAAAGCCCGATGGCGGTGCTGCCTGGGTTGATCGCCGAGGGACGTTTCGATATCGGTTATGTGCGCTCGCCGATGTCCTTGCCCGAGGGCGTGGATGCGGTGCGCCTGAACGCCGAAGGGTTTGTGCTGGCCGTGGCGGACGATGCCTGGTTGTGCCGTCTGAAACAGATCGGCACCGAACATTTGCAGAATGAAACCTTCATTCTCCCGGAGCAGATCAGCGGCACCCTGCAGGTCGCCGCCCAGGGTGGTTATGCGCCGAAGCTGGGGCCGCAGCCCGGCGGGCTGGTGGCGGTGATCGCGGCGGTGTCCCTGGGGCAGGGCGTGGCGGTGGTGCCCGAATCGGTGGTCGGCCATGTGAACCTGCCGAATGTGGTGTATCGACCGATCCACGGCTGCGAGGCAAGTTCCTGGTTGTCGCTGATTTATCGACGTTTTGAAAAGGCCCCGGCGGTGGCGCGTTATATCGAGCGGGTCAAACGTGAATCTCCGGGAGAGAGGGCTTGATCAGGCCTGGACCGGAGCGACTTACGCCTGATCGGCTATCATCGATTAGGCGACCAGCACGTCAAATAGTGTTGGGCCGGTCGAGCCTGCGCATAATCGATACAGCATGCCGTTGGTCGGTCTTCCCTGGGCGCTGACCTATACGTCGGGCAGGTCCTCCTGAATAATGGCCAGTAGCCAATATTCCACCGTGCACTCGCAGGGAAGCAGGTACAATCCGCCGTTTTTTCACCGAGTTCGGGCATTGCCCGGTTCGATGTTTCAGAGATTCGTCATGCTCATTGGTAGCTATTCCTCCGCGCTGGTCTTCATGTCCCTTTGTGTGGCGATCCTGGCCTCTTATACCGCGCTGGATCTGGCCGGGCGCATTGCCACGGCCAGCGGACGGGCGGTGTACCTGTGGATGGCCGGCGGTGCCATGGCCATGGGCGTGGGGGTATGGTCCATGCACTTTATCGGCATGCTCGCGTTCAAGCTGCCGATTGCCTTGGCCTACGACGGCCCACTGACGTTGCTGTCACTGCTGATTGCGATTCTTTCCAGCGGCTTTGCCCTTTGGCTGGTCAGCCAGCCCAGCCTGCCGGTGGTGCAATTGGCCCTCGGCGCCCTGATCATGGGGGCTGGCATCAGTGCCATGCACTATTGCGGCATGGCGGCACTGCAGATGCAGCCCGGTATCGATTACGACCCGACCCTGTTCGGCGCCTCACTGGTGATTGCCGTGGTGGCCTCGGCGGCGGCCTTGTGGATCGCCTTTCACCTGCGGCGCAGCACACCCTATGTGCGCCTGGCCCGTAGCGGTGCGTCGGTTGTCATGGGGTTGGCGATTGTCGGCATGCACTACACCGGCATGGCGGCCGCCAACTTCAGCCAGGGCAGTTTCTGTGGCGCGGTGGGCAGCGGGTTGTCCGGTAAGGGGCTGGACAATCTGGTGTTGGTCACCAGCCTGGCGGTGCTGTCCATCGCCCTGTTGACCTCGCTGCTCGATGCCCGACTCGAAGCCCGGACCGCCATGCTGGCCAATTCGCTGAGTCAGGCGAACCAGGAACTCATCCATTTGGCGCTGCATGACACCCTGACCGGCTTGCCGAACCGTGTGCTGCTGGCGGACCGGATCGACCAGGCGATGCACAAGGCCACGGACGAAGGCGGTTGCTTTGCGCTGATGTTTATCGATCTGGACGGCTTCAAGCCGGTCAACGATGCGTTCGGCCACCACATGGGCGATCAGTTGCTGCGCGAAGTCGCCCTGCGCCTGCGCGAAGATCTGCGCGGCCAGGACACCCTGGCGCGCATCGGTGGTGATGAGTTCGTGTTGCTGGTGCAGTTGGCCGAGCCGGACGATGCGCTGCAAGTGGCGTCGCGTCAGGTCGGCCTGATCTCCCGGCCGTTCCGGGTGGGCGACCACGACCTGCTGATCTCCGCGAGCCTCGGCATCGTGCTGTTCCCGGGCAACGGTCAGACCGCCGAAGAATTGCTGATGAACGCCGACGCGGCGATGTATCACGCCAAGGGGGCGGGCAAAAACGGCCACAGCTTCTTCGACGCATCGATGAACAGCAACGCCCGCAAGCAGTTGCAACTCTTGCAGGACCTGCGCCAGGCCTTGGAACAGCAACAGTTCCGTCTTTTTTACCAACCCAAGTTCGACGCCCTGAAGGGCACACCGATCGGCGCCGAGGCTCTGTTGCGCTGGGAGCACCCCGAGGAAGGGTTGTTGCTGCCGGACAAGTTCATCGCCCTGGCGGAAAAGACCGGCCTGATCATCCCCATCGGCGACTGGGTACTGAACGAAGCGTGTCGGCAAATGCACCTGTGGTATGAACAGGGCTACCAGCACTGGCGTATCGCGGTGAATCTCTCGGCCCTGCAGTTTTGCCATGCGGGCCTGGTCGACAGCGTGGCCAGCGCCCTGGCCCGGCATCAGTTGCCGGCCAACAGCCTGACCCTGGAGATCACCGAAACCACGGCCATGAGTGACGCCGATGCGAGTATGGAAGTGTTGCAGAAACTTTCGGACATGGGCGTGGACCTGTCCATCGACGATTTCGGCACCGGCTATTCGAGCCTGATGTACCTCAAGCGCCTGCCGGCCAACGAGTTGAAGATCGACCGTGGTTTTGTCCGCGACCTGGAGCATGACTCCGACGATGCGGCGATCGTTTCGGCGATTGTCGCCCTGGGCCAGGCGCTGGGGTTACGGATCGTCGCCGAAGGGGTGGAAACCGATATGCAGCAGAGTTTCCTGACCCGTCTGGGGTGCGACTCCCTGCAAGGCTACTTGCTGGGGCACCCCTTGCCGGCGGAGAAATTCATGGCTGATATCGGCCGGCTCGAACGTCAGGCTGCAAGCTAGGCCTCGGCACCACCCAGGCTTTCACCGCTCTTGCTGCGCATCATGACCGCGGCCAGGCCCGCACCCAGCGCGGCAAACACCGCGCCCACCAGAAAGGCGCTCTGATAGCCGTCGTTGAGGGCCGAGAGTGCCGACACTCCTGTTGCCAGATGCGATTCGGTACGCGCCGCGGCCAGGCTGGCCAGTGCCGCCAATCCCAGTGCGCCACCCATCATGAAAGCGGTATTGACCACGCCGGAAGCCAGCCCCGACTCGGACGGCGCGACGTCATTCATCGCCGCCAGCAGCAACGGATTGAAGGCAATGCCCGCGCCCAGGCCGAGCAACAGCATGCCCGGGAGAATGTTGGGCAGGAAGTGGCCGTTGACCGGCGCCTGGGCGAACAGCAGCAGCCCCAGGGCCGCCAGCGCCAGCCCGACCGCCAGGGGCAGGCGAATGCCGAAACGCATCACCAGCCTGGCCGAGATACCCAGGGAAAAGACCGCCATGATCAGGTTCGCGGGCAGGAACGCCAGTCCCACCTCCCAGGGCGTGTAGCCCAGCACCAACTGCATGTACAGCGCCGACAGGAAGAACCAGGCAAACATCGCGGCGGCCCAGAGCACGCCGATGATATTGGCGATGGCCAGGTTGCGCAGGCGGAACAGGCGCAAGGGCATCAGCGGGACTTTTATGCGGGTCTCGATGACCAGGAAGGCCAGCAGCAGGCCGACGGCAATCAGCAGTTGCGCGACGGTGCGCAGTGATGTCCAGCCCATTTCATTGCCATTGACGATGGCGTAGACCGCCAGCATCAGCGAGGCGGTCACGCTGAGTGCGCCGGCCACATCGAGGTCGCGGGACGGGTGCTGGTTGAGGGTTTTCGAGAGCAGGCGCAGGGACAGTGCGATCACCACCACGCCGATCGGCAGGTTGACCAGGAAGATCCAGTGCCAGCTCAAGGTGCTGGTGAGCACGCCGCCGAGCAGGGCGCCCAGGCTACCGCCACCGGCACAGACAAAACCGTAGACGCCCATGGCCTTGGCCCGGTCGGCCGGTTCGCTGAACAGGTCCATGATCAGCGACAGGGCCACGGCGGTCACCACGGCGGCGGCCAGGCCTTGAAAGGCCCGGGCCCAGATCAGCGTTTCCTGGTTGTGGGCCAGGCCACAGGCCAGCGAGGCGAGGGTGAAGAAGCCGATACCGAGCAGGAACAGGCGTCGATGGCCATAGAGATCACCCAGGCGACCGCCCAGCAGTAGAAAGCCGCCGAAGGTCAGCATATAGGCGTTTACCACCCAGGCCAGGGAGGTTTGCGTGAAGTGCAGATCGGTCTGGATCGACGGCAGCGCGACGTTAACGATGGTGGTGTCGAGCACGATCATCAGTACCCCGAGGCACAGGACGATCAAGGCGAGCCAGCGGTGGTCCGACTCGGCTGCGGGGGAGGCAGGTGCTGTCATGAGGGGATCTCTCGTGTGAGGGCCGGCGAGTTTAGGTCGCGGGTCGCGCCGGGCTCAATAGAGAGAGTGTAGGGAGGTTGTTAAGGGTTCAGGGATCGGAAAGTGGATGTTGAAGGCCGTACCGCCCAGTGCGTCTGATGAAAAGTCCGCCTGCCCATGCTCGGCAGATCCAGGAAGCGTCGGTCGCACAGCAGTGTCTGGCTGAAGGTCTGGTTACCGAGCAGGGCACCTTATATGGAAAAAATAAGTGTCTGGTTTTATGTTTTTGTATTGCTGGGCCTTGTTGTTAGATGCGGAATGATTTAGGAGATTTTAATTTTTTCGGGAGTTACATGGGATCTTATTCTTCATGTAGATATTTCCTACGCGCTGCTGTGGTTTTTTCCATTGTGAACATAACAACCAACTTCTAAGCTTGTTTGGTGATTAGGAAAAATCGCGTTTTCTTGTGGGTTTGTAATACTGTGTTGTTGGATATTCGGATTTTTTATTGATTAATTTTATGTAGGCCAAGGATGACCTGTCCGAGCGTATTGCAGTCTTATTGTTTCGAGTTGGCGAGTGTTCCGGTTTTCGTCGATAACTTTGCCGGCGATGACGTGCGCTTTTCCGGTGAATACGAAAGTCTTGAGCGGGAATTGGGCAAGGCTCTTTCCCCTTATGCCACGGACGGAGTGGATTGGCACAAGGTCAAGGTCGAAAGCGAGGTGATCCTGCGTCATCACTCCAAGGATCTGCGGGTCGCTTGCTGGATGACCTGGGCGCTCTATAAGCAGGCGGCGTTCCCCGGCTTGCTGGCCGGGCTGGAGTTGGTCGGCCACCTGTGTGAATACCACTGGCCAGTGCTGCACCCGCTCAAGCCGCGTACCCGCTCGGCGGCTATCGGCTGGCTGATCGCGCAAATCGAAAAGGCGCTGGAAGGTGAATGCCGGGAGGTCGAGCAGGCGTCCGTTCTTACCGCGCTGGCGGCGCGCCTCAATGAGCTGGACAAACTGCTGGATGAGCGGCTGGCCGGTGAAGCTCCGCAGATCAGTTCGATTGCACGGCGCCTGTCGGGCTGGGCCAATCGCCCATCGGCTCGCCGGTCCGAGTCGTCCCAGGCAACGGGCATGAATGCCCAGGCGCCCTCGGCTGCTTCCGGTTCATCCACCCATGGCGTTCGCATTGATGGTGAGAAGGAGGCGCAGAAAAGCCTGCGTCTGCAACAGGAGTTGGCCCGTCCGTTGTGTGCCTGGTGGCTACGCCAGAAAGCGGCGACGGCCAAGGCACTGGGCTTGAGTCGGACGCTGCTCTGGCTGCCCATCGAACGGCTGCCGGAGCATGATGGCGAGCAGGTCACGGCATTGAGGGCGCCACCGCTGGATACGCTGAGGATCTACGCCGAGGCCTTGGCACGCGGTGACCATGAGGCGTTGTTGCCCAAATTGGAAGCCACGCTGGCCGGGGCGCCATTCTGGTTCGATGGTCTGCGTATGCTCTGGGAGTGCCTTCAGGCCTTGAGTCTGAGCCAGGCGGTGCGGGAGTTGGAGTTGCATTTCGCGCTGTTTCTCGAACGGCTTCCCGGCATCGCCGAACTGCGTTTCCACGATGGTGCGCCGTTTGCGGATGGCGCGACAAGAGGCTGGATCAGCAGCCGTGTTTTATTGCATCTACGACCGGCTGTAGCGCCGAGTGCCCGCGATGGAGTGCCGGTCGATGCGGCCTGGGAGCAGGCGCTGCAGGACGTTCAGCCGGTATTGCTCAAGGATGGCTTCAAGTCCGCGGTCCAGTTACTGACGAAGGGCATGCAAGCGGCCCGTGGGCAGCGCGCCGTTTTTTTCTGGCAACTGGCGCTGGTCAAGTTGTGCTTTCAGGCCAGGCAGTACGAGTTGGCCAGGTTGAAACTCGATGCCCTCGATCAACAGCTACAGGCGTCGGGATTGCAGACTTGGGAGCCGGATCTGGCCGCGGAAGTATTGCATCTGCTGTATCAGTGTTTTGAAGCACTGCCTGAAACCACCGACACGCAAGAAGACAGGGCGCGTGCGTATCGCCGTCTTTGTCATCTGAATCTTGACGCGGTCATTATCTAAAATGGAAAAGAGAGTAGCCCATGGCCCGAGAATCTTCTCAACCCTTGAAGGAACGTATCAATATTACATTCAAGCCAGCGCAGAGCGGCGCCGTGGAGGATGTGGAACTTCCCTTGAAACTTCTGGTGGTCGGCGATTTTGTCCAGCGTCCGGATGAACGCAAAGTTGAGGACCGAAAGCCCATCAGCATCGACAAGAACAGTTTTGACGATGTCATGGAAAAACAACAACTGCGCCTTCAGTTTAATGTACGCAACGTACTCAAGGACAACCAACCGGCTGCGGAACTGGCGATCGATCTGAGCGTGCGCGGCATGAAGGATTTTGGCCCGGCCCATCTAGTCGAGCAGATTCCCGAGCTCAAGGAGCTGATGGCCCTGCGCGAGGCATTGGTTGCCCTCAAGGGGCCACTGGGTAATGCGCCAGCGTTCAGGCGCGCGATAGAAGGTGTGCTTGCCGATGGACAGTTGCGCGACCGGGCACTGATTGAACTCGGCCTGGACCCTTCGCCCGCCGAACCCAACTGATAACAAGGAAGCCATTGTGACCACTAACGATACCCTACAGCAGCACCGTGAGCTGACCTCGGACTATGGCGTGCTCGATTGCATCATCGCCGAGACGAAACTGACTCCCGAGGACGACGCCTACGAGGTGGCCAAGCGCGGCATATCCGCCTTTGTCGAGGAGTTGCTCAAACCACAGAACAGCGGCGAGCCGGTCAAAAAGGCCCTGGTCGATCGCATGATTGCGCAGATCGACATGAAGCTCAGCCGGCAGATGGATGAAATCCTGCACCATGAGCAATTCCAGTCCCTGGAGTCGTCCTGGCGTGGCCTGCACCTGCTGGTGGACCGGACCAACTTCCGTGAAAACATCAAGATCGAGCTGATGAATGTCTCCAAGCAGGATCTGCTGGAGGACTTCGAAGACTCTCCGGAAGTGACCCAGTCGGGTCTCTACAAGCATGTCTATACGGCGGAGTACGGCCAGTTCGGCGGTGAGCCGGTCGGAGCGATCATCGGCAACTATGCGTTTTCGCCCAGCGCACCCGATGTGCGAACGATGCAGTATGTCGCCAGCGTGGCGTCCATGGCCCATGCGCCGTTCATTGCCGCTGCCGGCCCACGTTTCTTCGGCCTGGAGAGCTTTACCGGGCTGCCCGACATAAAGGATCTGCGGGATCACTTCGAGGGACCGCAGTTCGCCAAATGGCAGAGCTTCCGGCAGCAGGAAGATGCGCGTCACCTGGCCCTGACACTGCCACGGTTTCTGCTACGCAGCCCTTACGATCCGGAAAACAATCCGGTGAAGACCTTTGTCTACAAGGAAAACGTCAGTGGCGATCACGAGCATTACCTATGGGGCAATACCGCCTACGCCTTTGCCACCCGGCTGACCGACAGTTTTGCCCGGTACCGCTGGTGTCCGAACATCATCGGGCCGCAAAGCGGCGGGGCGGTGGAGGACCTGCCTCTGCACCATTTTGAAAGCATGGGTGAAATCGAGACCAAGATTCCTACCGAGATCCTGGTGTCGGACCGCCGAGAGTACGAATTGGCCGAGCAGGGTTTCATTTCATTGGCGATGCGCAAGGGTAGCGACAACGCCGCGTTCTTTTCGGCCAACTCCGTTCAGCAGCCGAAGTTCTTCGGCAACAGCGAAGAGGGCAAGGATGCCGAACTGGACTACAAGCTCGGTGCACAGCTGCCTTATCTGTTTATCGTCAACCGCCTGGCGCATTACCTGAAGGTCCTGCAGCGCGAGCAACTGGGTTCCTGGAAAGAACGCACCGACCTGGAGCTGGAACTGAACAAATGGATACGCCAGTACGTCGCCGATCAGGACAACCCCAGTGCGGAAGTCCGCGGACGACGGCCCTTGCGGGCAGTCAACATCGCGGTCAGCGATGTCGAGGGCGAGCCGGGTTGGTACCGGATCGGCTTGAGCGTTCGACCGCACTTCAAGTACATGGGGGCCGACTTCACGTTGTCCCTGGTCGGCAAGCTCGATAAAGACCAACCGGTCTAAGGCCATGGCTTACGGCAGTCTGTTCGAACGGTTGAGTGGCCAGGCCTTGCATCGCCAGGGCTGGAGCCTGGAACGCGCGGTCAATGCGTCGGTGGCCAGCCACTTGACGCGGATGCTGGGCAGTCGGCGAGGCAGCGTCCAGGCGCTGCCGGATTATGGCCTTCCGGATATCAACGATATGCGCTTGAGCCAGTACGACGTCCTGGTCGAAACCGCCCGGGCCATAGGCCAATTCATAGAAACCTATGAGCCGCGACTTTCTGCCGTTTCGGTCGTGCCCGGTTCTTCTGCGCCGGGCTCGCTGAGGCTGTCTTTCAGCATCGAGGGAATGCTCGAAGTGGGCAATCTGAAACACAGGGTCCGTTTTCTGGCGGTACTGGATGAGCGCTGCGAAGTGACCGTCAAAGCGGATGAGGAGTGAGCTGTGTCGTCGTTCAATCGATATTACCAGAGTGAGTTGAGTGCCCTGCGCACGCTCGGTCGGCGCTTTTCCGAGCGTAATCCGGCCCTGGCGCCTTTTCTGGGGGAGAGTGGCAGTGATCCGGATGTCGAGCGTTTGTTCGAAGGGTTCGCGTTTCTGACCGGGCGCTTGCGCGAACGGTTGGATGACGAACTGCCGGAACTGACGCACTCACTCATGCAACTGTTATGGCCCAACTATATGCGGCCATTGCCGGCCTTCAGTGTGCTCGAGTTCGATCCGTCGCCGTTGGCCGCGCCGGCGCTGGAGGTACCTCGTCATTCGTCGGTCGAGAGCCGTGGTATCGACGGCGTGCGTTGCCGTTTTCGCACCTGCTATTCCACTGAGGTGCTGCCACTTGTCTTGAATGCCTTGAGCTATTCGACAAAGGGTGATCGGAGCCTGTTGAGCCTGCAATTGAACATGACGGGCGAAGGCCACCTGGGGCAGCTGGAACTCAAACGCTTGCGTCTGCACCTGGCGGGTGAGCGTTATATCAGCCAGATGCTCTATCTCAATTTTTCACGTCATCTGCAAGGCATCAGTGTCGTATTACTGGGCCGTGATGGGCAGGTACTGTTGGACAACGGGGGAATGTCGCAGTCGTTTTCCCTGCCGGCCCAATCGATGTCACCCGTGGGTTTCGCCGAAGACGAAGCCTTGATTCCGTACCCGCTCAACACCTTCCGCGGTTATCGCCTGTTGCAGGAGTATTTCTCCTTCAAGGAGAAGTTCCTGTTTGTCGATCTGCTCGGGCTGGAGGCCTTGAAGCAGTTCCCGGACGATGTCCTGGCCAACGTGCGTGGGTTGGAGGTTCGTTTCACGATCAAGGCGGCTGATGAGACGCGGGAGTTGCGGCCCACGCTTGAGAACATCAAGTTGTACTGCACACCCATTGTCAACTTGTTCCCGCACGATGGGTTGCCCCTGCAACTGGATGGCAAGCAGGACGAGTACCTGTTGCTGCCGACCGAGTACGAGGCCGGTCAGTGCGGTGTGTATTCGGTGGATCGCATGACCGGGTGGCGCGCGGGAGGCTTGGGTTATCGTGATTTTGTGCCTTTCGAATCCTTCGAGCACGATAGCCATTGCGGCCCGGGGCAGTCGGTCGCGCATTACACCCTGCGTCAGCGCCCTTCGTTGGCACACGACGGTCTGGACACTTATGTGCGCTTTAACAGCGAGGGTGTGTTACTGGCCGAGACGCTCTCCACTGAACTCACCTGCACCAATCAGAATCTGCCCCAGCGTCTTTCAGTGGGCGATATCTGTCATGCCGGCAGCGGTCTTCCGGAGTCCTTGAGTTTTCGCAATATCACCCCGGCCAGCCGCTTTTATCCGCCGCCCCTGGGGCAGGGCATGCTCTGGAAACTCATCAGCAACATGTCACTGAATTACTTGTCGTTGGCCAATATCACGGCACTGCGCAAGGTGCTCGAGACCTATGACTTTGCCAGCCACCACGACACGCGGCTGCAGGAGGTCAGCCAGCAGCGCCTCGCCGGTCTCAAATCCATCCGCCATCAAGCGACCGATCGACTTTATGGCGGTCTTCCCCTGCGAGGCCTGCGCACGGAGTTGGCGATGGACCCGCAACACTTTGGCGGAGAAGGCGACCTGTTCCTGTTTGCCACGGTGCTCAACGAGTTTTTCGCACTGTATGTCGGGCTTAATTCATTTCATGAGTTGCACGTTCTCAGTGCCAAGGGAGAGGTTTATAAATGGACGCCACGTTTGGGGCAACAACCGCTGTTTTGAATGCGTTGACCTGTACGATTCGAGAATACACGCTGTTTCAAGCCGTCCGGGTGGTGATTACCAGATTACGTGAAGCCTACCCCGATCTGGATGAAGACAGCCTGTACGAGAAACTTGAATTTCAGGCCAACCCAAGTTTTGCTTTTCCCGGCAGTGACGTTGACAAGGTCACGTTCTTTGAAGAGGCCGGTTCGTTACGTGCGTGTTTGCGTTTCAACCTGATGGCGTTGTCTGGTGCCAGTTCTCCATTGCCGATGTTTTATGCCGAACAGGTACTTCAGGAAACAGAAACCGGACAGGCAACCCGAGCTTTCCTGGATGTCTTTCATCACCGTCTTCAACGGCTGATATTACCCGTCTGGCAAAAGTATCGTTATTACAAGCGTTTTCGCCATGGCGCCACGGATCCGCTGTCCGAACAACTTTATGCCCTGGCGGGCCTGGGGGGAGAGGATATTCGCCAGGCCGAGGAGCTGGATTGGAAGCGCCTGCTGCCCTATCTGGGGCTGCTGAGCCAGCGGGCCCATTGCGCGGCGTTGATCGAGGCAGTGCTGCGTTACTACTTCAACCGGGTTGAAATAACCATAGAGCAGTGTGTCGAGCGAACGCTGATGATTGTGCCGGATCAACGGAACCGCTTGAGTCTTGCCAACAGTTCATTGGGACATGACCTGGTGTTGGGAACCTGTGTATCGGACTGCAGTGGAAAGTTTCGTGTCCATATCAGAAACCTGGATTGGCTGGGTTTTCATGAGTTTCTTCCCGGTGGTTCCAACCATCCGATATTGAATGCGTTGGTGCGTTTTACCCTGCGTGATCCACTGAACTTCGATGTGCGTCTGGTGTTACGCGAGACGCAGCGGCGAGATTTGCATCTGGGTGCGGAAAACAGCTGTCGCCTGGGCTGGTCCAGTTGGCTGGAACCGGAAAAATCCGACGGCACGGTCACGGTTGATCACACCTTTTATTGAGCATGGCAACTATGTTGATTAACGAGGCTAGGGCTCTGGTGGCCAAACTGGCTCAGCTGGCGCGTGCAGAAGATAGCGTCTCGCTATTGCAAGAATTCGTTTGCATGGCGGGCCAGCTGAGTGTCTGCGAGTTATGCCAGTTGTACTGGCTGGACGAGCAGGACTCGACCCTGCATCTGAGTCATGAATATATACCGCAGTTCAAGAGCAGCTCGCTCGCCAGGTCTTTTCAATCTCAGGCCGTGCCGCCGTTGCTACGTTATGTCCTTGAACAAGGTCGATCGCTGTATCTGGCCGACCTTGACGACAGGCTCCATGACACCGGCTTTCTACCGGGAAGTGAACAGCCCTGGCGCTCATTGCTATGCATTGCGTTGCCTGGGCACAAGCAGGGTGTGCTGGTTTGCGCGAGCGCCCGGCGCATCGATCCGACCGGCCTTGAGGAAGCGCTGGGTGCGCTGGGGACGCTGGTATTGGCCCAGCTGCCACTGTTGAAATCTGCTCCACCTACTACGGCTCGTCTGCCTGTGCAGGGTACCGAGCGCTTCGGGATGATCGGCTCCAGCGCGGTCATGCAGCGAACCTGGCGGTTGATCGGCAAGGTACTGGACAACAATTTCACGGTCCTGCTGGGCGGTGAGACGGGCACTGGGAAGGAACTGGTGGCGCGTGCGATCCATGAGCATGGTGTTCGACGTAGCCGTGCCTTCGTCGTGCAGAACTGCGCCGCGGTTCCTGAGAATCTGCTGGAAAGCGAGCTGTTCGGTTTTCGCAAGGGGGCTTTTACCGGGGCTGATCGGGATCGCCGCGGCCTCTTTGACCTGGCCGATGGCGGGACCTTGTTGCTCGATGAGATCGGCGACCTGGCGTTGCCACTACAAGCCAAGCTGTTACGCGTATTGCAGGAAGGTGAAATCCGTCCCCTGGGCTGCAATGACAGCCATCGTGTGGATGTCCGGATTCTCGCGGCAACCCATCACGACCTTTCCGCGTTGGTGGCCAGCGGGCGCTTTCGCGAAGATCTCTACTACCGCCTGGCACAGTTTCCCATCGAGCTGCCGCCCTTGCGTGAGCGCGAAGGTGACATCCAGCTACTGGCTCGACACTTTGCGCAAAGCACCTGCCAGCGCCTGCTACGAGCGCCGCTGCAATGGTCGCACGGGGCTATCGAGCAACTCTGTGCCTATGGTTTTCCCGGCAATGTTCGCGAGCTCAAGGCGCTGGTGGAGCGTGCCGTTCTGTTGTGCGAGGGCGATGTCCTGCTGGCCGGGCATTTTGCCTTGCATCCCGGGCGTTCTGCCCCTGGCCGCAAAAGCCTGCGCGACCGGATGGATCAGATAGAGCGAAATCTGTTGTTGACGGCCCTTCGTGAGAACGGCGGCAACAAATCCCAGGTGGCCCGTGAGTTGGAGCTGCCTCGTCGCACCCTGTTGTATCGCATGGCGCGTTTGAACATCGATCTTGCCCAGTGTGCGAGTTGAGCGGTTCTGCCTGCGTATTCGTTTTTGTTAGTGGAGAAAACAATGTCTGTTCGCCGTTGGTTATCGAGTGTGTGTCTGTTGCTGGTGATCGCTGTGCTTTGGAGTTGCAGCGGCAACTACAGATTTGACGACGAGGCCTATCGCTCGTTGGGTGACGCCACCGCGGTCGATCGCCGTTCATAGTTCAAGGAGTGCTGTTTCATGGAACTGATTTTTCATGTGTCCGCCGGACAGAGGGGAGTCGGCAGTCCCTTGCAAAGCCGTCCCTTCACCCGCGCCGGCGGCACCATCGGGCGTGCCCCCGAATGCCATTTGAGCCTTGTCGATCCCGCGCGGCATCTCTCCGGTTTTCACGCGCTGGTCAGCTATCACGATGGGGCTTTCTACCTGACCGATACCAGTCGCAACGGCATCCAGCTCAAACCCGGTGGCGCCTTCCTGGCCAGAGGACGCGAGCAGCGTATCGAGGACGGCGAAGTCTATGTGCTGGCAGGTATCGAGCTGCGCGCCAGTCTGCGTCAACGGCCCTCGGTGGTCAGGCCGTTGCCTCAACCCGGGCCGGAGCTGGCGGAGGCTGTCCTGCTCGATCTCGACCCGTTGCGGGCATTGGATCAACAGGAGCGTATCTACAGTGAACTGGACCACTTGAGCGCCGCGGCCAGCGCTCGGGTGTCGATGCACTCGGATCATGCTCCCGGGCTTATGGAACGTGTGCCACTGCCCGAATGGGGCACCTCGACAGTCATTGCCAGCAGGCACCTGCCAGGGCCGCCCTCGGCTGATTTCTGGCAACGTTTCGGCCGTGTGCTGGGTGTCGACCTGAGCGATCTCGATGAGCACAGCCGTGAAGACCTGGCCCTGCAGGCCGCCCGACTGGCACGGCATGTCAGCGCCACGGATTTTCTCGCGAGCTGTTCACAACTGGCTCGCCAGACCGACAGGCTTTCCCGTTCCGCGAGCCAGGGGAGCGAGCATGTTTGAGATCCGCTCGTTGTTACTTGGCGCGGCTATCTGGCTGCTGTCGGGCTGTTCGGCGCTATCGCCTTTTTCGTCGGTCACCAAGCTGGACTTGCAACTGAAGGCCAGTGAGCAGTTGAACCACGACCTCAATGGGCGACCGTCACCCATCGTGTTGCGCTTGTTTGAACTCAAACACCCGGTGGCCTTCGAAAACGCCGATTTTTTCAGTCTTTACGACCGCGCCAGGGAGTCTCTTCCCCAAGATCTGATTGCCACCCAGGAGCTGGAGTTACGTCCTGGGGAAGACCTGGCGCTCAAGCTGCGCATCGCCCCGGGCAGCCGCTACGTGGGGCTGTTGGCGGCCTATCGCGATCTGCCCCACACCCGCTGGCGCCACGTCCTGACCTTGCCTGACACCCAGCGCAGCGAGATCCGACTGGTGCTCGATCACACCGGCATTCATCAAGCTTCCGGATTACCTGACCGGACGGAGCACCGACCATGAACAGACACAAAGTCATCTGGCAGGAAGGGATGTTGTTGCGTCCTCAGCATCTGCAACACAACGATCGGTACTACGACCACCAACTCAAGATCCGGACCCGCTTGTCGAGCCGTCATTTCTGGGGGTTTACCCAGGTGGAGATCGACCCGCAGTTCCTGCAGATCGGCCAGGTCGTGCTCAATCGGGCGGCCGGCGTATTGCCCGATGGCAGCTTGTTCGACAGGGAGGGCAGCCGCCAGCCCCTGATGCTGGAGATACCGGCCAACAGTGGTCCCATGCCGATCTACCTGGCGTTGCCGCTGGTCACGGGTCATCACATCGAGGCACGGTCAGCGAGCCAGGAAGAGGTATTGGCGCGTTATTGCAGTTATGAAGCCGAAGTCATGGACTCCAATGCCGGCGCGCAGACCCGCAGTTCGATCCTCTGCGCCCAACCCAATCTGCAATTGCTGGCGGGGGAGTCAGGCAACGACCAGGCCTGGGTCAAGCTGCCGTTGTGCCAGATACAGGGCAGCAATGCCGACCGGACCATCAGCCTTGACCCCGAGTTCATGCCGACGGTGATCGAAACGCAGTCCTCCGAGTTCCTGAGTGCCTGCCTCAGGGAAGTGATCGCCTTGCTGGACAATCGAGCTCACTGCCTGGCCGAGCGGATACGTTCCAATGGCAAGGTCGGCGGGGCAGAGGTGGGCGAGTTCATCATGCTGCAAATGATCAACCGTACCGAACTGTTGCTGCGCCACCATCAGGAGCAGGCCGGGCTACACCCGGAACGCCTTTATCGCTTGCTGCTCGAAGTGCTCGGCGAGTTAACCACGTTCTCCGCCGGCTCCCGGCGTCCTGAGTTCGTGCCTGCTTATCGACACGGTGACCAGGGCGGCAGTTTTCGCGCCTTGATGGTCGAGGTGCGTCAGTTGCTGTCCATGGTCCTTGAACAGCATGCCATCGAGCTGATCCTGGAACCCCGCCATTACGGCATCCTGGTTTCTCCCCTGGTGGACTCTGACCTGATCGGCTCCGCCACCTTCGTGATCGCCGCAAGTGCCAACTGTGGCCGCGAGCAATTGCGTCAGCGCCTGCCCGCGCACTTGAAGGTCGGCACTGTCGAGGGGCTTCGCGACCTGGTCAATCTGCACCTGCCCGGCATCCGCGTGACGCCATTACCCGTCGCGCCGAGACAGATTCCCTTTGATTCGGGCCAGACCTATTTCAGCCTGGAGCCCAATGCCCAGGAGCTGGCGCAGTTGGCCCGTTCGGGTGGGTTCGCCTTTCACCAGTCGGGCGAGCTTGGTGAACTTGAACTGCATTTCTGGGCTATCAGGAGTTGAACATGCACAAGGACGAAACCCAGGCCCCCCGGGACGACCTGACGGTACTGGTCGGACTCGACGAGAGCAACGTGTTCCAGGGGCCGTTGACGGACGCCGATGCCGTACCGAAGGTCGAGCAGTTACAGGCGCGGATGATTCATGCCTCTCGCGCCCGGCCGCAAGAAACCGTTACCCAGGGCATAAACCGCCTGGTGATCGCCGCGGCCGATCTGCTGGAAGAACTGGCGGCCATCAGTCGTCACGAAAGCGACCGTAGCCTGGGTGCACTGCACGAGCGCCTGGTGTTGAAACTTGAGGCTTTCGAAGCACGCGCCCTGCAGTTGGAGCTGGAGGCCAGCCAGGTGATGAGCGCCCGTTATGTGCTCTGTACCGCGCTGGACGAGGCGGTCATGAGTGCTGCCGTCAGCCAGGAGGGTCATTGGTCGAAGATGAGCCTGCTCAGCCGCTTTCACAACGAAACCTTTGGTGGCGAGAAGTTCTTCCAGTTGCTGGAGCGCCTGTTGCAGGACCCGGTCAAGCACCTTTTCCTGCTGGAGCTCATGTACCTCTGCCTGGCGTTGGGTTTTGAAGGCAAATACCGCATCGCCAACCGCGGCTCCCTGGCGCTGGACGCAACCCGCGACAGTCTCTATCGACAGATTCGTCAGCTCCGCGGTGAGCCCGCCCGAGAGCTGTCGCCTTGCTGGCAGGGGGTGGGACGGCAACCGGCAAGACGGGTTCGCTCGGTCCCCGGCTGGCTGGTACCACTCTTTACCCTGACCTGCCTGGGCGTCATGTACGGAGGATTTGCCTGGGTGCTCGGGGAGCAGAGAAAGCTGGTGCTGCAACATTACCCACCGTTGAACCCGCCGATGGTCGATCTGCGCAAGGATGTGAAATGAAAAAATTGTTGAAGAGCCTGATCACCGGGTTGTGCCAGACCTGGTGCTGGAGCCTGTTGCTGGTGCTGGGCATGGCCTTGTTCATCTGGTTCGCGGGGCCCTGGCTCGCCGTGGCCGACTATCGGTTCTGGGCCGCCGCCGCGGCCCGATTGTTGAGTATCAGCGTGCTGTTCCTGGGCTGGGGGCTGTCCATGGTCGTGGTCAGTTGGCGTCGTAACCTTCGTCAGCCCGCCGAGGCAGACAGGAATTCAAGCCACGCACGGCTGCTGACGCAACGCCGACTCGATAAGCGCCTGGACACTCAGCAGCAGCGTCTACAGGTATTGGTGCGACGTTTGAACAGCGCGGAACTCTATCGACGTCAGGGCAAGCAGGGACGCAAAGCGCTGCCCTGGTACCTGGTAATCGGTCCTCAAGGCGCGGGGAAAAGCACGCTGCTGGAAGGTTTTGGGCTCGAGCCCGTTCTGGGATCCGCAGACGAGGAATCCCGGATCAGCGGTGGAGATGGGCAGGATATCCAGGGCTTTTTCGCCGCGCCGGCGGTGCTGCTTGAAGCACCAGGTGGGCATTTGCAGCAACCCGACGGTGCTGTCGACAACCGAGTCTGGTCGGCGCTACTGGAGCTATTGCGTCGCCGGCGTCGCCATCAGCCGCTCAATGGTGTTCTGCTGGTGGTTTCGCTGAAAAGCCTGGACAAACTGGACGATCAGGCCGCCGACAAGCTGGCACTGCAAGCACGCTCACGGCTGCTGGAAATACGCCGGACGTTGCATGTCGAGGTGCCGGTTTACCTGGTGTTGAGCCACGCCGATAGTTTGGCTGGTTTTGAGGAGTTCTTTGACTCTTTGTCACGGGAGGAGTGGGGGCAGGTCCTGGGCTTCAGTTTCCCCAAGACGCTGTCCAGCCCTGGAAAAGCCGTGTTTCGGGAGATGTTCGATGCCCTGTTGCAGCGCCTCAACAGCCAGTTGATTCAACGTTTGCATCAGGAACGCCTGCTCCAGCGTCGCGCACGGATTCTCGAGTTTCCCCGTCACCTGGAGCGTATCGTCACGCCACTGGGGAGCTTTATCGAGGCGGTGTTTTCAGGCAAGAGTCATTCCCGCGACCTGCGCTTGCGCGGCGTCTACCTGACGTGTGTGCGCGACCAGCGTCCAGGCTTTATCGCCGATCTGCTTGAGCAGGTGGTGTTTCCCGAGGCGCATGTCGCCGGGCTCGACGGGCGAGAGCGACGCCGTATCGAGTGGGGGCAAAAGGCAGTGTATGGCGCGGCGTTGGGGGTGCTGACCGTGTTCGGGCTGATCTGGAGCATTGGTTTTTCCTCCAATCATGAGCGTCTTGAGCGAATCCGTGAGTTTGCCCGGGAATTGACACGACACCCACTGCTTCCGGCTACACAGGACGACGGGCAAGCCTTGCTGGCGGCGCTGGAGATCAGCTATGCCGCGACCCAGGTCTTTCCGGCGCCCGGCGAGGTACCTCTGTCCGAGCGCAACGGCCTCTACCAGGGTGGCGAAAGTCGGCCGCCGGTCGAGTGGGCCTACGAACAAACGCTGCGTGAGCGGCTGTTGCCTTACATCGCCCGTGGTCTGGAGACTCAGGTGCGTGGTCAGCATCCTGATCGTGAAGCCCTGCTCGACAGCCTGCGGGCCTACCTGATGCTGGGCCTGGCCGAGCATCGCGAAGCGTCCTGGCTCAAGGAGAAAATCCTTGTCCAGTGGTCCGCCCAGCACCAGGCACAGCCGGGCCTGCCGGGCGATCTGGAGCCGCATCTGGATCGTCTGCTGGCCCAACCGTTCAGCTATTCGCTCGACGACAACCTGGTTGCACAAACCCGCCAGTTGTTGCGCCAAGAGGCATTGGCGAGCGTGGTCTATCGCAGCCTGCGCCAGAACGGCGGTCGTCTGCCCGACTATCGCCTCAGCCAGCATCTCGGCAGCCAGGGCGCCGCCTTGGCCGGCATCGATCATAGGATTGCCGGCTTGTATACCCAGCGCGGCTATCAGCAGTTTGCCCTGAGCCTGGCCACGTCGTTGGCCGGACAGATCCAGCGTGAGCACTGGGTGCTCGGAGAACGCACGCTGAGCGCCGCCGAGTTGCGTCAATTGATGGTCGAGTTGGAGCAACTCTACTTTGCCGATTATGCACGGCACTGGGGCGAGGCGGTGGCGGCGTTGTCCCTGCAGCCGCTACTGGAGGCTAGCTTGGGCAGCGGCTACCTGACGACCTTGTCCGCGGTTGATTCGCCGTTGATCAAGACCTTGGCGCTGGTGCGAGAAAATACCCGTTTCTCGGCGGGCAGCGATGGTGAGAAGGGCGCTACCGACGCCATGCCGGGTAAAGCCTTGGCAGTGCTCGCCGACCAGACCGCGGGTGCCGTGGCAAACAGCTTGCCGAGTGCCGGTCGAGAGGCCTTGCAGCGTCGTTTCGAGCCTCTGCACCACCTGCTCGACGATGAGGGGGCGCCAACGGCCGAGTTACGCATGGCCTTGCAGGCGTTGAACGAATTACAGGCTCAACTGGCGACCCTGGTGCGTGCCCATCAACCGGAACAGGCCGCTTTTGAACTGGCAAAGTCGCGAATGAGCGGCCAGCGCGATGCCATGACGCACCTGCGTACCGCCGCCGCCCGTTTGCCGGTGCCGGTAAGCGAGTGGTTCGGTGTGATCGCCGATCACAGTTGGGGACAGGTCCTGACGCTGGCCCATCAGTACGTCGACCGCCGCTACCAGCATGAGGTGTATGGCTTCTACAAGGAGTCGATTCATCAGCGTTATCCGTTTCATGCCCATAGCAGCAGCGATGTCGCCCTCAATGACTTTCGCGAGTTTTTCAAGGCCCAAGGCGTCGTCGAACGTTTCTTCAATGATTACCTGAGGCCTTTTGTCAGCCACGAGTCGGGGGCCTACCAGTTGCGTCGCGTGGATGGACTCGGGTTGCCGATGTCATCGCTGGTGCTGCAACAGATGGGGCGGGCGCAACGTATTCGCCAGAGCTTCTTCGAACCCGATTCACCGGAGCCGTCGGTTCGCTTCCGGCTAGAACCTTACACGCTGGACCCGGTGGTCAGCCGTGCCGAGTTCCGTTTCGGCAATCAGTCGATGGAATACCGCCATGGTCCGGTGGTACCAGTGCTGTTCCATTGGCCCAGCGAGGTCGAGGACGGGCGCACCAGCCTGGTATTGGAGCGGGTGGCCGAGCGTCCCGTCGGGATCGAGAAGAACACCGGGCCCTGGTCGTTGTTTCGCCTGCTGGACCTGATGCAGACCGAATACCTCAGTGGCCGTGATGTCCTGGTGATGAAGGCGGACCTGGCGGGGGCACGATTCAACTACCTGTTGGCCAGCCAGCGCTCACCGAATCCTTTTGAACTGGAAACGGTGCGGCGCTTTCAACTGCCGGCGCAACTCTGATGGTGCGCTCGAAATTCCCTTGCAGCGCCGGGCGTACCGATCCCGGCAAGGTCCGGACGCGCAACGAGGATGCGTTTCTCGACAGTACGGCCCTGGGCCTGTGGGCCGTGGCCGACGGCCTGGGGGGGCATCAGTCGGGGGACATTGCCAGCCAGTTGATCGTCAACCACCTGGCGATGCTGCCACCCGAACCTGATGTGCAGTTGCGCGGCGAAGCGGTCAGGCGTTGCCTGCACTGGCTGAACCGGCGCCTGACCGAGGAGCTGACCCTGGCGTGCGACCGTCAGGGTGGAGTGATCGGCAGCACCGTGGTTGCACTGCTGGTCGAGCAGGGCAAGGGCATCTGCATCTGGGCGGGAGACAGTCGCTGTTACCTGTGGCGTGACCAATCCCTGTACCAGCTGTCGAAGGATCACTCGCTTTGGCAGCAAAGGCTCTCCGAGCAACCCGGGGGGACCGAGGGGGCAGCTCGACAGTCGGGCGATCATGCATTGACACGGGCGGTCGGTGCTCAGCCGCGTCTGAGCCTGGAGGTGTTGACGTTCGAGGTGCGTCCGGGCGACGCGTTTCTGTTATGCAGTGACGGTCTTTATCAGTCAGTGGACAACACACAGCTCAGCGGCGCCTTGGCTCTCGGCTCACCTCGCCGGGCGGTGGACCGACTGTTCGAGTGCGCGTTGGCCGGTCCGGCGCAGGACAACCTGACGGCCGTGGTCGTGCAGCGATGACGGCGCCTCGGCCCTGGCAACAGGGTTGCCTGCCAGGTCTTGAACCCTTGGCAACGGCTCGTCTCAGCGAACTGCCTTTGCTTCTGGCGCAACGTTACCGTGTCGAACGTCTGCTGGGGGCGGGTGCAATGGGGGTGGTGTACCGGGCCCGGGATCTGCTGCACGAGCAGTTCGGTGATCCGGCGCCTTGGGTGGCGTTGAAACTGCTCAATCCCGACTTTGTCGATGTCACGGATGCCAGTGCGTTGCTCTACAGCGAGTTCGCCCTGATGCGACGGCTGTGTCATCCCTGTGTGGTACGTACCTACAGTTTTGAAGTCGACACTGCTTGTGCGCGGACCTTCATGACCCAGGAGTTGATTGAGGGCATGAGCTTGGACCGGCTGCTGTGCGAGCGGCCCGAGGGCTTGTCTTGGCCGGTGTTGCAGCCTATTGCCATTGGCCTGCTGGAGGCATTGGCCCATGTGCACCAGCGTGGGGTGCTGCATGGCGATGTGAAACCCGGCAATGTCCTGTTGGCGAAGGATGGCCCGCGGCTGTTCGATTTCGGCCTGGGTCGGCCGATGGCGGGAGTCTTGCCCGGCCTGGCGCAGTTGAACCGGTCGCGTTTCAAAGCCTGGACGCCAGCGTATGCGGCAGCCGAACTGCTGGAAGGGGCGCCATTATCGGTCGCGACGGACATCTATGCCTTGGGATGCGTGCTGTATGAGTTGGCCAGCGGCATGCACCCTTTCCATCGTCTGGATGCGCTCAAGGCCAGGGACCAAGGTCTGGAGCGAACCCTGCGACGTCCGGCACAACTGCCGGGCCGTCTCTGGCCTGCCTTGCGCCAGACGCTGAGCTTCGACCCCGAGCAGCGGAACATCGATACCGATCAGTTGCTGGAGGCGTTTCGCAAGGTCCCGCTCCGGCGCCGCTGGCCGCGCCTTTGGCTCCGTTGCTAGTACCCGCGCTGCACGTTCGCCAGGTTCTCTGGTGTCAGGCCGTTGAGGACGCGCTCGAGATTGGCGAGGAAACTGTCGGCAATTTCGTGACCACTGTTGCTGGAAATCGCCGACGTATGGGGTGACAGACGAACCCGTGGATGGGCGTAGAACGGATGTCCGTCCGGCAGCGGTTCGGGTTCGGTGACGTCCAGCGAGGCGAGGCCGATCGTTCCGTTCTCCAGTGCTTCAAGCAACGCTCCCTGGTCAAGCAGGCCACCGCGCGCGATGTTGATCAGATGCAGGCCGGGCCTGGCGCTGGCGAGCACGGCAGTGTTGACGATATGCCGGGTCGCGTCGGTCAGGGGGGCGGCCAGCACCAGGTGATCGGCGCGGGCAAACAGGTCATGGATATCCCGCGCGGCCTCGACACCTTCCACCTCGAAGGGCGTCTGGCTCTGACGCAACGCCAGCACCTTGATGCCCAGGGCGTGGGCCTTGGTCGCGAGGCTGCGACCGATGGCACCAAAGCCGAGAATCCCCAGGGTGGTGCCCTTGAGCGGTGTCAGCGCGGTGAAATTCCACTGTGAGTCATGCACCCAGATGTCCGGTAGACGCTTGGCGGCGGCGAAGATCGCGGCCAGGGCGAATTCGGCGATGTTCTCGGCGGCGCTGCCCCGTGACGTACTCACCGGTGGGCCGTCGAAGAACCATTTGGGGTAGAAGTCGATACCGGAAGACACCACCTGAATCCATTTCAACCCATAGGGCCAGCCCGGCGGTGGCGTGTCCGGCGCCAGGTAGCCGCGTACATTGATCGGCCGCGCCAGCAGGATACTGACCTCGGGTGCCAGGTCGCTGGGTACCCCGGCCGGGACGCCGATAAGGCGCACGCCAGGGTGCGCTTGGGCGAGGCGCTGGCGGACCACCTCGTTGAGGTCTTCATCCAATTGGCTGGCAATCACAAGCTGGCTCATGGGCGTTCCTTTGGCTGGCGCTGGGCGAAGACGGCTTTGCCGACACCTTGCAGCACGGCATCGTTCTGCGGCGTGTGAACGCGACTGCAGAGCACGTCGCGGTAATGCCGTTGCAAGGGGTTGTGGCGTGACAGGCCGGGATTGCCGGACGCCTCGATGGCCAATTCGACGGCGCGGATGGCGTTGCCGGTGACCAGGAATTTCAGTTGCGCGGCGTTGCTCGTGGGCGTGTGTCCCTCAGCCGCGGCATCGAGCAGGCTGCGGTTGGCGAACAGCAAGGTGTCGATATGCCCGACGGTCTCCTGGAAGCGCGGCAGGGTCGAGAGTGCCGCGCCGAGGTTGGAGGGCTTGCGTTGTTCCAGCCAGCCCACCAGCCAGTCCCGAGCCGCTTGGGCAACGGCGTCGTAGACCGATGAAAGCAGTACCGACATCCACAGGAAGCCGTCGCCATCCAGCTCGGGTTGCGGTGCGCTCCAGGGGCTGACGCTGACGGCGTGATCCAGCGGCACCAGGACATTGTCGAATACCACCTCGTGGCTGCAGGTGGCGCGCATGCCCAGATGGTCCCAATCCTCGATGATTCTGATGCCGGGCGTGTCCTTGTGCACCAGCCAGGCACCGACCAGCGGGTCTTCATCGGTGCTGCGGGCCCAGACGCTGAACCAGGTCAGACCGTGGCTGCCGGTGGAGTAGATCTTGCGCCCGCTGATCCGCCAGCCGGCAGAGGTGCGTCGCGCGATGGTCGCCGGCAGGCCGCCACGGGCTGGCGTACCGAGGTCCGGTTCGACGCGCAAGGCGTTGATCAGCGCCCCCTTGCTCACCGCGTCCTCGGCCACCTGCGTGCGCAAGGCCGGAGGCCAGGTTTTGCTGTCCTGCAAACGGGTGTGTTGCAGGTACTGCATCACCAGGATCAAGGCGGTGGAGGGCTCGCCCTTGGCAATGGCGCTGATGGCCTTGCGCGCCTGGGCCAGGTTGGCGCCGCCACCGCCCAGGGCCTTGGGCACGGTCAGGGCCACCAGGCCGTGTTCGTGCAACAGCTTGAAATTGTCATGGGGGAAGGCGCCGCTTTCGTCGTAAAGATGAGCGGTGGCGGCCAACTGACTGCTGATGCGTTCCAGCAAGGCTTCGAAATTGGCCACTGCCACCGAGCGCAGCAGTGGCGTTTGTTGAGAGGAAAGGCTCATGGTCGGCTCACTCGATCAAAATAGTGTTTATATCGGCAGCAACTTGAACTGCCGATCCCACAACGGGCTGACATCCAAGCGCTGGCTCAATACCCCGGCGCTGAAAAACAGATCCGCCACTTCCTGCTGCGAAGCGATGGCCTGCTCATTCACTTCGATCAGCTTGTAGGGCTGGCTGCGGCTGTTGTACATGTCGAGGAACACCGCTTTATCCACCCCCAGCAACTGCGCCGATTTCACGGCCCAGGGCTCGGGGTTGTTGTTCATCCACTCCAGGGTGCGCGCTTCGCGCTGCAGGTAGTCCTGGATCGCCTGTTTGCGCAGAGGGTCCTCCAGGGCGGCGGGGCGGGCCGCGATCAGGTAGTTGCCCGAGAGGTAGCCCAGGGCGGTTTTCAGCACCCGGGCGCCACTGCGAAATTTCGCCAATTGGATAAACACGCCGTAGATCACCCAGGCGTCCAGCTGGCCGCTCTGGAACGCGCTGAAACCATCTTGTGGGGTGAGTGCGACGGCGGTGATGTCGTTCAAGGTCAGCCCTTGTTCCTTCAAGGCCTTGATCAAAAAGTAGTGGGACGTGGTGGAGCGCACATAGCCCACCCGCTTGCCCTTCAGTTGCTCGACGGATTCCAGTTTCGAGTCCTTGGGGATCAGGATCACCTGGTTGTTCACGTCGCCTTGAAGGACGGCGATCAGCTTGGGCTCGCGATGGCTCTGGATCGAGAAGATCGGCGGGATTTCACTCATGCCGCCGATGTCCAGGCTGCCTGAAGCCAAGGCCTCGACAATCAGGTTGCCGCCGGCAAATTCCGCATAGTCGACTTTGTAGGGGGTATCGGAGGTGCCGGCATCGTCGGTGAAATAGGAGTCCTGGCCACGGTAGCTGGCGACGGCGAGGGTCAGCTCCGAAAGTTTTGCCGTGGCCCCCAGCGCCCGTGGCACCAGGGTCGACAACCCCAGTGCGGCCAAGGCTACGGAGCTGGCGGTCAGGAAACCGCGACGATTGAGCTGTCCCTGGATGATCGTGTTCATCATGGTCAGGCCAGTGCCTCCTGTTGCGCTTCGGATTCAAAGGCGAGGCTATGGCGATTGGCCGGGACCTCCAGGCCGAGGTTGTCGCGCAGGGTGACACCGCTGTATTCGCTGCGAAACAGACCACGTTGCTGCAACACGGGCACCACCTGTTCGGTGAAGGACTGCAAGCCATCCGGCAGTAGCGAGTTGATAATGAAACCGTCGGCAGCGCCCGCTTCGAACCAGGTCTGGATCGCGTCGGCGACCTGCTCCGGGGTGCCGACGAAATCACGTTTGGGGCGCGAAAAGCGCAGCGCCACTTCCCGCAACGTCAGGCCTTCGTCCCGGGCCAGCTGTTTGATGCGGTCAGAGCCGCCTTTCTGGCTGTTGGAGCCCAGGTCGCCCAATTCGGGGAACGGCGCGTCCAGCGGATATTGGCTGAAATCATGATCGTTGAACGGCCGACCCAGGGCCACGATGGCATCCTCGACGGTCACCAGTTCCACGGCTTGTTGATAGCGGCTTTCCACCTCGGCTTCATCGCGGCCGACAATCGGCCGGATGCCCGGCAGGATCGACAGCTGATCGGCATCGCGGCCAAAACCACGGGCGCGCTTTTTCAGGTCCTGGGCATAGGCACGGGCTTCGTCGAAGTTCTCGGCGTGGACAAAAATCGCATCGGCATTCTCGGCGGCAAAGTTACGCCCGGCCTCGGAGGTGCCGGCCTGGAAAATCACCGGTTGACCCTGGCGGGAACGGGCGATGTTCAGCGGGCCCTTGACTGAGAAAAACTCACCCTTGTGTTCCAGGGCATGCAGCTTGCCGGGGGTGAAGAACTCGCCGCTTTGCTTGTTATAGGCGAAGGCGTCGTCCTCCCAGGAGTCCCACAGGCCCTTGACCACTTCCACGTGCTCCTTGGCGATGCGATAGCGCACGGCATGGGGCGGGTGCTCGGCCTTGCCGAAGTTGTCGGCGGTGCCGCTGAGCCAGGAGGTCACCACGTTCCAGCCGGCGCGGCCGCCACTGATATGGTCCAGGGAGGCAAACTGGCGCGCCACCTGGAAGGGTTCGGTGTAGCTGACGGTGACGGTCGCCACCAGGCCGATGTGTGACGTCAGCGCCGCCAGGGCCGAGAGGATGGTCAGCGGTTCGAAGCGGTTGAGGTAGTGGGGGCTGGATTTTTCATGGATATGCAGGCTGTCGGCAATGAACACGAAGTCGAACTTCGCGCCTTCCGCCAGTTGTGTCTGCTGCTTGTAGAAACCGAAGTTGACACTGGCGTTGGGCTGGGCCTGCGGATGGCGCCATTCGCCCCAGCCATGGCCGACGCCATGGACCATCGCACCGAGTTTCAGTTGGCGTTTGCTCATGTTCTCACTCCTTTAGCGGGAAGGCTGTTTATCGAGAAGCTTGGGTAAAGGGGGCACGCTGGGCGTTGAAGCTCTTGTCGAAGCCTTGGGAGACGTCGATGTGTCGGATGAGAAGCCCTTCTTCCTGGTAGATATCAGCGGTGGTTTGCAGGCCGCTGATCACCGCGTCGTCGATCGCCACCGGTTGCATATGGGTGGCCTTGGCCACGGCTATATGCACCGCCAGGGGCAGGCCGGTGACCTTGGCCAGGGCGGCGGCATAGGCTTCGGGATGGGCATTGCTCCAGCGATAGGCGCGATCGACCCGGGCAACGAAGTCGTCCAGTTGCTGGCGCTTGCCGGCAATGGCCTGGCTGGTGGCCGCGAGGTACAAGTGGTTGGTCAGCAGGCTGTCACCACTGACCAGGACCTTGGCCTGGCTTTGGGTGGTGGCGATGGTGGTGTAGGGATCCCAGGTCGCCCAGGCGTCGGCGCTGCCGTTGTCCAGCAGCAGGCGCGACTCGCTGGGCAGCAGGTAGATGAATTGCACGTCCTGGGTGCTCAGGCCGACACTGCGCAGCGCCTTGATCGCCAGGAAGTGGCCGATGGAGCCGCGGGTGGTGACGATACGCTTGCCCTTGAGATCAGCGGCAGTGTTCAGCGGCGAATCCTTCAGCGTGAGCATGGCCGTGGTGTAGCGTCCCTCGGCGTGGATGATGCTCACTACCTTCAGCGGCGCACCGGCACCGAGGGCGAAGACATAGGGCGCATCGCCCAAGGCGCCGATATCCACGGCACCGGCATTCAGTGCTTCACCCAGCGGGGCGGCGGCGGGGAACTCGGAAAACTGGATCTCGTAGGGCACGTCGGCCAGTTCGCCGGAGACCTCCAGCAGCACTTTGATCGTCGACTTTTGATTGGCCACCAACAGCGGTTGCAGGTCGGCGGCGTGGCTCGCCGCGCCGAACGCGAGGGCGCTGGCGAGCAGCAGGTGCTTGAACGGTTGGGTAAAGCGCATGACAGCGTGCTCCAGGCGAAGCTTGATGTTTCGTGTCACCTCCGCCTGGAGAAAGGGGTCGGGCTGAATTCAATGTGTGGTATGGCAAACGGCGCTGCCCGGCATGCGGTGCAGAAGCCTGGAGGGCTCAGATCACGAAAAAACCATGGGTGCCGTCGCGGGCCAGTTGCTCCACCAGGCCGAACTCCCAGTCCAGGTAGGCCTGCATGGCTTCCCTTGGGTTGTCGGTGCCTTCATAGGGGCGGCGATAGCGGTCGATGCGCGGTGAGGCGAGGTGGGTCTCGCCTTCCTCCAGCGGCAGTTGTGCGGCAATCCAGCTGGCGGTGCCATCTTGCAGCAGGAACACTTGCTTACCGGTCAGGGCCTCGACTTCGGCCACCGCCAGGCGCGCCAGTTGGCTGCTGCCGCAGGTCAGCACATAGCGTTGCGTCGTCGGCACCTTGGCCAGGGCTTGCGGCAATTGCCCGCGCAGGGCCCACCAGGCGCCGGGGATGTGGCGTTTGACGTAGTTGGCGCTGCTGGTGAAGTCGAGTACGGCGGTGTCGCCGTGGGTCAACCACTCGGCCAGGGTCTGCGGGCTGATGACTTCGGCCTGCCGAGGTGCCGGGACCGGCGCCTGCCACGGGCCTTGCTCGCTGAAATGAGCCGGTTGCAGGTCATCCAGCACATGCACTTCCCAACCCAGCTGGGCGAGCCAGGAGGCGGACATATTGGCCCTTACACCGTCGTCATCGGCCAGCACCAGGCGCGCGCCGCGCACGCTGGCGACATGGTCGGTTTCCTGCACCAGTTGGCCGCCCGGCGTCGAGCGGGCGCCGGGCAGGTGACCGGCTTCGTATTCTTCCGGGGTGCGTACATCGAACAGGTAGGTGGTGCGCGCCGTTTGCTGCTGCCAGCCTTGCAGGTCGGCCAGGGTGGCGCGGCCCACGCGGGCCTTGTCGGCAACGCGGCGAGCTTCCTGGGCGGCGACCTGGCGATGTTCTTCCGAGGTGGGGGCGAAGCGTCGCGACTGACCGTGCTGCAGCGTCTGGCCGGCGAGGGTCCAGCCGATGGTGCCGTTGCGCAGGGCGAATACCCGATTGGCGATGCCGGCATTGATCAGCGACTGGGTGCCGATGATGCTGCGGGTGCGCCCGGCGCAGTTGACGATTATATGGGTGGCCGGATCCGGCGCCAGCTCGCGGGCGCGTAACACCAGCTCGGCGCCGGGGACGCTGATGCCAGTGGGAATACTCATGGTCTGGTACTCATCAAAACGCCGGGCATCGAGCACCACCACATCGGCCTCGCTGTCGAGCAGCGCCTGGACTTCTTCCGCCGCCAGGGACGGGGTGTGGCGGCGGCTTTCCACCAGCTCGCCGAAGGCCTTGCTGGGCACGTTGACGTCGATAAACAGCTCGCCACCGGCGCGGCGCCAACCATCAAGACCGCCCGCCAGCAGGCTGACCCGGGTATAGCCGAGCGCCTGCAAGCGCTCGGCGGCGATCTTCGCCAGGCCTTCGCCGTTGTCGTAGACCGTCACCTGGGTATCGCGGCGGGGGATGCGCGAGTAAACCTCCAGTTCCAGTTTGGACAGCGGGATATTGGCGGCGAACAGAGGGTGGGATTCGGCGAAAGGTGCTTCCTCGCGTACATCGACGAGGGCGACTTCTTCATGGTCCAACAGGGCCTGGCGAATCTGGGCGAAGGTGCGGTTCGATACAGTGCTCATTGGGCAGGGCTCTCTTTGGACAAATCCCAGATGTTCGGGAGAAAGGCGTTGGAATAACCGGAAATAAACAATTTCTCGCTGCCGTCGGGCTGATACACCGCACGGCGCACGGCACCGATATTGGCGCCGTAGACATGGATGCTGATGGACACCTGGTCAGCAAAGGCATTGCTGACTTGATGGATGTCACCGATCTTCGGCGAGACGGCCTCGACCTGGCCCGGTTCCAGCCGGATCGGCTTGCCCTCGGCGCTCAACGTGCCGTCGGTGTTGCGTTCGAACCCTTGGGAATACTCGGCGCCACGCAGCATGCCGATCAGCCCCCACACCCGATGATCATGAATCGGCGTGCTTTGCCCTGGCCCCCACACGAAACTGACGATGCTGAAACGCTGCCGCGAATCGGCATGCAGCAGAAATTGCTGATAGCGCTCGGGGCTGGGCTGGGCAAATTCGTCCGGCAGCCAGTCATCATGGCTGACCAGTTGCGCCAACAGCTTGCCGCCGCGGTGCAGCAGATCGCCTTCGCGAGGGTTGCCGTCGATCAATTCCGCCAGGGCGCCTATAAATGCTCTGAGTCTCTCCGGGTGTCGGGCCTGGGTCATGGCAGTTCCATCGTGGGTGGTTCGTGGTGATGGGTTATCTAAGCATAATGTTTATAGTTAATATGCTATTTTTTAATGATTAGGTTATAGCTGAAAGTAATTTAGAACCGGTTTGAATAGCGTTAGGCGTTATCGATGGGGCGGGTGGGCTATCCAGGCGGCGTTTATGTAACTATGCTTTTCACACATCTTAATGACTGTTCTCTATGTGCGGCCCAAATGAAAATTGACGATATCGATGCCTTTGTCGAAGTGATTCGTTGCCAGTCCATCAGCCATGCCGCCGAGTCGTTGCAACTGACCCAGCCGGCGATCACCCGTCGCGTGCAGAACTTCGAGCAGGCGCTCGGAGTGGAGTTGTTCGACCGTAACACCAAGCCTCTCAAGCCTACGCTGATCGGAACCCGGGTGTATGAACAGTGCCGTCTGATCCTGCGGGAGATGGATGCATTGCGCGAGTTGGTGGCCACCGATGCACCGCCCACCGGGTTGTTGCGCCTGGGTGTGCCGCAAACCATCGGTGACGTGGTGCTGCTGGACGCCCTCAAGCACCTGCGCACCGAATACCCCGATCTGCGCGCCCAGGTGGCCACGGGCTGGGGCAGCCAGTTGGTCGGCAAGATCGAGCGCGGTGAACTGGACGCGGCGGCGGCGCTGTTTCCGGCGGGCAAGATCTTCCCGGACAACATCATCGGTGAATCCATCGGCAAGATGGAACTGGTGGTGGTGTGCGCCAAGGCCCAGTTGCCCAAGCGCCCGTGCAAGCTGGCGGATGTCTACCAGAACGGCTGGATTCTCAATCCCGATGGCTGCGGCTTCCGGGCCGGGCTGCAACGCACCCTGTCGGACCAGGGCCTGGCCTTGCGGGTCAACCTGGAAACCTTCGGTACCGAGTTGCAGTTGGGCTTGGTGGCTGACGGCCTGGGGCTGGGCCTAGTGCCGCGGCCGTTGCTGGAACGCAGCGTCCATCGCGAGCAACTGGCGGTCATGCCCCTCAAGGATTTCAAGCCGGTGATGGACCTGTGGCTGATCTACCCGCACTTCCTCGGCAACCTGCAAGGGCCGGTGGATGCCTTTGGCAAACGGGTGGCGGCGTCGTTGCACAAAGTCAGAAACGCCGCATGATTGCGCTGCTGGATATGAAAAAAAATAATAATTAGCTTAGATTAAAATGTGCTTTTTATTATTTTTTTCCATCCCATAGGCTTGCCTGGAAGTCCTTAAGGCCATCCAGGAAGTTTTGCCATGAGCAGCGTCAGTCCGTTATCCAGCGTTTCGAACAATGTCCGACTGCGGGTCACTGCAGAAGAGTGGGAGGTCCGTGTCAAGCTGGCTGCGGCCTATCGACTGGCGGCCTTGTACAAGTGGACCGATCACATCTACACCCATTTCTCCGCCCGGGTGCCGGGGCCCGAGGAGCATTTCCTGATCAATGCCTTCGGGCTGTTGTTCGATGAAATCAGCGCCTCCAACCTGGTCAAGGTCGACATCGATGGCACCCTTGTCGATGACCCGACCGGGCTGGGCATCAACTACGCCGGTTATGTGATCCACAGCGCCATCCATGCTGCCCGTCCTGACCTGCAAGCGGTGTTGCACACCCATACCCGCGACGGCATTGCGGTGTCTGCGCAGAAGGGTGGGTTGTTGCCGATTTCCCAACACTCCATCGGCTTTTCCGGGCGAGTGGCTTACCACGGCTATGAGGGCGTGGCCCTGGACCTGGATGAGCGTGAGCGCCTGGTGGCGGACCTGGGGGACAAGAGCGTGATGATCCTGCGCAACCATGGCTTGCTGACGGCGGGGATCAGTGTCGAGCATGCGTTCCAGCAACTGCAGGGCCTGGAGCGGGCGTGCAATATTCAGATCGCGGCGCAGGCGGCGGGGAATGCCGAACTGATCTTTCCGCCGGCCGAGGTGGTGGCCAAGGTTGAGAAGCAGGCCGAGGTGTTCAAGAGCGGGGAAGGGCCGGGGGTGGCACGGCATTGGAATGCGTTGATTCGGCAGTTGGAACGTACCGATACCGACTACAAGCATTGATCGGTCATGGGTGAGTTGATGCCCACCCTTCCCGAGAGGGAAAGGTGGGTTTTGCAAGGGGGTCAACCCGAGTACAAAAGGTCGAACCCGACGCTTTCAAAAAGGCCGCTCTATGCGACCTTTTCAGCCGCTTGCCGCTCGCGTTCCGCCACCAACTGGCGGGTCAGGGGGATCAGGCGCTTGCCATAGTCGATGGCATCATTGAGGGGGTCGAAGCCGCGAATCAGGAAGGTGGTGATACCGAGGTCGTAATAGTCGAGCAGGGCCTCTGCCACTTGTTCCGCCGTGCCCACCAGTGACGTCGAATTACCCTGTGCCCCCAGCAGTCCGGCAATCCCGGTCCACAAGCGTCTATCCAGCCTCGAACCCTGGGCCGCCGCCGCCAGCAGGCGACGAGACCCTTCGTTCGGTGGTTCGCGCCGGACAAAACCGTTCTGCTCGGCCAGGGCGGTAGCCTGTTGCAGGATCTGCTCCGCACGCTGCCACGCCAGCTCCTCGGTTTCGGCCAGGATCGGCCGCAACGACAAACTGAAGCGAATCGTCCGTCCGTGTTTGGCGGCTTCAGCCCGTACCCGGGCCACCACTTCCCGCACTTGCTCGTAGGTTTCCCCCCATAGCGCATACACGTCCGCATGCTTGCCGGCCACGGCGATCGCAGCCGCTGAAGAACCGCCAAAATACAGCGGGATATGCGGCTGTTGCGGCGACTTCACCGTCGAATACGCGCCCTCGACCTGGTAGTAGGTGCCTTCATGGGCAAAGGGTTTCTCGCTGGTCCATTCCTGGCGCACCACGCTCAGGTATTCATCCGTGCGGGCGTAGCGTTCGTCCTTGTCGATATGGCTGCCGTCGGCCCGAAGTTCGCGATCGTCGCCGCCAGTGATGATGTGAACGGCGGTACGCCCGCCGTTGAACACGTCCAGGGTGGCGAACTGTCGAGCGGCCAGGGTCGGCTGGGCAAAACCGGGCCGATGGGCAATCAGGAACTGCAGTTTTTTGGTCACGCTGGCCGCGTGGGAGGCAATGAGCGTGCTGTCCGGGCTGTTGGAGTGGAAGGCTACCAGGGCACGGTCGAAGCCGGCCGCTTCGTGGGCGCGAGCGACGGTTTCCACGTAGTCGGGTTGCAAGGTCGGGCCACTGCGGGGATGGATCTCCGAAGCGTGGTGGCCGCCGATGTAGCCGATAAATTCAATGCTCATGCTCAGTTCCTTGTGGGTAGGGGCGCTCTGTAGGGGTCGAAAGTAGGGGGCGGGGGCGGGGCTGTAAAATGCCGTTTTGTTCTAAGTTAATTATTAATTTGTAGAATTTTAATAAATGATATTTATCAGAAATGTGCATTTTGTTGGTCGAGGTCGGCGTGGGCGGCGAGGCTGGCTTTATTATGCAAATAATTTATTGTTTTGATTTTATGTCTTATTTTTAATCATATTAGGTTATTCCCAAAAAGAATTTCACTGAGGTTTTTTATGCGACTAGCATGAAGCTGCAACGGCGCTCCTGGCCGTGTTTTTTGTGAGGACGGAAGCCCGATGAATGAAAAACCCCTGAATGCCAGCTCGTTTTCCGTCGACAAGGCGGCTCGCTTCCAGGGCGAGCCTGAAGGTGTGTCACGACTGGTGCCCCCCTGGTTGCGCAACTGGCGCACCCCCGAGGTGTTATTGCGGTTGGTCAGCCCGATCGTGTTGCTGCTGGTATGGGAGTTGGCCTCCGAGCTGGGGCTGATCCCGCAACGGATCATCGCCGCGCCGTCGCAGATCGGCGGTACCTTGTGGGCGATGATCGTTTCCGGCGAGTTGGGCAAGCACCTGCTGGTATCCCTGCAACGGGCGCTGCTGGGGCTGGGCATTGGCGTCAGCATCGGTGTGGCGGCGGCGCTGATCACCGGCCTGTCCAAGCGTGGCGAGGTGATCCTCGATTCGCCGATGCAGATGCTGCGCACCATTCCCTCCCTGGCCCTGGTGCCGTTGTTCATCCTCTGGTTCGGCATCGGCGAGTTCACCAAGATCGCGCTGATCGTCACCGGCACCACCTTCCCGGTCTACCTCAACCTGTTTTCCGGTATCCGCAACATCGACCCCAAGTTGATCGAGGCCGCCAACACCCTGGGGCTCAATCGCCGCGAGTTGATCTGGCATGTGATCCTGCCGGGTTCGTTGCCTTCTTTTTTTGTCGGCCTGCGCTATTCCCTGGGGATTTCCTGGCTGGCCCTGGTGTTCGTCGAGCAAATCAACACCACCGCCGGTATCGGCTTCCTGGCCAGCGATGCGCGGGACTTCATGCGCACCGACGTGATTGTGATTTGCCTGTTGATCTACAGCGTCCTCGGCCTGCTGATCGATGGGCTGATCCGCACCCTGGAACGTTTCGCCCTGGCCTGGCGCCCATCTTTCGTGAGGAACTGACATGTCGAATATCGAATCCTTGGCGGCACCGGTACAGTTGCGCAATGTGGTGCGCCAGTTCGGTCAGCAACGGGTCATCGACGGCCTGGACCTGGACATCGCCCCCGGCGAGTTTGTCGCACTGCTGGGCGCCAGCGGCTCCGGCAAGACCACCTTGCTGCGCAGCCTGGCCGGGCTGGACAGCATCGACAGCGGCCAGTTGCGCGTGCCCAAGGCCCGGGCGGCCGTGTTTCAGGAGCCGCGGCTGATGCCCTGGAAGCGGGCCTGGAAAAACGTGATCCTCGGACTGCGCATTCCCGATGCCAGGGAACGCGCGGTGCAGGCGTTGACGGAGGTAGGGCTGGCCCATCGACTGGACGCCTACCCGGCGACGCTCTCCGGTGGGGAGGCCCAGCGCGTGGCGTTGGCCCGTGGTCTGGTGCGCGAACCCAAGCTGCTGTTGCTGGATGAACCTTTCGCCGCGCTGGACGCCTTGACCCGGATCAAGATGCATCGGCTGATTATCGAACTGTGGCGCAAGCATACGCCAGCCGTGCTGCTGGTCACCCACGACGTTGATGAGGCGATTTTGCTGGCCGACCGCGTGATCGTCCTGGCCCATGGCAAGATTGCCGAGCAACTGACCATCGATCTGCCTCGGGCGCGGGACACGGGTCAGGACGGCTTCCAGGCGATCCGGGCACGCTTGCTGAGTCTTCTCGGGGTTGAAGTGGACGTCCCGGCGGCGGTGGGGCAAGCGGCTGCCAGTGGCGTGCGGCGGTTTGCCCATGGTTGAGTTGAGACTGTTGATGCTGGTGGCGGCCGCGTTGTTGCTGGGGGGCTGTGATAAAGCGGCCGAGGCCCCGAAAACCCAGTCTGATTTATCGGGCGTGACCTTGATCCTGGGTGATCAGGCCAAGGGTTTGCGCACGGTGGTAGAAGCGGCCCACGCCCTGGAAGGCATCGACTACAAGGTTGAATGGGCCAACTTCCAGGGCGCCGCGCCGCTGTTCGAAGCCTTGCGCGCCGGCGCGGTGGACCTGGGCCCGGCCGGTGACACGCCGGTACTGGCCGCGGCCACGGGGGGCACGGCCTTGCGTATCGTTGCCGTACGCCGCAGCCAATCCCGGGGCATTGCGATCCTGGTGCCACCCGATTCACCGATTCACACCGTCGCGGACCTGAAAGGGCACAATGTGGTGGTCTCGTCCGCCCGTGGCAGCATTTCCCAGTACCTGCTGATTCGTGCCCTGGCCAATGCCGGAGTGGATGAGAAAGACGTCAAGGTCGGTTTTGTCCTGCCCACGGATGCGTTACCCGCCTTCAATGCCGGGAAGATCGAAGCCTGGGCCACCTTCGGCGTCTATCAGGCATTTGCCGAGCAGAAAGGTGCCAGGGTGCTGATCAGCGGGGAGGGGATCAATACCGGGCTGACCTTTATCACCGCGTCCGATGAAGTGCTTGCCGATCCCCTCAAGCGCAGGGCGTTGGGCGATGTGTTGCAGCGTTTCGCCAAGGCTTTTGAATGGGCACAGAAAAATCCCGAGGAGTACGCGCGGGTGTTTGCCAAGGCCAATGATATTCCCCTTGAGGTTTCTCAGTTGCTGCGCCGTTGGGGGGATGAGTCGTTGTTGCCGGTAGAGGCGAGGGATCTGCAGGCGTTGCAGCAGGTGGATGATCTTTTCGTCGAGAAGAAGATCTTTCCCCATCGGGTCGAGGTGGAGAAATTCACCGATGCGCAGGTGTTTTCGAATGAGTCGGTGGCGCTGAGTCGATCGACATCGACAGCCACAAATCCCAACTGATCGTTCTGAAGACGGACTCACGGGCGTCGATACAATCTGCGTCCGCGTCTAATGGAAGCGCTGGCCCAAGGCCTCGCCCTGGAGTTGGCGCCGATACGGGTCAACACGCTGTCACCCGGTCCGATCAATCCCCCCATTTTCACTGAAGCGCTGGGCGCCAGGTTGGTCTGAGCGGCCCAACCGGCCAGCTCTGAAAAAGCTCATGCCGGACGGTCATTCTCATAACGAACCAATAGAGGCAATATGCTATCTGCGTGGAGGCGCTTCAGCCACGGTTGGCACCCAAACGAATAAACGTCTGAAACAAGCGCTATAAGCTTTACTTGGAAGGCACATTGCTAGTAATCAGTGAGTGTCTTCAATTTTTGGCTCAGGGAGCGCTGATGAGTGTTCGTCCATTGACCGACTCCCCGCTGCAATCGAACGATTGCGATATTGTCGCTTCTCAACTAAAAGGGACCCCGGGCACGGTTGGCATGGCCTACGTTGGCAACGAGGACAGGATCGAAGACTTGCTGGACTCAGCGCGCAACTGGGCCCATACCACTGCCTGGGTGGTTTACCGCGCCGGAGAACAAATGCACCGGGTCGGGCAGGGCGACCCCTCGCTGCAGTGGCCCTCAAGCGTCGCCCATGAAGCGTTTGACGCCTTTTGCCTGACTCGCCAGTTGCACCGCTGGCCGACGGGCAGAGGCGAAAACGTGCTGGGCTGGCTGCTCGCACCCATCAAGGATGCCGCGGAACCGGCGCTCGCCGAGTTTGCCCAGCGCCTGGGCATTGAGGTACAGACCAATACCCTGGCCCGTGCGCAGGTCACTCAGCGTGTGTTGTATGAGATTACCTACCTGGCCAGTTCAACCCGCGACCGTTCGGTGTTTCTGGTGGGGGTTCACCAGTTGCTGGCCAGCCTGATCGACGCCGAGAACTTCTACCTCGCGCTGTATGACCCGCTCAGTGGCAAGATCGACTACCCGTACTACGTCGACATTATCGACGTGGATGCCCTTGAAGCCGAGAACTACGAATACCTTGACCCTGGGCACCTGTCCTTGACCGGCCAGGTGTTGACCACCGGCCAGCCACTGCTGATCGACTCCGCCGGCATTCTCGCGGCCCAGGCCGAGGGCCGTTTCCACTGCGTGGGTGATCGTCCCGAGTTCTGGATGGGCGCACCCTTGAAAAATGCCTCGGATGAAGTGTTTGGCATGCTGGCGATGCAGGTCTACGACGTGGCCCGTATCTACAGTGCCGAAGACCGCGCGCTGTTTCTGGTGGTGGCCCGCCACGTGGCCATGGCATTGGACCGGATCCTGCACCGGGCGGACCTGGAAGAGACGGTGATGCGTCGTACCCTGGAGCTGTCGGCACTCAACGATGCCTTGAGGCAGGAGGTGCTTGATCGCGAGCGCGCCGAACACCTGCAGAGCGCGTTGTTCCAGATAGCCGAACTGTCGAGCCAGCCGGGCGACATGGCCGAGTTGTTTCAAACCCTGCATGGCATCGTCGGCGAGTTGCTGTTCGCGCAGAACTTCTACATTGCGCTGTTCGACGACGCGACTGGCGAAGTGACCTTTCCTTACTATGTCGATGAGCGACTGACCACCCACCCGGTGGCCCGGCGCGGGCGCCGGGGCTTGACCGAGTACGTTATCCGCCAGCGTCGACCCTGCCTGATCGATGCCGGCGAGTCCGAGCGCTTGTCGGCGAGCGGTGAAACCGAAAGGGCCCATGAGTCTGTCCGCGCCTACTCCTGGCTGGGCATTCCCTTGTTCGATGGCGATGTGGTGCGGGGCGTGCTTGCCGTACAGAGCTACACCTCGCAGGTATGCTACACCCTGCGTGACCAGGAGTTGCTGACGTTCGTGTCGCGACACATCGACACCGCGCTGTCGCGCCGCACGGCCGCCGAAGCGATCCACGCTGCCAACCTCATGCTCGAAGCCCGGGTGCAGAACCGCACCCGCGAACTCGATCATGCCAATGCCAAGCTGCAACACGAAAACTCCCACGATGCGCTGACCGGGCTAGCCAACCGTACCTACCTGCAACAGCGCCTCAACCAGGCCTGGTCGCGATTCGATAGCGAAGGCGGGCACCTGGCGGTGATGTTCATCGACCTCGACCGTTTCAAGATGGTCAATGACAGCCTTGGCCATCATTTCGGCGACCTGCTGCTGATGCAGGCCGCCGACCGTTTGCGCGGTTGCCTGCGTGACTCCGACATGCTGGCGCGCCTGGGCGGTGATGAGTTTTCGGTACTGGCTCCCGAGGCGCCGCTGGACAGGGTGATAGACATTGCCGAACGGATCCTGGTGGCGTTTGACCTGCCGTTTTTCATCAATGGCCATGAAGTCTTTTCGTCCTGCAGTATCGGTATTGTCAGCGCCGACAGCCAGTTCCATCAGGAGCCGGCCGACCTGCTGCGCGATGCCGATGCGGCGATGTACCGGGTCAAGAGCGCCGGGCGCGACAGCTACGCGGTGTTCAATCAGGAAGTGCGCCGCGAAGTCTCGGACCAGGTCGAGCGTGAAGGGGCCTTGCGCAACGCCCTCAAGCGCACGGATGAACTGCTGCCGTATTTCCAGCCGATTGTCAGTGTCGAAAGCGGTGAGCTGCTGGCCCTTGAAGCGCTGGTCCGCTGGCATCAGCCGGGCGGGCGGGTGGTCGCGCCGGGCGAGTTTCTGCCGGACTTCGAGGGATTGCGCCTGATCGGTCGACTGGACCTGTACATGCTGAGCAGCATTGCCGTGATCCTCGCCCAGCCCCAGCACGCCCATTGGCCACCGGTACACGTCAATTGCTCGAGCTACAGCATGACGCGCCCGGACTTCGCCAGCGATGTGCTTGCACTGCTGGCGCGGCACCAGGTCTCGCCGTCGCGGATCTGCCTGGAACTGACCGAAGGTGCCCTGGTGGCGGAGCCGGCGCTGGCTCGACGCACCATGCAACAGCTGGCCGACAACGGCATGTCGGTGGTGCTCGATGACTTCGGTGCGGGCTTTTCATCCCTGAGCTACGTGCATCAATACCGTTTCAGCGGCTTGAAGATCGACAAGTCGTTCATCCTCGAACTGACCAGCAGTGCCCGCAGTCGCGCGATTGTCCGGGCGATTGTGCGGATGGCCGAATCCCTGGACCTGAGCGTGGTGGCCGAAGGGGTCGAGGACGCCGAGACGCTCGAATTGCTGCGTGAAATGGGCGCGGGACAGGCCCAAGGTTACTATTTTGCCAAACCGATGGGGTTGCAGGCGTTGATGGGGTGTTTTTCTGGCAGCGGATCGGTTCTTGGCTGGAGCGGCAGCGCAGACGCGTGACCCCCAGCTTCTCCCGCCACCCTTTACCCATTCTTTACCTGCCCTTGTGTCTCGTTCGCCAGAGGCTCGGTTACGCTGCTAGCCATCTTGATCTTGACGACTTTGTGAATCGAATGAACCTTCAACCTCGTTACTGGCTAGCGGTGGGCGCCTTAGTGGGCAGCCTGGGATTGATCTCTGGTTGCGCGGGCGATCCGCCAGACCCGCGAATCGAATTCACCGAGCTGGTCAATAAAGACCTGGCCAGCGCCTATCAACCGTCCCACAACGAAACAACCGGTTGGGGCGCCATCTGGCAACTCGATCAGCAATCGGTGGATGTGGCCTGGTTGGCGCCGGCTACCCATGAGCGCCTGCCGTTGATTATCTACTTGCCGGGGTTGGGTGAGCCGGCCTCGGGCGGTGTGGAGTGGCGCAAGGCTTGGGCGCAAGCCGGTTATGCGGTGCTGTCCGTTCAAGGGCACGCCTATGATCAGTCGATTTTTGCCTCGGCGCAGGCGTTGGATGGCGACTTCCGTGGCGTGGCCAGCACTCATTACACCGCCGCCGCCTTGCGCGACAGGCTGTCCACCTTGCAGAAAGTCCTGACTGAGGTTCGGGCCCGGGCGGCGAAAGGCGACGCACAACTGGCGGCCATCGACTGGGACCAGGTCGTGGTGGCCGGCTTTGATTTAGGGGCACAGACCGCTGAGGCACTGGCCGGGGCGCTGGAACCTGGCGCTACGTCGGGCGTCGCGATTCAGCCCAAGGCGCTGTTGTTGCTCAGTCCTTATGTGGAAGCCGGTGCTCGGCCAGGGCTGTTCGCCCAGATGTCGGCGCCCGTGCTGTCGATGACCGGTCAGGAGGATGAAGATCCGTTCAACTGGGTCAGTTCCTATCGCCAGCGACAGGTGCTGGGGGAGTCGGTGACGGTGGCCGGCAGCGTTCAGTTGGAGCTGAACAAAGCGACGCACAAGACCTTGTCCGGTACCGAGCTGTTCAACCGACCATCGAAAAAAGCCGACAAGGGCAGCGACCCGTCCGGCGATGCTCCCAAGAGCAGAGGGCACAAGCACGGTGGCGCCAAGCCCGGCGGTGGCGTCCATAGTTCGATGGCGGGCGAACCGGCCCCGGATCCCAAGCAAGTGGCCGCGATTCAGGCAATCGGTGTGGCGTTTCTCGATAGCCGCATCAAACACAATCCCGCGGCCACCGAATGGTTGCTGAAAGGCGCGCCAGGTTGGCTGGAGGGGGCGGGGCGGTTGAAGTAGTTTTGGGCAGGGTCAACGGCTGTTCAATGGCCCGGCGCGTTTCATCCGCCCCACTCCGGGAAATCTCGCCGATTTGTGTTTCTATGCAGGAGCCCTATAAGAGGTCCAATCGTCGGCTTTCGAGTACAGGCCACCCTGGGCCCTGAGTACGTCCTCGACCAGGAACGGCACCACGTTGGTCAGGCCCACGGCCTCTTCTTCGGTATTGGTGAGCCCAGTGACTTTCTTGCCCTCGACCAGCGGACGGCCATCCGCTTTCTTGACATGACGCAGTACGTCGGGCGCGTGGCAGACGAGGGCGGCAGGTTTACCGGCCGCGAGGAACGACTGGATCAACTGGGTCGAGTGCTGGTCTTCGGCCAGATCCCACAGTGAGCTTCCTTTTTTTCATCTGATGTGAAGGCCGCCGCTCACTTTAACGAGGGTTAAGCCCGCTCGTTCTTCGACGAGTCCATGACGATGTAGCTGGTGATCGACGATACATGAGGCAAGGTACCGAGAACGTCGGTATGAAATGTCTTGTACGCCTTGATATCCGCAACCTCTACGCGCAGCAGGTACTCGATGGCGCCCGTGATGGTGTGGCATTCCACGACTTCCGGAGCGCCAGCGATGGCGCGCTCGAAGGCCTGAAGGCTTTCCTTGGTGTGATTGGAAAGGCCTACGGTGATGTACACCACAAAGCCAGCCCCCAGGCGGGATCTATCGATAACGGCCCGGTATCCGGTGATGATACCGGCAGATTCCAGGTCCTGTACCCGCCTCAAGCAAGCAGAGGGGGACAGACCGACCCGTTCAGCCAGTTTCACATTGGTTTGGCGCGCGTCCTTGGCAAGCTCGGACAATATTCTTTCGTCAATTCGGTCTAAAGCTGTTGTTTGTTGCATGGATCCGATTTTTGCTCGTGAGTTCACAAGAAAATTCTGTGATTTAAGCAATAGAATATTCCGCTTCATGGGCTTGATACAACAGATGAATATATGAGCGATATGGCGTTTCTTTTCCCTTTTCTGCTTTTCGCCATCGTGATGACAGGCACGCCGGGCCCGAATAATGCGATGGTCCTCGTATCGGGTGCCCGGGTAGGGGTCTGGCGCACGATGCCCCTCGTGTGGGGCATCGTGGCAGGTGTGGCGCTCCAGTTGGTGATACTGGGCCTGGGCCTCGGAGCGGTGTTCGAGGCCATTCCGGGGTTCCACACCGCGTTGAGCATCGTGGGGGCGACCTACATTTTATGGCTCGCGTGGAAGATTGCCTCCAGCGGTCCGTTGGTGATCGGCGATGAGGAGCGCTCGCCCATGGGTTTTTTCGGCGGGGTGGTTTTTCAGTGGATCAATCCCAAGGCGTGGGCCATATCGATCAGCGCGGCAGCCACCTATATTCCCCTCGAGAACCATCTTGTGAACGTGTTCATGACCGCTGCGCTGCTGGCGGTCGTGTCTACTCCCTGTGTCGGGATCTGGGCGGTGGGTGGGGTGGTATTTCGACGTTTCCTGATGCGAGCGAATGTGGCGTTGGTCTTCAATATCGTCATGGCGCTTGTCTTGTTAGGCGCTACCCTGCCAGCCATTGTGCGTCTAACCCATTGATTGCCTGGAGCGTCGATCAAGGCGATGGCGCGCGCTGAGTGTGCTGATCGACTTTCTCAGCAGTCGGATTCCGTTTCTTTCCTGATGAGGCGCAAGCGGGCCGCGCCAGCCTTGGGGGCACGCATCGAACACACTCACGCCGGTGGACCAGATGTACATCATGGCGCCGATCATCATGAAGCCGAGGAAGGTGGCGATACGCGCCTTGCGAATGCGCAGGGGGATCGGTGTTTGCTGAAGAGTATTCATCGCGCTGCAGGGTCCCTTTTATTTTTGTCGGGTGGTTATGCACCTGGATATTTATCATTTGAGTTATACGAATAACTTTCAAAAATAAAGCGTGAGGAGGAGAGTGTGTCAACGATTTCAGATTACGCTCTCCACCGAGCACCGGGTGGGTGGCCTAATTTGAAATTTTGAGTTATACGTATAACTTATTTCGTCCGAGCAAGGGGTTTGCGTGTCCTCTCAAGAATGGGTTGTGCCGTGCGCTACGCCGCACATGTCGGCCTATCGGTTGACGTTTTTGATGTCGGGCCTGTGCATGGGCACCTGGGCCCCGTTGGTTCCCTATGCGCGAAGCCGCGCGGGGATCGATGACGGGGCGCTGGGCCTGTTGCTGCTCTGCCTGGGCCTCGGTTCTCTGGTGATGATGCCGCTCGCCGGCATTCTGAACGCGCGGAAAGGTTGCCGCTTTACCATGCATGTCGGTATCGCCCTGGTGCTACTGACATTGCCGATTCTGGCCACGACCGATTCCTTCGTCGGCTTGATGTTCGCCCTGACCGTGTTCGGCGCCGGGTGTGGCTCGGTCGACGTGACGATGAATGTCCAGGGGGTGATGGTTGAGCGGGCTACCGGTCGCTCGCTGATGTCCGGGTTTCATGGCTTGTTCAGCCTGGGCACGATTGTCAGTGCGGCGGGGATCACCGCATTGCTCTGGCTCGGCGCCACGCCGTTGCAGGCCAGCGCGGCGGTCATGGCGGCACTGGCGGCCTTTGTCCTGACCTACGGGCGGCAGATGCTCGGGCGCAGTGGGGACGAGGGCAGTCCGGCCTTTGTCAGGCCCACGGGCAAAGTCCTGGTGCTGGGGGTGTTGTGCTTGTTCGCTTTTATGGCTGAAGGCGCCATTCTTGACTGGAGCGCGGTGTTCCTGACCCAGGTGCGCGGCGTCGAGCATTCCATTGGCGGCCTGGGCTACGCGGCCTTCGCGGTGATGATGGCGCTGGGACGTCTGACGGGTGACCGGATCCTGCTCAAGCTCGGCTCGCGGGTGGTACTGATCGGCGGCGGCCTGATTGTGATCATCGGATTCCTGGTGGTCGTGCTGGCGCCGAACTGGCTGGTGAACCTGGTGGGCTTTGCGGTGATCGGCATCGGCCTGGCGAACATTGCCCCGGTCTACCTGTCCCTGGCGGGTACGCAAAAGAGCATGCCGGGAGAGTTGGCGATTGCCGCGGCCACCAGCCTCGGCTACCTCGGTATCCTCATGGGCCCGGCCGTTATCGGGCCGTTTGCCCAGGCGACCAGCTTGTCCTGGGCACTCCTGGCGGTGGCCGCGTTGATGCTCGCGATCATGGGCAGTGCCACGCGATTGGTTCCGAAGGTTTCCCCGCAGCGGTTACACTGAGTGCAGTTTTTTCACGGGCCTCCTTCGAGGTATTCAAAGAGATTGGGAAGCAAGCGATGGCAGCCGTTTCAATGAAAGACGTAGCACTGGCGGCGGGCGTGTCCCAGCCTGCGGTGTCTTACGCCTACAATCGCCCCTCCAAACTGTCCTCGGCCCAGCGCGAGCATATCCTTGAGGTGGCCGCTTCCTTGGGTTATCCAGGCCCCAACGTCCTGGGACGCAGCCTGCGCTCCGGCAAGATCGGGGCCATCGGTCTGATGATGATGGACAAGTTGTCCCTGGCCTTCGCCGATCCCTGCACCATTGCCTTGTTGCGTGGCATCAGTGAAGTGGGCGAGCTGGAAAACGTCGCGCTGACGTTGTTCCCCCTCAATAACAACCGCCTGGTCGGGCGTGCCCAGGCCGCCAGCCACGGCAGCCTGGCTTTGCGCGGGCTGGTGGACGGCTTGATTATCTCGACCCTGCCCGACGATCACCCGGCGGTGTTGGCCGTGGTGAAACAGAACATTCCTTTTGTGGTGATCGACTCACCGCTGGTGGAAAACTCGTTTTTTGTCGGGATCGACGATCGCGCCGCGGCCCGCGCGCAGATGCAGCACATGCTGGACCTGGGCCATCGCAAGATAGGCGTGATCATCGACCGCCTCAACCCCGACGGTTATCGCGGCCCGATCGATCAGCAGCGCTTCAAAAGCGCCAGTGAGCGCATTGTTCGTGAGCGTCTTACCGGTTATGTGGAAGCCGCCAATGCGGCCGGCCTGGCCTTTGAAGACCTGAGCGTGATCGAGGCCGGTGGATTGGATTCGACGTCGGGGCAGACGGCGGCGTTCACGCTGCTGACGTCCAATGAGGTCACGGCGGTAGTCGCCTGTTCGGATGTGATGGCAATCGCCTGCATGAAAACCGCCCATGCGCTCAATCGCAAAGTGCCGGAAACCCTTTCGGTGATCGGCTTCGACGACATTCCCGAGGCGGTGCAGCTCGGCTTGACCACCATCGCCCAGCCCATGGTGGAGAAGGGCGTCTACGCCGCGCGTCTTTTGACCGAGCAATTGAATGCCCCGGCTGACACGCCGCTGGAACCCCAGCAGAAAATTTTCGCGACCAAACTGGTGGTGCGCACCTCGACCCTCAGGGTGCGGCCGTCAGACGCGTAAGTCCCTCAAAGGCGGCGGTGTGAACCTCACACCGCCGCCTTTTTTCATTGGCCAGTGCTGAAATGCGCCGCGACCCTCAGCGCATTGGCGGCGATGGTCAGCGCCGGATTGACCGCGGCCGACGACGGGAAGAACGAGCTGTCCACCACCCAGACGTTATCCAGGTCATGCAGCTTGCAGTTCAGGTCCAGCACGCTGGTGGTCGGGTCCTTGCCCATCACGGCGGTGCCACACTGGTGGGAGTTGGTGGCGATGCCCATGCGCGCTTTCAGGATCAGCGGGTAGCCGGCCTTGCGCAGCACATCACTGGTCTTGCTCACCAGGCCCTCATGGGCCATGAGGTTGTTGGGCGTCCAGTGGACCTTGATCGCGCCGCGTTGCTTGTCATAGGTGACACGGTTGTCCTGGGTCGGCAGGTCCTCGGAGGTCAGGTACAGGTCGACGCTGTGGTCGGTGATGTAGCGCGAGGCGAACCTGGGCAACCAGGGGCGCATGGCGCTGATCATCGGCTCGCGGATTTTACCGAGCATTTGCACGTTCCCCAGAGGGAACGCATTGTGCGGGCCGGCGCTGTACCAGTCGTTGACGGCCAGGGTCTTCTGGAAGGTGACCTTGTTCTTGCGCCGAGGGTCCACGGCCAGCATGAAGGTGCTGTTGTGCACCATGTAGTTGCGGCCCAGTTGCCCCGAGCTGTTGCCCAGGCCCTCCGGGTGCTGGGGGCTGGCCGACTTGAACAACAGCGCGGCACTGTTCACCGCACCGCAGGCCAGCACGAAGCGTTTGGCGCGCAGCGTCACATCGCGCCCGTCGAGCTGGCCGTGGGCCTCGCTGACGCTGCGACCGTCGGCGGCGGTGCTCAGGCGTTTTATGGCGGTACGGGTCAACAGCCGGACGCTGCCACCGCGCAAGGCCGGCCTCAACGCCGAGACTTCGGCGTCGGCCTTGGCATCGAGCAGGCAAGGGTAGCCGTCGCAGGTTGAACACAACACGCAGTCACCGCCGTCGCCATAGTCCACCGCCGCCGGCATCACGAAGGGGGTGAGTCCGGACAGCCGCAGACGTTGCGCCAGGGGAGCCAGGGCCGCGTCATGGGCAAGCGCCGGTTGCGGATAGGGGCCGGAGCGCCAGGGTTCGCTGGGGTCGGCGCCGGCCTGGCCATGCACCCGGTAGAGCTTCTCCGCTTCGGCGTACCAGGGTTCGAACTCGGCATAACTGATGGGCCATGCCGGCGACAGGCCTTCGGCATGCTGGATTTCGCCGAAGTCCGCCTCGCGAAACCGGGGGAGCATGGCGCCGTAGAATTTGGTGTTGCCGCCGACGTAATAAAACACCCCGGGGGAAAACGCCTGGTTGGCCTGGTCCAGCCAGGATTCGGCGTTGCGGTAGCGGCCTTGGCCGAAGACGGCTTCGGCGCTCCAGTTCTGGATCTCACGGGGCAGGAAATCACCGCGTTCGACGATCACGATATCCAGCCCGCTGTCGCGCAGGGCATGGGCGAAAGTCGAACCGCCCATGCCCGAACCGATAATCACCACATCACAGTTGATAGTGCCATCTGCATCAGGTGTCACCACGTCGAGGGCGCGGGGCGCCCTCGGTTGTGGTTTCAGCTCTGCATGATGCGAAATCAATGCATCACTCATATTGAGCTGCTCCAGCGTTTACAGGTGTTGTTCGGAGTTACGGATTTGCCAGTATTCATCCTGGCGTTCGTCGGTGATGTATTCCGGAATCGGGAAGTCCCACCAGCCGGGTACCCACGGGCCTGCGGCGTCGCGGTCGGTCGGCACTTCGATCAGTACCGGCACGTTCAGGTCCAGGGCCTCCTGAAGGATCGGCTCAAGATCCTCAGGGCGCTCGACGCGATAGGATTTCAGGCCGAAGGCTTCGCCGACCGCCTTGAAGTCCGGGCTGTAGGGCGTGCCGTCCGGGTGGTTGAACTCGGTACCGATATGACGGCTGGTCTGCTTGCGCTGGCCACCGCGAATCGACATGTAGCCGGCGTTGTTCTGGATCAGGAACACCACGGGAATGTTGTTGGTGACGCAGATGGCAATTTCCTGGGAGGTCATCAGGAAATCGCCATCCCCGAGGATGCACACCACCGGCTGGTTCGGCGCGGCCAGCTTGGCGCCGATAGCGGCGGGTACCGCCCAGCCCATGGACGAGAAACCGCCGGAGGTCAGGTGCGTGCGTGGGGTGTACACCGGGAAGGTCTGCTTGACCGCGCCCTGGGTGTTGCCGGAGCCGACGACCACGATGGTGTCGCGCGGGAAGATCTTGCGCAGTGCGCCCAGCGGGCGTTGCGAGGTAAACGGGAAACGGTCGGAGTCACGACGGCCGGCCAGTTTGCTTTCCCACTCGTCCTGATAGCCGCGCAGGTCGTTCAGGTACTCTTCGCGATCCACCGTCTGGCCTTTCAAACCTTCCACGATGGCGGCCAGCGCGTGTTTCGCGTCGGCACAAATACCCACGGTCACCGGATAGTTCTTGCCGATCTCGTGGGGATCGATGTCGATATGGATCAACTTCGAGGGCGGGATGGCAAAGGTCACGCCCTTGGCATAGCTGGACGACGACCAGTCGGTAAAGCGGCAACCCACTGCGATGATCACATCGGCGGTGGAGGCGACCTTGTTGCCGCACAGGGTGCCGGTCTGGCCAACGCTGCCGGCGAACAACGGGTGATCTTCCGGGAAACCGCTCTTGCCGTTCCAGGTGGTGACGACCGGGATTTTCCAGGCTTCGGCCAGGGCAAGTATTTCAGCGCTGGCCTCACCGGTAATGACCCCGCCGCCGATGACCAGCACCGGGCGTTTGCTGGCTTTCAGCTCTTCCACCGCCCGCGCCGTAGCGGCAGGATCCGGGAAGCTTTTGCCGATAGGGGTACGTTCTTCCAGGGCATGCAGGGTCACTTCAGCCGCTTCGGCCTGCACATCCATCGGGATTTCCAGGTGCACCGGACCCGGACGCCCGGTGACCATCGCACTCCAGGCGCGGTGCATCATGAACGGCAGCTCTTCGACGCGGGTGGCCACCCAATGGCGCTTGGTGACGGCCTCGGCGATTTTCGGGAAGTCGTTGTCGGTGTAGCGTTCCAGCTCCTGCAACAACCCGTGGCCGCGCATGTGGGTGGGTGGCCCGCCGGTGATCAGCATCAGGCTGGTGGAGTCGGTGAAGGCGGTGGCCATGCCGATCACGGTATTGGCCGCGCCGGCACCGATGGAGGTGACGGCCGCCATCGGCTTGCCGCTGACCCGGTAGTAACCGTCGGCGAGGTGAACCGCGCTCTGCTCGTGGAAGACCTGGATGAACTTGAGCTTCGAGTCTTCCTCGAGGAAGGCATCGGTCAGTGTCCAGATGCCATGGCCAGGGATACCGGCGACGTACTCGACGCCATAATTTTTCAGGGTTTGTGCCACGATCTGGCTGCCGGTCAATTTAGTCATGACAGGACTCCTAGGTTGGATGAAGCGGGGGTGGTTGCGTCGGTGTGTTCGGTGCTGGCCGCGCGCCCGCGGGTCGCCCAGTTCAGGCCCTGTTTGGTCAGGCGGCGGATATTCGGGTCGGCCAGGTTGCTGGTGTCGTGCCCGATGGAGTGATAGAACACCCGCCCCAGGCCCCACTGGCGTACCCAGGCCACCGGGCTGCGATGGCCCTCGAGCCAGGGGAACGGGTTGCCGTCGAAGGTGGTTTCGGCCAGCACCTGGATGTTCGGGTCGACCTGCATGTAGTACTGCTCGGAGCGGACTTCGAAATCCTCGACGCCCTGAGTCACCTCGTGGCTGTGGTCGATCACATTGACCTGGTACGGGTGGGGGAAACCTTCGCCCATCGGATGCTCAAGGAAGGAGCCGCCCAACACCCAGTGGTACTTGAGGCTGGCGCGAAAGGCCGCGCCAGCCCCGTGCCAGCCCACCAGGCCGGTGCCGCTTTCGATTGCTTCGAGCAGGCGGTTTTCCTGGGAGGCGGTCAACGTCTCGGTGGTGACAGCGTTGTTCCAGCCGATCACGATCAGGTCATAACCGGTCAAGTCCCTGTCCAGGGTGAAGATATCGGTCGATTCTTCGACATCGAAGTCCAGCTCCTGGAAAACGGTCCGCGCCCATGCCGCGATTTCGTAGGGGTAATGGCCGGGCCAGCCCCCGAACAGATACAAGACTCGACTCACGGTTGGTCACCTCTTTGGGTTGGGTGTGATTATTGGGTTATACGTATAACCGTTTATTTAAACTATCACTCCGTATTCCTAAGTCAATGGCCCTGTCGTTTTTTTTCACCCAAGCCGGTATTACGCTCTTTAATGGCGATTTTATGGCTGTTTAATCGGTCAAATGGCGGCAGGTAGTGCCAATGAAGCATGGGTTTTCAGCTTTTCATAAAAAAAGTTATACGAATAACTTATGCGTCATTGGCAGCGCTTCAACATTGCGTCTGTGCTGCGTCAGGTTGCGTCACCAATAACGAGGCTGCGAAATTGCCCGGGGCAGGGGGCTGGGAAAAGATGATCGCTGACGCCGAGTGCGTCTGGCATGCACTCAAGAACCACCTGGAGCCCATTGATGATTCGATACCTGAAAACCAGCAAACCGGTTGAAGCCCAAGCCGAGATTGCTTCCCAAGTCCGCGCTACCGTTGAGCAAATCATCGCCGACGTGGCCAGCAACGGCGACGCCGCCGTGCGTGAATACTCGAAGAAGTTCGATCACTGGTCGCCGGTCTCTTTCCGGCTGACTGACGAGGAAATTGCCGCGTGCGTCGAGAGTCTTTCGGAGCAGGAAATCGGCGACATAAGGTTCGCCCAGGCCCAGGTTCGCCGTTTTGCCGAAGTGCAAAAGGCCTCCATGCACGACGTCGAAGTCGAAACCCTGCCGGGTGTGATCCTCGGGCACCGCAATATCCCGGTGAACTCGGTGGCTTGCTACATCCCGGGCGGGAAATACCCGTTGCTGGCCTCGGCCCATATGAGCGTACTGACCGCCAAGGTGGCGGGGGTGAAACGTGTGATCGCCGCCGCACCGCCGTTTGACGGCAAGCCCCATCCGGCCATCGTGACCGCCATGTACCTGGCCGGGGCCGATGAAATCTATTGCGTTGGCGGGGTGCAGGCGATTGCCGCTTTTGCCTTGGGCACCGACACGTTCAAAGCGGTGGACATGATCGTCGGCCCCGGCAACGCCTATGTCGCCGAAGCCAAGCGCCAACTGTTCGGCAAGATCGGTATCGACCTGATCGCCGGCCCCACCGAAACCCTGGTGATTGCCGATGACAGCAGCGATGTCGAAATCATCGCCGCCGATTTGCTCGGCCAGGCTGAGCACGGCATCAACTCGCCCGCGGTGTTTCTGACCAATAGCGCCGAGCTGGCGGAAACCCTGCCGGCGGAAATAGAACGCCAGTTGGCCATCCTTTCCACCGCTCCCGTGGCTTCAGTCGCCTGGCGTGATTATGGCGAGATCATCCTGTGCGACACGGTGGATGAGCTGGTGCAGGAAGCCGACCGGATTGCTTCCGAGCACGTGCAGGTCATGACCAGGGATCCGCTGTATTTCCTGGAGCACATGACCAACTACGGCGCGCTGTTCCTCGGTGAGCGCACCAACGTTTCCTATGGCGACAAGGTCATCGGCACCAACCACACCCTGCCCACCACCGGCACAGCGCGTTACACCGGTGGCCTTTGGGTCGGCAAGTTCATCAAGACCTGCACCTACCAGCGTGTGCTGACGGATGAGGCCTCAGTGCTGGTGGGCGAATACTGCTCGCGTTTGTGCGGTATGGAAGGCTTCGCCGGGCACAAGGAACAGGCGGATATCCGTATTCGTCGCTACAAGAAGCCCGCTTGAGGGCAATCCTTCAATCGCTCCAGGCTCCCTACCCGGGGAGCTTTTTTTTGCCTGATGGAACACGCGGAGTATCGCTCGAAAAAAAACGCTGGAGCATGCCCTGATTAAACAGGTCATGCTCCAGCGTCGAGCTCAGGTCAGGTTCAAACCCTTGTCATTCAGGCGGGTAGCACCACAAAGCTCTCGGGTTTGCAGGTGAGCGCCACATCCGTACCCGGCGGCAGTGCGTGAGTGCCGGGGGTGGGCAGTTGCTGGCATTTGAGGGTGAAGCTGCCGCCGGCAACTTCCACTCGGTAAATCACCCGGTTGCCGATGAACGAGGTGTCTTTGACTTTCCCGGCAAAGGCACCGTCGGCCAGCGTGGCGCCGAGCGCCGGCTCAAGGCCGATGGTCTCGGGGCGGATCGACACATTGACCGGCCCGGTCCCCAAGCTGGCCTTGGCGGTATGGGCGTAACGCCCGAACGGCAGCTCGACATAGCCGTCACGGGTATCACCCGACCGGTAGGTGCCATTGACGATATTGGTGTCGCCGAAGAATTTCGCGGCGAACAAGGTGCGGGGCGACCAGTACATCTCTTGTGGCCCGCCGATCTGCTCGATGCCGCCCTTGTTCAGCAGCACCACGCGGTCCGAGAGGATCATTGCCTCGTCCTGGTCGTGGGTGACATAGACGAAGGTGGTCGAGGTCTCTTCGTGGATGCGTTTGATCTCGTTGAGCATATGGTGGCGGATCTTCAAGTCCAGGGCCGCCAGGGGTTCGTCCAGCAGCAGCACGGCGGGCCGGTTCACCAGCGCGCGGGCCAGGGCCACACGTTGTGCCTGCCCGCCGCTGAGCTCGGAGATCCAGCGGTTCTTGAAGCTCTCCAGTTGCACCAGTTCCAGCGCCTTGTTCACTTCACGCTTGATCTCGTCCTTGGGTTTTTTCTTCAGGCGCAGGCCGAAGGCCACGTTGTCGAACACATCCAGGTGAGGGAACAGGGCGTATTTCTGGAACACCATATTGACCGGACGGTGTTCCGGCGCCAGGGACGTGGAGTCCTTGCCGTCGATCACCACCTTGCCGGTGGTGGGCTCTTCGAAGCCGGCGATGATGCGCATCAGGGTGGTCTTGCCGCAGCCGCTGGGGCCGAGCAGGGTCAGGATCTCGTTGCGCTTGACCGTCAGGTCGACTTTGCCCAGGGCGGTCAGGTTGCCGTAGCTTTTGGAAATTCCGGTCAGTTCAATGCTATTGGTCATGGTGATTACTCTACGGTTTCAGCACGTTCAAGTTCGAGGCGGCGACGGCGCAAGGTCATGACCAGGCCGGCAATGGCGATAATGGCGATGGTCACCACCAGCATGAATACCGAGGCGGCATTGATGGTGGGGCTGACGGCGCGGCGCATCATCGAAAGAATCATCAGGGGCAACGTGGTATCGCTGCCGGTGACGAACACGGTGATCAGGAATTCGTCCATGGACAGTGCCACCGCCAGGATCGCGGCACCGGCGATGGTCGGGCCGATGATCGGCAGCGTCACCAGCCAGAACGCCTTCAGGGGCGAGGCACCGAGGTCACGGGCGGCCTCTTCGAACGACAGGTCGAAGTATTCCAGCCGTGAGCGCACCGATTCGACGAAGAACGGAAAGGTGAACAGCGTATGACCGATGACCACCGTCAGCAGTGAGCGGGGCAGGCCGATCAACGAGAAGAAAATCACCAGGGCGATCCCCAGGAACAACCCGGGCAAGGTGATGGGCGCGAAGTTCATAAAAGCGAACACGGCCTTCACACGACCTTTCATGCGCATCAGCGCCAGTGCCGAGAACGTGCCCAGCAGCGTGGTGAGGATGGCCGAACTGACGGCAACGATGGCACTGTTGGTCAGTGCCGTCATGAAGTCCGAACTGCTGAACAGCGCCTCATACCACTGGGTCGAGAACCCTTCGAAGGGGAACGACAGCGAGGCGGATGAGTGAAAGCTGAACAGCGCGATAATCGCGATGGGTGCATAGAGGAACAGCATATAGACGTAAGTGAATAACCGAATCATGGCGAGTTACCTTTGGGTGGGCGGCATTCAGTCGTGATAGCGCTTGCCGGGGGCCAGGTTTGCAGCCCGCAAAAAGCCCAGCAGCAGCGCGTACACCAGCATGAATACAATCAGCAGCAGGTAGGCCATCGCCGCACCCAGCGGCCAGTTGCCGACCGAGCGAAACTGGTTGGCAATCACCAGGCCGGTGGTCATCGCATCCCTGCCGCCGAGCATTTGCGGCGTGACGTAGTCACTGGCGGCGAGGACGAAAGTGAACATGAATGAACTGACAATGCTCTTGTGCGCCATCGGCATGATCACCCGCCAGAGGATGGTGGCGCCGCTGGCGCCCAGGTCGGCAGCGGCCTCCAGGTAATCGCGCTTGATATCCCGCAGGCCCGACACCAGCAGCAACAGGGTGAAGGGCAGCATGATGTGCACCAGGGTCAATACCACCGAGAACTTGCTGAACACCAGCCATTCCAGCGGTTGGTCGATCAGGCCGAAGTGCTGCAACGTCGAGTTGATCACCCCGTTGGTGCCCAGGATCGAGCGCCATGCATAGACCCGTACCAGGTAGCTGGAAAACCACGAGATCAGGGCCAGGTACAGCACGGCATTGGAGCGTGTTCGATAAACGATGTAGTAGGCCACCGGGGCACTGATGACGGTGGAGAGCAAGGCGGTCCAGAAACCGTTTTGCAGGGCGATCCACAGCGATTCATAGAACCCGCTGGCGCCCAGTGCCCTGACATAGTTGGCCAGCGTCGCGGCGGGCTCCATGCTGAAGGTCTTGGCGGTCCAGAAACTGGCAACCAGCAGCAGCACGGATGGCACCAGGAAAAACACCAGCAGAAAGAGCAGCGGGGGCGATGCCAGCCAATAGCCGCTGAGGGTTTTCTTATCGATTTTTATGGGGTTGAGGGCCTTCGAATCCTTGCCTTCAAGGGTGATGGGTTCGCTGTTGTTGACTACGGTCATGATGAGGTTGCCTGTGCTTTTTTTCGATAACGAGGGCGCTTTGGCGTGAGAGCAGCGTGTTCGAAAACACGCACTCTACTGTTCCGTCGAGAGCTCTAGAACGAGCCTTTGAAGTTGGCCCACTGATCGATCCATTCAGCATAGGTGACATACTGGTCAGAGCTCAGCGGCGGCTGGCCGTAGAGTTTGGATTTCTCGAAGAAGCTGTCCAGGTGCTCGTAGTCGAAGGTGTTTCTCAGCTCGGCGGAGAGCAGGGGGATGGCCTTGGGATTGACGACGGCGGAGAACATGGTGGTCGCCATCTTGGCCTGGGTTTCGGCCTCCAGTGTCTTGTTGATGAAATCCAGGGCCAGGGGGATGTCCTTGGCGGTTTTCGGAATGAACAAGGCATCGCACCACAGGGCTGCCCCTTCCTGGGGGACAGAGAGTGCGGTCGTTACGCCGCGCTTGATGGTTTCGCTCGGGGTATTGGCGGACGCCGAGAACACCGCATCCACTTCGCCCGATACCAGCAGGGACACCGCATCGCCCGAAGAGGCGGCAAATACGCGGCACTGATCCCGGTAAGGCTTGAGTTTCTCGAAGCAGTCCTTGAACTCGGCATGGGTCAGGTTGGGGTATTTGTCGCCGTAGCCGCCAATGGTCGCGATCAGTGACCAGTTCGAGGTGCCGTCATCGACAAAGGTCAGCCGGCCCTTGAGTTTCGGGTCCAGCAGATCCTTGTACTCGGTCGGTTTGTTCACCTTCTTGGGGTTGTAGACGATGGTGTTCATGCCCCACAGCAGCGGAATGCCCCATTGCTTGCCATCCCAGTACCAGCGGCTGCCTTTGTAGAACAACGGCAGGGTGTTGTCGGCCGAGTAGTTGGGAACCTTCGAGGTGTCGATGGCCTTGAGCAGGCCCATTTCCTTATAGATCTTCTCGTAGCCCAGGGCGTACATGGTCAGGTCAAGCTGCACGGGATCGGTGCCGGCCAGTCGGGCGGTGATGTCGTCCTGGTTGCTGGCATAGCTGGAGTGGACAGTGATACCCCTCTGCTTGCGCCAATCGGCCAATTCAGCTTCACCGGTTTCACCTTCCCAACCGAGAATTTCCAGGTGGCCACCTGTAGCGGCAAACACACTCGGCGCGAACGAGCCGATATACAACCCGGCCGCCGAGGCGGCGGCACCCAGCAAAAACGTGCGCCGTTTCAAGGTGAGGGCGTCCAGGCCAATGCCGGTCAAACCATAACCCGTCTCATTTTCTTTTTTCATTTCGAGTTCCTGCCTAGGGTGGTGGGTGCAAATTGTTGTCTGCGGTGGTGTAGATCGGCAGTGTTATGGCCAGCATTGATTCCCTGCGGCTGGAGAGGCGGTTGAGGCCTCAACTGATCCGATTGACTCTTCCTCGGCTGGGCGACGCAGGGCTTGTACTTGGCTTGCAACATCAAGGCCTGAAGCGGCGCGCCCAGCGCTTGATAGGCTCGGCTTGTTGTTTTCATGGATTGAGTATTCGCTGGGCAGGCAGGGCACTCAATTTCGCAGGCCTTTTAAAAGCGACGCACTCTGACGCATCAAAGTGACCTAATCGGCGCAGCTGGCGCCTGCCGGCGATGGTTCTCCCCAGGCGGGTGGGAAGGGTGGGCGGTTGCGTCAACCTGCGTCTCTTTTGCCTGGGGTGCGAAATTGAGCCGGGCCTGTTCCGGGCCAATACTCCCGAGGCGATCCTTGGACGAGGCGCGGTGCATTCGCGCCGAGGCCGGCGCCTGTTTGACGGGAGTGTTGCGTGAAACTCACTGGTGGCCAGATTGTTGCGAAAGCGCTGAAAGCGAACGGTGTCGACTATGTGGCCGGGATGCCGGGTGACGGCTCCTGGGCGCTGTTGGAGGCGTTGCTGACGCCGGGGACCGATATTCCGTTTATTCACGTCATGCAGGTGCACAGCGCCGTCCATCTTGCCGATGGCTACTTTCGTGCCTGCGGCCGTCCCATGGCCGTCGTGCTGACGGGGTCGACGGGCCTTTCCAAAGCGCTGGGAGCCCTGGCGGTTGCCCGGGAGGACGCCTCGGCGCTGCTGCTCATCAGCGATGCCCGGGTCGAGGCGGGCGCCGCCGACACGAAAGAGCAGGGCGTGGTGTCGGTGATCGAGCAACTTCCCCAGGCCCTGCGCCAGGCGTTCGATACGATGTTGAACGACCGCGCAGGTCCCGTCAGCCTGGCTATTGACGTGGCGGTTCAGCACGCCTCCATCGACGCCCGCCTGCCGCCCGCCACCTTGCGGGCGGAACCCCAGGTCATCCGGCGAAAAACAGTCGTGTTGCGCGAAGGTCGCGCGCCGCGCTCGGTGCTGGAAGGGGATGCGCTCCTGGTGGTCGGTGGGGGGCGCATCCAGGCCATGGTCCGCGAGATGTTTCCTCTCCACTACCCGGGCCGGCAGCTCAGCGCCGGGAATCCCGACACCTTGGGCTGGGCGGTGCCAGCGGCCATCGGGGCAAAGCTCGCCATGCCGGCGCGCCAGGTGGTGTGTGCCGTGGGCAACGGGGATTTCCTGCAGTCAATGCAGGAGATGGCGGTGTGCATGATGCACAGCATTCCGGTGGTGTTCCTGGTCTTCAACAGCAGTGGTGACCTGGGCGATGCACAAGCGCTGCCCATGGCGCCGCATCGGGCCGGTGAATTCAATTTGCCCGACGGCAAGCCTTACTCCCCGGATTTTGCCGGGATTGCCCGCAACTTTGGCCTTGAAGCCTGGCGGGTCGAATACGCTTCGCAACTCAACCCCGCCCTGATCAAGGCGCTGAACAGCAAGGGGCCGTCGCTGGTCGAGGTGATGGCGGTGCGGCAGGGCCACGAAGCGGCCCTGCAAGTGCCTCAGTCCTGACCGCCCCAGACGATGGTGGCGTTGTCGCCGGTCATGTATTCACGCACTTCCAGGGGGATGGACTGATCGCTGGGCAGTACGGCGGTGGCGTTGCGCAAGTGGTGCTTGCGGATCTTGCCCTTGTCCACGAGCCCCAGTGCCATGCGGGTGGAGAAGGGCTGGCGGAACGAGGACGAAGCCACCCCCGTCACCAGTCCATAGAGGAAGCGGATCGGGCGACGATGTTGTGGCGTCAGGATTGAAAACGTCATCTCGTTACGTTGCTTGCCTTCGAAATCCACCATGAACAACCGGTCGCCCAGCAGCAGGCAAAACCCGTGATAGGTGAATGAATAGCCGATCTTGCCGCTGCCATCGCGCAACGGAAAGCGTTCTACGGTGACGTACTGCACCATCGAATCGGCGCGATACAGGCAGGTGACCGAGCGCAGGATCCGGCCCTTGTAGATCGATGAATTGTGGTAGCGGTAATAGACGCCCAGATAGTCTTCGAGCAAGTCAGCCGACTGTTTGGCCAACGGCAGGAAATGATTGAATTGCTCCGAGGCACGCAAGTCTGTCGGCAATTCGTTTTCATACCCTTCATAGAACTTCTTGAACTCGGCGGGCGGGCGGAAAAGATCTTCCGCTTCCATCATGAAATAGCGACCGATTTTCTGAAGGATCTTTTGTGAAGGGACGTGTTGGCCCACCAGGTACTTGTTGAACTGCTGGCGGTTGACATCAACTTTGCGGCACATGTCGGCCACGGACCGGCAGGACTCCACCAGGGTACTCAGGTTCTTTTGCACATTGGCTTGCAAGTCACTGCGTACCTGCTGCCGCTCCGGGTGCGAAGTGGCGGCCGCTAACGACAGGGTGGGTGAGTCTGCGCGACGGGGCATTATTCTCTCGATGGGCTGGGTTAAGTCGCCAGTTATGCAAGTTATAGCGCGGTTATCGAATAACCTGTTGCTTAACCGTCATAACTTCCTCAAACACTTGAGCGTCCTGGTGATGGATAAAGCATGTTTCATGCCGGTTTATAGTGGGCACGGGGCACTTTCATCCATCCGTGTATGCGTCAGATTGTAAGCGGTTTTGCCCATTGTCAGGCAACGCTGATGCGCAAGGGGCTGCTGTTTTTCGGGGCGAAATCCGTTCGCCGGGATGTTCCCGGTTACTCGCGACCCCAGTCAGTAACAGATTGATTTTTCGTGGGTAACACCGCGGGTTGTGGCGGGGTGCTTCAGTTCGCGTCAGGTATCGACCGTGTGCGAAATGGAGAAACACAACATCCCCCTTGATACTCGGCTCCAGGCTCTCCGTGGAGTTTCAGCGATGGCAAGGTTGACCGGTGATATTCCCGGGAAAAGGCGATTCAAGGTCGGCATGGTCGGTGGTGGGCAAGGCGCCTACTTTGCCAGTTACCACCGTGCCGCGATGCGCCTGTGTAATCGCTTCGACATCGTCGCCGGAGCGTTCTCCGCGGATGCGGACAAATGCCGGGAGGCGGGGGCTGCGCTCAACCTCGAGCCAGACCGTATCTACCTGTCTTTCGAGGCCATGGCGGCTGCCGAGTCACGTCGGCCCGATCCCATTGAGGCGGTGGTTATCGTCACGCCCAATCACCTGCATTTCGAGCCGTGCCGGTTGTTCCTTGAGTCGGGGGTCCCGGTGATCTGCGACAAGCCCCTGGTCAACCACCCAGAAGAAGCCTTGGAGCTGGCCAGTATTGCCGCGTGGCACGATACGTTTTTTGCGCTGACCTATACCTATCAAGGCTACCCCATGGTTCGCGATGCCCGCAGCCGTATCCAGGCCGGCGAGTTGGGGTAGGTGCGCTTCCTGTATGTCGAATACCTGCTGGAGTGGTTGGCACCGGGTGTGACGGGTTTGAGCAAGAGCCTGGCCTGGCGCGGTGACCCTCGCAAAGCCGGCCCCACCGGGGCCCTGGGCGATGTCGGGACCCATGCCTTCAATATGCTGGAGTTCCTGTCCGGACGGCGCTGCACGCAGTTGAATGCGAAGTTGACCACCGTAGTGCCCGATTGGGGGCTGGACGATACCTGCGTGGTGCAACTGGAATTCGAAGGCGGCGTGGATGGCTTGTTATGGGCCAGCCTTGCGGCACCGGGTCATCGTAACGGCCTGCGTTTCAAAGTCATCGGCAGCAAGGCCTCGCTCGAGTGGTGCCAGGAGTCGCCGGAAACCTTGCTGTTCACACCCACCGATGGTGCCGACCGTGTCTACCGGCGTGGCCAGGGGGATAACGTGGCGCAGACCTTGACCTTCACCAGTTTGCCGGCGGGTAACACTGAAGGCTACCTGGAGGCGCTGGCCGTTCTCTACGCTGACTTTGCCCAGGCCCTGGATGCCGGGAAGGGCTGGCGCAGCGCGACCGGTGTGCCGTTGCCGGACATTCAGGAGGGCGTGCGCGGTGTGCTGTTGTCCCAGGCCTGCGTCGAGTCCCATCGGCGGCGTGCCTGGGTGCCTTTTCCAGATTGATTCCATGCGTGGCACGCCCGCGTATCCACGAAGTTGAGCATTCTGCTCACCCTAACGCTGTTGAGGAAAAGCAATGTCAAGTGAACTGCATCGCGCTGCGTATTCGGTACTGCTCCCCGCATTCGGGGATTTGCAACTGGACGACACTGTGCGCCGTTACCTGAGCCGTGGTGGTGTCTCCCTGTTGCTGGGGGAAACCCGGGATGAATATGTCGGCCGAGACATGAGCCCGGCGCGCAAGGCCGCCGAATCCCAGGCTGACTTTATCAATGTCGTGCAGGAGGCGGCGGCCTTGGCCGGCGCGCCAGTGCTGATTGCGGTGGACCAGGAGCTTGGTGGGATTGAACGCCTGCACCACTTGGTACCCGCTGTCGCTTCCAGGACACAGCTTCAAGATCTCGGCGCCCAGGACATCGAACAGCGCTGCTTTGAGATGGCGACCGTGGCCCGTGGTCTGGGTCTCAATCTGTTCCTGGCACCGATTGTCGATGTGGTCACCGGTGCCAACCCGTGGTTGCTCAATCGACACCTGGGCGCCGACCCGGTTGAGGTCAGCCGGGTGTCCTGCGCTTTTATCCGTGGGGTGCAACGCGCGGGTGTCATCGCCACCGCCAAGCATTTCCCAGGGCACTATGTGACTGAGCATGATCCGGCGATTGCTGAAGCCACGGTGCCGGGACCTCTGGAGTTGCTCCATGACAACCTCGAAGTCTTCAAGGAAGTCATCGCTACCGGTGTGAAAGCGGTGATGCCAGGGCCGGCGGTGTTCCCCGCCATCGACCCTGATCACTCGGCCTCAACCTCGGCCAAGGTTATTGGTGTGCTGCGTGACACCCTTGGCTTCGGTGGGCTGATCATTTCCGATGACCTCGACGCGGTGTCCATTCTGCGGGGCAATTCCATCACTGACACCGCCGTCGCTTCATTGGTGGCCGGGGCGCATCTGTTGCTGGTCTCCAGTGAGTCCGGTCTGGACGCTATCGCCGATGCGATTGTCATGGCCGTGCAGGATGGCATCCTGGAGCGCCAGGTACTGTTGGACGCCGCCGCCAAGGTTCGCCAGCTCGCAATCGCCACCCATGGGGTTGATCATGAGCACCAATGAAAGCAAGGCCTACAGCGTCCTGTTTCCGGTATTGCTCGAGCTGGAGCTGAGCGATGACGTGCGCCGGTTTCTCGGCAATGGCGGGCGCAGCCTGCTGTTTGGCGAGACGGCCGAGGAGTACGTCAGCGGAAAAATGAGCACGACTCGCCTGCAATCGGAAACCCTGGAAAAGTGGCAACGCTTCACCGGCACGGCAACCGAGCAGGGCGGTCCTCTGCTGCTGGCGGCGGATGCCGATATTTCCGCCGTTCACCGCTTGCAAGGGGTAACTCCGGCTTTGCCGCAGCCCGATCTGGCCAGGTCCATGGACAGTGTCGAGTTGGAAGAGGCCTGCTTTCAGGTGGCAACCGCGGTGCGCAACGCCGGGGTGAACCTGCTGCTGTCGCCCACGGCCGATGTGGTCGGTGGCACCAATGTCTGGTTGGCGGGACGTACGCTGTCCGATGATATCGAGCAGGCCGCGGCAATGGTTGGCGCCTATGTCCGTGGCGTGCGGCGGGCCGGGTTGGCCAGCACGCTGAAGCACTTCCCCGGGCATCCGGTGTTGCTGCGCCAGCCATCGACTGAAGAGGCCGTGGTCGGTGAATCCATGGAGCAGCTACGTCGTTACTGGCCCGCGTTTCAGGCCGGAGTCGAGGCCGGGGCGGACGCGGTGATGATGGGACCGGCGATTTTCAGTGCCTGCACGCCGCCCGCTGCCGCCTCCCTTTCCCCCGAGCTGATCGGCGTGCTGCGCCAGGAACTGGGGTTCAAGGGTTTGGTCATGACCATCGACCTGGACCACCGCTCCACCATCGGCCAGTTGTCCCTCGGCGAAGTGGCGGTGGCGGCATTGAATGCCGGCGCGGATCTGCTGCTGATTTCCGCCAAGGCAATGCCGGAGATGGCGCAGATGGTTCGGGCCATCGTCACCGCTGTTGCCCTGGGCACCTTGCCCCAGGAAAGACTGGATGCCGCCGCGTTGTCTGTTGCCAGCCTGGCTGACCGCCTGGCGGGTCGCCAATGATCCAACCTGACGCAGCCACTGCGTCAGGTTGCGGCGAATTTACCCGGACTGCGAAATCTCTTGTTGAACCCCATCTCTCTACAATCAGTAACAACGGTAGGAGAGTCATATGGCAACCCAAACGAACATTCTGGTCCTGCATTCCACAGTCGCAAAACATTCGACCCTGGCGATGGATATCGACATTGCACAGGCCGTGGGTTTCGATGCGCTGGAGATCAACAGCGCCAAACTGGAAGCGTATCTGCAGGCCGGTTATTCCGAGCGTGAACTTCAGGAGCTGCTCAAAGGAGTCCACGTTCCGGGTATCGGTTACCTGAGGGATATCGAACGTCAGGGCGCCGAACGTGATGACCTGTTGAAGGAAGCGGAGCGGCTTTTTCAACTGGCCAAGCTGGCCGGCGCCAAAGGCGTGCAAGTGCTCACCGGGCCGATCAACGTACAGGCCGTGCTGGATTTTCAGCGAGGCGCCAAGCGTGAGCACTACAGCGGTTTGCTGGGCCGAGATGAATCCGAGCAGTACACCTTGACCGCGAGGAACCTTGCAACGCTGGCCGATCTGGCCCGGCAGTACGATCTGCTGCTTTACCTTGAGGCCTTGTCCTGGACGCCCTTGAACAGCCTGGAACACCAGTTGCAGCTGATCGATCGCACCGAGCGCGATAACGTCAGGATGGTTGTCGATTACTGGCATTGCTTTACCTCCGGTGTCACACCACAGGACATTGCGGGGATGAACAAGGACGTTATCTACGGCGTGCATGTCTGTGACTCGCTCGCCTTCGAGGGCGGTATTCCCAATGAAGAAGTCCTCAGGGATGTCCCCACGGGCAGCGGAGTGCTGGATCTTGCCGAGTGGACCGCAGCGGTAAAAGCCACCGGTTACGTCGGCTGGTGGAGTTGTGAGTTGTTCTGCAAAAAACAGCAGCAGCAAAACAGCTACGAAGTCGCCAGAGAGCTGAAGGCGCTTTTGACCCGATTGGTTGGTTGATCAAAGCCTTTTCACTACCCACTGAACACTAAAAATAACTGAGGTCGTCATGGTGGATTTCATCGTGATCGGAGGCGGTTCGACCGGCTGCACGGTCGCATCGCGTCTGAGCGAAGACTCTTGTGCATCCGTTGTTCTTTTTGAAGAAGGGCCTCGCGATCGCAGCCCCTATATCCATATCCCCGGTGCCTACTACAAAACGGCCCAGGGCCCGCTGCTCAAGCGCTATGCCTGGGAACCCACCGAGGACCAGCATCGCACTGAAGCGCCGACCATGGTTCAGGCCAGCGTGCTGGGCGGTGGCAGTTCAGTCAATGCGATGATCTACATCCGCGGCGTGCCCGCCGACTACGACGGTTGGGTCGAGCAGGGAGCCGCCGGCTGGGGGTACAACGACGTATTGCCCTACTTCAAGAAGGCGGAAGACAACGAGCGCTTCTGCAACGAGGTCCATGGCGTCGGTGGGCCGCTGGGGGTGTCTGATCCGATCAATATCCACCCCCTGACCAAGGTCTGGCTGCGTGCTTGCCAGCAGTACGGCCTGCCGTACAACGAAGACTTCAACTCGGGCAAACCCGAAGGGTGCGGGCTGTACCAGATCACCGCGAAAAATGGTTTTCGCAGCAGCGCGGCAGTGGCCTACCTGGCGCCTGCCAAACGCCGCAAGAGCCTGACGGTCAAGACGGGTTGTCGGGTACTGCGTATTTTGCTGAAGGGCAACAAGGCCGTCGGCGTGGAATACCTCGAGAAGGGTGTGCGCCGCGTGATGCACGCCGACAAGGAAATCGTGCTCTCTTCCGGTGCCATCAACTCACCGCGCCTGTTGATGTTGTCCGGTATCGGGCCGGCCGCCCAGCTTGAAAAGCACGGCATCGAAGTGGTCAAGGATTTGCCCGGGGTTGGGCAGAACCTCCAGGACCATATCGAAGTGTCCCTGGTGTATGAGTTGACCGGGCCCCACAGCTACGACAAGTACAAAAAACCGCTATGGAAAATCATGGCGGGCTTGCAGTACGCGCTGTTCCGACAAGGTCCGGCGGCCTCCAACCTGATTGAAGGCGGTGCCTTCTGGTGGGGCGATAAAGCGGCCAAGCATCCGGACATCCAGTATTTCATGGTGGTAGGTGCCGGCATCGAAGAGGGGGTTGATTCTGTTCCGGGTGGCAATGGCTGCACCTTGAACCTGGGGCAGATACGACCCAGGTCCCGGGGTTATGTCGAGCTTCATTCTGCCGATCCGATGTCGCCGCCACGCATCGTGCCCAACTATTTCTCCGATCCTTACGACATTGAAAGCCTGGTGGACGGTTGCCTGGTGGGGGAAGCGATCATGGCTCAGGCGGCCTTCAAACCCTATGTCGCGCGGCGTCATGTGCCTGACGCCGGCGTCCGGTCGCGAGAGGCCATGAAGAAGTTCTGTCACGAAGAGGCCCATGCTGCGTTGCACCCTTCGGGCACCTGCCGCATGGGCGTGGATGAATACGCGGTGGTGGGGCCGGATCTCAAGGTGCATGGCATTGACGGGCTGCGGGTGGCCGATGCGTCGATCATGCCGACGTTGATTTCAGGCAACCCCAACTCGGTGTGCATCATGATCGGTGAAAAAGCCGCGGACATGATCAGGCATGCCCGATAGGTCCATTTTCCTATAGAGGCATTGAAGAAAAAGCGCTTCATCACGCCCCTGAACCTTATACTTGGCCCGCCGTCCAGGCAGGTTAGGTTCAGGAGTTGAAACCATGGCAGGTAGCAGTTTTTTCGCGTTGTTCGATGACATCGCAACCTTGTTGGACGACATATCGGTGATGAGCAAGGTCGCCGTGAAGAAAACCGCCAGTGTTCTGACGGATGATCTGGCGGTGAACGCGGAGAAGGTGGTTGAGCTCAAGGCGGATCGTGAGCTGCCAGTGGTGTGGGCCGTGTGCAAGGGCTCCCTGGTCAACAAGGCGATTCTTGTCCCGCTGGCGCTGGGGCTCAATTACCTGGCCCCTGCGCTGGTCCATTGGTTGCTGGTGATTGGCGGGATCTACCTCTGCTATGAAGGTATCGAGTCGCTTATCGAGAAGTTGAGTCCCCATGGCGGCCAGGATGAAGCACGAAAGGTAAAGAGGCTCAATGAAGCCGAGGCAAAGGTCTACGAGGCGAAGAAGGTGAAAGGCGCCATCGTGACCGACTTTGTCCTGAGCGCCGAGATCGTGGTGATCACCCTCAATGTCGTGGCTGAGGCGCCTTTCGTGCAGCAGTTGATAACGCTTGTGTTGATCTCCTTGCTGGTGACGTTTGGTGTGTACGGGCTAGTGGCTGGCATCGTTCGGCTGGATGACCTCGGACTGCGGCTGCGCAAGATCACCCACCCCGGTCATTTCTCGGCAACGCTTCACCGGATGGGCGGCTGGCTGATATCGGCCGCGCCCAAGCTGATGAAACTGCTGTCGTGGGTGGGCACCATCGCCATGTTTTTTGTCGGAGGGGCGTTCATTGCGGAAGCGGTCCACGGTGGACCTGAATGGATCGTCAAGCCGGCCATCAAGCATTGGCTGGAGAACTATTTGATCCAGGCCACCGTGGGACTGATCGCCGGGGCCATTGCAGTCGCAGTGGCCTGGACGGCAAGACGGCTGAGTCATCGGGTACTAGGGTAGGCCCTTGACCCGCAGGTGACGCGCAGGGCGGCTCAAACCCTCGAGTCGCTCATGGGATCCATTCGACTTGATGTAGATCAAGCCGGAAAGTCCTCCGACTCCGATAGTGTGCGCTCGTGCTTGCACTCCATCAGTGCCTGGCAACGACTATTGCATTGAGGTGTCGATGTGTACGCGTTCTCGCCACGGGAGTTGCCGGAGCAACTCTTCATATTGACCGAGCTTGCGCTCAACCTGCGCTGGACCTGGAATCACGCACTCGACGGTCTCTGGGAAGCGATCGATCCAATGCTATGGGAGCGTACCCATAATCCCTGGATGATTCTGCAGAACGCGTCGCCGCAGCGTTTTGAGGCGCTCTGTCGGGATACCTCGTTCTCGCAGACACTCACACAGGCCATCGAAGAGCACCGGCGTTATCTCGGTGAGCCGGGCTGGTATGCACAGCAGTCGGCGCCCGCCGATTCGGCGCGGATCGCATACTTCAGCATGGAGTTTGGCCTGAGCGAGGCCTTTCCACTCTACGCCGGCGGACTCGGTGTACTGGCCGGGGATTATCTCAAGACGGCCAGCGACCTGGGCGCCCCGGTAGTCGGAGTGGGCTTGCTCTACCAGGAAGGTTATTTCCGGCAAAGCATCGACTCGGCCGGTCGACAGCATGAGGCCTATCCCTACAACGACCCGACCAGCCTGCCGATCCAGCCGGCTATTGGCAGCGACGGCGCCTGGCTGAAAGTCGCGCTGCAACTTCCGGGGCGCACGTTGCATTTGCGGGTGTGGCAGGCCATCGTCGGACGTACACGCCTGTATCTGCTGGACAGTAACGATCTGCTCAATGGCGCCGGCGACCGCGGGATCACCTCCAAATTGTACGGCGGCGGTTCGCAAATGCGTTTGCTCCAGGAAGTGGTGCTCGGCATCGGCGGCTGGACGGTACTCGAAGCCCTGGGGATCGACGTGGACGTGTGCCACCTGAACGAGGGGCATGCCGCACTGCTGGTGCTGGAGCGGGCCCGCTGCTTCATGCACAAGATGGGCGTTTCGTTCCGGGAAGCCTGGTGGGCGACGCGTGCCGGGAATGTCTTCACCACGCATACGCCGGTGGCGGCGGGTTTTGATGTCTTCCCCGCCGCGCTGATCGGCAAGTACGCGCGTCCCTACCTCGAAGACTGTGATCTTTCATTGCGCGAACTGCTGGCATTGGGTCGGCGTGATCCGCTGGATGACGACGAGCCGTTCAACATGGCTTTTCTCGCCTTGCGTGGCTGTGCCCAGTGCAATGGGGTGAGTCGCCTGCATGGTGAGGTCAGCCGTCGTCTGTTCAGCGATCTGTATCCACGCTGGCCGTTTCAGGAAGTACCCGTGGGGCATGTGACCAACGGCGTCCATGTGCCTTCCTGGGACTCGGTCTGGTCCGATCACCTGTGGACCACCTGCTGCGGCAAGGAGCGTTGGCTCGGTAGCGTGGAGTCGCTCCCCGGGCCGCTTTCCGACAGCGACGACCAGGCCCTGTGGACCATGGCCGGCGAGCAACGCCTTGATCTGGTGAAGTACGCGCGTCAGCGTCTGGCCTGGCATCTTGGGCAGCGTGGCGAGTCCGTGCAGCAGGTTGAAGAGGCCGCGCAGGTGCTCGATCCCAATTGCCTCACGCTCGGTTTCGCCCGGCGCTTTACCGACTACAAGCGCCCGAATCTGCTGCTGCATGACCCGGATCGCCTGACGCGTCTGCTCACCGATGAGCAGCGTCCGGTCCAGCTGATCATCGCGGGTAAGGCCCATCCCGATGATGAGCAGGGCAAGCAATTGATCCAGGCCTGGATGGACTTCGTTCATCGTCCTGGTCTGCGCCGGCACGTGGTGTTCCTGGAGGATTACGACCTCGAACTGGCCCAGCATCTGGTACAGGGCGTCGATGTCTGGATCAATACACCACGACGCCCCTGGGAAGCCTGCGGTACCAGCGGCATGAAGGTGTTGGTCAATGGCGGATTGAACCTGTCCGAACGCGACGGCTGGTGGGCGGAGGCCTACCAGCCCGATTGCGGCTGGGCCATCGGCACTGACGGGCCCAGCGACGATGTGGTCGATGCCGAGTGCCTGTACCGCTTGCTCGAGGACGCAGTCGTGCCGTCCTTCTACACCCGCGACACCCAGGGCATTCCCCGTGCCTGGGTGCAACGCATGCGGGCCAGCATGTCGCAACTGGGGCCGCAATTCAGCAGTAACCGCATGCTGCTCGAATACCTGGAGCGTTTTTACCAACCGGCGATTCAGGCGTTCCGACGCCGCCGCGAGGACCAGGCCGGGCTCGCCCGTGGGCTTCAGGCGTGGCAGAAGGCGCTGAGCGCGGGGTGGGACAACATACATTTTGGTACGCTCGATGCACATCGCGACGGCGATCAGCTACATATCAGCGTGCCTGTCTATCTGGGGGAGATCGCCCCGGAATGGGTAAAGGTGGAGCTCTGTGCCGCCTTGCGCGACGAGTCCCCGGCGCTGTGCCTGCCGATGACCGCCAGCGGCCCGATTCCCGGCGCCGTTCACGGTTATATCTTTTCCCTCTCGATGGCTGTCACGCGACCCCTGGAGGATTACACCCCACGGGTTCGCGCCTGGCACCCGGAGGCCTTTCTGCCGGCGGAAAATGCGCTGATCGCCTGGCAGCGTTGAGGCCCGGTCAGTGGTCATAGGCCTCGAAGCCGGAGACCACATCGAACAGCTCTTCGTCGATGCTGTCCTGGCGCAGTCGGTGAAAATCGTCCCCCAGGGTTTTCAGCAGTTCGCCGATGTTTTTCTCCGCCCGCTGCATGGCCGCCAGACGGCTGGCATTTTCGCTGGCCAATGACTCCGCGCAGCTACGGAACAGCGAGACAAACAGATACTCGCGAATAAACGCGAGCGAAACCTGCTCGCCGTTTTGCTGTACTTCGGGAAGGTTATTGGTGGGCCAGGGCCTGCTGGCCAGCTGGCGTTGCCAGGCATCGTCCAATGGCAGCATGCGCTGGCTGACCGATTCGTAGAGTGCCCCAGGTTTTGGTCTGTTGTGAAAAAGGTAGACCTGGCCGATTTCGCCCCGTTCACGCTGGCTTTCAAGCTCAAGCAGAATCTGGCTGACCAGGGGTGTGATCTCGACGATAGCGTTCGGCAGGATAAAGCGGCTGGAAGTGTTCAATGGACTGTCGGCAAGGCGTGATTGGATACGCTCGCCCACCACCCAGAGCATTTTTCTGTTTGGCAGTGGATCCAGTGTTTCAAGCACAAACTCGGCGAGCGCATCGTTGAACTGGCCGACCAGTCCCTGATCGGAGCCGAACACCACCGCGCAGACCGTCCCCGGGTCCTGCTGTTTGCGCTGGCCCAAAGCGCCGGATTGGCGCTGGCGGAAACAGGCCAGCAGGCCGAGTTGCACCGTTCGGTCATAGTCCTCCAGCGAGCGCACGGCGTTCTCATATTGACTGATGTTCGACGCCGCCATCGCTTTCATCGTGCGCACCACGGATTCGAGATCGCCGGCACTGGCGATCTTGCGCCGCAGGCTGGCGCCGGTGTCGCTCATGACGACACCGGGTTATCGGGCGTCGCCAGGAATTGCGCCACGGCCTGCCTGGCGAGTTCGGTCATCAGCTGTTTGTCGGCATCGCTCAGTTTATCGGTGCCTGCCAGGCTCGCGCCGAGCGCGGCGGGAAGCGTGGCGGCCGCGGCCCGGACGGCCTGCTCGGCATCCGCCATCCGGGTCAGCGGTACCGGATCGAACAGTCCCGCGGTCAAGGCCAGTAAAACGGTGATTTGCACGGAGGTCGACAAGGGGGAGAACTCCTGCTGCTTGAGGCAGGCGCGAATACGCCGGCCATGCTCGATCAGCTTGCGGGTGGCCTCATCGAGGCGGGCGCCAAAGCGGGCGAAGGTCTCGAGTTCCTCGAACTGGGCGTAGGCCAGTTTCAGGTCGCCGGCGACGGCCCGGTAGGCGGCGCTTTGCGCCTTGCCACCGACCCGTGAAACCGATTTGCCGACATCCACCGCCGGCAACACCCCGAGTTCAAAAAGTGAAGGCGACAGATAGATCTGGCCGTCGGTGATGGAAATCAGATTGGTCGGAATATAAGCGGAAATGTCCTGGGCGGCGGTTTCGATGATCGGCAAGGCGGTCAGCGAACCCCCGCCGAGTTCCGGACGCAGATGGGTGCTGCGTTCGAGCAGACGCGAATGGATATAGAAAATATCGCCAGGAAAGGCTTCACGCCCAGGGGGCCGGCGCAGCAGCAGTGACAGCTCCCGATAGGCTTGCGCGTGCTGGGTCAGGTCGTCGTAGACCACCAGCACGTCGCGGCCCTGTTCCATGAAGTACTCGGCAATGCTGGTTGCGGCGTAGGGGGCGATATAGGCCAGCCCGGGGGCGTTGTTGCCCTCGCTGACGATCACCACGGTGTAGGGCAGGGCGCCCTTTTCCCGTAGCGTGTCGATAAGTTTGGCGACGCCGGAAGCACGTTGGCCAATGGCGCAATAGACACAAATGACGTTCTTGTCGCGCTGATTGATGATGGTATCGAGCGCAATGGTCGTCTTGCCGGTCTGCCGATCGCCGAGAATCAGTTCCCGTTGCCCACGCCCGACCGGAATCAGCGCATCGATCACTTTGATGCCGGTTTGCAGCGGCACGCTGACCGGAGCCCGGTCCATGATCGGCGCGGCCGGTCGTTCCAGCGGCAGGCGCGGTCCTGGCGGTAGCGGCGCGAGGCCATCCAGGGGGCGTCCTGTCGGATCGATGGTACGTCCCAGCAGTGCCTCCCCGACCGGCACATCGACGACATGCCCGCCACGCTCGACCGGGTCGCCGGCCTGCAGCTCCCAGTAGTCGCCGAGCAGGACCACGCCGATTTCATCTTCGTCGATATTGAAGGCGATGCCCTTGATCCCGTGCGGAAATATCAGCACCTCCTCGAAACCGACACCGGGCAGGCCGCTCACCTTGGCGATCCCCGGAGCGACGCTGCGCACCTGCCCGATCTCTCGGGGGGCCAGCGGCGGCACAAACGCCTCGGTCGCCTCCCGTATGCGGGCAAAGGTCTGCTCCAGGACATTCTCCAGCCGTTCATCGGGCATGGGGGGCTTCCTTGTCGGAGAGAACCTTGGCCGGGGTATTGACCGCGAGCAGATCGCCGACGCTGCTTTCCAACTCCGTCAGGTAGTGCGCGATGCTCCACGCCACCTTTTGTCCGTCGGTGCACAGCTCGATGCCGCTGACCAGCTCCGGAGCCGTTTCGAAACGGGCCTGGGTGGCGCTTCCGAGCAGTGCCTGGAGTTCCGCTTCGAGGCTGGCGCGATGCGCCGCCGATAGCTCGAAGGTGCTACGCACGACTATCGGCAGGGCCTTGTTCCGCAGGGCGCCGGCCAGCTTTTGCTTTTCATCTGAACCTAGGGTCTGCAGGCGCTTTATGAAAGTGGCGACCATTTGCTCTTCCAGCGTCACGCCGGACAAATCGCTCAATGCCTTGCGCGCAATGCTGAAGACCTCCTGTTGCGTACGGCGAAAGATTTCCTGGTGCAGGGCCTGGGCCTCACTGCGCAGGCTGTCCTGTTGCCGGGCGCCCAGGTTGATGGCTTCCTGGCGTGCGGCATCCAGCAGACGCTGGCGCTCGTTGTTCGCCGCGTCGGTTGCCTGGCTGAGCAATGCCGCGCGTTCCCTGTCGAAGTCGGCGTTCTTGCGCTGGAATGCTTCACGCTCCTGTCCGGCCTCGGCTTTTTTCGCATCGGCCTCCGCCAGTTCCCTGGCGATACGCTGTTCACGGGCGTCGATGGCGTTGAGTATCGGACGATAGAGAAAGCGCTTGAGCAACCAGACCAGAATCAGGAAGTTGAGGATCTGTGCGCCGACAGTGAACCAGTCGATAAGCATGATCTACTTTCCAGCGACCTGGGCGATGGCGTGGCTCCAGAATGGATTGGCGAAAATCAGGATCATCGAGACGACGAAGCAATAGATGGCCACCGACTCGACCATCGCCAGGCCGACAAACAGGGTGCGGGTAATGGTGGCCGATGCGTCGGGTTGTTGCGCCAGGGCGCTGAGCGCGGTGGCCACCGCGCGACCTTCGCCGAGCGCCGGGCCGATACTGCCGATGGCGATGGTCAGGCCCGAGGTAATGATCGAAGCCACTGCGATAATTGTCATGCTGTCCATGGTCACGCCTTCCGGGGGGGTCATGTGGTTGAGGCAGGTTCAGGGGTTCTGGGTGATTTGCGCGAGCGGGTTGCCGCGGCGATGTAGACCGCCGCCAGGATGCTGAAAATGTAGGCCTGGACCATGCCGGTCAAGAGTCCCAGGGCACTCAGGAGCACGGGAAAGATGAAGGGGGTGATGGTCAGCAGGATGGCCAGGATCATCGTGCCGCTCATCATGTTGCCGAACAGCCGGGCCGCCAGTGCCAGGGTGCGCGACAATTCGCTGACGATATTGAACGGCAGCATGATCACCGTCGGTTTCAGGTAGGCGTTCAGGTATTCAGCCAGGCCGCTTTCGGCGATACCGAACAACGGCACGGCGATAAACACGCAAATAGCCAGTGCCGCGGTGGTCGACAGGGAGCCGGTTGGTGGCTCGTAGCCGGGCACGATGGTGAAGAGGCTGGCCGTTCCCACGAAAAGGAACAGGGTGCCGAGAAACCCCAGGTATTTGCGCGGCTGGACCAGGCCGACTTCGCCGATCTGCGTGACGATGCCGGTCACGACAATTTCCAGCAGATTCTGCCAGCGGCTGCGCTCCAGCCCTGTCGCCAGACGTCGGGTGATCAGATGGGAACCCAGTGTCAGCACCAGCATCAGGCCCCAGGTGAAGGCGATGGTCGCGTTGATCTTGAACAGGCCGTATTGCCACAGCACGATGTCGTCCGGACTAAGGTGCATGGTCACCCTCCAGGTTCACCACTGCCGGGCGCGAGAGCCGCATAATGAGCAGGCGTGCCACGACAAAGCCGGACAAGGCGGCCAGCCAGCGTTGCCAGGTGTCGCCGCAGGCCAGGTAGAGGCCCACCAGCACGATGGTTGTACGCACCAGCAGGCTGGCAAAAAACCACAGCCCGACCCACGGCGACGCCATCGCCCGCCGAACCGTCCACCACAGGCCGCCAAAAAACACGACACCCAGCACCACACCGGCCAGCAGGGGCGCCAAGAGGTTTAGTTCATTCATCGTCATCGGTCTCCTGTTCGTGTATTTCGCGCTCTTCCTTGGCGACCCAATGCCAGGCATTGAAACAGCCCAGCACCAGGCCGGCGGCCATGAGTGCCAGCGTCCATGAGCGCCCGCCCGGGTAGCGGTCATCCAGCCACAGGCCGGCGGCCGCGCCGAGCAGGGTGGGAATCACCACCGACCAGCCGATCAGCCCCATCATCCCCAGGCCTGACCAGACGGTCCGCGTCCTATGGCGTTGAGCCTTGAGTTTGCGGGCCGCCTTGCTGCCGACTTGCTGGCTGAAGGCCTTTTCGCCGGGTGTCGGCTTTTTCTCGTCGTCACTCATGATGCAGGGCGGCGAAGCGGCGAATGAAGCTGCTTTCCAGTTTAGCCAAGGCCGAGCGAACGCTTTGCTCTTGCTCGTGCCGGCTGAGGAACTCCCGTTCGATCACCTGGCGCAGCTGCGCAAGGTCCATATTGCCGATCGCATCGCGCACGCACACCAGGACTTCGCCACCGGTTTTAACCAGCACGCCTTCGTCGACCGCCAGGCAGACTTCGCCTCCCTCCCTCGTTTCATAGGTCAGGATGCCCGGCACCAGGGCCGCGGCGCAGTCGAGCCGGTTGGGCAGCAGGCCAAAGGCGCCACTGAGTGATTCGGCAACGATGCGCAGGACCTCGTGCTCCTCGGCGAAGACCTTGAAGGGCAGCAGAATCTTAAGATGCATGCGGGTTGACGGCATTTCCCACCTCCGGGACGTGCTTGTCCATGGCTTCGTCGATACGGCCAATCATGTACAACGCCGCCTCCGGCACATCCTTGAACTCGTCTCGCAGGATACGCTCGCAGCCGTCAAGGGCGTCCTTGAGGCTGACCAGCTTGCCCTGCATGCCGGTGAACTGTTCCGTGGTGAAAAACGGCTGGGTGAGAAAACGCTCCAGCCGGCGTGCACGCGCCACCACATTGCGGTCTTCGCTCGACAATTGTTCGAGGCCGAGCATGGCGATGATGTCCTTGAGATCGGCATATTGCGCCAGCGTGCGGCGGATCTCCTGGGCCAGTGCGTAATGTCGCGTGCCGATAACCCCGGGCGTCGCCATCTTCGAGTTTGACTGTAGTGGATCTATGGCGGGATAGAGCCCCTCGCTGGCCCGTTTGCGCGAAAGCACGATGGACGCCGACAGGTGCGAGAAGGTGTGCATCGCGGCCGGATCGGTGAAGTCGTCCGCCGGGACGTACACCGCCTGGATCGAGGTGATGGCACCGGAGTCGGTATTGGCGATACGGTCTTGCAGTTGGGCCAGCTCGGTCCCCAGGGTCGGCTGATAGCCCAGGCGGGCGGGCATCTGCCCCATCAGCCCGGAGATTTCCATGCCGGCTTGAATGAAGCGGAAGATGTTGTCGACCAGCAACAGCACGTCACGGTGTTCATCGTCGCGGAAATACTCGGCCATGGTCAGCGCCACATGGCCGACCCGGAAGCGGGCACCCGGTGGCTCGTTCATCTGGCCGAACACCATCACCATGTTGTCGAGCACGCCGGCCGACTTCATGTCGCGATAAAGCTCTTCGCCCTCGCGACAGCGCTCGCCAATGCCACAGAAGATGCTGACCCCTTCGTGCTGGCCGACCATATTGTGGATCATCTCGGTCAGCAGCACTGTCTTGCCGACTCCCGCACCGCCAAACAACCCGGCCTTGCCGCCACGTTCCAGTGGCATCAGGACGTCAATGATTTTCACGCCGGTCTCGAACACTTCGGATTGGGTCGTACGGTGCGCGAGCGGGGGCGGTGGGCAATGCACGCTGCGCCAATCCACCTCGGGTGCCGGCAGCCGGTCGATGGCGTTGCCGAAGACATCGAACATCCGTGACAGGATTTCCTTGCCAATGGGGGCCAATAGCGGCCCGCCACTATCCGCGACCGGCATACCCCGGGCGAGTCCCTGGGTGGGGGTCAGGGCGATGCCACGCACCCGTTGTGCATCGAGTTGGGCAAAGACTTCAATAAAAACCTTGCCGTCCACTCCGGCATGCAACAGCGAGTGTATCGGCGGAAGCAGGGACTCGAAGTGAATATCGACGACGCTGCCCCGTACTGACACGATGACCCCCAGGTTCGAGAAGCCGGCCATGTTGTTCATGGGGTTGCCCATAAGCATCCAACCACCGGGACGCCACATTCCTGGCTGAACTCGATGCTGACACGGCTCAAGTGAACGACTGCATCCGGCATGGCTGTCCTCCGGGCGATTGAATCAGGCAATCAGCAAGTGATCCTGTACTTTTCTCACGCCGGGCACCGACCAGGCTGCCCGGGCGGCCAACTGGCGTTCACGCCATAGATGAACCTTGCCTTCGAGCTTCACGACATCGCCATCGACCTCGACGTGAATGCCCTTGGCATCGAGCTCGGCATTGCGCTTGAGGGCTTCTTCGATGCGTTGCTGGATATCGACAACGTCCACCCGCGCGCGCAGGGTGATCTGGTTGTTCACACCCAGCACACCGGACAGCTTGCGCACGGCCCGTTCAGCGGTTTCTTTCTGATACTGCCAGTCCACTTCGCCTTCCAGGGTGATCCAGCCTTTCTGCACAATGACCTTGACGGCGTCTTCGGCAATATCGGAGCTCCAGGTGATGATATTCAAGGCGCGGTTGGCGATGGTGTCGTCGTCCATGCCGGCGCCTTTGGCCAGCCGTACCTGTATTTCTTCCGCCACCGCGCGAACGCCCCTGACGCTTTTGACCGTCTGTTCGGCGCTGACTTTCTGAGCGTAGCTTTTGACATGACCGGAGAGCGTGACAACACCGTTGTCCACCGCCACGCCAATATTGGCGGCGTCGATTTCGGGGTGGAACTCAAGCTCTTCCATTATGGTATTGCGCAGACTCAAATCGCTCATGAGGGTGTCCTCTGGCTGATGCACGGGGGAGGGTCGCGAGAACCCGTCAATCTTTTCTACGCCTGAGCACCGGAAAATCATTGAGCTAAATCAACAATGCCTTGTTGAGGTCGATCCCGATGTCGTGTCTTGCGCGTGCGTGGTGTCGTAGCGCTTGCCCGCTTTGCCCGTCTCGACCCTGCCTGACTATCAGGCGCGAATTGTCCCGCATCTATATACATTCGATAATGATTTACAGCTTGTCGATAAGCGGATTTTCACGGTGGTGTAGGGATTTTCCTAGCCTGTTTCCGTTGTTCCTATCCCGGAATAGGGATTCACCGATGGTGAGGGTGCCATTGTTGGGCCAGTATCTTTCCCAGGTAGTCGAGATGTCGGTACGCCGACAAGGAGATGCCCCGACCGAGAGAGCGGCGGTGGGCGAAAAGGCATGACCTACCCCGGCTTTGATACTGTTAGAAGTGCCATAGAATAAAATTCAACGAGGGCAGGTCATGTTGAAATGTCATGAGTTCTGTCAGGCGGCGCCCGACAGCGAGGCAAGGCCTTTTTGGAGGGATCGACCCACTCACTCCGAGTTGGAAGTTGATTGCGTGATGGGGTGCGCCAGTGAAACGCCAGACAGCAGCGTTTTATCAGCCTCAGCCTCTCCCCATGACGCTTCCAGTTCCCCGCAGCCCCCGCGAATAGCGATGAACGACGAGCTGGTTGCCGCCAGGAGCCTCTGCGCAAAATCCCGCGCCGCCGTGGTTGAGATGTTCAGGCACGCGCGCATGGGCCGTGCCCTGGAACTGGAAAGCATCGGTGCACTTGTCGATGACATTTCCAGTTCGATTTCACGCCACCCCGACGCGTTTATCAGCCTGGCTCGTCTGAAAAGTCTCGATGATTACACCTATATGCATTCGGTTGCCGTCTGCGCCCTGATGATCGCCTTGGGCAATCAACTGGGCCTGCCTGAAGCATTGATCCGCAGAGTGGGGCTCGCCGGCCTGTTGCACGATATTGGAAAAATGGCCATCCCTGGCGCCGTCCTCAACAAACCCGGGCGATTGACCGACGAGGAATTGCAGTTGGTTCGTACCCACCCTCTGGAAGGAGAAAAAACACTGTCGGCCACCTCGCAGGTGTGCGAAATGGTTGTGGATGTATGCCTGCACCATCACGAAAGGTTCGATGGCCAGGGCTACCCGCATCAATTGGCCGGTGAGCAGATCAGCCTCTTTTCCCGGATGGCCGCTGTTTGTGATGTCTATGACGCGATCACCTCCGATCGTGCTTATAACGAGGGCTGGGATCCAGCCGTTGCGGTCCAGAAAATGTCATCGTGGGAAGGGCACTTTGACGATGAAGTATTTCGAGCTTTCTTGAAGTGCGTGGGTATTTATCCCGTGGGGTCGCTTGTTCAACTGAAAAGTGGCCGCATTGGCGTTGTTGTTGAACAGAACAGTCATTCGCTCTTGACCCCCAAGGTGAAGCTGTTCTATGTGCCGGTCTTGAATGTCCATATAACACCCAAACTCGTGGACCTGAGTGATCCGTTGCAGAAGGACCGGATCTGTACGCGTGTGCCTGTCCAGCGCTACAGGTTCAAAGACACCGACTTATTGTGGCAGGAAGAGAGCAAACCCCAACAATCCTGACGAAAGCGCCGGGCTTTAGCGTCTGCGCATGCCGTTCGTCGAACCATGACATGAGTCGGGCGGCTAGGTTCCGCGCCTGCAAACATGGTCTAATCAGGCGACAATTTGGGGGCGCGGAAATATTTTCGTACGACACCAGCAGGCCGCCCCTCGCAACCCTCAGGTTCTGAATAGGGCTGTCATGGATACCGGTTCACGACTCAAGCTTGTACGAGAAAGTTACAAGATATCCCAGCGGGAGCTGGCCAGGCGCAGTGGCCTGGCCAATGGAACGATTTCGTTGATCGAATTAAATCGCGTGAGCCCCTCGGTCAGTTCGTTGAAAAAACTCCTCGAAGGGTTTCCCATGACCTTGGCGGACTTCTTCTCCTTCGATCAGCCCGTGGAGGAGCAGCGCTATATCTTCCGCGCCAACGAACAACCTGATCTGGGCCGTGACGGACTCAGGTTGCTGCTGGTCGGTGCCCAGGTGCCTGGTCGGCAAATGCGCATGTTGCGCGAGCAGTACGCCCCCGGGGCAGGCTCAGGGGCAGAGCCGATCGTGCATGCCATCGGCGAGGAGTGCGGGTTGGTCACGCGCGGCACGATTGAGCTGACGGTGGACGGCAAGATCAGCGTGCTGACGGCCGGGGACGGGTATTACTTTCCGACGACGCTCCCCCATAGCTTTCGCAACATCGGCCAGGATGAAGCCGAGATCATCAGCGCCAACACACCGGCGAACTTTTGATCGCTATCCTCGTGCGTCGGTCCCCCCATGCCTCTGCCTGGGGTTCAATTTGCTTGATTGGGAAGACCTGCGCTTTTTCTCCGCATTTGCCCGTGAGGGATCTGGCAAACCAATCGCGGAGAGGTGCGTGCAGAGGGCCGCAATCTGACAACGAGTCTGTGGTCGCGGGTTTGACCACGGACTCGGTTCTAGGTCTGTCTTATGGCTGAACGGCTAATCCCATAAGGCGAAATGGATGCCAGCGACCTTGTCCAACCTTGCTCTTTACGAGCTCTCTATAGGTGTGCCATTGCCGAGTCATCTTGCCTTAGAACTGCTACTGAACGCCTCCCGAGGAAGAATGCGATTGTAATATGGCTGATACAGGGCAAGAAACAGCTTGCCCTGATACTGGAGATTAGACGTCAGCACCGCCTAAAATATTTTCTAGTTGCATTTCTTTTAAAACACGGTCTTGAATGGGTTGCTTGGCAGCGTTAATTTCATCAACACCCCAAACCATGCCGACCGCTGTGCGTGTAGGGCGTTTGCCAGCAGGCATATCTGCTAGCGCTAAATAAGTATCTACGACCAACTGTGGATCTGGTGCTTGGTCAGACTGCATAAATTTCGCGAACTCTGCGAACATAGCGGCAGGTATCTTTGCTAATTCACCATAGCTGTCCAGCACGTCAATACGGGAAGGCTCTTGCCCTCCTGCACTTAGACCTGTAGGGAACGGGCCTGGTTGCACGATGGCAATATCAATGCCGAAGGGCGCCACTTCGTAACGTAAGCCTTGGACGTAGCCTTCCAAAGCATGCTTGGTGGCGGCGTATGTAGAGAAATACGGCGCCGAAATCTGGCCGACCATTGATGAGGTGTTAATGATCAGACCGGACTTGGCTTCCCGCATAGCGGGCAAGACAGCCTGTATAATGCGCATAGCGCCATAGTAGTTGGTTTCCATCTGTTCCCTGGCTTGGGCAATACTAAATGCCTCCGTAATGCCAAGGTACATTACGCCTGCATTGTTAATCAAAATATCAATCTTGCCCGCTTTAGCCAGCAAACTTTCAATGGCTGTTTTGACGGATTCGTCGCTGGTGACATCCATATCTACAACATGGATGAGCTTGCTATACGCTTCCAGCTCGGTCTTGACTGCGGCGTTCTTGCCTTCTGTGCCACGCATGGTGGCGAACACTCGGTAGCCCTTATCTGCAAAATCTTTCACTGCTTTTAGGCCAAATCCACTGCTGCTACCTGTGATGATTACGTTTTTTTGTGCGTCACTCATATTTTCTTTCCTGGTGGCTTGTCAATTAAATACCGACTGGTACAATAAGGTGGCAGGGCATCGCATGTCAAGTTAAAATACCAGGTGGTACGAAATGAGCTCAAATCCAACAAAGCCTTCAAGGGGACGACCTAAGACCCTGGACCGTGATCACGTTTTGGATGTGGCAATGGATGCCTATTGGAAAGAGGGCATAGGCAACTTATCCCTTAATGAAATTTGCAGAAGATGTGATATATCGAAGCCAGGTCTTTATCGTGAATTTTGGAATGAAGATGGCTTGATGAAAGCTGTTATTCTTAAATATCAGGAGCAGGTGCTAGATCCTGTGCTGCAGATGTTAAATACAGAAATGCCGTTTCGAGAGGCGCTTGACAACTTAGTGTCATTTGCCACCTCGGTTAGTGATAGTCAGGAGATCCCAAAGGGATGCCTTTTGATAAAAATGCGCGAATCACGCACGCACTTGGGTGAAGCAGCACGAGCACAAATTGATTTCATTCAGGCGCAAGCATCAACTGCTTACTGGAAATGGGTGGAACGTTCAAAGGCCAAATGTGAGTTTTCTGCAGACATGTCATCAGAGTTTGCATCTGCCTATATCGATGCACAGTTAAGTAATGCTTCGTCACAGATCTCTCGTGGTGAGGATCCACAAATTGTAAAGAAAATACTAGTAGTCGCTTTTTCTATGTTGGGATGACTAGTGATCACATGAGCTCTCAGGGCATCGTGCTCAGGGAAGACGAACAAATTGAACTGAGTCGGCGCATAAGATCAGTCCGCGCGACGTTCGTCGGGCGCGGATGATTTTGCTAACCGCTCAAGGTTGTTCTCGTTCGGCAGGCCAGACCTCAAAAATGTAGCTACTGCCTGTGTGATGGCCGAGGTCTTTCGCTCGTGGTGCCCACCCATGGCTCCAAGCTTTGGCATTTCAGGTTCCAGTGGCGAGTGTTGAGGAACCGTTTCGCCAGGACAACCAGTAAGGTCTCTGAGCCTTCTTATGCCGACGCGCCTGGTACTGCGCAAGCGCGCTGCGCAGGAGCATGGGGCATCGATCGAATTTAGCCGTCCTTGCTTTGCGTGGTGGGTCGGGACGCTTATTTCTTCCGAGGAAGGGTTCGGACAAACGCGACAGCCTCTGCCAAAAGCTTCTGTGCCAGCAAGTCGTCAGCGAAGGTTTCCGATTCAACGCGCAGCCAACCCTCCATGATGCGTCCTCTTGAGATCATCGGGGTGATGCCGCTGATAGCCAGTACCTCTCGGTCGTAATCCTTGCCCAGCCGGATCAGCGCGCCGTCATTCCGCGCGGCGCACAACAAATGGCCGTTCATCAACCAGGCCAGCCCCCCGAACATGGCTTTTTCCGACAATCCTTCCACGATGGAAAGTTGGTCACGCATCAGTTCTTCGAGTCCGGGGTCGCTAGCCATGAGTCGTACCTTCCTATGCCCTAGAGCTTCCTGCCGAAACGAAATGATGCTCCGTAGGCCGAGTCGGGTAAATGGTTGCTGCCATCTTCCCTCAGCCTGGACCGGAAGGTTCCGCTATGGGGCTGGGTTCTGTAGAGGCCGCGCTTTTGCAATTCAGGAATGATCAACTCCACGAAGTCTTCAAGCGAGCCGGGACTGATCAACGGATTGATCATGTAGCCGCTGGTGCCGGAGATACGTGCATGCTCCTCGATCCGGTCGACGACCTGTTGCGGGGTGCCGACCAGGATCAGGTCGCTGCCGCGGGTGACCTTGGCAAAGCGCTGTTTTACGTCGCCTGCCGTCAAAGGTTTGCCACTGCCATCGGGGTGCATGACGTAGGACGTCAAGCCTTCGGTATGGGTCGACAGTGCATCACTGTCGGCATAGCGGCTGATATCGATACCGGTGTCGCCGGCATAGCTGACCAGTTGCGCCTGAAGATGGTAGTTGCTTTGCAAAACATCATATTTGCGCTGGGCTTCAATCTCGCTTTTGGCGGTGACAATCCGCAGCACGGTCAGGGACTTCACATCCTCACGCTCACGGCCGCGTGCCTGGGCCTTGGCCCAGATGTCTTCCAGCCCCTGACGAATTTCATGGGGGTTGGATTTGGCGATGAAAATCAGCTCGGCATGCTTGGCCGCGAATTCACGACCCCGACCCGACCAGCCGGCCTGGATCAGCAGCGGTGTGCGCTGTGGCGACGGCGAGGTCAGATGCGGTCCGGCCACTCGATAATGCTCGCCCACGTGATTGATCGGTCGTACCCGGTCACCCCGTGCATACACTTGGCGAGCCTTGTCGGCCACCACGGCATCGTCGGCCCAGCTGCCTTCCCAGAGTTTGTACGCCACATCGAGAAACTCTTCGGCGCGTTCATAGCGGTCATCGTGTTTGATCATCTGTTCCAGGCCGAAATTACGCGCGGCACTGGAGAGATAGGAGGTCACGATGTTCCAGCCCACGCGGCCGTTGGTCAGGTGATCCAGGGTGCTGAAGCGCCGGGCATGGGTGAAGGGGTGTTCGTAGCTGGTGGTGACCGTGACACCGAAGGCCAGATGCTCGGTGACCGCTGCCAGGGCCGGAATGATCATCAGCGGATCGTTGGCCGGCGCCTCCACGGCCCATTTCATCGCGGCATCGGCGTTGCCGCCAAAGACGTCGTAGAAGCCCAGCACATCGCCGAAGAACAGCATGTCGAGGTTGGCCTGGTCGGCAATGCGCGCCAGGTTTGTCCAGTAGCCCAGGGAGTTGATGGCCAGGCGTTCGTCGGCCGGGTGCGTCCAGAGACTTGGCGCACCGCCGCAGCCGACACTGGCTTGTTCGTAGAGGGCAAACAATAGAGGTTTTGGATCGGACATCTTCGTTCCTGAAAAAGTCGTTGAAGGGGTGGACTCACCGCTGGTTCTTGAACCCTTTGCCGTAATGGCGCTCTAGGCGTACCTGTATCAGCTCCAGACCGATGGAGAGCAGCCAATAGATGACTGCGGCGGTGGTGAGCATTTCGATATAGCGATAGGAGGAGCGGCCATACGACTGCGCCAGGAACATCACTTCCCAGACGCCCATGACCGAGATCAGCGAGGAGTCCTTGAGCATGGAAATGAACTGGCTGGTGGTCGGCGGAATGATCGTGCGCATCGCTTGCGGCAGGACGATGTGCAGGAAGGTCGCCGTGGGGCGCAGGCCGAGGGCGGCTGCCGCTTCCCGCTGACCGGGTGCCACGGCCATGATGCCCGCGCGAAAGATCTCGCTGAGGTAGGCGCCGTAGTTCAGCGAAAGCGCAATGATGCCCGCGCTGATCGCCCCGGGCACCACACCCAGTTGCGGCAGGCCCAGGTAGATCAGCAGTATCTGGATCAGCAGGGGCGTACCGCGGAAAAACGAGGCGTAGAAACTGGCCACGCCGAAGGCTACCGCGCTGGATGACAAGCGTGCCAAGGCCGTCACGAAGCCCAGTAGCAGCGACAGCCAGATCGAACAGAAGCACAGGAACAACGTCAGTGCCGCCCCCTGCAGAAAGCCGTTCGGTCCCAGGCGCAGGCCGACCAGGTTCGGCCATTTATCCAGAATGATCGAGAACTTCAGATCGAAGCTCATGAAAAACAGCACGCACAGTCCGAGCATGACCGCCCAGGTCAGATACAGCCGGGCCCGGAAACTCAATAGAGGGTGCCAGCGGCGCTGCTTGCTTTCGCTTGCCGAAGTCACGGGCGTGGGTGTTGGCTCAAAGGCTGTCATTGGCTGATATCGGTACCGATCCACTTCTGCGAAATCTTGCTGAGTGTCCCGTCGGCTTTAAGCTGGGCAACGATCTGAGTGATCTTGGCATTCCATTGCGCATCGCCTTTTTCGACGGCCACGACGTTGGGTTCCGCATACAAGGTGTCGCCGGCAATCTTGAAACGAGGGTCCTGGGCAATCCGTTCGCGGGCGGTGATGAGGTTGGTGACCATGGCGTCAAGACGCACGCCGGTTCCCAGGGCGAGGTCCTGGAAGGCCACCGTTTCATTGTCGTAGGGCGCGACCTGGACCTGATCGAATGGGTACTTCAGGGGTTTGTCCTCGGCACCCTCGATCACCAGATCCTTGTTCAGGTAGGCCTCGTAGGTCGAGGCGCTGATCACGCCGACTTTCTTGCCCGAGAGGTCCTTGCCCGAGGCGATGTCATTGTTCTTGGCGTTCACCACAATGACCGCCGGCGACTGGTAATACTCCACCGGGAAATCAAACACTTCAGCGCGTGCCTTGCTCGGGGTCATCGAGCAGACGCATATGTCATAGCGTCCGCTCCAGTGGCCTGCCGCGATCACATCCCATGAAGGGGTTTCCAGATGCAGCTTCACCCCAAGACGCTGTGCCACGGCCTTGGCGACATCGACGTCAAAACCATCCAGCTGGTTTTGATCGTTGAGAAAGGAGAAGGGCGGGTAGCTTTCCATCAAGACACCGACGAGCTCGCCTTTTTTTGTCACTCGATCAAGGGTGGAGCCGGCCAGTGCCAGTGAGCAGTTCGCAAGCAGAGCGAGACCCAGCGGTAGAAGGACTGTTTTTTTCAAAGGCGATTACTCAGGCAGTTGTTTAAAAAGACTGAATAGATTTAAACGCACTATAAAATTGATTTGTAATACTTAAAATGAATATTAATCTTGCATTGGGCTATATCGTGGGGCTCTGTGGAATCAGGTCGCGCGGGCCAGAATGGATTGCGCGCGGCCCATGACCGGCGCATCGATCATTTGCCCATCCAGTACGAAGACGCCTTCACCTGAGCCGGCGGCCTCGAGGATGCGTTGTGCCCAAACCAATTCCTCACGACTGGGTTTCAGCGCCTGATGGATAATGGTCACCTGGGTCGGATGGATACACAGCGCACCACCAAAGCCCATGTCACGGGCAAGTTGGACGGCGGTGTGCAGGCCTGCGCTGTCCTGGATGGACGGAAATACGCCGTCCAGTGCCGGGGAGAGTCCAGCCACTCGAGTGTTCAGCAATACGGCATAGCGGGCCTGGCCAAGGATTTCTTCTGCGGCACGGCTGCCAGTGGTCAAACTCAGGTCCAGTCCCAGATCGAGGCTGCCAAACGACAAGCGCTCAACGCCTTGGACGCTGGCAATGGAGCTGAGAGCAACCAAGCCCCTGGCACTCTCGATGATCGGCCAGATCGGTTTGCCGGTCTGGCCCGCAGTGAGCACTTGCGCCGCGCTTTCGGCTTTGGGCAGCAAGATACCGATTACACCCGCATGGCGTCGGCACAGGTCCAGATCCGCAGCATGCGCCCAGTGCCCCGGGGCATTCACACGAACCAGAATACGTACTTCGGGGCTGTCGCTCAGAAAACGCTCCAGGTTGTCTCTGGCCTGCTCCTTGAGGGTTTCCTGCACGGCATCCTCCAAGTCGACAATGACCCGGTCCGCGCCGCTGGCGATGGCTTTGGGGATGCGTTCTGGACGTGTGGCCGGCACAAACAGGGCGGAGCGGACAATCGACGTACTCATGGTGCTTCTTCCTCGCTGAACTCGATTTCTCCGATCTGTGCGGTGCCGTCCTGATTGCCTGCCCAGACTTGCGCCTTGCCGCTGTCGAGCAATCGTCCGCCCACCTCAAAAGGTTGCGGTGAAATGAGGGGGCGTACACCTCTGAAACTGAAGCGCTTCAGGTGTGCGGTCGGGTGCGCCTTGGTAAAGGCCTGCAAGTTCAGGGTAGCGATCAACGGGCCGTGCACCACCAGGCCCGGATAACCTTCAGTCTCTGTGACGTAAGGCCAGTCATAGTGAATGCGGTGGCCATTGAAGGTGACCGCGGAGTAGCGGAACAGCAAGGTCGGGGAGGGCTCGACCGGTTCCTGCCACTGCCCTTCGGGCAGCGCTTCGGCGCCGCTGAGCTTGGGTGGCGAGGGCTCCCGGTAGACGATGTCCTGCTCATCCTGCAGGGCACGCTGGCCGTCCTGGAAATACTCATGGCGTACGGTGACAAACAGCAAGGAACCGGTACGCCCGTGTTTTTCTTCAACATGGGTGATGGTCGAGATGCAAGATACCTTGGCCTCTACCAGTAATGGCTGGTAAAACTCCAGTCGGCTACCCGCCCACATGCGATTACGGTTATGAGCCGGAGGCAGGAAACCACCGAGCGCTGGATGGCCGTCAGGACCCAGTTCGCCTGCGACAACTGGTTCCTGGAAGAACGCCCAGTGCCACAAGGGCGGCAACGGTTCACCCGGCAGGGGGGGCTCCTCGCCCAAAGTCGCGGCTATGCGTTTTACCAGGTTGAAGCTGATCCGATCCTGGCTTTCCTGACGACGGCCGATCCAGGTCGAAAAATCTATATTGCTCATACACATTGCTCCTGTCGGCCTGTGATCAGGCCAGGGCGGCCATTTCAGGGATAGCCTCAAACAAGTCCGCCACCAGACCGTAATCGGCCACCTGGAAGATCGGTGCGTCTTCGTCCTTGTTGATCGCGACGATCACCTTGGAGTCCTTCATACCGGCCAAATGCTGGATCGCGCCGGAGATACCGACGGCGATGTACAGCTGTGGCGCGACGATTTTGCCGGTCTGGCCGACCTGCATGTCGTTCGGTACGAAACCGGCGTCGACCGCAGCACGGGAAGCACCCACCGCGGCACCGAGCTTGTCGGCCAGGGTATATAGGTGCTTGAAGTTGTCACCGTTCTGCATGCCACGACCGCCGGAAACGACAATCTTGGCAGCGGTCAGTTCAGGACGGTCGGACTTGGCCAGCGACTCAAAGACGAACGACGACTTGCCTGCATCATGAGCCGCGGCGACGGCTTCAACCGCGGCCAAACCGCCTTCAGCGGCAACCGGGTTGAAACCGGTGGCACGCACGGTGATGACCTTGACGGCGGCGTTCGATTGCACGGTGGCAATGGCGTTACCGGCATAGATCGGACGCTTGAAGGTGTCAGCGCTTTCCACCGAGATGATCTCGGAGATCTGGTCGACGTCCAACTGCGCGGCAACCCGTGGCAGGATGTTCTTGCCGTTTGACGTGGCCGAAGCCAGGACATGGCTGAAAATCGTGTGTTGTTCAAGCACCAGGTTTGCCACCAGAGGGGCAATATTCTCGGGGAGTTGATGTGCGTAGGCGGCGTTGTCAGCCACCAGCACTTTCGACACGCCAGCGATTTTCGCGGCAGCTTCAGCCACGGCACCCACGCCCTGGCCTGCAACCAGCAGGTGAATATCGCCACCGATTTTC
>NZ_JACAQA010000019.1 GCF_013385425.1 Pseudomonas gingeri | reverse complement strand
TTGTTTTCGTACAGAGCCTAGGAGTCGATCAATTCAGCGGCTACTGTCAGAAATGACAGTAGCGACCAACGGTTGTCCGAACCGAGGACGTGGATTGGTTTTCAACATCTCTCTTTTATCGAGGCATTTCCCACCCAAGCCCACACGAGAGTGCGCTTGAGTGAGCCCGAAGCAGCAGGGTCGTTTCTAGAATGTGGTACGCAACCCAAATTCCACGCTGCGCCCCGGTGCCGGTGCGATATCCCGCAGGATCGAACTGGCGTAGCGCACGGTCTGGTTGGTCAGGTTGTCTCCCTTGACGAAGGCCAGCCACTGGCTGCTGCCAATGTCGAAGTGATAACCGGCGCTGGCGCCGAATGTGGTGTATCCCGAAGTGCCGGTCTCGTTGGCCGGCACCCGTCCTTGTCCCGCCGCATGCTCGACGTCGATCCGCGCCTGCCAGCGATCCAACTCCCACAGCAGGCCGCTGTTCAGGCGCAGCGGGGCAATCCGTGGCAGCGCCTCGCCGGTGTCGAGGTTGGTGGCTCGGGTGTAGTCCCCGGACAGTTCCAAGGCAAATTTGCCGTAGGTGCTTTCGTCAAGTTTCCAGTGATCCTGCGCCTCGAAACCGGCGAAGCGTGCGCGTACCCCGGAGTAGCGGTATTCGGGAATCCCGGCGGGGTCATCCTGGCCTTCGTCGTTGAGGGTGCGACCGGTGCCCAGCAGGCCGATGTAGTTGGAGAAGTGGCTGTAGAACACGCCGAAGCTACCTTTGTGGGTGCCGTTGTCGAAGCGCAGGGCCAGGTCGCTGGACACGGCTTTTTCCTTCGACAGGTTGGCATCGCCCAGTTCATAGGTGCCGGTCGCCACATGGGCACCGTTGGCGTACAGCTCGTAGAAGGTCGGCGCGCGTTCGGTGTAGTTCAGGGTCGCGGCCACGGACCAGATCGGCGTCAGGGTGTAGATCGCGCCGGATGACAGGCTACCGGCAGTGAAGTTGCTGGAACGGTCGGCGGCGGCGAAGCGTTCGTTGCCCTGGGCGTCGGGGTCGATGCGGGTGTGTTCCAGGCGGCCGCCGAGGCTGAAGGTCAGGCGCTCGCTGGCCTTGAACTCTTCCAGCAGAAACAGCGCGCCAGTGTTGGTGTCGGTCTGTGGGACGAAGGCTTCTTCGCCCAGTGCCGAGAACTCGTTGCGACTGACCTGTGCGCCGATCACCCCGTTGAACGGACCGACAGGCAGGTGCCGGGCTTCGACCCGCGCTTCGTAACCCTTGTTCTTGAAGGTGGTACCGATTTGTCCGTCTTCGATCTCGCTGTGCTTGTACTCGGTGTAGCCGGCATCGAGTTTCACCGAACTGAAGGGACCTTGCAGGTTACGGATTTCCGAGGCGAAGGCGTAATGGTCCTGCTGCATGCGAATACGCACGTCCTGCTCGGCAGGAGAGCCGTAGTTGGAGTCGTAGTTGCTGTAGGACAAGCCGGCGTAGCCATCGTCCCAGGTGTAGGAACCACCGATTGCGCCGCCATCCTGGCGCCCATCGCTGTTGCCCAAACGCCCCTTGCGTTGATCGGCGTCTTCGCTGGTCGGTGCATTGCGGTCGTGGGCAAAGCCTGGAATGCGCAGGTCGTTGAACTCGCGGGCACTGGCATCCAGGTGCAAGGCGAAGGTGCCGTCACCGGTTTCCAGTTTGCCGGCGCTGCTGCGGTTGGTGTCGGCACCGCCGTAGCGCAATTCCCCGGCACCATGGATACCGTCGATGGCAGTGGTGGGGATGCGGTTGTCGAAGGTGTTGACCACGCCGCCGATGGCGCTGCCGCCGTAGAGCAGGGCGGCCGGGCCGCGGACGATTTCAATCCGTTCGACATTGACCGGGTCCAGTGGCACGGCGTGGTCGTAGGACAGCGCCGAGGCATCCAGCGCGCCGACGCCATTGCGCAGCAGGCGGATGCGATCGCCGTCCTGGCCACGAATGATCGGCCGGCTGGCCCCCGGGCCGAAATACGAGGATGACACGCCGGGTTGCTTGTTCAGGGTTTCGCCGAGGCTGCCTTGCTGTTGCAGGGTCAGGTCATCGCCTTCCAGTACGGTGCTGGGGGAGGCGAGTTGCTGGCTGCCCAATGGGTTGCCGGTGATGACTTGGGGTTGCAAGTCCAGGGCGTAGGCCGGGGAGACCATCAGCAAGGCGGCGGCCAGCGGTGTCAGGTGAGAACGCAGGGGAGAGGAGAGGGACATCGGTGCTTCCTTGGCAAGCGGGGCGCGAAATAGAGCGCCTTGAGTCAGATGAAAGGCTGGAACGGTAGGTGGGTGTGATTGTTAATATTTCTCATATGTTATGACATAACATATCTTTTTTATCAGGAAAACAAAACCCCGAGGGTTTCCGGTGGCAGCGCTAGACTTGAGATAGGGGGCGTTCTTGCGTTTGATCGCCAGCAAGCTGGCTCCTACAGGGACTGTGCTCGGTCGCCAGTCGTGCGTCTTGCCAGAGAAGTCTTACAGTCATTTCAGATACGGGACGCCTTGTCTTCGCCCGTGGCTCTTCCCCCCGCCCCAAGGCTCGGCTAAGGTGCGCGGCTTCTTCCATTTCCTGACCTGAAGGCCTGGCATGACGGCATCGAACAACAACCCTTTGCACGGCGTGACCCTGGAGCAGATCCTCACGGCCCTGGTGACCCATTACGAATGGGAAGGGTTGGCGCAACGCATCGATATCCGTTGCTTCAAGAGTGACCCGAGCATCAAGTCGAGCCTGACGTTCCTGCGCAAGACCCCCTGGGCGCGGGAGAAGGTCGAGGCCCTCTATATCAAGCTGGCGCGTACCAAGCGCGAGCTGTGAATACGGAAAGCGCAGCGATGCATGGCGCAGTGCAAACCTCGGGCGGTTTGCGTCGGCTGCTGTTGCTGGGCGCGGCGTTCCTGGGCTGGGGCGGACTGGCGATCCAGCTCTATCTGCTGCTGATTTTTCGCTGGCAGGTGGAGGCCAGCCTGATCGGCGGGGTGGTGAGCTTCTTCAGTTTTTTCACCGTGCTGACCAATACCCTGGCGGCGACGGTGCTGACCTGTGCGGTGACTTCGCGGGATTCGGCGAGCAGGCGCTGGTTTCTCAAACCGGCGGTGCAGACGGGTGTGACGGCGAGCATCGTGGTGGTCGGGCTGGCCTACAACCTGTTGTTGCGCCATCTGTGGCATCCCCAGGGGTTTCAGTGGTTGGCCGATGAGTTGATGCACGACGTGATGCCGGTGCTGTTTGTGGTCTATTGGTGGTGTTGCGTGAGGAAGGGCACTTTGCGGTTGTGGGATGGAGTGCCCTGGGCGATCTATCCCGTGGTCTATTTCGCTTATGTGCTGTTGCGCGGGCATCTGATTGGGGTGTACCCGTATCCCTTTTTTGATGTGGATAAGTTGGGTTATCCACAGGTGTTTATCAATGCCGGGCAGATTCTGCTGGGATTTTTGCTGGTGTCGGGGGTGTTGATCGGGGTGGATCGGTGGCGGGGTGGCAGGTAGAGCGTGCTGTCCGGGTTGACGCCTTCGCGGGCAAGCCCTGCTCCTACAGTTTCGCGGCGTCCACTGACCTTGTGTACGACACAACCCTGTAGGAGCAGGGCTTGCCCGCGAAGAGGCCCTTGAGGCTAGCATAAGCCTCCCTGTTGTCTGATCACTCCTCAGCGCTGTCGTCCAGTTTCCAGTAGCCGACCGCCTTGAGAAATTCCTCGCTCAAACCGTGGCCACCCAACAACACCTTGCGGATCTTGCGCGACAGCGCCGCTTCGGTCGCCACCCAGGCATACAGGCTGCCTTCGGGGATATTCAGCTGTTCGACGGTGCGCAGCAGATCCTGCTCCGGCGCATCGCGTCGTACCCAGGTCACCTCGACCTGTGCCGGGCTCTGCAGCACCTGCTGTTCCCCGGCATTCTCCACCTCGATCACCACCCGAGCCCGTCGATTGGCCGCCAGCCCTTCCAGGCGCCGGGCAATGGCTGGCAACGCGGTTTCATCGCCGATCAGCAGGTAGCTGTCGAAGATATCCGGGACCACCATCGAACCCCGAGGGCCACCGATATTGAGGAACTGACCGGGCGCCGCCTGGGCCGCCCAGGTCGCGGCGGGGCCGTCGCCGTGCAGCACGAAGTCGATATCCAGCTCGCCGCTTTCCAGGTCATAACGCCGTGGGGTGTAGTCACGCATGGCGGGCATCGGGCCGTTGTCCTTGGCCCCCAGCACCATCGTTTCCAGGGCGGCTTGTTCGGCGGCGTTCTGTGGGAAAAACACTTTCACATGGTCGTCCGTGCCCAGGCTGATAAAACCCGCCAGCTCCGACCCGCCCAGGGTGATGCGGCGCATGCGCGGGGTGAGGTCGACGACCCGCAACACTTCCAGGCGGCGTCGTTTGATCTCGTGCATGACACGGTGAATCCCTTGTTGATTGACTGCATTCATTCCGGTTTCTCCGAGCAGGATGGAGCGGATACTGGCCCATCGACGATGGCCTTGGCGGTGTTGTTCAGCAGGTCGCGAACCCGAAGGATTTCTTCCGGGCTCCAGCGACCGTTGTGCAGTTGCAGGGCGTGGCGCAGGTTGTGCACTGCCTCGTGGATTTCCAGCGGCCGTTCATGGCCGCGCAGCGAACGCTTGCTGACATCGATGCGCATGCGTACGCCATCGAGGGCCACGGCCTGTTCGATCAGGGACTGACGTCCGGCGTCGGTCACGCTGTAGCGCTTTTTCCCGGCAGCCGCGTCGCCGAGGATCATTTCGCTTTCTTCGAGGAAGGTCAGGGTCGGGTAGATCACGCCGGGGCTCGGGCTGTAGGCACCGTCGAACATGCCTTCGATCTGGCGGATCAGGTCGTAGCCGTGGCACGGCTGTTCGGCAATCAACGCCAGCAGCAACAGCTTCAGGTCGCCGGGGGCGAAGACCCGGGGGCCGCGGCCGCCGCGTTCGCGACCGGGGCGACGTTCGAAGCCGTCATGGCCATCGCCGAATTCCCGGGGATGATGACGATGGTGGGGATGTTCCTCTCTCATTTCTCTTTCTCCTGTCTAGTTAAGATATACCTTAAGATATATCTTAAACGCTCGGCAAGAAAAAGTGACGAACGGATGCATGGCCCGTTTGTGCTTATACGTCTCTCAGGGCTCGGTTGTGTTTTCTGTGTCGACTTGGAGTTTTTCCCTACGCCAATTGGAGAAAAGCACTCTAAGCAAGGCTGGAACAGCTCTTTACCATGCCGTCTTGTGTCAAAAAGGCGGGATTTATCATGCCCAGTTTCTTGTTCGGCGCGCTGCTGTGGGTGTCACCGGGCCTGTTCCTGTCGGCTCACGCCACCCTCGATGTGGCGAAACCTGTTTCATCGGCCAAGGTCCTGAAGGGGCTGCGGCCCAAGGCCGCGCCAGCGCCCATCGACAATGTCGTGGGCCGTGCCCATGAGTTGATCGGCACGCCCTATCGGTGGGGCGGGATGTCGGTCAACGGCTTTGATTGCAGCGGCTTGCTGGTCTATCTGTTTCAGCAGGAAGCCGATATCAAGCTGCCGCGCACCACCGTTGCCATGCGCCGCTCCAACGCCAAGACCATCGAACGGAAAAACCTCAAGCCTGGTGATGCGGTGTTCTTCCGGCGCAATGGGCAGAACACCGTCAATCATGTCGGGCTCTATATTGGCGGAGACAAATTCATTCACTCGCCGCGCAGCGGCAAGACGGTACGCATCGATTCGCTGAGCAATAGCTACTGGAAAAAGAGCTACACCCTCGCCAAGCGATTTCACACGACCCGCTGAGGTTTTTCTCCTGTCGTCAGGGCGTTTGCGCGACCTTCTGTGCGGTGCACAAGGTGTTGCTGCCCGGTTGCAGGTAAGGCGTCAGGATCGGCGCCATGCCCTTGAGCACCTGTACCGGCAACGCCGAGGTGAACTTGAACGACTCGGCCGAGCGCCCCGGCACGAACGCGGTCAGGGTGCCGAAGTGATGATCGCCGATGTAGAACACAAAGGTCGCCGTGCGGTTGATCGACTTCGAACTCAAGACCCGCCCGCCGGCACCGATGGCTTCGATGCGGTTGTCGCCGGTACCGGTTTTCCCACCCATGGCCAGCGGTGTGCCGTCCGGCTGTTTGAAACTGCCGGAAACCCGTCGTGCGGTGCCCGCATCCACCACTTGTGACAAGGCTTCGCGCAGGGCCGTGGCGACTTCCGACGGCATCACCCGTTTGCCTTTGTCCGGGTCGTTGACCAGGCGGGTCTCGTAAGGTGTACCGGCGGCGAAGTGCAGGCTGTCGATGCGCAGGGTCGGCATACGGATGCCGTCGTTGAGGATAATCCCCACCAGTTCGGCCAGCGCCGCCGGACGGTCACCGGAACTGCCGATGGCGGTGGCCAGCGACGGTACCAGGTGATCGAAGGGGTAGCCGACCTGTTGCCAGCGTTGATGGATATCGAGGAAGGCTTCGATCTCCAGCATCACCCGGATCCGGCTGTCGCGGGCACTCTTGTGCTTGCTCTTGAACAGCCAGCCATAGACTTCCTGGCGTTCGAATTCGCTGGCGGCCACCACCTGGCTGAAGTGCGCTTGGGGGTTATTCAACAGGTAGCCGAGCAACCACAGGTCCAGCGGGTGAACCTTGGCGATAAAGCCCTGGTCGGGCAGGTCGAAGGTGCCGGGGCCGTAGGTCTTGTAGAGTTTGGCCAGGCGTTCGTCGGTGACTTTCTCGGTTTTCAGGTGGGCCCGGACAAAGGTATTGAAAACCGCTTGCGGAGCGTTCGGCAGCAGGTAGCGATGCACGGCGGCGAGGCGAATCGGCGTCGGGTGCATGCCGTCGAGGAAGGTGTCCAGGCGCTCCTGGGACGTCTTGTTCTGGTACTTCTTCCAGAAGCGCAGCATAAAGGCCGTGCCCTCGCGGTCGGCAAAGCGCGCCAGGTATTCCTGGCGACGTGGCTCGTTGTCGTCCTTGAGCAATTCGGCGCTGTTGTTCGGGCCCTGGTAGGTGCTGTAGCGCACCAGGTCGCGCATCAGGCGGATAAACGGCAGGTTGATCGACTCGCGCAGGGCTTCGCGCAAGGTCGGGCTGCGGCCGTTGTCTTCCTTGCGGAAGTTGTGGAAGTGATGCAAACCGCCGCCGGTGAAGAAGCTTTCGCCGGGGTTGGCCGAGTATTGCCGGCTGAGGGCCGCGTCGAGCATTTTCGGCAAGGAGCGGTCGCTGTTTTGCGCCAGGTAGTCCACCGCCCAGCGGGTGATCGGGTCCTGGGCGTCATTCGCCACTTTTTTCAGTTCGGCGGGTGACTGGTTGCCATAACGGTCGTGCAGTTCGGAAATGATCTGCAGGTAGCTGGTCAGCACCCTCAGTTTCGCAGTGGAGCCCAGTTCGAGCTTGCTGCCTTCGTTGATGTCGAAGGGCTGGTCGGTGCTGTCGGTCTGCACTCGCACCCGCGCGCTGTCGGGCGTGAGCTCGAAAAGAGTGAAGCTGTAGCGCACCTGTTGCGTGCTGGTGGGGGTCAGCAGGTGTTCGCCCAACAGGCCCAGGGACTTGGCGAACTCAGGGTCGGCCAGGCGCTTGAGGTAGTCGCTGGCCTGGCTTTGCAGGTCCGATTGCAAGGTGCTGGTAGCCGAGAGATCAAGGCGGTCGAGGTCGTAGAGTGGGCGGTCGAGCATGGCCGACAGGCGGCTGCGGGCCACGCTGATGCCCTTGTTCGACTCCACCGGCTGGATCGTCGGTTCCTGCTGCCAGTCGCGATAGGTCACTTTGCTGGCCAGCGCGGCGGCGGCCAGGGGACCGTCGATCACCGCGTTCTGGGCCAGCAGGCGGATATGGCTGTCGGTCAGTTCGGCCAATTCGTCGCGGCCGCGGGCCAGGTAATGGGAGGGCCGGCGTTGGGCAATCATCAGCGACAGCACTTCACGCAGGGCCAGGCCGCGTTGGGAGAGGCTCAGGGGATCGCTGGCCACGCTGTTCAGGCGGGCGTTGACCTGGGCGAAATCCGCGCCGTACCAGACCCGCAAGCCTTCCGCCATGCCATGCACTTCGCCATGCCCGGGCACGGCGGACAACGGCACGCTGTTGAGGTAGTCGCGGACCACATCCTTGCGCGCTTCCAGGGTTTGCGGCCCGCCCTGGTAGGCGCGCACGCTGGCGGAAATCATCTGGCGGATTTTTTCACCGCCGGAGAGGGTCAGGCCGTCCGGCGAGTGCCGGTATTTTTCCAATTGGGTCGCCAGGGTGCTGCCGCCGGCGGTCTGGCCGCCCATGTGCAGGACCTTGGCAATCTGCGACAGCACCGCCTTGCCGAAGCGTGGCCAGTCCACGGCGGGGTTGGCCTGGGGCTGCTTCGGGTCGAGCAGGTCACGGTTCTCGATAAACAGCAGGCTATTGACCACCAACGGCGGAATGGCTTCGAAGCTGGCATAGAGTTGTTGTGGGTAGTCGTAATGGTAGACATCGCCCCCGCGGCAATCGGTGATCGAGAGTCCGGCCTGGATTTTCTCCTTGTATGGTACGAAAAAGCCTTCCTGGCTGTAGTCCAGGAGTGCCGGGGAGAAGCGGGCCTGGGCCTCGATCCGATAATTGCGTTTCAACAGGCGCGGCAGGAATTCACCGAGGGCGCTGTAGCCCAGACGCTTGTCGAAAGGCCCGTCGCCGGGATAGAGAATCGAGTCACTGGGCCCGGGCTCCAGCGAATAACCGAGGTCGGCGGCGAGACGGCTGAACTCCCGTGCCTGGATCTTGGAGCTGCGCATTTCCCGCGAGGCGGCAAACCCCAGCAATCCCAGGGCAATCAGCAGCACGAGCCAGAACAGCCGCCACCACAGCCTGCGCTTACGCGGTTTTTTCGGTAAAGGCGCTTCATCCTCCCTGTTGGCTGGCGCCACAGTGTTGCTCGAATCGGATTGCCATAAAGCGCCCATAGTCGATTCATCCATTCACGCAGATTGATCGCACTTGCCTGAAGCTTAGACGCTGCTTGGAGGCGGCGAAAAATATGTGAAGTGGGTCAGGTTTTTCTGGCAGGTCATCAGGGGGGGCATGGCTGCTGCAATGACGAATGATTCGTATCAGGCGATCGCTACTGGCGCGGGCTGGCCCAGGCGCTTGTTGAGGTCCAGCCATCCCGCCAGCGCCGCCATCAACGCCACGCCCAGCAGTGCACTGAATACCCGCACCGGCCAGCCATCCCCGGCCTGGGCATTGAGCATGTCCGCCAGCGGTGCCAGCAGCACACCGAAGCAGAACACCTCCAGCGAGTAACGGCCCATCCGGCAACTCTGTCGGGGCAGCCAGTGATCCAGCCAACGTCCATTGGGCAACAGCTTCGAGACCACATAGGCCAGCGCCAGGAAATGCAGCAGGCGCGCCGGCGACAGGTTGGTCTTGCTGATCGGGTAGAGCCACTCGCCCAACAGCTTGGGCATGAAGGCGTTGTGTATCTGCGGCCATTTCCATGACAAGGCGATCACCGCGCAGGCCAGCAGATAGGCCGCCGAGGTGACGAACAACGGCTGCCGCGACAGCGGGCGGAGTTCCGGGCGCTTTTCCCGCTGTCCATGGATCGCCGCCGCGCCACCGAGCACGAACAGCAGCTGCCAGGCCATGGGGTTGAAGAACCACACGCCACCCTCCTGGGCGGCCAGGTTCCACTGGAACCAGGGCGCCAGCAGGTACAGCAGCACCGACACCCCGACCACGTATTCGGCTTTGCGCAGCAGCATCGGCAGGATCAGCGGCAGGCCGAGCAGTAGCAGGATATACAACGGCAGGGGGTCCATCAGGTTGGGTTTGAAGCGCAGTAGCAGTTCGTCCATCAGCGCCTGCTGTGGATGGGTGAGGAAATACTGCAAGCCCATTTCCTGCACCAGGTCACGGGTTTCCACCTGGCTGTTGGCAAAGAACACGATGCCCATCAGCAGCGCCAGCAGGAAGATATGCACCACATAAAGCACCCAGGCCCGGCGCAGGATGCGCACGCTGGCGATCAGAAAGCCGTCGCGGCGGGCGATCTTGCCGTAGGCCAGTATCGCGGCGTAACCGGCGAGAAAGACAAAGATCTCCGCCGCGTCGCTGAAACCGAAATTGCGCACGGTGAGATTGGCGAGAGGGTTCTGCGGCACGTGATCCCAGAAAATGAAGATCAGCGCCAATCCGCGGAAAAAGTCGATGCGATGATCGCGTCCGTTGGACATCACGGGAAAACTCTTGGGCGAATGTTGAATAGGGCTGTTATTGCTGTAAGAAATTGCACGCGCGCAGCGGCGGTGTGCAGGTTGGCGTGAGTCGGAGGGAATTGCAAAGGCGGGGGTATTACTGAATGTCACAATTTTGTGTCGAGGGTTGCCCGCCAGCGTTTGTTGGGGCGCCGATGACATAGAGCCTGAGCTCCATATTGCCTGTGAGCTTTGCAAACCGGCGTAGTTGTCGCGTCACCGTCTAACTATGCTGCTCTTTTCTCAAGTGGCTGCTCCCGATCCGGGTTCAACAGCACCGTACCCATCGGCTTCCAGTTTCGCGTCTGTCCAGACCAGCGTTCCGGGCTTTTCTCCCGGGCTTGCTCGGAGAGTGGGGACTCATATGTACCTGTGATTTCTGACAGTAGACAGACCTGTTGACGCGGCCTAGTGTTTAAGTCTCACCACGCTGGTGTTTCGTTGTACGTGGAAGCGCCCTTCGGTATTTATCGGGCGGGTATTTCTTTCCGGCTGCGGAACCCAGGATATGGTGGTGTGTGTGTTGCTCAAGCATTTTTCGACTTACGTCTATATTGGCGTTCTGAATACGCTAATCCACTGGGGTGTCTTCCTGGCGCTGCACAGCTTCTTATCGGTTCGTCAGGCCACCAGTAATATCTGTGCTTTTGGGCTGGCGGCCACGTTTTCTTTTTATGCCAATTCGCGATATACCTTCAAGCAAACTGCAACATTGGCTCGCTATTTATCCTTTGCCGGCTTTATGGCTTTTATGAGCTTTATAATAGGGTGGCTTGGCGATGGGTTGGCCCTGCCCGGTATCGTGACACTGGTCGTTTTTTCAGGCGTCAGTCTGGTCGTGGGTTACTGCTATGCCCGTTACGTGGTCTTTCGGAGCACGCCGACGTGAAAGTTTCCTTGGTGGTTCCGCTGTTCAATGAAGAGCAGACGATTGAGCTTTTTTACCAGACCGTCAGACAAGAGCCTGGATTGAATCATTACCAGGTCGAAATTGTTTTTATCAATGACGGCAGTTTAGATGCTACGGAAAACATCGCTCGTGCGTTGACACTGATGGATGACAATGTAGTGCTGGTCAATTTCTCACGAAATTTCGGTAAAGAACCGGCCTTGTTCGCCGGCCTTGAGTTTGCCAGCGGTGAGGCGGTCATTCCCATCGATGTTGACCTGCAGGATCCGATCAAGGTTGTCCCCCGATTGCTCCAGGCCTGGCAAAACGGCGCTGATGTGGTGTTGGCCAAGCGTCGGGATCGTTCCAGTGATGGTTACCTCAAGCGACACAGTGCCTCGCTCTTCTACCGCCTGCTCAAGCACATCGCCTACACCCATATCGAGGAAAATGTGGGCGATTTCCGCCTGATGGACCGCAAGGTGGTGGACGTGATCAAGGCGTTACCTGAACAGCCACTGTTCATGAAAGGCGTGCTGTCGTGGGCCGGTTTCACGGTCGCCATTATTGAATACGATCGCGCGTCCCGTGTCGGCGGCCGGAGCAAGTTCAATGCCTGGAAGTTATGGAACCTGGCACTCGACGGGGTCACCTCGTTCAGTACCCTGCCGTTGCGTCTGTGGAGTTATATCGGCGGCGGGGTTTCAGTGTTGGCGTTGCTATATGCCGGTTATATGGCGTTGGACAAGATACTGTTTGGTAATGATGTGCCGGGGTACCCGTCGTTGATGACGGCGATTTTGTTTTTGGGCGGTGTGCAACTGATCGGGATTGGGGTGCTGGGGGAGTATATAGGGCGAATTTACATGGAGTCTAAACATCGGCCCAGATATGTTGTCAAAGATGTGGTTTCAGGGAAGCCTGGTGGTTTGCTTTCTCGGCAGTCGAGCGTGAAATAAAAAGGGGCAGTGGTGGGCTATGAAGTTTGATGTTCTAAAGAAGCAGCTGTCGCAAGGTGAGGCGGTAGCTTTTTACCTGATTGTCAGTTTTTTATATGTGCTCCCCTTTATATTGTCAGACTATCTCTATATTGATGATGGTTGGCGTTCTGTATTTGCCAGGGCAGACTTTTCCGACGAGGGACGAGTTCTGACGGATATTCTGTATGGGCTATTATCGTTAAGTCATGCCGCGCCTAATATGTTTCCGTTAGCCCTCCTGCTGGCGATCACAGTATTGGCATTGGCTTTGGCCCGTCTCTCCAGGCATTATTTTACTGACTTGACATACAGCCGTTGTCTAGTCGTCTTGCCCTTGCTGTATTGTCCATTCTTCCTGCAAAATCTGACTTATCAGTATGATGGGCCGTCAATGATACTCGGTATTGTTGCGAGCATCCTGGCGGTGACCTACCAAGAGCAGGTGTTCTGGAAACGAACGGCGATACCGGCTTTACTGGTGGCTGTGCTCACGGCTTTCTATCAGCCTATGATCAACGTATTTGTGGGATTGTGTTGTATTGAGGTGTTCAGGTTGCTGGAGAGGGGCGAGCCTCTTGAGCGTATCTTCAGGGTAACAGGTGATAAACTGCTTCAGTTAGGGATTGGTGTCGTTATTTATTATGTAACGGCCTACCCTTTAATGGGCGATGAACGTAAGACACTGATTAAGTTGGACGCCTCCGCGATCGCGGAAATCGGTTCGAGAATCATGTTGTTTTTCGACGGAATCCCGGAGGCGTTCGTCGGCGCAAGCTATGGGCTTGTTCTGTGCCTGTCAGGGGTGGCAGCAGTCGGCTATTGCTGGGTGATTGTTGAAATGCTCAGATCTGATATTCGGGTTCGAGAAAAATTAATAAGAGTCTTATTGTACAGTGTGTTGCTGGGTGTGCTGGGGCTGTCCATTCACGGGATCATGCTCGTGTTCGAACCTTTTAATTTGGGGGCACGGACACTGGTTGGGGCTTCGGTACTTCTGATGTTCTTGTTTTATCTAAGTGCTTCGGTGTTGGTGAGGTGTCATCCACAAGCCGGGGTTTTGCTAGCGGTGCCGTTGCTGTACATGTTGTCCTTTTCCTACGCCTATGGGCGGGTACTGATGATGAGGCAGGAGATGGAAAAGACAATTTCATTTAATCTGAGTTACGATGTTTTCAGCCGTGTGGAACTCAGAAAGGTCAAAAAATTTCACTTGCAGGATGACGATTCAGGTTGGGTACCGGCCGCTCAAGGCACGCTGGCGGTAATGCCCGGTATTGACGATATCATGGGGCAGGGTGCGGCAGTCAGTTCAGCGGCTCTTTTAAGAGTGGGTATGGATAATGTCGAGGGCGCTGATGAGTCGTATCTCAGTAAAGATAAACTCGATGACTTCGGTATGCCGGTGGTGAATAATAAGTTCTATGACATTTATCTTAGTGGGGAAGAAGGACTTATCATGATGAAACGGATCAAGCCGTAGGCTGAACGTCCAGGAGTGGTGGCGTCATGAGTGATATCCCATCAATTGCCGTGACGGCCCCGCGTTCACACGCCATCGGGTGGTGGGTTTTCGCGATTATTAGCGTGTCGACAGTGCTGCGTTTTTATCTGTTGAGCAACGCCTCCATATGGTCCGATGAAGGTTTTACTCTGGAGTTGATTGCCTATCCGCTGGCTGATATCTGGACGTTAAGTGGCCGCGATGTACATCCCCCTCTTTTTTATATGCTCCTGCATGGGCTGATCGCACTGACCGACAGCAATGCGTTGATCTGGACGAGAGGCTTCAGTGCCGTGCTTGGCGTCGTCAACGTCGGACTTGGCATTTGGCTGGTGCGGATGGTTTCAACACCGCGAGCGGCAATAACGGCGGGCTTGTTGCTGGCGTTGTTACCTATCGCGGTTCGCTACAGCCAGGATGTGCGCATGTATGCGCTGATGGGCGCCGAACTGACGGGCGCCACCCTTGCGTTGGTGTACTGGGTGCTCAAACCGCAAAAAAGTAGCTACCTGGTGATGTATGTTTTATTGATGGTGAGTGGACTTTATACCCATTATTTTTCGATTTTCTGCGCGCTTTCCCATTGGCTGTACCTGCTGTTGATCCGTCTGCCGGCTTATGGGCGGCATCGAGGCATAGAGAGGCCTCAGTGGTGGCTGGCGAACGGAGTGATTGTCCTGCTTTACTTGCCATGGCTGTCAAGTGTTTTTACCCAGTTGAACACCTTTGGCGTGAGTTGGATTCAGCCCATTTCCGGTTATAGCCTGCCATCGGCGATATGGAGATTCTTGATCGTTAACGATGGGCGTGGTTGCAATGCATTTATTTACTGGCTGGTGCCGATCGTGTATGTGGCGACCGGAGGTATCGTGGTGTGGCAAGACCGCAGTCGGTACGCTGTGCAAACGCTGATTGTCATATGCGGTTTTTTAACGGTGATGGTCGTTTTTTTATTCTCTTTCTATATGCCTGTGTTTGTAGAACGCTATTTGTTTTTTTCTGCGGTGATGATGCCTCTTCTTGTGGCGATAGCGCTGGATAAGCTGCGTAATAGATGGGGGTTTGTCATGGCGTTGGGCGTATGCTTAGCAGTAGAGGTTTTCGGCCTGAGTCATGTTTATAGTCAACAACATACAATGAACAACCCTTACCGGATGGCTGACGATAGGCTGGCTGAGCTGATGGAGGATTTTAACGTCAAGTCAATGAGCGGTGATGTATTGGTGGTGAGCGATGCCTATCTCTTTTACGCTGGGCATTTTTACAACGATAAACACCGGAAGCTGTTGTTGCACTTTTCGTCGTCATCAGGCCATCGGCCCATCGCGTCAGGCTTTTCTGCCCCGATGATGAAATATGGCGATGACACTTATGTTGAGTCTCTCGATCGTCTTGAAACGGCAACAGGTCGAGTATGGTGGCTGGACTACGCGTATAAAAAGCCGGGTGACGAGGTTGATCTTCCCCGTCGCTGGCATTCGATCACGCAAACAGTGATGGGCGATAATGTTCTGGGGTTGTATGAGATTTGTGGGAGTGTGCCAGGCGATAACCCCGTCAGGTGTGAATGAAGGCGCCTGGCTCTTGGCGGCCAGGCGCTTTTACTCTTTTTACGCGACGGCCATTTCATTGGGTTCGAAGCTATCGGCCCGCGCCATCTGCCACATACGTGAATAGAACTCGCCGTTCACCTCTCCAGTGAGCAATTCACCCGGCTTGAGGAACACATGCAACTGCGAGAACAGCTTGATCTCGGTCGCCGACATCCGCCGTACCAAGTGCTTGGCCTCCAACTGCGCAGGGTGATCGAGCCCCGCCGCCGCGAGCATTTCGGCCAGCGCCTTCAAGGTATTGCGGTGGAAGTTGAACACCCGCTGGGCCTTGTCCGGCACCACCAGAGCGCGTTGACGCAAGGTGTCCTGGGTCGCCACACCGGTCGGGCACTTGTTGGTATGGCAGCTCTGCGACTGGATGCAACCGATGGCGAACATGAAGCCCCGCGCCGAGTTGGCCCAGTCGGCGCCGATGGCCAGCACGCTGGCGATATCGAAGGCGCTGACGATCTTGCCGCTGGCGCCGAGCTTGATCTTGTCCCGCAGGTTCAGGCCCACCAGGGTGTTGTGGACGAACAGCAGGCCGTCGCGCATCGGTACGCCGATATGGTCGGTGAACTCCACCGGTGCCGCGCCGGTGCCGCCTTCCTTGCCGTCGACCACGATAAAGTCCGGGAGGATGCCGGTTTCCAGCATGGCCTTGGCAATGCCCATGAATTCCCACGGGTGGCCCAGGCAGAACTTGAAGCCCACCGGCTTGCCGCCGGACAGCTCACGCAACTGGGCGATGAAATGCATCATCTCGACCGGTGTGGAAAACGCACTGTGCCGTGATGGCGATACGCAGTCTTCGCCCATCATGATGCCGCGGGTTTCAGCGATTTCCTTGGTTACCTTGTGCTTGGGCAGGATGCCGCCATGGCCGGGCTTGGCGCCCTGGCTCATCTTGATTTCGATCATCCGCACCTGCGGGGTCTGGGCCTGGGCGGCGAAGCGTTCCGGGTCGAAGCGACCATCGGCGGTGCGGCAGCCGAAATAACCGCTGCCCAGTTCCCAGGTCAGGTCGCCGCCATTCTCGCGGTGGTAGGGGCTGATGCTGCCTTCGCCGGTATCATGGGCGAAGTTGCCGAGCTTGGCACCCTGGTTCAGGGCGCGGATGGCGTTGGCGCTCAGGGAGCCGAAGCTCATCGCCGAGATATTGAACACCGAGGCCGAGTACGGTTGCTTGCACTGCGGGCCGCCGACGATGACGCGAAAGCTGCTCGGGTCGCTCAGCGGCGCCGGGCGCATGGAGTGGCCGATAAATTCGAAACCGCCCTGGTACACGTCGATCAGGGTGCCGAAGGGCTTGTCGGCGCTTTCGTTCTTGGCCCGCGAATACACCAGCGAGCGTTGGGAACGGGAGAAGGGCAGGGCATCGCTGTCGGATTCCAGCAGGTACTGGCGGATTTCCGGGCGGATGCCTTCCACCAGGTAACGGATATTGCCCAGGATCGGGTAGTTGCGGCGTACCGCGTGGGGACTTTGCAGCAGGTCAAACAGGCCCAGCAGGCTCAGGCAGCCGGTCAGCAGGGTGAACGGCCACAGCCAGTCATACGCCAGGAACGGCAAGCTGGCGAGGGTGAAGATCACACAACCGGCAAAGAAGGCGTAGCGGCTCAGAAGGGACAGGCTCATACGGTTTCCTTTGGTTCGGACTCGTCGGGAGGTCTGGCATTCTGCACCTCTCGGGAAAGCGATACAAAGTGTGTCACCGAAATCCCTGTCACTCGTGGGGTGTGTTCGCGGGTGTGCGCAGCATGCGCGGGATGGCCGAGCCGAGGCCGACCACCCGGGCCAGGCGGGTCACTTCGAAGCTTGCCTGATTGTCGGTGGCGGAGCTGCCCCCGATGTAGACGGTAAACGTACCAGGCTCCACCCGTCGCAGATAGTAGTTGTCCAGAAAGGCAAAGTCGTCCTTGTCGAGCAGGAAGTCCAGTGTACGGGCCTCGCCCGGTTTCAGTTTCACCCGGGTAAAGCCGCGCAGGGCGCGTACCGGGCGGGTCACGCTGGCGACATTGTCGCGCAGGTAGAGTTGCACGATTTCTTCACCCTCGCGCTCCCCGGTGTTATGGACCGTGACCTTGACTTGCAAGGTGTCATCGGCGGTCAGTCGGGTGCTGCTGAGCTGGGGTGGGTCGTAGGCGAAGCTCGTGTAGCTCAGTCCATGACCGAAGGGATAGAGCGGTTTCCAGGACTGGTCAATATAGGTCGATGTGTAGGGCTCTTCGTCACTGGGTGGTCGTCCGGTATTCTTGTGGCCGTAGTAGATGGGTACTTGTCCTACCGTGCGTGGAAAGGTGATGGGCAGTTTGCCGCTGGGGTTGACGTCGCCGAACAGGACATCGGCCACGGCGTTGCCCATTTCGCTGCCCAGGAACCAGGCCTCGAGAATCGCCGGGACCTGTGCATCCATCCTGGGAATGGCCAGCGGGCGACCGTTCATGAGGATGACCACCAGGGGCTTGCCGGTTTCGACCAGTTGGGCCAGCAGGGCGTCCTGGGCCCCGGGTAAACCGAGGGAGGAGCGGCTGTGGGCTTCTCCGCTCATGTCCGCGCGCTCGCCGAGCACGGCAATCACCACATCGGCGTCGGCGGCCGCTTGCTGTGCCTTGTCGATGCCGGAGAGGTCGGCGTCATCGGGCGACGCCCCGGGTAGGTAGACCACCCGCGTGGCGGGCGAAACCGCCTGTTTGATGCCTTGCAGAATACTGATCGATTCTTCGGCGCGCCCATCTCCTGACCAGGGGCCGAGGGTGGAGAGTCTGTCGTCGGCAAGCGCGCCTACCACCAGGAGTTTTGCCAGGTCCTTGTGCAAGGGCAACAAGGCCCCGTCGTTTTTCAACAGCACCATGGATTTCTGGGCGGCCTCCCTGGCCAGGGCGCGTGTTGAGGGGGTCAGCAGACTGGCTTTTTCACGATCTGCATTGCTGTAACGATAAGGATCCTCGAACAACCCAAGCCGTTGCTTGGCCTCCAGTACACGGCGTACGGCATCGTCCAGGGCACGTTGCGGGATTTGGCCGCTGCGCACCATGGCCGGTAACTCCTGGGCGTAGAGACCGCTGACCATATCGATATCCACCGTGGCCGCGAAGGCGAGCCTGACCGCCGCGGTCGGTGTGGCGGCGATACCGTGCTGCATCAGTTCCCGCACACCGGTGAAGTCGCTGACCACGATGCCGTTAAAGCCCCACTGCTCACGTAGCCTGTCCTTGAGCAAGGGACCATTGGCGTGCATGGGGACGCCGGCCAACTCGTTGAATCCAGGCATGATGGCGTCCACCCCGGCTTGCACGGCGGCGCGAAAGGGTGGGAGGTAGGTTTCGAGCAGGGTGCGTTCTGAGAGATCGCTGGTGTTGTAGTCTCGCCCGCCCTCGGCGGCACCGTAACCGACGAAATGCTTGGCGGTGCTCAGCAAGGTGGACGGGTCGGGTGGCCCGTTCCCGTGAAAGCCGCGCACCCGTGCAACGGCCAGTGCGGCACCGAGGAAGGGGTCTTCTCCGGCCCCTTCCACGACGCGTCCCCAACGGGGATCTCGGGCAATATCGACCATGGGGGCGTAGGTCCAGTGTACGCCGCTGGCACTGGCTTCAATGGCGGCGGCACGGGCGGTGCGTTGTGCCAGATCCGGGTCCCAGGCCGAGGCTTCGGCCAGCGGCACGGGGAAAATCGTGCGAAAACCATGGATCACATCGAACGTGAACAACAGGGGGATATGCAGGCGCGATTGTTCCACGGCCAGGCGTTGTAACTGGCGGGTGTCCCGCACACCGTAGGCCCCGAGCAGGGAACCGACCCCGGGACTGCGTATCGCCTCTTCGCCGCCGTCTTCCACTACCGGGCCGGTGGGGTGTTTCTGTACGCCCAGTTGGGTGAGTTGCCCGGCTTTTTCTTCGAGTGTCATCTGCGTGAGCAATTGTTCAATAAACTGCTGCTTGTCGGACAACGACTCGGCCCGCGCATAAGCGCCCACGACGCAGGCTACTGACAGCGCTGCCAGGATCAAGCGAAAGAGACTCATGACATTCAGACCCTGTGCCCGGGCAGTGCCGTGATTTCCGACGCCTGTCGGGCAATCGCCCCGGGCCGGGAGTCGAACGGGTGGTACTGATAGAGCCAGGTTTCCGACAGTGTCTTGTCGTCCAGGCGCAGGAACAGGCGCATTTCCACCGGGTCCTGCCCTTCGACGCTCAAATCGAACTCGGCCCGCCAGTGGCCGATCACGCCATCCGGCACCGCTTCGGTGAACACATTGGAAAAGGTCCCTCTCGATGATCCGAGCACGGCTTCGGGCTTGACTCCCGAAGCCAGTTTTTCCAACGGCGCGCCCTTGAACTCGACGACGAATTTGCGCACACCCTTGGGTCGCGGTTGACCGGGCTGACCGCCGTTGCCCAGGCGCGTCGCCACACACCGGGCGAGGGGGGAGGGATAGGGTTCGTCCGCCAGCCAGTGCAGGCGATAGCTCAAACGGTAGCGATTACCCGCCTCGGCAGGCTCCTTGGGGACCCACATGGCAACGATATTGTCGTGAATCTCGTCGTCGGTGGGGATCTCCACCAGTTGTACGCTGCCCTCGCCCCAGTCGCCGAGCGGTTCGACCCAAAGGCTGGGGCGCCGCTCGTAATGCACGCCGTCCAGATAGTGGTCGAAGTTGCGGTCGCGCTGGAGCAGGCCGAAGCCCTTGGGGTGCTGGTCGCTGAAGGCCGAGGCCATGGTGCGCGGCGGATTGTTCAGCGGGCGCCAGATACGCTCGCCGCTGCCGGTCCAGAGCGCGAGGCCGTCGGAGTCATGGACTTCGGGACGCCAGTCGGCGGCGGTCGGTTTGGCGGCTTCGCTGAACCAGTGCATGGAGGTCAACGGGGCGATACCGAAGCGGCCGACGTTCTGGCGCAGGAACAGCGCCGTCTCGATATCCATGACCACTCCTTTGTCGCGCTGGATCACGAACCGATACGCGCCGCAAATGCTCGGGCCCTCGAGCAGCGCGTAAAGGGTCATGCTCCGGCTGTGGTCATCGCTCGGGGACTCGAACCAGATATTCGAGAAGTTGGGAAACTCTTCGGCAGTGCTGGCCTGTGCGACCTCCAGCGCGATGCCGCGCGCCGAAAGGCCGTATTGGTACAACTCGCCAATCGCGCGGAAATACGAGGCGCCCAGAAATGCCAGCCAATCGTTCTGTTGCCAGTCGAGGTTTTTCTCATGACCCAGCCGGCTTTCCTGGATACGAAAGCCGGCAAACCCGCTGTTGGCCGGGAGCTGTCGCGCCGGGCTGTCGGCGGGCATATCGAAATACGCTTCGTCGTAGAGGATTTCCTGTGCGTTGCCTTGCTTGACGAGGTGCATCCGCACGGGAAAACGAAAAAACGTCCCCAGGTGGAAGAAGGTCACTGGAAATTGTCCGGGGCCGCGGGCAAACAGCGCATGGTCCGGATTGAATCTGATTTTGCCGTGGGCTTCGTAGTCGATTCTGGACAGCAGTTGTACCGGCACCGTGGGTGTCAGTACATAAGGTTTCAGGGCGGTTTCTTCGGCGCGTTTGATCAGGCTGTCGAAGGAGAAGGGGGCCGGGTCGCCCAATTTCAGCGGTTCATCGGCCAATGCCGACTGTCGTGGACCCAGTGCGGCGAACAAGGGGGAAAGTGCTGCAAATGCCAGGAAAGAGCGACGTGTAAACATGGTGGCCCGCCGACAATGATCAGTGAAAACGCAAGCGTCAACGCTCGAATTCACTGGCTCCCCTGTCCCTGGCGGGGACCGCTCCCATGGGGATCGGTCCTGGCGTCTTTTCCTTTCGTACAGGCAAGCAGTCGGCGTACAGCAACTCCATCAGTTCGTGAGGGAAGTGTTCGATCAGGACCGGCCGGTTGTCTACTGTCAGAAATGACAGGTCGTGATCATTTCTGACCGGCGGTTATCCAGCCATTGAGCTATTGGATGGCTCAGGCCCGCTGGGCCTGCAGGAATATCGAGAACAGCTCCGACTGGGATTTGATCCCCAATTTGCTGTACATGTGCTTCTTGTGGACCTTGACGGTCTCGATGGAAATTTCCAGCTTGCGGGCGATTTCCTTGCTTGAACAACCGCTGAGCATCAACCGCCCGACATCCAGTTCACGGGCAGTCAGTTGCGCGCCCTTGAGCTGTTGCACCGAGGCTTCCAGTTGTGTGCGCCAGTCGACTTGCCCGGCGGTGTTCGGTTGGGTCACGGCTTCGTGGGTTTCATAGGGCAGGCGTTGGCGCAGCAGCGCCAGGACCCAGGGCTGGATCAAGGAGAGCAGGGCGATCTGCTCGGCGCTGAAAGGCGTGGTGGAACCCAGCGACAGGCACAAGGTACGGTCGCCGTCGAGCTGGCAGTTGAACTGGATTTCATCGGCCACCACATTCAGGCGGAAGTAGCGCTGGTAGTACTCGGTCAGTTCGAAATGCTCCGGCGCGACCTCCGGCAGGCGGTACAGGCCGGTGCGTTGCTGTTCGCGGCTGGCGATGTAGAAGGGATCGAGCAGGTACAGGCCGCGCAGGTAATCCTGGAACAACTGATCCGGGCCGCCGTCCTCGCCCGGGCATTCGGCGAACACTTCCGGGTGCCGGCCGTTGCTGAACAGCAGCACCACCCAGCTGTCGAAGGTCACGTACTGGTCGAGCAGGCGCACCAGTTGCGTCCAGAAATTCGGCCTGTCGAGGGCCTCGATCATTTGCCCCATCGCACGGTGCCAGGCGATGTCGTCCAGGATCAGTGTCATTCATCTACCCCTATCAGGTTACCCCGGCCGCGTAATTCCCACGGCCCACCCCCGGTGCGCATACTGGACCCACACACAATGGCCGGGCACTCATTCTGCCAGCTCGGCGCCGTCATTGAGCCTGGCCGGCTATAGAAAACAAGGAAAAATCCATGAAGGTCGAATTTGCCCAGCTTGCGGGCCGGGACAACGATACCGCCTACAACCTCGGGCGCGCCCTGGCGGCCATCGCGGCCTGCGCCGCCGATACGCAGTTGATCGTGTTCCCGGAAACCCACCTGATGGGCTTTCCGTCCGCCGAGACCGTGGCCGCTGTCGCCGAGCCGCTGGATGGCCCGACCGTCCAGGCTGTGCAGCAGGCCGCTCGGGAACGCAACCTGGCGGTGGTGATTGGCGTCGCCGAAAACGACGCCGGGCAGTTCTATAACACCACCTTGCTGATCACCCCCGAAGGCATTGCCCTGCGCTATCGCAAGACCCATCTGTGGGCCTCGGATCGTGGCGTATTCACCGCTGGCGATCGCTACGTCACCACTGAGTGGAACGGCATCCGCGTCGGCCTGTTGATCTGCTACGACATCGAGTTCCCGGAAACCGCCCGGGCCCTGGCGCAACTGGGCGCCGAGTTGTTGATCGTCACCAACGGCAACATGGACCCCTACGGCCCGACCCACCGCACCGCGATCATGGCCCGTGCCCAGGAAAACCAGGCGTTCGCGCTGATGGTCAACCGGGTCGAGGAGGGCGACGGCGGCTTGTTGTTCGCCGGTGGCAGCGCGCTGGTGGATCCGTTTGGCAGCCTGCTGTTCGAAGCCGGACGTGAGGAAGGGCAATTCACGGTGCAACTGGACCTGAGCCAACTGGCGGCGGCACGGCGTGACTATCGCTATCTGGATGACCAGCGCCTGCGTTTGCCGGGCGAGGTCATCGAGCATGCCAACGGGGCGAGGGAGTTGCTGATTCCCAAGGATTGACTGACTCCGCCTGGAAATCCGGACTTCCAGGCGCATAGGACTGTAGGAGCAGAGCTTGCTCGCGAAGAGGCCCTTGAGACCGCTAAAAGCTTCGCGGGCAAGCCCTGCTCCTACAGGTTCCCGGTGTTCTCAGGGTTTTTTTTCAAAACAAGAATTTCGTAGTACCGCTCCAACCTTGCCGAACTCGGCTCTGCCATAAATCCAATAACATTCGGAGTAGTCGCCTCATGGCTCGTTTGCAACGCACCCTTTCACTGGGGTCGGTGGTGCTGTTCGGCATCGCCTATATGACGCCGATCATTGTCCTCGGCACTTTCGGCATTCTTGCCCAGTCCACGGCCGGCATGGTTCCGGCCGCTTATCTCGCCGCGCTGGTGGCGATGTTCTTCACCGCCATGAGCTACGGGCGCATGGCCGCCGCCTTTCCGGTGGCCGGCTCGGCCTACAGCTATGTGCGCAAGGCCATCAGCCCCAAGCTGGGCTTTATTGCCGGCTGGGCGGTGTTGCTCGATTACCTGTTCCTGCCCATGGCGATCTGGTTGATCGGCGCGGCGTACCTCAATTCGGCATTCCCCTCGGTGCCGCAAGCGGTCTGGGTGCTGGCCTTTATCGGCATCACCAGCGTGATCAATATTGTCGGCCTGCGCCTGGCCAACGGTATCAATGCCTTGCTGATGCTGGTGCAGTTCCTGGTGCTGGTGGCCTTTGTCGCCCTGGCGATCCACTACATCGGCGGTGACGCCAGCAAGCCGTTGTGGACGATGGCACCGTTTCTCAGCGGCGATATGCAGATGCCCCTGATCATGAGCGGCGCGGCGATTGCCTGCTATTCATTCCTGGGCTTCGATGCGGTGAGTACCCTGACCGAAGAAACCCGCGATCCGCGCCGGACCATTCCGCGGGCGATCATGCTGATCACCCTGATCGGCGGCCTGATCTTCGTTGGGGTGTCGTACTTCGTGCAGTTGGCTCATCCGTCGTTCGTGTTCGACAACGTCGATTCGGCTGCCTATGAAATCGCCCGCAATATCGGTGGCGATCTGTTTGTCACGATCTTCCTGATCGGCCTGATCGTCGGTCAGTTCGCTTCGGGTCTGTCGGCCCAGGCCAGCGGTTCGCGCCTGCTGTATGCAATGGGCCGCGACGGGGTGTTGCCGAAGTCGTTCTTCGGCACCTTGCATGAGCGTTTCGGTACGCCGGTCAACAGCATCCTGCTGTGTGCGGTGGTGGCCTTGCTGGCGCTGAAACTGGACGTGACCACCTCCACCTCGTTCATCAACTTCGGTGCGTTCCTGGCCTTCAGCCTGGTGAACCTGTCGGTGATTTTCCACTACTGGATCGGTGGCGAAAAACGTGGACCGCGTGAGCTGCTGCTGTTCCTGGTGTGCCCGCTGATCGGCCTGGTGGCGGATCTGTGGCTGATGATCAGCCTCGATCACCTGGCGATCTACCTGGGCCTGAGCTGGCTGGCGGCCGGCCTGGTGTACCTGGGCTTCCTGACCGGTGGTTTCCGCAAACAACCGCCGGAAATGGATTTCCAGGAAGCGGCCTGATGCCTTGAGGGCCTGGAGGTCACCATCGTCAACAAGTCAGCTCCCACAGGGGATGGTCAGGCAGCCTTGCTCTGGCGGATCGGCAATTCGATCCTGAACGTGGTGCCCACGCCCACCTCGCTGCGCACGGTGATCTGCCCGGCATGCTTCTGCACGATGCCATAGGACAGTGACAAGCCCAGGCCCGTGCCCTGGCCGATGGGTTTGGTGGTGAAGAACGGGTCGAAGATCTTCTGCACGGTCTCGGGCGCCATGCCCGAGCCGGTGTCGGCCACTTCCAGCCAGATCCTTTCGCCGAGGCTGCCGCCCCGCAGGGTGATGGTGCCGCGCTCCGGCCCCATGGCCTGGGCGGCGTTGACCACCAGGTTCATGATCACCTGGTTGATCTGCGACGCCAGGCACTCGATCTCCGGCAGTGCGGCGTAGTCCTTGACCACATCGGCCTTGTACTTGAGTTCGTTGGCGACAATGTTCAGGGTCGATTCGATGCCCTGTTGCAGATTGCTCCATTGCCACTCCTGGTTCGAATCGACCCGGGAGAAGTTCTTCAGGTCCTTGACGATCTGCCCGACCCGGCCGATGCCTTCCTTGGATTCCTTGATCAGCAACGGAATATCCTCTTCGAGGAAATCCAGCTCGACCCGTTCGCGCAGGTCCTTCAAGCGTGCCCGCAACTCGGGGGCGGCGACCCCTTCCTCGGCGTTCTGATAGGCCTGGAGCATTTCCAGCAGCTTGCCGAAATAGCCCTCCAGGGTCCCCAGGTTCGAGGAAATGAAGCCGATGGGATTGTTGATTTCGTGGGCGACGCCGGCGGCCAGTTGGCCGAGGGAGGCGAGCTTTTCCGATTGCACCAGTTGTCCTTCCAACTGCTTGCGTTCGTCGATCTCATGCTGCAAGGCCAGGCTGGTCTGCTTGAGCGCCAGGGTGCGTTGCTCGACCAACTCTTCCAGTCGGTGCATCTGCAGGTTGGCGCGCTCGGTCATTTCCCATTTATTGGTCAGGGTATTGGCCAATTGCTGGACTTCGATATTGTCGAAGGGCTTTTTCAGGATCACCAGCCGGTCGTGACCGTGCAGGCGTTCCAGCAGCTCGTCCCAGGAATAGTCGGTGTAGGCAGTGCAGACCACCACTTGCAGGTTGGGGTCGACCTGCCACAGGTGTTCGATGGTTTCGGCACCGTCCCAGCCCTGGGGCATGCGCATGTCGACGAAGGCCAGGGCGTAGGGCTTTCCACAAGCCACCGACTGCTCGACCTTCTGCAGGCCTTCCTGGCCCTGATAGGCCGAGTCGAGTTCGAACGGCAGGACGCTGCTGGTCTTGACCTCCTGGCCGAACAGCGCGGCTTCCATCAGGTCCAGGTCCGGCGACTCGTCGACCAGGGGGGTGAGAATCTTGCGAAAGTCCTCGTGGATCGACGGGGTGTCGTCGACCAGCAGGATACGGCGGTTGCGGAGTGTGTTCATACAGCCCCCACGGCGGTTTTCAAGGGCAATTCGAGGGTAAAGACGGCGCCTTTTCCGGGGCCGTCGCTGTGGGCGGTCAGGTGCCCTTTCATTTCGATCGCGGCCAGGGCGCAGCTGTGCAGGCCGAAGCCATGGCCGTCCTTGCGGGTGGTGAAGCCATGGGCAAAGATCCGCGTCATGTTTTCCGGCAGGATACCTTCGCCGGCGTCCTTGACGCTGATGCGCAAGGTGTTGTCCTCGATCGCCCGGACTTGCAGGGTGATTTCCCGCGGACGGTCGGCGAGGTTGGCCATGGCCTGCTTGGCGTTGCTGATCAGGTTGATCAGGATCAGCAGCAAGCGGTGCTTGTCGGCCATCACCCGGGGCACGTCCTCGTATTCTCGGATCACCGTGACGTTATGCCGGCTCAGGGCTCCGGAGTTCATGCGCAGCGCGTCCTCGAGCAGATCGCGGATATGCAGCGGCTCCTCCATGGTCGAGACACCGGCATAGGATTGCTGGGTCGAGACGATGTCCTTGATATGGTCGACGCTCTTGCTCAACTGGGTCAGTTCGTCGCCCATGCTCTGTTGTTCCGCGGCAATGACCTCGACCAGTTGGTTGAGATACCCGGGCAACAGCTTGCCACGTTCGTCGCTGGTAATGAACTCGCCGAGATCGTGCTTGTGCTCGTTGATCATCGTCACCGCCTTGGCCAGGCCCTGGGCCTTGCTGCTGCGCAACTTGCGTGCCACCAGGTCGGCGGAGATGTTCACGCTGTTGAGCACGTTGCCGACGTTGTGCAGCACGTTGGTGGCGATCTCGGCCATGCCGGCCAGGCGCGCGCTTTCCATCAGTTCGCTCTGGGCCTCGCGCAGGCTTTGGGTACGTCGCTCGACGCGTTGCTCAAGATCGGTGTTGGCGACTTGCAGGGCGCGGTTGACCCGGTTGATTTCGGCATAACTGCGGATCAGGCGGCTGGCGAGGTACAGCAGCAGGACGAGCAGCAGGGCCGAGAAAATCAACAGGTACAAATGATGGCGCTGGTTGATCTGATCGGCCTTTTGCTGCTCCTGGTTCAGTTGGTCGGTGATGGCGTCCAGGCTTTCGGAGACCGGCACGGCGTCGATCTCTTCGATCAGTGTGTTGACCTTGGGTTGTTCGCGCAGGATCAGGTTGACGTGGTTGAGCAGGATTTGCACCGGCTCATTGAACGAGGGCGGCAGGCGTTGTGTGTCGATCATCACTTGATTGAGCCCCAGTTCGATACTGTGGGCGCGTTCGTCGGTGGTGGTCTGGGCGAACTCCAGGGCGCTGAGCAGCAGGTCGTAGATGTCGTTGGACATGTCCTGGAGCATCAGTTTGTCCTGGTCCTGCAGTTCGCTGAGCTGGTGCTGGATATCGTCTTCGGCGGTCGGCAGGAAGGCCAGGGAGTTGCGCAGTATCGCGTTGCGGGATTTGAACTGTTCGACCAGTCGGGCTTTTTCGTCGAGCGCCTGGGCCAGGGTGTCCCGGCGGTCCTTCCAGGCTTCGGCGGCTTTATGTTCCTGGCCGGGATCGATGGGCGTGAATGTTTGCAGGAGTTGGCGCATTTCCTGCGGGGGCTTGACCAGCGGATCGTAATTACGCGCCACCGCGATCCGGGCCTTGAGGATCTCGGCGTCCCATTGTGCATCCAGCTGTTTGACCCGGCTGATCAGGTCACGGCAACGGGCATAGTCCAGGGTCGCGTCGGTGTCGGCCATGATGTATAGAAGCCCCAGCATCGCCACGAGCAGAAGGGCCAGGCGCGGCAGGAGGACCCGGTTCAGGAAGCCGCTGGTCTGCGTCATAGCGGTTTACCTCCCAGTTCGCCGGTCAGGGTCTTGAGAAACAGCACGATCAGGCGGATGTCCTCGGTGGACGGGACACGTCCCAGTTGGTAAGTGAACATGATATGGACGGCGTCTTCCAGGGTCTTGGCCGAGGCATCGTGAAAATACGGCGCGGTCAGTGCGACGTTGCGCAGGCTGGGGACCTTGAACACGTTGCGGTCGTCTTCTTCCCCGGTTGCCAGGAAGCGCCCCAGGTCGGCCTCGGTAGGGTTGCCCCGGGCCTTGAAGTAGTCGCCCATCACGCCGAACTTCTGGAACATGTTGCCGCCGATATTGACCCCCTGGTGGCAGGCGATGCAGCCGTAGTCCTTGAAACGCTGATAACCGTATTTCTCGTCGAGGGTCAGGATGTCGGTATTGCCCTTGAGGTACTGGTCGAAGCGCGAGTTGGGGGTCAGCAGGCTGCGCTCGTAGCTGGCCAGGGCATTCTGCACGTTGGTGATGGTCACGCCATCCTTATACGCCTCGCTGAAGGCCTCCTTGTAACTCTGGGTCTGGTTGAGGGTCTCGACCACATGGGGCCAGGTATTGCCCATTTCTATCGGGCTTTTCACCACCTCTTCGATCTGCGCCTCCAGGGTTTCGGAGCGACCGTTCCAGAACTGTTTGAAGTTCAGCGCGGCGTTGAGCACGGTCGGGGTGTTGATGCCCAGGCTGCCGCCCTGGAAACCGATGGAAAAGGGTTTGTCGTCCGCCCCGCCTTGCTCCAGGTGATGGCAAGTGGCGCAGGACGTGGTGTTATTGATCGACAGTTGCTTTTCATTGAACAACTGGCGCCCCAGCTCGACTTTGCGCGGATCCTGCACCGGGATATCCGGCAATGGCTTGAGCGGCTCGTCCAGCGGCGCGGCGACCAGGGGTGTGCAGAGCAACATCCCGCAGCAGGCGAGCGATCTCGCCAGCAACGACAGCGGTGCGCGAGGCATCATGAGCATGTCCTTGGCAAAAGAGGCGGATTCCGGGGTCAGGTCTGTGCCGGTCGTTCGAAGCGCTTGTCCTGCAACAGGCTCAGGAAAGTCTCGGCTTCGACCGCCTTGCTGAAGTAGTAACCCTGGCCTTCCTCGCAGTCATGGGCCTTGAGGAAGGACAACTGGTCCTGGGTTTCCACGCCTTCGGCGATGACGTTCAGGTGCAGGCTCTTGCCCAGGCTGATGATCGCGCTCACCAGCGCGGCGTCGTTGCTGTCGCCATTGAGGTCTCGGACGAACGACTGGTCGATCTTCAGTACATCGATGGGGAAACGTTGCAGGTAGCTGAGGCTCGAATAGCCGGTGCCGAAATCGTCGATGGCCAGGCGGATACCCAGGGTCTTGATGGCTTTCAGGGTTGCAATGGTGTGGTCGACATTCTGCATCAACACGCTTTCGGTGATTTCCAGCTCCAGCCGGGTCGGCTCCATGCCGGTTTCTTCCAGTATCTGGCGGATGCTGTCGAGGAAATCGCGCTGGCGGAAGTCCATTGCCGAGATATTGAGCGACAGGATCAGCGGTTCGCTGATCTGATCCTGCCAGGCCCGACCTTGCAGGCAGACCTGGCGCAACACCCAACTGCTCAATGGGACGATCAGGCCACTGTCTTCGGCCACCGGGATGAAATCCGCGGGGTGGAGCAGGCCGCGTTCGGGATGCTGCCAGCGGATCAGCGCCTCGGCACCGACCACCTTGGCGGTCTTTAGGTCCAGCTTGGGTTGGTAGTGCAGCACGAACTCGTTACGCTCCAGGGCCAGGCGAATACCGGACTCGATGGATTGATGCTCGCGGGCCCGCAGGTTCAGGTCCTCGATGAAAAAGCCGAAGTTGTTGGCGCCCTGTTCCTTGACGTTGCGCATGGCGGCTTCGGCTTTCTTGACCAGTACCAGCGGGTCCTCGCCATCGTCGGGGTAGAGGCTGATACCCAGGCTCGCGGTCACGCGCAGGCCATGGCCGGCGACTTCATGGGGCGTATTGACTGCCGCGAGGGCTTTCTCGGCGGTGCCACGGGTCTGTTGCGGGTGGAGGAACTCGGGCAGCACCAGGACAAACTCATCGGAGCGGTAACGAAACACCGAGTCTGATCGGCGCAACGCCCCGACCAGGCAGTCGGCGACATGCTTGAGCATTTCATCACCCGCCGGATAGCCCAGGGCATTGTTGATGCGTTTGAAGCGATCCAGCCCGATAAACATCACCGCCACCTGTTCGCCGTGCCGTTTGGCCAGGGCGATGGCCTGGCCCAGGCGGTCGCCGAGCAGGGTGCTGTTGGGCAGTTCGGTGAGCACATCGAATTGCAGCAACCGGGAAACCTGCAGCAGTTCCTGGACCCGCTCCTCGACGGTTCGCTCCAGAGTGGCCATCTTCAAGGCCATGTCCCGCGCCAGTTGCCACTTCCAGGTCAGGGCACTGGCCATCTGACGAATTTCCAGGGCGTCGAAAGGCTTTTTCAGGATCAGCAGTTGGTCACCGAAGGCGACGCGTTCGTCCATGGACTCCCAGGAGTAATCCGAGTAGGCGGTGCACAGGGCGATTTGCAACTCCGGGTCGACGGCCCACAGTTGCTCGATGGTTTCCAGGCCATCCCAGCCCGGTGGCATGCGCATGTCGAGAAAGGCCATGGCATAGGGGTTCTCGGCGGCCAGGGCCAGCTTCACCAGCTCCAGCGCCTCCTGCCCCTGATAGGCGGAATCGATCTCGAAGCTTTGGCGCTGTGGGCGAGTGGTGCCGAACAGCAGGTGTTCGGTGGAGTCCAGGCTCAGTTCGTCCTCCTGCTCGGGCCCGAGGATCTTGCGAAAGTCCTGATGGATCGACGCGGTATCGTCGATGATCAGGATGCGCTTGTTGGCGGCACCGGCTGCGCGGTTCATAGGCGGATCTCCGGCATTGGGCGAGGAGCGATATGACCGGCGTGCAGCAGCTCGCTGGCACGTTGGCTATCGACGGCCTTGCTGAAGTAATAGCCCTGGGCCGTCATCGGTGAGCCAGCGGCCATCAATGAATGGCGTTGCTCCTGGGTTTCCACGCCTTCGGCGATGATGCCGATCCCCACTTCGCGGGCAAAGTTGATGATTGCCCGCAAGGTGGTAGCGCTTTCCACGTCCTGGCTCGCGTGGTTGATCAGCGACTGGGCCAGCTTCAGGTGGTTGACGCGGTAGGTCTTGAGGTAGTCGAAGGACGAGTAGTCGGTGCCGAAATCGTCGATGGCGATCTTTACGCCGAGTTCGCGCAGCTTGGGCAGTACGTCGTTCTTTGTCCATTTGGTGTGGGCCAGGGTCGCTTCGGTGACGTCGAACTGCAGGTCCGCGGGCGACAACCCCCATTTGCCGGTGGTCTCGAGCACGTCCCGAATCAGTTCGCCGCCACTTTTGAGCTGGGCCAGAGACAGGTTGATGGCAATCACCGGCGGAGCCATGCCGTCCCTGCGCCATTGGTGCATCTGCCGGCAAGCCTGTTCCAGTACCCAGCGCCCCAAGGCGACAATGGTGCCGGTCTTTTCCGCGGCGGGGATGAACTGGTCGGCGCCGAGTATGCCGCGCTCGGGGTGGTTCCAGCGCACCAGCGCCTCCATGCCGAGGATCTTGCCGCTGCCCAGGTCGACTTCCGGCAGGTAGTGCAGTTCCAGTTCGTTCTGTTCGATGGCCTTTTTCAGGTCCTGGGTGATGGCGACCCGGTCGATGACTTCCTGGTTGATCTCCTCGGAATGGAAATGGTACTGGTTGCGCCCGCTGTCCTTGGAGCGATACAGCGCCATGTCGGCCTGGACCAGCATGCTGTCGGCGCTTTCGCTGTCCTGGGCATAGGTGCTGATGCCGACGCTGGCCGAAATCCGCACTTCATTGCCTTCCAGTTGGTAAGGCTCCACCAGGGCCTTGAGGATCTTGCTCGCCAGGGCGCCGGATTGCGCCGGGTCGAGCATTTCCATCTGCAACACCGCGAACTCATCGCCACCCAGGCGCGCCACCACATCGTTTTCCCGGGTGCAGGCCAGGATGCGTCGAGAGACTTCCTGCAGCAGCAGGTCGCCCACCGGATGCCCGAGGGTGTCGTTGATGCGCTTGAAGTGATCCAGGTCCAGGTAGAACACCGCGAACGACGAGGCGCCACGCCGGGCGCCGGCAAAGCTCTGGTGCAGGCGCTCGATCAGGGTCGAGCGGTTGGCCAGCCCGGTGAGCCCGTCGGTGCGGGCGAGCAGGGCGATTTTCTCTTCGGCGAGCTTGTGTTCGGTGATGTCGATGATGATGCCTTCGACTTCCAGCAGGCGTCCTTCCGGGTCGCGGACCGGTACGTAGCGGTTTTCCACCCAGCGCAACTGACCGTCACCGGTACGCAGGCGAAACTCGATGGACGCCCCCTCGGCGTCCTTGTCGAGGACCTTGGCCATGGCCGCGTCGACCTTCTCCTGGTCGTCGCCGTGGATCAACTCCGCGGCCCAGTCGGCCGAGGCCAGCAGGCCTTCGGCCGAATGCCCGAACTTGGTGATGTTGTGGGAGATGTACATCAGCGGGAACGACGGCTCGCCGCGCAGGCGATAGAGCAGGGTCGGGCTGTTCTGCACGATGATGTTGGCGTCGGACAGCTCGCGGGTGCGTTCTTCGACGGCCTGTTCGAGCTGGTCCATTTTCAGCGCGGCGTCTTCGGTCATCTGCCATTTGACGGTCAGGGTGCTGGCCAGTTGGCGAATCTCGATGGCATCGAAAGGTTTCTTCAGGATCAGCAGGCGATCGCCCATGTCGACCCGCTCGTTCATCTCTTCCAGGGAATAATCGGAATAGGCGGTGCACAGCGCGACTTGCAACTTGGGGTCGACCTGCCAGAGCCGTTCGAGGGTTTGCAGGCCGTCCCAGCCCGGCGGCATGCGCATGTCGATAAAAGCCATGGCGTAAGGCTGCCCTTGCAGCAGGGCCTGCTCGACCTTGGCCAGGCCTTCCTGGCCCTGGAAGGCCGAATCGAGCTCGAAACACTCGACCTTGCGGGCGACGGCGTCGCCGAACAAGGCTTGCTCAGCCATTTGCAAATGGTCTTCGACTTCTTCCGGGCAGAGGGTCTTGCGAAAGTCTTCGTGGATCGACGGCGTGTCGTCGATGATCAGGATGCGGCGATTGGCGCCCCCCGCGGGGCTGCTCATCGCAAGGCTCCGGTCATACTGACCGCGGGATGTACCGACTTCATGCGGAGTTCCTTTCCTGATAACCACGCTGGCTGTGGCGCGCTGGATTGCTTGCAGCATAGATCGGCTTGAGCTGATTTGCTGATAAACATGATGCCAATTGATGGTCGAACATCTACCCTTAGCGCAAAAGACAGGGACCGTCGGCTGTTCAAGGGGCCCTGGATAGAAGCCACACGCAGACATGAGGTGCTCCATGGATGAATCCGCAGTTGAAGTCGTGATCAAACCCCGTGTCCTGCTGGTCGACGATGAAGAGTCGATTCTCAACAGCCTGCGCCGTTTGCTGCGCAGCCAGGGTTATGAACTGTTCCTTGCCGACAGCGGCGCCCGTGCCTTGGAAATCATGGCCGAGCAGCCCATCGACCTGGTGATCAGCGATGCGCGCATGCCGAATATGGATGGTGCCACCCTGCTGGCGCGGATTCATGAGCTGTATCCGGCCTGCCTGCGGATCCTGCTGACCGGTTATGCCGACCTGGACATGATCGCCAAGGCGATCAACGAAGGGCGGATCTACCGTTACCTGAGTAAACCCTGGAACGATGAAGAGCTGTTGATGACCCTCACCCAGGGCCTGGCCTTCCAGCATTCGGAGCGTGAGCGCCAGCGCCTGCAGCTGTTGGTCCGCGAGCAGAACCGGCAGTTGCAGTCGCTCAATTCGACCCTGGAAAAGCGCGTGATCGCGCGCACCAGCGAAGTCCAGCAGACCGCCGACATGCTTGACCTGGCCTATGAAGAACTCAAGCGCAGCTACGCCGTCACGGCCGAGGTGTTCTCGCGGATGGTCGAGTGGCGCCTGCCCAAGGACAAGCAGACCAACCGGGCGATCATCGATCTGGTCAAGGTCTACTGCAAGGTCCATGTCATGAATGAGGCGACCAGCCGCGACCTGGCCATGGCCGCGGCCCTGCACAATATCGGCAAGATGAGTTGGACCGACAGCATGATGGGCGCGCCGGCCGACCTGTTGCACCACACTGATCGCGAGCGTTATCGCGGTTATCCGAAGCAGAGCGAGTCGCTGTTGATGACCCTGGAGCCGATGCAGGATGCGGCCCGGCTGATTCTGCATCATCAGGAGCGCTGGGACGGCACGGGGTTTCCCGACCACCTCAGGGGCGAGGCTATTCCCCTCGGGTCGCGGGTGTTGAAGCTGGCGGTGGACTTTATCGAGTTGCAGCGTGGCCTGATTCTCGAACGGCAGATGAACAGCGACGAGGCACTGCTCTTTATTCGCAAGTACGCCGGCAAACTCTACGACCCGGGCCTGGTCGAGGACTTCGTCAAGGTCTGTGCCGAGTACCTGAACGATGTGACCCTGGGCGACCCGTCGGTCAAGGTCCTGAGCACCCGCGAACTGGTGGCCGGGATGATCCTGGCGCGCAACCTCAATGCCGACAACGGCATGCTGCTGCTCAACGCCGGCAAGCTCCTCAGCGCGGCGCTGGTGGAGAAGCTGATTGCCTTCGAATCCATGGAGGGCGCCAAGTACAGTGTGTTCGTCAAGATTCCGGAAGAAATCCAGGCGCTGCTGGAACAGGCTGAATGACCTGCAAGACTATCCGCATTGCCGCCGCCCTGTTGATCGGTCCCGATGGCCGTACCCTGTTGGTGCGCAAACGCGGTACCCAGGCCTTCATGCAGCCGGGTGGCAAGATCGAAGCCCACGAGCAACCGGTCAATGCCCTGGCCCGTGAACTGGAAGAAGAGTTGGGGTTGGTCATCGACACGGCTGCCGCCACCTACCTCGGCCGGTTCGCAGCTCAGGCGGCCAATGAGCCGGGTCACGAGGTGGTTGCCGAGTTGTTCCGGGTGGATACCGGCATGGCGCCGGAGCCCGCCGCCGAGATCGAAGAAGTGGTCTGGATCGACCCCGCTGGCGATGGCGGCTTGTTTCTCGCGCCGTTGACACGGGATCTGATCCTGCCGTTTTATCGTGCTTCGCGGGTGCCCGGCGCCTGATGTTTCATGGCGCCGCGGTGGCTGCTGGAACCGCGCCGCGGCGGGTGACGCGCGAGCGCCGACGACGCTGCGGGGCTTCAGCGTACCGCGCTGACCCCATCGAGGGTCGAGAACGAAGTGTCCTTGGCCGTCAGCAGGAAGTCGCGCATGTAGGGCGCATCGAGCATGTCGGTGCGGACCGCCGCATACAGCGTGGCAAACAGGCCTTTCTCGCCCAGCCGCTTGGCCTTGACGTAGCCCCGCGAGCTGTATTCGTGTAGCGCCCAGTGCGGCATGCCGCAGACACCACGGCCGCTGGCCACCAATTGCATCATCATCACCGTCAGCTCGGAGGTGCGCACCTGCGCCGGCTCGACGTCGGCCGGTTCCAGGAAGCGGGTGAAGATATCCAGCCGATCGCGTTCCACCGGGTAGGTGATCAGGGTTTCCTTGAGCAGGTCCTCGGGCACGATATAGGGTTTGTTGGCCAGGGCATGCTGGTTGGCCACCGCCAGCATGGCTTCGTAGGTGAACAGTGGCACGTAGGTGATGCCCGCCAGTTCCAGCGGATCGGAGGTCACCACCAGGTCCAGGTCGCCACGGGCCAGGGCCGGCAACGGGGCGAAGGAAAATCCCGAGGCCAGGTCCAGTTCCACTTCCGGCCAGGCATCGCGGAACTGGTCGATGGTCGGCATCAGCCACTGGAAACAACTGTGGCATTCGATCGCCATGTGCAGGCGGCCGGCGGTGCCGCCGGCCAGGCGCGCGATATCCCGCTCCGCCCCGCGCAGCAGCGGCAAGGTGGCGTCGGCCAGTTGCAGCAGGCGCAGTCCGGCGCTGGTGAAGCGCACCGGTTTGGTCTTGCGCACGAACAACGGCATGCCCAGGCGCTCTTCCAGTTCCTTGAACTGGTGGGACAGGGCCGACTGGGTCAGGTGCAGGCGTTCGGCGGCCTCTACCAGGCTGTCGGCTTCGCGCAGCGCGTGAAGGGTTTTCAAGTGACGGATTTCCAGCACCTGGGACTCCATGAGTAGATTTTGTGAGTGACGGGAAGGGTATGAGTTTGTCTCATGTTGCCCTGGCTGTCGACAGGAGCGCTGTCGCCGGTAAGCCTACCTTCGGGTGTCACTCGGCAATCTTCATCAAACTGTCACTGAACTGTGGCAGCGCCGTTGAACAAATAACATCAAACTCGCGCCTCAATGGGGTTCTGCGTTTCGGTGTTTTCATGCGTGTAGTAATTTTCCTGGCCGCACTACTGTTCGGCCTGCCGTCTTTTGCGGCTTCAAGATGTGATGTCAATGTTCCGACCCAACAGGTCGAACTGGAAAAGGTCAGCCTGGCCTACCAGAGTATCGGGCGTGCCTCGGATCCGGCCTTGCTGCTGGTGATGGGGCTGGGCGGGCAACTGATCCACTGGCCGGACGAGGTGGTGGTCGCGCTCTGTCAGCAAGGGTTCCGGGTGATTCGCTATGACAATCGCGATGTCGGCCTGTCCACCTGGCGCCAGGCGCCGGCCAGCGCCAACCTGACCTTCGAGGTGTTGCGCTACAAGCTCGGCTTGCCGGTGGCGGCGCCTTATACCCTGACTGACATGGCCGGCGATGCCCTGGGCCTGATGGATGCGTTGCAGATCCAGCAGTTCCATGTGCTGGGTGCGAGCATGGGCGGGATGATCGCCCAGCACGTGGCAGCGATGGCGCCGGAGCGGGTCGAGAGCCTGACCCTGGTGATGAGCAGTTCCGGTGCCGAGGGCTTGCCGGCGCCCAGTGCGGCACTGGTGCAGTTGCTCTCGCGGCGCAGCGCGCCGAACCGTGAAGTGGCGATCGAGCAGCAGGCCGATCTGCTGGCGGCCCTGGGCAGCCCGGAGGTGCGCGACGACCGCAACAAGCTGTTGCAGCAGGCGGCGGCCTCCTATGACCGTGCCTTCAATCCGGAAGGGGTGAAGCGCCAGATCATGGCGATTCTCGCCGAGCCGAGCCGGGTGCCGTTGCTCAATCAACTGCGGGTGCCGACCCTGGTGGTCCATGGCACGGCCGATCCGTTGCTGCCGGTGATGCACGGCGTGCACCTGGCGGCGCATATCCAGGGCAGTCGACTGGTGTTGGTGCCGGGGATGGCCCATCGTTTCCAGGAGGCGTTCAAGGCGCCGTTGCTGGCGGCGGTGCTGCCATACCTGCGTCTGCATCAGGCGGATGTCAGTCGCTGGGCACAGCTCTGAGGGAACTCATCGTTATCGCGGCCAACCCCGTCCTGTAGGAGCGTGGCTTGCCCGCGAAGCTTTTAGCGGTCTCAAGGGCCTCTTCGCGGGCAAGCCACGCTCCTACAGGTTATGCGGGGCTTTCCGAACCCGCTTCAGCGGATGATCTTGTCGACGTGGATCGCCAGCTTCTTCAGGCGATACCAGAAGCTGCGTTCGGAAATCCCGATCAACTGCGCCGCGGCCGCCTGCACGCCATTGCTTTCCTGCAGGGCCGCGAGGATATAAGCCTTCTCCACGTCCGCCAGGGCCGCGTCGAGGTCTTTCGGCAGGCCGGGGGCAACGCCGGGTAGCGGGCTGGCGCTGCTCTGGGGCGGCGTCGACTCGAACAGGTAAGCCGGCAGGTCACTCTCTTCGATCACGTGCCCGGCCGCGACGATGGTCGCTCGCTCCACACAGTTCTGCAGTTCGCGGATATTCCCTGGCCAGGGGTAGTTGAGCATTGCCTGCAAGGCTTGCGCGCTGAAACCGTCGATGCGCTTGCCGGCCGTGGCGCCCAGGGTATGGGCGAAATGCCGGGCCAGCGGGGCGATGTCCTCGACCCGGTCACGCAGGGCGGGCAGGGGAATCGGGAAGACGTTCAGGCGGTAATACAGGTCTTCGCGAAACTCCTTGTCGGCCACCGCTTGCAGCAGGTTCTTGTTGGTTGCGGCAATCACCCGCACGTCGACCTTGCGCTCGCGGGGATCACCCACCGGCTCGATGATCCGCTCTTGCAGCGCACGGAGGATCTTGGCTTGCAACGCCAGCGGCATATCGCCGATCTCATCGAGAAACAGCGTGCCCTTGTCGGCCTGCATAAAACGTCCGACACGGTCCGCGACGGCCCCGGTAAAGGCGCCCTTGCGATGGCCGAACATCTCGCTTTCCAGCAAGCCTTCGGGAATCGCCGCGCAGTTGACCGCGACAAACGGCATATCGGCGCGGTTGCCATGCTTGTGGATGGCCCGGGCGACCATTTCCTTGCCGGTGCCGCTCTCGCCGGTCAGCAGGATCGTGGCGTTGCTTTCGCGCACCGAGTCCACGGCTTGCAGGACCCGGCGGAAGGTCGGGCTGTCGCCCACCAGGCTGTCGATCTGCTGGTGTTCGTCGAGCTCGGCGCGCAGGCGCGCATTGTCCCGCAGGATGTCGCGAAATTGCAGGGCCTTGTTGACGGTGATGTCCAGCTCGTCGATGTCGAACGGCTTGGCGATATAGTCGAAGGCGCCGTTGCGCATCGATTGCACGGCATTTTTCACGGTGCTGTAGGCAGTCATCACGATGACCGGCAACTGCGGGTAGCGCAGCTTGACCTCCGAGAGCAACTGCGGCCCGTCCATGCCGGGCATGCGCCAGTCGCTGATGACCAGGTCGATTTCTTCCTGTTCCAGCACCACCAGGGCTTCCAGGCCGTTGCCGGCGGTGAAGACCCGGATATCGTTCTGGCTCAATGCCGAGCTCAGCAGATCGCAGAGCTTGGGCTCGTCATCGACCACCAGGACGTTATGCGTCATCGTCTTCTTCCTCATCCTCGTGGTCCAGGTCGCCACCATGGGCCGGAATGTACAGGTTGAAGGTCGCGCCGGCATCTTTTTCGCTGATGCACTCGATACGCCCGTCATGGTTTTCCATGATCGAATAGACCTTCGCCAGGCCCAGGCCGGTGCCCGAGGCCTTGGTGGTGACGAACGGCGTGAAAATACGTTCGATCATGTCCGGCTCGATGCCCTGGCCGGTGTCGGTCACACTGATGATGGTGTAGCGCGGGTCCTTGGCAATGCCAATGGTCAGGCGCCCGCCCTTGGGCATGGCGTCGATGGCATTGAGGATCAGGTTCAGGCAGGCCTGTTTCAACTGCCGGGAGTCGGCATACAGGGTGGCGCCGGGCGCCTGGTCGTCGATCTGCGCGTCGATATTGTGGATCGCCAGTTCCGGAGCGCAGAAACCGAGGATTTCCTCGGCCAGCTCGCGGGCCGGGTAGAGCGCGCGAATCGGTGCGCTGGGCTTGGCGAAATCGAGGAATTCGGTGATCAGGTCGTTGATCCGCGAGACCTCGCTGATCACGTATTCCAGGTGCCGCTTGTCGGTGTCCGGCAGGTTGGCGCGGCGGTGCAGCAACTGCGTGGCGGTCTTGATGATGCCCAGCGGGTTGCGGATTTCGTGGGCCAGGCCCATGGCGACTTCGCCCAGGGCGTGCAAGCGGTCGCGGCGGCGCAGCTGGGCTTCGAGGTGATGCAGCTCGCCCAGGCGTTCGGTCATGTGGTTGAAGGTGTTGCTCAGTTCCGACAGCTCGTCGCTGCCGGTCACCGGGATACGCTTGCTGTAGTCGCCGGAAATCACCGCGCTGACGCCTTCGGCCAGGCCGCGCAAGGGCAGGGTCAGGCGCCGCGAGACCAGCCAGCCGACACTCAGCGATAGCACCGAACCGAGCATGAAGATCAGGATGAACAGGTTGCTCTGGTTGACCAGGCCCACCAGGCTGGTATGGCGCAGCAGGCCGCTGAAAATCACCCCCTGCAGGTCGCCGGTGTCGTTGAAGATCGGCCAGTACAGGCCGCTGTAGCGGTTGGTGAAGACTTCACTGGGCTGGCGGGTGTCGCGCAGAACGTCGGTGATGCTGTCAGGCACGTTGCTGGGGTGATCTTCGAAGCGCTGGGTGGAGAATATCTCGGAAAAACCCTGGGGGTTGGCCAGGTACAGGCGCAGATCCAGGGAGTGCACATCGGCGACGCTGTTGAGGAAACTGCTGTCCAGGTAGGTGGCGATGACCATCTGGTAGTCGACGCCGTCCTGGGTGGTGTCGAAGGTCGAGACCACCACGCCGGTGGTCACGCCAGCGATCTGAATGGTCTGCAACACCGCGTTGGGCGCGGTACTGATCTGCGAGACGATATCATCCGGCTGGGTGGTGAAGACCACCTTGTGGTCCTGGTTGCGCACCAGCGCCACCAGGTCGATGCCCATGGCGTCGGCGATGTCGGCGGTCAGCTTGTCGTGCTTGGCGGCGCGGTGCGAGCTGGGCGGCCGGGTGTAGAGCAGGAACAATTGTGCGACGCGGGCGTTGGAACGCTTGATCTCGCTGATCTCGTCCTTGACCACTTTGGTCGACTCTTGCAGCCAGATGCGCACGTTGCTGTCGAAAATCTGCGACAGGGTGGTGGCCGCCAGTTCCGCGGCAATCATGGTCGGTATCACGCTGACCAGCCAGAACGCCAGCAACAACTTGCGTTGCACGCTCCAGCGCGAGATCGAGAAGGGGCGTCGTTTTCGGCGGCGTTCTGGCGTGGTGCTCATCAGGTTTCGCTTATCGCAGCAGACATGGCAGGGTCGAATCGATCCGGGCGAACCAACAGTTTGACCCCTCTGAGGACATTGTTGATCAGCCAGTTGCGATGATGGAAAAACATATTGTTGCCCTGGAAGCTGCAGCCCAGGCGAATCTTGCTGGCATAACCGGCTTGCCCTGACTCGTAGACCGGGATCTGGTGGCGAATGCAGTAATCGACATTGGCCAGCCAATTGCGGAAATAGAGATTGGGCTCGCGGCTTTGGTTCACCTCATGACCGAAAAACTTGTCGATCAGGCGGTCGCCGTCGAACAGCACCAGGTTGAACGCCACGAGGCGCTCGCCGGCCCAGTACAGGACACAGGCCGCGCGTTCGTCCATGTGTTCGAGCACATGGGTGAAGTAACCCGCCGGCAGCCGCTCGAATTGCAGTTCGCTGCGCGCCAACGTGGCCTGGTACAGCTCCATGATCCGTGGCAGCACATCGTCGATATTGTGTCGCCATTCGATTCGCGGTCCGGGCGCTCGCAGTTTGCGCCGCAGGTCCTTGCGGGTTGCCTTATCCAGGGTCCCCAGGTAGGCGTCGATGGAGCCGAACGGGATCGGCAGCAGCGCGTTGGGCAGGCTGGGCATGGCCTGGTAGCCGGCGGCCTTGCAGCTGCGGCGCCAGTCGTTGTCGTCGCTGGGGGCGTCCTTGACGGCGATCAGGCGGATACCCAATTGCCGGGCGTCAGCGTGGGCCAGGGCGAGCAGCTGTTCGAGCAGGGCCTGGCGCCGTGCCGGCGGTACATGGCTGGCCGTTCCGGCCGTGCAGCGCTCCGCCACCGGCGAGCCGATGGCGTAGAGCGGAAATTTCAGCAAGCCCGGCAGGAATCGATTGATCCAGCCGGTGATGCGTTTAACCAAACCCTGCACCGTGGTGTCGAGTTTGTAGGAAGTCAGGAAGGCGGGGGCGACGGCCAGCAAACGGTCGTCTTCGAACAGCGCCAGGTAGCGCCATTCAAAGTCTTCGATGCCGGCTTTCTCCACCGCCAGGTAATACTCCCAATTCTCCAGGACGCCGACAAAGCAATCGTTCCAGGCGTTACGGTCGATAGCCTCGATGGTCGAGAAGGCTTGGGCGCTGATCACGGGTCTTTCCTTAGGCCTGTTGCCGCTGTGCTTCAGGCTCGCTCGAGATGCCGCTCAAACGCTCGACGTAGTCGGCGCTCAGCTCGATCACTTCCTTGTATTGCAGATCGACGGTGATCATGTGATAGCAGTTGTCGAGCATGACCTTGGTCACCGGACCGCCCAGGTGACGCTCGACGTAGTCGGCGTTCCATGGGCTGGTGATGTCGTCCTCGATGGAGTGGATCACCAGGGCCGGGGTCTTGATCGACGGCATGCGGCGCATGACCACGGCGTTCATCCGGTGCAGTTCGCGCACGGTGATGCCTTCCATGGTCAACAGCCCGGCATCGCTGCTCTGGCCGGCTTTCATCTGGCGCTCGACGATGGCCCGCAGGCGTTCGTTCTTGATGCCATAGGGCGGCTTTTCCTCGAAACGGCAGATGTGCACGCCGAACGGAATCTTCATCAGCAACGGCGTCAGGAATGCCAGCTTGTGAATGCTCCAGCCGTCGTAGCGCAGGGTCGTCGAGTACATCAGCAGCCCGGCGATCTGGCCCGGGTGTTCGGAGGCCATGTACATGGACATCACCGCGCCCATGGACAGACCGCCGACGAAAACCTGTTCGTGGCGCTCTTTCACCGCCACGAATGTCTTGCGTACGCCTTCATACCAGTCCAGCCAGCCGGTGGCCTGCAGGTCTTCGTTGCCGCCGCAGTGCCCGGCCAGGGTCGGCACGTAAACCGTGCAGTTGCCCTTCTTGGCCAGGCCCTGGGCCACCCGACGGAGTTCCGTCGGGGTGCCGGTCAGGCCGTGGATCAACAAGATCCCGACCGGACCCGAGCCGAGTACGAAGCCAGCATCACCTTCGCCCAGATCGATAGGTGTCATGTTCACCGCTTCATGGCTCGGTTCAGCAGCTGCTCGAGCAGTTTCAGACCCAGGTCGATTTCCGGGTAGCTGATTTCCAGCGACGGTGCCAGGGTGATCACGTTCTTGTAGTAGCCGCCGACGTCGAGGATCAGGCCGAGTTTCTGACCGTCAACCACCATGTCGCCCTTCATGCCTTCCTCGACCATGTAGTCCAGGGTGGCCTTGTCCGGGGTGAAGCCGTCGGTGGTGCAGATTTCGCAGCGCAGGGCCAGGCCCAGGCCATCGACGTCGCCGATGATCGGGAAGCGTTTCTGCAGCTCTTGCAGGCCTTCGAGGAAGTACTTGCCCTTGGCCATGACCATCGCGCCGTAGTCGACTTCGCTGGTCATTTTGAACATTTCCAAGCCAACGGCCGTACCCAGTGGGTTCGAGGCGAAGGTGGAGTGGGTGGAGCCTGGTGGGAAGATCTTCGGGTTGATCAGCTCTTCACGGGCCCAGATGCCGCCCAGCGGGTTCAGGCCGTTGGTCAGCGCCTTGCCGAAGACGATCACGTCCGGCTTGACGTCGAAGTGTTCGATCGACCACAGCTTGCCGGTACGCCAGAAGCCCATCTGGATTTCGTCGACGACCATCAGGATGCCGTGCTGGTCGAGGACCTGCTTCAGCTCGCTGTAGAAGTTCATCGGCGGGATCACGTAGCCGCCGGTGCCCTGGATCGGCTCGACGTAGAACGCGGCGTATTCGCTGCTACCGACTTTCGGGTCCCAGACACCGTTGTATTCGGTTTCGAACAGGCGGGCGAACTGCTGCACGCAGTGGCTGCCGTATTCTTCCTTGGTCATGCCTTTCGGGCCGCGGAAGTGGTACGGGAACGGGATGAACTGCGCGCGCTCGCCGAAGTGGCCGTAGCGGCGACGGTAGCGGTAGCTCGAAGTGATCGAGGACGCGCCCAGGGTCCGGCCGTGGTAGCCGCCTTCGAAGGCGAACATCAGGCTCTTGCCGTTGGTGGCGTTACGCACGACTTTCAGCGAGTCTTCGATGGACTGCGAACCACCGACGTTGAAGTGCACGCGACCGTCGAGGCCGAACTTGTTCTTGGCGTCGACCGCGATCATTTCCGACAGTTCGATCTTGCCTTTGTGCAAGTACTGGCTGGCGATCTGCGGCAGGGTGTCGATCTGCTTTTTCAGGGCGTTGTTCAGACGTGGGTTGGCGTAGCCGAAGTTGACCGCCGAGTACCACATTTGCAGGTCGAGGTAAGCTTGGTCTTCGGTGTCCCAGACGTAGGAACCTTCGCAGCGGCTGAAAATGCGCGGTGGTTCGATGTAGTGAACTGTATCGCCGTAGGAGCAATATTTGGCTTCTTTTTCCAGAAGCACCTGGTCTTCGGCTGTAGCGATACGAATATCAGACATGGTGGAAGAGTTCCTGTTGTTCAAGATCGATAGAGTAGTTGCCGGCGTTCGCCGCGATGTCGTTCGGCAGCAGGGCCAGCATGGCCGGCAGCTCGGCGAAGGAGTCGAAGCGCGCGTAAGGAATGTTGTTGCGTTCGCAATGCTCGGCCAGGCGGCCCTTGGCGAAAACGAAGTCGGCGGTGCCGGCCACGCACATGTCCGATTGACCGTCACCGATCACCAGGATGCGTTTGCCCTTGGGCGCGGACTTGCATTTGCAGTTGCCGGAGGCGGCGCGGCAGGCGTCGCTGGAATACGGGAAATCGATGCGCCAGCTATTGTGGTCGACCTGGCGCAGGCGGTTGGCGAGGATCGGCAGCAAGGTCACGTAGTTGCGCGAGAGGATCCGCGCGATGCCTTGTTCGATACCGTCGCTGACCACTTCGATGGAGGCGCCCAGGCCCATGACATGATCGACGAAGTCCGGGAAGTCCGGGTCGATATCGATGGTGTCGAAGTACGCCAGCAAGTCAGCCGGCGAAGCCTTGACCAGCGCCAGTTGGCGGCTGAGGCATTCACGCGAACCGATATGACCGTCCAGCCACTCTTGCTCGATGCTTTCCCAGCTCGGGTCGGCGAAACGCTCAAGGATGTTGTCGATCGCGTCGGTGCGGGAGATGGTCCCATCGAAATCACACACGATATGCCAGTGCATCATCTACTTGTACCTGTTGAATAAGAGCGCACACTGCGCATGCCCTACGCAGAGCACGGAGTGTGCCAAGTGCTCAAATCCGGTATTCTCGTGGAATATATCCGTTATATGTATCGGGTTTCGTACATGGAGCTACAAAAATTGTAGCTTCCTACAAACAACATCAGTGCTCGCCTACAAAAAGTCGTGTTTGTGAACGCGAAGGCATGTATCTACAAGGACACTTTCATGATTCGTCTCTCCTCCTCATTGCTGCTGGCCGGCCTTTTTTCCCTGGCTGGCTGGAGCCACGTGGCCCTGGCTGATGAAGGTCCGACCGGGCAAGTGGGGGTTGGGGTGGGCTATCAGCCCTATGATCCGTCGGGCAGCCGTTATGAAGTGACGCCACTGCCTTATGTGGACCTGGACTGGGGCAATGTCAGCCTCAGTGGTGATGACGGCCTGACCTGGGACGCGTTCAAGGCCAACGGTTTCAGCATCGGGCCTTTCGCCAATTACGTGCCCGGGCGCAACTCCAACGGCTCGTTGCGCGGTTTGCGCGATGTGCCGGACATGGGCGTGGTGGGTGGTTTCGTGGAATACGCACCGGCCGACTTCTGGCGGTTGTTCGCCGAGCTGGGCAGTGCCGTCGGCGGCGGTAGCGGGCAGGGCGGCGTGCTCGGGCGTTTGGGTGGAGAGCTGGGCTATCCGTTGGGCATGGGGATTATCGGCCGGAGCAATTTCACCGCGCACTATGCCGATGAGCGCCAGGCACAGACGTTCTTCGGTGTGAGTGCCCAGGAGGCGCAGGACTCGGGGATCCGCCAGTATCACGCCGGCGGTGGTTTCCAGAACCTGACCCTGACCCAGAGCTTTGCCATCCCCCTGGGCGGTAACTGGTCGCTGATGACCAGTGCCAGCTGGATTCACCTGGTGGGCTCGGCGGCCGACAGCAGCATCGTCAAACAGAAGGGCGACAGCGACCAGGGTCAGATCCAGACGGCGATCAGCTACAAGTTCTGAGGCCTGACCTTCTTTTGTAGGCGCTGGCGCCGGGATGGCGATGTCATATTCAATGACGCCATCGCCAGCAAGCTGGCTCCTACAGGGTTTTGGGCGCGACGATAATATGCGGCGTGACTCGGATCTGTAGGAGCCGGCTTGCTGGCGATAGCGCTGCGACATTCACCACCATCGCCGGCTAGTTTTTCTCACCTTCTGCCAGCAACGCAATCCCGCCGATAATCACCGCCACGCCGATCCAGTGCAGCAGGCTGATCTGCTCGTTCAGCCCCAGCCAGGACGCCAGCAGCACCGCGACAAACACCAGCGAACTCAGCGGAAACGCCAACGACAGCGTGCTGCGTCGCAGAATCAGCATCCAGACGAAAAACGCCCCGATATAACAGGCTACCGCCACCCAGACACCCGGGTTGAGCAGTACCGCGTGCAGCCATTGCAAACTGAAGTCGGTCTGCCCGAGTTGATCGCCGCCGACTTTGGTGGCGATCTGTCCGCCGCTTTCGCAAGCGATCAGCAAGGCCCAGAGCACGATGGTGCCGAAGCGCCCGTGCAGCCAATCAATGTGTTTTGAACCGCTCATCAACAATTTCCTTCGAACATGAATGGAGCCCTCAAGCGCCGGAAATGGCCACCAGCATCACGCCGGCGGTGATCACCAGCGTGCCGAGCCAGCGGCGGCGGCTGACGGTCTCGCCCAGCACCATCTTGCCGGCCAGCACCACGCCGCAATAGGCCAGGGCTCCGATGGGAAACACCAGGCTCAAGGGTGCCCGGGACAGGGCTTCGATCCAGACAAAAAACTCGATGACATAAGAACCGATCCCGCACCACAGCAGGGGGGCGTTGAACACCTGGCCCCAGAAGGCTTTCAGCCTGAAGCCACCCTCCAGCTCCGGCAGACGGTCCAGGCCCATCTTGAAACAGAGCTGGCCGATCACGTCCAGGACAACGGAAAAAAGTACCAGCAAAAAAACGCCAAGGGTCACGGAAACAGCTCCTAGAACAGCAGGGTCAACGCTTTATGGCGCGCCGGATTGCACAGTCGCTCGGCTTCGCTGCAGCGTCCATGAAGGCGCACAGCGTAAGGGCTTTGCCGGCAAATGCAAAGGACAGGCCAGCACAAAGCGGACGGGGCGCCGGGCGAGGGCGGCGGATCAGCCGTGAAAACGCAGCCAGAGGCTGACCAGCACACTGGCCGCCAGCAACCAGGCGAGTACCGCCAGGGCCAGCGATGTCTCCAGGCGCAGCCGGTCCACCAGCACATACAGGGTCGCCAGGTAGATGAAGTAGGGAATGATCGACCACATGCCGAACAGGATGGTGGTTTTCAGATCATCGATCGAACGACCCTTGCCGACGATGTAGTGCGCGATCAGGGCAAAGGTCGGGAACAGCGGCACCAGCCCGGCAATGTAGTAATTGCGGGTTTTCGACAGGGCGGCGAGCAGCACCACGACCAGGGCGCCGAGGGCGGCCTTCAACAGTAAATCCATCTTGCTTGCCTGCCGTCAGTGACTCAAACCGTACTTCTTGACCTTGTCGAACAAGGTGGTCTTGGCCATGCCCAGTTCGTGGCTGGCCTGGCTCAGGTTGCCGCCGCTGCGCTGCAGGGCCTCGTTGAGCAGGTTACGCTCGAAGGCTTCCACCGCTTCGGCAAAGCCCAGCCCGCCGCCGCTTTGCGCGCCGGCTTTCTTGAAGGGCGGCAGGCCGAGGGCGAAGCGCTCGGCGACGTTGCGCAGTTCGCGCACATTGCCCGGCCAGTCGTGGCTCATGAGGCTGGACAAGGTCTGGTTGTCCAGCTCCGGCGCGATACGGTCGAAACGCAGGGAGGACTGCTGCAGGAAGTGTTCGAACAATTGCAGGATGTCTTCGCGCCGCTCGCGCAGGGGCGGTAGCTCCAGGGTCACCACGTTCAGCCGGTAATACAGGTCGCTGCGAAACTCGCCGGCGCGGCCCCTTTCGTCGAGGTCGAACTTGGTGGCGGCGATAACGCGGCAATCGACGGCCACGCTCTGGTTCGAGCCCAGGCGTTCCAGGGTGCGCTCCTGCAAGACCCGCAGCAGTTTGATCTGCATGGGGATCGGCATGCTTTCCACTTCGTCGAGGAACAGCGTACCGCCATGGGCGTGCTCGATTTTGCCGATGCGGCGTTTGCCGGCACCGGTGAAGGCATTGGCCTCGTGGCCGAAGATTTCACTTTCGAACAGGTTCTCCGGCAGCCCGCCGCAGTTGAGCGCGACGAACTGTTGCGACTTGCGCCGGCTGAAGTCATGCAGGCAGCGGGCAACCAGTTCCTTGCCGGTGCCGGTCTCGCCTTCGATCAGCACATTGGCCGAGGTATCGGCGACATTGGCGATCAGTTCCCGCAGGTTCTGCATGGCCGGCGAGCGGCCGATGATCCGGCCCTCCAGCGAGTCGCGCTCGGCCAGTTGCCGGCGCAACGACCAGACTTCCCGGGCCAGGCCGCGTTGCTCCAGGGCACGGCGGGCGACGTCCACCAGGCGCTCCGGGGAAAAGGGCTTTTCCATGAAGTCATAGGCGCCGTTGCGCATGGCGCCGACAGCCATGGAGATATCGCCGTGGCCGGTAATCAGCACCACCGGCAGGCTGCTGTCGCGAGCCTTGAGCCGGGTCAACAGCTCCAGGCCGTCGATGCCCGGCAGGCGGATGTCGCTGATGACGATTCCGGGGAAGTTGTCGCCGATCCGTGCCAGGGCTTCCTCGGCACTGCCGACGCCTTCGCTGGGGATATCTTCCAGGGACAGCGCCTGCTGGCAGCCGAGCAGGACATGGGGGTCGTCCTCGACAATCAGGACAGTGAGGTCGTTGTTCATATCGGCTCGGCCTTGGCAGGGTTGACCCGCGGTAAAGTGAGGACGAAGGCGGTACCGCCCGTGAGGGGGTGTTCGACCCCGAGGTGGCCGCCGGCCGCCGCCGCGAGGCTGGCGGAGAGGGTCAGGCCGAGGCCGAGGCCCTGTTCTCCCGGCTTGGTGGTGAAGAAGGGTTCGAACAGGTGCTTGCGCGCCTCAGGCTCGATGCCATGGCCGTTGTCGCGTACCAGCAGGCGGTATTTGCCTTCGACGAAGTCGCCTTCCAGCCACAGTTCCGGCAGCGGTTGGGCCTGCATGGCGTCGAGGGCGTTGCCGACCAGGTTGACCAGGATCTGCTCCAGGCGGGTCTGGTCGATGGCCAGTTGCACGTCGTCGAAGTCGCGATGGACTTCCAGGTGCAGGGTTTCGACCCGGCTGCCGAGGACCTGCAGGGAGGCGTCGACGGCCTTGGCCAGGCTCGACTCGCCCTTGTCGTCACCGCGCCGGGCAAAGGCGCGCAGGCTGGCGGTGATCCGGCCCATGCGGTCGATCAGGTCGTTGATGGTGCGCAGGTTGGTGCTGGCGGTGTCCAGTTCGCCGCGTTCGAGGAAACGCACGGTATTGCCGGACAGGGTGCGCAACGCGGCCAACGGCTGGTTGAGTTCATGGGCGATGCTGGTGGACATCTGGCCGATGGCGGCCAGCTTGCCGGCCTGGACCAGTTCGTCCTGGGCGCGGCGCAGGGTTTCCTCGGCCTGGCGCCGTTCGCGGATCTGGTCCTTGAGCCGATCATTGCTGGCGCGCAGGTCGACCGTGCGCTCGGCGATCCGTCGTTCCAGCTGGCTGTTGGCTTCCTGCAGGGCTTCGCGGGCGGCCAGGCGGGTGGCGATGACCTTGCGCCGTTCGTTCCAGGCGATCAGCAGGAAGGCCACCAGGGCAAAGGCCACGGCCACCAGCATGCCCTGGTTGGCGGCTTCGCGGCGCAGGTCCTGCAAGGGGGTGAGCAGGGTGAGATGCCAGGGCGTGTCGCTCAGGCGCCGGGTCTGGGCCAGGTAGCTGACGCTGTCGCCGTCCTTGGCCAGCTCGGTGTTGGCCGGGAAGGTCAGGGTTTCGACGCCCTCGGCCAGGCGTTCGCGGGCCAGGGGTTGCAGCTCGTTCAGCGGCCACCAGTAATATTGCAGGCTGCGGGCCAGGCGTTCCTTGATCTCCGGGGTCAGCGGGCGCACGGACTTGAGGCGTCGGGCCGGGTCGCTGGAGAGGATGATGATGCCGTTCTCGTCCGTGACAAAAGCCTCCAGGCGGGCCCGTTGCCAGCGCTCTTCAAGGGCTTCGAGACGGACCTTGATCACGGCTACGCCGATGATCTTGCCTTGTTCTTCCAGGCCGTGGGCCAGGTAATAGCCGGGTTCGCCGCTGGTGCTGCCGATCCCGTAGAAACGCCCCGGCAGACCGCGCACGGCGTCCTGGAAATAGGCGCGAAAGGACAGGTCTTCACCGAGGTAACTGTCGGCATCGCGCCAGTTGCTGGTGGCCAATACCCGACCGCTGGTGTCCATGACATAGATGGCCCGACTGCGGCTGCGCCGGTTCAGGCCTTCGAGGTAGGCGTTGACCGCCTGGCGGTGTTCGGCGTCGGGCTCCTTGAGCAGGGCCGAGACGCTGGATTCAAGCTCCAGCAGGCTGGGCAGGTAGGTGTACTTGCTGATCTCGCTTTCGACGGTGCGGGCGTGCAGCTCCAGCTGGCGTTCGCCGTTTTCGCTGAGGGTGCGGATGCCATAGTGTTCGCTGATGCGATAGCCGGCGTAGCCCAGGCCGATCATCAGCAGGATGATCAGGGGCGGTAGGAACAGTTGGCGGATCAGGCGGGGTTTCACGGCGAATGAGGGCGGCGTCGCGCGATAGAGGTTGGGGTCGCATTTCATCACGTTTGCCTTGGGTCAACCAGACCGCGTGTCTGCACGGCCATCACCTGAACCCTGTAGGAGGGAGCTTGCTCGCGATGGTGGAGCAGGCGCCATGGGGCATCAGGTACCCCGTGTTATCGTTGACGTCCATCGCGAGCAAGCTCGACTCCTACAGGGGGGCCTGGGGTTTTAGTGCTGCAGGATCTTCTCGAGGAAATGCTGCGCACGTTCCGAACGGGCACTGATGTCGCCGAAGAACTCGTCCTTGTTGCAGTCCTCGATGATCTTGCCCTGGTCCATGAAGATCACACGGCTGGCGACCTTGCGGGCAAAGCCCATTTCGTGGGTCACGCACATCATGGTCATGCCTTCCTGGGCGAGCTGCACCATCACGTCGAGCACTTCGTTGACCATTTCCGGGTCGAGGGCCGAGGTCGGTTCGTCGAACAGCATCACCACCGGGTCCATCGCCAGGGCACGGGCAATCGCCACACGCTGTTGCTGGCCGCCGGAGAGTTGCCCCGGGTGCTTGTGGGCATGGGCCGACAGACCGACGCGATCCAGCAGTTGCAGGCCTTTGCTGGTCGCTTCTTCCTTGCTGCGGCCGAGGACCTTGATCTGCGCGATGGTCAGGTTTTCGGTGATGGTCAGGTGCGGGAACAGCTCGAAATGCTGGAACACCATGCCGACCCGCGAACGCAGCTTCGGCAGGTTGGTCTTCGGGTCGGCGATGGAGGTGCCGTCGACCACGATGTCGCCTTTCTGGAAGGGTTCCAGGGCGTTCACGCATTTGATCAGGGTGGACTTGCCCGAGCCCGAAGGACCGCAGACCACCACCACTTCACCCTTGCTGACCTCGGTGCTGCAATCGGTCAGCACCTGGAAGTCGCCATACCACTTGTTGATGTTCTTGATAGAGATCATACGGCAAACCTTTTTTGCAGACGCTTGACCAGCAGCGAGGCGGCAAAGCTGATTGTGAAGTAGACCAGACCTGCGAAGATCAGGAATTCATTGGAACGGCCGATGATGTCGCCGCTCGAGCGCGAGGCGTTGAGGAAATCCACCAGGCCCACGGTGTAGACCAGCGACGTGTCCTGGAACAGGATGATGCTCTGCTGCAACAGCAGCGGGGTCATCTTGCGGAACGCCTGGGGCAGGATGATCAGGCGCATGGTCTGGCCATAGCTCATGCCCAGGGCCTGGGCGGCGCCCATCTGGCCCTTGGCGATCGACTGCACGCCGGCGCGGACGATTTCGCAGAAGTACGCCGCTTCGAACATCATGAAGGCCACGATGCAGGAGGCGAACGCGCCGATCGGCGTGTCTTCTCCGGTGATCCAGCGCAGGACGAAGGGTACCGCCAGGTAGAACCAGGTGATCACCAGCAGCAGCGGGATCGAGCGGAAGTAGTTGACGTAGGCACCGGCGACGTTGGCCAGCAGCTTGTTCGAAGACAAGCGCATCAAGGCCAGGAGCGTACCGATGACCAGGCCGCCGACAACACCCAGCACCATCAGCTGCAGGGTCATCAGCATGCCGTTCCAGAGACCGGGAATGGCCGGGACGATGCCACTGAAATCGAAGTCCATTATTTACCCCCCACGGAGATCAGGCCGGGCACCGCGACTTTCTTCTCGACCAGGCGCATCAGCAACATCAGGCTCATGTTCAGGGTGAAGTAGATCAGCGTCGCCAGGGTGAAGGCTTCGAACAGGTTGGCGGAGAACTCGGCGGTCTGCTTGGTCTGCGCGAGCAGTTCCATCAAGCCGATCAGCGAGGCCACGGAGGAGTTCTTGAAGACGTTGAGGAATTCCGAGGTCAGCGGCGGAATGATGATCCGGTAGGCTTGCGGCAGCAGCACGTTCCAGTAGATCTGCGGCAGCTTGAAGCCCATGGCGCGGGCCGCCGATTCCTGGCCGCGGGGCAGCGCCTGGATGCCGGTGCGGACTTGTTCGCAGACCCGGGCGGCGGTGAACAGGCCCAGGCAGACGACGACGCTCAGGTAGGCCGAGGTGGTCGGATTGAGGTCCTGTTTGTACCAGTCCTGCAGGTTTTGCGGCAGCAGATCGGGTATCAGGAAGTACCAGATGAACAGTTGCACCAGCAGCGGCACGTTGCGGAAGATTTCCACGTAGACCGTGGCAATGCCCGATACCACGCGGTTCGGTACGGTACGCATCACGCCCAGCAGCGAGCCGAGGATCAGTGCAACGATCCAGGCCACCACGGCGATGGCGATGGTCCAGCCCAGTCCGGAGATGAACCAGTCGAGATAGGTCTCGCTGCCCACACCGGTGGACTTGAAGAACACGCCCCAGTCCCAGTTGTAATTCATTCGGGTCTCCCCTCGGATCAATCAGTGGTCACGCACGTGCTTCCCGGGACTCCGCCCCGCCTGACGTGCTTCGTCAGGCACACACGTTCCGCTCGCGGTCCGAGTGTCTTTCCCATCTCAATAGAAGAAGCCAGTACAGCAGATATCAACAAACTCCCGGATATGCGTTCGTGCCACCGGGAGTTCGCTCAGAGGTGCATCAGATCTTTTTGTCCGGTGCAGGCTTGTCGTTCGGATTGGCCAGCAGGGCCTTGAGCTCGTCGCTCATCGGGAAGTTCAGGTTCAGGCCTTTTGGTGGAATCGGCTGGGTGAACCACTTGGCGTAGATCTTGTTGATCTCGCCGGACTTGTAGGTTGCGACGATGGCGTCATCCACGGCTTTCTTGAAGGCCGGGTCGTCCTTGCGGACCATGCAGCCATAGATTTCGTAGGATTGCGGGGTGCCGGTCACGGCCCAGTCATCAGGCTTCTTGGCCTTGGCCATTTCCCCGGCGAGCAGGGCGTCGTCCATCATGAAGGCCACGGCGCGGCCGCTTTCGAGCATGTTGAAGGCTTCGCCATGGTCCTTGGCGGAGATGACGTTCATGCCCATCTGCTTGTCGGCGTTCATCGCCTTGATGATGCGCTCGGACGTGGTGCCGGCGGTGGTCACGACGTTCTTGCCCTTGAGGTCGGCGAAGTCCTTGTAGGTGGAGTCTTTCTTCGACAGCAGGCGGGTGCCGATTTCGAAGATGCCGACCGAGAAGTCCACTTGCTGGCCGCGTTCGGCGTTGTTGGTGGTGGAGCCACACTCAACATCGACGGTACCGTTCTGCACCAGCGGGATACGGGTCTGGGAAGTGACCAGGTTGTACTTGACCTTGAGCTCCGGCAGGCCGAGGTCTTTCTTGATGCCTTCGACGATGGCCAGCTGGATATCGTGGGAGTAGCCCACTGGCTTGCCGGACGCATCCGCGATGTAGGAGAACGGAATGGAGCTGTCGCGATGCCCGAGGGTGATGGTGCCGGACTCTTTGATCTTCTTCAGGGTGCCGGTCAGTTCAGCGGCGAAAACTGGAGTACTGATCAGAGCAACAGCGATAGCTGCGCCCAGAAGCTGGGGAACGATGCGCATCAGATGGTTTCCTCGAGATTGTTTTTCTTATGGAGTCGGTCAGCCGACTCTCGGGTACTTCGAAGCGCTCATCCGACCCCAAGGGCGGCCTGAGCATTCGGTATCGAGTGTAGAGCACGACTCATGCCAGGCTTGGGGGTGAGGTTTTAGTCATTGATTTTAAAGGGGAATCTGATTGTTTCGAGAGGTTTCGGAGCGTCTGGCGTCCGGTTTGCCGAATGGTTGGCGAAGGGCTGTTCGGAAAACCGAATGGGAAGGGGCTGTAGGAAGGGGCTTGTTTTGAGGGGTTGGTGATCGCAAGGGCCTCTTCGCGGGCAAGCCCTGCTCCTACAATGTGGTGTCGTACACAAAATGGGTGAACGACGATGAACTGTAGGAGCAGGGCTTGGTCCGGGCGGCGTTCCGACGAAGCTTTTGGCGGCTTTGAAACGTGCCCGAAATCAGGCCGCTTCGATCTTGCCGCGGTGCTGCTCGACCTTGTCCAGGTAGTGCTGTAACTGTTGCTGCTCGGCCGCCGTGGTGAACAGGCCCAGCTTGCTGCGCCGCCACAGGATATCCACGGCCGCGCAGGCCCACTCTTCGCTGCACAGGTAATCGACTTCGCGGGTATAGAGGCCACCACCCAGGTGTTCGCCCAGGTCGCTCAGGTTCTGCACGCCCTCCAGCAGGCGCCAGGTGCGGCTGCCGTAGGTGCTCGCCCAGCGCCGGGCGATCTCGGTTGGAATCCAGTCGAAGCGGGTACGGATCTCGTGGCTCAGGGCCTGGCGCGTGGTCATGTCTTCGCCGCCGGGCAAGGTCGAGGTGGCGGTCCAGCTCGGCTTCATGTTCTTGAAGAACGGTGCCAGCTGGGCCAGCGCCGATTCGGCGAGCTTGCGGTAGGTGGTCAGCTTGCCGCCGAACACCGACAGCAGCGGGGCTTCATCGTTGCCGCCGGAGAGCGCCAGGGTGTAATCGCGAGTCACCGCCGAAGGGTTGTCGGACTCGTCGTTGCACAGCGGCCGGACGCCGGAATAGCTGTGCAGGATATCGCCACGGGCCAGCTGCTTCTTGAAGTGTGCGTTGACCACCTTGAGCAGGTAGTCGGTTTCGGCTTCGGTGATGCTGACCTTGGCCGGGTCGCCCTGGTATTCGCGGTCGGTGGTGCCGATCAGGGTGAAACGGTCCAGATACGGAATGGTGAAGACGATGCGCTGGTCCTCGTTCTGCAGGATGTGCGCGTGTTCGCCTTCGTACAGCCGGGGCACGATCAGGTGGCTGCCCTGGATCAGGCGGATGCCGTAGGGCGATTCCAGCTTCAGGTCGTCCTTGATGAACTTGGCGACCCAGGGGCCGGCCGCGTTGACCAGGGCCTTGGCCTGGATCGAGAAACGCATGCCGTTGCCGTGTTCCATCTCCAGATGCCACAGGCCATTGCCGCGACGGGCGCTGACGCAGCGGGTGCGGGTGTGTACATGGGCGCCGTTCTCCCGCGCGGCCATGGCATTGAGCACCACCAGGCGCGCGTCGTCGACCCAGCAATCGGAGTATTCGAAACCCTTGGTGATTTCGGCCTTGAGCGCGCTGTCGGCGCCGAACTTCAGGCTTTTCGAACCGGCGAGTTTCTCGCGCTTGCCCAGATGGTCATACAGGAACAGGCCGGCACGAATCATCCAGGCCGGACGCAGGTGCGGACGATGGGGCAGGACGAAACGCATCGGCTTGACGATATGCGGGGCCTTGGCGAGCAGCACCTCACGTTCGGCCAGGGCTTCGCGCACCAGGCGGAATTCGTAGTGTTCCAGGTAACGCAGGCCACCGTGGATCAGCTTGCTGCTGGCCGAGGAGGTATGGCTGGCCAGGTCGTCCTTTTCGCAAAGGAACACCGAGAGACCGCGACCGGCTGCGTCCGCGGCAATCCCGACACCATTGATACCACCGCCAATCACGGCGATGTCATAGAGCTCGGCAAGGGGTGGGGCAGGCAAGGTGCTGGGGTTCATCGGTGAGCCTCGCAGGGTCTTCTCTATATTTGAATTCGAACATTAATGTTCACTTTCGAAAATAGTAGCGGATAAACGTGCTCACGACCAGTCAACCCTGATTGAAAAAATCCATCAGGATAGGTGGAAAGGAAAATTATCGAACATTGTAGGGCGAGAGAGGTGGTGCGCCCTTGTTACTGTAGGAGCAGCCGGTCGACGCTCGATTGCTCGCGATGGTCGCCAACGCCAACGCGGGGTATCTGAATAATCGCGGTGCCTTTACGTCCATCGCGAGCAAGCTCGCTCCTACAAGGGGGTCAGACCACTTCCAGGCGGATCTTGTGCTGCTGCAGCAGTTGGGCCAGCGCCGGTACGGGCGCCTGGTCGGTCACCAGGGCGTCGATCAGGGTGATGGGCCCCAGGCGAACCATGGCATTGCGCCCGAACTTGCTGGAGTCCGCGGCCAGGATGACCTTGCGCGCATTGGCGATGATCGCCTGGGAAACCCGCACTTCCTGGTAATCGAAGTCCAGCAGGCTGCCGTCTTCGTCGATGCCGCTGATGCCCACCAGGGCAAAGTCGACCTTGAACTGGTTGATGAAGTCGACGCTGGCCTGGCCCACTACACCGCCGTCACGGCGCACGTTACCGCCGGCCAGTTGGACTTCGAAATCATCCTTGGCGCTGAGGATCGAGGCCACGTGCAGGTTGTTGGTGATGATCTTCAAGTGGTTGTGATTGAGCAGCGCCCGGGCGATGGATTCGGTGGTGGTGCCGATATTGATGAACAGCGAGGCATGATCGGGGATATGGGCGGCGATGGCTTCGGCTATGCGTTGTTTTTCATCGCGCATCTGGTCGGCGCGCATGGCGTAGGCGGTGTTTTCCACGCTGGAGTCGTAGGCCGCGCCACCGTGGTAGCGACGGAGCAGATTGGAATCCGCCAGTTGGTTGATATCGCGGCGGATGGTTTGCGGGGTCACGACAAAAAGCTGGGCCATTTCCTCGATGCTGACATAACCGCGTTCGCGGACCAGTTCGAGGATTTGTTGCTGGCGGGGAGGCAGATTCATTGGGCGTCCTTTGGGCTGCCGTACAAATTCTTCCATCATGCCGCAGGAAGGACCTGTCTGCCACTTGCGGGGCCAATCAATCGCGGATGTGCGGTGGGGGTGTCGTACGTTGTTGCTGTTGAGGTCGCTCTTGTTTCAGCGGCCTGTTGAGCGTCGTCCGATCTCGGGAGCGCCACAAAACCTTGTAGGAGCCTGGCTTGCCAGCGAAGCTTTTGGCGTCTTCAAGGACGCCTTCGCGGGCAAGCCCTGCTCCTACAGGGCCGTGTTCAGCCTAATGAACAGCGTTCGGCTTAGTTGCTGTCTTCGTGCGGTTCCCAATCGCGGGTACGGCTAACCGCTTTCTGCCAGCCGGCGTAGAGTTTTTCCTTCTCGGCTTCAGGACGCTGCGGCTCGAACTCGCGCTCGATCACCGCCTTGCCCCGCAGTTCTTCCAGGCTGCCCCAGAAACCGCACGCCAGGCCGGCCAGGTAGGCCGCGCCGAGTGCCGTGGTTTCGCGCATTTGCGGACGCTCGACCTGGGTCCCGAGAATGTCGGCCTGGAACTGCATCAGGAAGTTGTTGGCCACCGCGCCGCCGTCCACGCGCAGGGCCTTGAGGCGTTCGCCCGAGTCCTGTTGCATGGCGTCCAGCACGTCGCGGGTCTGGTAGGCGATCGACTCCAGGGCGGCACGAATGATGTGATCCACCTTCACCCCACGGGTCAGGCCGAACAGTGCGCCACGGGCATAGGGATCCCAGTACGGAGCGCCCAGGCCGGTGAAGGCCGGTACCAGGTACACGCCGTTGCTGTCCTTGACCTTGCTGGCGAAGTATTCGGTATCGAAGGCGTCGTTGATCAGCTTCAGTTCGTCACGCAGCCATTGGATGGTCGAGCCACCGTTGAATACCGCGCCTTCCAGGGCGTAAGCCACTTCGCCGCGAGGGCCGCAGGCGATGGTGGTGAGCATGCCGTGCTTGGAGCGGACGGCCTTGGTGCCGGTGTTCATCAGCAGGAAGCAGCCAGTGCCGTAGGTGTTTTTCGCCTGGCCCGGTTCCACGCACATCTGGCCGAACAGGGCCGCTTGCTGGTCGCCGGCGATACCGCCGATGGCGATGCCGCTCTTGGTGTGGCCGTAGATTTCCGAGGACGACTTCACTTCCGGAAGCATTTCCCGGGGAATGTCGAGGATCTCCAGCATCTTCGCATCCCATTCCAGGGAGTGGATGTTGAAGAGCATGGTGCGCGAGGCGTTGGTGTAGTCGGTGACGTGGGTCTTGCCGCCGGTGAATTTCCAGATCAGCCAGCTGTCGATGGTGCCGAACAGCAGCTCGCCGCTGCGTGCGCGTTCACGGCTGCCTTCGACGTTGTCGAGGATCCACTTCAGCTTGGTGCCGGAGAAATACGGGTCGGTGACCAGACCGGTGGTTTCGCGGATGTACTCTTCGTGACCGTCGCGCTTGAGCTGTTGGCAGATCTCGGTGCTGCGGCGGCACTGCCAGACGATGGCGTTGTAGATCGGACGGCCGCTGACCTTGTCCCAGACCACGGTGGTTTCGCGCTGGTTGGTGATGCCGATGGCGGCGACCTGGTCGTGGTGCAGGCCGGCTTGCGCCAGGGCTTCAACCATGACCGCGCTCTGGGTGGCGAAGATTTCCATCGGGTCGTGTTCGACCCAGCCGGCTTGTGGATAGTGCTGCTGGAATTCGCGCTGGGCGGTGCCGACCACATTGGCGTCGCGATCGAAGATGATCGCCCGCGAGCTGGTCGTACCCTGGTCGAGGGCAATGATGTAGTTCTTATTCTGAGTGTCGGTCATTTTCGATTGCCTTGATGAATATAGGGAAAAAGTGCCGGGATGAGTGCCCTCAGGGAGAAGGGCGCTCACAGGGAGTGGCATCTTGCAGGTGTTTCAGGAAGCCTGGACCTTTTTGGCCGCGGTCGCGGGTTCTTCCTGTAGTGCGGGTTGGGCGCTGGGCAGATGGCGGGCAATCATCCCGCGATACAGCACGGCGCCCAGGCAGGCACCGACAATCGGTGCAAAGATCGGAATCAGGAAGTACGGAATGTCGCGTCCGCCGGTGAAGGCGATATCACCCCAGCCGAAGAGGAAGGTCATCAGCTTGGGGCCGAAATCCCGCGCGGGGTTCATCGCAAAACCGGTCAACGGACCCATCGCGCTGCCGATCACGGCGATCAGCAGGCCGATCAGCAGTGGGGCCAACGGGCCATTGGGCAGGCCGTTGTTGTCGTCGGTCAGGGACATGATCACGCCCATCAGGATCGCGGTGATCACCACCTCCACCAGGAACGCCTGGGCAGTGCTCAGGGCCGGGTTGGGGTAGGTGGAAAACACCGATGCCAGTTCCAGGCTGGCCTGGGAGCCGCGGATCATATGGTGGGTTTGTTCGAAATCGAAGAACAGGTTGCTGTAGAGCGTGTAAACCAACGCGGCGGCACAGAAGGCCCCGGCGACCTGGGCAAGGATGTAGAACGGCAGTTTGCGTTTATCGAAATCGGCGAACAGGCACAGCGCAATGCTCACGGCCGGGTTCAGGTGAGCGCCGGAAACGCCGGCGGTCAGGTAGATCGCCATGCTCACGCCCATGCCCCAGATGATGCTGATTTCCCACAGACCAAAGGTGGCACCCGCGACCTTGAGCGCGGCAACACAGCCGGTGCCGAAAAAGATCAACAGCGCGGTGCCGAGGAATTCGGCGATGCATTGGCCCGAGAGCGATGGTTGTTTCAAAGCGGTACTCATTGGACACCTCGATTTTTGTTGTTGTTAGACGTCCGTCCCAATGACGGACGTGGACTTGCACCGAAGCTCAGGAATCCCCATCTCTGATTTCGGCTTACCGCTCGTTGCTGCTGAGTGTAGGACTGTAATCTTCAGTTTCGAAAAAATATAGACAAGAAACGCTGATATCAAAGGTCGAAAATGAACGATAGTCCACTTTTTGGGGAATAGCTGCGTAAATGAGGATGATTTGTATGTAGGATCAAGGTGTTTTTTACGCATTTATTGGCTCTGGTTAGCCTAGGAAAATCTTGAGGCTTGGCTTGTCATAGAGCCTTTTCGTTGCGAATAGCCTAAAATCCACGCCTGTCTTTCGAGCCGACTGGACCTGCCATGACCCCCGCATTGGACCTGCTGAAAAAAGTTCGTGCCGAACATCGCGTACACAGTTATGAACACGATCCGAAAGCCGCTTCTTATGGTCTGGAGGCTGCGGAAAAACTGGGATTGGCTCCGGCGCAGGTGTTCAAGACGCTGCTCGCCAGTACGGAAAAGGCCGAATTGCTGGTGGCGGTAGTGCCGGTCGTCGGAAGTCTGGACCTGAAGGCGCTGGCCCAGGCGGCGGGGGCCAAGAAGGTCGAGATGGCGGATCCGGCGGCGGCCCAGCGGGCCACCGGCTATCTGCTGGGTGGGATCAGCCCGCTCGGGCAGAAGAAGCGCTTGCGCACGTTTATCGACCAGAGCGCGCAGCCCTTCGCGAGTATTTTCGTCAGTGCCGGCCGTCGTGGCCTGGAAGTTGAGTTGGCGCCGGCGGTGCTGGCCGAGCATACCCAGGCGAAGTTCGCCGATATCGGCCGCGCCTGATCCCGCTCACGGTCTACGCGGCGGGCTGGAACAGCACCAGATGCTCGGCTGTCACGCGAATACCTACCGATGTTCCCGGCAGGTGATCGACGTGACTGGGGAAAATCGATTCCAGCTGGCTGCCGCTGGGCAGTTGCAGGCGATACAGGGTCGAGGCTCCGAGGAAGGTCTTGCCGAGGACCGTGGCCTTCAGCGCGCTGTCCGGGGCATGGACGATGTCATCCGGCCGTAGCAGCACATCCACTGCACCGCCCAGCGGCCAGGCGTAGGCCCGATTGCCGCGCAGCACGCCCAGTTCGGTCTGCACTGACTCCTGGCTGCTCAGCTGCCCACGAATGAAGTAGCCCTGGCCGATAAAGCTCGCGACGAAAGGCGTCTGCGGTTGGTGATAAAGGTTGTAGGGCGTATCCCACTGTTCCAGACGGCCCTCCTTGAACACACCGACCTGGTCGCTGACGGCGAAGGCTTCTTCCTGGTCGTGGGTCACCAGGATCGCGCTGGTGCCGCGCTGCTTGAGGATATCCCGGACTTCCTGGCTGAGCTTGCGCCGCAACTCCACATCGAGGTTGGAAAACGGCTCGTCGAGCAACAGCAGTTGCGGCTCCGGCGCCAGGGCGCGGGCCAGGGCCACCCGTTGTTGCTGGCCGCCGGAGAGTTCATGGGGATAACGCTTGCCCAGTCCCTTGAGGTTGACCAGCTCGAGCATTTCCTCGGTGATCCGAGTCTTGCGCGGGTGCAGGCGAATGCCGAAGGCGATGTTGTCGGCGACGCTCAGGTGCGGAAACAGCGCGTAGTCCTGGAACACCATGCCGATCCGGCGTTTCTCCGGCGCGAGGGTGAAACCGGCGCGGGAGATGACGTTGCCCGCCAGCTGGATTTCGCCCTCGTGCACCGGCTCGAAACCGGCAATGGCTCGCAGGGTGGTGGTCTTGCCGCACCCGGACGCACCGAGGAGGCAACCGATGTCCCCGCTGTTGAGGTGCAGGTTGAGGTTCTGCACGACCCGTTGCGCTTGATAGCCGCAGGCCAGGTCATGCAGGTTCAACAGCGGCGAATGACTCATGCAGGGCGATACGCCGGCGCAACCAGGAATTCGAGCAGGGCCTTTTGTGCATGCAGGCGGTTCTCGGCCTGGTCCCAGGCGACCGAACGCGGGTCGTCGAGCAGGTCGAGGCTGATTTCCTCACCCCGGTGGGCCGGCAGGCAGTGCAGGAACAGCACGTCGGGCGCGGCCAGGTCGAGCAGTTCGCGGGTGACCTGCAGGGGCGCGAACAGGGCCAGGCGCTTGGCGGTTTCTTCTTCCTGGCCCATGGAAGTCCAGACATCGGTGCTCACCAGGTGCGCGCCGCGTACCGCTTCACGTGGATCGCGGACCAGTCGGACCCGCTCGCCAGCCTGGGCCAGCAGCGCCGGGCTGGGGTCATAACCTTCGGGGCAACTGACCCGCAGCTGGAAGTCGAACTGGATGGCCGCCTCGATATAGCTGTTGCACATGTTGTTGCCGTCGCCGATCCAGGTCACGGTCTTGCCCTGGATCGAGCCGCGATGTTCGAGGAACGTCTGCATGTCGGCGAGCAACTGGCAGGGATGCAGGTCATCGGACAGGCCGTTGATCACCGGGACCCGGGAGTTGGCGGCGAACTCGGTCAGGGTGCTGTGCTTGAAGGTGCGGAGCATGACCACATCGAGCATGCGCGACAGGACGATGGCGCTGTCGCCGATCGGCTCGCCCCGGCCCAGTTGGGTGTCGCGCGGCGAGAGGAAAATCGCCTGGCCGCCCAGCTGGATCATGCCGGCTTCGAAGGAGACGCGGGTGCGCGTCGAGGACTTCTCGAAAATCATCCCGAGAATTCGACCCTTGAGTGGCTCGAAGAGTACGCCGCGGTCACGCAGGTCCTTCAGCTCGATGCCTCGACGAATCACGCTGACCAGCTCTTCGGGCGTGCAATCCATCAGGGAGAGAAAGTGCCTTGCGCTCATCATTAACTACCTTTTTGCAACAGACCGCAGATACTCAAAGCCGGGTTTTACGGAAAAACGGGCGAGACCTGCGGCGTAAGCCGCACGGGGCGACGAAATAGGGGAAGACGCGATCGTATAAGAAAATGTCGCGTGTTACCAATAGGAGGCTTGGTTTCAGGGCGATTGAGGTCTGCATCGTCCTGCTGGGCATGACCTTTTCCCTGTCCGATACACGCCGGCCCACTGGCGACAGCGGGTCTTTGTACACTGTGCCCGGAACCCTTGGCAATCGAGGGCGACGGGCGCAGGCGGGTCCTGGTCGCTTTCTGACTGTCCGGGCGGGGTATTGGCGTGCAAGATGGCCGGTGTGGAAACATTTCCTAAACTAATCCGCTAGGTTGTAAAATGTGTCACCGCGGACACATGGAGGCTTTGGAATGGAATCGAAAGAGCAACAATTGATGGAATTGCTGAAGCTGACGGCGCAGGCACTGACCCATATGACCGCCTCCGTGACCTCGATGTCGTTCGAGTTGTTGCGCAGCGAAGATGAAGTGACCCGGGCGGCCGGTCGTCGGATGATCGATCGCATGGCGACCATCAGTTCCGGTCTCGACGAGCATTGGCGCCTGATCGGCGAGCTGACCGGGGTCCATATGGGCCAGGAGCAGCTCGAGACGATTGAGGAGATCCAGTTGCAACCTGCTCCCATGCTGCCCTCGGCCTGATTTCAGGGCTGCCATCGGCAGGCCTGATGCCCCCCGATTCACAAGATGAACGTCGCTGGCATGCTGCCCGGCGTAGGGCCATAGTTTTGTTCTCGCAACCGATCCGGGTTGCCTTGAACAAGACAGAGACTGGCCATGACCAAGACTCTCCACCACCGTGCCTGCCACCTGTGCGAGGCCATCTGCGGCCTGACCATCGAAACCACCACCACCGAAGCGTCGGTGCAGATCACCTCGATCAAGGGCGATCCGCTGGATACCTTCAGTCGCGGGCATATCTGTCCCAAGGCGGTGGCGCTGCAGGATATCCAGAACGATCCGGATCGTCTGCGCCAGCCGATGCGTCGAGTGGGCAGCGATTGGTTGCCGATCGAGTGGGATGAGGCCTTTGCCCTGGTGGCCGAACGCCTGGCGGCGATCCAGGCCCGGCATGGCCAGAATGCCGTGGCGATCTATCAGGGCAACCCCAGTGTGCACAACTATGGGTTGATGACCCACAGCAACTACTTTCTCGGCCTGTTGAAAACCCGCAATCGTTTTTCCGCGACCTCCGTCGATCAATTGCCGCACCACCTGAGCAGCCACCTGATGTATGGCCATGGCCTGTTGCTGCCGATTCCGGATATCGATCACACCGATTTCATGTTGATCCTGGGCGGTAATCCACTGGCTTCCAACGGCAGCATCATGACCGTGCCGGATGTGGAAAAGCGCCTGAAGGCGATCCAGGCCCGGGGCGGCAAAGTCGTAGTGGTCGATCCTCGGCGCAGCGAAACGGCGGCCATGGCCGACCAGCACCTGTTCGTGCGTCCGGGCGGGGATGCGGCCTTGCTGTTCGGCCTGCTCAATACCTTGTTCGCTGAAGGGCTGACGCGTGCCAGCCATTTGCCGGTGGACGGCCTCGATGAAGTGCGCCAGGCCGTGGCCGGTTTCAGCGCCGAATCCATGAGCCCGCTGTGTGCGGTGCCGGCGGCGCAGATCCGCCAGTTGGCCCGGGACTTCGCCGCGGCGGACAAGGCGGTCTGCTATGGACGGATGGGCGTCTCGACCCAGTCGTTCGGCACCTTGTGTCACTGGCTGGTGCAGTTGATCAACCTGGTGACCGGCAATCTCGATCGGGTCGGTGGGGCCTTGTGCACCGAGCCTGCGGTGGACCTGGTGGCCTCGACCTCCGGCGGCCACTTCAATCGCTGGCAGAGCCGGGTGTCCGGGCTGCCGGAGTACAGTGGCGAATTGCCGGTGTCGGCCCTGGCCGAGGAAATGCTCAGCGAAGGGGAAGGGCAGGTGCGGGCCCTGGTGACGATCGCCGGCAACCCGGTGTTGTCCACGCCCAATGGCCGGCAACTGGAGCAGGCACTGGACGGCCTGGAGTTCATGGTCAGTATCGACCTGTACATCAACGAAACCACCCGTTATGCCGACCTGATCCTGCCGTCGACCTCGGCCCTGGAAAACGATCACTACGACACCACCTTCAATATGTTCGCGGTGCGTAACGTCAGCCGTTTCAACAAGGCGATCCTGGCCAAGCCTGCCGGTGCGTTGCACGACTGGGAGATTTTTGTCGGCCTGGCCAAGGCGTTTTCCAGCCTGACCGGCCAGGTGCTCAAGCCGACCATGGCCCCGGCGCAGATGATCGACATGGGCTTGCGCATGGGGCTGTATGGCGATGCCTCGTCGCACCAGCTGTCGCTCAAGACCCTGGAGGACTTTCCCCATGGCGTCGATCTCGGCGCGCTCAAGCCGAACCTGGTGCCACGCCTCAAGACGCCCGGGCAGCGGGTCCAGGCGGCGCCGGCGGTGATCCTCGCCGACCTCGCTCGCTTCGCCGCGCAACAGGCACCACAAGTCGGGGAGTTGCTGATGATCGGCCGCCGGCATGTACGTAGCAATAATTCGTGGATGCACAACTATCACCGCCTGGTGAAGGGCAAGCCGCGCCATCAACTGCTGATGCACCCCGATGACCTGGCCAGCCGCAGTCTCGAGGATGGGCAGCGGGTGCAGGTCAGCTCGCGGGTCGGCATGATCGAGGTGGAGGTGCTCGCCAGCCTGGAGATGATGCCTGGCGTTGTGAGCCTGCCCCATGGTTGGGGGCATGCGCGGCCCGGGGTGAAGATGGCGATTGCCAGTGGCCAGCCGGGCTCCAGCGCCAACGACCTGACCGATGAACGCCAATTGGACGTCTTGTCTGGCAACGCGGCGCTGAACGGCGTGCCAGTCACGGTGGCGGCGGCCTGACAACGGCCATGGTGGCGGATATCGGGCAGACCGAGCACCACGCTCGGCTTTCCGTTACAATGCCTCACCGTGCCGACAACAGAGTCGGAAAGTTCAGAAGAGGTGCCTTGTGGATATCATCGAAACGATTAAAGAGCAGATTGCCAACAACACCATTCTGCTTTACATGAAAGGCTCGCCGAATGCTCCACAGTGCGGCTTTTCCGCCAAGGCCGCGCAGGCCGTGATGGGCTGTGGCGAGAAGTTCGCCTACGTGGACATCCTGCAGAATCCGGAAATCCGCGCCAACCTGCCGAAGTACGCCAACTGGCCGACGTTCCCACAACTGTGGGTCGGTGGCGAACTGGTCGGCGGCAGCGACATCATGGCGGAAATGTTCGCCAACGGTGAGTTACAGGCCCTGGTCAAGGATGCAGCGACCAAAGCGGCAGCGGCCAAGACCGAAGCCTGAGTCGATTGCACGCAATCCTGTAGGAGCCGGCTTGCCGGCGATGACGTCCGCAAGATCGATACAAGACTTACGGGCCTCATCGCCGGCAAGCCAGTGCCTACAGGGATAGGTGTTTGTTTATTCGGCACCTGTAAAAAAGCCCCGCACTCTGAACAAGAAGGCGGGGCTTTTTAATGGGCGCTGTTTATTCGCCCATTTGCGACTGCAGGTAGTTCTCGAGACCGACTTTGTCGATCAGGCCCAGTTGGGTTTCCAGCCAGTCGATATGCTCTTCCTCGGATTCGAGGATATCCTCCAGCAGTTCGCGGCTGCCGAAGTCGCCCGTGGCTTCACAGTGGGCAATGGCCACTTTCAGGTCGGCATGGCCGCTGCGTTCGATGCGCAGGTCGCACTCGAGCATTTCCTTGGTGTGTTCGCCGATGTGCAGCTTGCCCAGGTCCTGCACGTTGGGCAGGCCCTCGAGGAACAGGATGCGCTTGATCAGCTTGTCCGCGTGCTTCATCTCGTCGATGGACTCGTGGTACTCGTGCTTGCCCAGCTTGTTCAGGCCCCAGTCTTCATACATGCGTGCGTGCAGGAAGTATTGGTTGATCGCGACCAGCTCATTGGCAAGGATCTTGTTGAGATGCTGGATGACCGTGATATCGCCTTTCATGGTGTGGACCTGTCCTGTAATAACTGACTATAAGGCAGAGTTTGATCCCGGCAACTTCGAGTGTCAAACCTAAGTTGTTGAATCATATATAAAAATTAATCGGAATAAGAATGTTTGTGTTCCGCGTCTTAGTCCTAAGCGATTGAATTACAGGCATAAAAAAACCGGACGCGAGGTCCGGCTCTTTTAAAGTTCGTTCTTTACGCGGCGGAAAATTCTACCGGGTAAGGGATCGCCGCCTGCTGGCTTTGCAGCTCGGTCAGGGTCTCGCGCACCACCTGCTTGGCCAGGCACGCACATTTGCCGCATTGGCTGGCCACGCCGGTGGCTTGTCGCACTTCGCGATAGCTGCAGCAACCTTCATAAATCGCTTCGCGGATTTGCCCATCGGTGACGCCAGTGCAGAGGCAGACATACATAAGGTGAGAACCATCGCTGATTAAGGCTCGATTGCGCTGGATCTTAATGTTAACGAGAATGATTGTCAAAGTGCTTTCGGTAAAGCTTTTGTCCGCGCGCTGCTTGTCTGACGAACGGTGTCACCGCCTTGGCGGGCGAGTTTGTAAAAAGCGTTGGGGACAGTCGAAAAACGCGGTGTATGATGGTCGGTCCTTAGGAAGGTAGGTCACGTCACAGTCTTGTCGTCTGCTTATGGCAGGCTGGGCTGGACCTTGTTCTTTACCGCATCAACACCAGGAGATATCCAATGAGCGTACTCGTAGGCAAACAAGCCCCCGACTTCACCGTCCCTGCCGTACTGGGCAATGGCGAAATCGTTGAAAGCTTCACCCTGTCCTCGGCCATCAAAGGCAAATACGGCCTGGTGTTCTTCTACCCGCTGGACTTCACCTTCGTCTGCCCGTCCGAGCTGATCGCCCTGGACCACCGCATGGACGATTTCAAGGCGCGCAACGTTGAAGTCGTGGCCGTTTCGATCGACTCGCACTTCACCCACAACGCCTGGCGCAACACCGCCATCAATGACGGCGGCATCGGCAAAGTCAAATACACCATGGCTGCCGACATGAAGCACGACATCGCCAAGGCCTACGACGTTGAGTCCGAAGGCGGCGTGGCCTTCCGTGGCGCGTTCCTGATCGACGACAAGGGCGTTGTCCGCTCGCAGATCATCAACGACCTGCCGCTGGGCCGTAACATGGAAGAACTGATTCGTCTGGTCGACGCCCTGCAATTCCACGAAGAGCACGGCGAAGTCTGCCCAGCCAACTGGAAAAAAGGCGACAAGGGCATGGACGCTTCGCCAGAAGGCGTTGCCAAGTACCTGACCGAGAACGCCGGCAAGCTGTAAGCGCCAGCTTCATGCATAAAAAAACCGGTCTTGATGACCGGTTTTTTTATGGGCGGGGATTGCTTCGTCGACCGGATCAGTCGTTGTAGTCTTCCCAGCCACCCATTTGTTTCCAGCGGTTGACGATGCCGCAGAACAGATCGGCGGTCTTCTCGGTGTCGTAGCGGGCCGAGTGGGCTTCGCGTCCGTCAAAGTCGATATCGGCCGCCTGGCAGGCCTTGGCCAATACGGTCTGGCCGTAGGCGAGGCCGGCGAGGGTGGCGGTGTCGAAGCTGGAGAACGGGTGGAACGGGTTGCGCTTCATGTCCAGCCGCGCCACGGCGGCGTTGAGGAAGCCCAGGTCGAAGCTGCTGTTGTGACCGACCAGGATCGCGCGTTTGCAACCGTTGGCCTTCAGGGCCTTGCGCACACCACGGAAAATGTCGGTCAGTGCGGCTTCTTCGCTGACCGCCATGCGCAGTGGGTGATCGAGCTTGATCCCGGTGAACTCCAGGGCAGCGGCTTCGATATTGGCGCCTTCGAACGGCTCGACGCGGAAGAAATAGGTGTGCTCCGGGAACACAAAGCCTTTTTCGTCCATGCCGATGGTGGTCGCGGCGATTTCCAGCAGGGCGTCGGTGGCGGCGTTGAAACCTCCGGTCTCGACATCGACGACAACCGGCAGGTAGCCACGAAAGCGCGCGGCCATCGGGTGCCGGGAACCGGTACCGCCGCCATTGCCTTCTTGTTCGTCGTCGAAATGCTCTTCACTCACAGCGTTTTCTCCAGCAGGCGCCAGCGCAGTTTTTCACCGGCGCGCAGCGGGATGACTGACAGCTCGCCGAATGGCAGGCTGGTCGGGGCGGTCCATTCTTCACGGACCAGGGTGATCTGTTCGGTGTTCGCCGGCAGGCCGTAGAAGCGCGGGCCATGCAGGCTGGCGAAACCTTCGAGCTTGTCCAGCGCATTGCGCTGTTCGAAGGCTTCGGCATACAGCTCGATCGCGGCATAGGCGGTGTAGCAGCCGGCGCAACCGCAGGCGGCTTCCTTGGCGTGCTGGGCATGGGGCGCCGAGTCGGTGCCGAGGAAAAACTTCGGATTGTCGCTGGTCGCCGCCGTCAGCAGGGCTTCCTGGTGCGTGCCGCGCTTGAGGATCGGCAGGCAGTAGAAGTGCGGACGGATACCGCCCACCAGCATGTGGTTGCGGTTGTACAGCAGGTGATGGGCGGTAATGGTCGCGCCGACGTTGGCCGGGGCCTCGCTGACAAACTGCACCGCATCCGCCGTGGTGATGTGTTCGAACACCACCCTCAGGCTCGGGAAACGCTCGACGACGCGGCGCATATGCTCGTCGATGAAGAGTTTTTCGCGGTCGAACACATCGACCTCGCCACGGGTGACTTCACCGTGGATCAACAGCGGCATGCCGACTTCGGCCATGGCTTCCAGGACCGGGAAGATCGTGTCGATGCGGGTGACGCCGGAGTCCGAGTTGGTGGTCGCGCCGGCCGGGTAGAGCTTGGCGGCGTGGACGAAACCACTGGCCTTGGCGGCGCGGATGTCCTCGGGCTGGGTCCGGTCGGTGAGGTAGAGCACCATCAACGGTTCGAAGCGGCTGCCGGCCGGGCGCGCGGCGAGAATACGCTGGCGATAGGCGTCGGCTTCCGCGGCGTTGCGCACCGGTGGCACCAGGTTTGGCATGATGATGGCGCGGCCGAAGGTGCGCGCAACATCCGCGACAGTGTGGGGTAACGCAGCACCATCGCGAAGATGAATATGCCAGTCGTCGGGACGCAGCAGGGTCAGGCGGTCGGACATTGGGGATTCCAGGCGGGTCGAACTGAAGGGAATGCTACCGGAAAAGACGGCCTCAGGCACTCGCTATCAAGTTTTGCCACGGGCAACCGATACCACAGAGGTAGGGCGTGGAATCGGCATGCCTGTCTTGACGATGTAGACATTCAGTGGAGCCTCCCGTGCGCCAGCGTTATTTAGCCTTGCTCAGTATGTTCGCCAGCCTGCCCGCCATGGCCATGACTTTCCAGACCCGTCTGGAGAGCATCGAGTGGAAGGTGGAAGGGGACAAGTTCGAGTGTCGGCTGAGCCAGCCGATCACCGACTTCGGTGCCGGTGAGTTCGTGCGCCGGGCCGGCGAGCAGGTGATCTTTCGCCTGAAATCCTACAACCACGTACTCGGTGGCGGTTCGGCGACCCTGCTGGCCGCTGCGGCACCGTGGCAGCCGGGGCGCGGCGACATCAACCTGGGCTCGGTGCAGATCGGCAGTGGCGATGTGCTGTTTAACAGCTCCCAGGGCCAGGCCGGGCGTCTGGTCAGTGGCCTGATGGAGGGCCGCAGCCCGTTGGTTCGTCACTACTCCAGAGACGGTGGCGTTTCGGAAATACGCCTGCTGCCGGTGAAGTTCAGCAAGGCCTACAGCGACTACCAGGAGTGCACCGCGAAACTGCTGCCGAAGAATTTCGAGCAAGTGAAACAGGCGCAGATCGGTTTTCCCGGCACCGGCGTCGACCTCGATGCCCAGGCCAAGGCCGAGTTGCAGGTGATGCTCGACTTCATCAAGGCCGACCCGACCGTCAACCATATCGAGCTCGACGGGCACTCCGACAATGCCGGCAATCGCCTGGCCAACCGTGACCTGTCACGCCGCCGGGCGCTGGCGGTGATGGACTTCTTCAAGGCCAATGGCATCCCCGAATCGGAGATTGTCATGCGCTTCCACGGCGAACGTTATCCGCTGGTGCCGAACAACAGTGCGGCCAACCGGGCGAAGAATCGCCGGGTCAATATCCATCTGGAGCGTGTCCCGGTCGCCGAGAAGTCCGCGCCGGCTCCTGCTCCCGCGCCTGTCGCCAATGCGGCGAGTGCCGCGAAGACCTCCTGAAGCGGCTGTTTTCGTCGCCGCCTCGACATTATCTGTCGCTTTGCCGTCCTAAGCTGTCGCGCCTCTGTAAATCCACCGGTTTGAGCGTTAGAATCGACGCCTTTCCGTACAACCCCGTGGAGTGATGGCATGGCCGACGTAAACAAGGTCGTTCTGGCGTATTCCGGCGGCCTGGACACTTCGGTGATCCTCAAGTGGCTGCAGGATACTTATAACTGTGAAGTGGTGACCTTCACCGCTGACCTGGGTCAGGGCGAAGAGGTCGAACCTGCACGTGCCAAGGCGCAAGCCATGGGCGTGAAAGAGATCTACATCGACGACCTGCGCGAAGAGTTCGTGCGCGATTTCGTGTTCCCGATGTTTCGTGCCAATACCGTCTACGAAGGCGAGTACCTGCTGGGTACTTCCATTGCGCGTCCGCTGATCGCCAAGCGCCTGATCGAAATCGCCAACGAAACCGGCGCCGACGCCATTTCCCACGGCGCTACCGGCAAGGGCAACGACCAGGTCCGTTTCGAACTGGGTGCCTACGCCCTCAAGCCCGGCGTGAAAGTCATTGCTCCGTGGCGTGAATGGGACCTGCTGTCCCGTGAAAAGCTGATGGATTACGCTGAAAAGCACAACATCCCGATCGAGCGTCACGGCAAGAAAAAATCCCCGTACTCGATGGATGCCAACCTGCTGCACATTTCCTATGAAGGCGGCGTGCTGGAAGACACCTGGACCGAGCACGAAGAAGACATGTGGCGTTGGACCGTCTCCCCGGAGAACGCGCCTGACAAGCCGCAGTACCTGGAACTGACCTACCGCAACGGCGATATCGTCGCGCTGGACGGCGTCGAAATGACCCCGGCCACCGTGCTGGCGACCCTGAACCGTATCGGTGGCGAACACGGTATCGGTCGTCTGGACATCGTCGAGAACCGTTATGTGGGCATGAAGTCCCGCGGCTGCTACGAAACCCCGGGCGGCACCATCATGCTGCGCGCGCACCGGGCGATCGAGTCGATCACCCTGGACCGCGAAGTCGCTCACCTGAAAGACGAGCTGATGCCCAAGTACGCCAGCCTGATCTACACCGGCTACTGGTGGAGCCCTGAGCGTCTGATGCTGCAGCAGATGATCGATGCTTCCCAGGCCCACGTGAACGGTGTGGTTCGCCTGAAGCTGTACAAGGGCAACGTCATCGTCACCGGCCGCAAGTCCGACGAGTCGCTGTTCGATGCCAACATCGCCACCTTCGAAGAAGACGGCGGCGCCTACAACCAGGCCGACGCGGCCGGCTTCATCAAGCTCAATGCGCTGCGCATGCGCATTGCGGCGAACAAAGGCCGTCGCTTGTTCTGATCGGTTGTTGCCCTGAAAAGCCCCGGCCACTGGCCGGGGCTTTTTTTTGCCGCCGGGACGGTATTATTCATCCCGATGGTCGTTGCGGTGATTGAGTTCGAAGCGGTAGTTTTTCCCGAGTTCGCAGACCTGGCGCACGGTCAGGTCGAGTTTTTGTGCGATTTCGATGGCGGTGTAACCGAGCGCGCAATAGTGCATGGCATGTCCGGCTATCGCATCCTGGGCGAACTCCGCGGTGGCGGAGTGCGACGCCCGGCATTTTCGAGTGAGGTGCAGCGAGCGGCTCTGGACGATCTTCAGACCGTTTTCCCGGGCCATGCGCTTTATCTCGTTCTTGTTCATCTTGAGCGAGTACTGCAGGGCGCAGATGCCCGCTCCTTTGGTAATCAGCTCGCGCAGCAGTTCGGTTTTGCGGGCTCTTTCCTGTTCCTCTTCCTCCGATGTGGGGGCGTGATCACCAGTGTCCGGCGGTGCTTGCTCGCAGACCGGGCCTTGCACGCGATCAATGGTGCCGCCGCGTTTGAGGAAGTCGTCTATGGCCAGATCCAGGTCAAGATCCAGAGGTTTGTGTGGGCTGAGATGCTTTTTGAAGGTGTGGTCGTTCATTATATATGGCCTGCTCGTCCGAGTCGTAGGATAGACCTTTGCTAATGTCATTCGATGTTAGGAATTGAATAAACGATTGGGTGGTGTTCGAAGGTCTTGAAGTGAGTCAGCAAGTATCGAGTTTGCAGCCCGCCAGGAAAGGATCAAGTCAGAGGGGGGGGCTTTCGGGCGATGCTTGTAGAATTGAAGGTAAGCGTTCTTGGCGGGGTGTAGTCCATTTCCTGTTCTTTTTATCGGTTGTGGATTGGCGTTTTTAAAGTGTGAGGTTTTACGGCTGTTAATGCTGAGGGCCGGGCGATATGGAGGTTGAACGACTCAGGGCAGATTGTGTAGGGACGCGCGAAGAGCGCATGCAAGTTGTCAAACGTTTCTGGTGACTGAATCTTAGAATAAACATCTTTTTGATAATGCGGTCTTTACTTATGTGTATGCCGGAGCGTTTTATGGCCACTTCCCGAGCCTGGCCCCGTGTGGCCCATGGACACGGGTGTCACCTGTCCAGGCAACGAGCGCGGGCGCGCGGCCAGGGCAGGGCTTGCCACACAGGGATGCATTATTTCTTGTTGCAGAAATCCATTAGACACACCATCGCCTTGCGTTCTAATGTTTGAAACCGGCAAAACGAAGCAAGAGGATGTCGTTCTGCTGGGGCCATAATGAAACTCTTCCGGGGAGGGGTGTTTATCATGGACTGTATGGCGCCCGGACGACTGGTTGTCCTCTGAGGCGTTGCACTTTTTATGATGGTGCTTTTTTTGTAGGGCAAATCTCTGTTGTTTGTAGGGAATGTCTTTGGCTGGTACTGCCCGGTGGAGGCGCTATGCCCAGGAGGGTATGACTAGGCTATTGTGCTGACTCTGAAAATTCGAACAGCGAAAATTGGACTTGCCCATGAATAAAGTGCTGATCGTGGATGATCATCCCGTCATTCGTCTTGCTGTACGTATGCTGATGGAACGTCATGGCTACGAAGTCATTGCGGAGACGGATAACGGTGTAGATGCTTTACAGCTGGCGCGGGAACATGCGCCGGACATTGTTATACTCGATATCGGGATCCCCAAACTGGACGGGCTGGAAGTCATTGCCCGTTTAACGTCTATGGGACTTTCTTTCAAAGTTCTGGTGTTGACCTCGCAGGCCCCGGGGCATTTCTCCATGCGTTGCATGCAGGCCGGCGCCGCGGGTTATGTGTGCAAACAGCAGGACCTGACTGAAATGCTCAGCGCCATCAAGGCGGTGCTATCCGGCTACAGCTATTTCCCCAACCAGGCCTTGCACACGGTGCGCTCCAGCCTGGGGAATGCCAGCGAGGCCGATATGGTCAACCGGCTTTCCGGCCGTGAAATGATGGTGTTGCAGCAATTGGCCAGAGGGAAGAGCAACAAGGAAATTGCCGATGGCATGTTCTTGAGCAACAAGACCGTCAGTACCTACAAAACGCGTTTATTGCTCAAGCTCAATGCCCGCTCGCTGGTTGACCTGATCGAGCTGGCACAGCGTAACGGCCTGGTTTAACGGCTGGCATTTGGCAGAGGACGCTTGGAGAAGGGGGAAGGCAGCAGGGACGACAAGGAGAGCCCCTGGTATTTAGCCGGCAGGAGAGGGCCGCCGGTGCGGCATCGATGATGCTCCGTGTGAACAACGACACCTCTATAAACCGAAAAGCCTCCGCAAAGGAGGCTTTTGAGTGGGCGCATGTTAATTACAAGTCGAAATCATAATCTGCCAATTGCCTTTTCAGGCGGCGCTCTTCCAGCAGGTTATCGATGGTGCGGCGCTTGCTGAGGTTGGTTTTGGCGACTTCCACCACGGGTTCGCTGTCCTCGGTTTCGGCAGCGATGAAGTCGTCTTCTACGTCCAGTTGCTCTTTGTCGGTGCTCATAAACATAACTCCGGGCTAAGACTGCCGTTGGCGCCCCTTATATCGATAAATGCCCGTCTGGTAAAAAAGATTTTTTCAATCGCCTCATCAATAAAACCAATAGCGCCTCAATCGTCCGAGGTCTTGTCCTTGTAATCGCACAGGTCTTCGATCCGGCAACTGCCACAACGCGGTTTGCGCGCCTGGCAGACGTAACGCCCGTGGAGGATCAACCAGTGGTGGGCGTCGAGCAGGTAAGGCTTGGGTACAAACTTCATCAATTGCTTCTCGACCGCCACCACATCTTTGCCTGGCGCCAGGCCGGTGCGGTTGCTGACCCGGAAAATATGCGTGTCGACGGCCATGGTCAGCTGCCGGAACGCGGTGTTGAGCACCACATTGGCGGTCTTGCGGCCGACGCCGGGCAGGGCTTCCAGGGCCTCGCGGGTTTGCGGCACTTCGCCGCCGTGGTTTTCCACCAACAGGCGGCAGGTCTCGATCACGTTCTTGGCCTTGCTGTTGAACAGGCCGATGGTCTTGATATACGCCGACAGCCCTTCGACCCCGAGGGCGTGGATGGCTTGTGGGGTGTTGGCCACGGGATAGAGCTTGGCGGTCGCCTTGTTCACGCTGACGTCGGTGGCCTGGGCGGAGAGAATCACCGCGATCAACAGTTCAAAGGGGCTCGAGTAAGCCAGCTCGGTCTTGGGATCGGGATTGTCTTCGTGGAATCTGCGAAAGATCTCCAGGCGTTTGGCGGCGTTCATGGGGCGGTGGATTCCTTTGAAATTGAGGTTGGGCCCGGCTTGGCTGGCTGGCGCTGGCTCCAGGCCTGCCTGGCGGCCAGCAGCAGGCCCAGAAGGATAAAGGCCCCCGGCGTCAGGCTGGCCAGGTGCAGCCCGTCCTGGGTGGTCCACAGGCGTGGCAGCTCGCTCGCGCTCGGGACCAGCCAGCGCATATGATCCAGCAAGGTGCCGTTACCCAGCAGTTCTCGTAGCGTTCCCATGAGCAGCAGGCCTACCCCGAGGCTGGCGAGCAGGGTGGCGCTGGTCGTCAGGTGACGGCGCTCGAATGCTCCCAGGCGTTCCAATAGCAGGCATTGCAGGCTGATCAGGGCCGGGTAGATGCCCAGGGCCTGGTGCAGTTCCCAGGCCCAGGCCTGAAGGCCGAGCGACAGGCAACTGACCAGGGTGGCGGCGAGCAGGATGCTGCCCAGCGCGGCCAGCCCCGGGTGAATCCAGGGCTTGAGAGCCCGGCTCAACAAGCCATAGGCGCTGATCGTGATCAGGCTCAGGAGCCCGATCGAGAACGCCTTGAGCAGCGAGTCGCTGGCACCGAGCAACGGCGCCAGGACCAACGTTCCCTGGAACATCGCGGGTCTATTCATGAGCAGTTGTTCCCATGAGTGGCGCCAGGTGTTCATCGAAGTAGCGCAGGGCATCATGAATGGCGTCGACGGCGGCGCGGGAGGTGATCGTTGCGCCGGCGATCTGGTCGAATTGCCCGCCATCTTTTTTCAGTTTCCAGTCGTTATCGGGGGTATCCGCACTGGATTTGCCCAACCACTGTCGCCACCAGAGATTACCCGGGTCAGCGATTTTTGCTCCCAGCCCGGGTGTTTCCGAGTGCGACAAGGTCTTGACCCCGAGCAACCTGCCGTTGGCGCCAATCCCGATCATCAGTTCCAGCGGGCCAGCGTAACCCTGGGTCCGACTTTGCAGGACAACCGCTGCCGGTTGTCCATCCTTGAGCATCAGGACGGCACTGATCAGCAAGCTGTGGGGTTGCTGCGGCGCCTCCAGCAACAGTGGGCGGTTCTGGTATTGCCCTGGCGGCAAGACATCGAGCAGCCTGCGGTTTTCAATCGCCTCGCGTTGCTCCTGGACCCGCGGCCACGCGTGTTGCCGTGCCTGCCAGGTCAGGCCGATCCCCAGCCCGGCGATGGCCAGCAGGATAAGTGCCGAGGCGGTTCTGTTCATGCTGTCGGCTCCTTCACAGGGCTGGCCGTCAGGCGTTCCAGGGACGGTACCGCGAGGTTCATCAGCAGCACGGCAAAGGCCACGCCATCGGGGTAGCTGCCCCAGGTGCGGATCACGTAGGTCAGCGTGCCGACACCGATGCCGAACAGCAGGCGTGCCCTGGGGCTTCTGGCGCCGGAGACCGGCTCGGTGACGATGAAAAATGCACCGAGCATCGTCGCGCCAGTCAGTAGGTGAAACAGCGGCGAGCCGTGGGAATCCGAGCCGGAACCATTCCAGAACAGCAGGCTGAGGATAAACAGGCTGCCCAGCATCCCCGCCGGCGCATGCCAACTGAAGACTTTTTGCCTGAGCAGAAAGGCGCCGCCGGCAAGAAAGGCCAGATTGAGCCATTCGCTGCCCTTGCCGCCAAAATGCCCGAACGCGGGGTTGCCGGCAAAGAGCTCGTCCATGGTCAGGCTTTTGTTGATACGCAGGGTATCGAGTGCGGTGGCCTGGACCCAGGCGTCCGGCTGCCCGTCGAGATGCACGCCGAAGACCGATTGCAGGCCGCCGAGCAGGTCCAGGCCATGGTTGACCGACCAATGGGTCATGGTGCCGGGAAAGCTGACGAGGACCAGGGCATAACCGAGCATGGCCGGATTGAATGGATTTTTCCCCACTCCGCCATACAGGTGTTTGCCCAACAGCAAGGCGCTGGCTGCCGCCGTGACGGTCAACCACCAGGGGCAATAGGGCGGCAGGGCGATGGCCAGCAGGACGGCGCTGACCAGGGCGCTGCCGTCCATCAACGCGGGGCGTACCGGACGGCGACGCAAACCGAGGGCCAGCGCTTCGGCCGCCAGCGCGGTGGTACCGGCCAGCAGCAGGTTGATCAGGATGGCCCAGCCCGTGAGCCAGAGCAGCACCGCGATTCCAGGCAAGGTGGCGAGCAACACCCATTGCATGGCCTGGCGGGTGCGTTCGTCTGGCGTTTCAAGGGGCCGCATGGGCTTTCTCGGCGTCGCGCAGGGCCTGTTCCGCCGCCTCGAATTGCTCTTGCAGCAGCACCAGTTGCGCGGCCTGTTCGGCAATGGGCGGGTGGCCGAAAGCTTTCAGCGATTTGTTCAACTGCGCCCGGCTCATGGCCAGAGTGATCTTGGCTTTTTTCAGGGCCGCGTCGGCGGCCTCGGCTTTCTGCGCCTTGATCCGCGCAATGGCGTCCTGCACCGGGTTGGTCGCAACGGGCTCGGGTTGCGCCGCACGCTGCGTACGGGCCAGGCGTTCGGCCTGCTTGCGCTGTTCTTCGGCGTGCAGCCGGGCGTTACGGTTTTCGAAGCGCCGCCGGGCGCGATTGCGTTTTTCCGTGCGCGCCTGTCGTTCTTCGGTGCTGTTGGCCAGGCCGCCGACCACCGGCACGACCTGGGCGATGGGCAGCGGATGCATTTCGATGCAATCCACCGGGCAGGGCGCCACGCACAGGTCGCAGCCGGTGCACTCGTCGACGATCACGCTGTGCATCCACTTGGCCGCGCCGACAATGGCATCCACCGGGCAGGCCTGGATGCACTTGGTGCAACCGATGCACTCGGCCTCGCGGATAAACGCGACCTGGGCCGGGGCGCTGCCGCGTTCCGGATCCAGCAGCAGGACCGGCACGTGCAGCAGTTCGGCCAGGGCGGCAATGGTTTCGCCACCGCCCGGCGGGCATTTGTTGATCGCTTCGCCCTGGGCGATGCCTTCGGCGTAGGGCTTGCAGCCCGGGTGCCCGCATTTACCGCATTGGGTCTGCGGCAGCAGGGCATCGATACGTTGAATCAGGCTCATGGTTTGACCAATGCAGTGAAACCGAGGAAAGCCACGCCCATCAAACCGGCGCCGATCAGCTCGATCGGCAGGCCGCGAAAGGGTAATGGAACCTCCTCGTGGAAAGTACGCTGGCGCAGGTCGTTGAACAGGCTCAGGACCAGCCAGAAACCCAGTCCGGCACCCAGGCTGGTGAGGAGCGCCTGGGCCAGTCCCTGGTCATTGGCGGCGTTGAGCAGGCTCAAGCCGAGGATGCCGGCATTGCCCAGCAGCAGCGTTGTGAGTCCGGCAAACGGCAGGCGTGGCAGGCAGCGCGCAAGCAGGGTCAGGACCGGGCCGATCAGCAATACGCTGGTGGGCAGGAAGACGAACAGCTTGAAGGCCTCCAGGCCCTGGGGCAGCAGCACATAGTGGTAGAGGCTGTGGCTGATCAGCGTTGTGATCAGCATCAGGGTGCTGGTGGCAATTCCCAGCGCGTGGAGTGCCAGGCGTTCGCCGGCGGCGTCTGGCCTGGCCTGCAGCAGTGGATCGACGCCCAGGGGCCAGTGCAACACGAAATTGTTGAGCAGGGCTGCGCTGACGAGGGGAAAAACAAAATCGATCATGATCATGCCGGATTAGCGAACAACACTGATTATCCGGCAAGGAGGGACTGCGTACCAGTTTTGCGACATCGCGGGCCATGAATGCACATGGCCCGCGAGCAGGGGCGGACGGTTACTTGATCCGCTGGCCTGGCTTTGCGCCGGTATCCGGGCTCAGCAGGTAGATTTCTTCACCGCCGGGGCCGGCCGCCATCACCATGCCTTCGGAGATGCCGAAGCGCATTTTCCGTGGCTTGAGGTTGGCGATCATCATGGTCAGGCGACCTTCCAGTTCGGCCGGGTTCGGGTAGGCGCTCTTGATCCCGGAAAACACGTTGCGTTGCTCATCGCCGATATCCAGGGTCAGGCGCAGCAGCTTGTCCGCGCCTTCGACGGCTTCGGCCTTGAGAATCAGCGCTACGCGCAGGTCGACGGCGGCAAAGGCGTCGAAGTCGATTTCCGCCGACAGCGGGTCCTTGGCCAGCTCGCCGTTGCCTTGCGGGGCGGCGCTACCGGTGTCGGTCTGGCTGGCGGTGAGGTCTTCCTTCGAGGCGTCGGTCATGGCTTGTACTTTTACCGGGTCGATACGGGTCATCAAGGGCTTGAACTCGTTCAACTGATGGTTGGCGAGCAAGGTGGCGTGATCGTTCCAGGTCAGCGGCGCGACATTCAGGAAGGCCTCGGCATCGGCGGCCAGCAGCGGCAGCACCGGCTTGAGGAAGATGATCAACTGGCGGAACAGGTTGATGCCCACGGCACAGACGGCCTGGACTTCATCCTGCTTGCCTTCCTGCTTGGCCAGGGACCAGGGTGCCTTGTCGGCGATCCAGGCGTTGGCGCGGTCGGCCAGGCCCATGATTTCGCGCATGGCCCGGGCGAAATCCCGTGCCTCGTAGGCCTCGGCGATGCTCGGGGTGGCGGCGAGGAAGGCGTCGGTCAGTTCCGGCGCGGCGTTGCCGGCCACCAGCACACCGGCATTGCCCTTGTGGATAAACCCGGCGCAACGGCTGGCGATGTTGACTACCTTGCCCACCAGGTCCGAGTTGACCTTCTGCACGAAGTCTTCCAGGTTCAGGTCGAGGTCGTCGACGCCTTTGCCCAGCTTGGCCGCGTAGTAGTAACGCAGGTATTCCGGTGACAGGTGGTCCAGGTAGGTACGGGCCTTGATAAAGGTGCCGCGGGACTTGGACATTTTCTGGCCGTTGACGGTCAGGTAGCCGTGCACGTTGATCCCGGTCGGCTTGCGGTAGCCCGCGCCTTCGAGCATCGCCGGCCAGAACAGGGCGTGGAAGTTGACGATGTCCTTGCCGATGAAGTGGTACAGCTCGGCGGTGGAGTCCTTGCCCCAGAACGCGTCGAAGTCCAGTTCCGGACGCCGTGCGCAGAGGTTCTTGAAGCTGGCCATGTAGCCGATCGGCGCGTCCAGCCAGACGTAGAAATACTTGCCAGGCTCATCCGGGATCTCGAAGCCGAAATACGGCGCATCGCGGGAGATGTCCCACTGTTGCAGGCCGGCATCCAGCCATTCGGCGATCTTGTTCGCCACGGCGTCCTGCAAGGTGCCGCTGCGGGTCCAGGTTTGCAGCATGGCCTGGAAGTCCGGCAGCTTGAAGAAGAAGTGCTGGGAATCCTTGAGCACCGGCGTCGCCCCGGAAATCGCCGATTTCGGGTCTTTCAGGTCGGTCGGTGCATAGGTGGCGCCGCATTTCTCGCAGTTGTCGCCGTACTGGTCTTCGGTGCCGCATTTCGGGCAGGTGCCCTTGATGAAGCGGTCGGCCAGGAACATCTGCTTTTCCGGGTCGAAATACTGGGTGATCGAACGCGTGGCGATATGCCCGGCGTCGCGCAGGCGCAGGTAGATCTGATTGGACAGTTCGCGGTTTTCCTCGGCGTGGGTCGAATGGAAATTATCGAACTCCACGAGGAAGTCGGCGAAGTCGCCGCTGTGCTCGACCTGGACGTTGGCGATCAACTGTTCCGGGGTGATGCCTTCCTTCTCGGCGCGCAACATGATGGCCGAGCCGTGGGCGTCGTCAGCGCAGACGTAGATGCATTGATTGCCGCGGTGCTTCTGGAAGCGCACCCACATGTCCGTCTGGACATACTCGACCATGTGGCCAAGGTGAATGGAACCATTGGCATAGGGCAGGGCGCTGGTGACGAGGATCTGGCGTGGCTCGGACATGGGGCTCGGCTACTTGAAGTGAAACGGAGATCGGCCACTATAAAGCCCCGGCGCACATAATTCACCCCTTGTGGAATGTCTCTGCGCTTCAGAACGGTTAGGATAGCTGCCTGTTTTACTCAGTCTTTTTCGGGAGTTGCCCATGAGCGCAGTCAATCGCGCAGCGGTGGAGGCCGTCCTCCGCCAGTACACCGACCCTTATCTGAACCAGGACCCGGTCAGCGCCGGCTGCGTGCGGGCCATCGATATCCAGGGTGATCGCGTAACGGTCCGGCTGGAGCTGGGTTATGCCGCCGGCCTGTTCAAGAGTGGCTGGGCGCAGATGCTGCAGATGGCCGTCGAAGGCCTGGACGGCGTGGCTTCGGCCAAGGTCGAGATCGATTGCGTGATCGCCGCGCACAAGGCCCAGGCGCAGATTCCGGGCCTGGCCAACGTGAAGAACGTGGTGGCGGTGGCCTCGGGCAAGGGCGGGGTGGGCAAGTCGACCACGGCGGCCAACCTGGCGCTGGCGCTGGCTCGCGAAGGGGCTCGGGTGGGGATTCTCGACGCCGATATCTACGGGCCGAGCCAGGGCATCATGTTCGGCGTCGCCGAAGGCACGCGGCCGAAGATCAAGGACCAGAAATGGTTCGTGCCCATCGAGTCCCATGGCGTGGAAGTGATGTCCATGGCTTTCCTAACCGACGACAACACGCCGATGGTCTGGCGCGGTCCGATGGTGTCCGGGGCTTTGTTGCAATTGGTGACCCAGACCGACTGGGGCAACCTGGACTACCTGGTGATCGATATGCCGCCCGGGACTGGCGATATCCAGCTGACCCTGGCGCAGAAGGTTCCGGTGGCCGGCGCGGTGATCGTCACCACTCCCCAGGACCTGGCCTTGCTGGATGCGCGCAAGGGCGTGGAGATGTTCCGCAAGGTGAATATCCCGGTGCTGGGTGTCGTGGAGAACATGGCGGTACACATCTGTTCGAACTGCGGTCATGCCGAGCACCTGTTCGGCGAGGGGGGCGGTGAGAAGCTGGCGAGCCAATATGGTGTCGAGCTGCTGGCTTCGTTGCCGTTGTCGATGCTGATCCGTGAGCAGGCCGATGGTGGCAAGCCGACGGTGATCGCCGAGCCGGACAGCCAGATCGCCATGGTCTACCAGGAGCTGGCACGGCATGTGGGCGCGCGGATCGTGTTGCAGGAAGCGGCCAGCCAGGCGATGCCGAATATCACCATCAGCGACGATTGATGCCGTTGCGCCTCAATCGAGGCGCAGCGCGGTCCCTGTAGGCGCCGGCTTGCTGGCGATTGCGATCTGACAGTCGACATCATGGTCGCCAGATAAACCGCTATCGCCAGCAAGCCGGCTCCTACAGGATTTGTGTCGTACGCTGGGTTGGCCTAGGTCCCGGTACCTGGCGCAAGCTGGCAAAAACACCCGGGCACAAAAAAGCCCCGCTTTTGAGGGCGGGGCTTTTTTACTGGATCAGTACAAGTTAGATAACTTGAACTTCTTCAGCTTGCATGCCTTTCTGACCGCGGGTAGCGATGAAAGAAACCTGTTGGCCTTCTTTCAGGCTTTTGAAGCCGTCGGATTGGATTGCTTTGAAGTGTACGAACAGGTCGTCACCGGATTGTGGAGTGATGAAGCCGAAGCCTTTTTCATCGTTGAACCACTTAACGGTACCGGTTTGGCGATTAGACATTTGATGTCTCCTTGGACAAAGTTAACTGCGACTCAGGAAAAGCCCTGGCCGAGACTGAGTGCAAAGAGCAGGAAAAATTCTTGGAGATGGTTGGATCGAAATTCAACATCGTGTAGAGATTCTCAGTGACACAAGCAGCACAGTGGCGCCACCATACCCCACTTTCCGAGACGTGCCAATGGTCTTCACCAAGGTTTCTCCTATTTCGTGACTGACGGCGCTCGGCCAGGGGGACAACCCCGCTCAAATAGCCGATTTGTCAGGCCCGGGGACAACGTCATCGCGAGAAGCGGCGTCGGCGCTTTAACCCGGCGGCGCACCCCGGTAAGATGCCGGACAGAATTTCTCCACCTCGCTATATCAGGACACCCGCCATGAGCATCAAATCGGACAAGTGGATTCGCCGCATGGCGCAAGAACACGGCATGATCGAGCCTTTCGTCGAGCGCCAGGTGCGTGGCGAAGCCGACAACCGGGTGATTTCCTTCGGTGTCTCGAGCTATGGCTACGATGTGCGCTGCGCCGACGAATTCAAGGTGTTCACCAACATCAATTCGGCGACCGTCGATCCGAAAAACTTCGACGCGGGCAGCTTCGTCGATGTGAAGAGCGACGTCTGCATCATTCCGCCCAACTCCTTCGCCCTGGCCCGCACCGTCGAATACTTCCGTATTCCGCGCAATGTGCTGACCATCTGCCTGGGCAAGAGCACCTACGCCCGTTGCGGGATCATCGTCAACGTCACGCCGCTGGAACCGGAATGGGAAGGCCACGTGACCCTGGAGTTCTCCAACACCACCACGCTGCCGGCGAAGATCTACGCCAACGAGGGCGTGGCGCAGATGTTGTTCCTGGAGTCCGACGAAGAATGCGAAGTGTCCTATAAGGACCGTGGCGGCAAGTATCAGGGCCAGCGTGGCGTGACCCTGCCGCGGACCTGACGAAGGGCCCGTCGAAACAGGGAATTCCTCGGCGCGGGTGCACTCTACTGGGTGCACTGTCCCGGTTTGTGCAAGACAGGCCGGGCTTCCACGCTCAGGAGTACCCCCATGAAGAACGATCCAAGTATCAGCGCTCAACTGGCGAAACTTGAACCCAATCAAGTGGGTCTGTTGGCCTGGTCGTTGCTGGCGCATCCCCAGGGCATGACCAGTGGCATCCCGGGTATCCCGGGGCAACCTGATCCGGATACGCCGCAACCCTCCGAGCCCACCACGCCCACCCAGCCGCCCGATAACGGCGAGCCGCTGATTCCCGACAATACGCCTTCTCCCGACGCCTGAGCCCTGTTTTGGCCTTTCGACGGGCTTCGATCGAGCGCGACTCCTGTAGGCGCGTGGCTTGCCAGCGACTTTTTTGGCGGCCTCAAGGGCCATTTCGCAGGTAAGCCATGCTCCTGCAGGACGGTGTCGACTCTCGATCATCTATACGATACAAAGCTGTGGCCAAGACCCAGAAAAAAAGGCCACCCATGACGTTTGCCATTTCCGCGTATTTTTCCCGCTGCTTGTTCGCCGGGTTGTTACTGACCGGCACTGCCATTGCCGCGCCACAGCCGCTGACCAGTAGCGCTGTTTCCCAACAGGAAGCCACCAGCAGCCGACTCGACCGTATCGTTCAGCAGGGCGTATTGCGCGTTGGCACCACCGGTGACTACAAACCGTTCAGCTACAAGAATGCGGATGGTTTTATCGGCCTGGATATCGAGCTGGCCGAAGGGCTGGCGGCATCCCTGGGGGTCAAGCTGGAACTGGTGCCGACCACCTGGCCGACGCTGATGGGCGATCTGCTGGCCGACAGGTTCGACCTGGCGATCAGCGGAATCTCGGTGAACATGGAGCGCCAGAAGCTGGCGTTTTTCTCACAGCCTTACCAGCGTGACGGCAAGACGCCGATCACCCTCTGCTCCCGGCAGCAGGACTTCCAGACCCTGGCCCAGATCGACCGGCCGAATGTCCGGGCTATCGTCAATCCCGGCGGGACCAACGAGAAGTTCGCCCGTGCCAACCTCAAGCAGGCGCAGATCCTCGTGCATCCGGACAACGTGACGATTTTCCAGCAGATCGTCGACGGCAAGGCCGACCTGATGATGACCGACGCGGTGGAAACCCGGGTGCAGCAGAAACTGCACCCGGAGCTGTGCGCGGTGCATCCGGACCAACCTTTCGATTTTTCCGAGAAGGCCGTGTTGCTGCCCCGTGACATCGTGCTCAAGCAGTATGTCGACCAGTGGCTGCACCAGGATATGGAAAGCGGCCGCTTCGCCAAGCGCCTGGAGACGTGGCTGGCCTATCCATGGCCGGCGGCGCACGGCTGAAGAGCCGTTTCGATTACTTCAGATTGCCACTGAGGAACTGCCGCAGCCGCTCGCTCTGCGGATTGCCCAACACATCGTCCGGCGCGCCCTGTTCTTCCACCAACCCCTGGTGCAGGAACAGCACCTGGCTGGAAACCTTGCGGGCGAAGCTCATCTCGTGGGTCACCATGATCATGGTCCGGCCTTCCTCGGCCAGCCCCTGGATCACCTTGAGCACTTCACCCACCAGCTCCGGGTCCAGCGCCGAGGTCGGTTCGTCGAATAGCATCACTTCCGGCTCCATCGCCAGCGCCCGGGCAATTGCCACGCGCTGCTGCTGGCCGCCAGACAGGAATGCCGGGTACTGATCGGCAACCCGCGCCGGCAGGCCGACCTTGTCCAGGTAGCGACGGGCACGGTCCTCGGCGTCTTTCTTGCTCACCCCCAGCACCCGGCGCGGGGCCATGGTGATGTTTTCCAGCACGCTCATGTGGCTCCACAGGTTGAAGTGCTGGAACACCATGGCCAGGCGGGTGCGCAGGCGCTGCAACTCGGCGTCGTCGGCGACGCGCATGCCGTGCTTGTCGCTGACCATGCGGATCGCCTGGCCGTCGAGGCTCATGGCGCCGTCATTGGGCGTTTCGAGAAAGTTGATGCAGCGCAGGAAGGTACTCTTGCCCGAGCCGCTGGCGCCGATCAGGCTGATCACGTCGCCGGTCTTGGCCTTGAGCGAGACGCCCTTGAGCACCTGGTGTTCGCCATAGCTCTTGTGCAGGCCTTCAATGGTCAGTTTGTACATGGGCACCTCAAGGAGAAAGTAGATAGCCGCTGCGATAGGCTTCGCGGCCGGCGACATGGGCAATCACCATGCCGGCCGTGGCCATGCGGCGTAGCGAGCGGGCATAGAGCAGGCCCGCCGCGCTGCAATGAACAGGGGTGACGCGGTCGCTGAGCGGGTCGATGATCTCGGCGATCAACTCTCCGGCTTCCAGGTATTGCCCCGGCACGGCGCTGAACACCAGCAGTCCGCCCAGCGGCGTGCTCACCGGCTCGACACCGGCCAGCGGCGTTGCCGGGTGCGGCAGCTCCGGCAAGGGCGCGGGCTCGCCGGCGATGGCGCCGAAGTGCGTCAGGTAGTCGAGGATCGCCTGGCAGTCGAGACGTGCCTGGGGATGATTCACATCGCCCTGGCCGCGCAGTTCCACGGTCACCGAAAAACTGCCCTGGGGAATCGCGAACCGGTCGCCGAAGCGCTGGCGCAGGTCCCACCAGAGCAGGGTGAAGCATTCGTCGAACGACTGGCCGCCGGAATCGGTCGCCAGCAGGCTGGCTTGCGAGCCGATATAACGGGCCAGCGGTTCAACCTGCGGCCAGGCTTCGGGCGTGGTGTACAGATGGGCCACGGCTTCGAAGTCGCAGTGCAGGTCCAGGACCATGTCCGCGTCGCAGGCCAGTCGTTGCAACGCCAGGCGCTGGGATTGCAACTGGGTCGCCGGCACCTCCGCCGCCAGGGCGGTCTTGAGGTGGCTGCGGATCAGTTGCAGGTTGTGCGCCGGATCGTCGCTGAGTTGCTCTTCGATCTGGTTGCCGATCTCGTCACTCAGATCGACGAACCAGCGATTGAAGTTCTGCCCGCTTTCCAGCTCATAGCGCCCCAGCGGCACGTCCATCAGCACCTGTTCCAGGCCGATCGGATTGGCCACCGGTACCAGCACGATTTCGCTGCGCAGGGCGCCGGCCTGTTCCAGCTCGGCCAGGCGTTGCTTGAGGTGCCAGGCCACCAGCATGCCGGGCAGTTCGTCGGCGTGCAGGGACGACTGGATGTAGATCTTGCCCGCGGACCGCGACGGACCGAAATGAAAGCTGTGGATCTGCCGGGTCGTGCCCGGCAGGGGAGCCAGCAGCTCGTGAGTCAGATGACGCATGCTCTGGAGTCCTAGTGTGCCGGGCCGAGAAAGGCCAGCCAGCGGCGCTCGGCCAGACGGAACAGACCGACCAGGGTAAAGGTGATCGTCAGGTAGATGATCGCGGCGATACCGAACGACTGGAAAGTCATGTAGGTCGCCGAGTTGGCGTCCCGGGCGATTTTCAGGATGTCCGGGATGGTCGCGGTGAACGCCACGGTGGTGGAGTGCAGCATCAGGATCACTTCGTTGCTGTAGTAGGGCAACGAGCGGCGCAGGGCCGAGGGCATGATCACATAGGCGTAGAGCTTCCAGCCGCTCAGGCCGTAGGCCTTGGCCGCCTCGACTTCACCGTGGTTCATGCTGCGGATCGCCCCGGCAAAGATCTCCGTGGTGTAGGCGCAGGTATTCAGGGCGAAGGCCAAGATGGTGCAGTTCATCGCATCGCGGAAGAACGAGTTCAGCAGCGGCTGTTCGCGGACCGCTTCCAGGCTGTAGATCCCGGTGTAGCAGATCAGCAGTTGGATATACAGCGGCGTGCCACGGAACAGGTAGGTGTAGAACTCCACCGGCCAGCGGATGCGACGCTTGGGCGAGACCCGGGCGATGGACAGCGGGATCGACACCAGGAAACCGAAGAAGATCGAGGCGCTGAGCAGCCACAGGGTCATGGCCAGGCCGGTGATGTGCTGGCCGTCGCTGTAGAGGAACGGCCGCCAGTATTGCTGCAGGAGTTCGATCATCGCACGGCCTCCCGGGCGCCCGCGGCGTAGCGGCGTTCCAGCCAGCGCAGGACATAGTTCGAAGCACTGGTAATAAGCAGGTAGATCAAGGCGGCGAGTACCAGGAAGTAGAACAGTTGATAAGTGCTCTTGCCCGCGTCCTGGGCAGCCTTGACCAGGTCGGCCAGGCCGATGATCGAGACCAGCGCGGTGGCCTTGAGGATCACCATCCAGTTGTTGCCGATCCCCGGCAGGGCAAAGCGCATCATTTGCGGAAAGGTCACGAAGCGGAACCGCTGGGCCCGGGTCAGGCCATAGGCGGTGGCGGCTTCAAGCTGCCCGCGTGGCACGGCGAGAATCGCGCCACGGAAGGTTTCGGTGAAATAGGCACCGTAGATAAAGCCCAGGGTGATGACCCCGGCGGCAAACGGGTCAATCTCGATGTAGTCCCAGTCCATGGCATCGGTCAGGGTCGAGAGCCAGGTTTGCAGGCTGTAGAAAATCAGCAGCATCAGCACCAGGTCGGGCACCCCGCGAATCAGCGTGGTGTAGAGCTGGGCCGGAATGCGCAACAGGCTGAAGCTGGATAATTTGGCACTGGCGCCGAGCAGGCCCAGTAGCACGCTGACCAGCAGCGAGAGGATGGAGAGCTGGACGGTCATCCAGGTGCCTTGCAGCAGGATCGGGCCAAAGCCCTTCAGGCTGAAGGCCGAAAGCCCCAGAGTTTGCAGGAGGTTGTCGAACATGAAAAATCAGACCTTTGGCAGTCGAAAAGGCGCCCCTCGGACGAGGGGCGCCAAGGGATCACTTCCCGCTGTACAGGTTCAGATCACCAAAGTTCTTCTTCTGGATTTCCGCGTACTTGCCATCTTTGTGTAACGCGTCGATACCTTTATCCAACAGGGCTTTCAGCTCTTTGTTGCCTTTTTTGATACCGACCGCGGTTTTAGCCGGCAGCAGTGGATCGTCGATCGGCTTGCTGACTTCGTAGCCGGCGCCCGCTGGCGACTTCAGGAAGCCCAGTTCGGCTTGCAGCATATCCTGCACCGAAGCGTCGAGGCGGCCGGAGGTCAGGTCAGCATAAACCTGGTCCTGGTTGGCGTAGGCCTTGGTGGTCACACCAGCCTTGTCCAGTACGGCCTTGGCGTAGGCTTCCTGGATGGTGCCTTGCTCGTAGCCCACGGTTTTGCCCTTGAGGGACTCAGGCGTGGAGAAGTTCGCACCCTTTTTGAACACCAGGGAAGTCGGGCCGGAGAACAGCTCCTTGGAGAAGTCAATGGCCTTCTCGCGGGCTTCGGTCACGGTCATCGACGAAATCACACCGTCGAACTTGTTGGCGTTCAAGCCCGGGATCATGCCGTCGAAGTCACTTTCGACCCATTTGCACTTGACCTTCAGCTCGGCACAGATGGCGTTGCCCAGATCAATGTCGAAGCCGACCAGGCTACCGTCTGCAGCCTTGGATTCGAATGGCGCGTAGGAAGGATCGACGCCGAAGCGCAGTTCCTTGTATTCCTTGGCCATAGCGGAACCGGCGGCCATGCAGAGAGCCAGTGCAGAAAGGGTCAGCAATGCTTTTTTCATTATTTATTCCCTAAAAACCAATATGAGCGCTTGTGGCGCACTGAGTACTGTTACTGGAACGCGTATGACCTGATAAAAGTAGCAATTTCCGAACCAGAGTCACGAACAAGTGTTTTAAAAGGCAGGAATATGGCTCCGAGCCAGCTAATCATGCCCGAAATTGGGCGGCTGAAATAAATTGCACAATATTGGTGCGTCCGCGAGTGAGAAAAGAGTGCAGTTACGCGGCGGGAAGGGTGACATCCGTAACTTTAGGAACCGACTTGCCAGCGATGAGGCCATCGCTGGCAGGCCGGACCCGGCCGTGGAGTGTTACTTGCCGGGCGTCAGGGTCAGGCGCGTGGTGCCGTAGGCCTTGTCGAAGTTCTGCTGCTGCATCGGGAAGCTGACGTACTGGGCCTTCAGCCAGCCATCGATACCGCTGGCGTAGCTCGGGCTGGCCGGGTTGCCGGACTGTCCGGGGCTCTGCTGGCCGCTCATCGGTTCGATCTGGCCGAAGTCGACGATCATGCGCACGCCGGGCACCTGGGTGACATCGAAGTTCCCGCCGCCCCAGGCATAGGCCGAGGTGTTCAGCGTGGTGTGGTCGCCGCCGGCCTGGATCGGTCCGCGAATCACCTGGCCGGCGCCGTTCTTCCAGCTATAACGGTGCAGCGTGCCCCATTGCCAGGCCTTGTGATTGCTGCCTAGCAGGCTGTCACCGGCGCTGATCGCCGCCGCCAGGCTGCGGGCCAGGATCGCCGGCTTGTCTTCCTTCTGTGGCGTGCGGCTGTCATCCCAGAACGGGCTGTCCTCGCGGCCCAACAGGTGATCGGCCTGGGCCGAGTAGGACAGCTTGCCGTTGGCGACAAAGGCCTGCCACACCGGACCGTTTTCCGGGCCGAGTTTGTCGAGGAAGATCTGCTTCATGCTTTCCTGCAGGAACAGTTCGTACAGCGCGGCGTCGGCCGAGGTCGCGCTGAGCCTGCCGTCGAACGCCATCAACCGGCTGAGGGCTTCGCGTGCCTTGCCGCGTTCGGCTTCCGGCAGGGCGTCGATGGCCTGCTTGAGCGGCAAGGCCATGCCTGGCGCTTCGAACATCTTCTTCAGCTTGTTGGCGAACGTGGTGCTCTGGTCGTATTGCATGGCGATGGTGCTGCGGCTGTCCTGCTTGCCGGCCGCGGCCAGTTCAGCCAGGCGTTCGCCGCGTTCCGGGTAGTACCAGGCGTTGGACAGTTGCATGCCGTAGCCGCGCGCCGCCGTGCGCTGGTTGGCGGTGCCCAGCCAGCCCTGGCCCGGGTCCTGGTCATAAGGGTGGAGCATCGCGTCGGCGTAGCCGTCCCAGTCGAAGCGGCCGTCCCAGCCCGGCGACGGCAACAGGCCTTCGCCTTCGCGGCGGTTGGGGAAGCGCCCGGTGACCTGCCAGCCGATATGACTGGCGTCGGCAAAGACCATGTTCAGCGCGATGGCGCGGATTTCCCGGCTGGCATCCGAGGCTTTCTCGGCGCTCTGGGCACGGGACAGGTCGAAGAACGCATCCAGGCTCTTGTCGTCCTTGAACGAGGCGCTCTGCAGGGCCAGGCCGTAGCCGCCGGTCAAGGCGCTGTTGTCCAGTGCACTGTTGAGCAGCGGGCCGTGGCGGGTTTCGAACACCGTCTCGCGGATCGAGCGCTGGCCCTTGATGAAGTAGGTTTCGTTGCGCACGATGGCCGGCAGCCACTTGCCGTCGGCTTCGTAATAGAGCGCATTGCCCTGGCGCTTGAGTTTTTCCAGGAACAGGTCCTGGTTGTCCCCCGGGACGGCGGCCATGCTCCAGGCCACCTTGCCGTTGAAACCGGACAGCAGCATCGGCAGGCCGGCGATCGAGGTCCCGGCGGCCCGGTACTTCGGCGCGTAAATCTGTACGTAGTTCCAGGCGGCGGGGGCGCTGGTCGGCTGTTGCAGGTCGGCGGCCAGCAGGCTCTTGCCGCTGCGGGCGCGTTGCGGGCCGATGGCCCAGTTGGTCGAGGTGCCGGAGCCGAGGATATTCAACGCGGCGACTTGCTCGGCGGCCTTGTTCAGCGCGCCGAGGCCCGAGACCTGGCTCAGGGCGATGCCCTTGAGTTTCTCGGCTTCGGCCAGGGGCAGCGGTTCGTCCGGGGCGGCCGGGGTCAGCCAGGCGAGCTTGTCGACGCCGACTTTCTGCGCCAGGACCAGGCTGGCAATCTCTTGCTGCAGGTTGGCCGACAGGTTGAAGTTGAGCAGGCAGAAGATCAGCGCCGAATCTTCCGGTTTCCAGTATTCCGGCTGGTAGCCGCTGCTGGCCAGGTCCGGCGGCAGCTTGTCGCGGTAGCGGAACAGGTAGGCGTTGACGCCGCGCGCATAGACTTCGAAGAAGCGCTTGAGCCGTGGCGACGAGGCGTTGTACAACTCGCCGGCGCTTTTCTTCAGGTTGACGGCGCGCATGAATCGGTCGCTGTCGAGGGCGTCCGGGCCGTTGATTTCGGCCAGCCGGCCCTGGGCGAGCAGGCGCAGGGTGACCATCTGGGTGATGCGGTCGCTGGCGTGGACATAACCGAGGGTGAACAGCGCATCGTGAAAGCTGTTGCTTTCGATCAGCGGCATGCCGAGGCTGTTGCGGCGTACCGAGACGTTCTGTGCCAGGCCCTTGATCGGCTGTACGCCGGAGGTCGGTGGCAGGCTGTCCTGGGAGTTCCAGGTCTGGCAACCAGTCAGGCCGAGCAGGCCCGCCATGGCGGCGGCAACGCCACATTGCTTGAGAGAGAAGGAAAAGGCTGGCGAGGCCATGGCAAAGCTCCTGCGGGGGGTAGCGTCAGTAAAGGCGCTACGTTAGTGAGCAGGAGGAAGGCGCGCAAGACAGCGGGCGGGCTTATTTCGAGTTTTGAGCGATAAATCGGAAGGGAAAAGGCATGAACAGGGATATCCAGGTAAACGCGGCGTTGATCCTGATCGACCAGCAGCAAGGCATTCTTCATCCGCGGCTGGGACCACGCAACAATCCCGAGGCCGAGGCGCGCATGCTTGAGCTGTTGCAACAGTGGCGTGAAACCGCGCGTCCGATTGTGCATGTCCAGCATCTGTCGCATTCGCCGGAGTCGGTGTTCTGGCCCGGACAGTCGGGAGTCGAGTTCCAGCAGCGCTTTGCGCCGGGGGAGGGCGAACGGCTGGTGCGCAAGCGGGTGCCGGATGCGTTTTGCGCGACCGGGTTGGAGGCTTGGCTACGCGAGAGCGGTATCGAGCAGTTGGTGATTGTCGGCGTAGCGACCCATAACTCCGTGGAGGCGACCGCGCGGACGGCCGGCAACCTCGGGTTTGAGACCTGGGTGGTGGAGGATGCGTGCTATACCTTCGACAAAACCGACTATTTTGGTACGCCCCACACTGCCCAGGAGGTTCATGCCATGTCCCTGGGCAATCTGCATGGCGAGTATGCGACGGTGGTGTCCAGCCGCGTGCTGCTCGGGCTACAGGGCGTGGTTGACCATGACCTGCACGGTGTCCCGTGAACAGCGCTCGATCCACGCCTGCACGCCATACACTTCGGCAAACAGCCTCGGGCTGAGAATCGCCTGGGGCGCGCCGTTGGCAAACAGGCGACCCTGGCGCAACACCGCCAACTGATCGGCATACCGCGCCGCCAGGTTGTTATCGTGTAATACCACCGCGGCAAGCAGGCTGTGTCGGCCTCTTCGCGGGCAAGCTCCGCTCCCACATTGGAATCGTGGTCGTACGACAAACTTGTGCCTTACTCGGTCAGTGTGGAGGCGGCGCTTGCGCAACCGCGAGGGAGCTGGGTGGGAAGTGACATCGGCGTTCGAGCGCCAGCCTGAATAGAGCACCGCTGACACTAACGAAAAAAACCGGAAAAAGGCCTTCGCCGTTTGTCTGAACTGTCAGAAATGACAGTAGTGACAACCGGACGCCTGCGGCTAAATTCAATGGGACAGAAAGATATCCCCTGAAACGGGGTCCTGAATGACTTTGCATTGAGCTTTAAAGCCCTCTAGGTCCCAATGCACGAGTGATGAAAAAAATGAAAAAACAATTAGAGGCATTCGTTTCACCTCTTTCCACCTTCTCGATTATTAACTACGAGAGAAAGGAAGTACTCTCTTTATCACCTTCGCTCTATCAGAGATTATTGCCGGCAGAGAATTACCTTGTTATTAATAGTTGGGGCGCGGGAGTTGCGGGAGGACGCTTGTCAGCAAGCACGCGTGTGAATGGGCACGGGCGGAGAGTGAGCTATAATTCGGCTCCGTTCACGTTGTCGATAAAGGGGGCGTCAACCCAGTGCGTGTTCAATATAAGTCAGCATGGGGGGCAAGTTTTTTATACGTCCACGACCCCTCACGGAACCGTTTACCCACGAGCAGTTCTTTATAATGACGTCATCGGAGGTGTGGTCTTGATGGTCAAGGAGCCGGCAGGAATTGCTCGCAATAAAAATGTAAAGAAACCAACAAAATCTCATGACAGGTCCTACTTGTCAGAGGAGGATTGTGAAACCAAGGGGATCGCCCCCGCCAATGCATCCAGTTCTATCGTAATTCCCGACACCGAGAAATTCTCATTACTGACCAACGCCAATATGTACTTCTCAGGGAGTATTTATCAAACGATGGATGGCGTGTTGGTGAGAATCCATGATTGGATCATAGACGACGCAGGTGCCTGGGGTGGGTGGGGGGGATATTTTGCACTTACCGACGACGAGAATAACCTTTACCCTGATGGTATATCCATGTTGATGATAGACGATGGGTTTTCAGAGGGTAAGGCGATCATTGAGTTCAATCACAACTCCCTCGATAAAACCGTCACTATCACGGTGCTGTCACACACCAGTAAAGTATGTGACCTCAGAGATTTGACGGAGGTGGGAGAGCCTTTCCCCTATACAATCTGTTTTGCCCTGTAAACAGGTTGGAGGCGCGGGACTCAGACCAGATGCAGATGGTTGTCCCACAGCCCAGCCGGCAGCTCCAGCGGCTGGGCTGTCAATTCCTTCTGGCGACAATCGTAGAAGCGACAGCGGCCCTGGCCGGAGGTGACCACGAAACCGTCTGCCACCGCGCCGACGCCCGCGCAGTCCGGTAATGGTGCATCCAAGCGTACGGCGCCGCTGTCCAAATCCCAGATAAAGAAGCGGTTGCCCCGAGGCGCGGTCAACGCCACCAGCCGCAATTCGCTGTGCACCGCGACGCTGGCGGTGTAATGCGCCATGGCCTGCAACTGCTGCTCGGCCACCGGGAAGGCGACAAAGGGCCGGCCGGGACGCTTGATCGCCAGCAACTCGGAGGACTCATGGGATGGTCCCATGAACTGCTGGCCGGCAACGATGGTGCCGTCGCTGGCCACGCCCAGATGGCGTACGCTGTTCATCTGCTGTGGCAGGGTTTCCTTGCTCAGCAGGGTGCCGTCGCGGCGCATCAGCACCAGGCTCGGCTCCATGGCATCGAGGTTCATCTCCACCCGGCTTTCTGCTTCGGTGCGAATCCCGCCGTTGGCGACGACCAGGGTCTCGCCATCGGGCATCCACGACACCTGGTGTGGGCCGATGCCATGGGTCGAAATCTCGCCACTATGAACCAGACGCTCACCTTCGAAACGATACACACCCAACAGGCCACGGCCCGGATCGGTGGTGTCATTCTCGGTGGCGTATAACCAGTCGCCGCTCCTGTGGATTACCGCATGCCCATAGAAATGCCGGTTCGGCTGTGAAGCGAGGGTCTGCAGCAGGCGGCCATCCCGCAGGTCGATCAGGTAACTCTCGGTGCCGGGACGTCGCGCGACGAACAGCGCCAGGGGCTGGCTCGGGTGGTTGATGATGTCGTGGCAACGCTGACCGACCCGGGTGGCGAAGACCTGCGTACCGTCCAGCCGATAGCCCACGGCATAGTGCCCGCCGTCGCTGTCGTCACGGGCAGAGAGCAGCAGCGGGCTTTGGTCTTTTTGCCGGAGCAGGCGCCAGCCGCCCAGCGTCAATGCGCTGAGCAGCAGGCTGCCGAAAGTCAGGGCCTGGCGTCGCAACATCATCAATCCCCGTCGTTGGCGTTGAAGCCCAGTTGGATACCCAGCGCCTTGGCCAGTTCGCCTTCGTGCAGGCGGTGGACGACGTTGAGGCTGTCGTAGAGGTCGTTGAGCTGCTGGCGCCCGGCATCGTCGCCGAGCAGGTCGGTGAGCGAGCGCTGGGTGCTGTCGAACAACTTCAGGGACGCGGCATAGGCGGCGTCGATCTTCTCGGCCAGCGGCTTCTGTTCCGCCGGCAGCAGGTTGCGCAGGCCCTTGTTGTCGACCCCGACCCAGACGGTCCGGGCGGCGGCCAGGCTGGCGCGCATACCTTGCAGCGACGTCTGGCTGCGCCAGGCCTCGGCCTGGAAGGGCTGCGGGATGCCCTTGGTCTGGCGGCCCATGGGCGTGCCGAGTTTTTTCTTCAGGGTATCGAGGGCGGTGACCTGGACCCGCAGCAGATCGGCGATGGCTTCGTGGGAGTCGGCGTAGCGCTGGTTGGGGAACTTGCTCATCTGCGCGAGCATGCCGTCGCTGGTTTCCCAGCGCGAGAGGATCTCTTCGGCGAGGACTTTCTGGCGTTTGCCGATGGCCGTCAGCAGTGGGCAATAGCGGGCTTTCTGCGCGCTGTCGGCCATATCGATCTTGCTGTCGTAGAGGATGTATTCGTAGGCCGAGAGGCCCTGGACCACGACGCTGGACTTGGCCAGGGCGTCGGCGTCGATCTGCGGCTGGGCGCTGACCAGTTGCTCGACCTGGCGACCTACCAGGTTTTTCTTGTCCGGCCAGAACTGCACCTGCCAGGAGCGATTGCCTTCGGCCAATGGCCCGATCAGCAGCGGCTGCAATTCCGCCCAGGCTTTCTGCGCATGGAGGAAGTCGGCGCGGGCGGTTTCCAGGCTCTCCTTGCCTTCGCAGAAGGCCAGGGCGCTGATGGCCAACTGGCGGTCGGCGTCGACCCAGCGGCTATAGGTCGGCAGGATTACCTGCTTGGCGATCGCGGCGGAGGTCAGCGCCTGCGGGTCCTGGGGCGAGCAGGCGCCGAGGACGAGGGCGGCTAGGCTGGTGAACAACAGTTTCGGGCGGAACATGTCCGTGTCCTCTTACAAAGAATTCAGGAATGCCAGCAACGCGGCGCGTTGTTCGGCATTGAACGACAGCACCTGCTGCTGCGCCGGCAAGGCCTCGCCGCCATGCCAGAGCACGGCTTCGAGCAGGTTGCGGGCGCGGCCGTCATGCAGGAACTGGGTGTGGCCGCTGACGCTCTGCGTCAGGCCGATACCCCACAGCGGCGGGGTGCGCCAGTCATTGCCGTCGGCGAGGAACTCGCTGCGCTGGTCGGCGAGGCCGGGGCCCATGTCATGCAGCAGCAGGTCGCTGTAGGGCCGGATCACCTGGTTGGCCAGCTCGGGTTCGGCGGCCGTGGCCGAGGTGGTGAACTGCGGGGTGTGACAGGCCTGGCAACCTACCTGGTAGAACAGGCTCTTGCCGGCCAGCACCTGCGCCGCGCCGACGTCACGCCGTGCCGGTACAGCGAGGTTGCGGGTGTAGAAGGTCACCAGGCGCAGGATGTTGTCGCTGACTTCCGGCTCGCCGTCCGGACCGCCGCCATGGGGCGCTTGCAGGCAGTCGGTCTGGGTCGGCGTGCAGTCGTCGAAGGGGCGCAGGCTGGTGGTCAGGCCCATGTCGCTGGAAAACGCGTGGACGTTCTGTTGATTGATATTCGGTTGCCCGGCCTTCCAGCCGAAGCGGCCGAGGACGGTCTTGCGCTGGGCATCGTCCCAGACCCGGTTCGGCCGGCCGTTGACCCCCAGCCGTTGTTGCTGCCGGGCATTGGCCAGGATCGCTTCTTCGGGAATCGCTTCGAGCAGGCCGAGGCCGATCATCGGCGGGGCGATGCGCGCGGAAAACAGTGTCTGTGGGTGCATCGGGCCGTAGCCCAGTTGGGTGATGCGCAGCGTCGGTCGGCGCAGTTCGATTTCGGTGCCGTCCTTGAAACGTATCGGCACCGCTTCGTAGTCGACCCGCACCTTGCCTTCCGGGGTGACACCGGGGATGGCCATGTCCTGCAACTGTCCGCCATAGACGGGTTCCGGTACCACGCCCTGGCGTTCGATCAGATTGGCGTACATCGGGTTGTTGGGAATCGACAGGCGCACCAGCATCGACACCGCGTTATCCGCCCCCGGCGCCGGCGGATGTCCGCGGCCGTCCTTGATATGGCAGTTCTGGCAGGCGTTGGTATTGAACAGCGGGCCGAGGCCGTCGCGGGCTGTGGTGGTTGACGGCGCGATGACCCAGGGGCTGCGGAAGAAACTGTTACCGACGCTGAAGTCCAGGCGTCGCTCCGGCGAGAGGTTGGCCGAGGGTTGCGAGAAGGCATTGCGATCGTGTTTGCCCACCGTGGTGGTGCCACCGGATCGAGCTTCGCCGGGTTCGGGCCTGGTAAAGCGCGGGGCGTCGTCGCAGGCGCTCAGGCCAAGGGCCAGGAGCAGCGTCGACAGGCGAAGGGGCAGCGAGGGCATCGGTGTCCAGGGGGTGAGAGGGATCGGGCGCGAGTTTATCAGTCTCGATACATTTGAATAAGAGGGATTAGCATTTACTTGATTTATGACACTGCGCGGCTTTGTGGGGGCTGGCTTGCCCTCATGTAGGAGCGAGCTTGCTCGCGATGGTCGTCAACGATGACACGGGGCATCTGATACCCCGCGGTGCCTGGGCTACCATCGCGAGCAAGCTCGCTCCTACATGAGGGGGGGACAAGGGCCGATCAGAAATCGTGATCGGCGTTATCCGGGTTCAGGTCGCTGATGCCCAGCTTGGCCGCCGCCTGCTCGATGGAACCGGTCTGCTTGACCAGCGCGGAGATGGCGTCACGGACGATCTTGTTGCCAGGCTCGTTGCCGGACGCGATCAACTGGTCGTAATGCTCACCCTTGTTGGCGTGGTCGACCATGATCTGGATCTTCGCTTCGGTGGCCTGCAGGTCGTTCTTCAGTGCTTCGTCGGTCGCCGGGTCGGCCTTGGCCACCAGGGAGGACAGGCTCGGGCCGGTCAGCTTGGTGCCGTCGATACGGGTGTATTCACCCAGGTAGACGTTGCGAATGCCCTTGGCATCGTAGAAGTGCGAGTTATGGGTGTTGTCGCTGAAGCAGTCCTGCTCGTCTTCCGGCGAGTTGGCCTCCAGCGACACCTTCATGCGCTCGCCCGCCAGTTCACCGAGGGACAGGCTGCCCATGCCGAACAGCATCTTGCGCAGGCCACTTTCCGCCGGCTCGGCTTCCAGGCTGGCGCGATAGTTGTCGGCCACACCCGGTTTCCAGTTGCCGACCATCTCTTCCAGGTCGTTGACCAGCAGTTGGGTCACGGCCTTGAGGTAGGCACGCCGACGATCGTTGTGCCCGCCAGTGGCGCCGGCACCTTCCAGGTAGTCCGAGGCCGGACGGTTGCCGGCGCCCGGGCCGGTGCCGTTCAGGTCCTGGCCCCAGAGCAGGAATTCGATGGCGTGGTAGCCGGTGGCGACGTTGGCTTCGGAGCCACCCAGCTCGTTCAGGCTGGCGAGTTTTTCCGGGGTGATCTCGCTGACATCGACCTTGTCTTCGCCGACCTGGATCTGTGGATTGGCGATGATGTTGGCGGTCGCGGCCGGATTGCCCAGGGCATGTTCGTAGGAGCTGTCGACGTAGTCGATCAGGCCTTCATCCAGGGGCCAGGCGTTCACCTGACCTTCCCAGTCGTCGATGATGGTGTTGCCGAAGCGGAACACTTCGCTTTGCAGGTACGGCACGCGGGCGGCGATCCAGGCGGCGCGGGCGGCCTTGAGGGTCTCTTCGTTCGGCTTGGCGAGGAAGGCGTCGACAGCGGCTTGCAGGTTCTTCGCGGTGGATTCGGCATCGCTGAACACGGCGAAGACGATCTCGGTGTAGTGGGCGACCACGGCCTTGGCGGCGGCTTCATCGACCTTGGCGGCGGCATCGTCGGCGGGCGCCTGGGCGGCCGCGGCAGGGGCCTGGGTGGCCGCTGTGGATTTTTCCTTGTCCTTGTCGCCACAACCGGCGAGGGTGATGGCGATGGCCAACAGACTGGCGGTGGCCAGAGGCATGCGAATCATGGCGAACATCCTGCTTCGAGAGGGGGGATGGGGGCGCTCGGCCCCGCAAAACCGGCACATAATGCGAAGGATTTGCATTCTGTGTAAAGGGCTTAGTGATTGAAATATTTGGTATTAAAACCCGGCTTGATCCCGGCGGATTTTGCAGGAGCGAGCTTGTTGGCCCTGGGCTTTACAAGATCGCCGCATTGCTGCGCTGTGCCTGCTTGAGATACGCCGCCAGCTCCCGGGCCGGCAGCGGCTTGCTGTAGTGGTAGCCCTGGCCCTCGTGGCAGCCTTCGGAAATGATGTAGGCCTCCTGCTCGACGGTCTCCACGCCTTCGGCGATCACCTGCATGCCGAGGCTCTTGCCCAACTGGATGATCGCCCGGACGATGGTCGCGTCGTCATCGTCATCGAGCAGGTCCTGGACGAAGCTCTTGTCGATCTTGATCTTGTCCAGCGGCAGGCTCTTGAGATAGCTCAGCGACGAGTAGCCGGTACCGAAGTCATCGATGGCGATCAGCGCGCCGGAGCGGCGCAGGCTCAGCAGGTGCTGGGCGGCGGTGCTGATGTCTTCCATCAGGCCGGTTTCGGTGACTTCCAGTTCCAGGCTGCGCGGCGGCAGGCGGTACATCTGCAGGAGGTTGTTGACCACCCGCGGCAGCTCGGCGTGGTGCAGTTGCACGGTGGACAGGTTGACCGCCATGCGCAGGTCGCTGAAGCCCTGGTCGTGCCATTCGCGCAACTGGCGGCAGGCCTGGTCCAGCACCCACTCGCCGATGGCGATGATGGTGCCGTTCTGCTCGGCCAGGGGAATGAACAGGTCCGGCGGCACCAGGCCGTGTTCCGGGTGCTGCCAGCGGATCAGTGCCTCGACGCCCACCACTCGATGGTCGCGGTAGCTGATCTGCGGCTGGTAGACCAGGTAGAACTGATTGCGGTTGAGGGCTTCGCGCAGGTCTTTTTCCAGTTCGCGACGGCGGCGCATTTCGCTGTCGACGCTGGCGATATAGAACTGGTAGCGGTTGCGCGAGCGGGTCTTGGCCAGGGTCATGGTCTGTTCGGCTTTCTGCAGCAGCTTCTCGGTGCTGTCGCCGTCTTCCGGGAACAAGGTGATGCCGATGGTGGCGCGCAGGCGGATTTCCTGGTGATCGAGGGCAAACGCCGCTTCCAGGTCGTCAAGGATACTCTGGGCCAGCTCGGCCGCTTCATAGGGTTGTTCGATATCGGCCTGGACCAGGGCGAACTGGTCGCCACCCAGCCGGGCCAGGGCGCCGAGGCGACCGCTGTGGGCGCGCAGGCGGTCGGCCAGGGCCAGCAACAGTTGGTCGCCGACCTGGTAGCTGAACTGTTCGTTGATGCCCTTGAAGTCGTCCAGACCCACGCAAAGTACCGCGACCCGACGTTGCAGGCGCCCGGCGTCCACCAGGATCTTGTCCAGTTGCTGTTGCAACTGCTGGCGATTGGGCAGGCCGGTGAGGAAGTCGTACTGGGCCATGCGCAGCAGGCTGTTTTCCGCTTCGTGACGCAGGTGGGTGTTGCGCTCGATGGATGCCAGCAACTGGTTGGCGGTGTTGACCCAGATGCCCAGTTCGTTCTTTTCATGGCCCTTGAGCTGCGGCAACAGGTGTTCGCTGGGGCGGTCCGGGTTGACGGTACTCAGGTGCCCGATGATCCGCGAGAGCGGTTTGGTCAGCAGCCAGTGATAGACCAGGTACAGCACCAGGCCGAGGAACAAGGCCCGCAGCACGCCGGAGATGAAGATGATCACCGAGTTGACCAGGAACCCCTGGCCGTAGGTGGCGGTGTCGAGGGTGATGCTCAGGTCGCCGTAATATTCGCTGTAGGGGCCGCGACCGACCAGTTGTGTGCTGAAGGTGCTTTCCTGGCCAAGGATAGGATCGGTCAGCCAGCGGCTGGAAGTCTTTTGCAGATCGCGGGATTTTTCCGCGAGCATGGCCTCGTTGGGATGGCCGATGGAGGCCATGCGCACAGCGTCATCCTGGAACAGGCCTTCGATCACTTGCATGCCCATCTCGCGGTCGAGGCTGTAGACGGCCTGGGTCGAGGGGTCGCGGAACATATCGAGAATACGCTGGGCATCGCTGGCCACGGCCTGCCGGGTCTTGTAGGCATCAAAGACGATCTGCGCACAGCTCAGTACGGCGCCGACAATCAGCGCCGACAGCAGCACGACCCGGAGCAACTTCACCGACAAGCTGTTCTTGAGTTCCAGCTTCAAAGGGCTATTCCTTGTTCCGTGCGGATGGCATCAAGTTGCCATGAGTATTGGCAATCCGGCCCGGTCAGTCAAAGGGACAATGCAAGCGGCGAGAACCCGTGCTCATGCTTGGCCGATCAGGTGGCTCCCGGACTCTTCAGGCCATGGAGACTGTGTCGGTCGCTCAAGCCGTCTACTTGAGGGGCTAGCGCGTCATTTTCCCGGATTATTCAGGTTAGTTCCTGTCGGCGCGGCAGGCATAAAAAAACCCGGCGAGGCCGGGTTTTTTTGCGCAGCGGGTTCAGTCTCAAGCGGTGAAGGCTTTGCCTTCGAACTGCTCGGCGACGAATTTCCAGTTCACCAGGTTCCAGAACGCCTCGACATACTTCGGACGGACGTTGCGGTAGTCGATGTAGTAGGCGTGTTCCCAGACGTCGCAGGTCAGCAGCGGGGTGTCGCCGCTGGTCAGCGGGTTGCCGGCGCCGATGGTGCTGGCCAGGGCCAGGGAGCCGTCAGCCTTTTTCACCAGCCAGCCCCAGCCGGAACCGAAGGTGCCGACGGAAGTCTTGGTGAACTCTTCCTTGAACTTGTCGAAGGAACCGAACGCGGCGTTGATGGCTTCAGCCAGCTTGCCGGTCGGTTGACCGCCGGCGTTTGGCGCCAGGCAGTTCCAGTAGAAAGTGTGGTTCCAGACCTGAGCGGCGTTGTTGAAGATGCCGCCGGAGGAAGACTTGACGATTTCTTCCAGGGTCTTGCCTTCGAACTCGGTGCCTGGCACCAGGTTGTTCAGGTTCACGACATAGGTGTTGTGGTGCTTGTCGTGGTGATACTCCAGGGTTTCCTTGGAGATGTGCGGCTGCAGGGCATCATGTGCATAAGGCAGCGGAGGCAATTCGAAAGCCATGGTGATTCTCCTAATCAGGTCAGTTGCGGTGAGCGCAAGGCCGATCACGGCGGCCATACAGGCGTGCGCCGGGGAGTTTGTACTCTTTGCGGCGCAAGACTCGGATCATAGCACCGGGGTGGCGGCTTAACCACGCAACAACTGTGTGGAATAGAGGTTCCAGAGCCTTTTGGAATAAGTCAGCCGGCGCCGATCAACTGGGCGGCGACGCTGAACATCATCACGGCCACCAGCAGATCGAGCAGGCGCCAGGTGGCCGGACGCGCCAGCCACGGGGCCAGCCACGCCGCGCCCAGGGCCAGGCTGAAGAACCACAGCAGCGAAGCGCTGGCGGCGCCCATCACGTAGGCGCCGGGCTCGGTCTGCTGGGCGCCGAGTGAACCGATCAGCAGCACGGTGTCGAGGTACACGTGGGGGTTGAGCAGGGTCACGGCGAGAGCGCTGAGCAGTACGGCGCGCAGTGAACGCACGGTCTGGCCTTCGCCTTGTTGCAGGCTCTGGCGGGAAAAGGCCCGGCGCAGTGCCAGGCTGCCGTACCAGAGCAGGAAGGCCGCGCCACCCCAGCGGGCGAACGCCAGCAGCGTCGGGTTGTGTGCCAGGACGGTGGCGAGGCCGAAGACCCCCGCGGCCACCAGGATCGCATCGCAGAGTACGCACAGGGCCGCCACCGGCAGGTGGTGTTCGCGACGCAGGCTCTGGGCCAGGACAAAGGCGTTCTGTGTGCCGATCGCCATGATCAGGCCGGCGGCCACCAGCATGCCATTTAGATAGCTCTGCCACATGACGCTTACTCCCCGTGTTCGGCCAATTGCCGCAAGACCTGCAGGGCGCGTTCGGCGTCGTCGCGACCGACGAACAGGTGGTCGTGGTAATAACCGGCGATCACGTTGCAACTGATACCGGCTTTGCCCAGGGCGCCGGCGAAAGCGGCGGTGAGGCCGACTGCTTCCAGGGCCGAGTGCACATTGAGGGTGATCCAGGCCGCCAGATAGTCGAACGGCAGGCCGAGGGCCTGGGCGTCTTCGCGACGCAGGATGACGGTCAGGCCCTCGCGTTCGCGAAAGCTGCCGATGGGCTCGCGGCCATTGAGCCGGCTGGCGTCGGTCAGGCTGCAGAAAACGTAGTCGCCCTCGTTGAGTTCGGGGCTCATGCTGCGCAGCAGCACGCTCAGGGAAGTTTCGCCGGCCATGTTGGTGTCCTTGGATAAACAGTGGATGTGGGCATTCTGCGGGGCGATGTTGTATAAGAAAAACAAATAGTGCTGATCGCCCATTAGGAAAACTGATGTTCGACTATAAATTGCTCTCCGCCCTGGCGGCCGTGGTCGAGCAGGCCGGCTTCGAACGGGCGGCCCAGGTGCTGGGGTTGTCGCAGTCGGCGATTTCCCAGCGGATCAAGTTGCTCGAAGCCCGGGTCGGCCAGCCGGTGCTGGTGCGGGCCACGCCACCGACCCCGACCGAGATCGGCCGGCGCCTGCTCAATCATGTGCAGCAGGTGCGTCTACTTGAACGCGACCTGCAGAGCCAGGTGCCGGCGCTGGACGAGGAGGGCCTGCCGGAACGCCTGCGTATTGCCCTGAATGCCGACAGCCTGGCGACCTGGTGGGGCGAGGCGGTGGGGGATTTCTGTGCTCGTCAGCACCTGCTGCTGGACCTGGTGGTGGAGGACCAGACCGTGGGCCTCAAGCGCATGCGTGCTGGCGAGGTAGCCGCGTGTGTCTGCGCCAGCGAGCGCCCGGTGGCCGGCGCCCGCAGCGTATTGCTGGGGGCAATGCGCTATCGCGCGCTGGCCAGCCCGGTGTTCATTGCCCGGCACTTTCCCCAAGGCATCGATGCGCAGACGCTGGCCCGCACGCCGGCGTTGGTGTTCGGTCCGGACGACTTTCTGCAACACCGTTACCTGGCGGCACTGGGCGTGGAGGGCGGTTTCGAACATCATCTGTGCCCGTCATCGGAAGGTTTTATCCGCCTGACCGAGGCCGGCCTGGGTTGGGGGCTGGTGCCGGAATTGCAGGTGCGCGGGCAGCTGGCCCGGGGCAGCCTGGTGGAATTGATCGCGGATAAAACCATCGATGTGCCGTTGTACTGGCATCATTGGCGCAACGGCGGGCAATTGCTCGGGCAGTTGACCGAGCACCTGGCACGTTCGGCGGCGCAATGGCTGGTGCCTCTGGCATGATCGGCGGCGTCCAGGTAGCAGGCAGGACGAATCAAGGTATGTGGAGCAATCGATGAAAATTCTGGTTACCGGCGCAAGCGGCTTTATCGGCGGGCGCTTTGCGCGTTGCGCCCTGGAGCAGGGCCATGAGGTGCGGGTCAATGGCCGCCGGGCCGAGAGTGTCGAGCATCTGGTGCGGCGTGGCGCCGAGTTTATCCAGGGCGACCTCAGCGACCCGCAGTTGGTGCGCGAGCTGTGCCACGATGTCGAGGCCGTGGTGCATTGCGCCGGCGCGGTGGGTTTGTGGGGGCGCTACCAGGACTTCCACCAGGGCAATGTGCTGGTCACCGAGAACGTGGTCGAGGCCTGCCTCAAGCAGCAGGTCCGGCGCCTGGTGCATCTGTCGTCGCCGTCGATCTATTTCGACGGTCGCTCGCACCTGGGCTTGACCGAGGAGCAGGTGCCCAAGCGTTTCAAGCACCCTTACGCGGCGACCAAGTACCTGGCCGAGCAGAAGGTCTTCGGTGCCCAGGAGTTCGGCCTCGAAGTCCTGGCGCTACGCCCGCGCTTCGTCACCGGTGCCGGCGATATGAGCATCTTCCCGCGCCTGCTGAAGATGCAGCACAAAGGCCGGCTGTCAATTGTCGGCAACGGCCTGAACAAGGTCGATTTCACCAGCGTGCACAACCTCAACGAAGCCTTGCTGAGCAGCCTGCAGGTCGGTGAATCAGCCCTGGGCAAGGCCTACAATATCAGCAACGGCACCCCCATTCCGTTGTGGGATGTGGTGAACTACGTGATGCGCCAGATGCAGGTGCCGCAGGTGACCCGCTACCGCTCCTTCGGCCTGGCCTACAGCGTCGCGGCCTTGAACGAAAGTGCCTGCGCCCTCTGGCCGGGACGCCCGGAACCGACCCTGTCGCGCCTGGGCATGCAGGTGATGAACAAGGATTTCACCCTCGACATCAGCCGCGCCAGGCATTATCTCGGGTACGACCCCAAGGTCAGCCTGTGGGCGGCCCTCGACGAGTTCTGTGCCTGGTGGAAAGCCCAGGACCCGGCGGCCGTTTAAATATTCGGTTACCACAACTGAACCGAGTTCCGGGTTCAGGGTCGATCAGAGCGGTGGGTTGGGCGGTTATACTCGCTGCATTTCGCTATCACTGCGGTTCAGAAAGGTTCCTTCATGCGTAACGATGCCAACGACGATTTTGATGATGTGCCCAGCCTGCGTGCCGATGCGGACGACCATGAGGAACATGTGGGCACCGCGCCCGTGCGTGAACGCACGCGTACCCAGGTCGCCGCCACGCCACGGCTCAAGGTCAAGGTGCCGAGCACCGGGCCGCTGTGGGCGCTGGTCGGGGCCTTGTTCATTGCCTTCGCTGGCCTTGCCTGGTGGAGTTTCCAGCAGATCAGCCTGATGGAGCAGCAACTGGTGGCGACCCAGGAAAGCTTTGCGCGTATCAGCGAGGAAGCGGCTGGGCGTTTGCAGGCGATTTCCGGGAAAGTGGTCGCCAGCGAGTCAAGCGTCAACAGCGACAGCGAAGCGCTGAAGTTGCAGATCCGTCAGCTTGAAGGCAAGTTGCTCGAGCAGGGCCGCCAGCAACAGGGCGTTGCCGGGCAGGCCACCGGCCTTGAGCAGCGGCTGCAACAGATGAGCGCGTTGACGGCGGACCAGCAGACCGCCAACACCCAGTTGCAGGCCCAGGTCAAAAGCCTGACGGCGGAACTGGCCAGCCTGAAGGCCGGCCAGGGCGACGCGGGCAAGCTCGACGCGCAGGTGAAGAGCAACGCCGCCGAAATTGCCGCCTTGAAAAAGCAGGGTAATAGCAGCGCGGCGGTCGAGCGTATCGAACAGGAACTGATCGTGCTCAAGAGCGAGCAGGACAACCGTCAGGCCGCGGGTGGACAGGCGGCTGGCAACACGGCGGAGTTCGATGCCTTCCGTGGGCAGGTCACGCGCAATATCACCACCCTGCAGAACCAGATCCAGAACCTGCAGGAGCAGATCAGCGCCAAGCCCGGAGCATAGCGCCTGGCTTCAGGGCCTCTTCGCGGGCAATCGAGCGTCGACCGGCCGCTCCTACAGTTTCGTGTCGTACACAAGATTTGTATTCGACGCTGAACTGTAGGAGCAGGGCTTGCCCGCGAAGCTTTTGGCGACCACGCGGTATGGCGGGGGAATTTTTGGTTTCAGGGCACTCGCCAAGGGTTTCACGGTCTGATCAGGTGTAGGCGGGCATTGGCCCGCCTACGTCGGTCAGCGTCGCTGTCCGGCGCCCCTTAGCGGTCCAGGAGGCCGCCATGTACCCTCGAATCCTTCTCGCTGCAAGCCTGTCCCTGCTGCTGTCCGCGTGCGTGCCCTACTACGATGGTGGGGCCACCTACTACCGCTCCGATGTCTACACCGCCCCGGCCCCGGCCTATTACTACGGCGACGGCTCCTACTACCGGCACGACTATTATGTACCCGCGCCACGCTATTACGCACCGACCTATCGCCCTTACCCGAACCGGGGTTGGGGTTGGGATCGGCATCAATGGAGCGGTGACGACCATGGCGGCCGCGGTGGTCACCGTGGCGACGGTGGCCGTGGACACGGCAACGGCAACGGACGCTGACCCGGGCAACTTCGATCAGTAGTCCGACAAGTCCGCCAGCGGGTGACGTCCCTCCCAGGCCTTGTGGAAGTGCGCCTCGACCACCGCTTCCGGCACGGCGGCGATATCCGGCCAATGCCAGCGCGGTTCGCCGTCCTTGTCGATCAGCCGTGCCCGCACGCCTTCGCTGAACTCCGGATGACGGCAGCAGTTGAGGCTCAGGGTGTATTCCATCTGGAACACCTGCGCCAGCGACAGGTGCCGGGCCCGGGCGATCTGTTCCCAGACCAGGTGCGCGGTCAGCGGGCAGCCTTCCTTGAGTTGCCTGGCCGCCCGGGCCAGGCGTTTGTCGGCGTCTTCGGCCAATTGCGCAATGGCCTTCCAGGCACAGTGCACATCGCTGACATCCAGCAATTCATCGATGCGATCACGTAGCGGCAACCATTGCGCCTGCGGCTGCGGTTGCTGATCGCGGGCCTGACGCTCCAGGGCCTTGAGCAGGCTGTTGAGCTGCATCGCCGTCTGTTCCTGCCAATTGAGTTGCAACAGCCCTTCGATCAGCTCTTCCTGTTGATCGTCGCTCAGCAGCCGGTCGGCCAGGCCCAGGTCGATGGCATCGCGAGCGTTCATCTGCGCGCCGGTCAGGCCGAGGAACAACCCCAGCTTGCCTGGCAGTCGCGACAGGAACCAACTGGCGCCGACATCCGGGTACAAACCGATGCCGATCTCCGGCATCGCCAGGCGGCTGCTCGGGGTGACGATACGAATGGACGCGCCTTGCAGCAGGCCCATGCCGCCGCCGAGGACATAACCATGGGCCCAGCACAGCACCGGCTTGGGATAGGTGTGCAGGCGATAGTCGAGGCGGTACTCCGAGGCAAAGAACACGCTGGCCAGCGGAGGTACGGCGCCGGGGTGCGCCTGGCAGGCCTGGGCCAGGCTGCGCACTTCGCCGCCGGCGCAGAAAGCCCGGGCGCCGTTGCCGCGCAACAGCACGCAGGCAATGTTCGGATCCCGCGCCCAGGTCTCCAGACGTTCGTCCAGAACCTGGATCATCGGCAGGGACAGCGCGTTGAGGGTGTGTTCGGCATCCAGGGTGGCGATACCCAGGCGGGCACCGTTGATACCGGTGAGCTCTTCGAAATGCAGGTTCATCGTGACCTCGCTACTCGTTGAATGCACAGTATGATCCTTGTGTGGGAAAGTGCCGGTTCTGTCGCGGATCAATTGACAAGCGTGATGGGCTTTCCTAGTGTCCGCCCCATTGTTATTTCCGGACACGATCATGACCGACGAAGACCGCATCAAACTCGAGCCCAGCTGGAAGCAGGCGCTCCGTGAAGAGTTCGACAAGCCCTACATGAGCGAGTTGCGAGAATTTCTGCGCCAGGAGCGTGCCGCCGGGAAAGAGATCTACCCGCCGGGCCCGCTGATCTTCAATGCCATGAACACCACGCCGCTGGATCAGGTGAAGGTGGTGATCATCGGCCAGGACCCCTACCACGGCCCCGGTCAGGCCCATGGCCTGTGCTTTTCGGTGCAGCCAGGTGTTCCGGCGCCACCGTCGCTGGTCAATATCTACAAGGAATTGCAGCGCGACCTGAATATCGACATTCCCAAGCATGGCTACCTGCAAAGCTGGGCCGAGCAGGGCGTGTTGTTGCTCAACACCACCATGACCGTGGAACGCGGCATCGCCGCCTCACACGCCAATCGTGGCTGGCAGTTCTTTACCGATCGGATTATCGAGGTGGTCAGCGAGCGCCAGGACAAACTGGTGTTCCTGCTGTGGGGTGCCCATGCCCAGGGCAAGCAGAAGCTGATCGACGCGACCAAGCACCTGGTGTTGAAGTCGGTGCACCCGTCGCCGTTGTCGGCCTATCGCGGTTTTATCGGCTGCGGGCATTTCAGCCGGACCAACAAGTTCCTCGAACAGAACGGCCTGGCGCCGATTCAGTGGGCCTTGCCGCCGCTCTGACGGTCTTGCCCACCCCCTGTAGGAGCGAGCTTGCTCGCGATGGACGACCAGACACCACGGGGCATCAGACTACCCGCGTTATCGTTGACCACCATCGCGAGCAAGCTCGCTCCTACAGGGAGAAGTGACAGTTCGTCAGTTCTCAAGCATTCGCCAATGCGCGGCGCTGGGCCGAACGCTTGCGCCAGATCCGCAGCAGCGGCATCAGCAGCATGATCGCCGTCAGTGCCCAGACCCCCGCCGTGATCGGGCTCGACCAGAGAATTTCCAGCGCACCGTTGGAAATCGACAGCGCCCGGCGCAGGTTCGACTCCATCAATCCGCCGAGGATAAAGCCGAGCAATACCGGCGACAGCGGGAAATCCAGTTTGCGCAGGATATAGCCGAAGATACCGATGCCGACCATCAGGAACAGGTCGAAGGTGGTGGCGTGGACGGCGTAGACCCCGATCGCGGTGATGATGGCGATCACCGGCACCAGCGCCCAGTTCGGCACGGCGAGGATGCGGGTGAAGATACGGATCATCGGGATATTGAGGATCACCAGCATGACGTTGGCGATAAACAATGACGCGATCAGACCCCAGACGATGTCCGGCTGCTGCTGGAACAACAGCGGGCCGGGGGTGATGTTGTACAGCGACAGGGCGCCGATCATCACCGCCGTGGTCCCGGAACCGGGGACGCCGAGGGTCAGCATCGGCACCAGGGCACCGCAGGCCGAGGCGCCGATGGCGGTTTCCGGTGCGGCGAGGCCACGTTTGTCACCTTGGCCGAAGGTGCCGCTGGCACCCGCCAGGCGTTTTTCCGTCATATAGGCCACGGCACTGGCCAGTGTCGCGCCGGCACCCGGCAACACGCCCATGATGAAACCCAGCAGGCCGCAACGGATATTCACCACGAACACCGAGGCGGCTTCCTTGAAGTTGAACATCATCCGCCCGGTAGCTTTCACCGCTTCCTGGCCGCGATGGGTCTTTTCCAGCAGCAGGAGGATTTCACTGATGGAAAACAGGCCCAGCACCAGCACCACGAACTGGATGCCGTCGGTGAGGTGGATATTGTCGCCGGTGAAACGGTACACACCGCTGTTGGCATCGATCCCGACACTCGACAGGAACAGGCCGATCAGCGCCGCGATAAAAGTCTTCAGCGGTCGGTCGCCGGCCATGCCGCCAAGGCAGACGATGGCAAAGACCATCAGCACGAAGTACTCCGCCGGACCGAAGGCAATCGCCCATTTCGCCAGCAACGGGGCGAACAGCACCATGCCGCAGGTGGCGATAAAGGCACCGATGAACGAGCTCCAGGCCGACAGCGACAGGGCTACGCCGGCCAGGCCCTGGCGGGCCATGGGGTAGCCGTCGAGGGTGGTCATCACGGTGGAGGCTTCGCCGGGGATATTGAGCAGGATCGAGCTGATCCGCCCGCCGTACTCGCAACCCAGGTACACCGCCGCCAGCAGGATCAGCGCCGACTCCGGCGGCAGGCCGAGGGCGAAGGCAATCGGGATCAGCAGCGCCACGCCGTTGATCGGGCCCAGGCCCGGGAGCAGGCCGACGACGGTGCCGATCAGGGTCCCGCACAGTGCGGTCACCAGGTTGTAGGGGCTCAGGGCGACGCCGAAGCCCTGGCCCAGATAGCCGAAAGTATCCATGTCAGTTCTCCAGTACGTCGAGCAATCCGAGGGGCAGCGGCACATCCATGGCTTTATCGAACAGCAGATACAGCCCGACGCTCATCAGGCTGATGATCACGGCGCTGGGCAACCAGCGGCCGCCGTACAGGCGCGCCATGGGGATGCCCACCAGGATGCTGCTGAGGATGAAACCCAGGGATTCGAAGGTGGCGGCGAACGCCAGCAACAGCACCACGCAAACACCGATCTTGCGCAAGGTGGCACGGTCCAGCGGCGGCTCTTCTTCGCTGTGCACAATGGGGGTGGGACGAAACAGCAGGTACAGCAGGCCCAGGCCCATCAGGCCGAGCATCAGCAGCGGGTAGGCGCGGGGGCCGACCGGTTCGTAGGAAAAGGCTGCCTGATAGGGCCAGGCCATCAATGCCAGGCCGGCGCAGGCCAGCAGCAACACGACGGCAAACAGTCGTTGTAGAAGCATGGGACGAACTCCTGTGGCGCGCCCCTTTGCAGGGGCGCGAACGCTAGGCGCGGATGATCACTGGATCAGGCCGAATTCCTTGGCCAGCACCTTGTAGTCGGCGACCTGTTTCTTCACATAGGTGTCGAGCTCGGGGCCGGTCATGGCGAAAGGGAAGAGTTCGCGCTGGTCGCGCAGCTTGGCGAAGTCTTCCGAGGCCAGGAGTTTGTCGAAGGCGGCTTTCCACCAGGCGTAGTCTTCGTCACTGACCTTTGGCCCCAGGTAGAAACCGCGCACCACCGGCCAGACAATGTCGTAGCCCTGTTCCTTGGCGGTGGGGATGTTCTTCATTTCCTCTTCGTCCAGGCGCTTTTCGGCGAACACCGCCAGCAGGCGCATATCGCCGCTCTGGATATGGGGCATGGAGTCGGAAATGTCGGTGCTGCCGACCTGGATATGTCCGCCCATCAGCGCGGTGACGATTTCACCGCCGCCTTCGAGGGCCACGTAGCGCAGATCACGGGGGTTGATCCCGGCGGCCTTGGCGATCAGCGCGGTCTGCATCCAGTCCTGGCTGCCGACGGTGCCGCCGGAGCCGATGACCACCTTGCTCGGGTCGGCCTTCAGCGCCTTGACCAGGTCGTCGAGGGTTTTATACGGCGAGTCGCTTTTCACCGCGATGGCCCCGTAGCTGGTGCCGACGGCCGCCAGCCAGCGCACCGCGCCTTCGTCGAAGCGGCCGAACTTGCCTTGCGCCAGGTTCAGCAGCGAACCGCTGGACCAGGCCACGAGGGTGCCGGCATCGGCCGGGCGCTGGGCGACCACGGCGTTGTAGGCCACGGCCCCGACGCCACCGGGCATGTAGGTGACACGCATGGGTTTGCTGAGGATCTTTTCGTTGACCAGGGCACTTTGCGCCAGCTTGCAGGTCAGGTCGAAACCACCGCCGGGGGAGGCCGGGGCAATGCATTCGGGGCGTTTGGGTTCGGCGGCGCAGAGGTGTCCGGCAAACAGCAGGCAGCCGGCGGCGAGGGCGAAGGTGCGCAATGGCAACATCATGGGTGACTCCATTATTGTTCTTATTCGAACGAAAACGCATCGAGGCGTTTTCGGGTTTCCAAGGACCTGCTCCGACGGTGGTCGTCACTGTCCGTGAGGGGACTCTAATGGGTCAACCTTTCACCAGGCTTTCAGCGCAAAAGGTCCGCTGAACTCGGCCGGCGATGGCTAGCGGCGCTTTGTTTATCCGGTAGACTCCCGGCCAAAAGGGCGTTTAAGTCAGCCCGGTCGAGGTAGGAAATCCATGCGCGTGCTTCTGGTCGAAGACCATCCCCAACTGGCTGAAAGTGTTGCCCAGGCGCTCAAGAGCGCGGGTTTGACCGTGGATGTGCTGCACGATGGGGTGGCCGCCGACCTGGCCTTGAGCAGCGAGGAATACGCCGTGGCGATCCTCGACGTGGGCCTGCCGCGCCTGGACGGTTTTGAAGTCCTGGCCCGTTTGCGCGCCCGCGGCAAGAACCTGCCGGTGCTGATGCTCACCGCGCGCAGTGATGTGAAGGACCGCGTCCATGGCCTGAACCTGGGGGCCGACGATTACCTGGCCAAGCCGTTCGAACTCACTGAGCTGGAAGCACGGGTCAAGGCGCTGCTGCGCCGTAGCGTGCTCGGCGGTGAGCGCCAGCAACGTTGTGGGCCGCTGGTCTACGACCTGGACACCCGGCGTTTCAGCCTCGGTGACGAACTGCTGACCCTGACTTCGCGCGAACAAGCGGTGCTCGAGGCACTGATTGCCCGACCGGGTCGGGTGATGAGCAAGGAGCAGTTGGCCGCGCAGGTCTTCGGCCTGGACGAGGAGGCCAGCGCCGATGCCATCGAGATCTACGTGCACCGCCTGCGCAAGAAGCTCGACGGCCAGGCGGTGGTCATCGTCACCTTCCGTGGCCTCGGCTATCTGCTGGAACACCGCGATGCATAAGGCCGGCAGCCTGCGTTGGCGGCTGCTGTGGAACCTGGCGTTGTTGCTGGTGGCATTGATGCTCGCCAGCGGCTGGAGCGCTTATTACAACGGTCGCGAAGCGGCGGATACGGCCTATGACCGTACCTTGCTGGCCTCGGCGCGGACCATCGCCGCCGGCCTCTCGCAACGCGACGGCAGCCTGAGCGCCAACGTGCCCTACGTGGCCCTGGACACCTTTGCCTATGACAGCGCCGGGCGGATCTACTACCAGGTCAACGACATCCACCAGCAGTTGATTTCCGGTTACGAAAACCTCCCCGCACCGCCGCCCGGCACGCCGCGCACCGATGACTATCCGGCGCTGGCGCGCTTCTACGACGGCCAATATCGCGGGCAGAACGTGCGGGTGGTGAGCCTGCTCAAGGCGGTCAGCGAACCGAACATGAACGGCATGGCGGAAATCCGAGTGGCCGAAACCGATGAGGCGCGGGTGAACATGGCCCGTAGCCTGATGGCCGACACCCTGCTGCGCCTGGGAATGCTGGCGGGGGGCGCGTTGCTGCTGGTGGGCTTTGCCGTGAGCGCGGCCTTGCGTCCGTTGGAGCGTTTGCGCGCGGCGGTGGAAGAGCGCCAGCCGGACGATCTGCGGCCCTTGCCGCTGGTGGAGGTGCAGCATGAACTCTGGCCATTGGTGCGCTCGCTCAATCACTTCACCGAACGCCTGCGTCGGCAGTTCGAGCGCCAGGGGCAGTTTATCGCCGACGCCGCCCATGAACTGCGCACGCCGCTGGCGGCGCTCAAGGCGCGTCTTGAGCTGGGCTTGCGGGCGAACGAGCCGGCGATCTGGCGCGAGACCCTGGAAACCACGGCCCAGGGTACCGATCGCCTGACCCATCTGGCCAACCAGTTGCTGTCGCTGGCGCGGATCGAAAATGGCGCGCGGGCGATTGCCGAGGGCGGCGCGCAGTTGCTCGATCTCAGTCAGCTGGCGCGGGAGTTGGGCATGGCGATGGCGCCGCTGGCCCATGCGCGGGGTGTGGCGTTGGCGTTGGAGGCCGACGAGCCGGTGTGGTTGCGGGGTGAGCCGACCTTGCTCAACGAGTTGTTGAGCAACCTGGTGGACAACGCCCTGGCCCATACACCGTCCGGTGGCAATGTGATCCTGCGGGTCGGCTTGCCGGCAGTGCTGGAGGTCGAGGACGACGGGCCGGGGATTCCGTTGGAGGAGCGGGGGCGGGTCTTCGAGCGTTTTTACCGGCGTCATCAGCAGGGCGTCGGTGCCGGGCTGGGTTTGGCGATTGTCGGCGAGATCTGTCGGGCGCATCTGGCGCAGATCAGTCTGCATGAGGCCCAGCCCCACGGTTTGAAGGTCCGTGTGAGCTTTATCGCCGGATCAGTCTAGCGGAACATCTCCCGCGCTTCGTTGAGCTGGTCACTGAGGGCGCTGCTCTGCGCATCCAGCCCCAGCTTGATAAAGGCTTTCAAGTCGCCCAGGGCGATTTGCCCGAAAGGATGCGCCGTGCCCTGATGGCAAAACACACTGGCGATCTGCACCAGGCCGATATAGTCGACGCCCTTGCTGTCACGCTCCAGGTTCAGGTATTGCCCGGGCAGCTTGGCGAGCATCTCCGGAAACTCCCAGACCTTCAGCAACTCGTCGCCGAGCAACGGGTGAATGCTGTCGATCACATGATCCAGGCTCAGCGGATCGGCGAGCAACTCATAGTGGTCCTCGGCATAGGTCAGGATCGGCAGAACGCCGATCTGGTGCACGAGCCCACCCAGCGCCGCCTGGTCCGGCTTGAGCAGGGTGAAGTTGCGGCACAGCACGTAGCAGACCCCGGCGATCTCCAGGCTCTTGCGCCAGACCTCGCGCATCTTCTGTTCCACCACCTCGGAGCGGGCATGGAAAATCTGCTCCATGACCAGGCCGATGGCCAGGTTGCTGCTGTAGTTGACGCCCAGCCGGGTGATAGCCGTGTGCAGGTCGGTAACTTCATGGCTGGCCCGCAGCAACGGGCTGTTGACCACCTTGATCAGGCGCGCCGACAAGGCAGTGTCGCCACCGATCACTTTGCTCAAGGTGCTGACACTGATCTCCGGATCTTCCGCCGCCTTGCGAATCTTCAGGGCCACTTCCGGGAGGGTCGGCAGAACCAGGTCATCGTTGTCGATGGCCTTGACCAAATCCCGTTGGACCTTTTCCGCCAGCTTGTTCATTTCAATTCTCTAGGGCGGTGCGTTTAACGCTGGATTTCGCTGTCGCGGTCCAGTTGATAGGGCAAGTCCAGTAATGTCAGGGCCGGACCTTGCAAATCGCCCAGGTGCACATGACCTTCCTGCGCAGCTTCGGCTTGCAGAACGGCCAGGAGTTCAATGCCATTTTCCGCTCGGGCGGCGATCACCACTTCACCGATGGCGCTGCCATGGGAGGGAGCGAACAGCGTACTACCCGGTTCCGGCAGCTGGTCGGCCACCAGCGCCAGACGATAAAGGCGGCGCTTGAGCTTGCCCAGGTACTGCATGCGGGCGACGATTTCCTGCCCTGTATAGCAGCCTTTCTTGAAGCTTACGCCACCGACCGCCTGCAAATTGAGCATTTGTGGAATAAACAGTTCGCGGGTCTGCGGCATGACCTGGCCGATACCGGCACGCACCTGGCCGAGCAGCCAGGTGTTCAGATCGGCTTCATGCAGCTGTGCGGCCAGATGCTCGCGCACCCGGGCGGCCTGATCCGCTGGAACCCAGAGTTCGCTGCGTCCCGGGGAAACCCGCAGGGCGATCAGATTGTCCGCGCGGACCACCGCGTCGGTCTCTGTCGGCAGCTCAAGACCCAGGCCGCGCAAGGCGGCGTCGCCGTCGCCGAGGCCGAAACGGACCCAGCCGGCGCTTTCGTCGGTGAGCTTGGATTTGGAGAACACCGCGTATTTTTTCAGGTCCGCCAGTTGCGGCTCCAGCAGCTCGCCGGCCATCGCCAGCAGCACGCCGTCACCTTCGAGCAGGATACGGAAGCTCGACTGCATGCGGCCTTTTTGCGTGCAGCGGGCACCGAGGCTGGCCCGCACGTCACTCAGGTAGTTGAGGTTGCAGGTCAGCTGGCCCTGGAGAAACTTGGTGGCGTCGGAGCCGCGGACGGCAAGAACGCCTTCGTGGGTCAGCGTGCAGAAAAAAGCGGAATCGGCCATGGGTCATCGCAGCGGAATAAAGGATGGGAGACATCATAGAGGGGCGCCTGGCAAATGGGTAGTTCACAACAGTGCCCGTGCCCCCGACCAAAGCCGACTGTCCGCACGCGCGCAGGGCTGTATACTTGCGCTCAAATTTGAGGAGCGCTCCATGGTCGAAGATGTAGAACTCAATCGCCTCTATTGGCACAGCCGGCGCGGCATGCTGGAGCTGGACGTGTTGCTGGTACCGTTCGTCAGGGAGGTGTACCCGCATCTGAGCCAGGCTGACCGCGACTGCTATCGCAACCTGCTCGAATGCGAGGACCAGGACATGTTCGGCTGGTTCATGGAGCGCTCCGAATCGGAAGATCCTGAGTTGCAGCGAATGGTTCGCATGATCCTGGATCGTGTCCAGCCCAAGTAATCTGTTCGAATGCCGCTGGCAGGCCTCACGGCTGCTGCCGGCGGCGTATCTCGGGGCCCTGGGCCTTTCGTTGGTTTCGCTTTGTCTGCTGGATATTCCGCGCTGGGCCAGTCTGTCCGGGGCTTTGCTGTGCCTGCTGCATGGCGCCTGGGTGTTGCCACGGCAGTTGCTGCTGAGCCATCCGTCGGCTTTTACCGGCTTGCGCCGTGACGAGCAGGGCTGGCAGCTGTGGAGCCAGGCCGCTGGCTGGCAGCCGGTGCAGTTGTGTCGCGACAGCCTGGCCCTGCCGTGGCTGGTGCTGCTGCGTTTTCGCCTGCCGGGCGAGCGCCGGGTCCGTGCGCTGTGTGTTCCCTGGGATGCGCAGGCGCCGGATGTGCATCGGCGCCTGCGCGTACGCTTGAAGTTCAGCCGACGTAGGTGGGCGGCACCAGGATAGTGTCCAGAGCCTCGGGCAGCAGGTCCGGGTAGTCGAGGGTGTAATGCAGGCCCCGGCTTTCCTTGCGTTCCATGGCTGAACGAATCATCAGTTCGGCGACCTGGGCCAGGTTGCGCAACTCGATCAGGTCGCGGCTGACCTTGTAGTTGCTGTAGAACTCATCGATCTCGTCCAGCAGCAGGCGCACCCGATGTTGCGCCCGTTGCAGGCGCTTGTTGGTGCGCACGATCCCGACGTAGTCCCACATAAAGCGCCGCAGTTCGTCCCAGTTGTGCGCGATGATCACGTCCTCGTCGGAGTCGGTCACCTGGCTCGCATCCCAGCTCGGCAGGGCGGCCGGCACGGCGATCTGCGGCAGTTGCTGGAGAATGTCCGCCGCCGCCGAGCGGGCGTAGACGAAACATTCGAGCAGCGAGTTGCTGGCCATGCGGTTGGCGCCGTGCAGGCCGGTGAAGCTGGTCTCGCCGATGGCGTACAGGCCGGGCACATCGGTACGGCCCTGTTGGTCCACCAGCACGCCGCCACAGGTGTAGTGCGCGGCCGGGACCACGGGAATCGGGCCTTTGGTGATGTCGATGGAGAATTCCAGGCAGCGTTCGTACACCGTCGGGAAGTGCGCCTTGATAAAAGCTTCGGGCTTGTGGCTGATGTCCAGATAGACGCAGTCGATGCCCAGGCGCTTCATCTCGTGGTCGATGGCCCGGGCCACGATGTCCCGTGGTGCCAGTTCGGCCCGTGGATCGAAGCGCGGCATGAAGCGTTCGCCGTTGGGCAGCTTCAGGTGCGCGCCTTCGCCACGCAGGGCCTCGGTGATCAGAAAACTCTTGGCCTGGGGGTGATACAGGCAGGTGGGGTGGAACTGGTTGAACTCCAGGTTCGCCACCCGGCAGCCCGAGCGCCAGGCCATGGCGATGCCGTCGCCGCAGGCACCGTCGGGGTTGCTGGTATAGAGGTAGACCTTGGCCGCGCCGCCCGAGGCGAGCACGGTGAAACGCGCGCCATAGGTGTCCACCTCGCCGGTGCCGCGGTCAAGCACGTAGGCCCCCAGGCAGCGGTCGCCGGCCAGGCCCAGGCGTTTTTCGGTGATCAGGTCGACGGCCACCCGTTGTTCCAGCAGCTCGATATTGGGCCGCCGGCGGGCTTGCTCCAGCAGGGTCTTGAAGATCGCCGCGCCGGTGGCGTCGGCGGCATGGATGATCCGTCGATGGCTATGGCCGCCCTCGCGGGTCAGGTGGAACTCGAAACCGCCGTCATCGGCACTGGCCTCTTCGTCGCGGGTAAACGGCACGCCCTGGTCGATCAGCCACTGGATGGCCTCGCGGCTGTGCTCGACGGTGAAGCGCACGGCGTCTTCGTGGCACAGGCCACCGCCGGCGTTGAGGGTGTCCTCGACGTGGGACTGCACGGTGTCGGTATCGTCGAGCACCGCGGCGACTCCGCCCTGGGCCCAGAAAGTCGAACCGTTGGCCAGGTTGCCCTTGCTCAGGACGGCAATGCGCAGATGGCTGGGCAGGGTGAGGGCCAGGCTCAGGCCGGCGGCACCGCTGCCAATCACCAGCACATCGTGTTGAAAATGTCGGCTCATCAGAAACATCCGAAAAAAGCGCCCGGGGGCAGTTGCCGGGCCCCGCCCGACAGCCCACTAGTATATGGCTGGGGGGAGCGGCACAATAGCCGGGCCTTTGTGGCATTGTGAAAGGGCTGTGGGCGCTGAGTGTGCGCCAGTCCATGCCGCCATGCATGCGCTTTTGCAGGGTAAGGCAATGATTTTTCAGCTATAACCAAGGCTCAGGCAGCCGTGGTCAGCACAGCCATTACAATGCCATTACTCGCAGGGGGTTCCGGGAACTTTTACGGGGCTCCGGGCTCCCATGCGGGGTGCCTGAAAGAAGGGGACAGCGTCGGCTTTATGCGAGGTGCCTGAGACGGCCTTCGCAAGCAGATTCGACGACCAGATTATTCACGCAGTCGGCGCTGGCCGTGCTGCGTTTTTCGTGTGTGTCCGTTCGGCGGGCCACAGGAAACTTGCTTGAAGGGGGAGAACTTTTGCCAGAAGCCCGAGTCTATGTTTGCAAGCCTGGTCAATTCGCGATGCACGCCTCCTTCAGGTCCTATGAGGAGTGTTCATGCTAACCCAGGAAGAGGATCAGCAGCTGGTCGAGCGCGTTCAACGCGGCGACAAGCGGGCATTTGATCTGCTGGTGCTGAAGTATCAGCACAAAATTCTCGGGTTGATCGTGCGATTCGTGCACGACACCCATGAAGCCCAGGACGTTGCACAGGAAGCCTTTATCAAAGCCTACCGTGCATTGGGCAATTTTCGCGGTGACAGTGCTTTTTACACCTGGCTCTACCGCATCGCCATCAACACGGCGAAGAACTACCTGGTGTCCCGCGGTCGCAGGCCACCGGACAGCGATGTGAGTTCAGAGGACGCGGAGTTCTACGACGGCGATCATGGCCTCAAGGACCTCGAGTCGCCGGAGCGTGCATTGTTGCGGGATGAGATCGAAGGCACCGTCCATCGGACCATCCAGCAATTGCCAGAAGATTTGCGTACGGCTTTAACTTTACGTGAATTCGACGGTCTGAGTTATGAGGACATTGCAGCCGTCATGCAGTGTCCGGTGGGCACCGTGCGCTCCCGGATTTTCCGCGCTCGGGAGGCCATCGATAAAGCCCTGCAGCCGTTGTTGCAGGAAACCTGAGACAGCGGCGACAGCCAAGAGAGGAACCGCCATGAGTCGTGAAGCCCTGCAGGAATCGCTGTCCGCGGTGATGGATAACGAAGCGGACGAACTGGAATTGCGTCGGGTGCTCAATGCCCTTGACGATGCCGAGACCCGTGCCACCTGGTCTCGTTACCAAATCGCCCGGGCAGTGATGCACAAGGAACTGTTGGACCCGCGCCTGGACCTGGCCTCGGCCGTTTCCGCGGCCCTGGCCGGCGGAGAAGTCCCGGCTAAAAACACTCGCGGTCCGTGGCGTACCCTCGGTCGCCTGGCCGTCGCGGCCTCGGTCACCCTGGCCGTACTGGCCGGTGTGCGTCTGTACAACCAGGATGACATTGTCGGTGCCCAACTGGCCCAGCAATCGAACCAGCCAGGCTTGGTTGCCCCTACGGCCAAAGGCCCGGCGGTGCTGGCCGGCTACACTGAAAGCAGCGACCAGTCGACCGGCCCGATGGCCAACGGCGTGCTGCAGCAAGGCCAGTCCGGCTGGCACGATCAGCGTTTGCCAGGCTATCTGCGCCAGCATGCGCAACAGGCCGCACTCAAGGGCTCTGAAAGTGCTCTGCCCTACGCCCGTGCCGCCAGCTTGGAAAACCGTTAAGGAGGATCATGCGCGCGCTACCTCTTCTAACGCTGGTGCTCAGTGGCTGGTGGGTTCTTCCAGCCCAGGCCGATGAGGCCCAGGACTGGTTGAACCGTCTTGGGCAAGCCGAGCAGCAGCAAAGCTTTCAGGGCACTTTCGTCTACGAGCGCAACGGTAGTTTTTCTACCCATGGCATCTGGCACCTGGTGCGCGATGGCAAGGTTCGTGAGCGTCTGATCCAGCTCGATGGCTCGGCACAAGAGGTTGTTCGCGTCGATGGTCATACCCAGTGCGTCAGTGGTGCGCTGGTGGCGGGGCTCGGCGATATGCCCGATTCCCATACCCGCTCCCTGGACACCCAGACCCTCAAGACCTGGTACGACATCACTGTCGTCGGCAAGTCGCGGGTGGCCGGTCGTGCCGCCGTGGTGGTCTCGCTGACGCCGCGTGACCAGCATCGTTATGGTTTTGAACTGCATCTGGATCGTGAGACCGGCTTGCCCTTGAAGTCATTGTTGCTCAATGACAAGGGGCAGTTGCTGGAGCGTTTCCAGTTCACCGAATTGAATACCACCCAGCCTCCCGAGGAAAGCCAGGTACAGCCGAGTGCCGAGTGCAAGCCGGTGGTCCTGTTGACCAACCAGGCCCAGCCCAAGGTGCAGGCACTGGGAGCAGCGGTGGCCCAGTTGTGGCATTCGGACTGGCTGCCGCCGGGTTTCGAACTGGTCAGCAGCACGGCGCGGGTCGACCCGGCCACCAAGGTCGAGGTCAGCAGCTTGATGTATGACGACGGTCTGTCGCGTTTTTCGGTGTTCCTTGAGCCCCTCAACGGTGCCACGGTAACCGACGCCCGGGCCCAGTTGGGGCCGACGGTCGCGGTGTCGCGACACCTGACCACGCCGAGCGGCGACATCATGGTCACGGTGGTGGGGGAGATTCCCATCGGTACGGCCGAACGGATTGCACTGTCCATGCGTTCCGGCAATGCGCAGGCCAAGCAGTGAGCTGCTGAATCATGGGGGCTGTGGGAGGCTAGTGCGGAAATGTTTGGTGATCAAATTCATTTGCAAATATCCCTGAATTTTCCTATAGGTCAGAGCCCCTCAACTCTGGCCTTGTTTGCTGTTTCCGGTCCGAAAGTCCCGGCGTTTCATGCCTGGGGCTTGCAAGGGCCTATCGCTTAATCATGCTCGTTGTTCACGGGAGCCATATGTCGATACCACGCTTGAAGTCTTATCTGTCCATTGTCGCCACCGTCCTGGTGCTCGGCCAGGCGATGACCGCCCAGGCCGCTGACTTGCCCGACTTCACCAAACTGGTGGAGCAGGCTTCGCCGGCGGTGGTCAATATCAGCACCACCCAGAAACTGCCGGATCGCAAGGTTTCCGACATGCAGGGGCTCGAAGGCCTGCCGCCGGAAATCCAGCAATTCTTCCGCGGTTTCCCGCAGCCGCGCAGTCCGAAAGGTGGTGGCGGTGGCGGCGGTCGCCAGCGTGAAGCCCAGTCCCTGGGATCGGGCTTCATCATCTCCAAGGACGGCTACATCCTGACCAACAACCATGTGGTCGCCGATGCCGACGAGATCGTGGTACGCCTGGCCGATCGCAGTGAACTCAAGGCCAAGCTGGTGGGCACCGACCCACGTTCCGACGTGGCGCTGTTGAAGATCGACGGCAAGGACCTGCCGACCCTCAAGCTCGGCAAGTCCAAGGACCTGAAGGCCGGTCAGTGGGTGGTGGCCATCGGTTCGCCGTTTGGCTTTGACCATACCGTGACCCAGGGCATCGTCAGCGCCGTGGGCCGCAGTCTGCCGAACGAGAACTATGTCCCGTTCATCCAGACCGACGTGCCGATCAACCCGGGTAACTCCGGTGGCCCGCTGTTCAACCTTGACGGTGAAGTGGTCGGGATCAACTCGCAGATCTATACCCGCTCCGGTGGTTTCATGGGGGTTTCCTTCGCGATCCCGATCGACGTGGCCATGGACGTCTCCGACCAACTGAAGGCCGGTGGCAAGGTCAGCCGTGGCTGGTTGGGCGTGGTGATCCAGGAGGTCAACAAGGACCTGGCCGAGTCGTTCGGCCTGGACAAGCCTGCCGGTGCCCTGGTCGCCCAGGTGCAGGACGGTGGTCCGGCGGCCAAGGGTGGCCTGCAGGTCGGTGACGTGATCCTCAGCCTGAACGGCCAGCCGATCGAGCTGTCGGCTGACCTGCCGCATCTGGTCGGCGCGTTGAAGGCCGGTGACAAGGCATCCCTGGAAGTGATTCGTGAAGGCAAGCGCAAGACCGTGGACCTGACGGTCGGTGCGATTCCGGACGAAGGCAAGGAAATGGATCTCGCCAAGGCCAACGGTGCCGAGCGCAGCAGCAACCGCCTGGGGATTTCCGTGGTCGAGCTGAGCGATGAGCAGAAGAAAGACAACGACCTCAAGGGGGGCGTGGTCATCAAGGATGTCCAGGACGGTCCCGCAGCCTTGATCGGCCTGCAACCGGGCGATGTGATCACCCACCTGAACAACCAGGCGATCACTAGCGCGGCGCAGTTCACCGACATTGCCAAGGCCCTGCCGAAGAATCGTTCGGTGTCCATGCGCGTACTGCGTCAGGGACGTGCCAGCTTCATTACCTTCAAATTGGCTGAATAAGCCCGACTGAAGTCGCTGTATGAAAAAGCCCGCCTCGAAACAGGCGGGCTTTTTTGCGCCGGTTTACTTGGAAGGTTTGGGCAGGCGGACCAACTGGCTGTTGGAGTAGATGTCGTGCCAGCTGCGCTTCTGCTTGTCGACCAGCGACCAGAGGAAACCCAGGCCGAAGATCCAGGAAGCAATCGATACGATAAAGCGCAGCAGCGCCTGCCAGAGACTGATGGCCGTACCGTCGACGTTCTGTACGCGGACTCCCCAGACCTGCATGCCCAGGGTCTGGCCCTTGTAGGTCCAGAACTTGGCGAAGAAGCCGAACAGTACGAACAGCAGAATCGTCGACAGCAGCGGATCGCCGTCCAGTGCCCCGGCATCGGAGAGCTTGCGCAGTTGCTGCTCGCCGACGATTGCCATCTGCACCAGCTTGTAGATAAAAGCAGTGACGATCAGCAGCGCGGTGCACAGCAGGAAATCATAGAACATCGCGGCCAGGCGACGGCCCAGGCCGGCGGCGGGGAAATCACCCTGGGGGCTCAGCACGTGTTTTGACATGGTGGCTCTCTCCGTGAGGACTGAAAAAAGCCAGTTTACGAAATTGCGCCCATAAAAAAGCCCCTGATATCAATATCAGGGGCTTTTCATTGCAAGAAAACGGGCTCCCTGGGGATCAGGCTTCCGCTTGCACTTCATCAGCCTGCATGCCTTTCTGGCCCTGCACGGCGACGAAGGTCACTTTCTGGCCTTCTTTCAGGCTCTTGAAGCCGTTGCCCTGAATAGCGCGGAAATGGACGAACAGATCCGGACCGCTTTCTGGAGTGATAAAACCAAAACCTTTCTCGTCGTTAAACCACTTGACGGTACCGCTCTGACGTTGGGACATTTTCTTATTTCCTTGACGCTAAAATTAATGACAGTCCCTTTCATATGAAAGAGTACTGGGCTGGGTTGCAGGAAAGTAAGAGGCGTCGAACGGGTTGTAGCAAACTTCAGGCTACTGCCCAGGTCACGATTCCAAGCGACCCATGCAAACACAGTGGAGAAACTCTACGCCAACTCCGGGAGAAAAAACAAGCCCTGCGAAACCCCCAGGTTTATGGCTGTTTATGGGGGGTTGCAGGGCCTTGCAGGCGGTCGCTGGCCATCCACGTGGGTGGGCTTATTTTAGACTGTTATAACGCAAGTTCATTGACGCATATATGCACTGTTTTGTGGCGGTTGCGTGACAAGGTAGTGCACTGTTTCAACGTCGGCTTAGTTGTTACTGTAAGTATCAACAGGGGTATCGGCCCCTGTTGAAGACGCTGTATCAGCCCCTGTAGTAACGCTGTGGCACAAACGGCATTTTGCTCACCTTGAGCGGTACGCGCTTGCCGCGCACGATGGCCCAGACTTCGCTGTCCAGGGTGGCCTGCGAGCTGTCTACATAGCCCATGGCCAGAGGCGCGCCGAGGGTCGGACCGAAGCCGCCGCTGCAGACATTGCCAATCACCTGGCCGTCCTGGTCGACGATTTCCGCGCCTTCGCGCACCGGTGTGCGTTCCTGCGGTAACAGGCCTACACGTTTGCGTGACACACCCTGTTGCTGCTGGGCAAAAACCGTCTCGGCACCGGGGAAACCACCGGCCCGTGCACCGTCGATGCGGCGGACCTTGGAGATCGCCCAGAGCAGGCTGGCCTCGACCGGGGTGGTCTCGCTGTTCATGTCGTGCCCGTACAGGCACAGGCCGGCTTCCAGGCGCAGGGAATCGCGGGCGCCGAGGCCGATGGCCTCGACTTCGGTTTCGGCCAGCAGGCTGCGGGCCAGGGCTTCGGCGCTGGCAGCCGGTACGGAAATTTCGAAACCGTCTTCGCCGGTGTAGCCGGAGCGGCTGACGTAGCAGTCCACCCCCAGCAGGCGCACGCTGGCGAACTGCATAAAGGTCATTTTTGTCACTTCAGGGGCCAGGCGCGCCAGGACGCTGACCGCGGCCGGGCCTTGCAGGGCGAGCAGGGCGCGTTCTTCGAACAGAGGCAGGACTTCGCACAGGTGGCCCAGGTGTTTTTGCAGGTGCGCCAGGTCCTGTTCCTTGCAGGCGGCGTTGACCACCAGGAACAGTTCGTCGTTGCCCAGGTTGGCGACCATCAGGTCATCGAGGATGCCACCGGCTTCGTTGGTGAACATCGCATAACGCTGCATGCCCACCGGCAGGTCGATGATATCCACCGGTACCAGGGCTTCCAGGGCCTTGGCGGCAGCGGCGCCGACCAGGCGGATCTGGCCCATGTGCGAGACATCGAACAGCCCGGCTTTTTCACGGGTGTGCTGGTGTTCTTTCATCACGCCCAACGGGTATTGCACCGGCATGTCGTAGCCGGCGAACGGCACCATGCGCGCGCCGAGTTGCAGGTGCAGGGCGTGCAGCGGGGTTTGCTTCAGGGATTCGGTGGACATTGCAGCTCCTTAAATGGGGTGTGGAGGGGATGGCCAGAACCACTCCCCTTGAATGAGGGTCAGCACTCGATGATGTTGACGGCCAGACCGCCGCGCGCGGTCTCCTTGTATTTGCTTTTCATGTCGGCGCCGGTCTGGCGCATGGTGCGAATCACCTTGTCGAGGGAGACGAAGTGCTGGCCGTCGCCGCGCAGGGCCATGCGCACGGCGTTGATGGCTTTCACCGAGCCCATGGCGTTGCGTTCGATGCACGGCACTTGCACCAGGCCGCCGATGGGGTCGCAGGTCAGGCCAAGGTTGTGTTCCATGCCGATTTCAGCGGCGTTCTCCACCTGTTGCACGGTGCCGCCGAGCACTTCGCACAAGGCCCCGGCGGCCATCGAGCAGGCCACGCCGACTTCGCCCTGGCAGCCGACTTCGGCGCCGGAGATCGAGGCGTTTTCCTTGTAGAGAATGCCGATGGCGGCGGCTGTGAGAAGGAAACGCACCACGCCGTCTTCATTGGCACCGGCAATAAAGCGCATGTAGTAATGCAACACGGCGGGGATGATCCCGGCCGCACCGTTGGTGGGCGCGGTGACCACGCGGCCGCCGTTGGCGTTTTCTTCATTGACCGCCAGGGCGTAGAGGTTGACCCAGTCCAGCACCGACAGCGCATCGCGCAACGCCGCTTCCGGGTGCTTGCACAGCTGGCGATGGAGTGCCGCGGCGCGCCGCTTGACCTTCAAGCCGCCGGGCAGGATGCCTTCATTGCGGCAACCGGCGTCGACGCAGTCCTGCATCACCTGCCAGATCTTCAGCAGGCCGGCGCGGGTTTCCGCCTCCGGGCGCCAGGCGCTTTCGTTGGTCAGCATCACCTGGCTGATGGACAGGCCGTAGGTGGTGCAATGGCCGAGCAGTTCCTTGGCGCTTTTGAACGGGAAGGTCAGCGGCGTGCTGTCCTCGACGATGCGGTCGGCGCCGGCGGCGTCTTCATCGACCACGAAACCGCCGCCCACCGAGTAATACTCGCGGCTGCGGATCTGGATGCCGGCGGCGTCGAAGGCGCGGAAGATCATGCCGTTGGGGTGATAGGCCAGGGGTTTCCTGATCATCGCCAGGTGGAGTTTTTCATTGAATTCGATGGAGTGCTCGCCGAGCAGATTCAGGCGGCCGTTACTGCGAATAGTGTGCAGGCGGGCGGCGACGGATTCTGTATCGACGGTATCCGGGTGTTCACCTTCCAGGCCCAGGAGCACGGCCTTGTCGCTGCCATGGCCTTTGCCGGTGGCGCCGAGGGAGCCGTACAGCTCGACTTTGACGCTGGTGGTCTGTGACAGCAGTTGCTCGCGCCGCAAACCCTCGACGAAACGCGCGGCTGCGCGCATCGGACCGACGGTGTGGGAGCTGGAGGGACCGATGCCGATCTTGAACAGGTCGAACACGCTCAGGGACATGTGGGTTCTCCGGTGTTTTCTAATAATTATCGGCTTGGAAGCACGTCAGGTGTCTTATAGGGGCGGGTTTGACCGCGAAGTTTTTGCTGGCCTCAGGGGCCTCTTCGCGGGCAAGCTCCGCTCCCACAATATCCGGGTTGAATCCGGACCTTTTGTACAAACGAAAAACCTGTGGGAGCGGTGCTTGCCCGCGAAGACGTCGGGGCAGGCACCGCTGAACCGGATGTTTACACCGGGTTAAGCGTAGTTCTCGATCGACGGGCAGGCGCAGACCAGGTTGCGGTCGCCGAACACGTTGTCGACACGCCCCACCGGCGGCCAGTACTTGCCTTCGATCAAGGACGCCACCGGGTACACCGCCTGTTCGCGGCTGTACGGATGGAACCACTCGCCGACGATTTCCGCCGCGGTGTGCGGGGCGTTCTTCAGCGGGTTGTCGTCCTTGTCCAGGCTGCCGTTTTCCACCGCGCGGATTTCTTCGCGGATGTGGATCATGGCGTCGCAGAAGCGGTCCAGTTCTTCCTTGGATTCGCTTTCGGTCGGCTCGATCATCAGGGTGCCGGCCACCGGGAACGACATGGTCGGGGCATGGAAACCGAAGTCGATCAGGCGCTTGGCGACGTCATCGACGCTGATGCCGCTGCTGTCCTTCAACGGACGCAGGTCGAGGATGCACTCGTGGGCCACCAGGCCGTTGCTGCCGCTGTAGAGCACCGGGTAGTGCTCTTCCAGGCGCCGGGCGATGTAGTTGGCATTGAGGATCGCCAACTGCGAGGCGCGCTTGAGGCCTTCGCCACCCATCATGCGGATATACATCCAGGTGATCGGCAGGATGCTTGCGCTGCCGAACGGCGCCGCGCAGACCGCGCCTTCCTTGCGCTCCATGGTGCCGTGACCCGGCAGGAACGGCGTCAGGTGCGACTTCACACCGATCGGGCCGACGCCCGGGCCGCCACCGCCGTGGGGAATGCAGAAGGTCTTGTGCAGGTTCAGGTGCGATACATCGCCGCCGAACTTGCCCGGGGCGCAGAGGCCGACCATGGCGTTCATGTTGGCGCCGTCGATATACACCTGGCCGCCGTTGTCATGAATGATGCCGCAGATTTCGCGGATACCTTCCTCGAACACACCGTGGGTCGACGGGTAGGTGATCATCAGCGCGGCGAGGTGCTCGCGGTGCTCGATCGCCTTGGCCCGCAGGTCTTCGATATCGACGTTACCGCGGGCATCGCAGGCGGTGACGATCACGCGCATGCCGGCCATGTTCGCCGTGGCCGGGTTGGTGCCGTGGGCCGACGACGGGATCAGGCAGATATCGCGGCGCTCGTCGCCACGGCTCTGGTGGTAGGCGCGGATCGCCAGCAGGCCGGCGTATTCGCCCTGGGAACCGGCGTTCGGTTGCAGGGAAATCGCGTCGTAGCCGGTGGCGGCGCAGAGCATCGCTTCCAGCTCGTCGGTCAGTTGCTGGTAGCCGGCGCTTTGCTCGGCCGGGGCGAACGGGTGCAGGGCACCGAATTCGGCCCAGGTCACCGGGATCATTTCGCTGGCGGCATTGAGCTTCATGGTGCAGGAGCCCAGCGGGATCATGGTGCGATCCAGGGCCAGGTCCTTGTCGGCCAGCTTGCGCAGGTAGCGCATCAGCTCGGTTTCCGAGTGATAACGGTTGAATACCGGGTGGCTGAGGATGGCCGACTGGCGCACCAGGGCTGCCGGGATACGGCTTTCGACCGACGCGGCCAGGACGTTGAAGTCCGGTACGGACTTGCCGCCGGCCAGCAGTTTCCACAGGTTTTCGATATCGGCCTGGCTGGTGGTTTCGTCCAGGGACAGGCCCAGGCGCTGGGCATCCACGACGCGCAGGTTGATGCGCTGGGCATGGGCCTGTTCGTGCAGGGCCGCGGTCTGGGCGCCGGTGTTGAGGGTCAGGGTGTCGAAGAAGTTGTCCTGCTCGACCGTCAGGCCCAGGGCGCTCAAGCCCTTGGCGAGGATCGCGGTGAAGCCGTGGATACGCTGGGCAATCTGGATCAGGCCTTTTGGACCGTGATACACCGCGTACATGCTGGCGATGTTGGCCAGCAGGACCTGGGCGGTGCAGATGTTGCTGGTGGCTTTCTCGCGACGGATATGTTGCTCGCGGGTCTGCATGGCCAGGCGCAGGGCCGGCTTGCCGAAACGGTCCACCGAGACGCCGACCAGACGGCCGGGCATGTCGCGCTTGAACGCATCGCGGGTGGAGAAGTAGGCCGCGTGCGGGCCACCGAAGCCCAGCGGGACACCAAAGCGCTGGGCGCTGCCGATGGCCACGTCGGCACCGAACTCGCCCGGCGGGGTCAGCAGGGTCAGGGCCAGCAGGTCGGCGGCGACCGCCACCAGGGCGTTGGCCGCATGGAAACGCTCGGTCAGGGCGCGGTAGTCGAACAGATCACCGTTGCTCGCCGGGTATTGCAGCAGGGCGCCGAAGAACGGGCTGACGTCGGTCAGTTGGTGTTCATCGCCCACCACCACGTTGATGCCCAGGGGCTCGGCACGGGTGCGCAGGACGTCGAGGGTCTGCGGATGGCAGTGCACGGAGGCGAAGAAGGCGTTGCTGCCCTTGTTCTTGCTCAGGCGCTTGCAGAAGGTCATGGCTTCGGCGGCGGCGGTGGCTTCGTCGAGCAGCGAGGCGTTGGCGATCGGCAGGCCGCTGAGGTCGCTGATCAGGGTCTGGAAATTCAGCAGCGCTTCCAGGCGACCCTGGGAGATTTCCGGTTGGTACGGGGTGTAGGCGGTGTACCAGGCGGGGTTTTCCAGGAGGTTGCGCAGGATCGGCGACGGCGTATGGCAGTTGTAGTAGCCCTGGCCGATGTAGGTCTTGAACAGCTGGTTTTTCGCGGCGATGGCCTTGATCGACGCCAGGGCGTCGGCTTCGCTTTGCCCGGCCCCGAGGTCAAGGACGCTGGTGCCCTTGATGCTGTCGGGGATCACGCTGGCGCTGAGGGCTTGCAGGGAGTCGAAACCGAGGGTTTCGAGCATGGCCTGTTCGTCTGTCTGGCGCGGGCCGATATGACGGGCGATAAATTCGTTGGCGGTGCTGAGATTGACAGTCATGACAGTTCCTCAGGCGTTGGCTTTGATCAGTTGGTCGTAGGCATCCTGATCCAGCAGTCTAGCGACTGCCGAGGCATCGGTTGGGCGGAAGCGGAAAAACCAGCCTTCGCCCAGCGGATCTTCGTTGACCAGCTCGGGGCTGTCTTCCAGCGCCGGGTTGAATTCGAGCACTTCACCGTCCAGGGGCATGTACACGCCGCTGGCGGCCTTGACCGATTCCACGGTGGCGGCTTCGGCGCCTTTGTCGTACTGCTGCAGTTCCGGCAGTTGCACAAACACCACGTCGCCCAGGGCGTTTTGCGCGAAAGCCGTGATGCCGACCGTGACACTGCCATCGGCTTCGGTACGCAGCCATTCGTGGTCTTCAGTAAAACGCAACTCGCTCATGGAAACTCCTAAGGGGGCCAGACTCGTCGTCAGGTGGACGCAGGGGATGCGGGATCGACGTCCCGCTGAATGGGAGTTCCCATAGCAAGTTTGTGGCCAATACTTCGCGGGGCTTGTAAATCAAGGGTTTGCGGGTTTTTTGCGCACACTGGATGGCCGCAGCTGTAGCGAAATCGCTACAGCTGGAGGGCAGAAAAAAAGCCTAACAGGATCAAAGCCTTGTGCAGTGGGGATTGGCTTGAAGTGTAGCGAAATCGTTCCACTGTAGCGCTTTCAGTACAGATGGAGGTCGCTTTTCGTGCGTGTTGCCTCAGGGCTTGCCGGGAATGCCGTATTTGCGCAGGCGATGGGCAATGGCCGTATGGGAGGTCTGCAGTCGACTGGCCAGTTGCCGGGTCGAGGGATACTGCACGTAGAGCTTTTCCAGCAGGGTCTTCTCGAAATCCTCGACCGCCTGTTCCAGGCTGTCGATCTCCGGGTCGCTCTGACGTGCCACCGAGGTTCCGGCAATGTCCAGGTCGCCGATATCCACCACGCTGCTCTCGCAGATCGCCGCCGCGCGGAAGATCACGTTCTGCAATTGCCGTACATTGCCCGGCCAGCGGTTGTCCAGCAACGCTGGATAGGTTCCGGGTGCCAGCCGGCAGACCGGACGCTGGATCTGCGTGCAGGCCTGCTGCATGAAATAGCGTGCCAGCAACAGGATGTCCTGGCCGCGCTCGCGCAGCGGCGGGACCTCGACATTGAGCACGTTCAGCCGGTAGAACAGGTCTTCGCGAAAACTGCCTTCGCTGACCATCTTCTCCAGGTTGCGGTGGGTGGCGCTGAGAATCCGCACGTTGACCTTGACCTCGCGGTCCCCGCCGACGCGACGGAAGCTGCCGTCATTGAGAAAACGCAGCAACTTGGCTTGCAGGTATGGCGACATTTCGCCGATCTCATCAAGAAACACCGTGCCCTGGTTCGCCAATTCCATCAGTCCCGGCTTGCCGCCGCGCTGGGCGCCGGTAAAGGCCCCGGGGGCGTAGCCGAACAGTTCGCTTTCGGCGAGGTTCTCCGGCAGGGCCGCGCAGTTCAGGGCCAGGAAGGGGGCACTGTGGCGCGCACTGATGGCATGGCAGGCCCGCGCCACCAGCTCCTTGCCGGTGCCGGTTTCGCCCTGGATCAGCAGCGGTGCGTCGAGGGCCGCGACCCGCTGGGCACGGGCCTTGAGGGTACGAATCGCCGGAGACTCGCCGAGCAGCGCGTCGAAACCTTCGGCATGGTCGTGGTGCAGAGCCGACAGACGCTCGCCGATGCGGTTCGGCTGGTACAGGGTCAGCAGTGCGCCGGCATCGGTGATCGGCGTGGCGTCGAGCAGCAGGGTCTGGCCGTTGACGGTGATTTCCCGCAGCGGCAGGCGGAAACCGTTTTCCAGCAGGGTGTCCAGGAGATTGGGGTCGGCAAAGAGTTCGGCGACGCTTTCACCCGCCGGCTCGCGACCGTACAGGGCAATCAGCGCCGGGTTGGCCAGCAGCACGTGGCCGGCGCTGTCCAGGGCCAGCACCGGGTCGGTCATGGCCGCGAGCAGGGCGTCGAGTTGCAGGTGGCGGCGCTGTCCCGGGAGGATATCCACCACCGTCACCGCCTCTACGCCACGGACGCTGAACAGCGCGTCGCGCAACTCCTCGAGCACTTGCGGGCTGAGGGTCGGGGCGTCGATATAGACGTTGGGCGGAACCATCTCCACCGCATCCAGGTTGAGATTGCGTCCACCGAGCAGGGCCAGGACTTCCTGGGTGATGCCGACGCGGTCGATGAAACTGACGTGGATACGCATGGGGCGATTCGGTGTTCCGGGCGCGAGGGCGGCAATTATGCCTTGGCGTGTGGGGTTTGGTGAAATCTACCGCGTGAACGCCCCTGTCCTGTTACTGGAACGAGCCTCTGGTCAGCTCAGATGTTCAAGCTTCATCGGGTCGCCTGACTTGACGTCGAGCTTGGCCCGCACATCCTCGAACATCTCGTCGTAGTATTTGTGCAGGGAAATGATGCTGGCATTTTTCGGCATGCCGTATTTCTGCGCGATATGGCTGGCGACGCGGGCAAAGTCGAAGGCCTGGTCCTTGGGCATGAAGAACGACTCGTCGAGGGACTTGCCCTCGATGGTGCCGTGCAAGGTAAAGCGCATGCCGGTGCCTTCCTTCGGGTCCTGGGCGACTTCATAGTCGAAACTCAGGTTGTAGCTGAAATCGTCCTTGTTCAGCGCATGGCGCTCGATATGCAGGTGACCGGGCGTGAACGTGGCCATGGTGTTCTCCTTCAAGGCATGGAGTAGGGCAGACCACGGGCCTGCCCGATGGTTCTCATGAATAAGTGATGCCGGGCTGTGCCGTACTGATCCGCGTACCCGCCTTACCTTGGACTATCGCCTCGATATCCGCCAGTGAACCGATCACCGCGGCCTTGCCGGTGTGCCGGGCGAACTCGCAGGCGGCCTGGACTTTCGGGCCCATGGAGCCGGCGGCGAAACCGAGTTTTTCGAGATCGTCCGGATGGGCCTGGATAATGGCCTTCTGGGACGGCTGGCCCCAGTCGACAAAAGCGGCATTGACGTCCGTGGCGATCACCAGCAGGTCGGCCTCCAGCTGTTCGGCCAGCAGCGCCGAGCACAGGTCCTTGTCGATCACCGCTTCGATGCCCTTGAGCTTGCCGTCCTCGCCGTACATTGTCGGGATGCCGCCACCGCCGGCACAGATCACGATGCTGCCCTTGTCCAGCAGCCATTTGATCGGACGGATCTCGAAGATGCGCTTGGGTTTCGGGCTGGCGACCACGCGGCGGAATTTGTCGCCGTCCGGGGCGATGCTCCAGCCTTTTTCAGTGGCCAGTCGTTCTGCTTCGGCCTTGCTGTAGACCGGGCCGATGGGCTTGCTCGGATGCTGGAAAGCCGGGTCCTCGGGGTCGACTTCGACCTGGGTGAGCAGGGTGGCGAAGGGCACTTCGAAGTCCAGCAGGTTGCCCAGTTCCTGTTCGATGATGTAGCCGATCATGCCTTCGGTTTCGGCGCCGAGCACGTCCAGCGGGTAGGGCGAGAGCTGGGTGTAGGCGGCCGCCTGCAACGACAGCAGGCCGACCTGCGGGCCGTTGCCGTGGGCGATGACCAACTGGTTGCCGGGGTAGATCTTGGCAATCTGTTCGGTGGCGATACGGATATTGGCGCGTTGATTGTCCGCGGTCATGGGTTCACCACGACGCAGGAGGGCGTTACCGCCCAATGCGACGACGATACGCATAAGTACTGTCCTTCCAGAGGTTGCATGAGTTCCCCTGTAGGAGCGAGCTTGCTCGCGATGGAGGTCGACGATAACGCGGGGTACCAGGTGTCACAGGGCGCCCGTGCGATTATCGCGAGCTTGCTCGCTCCTACAGGGGGAGCGCCGGTCCTAGATATCCGCCAGCGCCGACACCAGGATCGCCTTGATCGTGTGCATGCGGTTTTCCGCCTGCTCGAAAGCGATATTGGCCGGCGACTCGAACACCTCCTCGGTCACTTCAACTCCATTGGCCAGGTGCGGGTAACGCGACGCGATATCCTTGCCGACCTTGGTCTCGCTGTTGTGGAACGCCGGCAGGCAGTGCATGAACTTGACCCGGGGATTGCCTGAGGCCTTCATCATTTTTGCATTGACCTGATACGGCATCAGTTGCTCGATACGTTCGTCCCAGGCCTCCACCGGCTCACCCATGGACACCCAGATATCGGTGTGGATGAAGTCCACGCCCTTGACCGCTTCCTGCGGGTCTTCGGTGATGGTGATGCGCGCGCCGCTTTCCTCGGCAAAGGCCTTGCACTGGGCGATGAAATCGTCATGGGGCCAGAGGGCTTTTGGCGCACCGATGCGCACGTCCATACCCAGCTTGGCGCCGATCATCAGCAGCGAGTTGCCCATGTTGTAGCGCGCATCGCCAAGGTAGGCGTAGCTGATGTCATGCAGCGGCTTGTCGCTGTGCTCGCGCATGGTCAGGGTGTCGGCGATCATCTGTGTCGGGTGGAACTCGGCGGTCAGGCCGTTGAACACCGGCACGCCGGCGAACTTCGCCAGTTCTTCGACGATCTCCTGTTCGAAGCCCCGGTACTCGATGGCGTCGAACATCCGCCCCAGCACGCGGGCGGTGTCCTTCATGCTTTCCTTGTGGCCGATCTGCGACGACACCGGGTCGATATAGGTGACGTGGGCGCCCTGGTCATGGGCCGCGACTTCGAAGGCGCAACGGGTGCGGGTCGAGGTCTTCTCGAAGATCAGCGCGATGTTCTTGCCCTTGAGGTGCTGCTGCTCGGTGCCGGTGTACTTGGCGCGCTTGAGGTCGCGGGACAGGTCCAGCAGGTAGTGCAGCTCGCGATTGGTGTGGTGCATCAAGCTCAGCAGGCTGCGGTTACGCATATTAAAAGCCATTTCTTGGATCTCCTCGGGTATGGGTTATCCGCCTGTCTCGGTCGGGTGCCGCCGTCCTGTAGGAGCTGGGCTTGCCCGCGAAGGCGTCTTCAAGATCGCCAAAAGCTTCGCGGGCAAGCCCGGCTCCTACCAGGGGCAAGGGCAGGCTTGAATATCGGTCAGTAATCGATCGGGTCACGGATGATCGGGCAGGTCATGCAGTGACCACCGCCGCGGCCACGGCCCAGTTCGCTGGCGCTGATGGTGATGACCTCCACGCCGGCCTTGCGCAGCAGGGTGTTGGTGTAGGTGTTGCGGTCGTAGCCGATCACCACGCCGGGCTCCACGGCCACCACGTTGTTACCGTCGTCCCACTGTTCGCGTTCGGCGGCGAAGCTGTTGCCGCCGGTTTCCACCACCCGCAGGGCCTTGAGGTTGAGGGCCTGGGCGACGGTGTCGAGGAAGTTGGTTTCTTCCCGGCGGACATCGATGCCACCGGGCTTGCTCTCGTCAGGGCGCAGGGTGAAGGCGACGATCTGGTTCACTACTTCCGGGAAGATGGTCACCAGGTCGCGGTTGCAGAAGCTGAATACGGTGTCCAGGTGCATGGCCGCGCGGGACTTCGGCAGGCCGGCGACGATCACCCGCTCCACGGCGTTGTGCTTGAACAGGTTCAGCGCCAGCTGGCCGATGGCCTGGCGCGAGGAGCGTTCGCCCATGCCGATCAGCACCACGCCGTTGCCCAGGGGCATCACGTCGCCGCCTTCGAGGGTGGCGTTGCCGTGCTCCTGGTCCGGGTCGCCGTACCAGACCTGGAAGTCGGCGTTGACGAATTCCGGGTGGAATTTGTAGATGGCACTGGCCAGCAGGGTTTCCTGGCGTCGCGCCGGCCAGTACATCGGGTTGAGGGTCACGCCGCCAAAGATCCAGCAGGTGGTGTCGCGGGTGAACTGGGTATTGGGCAGCGGCGGCAGGATAAAGCTGGAGTGGCCGAGGAAGTCGCGGAACATCTCGATGGTCTTGCCGCCGAAGCTGTTCGGCAGGTCATCGGCCGAGACGCCGCCGATCAGGAACTCGGCGATCTTGCGCGGTTCCAGGCTGCGCAGCCACGAGTCGACCTCGTGGACCAGCCCCAGGCCGACCTGGTTGGCGGTGATCTTGCGTTCGAGGATCCAGTCCAGGGCTTCCTTCTGAGCGACGATATCGGTCAGCAGGTTGTGCATTTCCAGCACGTCGATATCGCGTTCGCGCATCTTGGTGACGAAGTCGAAGTGATCGCGCTTGGCCTGGGCCACCCAGATCACATCGTCGAACAGCAGCTCATCGCAGTTGTTCGGAGTCAGCCGCTGGTGCGCCAGGCCCGGTGAGCAGACCAGCACCTTGCGCAGCTTGCCGGCTTCGGAATGAACGCCGTATTTCACTTTTTCCGTGGTCATTGCAGATCCTCCAGGGAACGAAACAATCAGGGTGTCAAAGGGTCAGGAAGCCGTCGTACAGGCCATAGGCAGCCACCAGGGCGCCTATGACCACCGCGGCGAAAATCAGCTTCTCGACAGTGGTGAAAATCGCTTTGCCCAGCTCGTGCTTGGCCTTGGCGAACAGAATCACGCCGGGGGCATAGAGCAGGGCGGAGAGCAGCAGGTACTTGGTGCCGCCGGCGTACAGCAGCCAGATCGCGTAGATCAGGGCGATGGCGCCGATGACCAGGTCCTTGCGGCGTTCGCCCGGGGCCTGTTCATAACTTTCGCCGCGCACCGCCAGCAGCACGGCATAGGCCGCCGACCACAGGTAGGGCACCAGGATCATCGAGGTGGCGAGGTAGATCAGCGACAGGTAGGTACTGGCGGAAAACAGCGTGATGATCAGGAAGATCTGCACCATGGCGTTGGTCAGCCAGAGGGCGTTGGCCGGTACCTGGTTGGCGTTCTCGCGGCGCAGGAACTCCGGCATGGTGTGGTCCTTGGCGGCGGCGAACATGATCTCCGCGCACAGCAGCACCCAGGACAGCAGGGCGCCGAGCAGCGAGATGATCAGGCCGACGCTGATCAGCACCGCGCCCCAGTGGCCGACTACATGTTCGAGCACGGCGGCCATGGACGGGTTCTGCAGTTTCGCCAGTTCCGGCTGGGTCATGATCCCCAGGGACAGGACGTTGACCAGCACCAGGAACAGCAACACGGTGATAAAACCGATGACCGTGGCCTTGCCCACGTCCGAGCGTTTTTCCGCGCGGGCAGAGAAGATGCTCGCGCCCTCGATGCCGATAAACACCCAGACGGTGACCAGCATCATATTGCGCACCTGGTTCATGACACTGCCCAGGCTCGGGTTCTTCACGCCCCAAATGTCGGCGGTGAAGATATCCAGCTTGAAAGCGAACAGCGCGATCAGCAGGAACAGCAGCAGCGGCACGACCTTGGCCACGGTGGTGACCAGGTTGATGAAGGCCGCTTCCTTGATACCGCGCAGTACCAGCCAGTGCACGGCCCACAACAGCACCGAGGCCCCGACGACGGCGGCCACGGTATTGCCTTCGCCAAACACCGGGAAGAAGTAACCCAGGGTGCTGAACAGCAGGACGAAGTAGCCGACGTTGCCCAGCCAGGCACTGATCCAGTAACCCCAGGCGGACGAGAAACCCATATAGTCGCCGAAACCGGCCTTGGCGTAGGCGTAGACCCCACCGTCCAGGTTCGGTTTGCGATTGGCCAGGGTCTGGAACACGAAGGCCAGGGTCAACATGCCCACGGCGGTAATCGCCCAGCCAATCAATACCGCGCCGACATCGGCGCTGGCAGCCATGTTTTGCGGCAGGGAAAAGATACCGCCGCCAATCATTGAACCCACCACCAGAGCGACCAGCGCACCTAATCGCAGTTTTCCGGGTGATTCAGACATTGCATGACTCCAATCCATGGGAATTGAGGCGATAGGGTAGGCCAGGGGCAAAAACGAAAAATGATATAGATCAGATCATTGGCACATTCCGTTGTTTATGAACGACTTTTGGGGCCGCGCGGACACGCGGGCCTGCGTCTTAAGACACCCGTCCTAGAGCGGTCGAATGAGCGTTGAAAAGAATATTTCGTATTGCTGTGGAGGCTTAAACTAGACAAACCTGTGGATTGTGCAAATTTCGGACAGCGTTTTTTTAAACGCGTTCGATTTATTGGAAACAGCCCACAGGATCATCGAGTCGAACGGGTTTCATAGGTGCTATCGGTCTTGAGCGACTACTTTTTTCATCCCTATCGAATAAACGTAGTGGCACATTGGATAATTAATCGAGTGAGCATTTGTTGCTTTGTTAAATATTGAAACAATTAAGTAATCAAGATGACGCATATATCAAGTGACGACCTGAGAACTGCGCTTCGGCGTGGTGATGGGGTCTACGAGGGAGGAGCATTGATGCTGAATCCCCGGGGGATCCTTGAGGTGGTTGATGATCCAGAGGGCCTCTTCGCGGGCAAGCCACGCTCCTACAGTTTTGCGTGAAAACGAAATGTCATGTACGACACCAAACTGTAGGAGCGTGGCTTGCCCGCGAAAGCGGTTTCGAACTCACCACCACTGCGGCGGATGAGTCCCCAGCTTCGTAGCAGCCAAGGCCCACTGCAACGGCACCGCCCCGACCTTCAGCGGCGACAGCAAACGTTGCGCCGGGCCCCAGGACGTCTGTTCCAGCACCGGGTTCCAGTCCTGCGCCCCTGCGGGCAACAGCGCTTCGGTCCCATTGACCGCCCCCTGTTCCACCAGCAACTTCGCCGTACGGGCCAGTGACAAACGCGCCGACCCTCCCAGCCCGCTGTGCAACCGTTCGGTCAGCGCGCGGATCGCCGCGGCCGCCATCAGGTAGCCGGTGGCATGGTCCAGCGCTTGCACCGGCAGTGGGACGGGCTTGTCCGCCTGTTTCCACAACATGCCGGCCTGGGCGATACCACTGCTCATCTGCACCAGGCTGTCGAAGCCCCGGCGATTGCGCCACGGGCCGCTCCAGCCGTAGGCGTTCAGGCTCACATCGATCAGCCCGGGGGCCAGGCGCTGGCGCCGTCGGGCATCGTAGCCGAGCCCGTCCAGTGCATCGGCGCGGTAGCCGTGCAGGAGGATATCGGCCCCGCCGAGCAGGCCTTCGAAGATCTCGCGATCAGCCGCGTCATGCAGGTTCAGGCGGGCGCAGTGCTTGCCCAGGGTCACGTCCGGGGTCAGGGCCGGCTCGTCCCAGCTCGGCGGATCGATGCGCAGCACCTCGGCACCCAGCCCTGCCAGCAAGCGGCTGGCCACGGGGCCGGCGAGTACGCGGGTCAGGTCGAGAACTTTGATGCCTGCCAATGGCCGTACCTGCGAGCCGAGCCAGGTCCGTGAACCATGGCTGTCGTGGGTGTTTCGCTGAACCAGAGGCTCGGCATTGACCGCAAGCCCTTGGGGGTGTTCCTTCCAGGCGGCCCATGAGCGCATTTGCGCGGCGCAGCCACCGGCCTCGACCACCGCCAGCTCCAGCTCGTCGGCCGCCCATTGGGCAACTTTTTCAGCCATGGCGCTGCGATCCGCCGCCAGTCCCAGGACGCGCTCGGCGGCGCGGCGATGATGGGGGGCGTTGGTGTGCAGGCGGATCCAGCCATCGGCGCTGGCGTAGTCGCCGGCAATCGGGTCCCAGGGCGGCGGGATTTCCCAGCCTGCGGGTTGTACCGCCGTGCCGAACCAGAGTGAAGCCAGGCGCCGGTCGACTTCGACGGCGGGGCGCTGCCCGTTCTGTTGCAGCAGCAGTTCGGCGACGGCCTGGCCGGCAGCGGCGAGTGTGGCGCCGGCCAGTTCGGTAACGGCAAAAGTCGAGGGTAGAACGCCGCTGCCGGTGAACAGTGGCGGCGAGAGGGGCAGGTCGAGTGCGGCTTGAATGGACGTCAATAGATCGGTCATCGAAGGCTCTCCGTGAGAAGGGCCATTGCACCTGAAATACGGGCGATTGTCGATGTCGGGTGTGGCCTCCAGACCGTCAATATATTCTTGATCCTGGCCCTGCTATTCCGATCCATGCGGTCCCTGTAGGAGCCGGCTTGCTGGCGATCCGGGCGACGCGGATTAACAGGAAACCGCGTCGCTGCCATCGCCAGCAAGCCGGCTTACAAGTCGGTGTTTGCCGAAAAATGCCCTCCCGCAGGAACTGACGGGGGCTCAGGACGCGTCAGGCAGCGCAAGCCGCTCCGGACGCGACCAGATCCACAGGTTGCCCAGGCTCATCCCGGCGATGGCCAGGTAGATCGGCCAGCCGTGTTCGAGCATTACCAGCATCAGCGTGGCGCAGAGCAGCATGCTCACGGTGGCACTGACCTTGGCCTTGCGGGTGATGATCTTGCCGTTGCGCCAGTTGCTCAGGATCGGGCCGAACAGCCGGTGGTTTTCCAGCCAGGCACTCAGGCGCGGCGAACTTTTGGTGGCGGCCCAGGCGGCCAGCAGGATGAACTCGGTGGTCGGCAGGCCGGGAATGACGATGGCGACCAGGCCGATACCCAGGCTGACATAGGCGAGCAGGCCGAAGAGCACGCGGACGAGTTTGGAGGAGGAGGGTTTTGGCTGGGTCATGGCGTCAATTGTGCGGCGATGGAGTGAATGGCTCAAGCCCCGGATCCTGTGGTTGCCTGTGCAAAGGGGTGTACGCAAGATTAGGGCGCTACGCGTAACGTGTAGGAGCGAGCTTGCTCGCGATGGTCTGAAGAGCGCTGCGGTGCTCCAGTTATCCTGCGTCATCGTTGACGTCCATCGCGAGCAAGCTCGCTCCTACTCAGGCCAGTTCCGGCGCCGTGGCGTAAGCCTGTTCCAGCAACAGGGTAAAGCGCACGAACGCATCAATCGCGCCTTTCTCCGCAGCGGCTTCTTCTTCGGCGCTCAGCTCCAGCCCGTCGAGGGTCCGGGTAAAGCTTTTCCAGCCCTCGGCGCGACCGCCGACCGGTTCGCCCAGGTGGCGGGCACCGAAGGTTTCGCTGAGGCCCAGGCCAACGGCGCGCTTGATCAGGAACGCGGCGCCGAGCTTGGAACCCTCGGAAACGAAGAGCCAGCCCAGGGCTTCGGCCTTGCTCGGGTTCTTCACGGCACCGGCCATCGGCGCAGGTACTTCGGTGTCCAGGTCCGCCAGATCGGCCTTGGCCGCTTCCGCGCGGCAACGTTCGGCCAGGTCCGGAACGATGGCGATCAGTTCGGGATCGTTGTACAGCGACACCAACTCCGACTGGAACAGGTACTGGGCCACCACGAAACGGGCGAAATTCGCCTGGGTTTCGAACGGCGCATGGGTTTTGACCAACTGGTCGAGCCTGGCATGGGGTTCATGGGTGATCTGGTTCAGGCGTTGCGAGCGCAGGCTCGGGCGTTGGGTGTTGTCCGGGGTGGTCATGAGCATGTCCTTGAGAATGAGAGGCACTGTCTGACGAGACGAATCAGAAGACGCGCGACAGTAAAAAAACTCACCCGGGCCCTGCAATATTCGGCCGGGTGAGGTGCGGTCCGGTCAGATATCCCAGACCAGGTTGACCGAGAAGTTGCGTCCCGGGGCGGTCAGGCGCTCGAGGTTGGCCGGGTTCAGCACACCGGCTTCGCCGACGCTGTCGTAGCCGCGTACGTCATCCCAGTTCCAGTACTTCTTGTCGGCCAGGTTGTAGAGACCGGCATTGACGGTGATGTCATGGCTGACCTTGTAGTAGCCGGTCAGGTCCAGCAGGCCGTAGCCCGGGGTCTTGAACTGCTCGCCCTTGCCGTCCGGGGAGAAGAAGTTGCTGCTGTCGACCAGGTTCTTGCGTTGCACCAGCGTCCAGCTCAACAGGCCGCCGTAGTTGTCCTGGTCGTAGCCCAGGCCCATGACGGCGGTGAGGGGGTTGACGCTGTTGAGCGGTTGCCCGGTGTCGTTGTTGCGGCCATAGGCATAGGCCACGGAACCCTTGCTATAGAGACCCTGCGGCGCACCGAAGGCATCCAGGTTGAGGCGCCCCTTGAACTCGGCACCCTTGATGGTGGCGTGCCGGATGTTGTTGGTCTGGAAGGTCAGCTCGCTGTAGCCGGGGGCGATGGCGTCTTCGTTGATGAAGTCGCGGTACTGGTTGTAGAACACCGCCACGTCAAACGAGCCGGCGTCGAACTTGCCGCGCAGGCCGGTCTCGTAGCTCTTGCTCTTTTCCGGTTGCAGGTTCGGGTTCGGTGCGACCTGATAGCCGGTGCTCAGGTTCTGGAAGCGACCGTACAAGGCCTTGGCCGACGGGGTGCGGAAACCTTCGGCGTACTGGCCGTACCAGGTGTACTGGTCGCTCAGGGCGTAGGTCAGGCCGAACTTGGGCGAGACGCGATGCCAGGTCTTGTTGGAGCCGTCGACGGCGCCGCCGCCCGCTGCGGCGATAGTGTTGAGGAACTCCTGGGTGATATGCGGCTTGAGCTGGGTGTAGTCATAGCGCAGGCCCGGCAGGAAGGTCCATTGGTTCCAACTGATCTGGTCCTGGGCGAACAGGCTGTAGCTGTCGATGGTCGGGTCGGGGAAGTCGTTGGACTTGACCAGGCGGTCGGACGGACTGTCGGCGCCCACGGCGGTACAGCCCCGGCCCACGGCCAGGCAGACCCCGGAACCGCTACGGGAACCGGTGACCTCCTGTTGCTTGAGGGTGGTGCCGTAGGTCAGCAGGTGATCGGTCGCACCGATAGTGAAGGCCTTGTCGGCCTGGGCATCGAAGACCCATTGCTTCTCTTCGTAGACCGTATCGCGGCTGCGCAGGACATTACGGGTGAACGGGAAGTAGTTTTCCAGGGTGCTCTGGTCGGTCTTCGCGATCTGGTAGTTCAGGCTCAACTTGACATGATCGGCCACGGCGCTGTCCAGGCCGAAGCTGTTCTCGATGCCGAAGCGTTCACGGCTGATGGTGTCGTTGCCGGTGCGCGAGCGGTACATGCCCAGCGGCTGGCCGACGTTGAACGGGCCGCCGACGGCGCTGCGTTCGTTGGTATCGACTGAGTCCTTGTAGCGCTCATAGGTCAGGCCCAGGCGCGAGGTGTCGTTGTAGTTCCAGCCGAGCTTGGCCAACACGTTGGTGGCCCGGGCCTTCTCCGGGTTCGCGGCGGTGCGGTTCAGGCCGTCGCCGCCGGTATCGCCATAGGACTCGGTCTCACGTCCGTTGCGCTGGCTCAGGTGCAGCAAGCCGTTGAAGTCGCCGCTGCGTCCGGCGACGGTGCCGGAGGTCAGCCAGCTGTTATCGGCCGAGCTGTAGCCGCTTTTCAGGCGGGCGCCGACGTCCTGGCCGGGCTTGATGATGTCCTCCGGGTCGAGGGTGTAGTAGCTCACGGCGCCGCCGATGGCGTTGCTGCCGTAGAGCACCGAGGCCGGGCCGCGGAGGATCTCCACGCGCTTGATGATTTCCGGGTCGACGTAATTGCGCTGGGTATTGGCGTAGGGGCCGTTGAAGAAACTGTCGGGGATCTCGACGCCGTCGACCTGGGTCAGGATCCGGTCGCCGTCGATGCCACGAATGTTGTAGTTGCTGATGCCACCGCCACGCTGGCCGGTACCGCCGACCGAGACACCGGGTTCGTCACGCACCAGTTGCTTGAGGGTGTTGACGTTCTGGCGGTCGAGTTGCTGGCGGTCCTTCACCGTCACGGTGTTGGGCACCGAGTTGACGTCCTGCTCCTGGCGGGTGGCGCTGATGGTCACCTGTTCCAGGTTCAGGGTGCTGCCGCTGGCGCGTTTTTCCAGGACGATGCTGTTGTCGCCGACTTTACGGTAGCTCAGGTTGGTGCTGACCAGCAGGCGCTCGAGGGCTTTTTCCGGCGGCAGCGCACCGCGTACGCCCGGCGAGGCCACGCCCTGGCCGAGTTCGGCGGGCAAGCCGACCTGCCAGCCGGTGATCGAGGTGAAGGCGTTGAGCGCCGAGACCAGGGGTTGTTGCGCGATCGAGAAACTGTAGTTGCCCAGGCTCCTGGCCGGTTGTTCGGCGCTACTGGCGGCCAGCACTGGCGTTGCTTGTACGCCGGCCAGCAGGACGGCGGCGGTCAGCAAGGACAAAGTGCATTGTTGCAGGCCGCCGGCGCGGGCCTTGGAGGTGAAACGAGTGGGCATCGATAGCGCTCCCGGGTGGACGAATCGTTATAGGTGTTGCGTGATTCAAAGTGAGAATCAATCGCATTAGCTATAACGAGACGAATCACCTGGGGCTATCGAGTAAAAATAATGGTTCTCAGTTGAGAATCACCAGCGCCGGGTACTCCGAAACCTTGGCGGAGGTGATCTGGGCCAGGGAGCGGACCACGTCCAGGGGCTTGTCCAGGCGGTAGTTGCCGGTGACGGCGACCTGGGCCAGGTGTTCGTTGTTGTTGACGATCCAGCCGGGGTAATAGCGCCGCAGTTCGGCCAGGACCTGGCCCATGGGGCAGTTTTCGAACACCAGGCGGCCCTGGACCCAGGCCAGGTCCTTCTGCGCATCGAGTTTTTCCGGGCGGCCGAAGCCATGGGGCCCGACCTTTACGCTGTTACCGGCGGAGAGACGCAGGCGCGCGCTGTCATCGAGAGTGCGCAGGTCGACATCGCCGCGCTGGACCTGCACCTGCGCCTCGCCATCGAGGTAGCGCACGGCGAAGCTGGTATCGCTGACACTGGCGTGCACTGGTCCGGCATCGATTTCCAGAGGGTGTTCGCGCTCGGCGGCGACCTCGAAGAACGCTTCGCCCTTGTACAGCCGAGCCCTGTGTTGGCGGCCGCTGAAGTTGCTGGAGAACGCTGAATTGGTGTTGAGCAAGACTTTCGAGCCGTTCTCGAGTTGCAGATGCTGGCGTTCGCCGGCCACGGTCAGGTGATCGGCCTGCAGGCGCAGGGGCAGATTGCTGTAGCTGCCGATGGCGATCAGCAGCACGGCGGCGGTGGCCAGGGGTTTCCAGTGTGGGCGCAGGCGCCGCAGTGGTGACGGGCGTCGCTGTTGTTGCAGGACCTGGGCGGCGGCAAACACCGGTGGCGCGTTCCAGGCGCCGCTGGCGCGGGCATAGGCCTGGGCATGGTGCGGGTCGGCGGCCAGCCAGGTGTCGAAGGCGGCCTGCTGCTCGGCGCTCGGGCACTCCATCAGGATCAGCCAGTCCAGTGCCTGATCCATGGCTGCGTCATGGGGCACCGTCCCGGAGGGGCGCGGGTCTTGACTGTCTGTCACGGGTGTTCCTCGGCAACGTTTGCCACGGTTTGGTTCAACGATCTTATGGTTTTGCGTGATAGAGCTGTAGGACGTTTGAGCGGATTATCCACGCTATCGGGCAGCAGAGCTTAAGGGCGATCCAGGCGTTCGGCCACACCGACACAGATCGCCATGATCAGCTTGAGCTCTTTTTGCACGGTGCTCAGGGACACATCGAGCTCGTCGGCGATCTCCTGGTAGCTGCAGCCGTGGAGGCGGCTGAGGATGAAAATCTGCTGCTGGCGGGCACTCAACTGGCCAAGGCTGACGCTCAGGCGCTTGAGCATCTGCTCGGCGTGGATGGCGTCTTCCGCCGTGCTCAGGGGGGCGGCGATATTCTGCATGACGTCCAGCGACACATCGTCCATCAGGGTGCGCGACTGGATACGCAGCGCGCGCAGATGGTCCAGGGCCAGGTTGCGGGCGGTCTGGAAGACGAAGGGCTCGAGGTGATCCACCGGGCGTTCGCTCAGGGCACGGGTAACCCGCAGGTAGGTTTCCTGCAGCAGGTCTTCGGCGGTGCTGGGGTTATTGACCATGCGCTGCAAGGTCCGCAGCAGCGTGACACGCTGGGCGAGGAAGACAGTATTGAAGTGGGACTGACTCACGGAAGCACCGGACCGATTGCAAGCGAATGATAATGCTTATCATCTACCCTGTAGGTCAAGTCTTAATGTGTTCCCTTTTCCTACTGTGCTTGGAGTATCCAGCGGGCATGAACCTACTTGTTGTAGATACAGTTTTCACCGCCATCATGTAAGAACCTTCCCGGAGTTATAGGATTTGCCCGAAAAACTCGGATGGTTTGTAGATCTCCCTTACGAGTGAAACCGGTGCCATCTACATCGCAGAAAACGTAAATACATCATGGATTTAGCTTCGTCAGGCGTAGGACTATTCTGTTTTGTGTAGCCACTATTCATCTCAATCAAAGCCGCAAGCAGAATCATCCGCCCCCTTTTGGTAAAAGGAACAGCGGATGTTCAGCGCGACGAATCAACAGCGCTTCAAACTGACCCTCGATGCGTGCGAGCACGACCTGCACGTACTCGGTTTCAAGGGCCGCGAAGGCCTCAACCAGCCCTACCGCATCGATATCGAACTGTTCAGCGCAAGCGCCGACCTCGACCTGGAAAGTCTGCTCCACAAACCCGCTTTTCTAGCCCTCGGGGCCGAGAACATTGGCCTGCATGGCCATATCCACAGCGCTGGCCAGGGTGAATCCGGTCCGCGCCTGACCCGCTATCAACTGACACTGGTCCCGCGCCTGGCGTACCTGGAGCACAGCACCCAGCAGCGGATCTTCCAGAACCAGAGCGTGCCGGACATCATCGCCCAGGTTCTCAAGGAACACGGCATCCTCGCCGACGCTTTTCACTTTCAACAGGGTCCGAAGCCTCATCCCGAACGCGAATACTGCACCCAGTACGACGAAACCGACCTGAATTTCATCCAGCGTTTGTGCGAGGAAGAAGGCCTGAGCTTTCACTTCCGCCATAGCCCCGACCAGCACCTGCTGGTGTTCGGCATTCATTCATCGATCTTTCCCCGATTGGAATCGACGCCTTACAAACGCTCTTCCGGTCTGGTCGCACAAGCCCCGGTCATCAAGACGTTCGGCGTGCGCGTGCAAACCCGGCCCACGCGCACGACCCTCAGGCACTACGACTTCGAACAACCCCATGTGCAATTGCAGGCCGATTGTCGTCCCGGTTCGAGCCCTGGAGCGGAGCTGGAGCATTACGCCTATCCGGGCGATTTTCGTGACGAGCGGCAGGGGAAAAAGCTGGCCGAGCGTGATCTGCAACGTCACCGTAGCGACTATCGCCTGGCCCAGGGCGAGAGTGATCAACCCGCCCTGCGCAGTGGGCATTGCCTGTTGCTCAGTGAACATCCGCGCCAGGACTGGAACAGCCACTGGTTGCTCACTGAAATCACTCACGAAGGCTACCAGCCCCAGGTGCTGGAGGAATATGCCGGTCATGAGGTCCCTTGGCAGGGTTACCGGAATACCTTCAGCGCCATTCCCGATGAGGTGGAGTATCAACCGCCACATCGGCACAAGAAGCCCTTTATTCGCGGCAGCCAATCGGCCTGGGTCACCGGTCCCGCCGGACAGGAGATTCATTGCGACGCCTACGGCCGGGTCAAGGTGCAATTCCCCTGGGACCGCGCGGACCGCAACGACGAACACAGCAGTTGCTGGCTGCGCGTTGCCTCCAGTTGGGCCGGTGCCCGTTATGGCAGCGTGGTCATTCCCCGGGTCGGGATGGAAGTGGTGGTGTCGTTTTTCGAGGGCGATCCCGACCGGCCCTATGTGTCGGCGTGCCTGCACCACAAGAACAATGAAGTGCCCTATCCGCTGCCCGAGAACCAGACCCAGAGCGTGTTCAAGACCCGCAGCACCCCGGGCGGACAAGGTTACAACGAGCTGCGCATCGAAGACCGCAGCGGCGCCGAGCAGATCGCCCTGCGCGCCCAGCGCGACTTCACCCTGCATACCCTGAACGACCAGCGGCTCCAGGTGGACCGCCAGCGTAGCGTGCGGGTCGGTGGCGATTCCCGCCATGAACTGCAAGGTGAAGAACAGCACATCACCCACGGCAACCGCTTGACCGAACTCCGGCAGGACGACCACCTGACCGTCAACGGCGAGCAACATATACAAACCGCCAGTCACCTGTTGCGCGCCACGGAAGATATCCACCTGAGTGCCGGGGAGAACGTGGTGATCGACGCCGGCAGCAGCCTGACCCTCAGGGCCGGCGGTCAGTGGCTGACCCTCAATCCTGCGGGCATTTTCAGCAGCACGGAGATCACGCTCGAAGGCCACCCACTGTCCGTGGCACAGGCGGCACCTTCCTTGCCCGGCACGGTTCCACACGATCAACCCGCTCCCGCCGATCCATTGGTGCTCCAGGCCTTGCGCACACTGCTCAAGTCCGATCCGGAGCGCTGCGAGATCTGCGAACAGGCCCCGAAGGATTCGCCATGAACGCCACCCTTGCAGCCAACTTCTTGCTGATCGACGGTGCCTTGCGGCCCCAAGCCTTGGCGGCGCTTTACCGCCAGGTCGGGGCGCAGGAAATACTGCCCTTGTACCGGGGAACTCGCTGGCAAGCCTTGCAAGAACTCGGACCTATCCTGGTCAAGCCGCAGAGCCGCGAAATGCTCGCGCAGTGGCCGGGCTCGCCTCAAGCCCGAACGGACTCTTCCCTGCTCTACAGCAACGCCTCGCTCGAGGACGTGGCCGCGCACTTGCGACACTTTATCGCGCCACCTACCCGACAAGGCAGTCAAGGGCTGCTGCGCTTTGCCAACCCGCGGATCACCGTGCATTGGCTGGACAGTTTCGCCCCGCAACAGTTGGCCAGAGTCCTGGGGCCCATCGAGCACTGGTGGGTGTCTTCACCGAACCACGGCTGGGAAGAACCTCCTGACCCGGCGTGGCGAACTTTTAGTCGCAACGGTCCCACCCCGGCCTGGACGGACTCATGCGCCCGGCTTGAGGAACCACAAGAGGTGGCCCTGGAAAAAGCCCGACTGTGGAAATTCGAAGAGCGCCTCTACCAGTGGCTGCGGACACGCAACGAACATACCTTCGCCAACAGCGACGCCCGGCAGATCGGCCACTGGCTCAAGCAAACCCTCGACAGTGGGCAGGCCTGGGGCCTGCACACTGAGCAAGCGCTGGTCACCTGGGCTGAAGCTTGCGCCGATTGGGGCGATGACTTCGCCCTCCAGGCAGAGGGGCCTTATCGACGCTGGCTCACGCTCAACCCCGAACACGCGCGTCTGGCCCCGGAGCTGCGTCTGGAAGCCTTCGACCAGCATCAACAGACCGCGCCGCGGAGTCCCTCCCATGACTGACAAAAACGGCACCCTGCGCCAGCGCCGCAACACCCTGTTCCCCAAGGTTCCGGCCACCGGCATGCATATGTGCCCGTTCAAGGGCCCGAACCTCGCCATCGTGCCCATGCGCTACGCCCTTGATCGCTCGCGCCACGATCCTCAGCCCGATCAGCTCACACCGCTGCACCCCGAGGGCCAGTGGCACGAACACCCACCGCTCAAGACCCGCGCCTACACCCTGCGCCAGTTGCGTGACGGCTACCTCTATGTCTTCGACGAAAGCGCGAAGACCCTGCACGAATATCGCTACAGCGCCCAGGACGCGACCTTGACCCACCTCCCTTCGAGCGGCGATGGGCCCAGCCCGACAGCTCAAACCTCCAGCCACCTGCTTTATCCGCGTAACCACCTGCTGCACCTGGCCTACACCCCGCAGCCCTGGTCCGGGCGCCTGCGCGAACAGTTGAGCGCCGATCCTGACAGTCGCGCCCGCTGGATGCGCCGCCTGGACCTCAAGACCTACTCCAACAGCATGACGGGGCTGGGTGTCATGCCCATCGCCGACCTGGCCGACGCCGTGGCCGATATCGACAGCTGGCCGATCCGGTGCGACCAGCGCTTCGCCGACTCCGCCTATCCACCCGAGTCCGGCGACGGCTCAAATGCCCATTGCGTGCCGCTGGCCTGCGACGTGGTCTGGCGCGGGTGCATCGACGACGTCGCCAGCGCCGTGTTCGTGGCCCTCGACGATCCTCTGGCCGTGCTCGAAGACCTGGGCATGCAACTGAGCGCCGAGCAGGCCGCGCTGCAGCATTGGCAAAACGAACACGAACATGCCCTGAATATCGCCGCCGTGGTCGAACAGCTGTGCGGCGTGGGCGTGGACCCCGCGCAATTGCCGGCGGCGGTGAAGGACGATGAAGCCAGGACCCGCGCGTATGTCCGCGACCTCGAAGCCTGGTACGAACAGCTGGACCTGGAAGAGGACGCCAACCGCGCGGCCCAGGACGGCCTGAGCCTCGATATTCTCGACTTGCCCTCCCGGGCCCTGGCGCGGCGGATCAAGCAGCGTTACGGGGATCTACCCGATCCGACCTTGCGCGCCAGTTGGCAGGCTCGCGACAAATGGCGTCGACAAGCTGACTCCGACGCCGCCCGGGCCTATGCCGATGCCCGTCGGCCCGAGTCGGAGGCCTTGCTGCGCCAGGTGCGCGATAGCCTCCACGACCTGCAGCGCTGGGCTGAACGGATTGGCACCGACCCGCGCAAACTCGGGATTGATACCGGCCACGATGACAGTCTGCTGTACCTGCAAGGGGTGATCAGCGGCTTGTTGGAAACACTCGCCCAGGACCTGAGCCAATCGCGTTGGCTGGCCCAGGAGGAGACCTCGGCCAAAACCCTGTTCGGCCTGGCGCGCTTTGGTTTCAATGCAGCCCTCAAGGCGGCCCTCGATGCCCAGGCCAACGCCCTGGTGCAAGGGGCCGGGGATGTCACCTCCCTGGTTGGCCGTAGCGCTGAACTCAACAGTTTTCTTGGCCATGAGCGTATTGCCGAAAAGCCCTGGGTCAAGACCCTGAGCGAACCGGCCCGGCAAACCCTCGACTGCCTTGTCCGGCTGGCACGGGGCACGGGCAAGGCTGTTTTCGAAAATACCTTGCTGGCCCTGCTGCCCGTGGACAGTCGCCTGGCCCACGGACAAAAGCCCGACTTGGCGGCGCTGCTGCGCAACCTGCTGATCGGCCACGTGCTGCTTGATCATCCTGATCGTTTGAAGGTCGATCAGGAACTGGGCACTCGCCTTCAGGATTGGAAGCAAAAGCTGCTCACCGCCCGAGCCGACTACCGCCAAACCCAGAATGCCTGGTTCTACCACCGTGAGAAATATGACCGCAAAGCCCTGAGTCGACTGCTGCTCGAAATGGAGCAGGAACTCAAGCAACTGGCTCTCGCCATGCCGGCCCTGATCGATTATCAGAACAACCGTTATGTGGAGATCGTGCGTAACGGTATTCGGGGGACGGTGGAAAGGGGCGGACTGACAGTGGCGGGTTGGCACGCCACTGTTCGCGCCTGGAGCGAGAAACAGGGGGTTAACGCGGGGGCCATTACCTGGGGCGTGGTGATGGCGAATCTGGTCAATACGCTGGTGACCTACCGCACCCTGAGCCAGGACGGCGAGTTGACCGCCAAGGACTGGGCGAAGATCGGCTCGGCCACGGCCTATACCGGCAACGCGATGATGGCGTTGTGGGTGGAGACGAAGTGGGCGGGGATGAAGGACCTGAACACCCTGGTCAAAGGCAAGCCGACGGCAATCACCCAAAAGGCCGCTGCATTTTGGGAGTCCTATACAGCGCACACCCGAGGCTGGGGGAAATTGATCAGAGGCTTTGGGTGGCGGCTGGTGGGGTTGGGTGGGTTTGCGTTGATTGCGACCAGTGCTGAGTTTTGGGATATCACAGACGATATTGATAAATCACAATTCCCATCAGAAAAAACGTTAGCACGTATCAAGAAGTTTTCCGTACTAGCCATGTTCGGTGTTGGAACGTTACAGTTTTCTGCAGGAATTTTCGCATTGATAGGCAGCCCATTCTTGCTGTCATTTATAATGAGCTCGTGGTTTGCCGGAGCGGCATTAATAGCGGGAGCTGTTTATCTAATATCCAGCACCATCATGAACTATCTAAAAACGGACGCCATTGGTCAATGGCTTCGTAAAGGTACGTGGTCACGCCATCCAGAAGATCGTTTGCCTGCTACCGCTGAGGGCCGTGCGGAAGAAGTTCGTACCTTCCTTGAAATTCAGCTTAGCCCCACGCTGTTCGTCAAACCAAGTTATACGCTTGGATGCCATAGATTACCCCATGGGGACTATATGAATGTTCCCGTTCAAGACGGTGCCTGGGTGCAACTGCAAGTACCTGCACCATTGCGTGATGCTGTACTTCGGGTCAATCTCACCGCCAGCCATCGCCCTTTCCTTTTGATGCCAACAGCCAAACTGGATGGTGAGCTGCAAACACCTTTTGTCGATCATGGGCGGGTCAAAAATATCTCCGCTATAGGAGATACACCGAAAAGTCGATGGGATAGAAACGAACATGCCGTCTTCGGTTTTCCCGTCATGCCTCCCGAAGGCGAAGATATTGTCTGGCACACCTGGGTTCCGCTTGACGAAAAAGCACAATGCCTGGAGCTGCAAGTTTGGTATCCGGAAGAAATACTTGCGTCAGGTGAAGGAGATCGGGGTTATCGCTATCAACTGGAGTTGAGTGAAGAAGGTATCAAAGATCAAAAAGACACCCGAGTAAGCAGCCTGGATACCAGTGCATTACTGGTACAAACACTAGGCGGGCGCGAAGACGCCACTGTATTACCTATCCCAAGCTGAGAAACCCTATGACAAGCACCATCAATAAAAGCGAACAAAATAAAATCCCAGAGAAGTCTGAGGCTTCACCGTATCCTCCACTTGAAGGCAGTGAGGTCATGACCTGGACAGTCAAGGCGATGCCACAAATAACACCTAGAATAAATCTTGCACTTGGCTCCATCACGCTAATACCACTAAGCATCATAATATACGGTTGCTGCTGGGCGGATTTGGCTGGCAAACAGAATTCCTATTTAGACGCTGGAGTAGTTTGGCTTTGCATGTGGCTGTTTTTCTGGAGAGTTGTATTTCACCAAAAAACCGTCTACCACTACCGAGCGACTGAACAAGGTATAGAAGAAAAGTACTATCTACACTATCCCAAGCACTTCAGAACTTTTTTTAAAGGGTTTGCCATCGTCTTTTTGGTCATTGTGCTATGCCTCATCGCCGTGGACCCCGTATTTATCTGGATGCTCGCCGGCCCAGGGGGCATGGCCATCATGGCCTCCAAATCACTGATAACCTGGGAGAACAAAATCACTTACGGCTACTTCACCTGGGATCGCCCCAACTGGATTTTCATCGACAGAAAGAGAAATATGATTGTTATAAAGCGACGCCATAACCCCTCGATCCCCACTGATGAAAACTACCTGTGCTTTGAGCTTTATCTGCAAAAAGGTCAACTGGATAAAGTCCTGTCCATTGTCAAAACCTACGCCCCAGCCAACATTGAATATGAGGAAGGCCACTGGAGCGACAAGGTAGAAATTGCCGATATGCGTTCGCACCTTCAAGAGCAAGGTTCGCCATGAACGCATCCACCTCAGAGCGCGATAACAACCCCGGCGCTCCGATCAGTGGCGACGACAACAGCCCGGGCCTTGGCAGGTTGAGCGACTACAAGCCTCCAGCCCTCTCCAAAAAGCTGGCCGCCTGCCGTCCCGACGCTCCCGGCTTGAAACCGCGGCCGCGGCAGGAAATATTCGAGACGGGTATCAACCCCGTGGTCGGAGCGGCCTCTGGCTTGCTGAGTTTTGCCATGGAGATCAAATACGACGATAAACAGCATGACCTCGATCTGCTGTTTCAAGACCTGGCCGATCAGTTCCAGACCTTTACCCGCAAAGCCCAATGCAAGGGCATCAAGGACGCTGATATCAGAACGGCGCATTACCTGCTTTGCTGCTTGATCGACGAATCGATCATGTCCTTGCCTTGGGCAAAGGCCTGGTCTGACAGATCCCTGTTAGGCCAGTTCCACGATCAGACCTGTGGAGGAGAAGAGTTCTTTCGGATCGTGGAGCAATCCAAAAAACTACCGATGCTCAACGTCGAACTTATCGAACTGATGTACCTCTGCCTCAGCCTGGACTTCAAAGGGCAATACGCCTTGCAAGCTCGAGGGGAGGAAAAGCGGAAAGCCATTCACAAGGAACTCCATGGTTTGATCCGACACGCACGCGGCCCCGTCCCACTGGAGCTTTCGCCACATTGGCCAGCTACCCGGCCTGACCCCAGTCCGCCTGTCCATCTCGTGTCCAGGTGGAAAGTACTGGTGTTCACCCTGATTGCCCTGGCGTTGATGTATACCGGCTTTGCCTGGGACCTGGCGGTGCAACGTGCAGAGGTGCTGGAGATTTTCAAAATTCCGAAACCATAGGGCCGTTGCCCTTTTTGGATGTGCCGCTGACAATGTTGCGCGAGGGCTCCTTACAGAGCAGGGGTATTGAGCATCACGGCGACATCGGCTCAATACTGTGGATGTGCAAGGCTCGCCGGCCTTGTGGTAGCGGCAACCGGCAAGAGTGGTTGGCTCCCGACCCCTTTCTTGTGGTGACACCGGAAGGTGCTAAGCGAAGCGCTGCGACTACCAGTCCTCAAACCTTTCTCGAAACAGAAGAAATAGCCCGCAAAAAGATCTCGTGTTTCCTACGTGTTTCAGGCGTGGGAGAATATTGTGTGCGCAAAAGGTGAACGCTAGAGTCTGGCTGTCGCTGCCAATTCAGCGATACGGGTTTTGCAGCCCGGAATAGCAAAGGCGCACAGCGCCGCGAAAGCGGTTTTTATGCTCGCTTCATGGCGAGCTGTGCGCAGGAGGCTTCGGCCTGCCGGTTCCTTTGCTCCGGTCTGCAAACCTGTGTACGGCTCGCCACCTTTCGTTTTGCAGCGTGGATGACGAGCTCCTTACCTAGCAAAGGAGTTTCACCATGACCAAGAAAATCACTCCCGATCCACCGAGCATTCGCAACGCTTCCAGCATGGCGGACAGAGATATGTACCTGCGTAAAGTCTCTGATGAACCTTCAAATGAGTCTGAGCCGGCACCGGCAAATACGCCCCGGTTGCTCGATACCCTCGAGTTCACCTGCTCCAAACCCGTCATCCCCGAAGCCCCGTACAAGCCGACGCTGTTTGCCATCCAACCGGGCGTCAATGCCCAGGATGCGCTGATCTATGTTTCGAATCTGCTCGAAACGGCGGAGCTCAATGGCGACGAAATCAGCCTGCATATCAACCCTGTCGAGCGGGCGTTGTTCTGGGGCATGCTGCATTCGGTGGAAGTGGCGCGTGCGGTGGTGGACGCGTTGCTGGAAGGTTCGCGAGCACCTGATTCTGTGTCACCGTCATTCGACTGAAACCGACAAGTGAAAACGAAAAAAGCCCGCCAAAGGCGGGCTTTCAATACTTTCGTCTGTTCCCTGCGAAATCAATGCTTACAGCATTTGAGCCTTGTCCGGGGGGGGGCATTATTCTATCTCATCGCTTTCGGCATCCTGGCGCACGGCGGCCAGTTGTCTCAGTAACTCCGGCAATGCAGATTGCACGGTGTCCCACACTACATCGAGGTTGATGTCGAAGTAGCCGTGGGCAATGCGGTTGCGCATACCGCGCATGCTGCGCCACGGTACTTGCATGTGAGCCTGGGTAAACTCTGAGTAGCCGTCCATCACTTTCGTTGCCGCTTCACCGATGATGATTAGGCTCATGATGACAGCCTGCTGGGTACGCTTGTCCTCCAGGAAGTCATCCTTGGCCAGCCCTTCCACGAAGCTGCACGCATCGACCGCAGCCTGCTGCATGTGGTCGAGGTAATCGGGCAGGCGATTCTCGCTCATACGGGCTGCGCTTCCGCGAGAACCTTGGCACGGAACTTTGGCGGTAGATCGGGAGGTGTCAACAGATCGACGTGGATACCCAGTAACGACTCCAGTTCATCCTGCAGGCCGCCCAGATCGAACATCGTCGTGCCGGGCAGCGCGTCGACCAGTAGATCGAGATCGCTACCGTCCCCGTCAGTACCGTGCAGCACTGAGCCAAAGACGCGCGGGTTCGCCGCGTGAAAGCGACTTGTCGCTTCGCGTACTGCGCCTCGATTCATGTCGAGTACAACAGACGGTCGCATGATCATTCTTCCTTATCGAAACTCGTGAAGAGGGTATGCAATCAAGAATGGAGTTTCAAGAACTGTATTCGGGGGCAAAAACGAAAAAAGCCCACCAGAGGCGGGCTTTCAACACTTTCGTATGTCCCCCCGGCGAAATCAATGCTTACAGCATTTGAGCCCTGTCCGGGTGGCTAAATGGAGCAAATCCGATGGATAAGCGAAGGCCCCGTCAACTGTAAAAAGCGCTGACATAGCAATGGCGATATCACATTCACCACCGCTATCGCTGGCAAGCCAGCTCCCACAGGAGATTGTGTTCAGCATGGCCGACCGACGTTAACGCCGTGCCGCCAGATACGCCTCATAGTCCGGCACCCGATACTCATGGGCCTGTTCCATCATCGGGCTGCTGAGCAGGTAATCGGCGGTGCACTCATTACAGGCCACGGGAATGTTCCACACCGCCGCGACCCGCAACAAAGCCTTGATATCCGGGTCATGGGGCTGCGGCTCGAACGGATCCCAGAAGAACACCAGCATATCCACCCGCTGCTCGGCGATGCGGGCACCCAGTTGCTGGTCGCCGCCCAACGGGCCGCTGATCATGCTTTCCACCGCCAACCCCAGGCGCTTGTTCAGCAACAACCCCGTGGTGCCAGTAGCCACCAACTCATGCTGGGCCAGACGATCTTTCTGGCGCTCGGCCCAGTCCAGCAAAAACACCTTGCAATGGTCGTGGGCCACCAGGGCGATGCGCTTGCGCGCCGCCATGGTGGCCTGGGTAAAGCTGATCCCTATCATCGGTTCCTGCTCCACACCTGTTCCTCGTTCCGCATTTATTCGGCGTTGCACAGCGCCAGGCAGTTATCCAGCATGCGGTTGGAGAAACCCCACTCGTTGTCGTACCAGGCCAGGACCTTGAGCAGCTTGCCGCTGGCCTTGGTGTGGTTGGCGTCGAAGATCGACGACAGCGGGTTGTGGTTGAAGTCGCTGGAAACCAGCGGCAGGGTGTTGTAACCCAGGATCTTCGAGTGCTGGCTGGCTTCCTTGAGCAGGGCGTTGACTTCTTCCGCCGTGGCCTCGCGCTTGAGCTGCACGGTCAGGTCCACCAGGGACACATTGATCACCGGCACGCGCACGGCCATGCCGGTCAGCTTGCCCGCCAGTTCCGGCAGCACCAGGCCTACCGCTTCGGCGGCGCCGGTCTTGCTCGGGATCATGTTCTGGGTCGCCGAACGCGCGCGGTACGGGTCGGTGTGGTAGACGTCGGTCAGGTTCTGGTCGTTGGTGTAGGCATGGATGGTGGTCATCAGGCCACTTTCGATACCCAGCTCGCGGTGCAGCACCTGGGCCACCGGGGCCAGGCAGTTGGTGGTGCACGATGCGTTGGAAATGATCTGGTGCGATTGGCGCAGGATGTCATGGTTGACCCCGTACACCACGGTGGCATCGGCGCCTTTGGCCGGTGCGGAAATAATCACTTTGCGGGCGCCGGCGGTCAGGTGCGCGGCGGCCTTGGCACGGTCGGTGAACAGACCGGTGCATTCAAACACCACGTCGATCTTCTCGGCGGCCCAGGGCAGTTCGGCCGGATTGCGGATCGCGCTGACCGAGATACGGTCACCGTTGACGGTCAGGCTTTCGTTGTCATGTTCTACGCTGGCATCGAAGGTGCCGTGAACCGTGTCGTACTTGAGCAGGTGAGCATTGATGGCGCTGTCACCCAGGTCGTTGATGGCGACGACCTGCAGGTCCTGGCGGTAACCTTGGGTATAGAGTGCACGCAGGACGTTGCGGCCGATGCGGCCAAAACCGTTGATTGCGATTCGTAGAGTCATTTAGGGAAGCGCCTGTCATAGTTTTGTTGTTGGAATTACAAGATTATTCGCATAAAAATAGAAAACAAGCCTTTTTAGTGGCAATATTTTGTTTTATCTACAACGAGTGACCTGAATCAACAGGTCCAGATGATTGAAAAGCCCCGTCGTACGAGGCTTTCGATCAGCTTGGAACCACAGGTCGCCACATCCGTTAGCCTGGAGTTCTACACATGCATCCCCGCGTTCTTGAGGTCACCGAACGGCTTGTCGCCCGTAGCCAAGCCACTCGCCAGGCGTATCTGGCACTGATTCGCGGTGCCGCCAGTGACGGCCCGATGCGCGGCAAGCTGCAATGCGCGAACTTTGCCCACGGCGTGGCCGGGTGTGGCACCGACGACAAGCAGAACCTGCGCCTGATGAACGCCGCCAACGTGGCGATCGTTTCTTCCTATAACGACATGCTCTCCGCCCACCAGCCCTACGAAACCTATCCGCAACAGATCAAGCAGGCCCTGCGCGAGATCGGTTCGGTCGGCCAGTTCGCCGGTGGCGTGCCAGCCATGTGCGATGGCGTGACCCAGGGCGAGCCGGGCATGGAGCTGGGCATTGCCAGCCGCGAAGTGATCGCGTTGTCCACCGCCGTGGCCCTGTCCCACAACATGTTCGACGCGGCGATGATGCTCGGCATCTGCGACAAGATCGTGCCCGGCCTGTTGATGGGCGCCCTGCGCTTCGGTCATCTGCCGACCATCTTCGTGCCCGGCGGGCCGATGGTCTCGGGGATTTCCAACAAGGAAAAAGCCGATGTGCGCCAGCGTTATGCCGAAGGCAAGGCCAGCCGCGAGGAGCTGCTGGAGTCGGAGATGAAGTCCTACCACAGCCCCGGCACCTGCACCTTCTACGGCACCGCCAACACCAACCAGTTGCTGATGGAAGTCATGGGCCTGCACCTGCCGGGCTCGTCCTTCGTCAACCCGAATACCCCGCTGCGTGATGCCCTGACCCGCGAAGCGGCGCACCAGATCACCCGCCTGACCAAACAGAGCGGCAGCTTCATGCCCCTGGGTGAGATTGTAGACGAGCGTTCGCTGGTCAACTCCATCGTCGCCCTGCACGCCACCGGCGGTTCCACCAACCACACCCTGCACATGCCGGCGATTGCCCAGGCGGCCGGTATCCAGCTGACCTGGCAGGACATGGCCGACCTCTCCGAAGTGGTGCCGACCCTGTCCCACGTCTATCCGAACGGCAAGGCCGATATCAACCACTTCCAGGCGGCGGGCGGCATGGCCTTCCTGATTCGCGAACTGCTGGAAGCCGGCCTGTTGCACGAAGACGTGAATACCGTCGCCGGCCACGGCCTGAGCCGCTACACCCAGGAGCCGTTCCTGCAGGACGGTGAACTGGTATGGCGCGACGGCCCGATCGAAAGCCTCGATGAAACCATCCTGCGCCCCGTGGCTCGTGCCTTCTCTCCTGAAGGTGGCCTGCGGGTGATGGAAGGCAACCTCGGACGTGGTGTGATGAAAGTCTCCGCCGTGGCCCTGGAACACCAGATCGTCGAAGCACCGGCGGTGGTGTTCGAGGACCAGCAGGACCTGGCCGACGCGTTCAAGGCCGGCTTGCTGGAGAAGGACTTTGTCGCGGTGATGCGCTTCCAGGGGCCGCGTTCCAATGGCATGCCGGAACTGCACAAGATGACGCCGTTCCTCGGCGTGTTGCAGGACCGTGGCTTCAAGGTCGCGCTGGTCACTGACGGGCGGATGTCCGGGGCCTCGGGCAAGATTCCGGCGGCCATCCATGTCTGCCCCGAAGCCCATGTGGGTGGGGCGCTGGCGCGGGTCCGCGATGGCGACGTGATCCGCGTGGACGGGGTCAAGGGCACCTTGCGGGTGCTGGTGGATGACACCGAATTCGCCGCGCGCGCGCCTGCGATCGGCTCGTTGGGTAATAATATCGGCTGTGGCCGCGAACTCTTCGGCTTCATGCGCATGGCCTTCAGCTCGGCGGAGCAGGGCGCCAGCGCGTTCACTTCGGCCCTGGAGCACCTTGAATGAAGTTGGCGTTGGTAGGCGACATTGGCGGGACCAATGCGCGGTTCGCGTTGTGGAAGGACAATGCCCTGGATGAAGTGAAGGTCCTGGCGACCGTCGATCACAGCAGCCCCGAGGAGGCCATCAAGGTCTACCTCGACGGCCTGGGCCTGGCGCTGGGATCGGTCGGCGCCGTGTGCCTGTCGGTGGCCGGCCCGGTGGGTGGCGACGAGTTTCGTTTCACCAATAACCACTGGCGGCTGAGCCGCCGGGCGTTCTGCGAAACCTTGCAGGTCGACGAGCTGTTGCTGGTCAACGACTTTTCGGCCATGGCCCTGGGCATGACCCGCCTGGAGCCGGGTGACTACCGCGTGGTCTGCGAAGGCACGCCGGAACCATTGCGTCCGGCGGTGGTGATCGGTCCTGGCACCGGGCTCGGTGTCGGCACCCTGCTGCACTTGGGCGAGCAGCACTTCATGGCCTTGCCGGGGGAGGGCGGGCATGTCGACCTGCCCCTGAGCAGCGTGCGTGAAACCCAGCTCTGGCAGCATATCCACAGTGAAATCGGCCATGTCAGCGCCGAGACTGCCTTGAGTGGTGGCGGTTTGCCGCGGGTGTACCGGGCGATCTGCGCGGTGGACGGGCATGTGCCGGTGCTGGAAACTCCGGAGTCGATTACCGCTGCCGGCCTGGCCGGCGATCCGATTGCCCGGGAAGTGCTGGAGCAGTTCAGCTGCTGGCTGGGTCGGGTGGCCGGCAACAACGTGCTGACCACGGGCGCGCGCGGTGGGGTGTATATCGTCGGTGGGGTGATCCCACGGTTTGCCGACTTTTTCATCAACAGCGGTTTTGCTCGGAGCTTTGCTGACAAAGGCTGCATGAGCGATTACTTCAAGGGGATCCCGGTGTGGCTGGTGACGGCCCCGTATTCCGGGCTGATTGGCGCGGGGGTAGCGTTGCAGCAGGCTTTCGCGCACTGATCCCGTTACGTGGCGCGTTCTTCGCGGGCAAGCCCTGCTCCTACCGTACGTCGTCGTGCCTAGATTTTGTACACGACATCAAACTGTAGGAGCAGGGCTTGTCGGATCGCCGCACCGCCGCGAAAGCGTCCGGCCAGGCAACACATGCTTCACGGCTTAATCGATTAAGGCATAATCCGCATTTCAGTCCTCCCCACAACAACAAGGACGATTTCCGTGAGCGTATTCAGTAAGTCCATTCTCCTGGTCGACGACGATCAGGAAATCCGTGAATTGCTGGACACCTACCTCAGCCGTGCCGGTTTCCAGGTGCGCACCGTCGGCGATGGCGCCGGCTTTCGCCAGGCCCTCAACGATGCCCACAGCGATCTGGTGATCCTTGACGTCATGCTGCCCGACGAAGATGGTTTCAGTCTCTGCCGCTGGGTCCGCCAACACCCGCGCCAGGCCCAGGTGCCGATCATCATGCTCACCGCCAGCTCCGACGAGACCGACCGGGTCATCGGCCTGGAACTGGGTGCCGACGACTATCTGGGCAAACCCTTCAGCCCACGGGAACTGCAGGCGCGGATCAAGGCCCTGTTGCGCCGCGCGCAGTTCGGCCAGGAGCGCAATGGCAGCGAGGTGCTGGCCTTCGATGACTGGCGCCTGGACACGGTCAGCCACCGGCTGTTCCACACCGACGGCGAAGAAGTGATTCTCTCCGGTGCCGACTTCGCCCTGCTCAAACTGTTTCTCGATCACCCCCAGGAAATCCTCGACCGCGACACCATCGGCAATGCCACCCGTGGGCGTGACCTGATGCCTCTGGACCGGATCGTCGACATGGCGGTCAGCCGCCTGCGCCAACGCCTGCGCGACACCGACAAGCCGCCGCGACTGATCCGCACCGTGCGCGGCAGCGGCTATCAGTTGGCGGCCAACGTCACCGCGGCCAATGCCCTCTGAGCTGCGCCGGCGCCTGCCGGTTCCGCGCTCGCTGCTGGGGCGCATGTTGCTGCTGACCCTGTTGGCGGTGCTGATCGCCCAGACGCTGTCCAGCGTGATCTGGCTTTCGCAGTTGCGCGCGACGCAGCTCGAAGGCCTGGTCACCAGCGCCCGCAGCCTGGCCCATTCGATGACCGCCAGTGTCAGTTACCTGCGCTCGCTGCCGCTGGCCTATCGCCCGCTGGTGCTTGATCAATTGCGCAGCATGGGTGGTACGCGGTTTGTCGTGACCCTCAATGACAAGCCCCTGGATATGCGCCTGCTGCCGGCCACGCCGCGCAAGACCGCGGTGCTCGACGCCGTGCACGAGGTGCTGCGCCAGGCGCTGGGCAACGAGGTGGATATCTCGGTGCAATTCGTCAGCCCCGACGACCTGCGGATTTTCAACGGTGGCCTGAAGCTCGACGAGCTGCCGCGTTCCTGGGCCCACTACGCGCTGACCCTGGAACCGGTCAATCCGCCGGTGCTGGTGACGCAGATCCAGATGTCCCCCGGCGAATGGCTGTATATCGCCTCCCTGCTGCCCGAGCCCTACACCAGCCTGGAAGAGGAAGGCCTGCCGTCCCAGCAGGTGTGGTTTATCGTCCTGACCAGTGGCTTTCTGCTGTTATTTATCGGCCTGCTGGTGCACTGGCAGAGCCGTCCCCTCAAACGCCTGGCGCGGGCCGCGCGGGACATGTCCCTCGGCGATGCGCAGGTACGGCCGGTGGCGGAAGGCGGTGGCAGCGAAGTGGTGGAGGTGGGCCGGGCGTTCAACGCCATGCGTGAGCGTATCAGCCGTTACCTGACCGAACGCAGCCAGTTGTTCAGCGCCATCTCCCATGATCTACGCACTCCTATCACCCGCCTGCGCCTGCGGGTCGAGCTGCTGGAGGACGAGAAGTTGCAGTACAAGTTCGGTCGCGACCTCGACGAGCTGGAAATGCTGGTCAAGGGCGCGTTGCAATGCGTGAAGGACACCGATATCCACGAGAACATCGAGCCGGTGGACCTCAACCACGCCCTCGATTGCCTGATCGAACCCTACCTGCCACCCAACGGCAACGGTCGGGTCTCGCTGGACGGTCGCGCCCACGGGGCCTTTCCCGGCAAACCGCTGGCGCTACGACGCTGCATGGGCAACCTGATCGACAACGCCCTCAAGTATGGTGACAAGGCCCACCTGCATATCGAAGACGACGACGAAGCCTTTGTGCTGCACGTCGATGACGAAGGGCCAGGGGTGCCCGAGCAGCGCCTGGAGCAGGTGTTCGAACCGCACTTTCGCTTGTCCGGCCAGCAACAGGGCTACGGCCTCGGGCTGGGCATTGCGCGCAATATCGCCCACAGCCATGGCGGCGAAGTGAGCTTGCAGAACCTGCGCGACGGCGGGTTGCGGGTTACTTTGTACTTGCCGCGAAATGCCGACTGATCGACAGGAACGCCTGTTCCGCACTGATATTCAGTGCCGGCTCGAGCGGGTCCGGCGGAAGGATATCGGCTGAGGCCCGCACCTCCCGCGGTCGCGCCATGGCCGCGCGGATGCGGTGCTCGCGCACGCGGCTGTTGCTCTGGCTGAAGTAGCGCTGCAAGGCTTCCATCGCCTGTTCATAGGGTTCGTTGCACAACGCCAGTTGCCGTTCACGCTCACGCAGCGCCAGGCGCTTGGCCTGCTCCTCGCCGTGGCGACGCACACTGAAACTGCGGCTCAGGCAGTAGCCATGAATCCGCGTGCTGGCCCGCCAGTAGCCGGTGTTGTTGGTCTCGACCCGGATCACCCCGGGATGTCCGCTGGTGTTATGAGGCATCAGGCGCTGACGCTCTGCATAGCTTTGCGAAGGCTGCATTTTCAGCACCAGGGCGTTGCGGTAGGACTCGGCCATGCACCGGGCCGGTTCCTCGCCACCACACTCGGCGAAGCTGAAAACACCGCCCAATTGGGCGCCGCCACGCATGACCTCGACCCTCCAGGCACACAGACCTTGTCCGTTGTAGACCGGGAAAATGCAGCATTGGCGGGGGTTGCGCAGGTGGGGGGCAACCATGGATCACACCTCCTTGGGGGCGCTTGACCGGCGCACCTGAAATGAAGAAGTGCAGCAGATTCGCCGAAGTAAAGGAGTGCTTCAATGTGGGAAAAGACGTTAGGGATCGCTCCTACATTGGAAAGGGAAACGACTTATTCAGCAATTTTCCTACCTCGCAGAGTCTGGGGCCGAAGGGACCTTCTCTGTTTTTTTGTCACTGTCTGGTGACATTTGCGCGGGGCTTCGTGACCTGGCAGCGAAGAATGGCTGGCTAGAATCGCCGGATAATCGTTTGGCTCCTAACAACAAGAAAGGTACTCCGATGGACACCCTTGAACTGCCGTTCAGCAGTTGGCTCAATGCCCCGGCTCATCGTGCCTGGTTGTTGGCCGAAGGCCGGCGGCTGCTGGCGTTTGCCAAGGCTTCGCGCCTGGCCGAAGGCTTCGGCAATCTCGACGAGCACGGGCAACTGGCGGACGATGCCATGGCCGAAACCATGAACACCGCGCGCATGACCCACAGTTTCGCCATGGCCCATCTCCAGGGGATTCCCGGTTGCCTGGGCTTGGTCGATCACGGTGTCGCCGCCCTCTGGGGGCCGTTGCGCGATGCCAGCCACGGTGGTTGGTATGCGGTCCCCGATCACCGCGACGGCAACAGCGGCAAGGCTGCCTACCTGCACGCCTTTGTGGCCCTGGCCGCGAGTTCCGCGGTGGTTGCTGGCAGTGCCGATGCCCCGCGCCTGCTGGCCGAAGCGATCCGGGTGCTCGAGACGCATTTCTGGAACGAGGAGGAGGGCACCCTGCGCGAATCCTTCACCCGCGATTGGCAACAGGAAGAAGCCTATCGCGGTGCCAACAGCAATATGCACGGCACCGAGGCCTTTCTCGCCCTGGCGGATGTCACCGGTGACAGTCGCTGGCTGGATCGCGCGCTACGCATCGTCGAGCGGGTGATCCACCAGCACGCCGTGGCCAACGATTTCATGGTGATCGAACACTTCGACCGCCAGTGGCAACCCCTGCGCGAGTACAACCACGACAACCCGGCGGACGGCTTTCGCCCCTACGGCACCACGCCCGGTCATGGCTTCGAATGGGCGCGGCTGGTCCTGCACCTGGAGGCCGCGCGCCGCCAGGCCGGCTTGTTCACCCCCGATTGGTTGTTGAACGACGCCCGCGGTTTGTTTGACAGCGCCTGCCGCCATGGCTGGCACGCTGATGGCGCGGCGGGCATCGTCTACACGCTGGACTGGGCCAACCGCCCGGTGGTCCGTCAGCGCCTGCACTGGACCCATGCCGAAGCCAGTGCCACGGCCGCCGCCTTGCTCCGGCGCACCGGCGAGGCGCAGTACGAAACCTGGTATCGACGCTTCTGGGATTTTATCGATGTGCACTTCATCGACCTGGAACTGGGCAGCTGGCATCACGAACTGGATGAGCACAATCGGCCCGATGCCAAGATCTGGGGCGGCAAACCCGACCTCTATCATGCCTTTCAAGCGGTGCTGCTTCCGGGGCTGCCACTCGCCCCGAGCCTCGCGAGCGCTCTGGCCCGGCAATCTTCGGCTGATAACGGCAACGAAAATCATGTAACCATGCAGTGACATTTGCACGTCCCTTCGTTACCTGCGAGAGGCCTTGCCTTGACTAGAATCCCATGCAGCGCAAGCACCAGACTTGCATGCATAACAACAAGAAAGGTACTACAGATGAATTCGATTTCCCGCCTCGCCGCCGTCGTTTCTCTCGCCTCGTTGTTTCCCCTAAGCGCTCTTGCCGCCGACTCGAAAGGGTCCGTGGAAGTTGTCCATTGGTGGACTTCCGGTGGTGAAAAAGCCGCGGTCGATGTCCTCAAGGCTCAAGTTGAAAAAGACGGTTTCACCTGGAAAGACGGCGCTGTAGCCGGCGGCGGCGGTGCCACCGCCATGACCGTGCTGAAAAGCCGCGCCGTGGCCGGCAACCCTCCGGGGGCCGCGCAGATCAAGGGGCCGGATATCCAGGAATGGGCCTCTACCGGGCTGCTCGACACTGACGTCCTGAAGTCCGTTGCCAAAGATGAGAAATGGGACAGCCTGCTCGACAAGAAAGTCTCCGATACCGTGAAGTACGAAGGTAACTACGTGGCCGTGCCGGTGAACATTCACCGCGTCAACTGGCTGTGGATCAACCCTGCCGTCTTCAAGAAAGCCGGTATCGAAAAAGCACCGACCACCCTCGAAGAATTCTACGCTGCTGGTGACAAGCTCAAGGCGGCGGGTTTCATCCCACTCGCCCACGGTGGCCAGCCTTGGCAGGACAGCACCGTGTTTGAAGCGGTGGTGTTGTCGGTCATGGGCGTCGATGGCTACAAGAAAGCCCTGGTCGACCTGGACAATGCTGAGCTGACCGGTCCTGGAATGGTCAAGGCGCTGACCGAACTGAAGAAAGTCGCGACCTACATGGACCAGGACGGCAAAGGCCAGGACTGGAACCTGGAAGCGGCCAAGGTCATCAACGGCAAGGCCGGCATGCAGATCATGGGTGACTGGGCCAAGAGCGAGTGGACAGCAGCCAAGAAAGTCGCTGGCAAGGACTACGAATGCGTAGCCTTCCCGGGCACCGAAAAAGCCTTCACCTACAACATCGACTCCCTGGCGATGTTCAAGCAGAAAGACAAGGGTACTGCGGCGGGTCAGCAGGACATCGCCAAGGTCGCTCTGGGTGAAAACTTCCAGAAAGTCTTCAGCATCAACAAAGGCTCGATCCCGGTTCGCAACGACATGCTCCACGAAATGGACAAGCTCGGTTTCGACGAGTGCGCCCAGAAGTCGGCCAAGGACTTCCTGGATGATGCCAAGACCGGCGGCCTGCAACCGAGCATGGCGCACAACATGGCGACCACGCTGGCCGTACAGGGTGCGTTCTTTGATGTCGTGACCAACTACATCAACGACCCGAAAGCCGATCCAGCCGATGCCGCCAAGAAACTCGGCGCGGCGGTCAAGTCCGCCAAGTAGTTTCAGCACCGCAGGCTCCCTTGCAGGAGCCGGCTTGCTGGCGATTTCGATCTGACAGTCAACATCGTCGTTGGATGAGCAATCGCCATCGCCAGCAAGCCGGCTCCTGCAGAGGACCTGCATGTAGTCCCTTTTCCCTGTAGTGGATTTTCCCATGAGTTCTGTTGCTGTGTTCAGCAAAGCCTCGCCGTTCGATGCATTGCAGCGCTGGCTACCCAAACTGGTGCTGGCGCCCAGCATGTTCATCGTCCTGGTGGGCTTCTATGGCTACATCCTGTGGACGTTCGTACTGTCGTTCACCAACTCGACTTTCCTGCCGTCCTACAAATGGGTCGGCCTGGCGCAATATGCGCGGTTGTTCGACAACGACCGCTGGTGGGTGGCGAGCAAGAACCTGGCGCTGTTCGGCGGTTTGTTCATCGGTGTCACTCTGGTGATCGGCGTGCTGCTGGCGGTGTTCCTCGACCAGCGCATCCGGCGCGAAGGTTTTATCCGCACCATTTACCTGTACCCGATGGCGCTCTCGATGATCGTCACCGGTACCGCCTGGAAATGGCTGCTCAACCCGGGCATGGGCCTGGACAAACTGTTGCGTGACTGGGGCTGGGAAGGATTCCGCCTGGACTGGCTGATCGACCCCGATCGCGTGGTTTATTGCCTGGTGATCGCAGCGGTCTGGCAAGCCTCGGGGTTCATCATGGCGATGTTCCTGGCCGGCCTGCGCGGTGTCGATCAATCGATCATCCGTGCCGCCCAGATCGATGGCGCGAGCCTGCCGAGGATCTACTGGAAAGTGGTGCTGCCCAGCCTGCGTCCGGTGTTCTTCAGTGCGGTGATGATCCTGGCGCACATCGCGATCAAGAGCTTCGACCTGGTGGCGGCGATGACCGCCGGTGGCCCGGGCTACTCGTCCGACCTGCCTGCCATGTTCATGTATTCCTTCACCTTCAGTCGCGGCCAGATGGGCATGGGCTCGGCCAGTGCGATTCTGATGCTCGGTGCGATTCTCGCGATCATCGTGCCTTACCTGTACTCCGAGCTGAGGACCAAGCGTAATGACTAGTCTCGCCCACAAACCGGCGATCAGCCTGAGCCGCATCGCCATCTACGCGGTGCTGATCCTCGCCGTGCTGCTCTATCTGGTACCGCTGGTGGTCATGCTGTTGACCAGCTTCAAATCACCGGAAGACATCAGCACCGGCAACCTGTTGAGCTGGCCGACGGTGATTACCGATATCGGCTGGGTCAAGGCCTGGGCCACGGTCAACGGCTACTTCTGGAACTCGATCAAGATCACCGTTCCGGCGGTGCTGATCTCCACCGCCATCGGTGCGTTGAACGGCTATGTGCTGTCGATGTGGCGCTTCCGCGGTTCGCAGTTGTTCTTCGGCCTGTTGCTGTTCGGCTGCTTCCTGCCGTTCCAGACCGTGCTGCTGCCGGCCTCGTTCACCCTCGGCAAGATGGGCCTGGCCAGTACCACCACGGGCCTGGTGTTCGTGCACATCGTTTACGGCCTGGCGTTCACCACGCTGTTCTTCCGTAACTACTACGTGAGCATTCCCGATGCGCTGGTGAAGGCGGCACGCCTGGATGGTGCGGGTTTCTTCACCATCTTCCGGATGATCATCCTGCCGATGTCGACCCCGATCATCATGGTCTGCCTGATCTGGCAGTTCACCCAGATCTGGAACGACTTCCTCTTCGGCGTGGTGTTCTCCAGCGGTGATTCGCAGCCCATCACGGTGGCGCTGAACAACCTGGTCAACACCAGTACCGGGGTCAAGGAATACAACGTTGATATGGCAGCGGCGATGATCGCCGGGCTGCCGACCCTGCTGGTCTATGTGGTCGCAGGCAAGTATTTCGTGCGCGGGCTGACGGCCGGCGCAGTCAAGGGGTAATCATGGCAACGCTCGAACTTCGCAATGTAAACAAGACCTACGGCGCCGGTTTGCCGGACACCCTGAAGAACATCGAACTGTCGATCTCGGACGGTGAGTTCCTGATCCTGGTCGGGCCTTCGGGCTGTGGCAAGTCGACGCTGATGAACTGCATCGCGGGCCTGGAGAACATCACCGGCGGCGCGATCATGATCGATGACCAGGACGTCAGCGGCATGAGCCCGAAGGACCGTGACATCGCCATGGTGTTCCAGTCCTATGCGCTGTACCCGACCATGAGCGTGCGCGAGAACATCGAGTTCGGTCTGAAAATCCGCAAGATGGCCCAGTCGGCCATCGACGAGGAGGTCGCCCGGGTCGCCAAGCTGCTGCAGATCGAACACTTGCTCAACCGCAAGCCCGGCCAGTTGTCCGGTGGTCAGCAACAGCGTGTAGCCATGGGCCGCGCCCTGGCGCGGCGGCCGAAGATCTACCTGTTCGACGAACCGCTGTCCAACCTCGACGCCAAGCTGCGGGTCGAGATGCGCACCGAAATGAAACTGATGCACCAGCGCCTGAAAACCACCACGGTCTACGTGACCCACGACCAGATCGAAGCCATGACCCTGGGCGACAAGGTGGCGGTGATGAAGGACGGCATCATCCAGCAGTTCGGCACGCCGAAGCAGATCTACAACGACCCGGCGAACCTGTTTGTCGCCAGCTTCATCGGTTCGCCGCCGATGAACTTCATTCCCCTGCGCCTGCAACGCAAGGACGGTCGCCTGCTGGCCTTGCTCGACAGCGGCCAGGCCCGTTGCGAGTTGCCGCTGGGGGTGACCGATGCCGGTCTTGAAGACCGCGAAATCATCCTTGGCATGCGTCCGGAGCAGATCAGCCTGATGCAGGGCGAGCCCAATGGCTTGCCGAGCATTCGTGCCGAAGTGCAGGTCACCGAACCGACCGGCCCGGACACCCTGGTGTTCGTCAACCTCAACGGGACCAAGGTCTGCTGCCGACTGGCACCGGACGTGGCGCCGCAGGTGGGTGAAACCCTGACCCTGCAATTCGATCCGGCCAAGGTGTTGTTGTTCGACGCCCAGACCGGTGAACGCCTGGGCGTGGTGGCCAAGCCGCAAGTCCAGGTGCATAGCGACAATGTGGCGCAATTCAAGGGCCGCTGACTGTGAAGAAGGGGCTTGCTCCCGAGGGTCGCGAAGCGGCCCTCAAACCTGAGGCCGGGATGTATCAGGAAAAGCGTCTGCCAAAGAGATTTGACGCATTACAGACGATGTAAACCACGTTCGATAAAAACCGTTAATAACAATAAGACGAGGATGTAGGGATGAAAAAGAAAAACACCAATGCCCGCCTGTTCTGCCAATTGTCGGCGGCGGCAACACTGGTCCTGGCTGCTAACGCCATGGCGGACGATGCGTTCAGCAGCAATTCCAAATGGATGACCGGTGACTGGGGCGGAGAGCGCACCAAGTTGATCGAAGAAGGTATCGACATCAAGATGGATTATGTCGGTGAGGTCGGTAGCAACCTGCATGGCGGCTACAACAACGACCATACCTCGCGTTACGCCGACCAGTTTGGTCTGGGCGTAGCGTTGGATCTGCAAAAGCTGTGGGGCTGGGATAACACCCAGGCCAAGATCCAGCTCACCAACCGTAACGGTGAGAACATCTCCAATGATCGCATCGGCGACCCACGCGCCGGCACCTTGAGCTCCTCCCAGGAAGTCGACGGTCGCGGCCATATGGTTCGTCTGACCCAGTTCTGGATCCAGCACCAGATGTTCGACAACAAGCTGGATGTGAAACTCGGTTACTTCGGTGAAGGCGAAGACTTCAACACCTTCCCGTGCGACTTCCAGAACCTGTCGTTCTGTGGCTCCCAGGTGGGTAACTATGTCAACACCTGGTACAACTGGCCCGTCGCCCAGGCTGCTATTCGCGTGAAGTACAACATCACGCCTGAGCTGTATGCGCAAATCGGTGCGTACAACCAGAACCCGTCGCAGTTGGAACACGGTAACGGCTTCAAGCTCAGCGGCAGCGGCACCAAGGGCACCGTCCTGCCGGTCGAACTGGTCTGGTCGCCGAAGGTCAACGACCTGCCGGGCGAATACCGTGTCGGTTACTACAAAAGCGCGGCTCCGGCTAATGACGTGCTCCGGGACAACAATGGTGGGGACGCCGCAACGAGCGGCCTGCCTTATCGTATCCACAACAGCAAGCACGGTTACTGGTTCGTGGCGCAGCAGCAACTCACCAGCCACAACGGCGACGCTTCACGCGGTCTGAATATCGCGGCGAACGCGACCTTCCACGACAAGGCCACCAACCTCGTCGACAACTACCAGTCGGTGATGTTCGTGTACAAAGGGCCGTTCGATGCGCGTCCGAAGGATGACGTCGGGATCGGTTTTGCCCGTATCCATGTCAACCAGGACGTGAGGGAAAACGCCGAGTTGGAAAACGCCGCCAATAACGTCAGCGACTATAACAACCCGCTGTACTCGCCACTGCGCGACACCGAGTTCAACACCGAAATCAACTACGGCTTCCACGTCACCAACTGGTTGACCGTACGTCCCAACCTGCAATACGTCACCCACCCGGGTGGTGTGAATCAAGTCGACAACGCTGTGGTTGCCGGCCTGAAAATTCAGTCGGTCTTCTAAGGCTTCGACTGATAAGCTCTCTCTCTATGTGCGCATCTTGCGGATGGTCCACCAGACCGTCCGCTTTTTTTTGCCGCACACTGTAGGAGCGAGCTTGCTCGCGATGAATGCAAGGGTACCGCGTGTCTCCAGTTGCCCCGCGTTATCGTTGACGTTCATCGCGAGCAAGCTCGCTCCTACAGGTGGATAGATGCAAATGGTTTGGTGATTTCAGGATTCGCGGCACATGCATGAGCAACCGCTACAACGCTTTTTCAAATCCCGGCGCGAGCAACCGGTGTTCCAGTGGGAGCGCTTTCAACAGCGTGAAGTGCTGGTGATCGACCATCCCTTGTGCCAGGCGGTGTTCAGTCGCCAGGGCGCGCAACTGTTGCACTTCCAGCCCCAGGGGCAGAAGCCCTGGTTGTGGTGCGCGGCCAAATGGCCACAGGTCGGGGCGATTCGCGGCGGGGTGCCGGTGTGCTGGCCCTGGTATGGGCGGCATCCGAGCGAAAACGCCTGGCCGTCCCACGGTTGGGCAAGGCTGATCGACTGGAAACTGCTGGAAAGCAGCAGCGACGAGGAGGGCGTCAGCCTGCACTGGCGTTTGCAGCTCTGCGACTGGCAGGTCGACCTGCATGCGCGCCTGGGAGAAAGCATGGACCTGCGCTTGAGCACCGAGCATCAGGACAGTGAACCGTGCCAGTTGAGCCATGCGCTGCACGCCTATTGGCGTATTGGTGATGTTGGTGAGATAGCGCTGTCCGGGCTCGACGGCGCCGAGGGGTATGACCAGTTGAATCGTCAGGCCTGCCGGCAGGAAGGCGAGTTGCGGGTCGATGGCGGTTGCCAGCGGGTGTTCCAGCATGACGGTGAACTGCACCTCAAGGATCATGCCTGGCAGCGGGAGTTGTGCATCGACACCGGCGACAGCGCCGACACCGTGGTCTGGCATCCGGGGCACCGGCCGTTGCTGGGGGTGAGTTGGAATGAAGTGATGGGGTTTGTCTGTGTCGAGGCCGCCAGTGGCGGCACCGACAGCCTGTGCCTGGCGCCCGGGGAGCGGGCGCATCTGAGCCTGCAGGCGCGTGCTTCGGTTTAGGCGGCGTGGCGGATGACGTCTTCGCGGGCAAGCTCCGCTCCCACAGTTTGACCGCGAATCACCTGTGGGAGCGGAGCTTGCCCGCGAAGGCGATATCAGCGTTTCACCTTGCTCAGGGCCTCAGTTGAACTCGTCACCCACCGGATAACGGCTGGCGTTGAGGCTTTCCTTGATCTTGCGCAGGTGCGGCTGGAAATCCACGCCACGGCGCAGGGTCATGCCGGTGGCCAGCACATCCAGCACCGTCAACTGGATGATCCGCGAGGTCATCGGCATGTAGATGTCGGTGTCTTCCGGCAGCGGAATATTCAGGCTCAGGGTACTGGCCTTGGCCAGCGGCGAACCCGCCGCCGTCAAGCCCAGCACCGACGCGCCGTTCTCCCGGGCAATACGCGCCACTTCCACCAGTTCCCGGGTACGCCCGGTATAGGAAATGATCACGAACAGCTCACCGGTGTGGGCCACTGAAGCGATCATCCGCTGCATCAGCACATCGGCATGGGCGGTGACCGCCAGGTTGAAGCGGAAGAACTTGTGCTGGGCATCCAGGGCCACCGGTGCCGAAGCGCCCAGGCCGAAGAAGTGGATCTGCCGGGCCTGGATCAACAGGTCGACGGCGCGGCTGATCAGGTTCGGGTCCAGGGCCTGGCAGGCGCTGTCCAGGGACGCGATGGCGCTGCCGAAGATCTTTTGCGTGTAGGCCTCGGGATTATCGTCGGCCTCCACCGCACGGCTCACATAGGCCGCGCCGCTGGCCAGGCTCTGGGCCAGTTGCAGCTTGAGTTCGGGGTAACCGCTGACACCGAACGAACGGCAGAAACGGTTGACCGTCGGCTCGCTGACCGAAGCCGCCTGGGCGAGGGCGGCGATGCTGAAACGGGTCGCCTGCTGCGGGTTGAGCAGGATGACTTCGGCGACTTTGCGCTCGGCCTTGTTCAGGTCTTCGAGGCGGCTCTGGATCTGCTCCAGTAAATTTCGCACGCGGTCCATTTGGTGATTCCTTGATTCGAGGCAACTTGGGTTCTGCAAGGCCCGGAACAATGCCCTTGGGCAGCTCCCGGCGGTGGCCTATCCTACTGATGGCGTGTGATGACCACCACTCGGAATCATCATATTGATAAAATGTTGTGGTTATTACTACATTTTTCCTTGAGTGATGCCTCGAAAAAAGGTATTTATCGTTTAACTTGATAAAAGAACAAACATCATGCCTTCGATAACGGTTGAACCGTGCACCTTTGCCTTGTTTGGCGCCCTGGGCGACCTGGCGCTTCGCAAGCTGTTTCCTGCCTTGTATCACCTCGATGGCGCAGGCTTGCTCCATGAAGACACGCGCATCCTGGCCTTGGCCCGCGAGCCCGGCAGCAATGCCGAGCACCTGGCGACCATCCAGGAAGAACTGCGGGTCTTTGTCGAGGACCGGGAAATCGACGAAGTGGTGCTTGAGCGCTTCCTCGCCCGCCTCAGCTACCTGCACGTGGACTTCCTCAAGCCCGACGACTATGTCGCCCTGGCCGAGCAAGCCGGCACCAGCCAGTGCCTGATCGCCTATTTCGCCACGCCGGCCTCGGTCTATGGTGCGATCTGCGAGAACCTGGCCAAGGTCGGCCTGGCTGAAAACACCCGGGTGGTGCTGGAAAAACCCATAGGTTCGGACCTCGAGTCGTCGCGCAAGGTCAACGACGCCGTGGCGCGCTTCTTCCCGGAAAACCGCACTTATCGCATCGACCACTACCTGGGCAAGGAGACGGTGCAGAACCTGATCGCCCTGCGTTTCGCCAACAGTCTGTTCGAAACCCAGTGGAACCAGAACTACATCTCCCACGTGGAAATCACCGTGGCCGAGAAGGTCGGTATCGAAGGCCGCTGGGGTTACTTCGACAAGGCCGGCCAGCTGCGGGACATGATCCAGAACCACCTGCTGCAACTGCTCTGCCTGATTGCCATGGACCCGCCGGCCGACCTCTCGGCCGACAGCATCCGTGACGAGAAGGTCAAGGTGCTCAAGGCCCTGGCGCCGATCAGCCCGGAAGGCCTGACCACCCAGGTGGTGCGCGGCCAGTACATTGCCGGGCACAGCGAAGGGCATTCGGTGCCGGGTTACCTGGAGGAAGAAAACTCCAACACCCAGAGCGACACCGAGACCTTCGTCGCCCTGCGCGCCGATATCCGCAACTGGCGCTGGGCCGGCGTGCCGTTCTACCTGCGCACCGGCAAGCGCATGCCGCAGAAGCTGTCGCAGATCGTCATCCACTTCAAGGAGCCGTCGCACTACATCTTCGCCCCCGAGCAGCGCTTGCAGATCAGCAACAAACTGATCATCCGCCTGCAACCGGACGAAGGTATTTCCCTGCGGGTGATGACCAAGGAGCAGGGCCTGGACAAGGGCATGCAACTGCGCAGCGGGCCGTTGCAACTGAATTTCTCCGACACCTATCGCAGTGCGCGGATTCCGGACGCCTACGAGCGTCTGTTGCTGGAAGTGATGCACGGCAACCAGAACCTGTTTGTCCGTAAAGATGAAATCGAAGCCGCGTGGAAGTGGTGTGACCAGTTGATCGCCGGTTGGAAGAAGTCCGGCGATGCACCCAAGCCGTACGCGGCGGGGTCCTGGGGGCCGATGAGCTCCATTGCACTGATCACGCGGGATGGGAGGTCGTGGTATGGCGATATCTGAATTGAAACTGCCCCAAGGCGTGCAGGCGCACGAATTCAGCAGCCCGGCGCTGTTGGCCGAGGGCCAGGCGCAAGCCGTGGCCGAGCAACTGCGGGCGGCGATTGCCGCACGCGGCGCGGCGACCCTGGTGGTGTCCGGCGGGCGCAGCCCGGTGGCGTTTTTCCAGAGCCTGGTGAAACAGGACCTGGACTGGTCCCGTGTGGTGCTCAGCCTCGCCGACGAACGCTGGGTACCGGTGGAGCACGCCGACAGCAACGCCGGCCTGCTCAAGCGCTATCTGCTCCAGGGCCCTGCGGCCAAGGCGCGGTTTATCGGCTTGTACAGCGCCGCGGCAAATCTGGAGGCGGCGGCCGAACAGGCCGATCAATTGCTTGCAGAGCTGCCGGCTATCGACGTGCTGGTCCTGGGCATGGGCGATGACGGTCACACCGCCTCGCTGTTCCCTGGCAGCCCGAACCTGGCGGCGGCCCTGCAAGTGGATGGCAGCCGACGGGTCTGGCCGATGCTGGCGCCGACCGTGCCGCACCAGCGCCTGACCATGAGCCGGGCCTTGCTGGCTTCGGCGACCTTCACCGTGCTGGCGATTTCCGGCCAGTCGAAACTGGCCACCCTGAATGCCGCATTGGCCGGCGATGACCTCGCGGCCATGCCGATTCGCGCTTTCTTGCAACCTACCCTGAATATTTACTGGTGCCCATGAGTCAAGGATCCGCTGCTATGACAAAAAATGTCCCGACCGTCTCCATGGCAGACAAGGTCGCCCTGATCGATGAGCTCTGCACCCGTGCACGGATTCTTCCGGTGATCACCATTGCCCGTGAGCAGGATGTCCTGCCGTTGGCCGATGCCCTGGCCGCCGGTGGCCTGACCGCGCTGGAAGTGACCCTGCGCTCGCAGTTCGGTCTCAAGGCCATCCAGATCCTGCGTGAAGAGCGTCCGGAACTGGTGACCGGTGCCGGCACCGTGCTCGATCGGCAGATGCTGGCGGCGGCGGAGGCGGCGGGTTCGCAATTTATCGTCACCCCGGGCATTACCCGTGACCTGCTGGAAGCCAGCGTCGACAGCCCGATTCCGTTGTTGCCCGGCATCAGCAATGCCTCGGGGATCATGGAGGGCTACGGCCTGGGTTATCGTCGCTTCAAGCTGTTCCCGGCGGAAGTCAGCGGCGGCGTGGCGGCGATCAAGGCCCTGGGCGGTCCGTTCGGCGAAGTGAAGTTCTGCCCGACCGGCGGCGTCGGCCCGGCCAATATCAAGAGCTACATGGCGTTGAAAAACGTGATGTGCGTGGGCGGTAGCTGGATGCTCGATCCCGAGTGGATCAAGAACGGCGACTGGGCGCGGATCCAGGAGTGCACCGCCGAGGCGCTGGCCCTGCTGGACTGATTCATCGTTACTGAGTTTCGTTGTGTGTTCTACGGCTTTACGGTGCGCTTGGTCGGCGCACCGTTTTTTTTTGCCCGATGAAAAGTTTTCCGGTCCGAAGGTTGGGTGTTTGTGCCGGCCCCTTCGCGGGCCATTCAACCGCTTAGTTCGCCCAAGGCCCGCGCCAACAGCTTCAGGTCCTCGGCCGAGTTGGCCAGGCCCGGCGTGACCCGGATGCAATTGCCATGTGCCGTGCCTTCACGGACCACGGTAAACAGGTTGTACTCCGCCAGGAGTCGCTCGACCATCCGCTGCTGGTCCGGCTCATGCCGAAAGCGCAGCGAGGTGATACCGCAATACAGCCGCGGATCATCCGGTGTCAGCACCTCGATACCGGGCATCCCGCGTGCCGCGCCCACCCAGATATCCCGCAGGTAATTGAGTCGTGCGCCCTTGGCCGCCGAGCCACCCAGTGCCCGATGTTCCTCGAAGACCAGGGGCAAGGTCATCCAGGCTGGGATATTCGGCGTGCCATAGGGGGCGCGGGAGCGGATATCGGTGGGCGCATAGCGCTCCTCGCCCATGTCCGGGTCGATATCCGCCAGGCGCTTGGGATCGATATAAAGAAAGCCCAGGCTCAGCGGCGCCCCCATCCATTTCTGCAAGTTGAAACCGGCAAACAGGATACCCAGCGCTTCGAGGTTGAAATCGATCTGGCCCAGGGCATGGGCGCCGTCGAGGATCACATCCACTCCATGTTTGCGGGCGGCGGCAGCGATGGCCTGGACCGGCATCACCAGTCCACTGCGATGGGTGACGTAGGTCAGGGCCATCAGCTTCAGTCGGGGATAACGCTCGAACGTTTCCTGATAGGTGTTCACCAGACTGGCGAAGCTCACCGGGAAGGGATGGCTGATCTCGATCAGCTCGACGCCGCGGTTGCGCGCCAGCCAGCGCATGGCACCCAGTACGCTGGGGTATTCCTGGTCGCTGACCAGTAACTGATCACCGGGCCGCAGGGCGTTGTAGTTGCGGATCAGCGCGTGCAGGCCATCGCTGGCGCAGCGGGTCAGGGCCACGGCCTCGTGATGGCTGCCCAGCAGGTCGGCCAACTGCGCGCGAATCTCCAGGCTTTCGATGGTTTCGAAGCGCTGGCGCACATACACCGAGTTGCTGCGGTTGATGAACTCGATATGGCCTTTGTAGGCCTCCACGACACTACGGGTCATGCGGCCGAAGTAGCCGTTTTCCAGGTTGATCGGACCGGGCTCTACATCGTAGCGCTCGGCCACGTTTTGCCAGAAGTGTTCATCGCGGGCGTGTTCTTCATTCCTTGGCATGGCGCGGCTTCTCTCGACAACGGGGCTCAATGGCGGGGTTTGGGTTTGCCGTGCTTGGCGCGTAGCGGGTCGAGCAGGTCGGACAAGCCGTTGTGGTCGATCTCCTGCATCAAGGCGAGCAGGCCGCCGAGTTCACCGTGGGGGAAACCCTCGCGGGCGAACCAGTTCAGGTAGGGGCCGGGCAGGTCGGCGATGATCCGTCCCTTGTATTTGCCGAACGGCATTTCGCGGGTAACCAGCAGTTCGAGTTTCTCGGGATTCATGGGGCAACCTTGTCTTGCGCTGTTCAAGCGCCTTGAAAAATACAGGCATTCTGCATGCAGGCCAATTGACAGTTCATGCAAATAACCGCCATACAGATCTTTGGCTTATTTTCAAGTATATGAAATATAAGTAAAAAATAATCGATCAAGGCTTGGCATGGTGACTGCAACCGTTCCTGTAACTTTCACCACCAGAAGGAATTGAGCCATGACCAACATCAATAAAGAAGCCGTATCGATTCTTAACCATCTGATTGAAGTCAGCAAAGATGGTCAGAAAGGTTTTCAGACGTGTGCGGAGGATATCAAGCATCCCGAGCTGAAGGCGTTGTTCGTGCAACGGTCCAACGAGTGTGCGAACTCGGCGATGCAGCTGCAAGCCGAGGTGCGCAAACTGGGCGGCGATCCGGAGACTTCCACCAGTGTTGCCGGTGACCTGCACCGTCGTTGGGTGGACGTGAAGGCGCTGTTCACCGGCAAGGGTGAAGAAGCGGTGCTCAACGAAGCCGAGCGCGGTGAAGACCACGCCAAGAAAGCCTACAGCGAAGCGCTGGTGAAACTGGCCAAGCACAATCTGGTGGGCCTTACCGACCTGGTGAACCGTCAGTATCAGGGTGTGCTGCGCAATCACGATCAGGTGAAGGCGCTGCGTAATATCGCTCGCGCCAGCTAAGTTTCACGCTGCCATAAAAAAACGCCGGTTGATCCGGCGTTTTTTTATGCATCAGCCAATGGTGATCGGCGGCGGGCTGGTCAGGGTCACGGTCTGTTGCTTGCGTGGCGCGAGGATCTCGGCTTCACCGTCGACCACCAGCTCATCGCGCTGGTTGAACACCCGGGTGGCGATGCGCACGCGGAATTTCGGCAGCTTCTCGAGGATCTCCAGGCGCACGGTCAGGGTGTCGCCGATCTTCACCGGCTTCTGGAAGCTCATCTGCTGGCCCAGGTAGATGGTGCCCGGCCCGGGCAGCTCGCAGGCCACGGCGGCGCTGATCAGCGCACCGCTGAACATGCCGTGGGCAATACGCTCCTTGAACATGCTCGCCGCGGCGAACTCGGCGTCCAGGTGCACCGGGTTGTGATCGCCGGACATGGCGGCGAACAACTGGATATCGCGCTCTTCAACGGTCTTGCTGTAGCTGGCGGTCTGGCCGACTTCAAGGGCTTCGTAAGGCGTGTTGGTAACCTGGGTCATCGCAAGGTGGTCCTGTAAGGGTGTTATCTGAAATCAACGGATTGATTTCAAAGTTGATGATTGAGCCGGCGATCATTCCGAGCGCGACGGTCGACGATGGGCCAGGGCCTGCTCCAGCCACTGGATCAGGTCGCGGGTGACTTCCTCGCGGTTGGTCTCGTTGAACACTTCATGCCGTGCCTGTGGGTAGACGTTCAATTGCAGGTTCTGGCTACCGGCGGCGCGCAAAGCGTCGGCCAGATCCTTGAGACGCTTGCCCTCGCTGACCGGATCACATTCGCCGCCGATCACCAGCAGCGGCAGGCCCGGGTCGATCTGCGCGAGGTTTTTCGCCTTGCTGATCTGCTGCAGGCCGCCGAGCAGATCAATCCATAATTGGTTGGTGCAACGGAAGCCGCATAGCGGGTCGTTGACGTATTTGTCCACTTCATCCGGGTCACGGCTCAGCCAGTCGAAAGCCGTGCGATTGGGCTTGAAGGCCTTGTTGAACGAGCCGAACGACAGCCAGTCGATCAGCGCGCTGCGCCCGGTGGGGCCCTGGCGCCAGCGTTCGAAGCGGGCAATCGCGCTGGCTGCGCGGTACAGCGCCACCGGCTGGAAGTTCGAGCCGCTGAGGATCGCGCCCTGCAGGCTGGCGCTGTGGTGCAGCAGGTAGGCCTGGGCGATGTAGCTGCCCATGCTGTGACCGAGCAGGATGATCGGCACCCCCGGGTGCTGTTCGCCGATGCGCTGGTTGAGGCTGGCCAGGTCACTGACCACCGCGCACCAACCGTCCTGGTCGGCGTAGTGGCCGAGGATACCGTGTTCGGCGGTCTTGCCGTGGCCGCGTTGATCGAAGGCGTACACGCCATGGCCGACGTCGCACAGGGCATCGGCCAGGCGTTCATAGCGGCCGCTGTGCTCGGCCATGCCGTGGGACAGCAGGATTACGGCCTTCGGTGGGCCGTCCGGCAACCAGCGATTGACGTACAGGCGGCTGTGGTCACTGACGGTCAACCAGAAGGTGTCATGGATCATGGCGGTTCCTTTGCGCGGGGACGAGGCGGACATCGGCCGGGGCGTGTTGTCGCTCCATTGTATAGCGCATCCTCGCACAGGAAGCAGACCCTCCTGCGCATTGGCAGCAAGATTCATGATGTTAATGACTGTGTCCGGCATATTTGCCTGATGCCTGTTAACTGCTAACGTCCGCTAAGCACCGCTTTTTTCGCCTTGGGCGCAGGCGGCCCCGCAGAGGCTCAGGTAAGAGGACAAAAACAATGCAACCTGATTTCTGGAATGACAAACGCCCCACCGGCGTACCCCTGGACATCGACCTGGGCGCCTACAAGTCGGTGATCGAGGTGTTCGAGCGCTCCTGCAAGAAGTTCGCCGACCGTCCGGCCTTCAGCAACATGGGCGTGACCCTGACCTACGCCGAGCTCGAGCGCTACAGCGCGGCCTTCGCCGGTTACCTGCAAAGCCACACCGAGCTGAAACCGGGCGATCGCATCGCGGTGCAGTTGCCCAACGTCCTGCATTACCCGATTGCCGTGTTCGGCGCGTTGCGCGCCGGGCTGGTGGTGGTCAACACCAATCCGCTGTACACCGTTCGCGAGATGCGCCATCAGTTCAAGGACTCCGGCGCCCGCGCGCTGGTGTACCTGAACCTGTTCGGCCAGCGGGTCCAGGAAGTGCTGCCCGATACCCAGATCGAGTACCTGATCGAAGCGAAGATGGGCGACCTGATGCCCGCCGCCAAGGGTTGGCTGACCAACCTGGTGGTGGACAAGGTGAAGAAGCTGGTCCCGGCCTATGACCTGCCCCAGGCGGCCTCGTTCAAGAGCGCCTTGCGCCTGGGCCGGGGCCACGCCATCCGACCCTTGAGCGTCGGCCTGGAAGATATCGCGGTGCTGCAATACACCGGCGGCACCACGGGCCTGGCCAAGGGCGCGATGCTGACCCACGGCAACCTGGTGGCGAACATGCAGCAGGCCCGGGGTTGCCTGTCCCAGCCTGGCCCCGATGGCCAGCCGCTGCTCAAGGAAGGCCAGGAGGTGATGATCGCGCCGCTGCCGCTGTACCACATCTATGCCTTCACGGCGAACTGCATGTGCATGATGGTTACCGGCAACCACAACGTGCTGATCAGCAATCCACGGGACATCGGCGCCTTTATCAAGGAGTTGAAGAACTGGCGCTTTTCCGCGTTGCTGGGGCTCAACACCCTGTTCGTGGCGTTGATGGAGCATCCGGAGTTCAAGACCCTGGATTTCTCCAGCCTGAAACTCACCAACTCCGGCGGCACCGCGCTGGTCAAGGCAACCGCCGAGCGCTGGCACAAACTCACCGGTTGCCGCATCACCGAAGGCTACGGGCTGACCGAGACGTCGCCGATCGCCTGCACCAACCCCTATGGCGACAAGGGCAAGCTGGGCACGGTGGGTTTGCCGGTGCCCGGTACGGCCTTGAAGGTCATTGACGACAACGGGGTCGAGCAGCCGTTGGGCGAGCGTGGCGAGTTGTGTATCAAGGGACCGCAGGTCATGAAGGGCTACTGGCAGCAGGTCGAGGCCACGGAACAGGTGCTGGATGCCGAGGGCTGGTTCAAGACCGGCGATATCGCGGTGATCGACCCGGACGGCTTCGTGCGTATCGTCGACCGCAAGAAGGACATGATCATCGTCTCGGGTTTCAACGTGTACCCCAATGAAATCGAAGACGTGGTGATGGCCCACCCGAAAGTCGCCAATTGCGCGGTGATCGGGGTGCCGGACGAGCGTTCCGGCGAGGCGGTGAAGTTGTTCGTGGTGGCGCGGGATTCGGGGGTCAGCCTCGAAGAACTGAAGGCCTACTGCAAGGAAAACTTTACCGGCTACAAGGTACCCAAGCACATCGTGCTGCGTGATTCGCTGCCGATGACGGCGGTGGGCAAGATCCTGCGGCGGGAGTTGCGGGATATCGCCTAGGCCGCGATAGATGTGGCGTTATTGAGGGCCTCTTCGCGGGCAAGCCCTGCTCCTACAGTTCGTCGTCGTTCACCGATTTTGTGTACGACACAATACTGTAGGAGCAGGGCTTGGTCCGGGCGGCGTTCCGACGAAGCTTTTTGGCCCTGAAATCCCCGATCCAGAGCGAGATTCCAACAAATAGAATTTTTACTCTAAAAATGACCATTGGTATTTCTTGAGTCATTTTTATGACCGTAAGGGCCTCGTTTGGCTCTAGGCGACCCTCGGCAAAGCTGCTACTCTCGGCGCGCTTTGTGACTTCTCGGCGTAGGTTAAAGCCGGATTCACCCAATAAAAAACACAGACAAATAATAATCGCATCAAATGCGGTGCTGAATTCGCGTTGCTGAGGAGTAGGCTTCCATGATCGAAGACTTTTGGAAGGATAAGTACCCGGCTGGGATTGCTGCCGATATCAATCCCGACGAGTACCCGAATGTTCAGACGGTATTGAAACAGTCTTGCCAACGATTCGCCAGCAAGCCGGCCTTCAGCAACCTCGGCAAGACACTCACCTATGGTGAGTTGTACGAACTGTCGGGTGCTTTTGCCGCTTACTTGCAACAACACACCGACCTGCAACCGGGCGATCGTATCGCCGTGCAGTTGCCCAACGTGCTGCAATATCCGGTCGCGGTCTTCGGTGCCATTCGCGCCGGGCTGATCGTGGTCAACACCAACCCGCTGTACACCGCGCGGGAAATGGAACACCAGTTCAACGACTCCGGCGCCAAGGCCCTGGTGTGCCTGGCGAACATGGCGCACCTGGCCGAAACCGTGGTGCCCAAGACCGGCGTCAAGCACGTTATCGTCACCGAAGTCGCCGACCTGTTGCCGCCGCTCAAGCGCCTGCTGATCAACAGTGTCATCAAGTACGTGAAGAAGATGGTTCCGGCTTATCACCTGCCCAAGGCCGTCAAGTTCAACGATGTGCTGAGCAAGGGCCGTGGCCAGCCGGTCAATGAAGCCAACCCGGCCAGCAGCGATGTCGCCGTGTTGCAATACACCGGTGGCACCACCGGCGTGGCCAAGGGCGCGATGCTGACCCACCGCAACCTGGTGGCGAACATGCTGCAGTGCAAGGCGCTGATGGGCTCGGACCTTAACGAAGGCTGTGAGATCGTCATCACCCCGCTGCCGCTGTACCACATCTATGCCTTTACCTTTCATTGCATGGCGATGATGCTGATCGGCAATCACAACATCCTGATCAGCAACCCGCGCGACCTGTCGGCGATGGTCAAGGAACTGTCGAAGTGGAAGTTCAGCGGCTTTGTCGGCCTGAACACCCTGTTCGTCGCACTGTGCAACAACGAGGGATTCCGCAAGCTGGATTTCTCCGCGCTCAAGGTCACCCTGTCCGGCGGCATGGCCCTGCAACTGGCCGCGGCCGAGCGCTGGAAAGCCGTGACCGGCTGCGCCATCTGCGAGGGTTACGGCATGACCGAAACCAGTCCGGTGGCAACGGTGAACCCGAGCCAGAGCATCCAGATCGGCACCATCGGCATTCCGGTGCCTTCGACCCTGTGCAAGGTGGTCAACGATGCCGGGGAAGAACAGGCCCTGGGCGAAATCGGCGAGCTGTGCATCAAGGGCCCGCAAGTGATGAAGGGCTACTGGCAGCGCCAGGACGCCACCGATGAGATCCTCGACAGCGAAGGCTGGTTGAAGACCGGCGATATCGCGATCATCCAGCCGGACGGCTACATGCGGATTGTCGATCGCAAGAAGGACATGATCCTGGTGTCGGGCTTCAACGTCTATCCGAACGAATTGGAAGACGTGCTGGCGACCTTGCCGGGTGTGTTGCAATGCGCGGCCATCGGCGTGCCGGATGAGAAATCCGGGGAAGTCATCAAGATCTTCATCGTCGCCAAGCCGGGGGTGACCCTGACCAAGGACCAGGTGATGGAGCATATGCGTGCCAATGTCACCGGCTACAAGGTGCCCAAGTTCGTCGAGTTCCGCGATGCGCTGCCGACCACCAACGTCGGCAAGATCCTGCGTCGCGAGCTGCGCGATAGCGAACTCAAGAAGCTGGGTCTGAAGAAAATCGCCTGACCCGCTGAAACGACAAAGCCCCGCCATGCGGGGCTTTGTCATTTATGGCATTCGCTATTCAAGACTGCTGGAATGGCGAGAAATCCACACCGGTACCAGCCGGGCGCACGTCCTTGAGGAACGAGTCCTTGTCGGCGCTCAGCTCCAGGCTCAAGGTTGGGCGGCGCTTGCCGGCGTTGCGCACCACCAGGCCTTCCATCTTCTCGCGCAGGAACGCGGTCGTCACCTTCAGGTGCAGCAACTGGTCGTTGCTCGGGGTGTGCAACAACAGGTGTACCCATTCGTACTGGCCGATCGCCAGGCGAGCCACCGGGATATCGAACCACCAGATGTTCTTGTTGCGGTTCAGTTCGGTGAAGTGACAGTTGTTGACGCCCAGCACCGCGCCGCCCAGTTCCTGGTTGCGGCGGGCGATGGCCTGCTTTTTATCGAGTTTCATGACTTTCCTACCGTTATCGATCTTCAGCGCCAGAGCCTGAATCTGGCGCGCATTCTCAGGGGTTGGCGGGCAAACATAAAGCCAAACCTGAATTCTTCGATGAAAAGCCGTGGGCAAACACCGACTGAAAATAAATGAAACTCCGCGCGCAGGCCCCGGGTCAACCTTATGTCGAGACATGACACCCGCATTTCTTATTGGAGAAATATCATGAGCAGCACCAGCGATAAAATCAAAGGCACGGCGAACGAAGCGGTGGGTAACGTCAAGCAAGCCGTCGGCAAGGCCACCGGCAACAACCAGATGCGCGCCGAAGGCAAGGCCCAGGAACTCAAGGGCGATGTCCAGAAAGCTGTAGGAAAAGCCAAGGACGCCATCAAGAAAGGCGTCGACCGGGCCTGACCCTTCGCGGGCACGGACCATGCGGCCATCCCAGGATGGCCGTTTTCGCGTGGCGGCTACACTGGTTAAGATCGAGAAATGTTTTGAGGGTCGCCAACCGCGTTGCTTTGGGTTAGAAAGAGCTGTAGTGGAACCCCTTTGAGTCGCCTTGACTCGCTACCTTTATTTGCGGCGAAAGGAGACGCTATGATTTTCCCTGAGTTGCGCGACCTGCCCCTGCATCGCGTGATGATGCGCACGGTCACAGAATTCGTCGCCGACGAAATGTCGACCTATGCCTCGGCACTGGCCTACCAGATGCTGTTTTCGCTGTTTCCCTTCCTGTTGTTCCTGATCGCCCTGATCGGTTTCCTGCACCTGCCGGACTTTTTCACCTGGCTGCGCCTGCAGTCGGAGCTGGTGTTGCCGCCCCAGGCCCTGGACCAGGTCAACCCGGTGATCGACCAGTTGCAGCAATCCAAGGGCGGCCTGCTCTCGGTGGGTATCGTCATTGCCCTGTGGACCGCCTCGGCCGGCGTGCGCCTGATGATGAGCGCGATGAACGCCGCCTACGACGTGCTCGAGGGACGGCCGATCTGGAAGCGTTTTCCGCTGTCGATCTTCTACACCGTCGGCATCGCCGTGATGCTGCTGGCCGCCGCCGCGCTGATGGTGCTCGGGCCGCAGGTGATGAGCTGGCTGGCGGCGCAGATCGGCATGCAGGAGTACGTGGTCACGCTCTGGACCTGGCTGCGCTGGCCGGTGGTGGTGCTGCTGCTGATGTTCGCCGTGGCCCTGATGTACTACGTGATGCCGGACGTGAAGCAGAAATTCCGCTTTATCACCCCGGGCTCGGTGCTCGCGGTGGTGGTCTGGATCGTCGCGTCCCTGGGCTTCGGCTATTACGTGAAAACCTTCGCCGACTACAACGCAATGTATGGCAGTATCGGGGCGATCATCGTCCTGCTGCTGTACTTCTATATTTCCGCGGCGGTCCTGTTGCTGGGGGCTGAAATGAATGCGGTGATCGAACACATGTCGTCCGAAGGCAAGAATCCTGGCGAAAAGGACTTCCACGAGCATGACGACACCCTGCCTATCTCCGGATTGGGGCGGGACCACTCCCTCAAGCCGACTATTGACGAAACCTGATCATGATCCGTGAAATCCTGAAAATGGGCGATGAGCGCCTGCTGCGTATCGCTCCGCCGGTGCCGCCGGAATTGTTCAACAGCAAGGAGCTGTGGGAGCTGATCGACGATATGTTCCAGACCATGGAGCACGTCGGTGGCGTCGGCCTGGCCGCGCCGCAGATCGGCGTCGACCTGCAACTGGTGATCTTCGGTTTCGAGCATAGCGAACGTTATCCGGACGCCGAGGCGGTGCCGCAGACCATCCTGATCAACCCGCTGATCACGCCCCTGGGGCCGCAGCTGGAAGAAGGCTTTGAAGGTTGCCTTTCGGTACCGGGCCTGCGCGGCGCGGTGGACCGCTACTCGCGTATCCGCTACGAAGGCTTCACGCCCAATGGCGAACCGCTGGTGCGGATCGCCGAGGGCTTCCACGCCCGTGTGGTGCAACACGAATGCGACCACCTGATCGGCCGCCTATACCCGTCGCGGATCAGCGACTTCAGCAAATTCGGTTTCACCGAAGTGCTGTTCCCCGACCTGGACCCGACGGCGGACGATTGACCGCCGAAGTTTCCAGTTTCCCTTACTGGGCCGCCACCTTGCCGGGTTTGACGAAGCGCAGGGTCAGGCGGTCCGATTCGCCGATGGCCACATACTTGGCCCGGTCCTGGTCACCCAGCCTCAGCGACGGCGGCAAGGTCCAGACGCCGCCGGGGTAGTCCTTGGTGTCCTTGGGGTTGGCGTTGATTTCGCTCTGGCCTTCCAGTGCGAAGCCGGCATCGGTGGCCAGTTTCACCACGTAGGCGGTGGGCAGGTAGCCGCTTTGCTTGATACTGGCCAGGTCCGCGCCGTCCTTGGCCCGGTGATCCACCACACCAAGCACGCCGCCCGGCTTCAGTACCTTGAAGAAGGCGCTGAACATCGCCGGGGCGTCATCGGCCATGACCCAGTTGTGCACATTGCGGAAGGTCAGCACGCGGTCCGCCGAGCCAGGCTTGCCGAACACCGGTGCCTGGGGATCGAACTCGACCACGCCGGCCTTGGCGTAGTGGCTCGGGTCCTTGGCGAATTTCTGCTTCAGGTTGTCGGCCGAGCGTTTGGCGAACTCACTGGTCGCGGGCGCCTGCACGGCCGCAATGTAATGGCCGTGGTCCTTGAGCAGCGGCGCGAGCACTTCGCTGTACCAGCCACCGCCGGGGGTGATTTCGATCACCGTCTGGTTGGCCTGCAAACCGAAGAACTGCAAGGTTTGTTGGGGATGGCGGTAGCCGTCGCGAGCGCTGTTTTCCGGCGCTCGCCACGGGCCTGCGAGAACCTTGGCGTATTGTGCGTCGGTGATGGCGCTATTGGCGGTGGCGGCCTGGCTGGCGAGAGGGGCGAGAAGGGCGGTCAAGGATAAAGCCACGAGCGTGCGTTTCATGATCATCCTGGTAAAAACGAGTGTGGGTTGGAGGCTAGCACGGGCAAATGCACCGCCGATCACACATTTTGCGCAGTCGACCTCACCAACGGTTCTATACCCAGGGCAATCATCGGCTTGCTGCGTGAGTAGCGCGCCAGACGCTCCGCCAGCGGCTGGGGCAGGGTCGGGTCGCCGCGGAAACCCAGGCGTTCATAGAACCCGCGCAGTTCGGGATGGCAGAACAGCCAGACCGGGCCGCAGCAGTTGCCGAGCGCCTGTTGCACCAATTGCGCGGCGATGCCCTGGCCGCGTCGTGATGGGGCGACAAACAGCCCGGTAAGCCAATGTCCCTGGGCAATCGGGGTCAGCGACAACCCGCCGATGATCTCCCCTTGCCGCGCCACCCACGGCTGTCCGTCGCTGGCCGAACGCATCGACGAGTTGTGCGCGCGGTAGAACTTGTTCAGCAGTGGCCGTAGCGCTTCCGGCAGTGGGGCGTAGTCGGGATTGGGCATGGCATTTATTATCGCTGGAGGGGGGGCTGGCGCGGGATTATAAAAGAGCCGAAGTGCTCGGATGGGTGTATACCTGAGTCTACATCCATCTGGAGTACGCATCATGAGCAAGGGCATGGATTCAAAAAAAGCCACCAAGAAGAAACCCGCCAAGAGCGCCGACGAAAAGCGTGCGGCGAAGAAGGTCAAGAAGGTCGATGTGCTCGGCCATTGAGGGATCTAAGGATATAACCAATCGATCTGCAAGATTTTCCGCCGGTAATCCACATCAGGGGATAAAGCCGGGGTTTATCCATCGGCTGAACCTGTGTGAAGCCGACCGATGCCCAATTATCTTGATGTTGCCCAACGCGAAGAAATCCTGCACCTGAAACAGACCTTCACCGGCCGTACCGAATGGCCGACCTGGCTATTGCTGATCGGTGTCTATTCAAGCTGGTTCGCCGTGCTGCTGGCCAGTCCCTGGCTCGGCCTGTGGCCGAGCACGCTCTTGCTGATTCCCATCGTCACGCTGTGGATGTCGGTGCAGCACGAATTGCTGCACGGTCATCCGACCCGTTTCGTCTGGCTGAACAAGCTGATGGGTTATGCGCCGTTCGCCGTCTGGTATCCCTACACCCTCTATCGTGACAGCCACCTGTTGCATCACCGCGACGAGGACCTGACCTTGCCCGGTGTCGACCCGGAAAGCCGCTATTTCCGTCAGCAGGATTGGCAGCGCCGCTCGGCTCTGCAACGCAGCGTGCACTATTTGAACAAGACGGTCCCGGGACGCCTGCTGCTGGGAGCGCCACTGGCCTTGTTCGGCCTGGTCAAGGAGGAAGGCCAGCGCCTGCGCCGTGGCGAGCGCCAGGCCTGGCTGATGTGGCTGACCCACGGCACGCTGACCTTGTTGATGCTGGCGTTTATCGCCCATTACAGCCTGATCCCGGTCTGGCATTACTTGCTGCTGATCAGCGTCCCGGCGCTGTCGGTGGGGGCGCTGCGGTCTTTCTATGAACACCGCCCGAGTACCTTGCCGGAGCAACGCACGGTGCTCAACGAAGCGGGCTGGCCCTGGCGTTGGTTGTTCCTCAATCTGAACCTGCATCTGGTGCACCACGACCTGCCGAAACTGCCCTGGTATTTCCTGCCGCGGGTCTACTACGCGCGACGCGACGCCTGGTTGGCGCGCAGTGGTGGCTACCTGGTAAAAGGCTATGGCGAGCTGGCGCGACGGCATGCGCTGCAAGTCGTCGATAGCCCACGGCATCCGTTTGCCTGAGGACGATTCATGACTCACCGTTATGCAGAACTGTTGATGTATGTGGCGCCGCAGGAAGTGCGGGAGGCCAACGAGCGCTGGATCGAGCGGATTGTGGAAAAGCTCGGTGTGCGCCGGGGCTCTGCCCAGGATCTGGACTTGATGCAGCTCTGGCTATCCCCACAACTGCTGTTCACCCAGACCTGCGGGTATCCGCTGATGAGCCTGTTGCGCGGTCAGGTCAAGGTGATCGGGCGTCCGCGTTATGAGCTGGAATACGCCTCGGGCGGTGACCATTGCAGTCTGTTGCTGAGTCGTGAAAGCGAGGGCCGTCGTACCCTGGAAGACTTCTACGACAGCCGCGGCGTGATCAACGACGAAGGCTCCAATAGCGGGATGAACCTGCTGCGACATGCCCTGGCACCCCTGCATCAGGACGGTCGGTTCTTCGCCAGTGTCGGGCAGAGTGGCGCTCACCGCGAAAGCCTGCGCTGGTTGCGCGAGGGCCTGGCCGACCTGGCGGCGGTGGACAGTGTGACCTTCGCCTACCTGGCACGTTTTGCAGCCCATGAGGTGGCCGGATTGAGAGTGGTGGCGCGTAGCGCCTTGAGTCCGTGCCTGCCTTACATCACCCATGCCGGGTCGAGCGTCGAGGAGATCGAACGCATTCGGGCAGCGATGAACCTGGCGCTGCAGGCACTTCCCGATGTCGCGGCGACGTTGGGTTTGAGTGAAGTGTTGCCGGCGAGCGAGGCGGACTATCAGGTCTTGCTGGATTACCGGGACGAGGCCCGGGCGCTGGGATTTGCGTCAATTTATTAAATAGCCAAATAGAATATTAAAATAGTTTTTAAGTATTATTAAAGAATAAGCCGTGTTGGTAGGATCCCTGCCACCGGACCACCGGACATACAGCGCATCTCTCTTCAATTGGAGCCACTATGTCCGGCGCCGACACACCTCACCGCGATTACGTGGGCGGATTGTTCCGTAGTCATTACCCATGGCTGTGCGCCCGTTTGCGCCGCCACCTGGATTCCAGCGCCAGCGCCGAAGACATCGCCGCCGACACTTTCGTCCAGTTGCTGATGGCCCCCGACGCCGTGCCGATTCGTCAGCCACGGGCGCTGCTGACCACTATTGCCCAGCGCCTGATGTACCAGCTCTGGCGCCGCCGCGACCTGGAGCGCGCCTACCTCGATGCCTTGCAACAGGCCCCCGACGTCGAAGTGCCGTCGCCTGAAGACCTGGCCCAGATGCTCGAAGCCCTGGAAAACATCGACTGCCTGCTCGACGGTCTGCCGGACAAGGTCAAGGCCACCTTCCTGCTGTCCCAGGTCAATGGCCTGACCTATCCCGAGATCGCCGCCGAGCTGGGCATTTCCCAACGCTCGGTCAGCGACTACATGACCCGGGCCATCAGCCGCTGCCTGCGCGCGAGGAGCGATTGAGATGAGCCGCGAGCCGCAAGACCCGCTGATCGAAGAGGTCACCCGCTGGATCGTCCTGCTGCATTCCGGTCATGCCAGCGACGCCGACCAGCGCGCCTACCGCCACTGGCGCAGCCAGGACCCGCGTCGCGAGCAGCTTTGCAGCCAACTGGAAACCCGCCTCGGGGTGTTCCGCATTCCCATCGCCCAGGGCGTCGATGCGCAATTGCTGCAACGCACCCTGAGCGCGCCGCCCAACCGCCGCAAGGTTTTGCAGGGTGCGCTGGCCGGAGTCGGTGTGATCCTCGGTGTCGCTCTCCTGGCCCGTGACGGCGGCCTGCCGCTGGCCGAACTGAGCGCCGACTTGCGCACCGGCACCGCCGAGCGCCGCAGCCTGGAGCTGCCGGATGGCAGCCGCTTGCAGCTCAACGCGCAAAGCGCCGCCGATATCGATTTCAGTCCCCGGCAGCGGCAACTCCGGCTGTTGGACGGTGAACTGCTGGCGCAGGTCGCCAATGACGCGGCCCGGCCTTTTGTCGTGCAGACCACCCAGGCGCGGGTGCACGCCTATGGCAATCGCTTGCAGGTGCGCGAAAGGGCCGGCAGCGGCCATGTCGTCGCGCTCAGCGGTGCCCTGGAAATCCACGGACCCGCCGGCGAATACCTGCAATTGCCGAGCGGTCACGAGGTGTCCTACGACCGCTATCGATTCGGCCCGATCCTGCCCAGTCGTATGGGGGCCACGGCCTGGGTCGAGGGACTGCTGGAAGTGCGCGACGCGGCACTGTCCGAGGTGATCGAGGCTTTGCGCCCTTATCGCCCGGGTGTGCTGAGACTGGACCCGGCCATCGCGCAACTGCGGGTCAGCGGTCTGTTCCGGCTGGACAACCCGCAGCAGGTACTCGACACCCTGGCCCGCACCTTGCCGATTCGTATCGCCCGGCACACCGACCTGTGGGTGACCTTGAGCCCGGCCTAGGCGCTTGGTTCTAAGACCATAACCAAAGGGTCTGCAAGTTTTTCGTCGGCCATTGCACATCACTCCCGTAAGCGCTGCCGAGGGAGCAGCGCTGTTCGATTCCATGGGGGGAATCACTTTGCGTCCGTACAACACCAACACAGCAGCACGCCGTTCACTGCGCAGTTTTGCCATCGCACCCTTGGCCGGGCTGTTTCTCACCTGTGCCTACGGCGCCGAAGAAGCCCGGCAGGAATATCACATCGCACCCGGTCCGCTGGACGAGGTGCTGCTCAATATCAGCCGGCAAAGCGGCCAGGTGATTTCCTTCACGCCGCAACTGAGCAACTACTCGTCGGCCCAGGTGGACGGTTCCCTGTCGGCCCAGCAGGCGGTGAACGAAGCCCTGCGCGGGACCGGCCTGCAATTGCAGGTCAGCCCCGAAGGCGCGTTCATCATCAAGGAGGGCGCCGCTTCGAGCCAGGCTGCCAGCACCGCCAAGGCCGCTGCGCGCAGCAGCGATGCCGCCGCGCCGACCCTCGACCGGGTGGTCGCCATCGGCACACGGCGCAGCGATGCCACGGCCCTGACCAGCACCGCGCCGGTGGACGTGATCAACGCCGAGGAGCTCAAGCAGACCGGTGCCACCAGCCTCAACCAGGCCTTGTTCCAACTGCTGCCGTCCTTCAACTTTCCGCAGAACCAGAGTGCGACCCGTGGCCAGGATCCCAAGGGCGCGTCCTTGCGCGGGTTGGCCCCGGACCAGACCCTGGTACTGATCAACGGCAAGCGCCGGCATGCCTCGGCGGTGGTGAACATCTCCGGCGGCGTGCCCTTCGTGGGCGCGCAGCCGGTGGACCTGGACATGATCCCGATCAGCGCCATCGACCATGTCGAAGTGCTGCGCGACGGCGCCTCGGCGCAATACGGCTCCGACGCCATCGCCGGGGTGATCAACATTGTGCTCAAGGAGCGCGACAGCGGCGGCCAGATCAATACCCAACTGGGAAAATTCGCCCAGGGCGACGGTTTCTCCAAGGCCGCAGACGGCTGGTATGGCGTGGGCCTGCCGGGGGATGGTTTCCTGACCCTGAGTTTCAACAGCCTGAACAACAAACCCGATGATATCGGCGACAGCTACCAGGCCAACGGCCAGACCCAGGACCCACGCTGGGGCGGTGCCGGACGCGACAAGTACAACCTGGCGGCCAACGCCGAGATCGGCTTGAGCGATCAATGGCGTCTCTACAGCTTTGCCACCTTCGGCCAGGACACCTCGGTCAACAACACGCCGCCGTTGCTGGCGGGCAACCCGAACAACGTGGCGGCGATCTACCCCAATGGCACCATTCCCAAGTACCGCTATCGCTATGAAGACGGCGCGCTGACCGTCGGTTCGCGCTACGAGGATGCGAGCCTGGGGCGCTTCGACCTGAGCGCCACCTACGGTCGCGATACCCATGACGAAACCGCGTTCGACACGGTCAACCCGAGCTTCGGCGCGGCCAGCCCGACCCGCTTCAATGTCGCCACGCTGATCAACGAACAGACCAACCTGACCCTGGACTACGCCAAGGACCTGGATGTGGATTGGTCAAAACATCCGCTGACGGTTTCCGCCGGTGTTGCCTATCGCAACGAGCGTTATCGCCTGGAGGCGGGTGATGCCGATTCCTACTCCTTCGGTGGCATCAACGGTGTCCAGGTCGGCGCGGTGCAGGCTTCTGGCCTGACGCCGGAGGACGCCGGAACCTACAGCCGCAATGTCGGCGGGGTGTATTTCGGCCTGGAAAACCAGCTCACCGACAAATTCCAGTTCGGCCTGGCCGGGCGTACCGAGCACTATTCGGACTTCGGTTCGGCCACCACCGGCAAGGTCTCGGCGCGCTATGACTTCACCCCACGGGTCGGCCTGCGGGCCACGGTGAACAACGCCTATCGCGCCCCGACCCTGGGCCAGATCGGCACCTCCTGGACCACCACCACCAACGTCGACTCCAACGGCAACCCGGTGCTGACCCGCATGCTGCCCGCCGACAACCCGGCGGCGCGGGCGTTGGGCGCACAGCCGCTGAAACCGGAAAAATCCACCAACTTCTCCCTCGGCCTGGTGCTGCGTCCTACCGACCAGGCCTCGCTGACCATCGACGCCTACCAGATCAGCATTCGCGATCGCCTGCTCTACAGCGGCGGTATCTCGGGGCCCCAGGCCGAGCAGATCCTCCAGGCCGCCGGCTACGGCCAGTACACCTGGGCGCAGTTCATGACCAACGCCGCCGACACCCGCACCCGGGGTATCGACATCGTCGGCAAGTACAACCTCGACCTGCAGCAGTTCGGCAGCCTGGACTTGTCGGCGGGCTACACCAAGGCCAAGACCGTGATCGAGCGGATCAACTCCAACCCCTACGGCTTTGATGTGCTGACCCGTGAAGCCCGGGGCTTCCTCGAACACGGCTACCCGGAAGACAAGCTGGTGTTCGGCGCGGTGCATCGCTACGGCGCCTGGACCGTGGCGCTGAACGAGACCCGTTATGGCCAGTACCGCAAGTATGCGACCAGCGATGCCGCGGCGCAGTACGACCAGACCTTCTCGGCGCAATGGACCACCGACCTGGACGTGAACTACGCCTTCACCAAACAGCTGCGGCTGTCGGTGGGCGCCAACAACCTGTTCGACAGCAAGCCGGACACCTTCAACCCGCAACTGCGCCAGACGGCGGGGCAGCAATACAGCTTCCTGTCGCCGGCGGCACCGGAGGGGGCCTTCTACTACACACGGCTGAGCTACGACTTCTGATTTTCAGGGCGACACATCCCTCCCTGGAGGAACGCAATCCCTGTAGGAGCAGGGCTTGCCCGCGAAGAGGCCCTCAAGATCGCTAAAAGCTTCGCGGGCAAGCCCAGCTCCTACAGGTTCGTATTCCAACGGGGGAGTCCCCGTGAAACACAACGATTGACCATGAAAACCAAACCACCACGAGGTGAACATGAAATCCATCAAGACCCTGTTCGGCGGCTCGCTACTGGCCCTGAGCCTGTTGGCCCAGCCGGCACCCGCCGCCGAAAAGAACGCCCCTATCCACTTCGGTGACATCACCTGGGAGAGCGGCAGCCTGATCACCGAAGTCCTGCGACTGATCGTCGAGAAAGGCTACGGCTACTCCACCGATACCCTGCCCGGCAGCACCGTGAGCCTGGAAGCCGCCCTGGCGAAAAACGATATCCAGGTCATCGGCGAAGAGTGGGCCGGACGCAGCCCGGCCTGGGTCAAGGCCGAAAGCGAAGGCAAGGTGTTCGGCGTCGGCGACACCGTCAAGGGCGCCACCGAAGGCTGGTGGGTGCCGGAATACGTGATCAAGGGCGATCCGGCACGGGGCATCAAGCCACTCGCACCGGAGCTCAAATCGGTGGCCGACCTGCCACGCTACAAGGACGTGTTCCGCGACCCGGAGGACCCGTCTCGCGGACGCTTCCTCAACAGCCCGACCGGCTGGACCTCGGAGATCGTCAACAGCCAGAAAATCAAGGCCTATGGCCTGAGCGACAGCTTCGTCAACTTCCGCACCGGCTCCGGCGCGGCGCTGGACGCGGAGGTGGCCTCCTCGGTCAAACGCGGCAAGCCGGTGCTCTTCTACTACTGGTCGCCGACCCCGCTGCTGGGCCGCTTCAACCTGGTCAAGCTGGAAGAGCCGCCGTTCGACGCCGAAGCCTGGAAGACCCTGGCCGACGGCAACAACCCGCACCCCCGTGGTACCCGCTCGATGCCGGCGCACCTGGCGATTGGTGTGTCCGCACCGTTCAAGGCGCAGTACCCGGATCTGGTGGAGTTCTTTGCCAAAGTCGACCTGCCCATCGACCTGCTGAACCGTACCCTGGCCGAGATGGGTGAAAAACGCCTGCCGCCACGCCAGGTCGCCGAAGCCTTCCTGCGTGAGCAGCCACAGGTCTGGAACGCCTGGGTGCCCGCGGCAGTGGCCCAACGTGTGAGTGGCAGCCTGTGATGTTCAAACGGTTATGCCTGTTACTGGGCTTGGGCCTGGCCAGTGCCGGCCCGCTGCTGGCCGCCGATCCCGCCACGGTGCGGATCGGCTACCAGAAGAGTTCGGTGAGCATGGTCCTGGCCCGCGAGCACCATCTGCTGGAGCAGGCGTTGCCCGGCACCCAGGTGCAATGGATCGAGTTTCCCGGCGGTCCGCAACTGATCGAGGCGCTCAACGGCGGCAGTGTCGATATCGGCAACAGCGGTGATATTCCGCCGATTTTCGCCCAGGTCGCCGGCATCGACCTGCTGTATATCGGTGTCGAGCCCAGCGACGGCAAGACCGAGGCGATCATCGTGCCCAAGGACAGTCCGGTGCGGCAACTGGCCGATCTCAAGGGCAAGCGGGTCGCCTTGCTCAAGGGCTCCAGCGCCCACAATCTGTTCCTCAAGAGCCTGGTCAAGGCCGGCCTGAGTCTCAGTGACGTGAACCTGGTCTACCTGTCGCCGGCTGATGCCCGCGCCGCGTTCGAGCAGGGCAAGCTCGATGCCTGGGTGATCTGGGACCCTTACTACTCGGCCGCGCTGATCGATGGTCGGGCGCGTTTGCTCAGCGACGGCCAGGGGCTCAATTCCGGTGGCAGTTTCTATATCGCCAGTGGCACCTTTGCTCGTCAGTATCCGCAGGCTATCGGCCCGTTGCTCAAGGCCTTCGGCGGGGCCCAGCAACTGTCGTTCGACGAGCCGCAGGCGTCCATCGACAGCATGACCCGGGTCCTCGGCCTGCAACGCGGGGTGATCGAGGGCTACTTCGCCCACCGCACCCATGCACCGCTCAAAGCGGTCGACCCGGCGACGATGCTCGACCAGCAACGCACCGCCGACCGTTTCTACGCCAATGGCCTGATTCCCAAGGCGGTCCAGGTCGACCGGATCGTTTTCAAGGCCCCTTGAACCCGCAGAGGAAACCCACTCCATGCAACCTGTCTACATCGATTTTCTCAACGGACTGGACATCGCCGCCCTGGACCTGGGCAACGACGAAATCCTCGCCGCCATCGAAGCCAGCCTGGCCATCCAGGGGCGGGGAGAGGCGGTGATCGAGCCGCGTACCCACCTGATTCCGGGTGGCGGCATCAACGGCCACTTCAATGTGCTGCGCGGCGTGCTGGGCGGCGACATCGGTTATGCCGGGGTCAAGGTGGTCGGCGATTTCGTCGACAACTACCGCAAGGGGCTGCCGTCGGAACTGGCGATCCTCAACCTGCTCGACCCGGCCACCGGGGTGCCCAAGGCGATTCTCGATGCTTCGGCGATCACCGATATGCGCACCGGCGCGGTCACCGCCATCGGCGCCAAGTACCTGGCCAATCCCGGCAGCAAGGTGCTCGGGCATATCGGTGCGCGGGGCACGGCCTACTGGAATGTGCGCCTGCTCGATCATCTGTTCGACTTCGACGAGATCCGCGTGCATTCGCGGCGCGAGGAAAGCCGCGAGGCCTTTGCCGAAAAACTGCGCCGCGACTTGGGCAAGCCGGTCACCGTGACCCATGACTGGGAAAGCACCGTGCGCGGTGCCGATATCGTGGTCGAGGCCTCGCGCCTGGACCAGCCGCAACCGCTGTTGCGTACCGAGTGGATCAAGCCCGGAGCCTTTGTCGTGCCCTACGGCACCATGAGCGCGGTGGAGCTGTCGCTGACCGATATCATGAGCAAGCTGGTGGTGGACGATTGGGGCCAGTGCAAGGGTGGCATGTTCGGTTCACTGCGGGCTCATGTGGAGGCGGGCAAGCTCAGTGAGCAGACCCTGCACGCCGAGCTGGGGCAGATCGTCGCGGGCTTGAAGAGCGCCCGGCAGAGCCCCGAGGAAACCATTCTGTTCTGGCACCGGGGCCTGAGTCTGAGTGATATCGCCCTGGGGCATGCGTTGTTGCAGAAGGCGACGCGTCTGGGGATCGGCCAGCGATTGAGGTTCGCATGACGGCGGTCGAGCTGGACGGACAAGGTCTGGCGCTGGAGGACTGGCTGCGGGTGGTACGCGATGGCGCGCCGCTGGTTTTCAGTACCGCCGCGCGCCAGCGGATCGCCGACGGGCATGCCTTGTTGCTGTCTCGCGCCGAAGCCGGGGAGGCGATCTATGGCGTGACCACCGGCCTCGGCGCGGCGGTGGATGTGCGTTTGCCGCTGGATGATGGGCAGCTGCAGCAGCTTATTCCCCTGGGGCGCGCGGTGGGTGTCGGACGCCTGGCGAGTGCCGAGGAGGTGCGGGCGATTCTGTGCTCGCGCCTGGCGGGATTGGCCCAGGGCCGCTCGGGGATTTCCCCGGCCACGGCGGATGCGTTGCTGAGCTTGCTTGAGGCCGGGATCTATCCCGAGGTGCCGTTGACCGGCTCCATTGGCGAAAGTGATCTGGCGCCGCTGGCCCATCTGAGCCTGGCCTTGCTTGGGCAGGGGGGGGTGAGCTGGCGCGGCGAGCGTTTGTCGGCGGCCGAGGCGCTTTCGCGCAATGGGCTTGAGCCGGCCCGGTTGATCGGCAAGGACGGTCTGGCGCTGGTCTCGGCGAATGCTGTCAGCATCGGATTGGGCGCCCTATTGGTGGCTGAGGCTGAGCGGGCGCTGGAGACTTTGCTGGCGGCCTTGGCGCTGTCCTGCGAGGGCTATCGCGCCAACCTCAGTCCGTTCCAGCCCTGGGCGTCGCGTTTGCGTCCGGCGGCGGGGCAGAGCGAAGCCTCGGCGGCCTTGCTGGCGTTGCTGGCCGCCGGCGAGCTGAATGAAGAAGGGGCGGCGAGGCGCTTGCAGGACCCCTTGAGTTTTCGCTGTGCAACCGTGGTCCAGGGCTCGGCGCTTCAGGCGTGGCAGCAGTTGCGCGATACCGTGGCGCTGGAGTTGGCGAGTGGCGCGGACAACCCGGCCTTGATCGTCGAGGCGCAGAGTGTGTTGGCCAATGCCAATTTCGACAGTACCCACCTGGCCTTGGCCGGGGAGGGACTGGGCCTGGCCTTCAGTCGGCTGGCGGCCTGTTCGGCGGAGCGCATGGCCAAGCTGCTGTCGCCGGGCTCCAGCGAACTGCCGCGCTTTTTGATCGAGCAACCGGGGCATGTGGGCCTGGCGGCCTTGCAGCGCACGGCGTCGGCGTTGGTGGCGAAGATCGGCCATCTGGCCAATCCGTTGCCGGCGGTGAGCATTGCGGTGGCGGATCGGGTGGAGGATTACGCCGGACAGGCACTGGCGGTGATCGAGAAAACCCGTGAGCTGACACGGCACCTGACCACGCTGGCGGCCATCGAGCTGATTGTCGCGGCGCAGGCGGTGGACCTGCGCGGCGCATTGCGTCTGGGGGAGGGCAGTGGGGCGATCTACCGGGCAGTGCGCAGTCAGGTGGCGCGGCTCGACCATGATCGCCCAACTGCCTGGGATGTCGAGGCGTTGCTGGGATTGATCGAGACGCGGGGGATCACCTGATGACTCAGGCCGCCAGTTCTACCGCCAGCGCAGCGATCACCGCCGGGCGCTGATCGATCCTGGCCATGAATCGTTGCAGTGCCGGCCACGGTCCCAGGTCCAGGCCAAGGAAGGCCGTCCAGCGCAGCACGGTGAACAGGTAGGCATCGGCCACGCTGAAGTGCTCGCCCAGCAGGTAGTCGCGCTGCTCCAGCGTCGTGCTCAGCAAGGCGAAACGCTTGTACAGCTTCTCCCGGAAAATCGCCTTCACTTCATCCGGTATCGCACTGTTGAACAATGGCCCCATCCCGCCATGCACTTCGCCGGAAATGAAGTTCAGTGCTTCCTGCAAACGTGAGCGCTCCCAGCTGCCATTGAGCGGTGCCAGTTCGGCCTCGGGCTTGAGATCCGCGAGAAACTGCACGATGGCCACGCCTTCGGTGAGCACCTGGCCATTGTCCAATTGAAGGGCGGCCACATAACCCTTGGGATTGATCTTGAGGAAGTCCTCTCCGTGCTCGGTGACTTTGCTCTGGTTGTCGACCCGTACCAGTTCGAAGGGCAGGCCCAGCTCGCGCAGGACAATATGCGGTGACAGCGAGCAGGTGTTTGGGACGTAGTACAGCTTCATGACAATGAGACTCCCTGAATAGGAACTGTGTTCAGCCTTGACGGCCTTGGCGAGCGGCAGTGTCATATGGCGCCCTGACCTGGGTAAAATTAATTCTTGAGAAACCAGCCATAAGGTCAGCTACTGTCATGATGAATCTGCTGCATTGGCGTTTACTGGTAGCGGTACTCGATACCGGCACCCTGACCCGGGCCGCCGAACAGGTTGGCATGACCCAATCGGCGGCCAGCCAGGCGCTGGCGGCGATGGAGCAGATCCTCGGCGTCCAGCTGTTCACCCGCCATGCCCGCGAGTCATTGCCCACCGCCATCGGCCAACAGGTCCTGGCCCAGGCGCGGGTGATGCTTGCGGCTCTGGAAAACATTCGCCAGTTGGTCGACAGCGAGAAAGGACTGGTCGGTGGCAGTATTCGCCTGGCGAGTTTTCCGATGATCCTGGGCTCCTTGCTGCCACCGCTGTTGCGTCAGTTCCGCCAGCGCCATCCCGGTATCGAAGTGGTGGCGCTGGAGGTCAGCGACCATGAAGTGCAGGCCATGCTCGCCAATGACACCGTGGATGTCGGCGTGGTGCTCAACCCCGACATCGAAAGTGGCGCTCTGGAGCTGGGGCACGACACCTGGGTCGCGGTGGTTCCCATGGCCCATCGACTGGCCGCCAGGGGCGCCGATGGCTGCGTGAGCCTGGCCGAGTTGGTCGCAGAACCCTTTGTACTGGCGACCGGCGGTTGCGCGGTCAACGCCCGGAGCATTGCCGGCGAAATCGGCCTGTCGCTGCAGGATATTCGCGTCGAGGTCCGTGAGTGGAGCAGCGCCTACACCCTGGTGCGGGAAAACCTCGGCGTGACGCTGGTTCCCGAACTGGCCCTGCCTGCCGAGCGCAAGGGCCTGCGGGTGTTGCGCCTGGAGGTGCCGATCGAACGACGCTTCGGCTTGCTGCCGTCGGCCGTGGGGGCTCGCTCGGCGGCGGTACAGGCCTTGTTCGAAATGTTGCGCTGATCTACGGGGATCGGTATCGAATAAGCTGGCAACAGTTGGTTGCTGGCCACTGGTTTTTGCAGGAGCCGGCTTGCCGGCTGGACGTCAGCGATAACGCGGCAAGCCTGACACCCTGCGGTGCTTGGGCTGTCATCGCCGGCAAGCCGGCTCCCACTGAATCTGGGAACCGTGCCGGTCGGTTTACTGGCTGGCGGTGGCCAGGAAGGCTCCGGCCGCCTGCTGGTCGGCAGGGTTGGCCTTGTTGTCCGCGGTCTTCGCGTTGAACTCCATCTTCATGCGCTCGGCAATCTTGTCTTCGATGCCTTTCTGTTTTTCCGGCGACATGCTTTTCAGGTCGTCCTCGGTCAGTCCCTCTTCCTTGAGTATCTGATCACGGATGCGTTGGGCCACCGGCTTGCTCATGTAGTCCTTGAAGGCCTTCATCGCGTCGCTGTCGTTGCTCGCGGCGGCAGGCGGGGCCGTGCGGGTCGTCGGTGCGGTGGCGGTCAGGGTCGCCGGAAGCGCGACGGTCGGCACTGCCGCCTGCAACTGCACACGGGTCTTGGCGAAGGCCGCATTGACGTTGTCGGCGATCTGGTCCGCGGCGTTCTGGGTGCCGGGGACGGTGCTGGCTGCACTGGCCGCCTGGGCATTCTGGATAAAACCACTGGACAGCGCGTTGGCGGCAGCGGTGGTCGGGTCCTGGTCCGTGCGATGGCTGGGCTGAACCACTGGGTTATAACGGGCATTGATCAACATGGGATAAACCCCTGAATGAGGGAACATGATCCGTGCGAGCAATTTGTATGCCTGTTGGTACAAACCCTGGTTTATCAAAGCCTGACGGATACATGCCGGGCAAAAAGGCGGCGGCAGGCGGAGGCACCTTGCCGCCTGGGTTGCCGCTCCCGGCAGTGCGCTTGCGGCTTCAGCGGATCGGCAGGTCGAACTCGCGGAACGCGTCGTCCACCGGTTGATAACCCAGTACCCGGACGGTCTCGCTCAGGTCCAGGCGCTTGAAGCGGTTGTTGGAAATACCGTGGGCCACCAGGTGTTGCACGCCTTTGACCTCGATGGCCTTCTGCAACAACTGCACGGCGTCGCGTGGGCTGAGCCAGGCACTCAGGTCGCGGGCGTTGCGCAGGTCATGATCGTCGGGAAACTCGAAGGCGCCGATGCGCAGGACAATGGTCGATAAGCCGTGCCGTGCCGAATAGAACGCACACAGCGCTTCGCCATAACATTTGCTCACCCCGTACAGATTGGCCGGCATCACCGGCATGCCCGGGGTGATCTGCCGGTCCACCGGATAACCCTCGATGGTCTGGGCGCTGCTGGCGAACACCACGCGTTTGCACTGGGCGTTTGCGGCGGCCTCCAGCAGGTAGGTGGTGGCCAGGATATTGTTCGGCAGCAGTTCCTCGAAGGAGGAGTCGGCAAAAGGAATACCCGCCAGGTGCACCACCACGTCGATACCATCGACCAGGGCCGCGAGTTCTTCCTTCTCAGCCATGTCCAGGCGGACAAAGCGGTGCTCGCCGATGGCAAAGTCCGGATGGTGGCGGTCGGCGAGAACAAAGTCGTATTGGTGTTGCGTCGCCTGGAAAAACGTCTTGCCGATACGACCGCAGGCCCCGGTCAGCAATACCTTGAGTAGGTTCATATACAACTTCCGTGTAGGTTTTCTGACCTTAATATGAAGGTTATGTGACGATTAAAGGTAGACCATGGCCACCAGTCTGTCTGGTCAATAAATCTCTGGCTCAGGGTTCGCGTGGCGTTTTAGGATAGTGGCCTGTCGCTTTCATCCAACCCCCTGAGGTCCCCGCTAGATGCACAAGGCATTGCGTAAATTCGGCTGTGTGGCCGGATTGTTGACGCCCTTCTGGTTACTCGTCGCGCTGGCCCTGGCCGGAGCGCTGTATCCGGGTTACAGCCATCTCAACCAGGCCATGAGTGAACTGGGTGCGCTGGGCGCACCGACCCACGAGTTGTCGCCGTTGATCAACAACCTGCCGTTGGGGCTGTTGTTCTTTGCCTTTGGCGTGACGGTCTTTGCCTGTTTCGAAGGGCGCGGCCTGGCGCAGATCAGTGGGGTGCTGATTGCGCTGCACGGCATCGCCAGCCTGTTTACCGGTTACTTTTCCTGCGACGCCGGCTGTGGGTTGCAGCACCCGTCCTTCAGCCAGACCGTGCATAACAGCGCGTGGCTGATGATGTTTCTGACCCTGGTGATCGCCAACGCCCTGTGGGTGTATCTCGCCGCGCGCCTGCTGGGCTCGAAAGCCTTCGCCTGGTTTTCCCTGGCGTGCACCCTGGTGGCCGTGGCGGCCTTGCCGTTGATGGGGCTGGCGGTGGCGGCTGGCGAGGGTTTTGGTCTGTACCAGCGCTTGAACTACGGCGCTTCGGTGGTCTGGATCGGGGTGTTTGCCGCGTTGCTGCTGGTCAGGGAAAAGCGTCGCACCGATCAGGTCTGATGCCGCTCAATCCTCGCTGGGCAGGGGATTGATTTCTGTACCGGTGCCCTTTCAACTGCTCTCGCGCACCATCAGTTCAAAGCCCATATCCTGCACCGGCTGGGCCACCGGGTTGCCGGCCATCAAGCTCAGCATCTGTTCCGCCGCCCGCCGGCCGATGGCCTCCCGGGGTGTGCGGATGCTGCTCAGGCGCGGGACCATGAAGGCCGAGCCGGGCAGGTCGTTGAAGCCCACCACCGCGACCTGCTCCGGAACCTTGATACCACAGCGTATGGCCTCCAGCAGGGCGCCCTGGGCCAGGTCGTCGTTGCCGAAGAAGATCCCGTCGACCTGCGGATGGCTCTGCATCAGTTGCAGGAACAGTTCGCCGCCCAGGCCCACCGACGAGGGGCGCGGGGTCAGCAGTTCCAGGTCCGGGTGGTACAGCCCGGCCGCCTGCAGCGCCTGGCGAAAGCCTTCGCCGCGCAGGAGCGTGCGCTGGTCCAGTTGCGCGCCGATATAGGCCAGGTGCTTGCGACCACGGGAGATCAGGTGCTCGGCCACGGTGGCGCCGGCGTTCTGTTGCGAGAAGCCGACGCAGTTCACCCCGGCGCCGGGGTCCAGGTCCATCATGTAGACGCAGGGCACGTTGCTCGCTTCGATCATCCGCCGCGCGCTTTCCGAACGGTCGAAACCGGTCAGCAACAAGCCCCGTGGCTGGTAGGACATGTAGTTGCGCAGCAGGTTTTCTTCTTCGTCGCGGGAATAGTGATAGTTGCCGATCAGGACCTCGAAGCCCCGCGGGCGCAGCACCGAGTGAATGGCTTCGAGGGTGTCGATAAACAGCAGGTTGGACAACGACGGCACCAGTACCACCACCGAATGGCTCTGGGCCGAGGCCAGGGCGCGGGCGGCCGGGTTGACCACGTAGTTCAGTTCTTCCGCCGCCTGTCGGACCTTTTCCACCAGGTCCGTGGCCACACTGCTGATGCCACGCAGGGCCCGCGACGCGGTGATCGGACTGACGCCGGCCAGGCGCGCGACTTCGCTAAGGGTAGGGCGTCCCGTGGTACGGGTATTCTTGTCGGTTTTGGTGGAGGTCATCGGACGGCTTGCCAAACAAAATTCAAGGCACTAAGGTAGCGCTGTCTCGACGAGCCTGCAATTGTTCGAGCGCGGTTGGCCTGATCGCGTCGGATGCTGTCGTGGATGTTTAGCGCATCACCCCATAAAAATGACAAGAAAGCGTCGGTAGTCTGTGTTTTGTGCTTTGCTTTCCGAGTATGGAAGCTTCGACAAAGACAGCGCTGTCTGCGTGCCGAGGTGTTACATGAGTCAACCTATCACTGCCCTGGTCATCATGGGCGTCTCCGGTTGCGGCAAGTCCAGTGTGGGCGAGGCCCTGTGCCGGCTCAACGGCGCGACCCAGATCGAAGGCGACAGCTTTCACCCCGCCGCCAATATCGCCAAGATGAGTGCCGGCATCCCCCTGACCGATGATGACCGTGCCGGCTGGCTCGACAGCCTGTGCGACGAGTTGCGCGCGGTCCTGGCCACGGGCGGGCATCCGGTGCTGACCTGTTCGGCGCTCAAGCACAGCTACCGCGAACGCCTGCGCAGCGCGGCACCGGGCCTGGGCTTCGTATTTCTCGAACTGAGCCGTGAAGTCGCCGCCGAGCGGGTGGCCCATCGTCCCGGGCACTTCATGCCCTCGACCCTGATCGACAGCCAGTTCGCCACCCTTGAATCGCCGGTCGGCGAGCCCCTGACCCTGGCCCTCGATGCCTCGACCCAGAGCATCGAGCGTCTGGCCCAGTCGGCCCATCGCTGGTGGCAGGCACACGGGCTGGAACGTTCGGCCTGATTTTCGTCTCGAAAAGATAGCGCTATCCCATTGGGCTATCGTCAAATCACGCAACGCATAAAAACAACAAGCAGGAGACACCTTATGTTCGGACTGTCCCACGAGACCTATCTGTTGCTGGATGCAGTGGTCACGATTATCGGGCTGATCGTGTTGATCACCCGCTTCAGGATTCACCCCTTTATCGGCTTGATCATCGCCTCGGCGTTTCTCGGCCTGACCTCGGGCATGCCCGCGGACAAGATCATCAAGGCCTTCCAGGACGGCTTCGGCGGCGTGCTGGGTTTTGTCGGAATCATCCTTGCGCTGGGGACCATGCTTGGCAAGATGATGTCCGATTCCGGCGGTGCCGATCAGATCGCCCAGACCCTGATCCGCGCCTTCGGCAAGGAGCGGGTGCAGTGGGCGATGATGTGCTCGGCGTTCCTGGTGGGCATTCCGCTGTTCTTCGAGATCGGCTTCGTGCTGTTGATTCCGTTGGTGTTCATCGTTGCGCGACGGACCGGCGTGCCGCTGATCAAGATCGGTATTCCGCTGCTGGCCGGGCTTTCGGCGGTGCACGGGCTGGTGCCGCCGCATCCGGGGCCGCTGCTGGCCATCGGGGTGTTCAACGCGGACATCGGCAAGACCATTTTCTACGGCCTGATCGTCGCCCTGCCGACCGCCATCATTGCCGGTCCGATCTACGGGACCTTCATCGCCAAATACATCCCGGGCAACCCTTCCCAGGAACTGGTCGACCAGTTGGCCCGTGAGCCGCAAGTGAAAGCGCTGCCGAGTTTCAGCGTGACCCTGGTCACCGTCTTGCTGCCGGTGTTCCTGATGTTGCTCAAGACCTTTGCTGACATTGCCCTGCCGGACGGGCATTTCTTCCGTATCTGGATGGACATGATCGGTCACCCGATCAGCGCCTTGCTGCTGGCCCTGCTGTTGGCGCTCTACACCTTCGGCAAGCGCCAGGGCATGGATTCCAAACGCGTGCTCAAGCTGCTCGATGCCAGCCTGGCGCCGACCGCGGCGATCATCCTGATCATTGGTGCCGGCGGTGGCTTCAAGCAGATGCTGGTGACCAGTGGCGTGGGTGACGTGATCGGGCATATCGCCGTGAATGCGCAGATTTCACCGATCCTGCTGGCCTGGCTGGTGGCGGCGGTGATCCGCATCGCCACGGGTTCGGCGACGGTGGCGACCATTACCGGGGCGGGCATCGTGATGCCGGTGGTGGACCTGATCCCAGGGGTGAACCGTGAACTGCTGGTGCTGGCGACGGGGGCGGGTTCGTTGATCCTGTCCCACGTCAACGATGCCGGGTTCTGGCTGGTCAAGCAGTACTTCAATATGACCGTGGCCGAGACGTTCAAGACCTGGACGGCCATGGAGACCATCCTGTCGGTGGTGGGGCTGGTGTTTATCCTGCTGTTGTCGCTGGTGGTCTAAACGAATCGGGGCCGACACCTGTGAAGGTGTCGGCCCCGAATCATGTGGCAAGCGCACTCGCTACACAGGTTATTCCGCGGTAGCTTTCTTCAGCAGGCCATCGGTGCGGAACATCCCGCGAATCCCGCGTACCGCCTGGCGGATGCGGTCGAGGTTTTCAATCAGGGCGAACCGCACATGGTCGTCGCCGTACTCGCCAAAGCCGACCCCCGGCGAGACGCAGACCTTGGCTTCGGCCAGCAGCTTCTTGGCGAACTCCAGCGAGCCCATCTGGGCATATTCCTCGGGAATCTTCGCCCAGACGTACATCGAGGCCTTGGGGTTCTCGACCATCCAGCCCAGTTCATGCAGGCCTTTGACCAGCACGTTGCGTCGTTGGCGATACTGCTCGGCGATATCCTTGACGCATTGCTGATCGCCCTCCAGCGCGGCGATGGCCGCCACCTGCAACGGCGTGAAGGTGCCGTAGTCGTGGTAACTCTTGATCCGCGCCAGGGCGCTGACCAACTCCGGATTGCCGACCATGAAACCGATGCGCCAGCCGGCCATGTTGTAGCTCTTGGACAGGGTGAAAAACTCCACCGCGATGTCCTTGGCACCGGGCACCTGCATGATCGACGGGGCTTTCCAGCCGTCGTAGACGATGTCGGCATAGGCCAGGTCGTGGATCACCAGCACGTCGTACTGCTTGGCCAGGGCGATCACCCGTTCGAAGAAGTCCAGTTCCACGCACTGCGCGGTGGGGTTCGAGGGGAAACCGAGAATCATCATCTTCGGCTTGGGAATGGAGCCACGGATGGCCCGCTCCAGCTCGGCGAAGAAGTCTACGCCCGGCACCAGCGGCACCGAACGGACCTGGGCGCCGGCGATCACCGCGCCGTAGATATGGATCGGGTAGCTGGGGTTGGGCACCAGCACCGTGTCGCCCTGGTCGAGGGTGGCGAGCATCAGGTGGGCCAGGCCCTCTTTCGAACCGATGGTGACGATGGCTTCGGTTTCCGGGTCGATATCGACCTGGTAGCGATCCTTGTACCAGTGGGAAATCGCCCGGCGCAGCCGTGGGATGCCCTTGGACGTGGAGTAGCCGTGGGTGTCTTCGCGCTGGGCGACGGTGACCAGTTTTTCGACGATATGTGGCGGAGTGGCGCCGTCGGGGTTACCCATGCTCAAGTCGATGATGTCTTCGCCACGACGACGGGCGGCCATCTTCAGCTCGGCAGTGATATTGAATACGTAGGGGGGGAGTCGATCAATGCGCGCAAAGCGGCGCGGCGAACCTGGGTCTGCCATGTAAACCTCTGACACGTAAGCGCCCGGAACCGTCCGAGCGACGTCGGCCACTGCGGTGGCCTGCGGAGCAGACAATAAGGGCGATGCTGGTCATCTGTCCAGATGGGCGACGGAAAATATTTTCCGCCGGGGGGACAAGCGTCGGGTCGCCCAACGACAGGATTATTTGCTTCTATACTGCTTTTCGGAGTTGTTTCCCCTATGGAGTTTGCCCTCATGGACGCAGCACATAACCTTGGCTACACGCAGGCCTTGCCAGCGCCACGCTTCGAGCACGGTCACTTTCAGTTGATTGCCGGCCTGGGCGCACGTTTTACCGCCGAGACGTCGGGATCTATCCCTGACCTGTGGGATGCCTTCGTGCCGCACATCGGAAAAGTCCCCAGCCAGGTGGGTGAGGTGACGTACGGTATCTGCTGCCATCCGGATGGCGAGGGCGGCTTCGAGTACATCGCCGGAGTGCAGATCAGCAAGCTCGACGACCTGCCTGAGCTGTATCGCTGGGTGGAATTGCAGGACCAGCAATACGCGGTGTTTGAACACCAGGGCTCCCTCGACACCCTCAAGCACACCTTCGAGGCCATCTGGAACCACTGGTTGCCGCAATCCGGCTACCTGGCGGCCGAAGCGCCGGAGTTCGAGCGCTACAGCGCCGATTTCAATCCGGAAAAAGGCACCGGCACGGTGGAAATCTGGTTGCCGATCAAGGCCTGATTCTGTGCCGCTGACGTTCCCCTTCGGCAGAAGGGGAGCGTTCTTCTATACGCCATCTTAACGTCCCCCCCGGCAATCAGTGCCCGACCTTAATACCCGCGCCCGTACCCTTTGATCTGGCTTGCGGCGCCCTTGCGTGCGCTTGAGCGAGCCGACCGATTTGGCAAGGGGACACCTGTGTTGACACTCAAACTCATCTACCTGCTCAGCGGCCTGGGCGCGGCCGGCCTGTTCGTCTATCTGGGTTACGCGCTGATCCGCGCCGAAGACTTCTGATTCCTGCGCACGCCTCGTCGCAGGCGCTTCGTGCGGTCCGCAAGGACCCTATAGAACAAGGAAACCAACCATGTACGACCTGATTTTCCTGGGCGCGACCCTGGTGTTTTTCGGCGCGACAGCCTTGTTCATTGTCGCCTTGAACAAGATTTGAACGGAGCTTGCACATGTTGACCGTACTGCTGGAATTTGCGCTGGTCCTGGGTCTGATGACCGGGCTTGCCGTCTTGATGGGGCGCTGGTTGAGCCGGGTCTTTTCTCACCCTGGCCATGCGCTGCCGGAGCGTCTGACCTATCGCCTGCTGGGCGTCGATCCACGGGAAACCATGGGTTGGGCCCGCTACGGCTCGGCGCTGCTGTTGTCCAACGGCGCGATGATGCTGCTGGGCTACCTGCTGTTGCGCCTGCAGGGTTCGTTGCCGATCAATCCGCTGGGCCTGGCCGCCCAGACCCCGGACCTGGCGTTCAACACCGCCGCCTCGTTTATCACCAACACCAACTGGCAGGCCTATTCGGGCGAAACCAGCCTGTCCAACTTCAGCCAGATGGCGGTGATCACCTTCCTGATGTTTGTCGGTGCCACCTCCGGTGTGGTCGCCGCCGCCGGATTTATCCGCGGCTTGAGCCGCAGCAGCGCGACGGATATCGGCAACTACTGGGTGGACTTCACCCGCATCCTCTACCGGGTGATGTTGCCGTTGTGCTTCGCCATGGCGCTGGTCTATGTCTGGCAGGGTATGCCGCAGACCTTCTCCTCCCAGGCCCTGGCGACCACCCTTGAAGGTGCGCAACAACAACTGATCGTCGGTGCGGTCGCGAGCTTCGAGTCGATCAAGCATATCGGTACCAACGGTGGCGGCTTTTTCAGCATGAACGCTGCGCACCCGTTCGAGAACCCGACGCCACTGACCAACATCCTGCATATCTTCAGCATGTTGCTGATCCCCTCGGCGCTGACCTATGCCTTCGGCAGCCTGTTGGCCCGTCGGCGCCAGGGCTGGGTGTTCTTCGGCACCTTCCTGATGATGTTCGTCGGCTTTCTCGCGGTGGTCTATTTTGCCGAGCAGGCTGGCAACCCGCTGTTGACCCGGCTGGGCGTCGACCAACTGCTGTCGGCGACCCAGAGCGGCGGCAATATGGAAGGCAAGGAACTGCGTTTCGGCATCGCCGATACCAGTCTGTTCATCGCCACCACCACCGGCGCCACCACCGGCTCGGTCAATGCCATGCATGACTCGCTGATGCCCATGGGCGGCTTCGTGCCCATGGCGCAGATGATGCTCAACTGCGTGTTCGGCGGCGACGGCGTGGGCTTTATCAACCTGATCCAGTACGCCCTGCTGACGGTGTTCCTGGTGGGCATGATGATCGGTCGCACCCCCGAGTTCCTCGGCAAGCGCATCGAAGCCCGGGAGATGAAACTGGTGATGCTCTCGGTGCTCGCGCATCCGATCTGCATTCTCGGCTTCACCGCCCTGGCCGCGCTCTGGCCGGGCACCCTGGACAGCCTGAACAACGTCGGGCCCCACGGTTTCAGCGAGGTGCTCTACGCCTACACCTCCGGCACCGCCAACAACGGTTCGGCCTTCGCCGGGCTGAACGCCAACACCCCGTTCTTCAACACCACCATCGGCCTGGCGATGTTGCTGGGGCGTTTCTTCACCCTGCTGCCGATGCTCGCCGTGGCCGGCTCCCTGGCCTTTAAAAAGACCACGCCGGCCGGTGCCGGGACTATTCCCACCGCCACGCCGCTGTTCATGTTCCTGGTGGTGTTCGTGGTGCTGGTGGTCGGCGGTTTGACCTTCCTGCCGGCGCTCGCGCTGGGGCCAGTGGTCGAGCAGTTGCAACTGCTCTCCAGCCAGACCTACAAGTGAGGATATTTGCATGACTACGCGTATTTCCACGCCGCCGCTGGCGGTGACTCAAGGGCTGTTCCGCGGCCTGGGGCGCCCGGTGCTGGTGTCCTCGGTGATGTTCATGTTGCTGACTGGCCTGGCCTATCCGGCGCTCACCACCCTGGCGGCCAACCTGCTGTTTCCGTTCCAGGCCCAGGGCAGCCTGCTGGAACGCGAAGGCCAGGTGGTCGGCTCGGTGCTGATCGGCCAGGCGTTCAACCGCCCGGAGTATTTCCAGGCCCGCCCCAGCGTGACCCAGAGCGTCGATCCGAACGACGCCAGCAAGACCGTGACCACGCCCTACAACGCCGGCCTCAGCGGGGCCAGCAACCTGGGCCCGACCAGCCAGCGTCAGCTCGACGCGGTCAAGGAGCGGGCCGTGGCCTATCGCGCCTCGAACGGCCTGGACCCGCAAGCGCCGGTGCCGGTCGACGCGGTGACGGCTTCGGCGTCCGGCTTGGACCCGCATATTTCAGTGGCCAACGCGCTGATCCAGGCGCGGCGCGTCGCACCGCTGCGGCAGCTGTCCGAAGACGCCCTGCTGACCTTGGTCCGGGCGTCGACCGAGACGCGTACCTTCGGCCTGCTCGGCGAGCCGCGAGTCAATGTGCTGCAACTCAACCTGGCGCTGGATGCCTTGGCGACACCCCGCCAGTCCCCAGTCGTCGTCACTGAGTAAGAGAATCGATCATGAGTGACATGAAAGCCCGTTTGCCTTTGTTCGACCGCGAGCTGTTGCTGGCCGCCGGCGTGGATGCCTTCCGGAAACTGCTGCCCCAGGCCCAGTGGAAAAATCCGGTGATGTTCGTGGTGTACCTCGGCAGCCTGCTCACCACCTTGTTGTGGGTGCAGTCCTGGGGCGGTCAGGGCGAGGCACCGAGTGGTTTTATCCTGAGCATCTGCCTGTGGCTGTGGTTCACCGTGCTGTTCGCCAATTTCGCCGAAGCCCTGGCCGAGGGGCGGAGCCGCGCACAGGCGGCGAGTCTGCGCGGGATGAAGCGCCAGACCCTGGCCAAGGTCCTGCAAAAGCCGCGTCATGGTGCGCAATGGTTGCCGATGGCGGCCAGCGAGTTGCGCAAGGACGCGGTAGTGCTGATCGAGGCCGGCGACCTGGTGCCCCTCGATGGCATCGTTATCGAGGGCGTGGCGTCGGTGGATGAAAGCGCGATCACTGGCGAATCGGCTCCGGTGATCCGTGAGGCCGGTGGTGATTTCTCTTCGGTGACCGGCGGCACCCGGGTTCTCTCGGACTGGCTGGTGGTGCGTATCAGCGTCAATCCCGGCGAATCCTTTCTCGACCGGATGATCTCCATGGTCGAATCGGCCAAGCGCCAGAAGACCCCCAACGAAGTGGCCCTGACCATTCTGCTGGTGGGGCTGACGGCCTTGTTCCTGCTGGTGATCGTCACCCTCAGTCCGTACTCGATCTTCGCCGTGGTCATGAGCGGCAGCGGCAGTGTGGTCAGCGCGACGGTGCTGGTGGCCTTGCTGGTTTGCCTGATTCCCACCACCATCGGCGGCCTGCTCTCGGCCATCGGCGTGGCGGGCATGAGCCGGATGATGGCGGCCAATGTGATCGCCACCTCCGGGCGCGCGGTGGAAGCGGCCGGCGATGTCGACGTGTTGCTGCTGGACAAGACCGGCACCATCACGCTCGGCAATCGCCAGGCCAGTGCCTTCCTGTCGGCACCGGGGATGAAAGAGCGTGAACTGGCCGAGGCGGCGCAACTGGCATCCCTGGCCGACGAAACACCGGAAGGGCGCAGCATCGTGCTGTTGGCGCGACAGAAGTTCGAGCTCAATGAGCCGGATCTGGAAAGCCTGAACGCCAGCTTCGTCGCATTCACCGCCCAGACCCGCATGAGCGGCGTCGACCTGGCCGATGGCCGGATGATCCGCAAAGGTGCGGCCGATGCGATTCGCCGGCATATCGAGGCACTGGGCGGTGGTTTCCCGGCGGCCCTGCAAGCGCGGGTGGACGAAGTCTCACGGCGCGGCAGCACACCGCTGGTGGTGGCTGATGGCGCGCGGGCTCTCGGGGTGATCGAGCTCAAGGACGTGGTCAAGGCCGGCATCAAGGAGCGGTTCGGCGAGTTGCGACGCATGGGTATCAAGACCGTGATGATCACCGGCGACAATCCGCTGACCGCCGCGGCGATTGCGGTGGAAGCCGGGGTCGATGACTACCTGGCCGAGGCCCGGCCGGAAGACAAGCTGCAACTGATCCGTGACTACCAGGCCCAGGGCAAGCTGGTGGCGATGACCGGCGATGGCACCAACGACGCCCCGGCGCTGGCCCAGGCCGATGTGGCGGTGGCGATGAACAGCGGGACCCAGGCGGCCAAGGAGGCCGGCAACATGGTGGACCTGGACAGCAATCCGACCAAGCTGATCGAGGTGGTCGAGGTCGGCAAGCAGATGCTGATGACCCGTGGTGCCCTGACCACTTTCAGCGTGGCCAACGATGTGGCGAAGTATTTTGCTATTGTGCCGGCGGCGTTCGTGGCGACTTATCCGCAGCTCGGCGCCTTGAACGTGATGCACCTGGGCAGCCCGAACTCGGCGATCCTCAGCGCGGTGATCTTCAATGCCCTGATCATCGTGTTCCTGATCCCGCTGGCGCTCAAGGGCGTGGCCTACCGGGCCATCGGCGCGGCGGCGCTGCTCAATCGCAACCTGCTGATCTATGGACTGGGCGGGGTGCTGGTGCCGTTTGCCGGGATCAAGCTGATCGATATGCTGCTGGTTGGCTTGGGCGTGGTCTAGGTGACCGGCATGGGTGCGTCTGACAAGGAATGACATGAGTTTGAATGACACCTCCCGCGACATCCGCGACGGTAGACCCGATCCGGATGCGCTGCTGGAGCAACTGCAAGCCGACGAGAAGGCCGCCCAGCGCGGCCGTTTGCGTATTTATTTCGGCTCGAACGCTGGGGTCGGGAAAACCTGCGCCATGCTCCAGGCCGCGCACCGCGAGCGGGCTCTCGGATGCGATCTGGTCGCCGGCCTGATTGAAACCCACGGGCGCGGTGATACCGCCGCCTTGCTCGCCGGCCTGGAACAACTGCCGCGCCATCGCCTGGCCCATGGCGACAGCACGTTGCCGGAGTTCGATCTCGATGCGGCACTGGTCCGCCGTCCGGCGGTGTTGCTGGTGGACGAGTTGGCCCACAGCAATGTCCCCGGCTCACGCCACCCCAAGCGCTGGCAGGATATCGAAGAGCTGCTGCGGGCCGGGATCGAGGTCTGGACCAGCCTGAACGTCCAGCACCTGGAAAGTCTCAATGACCTGGTCAGCGGCATCATCGGCACCCGTGTGCGGGAAACCGTCCCCGACCATGTGTTCGACAGTGCCCATGAAGTGGTGCTGATCGACCTGGCCCCCGACGAACTGTTGCAGCGTCTCAAGGACGGCAAGGTCTATCAGGGCCCGCAGGCCGACCGGGCGTCGCGGCACTTCTTTCGCAAAGGCAACCTGCTGGCCCTGCGTGAACTGGCCCTGCGCCGTACCGCCGACCGGGTCGATGCGCAAATGCGTGTCTATCGTCGCGAGCGTTCCATCGACACCTTGTGGGCCGCCCGTGAGCGCTTGTTGGTGGGGATTGCCGGTGAGCCCTCGGATGAACGTCTGGTGCGCGAAGCCGCGCGCCTGGCGCAGAAGCTCGAAGCCGACTGGATCGTGGTGCATGTCGAGTCGGTGTCGACGGGCGGCATGGCCCTGCGGCGACGCGCGGCGGCGGTGAAGACCCTGGCCCTGGCTGCTGAGTTCGGTGCCGATACCGCGATCCTGGCGGGTATCGATGTCGCCGAAACCCTGGTGGCCTGCGCCCGCGAACGCAATGCCAACCGCCTGTTGCTCGGTCATCGGCCACGCCGGGTCTGGCAGTTCTGGCACCAGACGGTCAGCGACCGGATCAGCCGCCATCATCCGCAGATCGACCAGATCGTGATCGCCCATGGCGAGCTGCCGCGCACGGCGCCGTCCCGACCGGAAGCGGAACCGAGACTGGCACCGGGCAGGGGCCTGGCCTACCTGTGGGCGACCCTGGCCTGTTTCGCCGCCACGGCGGTAGCGGCGTTGTTGCTGCAAGTCTTCGACCCGGCCAACGTGGTCATGCTGTTCCTGCTGACGGTGGTGTTGGTGGCGCTGCGCCTGGGCCGCGGGCCGGGTGTCTGGGCGGCGATGCTGGCGGTGCTGTGTTTCGATTTTTTCTTTGTCCAGCCGGTGCTGTCGTTCACCGTCAACGACACCCAGTATTTCTTCACCTTCGCCTTGATGCTGGGCATTGCCCTGATCACCGGCCAACTGACCGCGCGCCTGCGCCATGAGGCGCGTACAGCGGCGGCCCGTGAGCGCCGGGCGACCTCGCTGGCGCTGTTGGCTCGCGACCTGTCCGCGGCCCTGACCGTCGAACAGCTCGGCGCGGTGGCGCTGCGCACCTTCAGCGGGGTGTTCGAGGCCCGGGTCGGCCTGGCCTTGCCGGATGCCGGCGACCGGGTCGGCACCCTGGCCGGCAGTGTCTTCCCGGTGGATGAAAGCATCGCCCAGTGGACCTATGAACACGGACGCCCGGCCGGACAGGGCAGTGATACCCTGGCGGCCGCCCCCGGTTGCTACTTTGCCCTCAAGGCGCCGATGCGCGTGCGCGGTGTGCTGGTCCTCGACCTGAGTGATGCCGAGCGCCTGAAGGACCCCGATGAGCAACGCCTGTTGGAAGCCTGCATGAGCCAGTTGGCGATTGCGCTGGAACGGGTGCATTTCGTTGAAGTGGCGCAAAGCACCCTGGTGCAGATGGAAGGCGAGCGCATGCGCAACACCTTGCTGGCGGCCATTTCCCATGACCTGCGCACGCCCTTGACCAGCATTATCGGCGCCGCCGACGCCGCAGCGCCCCATGTGCGTGACGCGTTGGTCGGCGGGTTATTGGGCGGGATTCACGATCAGGCCTGTGCCATGCAAAGGCTGATCGAAAACCTGCTGGATATGGCGCGCCTGCAGGAACATGGGGTGCGCCTTAACCGTCAGTGGCACTCCCTGGAAGAGGTGGTCGGCAGCGCCTTGCGCCAACTGCGCGAACCCCTCGCCCGGCATCCGGTGCGGGCGCTGTTGCCGGCGGACCTGCCCCTGGTGGAGATCGATGCGCTGCTGATCGAGCGAGTGTTGGTCAACCTGTTGGACAACGCGGCGAAATACACCCCGGCGGGTACGCCGATCGAGATCACGGCGAGCCAGGTCGACCAGCAGATCGTCCTGGAGATCGCCGACAGCGGACCGGGCTGCCCGTCGGGTATCGCCCCCGAGCAACTCTTCGAAGCCTTCAGCCGTGGCCAGCAGGAATCGGCGGTGTCCGGAATCGGCCTGGGACTGGCCCTGGTCCGGCGGATCGTCGAAGCCCACGGCGGCCGGGTCGTCGCCCGGCCGCGGGTGCCGAACGGCCTTTGTTTTGTTATCAGCTTACCGGCGGGTCAACCGCCGTCCATGGAAACCTTATGACCAGCACCCGTATCCTGATTGTCGAGGATGAAGCCAATATCCGTCGTTTCATCGGCATTGCCTTGCAGGACGAAGGCTTCCAGGTCTTCGAGGCCGACAGCAGCAAGCGTGCCCTGATCGATGCGGCGAGCCGCCAGCCGGACCTGGTGATCGTCGACCTGGGCTTGCCCGACGGTGACGGCAAGGACCTGATCAGTGAACTGCGTGGCTGGATGAGCGTGCCCATCCTGGTGCTGTCGGCCCGTGACCGCGAAGACGAAAAGGTCGCCGCACTGGACGCCGGCGCGGATGACTATCTGGTCAAACCGTTCGGTGTGCCCGAGTTGCTGGCGCGTATTCGTGCACAGCTGCGGCGGCAGGTGCAAAGCGGCACGGCGGCGGTGAGCAGCAAGGTGCGCTTCGGCGAGGTCGAGGTCGATCTGGCGACCCATGAGGTGCGACGTGGCAGCGAGGGCGTGCACCTGACACCCATCGAGTTCCGCCTGTTGATCGCGTTGATCCGGGGTCAGGGCCGGGTGCTGACGCACCGGCAATTGCTGCTGGATGTCTGGGGGCTGGACTATGCCGATCGGGCTCATTATCTGCGGGTACACATGGCGCATCTGCGGCAAAAACTCGAAGCCGACCCGGCGCAGCCGCAACACCTGATCACCGAATTGCAGGTGGGCTATCGTCTGGTCGGCCTGTAACGGCTTATTTGTTCTCCCTTTGCGTCTTGGACGCACGCCAGAAGTCGAGGTAGAGGGTGATCACACCGAACGCGCTGATGCCCAACAGCATAAGCAGGCCGATCTGGATATGGGTCATGGCAGGTCTCCGGAAAACACCGCGGCAGGCGGCGACCTGCAGAGAAATAGTCGAAATGGCGGGCAAATGACATCGACTATATGAAAGCTTTACGAGGCGTTCGCGCAACAATATAGGGCGGATACGAACTGGGTTGAAATCGCTATCCCGATGCCGCTGAGCATTGTCTCGACCCCGTCGTCGGCTTTTGATCAAAGGGGCGTTCGGGGGCGCGATAGCCACTGAGCCGCTGGTGTTTTTCGTATTCCTGAAAGGAATGCATTGCATTAAAAACATGAATTTTCTTTATTTTCGCAGGGCGACTACCTTGGGCTGAAGTTCCCCGCCAAGAGAGAAAGCCCATGTCGTCCGAACCTCTGGATTCCGCTCGGAAATTCGATGTATCCCGTGCCGGTGAGTACGCCGAGCAAAGCCGTATCGCCCTGGCCGGTTATGACGCCTGTCACGAGTTGGTCGCCTGCATGCTGGCGGCCAGCCTGGGCAGCGGGGGCGAGGCGAGGATTCTGGTGGTGGGCGCCGGCGGTACCGCCCAGGAAATCCTGACGGCGGCGGCGCTTGAGCCGCTTTGGCGGTTCACCGCGGTAGACCCCTCGGCACCGATGCTTGAGTTGGCGCAGGCCAGTCTCCAGGCCCAGGGGCTGCTGGCGCGCACGCGGGTATTCCTGGGCACGGTCGAGGAACTGACCGACGAGCCGCCCTATGATGCCGCGACCCTGATCGGTGTGTTGCATCACCTGCCCGGCGATCAGGCCAAGCACGACATTCTCAAGGCGATTGCCGCCCGGCTCAAACCGGGAGCTCCGTTGATTGTGGCGGGTAACCATCAGGCCTATGCCAGCCAGCCGCTGTTGTTGGCGGCCTGGGGCGAGCGCTGGCGCCAGCAGGGCGCGAGTGCTGACGCTGTTCGCGCCAAGCTTGGCAAGATTCTCCAGGGGGCCGATCCGCCACACTCGGAGGCGGCGGTTCAGCACTTGCTTGAGACGGCCGGGTTCGGCACCGCGACGCGGTTTTTTTCCAGCCTGTTCTGGGGCGCCTGGGTGGCATCGAGGAACGCCGTATCACCGACATGACCTTGCCTTTCCCCAGGCGCTACGTGCTCAGTTGCCGTAACAGCGAATCACCGCCGAATGGGTGGCGTAGCGTCCGGAGAGCAGGATCTTGCCATCTGGCTGCAACTCCAGGTTGGAGAGGTAGCTGGTGGAATCGCCGATGTAGATCAGGCGGCTGATCCCGTTGTCGCCAAAATCAGGGTCCAGTTCGCCGTTGTTCAAGTGGCGCATCAACCAGCAGCGGCTGCCGCTGTTGATATGACCGGCGCTGACGATTTTCCCGTCCTCCTGCACCGCCAGGGCGAAGGCGATATCCAGTTCCGGCAGCTCCCAGGGCACTCCGGCATTGAAGGTGACGTCCAGCTTGCCGTCGGCTGTGACACGGGTGAGCAGGGCGATATTGTGGGACAGATCCGCGGAGCCGGTGACGACGATTTTCTGATCGGGTTGCACGGCGAGATCAAAAAACGCGGCGTGGCCGTCGCGGGCCGGCTCCAGCTCCAGATAGCCGGCGCAACCGAAGGTCTTGTCCGGCAGGCCGGTGGCCCCGTAGCGCATCAGCATGGCCTTGCGGCCACGTCGGCCGGCCACGATCAGCTTGCCATCGGCCTGGACCTGAACCGCCTCGAACGCGATGTTCGGTTCCGGTGCCGTGACCACGCCGCAGGTGCCGAAGCGCGGGTCGAAACTGCCGCTGCGGTCGAGACGCACGATAACGTCGCGTGCCGACTCGCCCACGGCGCTGTTCCTCAGGGCCAGGACGATAAAACCGTCCTGGGGTTGCACGGTGAGCCGGCGGCCATAGCCGATCCAGGGGGCCGTGTAAGGCAGGGCAACCTGACCGTTGTCGCCGAAATCGGGGTCCGGCATGCCGTCTTCAGTGATACGGGCGCAGAAGACCTGTTCACCGGAGCGGAAGTGGCCGAGCAGGAGGAACTTGTCGTCTTCGTCGAGGACCGCCTTGATCAGTCTTCGGCTGGAACTTCCGAGTGACTGGGCGAAGTCATGATAATAAAGGCCGTCTTCGCTGAAGTCGGCCTGGGTGATACTTTCTGGCTGGTCTTCATGTACGCCGATAAACCGATGGCGGCCGTCGGGCCGCAATAAAGAAGGGCCGACAAAGCCAGGGCCTCTTTCTGAAAAAATAACCAGGCCGTCGCGGTGTTCACCAAATTCCAGATCAAATCTTCCGGCGCTGCCGGGCTGTTGGATGGCCGCGGAGGGCGAGGTTTTGGGGGCGCTGTTCGAGATTCGATTTTTTGCATCCATGGGTATTGAGTCCTTTCAGTTTATTAAATGGCTACTTGAGTTAAATAACGGCTTATCAAGTAGCGATGCGCTGGCTGATGCAGCAGCGACGTCATCGATTTAATAACTGGAAGGCGAATTTGCCCAGCGATCAAGTTTTACTGTAAATGACCAACTGATCTCATACTTATGGCCACCGGCAACTTTAAAGTGTCAGGGTCAATCGTCGTTCGCCGCGATAGGCTTCACCGGTATCCACCCAACCCTGTTTCAGGTAAAGACTCATCGCCGCCTGGTTATCGGTTCCTACCGACAGCAGTAACTGACGGACCTGGGGCCAGGCCTGGCGTGCCGCTGCGGGCAGGGCTTGCAGGCAGGCCGCGCCGAACCCCTGGCCTTGAAGCCTTTTGTCGACCTGCAGGGCATGCAGGGTGGCGCTGCTTTCGTCGGCCCAATGGGGGACGAAAGGATGGCGCTTGAGCAACAGGAAGGCCACCGGGGTGTCATGGTCGAGCAGGGCAAAACCGAGCACGCCGTCATGGGGCTCGCGTGGCAGGAAGTGCAGGGCCGCCTGGATATCACCGCAAAATTGCAGCTGTCCGGGGTGGACTTCGAGGTCCGCGAGCTGTTCGCGTTGCAGGGCGCTCAGGTCGTCGTAGCGGGTCAGTCGGGCATTCATGACAATCTCCCGCCTCAGAGTGGCAAGGTCAGCCGACGTTCTTCACCGACCCGCCCGTGAAAGGTCTCGCCGCTGTCGACAAATCCCTGTTTGAGGTAGAGCCCGCGGGCGGCGTCATTGTCTGCGTCGACCATCAGCATCAGTTGGCGGGTAGCCGGCCAGGCGCCGCGAGCGGCGTCCGGCAGGGCTTGCATGCAGGCGCGCCCGAGGCCCTGGCCCTGGTAGTTTTTATCCACTTGCAGGCCATGCAGGGTGCAGACATTGCCGCTGGCCCAGGCCGGTGATGCCGGGGGCCGCTTGAGCAGCAGGAAACCCACCGGCAGCGCATCGGCCAGCAGTACAAAACCCTTCACGTCATTGCCCGTGTGGGCCAGCAGCACCGCCAGGCCCCGGGTGATATCGCTGGAAAATTCCCGTTGCGCCGCATCGACCTGGATCAAGGCCAACTGCTCGCGTTGGGCGGGGGTCAGCGTGACGTAGTCGACAAGGGAAATTCTCACAGCGGCATATCCTGTTTCCGGCAGTAGGGGAGGCCGAATTCTATCGGCTTTAGCGGGCTGGATATTATTTTTCCTACGAGTTTTTACGCCTGTCGATTTCCTTTGCTTCCAAGCGACTATTCGTACACTTGCTGATCGTCAGCCGCTTTCGCCAAAGCGCGGAACAGCAGCCATAGTTGTTCGACCGCCCTGGAGACATCCCATGAAATACCTGTGCCTGATCTACAGTAATGAGGAACTGCTGCATTCCCATCCCGACAGCCCCAAGGACCCCGAGTGCCTGGCCTGCGGCGAGTCGATCCGGGCCAGTGGTCGCCTGCTCGCCGCCGAGCCGCTGGAGCCGGTGAGCACCGCCACCACGGTGCGCATGCGCGGCGGCAAGCTGTCGATCGTCGACGGGCCGTTTGCCGAAACCAAGGAACAGCTGGCCGGCTTCTATCTGGTGGAGGCCCGCGACCTGAACGAGGCCTTGCAGATTGCCGGGCATATCCCGGCCGCGCGAGTGGGCAGCGTGGAAGTGCGGCCGGTGCGGGAACTGAATCTCTGAGCTTTCGAACGGCAACCATAAGAATAAAAGGAGCCTGAACATGAACCGTCAACCGCTGCCCCTTTCGGGAGCTGAACATGAGTTGTCCATCAGTCGCCTGATCGAGGCGCCACGCAACCAGGTCTTTCGTGCCTGGACCGAACCCCGTCTGCTGAGTCAATGGTGGGGCCCCCATGGCATGACCATGCCGGTCTGCGAAATGCAGCTGTGGGTTGGCGGTTCGTTTCGCACGCTGATGCGTACGGCGGAGGGTGTCGAGTACCCTTATCAGGGTGTGTTCCTGGAGATCGCCGCACCGGAGCGGATCGTCTTCACCGACGCCTTTACCCCCGACTGGACGCCCTCGGGCAAACCCTTCATGACGGCGCGAATCACCCTCGAAGAGGCCGATGGTCATACCTTGTATACCGCCCGGGCGATGCACTGGTCGGCGGAGGAAAAAGCGGCCCACGAACAGATGGGGTTTTATCGGGGCTGGGGTGAAAGCCTGGATCGATTGGCCCTGTTGGTCCGCCAGGGGCTGCTGGATTGACCCTCGAAGCCGAGAGCGTCAAGCAGCAGGTCGAGGCGGTGTATCGCCAGGAATCACGGCGGATCCTGGCGACCCTGATTCGCTTGCTGGGGGATTTCGATCTGGCGGAGGAGGCCTTGCACGAAGCCTTCTTTATCGCCATCGAACGCTGGCAGCGCGATGGCGTGCCGGCCAATCCCCGGGCCTGGCTGGTTTCCACCGGGCGTTTCAAGGCCATCGATGTATTGCGCCGCCGGGCGCGTTTTGCCGCATCCCAGGGGCAGTTGATCGCCCAGGCCGAAGCGCTGGAGCAGAGTGAATGGAATGACGAGGATGTCGAGGACGATCGCCTGCGGCTGATCTTTACCTGCTGTCACCCGGCGTTGTCGGCGGATGCCCAGGTGCCGCTGACATTGCGCGAGGTCTGCGACCTGACCACCGAAGAAATCGCCCGGGCCTTTCTCTCGAGCCCCTCGACCATCGCCCAGCGCATTGTGCGAGCGAAGACCAAGATTCGCGATGCGAAGATTCCTTATCAGGTGCCTTCCCTGGCGGAGTTGCCCGCGCGGTTGGACAGTGTGTTGCGGGTTATTTACCTGGTGTTCAACGAGGGATATTCCGCTTCCCTCGGTGCCAGCCTGACCCGCGACGAACTGACGGCGGAGGCCATTCGCCTTGGGCGCCTGTTGCTGGAGTTGCTGCCCGATCCCGAGGTCATGGGGTTGCTGGCGTTGATGTTGTTGCATGAGTCGCGGCGTCAGGCGCGGGTCTCCGAGAGCGGGGAACTGGTGCTGCTCGATGCCCAGGATCGTTCGTGCTGGAACGCGACGCTGATTGCCGAAGGCTGTGGGTTGGTGGAACGCGCGCTGGGTACCGGACGTTTCGGGCCCTATGGTTTGCAGGCCGCGATCGCGGCCGTGCATGCCGAGTCGGCGACGGCCGAGGACACTGACTGGCGGCAGATCGTCGGGCTCTATGACCTGTTGCTGCGGGCCGTGCCTTCGGCGGTGATAGAGCTCAATCGGGCGGTAGCGGTGGCCATGCGCGACGGGCCATTGGCGGGACTGGAACTGGTGGAGGGCATCCTCGGGCGCGGCGACTTGCTGGACTATCACCTGGCGCATTCGGCGCGGGCGGATTTCTGTCGGCGGTTGGGGCGGGTTGAGCAGGCACGGGAGGCCTACCAGCGCGCGTTGGAATTGACGCAGCAGGCGCCGGAGCGGCGTTTTATCGAGCGTCGGTTGGAGGCGTTGAAAGGCGCCGAGCGTGGGCCTGGAAATTTGTAGGCGTCGGTCGAGAGTAGCGGTGAATGTGGCATCGTAATCGCTGGCAAGCCAGCTCCCACAAGAGGCCATTACTCCAGCATTCTAGCCAGTAACCAACTGCCCGCCGGCCCTGGCGGATGCAGGCGTGACCAGAGCGCATCCACCGCCACCGGCCTTGGCCAGCCGCGCAGCGGCAGTTCCACTAGCGAAGCATTGTCGAAGCGCTCCACCAGCCAGCGTGGCAGCGGTGCCCAGCCGAACCCGCGCTGGGCCATTTCCAGCAGCATCAGGTAACTCGACGCCGACCAGAAGCGGCCCTGGGCACGACTTTCGTAAGGATTGACGATGCTCGCCAGGCGCAGTTCACGGTGCTGCTGCAGGCTGGCTTGATCGACCTTGACCTGTTGTGCCAAGGGATGCCCGCGATGGACGAACACGGCAAATTCGGTGCGTTCATCCACGGTGGCACTGCCCAGGTCCGGCGGGTAGCTGTCCTGCCGTTCGGCAAACGCCACCTGGGCCCGGCCTTGGCGGACCAACTCCACCAGGTCGTCGCACTCGGCGATCAGGCACTCCAGCTCGAGGTCCGGGTAGCGGGCTTCGAAGTCGCTCAGGGTGGCCTCGAAACGGTTGGACTGGTAGGTGTCGGAAATCACCACCGTCAGTTTCGCTTCCAGACCGCCGGCCAATTGGCGCGCGCTCATCTCCAGGCGGTTGTTGGCCGCAAGGATATCCTCGGCCTTTTGCAGCATGACATGGCCGGCCGCGGTCAGGCCGGGCTTGCGGGTACTGCGGTCGAACAGTTCCAGGCCGAGGTCGATTTCCAGGCTCGCGACTGCGGCACTGATGGTCGACTGGCTCTTGCCCAGCTTGCGCGCCGCCGCGGAGAAGGAGCCCAAGGTCGCGGCCTGGACAAAGGCCTGGAGCATTTCGTTGGAGGCCATGAACTATCGCTTTTGTCGATGGTAATCGACTTTTAGTATCTGTCCGGGTGGCGATAATGACAACCCTCGGATATCAATGGAGGCGTCCATCATGACCCCCGGCAAGTCTTTTACCGAACGTGTTTTGCAAGCCATCGGCTTCGAGGTCTTCGCGGTGCTGCTGTGTACGCCGCTGTTTGCCTGGGTGATGAACAAACCGCTGTTGGAGATGGGCGTGGTGACGGTCGCCAACTGTTTTATCGCCCTGGGTTGGAACGTCCTGTTCAATGGGATGTTCGACCGGATGCGCGAGCGCTTTGCCCTGGAGCAGAACGTCTGGACGCGCCTGCTCCATGCCTTGCTGTTCGAAGGCGGCCTGGTGGCGGTGAGCGTGCCGCTGGTGGCCTGGTGGCTGGACCTCAGCCTGTTGACGGCGCTGCTGCTGGATATCGGCGTGCTGCTGTTCTTCCTGCCCTATACCTACCTGTATCACTGGGCCTATGACGGCATACGCGAACGTCTGCTGCCACGCACAACCTTGTAGGAGCAGCCGGTCGACGCTCGATTGCTCGCGAACCGCCGAAGGCGGCCATGCACATTGCCTCGAGCTCTTTACCCCCCAACCGCATCAAGCAGCACTCAACCCAATAATAAAATCCAGAAACGCCCTGACCTTGGCCGGCGGCAGATGCCGGGACGGATAAAGGGCATACAGCGGAAAGCGCTCGTCCGGCCAATCGGGAAACAGCTCCACCAGCCTACCCGCGTCCAAGGCCGGACGTACCCCCAGGTCAAGCACCTGGGCGATGGCATGGCCGCTTTCACACAGGCTGTGCAGGGTGCCGACATCGTTGAGTACCAGTCGCGCGTTATTGCGCACATCCACCCGCCGGCCGGCACGGTGAAACTCCCAGGGGAAGGGCCGCCCGGTTTCCGGGTCGCGGAAGGACACGCAGACATGCCGTTCATCCTCCATGTCCAGCGGTGTCAGCGGTCGCCCGTGGCGTTTCAGGTAGGCCGGCGCCGCGCAGGTCAGTACCCGTACGTCCAGCAGCTTGCGTGCCACCAGGGAAGAATTGGCCGGGTGGCCGAAGCGTACGGCCAGGTCGAAACCATCGGCCACCACGTCGCCCAGTTGGTCGCGGGTATAGAGCTCCAGGTGCAACAGCGGATGGCGGCTCATGAACTCGCCCAGGGCGGGGCCGAGGATCAGGCGGGAAAAGTACGGATCGATATTGACCCGCAACCGCCCGCGTACCTGGCTGGCGCTACCGCTGGCGGCATGGGCCGCTTCTTCGAGACCGGCCAGCAACGGGGTGACTTCCTCGTACAAGCGACGGCCTTCGTCGGTCAGCTTCACCGAACGGGTGGTGCGGTCGAACAGCCGGATGCCCAGGCGTTTCTCCAGCCGGGCGATGGCCCGGCTGACGCCGGAGGCGGTCATGTCGAGGGCTTCGGCGGCCTTGACGAAGCTGCCGCCGTCCACCACCGCGTTGAGTACGCCAAGGCCGCTGGCCAGGTTGGAGTCGAAACTCATTGCTGATTACCAGTCAGTTATTCAATGACATCCATGCTATCGGAGAATCTCGATACGCGGCGGAGAATTCCTCCATCGCGACAGAGGTCGCCGCTTCCTGGAGGAACTTGCATGTACGCAGTCATGGGTATTACCGGACAAGTGGGCGGTGCCGTCGCCCGTACGCTGCTCAGCGCCGGGCAATCGGTACGCGCCGTGGTGCGCAGCGCCGAGAAAGGTGCGCCGTGGGCCGGACAAGGCTGCCAGGTGGCCCTGGCCGATGTGGATGACGGGCAGGCACTGGCGCAGGCGTTCAGCGGTGTCGAGGGGGTGTTTATCATGATGCCGTCGAACTTCGATCCGACGCCGGGCTTTCCTGAAGCCCGCCAAGTGGTGGAAACCCTGCGCGCGGCGCTGGAACAGGCGCGGCCGGCGAAGGTGGTGTGTTTGTCGACCATCGGTGCCCAGGCGACCCAGCCGAATCTGCTGAACCAGTTGCAGTTGTTGGAACAGGGCTTGAGCACGCTGGATCTGCCGGTCACCTTCCTGCGTCCGGGCTGGTTTATGGAGAATGCCCTGTGGGATGTGGCGGCGGCGGTGGAAACGGGAGTGATCCCCAGCTTTCTGCAACCGCTGGACAAGCCGGTGCCGATGATCGCCACGGCGGATGTCGGACGCCTGGCCGCGCAGTTGGTGCAGGAATCCTGGAGTGGCAAGCGGGTGGTTGAACTGGAAGGACCGGAGCGAGTGACGCCCGAGCAGATTGCCGGCGGTTTTGCCGAGTGGCTGGGCAAGCCGGTGCGCATGGAAGTGGTGGCACGTGATACCTGGGAGGATTTGTTCACCTCCCAGGGGATGAATAACCCGCTGCCGCGCATGCAGATGATCGACGGTTTCAACGAAGGCTGGATCGAGTTCGCCGGAACGCCGCGCAAGGGCGAGGTGCCGTTGCGCAGCGTGCTGAAGGATTTGTTGATCCGCAGTGGCGTGTCCGGTTGACGGGCCCCATCGCCGGCAAGCCGGCTCCCACGGGTTTTGTGTTGTGCCATTGAGGCGGTGTGGCTTAGAAAATCTGCGTGAACAACCAGTACAGGCTGCCCGACAACAGGATCGCCGCCGGCAGGGTCAGGACCCAGGCCATCATCAGGTTGCGGATGGTGCGCATCTGCAAGCCGCCGCCATTGGCGACCATGGTCCCGGCCACGCCCGAGGACAAGACGTGGGTGGTCGATACCGGCAAACCGTAGATGTCCGCCGCACCGATGGTCAGCATCGCGACCATTTCCGCCGAGGCGCCCTGGGCGTAGGTCATGTGGGTCTTGCCGATCTTCTCGCCGACGGTGACCACGATGCGCTTCCAGCCAACCATGGTGCCCAGGCCCAGGGCGATGGCCACGACAATCTTCACCCACAGCGGAATGAAGCGGGTGGCGCCGTCGATCTGCTGTTTGAACAACTGCACCTTGCCCTGGGTATCAGCGTCGAAATTGCCGACCTTGTCCTTGTCCATCAGGCGGATGGTTTCGCTGCTCAGGTACATGTCGTTGCGCACGTTGCCCATGGCTTCGGCCGGGACCTTGGCCAGCGAGCCGTAACCCTTGACCTCGGTACCGATATTGCCGGCCAGGGCCGCCAGTGACGGGACCACCTCCGGCGTCATTTTTTTGCTTCGCACGTAGTCCGAGAGTATTTGGCGCGGGTCGGCGGGGGCCGGTTGCGGCGCGTTGCGCACCAGTGCTTGTTGGGTGACTTCGGCGACGGCGGCGAACTGCAGCGCCTGGTCGGCCGGCATGGTGCGGTTCAGCGCGTAGGCCATCGGCAGGGTGCCGACCAGGATCAGCATGATCAGGCCCATGCCTTTTTGCCCGTCGTTGGAGCCGTGGGCGAAAGACACACCGGTGCAGGTCAGGATCAGCAGGCCACGAATCCACCACGGTGGCGGCGAATTGCCTTTGGGCGCCTTGTACAGTTCACGGTTCTTCACCAACAGGCGCAGGACCAGCAGCAACAGCGCGGCGAAGAAGAACCCCACCAGTGGCGACACCAGCAGGGCATAACCGATCTTGGTTGCCTGGCTCCAGTCGACACCGCTGGTGCCGTCGCGTCCGTGCATCAGGGCATTGGCCACGCCGACACCGATGATCGAGCCGATCAGGGTGTGGGACGAAGAGGCCGGCAGGCCCAGCCACCAGGTGCCGAGGTTCCACAGGATGGCGGCGATCAGCAGGGCGAAGATCATCGCGAAACCGGCCGAGGAGCCGACTTGCAGGATCAGTTCCACCGGCAGCAGGGCGATGATGCCGAACGCCACCGCGCCGCTGGAGAGCAGCACGCCGAGGAAGTTGAAGCAGCCAGACCAGACCACCGCGAAATGCGCCGGCAGGGAGTTGGTGTAGATCACGGTGGCCACGGCGTTGGCGGTGTCGTGGAAACCGTTGACGAACTCGAAGCCGAGGGCGATCAGCAGCGCCACGCCGAGTAGCAGGAACGGTGTCCAGGTGGTGACCACGGTGCCGAAGTCATGCATGTCATGCATCAGGCTGTAGGCGGTGAACAGCAACCCCATGGCCAGTACCGCGAAAAAGATCACCGCGGTGAAGACGCGGGGTTTGCTTTCGAGCAGGGGGTTGCCTTCGCCCTGGGCGGACGAGGCAGCAGTCGATGAAGGGATGGCCATACCGGGAATCCTTTTTGAGAACGGATGCCAGTCATATTCGTTGCTGAATGTTACAGGCTGACTGCGCCAGATCAGTAATCCTGACGTTTGCGAAACGCCCAGCGCCCGGCCAGCAAGGTGAAGGTCACGACCAACGCCACCAGGATCCAGAAACCTTCCGGGTCGCCCGCCAGTGGGATGCCGCCGACGTTCATGCCGAAGAAGCCGGCAATGATATTGATCGGCAGTGCCAGGACGGTCACCACGGTCAGGGTGAAGAGGGTGCGGTTGCTCTGTTCGTTGAGGCTGGCGGCGATCTCTTCCTGCAACAGCTTGATCCGTTCGCCGAGGGCTTCCAGATCGCTGAGGATCAGCGAGAACTCCTCGGTGGATTTGCGCAGTTCCTTGACGTCTTCCTTCTGCAACCATTGCGGCGGACGGTTGAGCAGCCGCAGCAACGAGCCCGGCTCCAGGGCCAGCAGGCGTTGCAGGCGTACCAGTATCCGGCGCATGGCACCGAGTTCGGCGCGGTTGTTGCTCAGGCGCAAGGCCAGCAACTGGTCTTCGATCTGGTCGACGCTGGTGCTGGTCTTGCGCACGATCTGGGTCAGCACTTCACCCTGGTCGCGCAGCAGGTGCACCAGCAGTTCCAGTGGCGAGCGGAAGCGTTCGCCGGCCTTGACCGAGGAGCGCAGCTTGTCCACCGAGTGCAGGGGTTGCAGGCGCGCGCTGATCAACAGTTTGCTGCGGGCGCAGACCCACAGCGTGGAGATGTCCGAGGAGACCATGCTGCTGAGGTTGAACACCACGTCGTTGACCACCGCCAGCAAGGCGTTGTCGACGTGTTCGATACGGGTCGAGCGCGAGCCTTCGTGCAGGGCCTCGAAAAACTCGTCGGGCAACGACAGGTGGGTCTTCATCCAGCGCTCGCAGGCGGCGTGTGCCAGGTTCAGGTGCAGCCAGAGAAAGGTGTCGGGATCTTCCGGTTGTTGCAGGCAGTGCAGCACGGTGGCCGAGTCGATTTCCTCGCCCCGTTCGCCGGTGCGGAAGCGAAAGCCGTAAAGCAGGCCGAACAGATCCGGGTCACGGTGACTTTGGTCAAGGCTGTGGTTCATGGGGGCTCGCTGGAGGGAAACGCCTGAAACATTTTTTTACAGGTTCGCGGGTTTCATCTTCGCAAGGCTTTTTGATGTTTTTGTGACAGGTGATGTGTAAACAGATGCTTCGAGATTTTTTAACAGACCGGCAGGTATGATGCGCGCCGTTGACCGGTGGTCGGTTTGATTCAAGCGCCGTACTGGCGCGCCGATGGTAGTGATGTTACCCACAGCACTATGTGGCCATGAGCCCGGTTGTCGCTGACAAGGATGTTTCGACTCCTTGCGTTTCCTACAGGGGACGCTTAATCCTTGTTCAGAGATTCCCCCGATGTTGAAAAAATCCCTGAGAGCTCAAATTCTCTCGCTCCTGAGCGGCAGCCTGATCGCCATGTTGCTGATCGCGCTGACCTGTTTTCATCTCCTGTCCAATGGCGTCCAGGATTATCGGAACCTGATCGAAGGGCCCTTGCACACCTCGCATTTGATCGACGAGGCCAATGTGCAATTCAAAGCCCAGGTGCAGGAGTGGAAGGATGTCCTGCTGCGCGGCAAGCAGCCGGAGGACCTCAACCGTTACTGGTCGCAGTTTGAAGCGCGTCAGCGCGATGTGCAGGACATCCTCGGTCGTCTGATCAACCAGCCTGGCATGGATGCACGGCTCAAGTCGCAGATCGAGCAACTGCGTGATGCACACCAGGTGCTGGGTAGCGCCTATCTGAAAGGTCGTGAGGCCTATCTGGCCGCCGGGTCCGATGCGAGCGCCGGTGACCAGGCGGTCAAGGGCGTCGACCGCGCCGCCAGCGAGCAGATGAAGAACCTGGTCGCGCAGTTGCGCCAGCAGGGTGATGAGCAGTCGCAGGCTATCAGTGCCCAGGCCGAGCGGACGATCTGGGTCGGCATTGTTGTGCTGGTGATTTCCGGGTTGTTGATTGGTCTGTTGAGCCTGTGGCTGATCAACCGCAATCTGGTGGAACCGATCCGTCGCCTGATCGACTACGTGGCGCAATTGAGCCATGGCAAGTTCGACAACAGGGTGAACGCCGATCGCCAGGACGAACTGGGACACCTGGCGGTAGCGGCGAACACCTTGCGCGACTTCCTGGCCGAAACCTTCAGCCATCTCAAGCGCAGCACCTCGGACCTGGACAGCGCCAGCGGCGAACTGAAGTCGATTGCCGGCCTGATGGCCAACGGCACCCACGAACAATTCGAACGGACCGACCAGGTGGCCACGGCGATGACCGAAATGTCCGCCACCGCCCAGGAGGTCGCCCGCCATGCCGGAGATGCCGCTACAGCGGCGGATGATGCCGATCGCGCGGCCCAGCAGGGCGAGTTGGTGATGCAATCGACCATCGAGACCATTACCCGTATGCGTGGCGAAATCACCTCCACCGCCACGGTCATCCGCCGCCTGGAAGCCGACAGTGGACGGGTCGGCAAGGTGCTGGAAGTGATTCGCGGGATTGCCGAACAGACCAACTTGCTGGCGCTCAACGCCGCCATCGAGGCCGCCCGTGCCGGTGAGGCCGGACGTGGCTTTGCCGTGGTCGCCGATGAGGTGCGCAGCCTGGCCCAGCGCACCGCGGCGTCGATCATCGAGATCAACCAGATCATCCATTCGGTCCAGACCGGTGCGGTGGACGCGGCCCAGGCTATCGAAGGCGGGCAGGCCCGCAGTGAGGAGAGCGTCGAGCAGGTGACCGAGGCCGGGGCCATGCTCGAACGCATCACTACCGCGGTGGAAGCGATCCGCGACATGAACCGTCAGATCGCTACCGCCGCCGAAGAGCAGACCTCGGTGGCCGAAGATATTTCGCGCAACCTGACCGAGATCACCGCTATCGCCAGTACCAACCTGGACAACGTCAAGCGCACCGAGGCCGCCAGTCAGAACCTGCACGGCTTGTCGGGGCAGTTGAATGACGTGACGGCCCGCCTCGGGGCCTGATTCGCGGCCACAGGGACGTGGCCTTGTATCCAGACGCTGACACGTGTGATACAGAATCAATCTCAAACAGGGCGCAAGTCGGTCGATGACCAGATTGTCCATCACTGAATCGGGAGATCCCCATGGTCAGCATTACTTCGGTCACCATTGCTCCAACCCTTACCACCAACAGCGCCAACAAGACCACCGGCACCACCGCTACTGATGACACCACCAGCACCAGCGCCACCGGGGCTGCGAGCACCACCCAGGCCGGCGGCAGCCAACCGGCTGGCGCTGGCGGCGCCTCTGGTAGCAGCAGCGACAGCTCCAGCTCCAGTGCTTCCTCCCAGGAGGTCCAGGAGCTGCAAAAGCAACTGGCCGATCTGCAAAAGCAGTTGCAGCAAGCGGAACTGCAAATGCAGAAAGCTCAGGACAGCAAAGATAGCCCGGACGCCAAGGCCACCTTGCTCGCGGCCGCGGAGTCCCAGGTGTCTTCCATTGCCGGTTCCATTTCCACCGTCAGTTCTGCCCTGACCACTGCCTTGCAGGCAGAGGGCAGCAGCACCTCGGGCACTTCGGTGAATACCACGGCCTGAGTCAAAGGCTGTGGTTGTGCAGGTCGCTCACCAGCATGCAGCCCGGCGCATGGGTAATGCATAACGGTGGGCGTGACGCCTGCACCACCGATTGTGGGGTCACGCCGCAGGCCCAGAACACTGGAAGTTCATCATCGGCCAGCGGCACGGCGTCACCGTAGTCCGGTGCGCCAAGGTCGTGGATGCCGATCAGCCGCGGGTCGCCGATGTGCACCGGTGCGCCATGCACATTGGGCATGCGTCCGGTGATCTGCACCGCCCGAATGGCGTCGGCGGCCTTCAACGGTCGCATGCTCACCACCAGCTTGCCCCGCAGACGTTCGGTGGGGCGGGTATCGATATTGGTCTGGAACATCGCCACGTTGCGGCCCAATTTGACGTGACGCAGATCGATGCCGGCCTCCAGCAAGGGTTGTTCGAAGGAGAAGGAACAACCGATGGCGAAGGCCACCATATCGTCGCGCCAGAGGTGCTTGATGTTCTGCGGCTCTTCGCTCAGTTCGCCCTGGCGATAGACCCGGTAGCGCGGTACGTCATGGCGGATATCGACGCTCTCGCCCAGGTGACGGAAGATCGGGTCGCCGGGTTCGGTGATGTCCAGTATCGGGCAGGCCTGGCGATTGAGGGTGCAGAAACGCAGGAACTCGTCGGCCCAATCCCCTGGCAAAATCACGATATTGGCTTGTACCCGGCCCAGGCCCAGGCCGCTGGTGTGGCCTTGATACTGGTCGGTGGCGATGTGTCGGCGCAAGGCGCGCGGCGCCAGATGGCGCAACTGATCGAAGGACAGCGCGGGCAGGTTCATCGAACGTCTCTCTTGTGTTGGGTCGAGGCCTTTTTAGGGCGCAGCGACCGCCTCGTCCAACGAGAAAATCTGTTATTGCAAACAAGAAAAACTGATGCGCGGTTGCACACGGCACGCCGCTATCCCGGTAGGGGCCATTAAGGGGCCATCAACTTTTCTTATGCATTGACCGGCTTTTTTCCCGTTTGACGCTGTACCGCTCCGGCGCGAAGAATCCACTCCACGATGTAGCGCATCTGCATCGGTTCTCCACGACAACGCCTTCACAAAAAAACAATGAGGCGTGTCCGTCATCTTCCCTTGCTGCCGCAGGAACCCTCCATGGAACACACCATGACTGACCCCGTGCCTTCAGGGACGCGCCGTGCCGGCCCGTTCGCCTGGTACGCCCCGCTGAGCAAAAATGAAAAGCGCACCTTCTGGAGTTGCAAGATCGGCTATGGCCTGGATGGCATGGACACCCAGATGCTGAGTTTCGTGATTCCCACCCTGATTGCCACCTGGGGCATTTCCAAGGGCGAGGCCGGGTTGATCGGCACCTCGACCTTGCTGGCCTCGGCGGCCGGCGGCTGGATCGCCGGGATTCTCTCCGACCGCATCGGTCGGGTGCGCACCCTGCAACTGACGGTGCTCTGGTTTGCCTTTTTTACCTTCATGTGCGGGCTGGCCCAGAACTACGACCAACTGCTGGTGGCGCGCACGCTGATGGGCTTCGGTTTTGGTGGCGAGTGGACCGCCGGCGCGGTGCTGATCGGCGAGGTGATCCGCTCCCAGGATCGTGGCAAGGCGGTGGGCATGGTGCAGGCCGGCTGGGCGCTGGGCTGGGGCCTGACGGCCCTGCTCTATGCGGGCTTGTTCAGCTTTCTACCACCGGAGCAGGCCTGGCGGGCGCTGTTCATGGTCGGTCTGGTGCCGGCGCTGTTCGTGCTGGTGATCCGCCGGTTGGTCAAGGAGTCCGACACCTTCGAGCAGGCTCGGGACGAGCGTCTGAGCCAGGCTGAAAAGCCTTCGCCCTGGGCCTTCTTCGAGATCTTCGCGCCACGGATGCTCAGCACCACCTTGCGCGCTTCGTTGCTGACCACCGGTGCGCTGGGCGGTTACTACGCCATCACCACCTGGTTGCCGACCTACCTGAAAACCGAGCGCGGCCTGAGTGTGCTGGGCACGGGCGGCTATCTGGCGATGGTGATCGTCGGTTCCTATGTCGGCTACGTCATCAGTGCATTGCTGACCGACGCCATCGGCCGCAAGAAGAACTTCATCCTCTTTGCCGTCGGCTCCATGAGCATCGTCCTGGCCTACACCCAGTTGCCCATCGATAACACCTGGATGCTCTGGCTGGGCTTTCCCCTGGGCTTCTTCGCCTCGGGCATCTTCGCTGGCATGGGGGCGTTCCTCACCGAGCTGTTTCCCACCCGCATGCGTGGGTCGGGCCAGGGCTTCTGCTACAACGCCGGGCGCTCCATCGCCGCGTTGTTCCCACTGTTTATCGGTGCGCTGAGTGAAACCCTGCCGATTGGCGTCGGCATCGGTGTGTTTGCCGCCGGCGCTTACGCGGTGGTGATCCTGGCGGCCCTGAGCCTGCCGGAAACCCGCGGTCGCCAGCTCGAGAGCTGATGTCCGACGCACCTGGGTCCGGCGGGCCCAGGGACTACTGATCCTGACATTTCAACCACATCGGTCGCGATCCCAACGCCCCCGAGAGGGTCGGCTCGCGTCCGCAATAAAGGAGCACACCATGAAGTCGTTCGATCAATTATCACGTTTTTCCGTGCCAGTGAGCGCGTTAGTGGGCTTGGGCCTGCTCTGGGCGCCGGGCGCCCGGGCGGATTTCCTCGCCGACAGCAAGGGGACCCTGGAAGCACGCAACTTCTACTTCAACCGAGATTTCCGCCAGCCGGGCTCCCGGGAAAAAGCCGATGAATGGGCCCAGGGTTTCCTGTTGCGCATGGAATCGGGCTACACCGAAGGCACCGTCGGTTTCGGCCTCGATGCCCTGGGCATGGTCGGTTACAAACTGGACTCGGGACCGGGCACGGCGGGGACCGGCCTGTTGCCGGCGGACACCCGCCACGGCGGTTCCCAGGACAGCTACGGCAAGCTGGCGGCGGCGGCCAAGGTGCGTATTTCCAAAAGCACGCTGAAGGTCGGTAGCTTCCAGATGAAGGACCCGGTGATCATCTCCAACGATACCCGCTTGTTGCCCGGGACCTTTCAGGGCGGTTTGCTGAATGTGCAGGAAATCGACCACTTGAGGCTGACCGGGGGCTCCTTCAACCAGATCCGCTACGTCGACTCCACCGATGATCAGAAGATGACGGCCAACCGTATCGGCGGTTCGAGCGACAAGTTCCAGTTCGCCGGGGCCGACTACCAGTGGCTGCCCAACCTGCTGACCCAGTATCGCTATGGCAAGCTGGAGAATATCTACCAGCAGAACTTCCTGGGACTGGTGCATAACTGGGACCTGGGCCAGGGCCAGAGCTTGAAGACCGACCTGCGTTACGCCCGCAGTGCCGAGGACGGCAACTTCCGTCCGCTGGATAACCGCGCATTGGGCGGGATGTTCACATACTCCTTCAAGGGCAACTCCCTGGGCTTCGGCTATCAGCGCATGAGCGGCAAGGACCCGTTCCCGTATATCGGGCACAGCGATCCCTACCTGGTGAACTTCGTGCAGATCGGCGACTTCGCCAATATCGACGAGCGTTCCTTGCAGGTGCGTTATGACTACGACTTTGCGCAGTTGGGCTTGCCGGGCCTGACCTTCATGACCCGCTACGTGTCCGGTGACAATGTGCAAAGGACGATTCCGGGTGAAGGCAAGGAATGGGAACGCAACACCGATATCGGTTATGTGTTCCAGGACGGGACGCTCAAAGGGGTGGGAGTGAAGTGGCGCAATGCGACGGTGCGTTCGAACTTCGGCAATGACCTGGACGAGAACCGTCTGATCATCAGCTACACCTTGGCGCTCTGGTAAGCGCTGGTAACCAGGACCTTGCGGGAGTCGGCTTGTCCGGCTCGCGCAAGGTCTGCGTGGGAGCAGGTGTCTTTCTTGTCGTGAAGCACCGCGCCGGTCTTGGCGTCCCACTTCAGCCCATCAACAACGGATTGCTACAGGGGCTATCGCGAAACCGACACAAACCTGCTCCAGATCCGGTTTTCGGCGTTTTCCTCGGGTATTGTGCAACAGTATTTGTCGCCGATTTCCCCGCCAGAGGGACAGGCCTGTGCCCTGCGTGTAAACCGTCCATCCATGAGCCTTGTGGCTCTGAAGCAGGGTTTACCATGTCGATCACATCCGAGCTTATCTGCCAGGCCGCTGACCAACTCAAGGGTTTTGTCGGCTTCAATCACAAGACCGCCCAGTACATCGTCCGCTTCAGTGAGGACGCCTTCGGCATGGACGTGGCGGATGACGCCATCTTTCCGGCCTGCGAGTTTGTCTGGGTGCCGGCCGCGGAAGAGACCATGAGCCTGAGCCGCGAACGGATTCAACTGCTGCTGGACCAGAACATTGACGATCGGATCAACATCAGCGAACCGCTGCGGGTGTACCAGCGGCGCGTGGATATTCCCGAGATTGTCGCGCTGCGCCGGGCACTCATCGCCTCCTGAGGTGATCAACGCTGGAAAGAGTAGGCCCGTTCGACCTTGCACACCCGGGTATGACAGGCCTGGTACCAGGTTGAACGGCCGCGTTCACGGATTTCGCTGTGTTCGGCATGTTGTTTCCAGGCCAGGATTGCCGCTTCGTCGCTCCAGTAGGACACGGTGATGCCCAGGCCATCCTCGCCCCGGGCCGACTCGACGCCGAGAAAGCCCGGCTGTTGTCGGGCCAGTTCGACCATGCGCTCTGCCGCCTCGCCATAACCATGATCACCCTCGGTGCGCAGGGAGGTGAAGATAACGGCGTAGTAGGGCGGTTGCGGTGTCTGGGCGATCATTGTTGCTGGCTCGCGCAGGCCGCCAGGAATGCACTGGTCAACGCCGGGATACGGCCTTCCAGCGCCGCGCGTTCGGGCTGGAACAGGGTCGCGACGAAGAACGGATGCCCCTTGAGTTCGATCGCGCGCAGATCGCCCTGGACGTCATGGCCGCTGGCGCGCAGGTCGCCATCGAGCAAGGCGCTTTCGAACTCGGGATTGATGCCGTAGCGGCAGTGATAACCTTCGTGGGTTTCCAGGGCCCCGTAAGCCTTGGCGATCAGCGAGCCCTCGACAAACTGGATACGGTCGTGGGCTTCGACCAGGGAGCAGCTCAACGGTGAAATCACCGCGCGCGCTGAGTCGGGCGCTGTTTCGCCATGCTCGGCATCCGCCCAGCCCAGTACATGACGCGCATATTCCAGGACGGCATGCTGGAAACCGCCACAGGTGCCAAGGAACGGTCGCTGTTGTTCGCGGGCGTAAGTGATCGCCAGTAATGCGCCTTCCAGGCTGCGGTAGGGGCTGGCCGGTACGCACCAGAAACCAGCAAAAAGGCTCAGGTCGGTCTGTGGTGTGAGGCTATCCGTGGCCAGCCAGTGAGCCTTTACCTCAAGCCCGGCAGCCTCGGCCGCCCGTTGTAGAGCCACGGGAATGGCGCGGTGAGCGGTGACCTGTGGGTCGTGATCGCCGATCAGGGCAATGTTCAGGACGGTGTGTGGCGAGCGCTGTTCCATGGAGTTTTCCCTCAGGCTTGTTGATTCCTGGGGCGAACTATAAGGTGGCGGTGACGCATTCAATATAGGCAGTTATCCAATTGATCAATGCACCGTTGCACTATCGGATGGAGCACGCCGACCTTTCGCTGATTCTGGCGCTGGTTCGTGGGCGCTCCCTGGCACGGGCGGCGGGATTGCTCAAGGTCGATGTCTCGACGGTGTTCCGTTCGGTGCGTCGGTTGGAGGCCTTACTGGGCCGTGAGCTGTTCGAAAAGAGCCGCGCCGGTTATCTGCCCACCAGCCTGGCGCAATCCCTGGCCGAACAGGCGGAGCGTGCCGAGCAGGCGTTGGAAGCCGCGTGTGTCAGCATTGAGCAGGGCGGCGAGGTGATCAGTGGTACGGTGCGCCTGACCTGTACCGATTCGGTCCTGCATGCGCTGTTGTTACCGGCGCTGGCGCGGTTTATGCCGGCTTATCCGGCCTTGACCCTGGAGCTCAGCACCTCCAACGATTTCGCCAACCTGAACCGGCGCGATGCCGATATCGCCTTGCGGTTGACTGACTCGCCACCGGAGCATCTGGTGGGGCGTTGCCTGGGGGCGGTGTCTTATCGGGTGTGTGCCAGTCCGGGGTATTTGCCGGCGCTTGTTCCTGAGGATCTGGGGCGAGGGGTCTGGATCGCCCCGGATGATTTTCTGCCCGATCATCCGAGCGTGAGCTGGCGTCGCCAGCATTTCCCCGGGGTGGTACCGAGTTACCGCTGCAACAGCATGTTGTCGGTGGCGGAGTTGGCGCGGGCCGGATTGGGCATTGCGGTGTTGCCGGATTTCCTGCTGGGTGAGCAGCAGGGCTTGCGGCCCCTGGCCGAAGTGCCGCCGAGCTACGATACGGCGTTGTGGCTGCTGACCCGTCCCGATTGCCGGGCGTTGCGCTCGGTGGTGACCTTGTTCGATGAGCTGGCCCAATCTATTCGCCTTGGGCCTGGTGCCGAAATACTTTCCTGAAAACACACAGGCCTTTGTAGGCGCCTGGCTTGCCCGCGAGGCGTCCTTGAGGACGCTGAAAGCTTCGCTGGCAAGCCAGGCTCCTACAGGTACGCGGTGTTTTTAAAACAGCGTTTCACCGACGACTCAGGTCTTGCGCACGAAATGCTCGTGCATCTCCAGCGTCAGACCCTCGATACGTTCGGTCAGTTGCTTGGTCATTTCGGTCAGTTGGGTGTTCTGTTCGAGCAGCGCCAGCAGTTGCTCGGTGGTTTTTGCCGCCTCGGCCTGCCGTTCGGTATTGGCGACAGCCAGGGCTTCGCGGTGCTGGGCATCGGCGTCGGAATGGGCTTTGTCCCGCGCGGCCTGGCGAGTCTGGGCCAGCAGGATCAAGGGCGCGGCATAGGCCGCTTGCAGGCTGAACGCCAGGTTGAGCAGGATGAACGGGTAGACGTCGAACTGGGTCACGCCCGCGACGTTGAGGATAATCCAGGCCGCGACGATCACCGTCTGGGCACCGAGAAACATCGGTGTCCCAAAAAACCGTGCAAAGGCTTCGGCCTTCAGCGCAAAGGTGTCGTTGCCGAAGGTGGTGGACAGATGGGCGTGGGGGCGATGGAAGCGTAGATGGTCGACGATTTTCTTTGGGGTTTCAGGACTTTTCGCTTCGGAACTTTCTGACGTCATGGTGGACTCTGCAAGGCGTGGGAATCAAGGCTCACTATAGCCCTATCCGACGTTGCCCGGCGCCATCCCTGGCGCTCTCGTCTGGCCCGCTGTGTATCAGCTCTGCCCAGCGAACATGCTGACCGCGCGCACCGCCTGATTGGCCCCTTCGCGAATCTGCAGGATCACCGTGCCGGCCTGGTCCGCCAGGTCGACCCCTTTGGCCGCTCGGTCGCGGGTGCCGTTCATGCTGTCGATGGCCTTCAGGGTTTCGTTCTGGATCATGCCGATCATCTCGGAAATCTCTGCGGTCGAACCGCTGGTGCGCGCCGCCAGCAAGCGCACCTCGTCGGCGACCACCGCGAAGCCGCGTCCCTGTTCGCCGGCCCGGGCCGCTTCAATGGCCGCGTTCAACGCCAGCAGGTTGGTCTGGTCGGCAATCCCGCGAATGGTGTTGACGATGGCGGTGATCTGTTCGGAGCGCTCGCCCAGTTTGGCGATCAGCGTGGAGGAGCCTTCGATGTTCGAGGCAATTTCACGCATCTCGGTGGCGGCCTGCTGGATAACGCCAGTACCGTGCTCGGCGACTTTTCGCGTCTCGATCGAGAGGTGATAGGCCTCGGTCGCACTTTTGGCATCCTGTTCGTGTTTCTCGACACCGCTGGTAACGTCCGAAGCCAACTTGACCACTTTGCACAAGCGACCGCCGGCGTCGTATACCGGGTTGTAGCTGGCCTCGAGCCACAGGGTCTGGCCACGCTTGCCGACGCGTTCGAACTGGCCGTTGAAGAACTCGCCCTGGTTCAGGCGGCGCCAGAAATCCTGGTACTCGCTGCTGTTGGTGGTGGCCGGGTTGCAGAATATCTTGTGGTGCTTGCCCTGGATCTCCGCCAGGGTGTAGCCCATCAGCTTGAGGAAGTTCTGGTTGGCAGAGATGACACTGCCATCGAGGTTGAATTCGATCATCGCCATGGCCCGGTCGATAGCCTGCAACTTGCCGTTGGCCTCGCTCTCCTGTTGCATCCTGGCGGTGATGTCCAGGGCGTATGCGATGACCTTGAAGAGACTGCCGCTGTCATTCTTGATCGGGTTGTAGCTGGCTTCCAACCAGATGGACCGGCCATCGGCCGTGACCTGCTCGAAGGTCCCGGCTTCGAACTGGCCGGACTTCAGTCGTGACCAAAGCTGGCTGTACTCGCTGCTGCGGGCGTAGGCCGGCGTGCAGAGCGTCCGGTGCGCCTGGCCCACCACCTGCTCCTGGCGATAGCCGGTGACCTTGAGAAAGTTCTCGTTGGCGCGCAGGACCGTGCCATTGAGGTCGAACTCGATCACGATCATGGAGCGGTCGATGGCCGCGAGTTGGTTGGCTTGCTCGGTGACGGATTGTTGCAGGGTACTGATGGCTTTCTTATGGGAGGCAAATAGCATGGCGTCTGCTCGGAGAGGGATACAACGTGAGAGTTAGTCCCTGATCATGCGGCTTGCGGCTTGTCCGAGAGGGGCAAGGGAAGTAGCAGCCCAGTACCAGTGCTCCATGACTGGTGGTTCATTTGATACAGCCCACCGCACTGCCACACCCATAAACGTCCGTGGGTTGTGCGAATGTCTATATCCAAGTGATCGTTCAAAAAAAAGATGACTGAATAATGGCCTAATGATATTTCTTTTCTTATACAAAGCAATGTGTGTTTGTACAATTTTATGGGGCGTCTTTCAGACTGGCGGCGTGGCTCAAGCCGAGTTGACCAGGTTGCACGCGCATCCCTCGGCGCTGTCCTCTTCGGCGCTGTTGACCTTGTTGCGCCCGGTGTTCTTGGCGACATAGAGCGCCTTGTCGGCTTCGTTCAGCCAGGCGCCGGCATCGCTGAAATCCCGGCGGCAGGAGGCCAGGCCGATACTCAGGCTGACCCGTAATTCCGGGACCTCGGCATTGCGATAGTTGCCGAACACCTCACGCAGGCGCTCCATGACGTCATTGGCGCGCTCCAGTGACATCTCCGGCAGGATCACGCAGAACTCGTCGCCGCCATAACGCCCGGCCAGGTCATCTTCGCGCAGGTTATCGCGCAGGTCCTTGCTCAATTGGCGCAGCACGCTGTCGCCGACCAGGTGGCCGTAGGTGTCGTTGATGGCCTTGAAATGGTCAATGTCGATCAACGCAATCACTGCCTGGCACTGGCTGTGGCGGCATTTGTGGAACTTGAGGTGCAGGAGGTCTTTCCAGGAGCCGTGATTGAGCAGCCCGGTCAGGCTGTCGGTGCGGCTCAGGGCACTGAGGGTACGTTTGTGTTCGGCCAGGTTGATCGCCAGTTGATAGCAACCTATGCCGATCACCAGGGGATAGAGGATCAGCACCGGCAGCACGCTGTAGATCTGTATCGGCGTGGTCAGCGGGTTGAAGGCCGGGGCGAAGATCAGCCAGGACACCAGGATGCCGATGGCCTGGGCGACCAGCCCCTGGGCCATCAGCCGGGGGCCGCCGGCGGCGACGTTGTGCATGGCCATCAAGGCCAGCATGTTGACCGTGGTCAGTGGCGTGAACTGGATGGTCGCGGCCCAGAATCCGCCCATCAGCGAATCGATGAGGATATTGCGGCGTTCAGCCCGATAGGGAAAGGGCGAGCGTTTGGCGATCTGATAAGCCAGGTGCGGCCAGGCCACTGCGTTGATGCTCAGCAGTACCCAGATCCACGTTGGCATGGCCAACGGGTAAAGTGCGGCGATTATGCTGAAGCAACCGATACCAACGCCTACCGTACGGGGCAGGTAAATGCGCTTGGCAAACGATAGCCCTTTGCCTCGTTGGATTTGCATAGGTTTTTTTGCGCCACTTTATTCATCTGAACACCTGGGCGGTGTTCTGCACGGAACGGCCGTTCATCGGATAAGAAGGATGAATATTGTCGAGCATTCCGTAAAGAATAATCAGTGTCCTTCCAAGCCATTTAGAAGGTCTTGAGGCGGTTTTAGCGGTCTGTGCCGGCTATTTGACGATTTCGTAGCCGGCGAGAAACAGATCCAGCGACGATTCTATGACGCGGCTTTGGGTAGAGGGGTCCAGGGGCGGCTGGCCGAGGCTGATCTGTGGCCAGAAGGCGAAGGTTTTGAGCAGGCCGTGCAACTGCGCCGCGGCGAAGGCCGGGTCCACGGCTTTGAAGGTGCCGTCGGCCTGGGCATCACGAATCCACTGGTTGAAGGCTTCTTCCCGTTCGGCCAGGCGCGCGACCATGCCCTGGGCGCGCTCGGGTGAATGGATGGTGGCGGCGATGGCCACACGGGCCAGGTCGAGAAAGCTGCTTTCACTGAGCAGGCGCAGTTTCAAGGCCATCAATTCGCGCAACTGCTCACGCAAGCTGCGATCCGGGTGGTAGGACATATCCACTTGTGCCGCACTGCTGGCCCACAGGTGGTGCATGATTTCCGCGAACAACTCTTCCTTGCTGGGAAAGTGGTTGTACACCGTGCGCTTGGACACCTCCGCCTTGGCGGCGATCTTGTCCATGCTGGTGGCCTCGAAACCGTCGGCGCGAAAGGCCTCGATGGCCGCCTGGATGATGGCTTCACGTTTGCGGTCGGTCAGGCGTAGGGGAGCGGTCATGGGCGGCTTCGGCAGGAAAAGAAAAATTACACTCGGTAGTTTACTTATCGGCAGCGTTGTTGCAAGCTTGAAACTACACTGTGTAGTGTAGTTGCTCTACTCCAGTATTTCATCGGTTCAAGGCTTGCGTGCAGCGGCCCTTGATCATTCAGCAGAAGAACGTGGGAACCCTTGGCGGTTTCCGGGAGTCACCCCGTAATGACCACTCGTTCGCTTACCCGCGCCAAACCCTCGTCCTTGCAGGAGCAGGGGCAGTACCGCAACCATGCTCCCACCCCCCAGGGCGGGTTCGGCAAGATGCTCGGTATTTTCTGGAAGATGCTCTTTCACAAACCCCGCACTACCCGTCCGTCCGGCAGCGTTCCGGTCCTGGGGCTGACCCGTGAGCAGTTGTTGGCGGCGGAAGACTTCAGTGTCTTTCGTCTTGGCCATTCGACCTTGTTGCTCAAGCTGCAGGGCCTGTTCTGGTTGACCGATCCGGTGTTCGCCGAACGTGCGTCGCCAGTGCAATGGGCCGGTCCCAAGCGCTTTCATCAACCGCCCATCAGCCTTGAAGAGTTGCCGCCTATCGAGGGCGTGATTCTTTCCCACAATCATTACGATCATCTGGACTATAAGACCGTCCTGCAACTCGCTGCCAAGACCCGCTATTTCCTCGCGCCCATGGGCGTGGGCGATCTGTTGATCAAGTGGGGTATCCCCGCTGACAAGGTCCGGCAACTGGACTGGTGGGAAGAAACCCAGGTCGGCGACATTCGTTTCGCCGCCACCCCGGCACAGCACTTTTCCGGTCGCACGATGTTCGACAACAACCAGACGCTGTGGGCGTCCTGGGTGATGATGGTGGGCGAGCAGCGGATCTTCTTCAGTGGTGACAGCGGTTATTTCGAAGGCTTCAAGCACATCGGTGAACATTACGGCCCCTTCGACCTGACCCTGATGGAAACCGGTGCCTACAACGTCGATTGGCCCCATGTGCACATGCAACCGGAACAGAGCCTGCAGGCGCACCTGGACCTCAAGGGCCGTTGGTTGCTGCCGATCCACAACGGCACGTTCGACTTGTCCTTCCATGTCTGGCACGAACCCTTCGACCGGATCCTGGCCCTGGCCTGGGAACGCAATGTGTCCATCACCACGCCGCGGATGGGCGAAGCCTTCAACCTGCTGCAACCCCATCGCGGGTACGCCTGGTGGCTGGAAGTGGAGCACCCGGAAGAGGCGCAGACGCCGATCACCGCGCGCTAGGGTGTCTCACGGGTTACATTGAATTTTCACTCAGCCTGCAACCGATTGTGTCCGGCGCTTCTGACGGAAGCGCCCATTAGGATGACCGCCGCCAGTGAAATGGATCACTGGCGTTTGGTTTCCTCAGGACACGATTCATGTATCGAATGCTCAAAAAGCGCGCCGTGATGCTCACCCGTTTGGCGTTGCTGCACGCCCTTTGTCTGACACCGCTTGTCAGTCAGGCGAATACTCCCGACCAAGCTGTATTTCCGGCGCCAGCCTCGGTTAAAAACCAGGCGTTGGCGCAGATGGTCTATGCCAGTGCCGCCGAGGTGGCACTGGCGCTGGCCGAAGGGCGCTTCACTTCGCAGGAACTGGTGAGCTATCTGATCTCCCGTGCAGCCGATCTGGACTCGTTCGGTCCGGCCATCGAGGCGGTGATCGAGTTCAATCCCGAGGCCTTGTCGATTGCCGAGGCGTTGGACGAAGAGCGCCAGGCGGGTAATCTGCGTGGCCCCCTGCATGGCATCCCGGTGTTGCTCAAGGACAATATCCATACCGCCGACCAGATGCAGAGCGCGGCCGGGTCATTGGCCATGGTCGGCACCGCCGCGGCTGATGACGCGTTCATCGTGCAAAAACTCCGCGAGCAGGGTGCGATCATCCTGGGCAAGACCAATATGAGCGAGTGGGCGAATTTTCGCGGTGACCAACTGCCTGATGGGTGGAGCGGGCGAGGCGGACTGACCAGGAACCCCCATGGGCTCAAGGGCGATGTCTGTGGTTCCAGTTCGGGTTCCGCTGCGGCGATAGCGGCGGGTTATGCACCGCTGTCGTTGGGGACCGATACCTTCGGGTCGGTGATTTGCCCGGCGTCGAAGAATGGTGTCGTCGGCCTGAGACCTTCCGTGGGGTTGTTGAGCCGCACGGGAATCATTCCTGCTTCCCGCGAACTCGACAGTGCCGGGCCGATTACACGTACGGTGCGTGATGCCGCCTTGCTCCTCAATGCCATGGCGGCCCTCGATCCGCAGGACCCGGCTACGGCGCAAGTCCCCGCAACGAAGGACTACACGCAAAAGCTGAAAGCCGATGCGCTACAAGGCAAGGTCATCGGCTATCCCAGTCGCTTCAAGCCTGGTAGTGAAGACTTGAACGAGCATCCGCAGTTTGCCCAGGCCTTGGACACCCTGCGTGGCGCCGGCGCGCAACTGGTTCCGGTCGACTTGAAGGGGACCGATTGGAGCGAAAACGATTGGACGCGAGTGAGCCGCCTGTTCGACATGACGATCAAGCGGGTGCTGCCCGGCTATCTGGCCAGCCGCTCGGGTCTGAAGGCCTCTACCCTTCAGGAACTGGTGGATTACAACGAAAAGAATCCCGGTGCGGAAAACTACAACCAGGACCTGCTCAAGCGAGCCAATGCGCTGGTATTTGACGAAGCCGAATACCTGAAGCTGTCGGACGGACTGGGCGATGAGGCGCGCGGCAACGTCGATAAGCTGCTGGCGGATAACGGACTGGATGCGGCACTGGGGGATCCTCATCCGTTTGCGGTGCTTGAACTGGGCAGCGCAACCTTTGCCGGGTATCCGGGGATTACCGTGCCTTCGGGCATGGATGCCGATGGCATGCCCACCTCGGTATATTTCTACGGTGCGCGCTGGAGCGAGGATGAGCTGCTGGCGATCGCCTACGGCTACGAGCAGGCTTCGAATGCGCGACAGGACCCGGACTTTGAATAAGCCCGGGTAGCGGTGAGCCTGCCACCGAGTCTGGTGGCAGGTTGCAAGGTCAGCCTTTTACTGTATAGCGAGCCGCCGGTACCTGATGCGACAGGTTGGGCTTCAGGGCTTGGCGTGCCTGTTCGAAGGCTTGCCAATCGGCAATATCCGGCAGCGACGGGATAGTAACCAGCTCGCCAAGAGCCAGCCCGGCGAGCGCGGCATCCACCAGATCTTCGCTGTTCATCACGATCTCACCGGGCAGATGCTGTATCGGCAACCCGGCGATATCCCAGAACTCGGTGCTGATCGCCCCGGGTAATACGGCCTGGACCTTGACGCCTTTTTCGCTCAGTTCGTGATGCAGGGACTGAGTGAAGGCCAGTACAAAAGCCTTGGTTCCGCCATACACACCGTTGAGCAGCTCGGGGGCGATGGCGACGATGGAGGCGATATTGATGATCGTCCCTTCAGCACGGGCCACGAAATTGGTCGCCGCCGCTTTGGCCAGACGGGTCAGGGCGACGACGTTCAAGTGAATCATCGCATCCATTTTCGCCTGTTCGGACTCCAGCAGCGAGGCGGATGCCCCGACACCGGCGTTGTTTACCAGCAGGTTGATCCGCTGGTCCTGTTCGAGGATTTGCGCGATTCGCGCCAGATCGCCTGAGTCATTCAAATCGGCCTGAACCACTTCGACGGTCCGTCGGGTCGCGTTGCCCAACCGTGCGGCCAGTTGCTCCAGGCGTTCGCGATTGCGGGCCACCAGAATCAGGTCGTACCCCTCGTGCGCCAGACGGTCGGCGTAGACCGCACCGATACCGGAGGAAGCGCCAGTGATCAGGGCAAAACCCTTCGAAGATGATTGAGTCATTGCAAGGCTCCAGAGTGGCCGACGAGATGTCGGCGTTGCTGGTGTTAAGATTATGGTGGTAATTTATTGGCAGCAATGTCATATCTCCCACCTTTTGAGACATTATCGAGTCCTGCCCATGATCCGTGTCGGCATTATCCTGTTTCCTGGTTTCCAGGCGCTGACGTTGGCGACCGGTACGGTTTTCGAGCACGCCAATCTGGAAGTCGAGCGCGAGGTCTATCAGGTGGACCTGCTCTCCGAGCACGGTGGTACGGTCAAAAGCTCCATCGGCTTCAGCGTCGAGACCCAGCCCTTCGGTGTGCAGGATTACGACACGCTGGTGGTGGTGGGTGATAACGACCTGGTGCCAGGGACGACAGGCCTGATTGACTACCTGCGCGGTGCACCGGCGTTTGCCCGGCGTATCACCTCGGCTTGCACCGGCTCGTTTCACCTGGCGGCGGCCGGTCTGCTCGAGGGGCGACGAGCGACCACCCACTGGTACCACGCGCGGATTTTCAAGCAACTGCATCCCGCTGTTCGACTGGAGGAGGACAGGATCTTCACCGTGGATGGTCCGATCTGGACTTCGGCCGGCATGACCGCCTGTATTGACCTGGCATTGGCCCTGGTAGAGCAGGACCTGGGGGTGGAAGTGACTCGCAATCTTGCGCGCACGTTGGTGGTCTATCACCGCCGGACGGGTGGCCAGTCGCAGTTTTCCGCACTGCTGGACCTTGATCCGAAGTCTGATCGTATTCAGAGCGCCCTGGCGTTTGCCCAGGAGAACTTGCGGGAAGATTTATCCGTTGAGCAACTGGCGCAAGTGGCTCACCTCAGTCCGCGTCAGTTCAGCCGGCTGTTTCGTGCCGAGACCGGGCAGTCGCCGGCCAAGGCGATTGAACACCTGCGCCTGGAGGCGGCACGGTTGATGATGGAATCGGGCTGGCACTCCATCGATGTCGTCGCCCGCGACACCGGCTTCGCCGATCCGGAGCGCATGCGTCGGGCTTTTCTGCGGGCCTATGGTCAGCCGCCGCAGATGATCCGGCGCTCGCTGCAATTGCAGATGTAGCCGTTGTAAGGAATCACTCGCTTGGCGAGCGGGGTTTTTCGTTCAGCCCCCAGGCGAGTACGGGTCTACCATTAGTTCGAGACTGGAAGCAGAGCGTCAGGAACAACCATGGCCCATCGAATTCATCTTTTCGGCGCGTCGGGCTCCGGCACTACGACCTTGGGTATGGCGCTGGCCGAGCGCTTGGGAATTGCCCATTTTGACTCGGACAACTTTTACTGGCAGCCCGCCGACAAGCCTTTCAGTTGCAAGCGCCCCCGTGACCAGCGGGTGCAGTTGCTGCGTGAGCAACTGGCCCGGCAGGACAACTGGGTGCTCTCCGGTTCGCTCTGTGGCTGGGGCGACCCCTTGATTCCGGCGTTCACCCTGGCGATTTTCATGCGCCTCGACCCGGAGGTCCGCTTGCAGCGCTTACGCGTTCGCGAGTTCCAGCGCTATGGTGCGCAGATCCACGAAGGGGGAGAGCGGTTTGTCGCGACCCGTACCTTCCTGGAGTGGGCGGCCGGCTATGACACCGGCGACCATGGCACCCGCAGTCTCAAACGACATGAAACCTGGATCAGGAACCTGCCATGCCCGGTGTTGCGGCTGGACACCACCGAGCATCCGGTGGAGGCGTTGGTCGAGCAGGTGATGCGCGCGCTGGAGCGGCCGGCTGCATCGGTGTAGCTGATTACTCGATCAGTTCGTAATCCTTGCGCTCGATCGGGTCCGGTGTGGTTCCGCGGATATTCATCCCGCGACCGGGGGCAAACCCGGGGAAGAACACCAGGCCTTCGGCTTCGAAGCGAAAGGCCAGGGCCAGCCGGGTAACATCCCTGAGTGGTTCGCCGGCTTCGAAGCGCTGGATGGCGGCGACCGAGACGCCGGACTCCCGGCTCAGTTGCTCATGGCTCCAGCCCAGCATGACCCGCGCCTGCAGGCAGTGTCGGGGCGTGAATTGATGCAAAACGATGCGTTCAACGGTGGTCCTCATCACATGACTGGCGGCTTGGCTGGACATGGCACTCTCCGGGCTTGATCGGCTGATTTGAAAAATACTGTGTTTTTGTACAGTTGTTTTTCGACCTGATCAAACGTTTTTTCAGCATTCCGATTATCGGTATCGAGCTGTTGTGTTCGTAGGGATTGGATCAGCCCATGCGTCGGCATTGACCGTACGACATGCTTTGTCACGGCCTTTCTTTGCTTGGTAAAAACAATGTTGTGTAGGGTGTGTATTTTTGGCTTGATGTGATTCAAGCGCGTGTGTACCTTACACAACAGAGCTCAAGGAGTGAGCATGCGAAGCAGAGAGGTCATTGAACTGATCGAAGCCGATGGTTGGTATGAGGTGGCGGTGAAAGGAAGTCACCACCAATTTCGGCACCCGAGCAAGACAGGCCGCGTCACTGTTCCCCATCCCAAAACGGAAATTCCGAAGGGAACACTCCACAACATATTGAAGTCGGCTGGCCTCAAGGGCACAGCGTATAGCGATGGCAACCGTAATGACGTGTTTCCATATGGGCGAGGTATCCAATGAAATTTCCAGTGGTACTACATAAAGAGGCGGAATCAGACTACGGCGTGACCGTGCCGGATGTGCCAGGTTGTTTTTCTGCCGGAAGCACTTTTTCCGAAGCGCTGGAGAATGTGCATGAGGCCTTGGCCTTGCATTTCGAGGGTTTGCTGGCTGACGGTGAGCCGTTACCCCATGCGCGGGAGGCCGATGTCTATCTGGATAACCCGGACTATGCCGGCGGTCTCTGGGCCATCGTCGACTTTGATGTGACGCCTTACCTGGGCAAGTCGGTTAGATTCAACGCCTCGTTGCCCGAGCATCTGCTTGAGCGGATCGACGAACGTGTGCAGAAGGATCATCGCTACGCCTCGCGCTCGGGGTTTCTGGCGACGGCGGCGTTGCGCGAGTTGTATGCCTGATGGGTTGCAAAGGGAGAGATGTATCAGCCAGAGTGGCCGGTCTCAACAGGAGATAGAACGATATGGCCGTCCGTTGTACATCACTCGAAGAAGTCCGCGAAAACATCGACCGTCTGGATCGGCAGATCGTAACGCTGCTGGCGGAGCGGGGTACCTATGTCACTGAGGCTGCGCGCTTCAAAAAAGACAGCGATGCCGTCAGGGCTCCACAGCGCGTGGAGCAGGTCATCGCCAAGGTGCGGGCATTATCCGAGGAGTACGCCGCCAATCCCGATGTGGTCGAACAGGTCTACCGGGCCATGATTGCGGCGTTTATCGAGCAGGAGTTGCAAGAGCATGGAGGCGCTCGCCACTTATCATCTCCTTCCTAGCATCAACCTAAAAAGGAATCCCGCACCTGATCTGCGGGTTGCTCACGCTCGGTCATGAAGTCGGCAGTCACCCCCTCACCCTCAAACCAGCTATCCCATGATTCGCCAGCAGGGGTGATAATCCTTGTTCTGCCGATTGCAATGACATCGACGCGCTTCACGTCATCAGGCAGCGCTACGGCTTTGGGTAATCTCACCGCTTGGCTACGGTTACTCTGGAAAATCGAGCCTTGTTCCACGGTACACCTCGGGATATGTCGGATGTATATCCCCTAATATTCGCTTATACGTTAAGGGCAACGTACGCTTGGCCGAGAATTTTGGCAGAACCTCACAAGCCATGATTGATGGGGTATCGGCCGCTCACGCACCGATCATTCGCTGATGCAAATCAGGGAATAGAAGCTGCGCAAACCAGATGGGTAAACCGGGATACAGGTTACGGGCTTTGGGGCTCAGGCTTTCCACAATTCCCAGGTTTACGAGTATCTTGAGCTGTTCGATAGCGGTCCTCTCATTGAGGCCGGTGAACACCTTGAAGTCAGCACGACTGATCGTTCCCTGCGTCAAAAGGATATGCAGTGCACGAGCCGACTCCAGCTTCAGTCCTGCCTTGAGAATACGCGGCTCCCATTTGAATATGGTTTCCAGGCGCGCTCTCATTTGGGCAACGTTCAACGCCTGTTCCGTATAGCGCATCTGATCCAGGCAGGTCTCCAGCATGAAACCGACGAACTCGAATAACCCGGCTTGAGTGAGTTGTCCTCGGTCATCGAGGTCTCCACGTCGAGGTTTGTCGGCGTTGGCGAGAAAGGCGTAATAAGCGTTCTGCTGTCGCGCCAGCCCTCTTGAAAGAGACCACAGCGGCGATGCCAGGCCGAGCTTATGCAATTGCAGATGAGTAATCAGTCTTATGCTGCGTCCGTTTCCGTCCACGAAGGGGTGAACCCAGGCTAGCCGATGATGGTAGGCCATGGTCGCAAGCAGGCGGCTACGGGAGTCGGGAAGGCGTCCGTAGACTTGTTGCATCCGTACCAGCATGGGGGCGACCGCTGTACTGGCGGGCGCAGCATGATCCCCGACTAAAACATCCTTCTGTGCTTCGTCGCGCAGTTGGCCTGGAATCAGCAGGCCGCCGTCTACCAGGCGTAATTGTTCGGGTGTCGCTCCGTGAAAAAGACGCCGATGCACACGCGCAATGAATTTTGGGTCGAAAAAAGTAGCCCAGGGCGACTCCGCATAGAGTGTCATGGCTCTCTCAAAAGCCTGCTGGGCACCGATATGAGTCATTGCGAGTTCTGACAACTCTTTGCGGCTGCGTTTTGGGGCGGAAGGTGCCAATGTGAGCGGTTCAGTAAACTGGCCTTCAATCAGATTGCTGTAAAAGCTGCTGGTCACCCGCAGGAGCCCACCGACACGAGAGGCCATTTCAGGTGGGACCATTCCTGTCAGCTTTCCAGCCTGGAAGGGAATGTCCTCGGCCAGCTTCAGAAGCTCGGCAGGGAAGCTCGGCATGAGCGGCTCAAGCCAGTGGTTTCCTGTCATCAATGTGGACGACATTGTGGCTCCTTTTGCAGATTTTTTTGCAGATTTTTTTAAGACTGAATGGCTTGTATTTAAAGGGCTGTAAGAACTTATAGCATCATTTTTTTGAGGAGGGTTGCAGATTTTTTTGCAGATATCTTTGGCAGGAGTCTCGAGGTGGTAAAAGTAGGTTTCAGATCGTTTTTGAGGTAGCTAATTTCGCTCATTCTATCGCTGGTATCTCGTCCTACTCCCAAGTCAGAAAACTCATCGGACGCCTGCCCACTATGGCGAATTGTTCCTGATAAAGAGGTGGGCTTAGAGTCTGAATGGCTTGCTGGGTAATCTGGCGAGAAGGGTTTCGCAGCCCTTTTACGCAACACGAAAAGCATCATGAAAGCGTTGGCGGCTGTATATTTGCTGCTGCTCGTTTCATGGTGGCTGTGTGTGGGAGGCTTTCGAGCCTGCCGAGTTTCGTGTTCATCGGTCTGCGAACCCGCACACAGCTGCCGCCCATTTCGTTTCGCAGCGAAGGGTGGTCATTCTCTAGTAACACGGAGTTTAACGATGAATACTGAGCATACCCCCAGGCGCTTTATCCCGATGGACAGCGTGTCCACTGAGTTCCCGGTCCTCTATATCGACCGCAATGCCCCGCTGGTTGATCTGCATGCCTGCGTCAGCGAGCGCATGCGGGCGGTCAACAAGCTAATGATCCTGTTCACCTGTAGCCGGCTCAGCGACAGCGATCCGCGAGACCTGGGCAATATCGCCTCGATCTCACGGTTGTTGCTACAGGATGCCAGTGACGTGTTCGATGTAATCGAAACGCGAGGGCTGGAAGCGAAGCACCTGGCTTCATGACGCAGTGATCAGACGCAAACGAAAAAGCCCTGAACCAAGGTCAGGGCTTTTCGGCTTTCCGGTCTATTCACTCAAAGTGAATGCCCGCATCAATCCCAGCTCAACGCCCCGCCAGTCTGATACTCGATCACGCGGGTCTCGAAGAAGTTCTTCTCTTTCTTCAAGTCCATGATCTCGCTCATCCAGGGGAACGGGTTGGTGGTCCCCGGGTACTCTTCCTTCAAGCCGATCTGGCTCAGACGACGGTTGGCGATGAACTTGAGGTAGTCCTCCATCATTGCCGCGTTCATGCCCAACACGC
>NZ_JACAQA010000018.1 GCF_013385425.1 Pseudomonas gingeri | reverse complement strand
GAAGGTTTTCGTACAGAGCCTAACACCAGACACGTTCAGCGTCGGAGCCGTTCCTGCGGCGTTGAACGTCACCTGAAAGCGCTGGTTCACTGCGTATGCAGTGATTGCGGGCACAGGGGACAGCGTGAAAGAAGGCGCAGCGCCAGCCCTTGTAAAGGCAGTCAGAGTCTGCCCCCGGACAGCAGTCGCTAGTTTTTTCGGTGTGACCATCGTCGAATCATCGACACCAGCATTTGTTAGCACCTGCGTTGCGACCTTGACCCAACCGAAAGCGGGCTCTGTTGCCGGCCCGATATAAGCCGCGAATTTCTGCAGAAGCTTCTTCGGTGTGACCGCAGTTGTGTCGTCGACCTCTTCAATTACCAGGGCTTCGCTGGACAACTTAACTAAACCCGCCGTCGTTTCCGTCTCGGCGGCTGGCTTTGTCTTTGAAACAATATCCAAATAGCCTTCCTTAACTACCCGTTATCGCCTTCATCGGGCGTCAGCCCAGCCTCATTAATTACACCCAGGATCTCAGCGGTAACCGCATTACCCCACTGAGCCGTGATCAACGATCCGGGCTTATCTGTCACCAGATTCTCATCTACAAACTTCCCACCGACCAAACCGACGTTCGGCACGCTCTTCGGAAAATCCACTATTCGTTGTCTCCGTAGTTGATAAATTCCAATGTGTGAGCCAGCGCACTGCGCCGGATAACGCACTCAAGTGCGCTGCTTGGGTTGACGCCGAAGCGCTCCCCCCAAAAGCTGGCACCGAAGCATCTCCCCAACCGGCGGCGCGGTCCGGTGTTTAATACGAGCTGTTGATCAAAGCCAGCAGTTGCTCCACACCGACGCCCAGGCTCACGTTTTGGGTGTCGATCCTCAAGTGTGGCTGTTCGGGGGCTTCATAAGGTGAAGAAATTCCGGTGAAATTCAGCAGGCTGCACGATCTGGCCTTGTTGTACATACCTTTCGGGTCGCGGGATTCGCAGACCCCCAATGAGGTACTGACATAGACTTCGCGGAAGTGCTCAGCGCCGATGACTGCCCGGGCTAGTGCACGATCCTGGGTGAAAGGCGAAATAAAGGCTGCGATGACAATGAGCCCCGCGTCGTTCATCAATTTCGCCACTTCTGCTACACGGCGGATATTTTCCGCGCGATCCTCGGCACTGAATCCCAAATTGCTATTAAGCCCATGTCGAACATTATCGCCATCCAGTACGAAAGACAGTTGCCCCTTATCCAGCAGACGTCGTTCCAACGCAAAGGCCAGGGTCGATTTCCCCGAGGCGCTCAAGCCGGTCAGCCAGAGGGTGATCGGCTTCTGCCTCAGCAACTGCTGGCGGTCTTCCGGTGTCACCTGACTGGCGTGCCACATCACAAGTGGGAGGGGGGGCGTCGGTCATAAAGGGGCGGTCCGTTGAATACGTCATGAAGTTTTATATCGGCCGGGTGGCAATATACTGCAATCAGTCAGTGACCTGAAACAGGGGAGGGCACCTGCACGAGCATCTGAGAGCAAGTGGGTTGATGAAAAGCGCGTGCTCCACAGATTCTCCTGGCGGAACGCCTGGATCCTTGAAAAGTCGTAGCGATAGTCGAGCGCCTGCCGGCTTGTCTGGCGCAGATCACTGTTTTCATCGATCAGCCGTCAGCATTCCGGTGGTTTTTTTTGAGCTTGGCCATTTCAATGGCGAGTTGCCTGCCTCGTTATCGACATTTTTCCTGCGCCATGGCTTCACGAATGGTTGAGGGTCTGGTGTTTGATCATTCCGAGGCTTAATGCCCATTCGTTTTCCTGCCCCGCCCCTTTGAACTGAGCGATACAGACTTACCTTGAGACTCGGCACCTCGACGGCCAGCGGCTTATGGCAAGGCTGGCCTCATCACATGGCTACGGGCGATTCGACACCGACCGCGAGCTTCCAATGCCTTTTGCAGGCAGGCAGAGCCTGACGCGCTATTGCGATGTTGCGTAGAATAGCGGATTGAGTTCGCGGGCTTCGCTCTTTACCTTGGCTTGTTTGTGGCCAATGTTTCAGGAATTTTGAACTAGATGATGATTTTGCTGCTGTGCGTGTTCGTACTGGTCTCCTCATTATTGTTGACCGGTGCATTACGCCGATATGCGTTGGCTCGCAGTTTGATGGATGTCCCCAATGGGCGTAGTTCACATTCTGTTGCGACGCCGCGGGGGGGCGGTGTGGCGATCGTGCTCGGTTTCCTGATCGCATTGCCGGTTCTGGTCTGGTTGGGCATGATGCCCGGGTCGGTGTTTTGGGCGCTTTTTGCAGCCGGTAGCGTTGTCGCGATAGTGGGGTTTCTCGATGATCATGGGCATATAGCGGCTCGTTGGCGCCTATTGGCTCATTTTTCCGCCTCCGTTTGGATCCTGCTTTGCTTGGGCGGCGCCCCCGCCTTCAATCTGTTTGGAGCGGAGGTCAATTTGGGCTGGCTGGGGCATATCCTCGCGGCTTTTTACCTGGTGTGGATGCTTAATCTCTATAATTTCATGGACGGAATTGACGGGATTGCCAGTGTCGAGGCTATTTTTGTGTGCCTCGGTGCTTGTCTTGTCTATGAGCTGGGCGGGTATGAGAGGTTGGCGTGGGCTCCGTTGTGCCTGGCAATGGCCGTTGCCGGCTTTCTTTATTGGAATTTTCCACCCGCACGCATTTTCATGGGCGATGCAGGCAGCGGTTTTCTAGGCATCATGCTGGGAGGGCTTTCTCTCCATGCCGCTTGGCATTCGCCTCATTTGCTGTGGGTCTGGTTGATTTTGCTGGGCGTATTTATCGTCGATGCGACGTTTACGCTAGGACGTCGACTGCTCCGTGGAGACAAGGTGTATGAGGCCCATCGCAGCCACGCCTATCAATTTGCCTCGCGTCAGGTAGGGCGTCATTTACCCGTGACCCTGGCTGTACTCGGGATCAATATTGTCTGGTTGTTGCCCATCGGCTTGTGTGTTGGCTTGTCTGTGGTGGACGGTCTCACCGGTATGTTGTTGGCCTATGCTCCTTTGGTGTTTATTGCTGTCAGATTTCATGCGGGTGAGTTGGAGAAGGTTGTTTAATCTGTCCTGGCCTGTAGCAGGGTTGGGTGATGGTCGATCCAGGACGATGATATTTTGCAGGTAAGCTATAGAGGGGTTATGGATAAGATACGAGCCTATTTGGTAGGTCTTCCGCGCCGACAGAAGCGCGTTCTGCAGGTGCTCACCGATATCGTCATGGTCTGGGCAGCGCTGTGGATGGCGTTTGTCGTGCGTTTGGGGGTGGGTGACCTGATCAATCCATTTACCCAGCACCGCTGGCTATTTATTGCCGCTCCGGTTGTCGCCATTCCTCTTTTCATTCGATTCGGCCTTTATCGGGCGGTGATGCGTTATTTCGGCAATGACGCGTTGATCACCATTGTCAAGGCAGTGAGCCTTTCGGCGCTGATCCTTGGGGTGGTTGTCTATCTCTATAGCAACCATCAGGTGGTTGTTCCGCGTTCGATCATCTTTAACTATTGGTGGCTGAGCCTGGTCATGGTGGGTGGGCTACGGCTTGCCATGCGCCAATACTTCCTCGGTGACTGGTTTGGTACCGCGCAGCATATGCCGTTCACCAATCGTGATGATGGTCTGCTCAAGGTCGCCATTTACGGAGCCGGCTCGGCGGGGAATCAACTGGTTGTCGCGTTGCGTATGGGGCGTGCCATGCGGCCTGTTGCTTTTATCGATGACGACAGCGGCATTGCCGACCGCAATATTGCTGGCTTGCAAGTCTACAAGCCCAAGCATATCCAGCAAATGATCGATGCCACGGGCGCGCAGGAAATACTCCTGGCGATTCCGTCGTCCTCCCGTGGCCGACGTCGTGAAATACTCGCCCTGTTGGAAGGTTATCCACTGCATGTTCGAAGTGTGCCGGGTTTCATGGACCTGGCCAGTGGACGGGTCAAGGTCGACGATATCCAGGAAGTCGATATCGCGGATTTGCTCGGGCGCGATACGGTTCCCGCTCAGGAAGATTTGCTCGAGCGCTGCATCAGGGGGCGTTCGGTGTTGGTGACGGGGGCTGGCGGTTCAATCGGTTCCGAGCTTTGCCGACAGATTCTGACGCTTCGTCCTACCACGCTTCTGCTTTACGAGCACAGCGAGTTCAATCTCTACAGCATCCTCTCCGAGCTTGAGCAGCGGGTTGTTCGAGAGTCGTTGTCGGTGCGTTTGCTACCGATCCTGGGTTCCGTGCGTAACCAGGACAAGCTCCTTTCGGTTATGAAAACCTGGCATGTCGAGACGGTCTACCATGCAGCGGCCTACAAGCACGTTCCGATGGTTGAGCACAATATCGCCGAAGGCGTACTGAACAACGTGATCGGTACCTTGAACACCGCACAAGCCGCCTTGCAGTCGGGTGTTGCCAACTTCGTGCTGATTTCCACCGACAAGGCGGTGCGTCCAACCAATGTGATGGGCAGTACCAAGCGCCTGGCTGAAATGACGCTCCAGGCCCTCAGTCGTGAGCTGGCTCCGGTGTTGTTTGGCGATCAGGCCAATATATCGCGAGTGAACAAGACCCGCTTCACCATGGTCCGCTTCGGCAATGTGCTCGGCTCCTCGGGCTCTGTCATTCCCCTGTTCCACAAGCAAATAAAAGCAGGCGGGCCGCTGACCGTTACCCACCCGAAGATCACGCGTTACTTCATGACTATTCCAGAGGCGGCCCAGTTGGTCATTCAGGCCGGCTCGATGGGGCAGGGCGGCGACGTCTTTGTTCTGGATATGGGCGAGCCTGTGAGGATTGTCGAACTGGCTGAAAAGATGATCCATCTCTCCGGCTTGAGTGTGCGCACGGACAAGAGTCCTCATGGTGATATCGCGATAGAGTTCACCGGGTTGCGGCCTGGTGAAAAGCTTTACGAGGAGTTGCTGATCGGTGACAACGTCGAAGCGACCGAGCATCCGATGATCATGAGTGCCCATGAAGATATGCTTTCATGGGATGCACTCAAGTCCAGGCTGTATGAATTGATGGCCGCCGTTGAGGGCGATGATTACGTTCGTGTACGGCAAGTGTTGCGCGATACCGTAAGCGGTTACGCCCCCGACGGTGAGATTGTCGACTGGATTTACCAGCAGCGCCGTATGGATCCCTGATCGTTACACACTTGGTAATGACGTGATTTTTGACAGGAGAGACCCATCATCTAGGTTTGGAAAGCAGCTTCGGAAAAGCTGCTTTCCTCTTACGATGTCATGGAGTGTCACTTATGCGTACAAGCTTTCTCTCTTCCCTCGCGTTCACCCTGCTGCTGGGTATCACCGGCGTGGTCAATGCGGCGCCGACCGCGCCCGCCAAGACCGATTCGTCTGTTGCCGCCTCAAGCCCGGCGGCAAGCGCCACGTCCGGCAAGCTCAACCTCAACACCGCCGATGCCCAAACCATCCAGCACGAACTCTCCGGCATAGGCGAGGCCAAGGCCCAGGCCATTGTCGCCTATCGTGAGGCGAATGGCCCATTCTCGTCGGTGGATGAGTTGCTCGAAGTCAAAGGCATCGGCAAGTCGTTGCTCGACAAAAATCGCGACAAGCTCGATATCAACTGAATACGCTCCGGCGGGATGAAGAGGCCTTTCCAGTGATCGGCCTCTTCTCAGGGCGTAAAGCGGCGTTTTACTCCACCTGATCCTTCAAGTGTGCTCTCGTTACCGCCAATATCTTTTGTGCCAGGGTCTCGTCCTCGGCACTTCGGGATAACACCAGGGCTCCCACCAGCGTCGCCAGCATGACAATGCTCTGATCCTGCGCGTCCGGCCCTGACCCCAGTGCGTCTTCGACCTGCTTGAGCCGCGACTCGATCACTGTATCCGTCGTCGGGCTCGGCTCCCCTCGCTGTCCCAGCTCCAGGCACATGGTCGGCAGCGGGCAGCCGTGATCGGGGGTGGTCAGGTGCCACTCGGACAGATAGCTGTCGATGAAGGCCTGCAACGGCTTGTCCTGGCTGAACAGCGTATCGCAATGCACATCCAGTTCGGCCGCCGCTTCCTGCAACGCCTTCTCCACCAGCTCATCCTTGGATTTGAAGTGCGCGTAGAAGCCACCATGGGTCAGCCCCAGCGCCTTCATCAAGGGTTGCAGGCCGGTCGCGCCAATACCGTCACGTCGGAAGCGTGCGGCGGCCTCCCGGATGATGCGTTCGTGGGTCTGGGCTTTGTGGTCTTGTGAATACCGCATGGCGGGCTCTCCGAATCGTTAAGCCATGATAACCGTGACATGTAGGCGATTTGTCATGTTTTTTCAAGGGCGCATACCGCTAATGGGGAAAAGTCGAAACCAAGGATCTGGCATGAATAGTGATTACCCATTGCTCTACGATTGTTGAACAATCCAAGGTGATGATCATGAGTACACAACTGTCCCTGGCCGACCAGATTACCTTGGAGCTGCGCGCCGACATCATCGGCGGTCGCCTGCTACCGGGCATGCCGCTGGTCGAGAACGATCTGGTCAATACCTACAACGCCTCGCGCAACACGATTCGCGAGGCGCTCCATCGGCTCGGCCAGGAAGGCCTGGCGCGTTACGTCCGGAACAAGGGCGTGATGGTGCGCCGCCTGGGCGTCGAGGAGGTGCGTGATCTGTTCCAGGTGCGCCGCACCCTGGAGCAGCAGGCCATCGCCCTGAGCAAACCCCTGCGCGAATACCAGTCCGACCGCATGCTCGAGTCTATCGAGGCCGCCGAGTTGGCTCGCGAGCGCGAGGATTGGCGGGCCCTGGGCACCCACAGCCTGGCGTTTCATCAACATATCGTCGGCTTGATGCGCAGTCCGCTGTTCGACGAGTTTTTTACCAATATCGTTGCGCAGTTGCGCCTGGTGTTTTGTTCGGCTCCCGATGAGCAGCGTTTCCAAGCGCCCTGGCTGGCGCGTGACCGTTATATCCACGACCTGCTTGCCGAAGGTGACAAGCACGCCGCCGGGGAGGCGATGAGCCTGTACCTCGACGATTCCGAGCAGATGCTGCTCGACTTTTTAAGCCGTCCTTCCCATCACTGATCGAGGATCTTGAGCATGTACAAAGACTATCCCGCCGCCTATCAGGTCAGCAAAGGCTCGGCCTTGCAGGTGGATACCGCGTTTTACCAGCGCATTCGCGAGGAAAAGAGCGCTCGTACGCTGATCGAACAGTTCGAGGTGCCAATTCGTACCGGGCGGGCCTGGAAGGTGCCGGCCGGCCACGTCTTCCGGGTGACCACGCCGGTTGGCCCACAGGTCGGTGACTTCAACGTCTGGAATGCCAACGACCCGCGCGAGCGTCTCTGGGCGGCCCGCACCCGTCAGTTGCAAGGCGCCCATGTCAGCACCCATGACCGGCTCTGGTCGAACCTGCCGTTCCTCCGTCCGCTGGTTACCATTACCGACGATAGCTTGGCCGGCTACGGGATCGACGAGCATGGCGGACGTCTGCATGATCTTCTGGGGACGCGCTGTGATCCGTATGTGAACAAGATGCTGACAGGGGAAGACTTCCATCATCACTGTCACTCGAACCTGACCCGCGCCGTCCTGCCGTATGGCCTGACCGAATTCGATGTCCACGATGTACTGAATATCTTCCAGTGCACTGGGCTCAATCACGACGACATGTATTTCATGAAGGCCTGCCCGGCGCAGAAGGGCGATTACCTGGAGTTTTTCGCTGAAATCGATCTGCTGTGTGCGCTGTCCACCTGCCCGGGCGGTGATCTTTCGCTGCCGATGTGGGGCCCTGAAGCCCAGGACCCGCTCAGCGTCTGTCGCCCGTTGGGGGTGGAGGTCTATCGGTTGGAGTCGTCACTGCTCGAAGGTTGGAGTTCGCCTGAGCGAGCCGCCTATAAAGGCCTGCATGGCTTGCATATCGCCAAGGCGGACTGGGAGAAATAACCAGGGGGAATGGACGATCAGCGATCCTTGGCGTCCTGGGCGTCCATCTCTGCGTTTCGTTCCTGGACGCGCCGACGCTGTTCGTCAGTCAGTTCCACTTTGTTTGCGGTGTCGCGCAACATCATCAGTCCACCGACGATGGAGCCGATGGCGACGACGATGATCAGCCAGGCATACCAGGGCATAAGGTTCTCCTAGATGGGCCGTTTGCGGATGAGCATTTCATCCGCAAGGTCGGCCCTTACCACTTCGAGTCAAAAGATTTCTCGGTGGTTCCATTGTAAGCCCGATCGATCCGAATAGCCCTTAAAGCCCGGTCAGCATCGCATCGGCCGGCGCCGCGGCACGCGATTGCCCGGTCAACAGGAAGTAGAGGAAGCCCGCGGCCATGAAACCGAGGAAGATCAGGCCGATCAGGGTGTTGAACCAGGCCATCGCGATCAGGCACACCACCGCCAGGACCAGCGCGATCCCCGGCACGATCGGATAACCCGGTGCGCGGAAGCTGCGTTCCAGATTGGGTTCGGTTTTACGCAGTTTGAACAGACTGAGCATGCTGATGATGTACATCACGATGGCGCCGAACACCGACATGGTGATCATTGCCGCTGTCAGGCTCATGCCTTGCAGGTTGACCAGGCCGTCGCTGTAGATCGCCGCGATGCCGATCAGGCCGCCGGCAATGATGGCCCGGTGCGGGGTCTGGAAGCGTGACAGCTTGGCCAGGTAGGCGGGCAGGTAACCGGCCCTGGCCAGGGCGAAGAACTGCCGCGAGTAGCCAAGGATGATCCCGTGGAAGCTCGCCACCAGGCCAAACAGGCCGATCCACACCAGCATGTGCATCCAGCTGGAGTTGCTGCCCACTACCGCTTTCATCGCCTGGGGCAACGGGTCGTTGATGTTCGACAACTGGCGCCAGTCGCCGACGCCGCCGGCCATCACCATCACGCCGAGGGCCAGGAACACCAGGGTCAGGATGCCGCCGACATAGGCTTTGGGAATGGTGCGCTTGGGGTCCTTGGCTTCTTCGGCGGCCATGGCCGCGCCTTCGATGGCGAGGAAGAACCAGATCGCGAAGGGGATCGCGGCGAAGATGCCGGGGATCGAGTCGATGCTGAAAGTGCTCGAGCCGGACCAGCCGTTGAGCACGAAATTGCTGAAGCTGAAGCCCGGCGCGACCACGCCCATGAACACCAGCAACTCGGCCACCGCGAGCACCGTCACCACCAGTTCGAAGGTGGCGGCAATGCTGACGCCGAGGATATTCAGGCCCATGAACACCACATAGGCACCGACGGCGGCGAGGCGCGGGTCGAGATCCGGGTACTGGACGTTGAGGTAGGCGCCGATGGCCATGGCGATGGCCGGCGGGGCGAAGACGAACTCGATCAGGGTGGCGATCCCTGCGATCAGCCCACCACGTTCACCGAAGGCCCGGCGGCTATAGGCAAAAGGCCCACCGGCATGGGGAATGGCGGTGGTCAGTTCGGTGAAGCTGAAGATGAAGCAGGTGTACATGGTCGCCACCAGCAAGGTGGTGATGAGAAAGCCCAGGGTGCCGGCGGTCCCCCAACCATAGCTCCAGCCAAAATACTCCCCGGAGATCACCAGTCCGACCGCGATGCCCCACAGGTGCAGTGTGCCCAGCGTGGGCTTGAGTTGTGTGTTCATACGTTTTCTCCCTGAACGGTTTGGATATGGCTCGGTTCAGGAGATTGCAGTGGACGTGCCAGTCGCCAGGATCGCGTCGTTATCCGCGAAAAGCTGTCGTATCGAGGACGTTTCGCCGATGTTCGCCAAGGTTACGACTTGCTTTGGTGCGAGCTCGGGCATTTATGGCGCATCGGGACTAGATTTACCGATCACCGGGTCCCGGTCCGCCCCGGGTTCCGCTACAATGCGCGCCGATTTCGACTTGCCAGAGAGCCCGCCCATGTCCGCCTGCCAGACGCCTATTATCGTCGCCCTGGATTTCCCCTCCCGTGACGCCGCCCTGAAGCTGGCCGATCAACTGGACCCGAAACTGTGCCGGGTCAAGGTCGGCAAGGAGCTGTTCACCAGTTGCGCGGCGGAAATTGTCGGCACCCTGCGTGACAAGGGCTTCGAGGTGTTCCTCGACCTGAAATTCCACGATATCCCCAACACCACGGCCATGGCGGTCAAGGCAGCGGCGGAGATGGGCGTGTGGATGGTCAATGTGCATTGCTCCGGCGGCCTGCGCATGATGGCGGCGTGCCGTGAGGTGCTGGATCAGCGCAGCGGCCCGCAGCCGTTGCTGATCGGCGTGACCGTGCTGACGAGCATGGAGCGCGAGGACCTGGCCGGTATCGGCCTGGATGTCGATCCGCAGGTGCAGGTATTGCGTCTGGCGGCGTTGGCGGAAAAGGCCGGGATGGATGGCCTGGTGTGCTCGGCCCTGGAAGCCACGGCGCTCAAGAGTGCCCATCCGAGCTTGCAACTGGTGACTCCGGGGATTCGTCCTGCGGGCAGCGCCCAGGACGATCAGCGTCGTATCCTGACCCCACGTCAGGCCCTGGATGCCGGTTCCGATTATCTGGTGATCGGTCGCCCGATCAGCCAGGCGGCCGATCCGGCCCAGGCGTTGGCGGCGGTAGTGGCCGAACTGGCCTGATAAGGTCTTATCGCGAGCAACCGGCGCATGCCCGATTGCTCGCGATGCGTTCTACCTGAGACGGCCCTGCTTTAAACCTTCAACACCAGCTTGCCGAAATTCTCCCCGCTGAACAGCTTCATCAGCGTTTCCGGAAAGGTCTCCAGGCCTTCGACGATATCTTCCTTGCTCTTGAGCTGGCCCTTGGCGATCCAGCCGGCCATTTCCTGTCCGGCCGCGGCGAAACGACTGGCGTAGTCCATCACCACGAAGCCTTCCATGCGGGCGCGATTGACCAGCAGCGCCAGATAATTGGCCGGGCCTTTCACCGCTTCCTTGTTGTTGTACTGGCTGATGGCGCCGCAGATCACCACGCGCGCCTTGAAGTTCAGGCGAGTGAGCACTGTGTCGAGAATATCGCCGCCGACGTTGTCGAAATACACGTCCACGCCTTTCGGACATTCACGTTTCAGGCCGGCGCCCACATCCTCGCTCTTGTAGTCGATGGCCCCGTCGAAGCCCAGTTCGTCGATCAGGAACCGGCACTTCTCGGCGCCGCCGGCAATCCCCACCACCCGGCAACCCTTGAGCTTGGCAATCTGCCCGGCAATGCTGCCGACCGCGCCGGCCGCACCGGAGATCACCACGGTTTCGCCGTCTTTCGGCGCGCCGACATCCAGCAGGGCGAAATAGGCGGTCATGCCGGTCATGCCCAAGGCGGACAGGTAGCGCGGCAGCGGCGCCAGTGTCGGGTCGACCTTGTAGAAGCCCTTCGGCTCACCGAGGAAATAATCCTGCACCCCCAGGGCGCCGTTGACATGGTCGCCGACGGCAAAGCCCGGGTGGTTGGACGCCACGACTTTGCCGACACCCAGGGCGCGCATCACCTCGCCAATGCCCACCGGCGGGATGTAGGACTTGCCCTCGTTCATCCAGCCGCGCATGGCCGGGTCCAGGGACAGGTATTCGTTCTTGACCAGGATCTGGCCCGCTCCCGGCTCGCCCACCGGCACTTGCTGGTAGGTGAAGGTCTCGCGGGTCGCAGGGCCGACCGGGCGCTTGGCCAGCAGGAATTGGCGATTGTTCTGGGTGGTCATGGCAGGCACTCGAAGATCAATGAAGTCTTGTTGATAGACCCTCATCGCGCAGACAGCAAGTTTTGCAGGCAAGGCGAATAGGGCGTGATCCACTTCAATGATGAAAGTCCCCATAACCTTATCACTGCAACGCATAAGCCATTAACCGGGCTTCTGATAGTGCTGCCGCGGCGGTTGCCGCGCTGGCTAGACTGAGAGCACAGCAGCCCATTCGTATTGCATTGAGGACATAACCATGAGCATGACGTTTTCCGGCCAGGTAGCCCTGGTGACCGGCGCGGCGGCCGGCATTGGCCGTGCGACCGCCCAGGCGTTTGCCGCCGAAGGCCTGAAGGTGGTCGTTGCCGACCTCGACGTTACCGGCGGTGAGGGCACGGTCGAGCTGATCCGCGCCGCGGGCGGCGATGCCGTGTTCGTGCGTTGCAATGTCACCCGGGAAGCCGATGTGCAAAACCTCATGGCCCAAGCGGTGAACGCCTATGGGCGGGTTGACTACGCCTTCAATAATGCCGGTATCGAGATCGAGAAAGGCAAGCTGGCCGACGGCACCCTGGATGAGTTCGACGCGATCATGGGCGTCAATGTCAAAGGCGTCTGGTTGTGCATGAAGTACCAGTTGCCGCTGATGCTGGCCCAGGGCGGCGGCGCGATCGTCAACACCGCCTCGGTGGCGGGCCTGGGCGCGGCACCGAAGATGAGCATCTACGCGGCCTCCAAGCACGCCGTCATCGGCCTGACCAAGTCGGCGGCCATCGAGTACGCGAAGAAGAAAATCCGCGTCAATGCCGTCTGCCCGGCAGTGATCGATACCGATATGTTCCGTCGTGCCTATGAGGCCGATCCGAAGAAAGCCGAGTTCGCCGCGGCCATGCATCCGGTCGGGCGCATCGGCAAGGTCGAGGAGATCGCCAGCGCGGTGCTTTATCTGTGCAGCGACGGTGCCGCCTTTACCACCGGTCACGCCCTGGCCGTGGACGGCGGAGCCACCGCGATTTGAGTTGTCGCACGCTTCGCCCCGGTTCGTAGCCCCTTTGCAAGGAACCCGTCTAATGGCGGGTTTTTTTATGTCCGCCGGTGTTGGAAATCCGGTCGGTACATTCGCCCTCGCGCGTCAGTCGGTGTCTTCAGGGCCCGGCGGGCGGGCCTTCCAGGGCGGGGGGAAGAGGCTTTTTGTGCAAGCAAGACCCCCGGGCTTTTGTGTTTAACTGTTTAACGAGAAATAACAATGGGTTGGAGCGTCAAACAGAATGGATTTGGAAATTGATCGGCAGGCGCTGGTCCCCGTCGTGCAGCAAATCGTCAACGCCGTGATCGAGTGGATCCGCTGCCAGCGCGCGGGTCCCGGGACTCGCCTGCCATCGGTTCGGCAGTTGGCCAAGGACAACTCCCTCAGCCAGGCGAATGTCCTCGAAGCCTGCCAGCGCCTGGTGGCGCAGGGCGTGCTGACACCGCGCAACGGCTCGGCCTTTATTGTCTCGGATGCCCACGGTGATGCCGGCGACAACGGCGAGCGGCAGTGGTACGAAGGCTTGGAGGCGGAGTGGGGGGCCTTCAGCGAGCACCCTCTGGGCGAGTTGAAGCTGGGCTGCGGTTGGGTGCCCGAAAGCTGGCGCGAGAGCGATGATATCGCCTATGCCATTCGCCAGGTCAGTCGTACGCAGATGCACGGGATGTTCAGCTACAGCACGCCCCAGGGGCTGCTGGCGTTGCGTCAACAGATCCAGAAGCGCCTGACGCAAAAGGGCATCGCCTGCGCACCCGAGCAGATACTGACAACCCATGGCGTCACCCAGGCGCTGGACCTGCTGGTGCGTCACCTGCTCAAGCCGGGTGACTGCGTCCTGGTGGAAACACCAGGCTACGCCAATCTGTACAAACTGCTCGCGCTGCAAGGCGTCAAGTTGCTGGAGGTGGAGCGTACGCAGTCCGGTCCGGACATGGAGCAGTTATCCAGGCTGTTGCAGCAGTACCGACCGCGTTGCCTGTTCATCAACAGCCTCTACCATAATCCGACCGGTACCAGCCTGACCCTGGCGGTGGCCACGCAGTTGTTGCAGTTGGCCCAGGCCCATGACTTCCTGATTGTCGAAGACGCTATCTACAGCGATCTGCAAAGCGGGCCCGGCGTACAACTGGCCGCGTTGGACAGTGCCCAGCGGGTGATCTACGTGGGCGGTTTTTCGAAAACCCTGAGCAGTTCATTGCGGGTCGGATTCGTCCGTGCCCGAAGCGAACTGATCCAGCGCCTGGCGCAAGTGAAGATGATCACCAGCCTCGGCGCCTCGCGTTTTGCCGAGTGTGTGGTTGCCATGCTGCTGGCCAATGGCACCTATCGCAAGCTGGTGCAACGGCTACGCCAGCGCCTGAGCGTGGAGCGGGTCACCACCCTGGACACCTTGGAGAGGGCGGGCTGGGAAGTGTTCACCGAGCCCGCCGGCGGCATGTTCATCTGGGCCCGCAGCCCGGGCTACCCCTTGGCGCAAGTCCTGGCCCGGGCCCGCAAGCTGGGGGTGCTGCTGGCACCGGGCGACGCCTTTATGCCGCAAGGTAAAAACAGTGACTGGCTGAGGATAAATGTGGCCTATGCTTCGGACCTGCGCGCGCAGAAGTTCTTCCGTCTGTTGGGCGGCACCGAATCGACCTCGACCATCCTGAAAGCGACGCGGATGTAGCTTTTGGCCATTATTCCGGCGCCAAAGGCTTGTGCTTTACCCGTCCCGATTGCGAATCTGCATGAATCTTGAATGGGCGTGTGCACCTTCAGCATTCTAATCGGGGATTAAGCGCCATGATTTCTGCCGTGCAAGGACGTTTCGCCAATCTCGGTATGGCCAAGAAATTGGGTATCGGGTTTGCCTTGGTATTGCTGCTGACCGGTCTGGTGGCGGCGATCGGTGTCTGGTCCTTGCAAACCATCAGCTTGCGCTTCGATGGGCTCAAGCAGATGTCTTCGCTCAACAGCCAATTGCTCCGGGTGCGTTTGCTGGAGCAGGAATATGCGCTGCGTTCGGATCCCAAGACCGTCGATGCCCTGCATCAGGGCGTTGACGGCCTGTTGGCGCAGGCGCAGGTCCTCAAGGCGCAATCGGCGGCCAACGTGCCGGTCATGACCGACGTCGAGCAGGCCCTGGGTGCCTACCGCAAGGCGTTCGACGAATTCGTCGAACTGACCCAGACCAAGGACCTGGCGCTGGAAATGGCCAGTTGGTCGGTGTCCAGCGTGGCCAACAACCTGGATGTGCTCCAGGCCGGTTTGTCCGATGACGGTACCTATGCTCTCAAGGATTCCCAGGGCAAGGACGGCAAGGATTTTGTCGAGCAGGCCGGCCAGGTCAGCCATGTCTCGCAGTTGATGTTGCAGGCGATGAACGAGGCCCGGGTGCGCCTCGACCAGAGCCGCAAAGGCAATGAAGAGAACCAGAGCAAGGGCAAGATCGAGCAGGCCGACCAGGCCCTGGCCCAAGTGGAGGAACTCAAGACCTCGGTCAAGGACCCGGGCTATCAGACGGTGCTGACCGAGGTCAGTGGTCATATCGCCAGCTTCAGTGACAAGCTCACCGAATACACCGGCCTGCTGGAGCAGGAAAAAAAGGTTTACCAACAGTTGCATGAGCGCGCGGCCCAGGTGGTCGAGCGGGTCAACCAGGCCTATGCCGCCGAAGACCAGTCGATGCAGGCCGAACTGAAGAAAAACTCGCTGCTGATCATCGGCTCGTCGGCCCTGGCCTTGCTGGTCGGGCTGGTGGCGGCGCTGGTGATTACCCGTCTGATCGTTGCGCCGTTGCGCAGTGTGATCCTGGTAGCTCAGCAGATTGCCGCCGGTGACCTGACCGGGAAGGTGGAGGTCAGGCGTCGCGACGAAATCGGTCAACTGATGCAGGCCATGCAGCAGATGGGCGCGGGCTTGAGCGGCATCGTCAGCGGCCTGCAGGCCGGGATCGAGCAGCTGGCGACCTCGGCGCATTCATTGTCGGCGGTTACCGAGCAGACCAATCTGGAAGTCAGCAGCCAGAAGGAAGAAACCGAGCAGGTCGCCACCGCGATGAACCAGATGACGGCCACGGTGCACGATGTCGCACGCAATGCCGAAGAGGCCGCCCAGGCGGCGCAGACCGCCGACGACAAGGTCGACAGCGGCCAGCAGGTGGTGCGCCAGAGCATGCAGCGGATCGAGCAACTGGCGGATTCGGCCAGTTCGGCGAGCCAGAGTATCGAAAGCCTCAGCGCGGAAATCCAGAATATCGGCACGGTGCTCGGGGTGATCAAGAGCGTGGCCGAGCAGACCAACCTGCTGGCCCTCAACGCGGCCATCGAGGCGGCCAGGGCCGGTGAGCAGGGCCGTGGTTTTGCCGTGGTGGCCGATGAAGTCCGGGCCCTGGCCAAGCGTACCCAGCAGTCCACCGAAGAGATCGAACGCCTGGTCAGTGCCCTGCGCACGGCCGCGCAGGCCTCGGTGCATCAGATCCAGAGCAGTGGCGAGTTGGTCAAGCTGGCGGTCAGCGATGCGTTGCAGACCGAGAGCGCGCTGGGCAGCATCGCCGCGGCGGTGTCGCTGATCCAGCAGATGAACCAGCAGATTGCAGCGGCGGCCGAGGAGCAGAGCTCGGTGGCCGAAGAGATCAACCGCAGCGTGACCAGCATCCGCGCCAGTGCCGATCAGTCGGCGCTGGCGATGCAGGGCAACGCGGCGTCAAGCATCGAGTTGGCACAGCTGGGGATGGAATTGAAGGGGATGGTCGGGCATTTCCGGATCTGATCCTTCAGGCCCGGTTGAATGCGTTCCCTGTAGGAGCCCGGCTTGCCGGCGATGGCGTCCGCAAGATCGACGCAAGACTTGCTGGCCTCATCGCCGGCAAGCCGGGCTCCTACAGGTTTTGTGGGGCTTTGGGATCTAGGCCTTGCGCCAATTGAGGATCAGCAGTGTCAGCACCCCCGCGACGATCCCCCAGAAGGCCGAGCCCACCGAAAACAGCGTGAACCCCGACGCCGTCACCATAAAGGTGATCAGTGCGGCTTCCCGCTCCTTGGGCTCGTTCATGGCCAGGCTCAACCCATTCATGATCGAACCGAACAGCGCCAGCGCCGCGATCGACAGCACCAGCTCCTTGGGCAGCGCGGCGAACAGTGCCGCGAGTGTCGCCCCGAAGGTCCCGGCAATCCCGTAGAAAATCCCGCACCAGACGGCGGCCGTGTAGCGCTTGTTCTTGTCCTCATGGGCATGGGGCCCGGTGCAGATGGCCGCGCTGATGGCCGCCAGGTTGATCCCGTGGGAGCCGAAAGGCGCCAGCAGCAGCGAGGCGATCCCGGTCACGCTGATCAACGGTGAGGCCGGCACGTTGTAGCCGTCGGCGCGCAGCACGGCGATACCGGGCATGTTCTGCGAGGTCATGGCCACCACGAACAACGGAATACCGATGCTGATGGTCGCCGCCAGGGAGAACGAGGGCGTGGTCCACACCGGCGTCGCCACCTCCAGGTTGAAGCCGCTGAAGTCCAGCAAGCCCAACAGGCCCGAGACGGCTGTGCCGACCAGCAACGCGGCAAGCACGGCATAGCGTGGCGACAGGCGCTTGATGATCAGGTAGCTGAAGAACATCCCCAGCACCAGCCCGGTGCGATGCTGCGCGGCGACGAAGATCTCGCTGCCGATCTTGAACAGGATGCCCGCCAGCAGCGCCGCCGCCAGTGACGAAGGCAGGCGCTTGACCAGCTTCTCGAAACTGCCGGTCAGGCCGCAGATCGTCACCAGCAGCGCGCAGGTGATATAGGCACCGATCGCCTCGCCGTAGGTCACCCCGGACAGGCTGGTGATCAGCAGGGCCGCGCCGGGTGTCGACCAGGCGATGGTGATCGGCGTGCGATAACGCAAGGACAGGCCGATGCTGCAAATCGCCATGCCGATCGACAGCGCCCAGATCCACGAGGAGATCTGTCCGGTGGTCAGTCCCGCGGCTTGCCCGGCCTGGAAAATCAGCACCAGGGAACTGGTGTAGCCGGTCATCATCGCGATAAAACCGGCGACCACGGCGGAAGGTGAGGTGTCGGCCAAGGGGCGCAGGCGTGCCTGGGTGAGGTCGGTCATGGGACGGCATTCCTTGTACAGGGAAACAAGCGGTAACAGTCTGGGTAGACTAAACGTAAAGGTGCGGGCTGATTGCAATACAGCCGGCGCGGCAAACAGCCGTACAGTCGTGTTGGCACCCGGCTTTGTGTACAATGTGCCATGCTTTTACGCGCTACTTGTCAGTGACCCGCTGTGCCGTTCGCCAGTCGGGGTCCATTCGCCGCCGTCTCCGATCCGAGTGACCATGAACGAACAGTTGCAACCCCTCAAGAAACAACCGCGTGCCGGCAAGGCCGGTCGCACCGGGACCCAGGACGATATCGTCTACGCGCATATCTTCGAGGCCATTCTCGAACAACGGCTGGCGCCCGGGACCAAGTTGAGCGAAGAAGCGCTGGGGGAAATTTTCGGGGTCAGTCGCACCATCATTCGCCGTGCCTTGTCGCGCCTGGCCCATGAAGGCGTGGTGTTGTTGCGCCCGAACCGTGGCGCGGTGGTGGCGAGTCCCAGTGTCGAGGAAGCCCGCCAGGTGTTCCTGGCCCGGCGCATGGTGGAGAAGGCGATTACCGAGCTTGCGGTCTTGCACGCCACGGCTGAGGAATTGGCGCTGTTGCGGCAGATGGTCAACGATGAACGCGACAGTTTTTCCCGTGGCGATCGTGGGGCGGGGATCCGCCTTTCCGGCGAGTTCCATCTCAAGCTGGCGGAAGCGGCGAAGAATGCCCCGCTGATCAGCTTCCAGCGCAGCCTGGTGTCGCAGACTTCATTGATTATCGCCCAATACGAAAGCGGCAATCGTTCGCACTGTTCCTACGATGAACACACCCAGTTGATCGATGCCATCGAGGCCCGGGATGCGGTGCTGGCAGTGGACTTGATGATGCACCACATGGACCATATCGACAGCAAGCTCAACCTCGATGAAGAGAGTGCGTCGGATGACCTGCATGCGGTGTTCTCGCACTTGTTGCTGGCCAAGAAGCCGGGGCGGTCCACGGCAAAACTGTAGGCAATTGCCCGGTTCTGCCTTGCCACAATACTGTGTACCGATACGGACCTTGTAGGAGCAGGGCTTGCCCGCGAAGGCGGCCTTGAGATCGCTAAAAGCTTCGCGGGCAAGCCCTGCTCCTACAGGTTATGTGTTGTCGATGAGACTGGGTGCGCTCAGCGCTGATGCACCAGGTTCCCCGCCGCATAGGTCTGCTTCACCGTCCGGTCATCCCCCAGGGTCATCAGGACGAACAATATCTCGGCAATATTCCTGGCCTGCTTCAGGCGATAACTGAGCAGTGGCGTGGCGTGATAATCCAGCACCAGGAAGTCGGCGTCGCTGCCCGGTTGCAGGCTGCCGATCCTGTCCTCCAGGCGCAGCGCCCGGGCGCCGCCGAGAGTCGCCAGGTACAGCGATTTGAACGGACTCAACCGTGCCCCTTGCAGCTGCATCACCTTGTAGGCCTCGTTCAGCGTGTGCAGGATCGAGAAGCTGGTGCCGCCGCCCACGTCCGTGCCCACGCCAACATTCAACTTGTGTTTCTCCGCCATCGGCAGGTTGAACAAGCCGCTGCCGAGGAAGAAGTTCGAGGTCGGGCAGAACGCCACCGCCGAGCCGGTCTGCGCCAGGCGTGCACACTCATCGTCACACAGGTGCACACCATGGGCGAACACCGAGCGCTCGCCGAGCAGTTGGTAGTGGTCGTAGACGTCCAGATAACCCTTGCGCTCCGGGAACAGCTCCTTGACCCACTGCACTTCCTGCAGGTTCTCACTGATGTGGGTCTGCATGTACAGGTCCGGGTATTCCCCCAGCAGTTGGCCGGCCAGGGTCAATTGCTCCGGCGTTGAAGTCGGCGCGAAACGTGGTGTTACCGCGTAGTGCAGGCGACCCTTGCCATGCCAGCGCTCGATCAGCGCCTTGCTCTCCAGGTAGCCGGATTCGGCGGTGTCGGTCAGGTAGTCCGGCGCGTTGCGGTCCATCATCACCTTGCCGGCGATCATCCGCAGGTCGAGTTTCTCCGCGACCTCGAAGAAAGCATCCACCGATTGCGGGTGCACGCTGCCGAAGACCAGGGCGGTGGTGGTGCCGTTGCGCAGCAATTCCTTGATGAAGATATCCGCGACTTCCTCGGCATGGGCGCGGTCGGCGAACTGGCTTTCGCAAGGGAAGGTGTAGGTGTTCAGCCAGTCCAGCAGTTGCTCGCCATAGGCGCCGACCATGCCGGTTTGCGGCAGGTGGATATGGGTGTCGATAAAGCCCGGGGTGATCAGCGCGTCGGTGTGCTGGATGACTTCAACATCGGCGGGCAGGCTCGGCAGCAGCTCGCTGGCGGCGCCGAGGGCGATGATGCGGCCGTTCTCGACCACCAGCAGGCCGTCTTCGAAATATTCATAGGAGGCCTCGATGCCGACCTCGGCCGGATCGGCGAGGCTGTGCAGGAGGGCGGCGCGGTAGGCGGTACGGGTCGAAGGCATGGTCTTTCTCAGTGTGTGGCCTGGCTGCGGCGAGAAGCCGGCAGCAGTTTGGCAATAGGTTCGGCGCTCGCGCTGTGCTGGCCGAAATTCGCGTTATAGGTGGCGATGATCTCGCCGGCGATGGAGATGGCGATTTCCACCGGCAACTTGCCTTTGACTTCGGCCAATCCCAGCGGACAGCGCATGCGCTGCAGCACGCTGGCGTCGAAGCCGCGCTCGCGCAGGCGGTGTTCGAACTTGACCCGTTTGGTCTTCGAGCCGATCAGGCCGAAATAGGCGAAGTCGTTGCGCTTGAGGATGGCGGCGGTGAGTTCCAGATCGAGCGGGTGATTATGGGTCATGACGATGCAGTAGCTGCCCGCGGGCAGGTTGTCGATCTCATCCACCGGTTCCTCGCTGACGATCTTGCGTACGCCGCTGGGAAGCTGTGCCGGAAACTCCTGCTCGCGGGAATCGATCCAGCGTACCCGGCAGGGCAGGCTGGCGAGCAAGGGCACCAGGGCGCGGCCGACATGCCCGGCGCCGAACACCGCGATTTCTGCCTGGACCTGGCCCATGGGCTCGAACAGCAGCACGGTGACGCCGCCGCAGCACTGGCCGAGGCTGGCGCCCAGGCTGAAACGCTCGAGATGGGTGTTCTGCTGGCCGCTGGCGAGCATGTCCCGGGCGATCTGCATGGCCTTGTATTCCAGGTGACCACCGCCGATGGTGTCGAAGGCGCCGGCGGCACTGACGACCATTTTCGAACCGGCATTGCGCGGCGTCGAACCGAGCTCTTCGATGATGGTCACCAGCACGCAGGGCTCGCCCTGGTTCTGCAGGTCGGCGAGGGCGCTGATCCAGTAGTTCATAGACACCTCTCTGTCGTCTGTTCGACAACCGCGACCTGCTCCGCCTTGACCTGACGCATCTGCTCGCAGCCCCACAACACCCGCTCCGGCGTCGCCGGGGCATCGATTTTCGGTTGAACCCGATAATCCGCCAGGCTCGCCACCGCATCCTTGAGCGCACACCACACCGCAATCCCCAGCATAAAGGGCGGTTCGCCCACGGCCTTGGAATGGAACACCGTGTCTTCGGGGTTTTTGCGGTTCTCCACCAGCCTGACCCGCAGGTCCAGCGGCATATCGGCCACCGCCGGGATCTTGTAGCTGGCCGGGCCGTTGGTCATCAACTTGCCCTTGGCGTTCCACACCAGTTCTTCCATGGTCAGCCAGCCCATGCCCTGGACAAAGCCGCCTTCCACCTGGCCGATATCGATGGCCGGGTTCAGCGAGGCGCCGACATCATGCAGGATGTCGGTGCGCAGCATCTTGTACTCGCCGGTCAGGGTATCGACGATGACCTCGGCGCAGGCCGCGCCATAAGCGAAGTAATAGAACGGCCGGCCCCGGGCCTGGCTGCGGTCGTAGTAGATCTTCGGCGTCTTGTAGAAGCCGGTGCTCGACAGCGACACCTGGGCGAAATACGCCTGCTGGATCAACGTCTCGAAGGTCAGGATCTGGTCGCGTACCCGCACGTGGCCGTTGCGGAATTCCACGTCCGCCTCGCTGACCTTGTAGTGCCGCGCGGCAAACTCCACCAATCGCTGCTTGATGATCTCGGCGGCGTTCTGCGCCGCCTTGCCGTTCAGGTCGGCACCGCTGGAGGCAGCGGTGGGCGAGGTATTGGGCACCTTGTCGGTGTTGGTGGCGGTGATCTGCACCCGATCGATTTCCACCTGGAACACCTCGGCCACCACCTGCGCGACCTTGGTGTTCAAGCCCTGGCCCATCTCCGTGCCGCCGTGGTTCAGGTGGATGCTACCGTCGGTGTAGACGTGCACCAGCGCCCCGGCCTGGTTGAGGAAACTGGCGGTGAACGAGATACCGAATTTCACCGGCGTCAGCGCCAGGCCTTTTTTCAGCACCGGGCTGTGGGCGTTGTAGCGGCGAATGGTTTCCCGCCGTTCGACGTACTGGCTGCTGGCTTCCAGTTCGGCGGTCATTTCCTCGAGCATATTGTGCTCGACGGTCTGGTAATAATGGGTGACGTTGCGTTCGGTCTTGCCGTAATAGTTGGCCTTGCGCACCGCCAGCGGATCGAGGCCCAGGTGCCGGGCGATGCTGTCCATCACCTCTTCGATGGCGACCATGCCTTGCGGACCGCCGAAGCCGCGATAAGCGGTGTTGGAAGCGATGTTGGTCTTGCAGCGATGGCCGTTGACGGTGACGTCGCCCAGGTAATAGGCATTGTCGGCATGGAACATCGCCCGGTCGACAATCGATGCCGACAGGTCTGGCGAACAACCGCAGTTGCCTGCCAGTTCCAGGTTGATCCCGTGCAGGCGCCCGCTGCTGTCGAAGCCGACGTCGTACTCGATATAGAAGGGGTGGCGCTTGCCGGTCATCAACATGTCTTCGACCCGGGGCAGGCGCATCTTGGTCGGTTGCCCGGTCAGGCGCGCCACTACCGCACAGAGGCAGGCGGGGCTGGCGGCCTGGGTTTCCTTGCCGCCGAAACCGCCACCCATGCGCCGCATATCGACCACGATCTTGTTCATCGACACGTCCAGCACCTCGGCCACCAGCTTCTGCACTTCGGTGGGGTTCTGGGTCGAGCAATAGACAATCATGCCGCCATCTTCGGTGGGCATGACCGAGGAGATCTGGGTTTCCAGGTAGAAGTGTTCCTGCCCGCCGATATGCAGGTTGCCCTGGATACGTTGTCCAGCAGTGGCCAGGGCGGCGGCCGAATCACCGCGTTTATGGGTATGGCTGTCGAGCACGAAATGGCGTTTGCGCAGGGCCTCGACCACATCCAGCACCGGCTCCAGGTCTTCGTACTCGATCACCGCGGCCATGGCCGCCTGGCGTGCGGTATCCAGGTCGCGGGCGGCGACGGCGAGCACCGGTTGGCCGACGAATTCGACGATATCGATGGCCAGCAGCGGGTCGCCCGGCAGCAGCGGGCCGATGTCCTTGAGGCCGGGAATGTCTTCATGGGTAATGGCAATGCGCACACCTTCGAAGGCATAGCACGGCGCGGTATCGATGCTGAGAATGCGCGCATGGGCGCGATCGGACATCCGCGCATAGACATGCAACTGGTTGGGGAATTCCAGGCGGTCGTCGATATACACCGCCTCGCCGGCCACGTGCTTGTCGGCGCTGTCGTGCTTGACGCTGCGACCGACGCCGGTGCTCAGGTCCCGGGCGAACAGTTCGGCCATCTCGGCCTGGGTTTTTTCCACGGCATGAGGGTTAGACATAAGCGGTCACCCGAGTCTCGATGTGCGGTGTTTGCAGTTCGATAAAGTACTTGCGCAACAGATTGCGAGCACTGAGCAGGCGATATTCCTTGCTGGCGCGGAAGTCTGACAGTGGAGTGAAATCCTCCCCCAGCGCCGCGCAGGCACGTTCCAGGTTGTCCTGGTTCCAGGGCTGGCCGACCAGGGCGCGTTCGCAGGCACGGGCCCGTTTGGGAATCGCCGCCATGCCGCCGAAAGCGATCCGCGCCTCGGCCACGACGCCGTTTTCGAGGCGCAGGTTGAAGGCCGCACAGACGGCTGAAATATCGTCGTCCAGGCGCTTGGAAACCTTGTAGGCACGGAACTGCCATGCGGCATCGGCCCGGGGCACAATGATGCTTTCGATAAACTCGCTGTCCTGGCGCGCGGTGACCCGGTAATCGATGAAATAGTCTTCCAGCGCGAGGGTGCGCGTGCTGTCGCCCTTGCGCAGCCGCAGTTGTGCGTTCAGCGCGATCAACAGCGGTGGTGAATCACCAATCGGCGAGGCATTGCCGATATTGCCGCCCAGGGTGCCCTGGTTGCGGATCTGCAGGGAGGCGAAGCGTTGCAGCAGTTCGCCGAAGTCCGGGTACTCGGCCTTGAGGGCGGCGTAGCAATCGGAGAGCGGGGTCGCGGCGCCGATTTCCAGGTGATCTTCAAAGGTCTCGATGCGCTTGAGTTCGGCCACATTGCCGACATAGATCATCACCGGCAGGGTACGGTGGAACTGGGTGACTTCCAGCGCCAGGTCGGTACCGCCGGCCAGCAGTCGGGCTTGCGGATAAGAGTCGTAGAGCGCGGCCAGGTCGGCGACCGTCAAGGGCACCAGGCAGCGCTTGTCGCCGCTGTTCAGTTCCGCGGTTTCGGTCGGCGCGATGGCCTTGAGGCGGGCGATGGTTTCGGCTTCGCGGGCATCGAACTGGTCGGCCGGCTTGTTGCAGCAGGCGCGCTCGGCGGCGGCCAGGATCGGCCGGTAGCCGGTGCAGCGGCAGAGGTTGCCGGCCAGGGCTTCATGGGCCTTGTGGCTGTCCGGGGCATCGCTGTTCTTTTGCAGGGCGAACAGCGACATCACGAAGCCCGGCGTGCAGAAGCCGCACTGCGAGCCATGGCAGTCGACCATGGCTTGTTGCACGCTGTGCAGTTGGCCCTGATGCTTGAGGTCTTCAACGCTGATCAGCTGCTTGCCGTGCAGCGACGAGACAAAGGTCAGGCAGGAATTGAGGCTGCGATAACGGATCTGCTCCTGGCCCGAAGCGTCGCAATGCAACTCGCCGACCACCACGGTGCAGGCGCCGCAATCGCCGCTGGCGCAGCCTTCCTTGGTGCCGGATTTGCCCAGGTGCTCGCGCAAATACTCGAGCACCGTCAGATTCGGGTCCAGGGCGTGCTCGCGGCGGAGTTCCTGGTTGAGTAAAAACTGGATCACGGAAGGCCTCGCAGACTCATTATTGTTGTTGACCGATGGGCAGAATCTAGTGATATCTGACTTTTCGGTCAACAAATATCTGACCTTAGGGTCAGGAAAATCTCGCGATTGAAAGCATGGAGCGCTTTCTCCCAGTCTAGCTGCTGAAATAATTGCGGGATTCGTGCCAAATTCCGCCTCAGGAGCCCTGCGCCACCCGGTATCAAGTGCGCTACACTGCGCCGCTTGCACTGATCGAAGATTTTGAAGGAAAACCATGACGTTCAAGGCGCCGGACAGCCTCGCCGAGCAAATTGCTCACCACCTCGCCGAACGCATCATTCGCGGCGACCTCAAACCCGGGGAGCGCATCCAGGAACAGAAGGTTACGCTGGCGCTCAATGTCAGCCGTGGCTCCGTACGCGAAGCGCTGCTGATTCTCGAACGCCGCCATCTGATTGCCATCCTGCCCCGGCGCGGTGCCCATGTCACCGAGCTCACCGCCCACAAGGTGCAGAGCCTGTGCACCCTGATGAGCGAGTTGTACATCCTGCTGGGCAATGCCGTCGCCCAACGCTGGAAGGAGCAGGCCGACCTCGCGCCGTTTCTGCAACTGCAGCAGCGCCTGAGCGCCAGCTTCGAGAACGCGGATATCCGCACCTTCGTCGAAGACAGCTTCAATGTGATGCGCGCGGCCTTTCCGTTCGCCGACAACCCGTACCTGCAGGAAACCGTCGAGAACCTGCAGCCGGCCATGAGCCGCGCCTATTACCTGGCGCTGGAGCGGCGCAAGGCGGAAATGAGCGAATACCTGACCCTGTTCGCGCAACTGCTGGCCGCCGTCATGGCCCGCGACCTGCCGCTGATCCGCACGGTCCTGGCCAATTACGCCCAGCGTAGCTGCGACATCGTCCTGTCTGCCCTGGCGGTCGACTAAGCGTGCGGCTCAAGTGCATCAAGTTGGCGGGGTTCAAATCCTTCGTCGACCCGACCACGGTGAACTTCCCCAGTAACATGGCGGCGGTGGTCGGTCCCAACGGTTGCGGCAAGTCGAACATCATCGACGCCGTCCGCTGGGTGATGGGCGAGAGCTCGGCGAAGAACCTGCGCGGCGAGTCGATGACCGACGTCATCTTCAACGGCTCCACCAGCCGCAAGCCGGTAAGCCAGGCGAGCATCGAACTGGTGTTCGACAACTCCGACGGCACCCTGATTGGTGAATACGCCGCCTACGCGGAAATTTCCATTCGCCGCAAGGTCACCCGCGACAGCCAGAACAGCTACTTCCTCAACGGCACCAAATGCCGGCGCCGGGACATCACCGATATCTTCCTCGGCACCGGCCTGGGTCCGCGCAGCTACTCGATCATCGAGCAGGGGATGATCTCCAAGCTGATCGAAGCCAAGCCCGAGGACCTGCGCAATTTCATCGAGGAAGCGGCGGGCATCTCCAAGTACAAGGAGCGCCGTCGCGAGACCGAAAACCGTATTCGTCGCACCCATGAAAACCTGGCGCGCCTGACCGACCTGCGCGAAGAGCTGGAGCGCCAGCTCGAACGCCTGCACCGTCAGGCCCAGGCGGCCGAGAAGTATCAGGAATACAAGGGCGAGGAGCGTCAGCTCAAGGCCCAACTGTCGGCCCTGCGCTGGCAGGCACTGAACGAGCAGGTCGGCCAGCGCGAAGCGATTATCGGCAACCAGGAAATCAGCTTCGAAGCCCTGGTGGCCGAGCAGCGCAACGCCGACGCCAGCATCGAGCGCCTGCGGGACGGGCACCATGAGCTGTCCGAACGCTTCAATCTGGTGCAGGGACGCTTCTATTCGGTCGGTGGCGATATCGCCCGGGTCGAACAGAGCATCCAGCATGGCCAGCAACGTCTGCGCCAGTTGCAGGACGATCTGCGTGAAGCCGAGCGCGCCCGTCTGGAAACCGAATCGCACCTGGGTCACGACCGCACCTTGCTGGCGACCCTCGGTGAAGAGCTGGCCATGCTCGAACCCGAGCAGGAGGTGACCAGCGCCGCTGCCGAAGAAGCCGCCGCCGCGTTGGAAGAGTCGGAAACCACCATGCACGGCTGGCAGGAACAGTGGGACAACTTCAACCTGAGCTCGGCCGAGCCGCGGCGCCAGGCCGAAGTCCAGCAGTCGCGGATCCAGCAGCTGGAAACCAGCATGGAACGTCTGGCCGAGCGCCAGCGGCGTCTGGCCGAAGAGCGCGCCTTGCTCTCGGCGGACCCGGAAGACGCGGCCATCCTCGAACTCAGCGAGCAGTTGGCCGAGAGCGAGCAGACCCTGGAAGATTTGCAGGCCAGCGAAGAAGGCCAGGTCGAGCGCCTGGAGCAACTGCGCCAGGATTTGCAGCAGGCCATGCAGGATCAGCAACAGGCCCAGGGCGACTTGCAGCGCCTCAATGGCCGCCTGGCCTCCCTCGAAGCCTTGCAGCAGGCGGCGCTCGATCCGGGCACCGGCACGGCCGAGTGGCTGCGTGAGCAGCAGTTGGCGCAGCGTCCGCGCCTGGCTGAGGGCTTGAAGGTCGAGGCGGGTTGGGAGCTGGCGGTGGAAACCGTGCTCGGCGCCGACTTGCAGGCCGTGCTGGTGGATGATTTCGCCGGTCTCGACCTCGGCGGTTTCCAGCAGGGCGACCTGCGTCTGCTCAGCCCGGCGCCGGACGGCACCCGGGTGCCGGGCAGCCTGCTGGAGAAGGTCGAGGCGGATATCGATCTGTCGCCCTGGCTGGGTCAGGTCAAGCCGGTTGAAAGCCTTGAGCAAGCCTTGTCCCTGCGCGGTCAATTGGCGGCTGGGGAAAGCCTGATCAGTCGCGACGGTTTCTGGGTCGGGCGGCATTTCCTGCGGGTGCGTCGGGCCAGCGAGGCCGAGAGCGGCGTGCTTGCCCGGGGTCAGGAAATCCAGCGCCTGGGCCTGGAGCGTGAAGAGCGTGAAGAAACCCTGGCCAGCCTCGAAACCCGCTTGCAAACCCTGCGCGCCACCCAGCGCCAGCAGGAAACCGGACGTGAGCATCTGCGCCGTCTGCTGCAGGACGAAGCCCGCCAGCAGGGTGAGCTGAAGGCCAAGCTGTCGGCCAGCAAGGCCAAGGCCGAGCAACTGCAATTGCGCCGTACCCGTCTCGATGAAGAGCAGGGCGAACTGGGCGAGCAGCGTGCCCAGGAACACGAAGAAGTCGGTGAGGCCCGCCTGCAACTGCAAGAGGCCCTCGACACCATGGCCGTCGACACCGAGCAGCGCGAGTTGCTGCTGGCCCAGCGCGACAGCCTGCGCGAGCGCCTCGATCGGGTTCGCCAGGAAGCCCGCCAGCACAAGGACCATGCCCATCAACTGGCGGTGCGCCTCGGCTCCCTCAAGGCCCAGCATGATTCCACCCGCCAGGCCCTGGAACGCCTGGAACTGCAATCCGAGCGCCTGAGCGAAAAACGCGAGCAACTGAGCCTGAACCTGGAGGAGGGCGAGGCGCCGCTGGAAGAGCTGCGCCTCAAGCTCGAAGAACTGCTCGACAAGCGCCTGAGCGTCGACGTCGAACTCAAGACCGCGCAGATCGCCCTGGAAGACGCCGACCGCGAGTTGCGTGACGCCGAAAAACGCCGCAGCCAGGCCGAACAGCAGTCACAGCTGATTCGCGGCCAGCTCGAACAGCAGCGTATGGAATGGCAGGCCCTCAACGTACGACGCAAGACCTTGCAGGATCAGTTGCTGGAAGACGGCTACGACCTGCACGGCGTGCTCGCCACCCTGACGGCCGAGGCCAGCGAGAAGGAAGCCGAGGAAGAACTCGAACGCATCGCCGCGCGCATCCAGCGATTGGGCGCGATCAACCTCGCGGCCATCGACGAATACCAGCAACAATCCGAGCGTAAACGTTACCTGGATGCCCAGAACGCCGACCTGGTGGAAGCCCTCGATACCCTGGAAAACGTGATTCGCAAGATCGACAAGGAAACCCGCAATCGCTTCAAGGACACCTTCGATCAGATCAACGCCGGCATACAAGCTTTGTTTCCAAAAGTGTTCGGCGGCGGCAGCGCTTACCTGGAGCTCACCGGTGATGATCTGCTCGACACCGGGGTCACCATCATGGCGCGGCCCCCGGGCAAGAAGAACAGCACCATCCATTTGCTCTCCGGCGGCGAAAAGGCCCTGACCGCCCTGGCCCTGGTGTTTGCCATTTTCAAATTGAATCCGGCACCGTTTTGTATGCTCGACGAAGTTGACGCGCCGTTGGATGACGCTAACGTTGGACGGTATGCCCGACTTGTCAAAGAGATGTCACAAACGGTGCAGTTCATCTATATCACCCACAACAAGATCGCCATGGAAATGGCCGATCAACTGATGGGCGTGACCATGCACGAGCCGGGTTGCTCACGGCTAGTGGCGGTGGATGTGGAGGAGGCCATGGCCCTGGTGGACGCCTGAATCGTCCGCCGTTGAGGCAAAGATATTCGAGGCGTAAGGGGATTTCCTTGGGCATTGTGGGAACTAGCACTGATCCTTGGGGACTTATAAATGCAAGCCTGTACGACAGACGGTGTAAAGTTTCCTTGTGTCGTGTTAATTTAATGTCAAGTTTTCTTGTGCGTGGGAAAAAATGCCTGTCAGAACATAGAGTTGGCGCCACGCTTTAAAGGGGTTTCAGCCCTTTCTTCATAGAACCATTTATTTAGAGGCACGGGATTACATGGAAATCGGTCTGCGCGAGTGGCTGATCGTCATCGGCATCATAGTCATTGCCGGTATTCTTTTTGATGGCTGGCGCCGGATGCGCGGTGGCAAGGGCAAGCTCAAGTTCCGTTTGGACCGGAGCCTGTCGAACCTGCCGGACGAGGATACCAGCGCCGAATTGCTGGGCCCGGCCCGTGTGCTGGACACCCACAAGGAGCCTCAGCTGGACGAGCATGACCTGCCGTCCGTGAGCATGCCGGCGCGTGAAGGCCGCGAGAAGCCGTCCAAGCGCGGCAAGCGTGGCGGCGAGCCGAGCCAGGGCGATTTGAACCTGGACCTGGATGAAGGTCCGAGCTTCAGCAGCCGCGACGATGACTTCCCCGAGGAAGGCAACAAGCCGGCGGCGCGTCAGGAAAAGGAACAGCCGGCAGCGGAAGAAGTGTTGGTGATCAGCGTGATCAGCCGCGACGTCAACGGTTTCAAAGGCCCGGCGCTGTTGCAGAATATTCTGGAAAGCGGCCTGCGTTTCGGCGAGATGGATATTTTCCATCGTCACGAAAGCATGGCGGGTAACGGCGAGGTGCTGTTCTCCATGGCCAATGCGGTGAAACCGGGTGTCTTCGATCTCGACGATATCGACCACTTCACCACCCCGGCGGTGAGCTTCTTCCTCGGTCTGCCGGGCCCGCGTCATCCGAAGCAGGCGTTCGACGTGATGGTCGCCGCCGCTCGCAAATTGTCACAAGAGCTCAATGGCGAACTGAAGGATGACCAGCGTAGTGTGCTGACCGCCCAGACCATCGAGCACTACCGTCAGCGCATCGTCGAGTTCGAACGTCGCGCCTTGACCCAGAAGCGTTGAATGGCTGAGCGCTTTGCGCTCATCGCCAGCGAACCGGCTCCTACCGCACTAACATATTGAGCAGCCTCGGCTGCTCTTTTTGCTTTTGAGAGAACTCCATGACCGCCGCCCACACCCGGATTCTAGAGCTGCGCGCTGAACTGGATCAGCACAACTACCGTTACCACGTCCTCGACGAGCCGAGCATTCCGGACGCCGAGTACGATCGCCTGTTCCACGAGCTCAAGGCCCTGGAGGCCGAGCATCCGGAACTGGTCAGCGCCGATTCACCGACCCAGCGCGTCGGCAGCGCGGCACTGTCGGCCTTCACCCAGGTCCGGCATGAAATCCCCATGCTCAGCTTGGGCAACGCCTTCGAAGAAACCGATATGCGTGAGTTCGATCGTCGGGTCAGCGAAGGCCTCGACCTGCCGACCGGCGACCTGTTCGGTGGCGGCGCCGAAGTTGAATACAGTTGTGAACCCAAGCTCGACGGCCTGGCGGTCAGCCTGCTGTACCAGGACGGCGCCCTGGTCCGTGGCGCCACCCGTGGCGACGGCACCACCGGCGAAGATATCAGCGTCAACGTGCGCACCGTGCGCAACATCCCCCTCAAGCTTCACGGCAGCGGCTGGCCGTCGACCCTGGAGGTGCGTGGTGAAGTCTTTATGTCCAAGGCCGGCTTCGAGCGCCTGAACGCCTCGCAGCTGGAAGCCGGCGGCAAGACCTTTGCCAACCCGCGCAATGCCGCAGCCGGCAGCCTGCGCCAGCTGGACTCGAAGATCACCGCCAGCCGTCCGCTGGAGTTCTGCTGCTACGGCCTGGGCCAGGTGTCCGCCGAGATTGCCGACACCCATATCGGCAACCTCCAGCAACTCAAGGCCTGGGGCATGCCGGTCAGCCGCGAACTCAAATTGGCGAAAGGCATTGGTGAGTGCCTGGATTATTACCGTGACATTGGTGAGCGGCGTAACGCGCTGCCGTACGAAATCGACGGCGTGGTGTTCAAGGTCAACAGCCTGGCGTCCCAGCGTGAACTGGGTTTCCGCGCCCGCGAACCGCGTTGGGCGATTGCCCACAAATTCCCGGCCATGGAAGAGCTTACCGAACTGCTCGACGTGGAATTCCAGGTCGGTCGTACCGGTGCCGTCACCCCCGTGGCCCGACTGAAGCCGGTCAAGGTCGCGGGCGTGACCGTGTCCAACGCCACCTTGCACAATATGGATGAAGTGGCCCGTCTGGGACTGATGATTGGCGACACCGTGATCATTCGCCGGGCCGGCGACGTGATTCCGCAAGTGGTGCAGGTCGTGACCGAACGGCGCCCGGACAATGCCCGAGCAGTGCAGATCCCGGAAAGCTGCCCGGTGTGCGGCTCCCATGTCGAACGCACGCAACTGGTCAAGCGCAGCAAGGGTCGCGAGACGATCAGCGAAGGCGCGGTGTATCGCTGCGTCGGCCGATTGGCCTGTGGTGCGCAGCTCAAGCAGGCGATCATCCATTTTGTCTCCCGTCGGGCCATGGATATCGAAGGCCTGGGCGACAAGACCATCGAGCAGTTGGTGGATGAAAAGCTGATCGCCTCGCCGGCGGATCTCTACACCCTGGCATACGAGCAGATCGTCGACCTGGAAGGCTTTGCCGAACTGTCGACACGCAACCTGCTGGAAGCGATTGCCGACAGCAAGAAACCGAGCCTGGCGCGGTTTATCTATGCCCTGGGTATTCCCGATGTGGGCGAGGAAACGGCCAAGGTTCTGGCGCGTAGCCTTGGCTCGCTGGAGCGGGTCATGCAGGCGCTGCCGTCGGTCCTGACCTACCTGCCGGATGTCGGCATGGAAGTGGCCCATGAGATCCACAGCTTCTTTGAAGACGAGCACAACCGCACGGTTATCAAGGAACTGCTGGAGCGTGGGCTGGAATTGCAGGACCAGGGGGAGCTGGGCGCCGAGTTTGCCGCCAGCACTACCCTGGGCGGACTGATCGCCAAGCTGGATATCAGCTCGGTGGGGCCGACGGCGGCGGAAAAGCTGGCGACCAAGTTCGGTTCGGTCGAAGGTGTTATCGCGGCGGACTGGCTGGATCTGCGCCAGACCTTGAGTGAAAAGCCGGCCAATGCCGTGCGTGAGTTCTTCGCCCAGCCGGAGAATGCCCGGCGAGCCTTGGCGATTGAAGCGCAACTGCGTGATTTCGGCATGCATTGGCAGAGCGAGAAAAAGGCTGTGGAAGGCTTGCCGCTGGCGGGGCAGACCTGGGTGCTGACTGGCTCGTTGGAGTTGATGAGCCGTGATGTGGCCAAGGACAAGCTGGAAAGCCTGGGGGCCAAGGTGGCGGGCTCGGTCTCGGCCAAGACCCACTGCGTGGTGGCGGGCCCGGGTGCCGGCTCGAAACTGGCGAAGGCTAACGAACTGGGGCTCAAGGTGCTGGATGAAGAGGCATTCGTGGTGTTCCTGAAAGGACATGGCATCGAGGTCTGAACCTCCACGCCAGACACAAGCCGGCTTGCCGGCGATGACGTCCTGGAGGCCGCCAAAAGCTTCGCGGGCAAGCCCTGCTCCTACAGGTCTATGTCGTACACACAACTTCCATTCGACACGAAACTGTAGGAGCAGGGCTTGCCCGCGAAGAGGCCCTTGAGGCCACCAAATCTTCCGCGGCGAGCCACGTTCCGACCGCCGATGTTTCTTCCCCGCATCAGGGAACCCACCACCATGCCCAATGATCTAGTCTAGGCAGGCCCCTGGAGAGATCGCCATGTACCGGTTCTTCGAACAACTCAGTTCCCGCATCGCCGCGCCCTTCGTCAGCGAGCCCTCGCGCAACAGCAAGGTCTGGCGTTGCCGTTGCGATCAATCGGTATTCTTCCGCAACAGCCAATGCCTGGCCTGTTCCGCGGCCCTGGGCTACGAGCCTCAGGGCAGTGTACTGTCATCCCTCCAACCCGGCCCCTACCCAGAGAGCTGGCAACTGGACACCGACCCCGACGCAGGCCTGTTCCGCCGCTGCGCCAACCTCGACACCGCGGCCGCCTGCAACTGGGTAATTCCCTACGCCCACGGCAGCGCCCTGTGCACCGCGTGCGCCCTCAACCGGACCATCCCCGACCTGTCCATCGCGGAAAACCCGGATCGCTGGCGCAAGGTCGAAACCGCCAAGCGCCGCCTGGTGGCCCAGCTGATCACCTTGGGCCTGCGAGTCATCCCGAAAACCTGGGACGAAGAAAGCGGCCTGGCCTTTGACTTCGTCGGTGTCGACCTGGAGGGCAAGGCCCCCATGACCGGCCACGCCAACGGCCTGATCACCCTCGACATCAAGGAGGCCGACGACGAACACCGGGAAAAAGTCCGCGTGCAGATGCGCGAGCCGTACCGCACCTTGCTCGGCCATTTCCGCCATGAAGTAGGTCATTACTACTGGGATCGACTGATTGCCAACAGTCACTGGCTGGAACCGTTTCGCGGCCTGTTCGGTGACGAGCGCGCCAGCTATGCCGACGCCCTGGAGCGCCATTACCAGCAGGGTGCGCCGCAGGACTGGCCGCAACACTTCGTCAGCGCTTACGCGACCATGCATCCCTGGGAAGACTGGGCTGAGACCTGGGCGCATTACCTGCACATGATGGATGCGGTGGACACGGCACTGGGCTTTGGCATGAGCGCCAAGGAGTCGGATTTCGACTACCCGTCGTTTCCCCTGAGCGCGCTCTACGACCCGCAACATCCGGAGGGGCCGGCGTTCCTGTCGTTCGTCAACGCCTGGATCGAACTGGCGGGCATGCTCAACGAACTGTCTCGCAGCATGGGACAGCCGGACTTCTACCCCTTTGTGCTACCGCCGGCGACCATCGCCAAGCTGCACTTCATCCACCTGGTGATCCAGGAGGAGGGTGGCCGGGCGGATGAGGTGTTGCAGGTCGCGTCCTGAGGTTTTTTTACAAGCCCAGTTCGCTGTTTGAGCCGAGTTGGATGAAGTGCAAGGTCGCGTCATCCGGTTTTCGATAAATCATCCTTCTGCGTTCAGATCCGCCATCAAGTCCTCTATGGAGTCGAACGATTTCAAGCTACCTTGTCTGGCTTCTTTCATTGCCTTCAAGGTGCTGGTGCTCAGCTCTGGCGATTTGAACTGTAGCGTTTCATCTTTGATGGGCTTGTCAGTGTGAGTAAAAACTACTGTGTTTGCGGGCATGGTTAGATTCTCCAGGTTGGCTCAATGTTTCTGCATGAGTCTTACTTGTCAGCATCCACTCAATTCTCGGTGTGGTGTTGTCGAAAGATCCCTTTCACTTGCCTGAAATTTCCTAGAAAATCCCAGCCCGTTGCGCCTGTTCGAACCGGCGGCTAGTCTGCATTCCGTCACCGCAAAATCGGTGATGTGGACGTGCAAGTCCGGTTCGCAACATCAGGCGCACTGTCGCTCCTCGCCTTCAGTCATTCTCTGTGTCTGAAATCTGGCGTTATGGTGGCTGTGCGCGGGAGATCTTCGGGATCTGCCGGGTTTCCTATGTTGCCCCGGTCTTGCACACCTGCGTACAGCTGCCACCCTAATTCGCGTGCAAGCGAACGGGTGATGGCTCCCACTCAGCAACTTAGGACCATCACTATGTTCAAGATCACCCCCAATCCCCCAACCGAAGACCTGTCGTCTCTTGCCAGCCAACTCGCCATTGAGCGAGCGTTCGCCCATTACGAACTGCCACCGGACAACGTCTCGCGACGTCGACGCGAACAGCTGACGACCGAAGACGCCCTGGCTCAAATCGACGAAATCCTCCAGTCCGCCTCAGCCACGGCTTACGAGTGCGCGGACAACCTGCAGGGTTCCAATCGCAAGCTGGCCTTGGGCGTGGTGCACCTGGTCGATCTGGCCTTGAGTCGTGTGGATAAGCTGCTGGACAAGCAAGCACTACCAGCCTGACCTATCCCTGTAGGAGCGAGCTTGCTGGCGATGACGGCAGTGAATCCACCGCCGCCATCCCTGGCAGGCCGCTGGGCCTGATCCACACTGAGGACCGCCACACACCAGACGCCGACAAGTACTTGACCCTCATCGAATTTTTATCGACGCCAAGCGGTTGTAACTTCTCGTTATCTAGGTACAATGGCGCGGCTCGCCGTCAGGCGGGCGTCGTTATGGTGACCCCATCGGTCCCCCCGCAACGATTACCCGTGAACCTGGTCAGATCCGGAAGGAAGCAGCCACAGCGGGAACATTGTGTGCCGGGGTGTGGCTGGTGGGGTTGCCTCCATAACGCCCACCATCAAAGCTTATCCCCCTGAATATCAGTCAAAGTGCCAGATCAAGATCGGCGCTTCGATTTTCCACGTCCGAAATTCAAGATTCGATCCGAAGCCTTGGCACCCTGGCTCGTGCCACAAATCCGGACGCCACACGGAACCTGGCGGGATGTTCTATAAGGCTGTTACCTTCGTTTGACGACTCTCGTGTGATATCAGAGATGTCCAGGGGGGTAAGGGTGGGGAGAAAAATGCTATATCAGACATCCACGACCTTCGGTTGCATGGCCGGATTCAGCGCCACCTCATGGGTCAGCATATTAAAAATTTGCGGTTGCACGACATACTTCCATTTGCCCTCTTTGTAGAACAGAAAGTTGAACGCGTTGGGCGCAGGATATTTCTGGTCGCTACGGCAATAGTCACTGGCGTCAATGCAGGAAAGAATGGATTGTCCCTGGGCCAGGATCAGTTGATTGATAGTTGCGCTGTCTGGATGTTGGTGATGATAAATCCTGAGCATGTTGCTGCCGGCCGGAGAGGTTGTTGTGACCAGCGCGCACCCGTTCATGGCGGCAGTGAATACAAAATTATGCTGTGGATTATGCCGTGGTATATCGACAAAACCAGGCAATACATTGCCTTGAATAAAGGGGCACCAGTAGGCGGTGACCAAGGGATCGGTATGCGTGGGGTTGCCGGTTGGTGCCAGTATGACTTCTTTCGCCTGCCCGTCACCCAGCAGGTCGAAGGCGCCTGATTTGACGGTATTGAGAACCCTGTTTCGCTGTTGGTTCGTGCTGTTCGCTTGGTCCTTCATAAACCACGACACATTGTTTATCGCTCGCTGAGCGACATACCATATCGGATTGTTCCTAAAAGTCAGGTTGTGGCCGTTCATAATGATCTCCAGCTGTTGCACAAATACCCGGCATTAAGAAGAACGCCAGTGGGTGTGTAGTATTTTGTGAATGGAGAGAATGGTATTTATGGAGTAGAGGGCGGACAAGTGATCAAGCATGATGAGATGTTTCCGCGTTCAAGAGCTGAATGCGAAAATGTTTAAGTGTGTTGCGCCACGCTTGAATAACCGGATGTTCCTAAAGTACCGCCCGCAACTCCCGCGGCGACAACCCATAATGCTTGCGAAACCGCACGGCAAACCGTGAAGCCGAAGCATAACCACTGGCCGCAGCAATTTCCCCGATGGGCCGCGGAGTGACCTGCAACCACTGCAACGCCATCCCCAGCCTGACGTTCTCCAGGATATTGCTGAAGCTATCGTCCTCGTTCGCCAACTGCCGTCGCAACGTCGACGCACCAAGGTTCAGGCGCTCTGCGACACTGGCAACGGTCCAGTCCCGTGCCGGATCGCTCATGACAATCTGCTGCACGCGCTCACACAGCGGATCTCGACGGTCCAGTAGCACCGGGCCGGCCCAACCGCCCAGGGCCAACGCCAACAACACCGCTTCCGCGTAATGGGTGCGCAAGGCATCCGGCGAGTCGGCGTTGATGCAGTCCAGCAGGTTTTCCCAGGCCTGGGTCGTATGTCTATCCAGCGGTACACAGAGCTCCTGCGTCGCCGTTCGCCCAGGATGTGTGGTGATCTGCTGGCTATAGCGAACGCTGAACGCCCGCAACAGCTCCGTGGGAAAGGTCACTGCATCGGCGATGTAGTAACCCTGTGCCCCGGGATAGTTGCTGATCCCCACTTCGCACCCCGCCGGCATCAGGATCAGATGCCGTGAACCCACGCGCATTTGCCGATCATCCCAGCCCATCAGCTTTTCGCCCTGGCGGACACGGCACAGGGTGGTGACGAAAATCGGCACCCGTTGCAGTGCATGGGGCTGGCGCGCCTGTATGACACTGGCGCCGATGCGGCTTTGGCGATGCTGGATGCCGGCGGGGGCGTTCATGGTTCCTAGCGTCCGTAGGGGGCGGTGAGGGTGGCTTTGCCCAGGGCGTTGGCATTGAGCATGTAACCTACCATGGCGCCGCTGGATTGTTCATTGACCGGCAGTTTATCGACCTTCAAGGCCCAGACGGTGAATTGATAGCGATGCGGTTTATCGCCGGCCGGCGGGCAAGCGCCGCCGAAGCCTGCTTGACCATAGTCGGTGCGGCCCTGGACGGCACCTGCGGGCAGTTGGCTGGCAGTAGGGTTGCCTGCGCCAGAGGGCAATTCGTGGGTGGAAGTCGGGAGGTTGACGACTGTCCAGTGCCACCAGCCGCTGCCGGTCGGAGCATCAGGATCGTAGACGGTGATGGCAAAGCTTTTTGTGCCGGCCGGAGCATTTTGCCAGGACAGTTCAGGCGAGGTGTTGCCGCCTTCGCAGCCAAAGCCCTGGAACACTTCGCGGCTGCTCAACGGCTTGCCGTTGGCGATGTCGCGGCTGGTGAGGGTGAAGTCGGCGGCCTGGGCGCTGAGGCTCAGGCCGAGGGTGAGGGCGGTGAGGAGAAATCGGGTTTTCATGCTGATCTCGTCTTGGTAGGGAGAGGAGATACAAGTGTATTGAGGGACTGAACGGGTCGTTGTGCCGTTGCGCTCGGCCATTGTGCCGAAACGCTCAGAGTGTTTTTTACAGGAGCGGGCTTGCTCGCGCGATTGTCGTCGCAAGAGAGCGGGGCGTCAGGCGCTCCGCGTCATCGTTGACGTTTATCGCTGGCAAGCCAGCTCCCACAAGGGTTAGCGCTTGAACAACTTGCGGAAGAACCCGGCAACCACCACCAGTCCCACCACGATAAATTTCTTCAGGGCCAGCAGCATTACGCCGATCTTGGCGAACAGCCCGGCCTTGGCCGCAAGACCGCCCGCCACCAACGCCGCCAGCCCATAGGGTGCCAGCTTGTCGGTCTTGGAGTCATAGTCGGCATAACGGTTGCCGTCGGTGAAGTTGGTGAATGCCAGAATCTTCGGCGTTTCCAGCTTGATGGTCTGCAAATCGGCCATCGCCGCCACCGCGTTGAGCTCCAGGACTCCCTCGCGACCCAGCACGCGGATGCTGTAGTTCAGGGTGGTCTGTTGCGCATCGTCGGCCTTCAGCTCACGGGCCCAGTACATCTTGTGGCTGCCCTGGTCGTAGCTCGGTGGCTCGGCCCAACCCAGCAGCGACAGGCCGGCATAACCCTGCTTGTGACGCTCCTTGTTGTTTTCCTCATCATCGGCCTGCATCTGCTTGAGCAGGTCGGCGTAGTCGATCTTGGCCGCGTCATCGTCGGAAATATGCCCGTCGTTCTTGTAGCTGACGATCACGCCCCAGCCATTGTCCGCCAGCGGGCTGGTCGACTTGGGAATGATCATGCCCAGGGTCTTGTGACCGGGCGGGTTGCCCCAGCCTTCGGTCAGCAGACGCTCGGTGTCGGCCGGCGACAGGTAGTAGAAATCGTCATTGAGTTGCAGCGTGGCAATGCCACTGGGCAGGGTAATGGTACCGTGCTGCTGCTTGAGGGTAGCCAGCCATTGTTCAGTCGTTTGGTGGGGCGGGGTGCTGGCGGTCGGCGCCGGAGCGGGAGAGCTGGCGGCCAGGGCAGGCAAAGTGAGGCTGCTGAGCGCCACTGCGGCCAATAGCTGGCGCAGATGATGTTTCATCGTAGTCCCTTACATTTTGAATTAATTTGGTCGGCAGGATAGCTGAAGGGGCGAAGGTCGCGCTAGAGAAGGCGTGTAGTCGCTTTCAGGGGGCTTGGGGTGGTGTGACGATGGATTTGTGGCACTCTGGTGCCATTGATACAGCGTGTTTTTGGCCAGGATTGCGAGGCAGCAAATGGCACGAGAACGGTATCCATTCCAGGCGTCCTCACGAATCTACAAGCAGGCTCGCGAGTTGGCCGACAAGCTGCGTAAAGCCAGCATCGCGGGGAGCCGTCATTGCTTTTCCAGGACGTCGGACAGCCTGGCCGCCCAAGGCCTGGGGCTCTTGCAGAGCGATGAGCAATGGCAGTCGGCGATTGAATGGGCAAGGAACGATCTGGATGCCCTGGCGCGCCGGGTTGACCCGAGACTCGCCATTCCCGCACTGATCGAGGCGGTGGACGATTTCTATTACGGCCAGAAGAACTGGCGCAAGAAGGTGCCTTGGTGTGGCTCGTCGTTGAAAACGACGATCGCGCTCATATGGCCCAATCGCAAGGAACCGTTGGCCGTTGATAGAAGCGCCGCCCAGTTGCTCAAGTTGGTCAATGCGGCGATTGCCTGGGAGCAATTGAGAGAGCTCTACGAGAGCAGCCAGGTTTTCAACTTTCAAGCGGTCGCTCTCAGGTCCCATGGATTCGAGTTTTCAGACAAGGCTGACCAGCGGCTGTTGGGGCGCTGGAACGCCATGGCAGCGCCCTACGGTGAAAACCAGAGAACGCTTGAACATTCGAAAGCGGTTATCTGGAAGGACCTCTTGCGGTTTTCCCAGGCCGTCTCTCTCGTCCTGTCGGGGCGTGACTCCACCACGATTGAATTGTTTGCCGGAACGGTCTTTGCGCTGGCCGGAAAGAACCCGGCATTCTGGATTGGGCTCAATGCCCGGCTGGTGTTGTTGGCCTGTGTGCGTCACATCAAGTCGACCGGGTCGAAGCGCATGGCCGGCGTGGTGCTATTCGAGGATCTGCCTATTGTCACCGATGCTTTCGGTGATGACCCCGTGCTTGCGAAACAGTCTCTCGAAGCCTGTTTTTGGCAGGAGTCCTGGTACCCGGACCGAGTGAGGAGCTATCCCTCGAACATGTTGGTCGAGCGGCCTGTCGTGCGGATTGATGACAGGACATTTTCCACAAGCGTCATGACCATAGTCGACTCCGTGAATTGTTTTGTTGAACACTCTGTTTTCCGCTACGTGGGCTATGGCGGGGCTCCTGTGGACGATGAGTCCTTTCGCGTGCATGTCTCGCAGCCTTTTGAAAATGCCGCGGTGCAATTGCTCCGCAAGGCCGGCTGGAAAGCCGGTGGGGTCAGTGATTCCGGATATTGGCAAGCCACGGAGTCTCGCCTGGAGCACGAGAGTGGCCAGAAAGTACCCGGGGAAATCGATGTATTGGCATTGCACCCCTCCGGGCAGGTCGCCCTTCTGATCGAGTGCAAAGTGCTCAGCCAGCCTTTTTCAATGAGCAAGTTGAGCAATGTGGTCGGTAAGTTGGGCCCCTCCGACAGCGAGGGTTTTCACTCCAAACTCGAGAAAAAAGTCGCTTGGGCCGAAGCGACCAGCGCCATGAAGGGCGTGCAGGTCGTTGGTCTGCTGTTGGTGGAGCATGGGAGTTTTCTCGGGAGAAACGCTGCCCATCTGGTCGTCGAGATGCGCCAACTGGAAAAGCTTGTCGCGCAGATCAATGAAAAAACCGCTGAGTGATCAGCGATCCCTCTGTTCCAGGCGCTCCTGCAACAGCCGGGCAAACGCATCGCGAGCCGGATGGCGAGTTGTCTCCTTGTGCCAGATAAAGCAGTTTTCCACCGGCGCCAGTTCAGCGAAGCGGTGGGTTTCGAGCCTGGCGGACTGCTCATAACGTTGCAGGATGCCCTCGGGCACCAGGGATACGCCGGCACCGGCATGCACGCTGCCGATGATGGTGGCCCAGCTGGCATAGCTGGCAATGGCCGGCTGCGGGTCATGGGGCTGCACCCAGTTTTTCAGGGCCGCGCGATAAGGGCAGCCGTTGGGCCACATGATCAAGGTCTTGCCGCGCAGGTCGGCGGCCTCCTGGATCGGACCGCTGCCGGCGGCGCTGATCAATACCAGCTGTTCACGGTAAAGTGCGTTGCTGGCGATTTTCGGGTGCTGGATATCGGCGGCGACCAGGGCGCCATCAAGGCGACGTTGCCGTACGTCTTCCAGCAGTTGTGACCAGTTGCCAGTGGTCAATTCCAGGCTGACGCCGGGATAGGCCTGCTGATACTCGGCCAGCAGCGCGGGCAGGTGCACGGTGGCGCAGGACTCGATCGCGCCGATGCGCAGGAGGCCCGACGGTTGGGTGTTGGCGTCGACGGCGCGCTTGGCTTCGTCCACCAGCCCGAGGATTTTCGTGCAGTAGTCGAGGAATACCGTGCCGGCCGGGCTCAGGCTCAGGCCGCGTCCGGCGCGGATAAACAGGTCGGTACCCAGTTCGCTTTCCAGCTGCTTGACCCGCGTGGTGATGTTCGACGGTACGCAGTGCAGTCGCTGCGCCGCCTGGGCGATGCTGCCGGTTTCGGCGACCGCTTTCACCATGCGCAGTTGCGCCAGTTCCATGATTCACTCCCGGTGAATTCTCGACTCAATATTGATCAATTGTTCTGGCTGACAGGCCGCTCGAGACTGTGCGCACACCTCGGATCATCTTGGATATCGCACGCTCGTGAAAGCCCTGTCCGCTTTAAAAGTCCCTCTGGCCACCACTGTCGTCATCCTCTGCTGGGCCTACTCGCCCGTGGGAATCCATATCGGCCTGGAAAGCTACAGCCCCGGGCACCTGGCGCTGTTGCGGTTTTTGATTGCCTCGCTGTTCATGGCGCTGGTCGCGCTGCTGAAGGGGATCGCGCTGCCACGCCTGAGGGATTTGCCCTGGTTGTTTGCGCTGAGCTTTTTCGCGATTTTCCTCCATCACATCAGCCTCAACTACGGTCAGCAGTGGGTCAGTCCGGGGGCGGGGAGTGTGCTGTCGCAGTCCACGCCGCTGTTCAGCACCTTGATCGCGTTTTTCTGGCTGAAGGAGTCGGTGTCACTCGGCCGTTGGCTCGGCGTGCTGTCGGGATTGGCCGGTGCCCTGGTGGTGGTCTGGGGCGATCATGGGGTGGGGACGTTCGATCCCCGGGCCTTGCTGATTCTCTTCGCGGCGCTGTCCTGGAGTCTTTATTTCGCCTTGCAAAAACACTATTCCGGGCATTACAGCGGGCTGACCACGGTGTGTTACATGGTCTGGGCCGGGACCTTGTTGCTCTGTGTCTATGCGCCGGGGCTGGCGCAGGAGGTGGTGGCGGCGCCGCTGCGGGTCAATGTCGCGGTGCTGTTGCTGGGGATTTTCCCCAGTGCCCTGGCCTACCTGGCCTGGGCCTATGTGCTGAGCCATTCGCTGGTAAGCCGTTCGTCCATTGCGCTGTATCTGATTCCGCCCGTGGCGATGCTGTTGGCGGCGCTGGTCCTGGGGGTAGGGGTTTCAGTGCTGGTGATGGTCGGCGGCGCGATTGTCCTGGGCAGTGTGCTGGCGCTCAATCTGGAAGGGCGGCGGCAACCCGCCACGGTGTCCGCCCAGCCCCGCAGCAGCGGGGTGGGGCAGCGCAGTGTGTAGCCATTTGGCGAGCGTATCCTGGTAACAGACAGGCGTGAGACTAAGGCTTGGACAAGGCTAGATCGACCGCCGCGATCAGCTTTCCCAGGTCCTTCGGGGGAGCGTTGTGGATGACGCCGAACAGGTAGGCACGCTGCTCGTCTTCGTCAGCCAGATCTGTGAAAAAGGCTTTAAGCTTCACCCCCAGGACATCGGCAAACAGGAACAAGGCCTCGACGCTGGGGGTGTAACTGCCGGTTTCGAAGCGGCTGATGGTTTTGGGGTCAAAACCGGTTTTCTCTCCGAGTTCAGCCTGAGTTAGCCCCGCTACCTTGCGGTAGCGCCTGATGGCCGTACCCAAACTTGAAATTTCCATCGCTCAATTCCCATTTAGAATCAAGAACTTAACGATAAATCTTTACATTAGACAACGCCATGGTTCATCACCTTCTATTGCATAATGTGATGTAATTCGTAGAATCAGCATTTAGGACAGGTATTTGGTGATCCGGTTTCCGGTGAAATATTTGTGAAACGGGAAATCCAGGCATTTCTTGGGTGCCCATGCCGTGACGGTCATAAGCCCTGAACAACGCATTGTCTCAGGACAGCCAAAAATACCTGTCCCAGCCAATGATGGCCTTCATTTAATCCTAGTTGATCTTCGTCGAAGTACGGCCAGGCGATGCCGCCAGGCGCGGTTGTGCTGCGAATTCGGGACAACCTCTAGCCGCCCAGGTGAGCTGATTCATGGATGAGACGTATCGCAGGGTCGTGGACGTCGCCGCCATTTTCTCCGAGACCGACCTGAACGGGCGGATCACCTACGTCAATGATCCATTCTGTGTGATTTCCGGTTATAGCCGTGATGAACTGCTGGGGCAGAATCACCGCATCTTGAACTCTGGCTACCACCCGTCCGGATTTTTTGTCGATATGTGGCGCACCATTGCCCAGGGCCGGGTCTGGAAAGGCGAAGTCTGCAACCGCGCCAAGGACGGTTCCCTGTATTGGGTCGACAGCACCATGGTGCCGCTGCTGGATGAGGCCACCGGGCAGGTCCGCAAGTATGTGTCGATCCGTTTCGATGTCAGCGAAAAGCTGCGTCTGCTGCATACCCTGCAGTGGCGGGTGGGGCACGATGTACTGACCGGCCTGCCCAATCGGGCGTTTCTGTCGGACCTGCTGAACCAGGCCCTGGATTTTTCCCGACGCGAAGCCATTCCGCTGGCGGTCTGCATGCTCGACCTGGATGGTTTCAAGGCGGTCAACGATGGCTATGGGCATGCCAGCGGCGACCGGCTCCTGGTGGAAGTGGCGGAGCGCCTGCGCGGCATCATGCGCGGGGAGGATGTGGTGGCGCGGCTGGCGGGTGACGAGTTCGTGCTGATTCTGCGTTATGTGCACGACGCCGAGGAGCTGAACGCCGCGTTGCAACGGGTGCTCGGCGCCATTTCGGCACCCTATTCGATACTCGGCCAGACCGTCCATGTGGATGCGAGTATCGGCGTGACACTGTTTCCCTCCGACGACGAGGACGCCGATACCCTGTTGCGCCATGCCGACCAGGCGATGTACCTGGCCAAGCAAGGTGGGCGCAATCGTTTCCATTTGTTCGACGTGTCCCTGGACCAGGAGGTCAAGGCCACTCACCAGACCGTGGCATTGATGCGTCAGGCCCTGGCCAATGGTGAGTTCCGCCTGGTCTATCAGCCCAAGGTCAATATGCGCACCGGCAGCGTGGTCGGGTTCGAGGCGCTGATGCGCTGGCAGCACCCGCACGAAGGTCTGCTCCAGCCCCAGGCGTTCCTGCCGCTGGTGGCCCAGACCGATGTGGTCATCGATATCGGCGAATGGGTCATGGACCAGGTCATGGCGCAGATGCAGGCCTGGCGCCAGGCGGGGCACGAGTGGCCGGTCAGCCTCAATATCGCCGCCCGGCATTTCCAGCGTGGCGATTTCGTCGAGCGTCTGCGCGCCTTGCTGATGCGCCACGCCGAGGTGCCGCCGCATATGCTCGATCTGGAGATCATCGAGTCGGTGGCCATTGAGAACATCCAGCGGGTCAGCCAGTGCCTGCAAGACTGCCAGACGCTGGGGGTGCGTTTTTCCCTGGATGACTTCGGCACCGGTTACTCGTCCCTGAGTTACCTCAAGCGCCTGCCCAGCCAGACCATCAAGATCGATCGCTCGTTCGTGCGCGATATTCTCCATGACCAGGATGACCTAGCCCTGACCACGGCGGTGATCGGCCTGGCCCGTGCGTTTGGCCGGGAAGTGATTGCCGAGGGGCTGGAGTCCGCCGAGCATGGTCGGTTGCTGATGAGCCTGGGGTGTGAGGTGGCGCAGGGCTATTTCATTGCTCGGCCGATGTCGGCGGACGAGGTGCCGGCCTGGGTCGAGGCGTTCGAGCCACCGGCCTTATGGCGCAGTGTCACCTGATTCGAGCGCGTCCCTCTGGTCGTCATGCCCGGTATAGAGGTGGATGGTCCGGTCGATTTCCCCGGACATTTTCATGCGCAGCAAGGTCCTGAGGATGCGTTGTACCGGCAGGGCCGGGTCGTTGCGCACAAAGCAGCCCACGGCGTCTTCCTGCACGACCGTCACCGCGTGCAACTGTTGGTCCGGCATGCGGGTCTGGTTGAACCAGTCCAGTGCCCATTGGCTGCTGATGGCGTAGGCGTAGCGGCCGACCTCAAGTTTTTGCAGGACCTGTTGCTCATTGCGCGCCTCGTCGCGGATGAACCGACCGCTTTCGAACTGCGCCTGTATGGCCGGGTACGAGTAGCCCAGTACGGTGCCGAGTCGTTGTGGCTCAAGATCTTTCAGGGTCATCGCTTTGGGCGGCCTGGCCTTGCTGACCAGCAGGTTGCGCTGGGTGAGGAAGGGGATGCTCCAGATATAGTCGCCGGACTGGTTCGGTAGCCAGGATTGCGCGGCATAGCAGCGCACATCGATTTCACCGCGTTCCATGGCGCTCTGCACTCGGGCGCGGGCCAGCACATGAAACTCGGCCGGGCTGCCGACCTGGTGGGCCAGGCTGGTCATCAGGTCATACAAAATACCTTGGGTCGGTTGGCCGTGCTCGATCTCTATGATCGGCATGCTCCAACTGTCGGCCACGGAGAAGCGCAACGGCGCCGGGGCAGCGAAAGCAGGGGCGGTCATCAAGGCCAGGGCGTAAAAAACTGCACGCATCAAACTCTCCGGCGGGAGCATCACAAGGCCGCCAATCCATGCACAAAGTGCAGCTTAACCAGATTAGCATCCCATGCCGGATGCATTTTTACCCCTGCTCCGCTAGCATTAGCGGTCTTCCGCTTCCCCGACGCGATGGTTATCGATGAGTTATCAGGTTCTTGCACGTAAATGGCGTCCGCGCTCGTTCCGCGAAATGGTCGGCCAGACCCATGTGCTCAAGGCTCTGATCAATGCCCTGGACAGCCAGCGGCTGCACCACGCCTACCTGTTCACCGGTACCCGCGGTGTCGGCAAGACCACCATCGCGCGGATCATTGCCAAGTGCCTGAACTGCGAGACCGGCATTACCTCGACCCCCTGCGGGACCTGCTCGGTCTGCCGGGAGATCGACGAGGGGCGCTTCGTCGACCTGATCGAGATCGACGCCGCGAGCCGGACCAAGGTCGAGGACACCCGCGAACTGCTCGACAACGTGCAGTACGCCCCGAGCCGCGGGCGCTTCAAGGTCTACCTGATCGACGAAGTACACATGCTCTCCAGCCATTCCTTCAACGCGCTGTTGAAAACCCTGGAAGAGCCGCCACCCTACGTCAAGTTCATCCTGGCGACCACGGACCCGCAGAAACTTCCGGCAACGATTTTGTCGCGCTGCCTGCAATTCTCCCTGAAGAACATGACCCCCGAACGGGTGGTCGAGCACTTGACCCACGTGCTCGGGGTCGAGAACGTCCCGTTCGAAGAGGATGCCCTGTGGTTGCTGGGACGCGCCGCCGACGGTTCGATGCGCGATGCCATGAGCCTGACCGACCAGGCCATTGCCTTCGGTGAAGGCAAGGTCATGGCCGCCGATGTGCGGGCGATGCTCGGTACCCTCGACCATGGCCAGGTCTTCGACGTGTTGCAGGCGTTGATCGACGGTGATGCCAAGGCCCTGCTCGAAGCGGTGCGGCATCTGGCCGAACAGGGGCCGGACTGGAACGGCGTGTTGTCGGAAATCCTCAATGTGCTGCACCGCGTGGCGATCGCCCAGGCGTTGCCGGAGGGTGTCGACAATGGCCATGGCGACCGCGACCGGGTGTTGGCGCTGGCCCAGGCCCTGCCGGCCGAAGATGTGCAGTTTTATTACCAGATGGGTTTGATCGGCCGGCGCGACCTGCCGCTGGCGCCAGACCCGCGAGGCGGTTTCGAGATGGTGCTGCTGCGCATGCTGGCGTTCCGTCCGGCCGACAGTACGGCGCCGCCGAGACCGCCGCTAAAGCCAGTGGGGATCAGCCAGGCCACAGTTGATTCCGCACAGAGTGTGGCTGGCGCAGCCGTTGCCGCGCCAGCCGCACCTGTGGCACCCGTGGTCGCTGCTGTTGCCGAGACGCCGGTGGTAGCGGCTGCGCCTGCCGAAGTGGCAGCGCCGATTGCCGCGCAACCGGTGCCCGTTGCTGCGCCGGTCGAAGCCGTGCCGGTGACCCCTGTCGTGGCGGCCGCGCCGCCACCGGCCGAGCCCGTTGTCCCGGCGGTGGAGGTCGTGGATCTGCCGTGGAACGATCCGGTCGAGCCCGAGGAAATACTGCAGGAGCCTGCTGTCGAACCGGTGCTGGAAACCGTCGCCGAACAGCCGGAGCTGGCGGCCATGCCGCTGCCGACGCCGGACAGCGTGGTTCCGGATGCGCCCGAGTGGGTCGCCGCGACCCTGCCCGAGCCGACGCCCGCCCAGGTGGAGGCCGCGACGCCGGGTCCGGACCTGGACGACGAGCCGCCGTTGGATGAAGACTATATCGAGCCGGATATCGATTCGGCCTACAGCTATCTCGACGAACTGGCCAGCGAGCACGCCGCCGATCCGGCCCCGGAGCCCGAGCCGCAACCCGCGGCGGCCCCGGCCACCGGCCTGGCGCTGGAGTGGCTGGAATTGTTCCCGAAACTGCCGGTTTCTGGCATGACCGGCAGCATCGCGGCCAACTGCACCTTGATGGCGGTCAGCGGTGACGACTGGTTGCTGCACCTGGACCCGGCCCATAGCGCCTTGTTCAACGCCACGCAGCAACGCCGTCTCAATGACGCCCTGAACCAGTATCACGGGCGTGCGCTGAAGCTGACCATCGAGCTGATCAAGCCCGAGCAGGAAACCCCGGCCCAGGCGGCTTCCCGTCGGCGCCACGAACGCCAGGACGAAGCGGTGGCGTCGATTCATGCCGACCCGCTTATCCGGCAGATGATGCAACAGTTCGGTGCGGTGATCCGTGGCGATACAATCGAACCTGTCGATGCCCTGGTGGTCCAGGGCTAATAACTGAACGATGCCAGGCCTTTGCCTTGCATCTCTTTGTACATGTAACTCTTGAGGTGATTCCCATGATGAAAGGTGGCATGGCCGGCCTGATGAAGCAGGCGCAGCAGATGCAGGAAAAGATGGCCAAGATGCAGGAAGAACTGGCCAACGCCGAAGTGACCGGTCAATCCGGCGCCGGCCTGGTGTCCGTGGTGATGACCGGTCGTCATGACGTCAAGCGCGTCAGCATCGACCCGAGCCTGAAGGACGAAGACCTGGAAGTGCTGGAAGACCTGATCGCCGCGGCGTTCAACGATGCGACGCGCAAGATTGAAAGCAACAGCCAGGACAAGATGTCCGGCATGACCGCCGGCATGCAGCTGCCGCCGGGCTTCAAGATGCCGTTCTAAGGCGCCAGTTGCCTTACCTTGTAGGAGCGTGGCTTGTCGGGACGCCGCACCGCCGCGAAGCTTTTAGCGGTCCGAGTGCTTCTTCGTCGGAACGACGCCGGACCAAGCTTCGCTCCTACAAGGAATTGTGTTCCAGCGTGATCCCCGGACGCTGGCTGGAGGCGCGGCTATAAACCGCGTCTCGTGTTCTGTCGGACCCTTTGCCATGAGCTTCAGCCCCCTGATTCGCCAACTGATCGATGCCTTGCGGGTACTCCCCGGCGTCGGCCAGAAAACCGCCCAACGCATGGCCCTGCAACTGCTCGAACGTGATCGCAGTGGCGGCTCGCGCCTGGCCCAGGCCCTGGGCCAGGCCATGGAAGGCGTCGGCCACTGTCGCCAGTGCCGCACGCTCACCGAAGACGACCTCTGCCCACAGTGCGCCGACCCTCGGCGTGATGACAGCTTGCTGTGCGTGGTCGAAGGCCCGATGGACGTCTATGCCGTGGAGCAGACGGGCTACCGTGGCCGTTATTTCGTGCTCAAGGGACATCTGTCGCCCCTCGATGGCCTCGGTCCGGAAGCGATCGGTATCCCGCAACTGCTGGCGCGCATCGAAGAGCAGGGCAGTTTTACCGAGATCATCCTCGCCACCAACCCGACGGTTGAAGGCGAAGCCACGGCTCATTACATCGCCCAACTGTTGGCCAATAAAGGCCTGATCACCTCGCGTATCGCCCATGGCGTGCCACTGGGTGGGGAACTGGAACTGGTGGACGGCGGAACCCTGGCGCATTCGTTTGCCGGACGTAAGCCGATTTCGCTGTAAGCCCGCCCGGCGCTGGCCGCAACCTTTGAGGTCGCGAGGTTCCCGGGCGCGCCCCGGCGGCGCGACGCGGGTAACGGGTGAGGTCAGGAGGTCAGGAGGTCAGCAGCAGCAGGATCTGGTCCATGCGATTGTTGGCAATCCAGACCAGGGGCGCGCCGATGACCGCCGCGGCGCCGGCTATGTAGGTGAGTCGGCCCTTGATGGATTTCACATCGTTGCGCACCTCATTGAGGTCACGGTGGATGTATTCGAAGCGGGTTTCCAGCTCTGTGATTCGGGGTTCCATAGCATCGCCTCCAGGGGTACGGATCGTCTTGGCCTTGTCATGGCGGGGCGGGCGTTGCGGTTTGGCGTCGTGATGGCCCGGCTCGTGGGCCGCGGCGCTCAAGTGCGGTGCCGCGCAGTGCTGTAGCTCGACTTCCATGTGAATATGCTTCCTCGATGGTTCAGGTCCAGAGTGTTATTCGCTCGATAAAAAGAGCTTGAAGAAGTTCGCCTTATTTCGTCTCTGGGTCAATTGGGGTTGTTCGCTGATGGTTATCGGAAAAATCCTCATCGTTTGAAGGTCTGCCAAATCAGGCGTGCGGGCTGTCCCAGTAGCGCTTGTACATGCCCAGGTTCTTTTTCAGCCGCCTGGGCAGATGCCGCTCTTGCTGGCTCAGTTTGTAGGCGAGCAGTTTCACCGCATTGCGCCACAGTGAGCCGGGCCAGGCCAGGCAACGGGCGGGGCCGAGGAACTTCAGCTCCGAGATCACGTAGCGCAGGCCCTCGCCGCCGGCCCCGCCGAACTGCTGGCGGATCCACGGCTCGCGGGCGTGAAAGACGCCGATATCGAAGTAGCGTCGGAACTCTTCACCGAGGCTGTAGTTATGGGAATGCCGGCAACGGGCGCTGCCTTCGTAGGCGACCTTCCAGCCGGCCTGGAGCATTTTCGCGGCGACGTACATGTCTTCCGACAGGATCACATGCTGCGGGAAGCCGCCGACCTGCATCAGTGCCTGGCGCCGATAGGCGGAAAAGGAATTGGAGATGAAGGCGGTCTTGATGCCCAGCCGGGGGGCGTCGGCCAGGCTCTTGACCTGGGAGTCCGGCGGGTAGTTGAACAACCTGGCGTGCTCGGCCAGGGGGGTGGCATCCAGGTGCGGCAGTTGCCGGCCGCAGACGGCGCCGACCTGCTCGTCGGCAAACGGCCGGACGATATTGGCAATGCCGTCGGGATCGTCCAGGTAGGCATCCTGGGTCATGAACACGTAGAGCTCGTAGCCGGGGTTGTGTTCGACCATCCATTGGCGGGTGCCACCATGGTTGAAGTCCTTGCTGTCGATGCGTTGCACCCGTGGGCAGCGCGCGCAGGCCAGCTCGAAGGTGCCATCGCTGGAGCTGGAGTCGACAATCAGGGTGTCGAAGGTCGCGGTCTGGAGCGCCAGGGAGTCGAGCAGGCGTTCCAGGTCGCGGCGTCCGTTGTAGGTCGGAATCACTACGGCCACTTGAGGGGTCGACATTGTTCGGTCTCCAGGTTCAGCCGGGCAGGGCGCGCCAGGGGCGCAACCACGCCGCCAGGGCAATCAGCAGGATCAGGCTGCACAGGCTGCTCAGGCCCAGTTGCAGCCAGATGCCGTGCAGCGGATGCAGGACTCGCGCGGCCACGACCATCACTGCCAACCCCAGCAAGGCGTGGCTGCGCCACGGTACCAAGGTTTGCAACTGTTGGCGGCGGATCAGCAGCAGGCCGGTGAGTATCACCCCGCAGATGGCGGCCAGGGCGATGCCGATCAATCCGAGGAAATACGGCAGTACCGCCAGCAGCAGGGCATTGAGCAGGCTGCTGGTCAGTTCGCAGGTGAGTGGCAGGCGGGTGTCGCCGGCGGCGTAGGCGTAGCGGGCGAGCAGGGCGTTCCAGGCACCGAAGACCAGGGGGATCGAGAACCAGGCCAGCAGTTCCGGCAGCGGGCTGTCGGCGGCCTGGTGGGGCAGCAGCAGACTGACCAGGGCCCCGGCGGCACCGATCAGCCCGACCACGGCGGGCAGGGTCAGCAGGCTGGCGCTGGCCAGGCCCTTGCGCAGCAGGTCCAGGCGTTCGCTGCCCTGGCTGCCGCTCATCAGGCCGAGCAGCACCTGGTTCAGGCTCATCAGGGCGATCAGCGGCAGGTTGATCAGTTTGCGCGCCAGGTTGATCCAGGTCACGGCGCCTTCGCCGAGCAACGACGCGACCATGCGTTCGAGCAGGGCCAGGCCCTGGCTGGCGAGGTTGCTGCTGAGCAGCGGGCCGATGCGTTGCAGCAGTTCTTTGACGGCGCCGGGTGCGTGGCCAAGTTGCCAGGGTTTCCAGCCGCCGCGGTACAAGGCCGGCAACAGCAGCGTCGGCATCAGCAGGCTGCCCAGTACGCAAGCACTGGCCAGGCCGGTCGGAGTGGCGGCCTGGCGCAGGAAGGCCAGGTACAACACCGGCGGCAGGTTGAACAGCAGCGAGCCGAGTCCGGCCAGGACAAAGCGTGAACGAGCCTGCAAGGGCACGCAGAACAAGGCATGCAGGATAAACCCGGGGGCGCACCAGGCCAGCCAATGCAGACTGGCCCCGGCCAGTGCGTAGCCGTCGCTGTCGAGTCCCGGTCCGATCAGCCGAACCCATAATGGTGAGCCGACGCCCAGCACCAGCGCCAGCAGCAGGCCGCAGAGCAGCAGCCGGGGGGCCATCGCGCCGAGCCAGGCGGTTTGTTCGGTGGCGGTGCGTTGTTGGTAGAGCGGTAGCGCCGCCGCGCTGAGCAGACCGGCCGCCAGGGCCATGCGCAAGGCTTCGGGCAGGAACAGCGCCACCAGGAAACTGTCGCTGCGCCCGCCGGCGCCCCAGGCGGCGACCAGCAGCCACTCGCGGGCGAACCCGGCGACGAGGCCGGTGAGGGTCGCCAGGGTCAGCCACAGGGTGGAACCGAGCAGTTTCGAGTCAGGCATGCCCGCGGCTCAATGGAACAAAGTGAACAGGCCTTTGCCGCCCACCTTGTAGTTCAGGCCGCGGCAACGTTCGCCCTTGATCGCCGCGTCCGGCCCGCCGACGATGGCGTAGGCCGGAACCGGCTTGGAGACCACGCACTGGCCACCGACCACCGCGCCTTCGCCGATATCGGCACCGAACGAGAGCAGGGCGCGACTGGCAATCCAGGCATAGTCGCGGATATAGATCGGCCCGCCGACCGCCCAGAACTCCGGGGCCTGGATGTCATGGCCGCCGGCAATGATCAGCACGTGGGAGGCGATGGTCACATGGTCGCCAATGATCAGGCCGCCACGGGCATCCAGTTGGCAATGCCAGCCGACGGTGCTGTCGTTGCCGATGCGCAGGTTGTTCACCCCCAGCACCTCGGTGTTGCGCCAGACCGTCGAGCCCTTGCCGATCTTCGCCCCGCCCGCGCGCAACCAGAGCAGCCTCAGCGTATGGCTGGGAATCTTGCAGATGAGTATGTTGTAGGCCAGTTCCCAGCCGCGCAGCATGCGATCGCGCAGGGTCGGCCAGTTGATCCCGTACAACGGGATCAGCTCGCCCTTGACCTCGCGGCCGAGCAAGGCATAGAACCGCCGGGCCAGGGGCGGCTCGATTCGCGATTCGATGTTCAGGTAGCTGATGAAACACAGCATATTGCCCTTGAGCGGCTGTTCGAAACACACGTCGTTTTCCAGCATCCACTGGTAGCTGCTTTCCAGTTCCTCCAGCCCTACGCCCATCTTCTCGGCGTATTCGGGCAGTGCCTGCCTCAGGTTCAACGAGTGGAATATGCGGTGTTTCATGGGTGGATTCCTGGCAGAGGGGTGGCCTTGAGCTTGAGACGCCGTGTTTCGTGCAGGTTCAGGCCCAGCATCAGCCAGAACAGGGCGATCAGCACATTGGTAAAGCTGAAATAGTGGTCGAAGAAGCCGCTGAGCAGCGCCGCCATCAAGCCGCAGGTAGTGCCGAGCCAGATGGCGTTGTCTTCATTCAACTGGAAGGCGGCCAGGGAAGAGCGGGTGTCGCTCCACCAACTCCAGATCACCGCGGCAAACAGGACCAGACCCGGCACGCCGAGTTTGTAGATGAAGTTCAGCCACAGGTTGGAGATACCCCACAGGCCGGTGCCGGGCACGGGCGGCTCGACCTTGAAGCCGATGCCGAAGGGGAACATGGCCATGGCGTTGGGGAAGTGTGAGTATTCGTCGAAACGCACATTGGTACTGGCGTCGTTGCTGGAAAAGAGCCCCAGCAGACGGTCCTGCAACGGCGGGTAGAACATCAGCAGCAGGCTGCCGAACACCAGGCCGGCGAGGATCACCTGACCGGCGTAGGGCACGCGTTTGCGGGCCATCCAGAACAGGACGATCAGCAGGCTGACCAGCGCCCCGCGTGAGCCCGAGAGCAGCAGGCCGATCACGCCCAGGCTTGCCACCGCCAGGCCCAGCGTGCGCCTCCAGCCTTGGCGGGCCAGCCCGTAGCAGAACGCCAATGGCAGCAGCAGGGTCATGGCGCCACCCAGGGCGTTGGGGTGCATCCAGGGCGAGCCCATGCGATTGGACAGTGCCGACAGGCTGTCCCCCAGCACCTCGATGCTGCCATAGCCGAGTGCGGCCAGGATCGGAGTCATGCCGGTGGCGCTGCCGTTCTTGAGGAACACCGGGATCGACAGCAGCAACAGCAACAGGGTCCCGAGCAGCAGGCCGGTGACCACCTGATCGCGAGCCTTTTGCTGATCGAGCAGGCGGGGCACCAGGAACAGCACCGACAGGTTGAGCAGCCAGCGGATCCAGTTCACCAGGCCGTTACCTTCGGCGTTGATCGTCAACTGGCCGACGATAAACGGAAAGGCACTGAACAACATCAAGGCCACCAGCCAGCGCTCGGTGCGCAGCAGGGGCTTTTTTTGCGGCAGGTTGTTGAACAGGCTTTGTACCAGCACGCTGCCCCAGACCAGCAGGATCAGGGCCTCGGACACCGTGGTGCGCAGGCCGATCTGGATCGTCGAGTAGGGCAGGAAGGTGGCGAGCACGCTGAACAGCAGCAGGCCCCAGAGCGGGTGGCGGATGATGGTCACCACGCCACCGATGGCGACCAGCACGACCGCCACCTTGAACGGCGGCAGCAGCCAGGCGAGGATGCCGAACAGCAATCCGAACAACAGGGCGATGGGCAGCGCCAAGGGCATTATTTCAGCTCCTCGATCAGGTGGTTGAAGCGCTCCTGGTAGGCCGCGGTGCCATAACCCGCGGCCCAGGTCCGAAGTGCCTCGGGGTCCTCGGCGGGGGCGTCTGCCAGACCGATCATCAGCGCGCTGAGGGCCGGGCCGTCAGTGGGCGAGAAGCGTGGGCTGTGCGGTGGCGTGATTTCGTCCAGCGCCGACCCGCTGGCGACGGCCACCGGGGTGCCGACGCTGAGGGCTTCGATCACCGGCAGACCGAAACCTTCGGCATAAGACGGTTGCCACAAACGCTCGGCCTGTTGGTACACCCCGTGCAGTTGTGCATCGCTGAGGCCGGTCAGGTAATGCAGGCCCGGCAGGTGTTGCAGCGACGCGGGCAGGTCCTCGGGGGCGCCGATCAGCACCAACTCCGGTACCTGCGGCGATTGCTGGCGGGCGGCGTGCCAGGCGCTGACGAACCAGGGGATGTTCTTGCGCGGCTCACGGGTGCCGACGGCCAGCCAGTAGCGTTCAGGCACTTGCAGGTCGCTGATGTCGGCGGCCTCACCGACGAAACCGGTGACCAGGTTGGGCAACACGCGGACCTTGTCGCGGGCTTCGGGAAACAACTTGACCAGTTCGTCGGCGGTGTATTGCGATGGGGTCCAGATCCGGTCGGCGACCTTTACCGAATGGCCGATGGAGAGGCGGTCGGTGGCCCGGTAGACGCGTTCCTTGAGTTTCGAACCGTGGCTGTTTTGCAGGGTCAGCTGGAACAGGTCATGGAGTTGCAGCACATAACGCATGCCGGCGGGCTTGCGCCCTGGCGGCAGGCCCATGTTGAAGTTGCAGAGGTAGACCTCGATCCCTGCTTCGCGCAACGCGCCGGGCAGGAAGCCGGCCTCGAAGCGCAGGCGTATCGGCAGACGGTGTACGCCGAACAAGGGCGAGCCCCATTTCGGACAGTGGACGCGGCGACGGATCGGGTGATCCTCCGGAGCTACCCCGAACAGTTGCAGGCTCACCTCGGGATGGGCGCGCAGGGCTTGCTCCAGGGCCAGGTTCTGACGGCCGATGCCGCTGTGGGTGTAACCCGCTGCCGGGCGATAATCCAGACCTATGCGCATACGGATTCTGCTTCCTTGAGGTGGGGGAGGCGGTTATAGACCGCTTCCAGTTGTGCGGCGGCCACGGACCAATCGTGTTCGGCCTTGACGTAGGCCCGGCCGGCTTCGGCGATCTGGTGCAGGCGCGACGGGTGTTCGAGAAGTTCGGCGAGCATCCGGGCCAGGGCTTGCGGGTCCTCGCTGCCCAGATAGTGTTGGCCGTTTTCGACCTTCAGTCCCGACACGCCCTGGCCGGTGGTGACCACCGGCAGGCCGGCGGCCATGGCCTCGAGCACCTTGAGCTTGGAGCCGCCGCCCTGGCGCAGCGGTGCGAAGAACACCGAGGCTTTGCTTTGCAGGGTGCGCAGGTCGGGGACAAAACCTTGCCATTCGATTCGCGGATCGGTCCAGCGCGCGCGCCAGGCATCCGGCAAGCCGAATCCGGCAATGGCGAAACGGACCCCCGGATTGAGCAGCCACAGGGCCGGGAGAATTTCCTCCAGGGCCCATTCGACGGCGTCCAGGTTCGGACTGTATTCGTAGTTGCCGATAAACAGCAGGCGTCGGGCGTGGAGGTCGGGTTGGACGCCGGCATAGAGGCCAGTGTCGACGCCGTTGACCACCACCGCCACCGGCTTGCCGGTCTGCTGGCGCAGTACCGTGGCGTCGTCGCGGGTCACCGCGATCAGTTCGGCGGCCTGGCGAAACACCCGGCTTTCCCAGCGCCGATAGCGTCGCTGGTCATATTGCGTGAAGGGCTTCATCCAGCCTGGCAGGCGGTCATAACTGGCGGCGCCGAGGGCCGACTCGACATTGTGCTCGGTGAGAATAAAAGGCTTGCCGGCATCGAGCAGTGGTTGTTCGAAGGGCTGGAAGCTGTAGCTGTGCTCGATCTGGATCACGTCCCAGTCTTCTTCCAGCAGGGTGCGCAACCGGGCCTGCAACTGCGGCGCCAGGCCGTTGATCGTGGCCAGCATCGGGTAGGGCGCGAGCAGCACGCCGAGCAGGGTTTTCAGGCTGCGTAACGAGCGTCGCGGGACCACGATCAGGCGTTCGACAATCGGCGCCAGGGCGTGGCGGGTAGCCTCGTCGACGTCGGTTTTCGATTGCACCAGCAGGGTAATCCGATGCCCGCGCGCGGCGAGGCTGCGCAGCAGGTGAAATTGCCGGGTCTTGCCGCCACTGGTGGTGGGCCAGGGCAGGTAGGGCAGGGTCCAGAGGATTTTCATGGCGTCCACACCAATAGCTGCAGGCTGGTTTTCAGCGGCACGGTAATGGCTGTGCTGTCGCTCAGAGTTGTCTGGGTGCCGGTCAACGGGTCGAACAGCGCCGCTTGGGTCACACCGGGCAATTGCAGGCTCTGGCCGCTGGCACTCCAGAACATCCAGACATGGGCGCCGTCATTGCGGGTCCAGGTGATGTTGTAGAGGTCGGCGGGCGCATTGCTCGACGACGGGGCGTCGGCCGGCTGGAGGGCCGGGCCGGTGACCGTGAGGAAGTTCTTCAGGGCGTTATACACCGGTTTCGGCTCGCCGTTGAGGTCGAGCAGGCCGTAATGCTGGTCGCGCGGGGTGGTTCGCTGATCCAGGTCGCTGAGGTTGAACAGGAAGATCCGTTGGTAGTCCATGGCGCTCATCAGTGCCAGGCGTCGCAGAGTGTAGTCGGCCTGTCCGTCGACGCCGATCAGTGCCTGCATTTCCTTGGGACCGTCATAGCTCGACCAGCCCCATTCGGTGGCCCAGACCTGGGTGACGCCCTTGCCGTGCAGATCGCTGTTCATGGCATTGCCCCTGAGCAGGAAGTCCTGGGCCGCGGCGTCGTCGCCTTCCGGGAATTGGGTATAGGGGTGATAGGCGGCGATGATGTTCTGGCCGGCCAGTCCCTGGCCCAACAGGGCGTCGAGCATCAAGCCGGGGGTACTGTGCATCTGGCCGAAGTAAGCGACGCCGGCGGTGGCGATGGCTTTGCCCGGCACCTGGGTGCGGATGGCATCGGCGGTGGTGCTCAGCATCTGGTAGTAGGCTGCGGGATCTTCCTTGGGCCGCCAGATGATGTTCGGTTCGTTCCATACCTGCCAGGTGCTCACCTGGGGGTAGCGCTGGGCCAGGGTGACCATGCGCGAGGCGAACAGCTTGAAGTCCGTCGGTGGATACTGGTCGCTGCTCGGGGTGCCGGCCGGAGCGCTGCTGGCGAACGGCGGCGAGCCGACCAGGTAGGCGACGGTGTTGTAGCCATGGCTCTTCATCGCCGCCATGGCAGCATCGAGTTCGCTGAACTGGAAAGCCCCCTGTTCGGGTTCGATGATGAACCAGTGCAGGGTCAGGCGCACCCAGTTCAGGCCCAGTGCATCGAGCTGCGTCATCTGTTTCTGGTAGATGTCCGGATCGAAATACTGGAACTGGGCGTTGACCCCGAGAAAGTTTTTCCACTCCACCGCGCGGGGCGCCTTGAGCGTCGTCTGGGCGGCGACCTGGGGACTCCAGGGGATCAGGCTGACGGCGAGCGCCATCAGCAACAGGGCCGGGAACCATAAAAAGGCTCTACGCCACATCTTGATGTCCTCCGCAGGCCTGTTGGAACAACTGCAGGAAGCGCTCGGCGGTGTGGCTCCAGACCCGCTGTGCGCCGATCGCGCTGGCCTGTTCGGCCCAACTGATCGCCAGTTCCGGCTTGGCGCACAAGTGGCTCAGCTCCGTCGCCAGGGCCGTGACATTGCCCTGGGGGAAAATCACGCCGTTGCCCTGGGACACTTCCTCGGCAAAGGAACGTGCGTCCGAGGTGATGACGCCGCGTCCGCAGGCCACGGCCCAGGACAGCGCGCCGCTGGTCCCGCGCAGGCTGCCCAGCAGTTTGAGTTTGCTCGACTCGCGGTACGGCAGCACCATCACGTGGTGGGCCTGGATTACGGCGGGGATCTCGGCGGCCGGCAGGTCCAGTTGCCAGTCGACGTTGTCTTGCAGGCCAAGGCTCTGGATGTGCTGGCGCAGTTGATCGAGATAGCTGCCCGAAGGGCCGAAGGCCATCTCCGGCTCGCTGCCCCCGGCCAGGGTCAGGCGCACGCGGGTCCGCAAAGCCGGTTGCTGGGTGAAGGTGATGGCCAGGGCGTCGAGCAGGTCTTCGATGCCCTTGCCGCGGTAGATGAAACCGAAGTACAGCAGTCGCAGCGGCTCCAGCGCGGGCAGGGGCTTTGCCGCGATGGCCAGGTTACCGTGGGCAATCACTGCCATCTGTTCGTTGCGCAACCCCATGCGCTGGCGCAGGCAATGGCCGCCCGAATGGGTGAGTGTCACCAGGCGGGTCAGGCTGCGGGCCAGTTGCCGCTCCTCGTACAGGCACAGCGGATCGGCCAGCACCGTGGCCATCTGTGGTAGCGGCGAAGGCAGCCGTGCGGCCAGCGACAGCGGCCAGGGCAAGCGCTCGCGGCGCCAGACCAGGCGTTCCGGGTCATGCAAGGTCGCGGTCAGCGGCAGCGCCGGGAAGCGTGCGCGCAGGGCCTTCAAAGCATGGAACTCGGCCAGGCGCCCGCCCCCGATTTCGGCGTGGACCAGATCGATGCCCTGCCACGATGCCTGCGCTACAAGCTCCCTGGCCCGTTGCGGGTCGTTGCCCACTCCCGCCAGGGGCGTGCTGACACGCACCCCGAGGTTTTCCAGCGCCGCTTTCAGATGCCCGGCGTAGTCGGCTATGCCATTCTGTTCCGGTGGCAGGGGCGCTATCAGGGCGATATGCATCAGGCATGGCTCCGGATGCGGGCCAGGGTATTGAGTACACGCTCGGGGATCTCGAAACGCCGGCGATTGAGGATGATGCCGTCGACGCGCTTGAACGCGGTATTGAGTGTCGACAGGGCATTTTCCAGGATCGGTACGGTGGTGCTTTCCGCTTCGATGATCAGCGCGATCAGGTCGGCCTGGCGCAGGGTCACGAAGGCTTCCTGGTTGGAGAAGAACGCGCCGGCATTGAGCAGCAGGATTTCCCCCGGATGCGCCGGGCCTTGGCCGTCGACGCGGACCCGATGGCCGCGTTCCTGCAGCAGGTTGGCCAGGTGCTCGATGACGAAGCTGACCCCTTCGCCACGCCGGGCCGAGGTCAGGCCGATGGCCAGTCCGTGTTCGGCGACCTGTTCCAGTGGCAGGACCCCATAGAGCCGGTACATGCTGGCAGTGAACGCGGTGCGACGCTGGATGCTGCCGTTGCTGATGTCTTGCAGGCTGGTCCAGATCTTGACCCCGAAGCGTGACTCGATCTTGTCGCCGTCGTGGATGCGCTGGTCCAGCAGATAGAAGAAATACAGGGCCAGCAGGCCGACCCCCAGGCTCAGCGGAATGGCCAGCAAGAGCATGGTCAGGCTTTTCGGGAAGACCCGGCTTTCGTTGAGGGTGGCCTGTTCGATCACCGCGATGTTGCTGATCTGGCTCTTGTCCAGTTCACGGTCGATCCGCGCTTTCTCGGTACTGGTGCTGTACAGGGCGAAGCTCTTTTCCGCGGCATCGAGTTCACGTTGCAGGCGGGCCATTTCCGGCTCCAGGGCCAGGGCCTGACGGCGGTCCTGTTCCAACTGGTTGAGCTGGGTTTCCTGCTGGGCGGCCTGGGTCTGCAAGCGGCTGAGGCTGGCCTCCTGGTCGGCGAAGCTGTTCTGCAGGCGGGTGTAGACCGGGTTCGGCGCCAGGTTATCGGTGCGCTGGACTACCGCGTTCTGCGACTTGAGCAGGTCTTCCAGGTTGGCAATCGCCTTGTCCATGGCCTTCACCGGCGGTGCGCCTTCCTTGAAGGTGCGGAGCATTTCCTGGCGTTCGATCTGCTTGGCGTTGATCCGCTGTTGCAGGTCCTGGCGGTCCGGGTTGATGCTCATCTGCCGACCGATGCTGATTTCTTTCTTCATGCTGTCGAGCTGGGCTTTGATCCGGTCCAGCCCGCTCTTGGTCGAGGCCACCGCACGGGTGGTGTTCAGGTGCTCGCCGCGCAGGTTGTTGAGGTTGCGCGAGATATCGTTCAGGCGCTCGCCGATGCTCACCGCTCCGAGCTCGTTGAGATGGGCCTCGATCTGTTTCTTGTAGTCGAGGATGCGTTTGGTGGTCGCGGTACTTTCGCCTTCATAGAAGGCGTACAGGCTTTTACGCCCCAGGGTGCGGGTGCGTTCCTGTTCATACTGCTCGATCCAGCTCTTGACGATGGTCTGGGCGACCTGCGGGTCGTTCCAGGTGAAGCTGATTTCCATCACCGAGGAGCCCACGGCGTGGGTCACGCTGAAGTACTTCGTCAACTGGTCGGCGAGGCGTTCGACCGGTGTCTGCTTCTCCACCAGACCGAGCAGTTGCAGCAGGCCGCGACCGACATCCAGCAGGCCCTGCACCGTGCTCTTGACCAGGGTCTTGAGGGTGGCGATAAAGCCTTCCTGGGGCGGTACCCTGGACAGCTCGTCGAGGTATTGCTCGGCTACCAGCCGGGCGATCGGGCGCCCGGTGAGGATGCGTTCCTCATCGATGATCGGGTCGCGCTGGGCGCTGGGGATAATAGTTGCCTGGCGGTCGGAGATCTCGATCGGCAAGGTGCTGGTGTCCCGGCCCGGCTTGACCAGCAGCAGGGCCGTGGACTCGTAGCGGTTGGGCAACAGGAAGGCTCCCAGCAGGATGACGACGAAAGTCACTAGCACAGTGGTTTTCACTTCGCGCTTGAAGATGAAGAATAGGCGCAACAAGTCTCGGAAGGAGCGGATATTGATCATGTCTGTTGTCCTTAACGATCAGTTGCCAGTGCTGGTGGAGTTGTTCAGGTTGTAGTTCGCGCCGATGCCAATGGATTTCTGGAAGGGAATCAATTGGTTCAGATACAGGTCGACCCACTCGATGCCGTTGCCCACATGGGACTTGGGCACGAACACCACGTCGCCGCGTTGCAGCAGCACCGGTGCGCGGTTGCTGGCGCCGGCGAGCATGGTGTCGCGATAGTCGAAGAAGTAGGTCTTGTAGCGACCGTCGTCGTCCTGGCGCAGCAAGGCGATATTGCGGCTGTCGCCCACCGGCAACAGACCGCCGGCGCCGATCAGGGCCTGTTCCAGGGTGGTGACGGTGGTCACCGGCAGGCTGGCCGGGGTGCGCACCGAGCCACCGACGAACACGGTGTTGCTCGGGGCCTGGGAGATATTCACCGTCAGGGCCGAATCCTGGTAGATATTCTTCAGCTTGTCTTCGAGGATCAGGGTCAGTTGTTGGGGGGTCAGGCCGGCGGCCTTGACGTTGCCGACATAGGGGTAGGAAAAGCTGCCGTCATTCATCACGATGAACAGCGTCAGTTCGTAGATCGAGTTGGCGGTGAAGGCGGAAATGGACGGCGCTTCACCGGTATTGCGCACGATACGCAAGGTGTCGCCGGCGCGGATGCGCTGGTCCGGCAGCGGCTTGCCGGCCAGGGCGTCGCCGGCCCGGTGACCTTCGCGCAGGACGTCGTTATCCGGTAATGCCACCTTGGCCGGTATGCTGCACGCGCTGATTAATAAAACACTGAGGATCAGCAGGAGTTTGTTCATTGGTCAGTCTTCCCTTTATGCATGGTTACCCCCCTTGACGGACCCGGGTCCGCGCATGTGGGTGCTCCTACTGTTTCAGGTGTCTCAGGTCTTGCTGGTTTCGACGGGAACCCGTCCATAAATATCGGTGAAACGCACGATGTCGTCTTCGCCGAGGTATTCGCCGCTCTGTACTTCGATCATCACCAGGTCGATCACCCCCGGGTTGACCAGCCGGTGCTGTTTGCCCGGCTTGATAAAGGTCGACTCATTGGTATCGAGCATGAACTCGTTGTCGCCGTTGGTGACCCGCGCCATGCCGCTGACCACGATCCAGTGTTCGCTGCGATGGTGGTGCATCTGCAGCGACAGCGACGCATTGGGCTTGACCACGATGCGCTTGATCTTGAAGCGCTTGCCTTCCTCGAGCACGGTGTAGGTGCCCCATGGACGGCTCACGGTACGGTGCAGGCGATAGGCGTCGTGGCCCTGGCGCTTGAGTTCCTGGGCGATCAGCCTGACGTCCTGGCTGCGTTTGCCGTCGGCGATCAGCAAGGCGTCCGGCGTGTCGATGATGATCAGGTCCTTGAGCCCGACGCCGCCCACCAGGCGCTTGGGCGAATCGATGTAGCAGTTGCTGACGTCATGCAGCACGGTCTCGCCGTTGCACTGGTTGCCCTGGGCATCGGCCGGTGTCAGTTCACGCACCGCCTGCCACGAACCGATGTCGCTCCAGCCGAGTTGGCAGGGCACCACCGCGACTTTGCGCGAGCGTTCCATCAGGGCGTAGTCGATGGAGATGTCCGGCGCCCGGGCCAGGCTCTTGCCATCCAGTTCCAGTTGAAGTTCCTGGCTGCCTTCGCGGCTGTGGCTGAGGGCCAGGCACTCGGTCATGGCCTCGAGGACGTCCGGGGCGTGTTCGCGCAGTTCGCGCAGCACGGCGTCGGCCCGCATGCAGAACATGCCGGCGTTCCACAGGTACCGGCCGCCATTGAGGTACTGCTGCGCGGTCTTCGCATCGGGCTTCTCGACAAAGCGGGCGACCTGGAACGCCTCATCGCCCAGGGCCTGGCCTTTCTCGATATAGCCGAAGCCGGTCTCGGGGTGGGTCGGTACCAGGCCGAAGGTCACCAGCCAGCCTTGCTCGGCCAGGAGTCGAGCGCTGTCGACCGCCTTGGCGAAGGCGTCCAGGTCCTTGATCAGGTGATCGGCCGGCAGAACCAGCAGTTGCGCGTCGTCGCCGTAGAGCCTGGCCACATGCAAGGCCGCCGCGGCGATGGCCGGGGCGGTGTTGCGACCAAAGGGTTCGAGGATGAAGTCCAGCGCCGCGTCGGCCTTGTTCAACTGGCGGTAGTCATCCAGGGTACGGAAGAACACCTCGCGGTTGGTCACCGTCAGTACCCGCTGGACACCGGGCAGTTCGGCGGCCCGGCGGAAGGTCTTCTGCAACAGGCTTTCGCCGTCGGGCAGGCGCATGAAGGGTTTCGGCATGGCCTCGCGGGAGACCGGCCACAAACGGGTGCCGGCGCCACCGGCGATGATGCAGGGGATGAGTACGCCCATTCAGAAGGCCTCGCGGGTCATGAGCACTGCCGGGACAGTGCGGAACAGGATGTAGAGGTCGAACCAGATCGACCAGTTTTCGATGTACTCCAGATCGAACTCGACACGTTTTTCGATTTTTTCCAGGGTGTCGGTTTCGCCGCGGTAGCCATTGATCTGGGCGAGTCCGGTGATGCCTGGCTTGACCCGGTGGCGCGAGGTGTATTCCTTGACCGCTTCCTCGAACAGGATGCCCGCCGCCTTGGTGGCCGTGGCGTGGGGGCGCGGGCCGACCATCGACATGCTGCCGATGAAAACATTGAACAGCTGTGGCAACTCGTCGAGGCTGGTTCTGCGGATAAAACGTCCGACCCGGGTGATCCGCGGATCGCCGCGGGTGGTTTGGGTTTCGGCGTTGGCATCGCTCTGGTGCTGGTGCATCGAGCGGAACTTGAAGACTTCGATCAGGCGGTTGTTGTAGCCGTAGCGCTTCTGGCGAAACAGCACCGGGCCCGGCGAATCGATTTTGATCGCCAGGGCCGTCAGCAGCATGATCGGCGACAAGAGGATCAGTGCGAGGCTCGACAGGACCATGTCCTCCAGGCGCTTGAACATCGGCGACCAGCCGCGCAGGGGAACCTCGGAGGCGTTGAACATCGGCAGGTTGGCGACTTCGGTGATGCGGTTGTGGGCATGCCGGAAGGCAACCATGTCCGGCACCAGCAGCACATTGACCGGCAGGCGGCGTAGTTCGCGGATGATGTAGTCCATGCGGTTTTCCGCCGACCAGGGCAGGGCGACCAGGACCTGGGTGACCTTTTCTTCGCGGATCAGGCGTTCCAGGTCATTGGAGTTGCCCAGCAGCGGCTGGTTGACCAGGGTCTTGGGCAGGCGGCCGATGCGGTCGTCGATAAAACCGATGACCCCGGAGCGGATGTCCTGGTGCTGGGCCAGGTATTCGGCCAGGCGCTGGCCGTTTTCAGTGGCGCCGAGGATAACCGCGTGCTGCAGGAAAAACCCCCGTTGCATCAGTTGCTGGAACAGGGTCAGCAGAACCAGGCGTTCGACACCGAACAGTATCAGGCTTGAAATAAACCAGATAAACAGTTCGGTGTTGGTCAGGAAGTTGAACAGTGACAAACCATGGTGCATGAACAGCAGCAGGCAGAACGCCGATGACCAGGCGAAGAGTGTGAGTTGAAAACGCAGCAGGTTGCTGAAGATGGTCTCGGCATACACGCCCAGCGCCTGGAAGATCAGCACGCTGATGAAACCGAAGAACAGCAGCAGGGTGAGGTAGCTCTTGATGACGGTTGGATCTTGCTCGCCCAGGTATACCAGCAGCATCAGGCCCGGCAGCATCGCGGTCACGCCATGGATCAGGCGGATGCCGAACAGGAAGTACTCGACCATACTGGGTCGTGTCAGTAACAGGCTGTCAACCGGCTGCAGGCGCATAAACACCCCTCCCGTCTTACCATCGTGAATGGTAATTACGAAATGTCGTGGCAGTTGTTTCAGTAGAAAAACCAAGGCTTTGTTGCGCTGACCCCATCCCTGAAGGTTGATCATTTTGCAGATTGAACAGCGTCAATCCAAGTGAGTCCTCCTACTGTCGTCTTGCGATTTTCATCGACCTGACGCTTCGTGTTTGCTTCCTGCTATGGGTGTTATGGGTTTGAGTAAAGCGCATGAAACAGCAGACTGCACAGCCAAATGACGGCTTATTGTAAAAAAAATCCGACTAATTCTTTCGTATTAGGACTACATAAATAGCAGATAAATTCAATGGATCGAGAGTCTTTTTGCTTCGGCCGCGGTCAACATCTTTCACGGTCACGTTGAAGGAAGACAAGGCTCATGAACGAGCGCAAGGCATTGTTGATTCTGCATGGCAAACAAGCCCTCAACGAGGCTGTGCGGGCCGCTGTCGAGGGCAAGCGGGCCGAGGGCTGGGACCTGGCGGTGCGCCTGACCTGGGAGGCCGGCGATGCCCGGCGCCTGGTCGGCGAAGCGCTGGCGCTGGGCTATCGGCAGTTGATTGCCGGCGGCGGCGACGGCACTCTGCGCGATGTCGCCGAGGCCCTGGCCAATGCCGAAGTGGACGCCAGCCTGGTGTTGCTGCCGCTGGGGACTGCCAATGACTTTGCCCGTTCGGCCGGTGTGCCGCTGGAGCCGGCCCAGGCCCTGGCGTTGCTTGAGGTCCCGGCGCGGGCGATCGACCTTGGCGGCGTCGGCGAGCAGATATTCCTCAACATGGCCACCGGCGGCTTTGGCAGCCTGGTCACCGCCAATACTTCGGAAGATCTGAAAAAACTGCTGGGAGGCGCTGCCTACCTGTTTACCGGCCTCAGCCGTTTCAGTGAGTTGCATGTCGCCTATGGCGAGCTGCAGGGGCCGGATTTCCACTGGAAGGGCGATCTGCTGGCATTGGGCATCGGCAACGGTCGCCAGGCGGGAGGTGGGCACCCGCTGTGCCCCGAGGCGCTGGTCGACGACGGCATGCTCGATATCAGCATCCTGCCGGCCCCCCAGGAGATGATCACGACCTTGCGCGAGTTGATGGCCGGTGGCTGGGGGCTGGACAACCTGTTCGTCCGGGCTCGCCTGCCCTGGGTCGAAATCAAGGTGTCCGAGGGGTTGTACCTCAATCTCGACGGTGAGCCCTTGCTCAGCGACAGCCTGCGTTTCGAGGTCCGTCCGGCGGCCCTGCGGGTGCACCTGCCGGAGGATTCACCGCTGCTCAGTCGTCGAGGCTGATGATCTGCTCACGCACGGCGAACAGCACCAGGCCGGCGACGTCGAAGATCTGCAGCCGTTTCATGATCTGCGAACGGTGGGTTTCCACGGTCTTGATGCTCAGGCCCAGGCCATTGGCGATTTCCCGGGTCGACTTGCCGCGCACGATCAGCCGCAGGATCTCCAACTGACGCCCGGTCAGGTTGTGGTTGGCGCTCCGTTCGGCCGGCAGGTTGCGCTGGACCTGGGTCAGGGCCTGGTTGATCACCGTATGGGCGATGGCCGGGCTCAGGTAGCGCTCGTTGCCGCGCAGGGCATCCAGGGCCTGGGCCAGTTCGGTGGCGGTGGTGTCCTTGAGCAGGTAGCCGTGGGCACCGATTTCCAGGGCCTGCATGATCAATTGCGGGTCGGTGTGCATCGACAGGATCAGCACCTTGCTCTGCGGGCGCACCGCCTTGAGCTTGCGCAGGGCATCCAGGCCACCGGTTTCGCGCATGGACAGGTCGAGCAGGATGATGTCCGGGTTCAGCCGTTCCACGGCATCGAGCAACTGCGCGCCGTCGCTGGCTTCGCCGATCACGGCGTAACCCGGGATATCCAGTACCAGGGCGCGGACACCGGCCCGGATCAGTGAGTGGTCATCCACCAGGAGTAGGGTGCAGGTCATGGAGCCTTATTCTTGCTGGCGCGTTCCAGGGCGCGTGGCGCCCAGGGCAGCAGTGCTTCGATCTGCGTACCTTTGCCGGGTCCGCTGGTGACTGTCAATGTTCCGCCTGCCTGTTCAATGCGTTCAGCCATGCCGGCCATGCCGCGCTGGCCCGCCTCGCCGGGATTGCGCGCCGGCGAAAAGCCCTGGCCGTCGTCGGCGATGTGCAGGGACAAGCCTTCGGGCAAGCGCTGGATACGCACCAGCAGGTTACGCGCCTGGGCATGGCGCAGCATGTTGGTGACGGCTTCCTGGGTCACGCGGAAGGCGGTCACCGCCATCTCCTCGGGGATGCCGGTCAGCCGCTGGTGACACTCCAGGCTCCAGAGCACGCTGGTGTTTTCCAGGGTCTTGAGCAAATGCGCGCGCAGACTGGCCTCCAGGCCAAGGCTGGTCAACTGGCGGGGATTGAGAATGGCTGAAACGTCGCGAACCTTGGCCAGGGTTTCGTCGAGGGTGTTGCCCAGGGTCTCGCAGTGACTTTGCAGGTCGTCGGGCAAGCGCCGTTGCAACCACTGGGTCTGGAGCTTGGCCGCGGTGAGCAACTGGCCGATGTCATCATGCAGTTCGCGGCTGAGGCGATGCCGCTCGTTCTCTTGCACCTGGAGCAGGCGATCGGCCAGTTCCTGCGGCTGGAACTGGATGGAGGTGCCGGCGTCGCGGTGCTGGAGCCAGACGCTGGCCAGGGCGGCCAGGTTGAGGATCAACAATCCCGTCGGGAAGCCTGTACAGGTGCTGTAGATGAGCAGGCTGGCGATGGCCGAACTGACGCATAGCACGACTGTCAGCCGGCGGGCATTTTTTCGAGACGGGAGCCAAGGCTTGAATGACTTGAGGCTGGCGTACATAGCGTATGGAGCCGATGAATGTTCGCTACGGGTAGACCGTCAGGACAACCGACAGGCCAAGTTTGAAAAACGGGTACGGTTTAATGTGTGCGTTCGAGGTGAAACAGTGTCAGGGTGAGAAACTTTGCGCAATGATGTCATTTTGATATCTATTTACAAAATTACTAAGCTGTACAAGTACATATGCGAATAAACGGCATGGTAGCACGCGATTCGGGAGCAGTCGCTCTCGGCCGGTATATGTCCGAGCGGTCAACTTTTATCGTACGTTTGTTCCACAAAATACCCTTGGGCAAGCTTACTCCAACTGAAGCCCGATGGCTGTTCCGGGGGGCTTTATCGCGTAGACGCTAGTTATTCTTTTTGCATTAAAAAACCATCGCCTGAAACCTGAAAGTTCGAGGGGAGTTGTTATTGTCGTTTTTAGGTATGAAGAGGGCGGGTCGAAGGCGCGAGGAGGGCGAACGGTTCAAACGGATCGTTCGGGGAAGGTGATCAGGGTGAAGGTCCTGGGCTCGGTGATAGCGGAGCCATATTGGCCGGTCTGGATGGCGAGCGCGGTGATCAGTTCGGACTCTTCGTCGTCGTCCAGGCCCAGTTGACCGGTACGCGGGTCGATCAATTCGACTTGCCAGGCCAGCAGCGTCAAGCAATTGCGCAGGGCCAGCAAGGCGTCTTCATGCAGGTTCAGCGGGTCCTGGGGCTGGCTCAGGAGGGCGTGGATCTGGCGCGAGAACCGGGCCATGGAGCGTACGCCCAGGCCTTGCGCGCAGATGGCCAGGGTGTGCAGCGAGACGAGAAGGCAATCGATGGCGTCCTTGTCGTTGCGGATCAGCTCCAGGTGCTGGCAGCACTCCTGCATTTTCGTTTGCAGGGCTTGGGCCTCGACCAGGAACTCCGGCAGGCTGGCTTGCCGTTCTTTACCGTTCAGCATGCTTTATCTCCTTGAATGCATAGGCAGGCGATAGAAGGTCGCACGGGGCGAACGGTTTTAAAGTTAATGCCGACAGGGCGCGTGTGTCTGTAGTCTGTTTCTGATTGTTTCGAATTACAGCTATTGCATTTCGTTCTCAGGTGCAAGTTGGCGGGCACCCGAAAGCGCCGCGGGCAGGTCCGCAGAAATTCACCGGAAGCGGCGGTCCAGAGGGCTTGAGCACGATGGGTGAAGGTGTTCACCGGGCTGTCTGGCCGAGGTCCTGCAATCGAAAGCAAAAGCCTGACTCCATTCATGCAATGAGAATGGCGTCACATTAATGGCTATTGGATATCGCGAATATCAGGTTGGGCCTGATTGTCACTAGGGGATTCCCCTAGTATGGGGAACTCTGACTGCCATTTGCGGTCGCGCATGGCAACAAGGAGGGGGTGAACTGAGTAAAGCATGATGCTAATGTGACATCAATGCTTTTGGCAGGTATTTGGCCGGAGGGTCAAGCTCCGATATTCTCCGCCGATAACCTATTCAATGTCACTTTCAGCAGCAAGCCCAGGAGTCATTAATGGCCGGCATTCTCGACACAGTAGATCAACGTACGCAACTGGTGGGTGAGAACCGGCTGGAAATTCTCATGTTCCGTCTGGCGGGGCGCCAGCTGTTTGCGATCAACGTGTTCAAGGTCCAGGAAGTGCTGCAACTGCCCAAGTTGACCTTGATGCCCCAGCGTCACCCGTTTGTCTGCGGCGTGGTCAACCTGCGCGGCCAGACACTGCCGGTGATCGACCTGTCCCAGGCGATCGGCATGCGTCCGCTGGTGCCGGGGCCCGACAGTACTATCATCGTCACCGAGTACAACCGTTCGGTGCAGGCGTTCCTGGTCGGTGGCGTGGACCGCATCGTCAACATGAACTGGGAAGCCATTCTGCCGCCGCCGACCAGCGCCGGTCGCCAGCATTACCTGACCGCCATCAGCAAGGTGGACGACCAGTTGGTGGAAATCATCGACGTGGAAAAGGTCCTGGCCGAGATCGTGCCGTACAACGCCAAGGTGTCCCGTGAAAAGCTTGACGACCCGATCATGGAGCAGGCCCGTGGCCGTGAAGTGCTGTTGGTCGACGACTCGAACGTGGCCCTGTCCCAGTTGCGCGATACCCTCGGGCAACTGGGGGTGAAAATGCACATCGCCAGCGACGGCTTGAAGGCCCTGAACATGCTCAAGGGCTGGGCGGATGGCGGTGCGGTGATGACCGACAAGCTGCTGATGGTTTTCACCGACGCGGAAATGCCGGAAATGGACGGTTACCGCCTGACCACCGAAATTCGTAACGACCCTCGCCTGCGCGGGCTGTATGTGGTCCTGCATACCTCGTTGTCCGGCAGCTTCAACGATGCCATGGTGAAGAAGGTCGGTTGCGACAACTTCCTCTCCAAGTTCCAGCCGGACAAGTTGGTGGATGTGGTACGTCAGCGGTTGATGCTGGATAACGCCTGATCCCCGCGGACTTGCAAACACCGCTGAACCTGTAGGAGCCGGCTTGCCGGCGATGAGGTCGGTAAGCCTTGCATTGATTTTGTGGGCGTCATCGCCGGCAAGCCAGCTCCCACAAAATCGCGTTCCAGCGCAAAAATGCCGTCGTGCCCGCCCTCCTGTAGAATCGCTGTTTTGTCTCTCCGGGAGCTGGACATGTTGCGTCTGAGCGCGCTGTATCGATATCCGTTGAAATCAGCCCGGGGCGAGGCCTTGCGCCAGAGTCCGCTGGACGAGCTGGGCCTGGCCGGGGATCGGCGCTGGATGCTGGTGGACGAGGCCAGTGGGCGCTTTCTGACCCAGCGCGCGGTGGGCAAGATGAGTCAGTTGTCGGCGCTGTGGAACTCTGCCTGCGGCCTGACCCTGAGTGCTCCCGGCCATTCGGCGCTGGACGTGGCCTTGCCCGGCAAGGACGACACTTTGCGTGGCGTGACCATCTGGAGCGACACCTTGCGTGTGCCGGATGCCGGCGATGAGGCGGCGGCCTGGCTGAGCGGGTTTATCGGCAAGCCGACCCGCCTGGTGCATGTGCCGTTGGAGCGCGCCCGCCTCACTGAGGCCGGCTACGGCAAGGAAGAGGATCGGGTGGCGTTTGCCGATGGTTTTCCTTTGCTGCTGATCGGCCAGGCTTCTCTGGATGACCTGTCGCAGAAGGTCGGGCGTAAGCTGGAAATGCTGCGCTTCCGGCCAAACCTTGTGATCGAGGGCAGCGATGCCTTTGCCGAAGACGGCTGGAAGCGAATTCGCATCGGCGATGTCGAGTTTCGGGTGGTGAAACCCTGTTCCCGCTGCATCCTGACCACCCTCGATCCGCAGACCGGCGAGCGCAGTGCCGACCGCGAGCCCTTGACGACCCTCAAGACTTACCGCGAGCAGGGCGGCGATGTGATGTTCGGGCAGAACCTGGTCAATGACGGCCAGGGTGTTCTGGAAGTCGGGATGCCGGTGACGGTGCTCGAATAGCAGGGTTTTACAGGCGCGGTCACTGTAGGAGCCGACAAGCCGGCTCCTACAAAACCAGATTATTGGTCGTCGAAATAGCGCTCGTTCCAATCCACCAACGGCTGTGGTGCGTTGAGCTTCTGACCGTAGATCACCGAGTATGACAACACGTTCTGCACGTATTGGCGGGTTTCGTCGAACGGAATGCTTTCCACCCACACGTCGAAGCCCAGGTGGTTGGCGCCCTTGAGCCACTGCCTGACGCGGCCGGGGCCGGCGTTGTAGGCGGCGGTCGCGAGCACGCGGTTACCGTTGAACTGGCCGTGCACCTGGCTCAGGTAGGCCGCCCCCAGTTGGACGTTCTTGTCCGGGTCCAGTACCTGCTGCGGCGAGGCCAGTGGAATGCTGAACTTGCGCGCGGTTTCCTTGGCGGTCCCCGGCATCAGTTGCATCAAGCCGCTGGCCCCCACGCCTGAGCGGGCATCATCCATAAAGGCGCTTTCCTGGCGGGTAATGGCAAACACCCAGCTCGAGTGCAGCCCGCGAATCTTGGCTTCACGCACCAGGGTGTCGCGATGGGCCATGGGGAAGCGGATATCCAGGTCATCCCAGTATTGCGCCTGGCTGATGGTGCGGATGGCTGGGAAATACCATTTCAGGTCATAGGCCAGCTTGGCCTGGGCGACCATTTCATCACGGCTGAACAGACGGCTGGCGTGATACCACTCGCGGCGCCCGTCGACCACCTGGCCGCGGTCATGCAGTTCCAGCGCGCGGAGTATGCCCGGGGTATTGCGGACCTTGTTCATCACCTGTGCGCTGAGCACCAGGGGGCGGTTGGTCAGTTGGTAAGGCGTCTGCGAGCGGTCCGCGGCCAGGAAACCATAGAAGTCGCGTTCGCGGGCGACGTTCTTCAGCAATACCAGGGCTTGCGGATTTTCCGGTTCCGCCAGCTCCAGGCTGCGGGCTTGCCAGTAGCGCCAGCGATTGGTGGTCGCCAGGTCCTGTGGCAGTCGGCGTGTCAGTTGGTAGGCGTCTTCCCAGCGGCCCAGGCGCAGCAGCAGGCGCAGGCGCCATTCGGTCACGGTGTTGTCGCGCAACTCCGGGTCGTACTGGGTCATGATCTCCAGTGCGCGGCTGTCGTAGCGGCGGGCCAGGGTCAGGCCGATTTCGCGGGCGATCGCAACCTTTTCGTCACGGGAGAAGTGCATGCTCGCGGCATAGCTGTCGAGCAGGGGCATGGCCTTGTCCGGGTCCTGGCGAGCCAGGCGACGCAGGCCGAGGCCGACGACATCGGACATGGCCTCATCCGCCGGAAGGAAGCGCGAGGATTGGCTCAACAGTTCCGGCTTCTGCGCCACGTCGATCAGCAGGCGTCCCTGGGGCGCAAGGGTGGTCAGTCCGCTGGCCAGGCTGCTGGCCAGGCCATAGTTGCGTGCATCGGCTGCCAGTTTCAGGCGCTGCCAGCGTTTCTGTTCGGTCAATTGGCCATCGGCGGCCCAACTGCTGAACAGGGCGTCGCAGGCACTCGGTTGGGTCTTGCCGGTCATCCAGAGCTTTTCCGCCGTGGCATAGCCCTCGGCGCGCAGGTTATGGCTGAGCTGATACTGGCCGTAGAGGCAGTCCAGTTCGGTGAAATTCAGTTTGGGGTCGTAGTACTTGACGAAGGGCTGCCAGTCGCCGCGTTCGGCCAGCCAGCGCAACCAGCGCAGCTTCATCCAGTTGGCCTGGGGCAGGTCGCCATGGGCGGCGAGGAATTGCTCGATCTCGGCATTGCTCGCGGTTTTCAGGCGCGCGGTCAACTCGTCGTAGGCCAGGTAGGGCTCCAGCGGATAGCTCTGGAGGGCATCCTGGTAACGGAAATAAGGGCCCGAGTCGCCGTTGGCGAGGGCGCGCTTGGCTTCATCGTAAAACTGGCGTTGCTGGGAGAGCTCTAGCGCCTGGGCGGCTTGGACGGCGCAGGTAGAAAGAAGCAGACACGATAAAAAATTGAACAGACGGCTGCGCATGGGAGTTCCGAGAAAATAAAACCTGACAAGCCGTGGAAAATTCCGCGGCTGATTACTAATAGCTTAGCTGTTTGCCATCCGTGGGAGAACGTTTTACCGGTTGTCGTACGTAACTTGATACCAATTGTCATCTTGAACCGAGGTGCCGATAAAATTGCCGGCCGCCTCCAGGCTCAAGTCAGGTAGAATGCGCGCCCGGTTTTTGGAGAAGCTCATGACCCTGCTCAAATTCAGCGATGTGTCCCTTGCCTTCGGCGCCATGCCGTTGTTGGACAAGGTGTCGTGGCAGATCGCCCGTGGTGAGCGGGTGTGCATCATCGGCCGCAACGGCACAGGCAAGTCCAGTATGTTGAAGCTGGTCAAGGGCGTGCAAAAGCCCGATGACGGCTCCGTCTGGCGTGCGCCCGGCCTCAAGATCGGCGAGTTGCCGCAAGAGTTGCCGCTGGCCGACGATCGCACCGTGTTCGATGTGGTTGCCGAGGGCCTGGACGGGGTCGGCGCGTTGCTCGCCGAGTACCACCACCTGAGCCAGAACATCGTCACCGATGCCGACCTGGACAAGCTCATGCATGTCCAGCACGACCTCGAAGCCCGCGATGGCTGGCGCTTGCAGACCCTGGTCGACAGCACCCTGAGTCGCCTGCAACTGCCGGCCGACAAGACCCTCGCCGAGTTGTCCGGCGGCTGGCGTCGGCGCGTCCTGCTGGCCCAGGCACTGGTCTCGGAACCGGACCTGCTGCTGCTCGACGAACCGACCAACCACCTGGACATCGGTGCGATCGCCTGGCTGGAAGAAGCCTTGAAGGATTTCCAGGGCGCGGTGCTGTTCATCACCCACGACCGTTCTTTCCTGCAGAACCTGGCCACCCGCATCCTCGAACTGGATCGCGGCGGCCTGATCGACTGGAACGGCGACTACGCCAGCTTCCTGGTGCACAAGGAAGCCACGCTGGCGGCCGAGGAAACCGCCAATGCGCTGTTCGACAAGCGCCTGGCCCAGGAAGAAGTCTGGATCCGCCAGGGCATCAAGGCCCGCCGCACCCGTAACGAAGGCCGTGTGCGCGCCTTGAAAGCCCTGCGTGTGGAGCGTAGCGAGCGTCGCGAGCGCACCGGCAAGGCGAACATCCTGCTCGATACCGCCGACAAGTCCGGCAAGCAGGTGATGGTGCTGGAAAACGTCAGCTTCGCGCACCCGGGTGGCCCGTTCCTGATCAAGGATTTCTCCATGGTCCTGCAACGTGGCGACCGGATCGGCCTGCTCGGAGCCAACGGCACCGGCAAGACCACTCTGCTCAAGCTGATGCTCAATGGCCTGCAGCCGACCAGCGGCACGGTGGAAGAGGGGACGCGCATCGACGTGGCCTACTTCGACCAGTTGCGCCATCAACTGGACCTGGAAAAGACCGTGATCGACAACGTCGCCGAAGGTCGCGACTTTATCGACATCGATGGCCAGAGCCGTCACGTGCTGAGCTACCTGGGCGACTTCCTGTTCAGCCCGCAGCGTGCGCGTACGCCGGTCAAGGCCTTGTCCGGTGGTGAGCGCGCGCGCCTGCTGCTGGCCAAGTTGTTCAGCAAACCGTCCAACCTGCTGGTACTCGACGAACCGACCAACGACCTCGATGTGGAAACCCTCGAGTTGCTGGAAGAAGTGTTGTTGACGTTCAGCGGTACCGTGCTGATGGTCAGCCACGACCGGGCTTTCCTCGACAACGTGGTCACCAGCACCCTGGTTTTCGAAGGCGAGGGCAAGGTGCGCGAGTACGTCGGTGGTTACCAGGACTGGCTGCGCCAGGGCGGTTCGCCGCGTTTGCTCGGTGTGACCGAGAACAAATCCGGCAAGGCCGAGCTCAACTCCGCGGTAGTGGCGGCTGCGCCGGCACCTGCGGCAGCGGTCGAACAGCCGGTGGCGAAGAAAAAGCTCAGCTACAAATTGCAGCGCGAGCTGGAAGCGTTGCCGGGTGAAATCGAAGCCAAGGAACAACAGATTGCCGCTGTTGAAGCCGAAATGGCCGAGTCGAGGTTCTATCAGCGTCCGGCGGCGGAGACCGCCGCGGTCATCGCCGGGCTGGAAAAACTCCAGGTCGAGCTGGAAGTGATGGTGGAACGTTGGGCCGAGCTGGACGCCTGATGATCGGCCAGTGACAAAAAAAAGCCCGGCCCCATTTGCGTGGGGGCCGGGCTTTTTATTGGTGTTGCCGATATTTTATGACTTGCGCGAACCTGTAGGATCAGGTCGGGCGTTTGACCAGGTGCACCGCCAGCACATCGCAGGGCGCACCGTGCAGGACGTCATTGGCGGTGGAGCCCAGCAGCAGCGCCAGGCCGTGGCGGCCATGGCTGCCGACCACGATCAGGTCGCAATGCTGTTCCTTGGCCAGATGGTGGATTTCCTGGCGCGGCTGGCCGTAGGTCAGGTGGCAGTTGTCCCGCGAGACCTCCGGGTATTTGACGATCAGCCGATCGAGGCGCTCCTTGGCCTGGTCGAATTGCTGTTGCTGCAACTGCGAAAGGTCCATCGGCACGTCACCGCCGAACGCCATGGCCATGGGCTCGACGATATGCACCAGGGACAGCTTGGCTCCGCTGCTGACCGACAGTTCGCGTGCGCGCTTGATGACCGGGTCGCATTCTTCTGTCAGGTCGACAGCTACCAGAATGTGTTCGTAGCTCATGAAAGGCACTCCTGAGGATCGCATTAGCTTTAAGTATGGCTGGTTTCAAGCGGATTGGTTCGGCGGCGAACCCATCGCTCATCAAGAATCGAGAGAGTTAGATATGACGGTATGGATAGTGGTGTCAATCCTCGCGCTGGTATTGAGTCCCCTGGCCTGGTTGCGTCCATCGCGCCTTCAGAGCGGGATGATGGCCGTGCGCATGGAAGCGCGGCGCATCGGCCTGGGCATGCAACTGGCGCCCCAGGAGTGGCCGCACTGGCTGCCTCACGAGCCGCCGAGCCCCTGTGCGCAATACCATCGGCCGCGCCTGCGCGCCGACAGCCCGTGCTGGTGCTATTGGCAGACCGCCCCGGGAGTCTGGGCCAACCAATGGCGGGAAATCTTGACCGATGACAAGCTGCTGGCGCATTTGCGCACGTTGCCAGACAACGCCTACAAGATCGAGGCGGACAAGCAGATGATCGCCGTGTATTGGGGCGAGCGCGGCGATGCCCAGGCCTTGCCGGCCATCGCGGCGGTGCTCAAGGCCCTGGCTTGACGCAAGGCGGGATCGGCCGCTCGCCGCTACACTATTGATTCGCTGAATGGGCGGCCATAAAGCCAGGTGCCCAGGGGGCTTTCACGCCCGGAATATGACCGGGAAGTCGTTTTTTTCGCAATGTTTTCGGCAATTGACAATTGCCGCGAATTCCGTGAAGGTGTCCACACCCAAATCAAACGGGCGTATGAATTGAGCGTTTGTCTGATCAGACGGCTCCAAACAGAATCCCGACTATCGCGTTGGCGGGTGTGCCTGGCGGCTTGGCGTAGCATCGACGGTAACGTCAGTGCCGTACCATCCGCTCGCGTCCGACGTGTACTGTTCAGCTTCCATATCGTGGAGATCAGTTGATGATTTACGAAGGTAAAGCCATCACGGTTAAGGCTCTTGAAAGTGGCATCGTCGAACTGAAGTTCGACCTCAAGGGTGAGTCCGTCAACAAGTTCAACCGTCTAACCCTAGGCGAATTGCGCCAGGCCGTGGACACCCTCAAGGCTGATGCGTCCGTCAAGGGCGTGATCGTCAGCAGCGGCAAGGACGTCTTTATCGTCGGCGCCGACATCACCGAATTTGTCGACAACTTCAAGTTGCCGGATGCCGAGTTGGTCGCTGCCAACCTCGAAGCCAACAAGATTTTCAGCGATTTCGAAGACCTGGCCGTGCCGACTGTCGCCGCGATCAATGGCATCGCCCTGGGCGGCGGTCTGGAAATGTGCCTGGCCGCGGACTTCCGCGTCATGTCCAGCAGCGCCAAGATCGGCCTGCCGGAAGTCAAGCTGGGCATCTACCCGGGCTTTGGCGGTACCGTCCGTCTGCCGCGCCTGATCGGTGCGGACAACGCCATCGAGTGGATTGCCGCCGGTAAGGAAAACCGTGCCGAAGACGCCCTGAAAGTCGGCGCCGTCGATGCCGTGGTTGCTCCGGAAAAACTCCAGGAAGCCGCTCTGGAACTGCTCAAGCGCGCCATCTCCGGCGAGCTCGACCACAAGGCCAAGCGCCAGCCGAAGCTGGACAAGCTCAAGCTCAACGCCATCGAACAGATGATGGCCTTCGAAACCGCCAAGGGTTTTGTTGCTGGTCAAGCCGGTCCGAACTACCCGGCTCCGGTCGAAGCGATCAAGACCATCCAGAAAGCCGCCAACTTCGGGCGCGACAAGGCCCTGGAAATCGAAGCCGCCGGCTTCGTGAAACTGGCCAAGACCTCGGCTGCGCAAAGCCTGATCGGTCTGTTCCTGAACGACCAGGAACTGAAGAAAAAGGCCAAGGCCTACGACGAAATCGCCAGGGACGTGAAACAGGCCGCCGTATTGGGCGCCGGTATCATGGGTGGCGGTATCGCTTATCAGTCGGCCTCCAAAGGCACGCCGATCCTGATGAAGGACATCAACGAGCACGGCATCGAGCAGGGTCTGGCGGAAGCCGCGAAACTGCTGGTCGGTCGCGTTGATAAAGGTCGCATGACCGCGGCGAAGATGGCTGAAGTGCTCAACGGCATTCGTCCTACGCTGTCCTACGGTGATTTCGGTCACGTCGATCTGGTGGTTGAAGCGGTCGTCGAGAACCCTAAAGTCAAGCAAGCGGTACTGGCGGAAGTGGAAGCCCAGGTCAAGGAAGATGCGATCCTCGCCTCCAACACCTCGACCATTTCCATCAGCCTGCTGGCCAAGGCCCTCAAGCGTCCGGAAAACTTCGTCGGCATGCACTTCTTCAACCCGGTACACATGATGCCGCTGGTGGAAGTGATCCGTGGCGAGAAGTCCAGCGAAGAAGCGGTCGCCACCACCGTGGCCTACGCCAAGAAAATGGGCAAGAACCCGATCGTGGTCAACGACTGCCCGGGCTTCCTGGTCAACCGTATCCTGTTCCCGTACTTCGGCGGTTTCGCCAAGCTGGTCAGCGCCGGTGTGGACTTTGTCCGTATCGACAAGATCATGGAGAAGTTCGGCTGGCCGATGGGCCCGGCCTACCTGATGGACGTGGTCGGCATCGACACCGGCCACCACGGTCGTGACGTGATGGCTGAAGGTTTCCCGGACCGTATGAAGGACGATCGCCGTTCGGCGGTGGATGCCCTCTACGAAGCCAATCGCCTGGGTCAGAAAAACGGCAAGGGTTTCTACGCCTACGAGACCGACAAGCGCGGCAAGCAGAAGAAAGTCGCCGATTCGTCGGTGCTGGAAGTGCTCAAGCCGATCATCTACGAGCAGCGTGAAGTGACCGACGAGGACATCATCAACTGGATGATGGTCCCGCTGTGCCTGGAAACCGTGCGTTGCCTGGAAGACGGTATTGTCGAAACCGCCGCCGAAGCCGACATGGGTCTGGTCTACGGTATTGGTTTCCCTCCCTTCCGTGGCGGTGCGTTGCGCTACATCGATTCCATCGGTGTCGCCGAATTCGTGGCCCTGGCCGATCAGTACGCCGACCTGGGCGCGCTGTACCACCCGACCGCGAAGCTGCGTGAAATGGCCAAGACTGGCCAGCGGTTCTTCGGTTAAGCGCCCACACTAGAGCGAGAGTGAACGATATGAGCTTGAATCCTAGAGACGTCGTGATTGTCGACTTCGGTCGTACTCCGATGGGCCGCTCCAAGGGCGGCATGCACCGCAACACCCGCGCCGAGGACATGTCGGCGCACCTGATCAGCAAACTGCTGGAACGCAACGTCAAGGTCGACCCGAACGAAGTCGAGGACGTGATCTGGGGCTGTGTGAACCAGACCCTGGAGCAGGGCTGGAACATCGCCCGCATGGCGTCGCTGATGACCCAGATCCCGCACACCGCGGCCGGCCAGACCGTCAGCCGCCTGTGTGGCTCGTCCATGAGCGCGCTGCACACCGCCGCCCAGGCGATCATGACCGGCAACGGTGACGTCTTCGTCGTCGGCGGCGTCGAGCATATGGGCCATGTCGGCATGATGCACGGTGTCGATCCGAACCCGCACATGTCGCTGTACGCGGCGAAAGCCTCGGGCATGATGGGCCTGACCGCGGAAATGCTCGGCAAGATGCACGGCATCACCCGCGAGCAGCAGGACGCCTTTGGCGTGCGCTCCCACCAGTTGGCCCACAAGGCTACCGTGGAAGGCAAGTTCAAGGACGAGATCATCCCGATGCAGGGTTATGACGAGAACGGCTTCCTGAAGGTGTTCGACTACGACGAAACCATTCGTCCGGAAACCACCCTGGAAAGCCTGGCGGCCTTGAAGCCGGCGTTCAACCCCAAGGGCGGCACCGTGACGGCGGGGACTTCTTCGCAGATCACCGACGGCGCCTCGTGCATGATCGTGATGTCGGCCCAGCGTGCCCAGGACCTGGGGATCCAGCCTTTGGCGGTGATCCGTTCCATGGCCGTGGCGGGTGTGGATCCGGCGATCATGGGCTATGGTCCGGTACCGGCGACCCAGAAAGCGCTCAAGCGTGCGGGCCTGGCGATCTCCGACATCGACTTCTTCGAACTCAACGAAGCCTTCGCCGCACAGGCCCTGCCGGTGCTCAAGGATTTGAAAGTGCTCGACAAGATGAACGAGAAGGTTAACCTGCACGGCGGCGCGATTGCCTTGGGCCACCCATTCGGTTGTTCCGGTGCGCGGATTTCCGGCACCTTGCTCAACGTGATGAAGCAGAATGGCGGTACCCTTGGGGTAGCCACCATGTGCATTGGCCTCGGCCAGGGCATCAGCACCGTCTTCGAACGCGTCTAAGCGTCTCGTCGAAGGAAGCCGGGGCCTGGTGCCCCGGCTTTTGTTTTTCCGAATTTTTTTATTTTTATTTGTAAGGAGCCGATACATGAAATTGGAACCCGGGCTCTATCAGCATTACAAGGGGCCGCAGTACCGTGTTTTCAACGTTGCGCGGCACTCCGAGACCGACGAGGAACTGGTGTTCTACCAAGCCCTGTATGGCGATTACGGCTTTTGGGTACGTCCCTTGAGCATGTTCCTGGAGTCGGTCGAGGTTGACGGCGAACAGGTCCCGCGCTTTGCTTTGGTGCAAGCTGAACCGAGCCTTTTTTCAAGGCCTTGAGGAGAGGTCGCGCAGAACCCTGCGCTTGACCTCACCTTGTAGCCACTATATATAGCGGTGCCGCGTCAGGCGCAGGCCGCCTCTCACTTCTAGCATTCAGGAATTTTCTGATCCATGGGCAAATCGCTGGTCATTGTGGAATCCCCGGCTAAGGCCAAGACCATCAACAAGTACTTGGGTACCCAGTACGTGGTGAAGTCGAGTATCGGCCATATCCGAGACCTGCCCACCAGCGGTTCGGCGAGTGCCACCAAAGAGCCCGCTGCCAAGCGCGGCAAGGCGGCGGTTGGCGAAGCCCCCGTGCTGACGGCGAAGGAGAAGGCGCGCAAGCAGCTGGTCTCGCGCATGGGCGTCGACCCGGATCACGGCTGGAAAGCTCGCTACGAGATCCTTCCCGGCAAGGAGAAGGTGATCGAGGAGCTGCGCCGCCTGGCCAAGGATGCCGACACCATCTATCTCGCAACCGACTTGGACCGCGAAGGGGAAGCCATTGCCTGGCACCTGCGCGAAGCCATCGGTGGTGATGACAGCCGCTACAAGCGCGTGGTGTTCAACGAGATCACCAAGAAAGCCATCCAGGAAGCCTTCTCGGCGCCCGGCGAGCTGGATATCGATCGCGTCAATGCCCAGCAGGCCCGCCGTTTCCTCGACCGGGTCGTGGGTTACATGGTCTCGCCGTTGCTCTGGTCGAAGATCGCCCGTGGCCTCTCCGCCGGTCGCGTACAGTCGGTGGCGGTGAAGCTGGTGGTCGAGCGTGAACGCGAGATCCGTGCGTTCAACCCCGAAGAGTACTGGGAAGTCCACGCCGACCTCGGCACCGCCAAGGGCGCCAAGGTGCGCTTCGAAGTGGCGCGGGAGAAGGGCGAGGCGTTCAAGCCGCTGAATGAAGCCCAGGCCATGGCGGCCCTGGAGAAGCTCAAGGCGTCGGCCTACACCATCGCCAAGCGCGAGGACAAACCGACCAGCAGCAAGCCGTCGGCCCCCTTCATTACTTCCACCCTGCAGCAGGCCGCGAGCAACCGCCTGGGCTTCGGCGTGAAGAAAACCATGATGATGGCCCAGCGCTTGTACGAAGCGGGCTACATCACCTATATGCGTACCGACTCCACCAACCTCTCGGCTGATGCCGTGGCGATGGCGCGTACCTATATCGAAGGCGAGTTCGGCGCGAAGTACCTGCCGGAAAACGCCAACGTCTACAGCAGCAAGGCCGGCGCCCAGGAAGCTCACGAAGCCATCCGTCCTTCGGATGTGAATACCGACCCGAGCAAGCTGTCGGGCATGGAGCGTGATGCCGAGCGCCTCTACGAGCTGATCTGGCGCCAATTCGTGGCCTGCCAGATGCTGCCGGCGCAATACCTGTCGACCACCGTCAGCGTCGCCGCCGGTGACTTCGAGCTGCGTGCCAAGGGCCGTATCCTCAAGTTCGACGGTTACACCCGTGTCTTGCCGCAGATGAGCAAGCCGGGCGACGACGATGTGCTGCCGGACATGGCCCAGGGTGAGGTGATGAAGCTGATCCAGCTCGATCCGACCCAGCACTTCACCAAGCCGCCGGCCCGTTACTCCGAAGCCAGCCTGGTCAAGGAAATGGAAAAGCGCGGTATCGGTCGTCCTTCGACCTACGCGGCGATCATCTCGACCATCCAGGATCGTGGTTATGTGGCGCTGCACAACCGTCGCTTCTACTCCGAGAAGATGGGCGACATCGTCACCGAGCGCCTTTCGGAAAGCTTCTCCGACCTGATGGACTACGGTTTTACCGCCAGCATGGAAGAGCATCTCGACGACGTGGCCCAGGGCGAGCGTGACTGGAAGAACGTGCTCGACGAGTTCTACGGCGACTTCAAGAAAAAGCTCGAAGTGGCTGAAAGCCCTGACAGCGGCATGCGCGCCAACCAGCCGGTGATGACTGACATCCCGTGCCTGACCTGTGGCCGGCCGATGCAGATTCGCACCGCCTCCACCGGCGTGTTTCTCGGCTGCTCGGGTTACAGCCTGCCGCCCAAGGAACGCTGCAAGGCCACCGTCAACCTGGTGCCGGGGGATGAAATCGCCGCCGACGACGAGGGTGAATCGGAATCCCTGGTGCTGCGCGGCAAGCATCGCTGCCCGATCTGCAGCACGGCGATGGACGCCTACCTGCTGGACGAGAAGCGCAAGCTGCACATCTGCGGTAACAACCCGGATTGCGACGGCTACGAGATCGAAGAAGGCAGCTACCGCATCAAGGGCTACGAAGGCCCGAGCCTGGAATGCGACAAGTGCGGTAGCGAGATGCAACTCAAGACTGGCCGTTTCGGCAAATTCTTCGGGTGCACCAACGCGACCTGCAAGAACACCCGCAAGCTGCTCAAGAGCGGTGACGCGGCGCCGCCGAAGATGGACCCGGTGAAGATGCCGGAACTCAAGTGCGATAAGGTCAACGACACCTATATCCTGCGTGACGGTGCTTCCGGCCTGTTCCTGGCCGCCAGCCAGTTCCCGAAAAACCGTGAAACCCGCGCGCCGCTGGTGATCGAGATCCTTCCCCACAAGGACGAGATCGATCCCAAGTACCACTTCCTGTGTGATGCTCCGCAGAAGGACCCGGACGGTCGTCCATCGGTCATTCGCTACAGTCGCAAGACCAAGGAGCAGTACGTGCAGACCGAAGTGGAAGGCAAGCCGACCGGCTGGAAGGCGTTCTACGACGGCGGCAAATGGACGGTGGAAGACAAGCGCTCGTAAGCTGAGCACCTGATCCGCTGATCGGGTGTGAGCACCGGGGCCGCGTGAAAACTTGGGTTTTCACGCGGCCTTTGTCTTTTTTGGCTTGCGGCGAACTTGGTCGATCCCTGAAACTGACTGACCTGCCTGTGGCCTTTTTCCCTGGAGCGCGCCGTCATGGCCAACGAACTCTATACCCGTACCAACCAGAAGATTTTTTACGCCGGCCTCGCCCTGGAAGCCCTGGGCAAGGCCGAGACGAGCGGGGCGATGAATGCCCTGGCGCTGATCCAGGCCGAGCGCGAAGCCGCGGTGTTTCATCTATACGGTGCGCTGCTCGGGCTCTGCCATGAGATTGCCGGCTTCTACCGCCTGCCCCAGGCCGCCGCGCCGCGGGCCGAGTTGCTGCTGACCCGCGAAGTGCTGGAGGCGATCGCCATTCCGGAAATGGCCGAGCTGGTGGAGTTGGCCCATGGCCCGCAGACCTGGCTGGCCCGCTTGATCAGTGCTCATGCTGCACTGTATCTGCCGCCCCAGGCCCCCAGGAAGGTCAAGGGCGACGTGTTGCAGCCGTTGATCGTGGCGGTGAGCCTGGATGAGGACGAGGCGCCCGAGCTGGGGCGTGAGGAGTTGGAGAGCTGGCGGCAGAACCTGAAGGCGCTGGCGATCCGTTTTCGCGATGGGCTCAACGAGTGCTGAGTGATTGAACGGGCATATGGATGAACAGAGGGCGATTATTTTGTCGCCTTTTTCTTTGAAAAAAGTAGTCTCCATCTGTCAGATGTTCATCAAGTGGTAAAGAAAGCGCTTCAGTTCTCCTGCGAGGTGCCGTTGATGACTGATACAATAATGGCCTTTCGTGGAGAACTGACACTATGCCTACGTCCTTTCTAGAAATTGTCGAGCTGCCGGACGGCCGCATCGAGCTGCGCCGGGCCGAGGACGAAGGTTCTCTGGTGACCCTTAACTTTTCCGAAGATGCCAAGGCGTTCCTGCAGGGCCAGCACGTCGAGGTGGCCAAGGCCATGTTGAGCGTCGGCGTGCAGATGGCTGGGCGTTTGGCCGAAGGTGAAATCGAGAAAGACGACGGCGGGCCACGGGTTCTTCATTGAAACCGAGGCTCGTTCGACGCTGGATGACGTTTCAGGTCGGTTTCTCTGTCTTGGAGAAGCCCTGGGCGATCAGCATGCCGCACCGGCCCTGACGGCCGTTCAAACCGTCAGCCCAAACGAATATTCAGACTTTGCGCATCGCCTTGGCGAGCCGCGTTGATCAGCTGTTGGCGCGCACTGGCATTCAGCGGGTTCAGCCAGCTGACCACGGTGTGGCTACGGCCCAGGCGCAAGGCTTCACAGGTCAATTGCTGGGCGTTTTGAGCGCTGCTGGGTTGCAGGAGCAGAATCCGCTCCCGGTTGAGCCCTGCATCCCGCAGCCAGGCCTGGGTCAGGCTGGCTGGCGGGGCGATCAGGGTCAGCCAGCGGGCCTCCTGATCCTGGCTCAACTCCCGCAGGATCGGTGCCAGCAGGCTCAGGCAACTCCCGGCAGCGCCCCGCAACGACAGTTCACTGAACACTTCTGGCTCAGTGCTCCAGGGGGCTTCGACCACCTCCTTGAGCAGGGGCGCGAGGGGTTGCGCCATGAACGCTTCGAACAGGGAAAGTTGTGCATGTTGTGGGGTTTGCTGGAATTGCATGACGCCTCCTTCAGCGGCGAATAACGCCGACACTCAAACCTTCTATGACGAAGTCCTGGTCTTTCAGGTTGACTTCGATGGGGGCGAACTCGGGGTTTTCCGCCAGCAGCCAGACCTTGCTGCCTTCGCGCTTGAAGCGCTTGACGGTGACGTCGTCGCCGATCCGCGCCACCACGATCTGGCCGTTGCGGGCTTCGCGGCAGGTGTGCACGGCCAGCAGGTCACCGTCGAAAATGCCGACGTCCTTCATGCTCATGCCGTGGACGCGCAACAGATAGTCGGCCCGGGGATGGAAGAAGGTCGGGTTGATGTTGCAGGATTCCTCGACGTGCTGCTGGGCGAGAATCGGCGCACCGGCGGCCACGCGGCCGATGATCGGCAGGGTGGATTCATCGCTCTTGGCTTCGAAACCGGGGATACGAATGCCGCGGGATGCGCCCGGGGTCATTTCGATCGCACCCTTGCGGGCCAGGGCCTTGAGGTGCTCTTCGGCCGCGTTCGGTGACTTGAACCCCAGCTCCAGGGCGATTTCCGCGCGGGTCGGCGGATAACCATTGTCATCCAGGCATCGTTTGATAAAGGCCAGAATCTCGGCTTGGCGTGGCGTCAGTTTTATCATGTTGAGCGCTCTGTCTTTTTATACAGTGACTGGGATTATATACAGTGCAAGGCGCTTGGCAATCCTCCTTTTTCTCGTGTCCGCCGGACGGTCTCCGGGCTATGGCCGCCGAGGATGGCTACAGGCCAGGATTTGTATGATTTAATGCTCGACCGGTGGGCCACGAACGGACCGCCAGACTTGACATTCCCAGGGCTGAAACGTATGTTTCAAACAAGTGTTTGTCAGGCGGAGTAACCATGGCCCAGTCGGAAACCGTTGAACGCATTCTCGATGCTGCCGAGCAATTGTTCGCGGAAAAAGGTTTCGCCGAGACCTCATTGCGGTTGATCACCAGTAAGGCGGGGGTCAATCTCGCGGCGGTGAACTACCACTTCGGCTCGAAGAAGGCCCTGATCCAGGCGGTGTTCTCGCGTTTCCTCGGCCCGTTCTGCATCAGCCTCGACCGTGAGCTGGAGCGACGCCAGGCCAAACCCGAGGTCAAGCCCGGGCTGGAAGAGCTGCTGGAAATCCTCGTCGAGCAGGCGCTGGTGGTACAACCGCGTAGTGGTAACGATCTGTCGATCTTCATGCGTTTGCTGGGCCTGGCCTTCAGCCAGAGCCAGGGCCACCTGCGGCGTTATCTGGAAGACATGTACGGCAAGGTGTTCCGACGCTATATGCTGTTGGTCAACGATGCCGCGCCACGGATTCCACCGATCGAGCTGTTCTGGCGCGTGCACTTCATGCTCGGCGCGGCGGCGTTCAGCATGTCGGGTATCAAGGCCTTGCGGGCGATTGCCGAGACCGACTTCGGGGTCAATACTTCCATCGAGCAGGTCATGCGCCTGATGGTGCCGTTCCTCGCGGCCGGCATGCGTGCCGACAGTGGTGTCACCGATGCCTCCATGGCGGCGGCGCAATTGCGCCCGCGCAGCAAGTCGACACCGGCACCGGCTGCGGCTGCCAAGGTTTGATAAGGTACGGGTGGGCGCGCCGGCTTTGATCCGCTAAGCTGCCGCCCATGCCTGATTTCTTTTTGTTCCAAGCCTCCCTTGCCCGTTCCTGCTTGCCTGGCGCTGTCCATGGCAAGGTGTTGCCGTGCCTGTCTGTCGCCGCCTGGCGTGCAGGTCCGCGAGGGCAATGGGCACTTTTGTCCAAGGATTCCCTATGAGTACTGCCCTGCAAGGCTCCCTGATGGTGGACGTCGCCGGTACCTGGTTGACGGCTGAAGATCGCCAGTTGTTGCGCCAGCCGCAAGTCGGCGGGTTGATTATCTTTGCGCGCAATATCGAGCACCCGCGCCAGGTTCGCGAACTGAGCGCGGCGATTCGCGCCGTGCGCCCGGACCTGCTGCTGGCGGTCGACCAGGAAGGCGGACGGGTGCAGCGCTTGCGCCAGGGCTTCGTACGCTTGCCGGCGATGCGCGCGCTTGCCGACAATCCGAACGCCGAATACCTGGCCGAGCAGTGCGGCTGGCTGATGGCGACCGAGGTGCTGGCCGTGGGCCTGGACCTCAGCTTTGCGCCGGTCCTGGACCTCGACTACCAGCGCAGCGCGGTGGTCGGCAGCCGCGCCTTCGAGGGTGATCCCGAGCGTGCGGCGTTGCTCGCCGGAGCCTTTATCCGCGGTATGAACAGCGCCGGCATGGCCGCCACCGGCAAGCACTTCCCCGGCCATGGCTGGGCCGAAGCCGACTCCCATGTGGCGATTCCCACCGATGAGCGGAGCCTGGATGAGATCCGCGCCAATGACCTGCTGCCTTTCGCCCGCTTGAGCAAACAGCTTGCGGCGGTGATGCCGGCCCATGTCATCTATCCACAGGTCGATGCGCAACCCGCCGGTTTCTCGCGCCGTTGGCTGCAGGAGATCCTGCGTGGCGAATTGCAATTTGACGGGGTTATCTTCAGTGATGACCTGTCGATGGCCGGTGCCCATGTGGTTGGCGACGCCGCGAGCCGGATCGAAGCGGCGTTGTCCGCCGGCTGTGACATGGGCCTGGTGTGCAACGACCGAGCGGCCGCCGAGTTGGCCTTGAGTGCCGCCCAGCGCCTGAAGGTCCAGCCGTCGCCGCGCATTGCGCGGATGCGCGGCCAGGGGTTCGCCCGCACCGATTATCGCCAGGATCCACGCTGGTTGTCGGCGTTGATGGCGCTTAAAGATGCTCAACTGATTGACTGAGGAATCCCGCATGACGGTTTACGCGATTATCGGCGGCACGGGCCTGACCCAGCTCGAAGGCTTGAGCATTCGTCAGTCGTTGACGCTGGATACGCCCTACGGCGCCCCTTCGGCGGATATCCAGATCGGTGAATACGCCGGGCGTGAGGTGCTGTTCCTGGCGCGTCATGGGCACCCGCACCGTTTTCCGCCGCATCAGGTGAACTACCGGGCCAACCTCTGGGCGCTGAAACAGGCGGGAGCCGAGGCGATCCTGGCGGTCAACGCCGTGGGCGGGATTCATGCGGCAATGGGTACCGGGCATTTCTGTGTGCCGCATCAGTTGATCGACTACACCAGCGGTCGCCAGCACACCTATTTTGCCGATGATCTGGAGCAGGTGACCCATATCGATTTCAGCTATCCCTACAGCGAAGGCCTGCGGGCACAGCTGATTGCGGCGCTGGCGGCCGAGGGGTGCGCCTATAGTAGTCATGGCGTCTATGCCTGCACCCAGGGGCCGCGCCTGGAGACAGTGGCCGAGATCGCCCGGCTGGAACGCGACGGCTGCGATATCGTCGGCATGACCGGCATGCCGGAAGCCGCACTGGCCCGCGAGCTGGAACTGGACTATGCCTGCCTGGCATTGGTGGTGAACCCGGCGGCGGGCAAGTCGACGGCGGTGATCACCATGGCCGAGATCGAGCAAGCCTTGCATGACGGCATGGGCCAGGTGAAGTCGACCCTGGCGCGGGTGCTCGCGGCGGGCCGTTAACGACCGGCTTTCTTGTCCGGCAGCGGCGCGAACAGGGCTTCGATATCGTCGTTCTGCAACTGCCAGTCGCCGGCCTGACGGCCGTCGAGCACACCGGCGGCCAGGTCCGATTTTTCCCGTTGCAGGTGCTGGATCTTTTCCTCCACCGTACCGCGGGCAATCATCTTGTAGACGAACACCGGCTTCTCCTGGCCAATCCGATAGGCGCGGTCGGTGGCCTGGTGTTCGGCGGCCGGGTTCCACCACGGATCGTAGTGGATCACCGTGTCGGCTTCGGTGAGGTTCAGCCCCACGCCGCCGGCCTTGAGGCTGATCAGGAAAATCTGCAACTTGCCGCTCTGGAAGTCCTTGACCGGCGTGCGCCGGTCACGGGTCTGCCCGGTCAGCAGCGCATAGGCCACCCCGCGTTTACGCAACTCCACCTCGATCAGTGACAGCATCGAGGTGAACTGCGAGAACAACAGGATCCGCCGCCCTTCATCGAACAACTCTTCGAGCATCTCCATCAGGCTGTCGAGCTTGCCGGAGGCGCTGCCGCGCGCGGGCAGGGGCGCGTCGTTGACCAGGCGCAGGTCGCAGCAGACCTGGCGCAGCTTGAGCAGCGCCTCGAGGATGATGATCTGGCTGCGGGCCACGCCCTTGCGGGTGATCTCGGCGCGGACCTTCTTGTCCATGGCCAGGCGCATGGTCTCGTAGACATCGCGCTGGGCCTCGTTGAGTTCGACCCAGTGGATGATCTCGGTCTTGGGGGGCAGTTCGGTGGCCACCTGTTCCTTGGTGCGGCGCAGCAGGAAGGGCTTGATCCGGCCGTTGAGGTGTTGCAGGCGGACTTCACTGGCGTGTTTTTCGATCGGAGTTCGATAGTCGCGATTGAAGCTTTTCACGTCCCCCAGCCAGCCCGGCAACAAAAAGTGAAACAACGACCAGAGCTCGCCCAGGTGGTTTTCCAGCGGCGTTCCGCTCAGGCACAGGCGTTGCCGCGCATCCAGTTCGCGGGCGGCCTGGGCGGCCTTGCTGCCGGGGTTCTTGATGTACTGCGCCTCGTCGAGTACCAGCACGTGCAGCGGCTGGGCCTTGAGCAGCTCGATATCCTTGGGCAGCAGGGCATAGGTGGTGAGCAGCAGGTCGTAATCCTGCAATTGCTCGAAATGCTTCTTGCGTCCGGCACCGTACAGCGCCAGCACCTTGAGCTGCGGGGTGAAATGCGCCGCCTCGTCCAGCCAGTTGGGAATCAGGCTGGTGGGCATCACCACCATGCAGGGACGGTCCAGGCGCCCGGCCTGCTTTTCGCTGAGAATGTGGGCCAGGGTCTGCAAGGTTTTTCCCAGGCCCATGTCATCGGCCAGAATGCCGCCGACTTCCAGTTGCCGTAGCGACTGCATCCAGCTCAGGCCTTCGTGCTGGTAAGGGCGCAGCGTCGCGTTGAGGCCTTCGGGGATCGCCGCGCTGTAGTCGCGGATATCCCGCAACCGCTGGGCGAAGCCACGAATCTGTTCGCCGCCTTCCCAGAGCAGCGACAGCTCGTCCAGCGGGTTGAGCCGGGTCGCATCGGCATGGCTCAGGCGCAGGCGGGTGGTACCGGGCTCCTGCAGGTAGAACTCGCCCAGGGTGTTCAGCACCGGCCGCAGGCGCCCATAGGGCAAGGCGACTTGCAGCGGCCCGTGGTTGCCGGCGGGGGAGGCCGGGATATTCACCAGGATCAGTTCGTCGTCGCGGCGCCGGGCCAGGCGCTCGGGATTGAGCAGTTCGGTATGCGAGCGCACCAGGTTCAGCAGGATCGGCAGCAGGCTCAGGCGCTCGCCATTGACGATGATCCCCAGCTCCAGGTCGAACCAGTCGCGTTCGGGGGCTTCGTCGACCGTGGCGTACCAGTCCTCCACGGGGCTGAGGTCGAAACCGAAGTCCTCCTCGATCTGCAATTCCCAGCCCTGGGCGCGCAGGCCCGGCAGTTCGTTGAGGGTGAAATTCAGCCAGGCGCTGTCATTGACCATTTCGAACAGCTCGCCGGCACTTTCCGGCAATGCCTTGCTCTGGCGCGTGGCGATCTTGAACCCCAGCAGGCGCAATTGCTCGCGACAGGCCTTTTCCGCTTCAAGCTGACGCTTGATACGCAGGCTCTGGTGTTCCTGGCGCAGGATGATATCGGCGTTTTTCTGCCCGCTGACGTACTCGCCCAGGTAGTCGAAGGAGAGGGCCGCACGGTGCTGGATATAGCGCTGCATCCGCCCGTTGCGCGGCTCGAAGGCACTGAACTCGATGCTCGCCAGCCACAGGCGTGGCACCGGGATCAGGTCGTCGATCTGCTGTTGTGGCAAGGGTGACGGCGTGCGCGCATCCAGTACCGCCTGGAGTTTTTCCAGCAATTGGGCGTCTTTTTCCGCCGCCGGGTAGGCCAGGGTTTCCTGGACCTGCAGCAACACCGCGGCGGTGTGCTTGCAGCAGCTGCGCACCGGGCAGGTACAGGTGGCGTCGACCACCAGCAGCGTGCCTTTGGCGGACTCACGCAGGTGAATGGTCTGGCGATAGGTATTGCCGCCCGAGCCTTCGCAACTGGCGGTAATGGTGCTGTCGCCGGCCTGGACGATCCTCACGCGGTTTTCCAGGGCGTAGCGCCGGCCCCGTTCGAGGCTCTGTTCCTTGAAGCGACTGACCCAGGACGCGGCGAGCGGTTTGGTCAGGGCGGGCGTCAGGGACGAGGGCATCGGACGTTCACTGGTCGAGATTCTGTGACGGCGCTTCGCGTTTCGATGCGGCGAGTGAGGTCACCTTGAGCAGCAGGGCGAGGTGGCCGGCATCGAGGAAGTTGAGTTGACCGTTCTTGGTCTGGCTGGTCTGGTTCAGGCGTTCGCTGGCACTGACCACGCCGTTGCTGTCGAACTGGTTGACCCAGAACTGTGCCTGCACGTCGGTGAAGCGCTTGAGGGTCAGGCTCAGCGTACCTTCTACCGGGAACTGGCCGAACTGTTCCTGGCCTTCGGTGATCGAGACCAGGCTCGGCTGGTCGCTCAGGGGTTGCTGCCAGGCCTTGTGCAGCAGCACCTCGTAGTTGCCGCTGGCGCCGAGCTTGGCGGTCATCTCATTGAGGCTGGGGGTGCGCTCCTGGTCGGCGGTGACCGGTTTGGCCCCCTTGGCCCAATCCTCGGGCGCCGGTTGGCTCTGGAAGGGTTGCTCCAGGTTCTGCCGGATCAGGATCATTTCGATCTGATACAACTCGTCGGCCAACGCCGCCGGGGCGATCAGGACCAACAACAAGGCCAGCGAGGGTATCAGGCGCATACGGCGTCCTTCAGGCAGTTTTCGGGGTGAGGCGTTCGAACAGCGCCTCCAGTGTATTAAAGCGTTCTTCAGCACGTTCCATCGGTACCATGAACTTGAACAGGGTGGCACCTTCGAACTTGTAGCGGTTGGGCTGGCCCTGGATCAACTTGATCAGCGACAGCGGATCGACCGGGGTGTCCGCGGCGAACTCGATGCGACCACCTTGCGGACCGCCATCGACCTTCTTGATACCCAACTGCTCGGCCTGCAGTTTGAGCAGGGTCAGGCGCACCAGGTTCTTGGTCGGTTCCGGCAACAGGCCGAAACGGTCGATCATCTCCACCTGCAGGTCCTTGAGACCCTCTTCGTCGGTCGCCGAGGCGATACGTTTGTAGAGGATCAGTCGTGCATGCACGTCCGGCAGGTAGTCTTCGGGGATCAGTGCCGGCAGGCGCAGGTTGATTTCCGGACCACCGCCCAGGGGCTGGTCGAGGTTGGGTTGTTCGCCCTTGCGAATGGCCTTGACCGCACGTTCGAGCATTTCCATGTACAGGGTGAAGCCTACCGCCTGGATCTGCCCGCTCTGACCGTCGCCCAGCAGTTCGCCGGCGCCACGGATTTCCAGGTCATTGGTGGCGAGCACGAAGCCGGCCCCGAGGTCCTGGGTATTGGCGATGGCCTCCAGGCGTTTTTCCGCGTCGGAAGTGATCTGCTGGCGACCCGGGGTCAGCAGGTAGGCATAGGCCTGGTGGTGGCTGCGTCCGACCCGGCCGCGCAGCTGGTGCAACTGGGCCAGGCCGAACTTGTCGGCACGCTCGATGATAATGGTGTTGGCGCTCGGCACGTCGATGCCGGTCTCGATGATGGTCGAGGCGATCAGCACGTTGAAGCGCTTGTGGTAGAAGTCGCTCATCACCTGTTCGAGATCGCGTTCGCGCATCTGCCCGTGGCCGATGCCGATGCGTGCTTCCGGCACCAGTTCGGCGAGGTCGGCGGCGCATTTCTCGATGGTCTTCACATCGTTGTGCAGGTAGTAGACCTGGCCGCCGCGCAGCAATTCGCGCAGCAGGGCTTCCTTGACCGTGCTCTTGTTCTGCTCCATGACGAAGGTGCGCACCGACAACCGGCGCGCCGGCGGGGTGGCGATGATCGACAGGTCGCGCATGCCCGATACCGCCATGTTCAGCGTGCGCGGGATCGGCGTGGCGGTCAGGGTGAGGATGTCGACTTCGCTGCGCAGGGCCTTGAGCTGTTCTTTCTGGCGCACGCCGAAACGGTGTTCTTCGTCGATGATCACCAGGCCCAGGTTCTTGATCTTCACATCGTCCTGCAGCAGCTTGTGGGTGCCGATGACGATATCGATCTTGCCTTCGGCGAGGTCGGCCACCGCAGCGTTCACTTCCTTGGCGGACTTGAAGCGGCTCATCACTTCCACGCTCACCGGCCAGTCGGCGAAGCGATCGCGGAAGCTGTTGTAGTGCTGCTGGGCGAGCAGGGTGGTGGGCACCAGGATCGCCACCTGCTTGCCGCCGTGCACGGCGATAAACGCCGCGCGCATGGCCACTTCGGTCTTGCCGAAGCCGACGTCGCCGCAGACCAGGCGGTCCATCGGCTTGGGCGCGAGCATATCGGCGCGCACGGCGTCGATGGTGGTCTGCTGGTCCAGGGTTTCCTCGAACGGGAAGCCGGCGCTGAAGGTGGCGTAGTCGGCTTTCGGGTCGGCGAACGCATAACCTTCGCGGGCGGCGCGGCGGGCATAGATGTCGAGCAGTTCGGCGGCGACGTCACGGACCTGTTCGGCGGCCTTGCGCTTGGCTTTCTGCCAGGTTTCCGAGCCCAGCCGGTGCAGCGGGGCGAGGGCGTCGTCGCTGCCGGTGTAGCGGGCGATCAGGTGCAGGTTGGCCACCGGCACATAGAGCTTGGCGCCCTCGGCGTAGGCCAGGGTGAGGAACTCGGCGACCTGGTTGTCGATCTCCAGGGTCGCCAGGCCCAGGTAGCGGCCGACACCGTGGTCGATATGCACCACCGGTGCGCCTTCGCGCAGCTCGGTGAGGTTCTTGATCACTGCGTCGTTGTTGGCGTCGGCGCGTTTTTCCCGACGCCGGCGCTGCATCACGCGCTGGCCGAACAACGGGCTTTCGGCAATCAGCGCCAGGGCCGGATCGTCCAGCACCAGGCCTTCGTCCAGCGGCGCGATGGTGATTGCCAGGCGATCCTTGCCGGCGGCGAAGTCCGGCCAACTGTCGACGGTCTTCGGCCGCAGTTTCAGGCGTTCGAGCAGTTCCAACAGGACTTCCCGGCGCCCGGCGGATTCGGCGGTGAACAGCACGCGACCAGGGAACTCGTCGAGGAACGCGGAGAGGGCCGCCAGCGGCTGGTTGGCCTTGGCCTCGATCGCCAGGTTCGGCAGTTCACGGGCGGCGAAGCGTTCACGGCCGATGCCGGTTTCCACGTCCTGCTGGCTGGTGACCACCCGCGGCCAGCTTTTCAGGCGGGCGAAGCAGTCTTCCACCGGGAGGAACAGCTCGGCCGGTGGCAGCAGTGGCCGGGTCGGGTCGACGCGACGCTCCTCGTAGCGGTTGCGCACATCGTTCCAGAAGTTTTCCGCCGCCTGCTCGATGCCCGGCAGGGAGAACACCTGGGTGTCCTGGGGCAGGTAGTCGAACAGGGTCGAGGTTTCCTCGAAGAACAGCGGCAGGTAGTACTCGATACCGGCGGGGGTGATCCCGCTGTTCAGGTCCTGGAAGATGGGGCAACGGCGGAAGTCGACATCGAAGCGTTCGCGAAAGCGCGCCTTGAAGCGGGTGACCGCTTCTTTCTGCAGCGGAAACTCCTTGGCCGGCAGCAGGCGCACCGAATCGACCTTGTCGATGGAGCGCTGGTTTTCCGGGTCGAAGGTGCGCAGCGTCTCGATCTCGTCGTCGAACAGGTCGATGCGGTACGGCAGTTTGCTGCCCATCGGGAACAGGTCGATCAGGGCGCCACGCACGGCGAACTCGCCATGCTCGTAGACCGTGTCGACGCAACGGTAGCCGGTGGCCTCCAGCCGCGTACGCATCTGCTCCACATCGAGCTTCTGGCCGATATCCAGCACCAGGCTGCTGCCCAGCAGGAACTTGGTCGGCGCCAGGCGGTGCAGGGCGGTGGTGATCGGCACCACCAGTACGCCATGGACCAGCTCCGGCAGCCGATAAAGGCTGGCAATGCGCTGGGAGATGATGTCCTGGTGCGGCGAAAACAGATCGTAGGGCAGGGTTTCCCAGTCCGGGAAATGCAGCACCGGCAAGTCCGGGGCGAAGAAACTCAGCTCCTGTTCGAGCCGTTCGGCACTTTGGCTGTCGGCGGTCAGCAGCAGGGTGAAGCGCTTGGCAGCGCTGGCAGCCTCGGCAATGGCCAGGCTCAGGGCGGCACCGGGGAGATTGCCCCAGTGCTGTTTACCTGCCGCGGCAGGGAGAAGCGGTAGACGCAGAACGGGCACGGAAGGTTGAGCTCCAAGCGTTGCGACAAAGTCGGTAATTGTAACGGTCCCGGGTGCCGCCTGTCAGTTGCAGACTGTTTCTATTACGCATTGAGGGAAATGTAGTGGCTAAGACAAGAAATAGCGCTTTTCGACCCATTATGTAGTGCCGTATCGGGCGTATGTTTTGGAGGGTTACGGACAAGTCGCCCATGAGCACTCATTTTGTGCCCTGCTGCAAGCCGCGTATTTACTGGGCTGGCGCGGGGTGCGTTTTTTTCAAAAGGGTTTTTGTTGCTGGATGCACGACAGGCGCGCATTGCTCGCAGGGCCACTCGGCGGCATAATGTAGCCCCTTTTTTCAGCCCCTACATGTGGAAGGTTCCCGTGACTCAGAAGCCCGACCAGTGTCTTGGTGAGTGGATTGATCGTGAAGCGCTTGCAGAAGCGATGATCCCGCTTATCGGTCAGCTCTACCGCAATAACAATGTGGTGAGTTCGATCTATGGCCGCAGCCTGATCAACCAGTCTGTCATCGCGATTCTCAAGGCTCACCGCTTTGCTCGCCATCGTCAGAGTGATGATGTCGAACTGTCCGTCCACGAGACTTTCCCGCTGCTCAAGGCGATGAGCGAGCTCAAGCTGGGTGCCGCTTCGGTGGACCTGGGCAAGCTGGCCGTGAAATTCAAGACGCAAGGCAATGGCCGTAGCGCCGAACAGTTCGTTCGCGAAGAACTGGCCGATGTGGTTGGCCAGCAAAGCGCTGGCGGTCGCAAGGGCACTGATGTGGTGCTGTACGGTTTCGGTCGTATCGGTCGCCTGCTGGCCCGTATCCTGATCGAGAAAACCGGTGGCGGCGACGGCCTGCGTCTGCGTGCCATCGTGGTGCGCAAGGGCGCCGAGAACGACCTGACCAAGCGCGCCAGCCTGTTGCGTCGCGATTCGGTGCACGGTTCCTTCAACGGCACCATCACCATTGACGAAGAAAACAACACCATCACCGCCAACGGTAACCTGATCCAGGTCATCTACGCGAAGAACCCGACCGAGGTGGACTACACCCAGTACGGCATCAAGAACGCCCTGCTGGTGGACAACACCGGTGTATGGCGTGACGCCGAGGGCCTGGGCCAGCACCTGGCCTGCCCGGGGATCGACCGCGTTGTCCTGACCGCACCGGGCAAGGGCAAGCTGAAGAACATCGTGCATGGCATCAACCATGGCGAAATCACCGCCGACGACAAGATCGTTTCCGCGGCGTCCTGCACCACCAACGCCATCGTGCCGGTGCTCAAGGCCGTCAACGACAAGTTCGGCATCGTCAACGGTCACGTTGAAACGGTTCACTCGTACACCAACGACCAGAACCTGATCGACAACTTCCACAAGGGCGATCGCCGTGGCCGTAGCGCCGCGCTGAACATGGTGATCACCGAGACCGGTGCCGCCACCGCTGCCGCCAAGGCCTTGCCTGAACTGGCCGGCAAATTGACCGGTAACGCGATCCGTGTGCCGACGCCAAACGTGTCGATGGCCATTCTCAACCTGAACCTTGAGAAAGCCACCACTCGCGAAGAGATGAACGAGTACCTGCGCTACATGGCGCTGCACTCGGATCTGCACAAGCAGATCGATTTCGTCAATTCCCAGGAAGTGGTCTCCACCGACTTCGTCGGTTCGCGCCACGCCGGTGTGGTCGACGCTGAAGCGACCATCTGCAACGATAACCGTGTTGTCCTGTACGTCTGGTACGACAACGAATTCGGTTACAGCTGCCAGGTGGTTCGCGTGATGGAAGACATGGCCGGGGTCAACCCGCCTGCGTTCCCGCGCTAAGCAATAGCCGCACATCAAAACGCCCCGACTTGTCGGGGCGTTTTCATTGGGGCCTGAGTGACGGATTTATAACAGGTGTTGTTTCGATGCTTTGAGCGGGGCGCTGTTGTTATATCGCTTTCATCTGGTAGGTTGTTTTGCTGAAATCATATCAATATAGAGGTGTTTTTCATTTTGTTTTTCCAGGCAATTAAAATACTAGAGAAAATAATTGGTTGCTGATCATTGGGTGGGGGGCGTCCATTTAATGGATCCCATTTACGGGGTGCTACATAATTGGCGTCATCAAGTTTCCGATGTTCGGGCGCTTGACACTGGGAAAAACTGAACTTAGTGTCGCCACTGACAACGCCCAAACTATTCCAAGGGATAGCTATCAAAATGCCTGCGTTTAGCCATCAGGCAAGGGTGGAAGTCGCCAGGTCCCTTTCGGTCATAAACAGGCAACATAAGTAGTGGATAAGTGGTCACTATGAGCGGATGCCAACTTCCAAAAAGACAGGAATATCATTCCTGCTCACAACACTAAGAAACCAACTAAGTCAGGCAGATCAAGTAGTGGTCTGATGATGGGACATCTTTGCTGGTAACACCTGCTTTATGCCTTTCACGATAACGTGCGGCTACTGGCTGCTTGTTGAGAATGAATGTCTTCATGTCCTATCGGGAGAACCTGACATGACCGAAGAGCGCACAAGGCACTTTCCATTGTCCCTGCTACCCCGACTGGTGGGTGTGGGCATCCTGGTCTTTATCCTGTGGCTGTTGTTGTCGACCTTGTTCATGCCGTTGTTATCGACGTCGGCCACGCGGGCCATCCTCAATGCCCCGGTGATTTTGCTGACCACACCCATCGATGGCGTGGTGAGTTCCCTCAACATCAAGTCGGGCACCTCCTTTGTCGAGGGACAGCAACTGGCCGTGGTGGAAAACCCCCGGGCCAATCAAGACACCTTGCTGACCTTGCAAACCCGGCGCTTGAGCCTGGAGCAGGAGTTGTCGTCTTCCCTCAGCCAGTTCGAACATGACCAGCAGTACTACCAGGCGCTGGAGAAAATCAGCCAGCAATACCAGGCGGCTTTCCATACCCGCCAGTTGTTCGGCCAGAAAGCCCTGCGGGCCGAAAATTACGCCGCCAGCGCGCGCTTGAAAGAAGCTCAGGATACGGTGGAGCGCAATCTCGAGTTGTTCCGCCAGGGAGCGGTCAGTAATGCCTTGGTCGACTCGTCGAAAGCCCAGTTGGCCTCGTTGCAGGGCGCCGCGGAGACCGTCAGGTCACAGTTGGGTATCAGCAATGGCGATCTGAGCGCGGCCAACCAGCAGGTCTACCTGGACCCTGACCAGTTGCGCATGTTCGACCTCAGCTCGCATCTGGTCACCTTGAAGCTGAGCCTGGACAACCAGGAGCGCAACCGCTCCACGGTGGAGCAGGAGCTGCAAAAGCTCGACGGCTTGATCGAGGCGGAAAACAGCCGGATCAAACTGATGTCCGGCTATGACGTGGTGGCCTATTCCGCCGGGACGGTCCAGGAGGTGGTGGCGCCCCAAGGTACGCTGGTGCGCGCCGGCTCGACCCTGGTGCGCGCGACCAATTGTGGGGAGAGCTACGTCATCGCGGTCTTTCCCGAGCGGGTGGCGAGCAAAATCGATCGTGACACGGTGCTGAAGGTGAGCATTCGCGGGCTGGAGGAGCCGCTGACGGCCAAGGTCGAGCAACTGCTGTCCCACTCATCCGACCTGCAGCCGGGAACCTACAGCGTGCCTTTCCCCTACGCCGAGCAGAACTCCGTGTATGTGGTCGCCACCTTTGCCGCGAATCTCAGTGACAGGCAACGAAGCATGGTGTGCAAGCCCGGACTCTGGGCTTCCGCCGAGGTCGTGGGGAAATGAGCCGCTGGCGCGGCGTGGCCTGGCTGGTCGGCGCGTGGTTGCTGGGTCTCGGGCAACTGGCCTGGGCGCTGCCAGCCCGGGGGCAACTGGCGGCGGACACCTGTGGCGCATTGGATCAGGCGACACAGGCCTATCCCGGTACCGGTCCGGTGCTGCTGACCAGCTATCCGGCCCTGGATGGACAGCCTCCGGCAATACTGGCGCTGCGCGGGGTGGCCTTCACCTATGACAACGCCCTGGCCAGCATCGCCCTGTTCGCCTGTGGCAAGGCGCAGTCCGCTCGCCGGCTGGCCGATGCCCTGGCGTTCGCCGTGGAACATGACCCCGAGTACGCCGACGGGCGCTTGCGTAATGCCTATGCGGCCGGTCCGATCAAGGGCCAGGCCATAGCGTTGGCGGGGTATTGGAGTACTGAGCGCAATGCCTGGAGCCAGGATGCCTACCAGGTCAGCAGTGCCACCGGCAATCAGGCCTGGGGGGCGCTTGCGCTGCTCGAGGCTTTCCGCCAGACCGCCGAACCGTCTTATCTTGCCGCGGCCCAGCGGGTGCTACGCTGGGTCCAGCAGAACACCTACGACACCCAGGTACCCCCGGGCTTCAGCGGCGGCGTCTATGGCTACCTCAACCAGCAGGTCCGGCAAGGCTGGAAGTCCACCGAGCACAATATCGACCTGGTTGCCGCCTGGATCGCGCTCGACCGCCTGACGGCGGACCCGGATGCGCGGCTCCAGGCGCAGGTTGCCCTGGGTTTCGTGCAAAGCCAGTGGGATGACCGTGAGGGGCGCTTTCTGATTGGTACCGGCGAGGATGGGCGAACGTCGGATCGCCTGCGCTCAGGGCTGGACGCGCAGCTCTGGCCGCTGCTGGCGGTTCCCGATCCGCCGCGGGACTGGCGGCGGGTGTTTGCCTTTGTCGATCAAAGCCACCGTTTCGCCGACGGTTACGGGTTCAACCGCAACCCCGATGGCGTCTGGACCGAGGGCACCGCCCAGGCCGCGGCGGTGGCACGTCTGAGTGGTCTGCCCGACCGGGCCCAGCCCTTGTGGTCGGTATTGCTGGCGTTGCAGGCCGGCCATGGTTGGCTCTTCGCGACGCCGCAGGCGCAAATCAGCACCGGGCTGGCCATCGGTCCGGACTCGCCGCGCAACGATTTCTTCTACTACCACCTGCCTCATCTGGGCGCCACGGCATGGGCCGCTATTGCGGCCACCGGCGTCAACCCCTTTACCGGCGCTCAGGAGGCGAACTGATATGCAGGCACTGGACTCATTGCAGATTGTGCAAATCAATTTCTGGACCCTGGCGGTGGTGATTATCTTCAGTTGCCTGACCCGGCGCGAGCAATGGGGCGCGCGGGCCGGCTTTGGGGCGATCACCGCGGTGCTGCTGGTCAACTACGCCGCCTGGCGTATCCGCGACACCTTGCCCGACGGGCATGGCGGATTTGCCACGGTATGGGCCTATGCCTTTCTGTTTTTCGAGCTGATGGCCATCGGTTACACGCTGTTTTCCATTATCGTCCTGCTCGGTCGCAGCGATCACCGGGCCAGTGCCGATGCCGGCGAGCGTCGCTTGCGGGCGGCCGGGCGCGACGTGCCGGCGGTGGATGTGTTTATCGCCACCTACAACGAAGGCCTGGAGATCCTGGAGAAAACCATTCTTGCCGCCCAGGCCATCGATTACCCCAACTTCACTGTCTGGGTGCTGGACGATACCCGGCGTGACTGGTTGCGTGACTATTGCGCCGAGGCCGGGGTGCAATATGCCCGGCGTGGGGACAATACCCACGCCAAGGCCGGCAATCTGAACAACGGGCTGCGCCAGTCGGCCGCCAGCAGCAATGCGCCGTATATCCTGGTGCTGGACGCCGACTTCGCCGCCCAGCGACCGATCCTGATGCGGATCCTGGGGTTGTTCGAGGACCCACGGGTAGGCCTGGTGCAGACACCGCAGTTCTACTACAACCCGGATCCGATCCAGCACAATCTCGGCTCGTCCGATTGCTGGGTGGACGAGCAGCGAGTCTTCTTCGATGTTTTCCAGCCGGCCAAGGATGGCTGGGACGCGGCGTTCTGCGTGGGCACCTCCTTTGTGGTGCGGCGTGACCTGATTACCCGCATCGGCGGTTTTCCCACCGGCTCGGTCTGCGAGGACATCTACACCACCTGCCGCCTGCTGCAACAAGGCTATGTGACCCGCTGGCTCAACGAGCGACTGTCCATCGGTTTGTCGGCCGAGGGATTGACCGAGTACATCAACCAGCGTGCGCGCTGGTGCCTGGGAACCCTTCAGGTCGCGCTGTTGAAGGAGGGGCCGCTGCGTGGCCGTGGCTACAGTTTCAATGATCGAGTGCACTACCTGCATGGCCTGATGCACTGGTTCTCCAAACCCTTCATCCTGATGCTGCTGGTCTCACCGGTGCTCTACTGGTACTTCGGCATTGCCGGGTTCTATGCCAAGCCCTTGGATTTCCTGGCTTTCGGCATGCCGGCACTGATCGCTTTCTGGGGCTATGGCACCTGGGTCACGGCACGCCGAACCCTGCCGGTGTTCACCGAGGTCACGCAGATCGTCGCGGCCCTGGCGGTCACCGCAACGATTGCCAGTGCAATGATTCGGCCGTTCGGCCGCCCCTTCAAGGTGACCGCCAAGGGGCTCGACCGCACCCGTACCCTGATCCACTGGAAGCTGTTCGGGTTCTTTCTGGCATTGATCCTGTTCTCCCAGGTGGGCGCGTTCACCGCCATTGCCACGGCCGCGGCCTTTGACGGCAACATGCTGTTCAACCTGTGCTGGACCGTGGTCGCGCTGATCTACAACCTGGCGACGCTGGTGGCCTGCGTTGACCGGCCGCGGCTGCATGGCGAAGAGCGCTTTCCCATTGATGAAGCCACTGGCTTGAGACTGGGGACGAAAACCTTTGCGGGGCGTCTGGTGGATATTTCGGTCAGCGGGGTGTGCTTGTCGTGTGCCGTTGCCGACTTGATCAAGCCCGGTGTGCGCGGGCACTTATGGATCCCCTCGCTCGGTTGGCTCGTCGTGGAGGTCATGCGCAACCAGGGCAACGATCGTCTGGGGTTGCGTTTTGTCGACCTCGAGGAGGGGCTGCGCCAGCGCCTTATCGCCCGGTTGTTCAGTGATGCCAGCGTCAATGTGGCGAGCAAGGCCGAGCCGGCCATGGCCTTTGGCACCCTGCTGCGCCGTTCGTTGCTGGGGGAGCGTCGTGCGTTGCCGTCGTTCTCCCGGCCATCCCGGGAGCCGTCCCATGACGCGCTACCGAATTATCGACCGGCTGCGCCGCGATTGCGCAAACAGCCCCTGTCGCGGGTGGCCGGGGCCCGTGGCGGCCTGTGGGATGCCCTGGTTTCACCCTTGCGAGCCTGGTTGGGCCTGCGTTGATAGAGGTGGATCATGAACCGTTGTGTACCTTCGACTTGCCTGATGTCCCTGTTCCTGCTCAGCGCCTGTTCGCTGGACCCACCCTATGAAAAGCCCGATGCGCCGATCGACCAGCAGTGGCCGGCCAGTTCGGCAGGCGCCTGTTGTACGGCCAGGGAGGCGTTCGATCACGATTGGCATGGGTTTATCGTCGATCCGCGGCTGCGGACCCTGATCGAGCTGGCGCTGGAGAACAATCGCGGCCTGCGCCAGTTCGCCGCCAGCGTGGAAGAAGCCCGGGCCGGTTATGCCGGTGCAGAGTCGGCGTTGTTCCCCACGATCGGCATCGATACCTATGCCGGGCGCAGCAAGTTGCCGCCGCTGGTGCGCACGCCGGGCGGTGGGGACAGTGCGGGCAGTATCGCCAATACCTTTCAGGCGACAGCCGGTTTCACCTCCTACGAACTGGATCTGTTCGGGCGCATACGTAGCCAGAGAAGCGCCGCCGGCGCTCGCTTCGAAGCTTCCGAAGCGGACTATCAGACGGCTCGGCTGGCGCTGATCGGCGAGGTCGCCAGTACCTGGTTGAGCCTCAAGGCCAGCCAGAACCTGCTGGATCTCGCCCAGACCACCTACGAGACCCAGAACCACTACGGGCAGTTGCTGCGCAAGAGCTACAACCTGGGCTCCAGTGCGCAGATCGATGTGCATCAGGCCGATGCGCAAACCAATACCGCGGCGGTGCAGATCAACACCTATCGCATGCAGGTGGCGCAGAACATGAATGCACTGCGGGTACTGGTCGGTCAGCCGGTGCCACCGGCCCTCTTGCCCAGTGGGGTGTTGGGCGAGTCCCTGGCCACCGCCGATGTGCCGGCCGGGCTGCCTTCTTCGCTGATGACCCGACGCCCCGACATCATGGCGGCCGAAGCCTTGCTGCGCGCGGCCAATGCGGATATCGGCGCGGCGCGTAGCGCTTACTTCCCGACCTTTTCCCTGACGTCGGCGCTGGGTAGCCTGAGCGGCGACTTTTCCCGCTTGCTCAGCGCCCCGGCGCAGTTCTGGTCGACCGCCCTGAGCGGCTCCCTGACCCTGATCGATGGCGGTGCCCGACGGGCTCAGGTGGATGGCGCGCATGCACGATTCGATGGCCGGGCCGCGGCCTATGAGGCGACGGTGCAGAATGCCTTTCGCGAAGCGGCCGATGCGCTCAATGCCCGCCAGGAGATGCTCACCCAGGTGGCGGCACAGAAGCGCCTGGTGGAGGACTACCAGGAGGCCTATCGACAGTCGCGATTGCGTTTCGAGGCGGGGATGGACAGCTACTTCTCGACGATGGATGCCCATCGCTCGCTGTTCGAGGCGCAGCAGAAATGGTCGCAGCTGGAGCTGGCCCGGGAGATCAATCAGGTGAACCTGTACAAGGCCCTGGGAGGGGGGTGGAGCCAGTCGTTGAAGGTTGCCGGTGAGTCGCGTGTGGCCGAACGGTCAAGGCCGGGGCCGTGATGGGCGGGGAGCCCTTGGCAAACCGCCGCGCAACGTCCGTGCTGCGCGCGAGGTGACCAGCAAGCGCCGGCATTGCGGGCGTTTGCTGGCGGGTGAAGGCGTCTGCTCAGCCGCGGCTGGACACAGCCATCTGCGCCGTGCGCAGTTCATGCTTGTTGCCACGGAACAGTACCAGGGTCGCAATCAACCCCAGTATTGCCGCGGCACTGAGCCAGATGCCCGGTGCCGCCTTGTTGTCCAGCACGTGGATCAGATAGGTACAGACCGCCGGGGTAAAGCCGCCGAAGGTCGCCGTCGCCAGGCTGTAGGCCAGGGAGAAACCGGTGGTCCGCACTTCGACCGGCATGATCTCGGTCAGGGCCACCACCATGGCACCGTTGTAGGAGCCGTAGAGGAACGACAGCCACAGCAAGGCGATCAGCAGGTGACTGAAGCTTGGTGCCGACACCAGCCAGGACAGCACTGGATACGCGGTGAGGATCGCCAGGATGGTCGCCGCCAGCAGCAACGGTTTGCGCCCGATCTTGTCGGACAGCGCACCCATCACCGGCAGCCAGAAAAAATTCGACAGGCCGACGCAGACGGTCACCAGCAGGGCATCGAAGTCCGACAGGTGCAGCTCTGACTTGCCGAAAGTCGGGGTGTAGGCGGTGATCAGGTAGAAGGACACGGTGGTCATGATCACCAGTGCCGTGCCCGCCAGCACCAGGCCGAAATTCTGACCGATTGAACGCATCACTTCCGACAGGCTCGGACGATGTTTGCGTGCCTGGAACTCAGGTGTTTCTTCCAGCGAGCGACGGATGAGGAAGATTGCCGGAACGATCATGCAGCCCACCAGGAACGGCACGCGCCAGCCCCAGTCACCCATTTGTTCTGGGCTCAGCCAGTGGTTGAGGCCCACACCCAGCAAGCCGGCGAAAACCACCGCGGCCTGTTGGCTGGCGGACTGCCAACTGACGAAAAAGCCCTTGCGGCCCGGGGTCGAGATCTCGGCCAGGTAGACCGAGACGCCGCCCAGTTCCACGCCGGCGGAGAAGCCCTGCAGCAAGCGACCGAGCAGGACCAGCAGCGGTGCCGCAACGCCCAGGGTCGCATAGCCGGGTACGCAGGCAATCAGCACCGTGCCCGCCGCCATCAGCGCCAGGGTGATGATCAGGCCTTGGCGACGGCCATGGCGGTCAATGTAGGCGCCGAGGAAAATTGCACCCAGCGGGCGCATCAGGAAGCCGGCACCAAAGGTGGCGAGCGAGAGCATCAGGGATGCAAATGCGCTGTCGGCAGGAAAGAAGGTTTTAGCGATGGCCGTGGCATAAAAGCCGTAAACCATGAAGTCGAACATCTCAAGGAAATTGCCGCTGACAACGCGAAAAATCGCCTTGCCCTTGCCCGTATTCGAGGCCATGTTATTTACTCTCTTTGTCTGTCTTATAAGCAATCCATCGTCTTTGCTCGTCCTTACTGAACCTTTCAGGCATACGCACGCTGGCAGTACAGTTATGTAACGATATGTGTATTAGAGTCATCAGGCAACAAAAAACCTAGGCTACTGGCTAAGTGGCACAACCCTTGATCTAGACGGCTTCAGCCGTGGTTTTGTGCCAACAGTGTTTCCCGTAACGGATCCGACAGGCCTTGCGGGGCCAGCCAGATACCGAAGTACGCCCTGGCCAGTTCCGGATCGCGACTGCTGAAGATCACCTGGCCGTTGCGCTCCAGGTTCAGCCCTTGTCCGACTCGGTAGTCGAGTGCATAGCGATCACCGCGCTGAATGTCCTTGAAACTCTGGTGCAGGCTGTCCAGTTCGCCTTGCAGGCGGACCAGGGTAGCGACTGTTTGCTGGCGTTGCAGGGTGGCGGTGGCGGCCTTGATGACATCGCTTCGGTCGATGTCGCGAAAGTAATAGAGCTCCAGGCGCAGGTCGCGCAGTTCGGTGACGGCCTGGCGGGCGCTGATGCCGGGGGGGCTATACAGCGCGGCGGCATAGACGTCGGCCCAGAGGTAGGTGAGGACGCTTTGCCCCTTGAGTTCGAGGGTTTCGCTGCCGTTGTGCCATTGGCTGGGGAAATGCGCTTCCTTCAGGCGTTCGGCGGGACCGGCCCAGGTCAGCGAGCTGAAGATCAGTAATAGGCAGGCGGCTATCTGACGCATAATGGTCAACCTCGAAAAGGGCCTTTCTACAGACTATGTCAAATCCACAGCCTGCCATGCCTTTGTTACCCGCCCTGGTGCTGAGCGGTGTTTTTGTCCTGCTCGGCGGTTGCGGTAACGCAGATTCGCTGGAGCAGTTTGGTGGCCCGACCATGGGCAGCACCTATTCGATCCAGTACGTCCGGCATGCCGGCGGCCCGGCGGTCGCCGAGGTCAAGCCCGCGGTCGAGGCGATCCTGGCCGAGGTCGACCGGCAGATGTCGACCTATCGTGGCGACTCGGATATCGAGCGCTTCAACGAGCTACCGGCCCACAGTTGCCAGGTCATGCCCTCTTCTATTCTGGAACTGGTCCGCGTCGGTGAACAGTTGTCGCTGGACAGCGACGGTGCCTACGACCTGACGGTCGAGCCTTTGATGAACCTCTGGGGCTTCGGTCCGCAGGGGCGCGAGGAAAAGGTGCCGGACGCGGCACGGTTGGCCGAGGTGCGTCAGCGTGTCGGCCACCGGTACCTGCGGATCGACGGCGACCAGCTGTGCAAGGACGCCGCCGTGGAGGTGGACTTCAACAGCATCGCGGCGGGCTATACGGTGGATCGTATCGTCGCGCGCTTGCAGGCACTTGGTTTGGACAGTTTTCTCGCCGAAGCCACTGGCGAGTTGAAGGCCGTCGGCAAAAAGCCCGATGGCAGTCCCTGGCGGATCGCCCTGGAGGTGCCACGGGATGACGAGCAGGTGGCGCAGCGGATCATCGCCCTCGACGGTTATGGCGTTTCCACGTCGGGCGATTACCGTAATTATTTCGAACAGGACGGCAAGCGTTATTCCCACACCTTCGATGCCCTGACCGGCGCGCCGATTACCCACAACCTGGCATCGGTCACGGTGATTCACCCGTCGACGTTGATGGCCGACGGTTTTTCGACGCTGTTGCTGATACTGGGGCCCGAGCGTGGCTGGGATTACGCGGAAAAACACATGATTGCCGCATTTTTTGTGATGCGTGCCGATACAGGTTTCGTCACACGGACAAATCAGGCGTTCGAGCGCCTGGCCAAGGGTGACGGGCATAACATGTAGTGCAGGCAAAGCTGGCCTACGACGCGACCAAGGGTTAATGTGCGCGGCGTTGAAGCTTCTATAGACTGCACACCGAGATTTGATCCTTCATGTCGCTGGCCGCGACATGATTTAGCCGCAGGTGCCAGAGGGGTGCCTCGGCCTGTTCTGAGGAGTACGCATGGCTGTCTACAACTACGACGTAGTGGTACTGGGTTCCGGCCCTGCTGGTGAAGGCGCGGCAATGAACGCCGCGAAAGCGGGGCGCAAGGTGGCGATGGTCGACAGCCGTCGCCAGGTCGGCGGTAACTGCACCCACCTGGGGACCATCCCGTCCAAGGCCTTGCGTCACTCGGTCCGGCAGATCATGCAGTTCAACACCAACCCGATGTTCCGGGCCATTGGTGAGCCGCGCTGGTTTTCCTTCCCTGACGTGCTGAAAAGCGCGGAGAAGGTCATTTCCAAGCAGGTCGCTTCGCGCACCGGCTTCTACGCCCGCAACCGGGTTGACCTGTTCTTCGGCACCGGCAGCTTCGCCGACGAGCAGACCATCGAAGTGGTCTGCTCCAACGGGGTGGTCGAGAAACTGGTGGCCAAGCACATCATCATCGCCACCGGTTCGCGTCCATATCGCCCGGCCGATATCGATTTCCACCACCCGCGTATCTACGATAGCGACACCATCCTCAGCCTCGGCCATACGCCGCGCAAGCTGATCATCTATGGTGCCGGGGTGATCGGTTGTGAATACGCCTCGATCTTCAGTGGTCTCGGCGTGCTGGTGGAACTGGTGGACAACCGCGACCAGTTGCTCAGCTTCCTGGATTCGGAAATTTCCCAGGCCCTGAGCTACCACTTCAGCAACAACAACATCACCGTGCGTCACAACGAAGAGTACGACCGGGTCGAAGGCCTGGACAACGGGGTGATCCTGCACCTGAAGTCGGGCAAGAAGATCAAGGCCGACGCCTTGCTCTGGTGCAACGGCCGGACCGGCAACACCGACAAGTTGGGCATGGAAAACATCGGGGTCAAGGTCAACAGCCGTGGCCAGATCGAGGTCGACGAGAACTATCGCACCTGCGTGCCGAACATCTATGGCGCCGGTGATGTGATCGGCTGGCCGAGCCTGGCCAGTGCCGCCCACGACCAGGGGCGTTCGGCGGCGGGCAGCATTGTCGACAACGGCAGCTGGCGTTATGTCAACGACGTGCCGACCGGGATCTATACGATCCCGGAGATCAGCTCGATCGGCAAGAACGAGCATGAACTGACCAAGGCCAAGGTGCCTTACGAAGTCGGCAAGGCGTTCTTCAAGAGCATGGCCCGGGCGCAGATCGCCGGCGAGCCGCAAGGCATGCTGAAGATCCTGTTCCACCGTGAAACCCTGGAAGTCCTGGGGGTGCACTGTTTCGGTTACCAGGCGTCGGAGATCGTGCACATCGGTCAGGCGATCATGAACCAGCCGGGCGAGAACAACACCCTGAAGTACTTCGTCAACACCACGTTCAACTACCCGACCATGGCCGAGGCCTATCGGGTAGCGGCGTACGATGGTCTCAACCGGCTTTTTTGAGCGGCTCCGGCCGGTGGCCTGAGCCGGCCGGGGAGACCGATTTCAGCCTTTGCCAAGTGTGGCCGTGGCCAAACCGGGAAAGTCTGTAATCAGGCTATCGACGCCGAAGTCAGCGAGCCTGCGCATCAGCGCGGGTTCGTTGACCGTCCACACCGACACATGCAGACCCTGACGCTGGGCCTTGATCAGGCGTTCCGGGGTGCAGAGTGTCCAGTTCAACGCCAGAATCTCGCAGCCATAACTCTGGGCGACCTTCAACGGGTCGAGCCAGGCATATTCGGCTACCAGTCCGCGTGACAGGTCCGGGGTCAGTTCCAGGGCGGCCTTGAGCACTTCCCTGGAGCTGGAAGTGACGGTGACCTTGTCCAGCAGGCCGAAACGCTGGGCCATTTCGCGGATCGCCAGCACGGTGGTCGCCGCCCGGGTGCGCGAGGCGCTCTTGACTTCCAGTTGCCAGTGCTCGAAATCGCACTGTTCGAACAGTTCTTCCAGGCGTGGAATCGGGCAGGGCTTGATCCAGCCCGGACCGCCCTGGCGCGCGTCATAGGTCACCAGCTCGGCGGCGGAGTGTTCGACCACCTTGCCGCGGCGGTCGGTGGTGCGCTTGAGGGTCGGGTCATGGATGACCATCAGTTCACCGTCCATGGACAGGTGCAGGTCCAGCTCGCAACGGCGTACGCCGTGCTTGAGGCATTCCTGGAAACTGGTCAGGGTGTTTTCCGGTGCTTCACCTTTGGCGCCACGATGGCCATAAATCAGAGTCACGACTGCTCCTTCAGGGAGAAAAAATACGGTTACTAGGTTAAGACGGCAGGCTGGTTGCAGCCGCAGGGATCAGGTGGCCTCGGGGTCGCTCTGCTCCCGGGCCAGGCGTCGCTCCTGCGCCTGTTTCTGCAGGATATGCCGCGCCAGCAACTGGCGCTGGGCATCGGTCAAGGCTTCGAACTCGGTGCCGATGTCGAAGGTGCCGAAGTGGCGGGGCGCGCAATGGGTTACCTTGGCCCGCAGCAACAGTCCGAGCGCCTGGGGCATCAGCACCATCTTGATCGCCAGGTGGCTGCCGGCGGGATAGGCGATATGGTGTTCGAACTCCAGGCCGCCTTCGGAAAGAGTCACCCGTTGCGGTTCGCCGAACTCGCCTAGCACCGAATAGGCCATTACCTGGCTCAGCAGGTCGATGCGCTTGTTCTGGGCCTTGAGGAAGGCCGTCAGGCTTCGGTCACGCTCGCTGACCTGGCGCAGCAGGTGCTGGGACTCGAATTCGCTCAGGTGCAGTTCGCTCAGCAGGTTGAAGAGCGGAGAAGCATCTTGTAACACTTCCTTGTTCGCCGCTTCGGGGGCGGACAAGGGGCTGATTTCCAGTGCGATCGTGTCCTCGATACGGTAGTATTCGCGGCGATCTTCTTCATCTAATGTCGACATGGCGAACCCAGGGCAGAGGTGATGGTCTGAGTGTAAAGCTGCTGACCCTACCTCGCCACAAGGACGTCTTCTTTTCCTCCGAACAAGCCCCGACATGTTCAGACCACTCTTCGTATTTATCGGCACGCGTTATACCCGTGCAAAGCGTCGCAATCATTTTGTGTCTTTCATCTCCCTGACTTCGATGATCGGACTCGCGCTTGGCGTGGTCGTGATGATCGTGGTGCTCTCGGTGATGAACGGCTTCGATCATGAGATGCGCACCCGCGTGCTGGGCATGGTGCCCCACGCGACCATCGAGTCCGATGAGCCGATCAGCAACTGGCCGGCGCTGGCCGACAAGATCCTCAAGAACCCGAAGGTAGAGGCCGTCGCGCCGTTTACCCAGATGCAGGGCTTGTTGACCAACAACGGCCAGGTGCAGAAGGTGATCCTCAATGCCATCGATCCGGCGCAGGAGCGCAAGGTCTCGATCATTGACCAGTTCATGCAGCAGGGCCAACTCGATGCGCTGACCCCCGGCAGCTTCGGCATCGTCATCGGCGACAAGGCCGCGACCAAGCTGGGCGTCGGACTCGGCGACAAGCTGACCTTCGTCGCCCCGGAAGTCACGGTGACCCCGGCGGGGATGTTTCCACGGATGAAACGCTTCACCGTGGTCGGCATCTTCCATGTCGGTGCCGGTGAGCTGGACGGTTACCTGGGCGTGACCAACCTCGAGGACCTGGCGCGCCTGCATCGCTGGAAGCCGGACCAGGTCCAGGGCCTGCGGCTGAAGTTCGACGACCTGTTCCAGGCCCCGCGCACGGCCTGGGAGATCGCCCAGCAGTTGGGCGATGGTCATTACTACGCCCGTGACTGGACCCGTACCCACGGCAACCTGTACCAGGCGATCAAGATGGAAAAGGCCATGATCGGCCTGCTGTTGCTGCTGATCGTGGCGGTGGCGGCGTTCAACATCATCTCGACCCTGGTGATGGTGGTGAACGACAAGAAGGGCGATATCGCCATCCTGCGCACCCTGGGCTCCACGCCGGGACAGATCATGGCGATCTTCATGGTCCAGGGCACCGTGATCGGGGTGATCGGTACGCTGATCGGCGCGGTGGTCGGGATCCTCGCCGCGCTGAACGTCAGCGCCGCGATTGCCGCCCTGGAGCGCCTGATCGGGCACAAGTTTCTCAATGCCGACGTGTACTTCATCGACTACCTGCCGTCCCAGTTGATGGCTGAGGATGTGTTGATGGTCTGCGGCGCGGCACTGGTCCTGAGTTTTCTCGCCACCCTGTATCCAGCCTGGCGTGCGGCGCGCACCCAGCCTGCGGAGGCGCTACGTTATGAGTGAGTTGGGCATGAGTGAAAAAGCAGTGCTGAGTTGCCGCGACCTGGGCAAGTCCTACGAGGAAGGCCCGGAGTCGGTGGTGGTCCTGTCGGGCCTGCAGCTGGAGCTGCACGCCGGTGAGCGGGTGGCGATCGTCGGCAGCTCGGGTTCGGGCAAAAGTACCTTGCTCAACCTGCTTGGCGGTCTTGATACACCGTCCCAGGGCAGCGTCTGGCTGGCTGGCGAGGAGCTTTCCGCCTTGGGCGAGAAAGCCCGCGGCCTGCTGCGCAACCGCTCGCTGGGGTTCGTCTACCAGTTCCACCACCTGTTGCCCGAGTTCACCGCGCTGGAGAACGTCTGCATGCCGCTGCTGATCGGGCGCACCGCGATTCCCGAGGCCCGTCAGCGCGCCACGGCGTTGCTGGAGCGGGTCGGCCTCGGTCATCGCCTGGAGCACAAGCCGTCGGAGTTGTCCGGTGGCGAGCGCCAGCGCGTGGCGATTGCCCGGGCCCTGGTGAACAAACCGGGGTTGGTGATGCTCGACGAGCCCACCGGTAACCTCGACCACCATACCGCCCAGGGCATCCAGGACTTGATGCTGGAACTCAGCACCTCGATGCGCACGGCGTTCCTGGTGGTGACCCACGACATGAACCTGGCCCGGCAGATGGATCGCGTGTTGCACCTGGAAGACGGCAAACTCGTCGCTATCTGATTCGCCAGGACCTGCACCCGTTGAATTGCGCGGGTGTCGGGTCGATTATTTTTCTACGGTGGCCAGCGAATGTTCAGACCGTTATCGATTTTCATCGGCACGCGCTATACCCGCGCCAAGCGCCGCAACCGTTTTGTCTCGTTTATCTCGATGACCTCGATGATCGGCCTCGCCCTGGGCGTGCTGGCGATGATCGTGGTGCTGTCGGTGATGAACGGTTTCCAGAAGGAAATGAGCTCGCGGATTCTCGGTATGGTGCCCCACGCCACCATCGTCGGTGTCAAACCCATCGACGATTGGCAGCCGGTGGCTGCGGCGGCGCTGAAGAATCCTGAAGTGACGGCGGCGGTGCCCTTTACCGAAATGGACGGCATGCTTTCCTACAAGGGTTCGATGCAGCCGATCCAGATCAGTGGTGTCGACCCGGCCCAGGAAGGCAAGGTGTCGATTGTGGCCCAGCATATTGTCCAGGGGCGCCTGGAAGATCTGAAACCGGGTGAGTTCGGGGTGGTGATCGGTGAGATCACCGCGCGGCGCTTCCGGGTCAATGTCGGCGACAAGCTGACCCTGATTGTCCCGGAACCCAGCACCGAGCCCGGCGGTATTACCCCGCGCCTGCAACGGCTGAACGTGGTCGGGGTGTTCAAGGTCGGTGCGGAGCTGGATGGCTCCATGGCGCTGATCCATATGAGCGACGCGGCGGATATCCAGCACTGGCAGCCGAACCAGGTGCAGAGCGTGCGGCTGGCGGTGAAGGACCTGTATGCGGCGCCGCAGGTGTCCACGGACATCGCCACGGGCCTGGGCAGCGATTTCAAGGCCGATGACTGGACCCATACCCAGGGCAGCCTGTTCAGTGCCATGAAGATGGAAAAGACCATGATCGGCCTGTTGTTGCTGATGATCGTCGCGGTGGCGGCATTCAATATCATCGCGACCCTGATCATGGTGGTGAACGACAAGGGCGCGGATATCGCGATCCTGCGCACCATCGGCGCCACGCCACGGCAGATCATGGCGATCTTCATGGTCCAGGGCACGGTGATCGGGATTGTCGGGACCTTGATCGGCGGTGTGCTGGGGGTGATTGCAGCACTGAATGTCAGTGAAATGGTGGGTTGGATCGAGCGGGTCAGTGGGCAGCATATCTTCAGTTCCGACGTGTATTTCGTCAGTAACCTGCCGTCGCAGTTGCAGGCGGGGGATGTGGTGTTGATCTGTTCGGCCGGGTTTATCCTCAGTTTCCTGGCGACGCTGTACCCGGCGTATCGGGCGGCGAAGATCGAGCCTGCTCACGCCCTGAGATATTCGTAGCCCGGGATGGCCTTTTCGCGGGCAAGCCCTGCTCCTACAGTACGGTGGCGTACACAAGTTCTGTGAACGACGGAAAACTGTAGGAGCAGGGCTTGCCCGCGAAGAGGCCCTCAAGCCTGGCACGGCAACTCGATCACAAACCGCGTCCAGCCCCTCTCCGATTCACAACGAATCTGCCCACCATGGGCCCTAACGATCGACTGGGTAATCGCCAGTCCCAACCCCGCATGCTCACTGCTGCCTTCACGGCGTGCCGGGTCGGCCCGATAAAAACGGTCGAACAGCTGCGGCAACAATCCCGGGGCAATACCTTCCCCCGTATTCTCGACGCTGACCCGCAAGCCCTGCGGCACACTCTCCAGCCTCACCGCGATCTCGCCGCCCTCAGGTGTGAAGCGCAAGGCATTGTCCAGCAGATTGGACAACGCCCGACGCAGCATGCCGCGATCACCCGCCAGACTCGCCTGGCCTTCACGCTTGAGTCGCACTCGATTCTCTTCCGCCAGTGGGGTAAAGAACTCCAGCAGGGCATCCACCTCATCGGCCAGCTCAAGCGCCTCACGCTTGGGCGTCAGCAGCCCATGGTCGGCCTTGGCCAGGTAGAGCATGTCGTTGACCAACTGCGCCATCCATTGCAGCTCCTCGAGGTTGCTGTGCAGGGCTTCGCGATAGTCTTCCAGCGGCCGGGGCCGGGTCAGGGTGACCTGGGTGTGGGTCAACAGGTTCGACAGTGGCGTGCGCAGTTCGTGGGCGATATCGGCTGAGAACGCCGAGAGTCGCTGGAACGAGTCATCCAGGCGCGCGAGCATGGCGTTGAACGACTGCGCCAGTTCCGCCAATTCCGGCGGCATCTGTTCCTCGGGCAGGCGCTGGGTCAGCGAACTCGCCGAAACCCCGGCGGCCACTTCGCTCATGCGCCGCAAGGGGCGCAAGCCGCTGCGCGCGGCCCAGGCGCCGAGCAGGGCAGTGGCCAGGGCCGAAAGGCTGACCGTCAGCCAGATCAGGTGCTGCATGCGTTGCAGGAAATGCTGGTGATGGGTGATATCGAGGATCAGGGTCAGTTGCGGTGAGTCGGCCTTGCTCGGGTCCAGCGGGGCATTGAAGACCCGATAGGCGGTGCCCTCGATTCGCAGGTTGGTGAGCCCGGCTTGCGTCGGCAGGTCGCCGGGCAGGGCATTCGCTGCATTGAACCAGCGCTGGCCATCGGCGCCGCTGACCCGCAAGGCCAGGTCCGGACTCAGGTTGAGTTCGGCCGGCAGCCGTTCGCGGCGCTGCTGAAAGTCGTCGCGGTTCCCGACGCCCGCCAGGCTGCCACGCAAGGCCGCCAGGCGCGCGTCGAGCAGTTGCTGGTCGAGTTCGATGAAGTGCGACTCGCTGGCACGGTTGAACAGTACGCCCGCGCTCAGCGAAACCACGGCGGTGCAAGCGGCGAACAACAGGGCCAGGCGACTGCCCAGGGACAGGCGGCGCATCAGGCGTTGCGCTCTTCAAGGACATAACCCATGCCGCGCACGGTATGGATCAGCTTGTGCGGATGGGCGTCGTCGACCTTCAAGCGCAGACGGCGGATCGCCACTTCAATGACATTGGTGTCGCTGTCGAAATTCATGTCCCAGACCTGGGACGCGATCAGGGATTTGGGCAGGACCTCGCCCTGGCGCCGCAGCAGCAGTTCCAGCAGGGCGAACTCCTTGGCGGTCAGGTCGATGCGCTGTCCGGCCCGTTCGACCCGACGACGAATCAGGTCCAGGCGCAGGTCGGCCAGTTGCAGGTGGGTTTCCTGGGTGGCCGCGCTGCCCCGGCGTAGCAGGCTGCGGACCCGGGCCAGCAGTTCGGAAAAGGCGAACGGCTTGACCAGGTAGTCGTCGGCACCCAGCTCCAGGCCGTGGACACGGTCCTCGACGGCATCGCGGGCGGTCAGGAACAGCACCGGAATATCCAGGCCGGCGCTGCGCACGGCCTGGAGGATTTGCCAGCCATCGCGACCGGGCAGCATGACATCGAGTATCAGCAGCGCGTAGTCGCCGGTCAGCGCCAGATGCTGGCCGGTGGTACCGTCGGCCACCAGTTCGGTGTTGAAGCCGGCCTCGCTCAGGCCCTGGCGCAGGTAATGGCCGGTTTTCGGTTGGTCTTCGACGATCAGCAGTTTCATGGATGACTCATGGCTAATGACACAGGAACGTTATACCGCGCACTCGCTGGCCGGGGGGCAAGCTGACAAAGTTGTAATCTGAAGGTCAGCTCAATGCCAGCGAGCGGGCCTTACAGTTTCACACAGCCTGGAGCCCATCCCCTTGGAGTGTGATTATGTTTTTGCGTAACAGCTTGCTGCTGGCCGGTTTGCTGGCCCTGAGTCTGCCTGCCCTGGCCTCGCCCGCGGAGAGCTACGACTTCGGCCAGCCGGCGCCGCCGAGCAAGGCCACCCGTACGGTTGAATTGACCATGACCGACATTGCCTTCAGTGCCAAGGAACTGGATGTGAAGGCGGGTGAAACCGTGCGTTTCGTGCTGATCAATAAAGGTCATCTGCTGCATGAATTCAACCTGGGCCATGCGGCGGCCCATGCCGAGCATCAACAGGAGATGCTCAAGATGCAGCAGGGCGGCCAGTTGACCGCCACCGGCATGAATATGACGGGCATGGATCACGGGGCCATGGGGCACGGGATGAAACATGACGACCCCAACAGTGTGCTGGTGGAGCCGGGCAAGACCTCCGAACTGACCTGGACCTTCAGCCAGGCCAAGAACCTGCAGTTTGCCTGCAATATTCCCGGGCATTACCAGGCGGGGATGGTCGGGACGGTGAAGGTTGCGCCTTGAAGTGGCCCGGCCAGGCCCGGGGTTTTCGTGCATGCGGGTGAATTGCGATAGACTGGCGGGGTTTATTCAGTCAGGTTTTTGCCATGCATCCCGCCGCCGAACACTCGCCACTGGGCAAGTCCAGTGAGTACATCGCCACCTACACCCCGTCTTTGCTGTTTCCGATTCCACGGGCGGCCAAATGGGCCGAGCTGGGCCTGAGCGCCGAGACCCTGCCGTATGTCGGCGTGGACTTCTGGAACTGCTTCGAGTTGTCCTGGTTGTTGCCGTCCGGCAAGCCGGTGGTGGCGATCGGTGAGTTCAGCATCCCGGCGGATTCGCCGAATATCATCGAATCCAAGTCCTTCAAGCTGTACCTCAACTCCCTGAACCAGACGCCGTTCGTTGATACCGCCAGTCTGGAAGCGGTACTGCGTGCCGATCTGTCGGCCGCTGCCGGCAAGCCGGTGGGGGTGCGGGTCCGCCATTTGAGCGAGGTGCAGGCCGAGGGTGTGGTCGCTTTGCCGGGTGTGTGCATCGACGACCTGGAGATCAGTGTCAGTGACTACGCCCATCCGCGTCCGGAGCTGTTGCGTTGCGATGAGTCGCGGATTGTCGAGGAGAGCGTGCACAGCCATTTGCTCAAGTCCAATTGCCCGGTGACCAGCCAGCCGGACTGGGGCAGTGTGGTGGTGGAGTATCGCGGTGCGGCGCTGGATCACGCGAGCCTGCTGGCGTATCTGGTGAGTTTCCGCCAGCACTCGGACTTCCACGAGCAGTGTGTGGAGCGGATCTTCCTCGACCTGCAACGCCTGTTGAAACCGGAAAAAATGACGGTGTACGCGCGCTACGTGCGACGGGGCGGGTTGGATATCAATCCGTATCGCAGTACCGAAGCGGCTGTGTTCCCGAACCAGCGCCTGGTGCGTCAGTAACGGCAGGTATAAAACCGACAGGCATAAAAAAGCCCCGACTAGTCGGGGCTTTTTCTATTGCGCGTACAGCTTAGGCTTGAACGACCGGAATCTTGGCGTTCGCCGCGGCTTCACGGAACTCGGCGATCTGGTCGAAGCTGAGGTAGCGGTAAACGTCGGCAGCCATGCTGTCGATCTTACCGGCGTACTCCATGTATTCCTCGACGGTCGGCAGGCGACCCAGGATCGAAGCCACGGACGCCAGCTCAGCCGAAGCCAGGTAGACGTTCGCGCCGTCGCCCAGACGGTTCGGGAAGTTACGGGTCGAAGTCGAGACCACGGTGGAGTTCGGTTCTACCCGTGCCTGGTTACCCATGCACAGCGAGCAGCCCGGCATTTCCATGCGTGCGCCAGCTTTGCCGTAGATGCCGTAGTAGCCTTCTTCGGTCAGCTGGTGAGCGTCCATCTTGGTCGGCGGCGACAGCCACAGACGGGTTGGCAACTGGCCTTTGACCTGGTCCAGCAACTTGCCCGCAGCGCGGAAGTGGCCGATGTTGGTCATGCAGGAACCGATGAACACTTCATCGATCTTCTCGCCAGCAACGCTGGAGAGCAGACGGGCGTCGTCCGGGTCGTTCGGCGCGCAGAGCACAGGCTCCTTGACGTCGGCCAGGTCGATTTCGATGATTTCCGCGTACTCGGCGTCCTTGTCGGCTTCCAGCAGCTCCGGGTTGGCAACCCAGGCTTCCATCGCCTGAGCACGACGCTCCAGGGTGCGGGCATCGCCGTAGCCTTCGCCGATCATCCAGCGCAGCAGGGTGATGTTCGACTTCAGGTACTCGGCGATCGACTCTTTCGACAGCTTGATGGTGCAACCGGCGGCGGAGCGTTCGGCCGAGGCGTCGGACAGCTCGAAAGCCTGTTCGACGGTCAGGGTTTCCAGGCCTTCGATTTCCAGGATGCGGCCGGAGAAGGCGTTTTTCTTGCCTTTCTTCTCGACGGTCAGCAGGCCTTTCTGGATGGCGTAGTAAGGGATGGCATGAACCAGGTCACGCAGGGTGACGCCGGGTTGCAGCTTGCCCTTGAAACGCACCAGGATCGATTCCGGCATGTCCAATGGCATCACGCCAGTGGCGGCGGCGAAAGCCACCAGGCCGGAGCCGGCCGGGAACGAGATGCCGATCGGGAAACGGGTGTGGGAGTCACCACCGGTGCCGACGGTGTCCGGCAGCAGCATGCGGTTCAGCCAGCTGTGGATGATGCCGTCGCCCGGACGCAGGGAAACACCGCCGCGGGTCATGATGAAGTCCGGCAGGGTGTGGTGCGTGGTGACGTCGATCGGCTTCGGATAGGCCGCGGTGTGGCAGAACGACTGCATGACCAGGTCGGTGGAGAAGCCCAGGCAGGCCAGGTCTTTCAGCTCGTCGCGGGTCATCGGACCAGTGGTGTCCTGGGAACCGACGGTGGTCATCTTCGGCTCGCAGTAGGTGCCAGGACGAACGCCCGTCACGCCACAGGCCTTGCCGACCATTTTCTGCGCCAGGGTGTAGCCCTTGGTGCTTTCAGCGGGAGCTTCCGGCAGCTTGAACAGGGTCGAAGGTGGCAGGCCCAGTTCAGCGCGCGCCTTCTCGGTCAGGCCGCGGCCGATGATCAGCGGAATACGACCGCCGGCACGGACTTCATCGAGCAGGACCGGGGTCTTCATTTCGAAGGTGGTCAGGACTTCATCGCTGTTGTGCTTGGTGACCTTGCCAGCATGGGGGTACAGGTCGATCACGTCGCCCATGTTCATGTTGGTAACGTCGAACTCGATCGGCAGTGCGCCGGCATCTTCCATGGTGTTGTAGAAGATCGGGGCGATCTTGCTGCCGAAGCAGAAGCCACCTGCGCGCTTGTTCGGCACGTAAGGGACGTCGTCGCCGAAGAACCACAGCACCGAGTTGGTGGCCGATTTACGCGACGAACCGGTACCGACCACGTCACCGACGTAGGCGATCGGGAAGCCGTCGTTGCGCATCTGCTCGATCTGTTTCATCGGGCCGATGGCGCCTTGCTGGTCAGGCACGATGCCGTCACGGGCCATTTTCAGCATGGCCAGGGCGTGCAGCGGGATGTCAGGGCGCGACCAGGCGTCCGGAGCCGGCGACAGGTCGTCGGTGTTGGTTTCGCCGGTGACCTTGAATACGCGCAGGCTGATCTTGTCGGCCAGCACCGGGCGGTTCTTGAACCACTCGCCGTCAGCCCAGGACTGGATCACTTCCTTGGCGTGGGCGTTACCCTTCTTGGCTTTTTCCGCGACGTCGTGGAAGGCGTCGAACATCAGCAGGGTGTGCTTGAGTTGCGCGGCGGCAACGGCTGCCAGCTCGGCGTCGTCCAGCAGATCGACCAGGGTCACGATGTTGTAGCCGCCCTGCATGGTGCCGAGCAGTTCTACCGCACGTTTCTTGTCGATCAGGGGGGACTTGACTTCGCCCTTGGCCAGGGCGGAAAGGAAACCGGCCTTGACGTAGGCCGCTTCGTCCACGCCAGGCGGAACGCGGTTGGTGATCAAGTCAACGAGGAAAGCTTCTTCGCCAGCCGGGGGATTTTTCAGCAGCTCGACCAGGCCTGCGGTTTGTTCGGCGTTAAGCGGCTGGGGCACGATACCCAGGGCTGCACGCTCTTCGATATGTTTGCGGTAGGCTTCAAGCACAGTTATTACCCTCATCAGTGGTCCCAAATGGGTGTCCGGGACGCTCATCCAGAAATGCACGGCACTCATGCGCTGCGGGGCTTTTTGAGCCGCTTAGCCAGAGTTTCCACGATTTCCAACAGAAGCTGTTTTCAAAGTTTTACGCCTGCGGAACGGGGCTGATGAGGGTCGGCGCAGGGGCTTCCGGGGGGAATTCCTGCGCCAACGCCGTTCTCTAGGGTGAACTGTGCTCGTGACGCTTTGAAAACAGCTTCCAACGGACATTGGCGCCTAAAAAGGCAGGCCGATTCTACGGCATATTCCAAAGAAAGGTAAGTTAGGCCCTACAGGTTCGGGGGTGACCCTTGTTAGACAAAGGGCTAACATGCGGACCTGTTCTGCTTTTCCGCGTGACCCCTGCCCATGTCCAATCAGACCATCAAGACCCCCTGCGTCGGCCTCTGCTCCACTGTTTACGGTGATCTGGTGTGCCGCGGCTGCAAGCGCTTCCACCATGAAGTCATCCATTGGAACGGCTACAACGAGGAAGAAAAGCGTGCGGTCTGGTTGCGCCTGGAACAATTGCTGGTCCAGGTCATGGTGGCCAAGATCGAGGTATTCGATCCGTCCAGGCTGCGCCAGCAACTGGAGGCCCGCAAGATCCGCTTCGTGCCCCATCAGTCGGAATATTGCTGGGCGTACCAGTTGATTGCCCGTGGCGCCCGGGTGATCAGCCAGTTGGAGGCCTATGGCATGGTGTTGCTGCCGGAGTTTCGCGACTGGGACCTGCCGTCGCTGCGCGACGCCATCGATCGGGAATTTTTCCTGCTGTCCGAGGCGCATTACCAGCGCTATATCGCCCCGGGTTTCCTCAAGGAGGCCATGGGCGGCTGATCAGGGGCGTGGCGCCGTCTCCACCAGGTGATCGATGATTTCCTGGGGCTTGAGCACCAGCACATCGCTTTCCAGGGCATCGAGCACCACTTCCGCGGTATTGCCGATCAGTGCCCCGGAAATCCCGGTGCGCGCCACCGTGCCGATCACCGTCACCGCGGCCCCGAGCGTGCGGGCCATATGGGGAATCAGCACATCGGCGGGGCCTTCCTTGATATGCAGGTGTTCGTCATCCACATCGAATTGGCCCTGGAAATCCCGGCATTGGTCGCGATAACGGCCTTCGATGGTTTCCCTGAGCTGGTTTACCGGGTCGGCGGCCGACAGCATGGGCGAGGGGTGGGCGCTGATCACGTGCAAGCTGCCCTTGGCCAGGCTGGCGATGTCATAGCCGTGATCAATGATGCTGGCGTGCAGGTGCCGGTGTTCATCATCGGCATTGCCCACGTCCACGGCCGCCAGAACGACGCCTCCTGACCAGGGCGTCTCGGTCTTGACCATCAATACGGCGCAGGGGCAGTAGCGCAGCAGCTTCCAGTCGGAAGGGGTCAGCAGGGCCTTCTTCAGCGGGCTGTCGGGGCGGTGCTGCTTGATCACCAGGCCACAGCCTTCCGCCTGTTGCACGCCGATGATGGTCTCGTGCATGGTCTTGTCCCAGGCTTGTTCGGCCGTGGCGCTGTAGCCGTCGTCATGCAACTGGCTCTTGAGCAGGCTGAGCAGGGCGCTGTGGTCGTGCTTGGGATCACACATCAGCAGGTGCAGGTGCGCATCCGTGACGCCAGCGATCAGCTTGGCGCGGTTGAGGGCCAGGCTGTGGGCGTGGTCGGGGTCGAGTATCACCAGAATGCTGCGGATGGCTTGCATGGTCGGGGTGCTCCGAGAAAGTCTGAAGGCGACTTGGTACAACTATAGTTGCAGTCTGCCGACTGCGACCTTGATGCATATCAAGCAGGGCGACTGGCGATCTGCTCCGGCCGCCGTATAATCAGCGACCTTGTTCTGCCTGATCCCCCCGGTTTTTGTGAGCCCCATGTCGACTATTCCCGCGTTGCGCCCTTGCCAAGCCTCTCCTGTGACGGGAGTTTTCCTGTGAATCTGCCGGAAATCCATGAATTCCTCGGTTGCCCGACCCCGCAAGGCTGGGTGCAGGCGGCGCTGGCGGATCAGGAAACGCTGCTGATCGATCACAAGAACTGCGAGAAGAAGTCGGCAATGCAACTACGAATTGTGAGAAAAACCCATGCTGCCTGAAGTCCATGATTTTCTAGGGTGCCGTACCCCCGATGCTTGGGTTGAAGCGGCTCTGAACCAGCAAAACGTGATGCTGATTGACCACAAGAATTGTGAATTCAAGGCCGCTAGCACTGCTCTGAGCATGATTGCCAAGTACGGTGCGTATTCTGATCTGGTGATCATGATGTCCCGGCTGGCCCGTGAAGAGCTTGTGCATCATGAGCAGGTTTTGCGGTTGATGAAGAAGCGCAAAATCGAATGGCGGCCTTTGTCAGCTAGCCGGTATGCGTCTGGGCTACGATCGGTTGTACGCAGTCACGAGCCAGTGAAGCTCGTTGATACGTTGGTGGTGGGGGCCATTATCGAGGCTCGTAGCTGTGAACGCTTCGAAGCCCTTGTGCCGCATTTGGACGAGGAACTGGGGCGGTTCTATCACGGGTTACTGAAAAGCGAAGCACGGCACTTTCAGGGGTATCTGAAGCTGGCCTACCAATATGGAGATGCGGCGGATGTGGATCGAGTGATCGAGAAGGTGAGGGTGGTTGAGGCTGGCTTGATTGACAGCCTGGACAGTGAATTCAGATTTCATAGTGGTGTTCCGACACGGGCATAACGTGTGTTCCTACGGTTATCCCCCAGTCACAGCGATAGATGCCCTGTAGATTTCTCCTACTGGGCATTTTTTTTGGTCGAAAAACGTACCAAAAAATTTGGAGAAGAGAAATTTTTGTCGGCCTATTTTTCAAATCAGACTATGCCCATAAAAAGGGACCCATCGCCCCTTTAGGCCTGCTGTGGCAGCATGTAGTGGATCCCCCCCGTCTAGTCCCTGCTTTCTCCGTAAGAACCTCACCATGGAGCACAGGCCGATAAAACCATCTAGCAGCTATCATCCGTCAACCTTGGTTTCTTCAACTGACTCGAATTGCATGTGAACTTCGTGCGGGAAGCTGGTGAGCTCTCTAGATGAGAAATCACGTTCAATGTGCAGTTGCTGTCCGAACAGAGCAATTTCTTCTTCCGGTCGGGTATCGGGGATGTAAGGCAATTCGGATTGAAGGACTACGCCAGCTTTGAGATCCAGCCTAGTCGGAACGAACGTCATTAACGCAAAGCTACCGAAGGCAATCCAGAATAGGCAGTGCGGGATCGTATTGGTGTTCCGAAGATAAAGCCTGTAGACGCACGAGGTGTATCTTGTCCCCGGTGTCAGTGTTTCGATTACGATGGCCGGGTTGATACTCATTTCACGAATAGTGAGCGGATTTAGCCATTCGAGAGTGGGCTCAAAGAGGGGGAGGCACCTTTCATTGGCGACTGAGGCGGCTATTTTGCAGAGCGCCTTGTAAGCCATGTAGGGTACGAACGGTTTCCTCTGCATCACCCAAGAAACGTGATTACGATCTTCGTGATGCCCGAGCGCGTCGTCTTCATTCAGAGTGATAGCAATATGATTGGTGTGGCGGTTCATCTGAAACGCCCCAATTTTTTCGTCACTGTGCTTTGGGGTTTTCCTAGTCTTGTTCGTGATTCCATTCAGGGCCCTGAAGGGATGCGTGTACTTTTCCAAGTGCGGTTCGATCGTATTACCGAAGTGCTCGTTACAACTGTCACATTCCGAATTGAGTATAAGTTGGTGATTGCCGAGAAATTCAGGAATGGCATGAGCCTTCTTCTTGAAAGTCACAGATTCACGGCCACGGCCGCAGAAGCGGCAGGTGAATCGTTCTCCGATGTAGCGCTTATGTCCTGCGCCAGCTATCCCCGCCTCGATTAGCTGAAACTCTTCGAGCCGTACTCCTTCAACACTCATCTCGATCCCCCAATGTGCTGTGTTCCTAGCCCGATGCTAGTCTATCTTAGGGGCTTGAGCGAGCGCCTCCCTAGACGTCGACCACGCGCACCGGATTGGTATCTCTCAGCGCGACAAGTCACCCTATTCATCACCAGATCCACGAACAACGGAAAAAAGGATTAGGCTATGTCATTGTTTAGACGCTTTTTAAAGGGCAAGTCGGAGTCGGGAGCTACGTCAGAGCAGCCACCGCAAGCGCCTAAGTCCGGCATCCCGGTGGTGAATGGGGATTTCTCTCGGGTTACAGAGGCAGTCAAGGCTGACTTATGGCAAGCCATCGTCCAGACCGAGGACATTCCAGCCGTATCGGCAGAATTCGTCTATGAAGTTGCCCTGCGCACCGCAGTGAGTGGCAACCTTTATGAAATGGCTGAGGCGCTGAAGAGTTTGGGGATACAGACGCAGCGGGCGACAGACCTTTGTAGGTGGTTGCCGAGCAGAGCCAAGTCACTGATAACTCGCGACCAGCGAATCAAGCTTGGGCTTACGGAAGCCATCTGGGTCTATTCTGGGGCGCCGTGCATGTCTAACCCGAGTGACGAAACGTCCAAAAGCCGAGATGAAGCCCATCGCCTTGCTAACGGGCAGAAGTTTAATGTTGCTGATGGGCTCACCCTGAACGGAAAGAACACCTGGCCAGGCTACGAGCAGGACTGCAAATGCTCATCGAAGTCCGTGCTTCCTTTCTGAGTACGGAAAAAGCATCTGTGCATTAACGCTCAATTTTAAGGTGGTGTTGAGCGCGGCCAGATGGCATCTGGACTATTTGGTCTTGAATTCAAAATGACCTCATAGCATGGGGTGCCGCTGATCTTGCTTCTGAAACTCTACAGACGCAGGGCAATACCTTGACGCCAGACAGCACAAAGCCCGCCGTAGCGGGCCATTGAGACACAGTACAATCAGGCTTTCATTGCCCTTTGCACGCTGCTCAAACTTACATCCAAAGCCTTTGCCACCTTGCGGAACGATGCACCCTCAGCTTGCATTGCAACCCTGATCGCAGCGTCATCAACTGACTTTGCACGACCTTTGTACACGCCCGCTTCCTTCGCCTTGGCGATGCCCTCCCGCTGACGTTCCTTGATCATTGCTCGTTCAAACTGGGCAACGCTACCCAACAGCGATAGCATCAACTCCTGCATGGGGTTGGCTTCACCTGTGAACAGCAATTGCTCCTTGTGAAAGTGGACGCTGATCTTCCTGGTATTCAAATCCTTCACCAGCTTCAGCAAGTCTTCCAGTGACCGGGCCAGCCTGTCGATAGAGTGGATGTGGACGGTGTCGCCCTCACGGATGAATTTCAGCATCTCTTGTAGGTGAGGGCGATCTGTCGTCGCACCCGACACCCTATCTTCAAACACCCGGTCCAGAGTCACGCCGTCCAACTGGCGAGCGGTGTTTTGATCAACCGATGAAACCCTGACGTAACCTACATTTGCCATTTTCTGTACCTTTTGTATTCATTAGCTTCTAGATGTTATGAGTGTGATCGTGTTCATTAACAAAATCAATCCTATTGAACACGATTTAATGGGGGATTCTGTATTCACTGGTCTGTAGTCTCAGGGGTGTACCCAATTGAATATAGGCTTGCGACGATTGGTGCTCTAGTGGCGTAGAGTTCTTTGATAGCTGATCTTGGACGAAAGGATCTTCATCAATACGGGATACTGACACCCAGCGAAAGCAGCGGACTGTCTGCACAGGGTGAGCGGTTGAAGGGCAAGCGAAGTCATCGGATCAGCAAAGAGGGTCACGGTTGCTGATCCAGCATCCTTTCCAAATCGGATATCAATTCGGACGGTGGGCATTTCAAGGCGTTCGCGAGCTTGAACAGTACCGCAATCGTAGGGTAGTGAATGCCGCGTTCTATCAGGCTGACATAGTTACGCTGTACATCAGCGTCATGTGCAAGCTGCTCTTGAGTCAGTCCCGCTTCCTTACGTTTTTGGCGCAATACCTTTCCGAAAGCTAAGCCGATATCCACATTCGCAGCCCCATCTCAAAGACGGGTCACTGTCGGGGATGGCTGTCGATACGTCCTCACAGTATACTGTGAATTCTGACGTTAAAATCACAGCTACTGAGGTGCTTAATGAAGCTCTACACCGCAATTCTCAGCATGCCGCTGGCCCATCTGACGGGTGTCAGGAAAAAGGTGACCAGCCAATTGGCGTTCTGCGGACTGGCCTTTGTTGTGATCAATGCATGGGCCGATGTCGACAAAGAGAATTTTGACAAAACGGTTCATGATGATGCGGCCTATCAAAAGCAGCTTTTAAATCCTAAAAGCAATTCCGTGAGTGTAGGCGGACTTCGGGTGGCTGCGAATGGTTGTGTAGCACGTCGGAAGATCGTAATGCAGAATCAGTTCTTAGAGCCGAAATCCTGGGCGGGTTCAAAATTCCTGGTTCTCAGCGCAAGTTTCAAAAACATTTCGACTACTGCCAGGTATATGTCGCCTGGCAGTGTAATGATTCATAAAGGTGGGAAGACTTATAAGTTTGATAAGTTTGAAATGGTCGCTGGAGACGGATTTGGCGTTCTATCTGAAGCGTTGAATCCATTGATTAGCTATCGCACCAAGCTTATCTACAGAATTCCCGTCGATTTGACGGGCAAAGTAGTTTGGCAACCCGATGACAGATCCACTGATGTTACGGTGTCTTGCGGATCAATCTGACAGTTTTTATACCATGTTTTGTTTTCGACCCTTTTATTTGTGAGAATTGATTATGAAAAAAGCATTTGCAATATTGCTTGTTGTCGTTGGGTATGTGCCGTTTGCATTCGCCGGAACTAAGGCCCATCAGGATCCAGACATTTTGTTTTGGATACTTGCTGCTATCGTGCTTCCAACAGTGCTTTACACCTGTAACGTTTGGCGACTTTGGGTGCTTGGGTTTAGGTTCGGCATCGCAAGCAAATCCACATTCCTTCGGTCGGTCAAATGGTCCGCTGCATCGGCGATTGTGACGGCGGCGTCGGTTCTTATTCTTTCTATGTTTAGGTAGAAGCAGAAGGGACTGATAGTCAAAGCCCCAATGGAAAGATGCTGGGGCTCTGGTTATTTGATTATAGGGATTTCTAACATCAAAGAAAACGTGTGGACGACCAACCCTCGATGTTCCCGCACGTATTTCGAGTGCAGTTGATCACAAGAGCCCATTATATCAAAGCGCTAGATCCTCAGGTGTGAAGGTCATCTTGAATGAGCGGTAGGGTTGGAAATCACTCGGCTTCAGATTCTGCATTTCTGTCAGGCGGCCAATGTTTTTGATCGCAGCCACCGCCGAGGCATCGTATGGGGCATCACCACTGGACTTGGCGACACTGACTGACTTCACCGTGCCATCCTGCAACATCTCGATCTGTAGCACAACGGTCATACCATTGCGTGATGACGGTGGGCGAGCCCAACCTTCAGAAGCTCGCGCCCTGATTAGATCAAAAAAGTTATCGGCTGTCTCATCGGAATTTGAATCCGGTGTAGGATCGTCACCTATTTGAATTGCAGGCCAGCCACGTTCTTCATTTTTTTGTTTTATCGCTTGTGCAACATCAGGGAGATTCATGCGCAGTGTAATCGGCAAGATAAAACCAACCCGACCACTAACAACGATGCGGGGGATTATCACCACCGATGGGAGTTTTTTATCCGCTCGTTTTACATCGGCGTAGCGAAAACCAGTGAGAAATGCGCTGGATGGTCGGACCTCCCAACAATCTCCTTTACTTAAATGCTGCTTTAAAAACGAATCGACGAATTTTTCACGTCCTTGTTCCTCGGGTGGGACTTTTTCATAAAACTCAAACAGAGTATCTGCACTCTTGCACATAAGGCCGGCATTTACCATATCCCGAAATGGGCCTGCATCAAAGTCACCAGATTTATTGGTAATTTCAGCAAATGCATTTGTCATCATCGCCATACCAACGATGCATCCAGCAAACATTGTTTTAATCAACATGTCGTTTCCTATGTATTGGAGGGATGATGCCATCATCTTACAGTGATGGCCCGATGATTGTACAGGGCTCTATGCACTCATTTATGCTAATCGAATTCTCAAACGGTAAAGCTCTTGCATTGATCCTTGCTGGTAGGTAAATATCGGATTTAGGCTAGGCGGTAACGTCAATTGCTTTTCAATGCAGATGACGCCCCCTTACTTACAAACCAATCCCGCAAACCGCACCCACCTACAATCGCCACGGCGGCATTCGGGAGGCCTAACCAGTACAGCCCACTGCCTACCCATACAAAACGCCTCACGTCGCAAACTAGACGTCCGTAGGCGGCATTATCTTAATGGCTGAGACATCATGTAATTACTTGATGTCCAAAGCTTCAATAGTTGAGATACTATTCTTTGAGCGCCACGACTTTACTTTCGTGCACAGTTTTTTATTCTGGCCGTATCTATCTTAATTAAGATTTCCGAAGCCCATCGGCCTTGCGCGTTGCTGGGAATAAAGTTTTTTTCCGCTTCAGCCGATGCAAGAAGGTTATAAATGAAATTCATTTCTGTAGGGTTAAGCATTTCAGCCAAAAGGAAATGAACTTTGTTATATTGGAATAGCCTCTGAAATCTTGTGATCATTGGACTATAGCTTCGCACTGAGAATGTGCGGTCTGTATTTCGTTTATTTGTCATTATGGCTCGATATATATTAAAATTTTTATGTAAGCTGGTGCCTACTGGTTAAAAGTTTAGAATGGTAAATCCAAATGCATGGACAAGACTGTTAATTGGCCAGTCTTGAATCTTCCGAATAATGGACCGCTCTAAATTAAAGTTACATAAGAGGCGGCATCATGAACATTCACCAATGGAATTCGGTTTTCGTCTTGATAGATGGGAGTTTTGTCTGTCCCCGGTGCATGATTGCGTAACTGCTGGCTTGCATAGAACAGGTGTTTTCCCATTAGCTATGGCTTTAAACACAACGATGAGGAAAACCAGTTCCCTTGGGTTAATCGTATGACATCATCCATGTGACACAGAAAAATGTTCGGGTTTTTGTTATTAGGCCATAACGCCTCTAACGTCAAAGAAAACGTTTCAACGGCTAATCAGTTGTTCATCACGTATTCGCTTGCCCTTTATAGAAAAATCAAATACATCCGCCTTGTCAATCCTCCATAAAAGACTCCAGTGAAATCGATTGCCGGTCACTAGATGGCGGTTGTGCCTTGTTTCTTCGTTTCAGTCTAGGCTGTGAAGAGCACTTGCGGCTTTCGCTAATATCCGGGTGTATTAGCAATCCTTCTTCGTATGTGATTTCATTCTTAATTACTTGTATGATTGGTTGCATTACTCTGGTTTTCCTTGGGTTGGTGTGAGGAACCTAATATCGAATTAGATTTACACTTGAGTCGGTTGGCAGTTTTTACTGTAGGCCACATCAATATGGTACAGAATCAAGAAATACAGGGCCTCCAGAGCCGCCTATAATCACAACTGGAAGGCTGAAAGATAAAAACAATGCAGTCCATAGGGTAGTCGCTTAAATCGCCTCAGGCAGCGCGACAGGGGCTGCATGGGGCATGATAGTTGTTAGCGATATATCAAGCGGCTGCATAAATTCAAGAATATCAACAGTCGTCACGCTATCTTTCATAGCCTGATCGAGTAGCTGTTTTCGCAAGTCAGGCTTGCCGGCGAGTTTCCATTCCTTCAATGCACGACTGACAGCGCGGCAGGGGCTCAAAATTTGGCCATGCTCAGGCTTTGTATAGACCTTCGCCAGATAGCTCATCCATTCAAAGTAGCTATCTTTTTCTTCTATGGTTCGAAGGTGATGCCCATAAGCGTCAATATCAGGGCAGACTACTTGATAGTTGGCCAGAAAACCTCCAGCCAAGAGTCGTGCCATAAAATGTTGTAAACTTGATCTCCGATCTAACCTATCATTCAATATTATAGCGAAGTGATGATGTAATCCTTCATCGTCTTCATCGCATTCCACAACCGTCAAACGTAGTGGCACGTAACCAGACTTTCTTTGGAAAAAAGTAGAAAGACGGGCACTGAATGTGCGGCTAGTCATTTTTTTCGTAAACCTAAGCCGGACATGGTAACCGCGTGGCCTAGGGTAGGCTTTTGTACCCTCGTAAATCATCACATACAATTCTTCTAGAATCTTGGTGATCGACGGGTATAAAACCCCGCACTTGATTGGAACTCCCATAAAACGAGCCTGGGAGTAATATTTTTTATTTTCTGACATGGTAGATTTTTATTCAGACCTATTTCCTAGTTGGATGCATGAAAGAGCACCTTTAATTTTAGTAACCACCAAGCCGCTCCCTGCATTTAACTCTGTCACACTAGATGCCATGTCCAGAGTGGACAGAGAAATAAAGATCCCGCCCACGAAACATAACCAGCACCCAGCAGTGCATGGGTTTGGGGGGATATTGGGGTGTTTGCAAGTCAAATCTTCCCTGACCGTAGTCTGGGTACGAAAAAAATCGTGCTTTTGACTTCTATACAATTATTTGCAGGGAGCGCGACCACCCCAACGGAAAGATAGTTTCCCACGATGGACGATAGCTTTACGTGGTTATATGCGAAGACGAGGGGCGGAGGTGTCGATTAGCCTTCAAGTGATTCGAGAAAGTCATACATCTCCTGTTGCTCTGGGGGTAATTGCACCTCTTTATAAAGTGCAGTTCCTTCCCTTTGTGCTCGCAGCATTTCTTCGAAAGTCCTGAGTCGTTCTTTGGTAAAAGTACCTTCTCTGTTTGCTATGTTGTAAATATTACCGTTTACGAGAAGACGGTACGCTTGAATTTTTCTATTGTAGTTTATGTATGTGGATTTGCTCAGTTCGTTACCAATGGTGTTTGCTAGTATGCTACGATTGGCATAACATTTGATTTGATAACCCACAGATTGAAGCAGTGCGTTTAGACGCATTGGGTCATCTTCAATCAATTCATGTTGATAGTCCCACGCATTTTCATAGTTGCTTGTATTGACTGTATCGTCTTCAGCCAAATAAAGTTTTTCGTTTTCCAGTTTTGTTCTCTCGGAAAGGAGTAGTTTTATTTGAATGTCAAGCTCTGGTACAGGTCCATACTGTTCTAGGGAATCCATCAGGTTTGTAATTTTTTTTGCAATGTCATTTAACCGGCCTTCGAGAATTATGCTTTGCTTCTTGGTTTTTGAAAGTTCGATGTTCTGTAAGGCGTTTTCCACTGCGAGTGTCGCAGTGTCATGGCAAATATGCAATAATACCGGTACAGGAAAAGATGTGCCGTTTTCGCATCGATCAATACCATGTATTGCTCGTGCCGAGCAGTGCATGCTATTGGGGCTAGACTTGTTGACCTTCACTTGAAAAGACGAACCACAGTTTCCGCATTTCACAAGCCCGGACAGAAAGTGTTTGGTTGGTGATGAAGCTGGTACGTAAGCTTCTTCAAAGCACCTTTGGACTTGATAAAACAGTTCTTGGCTGACAATTGGTGGATAGATTAAGTGTTCGCGCCAAAAGCCGATTGCGGTTTTGTTTGTTAGCCATTTCCTGACGCTGGCTGGATGGCTTTTTTCAAACGCTGAATGCATTGCTTTCAATCTTTTGAGGATTCTACGCTCCCCAAGGCCAGACAGAGCATCTTCAAAAGCTGTTTTCATTGCCGCTGCGATATCATCCTTTAACGTTCCATCGGTGTTTAGCCAAATGGGTGTTCTTCTTTTTGGGATTAGTCCTTTTCTGGCCATTTGTTCACGGATTGTATAGCTTTTTTTGATCCGACCTCCAAGTTCTTGGCTATATGTGAAGGCTTGTTGTACTTTTCCTAGAAGCAACCAGATTTGACCCGCAGTAATGATTGGGCCATAAACTGTTTCATCTTGCAGTGTTATGATTCGTACGCCAGCCTCGATAATTTGATTTATTAGTGAGAACATCTTTAGTTCTGGTAGGCGCCCAATTCGGTCAATTGCTTCAACCAAAATAACGTCGCCTTCGCCAATCTCTTTAAGCTCAATAGCTTCTTGGAGTTTTCCAAATCCATGCTTTAAATGATCACCTTTAGATGCAGAGCGTCCTAGATCTTCAAATGTCTTTGGGTAGATTTTATACTCGGGGTTTTCACCAATCCACTTGGCTATCATTTCTTGCTGCCGTTCTAGGCTTGTGCCTGAACCTTGTTTTGCGCTGGAGAAACGCGCGTAGCCGACTGCATAGGGCATATATACTCTAAGTCCTAGGTAAAAATATTTTTGGGCAAGTTCATACGAAGCGCTTGGGGACGTCGAGCGCAGTAGATTCTCGTTTGGATGTAAAATTTATACCACGGCTTTTCGTGTATCTAAACAGAATCGATATTTTTTTTGTTGCCAATTTGATGTAATTGGTTTTCATGGTGTTATTGCTGATTATAGTGAGTTCAAGGCGGCCAGCACCGCCTTGAGCCTGATCGCCAAGTACCACTCCCATGTCGATCTGATCAACCTGATGTCGCGTCTGGCCCGGGAAGAGTTGGTGCACCACGAACAGGTCATGCGGCTGATGAAGCGGCGCAAGATCGAGTTGCGGCAGTTGTCCGCCGGTCGTTATGCCTCGGGGTTGCGCAAGGCGGTCCGTAGCCACGAACCGGTCAAACTGGTGGACACCCTGGTGGTCGGCGCCTTTATCGAAGCCCGCAGTTGCGAGCGCTTCGAGGCCCTGGTGCCGCATCTGGACGAAGAACTGGGCAAATTCTACTTCGGCCTGCTCAAGAGCGAGGCCCGGCATTTCCAGGGTTACCTGAAACTGGCCTACCAATACGGCGACGCCGAGGACATCGGCCGAGTCATCGAGCGGGTGCGGGCGGTCGAGCAGGACCTGATCGAGTCACCCGACAGCGAATTCCGCTTCCACAGCGGTGTCCCGGCCGTTGCCAGCGTTTAAGTGCGCACCAGCTTTTCCAGCGCCGCGTCCGCCAGGAACGATGAGCGGCTCTTGATCCGGTGGTCGCGCACGTAACGATCGATACGCTGGATCACAAAGCCGGGAAGGGTCACGTTGACCTTCTCGGTCTTGCCCAGGTAGGGCGAGATATCGATTTCCAGCATGCCCCAGCCCATGTCCGCGAACTCGGGATTTTTCCGATGGGTGAAGGAGGGCGAGGGTGTCGGCACGGGCTGGCCGTTCGAAACGATCTCCTCGAGCATGATGTGGGCGATTTCCAGGGCGGCGTTATAAGCCTCTTCGAACGTATCGCCGGCGGTCACGGCCCCCGGAATATCCGGAATCTGGATGCCGATGGCGGTGTGTTCATCACCCCATTCAATCGCGATGGGATATTGCATGATGGTCTCCTGACTGAACGGGTTCATAGCAAGCCCGCCCGTTTTCTGATGCTTCTGATGGTCCCGAGCGGCAGATCCTTCTTCGGATGTGGCACGGGGATCGAGTGGGGGCTGCTGGGGTGGACAAACACATGATGACTGCCCCTGATTCGTTTCAGTATCCAGCCAGCGGCCTCCAGTTCGGCGATCAAATCCCTGCTTTTCACCTGTGACTCCTTGTCAGGTATGTCAGGGAAGCCTAGCCGTATCGCTATCAAACATCGAATTCAAAGGTGTGTCTAGAGTTATCTATCCGGCGGGTCGCCTTTCATCGACTAAATAAAAAGCTTGCTAACTAATGCTTTGATATTAGCTGCCTAAGCAGTAATATCTCACCAACTCTCTGCCTAAGCAGCTTTTGGTGGCCTAATGAAACATTTCACCCCGGACGACTTTCACAACTGCCATCTCGGCCTGCTCCTGGGCCGTGCCGCGTTGCTCAAGGACCGGATCATCGACGCCCATATGGTGCCGTACGGCATCACCGCCGCGCAGTTCAAGGTGTTGATCATCATGGCCCAGTTCGGGGTTGATACTCCGGCCGAGCTGTGCCGCCACCTGTCCCTGGACAGCGGTTCGATGACCCGCATGCTTGATCGCCTGGAGCAGAAAGATCTGCTCGCCCGTCGGCGTTCCGAAGGCGATCGGCGCCAGGTGCAACTGGTGCTGACGGCGCAGGGGCAGGTCCTTGCCGACCGTTTGCCGGAAATCGGTGCCGATGCGATGAACGAACTGGCAGGGGCTGTCACCCCGCAAGAGCTGCGGAGCCTGGAAGAGATCCTGAAGAAAATTTTGCTGGCGGCCGGGGACTCGATCACCCTGCTGCGGGTGGGTGAAAAAAATGAGCAGTAAAACCCTGCGTACCGGCTTCAGCCTGGTGTTCGTGTCGATGGTCCTGGCCGGTTGCGCCAGCTACAGCGGCCTGAACACCGAAGGCGTCAGCCTCGAGGCGAAAGACCTCAAGGCCGCTCAATCCCTCAAGGGCGTGACCCTGTCGCCGGCGGCCTGGCCGAAAAGCGACTGGTGGAAAAGCCTCGGCGATCCGCAACTCGATGGCCTGATCCGCGAAGCCCTGCGCGACAGCCCCGATATGCAGGTCGCCAGCGCGCGTGCGCATCAGGCCAGCGCAGCGGCCGATGCCGCCGATGCGGCGCGGACGCCGACCCTCGATGCCAGTGGCGGTATCACCCGTTCGCGCCTGCCGCGGGACCAGGACCCCACCGGTCGCGGCGGCCTCTACGAGACCGTGCGCAAGGCGGGTGTCACCTTCAACTACAGCTTCGATCTCTGGGGCGGCCAGCGTGACGCCTGGGAAGCCGCGTTGGGTCAGGCACGTGCCGCCGAAGTCGACCGCCAGGCCGCGCAACTGACCCTGGCCGCCGACGTGGCACGGGCCTACAGCAACCTGGGGCAGGCGCATATCGTCTATGACCTGGCCAACGATGACCTGCAGCGCACCCACAAGCTGCTGGACCTGGGCAAGCGTCGGCTGAGTTCCGGCATCGACAGCCACTACCAGTACCAGCAGACCGAAAGCCTGGCCGCCACGGCTGAAGAGCAGGTGATCGACGCCGGGAAAAAGCTGCAAAGCGCCAAGGTCGCCCTGGCCGTGTTGCTGGGCAAGGGCCCGGATCGCGGCAATGAGATCGCCCGGCCGAAAATCCTCCAGCCGAGCGCCGTGGCCTTGCCTTCGGTGCTGCCGGCGGAACTGCTGGGACGGCGTCCGGACCTGGTGGCCGCGCGCTGGCGTGTCGAGGCCGCGAGCAAGGATATCGCTGCCGGCAAGACGCGCTTCTATCCCAACCTCAACCTGAGTGCCGCCGCCGGTGGCGAGTCGTTGCTGGGAGATGCGATGTTCGGTTCCCCCAGTCGCTTCTTCAGCATCGCGCCGACCGTCTCGTTGCCGATCTTCGATGGCGGTCGCCTGCGCGCCGGCCTCGACGCCAAGGACGCCGACTACGACCTGGCGGTGGCGCAATACAACAAGAGCCTGGTCCAGGCCCTGGGTGATGTCAGCGACACCCTCCAGCAACTGCGCGCCCTTGGCCAGCAGATCGTGGCCCAGCAACATGCGGCGGATATCGCCCAGGACTCCTATAACACGGTGTTGCAGCGCTATGGCGCGGGCATCGGCAACTACCTGGACGTACTCACCATCGAGCAGACCCTGTTGCAGGCCCAGCGTCAGCTGGCGGACCTGAATGCCCAGCAGATCGACCTCTCCATTGAACTGATGCAGGCCCTGGGTGGTGGTTTCCAGGCTGACAACATCGCCTCGAACGCCACCCGCCCCTCGGCTCAGACTTATTAATTCAAGGTACCTGCCATGGCCATTGCAACGAACACTACTGAAACAACCCAGGATGCTGGCAATTCCCGCAAGCGCAAGGTCATGCTGACCGGTCTCACCCTGCTGGTGATCCTTGGCGGCCTCGGTGTCTGGGGTTGGCATGAAGTCTACGGACGCTGGAACGAAAGCACCGACGACGCTTATGTCAACGGCAACGTGGTGGAAGTCACCCCGCTGGCGACCGGCACCGTGGTCAGCATCGGTGCCGATGACGGCGATCTGGTGCATGCCGGGCAGGTGCTGGTGAACTTCGATCCGAGTGACGCCAAGATCGGTCTGCAAAGCGCCGAGGCCAACCTGGCCAAGGCCGTGCGCCAGGTTCGCGGCTTGTACAGCAATGTCGACGGCATACGCGCCCAGGTCGCCGAGCAGAAGACAGCGGTGCAGAAGGCCCAGGAAAACTTTACCCGTCGCAAGAACCTGGCGGCCGGTGGCGCGATTTCCCAGGAAGAGCTGTCCCACGCCCGTGACGACCTGACCTCCGCCCAGAGCGCGCTGAACAACGTCCAACATCAACTCAACAGCAGCAACGCCCTGGTGGATGACACCGTGGTATCCAATCACCCGGATGTCAAAGCCGCCGCCGCGCAACTGCGCCAGGCTTATCTGGCCAATGCGCGGACCACCCTGATTGCCCCGGTCACCGGCTATGTCGCCAAGCGCACCGTGCAATTGGGCCAGCGGGTTCAGCCGGGTACCGCGCTGATGGCGGTGATTCCCCTGGATCAGCTGTGGATCGACGCCAACTTCAAGGAAACCCAGCTGCGTGATATGCGCATCGGTCAGCCCGTGGACATCGAGGCCGACCTGTATGGCAGTTCGGTGAAGTTCAGCGGCACCATCGACAGCCTCGGCGCCGGCACCGGTAGCGCCTTTGCCCTGCTGCCGGCGCAGAACGCCACCGGTAACTGGATCAAGATTGTCCAGCGGGTGCCGGTGCGCATTCACATCAACGCCGAAGAGCTGGCCAAGCACCCGCTGCGGGTCGGCCTGTCGACCCAGGTCGAGGTCAACCTGCATGACCAGAGCGGCCCGGTGCTGGCCCAGCAGCCGCCGCAGAAGGCTTCGTTCAGCACCGATGTGTATGGGCAGCAACTGGCCGATGCCGATGCGGAAATTACCCGTCTGATCCATGAAAACAGCGCCACCGCGACGAAAACCGCGCAACGCTGAGTCGCCAATCCAGCCGCGACCCGAGCGTCGCGGCACCTGCCTCGTTTCCAAGGATTCGCGATGAGCTCGAACGCATCTTTCACTCCCCCCAGCCTGTTGCTCAGTACCATCGGCCTGTCGCTGGCGACCTTCATGCAGGTGCTCGACACCACCATCGCCAACGTGGCCTTGCCGACCATTTCCGGCAACCTGGGGGTGAGTTCGGAGCAGGGCACCTGGGTCATCACCTCCTTTGCCGTGAGCAACGCTATCGCCTTGCCGCTGACCGGCTGGCTGAGCCGGCGCTTTGGCGAGGTGAAACTGTTTATCTGGGCGACGATCCTTTTTGTCATGGCGTCGTTCCTCTGCGGTATTTCCACCTCGATGCCTGAACTGGTGGGCTTTCGCGTACTGCAAGGGCTGGTCGCCGGGCCGCTGTACCCGATGACCCAGACGCTGCTGATTGCGGTCTATCCGCCGGCCAGGCGCGGCATGGCTCTGGCGCTATTGGCAATGGTCACGGTGGTCGCGCCGATTGCCGGGCCGATTCTCGGCGGCTGGATTACCGACAGCTACAGCTGGCCGTGGATCTTCTTTATCAACGTGCCCATCGGCGTATTCGCCGCGATGGTGGTCCGCCAGCAACTCAAGGCCCGGCCGGTGGAGATCAGTCGCCAGCCGATGGACTATGTCGGTTTGCTGACCTTGATCATTGGTGTCGGGGCCTTGCAGGTGATCCTCGACAAGGGCAATGATCTGGACTGGTTCGAGTCGAACTTCATCGTGATCGGTGCGGTCATCTCGGCGATTGCCCTGTCGGTGTTCGTGATCTGGGAGATGACGGACAAGCATCCGGTGGTCAATCTGCGGCTGTTCGCCTATCGCAACTTCCGCATCGGGACCATTGTGCTGATCCTCGGCTACGCCGGGTTCTTCGGCATCAACCTGATCCTGCCGCAATGGTTGCAGACCCAGATGGGCTACACCGCGACCTGGGCCGGCCTCGCGGTGGCGCCGATCGGGATCCTGCCGGTACTGATGTCGCCTTTCGTCGGTAAATATGCGAACAAGGTCGACCTGCGCCTGCTCGCCGGTCTGGCGTTCCTGGCGATCGGTCTGAGCTGCTTCATGCGCGCCGGTTTTACCAACGAGGTGGACTTTGGGCATATCGCCATGGTGCAACTGTTCATGGGGATCGGTGTGGCGTTGTTCTTCATGCCGACCCTGAGCATCCTGATGTCGGACCTGCCGCCCAGCCAGATTGCCGACGGTGCCGGCCTGGCGACTTTCCTGCGTACGTTGGGGGGCAGCTTTGCCGCATCGCTGACCACCTGGATCTGGATTCGCCGGGCGGACCAGCACCATGCTTATCTCAGTGAAAGCATCACCCCCTTCGATCCGGCGACGCGCGACACCCTGAGCAATCTCGGTGGGGCGGGCAGCCGGGCTTATGCCCAGTTGGATCAACTGCTCACCAGCCAGGCGTACATGCTCTCGACCGTGGATTACTTTACGTTGCTGGGCTGGGGCTTCATGGGCTTGATGTTGCTGGTGTGGCTGGCCAAGCCACCGTTCGCGGCGAAGGCCGGGCCGGCGGCGGCCGGACACTGACGGCTGGGCACTGATCTGGCGAGGAGTAAGCCCCAATGTCTTTCAGTTAAGGTCGAACACGATCCCTGTGGGAGCGGAGCTTGCCCGCGAAGCTTTTAGCGGCCTCAAGGGCCTCTTCGCGGGCAAGCACCGCTCCCACAGTGGCGTGGCGTTTTCAATGAGCGGCATTGGGACCAGCCCCCCCCCTCGCCACAAGGGATTCTGTGCTCAGGCTGGCGGCACGAAATCAAACGCCGCCAGTTGGAAACCCTGCTCGTCCACCTGCAAGGCCCAGCCCTGGCGATCCCAATCCCCCAGCACAATCCGTTTTGCCGCCTGCGCGCCGAGTTGCAGCTTGTGAATGGCCGGTCGATGGGTGTGGCCGTGGATCAGGGTCTGCACACCATGCTGCTGCATGACCTGCACCACCTCATCCGGCGTCACATCAACAATGTCATTGGCTTTCATCCGCGTCTGCGCACGACTCTCGCTGCGCAATTTGCGCGCCAGCTTGTGGCGGGTGCGCAGCGGCAGATGCCGGAGGATGAACAAGGTGATGGGGTTGCGCAGATAACGACGCAGGCGCATATAGGCCTCGTCCCGCGTACACAGGCTGTCGCCGTGCATCAACAGCACCGGCTCGTCATTCATCCGCACCACGCTCGGGTCCTTGAGCAGGGTCGCGCCGGCCGCTTTGCAAAAGGCCTTGCCCAGCAGGAAGTCACGATTGCCGTGCATCAGGAAAACCTGCGTGCCACTGTCGCTCAATGCGCGCAAGGCTGCGCAGATCGAGTCTTGAAAGGGGGTCATGGCATCGTCGCCGATCCAGACTTCGAAAAAATCGCCCAGGATGTACAGCGCTTGTGCCGAACGGGCGCGTCCGGCGAGGAAATCCAGAAACGCCCGGGTGATGTCCGGGCGCTCCTCTTCCAGATGCAAATCTGAAATCAGCAGTATCACTCAACGATCTCGGCTTTCTCGATGATCACGTCTTCTGCTGGAACGTCCTGGTGGCCGGCCTTCATGGTGGTGGCCACGCCTTTGATCTTGTCGACCACTTCAGTGCCGGAAACCACTTTGGCGAATACCGCGTAGCCCCAGCCCTGGACGGTCTTGGCGCTGTGGTTCAGGAAGCTGTTGTCGGTGACGTTGATGAAGAACTGCGCGGAGGCCGAATGCGGCTCCATGGTACGGGCCATGGCAACGCTGTACTTCTCGTTCGGCAGGCCGTTGTCGGCTTCGTTCTGGATGCTTGGGCGCTTGTCTTTCTTTTCTTTCATGCCAGGCTCGAAACCGCCGCCCTGGATCATGAAGTTGCCGATCACACGGTGGAAAACGGTGTTTTCGTAGTGGCCGGCGTTAACGTACTCGATGAAGTTGGCCACGGTGATCGGGGCTTTCTCGGCGTTCAGTTCCAGGACGATTTCGCCGTGGTTGGTGGTCAGTTTGACTTGGGTCATCTTGGCTACTCTTTGAAGGAATTCGTGGGTTTCGGCATGCGGGTACCGCTCGCGGGGCCGAACCGATCTGGCATAAAACGACCAGGTTGCGCAGTTTAGCGTGAGGCGCGGGAATTTCGAGGCGGTTTTTTCATCCCTGCACTATTAATAGCCGCCGTTTTCGGCGCGCCACTGTCAGCTGCCTGATCGCATCGGCTATGATAGCCGTTTTGATTGATCAGGCCGCCCCCGGCCGCGCAACCGCAAGCCCAAGGATCCTATGAGCAAGCCCACTGTCGACCCTACCTCGAACGTCAAGACCGGACCGGCTGTCCCGGTCAACTTCCTGCGCCCGATCATTCAGGCCGACCTGGACTCGGGCAAGCACACTCAGATCGTGACGCGTTTCCCGCCTGAGCCCAACGGCTACCTGCACATCGGCCACGCCAAGTCGATCTGCGTGAACTTCGGCCTGGCCCAGGAGTTCGGCGGCGTCACGCACCTGCGTTTCGACGACACCAACCCGGCCAAGGAAGACCAGGAATACATCGACGCCATCGAAAGCGACGTCAAGTGGCTGGGCTTCGAATGGTCCGGTGAAGTGCGCTATGCCTCGCAGTATTTCGATCAGTTGCACGACTGGGCGGTGGAGCTGATCAAGGCCGGCAAGGCCTACGTCGACGACCTGACCCCCGAGCAGGCCAAGGAATACCGTGGCAGCCTGACCGAGCCGGGCAAGAACAGCCCGTTCCGCGAGCGTTCGGTGGAAGAGAACCTCGACTGGTTCGCGCGCATGCGAGCCGGAGAATTCCCGGACGGCGCCCGCGTGCTGCGGGCCAAGATCGACATGGCTTCGCCGAACATGAACCTGCGCGATCCGATCATGTATCGCATCCGCCACGCTCATCACCACCAGACCGGCGACAAGTGGTGCATCTACCCGAACTACGACTTCACCCACGGTCAATCGGATGCCATCGAAGGCATTACCCACTCGATCTGCACCCTGGAGTTCGAAAGCCACCGTCCGTTGTACGAGTGGTTTCTGGAAAACCTGCCCGTGCCGGCGCACCCGCGGCAGTATGAGTTCAGCCGCCTGAACCTGAACTACACCATCACCAGCAAGCGCAAGCTCAAGCAGTTGGTGGACGAGAAGCACGTCAACGGCTGGGACGACCCGCGCATGTCGACGCTCTCGGGCTTCCGTCGCCGTGGCTACACGCCTAAATCCATCCGCAACTTCTGCGAAATGGTCGGCACCAACCGTTCCGACGGCGTGGTGGACTTCGGCATGCTGGAATTCAGCATCCGCGACGACCTCGACCACAGCGCGCCACGGGCCATGTGCGTGCTGCGTCCGCTGAAAGTCGTGATCACCAACTACCCGGAAGGCCAGGTCGAGAATCTCGAACTGCCGCGCCACCCGAAAGAAGACATGGGCGTGCGCGCATTGCCGTTCGCCCGTGAGATCTACATTGATCGCGACGACTTCATGGAAGAGCCGCCCAAGGGCTACAAGCGCCTGGAGCCGACCGGTGAAGTGCGCCTGCGCGGCAGCTACGTGATCCGTGCCGACGAAGCCATCAAGGATGCCGACGGCAATATCGTCGAGCTGCGCTGCTCCTACGATCCTGAAACCCTGGGCAAGAACCCCGAAGGGCGCAAGGTCAAGGGTGTGATCCACTGGGTGCCGGCGGCGGCCAGCGTCGAGTGCGAAGTGCGCCTGTACGATCGCCTGTTCCGTTCGGCCAACCCCGAGAAAGCCGAAGACAGCGCCAGTTTCCTGGACAACATCAACCCTGACTCACTGCAAGTTCTCACGGGTTGTCGTGCTGAACCCTCGCTGGGCAATGCACAGCCGGAAGACCGTTTCCAGTTCGAGCGCGAAGGTTACTTCTGCGCGGATATCAAGGACTCGAAACCCGGTGCTCCGGTATTCAACCGTACCGTGACCTTGCGTGATTCGTGGGGCCAGTGATTCTTTAAGGACGCCGTTGTGCTAACGATCTACAACACGCTCACCAAGAGCAAAGAAGTCTTCAAGCCCCTGGATGGCAACAAGGTGCGCATGTATGTCTGCGGGATGACCGTGTATGACTACTGCCACCTGGGCCATGGCCGCAGCATGGTGGCCTTCGATCTGGTCACTCGCTGGTTGCGTTTCAGCGGGTATGACCTGACGTATGTGCGCAACATCACCGATATCGACGACAAGATCATCAATCGGGCCAACGAAAACGGCGAATCGTTCGACGCGCTGACCGAGCGCATGATCACCGCGATGCACGAGGACGAGGCGCGCCTCAACATTCTCAAGCCGGACATGGAGCCGCGCGCCACGGATCATATCCCCGGCATGCTGACCATGATCCAGACCCTGATCGACAAGGGGTACGCCTACGCCCCGGGCAATGGCGACGTGTATTACCGCGTCGCCAAGTTCATGGGCTACGGCAAGTTGTCGCGCAAGAAAATCGAAGATCTGCGCATCGGGGCGCGGATCGAAGTCGACGAAGCCAAGCAGGATCCGCTGGACTTCGTCCTGTGGAAAGGCACCAAGCCCGGCGAGCCGAGCTGGCAGTCGCCATGGGGCGCCGGGCGTCCGGGCTGGCATATCGAGTGCTCGGTGATGTCCACCTGCTGCCTGGGCGAGACCTTCGATATTCATGGCGGCGGCAGCGACCTCGAGTTCCCGCACCATGAAAACGAAATCGCCCAGAGCGAGGCGGCCACCGGCAAGACCTACGCCAATGCCTGGATGCACTGCGGCATGATCCGCATCAATGGCGAGAAGATGTCCAAGTCCTTGAACAACTTCTTCACCATTCGCGATGTGCTGGACAAGTACCACCCGGAAGTCGTGCGTTACCTGCTGGTGTCGAGCCACTACCGCAGCGCCATCAACTACTCGGAAGACAACCTCAAGGATGCCAAGGGCGCCCTGGAGCGTTTCTACCATGCGCTCAAAGGCCTGCCGAATGTGCCGGCAGCCGGTGGCGAGGCGTTCGTCGAGCGTTTCACCCGGGTGATGAACGATGACTTCGGCACGCCGGAGGCCTGTGCGGTGCTGTTCGAGATGGTGCGTGAGATCAACCGTCTGCGCGAGAGCGATCTGGTGGCGGCGGCCGGTCTGGCGGCGCGTCTGAAAGAACTGGCCAGCGTGCTCGGTGTCCTGCAGTTGGAGGCCGATGAGTTCCTGCAGGCGGGTGCCGAAGGGCGGGTCGATGGGGCTGAAGTCGACGCGCTGATCCAGGCACGTCTGGCAGCACGGGCCAACAAGGACTGGGCGGAATCCGACCGTATCCGCGACCAGATCACCGCCATGGGCGTGGTGCTGGAAGACGGCAAGGGCGGGACCACCTGGCGTCTGGCTGACTGAGTCGGGTTCCTTTGGCAACAGAAAACCGCCGATTGGCGGTTTTTTGTTGGGTGAAGGCCTTCAGCGTTGTGGCAACGCTGAGGGCTCCATCGCCTCAGGCATGCAGCGTTTCGGCGGCATACAAGGTGTTTTCCAGCAGGCAGGCGCGGGTCATCGGGCCGACGCCACCCGGAACCGGAGTGATCCAGCCGGCACGGGGCAGGGCGGTCTCGTAGACCACGTCACCCACCAGCTTGCCGTCTTCCTGGCGGTTGATGCCGACGTCGATGACGATGGCGCCTTCCTTGATCCACTCGCCCTTGACCAGGCCCGGCTTGCCGGCGGCCACCACCACCAGATCGGCGCGGCCGACATGGCCGGCCAGGTCCCGGGTGAAGCGGTGGGTGACGGTCACGGTGCAGCCGGCCAGCAGCAGCTCCATGGCCATCGGTCGACCGACGATATTGGAGGCGCCGACAATCACCGCATCCATCCCGTACAGATCGACCCCGGTGCTTTCCAGCAGGGTCATGATGCCTTTCGGGGTGCACGGACGCAGCAACGGAATGCGCTGGGCCAGGCGACCGACATTATAAGGGTGGAAGCCGTCGACGTCCTTGTCCGGGCGAATGCGTTCCAGCAGCTTGGAGGCGTCCAGATGTTCGGGCAGCGGCAATTGCAGCAGCACGCCGTCGATCTGCGGATCGTCATTGAGGCGATCGATCAGGTCGGTGAGCGCCTGTTGGGTGGTGTCGCTAGGCAAGTCGTAGGCTTGTGAAATGAAGCCGACCTCTTCGCAGTCTTTACGCTTGTGCGAAACATAAACCTGAGAGGCAGGATCGCTGCCGACCAGAATCACCGCGAGGCCTGGCGTACGCAGGCCCTGCTGGCGACGCTCGGCGACACGTTGGGCGATCTGCTGGCGCAGACGGGCGGCGATCGCTTTGCCGTCGATTAGTTGTGCAGTCATGACGCGTGATTAACCATCGAGAGGGGTTGAAAAAGAGTGCGCATTCTCGCATGTCGTGGCGCGAGGGCAAAGGCGCTTGGTCCGGATATTCCCCTAAGCCCTTTATATATCTGAATTTTTTTCAGAAAAGAGTTGACGACCTTTCGGCTCGTCTATAACATTTGTCGCGCTTGTCGGGCATAGCCTAGCACTGGTTGAGAAGGTCGAGCAGAGTTGATGTCTGGCTCAGCAAGATTGAAGCACTTGGTTTGTAGTCGTCACCGAGTACAGATTAATAAGGCGCCCGTAGCTCAGCTGGATAGAGCATCCGCCTTCTAAGCGGATGGTCGCAGGTTCGAGTCCTGCCGGGTGCGCCATTAGGCAGCTTTGGCACAAGTAACGCAATATGGTGGGCGTAGCTCAGTTGGTAGAGCACAGGATTGTGACTCCTGTTGTCGTGGGTTCGATCCCCATCGTCCACCCCATATTTCGAAAAGCGCTAGATTAACAGTCTGGCGTTTTTGCTTTAAAGGCTTCATGCGCGGATGTGGTGGAATTGGTAGACACACTGGATTTAGGTTCCAGCGCCGCGAGGCGTAAGAGTTCGAGTCTCTTCATCCGCACCAAATAAAGTTTCATCAAAGCCGCTGGGTGTTGGTGAGGCTTAACAAGGAGGTCGATCTGATCGGTCTTTTTGAATAGGCAATATGGTGGGCGTAGCTCAGTTGGTAGAGCACAGGATTGTGACTCCTGTTGTCGTGGGTTCGATCCCCATCGTCCACCCCATATTCGAATAAAAACGCCAGATTAATTATCTGGCGTTTTTTTTCATCAGGTTTCGCCAAGGTCCGCTGACTTTTGCAAGGCCCAGTAAAGAAGCCGCCTTGAGCGGCTTTTTTATTGCCTCGAATTTCGCCATTCTTCGTTGTCTTGGGCGCATTTCCAGCTTGCTCGTGAGGATGTCTCTGCACCTCGAGCGGAATTTGCTTGGCTGCGTACTTGCATTTCTCGGAGTCGAACAGGAATGAAGGTCTGTCATCAAATACGTAGAGTTTCTTTCCTGAGTGCTTGAAGGCATTAAAGGTGTTTTTCAGGCGGGTCGGCAAATTATCCAGTGAAGGTACTATTTTACTTTCCCGGGCCGCGGAAATAATCACCGTCTTGATGTTCTTGTCGGCGAGGACGATCGCGAAGGTGTCCTTGAATATTTCACTGTCGATAACGGGCAGGTCGAGGTGAATAAAAGAGGCAGCGTTCAAGTCCTTGAGCTGTTCCGACGGTCCGGGCGGCAAGTGCTCTGCATGACTGTCGCCCGTCAGCGGCATATCGACCGGGCCGGAAGCTTTTGATTGGAAGCAGCGGTAGCCATTGGCGCAGCGACGGCGATAATGGCAATGGCACAAAGGTCGTCGATGTCCTGGTGCGGGCTCTGTCGGTGTGCTGGCGCAATGCTCTCCCACGGCTCTTCTATATAGTAGAAAGGCGATTGAGTGACCGTCTGTCCGGGGCGCCTGGCTCAAGGGTGACCCATGGCCAATGATTACCTGCTGTTTTTAGCCCTTTTCAGTAGGGTGACTTCTTGAGTCTGACCCTCTAGAATGCTTGCCCTTGCTTCTGAGGTCGGAAACGGCCGGCTAATGTCTGTGCAACGAGGAATATCCATGCAAGTTTCTGTTGAAAATACATCGGCTCTTGAGCGCCGCATGAGCATCACCGTGCCAGCTGAGCGCATCGAGACCCAGGTCAACAAGCGTCTGCAGCAGACTGCCCAAAAGGCCAAGATTGCAGGCTTCCGCCCTGGCAAGGTGCCAATGAGCGTGATTCGCCAGCGTTACGAGGCGGATGCCCGCCAGGAAGCCGTGGGCGATGTGATCCAGTCCTCCTTCTACGAAGCCGTGGTTGAGCAGAAGCTGAACCCGGCTGGTCAGCCTTCTGTCGAGCCGAAAGTGCTGGAGAAGGGCAAAGACCTGGAATACGTTGCTACGTTCGAAGTGTTCCCTGAGTTCACCGTTGCCGGTTTCGACTCCATCGCTGTCGAGCGCCTGAGCGCCGACGTGGCGGACTCGGATCTGGACAACATGCTGGAAATCCTGCGCAAGCAGAACACCCGTTTCGAAGTGGCCGATCGCGCCGCCCAGAACGAAGACCAGCTGAACATCGATTTCGTCGGCAAGGTCGACGGTGAAGTCTTCGCCGGTGGTTCCGCCAAGGGCACCCAACTGGTGCTGGGCTCCAATCGCATGATCCCGGGCTTCGAAGATGGCCTGGTAGGCGCTAAAGCCGGTGAAGAACGCGTTCTGAGCCTGACTTTCCCTGCTGACTACCAGAACCTGGACCTGGCTGGCAAAGCTGCCGAGTTCACCGTGACCGTCAATACTGTGTCCGCACCGACCCTGCCTGAGCTGAACGAAGCCTTCTTCGCCCAGTTCGGCATCAAGGAAAGCGGCATTGACGGCTTCCGCACCGAAGTTCGCAAGAACATGGAGCGTGAGCTGCGCCAGGCGATCAAATCCAAGGTCAAGAACCAGGTCATGGACGGTCTGCTGGCCGCCAACCCGATCGAAGTGCCGAAGGCCCTGCTGTCCAACGAAGTGGATCGTCTGCGCGTGCAGGCCGTTCAGCAGTTCGGCGGCAACATCAAGCCTGACCAGCTGCCGGCCGAGCTGTTCGAAGAACAAGCCAAGCGCCGCGTCGTGCTGGGCCTGATCGTGGCTGAAGTGGTCAAGCAGTTCGAGCTCAAGCCTGATGAAACCCGCGTGCGTGAGCTGATCCAGGAAATGGCCTCGGCCTACCAGGAGCCAGAGCAGGTTGTGTCGTGGTACTACAAGAACGACCAGCAACTGAACGAAGTTCGTTCGGTTGTGCTGGAAGAACAAGTTGTGGATACTGTTCTGCAGAAGGCGAATGTGACCGATAAATCGGTCTCCTACGAAGAAGCAGTCAAGCCGGTGGAAGCTCCACAAGCCGACTGATTTTCTGACTCGTTGGAAATACACACCATAAGCCAGCCTCGCGCTGGCTTATGCGTATTCAAGACATGACTATTTGGGAGTGACTGCAGAGCATGTTCCGTAATTCTTATATTCAGCAGAACTCTGATATCCAGGCCGCAGGCGGCCTGGTCCCGATGGTTGTCGAGCAGTCCGCTCGTGGCGAGCGCGCCTATGACATCTACTCGCGCCTTCTCAAGGAGCGGGTGATTTTTCTGGTGGGCCCGGTAGAGGACTACATGGCCAACCTGATCTGTGCGCAGCTGCTGTTCCTTGAAGCGGAAAACCCGGACAAGGACATCCATCTCTATATCAACTCCCCGGGCGGTTCGGTGACAGCGGGCATGTCGATCTACGACACCATGCAGTTCATCAAGCCAAACGTGTCGACCACCTGTATCGGCCAGGCGTGCAGCATGGGCGCGTTCCTGCTGACGGCCGGTGCCGAAGGCAAGCGTTTCTGCCTGCCGAACTCGCGTGTGATGATTCACCAGCCACTGGGCGGTTTCCAGGGCCAGGCGTCGGATATCGAAATCCATGCCAAGGAAATCCTCTTCATTCGCGAGCGTCTCAACACGCTGATGGCCAAGCATAGCGGGCGCACGCTGGAAGAAATCGAGCGCGATACCAACCGTGACAACTTCATGAGCGCAGAAGCCGCGCGTGACTACGGGTTGATCGATGCAGTGATCGACAAGCGCCCCGCTTAACATTAAGCAGCGCAAAATAGGGCTGGTCGGCTGTTCCGATCACCAGCGGGCTTGAAAAAGCCCGCAATAGCCTTCATCTTGTGTTGCAAGCCTATCGGATTTGGATCGAACGAATGACTGACACCCGCAACGGCGAGGACAACGGCAAGCTGCTCTATTGCTCCTTCTGCGGCAAAAGCCAGCATGAAGTACGCAAGTTGATCGCCGGCCCCTCGGTCTTTATCTGCGACGAGTGCGTCGACCTGTGCAACGACATCATCCGTGAGGAGGTGCAGGAAGCACAGGCTGAAAGCAGCGCGCATAAATTGCCTTCGCCTAAAGAAATCAGCGGCATCCTTGATCAGTATGTGATTGGTCAGGAACGTGCGAAAAAGGTTCTGGCGGTAGCGGTCTACAACCACTACAAGCGTCTGAACCAGCGTGACAAGAAAAGTGACGACGTCGAGCTCGGCAAAAGCAACATCCTGCTGATCGGTCCGACCGGCTCGGGTAAGACCTTGCTGGCTGAAACCCTCGCTCGCCTGCTGAATGTGCCGTTCACCATCGCTGACGCAACCACCCTCACCGAGGCGGGTTATGTGGGCGAAGACGTGGAAAACATTATTCAGAAACTGTTGCAGAAGTGCGACTACGATGTGGAAAAGGCCCAGATGGGCATTGTCTACATCGACGAAATCGACAAGATTTCCCGCAAGTCCGATAACCCGTCGATCACCCGGGACGTTTCCGGTGAAGGCGTGCAACAGGCCTTGCTGAAGTTGATCGAAGGCACGGTGGCCTCCGTTCCGCCCCAGGGCGGTCGCAAGCACCCACAGCAGGAATTCCTGCAAGTGGACACCCGCAACATCCTGTTTATCTGTGGTGGTGCGTTCTCAGGTCTGGAAAAGGTTATTCAGAACCGTTCCACCCGTGGTGGCATCGGTTTCAGCGCCGAAGTGCGTAGCAAGGAAGAAGGCAAGAAGGTGGGCGAGTCCCTGCGTGAAGTCGAGCCTGACGATCTGGTCAAGTTCGGTCTGATCCCGGAATTCGTCGGTCGCCTGCCGGTCCTGGCCACGCTCGACGAGCTGGATGAGGCTGCGTTGATGCAGATTCTCACCGAGCCGAAGAACGCCTTGACCAAGCAGTATGCCAAGCTGTTTGAAATGGAAGGGGTTGACCTGGAATTCCGTGCCGATGCACTGAAATCCGTCGCCAAGCGTGCCCTGGAGCGTAAAACCGGTGCCCGTGGCCTTCGTTCGATCCTCGAAGGCGTCCTGCTCGACACCATGTATGAAATCCCCTCGCAGTCCGAGGTGAGCAAAGTGGTGATCGATGAAAGCGTGATCGAGGGTAAATCCAAGCCGCTGTACATCTACGAGAACAGTGAGCTGCAGGCAAAGGCCGCGCCTGACGCCTGAGTGCGGCAGACTGTGACCTGACAAGGGGCCTTCGGGCCCCTTTTCTTTTGGCGCTTGTTTTTTTCCGAACAAGCCCCCATCTTGGTTTCAAGCTTATCCATCTGTTTCCGGCCGTACGGCCGCCGTAGAGGCGAAATCATGAAGACAACCATCGAATTGCCTCTCCTGCCATTGCGTGATGTCGTGGTGTATCCGCACATGGTGATCCCGCTGTTCGTGGGGCGCGAGAAGTCTATCGAAGCCCTCGAGGCCGCGATGACGGGCGACAAGCAGATCCTGCTGTTGGCCCAACGTAATCCTGCCGATGATGACCCGGGCGAAGATGCGCTGTATCGCGTAGGTACAGTCGCCACCGTATTGCAGTTGCTGAAATTGCCTGATGGCACCGTCAAGGTGCTGGTCGAGGGCGAGCAGCGCGGCACCGTCGAGCGTTTCAGCGAGGTTGACGGCTACTGCCGCGCCGAAGTGGCGCTGATCGACGAGGTCGATGCCCCGGACCGTGAGTCCGAAGTCTTTGTCCGCAGCCTGCTGGCACAGTTCGAACAATATGTGCAGTTGGGCAAGAAAGTCCCGGCTGAAGTGCTGTCGTCGTTGAACAGCATCGACGAGCCGAGCCGCCTGGTCGATACCATGGCCGCGCACATGGCCTTGAAGATCGAACAGAAGCAGGAAATTCTCGAAATCGTCGACCTGTCGGCCCGTGTCGAGCACGTGCTGGCCCTGCTCGACGCCGAAATCGACCTGCTGCAGGTCGAGAAACGCATCCGTGGTCGCGTCAAGAAGCAGATGGAGCGCAGTCAGCGCGAGTACTACCTGAATGAGCAAATGAAAGCCATTCAGAAGGAACTGGGCGACAGCGACGAAGGCCATAATGAAGTCGAAGAGCTGAAAAAGCGCATCGATGCCGCCGGTCTGCCGAAAGATGCCATGACCAAGGCCCTGGCCGAGTTGAACAAGCTCAAGCAGATGTCGCCGATGTCCGCGGAAGCGACCGTGGTGCGCTCCTACCTCGACTGGTTGGTGCAGGTGCCGTGGAAGGCCCAGAGCAAGGTGCGCCTGGACCTGGCGCGGGCCGAAGATATTCTCGACGCGGACCATTATGGCCTGGACGAAGTCAAGGAACGTATCCTCGAATACCTCGCCGTGCAGAAGCGCGTGAAGAAAATTCGGGGGCCGGTGCTGTGCCTCGTCGGACCTCCGGGCGTGGGTAAAACTTCCCTGGCTGAGTCGATTGCTCACGCGACCAATCGAAAATTCGTACGCATGGCCCTCGGCGGTGTGCGTGACGAAGCGGAAATTCGTGGTCATCGACGGACTTATATCGGTTCGATGCCAGGAAGATTGATACAAAAGATGACAAAGGTTGGCGTGCGCAACCCGCTGTTCCTGCTCGATGAAATCGACAAGATGGGCAGCGACATGCGTGGCGATCCGGCCTCGGCGCTGCTCGAGGTGCTGGACCCGGAACAGAACCACAATTTCAACGACCACTACCTGGAAGTTGACTACGACCTGTCCGATGTCATGTTCCTCTGTACCTCCAACTCGATGAACATCCCGCCGGCGCTGCTCGACCGGATGGAAGTGATCCGCCTGCCGGGTTACACCGAGGACGAGAAGATCAACATCGCCACCAAGTACCTGTCGCCCAAGCAGATCCAGGCCAATGGCCTGAAGAAGGGCGAGCTGGAATTCGAGGTCGAGGCGATTCGCGACATCATTCGCTACTACACCCGCGAAGCCGGTGTGCGTGGGCTGGAGCGGCAAATCGCCAAGGTCTGCCGCAAGGCGGTGAAAGAGCACTCCCTGGAAAAACGCTTCTCGGTCAAGGTCACCTCCGACCTGCTGGAGCATTTCCTCGGCGTGCGTAAATTCCGCTACGGCCTGGCCGAGCAACAGGATCAGATCGGTCAGGTCACGGGCCTGGCCTGGACCCAGGTCGGTGGCGAGTTGTTGACCATCGAAGCCGCCGTGGTGCCGGGCAAGGGCCAGTTGATCAAGACCGGTTCCCTGGGCGATGTCATGGTCGAGTCGATCACCGCCGCGTTGACCGTGGTGCGCAGCCGCGCCAAGAGCCTGGGGATCCCCCTGGACTTCCATGAGAAGCGCGACACCCATATCCATATGCCGGAAGGGGCGACGCCGAAAGACGGCCCTAGCGCTGGTGTAGGAATGTGTACGGCCCTGGTGTCAGCCTTGACTGGCATTCCTGTGCGTGCCGACGTGGCCATGACCGGTGAAATTACCTTGCGCGGTCAGGTGCTGGCCATTGGTGGTTTGAAGGAAAAATTGCTGGCGGCACATCGTGGTGGGATCAAGACCGTCATCATTCCAGAAGAGAATGTGCGCGATCTGAAGGAAATTCCTGACAATATCAAGCAGGATCTTCAGATTAAACCGGTTAAATGGATTGACGAGGTCCTGCAAATTGCGCTGCAATACGCGCCGGAGCCCTTGCCAGATGTGGTTCCGGAGATCGTCGCGAAAGATGAGAAGCGCGACTCCGATTCTAAGGAAAGAATCAGCACGCATTAAGTACGGATCAAGCCTGGGTGGCTTCCTTGACAGCTTTTTAGAGCCCTTGTTATAAAGCGGCTCTTAAGTGTCTGTAGGCCATTCAGCACAGGTTTAGCTTTCACCCAAAAACTTAGAAATATACTCAATAGATATAAGGGGACTTAGAGTGAACAAGTCGGAACTGATTGATGCTATCGCTGCATCCGCTGATATCCCGAAAGCTGCTGCTGGCCGTGCGCTGGATGCAGTCATCGAATCCGTCACTGGCGCTCTGAAGGCTGGCGACTCCGTTGTACTGGTAGGTTTCGGCACTTTCTCCGTGACCGACCGTCCTGCTCGCATCGGTCGCAACCCTCAGACCGGTAAGACGCTGGAAATCGCTGCTGCCAAAAAGCCAGGTTTCAAAGCCGGCAAAGCACTGAAAGAAGCTGTCAACTGACATTCGTTCAAGCCTTTGCCTATCCGGGTCGGGTTATTGCCTGATCTGGCCGCGGAGCGGTGAAGCGGTCGGCCAGGGTCCTTTTTCAGGGCCGGCCTGACACGCCGAGGGACGCGTATCGAGCCCTCATCCGCTCTGCCAGTTACGAGAAGGCGCATCCTCGGATGCGCCTTTCTTCTATCCGGATTCTACCCACGCTCCACGGTTGCCCACATTGAAGTTCAACCGTTTCTGGGGGACGCATGCTGCAAAATATCAGGGACAATTCACAAGGCTGGATTGCCAAGACCATCATCGGAGTCATCGTCGCATTGATGGCGCTGACCGGTTTCGATGCCATTTTCAGGGCCACCTCCACTAGCCAGGACGCGGCCAAGGTCAACGGTGACGAGATCACCCAGACCGAGCTGAGCCAGGCGGTCGACATGCAACGTCGCCAACTCATGCAACAGCTGGGCAAGGATTTCGATGCCTCGTTGCTGGATGAGAAAATGCTCCGCGAATCCGCCCTCAAGGGGCTGATCGATCGCAAGCTGCTGCTGCAGGGCGCCGAGAAGTCGAAGTTCGCTTTCTCCGAGGGTGCTCTGGACCAGGTCATCCTGCAAACCCCTGAATTCCAGGTGGACGGCAAGTTCAGCTCCGATCGTTTCGACCAGGTGATTCGTCAACTGGGCTACGGTCGTATGCAATTCCGCCAGATGCTGGCTCAGGAAATGCTGATCGGCCAGATCCGTGCCGGTCTGGCGGGCAGTGGTTTCGTCACTGATGCCCAGGTACTGGCGTTTGCCCGTCTGGAAAAACAGACCCGCGATTTCGCTTCGCTGAACGTGCCGGTCGATCTGTCGGCGGTCAAGCTGACCGATGACGAGGTCAAGGCCTACTACGACAAGCACGCCAAGGAGTTCATGACGCCGGACCAGGTGGTCGTCGATTACCTGGAGCTGAAGAAGTCCTCGTTCTTCGATCAGGTCACCGTCAAGGATGAAGACCTGCAGGCGCTGTATCAGAAAGAAACCGCGAACCTCGCTGAACAGCGTCGTGCCGCGCACATTCTGATCGAAGTGAATGACAAGGTGAACGACGCACAGGCCAAGGCGAAGATCGAAGAGATCCAGCAGCGCCTGGCCAAGGGTGAGCATTTCGACGCCCTGGCCAAGGAGTTCTCCCAGGACCCGGGTTCGGCCAGCCATGGCGGTGACCTCGGTTTCGCCGGCCCGGGTGTCTATGACCCGGCCTTTGAAAAGGCGTTGTATGCCTTGACCAAGGACCAGGTGTCGGGACCGGTGCGCAGCGAGTTCGGTTATCACCTGATCAAGTTGCTGGGCGTCGAGGCACCACAAGTGCCGACCTTCGCCAGCCTGAAGGACAAGCTGACCCGCGAGCTGAAAAACCAGCAAGTGGAACAGCGTTTCGTCGAGGCGACCAAGCAGCTCGAAGACGCCTCGTTCGAAGCTTCCGACCTGGCCCAGCCGGCCCAGGACCTGAACCTGAAGGTGCACACCTCGGCGCCGTTCGGGCGTGAAGGTGGTGAAGGTGTAGCAGCCAACCGTGCCGTCGTGACGGCGGCGTTCAGTCCGGAAGTGCTGGATGAGGGTGCCAACAGCACCGCCCTCGAGCTGGATCCGGACACCGTGGTGGTATTGCGTGCCAAGGAACACCACAAGCCTGAGCAACTGCCTCTGGCCAGCGTGGATGCGCCGATTCGCAAGCAATTGACCAAGGAGCACGCCACGGCGGCGGCCAAGGTCAAGGCTGATGAACTGATCGCCAGCCTGCGTGAAGGCAAGGCACTGCCGGCCGGCCAGACCTGGAAAACCCAGGAAGCCGTCACCCGCGGTCAGGAAGGTGTTGATCCTGCAGTGTTGCAAGCGCTGTTCCGCATGCCCAAGCCCGAAGGCAAGGACAAGCCGACCTTCAGCACCGTGACCCTGGCTGATGGCAGCCTGGTGCTGGTGCGTCTGAACGGCGTGAACGAAGGCGCGGCACCAAGCGAAGAAGAGAAGGCGTCCTATCGTCGCTTCCTCGCCTCCCGTGCCGGCCAGCAGGACTTCGCGGCCTACCGCAAGCAGCTGGAAGGCCAGGCGGACATCAAGCGCTTCTGAGGCACTTGATTCAGCCAACGCTCGCTACATAAAAAAAGACCGCTCATTGAGCGGTCTTTTTTATGTCCGGGAAACAGGAGTCGTCGCTCGGCGTACCTACACTGGACCCGTCCCGGGCACCAGGAACGCCGCTTCCAGCAACTGTTTTGTATAAGGATGTTGCGGCGCGGCAAAGATGTCCTTTGCGTCGCCTTGTTCAACGGCCTTGCCATGCTTGACCACCATCAGCTGGTGGCTCAGCGCCTTGACCACCGCCAGGTCGTGGCTGATGAACAGGTAGGTCAGGTTGTACTTGATCTGCAACGAGCGCAGCAGTTCGACGACCTGGCGCTGCACCGTGCGGTCGAGGGCCGAGGTCGGCTCGTCGAGCAGGATCAACGCCGGCTTGAGCACCAGCGCCCGGGCAATGGCGATGCGCTGGCGTTGTCCGCCGGAGAACTCGTGGGGGTAGCGGTTGCGGGTTTCCGGATCCAGGCCGACTTCTTTCAGCGCCGCGATGATCGCCGCTTCCTGTTCCTGCTCGTTACCGATCTTATGGATACGCAGACCTTCGCCGACAATCTGGCTGACGCACATGCGCGGGCTGAGGCTGCCGAACGGGTCCTGGAACACCACCTGCATTTCCCGACGCAACGGTCGCACCTGCTTCTGCGACAGGCCGCTCAACGACTGGCCTTCGAAACGGATATCGCCCTGGCTGCCGATCAGTCGCAGGATCGCCAGGCCGAGGGTGGATTTGCCCGAGCCGCTTTCGCCGACAATGCCCAGGGTCTGGCCCCGGGGCAGGCTGAACTGGATGCCGTCCACGGCCTTCACATGGTCCACGGTGCTGCGCAACAGGCCTTTCTTGATGGGGAACCAGACCTTGAGGTCGTCCACCTCCAGCAGCGGCTCACCGACCTCGGTCACGGCCGGTTCGCCACGGGGTTCGGCGCTGAGCAGTTCACAGGTGTAGGGATGTTGCGGGGCCTGGAACAGGGCTTCGCAGTCGGCCTGCTCGACGATCCGGCCGCGCTGCATGACGCATACGCGATGGGCGATCCGGCGCACAAGGTTGAGATCATGGCTGATCAGCAGCAGGGCCATGCCCAGGCGTGCCTGCAGTTCCTTGAGCAATTCGAGGATTTTCAACTGCACCGTCACATCGAGGGCGGTGGTCGGTTCGTCGGCGATCAGCAGCTCCGGCTCGTTGGCCAGGGCCATGGCGATCATTACACGCTGGCGCTGGCCGCCTGAGAGCTCGTGTGGGAGGGCTCTGAGGCGTTTGTGTGGCTCGGGGATGCCCACCAGCTCCAGCAGCTCCAGGGTGCGTCGAGTGGCCACCTTGCCGGTCAGGCCCTTGTGGATGCCGAGCACTTCGTTGATCTGCTTCTCGATGGAGTGCAGCGGGTTCAGCGAGGTCATCGGCTCCTGGAAGATCATCGCGATGCGATTGCCGCGGATGTGGCGGATGGTCTTCTCTTTCAGGGTCAGCAGGTCCTGCCCGGAATACTGGATCGTGCCGCTGGGATGATGGGCCAGGGGGTAGGGCAGCAGGCGCAGGATCGAGTGCGCGGTGACCGACTTGCCCGAGCCGCTTTCGCCGACCAGGGCCAGGGTTTCACCGCGACGGATATCGAAGCTGATGTTCTCCACTACCCGCTGGCGCTGCTCGCCGACCACGAACTCCACCGAGAGGTCGCGCACTTCGATCAGATTGTCCTGATTCATCTTACTTCCTCGGGTCGAAGGCATCGCGAGCGGACTCGCCGATAAACACCAGCAGGCTGAGCATCAAGGCCAGCACGGCGAACGCGCTCATGCCCAGCCAGGGCGCCTGCAGATTGGATTTGCCCTGGGCCACCAGTTCGCCCAGGGACGGCGAGCCGGCCGGCAGGCCGAAGCCGAGGAAGTCCAGGGCTGTCAGGGTACCGATGGCGCCGGTCAGGATGAACGGCATGAAGGTCATGGTCGAGACCATGGCGTTGGGCAGGATATGGCGGAACATGATCGCGCCGTTCTGCATGCCCAGGGCCCGTGCTGCGCGGACATATTCCAGGTTGCGCCCACGGAGGAACTCGGCGCGCACCACGTCCACCAGGCTCATCCAGGAAAACAGCAACATGATCCCCAGCAGCCACCAGAAGTTCGGCTGGACGAAGCTGGCGAGGATGATCAGCAGATAGAGCACCGGCAGCCCGGACCAGATTTCCAGGAAACGCTGCCCGGCCAGGTCGACCCAGCCGCCATAGAAGCCCTGCAAGGCGCCGGCGATCACGCCGATGATGGAACTGAGCACGGTCAGGGTCAGGGCGAACAGCACCGAGATGCGGAAGCCGTAGATCACCCGGGCGAGCACGTCGCGGCCCTGGTCATCGGTGCCCAGCAGGTTGTCCGCCGATGGCGGGGCGGGGGCCGGGACACGCAGGTCGTAGTTGATGCTCTGATAGCTGAACGGAATCGGCGCCCACAACGTCCAGGCGTCCTTGGCCTTGAGCAGTTCGCGGATGTACGGGCTCTTGTAGTTGGCCTCCAGCGGGAACTCGCCGCCGAAGGTGGTTTCCGGATACCGCTTGAGGGCCGGGAAATACCAGCCGCCGTCGTAGTGCACCAGCAGCGGCTTGTCGTTGGCGATCAGCTCGGCACCCAGGCTCAGCACGAACAGTACCAGGAACAGCCACAGTGACCACCAGCCACGTTTGTTGGCCTTGAACCGTTCGAAACGTCGGCGATTGAGGGGGGATAACTGCATCTCAATGCTCCCGATGTTCGAAGTCGATCCGCGGATCGACCAGGGTGTAGGTAATGTCGCCGATCAGTTTCACCACCAGCCCCAGCAGGGTGAAGATGAACAGGGTGCCGAAGACGATCGGATAGTCGCGGTTGATCGCCGCCTCGAAGCTCATCAGGCCCAGGCCGTCGAGGGAGAAGATCACTTCCACCAGCAGGGAGCCGGTGAAGAAGATGCCGATGAAGGCCGAGGGGAAACCGGCAATGACCAGCAGCATGGCGTTGCGAAACACATGACCGTAGAGCACGCGGCGCTGGGTCAGGCCCTTGGCCTTGGCGGTGACCACGTACTGCTTGTTGATTTCATCGAGGAAGCTGTTCTTGGTCAGCAGGGTCATGGTGGCGAAGTTGCCGATGACCAGGGCGGTAACCGGCAGCGCCAGGTGCCAGAAGTAGTCGAGGATCTTGCCGCCGAAGCCCAACTGATCGAAGTTGTTCGAGGTCAGTCCGCGCAAGGGGAACCAGTTCAGGTAGCTGCCTCCGGCGAACACCACGATCAGCAGGATCGCGAACAGGAACGCCGGAATCGCATAACCGACGATGATCGCCGAACTGGTCCAGACATCGAAATGACTGCCATGGCGAGTGGCTTTGGCAATGCCCAGGGGAATGGAGACCAGGTACATGATCAGGGTGCTCCAGAGCCCGAGGGAAATCGATACCGGCATCTTTTCCTTGATCAGGTCGACGACCTTGGCATCGCGGAAGAAGCTGTTGCCGAAGTCCAGGGTCGCGTAGTTCTTGATCATGATCCACAAGCGTTCCGGCGCCGACTTGTCGAAGCCGTACATGTGCTCGATTTCCTTGATCAGGGCCGGGTCCAGGCCCTGGGCGCCGCGATAGCTGGAACCGGCCACCGAGACTTCCGCACCGCCGCCGGCGATCCGGCTGGTAGCGCCTTCGAAGCCTTCGAGCTTGGCGATCATCTGTTCCACGGGGCCGCCGGGGGCGGCCTGGATGATCACGAAATTGATCAGCAGGATGCCGAACAGGGTCGGGATGATCAGTAGCAGTCGGCGAAAAATATAGGCCAGCATCTTATTGCTCCGCGCTCGTGCTGTCGGTTTGTAGCGGTACCGCCGGCTTGGCATCCGGCTTGATCCACCAGGTGTCGAGGCCGATGTCGTAGGCTGGCGAGACCTTCGGATGGCCGATATGGTCCCAGTAGGCCACGCGCCAGGTCTTGATATGCCAGTTGGGGATCACGTAGAAGCCCCATTGCAGCACGCGGTCGAGGGCGCGGGCATGCTCCACCAGGCTCTGCCGGGAGTCGGAATCGATCAGCGTTTCCACCAGCTCATCCACCGCCGGGTCCTTGAGGCCCATGAGGTTGCGGCTGCCGGGTTTGTCGGCGCTGGAAGATTTCCAGAACTCGCGTTGCTCGTTGCCCGGTGAGTTGGACTGCGGGAAGCTGCCGACGACCATGTCGAAGTCCCGCGAGCGCAGGCGGTTGATGTACTGGGAAACATCGACCCGGCGAATCACCAGATCGATGCCGATGTCGGCGAGGTTGCGCTTGAACGGCAGCAGCACCCGCTCGAAATCGGTCTGGGCGAGGAGGAACTCGATGCTCACCGGCTTGCCCTGGGCGTCGACCATCTTGTCGTCGACGATGCGCCAGCCGGCCTCCAGCAACAGCTGGTAGGCACGGCGTTGTTGCGGACGGATCATGCCGCTGGCGTCGCACACCGAGGGTTCGAAGGCCTGGGTGAAGACCTGTTCGGGAATCTTGCCCCGCAGTGGTTCGAGGATGGCCAGCTGGGCGGCGTCCGGCAGGCCGGTGGCGGCCATTTCCGAGTTTTCGAAATAGCTGCGGGTACGGTGGTAGGCGCCGTTGAACAGCTGCTTGTTGGTCCACTCGAAGTCGAACAGCAGGCTCAGGGCCTCGCGCACGCGGATATCCTGGAACATCGGTTTGCGCAGGTTGTAGATGAAGCCCTGCATGCCCGTCGGATTGCGATTGGGGATCTGCTCCTTGATCAACCGACCCTGGGCGACCGCCGGGGTGTTGTAGGCGTTGGCCCAGTTCTTCGCGCTGTTCTCCAACCAGTAGTCGAATTGCCCGGCCTTGAGGGCTTCCAGGGCCACGGTGCCGTCACGGTAGTAGTCCATGACCATGGCATCGAAGTTATAGAAGCCACGGTTGATCGGCAGGTCCCTGGCCCAGTAGTCCTTGACCCGCTCATAGCGTACCGAGCGTCCGGCCCTGACCTCGGCCAGCTTGTACGGCCCGCTGCCGAGGGGGAACTCCAGGTTGCCCTTGTTGAAGTCACGGTCGGCCCACCAGTGCTTGGGCAGCACCGGCAACTGGCCGAGGATCATCGGCAGTTCACGGTTGGTGGTGCGCTTGAACTTGAACAGCACCCGCAACGGGTCTTCGGCGATGACGTCGTCGACGTCGGCGTAGTAGGTCCGGTACAGCGGGGCACCATCCTTGATCAGGGTCTGGAAGCTGAACACCACGTCTTCGGCGCGCATCGGGTGGCCGTCGTGGAAGCGTGCCTCAGGGCGCAGGTAAAAGCGCACCCAGCTGTTGTCCGGGGCTCTTTCGATTTTTTCCGCCACCAGCCCGTATTCGGTGAAGGGCTCGTCCAGGCCATGGCGCATCAGGGTGTCGTAGATCAGGTCGAGACCATCGGCCGGCACGCCCTTGCTGATAAAGGGGTTGAGGCTGTCGAAACCGCCCATGGACGACTGGCGGAAGGTACCGCCCTTGGGGGCGTCGGGATTGACGAAGTCGACATGCTGGAAATCGGCCGGGTATTTCGGGGGTTCGTTGTAGAGCGTCAGGGCATGTTGTGGAGCAGCGACGGCAAGGCCGGCCAGGGCGCTGAACAGCAGGCCGCTGAAGGGCAGGAACAGGACGCGCGAAAACATCATTGGGCTTTCTCCGAAGCTTTCATCCACCAGGCGCTCAGGCCCAGGGTGTACGGCGGCGTGGTGACGAAGGCGAACCGGTTGCGGTAGGCCAGGCGATGATAGTCAAGGTACCAGTTGGGAATCATGATGTGTTGCCAGAGCAGGACCCGGTCCAGGGCACGACCGGCGGCCAGTTGCTCGTCGCGGGTGTGGGCCGCCAGCAGGGCTTCGAGCAGATGGTCGATCACGGGGCTTGCGACCCCCGCGTAGTTCTTGCTGCCCTTGACGCCGGCCTGGCTGGAATGGAAGTACTGCCACTGCTCGAGTCCCGGGCTGAGGTTCTGGTCCAGGGTCATCAGGATCATGTCGAAATCGAACTGGTCGAGACGTTGTTTGTACTGGGCACGATCCACTGTTCGCAGGCGGGCGTCTACACCTATGCTCGCGAGGTTTTCGACGTAGGGCTGGAGGATCCGTTCCAGGTTCGGATTGACCAGCAGTATTTCAACGCGCAGGGGTTGGCCGTTCTTGTTCAGCAGGCGCTGGCCGTCGAGTTTCCAGCCGGCGTCGCCGAGCAGGGCGAGGGCGCGGCGCAGGGTTTCGCGGGGGATGCCGCGACCGTCGGTCTGCGGCAGGCTGAAGGGTTCGCTGAACAGCCGGGCCGGCAGTTGTTCGCGGTAAGGCGCCAGCAGCAGCCATTCCTGCCCGGCCGGCACGCCCGTGGCGGAAAACTCGCTGTTGGGATAAAAGCTCATGGCCCGCCGGTAGGCTCCGCCGAACAGCGTGCGGTTGGTCCATTCGAAGTCGAACATAAGGCCCAGGGCTTCGCGCACCGGGTCCTGGGCAAAGCTGGCACGGCGGCTGTTCATGAACAGACCCTGGGTCTGGGTCGGGATCCGGTGGGGGATCCGGGTCTGGATCACTTCGCCCCGCTCGACGGCTGGAAAGCGGTAGCCGTTGGCCCAGTTCTTGGCCTGGTGTTCGATATAGATATCGAATTCGCCGGCCTTGAAGGCTTCGAAGGCGACGTCGCTGTCGCGATAGAACTCTACTTCGACGCGATCGAAATTGTATTTGCCGCGATTGACCGGAAGGTTTTCGCCCCACCAGTTCCTGACCCGTTCAAAGACCAACTGGCGACCCGGTTGCACCTTGCTGATGCGATAGGGGCCGCTGCCCAGTGGCGGCTCGAAGGTGGTGGCGGTGAAGTCGCGGCCTTGCCAGTAATGCTGCGCCAGCACCGGCAGTTCACCCAGGCGCAGGATCAGCAGCGGATTGCCCGAGCGTTTGAAGACGAAGCGGATTCGCTGGGGCGTGAGCACGTCGACCCGGGCCACTTCCTGCAGGCTGGTGCGGTACTGCGGATGACCTTCCTTGAGCAGCAGGCGGTAGGAAAAGGCCACGTCGTAGGCGGTAATTGGCGTGCCATCGTGGAAACGCGCCTCGGGCCGCAGGTTGAACACCACCCAGCTGCGATCCTCGCTGTACTCCACCGACTGGGCGATCAGGCCGTAGCTGGCGTTCGGTTCATCCCCCGAGGGTGCGTACTGGCCGGTGCCGGCCATCAGGGTGGCGTTGAGCTCGTTGACGCCGTATTGCAGGAAATTGGGCGTGCTGACCGGGCTGGTGCCCTTGAAGGTGTAGGGGTTGAGGGTGTCGAAGGTGCCGAACGCCATCACCCGCAAGGTGCCGCCTTTGGGGGCATCGGGGTTGACCCAGTCGAAGTGGGTGAACCTGGCGGGGTACTTGAGCGTGCCGAACTGCGCATAACCATGGCTTTCGCTGATCGTCGCGCTTGCGGGAGAGCTCAAGGCCAGGCTGATGAACAGCAGGAGGAGGGGACGCGTCAAGGCAGAGATCCGATCCAGGCGGCTTGGGCTATAGGGCCAGTACCTTAACAGCTTGTATCGGGTGGAAAAAGGCGTGCCGGAAGAGGCGCAATCCCCTTGTGAATGTCAGGTTGGAAATCTGGGCTTGCAGGCGACGCCGAACCTGTAGGAGCAGGGCTTGCCCGCGAAGCTTTTGGCGGTATCGAGGCCGCCTTCGCGGGCAAGCCCTGCTCCTACAGGGGCGTGATGTTTTCGCGGTCGTTGGCGATTAGCGCGGTTGGGAAACCGTCAGGATCTGCCCGGGCTTGAGCGCCTGGCCAGTGCGCGGGTTCAAGCGCTTGAGGTGCTGCATCTCGACATTGAAACGCTTGGCGACGATATACAGCGAATCGCCTTTCTGCACCTTGTAGGTGGTAGCGGCCTTCTTGCTGGCCACGGCCTTGACGTTGTCCTGCATGACCAGGGTCTGGCCGACCTTGAGGTGATGCCCGGAAAGCTTGTTCCAGTGTTGCAGGTCCTTGACGTCGACCCGGTTGGCCTTGGCGATCGAGGTCAGGTTGTCGCCGGTCCTCACCTTGTAGCGGCGGGTCAGGCGTGCCGGTGAATTGCCGGCGAGGGATTCGAACACCGGCTTCTTCGGCCGCAGGCTGATCAGCTCTTCGGGGTTCATTCGCGACAGGCTGGCGGTCAGCAGTTGCGCCTTGGAGCTGGGCACCAGCAGGTGCTGCGGGCCGTCCATCGTGGCTTTCTGCTTGAAGGCCGGGTTGAGCTGGATCATCTCGTCTTCGTCGATCTCGGCCAGGGCCGCGACCCGGCTGAGGTCCATGGGCTGGTTGACTTCGACGGTGGCGAAATACGGTTCGTTGGCAATCGGGTTCAGGTTCACGCCGTAGGCTTCGGGGGCCATGACCACCTGGGACAGGGCCAGCAGCTTGGGCACGTAGTCGCGGGTTTCCTGGGGCAGCGGCAGGTTCCAGTAGTCGGTGGGCAGGCCGAGCTTTTCATTGCGCTCGATGGCCCGGCTGACCGTGCCTTCGCCGGCATTGTAGGCGGCCAGGGCCAGCAGCCAGTCACCGTTGAACATGTCGTGCAGGCGGGTCAGGTAGTTCATCGCTGCGATGGTCGACGCAGTGATGTCCTTGCGCCCGTCGTAGAAACGGTCCTGGCGCAGGTTGAAAGAGCGGCCGGTGGACGGAATGAACTGCCACAGGCCGACGGCATCGGCTCGTGAATAGGCCATCGGGTTGTAGGCGCTTTCGATCACCGGCAGCAGCGCCAGCTCCAGCGGCATATTGCGTTCTTCCAGGCGCTCGACGATGTAATGAATGTAGAGGCTACCGCGGGAGCTGGCGTTTTCCAGGAATTCGGGGTTACTGGCGAACCACAGGCGCTGTTGTTCGATACGCGGGTTCACACCCAGGCCGTCCTGCAACTGGAAGCCCTGGCGCATGCGCTCCCAGACGTCCTGGGGCGGCGTGTGCTTGGCCTTTTCGCTGAGCCAGATCGGTTTCTGCTTGATCCGGGCGCTGAGGTTCGGGGTCGGTTCGTTGTTGCTGTCCACCGGGGTATGAAGGCTTGAACAGCCGGCCAGGGCGGCGGACACAGCCACGGCAACAGCTTGAGCCAATCGCGTCAATGCGTCTGAATGGGTGGGTTTTCGGTTGGATGACGACATTGGCTGGAAGTGAGTTCCGGGCGAAAATGTCGGGCGATTCTAGAAAGCGCTCAGGGTGCGGTCAACCATTCAGATTTTTTGTGTTGACCGCACCTCGATCAGAAGCTGTCTTTCCAGCGGCGCAGGGCCGCAAAAACCTCACTCGGCGAGCCGTTGTCGAGGCCGTTCCGTTCGTCTGCTTTTTCTTTAACAGATGTTTCGCCGACCCGCAGAAACGGGTTGGTCTTCAATTCCAGTGCCAGGTTCGAGGGCAGGCTGATGCGTCCCTCGGCCCGCCATTGGCTGACCTGTGCCATTCGTTCGGCGATGTCCGGGTTCTGCGGTTCGACCGCCTGGGCAAAACGCAGGTTGCTCAGGGTGTACTCGTGGGTGCAGTACACGCCGGTGGCCGCCGGCAGGGCCGCCAACCGGCCGAGGGAATGGTGCATCTGTTCCGGCGTGCCTTCGAACAGGCGGCCACAGCCGGCGGCGAACAGCGTGTCGCCGCAGAACAGCAACGGGCGGGCGGCATCGCCATGGTAGAACGCGATATGCCCCAGGGTATGACCGGGCACGGCGAACACCTGGAACTCGAGGCCGAGTACCGTCACGTTGTCGTTATCGTTCAAGGCCAGGTCGCGGGCCGGGATATTTTCGCTGGCCGGACCGAGTACGCGGGCACCACTGGCCTGTTTCAGGCGTTCGACACCGCCGACATGGTCGTGGTGGTGATGGGTGACCAGGATATCCTCGAGTTGCCAGCCCGGATGCTGTTCCAGCCAGGCCAGCACCGGCCCGGCATCGCCCGGGTCGACCACGGCGCAGCGGCGGCGGGCGGTATCCTGTAACAACCAGATGTAGTTGTCGGTGAAGGCGGGCAGCGCGTCGATCTGTATCATGGTGCAATTCCCAAGCGCAAAACAATGGCGCATCTTAGTGCTTGTAAAGCACTTGTGGCGAGTTGGAGAAGGCAATGACCGATAAAGCGTTCGCTCAGGCTGATCCTGACTGGCTGGCACTGATCAGCGCGGCCCGCGACTGGCTGTCCGGTCCCCTCGGGCAACTGCTGCTCGATGAGGAGCGGCGCATGCTCGAGGACGAGCTGGGGCGGTATTTCGGCGGCTACCTGGTGCATTACGGCCCCTCGGCCGAGACCCCGCCGCAGGCCGACCAGGTGCGCCGCAACGTGCGCCTCGGCGCGCCGCTGCCGGGGGTGGAGATCGTCTGCGAGGAGCAGGCCTGGCCGCTGAGCGAGCATGCCGCCGATGTGGTGGTGCTGCAGCACGGCCTGGATTTCTGCCTGTCGCCCCATGGCCTGCTGCGTGAGGCGGCCGCCGCCGTGCGTCCCGGTGGGCACCTGCTGATCCTCGGCATCAATCCCTGGAGCGCCTGGGGGCTGCGCCATGTTTTCGCCCATGACGCGCTGCGCCAGGCCCGCTGTATTTCACCCTCGCGGGTGGCTGACTGGCTCAACCTGCTGGGCTTCGCGCTGGAGAAACGCCGCTTCGGATGCTATCGTCCGCCGCTGGCGTCGGCCGCCTGGCAAGCGCGGTTGGCGGGCTGGGAGCGGATCGCCGGCGGCTGGCAGCTGTCGGGTGGCGGCTTCTATCTGTTGGTCGCGCGCAAGATCGTGGTCGGCCTGCGGCCCGTGCGCCAGGTACGCCGCGAACCGGTCGGCAAGCTGGTACCGCTGCCGATGGCCAAGGTCAACCGGCGACAAAGCGAAGAGTAAGCATTTTTTTCCTTGAGGGTCGAGCCTGCTCGGCCCGGGATGCGTCGGTCAGTTACCGGCGCGCCACGGGGTCATTTTCGATGGAAAGGTTGTAATGAGCGATACTGTTGAACTCTTCACCGACGGTGCCTGCAAGGGCAATCCCGGCCCTGGCGGCTGGGGTGCCTTGCTGGTCTGCAAGGGCATCGAGAAAGAACTCTGGGGCGGCGAAGCCAACACCACCAACAACCGCATGGAGTTGATGGGGGCGATTCGCGGCCTCGAAGAGCTCAAGCGTCCCTGCGAAGTGTTGCTGGTGACCGACTCGCAGTACGTGATGAAAGGCATCACCGAGTGGATGGTCAACTGGAAGAAACGCGGTTGGAAGACCGCGGCCAAGGAACCGGTGAAAAACGCCGACCTTTGGCAGCTGCTCGACGAGCAGGTCAGTCGGCACACGGTGAAATGGAAGTGGGTCCGCGGGCATATCGGCCATCACGGCAACGAGCGTGCCGACCAGTTGGCCAACCGTGGCGTGGATGAAATACGGGGGATCAAACATGCGTAGCGTGGTGCTCGATACCGAAACCACCGGTATGCCGGTCACCGACGGCCATCGTGTCATCGAGATCGGTTGCGTCGAGTTGATGGGGCGCCGCCTCACCGGCCGGCATTTCCACGTGTACCTGCAACCTGACCGCGAAAGTGATGAAGGCGCCATTGGCGTCCACGGTATCACCAACGAATTCCTGGTGGGCAAGCCGCGTTTCGCCGAGGTGGCCGACGAGTTCTTCGAATTCATCAAGGGCGCCCAGCTGATCATCCACAACGCGGCGTTCGACGTGGGGTTCATCAACAACGAATTCGCCTTGATCGGTCAGCAGGACCGTGCGGACATCACCCGCCACTGCAGCATCCTCGACACCCTGATGATGGCCCGGGAACGTCACCCGGGGCAGCGCAACAGCCTCGATGCCCTGTGCAAGCGCTACGGCGTCGACAACTCCGGCCGCGAACTGCACGGCGCCTTGCTCGACTCGGAGATTCTCGCCGACGTCTACCTGACCATGACCGGCGGTCAGACCAGCCTGTCCCTGGCCGGCAACGCCACCGATGGCAATGGTTCCGGTGAAGGTTCGGGCAACCAGGCCAGTGAAATCCGCCGCCTGCCGGCCGATCGCCAGCCGGCGCGGATCATTCGTGCCAGCGAAAGCGACCTGGCCGAACACCTCGTGCGTCTCGAAGCGATTGCCAAGTCCGCCGGCGCCCCGGCGCTCTGGACCCAACTGGCCGAGGCCGACGCGCAACGCCACTGAGCAGCGCGCGGATGATCTTTTGTGCAGCGGCGATTGACCTTCTAAGCTGAAGGGACCGGTGCAGCGAGGTCCACTGTCCGGGGACCGGATGTCCCCGGACAGGACCCCGACGTTTCTCCTCCCGATCGTGCACCGTGACATCAAGGCTTGAGGATGATTGGCCCAATGCATTTAGTCACGAACCCGAAGTATCCCGAGGTATCGGTCCGTGTAGCTGACGCTGGTTTCTCCGAGTACATCTGGGGCAGCGATTTCAGTTTTCAGGTCAAGGCCCATGGCTTGGCCGAAATCGGCAAGCGGGTCGACCAATGGCCACTGGTGCCGGTGGCGCCCTATCGCAAGTGTTATGGCATCGACCCCGAGGAATTCGCCAGCTATCGCGCGGCGGTGGACAGCGAAATCTTCATGGCCTACCTGGACGGTCGTGCGGTCGGCCATGTGGTGGTCAGTACCAACTGGAACGGTTTTGCCCATGTCGATGAGCTGGCGGTCGACGCCTCGGCGCGGCGTCACGGCGTGGCCCGGGCGCTGCTGGATGTAGTGCGCTTCTGGAGCCACAAGAAGAACCTGCCGGGGATCATGCTGGAAACCCAGAACAACAACCTGGGCGCCTGCCGCCTGTACGAACGTTGCGGTTATGTACTGGGCGGGATCGATCATCTGCGTTATCGCGGAATCGATGCGCAAACCGCCGAGGTGGCGGTCTTCTGGTACCTGTTGTTTGCCGGACAGCCCTGACGGGCGGCCGGCTCAGAGTAGCATCGCGGTGGCTTTCTCGCCGACGATTTCCAGCAGGGCCTTCAAGGCGGCGCTCGGTTCGCGGTCCTTGAGGGTCAGGGCGTACAGGGTGACACCAATGGCCGGTGATACCGGGCAGACATCCAGTCCGCCGGCCCTGGCCCCGACCGCTGTGAACGGGTCGACAATCGCCAACCCTTCACCGGCTTCGACCATGCTGCGCATCATCTGGTAGGTCTGCACCCGCGTCTGTACCTGGGGCGCCGGCCGCAGGGCCTGCAGCTTGCTGTCGAGCATCAGGCTGAGGGTGTCCTGCTCCTCCAGGCCGACCATCGATTGCCCGGCCAACTCCTGCAGGGCGATGTATTTCTGCTTGGGTTGCAGCCAGCCGTGGGGCGCCAGCAATTGCAGCTTGCCCTCGGCCAGGGCCTGGGCGTGGATCTGTGGATGATCGGGATTGTGCAGGCTCAGGCCCAGTTCGACCTCCCTGAGCAGTAGCTCACGGACGATCTCGCGGGTGTGCTGGCTGGCGAGGGTGCAGGGGGTTTCGCGAAAGCGTCGGCGCAAGGCCGCCAGGCTCTGGGGCAGCAGTTGCTGGGCCAGGGTCGGTGTGCAGACCACCCGCAGGGCGGGGTCCTGATGTTGACGCAGGCTGCCGGCCAGTCGCCGCAGCGGTTCCACTTCCGCGTACAGGCGGTGGAGCAGGGGTTGCAGCTCGCGGGTTTCCCGGGTCGCCTGCATTCGCCCGCGCACGCTGGCGAACAACAGGAAGCCCAACTGCTGCTCGGCGTCCTGCAGGGTCGCGCTGACGGTGGCCGCTGGCAGTTGCAGCAACTCGGCGGCGGTGCCGAGGTTGCCGGTCTGCAGAAGGGCCTGGATTACTTCGATATGGCGTAAACGCATGCTTGAAGTCCGTGTCCAGCCGGGAGGGGGTCAGTGGACTGATCCTAACTCAAGTCTGCGCACATGACTTCAGGTGGCTGTTGCGCCTGTTGTCCCAGATCAGGAAGCGGTCGAGGTCTCGGGTTCACGGGTGAGCGTGACCCCGGATTGAACCAGCTGAAATGAGTTGTGGTCGATTTTGTTGACGCGATCGCCAATGGCCAGTTTGTAGGTGGTGACAGGCTCCGTGCCGGCCAGGCCTTCGGCTGAAGGCGTGGATTCCTGGAATTCATGCACGGAATAGACGCGACCTTCCGCATCCCTGGCATGAAATTGTCCGACGAGTACTGCGGCCATCTGTTTAGAACCTCTGGAAATGAACACCCGATTTGCGGCTCAGTAGACCGTGGTTTGGCGGGGGAAGTTTTGCATGCTGGAAAAAATAGTCGCTCTACTCTACAGGCTCCGGGGCATCGAAGGGGAAAGCAGTGGACTGACGGGAGAAAATCGTCGGAACAATAGCGGCCGATCATCTATAACTACTGTTCCTTCGCCCAGATAGTCGGGAGTTCTTATGAGCAACGTCTACACGGTCGCTGTGCTGGTTGGCAGCTTGAGAAAACAATCCATCAATCGCAAGGTGGCGCTGGCCCTGGCCGGGCTGGCACCGGCGAACCTGAAGCTGACGATTGTCGAGATTGGCGATCTGCCACTTTACAGCGAGGATATCGATACCGACGCGCCGCCGGCGGCCTACAAGGTCTTTCGCGAACAGGTCCGGGCCACCGATGCGGTGCTGTTTGTCACCCCGGAATACAACCGTTCGGTGCCTGGAGTCCTGAAAAACGCCATTGATGTTGGCTCGCGGCCCTATGGCAAAAGTGTCTGGAGCGGCAAGCCGGGGGCGGTGATCAGCGCCTCGCCGGGAGCGATTGGCGGTTTTGGCGCCAATCACCACTTGCGCCAATCCCTGGTGTTCCTCGACGTACCGTGCATGCAACAGCCGGAAGCCTATCTGAGTGGGGCGGGCAGTGCGTTCGACGAGGCGGGCCACCTGTCGGAGACGGTCAAACCTTTCCTGCAGAGCTTTATCAATGCCTATGGGCACTGGGTCGAGCGCAACAGGAAGATCTAGAGGGGATTTGCCAGGCGCTGATGGATCAGCCCCTGGGTTTCCCGCAGCCAAGCCTCCACCTGTGTCGCGGACAATTGCGCGGTGATGCAGTAACGCCGCCCGCCCCAGACCAGCACCAGCCAGGCATCGATGGCCTGGTCCGAAGGTCTGGAGGCGAGGTCCGTGCAGGCGTCGAAGGCCTCCCGCCATTTCTGCGACAGTTCCTGGAATACCCGTTGATGGTGCTTGGGCTCCGCGATCTCATGTTCGAGCATCAGCAGCGGGTAGTCGAACAGCGGCTGCTCGGAGCTTGCCGGATGACCGCTGAGCTGTACCAGACGCTCGACCCGTGCCTGCCAGTCCAGGCCCTCGGCACGGATCACCTGGTCATCGAGCTGACACAGCAAGCGCTCGACGCTATGGCGCACATAACCGGACAGCAGCGCGGCCTTGCTCGGGAAATAATCGTACAGCGTACCGATGGCCACCCCGGCTTCCAGGGCGACCGCGCGGGTGGTCAGGGCGGACCAGCCGTTGCGCTGCCAAATCCGAACAAAGGCTTCGTAAATGGCCTCGACGGTGAATATCGCCCGGGCCTGACTGGGCCGCTTGAGCGGCTTGGCGCGGGGCTTGAGGCTATGTGCAGCCGGCTTGCCGGCGTTTCCGAACCCGTTCTTCATGGTCTGCCATTAAGCTGGTTCCACCCGCAATCGTCGCAGAGAGGAGTCTGATTATGCCAAGTGCCAGCACGGTAACACGACTGATCACCCGCAAGAACGACCTCGGCCAGAGCCGGATCGAAACGCAGGAACGTGCCCTGGTGGTCGGTCCCGGCGAGGCGATCCTCAAGGTCGAACGTTGCTCCCTGACCACCAACAACATCACCTACGCCGCCTATGGCGACTCGATGAACTACTGGGGCTTTTTTCCTACCGCGGAGGCGGAGTGGGGGCATATACCGGTCTGGGGCTTTGCCGATGTTTTGCTGTCGAATGTCGATGGGGTGGCGGTGGGGGAACGCTTCTACGGTTACTTTCCGATGGCCAGCCATTTGTGGATGAAACCGGAACGGGTGACCGAACGGGGCTTTTATGACGGTGCCGAGCACCGCAAGGACCTGACCTCGGCCTACAACCAGTACACCCGTTGCAATTGGGACCCTTACTACAGCCCGGATACCGAGGACCTGCAGATCCTGCTCAAGCCGTTGTTCCTGACCTCGGCGATGCTCGCCGACTTCCTTCAGGACAACCAGTTCTTCGGCGCCACGCGCCTGGTGTTTTCCAGTGCGTCGAGCAAGACCGCCTTTGGTACGGCGGTGTGCCTGGAGGGGCGGCCCGAGTTGACCCGTGTGGCGTTGACGTCCTCGGCCAATCGGGCGTTTGTCGCCGAGCTGGGCTGTTATGAGCAGACCTTGGCCTACGATGAACTGGACCGGCTGGAAACCGACCAGCCGACGCTGTATGTGGATTTTTCCGGTGATCTGGCGTTGCGTGACCGGGTGCATCAACGCCTCGGCCGGCAACTGGTCTACAGCTGTTTCGCCGGCTCCGCGCAAACCACCGGCGAGGCGCAACTCACGGCGATCGAGGGACCGCAGCCGGTGTTCTTTTTTGCCCCCATCCAGATCCGCAAGCGCAATGCCGAATGGGGGCCGGAACGGGTCAGTCAGTATATCGGCGAAGGCCTGCAGCGGTTCTATCAGACGGTGAGCGAAGGGCCGGCGCCGCTGCTGGAGGTGGTCGTCGATGAAGGCTACGAGGCCGCCCGACAGTTGGTCTCACGCCTCTATCACGGGCAGGTGCCGCCGACCCAGGGCAATATCATCAAGCTCTGACGCACGGTTTTGTGGGAACGGTGCTTGCCCGCGAAGCTTCTGGTGTCCTCAAAGGCCTCTTCGCGGGCAAGCTCCGCTCCCACAGGATGTGCTTCGGCTTGAGTGAGCAGTGCTGGCTGTCGCGATCAGTTGCCCTGGGGCATTTCACCCTTCGCCAGACGCTTGTTGATATCGTCGATTACCTGCGGCAGATCGTTGAGGGTGTCGATCAGGTAATGCGGCCGGGAGCCGGCGAACAGTTCGTGGATACGCTGGCGTTCGGCGTCCAGGGTCGCCCGGTCGAGGTCGCGGTACTGCTCGTAGGTCAGTCCCAGCGCATTGCCGGAACAGACCAGGGCGACGGTCCACATGCCGGCCCGACGGCCTTCGAGGATTCCCGGTACGGTGTCGTCGACCTTGACGCAGGCGGCGACATCGTCGATGCCCAGCGCGATCACGTTGGCCAGGGCCTGGGCCGGCCAGGGGCGACCGTTCGGCACCTCGTCGGTGGCCACTACATGGTCGGCAACATAACCGTTGCCGGCGGCCAGGGCCACGACCTTTTCCATGACCCGGGCCGGATAACCCGAGCACGAACCGATCTTCAGGCCTTGCTGGCGCAGTGTGGCGATGGTCTCCAGGGCTCCTGGAATCAGCGCCGAGTGTTCGGCGATCTTCTCGATCTGCAGGGGCATGAAGTGCTGGTAGATGGCGGTGACGTCTTCATCGCTCGGGGCGCGGCCGAAGGCTTGGCGGTAGCGTTCGGTGATCGCCGGTTGGTCGCACAGCGTGCGGATATGGTCCCATTTGCCCATGCCCATGGGGCCGCGGGCTTCTTCGATGGAGACTTGTACGTCGAACTCGGCGAAGGCCTCGACAAAGATCTGGGTCGGGGCGAACGAACCGAAATCGACGACGGTGCCGGCCCAGTCGAGGATCGCGGCTTGCAGTTGGGTGGGGTTGCGGTAGTTCATGTCGATCAGCCTTGAATACAATAAAAGAGTTGGAATACAAACCTGTAGGAGCCGGCTTGCTGGCGATGCGATCTGATCGTCGCCATCGTTGTTGCCTGGAAAAACGCTATCGCCAGCAAGCCGGCTCCTACAGGGGGCGTGTTCAGTCTTGGGCTCTAGATATCCAGCACTTCCATTTCCCGCAGGACCTCGGCGATAGCGGCAACCGCCGCCTGCATATCGCCGCGCCCGACCTGGCCGATACAGCCCACGCGAAACGTCTCGACCCGGGTCAGCTTGCCCGGATAAAGAATGAAACCCTTGGCCTTGACCCGTTCGTAGAACGCCTTGAACTGGTAGCGCGGATCTTTCGGCGCATGGAAGGTCACGATGATCGGCGCCTGGATCGCCGCCGGCAGGAAACTGCGCAAGCCGAGCCTGGCCATTTCTTCCAGCAGCACCTGGCAGTTGTCGGCATAACGCCCGAGGCGGGTGGGCAGGCCACCTTCCTCGTGGTATTGCAACAGTGCTTCGTGCAGCGCCGCGACCACATGGGTCGGCGGGGTGAAACGCCATTGGCCGGTCTTGGCCATATAGGCGTGCTGATCGTGCAGATCCATCGCCAGCGAATGGGAGTTGCCGGCGGCCGCGGCCAACGCTTCCTTGCGGGCAAACACAAAACCCATCCCGGGCACGCCTTCCAGGCATTTGCCGGAAGCGGCGATCAGCGCATCGAACGGCACCTGGCGGGCGTCGATGGGCAAGGCGCCGAACGAGCTCATGGCGTCGATGATCAGGCGTTTGCCGTGGCGCGCGACCACCTCGGCGATCTCCGCCAGCGGGTTGAGAATGCCGGTGCTGGTTTCGCAGTGGATCAGCGCGACATGGCTGACGGTCGGCTCGGCGAGCAGCAGGTGCTCGACATCAACGGCGGTGGTCGGTTGGTCTTCGGCGGTTTCGAAGGTGCTGAACGAACGGCCCAGCACTGCGCAGATCTTCGCCAGGCGCTGGCCGTAGGCACCGTTGATCAGCACCAGCACTTTGCCGTCCCGTGGCACCAGGGTACCGATGGCCGCCTCCACGGCAAAGGTGCCGCTGCCTTGCAAGGGGACGCAGTGATGGCTGTCGGCACCCTTGACGATTGCCAGCAGTTGCTCGCACAGGCTCGCGGTCAACTGGTTGAAGCCTTCATCCCAGGAACCCCAGTCCTGGCTCATTGCCTGGCGAGTGCGGGCCGAAGTGGTCAGGGGGCCCGGGGTGAGCAGGATGGGAGCGGCAGTACGCATGCGGGTTTCTCGCGGCGGGGATCGTTGACGGGATACAGGGCATAAATTGCCGTTTGGCTTGTCATCAATCAAATTGTTTGTTGTTATGCGAGCTATCAGTGAGGCCGATAGCTATGAACCTGTTCCAACTGCGCGCATTCGATGCCGTGGCCCGCGAGGGCAGTTTTACCCGTGCCGCGGCCCGGTTGTTCATCAGCCAGCCGGCGGTGACCGGACATATCAAGGCCCTGGAAGAGCACTACCAGATCACCTTGCTCAGGCGCACGGCGCGACGGGTGGAACTGACCGCCGAGGGCACCCGGCTGGCGGCGATCACCCGGGCCATGTTCGGTCTGGTGGAGGAAGCCCAGGCGATGCTCGAAGCCAATCGACAACTGCTGACCGGACGCCTGGAGATTGCCGCGGACGGGCCCCATATGGTCATGCCGATGCTTGCGCGGCTGCGGGCGCGATACCCGGGGATCACCGTCAACCTGAGGCTCGGCAATGCCCAGGAAACCCTGGCGGCGCTGTTGTCCGAGCATGCCGATGTGGCGGTGCTGACCGAGGTCGAGCCGCGCAAGGGCCTGTACCTGCAACCCCTGAGCGAGTCGCGGATCTGTGCGCTGGTGCCCCAGGGGCATCCGTGGTTGGCCGAACCACAGGGCATTGCCCTGGAGCAACTGGACCAGGTGATCATGGTGCTGCGCGAGCCGAGCTCGATCACCCGGCGCACCTTCGATCAGGCCTGTGCCCTGGCCGCCGTGAGTCCACGGGTGCTGCTGGAACTGGACAGCCGCGAGGCGGTGACCGAAGCGGTGGCCGCGGAGCTGGGGGTGGGTATCGTCTCGTCGTTGGAAGTCAGTCCCGACCCCCGGGTACGGGCGCTGCCGATCAGCGGTGAGGGGCTGGGCAACCGGCACCAGATCGGTTGCCTGGAGCGCCGCAAGGAACTGCGGCTGATTCAGGCATTCCTTGGGCTGGTGCCGCAAACGCCGGGGGCATTCAGCCCGTCCTGAAGAAAGGCCTGGCGCTGGCGCTGGCTCCAGTGCTGCTGGATGTAGGCGTGCAGGGCCACGCATTGTCCTGGGTAGAGCAACCACAGCTGTTCCGGCGTGGCGGCCAACTCCAGGGCCAGTCGCCGTCTGTCGGCGGGGCTCAGCAAGGCCGCGCCACGGCTGTCACTGCGGCCTTCCAGAAGGATGTCATCACGGCTCAGGCGCGCCAGTTCCTTGAGTCCGGGCCGGGGCATTCGCACGACGTACCAGATGTTTTCGCCCAGGCAACGGGCGGTGGTTGTCGGCGGTTCATGGGGTTGCTCATACAGATAGAACTCCCCGGGGTCATCATCCGGTGCGCCGCCGCTCTCCTGTCCCTCCCACGGCGCGGCGCCGCCAGGCGGCCGGTCGGCCAGGGGCGGCGGGTCAATGGCGGCGTACAGGTCCCGATCGGTGAGAAAACCACAGATCACCGGTTGCTCCGCCTCGTTCTCGACAAAGTCGATCAGCACCTGGCTGCCAACCCGGGGGGCCTGGCTTTGCGCGACGCCGGGCGAGGCCCAGCAGCCCGGTGCGCGGTCCGCGGGCTGGACGCTGTTCGACAACTGTACCCGCAGGCGCCCCTGGGCATCCGGCCGGGCGGTGCCGGCATGCGCACCCAGTAGCGTGCCGATCTGATAACCCTGCGCCGCCGGGCGTTTTTCCCGTAAGGAGGGGCGAAACGGCGTGGCCCAGGGGATGGCCCTGAAGTGATTGCTGTAGCCGTCGCTGAAACACTCGTCATGCAGGCCGTCGTCCGCCTCGACACTGAAGGCGTCGACGGGGTATCGATCCAGGCACTGTTCGCCCAGATGCTGCACCTCGGTGATCAGCCATTGATCGTTGAGCGCCTGTCGTGGATGGCCGCCGATCCGCCGGACTTCGCCGCTGCGCAGGCTGTCCAGGTTGCTGTAGCCCTGGATCTGGCGTTGTTCGCAACGCAACCGTTCGAGGCTGCGCTGGCTGAGTTGCTGTTCGTGGCGCTGGCGCGGTGTGGGGGGGGCGGTGTGCAGGCCATAGGCGTTGGCCTGGTTGGCGGCGCCGTCGTCGGGTGCTTCCGGCGGCCAGGCGGGAGCATGCCCGGGCAGTCGGCTGTCATGGCTGGCGAGCATCTGGTGACGCTCGTAGAGTTGGCTGATAAAGGGCTGTTCCAGTCCCGCGGCACTGTCGTGACAAGGCACCACGCCGGCTCGTTCGGGAAAGCTTTGCGGGTCTTCGGCGAACACCAGGACATGTCGGTGCGGCGCCTGTTCGAAGTGATAGTGGATGCCTTCTTCCTCGCAGAGCCGGTTCAGCAATTGCAGGTCGTTTTCATCCTGTTGCAGGCACAGGGCCCGGCGGGGGTACAGGCCACGCTCAAGCTCGAAGCGGTAATCGGCGGCCTCCAGGTCGTGGGCTTCAAGCAGTCGCAGGAGAATCGCCGGTACGCTCAGGTCGCAGAAGGCCCGACGTCGTTGGCAACGTGCCAGGGCTTGCAGGCGCGGCACCAGCACCACCTGGTAATGACAGAGCCGTGGCTCCAGGTAGCGACTGCTGATCTCCTCAATGATCCCATGCCAGCTGGTCTGCCCGCAGCCCAGACTCAACAGGGCCGGACGATGCAGCAGGGGTTCCAGGTCCAGGGCGGTGTCGCCCAGCAGTTCCATTTCGAAGCGGAAGGGTTCGTTCAAGGCCTCGCGGCCCTTGAAGCGGATGACCGGCAAGGGGTCAGGGAGCAGGCCGATGGTCAGTGAGATCTGTCGTTCCTTGTCCTGAGGCATTTCGTCTCTTCTCCACGGATTTGTGGCAGAGGGTACGAAAAGCCGTGGGCGCCTGGACACCGCAAAACGATGTTTGGGAAATTGCCTACGAACATCAGGGTAGAGTCGTAATCTTCGTCAGGTTTTGGTCGATTGGCGGGGACTGGCCGTATAAACTGGGCGGCAAAGCGTCGGCCAATAAATGTCACGACGCCTCTGATCGAGAGAGTGAGTAATGGGCGCACAGTGGAAGGTTAAACACAAAGAAGCGGCGGCCAACGCCAAGGGCAAGATTTTTGGCAAGCTGGTCAAGGAAATCACCATCGCCGCGCGCAACGGTGCGGATGTCTCCACCAACGCACACCTGCGGCTGGTGGTCGAACAGGCGAAAAAGGCCTCGATGCCTCGCGAGACCCTGGAACGCGCCATCAAGAAAGGCTCGGGCCAGCTGGGCGAAACCGTGCAGTATCACCGCGTGACCTACGAAGGCTTCGCCCCGCACCAGGTGCCGCTGATCGTTGAATGCGTCACCGACAACATCAACCGTACCGTGGCGGAAATCCGCGTGGCGTTCCGCAAGGGCCAGTTGGGCGCGTCGGGTTCGGTGTCCTGGGACTTCAACCATGTCGGCCTGATCGAGGCGTCTCCGGACAGTCCGGATGCCGACCCGGAAATGGCGGCGATCGAAGCCGGTGCCCAGGATTTCGAGCCGGGCGAAGAGGGCGCGACCCTGTTCCTCACCGAACCGACCGATCTCGACGCGGTGCAGAAAGCCCTGCCGGAGCAAGGTTTCACCGTGTTGTCGGCCAAGCTGGGTTACCAGGCGAAGAACCCGGTCAGCGGCCTGAGCGACGAGCAGATGGCCGAAGTCGAGGCTTTCCTCGAAGGCCTGGACAACCACGACGACGTGCAAGACATGTTTGTCGGCCTGGCGGGCTGATCCGCCAAGCCCCCCTTGTCACAAGGGGGGCTGATGCCCGGCAGTTATGCCAGGGTTACGCAGATCGCCTCGAACCCCGGTCGCGCCAGCACATCCGGTTGGATGCAGCGCAACTGCAGGTCCTTGAGCGATTCAAGCACGCGCGGCTCCATCGCCCCGTCGATCCGTTCCAGCAGCTCGCCGAGCAGAATCCCGAACGCACGCACCTCGATCCGTTGCAGCGCGCGGGTTTCCAGGCTGTCGGTCGGTGCATGGAACGAGGCGGCGCCAAAGTCCCCGAGCAGGCAATCCCCGGCCTCGTTGTAGAGAATATTGTGTGCGTACAGGTCGCCGTGGCAGAGCCCCAGGCGATGCAGATGCGCGCCCACCGAGGCGATCCCGCGGGCCATGCGCAAGGCTTGTTCCGGGCTGAAGCGGGTCTCGTCCCGGTACACATCACGGCTGCACGAATCGAGGCTCGGCAGTGCCGCAAGATTGGTGAACTGCGGATCGATCAGTTCCATCACCAGGCCGGCTTGGGCATCGGGGTGACCGCCGATGCGCCCTTCGACCTTGATCAGGTTCGGATGCAGGCCCGCCGCGATGCAGGCATTCATTTCATTCAAGGGCGAACCGTCGCTGGTCATGCTGCCCTTGTACAGCTTGACCGCCACCGGCAAGGCCGGCGCCTCTGGACGGCTCCAGCGTGCCTGGCTGATCACCCCCGAGGCGCCTTCGCCCAAGCGTTGCGCCAGTTGCAGCTGGCTCCAGTCGATGCTCGGGGTGGTGTCGCCGACCAGCACCTCACCGGTGTGATCGAGCTTCGGGTTACCGGCATAGGCGATCCAGGCCAGGCCCGGCAGGGTCAGCAGCCACTCGGGCAACTCGTCCAGCTGGTTGGCGGCGATGCGGATCAGCTCCAGCCGGTGACAGTCCGCCAGGCTGGCGGGCAGGGTGCGCAGGCGATTGCCTGCCAGCATGAGTTTCTGCAGCAGGGGCCGGCGGCCGAGTTCTTCCGGCAGCTCGGTGATGCGGTTGTCGGTCAGGATCAGCCAGCGCAGCTGGGGCGGCAGGGCGGCGGCCGGCACTTGCTCGATGCGGTTGGCCTTGAAGGCGACCATGCTCAGTCTGGCGCACTGGCCCAGGCACACCGGCAACTCGGTGAACTGGTTGTCCGAGCAGAACAGGATGCGCAGGTGTGGCAGCCGGTACAGGTCATCCGGCAAGCTGCTCAGGGCATTGCCGCTCAGATTGAGGATTTCCAGGGAGTCGGCCAGCTGGAAAATCTCCCGGGGGAACTCGGTCAGCCCGCAGGACAGGTCGAGTCGCTTGATACCGGTCAGTTGACCGGCGCGCAATTGGGCAAGGGTATCCATAAGCGGGCGTGAGTACTCGTCGCGATCATCGAAAAAAGATCGTCATGATAGCAATGTTGTTCAGCAACGGCGCTGTGATGAGTGGGTGTCAGCCCTGGTTGAGGGATTCGGCTCCGACTTCGACCAGTTGCCCCAGGCGGCTGCGGGTCCGTGCCAGGTCGATGGCATTACCGCCCAGGCTGTCGCGCAGCGGCCGTTCGCCGATCAGCAGCAGGCGTTTGTCCTGGTCGTACAGCACGTCGATCAGGTTGATAAAACGCTGCTGGGCCGCGATCGAACAGTCTTCCAGGCTGGGCAGTTCATCGACGATCCAGGTGTCGAAGCGTCGGCACAGTTCCAGGTAATCCATCACGGCGGTGGGCTGGTCGCAGAGGTCGGCGAACTCGAAACGCACGGTGCGTTCGCTACACAGACGCGCCTTCAGTTGCCGGGCGCCGACCTGCAGGGCAAAGGCCGGAGCCTGGCGCTGCGGCAATAGCAAGGCCTGGCGTTGTTCCGCAGTGCCCGGCCAGACGTACTGGCCCTGGGTGAATTGCTGTTGGCTATGGCTGCGTGGTTGGCTGCGGTAGTCATGGGGGCCGCCGACCTCCATGACCTCCATGCGGGCGTTGATCAGGTCGATTACCGGCTTGAAGCGGGCGTGATAGAGCGGGTTGGGCAACAGGCCTTCGGGCGGGTAGTTGGAGGTCACCAACAGCAGCACGCCACGTTGGAACAGCGCCTTGAACAGCCGATTGATGAGCATGGCATCGCCGATGTCATGGACATGGAACTCGTCGAAGCACAGCAGCCGGCAGTCTTTGAGCAGCTCATCGAGGGTCCGGCCCAGGGCATCGGGGGTTTCCCGGTGGAGGAACATGCCCTGGTGCAGGTGGGTAAAGAAGTCGTGGAAGTGCACCCGCTGTTTCTCGGCAATCGGCACGGCCTGGAAAAAGCCGTCCAGCAACCAGCTCTTGCCACGTCCGACCGCGCCGTGCAGGTACAGGCTGCGTTGGCGGCCCTGGTGCGCGCTGTACAGCAGCGCGCTGGCCTGCTGTGCCATGCGTTCGATGACCCGCTGCTGGCTCAGGCTCAGGGTGTAGCCCTGGTGGTTGGCCTTGCGTCGGAAATACTCGTGCACGTCGTGGGACAGCGGTGCGGCGCTGCCCTTGCCGGCGAAAGCCTTGCCGAAAAAGCGGCGCAAGGCTGGCCAACGGGATTTCACGCCAGGGCGATGGGGGGGCAGAGCAGCCAACGGAGAGAATCCCCTTGCATGAAGGTCCGGAGCGAGTTCATTCGTCAGATAGATCAGAAAAGGCGTGAAGGCATATCGATTAATCTTTAACCAGTTTCAAGTTTTACCGTGACGCTTCAATCAAGGCAACCACTATCCAACAGGAATGATGCCTTGGAAGGCTCTATTGTTTTGGTATTGTCCCTTGTGCATCGACGATGCATTTGTGGTGGCTGGCACCAAGGGTTGCTCGAGGGTCTACACCGACCAGAGCACGCCGTCGGCAGGGACCTGCACCGACAACGTGATTCTGGATGTGGGTTTTTGAAGGGGGGGGTCTAGCGCTCGATACTGCGGTTCCAGCGCGCGTTCCACTCAGGCCGCAGCAGGTTGACCTGATCCCAGTCGATGGCCACCGCGGTGTCCAGGTATTTTTTCATGGCCTCGACCTGGCCGCGGGTCTTGTCGGTGGTCGGGGTGTTGGGGTTGGACGGGATCTGGTCGCCATCTTCCAGCGCCGCCGCCTGGGCCTCGGGAGTCAGGAGGAACTCGGCGAGTTTCTGCGCCAACGCCGGCTCAGTGTTGTTGGCGATCGCACATTCGGCGACGTTCAGCACCACCGCGCCTTCCTTGGGTTGCGCGTACTCCACCGGGATGCCCTTGAGCTTGAGCGCGGTAACCTGGGTCGGGGTCAGCGGGAACAGTGCCGCTTCATCGGTCTGGACCATCTCCGAAAGCTTGGCCGAACTCGGGATGTACTCCAGCACATTACGCCCCACGCTGTTCGGCCAGGCCTTGAAACCCGGTTCGACATTGGTCTCGCTGCCGCCCTGGAGCCGGTTGAACATCAGGAAACCGTGCAGGCCGAAGGTCGAGGACGACATCGACTGGAACACCAGTTTGTCCTTGTACTTGCTGTCCGCCATGTCCATCCACGAGGTCGGCGCGGCCCAGCCTTTGGCCTTGAACAGCCGCGTGTTGTAGGCCAGCCCGGTCACCCCCAGGCTGACCGCCACGGCCTGGTCCTTGATCCGGCCCTTGGCCGGGATCTGTGCCAGGGTCGGGCTGTCTTCGAGCTTGCTGCACAGGCCCATGGAGATCGCCCGGTACATGATCCCGTCATCGAGGAAGATCACGTGCAGCTGCGGATTGTCCTTGCTCGCCTGGACCTTGGCGAGGATGTCGGCGGAGGTGCCCGGCACAATGACTACCTTGACGTGATTGGCCTTTTCGAAGGGCGGCAGCACCTCGTCGGTGTACAAGCGTTCCATGGTCCCGCCGTTCATGCCCAGGTACAGCGTGGGCTCGGCCTGGGCCGGCGCGGCGCCCAGCAGGGCCATGAGAGGCAGGCAGGACAAACCGATCAGGGCATTGCGTTGAGTCTTCTTCATGGCGCGATCTTCCTCTGGGTTCTGACGGCCCGCTCAAACGGCGGGAGTGGCGTGGAAACGGGTAATGGAAAAAGCTTCTATCGGCGTCGACGACTGGCCCTGGCACACCAGTTCGGCGAGGACTTCACCCACCGCCGGAGCGATCTGGAAGCCCGCCCCGGCAAAACCGAAGGCGTGCAGCAGGCCGGGTTGGGTACTGCTCGGGCCGATCACCGGCTGGCGGTCGGGCAGGTAGCCTTCGGTGCCGCTCCAGGTGCGGATCGCCTGGGCCCCTTGCAGAAACGGATAGAGCTCGACGGCCTGGCGCAGAATCTCCAGCACGGCGCTTTGTCCCGGTCGGGCACGGGCGTGGTCGAGGGCAAAACCCTGGCCGCCACCCAATACACAGTTGCCGCGACTGACCTGGCGGGCATAGATGCCACCGCCCTCGACACCGGTGCTGGCGTCCATCACCAGGGGCAAGGGCTCGGTCACCAGCATCGCCGGATGGCCGGAGTGCATCGGCACCGCCTCACCGAACTGTGCGGCGAGTCCGCCGGCCCAGGCGCCGGCGCAATTGAGCAGCCAGGGCGCGCGGACTTCGAGGCCCTTTTGCGTGCGCAGGAGAAAACCTCGGCCGTCGTGCTCGACCTGGGTCACTTCGCTCTGTTCCAGCACCGTCGCGCCGAGCAGACGAGCCGCCCGGGCAAACGCCGGGGAGACCAGCCGGGGGTTGGCATGACCGTCGTCGGGGCAGAAGGACGCGCCCTCGGCGACCTGGCCGACCCACGGAAAACGTCGGTGCAACTGTTCGCGGTCAAGCACTTGCAGATCGAGCCCGAAGCCCTGGCTGCTGTCGGCATAGGCTTGCAGGGCGGCCAGGTCGTCGAGGCTGCGGGCCAGCTTGAGATGCCCCGAGCGCTGGTATTCGCCGTCGATGCCGATCAACTCAGGCAGGCGAGCCCAGATCCCGTGGGCACGCTGGGACAGCGGCAACTGCGACAGCGGCCGACCCTGGCGGCGCACACCGCCGTAGTTCACGCCGCTGGAATGCGAGCCGCAGAAGTCCCGCTCCAGCAACGCCACGCTGCGGCCTTGGCGACTCAAGGCGAGGGCCGCCGAAGCACCGACAATGCCGCCGCCGAGAATTACTACGTCGACTTCGATCATGGTGCGACCTCCACGCCGAACGGCAGCGGCTTGATCGGCGCCTGGGCCCGCAGACGGCCAATACTGTCCAGGGCCAGGCCGCTTTCACAGGCAATGATTTCCGCTGTCGCCGCGCCGCAGATCCGCCCCTGGCAGCGGCCCATGCCGACCCGGCAATGGGCCTTGACCCGATTGATTTCCCAGTGGCCTTCGCGGACCACCGCACGCACCTCGCCGACGCTGACTTCCTCGCAGCGGCACAGCATCAGCGTGTCAGGGACGTTCGCCGCCCAGCGCTCGGGGAAGGGGAAGGCCTGTTCCAAGCCTTGGCGGAAGCCATCGATACGTTGCAGTTGGCTCTCCAGAAACGCTATTCGATGGGGATCGACGGCGCGTCCCAGGTCTTCCAGCAGGGCCAGGGCGGCGCGCTCGCCGGCCATTTCCGCCGCATCGGCGCCCATGATTCCAGCGCCATCACCGGCCAGGTAAACCCCCGCCACACTGCTACGCCCGGCGCTATCGCGCTCCGGCAGCCAGGCGCGGTTCAAGGGGTTCCAGGCGAAACGACAGCCGAGCAGATCGGCCAATTGGGTTTCGCTGCGCAGCCCGTGGGCGAAGGCCAGTGCGTCGCAGTCAAGCGAGCGCAGGCGTTTGCCCTGGCGCCAGCGCAACGACTGCACGCGTTGTTCGCCGTCAATCTGTTGCAGATGGGCGTCCTGATGTACCGGGATACCGTGGGCCGTCAGCCAACCGCGGTAGTACAGGCCCTTGGCGAGGGTCAGTGGCTGCCTGAGCAAACCGGGCAGGGCGCGGCACTGGGCGCTGAACGGCGTGCTGTCGAGCACCGCGACCACCTTGGCCCCGGCCTTGGCGTATTGGTAGGCCACCAGGTACAGCAGCGGTCCGCTGCCGGCGAACACCACCCGTTGGCCGATGGCACAGCCCTGGTATTTCAGGGCAATCTGCGCGGCACCGAGACTGTAGGCACCGGGCAAGGTCCAGCCGGGGATCGGCAACACCCGGTCGGTGGCGCCTGTGGCGACGATCACCTTCGTGTAGTCCAGGCGCCCGGCACGGCCTTGCTGCAAGGTGTCGAGGGCGCCGTCTTCGGCATTCCACACCAGTGTGTCGGGCCGGTAGTCGAGTTGTTCGCGCAGACGGTCCAGGGTCTGGTGAATCGCTACCGCCTTGCGGGCTTCGAACCCATAGAGTTTCACCGGAGAACGGCGGAAGTTCTCCGGTTGACGGCGATAGATCTGCCCGCCGCCGCGTGCGGCTTCATCCAGCAGGCAGGGGCGCAGGCCATGGGCAACCAGGGTTTGTGCGGCGCGGATACCGGCCGGTCCGGCACCGACGATCACTATCTCAGACATGCTCGACCCGCCGTCTTCTGGAAAAAATGCCACGGCCTTTTACCGACGTGCGGGTCATGCTGGCTTTCTCCCTTCCCGACTCACCTGCTGCCCGGCTTCGAGCATCGTCGAACAGGCGCGCACCCGGCGCCCGTCGGCCAGCCTGACCCAGCAATCCTGGCAAGCGCCCATCAGGCAGAACCCGGCACGGGGTTCGCCACTGAAGTCGCTGTGGCGCAGATATTCACCGGCGGTCAGCAGCGCGGTCAGCAGGGTATCGCCCTGCAATCCGCTGGCCGGTTCGCCGTCGAGGGTAAAGTCCAGGGCCGGGCGATCGCCTTCGGCCAGTCGTGTCAGCAGCGCCATGTCGGCCTCATTGTTTGCCTACCAGTACCCGGTCCAGGCCATAGACCCGGTCGAGCAGAATCATCGTCAGCGCGGTCAGCGCGATCACCAGGGCCGAGACCGCCGCCATCATCGGATCGATGGATTCGGTGGCGTACACGTACATGCGCACCGGCAGGGTCTGGGTCGAGGGGGAGGTGACGAAGATCGACAGCGTCACTTCGTCGAAGCTGTTGATGAACGCCAGCAGCCAACCACCGGCCACGCCGGGGAGGATCATCGGCAGGGTGATCTGGCGGAACAGCGTGAAGCGCCCGGCCCCCAGGGATTCGGCGGCTTGCTCGGCGCTACGGTCCATGCCGATGGCGGCGGCCAGTACCAGGCGCAGCACATAAGGCGTGATCACCAGCACATGGGCGGCGATCAGCCAGGCGAAGCTGCCGTTGACCCCCATCAGGGCGAACAGGCGCAACAAGGCGACCCCGAGCACCAGGTGCGGAATGATGATCGGCGAGAGAAACAGGCCATTGAGAAAATCCCGCCCGGGAAACTGATGACGGGTCATCGCCAGGGCCGCCGGGACCGCGATCAGGGTCGCCAGGCTGGCGGCGCTGAAGGCCAGGATCAGGCTGTTGTAGAACGCCTGGACAAAATCCGCGCGTTCGAACACCGCGCGGAACCAGCGCAGCGAGAAGTGCGTGGTCGGCAGGCTCAGGGTGTTTTCCGGGGTGAAGGCCACCAGGCACACCACCACCAGCGGCGCCATCATGAACACCACGATCAGGCTATGGAACAGCAGGGCCAACGGGCCGTTTCTGGACATTTACGCGGCCCCCAGGGATTTTTTGTAGCGACGCTCGATCATCCGGTTCCACGACAACATGATCAGCAGGTTGAGCAGCAACAGCACCACGGCAATCGCCGCGCCCATCGGCCAGTTGAGTTCCGAGAGGTACTGGTCGTAGACCAGGGTCGCGACCATCTTCAGCCGGCGTCCGCCGAGCAGGCCGGGAATCGCGAAGGAACTGGCGGACAGGCCGAACACGATCAGCGTGCCGGACAGCACCCCGGGCATCACCTGCGGCAACACCACCAGGCGCATCACCGTGGTGTGGCTGGCACCGAGGGACAGCGCGGCCTGTTCGGCGGCCGGATCGAGCTTTTGCAGCGAGGTCCAGACCGGAATGATCATGAACGGCAACATCACGTGGACCAGGGCGATCACCACCGCGAACGGCGTGTAGAGCAGTTTCATCGGCGCCAGGCCGAAGGCTTGCAGGCTCTGGTTGACCAGGCCGTCGGCACCCAGCAGCAGGCTCCAGCCGAAAGCCCGGACCACCACCGAAATCAGCAACGGGGTGAGGATCAGGATCAGGAAGATCGAGCGCCAGGGTGTGCCCATGCGGCTGAGGATGTAGGCTTCGGGCACCCCGATCAGCACGCAGAGCAGGGTGGTCAGGCCGCTGATCCAGAAGGTCCGCAGGAAGATTTCATAGAAGTACGGATCGCTGAACAGCAGGCCGTAGTGTTCCAGGGTGTAGGCGTGGTTTTTGACCCCGGTCTGGTAATCGAAGACGTTGAACGACAGCACGGCGGTCAGGCCCAGCGGCAGGATCAGCAGGCCGAGGTAGAGCAGCAGGGCCGGCGCCGACAACAGGTAGCCACGGCGCCCCTGGCGCATCCGCGCGAGCAGGTTCATGCCGGCACCTCGCCGTGCTCCAGCACCCGCAGCAGCTCGGCCGGCCAATCCAGGCCCACCGCCGTGCCTTCGTTCAGCGGTGCCGAACCGTCATTGCGGCGCACCACCGTGATCTCGCCGATGGCGGTGTCGATCCGGTACAGCCACTGGCTGCCGAGAAAGAACCGGCTGAGGATTTTGCCGGGCAGACGTCCGCTACCCGCGGCCAGCAGGTCGATCTTTTCCGGGCGCAGGCTCAGGGTCAATTCGCCTTCGCCCGGCAGTTGCCGCACTTGCGGGCAACCACTGGCATCGCGGTCTCCCGGTAGTAGGTTGGCCTTGCCGACGAAGCCGGAAATAAAGCGCGTGCGCGGGTGTTCGTAGAGTTTGTAGGGTTCGTCGATCTGGGTGATGCGCCCGGCCTGCATTACCACCACGCGGTCGCTGATGGACAGCGCTTCGGCCTGGTCGTGGGTGACCATCAGGGTGGTGATACCGACTTCGCGCTGGATGCGGCGAATCTCGAACTGCATCTCTTCGCGCAGATTGGCGTCGAGGTTGGACAGCGGTTCATCGAGCAACAGCACCGGCGGTTCGATCACCAGGGCCCGGGCCAGGGCGACCCGCTGGCGCTGGCCGCCGGACAGTTCGCGCGGATAACGCTCGGCGTGCTGGTGCAGGCGCACCAGCTGCAACACCGTCGCCACCCGCTTGCGCACTTCGGCGGCCGGTACCTTGCGCATGCGCAGGCCGAAGGCGACGTTGTCCTCGACACTCATATGGGGAAACAGCGCGTAGCTCTGGAATACCACACCGAGGCCGCGACTGCTGGGCTTGGCGTGGGTGATATCGCGGTTGTCGAGAAGAATCGCGCCGGCGCTGACTTCGACGAAGCCGGCGATCATTTGCAGGGTCGTGGTCTTGCCGCAACCGGAGGGACCGAGCAGCGAGACGAACTCGCCCTTGTCCACCGAGAGATGCGTGGCGACTACGGCTTCGATCTCGCCATAACGCTTGCACACGCCTTCAAGTCGTAGAAAGGCCATAACTGCGTTCCACCTGTGTGTTGTTGTGTACGCCGGGGGCGCACTTTTTTGTCATGGGCAGAGACGAAAGGGTATTGCCGGGGTGCGTGGTGCTCGACCTGTGTCGGCTACCGGTGTTGTTCGAATCGCCCCTTGTGGACGCAGAGTAGGACGAAGCCTAGGATGTGCGAAAGAGTGAATTTCACTGAAAGAATGATTATTTTCACTTTCATTCATTGAATAAATTTACAGTCGAGAAAAGTGATAATGGATTCCACTGAACGGAATGATAAGAAAAGTGAAGTGGGTGTCGGCGCGGTGTCTCGTCTGTTTGCCGTGTTGCGCAGCCTGGGGGAGACGCCGGAGGGTGGTGAACGGGTGACCCAGTTGGCCGAACGGGTCGGTTTGTCCCAGCCGACCACGCATCGGTTGCTGCGCAGCCTGGTGGACGAGGGCATGGTCGAGCAGGATGGGCGCAGCAAACGTTATCGCCTGAGCCTGGATTTTTTTGCCCTGGCGGCCCGGGCCGGGCAGACCGGCAATCTGCGTGAACTGGTGCGGCCGGCGTTATTGCGTTTGTCGGCATCGCTGGGGGACTCGTTGTTCCTCCTGGCCCGTAGCGGCTTCGATGCGATCTGCCTGGACCGTAGCGAAGGACCGTTTCCGATCCGCACCTTTACCGGCGATATCGGTGGGCGCGTGGCCCTGGGGGTGGGGCAGGGCAGTTTGGCGATTCTCGCCTTCCTGCCGGAGGAGGAGCGGGAAACGGTGATCCGCTACAACCTGCCGCGACTGCGGGATTTCCATCTGTATGACGAAGTGCTGCTGCGTTCGGAAGTGGAGAATGTGCGCAAGCTCGGGTATGCCGGTCGCAATACCGGGGTGCTGCAGGGCATGGCCGGGGTGGCGGTACCGATCCTGGATCGCGAGGGCCGGGCGGTGGCGGCGTTGAGCGTGGCCACCATCAGCGACCGCCTGGGACCGGATCGCCTGCCGACGGTGGTGGAGTTGCTCAAGCGCGAGGCCGCGGCGATCGGGCCACGGATCAATCCGTTTGATCCGTTGTTGCGGCGACCGTCGCAGATATTTGGTACTGCACAGTAGGGGGTTCAGCTTGGAAAATCTTGGGTGGATTTGAGGGCCTCTTCGCGGGCAAGCTCCGCTCCCACAGGACCTCGGTTGTACACGAATTTTGAGTTCTACGCCGATATTGTGGGAGCGGAGCTTGCCCGCGAAGAGGCCCTCAAGAACAGCGAGAACCTCAGCCCCTAGAACCGCGTGGTCTGCTGCAACAGCTGCGCCGCTGGGCTGTCCGCCGGGGTCACCATGGCGTAGTTGTAGCCGCTGCCGGACCAGTACTCGGCCCGCAGTTCACCATCCCGCCGCCCACCGCGCTCCAGCAGATGATTCTGCGGTCCCGGCGGTCGTACGTAGTAGCTGATCCGTTGCCCTTGCGGGTTCTCATACAGCACCATCGCCGCCGCGCCCTGCTCGGTGCTCAGCAAACGTGCACTGACCGGCTTGAACCCGGCGTTCTGCAAGTTCGGCAAGCGGTTGGCCTGGGTGAAATAGCGGTCGAGCCAGCCTTGCAGGTCGCCGCTCTGCTCGACCTTGAAGTCCGCCGGCAAAATGTCCTGGGTGGCGAACATGCGATAGGCCTGCACCGCATCGGCCATTGGCGCAGGCTGCGGGAAAGTCATCTGCCGCGCCTGCCAGCCGCTGACACCACCGATGCTCACGGCAATCAGCAGCACCGCGGCACTGGCCAGGTGCTGGCGGGACTGACCGCGCAGGCGTCGGCGAATCACGCTCGGATCCAGCGCCGGGTTCGCCGGCATCTGCAAGGCACCGCCCAGGGCCGCGCGCAAGTGCTGGGCATCACGCTGCCAGTCGCGGACCTGTTCGGCCAGTTCCGGGTGGCTCGCCAGGTACGTCTCCAGCAACTGCCGGTCGGCATCGTTGAGCTGATGATCGACGTAGGCGTGCAGGTCGCGTTCGCTTGGAGGAATAGTGATCATTTCAATATCCGCAGGGAGGGGCTGGTGATTTCGCCTTCGCTGAGCTGACGCAGGGCCTGGCGGGCGCGGGACAGACGCGACATCACGGTGCCGGTGGGGACGTCGAGAATCTCGGCGACCTCCTTATAACTCAAACCTTCCACCGAGACCCAGAGCAACAAGGCCCGTTGTTCGGTGGGCAGCAGCTCGAAGGCTTCCAGGGTCGACTGGGCCACCACCGTGCGTTCCACCGAGGGCTGGGCATCGTCGCGGCCGGTAAAGAACTCGAGCATCCGCGCATAACGCTTGCCGCGACGGTGGGCGTCGATGAATTGGCGATACAGGATCGAGAACAGCCAGGCCCGCAGGTCGCCCTCGGCACGCTTGTCGCCCCAACTGGACAGGGCGCGCTCCAGGCTGGCCTGGACCAGGTCGTCGGCGCTGCTGGGATTGCGCGTCAACGACACGGCGAAACGCCGCATTCGCGGGATCAATTCACGTAACTGCTCATCGAGATCGTTCATGGAATCCTGCGGGTTTTTAACCAGTCACTACGCTTGGACTAGCAAGACGCCTGGCCTCGAAGGTTATTCCAACGGCCGGAAAATAAATATTCGAAAAATAAATCGGGGCGCCTGGAATAAACCGGGACGGCCTTCGTCTTATAGCTCCTTCACCCTGTGGCCGCCTGAGGCCCTGGAGTTTTTTCATGGTAGATCACACACCACCGCCCCTCAGCGGTTCGAGCAAGGTCTTGCGCCTGGCGGGCATCGCCGCCGTGCTCGCCGTCCTGGTCGGGGCCTTTGCCTATGTCAACGGTCGGCTCGATCCGGCGCGCCTGACCCCCGGACGGATCGTCAATACCTTCGAGAAAAACAACGGCCTGCATGCCGGCTTCAGGCGTAATCATGCCAAGGGCGTGTGTGTGGCCGGGTATTTTGAAAGCAGCGATGCCGCCCGTGCCTATTCCACCGCCCAGGTCTTCCGCGAAGGCAGCGTGCCGGTGGAAGGACGCTTCGCCTTGCCCAGCGGTAACCCTTACGCGCCGGACAGCAGCGTACCGATTCGCAGCCTCGGTTTGCGCTTCACCCAGGCCAACGGCCAGCAATGGCGCACCGGGATGAACAGCATGCCGGTGTTTCCGGTCGGCACCCCCGAGGCATTTTTCCAGCAACTCAAGGCGGCCTCGCCCGACCCGAGCACCGGCAAGCCGAACCCGGCGGCCATGGCGGCGTTCTTCGCCAGCCACCCGGAAACCGCGCCATTCCTGCAATGGGTCAAGACCGCCAAGCCGTCGGCCAGCTATGCCACCGAAAGCTATAGCGGTTTGAATGCCTTCTATCTGGTCGACGCGGCCGGCCAGCGCCAGGCCGTGCGCTGGGGACTGGTGCCGTTGAGCCAGGATGCCGCGGGGGCGACGGCACCGGACGGTGCCGACTTTCTCGCCAAGGACCTGGCCCAGCGCCTGGCGGCAGGCCCGCTGAAATGGCAATTGCGCCTGACCCTGGCCAATCCCGGCGATCCGACGGACGATGCCAGTCGGCAATGGACCGGCGAACACAAGGTGCTCAACGCCGGCACCCTGGTGCTGGAAAGCACCCAGCCCCAGGACGACGGCGATTGCCGCGATATCAACTACGACCCGCTGATCCTGCCGAGCGGTATCGAGGCTTCGGCCGATCCCCTGTTGGCGGCGCGTTCGGCGGCCTATGCCAGTTCCTATCTGCGTCGCACCAGTGAAGTCGGCTCCCTGCCTGCCGCCCATTCGTCACAGGAGTCCCGCCCATGAGCGCCCCTTCGAATCACTTCGCGCCCCTGGCGCGCCTGCTGCATTGGTTGATGGCACTGATGATCCTGGCGATGCTGTTTATCGGTGCTGGCATGGTGGCCTCGGTGTCCGAGCGGCATGAATGGTTGCTGCACCTGCACAAGCCGCTGGGGATTGCGATTCTGCTGCTGGTGGTGGTGCGCCTGCTGGTGCGTTTCAGTACCCGCCAACCGCCGTTGCCGAAAGACTTGCCGGGTTGGCAGGCGCTGGCGGCGAAGCTGTCCCATGTGTTGTTGTATGCGTTGATGCTGGTATTGCCGCTGCTGGGTTGGGCAATGATTTCGGCGGCGGGGGATCCGGTGATGCTGAGCAGTTCGCTGCAATTGCCGGCGATCATGTCGGCCAATCCGACGACTTTTGCCTTTTTGCGCAAGGCCCATGGGTACCTGGCATATCTGTTGTTCCTGACGGTGTTGGTGCACCTGGCCGCGGCGCTGTTCCATGGCTGGATTCGTCGGGATGGGGTGTTGGAAAGCATGGTGCGTGGTAAGGATTGAAGTCATTGGTTGTTCGGGCGGGCCTCTTCGCGGGCAAGCCCTGCTCCTACAAGTTCCGGGTGTACGCAATATTTCGGTACGACTCGATCCTGTAGGAGCAGGGCTTGCCCGCGAAGGCGTCCGTCCCGGCACCACTGATTCAATGGTTTTTCACCACCCTCAGCGACCACCCCCAATACCCCAACGCCAGCGTATTGAGGCCCGCCCCCAACAGACAAACCCCCAACCAACCTGCCCAGGCATACATCGCCGTCGCCCCGATCGACCCCGCCGCGCTACCCACTGAATAAAACACCATATAACCCGCCGCCAGCCGGCTTTGCGCCTGCGGCCTGACGCTATAGATCAGCGTCTGGCTGGTGACATGCAACGCCTGCAAGCCCAGGTCCAGGGCAATCACTCCCAGCAGCAAGGCCCACAGCGACGATTGGGTAAAGGCAATCGGCAGCCAGGACAACAGCATCAGCAACAAGGCGCCGCCGCTGGTCCACTGCGCCCAGCCGCGATCCGCCAGTTGTCCGGCCCGGGCGGCGCCCAGGGCGCTGGCGGCACCGGCCAGGCCGAACAGACCGATCTCGGTATGGGACAGCGACAGCGGCGGGGCGCTCAGGGGCAACACCAATGGCGTCCACAACACCGTCGCGGCGGCAAAGATCAACATCGCCAGCACGGCCCGATCCCGCAGGACCTTTTCCTCCTTGAACAGCGTGAAGACCGAAACGATCAGCGCCCCATACGCCTGCCGTGGCCGGGGCGGCTCGACCCGCGGCAGGGCCCGCCACAGCAGGCCCGCCATTAACAGCGTCAGGGCACCGGACAACCCATAGACCGAGCGCCAGCCGGCCAGGTCGGCCATGCCGCCGGCCACACTGCGGGCCAGCAGCAGGCCGACCACGATGCCACTGGTGACCGCCCCGACCACCTGGCCGCGCTCACCCGGTGCTGCCAGATGGGTGGCGTAGGCCACCAGCACCTGGGTCACCACGGCCAGCAAGCCGACGCTGGCCAACCCGATCAGCAGCCAGGCACTGCTGGGGGCCAGGGCAGTGACCAGCAGCGCCACCACCGAAAGCAGCATCTGCCCGACGATCAGACGTCGGCGGTTGAACAGGTCGCCGAGGGGGACCAGCAACAGCAGGCCCAGTCCATAGCCGATCTGGGTCAGGCTGATCACGATGCCGACGCTGGCAGGGTCCATGGCAAAGGTCTCGGCCATGGCGTCCAGCAGCGGCTGGGCGTAGTAGACATTGCCCACCGACAGCCCGCAGGCAAAGGCGAACAGCAGCACCACCGCGCCGGGCAGGTGTGTGACAGTGTCCAGGGCATGGGAGGTGAGCGGTGCTTCAGATTCCATGATCGGCTCCGGGATTTGTGGTTTCTTTTTGAAACTACTTGTACCCTAGAGTGACTGGTTTTATATTGCAACCACATTTATCGGCGGAGCTTCAGGCCATGGTCAAGCGTTCGAGTCTGGAGGGGGGCGAATGTCCGGTGGCCCGGTCACTGGACGCCATCGGTGATGGTTGGTCATTGTTGATCATCCGTGATGCATTTGACGGCATCCGTCGTTTTGGCGAGTTCCAGCGCAATCTGGGCATGGCCAAGAATATTCTCGCGACGCGACTAAAAAGCCTGGTGGCCCATGGCGTGCTGGAGATCGTCCCGGCATCCGATGGCAGTGCGTATCAGGAGTACGTGTTGACGGCGAAGGGCAAGGGGTTGTTCCACCTGATCATCGGTTTGCGCCAGTGGGGTGAGGCATACCTCTACGAGCCGGGTGAGCGCCATTCAGTGATGGTCGATCAGCAGCTGGGCGCGGCGTTGCGACCGCTGGAGTTGCGTGCCGAGGATGGCCGCTTGCTGGGGCCGGAGGATTGTCGGCGGATTCCGGCGGATGAGGTGTGACCACCGCTGACCTTGAAGTCGACGCCGCTTTTGCAGGAGCCGGCTTGCTGGCGATAGCGATCTGCGGGGCGCCGCCAGAACCTCAGCCTATCGGCTGATCGCCAGCAAGCCGGCTCCTAAAGATCAGCGTGTGGCGGTTATTCGCGGGAAAACCGCTCGCGGCTGTTGCTCAAGTGCGTCCACATCGCTGCCCGCGCCGCATCCGGGTCCTGGCGGCGGATGGCGTTGAGGATCGCCTCGTGCTCCAGGCTGGCGAGTTGGCCCAGTTGCGCCAGGTCGGCATCGCCGCGCTCCGCCCCCGGCACCCGGGTGCGCGGAATCATCGAGCTGCCCAGGTGCAGCAAAATCTCGGAAAAATAGGCGTTGCCGGTGGCTTCGGCGATCAGCAGGTGAAAACGCTGGTCGGCCGCCACACAGCTATCGTTGTTGGCCAGCAGGCTCCGATACTCGTCCAGCGCCGCACGCATCTGCTTGAGGTGCTCATCGCTGCGCCGCCGCGCCGCCAGCGCCGCCGCCTGGGTTTCCAGACCCAGGCGCAGTTCCAGCAGATCGCGCACGCTCAACGCGGTTTCCACATTCAGGCGCAAGCCGTGGGGCTCCTGGCGCTCCAGCACGAAACTGCCGACACCATGATGGGTTTCCACCCAGCCGGCGGCCTGCAATTTGGAAATCGCTTCGCGCACCACCGTACGGCTGACCTTGTGCTCAGACACGATGGCACTTTCCGACGGCAGTTTGTCGCCCGCTTTCAAATGTCCCAGGCGAATCTGCTGGGTCAGATGATCGACCAGGTCATGGGCCAGGTTGGGGCTGCGTTTGCGCCGCGGCGCAGAAGGGGCGGTTTCAGTGTTCATGGGCGTGTCACACAGGAGCGAGGGCAAAGCTTAACACTCGTATGACAAGAGGCGTAGGGGTGGTCGCCAGCATGTATGACAACTTGAAATCAGGAGCGGCTGACTTCGAATGATGGCTTTGGCCAAACATCCCCGGATGATTTTTTTGGGTATTTTAATTTTAAAAAAAGTACTTATAAATCAATTATATATATATTTTTTTGAATGATTTTACGTTCAGCATCGGTCATTTGTCCCAGGAAACCCCCGCAGGAGCACTTGTTGAGCTATTTTTCTACTCGTATGATGACTGTCGACTGGCTCGTCTGATCCAGCACCCCCGCACACAAAAATAACCCGTGGGAGACCTGTCGTGAACAACACCCTAGATCCGTCCGCAGCAGCGGAACGCGATTCCCTGCTGGCCGTCGCCGTGGCGAAGGTCAAGCGCCATGTGCTGCCGCTGTTCGTCATCATGTTTATCGTCAACTACATCGACCGGGTGAACATCGGTTTCGTGCGCACGCACCTGGAACACGACCTGGGGATCGGCGCCGCCGCCTACGGGTTTGGTGCCGGATTGTTCTTTATCGGTTATGCGCTGTTCGAAGTGCCGTCCAATATCCTCTTGCAGAAGGTCGGCGCACGGCTCTGGCTGACCCGCATCATGTTCACCTGGGGATTGGTCGCCACGGCCATGGCCTTTGTCCAGAACGAAACCCACTTCTACATCCTGCGTTTCCTGCTCGGGGTGGCCGAGGCCGGCTTCTTTCCCGGGGTGATCTACTACTTCACCCGCTGGTTGCCAGGGGTCGAGCGCGGTAAGGCGATCGCCATCTTCCTCAGCGGCTCGGCCGTGGCCTCGCTGATTTCCGGTCCGCTGTCGGGGGCCTTGTTGCAGATCGAAGGCTTCGGCTGGCACGGCTGGCAGTGGATGTTCGTCATCGAAGGGCTGGCGTCGGTGGTGCTCTGCGGTTTCACCTGGTTCTGGCTCGATTCCTCTCCCAAGGACGCCAAGTGGTTGAGCGTCGCCGAACAGCAACGGTTGGTGCAGGTCATCGAGGATGAACAGCAGCAGCGCGACGCCTCGATGCCGGTCAAACCGTCGATCTGGAGTCTGCTCAAGGACCGCCAGATCCTGCTGTTCTGCGTGTTGTATTTCTGTATCCAGCTGACCATCTATGCCGCCACTTTCTGGCTGCCGAGCATCATCAAGAAGATGGGCCAGATGAGCGACCTGCAGGTGGGCTTCTTCAACTCGATTCCCTGGCTGATCTCGATCATCGCCATGTATGCCTTCGCGGCTGCCTCGGGCAAGTGGAAACACCAGCAGGCCTGGGTCGCCTCGGCCCTGCTGATCGCGGCGCTGGGGATGTTCATGTCCACCACCGGCGGGCCGATCTTCGCCTTTGTCGCGGTGTGCTTCGCGGCCATCGGCTTCAAGTCCGCCTCGTCGCTGTTCTGGCCAATTCCCCAGGCCTACCTGGATGCGCGCATCGCCGCGGCGGTAATTGCCCTGATCAACTCCACAGGCAACCTCGGCGGCTTTGTCGCGCCGGCCACCTTCGGCCTGCTGGAGGAGCGCACCGGCTCGATCCAGGGCGGCTTGTACGGCCTGGCGGCGGCCTCGGTGATCGCCGCGATCCTGGTGTTCTTTGCCCGGACCCAGCCCAAGCCGACCCAGACATTACCGGGATCGGTCAGCCCGGCCCTGAACAAATCCCATTGAAGACTGCGGTTGAACACAGGTACGAATCATGACGACAAACACTCTCCACGCGGCCGGCCAGGCCCCCGTCATCACTGGCTTGCAGGTCATCCCGGTGGCCGGCCACGACAGCATGTTGCTGAACCTGAGCGGTGCCCACGGCCCGTTTTTCACCCGCAATATCGTGATCATCACCGACAGCAGCGGCCGCACCGGCGTCGGTGAAGTGCCGGGAGGCGAACGTATCCGCGCGACCCTGGAGGACGCCCGCTCGCTGTTGCTGGGGCAGTCCATCGGCAACTACCAGAAGCTGCTCAACGAGGTGCGCCGCACGTTCGCCGAACGCGATGCCGGCGGTCGTGGCCAGCAGACTTTCGACCTGCGGATCACCATCCATGCGGTGACGGCACTGGAAGCCGCGCTGCTCGACCTGCTCGGTCAGTTCCTCGGCGTACCCGTGGCAGCCTTGCTGGGCGAGGGGCAACAGCGTGATGCGGTGAAGGTGTTGGGTTACCTGTTCTATATCGGTGATCGCGGCAAGACCGACCTGGCCTACCGTCACGAAGCCGAGGCGGATGACGCCTGGTTCCGCCTGCGTCATGAAGAGGCGATGACCCCCGAAGCTATCGTCAAGCTGGCTGAAGCCGCCCAGGCGCGCTACGGCTTCAATGACTTCAAACTCAAGGGCGGCGTGCTCAGTGGCGCGGCGGAAATCGAAGCGGTCACGGCGCTGGCCGAGCGCTTCCCCCTGGCACGGATCACCCTTGACCCCAACGGCGCCTGGTCGCTGAAGGAAGCCATCGCCCTGTGCCGTGATCAGCATCATGTGCTGGCCTATGCCGAGGACCCTTGCGGTGCCGAGAACGGCTATTCGGGTCGTGAAGTCATGGCCGAGTTCCGCCGGGCCACGGGCCTGCCGACGGCGACCAATATGATCGCCACCGACTGGCGGGAAATGGGCCATGCGATTCAGTTGCATGCCGTCGATATTCCCCTGGCCGATCCGCATTTCTGGACCATGCAGGGCTCGGTTCGGGTCGCGCAGATGTGCCATGAATGGGGGCTGACCTGGGGGTCGCACTCCAACAACCACTTCGATATTTCCCTGGCGATGTTCACCCATGTCGCCGCTGCCGCGCCGGGTGAGATCACTGCCATCGACACCCACTGGATCTGGCAGGACGGTCAGGGCCTGACCCGGGATCCGCTGCAGATCGTCGACGGTTTTATCCAGGTTCCGCAAAAGCCGGGGTTGGGCATCGAACTGGATATGGACGCGGTGGCCAAGGCCCATGAGTGCTACAAGAACATGGGCCTCGGTGCCCGCGATGACGCCGTGGCGATGCAGTTCCTGATTCCCGGCTGGTCGTTCAACAACAAGCGCCCGTGCCTGGTGCGCTGAGGCCTATTCGGGGCTGAACAGGGTCACGGCGACGATCTGCTCGCCGTCGACGCGTACTTGCAACACGCTACGGAGGCCTTGCTGTTCATGCTCTGTCCTCCGTGAAAAAGTAGGGTTCGCGCGTCGACGTCAGCAGGATATCGACGGGTGGACACCTAGCCAATCCGTTGGAAAATGCTCCCGGGAAGCGAGGTTTTGCCACTAGAGTGGCGGGTCTGAAAGCAGAATTGCGGAGAGGCTGCATGCCAACGTTTTACGATGCGCGCGGGAATATCTATGCCGTGGCCAGTCCTGGGGAAGTGCGGGCATTGGGTCTGGATGTGCCGACGAATGCCGCGCAGGCGGCGCTGTCACGCCAGGACTGGGCGCTTGAGGCGGTGGAGGCACTTTGTGGCTGGGGAGGGCAGGTGCCTGCGCGAGGTGGCAAACACCATCGTTCCGATGGCCTGCTGGTCGGGCCGTTCCAGAGCGAAGCGCCGTTCGACCTGTTGATTATCAATACCGACGGCACCCTGGCCGAGCGCAGCGGCAACGGCTTGACGATTTTCGCCCAGGCGCTGACCGAGCAGGGCTTGATGCCGGTTCAGGGCGCTTGTCTGTTGCGGGTTCATCACGATCAGCCGGGGGGCCTCTCTCCGGTCGCCACCTTGGTCGAGCCGGCGCAGGTCGAGGATCAACAGGGGTTCTGGCTGGACCTGGGGAAACCGGCGTTCGGCCCGGAGGCAGTGTCTGCCCGGCGTGTCGGTGAGGCGCAGTTGAATGGCCGCCAGTTGAGCCATGTCGCACAGTTGTCGAGTTTGAACGCCGGCTGGCAGCGCAGCCAGTTTGTGCGTATCGGCAATCCGCATTGCGTCACCCTGGTCGACGAGCCGACGTTGCTACCGAGCAACGCACAAATGGGCGAGTCGGCCCTGGAGCCTGGCCTGACCCGCATCGCCTTTGCCCCACCGACCGGTGCCGGCGAACCCTGTCCGGCGGGAGTGAATCTGCAATGGGCAACCTGGGTGGCGCCGGGACAATTGCAGGCCCGGGTGTTCGAGCGCGGTGAAGGACCGACGGCGTCTTCCGGCACCAGTGCCAGCGCGGTGGCCTGTGCGGCCTGGCGGGTCGGTTGGGTCGAGGCTGGCGAAGTCCGGGTCGGCATGCCGGGCGGCACGGCGCCGATCCGTCTGGTGGCCCTGGACGACGAGTTGCAGAGTGTCCACCTGTTTGGCGCGGCCCGGCGTCAATCCTGAGGCCGACATCGAGACCAGAAAAAGCCCGCCCTGCGCAGGCCTGTTCGGCCCTTGTCCGACCCTGGCGGTTTTGGCTTGATGAGTCGACAGGGTGGAAGGCCGACGAGCGCCTTGCCCTGGTCGGCCCGTGAGAACGGGTCCGAATTTCCGACTCGTTTAAAGGGAATTTACGATGAGAGCAATCAAAGGTTTATTCAGCGCGCTGGTGTGTGCCGGGCTGGTGTTCAGCACCGCCTCCACGTGCGCTCAGGCGGTGCCCGAGCCGGCCATCAGCGATAAGAAAGTGGTTTCCTCCAGCACTACCGATGCGGTTGAGTCCAGCCCGGCGGAACTACTGGAGGGCAGTCGAACCGACTATTTTTCATGCTCGGTGGGCCGCTTCAGGGGCGAACTCGAGGCGAGGGTGGTGTTCGCCTCCGCCGGCAGCACGGCTTACTTCGATGTCAGTACGGTGCGCTACCGGATTGTCCGCAGCAGCGGCCAGGGTGGCGGCAACAAGGCCAATATCAACTTTCACCTGGACACCCTGAACAAGCAGGGGGTGACCAGGGCCAGCGACCAATACCGTTCGCCGGACTCCTTGCGCCAGGATGGCAGCTGGCACCTGCTGGACGTCAACCGGATCGTCCGCACGGATTATCAGGGCGCGGTGACCTTCGAGTTCGTGTTCGACCGCTCGGTGGCCAGTGACACCCGATGTGCGGCCCACAAGACCTACCAGTGGGCCGGTGCCTCGACCGCGCGCACCGGCGCGGCGGATTGAGCCGGTTCAAGGGGCATCAAGTCCTGGCGCCTGGCGAATCAGGAAGTGATCCAGGTTGTCGATTTCACAACTGAACACGCTGAAGGTCTGGTCCGGGTTCTTCTTGCTCGGCACTTGCTTCAATTGCGGCGTGACACCGTAGAAGAAGCAATACAGGTCTTCAGCCTGGTCGATGACACTCTTGATCTCTTCCAGGAACACCGTGCGCTGGCGGTAGTTCTCGATCAGGCTTTTGCTCAGGTAGACATTGATCGAGTAGCGCTTCTTGTCGGCCCACACCGGTTTGTCGAAAACCACGCTGAAGCTGGTCTTGTAGTCCTTGATTTCCTTTATTTTTCCCCAGTAGATCAGGCCCTGGCGGTCCTGGCAGTATTCGACCTTCTTGAAGAAGGTGTTGTAGTTCAGGGTCAGGTCGCCAATGGTCAGGGGCATGCGTTTGAGCAGGTCCTTGTTGGCGTGGTTGGAGACGAAGCACTCCACCGGATGGGCGAACACGCTGGTGCGGTTCGGTGGGGCCTTGGTTTCCTGGACGGCGGGAGTATCGATGATGACTGGCGTCGGTTCCGCTATTGGTTGCGCTGGTCGGGTGTCGACGCTGGCCGGCGTCTTGCGGGCATAGGTGCGGCGGGTCAGCAGCAGCTCGACGGGGAAGTTCTGTTCGCCTTCGATATCGTCCGGCGGCTGTTCCCCATCGAGCCCGCTCGGTGCGGTTTCCGCGCTCAGGTACGGGCAGTCCGCCAGGTGCCGGGTACTGGGCATGTTCTTGAAATGCGGGGTGCGTTTGAAGCGTGGGTTGCTGGCGTTGTAGGTGGTCAGCCGGTTGCTGCTGTCGAACGCCGCGCGGCAGGCATCGTTCGGGCACTGGAAGCTTTCCCGGCTGGAATCGAACTCCACCGTCTCGTCGAAGTTCAGATCGCGGACGTCATAGATCGTCAGTTTTTCGTCGAGGCTGATGCAGTAGGCCTTGTCGAATTTCATACCGGGTCCTGCCACTGCAACTGTGCCGGCTGGCGTTTCACCAGGACCTTGCCGTCACGGATCGAATACAGCGGCAGTCCCTGGCTGCGGATCATCTCGTAGTCGCTGTCGGCCGAGAGGATCAGCAAGTTGGCCGGGCGTCCGACTTCCAGCCCGTAGCGTTCACCCAGGGCCATGGCCTTGGCACTGTTGTCGGTGACCAGGTCCAGCGCGCTTTGCAGATTGCGATAACCGAGCATATGGCAGATATGCAGCCCGGCCTCCAGCACCCGCAGGATATTGCCGTTGCCCAAGGGGTACCAGGGGTCGACGATGGAGTCCTGGCCGAAACAGACATTCATCCCGGCGTCCAGCAACTCGCCCACCCGGGTCACGCCCCGCCGCTTCGGAAAGTTATCGAAGCGGCCCTGCAAGTGAATGCTCTCGGTGGGGCAGGAGACAAAACTGATCCCCGAGGCTTTCAGCAAACGGAACAGCTTGGCGCAGTAGGCATTGTCGTAGGAGCCCATGGCCGTGGTGTGGCTGGCGGTCACCCGTGAACCCATGTCGCGGCTGCGGGCTTCTTCGGCCAGCACTTCAAGGAAACGCGAGTGCGGATCGTCGGTTTCGTCGCAATGCACGTCCACCAGGCAGCCGGTTTTTTCCGCCAGGTCCATCAGGAACTTCACTGAGGACACGCCCTGGTCCCGGGTGTATTCGAAGTGCGGGATGCCGCCCACCACGTCGGCACCGAGATTGATCGCCTCGACCATCAGTTCCCGGCCATTGCGATAGGACTCGATGCCTTCCTGGGGAAACGCCACGATCTGCAGGTCGATCAGGTGCCGGCTTTCCTCGCGCACTTCGAGCATGGCCTTGAGCGCGGTCAGCTGCGGATCGGTGACGTCGACATGGGTCCGCACATGCTGGATGCCATGGGCGGCGAGGCTGCGAATGGTTTTCTTCGCGCGGGTCTTGGTGTCTTCATGGGTGATGGTCGCCTTGCGTTCGCCCCAGCACTCGATGCCTTCGAACAGGGTGCCGCTCATGTTCCAGCGTGGCTCGCCGGCGGTGAGGGTGGCGTCGAGGTGGATATGCGGTTCGACGAAAGGCGGGACCACCAGGTTGCCCTGGGCGTCGAGATCATCTGGGCCGGCGCTCAACGGGCCGGTTTGCGGGGTGATGCTCGCGATCCGTGCGTGTTCCAGGTGCAGGTCATACAGGCCTTCGCGGTGACGCAGCTTGGCGTTGAGGATATGCATGGGCGGGGTCCTTGTCGTACGTGTCGTCATAAGGTATCCGAAGTCTGCAGGAAACTGCTCGGAGATCGGCCGAGAACTCGGCGGAACATGGTCGAAAACGCCGCCGGGCTCTGGTAGCCGAAATCCAGGGCAATCCGCGTGACCGACTCGCCTTGACTCAACCGGGCCAGGGCCAGGACCACGCAGACCCGTTGTCGCCATTGGGAAAAGCTCAGGACGGTCTGGTCCTGGAACAGGCGCCCGAAGCTGCGCAGGCTCAGGTGCAGGCGGTCCGCCCAGGCCCGGGGGGACTGGCGGATGTCCGGTTGCCCGACGAAGGCCTGGCACAGCGGCAGCAGGCGCGGGTCCTGGGGCAGGGGGATATGCAGAGGCAGGCTGTGGGCGCGGGCCAACTCATGCAGCAACAGGGTGATCAGCGCGCCATCGCGGCCCTGTGGGTCGTAGTCCACCGGCATGTCGACGGCGGCGATCAGCAACTGCCGCAGTAACGCCGAGACTTCCAGTACCTGGCAGGCTTGGCTCATCTCGCCGACGGCATCGGGCTCGATATACAGGCTGCGGGTGCTGACACCGAGCATCAGCACCTGATGGGGCACGCCGGGAGGAATCCACACCGCGCGTTGCGGCGGGACGATCCAGTTGCCGCCATCGGTGAGCACATGCATCACCCCCGTGGCGCCATAGAGCAATTGCGCCCGACGGTGCTGGTGGCGGGCCAGCAGGTGCCCGTGGGGGTAATCGGTGCCGATGGCGATCACGGCCTGGGGCAGGTGATCGAACTGAGCGAGGGACGTGTTGCGCATGGCAGGGTCTGTCTGGCCGAAACGCAAACAGTATTGACGGACTTGCGCAAGCGCGCCAAGTGTCAGCTGCTTAAGGTTGGGGTTCTCTCTTTCTGAAAGGACCCGACGTGATGCTTTATGGGCTGTTGGCACTGTTTGGCGGACTGGCTGGGGTGACCAGCGTGCTGTTCGGTTTTGGTGGCGGTTTTGTGGTGGTGCCGTTGTTGTACTGGGCCCTGAGCGGCAGCCCGGACCCGGCGATCAGCACGGCGGCGATGCAGATTGCCGTGGCGACCTCGACCTGCGTGATGATCGCCAATGCCCTGATCGCCACGGGCAAGCACCGGCGTGCCGGAAATCTGCGGCGCGCTTATATCTGGCCGCTGGCGGGGTTTATCGGGCTGGGTTCGGTGTTGGGGGCGGTGCTGGCCAGTTTGGTCAGCAGCGGGACGGTACGTTGGGCCTTTATCGCTTATCTGGCGTTGACCATTGTCGATTGTCTGGCACGGCACGGGTTTATGCAGCAGGGCGCGACGGGGTTGGTGCAACCGCTCAAGCCCTTTGTCACGGTGGGCGGAGGGTTGGTGATCGGTGTCGTGGCGACTTTTCTCGGTGTCGGTGGCAGCGTCATGACGGTGCCGCTGTTGCGACGCAGCGGCTTGAGCATGAACCTCGCTACGGCCATGGCCAATCCACTGAGCGTGCCGGTGGCGGTGGTCGGGACCCTGACTTATGTGGCGCTGGCCGGGTTCCGGCCACTGGGGCTGGGGCCCTGGTTTGCCGGGTATGTGGATCTGCTGGCGTTCGCGGTGCTGATCCTTGGATCGCTGGCGGGGATGCGCCTGGCGACGCCGTTGATCGGGCGCATTCCGGATCGGCTACATGCCAGGATCTACATCGGATTGCTGGCGCTGGTGCTGTTGGCGATGTTACTGAACTGACTCGCCCATCAATACGCCCCGAACCTGTAGGAGCAGGGCTTGCCCGCGAAGAGGCCCGCAAGATCGCTAAAAGCTTCGCGGGCAAGCCCTGCTCCTACAGGGGGCGGTGCTCGGTCTCAGGATCAGACGGTCAGCAAACGCTCGCGCAACTTGGCGACCTCGTCGCGCATCTGCGCCGCCGCCTCGAACTCCAGGTCGCGGGCCAACTGGTACATCTTCTCTTCCAGCTGGCGGATACGCTTGGTGATCTCGCTCGGCGAACGCAGTTCGTTTTCGTAGCGGGCGTTTTCCTCGGCGGCCTTGGCCATGCCCTTGCGCTTCTTGCTGCGCGAACCGGGCACGGTGGCGCCTTCCATGATATCGGCGACATCCTTGAACACGCCCTTGGGCGTGATGCCATTGGCCAGGTTGTGGGCAATCTGTTTGTCGCGGCGGCGCTCGGTCTCGCCGATCGCCCGCTCCATGGAGCCGGTGATGCGGTCCGCATAAAGGATCGCCCGGCCGTTGAGGTTGCGCGCCGCCCGCCCGATGGTCTGGATCAGCGAGCGCTCGGAGCGCAGGAAACCTTCCTTGTCCGCATCGAGGATCGCCACCAGCGACACCTCGGGCATGTCCAGGCCCTCGCGCAGCAGGTTGATCCCCACCAGCACATCGAAGGTGCCCAGGCGCAGGTCGCGGATGATTTCCACGCGCTCCACGGTGTCGATGTCCGAGTGCAGGTAACGTACCCGTACGCCATGGTCGGCGAGGTAGTCGGTAAGGTCTTCGGCCATGCGCTTGGTCAGGGTGGTGACCAGTACGCGCTCCTCCACGGCCACACGTTTGGCGATTTCCGAGAGCAGGTCGTCGACCTGGGTCAGCGCCGGGCGGATCTCCACCTGAGGGTCCACCAGGCCGGTGGGACGCACCACTTGCTCGATGACCCGGCCGGCGTGTTCGGCTTCGTAGTTGCCGGGGGTGGCGGAGACAAAAATGGTCTGCGGGCTCACCGCTTCCCACTCGTCGAAGCGCATCGGCCGGTTGTCCAGCGCCGAGGGCAGGCGGAAGCCGTATTCCACCAGGGTTTCCTTGCGCGAGCGGTCGCCCTTGTACATGGCGCCGACTTGCGGAACGCTGACGTGGGATTCGTCGATCACCAGCAGCGCGTCGGCCGGCAGGTAGTCGTAGAGGGTCGGCGGCGCCTCTCCGGAAGCGCGGCCGGAGAGGTAGCGCGAGTAGTTTTCGATACCGTTGCAGTAACCCAGTTCGAGGATCATTTCCAGGTCGAAGCGGGTGCGCTGTTCCAGGCGCTGGGCTTCCACCAGCTTGTTGTTGTCGCGCAGGTAGTCCAGGCGCTCCTTGAGTTCCTCCTTGATCCCGTCGATGGCACCGAGCAGGGTTTCCCGTGGCGTCACGTAGTGGCTTTTCGGATAGAAGGTAAAGCGCGGCAGCTTGCGGATCACTTCGCCGGTCAGCGGATCGAAGGCCGAGAGGCTTTCCACTTCGTCGTCGAACAGCTCGATGCGGATCGCTTCCAGGTCGGATTCGGCCGGATAGACGTCGATCACATCCCCGCGCACACGGAAGGTGGCACGGGCGAAGTCCATATCGTTGCGAGTGTATTGCAGGTCGGCCAGGCGGCGCAGCAGGGCGCGCTGGTCGAGCTTGTCGCCGCGGTCCACGTGCAGGACCATCTTCAGGTAGGTTTCCGGGCTGCCCAGGCCATAGATGCAGGACACCGTGGTGACGATGATGGCGTCCTTGCGCTCCAGCAGCGCCTTGGTCGCCGACAGGCGCATCTGTTCGATATGGTCGTTGATCGAGGCATCCTTCTCGATAAAGGTATCGGAGGAGGGCACATAGGCTTCCGGCTGGTAGTAGTCGTAGTAGGAAACGAAATACTCCACGGCGTTGTTCGGGAAAAATGCCTTGAACTCGCCGTACAACTGCGCGGCCAGGGTCTTGTTCGGCGCCAGCACCAGGGTCGGGCGTTGCACCTGGGCGATGACGTTGGCGATGCTGAAGGTCTTGCCCGAGCCGGTCACCCCGAGCAGGGTCTGGTGAGCCAGGCCGGCTTCGATGCCCTCGACCATCTGACGGATGGCTTCAGGCTGGTCGCCGGCGGGCTGGAAGCGGGTGACGAGCTGGAATTCGGACATAACCTACCTCTGGGTTCATTCCCACCTGACAGTCGCGGCGAAAACGAGAAAGACCTCTTACGACCGATGTCGTAGGGAAAAAACATGATAATGCTGGATATGGTGCCCGGGAGGACAGCTTTCAAGGCAATCGCCACCCGGGCAGCTTGTTGCAATTGGACGGGCGTCCCGCAAATAAATCAAAAAACTTGTCACATTCCGACAATAGTCGGTCGCCCTGGCCGGTGATGGCCTCTATACTAGCTCCCCGTTTGTGCACCGCTCTAGTGCAATCGGCCGGAGCGTTGTCACTTCCCTCCACCCCCCATTCAGAGCCGCCGCAATAATGAGCCTGTTCTCCGCTGTCGAAATGGCACCACGCGATCCTATCCTGGGCCTCAACGAAGCATTCAATGCCGATACCCGTACCGACAAGGTCAATCTGGGTGTGGGTGTTTACTGTGACGAAAGTGGGAAAATTCCACTGTTGCGGGCCGTTGTCGAAGCCGAAACCCAGCGCGCGGCTCAGCATGCCTCCCGTGGCTACTTGCCGATCGACGGTATTGCCGCCTACGACAAGGCCGTGCAAACCCTGTTGTTCGGTCAGGATTCGCCGCTGATCGCCGCCGGTCGTGTGCTCACCACCCAAGCGGTGGGCGGTACCGGTGCGCTGAAAATCGGTGCGGACTTCCTCAAGCAACTGCTGCCGGACGCTACCGTCGCCATCAGCGACCCGAGCTGGGAAAACCATCGCGCGCTGTTCGAAACCGCCGGTTTCCCGGTGCAGAATTATCGTTATTACGATGCCGCGAGCAACGGTGTGAACCGTGCCGGTCTGCTGGAAGACCTCAACGCGCTGCCGGCCAAGTCCATCGTCGTGCTGCACGCCTGCTGTCACAACCCGACCGGTGTCGACCTGACCCCGGCCGACTGGCAGGACGTACTGAACGTCGTCAAAACCAAGGATCTGGTGCCGTTCCTCGATATGGCGTACCAGGGTTTTGGTGATGGCATTGATGAAGACGCCGCCGCCGTGCGTCTGTTCGCTGAATCGGGCCTGACCTTCTTTGTCTCCAGCTCGTTCTCCAAATCGTTCTCGCTGTACGGCGAGCGGGTTGGTGCACTGTCGATCGTCAGTGAGTCGAAAGAAGAGACCGCCCGCGTCCTGTCCCAGGTCAAGCGCGTGATCCGCACCAACTACTCCAACCCGCCGACCCATGGTGCGATCATCGTCGCGGCGGTGTTGAACAACCCTGAGCTGCGCGCCCAGTGGGAAGCGGAGCTGGCGGAGATGCGCCTGCGTATTCGCGGCATGCGCATGCAGATGGTCGACCTGCTGGCCCAGTACGGCGCCAAGCGTGACTTCAGCTTCGTCGGTCGCCAGCGCGGGATGTTCTCCTACTCCGGCCTGACGGTCGAGCAAGTGGCCCGCCTGAAAAACGAGTTCGGCATCTATGCCCTGGATACCGGCCGTATCTGCGTGGCGTCGTTGAACCAGCGCAATATCGAAGCGGTGGTGAAGGCGATCGTTCAGGTGATCTGACTCCGCCGGTAATACCCTGGCGCCCCATGAAAAAGGCCTGCAGCGATGCAGGCCTTTTTTTGTCTGGAGCAACATGAACCACAACTTAAAACTCGGTGAAGAAATTTTCACCGCTACTTAAATCAGTGTTCATGAAGGCCATGGGCAAAAAATTATATATAGGTGCTGGCAATCACAATAACAGCTGCACCCGCCACCTCCTTCGCTGATGCGAAGATTGTCCTTGCCTTCGGGCACTTTCTGCCCTTTACCGCTTTACGTTTCCACCCCTTCGCGCGGAGGACGGAGTGTACCCGTCGTTTGCACTAACAAGAGGGTGAAACATTATTAACCAGGGGAATTACAATGATGTCGACCAAACTCAACTTCCTGACGCTGGCGGTCTCGCTGGGCATGGCCCAGGCGGCCATGGCGACCACCGTGACGGATCAAGACGAGGCCAAGGGTTTCGTCGAGGACAGCAGCCTCAACCTGCATCTGAAGAACCAGTACTTTGACCGTGACGTGAAAAACGGTCCGGCGGACAAGAAGGACTGGACCCAGGGCATCTTCGGCAACTACAGCTCCGGCTTCACCCAGGGCACCGTCGGTTTTGGCGTGGATGCCTTCGGTTACTGGGGGATCAAGCTCGATGGTGGCGCCGGCACGGCCGGTACCGGTAACCTGCCGGTGGGTCGCAATGGCGAGCCCGAAGACGATTACGCCAAGGCCGGCGGCGCGGTGAAGATGCGGATTTCCAAGACCGAATTGCTCTACGGCGATATGCAGCCCACCGCGCCGGTCTTCGCCGCCGGCGGTACCCGCCTGATTCCTGAAACCGCCACCGGTTTCAACCTGCTGAGCAGCGAGATCAAGGACCTGGACCTGGAAGCCGGGCATTTCACCAGTGGCACCGGGGTGGTCTCCACCAGCAACGATCACTCGCTGTATGCCACCTACGCCAACGTCACCGCCAGCGCCGTCAACTACCTCGGTGGCAAGTACAAGGTCAACGACAACCTCAACTTCACTCTCTACGGTTCCGAGTTCGAAGACGTCTGGCGCCAGTACTACACCAACGGCAACTACACCCTGGCGCTCTCGCCGGGTCAGTCGCTGAACTTCGACTTCAACCTGTACAAGACCAATGACGAAGGTTCGGCCAAGGCCGGTCCGATCAACAACACCGCGTTCTCCTTCGCCACGGCCTACACCTTCCTGACGGCGCATACCGTGACCCTGGCGTTCCAGAAGATCCATGGCGACACGCCGTTCGACTATGTCGGCTTCGGCACCAACGGCCCTGGCGACGGCGGCGACTCGATCATGCTGGCCAACTCCGTGCAGTACTCGGACTTCAACGGTCCGGGCGAGAAATCCTGGCAGGCGCGTTATGACCTGAACATGTTGACTTATGGAGTGCCGGGCCTGAGCTTCATGACCCGTTATATCTACGGTGACGATATCGACGGCACCAAGATGGCCGCGGACAGCGCGTACAACCAGCTGCACTACGGTGCCAACGGTACGCACCACGAGACCGACGTCGAGGCCAAGTACGTGGTGCAAAGCGGTCCGGCGAAGGACCTGGCGCTGCGCCTGCGCCAGTCGTTCCACCGTGCCAATGCCGATCAGCCTGAAGGCGACAACAACGAATTGCGCCTGATCGCCGATTACCCTATCTCGATCTTCTGATCACAGGGTGGGAAGAGGAGGGCTCAGGCGCTCTTCTTCCTGTTGTTCCAGCGGGCAGACATCCGCTTCTGGCCGCGCTGCCTCGACGCGATTCCTGCCCGAGCGCTTGGCCTGGTACAGGGCCGCATCCGCCAAGCCATAGGCCGTGTCGAAACTGGTGCCCATGGGACTGGCACTGACCCCGAAACTGGCGGTGATCTGCCGGTTCACCGGTTGCCCGAAGACGTGCGAGGCAATGCAGTCACGCAGGGTCTCGGCAAGACTGAGGCCTTCCTCCAGCGTGCCGGCGGGAATCAGCACGGTAAATTCCTCTCCGCCCACGCGACCAATAAATCCCGCATTGCCCACGGCCCGGCGCAGGCAGCCGACGATGCCTTGAATCACCGCATCGCCCGCCGGATGGCCGAATTCGTCGTTGACTTGCTTGAAGTGGTCGATGTCCAGCACCACCATCGCCGCCCCGGTCTTGCGCAGCGCTTGCACGGTCAGGTCAATCACCGCGCCGCGGTTCAGCACATCGGTCAGTGCATCGTGGGTGGCACGGTATTCGAGCTGGCGGGCGAGGGTTTGCAACTGCGCATTGAGGGCGTTCATTTCGCGCTCGGCACGGTCGCTGCGGCGTATCAGCCGGCGCGTCTCGCGCATGAGCCGCTCGAAGTGCACGGTCAGCTCGCCGAGGGCTTGCTGGTACACCGGGGCGTCGGCTTCAGTCAGGGCCAGAATCGAACGGGCGTGTTCCAGGGCGTCGGTTTCGCTCCTGAACAGGTCGTGTGCCGCGTCATCCTGTGCGCCGGCGGAAGTGACTGAAGCGGTCATGCTCACCATCCTTCTCCAGGAATCACTGGAGAGTCGTTGCGTGGTCGTTGAAGATGATGGCGGTAAAATCGGCCTTCAGTTCTTCACCGAATTCGAAGATGGTTTCATCTTCTTCGTCGTGGTACCAGTTCACCTGCATCTCGTTACCCGATTGGGCGGCCTTGTCCAGGGCATCGAAAATGCTGAACAGCATCTTGGTGCTGGAGCTGTTGAAGTAGGCCAGCGCAATATGGGTGGTGATGGTGGTGTCCTCGCGGGCGGCGAGGTAGGTGCGCAGTTGCTGGAGGACAGGGGCATAGAAGGCGGCGGCATTTTCCGGGTAGGACTCGCCTTTTATCGTCAGCAGATTCTGATCGAAACGAAAGTCGACTTCCGGTGATGTGGCGGTTGCTTCAATGTAGAAATTATCCATGGCGATTGCGTCACTCTACTTAGATAGTGGCTTTAAGGCAGAACAGCGTGGTTCCCGGCTCGTCCGCTCTTGGGTAGAAATCGAATTCCAACGGTGCGCAGGCATCGCGCGCCATTGTCAGGAAGCCCAGGCCGGCCCCCTTGCTGTCCGCAGGGGTTTCCGCACGCAAGGTCACTTTGTACGCTTGCTTGATCTCCTCCAGCGACATGTTGCGCAGGGGCTCGAGCTTTTCCCGCAGGCGGTCGACATCACTGGTGGCGATCGGGTTGGCACAGAGCATCAGGTGGCGATCACCTTCTGCGCTGATGCACACGGCCCCCTGGCGCAGCGACGACTCTTCACGCGGCTCGGTGGGCAACGAGTCGGAGGAATAGTGAATGATGTTTTGCGACAATTCGACGAAGGAGGAAAACAGTTTGCGCCGTGTCGGCCCGTTCACCCCTGAAATCTCCAGCTGCAGCCGCACCACCTCGGCCATGGCGGTAATGATGGTGTGGGAGAAATAACCCATATGATAGAAAATCACATTACGTTGCTGGGCCAGGTCGAAGAAGTGGCAATCGGCATGGGCTGTGTTCGAATTAATCATGATTGTTTCCAAGACGCGCGCAGAAGAGGGTGAGATCGTCACGCCGGTTTTGCTCTCCTTGCCAATTGGCCAGCGTGCGTTGCAAGGCTTCGCAGATGACGGTCGCTGGCTGATTGCGGTGTTCCAGTATCGTGTCGAAGGTCTTGCTCTTGCCGAACGCAATGTTGCGCGGGCCGCCAATCTGGTCGGTCAGGCCGTCGGTGGCGATGAATACCAGGCTGTCCGGCACGATCGTCACCTGGCTTACCGGCCATTGGTAGTTGATGTCACTGTCGACGTAGCCGACGCCGACACGCTGACCGGCGAGGGTTTCCAGTTGTTGGGCATCAGGCGGCAAGAGGTTGAGGGACATGCGCGCGCCGGCAAAGCTCAGGGTCTGGCTGGCGCTGTCGAACCAGAAGAAAGCGGCATCCAGGCCATCGTCGGACTCGGGGGTTTCATCGACGCCCTGGACCTGCCCCAGCAGTTCCTTGACGCTTTTATTCACCGCCGATAACAGCGCGCCGGGATCACGCGGTCCGAGCTTGGCCAGTGCCTGGGTCAGCGAGGAGGAGGCGATCAGGGTCATGAAGGCGCCGGGAACACCGTGCCCGGTGCAGTCGGCAATCGCCCCGAACCAGCCATCGGGGTAGGCGCAGAAATGGTAGAAGTCGCCGCCGACCACATCCCGTGGTTCCCACAGCAGGGTGGCATCGTCCAGGGTCGACTTCAGGGCATCCCGCGAGGCGCGCAGCATGGCGCGCTGGATAACGCTCGCATACTCGATGCTCTGCATGATCTGGCGATTTTTTTCGGCCTGCATGGCCGCGACCACTTCCATCAGTTGCAGGCCACTGCCCAGTCCGGCGAATTGGCCGTTGCGGGTAATGATAAAACCGTCGGCCAGGGTCTTTTCGCCAAATTCCACGGTCTTGAACGTCAGTTCCTCAATGCTCATTCCGGCATCGACGATCAAGGGTTCCTTGTCCATGAAGGCAATGCAGCTTTTCTTGTCGTACAGCTCGCGGTGAAACGGCTTGCTCATCATCGACAGGAAGATATTGCGGTTGATCAGGCCGATCGGGCGCTCGTCTTCGAGTACCGCCAGGCAGACGATTTCCTTGTGCGCGTTGAAGGTCTCCATCACCAGGGCATTGCTGCTGTTGGAGTCGATCACCGGCACTTCAATGCACAAGTCACCGGCGCAGCGATGATCTCTAGGCCGCTGTGGACGCATAAAGGGGAAGTTTTCTGCGCGCATGCTGGGGTCGCCGGGCGAGGTGAAGGCACAATGCTATCTGCGGAATATGAAGCTTATATGACGGCCTCCCGCTTGGTCGCCGAGTCGAGTCCGCGACGGGATGGCGGTCGTTGCACGGCAGGTGATGTATCACACTGTGTACGAACCGGCGGCGGATACATCCCGCGACGTGCTGCCCGGGTCCGCGACACAGAAGGGATACACGCTCGCGGTTAACTTTGCTGGTCGAACAACGCAGCCCACGACGCTGCTGGTTCGCGCCATTCATTGTTGATCGGGAGATGTCCATGAAGCGCCCCTACGCGGCCCTTGCCGCCACCCTTGCATTCTCACTGACGGTTCTCGCCAGCGCTGCCGATGCCGCCGATGAAAGCCCCAAGGAAAAATGCTACGGCGTGTCCAAGGCCGGCCAGAACGATTGTGCCGCCGGCAAAGGCACCTCCTGTGCCGGCACCGCCGAGGCCGACTACCAGGGCAATGCCTGGGTGCTGGTGGACAAGGGCACCTGCCTCCAGATCAAGACGCCCAAGGGCGTCGGCTCCCTGACGGAGCAGCCATGAACCGTGGCAACAGCGGCGCGCCTGCCGGCCTGAGGCGCCTGCTGCCTGAGCCACTGTTGCTGCTGGTGGCGCGCCTGGGGATCGCCTCAGTGTTCTTTCTTTCCGGGCGCACCAAGGTGCAAGGCCTGTTGACGATCAAACCGTCGACCTACGTGCTGTTTCGTTCGGAGTACGTGTTGCCGTTGATTCCTTCCGACCTGGCGGCGCATCTGGCGACCTATGCCGAGCACCTGCTTCCGATCCTGCTGGTGCTGGGTCTGCTGACACGACCGGCCGCCGCCGCACTGCTGGGCATGACTCTGGTCATCGAGATCTTCGTTTATCCCGATGCCTGGCCGACGCACCTGACCTGGGTAGGCCTGCTGTTGCCACTGATCGCTTATGGCGGTGGTCACTGGTCGCTCGATGCGCTGCTGCAGCGCCAACGCCGCTAACGCACCACCCATCATCCACCATCACATCAGGTCCTGGCGGCCTGTGGGGAAACACCATGCGCAAGATTCCAATCCTGGCCCTGGCCGCACTGGCCCTGGCGACACCGATGTTTGCCGGCGCCGCCGAGGCGACGCCGCCTGCTGGCGCGAAAAACATCGTCATCGTCCATGGCTCCTTCGTCGACGGGTCGGGCTGGCGGGTCGTTCACGACATCCTGATCCACAAGGGCTACAAGGTCACCGTCGTGCACCAGCCGGCGACCAATATGGACGAAGACATCGCCGCCACCCGCCTGGTCCTCGACCAGCAGGTCGGTCCGGTGGTGCTGGTCGGCCACAGTTCCGGTGGTGCGGTGATCGGCATGGCCGGTGATCGCGACAAGGTCAAGGCACTGGTCTATGTCGCCGCGCTGCAACCGGAAGTGGGCGAAAGCCTGACCCAGTTGCTGGACTCCATGCCGGCACCGAACAACGACATCCATGCCACCCGTGACGGGCACCTGTTCGTCGACCGCGCGAAGTTCGGCGAAGACTTCGCCGCCGACCAGACCAGCAATCGCACCGATTTCCTCGCGGCCTCGCAAGTACCGGCGACCACCGAGACCTTCGGCGCGCGGACCTGGGCCGCGGCCTGGCACCAGAAACCCAGCTACGGGATTGTCGCCACTGAGGACAAGGCCCTGAACCCGGATCTGCAGCGCTGGATGTACAAGCGCGCCGGTTCCACGGTGACCGAGATCAAGGGCAGCCACACGCTGTACATCTCGCAGCCCGAGGCGGTGGCGAAAGTCATCGAGCAGGCCGCGTTGAACGTCAAGTAACACCCATCCGGCACCTGAACTTTCACTGTTGTACCCCTGACTGAACTGGAGAAACATCATGGCTAGCACCGCATCCCGTTTGAGCCTTGCCACCGCCGCCGCGTTGATCGCACTGGCGTCCGCATCCTTTGCCGTATCGGCCAGTGCCGCCGAGAAAGAGCAGCCGGGCCGCTGCTACGGCGTCAACAGCTGCAAGGGCGAAAGCCTCTGCGCCACCGCCAGGAACGACTGCAAGGGACTGAACAGTTGCAAGGGGCAGGGCGTTATCGTCAAGACCCCGAGTGAGTGCCTCAAGGCCGGCGGCACCCTGACTGAGCCGAAGTAAGGGCAGGGCACGGACGTAGTGCCCTACGCAAAATCTGCCTTCGACACCATCCTTGTAGGAGCAGGGCTTGCCCGCGAAAGGGCCCGTGAGAACGCCAAAGCTTCACGGGCAAGCCGGGACGCCGGACCGCCTGCTCCTACAGGTTACGCGGTGTTTTCAAAACAGTATTCCTCTCTCAAGCCGAGTACATGCGATGTCCACTACCCCCTTCTCGGGCTACGGCCTGGGCCTGCGCAAGGAGCACTATCGGGACTTCCTGGAGAGCCGGATTCCCGTCGACTTCGTCGAGGTGATTTCGGAGAACTTCATGGTCGACGGCGGTCAACCGCGGCATATCCTGCGCCAGATCCGCGAGCGTTATCCGGTCGCGCTGCACGGTGTCTCGATGTCCGTCGGCTCGGCGGACGGGCTCGACTCCGCCTACCTGCATCGCTTGAAGGCACTGGTCGACGAGATCGAACCCCTGTTCGTCTCCGACCACCTGAGCTGGTCGCGCATCGATCACTTCAATTCCCATGACCTGTTGCCCGTGCCTTATACCGATGAGGCGCTGGATCTGGTCTGCGCGAATATTTCCCGCGCCCAGGATGTCCTGGGTCGCCCCCTGCTCTTTGAAAACCCCTCCAGCTACCTGGCCTTCGACGGCGCTTCGATGACCGAGTGGGAATTTATTGCTGCCATGTCCAGGCGCACCGGCTGCGAGCTGCTGCTCGACGTCAACAATCTCTTCGTCAGTGCAAGCAACCACCACTTTGATGCCCTGGCGTTTCTCGATGGCCTGCCGGCCGACCGGGTAAGGCAGATCCACCTGGCCGGCCACAGCCAGGGCAAGGAGCTGCTGATCGATACCCATGACAGCCCGGTCTGTGCCGAGGTCTGGGCGTTATACACCCTGGCGATGGCCCGCTTCGGCCCGTTGGCGACAATGATCGAGCGCGATGACCGGATCCCGCCGCTGGCCGACCTGCTCAAGGAACTGACGATAGCCCGGACCCTCGGCGGCCTCGATGGGCGGGCCTGCTCGCGGAGTGGCGCATGAACCTGGCGCAATGGCAGCGTGAGCTGCGCAACTCTCTGGTCAGCGCCTCGGCGCAAGCGGCCGCCAATCTTGGCGCTACGGCGCAGGCCGGATTGTCCGTCTACCAGAACAACTACCGCGCGCAGTTGCTGGGATGCCTTGAGGAGGCTTTTCCCCAGGTCCGTACATGGATCGGCGCCGAGGCTTTTTTTACCGCCGCCGTCACCCATATCGATCAGCATCCGCCCCATGCCTGGACCCTGGATGCCTACCCGCAAGGATTCGCCGCGACCCTGGCGACGTTGTTTCCCGACAGCCCCGAGGTGCACGAGCTGGCCTGGATCGAGCGGGCACTCGATGAGTCGTTCGTGGCCGCCGATGCCGAGCCGCTGCCCATGGCTGTGCTGGCGAGCATGGATTGGGAGACGGCCTGCCTGAGATTTACAGCGTCCCTCAGAACTGGTGCCCTGGCCAGCAACGCCGAGCCGATCTGGTCGGCCCTCAGCGAAGGGCTGCCGCTACCCGCGCCCGAGCGCTTGGCTGAGACGGCGGGCCTGCTGGTCTGGCGTCGGCAGAGGGTGGTGCGCCTGCGACCTGTCGAGGCACTGGAACACCAGGCGCTGTTGCGCTTGCAGGAGAACGGCAGTTTTTCCGGGTTGTGCGAATGGCTCGTTGAACGCCTTGGCGAAACCGCCGGTATTGCCAAGGCCGGATCGCTACTCGCCAGTTGGTTGGCCGGCGAGCTGATTGTCGGCGTCGACTGATCTCGCCCGACGCCGCTCGAAAACCGGGCGCCTGTCCGATTGACTGTATCCTATGGGGGGGGATAGGATAAAAGCACATTCATTCGGAAACCGGCGCCATGAGCGAATCCTTGCACGTGCATCAGACACACGAGGCGATCATCAAACGGCTCAAGCGTGCCGAAGGGCACCTGCGCAGCATCATCGGCATGATCGAAACGGGGCGGCCCTGCGTGGACGTGGCCCAGCAACTCCATGCGGTGGAAAAGGCCGTATGCCAGGCCAAGCGCACGCTGATCCAGGACCATATCGACCACTGCCTTGAAGACACCGTCGGGGCGATGACCGCCACCGAACGGGCACCGCTGGAAGCGTTCAAGCAGATCACCAAATACCTGTAGACGGGGGTGGGTGTTCATCCCCGCTGCACGGGGTTGAAGGGCCCGGACACGTCGGAGCATCGCCATGCTGGATATCCTGAAAAACACTACCTATCGGCATCTGTTTCTCGCTCAGATCATCGCGCTGGTGGGGACTGGCCTGGCCACGGTTGCCCTTGGCTTGCTGGCCTACGACCTGGCCGGTGCCCAGGCCGGGGTCGTGCTGGGCACCGCCCTGGCGATCAAGATGAGCGCCTATATCGGCGTCGCCCCCGTGGCTGCTGCCTTTGCCGAACGCCTGCCGCGCCGGGCAATGCTGGTGGCACTGGATCTGATTCGGGCCCTGGTGGCGCTGGCCTTGCCCTTTGTCAGCGAGATCTGGCAGATCTATGTGCTGATCTTCGTGCTGCAATCGGCCTCGGCAGCGTTTACCCCGACGTTCCAGGCGACCATTCCCGACATTCTTCCCGACGAGGAGCAATACACCCGCGCTCTGTCATTGGCGCGGCTGGCCTACGACCTGGAAAGCCTGGTCAGCCCGATGCTTGCCGCCGCGCTCCTCGGCGTGATCAGTTTCCATGGCCTGTTCGGCGGCACCGCGCTGGGTTTTTTTGCTTCGGCCATGCTGGTCGGCTCGGTGGTGCTGCCCAAGGCCAGGAGAGGCGTGCGGCGCAGCATTTATGAGCGCACCACCCGTGGCGTGCGGCTGTTCCTGGCGACCCCGCGTTTGCGCGGGCTGCTGGCCCTGAACCTGGCGGTGGCCGCCGCCAGCGCCATGGTGATCGTCAATACCGTGGTGTTGGTGCAGGCGCATTTTTCCCTGCCGCAGCGTTTTACTGCCTTTGCCCTGGCGGCCTTTGGCGCGGGGTCGATGCTCACCGCCCTGGCGTTGCCGCGTCTGTTGAGCCGCGTGGCGGACCGCACGGTGATGCTGCTGGGCGCCGGGTTGCTGGTGACCGGCCTGGGCATCGGCGCGACGCTGGCTTCCTACAGTGCGCTGTTGCCGCTGTGGTTCCTGCTCGGAGTCGGTTATTCCCTGGCGCAGACTCCCGGCGGGAGGCTATTGCGTCGCTCGTCCCACGTAGAAGACCGTCCGGCATTGTTCGCGGCACAGTTTGCGCTGTCCCATGCCTGCTGGCTGATCACCTATCCGCTTGCCGGCTGGTTGGGCGCGCAGGTTGGTCTCGGTGCTTCGTTCATGGTCTTGAGCCTGCTTGCTGCCATGGCGGTGCTGGTCTGCCTGGCGATCTGGCGACCAGCCCACGAGCAGGCCGCGCTCAGGCATAGCCATGATGACCTGCCATTGGATCACCCGCACCTGCAGGACGCCGGCGGTAAAATCCACGAACACGCCTATATTATTGACGACGAGCATCGTCGCTGGCCGGTGTGACGGGCGGGCAGCGGCCTGTTGCCGATCCGGCAGGGGTTGACTTCTCTTTTTATATCAGTAACATACACGGCATTCCGCAATAGCTCAGTTGGTAGAGCAAGTGACTGTTAATCACTGGGTCCCTGGTTCGAGTCCAGGTTGTGGAGCCAGATAGAAGAAAAGCCTGCAGCGATGCAGGCTTTTTTTTTGCGTTTTTTTCAGCCCTGTCGTCTATAGACCCGGAGGCGGGTGCCCCCGGGGCCGGGCAATACCTTCAGCGGCGATCCAGCCAAACCGTCTGCGCATTGCAGAATTCGCGGACTCCGAAGTGCGACAGTTCACGACCAAAACCGCTTTTCTTCACGCCGCCGAAGCTGACCCGAGGGTCGCTGGCGCTATAGCCATTGATGAACACGCCGCCGGTTTCCAACTCGCCAGCGAACTTGCGGGCCAGCTCCAGATCCGCGGTGTAGACGGTTGCCGTCAGTCCGAACTCGCTGTCATTGGCCAGCGCCAGCGCATGCTCGGCATCCCGCGCGGTAATGATGGACGCCACCGGGCCGAACAACTCCTGTTTGAACGAGGTCATCTGGTCGGTGACATCGGCCAATACCGTGGGCTCGTAGAAATTGCCGGAGCCGTTGGCCTTCTTGCCGCCGAGCAATAGGGTCGCGCCTTGCGCCAGGGTGTCCTGGACCTGTTGATCCAGCTCGTCACGCAGATCGAAGCGGGCCATGGGACCGATATAGGTCTCGGTTGCCAGCGGGTCGCCGACCACCAGGCGACGGGTGGCCTCGACGAACTTCTCGGTGAAGGCTGCGACTACGCCTTGCTCGATAATCAAGCGTTTGGCAGCCGCGCAGACTTGCCCGGTGTTCTGGTAACGACCGATCACGGCGGCCTTGACCGCTTCGTCGAGGTCGGCGTCATTGAGCACGATAAAGGGGTCCGAACCGCCCAGTTCCAACAAGCATTTCTTCAAGGCCGCACCGGCCTGGGCGCCGATGGCCATGCCAGCGCGTACGCTGCCGGTGAGAGTGACCGCCGCAATACGTGGGTCGGCGATGGCCCGGGAAACGCCCTCCGGGGTGACATTGACGACTTCGAAGACGCCTTCGGGGAAACCGGCGCGCTTGATGGCATCCAGCAGCAGGTAGGCGCTGCCCATGACGTTGGGCGCATGCTTGAGCACGAAGGTATTACCGGCCAGCAGCGTCGGCACTGCACCGCGCAGTACCTGCCAGATTGGGAAGTTCCATGGCATCACGGCGAGGATCGGACCCAGCGGGCGATACTCGATACGGGCCTTGCCGCCTTCCACCTGGGTCGCTTCGGCACTGAGCATGGCCGGGCCGTTTTCCGCGTACCACACGCACAGCTGCGCACATTTTTCAATTTCACCGCGGGCCTGGGCGATGGGCTTGCCCATTTCCAGGGTGATCATCTCGGCCATCTTCGTGGCGTTATCACGCAGCGCCTGGGCCAGGGCGAGCAACGCCTGTGAGCGTTGTTCCAGCGCGGTACGGCGCCAGAGCGAAAACCCGGCCGCGGCCCGGGACAGGGCGGCATCCAGGGCCGAATCGGATTCGAAAGGGTAGTGGCCGATCTGTTCACCGTTGGCGGGGTTGATCGACAGGGCATGGGTGAGGCTGGAAATCGAAGACATGGCACCGTCCTGCTGTGTGGGTATGGCCTCAGATTACGGTGGCGTTAGTTTTCTGGAAACTGAATAATGGTGAGCATATCGTTCACGATTGGAGAATGACTTGGATCTGGTCCAGTTGGAGATTTTCAAAGCCGTTGCCGAGCACGGCAGCATCAGTGCGGCCGCCCAGCAGATCCATCGGGTGCCGTCGAACCTGACCACGCGGATCAAGCAGTTGGAGCAGGATCTGGGGGTGGATCTGTTTATCCGCGAGAAGAGTCGCCTGCGGCTGTCACCGGCGGGCTGGAGTTTCCTCGACTATGCCCGGCGCATCCTCGACCTGGTCGGCGAGGCGCGGGCCACCGTGGCCGGCGAGGAACCACAAGGCGCCTTTGCCCTGGGCTCGCTGGAGAGCACGGCGGCGGTGCGTATTCCGCAACTGCTGGCGGCCTATAACCAGCGCTATGCCAAGGTTGACCTGGACCTGTCCACCGGCCCGTCCGGGACCATGATCGATGGCGTGTTGTCCGGGCGCCTGGCGGCGGCGTTTGTCGATGGGCCGGTGTTGCATCCGGCGCTGGAGGGTGTGCCTGCGTTCGAGGAAGAGATGGTGCTGATCGCGCCGCTGCAGCATGGGCCTGTCCGGCGTGCGCGCGAGGTCAACGGCGAGAGCATTTATGCCTTTCGCGCCAACTGTTCCTACCGGCACCATTTCGAAAGCTGGTTTACCAAGGACGGCGCGGTGCCCGGCAAGATCCATGAGATGGAGTCCTACCACGGCATGCTCGCCTGCGTGAGCGCCGGGGCCGGCCTGGCGCTGATGCCCCGCAGCATGCTGGAAAGCATGCCGGGCTGCAGCACCGTGAGTGTCTGGCCGTTGACCGAGTCCATGCGTTATCTGCGAACCTGGCTGGTGTGGCGCCGTGGCACGGTGTCGCAAAGCTTGAGCATGTTCGTGCGCCTGCTCGAGGAGCAGGGTGTGGTCCGCGAGGAGGCCTGAGCCCCAGGGTAGGTTGGGAAAGTTGCTGCTGGCGGCTTAGCTGACCTCCAGTAAGTAATAGCCGGCGAAGCCCGTGTCGTTGACGGCGGTGACGGTCGCCTTGGGGTTGGTGGTCGTCACCTCGTCGGTGGTGACACCGTTGATCACTGCATGGATCGAGAAGGTGTTGCTGATGTCCAGCGTCTGGGGCTGGAAGCTACTGGTCACTACGATGTTTTGCAGAGGTTTGCCATTCTTGCCGATGGTGAAGGTCACTGGGTTGAGGCAGGTTTTCTGAAAGGCCAGTTGATTGGGGGCGACGTTTTGAAACATGACCATGTCGAAGTCATAAGCCTCTTGAGAGGGCGATTGCAGCACTTGCGCCAGAAACCCCATGCTGCCTGAAGCTGTCATCGGAGCAGAAGTGTAGGTGTTGCCATCGATCAGGGTGGTGGCGCTAACTTCATAGATGTCGTCCACCGGAATGATCGCCTGGGCGTGCGGGTTGACGTCGAGTTGCCCCACAATGACCTTTTGGTCTTTTAGGACGAGGTAAATAGCAGGGTATCGAGTCTGGTTGAGCAAGGTAATACTCATGGACGGCTCCTGGGTACGCGGTTGGCCTTCGCCCGAACAGGATCTCGGTGGCCGCTGCAAAAAACGCTCTGGAGCTTGGCTGAAATATCCAGAATGTCCAGGCTTGCCTCGATTGGGCTGGCGGCGAAGCTCTGGACCGGCGGTTGCCCGCTGCTTTGACATCAGGCAGTCAAGGGATTAACTTCGCGACTTTTTACCCGTCGCTCCAAACGGGCGCGGGCAGTTATGGTTAAGGAAGGGCACGATGATGGAAGAAATGGTACTGCAGGACGATTTGTTTCAGACGGACAAGCGACTCTCCCTCAAGCCCGTGACGGACTTCAATGCCTTCCTGCTCCAGGCGTTTGCCGACGGGCCGTGCAAATGCCTGCGCTGTGTGGAAGCAGCGGGTGTGGAAACCGGCTATGCCTTCCAGCACAGCTTCGAACTGGGCAAGGTGGTCAACCGCCAGTTCGCCAGGACCACCCCAAGCGAGGTTCTTCTGGTGTTGAAGAAGGCCTGGCTGTCGTTCTTCAAGAGCGAACTCGAGGTTCCAGGTGTACTGGACTTGTCCAAGGTGCATGAGTTCGTGAAGCCAGAGTTGCACGTTCGGTTGCGCCCGCTGCTGCTGGCCTGTGGCCTGATCGTGGAGCAGGAAGGTGGATGGGTGTTGCAGGCGGTTGCCGAGTAACCCATAGGCAAGCGCCGCCGGCACGAAGATTAATGCTCACTTAACCTGCAACCGTTCAAGTAGCGTATCTCTTCCCGCAACCCTTATTCATTGGTGTCCTCGATGTTCAGGTTTCAGCTGATCTTGACCCTGGTGCTCAGCCTGATGCTGCCGATCTTCGGCAGCGTGGCCGCGGCCGCGTCTTTTGCTGAACCTTGCCCGATGCCGTTGATGAACCACACCGGGTCGAAAATGACCGGCGCCCCCTGCTGTAATGATATGGAGCATGGTGCCGCGTCCAAGTCGCCCTGCAAATCCGGCGAGGAGTGCAAGATCGGTGGGCTGGTCCAGGTCCTGACGATCAGCACCTTTACCCCTGTTCCGCCGCTCCCGCTTACCCTGCAGGCGCCCGCCGTGCTCCAGTCGGCGCCGGCCGATCTGTGGCGCCCTCCGCGTTACCTCTGATGCCTTGATCCGAATCCCCGCACGCCTGCACAAAGCGGCGTAGGGGCCATCGCGACCGCTATTTGCAGCGGACGCGTCGATCCTGCATTGGAGATGAAAGCATGTTCGCTTTCCTTCCCTCACACCGCGTATTGGCCGGTGTGATCGCTGTTGTCCTGGGCGCCAGCCCGCTGGTGGCCGTCAGGGCCGAGCCGCTGAGTTTCGAGCGGGCCCAGCACCTGGCCGAAAACACCGCCCCCGAAAACCTTGCGCGCCTGGCGCAGGTCGAGTCGGCACAGTCCTCGGTCGGTCCCGCCGATGCGTTGCCCGATCCCAAGTTGATGTTGGGGATCCAGGACCTGCCGATCCAGGGTTCCGGGCGTTATTCCTTTGACGGCGACTCGATGACCGAGCGCCAGATCGGCCTGCGCCAGGAGGTGCCCAACAGCGACAAGCGCCTGGCCCGCAAGCAGCTGGCGCTGGCCAGCGTGGACGTCGCCGAAGCCGAGCGGCGGGCCTCGTTACTGGAGGTCAAGCGGCAAACCGCGCTGGCCTGGCTGAATGTCTATTACGCCGAACTCAGTGTGAAAAACTTCGATCAGTTGGACCATCAGGTCGCGCTGTTGCGCAACACCACCCCGTCGCGTATCGCCGCCGGCACCACGCAGGCAGGCGATCTGCTCCAGGCTGATCAAGAAGCCCTGGCCCTTGCCGACCGCCGTGACGAACTGGTACAGAACATCGCCATGGCCCGGGCCAAGCTGCGCCGCTGGATCGGGGCCGATGCCGATCAACCTCTGGTCGACGGGCCGCCGACCTGGGGTCCGATCCTGCCGCATACCCAGCACACCCTGGGGCGCCATCCGGACCTGCAGGCCGCCACGGCCCGGGTCAGCGAAGCCAATGCCGAACTGGCCGATGCCATCGCGCAGAAGAAGCCCGACTGGGGCGTCGAGCTGGTCTACGGTCACCGTGACCGACAGTTCGGCGGCGACATGGCGTCGTTGCAATTCACCTTCGACCTGCCGCTGTTCACCGGTTCCCGCCAAGGGCCGCGGATCAATGCGCGGCAGCATGAGGTCGAGCAGCGGGAGGCCGAACAGGAAGTCATGTTGCGTGAGCACAAGGCCGAGCTGGAAAGCGGCCTGGCCGAACTCGAACGCTTGAAGAAAGCCCTGGAGCGTTCGCAACAATCAGCGATTCCCCTGGCCGAGCGCCGCGCCGAGCTTTCATTGGCCTCCTACAAGGCCGGCAAGAGCCCGCTGAACGAAGTGATCGGCGCCCGTCGCGATCTGATCGAGGCACAGCTGCGCAGCGTCAGCCAACAGAATCAGTTCAGCCAACTGTCCGCCAGCCTGTACTACGCCTATGTCGAGGGCCTGAAATGAACAAGCTCACTTACTCGCTGTTGACCCTCACGCTGGCCGGACTCGGTGTTGCCGGTGGCTATTGGCTCGGCCACGGTGGGCCCCTGATGTCCGCTGCGGCCGATGGCGCAAAAAAGGAACGCCCGACCCTGTACTGGTTTGACCCGATGTACCCGACCCAGCATTTCAATGCACCGGGCAAATCGCCGTTCATGGACATGCAACTGGTGCCCAAGTATGTCGATGGCGCCGAGGACACCTCGTCCATCAGCGTGTCGCCGCAACTGGCCCAGAACCTCGGCATGCGCACGGCCTCGGTGGTACGTGAACGCCTGCCCGGCGGTCTTGATGCCGTCGGTTCGCTGGGCTACAACCAGCGCGATATCGCCAATCTGCAAGCCCGTGCGGCGGGCTTTGTCGAGCGGGTCTATGATCGCGCCCCCGGTGATGTGTTGCCGGCCGGCGCACCGCTGGTGGATCTGTTGATACCGGAGTGGTCGGCCGCGCAACTGGAGTTTGTCGCCGTGCTTGCCAGCGGCGATGGTCGCTTGATCCAGGCTTCGCGCCAACGCCTGCAATTGCTCGGCATGCCCGAGGTGGTGATCGCCCAGGTGGAGAAGACTCGCAAGGTGCGTCCGGTGCTGACCCTGACCACGCCGATTGCCGGTGAGCTGCAAAGCCTGGAGGTCCGTGCCGGGATGAGTGTGTCCGCCGGGATGAGTCTGGCGCGGATCAACGGGCTGGGCAGTGTCTGGCTCGATACCGCGATCCCCGAGGCGCAGGCAACTTCTGTCCAGGTGGGCGCTTCGGTATCCGTCGCTTTGTCCGCTTATCCCGGACAGACGCTGGCCGCAAAGGTGGTGGCGGTATTACCCAGTGTCGATCCGCAGAACCGCACCCTGACGGTACGCAGTCAACTGCCCAACCCGGACGGCAAGTTGCGTCCGGGCATGTTCGCCAGTGTGCGCCTCGCCGATCCCGATCCGACCCCGAGCCTGCTGGTGCCCAGCGAAGCGGTGATCCGCACGGGCAAGCGCACCCTGGTGATGCTGGCCGGGGATCAGGGCCGCTACAAACCGATGGAAATCCGTATCGGACGCGAGTCCGCCGGGCGTATCGAAGTGCTCGACGGTCTGAGCGAAGGTCAGAGAGTGGTGACCTCCGGGCAGTTCCTGCTCGACTCGGAAGCCAGCCTGCAAGGCATAGTTCCAACCGATGAAGCAATGGCTCCGATGGCACCAATGGAAGCGACGGACTCGATGGAGGGCAGGAAATGATCAAGCGCCTGATCCACTGGTCCATCGGTAATCGTTTCCTGATCCTGCTGGCGACTCTGTTTATTGTCGCCTGGGGTATCTGGTCGGTGCGCAACACGCCGCTCGATGCACTGCCGGACCTGTCCGACACCCAGGTAATCGTCCGTACCAGCTTTCCCGGACAAGCGCCGCAGATCGTCGAAAACCAGATCACCTATCCGCTGGCCAGTACCTTGCTGTCGGTCCCCGGGGCGAAGACCGTGCGCGGTTACTCGTTCTTCGGCGACTCCTTTGTCTATGTGATTTTCGAGGACGGCACCGACCTGTACTGGGCCCGTTCGCGGGTACTGGAATACCTCAACCAGGCCCAGGGTCGTTTGCCCCGGGGCGTCACCAGCACCCTCGGCCCGGACGCCACCGGTGTCGGCTGGATCTATCAGTACGCCCTGGTGGACCGCACCGGGCAGCATGACCTGGCGCAGTTGCGCGGGATCCAGGACTGGTTCCTCAAATACGAGCTCAAGACCGTGCCCAATGTGGCTGAGGTCGCCACCATCGGCGGCATGGTCAAGGAATACCAGGTGCTGCTCGACCCGCAGAAGATGGTGACCTACGGCATCACCCAGCAGCAGGTGAACGAGGCGCTGAAGAGCGCCAACCAGGAAGCCGGCGGTTCGGTACTGGAACTGGCCGAGCGCGAATATATGGTGCGTGCCTCGGGCTACCTGAAGAGCCTGGAGGACTTTCACAATATCCCGCTGAAAACCTCGGCGCAAGGCGTGCCGGTGTTGCTCGGCCAGGTGGCGACGATCCAGGTCGGCCCCGAGATGCGCCGTGGCATCGCCGAGCTGGACGGTCAAGGCGAGGCGGTCGGTGGCGTGGTGATCCTGCGTTCCGGCAAGAACGCCGATGAAACCCTCCAGGCGGTGAAAGCCCGTATCGACAGCTTGCGCGGCAGCCTGCCGCCCGGGGTAGAACTGATCACCACCTACGACCGTTCGCAGCTGATCGACCGGGCGGTGCACAACCTCAGCTTCAAACTGCTGGAAGAGTTCGGTGTGGTGGCGCTGGTCTGCCTGCTGTTCCTCTGGCACTGGCGCTCGTCCCTGGTGGCGATCATCACCCTGCCGTTGGGGGTGTTGATGGCCTTTATCGTGATGCGCATCGAGGGCGTCAACGCCAACATCATGTCCCTCGGCGGTATCGCCATTGCCATCGGCGCGATGGTCGATGCGGCGGTGGTGATGATCGAGAACGCCCATAAACATATCGAAGCCTGGCAACTGCGCCATCCCGGCCAGAAGCTGCAAGGCGAGGCCCATTGGCGGGTGATCGGCGAGGCGGCGGCGGAGGTCGGGCCGGCGCTGTTTTTCAGCCTGTTGATCATCACCTTGTCGTTCCTCCCGGTGTTTACCCTGGAGGCCCAGGAAGGGCGGTTGTTCGGGCCGCTGGCGTTTACCAAGTCCTATTCGATGGCGGCGGCGGCGGGATTGTCGGTGACCCTGGTGCCGGTGCTGATGGGCTACTGGATTCGCGGTCATATTCCCAGTGAGCAGCAGAACCCGCTTAATCGCTGGCTGATCGCGGCCTATCGTCCGCTGTTGGATGCGGTGCTGAAATGGCCGAAGTTGACCCTGGCGCTGGCGCTGATGATCTTCCTTTCCAGCCTCTGGCCCTTGAGCCAGCTGGGAGGGGAATTCATGCCGGCGCTGGATGAAGGCGACCTGCTGTATATGCCTTCGGCATTGCCAGGGTTGCCGGCGAGCAAGGCCAGCGAGCTGTTGCAGCAGACCAATCGGATGATTCGCACGGTGCCGGAAGTCGAGCATGTCTTCGGCAAATCCGGGCGGGCGGAAAGCGCCACTGATCCGGCCCCCCTGGAGATGTTCGAAACCACCATCAAGTTCAAGCCTCGTGAGCAATGGCGTGCCGGTATGACCCCGGAAAAGCTGATCGAAGCGCTGGACCAGGCGGTCAAGGTGCCGGGGCTGTCGAACCTCTGGGTGCCGCCGATCCGCAACCGTATCGATATGCTCGCCACCGGTATCAAGAGCCCGATCGGGGTCAAGGTGGCCGGCACGTCGCTGGCCGATATCGATGAGGTCGCCCATCAGGTCGAAGCGGTCGCCAAGCAGGTGCCCGGGGTCAGTTCGGCCCTGGCGGAACGCTTGACCGGAGGCAGCTACCTCGACATTCGGATCAATCGCCTGGCGGCGGCCCGCTACGGGCTGAGCATTGCCGATGTGCAGGCGGTGGTGTCCGGTGCCGTGGGTGGCAGTACGGTGGGGGAGACGGTCGAGGGCGTGGCCCGCTATCCGATCAACCTGCGTTATCCACGGGAATGGCGCGACAGTCCGCAGGCCTTACAGCAATTGCCGATACTCACCGCCAGCGGGCAGCAGATCACCCTCGGTGCGGTGGCGGATATCGGCGTGACTGCGGGACCGCCGATGTTGCGCAGCGAAAATGGCCGGCTGTCCGGTTGGGTCTATGTGGATGTCCGGGGCCGCGACCTGGCGTCGACCGCTCGTGACCTGCAGCAACAGGTGGCGCAGCAGGTGAAGCTCAAGGCCGGGATGACGGTGTCCTATTCCGGGCAGTACGAGTTCCTGGAGCGGGCCAATGCCCGTCTGATGTGGGTGGTGCCGGCCACCTTGCTGATCATTTTCGTGCTGCTGTACCTGACCTTCGGGCGTTTCAGTGAGGCGGGCCTGATCATGCTGACCTTGCCTTTTGCGCTGTCCGGCGGCGTCTGGTTGCTCTACCTGTTGGGCTTCAATCTGTCGGTGGCCACGGGAGTGGGGTTTATCGCCCTGGCCGGGGTGTCGGCGGAGTTTGGTGTGATCATGCTGCTGTATCTGAAGAATGCCTGGACGGCGCGTCTGGATGCCGGACGGGAGGAGAACGGCGATTTGCTGGAGGCCATCGGCGAGGGCGCGGTGTTGCGGGTCCGGCCCAAGGTGATGACGGTGGCGGTGATTATCGCCGGTCTGCTGCCGATTCTCTGGGGCAGCGGTACCGGGTCCGAGGTGATGAAGCGGATTGCCGCGCCGATGGTTGGCGGCATGATCACCGCGCCGTTGTTGTCGATGCTGGTGCTGCCGGCGGCGTATTGGTTGATGAAACGTCGGCGTTAGAGCGATGGACCGTGTCGCCTGCTTCGCGGGCAAGCTCCGCTCCCACATTGTCCGAGTCAAACACAAAACCTGTGTACGACCGCAGACCTGTGGGAGCGGAGCTTGCCCGCGAACGGCGCGACGCGGAACCTCTGACACCACCGGAGCGCCGAAGCGGCCCCCAGGACTTTTGTTTCTCTTTACTGGCCTGGATCAAATGGCCGGAGTGCCGAATCCCTTAGCGTGCACCTTTCACGCTAGTCATGGATGATGCACCTATGCAAAACCTGGATCGACAACACGATATCCAACCCCTTTCCCAGGTGGACATGACCGTCCACCTCAACGGTCAACCCGTACCGGCCGCTGCCGGTGAGACCGTCCTCAGCGTGCTGCAATCGGTCGGCCTGCGACAGCTGGCGCGCAACGATCATGGCGAGATCGCCGGAGCCTTCTGCGGCATGGGCGTTTGCCAGTGCTGCCTGGTCTCGATTGATGGCCGGCACAAGCGCCGGGCCTGCCAGACGCTGGTACGGCCCGGCATGCAGATCGAAACCGCTGTCAGCCGCTTCCCCGTGCTGGAGGTGCTATGAGCCGCCTGCCCGTGGTGATTGTCGGCGGAGGTCCGGCGGGCATGGCCGCCGCCGCCGAGCTGGCCCGGCACGCGGTACCCAGCGTACTGTTCGAGGAAGCCTCGCGCCTGGGGGGCGTGGTCTATCGCGGACCATTACGCAAGGGAGTCGACCTCGGCTATCTGGGCACGCGCTACCGCCAAGTGCTGGAGCGTCTGCACGGTGAGTTCGCGCGGTATTCCGACCGGGTCGATGTGCGCCTGGGCACGCGGATTCTCGGTGGTGAAGGCACGCGAACGCTGATGGCCCTGGATGCCGACGAGCACCTGCGGCAGATCGAGTATTCGCAACTGTTGCTGGCGGCCGGCTGCCATGAGCGCAACGTGCCGTTTCCCGGCTGGACCTTGCCCGGAGTCATGCTGCTCGGCGGTTTGCAGTTGCAGATCAAGAGCGGCGTGGTCAAGCCGTTGGGGACCACGGTGATTGCCGGTACCGGTCCCTTGCTGCCGTTGGTGGCCTGCCAGTTGCACGCGGCCGGGGTGCCGGTGGCGGGTGTCTATGAAGCCAGCGCCTTGGGCCGGATCGCCCGCGAAAGCCTGGCCCTGCTGAACAAGCCGCAGATGTTTCTCGACGGTTTGAGCATGCTCGCCTATCTGAAATTGCACGGCATCCCGTTTTACTACGGCTGGGGTGTGGTCGAAGCCCAGGGGCAGGAAGAGTTGACCAGCGTGACCCTGGCGCCGTATTCCAGCGATTGGCAGCCGGACCTCGCCCAGGCGCGGCGGGTCGAAGCGCAGACCCTGGCGGTCGGTTATGGTTTTGTCCCGCGCACCCAACTCAGTCAGCAGATGGGCTTGGCCCATGGCGTCGGTGAGGACGGCTGCCTGCGGCCCGAGAGCAACGTCTGGCAGCAGAGCAGCGAACCGACCATCCATCTGGCCGGCGATATGGGCGGGATTCGCGGCGGCGAGGCGGCGATGCTGGCCGGCAGGATTGCCGCCGTGTCGATCCTGATGCAGCGCGATGTGCTCGACGCCGAGGGGGCCCTGGTCCTGCGCCAGATCTACCTGGACAAACTGACGAAAATCCGCAAGTTCCGCGCCGGTGTTGATCGCTACACCCGGCGCGGTACCCGGCAGATCGACTTGCCCCGCGCCGACACATTGATCTGCCGTTGCGAACACACGACTCGCGCCGAGATCGACCTTGCTCTGTCCCAGGGCGTCGAGGACATGGCTGCGCTGAAAATGCGTACGCGGATCAGCATGGGCGATTGCCAGGGGCGCATGTGCGTCGGTTATTGCAGCGACCGCCTGCGGCAGGCCACCGGGCGCACCGATGTCGGCTGGCTGCGCCCGCGTTTTCCCATCGAGCCAGTTCCCTTTTCCGCCTTCGAGAGTCTGGGTAAGGACGCCTGAATCATGAACAGAACCTATGATGTGGTGATTGCCGGTGGCGGCGTGATCGGTGCTTCCTGTGCCTACCACCTGTCCCGGCGCCAGAACCTGCGGATCGCCCTGATCGACGCCAAGCGTCCCGGCAACGCGACCCGCGCTTCGGCCGGCGGTCTCTGGGCCATCGGCGAGTCGGTGGGGCTGGGCTGCGGGGTGATCTTCTTCCGCATGATGTCGGCCCAGCGTCGCCAGGCCCATGGTGCGGCGGTGGCGGTGGACGCAAGTACCCCGCATATCCTGCCGCCGGCATTCTTCGAGTTCGCCTTGCAATCCAACGCGCTCTATCCGCCGTTGCACCGTGAACTGATCGAACGCCATGGCATGGACTTCAAGTTTGAACGCACCGGCTTGAAATACGTGATCTATGACGATGAGGACCGACAGTATGCCGAGCATATCGTTTCACGCATTCCGCACCTGGCGGACCAGCTGCGCTGGCTGGATCGTGAAGCACTGCGCGAAGCGGAACCTGCGGTAAGCCATGAGGCGCAGGGGGCGCTGGAGTTTCTCTGCGATCACCAGGTCAGCCCGTTCCGCCTGGCCGATGCCTACACCGAGGCCGCGCGGCAGAATGGCGTGGACCTCTACTTCAACACCAATGTCATCGGCGTTCTGCATCAGGGCGACCGGGTCAGCGGCGTGCGCACCGCCGAGCAGGGCACCTTCCACTGCGGCACATTGATCAATGCCGCCGGGGCCTGGGCCGCCGAGCTCAGCGAGCAGGCCAGCGGGATCAGGCTGCCGGTCAAGCCGGTGAAGGGGCAGATTCTCCTGACCGAGCGCATGCCCAAGCTGCTGGAGGGCTGCCTGACCACCAGCGATTGTTATATGGCGCAAAAGGACAACGGTGAAATCCTGATCGGCAGCACCACCGAGGACAAGGGCTTCGATGTCAGTACGACCTTTGCGGAAGTCGCCGGCCTGGTCCAGGGGGCCATTCGCTGTGTGCCGCAACTCAAGGACATCAATCTCAAGCGCTGCTGGGCCGGCCTGCGTCCGGGCTCGCCTGACGAGCTGCCGATACTCGGGCCGATGGCGGGTGTCGGGGGCTATCTCAATGCCTGCGGACATTTCCGTACCGGCATCCTCACGTCGGCGATCACCGGCGTAATGCTGGAGCGGCTGGTCCATCAGGAGCCGCTGCCCCTGGATATCACGCCGTTCCTGGCGGATCGCTTCGAGGTGGGCTTGCTCAAAGGCGTCGGATAACGGTATCTATTCAGGTGTTTCGCTGGCTCACGCATTGAGCCGCACCCGAGTGGATACCCGCATGGACTATTTCGCCGCCCTCACGGCCTTTGTCGAGGCCGCCCAGGCCAACAATTTTTCCCGGGCGGCCGAGAAGCTTTCGATCAAGGCCTCGACCGTCTCGCGTTATATCAAGGACCTGGAGCAGGACCTGGGCATCGCCCTGTTCAATCGTTCCACTCGTACCCTGCGCCTGACCGAGGGCGGCGAAACCTTTCTGCATCACGCCTTGAGGGTACTCGCCGAACTGGATCAGGCCAGGGCCGCGACCTCGGCCCTCAACCAGCAACCCCGGGGGCTGCTCAAGCTCAACCTGCCACCGGCCTTTGCCCGGCATCATGTGTTGCCGCTGCTTGGCGACTTTGCCGAGCGCTTTCCGCAAATCCGCCTGGAGCTGACCCTGGAAGACAGTCACGTCAACCTGATCAGTGCCGGTGTCGACCTGGCCCTGCGGGTCGGGGTGCTGCCGGACTCGTCGCTCAAGGCGCGCAAGCTGGCGGCCGAGCACACGCTGCTGTGCGTCAGCCCCGAGTACGCCCGGCAGCATTCGCCGCCACACTCGCCGCAAGCGCTGGCGGAGTGTGCTGCGATACTGAATGGCAACCTGCCTGACGAGGTGTTTTTCGTTGCGCGGCAGTCCCCCGGCGCCCAGGCCGAGCGCGTTGCAATCAAGGGCCATCTGCGGATCAACGATCTGGATGCGCAACTGCTGGCGGTGCGTCAGGGCTTGGGCATGGCCTTGTTGCCGGACTGGCTGGTGGCCGATCTGCTCAGGCGAGGCGAACTGGTGCACTGGCTGCCCGATTGGCAGGCCCAGGCCACACAGATCGCCGCATCACTCTGGTTTGTCTATCCGCCCAAGCGCACCGTCTCGTCGAAGGTGCGCAGTTTTATCGACTTCATGCTCGAACGTATCGGCACGCCACCTTATTGGCAGCCCTGATTCTGCTCAGCTGAAGCGAATGTCCAGGGCGCGCAGGTAGGTCTGCAAGCCGGCATCCTGGATCGGAATCAGGAAGGCTTCGCGGTCCGACTCGTTGTAGTGCGCATGCCAATAGCCCGGCGGCGTCACGAACGCCAGTCCGGGCGCCCAGTCGACCCGGGTCGGGTTGCGGATCTGGCCGTGTTCATCGACCTCGGTGCCGACCAGGCTGTAGCAGCCGGGCGGGCAGTCGATGATGAAGTCCAGGGCGATCGACTGGTGACGATGGGGTTTCTGCACCGAGCCCGGCGGCAGGATGCCGTACATCGCCCAGAGCACATGGGTCACGGTGCGAGTCTGGGGGAAGTGCCGATTGCCCAGCAGGATGCTGATCCGGCTGCGGTCCTGGGCGCGTGGGTCGTCGGCGGCTTCGCGCAGCTTGGCATTGGCGGTCTGCGCCGGGTACAGGGTGGCACTGAAGCGGTCCTGCTGGCTGCTGACACCGAGGTAACGCAGCAGCGGTGCGTCGTGCACGTAGTAGAAGCGGCTGTCCTCGCCGGCGGCCAGTTCGACCGCCTGGCGGCCGGGCAGGGCGATAAAGCAGCCCTTGTCCCACTCGAAGCGGGACTCGCCCTGTACCAGGCGGCCATGCCCGGCAATCACATAAAGCACCTGGGACGTGGCGTTGGGTTGCAGGGTCAGCGAGTCGCCGGCATTCAGGCGGATAAAGTTCGCGCACAGCCCGGGACCGGTTGCCGGGCCTTCGCAGCCGAGGGCCTCGCTCAGGTCCAATGGCACCAGCCGCGACGGCCCGCTGTTGTAGAGCGAGGCGGGAAAGTCCTGATAGGGGATGCGCGAGATCAATCCGGCGCTGATCGGGTTGGCGGCCTTGCTGTACTCGAAGTACTCGGCGTCCTGTTCGCAGGCGGGCAGTTCGGTGCTGGCGATCATCGGCTGTTGAAGGTTCATGCTCGGGCCTCTCGACGTTGTGGTTATGGGGCGCAGAGCACTCACTATACGAAGCGTGCTGCCGTGGATTAAGGCCTCAACGGGAACAGCAGTTATGCGCAAAAGGGCAGTGGGGCGACGCTGCTGCATAGCAAACTCGCCCGTCGCTTCAGACCAGGGACGCCAGGCGCTCCACGGTTTCAGGGTACTTCTCGACCAGCCGGATCAGCGTGGTGGCCTGGGCATTGGGCTTGGCCCGGCCCTGTTCCCAGTTTTCCAGGGTTCGGGTGTTGGTGCGCAGGTACAGGGCGAACACCGCCCGTGACAGCTTCAGTTGGGTACGGATCGCCACCAGTTCATCGGCGCTGATCGGTTGCAACTTGTTCAACTGGACCTTGTGGGTGCGCAGGGTGACCTTGCCCCGGCGGTCATCGGCCAGGGCGTCGAAGCCCTCGACCAGTTCTGCAAAAATGTCACGCTTCATGATGGTTTCTCGCCTCTATCTCTGTGTCCAGAAGCCGCTTCAGGATTCCCTTCTGCTGCGGGCTCAAATCGTCCTGCTGGTCTTTGTCGTACAGGGTGAACAGCCAGAACTGGAAACCTGGCGGCCATTTGTAATAGATCACCCGGATGCCGCCCCGTTTACCTTTTTGCCGCTTCATGTCCATGCAACGGACCTTGCGTAGCCCACCGGTGCCCTGGATGACCTCGCCGGCTTCAGGGTTGCGCAACAAGGCGAGTTGAAAACAGTGGAACGCCTCGTCGCCCAGGTAGGCTCTGCGATGACGCTCGAAGGGAGGGAGTTCGATAACCAGAGCATTCATTATTTGTACGCTACTAACGTATAGATTGAAAGAGAGAATATGTGTCTGCTCTTCACCCTAGTTGAGTCCTGACAGTCGCTTTGTGGGGTATTTCCTTTGTGTTTGCAGCTCTTGGGGGCGAGATTTGTCGGACGATTGCTGTCGGTCGCGGTTGATGTTTTCTCTATCGAACGAGTCGTTTTCCATCAATCCCGGCCCGGGAGGCTGCTCTAGATTAGGTTTCAACGCCGGCAGCCGAACCGAGCGCTCAAATCTGGTCGAGGAGCACGTCCATGCAACCGATTCATATCCAGAAACAACAATCCGGGGTCGAAGGTTGGGATCAGCAGGATCCCGAAGAAGCCTTCACCTTGCCGTCGCGGTATTTCTTCGATGAGGGGCTGTTCCAGGCTGAGCGCGACAATATCTTCATGCGCGCCTGGCATGTGGCCGGGCACAAGAACGAGTTCGCCGAGCCGGGGCAGTACGTGGTCTGCGACCTGTTCGACCAGAGCATCGTGGTGGCCTGTAATCGGCAGGGGCAGATCCATGCCTTCCATAATGTCTGCCAGCATCGCGGCAACCGCTTGCTCGAACAGCGTCGTGGCACCACCGGCGGGGTGGTACGTTGTGCCTACCATTCCTGGTGTTATGAAATGGATGGCGGCCTGCGAGGTGCACCACGTTGCGAGCGGATGAAAAATTTCGAGTTGCGGCAGTTCAATATCCCCAAGGTGAGGACCGAGGAACTGGGCGGTTTTATCTACTTCAACCTGGACCCCGAGGCAGCGTCGTTGCGCGAACTGTTTCCCGGGGCCGACGAGGAAATGCGCCGGGTCTTTCCCGACCTTGTCCGCATGCAACTGATTGAAGAACAGGATGTGATCGTGCCGGCCAACTGGAAGGTGATCATGGACAACTCCATCGAGGGTTATCACTTCAAGCTTTCCGGGCCTTGTCATATCGACCTGGCCAAACTCATTGACTTCAAGGGCTACCAGTTGACCAAACGCGACAACTGGTGGACCTACGCCGCGCCGGCCAATCTCGCTGCCACCGAAGCTTATGGGGTGAAACTGCGAAGCGACCTGAACCCCGAGGAATGCTTTTTCAATATCGGCCTGTGGCCGAACAATACCTTCTATACCTTCCCGTTTTCCGAGTTCCTCGGCTCGTTCATGATGATTCCGCTGGATGCCGAGCGCTCGCTGCTGCGCTTCGGCTATTACTCCTCCAATGCTCGCACCGCCGAGGTCAGCAGCGCCTGCATGAAGTGGATGAACGAGGATCTGGGCCCCGAGGATATCGCCCTGAATATCTCGGTGCAGAAGGGCCTGCGCTCCCTGGGCTACGATCAGGGCCGCTACATGATCGACGCCCAGCGCAGCAATGAAAGCGAACACCTGGTGCATCACTTTCATCGGCTGGTGTTCCAGGGTATTCACGGCCAGAACGACCGCTGAAACGCCCCGGGGCGAGCCGCGCCGCTGCTCGTCTGAACCTTGCGATGGAGTACGCCCGGTCATGTCCGAACACGAATTCGATTACCTGATTGTCGGTGCCGGCTCCGCCGGTTGTGTCCTGGCCCATCGCCTGGGAGAGGACCCGGACGTGCGCATCCTACTGCTGGAAGCCGGGCCCGCCGACAGCAGCTGGACCATCGATATGCCGTCGGCGGTGGGCATAGTCGTTGGCGGCAGTCGTTATAACTGGAGCTATCTGTCCGAGCCAGAACCGGGGCTCGACGGGCGTCGGATCGGCACGCCGCGCGGGCGCACCCTGGGAGGCTCATCGTCGATCAATGGCATGGTCTATATCCGTGGTCACGCCCGCGACTACGATCAATGGGCCGCCCAGGGCTGCAGTGGCTGGAGTTACCAGGAGGTGCTGCCGTACTTTATCCGTGCCCAAGCCCATGCCGAGGGGCCGGATACCTACCGCGGCGCCCAGGGGCATTTGCATGTCACCCCGGGGGATATCGGTACGCCGTTGTGTGCGGCCTTCGTCGAGGCCGGGGTCGAGGCCGGTTATGCGCCGAGCAACGATCTCAATGGTTATCGCCAGGAAGGCTTCGGCCCGGTGGATCGCACCACCCGTGGCGGCAAGCGCTGGAGTACCTCCAAGGGTTATCTGCGAGAGGCCCTGCTGCGCGGCAATGTACAGGTGGCCACTGGCGCCCTGGCGTTGCGGATCCTGTTCAAGGACAAGCGCGCCCATGGCCTGGAATACGAGCAGAACGGCCATGTCTGGCAGGCCCGGGCCCGGCGCGAGGTGTTGTTGACGGCGGGGGCGATCAATTCGCCGCAGTTGCTGCTGTTGTCCGGCATAGGTCCGGCCGCCGAGTTGCGTGATCTCGGCCTGCCGGTCCGGCATGATCTGCCGGGTGTCGGCCGACGCCTCAACGACCATCCCGACGCCGTGGTGCAGTACCTGTGCAAACGGCCGGTGTCGCTCTACCCCTGGACCACCGCGCCGGGCAAATGGTGGATCGGTGCCCGTTGGTTCGTCAGTCACGACGGTCCGGCGGCCAGCAATCACTTCGAGGCCGGGGCATTTATCCGCTCGCGGGCCGGGGTCGAGCATCCGGACCTGCAACTGACCTTCATGCCCCTGGCGGTCAAGCCCGGCAGCGTCGACCTGGTGCCGGCCCATGCGTTCCAGGTGCATATCGACCTGATGCGCCCCAGCAGCCTGGGCCGGGTCACCCTCGGCAGCAGCGATCCACGCCAGCCGCCGCGGATTCTGTTCAACTACCTCAGTACCGAGCAGGACCGTGCCGATATGCGGGCGGGGGCGCGGCTGGTGCGGGAAATCATCGGGCAGCCGGCGATGGCGGCGTTTGCGGGGGAGGAACTGGTGCCCGGTGCCCAGGCGCAAAGCGATGCGCAGCTCGACGCCTGGGCCCGGCGTGTCACCGAAACCGGCTACCATGCCAGCGGTACCTGCAAGATGGGGCCTGGCGACGATCCCGAGGCGGTGGTCGATCCAGAGTTGCGGGTCCATGGCGTGGAAGGATTGAGGGTAGTGGATGCCTCGATCATGCCGGTGATTGTCAGCGGCAACACCAATGCGCCGACGGTGATGATCGCGGAGAAGGCCAGCGATCTGATTCGTGGGCGCTCGCCTTTGCCGGCTGCGCGGGCGCCGGTGTGGATACATCCGCACTGGCAAACCGAGCAACGTTGAGAGCTGCGGTCCGATATATTGACCCCCCCACGGAACCTTGTAGGAGCAATTGTCTTGACCGTTTTTTTGAAAATCATTTCAAGGGACGGTCAAGCTCCCACAGGAGGCGTGGGAGATCCCTGCACTGAAATCAACCGTAGAGCCCGTCAAAGAGGCTAGCGATGAACCCGCAAACCAGTACTCAGCCACCCGACTGGCGCCGCGCCGATGCGGCGCCCTTGAGTATCGCCGTCTTGCTGTTGCCGTCGTTCTCCCACCTGGGCCTGGCGGCGGTCATCGAACCGCTGGCGATTGCCAACTGGCTGACCCAGCGCCCGCTTTTCGAATGGACCCTGCTGTCCCTCGACGGTCAGCCGGTCCTCGCCAGTAACGGCTTGTCCACCCTGGTCGCCGGCACCCTCGACGCCGGGCAGGGCTTTGACGCCTGCCTGGTGATCGCCAGTTTCGACGTGCATAAGCACAGCCGCAATCAATCGCTGAAAAGCTGGTTGCGCAAGCAGGCACTGTTCGGTGCGGTGTTGATGGGGGTGGAAACCGGCACCGAACTGCTGGCCGCCGCCGGCGTGCTGGACGGCTATGAAGCGGCGGTGCACTGGGACAACTGGCAGGGTTTCCAGGAAAGCTACCCACGGGTGAAGGCCCGTACCCAGCTCTATACCCTGGAGCGCCAGCGCCTGACCTGTGCCGGTGCCACCTCGACCCTGGACATGATGATCAGTTGGCTGGGGCAGAGCGTGGACAGCGACCTGGCCCGCGAGATTGCCATGCACCTGCTGATGGGCCGCGTGCGCCAGCCGTTGGACAACCAGCTCGACGACGGTTTGGCGAGTACCCGGTTGTCCAGCGCCAAGATGCGCCGTGCGGTGCAGTTGATGGAGCAGGCGCTGGAGGAGCCACTGGACTGCGAGGCGATTGCCGCCAAGGTCGGTTTGTCCCAGCGCCAACTGGAGCGCCAGTTCAAGCAACACACCGGGCTGTCACCGCTCAAGTACTACATGAGCCTGCGCCTGGCGCGGGCCCATAACCTGTTGCAACAGACCCGCATGAGTGTGGCCCAGGTCGCGGCCTGTTCGGGGTTCGGTTCGCTGGAGCATTTCTCCCGCACCTACCGCGCGCGTTTCGGTTGTCCACCGAGCGAGGACCGCAGCCAGGTATTCAGTGCGCCGGTGATGCGCCAGCCGCTGAGTCGCGAACCGCGCTCCTCGCTGATGGAGGAGTGAGGCCGACAAGCCCTGCTCCTACAGTCTTCTGTCGTTCACCCATTTTGTGTATGACACGAACCTGTAGGAGCAGGGCTTGCCCGCGAAGAGGCCCTCGAGACCGCCAAAAGCTTCGCTGGCAAGCCATGCTCCTACAGGTTCCGTGATGGCCGCTGGCTAGTGCGCAAACCCTGGTTCCTCTTCCTCGAGAATCCCCAACAACGCCGCGAAATGCTTCTCGGCAAACCCCGGATAGTCCAGCCATTGCCGCGCAGTCTTGCGCGCCACCTCGTCGCTGGCGATACGCAATGGCCTTCCCGTCGACAACGCGGTGATATACACCTCGCACGCCCGCTCGAAGTAATACAGATCATCGAAGGCCTGGGCCACGCTGGGCGCTGCCACCAACAGGCCATGGTTGCCCATCAACAGAATCGGCTTGTCCCCCAGCAGCCGGCTGACCCGCTCGGCCTCGTCCCCCAGGCCCATGCCATCGAATCCGTCATCGATTGCCACCCGCTCGAAAAAACGCATGGCATTCTGCTCGATGGGCGGCAGGCTTGAATCCGCCAGGCAGGCCAGCGCGGTGGCATATTTCGAATGGGTGTGCAGGATGCAGCGAGCATGGGGCTGGTTGCGATGCAGCGCGCTGTGCAAGGCCGAGGCGGTGATGTCCGGTGCGTTCGGGCCCGCCAGGCTCGACGGATCGTCGGCCTTGACCAGCAACAGGTCACTGGCCCTGATCCGCGAGAAATGTCGGCCGTAGGGATTGATCAGAAACTCCCGCCCATCCGCCGACAGCGCCACGCTGAAGTGGTTGGCGATCGACTCGTGCAACCCCAGCCGTGCGGCCCAGCGAAAGGCGCAGGCCAGCTCCCGGCGCAACAACGTCTGTGGGGATGACGCCTCGGTGGCGATGTTCATGCTGGACTCCTGATCCCGGCGGATGATGTCCAGGAGTCTAGGGCTGTCAGCCGTGGCCGCTTGATGGGAAGCGACACGGCGTGACGTCATTGCCTCAGTCCGCGGCGAACAGTTGCACGATCAGCCAGGCATTCGCCGCACTGATCACCACGAACAACCCCCAGGCCAGAGCCTTGGTGTACCAGCGATTGACGAAAGGTCCCATCAGGCGTTCATCGCCGGTCATGCGGATCAACGGGTACAGCGCAAAGGGCAACTGCAGGCTCAGCACCACCTGGCTCAGCACCAGCAATTTGCCCACCGCGTCTTCGCCCATCAGCCAGACCCCGACAAAGGCCGGGATCAGTGCCAGGCCACGGGTGATCAAGCGGCGCTGCCAGCAGGGAATCTTCAGGTTCAGGTAGCCTTCCATGATCACCTGGCCGGCGATGGTGCCGGTAAAGGTCGAGCTCTGTCCGGACGCCAGCAGCGCGATGCCGAATAAAGTGCTGGCGAACGCGCCGCCCACCAGCGGGTCGAGCAGGTGGTAGGCGTCCTGGATCTCCACCACGGCGGTATGCCCGTTCTGGTGGAAGGCCGCCGCGGCCAGGATCAGGATCGCTGCGTTGACCAGCAAGGCCAGGGCCAGGGAACCCAGGGTGTCGATGCGCGCCAGTTGCACAGCGTCCTGGCGGCTGGCCAGGTCCGTGCCGATCAGCCGGGTCTGCACCACCGAGGTGTGCAGGTAGAGGTTATGGGGCATCACCGTGGCCCCGAGAATACCGATGGCCAGGTACAGCGGTGCGGCGTCGTTGATGGCCGAGAGGGACGGCTTGAAACCCTGGAACACGTCCGGCCAGTAGGGTTTGATCAGCACCAGTTCGATGAAAAAACACACGCCGATGGTCGCCACCAGCACCAGCATGATCGCTTCCAGGCGCCGGAAGCCGCGGTTCTGCAGGGCCAGGATCAGCACCGTATCGAAGGCCGTCAGGGCAATGCCGAAGGTCAGCGAGCAGCCCAGCAGCAGATGAAAGGCCAGGGCACAACCGAGGACTTCGGCCAGGTCCGTGGCGATGATCGAGATTTCCGCCAGCAGCCATTGGAGTTTGGCGGAGCGCGGGCTGTAGCGCTCGCGGCAGAGCTGCGCCAGGTCGCGGCCGGTGGCGATCCCCAGGCGCGAGCAAAGGCATTGCACCGCCATCCCGGCGAGGCTCGCCAGCAGCACCACGAACAGCAGGTTGTAGCCGTAACGCGAGCCGGCCTCGATCGCCGTGGCCCAGTTGCCCGGGTCCATGTAACCGATGGAAATCAGCAGGCCGGGCCCGGCGAAGCGCAGGGCGCGCTTGAAGAACGGTGCCCCGCGGTCGACAGCAATGGAGCCGTTCACTTCAGAGGGACAGAAGGGGGCGGTGGCAACTTTCGGCAGGCTGAATTTCACACGGCGTTCCAGAACAACAGGCGGGAAATGCCAGCTTAGACGTTTGGCGCGCATGGCCCAAGCTATCGAGGTGATTGAAAAGGATATTCAATCTGAAAAGCTCCGCTCCCACACAAGCACCGCCCCTCACAAGATATGGGTTCAGCAAGCGGCGTCAGGGTTGCCACGGCGTAACCTCGCCGCTGAGTTTGCGGTCGAGGAAACACGCGGCGCTGATCAGCGCCAGGTGGGTCAGTGCTTGCGGGGTATTACCGAGGTGTCGGGCTTGCGGGTCGAGCTCTTCGGCGTAGAGTCCCAGCGGGTTGGCATAGCGCAGCAGTTGCTCGAACTCCAGATGCGCCTGCTCCACCCGTCCGGCCCGGGCCAGGCATTCGACGTACCAGAATGAGCAGGCGGCGAAGGCCCCTTCGCTGCCCGGCAAGCCGTCGATGGGGTGATCGTCGTTGCGATAGCGATAGACCATGCCGTCGCGCACCAGGCTTTTCTGGATCGCCTCCAGGGTCGCCAGCCAGCGCGGATCGGTGGCGCCGACAAAGCGCACCAGTGGCATCAGCAGCATCGAGCCGTCGAGGCCGGTGCCGCCGATATGCTGGACGAAATGTCCACGTTCGGCGTTCCAGAAGTTGCTCCAGATATCGGCGTGGATCGCCTGGCGAGTCTGGTCCCAGCGGGCGAACGGGGCCGGCAGCGAGCGCTTGGAGGCCAGGCGAATGGCGCGGTCCAGGGCGACCCAGCACATCAGCCGCGAGTGCAGGAAGTGGTGTTTCTCGCCGCGCATTTCCCAGATCCCGACATCGGTCTGGTTCCAGGTGTCGCAGACCTGATCGACAATCTGGCCGACATGCAGCCAGCCTTCATGGGAAATCGCCTCGCCGTATTTGTTGGTCAGGTACACCGCGTCCAGCAACTCGCCGAAGATATCCAGCTGGACCTGCTCGTAGGCCTGGTTGCCGATACGCACCGGACGGGCATTACCGTGGCCGGACAGGTGCGTCAGTTCGGTTTCCGGCAGTTCCTGGGTGCCATCGATGGCGTAGAGAATGTTCAGCTTCAACGGCTGATCGCTGCAATCGCCGACCCGTCCGCGCAACCAGCGCATGAAACCGTTGGCTTCCTCGACATAACCCAGGCGCATAAAGGCGTAGATGGTGAAGGAGGCGTCGCGGATCCAGGTATAGCGATAGTCCCAGTTACGCTGGCCGCCGGGGCTTTCCGGCAGGCCGAAGGTAACGGCGGCGAGGATCGCGCCGTGCTTGCGCGAGGTCAGCAGCTTGAGGGCCAGGGCCGAGCGGTTGACCGCTTCGCGCCAGCGCCCGCGATAGTTCGAGCGTCCGAGCCAATGGCGCCAGAAGGTCAAGGTGCGTTGCAGGGCGAGGTCACTGCTGCCGACCTTGATGCGTGGATCGTCGACCGCACCGAGGAGGAATTCGGCGTTCTGTTGCTGTTCCAGGGTGAAGCGGGCGACGGCGGCCTGCCGCTCCAGTTGCAGCGGTTGGTCGGAGCACAGGCGCAGACTCGGCTGGCCCGGCGCCTCGAAGCACACATCGTCGCCGTCGAGACGGGCACGGGTCGCGGCGCGGGCATAGTCATGGCGCACGGCGCAACGCACATGGAAGGTGGCCCGGCCGCTGATCACCCGGACCCGACGGATCAGCATCGGCAGGTCGTTTTCATCATCGCTGACCGGCAGCAGATCGGTGATTTCCACCACCGCGCTGGCGCTCAGCCAGCGGGTTTGCAGGACATTGGTGTCCGGCAGGTAGATCTGTTCGCGACGGGCATCGGGCAGGTCCGGGGCCAGTTGGAAAATCCCGGCTTCGGGGCTGTCGAGCAAGGCGCAGAAGATCGAGGGGCTGTCGAAAGCCGGCCAGCAGAAAAAGTCGACGCTGCCGCGATCGTTGACCAGCGCGGCGCTACTCATGTCGCCAATGACGCCGTGGGCCTCGATCGCGCTCTGGGGTTCGTTGGAAAGATCAGGCATGGCCGCGAAACTCCGGGTAGAGAGGCCTGCCGCTGTCAGCGCAGGCCTTTGAATGCACTTATTGAGCTGACTGGCATTCCTCGGCGGAGTTCAGGCGGGGAGACGCTTATTGCTCCGGGGTGTCTTCGGGCGCCGGGTCACCGCCGTAGTGCTGGCCCAGTTCGACGCGCTTTTCCTCGACCCAGCCGCTGAAGTCATCGCCGTTCTTGGCGATGTACATGACCTGGGCCCAGCCGTCCTCGGTGCTGGCGTACACCGTGAGGCCGTCGCCAGGCACGACGAAGACCTTCTTGGTGATGCAGGCACTGTTGGGCGCGCTGTGAAAGTAGACCCGGCCCTGGCCGATGACCTTGCCTTCGACGGGGGGGCGGTAGCTGCCGGCTTCGGCGTTGGCTTTTTCATGCAGGGCATCGCAATCGACCGGTGCCTCGGCGGCAAAGGTCGAGGGCGAGAGGCCCAGCAGCAGGCAGGCAAGAGGCAGCAGGCGGGCGGTGCGTTCCATGCGGGAGGTGTCCATCAGGTGTGTGGGAAGGTGGTGATCATAATGGGTTGGCTCGTTGGCCGTCAGCCGGGAAGGGCAATCGGCGTGAGTACCGGCTGGCCGGAAAAATACGCCAGCAGGTTTTCGGCCACCAGCGCTACCGTGGCTTCGGAGGCTTCCGGCGACAGACCGGCCACGTGGGGTGTCAGCACCACGTTGCCCAGGCTCTTGAGGACTTCAGGCACATTCGGTTCGTCGTCGAACACATCCAGTGCCGCACCGGCGAGGCGACCTTGCTGGAGGGCGGCCACCAGGTCGGCGGTCACCACCACGCTGGCGCGTGCAATGTTGACCAGGAACCCTTGCGGGCCGAGGGCTTCAAGAGCCTGTCGGCCGATCAGGCCGTCGGTGCCGGCACCGCCTGGGGTGGCGATGATCAGGTAGTCCGAGGCCAGCGCCAGTTCGGTGGTCGTGGCGCAATAGTGGTAATCGATATCCGTGCGCGGTCGCCGGTTGTGATAGCTCACCGTCATGCCGAAACCCAGGGCCGCACGCTGGGCAATCGCCTGGCCCACCGCGCCCATGCCGAGGATGCCCAGGCGCTTGCCGCCCAGGGACGGACGCATCAGCTTGCGCCACTCGCCACGGCGCACCGAGGCGTCGGCGCGGGGAATATCGCGCACCAGCGACAGCAACAGGGCCATGGCATGGTCGGCCACGGACGAGGCGTTGGCACCGGCGCCGTTGGTCACGACGATGCCCCGTTGCGCGGCGGCGTGCAGGTCGACCTTTTCATAGCCGGCACCGATCACGCAGATGATTTCAAGTTTGGGCAGGGCGGCGATTTCCTCGGCGAACAGCCCCAGCGGGCCGCGGGTGAGCACGGCATTGATGCGTTCGCCCTGCTCGGCGATCGCTTGCGCGCGCAGGGCCTGGGTCGGCGCCAGGATCAGTTCGAAGCCGTGCTTCTGGATGATTGGCAGGTAGTCGTCGACGGTTTCCACGAGTACCAGCAGCACCTTGCTCATGTGTTTCTCCGGGCCGTATCAATAAGAGTGACCGGCAAGGCCTTGCCCTGCCGGTGGTTGAGCTCAGGTCGCCCTGACGCCGTAGCGACCTCGGTAATCACTGGGCGAGAAACCGGTGATTTTCTTGAAGGTCGAACGGAACGCACCGGGGTCCTGGTAACCCACGGTCCAGGCGATATGGTCGACGGTGCCGTTGGTGAATTCAAGCATTTCCCGCGCCTTGCCAACCCGCAGGTGCTGGCAGTACTCCGTCGGACGCAGGCCGGTGGCGGCGCGAAAGCGGCGCAGGAAGGTGCGCTCCTCCAGGCCGGCCTTGTCGGCCATGGCATTTACGCTCACCTCCAGGGCGCCGCTGCTTTGCAGCCAGTGCTGGACCTTGAGGATTGCGGCGTCGCCGTGGCCCAGGATCGGCGCAAAGTTGCCGGCGCATTCGCTGTTGTCACGGTGTTCGATCAGCAGGTAGCGCGCGGTGCGCGTGGCGATCCCCGGCCCCAGCAGCCGTTCGACCAGGCGCATGCCCAGTTCGGCCCAGGCCATCAGCCCGGCGGTGGTGATCAGGTCGCCGTCGTCGATGATCGGCTTGTCGGTGTCGAGGCGTATCTGCGGGTAGAGCGCGGCAAAGGCCTTGGCCGAATTCCAGTGGGTGGTGGCGGGACGCTGGTCGAGCAGGCCGGTCTGCGCCAGCACGAAGGCGCCCATGCACACGGAACCGATGATCGCTCCGTGGCTATGTTGTTCGCGGACCCAGGCGGCACTGAGTTGCAGGGCGGCGGGCGAGGGCGTATCGCCCAGCGAAGGGGGAATGACCACGGCGACCGGATGGCCGTCCATGCCCGGCTGGCTGTCGTAGATCCGTTCGAGGGACTCGCCCGTGGCGCCGGTGGCCCAATGGCTGACACGCAGCCGCCGGGCCGCATCGCCGTGTTCGGCGACCATGCGATTGGCCACGCTGAACAGGTCGGTCAGGCCGTGGACGGCGGCGGTCTGCGCGCCGGGATAGAGGAGCAGGCCGATCTCGGACACGGCGTTGTCGGCTGGCGTGGCGCGGTCGATGGCGGCCGTGGGCGCGTCCATTGTCAGTTTTCCCCTCGAAAGTGTCGGTCCGGCCAATCCCCGGAACACCGTGGGAACTGGATACTTGATCCGGTAAGGCAAAGCAACTGAACGCTGCACCACTAATCGAGGAAGATGATATGTCCGTACAAGCGCTGATCCTGGTGGATATCCAGAATGACTATTTCCCAGGCGGAAAGTGGACCCTGAGCGGCGCCGATGCGGCGGCCGACAAGGCCGCCGCGATTCTGGCCGCGGCGCGTGAGGCGGGTGACCTGGTGGTGCATGTCCGCCATGAGTTCGCCAGCGCCGATGCGCCGTTCTTTGTGCCGGGTTCCGAAGGGGCGCGGCTGCACGCCAAGGTCCTCAACCGCGCCGACGAGCAGGTGATACTCAAGCATTTCGTCAACTCGTTTCGCGACACCGAACTGAGCGCGGTGCTGGAGCGCAATAAGATCAAGGAACTGGTGGTGGTCGGCAGCATGAGCCACCTGTGCATCGACGCCATCACCCGCGCGGCGGCTGACCAGGGCTACACGGTCACGGTGATCCACGATGCCTGTGCTTCTCGGGACCTGGAGTTCAACGGCCTGACGGTGCCGGCGGCCCATGTGCACGGGGCGTTCATGGCCTCCCTGGCGTTCGGTTATGCCACGGTGGTTTCCGCCGAGCAGTGGCTGGCGCGCTGAGCCGTCACGGATGGACGCGACTCCCCGGCAGGCAGCGGCCTGCCGGGGAGTCGATTATTGAGTTCCCCCCAGAATCGATTTCGGTTCGAGGAACGCCTCGAGCCCGAAGCTCCCGTATTCCCGGCCGATTCCCGACTGCTTGAAGCCGCCGAAAGGCGCCGCCGGCTCGTGGGCCAGGGTGTTGATCAGCACGCGTCCGGCCTCGAGGCGGTCGGCGACCTGGCGGGCCCGTTCGACATTGGCGGACATCACATAGGCCTGCAGGCCGTAGGGTGTGTCATTGGCGATGCGGATGGCTTCTTCCTGGTCGCGGTAGGTGATGATCGACAGCACCGGGCCAAAGATTTCCTCGCGGGCGAGGGTCATTTCATTGGTCACGCCGCTGAATACCGTCGGGCGCACGAACCAACCTCTGTCCACGCCCTGGGGCAGGCCTTCGCCGCCGACCAGCAGGCGGGCGCCGTCGTCGATGCCGATGCGGATATAGCGTTGCACCCGCTGCCATTGTTTTTCGCTGACCATCGGCCCGACGGTGGTCTGTGGATCAAGGGGATCACCGACCTTGACCACGTCGATGGCCTGGAGCACGGCGGCTTCGACTTCGTGCAGGCGTTCCTCCGGTACCAGTATCCGGGTCCCGGCGATGCACGCCTGGCCGCTGTTCATGAAGCCGGCCTGCAAGGCCAGGGGAATGGCCTGGCTCAGGTCGGCATCGTCGAGGATCACCACCGGCGATTTTCCGCCGAGTTCCAGGGTGACGCGCTTGAGTGTCTCGGCGGCGCTGCGCAGGATGCTCTTGCCCACCGGGGTGGAGCCGGTAAAGGAGATTTTCGCGATATCCGGATGACTGCTGAGGGTGGCGCCGACGGTTTCACCGCGACCGGTGACGATATTGAACAGCCCCGCTGGCAGGTCGGCCTCGTGCAGGGCCTCGGTGACGATACGGGTCTGGATCGCGCTCATCTCGCTGGGCTTGATCACCGCGGTACAACCGGCGGCCAGGGCGGCGGCAAGCTTGCCGCAGATAAAACCGGCGTCGTTGTTCCAGGGGGTGATCAGGCCGGCCACGCCGAGGGGCTGCATGATCACCTCGGCGGTTCCGGCGCGGCGCTTGAAGTCGTACTGTTCGAGGACCTTCGCCGCTTCCAGAAAGACGCTGGCGGCATGCTGGGCCATCCAGCGCGAGCGGGAAGCGGGGGCGCCGTATTCCTCGATGATGGCGTCGTTGAGCGGGTCTTCCCGGGCGATAATGGCGGCGTGCATGCGCTGCAACATGGCCAGGCGTTCGGCCTTGGTGGTGCGGGAGAAGGCCGGGAACGCGGCCTTGGCGGCGGCAATCGCGGCATGGGCATCCTGCTCGTCCGCCAGGCGCACCTGGCCGATGACCTGGCCGGTGGCGGGGTTGAACAGGTCGAACAGTTCCTCGCCGTGGGGCGTGACAAAGGCGCCATTGATATAGATATGGTCGATGCGTTGCATGGCTGCTCCGAGGTGTGCGTCTGTGGTGTGAGTCAGGATAAGCGGCTAGGATTAGCCTGATAAGCCGGACGAAGCGGCATGGGTTAATGAGTGATTTGGGATAATGCGCACATCAGGCCTGACAGAGTTGGAAGCGGTACTGGCCGTGGCCCGGCACCGGAGTTTCCGGGCGGCGGCGGCCGAGCTGGAGGTCTCGACCTCGGCCTTGAGCCATGCGGTGTCGGCGTTGGAGAGCCGGATCGGGGCGCGGCTGTTCAACCGTACAACCCGTAGCGTGGCGTTGTCCGAGGCGGGGGCGCAGTTTGTCGAGAGCATTTCGCCGGCCATGTCGACCATTCGCGCGGCCATGGAACAGGCGGGCAGTCACGCCGGTATTCCCGCCGGTACCTTGCGGATCAATACCGCCGTGGGCGCGGCGAAGCAGGCGATGCCGTTGTTTGTCGAATACATGCGCCGCTACCCGCAGATGAACGTGGATATCGTCACCGAGGGCAAGCTGATCGATATCGTGGTCGAGGGCTTCGATGCCGGGATTCGCCTGCACGACAGCGTGCCCCAGGACATGATCGCCATTCCATTGGGCTTGCCGTTGCGTTTGTTGGTAATGGGCAGCCCGGAGTATTTCTCGCGCCATCCGGTGCCGCAGACGCCGACCGATCTGCTCAAGCATCGGTGTATTCGCTTGCGCTTGCCGAGTGGACGGATCTACCACTGGGAGTTCGAGCGCCATGGCGAGACCCATACGGTGGATGTCCAGGGCGTATTGACCCTGGATGAATCGACCCTGGTGCTGGAGGCGGCGCGGGCGGGGTTGGGGCTGGTGTATGCGACACAGTGGAACGCGGCGGCGGACCTGGCGGCGGGCACGCTGGTGTCGGTACTGGAAGACTGGACACCACCGTTTGACGGCTTGTCGCTGTATTACCCGGGGCGGCGGCATGTGCCGGCGGGGTTGCGGGCGTTGATCGAGTTGATTCGCGAGCGCAATGCTCAAGGGCTTTGAGAGGTGCGTTGTTCGCTCGGGCCTCTTCGCGGGCAAGCCCTGCTCCTACAAAGTTATGTCGTACGCAGTTTTTGTGTTCGACGCAAAACTGTAGGAGCAGGGCTTGCCCGCGAAGGCGTCATCAGGATCAATGCGCTTCCCCAGCCTTGATCCCCGCCGGCAGCGCCTTGGTCAACAGCACCGCCAACATGCTGATCCCCAGGGCGATCCCGACAAAATGGAAGGCGTCGTTATAGGCCATGATCGATGCCTGCTGATGGGTGATCTCGCTCAGCTTGCCCAACGCCGCGCCGTCGCTGCCAAGCTTCTCCGAAAGCATCGTCAGGCGTTCCGCCACCTGCGGATTACCCGGCACGATCGCCTCGCGCAAATAGTCGAAATAGACCTTGGTCCGCGCATCCAGCAAGGTCGCCAGCAAGGCGATGCCAATGGCCCCGCCGAGGTTGCGCAGGATATTGAACAGGCTCGACGCCGACCCCGCGTCCTGGGGCAGGATATAGGCGGTAGCGATCAGCGAAATGGTCACCATGATCAGCGGCTGGCCCAGCGCCCGGATAATCTGGATCTGGTTGAACTGCGGGCCGGCAAAGTCCGGGTTGAGTACCCCGGAGGAAAAACTCGCCAGCCCGAACAGGCCGAAACCCAGGGTACAGAGCAGCTTCGGCGAGATGAATTTCATCAGCTTGGGCACCAGCGGAATCAGGAACAACTGCGGCACCCCCATCCACATGATCACTTCGCCGATCTGCAGGGCGTTGTAGTTCTGGATCTGCGCCAGGTACAGCGGCAGCAGGTAGATCGAGCCATACAGCCCCACGCCCATGCCCAGGCTGGCAATGCTGGACAGGCCGAAGTTGCGGTTCTGCAGGATGCGCAGATTGATCAGCGGATTGGCCTTGGACAGTTGCAGGATCACGAAGGTGATCAGGCTCAGCAGGGCGATACTGCCCAGGGTCACGATCAGATCCGATTCCAGCCAGTCCTTGCGGTGGCCTTCTTCGAGGAACACCTGCAGGCACCCCAGGCCGATGCCGAGGCTGACGATCCCGGCATAGTCGGTGCTCTTGAGCAGTTCCCAATGGGACTCCTTCTTTTCCAGGCCGTAGAGCAGGCCGCCGATCATGATCAGGCCGGGCGGGATGTTGATGTAGAAAATGTACTGCCAGCCCCAGTTCTCCGTAAGCCAGCCGCCTATGGTCGGGCCGATGGACGGGGCGAAGGTGGCGGTCATGGCGAACATGGCCATGCCCTTGGCGCGGTGGTGGTCCGGCAGTTTGATCAGGGTCAGGGTGAACGCCAGGGGAATCAGCGCGCCGCCGGTGAAACCCTGCATGGCGCGGAACACGATCATGCTTTCCAGGCTCCAGGCCATGGAACAGAGCAGCGACGAACCGAGGAAACCCAGGGAGACCCAGACCGCCAGCCGCCGCGCCGAGAGCAATTGCACCAGCCAGGCGGTGAGGGGAATCATGATGATTTCCGCCACCAGGTAGGAGGTGGAAATCCACGAACCTTCTTCCAGGGTCGCCGACAGGGCGCCCTGGATATCCTTGAGCGAAGAGTTGGTGATCTGGATATCGAGCACCGCCATAAAGGCGCCGAGCATCACGCTCATCACCGCAATCCAGTCCCGGCGGGTCGGCTCGCCCAGCGGTCGGATCAGTTGATCACCGGCCATGCTGGGCGTCGCGCAGATCGACCTTGACGGTGACCGACATGCCCGGACGGATCTTGCCCTGCAACGGATTGTCGGCGGCAAAGGTCAGCTTGACCGGAATGCGTTGCACCACCTTGGTGAAGTTGCCGGTGGCGTTGTCCGGCGGCAGCAGGCTGAACTGCGCGCCGGAGGCGGCGAACAGGCTCTCGACCTGGCCCTGGATCGGCGTGTCCTCATAGGCATCGAAGGTCAGCGTCGCGTGCTGGCCCGGCTGCATATGGCCGATCTGGGTTTCCTTGAAGTTGGCCTGGATCCAGATGTCCTGGTCTGGGACGATGGACAGCAGGTAGGCACCAGCCTGCACATACTGGCCATTGCGCGCCGCGCGCTGGCCGACCAGGCCGCTGATGGGCGCATGGATCTCGCTGCGGGTCAGGTTCAGCTCGGCCTGGGCCAGGTCGGCGCGGGCATTGGCGATCTGTGCGTCGAGGCGCTTGAGCTCGGCACTCAGGGCCGTGACCTGCTGGCGCTGGCCTTGCAGGTCGGCCTGGGCCTTGGCCACTTGCGAGCGGGCGATATGGTTGTCGGCGGAGAGCGTGGTGACCCGCTCTTCCGAGACGTAGCCGGGTTTGCGCAGGGTCTGCGCACGGTTCAGGTCGAGTTGCGAGCGGCCGAGGCTGGCCTGGCTGGCCGCGACCTGCGCATCGGCGGAGGCGATCAGGCTGGCTTGCTGGGTCAGCTTGCTCTGGGCCTGCACCCGTTCGGCCTCGCGGGTGGCGAGGACGGCATTGGCGCGGTCGATGGCCAGTTGGAAGTCAGCGCCTTCGAGCCGGACCAGCAACTGGCCTTTCTCCACATGCTGGTTGTCTGCCACCAGCACTTCGTCAATGCGTGCGCCCAATTGGCTGGAGACCCGGGTGATTTCGCCCTGGACATAAGCGTTATCGGTGCTTTCATAAAAGCGTCCCCTGAAAAACCACTGGACGAAAAAGCCCAGGGCAATCACCAGGACCAGGAACAGGAAAATAAACAGTCGACGCTTGAGTTGGGAGGGCATGGGCAGCAACACATCAATGTGTAAGTGAATTTTACGGTAGACGAATCTGGCACAGCAGGATTAATGGGTAAATGCCAGTAACCGAGAAAGCCCGGCTTTCGGGGCCTGGAGCCATTTTTAGACCGAAGCTTGGCTTATATGCCCTCGGCCGGATGCCCTGTACTGGAGCCCGGACGGCTGTGCCTGTTACCATTCGCCCTTTGTTTTATCTCCACTTCGAGACCGCCCATGACCACCGTTCGCACGCGCATCGCGCCATCGCCCACCGGCGATCCCCACGTCGGCACCGCCTACATCGCTTTGTTCAACTATTGCTTTGCCAAGCAGCACGGTGGTGAGTTCATCCTGCGGATCGAAGACACCGACCAGTTGCGCTCGACCCGCGAGTCCGAACAGCAGATTTTCGATGCCCTCAACTGGCTGGGTATCACCTGGGCCGAAGGCCCGGATGTCGGCGGTCCCCACGGTCCGTACCGGCAGAGCGAGCGTAGCGAGATCTACAAGAAATACACCCAGCAACTGGTGGACATGGGCCACGCCTTCCCGTGCTTCTGCACCGCCGAAGAGCTGGACCAGATGCGTGCCGAGCAGATGGCTCGCGGCGAGACCCCGCGCTATGACGGTCGTGCGCTGTTGCTGTCGAAAGAGGAAGTGGCCCGGCGCCTGGCCGCCGGCGAGCCCCATGTGATCCGCATGAAAGTACCGAGCGAAGGCGTCTGCGTGGTGCCGGACATGCTCCGTGGCGATGTCGAGATCCCGTGGGATCGCATGGACATGCAGGTGCTGATGAAGACCGACGGTCTGCCGACCTACTTCCTGGCCAACGTGGTCGACGACCATCTGATGGGCATCACCCATGTGCTGCGTGGCGAAGAGTGGCTGCCGTCGGCACCGAAGCTGATCCTGCTCTACGAATACTTCGGTTGGGAACAGCCGCAGCTGTGCTACATGCCGCTGTTGCGCAACCCGGACAAGAGCAAGCTGTCCAAGCGCAAGAACCCGACTTCGGTGACCTTCTACGAGCGCATGGGCTTTATGCCTGAAGCCATGCTCAACTACCTGGGGCGCATGGGTTGGTCGATGCCCGACGAGCGCGAGAAGTTCTCCCTGGAGGAAATGGTCGAGCATTTCGACCTGTCCCGCGTTTCCCTGGGCGGGCCGATCTTCGATATCGAGAAGCTGTCCTGGCTCAATGGCCAGTGGCTGCGCGACCTGCCGGTGGAAGAATTCGCCAGCCGGGTGCAGAACTGGGCGCTGAACCCCGAGTACCTGATGAAGATCGCGCCGCTGGTCCAGGGCCGGGTCGAGACCTTCAGCCAGGTCGCGCCGCTGGCGAACTTCTTCTTCGCCGGTAGCCTGCCGCTGGACGTCAAGCTGTTCGAGCACAAGAAACTCTCGGCCGACGACGTGCGCAAGTTGATGCAGTTGATCCTGTGGAAGCTGGAAAGCTTGCGCCAGTGGGAAAAGGACAGCATCACCGCGACCATCCAGGCGGTGGTCGACTCCCTGGAGTTGAAGCTGCGCGATGCCATGCCGCTGATGTTCGCCTCGATCACCGGGCAGGCCAGTTCGGTGTCGGTGCTCGATGCGATGGAAATCCTCGGGCCGGACCTTACGCGTTTCCGTCTGCGCCAGGCCCTGGATTTGCTGGGCGGGGTGTCGAAGAAAGAAAACAAGGAATGGGAAAAGCTGCTGGGCGCGATTGGCTGATCAGCGACAGGGGCGGCCCTGAGGGCGTCAAAAGCTTCGCGGGCAAGCCCTGCTCCTACAGTCCCTCGTCGAATACAAAATCCATGTACGACGCAAACCTGTAGGAGCAGGGCTTGCCCGCGAAGAGGCGCATAAGATCACCAAAAGCTTTGCTGGCAAGCCAAGCTGTTACGGGTTCTGAGTGCCTACAGGGTTGTAGAGGATTCCACAGTAGGTGGTATTCCCCCCGGTTTTACCGGGGCAGGGCGGTAAGTGGTTGTTATGCCGACAAAAAATTTTCAAAAAGTTTGAAAATAAGTTTGACAGCTCCCCGATACGCCCTTAAGATTCGCCCCGTCCTCACCGATGAGGGGCTATAGCTCAGCTGGGAGAGCGCTTGCATGGCATGCAAGAGGTCGACGGTTCGATCCCGTCTAGCTCCACCAATTTACACTTCAAGGCCTGGCCACACCGGTCTTGAAGCGATCAGCACTCAGCGTTGATCAGTTGTATAGAAGGGTTTGCGTCCCCTTCGTCTAGTGGCCTAGGACACCGCCCTTTCACGGCGGTAACAGGGGTTCGAGTCCCCTAGGGGACGCCAGTTTTACAGAAGCGATGTTGCAGGTTGATGTCGTTCCGCCTCCGAGGCGAAAAATCCGGGGCTATAGCTCAGCTGGGAGAGCGCTTGCATGGCATGCAAGAGGTCGACGGTTCGATCCCGTCTAGCTCCACCAATTTACACTTCAAGGTTTGGCCACACCGGCCTTGGAGCGATCGGCACTCAGCGCCGATCATGTTAGAAGGGTTTGTGTCCCCTTCGTCTAGTGGCCTAGGACACCGCCCTTTCACGGCGGTAACAGGGGTTCGAGTCCCCTAGGGGACGCCACGATTGCCCGCTCTGCGGGATTTTATAAGGGTCATTCAATTATTGAATGGCCCTTTTGTTTGTCTGGCGTTTGGCCCTTTGCTCCCTTGATTCATTTTTTAATACCCATGGTGCGGACCAGCGGTCAAAATAAAGTCTTGCGGAAAAATATTATGCGAATAATATTTTCTGTGTGATGTCTGGAGGTGGCAATGAACGACAAGAAAGCTCAAACCCGCGAGCGCATCCTGCAGGCGGCCAGTAACGCCCTGATCCAGCGTGGTCCGGTGGAGCCGAGTGTCAGTGAAGTGATGGGCGCCGCCGGGTTGACCGTGGGTGGGTTCTACGCGCACTTCGAGAGCAAGGACGCGTTGATGCTGGAGGCGTTCAAGCAATTGCTCGCCCAGCGCCGGGCGAAGATGAGCGAGGTCGACAGCCAGTTGCCGGGCGAGGAGCGGCGTGCCCTGTTCGCGGCCTTCTATCTGTCGCGCAAGCACCGTGATGCGGTCCAGCAGGCCTGTCCGATCCCGTCCATCGTCGGGGAAATGTGCAACCTGCCGGAGTGTTTTCGCGAAGCCCTGAACGAGCATGTGGAACTGATGGTCGCGCAGTTGGCGTCCAGCCCCGAGGATACTGACAAGGCCCTGGCCGATATCGCCCTGATGATCGGCGGCCTGGCCGTGGCCCGGGCGCTGGGGCCCGGCGAATTGTCCGACCGAATCCTGCGGGCGGCCAAAACGGCGGTGATCTGAGGGTTGTTCCGTTACACTGCCCGGGTCTTTGATTTGACCGGGAGCGGTACATGAGTTGGGATCTGGCGACACCCTTCATCCTCGATTTGCAGGTGGCTGACGAGGATATCGACGGTCTTGGGCACGCCAACAACGCGGTGTATGTCAGCTGGCTGGAACGCTGCGCCTGGCGTCACTCGCAGCGCCTGGGCCTGGACCTGACCGAGTATCGGCGCCTGGATCGGGCCATGGCCGTGGTCCGGCATGAAATCGACTACCTGGCCGCCGCCTACGAAGGCGACGAGTTGCAACTGGCGACCTGGATCGTCGACTGGGACCAGCGCCTGAAGATGACGCGGCGTTTCCAGCTGGTCCGTCCCCGCGACAACCTGACCCTGTTGCGCGCGCAAACCACCTTTGTCTGCATCGAGCTGTCCAGCGGCAAGCCCAAGCGCATGCCGGCGGAATTTATCGAGGGCTACGGGCCGGCGCTGCAGTCGGTCTGAGGGCGTACCGGTTTGTGCCGGAACCCCGTAAACTGCCGCACTTTTTCGCCGGTCGCTTTTTTTCATGACCGCTTTTTCCGATGAGAGTACCCATGCAAATTGCCCTGGCACCCATGGAGGGGTTGGTCGACAACATCCTGCGTGATGTGCTGACCCGCGTTGGCGGTATCGACTGGTGTGTCACCGAGTTTATCCGGATCAATGACTCGCTGTTGACGCCTGCCTACTACCACAAGTTCGCCCCCGAACTGCTGACCGACGCCCGCACGGCGGCGGGTGTGCCGTTGCGGGTGCAACTGCTGGGTTCCGATCCGGTGTGCCTGGCGGAAAACGCGGCCCTGGCCTGCGAGCTGGGGTCGCAGGTGATCGACCTGAATTTCGGTTGCCCGGCCAAGACCGTGAACAAGTCCCGGGGCGGGGCGGTGCTGCTCAAGGAGCCGGAGTTGCTCAACGCCATTGTCGAGCAGGTGCGGCGCGCGGTGCCGGCGCATATCCCGGTGACGGCGAAGATGCGCCTGGGTTTCGACAGCCCGGATGGAGCGTTGGTCTGCGGTACGGCCCTGGCTGAAGGTGGCGCATCGCAGATCGTGGTGCACGCCCGGACCAAGGTCGATGGCTACAAGCCGCCGGCCCATTGGGAATGGGTGGCGCGGGTGCAGGAAGTGGTCAAGGTGCCGGTGTTCGCCAATGGTGATATCTGGTCGGTGGACGACTGGCGGCGCTGCCGTGAGATCAGCGGTGCCGAGGACATCATGCTCGGTCGCGGCCTGGTCTCGCGTCCGGACCTGGCTCGGCAGATCGCCGCGGCGCGGGCCGGCGAAGAAGTCGTGGAGATGACCTGGGCCGAGCTGCTGCCGCTGTTGCGTGACTTCTGGGTACAGGCAGAGGCGCAGCTGACGCCACGCCAGGCGCCGGGTCGTTTGAAGCAGTGGCTGGCGATGTTGACGCGCAATTATCCGGAGGCGGTGGAGCTGTTCACCCACCTGCGCCGTGAGACCGATTGCGCGGCGGTCGGGCGCCTGTTGAACGTGCCGTTGTCTGAAACGGCCTGAAAAATTTCACGACAATCTCTTGAAATGCCTGGGCGAGTTCCTATCTAGGGAGTACGCGATGCCGAATTCGGGTCGCGGACTAAACCACTCGCTGAATTTCAGGAGATTGACATGACTACCGCATTTTCGCTGGCTCCGCTGTTCCGTTCTTCCATCGGGTTCGATCGTTTCAACGATCTGTTCGAGACCGCCCTGCGCAACGAACCGGGCAGCAGCTATCCACCCTACAACGTTGAAAAGCATGGTGATGACGAGTACCGCATCGTCGTGGCCGCCGCCGGTTTCCAGGAAGAAGACCTGGAACTGCAGGTCGAGAAAGGCGTACTGACCGTCAGTGGCGGCAAACGTGACGCCCTGGCTGAAAACGTCAGCTACCTGCATCAGGGCATCGCCCAGCGTGCGTTCAAACTGTCCTTCCGCCTGGCCGACCATATCGAGGTCAAGGCCGCCGGCCTGAGCAACGGTCTGTTGAATATCGACCTGCTGCGGGTCGTGCCGGAAGAGGCCAAGCCAAAGCGCATTGCCATTAATGCCGGGCAAAAGCCGGCACTGCAGCACTAAGCGCCAGTCCGCTGAAAAAGAACCCCGCCACGGCGGGGTTCTTTGTTTGGTGCACTCAGATCAGGAGCTTTTTGAACTCCTCCAAAGGCAGCGGCCGACTGTGCAGGTAACCCTGGTACAGATGGCAACCCAAGCCTTCCAGGAACACCAGTTGCTCCGGCAACTCCACCCCCTCGGCAATCACCGTCAGCCCCAGGCTGCGGGCCATGGCGACAATGGCACGGATGATTTCCGCATCGTTGGGATCGTGGGTCGCGTCGCGGACGAACGACTGGTCGATCTTCAAGGCATCCACCGGCAGGCGCTTGAGGTAGGTCAGCGACGAATAGCCGGTGCCGAAATCATCCATGGCAAAACTGACACCGAGCTTGTTCAGGCGGCGCATCTTGCTGATGGTGTCCTCCAGATTCTGGATCACGATGCCCTCGGTGACTTCCAGTTTCAGCATCGAGGACGGCACGTTGTAGCGGATCAGCGTACGTTCCACCCGTTCGACGAAATCGGTCTGGCGAAACTGCCGCGGGCTGATGTTCACGCACAGGCTGAAAGCGTGGCTGATCAGGCCTTCGCCCAGCAATAGGCCAAAGGCCTCGCAGGCGTGGTCAAGAATCCAGGTGCCGACTTCAAGGATCAGCCCGCTGTCTTCCAGGACCTTGATGAACTCGGTCGGCGATTGCGCGCCGAGTTCCGGGTGGTGCCAGCGCACCAGGGCCTCGGCGCCGATGATGCTGTTGTCGCGGGCATCCACCTGGGGTTGGAAGTGCACGCTGAATTCACCCCGGGAAAGCGCCTGGCGCAGGTCGTTTTCCATGCGCAGGCGCTCGCTGGCGGCTTTCTGCATGGTGCTGTGGAACAGCTGGGTGATGTTGCGCCCGGAATCCTTGGCCCGGTACAGCGCGATATCGGCGCGCTTAAGCAGGTCGGCGGGGGTCGTGCCGTGATCGGGAATCAGCGCCACGCCGATGCTCGGGGTCACTTGCAGGCGCTGGCCGTCGAGGAACATCGGTTCGGCCAGCAGCTCGCGAATGGTGTCCGCCAGCTCGCGGACTTTGTGCGTGACCTCGCTGCGTGAACCGTCCAATCCGCTGAGCAGCACCACGAATTCGTCGCCGCCGAGGCGCGCCACGGTGTCCTCGGTGCGCACGCTGGCTTCCAGGCGGGCGGTCACCACCTTGAGCACGGTGTCGCCCACCGGGTGGCCGAGGGAATCGTTGATGTGCTTGAAGTGGTCCAGGTCGAGAAACAGCAAGGCGCCGCGCAGGTTGTGGCGCTTGAGCAGGGCGATCTGCTGGCTCAGGCGGTCCATCAGCAGGGCGCGGTTGGGCAGGTTGGTCAGCGGGTCGTGATAGGCCAGGTGGCGGATCTGCGCCTGGGCGTTCTTCAATTGGCTGATATCCCGGGCCGTCAGCAGCAGGCACGCGGTTTCATTGAGGATGATGGGTTCGACCGACACCTCGACCGTGAGCACATCGCCGCGTTTGTTGCGCCCGAGCATGTCGCGGTGTGGGACATGACCCTTTTCCTTCAGCTCCGCCAGCAGGGCGCTGCGCTGCTTGTGATCGGCCCAGACACCGATTTCATACACCGTTCTGCCGATGACTTCGCCGCTGGTGTAGCCGGTCAGCCGGCAGAAACCGTCGTTGACCTCCAGGTAGCGGCCGCTGTCGCGCTCGGTAATGGTGATGGCGTCGGGGCTGGAGTGGAAGGCCTTGGCGAATTTCTCCTCGCTGGCCTTGAGCGCTGCCTCGGCCCGCTGTTGCTGGGTGATGTCGCGCAAGGTGGTGACGATGCACAGCTGCCCCTCGACCACGATCTGCCGACTGGCGATCACGCAGGTCAGGGCGTGGCCGCGCTTGTGGTGAACGATCACCGCCACATTGTTCAGGGCCTGGTCGCGGATCACCTGCTGGATACGTTGCAGGCGCTTGGCCGAGTCGTCCCACAGGCCGATCTGCTCGGCGCTGCGATTGCGCACTTCATCGATGTTCCAGCCGAACACCTGGGTGAAGGCCGGGTTGATTTCAATGAACTGCCCGGTTTCGTGACGGGTGACGCAGATCGGGTCGGGGCTGGCCTGGAACAGGCTGGCGAATTTCTCTTCCGAGGCCACCAGGCGTTGTTCGCGCTCCACCTGTTCGGTGATATCCAGCAGGGTGCCGGCCATGCGCAATGGGTTGCCCTGCTCGTCGCGGTAGAGGCGGGCGCGGCTTTCCAGGTAGCGCGAGGTACCGTTTTCCAACTGTACCCGATAGGTCAGTTGATAGCTGCCTTCCGGACCTTCGCGCAGGCTGCGGTAGGCGTTGCGCATGCTTTCGCGTTCGCTGGCGGGGACACCGTCGAAAAAAGCGTCGAAGGACTCATGGAACGGCTGTGGCTCCAGGCCGTGCAACTGCGCGGCGCGCGCCGAGCCATAGAGCATGCCGCTGGGAATATGCCAGTCCCAGGTGCCCAGTTGCGCCGAGTCCAGGGCCAGATCGAGACGGTCCTGGCTGTCCTTGAGGGCCAGCTCGGCATTCTTGCGTTCGGTGGTGTCGAGAAAGGTGCTCAGCAGATAGGCCTGGCCTTCCAGTTCGACCCTTTGGGCGCTGAGGATACCATCATGAATTTTGCCGTTGCTGGCGCGAAACTGCACCTCCTGGCTGACTGACTCGCCGCGGATGTTGATCGATTTGACCAGGCGCTCGCGTTCTTCGGGATTGACCCAGAGCCCGATCTCCACGGTGGTCCGTCCGATCACCTGGAGCGCCGGCCAGCCGAACAGGCTTTCGAAGTACTGGTTGGCCTCGCTGATCAGGCCGTCTTCCTCGCGGGTCAGCAGCACCATGTTGGGGCATAGATGAAACAGGGTGGCGAAGCGCTTTTCCGAACTGCTGAGGGCATGTTCGCGCTGGCGCTGGTGGGTGATTTCGCGGATGACGCCGATCATTCGCGGCTTGCCGTTCTTGTCCGGCAACAGGCTGCCATTGATTTCCAGCCAGTGCAGGCTGCCGTCGGGCCAGAGGATGCGGTGATGCATGGCCTGTTCGACGGGCTCGCCTTCCAGTACCGCGTGGAAGGCCCGCAGGGTGCGCGCGCGGTCCTCGACCGGCAGCAGGTCGAGGTAGTCCATGTCCTTGGGCAATGGCTGGTGCGGATCGAAGCCGAACAGCGCCTGGGTGCCACGGGACCAACTGACCTGGCCGCTTTCAATATCCCAGCACCAGGCTCCGAGGCGCGCGCCATTGAGGGCCGCCAGCAGTTGCGTGGCGCTTTCCCAGCTCTGTTCCGACACCTGGGGGTCGAGTGCATGAATGCGTGGCAGGGGTGGAATACGGCTGGCGTACTTGGGCATTTACAGCTGTCCTTGGTATGAAAGGAACGTTGTGCCGCAAAAAGCTGTTTGGAATAAAGCAGGCTTGCCTTATGCGGTCAATCCTGGCTTGTCACCCTGCGCATCCAATAAAGCCATGAACGCCCGGGCGGCATTCGACAGAGTCCGTTCCGTGTGCAGGATATAGCCTAGCTGGCGAGTCAGTTGTATGCCCGGTAAAGGAATGCGTGCCACCTGGTCATCGAGCATGGTTCGCGGCAGGACGCTCCAGGCCAGGCCGATGGAGACCATCATCTTGATGGTTTCCAGATAATTGGTACTCATGGCGATGTTCGGCGTCAGGCCCTGGGCTTCGAACAGGCGCTGGACGATATGGTGGGTAAAGGTATTGCCCCCCGGGAAGACCGCCGGGTGATGGGCGATGTCCTTGAGACTGACCGGACCGTGGCTGACCAGCGGATGCTCGAGGGCGACGACGAAATCCAGCGGGTCGTCCCACACCGGCACGGCGCGTACCAGGCTGTGGGGTTCCGGGGCCAGGGTGATGACTGCCAGTTCGGCGCGGCCGTGAAGAATTTCCTCGTAGGCAATTTCCGAATCTAGGAACTGAATATCCAGTGCTACCTGTGGGTAGAGTCGGGTAAAGGCCCGCAGCAGGGGTGGCAGACGGTGCAGGCCGATATGATGGCTGGTGGCCAGAGTCAGCCGGCCGCTGACTTCGCCGGTCAGGTTGGTCAGTGCCCGGCGGGTATCGTCCAGTACATTGAGAATCTGGTAGGCGCGCGGCAGCAGGGCCCGGCCGGCCTCGGTCAGGCCGATTTCGCGGCCCAGGCGGTCGAACAGGCGGACATTGAGTTGCTGTTCGAGGCCGGCGATGCGCTTGCTGATGGCCGGCTGTGTCAGGTGCAGGCGCTCGCCCGCGCCGGAAAAGCTGCCGGTCTCGGCGATGGCGATAAAGGCGTTGAGGTTGGCCAGGTCCATTCTAGTATTCCACTTGGTTATCCAAAGCATAAAAAATATGAATTTGAGTTATTCACTCTAACCCCATAGCATCGACCTCACAAGCCAAGGGGTTATTGAGAACAGCCATCAATAAACCGGGGCATAGAAACAAGCTGATGAGGAAACGTCTGATGGCCGGCAAAACGCTTTACGACAAGCTCTGGGATTCTCACGAAGTGAAACGGCGCGACGATGGGTCGTCGCTGATCTATATCGACCGTCACATCATTCATGAAGTGACTTCGCCCCAGGCTTTCGAAGGCCTGCGCCTGGCCGGGCGCAAGCCCTGGCGTGTCGACTCGATCATCGCCACCCCGGACCACAACGTGCCGACCACTCCGGAACGCAAGGGCGGGATCGAGGCGATTGTCGACCAGGTATCGCGTTTGCAGGTGCAGACCCTCGACGATTACTGCGATGAATATGGCATCACCGAATTCAAGATGAATGACGTGCGTCAAGGCATCGTCCACGTGATCGGCCCGGAGCAGGGTGCAACCTTGCCGGGCATGACCGTGGTCTGCGGCGACTCCCATACGTCGACCCACGGCGCTTTTGGGGCCTTGGCCCACGGTATCGGCACTTCCGAGGTCGAGCATGTGTTCGCCACCCAGTGCCTGGTGGCCAAGAAGATGAAAAATATGCTGGTGCGGGTCGAAGGCACCTTGCCGTTTGGCGTGACCGCCAAGGACATCGTCCTTGCCGTGATCGGCAAGATCGGCACCGCCGGCGGTAACGGCCATGCCATCGAGTTCGCCGGCAGTGCGATTCGCGACCTGTCCGTCGAAGGCCGCATGACCATCTGCAACATGTCCATCGAAGCCGGTGCCCGCGTGGGCCTGGTGGCCGCCGATGAAAAGACCGTGGCCTACGTCAAGGGCCGTCCTTTCGCCCCGAAAGGCGCGGAGTGGGATTTGGCCGTCGAAGCCTGGAAAGAGCTGGTCTCCGATGCCGATGCGGTGTTCGACACCGTGGTCGAACTGGATGCCGCGCAGATCAAGCCGCAGGTCAGCTGGGGCACTTCGCCGGAAATGGTCCTGGCGGTTGACCAGAACGTGCCGGACCCGGCTCGCGAGCCCGATCTGGTCAAGCGTGGTTCCATTGAGCGCGCCTTGAAGTACATGGGGTTGACCGCCAACCAGGCGATTACCGATATCCAGCTGGACCGCGTCTTCATCGGTTCCTGCACCAACTCGCGGATCGAAGACCTGCGTGCCGCTGCCGTGATCGCCAAGGGCCGCAAGGTCGCCTCGACCATCAAGCAGGCGATTGTCGTACCGGGTTCGGGTCTGGTGAAAGCCCAGGCGGAAGCCGAAGGCCTGGACAAGATCTTTCTCGAAGCCGGTTTCGAATGGCGCGAGCCGGGTTGCTCGATGTGCCTGGCGATGAACCCGGACCGCCTGGAAAGCGGCGAGCACTGCGCCTCGACGTCCAACCGTAACTTCGAAGGGCGCCAGGGCGCCGGTGGTCGTACCCACCTGGTGAGCCCGGCCATGGCCGCCGCCGCCGCCGTGAGCGGTCGTTTTGTCGACGTTCGTGAATTGATCTGAGGAGCGCAGCATGAAAGCTTTTACCCAGCACACCGGTCTTGTCGCGCCTCTGGATCGTGCCAACGTCGACACTGACCAGATCATTCCCAAGCAGTTCCTGAAGTCGATCAAGCGCACCGGTTTCGGTCCCAACCTGTTCGACGAATGGCGTTACCTGGACGTGGGTTATGCCTACCAGGACAATTCCAAGCGGCCGTTGAACAAGGAATTCGTGTTGAACGCCGAGCGTTACCAGGGCGCCAGTGTGTTGCTGGCCCGGGAGAACTTCGGTTGCGGTTCCAGCCGTGAGCATGCGCCGTGGGCTCTGGAGGAGTACGGCTTCCGCAGCATCATTGCGCCGAGCTATGCCGATATCTTCTTTAATAACAGCTTCAAGAACGGCCTGTTGCCGATCATCCTCGACGACAGCGAAGTCGACGAGCTGTTCCAGCAGGTCGAGGCGACGCCGGGTTATCAGTTGACGGTCGATCTGCAGGCGCAGACCGTGACCCGTCCGGACGGCAAGGTCTATCACTTCGAAGTCGATGCGTTCCGCAAGCATTGCCTGCTCAACGGCCTGGACGATATCGGCCTGACCTTGCAGGACGGCGAGGCGATTGCCGCGTTTGAAGCCAAGCATCGGGCCAGTCAGCCGTGGTTGTTTCGCGACGCTTGATTTGAGGTAGGCAGGGCCGGCCTCTTCGCGGGCAAGCCCTGCTCCTACAAAGTTATGTCGTACGCGGCTTTTGTGTACGACGCAAAACTGTAGGAGCAGGGCTTGCCCGCGAAAAGGCCGGATCGGCAACACGGAACTCTCGGCAAAAGGAAAATCCCATGACCGGCAACGCCCACACCGCAGTCGTTCAAAAGCAATTCGGCGAACAGGCCAGCGCCTACCTGAGCAGCGCCGTGCACGCCCAGGGCGCCGAATTCGCCCTGCTCCAGGCCGAGCTGGCCGGACGCTCCGACGCCCGGGTCCTGGACCTGGGCTGCGGTGCCGGTCACGTGAGCTTCCATGTCGCCCCGCTGGTCAAGAAAGTGGCCGCCTATGACCTCTCGCAGCAGATGCTCGACGTGGTCGTCGCTGCCGCCACCGAGCGCGGCCTGAACAATATCGCCACGGTATGCGGCGCGGCCGAAAGCCTGCCATTCGCCGATGGCGAGTTCGACTTTGTCTTCAGCCGCTACTCGGCACACCACTGGAGCGATCTGGGGCAGGCCTTGCGGGAAGTGCGGCGGGTGCTCAAGCCCGGCGGCGTGGCAGCCTTTATCGACGTCATGTCCCCCGGCAGCCCATTGTTCGACACCTACCTGCAAAGTGTCGAGGTTTTGCGCGACACCAGCCATGTCCGCGATTATTCGGCGGGCGAGTGGTTGCGCCAGGTCAACGAGGCCGGCCTACAGGTACGCAGTACCCAGCGTCAGCGCCTGCGCCTGGAGTTCAGCTCCTGGGTCGAACGCATGCGCACCCCGCAACCGTTGCGGACCGCCATTCGCGATTTGCAGCAGGCAATGGGCGCGGAAGTGCGAGAATATTTCGAGATTGAGGCCGATGGTTCATTCAGTACCGATGTGCTGGTGCTGTGGGCCGAGCGATAGACTTTTTCCAGCCGCGCCCGTGACCATGGGCGCGGCGACAGATGACATGAGGAAAGCATGAGCAAGCAGATTCTGATTCTCCCAGGCGACGGTATCGGTCCGGAAATCATGGCCGAAGCGGTCAAGGTGCTGGAATTGGCCAGCGAGAAGTACAGCCTCGGTTTCGAGCTGAGCCACGACGTGATCGGCGGTGCGGCCATCGACAAGCACGGCGTGCCCCTGGCCGACGAGACCCTGGAACGTGCCCGCGCCGCCGATGCCGTGCTGCTGGGCGCCGTTGGTGGGCCGAAGTGGGACAAGATCGAACGGGATATCCGCCCTGAACGCGGCCTGCTGAAGATCCGCGCGCAACTGGGCCTGTTCGGCAACCTGCGTCCGGCGATCCTCTACCCGCAACTGGCCGACGCTTCCAGCCTGAAGCCGGAAATCGTCGCCGGCCTGGATATCCTCATCGTCCGTGAACTGACCGGCGGCATCTACTTCGGCGCGCCACGGGGTACCCGCACCCTGGAAAACGGCGAGCGCCAGTCCTACGATACCCTGCCGTACAGCGAAAGCGAGATCCGCCGCATTGCCCGGGTCGGCTTCGACATGGCGCGGGTGCGCGGCAAGAAGCTCTGCTCGGTGGACAAGGCCAACGTCCTGGCGTCCAGCCAGCTGTGGCGTGAAGTGGTCGAGCAGGTTGCCCAGGATTACCCGGACATCGAGCTGAGCCACATGTACGTCGATAACGCCGCCATGCAATTGGTGCGGGCGCCGAAACAGTTCGACGTGATCGTCACTGACAATATGTTCGGCGATATCCTGTCCGACCAGGCTTCGATGCTCACCGGCTCCATCGGCATGCTGCCGTCGGCGTCCCTGGATGCCCATAACAAAGGCATGTACGAGCCGTGCCACGGCTCTGCGCCGGACATTGCCGGGCAGGGCATCGCCAACCCGCTGGCGACCATCCTGTCGGTGTCGATGATGCTGCGTTACAGCTTCAACCTGCACGAAGCGGCGCAGGCAATCGAGACCGCGGTCAGCCGTGTGCTGGACCAAGGCTTGCGCACCGGTGACATCTGGTCGGCCGGTTGCACTAAAGTCGGTACGCAGGAAATGGGCGACGCAGTAGTCGCCGCGCTGCGGAATCTGTAATCTCTCGGGCCCACCGCCTCTTCCATCCCTGGAGGCGGTGACCCACTTTTGTAAAAGGTGTAGTTGCGATGAAACGTGTAGGTCTGATCGGTTGGCGCGGTATGGTCGGTTCCGTGCTCATGCAGCGGATGCTGGAAGAGCAGGATTTCGACCTGATTGAGCCGGTGTTTTTCACCACTTCCAATGTCGGTGGCCAAGGCCCGTCCGTGGGCAAGGACATTGCTCCGCTGAAGGATGCCTACAGCATTGAAGAGCTCAAGACCCTCGACGTGATCCTGACCTGCCAGGGCGGCGACTACACCAGCGAGGTTTTCCCCAAGCTGCGCGAAGCCGGCTGGCAGGGTTACTGGATCGATGCGGCTTCCAGCCTGCGCATGCAGGATGACGCAGTGATCATCCTCGACCCGGTCAACCGCAAGGTCATCGACCAGCAGTTGGACGCCGGTACCAAGAACTACATCGGCGGCAACTGCACCGTCAGCCTGATGCTGATGGGCCTGGGTGGCCTGTTCGAGGCCGGCCTGGTGGAATGGATGAGCGCCATGACCTACCAGGCGGCCTCGGGTGCCGGCGCGCAGAACATGCGTGAGCTGATCAAGCAGATGGGCGCGACCCACGCCGCTGTCGCCGATCAACTGGCCGACCCGGCCAGCGCCATCCTCGACATCGACCGTCGTGTCGCCGAAGCCATGCGCAGCGATGCCTACCCGACCGAAAACTTCGGTGTGCCCCTGGCCGGCAGCCTGATCCCGTGGATCGACAAGGAACTGCCGAACGGCCAGAGCCGTGAAGAATGGAAGGCCCAGGCCGAGACCAACAAGATCCTCGGTCGCTTCAAGAGCCCGATCCCGGTGGACGGTATCTGCGTGCGCATCGGCGCCATGCGTTGCCACAGCCAGGCGCTGACCATCAAGCTGAACAAGGACGTGCCGATCGCCGACATCGAAGGGCTGATCAGCCAGCACAACCCCTGGGTCAAGCTGGTGCCGAACCAGCGTGAAATCAGCATGCAGGAACTGAGTCCGACCAAGGTCACCGGCACGCTGAATATCCCGGTGGGCCGTCTGCGCAAGCTGAACATGGGTTCGCAGTTCCTCGGTGCCTTCACCGTGGGCGACCAGTTGCTCTGGGGCGCGGCCGAACCGCTGCGGCGCATGCTGCGTATCCTGCTGGAACGTTGATCCGCTGAAACGTTGAAAAACCCGCGTCTCGTCAGATTCGCGGGTTTTTTTATACCCTGCATCTCTGCAAGGCCTGCATGCAATTGCCTGACCGCCTGGTCACGGGTAAAGTGCCGCTCCCCCCGTTTCACCTGAGGTCATCCCATGAGCCAGTCCTTTGATATTGCCGTGATCGGCGCCACCGGCACCGTCGGCGAGACCCTGGTGCAGATCCTCGAAGAGCGCGATTTCCCGGTGGCCAACCTGCACCTGCTGGCCAGCAGCGAGTCGGCGGGGCATTCGGTGCCTTTCCGCGGCAAGAACGTGCGGGTGCGCGAAGTCGACGAATTCGACTTCGGTAAAGTCCAGCTGGTGTTTTTCGCCGCCGGCCCCGCGGTGACCGCCAGCTTTGCCCCGCGTGCGACGGCAGCGGGTTGTACGGTGATCGACCTGTCCGGCGCCTTGCCCGCGCCCCAGGTCGTGCCGGAGGCCAATCCCGAGGTGCTGGCGACCCTGGGCAAGCCGGTACAGGTCGGCAGCCCGAGCGCGGCCGCCACGGCGTTGGCGGTGGTGCTGGCGCCGCTCAAGGGCCTGGATATCCAGCGGGTCACGCTGACCGCCTGCCTGGCGGTATCGAGCCAGGGCCGCGAGGCGGTGACCGAACTGGCCCGACAAACGGCGGAGTTGTTGAATGTCCGTCCGCTGGAACCGCGCTTTTTCGATCGGCAGATGGCGTTCAACCTGCTGGCCCAGGTCGGCAAGCCGGATGCCCAGGGGCATGTCTCCCTGGAAAAACGCCTGGTCAGCGAACTTCGCGAACTGCTCGCGGCACCTTTGTTAAAAATTTCAGTGACTTGCATTCAAGCCCCGGTGTTTTTCGGCGATAGCTATAGTGTCTCTCTGCAAACCGCCGGCGAGGTTGATCTGGCCGCGGTGAACGCTACGCTGGAAGCAGCGGCGGGAATCGAGCTGGTGGAAGCCGGCGACTACCCGACGGCGGTGGGTGACGCGGTGGGTCAGGATGTGGTTTATGTCGGGCGGGTACGTCGCGGTGTGGACGACCCGTGTGAGCTGAACCTGTGGCTGACAGCCGATAATGTACGCAAAGGCGCGGCATTGAACGCTGTGCAACTGGCAGAGCTGTTGATAAAAGACCTGCTGTAAAAGATACTTGGCGGCAATTTGCAGAATGACTCTAGCCTGACGCTATGCTCAGGCTGGTTGCTGGAGGTGAACCTGTCCTCGGGCATTTGCAAGGGCGTCGGCTGAAACCGCGCGCTGCGGCGATGTTTTCAAGGGCGCGCACGCTGCCGCAAGGCGGGCGACACCACCTTCTCGCTAGCCGAGGAATGCACAAACAAAGGAAGAGGCTATGGTTCAAGTTCGCAAACTGGTGTTAGCAATAGCGGCCGCTTCGGCGCTGTCTTCCGGTATGGCACACGCGCTTGGGCTGGGGGAAGTGACCCTCAAGTCAACTCTGAACCAGCCATTGCTGGCAGAAATCGAATTGCAGGATGTCAGTGGTCTCAGCGCCTCGGATATCGTGCCGAGTCTGGCCTCGCCCCAGGCCTTCGCCGATGCCGGGGTCAGTCGCCAGGATTTCCTCAACGACCTGACGTTCACGCCGGTGATCAACCCCAACGGCCGCAGCGTGGTTCGGGTCACCTCGAACAAACCGTTGTCCGAAGCCTATGTGCGCTTCCTGGTGCAGGTGCAGTGGCCCAATGGCCGCTTGATGCGCGACTACAGCGTGTTGCTCGATCCGTCGAAATACACCCCGCCCGCTGACGCCGCCAAACCAGCTGCTGCTCCGACGGCAGCCGCCGCGCCTGTGGCGCCGGTTACCGCGCCGACCAAGGCCAAGCAATACACCACCGGCCCCAAGGACACCTTGTGGGATATCGCCCTGAAGGAGAGCAATGGCGCTTCCGTGCAGCAGACCATGCTGGCGATCCAGGCGTTGAATCCGGGGGCCTTCCTCGACGGCAATATCAACCGCCTGAAGACCGGCCAGGTGCTGCGTCTGCCTGATCGCGTGGAAAGCCGCGCCTTGGCACAACCCAAGGCTATCGCTGAAGTGGCGGCACAGAATGCCGCCTGGCGTGCGGGACGGCGCTCGCCCCATGCCGGCAAGCAACAGATCGATGCCACCCGGCACAAAGGGACCGAGGGCGCGCCGACCAAGGCTGCTGCCAAGGACAACCTGAGCCTGATCTCCGCCGAGTCCGGCAAGAAGCACGGCAAAGGTGCCGCCGGCGATAGCAAGGCCCTGAACAACAAACTGGCGGTGACCCAGGAAAGCCTGGACACCACCCGTCGCGACAATGCCGAGCTGAAGAGCCGGATGGAAGACCTGCAAAGCCAGCTGGACAAGTTGCAGCGTCTGATTCAGTTGAAGAACGATCAGTTGGCCAAGTTGCAGGCCGACGGTGCGACAACCACGCCGGCGGCACCCACTGCCGGGCAACCGGCCAGCGCCATGTCCGCCCAGTTGGCGGCCAAGCCGGAAGTGGCCCCCGCACCGATCGCTCCGGCGGCGGAAGTGGCCAAGCCTGCAGCGGTTGTACCGCCGATCCAGCCTGACGCCGCCGTGCCCCAGGAGCGCAAGCTCGATGACCTGCTGGCCAGTCCGATCCTGATGGGACTGCTGGCCGGTTCCGTGGTGCTGGTGTTCCTCTTGCTCCTGCTGTTCCTGGCGCGTCGTCGCAAGGCCAAGCAGGAAGCGGAAAAACACCTGCGCATGGCCCGGGCGCTGAACGAGGAAGGTGGTTTTTCCGAAGAGCTGGATATGCCTGAAAGCAGTTTCGAGGGTCTGGAGGTCCCTCCGCCCAGCGTAAAGCTGGCACCCGCTCCGGCCCCGGTCCCGGCCGCTGAGCGTCCTACCGATGTACTGGACCAGGCTAATCTGCATATCCAGCGCGGTCACCTGAACCAGGCGGCCGGCTTGCTCGAAGAAGCGGTGAAATACGAACCACAGCGTACCGATGTGCGCCTGAAACTGATGGAGGTCTACGGCCAGCAGGGCGATCGTGATGCGTTTATCGCCCAGGAACGGCAGTTGCCTGCCGGTCAGCACCAGGCCGAAGTCGAGCAGCTCAAGAGCCGTTTTCCGTCGATGATCGCGGTTGCCGCGGTGGCCGGGCTCGGAGCGGCCGCGGTGGCGGCTGAGCTGAGCGAGGATTACGTCAAGGAATTGCTGGCCGATGAGCCGCCGGCGCCAGTACCCGCTCCAGCTCCAGCTCCAGCTCCTGTTGCGGCGCCGGCACCGGTGGCGGCGGCGGACGATCTCTTCGACAGCGATTTTGACCTGAGCCTGGATGATCTCGAAGCCGCCTCGCCAACGGTGGTTGCACCGGCCAAGGCGGATCTGGATGACCTGCAACTGGATGACGACCTGAGTTTCGAGTCGATTCTGGGGCAGCAGGCAGGCGCCACGTCGGCGCTGGACGACGATTTGAGTTTCGAGTCGCTCATGGAGCAGCATGCCCCGGCCAAGCCGGCCCTCGACGACCTGGCGGATTTCGATCTGGACCTGGGTGGGGAAGCGCCGCTGTCGACTTCGGCGGACGAGGACTTCCTGCTGAGCCTGACCGAAGACCTGAAGGATTCCGACGCCGAGGTCCCGACCCTGGGCGCCGGCGGTCTGGATGATCTGGATCTGCCGGCGGATTTCGATCTGTCGCTGGCGGACGAACTGGAGGCGCACGCCGGCCCGAATGCGTTCACCGACGAGCTGGATGACGTCAACGCCGAGCTGGATCGTCTGTCCCAGAGCCTGGAGCAGCCGCCGCTGGCTACACCGAGCCTGGCGGCCGACGAATTGCCCGAGGACGAGTCGTTCGACTTCCTCTCCGGCACCGACGAGGCGGCCACCAAGCTCGACCTGGCCCAGGCCTATATGGACATGGACGACAGCGATGGGGCACGGGATATCCTCGCCGAGGTGCTGAACGAAGGCAGCGAGGCGCAGAAAGCCGAAGCCCGGGAGATGCTCAAGCGTCTGGCTTGATCGGTGCTTCAACAAAAAACGGCAGCCTTCGGGCTGTCGTTTTTATTTGTAGGGCCAACTAAAAGTCCCTGGTGCATGGCGTCTCGGCCGGCTGGCCTTATAATGCCCGCCTTTGCGTCAACCAGCAGGCTGTGAGTTCTTGGCAAATATAGATAATCCGGCCGCCGAAGTGGCGGCCGACGGCGTTTTCAGGATCGCCCTGGGCGTCGAGTACAAGGGCTCGCGCTATCGCGGCTGGCAACGTCAGGCGTCCGGTGTGCCGACGGTGCAGCAGACCCTGGAAGAAGCGCTGTCGAAAGTGGCGGATTCGCCGGTTTCGCTGATGTGCGCCGGGCGCACCGATGCCGGCGTGCATGCCTGTGGCCAGGTGGTGCACTTCGATACCCAGGCCGAGCGTTCGCTGAAGGCCTGGGTCATGGGTGCCAATATCAATCTGCCCCATGACGTCAGCGTCAGTTGGGCGCAGGTGATGCCGGCGCACTTCCATGCGCGTTTCAAGGCCATCGCCCGGCGTTATCGCTACGTGATCTACAACGATCAGATCCGTCCGGCCCACCTGAACGAAGAGATCACCTGGAATCATCGCCCGCTGGATGTCGAGCGCATGGCCGAGGCCGCCCGTCACCTGATCGGCACCCATGATTTCAGCGCGTTCCGGGCCGGCCAGTGCCAGGCCAAGTCGCCGATCAAGGAAGTGCATCACCTGCGGGTCACCCGCCACGGCAAGATGATCGTCATCGATATCCGTGCCGGGGCCTTCCTGCATCATATGGTGCGCAATATCGCCGGGGTGCTGATGACCATCGGTGCCGGTGAGCGGCCGGTGGAGTGGGCCCGGGAAGTCCTGGAGAGCCGGGTCAGGCGTACCGGCGGCGTTACCGCCCATCCGTTCGGCCTTTACCTGGTGCAGGTAGAGTATCGCGACGAGTTTGCCCTGCCGCAGCGTTACATCGGGCCGCACTTTCTCACCGGCTTCTCGGAACTTGACGGCTGACGCCCGGAAAAGCATTTGTTACCATCCGGGACTTTCTCGGAAAAACACTCGGGGTTTTACGACATGTCCGCCGTTCGCAGCAAAATTTGCGGAATTACCCGCATTGAAGATGCGTTGGCCGCCGTCGATGCCGGGGCCGATGCCATTGGTTTTGTGTTCTACGCCAAAAGCCCGCGGGCGGTGACGTTCCAGCAGGCACGGGCGATTATCGCCGCCTTGCCGCCGTTCGTGACCACCGTCGGCCTGTTCGTCAATGCCAGCCGTTGCGAGCTGGGGGAAATCCTCGACGCGGTGCCGCTGGACCTGTTGCAGTTCCATGGCGATGAAACCCGCGAGCAGTGCGAAGGTTATCACCGTCCCTATATCAAGGCCTTGCGGGTCAAGGCCGGTGACGACATCGCCGCGGCCTGTGACGCTTACCCGAGTGCCAGCGGGATTCTCCTCGATACCTATGTCGAAGGTGTTCCCGGGGGAACCGGCGCGGCGTTCGACTGGTCCCTGATACCAACGGGCCTGAGCAAGCCGATTATCCTCGCCGGCGGCCTGACCGTCGACAACGTGGCCGAGGCCATCGCCCGGGTCAAACCCTATGCCGTGGATGTCAGCGGCGGGGTGGAGCAGGGCAAGGGCATCAAGGATCGTACAAAGATCGAAGCGTTCATACGCGCCGTACGCGGTTGCCGAGCGCCAATGTGACGGCTGGCAGCCTGCCGCCGTCCATGCATACCGCCGCAGAAAACAGGCGGGCCCGGTTGTTCGACGGGCCGAAAACGAATTGGAGAAAGACAGCATGAGCAACTGGTTAGTAGACAAACTGATCCCTTCGATCATGCGTTCCGAGGTGAAGAAAAGCTCGGTGCCTGAAGGTCTGTGGCACAAGTGCCCATCGTGCGATGCGGTGCTCTACCGTCCGGAACTGGAAAAGACCCTGGACGTCTGCCCCAAGTGCAACCACCACATGCGCATTGGCGCCCGCGCGCGCATCGATATCTTCCTCGACGCCGAAGGTCGCGTTGAGTTGGGTGCCGACCTGGAGCCGGTGGACCGTCTGAAATTCCGTGACGGCAAGAAGTACAAGGACCGCTTGACCGCGGCCCAGAAGCAGACCGGCGAAAAAGATGCCCTGGTGTCCATGAGCGGCACCCTGCTGGGCATGCCGGTGGTGGTTTCCGCCTTCGAGTTCTCGTTCATGGGTGGCTCCATGGGCGCCATCGTCGGCGAGCGTTTCGTACGTGCCGCCAACTACGCCCTGGAAAACCGTTGCCCGATGATCTGCTTCGCCGCTTCCGGCGGTGCGCGCATGCAGGAAGCACTGATTTCCCTGATGCAGATGGCCAAGACTTCGGCCGTGCTGGCGCGCTTGCGTGAAGAAGGCCTGCCGTTTATCTCGGTGCTGACCGACCCGGTCTACGGCGGTGTTTCCGCCAGCCTGGCCATGCTCGGCGACGTGATCGTCGGCGAACCCAAGGCGCTGATCGGCTTCGCCGGCCCACGGGTGATCGAGCAGACCGTTCGCGAGAAGCTGCCGGAAGGTTTCCAGCGTAGCGAATTCCTGCTGGAGCACGGTGCGATCGACATGATCATCGCCCGCCAGGAACTGCGTCCGCGCCTGGGTAACTTGCTGGCGCAGATGATGGGCCTGCCGACACCCGAATACATCGCCTTGCCTGTTGAGCCTGTCATTGTCCCACCGGTGCCTGCAAGCCTATGACCGAACGTACCCTGGGCGAGTGGCTCGCCTACCTGGAGCAATTGCACCCATCGGCCATCGACATGGGGCTGGAGCGCTCGCAAGAGGTAGCGAACCGCATGGGGCTGGGCAGGCCGGCGCCTCGGGTAGTGACCGTGACCGGCACCAATGGCAAGGGGTCGACCTGCGCCTTTGTTGCCTCGTTGCTGCAAGCGCAGGGGCTCAAGGTCGGCGTCTATAGCTCGCCACATCTGCTGCGCTACAACGAGCGCGTGCAGATCAACGGGCTCGAGGCGACGGACGCGCAGTTGTGCGAAGCCTTCGCCGCCCTCGATGCCGGGCGGGGCGAGACCTCCCTGACCTATTTCGAGATGGGCACCCTGGCCGCGCTCTGGCTGTTCGAGCGTGCGGCCCTGGATGTAGTGGTCCTGGAAGTCGGTCTTGGTGGACGCCTGGATACGGTCAATGTGGTGGATGCCGACCTGGCGTTGGTGACCAGCATTGGTGTCGATCATGCCGAATACCTGGGCAACACCCGTGAATCGGTGGCGTTCGAAAAGGCCGGGATCTTCCGCCCGGGCGCACCGGCGCTGTGTGGCGACCTGAATCCGCCGCAGCCGCTGCTGGACAAGGCTCGTGAGTTGGGTAGCCCGTTCTTCCTGCGTGGCCGGGACTTCGATCTTGGCCTCACCGATGCAAACTGGCAGTGGCGTGGCGTCGACCGCCAGGGCCGGGCGGTCGAGTTGCGCGATCTGCCGCTGCTTGGCCTGCCGATGGAGAACGCCGCCCTGGCCCTGCAGGCTTACCTGTTGATGGATCTGCCATGGCAGCCCGAGCGGATTGCCCAGGCGCTGCTGGATACCCGTATTGTCGGCCGGCTGGATCGGCGTAAGCTGACCTGGCAGGGCAAGTCCCTCAGCCTGATGCTGGATGTCGGGCACAATCCCCATGCCGCCGAATACCTGGCCGAGCGCCTGGCGCACAGTCCCTTGAAGGGGCGGCGTTTGGCGGTATTCGGGCTCTTGTCGGACAAGGACCTCGATGGGGTGGTTGCCCCGCTTGAGCGTCATATCCAGCACTGGGCGGTGACGCCCTTGCAGACGCCGCGCAGTCGCCCGGCGGCTGACCTGCAAACCGCCTTGGCGGCCCGTGGTGCGTCGGTGAGCGTCTACGAAAGTGTCGCCGCTGCGCTGGAAGGGCAATGCGCCCAGGCCACGGCCGATGACGAAATTCTGTTGTTCGGATCGTTTTTTTGTGTTGCCGAGGCGCTGGAGTGGCTGGCCCGGCGCGCCACGGAGGAGGCTGCCAATGGCAATGCTGGATAAAGCGTACAAGCAACGGATGGTCGGTGCCCTGGTGCTGGTGGCCTTGGCGGTGATCTTCCTGCCGATGCTGTTTTCCCGCCAGGACGAGCAGCGTCAGGTTCGGGTCGAGGCGCCGACCGCGCCCCAGGCCTCGGCGCTGCCCCAGGTCAAGGTCGAGCCGGTGCCGGTTCCCGAACCCCAGGCATTGCCCCCGGATTCGGTCCCGGCTGATGAGGAAGTCGAGGAAACGCCGGTGCCTCTCGCACCAGCGCCGGCACCCAAGCCAGTGGCTCCGGTCGCGGCGGCCAAGCCCGTAGCCCCTGCGCCCGCCACCAAACCGGCTCCGGCCCCGGCGCAAACACCGGCCCAGGTGGTTGCAGTGGCGCCGGCCAAGCTCGATACCACGCAAAATCGCGTAGACCCCAACGGCCTGCCGATCAGCTGGTCGGTGCAGTTGGCCAGCCTGTCCAGCCGTGACAGTGCCGAAAGCCTGCAGAAGACCCTGCGCAGCCAGGGTTACAACGCCTATATCCGTTCTTCCGATGGCAAGAACCGGGTCTTTGTCGGTCCGCTGATCGAGCGTGCCGAGGCCGATCGCCTGCGTGACCTGCTGGGTCGTCAGCAGAATCTGAAGGGCTTTGTCGTGCGTTTCCAACCGGAACGCGGGTAAGCCCGCGGCTTTGTATCGAAATGCTCTGACAATCGCCTTACCAGTGGGGCGGCGCTCTGCTAAAATGCGCCGCCTTATCCGTCTGTAGGCTGCACTGTGCCATTTACCTGGGTTGACTGGGCGATTATTGCGGTAATCGTCGTTTCTGCGTTGATCAGCTTGAGCCGTGGTTTCGTCAAGGAAGCCCTGTCCCTGCTCACCTGGATCATTGCCGGCGCGGTCGCCTGGATGTTCGGTGGCTCGTTGTCCGTGTACCTGACCGACTATATCCAGACACCTTCGGCACGCGTGATCGCGGGCTGTGCAATCATGTTCGTCGCCACCCTGATGGTGGGCGCCATGGTCAACTATCTTATCGGCGAACTGGTTCGCGTCACCGGCCTGTCCGGGACCGATCGCTTCCTCGGCATGGCCTTCGGTGCCGCGCGTGGCGGGCTGCTGGTGGTGGTGGCCGTCGGGCTGCTGAGCCTGGGGCCGGTCCAACAGGATTCGTGGTGGCAGGGCTCCCAGCTCGTGCCAAAATTTCTATTGGTCGCCGACTGGTCCAAGAACCTCATCCTGGGGTGGAGCAGTCGGTGGCTAGCCAGCGGAATCAGCGTACCCGCTGATCTTCCGTTCAAGGAGCATCTCTTGCCGGCCAAAACGCCTCAGTAAGAGCTGTTCAGTTCAGATTCATTAAGTAGGGGTTGCGTCGCATGTGTGGCATCGTCGGTATCGTCGGTAAGTCGAACGTCAATCAGGCGCTGTATGACGCGCTAACCGTGCTCCAGCACCGCGGCCAGGACGCTGCCGGTATCGTGACCAGCCATGACGGCCGGTTATTCCTGCGCAAGGACAACGGCCTGGTCCGTGATGTATTCCATCAGCGGCACATGCAGCGCCTGGTCGGACATATGGGCATCGGCCATGTGCGTTACCCGACCGCCGGCAGTTCGACTTCGGCTGAAGCCCAGCCGTTTTATGTCAACTCGCCGTACGGCATCACCCTGGCCCACAACGGTAACCTGACCAACGTCGAACAGTTGGCCAAGGAAATCTACGAGTCGGATCTGCGCCACGTCAACACCAACTCCGACTCGGAAGTGTTGCTCAACGTGTTCGCCCACGAGCTGGCCCAGCGCGGCAAGCTGCAACCGACCGAAGAAGACGTGTTCGCCGCGGTGACCGACGTGCACAACCGCTGCGTCGGTGGTTACGCGGTGGTGGCGATGGTGACCGGCTACGGTATCGTCGGTTTCCGCGACCCCCATGGCATCCGTCCGATCGTGTTCGGCCAGCGTCACACCGACGAAGGCGTCGAGTACATGATCGCCTCGGAGAGCGTGTCCCTGGACGTGCTCGGTTTCACCCTGATCCGCGACCTGGCACCGGGCGAAGCGGTGTACATCACCGAAGACGGCAAGCTGCACACCCGTCAATGCGCGACCAACCCGTCGTTGACCCCGTGCATCTTCGAACACGTCTACCTGGCGCGTCCTGATTCGATCATCGACGGCGTGTCGGTATACAAGGCGCGTCTGCGCATGGGCGAGAAGCTGGCGGAGAAGATCCTGCGCGAGCGTCCGCAGCATGACATCGACGTGGTCATCCCGATCCCGGACACCAGCCGTACCTCGGCCCTGGAGCTGGCGAACCACCTGGGCGTGAAGTTCCGCGAAGGCTTTGTGAAGAACCGCTATATCGGCCGGACCTTCATCATGCCGGGCCAGGCGGCCCGCAAGAAGTCCGTGCGGCAGAAGCTCAACGCCATCGAGCTGGAATTCCGCGGCAAGAACGTCATGCTGGTGGACGACTCCATCGTGCGCGGCACCACGTGCAAGCAGATCATCCAGATGGCCCGCGAAGCCGGCGCGAAAAACGTCTACTTCTGCTCGGCGGCCCCGGCGGTGCGTTACCCGAACGTCTACGGTATCGACATGCCGAGTGCCCATGAGCTGATCGCCCACAACCGCACGACCCAGGACGTGGCCGACCTGATCGGCGCCGACTGGCTGATCTACCAGGACCTGCCGGACCTGATCGAGGCCGTCGGTGGTGGCAAGATCAAGATCGAGAACTTCGATTGCGCGGTGTTTGACGGCAAGTACGTCACCGGCGACATCGACGAGCACTACCTGGCCAAGATCGAGCAGGCGCGTAACGATGCGTCCAAGGTCAAGACCCAGGCGGTCAGCGCGATCATCGACCTTTACAACAACTGAGTAAAAACCGGCTCTGGGGTGTGGCCGCGGTCCTGAAAACACCGCCGCCCTGTAGGAGCCGGGCTTGCCCGCGAAGCTTCTGGCGGTCTCAAGGGCCCCTTCGCGGGCAAGCCCTGCTCCTACAGGGGTCGTGTCCACCCTTAAAACCGGTTTTAATCTTCAAGAGAATCGAACAAGGAGTGGCAGCATGAGTCAGGAATGGGATGCCGGTCGGTTGGACAGCGATCTCGAGGGCGTAGCCTTCGACACCCTGGCCGTCCGTGCCGGTCAGCACCGCACGCCGGAAGGCGAGCACGGCGACCCGATGTTCTTCACCTCCAGCTACGTGTTCCGCACCGCCGCCGATGCGGCGGCGCGTTTCGCCGGGGAAGTGCCGGGTAACGTCTACTCGCGCTACACCAACCCCACCGTGCGTTCCTTCGAAGAGCGCATCGCCGCCCTGGAAGGGGCCGAGCAGGCGGTTGCCACCGCCACCGGCATGGCCGCGATCATGGCCGTGGTCATGAGCCTGTGCAGTGCCGGCGACCATGTGCTGGTCTCGCGCAGTGTGTTCGGCTCCACCATCAGTCTGTTCGAGAAGTACTTCAAGCGCTTCGGCGTTGAAGTCGACTACGTACCGTTGGCCGACCTGTCGGGCTGGGACGCGGCGATCCGGCCGAATACCAAGCTGCTGTTCGTCGAATCGCCGTCCAATCCGCTGGCCGAACTGGTGGATATCGCCGCGTTGGCTGAAATCGCCCATGCCAAGGGGGCGATGCTGGTAGTGGACAACTGTTTCTGCACGCCGGCCCTGCAACAGCCTTTGAAGCTGGGCGCGGATATCGTCGTGCATTCGGCGACCAAGTTCATCGACGGCCAGGGCCGCTGCATGGGCGGCGTGGTTGCCGGGCGTGGCGAGCAGATGAAGGAAGTCGTCGGTTTCCTGCGTACCGCCGGGCCGACCCTCAGCCCGTTCAACGCCTGGATCTTCCTCAAGGGCCTGGAAACCCTGAACCTGCGCATGCGCGCCCACTGTGCCAATGCCCAGGCCCTGGCCGAATGGCTGGAGCAGCAGGACGGAATCGAGAAGGTCCATTACGCCGGTCTCAAGAGCCACCCGCAGCACGAACTGGCCCAGCGTCAGCAGCGCGGTTTCGGTGCGGTGGTGAGCTTCGAGGTCAAGGGTGGCAAAGAGGGCGCCTGGCGCTTTATCGACGCCACCCGACTGATCTCGATCACCGCCAACCTGGGTGACAGCAAGACCACCATCACCCACCCGAGCACCACTTCCCACGGCCGTCTGGCGCCGCAGGAGCGTGAGGCCGCGGGGATTCGCGACAGCCTGATCCGTGTCGCCGTCGGCCTCGAAGACGTGGCCGACCTGCAAGCCGACCTGGCTCGCGGGTTGGCGGCCTTGTGATCGAGTTGTCCCTGGACACGGCCGTTGCCAATAACGGCCGTGTCGCCCTGGTGACGGGCGCGGCCCGTGGTATCGGCCTGGGGATCGCGGCGTGGTTGATCAGCGAAGGCTGGCAGGTGGTGCTTACCGACCTCGATCGTCGCCGTGGCGCCAAGGTGGCCCGGATCCTGGGCGAGAATGCCTGTTTCATCGGCATGGATGTGGCCGATGAAGCCCAGGTGGCCCAGGGCGTTGCCGAGGTATTGGGCCGTTTCGGCCGGATCGATGCCCTGGTGTGCAACGCGGCGATTGCCGATCCCCACAACATCACCCTCGAAAGCCTCGACCTGGCGCACTGGAATCGCGTGCTGGCGGTCAATCTCGGCGGGCCGATGCTGCTGGCCAAGCACTGCGCGCCTTATCTGCGTGCCCACTGCGGCGCGATCGTCAACCTGGCCTCTACCCGTGCGGCGCAGTCGGAACCCGACAGCGAGGCCTATGCGGCGAGCAAGGGCGGTCTATTGGCCCTGACCCACGCCCTGGCGATCAGCCTCGGGCCGGAGATCCGGGTCAATGCGGTCAGTCCGGGCTGGATCGATGCCCGCGATCCCTCGGTACGTCGGGCCGAGCCGTTGAGCGACGCTGACCATGCCCAACATCCGGCGGGAAGGGTAGGGACGGTCGAGGATGTGGCGGCGTTGGTGGCCTGGTTGCTGTCGAGGAATGCGGGGTTTGTCACCGGCCAGGAATTCGTGGTTGACGGTGGCATGAGCCGCAAGATGATCTACCGGTAGGAGCGAGCTTGCTCGCGATGGACGTCAACGATAACGCGGGAAGTCTGCTAGCCCGTAGTGTTCTGGCTACCATCGCGAGCAAGCTCGCTCCTACAGAGAACAGGGCTTGATGGTCTTGCCTGTGACACGAATCTGTCTTTTTCTGAAAAACTTCAAGCAGGCTATTGACTTAGGTCCGCTACCTGCGTAAATTTCGCGGCCTCAACGAAGCAAAGGGTGATTAGCTCAGCTGGGAGAGCATCTGCCTTACAAGCAGAGGGTCGGCGGTTCGATCCCGTCATCACCCACCACTCGTTGAGCTTCTCGCAAGAGAATCGGATGTTCCGCAAGGAGCTTCCAACCGACGCGCAGCGGTAGTTCAGTCGGTTAGAATACCGGCCTGTCACGCCGGGGGTCGCGGGTTCGAGTCCCGTCCGCTGCGCCATATTTGTACAGGTCGCCTTGTGCGGTCTGCGATTGAAAGGCACCGAAGCTTTTCGATCACGGGTTTCAAGATTTCAAACGGACGCAAGTCCGAGCGATACGCAGCGGTAGTTCAGTCGGTTAGAATACCGGCCTGTCACGCCGGGGGTCGCGGGTTCGAGTCCCGTCCGCTGCGCCATACACCGCTTCAAGGCCCTTGAACTCCTTGAAGCAAAGAAAATGCCCCGGCTTGCCGGGGCTTTTTTTTGCCTGTTTTTTGCCCGCCACTGCCTGGGCTTCTTGCGCTGACTTGAAGTCGTCCCCTTCGATTCTCTTGTGACACGTTTTAAATACGCTGCGAATGTTTAAAAAAATGTCATGAAAGTTCCTTCTTTGCTCTTCCTTTGAAAGTTGCAAACTTTCGTTATTTATTTCCTTTGCAACGGCACTTCGTGGTTATCCGATCTAGGACGATTCCTATGTTTTCGGCCCCCCCCTTTGACTAGAGTGAATCCACGCAGCGCCTGGCTTGCCGTGTGCGCAGGGCGCTGAGGTTTAACGGCTTTCACTTTGGTTTGGCGTGCCTGAAGGGCATTTTCATGGGGCTGGAATATGTCGATAAAAGAACTGATTCCTTATATTAATACCCTGCCTGACAGGCCCTGCGGTCCGAACTTGGAATACCGCGCGGACTTTATTCAACTGTTAGAAGAAATAGACGGCGGCAACGAAGTTCAATACGGCGATCATGTGTACCCCGCAACGCCGGTGGACTGGCAACGGGTACGCTCGCTGTGCCTGACGCTGCTGGAGGATGCTCTCGACCTGCGGGTGGCGGTTTGCCTGGCGCGGGCCTTGCTGGAACTGCACGGGCTGTCCGGCTTTGTCGATGGCTTGCGGCTGATCGACAGTCTGCTGCGTGAGCGCTGGGAGGATGTTCACCCGCAGCTCCTGGCCGAAGACGATCACGATCCGCTGATGCGCCTCAATACCCTTGCCGAGCTGGCGGTGCCCGCCAGTGTGGTCCAGGTGCTCAAACGTCAGCAACTGGGCAATGCCATGGGCCTTGAACCGCTGCGTGTGACCGATCTGGCCTGCATCGCCGAGTCCGCCGAGGAGGAGGTTCGGACACAAGGACTGGCGCGTCTGGGCGCGCTGATCGAGTCCAAGGCCCGTGCTGAGCTGATCGAGAACCTGAGCTTGTTGAGGGCTCTGGTCGAACTGATCGCGCGGATCGGCGCTTGTCTGGAGGAAAAAATCGTGGCCCCCGGTATTTCGCCGCTGGACGGCCTTGGGCGGGCCCTGGACAAGTGGTGCCGCATCGCCGAAGAGCGTTGCGATGTCGTCTTGCCGCCGCCAGGCGATGACTTGCCCCAGGCCCTGGCCACCGATGCGACAAGTCGCGCTCCAGCCACCTGGAGCGGTGTCTGCCAGTCCCGTGAGGACGTAGTCCGCGCCCTGGATGCCATTTGCGCTTACTACGCCCACCACGAACCTTCGAGCCCGGTGCCCTTGCTGGCGGCCAGGACGCGTCGGCTCGCCAGCATGAGTTTTCTCGAAGCGATCGCCGAACTGGTGCCGGGCAGCCTTGCCGACCTGCATGCGCTGGGCGGTATCACCGATGACTAACCTTTCCCTCCCTGCTCAGGTTTATCTGTATGTCCAGTAACAACAGCCAGAAATTCATTGGGCGCAACCGTGCGCCACGGGTCCAGATCGAATATGACGTCGAGTTGTACGGCGCCGAAAAGACCATCGAGATCCCCTTTGTCAACGGCGTGTTCGCCGATCTCTCGGGGGCCAACCGGGACGACCTGCCGCCGGTGGCCGAGCGCAAGTTCCTGGAAATCGATATCGACAATTTTGATGAGCGCATGGCCGCCATCGAACCCCAGGTGCGCATCAGTGTGCCCAACCAACTGACGGGGGAAGGGCAGATGGCGGTGTCGCTGGCCTTCAAGAGCATGGACGACTTCTCGCCCGGCGCCGTGGCCCGCAATGTCGAGCCGCTGCGTGAACTGCTGGAGGCGCGCAATCAACTGGCCAATCTGCTGACCTATATGGACGGCAAGAGTGGCGCCGAGCAACTGATGGCCAAGTTGCTGGAAAACCCGGCCCTGATGCAGTCGCTGCTGGCCCACGCCAAGCCGGCGGCCACCGAGTCCGAAGACTGATGCCTTCGATGATCGCTCCCTGAAACAGGTAAATATCCGTGTCCGCCACATCTCAGAATCAGTCCGGCATCGACCCGACGGCCGAGCTCTCGCCCAGTGAATTCAACGACCTGCTGCAACGCGAGTTCAAGCCCCGCGGCGAGCCGGTGCGCGAAGCCATTGAAAATGCGGTGCAGACCCTGGCCCAACAGGCGCTGCGCACGACCCACCTGATTGCCCACGACACCCTCGGCACTATCCAGGCCCTGATCGGTGAAATCGACGCCAAGTTGTCCGCGCAGGTCAATGACATCCTCCATCACCCGGATTTCCAGGCCGTCGAATCTGCCTGGCGCGGCCTTGACTACCTGGTGAGCAATACCGAGACCGACGAGAAACTCAAGATCCGTTTCCTCAACGTCGCCAAGGACGAAGTCGCCCGCGAGCTGAAAAAGTTCAAGGGCGCGGCCTGGGACCAGAGCCCGCTGTTCAAGAAAATCTACGAGCATGAGTACGGCCAACTGGGCGGTGAGCCCTTCGGTGTGCTGATCGCCGATTTCTATTTCGATAACAGCCCACCGGATGTGGAGCTGTTGGCGTCACTGGCCAAGATTGCCGCCGCGGCCCATGCGCCCCTGATCAGCGCGGCGTCGCCGGCGGTGATGTTGATGGACTCCTGGCGCGAGGTCGCCAACCCCCGCGACCTGAGCAAGCTGTTCCTCACTCCCGAGCATGCCGCCTGGCGCAATCTGCGGCGCTCGGAGGATTCGCGCTATATCGGCCTGACCATGCCGCGTTTTCTCGGGCGTATTCCCTACGGCGCACGTACCGCGCCAGTGGAGGAGTTCGCCTTCGAGGAGGTCACCGAAGGCCAGGCGCAGAACTACCTGTGGGCCAATGCAGCCTATGCCATGGGCATCAATATCAACCGCTCCTTCAAGGAGTACGGCTGGTGCTCGAGGATTCGCGGCATCGAGTCCGGCGGCGCCATCAGCGGGCTGCCAGTGCATACCTATCCGACCGAGGAGGGTGGGGTCGACATGACCTGTCCGACCGAGGTCGCCATCAGTGATCGGCGCGAAGTGGAGTTGGCCAAGAACGGCTTCATGCCCCTGGTGCATTGCAAGAACAGCTCGCTGGCGGCGTTTATCGGCGCGCAGTCCTTGCACGCTCCCCAGGAATACGACGACCCCGACGCCACCGCCAATGCACAGTTGGCGGCGCGGTTGCCGTATCTGTTCGCCACCTGCCGTTTTGCCCATTACCTCAAGTGCATCGTGCGCGACAAGATCGGCTCCTTCAGTGAGCGCGAAGACATGGAGATCTGGCTCAACAATTGGATTGTCAAGTACGTCGAGCATAACCCGGCGACCGCCAGTGACGCCGACAAGGCGCGCAAGCCGCTGGCGGGTGCCGAAGTGGTGGTGCAGGAAGTGGAGGGCAGCCCGGGCTTTTACCAGGCCAAGTTCTTCCTGCGTCCCCACTATCAATTGGAAGGCCTGAGCGTATCCCTGCGACTGGTCTCCCGACTGCCCTCGGTCAAAGGCTGAGGGGTTCATGCCCGACCGGGGCCTGGTCCCGGGAAAGGTACTTAACCATTCAAATAAACAGATGTTGGAGTCCGCATGATTGTATTGAAATTCAAAACCGAGATTAAGGGGAACTGCCAGGAGAAGGATCACAAGGACTGGATCGTCATCGACTCCTGGGGGTTCAGCAGTGGTCGTTCCATCTCCATCGGCAATGACCGTGAGCCGAGTGTCGGGCATGTCACCGAGATCACCTTGAACAAAACCACTGACGTCGCTTCGCCTAATCTGTTTATCGAGTCGGTCAGCGGCAAGTCCCTGGACGAGGCGACCTTGCGCATCATCCAGACCAGCGGCAGTTCGACGGGCAAGAACGAACCCTACGTCGAGTTCACGCTGACGGCGCCGATCATCAGCAGCTACTCCATCAGCGGTAGCGGTGATCGCCCGAGCGAAACCATCCAGATTAGCTTCACCGCCATCAAGTACCAGTACAAGCACTTCGTTGATGGCAAGGCTGTCGCGACCCTTGCAAAGAGCTACGACCTGCTCAGCAACACGACCGTGTGATCGAACGCCGACGGCCCCCGCAGCATGCTGCGGGGGCCGTCGGCGCCGGGTTTTTTTCGGGAGGATTTTCATGAGCACTTCCATGACACCGCTGCTCGAACGTCTGCTGCGTCCCGCCAATCCTGGCGATGAGATGACCCGGCGCCGGGCGGGGGGCGGTGCGCAGCAAGAGCTGGAACACCTGTGCCGAGATCTGACGCTGCTGTTCAATGCCACCGGACTCGGGGCGATCTGCCCGTTGGGCAGCCAGCCCCATGTCACCCGTTCAGTGCTCAACTATGGCCTGGGCAACCTGGCGGGCGTGGTGCTGTCGAGCATCGATACGCAGAAGCTCGAGAGCCGCATCCGTGAAATCGTCCTGGATTTCGAACCGCGTATCCTGCGTTACAGCGTCGCGGTGCAACTGCTGCCGGTGACGTCCTGCAGTGCCAGCCTGAATTTTCTGATCGAGGGCGAGATCCGCGGCCTCGATGCGTTGCACGCCTTTCGCCTGGAGTCGGCCTGGAACACCGAAAGTGGTGAGGTGCGGGTCCGGCCCTATGGTCGACCGTCCACCCATGGATGAGCGGCTGCTGCGGCACTACGAGCGTGAATTGAGTTTCCTGCGTGAAGCCGGTGCCGAGTTCGCCGAGGACTACCCGAAGATCGCCGCCACCCTGGGGCTGCGCCCCGATGAGGTGACCGATCCGTCGGTGGAGCGTTTGCTGGAGGGGCTGAGTTTTCTCACTGCCCGGGTGCAACTGCAAATGGAAGCCGAGTTTCCGCGTTTCACCGAGAGCCTGCTGGAACTGGTGCAGCCGCAGCAGTTGCTGCCGGTGCCGTCCATGGCGGTACTGCAGCTTTCCCCGGACTTGCAGGAGGGCTCGCTGGCCTCGGGGTTCACCTTGCCGGCCGATAGCGTGGTGCGCTCCGTGGGTGAGGCGGGCGGGCAAGACCCGCGCTGCGAGTTTCGCAGCCTGCGCCCGGTGACGCTCTGGCCCCTGGTCCTGGACTCGGCCGAGTACCTGCCCAGCGCGGGACTGCTCAAGGGCTTGCCCGCCAGCGTCGTCAAGCAGGAAGGCGGTGCCTTGCGCCTGCGTCTGCGAACCACCGCCGGGGTGTCCTTCGATCAATTGGCACTGCAGGAGCTGACGCTGTTTCTGCGCGGCGATGGGTCGCTGCCGCTGGCGGTCCAGGAAGCCCTGTTGACACGTGCCGAAGGTCTGTTCGTACGTTGCGGCGAAGGCGAGGGCGGATGGAGCCCACGAATCGACCCCGAGCATATCCGGCAACCGCCTGCGCACCCGGTCTCCAGTCAGTATGCACGGTCGTTGAACAGTGACGCGGTGTGCGCGCAACTCAAGACCTTTCTCGCCTTCGCCGAGGGGGAGCGCTTTGTCAGCCTGGGTGGCCTGGGGCCGGCGTTGTGCGATTGTCCGGCGCGCAGCGTGGAGCTGGTGGTGGTGTTCGCGCCCCTGTCACAACCCTTGTCGGCGCTGCTCAATGCCAGCCACTTCGGGTTGTTCTGCGTACCGGTGATCAATCTGTTCAACAAGCGGGTCGAGCGAATCGTCGTCGATCCTTATCGGCATGACTTGCCCTTGGTGGTCGACAAGGCCCGGCCACTCGCCTACGAGATCCAGGAGGTCCTGGCGGTCCATGGCTATGCCGCCGGTTCCAAGGAGCGTCAGGTCATCCTGCCGTTGTATGCCCCGCAACGGCTGGATGGAGACGAGCGTCGCCTGGCGGGTTTCTACCAGATGCAGCGCACCCCCAGCCGCGTTCCACAGCGCTTTGTCGACGGGCAGCGGCGTTATCGCGGCTGTGACGCCAGTCTGGTCGTGGCGCTGGAGGCGGACGCCGAGTTGCAGCGCCTGGCGGTGGACGTGCTGTGTTCCAACCGCGACCTGCCGTTGCGCCTGCCCCTGGGGGCCGGCAACACCGACTTCGTCCTCGACGTGGGCGCCCCGGTATTGGCGATCCGTTGTGTGGCCGGGCCTTCGCGACCGCTCCCCGCGCCGTCCCAGGGCGACCGGCAATGGCAGGTGGTGCGGCAGTTGTCGCGCAACTACCTGCCCCTGGCTCACCACGACGGGGCGGCCGGGGCCCGGGCCTTGCGCGAGTTGCTGGCGCATTACCTGCCCGAGGGCGACAGCAGCGGGCACAAGTTGCTGCAAGGCATCGTCTCGTTGCGCGCGCAGGTCGTCACCCGGCGTTTGCCCGGGGCCGGGCCGGTGGCGTTCGGTCGCGGGCTGAACCTGACCCTGGTCCTTGATGACGCCGCCTGCGAAGGCACCGGGACCTATCTGTTCGGCGCCGCGCTGGAGCGTTTTTTTGTGCGTTATGCCGCGCTCAATGCCTTTATGCAGACCGAGTTGCACAGTGTGAGCCGAGGCCATATCAAGACCTGGCAGGCGAGGGCGGGTCAATGCATGATCTGGTAGCGCCACCGCCCGAGTTGGTCGAACAGCCCTGGCGCTACGATTTTTTTGCCGCGATGCGTTTGCTCGAGCGCACTTACCCTGATGCGCCGCGCTGGGGGACGGCGCAGCGCCTGGGGGACGATCCGTTGCGTCTGGCGCAGCACGTCTCGCTGGCGTTCGAGCCGGCGATGATCGCCCAACTGCGCCTGCGTGAGGGCCGTGCCGCGCAGCTGGCGGTGAACTTCTTCGGCCTGACGGGGGCGAACGGGCCGATGCCCCTGCATTTCAGCGAGGATGTGCTGTCGCGCCAGATCAACCATGGCGACAGTACCCTGGCGCACTTTCTCGATGTGTTTCACCACCGTCTGCTGAGCCTGCTTTATCGAAGCTGGGCGCGGGTGCGGCCGGTGGTCTGGGCCGATCGTCCGGCCGACGACCGTTTCGCCGACTATGTGTCGGCGTTCTCTCCGGGCCAGCCCCGCGCCTTGCCCAACGCCACGCGCTACTACGCGCCGCAGTTTATCGATCAGCGCCGCAGTGCCGCCGGTTTGCTGGCCCTGGTCCGGGATCTGCTGCGCCTGCCGGTGGCGCTCAGCAGCCTGGGCCGGCATCGGACTGTCCTGGCATCCGATGAACGCTTGCAGTTGGGTCGGCGGCGCGAGTCGGCGCGGCTGGGCGGGGCCGCGTTGCTGGGGCGCCGGCTGTGGAATATCCAGCACAGTTTCTGCCTGCACCTGGGGCCCTTGTCCTGGGCGGACTACCAGCACCTGCTGCCCGGCGGACGTTACTTCGAACCCTTGTGCCAACTGGTCGAGTGTTATGTCGGCCCGACCTTTCAATGGGATCTCGATGTGTGTCTGGAGGCAGGGCAGCGACCAGGCCTGCAACTGGGCGCGCGGCAGGGCCTGGGACGGGCCTGCTGGTTGGGGCACAAGGGCGCGACGGCAGCGGGGTGGCGTTTCGAGCCCGCGCGCTTTCAGCGACCCGCACCGGGCGACGTCGGCTGATTTAGGAGTTATCCGATACCCCGCGGGGCACCCTTCACTGACACTGCGCGGGCTTTCCACGGATGTCTGTCTGGAGCACGCATGAATCAGCAAGTTGTAATGGGCGCCTTGCTTTCCTGTTCGTTTGGCGCCGCGCCGGCTCCCCTGGGTGTCCTGCCGCTGGGGCGGGTCAAGGTCGAAGGTCGGCTGGCGGCGAACATTCTCGATCATCAACCCATGGTCAATATTCCTGCCTTCGGCCTCTGCCGCAGCCCGGCCAACCCCCAGGTCGCGGCGGCGACGGCCGCCGCCATGGGCGTGTTGACGCCGATGCCCTGCGTGCCCGCCACGCTCACGCCCTGGCAACCCGGTGCGATGCGAACACGGATTGCCAAGCTGCCGGCGCTGGACCACTGCTGCACCTGCCAGTGCAACTGGGGTGGTCAGATCAGCGTCAATGCCAGCGCCACCCTCAAGACCACGATTGCCTGAGCGAGCCCTTGTCACCATGTCCGAAAACACCTACTACCGTGTCCAGGTGCCTGGCGTCGATGCCACGCTATTGCTGCTGGCGCTCACCGCCCAGGAGGGGTTGAGCCGGCTCGGCGAGTATGAGCTGACGCTCTCCTGTGCAGACGATGGCTTACAGGCCGATGACTTGCTCGGGCGACCCCTGGCACTGGGCCTGGGTGTCGAGGAAGGGCGGGGACGTTTCATCCAGGGTTATATCAGTGCCTTCAGCGCCATGGGGCGAGTCGGTCGCGATGCGCGCTACCGGGTTTCGCTCAGGCCTTGGTTATGGTTCCTGGCGCAGTCGCGGCGCCACCGGATTTTCCAGAACATGACCTTGAAGGAGGTGCTGGAGGACGTATTCAAGGACTATTCCGACTGTTTCGATTGGCGGGCCGAAGAATCTACGGAGCCGATGGAGTACTGCGTGCAGTTCGCTGAAAGCGACTTTGCTTTTTTCAGTCGTTTGCTGGAGGACGCGGGACTGTACTACTTCTTCGAAGACCAGGATGAGGTTCACCTGTTGGTCATCGTCGACTCCATGGGGATGCACAAGCCGGTGCAACACCTGCGTGAAATGAGTTATCGGCCCAACCTGGACAACAACCCGGGCATCATGCAGCGCTGGGAGTCCCGCGCCGAGCTGCGTCCTGGGTTGTTCAGCCTGGTGGACTTCGATTTCTCCAAGGCCAGTAACCGTGAAGCCAGCGTTCTCTCGGTCAGCCACGCGAGCGCGGCGACGTCGCGCCATGGTGATTATCGCCAGGAAGGTTTTCCGGGGCGCTTCAAGGGACGCCGGTCCGGCGAAGCCCTGGCACGGATTCAGCTCGAAGCCGCGCAGGTCTGCCAGCAGTCGCGATGGGGTGTCAGCCAGTCGCCTTACCTGGTGCCCGGTCAGTGTTTCAGCCTGGTCGATCATCCTCGAACCGAGCAGAACGGCGATTACCTGATTGTTGCCGCGACCTTGCAGTTCGATGAAGGGGCTGGGTTACGCTGCGAAGTCGAGGCGATCCCGACCACCCAGGTGTTTCGCGCGCCGATCCAGACACCGCGTCCGCTGATCGCCGGACCACAGACGGCCTTTGTGGTTGGCAAGGAAGGCGATCCGATCTGGGTCGACGAGTTCGGCCGGATCAAGGTGCAGTTTCACTGGGACAGCAGCGGGCGACGCAACGAGGCGTGTTCCTGCTGGGTCCGGGTCGCCCAGCCGATAGCCGGCAAGCGTTGGGGGGCGCTGTTCGTGCCGCGGGTAGGGCAGGAGGTGGTGGTGGAGTTCCTCGGCGGCGACCCCGACCGGCCCCTGGTCACCGCCGGGCTCTATAACTCCGGTCACCGGCCACCCTGGGAGCTGCCGGCCCAGGCGGCCCGCAGTGGTCTCAAATCGCAGTCCCTGGGCGAGCAGGATGTCTACAACGAGTTGCGCTTCGACGACAAGAAGGGCCACGAGCAACTGCTGATCCATGCCGGACGCAACCAGGACCTGACGGTGCGCAACGATGCGTTCGCCAGCATTGGCAACGACTGGCACCTGACGGTGGGCGCCAATCAGTTTCTCAAGGTCGAGGATGACCTTCATGAGTCCGTGGGCGGCCGGCGCAACACTCGGGTCGATGCCGATCAATCGCTGGATATCGGCGGCGACAGCCATTGCCGGATTGCCGGCCAATGGCAGTCGAGCGCCACCGATATGGATTTCAAGGCCAACGGCAAGCTGGTGCTGGAAGCCGGCAAGAGCCTGACCCTCAAGGTCGGTGCCAGTACCCTGGTACTCAGCGCCACGGGTGTGGCGATCAACGGCAAGACCGTGACCCTCGACGGCACCGCCTCGGTTGACATCAATGGCGGCGCCACCGCGGCCACCACCTCGGCCAAGGCGGCGGCACCTGCGAAGGCCAAACAGCCCAAGGAGGCCGACGATGGTCGTGATTAAGCCGGTGTTTCGACGCGCCCTGTGCCTGCTGCTGGTGTCGACGCTCCCGGGCTGTGCCTGGTTTTGGTCGGACGAACCGCCGCCTGAACCGCGTATCGCGTTGTCCCTGGAAGCGGCACTGGACAGCAATCCCGACCTGCATGGGCGGCCGTCGCCGGTGATCGTCAGGCTTCTGCAACTGGCGGACAGCAAGCGCCTGGAACAGGTCGAGCTGTTCCAGTCCGAAGCCGCGGCCGAGCAGGCGCTGGGCCGTGATCTGCTGCGCCAGGAATCGTTGCTGCTGCGCCCGGGCCAGCAGCAGGAGCAGAACTTTCTTCCCGTGCCCGGCACCCGCTTTATCGCGCTGGTGGCCGAGTACCGCAATATCGACCATGCCCAGTGGTGGGCCTGGGCCGAAATCGACCCGACGCGCCCCTCGCGGCTGAAGGCCCAGATCGCTCGCCAGCGCGTGGCGTTGACGTCGGCGCCGGCAGAGGAGAACGCCGATGAGTAGTCACGACGGCGTCGTCTGGTCCGAAGGCATGTTTCTGCTGCCGCAGCACTTCCAGCAGCAAGAGCGCCATCATCGGGCCCGGCTGGCGCAGGTCCTGCGTGCCGTGCAACCCCATGGCTGGGGCTTTGCCACACTGAAAATCGATGCCGCGCAGTTGGCGCTGGGCAACCTGGCCCTGAGCGCCTGCGAAGGGATCATGCCCGATGGCAGTCCCTTTGCCCTGACGGACGAGGAACTGGTCCGGCTGCGCTATCCGGTGGCCGACGGCGAGCGTGACGTGCAGTTGGTGCTGGCCCTGGCCCTCAATCGCCCAGGGGCGGCGGACACCGAAACCGCCCCCGGGGACGACAGCCTGGCCCGTTACCGGATCAGCGAAGTCCTGGTGGCCGACGCCAATACCGAGGGCGGCGAGCCGGCCTGTTTGCAGGTCTGTCGTCTGAACCTGAAGCTGGCGCGGGAGGCGGATGTCGCCGCCTCCCATGTCTTTTTGCGGGTGGCCCGGGTGGTGGAGCGCACGGCTGCCGGCCTGGTGGTGCTCGACCGGCAACAGGTGGCACCGTTGCTGGCCTGGCGTAGTTCGCCGGTGTTGGCGCGCTCCGTCGACGAACTGATCGCCCGCGCCCGCCAACGCGGTGTGGCCCTGGCCGGCGGGCTTGGCCAGGGCGGGCTCGGCGGGATGACCGAGATCCAGCAGTACGTGATGCTGCAGAGCGTCAATCGCGCCGAAAGCCTGCTGATGCACCTGGCCAGCCAGCCGGCGTTGCACCCCGAGTTGCTGTACCGCGAGTTGGTGAGACTGGCCGGCGAACTGGCGATTTTCGGCCAGGAGCGCAAGCGCCCCAGGGCGTATCCGCCGTACCGCCATGACCGCCTGGGCGAGAGCTTTGTGCCGTTGATCCAGGACCTGTTGCAGGCGCTGAGTGCGGTGGCCGGTGCCGACGTGGTCGCCCTGGCGCTCAAGAGCGGTGCCTTTGGTTTTCGTTTTGCCCAGGTGCCGGATATCAACCTGTATCAATCGGCGCGTTTTATTCTCGCGGTGCGTGCGCAGGTGCCCGACGAGGAACTGCGCAAAAGTTTCCCCAGCCGCTTGAAGATCGGTCCGGCCGAGCGCCTGCACGACCTGGTGAACCTGCAATTGCCGGGGTTGGCGATCCAGGTGTTGCCGACGGCGCCCAGGGAGCTGCCTTACTACCCCGGCTTCAGCTATTTCCAGCTGTCGAACGACCATCCCTTGTGGGCTGATCTGGTGGACACCAGCGGCTTCGGCCTGCATGTGGCCGGTTCGTTTCCGGGACTGCAATTGGCGTTCTGGGCCATCAGGGAGGCGTGATGGCGTTTGCCAGAACGGCTCGCGGATCGCGCAAAAACGCCCGCGAGCGTGTCCAGGCCGGACCGGCGGTTGCCGATGAAAACCTCTGCGTGCTGGCTGACGACCTGCTGCATGAGGTGGTGGTGTTCCAGCGCCTGAAGCGCCAACCCGACCTGCCGGCGCTGCGTTTGCGCCTGATCGCCCGGTTGCGGACCTTCCAGCGGCAGGCCCTGGCTTGCGGTATCGAATCACGCATCGTGTTGCGTGCCCGTTATGCCCTGTGCACCTTGCTTGATGAAATCATCGCCAGCAGCGAATGGGCCCGGGGCGCCTGGTCACGGCATAGCCTGCTGATGACTTTTCATCAGGAAGCCGAAGGCGGCGAAGGCTTCTTCGCCTATCTGGACGAGGCGCAGCTCAAGCCGGTGGAGCACCTGGCGCTGCTCGAACTGATGTACCTGTGTCTGGCCCTGGGCCTGGAGGGCCGTTATCGAATCGAACGCGAAGGCCGTTCGATCCTGATCCTCAAACGTGCCCGACTCTACGAAACCCTGCGCCTGTACCGCGAGCGTTATCCGCGTCCGTCGCCGAAAACCGCTCCGCCGGGCCGCTGGCCACGGCGTGCGTTGTGCTGGACCTTGGGCGGCCTGCTGGTGTTGCTGATGGGCCTCGCCGTCGCGGGTGCCTATGACTTGCAGGTGCGTTCCGCCCAGCAGCGGCTTGGATTGTCGCGGCTGTCGTCCACCGTGGCGACATTCCCTCCTGCGCCGGCAGCCCTGCCCACGCTGGCTGAGCGCCTGGCCGAGGATATCCGCGCCGGACGCCTGACGTTGCAGGAGGAGGCCGGCGCCGTGCGGCTGTTGCTCGGTACCAGGCAATTATTTGCCCCAGGCGGCAGCGTGATCGCGCCAGAAAGTCGAGCCACCTTGCAGCGTACTGCCTCGGTGCTGGCGGATTGGCCGGGGCGTATCCGGATCATCGGCCACAGTGACGACACGCCGGTGGGCAAGGGCCGGGTCTCCAACCAGCAGCTCTCGCTGCGGCGCGCCCACGCGGTGTTGGTCGAGATGTTCGGCGCGGCGGCCGACCCCGGGCGGGTCCAGGCCCTGGGGCGTGGTGCCAGTGAGCCACGGGTGCCGAATGACAGCGCGGACAACCGGGCGCGCAATCGTCGGGTGGAGATTGTGCTCGAACCGCTCTGACCGCCAGCGCCCCGCCAGGGGGCGCGTCACCCCATTTGCCCTCGCCGGATGACTGCCACCATGCTCTTGAGATTGCTGAAAAACCTGTTGCGGGCGCTGCCGCTGGTGGTGGGGCTTTATCTGCTGACCCTGCTGGTCCGCCATCAGGGGCCGCGCTTGTCTATCGATGGTGTTGCGCCGCTGGCCCAGGACTGGCAGCAGTGGCTGTTGCTGGGCCCTATGTACCTGGTGGGGCTGATTTTTTTCGGGTGGGCCCGGCGACGGCGCAAGCGTCGGGAGTTGCTCCGCGCCGAGGCGGCGCAGTCGGCGTTGCAGCAACTCAATCCTCCTGGTACCCGGGAACGGCGCTTGCGCGAGCGGCTGGAGCACTGGCGCCTGGAAAGCCAGGCCAACGCCAGCGGCCCGGTGTTCCTGCTGTTGGGGGCGACCGGTGCCGGCAAGCGCAGTCTGATGGGAGAAAAGGGCCGTCGCGCACCCACGGGCGACGAGTTGCCGCATGATGATTTGCACCCAGGGCGTATCGGCGCTTTTTCCGTCATGGCCGTGAGCGCCGCGTTGCTGACCCAGGCCGATCCTGACGGCAAAGGGTTATGGCGTTGCCTGCTCGATGAACTGAGCCGCTCGCGTCGTCACGGCTTGGGGGTTGCGGGAGCGGTGCTGGTGCTCAATGCGGTGCATCTGTTGCGCCTGGCGCCCGCCGCCCGCGATGCCCAGGCGTTGATCCTGCGGGCGCGCCTGGAAGAGCTGGGCGCCCGGTTCGGTCAGGGCTTGCCGGTGCAGGTGATCGTCACCCACTGTGATCGCTTGCCGGGATTCGAGCCGTCCTTGCTGGCCTTGCCGGCCGAGGAACGAGACCTGGCGCTGGCCTTTGCCCATGGGCGCAATCGGCAGAACCTGTCGGGGCTGGCAGAGCGCCTTGTCCGCACCTTCGCGGCGGTGCAAGACACAATACCTGAGCGTTTGCAGAGAGAGACACAGACCGCTACGCGGGTTCAACTCTACGGTTTCCCGCGCTTGTGGCGACAGTTCGGCGAGGTCTTGCAGCCTTATCTGCAAACGGTGTTTTTCGAGCAGCCGCGGGTTGCGCAGGTCCATCTGCAATCGCTGCATTGCAGCGGCCACTTGCGGTTCGAACCGGGCACCCGGGCTGCCAGCCAACGCTTGGTCCGTTGTCTGCAACAGAGTCGACGTCACGGGCGCTGGTGGGGATTCTTGTCGCGGGGTGCGGGCGGGGGGCGCTGGTTGCTGGTCTTCGGCGCGGCGGCCCTGGTCATTCTGTTGGCAACGCTGCTCGGCAACGGGTACTGGCAGCAGACCCGGCAGTTGCAGTGGCTGACCGAGCAACAAGTTTTGCTTGAGCAGTTACCGGCCAGCGCTACCGGAGCGAGTGTGACGCCGACGCTGCTCGAACGCCTGGCGCACTTCAGGAACCTGGCCTATCCACCCTCGGGCGCCGGGTTGTGGCCCGGCTTCTGGTTGAGCGAGTATCGCCGCTTGCTGGGCCAGACCCGTAGCCTTTACCAGCGGGCGTTACTCGAAGAATTGCTGCCTGGCGTTGTGCAAAGCTTGCAGCATTCCCCGTTGAACGAGCCGTATAGCGAGCGCCAGGAGCGTCTGCGCTTTTACCTGATGCTGGGCGGCCAGGGCCGCTTCGAATCGGTGGCCTTCGAAGACTGGCTGTTGGCCCGGGTGCGGGGCGATCTCGGTCAGTCGCTGGCCCCGGAGCAACGCGAGCAATTGCAGGTTCATGCCCGGGCACTGATACCGCTGCTGGCGACGGGGCCGGTGCTGAGCGTCGATCCGCAGTGGGTCGAGCGGGAGCGTCGACAACTGCGTAGCGAGCCGCAACAGCAGCGCCTGTACGCCCTGTTGAGCACAATGCTGGCCAGTGCCGACGCGGAGGATTTCAGTGTCGTCGCGGTCAGCGGCAGCGAGGGGCTGCTGAGTCTTGCCCGGCGTAGCGGCGAGCCCTTGAACCGAGGTGTTCCCGCACGCTTCAGCCCCAAGGGCTATGAACAACTGCGGATCCGCCTGCCGCTACTGGTGGCCGAGGTGCTCAAGGATGAAGACTGGGTCATGGGCGAGGGGCTGCGGCTGGACGCGCTGACCTTGCACAACGAAGTGTCGGCGCTTTATGCACAGGACTATATCCGTCACTGGGAAAACTTCTTTGCCGACTTGCAACTGGTTGGCCTCGACCAGCCCGAATCCCTGGCCCTCAGGCTCGAGCGGTTGTCGCGGGCCGACTCGGCGCTGTTCAGTCTGCTGCGCGCGGCAGGGCGTGAAACCCGTCTGGAGATCCCCGAGGTTCCCCAGCGTCTGGTCGACAGGGCGCGTCAGCAAGTGTCGTCACTGGCCTCCGGTTTCTCCTCGGAGGTGGCCAAGGCGCTGCCTGCCACGATTGCCGCCGAGGAGCACCCGGTCAACCGGCACTTTGCGCTGCTGCAACAGCTGACCGAAGGCAGCGCCGCCGGGCTTGAGGCATTGCGCGAAGCCCTGGCCCAGGCGGCGGTTTACCTCCAGGCCCGCGAGCAAGCCTTGGCGATGGGCTTGCCGAGCCCGCCGGTGGATGCCCTGGAGCAGCTGAGACGGCAGATCGACAGCCTGCCGCCGCTGCTGCATCCGCTGTTCGCCGATATCGTCAGTGTCGGCCGGCAACATCTGCATCAGAAGACGGTGGCGACGGTCGGTGCCAACCTGAACCTGCAACTGGGCCCCGAATGCTCGCGGCTGCTCGCCCAGCGCTATCCCTTTGACCGGCAGGCCCGGGAGCAGCTATCGCTGGCGGACTTCAACCGCTTGTTCGCACCTGCCGGGTTGCTGCAGGATTTCCAGCGCAGCCATCCGGACGTCACGTTGCTGGAGGGCAAAGTGGCGGCGCAGTTCCGACGTGCGGAGCAGATTCGCCGGGCGTTCTTCCCTGCTGCGTCCGACGTCGCACGGGTCGATTTTGAGCTCAGTCCCGTGTCCATGGATGAAAGCATCGCCCAGGTGCGCCTGACCCTGGACGAGTTGCAGCTCAGCTATGCCCACGGTCCGATCCGTCCCAGCCTGTTCACCTGGCCGACCCGGGCCCTGGGCAGCCAGTTGAGGATGGTGGTCACGCTGATCGACGGTCGGACCCTGGTGCGCTCGGCCGAAGGGCCCTGGGCCTGGTTCCGCTTTATGGAACAGGGGCGCCTGGTGCCGGCGCCGAGCGGAGAAGGTTACTGGTTGACCCTGGGCTTCGAGGACGTCGAGGTGGTGCTGCAATTGCGCAGCGCCAGCCTTGACCATCCCTTCGGCCGCAAGATCCTCAGCGATTTCCGATGCCCATCGACGTAGCGACTGTCGGTATTTGGCCTGTCCTGCACCATGAAGGTCGGTTTCGTAATGGGCCCGTGGAAATATCCTATGTCGGATGCACCGACGACTGTTTAGCATGACCTCCCATAGCCCACGCCAGAGGCGCCGATCGTCATCGTGGCGCGGCTGGCCGGGTGGGAGTCTGGCGCAGGGTGAGGGGCCCTGCGGATCAGGGGATGTATCGGTTGGGCAGGATGCCATGGTGAAGGGGTGGCGGTCCGCACAACGATTTTGCGTCGGTCGGACCTGACCACTGCCGAGTCAGTTTTTCATTGGCAGCAGTGCAGGAGAGTCCATGCTCGAGAAAAAGCCTACCCGCCTCATGATTCTGGACGACCACAGCCTGGTCCTGTGCGGCATGGAGATCAAGATCCAGGCCGAGGCCGATCTCCTCTTGCTGGGCAGTTTCAGCCGTGGTTCGACGCTGATGGCCGCCTTGCGCGAGGAGGAAGTCGACCTGGTGGTGATGGACTACTCGTTGCGCTCGGGCGAGGTCGACGGCCTGAACCTGATTCGTACCTTGAAGATCCGCTTTCCCAAGCTGCGGCTGCTGATCATTTCGTCCCTGTATGTACCGGCGACGGTGGCCCTGGCGCTGCGCTGCGGGGCCAGCGGCTTTATCGGCAAGGAGCTGAATTCCGACGAGTTCGTCCTGGCCATTCGTCAGGTGGCGGCCGGCAAGGTCTACCTGCACCCGGACATGGCAGAGGCATTGCAGGTGCATGAGGTGTCGCGGCTCGACATCGCCACGCCGGCCTCGGAATCCGAGGTCGCCAGCCTCGACGTGCTGGCCAGGACCTCCGAACTGACGGTGCGCGAGCACGAGGTGCTGCGCTGCTGCCTGGACGGCTTGTCGGTAAGCCATATTGCGCGCAAGTTCTCACGCAGTATCAAGACCATCAGTACCCAGAAGCAGGCGGCCTTTCGCAAGCTGGGACTGCGTGGCGACAACGAGTTGTACAAGGTGCGTTATCAGATGGAGGGGCGCTGATCTGCATTTTCCTGAAAATTCGCTGTCACACCTGTTCAGTGTGCGCTCAGCGATGTCGAACTGATGCACAATACGCCCCGGACCGTTTTTCCTCAGGATTTTCAATGTCGACATCATTCCACTTGCGTGCCGTTGCATTGGCACTGATGCTGGCGGGCGCCGCGGGCTGCTCGTCGACCACCAAGACCGCCGTTTACGAACGGGAAAATTTCGACGACGCCGGCACGTTCTCACGCAATTACGGTGTGAGCGACGCGGCCTCCTGTGAAGCGGCCCGGCGTGCCTTGCTCAGCCAGGGCTATATCATCACCAGCAGCGACCCGAAGCTGATCAGCGGCAACAAGAGCTTCCAGCAGACCGGCGATACCCACATGCAGATCAGCTTCAGCGTGGTCTGTGCCGCGGATGGCGCGGCCAATCATCGCTCGACCATGTTCGCCAACGCCCTGCAGGACCGTTATGCACTGAAGAAGGTCAACAACTCCGCGAGCCTCGGCGTGGGCGTGCTGGGCTCGGTGTCGATGCCGATCGGCTCGACGGATGACTCGATGGTCAAGGTGGCCAGCGAGACCGTGTCCTCGGCGACCTTCTATGACCGTTTCTTCACCCTGGTGGAGCTGTTCCTGCCACCTGAAGTGAAAAAAGAAAAACATACCGACGAGAAACCCAAGGCCGAACTGGGGATGCCCGAAGCGGTGCCGGCCAAGGCGGCGGATCCCAAGGCGTCAGAGCACAAGGCCGTCGAGGCCAAGCCGGCGGACCCGACGCCTGCGCCGGCAGCGAAGGCCGCGGACCCTGTGCATAGTGCTCCTGTAGCTCCTGTAGCTCCTGCCACTCCGGCGGCTCCTGCCGCGTCCGAACCGGTCGCCGCGCCAGCCGAAGCCGCTCCGGTAACGCCGCTCGAGAAGGCTCCCGCCACTCCAGCCGCCCCGGCAACCCCCGCCGAGCCGACGCCTGCCCCGACGCCAGCGGCCAGCGAACCGGCGGCTCCGGCGCCTGCGGCTCAGTAAGCCGAGCACAAGGTGGCGGGGTCGGGTTTGTCGACCTCGATCCCGTGACCTTGTGACAGGGGACGCTGCCCGCAAAATAAAAGTGGGTAAATTCTGACCGTTCTGCTAGTTTTTTATTTCAGGCCCTTATTCAAGTGCCTGGGCAGACGGGGTGCTTCATTTTTCCTTCACATGGGACCCCTATGCTGGATCCAGCCCGTTCCCAAAGGCGCGGTCAGCAAGACAGCGGTTTACCCACGAGCGAAAAAGGAGTTTGACGATGGATGACTATCAAGAAGAGCTGTTGGAGTTCAGTGCTTTCGAATTGGACCCCGTTGAGCCGGCTGAAGACGCGACCGAGCTGTAAGCGGTCGTTTTTCGGCTCAGGCCGAATGCCGCTGGCTGCGGCGGAACTCGCCGGGTGTCTGGCCGTTCCAGCGTTTGAAAGCCCGTTGAAAGGCCTCGGCTGAGGCAAACCCGAGCAGGTAGGCGATTTCGCCAAAAGCCAGTTCGGTGTCGCGAATATAGGTCATCGCCAGGTCACGGCGAGTGTCGTTGAGAATGGCGCGAAATTGCGTGCCTTCCTCGGCCAGTTTGCGACGCAGTGTCCAGGTCGGCAGCTTCAGGCGTGCCGCCACTTCTTCCAGGTCGGGTTCCCGACCGCCATTGAGCAAAGGACCCAGCAACTGAGTGATACGTTCACGCAGACTGCGGGTGCGCGTCAGTTGTTCCAGTTCCCGTTCGCACAGTTGCAGCAGGTGCCGCCAGGTCCCGGGGCAATGGTTCGGGTTGCGTAGGCCCAGGCTGGCCTGGCTCAGGCGCAATTGATTATGCTCGGCGGCGAAGTGCACCTGGCAGTCACCCAGCCCCTTGTAGGCCGCCGCATAGTCCGGTTCGGCGAATTCGATGTCGATGCGTTCGGCGTGCAGCGTTTCGCCGCCGACGCTGGCCAGCTGTTGCAGCCAGCCGGCGATGATCGAGTCCACCACGAAGCGGTTATAGGCGTTGTACGGGCTGATGGAGTAGAAGCGCAGCCAGGCGCCGTCGGTGTCTTCGTGGAAACTCGACTGCCCGCGATAGTTGGAGCCGTAGAGCGCTTCGAAGCGGGTCAGGGTTCGCGCCGCTTCACGTACCGTCGGTGCCTGGGCGGCGGTGATACCGGCAAGGCCCGCCTGGGGGAGTCGGCTGAAACGACCCATGCGCAAGCCCAGGGCCGGGTCGCCGGTCAGTTGGATCGCCGCGTGCCCGAGGCGCATATAGCGCGGAATCGACAGCCGGGCGCCGGGCTCGGCCAGGCGCGCCGGGTCCAGCCCATATTGCTCCAGCAGCGCCCCAGCGTCCTGGCCATGGCTGCTCACCGCCTCCGCGAGGCTGTGGACGAAGCTCACGGACAGGTCGCCCAGGCGCATTGATACCGGCTTCATGGCAGCCACAGGTTCAGCAGGCGGGCACCGCGATCACTGCCGTCCTGCCCGTCGATGGAGCGCCCGTCCCGGCTGATAAAGCTCTGTCCCGAATAACGCTGGTTCCAGAACTGGCCACGGAGAAACACGGTCATGCCGGCCGTGGACTGGCTGGCGGGGGCGCGGCTGATCAGGGTCAGGCGATGCCAGGCTTCACCTTCGCCGAGTTCGCCGGGCCTGAGGCTGATCTCCGCCGGCGTGGCCGCGTTCTTGAAGCCGCGCCAGGGCTGTTCCCAGCTGTTCTTGCCGGGTAGCGAGGCGCTCACCGCAATCAGTGACACGCCGAGTTCGTCAAACCGGCGGTAGTTGTCCGGGTACCAACTGTCACTGCCGATCAGTACGCCGAGGCGCCCGGCCGGGGTCTCCACGGCATTCAGCTCCTGGCGTTCGCCACCCTTGATATAACCGCGTTCGTCGAAGGTCGGGTAGAGCTTGCGCTGGGGCAGGCCGAGGGGGCGGCCGTCGGCGGCGAAGACCAGGCTGACGTTGTACAGCGCGCCCTTGCCGATTTTCAGGCTGCCTTGCTCGACGCTGGGATCCGGCAGGACGATGGAGCCGGCCACCAGTGTGACGCCGAATTCTTTCGCCAGGCCGCCGAACACCGCCTGGTAATCCTGGGCCATGCCTTTGGCCTTCATGCGCAGGCGGGCGTCTTCGAGGAAGCTGCGGCCCTTGGCATTGAACAGGGCACCGAGCAGCTTCAGCGGGTTGCCGAGCATCAGCCAGTTCATCGCCTCCTGCTGGTCGAGGGCCTGGTAGAGGTCATCCTTTTCCCCGCGCAGCAGCAGCCAGGTGCCGATATGTTCGGGCAGTACCACAATGGTCTTGGCGTTCAGTAGTCCCAGGCCACGGGCCTGTTGCAGATAGGCCGCCAACTTGCGGTGCAGGCGCGCCGGGCTCTGGTAGTCGTTGGGAAACAGCTCCGGTTGCAGGCCCAGCAGGTTGCCGTGCTCGCCCGCCACGCCCTGGTTCACGGCCAGGCGGATACGCAGGTCCGAGAGGTAGTGGCCGCTGCCGCGTTGCTGGGTCCACACGCCATAACCGACGACGCTGGCGAGCAGCAGGACCGATAAGGAGAAGAGCAGGAATTTGTGCATGGGGGCGGATAACGAACGACCGGGAGTGTGATGCTTTTTTCGGATTTTAATCAATATTATGGCAAAACAGTGGCCTGGTACATATTTTGCTGATTATTTAGAGTTGTTTTTACGTGGTACTAATCTGTTGATTTTTAATATCACTTTGTGTTCTTCTTGTCAATGATTGCTGTTGTTAAATGATGGCAACAAGCCATAAGTTCTCTTGGATTGTATAAATTGCGAATGGTTCGAATCAAGGAAGTCGAGATGTCTGGCGTTTAGAGAGAGCAGTTGGGTCGGAGGTAATGTTTACGGCGTAACCCTTGGCGTTACTAGCGGTTGGTAAGTGGGCCGCAAGGAAGGGGGGGTAGTTTTGCCGCGGGGATGTAGGGGCAGCAGGTTGCTCCTTGATCGTGCTACATGGTCGGCACCGTTATCCTGTGTGATGACGAGTGCTATTGGATCGAATGTAGAAGGGGGAATAGCATTATGGATGTGTTATTTGTAACGCCTGACTCTTCTGCCAAGGCCTATCAGGGCCTGGCTGATATCTACTCTGCAATAGAACCGCCGACATGGTCTCTGCTTCTGGCGCAATCGTGTCGCAGCCTGGGGTTTGAGGCGGCGATTCTTGATTGTGACGCAGAACGGTTGACCTTGGAACAGTCGGTTCTACGGATAGAGGATTGTCGGGCGCGCTTGGTTGTATTCGTCGTTTATGGACAAAATCCCAATTCCGGCACCACCAGCATGATTGGGGCTCTCGAGCTTGCAAAAGTACTTAAAGAGCAGTCTTCGTTATTCAAGATCTGCTTTGTCGGCTCCCACGTCAGCGCGTTACCTCGAGAGGTCCTGGCTCACGCCTGTATTGATATTGTTCTGCTCAACGAAGGGGTTTATGCATTACACGCCTTGCTCAGAAGCAACTTGGGCGATGATCTTCCTTCGATCAAGGGTATAGGTTACAAACAATCGGGTCCGGCAAACTTTCCCATGCCGGTGCTCAATGCGCCCGAGCGACTGGTGCCGCAGGAGCGCATGGACATCGATCTGCCTGGTTATGCCTGGGATCTCCTGCCCTACAAGCAACGCCCACTGGATCTGTATCGGGCGCACTTTTGGCACGCTGGATTTGATCATGGCAATCGCACACCATTTGCAGCTATCTATACCTCCCTGGGCTGCAATTTTGGTTGCAACTTCTGCATGATCAATATCCTTAATCGGACTGACAACTCCGATGATGTTGACGCTGCGAGCTTTCGTGGCATGAGATTCTGGAGTCCTGCCTGGGTGATGCGGGAGATGGAGAAGCTGGCCCGGCTGGGTGTGCACACGCTCCGTATCAGTGATGAAATGTTCTTCCTCAATCGCAAATTCTATCAGCCGATTCTGGACCAGGTTATCGAGCGCGATTTCAATTTCAATATGTGGACCTATTCTCGCGTCGATACCGTTCGTCGTGACGCGTTGGAATGTTTCAAGAAGGCTGGAGTCAATTGGCTGGCACTGGGCGTAGAAGCAGGCAATCAGATGGTTCGCCAAGAGGTTTCAAAGGGGTCATTCAAGGAGGTTAATATACGTGAAGTCTGTGACAGGATTCGAAGTTGTGGAATCAACGTCATCAGTAACTTTATTTTTGGATTTCCCGAAGATACCTTGGAAACTATGCAGGAAACGCTGGATCTGGCCATTGAACTGAATTGCGAAATGACCAATATGTACCCTTGTCAGGCATTGCCAGGAAGTCCGATGAATCGAATGGCGCGTGAAAAAGGTTGGTCGTTGCCCTCCAGCTATGAAGGTTATGCGTTTTTGTCTTATGAATGCGAACCCTTGCCCACGAAATATCTGACGGCCGCGCAGGTACTGCGGTTTCGAGATGAGGCTTGGCAACGTTATTTTACTAATCCGCTGTATCTAGAGCTTGTTCAGGAGAAATTTGGACTTGCACAGCGCCAGAATGTTGAGGATATGACGCGTATAAAGTTGAAGCGCAAACTACTGGGGGATTAACCTATGATTGTAACGCGCACACCTTATCGTATTTCTTTTTTTGGCGGGGGTACCGATTATCCGGGCTGGTTTCGTGAGGAGGGTGGAGTGGTTGTTTCCACCTCGATTGACAAGTATTGCTATATAAATTGTCGTCATTTGCCTCCGTTTTTCGATCATAAGTATCGGATCGTTTATTCTGCGATCGAAAACGTAATGAACCCGAACGAGATTCAACACCCCTCGGTGCGTGAGGTACTCCGTTACATGGCCTGTGATCGAGGGCTGGAGATACACCATGATGGTGATTTGCCGGCGCGCTCGGGGTTGGGGTCCAGCTCGTCGTTTACCGTAGGGCTTTTACATGCGTTGAAAGCACTGAGTGGTGAACAGATCTCCCAGAACTCCCTGGCGAAGTTGGCAATACATATCGAGCAGGACCTGATTAAGGAAAGCGTCGGTTCACAGGACCAGATCGCGGCGGCTTATGGTGGCTTCAATCGTATTGATTTTCATCGCGATGGCGGCTTCAATGTTGCGCCGATTATCTTGCCCGAGGATCGGCTACAGTCCTTGCAAGAGCATTTGATGCTGTTTTTTACCGGATTTTCCCGAGTCGCATCAGAAATTGCACAGAGTCAAATCAAGAATATATCTTCGCGGCACCGCGAACTGACACAGATCATGCAGATGGCGGATGAATCATTATCGGTTCTTCAGGCCCCTGGGACGCTGGATGACTTCGGTACTCTGCTTCATGAAGGATGGTGCCTGAAAAAAAGCTTGTCGAACCGGATCAGTAATCCTGATCTCGACCATATCTACAGTATTGCCAGATCGGCGGGAGCCACAGGTGGCAAGTTGCTGGGCGCGGGGGGCGGAGGTTTTATGTTGTTTTTCGTCAAGCCCGAATTGCAGCGGCAGGTCATTGAGTCTTTGAAAGACCTGATTCATGTGCCGTTCCAGTTTGAGAGTTCTGGTAGTCGCGTGGTTCTTTATCAGCCCAATGGATTTTAAATATGCCGCCGTTTTTTTTCGAAGGATCAGGGATATTCATCGCCGGGCACCGCGGACTGGTCGGTTCGGCATTTGTCAGGCACTTTACTGCCGCGGGCTTTACCAACCTGATTCTGCGTGAGCACGATGAGCTGGAGCTGGGCGACAAGCGAGTGGTTGAAGCATTCTTCGCCGATCAGCGGCCGGAGGTGGTGATTCTCGCGGCGGGCAAGGTCGGGGGGATCGTCGATAATCTCACCTATCCCGCTGATTTTATTACGCATAATCTGGAAATTCAGACCAATGTGATACAGAGCGCTCATCGTTGCGGTGTGCAGCGTCTGTTGTTTTTCGGCTCGTCCTGCATGTATCCACGCGAGGCTACTCAGCCCATGACCGAGGCGGCGCTGCTCAGTGGAAAGCCGGAAGCGACCAGCATGGCCTATGCCATGGCGAAACTGGCGGGGGTGCACATGTGCCTGGCATACAACCGGCAGTACGGCGAACAACGCTTTATTCCGGTGATTCCCAATAGTGTCTATGGGCCTAACGATAACTTTGATCCTCAGTCCGGGCACGTTCTTTCGGCATTGATTAGTCGTTTCGATCGTGCGCTTCGAACCGATGATGCGGTTACCACTCTCTGGGGAAGTGGTGCACCACGGCGCGAATTCATTCATGCGGACGATTTAGCCGCAGCCTGCCATTTACTATTGAATGCGGATCTTTCGTCCATCGAATTGCCCATTAACATCGGTACAGGGTATGACCTGCCGATCAGCGAATTAGCTCGACTGATCGCCAATATCGTCGGCTACCGTGGTGACATTCGCTGGGATACCCAACGGCCTGACGGCACGTTGCGAAAGTTACTCGATAGCTCACGGATGCAGGCACTTGGCTGGCAGCCGGGTATATCCCTTGAAATGGGGATCCGCCAAACGTATGCGTCTTTTCTGGAGAGTGAAAGTTGCCATGCATGATATCGAATCTGCTCTCACCGGGCAGTTACTGGAAAAAGCCCGCTGGGTTTGGCGAGAAACCTTGAAGATCCACCAGCGAGCACCGGAGACTCGAGTGGCGTCGTCCTTGTCGCCTATCGAGATTTTCGTGACGCTCTACTATGGTGGTTTTTTGCGGCAAAAACCGGCTGATCCACGCTGGCCGGGACGAGACCGATGCATCATCAGCAAAGGCCACGGCTCGCTCTGTATGTACCCCATCCTGGCCGATCTCGGCTATTTCCCGGCGGCTGAACTGGAACGCGTGTGTCTGGCGGGAAGCTTTCTGGGAGGCATTCCGGATCCGGTGATCCCGGGTTATGAAACGATCAACGGCTCGCTGGGGCATGGCGTTGGCGTGGGAGCGGGCATGGCGTTGGCGTTAAAAAGACGCGGGCTGGATCAGCGAGTCTATGTTGTCACCGGGGATGGCGAGTTGCACGAGGGTTCTAATTGGGAGGCCTTCATGTTTTGCGCACAGCACCGTTTGGATAACCTCACGGTGCTCGTCGACAACAACCAGATCAGCATGCTTGGCCCCACTGACGATATTGTCTCCCACCGTGATTTGAGCGCCAAGTTCAGCGCATTCGGATGGTCGACTCAGGTGGTGGCCGACGGTCATTCTCCGCAAGCTATAGCCCATGCGTTGAATGTCAGCCGCGCCAGTGACGCGGGCAAACCGCAGGTCATTATCGTCAATACCCGCAAGGGCCATAGGGTGCCGGGCCTGGAAAATGCGCCGTTGTCACACATTACCCCGATCGCGCCGCAGCTGATGGATCAATTGCTGGGAGCCGGACAATGAGTGTCATGCAGCCATCGATAAAACCACGCGCTATGCGTGACACGTTGCTCTCGTCAATCCTCGAGGCCATGGAGAGCGACGATGTGTTTTTCGTCACCGCCGATTTTGGTTCGCCGGTGCTTGATCTCATTCGCGAGCGTTACCCGCACAGGTTCGTCAATGTCGGCATCGCCGAGCAGAACCTGATCAACGTATCGGCCGGTTTGGCCCTTGAGGGGTTCAAGGTCTTCGCTTATGCAATCGCGCCGTTTATCACGATGCGTTGTTTTGAACAGATCCGGGTCAACTTGGCCTTGCTGTCCATGGTTCGCCCGCTCAACGTCAGTCTGATCGGGGTGGGAGCCGGTTACAGCTATGTGGTTTCAGGCCCAACCCACCAGTGTTACGAAGACATTACACTGATGCGCAGCTTGCCGAACATGCAGGTGTTCTCTCCCGCCGATCAAGTGACTTCCGGTCTGTTGGCTGCCGAATGTCTGACACGACCAGGTATCAAATACCTGCGTCTGGACGCCCAGGTCCTTCCGCCGATTTACAGTCTCAACCCGCCTGACTTTAAGCGTGGCTTTCATGAGCATGGTGAGGGGCGGGAGCTTTGCCTGGTTTCAACGGGCTACATGACACAAACCGCGCTTAAAGTAGCCGATAGCCTTGCCGGTCAGGGGCTGATGGTGACCGTCGTGGATCTGTTCGATCTAAGCGGATTCGATGAAGAGGCACTGCTCTCCCTGCTTCGGGATGCTCGCGGGATCGTCTCGCTGGAAGAGGGTTTCCAGGGGATTGGTGGGCTGGACGCTTTACTGTTCAACCTGCTGTCCCGGCGTGTTCCAGGAAAACCATTCTTGAATATTGGTGTGGCGCCGCAGTATCGATTCGAGCTGGGCAACCGCGAAACCCTGCATGAGCAGGTGGGCATCGGCAGCCATGCCGTTATCCAGAAGGCCCTAGATTTTCACAGTTCATTCTGATCCCTATTTCATGACTACATGTGCAATGGAGCAATCGTCGACTATGAAATACCCCCTAATGCGTAACAACATCTTGCGGGAAGATTTGGATGCGGTGATTGAACATCTGCGTCAGGACGATCCCAAGCTGACTCATGGTGAGCACGTGAGAGCCTTTGAGGTGGAGTGGTCGCAATGGCTGGGGGTCAAGTACAGCGTTTTCGTAAACTCCGGAGCCTCGGCAAACCTGCTGACCATGGCCCTGCTCAAGCTCCGCTACCCCGAAGGGGGGGAAGTTATCGTACCCTCCCTGACCTGGGTATCCGATATCGCCAGCGTTCTGCAAAACGGTTTCACGCCAGTATTCACCGATATCGATCCGCGCACCCTTTCGATGGCACCGGAAGAGATCCTGAGCAAGCTGAACGAGCGGACTAGGGCAGTATTTCTGACTCATGTGCAAGGTTTTGACGGTATCGACGACGAGGTCATGCAGGTGTTGGAGCGGCGAGGCATTCCGTTGATCGAGGATGTGTGCGAGTCCCATGGTGCCGAACATAACGGGCGTCGCCTGGGGAGCCTGGGATGGGTTTCCAATTTCTCGTTCTACTATGCCCACCATATGAGCACCATCGAAGGGGGGATGATCTGCACCAATGATCCGCTGGTTTATCAACAAGCCCGGATGTTGCGTTCCCACGGTATGGTGCGGGAGTCTGACGATCCCGCGTTTCGGGCCCGGTACCAGGAGGACAACCCTGGGCTCAATCCGGATTTCATTTTCGCTTTCCCTGCATTCAACACGCGCAATACGGAAATTGGCGGGATTCTGGGGCGCAGGCAACTAAAACGCTTGTCGGCCAATGTCGCACGTCGTACAGAGAACCTGCATCGTTTCCTCAAGGGGATTGATCCGCAGAAGTACCGCACCGACTTCAAGCTGGAAGGCTCAAGTAACTACGCGTTCAATTTGGTCTTGCGCGAGCCGGATCAGGCACTGGCGCAGCGGCTCATGGCGCATATGAAGGAAGGCGGGATCGAGTTCCGCCGGGGCAGTGCCGGCGGCGGCAATCAACTGCGCCAGCCTTATCTCAAGGGGATTGTGCCAGTGGATTACCACCGTGAGTTTCCCGAAACGGAGCACATCCATTTCTACGGGTTTTACATCGGCAACTTTCCGGACCTGCGAGATGAGGAAATTGACGAACTTTGCCGCTTCCTGAATGGTGTGTAAGCCATGACCGTGACTACGGCTATCATCCTGGCCGGCGGCTTGGGGACTCGTTTGCGCAGTGTTGTGTCTGACGTGCCCAAGCCGATGGCCCCCGTCAACGGTCGACCCTTTCTCGAGTCTTTGATGGACTATTGGATCGGTCAGGGTATCCGTCGTTTCATCCTGTCGGTGGGTTATCAATGTCATGTCGTTACCGAGCACTTCGGCAGCTCTTATCGCGGCGCCGAGGTGGCCTATGCGGTTGAGCATGAGCGCCTGGGTACCGGGGGCGGATTACTGCTGGCTGCGTCCCAGTTGAGGGATGAGGATGCTTGCCTGGTCCTTAACGGCGATACCTTCTTTGCCGTTGAGCTCGCGGCGCTGGACCGGTTCGCCCGGCAAACAGTCGCGGACTGGACGTTGTCCCTTTTCCGCGCGGGTGAGGCAAACCGTTACATGGGCCTTGAGCTGGACCAGAAGCGACAGATTATTTCGCTGGCATCGCAGCGCGGGCTAGCGGGTTGCCTTGCCAATGGTGGCGTCTATTGGGTGCGCCGAAGCAGTTTGACAAACATGCCGTTTGTCGCGGGCGAGGCGCTATCGCTGGAGGATGAGCTTCTACCAAGCTTGCTTGGCTGTGGGGCGCCGTTGTCGGGCTTCGCTACTGACGGGACATTTATCGACATTGGTATTCCCGACGATTACCACCGCGCCGCACTTGTACTGGCGGGTATTGAATCGTGAGCATGAATGACTTGGGCTGTGGCATTCCCGTATTGACATTATTTATACATTTAAAAAGGTAGCAGACGATGAGCCACAACATTCTCGTGACCGGCGGTGCTGGCTATTTGGGTTCTACCCTCGTGCCCGCGTTGCTGCAGGCCGGACATAAAGTAACCGTGCTGGATAATTTCCTGTTCAAGCAGGCAAGCTTGAATCATGTGTGCCATGCGCCCAATTTCAGTGTGGTGAAAGGTGATATTCGCCTTGAAAGTGTAATGAAACCGTTGTTGAGCAAGGCTGATGTAGTCATCCCTCTTGCGGCGTTGGTGGGGGCCCCCATGTGTATTGCCGATCCGGTGGGGGCCTCGAGCATCAACCATAATGCGATCGAGATGATGCTACGCCTGATGTCGCCTGAGCAGATTGTGCTCATGCCGACAACGAACAGCGCTTATGGAACGGGGGATGCCAACAACTTCTGCACTGAAGAGTCACCCCTGAGGCCGATTTCGCAGTATGCCAAGGAGAAAGTTGAAGTCGAAAAGTTGCTGATGCAACGGGAAAATGTGATCAGCTTTCGCCTGGCGACAGTTTTCGGCATGTCGCCAAGGATGCGCACGGATCTTCTGGTCAACGATTTTACTTATCGTGCTGTCCATGATCGCTTTGTCGTATTGTTCGAGAGCTCATTCAAACGCAACTATATTCATGTGCGCGATGTGGCTCGGGTATTTCTGCATGGTTTGGAAAATTTCTCTTCCATGAAAGGTGAAATTTACAACGTTGGTCTATCGGACGCGAACATTTCCAAGCGTGAGTTGTGTGAGCGGATTCAAGCGCATATTCTGGACTTCGTATTCCTCGAGGCAGCGGTGGGCAAGGATCAGGACCAACGTAATTATGTGGTGTCCAATGCCAAGCTGGAAGCGACGGGCTACCGGCCTTCCATGTCGCTGGATGATGGCATCAAAGACTTGATCAAGGGCTTCACCATGATCAAGAACATGGTCTACGGCAACGTCTGACAGTGCTGATGCACAAGACCATAAAAGGATCGTCGTTTGACTAGTCAACTTTCTGCGAGACAGCTGTTGCGCAATGTCTTTCGGCATCGCGCCTTGATTCTAGCGCTGGCTATGCGTGATTTGCAGAGTCGCTATGTCGGAACACTCGGGGGGATGTTGTGGGCGTTTGCCCACCCCCTCGCGGTGGTGGCGGTGTTCTATTTCGTCTTCGCCGTCGGTTTCCGTTCCCAGGGACCGGTGAACACCTCCTTTATCCTGTGGTTTGTCTGCGGCCTGGTGCCTTGGTTCTTTTTCAGTGATGCCTTGCAAGCTATAACCCATTCGGTCACCCGCAATAGCCATCTGGTCAAGAAAACGGTTTTCCCCACGGAGGTCCTTCCGTTGGTTCATCTGCTGGCGGGCCTGATTCCTCATGGCGTGTTCCTACTGGTACTAGCGGGATTAATGCTGTTCTACAACGTACCGCTGCTCCCGGAGCGCCTGCTATTTGTCTATTTTCTATTCTGCACAGGTGTTCTGTTGTTGGGACTGGGATGGTTGCTTGCGGCGCTGCAGGTGTTCTATCGGGACATTGGCCAGGCCCTGACGATTTTGCTCAACTTGTGGTTCTGGAGCACACCGATTGTCTGGTCCTCGGACATCATGCCACCAGTCATCGCTAAATGGATGGTCTATAACCCCATGTACTACATCGTCCAGGGGTATCGCGAGGCATTGATTTTCCAAAGGGTTTCCTTACCTGCATTGGATCAGACGCTGGTTTTCTGGGGGGGGAGCCTCTTTCTGTTGTTTCTGGGGTCTTTTATCTTTCGTCGGCTGAAGCCGGAATTCGCGGATGTCCTTTAATCGCCATGCCAAACGATATCGTAATCTCCGTGAAGAATGTCTCCAAGAAGTTCAGGCTGTTCTCGTCGCCTCGTGAGCGTTTGATCGAAGGGCTTCACCCTTTGCGCAAGCAATACCACAAAGAGTTCTGGGCATTGCATGACGTTTCTTTCGAGGTGAGCAAGGGCGAGTTCATCGGCGTATTGGGTCGTAATGGTTCTGGCAAGTCGACGTTGCTGCAGATTATCTGTGAGGTGATGCAGGCGACTACCGGCAGCGTCTGTGTGAGCGGTAAGATTTCGGCACTACTCGAGTTGGGAGCGGGCTTCAATCCGGAATTTACCGGACGGGAGAACGTGATTCTGAATGGCTCGATCATGGGCTTCAGTCGAGCCAAGATGGAGGCGAAGATGCCCGAAATCGAAGCATTTGCCGAGATAGGCGAACACTTCGATCAGCCGGTGAAGACCTACTCGTCGGGCATGTTCGTACGCGTCGCTTTTGCGGCGGCCATTCACGTAGAACCGGAAATCCTGATCATTGATGAGGCGCTGAGTGTTGGCGATGCGCGGTTTCAGCACCGCTGCTTCCAACGTATCCGTGAGTTTGTCGAGCAAGGCAAAACCATCCTGTTTGTCTCTCACAGCGCCGATACTCTGCTGCGTCTTTGCCAGCGTGGACTGGTGATCGAGAATGGTCGCGTGTGCTATGACGGTCTGATTGTCGCCGCGGTCAACCATTATCAGAATCTTCTATCTGGCCCGGATCAGCCAAAGGACATGTCGGACAAACCAGGCCAGGCTGGGTCAGGTGAAGTGGAGCAATCGCGGTTGCTGGCCAATGGGCGAGCCGATGTGGTCTGCGAAAGGCCTTTCTACAACGCTCATGAAACGCGGCTGGGCAGTGGTGAGGCTCAGATAATCGATGTTGAGGTGCTGGTTGATGGGCGTAGGGATCCACCGACGATCGCCTCGGGCCAGACGGTGGAACTATTGGTCAAGTTGCTTTTCCATAAGAAACTTGATGGCGTGTCCGCGGGGTTTGCCATCGTGTCGCTCGATGGGACCTATGTCTTCGGGACCAACCTGCTGATGCGTAAAGACCCCCTGTTATCGGCGGACGCTGGAGAGTGCCTGGTTGTCAGGTTTTCCCTGTATGCCGGGCTGGTGGGCGCTGAATACTTCCTGGATGTTGGCTGCACTCAAGTAACGCCAGAGGAAGATCGCTTTCTGGATGTACGACGCTCATTGATCTGGCTGAAATTCGCCGATACCCCGGGCATCACGGGGTTTGCCGATCTACAGGTCAAATATGACGTCTTGTCGGTGCCTGGCCTCCAGGAGATCCGCTCATGAGGTGCAGGCGCAATGGAGGGAACACACCATGAACGAGCTGGCAGTGGCCGTTGCCTGGAATCAGGGCCATTACATTCCATGGCGTGGATTTCATCCGTTGTATAGCGGGCTATTCGACCGAGCACCGGTCGGGGTCGCTATCAATGCCTGGGACAACGTAGCCTTGCAAAATCAGCTTGCCAGCTCTGCCGATGTTCGTCGGTGGATGCTGTCGGGGCTGGCAAAGCAAGCCGATCATCAGGTCATGCCTGACATCAGCGGTTTTGAGGCTGAAAGCCGTCAACTGATGCGGAAGTTGCCTGGCGATATAGAGATTTTTCACTCGGTGCCGTTCCCTAGCCTGGCTCGACCCTTTTTGTTGCATTTCGAGTCTTTGCGCTCTTTGTTCTCGCCTTGGGTTGTGGCGCAAGACACTGTCGAGGAGAAGTTGCCCCTCATTCGTGAGCATTATCGACGTTTGTTGGGAGGGCCTTTGTGCCTGGGGGTCTTCTCCCACCAACCCGATGCCCTTGGCGCGTTGAGTGACTTTCTCGAGACTCCGGAGATTGAGCCACGGCTCTTCACTACGCCCATCGGACTGCCCGCGCCGATGAGGCAGGATTGGAAGACGCTTCCCGAGAAACCACCACTCAGCCAACCCAGGTTTCTCTTTGTGGTCACACCGGATCACGAGAGCGATTTTTTCAGCTGTGGTGGGCATCGAGTTCTGCGCTTCTGGAAAGACTTCTGTGCCGCAGGCCATCGCGCCACGCTCAGTATGGTCTGTGAGCGTCCGACACCGGAGGCACTCGATGCGGCGGGTGTCGATCACGTATTCATCGAGCGTGAGACGGGGCGTAGCATTCTGTGGGCGGCCTCTTCCAGTGCCCAAGTCGAGACCTTGATGGCCGGCTCGCATATCTTCCTGCAGCCTGCGGACGTGTTATGTACGTTCGATATTCTAAGGGCGATGAGCCTGGGCTGCGTTCCTGTCATTGCCGCGGTCCAGGGAAGCAACGGATTACTTCAGGACAATGTACACGGGGTTACGGTGGGTGCCGAGTCCGTTGCTGTGCAGCCCTGGAAGATACCTGCGCGGACGAGTCGTGAGGACGAGTTGATTGTCGAGGAGCTGCTGCTGCGTGTCCCCGAACTGCTCGTGTCGCAGCGGTATTTCGCATTGCAGCAGGCCGCTCACCAGCGAGCCATGACGGATTTCACCGTGGAGGCGTTTGCAGATACCTTCTGGACCCGCGTGCTCCAGCTTTACGCCGAGCATAGGACACCGGCCCAGCCCGCCTTGGCTCCTCCGATAGCCTTGAAGTCATGTTTGCTTGATGCGGTCGGATTACGCCGGGCTTTTGGCTGCAGCGCCCGCCCGGAACTATGGATCAATACCGGGTTGTACAGTGTTTGGTCCCAGGGAGCGTATTTCGTACTCCTGGAAGGTTGCCCGGTCATGGTCGCCCAGGATTGGTCGGTGCTGACTCAATATCGTCAGCCACAGGGCCGGCCGATTGTATTTGCACACAGTTTGCCCGGACTGATGGGACGGTACCTGCCGCAACCAGGAAAGGCCCGGCAACCTGAGCCCTCGCAGACGCTGAGGATAATCTCAAGTTTGCTGCTGCCGTTCCCGCGTCTGCACAGTCGTTGTTCACAATGGTTGCGTCAATACCGGGGCTGGCGAAAGGCGCTGTCGGCTTCGGCCGAGAACCCGGCGCAGGCTGCGCCTGCTGCGGCCGGAGGGCATGGGGCTGAGCTGCAACTGGTGGTCGAAGGGTTTCATGGTTTCAACATCATTCTTTACAAAGGATGCTTTCATGCCGTTTTACAGAGTGATGGAGCGTTGACGGCTGAGAAATTGGACAAGGGCCGTTATAAAAGGTCTTACTCGGGCGGGAACCTGCAGGTCGTCAAACAGTCGGTTATTGCCGGTTTGGCTGGAACGGACTCGGCTCCGCAACCGGAGACGACAATAAGAAAGGGAAAAGCATGATGCAACTCCATAACCGGCCGCCCGTTCACCTGTGGGTCTATAACCATTCGTACTTCGGTATCAGCGATCAGATCGATTTCCTCGTCCTTGCACTTCAGCAGCAGGGGTATCCGGTTAGCATCGGCAAGCGCCCCAGTGAAGAGTGCTTGAATATAGTGATTGAGAACTTTTCCGAGCCGTCACGTGACACCCTCGTGGATTTTTGCACGCGCCACAACAAGCGCGTCGCTGTGATCATGACCGAACATCTGGACTTTGTGAATGACAAGATTTTTATCCATGGCGACCCGCTCTGGAATAACAACGATTATATGCACCCCAGCGTGCAGGTGGCACGTATCCAGCATTTGTTCGAGTGTTTACCCTATATCTGCAGTTTTCTGATACTGGGTGATCTTCCCGCACTGGTTAATATGGATAAGATGCTGCCAGGTGTTCCCGTACGAACGATCAGCTTTCCAAGGCTTGCGTTAGTCGAGCCACTCTCGGAGACGGAGGTGTTCGAAAGCGATCTACTTTTTACCGGCGTTATCACGGACTATCGCGCCAAGCTGTTGGATCGGCTGCAGGAACAAGGTTTTTCTGTCGCCAGCCCTCGACGTTTTGTCTCCCATGAGCAGCGCGATGCATTGAACCGTTCGACCCGGCTGGTGCTCAATCTTCCCCAGCGCCTGGAGTGGCGCTGGCTTTCGCTGATGCGCATCATCGCCGCCCTGCGGGTCGGCAGGGTAACCGTTTCCCTGGGCACGGCAGACACATCGCAGATTGCGGCGTGCTGCCCCCAGATTGACCTGGAACGGCCCGATTGGCTTGAAGCACTGCGGGATTACGTCAAAGGCGCTGGAGTATTGTATGAGCGAATGCATGCGGGATATCAGGCAATGGCCGAACAGTTCGCGCTGGAGCGGCCGTTTCCGCACGATCTATTCGCCTATTGGCAAATGACTGATCGCGTGAGTTGTTCGCCGCTAGCTTTGAATAAGGGGTAATAAATGGAAACTGAACTGTCCGCAGTCAAGAGCAGTGCAGGAGCCATCATGCAGAGCGCTTCTGGATCCAGTGATCCGTTGCAAGGCCAGGCGTTGATATCTCTGTTGCTACCAACCCGGGGGCGACCTGAGTTGGTCGCACGTTTTTTCGACAGCGTAGTGAATACGGCAGATCACCTCCACGCCATCGAGGTGATCCTCTACGTCGACGAGGATGATCCGGGAAGTCACCATCTGGATGGGGGCCCCTTGCAGACGGTGCGGATTATCGGTCCTAACCGATCCATGGGGGCTTATAATACCGAATGCTATAAGGCATCGCGTGGGCAGATCATCGTGTTGGTCAATGATGACATGGTCATGCGGACCTCGGGCTGGGATCGGGAATTACGGGCTATGGACAGTCGTTTTTCTGATCGGATTTACTTGGGCTATTGCAATGATTTGCTAAAAAAAGGTGGCTTGGCAACCTTTCCTATCCTGTCACGTAGCACCTGCGAGTTGCTGATCGATCCTTATCCGACGGCCTATACGGGGGCGTTTATAGATTTTCATCTTTTCGATATTTTCAAACGTATCCAACATCAGGGTTTTGAGCGGATTATCTATCTGCACGATGTGGTTTTCGAACACTTGCACTATCGTACTGGCAAGGCTGCCTACGACGCAACGTACAGCAAACGTGGGCGTTTCCAGGATGATTCGATATTCATCAGATTGAGCGATAATCGGCGCCATGCGGCCGGTCGTTTGACTCTGGCGCTTCGGGGGGAACCAGTGGCGACAGAGTCGCTGCCGGAAGCGATGGGCGAGGCTCCGTTGGCGGAGCGGGGAGCTTTGTTTTTTTACTTCAAAAAGATTTTTCTCGACTCGCAACTTCCACTTCGCTGGCGTACCTATCTTTGGATCTGGTTCACGCTTCGTCACTCTGCGGCCCATGGTCTATTGAAGCCTTTTGTCAAAGGCTGAGGTGAGGTCATACAGTCCGATTGAGCGGGAGATTGAGCGGGAGAGTGTGTCAAAATCGTAGAACGCGGGTGGCGAATGGCTGGCGGAGCTATACCTATCAGGAGGACTGCCGATATCGAGTGGTACTGGCGATATCAGAACTATTTTTCAGGAGACGCTTGAGTTATGGCCTGGTTTCATTTTTGTACGGCCAATCACCATGAAGTTGGCAAGTCGACCTTGGTTGACATGGCCGATTGGTTCCAAGCGGGGCTTCTTGAACTGGGACATAAGGTCACTTTTTCCAGAACGCACGTAGAAAAATCCGCCATCAATATATTTTGGGAATACTTCGAGCCTGGCATGCTCGCAGAAATAGTCAGGTCAAAAATCGACTACGGAATCATTGCCACGGAAATACCTGATGGCAAGGGTTTCAATTGGCGGGATGAACCCGAGTGGGTTACCCGGTTTCAAACCTTCGCCGAAGTCGCCAGAAATGCCAAGTTCATATGGACTATGGTGGAAAGCTCGGTTCCATTCTATTCAAGATTTTGTCCGGCTGCCTATATCGAATTGGGCTTTTCAGAGCATCTGATTCCAGCATCTTTGAATAAAAACCCCACTGTTGATTTTTGCTTCTTTGGGCTAAGGACACCTTATCGGGAGAAAGTTGTCGAGCAGCTTGGAAAACATGCGAGCGTTGAGTGGCCTCAAAACTTTCTTTCTCCTGCGGGCGTCATAGAACTGATTGGAAATAGCCGGATAGGTCTAAACTTCAAGCAGTCTGCTCAATGGCCAATACCCTCGCCGACACGGCTGGGACGGTTAATGATGGCAAAGCGTGTCGTTGCCGCCGAGTACGTGCCTGTCTTCACTCGACAGGGAGAGATTGCAGGTATTTGCCCGGAGACTATTCCATTTCATGAGTATGCCTTGAGTCTTCTCAACTTCGCTTGGCGTCAAAGAGCAGACGCCGTTTTCGAACGTTATAAGGCGACCTTGCCAATGAAGTTGATTATGGAGAAGGTGTTGGATAGCACCATGTGCTACCCCGTCACGCCCGGTGAATCTGGCGCAGTCCCACTCAAGCTGCTTCCACCCATGTTGGTGGGGGAGAATGCGATCTGGAATTTTGTTTGTTGGGGCGGCGAATACTTTTCAATAAAAAAAGAACTTGGAGTGGTGGATGTGACGCTTGGGCTGGAGGCCCTGCAAAAAAAATATCACATGAAAAATATCCTACACGCAGAAAATTTGCTGGAGTTGCACGGGCTGGTTGACATGCAGTGATTGCTCATCGCCCTCCGGAAGAGCCGGATTGGATGACGTTGGATGTAGCCTGTCGTGACCAGCCGATAAAAGAATCAAAAGCACGGATGAGCGCTACGGGAGTCTTTGACTCGGGGAGGCGACGTCGGCGTTTTTGCCGAGGGTGGTGCTGTACGTTTCGATCAATAAGTTGTCAGTTTCGGTCATTGAGCCAGGGCCTGGGCGTCTTTAATGTGCCAGTCATACAACTGACGGGGGCCGAAGAGCTTCCCGCATCCCGTGATCTTGCCCGTTGTGGAGTTTCTATGACCGCCGCCCAATACCCGCACCTGCTGGCCCCGCTCGACCTGGGTTTCACCACGTTGCGCAACCGCACCCTGATGGGCTCGATGCACACCGGCCTTGAGGAAAAGCCCGGCGGTTTCGAGCGCATGGCGGCTTATTTCGCTGAACGTGCTCGTGGCGGCGTCGGCCTGATGGTGACCGGCGGTATCGCGCCAAACGACGAGGGCGGGGTGTATTCCGGCGCGGCCAAGCTGACCACCCAGGCCGAAGCCGACCAGCATCGCATCGTCACCCACGCGGTGCATCAGGCCGGCGGCAAGATCTGCCTGCAGATCCTCCATGCCGGGCGTTATGCCTACAGCCCGAAACAGGTGGCGCCGAGTGCGATCCAGGCCCCGATCAACCCGTTCAAGCCCAAAGAGCTGGATGAGGAAGGTATCGAGAAACAGATCGCCGATTTCGTGACCTGTTCAGCCCTGGCCCAGAATGCCGAGTACGACGGCGTCGAAATCATGGGTTCGGAAGGTTACTTCATCAACCAGTTCCTCGCGGCCCACACCAACCACCGCACCGACCGCTGGGGCGGCAGCTACGAGAACCGCATGCGCCTGCCCGTGGAGATCGTGCGCCGGGTGCGTGAGGCGGTGGGTTCGGACTTCATCATCATCTTCCGCCTGTCGATGCTCGACCTGGTGGAAGGCGGCAGCACCTGGGACGAAATCGTCCAGTTGGCCAAGGCCATCGAGCAGGCCGGCGCGACCATCATCAACACCGGTATCGGCTGGCACGAGGCGCGGATTCCGACCATTGCCACCAAGGTACCGCGCGCAGCGTTCAGCAAGGTCACCGCCAAGTTGCGTGGCTCGGTGGGCATTCCGCTGATCACTACCAATCGGATCAACACCCCGGAAGTGGCCGAACAGATCCTCGCCGAGGGCGACGCCGACATGGTTTCCATGGCCCGGCCGTTCCTGGCCGACCCGGAGTTCGTCAACAAGGCGGCCCAAGGGCGTGCCGACGAAATCAATACCTGCATCGGCTGCAACCAGGCCTGCCTGGACCATACCTTCGGCGGCAAGTTGACCTCCTGCCTGGTCAACCCGCGGGCCTGCCACGAGACCGAGCTGAATTACCTGCCGGTCACCCAGGTGAAGAAAATTGCCGTGGTTGGCGCCGGGCCGGCGGGTCTGTCGGCGGCCACCGTGGCGGCCGAGCGCGGGCACCAGGTGACGCTGTTCGATTCGGCCAGTGAGATCGGTGGCCAGTTCAATGTCGCCAAGCGTGTACCGGGCAAGGAAGAGTTCTTCGAAACCCTGCGTTACTTCAAGCGCAAGCTGCAGGCCACCCATGTCGAGGTTTGCCTGGATACACGGGTGGATGTGGCGCAACTGGTGGCTGGCGGGTACGACGAGATCATTCTCGCCACGGGCATCGCGCCACGGTTGCCGGCGATTCCCGGCATCGATAATCCCAAGGTGTTGAGCTACCTGGATGTGCTGCTGGAGCGCAAGCCGGTGGGCCACAAGGTGGCGGTGATCGGCGCTGGTGGTATCGGCTTCGATGTCTCGGAGTTCCTGGTGCATGAAGGTGTGGCCACCAGCCTGGATCGCGAGGCGTTCTGGAAGGAGTGGGGTATCGACACCCACCTTGAGGCGCGTGGCGGGGTGGCCGGAATCAAGGCCGAACCCCATGCACCGGCCCGTGAGGTGTTTCTGTTGCAGCGCAAGGCCTCCAAGGTCGGCGATGGCCTGGGCAAGACCACCGGCTGGATTCACCGCACCGGGTTGAAGAACAAGCGGGTGCAGATGCTCAACAGCGTCGAGTACCTGAAGATCGACGAGGCGGGCCTGCATATCAGCATCGGCGGTGGCGAGCCGCAGTTGCTGGCGGTAGACAACGTGGTGATCTGCGCCGGGCAGGACCCGTTGCGCGAGTTGCAGGACGGGCTGGTGGCGGCGGGGCAGAATGTGCACCTGATCGGCGGCGCGGACGTGGCGGCGGAGCTGGATGCCAAGCGGGCGATCGACCAGGGTTCGCGGTTGGCGGCTGGGCTGTAGGTCTGAGCAGACTGAACGCGGCCTTTCTCCTGTAGGCGCCGGCTTGCTGGCGATGGCGCCTCGATGAGCGCTGCAAGGCTTAAGGGCCTCTTCGCGGGCAAGCCCTGCTCCTACAACCTTGTGTCGTGCGCAAATTTTGTGATCGGCTCGAATCTGTAGGAGCAGGGCTTGCCCGCGAAGAGGCCCTCGAGAACGCCACAAGACCTGAACTGTTAAACTGGTGGGTCTCCTCCCATCGGACCACCCCGCAATGCTACCCCCTGCTGACTGGCACCCCCACGCCCCCCTCGAACCCCTGCACCTGGACTGGCTGACCCAGGCTGAGGTCGAGGTGGCCATACTGCGCCTCGACCTGATCGATCCGCTGATCAGCGGCAACAAGTGGTTCAAGCTCACCGAACATCTGGCGGCGGCCCGGCAGGCCCGTGCCGAAGGCCTGATCAGCCTGGGTGGCGCGCACTCCAATCACCTGCACGCCCTGGCGGCGGTGGGCAAGCGTTTCGGTTTCCCCACCGTCGGCCTGCTGCGTGGCAATCCGGTACAAACTCCCACCGTCGTCGATCTCCAGGCCTTCGGCATGGAGCTGCACTGGCTCGGCTATGGCGGTTATCGGGCGCGGCATGCGCCAGGCTTCTGGGAGTCGTGGCAGCAACGCTATCCACACCTGCACGGCGTTCCGGAGGGCGGTGGCGGTTTGATGGGCGCGCGTGGTTGTGGGGTCTTGCTGGAAAAGGTCCATGAGCAACTACCGGCACTCGGCTGGGATGACTATCACGGCTGGTGGCTGGCTGCCGGAACCGGCACCACCCTGGCCGGGCTGGTGCTGGCCGAAGCCGGGCGTCGACCGGTATATGGTGCCCTGGCGGTGCCGGCTGACCATGGCGTGGCACCTTTGGTCGCGGCGATCCTGGAGGAGGGCGGGGTAATGAGCCCGGCGTTTGAACTGATCGACGCCTGCCGTGGCGGTTTTGCCAAGGTCGATCCGACGCTGCTGGATTTTATCGTGCAAAGCGAGCAACAGAGCGCAGTACCGCTGGAGCCGCTGTATACCGGCAAGGCTTTACTGGCGCTTCAGGAAGAGGTGAACGCCGGACGTTTTGCCCCTGGCACGCGCCTGGTCTTCGTGCACACCGGTGGTTTACAGGGTCGCCGAGGTTTTACTTTGTAAACCCGGTCCTTGTAGGAGCAGAGCTTGCTCGCGAAGGGGCCCTCAAGATCGCCAAAGGCTTCGCTGGCAAGCCATGCTCCTACAGGTTGCGCAGGGCTCCGAGACCTCGCGTTATCGTTGCGAGCAAGAAGGCATCGGGGCTCAAGCACGACGCTTGGGCAGTATGCGTAGCAGGGTGTTATCCCGCACGAAGTAGTGGTGATACAGACCGGCCAGGGCATGCAGGCCGATCAGCCAGTAGCCGATCGTCGCCAGCAGTTCATGCCAGCCCTTGATCTCTTTGGCAAAATCCAGGTTTTCCCCCGTCAGCGCCGGCAGCTCGACGCCGTAGAACAGCACCGAATGTCCTTGCGCACTGACGACCAACCAGCCCAGGACCGGCGTAGCGATCATAAACAGGTACAAAGCCCAGTGCATCAGCTTGGAAATCAGCATCTGCCAGACCGGCGGCGCGGGGACGATCTTCGGTGCCACGCCGAGGGCACGGGCCAGCAAACGCAGCCACACCAGCAGGAACACGGTCAGGCCGAACATGTAGTGCGCCTCGACGATCAGCGCCCGGCCGCCGCTGCCCTTGGGGAATATCCCGCGAAACTCGATACAGGCGTAAACCACCGCCAACAGCACCAGCATCAACCAGTGCAGTGCAATCGACAGGCTGCTGTAGCGACTGTCGGTATTTTTCCACGGCATACGGTGTTCCTCGAATCATCAGGGCTGGAACCTCCATTCTTGAGCGACGGAGTCCCTACACCTTAATAGGTTTAGCAGCATTTTGCCCAAGGCAACTCAGGGGAGGGCCTGCATTCTCTGTGACTGGGATTTGCTTTTATATATGCTTACTCATATATTCGAAAATCCATATGTATAGAGCTGCTCGCGATGCCCTGTTTTGCCTCCCCTGTGGAACTCTTCAAATGCCTGGCTGACGAAACCCGTAGCCGCGTTGTGCTGCTGGTGGCTCGTGAGGGTGAGCTCTGCGTGTGCGAATTGACCGCCGCCCTGGAATTGAGCCAGCCGAAAATCTCCCGGCACCTGGCGCAACTGCGCCAGGGCGGGCTGCTGGCTGACCGACGTCAGGGACAATGGGTGTTTTATCGTCTGCACCCGGAGCTGCCGCAATGGGTTTCGACCTTGCTGCAAGGCACCCTGCAGGCCAGCGAGAACTGGCTGGCGGCGGATATCCGGCGCCTGCAGGCCATGAGTGACCGACCACTGCGCTGTTGCTGAGCTTTTACTCCCCCTCTTGCTAACCTTGAAGGTTGTTGTGCATGTTGATTGCCGCGTTGATTTTCCTGCTGACCATTACCCTGGTGATCTGGCAGCCCAAGGGCCTGGGCGTTGGCTGGAGCGCCTGTCTGGGCGCGCTGCTGGCCTTGCTCTGCGGTGTGGTCCATCTCACTGATATTCCGCTGGTGTGGGAGATCATCTGGAATGCCACCGGCACCTTTATCGCCCTGATCATCATCAGCCTGTTGCTTGACGAAGCCGGCTTCTTTGCCTGGGCGGCACTGCATGTGGCGCGCTGGGGGCGGGGCAGCGGACGCAAGCTGTTCGCCGCCTTCGTGCTGCTGGGGGCGTTGGTGTCGGCGTTGTTCGCCAACGATGGCGCGGCGTTGATCCTCACGCCGATTGTGATCGCCATGCTCCTGGCCCTGCGTTTTTCCAAGGTGGCGACTCTGGCATTTGTCATGGCCGCCGGCTTTATCGCCGACACCGCGAGCCTGCCGCTGGTGGTGTCGAACCTGGTGAACATCGTCTCGGCGGACTATTTCAAGATCGGCTTCAATGCCTATGCCTCGGTGATGCTGCCGGTGAACCTGGTCAGCGTGGCGGCGACCCTGCTGGTGTTGCTGTGGTTCTTCCGACGCGACATTCCCCGTGACTACGATCCGCGGCAGTTGGAGCTGCCCGCCAGCGCAATTCACGACAAGGCGACTTTCATTGCCGGCTGGTGGGTGTTGATCATCCTGCTGGTGGGGTGTTTTGCCCTGGAGCCCCTGGGGATTCCCATCAGCGCGATTTCGGCGGTGTGCGCGGCCTTGCTGCTGGGGATCGCTGCACGGGGTCACAAGATCTCGACCCGCAAGGTGCTGAAAGAGGCGCCGTGGCAGATCGTGATTTTCTCCCTGGGCATGTACCTGGTGGTCTATGGCCTGCGCAATGCCGGGTTGACCACTTACCTGGCCGGTTGGCTGGATCACTTCGCGAACTACGGGATCTGGGGCGCGGCCATGGGCACCGGGCTGTTGAGCGCGTTCCTGTCCTCGGTCATGAACAACCTGCCGACGGTGCTGATCGGTGCCTTGTCCATCGACGCCAGCCAGGCCAGCGGCGTGGTGAAGGAGGCGATGATCTACGCCAACGTCATCGGCAGCGACCTGGGCCCGAAAATCACCCCCATCGGCAGCCTGGCCACCTTGCTCTGGCTGCATGTGCTGGAGCGCAAGGATATCCGTATCGGCTGGGGGTACTACTTCAAGGTCGGGATTGTCCTGACCCTGCCGGTGCTGCTGGTGACCCTGGCGGCCCTGGCCTTGCGTTTGTCGCTGGTTTGACGAGGAGGGCGATGAAGCGGCGGTGATGATGGCGTTCAGGGCTACGGTGGTGCAGATCGAGCGGCGGTGTCGGGCGTTGCTGGCATTGGCGTCTGCGGACATCGACAGAGAACATGTGCAGCAGATCGGTCAGTTGTAGGTCTGTGCCGACGCTTTCGCGGGCAAGCTCCGCTCCCACAGGGTTTTGTGTCGATCACACCATTTGCGTACGACGCAAAATCAATGTGGGAGCGGAGCTTGCCCGCGAAGAGGCCAGAAAGCTCACCGCAGGACTCAGCCGGTACCCGGCACATTCGGCCAGAGATCAGCCACCAGAAACAAGCGCTCGGCCTCTTCCCAGTCGGCTTGCGCATTCTGGGTCAGGCGCACCAGCAACTGCGCTGGCGCGTGCGGGTCGAGCTCCTCCAGCCACTGGGCCAGGTGCTCCCGCGACCAGGCGTCTGCCTCGGCATAGTGCGCCGGCGCCAGCCAGGCATGGCGGGGCAGGGGTTGCCAGCGGCCCACCGGGCTGCGCTTGATAAAGTCCGCCCAGTCGCGCTGATGCAGCCAGCGCCCGTGCAGATGCTGCGGATGAGCCCCCCGGGGCGGACGCGCCGTCCCCGGCCACGGATACAGCAGGTAACCGCCCAGCCACAGCTGTGCGCTGAACTGATGGATATCCAGCGCCGCCAAGGCCTGGCGGCTTTCCGGCCGGGCGGAAATCGGCAACTGGTGCTCGCTCAGGTGCGCCAGCTTGCGGTCCAGCCGATCATGGCAGCCCGGGCCGAGCCAGCGTGCCGGGTCTTCGCCGCCGCCGTGTTGCGGGCCAAGGTACAGCTTGATCGCCAATTCCAGGTGATGCACACCATCGCGATCGCGCAACAGCAGGTCCAACTCACCCAGGGTGTGGCCCTCGCGGCGGATCGGCAGGTTGGCGCCGATCAGCTCGATCCCCGGTGCCTGCTGCACCGCGAACTGCCACAGTCGCTCGTAATACAACCCCAGGCGCCGGGTCGCCCCGCGTACCAACCACCCCTGCAACTCGATGGGATTGCGGTCCAGCCCATGCAACCACCGCTCCAACAGGTCCGGTGCCTGGACCCAGTCACTGCCGGCCAACGGGTGGCGTTGCGGCCATGGCGTGTCTTCCAGCATCGGCGGCGCCAGGATGACCCAGGCCAGGTCGCGCACTTCGGGATGGCGCAACTGTCGGGGCAGGTTGAGCAAGTCGGGGAAGAGGATCATCCTGCGAGCATAGCTGAAAGGGTTTTGTCTCGGGCCGGCTTTCGCCCATAATCTCCCCTTTGCCCGTCCCAGACCCCGCAGGAGCCCCATGGAGCAATTTCGCAATATCGGCATCATTGGCCGCCTGGGCAGTTCGCAGGTGCTGGAAACCGTTCGCCGGTTGAAGAGATTCCTCCTGGCGCGGCACCTGCACGTCATCCTCGAGGACACCATCGCCGAGGTCCTGCCGGGCCACGGCCTGCAAACCTCGTCGCGCAAGATGCTCGGCGAAGTCTGCGACATGGTCATCGTCGTCGGCGGCGACGGTAGCCTGCTCGGCGCCGCCCGCGCGCTGGCCCGGCACAATATCCCGGTGCTGGGGATCAACCGTGGCAACCTGGGCTTTCTCACCGATATCCGCCCGGACGACCTCGAGGTCGAAGTGGCCAAGGTCCTCGACGGCCATTACCTGGTGGAAAATCGCTTCCTGCTGCAGGCCGAAGTACGCCGCCATGCCGAAGCCATCGGCCAGGGCGATGCGCTCAACGACGTGGTCCTGCACCCCGGCAAGTCGACGCGGATGATCGAGTTCGAGCTGTATATCGACGGCCAGTTCGTCTGCAGCCAGAAAGCCGACGGCCTGATCGTCGCCACACCCACCGGTTCCACCGCCTATGCGCTGTCCGCCGGCGGTCCGATCATGCATCCCAAGCTCGATGCCATTGTGATCGTGCCCATGTACCCCCATACCTTGTCCAGCCGCCCCATTGTGGTCGACGGCAACAGCGAGTTGAAAATCGTGGTGTCCAAGGACATGCAGATCTACCCGCAGGTTTCCTGTGACGGGCAGAACCATTTCACCTGTGCCCCCGGCGATACGGTGACCATCAGCAAGAAACCGCAGAAGCTGCGGCTGATCCACCCGCTGGATCACAACTATTACGAAGTCTGCCGCACCAAGCTCGGCTGGGGCAGTCGGCTGGGTGGTGGAGGCGACTGATGCTCGATCCCGCGCGTGGCTACGATCTGATCGGTGATGTGCACGGTTGCGCCCATACCCTCGAACATCTGCTGGACATGCTCGGCTACCAGAAGCTGGGGGGCGTCTGGCGTCATCCGTCGCGCATGGCGGTGTTCCTCGGCGATATCATCGACCGTGGCCCACGTATCCGCGAAGCCCTGCATATCGTCCATGACATGGTCGAGGCCGGGCAGGCGCTGTGCATCATGGGCAACCACGAGTTCAACGCCCTGGGCTGGAGCACCCCGGCCGCCGCGGGCAGCGGCAAGCAGTTCGTCCGCGAGCACACGCCACGGCATGCCCGGCTGCTTAATGAAACCCTGACCCAGTTCGAACAGCACCCGGCGGACTGGCATGACTTTCTCGCCTGGTTCTACGAGCTGCCGCTGTTCATCGATGCCGGACGTTTCCGCGTGGTGCATGCCTGCTGGGATGGCGGCTTGATCGCGCCTTTGCGGGCGCAGCACCCCGACGGCCGGATCGACGAAGCCTTCCTCAAGGATTCGGCGCTGCCCGGCAGTTTTGCCGCGACGGTGTTCGACCGCCTGCTGCGCGGCACCGATATGCGCCTGCCGGACGGCCTGACGTTGACCGGCGGCGACGGCCTGACCCGGGCGTTCTTCCGCACCAAGTTCTGGGAAGACGATCCGCAGACCTACGGCGATATCGTCTTCCAGCCGGATGCCTTGCCTGAATTGGTGGCGAGCAAAGCACTGTCCTCGACCGAAAAGAATGCCCTGCTGCGCTACGGTCTCGAAGAACCGATGCTGTTCGTCGGTCACTACTGGCGCAGCGGCAAGCCCGCGCCGATCCGTCCCAACCTGGCCTGCCTGGATTACAGCGCCGTGCTCTACGGCAAGCTGGCGGCTTACCGGCTGGACCAGGAAACCACCCTCGACCCGCAGAAATTCGTCTGGGTCGACGTCGAACGTCCCGAGGCTTTGCGATGAGTGCCACTGCTGTCTTACGCCTGCCGTTGACCACTGATTTGAGTGGCTTCGTCAAACTGCTGGAGCGCATGCAGGTGCCGCACCGGGTCAACGAGGAATCCGGCGAGCAGGTGCTGTGGGTGCCCGAGTCGATCAGTGCCGACGTGCTGTCGCTGTACCAGCGTTTCCCCGCGGGCGACCCGGATAACCACCTGGAAGTCCCGGACAAGCCCGTGGCCATGACCCGGCCGAACTTTCTCACCCAGGTGCGTCAGAGCCCGGCCACCGCCACCATCCTCTTGCTGTGCCTGATCGTCGCCGGCGTGACCCTGCTCGGTGACAACCTCCAGACCCTGCACTGGTTGACCTTCCTCGACTTCCGGGTGAACGGCAACTACGTCCAGTTCACGCCCCTGGCCGATGGCCTGGCGGCGGGGCAGTGGTGGCGGTTGGTGACGCCGATGCTGATCCACTTCGGCATCCTGCATATCGCCATGAACGGCATGTGGTACTGGGAGCTGGGCCGGCGCATCGAGCTGCGCCAGGGCAGCATCAACCTGATCGGGCTGACGCTGCTGTTCAGCCTGGTTTCCAACTATACGCAGTACTACGTCAGCGGCCCGACCCTGTTCGGCGGCCTGTCCGGGGTGCTCTACGGTTTGCTCGGGTATTGCTGGATCTACCAATGGGTGTCGCCGAACCCGGTCTATCGTCTGCCGCGCGGTGTGCTGGTGATGATGCTGGTCTGGCTGTTGTTGTGCCTGTCGGGCCTGGTCTCGATGATCGGCTTCGGCGAAATCGCCAACGGCGCCCATGTCGGTGGACTGCTCATCGGATGTTTCAGCGGTTTGTTGGGCGGCCTCTGGTCTCGTCGTAAACTGGCCATCTAGTCGACTTTTTTCAAGCGTGGAGAGCGCATGTCCTCTTTTATCGAAATGATTGAAAACATCACCCCCGACATCTACGAGAGCCTGAAACTGGCGGTGGAAATCGGCAAATGGTCGGACGGGCGCAAGCTCAGCGCCGAACAGCGCGAGCTGTCGTTGCAGGCAATGATCGCCTGGGAAACCCAGAACCTGCCGGAAGACCAGCGCACCGGCTACATGGGCGCGCAGGAATGCGCCTCGAAGTCGGCGCCGGTGCCGAACATCCTGTTCAAGTCGGATGCCATCCATTGATCGAGCTTGGCCGCGGTGCAATCAGCAAGATGTCGACGCGCCTTGAAGGCGCGGATGTGCAGTACGCCTTTCGCCTGGGTGACAGCGAGGTGCCGGTCAATCCGTTGATCGGCCAGAAGCTGCGCCTGGAATTCCTCGGGGCGATTCATTGCACCCATTGTGGACGCAAGACCAAGACCAGCTTCAGCCAGGGTTATTGCTACCCGTGCATGACCAAGCTGGCCCAGTGCGACACCTGCATCATGAGTCCCGAGCGCTGCCATTACGACGCCGGCACCTGCCGCGAACCGTCCTGGGGCGAAAAATTCTGCATGACCGACCACGTGGTCTACCTGGCCAATTCGTCGGGGATCAAGGTCGGCATCACCCGCGCCACCCAGTTGCCGACCCGCTGGCTCGACCAGGGCGCCAGTCAGGCGCTGCCGATTGTCCGTGTGGCGACCCGCCAGCAGTCCGGTTTCGTCGAGGACCTGTTTCGCAGCCAGGTGGCCGACAAGACCAACTGGCGCGCCTTGCTCAAGGGCGATGCGCCGGCGGTGGACCTCAAGGCGGTGCGTGATCAACTGTTCGAATCCTGTGCCGAGGGCTTCACGGCCTTGCAGGCGCGTTTCGGTCTGCAGGCGATCCAGCCGGTGCATGATGTCGAGCCGCTGGAAATCCGCTATCCGATCGAGCACTACCCGACCAAGGTGGTCAGCTTCAACCTGGACAAAGACCCGATTGCCGAAGGCACGTTGATGGGGATCAAGGGCCAGTACCTGATCTTTGACACCGGCGTGATCAATATCCGTAAATACACGGCTTACCAGCTCGCCGTGCATCAGTAAAAGGACACCCTCATGCGCACCGAACAACCGAAGATGATTTATCTGAAGGACTATCAGGCACCGGACTACCTGATCGACGAGACGCACCTGACCTTCGAGTTGTTCGAGGACCATACCCTGGTCCATGCGCAGCTGGTGATGCGCCGCAACCCGGCTGCCGGTGCCGGTCTGCCGCCGCTGGTGCTGGATGGCCAACTGCTGGAACTGCTGTCGGTGCAACTCGACGACCGCGTGTTGTCGAGCAACGACTACCAGATCGACGATAGCCACCTGACCCTGCACCCGGGCAGCGAGCACTTCAGCGTCGATACCAGCGTGAAGATCCACCCGGAAACCAATACCGCCCTGGAAGGCCTGTACAAGTCCGGCTCGATGTTCTGCACCCAGTGCGAGGCCGAAGGCTTCCGCAAGATCACCTACTACCTCGACCGCCCGGATGTGATGAGCAAGTTCACCACCACGGTGATCGCCGAGCAGCATCGCTACCCGGTGCTGTTGTCCAACGGCAACCCGGTGGGCAATGGTCCCCAGGACGACGGTCGGCACTGGGCGACCTGGGAAGACCCGTTCATGAAACCGGCCTACCTGTTCGCTCTGGTGGCGGGTGACCTGTGGTGTGTCGAAGACAGCTTCGCGACCATGAGCGGCCGTAACGTCGCGCTGCGCATCTATGTCGAGCCGGAAAATATCGACAAGTGCCAGCACGCCATGAACAGCCTGAAGAAGTCCATGCGCTGGGACGAGGAAGTCTATGGTCGCGAGTACGACCTGGATATCTTCATGATCGTCGCGGTCAACGACTTCAACATGGGCGCCATGGAGAACAAGGGCCTCAATATCTTCAACTCCAGCGCCGTGCTGGCCCGGGCTGAAACCGCCACCGACGCCGCGCACCAGCGGGTCGAGGCTATCGTCGCCCATGAATACTTCCACAACTGGTCGGGCAACCGCGTGACCTGCCGCGACTGGTTCCAGCTGTCGCTCAAGGAAGGCTTCACGGTGTTCCGCGATGCCGGCTTCTCCGCCGACATGAACTCGGCCACGGTCAAGCGTATCCAGGATGTCGCCTACCTGCGCACCCACCAGTTCGCCGAAGACGCCGGCCCCATGGCCCACGCCGTGCGCCCGGACAGCTTTATCGAGATCTCCAACTTCTACACCCTGACCGTATACGAGAAGGGTTCGGAAGTGGTCGGCATGATCCACACCTTGCTCGGTGCCGAAGGTTTCCGCAAAGGCAGCGACCTGTATTTCCAACGCCATGACGGCCAGGCCGTGACCTGCGACGATTTCGTCAAGGCCATGGAGGATGCCAATGGCGTCGACTTCAGCCAGTTCAAGCGCTGGTACAGCCAGGCCGGTACACCGCGTCTTGCTGTCAGCGAAAGCTACGATGCGAGCGCCAGGACCTACAGCCTGACCTTCCGCCAGAGCTGCCCGCAGACTCCGGATAAACAGGAAAAACTGCCGTTCGTGATTCCGGTGGAGATCGGCCTGCTGGATGCCCAGGGTGCTGAAATCGCCCTGCAACTGACGGGTGAAGTGGCCGCCGGCGCCACCAGCCGTGTGCTCTCGGTGACCGAAGCCGAACAGACCTTTACCTTTGTCGGCATCGCCGCCAAGCCGCTGCCATCGCTGCTGCGGGGTTTCTCGGCGCCGGTGAAGCTGAGCTTCCCCTACGACCGCGACCAGTTGATGTTCCTGATGCAGCACGACAGCGACGGTTTCAACCGTTGGGACGCCGGCCAGCAATTGTCGGTGCAGGTGCTGCAGGAACTGATCGCCCAGCATCAGAAGGGTGAAACGCTGGTGCTTGATCCGCGTCTGGTCACGGCCTTGCGCAGCGTGCTGGGCAACGAGCAGCTTGATCAGGCGATGGTTGCTGAAATGCTCTCGTTGCCGGGCGAGGCCTACCTCACCGAGATCAGCGAAGTGGCGGATGTCGAGGCGATCCACACCGCTCGCGAATTCGTTCGCCGGCAGCTGGCCGAGCAGTTGTTCGACGGTTTGTGGCAGCGTTACCAGGCCAATCGCGCGCTGTCGAAAACCACGGTTTACGTGGCCGAGAACGAACATTTCGCCCGGCGTGCCCTGCAGAATATCGCGCTGTCGTACCTGATGCTCAGCGGCAAGCCTGAAGTGCTGGCGGCGACCCTGGAGCAGTTCGAAAGCGCCGACAACATGACCGAACGCCTGACCTCCCTGGCGGTGCTGGTGAACTCGCCGTTCGAGGCCGAGAAGGCGTTGGCGCTGGCCAGTTTCGCCGAGCACTTCAAGGACAATCCGCTGGTCATGGACCAGTGGTTCAGCGTCCAGGCCGGTAGCCCGTTGCCGGGTGGCTTGCAGCGGGTCAAGGCGTTGATGGAACACCCGGCGTTCACCATCAAGAACCCGAACAAGGTGCGGGCGTTGATCGGTGCCTTTGCCGGGCAGAACCTGATCAACTTCCACGCGGCGGACGGTTCCGGCTACCGCTTCCTGGCGGACCTGGTGATCCAGCTCAATGCGCTGAACCCGCAGATCGCTTCCCGGCAGTTGGCGCCGCTGACCCGCTGGCGCAAGTATGACGACGCCCGCCAGGCGCTGATGAAGGCCGAGCTGGAGCGGATTCGCGGTTCGGGCGAGTTGTCGGCCGATGTGTACGAGGTTGTCAGCAAAAGCCTGGCCTGATAGTTGATTCACACCCGCAAAGGCCACGCTCGTGGCCTTTGTTCATCACCTCACCTGATGCCCCATCATTCAGGCTCCCCCTCAACGCCCCGGGTTAACAAAAGATAACGTGGCGTCGATTGTCAGACGATTCCAAAGCCCGATAGGATAGCTCCAGCTTTAGAAGGGGCTCTAGATTGCCGGTTTCAGACGAACCGGCCGTCATGAAAATGCCCTCGAAGGCGCCCTGATAGGTTGGATGACCTGACAATAATAATGGGGAGAAAGGTCTATGAATGAGCCTGTGAGGCCTACGGGTTCTGGCTGTCCGCCGACATGGCGCGGTACGGCATTGCTGGTGGCGGCGCTTTCGCTGTCGGGACTGGCGGCACTGCCGGCCAGCGTATACGCGGCAGCGTCCACCACTGCCGACACCGTCTACTCCATCGAATCCTCCAAGGCCATCAAGAGCCTGCTGCTCGACGTGGTGCATGCCGGCAAGCGGCTGGTGGCCGTCGGCGATCGCGGGCACATTCTCTTCTCCGACGACCAGGGCGGCCACTGGACCCAGGCCAAGGTCCCGACCCGGCAGATGCTCACCGCGGTCTATTTCGTCGACGACCAGCACGGCTGGGCCGTCGGCCACGACGCGCAGATTCTCGCCAGCAGCGACGGCGGCGCCACCTGGACCCGCCAGTTCCAGGACCTCAAGCGCGAAGCGCCGTTGCTCGACCTCTGGTTCAAGGACGCCCGCACCGGCTTTGCCGTGGGCGCCTACGGGGCCCTGCTGGAAACCACCGACGGCGGCCAGCACTGGGAAAACGTCAGCGACCGCATCGACAACCCCGATCAGTTCCACCTCAACGCCATCGCCGCGGTCAAGGATGCCGGGCTGTTCGTGGTTGGCGAACAGGGCAGCATGTTCCGCTCCGCCGACTGGGGCCAGACCTGGGAACACGTCGACGGCCCTTACCAGGGGTCGTTGTTCGGCGTGATCGGCACCGCTCAGCCCTCCACGTTGCTGGCCTACGGCTTGCGCGGCAACCTCTACCGCTCCACTGACTTCGGCAGCAGTTGGGAACCGGTGGAACTCAAGGCCGCCCGTGGTGCCCTGGAGTTCGGCCTGTCCGGCGCGACCTTGCTGGATGACGGTTCGCTGGTGATCGTCGGCAACGGCGGCAGCGTGATCCGCAGTACCGATGACGGCGTGACCTTCAGCGTGTTCAACCGTCCCGACCGGATTTCCCTGTCGGCGGTGACGGCGGCCGGCAACGGCAACCTGATCCTCGTCGGCCAGGGCGGCGCCCACACCACCACGCCCACGGGCGCTGAGCTGGGCCAATAACAAGAAAGGCGGGAATGTATGAGCAGTCAGCAAAGTCATCATCAAGACAAGGCGACGTTTCTCGAGCGCCTGATTTTCAACAACCGCCCGGCAGTGATTGTTATCTGCCTGCTGGTCAGTGTCTTCCTGTTCTGGCAGGCCACGCTGATCCGGCCGTCCACCAGCTTCGAAAAAATGATTCCGCTCAAGCATCCGTTCATTGAAAAGATGATGGAGCACCGCAACGACCTCGCCAACCTGGGCAACACCGTGCGGATTTCGGTAGAGGCCAAGGACGGCGATATCTTCACCAAGGACTACATGGAGACCCTGCGTCAGGTCAACGACGAGGTGTTCTACATTCCGGGTGTCGACCGCTCCGGCCTCAAGTCCCTGTGGAGCCCCAGCGTGCGCTGGACCGAGGTGACGGAGGAGGGCTTTGCCGGCGGCGAAGTGATCCCGCAGAGCTACAACGGCTCGGCCGACAGTCTCGAAAAACTGCGCAACAACGTGCTCAAGTCCGGCCAGGTCGGGCGCCTGGTGGCCAACGACTTCAAGTCGAGCATCGTCGATATCCCGCTGCTGGAGTCCTATCCCGACCCTAAGGACCAGGGCAAGTTGCTGGCACTGGACTACCAGAAGTTCTCCCACCAGCTCGAAGAAAAGATCCGCGACAAGTTCGAAGCACAGAACCCCAATGTGAAGGTGCATATCGTCGGCTTCGCCAAGAAGGTCGGTGACCTGATCGATGGCCTGGTCATGGTGGTGCTGTTCTTCGGCGTCGCCTTCGTTATCACCCTGGTGCTGCTGTACTGGTTCACCCGGTGCATCCGCAGCACCGTCGCCGTGTTGAGCACCACCCTGGTGGCGGTGGTCTGGCAACTGGGGCTGATGCACGCGTTCGGCTTCGGCCTGGACCCGTACTCGATGCTGGTGCCGTTCCTGATCTTCGCCATCGGGATCTCCCATGGCGTACAGAAGATCAACGGCATCGCCTTGCAGTCCAGCGACGCCGACAACGCCCTGACGGCGGCGCGGCGCACGTTCCGGCAACTGTTCCTGCCGGGCATGATCGCGATCCTCGCCGACGCCGTGGGTTTTATCACCCTGTTGATCATCGATATCGGCGTGATCCGCGAACTGGCCATCGGCGCTTCCATCGGCGTGGCGGTGATCGTGTTCACCAACCTGATCCTGCTGCCGGTGGCCATCTCCTATGTCGGCATCAGCAAGCGGGCGGTCGAGCGCAGCAAGAAGGATGCGACCCGCGAGCATCCGTTCTGGCGCCTGCTGGCGAACTTCGCCAGCCCCAGGGTCGCCCCGGTGTCCATCGTCCTGGCCCTGCTGGCCCTGGGCGGCGGCCTCTGGTACGGGCAGAACCTGAAGATCGGCGACCTCGACCAGGGCGCGCCGGAGCTGCGTCCCGACTCGCGCTACAACAAGGACAACAGTTTTATCATCAACAACTACTCCACCAGTTCCGATGTGCTGGTGGTGATGGTCAAGACCCCGCCCGAGGGCTGTTCGCACTATGAGGCGATGGCGCCCATCGATGAACTGATGTGGAAGATGCAGAACACCGAGGGCGTGCAGTCGGCGATTTCCCTGGTGACCGTGTCCAAGCAGATGATCAAGGGCATGAACGAAGGCAACCTGAAATGGGAAACCCTGTCGCGCAACCCGGATGTGCTGAACAACTCCATCTCCCGGGCCGATGGCCTGTACAACAACAATTGCTCGCTGGCGCCGGTGCTGGTGTTCCTCAACGACCACAAGGCCGCGACCCTCGACCGTGCGGTGCATGCGGTACAGGACTTCGCCAAGGAGAACAACAAGGACGGCCTGGAATTCCTTCTTGCCGCGGGTAACGCCGGGATCGAGGCGGCCACCAACGAAGTGATCAAGGAGTCGGAACTGACCATCCTGATCCTGGTGTACGTCTGCGTGGCGACCATGTGCATGATCACCTTCCGTTCCTGGGCGGCGACCCTGTGCATCGTTCTGCCGCTGGTGCTGACCTCGGTGCTGGGCAATGCGCTGATGGCGTTCATGGGCATTGGCGTGAAGGTCGCGACCTTGCCGGTGGTGGCGCTGGGTGTGGGGATTGGCGTGGACTACGGCATCTACATCTACAGTCGCCTGGAAAGCTTCCTGCGTGCCGGGCTGCCATTGCAGGAAGCCTATTACCAGACGCTGAAATCCACCGGCAAGGCGGTGTTGTTCACCGGCCTGTGCCTGGCGATTGGGGTTTGCACCTGGATCTTCTCGGCGATCAAGTTCCAGGCCGATATGGGGCTGATGCTGACCTTCATGCTGCTCTGGAACATGTTCGGCGCGTTGTGGCTGCTGCCGGCGCTGGCGCGGTTCCTGATCAAGCCGGAGAAGCTGGCAGGGAAGGTGGGCGGGTCGTTGTTTTCCCATTGAGGAGGCGGATGGCCGGGTGATCGTGATAAACGATCACCCGGCCCCAGGGCAATATCGCCTATCATGAGCACTTCCCCAAACACGATAGAACACCATGACCGCTGCAACCGACACCCTGCTCAATGCCCTCGAAACCAGCAACATGCTCGAAGTCGACGGCCTGCACGCCTTCGATTTCACCCTCGACGACAGCCGCCTGTTGATCGAATGCATGGATGGCCGGGCCGAAAAACGCTGGAGTTTCACCCGTGCCCAGCTTGAAGCGGCGACTTTCGACGAGGCCCTGCAAAGCTGGACCCTGAGCGACGACTACAGCGAGCATCGGCTGGTCTGCATGAGCGCCTTCACCGGTCGCGACGAAGAAGAGTAAGGCGTCAGCTGCATCGTTTCACCTCGTCCTCCGAGGTGCGCGCGCTGCGACAATAGACCGCAGACCCTGATGAATCAGGCACTTGCGCTTCTATTAATGACGCTGATATCCGCTACTGCTGCAATGAATTTCAACGATGTCCACCCTCGGATGTACTTTTGACTCACGGCCTGAAAGGGCAAGCAAGCCAACTGACATCGAGGGTTACCATCATGAACTTCAATCTTTTCTCCATCATCGCCGCTTCCGCTGTTTCCGCCACCGTAGCCCTGCCTGCCAGCGCCAACGTGGAAATCAACAGCCCTAAAAGCCACACCCAGAGCTACACCCAGAAATACCTGCAACAGAGCGCCAACTTCTACGCCGCCCTGGATCACAAAGCCCAGCACTGAGCACCGACGCCTGGACACATACCTTGTGGGAGTTTGGACCGTCGCGAAGAGGCCCTTGGGGCCACCAAAAGCTTCGCTGGCAAGCACCGCTCCCACACCACTCCCACAAGGTATGTGTCCAGGTTCGGGTTATGTAGCAGGTTTCAGATTGAGCGCTTTCAAGTGAACAAGCCCCTGTCAGGGCTTGGCCATGACGGAGTTGAACAGTTCCGATGCCAGGAACTGTTCCAGCCAGCTCTGTAGATGTTTGTACGGCGCTTGCGCAAACCACACCTGATCCACATGGGCAAATTGACGCACGAACGGTGCGACTGCAATGTCCGCCAGGCTCAGGTGTTCGGCCAGCAGATGGCCGTTACGCGCAAGCAGACCGTCCAGTTTCAAGAGAAATTGCCCGCCCTGTTCCCGATAGTGCTCCATGGGGAACTCCGGGTAGCGCACCGCGTACTTGTAGCGGTCCAGCCACCGTTTGAAAACCGTGTCATTCTCTTCGATCAGCAGCCCCGTGGCCTGTGCCGTCACGGGATCGCTGCCGAGCAACCAATCCTGCGGATCATGCTGGGCCAGCGCCCAGTGCATGATCTCCAGGCTCTGTTCGATCACCCGCCCATCAGCACACGCCAGCACCGGCACCGTGCCCTTGCTCGACAATTCCAGCATCCGCGCCGGCTTGTTCTTGAGGCTGACTTCCTCGATGTCTACCGCCACCCCCGAATACCGTAGCGCCATGCGTGCGCGCATGGCGTAAGGGCAGCGGCGGAACGAATACAGCGTGGCCGGCGTCATTTCACCTCCAGGGTGCTCAGCCCGTTGCCTTGGCGGCGTACCTGAATCTGCACCGGTATCCGCTCGTGCATTTCCTGCACATGGGAAATCACCGCGACCTTGCGGCCCTGGGCTTGCAGGCCGTCCAGCGCATCCATCGCCAGTTGCAGGGATTCCGGGTCGAGACTGCCGAAGCCTTCGTCGATAAACAGCGATTCGATCTTCAGCGTGCTCGAAGCCATCGACGCCAGGCCCAGGGCCAGGGCCAGCGAGACCAGGAAGGTTTCGCCGCCGGACAACGAATGCACCGAACGCAGTTCGTCGCCCATTTCCGTGTCCATCACCAACAACCCGAGCATGCTGCCGCCACGCTTGAGGCGATAACGCCGCACCAGTTGGCGCAATTGCGCGTTGGCATGGTGCACCAGCAGGTCGAGGTTGTAGGCCTGGGCCAGTTTGCGGAAGCGATCGCCGGTGGCCGAGCCGATCAGCGCGTCCAGGCGTGCCCAGCGCTGATACTCGTTGTTGGCCTCGGTGATCCGCTGTTGCAGCTCCTGGTTGGCGTCCTGGCGGCGCTGGTCTTCGGTTTGTTGCGCGCGCAGTTCTGCACAGTGGTGTTCACTGGCAATCAGCTGGGTTTGCAGATCGCTCAAGGCGGCGTCCAGTGCTGGCGCGTCGAGGTTGCCATTGTGCTGGGCTTGATGCTGCTGAAGGTGTTTCTCCCGCTCCTGCAGCAACACCCGGGCTTGCTCGACGGCTTTTTCGCTGACTTGTAATTGCTGGCGCAGTTGGCTGACATGTTCATCGTCGCAGGCCAGCAGTTGCTCAAGTCCGGCGTCGTCCAGTTCCGGGTGGCGGGCACGCCAGTCCGCAACTTGTTGCGCCAGTTCCAGGCGTTCCTGTTCCAGGGCCTGCCGGCGTTCCTGGCGGGCCTTGAGGTCGGCGCCGAGCTGGATCAGTTGACTACCGAGTTCCTGTAACTGCTGGTTGGCCGAAGCATCGGCCTGCCGCGCATGCTCCACCGCCTGGTCCATCTGCTGCTGCCAGGCTTCGACGCTGGCGTGTTCGCCGATCAGGCCGACCAGCTTGAGCTGGCTGGCCTGCTGCTGCTCAAGGAGCGCGGCGCAACGTTGTTTCAGCTCTTCGTATTGCTGTTCTCGGGTTTGCTGACGGACTTGCTCCAGTTCGATCTTTTCCTGGCGCTCGCGCTGTTCCTGCTGCTCCTCGCGCTGCTGTTCCAACTGACCGAGACGTTGCGCGACCTGTTGATCGAGCTGCATGAAGGTCGCCGCCGGATCCTTGCGCAGGCCTTGCAGGGTCTCGTCCGGCAGCAGGCTGGCGAAGGTGCCCAGTTCCTGTTCCAGTCGTTCCTGATCGGCACCCATCTGGCGTTGCTGATCGAGCAAGTGCTGGCGCGCGGCCTGGCTGGCTTCGGTGGCGGCCTGCAATTGTTGCTGGAGCCGCGCCGCATCCTGTTGCAGGGTGAGCAGGGCGGTTTGCCGTTGCTCGTCCTGGCCGATGTTCTGCTGCAACTGGTGCAACTGCTGGTTGAGCCAGGCCTCGCGGCGAGCGTCATCCTGTTCCAGTAGCGCGCTGTGCAGCGGATGGTCTTGCAGGCTCGGCGCCAGTTCCTGATGCTGCTGGGCCAGTTGTTCCTGCTGGGTGAGCAGTTCTTTCTGCTGGGCAATCAGCCCGCCGACCTTTTCCCGCAGTTGGTTGAGCTTTTCCGTCAGCGTGTCGACGGCCTGCCGTGCGGCGGCCTCTTCGCTCTCGTCGTGACGACCCAGGCTCTGCAACAGCGCCTCGGGTTGATGGTAGGGATGTTCATGGCTGCCGCACACCGGGCAGGGCTGGTTGTCCTGCAACTGTCCGCGCAGTTCTTCGACACTGGCGCTGCGGGCCAGGCGCTGACGCTCAAGCAACTGCCGGGTAATCGTCAGGGCCTGTTCGGCGACCTTGAGTTCATCCCGTGTCTGCAGGCCTTCGCGGTTGAGTTCATCGCGTTGCTGCTGGGCGTTCTGCTGCCGTTCCTGTAACTGCTGCGTGCGCTGGTCCAGCTCGCGCTGGCGACTCCATAACCGTTGCAGTTCTTCGAAGGCACGCAGTTGTTTGCGATTGTCCTGCAGCAGGCTGCCGAGAATCTGGATCTGTTCGCCAACCGCAGCCGGTTCCGCTCCTGCTTCGCTGTACAGCACTTCGAGGGCGCCACGTTGCTCAGCAAGCTGTTGGTCGGTGTGGACAACCCGTGCCTGCAGCTGCGCCAACTCGCGTTGGCCCTGGTTCAGTCGATTGCCGATCAGCATCAACTGTTGCAAGCGATCGCGATAGGCGTTCCAGGCCTCGCTCAACGGGGCGAGGGCGGCGCTGTGCCGCAACTGTTCGGCGATTTGCTCCAGGCGCGTGGCGACCTGCTGCTGTTGCTCCAGCAGTGAAGTGAGTTGCGCGCGGCCTTCGCTGCCGGCCTGTTCGGCGGCCTGCTTCTGCCGCTCGGCATCGTCCAGGTCCTTGCCCAGGTGGGTCAGCGTGGCCTGTTCATCGAAGGCCTGGCGTAGCAGTGGCGCTCTATCGCTTTGCCGGGCCAGGGCTTCGCTCAACTGGGTATGGGCATTCGACCGGCTCTGTTCAAGCTGCTGCTGACGGGCCTGCAAGTCGGCCTGCTGGTCCAGATGCTGCTGGATCTGCGCGGCCAGTGGCGCCAGCTGTTCGTTCAGTTGGCGCTGACGGGCGAACTGATGCCGTTGTGGCGCCAGTTGTTCCAGGCGGGCGAGTTGCTGGCGCTCGGCGCCATGGGTCTGCCAGTCCTGTTCAGCGCCTTGCAGTTGCTCGGCGGCGGCCTGGTGTTGTTCCTGCCGTTGCAGCAGTTCCTTGAGCCAGGTGCGCTGTAGCTCAAGCTGCTTGAGCTGGGCTTGCCCGGTCTTGAGTTGCTGTTGGGCTTCACCGAATTGTCGATCCAGCTCGACCCGTGCTTCAGCGTCCATGGGTGCGATGCCACCGGCCTGGTCCAGCAACAGCTTGTGGGCCTCGCGGGCCTGCTTGGTCTTGTCGAAGGCACGCCGGCCGAGGCGGGTATAGAGCGCGGTATCGGTAAGCTTTTCCAGCAGTTCGCTACGCTCGTTGTCGTCAGCCTTGAGAAAGGCGCTGAACTCGCTCTGGGCCAGCAACACGGCACGGGTGAACTGTTCGAAGTTCAGGCCCAGGCGGCTTTCCAGCAGGGCCTTGTATTCGCCTTTCTGGCTGGCCAGCAGTTGGTCGCTGTCCAGATCGCGCAGGCTCTGGCGGCTGGCCTGCAACTTGCCGCCGGCTTTGTCCCGGGCGCGGTTGGCTTCCCAGCGTGCGCGGTAGCGGCGGCCGTCGATACCGACAAAATCCACTTCGGCATAACCGGCACCGGTGCCGCGGCGCAGCAGGGTGCGTGGGTCGCCGGTGCCGATCTCGCCATCGGCGTCCGGCACCTTGGCATCGCGCGAGGCGTTGTTCAGCCGTGGCACGGCGCCGAACAGCGCCAGGCACAGGGCATCGAGCAGGGTGCTTTTACCGGCGCCGGTGGGGCCGGTAATGGCGAACAGGCCGGCGCTGGCCAGGGGCTCGGCGGTGAAGTCCAGCTCGAAGGGGCCGGCAAGGGAGGCCAGGTTTTTCAGGCGGATGGCGAGGATCTTCATGGCTGTTCGCCCTCCAACTGGACTTCCTGCAACAGCAGGGCAAAGTCATTGAGGGTCGCTTCGTCCACCGGGTTGCCGTAGCTGTCCTGCCAGGCACGGCTGAACAGTTCCTGCGGGCTGAGCTGATCGAGATCGATCAGTCGCTCGTTGTCCGTTTCGCTTTCACCCCCGTTTGAGCCGGCGTACTCGGCGGCGATCCGCACCAGGCGCACGGCCTTGCCTTGCAGGGCGGTTTCCACTTGCTGGCGCAGGTCCGGCTGCGGCTCATCCAGGCGTACTCGCACTTCCAGCCAGGGTTGGCGTTGCAGGTCGGCCAGCAGGTCGACATCCGGCAGTTGCGCCAGCTGTTCGAGGATCTCGGCAAATGGCGCCGGGCCCAGGCGTTGCAGGTTCACGGCACGGGGGATCAGGCGGCTGTCGACGCTGACCAGGGTTTCGCCGTCGAGGACGATGTCGAGGATCTGGTGTTGGTAGGCGATTTCCGAGAACGACAGAGGAATTGGTGAGCCGCAGTAGCGAATACGTTCCTCGCCGTTGACCTTCTGCGGCTTGTGCAGATGGCCAAGGGCGACATAGCTGATACTGGCGTCGAACAGGCTTGCCGGCAGAGCCTCAGCGCTGCCGATGATCAGGCTGCGCTCCGAATCCTCGGAGACCGAGCCGCCGGCCATATGTGCGTGGCTGATGGCGACCAGGGCCTGGCCCGGCTGGCGCTTGGCGTTGGCCGCGGCGATCAGTCGGCGATGCACCTCGCCGATACCCTTCAGGTAGTGGTCACCCAACTGCGTGCCGGTGACTTCGGCGGGCCGCAGAAAGGGCAGGGCCAGGCACCAGGCGGCGATTTCACCGTTCGCGGCGGGCAATGGCAGCAGCAGGCGTTCACTGTCCAGCTCGCCATCGTCGAGCCACAGCACCCGGCCCACGGCGTGGGTGCGCAGTCGGCGCATCAGCGGCGCGGGCAGTTCGATACGGGAACCGGAGTCGTGGTTGCCGGCGATCATCACGATGGTCAGCAGCGGCTGTTGTTCGTGGGCGCTGACGATAAAGTCGTAGAGACGTTCCTGGGCTTTGACCGGCGGGTTGACGGTGTCGAAGATATCGCCGGCGATCAGCAGGACATCGGGCTGCTGTTGCTTGAGTTGGGCCAGAAGCCAGGTGAGAAAACAGGCGTGTTCGAAATCCCGCTCCTGGCCATGAAGGTTCTGGCCGAGGTGCCAGTCGGAGGTGTGAAACAGGCGCAAGGCAAACTCCAACTTATCGATTATTTGGGGTAGAGCGGCGGCAGGCTGCTGTCGCTGGCCGGGTCCTGGACGCGCTCGGCGACCGGGATCGCGCGGATCGCCCGCCACAGTTCCTCACCTTGCCAGTACTGGCCGCTTTCGCTGTAGAGCGCGCCATTGAGGCCGTCCAGGGCATCAGACAGGGTGACAAAACGCGCGGCCATGTCGGCCAGGGTTTCCGGTTGCTGCCGGGCCCAGGCATCCAGGGCCTGGCGGGTGGCCTGGGGATCGTTGGCCAGGCAGGTCCGTTTGAGGTCGTCGAGCAGCGTCCGTGGGCTCGGGCCGGTCTGGGCGGCGCGGTGCACCGCCGGCTGCGAGCGGGCCCGCCACCACAGGCCGAAACCCAGCAGGGTGGTGCAGGCGAGGATCAGCGTGCTGAGCTTCCAGGCCCACAGCAGCGGCGGTTGCGGCGGCGTGTTGTTGGCGGCACTGCTCACCGGCGTGTCCACCGCCAGGCTCGGGTTGTTCGCCACTTGCAGGGTCCGCGCCGGCAGTGTGCTGCGCTCCATATGCTCTTCATGGGTATTCCACCAGGTCACTTCCACCGCCGGCAGGTCGAAGCTGCCGCTGTGGGTCGGCACCAGCGCCTCACGTTCCTCGCGGGTGCCGATCAGGCCGCGTTCGGTGTTCTGGTTGCTCAGTTGCGCCTGGTCCGGGTAGCGTCGCAAGCCATTGAGAGTGGTCGCCGGCAGCGGCGGCAGTTGCCCGCTGGAGAGCCCTTCGGCCTTGAGGGTCAGGCTGCGGGTCAGGGAGTCGCCGACCTGGCTGTGATCCGGTTCCGGGCTCCAGCTTTCACTGAGGCTCAGGCTGCGGGCCGGCAGCCACGGTACGTCGGCGGGCCAGGTATCGGGCTGGGGTTTGACCTGCAAGCGCATCTGCTCGGAGCTGACGCGCATCAATTTGCCGGGTTTGGCGCCCTGGGGCACCTGGCCCTGGTTTTGATTCGGCTGGGCGTCCACCAGGGTGGCGGTAAACACCTGCGCGGGGATCGTCAGTTCACCGCTGTGCTGCGGGTAGATCGCATAACGCCACTCGATCACGCCATGGCGCACGCCATTGATCAGCTTTTCGTAAGTGCGCGACTCGCCCAACTGCTCGATACGGGCATCGGGGATCTGCAAGGGGGTGAGGCTGCTGTCGTCATACAGCGACACCGAGTGATAGATGCGCAGGGTCAGCACGGCCTGGGCCTGGACGTAGACGCTGTCCTGGTCGAGGCTGGCGTCGATGAACACCGGCGCCAGGTTGCTGGCCGCGGCCTGGTCCTCGCCTTGCAGCACCTGCAGGGTGATCGGCTCGCTGCTGAGTTCGCCCAGGTGCAATTCCGGGATCGTCACGTTGCCGTTTGCCTTTGGCGTCAGGGTGACGATCCAGCGCGTGGTGGCCTGGCTTTCGCCGCCCAGGGTGGTCAACTGGTTGACCTGGCGGGTGCCGCGCACTTCGAACTGCGGGTCCAGCGGGGCCAGGTCGGGTTTGCCGAACTGGGTGACATCCTTGGATTCGAGGGTCAGTTCCACCGACTCGCCGGAGTTCAGGCGCGTGCGGTCGACGCTGGCCAGCAAGCCCTCGGCATGGGCCGACAGGTTGGCGCAGAGCAGCAGCGTAAGGAACAGGGAGAAGCGCAGGGTCATCGGGTCTTGTCCTGATGGAGCTGTTGTTCGTACCAGAATTTGCGCCGCAGCAGTTCTCCCGGGTCATCGGGGATCTGTCGCAGCCATTGTTCCAACGCCTGGTGGCGTTCACCGTCGATGATATCGGCGGCGGCCCGCAAGGGCGGATGGGTGGTCTGTTCGTCGCCCAGCTCGCTGCCGGGTACCTCGTTGCCGCCGGGCTGATTGCCCGCTTGGCCGGCCTGGCCGGCCTGGGCGTCCGGCGGCTGGTTGCCGGTCGCCGGGTTCTGTTCCTGGGGCGCGGACTGCGCCGTGGCAGTACTGGACGAATTCGTCCCGGCCGGGGCCGATTGCGCGGCGTTTTGTTCGTTGCCGGTTGTGGCGGCGTCGGCGGGCTTGCTTGGCTCAGCCGGTGGCTTGACCTGTTTTTCCCTGAGCAACTCTTCCACCAGTGTCCGGTTCTGCAAGGCAGGTCGCAAGTCCGGCTGACGTTCCAGGGCCTGTTCGTAGGCGTCCAGCGCTGCTTCCAGCTCGCCGCTGCGGGCCAGGGCGTTGCCCCGATTGTAGTGGGCGTTGGCATCGTCGCCTTCGGCAAACTTCTTCGCGGCGGCGGCGTAGTCGCCGGCTTCATAGAGGGCCAGGCCTTGCCATTGCGGGTCCTCGAAATGTTGTGCCGCTTCGAGCGGGCGTTTTTGCTCAAGCAACTGCTGGCCTTGTTGGTCTGGCCGCAACCATAGATCCCTCAGCTCAAAGGCCTGGCTCGGCTGTGGGAACAGGAAGAACAGTGGCAGGCAGAACAACCAGCCACGCCGTCCGGCACAGGCGGCCAGCAGCAGGAGCGGCAACAGCAACCAGTAGCCCTGGTCGGCCCAGCTGTCGAGCTGTACGGTCTGGCCGTCCTTGCGCAGGTGGCGCGGGCCGTCCAGCAGGCCAAGGCCGCGCAGGTCGCTGTCGTCCAGGCGGGCCTGGCGGTAGCGGCCGCCGATTTCGCCGGCGAAGTCCTTCAGGCTCTGGCTGTCGAGATGCGGCACCAGGATCGTGCCCTGGTCGTCCTTGAGGAAAGCGCCGTTCTCCTGGGCCACCGGCGCACCATCGCGGGTGCCGATCCCGAGGATCAGCAGGCTGTGGGGCTTGCCGTCCAGGGCCTGGCGGATGCCTTGGCGTTCCTGCTCGCTGAGGGACGAGCCGATCAGCAGCAGCCGGCCTTCGCCCAGGGCGCCACGTTCGAGCAGGGTCAGGGCCTTTTTCACTGCAAGGTCGGCGCGATGGCCTTCCTCGGGCATGATCGAGGGTTTGATCGCGTCCAGCAGATTGCGGCTGGTGCCCAGGTCATCGGACAGCGGCACCAGCGTATGGGCGCTGCCGGCGTAGACGATGATCGCCGTCTGCGAGTCGCTGCGAGCGCGCAACAGGTCGAACAGTTTGCGCCGGGCCTGTTCCAGTCGATTTGGCGGGGTGTCGGTGGCGAGCATGTCCGGCGTCAGCTCGAGTAGCACCACCAGCGGGTCCAAGGGTTTCTGGGTGGACTCTTCGACCCGCTGCCAGCTCGGCCCGAGCAGGGCCAGGGCGGCGAGAGTCCAGCCCAGGCCGAGGGCGATCAGGTGCAGTTTGCTGCTGTTGCGGCTGCCACCATTGAGCAGGATCCGATGGAACGCCGTCGGCAGGATCATCTGCCAGCGGCCGGCGCGCTTCTGCCGGTGCCAGAGTTGCCACAGCAACCAACCCAGCAGCGGCAGGACCAACAGCGAGATAGGGCGGAACCAGTGTGGCCAGAGGGCTTCGATCATCGACGCCTCCGCAGACGCAGGCGTTCCAGGCGCTGGCGCCATTCCGGGCGCTGCGGCAGGAACTGCCGGCGTGCCAGCCAGCGTTGCAGCAGGTTGTCCGGCCAGCGTTCGCGGATCACCAGCAACACGCTGATCAGCAGGGCCAAGCCCAGTGGCCAGTGATACAGCGCTCGGGCGGGGCGGGCCTGGGTGGGTTGTTGGGCGACGGGTTCAAGCTGGTCGAGGGTTTCCTTGATGGCTTGCAGCTCCTGGCCATCGCGGGCACGGAAATAGCGACCGCCGGTGATGCTGGCGATCTCCTTCAGCGCCGGCTCGTCGAGGTCCATGCTCGGGTTCAGGCCGAGCATGCTCAGGGTCCCGGTTTGTTGCGGATCGGCACCCATGCCGATGGTGTAGATCTTCACGCTTTCTTCGGCGGCCAGGTGCGCGGCGGTGATCGGATCGATTTCGCCGGCGTTGTTGGCGCCGTCGGTGACCAGGATCAGCACCCGGCTTTGCGTAGGCCGCTGGCGCAGGCGCTTGATGGCCAGGCCAATGGCGTCGCCGATGGCGGTGTTCTTGCCGGCGATGCCGATCTTCGCTTCATCCAGCCAGATGCGCACGGTGCGTCGGTCGAAGGTCAGGGGGGCCTGCACATAGGCCTTGCTGCCGAACAGGATCAGGCCCACGCGATCGCCTTCGCGGTGCTCGAGAAAATCGCCGAGCAGGTGCTGGACCAGGCCCAGGCGGCTGATGTCCTCGTCCTGCCAACGCATGTCGGGGTATTCCATGGAGCCGGACAGGTCCACCGCCACCAGCAGGTCACGACCGCTGGCGGCCAGCGGCAAGGGGTCGCCCAGCCATTGTGGCCGCGCGGCGGCGCATAACAGCAGCAGCCAGAGCAGGATGAACGGCAGTTGCTGGCGCCAGCTCGGCAGGCTGACCCGGGCGCGGCGGCGGGCCAGGCTTTCCAGATCGGCGAGAAAGCTGATCTTCAGCGATGCTTCGCCGCTGTCGGCCACCGGCAGCAGGATGCGCATCAGCCAGGGCAGCGGCAGCAAGGCAAAGAGCCAGGGCCAGGCGAACTCAAACATGTTTGCGGATCCAGGTGTCGATCGCCTGGCTCAACCCGGCGATGGCCTTGTCGTCGAGCTTGCATTCGGGTTTGTAGGCGCCTTCCACCAGCACCATCCAGCGGGTCAGGCCGGCGGCTGGACAGCGGTTGTCGAGGAACGCCAGCCATTTACGGCCATTGAGGGTGTGGCTCTGGCTGTAGGGGTAATGGTTGCGGCACAGGCGCTTGAGCAGGCCGTTGAGTTGTTGCAGCCAGGCCCCGGCCGGTGCGCCGTCATAGGGCTTGGGCAACTGCGCGAGTTCCGCCAGGGCGGCCAGGCGCACCGGGTCCAGGGGCTGTTCGGCGCGGGCGACGGGGCGCTTGGCCGGCAGGAAGCGACGCAGGTACCAGAGCCCGACGCCCAGCAGCGGAATCAGTGCCAGCAGCAGCCACCAGCCCGGTGCCGGTGGCCAGAAACCCTGGATCGGCGGGGTGATCAGCGGTTGCAGTTGCTCCAGGCTGCTCATGGTTGTTTCCCCGGTCGCTGGGGGTTCAGGTACTCGCGTAACTGCTCGACCATTTCGCTCTGGGTGCTCAAGGGCATCAACAGCACCCGCAGTTTCTGCGCCAGCAGTTCCCAGCGGGCAATCCGTGCTTCACCCTGGGCGCGGTAGGTCTGGCGCAGCTCCAGGTTGAGGGTGTCGAGTTCCAACTGCGCGCCGCGCTCGGCAAAACGCAACAGGCCGGCGGCGGGGAGGGCATGGTCGAGGGGATCGGAGACCGGCAGCATCAGCAGGTCGCAATGACGCGAGAGCAGGCTGAGTTGTTGTTCGGCGGCATCGCTCAGGGCTCGCTCGTCACAGATCACGATCACCAGGCTGCCGGGGCGCAGCACCTTGCGCGCGCGGATCAGCGCCAGGCCCAGGGCATTGGGATCGGCGGCGGTTTCGGTGTGCAGCGAGTGGTTGACCCGCACCAGGCGGTTGAGCAGTTGCAACAGGCTTTGCTTGCTGCGCCGCGGCTTGATCTCGTAGTGCTCGTTGTCGCCGTAGACCAGGCCGCCGACCCGGTCGTTGTGGCCCAGGGCGGCCCAGCCGATCAGGCTCGCGGCCTGGGCGGCGAGCACCGACTTGAAGGTCAGCCCCGAGCCGAAGAACAGCTGGCGGCTCTGTTCCACCAGAATGAAGATCGGCCGTTCGCGTTCTTCGTGAAACAGCTTGGTATGGGGTTCCTGGGTGCGGGCGGTGACGCGCCAGTCGATGGTGCGCACATCGTCGCCGGCCTGGTAGACCCGCACCTGGTCGAAATCGACCCCACGCCCGCGCAGTTTCGAGTGGTGCAGGCCGATCAGCGGGCTGCGCTGGCTCGGCGTCGAGAACAGCTGCACTTCGCGCACGCGATGGCGCATCTCGATCAGTTCGGCGAGGGTGGTGCGGATACCGGGTTCGGCGGGCAGGGGCGCGATCATGGTCCGGGTCAGGCGACGGCGACGACATCGAGGATGCGCTGCACCACCCGATCCTGGTCGATCCCGGCGGCTTCGGCCTCGAACGACAGGATGATACGGTGGCGCAGTACGTCGAACAGCACCGCCTGGATATCCTCGGGGCTGACGAAATCGCGACCGGCCAGCCAGGCATGGGCCCGCGCGCAACGGTCCAGGGCAATCGAGCCGCGAGGGCTGGCGCCGTAGGCGATCCATTCGGCCATCTCCGGGTCGAACTTGGCCGGTGTACGGGTCGCCATCACCAGTTGCACCAGATACTCCTCCACTGCATCGGCCATGTACAAGCCGAGGATTTCCTTGCGCGCGGCGAAGATCGCCTGCTGGCTGACCCGGCGCTCGGGCTTGGTTTCGCCGTTCAGGGCTTCGCCCCGGGCTTGTTGCAGGATGCGCCGTTCGACCGAGGCGTCGGGGAAACCGATCTTGACGTGCATCAGGAAACGGTCGAGCTGGGCTTCGGGCAGCGGGTAGGTGCCTTCCTGCTCGATGGGGTTCTGGGTCGCCATCACCAGGAACAATGGCGACAGGTCGTAGGTGCTGCGCCCGACGCTGACCTGGCGTTCGGCCATGGCTTCCAGCAGGGCCGACTGGACCTTGGCCGGCGCGCGGTTGATTTCATCCGCCAGCACCAGGTTGTGGAAGATCGGGCCTTGCTGGAACACGAAACTGCCGGTTTCCGGGCGATAGATCTCGGTGCCGGTGATGTCGGCCGGGAGCAGGTCGGGGGTGAACTGGATGCGATGGAACTGCGCTTCGATGCCTTCGGCCAACTCCTTGATGGCCTTGGTCTTGGCCAGGCCCGGGGCGCCTTCGACCAGTATGTGACCGTCGGCCAGCAGGGCGATCAACAGGCGCTCGACGAGTTTTTCCTGGCCGAGGATCTGGGCTGAGAGAAAGGTTCGCAGCGCAAGCAGCGCTTCACGATGTTCCATCGATGAGTGTTCCTGGAGAGGGTGGCCGACGGCATTCGAATGAATGTCACGGCTGGGGGCGTTACTTTAATGCATCGGGGGTGGTGGCGACTAACGGCTATGGGGATTTTTATGGATTTTGAGGAAAAGTCTTACCTGGTTGGGAGTCATCTCCTATAGGCAGCCCCGCCCGGGCGATTTCTCAGTGGGCGGGGGTGGGGGCGCTTGCGTAACGGGTTATTGGGCCAGTGCGCAGCCATAGTCCTGGATCTCGCCGGCGGAGCCGCGGCTGAAACCGACCAGACTCAAACGGTTCGCCAGCAGCAACAGGTCACCGCCGGGCGCTACCACCAGGGCCAGGCCATAGTGGGACAGGCTGTCACCCTGTTGTCGGGCATATTCACCCAGCACCTTGAACGGGTTTTCCTGTTTCAGGTCCTGGCCGTTCAGGCGTTTCGCCAGGTACTCATGGCCGTTCAGCCTGACCGCCAGGGGCTGCCACGCCTGGGTCACCCGCGGGGCCTGTTCGACCAGTTGCTGGTAGATCCCGGGGCGCAGGCAGGCCAGATGGATATGCAGTTGGCCCTGGGAGCGGCCATACGGCGAGTTGATGGCCAGCGAGAGAAACTCGTCCTTGATCGGTTTGCCGGCTTCGGCGGACAGGCGCCCACGTTGCTGCCAGGCACTGGCGAAAAAGGCGTAGGCATTGTCCTCGAGCAGCAGCGGACTCTCGATGCCGGTGACCCGCTCCGTGGGAATGGTCAGGTCATGCAGCGGGCCCTGGCGATCCTTGAGCAAGGCAACGTGTTGCTGCAGATCCACCCTCAGGCACGGCGCGGGGTTCTGGGCGTCCTGCTGATGGGGCACGCATTGCTGGCTGACGATCTGCCAAAGCGCGTTGCCCTTGCCGAGTCCCCAGAATAGCCAGGACCCCGCCGCCAGTACCACGACCACCACGGCCAGCCCCAAAATCTTCAGCCACTTGCTCATGCCACTTTCCTGATCAGAAGTAAAAACCGGGACACTCTAAACCAGCTCTTCGTGCTTTTTTGTGTCGATTCTGATCACGGATGTTTCAAGCCAATCGGCTGTCAGCCCAGTTCGCTGATATAGGTGCCGGTACCGGCGAGAATATTTTTCAGGGTCTGCTCGACTTCGGCCAGGTCGGCCGCGGCGGTCTGGTGCTGGATCTCGAGGTGATCGTCGCCGTTGAGCGCATCGGCATCGGCGGCGGCGATTTCGATCAGCAGGCGCGTGGCGCTGAGGGTCACCTTGATGCCGTCCAGGGTGGAGGGTTCGCCATCGAGGGTGATCTCCAGCTCATCCTCGTCGGGATAGCGGGTCATCAGGAACATTTCGCCCTTGTCGCTATGGCAGCAGAGCATGGCCATGTTGTCTTCTTCATCGTCGCAGGGGTTGGCGATAAGGTGGGCGGTGCTGAGCTGCATGGGGGAATGTCCTGTCTGGGCGGGGGGAGCGCTATTTTGCCTGTATTCGGGATATTTTTCAGGGCTGAGTGACTGGAAAGCTTAATGGTTATAAGACGCATCCGGATATGGTTTGATTATTTCTATCATCAAGGGGCACTCGTACAGACCTGTCATTTCTGACAGTAGACGTTGCCGCCGGAAGTCTTGATAATCACCGTCAAGCCGAGTTCCAGCATTTGTCGTCCGGTTGAAGATTTTTCGTAAGAATCTTTTGACGGAGGGCTGGGCCTTGAAAGTCTCAATCTTGATGTGTACCTATAATGGCCAGCGGTTTCTGGCCGAACAGATCAACTCCTTTGAGCGTCAAAGCCATTTCAACTGGAGCCTGGCAATATCCGACGACGGCTCCACGGATAACACTCTGGAAGTCGTCCGCCGTTGTGCCAGTGATTGGCCGCGAGATCGCCTGAAAATATTTTCCGGGCCGAAGAAGGGCTTTGCGGCCAACTTTCTCTCATTGACCTGTCGTGCTGAAGTTCAGGCGGATTTTTACGCCTGGTCCGATCAGGACGATATCTGGAACGAGGACAAACTCGAAACGGCGCTGATGTGGCTGCAAAGTGTGCCTGAGCAGGTCCCGGCACTTTATTGTGGTCGCACCCAATTGATCAGTGAGTTGGGCATCGCCGCCGGCCAGTCGCCGAAGTTTTCCCAGCCGCCGAAGTTTGCCAATGCCCTGGTACAGTGCATCGGCGGTGGTAATACCATGGTATTCAATCATGCCGCCCGGGAGCTTCTACGCGAAGCGGGCCCGTATATCGCCATTGTTTCCCATGACTGGTGGGCTTATCAACTGGTGTCCGGTGCCAAGGGCGGCGTGGTCTTTTACGATCCCCATGCCAAGACCCTCTATCGTCAGCACAAGAGCAATCTGGTGGGCAGTAATGCGGGTTGGTACGCGCGTCTTTATCGACTGTGGATGGTGTTCCATGGGCGCTTTCATGAATGGAGCAGGAAAAATATCCGAGCGCTGGAAGTGATGAGCCATCGCCTGGATAAGCAGAGTGTTGAAATCCTTTCAAACTTCAAAGCGGCTCGCGATCAGCCACTGTTCCCTCGGCTCGCCGGTATTCGTCGTTCCGGTGTCTATCGACAGACACTCGGCGGCAATCTGGGACTGCTGTTTGCTGCCTTGATCAGAAAAATCTGAACATCTTTTGTGATGGGCTGTTTATTTCGCTTGGCCGAGAGGTCGTCGTTTTTTGATTTTCAGAGGCATTGACCGCATGGATGAATTCACCAGCAGGTCGAAGGAGATGTCGAGGGGCGTGTGGCGTCACCGAGGCCTCGTGTTGATGTTGGCGCGACGTGACATTATCGGACGCTATCGAGGTTCGTTGCTGGGTGTACTCAGGTCGCTGGTTTATCCCTTGTTCATGCTGGCTATCTACTCTTTTGTCTTTGGCGGAATATTCAAGTTCCGTTGGGAAGCGGGCAATAGTTCATTGTTGGAATTTTCCCTGATTCTTTTTATCGGCATGATGGTTTTCAATCTGTTCTCCGAGTCTATCCGGCGGTCGCCGGGCGTGGTGCTGGCCCATGGAAGCTACGTCAAGAAAATCGTATTTCCCCTTGAGGTACTGCCGGTTGTGTTGCTGGTGGTTGCTCTGTTTCAGTTTCTGGTCAATTTATGTGTCTGGCTGCTGTTCTATGCACTGTTTTTCCAACGCCCGCCTCTGACGGCACTGTTGCTCCCCCTGGTGATACTGCCTTTGCTGTTGTTCACCCTGGGGGTGTCCTGGGTCCTGGCGTCACTGGGGACTTACCTGCGCGATACCGGTCGTCGGGTGGGGGTATTAATCACTGCGCTGTTGTTTCTGTCACCGATCTTTTATCCCCTCACGGCATTGCCCGAGCAATTTCAGCGGCTCATGCATCTGAATCCATTGGCTCAGGTGATTGAAAATGCCCGGTGGGTATTGATTTGGGGGCGGCTGCCTGATCTTGGATCCTGGTGCTTGTCGCTGCTGGTCAGTGGCGTGGTTGCCTGGCTCGGGCTGGCTTTTTTCCAGAAAGCCCGTGGAGGATTTGCCGATGTCCTCTGATATTGCCATCTACGCCGAGGGGCTCAGCAAGTGCTATCCGATCTACTACAAAGCCAGTGATCGGCTCTTTCAAGTGCTGTCGCCGGGGCGAAAGTGTCGTTATCGGGAGCTTTGGGCGTTGAAGGATGTCTCGTTCGAGGTGAGAAGGGGCGAAGCTATTGGGATCGTCGGCCAAAAGGGTTCTGGCAAATCGACCCTGTTGCAGCTGATTTATGGAACCTTGAGGCCCACCTCCGGAACTCTCCAAGTTCAAGGACGTGTTGCGGCGTTGCTGGAGTTGGGGGCGGGTTTCAATTTCGAGCTTACCGGGCGTGAAAATGTCTATATGGCGGCTTCGCTGTATGGATTGAGCCTCGAGGACATCAATCTGCGTTTTTCCGCGATTGCGGCCTTTGCGGATATCGGCGGGTTCATGGAGCAACCGCTCATGACCTACTCGAACGGGATGTGCTTGCGCTTGGCTTTTGCGGTAATTGTCCACGTAGACGCCGATATCCTGGTGATCGACGAAGCCCTTTCCATGGACGATGCGTGTTTTTTCCAGAAGTGCGTGCGGTTTCTCCGAACGTTCAAGGAAGAGCACTCGCTCATTGTTGTCAGTCATGACACGGCCGCCATTGTTCATCTGTGTGATCGGGTGCTCTGGCTGGCCCATGGGGAAGAAAAGCTGACGGGTCCAGCCCAGTGGGTCTGTGAGGCATATCTGGACGATTTGTTTCGTTCGATGAATGACAAACTCACGGTCCCGGTGGCTGTTCATGTCAACGGGCATAACGGGCATAAAAGCATGATCGGGCGCGGTGGCCATGGTGGTTCGGAGTGGCGTGATCAGCGCGTCGACACGATTCATTCCAATGAGCTGGAAGTTTTTCGGTTCGACCCGCAGGCACCTGGTGTAGACGCATTTGGTGGGGGAGACGCGCGCATTGTCGACGTCAGGCTCAACGACGCGTCGGGTGCCGGATTGGCATGGGTGCTGAGTGGCGAGTGTGTCACGCTCAACATCGAGGCGCAGACCTTTGTTCCGCTGGAAAGTCCCATTATCGAGTTTCTTCTCAAGGATCGCTTGGGGCAGACGCTGTTCGGTGACAACACCTATATCAGTCAGATCGGCAAGGATCGTAGTGTCCCGGCGGGCTCGCTGTTATCGGCGCGGTTCGAGTTCTTCATGCCTTGTCTGGCCAAGGGCGAGTATGTGATTCAGGTCGTGATCGCCGACGGTGAGCAACATGACCATAAACCACTGCACTGGTGCCACGAAGCCCTGTTGATCAGGTCGCATCGTGATCCTGTGTCGACTGGAATCACCGGCAGTCCGTTTATCACTATAAGTCTCAACGTGACGGGGCAATGAGGAATCTTATGCATTCGACCAAGAAAGAGTGTGACCAATGAGGGAGGGAATTAGAGATCTGTTTGAATCTATTGCCAGACGAGATATCTGGTTGAGTTTTGCCCTGAGTGACACCCGTGCACGTTATGCACGCAGCACTCTGGGGCCTTGGTGGATCACATTGGGCACTGCGCTGGGGGTCATTGGTTTGGGCTTGGTGTGGAGTGCGGTCATGGGCGTTGATCTTCATACGATGCTGCCCAATCTTGCCGTAGGTTTGATTTTGTGGTTCATGATTTCGGGTGTGATTTCGGAGTCATCGAATTGTTTTATCAATCAGTCAGCGATCATCAGGAATTACTCACTGCCGTTGTCATTGCACACGTTGCGTTTACTGTCTAAGCATTTGATTAATTTCGCTCACAATGTGTCAATTGTATTGGTTGTTTTTTTTCTATATGGCTTTCCAGCGCTGGTCAATTTTGCCTGGGCGTTACTCGGTTTCCTGCTGGTGATACTGAATTTGTGGTGGATCTCCCTGTTGGTTGCCACGTTGGGCGCCAGGTTTAGAGACTTGGGGCCTTCGATCGATGCATTGATGCCGGTTTTATTTTTTCTGACGCCGATTCTGTATAAAAAATCCGATGTTGCTGCCTCCATCAGTTGGTTTGCCTATAACCCAATTGCTACGCTGTTCTCCTTGGTAAAAAATCCATTACTTTCATTGCCTGTTGTCCCCTTTGATTACATGAGCATGGCTATTTTTAGCCTGGTCGGTTGGGTCTTGGCGATCGCGGTTTTTGGTCGACATAAAAAACATATTGTTTTCTGGATTTGACATGGCATTGATAGAGTTGAAAGACCTTTCGTTGACCTTTCCGGTGATCACTGAAGCCGGCGCGTCACTGAGGAAACAGTTGGTGAAAATGAGTACCGGTGGTGTGATCTCCAGTGATCACTCGCACACCGTACATATTCAGGCGCTGAAAAACATCAACCTGACCCTTAACGATGGCGATCGAGTGGGGCTGATTGGTCATAACGGTTCCGGTAAAAGCACGCTGCTGAGAACCCTGGCAGGGATCTATATGCCTTCCAGTGGCACTCGATATTTGCAGGGTAGCGTCCAGGCACTGTTTGAACTTGGGGTGGGTACTGATCATGAGTTGTCGGGGAGAGCGAATATTGATCGTTTGGCCCGCTTGTACGGTTTTCCGTTAAAAAAAGTACAAGAGGATATTGTTGAAATTGAAGAGTTCTCCGGGTTGGGCGGTTATCTCGATCTTCCGATACGGTCTTATTCTTCGGGTATGCAGTTGCGGTTGATATTTGCGATATCGACACTTTATCCCAGCGATATTCTCCTGATTGATGAAGTGTTTGGTGTGGGTGATGAGGCGTTCCAGGAAAAAGCCAAGCAGCGAATGGAAAGTATTATGCAAAGCTCAAAAATTGTGGTGATGGCTTCCCATTCCAAGGAGCTGATTAATAAATTTTGTAATAAAACCATCAGGCTTGAATCCGGCAGCATTGTTGAAATTGATTCGATTAAGGAGGGTTTATGAGTAAAGCCGCATTTTTCAGGATCGCCAAAGCTACCGCTTTTGAGCTGTTAAGTCCCTATGCTTGCCGGCTCGCCTTGGCGACATTGCGCGAGCGTAAGTCTCCGGGAAATTTACCGTCGAGAGTGAAACTCGCCTACTACTCGCTCAAGGTCGCGAATGTCTTTCTTCCCTTGGCGTCGCTCATGCGCGAGCAGGAGAAGTCGGAAATTGAGCGTCCGCAGGTGTACGACGAGCATTTACTTAATCTGATGGTTAACAGAGCTTATGATCTGCCTGAAGTACGGGTCAGCGATCAGGAACCGGTACGTATCAATGTGTTGGTGCCGGCCTTCACCATCAGCACCATTTCAGCGGGTTTTTTTGGTGTTTTTAATGTGGCGCTTTTTATTGCGCAGCAAGGCTATCGTGTACGATTGGTGTTGTTTGATAATTTTTACTATGTCGAAGACGAATTTCGTCGTGCGCTAAATAAATTCCCTTCGATGGAACGTTTATTCGAACTGCTTGAAATTGAATATATTGGGTCGCGGATTGAACCGCTGCGGGTGTCGCCCAGAGATAATTGTGTTGCTACTGTTTGGTACAGTGCCTATTTTGCAAACAAAATCGCACAGTTGACTGGGGGGCGTCCTTTCTTGTATCTGATTCAGGATTTTGAAGCGGCTTTTTATCCGTTTAATAGTCAGTACTGTATTTCCAGGAACTCCTATGATTTTCATTATCATACCTTGTCGTCGTCGAGCGCATTATTGAAATACCTTGAGGTTAATGCCATCATTCCTCAGGGGCCGCTCGTCAAGTCAATGAGTTTTGATAATGCTTACTCATCTTCAATCTATCCGGAAAATGAATTTCATCTGGAAAAGCAGAAGAGTACCAAGCGTTTTGTGTTTTATAGCCGCCCGGCGGTGAACCGGAATATGTTTGAAATGGCGGCGCTGGCCTTGATTGATGCGTTCAAGAAAGGTGCGTTCGATGAGGGCGAGTGGGAGTTTTATGGGATGGGCATAGGGAATACAACGGTCCGGTTGGCGGAAGGTGTAGAAGTGACCCAGTTGCCTAGATTGCCTTTGGACGAATACGAGGCGATTACCAAGACCTTTGATCTGTGCCTGACGTTGATGTCCTCGCCGCATCCCAGTTTGATTCCCATGGATCTTGCGGCCTCAGGCGCCATTGTGGTCACCAATACCTTTGAAACCAAGACGCCGGATTACCTGACGGGCATTTCAAAAAATATCATTCCGGCCCATCCCGATTTGTACCAACTATCCTCGGCGATTATTGAGGGCGCCAGACGAACCCAGGATACTCAGGCTCGGTATGAAAATGCGATGGTCAATTGGCCTAAATCTTGGGCGGAGACTTGGACGGATCAGCATCGGAAGTTTATTCTGGAGGTTTTCAGTGATGCGCAATAGAAAAGATCTTGAGACGCGTCTCCAGGCGATCGGTACGGAGTGTGGCTGCGATAAGGTCGTCCCCCATCACTATCATCCATTTTATGCCACTCACTTTCTAGACTATGTCGATCGTCCATTCAAGTTGCTGGAGATTGGTGTCGGTGGCGAGGGGCGGGAGCTGGGCGGTGCTTCCTTACGGCTCTGGGCCGAGGTTTTTCCATTGGCGGAAATCTATGGTCTGGATATTTACGACAAAAGTGTTTTGGACAGTGACAGGGTCAAGACGTTTATCGTCGATCAGGGGGACGCGGCGGCCTTGAATGATTTTGTGGAAAAACACGGCCCGTTTGACGTTGTCATTGACGATGGAAGCCACAAGCGTTCTGATCAGTTGACCAGTTTATTTACCCTTGTTTCAAGCGTCGTTCCGGGTGGGTATTACGTCCTTGAGGACTATTTTACATCGTATTGGCCGGTCTATGACGGATCGACCTTGGCCAAGGATTTCCTGGATACCCCTGTGCGTTGGTTGAAACAGTCCATTGATATTATCAATAGGAGCAATCTGCTTTCTGAAGAGGTGAAAGCCTTGATTCCCGATTGGGGAATTGAAGAGCTGCATGTGTACCCAGGTGTCGCTTTTTTGAGGAAGGGCATGCAGGCCATCCGTAGCGAAATACCCGGCGGTGACTTTTTGGAGAATCAGGTTGAACTGGATGAGTTGAGGTACGGCAAATACAAGGCTCAATTTGTCGATCACGCCCGCGATCCTATGACCCATCTGGCGCTGCTGAATAAACTCAAGCAGGTGCTGGAGGATGAAATAGCCAGCATCAAGGGCCCTGGAAGCTCGTAAAACCGAGGCCGCCGATGAGGTCTGCCACCCCGGCGGCCCGGCTGAGAACGCCCCGCATCACCCCCGCACTACCTGCCAATGTCCGAATATGTCGCAGCGTCGCAAGCAGCGGCGTTCGCGCACTCGTTAAGCTGCGCAACGGAGCGTCGTCCACGAAAATACAGCCTGTGCACCCGGCCGTTGCCATCGTGTGCGACTATCTTGAACGTGAATGTGACCCCTGGGTCGCGGCCAGCTTCATCAACCTGTCACTCTGTACTGCCCAGCTTTACCCTGCAGAGTGATGCAGGTCCCCTTTTCCGGGGAAGAAAACGCGACGCTTCTCTCTATATAACAAGCCCAAGCGGAGTACCACAGATGGCGTTCTTCACCGCAGCCAGCAAAGCCGACTTCCAGCACCAACTGCAGGCGGCACTGGCGCAGCACATCAACGAACAGGCACTGCCACAAGTGGCGCTGTTCGCTGAGCAGTTCTTCGGCATCATTTCCCTGGACGAGCTGACCCAGCGCCGGCTCTCCGATCTCGCCGGCTGCACCCTTTCGGCCTGGCGTCTGCTGGAGCGTTTCGACCACACCCAGGCACAGGTTCGCGCCTACAACCCGGATTACGAACGCCATGGCTGGCAGTCGACCCACACCGCCGTCGAGGTCCTGCACCCCGACCTGCCGTTCCTGGTCGACTCGGTCCGCACCGAACTGAACCGCCGCGGTTACAGCATCCACACCCTGCAAACCACCGTGCTGAGCGTGCGTCGCGGCAGCAAGGGCGAGTTGCTTGAAGTCCTGCCCAAGGGCACCCAGGGCGAGGGGATCGACAAAGAATCCCTGATGTACCTGGAAATCGATCGCTGCGCCAACGCCGCCGAGCTGAGCGTGCTGTCCAAGGAGCTGGAACAGGTCCTGACGGAAGTGCGTATCGCCGTCGCCGACTTCGAGCCGATGAAGACCAAGGTCCAGGAGCTGCTGGCCGGTATCGACGCCAGCCAGTTCGCCATCGACCCGGAAGAAAAAACCGAGATCAAGACCTTCCTGCAGTGGCTGGTGGACAACCACTTCACCTTCCTCGGCTACGAAGAGTTCGTGGTCCGTGACGAGCAGGACGGCGGTCATATCGAATATGACGCCCAGTCCTTCCTCGGTCTGACCAAATTGCTCCGCGCCGGCCTGACCCCCGACGACACCCGCATCGAAGACTACGCCGTCAACTACCTGCGCGAACCGACGCCGCTGTCGTTCGCCAAGGCCGCGCACCCGAGCCGTGTGCACCGCAACGCCTACCCGGACTATGTCTCGATCCGTGAGATCGACGCCGACGGCAAGGTCATCAAGGAATGCCGCTTCATGGGCCTCTACACCTCTTCGGTGTACGGCGAAAGCGTGCGGGTGATTCCTTACATCAGCCGCAAGGTCGCCGAAGTCGAGCGCCGTTCGGGCTTCCAGGCCAAGGCCCACCTGGGCAAGGAACTGGCCCAGGTCCTCGAAGTGCTGCCCCGCGACGATCTGTTCCAGACCCCGGTGGACGAGCTGTTCAACACCGTGATGTCGATCGTGCAGATCCAGGAACGCAACAAGATCCGCGTGTTCCTGCGCAAAGACCCGTACGGTCGTTTCTGCTACTGCCTGGCCTACGTGCCGCGTGACGTCTACTCCACCGAAGTGCGGCAGAAGATCCAGCAAGTGCTGATGGATCGCCTGAAAGCCACCGACTGCGAGTTCTGGACCTTCTTCTCCGAGTCCGTGCTGGCCCGTGTACAACTGATCCTGCGGGTCGATCCGAAGAACCGTCTCGATATCGACCCGCTGCAACTGGAAAACGAAGTGATCCAGGCCTGCCGCAGCTGGCAGGACGACTACAAGAGCCTGGTGGTCGAAGGTTTCGGCGAGGCCCAGGGCACCAATGTGCTGGCGGACTTCCCGAAAGGCTTCCCGGCCGGCTACCGCGAGCGCTTCGCCGCGCACTCGGCCGTGGTCGACATGCAGCACCTGCTGAGCCTGAGCGACAGCAATCCGCTGGTGATGAGCTTCTACCAGCCGCTGGGCCAGGTGTCCGGCCAGCGCGAGCTGCACTGCAAGCTGTATCACGCCGATACGCCGCTGGCCCTGTCCGATGTCCTGCCGATCCTGGAAAACCTCGGCCTGCGCGTGCTCGGTGAGTTCCCGTACCGCCTGCGTCACAACAACGGTCGCGAGTTCTGGATCCATGACTTCGCCTTCACCGCCGCCGAAGGCCTGGACCTGGATATCCAGCAGCTCAACGACACCCTGCAGGACGCCTTCGTCCACATCGTCCGTGGCGATGCCGAGAACGACGCGTTCAACCGCCTGGTGCTGACCGCCGGCCTGCCATGGCGCGACGTGGCGCTGCTGCGGGCCTATGCCCGTTACCTGAAGCAGATCCGCCTGGGCTTCGACCTGGGTTACATCGCCAGCACCCTGAACAACCACACCGACATCGCCCGCGAGTTGACCCGGTTGTTCAAGACCCGTTTCTACCTGGCCCGCAAGCTCAGCGTCGAAGACCTCGACGACAAGCAACTGCGCCTGGAACAAGCGATCCTGACCGCCCTGGACGACGTCCAGGTGCTGAACGAAGACCGCATCCTGCGTCGCTACCTTGACCTGATCAAGGCGACCCTGCGGACCAACTTCTACCAGACCGACGCCAACGGCCAGAACAAGTCGTACTTCAGCTTCAAGTTCAACCCGCACGCGATTCCCGAGTTGCCCAAGCCGGTACCGAAGTTCGAAATCTTCGTCTACTCGCCACGGGTCGAGGGTGTGCACCTGCGTTTCGGCAACGTCGCCCGCGGCGGCCTGCGCTGGTCGGACCGCGAAGAAGACTACCGCACCGAAGTCCTGGGCCTGGTAAAAGCCCAGCAAGTGAAGAACTCGGTGATCGTGCCGGTGGGTGCGAAGGGCGGCTTCCTGCCGCGTCGCCTGCCACTGGGCGGCGGTCGTGACGAGATCGCGGCCGAGGGCATCGCCTGCTACCGCATCTTCATCTCGGGCCTGTTGGACATCACCGACAACCTGAAGGACGGCGCCCTGGTGCCACCGGCCAACGTCGTGCGTCATGACGACGATGACCCCTACCTGGTGGTGGCGGCGGACAAAGGCACCGCGACCTTCTCCGACATCGCCAACGGCATTGCCATCGACTACGGCTTCTGGCTCGGCGACGCCTTCGCCTCCGGCGGCTCGGCCGGTTACGACCACAAGAAGATGGGCATCACCGCCAAGGGCGCGTGGGTCGGCGTACAGCGCCACTTCCGTGAGCGCGGCATCAATGTCCAGGAAGACAGCATCACCGTGGTGGGCGTCGGCGACATGGCCGGCGACGTGTTCGGCAACGGCCTGTTGATGTCCGACAAGCTCAAGTTGGTCGCGGCCTTCAACCACCTGCATATCTTCATCGACCCGAATCCGGAGCCGGCCAGCAGCTTCGCCGAGCGCCAGCGCCTGTTCGACCTGCCGCGTTCGGCCTGGTCGGACTACGACGCCAGCCTGATGTCCGAAGGCGGCGGGATCTTCTCGCGCAGCGCGAAGAGCATCGCGATTTCCCCGCAGATGAAAGAGCGCTTCGACATCCACGCCGACAAGCTGACCCCGACCGAACTGCTCAATGCCTTGCTCAAGGCGCCGGTGGACCTGTTGTGGAACGGCGGTATCGGCACCTACGTCAAGGCCAGCACCGAAAGCCACGCCGATGTCGGTGACAAGGCCAACGATGCACTGCGCGTGAACGGCAACGAACTGCGCTGCAAAGTCGTGGGTGAGGGCGGTAACCTCGGTATGACCCAGCTCGGTCGCGTCGAGTTCGGCCTCAATGGCGGCGGCTCCAACACCGACTTCATCGACAACGCCGGTGGCGTGGACTGCTCCGACCACGAAGTGAATATCAAGATCCTGCTCAACGAAGTCGTGCAGGCCGGCGATATGACCGAGAAGCAGCGTAACCAGCTGCTGGGCAGCATGACCGACGAAGTCGGCGGCCTGGTCCTGGGCAATAACTACAAGCAGACCCAGGCCCTGTCCCTGGCGGCCCGTCGCGCAGTCGAGCGGATCGCCGAGTACAAGCGCCTGATGAGCGATCTGGAAGCCCGTGGCAAGCTGGACCGTGCCATCGAGTTCCTGCCGTCGGAAGAGCAACTGGTCGAGCGCGTCGCGGCAGGCCAGGGCCTGACCCGTGCCGAGCTGTCGGTGCTGATCTCCTACAGCAAGATCGACCTCAAGGCGGCGTTGCTCGAGTCCAAGGTTCCGGACGACGAGTACCTGACCCGCGACATGGAAACCGCGTTCCCACCGATGCTGGTGAGCAAGTTCGCCGACGCCATGCGCCGTCACCGCCTCAAGCGCGAGATCGTCAGCACCCAGATCGCCAACGACCTGGTCAACCACATGGGCATCACCTTCGTGCAGCGCCTGAAGGAGTCCACCGGCATGAGCCCGGCGAACGTGGCCGGTGCTTATGTGATCGTGCGTGACATCTTCCACCTCCCGCACTGGTTCCGTCAGATCGAGGCCCTGGATTACAAGGTGTCGGCCGAGACCCAGCTGGAGCTGATGGATGAGCTGATGCGCCTGGGCCGTCGTGCCACGCGCTGGTTCCTGCGCAGCCGTCGCAACGAGCAGGATGCTGCCCGTGATGTCGCGCACTTCGGTCCGCACCTGGCGGCCCTGGGCCTGAAGCTCGATGAACTGTTGGAAGGCCCGACCCGGGAAGTCTGGCAGGCCCGTTACCAGGCTTATGTCCAGGCCGGTGTGCCGGAGTTGCTGGCACGCATGGTGGCCGGTACCACGCACCTGTACACCCTGTTGCCGATCATCGAGGCCGCCGACGTTTCCGGCCACGATGCCGCCGAAGTGGCCAAGGCCTACTTCGCGGTGGGCAGTGAGCTGGACCTGACCTGGTACTCCCAGCAGATCAGCGACCTGCGCGTGAGCAACAACTGGCAGGCCCAGGCCCGTGAAACCTTCCGCGACGATGTGGACTGGCAGCAACGTGCGATTACCATCTCGGTGCTGAAACTGGCCGACGCGCCGCAAGACATGGAAGCCCGCGTGGCCCTGTGGCTTGAGCGCAACGCGAGCATGGCCGAGCGCTGGCGTTCGATGCTGGTGGAAATCCGTGCCGCCAGCGGCACGGACTACGCCATGTACGCGGTGGCCAACCGTGAGCTGATGGACCTGGCGTTGAGCGGTCAACCGGTGCTTTGATAGCCTGAAGCAAGTGGTAACCAAAAGCCCCGGCTCGTGAGAGTCGGGGCTTTTTTTGTTAGAACGATATAAGAATGTTCTCAGTTTTATAAAGGGCTTTGTGATCAACCGAAAGCCGTTCACGGGTTGAGCTGTTGGAGGGCGTTAATATCTATGTCATGGGTGGGTAATGTAGATGGGACGGTAGAGGAAGTGATTGGTTATTTGAACTTTTTATCGTGCGGATGAAGATTAGTATAAAAAGATTGAAGTTATTTAAGGTTTTTGGAGATGGCTGTTTCCACGCTTGAAACATCGGATGTTGCAGTGGCTCTTGAGGGTGAGGAATATCATGCCCTGGTGAAAAGTCGACTGCCGGATTGGCTGAAGGCCGCACCCTTCGAAACCCGCAGTTCCTACGTGGGCAACATGCAGCGCAATCAGGCGAGCAAGGCCGACCTGAGCGCTTATCTGGAGGGCTTGCAGAGCCCGGAGGACTTTGCCGCACCGCTCTTGCAAGGTGCCCTGGACAAGGAGTTCGGCACCGGCCTGGATGTGTACGAGGACCAGCTCAGGCATGTTCATATACTGTCGGCACAAACCCCCTCCACATCTTATCAGCAACGACTGACGCAACAGACGTTGTTACAGGCGGCCTTGCAGAACTTCGAAGAAAGCGAAACGACTTACTTTGGCTTCGATCGAGGTTCGCAGATACTTCGCAAGGGGCAGGGTGTCTTGCTCAAGGCGTTTACGCCACGGGAGTTTGCGCGCTTATGCCGTGAGCTGGATCTGGGCGGGAAATATAAGGAACATATCGAGTCTTTTCTGTTGCGCAAGAGTGCTTCCGGGCAGCGCGATGATGAGTTTCGTCGATTGTTCGTGGCCCACGAGATCTCCGAATTGGCGCTCCAGGCCGATATTGCCGTGATGAAAGGGCATATCGACGACTCGGCCTACCGCATGCTCAAGCAGTGGGTGAGTGGGAACGCCAGCCCACTCTGGAGCCTGCATGCCGTGCAGTTTCATGAGATCAAGATGCTCGATGTGCGTATTCCCGAAAGCGGCTATCGAGGCGCCTTGCTCAAGGGTGTACTGCTGATCCGTTTCGACGTCTCGGCATCCCGCGAGTCTTGCCCTTGTGTGGTGTACCTGTCCGGTGATGCCGAGCAGGCGCTCAAACAGTATTCAAGCCTGGCGGCCTTTGAGGATGACCTCAGGCGCAGGTTGCGTGATCAGCGCTATCAGCAGGCATTTCGGCGCTATCTCCATTTGCGCACGCAACCGGTGTTTTTCACCGAGCTGAATGAACGCCTGAATCCCTTGAGTACCGAGACGCGCCGGCGTATGCCCGATGAACAGGCGCGCCTGCAACTGCAACTCGCCCGGGTAACCGGAGATCCCTTCTTCGAGTTCTATGTACAGCACACCGACAAGATGCTCGATGATGCCCGGATGCTGGCGGTGTCGACGGATGCGGAGGACAAGAAGAGCCGTAGCGCTCGCTGGCATGCCTTTCTGGATTGGGGCGTCAACCTGCTGTTTTTCGTGCCGGGCCTTGGCGAGGCGATGCTGGCGCTGGCCGGTGCCCAGATGCTGGTCCAGCTCTATGAGGGAGTCGAGGAGTGGGAACACGACGACAAGAAGCAGGCCGTGCTGGTGTTTCTCGGTGTGGTGCTGAACCTGGAGCTCGGCGCCTTCATGCAGGTCTTGGCGCGCGACGACGAGGCGGCGGCTTTTATTGACTCCCTCAAGCGGGTCAAGCTGCCGGATGGAGGAGAGCGGTTATGGAAAGCCGACCTGGCGCCCTATCGACATCAACCGGCCTTGCCCGAGGGGCTCAAGCCCGACGAGTCAGGGCTGCACGTGCGCAATGGCAATACCTTCCTTGATCTGGATGGCAGCTACTACAAGCTCAAGTCCAGCCGCGTCAGCCATGAGTTCCGCGCCGAGCATCCCACCCGGGCGACCTATTCGCCGCTGTTCAGCCATAACGGCTCAGGTGCCTGGACCCATGAGTTGGAGGAGCCGTTGCGCTGGGATGCATTCAAGCTGTTCAAACGCCTGGGGCCTGATCTGGCGGACTTTTCCCCGGAGCAGGCAACGCGAATCATGACCATCAGCGGCGTTGAGGCCGATCAGTTGCGTCCGGTCTACCTGGACCAGATAAGCCGGCCAGCGCTGCTGAGCGATACGGTGGAGCGCTTCAGGGTCGATGCCGATATCCAGCGGTTTATCGAGACCGGCACCACCAACGGCGGTGTTGTTGATTGGCGTATCCAGGAACAGTTGCTGGAGGCCTTGTGGCCGCCGACCAAGGTCTTGCGCTTCGTCAATGGCGAAGGGCGGGTGTTGAAGGAATACGGCCCGGTGGCTAACGCGGGGTTGCCGGTGGTGATCGTCAGCGAAGCCCAGATACGTGACGCCGAACTGCTGAACGTGGTGTTGCAGGGGCTTGATCATGACGACGTCAATCTATTGCTCGGGCGTCGGCCGGGTGAGGCGCGGTTGACCAGCACGGAACAACTGTCGGCGCTGAACCGGCGACTGGCCGTCGAGGCGCAGAACCAGCGCAGTGCGCTGTTCGAGGCCTATTACGAGTTTCGTACCCGTTCGCGAAATGCCTTTGTCGCCGTGTTCAAGCAAGATTTCCCCAGCTTGCCGACGGTGATTGCCGATGAGTTGGCCAGTGCGGCCAACAGCTATGAGGTCGCGTCGCTGGAGGCGGGGAGGGTGCCGCTGCGGTTGGCGGAGGAAAGTCGTTGGTATGCGCAACAGGTCCGTATCGCACGGGCCTATGAAGGGTTTTTCATCGAATCGTCGGTCAGTCTGGATGCTGATCGGTTGTTCCTGCACTCACTGGAAAACCTGCCGGGCTGGTCGAAAAAACTGCGCATCGAGCTGTATGAGCCTTCCGTACTGGCACCGGGCGGGCGCCGCCTGGTCGACAGCCTGGGGGCGACCTCATCCGAAGCACCGCTAGAGTTGCTGCGCAAGTCGGGGGGCTATGAGATCGAAGCGCAGGACTTGCCTGGCAACCTCCAGGTGACGCTATTGCAGGCTCTGCCGAATAACCAGCTCCGGGCACTTGGATTCTCGCGTACAACCCGCCCGGAGCTGTTCAAGCAGGCGGTGGTGAACCACCTGATGCTGTCCCGTCCGCGCATTCGCGCGTTGCTGAACATACAGGCGATCAAGCCCGGGTTCAGGTCGCCGATGCGTTTGAGTGATGGGCGATTCGGTTATACGCTGGGTGGGCAGCCGGGGGCGCAGGCGGTGTCGCCGAGTCATTTGTGGCTGCTGGTGGACAAGCTTTATCCCGGCAAGGATCTGGACACGGTTCGACAGTTCCTGTCGCTCGAAGGGCAGAATGACAAGGCGTTCCTGAAAGTCCTCAAGAAGCAGCAGGTCGAGTACCACAAGCTGAAACTGGCGCTCGAATACTGGCGCATCGACAGTGAGTATGAGCATGGCGGTAGCGGCACAGGCAGTTGGCTGGTCAGCCGGGCTTCCAAGTCACGGGTCGCGAGCCGGATAAAAAAGTGCTGGCGCCGGGAATCGCAGTTGCTGCTCGACGCCAGTGGCCAACCGTTGGGGTATGAGCTGGACCTGTCGAGTGAGCGCCTGCTGAAGTTGCCTGAACTGGAAGAAGGCAGCTTCGAGCATGTGGTCTCATTGAAGCTGACCCTGGTCGGACGTCGGGATCGGCGTGACTTCGATGCCTTTCTCAAGCGTTTTCCCAAGTTGCGTGAGTTGCAGATCACCGGGGGCAGGTTGACGCAGTTGCCTTCGAGCATGGGCGCGATGGGTGAGCTGCGCAGGTTGCAGCTCAACGACAACCGGATCGCCTGGACCTCGTTACTGGGGCAGCAATTGCGCAGTATGGCGCGCCTGAAGCGACTGAACCTGGATGGCAACCCCCTGGGGCTGTTCAATGCCAGGGGCATGCTCCAGCTGCAGGGGCTGCAGTTGCAGCGTACCGAATTGTCCGCCTGGCCGACCGGGGTACTGGAGCTGCTCGATCTGGCGGTGCTGGATTTGCAGGGCAACCAACTGACCTCCATCCCCTGGAGCTTTTTCAGCCTGAGCAGTCGCAGGATGCGAACGGTATTGCTCTACGGCAATCCGTTTGATAACACGACGCTCTATACGATTGCCCATTTCATGGATCGACCCTCGATACGTTTCGCCTTGCCGGGGGACACCGACATCCCGGAGCAGGGGGTGCCGAAGCTGACGCCTTTCGTGGAAAGCTGGCTGGACAGCAGTTATTCGATTGAGGAGCAGGAGCGCAAAAGGGCGTTGTGGGAACTGGTCGCCCAGGAGCCTGGAAGCGAAACCTTCCTGGAGTCCATCGCCGCACTGCGCGCCTCGGCGGACTATCGCGTCGAATACCGGGGCCAGTTGAGCCGACGTGTCTGGCGAATGATCGAGGCGGCGACTGCCAGCACCACCTTGCGTCAGATCCTGTTCGACTGGACGACCGACCTGGACACCTGTGCCGATGGCTTTACCGAGGTGTTCAGCCGGTTGGGCGGCGAGGTATTGCTCTACGAGGCGAATCAACTGGTGGGTGATGCCAGGGAAGCGGCGTACCTCGCGTTGGCCCGGGGACGCTCGCGGTTGGCGCGACTGAACGATATCTCCAAAGTCGAAACCTCCAGCCAGGAGATTGCCAGGGCCGCCCGCATCGACGACGCCAGGGCCCAGGCCATGGCCGCGGCGCGCGAGCGGCACCAGAGCGAGGCCGATATCGAGATGGCAGGGCGTGTGGCTGCCGAGGCTGCCGATGAACGCTGGCCCCATGTCGATGAGGTCGAGATCTACTTGGCCTACCGTGTCGATCTCGCGGTACGCCTGGCGCTCCCTTGGCAACCTTTGGCCATGCTGTATCGGGGTTCCAGCAATGTCACCCGGGATATGACCCGGGAAGCGGGTGATCGCATCCTGGCGGCCGAGAACATACCCGGCAAGCAGGTCGAGCTGCTGCTTGAGCAGCCGGTGTGGAAAGATTACCTGAAGACCCTGCCCGAGACGGAACGCCATGGGGTCGTTGCACAGGAGCAGTTGCAAACCCTGGAAGACCTGCGTGAGGCGCTGGAAGAGCTGGCACGCCAGCCACAAGCCTCGACGCGAGACATCACCCGTTGGACCGAGACGGTGCGGCAGGGGGCGAGTGCCTTGGGGATCGCCGAAGGGGACATTCCCATGGGCCGGGAAATGAGCGATACGGTGTATGAGCAGGCGCTCGAAAAGATCGATCGTGAGCGAAAGGCCGGAGAGGTGCGGATCACCCAGAGCGCGCTGGACCGTGCGCAGCAGGTGCCCGAGAGTTCAGACCTGTGAAGCCCGTCCCTTGAACACAGCCGCTGCTGCGTCGGAGGGGGACGGGCCGGTGCATGGCCCTGTTCAGATACCGATATTGCCCAGGGTTTGCACGATGTTGCGCAAGGTGCCGGCGATGGCGGGGTGTTTGATCTCGAAGCGCTCCACGGCGAGGTTGACGCCGTCCGCCAGGCTGGCGTCCTGGCTCAGGGTTTCCAGTTTGATTTGTGCTTCGATCTGCTGCATCAGCACGTGCAGGTGTTCACGCTCTTCCGGTGAGAGCGGTGGGTTCTGCTCCAGTTGCACGCGCAGGGTATTGAGTTGGTCTTGCAGTTCGCGGGCAGGCATTGTGGTACTTCCTCTTTGGATAATCTCTGGCACATAGACCGCCATGTGGCGATAAAGGTCTGTACCTGATGTCAGAGTAATCCACTCGCGCGCGGCCTGCATGACCTTGATCAAGATCGCCGCGTCAGGGTTTCTCGCCCTTGAGCCGGCGCAGGGCGATATCGTCCAGGCAGGTCGCCAGTTCCCCCAGGTGATCGATCACCGAGTGCACGCCCAGGCCGAACAGCTCGACGGTGGCCTTGCCGCGTTTGCGCTCCCGCTCCTTCTGCGGCAGTGCCTGCCACTCCACGGGCGACAGGCCGCACAAGGGCCCGCAGGAGGCCAGGCCGATAGTCCAGAGCCCGGCATTCAGGCCCGATTGCAGCAAGCGCGGCTCGCCGCTGACCAGCACGCAGCCGTCCAGTTGTGCCACGCCGAGGGCCATCAGCGCATGCCAGCAAGCGTTGGGCGCCGGCCATTGGGCGCAGTTGGCGGGGGTAAGGGCGGGTTTGATCCAGCTCGGCAAGGTCGCGGCGAGGGGCTGGCTGAGGCTGTGGGGCAATTCATCCAGCCAGGCGCAGGGTACGCCGCGTTGTTGTAGGCCTTGCAAGATCTCCAAGGCACCCTGCGTCGCGTGGTTGTGCTCGCCCGGGTCCAGGTGAGGTCGGGCGCGAGCGCCGAAATCCACCAGGCAACCGCTCAGGCCAAAGAGCAGGGCGGTGGGCGCGGGCAGCGGTACGGCGGCGGGTAATGGCATGGCAACGTCCCTGAAATGACTTCGCAGGTTAAGACACTGCCATGACAGTAGGATGACGGCGGCCTGCCCCCGTCTCATCTGTAAATCTTTGCAGGACTTGTCTCGAGCAGACTGCCTAATCGAAGTTATCCGCTTTATACTGGCCGCTTTTCGAGGGTGCGGTTGCCCAGCCCCGTGTTATCCAAGGAGTTCTTTTTATGCGCTGGATCAATCGTCTAGCTCAACTGTCCCTGTGTGCCGGCGTTGCGCTGGTGCCATTTGCCGCACAGGCGGCAGACGAAGATCCATGGGAGAGCGTCAACCGCCCCATCTTCAAGTTCAACGATGTGCTCGACACCTACGCACTGAAACCTTTGGCCCAGGGCTACCAGGCGGTGACGCCGCAGTTCGTGGTCGACGGCATCCACAACATGTACCGCAACATCGGCGATGTGCAGAACCTGGCCAACGACGTGCTGCAGCTCAAGCCGCACGCGGCGGGCGTCGATACTTCGCGGATCTTCTTCAACACCATCTTCGGTGTCGCGGGTTTCTTCGATGTCGGCACCAAAATGGGGCTGCAGCGTAACGACGAAGATTTCGGCCAGACCCTGGGACACTGGGGCGTGGGCAGCGGTCCGTACGTGGTGATCCCGTTCTTCGGCCCGAGCACCCTGCGTGACGCGCCGTCCAAGTACGTCGACACCTACACCCAGCCCTGGCGCTACATGAACGACATTCCGGCGCGCAACATGGCGCTCGGCGCGGAAGTGATCGACACCCGCACCAGCCTGTTGTCCAGCGAGAAGCTGATCACCGGCGACAAGTACATCTTCATCCGCAACGCCTACCTGCAGAACCGCGAGTTCAAGGTCAAGGACGGCAAGGTTGTAGACGATTTCTAAGGGCTTGTCGGGTAAATGAAAAAGGCGACCTCACGAGGTCGCCTTTTTTGTGCCTGGCGGGCCTCAGTTCATCTTGAGGATATGCAACCCCAGCCGCTGGCCGCCGCCTTCGTCTTGGACCCAGACCACCTCCGTCTCGGCCTCCAGGCCCTTGAGCGCCGGATGGTCGGAATCAATACGCACCAGCAACGTGTCGCCGGCCTTGAAGGCCCGTGGCGCGGCGATCTGCATGCCGCTGCTCGACAGGTCCAGGCAGGTCGCGGAAATCTCCAGCCCGGCATGGATCAGCGTCACATCGGCGTCGACGCGCATACGGATGTAATCGCGCTTTTCACTATAGTCCTGATCGGTTCGGCTCATCACTTCTGTCCTTCGATTCCGTTGTGGTTTGCACTGTTCTTATAACTCCCGGTGATTTGAGGTGTAAAGACGTCAGGCGACCATCGGCATGAGCTTGAAACGCCCGGCGGATGGGAGTACCGTCTGCGCCTTAGAAGGGCACCTCTGATACCGATGCACCGGACGTGATCGTCCGACCCGATTCGGGACAGAGAGGCTAGAAAGCGAATCCAGTAGTACGAGTCGGGCACGTTGCCTTGCTGTCTACGCCAACCTAATTCTGGCGCCGTTTGCCCACATGCAAAAAACCAGTGCCACGCTGCTGATAATTGATGACGACGAAGTAGTGCGTGCAAGCCTTGCGGCCTACTTGGAAGACAGCGGATTCAGCGTCCTGCAGGCCGGCAATGGCTTGCAGGGTCTTGAGGTATTCGAGCAGTCCAAGCCTGATCTGGTGATCTGCGACCTGCGCATGCCCCAGATGGGCGGCCTCGAGCTGATTCGTCAGGTGACCGACCTGTCGCCGCAGACGCCGGTTATCGTGGTGTCCGGCGCGGGCGTCATGAACGACGCTGTCGAAGCGTTGCGCCTGGGTGCCGCGGACTACCTCATCAAGCCCCTTGAGGACCTTGCCGTCTTGGAGCACTCCGTGCGCCGGGCGCTGGATCGTGCGCGGCTGCTGCTGGAGAACCAGCGCTACCGCGAGAAGCTGGAAACCGCCAACCGCGAGCTCGAAGCCAGCCTGCACCTGCTCCAGGAAGACCAGAACGCCGGTCGCCAGGTGCAGATGAACATGCTGCCGACCAGCCCGTGGAGCATCGACGACTTCCAGTTCGCGCACCAGATCATTCCGTCGTTGTACCTGTCGGGCGATTTCGTCGACTACTTCCGCGTCGATGAGCGCCGCGTGGCGTTCTACCTGGCGGACGTGTCCGGCCATGGTGCATCGTCGGCGTTCGTCACCGTGCTGCTGAAATTCATGACCACGCGCCTGCTGTTCGAATCCAAGCGCAACGGCACCTTGCCGGAGTTCACCCCGTCGCAGGTGCTGGGCCATATCAACCGCGGCCTGATCAACTGCAAGCTGGGCAAGCACGTGACCATGGTCGGCGGCGTGATCGACGAAGAAACCGGATTGCTGACCTACAGCATTGGTGGGCATTTGCCGTTGCCGGTGCTCTACACCCCGGACAGCGTGCGTTACCTGGAAGGGCGTGGTTTGCCGGTGGGCTTGTTCAACGAGGCCACCTATGAAGATCACATCCTGGAACTGCCGCCGGCGTTCAGCTTGACGCTAATGTCTGATGGCATTCTGGACCTTTTGAAGCAAGATACACTCAAAGAGAAAGAGGCTGCTTTACCTGAACTGGTAAAAACAGCCGGGGGCAGCCTGGATGGCTTGCGCCAGGTCTTTGGATTGGCCACGCTAGGGGAGATGCCGGATGATATCGCCCTGTTAGTGTTGAGCAGGAACATTTGATGAGTACCGGTAGAATCCAGTTCGCCGAGCAGGATGGCACCTTCGTTCTGAAGTTTGTCGGTGAAGTTCGCCTGACCCTCTGTTCAGCGTTGGATGCAACAATTGAAAGGATCTTCACGGCGCTGAACTTTTCGGCGATCGTGATCGACCTGACGGAAACCCGCAGCATCGACAGCACCACGCTGGGTTTGCTGGCCAAACTGTCGATCTTGTCGCGGCAGAAGGTGGGCTTGTTGCCGACCGTGGTCACCACCCACGAAGACATCACCCGGTTGTTGCAGTCCATGGGCTTTGACCAGGTCTTCAACATCGTCAACCATCCGATCCCGTGCACGGATTGCCTGACCGACCTGCCGTCGCAGGACCAGTCGGAAGAGGTGGTGCGGGTCAAGGTGCTGGAAGCGCACAAGATCCTGATGGGCCTGAACGACTCGAACCGCGAAGCCTTTCACGACCTGGTGAATGCGCTGGAGCGTTCCTGACCGATTGACGCCGAGCGCGTACAAAAAAGGGCGACACCTTCCCAGGTGCCGCCCTTTTTGCGCTTCTCTCGAACCTGGAGCCGGCTTGAACCGGCGATAAACGACAATACGGTCCTACGCGGTCCCCTGTGGGAGCGGAGCTTGCCCGCGAAGAACGATAACGCGGTCCCTAGCCGATCGCGTTACCGCCCCTCCAACAACTCCCCAGCCTGATCCAGCAAAGCCAGCGGATCCTTGGCCTTGTGAATATCCACCGACAGCAACTGCCGAAACCGCCGCGCCCCTGGAAACCCGGTACCCAGCCCCAGCACATGCCGGGTGATATGGTGCATCGCACCGCCATCGGCAATATGCGCCGCCACATAAGGCCGCAACTGCGCCAACGCTTCAGCCCGTGAAATCACCGGTGCTTCACTGCCAAACAACTGCTGATCCACCTCAGCCAGCAGATACGGGTTGTGATACGCCTCGCGGCCCAGCATCACCCCATCAAACGTCTGCAAATGCTCGTGACACTGCTCCAGCGTCTTGATCCCGCCGTTAAGGATGATCTCCAGCCCCGGAAAGTCCCGCTTCAACTGAGCCGCCACGTCATACCGCAGCGGCGGAATATCCCGGTTCTCCTTCGGCGACAGCCCTTCCAGAATCGCGATCCGCGCATGCACGGTGAAGCTGCGGCAACCGGCTTCCTGCACTTTACCCACGAAATCGCAGAGTTCGGCGTAGCTGTCACGACCGTTGATGCCAATACGGTGTTTCACCGTGACCGGAATCGACACGGCATCGCGCATGGCTTTCACGCAATCGGCCACCAGCTCCGGATGCCCCATCAGGCAGGCACCAATCATATTGTTCTGCACCCGGTCGCTGGGGCAGCCGACGTTGAGGTTCACTTCGTCGTAACCGGCGTCCTGGGCCATACGGGCGCAGGCGGCGAGATCAGCCGGCACGCTACCACCCAATTGCAGGGCCAGTGGGTGCTCGGCTTCGTTATGACGCAGGAACCGCTCATGGTCGCCATGAAGGATGGCACCGGTGGTGACCATTTCGGTGTAGAGCAGGGTGTGTTTGGAGAGCAGGCGTAGGAAGTACCTGCAATGTCTGTCAGTCCAGTCCATCATCGGGGCGACGCTGAAGCGGCGAGATGGCTCGGAGCGGGAAGGTGTAGCGTCGTTCAAAGGCATGGAAGGTCTGTCGCTGTAGGCGCAGCCGGCGCGGATGGGGCAGGGCGCGGGCTTGAGTGGCGTGAGGCTGAATGGGGCGCAGTTTATCAGGAAATGGGTTTGATCGCCGGGGCTGGCAAGGGCAGCAGGCGTTTGAAATGTTTCGCTTCAAATGCTGGCTTGAGCGCTTCGAGTGCTCCACTACCCTTATTGCTGCTGCCCATTCTCCCTTCTGCTGTATTGCGCGAAAGCACTCTCCTTGGATGCCGCGCTGGAAGCAGATGAAGAGCGCGACGCTTAGGCCGGTAAACTCAGCTGCTCGCATCGCGACATTTGGCGCTATGATTGTGCCAAATGTCGTAGGGAGGTCACCGCTATGTCCGCAGCGAAGCCAGCTAACAAGCCAACCGTTAAACCCACAGGAAAAACAGAGAGGGTGCCTGGGACAGCGAGCGTTACCAGAAAACCTACTGAGGTGCTATTACATGGCCGCAAAGGTGATGAGCGCATGCTGATCATCCGGTACACGCAGGAAGGCTTTGACCTGAGTGACGTCAGGGACATGCTTTCAACATCCGCTTTGTACATGGAGCACGACCTGGTTCAGCGCATTACAGGGAAGTCTGTCAGGACCGTCCAGCGTTTGGCGAAAGAGACCAAGCCGGTACGCCTGAACCAGCAGCAAAGTACGGTTGCGTTTCAGTATGCCCAGACCTTGGAGCACGCCACCAACGTGTTTGGCAGCCAGCAGTTGGCTGAGGATTGGCTGAAGAAACCCTGCAAGTACCTGGACGGTAACGTCCCGCTGGAACTGATCGAAAACTCGCTTGGCTTCCAGGTGGTGGAGGATTACCTGATCCGGATTGAACACGGGGTCTACCAATGAATCCATTGCCCTGGGACGGGCGGTGGCACGCTTGGCGTCTCGACCGTGAGATCTACAAGGACACTTGGGACAGTGGCATTGGTGCGCAACGATCCGGTGGCCGATGGAACCCACCCGGCCGCCGGGTGATTTATGCGTCGTCCGACCCGTCCACGGCTATTCTGGAAGTTGCGGCCCACTTGGGGTTTGATGCACTGGATAGGGTGCCCCATGTGCTGACGTGCTTTGAGGTGCTGGATTCATCGCTTATCAAGGTTGTGCAGCCAGAAGATGTGCCGAACCCGAATTGGCTTGTCCCTTCGTTACCCTCGCCCAATCAGCGACAGTTTGCTGATGAGTTGTTGGCGCAGCATCCCTTCGTGCTGATCCCTTCGGCGGTGACTCGGCATTCCTGGAATTTGCTGGTGAGCTGCGATTTGGCGGCTGAGCAGTTCAGGCTTGTGTCGCAGGAGCAGTTTGGGCTGGATACTCGGTTGCTTAAGTAAGCAGTGTTTGGCAAGGGGGGGGAGGGGGATGCGTTATTTTAAGTTTGCTGGTTCGTTGGTCATACTGCAATTGTTTGGGTTGACAAGCTGTAACATAGGGGCGGCATGATGCAACTTGTTGGAGGAAGATATGCAGTGCATTTTTTGTTGTGAAGAAAAAGACATGCTCACCGACGAGCACATAATTCCTAAAGCTCTTGCCAGTAATTTTCTCTTGAAGCGCGCATCATGCCATGGATGTCAGACGCGTTGTAACTCCTCTTTCGAACAGCAATTTTTGAAAGGATCGAATTTCATTTCGATGATACGGGCTCAACTAGGATTGCGAGGACGACGTAACGCTCCTATTTTTGGGTTCGACCAACATGGGCATCCGCTGAGTCTAGAGATTCAGCCTGGATTTCCACCGATCCGATTGGGGTTAGGGGCATCGGGACTTTATCGGCCGCCACAGGTGATTTTGACCAGTGCCGATAAAGCGCCGATCAGCTATTTTTTTCTTCCTGATACCCTCTCGCGCCCGCTCGCTCTAGACTTCTTTGATAAGGTCGTGAATGACGTACCAGAGACGGCGGTCGGCGTCGCGTTTTGGGCCGACGGCGACCTCATAACGGCTAACGGCTGGCGTGACCTTTTAGAAATGTTCGTAGCTTGGGCGAATCGGCGTCAGCTCTTAGCAATGGCAAGTTGCTTAGCTACAGGAAATGCTTCTATGAGTTTTTCTTTGGACTGGAGTGTCGGCTATCGTGATCGAGGATTATCGAAAATAGCGTTCACTTACTTGCTCAGCGTACTTGATGAAAGCCGCCGCTTTGGTGATGAGTTCGAGTCTATGAGGCAATATATTCTTAACGGGAAAATCGATTCGTCGATGGCGTGGAATGGGCCGATATTGCAGTTGAAATTGTTGCCTACCGCTTTCCCCGTAGAATTGAATTTTAGCTATCTTCTTGCAACAGTGTGCGTTGCAAGCGATGTTTATGTTCTCGTTCAGTTGCATATGATGGGGATGTTTTGTGTGAAAATAAATGTCGCTGATAGTGATCTTGTTGTTCCCGATACATTGATGACTTTTGATCTCGATAAAGTCGGCGATAATTATGTCATGCGCAGAACATCTCATGTTGGAGCAAGCCTGGAGGATCTCGCATCCGGTGTTCGTGAAAGTGTGGGCGCGTTGGGCTGATACAGCCTGAGTTAAATAAATCCGTCCCCATTTCCTATTTTCTTTCGACGGCTTGAATTTTCTTTAGATTGAGCCATCGTGTTTGATGCCAATGACGGCAGATAAGGGATTATGAATATGGCTAACGTGTATGTGGAGCCGCGTCCGAAGGGCAGGTCAGACGGCGCGGCAATCGACCATTATGGTAAGCGCCCCATAAACCCCAC
>NZ_JACAQA010000017.1 GCF_013385425.1 Pseudomonas gingeri | reverse complement strand
CGCCTGGCCTGGGGGCGAGCCAGTGTGGAGCACATCGTCCAACCGGAGGAGGTGGACACGGACATCCCGATCCATATCGACAGAACGGTCATCGAGAACGCTCTAGACGGTCAGATCGACATCGCTTATCAGGTGGTGGATGTCTGCAAAAACTATCCCGATGAGCGTGAACCCTGGTCCGTGATTACCACCGTGCGGGTCGACGTGGGCGGCAACCGCCTCGATGCGCCGCAGGTGTTGGTCAACGGTTTTCCCGTTCCCCAGAATGTGATCGATCTTGAGCAACTGGCGGGAGCCGATGTGATTTGCCGGGTGTACACCAATCAAACGGATCACGCGGTAGACGATATCCTGCAACTGACCTGGGTCGGCACCCCGGCACAAGGGGATTCGTCGGTGATCGTCGGGCCTCTTGAGCAAACGGTGCAATTCATCCCCTTCCAATACGACTTTCCCATCCCCTACGAATACGTGGAGGCGATTGCCAAGGGGCGAGCGTCGGTGTCTTACGTACGGATCAGGAGCGGCGTGGAAGATCGCCCGTCGAAAAACGCCAACGTTACGGTGGTGGGTGATATTGCCTTGCCTGAACGCCCGAGTTTTGTGGAAGCGAGTGGCAGTGTGTTGGACCCGAACCTGAATTTCTACACCATTTCAGTGCCCTATTACCCGGGGCGCCAGCCCGGAGACCATCTCTACATTGTGTTTGAAGGACTTGACGCCAGCAACAACCCCACTGGTTTCGACATTAACGCCTATGTGAGTAATGAACCGAGTGGCGCTCCGATCCTGCGCGATGTGGACAAGAATGAAATCAAGCGACTCGATGGCGGTTCGCTCACCGTTTACTACTGGATCAATAGCCAACGTAAATCACAGGAATTGGTGTTGTCCGTGGGCAGCGGTCAGCCTTCCATGCCAAAACCCAACGTCATCCGGGCCGACAGCAACGATGTCTTGAACCCGGACGATGTGAACCCCATCACCGGGGCCGATGTGGTTGTGCCATATACGGGCACCCTGCCCAATGACATCGTCGGGCTGCGCTGGAGAGGTTCGCTCAGCAGTGCGCCGGATCAAGAGACGCCGCCGCTGAACCCAGGCTCGGCGGGTAGCCCCATTCCCTTTGTCGTACCGTTTCAATACGTGATTGGCAACTTGAACGGCACGGTGGACACGGACTATTACATCATCCGTACCGGATCTCCGATTCAACGCTCGCTGATACGTGAGCTGACCATCGGTTCGGCGCTGGAGTTGCTCGCCCCCAGCGTCAAGCAGGCCACCGGCGCCGTGCCCAGCCAACAACTCAATCCGGTGGCGGCCAAGGATGAACTGACCGTGGAGATTCCGGATTACGGCGCCCAACCCGGTGATCAGGTCCGCGTGACCTGGGCTGGCACCCCCGGCGACGGTTCGCACACCACCCCGCTGCAAGCGCTGCCGGGCAGCCGAGAGATCCCCCTTCCGGTTTCGGTCATCGCCTACAACCTGGACCGGTCGGTGACGGTCACCTACACCGTGACCCCTAGTGGAGGCAGCGAATCCGAGCCGTCCCGTGCATTGACGCTGAACGTGCAGGCGATACCCGACATCAGTCTGCCCATGCCGCTGATTCCCCAGGCCGCGCAAGCCGGTATTGGCAGCGAACTGGATCTGAAGACCTTTGCCGGCGATGCGCGGGTCACCGTGGCACCATGGCCGCTGATCGCCGCCGGTCAGCGCGTCTGGCTACGCGCCGAGGGTACGGCGCTCGACGGCTCGCGCTATACCATCACCCTCTACACGTCTTCCGCGGTCCAGGACTCGGAAGTGACGGCCGGGTTGTCCACAACGCTGTTGCGTAGCGAACTGGAGAAATTGCGCGACGACTCGCCACTGAACGTCGTGCTGCAAGTGACCTTCGATCGCAGCTCGACCCAGGCCAACGCGGTCGATTTTCCACTGCGCACCTATACCGTCAAAACTGTGACGGATCCGCTGACAATTGACCGGTCATACATGCTCTTGCGCGGCTATTCCATCAGAGTGTCTTGGCCAACCACTGGTGAGGATCCGAACGGCAATACAGAAGTACGTCAGGCATCGGGAGGGACACCACCGTACCAATATACATCCTCCAACCCATCGGTGGCCCAAATCGAGGGCACTAACAAAGTACGGGGAATGCGCAATGGCCAAGCAACTATTAGCGTGAGGGACTCGCAAGGGGCGACAGTGTCTTTTCTGGTCATTGTCAGCAACGTCTACACTCTAGTCGTGAACGACGGTCCATTCAACGATGCGACCGCAGCGAGGGCTTGGATCAATTCAGTCAATGGCGTTAACATTGGTCAGTATGATAACTTTATCGCTAGTATGTTCAGGGTGTACCGAGGACCATTTCCTTACCCATTCAAACCCATTAATTACTGGCTCGGCAAATACGTCGGCACCGACAGTAGATATAGTTTCTTTAACTATGATACGCAAACTATTCACCTGGCCGACCCGAACAATACGAGCATCAAAGGCGCCTGGGCCTTTGTCCCGTATTGATGCGCCCCCCTCAACTGAAATGCATCAAAGATAGCTAGTTTTATTCAGATCACAAAGGGGAGCCAGGCTCCCCTTTCATTATTCTCGTCAAATTGAATGCAGTGGCCTGCAGTTTTGCTTCACTGCACGTTTTAAGCAATCAGACCCGCAGCCGCCACCCCAGCACATCCATCAGGTCGCAGCCATCGCGCATGACCATCGCGGGGACCTGGATAATGTGTTGGAAGTCGATGTCATTGGCGTTGTGCAATTCGATATGGGACAGGGCTTCGAGCATTTGCGTTGCCGCCAGAAAGCGCGCGGCGGCGTTGGCGTGGAGGACATCGGTGGGGCTTTCGGCGTCGATCAACAGGCTGGGGATCAGGCAGTCGATGGCGGTGAGCGGTATGTATTTAGACATAGGTAAGGCCTCGTTTTTTAAATGAGAGCCATCACTCAATCGTCGCCAAACGAATGGGTGGCAGCTGTACGCAGGTTGGCGAACCGGGATAAAACGAGCAAAATCCGGCAGACCCGGAGGTCTCCCGCGCACAGCCGCCATAACGCAGCTTTGCGGGTACAAGTATCCCTGCAATAAGCTCACTCAGGAAGCCTCAGCACATTTTATCGACGAGTCGCCAAACCCGTATCACCAATGAAGGCGATCAAAGGACTATAAACCGCTGACTTCCGAGGAGGCAATGCAGGCAATTGTTACCAATCATTCTCCCGGCTCGAAGCAAGCGCAAACCTTATTCAAGACAGAACCCGATGCAAAAAAAGCCCGGCGCAATGCACCGGGCGTTTATAAATCGTCTGGGTTATCCGCCTTGCTTACCAGCTATAGCGCAACCCCACATTCGCGCCAAACGGCTGCTCGATGGACTTGCCATTGGCATAGTCGAAGTCGGCATGCACTTGCAGGTCCTTGGACAGCTTCACCGCCACACCGGCGCCGAACTCGGAGCGCGAGCCGGACAGGTCGTTGTTGAACACCGTGTTGTTGACCTTGACCTCATTGTTCTTGGCGAACTCATGGGCCACCGCCGCCCGCAGGTACGGCTGCACCACGGTGCCGCTATCCAGTGTCAGGTTACGCCCGACCGTTGCACCGACCTTGCCCAGGAACGAACGGGTCTGGTCGCCCTCGGCCTGCAGGCCGTTGTCCAGGTTGTAGTTCTTGCCCCGGATCGTCACCGCCGACAGTTGACCGAACGGCTCGACGAAGAAATCGTTATCCAGCTTGATATGGCGACCAAACTCGGCGGAACCACCGATACCGGTAGTGCCGTAGTTACCCTTGGACTGGGTGCCATCGCTCATGGCGACTTTCGATTCGTTCTCGAAACGGTTGAGTTTGACCACACCGTCGAAGTAGTAACCGGTTTCCGGCTCAAGCCAGGTGGTGTAACCCCCCACGTAGTAGCTCTTCACATTACCGGTGGTGCCGCCCTTGAGGCTGAGGTCCGAGTTGCTATGCCCGGCCATCGCACCGATCAACCAATGACCGTCGCCCATCGGCAGCGGCGCATCGGCCCCCAGGCTGAAGCCCTGCTGGTTCTGCGAATAGCCCACGCCGGAGCTTTCCGACACGTTGTACTTGTTGCCATAAGCCCGCGCCCAGGAGCCGGACTGGCCGTCGTTGAAGCGCAGTTCACCCATGCGGGTACGCAACGAATACAGTTCGCCGTACCACACGGTCGGCGCGGTGTTGAACAAGGCCAGTACCGATTGGGTACTCGGGCTGACGGTCTTCTTGTTCGGGTCGAGGAACCAGTCGGTGCCACCGCTGCCGTTGCTGCTCGAGCCCAGGCCATAGGAGTAGGTACCGACATCCACCAGGCCAGTGCCCGCCAACGCGAAATTCGCATTACCGGAAGCCGTGTGCACCAGGGTCAGCGCCTCTGGCGATACCGGATCGACACCGGAACCGGCCACCAGCAGTTTGAAGTCGCCGCTGGAAGCACCGGTGACATTCAGCACATCATGCTGGTTGGTGGCGAAATCCACGTTCATGGCGAAGGTGCCATTGCCGGACAGGCTGCCCACATCCAACTGGTAGAAATTGCTGCCCTGACCCATGGTGACCGTGCCGTTATTCATCGCCAGCGTACCGACGGTGTTGCTGGCGGTCATTTCCCATTGAGAACCACTGTTGATGGTCACGCCATCGACATTGGTCAGGCTGCCTTTGAACAGCGAACCGTTGGCCAAAGCCAGGTTGCCGGTGCTGCCGGCTTCGACATTGAAGTCGCCGGTCATCTGGGCGCCGCTGAAGTTGAGGTTGGCGGTGCTGTTGCCGGTGACATCGACATTGCCGGTCAGGGCGCTGTTGGCGACATTGACATTGGCGGTGGAGGCGCCCTGGACTTCGAGGATATTGCCGTTGCCACCGATAAGCGTCGAACCGTTCAGGACATCGATGCTCACGTCAACACCTTCCCCCACCAGTACCGCCGCACCGCTCTGGCCGTGGACACTGGTGTTATTGAGCACCAGGCTGCCATCACCGACGCGCTCTGGATCGGCGATCATCTGTATGCCATTGGCAGCACCCGTGATGACACTCTGGTTGGCCACCAAGCCGCCCTGATAAATAAGCACACCGCTACTGCCCGCCCCTGTGCCAGTGACAGAGACATTATTCAGTTCCAAGGTGCTGAAACCACTCACTTGGGCACCCGCCTCCCCTCCAGAGATCGAGCCCCCGGTGACACTCACCTGAGAACCGCTGGTTGAGCCCGGTTGGCGAACAGCGGACAGACCGACGAAATCAGCGGTAATAGTCGCTCCGGTGAGGGTGCCGGTACTGTTGGTCACATCAACACCGTTGCTCCCCACTCCATTGACTGTTCCACCGTTCATATTCAATGTGGAACCGCCATCAATATTGATCCCTTGGCTGGTTGCACCATTGACATTCAGTGTCGTACCCGCACTTACCGAATAACCCTCGGTCGGGGGCGCGCTGGCATCAATGGTATGTGTACCGCCATCATTGAAAACAGCGGCAAAGACCGACGGGCTGATCACGAGAAAGGCCGGAGACAATACAGCCCAGCGCAGGGATCGTCGTGCCGATATTGGAAAAAAAAGCCGGGTGAGAGTGTTCATGTACTGTTTATCTCCTTCCAACCACGGAAATAGCTGGACGTAGGTGTTGAAAGCGCCAAACTCTACCCATACTCCTCATCAAACTATGTAGGAAAAATCTCACAAAAATGAAAGGTATATCTGACTATCCTGAAGCCAGATTAAGCGCTCCGTGTAAGCATCAACATTGCACCCAAAATAAAACGGCGGAAGAGGTGAACAGCCCCCCTTCCACCGGATAGTCATGCCTCTATCAAGATCAGCTTATGCAAGGCACACCATCGAATGTCCTGCACGTTTCAGTACCATTGATGATCATGAAAACCTCCTTAAAGTCCTCGTTGGAGGGTGCCGGATGACCATTGATTACTGTTTCATATTTGATACTGCAGTATTTATCCGCAATCAACCGTAAGTAGGGCTCATAGGGAACCTTGAAAATAAATCCATTGGTGGCCTGCTCGGTCGTCGGCGTAAACGTATTGGTATAACGAGTTCCGGTAATCGGCAGTGAGCCCGCCGCATCACTCCACCCTTGAAAGGTAAAATCAAGGGTCTTATCGGCAAGACTTGCGGTGGGCTCTCCGGGAACCAGCACTTCAATGACCTCACCCAGGATGGTGTCATTTCGGCGAGAGCAACAAGCAACTATCCAGGTATCCCGGTCGCTTGGATCGAACTCATAGAGATTCTGGAAGGCAGGATCCGGAACAGTAATAGGTACGACTAATACGTCGACTTCTTTAGGCACGGCGTAGTCTACGTTACCGTTGACAGACGGATGAGAAATAGAATAATTGACCGGGAATTTGCTGTCATTCAAACCCGCCAAAACAATCGCCCTTGGGACTTCAAAGGGAACTTTGAAGGTCAGTGGGTCCTCGGTACCCAGAAGATCGTAAACGCCGCCTGGTGGAGGCACCGCCACGTCTCTCCAGTACAGTTGGAAATGATCACCCGCTTTACGTTCTGGGTAAATCGCCACCTCAGCATCAACAAAATCGTACGCAGGATCAGGGCCCACATCCGCAGCTGTCAACTTGTCGGGAACCGTCGTTGCTCGGCCTTGAACGACCACCTGGGCCAAGGCTGGATTCTGCTCGCCAGGTGGATCCTCCGGATTAGGCGGCCCGGGCTTGCGCAAGTCCTTGTCAACCTCGATGAGTGTTACAGGGGGGTTACTGTAGGTATTCCCTCCCCGCCTGATGACATAATCGACATCAACCGTATCAGGACCATCATTACCGTTTTTCACATCGACAAAAGGGACGGTAGCAAAGGTGGGGAACCCTACAATATCAACTTCTGGCTGAGTAATATTATCCCAAGAGACAACAAATTTATCTTGTCCGAATTGAGGACTATCGTAAGCATCGAGCCGAACCAGTACACCGCCACTGCTAATCGCATCCTCGTAGTCAATCAGACCATCTGCCGCCTCAGGTACAACCGTGACTTTAAGATTCGTCGGCCGGGTAGTGAGCGTGACCCCCACCCTCTTGAAATCCGACTCCGGCCCCTTATTACCTTTACGATCAGACAAATAGTAAAAAATGTAATGTGGGCCTTCGGCCGTGCCAATAAGGGCCCTTGTCAAAAATACCTCTATCGGGTCCGCCATATCCGTCCGGGTAAAAATCCCCACTACAATTGAATCCGGAATGGAGGTCCCGTAATGCACCTCGATTTGATCACCGAGTTTGGCATCACCGTAGGTACTAGGAATTGTAACTAGCACCCCCTCCGGGTGAGCGTCCAGATACTCCTTGGTAATACCTTCGCTCTCCACTTGAGGAGGTAATATCACCTCGGGGCCACTTGATCCGCCGTTCGGAGGGAGCGTATCGATATTGACCATCAGTGGAACAGATCCTACCCCGTTGGGCCCCCAATGAAGTCGATAAGTCAATGGGTAAGTACCAGGTGACAAGGTATAGTTCCCGGGAAGATCCAACGTAATTGGGAACGGTATGGTAGTGACAGGTGATGTAAAATTATACCTTGACCCCAAGATACTCTGCCCGTTCCAGTACAATTGAACGAACCCGTTGATACCATCATCATCGATAGGCTCAATACTGTTTATATCCACCTTCAATAGTTGCCCCCGATATCTGGAATGCAACTGATTAGGATCATCATCCGGCTCATCCCCTAATAAAGGGTTGAGCGCGTTCATCACGGGTGCAATAGGATCGGCCTTGGGACTGTCCAACACGGCCAGCCGAGCCTCCAGTCGTGCTTTTTCAGCAGGAGCTAACGACTGGGTAGAGGGTTGTGATTTTTTCTTCGTTGACATTTCATATTCTCCGTTACATGGGATAGAGCCTTATCGCCCTAGACACTTCCCGTGCACGTGCAAACAGATATGACTGACAACAGCACGCAGGGATCGGCGCTTCTCTCTATTAGAAAAAGCACATCTACTGCTCTCAACTCAAGCGACCAACAACACCTTATCCTTCAGGTGGACAGAGATCATTATCGGGGCCACATATAACGTCACCGGGCATCTGCCTAGTGATTTTTACAAAGGGAGATCTTGAGCGCCCAACCCCCCCATTGGCTTTCAACAAACGGTACTGCGCCACGCCTGAATCATTATGCACCATGGGTTCAATCAGCCTGTCGTAGGGTAACACCACCACGTCAAAACCATCCCTTGCCTCGTTATCTGACAGTGTTCTTGAAAAAACATCGGTCACCCCCGGTATTGGGTCCGTTCCATTCAACCCACGACTCCCCTGCCATGTCAGTTCGATCACATCACCGCCAGCAAGGTGAGGATTCCCATCAGCCGTACCGGGAACATGTACCGTTATCCCCTGCCACAACCTGGGCACTGAGCAACAATTCAAATAACCATTTAGATTAGCATCAGGAAACTCCGGCTCCATGAGCCCGGCAAGTAACACAATAGAAACATCAACGTCCGTCACCCGCGCTTGTTGTTGATTGACGCCATTATCCGTGAGGTAATACACCGGTAACGCACGATTGTTTTTATCTTGGGCAATCACATCCCAAGGAATAGTGAACGGAATCACTTGGCCCGCCGTGTCGCCCACCTTGACGGTGTAATCGGCCACGGCTCCGCTGACCGCACCCCAGAACACATATATCGTTTCTCCAGGTTTGGGGTCATCGAAAAGCGCTATCTTCACCGTGGCGTCTTCATTTTCGTCCAGTGCGGTCAACGTATTCAAAATATTTGAATGCAGGCCCCACACTTCCAATTTGACCAAGGTGGTATTGAGCAGCGCCGGCGCGTTGGCGTGATCCTGACCGGCAATCGTAAAATCGACGGGGGCAGTGGCGGGCCCCGAGGGTGGCGTAAAAGCACCACCCGCTTGCACGATGTAATCCACCTGGACCGTCAGTGGCCCCAGGCCCTTGGCCGTCAATGTCGACCAAGGCACATAGATCTGCTGCGGCCATTGGCTGATGTCTACCGGATGTGGGCTCAGTTTGGTGCCGTCCCAATCGACCAGAATGAACTGCGTATCCTCGGGATCGTCATAGGCATCGATTTCAACCGTAACCCCCCCTTGTCCAGAAGCGCCTTCTCGAGCATGCTCACGATCAATCAGACCTCTGCTCGACAGGGGGATTCGAGGGGGAAGCAGGCCGCCAGGCAGCGGCGTAAGGTCGACACGTATGGACGAAAGACTGGACCTTACCGCATTCAGATTTCCCGCCAGGTCCCTCAGACGATAGTAGGCATAACGTGTGCCCGTCCCCCAAGAGCGAATATCAGCTTCATCGTAGCGGACATACATCAGGTTATTATCGACATCATACTGACTGAACTCCTGTTCATTAACAGGCGGCTCGCTCTCAAGGGGGGATTCTGTATTCGTCCAATAATAAATAGCCCGATCCCGCCCCTCCGCGCCCACATAACGTGGTACCCGGACACGCACCTCACCATTATCGATTAAATACTGCTCGCTAATTACCCCATTCAATTCATCCGGAAAAATCATCGATAATGGCTGTTGGCCATCATTCGGGCTTTCTCTATCAATTCGCACCTTGGTCTTCAACGACTCCAGAGGATTGATCCCTCTGATCGTCTTCTCATAAGAAAGCTCGTAATTTCCATGTCTAAGTTCAGCCATAGGGACAACCAGCGTTTTATCGCCTGGGGCAATGGGTGGAACAAAATCATAGGGTGCACCCACCGCGTGAAAAGGAGCCCCTTCCGGACGCCACCCCACCCTGATAGTTTCGGTATATTGTTGAGAAAAATCCCAAGCCGGAACAATAAATTCGAGGTCCCCTTCCAACACACTTCTAGGGACTAAGCCGTCTGCTCGCGGCGTGCCATCATAGTTCTTGATAATGGACTCGACTATCGGTTTAGCCAGATCAGCCTGAATATCACCAGGAACATTAGCATCTCCCGCATAAACAGGATTTTCTTTTGAAATAGCCATCCACGGTCACCTTGATAGTGAAGTCGATAAGCAACACAGAAGAGGCAAGCTAGAATGCCTGAGGTGTGTGTCACGGTGTTGAACCGTGGGTTAATTCAACACCTTTCAAAAGAGCCTGGATACTGTCATTTCTAACAGGTATGCACGCCGTCCGTCGGTTTATCCGAGCTTTCGGGGGGCTAGCACGACACAAACGCTACCTCGGCATCCTTTATCGGGAAGGTCTTGGCCAACTGCGGGCTCAAGCACTTCTCCGCAAACAACGGCCAGACATGCCCCCCAGGTCATACAGCAGATCGATCTTGAGCCGAGCGTTGTAGCGGTCTGCCCTTCGGACAAACGGCCTCCCTTTCCCCCCTCGAACTGTCAGTTCTGACAGTAGACACACCTCGCGCCAGGCTTCTTTAATAACGCCATGTCCGCCTCTATCGCCGTATTGGCTACCCCTCTCAAACCCAGAGGTGTCTTCCATGAACCGGCGACGCTCCAGCCACTTTCTCTTCAGTAGCCATCCATTGAACCTGAAGCGGCTCTTGCTCGCTTCGATGGTGTTGATCATCTGGGGTTGTACCGCCCAGCAGGCCGGACGGCCGCTGACAGAAAGATCACCCTCGTCAGCGCACTCCCAATTCATCCTGGCCGGACAGGAAACGGCGACACGGATCACCCAACGTTATCGCGATACACGCTCAGACTGCGGCGCCCCCTCCCGGCCCGCTTTTCTGTGCACGGGTATCATCCTTCGCGGCACCAATCCCTCGCCGGATTATCACGCCTGGAACCCGAGCAATCTCTCAGTAACGAGCGGCGGTGTGTCCTTTTCCTATTTGCGCACCGATGCCAAATACAAAGGGCTGGCTTATAGCTATAAAAACGGATTCTTCTTCAGCCCCTATCTCGCCAGCGCAGGCAAGGTGCACCCGGAAGTCCTCTGTTCCTTTGCCATTGATGGGCACACTTTCGAGCGTCCGACGGACAAGGGATGTGGCGCGCATATTCGTTACACGGACAGCGGCTTATGTCGCAACCAGGGCATTACCACCGCTGCGCAGTGGCTGACGCATTACGATCGCGTCACGGGCAACCCCCAACGGCAGCAGCATCAATGTGCGTTCGATGTTCGCGATGTGCTGAACGAACAGGCCACCTCGGCCTTCAATGCAAGCATTGCGGCCATGAAACTCATTCCGAGCGAGTCATTCGCCACGCAAAACGAACTGCGCATCGCCACCTGGGCCCAGAACATCCCCACCCAACTGCCCATCGAAGCGTTCTTTTATGTCAATGACGGGCTGGCGGGAGCCCAGCATGACCAGCGGGATTTCTACCAAGCAACGGGCATCACTGTCCCCATCATCCGCATGACCCTGCCCGCCGTGGCGGCGAACGACGCGACCTTCGAGTTTCGCGCCCAGGACCAGGTCGATCAGGACGAACTGGTGATCGCGCCGTCGGTCATGGTGCTGGATGGCCTGTCGATCAAAGCCAGTTGGCCCCGCCTTCGCGACTCGGTCGGCAATGCCGCCACCCGGCTGCCCACGGGCGGTCACCCCCCCTACCGGTATGTGTCGAGCGCACCGGCCGTGGTCTCGGTAAATGCGGCGGGCAAGGTGGTCGGCGAACGGACCGGCAGCGCCACCATCACCGTCTATGATGTCAGCAACACCTCGGTGTCATACCCGGTGCTGGTGGGCAATGTCTTTCTGTTGGGCATACAACCCTACCCCTTTACAGACGTGCACGCCGCCAACGCCTGGGTTGCCAGTCAGGGGGGCCACTCACCCGGCCTGGCAGGGGCAACGGATCTGGCCCACTCATTCGGGCTCCCCCTGCCTCCCGGCACCATCGGCGCGCAGAACTACTGGCTTCTGACCACTGAAGGTTGCCCGGCCGGTCTGTCCCTGTATTACTCGTATCAGAGTGGTAACTACGGTTGTGGCAATAACGCACAACCCGGCCTGGGTGCCCTGTACATGATCAGATACTGAATGTGACGGTGCTCGACCCAAGCGTACCGACGGCAACCGTGAGCGCAACACTGCGCTCACGGCATTGGACCACTCTGCAAAGCTGTATCAGGGCTCAGGACAGACGCTCATCGATCACCAGCACCAGCTTCCCCGCCACCTGATTGCTCGCCAGCGCTTCAAAAGCCGCCTCGGCATCCTTGATCGGGAAAGTCTTGGCCAACTGCGGGCTCAAGCGCTTCTCGGCAAACAACGGCCAGACATGCTCACCCAGGTCACGCAACAGGTCGGCCTTGAACTGATCGTCGCGGCTGCGCAAGGTCGAACCGAGCAACTGGATGCGCTTGGCGAGGATCTTCGCCAGATCCAGCTGGGTTTCCCGGCCGCCCATCAGGCCGATCAGCACCCACCGCCCGTCAGCTGACAAAAGTTTCACGTTCAGCGCGGCGTAGTTCGCCCCCACCGGATCGAGGATCACATCGAAGGGGCCAAAGTCGCCCAAACCCTCGATATCGTCACCCCGGACCACCCCGCCCTGGGCCCCCAGCGCCTCGCAATAGGCCAGCCGATCCGCCGAACCGACACTCACCCAGCACGGGTTGCCGAAGGCCTTGCACAGCTGGATCGCCGCCGAACCGACGCCACTGGCGCCGGCGTGCAGCAGCACTTTCTCACCCGGTTTGAGCGCCGCCAGCTGGAACAGATTCAGCCACGCCGTGGCATAGACCTCAGGCAGCGCGGCCGCCTCCAGCAGGCTCAGGCCTTCCGGCACCGGCAACACATGACGCCCGTCGACCACCACTTCCTCGGCCATGCCGCCGCCGGCCAGCAGCGCGCAGACCCGGTCGCCGACCTGCCAGGACGCCCCGGGCCCGACTTCACTGATCACCCCGGAACATTCCAGGCCCAGGACCTGGCTGGCCCCGGGCGGCGGCGGGTAGAGCCCGGCTTTTTGTAACAAATCGGCACGATTGAGGCCCGCGGCCGCCACCCGAATCCGAACCTGTCCCACATCGCAGGTCGGACTCGTCTCTTCAACCCACTCCACTTGACCTTCAACGCCTTGCAATGCTTTCACAGTGCCTCCATAGTGAGTCTGGACTGAGCCCGTAGCTGTAGCGCCGGGCTTTTTGCATTATGCGACCGGCCCGAGGGTCGTACCAAAACGCGCAATGGGCGGTTTTGGTGCGCAGTCCCACGGAACCGGCGACTTTAAAGACGGCCTAATATGCGTTATCAATTGCCCCCGCGTCGAATCAGCATGAAGCATCTGTTCCCCAGCACCGCACTCGCTCTTTTCATTGGCCTTGGCATTTCCACGTTCTCGGCCAATTCGTTCGCAGCCAATAGCTGGGACAATCTTCAGCCCGACAAGGACGAGGTGATTGCCAGCCTGAACGTCGTCGAGTTGCTCAAGCGTAATCATTACAGCAAGCCGCCGCTGGACGCCGCGCGCTCGGTGATCATCTATGACAGCTATATCAAGCTGCTCGATCCCTCGCGCAGTTATTTCCTGGCCAGCGACATTGCCGAATTCGACAAGTGGAAAACCCAGTTCGACGCCTTCCTCAAGAGCGGCGACCTGAATGCCGGGTTCACCATCTACAAGCGCTACCTGGACCGGGTCAAGTCGCGTCTGGACTTCACCATCGCCGAGCTGAACAAAGGCGTGGACAAGATGGACTTCACCACCCAGGAAACCTTGCTGATCGATCGCAAGGATGCTCCGTGGCTGAAGACCAGCGCCGAGCTCGATGACCTCTGGCGCAAACGCGTCAAGGACGAAGTGCTGCGCCTGAAGATCGCCGGCAAGGATCCCAAGGCGATCCAGGACCTGCTGGTCAAGCGCTACAAGAATCAGTTGGCGCGTCTGGACCAGACCCGCGCCGAAGATATCTTCCAGGCTTATATCAATACCTTTGCGATGTCCTACGACCCGCACACCAACTATCTGTCTCCCGATAGCGCGGAAAACTTCGACATCAATATGAGCCTGTCCCTGGAAGGCATCGGCGCCGTGCTGCAGAGCGACAATGACCTGGTCAAGGTCGTGCGCCTGGTGCCGTCGGGCCCGGCGGACAAGACCAAGCAGGTGGCTCCGGCCGACAAGATCGTCGGTGTCGCCCAGGGTGACAAGGAGATGGTCGACGTGATCGGCTGGCGCCTGGACGAAGTGGTCAAGCTGATCCGCGGGCCGAAAGGTTCGGTGGTACGCCTGGAAGTGATTCCGGCCAGCAATGCGCCGAACGACCAGACCAGCAAGATCGTCTCCATCACCCGTGAATCGGTGAAACTGGAAGACCAGGCCGCGAGCAAGTCGATCCTGCACCTCAAGCAGGACGGCAAGGACTACAAGCTCGGGGTGATCGATATCCCGGCCTTCTACCTGGACTTCAAGGCGTTCCGCGCCGGCGATCCGGACTACAAGAGCACCACCCGCGACGTGAAGAAACTGCTCGGCGAGTTGCAGAAGGAAGGCGTCGACGGCGTGGTCATCGACCTGCGCAACAACGGCGGCGGTTCCCTGCAGGAAGCCACCGAGCTGACCAGCCTGTTTATCGACAAGGGCCCGACCGTGCTGGTGCGTAATGCCGAAGGCAAGGTCGACGTGCTCGAAGACGAAAGCCCGGGTGCCTTCTATAAAGGTCCGATGGCGTTGCTGGTCAACCGCTTGTCTGCCTCGGCTTCGGAGATTTTCGCCGGTGCCATGCAGGACTACCATCGCGCGTTGATCATCGGTGGCCAGACCTTCGGCAAAGGCACCGTGCAGACCATTCAGCCGCTCAACCATGGCGAGCTGAAACTGACGCTGGCGAAGTTCTACCGGGTTTCCGGGCAGAGCACCCAGCACCAGGGCGTATTGCCGGATGTGGATTTCCCGTCGATCATCGACACCAAGGAAATCGGCGAAAGCGCACTGCCGGAAGCCATGCCGTGGGACACCATCCGGCCTTCGATCAAGCCGGCGATGGATCCGTTCAAGCCGTTCCTGGCCCAGCTCAAGGCTGACCACGAGGCGCGCGCGTCGAAGGATGCGGAGTTCATCTTCATTCGCGACAAGCTGGCCCTGGCCGAGAAGCTGATGAAGGAAAAAACCGTGAGCCTGAACGAGGCCGAACGTCGTGCCCAGCGCACCGATATCGACGCCAAGCAGCTGGCCATGGAGAACGCCCGTCGCAAAGCCAAGGGCGAAGAACCGCTCAAGGAACTGAAGAAAGAAGACGAAGACGCCTTGCCGCCGGATCCGGACAAGAAAACCAAGCCGGAAGACGACGCCTACCTGAGTGAAACCGGGCGTATTCTGCTGGACTACCTGCGTTTGAACACGGCGGTGGCGAAACATTGAAAGATGATGGCAATTTAATGTTCCGCTGCTTCTGAGCGTCATCAAACAGTCATCATTCTGTCGTGAAATAAAGGACTGGGCATGGCTCTTGTAAAAAGAGTCGGGCCCGGTCCTTTTTTTATCGACCGAGACAACCATGACCATGACCGAACAGCTGAACGCCCTGAGTTCAATCCTGGCTCAGAATGGTCTGCACAGCTTGTTCCAACCGATCATCTCGCTGTCCGAACGACGGATCATCGGCTATGAGGCCCTCAGTCGCGGCCCCTCCAACAGCCCGCTGCATTCGCCCATCAACCTGTTCGCCGTGGCCCGCCAGGCCGGTCGCCTCAGCGAGCTGGAAATGCTCTGCCGCCTCAGCGCCTGCCGACGCTTCAGCGAGCAGAAGCTGCCGGGCAAACTCTTTCTCAACGTCTCGCCGGAATCCCTGCTGGAACCGACCCACCAGCCCGGGCGCACGCTGAAGTTGTTGCAGGACTTCGGCATCGACCCGAGCAATGTGGTGATCGAGCTCACCGAGCAGACCCCGACCGACGATTTCCAACTGCTGCAAAACGCCTTGCATCACTATCGCGCCATGGGCTTCTCCATTGCCCTGGACGACCTGGGAGCCGGCTATTCGAGCCTGCGCCTGTGGTCGGAGCTGCGCCCGGACTATGTGAAGATCGACCGGCACTTTATCGACGGCATCCATCAGGACGGGCTCAAGCGTGAGTTCGTCGGCTCCATCCTGCAAATCGCCAAGGCCTCGCGGGCCCTGGTGATCGCCGAAGGCATCGAGCTGCCGGAGGAACTGGCGGTGCTCACCGAGATGGGTGTCGACCTGGTCCAGGGCTATCTGCTCTGCCGGCCCCAGGAACAGCCGCCGCAGGAAGCGCGCACGCTGTTGCCCAAGCTGGAGGCCACCTCGATGGCCCTCAACGAAGAGGCCGGTGATCTCGGCACCCTGCTCAGCGTACAACCGGCGGTGGCCCTGAGCACGCCCACGGCGGACGTGCTGGAAGCCTTCCGGCGCCAGGCCAATCTCAACTCCGTGGCCGTGCTGGACGAACATAATCACCCGTGCGGTATCGTCCATCGGCATTCACTTTCGGAGGCCTTGCTCAAGCCCTTCGCCACCGAGCTGTTCGCCCGCAAGCCCATCAGCCGGCTGATGAGCAATGATTTCCTGGCGGTGGAGTTGAGCCAGTCCTTGCAGCAGGTCAGCCGCTTGCTCACCAGCCGCGCGCGGCAGCGTATCGAGGAAGACTTCATCATTACCCAGCAGGGCCAGTACCTGGGCCTGGGGCGGGTGATCGATGTGCTGAAACTGATTACCGAACTGAAGATCCAGCAAGCCCGCCATGCCAATCCGCTGACCCTGTTACCGGGCAATGTGCCGATCCAGCAATGCCTGACCCGGCTGCTGCAACAGGCGCGGGAGTCGGTGATCTGCTATGTGGATATCGACAGCTTCAAGCCGTTCAACGATATCTACGGCTATGGGCGTGGGGATGAGGTGCTGCTGTGCCTGGCGCAGTGTTTGAACGACCGCGTCGACCCGAGCCGGGATTTCGTCGGGCATATCGGCGGCGATGATTTCCTGCTGGTGCTGGGCGAGGAGGATTGGCGCAAGCGTTTGAATCAGTTGCTGGAGGACTTCCAGAACCAGTGCCGACGCTTCTACCGTGCCGAGCACCTGGAGGCCGGCTGTTTCATCGCCTCGAACCGCCAGGGCCAGCGCCAGGAGTTCCCACTGCTGTCACTGTCCATCGGCGTGGTGCACCTGAAACCCGAATCCTGTGGCCGGCTGGATGCCCCGCAGTTGGCCGAACTGGCCTCCCAGGCCAAGCATCACGCGAAGAATGTGCCGGGGTACAGCATTCATGTGATCGACAGCGGCGAACTCACTTCCTTCGAAGACCGCGCCTGATCTCCAGTACGCCACCTAAACCTGTAGGAGCAGGGCTTGCCCGCGAAGCTTTTAGCGATCTTGCGGGCCCCTTCGCGGCGGTGCGGCGTCCCGACAAGCCCTGCTCCTACAGGTTATGCAGTGTTTTCAGGATCCGCTTCCCGCAGTGTTTCGTGGAGTTTTCAGGATCCGCTTCCCGCAGTGTTTCGTGGAGTTTTCAGGCCCCCATTCCGGCACCGAGGCCTCTCAGGCCTCGGCCGACTCGGGATAGTCGTACTCGAACACCCGCACCACTTCCGAAGCATGCCAGGACGCTGCGGCCACGCCGTCGGACGGGCCGGAAAAACGCCCCAGACGCTCGACACACTCGAAGAAACCCGTGCGTGGCAAACGGCTCGCGCCCTGGCTGATCACCAGTGAACTGCGCAGCGGTTGTTCGGCCTTGGCATCCAGGGCCGCCAGGTGCTCCAGGGCCGCCGTCAGGGTTTGCATGGCCGGGCTGGGCAACTGCAAGCGCTCCAGCAAGGCACGGTAGGTCAACAGATGGCGCTGGCGGCGCGCCTGGTCGAGCTCACCCAGCAGCCCATCCCAATGCTGACGACTGATACGCACGCTCACGATGCGTCCCTCCAACCGGCCACACCCAATTCCCAGGCCAGGCTGCGACGAATCGCGGCATCAGGCTCGCGCTCCCCGCTTTCGATCAGCCCCAGGTACGAAGGGCTGATGCCCACCGTACGCGCCAGGGTCTCCACGGCCAGGCCCTTGGCTTCGCGCAGGCTGCGCAATTGCTCGAAGGCCGGCAAGGCATCAGCCGGCGGCGCCGGGCTTGCTGGGGGAGATTGAGGCGGTTGCTGGCTGCTCAAACCGGCAGCCTGGAGTAACGCTTGATACTGGGCCCAGGGTAGAACCGCATACTCCGGTTTTCCGTCACGTGTAATTATTTGAAGATCCATCACCACACCCCGTAGGACTTTTACACATAGCGAGTCGGCGCTTTCCTTGTAGCTTAATCTTAACAGCCACCAAGGTCGCTAGGGGTGTGTTCTTAAAGGGAATGGCTGGGATTCAGTCCTTTTCGTGGCGTTGCAGTTGCAACTGCTCGGGTGTATCCGGCAAATGCTCGATCGCCCGCAGCTGTTCCGGTGCCTGCCGTTCAAGCCAACGACGGAAAGCCGTCAGTTCCTGGTCCAGGGTATTCATCACCCAGGCCAGGACAGCGATGTCGTCGAGCATGCCGAACACGGGGATAAAATCGGGGATGGCGTCGATCGGGCTGAGGAAGTACATCAGCCCCGCCACCACAATGATCATCGACTTGACGTTGATGGCCCGGTACTCGCCGCGCCAGTAGGCCAGGCACAGCACCTGCAACAGCTTCAGGTCCTCCCTGAGCTTGCCCAGCCGGCCGCCCTGGTGCGCGCTCTTGCTCGCCACGGCAAACAACAGGGTCGGTAGACGGCCGCGCGACAGCACGCGTTGGGCCATGGGCAGGAAGCGCGTGAAATTCCAGGGTGCTTTCATCATCACTCCAATCGACAGCGACGCCAGGTTATCCACACAACTTGTGGATAACCTTGTGAACAGAGCCACTTTTCAACGCTGCAAGCCCCGTTTTACAAGGGGCCAGCTCAGATCGGGCGTTTTTTACTCACTGAAAAAAAGCCATTATTTCATTGACTTGGCATCAGTCTACGATTAGGCCCGTTAGCTGAATATTAAGACTATACCGACCTATGGATGTTCGTTTTCTTACAGCCTGCATCTCTCAGAAACGACAACGCCCCGAAAACGGGGCGTTGTCATGAGCCGGCGCCTTATTTGGCGGCGGCGTCTTCCTTGGCAGGATCCTTGATGGCCAGCAGTTCCAGGTCGAAGACCAGGACCGAGTTGGCCGGGATTGCCGGGCTTGGGCTTTGTGCGCCGTAGGCCAGGTCGCTCGGGATGTACAGCTTGTACTTCTCGCCGACGTGCATCAGTTGCAGGCCTTCGACCCAACCTGGAATCACGCCGCTGACCGGCAGGTCGATCGGGCTGCCGCGATCCACGGAGCTGTCGAAGGTTGTGCCGTTGGTCAGCTTGCCGGTGTAGTGAACGGTCACTACGTCGGTCGGCTTGGGTTGAGGACCGTCGGCTTTCTTGATGACTTCATACTGCAGGCCGGAAGCGGTCGTGACGACACCTGGCTTCTTGGCGTTTTCTTCGAGGAATTTCTTGCCGGCAGCCGCCGACTCTTCGCTCAGCTTGGCCATGCGCTCTTCAGCGCGTTTCTGCAGGGCGGCAAAGGCTTCGACCAGTTCGTCGTCCTTGAGCTTCTGCGGCTTCTTGCCGACGGCATCTTCGATACCCTGGGCCACGGCCTTGGAATCGAGGTCGTCCATGCCTTCCTGGGCCAGGCTCTTGCCCATGTTCAGGCCGATACCGTAGGAAGCTTTTTGCGCCGGGGTTTTCAGCTCTACGCTGGAATGCGAATCGCAACCCGCAAGTACCAGGCCTACCAGGGCTACCGCCGCCGCCAACCGATGCTGTTTCATGCTATTTCCTTGTTCATGCGCCTAAAGGGCAATCGTATAAAGCCGCGAGCTTATCAGGCCGCCACGACCAATGGCTACCGGCATGAGAGGGGCAAACAGCCAATAAGTTCAGGTGTTTGGGGCATTTTACAAAACCCTGACAGTCTGCTTACGTCTGCACGGACACGACTGAAGCGCCACGGGCCAGCAGTCACAGCCATCATGGCTACTTGATGCCAGGCAACGGCTCAGGCATAAGAAGGAAACAACTCGACAAGGATGCTGATCTTGCGCATTTTTTACCGTGTATTACTGGCAGCGTTTCTCCTGCTTTGCCTCGGCATCGCGGTGATCTTGTACTACGTCGTCAATCCGAAATTACCGACTTACGTACCGGCCCAGGTGCGTTATCTGGAGCAATGGAGCGAGGCCGACCGCCAGACCTATTACTACACCCCCCAGGGAACCCAGGTCAAAGGCCTGCGTTATGAGTGGTTCACCGCCCTGGAGCTGCCGTTTTCCGAACAGCGCTTTGCGGAACCGGCGTATCTGGCGCGGTTCGGCTTTCTGATTGATCCCAAGCGCAAGGCCAGCACCAACAACCCCGGTAATCTGCCGGTGGGTTTCGCCCGCCATCAGAACCCCGGCAGCAACGAGCAGTATCTGGATATCACCTGTGCCGCCTGCCATACCGGCGAACTGCGCTATAACGGCCAGGCGTTGCGGATCGACGGCGGCTCGGCCCAGCATGTGCTGCCCTCCAGCGTACCGACGGTGCGCGGCGGCAGCTTCGGCCAGGCCATGGTCGCGAGCCTCGCCGCCACCTATTACAACCCGTGGAAGTTCAAGCGTTTTGCCCACAAGGTCCTGGGCGATAACTATGACGCCCAGTACGACCAGTTGCGCACCGACTTCAAGCAGTCGCTGGACATCTTCCTGAAGACGGCCTGGAACGATACCCATCGCGGGCTCTATCCGACCCAGGAAGGCCCCGGCCGTACCGATGCCTTCGGGCGCATCGCCAATGCCAGCTTCGGCGATGCCATCTCCGAGAAGAACTATCGCGTCGCCAACGCTCCCGTGGATTACCCGCAGCTCTGGGATATCTGGACCTTTGATTGGGTGCAGTGGACGGCTTCAGCCCAGCAACCCATGGCACGTAATATTGGTGAGGCGCTGGGGGTTGGCGCGACCCTGAATTTCTTCGACGCCAACGGCCAGCCCTTGCAAGGCGCCGACCGCTACCCTTCCGGCGTGCGCGTGCGTGACCTGCAACGGATCGAGGAAACCCTCAAGCACCTGCAACCGCCGCACTGGCCGGAGGACCTGTTCGGCAAGGTCGACCTGCCGCTGGCCGCCAAGGGCCGCGGGCTGTTCGCGGAAAACTGCGCCGGCTGCCATGTGCCCCCGGTGACCGAAGAGAACGGTCGTCCGGTAAAACACCTGGTTTCGATTCCAGTCGCAGTGATCGGCACCGACCCGAACACCGCCAATAACATCGCCGACAATCGCTACGACCTGAGTGCACTGCAGTGGAACCCGGTCGAGCTGGCGAAACTGCCGGTCCAGTTGCACCCGGCACCCGAGGCGCCGCTGGATATGACGCAATTGTCGGTAGCCAAGGGCCTGGCCTACGTCACCGCCTTCGTCGAAGAGCGTGCCTATCGCGAGGCCAAGGTCACGCCGGAAGAACGCCCGGCCATGGACGGCTTCGGCCTGCCTATCGGCGTGCTCGAACAACGCGCCTACAAGGCCCGGCCGCTGGCCGGCGTATGGGCCACCCCGCCGTTTCTGCATAACGGCTCGGTGCCTTCGCTGTATCAACTGCTCTCGCCCCAGGACGAGCGCGCCGGCAGCTTCTATCGCGGCACCTTCGAATACGATCCGCGTCATCTCGGTTATCGCCAGGAAGCCTTCCCCAATGGCTTCCTGTATGACACCCGGATCAGCGGCAACCACAACAGTGGCCACGAATTCCGTGCCGGCAAGCGTGGTAACGGCGTGATCGGTCGTTTGCTGCAGCCCGAGGAACGCTGGGCCCTGCTCGAATACCTGAAAGTCCTCGGCGGCCCGCTGGAGGCGCAACTGCCATGACCCCTACCCTTCGCGTTCACGTTAAAAGGATGTCTACATGCTGACCCGACTCTGGCTGCGCCTCGGCGCCTTTCTGGGCAAGAGCCTGCTGATCCTGATCGGCCTCGGGCTGGTCGGCTGGGCCCTGGCCAGCGGCTGGTACGCCTGGCGCCATAGCGGCCCGGTGTCCGCCGAAGAGCAGATCCCGCCCGGCGAATCGGCCATGACCCAGGACATCATCCAGACGGCCGTGCGCATCGTCGACCAGCATCGTGAAGGTACGCGCTATCTGCGCGATGCCCATGCCAAGGCCCACGGTTGCGTGAAGGCCGAGGTCCAGGTGCCCAGTGACCTGAGCAACGATCTGCGCCAAGGCGTCTTTGCCGAGCCGGGCAAGACCTGGCAGGCGCTGATACGCCTGTCCAATGGCAACGCCTATCCGCAGTTCGACAGCATCCGCGACGCCCGCGGCATGGCGCTGAAGTTGCTCGATGTTCCGGGCAAGCAATTGCTGCCGGGGCAACAGGGGCGCAATGAGCAGGACTTCGTGATGTTCAGTCATCCGAACTTCTTTGTCAGCGATGTCGCCGAATACCAGCAAAACATCGGCGCCCAGGCGGACGGCAAGCAGGTGCTGGCGTTTTTCCCGAGCTGGAACCCGACCACCTGGCAAGTGCGCCATCTGTTTATCGCCCTGGCGACCTTGGCACCGGCGCCGATCAGTCCGACCCAGACCACCTATTTTTCGGTCTCGCCGTACAAGTTCGGCAATGACAACGCCAAGTTCCGCGTGGCCCCTGACCCGCAGAGTTGCCCGGAATATACCTTGCCGAAACAGAATGAGGACCTGCCGAACTTCCTGCGCAGCGCCCTGACCCAACAGTTATCCACAGACCGCGTCCCGGCCTGCTTCGTCCTGCAGATCCAGCGGCAGAATGCGCATCTGTATATGCCGATCGAAGACACCAGCATTGAATGGAAGGAGAGCGACGCGTCGTTCCAGACGGTGGCGCGGATTCGGATTCCGGCCCAGGACTTCGACACGCTGGAACAGAATATCGCCTGTGACAACCAGTCGTTCAGCCCCTGGCACGGGTTGGAGGCGCACCGGCCGATTGGTGGGATCAACCGCTTGCGCAAGGCGGTGTATGACGCGGTGAGCGATTACCGGCATAGCCGCAACGCCGAGCAATAGCGCGAGGCCGCCAAAAGCTTCGCGGGCAAGCTCCGCTCCCACAAAAAAGCCCGCACAAGGCGGGCTTTGCGTGATGACCTGGCGTTCAGTGGTCCAGATCATCGAATATGGCGCAGCGGACGGGACTCGAACCCGCGACCCCCGGCGTGACAGGCCGGTATTCTAACCGACTGAACTACCGCTGCGCGTAGCGTTGAAGCGAAATGGTGGGTGATGACGGGATCGAACCGCCGACCCTCTGCTTGTAAGGCAGATGCTCTCCCAGCTGAGCTAATCACCCTTTCGTTTCGGTGCGGGCGCATTATGCCACAAAAAATCCATAACGCACTGATTTAGATAATCTTTTTTCAGAACCTGGATTTCTCGAAGCCCAGAACGAGAAAAACCGGGCATTAGAGAGACGAAAACCAGCGGCCCGCCTCCCCGCCGGCCCTGGCCTCCAATAACTTATTTCAATGCGACCGAAGGGCTGGTGCGCTGGTTTTCAGCAGCCGGGGCATACCCGCGTACCGCCAGGATGACCACCAGCATACCCAACCCGCAGACCCCGGCGGCGATCACGAACGCAACGTTGTAGCCACCGCCGTATTGCACCACCAGGCCGGTCAGCGACGGCGCGATAATGCCGGCGAGGTTGGCCAGCAAATGCACGAAACCGCCGGTACCGCCGACACGATTCTTCGGCACGATGTCCTGAATCAGCCCCCAGCAGATCTGTGGTGTGACGAACAGGAAAATACTCGACACCGTGATGCAGGCCACCGCCATGCTCAACGACGACACCTGGGTGGTGATCATCACGCAACTGGCCGCGACCCCAAGGCCGACGATCAGCACGCACTTGCGTGCCAGGATCACGTTGCCCAGCTTCCTGGCCAATGCATCGGTGACAAAACCACCGCCCAGGAAGCCCACCGCCGCTCCCAGCCAGGGGATCACGGCGATGATGCTCATGCTCTTGATGTCCAGGTGCTGAAAGTCCATCAGGTAGCTGGGCAGCCAGGTCAGGAAGAAATACAGCACATAGTTGAAGCAGAAAAACGCGGTCGCAACCGCCAGCACCGGGGCGGAAAAAATGTAGCTGACCAGGCTGCGGCCTTCCTGCACACCTTCGACCAACACCTCGGCACGACTGACACGAATCAACTCGCGCTCGGCCTCGGACACCTTCGGATGCTGCTCGGGCGTGTCCTTGAAGATCAACAACCAGGCCACCAGCCACAACGCACCCAGCAAGGCAATCACCACAAACGACACCCGCCAGCCGTAATTCAGCGCCACCAGGCCGACGATCGGCCCGGCCACGGCCGCACCCAGGGGCTGGCCGCAGTTGGTGAAGCCCAACGCCCGCCCGGCCTCTTCCCGAGGAAACCAATTGGTGATCGCCTTGTTGGTGGTGGTGCCCATCGGCCCCTCGCCCATGCCGAACAACACCCGGAAAATCAGCAGGTGGACGTACCCGGTAATGATCGCGGTCAATCCGCAAAACAGCGACCAGATACCCGCCGCCCAGGCAAAGACCTTTTTCGGGCCATAGGTATCGGCAGCCCAACCGCCGACAAAACACAGGGCGCAGTAACCGATGAAAAAGCTGCTGAAGATAAAACCCATCTGGGCATCGTCGATGTGCAGTTCGGTTTTCAACAGCGGCGCCACCACCGACAGTGCGGCGCGGTCCAGGTAGTTGAGCATGCCGGCAAAAAACAGCAGCCCGGCGATTCTCCAGCGGTAGTTGCCTTTCATTTTTTTATGGCCTTTGTTTATTATTTTTAGAGCGTGACAGCCTGTGATGGCTCAGCTGATCAGCGCGTGGTCCGTGCAATAGGTCCGCAACACCTCGACATCGGGCACAAAGCCCAGGCCCGGCACATCGGGCAGGCTCATGCGGGGCTTGAAGGCGAGTTCGGGATACAGCAGGCGCTCGAACTCGATGAAGGGGACTTCCAGTGCCACGTCCGCCGGCAACAGCGTCAACAGGTGGGCGACGGCGAGTAACCCGGGGCCGAAGTAGAAGCAATGGGGCACGACGCGGACAGCGTGCTCACGGGCAATGGCGAAAACCTCCAGCATCGCGCTGATGCCCCCGACCTTGGCGACACTGGGCTGCAGGATATCGACCGCACCCTGCTCGACCAGGGCGCGAATACCGTTCACCCCCGCTGCGTTTTCACCCGCGGAAATCGCCACGCCATGACGACGCACCTGGGCCAGACCGTTGATATCGTCGGGCGGCCAGACGGGTTCTTCCAGCCAACCGAGGTCAAGCTCGTGCAACTGTTCAGCCATGTCGCACGCCCGGGCAACGGTCCAGGGGCAATTGACATCGACCATCAACTCGCCGACCAACACCGGCAGCGCCGCACGGGCCGCCGCAATGGCCGGATAGGTGGTTTCATGCAGCTTGATCTTGCGAAAGCCCTGCTGGCGGGCGCGTTTGACCTGGGCAAATACTTCGTCTGGATCGCCGCCATAACTGACCAGGCTGGCGTACAACTCAAGCTCGCGCGGCGTGCCGCCCAGCAGCTGGTACAACGGCTGGCCCGCCACTTGTGCGGCCAGGTCCCACAAGGCGATATCGATACCGGACAAGGCATAGACCATGGGGCCGGTGGAGCCGAAACCATGCAGGGCGCGGCGTGCGGCGTCCAGGGTCCGGGCGCGGTCGGCCAGCGCGGTGCCGATGAACATGGGCGCCACCACTTCAGTCAGCGCCTTGAAGGTCACCGGATTGGAACCATGGCCAAAAGCCTCGCCCCAACCGCTCAGGCCGGTATCGGTGGTGACCTTGAGCATCAGGCTTTCCATACGCCGATGTCGGGGCGATGCGGCATTGAAGGCATCGTCGTCCTTGGCCGGCCCGAGGTTCTTGCGCTCAGGGGTACCCGCGGAGAAGGGGATGCCCAGGCGGATGATCTCGATACTGCGAATAATCACAGGCAGGTCTCCAAACGCTTTTTATTGGTGTTATAAACTGATGAAGCGAAGTGTTACGTTATCGTACAACATCATTGAGGAAGGAAGGAACCAATCCTGCGGGATATCCAAACAACGGAGTCGGGAATGCCGGCCTGGGAACGGCGCAACCTTGATCGCTGGGGAATTGAGAACCGAGGCCTGCTTGAATGGGTATTTGAAAACCGCGGCGGGCGCTGGATCCGAAGGGGATCCGGAAAACAAAAAAGCCCGCACAAGGCGGGCTTTCTGTGATGACCTGGCGTTCAGTGGTCCAGATCATCGAATATGGCGCAGCGGACGGGACTCGAACCCGCGACCCCCGGCGTGACAGGCCGGTATTCTAACCGACTGAACTACCGCTGCGCGTAACACTGATATCGAATGGTGGGTGATGACGGGATCGAACCGCCGACCCTCTGCTTGTAAGGCAGATGCTCTCCCGGCTGAGCTAATCACCCTTCGCTTTCGGTGTGGCGCGCATTCTACGGAGCACTCCAGACTCTGGCAAGCACTTTTTTTAATATTTTTCTCAGGCCTTCCAAAGACTTAGCAGAGGGTTGGCCTATGGGCCCACGAAGAGAATAATGCCCTCCTTTGTATAAAGGAGAGATGCACCCCATGTGGTTCAAGAACCTGCTGATCTACCGCCTGACCCAAGATCTGCCTTTTGATGCCGAGGCGCTGGAGACCGCACTGGCGAGCAAACCGGCCCGCCCCTGTGCAAGCCAGGAGTTGACCACTTACGGTTTCGTCGCGCCCTTCGGCAAAGGCGAAGACGCCCCGCTGGTGCATGTCAGCGGCGACTTCCTGCTGGTGGCCGCGCGCAAGGAAGAACGTATCCTGCCGGGTAGCGTGGTGCGCGATGCACTGAAGGAAAAGGTCGAGGAGATCGAAGCCGAACAGATGCGCAAGGTCTACAAGAAGGAGCGTGACCAGCTCAAGGATGAAATCATCCAGGCGTTCCTGCCCCGTGCCTTTATCCGTCGTTCGTCGACCTTTGCCGCGATTGCGCCGAAACAGGGCCTGATCCTGGTCAACTCGGCCAGCCCGAAACGCGCCGAGGACCTGCTGTCGACCCTGCGTGAAGTACTCGGCACCCTGCCGGTGCGTCCGTTGACGGTGAAAACCGCGCCAAGCGCGATCATGACCGACTGGGTGAAGACCCAGGTGACCGCGGAGCACTTCTTCGTCCTCGACGAATGCGAGCTGCGTGATACCCATGAAGACGGCGGCATTGTGCGCTGCAAGCGCCAGGACCTGACCGGCGAGGAAATCCAGCTGCACCTGAGCACCGGCAAGGTGGTGACCCAGTTGTCCCTGGCCTGGCAGGACAAGCTGTCCTTCGTGCTCGACGACAAGATGGTGGTCAAGCGCCTGAAGTTCGAAGACCTGCTGCAAGACCAGGCCGAACAGGACGGCGGCGAAGAAGCCCTGGGCCAGTTGGATGCCAGCTTCACCCTGATGATGCTGACCTTCGGCGAGTTCCTGCCGCAGCTGTTCGAGGCCCTGGGTGGCGAGGAAATGCCGCAGGGTATCTGATCACGCCGTAACAACGGGCGTACGCCTGTGGGAGCGGAGCTTGCCCGCGAAGAACGATGACTCGGTGTGCCAGACAGACCCGGTCGCCAGCATTCGCGGGCAAGCTCCGCTCCCACAGGTACTCCACCGTGTGCAGACTCTCGGTTCAACACAGAGATCCTGGGAGCCGGACTTACCGGAAGGCCATTGAGGCCACCACAAGCTTCGTGGTTAAGCTCCTCTCCCACAACGCCTGCTTGATCCGCCCCCCCATAACAAGGAACCCCCCATGCGCGCACTGGCCACACTCAGCCGCTTCGTCGGCAATACCTTCGCCTACTGGGTGTTGATTTTCGCCGTGCTGGCGTTCCTGCAACCCACCTGGTTCATCGCCCTGAAATTCGCCATCGTGCCGCTGCTCGGCCTGGTGATGTTCGGCATGGGCCTGACCCTCAAACTCGACGATTTCGCCGAAGTCGCCCGCCATCCCTGGCGCGTGGCCCTGGGCGTGATCGCCCACTTTATTATCATGCCCGGCGTCGCCTGGCTGCTCTGCCGGGCCTTCCAGCTGCCGGCGGAAATCGCCGTCGGGGTGATCCTGGTCGGCTGCTGCCCCAGCGGCACCTCTTCCAATGTCATGACCTGGCTGGCCCGCGGCGACCTCGCGCTGTCGGTGGCCATCGCCGCCGTCACCACCCTCCTCGCCCCGCTGCTGACCCCCGCGCTGATCTGGCTGCTGGCCTCGGCCTGGTTGCCGGTGCAGTTCAGCGAGCTGTTCTGGTCGATCCTGCAGGTGGTGTTGCTGCCGATTGTCCTCGGCGTCGTCGCCCAACGCCTGCTGGGTGAGCGAGTCCGCCACGCAGTGGAAGTCCTGCCGCTGGTGTCGGTGGTGAGCATCGTGATCATCGTCGCCGCCGTGGTCGCCGCCAGCCAGGCGAAGATTGCCGAGTCCGGCCTGCTGATCATGGCCGTGGTGATGCTGCACAACAGCTTCGGCTACTTGCTGGGTTACTTCACCGGTCGCCTGTTCAAGCTGCCGCTGGCCCAACGCAAATCCCTGGCGCTGGAAGTCGGCATGCAGAACTCGGGCCTCGGCGCCGCCCTGGCCAGCGCGCACTTCTCGCCGCTGGCGGCGGTGCCCAGCGCGCTGTTCAGTGTCTGGCACAATATTTCCGGGGCCCTGCTCTCGACCTGGTTCCGCCGTATGAGCGAAAAACAGGACCGCGAACAGGCGGCTGACAGCGCCCTGAACTGAAGGAAACTTGATCCACCGGACAAGAATGGGCACTATAGTGCGCAGCGCAGGGACGACCTTGCGGCTTGAGCGCGGTATCCATCCGGGGACGACCCCATCCATAGATGGAGGTTTTCATGTCCTGGATCATTCTGTTTTTCGCCGGGCTGTTCGAAGTCGGCTGGGCCGTTGGCCTCAAGTACACCGACGGCTTCTGCCGCCCGCTCCCCACCGCACTTACCGTTGCAGCCATGGCTGTCAGCCTCGGCCTGCTGGGCCTGGCCATGAAGGAATTGCCCCTGGGCACCGCCTATGCGATCTGGACCGGCGTCGGCGCGGTGGGCACGGTGATCGCCGGGATCATCCTGTTCGGTGAGTCCATGGCGTTGTTCCGCTTGGCGAGCGTGGGCTTGATCATTGCCGGGTTGATCGGCCTGAAAGTCTCGGCCGCCTGACACTCTGCTCGACTCAACACGCCCCCTTGTGGGAGGCCCGCGAAGCCGCCAAAAAGCTTCGCGGGCAAGCTCCGCTCCCACACTCGCCTACCGGTGCACCATTCCGCGCAATTGCAACACCTGTTCACGCAATTGCTCCGGCACCGCCACCTCGGCCCCGACCGGCGTCCCCGCCACCAGGGTCACCCGCGACCACAACCGGCGGAACAAGCCCTTGGCCGGATCACGGCTGAAGAAACTGCCCCACAAGCCTTGCAACGCCAGCGGAATCACCGGCACCGGGGTCTCCTCCAGCACGCGGGTCATGCCGCCCTTGAACTCGTTGATCTCACCGTCGGTGGTCAGCTTGCCCTCAGGGAAGATGCACACCAATTCCCCTTCCTTCAGGTACTCGGCGATCTTGCGGAATGCGCGCTCGTAGATCTCCAGGTCTTCGCTGCGCCCGGCAATCGGAATCGCCCCGGCCGTGCGGAAGATAAAGTTGAGCACCGGCAAGCGGTAGATCTTGTAATACATCACGAAGCGAATCGGCCGCCGTACCGCGCCGCCGATCAGCAACGCATCGACAAACGACACATGGTTGCAGACCAGCAAGGCCGCCCCCTCATCGGGGATCAAGTCCAGGTTGCGGTGCTCGACGCGGTACATGGAATGGCTGAGCAGCCAGATCATGAAACGCATGCTGAACTCGGGCACGATCTTGAAGATATAGGTGTTGACCGCGATATTCATCACCGACACCACCAGGAACAACTCGGGGATCGACAGCTTCGCCACACTCAACAGCAGGATCGAGACAATCGCCGAGACCACCATGAACAGCGCGTTGAGGATGTTGTTGGCGGCAATCACCCGGGCCCGCTCGTTCTCGGCGGTGCGCGACTGGATCAGGGCATACAGCGGCACGATGTAGAAACCGCCGAACACCCCCAGCCCGAGGATATCCACCAGCACCCACCAGGCCTGGTGATAACCGAGGATCGCCAGCCAGTCGTTGGCCTGCACGTTCTGCGGCAGATTGCCCGAATGCCACCACAGCAACAGGCCGAACAGCGTCAGGCCGAACGAGCCGAAAGGCACCAGGCCGATTTCCACCTTGCGCCCTGACAAGCGCTCGCAAAGCATGGAACCGGCGGCAATCCCCACCGAGAACACCGTGAGGATCAGCGTCACCACGGTTTCATCGCCGTACAGCCACTCCTTGGCGTACGCCGGGATCTGCGTCAGGTAGATCGCCCCGACGAACCAGAACCAGGAGTTGCCGACAATCGAGCGCGACACGGCGGGCGTCTGCCCCAAACCCAGGCGCAAGGTGGCCCAGGACTGGCTGAAGATATTCCAGTTCAAACGCAGTTGCGGGCTCGCCGCCGCCGCCCGCGGAATGCCGCGGCTGGCCAGGTAGCCGAGCACCGCCACCAGCACAATGGCGCTGGAGACGATAGGCGCGTAGTGCGCCGAGGACATCATCACCCCGGCACCGATGGTCCCCGCCAGGATCGCCAGGAAGGTGCCCATTTCCACCAGGCCGTTGCCACCCACCAGTTCGTCTTCTGCCAGGGCCTGGGGCAGGATCGAATATTTGACCGGGCCGAACAGCGCCGAGTGGGTGCCCATGGCGAACAGCGTCACCAGCATCAGCGACAGGTGATCGAAGACAAAGCCCACGGCACCCACCGCCATGATCACGATCTCACCCAGCTTGATCACCCGAATCAGCGCGTCCTTGGCGAACTTCTCGCCGAACTGGCCGGCGAGAGCCGAGAACAGGAAGAACGGCAGGATGAACAGCAAGGCACAGAGGTTGACCCAGATACCGCGATCACCCGTGAGGGCCAGCTTGTAGAGGATGGCAAGGATCAACGACTGCTTGAACAGATTGTCGTTGAACGCACCGAGGGACTGCGTGACGAAGAACGGCAGGAAACGTCGTGTACGCAGCAGGCTGAACTGTGAGGGGTGACTCATCTTCCCTGTACCTGAGTGGCGCCGAGAGCGGCTTTCTTGTTGGAAGGCGGATCACCACCCCCGGGCCACAACCTTACCTAAAATCAGGCAACTATTTCGCTATTCCTGCCAGGCAAGGCGAAACAAAAAGCTCGCCTTTATAGGCACCGCGCAGGGTTTTCGAACCGACAATCAGCCAGAGCACCGCCAGCAACGCCACCAGCACCAGGCCGAAACCACTGAAAAAGCCCAGGTGCAAGGTGCTGCCCAATTTCAAGGTGGCCAGGGAGTAGACGCCCAGGGGGAAGGTGTAGCCCCACCAGCCGAGGTTGAACGGGATGCCCCGACGCAGGTAACGCAGGGTGATCAGCACCGCCATCAGCATCCACCACAGGCCGAAGCCCCAGAGGATAATCCCGGCGAGCAGGCCCAGCCCGCTGGCGATTTCACCGATGCCGGCGAAGCCGTTGGCGGCGAAAATCGCCGGCGAGTCCGCGCCCAGCACCAGCATGCCCAAGGCCCCGGTCCCGATCGGGCCCAGCGCCAGCCAGCTCGAGGCCGCCATGTTTTCATGGGGCAACTTGTGCAAGGCCATGCGCAACAGCAGGATCACCAGGATGCTGAACGCCACCGGCACCGAGAACGCCCAGAGCACATAGCTGGTGATCAACACGTTGAACTGCATAGGGGTATCGAGCAGGTGCGGCGCCAGCAGGCCACCGCTGGCCGCCGCCACTTCCGCAGCCACCACCGGCAACAGCCAGACCGCGGTCATCTGGTCGATGCTGTGCTCCTGGCGGGTGAACATCAGGTAGGGAATCAGCACGCCGCAGGCCAGGGACATGGCCACGTCGATCCACCACAGCACCTCGGCGACCTGCACCGCGCTGTCGCCCCAGCGTGGCACGCCGAACAGCAGGAAACCATTGATGATGGTCGCCAGCCCCATGGGAATGGTGCCGAAGAACATCGAGACCGTGGAATGCCCGAAAATCCGCCGCGCCTCATGGAAGAACAATACCCAACGCGCGCCGTAGAGCAGGCTGAATACGACGAACAGCAGGATATTGAACAGCCACAAGCCTTCGGCGAAGGCGCGCTGGCCCGGGACTTCGACCGGCAACTGGGCCAGGGCCAGCGCCAGGACACCGGTGCCCATGGTGGCGGCGAACCAGTTGGGGGTGAACTGGCGAATGACTTCACGAGGGTGCTGAAGGTGGCCTAAAGGCCGGATTCCGGGTTTGACGCTATTGGGGCACGGTTGCATGACTGACTCCTGTCCTCGGGTGAGGTTGCAGTCATCATAGAACCGGATAGAATATCCATATAACGGGTAATTTCTCTAACTGTTATCTGTTTTATAGATAAGCTGTCATGGACTGCCTTCGGTTTCGATCACCAGCACCCGTGCCTCGCCCAAGGGTTCGGCCAGGTGCTCACAACCGATGTCGGCGTAGAAAATATCGCCGACTTCCAACATGACGGCCTGCTCGATCCCGTCATTGCGATAACGCATGCGGACCCGACCATCGAGCACCACAAACACCTCCTGCCCATCATTGACGTGCCAGATATAGGGCTGGTCGGTCCAATGCAGGCGGGTGCTGATGCCGTTCATGCTGGCGATGTCCAGTGCCGCCCAGGGACGGCTGCCGGTGAAGTCTGCGCTGCGGATAATCGCCATGGGCGGGGTCCTTGATGGGGATGGTCGAGCACTCATGATTGCCCGTGATCCACACATTAATAAGTGGCCCGAAAGATAATCTTCGATAAGATCAGGCCAAATCGCTGCCCCGAGTACACAGTCGATGACCACGATCCATGTCGCCGTAATCGCCTTCAACGACATCAGCCCTTTTCATTTATCCGTACCGACGCTGGTATTCGCCGAGCAGCGCGAAGGCATCGAGATGCCACGCTTTTCCCTGAAGGTCTGCGGCTTCGAGCCTGGTCCACTGATTACCTCGGCGGGTTTCGATATCCAGGTTCATCATGGGCTTGAGGTGCTCAGCCAGGCCGACGTGATCATCATGCCGTCCTGGCGCGACACCGAGGAGCGGCCGCCCGAGCCGTTGCTGGAAGCACTGCGCCAGGCACACGGCGAAGGCACGCGGATCGTCGGCCTGTGCCTGGGAGCCTTTGTTCTTGCTGAAGCCGGCCTGCTGGACGGACGCAAGGCCACCACCCATTGGAATTGGGCCGCGACCTTCGCCCGCAAATACCCTCGGGTGCTGCTGGATGCCGACGTGCTATATGCCGAGTCCGAGCACTTGCTGACCTCGGCCGGCACTGCCGCCGGCCTGGATTGCTGCCTGTACCTGATGCAGCAACTGTGCGGGGCCGAAGTCACGCACAAGGTGGCCCGGCGGCTGGTGGTCGCGCCCCATCGTTCGGGTGGCCAGGCGCAGTTTATCGAGCGGCCCCTGCCCCTGGCCGGCGAGCAGGATCGCCTGGGGCAACTGCTGCAATGGCTCGGGCACAACTTCACCCGGAGTCACTCCCTGGATGAACTGGCGGATCGGGTAGCGATGAGTCGCCGCTCATTCACCCGGCACTTCAAGCAACTGACGGGGACCACTGTCGGCCAGTGGCTGCTGGGGCAACGTTTGAGTCATGCCCAGCGACTGCTGGAAAGCAGCGCCCAGGGTATTGAAGCCATTGCCCTGGAAGCGGGGTTCGGCACGGCCCTGTCGTTACGCCAGCATTTCCAGGCCTCGCTACGGATTTCCCCGTCGGCTTATCGGGCGCAGTTTGCCGGGCGCCAAACCTGAGAACCTGTTGCCACGCGGTCCTTGTGGGAGCAGAGCTTGCTCGCGAAGAGGCCCGTAAGAACGCTAAAAGCTTCGCGGGTAAGCTCCGCCCCCACAATGACCGTATTCATCCGCCTCTTGCTCCAAACGATAAAGATCCAGCTGAGCCTCCCTGCGCAACCACGCGGCATCCAGCACCGGCTCCTTACCCGGCACTGGCCGTTTGATTTCATCGCCACGCACCAACGCGCTGCGCAAAATCGCAAAACGCGCGCGGTTGATATGCCCACCGGAACCATAGACCCCCGCCCTGCCCAATTTCGCAGCGACGCCGGTTTCTCGCCCGAACCAACCGCCACCGACACCCAGGCGCACCATGATAAAGGCATGATCGCGGAGAATCGCCGCACTGGTCTGGATCAGTTCGATAAACCCCTGGGTCGCGATATCCATCGCCTCCAGCCCATGCAGTTGGGCAATCCGCTTGCCGATCCACACCCCCTGGGTCCTTAGCAGCAGCACATCGACGCAGTCATGGGCCAACTCGACCCGGCGCCGCGGATCAGGCTCTTGCAACAGCGCCTGCCTGAGGGTCTGCAAGGCGAAGGCCATGGGCACCGAACCCTGGGGCCGCATTCGCCGCGAGGGCAGCACATGGCAAAGCAATTGATGCAAGCCGAACAGACTCTCGGGTTGCAGGAACAAACGGGCCTGAGCGGACAACGGCTGCCAGGCCACCTCCTGCAACAGACCGAGCATTTGTGTCAGATCCGCCGACTGGAGCCGCAGGGCAAGCTGGGTGGACGTCGGCAAGGGCGTCCGGATGCCTGAGCGTGTGGGAGTCGTCATTGAGCACCGTGATCCTTCCGGTAAAAGACCCCAGTCTGACCAGCACCCCGCCGTCGATCTTGCAATAACCGATCAGCCGGCCGACCGGCTCAGGCCACCAGGTCCCGCGCCGGGCGGCGCCACAGCAACATCAGCAAGGCTCCGAGCGACAGCCCGATCAACATCACGCCATAGCCGTCGGTCGTGGCGATCAAGCCCAGGCTGTGACTCAGGTTGCCCGCCAACAACGCCGGCAGACAGAACGCCAGGTAGCTCAGCGCATAAAAAGCCGACATCAGCCCTGCCCGTTCATGGGGCAAGGCCAGCGGCACCACGCTGCGCAGCGCGCCGAGGAAACCCGAGCCGAAACCGCCCCCCGCGACCAAGGTGGCGAAGAGAAACAGCGGGAGACTGGCGCTGTGCACCGCCAGCAGAATCAGACTGACGCCAATGGCCAGCAGCACGGCCCCCAGGCGCAGGATTTTTTGCGCCGGGCGATCGCGCAAGGTGAAGATCGTCAACGCGCCGCTGAGGGTCAGGATTGCCACCAGCACGCCACCGATCAGGTTGGACGTCGAGCCGGTCGCGGCGCGTACCAGCGAAGGCGCGAGGGACAGGTAGAAACCGCCCATGGCCCAGACCGCGACGTCCACCGGCAAGGCGATCCACAGGGCCTTGCGCGCTTGCGGCGGTACATGCAGGGTCGGACGCAACGAGGCCAGCGCGCCCGGCTGCGCGCTGACCGTTTCCGGCAAGCGCCAGACAGTCGCCGCCTGCACCACCAGCAGGCCGAACAGAATCCAGTACACCAACTGCATGGGGTGTGGCGCGAACTCCACCAGCAAACCGGAACCTAGGCCCCCGCAGGCCATGCCCAGCAAAGGCGCGATACTGTTGATCAACGGCCCCTTGCGGTTGTCGTTGTCCAGCAGGGACGCACCCAGTACGCTGGTGGCCATGCCGGTGGCAAAACCTTGCAGCGCCCGCGCGGCGATCAGCAACACGACGCTGTCGGCCGTGATAAACAGCCACATCGCGCCGATATCCAACAGCAATGCGGTAAAGATCACCGGCCGGCGACCCAGATGGTCGGACAAGGAACCGACCGTCAACAAGGCCGCCAGCAGGCTCAGGGCATACACCCCGAAGATCAGCGTCAGGGTCGCCGCGGAAAACCGCAGGGTTTCCTGATACAGATGGTACAGGGGGGTCGGCGCGCTGGAGGCGGCCAGAAAGGTCAGCAAGGTGATCGACAGAAACACCAGGCTGGCACGGTTGGACACGGGCTTTTCGGCGCGATGGGACATAGGCACACTCCACAAAAGCTAAAATATTGCTTTTACGGAGTGTGCTACGGCTTTTCTCTTAAAGCAAATTCTTTGTGTTAAGGTTTTGGCATGGCGATCAAAGAAAGTGTACGTCCGGGCGGCCGCAGTGCCCGGGTGCAGGAATCGATTCATCAGGCGGTCCGCGCGCTTCTCGAAGAGCAGGACCGCGCGAGCCTGACCGTTCCGCAGATTGCGGCGCGGGCCGGGGTCACGCCTTCGACCATCTATCGGCGCTGGGGCGACCTGGCGGTGTTGTTGGCCGATGTGGCATTTGCGCGTATGCGCCCGGAGGTCGAACCGGCCAATACCGGCAGCCTGCGCGGCGACCTGCGGGCCTGGGCCGAGCAATACCTGGATGAAATCAGCTCGGAACCGGGCCGGCAGATGATGCGTGACGTGCAATGCAGCACCAGCACCGGTTATTGCACCACCATCCTCGGCGGGCAGTTGCAGATCATTCTCGATCGTTACCCGCAGGCAATGCTGCCCAGCGTCGAGCGCCTGCTGGACCTGATCGTCGCACCGACGGTGTTCCGAGTGTTGTTCGCGGACAAGCCGTTGAGTGTCGAAGCTCTGCACCAACAAATCGAGTTGGCACTCACCGCCCCTTAGCAACAGGGCTGCGACCTTGGTCGACACTGACGCCGCCCGGTCATCGTGCGAGACTGTAGCGCCAGGGCCGGACTGCCCTCGGAATGTCTTTTGCCGGGAGTTTCCATGTCGCTGTCCAGCGGGCTGATCGCCGCCGTCGCCCTGGCCTATATGGCCATCATGTTCGCCATCGCCTTTTATGGCGACCGCCGCAGCGCGCCCCTGCCGCCACGCGTGCGGGCCTGGGTGTACAGCCTGTCCCTGGCCGTCTATTGCACCAGCTGGACCTTCTTCGGCGCGGTCGGCCAGGCCGCCGACCAGCTCTGGGCGTTCCTGCCGATCTACCTGGGCCCCGTGCTGTTACTGGTGTTCGCACCCTGGGTCCTGCAAAAGATGGTGCTGATCAGCAAACAGGAAAACATCACCTCCATCGCCGACTTCATCGCCGCCCGCTATGGCAAATCGCAATCCCTGGCGGTGGTCGTGGCGCTGATCTGCCTGGTCGGCGTACTGCCTTATATCGCCCTGCAACTGAAAGCCATCGTCCTCGGCGTCAACCTGCTGATCGGTGCCGGTGCCGACGCCATGGGCGTACGCGCCCAGGACACGGCGCTGGTGGTGTCGCTGATCCTGGCGCTGTTCACCATCGTCTTCGGTACCCGCAACCTCGACGCCACCGAACACCACCGCGGCATGGTGCTGGCGATTGCCTTCGAATCCCTGGTCAAGCTGTTCGCCTTTCTCGCCGTCGGCGCCTTCGTCACCTACGGCCTCTATGACGGTTTCGACGATTTGTTCAGCCAGGCCAAAACCTCGGCGCTGCTGGCCGAATACTGGGAAGAAACGGTCAACTGGCCGTCCATGGTGGTGCAGACCGGCGTGGCGATGATGGCGATCATCTGCCTGCCCCGGCAGTTCCATGTCACAGTGGTGGAAAATATCGAACCCCAGGACCTGCGCCTGGCCAAATGGGTGTTCCCCGCCTACCTGATCCTCGCGGCACTGTTCGTGGTACCGATCGCCCTGGCCGGGCGCATGATGTTGCCCACGGATGTCTTGCGTGATTCCTACGTTATCAGCCTACCATTGGCCCAGGCCCATCCGTCGCTGGCCTTGCTGGCCTTTATCGGTGGTGCCTCGGCGGCCACCGGCATGGTGATTGTCGCCAGCGTCGCGTTGTCGACCATGGTCTCCAACGACATGTTGTTGCCCTGGCTACTACGCCGGCAGAACTCCGAACGGCCGTTCGAAGTGTTCCGCCACTGGATGCTCTCGGTGCGTCGGGTCAGCATTGTCGCCATTTTGCTGCTGGCCTATGTCAGCTACCGCCTGCTGGGCTCGACCGCGAGCCTGGCAACCATCGGCCAGATCGCCTTCGCCGCCGTGACCCAGCTGGCGCCGGCCATGCTCGGCGCGCTGTACTGGAAACAGGCCAACCGGCGCGGGGTGTTTGCCGGTATCGCCGGCGGCACCTTCCTCTGGTTCTATACCCTGATCCTACCGATCGCCGCCCGCAGCCTGGGCTGGTCGCTGAGCAGTTTCCCCGGGTTGGCCTGGCTGCACGGCAACCCGCTTAACCTGCCGATCAGCCCGCTGACCCAAGGCGTGGTGCTGTCGCTGGCAGGCAACTTCACCCTGTTCGCCTGGGTCTCGGTGCTGTCGCGCACACGGGTCTCCGAGCACTGGCAGGCCGGGCGCTTTATCGGCCAGGAACTCAATGCCCGGCCCAGCGCCCGCTCGATGCTGGCGGTGCAGATCGAAGACCTGCTGACCCTCGCCGCACGCTTTGTCGGCGAAGAACGCGCACGCCAGAGTTTTATCCGTTTCGCCTATCGCCAGGGCAAGGGCTTCAACCCGAACCAGAACGCCGACAGCGACTGGATCGCCCACACCGAACGCCTGCTGGCCGGGGTACTCGGGGCCTCCTCGACCCGCGCGGTGGTGAAAGCCGCCATCGAAGGGCGGGAAATGCAACTTGAAGATGTCGTCCGGATCGCCGACGAAGCCTCCGAAGTGCTGCAGTTCAACCGCGCGTTGCTGCAAGGCGCCATCGAAAACATCACCCAGGGCATCAGCGTGGTCGACCAGTCCCTGAGGCTGGTGGCCTGGAACCGCCGTTACCTGGAACTGTTCAATTACCCGGACGGCCTGATCAGCGTCGGCCGGCCGATTGCCGATATCATCCGCTACAACGCCGAGCGCGGCCTGTGCGGTCCCGGCGAGGCCGAAGTGCATGTCGCACGGCGCCTGCACTGGATGCGCCAGGGCCGCGCGCATACCTCGGAGCGGCTGTTCCCCAACGGTCGGGTCATCGAGCTGATCGGCAACCCGATGCCCGGCGGCGGTTTTGTCATGAGCTTCACTGACATCACCGCGTTCCGCGAGGCCGAGCAAGCCCTGACCGAGGCCAACGAGGGCCTGGAACAGCGCGTCACCGAACGGACCCACGAACTGTCGCAACTGAACGTCGCCCTGACCGAAGCCAAGGGCACGGCGGAAGCGGCCAACCAATCCAAGACCCGCTTCCTTGCGGCGGTCAGCCACGACCTGATGCAGCCGCTGAACGCCGCCCGCCTGTTCTCCGCCGCCCTCTCCCATCAGGACGACAGCCTGTCCCGGGAGGCCCGGCAACTGGTCCAGCACCTGGACAGTTCGCTGCGTTCGGCCGAGGACCTGATCAGCGACCTGCTGGATATCTCGCGCCTGGAAAATGGCAAGATCACGCCCAACCCGCAGCCCTTTGTCCTCAATGAGCTGTTCGACACCCTCGGTGCGGAGTTCAAGGCCCTGGCCCAGGAGCAAGGCATGAACTTCCGGGTTCGCGGCAGCCGTTTGCCGGTGAACAGCGATATCAAACTGTTGCGGCGGATCCTGCAGAACTTCCTGACCAATGCCTTCCGCTACGCCAAGGGCCCGGTCCTGCTCGGCGTGCGGCGCCAGGGCGGCCTGTTGTCCCTGGAAGTCTGGGACCGCGGGCCGGGGATTCCCGAGGACAAGCGCCAGGTGATTTTCGAGGAGTTCAAACGTCTCGACAGCCACCAGACCCGGGCCGAAAAAGGCCTGGGGCTGGGTTTGGCGATTGCCGACGGACTCTGCCGGGTACTCGGGCATCGCCTGCAAGTGCGCTCCTGGCCGGGGCACGGCAGTGTATTCAGCGTCAGCGTGCCGATTGCCCGTCATCCGGCGAGCGAGGCCGGCCACAGTCCGCTCGTCAACGGCCAGGCACTGAGCGGTGCCCAGGTGTTATGCGTGGATAACGAGGACAGCATTCTGATCGGCATGCACAGCCTGCTGACCCGCTGGGGCTGCCGGGTCTCGACCGCGCGCAATCGCGAGGAGTGCGCCGCGCTGCTCGATGGCGGCCTGCGTCCGCAACTGGCGCTGGTGGACTATCACCTGGATAACGGCGAGACCGGAACCGGCCTGATGACCTGGATGCGCACGCGCCTGGCGGAGCCGCTGCCCGGTGTGGTGATCAGCGCCGACCTGCGCCCGGAAACCGTCGCACAGGTGCATGGGGCGGGGTTGGAGTACCTGGCCAAGCCGGTGAAACCGGCGGCGTTGCGGGCGTTGTTGAGTCGGCATCTGCCGCTTTGAACGCGGGCTGATTACTCAGGCAACTGCACCACGCCGTCCTCATCGGTCATCGCCCGCTCCAGCAGCTCCGCCGGCAGGCTCTTGCTCGCCCGTGCGCCCAGCAGCTTGAGCTGTTCGCTGCGGCTGACCAGGTTGCCACGCCCATCCGTCAGCTTGTTCCGCGCGGCAGCGTAGGCCTTGTCCAGTTGCTGGAGGCGATTGCCGACCTCGTCCAGGTCCTGGATAAACAACACGAACTTGTCGTACAGCCAACCGGCGCGCTCGGCGATTTCCCGGGCGTTCTGGCTCTGGCGTTCCTGCTTCCAGAGGCTGTCGATCACCCGCAAGGTGGCGAGCAAGGTGGTCGGGCTGACAATCACGATATTGCGATCGAAGGCTTCCTGGAACAGGTTCGGCTCGGCCTGCAAGGCCGCCGAAAACGCCGCTTCGATGGGCACGAAGAGCAAGACGAAATCCAGGCTGTGCAAACCTTCCAGACGCTTGTAGTCCTTGCCGGCCAACCCCTTCACATGATTACGCAACGACAGCACATGCTGCTTGAGCGCCGCCTGGCCGATCGCCTCGTCATCGGCGCCGACATATTGCTGGTAGGCGGTCAGGCTGACCTTGGAGTCCACCACCACCTGCTTGTCACCCGGCAACAGGATCAGCACGTCCGGCTGGAAACGCTCGCCGTCCGGTCCTTTCAGGCTGACCTGGGTCTGGTACTCGCGGCCCTTTTCCAACCCGGCATGCTCAAGCACCCGTTCGAGAATCAATTCGCCCCAGTTGCCCTGGGTCTTCTGGCCCTTGAGCGCCCGGGTCAGGTTGGTCGCTTCATCGCTCAGGCGCAGGTTCAGCTGTTGCAGGCGCTCCAGCTCCTTGCCCAGGGAGAAGCGTTCGCGGGCTTCCTGTTGATAACTCTCTTCCACACGTTTTTCGAAGGACTGGATACGTTCCTTCAAGGGGTCGAGCAATTGTCCGAGGCGCTGCTGGCTGTTTTCGGCAAAACGCGCCTCGCGCTCGTCGAAGATCTTCGCGGCCATTTCGGCAAACTGCGCACGCAGCTCATCCCGCGAGCCCTGCAGGTCGTTCAGGCGCTGCTGATGGCTGTCCTGCTGTTCCCGCAGCTCGGCGCTCAACGACGCCGCCTGGGCATCCAGGCGGCGCAGCTCGGCCTCCTTCTGGGCACGCTCGAGGTTCCAGGCATGGGCGGCGTCGCGACCGTTGTCACGCTCGATCTGCAGCAGTTCGACTTCCCGGCGCAACGCCGCCAGTTCCGCCTGCTTGACGGTATTGGCCTGGCTCAGGTCGCTGACCTCGTCGCGGCTGGCATCCAGTTGTGCACCGAGCCCATCCGCCGCCAGCCGGGCACTGCTCAGACGCTCGTCAAACAGCACCAGCTCGGCCTGGGCAGCACTCGCCCGGCGCTGCAACTGCCAGGCCAGGGCCAGCAACGGCAACGCCGCGCCCGCCAAACCGAGCAAGAGACTGGTCAGATCCAACGCCATAAGAACTCCCAAGGTGCCAACCAATTGTAAAGAATCAAGGGTAACGAAGGTGATCGGCCCTGGACAGTTCGCGCCAGGTAGAAATCCTATCGGGCCGGGACAAGGGCAAGGAAGCCAAGCGAAATTTCATGTAGCACCGCACGCCAGATCGCGGGGCGCGCCACTCTACGCTGTTTTTCGTACGGGTAAAGTCGAAAAAAACCGATATGCCCGTCCTAGAGCAAGCGCTTGGGACAATCCACAGAAGCTGTGGATAACTCAGTGGACAACCCTTCTCCAACCCTCGCAAAGCCGCATGGAATGGGGCTCGCAGTCAAACTGTCGATTTTTTCACCAATAAAAAAAGACGATATTTTTCATTGACTTGTATTGGCGATGCAGGCATTCGAGGGACAGATTGCGCAGATGACAGTCCGGTGACAAGCCGTGGGCCGATTGTGCACAAGTAGTGCGATAACGGTTATATCGACGCACCTTTTTTGCACAGGCGCCGCCATTCGCTCTTTAGCGCTACTCCTGGAGCCAGCATATCGCCCCCTTTCGGGCAGCGTCCCGCCAGCGAAATTCCGCCTCGGTACCACGGGAGCGCCTTGAACAAGTTTTTTGCCAACACGCTTCCCTTATCCGTTTTAATGCGATAGTATCCGCCCCGTTAGTACCAAGCTGAAAGTCAATTCTGGTCGAACATTCCCCTCATAAGCACTCTCCAAAATGGATCAGTCGCTCGAAAAAGGGATCGACCCCTCGATGGTTTCCAGGTAAATCCTCTCCAGTACAGCCTTATGAAAGGCGGCTGCCGAAAACGATTACTCTGACCGAACCAACCTGCAAGATTGATCAGGATCTTCACCACGGGCCCAGAACCTTTGCCCTTGTTGTGATTGCCTGCCCTCCTAAGTACCTACCTGCCAGCCCCAGCGCCACTTGATTTCATGCGCTCAACTGGCGGCTTTGTTCCAGTCAGGTTCTTCGTCCGATCCATAATGGTTCGACGCTACTGGAACGTTTTAACGTTGCACGGATCAGATTCCGTGTCATTTGCAGGAACACCTAATAATTATGTCGACTCAAATCCATACCCAGGACGCTATTCGCACCCTGACCAACGCCTTCGCACCGATGAACTGCCTGATCATGGCCGCTCGCAAAGGCTGCTTCAGCTTCACGCTGGTCAACGAACACGGTATCGCTCGTCACAGCGAACGTCTGTATCCGGACCAGTACTCCAGCGCCGAACCGCTGCAGGCGGTCATCGACCGCACGCGCCAGGCCCTGGTTGCCTGAGGCCCGTATAGCCCAGCTTAGAAACAAGCTGTAACCCAAAAGCCCGGTCTTTGTTGCCGGGCTTTTTATTGCCTGAAGTTTCGCGATTTTGACTGTATGGCTAAGCACGAATAAATATATAAGCCACGCGCTCATAGTTTAAATATTTTAAAAACAGTCCTTTACAGCAGAGATATGACACTACACTTCAACTCAAGCGGCCCGGGCCGCTTCCGGCGGGCCTGAACGCCTCCACCGCTACCAGGGGCCAGGCCACGCCGACCAATAAAAAACGCCGATCACACGGCCGGAGTATCGAGGGTGTCATGGGTATCGCCGCCAGGGAACTGCGCCTTTATGTGATTCGCCCGACCCTGCTGTACCTGGGTCGCCACAGCCCGAGCGCCGAAGCACTGCTGCTGGGCATCGCCGCCAGCCAGTCGGACCTGGGCTCGGCCCTGCACGACCGCCGCGGTCACGGCCTGTACTGCATCGACGAAAGCCGCCATGCCGCGTTATGGGACCGCTACCTGGCCCCGGACCCGGAATTGGCCAGCCTGGTGCGCGGCCTGGCCAGCCAGCACGCTTTTTTTAGCAGCCCGAATCTCGAACTGGCGGTGAATCTTCGTTATTCCACGGCCATCGCCTGGCTGCTGGTGGAAGAACACCACCCCAAGCTCCCCGCCATCGACGATCTGCTCGGTATGGCGCGGATCTGGCGACAGACTTTCCAGCCACAAGGACGTTTACGGGATTTCACCCGTGCCTGGCAAAGTTGTGACTCATCGGTCACTCCGATCGCCTGCTAGAGCCAAAACCCAGTTTCCGGGAAAAACGATCGATTTTGGTCGGATTGTCCTACAAAACCGCTCTATCTCCAGCAATTCACCCTATAGCGCCGGGGCGAAAATGTTGCTACTTTTCGCCTCGGTGATCACCACGGAGTTCTAATAATGAAAAAAGTAATGCTCAAGACCACTCTCAGCCTTTCTGTTGCTCTGGCATCCACCCAGCTTTTCGCGAGTGGCTTTGCCCTCAACGAACAGAGCATCAGCGGGATGGGGACCGGTTATGCGGGTCGATCTTCTTCTGCCGAAGATGCAAGTACCGTTTACGGCAACCCTGCCGGTATGTCCCTGCTCGGTCGCGATCAAGTGACCGCGGGTGTCGCAACGATTGATGCCAAGACCGATATCAAGAACGCCAGCGGCGGTAACCGAGGCGGTACCAACGAAGGCGATATGGTCCCGTTCACGTCCGTACCCAATGGCTTCTTCGTCAAACAGCTGGGTAACGGCTGGGCAGCAGGTGTGGGTTTCTACGCACCTTTCGGGTTGGTAACCGATTATGAAAGCGGCTTTGCTGGCAGCAATTACGGCCAGAAGAGCGAAGTCAAGGTTGTCACCTTCCAACCGACTGTCAGCTACGCCATCAACGATGTGGTGTCTATCGGCGGCGGCCCGACCTTCAACCGCATCAGCGGTGAGCTGAGCTCCACGACGCCTGGTAACGGCTTTGTGGACGTCAAGGGCGACGACACGGCGGTGGGCTACAACATCGGTGTGATTGTTCAACCTACCAACACCACCCGCTTGGGTCTGACCTACCACTCCAAAGTCAGTTACTCGCTGGATGGTCATACCACCATCAACGGCCCACTGGTCTTTGGTCCATTCAGCGGTAGCCGCTTCAAGGGCTCCCTGGATATCACCACACCAGAGAACGTGGACTTCTCGATCACCCAGAAGCTGGATGATCAGTGGACCGTCTATGGCGGTGCCACCTGGACCCGCTGGAGCCGCCTGCAGAACATCACCATCAACAACCAGGGTGTTTCTCCAGCCCTCGGGGGCTCCGCCGGCCCGGTCGGCACCATCACCGAACAACAGAACTGGCACGACACCTGGGCTTCGGCCATCGGTGTTTCCTATCGCGTCAACAAGGAATGGGTACTGCGCAGCGGCTTGTCGGTTGACCAGGCACCCACCAACAACACCGATCGCTCCGTGCGTATCCCTACGGGTGATCGCCGTGCCATCAGCTTCGGTGCCGGCTGGAGCCCAACCGACGACCTGACCATCGACCTCGCCGTCTCCTACCTCAAGGAAGAAGACGTCAACGTCAATCTCAACGTCCCGGGTAAAGGCGCCTACAGCTCCACGTACGAAAACAGCGCATGGGGCTACGGCCTGGGCGCCACGTACAAGTTCTGATTCACGACGAGCCTGAACCGCTCGTTGGCTGGATAAAAAGAACCCGCATCGGCTGATGCGGGTTTTTTATTGCCTGATATTTATCAGGGCCTCGAGGCGATAGCCTTCTCCACCGCGGAGATCAGCTCGGGATTGTCGGGTTTGGTCAGGCTGGAGAAATGCGCGATCACCTTGCCCTGGCGGTCCACCACATACTTGTAGAAATTCCACTTCGGCGCCGCGCTCTGCTGCGCCAGCACCTTGAACAGGTGCACGGCATCCGGCCCTCTGACCGTTTGCGGTTCGGTCATGGTGAAGGTGACGCCATAGTTCACATAGCAGACCTTGGCCGTCTCGGCGCCATCGTCGGACTCCTGCTTGAAGTCATCCGACGGCACGCCGATCAGCTCCAGGCCCTGGCCCTTGTAATGCTGATAGAGCGCCTCAAGGCCTTTGAACTGTGGGGCAAAGCCACAGAAGCTGGCGGTATTGACGATCAGCAGCGGCTTGCCGGCAAAACGCTGGCAAAGATCGATGGACTCCTTGGCCCGTAACTTCGGCAATTGTCCCTGCAAGAGCTCCGGACAACCGGCAGCCAGAGCCGCCCCGGAAAAGGCCATCAAAACGGCAGGAACCGCCAGCCAGCGCATCGCCATATCCTGAACCCTGGAAAAGAGATCGAGCCGTCAACTTACGCGCCGGCTCCCCTTCCTAGCAAGCCGCTCTTAACAAGCGCCCATGCCCAACTGCATCAACGCCAAGCCGCCCTGGTGCCAGCCCCACCAGGCCAGCGCCAGCAGCAAGGCGATCAGCGCCAGGGCCAGCAGTCGCGACCAGAAGGCACTCATGCCAGGCCCGCCTGCGCCTGTAACCGCGCCACGGGCCGCTCACGCACCGGCCAGTTCAAGGCCGCAGCGAGCAGGCTCAGAAGGATCGAGACCTGCCAGATCAAGTCGTAGCTGCCGGTGTGGTCATACACCACCCCACCCAGCCAGCCGCCGAGGAAGGCCCCCAACTGGTGGAAGAGAAACACGATCCCGCCGAGCATGGAGAGATTGCGCACGCCGAACAGCGTCGCCACGGTGCCATTGGTCAGGGGCACCGTCGACAACCAGAGAAAGCCCATGGCCATGCCGAACAGATAGGCACTGAACTGCGTCACCGGCACCCAGAGAAACACCACGATCACCACCGCCCGTGCCAGGTACAAAGCAGTCAGCAGGCGTGGCTTGGACATCCGTCCACCGAGCCAGCCGGCGGTGTAGGTCCCGAAGATATTGAACAGACCGATCAGCGCCAGCACCGTGGTCCCGACGGTGGCCGGCAGGTGCTGGTCGACCAGGTAGGCCGGCAGGTGCACACCGATAAATACCACCTGGAAACCACAGACAAAAAAGCCGAACGCCAGCAACCAGAAGCCGGAATGGGAACAGGCCTCGCGCAGTGCCTCGGACAGGGTCTGCTCACCCTCAAGCTTGGGCAGCGGCTTGTCCTTGAGCATGCTCACCAGCGGCACGATCAGCGCCACCAGCACGCCCAGCACCAGCAACGCCGTCGACCAGCCGAGCCAGCCGATCAACCCCAGGGTCCCCGGCAGCATGGCGAACTGGCCGAAGGATCCGGCGGCACTGGCAATACCCATGGCCATGCTGCGCTTCTGCGGCGGTACGGCACGTCCGACCACCCCGAGGATCACCGAGAACGAGGTTCCCGACAGGCCGATACCAATCAGCAGGCCCGCACTCAGGGACAGGGTCAGGGCGGAATCGGACAGGCCCATGCACACCAGCCCGACGGCGTACAACACACCACCGATCAACACCACTTTCGCCGCGCCGAAGCGGTCGGCCAGGGCGCCGGTAAAGGGTTGGGACAGGCCCCATATCAGGTTCTGCAAGGCGATGGCAAAGGCGAATACTTCGCGGCCCCAGCCGAACTGCGCGCTCATGGGGGGCAGGAACAGCCCGAAACCGTGCCTTATCCCGAGGGACAGCGCGAGGATCAGCGCACTCCCGAGCAAAATCCAGCCACTGGCACGCCACATCGAGGTCATTATTGTTCTTCCTTAGCGGGTATATACCCGTTTTATGTCGATAAAACGGCGATTACTCGCCGCTTGCCAACTCTTCCAACAAGGCTACCAGAGCCGCGCGCTTTTCATCACCCAGGCGGTTCGCCAGACGCTGCTGCGCCGCTTCCCAGGCGGGCCCGGCGGCCACCAGCCGTTCGGCCCCGGCATCGGTGAGCCGGACCAGGCGGTTACGCTGGTCGGCGCCTTCGGTCAGGGCCACCAGGCCGTCACACTCCAGCACCCGCAGGTTACGCCCGAGGGTACTGCGATCCAGGCCCATGGCTTCGGCCAGGCTGGAAATGCTCGGCTGGTCGAGGCGCTTGAGATTGCACAGCAGAGAATACTGGGCAACGTTGATCCCGAAGCCGTCGAGAGCGCCGTCGTAATGCCTGCTGACGCCACGAGCGGCGCGACGCAGGCAGATGCATAAGCAATCGGTTGATAACATGGCGTGTGTATATACCTGTGACACAGTGAAAACAAGTTTTGCGCAACGCCTTCAGAACAGCGCCAACCCCACCAGCACCAGCACTTCCAGCAACTCCAGCAACGCCCCCGCCGTGTCGCCGGTGGTGCCGCCCAGACGTCGCATCATCAGTTGCCGCAACCAGCAGAAACCCGACACCGCCAGCAACACCGCCCCAGCGCCCTTGAACCCGGCCAGCAACCCACAGAACAACGCACTCGCCAGCAACACGTACCAGCCGGCCCGGCGCGGCAGATGATCGGTCAATGCCTGCCCCAATCCACCGGCACGCACATAAGGCGTGGTCAGGAACAACCCGAGCAAGGCACTACGACCGATCAGCGGCGCCAGCAGCAACGCCACTGTCTGCTGTTGCTCGATCAACGCCAGCAAGGCACAGAACTTCAACAGCAGCACCAGCACCAGCGTGACCACGGCAATCGGCCCACTGCGCGGGTCCTTCATGATCAACAAGGTCCGCTCACGATCGCCGAAACCGCCCAGCCAGGCATCCGCGCTATCAGCCAGGCCGTCCAGGTGCAGGCCGCCGCTGAGCAGCACCCAGGCCGTCAGCAACAAAGCGCCATGGAGCAACAGCGGTGCCCCCGCCAACGTCCAATCGAGTGCATAAAGCACGCCGCCGAACAGCAACCCCACCAGCGGGTAGCACAACAACGACCGCCCCATCTCCCGAGGTTCCGGCATGCCCGGCAGACGAATCGGCAGGCTGCTGAGAAACTGCAAGGCGATCCAGAACGGCAAGCGGCTCACGGCGTCTCCCCCAGCCCACCGTCAGCCGCCACCTGCAGCGTGAACAAGGCGCCATGGGCCACCTCGATCTGCAATAGCTGCTCGCGCGGCAAGCCACGGGCACGAGCCAGCAGAACCTTCATCACCCCACCATGACTGATCAACAGCAGGCGCTGGCCAGCATAGCGCTGCTGCAAGCGCGACACCGCCGCCAGTACCCGCTCGGCGAACAGTTCAACCGGCTCGCCATCCGGTGGTGTGAAGCCGTAAGGATCGGACCAGAACCGCCCCAGATCGTCGGCGTCCGTCTCCATCAACGCCGCCGCGCTCCGCCCTTCCCAGGCACCGAAATGCAATTCGCGCAGGTCACCCTCGATCTCGACCGGAAGCCCCAGGCGCGCGCCCAGCTCTTCGGCAAACCGCGCGCAACGCTGCAAGGGCGAACTGATCAGGCGATCCCAAGGCCCTTGCTGCGCCACACCGGCACGCATCTGCTCCCAGCCCTTGTGTGTCAAGGCATCGTCCAGGCTGCCGCGCAAGCCGCCACCCAGTTCGGTTTCGCCGTGACGCAACAGGTCCAGGCGCACACTCATGCCGGGCGATCCGCCACGGCCGCCTCGGCAAAGGTCGCCATCTGCCCGTGCAGGTCGCAGGCCAGGCGCACCAATGGCACCGCCAACGCCGCGCCGCTGCCTTCGCCCAGGCGCAGGCCCAGATCGAGCAACGGTTCGGCCAGCAGGCTCTCCAGCACATGCCGATGCCCGCGCTCGGCGCCACGGTGGGCGAAGATCAGCCACTGCCGACACTCGGGATTCAAGCGCACCGCGACCATCGCCGCAACAGTGCAGATAAAGCCGTCGACCAGCGCCGCCACGCCCTCCTGGGCACAAGCCACATAGGCCCCGGCCAGCGCCGCGATCTCGAAACCGCCCAGGCGGAACAAGGCCTGCAACCCATCGTCGGTGTGTTCGGCATGCAGCGCCAGCGCCCGCTCGATCACCTGCGCCTTGTGGCTGACGCCGGCCGGGTCGAGCCCGGTGCCGGGGCCGGCCAACAACGCCGCCGGGCATTTCAGCAACGCACAGGCCACCGCGCTGGCCGAAGCCGTGTTGCCGATGCCCATTTCGCCGCCGATAAACAACTCGCTGCCCGCTGCTACCGCGCGCCGTACGCTGTCACGCCCGGCTTCCAGCGCCAGGCGGCCCTGGGCATCGGTCATGGCCGGGCCTTGGGCGAAGTTCGCAGTCCCGGCGCCGATCTGCAGATGACGCACACCTGGCAGGTTGAGCATCGGCGTGACCGTGCCGAGGTCGTTGATATCCAACTGCGCGCCCAGTTGCCGCGCCAGCACACTGATGGCCGCACCGCCGCCGACGAAGTTGGCGAGCATCTGCCCGGTCACTTCCTGCGGATAAGCCGATACGCCTTCAGCCACCACGCCATGGTCACCGGCAAAAATCGCGATCCACAGCGTATCGACCCGCGGCTTGAGCCGGCCCTGCAGACCCGCCAGTTGCACCGCGACCTGCTCCAACTGGCCCAGGGAGCCGGTAGGTTTGGTCAGTTGCTGCTGACGCTCGAATGCCGCGTCTTGCGCCTGCAGATCAATCGCCTTGCACGGGTTCAGCCACCACGATTCACTCATAACACAGTTCCTTTCAAAGTCAGGGGCAAACCGGCGACTGTCAGCACCACACGCTGACAACGCTCGGCCAGAGCTTGATGCAGCCAACCGGCTTCATCGACATAACGGCGAGTCAATTCGCCCAACGGGACGATACCCAGACCGGTTTCGTTACTGACAAAAATAATCTCTCCCGGCAATTGCGCCAGGTTCGACAACAGGGCTTCGCGCTCGACCTTCAAACGCTCGGCGTCCTCCAGCATTAAAAGATTGGTCAACCACAGGGTCAGGCAATCCACCAACAGGCAGGTGTCGGCCGCTGCGTTTTCACGCAGGACCCGGGCCAGCTCCAGCGGCTCTTCGATCAACTGCCAATGGGCCGGACGACGCTGGCGATGCAGGGCGACCCGCTCGTTCAACTCGCCGTCCAGAGGCTGGCTGGTGGCGATATAGGTCACCGACAGCGCGCTTTCAGCCGCCAGGCGTTCGGCCAGGCGACTCTTGCCGGAACGGGCACCACCGAGAATCAGTTGCAGCATGTCAGGACGCCCTTATTCAAGACCGCAGAGCTGACGCAAGCGGTCGGTATCCAGATGTTTTTCCACCAGGTCGGCCAGGCGTTCGATGTCGCGTTCGCGCAGGGCGTGATAATCCACCTCCTGCACCTGCGCCAGGCCGGCCCAGCGCAGCAGGGCACTGCACGCCCGGGGCGACTCGAACAAACCGTGCAGGTAAGTCCCGAGCACCTGCCCGTCGGCGCTTTGGGCACCGTCGCAACGACCATCGTCCAGGTGCACGGCCGGCTGCTCCAGCGCCGCACCGACGGTGACCCCGGCATGGATCTCATAACCGCTGACTTCAGCCTCTTCCAACGCCAGACGGCCGTGCACATTGCGCAGTTGCTTTTCCTGCTCGAGCTCGGTGCTCAGGGCCAGCAGCCCGAACCCGGCGCTGGAACCCGGCGCCCCTTCCAACCCGAGGGGATCATGCACCTGCTCACCAAGCATTTGCAGGCCGCCGCAGATGCCCAGCACCTTGCCGCCATAACGCAGGTGACGGTTGATCGCCGTGTCCCAGCCCTGCTGGCGCAGATAGGCCAGATCGCTGCGCACGCTCTTGGAGCCGGGCAGGATGATCAGGTCCGAGGCCGCAATGGCCTGGCCGGGACCGATAAATTGCAGGTCGACCTGGGGATGCAGGCGCAACGGATCGAAATCGGTATGGTTGCTGATGCGTGGCAGCACCGGCACCACCACCTTCAGCACCTGGTCGGCCTTGTCGGCCTGGCGCTGGTCGAGCCCGTCCTCGGCTTCCAGGTGCAGGTCCAGCACATAGGGCAGCACGCCGATCACCGGCTTGCCGGTACGCTGTTCCAGCCAATCCAGCCCGGGCTGCAACAGCGCGAGATCGCCGCGAAAACGGTTGATGATAAAGCCCTTGACCCGCGCCTGCTCGCTGGGCGACAGCAGTTCGAGGGTGCCCACCAGATGGGCGAACACCCCGCCGCGATTGATATCGGCAATCAGCAGCACCGGGCAATCCACCGCCTCGGCGAAACCCATATTGGCGATATCCCCGGCACGCAGATTGATCTCCGCCGGCGAGCCCGCGCCTTCGACCATCACCACCGGATAGGCGGCGCTCAGGCGCTGGTGCGAGGCCAGCACCGCCTGCATGGCGATGGCTTTGTAGCCGTGATAGGCCACGGCGTTCATGCTGGTCACGGCGCGGCCATGGATAATCACCTGGGCGCCGGTATCGCTGTTGGGTTTGAGCAACACCGGGTTCATATCGGTGTGGGGCACGAGGCCCGCCGCCTGGGCCTGGACCGCCTGGGCCCGGCCGATCTCACCGCCGTCGGCGGTCACCGCGCTATTGAGCGCCATGTTCTGCGGCTTGAACGGCACCACGCGTACACCCTGGCGAGTCAGCCAGCGGCACAGCGCAGTCACCAGGGTACTTTTGCCGGCATCGGAGGTGGTGCCTTGCACCATCAGGGTGGTCATGCCGGCTCCCCGGCAAAGGCCAGCAGCGCCTGCTCCAGGCGCAACCAGTCCGCCTCATCCGCGGGCAGGCCGAAACGCAGGCTGCTGTTCTGGGTGAACAGGCGCAGCAGAATGCCCCGCCGTGCCATAAACTCATACAGCGCCTCGGCCCGCGCCGTCACCAACCACTGGAACAGCGCGCAACCGCCCTGGGGCGCCAGGCCGAAACGCGTCAACAATGCCACCAGGCGCTGACTGGCCTGTTCGCTGCGCACACGCTGGCGCTCATGGCCGGCGGTATCGGCGAGGCACACCTGCCCCAGCACCCGGGTCGGCCCGCTGACCGCCCAGGGCCCGACTTGTTCGGCGAGCAACCTGAGCAACTGGCCTTCGGCGAGGACAAAGCCCAGGCGCACACCGGCCAGACCGAAAAACTTGCCGAACGAGCGCAGGACAATCAACCCGACCCGATGACTGTGGGCCGCCAGGCTGCGCTGCGGGGTGTTGTCCATAAAGGCTTCGTCCACCACCAGCCAGCCACCGCGCTGGGCCAGGCGCGCATGCCATTCCAGCAACCGCTCCGGGGCCAGGCTCAGACCGGTGGGATTGTTCGGATTGACCACCACCAGCACATTGAGGCTGTCGAGAAAAAAATCGACTTCGTGTTCCAGCACTTCACGCACGATGTAGCCGTTGCGTCGCCAGGCTTCAGCGTGCTCGGCGTAACAAGGCGACAGCACACCGACCTTGCCCGCACGACGCAGGCGCGGCAGCAACTGGATCGCCGCCTGGGAGCCGGGCACCGGCAACACCTGGGGCGCGCCGTAGTAGGTGCAGGCGGCCTGTTCCAAGCCGTCATCGGTTTCCGGCAGGCGCGCCCAGGCACGCTCGGGGATCGGTGGGATCGGCCAGGGCCAGGGCGCCAGGCCACTGGACAGGTCCAGCCAATCGGACTCGGCAATGCCGTAGTGTTCCACCGCCTTGCGCAGGCGTCCGCCGTGCTCAAGCATAGATCTCAGCTCCCAGACAGAGAATCAGCAACCACAACCACACACCCCGTTGCACCAACTGCCAGCCGCGGTCGATGGAGTCGGCGGTGGCCGGCTCCCCTTCGCCCAACTGCGGACGCTGGTGCAATTCACCGTGATAAATCGCCGCCCCGCCCAACTCGACCCCCAGCGCGCCGGCGCCCGCCGCCATCACCGGCCCGGCATTCGGGCTGTCCCAGGTCGGTCCCTGGCGGCGCCAGCATTGCAGCGCCAGTCCGGTTTTACCGAGCAAGGCGTAGGTCAGGGCCACCAAGCGTGCAGGAATATAGTTCAAGACATCGTCGATCCGCGCCGCCGCCCAGCCAAAACGCTCGAAACGTTCATTGCGATAACCCCACATCGCGTCGAGGGTATTGCTCAGGCGATAAAGCACCACGCCAGGCGCACCGGCCACGACAAACCAGAACAACGCGGCGAACACCGCATCGCTGCCGTTTTCCAGGACCGATTCGGTAGCCGCGCGGGCCACTTCGGTGTGATCGAGTTCCGTGGTCTGGCGGCTGACCAGATAACTCACCCGCTGGCGGGCGCGATCCAGGTCGTCGCTGCGCAACGCCTGGGCCACGGGGATCACATGCTCGCCGAGGCTGCGCAGACCGAGGGCGCAATAGAGCGCGAGGATTTCGACGAGCCAGCCGATATAAGGCGCCCACGACAAGGCCGTGGCCAAGAGGGTCAGCGGCAGCACCGCGAGCACCCAGGCGGTGACCCCGTGACTGCGCCAGCCACGTCCGCCGGAGTTGAAACGTTGTTCGATACGGTCCGCCAGACGGCCGAACGCCACCAGCGGATGCCAGCGTTTGGGTTCGCCCAGCAGCGCATCCAGCGCAACCCCGGCGACACTCAACAACGCCACACTCATTGACTCACTCCCCAATAATTCTCATACAACAATTCGCTCAAGGGACGCGGCTGCGCCCAACCTTCCAATACCAGCATCGGTGCCGGATAAAATGCCTGGACCGGGCCCAGGCACAGCACCGCCAGCGGCTTGGCCCCCGCCGGCAGACCGAGCAGTTGCGCCAAGGCCAACGGCTCGAACAGCGAGACCCAGCCCATGCCCAGGCCTTCGGCGCGGGACGCCAGCCAGAGATTCTGGATGGCACAGGACAAGGACGCCATGTCCATTTCCGGCAAGGTCCGCCGACCGAAGATATGGCGCTCGCGATCGTCCATCAGCGCGGCGACCAGCACCTCGGCACAGTCGTTGATGCCCTCGACCTTCAACTTCATGAATTCATCGGAACGCTCACCGAGGGCCTCGGCGGTGCGGATCCGTTCTTCTTCCACCAACTGCTGGATCTGGCCGCGCAATGCGCGGTCGGTAATACGAATAAAGCGCCAGGGCTGCATCAGCCCGACACTGGGCGCCTGATGCGCCGCTTCCAGCAGGCGCGAGAGCAATTCGGGCGCCACGCTGCCACCGGTAAAGTGGCGCATATCGCGGCGTTCACCGATGACACGGTAGACCGCCGCGCGTTCTTCAGGGTTAAAAGCGTTGTCGGTCATGGCCTCCGCGCGGGTAAGTCCGCGCGCTCCGAGAGTGCGCCGGCCTTGGCAGAGTGGGTATCCGGTGCCAACAGCGCGGCAATCGCCCGCGGGTTGGACGGAAAATAAAAATGCACATAAGAGGCGGTCATCCGCCCCTGGCGATACACCGCCTCGGCGCCGCGCCCGCCATTGGGGCTCAGGCCCCGGGCAATCGGCTCGAGCACCGTGGTGGTCAACGAATGATGATAGGTGTGACCGCGCAACAGCCCTTCCGGCAACTCCACCGCCTGCAAGGCCAGGGCCGCGAGGCGCTTCTGCATCGTCGCCTCACCTGCTAGTAATCCGAGCAGTTCGGCGCGTTGTCCTTCGACATCGGTCAGCGCATCGAGCAGATAGAGCATCCCGCCACACTCGGCGAGCAAGGGCTTTCCGGCCTGGTGGTGGGCACGGATCGCCGCCAGCATCGGGGCGTTCTGCGCCAGGGCCAGGTGATGCAGCTCCGGATAACCACCGGGCAGGTAAAGGCTGTCCGCCTCGGGCAAGACCTGATCGTGGATCGGCGAGAAAAACCGCAACTCGGCGCCCATGGCCCGCAACAGGTCCAGATTGGCGCCATAGATGAAGGCAAAGGCCTCGTCATGGGCGACGGCGATGCGCACACCGGCCAGCAGCAGCTCGGCGGCTAGCGGATCGGGCGCCTCAAAGGCCACCGGCGGCGGCAACGCGACCTCGCAACTGCCGGCCAGGGCCTCGGCGGCCGCGTCCAGACGCTTGTCCAGGTCATTCAATTCACTGGCCTGCACCAGGCCGAGATGGCGGCTCGGCAGCTCGATCCCGGTTTCCCGGGAGAGCGCGCCGTACCAGCGCAGGCCTTCGGTCAGGCTGCCTTCAAGCAATTGCGCATGGCGCAGGGTGCCGACGCGATTGGCCAGCACCCCGGCGAACGGCAGGTCCGGCTGGTAACGCGCCAGTCCCAGGGCCAGGGCGCCGAAGGTCTGGGCCATGGCCGTACCGTCGATGACTCCGAGCACCGGCACACCGAAATGTCGGGCCAGATCGGCGCTCGACGGCGTACCGTCGAACAGCCCCATGACACCCTCGATCAGGATCAGGTCGGCCTCGCCCGCCGCTTCCCAGAGCAACCGACGACTTTCCTCTGCGCCGACCATCCACAAATCCAGCTGATAGACCGGCGCACCGCTGGCGCGCTCATGAATCATCGGGTCGAGAAAATCCGGGCCGCACTTGAACACCCGGACCTTGCGCCCCTGATTGCGGTGCAGGCGCGCCAGGGCCGCCGTCACCGTGGTCTTGCCCTGTCCGGAAGCCGGCGCGGCGATCAGCACCGCCGGGCAATGACGCGTTTGCCTCATAGTTCGATGCCCTTCTGGGCCTTGATCCCGGCCTGGAACGCATGCTTGAGCAGGCCCATTTCGGTCACGGTGTCGGCCAGCTCGATCATTTCCGGCTTGGCGCCGCGGCCGGTGACCAGCACGTGCTGCATCGGCGGACGGGCTTGGAGGTCGGTCAACACCTGGTCGAGGTCCAGGTAGCCGTGCTTGAGGGCGATATTCAGCTCATCGAGCACCACCAGGCCGATGCTCGGATCACGGAGCATTTCCTGGGAGACTGTCCAGGCGGCTTCGGCGGCGGCGATATCGCGCTGGCGATCCTGGGTCTCCCAGGTAAAGCCCTCGCCCATCACATGGAAGCGCACCTGCTCGGGGAAGCGCCGGAAGAACAGCTCTTCGCCGGTGCTGTTGCGCCCCTTGATAAATTGCACCACGCCGCACTGCATGCCATGGCCCATGGCCCGGGCGAGCATGCCGAAGGCCGAGCTGCTCTTGCCCTTGCCGTTGCCGGTCAGTACCAGCAGCAGGCCGCATTCGTTCGGGGCACTGGCGATACGCTCGTCGATAACGGCCTTTTTGCGCAGCATGCGCGCCAAGTGACGTTCGTCGCGATCGGGGGATTCGTTCATGGCAGCTCTCCGTTGGGGCTGGATAAGGCAAACGGGGGGCAGGAAAAAACGCGGCCGGGGCCGTCCAGCATCGCCCGCCGTGACGCTGTGGGATGGATCAGGCCGGTCTCCGGGCTCATGAGCTGCGTATTCGCGGGACCGCGCGCCTTCCCATGTCGCAGGACACAGTGGCTCAAGGCGCGGTCTTGACTCATTTACCGTTGCGGGGGCAGCGCCGGAATCGCGCCTGTCGAAGGGCTCACCGGCTTCCCTGTTTCACCCTGTCGGCGGTTCGCCACAGAGCACCTGAAACAATCGGCGAAGGTTAGAGGGTTGGGGGTGGAGCGTCAAATAAAGCCGGTGTCAGAAAAACAAACGCCCCGGGCCAGGCGGGGCGTTTGTAGACCATTTGGGAGGAAGCCTTTTGCCAAAGTCGGTAGTTGCAGCCAATGTCAGGAGCGAGCCCCCGCGAGCACACCAGCAGGCTCGAGTTCCTTGCCACGGTTCAAACCGACCTTGAGAAAACGACGCTGATTTTCAGAAACACCCACAGCAGCCAACGACATGGCTTCAGTGGTGAATTTGGCAATCATGGCCGCTTTCGCAGCGTTTTTAGTCGTTTTCATAGACACCTCTGTGTCTTGACAATTAAAGAGATCTTAATGACCCGCTACAGAAATCACAAGGCGACCGTCATCGCCAAAATCAAACCCCAACTCCTTGTACAAGGCGATAGCTCCCTTTGCCGGGTCTTGCGCCTCAATTTCCTTGCATTTGAGCATGCGAGCATAGAAATCAACGGCAGACAGGGACAAGGATGCAACCAGACCTTTCAGAGGATGCGTTTTGTCGCCCCGCCCCTCCAAGAGAATGATTTTTATACAAATCCTACTCTTCCTTGGCGTCGCATAGCATAAACCGCACAACTCAGGACCGAACCACAATGCCAGGTCAAACCCTTTCAGATCGGTCCGTTTCCACTTTCTCACTTCTTCCCATGGATAGAGAGTTGCACGCGCGCCCCAATGCTCCGTCGCCGCTATCGCGCAGTGATCGATCGGCTCAAACCGAGCCTGACGGGTGTCGATACCGGCAGCGATGCACTCAGGGTCACTGGCGAACATCTGATAAGCAAGACGCCTCGCCTGGAATCGAAAAACCTCGTACTTGAGGCTATTGAACTTGGGGACTCTACTCATTTCGCTTGGACTTAAAGCGCATAACGCAATAGATAACGACTCCCAAAGACTACAGATAGATTTCTTTATCTGCATAGCTGATGTGTCACTGGGTGCGACAGCCAGCTCAAAGCCGAGCGCTCCTCCAAACCCCAACCAAGATCAAAAAACCGGCGCCAGAATTTGTGCTACGTTGACTAAGGTGATATCAAATAGCCACAACCCGACCAACAATAAATAAAGGGTAGTCCCATGCAAGGCCTGATCATCAACAATCCGAAACTGGAATTCCTGCGTCCCGCCTTGGAACGCTGGCCTGAATGCATTGATCGCTACAATCAACTCCTCGGTGACGGTCAGGCACCCTACTGGTTCAATGAACGGGCCAACCTGGGGTTGCTGTCGGTAGCCGCCTGGGCCGCGGAAATGGTCAGCCTGGAGCATTTTCCGACCAAGAAGCAGATCGAAGACGGTGACCGCAGCGGACGCTGCGACCTGCAGATCTCCACCGCGCAGGAGTCGGTCTATATCCAGGCCACGCAACGCTGGCCCAAGGTCAACAACCTGAACCCTATGCCGGCCCTGCTGGATGTGGCGAGCGATGCGAAAAAGATCAGCCACCCCCACCACCTGAAACTCGGCTGCCTGTTCGTCTCGCCGTTCAAACCGCAGCAGAGCCTCAGCCCGGAAGACCTGCAAGATATGGTCGATGACCTGCAAAAAGCCAACAGCTGCGCCGTGGCCTGGTATTTTCCCTACGCCTATCGCAAATTGCACAACGAAGCTGGCCAGTATCACCCCGGCATCGCCCTGCTGTTCAAGGAGGCCTGAACAGGCCCCTAACGCTTACGGCACAAAGTCAAACCATCGCCCAACGGCAGCAACGACAGATCCACCCGCACGTCATCCTTCAAGGCCCGGTTCAGCGCCTGGATGGCCCGGGTGTCGGCGCTTTGCGTATTCACCTCCAGTACCCGCCCGCTCCACAGCGTGTTATCGAAAATCGCCAGGCCGCCCGCGCGCAACAAGCGCAAGGCACTTTCCAGATACGCCGGGTAATTGGCCTTGTCGGCATCGATGAACATCAGGTCGAACTGCCCGCCCTGCCCCTGCTGCTCCAACTGCGCCAGGGTCTCCAGCGCCGGCGCCAGGCGCAACTCGATACGTTCGGCCAGGCCCGCCTCCCGCCAGTAGCGCAGCGCAGTGGCGTTGTAGTCCCCGGGGATGTCGCAACACAGCAGGCTACCGCCCTCCGACAAGGCCGAGGCCATGCACAAGGCGCTGTAGCCGGTGAAGGTGCCGACTTCGAGCAATCGTCGGGCGCCGGTCAGCTTGACCAGCAGCGCGAGGAACTGGCCCTGCTCAGGCGCCACCTGCCAGCGCGCCATGGGCAGCGCCTGGGTTTCGTCGCGCAGTCGCTTGAGCAACGGCGTCTCGCGCAGGGAAACGTCCAGCAGATAACCGTAGAGGGCATCGTCCAGCTTGAGGGTGCGAGCGGTCATGACAACCTCGCGGTAACTCGGTGATTAAGGGTTGCTCGCCAGGTGCCCGGCCGGCAACACACGTTTGGCGTTCAGGTAGGCGTGTTGCCAATAGGCCTTGGACAGGCTGTCCAGTTTCACCGTGCCGCCAGTGGCCGGCGCATGGACGAAACGGCCTTCACCGACATAGATGCCGGCATGGCTGACCTGGGAGCCGCCATTGGTGGCAAAGAAGATCAGGTCGCCGGTCTGCAAGGCGTTCTGCGGCACGCTCGGCGCCCGCATCACAATCATCTCGCGGGTCGAACGCGGCAGGTTGATGCCCGCCATATCGCGATACACGTAGGCAATCAGGCCACTGCAATCAAAACCCGAGTCCGGTGTGTTGCCGCCCCAACGATAGGGCGTGCCGACCAGGCCCAAGGCGCGGAACAGCACGTCTTCCGCTTCTGGCGAGGAGGGTTGCGGGGAGGCGAACACCACGGGACGAGCCACCGGTGCTGGCGGCGGCGGCGCATGGCCGGCACAGGCACCGAGCAATGCGGTGAAGGCAATCAAGGCAATACGGGCCGTGGTCGACATGTGCAGAAATCCTGACTGAATGCGGCTTTCTCTGCCGTGGCGTAGAGAAATCAAAACCGCGCAAGCAGGGCTCGCGCGGTCAGATACTCAACAATATGTCAGGATTCTAGCGGCTATACGCCAAACTTCAAGTATCACTTTAACTTCGGACGTTTTTTGTACAGCTTGCCTGGTATTGGAACCTGGCTTTTAGCCATCAACCAGGCCGATGGCGCTGAAAACGTCCAAGTGATTACCGGTTGCTGGCGGTGACCGTAGTGGGAGCCATCGCCAGGGCGCGCTTGGCTTCGATAAAGGTCTTGCTCCAGTAGCTGTCGCCCAGGCTGTCGATCCGCACACCACCGCTACGGCGGCTGCTGGAGTGGATGAACTGGTCATCCCCCAGGTAGATCCCGGCGTGGCTGACACGACCGCGACGACCATTGGTGGCGAAGAACAGCAGGTCACCTGGCTTGAGCTTGTTGCGTGCAACCAGCGGCGCCTTCACGTTGATCATCTCACGGGTGGAGCGCGGCAGGTCGAGCCCGGCTTCCTCACGGAACAGATAACCGATGAAGCCGCTGCAGTCAAAGCCGGAGCTCTCGTTGGTGCCGCCAAAACGGTAACGGGTACCGATCAGGGACATGCCACGTTCGAGAATGCTGTCAGCAAGGACAGGCAACCGGTAAGGCTTGCCGTCGGCGAACTCGGCGAGTTCTTTTTCCGTGGCCAGCTCATCGTCCAGTACGGCCGAGGATTTGACGCCAGAAACCGAGGCGGTTTTGACCGAATTATCGACCTGTTGTTGCGAAACCGGCGTATGCGCCGCGCAACCGAACAACAGGGTAACAAGTGCGAGAGGCACGAGGGGTGCGAAGCGATTTAGCATGGGCACGACCGTGGCTGATTTGTAAGGAAACGCGACTATGCCCTCTATCACCCTCATTTGCAAATTTTATGGGACAGGATGTGACTCGGTCGTTTCTTGAAAACATCTAAGGACTTAATACCCAAACGGATCCCACACGCCCGAAAGAAAGCTTCCGGCGTGGGTTTTGTGACGTCTGGAATTTGGCGAAAAAGCGCTGAAAGCCCCGGTTTTACCAGCCCAGGGTCTCTTTTAGAAAGGGTATGGTGAGCTTGCGCTGGGCCTGCAACGAGGCCTGATCGAGCCGTTCTAGCAATTCGAACAGGGCGCTCATGCTGCGAGTACCACGGGTCAGGATGAAATGTCCTACCTCGTCGGTCAAATGCAGGCCGCGTCTTGAAGCACGCAGTTGCAAAGCCCGCAGCTTGTCTTCATCCGAGAGGGGGCGCATCTGGAAAATCAGCGCCAGGGTCAGGCGCGATTTCAGGTCGGCCAGCTTGACCGGCAGTTCACGGGGCGAAGTCGAGGCGGCAATCAGCAGGCGTCGCCCGCTGTCACGCAGACGGTTGAACAGGTGAAACAGCGCCTCTTCCCAATCCGCGCGCCCGGCGACCACTTGCAGGTCGTCCAGGCACACCAACTCGTACTGCTCGAGATTGTCGAGCAACTCGACCCCACGGTCCATCAACTCCGCCAACGGCAGGTACACCGCCGGCTCCCCCATCTGCTCGAAGCGCAGGCACGCTGCCTGCAACAGGTGGGTACGCCCCACGCCGTCCTTGCCCCAGAGGTAGATCAGGCTTTCGGTCCACCCGGCGTCGGCTTCGCATAGCCGCTCGACATAGCCGAGTGCAGCGGCATTGGCGCCTGGGTAGTAGTTGATGAAGGTGGCGTCATCACGCAGACGCACACCTAGGGGCAGCTGAATCGGTTTCATGCTGACTGAACGGTTACCGGGAACCGTTAGTGGCCTCTGTGTAAAGTCTGCAAAGTTTATACCCGTGAGGCTGGGTGCACAATGCAACAGACCACAAGCAAAATCAAAGGTTTGCGTGCGCTCTTCAGAGATCGGGGTCTTCCCGGCCGCCGTACATGTCCGAACTTTTGTACAGATCGTGCATATGCCGCACCAGCACCATGATCACCGCAGCCACCGGCAGGGCCAGTAATATGCCCGTGAAACCGAACAGTTCACCCCCGGCCAGGATCGCGAAGATCACCGCCACCGGGTGCAGGCCGATGCGGTCGCCGACCAGCAGCGGCGTCAGCACCATCCCCTCCAGGGCCTGGCCGATCATGAACACCGCGAGGATGCCGATCATCGGGTACAGGTCACCGCCAAACTGGAACAGGCCGGCGATCATCGCCGCGCTGATGCCGATCACAAAGCCCATATAAGGCACGATGGCCGCCAGCCCGGCCAGCAGGCCGATCAACAGGCCCAGTTCCAGGCCGACCAGCATCAGGCCACCGGCATAGATCCCCCCCAACGCCAGCATCACCAGCAACTGGCCGCGCATGAACGCCCCCAGCACGTCATGACACTCGCCCGCCAGGGAGACAATCTGCGCCTCGCGGTCACGGGGCAGCAGGCTGCGGATCTTGGCCGTCATCAGGTCCCAGTCCCGCAGCAAGTAGAAACTCACCACAGGCACCAGCAACAGGTTCGCCGCGAAGCCGATCAGTGCCAGGCTGGAAGCTGTCGCCTGGGACAGCACCACGCCGACGATGTCGCCGGTCTGGCCCATATGCTCACTGATGGCTGCCTTGACCTTGTCGAACTTCCAGAAACCGTCGGCCAGGCCGAACTTGTGCTGGGCCCAGGGCAGAGCGGTGTGCTGCAGCCAGTCGAGCATCTGCGGCGCCAGTTCATAGAGGCGGAAGAACTGCTTGGCCAGCATCGGTACCAGCACCAGCAGCAAGGTCATCAACACCAGGATAAACAGCGCGAACACCGAGACCACGCCCCAGGTCCGGGACATCCCGAGTTTTTCCAGGCGGTCGACCAGCGGGTCGAACATATAGGCCAGCAGCAGGCTCACCAGGAACGGCGAGAGTATCGGGTGCAACAGGTACACGAACACGCACAGCAGGATCGCCGCGCCCAACCAGAACCATCGACGTGTGTCGGTCATGGACGACCTCTGCCTTATATATAGAAAGAAATTCAATAGAACCGAAAACCTACCAACGGAAACGCAACTGCGCCGCCGCAGGTACAGGTGCAACAGGTGCCGCGGCCGGGGCACCTGGGGCGACTGGCGCAGCATTGGCCGTCACCGCCGGCAAGGCTTCGCCCGCCGGGATCTCCTGCAACTTCGCCAGCCCCAGTTGCGCGCGCAGCTGTTCGGCACTGCCGTTGACCTGATAGATGATCCGGTCGCCGTCCACGCTTTGTGGCCGACCGCCAAAGGGTTCGAGCAAATGCTCCAGGGCCGCGTAACGCTCCAGGGTCATGCCCTGCACTTCCAGCCGTTGTTCGGTCGCCACCCCGGGCTTGGCCGCAAAACGCGGCGCCAGGCGTTCGCTCACCGCCAACAGCACCGCATCCGCCAACGCGGCGCTGTCGGCGCCCTGGGCCGTGCCCTGCTCTTTCTGGTCGCCCAGCCACAAGCGCCATTTCGCCTGCCACTGCCCGCCCTCTTCATGGGCATGCACCGCCAGCAGTGCATCGGCGCCGTAGCGCTCGGACACGTCGTGCAACGGCGAGGCATCGCTGCCTTCAAGATTCTTCGCCGTGGCGACGATCTGTTCGTTCAGGTCAGCCAACGGCAGACGCAGTGGCAGGCCACGGTGTTGCGCCGCCCGACGCAACGGCTCGGCGGCCGATTGACCGTCACCGACCAGGTTGGAGCCCTCGGTCGAATCGTTCAGCCACCAACCGAGAATCGCCGGTCGGTTGCTGCCCCACAGCGCCAGCCCGGCGCCGCGCAAGGCACGGTCGGTACTCACCGGGTCGAAATCCACCTGCAGGCTTTCCGGCGGCCCGGCGTCGTAACCGTACTGGCTGATGATTTGCTGCGGATCCTTGCGCACTTCGGCCAAGCCGGGGTTCTGCAGCGCCTTGGGATCGCCGGTCAGGCGCAACACCAGGGTTTCCAGGGCTCGCTGGGTGGCCTGGTTGCGTTCATCCGGGGTCTGGCTGCTGACCGGTTCCCGTACCTGGTACAAGCCATTCAGGGTTTGCGCGTGGATCGCCAGGCTCAACAGGGAAAGACAGCCGGCACTCAATAATTTGATCAGACGCATGAAAAATTCCCGACGGACAGAAAGCGGCAGGTAAAGACCGCGTGAATACAAGGCGACAGGTTTAGGACCACGGCGCAGTGCCATTATTCACACAATCGCTGAAAAGTTTTTCCCCGTCATAAAGATCGCGGGTCAAGGGCTATACCTTATACAGCCGCGTCAATTGCGGCCAGCACGAGCGTACAGGGATTTTTTTAACACGATATGACCCTGCCGTCGGCCCGAGGATGGCCGCTGCTGCCCAAGCCTGATAAAATCGCGCGCCTTCGCAGACCGGCGAGCATCCGGCCTCCCAGGAAACCCGAACCCGTTCGTGTTCCCCATGAGACCCAACCGCTGCCGGTCGATACCCCCTGAATCCCCCCTAAAGGCCTGGATCATGAGCAAGCAACCCTCCCTGAGCTACAAGGACGCCGGTGTAGACATCGACGCCGGTGAAGCATTGGTCGAACGCATCAAGAGCGTGGCCAAGCGCACTGCGCGCCCGGAAGTCATGGGCGGCCTGGGCGGTTTCGGCGCCCTCTGCGAGATCCCGGCCGGTTACAAGCAGCCGGTCCTGGTCTCCGGCACCGACGGCGTCGGCACCAAGCTGCGCCTGGCACTGAACCTGAACAAGCATGACAGCATCGGCATCGACCTGGTGGCCATGTGCGTGAACGACCTGGTGGTCTGCGGGGCCGAACCGCTGTTCTTCCTCGACTACTACGCCACCGGCAAGCTCAATGTCGACACCGCTGCCCAGGTGGTCACCGGCATCGGCGCCGGCTGTGAACTGGCCGGCTGCTCCCTGGTAGGCGGCGAAACCGCTGAAATGCCGGGCATGTACGAAGGCGAAGACTACGACCTGGCCGGTTTCTGCGTCGGCGTGGTGGAAAAGGCCGAGATCATCGACGGCTCGAAAGTCGCCGCCGGCGATGCCCTGATCGCCCTGCCGTCTTCCGGCCCGCACTCCAACGGCTACTCGCTGATCCGCAAGATCATCGAAGTGTCGGGTGCAGACATCGAAACCATCCAGCTCGACGGCAAGCCGCTGACCGACCTGCTGATGGCGCCGACCCGTATCTACGTCAAGCCCTTGCTCAAGCTGATCAAGGACACCGGCGCGGTCAAGGCCATGGCCCACATCACCGGCGGCGGCCTGCTCGACAACATCCCGCGCGTCCTGCCAAAAGGCGCCCAGGCCGTGGTCGACGTGGCCAGCTGGCAGCGTCCGGCGGTCTTCGACTGGCTGCAGGAAAAAGGTAACGTCAACGAAACCGAAATGCACCGCGTGCTGAACTGCGGTGTCGGCATGGTCATCTGTGTCGCCCAGGAGCACGTTGAAGCAGCACTCAACGTCCTGCGCGAAGCCGGCGAACAGCCATGGGTCATCGGCCAGATCGCCACTGCCGCCGAAGGCGCTGCCCAGGTCGAGCTGAAGAACCTCAAGGCGCACTGATGTCCGAGCCGATGACCTCGACCTGTAACGTCGTGGTGTTGCTGTCCGGTACCGGCAGCAACTTGCAGGCCCTGATCGATAGCGTGCGGACCGGTGAAAATCCGGCCCGCATCGCCGCGGTGATCTCCAACCGCGCCGACGCCTATGGCCTGCAACGCGCCCGGGACGCGGGGATCGAAACCCGCGCCCTGGACCACAAGGCCTTCGAGGGTCGCGAAGCCTTCGACGCGGCCTTGATCGAACTGATCGACGCCTTCAATCCGCAACTGGTGGTGCTGGCCGGCTTCATGCGCATTCTCAGCGCTGACTTCGTCCGCCACTATCAAGGGCGCCTGCTGAATATCCACCCCTCTCTCCTGCCCAAGTACAAAGGCCTGCACACCCATCAGCGCGCGCTGGAAGCCGGTGATCGGGAGCATGGCTGCAGCGTGCACTTCGTCACCGAGGAACTCGATGGCGGGCCTCTGGTCGTACAGGCTGTGGTTACGGTAGAGTCTGACGATACCGCGCAGAGTCTGGCGCAACGGGTCCACACCCAGGAACACAGGATTTATCCGCTGGCGGTACGCTGGTTTGCCGAGGGGCGTTTGGTCCTGGGCGAACAGGGTGCATTGTTGGACGGTCAATTACTCGCGGCCAGCGGCCAAATGATTCGAACCTAGGAGATTTTATGCGTCGTGCCCTGCTCTTCGCCCTTACCCTGCTCGCCTTGCCGGCAGTGCAAGCAGCGGATCTTCAACCTTTCTCCGCCAGCTATACCGCCGACTGGAAACAACTGCCCATGAGCGGTTCGGCCGAGCGCAGCCTGTCGAAAAACGATAACGGCACCTGGACCTTGAGTTTCAAGGCTTCCATGATGATCGCCAGCCTGACCGAGGAAAGCACCCTGCGCCTCGACAAGGACACCCTGTTGCCACAGAGCTACAACTTCGAACGTGGCGGCCTGGGCAAGGCGAAGAAGATCAACCTGGACTTCGACTGGGCGTCGAAGATGGTCACCGGCAGCGATCGCGGTGATCCGGTCAAGGTGCCTCTGAACAGCGGCATGCTCGACAAGTCGACTTATCAGTTGGCCCTGCAACGTGATGTCGCGGCCGGCAAGAAAAGCATGAGCTACCAGGTGGTCGAAGGTACCGACACCGACACCTACGACTTCCGGGTCCTGGGCGCGGAAAAAGTCAGCACCAAGGCCGGCTCGGTCGATGCGATCAAGGTCGAGCGCGTGCGCGACCCGACACAGAACAAGCGCACCACCGTGATGTGGTTCGCCAAGGACTGGGACTACCTGCTGGTCCGCCTGCAACAGGTGGAAACCGACGGCAAGGAGTACAACATCATGCTCCAGGAAGGCACCGTGGCCGGCAAAGAGGTCAAGGGCAGCTGATTCAAGCGGCCAGAAAGAGCCCCGCGAACGCGGGGCTTTTTTATGCCTGCTCGCTGCTGCATGCAAGCGGATGTTGCAAGGCTCAAGGGCCTCTTCGCGGCGGTGCGGCGTCCCGACAAGCCCTGCTCCTACAGTCTCGTGTCCTATATAAAACCAGTGAACGACACAAGACTGTAGGAGCAGGGCTTGCCCGCGAAAGCTATCTCACATTCACCGCCACCCTCTTGCATAACCACGCTTGCAAGCGTCTGGGACGCTGTTTTGCAGCATAGCCAAGATGAAACTTTTGTCAGAAAACTTTCGCTCGAAAAGCGCAAACCCAAGCAATCCGGGCCTTCGGCCATTATTGCGTTTCTCGCAAGAATAAATTCCGTCCGTTACCGATTTACGTAGGAGGCTAATGAATCATATAACAGAGGCCTGCGACGCGTTGCCGCAGTTCAACAGAGACTGGAGCTTGCAGATGACCGTAAAAGTAACCGAACGCGATGATGCACACATGTCCCATGAAGGCGTTGCCCACGGCATTCGAATCTGGGATGTACACCAGCAGGACCTCCTGGTAGGCATGTTTCACAACGAGACCGACGCTCATAATTATAAGAACGAGCTGGAAACCCTCGAGAAGAAACGCGAGATGCAGGCGTCCTGAACGCCTGGCAGTGACAGACTTGTAAAACGACAAACCCCGCTGCCTGGCGGGGTTTGTCGTTTCTGGCCGTCTCCTTTCAGCAGGACTGGCGGGTTACCACATCAGATCGTCAGGGATCTGGTAGGCCGCGTACGGATCATCCTCGTCCGGCACCTGGGCTTCGCTCAGGATGTTGAGCTGGACGATACATTCAGGCGCCCGCTCCTGGATCTTCAGCGCCGCTTCACGGGGGATCACCTCATAACCGCCACCGTGATGGACGATCGCCAGGGAGCCATTGCTCAGCTTGTTGCGCATCAAGGTGTTGACCGACAGGCGCTTGACCTTCTTGTCGTCGACGAAGTTGTAGTAGTCCTCGGTGGTCAGCTTGGGCAGGCGCGAGGTTTCGATCAATTGCTTGACCTGGGCCGCGCGGGCCTTGGCCTCGACCTTTTCCTGCTGCTGGCGGTTCAGCTCCTGGTCGCGCTTGACCTTCTCGGCCTGCGCTTCCTGGGCCAGGCGCGACTGGGTGTCGTCAGCCTCGATCTGGCCCTTGTGGACCAGGCGCTGCTGCTTCTGTTTCTCTTTGCCGACCTGTTTGGCCTGCTTCTGGTTGACCAGTCCTGCTTTGAGCAACTGGTCGCGAAGGGAAAGACTCATGGTGCTTACTCACTTGGGCAACGGCTCAGCCGCAGCTGGGCCTATTCTTTTCCTGACGTTTGGCTTCGCCCCACAAGGCGTCCAACTCTTCGAGGGTGCAATCTTCCATGGGACGGTGGGTGTCGCGCAATGCCTGTTCGATAAAACGGAAACGTCTGTCGAATTTGCCATTGGCGCCCCGCAAGGCATTTTCCGGGTCGACCTTGAGGTGCCGGGCCAGGTTGACCACCGCAAACAGCAGGTCGCCGACTTCATCGGTGATCGCCGCCGGGTCGTTGTCGGCCATGGCTTCGAGCACTTCGTCGAGCTCTTCGCGAATCTTGTCCACCACCGGCAAGGCGTCCGACCAGTCGAAACCGACCGTGGCTGCGCGCTTCTGCAACTTCGCCGCCCGGGACAAGGCCGGCAAGGCGGCCGGTACGTCGTCGAGCAGGGAAAGCTGTTCGGGCGCGCGGTGGTTCTCCGCACGCTCCTGGGCCTTGATCTCGTCCCAGCGCAACTTGACCTGCTCCTCGCTCAAGCGCGGCAGGTCCACGGGTGCGTAGAGATCGCCGGTGGGAAAGACGTGGGGGTGACGACGGATCAGCTTGCGGGTGATGCTGTCGACCACGCCGTCGAATTCGAAGCGTCCCTCTTCCCGCGCCAGCTGGCTGTAATAGACCACCTGGAACAACAAGTCGCCCAGTTCTCCCTGCAGGTGCTCGAAGTCGCTGCGCTCGATGGCGTCGGCGACTTCGTAAGCCTCCTCCAGGGTGTAGGGGACAATCGTCGCGTAGGTCTGCTTGATGTCCCAGGGGCAGCCGTATTGCGGGTCGCGCAGACGGGCCATGAGGTGGAGCAGGTCTTGAAGGCTGTACATCGGTGATCTCATTCGGTTTTGTCACTACCCGGAACACACCGCGAACCTTGTAGGAGCGGCCGGTCGACGCTCGATTGCCCGCGAAGCTTTTGGCGCCCTCAAGGACGCCTTCGCGGGCAAGCCCTGCTCCTACAGTTTTACGGCGTATTCAAGGCCGCGGATGATCAAGGGGTGCGATTGCGCCGGGTTTCGATAATGTTCGGCAACTGGGAAATCCGCCCCAGCAACCGCCCCAATGCATCCAACCCCGGGATCTCGATGGTCAGGGACATCAACGCGGTGTTGTCCTCCTTGTTCGAGCGGGTGTTGACCGCCAGCACGTTGATCCGCTCGTTGAGCAGCACCTGGGACACGTCGCGCAGCAAGCCGGAACGGTCGTAGGCACGGATGATGATATCCACCGGATACGTCAGCACCGGCACCGGGCCCCAGCTGACCTGGATGATCCGCTCCGGCTCGCGCCCAGCGAGTTGCAGCACCGCGGCACAGTCCTGGCGGTGAATGCTCACGCCACGGCCCTGGGTGATATAGCCGACGATGGCATCCCCCGGCAGCGGTTGGCAGCAGCCGGCCATCTGGGTCATCAGGTTGCCGACGCCCTGGATCTGGATATCGCCACGCTTGCCCGGCTTGTAGCCGGTGGCCTTGCGCGGAATCAGTTCCAGCTGTTCGTTGCCGCGCTCCGGCTCCACCAGTTGCTGGGCGGCATTGACCAGTTGCGCCAGGCGAAGATCACCCGCGCCGAGGGCGGCGAACATGTCCTCGGCGGTTTTCATGTTGGCCTTGTCGGCCAGCTTGTCGAAATCCACCTGTGGCAGGCCAAGGCGTGCCAACTCGCGTTCGAGCAGGGTCTTGCCGGCCGCGACGTTCTGGTCGCGGGCCTGCAACTTGAACCAGTGGACGATCTTCGCCCGTGCCCGGGACGTGGTGATGTAGCCCAGGTTCGGGTTCAGCCAGTCACGGCTCGGCGTACCGTGCTTGCTGGTGATGATCTCCACCTGCTCGCCGGTCTGCAGGCTGTAGTTGAGCGGCACGATCCGCCCGTTGATCTTCGCGCCCCGGCAGTTGTGGCCGATCTCGGTGTGCACCCGGTAGGCGAAGTCCAGCGGTGTCGCGCCCTTGGGCAGGTCGATGGCATGGCCGTCAGGGGTGAAGATATAGACCCGGTCCGGCTCGATATCGACCCGCAACTGCTCGGCCAATCCACCGATATCCCCCAGCTCTTCGTGCCACTCGAGCACCTGACGCAGCCAGGAAATTTTCTCTTCGTAGTGATTGGAGCCGGATTTGACGTCGGTGCCTTTGTACTTCCAGTGCGCGCAGACCCCCAGCTCAGCCTCTTCGTGCATGGCGTGGGTGCGGATCTGCACTTCCAGGACCTTGCCTTCCGGACCGATCACCGCCGTGTGCAACGAGCGGTAGCCGTTCTCTTTCGGGTTGGCGATGTAGTCGTCGAACTCTTTCGGAATATGCCGCCACAGGGTGTGGACGATGCCGAGCGCGGTGTAGCAGTCGCGCATTTCCGGCACCAGCACACGGACCGCGCGCACGTCATAGATCTGGCTGAATTCCAGGCCCTTGCGCTGCATTTTGCGCCAGATCGAATAGATGTGCTTGGCCCGGCCGCTGATATCGGCCTTGACCCCGGTGGCCAGCAATTCGTTTTCCAGCTGGTTCATCACCTCGCTGATAAAACGCTCACGGTCCAGCCGCCGTTCGTGCAGCAACTTGGCGATCTGTTTGTACTGGTCGGGCTCCAGGTAACGGAACGACAGGTCTTCCAGTTCCCACTTGATATGGCCGATGCCCAGGCGGTGGGCCAGGGGCGCGTAGATATCGAAGACTTCGCGGGCGACACGGTTGCGCTTCTCGTCGTCGGCGGTCTTCACCGCACGGATCGCGCAGGTGCGCTCGGCCAGCTTGATCAAGGCCACGCGGACATCGTCGACCATGGCGACCAGCATCTTGCGCAGGTTTTCCACCTGGGTCTGGCTGCCCAGTACCTGGGACTGGCGTGGACTGAGGCTGGCACTGATGGCGGCCATGCGCAGCACGCCGTCGATCAGCTTGGCCACCACCGGGCCGAATTTCTGGCTGACCGCGGTCAGGGGAATCTGCCCCTCGCGCACGCAGCGATACAGCACCGCCGCCACCAGCGAATCCTGGTCCAGCTTGAGGTCGGCGAGGATCTCGGCGATCTCCAGGCCAGTGCTGAAACTGGAACCGCCTTCGGGCCAGAGGTTCTGCGCCGCGTTGGTCTGTTGTTCGGCAAGCCGTGCGTATTCGCAGGCTTGTTTCAAGGCCTCACGGTCCAGCGCCAGATCGACGCTCACCGTATGATCGAGCCATGCCTCGAGATTGATACTGCCGTCGGTGTTGATCGGCTGGTGTGCTCTCACCTGTACCATCTTGCTTACCTTCCCTACGACGCAGATTCTATGCGTCAAAATCGCTGACCTGTTGTAGCCCCCGCAGTCTGGCTGGGCTGGCAGAATACGGCGGCAGTCAGTCGGACCAGACGAGCATCCTAGCTCGCTTCAAATAACGCCATGGCCTCGACATGCGCGGTCTGCGGAAACATGTCGAGGATCCCGGCACGTTTTAACCGGTAGCCCTGCTTGATCAATTCAACCGTGTCCCGCGCCAGCGTCGCCGGATTGCAGGACACGTACACCAACCGTTCGGCCCCCAGGGCGGCGAGCTTGCCCACCACCTCGAACGCACCGTCACGGGGTGGGTCCAAGAGTACCGCAGAAAAGCCGTCTTTGGCCCAACCGGCATCACTCAAAGGCTGGGACAAATCGGCCTGAAAAAAATGCGCGTTATGCAGATTATTGCTCAAGGCATTGGCGGCGGCCCGTTCGACCATGGTCGCCACGCCTTCCACCGCCACCACTTCGCGCACCTGACGAGCCAGGGGCAACGCAAAGTTGCCGAGCCCGCAGAACAGATCCAGGACCCGCTCATCGGCTGCCGGCTTCAACCAGTCCAGCGCCTGGGCGACCATGGCCTCGTTGACCCCGGCATTGACCTGGACGAAATCCCCCGGCCGATACGCCAACTCCAGGTCCCAGGTCTCCAGGCGATAGCCCAGGGACAACGACGGGTCCACCGGCTGCGGGCCGTCTTCGCCATGCAACCAGAGTTGCGCATCATGGGTGACACAGAAATCCTGAAGGACTTGCAGGTCCTGCTCCGACAACGGCGCCATATGCCGCAACAACACCGCCACCGCCGAACCGCTGAACAATTCCACATGGCCGAGGGCCTGGGGTTTGCTCAAGCGCCGCAGCATGGCCGGCAATTCGCGCATCAGCGGTTGCAAGGCCTGTACCAGTACCGGGCAATCGTCGATGGCGACGATATCCTGACTGGAGGCGGCGCGGAAACCCACTTCCAAGGTCTTGGTCCTGGCATCCCAGCGCACGGCCACACGGGCCCGTCGCCGATAGCCGAATTCCGGACCGGTCAGGGGCGCTGCCCACTCCAGTGGTTCGACGCCCGCGACACGCGACAGTTGCTCGGCGAGCATGCTCTGTTTCAGGGCGAGCTGATCGTCGTGGGGCATATGTTGCACGCTGCAACCGCCACAACGCCCGGCATGGGCGCAGGGCGCGGGACGGCGTTGCTCGCTGGCGAGAAACACCCGCTCGGTGCGCGCCTCGACCACCTTGCCGTGGGCACCCAGCACCCGCGCTTCGACTTCTTCACCCGCAAGGGCCCCGGCGACAAACCAGGTACGGCCTTCAATAAAGGCAATGCCACGGCCGTCGTTGGACAGCCGCTCGATGGTCAGGCGCTGCTTCTTGCCGGTCGGTACCTGTGGCGCCCGGCTACCGCCAGTGGGCTGGAAGCGCAGGCCGCGTTCATGCTTGGCCATCAGTTGGGCGCGTCGTAGATGCCGGTCGACAGGTAGCGGTCGCCTCGGTCACAGATGATCGCGACCATCACCGCGTTCTCGACTTCGCGGGACAGGCGCAACATCGCCGCCACCGCACCGCCCGAGGACACACCACAGAAGATCCCTTCTTCACGGGCGAGACGACGCATCACGTCCTCCGCCTCTTCCTGGCCCATGTCGACGATACGGTCGACACGGTCGGCCTGGAAAATCTTCGGCAGGTACTCATGGGGCCAGCGGCGAATACCCGGAATCGAGGCGCCTTCCATCGGTTGCAGACCGACGATCTGCACCTCGGGGTTCTGCTCTTTCAGGTAGCGCGACACGCCCATGATGGTCCCGGTGGTGCCCATGGAGCTGACGAAATGGGTGATCGTGCCCTGGGTCTGGCGCCAGATTTCCGGGCCGGTGCTGGTGTAGTGGGCTTCGGGGTTGTCGCCATTGGCGAACTGGTCGAGCACCTTGCCACGGCCTTCGGCCTGCATGCGCTCGGCCAGGTCACGGGCGCCTTCCATCCCCTCCTCGCGAGTCACCAGGATCAACTCGGCGCCATAGGCGGTCATCGCCGCCTTGCGTTCGGCGGTGGAGTTGTCCGGCATGATCAGGATCATCTTGTAACCCTTGATCGCGGCGGCCATGGCCAGGGCGATCCCGGTGTTGCCCGAGGTGGCTTCGATCAGGGTGTCGCCGGCCTGGATCTGCCCACGCAATTCGGCGCGGGTGATCATCGACAGTGCCGGACGATCCTTGACGGAGCCCGCGGGGTTGTTCCCTTCAAGCTTGAGCAGCAGGGTATTGCTGGTGGCGCCGGGCAGGCGCTGCAAGCGGACCAGGGGCGTGTTGCCGACGCAATCGGCGATGGTAGGGTACTGCAAGGTCATGGCGTATTCGCAATCCAGACTGCGGGGGCTGACATCATACCGGCAAATGTCAGCGCTCCATATCACTCAAAATGCAGTACCTATAACTGAACGATATAACCCGAGCAAACCCAGCGCCCCGCTCGCCTGTCGTCATGACCTGCCCACACTCTTTTGAAACCCTTGGGCGACGGTATCCATTGGCGTTGCCGGCGACGTCATTTCTTCTTGATTTCAAAGGCGCCGTGTACGTGTTGCCCTGTCGAAAAAAGTACAACGTTGAAAGTGCCCTTCGCCTGCTGCCCCTCGACATAGCTTTCAAAAATAATCTCGCCGCTCTCCGCAAAATTTACAAATGGCTCACCAATACTAAAGTGAATATCAACGGGTTTTCTAAAACCGACCGCGTACTTGCCTGGACCGCTTACGTCATTGGGGTCAATAGAAACAAAATTAATATCTTTATCGAGCCCAATAAAACGATTGGTAAAATCCGAAAAATAATTAACCTCCACGGAGGAAAACTCAAACTTCGGATGACCTTCAACAATATGAGCAGTTATTGAACCTGTTGCATTACCTGGCGACTTGAAGGTTTTTTTTGCGTTCATGATCCATGACTCCTCTTGAGAAAATAGAAAAAACAAGACTGCCTTCCAAGACTAAACATCCAGAGCGTTTTGCCTACCTGTCAGAAATGACAGTCCCGACAAACGGTTCCCACCATGCAAGGACGTCCGATCGTTCAGAACCGACAGGAAAAGAATCGATCCGCGGCTCTCAACGGATCACAAGCCATCACTTGTCCAAACACAAACTTTGCGAGATTTCGCCCCCCGCAAATGGCTACACTGCGCAAGTGGAGCGGGCGCAGGATGCGCGCGCCGATAATCGAAGATGGGCGTATCTGCCGGACGCTGTATCTGACGGAGACTGTTGCGTGCTTAAAAACCTGGGCATCAAGGGCCGCGTACTGCTGCTCACCCTGCTGCCAACCACGCTGATGGCGTTGGTGCTGGGCGGCTATTTCACCTGGCTGCAACAGTCGGACCTGCAGACCCAACTGCTGCAACGCGGCGAGATGATCGCCGAACAGCTCGCGCCGCTGGTCGCGCCGGCCCTGGGCCATAACGATGTCGACCTGCTGGAGCGCATCGCCACCCAGTCCCTGGAACAGGCCGACGTGCGCGCCGTGTCCTTTCTCGGCGCCAACCGCGAGCAACTGGCCCATGCCGGTCCGAGCATGCTCAACCAGCCGCCCATCGGTAACAGCAGCCACCTGCTGCAACGCACCGGCAACGATGCCACCCGCTATCTATTGCCGGTCTTCGGCCGCCACCGCAATATTTCCGGCGACGTGATCCCGGAAGAAGCCGACCGCCTGCTGGGCTGGGTCGAACTGGAGCTGTCCCATAACAATATGTTGCTGCGCGGCTATCGCAGCCTGTTCGCCAGCCTGCTGCTGATTGCCACCGGCCTGCTCGGCACCGCCTTGCTGGCCCTGCGCATGAGCCGCACGATCAACGCGCCGCTCGGCAAGATCAAGCAAGCCGTGGCCCAACTCAAGGAAGGCAATCTGGAAACCCGCCTGCCGCCACTTGGCAGCCAGGAGCTGGATCAACTGGCCTCGGGCATCAACCGCATGGCCGAGACCCTGCAGAACGCCCAGGAAGAATTGCAGCACAGCATCGACCAGGCCACCGAGGACGTACGGCAGAACCTGGAAACCATCGAGATCCAGAACATCGAACTGGACCTGGCGCGCAAGGAGGCCCTGGAGGCCAGCCGGATCAAGTCCGAGTTCCTCGCCAATATGAGCCACGAGATCCGCACCCCGCTCAACGGCATCCTTGGTTTCACCCACCTGCTGCAGAAAAGCGAACTGACCCCGCGCCAGCTCGACTACCTGGGCACCATCGAGAAGTCCGCCGACAGCCTGTTGGGGATCATCAACGAAATTCTCGACTTCTCGAAGATCGAGGCCGGCAAGCTGGTGCTCGACAGCATTCCGTTCAATCTACGCGACCTGCTCCAGGACACCCTGACCATCCTCGCCCCGGCGGCCCACGCCAAGCAGCTGGAACTGGTCAGCCTGGTCTATCGCGACACCCCGCTGTCGCTGATCGGCGACCCGCTACGGCTCAAGCAGATCCTCACCAACCTGGTGAGCAACGCGATCAAGTTCACCCGCGAAGGCACCATCGTCGCCCGGGCCATGCTCGAGGAAGAACACGAAGACAGCGTGCAGTTGCGCATCAGCGTGCAGGACACCGGTATCGGTTTGTCGAGCCAGGATGTCCGGGCGCTGTTCCAGGCCTTCAGCCAGGCCGACAACTCGCTGTCGCGGCAACCCGGCGGCACCGGCCTGGGCCTGGTGATCTCCAAGCGCCTGATCGAACAGATGGGCGGCGAGATCGGCGTCGACAGCACTCCGGGCGAAGGCTCGGAATTCTGGATCAGCCTGAGCCTGCCCAAGACCCGCGACGATATCGAGGACCTGCCCGCCGCGCCATTGCTCGGGCGCCGCGTGGCGGTGCTGGAAAATCACGAGTTGTCACGTCAGGCTCTCCAGCACCAACTGGAGGATTGCGGCCTGGAAGTGACCCCGTTCAACAGCCTGCAAAACCTCGCCAATGGGGTGACCGGGGCGCACCAGACCGACCAGGCCATCGACCTCGCGGTCCTCGGCGTCACCGCCCAGGAAATGCCGCCGGAACGCCTGAGCCAGCATATCTGGGACCTCGAGCACCTCGGCTGCAAAGTGCTGGTGCTGTGCCCGACCACCGAACAGACGCTGTTCCAGCTCTGCGTGCCCAACCCCCACGGCCAGCTCCAGGCCAAGCCGGCCTGTACGCGCAAATTGCGTCGGGCCCTGGCGGAACTGATCACCCCGCGCCCGGCACGCCTGGAGCCCGTCGAGCCCCTCGGCAGCCGGGCACCGCGAGTGCTTTGCGTCGACGACAACCCGGCCAACCTGCTGCTGGTGCAGACCCTGCTCGAAGACATGGGCGCCTGGGTGCTGGCGGTGGACAGTGGTTACGCAGCCATCGACGCCGTGCAACGCGAAGCCTTCGACCTGGTGTTGATGGATGTGCAGATGCCCGGCATGGATGGCCGGCAAAGCACCGAGGCGATTCGCCAATGGGAGCATGAGCGGCAAAGCACCCCGCTGCCCATCGTCGCTCTCACCGCCCACGCCATGGCCAACGAAAAACGCGCCCTGCTGCAAAGTGGCATGGACGACTACCTGACCAAGCCCATCAGCGAGCGGCAACTGGCCCAGGTGGTGCTCAAATGGACCGGCCTGGCCCTGCGCAACCAGGGGCCGGAACGGGCCGGCGAACAGGGCCGCGTCGGCAGCGAGCTGCTGGTGCTCGACCCGGACGAAGGCCTGCGCCTGGCCGCCGGCAAGCCCGATCTCGCCGCCGATATGCTGGCGATGCTGCTGGCCTCCCTGGAAGCCGACCGCGAAGCGATTCGCCAGGCCCGCAACGCCAACGACCACAACGCCCTGATCGAACGGGTGCACCGCCTCCACGGCGCCACCCGCTACTGTGGCGTTCCGCAATTGCGCGCGGCCTGCCAGCGCAGCGAAACCCTACTCAAGCAAGACGCGCCCAATGCCCGCCAAGCCTTGGACGAACTGGACGTCGCCATCGCCCGACTGGCCGCCGAGGCCCGTGTCAGTGCCTGATCCATGGCAAGGGCCGGGCACGGCCCGCGTACCATGATCGTCAGCGCCCCCCCCGTCACCGGATCGAAGGTCATACACCCCTGCCATTTGCGCGGCGTCTGCGTGCTAGCATACCGGCCATAATTTGGAGGCCCCATGGTCGAACACGATTTCCGCTACAGCCTGATGAACCCGCAGCACACCCTGACCGAATGCCGCGCCCTGGTGCCGGGACGCTATCAGGTCACCGGCAACGGTGGCTCGATCCGCGCCGACGATGTCCTGCTGGTGACCCTCAAGGGCAGCAAGGACCTGTCCATGCGCCTGACCGTGGACACCGTTCGCCATCTGATCAATCCGCCCGGCCAATGGGTTGCGGTCGCCAAGGGGCCGGTCTTCGGCGAACTGGCGATCCACCAGTGGCAGGTCAACTGCGACAGTTGCGCCAAGGAACTGAACTTCGAATTCGCGGTGGACGCCAAGCTCGGCACCCCCGCGCAAAAACCAGCCGCCACGGCGCGTATCGCCGAGCTGGGCTGGAAGACACAGGGCGAGAAACATCTGTGCCCGAGATGCCAGGAGGCAAAGTAATGAAACGTGTGGTGATTCTGGGAATGTTGGGCGCCGGCCTGTACGGCTGCGCCGGCGAACAGGTGCACTTGCAGCAGGATCACAGCTACGTGCTGGAGTGGATCGGCGAACGTCCGTTGATCGACAACAGCCATCTGACCGTCACCCTCGGCGACGATGGCCGGGCCTATGGCACCGGCGGCTGCAACCACTGGTTCGCGCCCTACACCCTGGAGGGCGGGAACCTGAGCTTCGGCAAAGTCGGCAGCACTCGCAAACTCTGCGCACCGGCGTTGATGGAGCAGGAAAAACGCTTCCTCCAGGCGCTGGAGAATGTCCAGCGCTGGGATATCTCGCCCATCGAGCAGGTGCGTTTCTGGCCGCAGGAAGGCCAGCCGCTGCGGCTGTGGTCGGAAGAAGGCTGAAGCTCAGCCGCGCAAGGCCTTGAGCTTGGCCAATACGCCTGCCGCGGTCTGCTCGCCCATCAACTGCTCGCGAACCTTGCCCTTGTCATCGATGATGTAGGTCACCGGCAAGGCTTCGCTGCGCGGCAGGTCGAAGAAGTCCGCCGGATCCTGGGCCAGTACCGTGAAACGGATGCCCAGGGTTTCACCGGCCTTGCGCAGGTCATCGCCCTGCAAACCGTCGAAATTCACCCCGAACACCTCCACCGGCTGGCCCTTGAGCTGCTCGGACAAGGCGTTCAATTGCGGAATCTCGGTACGGCACGGGCCGCACCACTCTGCCCAGTAGTTGACCACCTTCCACTGTTTGTCCAGGCGCTCGGACGCGACCTTCTGGCCGTTCTGGTCGACGCCGTAATCGTTGCCGCAACCGCTCAGCAGCAACGCCCCCATCATCGCCAATGCGGCGGCCAATCGCCTTGCCATGTGCACAATCCCCCATCAAATACGTTATCGACCGCGACCCTTTACCTCACAAGGTTCAGGAGCGCTCGCCAGGCAGGTAGAATACCCGCCACCTTACGCAAGATGCGACCCGCACATGACCGATCTGACGCTTTATCACAACCCGCGCTGCTCGAAATCCCGCGGTGCGCTGGAACTGCTCCAGGGCCGTGGCCTCACGCCCACCGTCGTGCACTACCTGGAAACCCCACTGGACGCCGCGCAGCTCAAGGCGTTGCTGGGCAAGCTCGGCATCGGCGCGCGGCAATTGCTGCGCACCGGCGAGGATGAGTACAAGCAGTTGAGCCTGGCCGACAGCCAGCTCAGCGAAGAACAACTGATCGCCGCCATCGCCGCACACCCCAAGCTGATGGAGCGGCCGATCCTGGTGGTCGGTGACAAGGCGGTCATCGGTCGTCCACCGGAGAATGTGCTGGAGATCCTGCCGTGAGTGCACCTTACGTTCTGGTGTTGTTCTACAGCCGTAACGGCTCCACCCGCGAAATGGCCCGGCAGATTGCCCGCGGCGTCGAGCAGGCCGGACTGGAAGCGCGCCTGCGCACCGTACCGGCGATTTCCAGCCAGTGCGAAGCCGTGGCGCCGGAAATCCCCGAGGAAGGCGCGCTGTATGCCAGCCTCGATGATCTGAAAAACTGTGCGGCCCTGGCCCTCGGCAGCCCGACCCGCTTCGGCAATATGGCGGCGCCGCTGAAGTACTTTATCGACGGCACCAGCAACCTGTGGCTGACCGGTGCCCTGGTGGGCAAGCCGGCCGGGGTCTTTACCTCGACGTCGAGCCTGCATGGCGGCCAGGAAAGCACCTTGTTGTCGATGCTGCTGCCGCTGTTGCACCACGGCATGCTGGTCACCGGCCTGCCCTACAGCGAGTCGGCCTTGCTCGACACCCGTGGTGGTGGCACACCCTATGGCGCCAGCCACCATACCGGCGTCGACGGCAAGCGCGCGTTGGACGAACATGAAATCGCCTTGTGCCGGGCACTCGGCCTGCGTCTGGCGAAGACTGCCCTGAGCCTGGAGAACGGCCGTGGCTAGGAAGCCCAAGGTGTTGCCGCCCCAGGCCTGGCTGGAGCCGCGCGTGCGTTGGAGCCGTGGCCTGGCGCTGGCGTGCTTTCTCGGCCTGATGGCCTTTCTGAGCATCTATTACCTGATGTTCGCCGACCTGCACGGTGCGCGGCCCTGGGTGATCCTGTTGATCGAACTGGTGCCGTTGTTACTCTTGCTGCCGGGCATGTTGCTGGGTAGCGCGCGTGGACACTCGTTCACCTGCTATGTGGTGAACCTGTACTTCATCAAGGGCGCGTTGGCGGCGTTCGATCCCAATCGACAGCTGTTCGGAGTGCTGGAGATGGCCGCGAGCGTGGCGGTGTTCTGCAGCGCGATGGTCTATGTGCGCTGGTGTCATCAGTTGAATCGGCGGTTGGCCGGAGAAGGCCAGGCTCAAGCCGTGTAGCGCCTGGACTGACGTTTTCGCGGGCAAGCCCTGCTCCTACAGGATTGTGGTGGATACAAGATTTGTGTTCGACGCAGAACTGTAGGAGCAGGGCTTGCCCGCGAAGAACGATAACGCGGTCTATCGCCCGAACCGAAATCAATGTTCTTCAATGATTGGTGGTGTACGCCAACATCATCGACAGCTGGCACATCGGCCGCCCGCTCTCGGCATGCCACTGGTTGAAGGCGTCCTGCACAATCGCCAGATCCCGCAGGCTGGTGGGCACCTTGTCGACGATCTTCTGCGCATTCAGCGCCGCCACCACGTCATAGGTCGGAACGAAGGTGTCCTTGCCGACCATCCGCAGAAAACGCGGCGCCGATAGCCCGCCCAACTGATGGCCGTGCTTGGCCAGGTACTTCCACAACCCGGTGATTTCAGTGACCGGCCAATCGGCGATCAACGCGCCAAAACTGCCCTTCTCCCTGGCCACGTCCAACACCATCTGCGCATTGCGCGGCACGCTCTTGAGCTTGCCCAGGTGACGAATGATTCGCGCATCCTGCATCAGGCGCTCCAGATGCTCGGCGCCCATCAACACCACTTTTTCCGGGTCGAAGCCGAAAAACACCTGCTCGAACACCGGCCACTTGGCGTCCACCAGGCTGTGCTTGAGGCCGGCGCGAAAGACCCGCAAGGCGATCATCGACAGATAACGGTCGTCCGGCAGTTCACGCAGTTGCTGCGAACTGGCCGGCACCGGTAATTCAGCCTCCAGCGCGGCGGCCGAACCGAAGCGGTTCAGGCAGTACTCATGCAACCATTTGTAATCGCGCATTCAGAGGTTCACTACGTTGACGAAGCGCGATGCGGCGGTCTCATCGATTCGAAGGTGGGTAAAGTCGAACAGATTGCGGTCGGCCAGCTGCGATGGCACGACATTCTGCAAACCACGGAAGATGCTTTCGGTACGCCCGGGGGTCTTGCGCTCCCACTCCTGGAGCATGTCCTTGACCACCTGGCGCTGCAGGTTTTCCTGGGAGCCGCAGAGGTTGCAGGGAATGATCGGGAATTGCTTGAGGTCCGAATAGGCCTGGATGTCCTTCTCGCTGCAATAGGCCAGCGGCCGGATCACCACGTTACGTCCGTCGTCGGCCCGCAGCTTGGGCGGCATGGCCTTGAGCGAGCCGTTGTAGAACATATTGAGGAAAAAGGTTTCGACGATATCGTCGCGGTGATGCCCCAGGGCCATCTTGGTCGCGCCGATCTCGTCGGCGAAGGTGTACAGCGTGCCCCGACGCAGGCGCGAACACAGGGAGCAGGTGGTCTTGCCTTCGGGGATCAGTTCCTTGACCACCGAGTAGGTATCCTTCTCGACGATGTGATACTCCACGCCCAGCGCTTTCAGGTAGGCGGGCAGTACATGTTCGGGGAAACCGGGCTGCTTCTGGTCCATGTTCACGGCGACGATGTCGAACTTGATCGGCGCCACTTTCTGCAAGTGCATCAGAACGTCGAGCATGGTGTAGCTGTCCTTGCCGCCGGACAGGCAGACCATGACCTTGTCACCCTCTTCAATCATGTTGAAGTCGGCGATCGCCTCACCCGCTTGGCGGCGCAGGCGTTTCTGCAGTTTGTTCTGATTGACCGAAAGAGTGCCCATAGCTCTTGCCCTAACCCTTGAAATCCGCGCGAGGTGTGTCGAAAAGCCGATTATTTTACCTATAAACCCACGGCAGGCGAAGACTCCATGGCGGGAGCAGTGCTTGTGTGGGAGCGGTGCTTGCCCGCGAAGCTTTTAGCGCTCTCAAGGGCCTTTTCGCGGGCAAGCTCCGCTCCCACAGGTTCGGCTTCCATAGAAAACAAATACGACAATGCGATTACAGTCCCGCCCGACAGTTCGATTTGCTCTAAAGCGTGCGGCTCGCCCTCCCTATACTGCGATATAAGGTCGCATATAAATCCAGACCTGACTTCGGCCACTTGGCCCGCAGGCGCTCCACCGGGGGGCGATGGCAATAACAAAAGGAGTGACTGGCATGATCCATCACGTAGTCGGACTGTTCACCCACCCTGATCAGGAATGGCGACAAATCCGTGGCGACGCCGAGGAAAGCATCGGCCATATGTACCTCACCCACACCCTGATCCTCGCCGCCATCCCGGCCATTTCGGCCTTTATCGGCACCACCCGGATCGGCTGGGTCATCGGCAACCGCGCGCCAGTGATGCTGACCCAGGACAGCGCCATCTGGATGACCCTCATGTCCTATATCGCCATGCTCGGCGGTGTGGCGGTAATGGGCGCATTTATCCACTGGATGGCCCGCACCTACGACGCCAATCCGAGCCTGGCCCGTTGCGTGGCCTTCGCCACCTACACCGCCACACCGCTGTTCATCGGCGGCCTGGCGGCGCTCTACCCGCATATGTGGCTGGGGATGATCGTCGGCACGGCGGCCATCTGCTACACCGTCTATCTGCTGTACGTCGGCCTGCCGACCTTTATGAACATCCCTTCGGACGAAGGCTTCCTGTTCTCCAGCTCCGTCCTGGCTGTCGGCCTGGTGGTGCTGGTGGCGATCATGGCCTTTACCGTGATTGTCTGGGGGCTGGGCGTCGGCCCGGTGTACACCAACTGAATAAAACAAAGCCATAACTGCCAACACAGGCCGCCGCAAGGCGGCCTTTTAACGCGCCACGACCATTCGGCGCCTGGCGGATTCGGAAATCCCCGGGTTTACGGCATACTCGACGCCTCTGGAGATCCGTACAGCATGCCCGAGCAACTCAAGACCCGCGTCGAAGACTGTTTCCAACAAGCCGAATCCTTTTTCAAACGACCTTTCAAGCGTCCTGTGGTCAGCCTCAAGCTGCGTGGCCAGAAGGCTGGCGTGGCGCATTTGCATGAAAACCTGCTGCGTTTCAATCCGCAGCTGTACCGGGAAAACAGCGAAGACTTCCTCAAGCAGACCGTGGCCCACGAGGTCGCGCACCTGATCGCCCATCAGTTGTTCGGCGAACGTATCCAGCCCCATGGCGAGGAATGGCAGTTGATCATGCGCGGGGTCTACGAACTGCCGCCCAATCGTTGCCACACCTATGAGGTCCAGCGCCGCCGGGTGACGCGGTATATCTACCGCTGCCCGTGCGCTGAAAGCGACTTTGCGTTTTCGGCCCAGCGTCATCGGTTGGTGAGCGAGGGCCGGCGTTATCTGTGCCGGCGTTGTCGGCATACCCTGGTGTTCAGTGGTGAAATGCGGGTGGAGTAAATTTTACAAGTGATGGTGGCCTTACTGGCCTCTTCGCGGGCAAGCTCCGCTCCCACAAGGTTCCTGGGTGTATCCGGATTTTGTGTACGACCGAAAACCTGTGGGAGCGGTGCTTGCCCGCGAAAACGATAGAACAGGCGCAACATCATCAGGCCATGACACCGGCCTCCCGCAACACCGCTATCCGCTCTTCGCTGTACCCCAGTTCGCGCAACACCTCATCACCATGTTCACCCAACCGTGCGCCGATATGCCTCGGCGTCGGCAACCCCTGGGAAAATTTCAGCGGACAGGCCATCTGCGCCTGCGTAGTGCCATCGCCGCGGGGCACCTGCACCACCACCTCCCGGGCCTGCAACTGCGGATGCCCGACCGCCTCGCCCAAGCTGAGCACCGGCTCGACGCAAGCATCCAGCCCGGCAAACAAAGCGCACAACTCATCGAAATCACGTTGTTCAAACTCGCTCTGCAACGCCTGCTTCAACGCCTGTTGCACCTCAGGCTCGGGCGACAGCCCTTGAACCGCCAACTCCGCTCGCCCCAATGCCCCGCACAACTGCTGCATAAACGCCGGTTCCAGACTCCCTACGGCAAACCAGCGCCCTTCCCGACTACGGTAATAGTCGTAGAAACTGCCACCATTGAGCATCTGCCCCTCGGGCGCAGGTGCTACCCCGCAAGCGAGAAACCCCGCCCCGGCCATGGCATTCAGGCTGAAGGCACAGTCGGTCATGCTGACATCGACGTATTGCCCCAACCCCGTCTGCTGCCGGGCGATCACCGCCGCCAGCAAGCCGATCACCCCGTGCAACGAACCGCCCGCCACATCCGCCACCTGCATCGCCAGGGGCAGCGGCCCGTCCTCCCGGCGCCCGGTGTAGCTGGCCAACCCCGACAACGCCAGGTAGTTGATGTCATGGCCGGCGCGATCACGGTAAGGACCGGTCTGCCCGTAGCCGGTGATCGACACATAGATCAAGCGCGGATTGATCGCCTTCAGGGCTTCATAACCCAGCCCCAGCCGATCCATCACCCCGGGACGGAACTGCTCCAGGACGATGTCATGCTCGCGCACCAGGTCATGGATCACCGCCACCGCTCCGGCCTGCTTCAAATCCAGGGCCAGGCTGCGCTTGTTGCGATTGAGCCAGGCGTGGCTGGCGGAAATGTCACGGTCGTGGGGCGGCCATAGCCGCAGCAGGTCCAGGCGCGCGGGTGATTCGATGCGTAACACCTCGGCACCCATGTCCGCCAGCAACAACGAGGCGAACGGCCCCGGCAGCAATGTCGAGAAATCCAGCACCTTGAGTGACGCCAACGGACCTTGCATGGGCTTTCCATTTTCCAGATCGACGGATCTCCAGACTAGGCAGCCCACCACTCGGCGGCAAGCACCACAACGCTCAGAAAACCTGACACAAACGCCCAGGCATAAAAAAACCCATCCGAAGATGGGTTTTCTCAACTTACCGCTGAAGCTTACTTGGCGCTTGGCGCCGAGCCTTCGGCTACGCCCAGGTCGTCCAGTGCGCGTTCGTCTTCAATACCACGACCACCGGAAGCCAGTTCCGTGTGCAGTTTGTCTTCGTCCAGTTCCTTGACCCACTTGGCCACCACCAGGGTCGCCACGGCGTTGCCCACCAGGTTGGTCAGGGCACGGGCTTCGGACATGAAGCGGTCGATACCGAGGATCAGTGCCAGGCCGGCCACCGGCAGGTGACCTACGGCCGACAGGGTCGCCGCCAGTACGATGAAACCACTGCCGGTCACGCCCGCCGCGCCCTTGGAGGACAGCAGCAACACCAGCAACAGGGTGATCTGGTGGGTGATGTCCATGTGGGTGTCAGTCGCTTGAGCGATGAACACGGCCGCCATGGTCAGGTAGATCGAGGTACCGTCGAGGTTGAAGGAGTAGCCGGTTGGGATCACCAGGCCAACGACCGATTTCTTCGCGCCCAGGCGTTCCATCTTGACCAGCATGCGCGGCAGGGCCGATTCCGAAGAGGAAGTCCCCAGTACGATCAGCAGCTCTTCACGGATATAACGAACCAGTTTCAACACGCTGAAGCCGTGTGCGCGGCAGATGGCGCCCAGCACCACCACCACGAACAGGATGCAGGTGATGTAGAAGCAGATCATCAGCTGGCCCAGTTGCACCAGGGAGCTCACGCCGTAGGCACCGATAGTGAAGGCCATGGCACCCAGCGCACCGATGGGCGCCAGCTTCATGATCATGTTGATGATGTTGAACATCACGTGGGCGAAGCGATCGATGAACTCCAGCAGCGGCTTGCCATAGGCACCCAGGCGATGCAGGGCGAAACCGAAGATCACCGAGAACATCAGCACTTGCAGGATATCGCCGTTGGCGAAGGCACCGACGATGGTGTTCGGGATCACGTTGAGGATGAAGCCAACCACGCTCTGGTCTGCGCCAGCGGTGACGTAGGCCGCGACTTTCGAAGCGTCCAGGGTGGCCACGTCGATGTGCATGCCGTTACCCGGCTGGATCACGTTGACCACGACCAGGCCGATCAGCAGGGCGATGGTAGAAACCACTTCGAAGTACAGCAGCGCGTAGCCGCCGGTCTTGCCGACCGCTTTCATGCTCTGCATGCCGGCGATGCCGCTGACAACGGTGCAGAAGATGATCGGGGCGATGACCATTTTGATCAGCTTGATGAAGCCGTCACCCAGTGGCTTGAGGGCCACGGCGGTCTGTGGGTAGAAATGGCCGAGCAGGATGCCGATAGCGATGGCTACGACCACCTGGAAATACAGGGATTTGTACAGTGGCTGACGAGTCGTCATTGCAAAGTTCCTCAAGAGATCACACGCCCGTTATCCATCAGCGGCCATGGGACCTGAAGCACGAACCCTCCTGCACCGGAGGGATTTTTGTTTTTTGTCGAACTGCGTGGGCAGACCTCTTATCTCTTCGCAAAGCCCGTGCCACTTTTACAAAATCGCGGCAAAGCCTTTAGCCATCATCCCTTGCGGGGGTTATCGCGCTCCGCCCCTATAGCATAGATGGCGGATTTCCGCCCATCCACCCCAAAGCACCCGAGGTTTTGGCGGATATCCGCCTTGTCCCTGCGTCATTTCCATGACTAACATCGGCCACCCAATGGACGGAAGCGCCCCATGCGTGAACGCAGTATCGCCAGCCACTTCGCCCGCGCCGCCCTGGAAGGGGCACGTCGTCAGGGTCACGACTGCGCGCCGCTGCTGCAACGCCTGGGCATCGCCGCGCAGTGGCTCGACGAGCCGCGGGCGCGCCTGGCGCCGGAGCAGTTCACCCAGTTACTGCAAGGGCTCTGGCTGGAGCTGGACGACGAATACCTGGGGTTCGGCCAGAGCCGCTGCCGACGCGGCACCTTCGCCATGATGATGCATGCGCTGATTCATTGTCCGACGCTGGAAAAGGCCCTGGACCGTGGCCTGCGGTTCTACGGCCTGTTCCCCGACGCCCCACGCCTGCAGCTCAGCCGCGAAGGCGACTGCACGCGCCTGAGCCTGGATGCCTCGAACCTGTGGGACCCGGATCACTTTCTCAGCGAATGCCTGCTGGTGGTCTGGCACCGCCTGGGCAGTTGGCTGATCGGCCAGCGTATTCGCCTGCTTGAGGCCGACTTCGGTTACCCGAGGCCCGACCACGCCAGTGAATACGACCTGTTGTTTCCCTGTCCCCTGACCTTCGACGCCGCCAGCAGCAGCCTGCTGTTCAGCAGCCGTTACCTGGGCCTGCCGTTGCAACAGGATGAACGCACGCTCAAGCAGTTCCTCGGTCGCGCCCCCGCCGACCTGCTGGCCCGTCCCGACGACGGCGACAGCCTGAGCAGCCAACTGCGGCGCCTGCTCAGTCGGGATGCCAGTCGCTGGCCGGACCTGGAGGCGGTCGCCCAGCACCTGCATATCAGCCCGCAAACCCTGCGGCGGCACTTGCGCGAAGAAGGCACGAGTTTTCAGGAACTCAAGGATCAACTGCGGCGGGACATCGCCATCTACCACCTGGGCCGCAGCGAACTGTCATTGCAACAGATCGCCGAACAGCTGGGTTTTTCCGAGCCCTCGGCCTTTCACCGGGCCTTCAAGAAATGGACCGGCCTGACCCCCGGCGCCTATCGCGCCCAGGAACTGTAGAGGCGCGCCCGGCGGTTATTGCGGCGGGAAATGAATGCGGAACGATGCGCCCCCCAGGGTCGAATCCCCCAGGGTCATCTCGGCGTCGTAGCTCTGGATGATGTCCTGGACCACCGCCAGGCCGATGCCCTGCCCCGGGTGCTGGCGGTCCAGGCGCTCGCCACGTTGCAGAACACGCGCCCGCTGGTCGGGTGGCACCCCCGGCCCGTCGTCCTCGACATACACCTCGATGCCCTGCAAACCTCGGCGCAGGCTGACCCGCACCTTGCCCAGACACAGGCGGTAGGCGTTCTCCAACAGGTTGCCCAACAGTTCCAGCAACGCCCCCTGCTCGATCGGCACATGACTGAACTGCGGCACGTCGATGGCGACCACCACCTGTTTGTCGCGATAGACCTTGTCCAGGGTGCTGCACAGACTGTCGAGCACCGGACGCAGTTCGACCTGGTGCCGGACCAGACCGCTCTTGCGCAGGCTGGCGCGCTGCAACTGGTAGCTGATCTGCTGGTTCATCCGTTCGATCTGGCTCTGCAGGACCCTGGCCTGATCGCGATCCTGGGGCCGCTGCGCCATCCCCTCGCTGACCCCTTGCAGAACCGCCAGGGGCGTTTTCAAGCTGTGGGCCAGATCGTCCAGGGAATCGCGATAACGGCTGCGCTGTTCGCGCTCGCTGCGCAACAAGCGGTTGAGGGAACCGGTCAGGCGCAGCAGTTCCCGCGGATGCTCCTCGCTGAGGCTTTCCAGCTCGCCGTTCTCGATCTGGTCCAGTTCCTGGCTCAACCGCCGCAGCGCGCGCAGGCCCCAGGTCAGGCCGAGCCAGAGCAGCGCCAGCAGCACGGACAAGGCCGCGCCGAAGCCCAGGTAGAGTTTTTCCCGCAGGCCGGCCAGGGTCATGTTGTATTCGCGCATCGGCTGCAGGGCGACAAAGCTGTAGGCGGCGCTCTTGCCGCCGAGCAACTTGACCTCGACGTCGTAGACGAAGAACTCGTTGCCGTTGTCCTCGCGGATTTTCGCGAACTCGTTGCCGCGCCCGTCATACCGCGGACGGTAGTTGATGTGCTCTTCCTGGGTTGCCCGCGAACGCCAGACCAGGCGCCCGTCGCGGTCGAAGATATAGCCCAGCAGGCGGCTGTCGGGCAGGTTGAATCGCTCGTCGGGGAGCAGATCGGGCATCTGCAGTTTCTGCTTTTCGATGCGCGCCGCGGAAATCAGCGTGGTCACATCCGAAGCCAGGCGTTGCTCGATGGAGTCCTGCAAGGCCAGGCTGAACGCCCCCTGCATCGCCGGCAACAAGGCCAACATGAACAATATCGCCAGGATGGTGGCGGCCAGCATCAGCCGCACCCGTAGCGAACGAATCACCGGCAGCGCTCGTTGAACAGGTAGCCCAGGCCCCGCACGGTATCGATAGGTTTGAACCCGACCGGCCCTTCCAGCTTGCGCCGCAAGCGCCCGACCAGTACCTCGATCACATTCGGATCACGCTCGTCGTCGTCCGGGTACAACTGCTCCATCAGACGATCCTTGGCCACCACCTGCTGGTGGTGACGCATCAGGTATTCGAGAATCCGGTATTCGTAGGCCGTCAGCGCCAGGGGCTGGTCGTCGAGGGAGGCCTGCTTGCGATTGAGGTCCAGCAGCAGGGGGCCGGCGGTGATGGTCGACTGGGTGAAACCGCTGGAGCGCCGCAGCAAGGCATTCATCCGCGCCTCCAGTTCCTCGAACTGGAAGGGCTTGACCAGATAGTCGTCGGCACCGGCGGCCAGGCCTTCGACCTTGTCCTGCCAGTTGCCACGCGCGGTGAGGATCAGGATCGGGAAAACCTTGCCGCGCGAGCGCAGTTGGCGGATCAGGTCCAGTCCGCCCATGCCCGGCAGGCCGAGATCGATCACCGCCAGGTCATGATGGAACTGCTCGGTCTGGTACAGCGCCTCTTCGGCATTGCCCACCGCCTCGACCACATGACCACTGTCGCTCAAGCGGGTCTGCAAGTGATGGCGCAACAACGCTTCGTCTTCTACCACCAGCAATTTCATAATGCTCTCCCAACGCTACCGGCATCGCTTCGCCCATAACGGTAACTCAGTTCAGCCAAAGTGTTTCATGAAAGACACGGCCGACCGGCCAGGAGCAGATTTGCGCATCATCATTGTTACAGAGTAAACAAGTGGCCCTGAACTCCCCCTGAACACATTTGGATGGACAAGGGAATCGGCTCTGGAAAGCGCCGTTCCAACCCGGCAAAATGCCCGCCATGAACAAGCTCCCCGTCCTGCCCGTTTGCTGCACGCCCCTCGACGCCCATTGGCCGTTGCCCGAGGCTCTGGCGCATAGCGTCTTGCTCAGCACCCGATTCAACCCGTCGCAGCTCGCCGCGGACGACTTCCAGCGTAGCCGCATCGATCCGCCGGCCAGTATTCAGCGCTCGGTGGCCAAGCGCCAGGCCGAATTCCTCGCCGGGCGCCTCTGTGCCCGCGCCGCCCTGCGGCAGTTGGACGGTACCGACAGCGTTCCGGCCATCGGTGAGGACCGTGCGCCGATCTGGCCGGCCCATATCACCGGCTCCATCACCCATGGCACCGGCCGCGCCGCCGCCATCGTCGCGCCTAAATCCCACTGGCGGGGCCTGGGGATGGACCTGGAAGACCTGCTGAGCGCAGAACGAGCCGAGCGACTGGCCGGCGAAATCCTCATTCCAGCCGAAATGCAGCGCATGGCCGCAGGTTCCGCCGAGCAGATCGCCCTGCTGGTGACCCTGACCTTCTCGGTCAAGGAAAGCCTGTTCAAGGCGCTCTACCCGCTGGTGCAAAAACGCTTTTACTTCGAGCACGCCGAAGTGCTGGAGTGGGATATCAGTGGGCAGGTGCGCTTGCGCCTGCTGACCGACCTGTCCAGTGAATGGTGCCATGGCACAGAGTTGCAGGCGCAGTTCGGCCTGCATGACGGGCAATTGCTGAGCCTGGTCGCCATCCCGGCGTGAACCGCCGTGTCAGGCCTTGTCCTGATAACGCGGCCAGCTCAGGCTGAAGCACGCGCCATCAAGCAACTGGCTCTTGCCGATCAGCGCCCGGCCGTCGTGCCAGTGGATGATCCGACGCACGATGGACAACCCCAGGCCATGCCCGCCCGAAGCCCGGGTCCGGCTGTCATCCAGGCGCATGAACGGCGTGAAGATCCGCTCCCAGGCACTTTCCGGCACGCCGGGGCCGTCATCCTCGACATCCACCCGACAACGCAAGGGCCCGACCTGGTAGCTGATGCAGACCTGCGACTGCGCATGGCGCATCGCGTTGCTGACCAGGTTCTGCAAAGCCCGGTGCAGGTAACGCGGCTCGGCCTCGACCCACACCTCGTCCCCGGCGGCCAACGGAAAGCACAGCCCGCGCGTCACCCGCACCTCCACCCGCAACGGTGCCAGCTCGCCGATCACCTGGTCGACCAGGGCACTGAGGTCGATCCGCTGGAAACTCAACGCCGGGGTGCCTTGCTCCAGCCGGGCGTAGGTCAGCATCTCGTCCACCAGCCGGTCGAGGTCCTGGATATCGCCGTCCATGCCTTCCATATACTTGTGCCGCGCCTCGGGCGTCTGCGCATCGCCAATCATTTCCAGGCCGAAACGCAGGCGCGCCACCGGTGTGCGCAGTTCGTGGGACACCGCTCGCACCAATTCGCGCTGGATCATCAGCGAGCGTTGCAAGTGCTCGGCCATGCCATTAAATGCCGCGGCCAGGCGTCCGATGGAGTCCGCGCCAGCGGCCGGCACGCGGGTTTCCAGATTGCCCTGGGCCAGCCGCGTGGCCGCCGACTCCACTGCGCGCAGGCGCCGTTCCAACTGTCGCACCAGCAGGTAGACGATCAGGCCGATCAGGCTCAAGCCGAGCACGGCAATCAACACCAGCCATTGCGCCGGATAGGGGTTCATCTGGTACAGCGGACCGATTTCCAGGACCCAGGGCGTACCGGACAGGCCGGCAAACACCCGGATCGAATCGCCGCCCTTGCCCAGGGCCATGACCGTATCGCCTTCGCTGATCCGCCGGCGCTGGTCTTCATCCATATCGGCCTGGTCCGGGGTGAGCAGCTTCATGTCGAAACCAAAGCCCTTGTCACGTTTGAGCGCCGCCAGGCGTGCCGGCTGCTCGGCATCGGGGTAGCGCACCAGTTCGTCGGCCAACAGGTAGATGGTCGCCCGGGCCAACTGCTCGCTGATCTGCTGGACCTCGCCTGTTAATACCAACTGCTCCGAGCCACTGAGCAATCGATAGATCTTCGCCGCATAAGGCCCGGTCTGTTCCACCAGGGCCTGGCCGCGCAGCACCCGGGTACGCTGGCCGAGATCCAGGTGCACATCGGCCAGCGGCTGCAAGGACAGTGGAATACCCAGCAGTCGCTCCCATATCGCCAGGGCCCGACGGCGCTCGATTTCGTCCATCGGCCGCAGGTTGTCGGCCATCAGCGAGAAGGTGCCATGGGCCAGGTGCTCGCGGTATTGCTCGCCGCGCACCTGGTTGAGCAGGTGCAGGGCCAGCACCCCGAGCAACGCCACCAGCACCAGGGCGGCACACATGCCACCGTAGATGCGCAGGAAGATCGAGTTCACGACGGCAGGTCTGCGAACGCTTCAGGGACAAATAGATAGCCTTTGCTGCGAACGGTCTTGATCAGCCGCGGGTGCTCGGGGTCATCGCCGATTTTCGGGCGGATGCGCGAAATACGCACATCGATGGAGCGGTCCTGGCCGTCATAACCGATGCCGCGCAAGGCGGTGAAGATTTCTTCCCGCGAGAGGATCCGCCCGGCATTCGCCACCAGCAGCCAGAGCAGATCGAACTCGGCACTGGTCAGTTCGATCCCCGCCCCGCTCAGCCAGGCCTCGCGCAAGGCGTTGTCGATCAGCAGCGGGCCGAACTGCAGGCGCCGGACCTTTTCCTCGGCCGCGCCCTGGAGCGGCTCGCCGCGCCGCAGCAGCGCGCGGATCCGTGCCAGCAACAGGCGCGGGCGCACCGGCTTGCAGACATAATCATCGGCCCCCAGGTCCAACCCCTGGATCTGGTCGAGGTCGTCGGTGCGCGCGGTCAGCATCAGGATCACCCCGTCGTAGCGCTCGCGCACCTTGCGGCAGATGCTCAGGCCATCCTCGCCGGGCAGCATCAGGTCGAGAATCACCAGGTCGGGCTGCTCGGCGATAATCCGTGCGGCGGCCCGGGCACCGTTGCCCTCGATGGAGACCCGCAAGCCGTTGCTCTCCAGATACTCGCGAGTCAACTCGGCCAGACGCTGGTCATCCTCGACTATCAATACCTGCCAGGCTTGCTCCACGGGCGACCTCTGCGTGCAAATGTTCAGCGTTGAAAGGCTCCGCCCGTCTTTTTGTCATGATTGAGGCGGATATAGAAAGGGTAAGGCCGGCCGATTGTAGCAACGACCGGGTCATCGCACACACGTCAGGATTCGCGCTCGGTCATGGGCTTTTTTTGTGATAGGGTTCGCGCCCGCAAAAATCCACGCACGTGGTCCGCAGCGGTAAAAAACAATGACAGGCGGCGTAATCCCGGCCTGCCGCGGCCTACGCGCGGTTTCAGGCTTTCATACACAAATTACGCACAGATTTATCCACAGGCAGTACATTGCAATCATCCCCCAAAACGCATTATCTTGTATCTCGGCAGCAAAAAAACCCAACATGTAGGGTTTTCGCCCAAAATCCCCAACCACATTTCGCGTCAGGAACTCAAGCTCTTTTCTTGCATCCGCGGGGTTGAACTAAACACCGATTTGAAAGCCCAAACCGCATACGCGGATGGCAGCCGTTCTTCCTTCTTGCGTGGGAAAACGGTACGGGTGTTGCAGGACAAAACTGTCACCCATCAGGAATACCGTTTCGGGTCAGCGACCCGCAGCGTTGCAAACTTCGGCAAGGAAGCGGCGCCCGAAAGCCCTCTTCCCCTGTCCCGAAGTGGTTATGCCCGACATCGTTCGGTTGTAGTGCTTCAGGACAGAACGGTGGGCACCTTCATGGTGCCCAAACAAACATAGAGAACGTGGAGACACCCATGCAAACCGACACAACTCGCGAGAACCCGCAAGGCACCGTGCCGCAGGCCGCCGATTCGAATCTGGATCTGTCCGCCACCGCGCCGGGCCAACTGCGCGTGATCAAGCGTAACGGCACTGTCGTTCCTTATACCGATGACAAGATCACCGTCGCCATCACCAAAGCGTTCCTCGCAGTTGAAGGCGGCACCGCCGCCGCCTCGTCGCGCATCCACGACACCGTTGCCCGCTTGACCGAACAGGTCACCGCGACCTTCAAACGGCGCATGCCTTCGGGCGGCACCATCCACATCGAAGAAATCCAGGACCAGGTCGAACTGGCCCTGATGCGTGCCGGCGAGCAGAAAGTCGCCCGTGACTATGTGATCTACCGTGATTCGCGGGCCAAGGAACGCGCCATCCGCGCCCCTTCCGAAGAGCCGGTCAACGCTCACCCGTCGATCCGCATCACCCGCGCCGACGGCAGCGTCGCGCCACTGGACATGGGTCGCCTGAACACCATCGTCACTGAAGCCTGCGAAGGCCTGGAAGAAGTCGACGGCGACCTGATCCAGCGCGAAACCCTGAAGAACCTCTACGACGGCGTGGCCCTGAAAGACGTCAACACCGCCCTGGTGATGACCGCCCGGACCCTGGTGGAGCGCGAGCCGAACTACTCCTTCGTGACCGCTCGCCTGCTGATGGACACCCTGCGTGCCGAAGGCCTGAGCTTCCTCGAAGTCGCCGACAGCGCCACCCACCACGAAATGGCCGATCTGTACGCCAAGGCCCTGCCGTCCTACATCGCCAAGGGTATCGAATTCGAACTGCTGAACCCGGTCCTGGCCGAGTTCGACCTGGAAAAGCTCGGCAAGGCTATCAACCACGAGCGCGACCAGCAGTTTACCTACCTGGGCCTGCAGACCCTGTACGACCGTTACTTCATCCACAAGGACGGCGTGCGTTTCGAACTGCCACAGATCTTCTTCATGCGCGTGGCCATGGGCCTGGCGATCGAAGAGAAACAACGTGAAGAGCGTGCCATCGAGTTCTACAACCTGTTGTCGTCCTTCGACTACATGGCATCGACCCCGACCCTGTTCAACGCCGGCACCCTGCGCCCACAGCTGTCGAGCTGCTACCTGACCACCGTGCCGGACGACCTGTCGGGCATCTACCACGCGATCCACGACAACGCCATGCTGTCGAAATTCGCCGGTGGCCTGGGCAACGACTGGACGCCGGTGCGCGCACTGGGTTCGTACATCAAGGGCACCAACGGCAAATCCCAGGGCGTCGTGCCGTTCCTCAAAGTGGTCAACGACACCGCCGTAGCGGTCAACCAGGGCGGCAAGCGCAAGGGCGCGGTCTGTGCCTACCTGGAAACCTGGCACATGGACATTGAAGAGTTCATCGAGCTGCGCAAGAACACCGGTGATGATCGTCGTCGCACCCACGACATGAACACCGCCAACTGGATCCCTGACCTGTTCATGAAGCGCGTCTTCGATGACGGCAAGTGGACCCTGTTCTCGCCATCGGAAGTGCCGGACCTGCACGACCTGACCGGCAAGGCTTTCGAAGAGCGCTACGAGTACTACGAAGCCCTGACCGAGTACAACAAGATCAAGTTGTTCAAGGTCGTCCAGGCCAAGGACCTGTGGCGCAAGATGCTGTCCATGCTGTTCGAAACCGGCCACCCATGGCTGACCTTCAAGGACCCGTGCAACCTGCGCAGCCCGCAACAACACGTGGGCGTGGTGCACAGCTCGAACCTGTGCACCGAGATCACCTTGAACACCAACAAGGACGAGATCGCCGTCTGCAACCTGGGCTCGATCAACCTGCCGAACCACATCGTCAACGGCCAGCTGGACAAGGCCAAGCTGCAACGCACCGTGAACACCGCCGTGCGCATGCTCGACAACGTGATCGACATCAACTACTACTCGGTGCCGCAAGCGAAGAACTCCAACTTCAAGCACCGTCCGGTCGGCCTGGGCATCATGGGCTTCCAGGATGCGCTGTACCTGCAGCACATCCCCTACGGTTCGGATGCCGCCGTCGACTTCGCCGACAAGTCCATGGAAGCGGTCAGCTACTTCGCGATCCAGGCGTCCTGCGACCTGGCCGACGAGCGTGGCGCCTACGAGACGTTCCAGGGTTCGCTGTGGTCCAAGGGCGTCCTGCCGCTGGATTCGCAACAGATCCTGATCGAGTCCCGTGGCCAGAAGTACATCGATGTCGACCTGACCGAAAGCCTGGACTGGGCACCGGTTCGCGCCCGTGTACAGAAAGGCATTCGTAACTCCAACATCATGGCCATCGCACCGACCGCGACCATCGCCAACATCACTGGCGTTTCGCAGTCGATCGAACCGACCTACCAGAACCTGTATGTGAAATCGAACCTGTCGGGCGAATTCACCGTGATCAACCCGTACCTGGTTCGCGACCTGAAGGCTCGCGGTCTGTGGGACTCGGTCATGATCAACGACCTGAAGTACTACGACGGTTCCGTGCAGCAGATCGAACGCATTCCGCAAGAGCTCAAGGAGCTGTATGCGACCGCGTTCGAAGTGGAAACCAAGTGGATCGTCGATGCCGCCAGCCGTCGCCAGAAGTGGATCGACCAGGCGCAGTCGCTGAACCTGTACATCGCTGGTGCTTCGGGCAAGAAACTCGACGTGACCTACCGCATGGCCTGGTACCGTGGCCTGAAGACCACCTACTACCTCCGTGCCCTGGCCGCGACCAGCACCGAGAAGTCGACCATCAACACCGGCAAGCTGAACGCTGTTTCCAGCGGCGGCAACCACGGCGACGATTCGGTCCTGGCGGCACCTACCGCGCCAGCCGGCCCGGCGCCAGTGCCAAAGGCCTGTGCGATCGACGAGCCGGATTGCGAAGCTTGCCAATAAGCTGAGCCAGACCCGCGCCTTACCGCGCGGGTTGAGAAACCCCCGTCAGGCCTTGGGCCTGGCGGGGGTTTTCTTTTGCCTGCAGAAAAATCAACGCCCGAAAAAAGCGGCAAAGCCTGCTTGCGCAGTCTTTACCGCTTCCGTTGACGATAGCTTGCCTGAAGGTAGGCTGCCGATGGTTTTTCGTTGTTCAGGCTGGAATGGTGAACGTATCTCCATTAGCAGTCTGGAACGACTCGATGGTGCTGGAGCCTGCATACCAGTCCTGCAAGACCACGGCAGGATGTTCATTGCCCGCATTCAAGGCAGCGGCCGAGAAAATGTAGGAACTCGTGCCATCCGTCTTGATCACCACATCCTGAAAGCTCTGGATATTCTGGAGCTTGACCAAGTCATTGCCTGTCAGACCATCGTCCTTGATCAGTACGGTTGAGGTCGAGAGAACAATGTACGTGTCGCCGCCCTCTCCACCATAGGCATAACCACTGCCCGACAAGGTCAACTGGTCAGCGCCGGCACCACCGAACAACTGGTAGTCACTCCCCGTACCGGTCAACTTATCGTTACCCTCGTCACCGTAAGCCGTGCCGTGATAGACAGTAATGCTATCGTCGCCAGCATCACCGTGAATAACGGTCCCGGTGTCATTATTAGCGCTCAGGATCGTGTCGTTGCCATTACCACCAAACAGTTGGTCTGCTTCCGCCGGCCCATCATGGCTGGGTCCATTGAGGCTGGCAGGCTCATACTTCCCGCCCACGATAAAATCATCACCGTCCCCGCCATAGACCCAATCATTACCTCCGCCCCCGTAGAGCTGGTTGCTACCGGAGCTGCCGGCCAGCGTGTCATCGAACTCCGAGCCATGCAGGCTTTCGATATTGACCAGCACATCACCTGTCGCATCGCCGCCATTTGCCGTCCCGGCCTGCAAATCCAACTGCACTGCAGCCGAGCTGGTCGTGTAGGAAGCCATGTCGTTGAGGCCGGCACCGCCATCGATAAAATCGGCACCGCCGCCCCCGATAAAGGTATCCGCCCCAGCACCACCAATGAAAGTGTCGTTGAAGGCTGTTCCTTCAAAGACTTCAATGGAGGTGTAGGTGTCTCCGGCGGCAGCTCCCGTGAACGGTTTGGTGAGATCCAACGTGATCGCCGAGTCTTCTAATGCGAAGCTCACAGTATCGCGCCCGGCCCCACCATCGAAGTTATCCGCAGCCCCTGTACCAACGAAAATATCATCCTGCATCGACCCGACAAATTTTTCGATGCTGTTGAACACGTCCCCCTTGGCAATACCGGTATGCACACCGGTCTTGAGGTTGATGGTAACCCCCGTTATCCGACTGTCGTTGTAGCTGACCGTGTCGATACCGTCTCCACCGTTAAACGTATCGCCGCCATCACCGCCCAGGAAGATGTCATTACCTGCACCACCCGTGATGACGTTGTCGATAGCGTTGCCGTAACCAGTGAAGTTACCGGTGCCGGTATATGTCAGGCGCTCGATTTCAGCCGCCAGACTCATTTGGCTCTGATTGGTACGAATCTCATCATCACCACCGCCCGCATACTCAAACAGGCTTGGAGCAGCAGTACCATTGACCACATAGACGTCATTACCCTGCCCACCGTAGATCGTTGTCGTGCCGAGGCTCAGGTTGAAAACGTCGTTATAGGCTGTGCCAGTAATCACCTCCATATTGGTGAGCACATCCCCCTGAGCGTCACCGCCAACGCCCGTGCCAGAGGTGGCGTTGGTCATGGTGATATTGATCGCTTGCGCGGACGTGGAGTAATCCACCCGGTCAAAACCGCCGCTACCATCAAAGGTTTCAGCACTGGCACTGGCAACAAAGACATCGCTGTAAGCCGTTCCCTTGAAGATTTCGATACCACTGAAAGTATCGCCCTTGGCAATACCGGTATGCTCACCAGTCTTCAGATTCAGGGTCACACCATTACCGCTCACGTCATCTTCATAACTGGCAGTATCAATACCCGCGCCACCAATCAGTTGATCAGCGCCGGCACCGCCGATCAGCAGGTCATTGCCCGCGCCGCCGGCAATGATGTTGTTGCCAGCATTACCATAACCGGTGAAGTTGCCGCTGCCGGTATACGTCAGACGCTCAATTTCTGTCGCCAGCGTCATTCGGCTCTGATTGGTACGAATCTCATCATCACCACCGCCCGCATACTCAAACAGGCTTGGAGCGGCAGTACCATTGACCACATAGACGTCATTACCCTGTCCACCGTAGATCGTTGTCGTGCCGAGACTCAGGTTGAAAACGTCGTTGTAGGCTGTGCCAGTAATCACCTCCATGTTGGTGAGCACATCACCCTGGGCATCACCACCAACACCCGTGCCAGAGGTTGCATTGCTCATGGTGATATTGATCGCTTGCGCGGACGTGGAGTAATCCACCCGGTCGAAACCGCCGCTACCATCAAAGGTTTCAGCACTGGCACTGGCAACAAAGACATCGCTGTAAGCCGTTCCCTTGAACACCTCGATACCACTGAAAGTATCGCCCTTGGCAATACCGGTATGCTCACCAGTCTTCAGGTTCAGGGTCACGCCACCGCTCACACTATCCTCATAGCTGGCGGTATCAGTACCCGCACCACCAATCAGTTGGTCGGCACCGGCACCGCCGATCAGCAAGTCATTGCCTGCACCGCCGATAATGATGTTGTCGCCAGTATTACCATAACCAGTGAAGTTGCCACTGCCGGTATACGTCAGGCGTTCGATTTCAGCCGCCAAAGTCATTCGACTCTGATTGGTACGAATCTCATCATCACCACCGCCCGCATACTCAAACAGGCTTGGAGCAGCAGTACCATTGACCACATAGACGTCATTACCCTGCCCACCGTAGATCGTTGTCGTGCCGAGGCTCAGGTTGAAAACGTCGTTATAGGCTGTGCCAGTAATCACCTCCATATTGGTGAGCACATCCCCCTGAGCGTCACCGCCAACGCCCGTGCCAGAGGTGGCGTTGGTCATGGTGATATTGATCGCTTGCGCGGACGTGGAGTAATCCACCCGGTCGAAACCGCCACTACCATCAAAGGTTTCAGCACTGGCACTGGCAACAAAGACATCGCTGTAAGCCGTTCCCTTGAAGATTTCGATACTACTGAAAGTATCGCCCTTGGCAATACCGGTATGCTCACCAGTCTTCAGATTCAGGGTCACGCCATTACCACTTACGTCATCTTCATAACTGGCAGTATCAATACCCGCTCCACCGATCAGTTGATCAGCACCGGTGCCGCCAATCAGGAGGTCATTACCGTCACCACCATTCAATATATCGTCGCCCGCCAAGCCACGTATCTGATCATCCCCCGCAGTCCCGATAAGGGTATCTGCCCCGCTGGTTCCGTTAATAACTGCCATTACATCGTCCTTGTGGTGTTGAAAAGCCATATTGAAACGACCAAGCAGAAGGGCTCAACCTTCTCTGAATGCCCGCTGCGCGTGGTCGCTGATCGGTTTGAACAGATAAGACAGCACGGTTCTGTCTCCGGTTTTTATGAGCGACTCAACCGGCATTCCTGGCACCAGCGTAAGTCCGGATAATCGCCCCATCTCCTCTTTGGAAATTCGAATACCGGCTCGATAGAACCCCGCACCCGTGCGCTCATCGGTAATCAAGTCGGCGGATAGCCTGACCACCGAGCCTTTGAGCTCCGGCGTGGTGCTTCGATTGAAAGCGCTTAGACGCAAAGTGGCTGCCTGACCCAGGGTGATCTGATCAATGTCCTGGGCACTGACCTTCGCCTCGACCAGCAATTCATCATCAAGCGGCACTATCTGCATCAGGCTTTCCGCCGGTGAAATCACCCCGCCGAGCGTATGCACCGATAACTGCTGCACGCGCCCGGCAATCGGCGCAATGATGTCGATCCGTTTAAGCTGGTCGTTGGCGGTAATTTCGCGCTCAACCAACTCGCCCTGACGCGCCAGCAGGTCCCGCAGCTCCTGAGACACTTCACTGCGAAAGGTCTGATCGACCTGAAGGCGTTGCAACTCGGTTTCAGCAATTTTCCCCCGGGCCTCGGCGATAGAGGCCATGAGCTGTCCGCGCTCTCCCCGCAAGCGGGCAATGCCACGAGCCAGCGCATTGATCCGGTCCAGGGTCATCATGCCCTTGTCGAACAGAATCTTGACCGCCCGGTACTCCATGTCGATCAACTCGATTTCTTCGGACTTGGTTTTTTGCTGAATATCGTGACCGAGGATAGTTTCGTTGAGCTGCTGCACACGCTCTCGCAACTGCTTTTTCTGCCCTTCGCGAGCGGCCCGACGATCAAGAAACAATTGCCGCTCGCTGGCCATGACCAACCTGGCGTCATCCATGCTCATTCGTGCCAACAGTTCTTGAGGCACTATCACGTCACCCGCATTGTCACGTTCGGCTTCCAAACGTGCCTGGCGTGCCCAGGCCTGGTTCAACGACTTCGACACGATTGCCTGACTAGCGGCAGGCAGCGTCGCATCGAGACGAAGCAGCACATCCCCGGCAGCCACTTGCTGCCCCTCCTTGACCAGTAACTCGGCCACAACGCCACCGGTGGGATGCTGGATATTTTTGACGCTGCCCTCTACTGCGACAGCCCCGACGGCAATCACAGCTCCAGACAAATCGGTCAGTGCCCCCCAGGCCAAACTGCCCCCCAGTAACACCACGAGAGAGATCACGCCTAAACGTACATGACGAGACAACGAGTGAGTCAAGGTGCTTTCTTGATCGACAAACATCAGTTGCCCCCTCCCATTTCCACCGAATGGCCCATGGGTCGGGTGGCCGCTAATACCGGCTTTCTGAGAACGGTGTCCTTGGGGCCGAACGCTACTTGCACGCCGTTTTCCAGAATCAATACCTGGTCAATGACCGACAGAATATTGGTGCGGTGAGCGATGACAACGACAATGCCTCCTCGTGCCTTGACCGCCAGGATTGCCCTGGCCAATGCCTGCTCACCTTCGGCATCAAGATTGGAGTTGGGCTCGTCCAGCACCAGTAGAAACGGATTGCCAAACAATGCCCTCGCCAGGGCAATACGTTGACGTTGGCCTGCCGACAGATTAAGTCCGCCCTCACCGACTTGAGTTTCATACCCCTGAGGCAACTGCAGGATCAGTTCGTGTACACCCGCCTGTTGCGCTGCCGAGACGATTGCACTGTCCGGCGCGAATGGGTTCAGCCGCGCAATATTCTGCGCAACATTCCCGCTGAACAGAGCAACACTTTGTGGCAGATACCCAATCAACTTGCCCCTGGACTGATCCGTCAAGAAATCAAGCGGAGCCCCATCGAGTCGAATGTGGCCACGTGCCAGTTGCCAGGCGTTAACCAGTACACGTGCCAGTGAAGATTTGCCCGATGCACTCGGCCCCACCACCCCGATGGCAGAACCCGCCAAAATCGAAAAGTTGATGTTCTGCAACGCCAAGCGCTGAATCCCAGGAGGAGATGCAAAAACACCTTCGACCTGAAGTGTTCGATGAGCCGCCGGTAACTCAGTCTTGCTGGGCTGCTCAGGAAATAAATCAAAGACCTCATGCAACCGTTTCCAGGCAACGTGAGCCCCCAACAGGCTTCTCCAGGTCGCAATCACCTGCTCGGCGGGCACCAGAGTTCGTGCAACGATAATCGACGCCGCAACGATCGTGCCTCCGCTCAGATCTCCCGTGATCACCAGATAGGCCCCAAGGGCCAGAGAGCCAGACTGAACAATCTGACGCAGCGTTTTCGAGATACCACCGAAGAGACCGCCGATGTCCGCAGTTCGTCGTTGCAGTGTGGTGTAAAGACTGTGATGAGCTTGCCAAATGCCAGACGCATCGGCAGTCATCCCCATGGCCATCAATGCTTCGGCATTCTGATACGCTTGATGGCCGTGGTGATTACGCCTGTTCAAGGCATCCGCTGAAGCTCGCATCAGCGAGCGGGTCTGACGATCAGTCAGTATCGTCAACACAATCAGAATAATCATCAAGCCGGCGGTCAAGAGGCCGAACATGGGATGAATATAAAAGCAGACCGCTAAATAAACCGGCATCCAGGGCAGGTCGAAGAAGGCAACAAGTCCCGGTCCGCCAATAAAATTCCGGATCTGATCCAACTCGTGGGCAGGCTTGAGCGCATCACCGGTAATGGGTGTTTTTAACGACACTCCGGAAATAACCTTGAAGACCCTGGAAGACAAGGCCAGATCCAGCGAAGAGGCGACCCTGACCATGATTCGAGAGCGAAGAACATCCAACAGTCCGGACAATGCATAGACACCCAGAACCAATAGCCCCAGAGCCACTAGCGTCGGAACACTCTGGCTTGGGATGACCCGGTCGTACACTTCCAACATGAACACCGGGCCAATTAGCGCGAGGATATTGATCACCCCAGAAAACAGGGCTGCGCCGATCAGGCTTTTACGCAGGAGGGCTTTCAACGGCGCCGCCACGACAGGCGCATTGAGGGCGTGACTTCTCTTCAATTCTTGTTCCGTCCCTAGATATTGCATCGCTCCATGCAGTCAGAACGAAAGGTTCTGCTCTGATGACGCAGATATAACGAAATGTTGACGCCATTCGTTAGCACGCACGTAAAAAGCAAATTCCACACCACCTCGTGCAATCGCACAGACAAACCTAGCCAAAAGATGAGGCAGCTCAAACGTCAGGCAAAAAAAATCCGGCACCCAAGGGGCCGGATTTTTGAAGTACCAGAGAAGCCGTATTACGCCATCTGGATAATAGTCTGCATGATGGAGCTCTGGGTGGAGATGGTCTTGGCGTTCGCCTGGTAGTAGCTCTGGCCCTTGATCAGATCCACCAGTTCGCTGGTCAGGTCGACGTTCGAGGCTTCCAGGGAACCGGAAAGGATCGAACCGTTGGTGCCGACCGTACCGCCGTCATAGGCCGGCTGGCCGGACGCGAACGTCTGTTTCCAGCTGGTGCCACCGACCGCCTGCAGGCCCTGCTCGTTGGTGAAGCTGGCCAGGGCCACCTGGCCGATCGCCTTGTGCTGCTGGTTACTGAAGTTGGCGGAGATCACACCGGTGGCATCGATGGTAACGTCAGTGATCTGGCCGGTCGCGTAACCGTCGCTGGTGATGTTGCTACGAGCGGTATCGGCGTTGAACTGGGTGGTTTTCGAAAAATCGACGGCAATCCCCGCTGGGTTCGCAGCCGCCTGGTTCGGCGTCCAGACCCCAGCGACCATCCCACCGGGAATCCAACCTGAAACCACGATGCTGGTCTGGCCAGCAACACCGCCAATGCTCTGCAATTTGCCCGAGGAGTCAAAGACCACTGGTACCGGCACGGGATCGGGGGCTGCTGGCGCAGCAGGAGGTACTGTAACCGTCGGCGCCGTGCCGTCAGGATTACGACCGTCAATCAACGAATAGACATTCCAGGTATTGGCACCGGTCTTGACCGCATACTGGTCCAGGGAGTGGGAATTGCCCTGGGTGTCATAGATCGTGGTGCTGAACGGCTTGGTGTAGGTCGCGGTATTAGTGACATCGAACGGCACGGAAATCACCGGCGACGTGGAGTCGAGGTTGAGCGTCGAACCGATCTGGGTAGTGGTCTGCGGCGACAGGTTGGAGGTGTCGATCCGCAGGTTGGTCAGCACACCCGGAATGATGTTGCCGTTGGCATCGGCGGCAAAACCTTGCAGTTTCGCGGTGCCGTCGGTGTTGGTGATGTAGCCGTCCTTGTCGGTCTTGAAGGTACCGGCACGGGTGTAGCTCAGCGAGCCGTTGCTGCTCAGGACGAAGAAGCCGTTGCCCTGCACGCCCATGTCCAGCACGTTGCCGGTGCTGTCCATGCCGCCGTTGCCGAAGTTTTGCGAGACGTTGGCCAGGTTTACACCGTTACCGATGGTCTTGGCACCGGTGCCCAGCTTGGTCGCCGAGTACACGTCGGCGAATTCCGCACGGGACGACTTGAAGCCGGTGGTGTTGACGTTGGCAATGTTGTTGCCGGTGACGTCAAGTTGCTTGCTGGCCGCAGAGAGACCGCTCAAACCGATATTGAAAGACATGGTTCACTCCTTACTTCGTGTTGGTCGGCTCTTACAGGCCAATGGTCTGGACTTTGGACAGAGCAATACTGCCCAGGCCCGCCAGGTTGAGCATCATTTCGCCGCCGTTCTGACCCAGGGTCACGCTGCTGACAGTCGCCGGCAGGTTGGTCGTGAGCGCCGTGGCCGTGCCACTGATCGGCGCGGTGGCAGCGAAGGTGTAGGTACCACTTGACAGCAAGGTGCCGGAATCGTCCTTGCCGTCCCAGGCAAAGGCGGCATTGCCGGCCGATTGCGCGCCCATGTCGATGGTGCGGACCACCTTGCCAGTGGAATCGCTGATCTTCAGGGTCACATCACTGACAGAACTCGGAACCGTTGCCGTCCCCGTGAAGGTCTTGGTGGTATCGACCACGGCCTGGGTGGTCGGCACGATGACCGAACGCCCGACCATCGACGAGGCCTGCAGCGCCTGGGACGAGGTGAAGGAGCTGGCAATATTGTTCACGCTGGTGTTGAGCGTCTGGATACCTTCCAGGCTGCTGAACTGGGCCAACTGGGCGACGAAGGCACTGTTGTCCTGGGGATTGAGCGGGTCCTGGTTCTGCAGCTGGGTCACCAGCAGTTGCAGGAAGTCGTCCTTGCCAAGGGTCTGGCCGCCGGCGGCGCTGCTGATGGCATTACCCAGCGCATCGGTACTGCCGGTGTTCGCCGTCTGGGAGTTGGCAATGATCGTATCAAGTGTCGAGTTGCCACTTGAGGTAGTACTGGAAACCGTCATAGGAATCGCCCTTTATCACTGACCGAGGGTCAGGACCTTCTGCATCATGGTTTTGGCGGTGGTCATAATGTCCGCGTTGGTCTGGAACGAGCGGCTGGCGGAAATCATGTCGGCCATTTCCTGAACCACGTTGACGTTGGGGTAGTAGACATACCCATTGGCGTCAGCGGCCGGATGGTTCGGCTCATAACGGGCTTCAAGGTTGCTGGGGTCCTCGACCACGCCGGTGACCTGCACGCCGGCACCCGCCCCGTCCTGGTTCTGGAACAGCGAGTTGTCAGTCTGGCCCTGGCCGTTCTGGAACATGGTGGCGAACACCGGATGCCGGGCGCGATAGGTCTGGTCCATGCTCGAGGAGACGGTATCGGCGTTGGCGATGTTACTGGCGACGGTGTTCAGGCGAGTGGTCTGGGCACTCATGCCGGTACCGGCAATGTTGAAAACACTGGCTAGGGACATGACTTATTCTCCACGCAGGGCTGAAACCAGCCCTTTGAATCGTGCGTTCAGCAGCGTGAAGCTGGCCTGGAAATCGACCGAGTTCTGCGCATAGTTCGACTGCTCGATCTGCGCATCCACGGTGTTCTGGTCCAGCGACGGCTGCATCGGTGTGCGGTACTGCAGCGCGGCATCACCGTTGCTCAGGCCTTCAGCTTCGATATGGCGGCTGTTGGTGGTGTTCAACGCGAAACTGCCGTTCTTGGCCTTGTCACTCTGTTCAGCGAGCACCGAGGAAAAGTCCATGTCCCGCGCCTTGTAGTTCGGGGTATCGGCGTTGACGATGTTGTTCGCCAGAACTTCGGCGCGCTGGGCGCGGAAGGCCAGTGCTTGCTCATGAATGCCGAGCGCTTTATCGAAGTTGATGCTCATGTCGGGGAACCTTTAGCGGGTTGACCTGATTTTGTGGAACAGGCTTTTCGTTGCAAGAGACAAAGCAAGGCCCATGCCAATTTTTCGATACAGGTAAATCAAGGGCTTGCGGGCAGGTGGCGAGCGGCAATGCCAGAAAAGCGGCAAGGCATTTCCGCCGGATGCCGGTAAAGCGGCAAAAGCGCCGTAAAAAAAACGGGAACCCCATTGGGGTTCCCGTTTTGTGTGAGGCTTGGCGCCTTACTTGGCCTGGTAGATGATCCCCGGGCTGCATTGCACCATCTGGTAATGGTCCGGCAGACCGTTCAGGGCTTCCGAGGCCCCGAGGTACAAATAGCCACCCGGCTTCAGGGTGCCGTGGATACGCAGCAGGATGTCTTTTTTCACTTCGGCGGAGAAGTAGATCAATACGTTGCGACAGAACACGATGTCGAACTTGCCCAGGCTCGCATAGCTGTCCAACAGGTTGAACGAACGAAACTCCACGCGACTGCGGATCGGCGCCTTGATCGCCCAGCGTCCCGGCCCCTTGGGGTCGAAGAAGCGTTGCAGGCGCTCGGGCGACAGGCCGCGGCCAATCGCCAGGCTGTCGTACTCACCGCTTTTGCAGTTGGTGAGCATCAGCCCGGACAGGTCGGTGGCGACAATCTGCGCACCGCCCTTGAGCTGGCCCATGTTGGTCCGCTCGAACTCATCGATCGACATCGAGATCGAATAGGGTTCCTGCCCCGACGAACACGCCGCCGACCAGATCCGCAGACGCTGGCCGGGACTGGCCTTGATCATTTCCGGCAACACCTTGTTCTTCAGGACCTCGAAGGGGTAGGTGTCGCGAAACCACAAGGTTTCGTTGGTGGTCATGGCATCCACCACCTGCTCGCGCAAACCGCTGCGGGGCTGGGTCTGGATGCGCTGGACCAGCTCGCCAAGGGATTTGAGCCCTTGCTGCTCCATCAGTTTATTGAGACGGCTGGAAACCAGATACTGCTTGTTTTCACCCAGCAGGATGCCACAGGCCTTTTCCAGGAAGACCCGGAACTGTTCGAAATCCAAATTACCCGTAGACAAATGATGCCGCCTCTACAATCGTTCGTACCGCCAGGAACGGAGGTCCCTGATCGCTTATTCTGCTGCCTTGATCCGCCCCACTACCCGGGCTGCCAGGTCATCGGGTCGGAACTTGGCCAGGAAATCATCGGCGCCGACCTTCTTGACCATTGCCTGATTAAAGACCCCTGACAAGGAAGTATGCAGGATGATGTGAAGTTTTTGCATGCGTGGGTCGTTGCGGATCTCGGCCGTCAGAGTGTAGCCATCCATTTCAGGCATTTCGATGTCGGAAATCATCATCAGAAATTCCTCTTCCGGCTTCTTGCCCTCCTCGACCAGCTTACGCAGGTAGTCCAGCGCCTGCCGGCCGTCGTTCAACGCCACCACTTCCACGCCCACGGTCTGCAGGCAACGCGTAACCTGCTTGCGCGCCACCGAGGAGTCATCCACCGTCAGCACCCGCATGGAAATCGCCTTGGCCTGGGTCTCGACATCGACCACCCCGTGGGAGATGGATTCGGAGGTCGGCGAGACTTCGGCGAGGATCTTCTCCACGTCGATGATTTCCACCAACTGGTTGTCGATCCGGGTCACCGCGGTCAGGTAGTGATCGCGTCCGGTGCCCTTGGGCGGCGGATGGATCTCTTCCCAGTTCATGTTGACGATGCGCTCCACCGACTTCACCAGGAAACCCTGGGTCTTGGTGTTGTACTCGGTAATGATCACAAACGGATTACTTTGATCCTTGAGACCGCCCGCCCCGGTGGCCATCGCCAGATCCAGGATGGGAATGGTTGCCCCACGGATATTCGCCACGCCACAGACCACCGGGCTGGATTTGGGCATCAGGGTCAGCTTGGGGCACTGCAGCACCTCCCGCACCTTGAACACGTTGATCCCATACAACTGCTGACCGTCCAGACGAAACAACAACAACTCGAGGCGATTCTGCCCGACCAGTTGCGTACGCTGGTTCACCGAATCCATTACACCCGCCATGCCAGCCACCTCTCACACAAGCTTCATGATCCGACGCCTATTCAGCATTAAACGGCACGAGCCTTGCTTTTTATACTGTTATGAAAGCACAAACGACATTTTTTCGACGCCTGACATCACAGTACCGCAGATTGCTCTGGGTCTTGGCGGTTTTATGCAGTCTGAACCCCGGCGGCCCTGCCTTTGCCGACTCGGCGACCCTGCCTGATCAGCTTATCGGCGTGACCCAAGGCTTTCTTGAGTTCACGGTAGAAGACTATCTGGCTACCAGTCAAACCGAAGGACGCTACGAAATCCAGGTCAACCAGCTCGACCCGCGCCTGCGCATGGCGGCTTGCGACAAGGAATTGACAGCCAACCTGGAAAGCCCGGCCACGCCGATTGGCCGGGTCACGGTCAAGGTCCGCTGTGAAGGCAGCTCGCCCTGGACCGTGTTCGTGCCGGCCCAGGTCAAGCTGTTCCGCAATGTGGTGGTCACCACGCGCCCGTTGAAACGCACCGGAATCATTGAGCCCGGCGATGTCACCCTGCGCGAGCGCGACATCAGCCTGGCCGGCCAGGGCTTCCTGACGTCCACGGATGAGGCTATCGGGCAGAAACTTGTCCGACCAATGGTCATGGATCAGGTCATCACCCTGGTTCATCTGGAGCAGGCCGAGGTGGTTCGCAAGGGCGATCAGGTGGTCATCAGCGCGACAAGCGGTGGCCTGGTGGTCAAGATGCCGGGTGAGGCCTTGTCCAATGGCGGCCTGAACGAACAGATCAGGATCAAGAACCTGAACTCCCAACGGGTGATCAAGGCACGGGTGACCGCGCCGGGACAGGTGGAAGTCGCGTTGTAGAGAACTGGCGCTAAGCCGCAGCTTTTCCTAAACTGTGCTGCACCAAGGCGCACCGCCAACACGTGCCGGCTCATTCTTATCTGAGCCTAAAGTTTTTCCGGGTATGGCCGAAAACAAGGCAAGCGTCCAAATACCCAGAGGTTTTTTTCATCATGGTCATCGATTTCAGTCGTTTGAATAACCCCCCGTCACTGACTGGCAGTACGCGCACCAGCGCCAGCAAGGAAGCCGACGGCTCCGGCAAATCCGCGTCTGTGAGTACTCCGGCCGCCTCCGTCAGCCAGAGCGGGGAATCGGTACACCTCAGTAATGAGGCTCAGCAGTTGCAACAAGTCACTGACAAGCTGCGTGACCAACCTGTTGTCAACAGCGCCCGCGTGGCCGAGTTGAAGCAGGCGGTTGCCGATGGCAGCTACAAAGTCGACAGCAACCGCGTCGCCAGCAAATTGCTCAACTTCGAAGCCCAACGCTAGGCTCCGGCCTGCGTCAGGCTTTTGGACGCTTAAAAACCAAGGCCAGCCATGCACGACACCACTCTGCTGCAACTGATCATCGACGATTTTGCCCCGGCTCAAGACCTGCTTGAGCTGCTGCGTGCCGAATCCCTGGCGCTCCATGGTCGCAATATGTTCGAGCTGGAGGAGATTCTGGCGCGCAAGCAAGCGCTGATCGTTCTGCTGGAACAGCATGGTCGCAAGCGCAGCCAGTTGCTCGCCAGCATCAATTTGCCCACCAGCCGTGCCGGCCTGGAACAACTCGCCGCGCAGTCCAGTATTGGTGAGCAATTGCTGAGTCAGAGCGATGTGTTGACCCAGTTGCTGGCCGATTGCCAGACCGCCAACGAGCTCAACGGTCGTAATATCCAGGTTCAGCAAGCAACCACCGCAAACCAGTTGAAGATCCTGACCGGCGGTGAAACCCCCGCCCTCTATGATGCGCGCGGCTCAACGGCCAGGTCCATGAAACCGCGCCCGCTCAGTCAGGCTTGAACCAGGCCTTGCGCGTGCTCTATCAAGGCGCGCAACATGCTGGCAAAATGCTAGCTCTTGCGTGCAGTTGTATTTTGTCTGGAGATTGATGAACCGTGTCCAATGCCCCAAGCGCGGAAGATGCTCCGCAGCCACCCAAGGTGCTTAGCACGCCTCTGGAAATTTCCGCCAACCTGCGGATGCTGCAGGAAAGTCACGACCCGCTGATCATCACCTTTCATGAGCGCAGCCAGCGCTTCCAGAGTTTTGTGATCGACGTCAACCGCGAAGCCGGCACCCTGGCCCTGGACGAAATGATGCCGCGCGATGGCGAACGCTTCCTGTTGGCCGGCGAGCCGTTCCGGGTCGAAGGTTTCCATGAGGGCGTGCGAATCGCCTGGGAACAGCCGCAACCCATGACCATCGACGAGACCAATGGTTGCTACCGTGGCTCGATGCCCGATGAAGTGGTCTATCACCAACGTCGCAATGCCTTCCGTGCCGCCCTGAAGCTGGCCGCGCTGGTCAATGTCGAGCTGGGTGGCGAAAAGCTCAAGGCGCCGTTGACCGGCAAACTGCTGGACATCTCCGCCACCGGTTGCAAACTGCGTTTCGACGGCGATATTTCCGACCGCCTGCAACTGGGCCAGGTCTACGAGCGTTTTATTGCCGCCCTGCCCTTCGGCCCGATGACCGCCCCCGTGGAACTGCGCCACCTGCACTTCGAGGAAAGGATCAACACCACCTTCGCCGGCGTGCGCTTCCACAACATGAGCGGTCTGGTCCAGCGCCAGGTCGAGCGCTTCGTCTATCAGTTGCAGCGTGAAGCACGGCGCTTCGATAAAGACGACGACTTCTGATCCAGCAGTCGCCATAAAAAACGGGCCACCCTTATCAGGTGGCCCGTTTTTTTACGTTCAACGTTTCAGTTGCTCGACTTGTGCGCCGGCTCCGGGTCCGACTCGTCCACCTCGGGCACGACCTCAGCCTCGGGCGGTGTCGGCACGACGCTGTCACACATCTGATCCAGCACGATCTGCTCATCGACCCGTGGGTCAAGCGCCGCGCCAAGGGGCGACATGGCTTCCGGCATGACCACGTGTTGCAGCGGCGCATCCTCGACCTGATGCAGGTTGGTCACCGCCTTCGGCCGGATCCGCCACACCAGCATCAAGGCGAAGAAGCTGAAAAACGCGTAGAGCATCTGGCTGCCGAACAGTTTCATCAGCACACCCGCCACCAAGGGCCCGATACTGGCGCCTATGCCATAGGTCATCAGCAGCATGGCCGTCAGCGAGACACGGCGATCGCCTTCGATATGATCGTTGGAAAAGGCCACTGCCAGCGGATACAGGCAGAACTGCAGCAGGGAGACCATGAACCCCGAGGCGAACAGCACTTCCAGCGGCGCATGGGACATGATTGCCAGGGGCAATGAGGCCAACGCCAGCAAGAAGGCAATGCTGCGAATCAGCACCGCCCGGTCATAACGATCCGAGATCCAGCCCAGCGGCCACTGCACCAGGAAACCGGCGAAAATGCAGCAGCCCATGAACAGACCCACCTGCTCGGTGGTAAGCCCCTGCTGGGACGCATACAAGGGGGCCAGGCCGTAAAAGGAGCCGACGATGATCCCGGCGCCCAGGACGGTGGTCAGCGACTGCGGCACCCGCTTCATGAAGAAACGCGGCTCCAGCGGCGCCGGATGCAGCGGTGCAGGGTGAATCCGCCGGGTCATCGCCACGGGCACCAGGCACAGGGCAAAGCACATTGCCACTGCCATCAGCAGTTCCAGGCCCAGGGCCGGATGCAGGACCAGGATCATCTGCCCGAGGATCAGCCCCAGGTAGGAGGCAATCATGTAGCCGCTGAAGACCACGCCGCGCTGCTTGGCTTCCGCCTGCTCGTTGAGCCAGCTCTCGATGACCATGTACTGGCACATCATCCCCAGGCCCACGATCATCCGCAGGAACAGCCAGGCCGGCAGCCAGTCGATCAAGCCATGGCCGAGCACCGCCGCACCGACAATACCGGCACAGGTGGCATAGGCGCGGATATGGCCGACCCGGGCAATCAACCGGTGGCCGATCTTGCCGCCCAGCACCAGGCCGAAGTAGTTGGCGGCCATCAAGGCACCCACCCACAGGCTGTCGACATGTTCGGCGGCCAGGCGCAGGGCCAGGTAGGTACTCAGCAGGCCGGAGCCGATCAACATCATCAGCGAGGCGAAATACAGTGCTCGAAAGGGTTTCCAGATTTGGCGCATCGGCGTTCCGAGCGGCTCCTTGAATAGGGTATCGGACTATCCGACAAGATAGCCCGAACGGGACGGCTACAGCTATGCCTGGGGGGCCAGAACACGACGCTCCCAGGGGGTAATTTCATCCAGGAAACTGGTCAGCTCCATGCTCTTGGAAGCGATATAGCCTTCAATGAACACGCTGCCGAACAACTCCCTGGCCAACGGACTACGTTTCAGACGTTCGAGCGCGGCATGCAAGGTACATGGCAACGACAAAGAATCCGGAACTTGGAATTCACCCTGGATCGCCGGCGTCGGTTCCAGCTCGTGCTCGATCCCGTAAAGGCCCGCCGCCAGGCTCGCGGCAATCGCCAGATAGGGATTCGCATCGGCTCCCGGCAAGCGGTTTTCTACCCGCCGCGCCACTGGAGCGCTGGCCGGAATACGCAAACCGGCCGAGCGGTTGTCATGGGACCAGCAAGCGTTGTTCGGCGAGGCAAAGGGATGGCACAGCCGCTGGTAGGAATTCACGTTCGGCGCGAACAGCGCGGTGAAGTCCGCCAGGCAGGCCTGCTGCCCACCGATGAAATGCCGGAAGGTCGTGGTCGGCTCGCCGTTGGCATCGCTGAACACATTGCGCCCGCTGTCGGCCGCCACCACGCTCTGATGAATATGCATGGAACTGCCAGGGGTGTGAGCCAGCGGCTTGGCCATGCAGACCACGGTCAGGCCGTGCTTGAGGGCGACTTCCTTGAGCAGGTGCTTGAACAGGAAAGTCTGGTCGGCCAGCAGCAACGGGTCGCCATGCAGCAGGTTGATCTCGAACTGGCTGACGCCCATTTCGTGCATGAAGGTATCCCGGGGCAGTCCCAGGGCGGCCATGCATTCGTAGACTTCGCTGAAGAAGGGGCGCAAGCCGTTGTTGGAACTGACGCTGAACGCCGAATGGCCCTCCTCGCGTCGACCGTCCAGGCCCACTGGCGGCAGGAAGGCCTGGGTCGGGTCGGGGTTCGGGGCAAAGACGAAGAACTCCAGCTCGGTCGCGACCACTGGCGCCAGGCCACGGGCCGCATAACGCGCGATCACCGCCTTGAGCTGGCCACGGGTCGAAAGGCTGGAGCTTTCGCCACTCAGTTCGTCCGCATCACAAATGGCCAGGGCACGGGGTTGCCGGCTCCAGGGCAGGCGGTGAATCTGCTGGGGATCGGCGTTGAGCGCCAGGTCGCCGTCGTCACTGCCGTAGAAACGTGCCGGCGGGTAACCGCCCATGATGCATTGCAGCAAGACCCCGCGAGCCATCTGCAGGCGTCGCCCTTCGAGAAAGCCCTCGGCGGTCATCACCTTGCCGCGGGGTACGCCATTGAGGTCCGGGGTGACACACTCAATCTCATCAATGCCGGTCAGTCGCTGGGCGAGTGAACGCTGGCCATCGGTCGTCATGACTCAATCCTTGTTGTTGTACGGGCCGCTAACGGCGTCCTGTACAAAATACGCATCACCCGTTCAGGATTTCAAGCAGGGAATACAGAAAAGACTGACCGAACAATCAGGGTACGCCCTGGCGATTGCACTCACGGCAGATAAAGACTGAACAAGGCCCCGCCCAAGGTCCCGCCATTGGCGATCTCGATCCGCCCGCGCACGCCGTTGCGCTCGTGCAGCCCGGCAATCCGCGCAGCGAAATACAACCCCAGGCCGGTACTGCCGGTCGCCGGGTTGATGCCCTGGACATAATCGGCCTGGCGCTCGACCATCTGTTCCGGGTAACCGGGACCGTCATCATTGATGGTCAGCACCAATTGCTCGCCCTCTTCGCGGACACTGATCAACAGCGCATGACAGGCGTAGCCGATGGCATTGGTGACGATATTGCCGACCACCGAACCGATCAGTTCCCGGTCGAAGAAACCCAGCGGACTGAAATCACCGACCTCACAGCTGGCGACGATCCCACGGCTGCTCAGCAGCTCCTGGCGCCCAGCCAGTTGCGCGCCGATAAAATCGTCCATCTCATGGTAATCCGGGCGCAGCGGCAGCTGATTGACCCCTAGCTTGTACAGTCCGAGCAGTTGCACCAGCATGGTATTGAGATGCGCGAACTCATACTCGATCACACTGTGCTCGGGGGTTTCGCGCTGGGCATCGGGCAAGCGCGCCAACCACTGGCCATGGGCCTGTGTCAGCATCGCCAGGGAGTTCTTCATGTCATGCACGGTGGAGGCAATCACCGTGGAAAAATCCAGCCCCTCGTGAGTCTCACTCATTCGCCAAATGCCCGGGTACGCAATTTCTGATACCTCTCATAACGGGGGTCGCTGTCCGGCATCTTGCCGACCATTTTCAGACAGCCGCGACACTCCTCGAGCACTGCGGCATCACTGCCCTTCTGGGCGATGACGAGCAGGGCCTGGGCCGCGTTCAAGGCAATACTGATGTTCTTCGGCTGCAGCGCCAGGGCGCGGCGGAACAGGTCCACGGCCTCGTCCAGGTTGCCGCCCTTGTAGCTGCGCACGCCCTGCACGTTGAGATCGATGGCCGCCTTGCCGCCGCCAAGGATCTCCGGGTCGGAGGTCAGCTTGGCGATCCCTTTCATCACCGTCGGATCGTCGCCGTAGATTTCCACGCAGTTCTTCAGCATCGAAGCGCCGGCATCGGCCTGGCCCAGTTGCTGCAGCTGCTTGGCCACCAGCAGCGCGGCCTCGGCGCTCATGAAGTTCTCCATGCCATCCAGGCGCGACATCGCCTGCTCGGTGAGCTTGTCGGCGGTTTCGGCATCGTTGAGCAGCAGGCTGGTGGCCTTCATCAAGCGCGCCCGCACCTGCAAGCCCTGGTCGTTGGCGTTTTCCTTGGCGACCGCGCTCAGGGTCTGGTTGATCTCCAGCCGGGTACGGGTGTCCAGGCCACGCTCGCTGCCCTTGCTGATCAGCGCATGGGCCAGGCCGAGGTTGCTCTCAGGGTCCTTGAAACGCGATTGCTCGCCCTGGGACACGGCCTGGCGATAAGCTCGGGAAGCACTTTCAAAATCTTCGTTGGCCAAGGCCAGCTTGCCCAGCATCGACTGTCGGCGCACCGCCAGCGGCGAGAGGCGTACAGCCTCTTCCAACACGCTCTGTGCACGCCGGGTATCGCCTTCCTGCACCAACACCTCGGCCAGGCCGTCATAGAGCGCCGGCATCATCGGAAACGCCTTGAGCGCGGTCTCATAGAGCGCCTTGGCCTGGACGATCTGGTTGCGTTTGAACAGCAACTGCCCCATGCGCGCATAAGCCCAAGGCAACGGACGGTCGGCGAGGATGCCGGTGAGGAAACGTTCCAGGGGTTCGAACTGATTCAGGTTCCACATCGCGTCGGCGCGGTAGCGCAGGCACAACGGAGCGAAACGGCTGTCCTGCTGGGTCAGGCGGGTGCAGGCGGCCAGCACCTCGGCCGGCTTGTCGCGGTCCAACGCCTCCATGATCGGCTTGAGCAGGTTCTTGCGCTGCACCAGCTTTTCCAGGCGCTGGGCCAGGCTGGCACGGTTGAACGGCTTGGTCAGGTAGGCATCGGGCTCGTGTTCGAGGGCCGAGAGCACCATGGCCTGGCTGCTTTCGGCGGTGACCATCACAAACACGCTTTCATGACTGATCAGCTTGTCGGTCATCAGGTCTTCGAGCACCTGCTGGCCGTTCTTCTTGCCATCGCCCAGGTGGTAGTCATGCAGCACGAAATCGTAACGTTTCTGGGCGCACATGCGCAGCGCCTGTTCCCCGGTGTCGGCGGTGTCCACTTCCTTGACCCCCAACTCCCGCAGCATGGACCGGACTGAACTGCGGAAATCGGAGAAATCATCGACGATAAGAAAGTTTTTTTGGTGATACGCCAGCATCGAGATTCCTGTCATGGGAAATAGAAGATGAGCCCGTGGGCAATCACCAGAGCGGGTTCAGCTTCCCTGCCACCTTCGCGCGCAGATAATAACTAACAGCATTTTGCCATCAAGCGACTTTACAGCATCGTACAAAATCCCAGGCAAAAAGCGACCTTTTGCCAAGCGTAGCGGCAAAAGCTATAGAGGCTTGATCAACCAGTTGAGACACACCCTCAGCCCACGGCAGCGGATTCTACGGTTGTCTCCAACAGGGTATCGTCAGGCGCCGCGAAAACCTGAGACTCGGACGAAGGGTTGTCAGCATCGACCACGGCAAGTAGGCAACCCGTTAACGACCCACCTGGCGTTTTTCCAGCAGCGCAAACAGCTGGATACCGGCCAGCATGGCCAGCACGAATACGATGACCTGCCAATGCCAGGTCAGCAGAATCGCCACCGCCGGTCCCGGGCAGATGCCGGCGATTCCCCAGCCCACGCCAAACAGCAGGCTGCCGCCCACCAGGCGGACATCCAACCCGCGTTTGAGCGGTATCTGCATGGGCGCTCCCAACAGGGAGTGCTTGTGTTTGCCGGCCCATCGGAATGGCAAGGCCGCCACGACCACGGCCCCCAGCATGACCAGTCCCAGGGAAGGATCCCAGGCCCCCGCCAGATCAAGAAACCCCAACACCTTGGCCGGGTTGGCCATACCGGCCAGCAGCAGGCCGATGCCGAATATCAGACCGCCCAAAAAAGCCGTCAGCTTGGTCATAGCCAGACTCCCAACACATGGCGAAGAACATGGACCGTGGCAAATCCCGTGGCCATGAAGCACAGCGTGGCCACAATGGAGCGTGGCGACAGCCGTGAAATGCCACACACACCGTGCCCGCTGGTGCACCCCGAGCCATAACGGGTTCCCAATCCCACCAGCAGGCCCGCCAGCACCAAGCCGGGGACTCCGGTCTCGAAGCGGATCGTCGGCAGCGCATGGAACGCCCCCCACAACAACGGCGCCAGCAGCAGACCCAGTAGAAACAAGGCCTTCTCGCCCCACCCTTCGCTGCCGCGCTGAAGCAGGCTGCCGAGTAAGCCGCTGATGCCGGCAATACGGCCGTTGGCGAGGATGAACAGAGCCGCCGCCAGCCCGATCAGCGCGCCTCCAGCCAGTGCCGACCACGGCGTAAAGTCAAGCCAGTCGATAGTCATATCGCCCCGTCCGCTGAATAAAGAGAGTATGCATGGTCGTGAGTGCAGTCGACCTGCGTCAATGTTTCGGCCCCCATGGGCGGATATGGTCACAACAGTAGCGACTCTCCTTGAAAAAACCGACTCACGGAGCTGAACAATCATGCCAGTGAGTCGATATAAAAAAACATAACAAGCTTGCTCCTCGACCCGGGATTTCCTATGAAGTGGAAAATACGCAACAAGGTTCTGCTGCTATCTGTGATTCCTGCCCTCCTGCTGGCTTTGATTATTCAACTGCTGGCCTTTTCCGAGCAGCAGGCCATGGGCGAGCGAAGTATCGAGGAGACGCGCCAGACCTTGATAAAAACCCGCAAGGACGAGCTGGTGCATTACCTCGATCTGGCCTACAGCGCCATCAAGCCGCTTTATGAAGGGGCCGATGCCATGAGCCCCGCCACCCAGGAAGAGGCCAAGCGTCGACTGCGCGACCTTCACTATGGGCAAGACGGTTATTTCTTCGGCTACAACGACAAGGGCGACAGGATTTTCCTGGCCGCCGGCAAGGACGATGGGAAAAATTTCTGGGACCTGAAAGACAGCCACGGCACTTACCTGATCCGAGAGCTGATCGGTGCCGCCAAGCGCGGCGGTGATTTCGTCACGTACTACTTCCCCAAACCGGGCAATGACGACACCGCCTACCCCAAGCTGTCCTACGCCATTTACCTGGACAAATGGAACTGGATCGTCGGTGCCGGGTTTTATGTCGACGGCCTGGACGCCCTGATCGCCACGCAAACGCAACACCAGCAGCAGGCCATGGATGCCCTGCGCTGGAAGCAATGGGGCATCATGGGGGTGCTGCTGATCGTGCTCAGCCTCGTCGCAGCCTATGTCGCTCGCAGCATCGTCAGACCACTCGGCCTGCTGACCCGCAGCTTGCAGGACTTGGCCAGCGAAGACGGCGACCTCACCCGTCAGCTGCCCATCGATGGCAATGAGGAAACCGCCGAGCTGGCCAGTGCCTTCAATCAGTTCGCCGGAAAAATCCGCCATATGGTGCTGGAGCTGGCCCGCTGCGCCCAGCAGTTGCAGGAGCGTAACGAACAACTCAAGCAAAGTGCCCAGCATGCCGCCGATGCGCTGACACGCCAGACCCGTGACGCCGAGCAGGTCACCCACGCCATGGAGCAGATGGCCCTGGCCACCCACAACGTGGCGGAGTCGGCGCAGAATGCCGCCCAGGCGACCCGCAATACCGATGAGCAGGCCCAGGCCATGCAAACCAACGTGAGCGACACCGTCAATGCCATTGGCGGTCTGGCGCGGGATATCGAAAAAGCCGCCCAGGATATCCAGACCCTGGGCAGCGATGTGGAGTCCATCGGCTCCATCCTCGATGTGATCCGCGGCATTGCCGAGCAAACCAATCTGCTGGCCCTCAACGCCGCCATCGAAGCCGCCCGCGCGGGAGAACAGGGACGTGGGTTTGCCGTGGTCGCCGACGAAGTCCGCTCGCTGGCCCAGCGTACCCAGCAAAGCACCCAGGAAATCCAGGCCAAGATCACTCAACTGCAACAAGGCGCCCGAGCGGCGGTCAGCACCATGCAGAGCAGCCTCGGTGGCAGCGAGCTGGCAGTGACCAAGGTCAACGGTACCGGCCAGATCCTGGCCCAGGTCAGCAATGCGGTGTCCGAGATCAACGGCATGAACAACCAGATCGCGACCGCCGCGGAAGAACAGTCGAGCATTGGCGCCGAGGTGAACCAGAGCCTGGCGCAAATCAGCCAGCACATCAACGACACCCAGGCCATCACCACGCGCAACAACGAAATGTGTGTCGAGCTGGATCAGCTGTCGCGGGAATTGGGACTACTGGTCAAGCGTTTCAGGGTCTGACGGTTCGAAAAGGGCGCTGTCCATCCTGACGCGCCCAAGGGAACCGAGACAAATGAATGATTCTTCATTTCAAAATATTACTAAAAATCACACTACAGTCATCAGACAGAAATATTTCAGGAATTAAATCGTAACGTCTCTTTATAGGTGGGTCACTCCACTTAACCCTTTCATTGAGGTGTTTGATGTTGCTGACTAAAAAAGGCCTGTCTGTCCTGCTGGCTTCTCTGTGCCTGAGCGGTGTCGCTCACGCGACCGATGTGACCGGCGCTGGCTCCAGCTTTGTCTATCCGGTCCTGTCCAAGTGGTCCCAGGACTACAGCAAAGACTCCAGCAATCGCATCAACTACCAGTCGATCGGCTCGGGTGGCGGTATTGCCCAGATCAAGGCGGCGACCGTGGACTTCGGCGCTTCCGACGCCCCACTGTCGGCGGATGACCTCAAGGCCGGCGGCCTGGGTCAATTCCCTAGCGTGATTGGCGGCATCGTGCCGGTGATGAACATCGACGGCGTCGCAGCGGGCCAATTGAAGCTCGACGGCGAAACCCTGGCGAAAATCTTCCTGGGTGAAATCACCGAGTGGACCGACCCGGCCATCGTTGCCCTGAACCCGGGCGTGAAACTGCCTGGCGGTAAAATCACCGTGGTTCACCGTTCTGACGGCTCGGGTACCTCGTACAACTTCACCAACTACCTCGCTAAAGTGAGCGATGGCTGGAAATCCAAAATCGGCTTCGGTACCACCGTGCCTTGGCCAGTCGGCGTCGGCGGCAAAGGCAACGAAGGTGTCTCCGCCTATGTGAAGCAGATCAAGAACTCCATCGGTTATGTCGAGTACGCTTACGCTCTGCAGAACAAGATGACTCACGCACAGCTGAAAAACGCCGCCGGCAAGTTCATCCAGCCTAACGCCAAAGCGTTTGCGGCGGCTGCCGACACCGCCGACTGGGCCAACGCCAAAGACTTCAACCTGATCATGACCAACGCTCCTGGCGATGGCGCATGGCCGATCACGGCGACCACCTGGATCATCATGTACAAACAACCGAAGAATGCCGAGCAGAGCCAGGCAGCCTTCAACTTCTTCAAATGGTCGCTGGAAAATGGCCAACAACAGGCCTCGGCGCTGGACTATGTGGCTTTGCCTGACTCCCTCGTCAAGCGCATCGAAGGTTATTGGAAGTCTGACTTCGCCCATTGATCCAGCAATAGCTAAAACACCCCTTCCTCGAGCAGTCTTTGTCGAGTGAAGGGGTTTGTTTGTGAGCAGACTTCTGATGAACGATATAGTGCAACCTCCGACCATGACCATTTACGCTGGCGAAGTGGCGAGTGATGCGCGTGCGACTCGCGATCATCGTCATGATCTCTGGTTCAAGCGCTCGATGATGGGCGCCGCGATGCTGGTGCTGCTACTCCTGGCAAGCATCGCAGCGTCGACACTCTGGGGCGGCAGTCTTGCGCTCAAGACCTTCGGTTTCGGTTTTCTTACCAGCACTGAGTGGGATGCGGTCAATAACCACTTTGGTGCCCTGGTGCCGATTTACGGCACCCTGGTGACGTCCTTCCTGGCGTTGCTGATTGCGGTTCCCGTCAGCTTCGGCATTGCGATTTTTCTGACAGAGGTCGCACCACCTTGGCTACGAATGCCCGTCGCCTCGGCGGTTGAATTGCTCGCGGGGATTCCATCGATCATCTACGGCATGTGGGGCCTGTTCGTATTCGGCCCGTTCATGGCCGAACATCTGTCTCCCTGGATCAACGATTACCTGGGTTCGCTGCCTTTGGTCGGTTCGCTGTTTCAGGGGCCGCCCCTGGGTATCGGCATGCTGACCGCCGGCATCGTCCTGGCAATCATGATCATGCCCTTCATCACCTCGGTCATGCAGGAAGTGTTTCGTAGCGTTCCCACGCCACTCAAAGAGTCTGCTTACGCGTTGGGCGGCACTACCTGGGAAGTGGTCTGGGACATCGTCCTGCCTTACACCCGCTCTGCGGTGGTCGGCGGCATTTTCCTCGGGCTGGGACGGGCATTGGGCGAAACCATGGCGGTGACTTTCGTACTGGGTAACGCTCAACAGTTCTCGGCCTCCTTGCTGATGCCAAGCAGCTCCATCGCTTCGGTCATCGCCAACGAGTTCAGCGAAGCCTATACCGACCTGCATCGTTCGGCGCTGATTGCCCTGGGCTTCTTGCTGTTTATCGTCACCTTTATCGTATTGGCGCTGGCGCGACTCCTGCTGATGCGGCTTTCACGCAAGGAGGGTGTATGACCGGTAACGAACGCCTCTACCGAATCCGTGCCTTCAAGAATCAGTTGGCGATGGTGCTCAGTTGTGGCGCCACGGTCTTCGGCCTGGTCTGGTTGGTGTGGATCCTGCTGACCACGATCATCAACGGCTTTCAGGCGCTCAATCTTCGCCTCTTCACCCAGATGACACCGCCACCGGGTGTGGAAGGCGGCCTGGCCAACGCGTTCTATGGCAGCGCCCTGATGTCGGCGATCGCCCTGCTGATCGGCACGCCGATCGGCTTGATGGCGGGCATCTGGCTGGCGGAGTTCGCCCGTCACTCGCGCCTGGGCAACGTCGTTCGTTTCATCAACGACATCCTGCTCTCGGCGCCGTCGATTGTGCTGGGCTTGTTCGTCTACACGGCGGTGATCCTGCCATTGAACCTGCTGACCAATCACCAGTCCGGTTTCTCCGCGATCGCCGGGGCCCTGGCCTTGGCGCTCCTGGTGATTCCGGTGGTGGTCAGGACCACCGACGAGATGCTTCAACTGCAACCCACCACCTTGCGCGAGGCTGCTCTGGCATTGGGTGTCCCACAGTGGAAATTGACGCTGCAAATCGTCCTGCGCGCGGCGAAAGCCGGTGTGCTGACCGGTATCTTGCTGGCGCTGGCCAGGATCACCGGTGAAACGGCACCACTGCTGTTTACCGCTTTCGGCAACCAGTTCTGGAGCAGCAATCTGCTCAAGCCGATTGCCAGCGTCCCCGTGGTGATCTTCCAGTACGCCATGAGTCCTTTCGAGGACTGGCATTCCCTGGCCTGGGCGGGCGCATTGGTACTGACCTTGTTCGTACTGATCCTCAGCCTTCTGTCCCGTTTGATCCTTTTGCGCAATAGGTTGACTTGATGAATAGCCGTGACCTTGGCAACGAAAAAACCAAAATTCGCGTTCGTGGCCTGGAGTTTTTTTACAACAACCAGCGCTCACTGAAGTCCATCGACATGGATATTCCAGAGAAACGCATCACTGCGATCATCGGGCCTTCAGGTTGCGGTAAATCGACACTGCTGCGGGTATTCAACCGGATCTACTCCATGTATCCGAAGCAGGAGGCGCGTGGCGAAGTACTGCTCAACGGCGAGAACATTCTCGCGCCGGGCTACTCGATGAACCGCCTGCGCAGTCATGTCGGCATGGTCTTCCAGAAGCCGGTACCGTTTCCGATGTCGATCTACGACAACGTGGCCTATGCCGTGCGTCACCATGAGCAGCTATCCCGCCATGAGATGGACGAGCGTGTCGAGCAGGCCTTGAGTGGTGCCGCGCTGTGGGATGAGGTCAAGGATAAGCTCAAGCAAAGCGCACAGGGCCTGTCGGGCGGTCAACAGCAACGTCTGTGTATCGCGCGGACGATCGCCTTGCGGCCACAGGTCTTGCTCCTGGATGAGCCGACCTCCGCACTTGACCCGATTTCCACCGGGCGCATCGAGCAGTTGATCACTGAACTGAAAGAGCAGTACACCATCATCATCGTGACCCACAACATGCAGCAGGCGGCACGGGTATCGGACTACACCGCGTTCATGTTCATGGGTGAGCTGATCGAGCATGCGATGAGCGACACCATCTTCACCAATCCGAAGAAAAAGCAGACCGAAGACTACGTTACTGGTCGCTTTGGCTGATTCGGACGCGAATAGAGAGACCACCTGCAGAGGTGGTTTTTTTATGCCTGGGATTTAGTGGCCATGCCTGGCTATGGGGGGCGGGTTGCTGTCGAGGAGGCCTTGAGCCTTGTATCGCTCATACGGCCGTCATCGCTGGCAAGCCAGCTCCTACAAGAGCCAGGCACGACGATGTCCCTGAGGTGGAACACCGACCTGTGGGAGCTGGCTTGCCGGCGATGAGGCCCGCAAGCCTTGCAGCGCCTGAACCGGCCTCTTCGCGGGCAAGCCCGGCTCCTACAGTACGTCGTCGTTCACCGATCTTGTGTACGACATCACACTGTAGGAGCCGGGCTTGTCGGATCGCCGCACCGCCGCGAAGAGGCCCTTGAGTCTTGCGAGATTTCCGGCGCCACAAAAACAAAACCCCAACTGCT
>NZ_JACAQA010000016.1 GCF_013385425.1 Pseudomonas gingeri | reverse complement strand
GGGTTTCATGGCGCGCTTACGAAAGAGTGAGCGAGAGCAAGCTTGGCATCGGCGAGTTGGGCGGCAGAAGGCAACGCCGGACATGAAAAACCCGCTCGGCGGCGGGCTTAACTATCACACTGAAGCACCGGCTAAATGGTCGACACGACTACCGCAAATTTTCTGCCCGCCCCATAGGCATAAAGCAAGCTCAAGGTCAGAAAAAAAGCAGTAACTGTTGAGACATGCTTTACCGAGTCCTGGGCAACCACAAGTGCTGCCGTGCTGATAGCAAGCGTCACGAGAAGCAAGGCGCAGGTTAGGAACGCCTCGTCCATCAACACCTTGTAATGCCCCGTTTTCTTCATATTCGCAATCAGCGTCTTCTCGACAAGCGCAGTGATTATTGCGACTGACGCTATCAAGAAACCAAGGAGTGTTGCACAAACACCTGCCACGACACCTGTGGCGCTATAGATCTGAGCAGCTTCGACGTTAGACCAGCGTTCAAACGAATACCCGACACCGGCAGATAAAAGCACCCTAGTCAACAGCGCCATCTGGCGGCCCAAAGTAGTCATCTATGGATCCTTGGCATTCTTGCCTCGCAGTGTCTACGGCCTGATACATTGTGCCCGCCGGCGGGTACTTCGCGTTCGTCTCTAGTTCCTGAACTGAGAAAACTCGATCAGCAATCAGGTCAATAGGATGCTCGATACCTTCATCATACACGATAGCCTTGGCCGTCGAAGCGCCTAGGGAGGCCGCCTCTGTCAGCGCGCGTTTCAGTCGCGCCGCTAGGCTTCCGCGTGTATCGCTTCTGCGAGAGTCGATACCCATTTCAATATGAATCGAGTCAGCGTCCGATCCACTCATCATCTCCATCATGCCTCGGGTGAAGTCATTGTCGGAGTACATGTCAGGATTCGAAGGGCGGGGAATTGTCAGTATTATTTTTTTGAGGGAAATCTCATTACGCATGATTCGTCTGGCTGCGTCCGGCGCGAGTATTGGCCCGGCGATGACTTTCGTGGACCATAGCGCGGATAGGAACTTGGCGAATTGATTCGCTGTGTTACCGTGCGAATTTCTGCACCAGCCGAGGAGGCTCCGAGCAGGGTAGTAGACGAAGAAATTTCGCTCGACCAGCCCCTGATTGGCCTCGAGCTCTAGCTCAAGAGCATCCTGCCCGGCAGAACCGATTTCGGGAAGATCGCTGGTGCGAAATTTCCGGAACTGTCCAGCAAACGAGTCAGGCAGTGGTGCGGACCTCTGGAGTGGCTGCCATATTTCTCGCGTGTAGCCGTTAACCTCGAACGACCGGCTCCCAGGTCCTGCCACGATAGCCTCTAGACCAGCAGCGATAGACGCAACGCTTGCTGTCGGCGTGATCGAAAGACTGTAAAAATCAATTATGTATTTTTTTTCCTGCACCGCATCTACCATGAATTTTCCCCATCCAAATCAATCACCTCAGGCCTCTCCGGGCATTAGGTGCAAGTCGAGCAATCGGCAAGGCTACCGGTTACACCAGCTGCCCATTCCACACATACAGCACGCGGGTCTTACGGTGGGCCGTTAAACGATCAAGTTCATCGACACGTAGCGCATCAAGGTGTTGAAAGACGGCCTGATATTGACAGACGACCGCATTACAAACCACTACAAGCGCTATCATAAAGCTGGCATTTCCGAGCCAAAACGATCCATTTAGGCACAAAAAAGGCACTCCGGTATTCGCTAAGTACCTATTCTGTAACGCTTATTTATGGATCTAGCGTTAGGTCAGCATTTCTCGGTTATTTCCTAATCGTTTCCAGATCAATAAAGCGGTTAGTCGATAGTAATACCGGGTGGCGTCGGAATGGTCTTTCAGGTGCTGAATCAGAAACCAGCGCACATGCTTGAGCTGCCAGGTCCAAGGATTGTCTCGCTGCCATCGCTGTTGAATGGCCGCTTGCATGATTCGGGCTTGGCGTAGGTGGCGTTTCTGCGTGACCTTCGAGCCAGTCTGGACGCCGCGGAGGAACAGCGCCATATCAAACGATTTGCTCATGATCGGCCACCAATGTAGGCCGACACCACATCAATCCGGCTGTGTCCGAGTTCATGGCTGATTTGCTGCCGCGCCTGTTGATCAAGGTCGCGGTCAATGCGATAGCAGTGGCCGCCATTGATCGGTGCGGGGTGGCCAGTGAGCTGTTCGTAACGCTCGCAGGAGTAGGCTGCTCGCAGTTCATGAAAGCCCTTCAGCCCGTGTTCATGCAGCGTTTCACGGGCGGGGAGTACGGTCCGTTGCAGGAATGCGGCGTAGCTTTCGTCTTGGGCCAGCAAATGCGGCTACTGGGCGGCGACGCATTTAGGGCGAGCTGTAGCGCTGCTTTTGCGAAATGGGGACGGATCTATTTGTTGTCATCGCAATGACGGGGAGGCTCAGCCTCCCCTGGTACGAAAGTCCTCGTTAGCTTGTTACTCCCGCCGGTGTCTCCTCTATCACCGAGTCCACCAACCCAAGCGCCAGTTCGATCAAATGAACCACACCCATACCCACCTTGCGATTGGCACCGGTGAGGTTATCGGCGTTTTCATAAGCAGTGGCCGCAGCGGATTCCAGAATTGAGCTGGCATTCACCAGCGCTTCCTCACGACTTTGAGCGGCTGGTACTTGGCGTTGTGTTGCCGTGGCACCTGAGCGTTTCGATGGGCTGCCTTCCAGCAAATTGTAGTGAGCCAACGCCCGGTCGGCGGCTTGTGGGTCGATGATGCCTGGGTCGATTGAGACCGGCGGATTGGGTGTGATCTTGAACATCGCGGTAACTCCTAACGTAAGTGAGAGCCGCCAATATCACTGCTAAATGATGGGTGGCGGCCGTACGCAGGTTAGCAGACCGGTACGTTAGGAAACCGGCGCACCCGAAGATGCCCTGCGCACAGCCACCATAAAACTCCGGGCATGAAAAAGCGCCGGCTAGAGAGGTGGCGCTGTGCGCCTAACGGTTTCCGGGCTGCTAAACCCGATCACTGATTTGCAGTGATGGAGCGAAGACTAGTCAGCGGAATTGGCAGGCGCAAGCGAACGGGAGTTTCTAGGAAATTTCAGGCAAGGGAAAGGGAGCTGTCTTGCAGGTTGTGAAAAATTGAGCAGAGAGGGCGGGGTTTTTGGCTGGTTTGGGGCTGGGAGAGATCGTGTGGAAGAGGGGAGGTGAGGTTGTTGCGGCTGGCCTCTTCGCGGGCAAGCCCTGCTCCTACAAGGGGGGCGAGTGGCGGCAGGGGTGGCTCGAAAAGTCAGGGGGCCAGATGCAACAAAGCCCGCACAAGGCGGGCTTCGTTTTGCTTCGTTTGGTGGAGCCGGGGGGATTTGAACCCCCGTCCGCCAGTACTCCGCTGTCGGTACTACATGCGTAGCCGTGTCTATTGAGTTAACCCGCAGCGACCCGACGGGCAGGGTGCTTTGGGCGAGTTGTGTAAGTTTTAGCCGCTTCGTCCACAACGTACTGCACGGCGATTCTGTTCTATATGACAATCATTTTGGGTTTACAGACATCCCCTGATGATTGCTGGCACCGAAGTAGCCAGGAGGAAGGCTAGCGCCGCTTACGCAGCGAGAGCTTGTTCCCCGTAATGGTCGTCATTGGCAACTATAAGTAGTTGCAACAGTGGATTTACGAGTTCTGTTACCAACTCGGCATGCACCTAGAGTTTCGCGACCGGCGTCGAATCCTAAACGGCCCCGTGCCTGCTGTACGTAACCAGCAGGCATGCACAGTGTACGCCAATCTGGCTCGCAAGGCCATCCCGATGCGGGCCAGGTTTACGGGGCGCTTTTCGGGCTGCTCTGGATTTCCTGGAGCGTCCGGTCGGCGATGGCGATGCACTCCCTGGCGCCGTCAAGGGTGTTTTTATCCCCGGCGGCCCTGGCTTGCTGGATATTGGTGTCGAAGTTGGCCTGCTGATTGGGGGCCAACTGGGTCCTGGCAGTGTCGAGCGCCTGCAGTTTGATCGCGCAAAGATCCTTCTCCGCCGAGGCAAACGCAGGCGCGGCCAGGACGCAAGCGCTGACGAACAGACCCAGCAGCACAGAACGATTCATGCATGACTCCTTGAACTGAGTAGCCCGACGTCATCGGCCATCAGCACAGACTGTCGAGTAGGGGAGGAAGTCCCGCTTTCGCGAGACTTGGTCTATAGACTGCCGCCGGCAGCCAAGGTTCTGTTTCTATCCGTGCGCCGACCTGGCCCGGGTCACCCGATCCACCAGGTACACCAGCCCGTGGTAGTCGATCCCGCCATGCTGGCTCAGGCCGATCTCGCAGGTGCGGCTGGTGGAGATGCCTTCTTCGCAATACTGCACGGCGTCCTTCAAGGTCCGCAGCGAGTGGGCATTGAGCTCCGGGGTGGTGAAGCCCTTGTCGCCGGCAAAACCACAGCAGTGAATGCCTTCCGGAATCACCACGTTATGGCTGCAACGCCGCGCCAGGTCGATCAGTGCCTGGCTCTCGCCCAGGTGCTGGGTGCTGCAGGTCACGTGCACCGCAATCGGCGCGTCCTGCGGCGTGAATTCCAGCCGCTCTACTAAATGTGTGCGGATGAAGCGCACCGGGTCGTAGAGGTCGAGGCGGGTGTCGCCCAGGTCTTGCACCAGACGCAAGGTGCAGGGGCTGGTGTCGCAATAGATCGGATCGAGGCCGCCACGACTGGCGTGCAGCAGCGCGCCGATCAACTCCTGGCGCTTGTGCTCGGCCTGTTCGACGTAGCCCTTGGAAGCAAACGGCTGACCGCAGCAGAGCTGGTCGGTGTTGTCCGGGAACACCACCTGGTAACCGGCTTTTTCCAGCAGGCCACGGGTCTTGTCCAGCAGTGACATCTGCTCCTTGTCACCCGCAGCCGGGCCCATCACCCGCGAGACGCAGGCCGCCAGATAGACCACCCGTGGTCGCTCGTCGCTGACCGCCGGACTGAAGCGCACCGCCCGCTCCGGTTGCGGCATGGCGCTGGTCCATTGCGGCACGCGGCCCTTGGACAGGCGCGTCAGGCTCGACGACAGCTTCGCCAGGCGCGGTGCCCCGAGCAGCATGCGGGCACCGTTGGCGACATGCAGGGTAAAGCGCGCCCCTTGCAAGACCGTGGCGAAATGGGTGCCGAGCCAGTCGGCGGCTTTTCCGTGTGTGGCGTGCTTGCCCCGCAGCTTCTTCACCAGTTCACCGGTGTTGATGCCCACCGGGCAACGTTGCGCACAGAGCCCGGTCGCGGCGCAGGTGTCGATGCCCTGGTACTGATAAGCCGCCTCCAGTTCCGTGGTGTCCACCCCGGCGCGTTTTTTCGCCTGGATATCCCGCCAGATCACGATCCGCTGGCGCGGGCTCAAGGTCAGGCCCTTCGACGGACAGACCGGTTCGCAGAAACCGCACTCGATGCACTTGTCGACGATCTCATCGGCGGCAGGCAATGGCTTGAGGTGCTTGAGGTGAATCTGCGGGTCGTCGCTGAGCACCACGTCCGGGTTGAGAATGCCCTGGGGATCGAGCAGGCGCTTGATGGCCCACATCAACTGGTAGGCGTCGCGGCCCCATTCCAGTTCGACAAAGGGCGCCATATTGCGCCCGGTGCCGTGCTCGGCCTTGAGCGAACCGCCGAATTCGACGGCAACGAGGTGCGCGACGTCGTCCATAAATGCCTGGTAGCGGGACACCTCGGCGGCGCTGTTGAAGCCCTGGGTAAAGACGAAGTGCAGGTTGCCTTCCAGGGCATGGCCGAACAGGATCGCTTCGTCGTAGTGGTGCTTGTCGAACAGGGCGATCAGGCGGTTGACGCCGATGGCCAGTTGTTCGACCGGGAAGGTCACGTCTTCGATGATCACCGTGGTGCCGGTCTTGCGCACGGCACCGACGGCGGGGAAGGTGTCCTTGCGTATCGCCCAGAGCCGGGCGTTTTCGGTCGGGTCTTCGGTGAAGTCGACCTGTTTTTCCACCGGGAACGACGCCAGCGATGTCATGATCTGCCGCAGTTGTTCCTGCAACAGCGACGAGGACGCGGCACGGGATTCGATCAGCAGGGCGCAGGCGCCGTCGGACAGTTCGCGCACGAACGCCGGCATGCCCGGTTTGTCCTGTACCGAGCGCATGCTGCGGCGATCGAGCAGCTCCACGGCGGACACCGGCTGGCTTTTCAGCACGGTGACGGCGGTGCAGCAGGTCTCCACATCGGGGAAGACGATCAGTGCCGAGGCCTTGTTCGGATGGTCGATCACCGTGTCGTAGGTCACCGCGCTGATAAACCCGAGGGTGCCTTCGGAGCCCACCAGCAGATGGCTGAGAATCTCCAGCGGCTCGTCGAAGTCCACCAGGGCGTTGAGGGACAGGCCGGTGGTGTTTTTCAGCCGGTATTTGTGCCGGATCTTGGCGGCCAGTTCGGTGTTGGCGCGGGTTTCCCGGGCCAGTACCGAAAGCTGATGGAGCAGCGGGCCATGGCTCTGGCGAAAGGCCGCGACGCTGGCCGCATCCTCTGTGTCCAGGCGACTGCCGTCGGCCAGGATCAGGCGCATCCCGGCCAGGGTGTGATAGGTGTTCTGCGCGGTACCGCAGCACATGCCGCTGGCATTGTTGGCGACGATGCCGCCGATCTTGCAGGCGTTGATCGAGGCCGGGTCCGGGCCGATCTTGCGCCCGAACGGCGCCAGCCAGGCATTGGCCTGGGCACCGATCACGCCGGGTTGCAGGCGGATCCGCGCGCCTTGATCGCGAATCTCCCGACCGTTCCAGTGGTCGCCCAGTACGATCAGCACCGAGTCGCTGATGGCCTGGCCGGAGAGGCTGGTGCCGGCCGCGCGGAAGGTCACCGGAACCTGGTCGCGGCTCGCCAGTTTGAGCAGGGCCACCACTTCATCTTCGGACTCGACGCGGATCACCAGCTTGGGGATCAGTCGATAGAAGCTGGCGTCGGTGCCGAAGGCCAGGGTCGAGAGCGGGTCGTCGAAACGGCGCTCGCGGGGGATCAGGCGTTCGACCGCGTGGAGGAACGGTTGGGGCAGGCTCATGCAAACTCCTCACGGGGTCGCGGCGTCTGGTGCGCGACGTGCCCCGTTCAATCAGGCGGTGATTCGTTTGGGCGCGCTGTTCAGGCGCCCAGTTCACGAACCAGCGAATCACGGTTGATCTCGCTGATGGACTTGGCGCCGGTGAGCACCATGGCCACGCGCATTTCCTTCTCGAACAGGTCCAGCAGATTCTTCACGCCCGCTTCACCGGCGACGGCGAGTGCGTAGAGGAACGCGCGGCCGATCAGTACGGTGTCCGCGCCCAGAGCGATCATACGCACCACGTCCAGGCCGCTGCGGATGCCGGAGTCGGCGAGGATCTTCAGGTCGCCTTTCACCGCATCGGCAATGGCCGGCAGGGCGCGGGCGCTGGACAGTACGCCGTCGAGCTGGCGACCGCCATGGTTGGAGACCACGATGCCGTCGGCACCGAATTTCACCGCGTCCCTGGCATCCTGCGGATCGAGAATACCCTTGATGACCATCGGCCCTTCCCAGAACTCGCGGATCCACTCCAGGTCCTTCCAGGAAATCGACGGGTCGAAGTTGTTGCCCAGCCAGCCGATGTAGTCGCCCAGGCCGGTCGGGTTACCGCGATACTTCGAGATATTGCCGAGGTCGTGGGGCTTGCCCATCAGGCCCACGTCCCAGGCCCACTGCGGGTGAGTCATGGCTTGCCAGACCCGCCGCAGCGGCGCGTTCGGACCGCTCATCCCGGAGTGCGCATCACGGTAGCGGGCGCCCGGCACCGGCATGTCCACGGTAAAGACCAGGGTGGTGACACCCGCTGCCTTGGCGCGCTCCAGGGCATTGCGCATAAAGCCGCGGTCCTTGAGTACGTACAGCTGGAACCACATGGGGCGACTGATGGCCGGGGCCACTTCCTCGATCGGACAGACCGACACGGTCGACATCGTAAAGGGAATGCCCTTGGCCGCCGCCGCGCGGGCCGCCTGAACCTCGCCGCGACGGGCATACATGCCGGTCAGGCCGACGGGCGCCAGGGCCACCGGCATGCTCAAGGTCTCATTGAACAGCCGGGTTTCCAGGCTCAGCTCGGACATGTTCTTCAGCACGCGCTGACGCAGGGCGATGTTCGCCAGGTCCTCGACGTTATGACGCAGGGTGTGTTCGGCGTAGGCGCCGCCGTCGGCATAGTGGAACAGGAACGGCGGCAGTTTGCGTTGGGCCGCTGCGCGGTAATCGGTAGAGGCGGAAATAATCATGGGGGCTCGCAGCCTTGGTTGAAAGGGAACGGTTGCCGGGGGCTTCGACAGGCCCCCGGCCCTTGTCACTTTAGTGCACCAGCATGCCGGTGAAGATATAGGCCTGGGCCAGGGTGATCAGCCCGACAATGGTGGCGAAGAACAGGCTGTGCTTGAGGGTGAAGCGGAACAGATCCGACTCCTTGCCCACCAGGCCGGTGGCGGCGCAGGCCACGGCGATCGATTGCGGGGAGATCATCTTGCCGGTTACGCCGCCGCTGGTATTGGCCGCCACCAGCAGGGTGTCGCTGACGCCGATCTGGTGTCCGGTGGTGGCCTGCAGGGAGCTGAACAGGGCGTTGGACGAGGTATCGGAACCGGTGAGGAACACCCCCAGCCAGCCGAGGAACGGCGAGAAGAACGGGAACGCGGCGCCGGTCGCGGCCAGGACCAGGGCCATGGTCGAGGACATGCCCGAGTAGTTGGTGACGAAGGCGAAGGCCAGCACCATGCCGATGGACAGGATCGGCCAGCGCAGCTCGTACAGGGTTTCTTTAAAAGTGGTCAGACCAGTTTTGATATCGATTTTCAGGATCAGCATCGACACCAGGGCGGAGAAGAAAATCGCCGTGCCGGTGGCCGCGATCGGGTCGAGCTTGAAGATCGCTGCAATCGGGGTGGGCGCCGCGACGATCGGCGCGGTCTTGATCACCAGTTGGTCGAGGTGCGGGATGGCAAAGCTGAACACCGTGCCGTACATCGCGCCGCCAGTGGCGAACAACGCCTTGAACGACTTCAGGGTCCAGATCGTCACCAGCACGGTGAGGATCAGGAACGGCGACCAGGCCTTGAAGATCTGGCCCAGGCTGTAGGGCGAGGCGAGGCTGCTGCGCGGCTGGCCGAAACCGCCGGCGCTGGCGGTGCTCAACACACCCGCGGCGGCACCGGCGATCTGCGCGCCGGCGGTGCGCTTGGGTTGCCAGATTTTCAGGAACAAGGTCAGGGAGACCAGGCTGACCAGCGCCGAGGTGATGTCCGGCAGTTCCGGGCCGATGAAGTTCGAGGTGAAGAACTGGGTCACGGCAAAGCTCAGGCCGGCCACCAGGGCCGCCGGCCAGGTTTCCCGCACGCCGCGCAGGCCGTCCATCATGAACACCAGCCAGAACGGCACGAACAACGACAGCAGCGGCAGTTGGCGACCGGCCATGGCGCCGATCTTGAACGCGTCGATGCCAGTGACCTGGCCTGCAACGATGATCGGGATACCGAGGGCGCCGAAGGCCACCGGTGCGGTGTTGGCGATCAGGCACAGGCCGGCGGCATAGAGCGGGTTGAAGCCCAGGCCGACCAGCAGGGCGGCGGTGATCGCCACCGGGGCGCCGAAGCCGGCGGCACCTTCCAGGAAGGCGCCGAAGCAGAAGCCGATCAGCAGCACTTGCAGGCGCTGGTCATCGGTAATCGACAGCACCGAACTGCGGATGATTTCGAACTGGCCGCTCTTGACCGTCAATTTGTAGAGGAACACCGCCGCCACGATGATCCAGGCAATGGGCCACAGGCCGTAGGCAAATCCGTAGCCGGCGGCGGCGAGCGCCATGTCGACCGGCATCTTGAAGGCGAAGATCGCCACCAGGATCGACAGCGCGAGGGTAATGCTGCCCGCGACATGACCCTTGAGGCGAAACACCGCCAGGGCCAGGAAGAAGAACACGATGGGAATCACGGCCGCGAGAGCGGACAGGCCGAGGCTGCCGAGAGGGCTGTAGAGCTGTTGCCAGGTTTGCATAGTGGGGTGGCCCCTAATTGTTGTTGGTCAGGCACTGATGGGGATTTGGATAATTGGTAATACCAATTTACAATCGCCGGACGCTAGGTTAAAAGCCTTGTTAGGGATGTGTCAATTTGCCGCCCTGAAACTTTCGTCTGATAGGTGGTCGGCGAGAGGGCTGAGCAGGTGATTTATGTCGTGTCTGGCAGGTGCCGGTCGTGCCTCGATAGGCCAGAATAGGCAGTCCCGGCAAGGGTTCGGGATCGTGAGGAGTGAGTGATGGGGTTTGATCAGGTTCGTCAGCGCCGTTTGTCTGACGATATTGTCCAGCGGCTGGAGGAGATGATCCTCGAGGGCACGCTCAAGGCCGGTGAGCGGCTGCCGGCCGAGCGCGCGCTGGCCGAGCAGTTCGGTGTCTCACGGCCGTCGCTGCGCGAGGCGATCCAGAAACTGGTGGCCAAGGGGCTGCTGGTCAGCCGCCAGGGCGGTGGCAATTACGTGGTGGAGTCGCTGGGTTCGACCTTCAGCGATCCGTTGCTGCATCTGCTGGAAAGCAATCCGGAGGCCCAGCGTGACCTGCTGGAGTTTCGTCATACCCTGGAGGCGTCTTGTGCGTATTACGCGGCATTGCGGGCGACCGAGGCGGATCGGGAGCGCCTGCGGGTGGCCTTTGAGCATCTGCAGAGTTGCTATGGGCGTGCGGATGAGGTGAGCCGGGCGGAGGAGGGCGCGGCGGACGCGAGTTTTCACCTGGCGATTGCCGAGGCGAGTCATAACGCGGTGTTGCTGCATACCATCCGCGGCTTGTTCGATCTGCTCAAGCGCAATGTGGTGACCAACATTGGCGGCATGTACAAGCAGCGCAGCGAAACCCGGGACATGCTGATCAACCAGCACCGCGAGCTGTACCTGGCGATTATCGAGGGGCGTGCCGAAGACGCGCGCGAAGTGTCCAGCCGGCATATTCTGTATGTGCAGGAGGTGCTGGAGGAAGTGCGCCAGGAAGTGCAGCGGGTGGCACGGGCGGAGCGGCGCAAGGGAATCTGAAGGCGAGAGATACAAAACCTGTGGGAGCGGAGCTTGTCGGATCGCCGCACCGCCGCGAAGCTTTTGGCGGCCTTGAGGTCCTCTTCGCGAGCAAGCTCTGCTCCCACAGGTGATATGGCGCTCTCGGGATCAGGTTCAGTCTTCCTTGCCCTTGTTGCGCACGGCGCGCTGCAAGTCCCGGTTGGCATCACGCTCGCGCTCGGTATCGCGCTTGTCGTATTCCTTCTTGCCCTTGCCCAGGGCGATCTCGCACTTGACCAGGTGCTTGCTCCAATACAGCGACAGGCAGACACAGGCATGGCCCTTCTGCTGCACGGCCGCATGGATCTTTTCCAGCTCGCGCTGGTTGAGCAGCAGCTTGCGCGTGCGCGTCGGGTCGGCAATGACGTGGGTGCTGGCGGTCGTCAACGGCGTGAAGTGGCTGCCGAACAGCCAGGCCTCACCGTTCTTGAGCAGCACATAACTGTCGACCAGTTGTGCCTTGCCTGCACGCAGACTCTTTACTTCCCAGCCGGCCAGGACCAGACCAGCCTCGAACCGTTGTTCGACGAAGTAATCGTGGCGCGCCTTTTTATTTTGCGCGATGGTCCCTGTGGGGTGCTTCTTCTGTTTAGCCATAGGGGCGGCATTATAGGGAGTTGCGCGTCACTCGGCTACGGTGAAGCTGCGTGCTTGAGCGCGTAGGATGAATCCCGGACAATGCGCGCACTTTTGTTTGCCGCCCAGCTGTGGAATCAACGCTGACATGACGACCCATATTCAACGTTCGGCCTTGCTGCCTTACCCGGCACAGGCGCTTTATGACCTGGTGAACGACGTGGCGCGTTACCCGGAGTTCCTGCCGTGGTGCTCGACGGCCCAGGTGCTGGAAAGCTCGGAGGTGCACATGCGTGCCACGCTGGGGGTAGCCAAGGCGGGCTTGAGCCAGCATTTCGTCACCCGCAATACGCTGCTGCCGGGGCACTCGATTGAAATGAACCTGGAAGAGGGGCCGTTCACTCAGTTGCACGGTGTCTGGGTGTTCAAGCCCCTGGGGGAGAAAGCCTGCAAGATCAGCCTGGACATGACCTTCGATTACGCCGGGCCCCTCGTGCGGGCAACCCTGGGGCCGCTGTTCAATCAGGCGGCCAATACCCTGGTGGATGCCTTCTGTCAGCGGGCCAAGCAACTCCATGGTTGAGCCCATGATCGCGATAGAGGTGGTTTACGCCGATATCGGGCGTCAGTGCCTGCAGGCGGTTTCAGTGCCGGCGGGAACGACGTTGCGGGCGGCGGTGCGCCTGTCGGGGATCGCCGAGCAGTTTCCCGGGCTGGATGTAGCAAGCTGTCCGCTGGGGATTTTCGGCAAGGCGATCGCCGATGCCGATAGCCGCACGGTGAAGGAGGGCGATCGCATCGAAATCTATCGTCCCTTGCTGGCCGATCCCAAGGAAGTCCGGCGCCTGCGTGCGGAAAAAGCGGCCAAGGCCAAGGCGCAAAACCTGTAGCCAAAAAAAAGCCCGGACATGCCGGGCTTTTTTTGTACCGCCGTTTTACTGCGGCGTAGTGTCCAGCGGTTGCGGCGTCGGAACCGGTACGGCTTTTACGCCGTCGACATCCTTCTGGATCTGGTCCAGCAGCGAACCCGGCTTGACCGGCTTCTCAGGTTGCGGCTTCTCGGCATTCTGCGCCGGAGCGTTCACTTGTGTGCCGTCCTTGCCCAGGATCGCTTCGTCACGGCTTACGCCGGGCTTGAAGTCGCCGGACAGGCTGGCGAGTTGATCATTGGCATTGAAGATCAGGCTGACACGCTCCTGTTGGCGTTCACCGCCGCCGGGCTGCAGGCTATACAGGTAATCCCAGCGATTGGGGTGGAATGTGTCGACCAACAGAGGGTTGCCCATGATAAACCTTACTTGCTTGCGGGTCATTCCCGGGCGCAACTGGTCTATCATGTCCTGCGTGACGACATTGCCCTGTTGGATGTCGATTTTGTAAACCCCGGGGAATGAACAACCGGCGAGTGCGAGCAGTCCCACTAAGGTAAAACTGGTTAGCAACAGCTTGGTGTTTTGCATCGGTGGGCGACTTCCACTATCTTGGCTGGGACAACGTAAACCCCGATCATACCCGTATTAAGAGAAGCTGCGAAGCAGCATCGCGAGAAAGCTGACCATGGTTGAAAATAGCGAACTACGTAAAGCCGGCTTAAAAGTGACTCTGCCACGGGTCAAGATTCTGCAAATGCTTGATTCCGCCGAGCAGCGTCACATGAGCGCCGAGGATGTCTACAAGGCGCTGATGGAAGCGGGCGAGGATGTTGGCCTGGCAACGGTCTACCGTGTACTGACCCAGTTCGAAGCGGCCGGGTTGGTGGTTCGCCACAATTTCGATGGCGGCCATGCGGTCTTCGAGCTGGCGGACGGCGGGCACCACGATCATATGGTCAACGTGGATACCAGCGAGGTGATCGAATTCACCAGCCCGGAAATCGAGAAGCTGCAGAAGGCTATCGCCGAAGAGCACGATTTCGAGCTGGTGGACCACAATCTGGTGCTGTACGTACGTAAAAAGAAAAAATAAGTCTGTCGCGGATACCGGTTCGCGAAGCGAACAAAGGCGACCCCAGGGTCGCCTTTGTGTTTTTTGTTGCCGGATTTTTCCGGGTGTCGATATCCGGACTCAGGCTTTGGCCGTGATCACCATCTTTTTCGCGTGGGCCAGGGACTCCTTGGTCAGGTCGATGCCCCCGAGCATGCGCGCGACTTCTTCGATCCGTTCAGCCTTGCTCAGTTTCGAGACTGCCGTACGGGTGGCATCGCTACCACGCATCTTGTGCACAAATAGATGGTGGTGCCCTTGCGCCGCTACTTGCGGCAGGTGCGTGACGGTCAGTACCTGCCCGCGCTCGCCGAGGCGACGCAGCAGTTGACCGACGATCTCGGCGGTCGGGCCGCCGATACCCACGTCCACTTCGTCGAACACCAGGGTCGGGATGCGCGAGGTCTGTGCGGTGATGACCTGGATCGCCAGGCTGATCCGTGACAGCTCGCCCCCCGAGGCCACCTTGGCCAGGGCCTTGAGCGGCTGACCGGGGTTGGCGCTGACCAGCAATTCGACCAGTTCAAGGCCATAAGGCAGTGGTTCGTTGCTGGTGTTGGCGTGCAGTTCGATGCTGAAGCGTCCGCCGGGCATGCCCAGGCGCTGGATTTCCTGTTCCACGGCATTGGCGAGGCCAGTCGCCGCTTGATGACGTAGATCACTAAGTTCCCGTGCCCGTTCCTGATAGTGTCGGGCATAAGCCGCGAGTTCTTCGGTGAGGCGCTCGATGGCTTCGTCATTGGCATTGAGGGTTTCGATTTCATCCAGCAGCTTTTGCTGGAGGGTCGCTACCTCCGTTGGCTGGATGCGGTGCTTGCGCGCCAGGGTGTAGATCGCGTCCAGGCGCTCCTCCAGCTGTTGCAACCGGGCCGGGTCGGCGTCGAAGTGGTCGAGGAAGCGGTTCAGTTCGCCGACGGCTTCCTCGATCTGGATCTGCGCGCTGGCCAGCAGGTTGGTGGCTTCGCCCAGTGAGCCGGAGCCGTTGCTGACGCTGGACAGGCGATTGAGGCTCGCGGTCAGGGCATTGAGCACATTGCCCGAGTCGCTTTCGCTGCACTGTTCCACCACCTGGCGGCAGATGCCGAGCAGGGTTTCGGCGTTGGTCAGGTTCTTGTGTTCCTGCTCCAGGTCCCCCAGCTCGTTTTCCCCCAGGCCGAGGTTCTCGAGTTCTTCGAGCTGGTAGCTGAGCAGTTGGTGGCGGGCGCGCTGTTCGTCGCCGGAATTGGAGAGGCGCTCCAGTTCCTGGCGGGTCTGGCGCCAGCGCTGGGCGGCAAGCTGTACCTGGCGGGCGAGGTCGGTGGCGCCGGCGTATTCGTCGAGCAGTCGGCGATGGGTGTCGGTTTTCAGCAGGGACTGGTGTTCGTGCTGGCTGTGGATGTCGATCAGCAGTTCGCCGAGGGCCTTGAGGTCGCCCTGGGGGCACGGCGAGCCGTTGATATAGCCGCGCGAGCGACCTTCGGCGGTAATGACCCGGCGCAGGATGCACGGACCGTCGTTGTCGAGGTCGCGTTCGGCGAGCCAGGCTCGGGCCTCGGGGATGTCCTCGAGGTCGAAGGTAGCGAGGATGTCGGCCTTGTCCGCGCCGGGGCGGACCACGCCGCTGTCGGCGCGATCGCCCAGGGTCAGCCCGAGGGCGTCGAGCATGATCGACTTGCCGGCGCCGGTTTCGCCAGTGATTACGCTCATCCCGCGATCCAGCTCCAGATCGAGATGTTCGACGATTGCGTAGTTATGTACGGACAGGTGCACCAGCATGAAGGCCGCTCCCAGGCTTTAGGTCTGGTTATTTATACAGTGTTTTGATTTGCGCTGACAATGCTTGCCCTTAGTTCGATTGGCTTGAATGTCGGGGTTTCTTAGCGCGATCTGTAATCGCGCGCGGATGGACCGGGGTGCGATTGCCGCGCTGGCGGCCCTTGAACCTGGAAATTGCGACCCCATATATCGGGGCAGAAGCGCGAGTCGAGCTCGCAGACGATATTGAAAGGAGGTTTTTTATGGCTGACGAACAGACTCTGGATTCGCAAAATCAGGAAGCCGGCTCGGCCGCACAGGCTCAGGGCGACGATCTGGCTACCCGCGTCCAGGTGCTCGAAGAGCAACTGGCAGCGGCGCAGGATCAAGGGTTGCGTGTCGCGGCCGACCTGCAGAACATCCGCCGGCGTGCCGAGCAGGATGTGGAAAAGGCGCACAAATTCGCCCTGGAGAAGTTTGCCGGCGACCTGCTGCCGATCATCGACAGCCTGGAGCGCGGCCTGGACCTGTCCAACCCGGACGATGAAAACATCCGGCCGATGCGCGAAGGCATCGAGCTGACCCTGAAGATGTTCCAGGACACCCTCAAGCGTTATCAGCTGGAAGCCATCGACCCCCACGGCGAGCCCTTCAACGCCTCCCTGCACCAGGCCATGGCCATGCAGGAAAGCGCCGAGGTCGAGCCCAACAGCGTGCTGAAGGTGTTCCAGAAAGGCTATCAGCTGCACGGTCGCCTGCTGCGCCCGGCGATGGTTGTGGTCAGCAAGGCGGTGGCGCCGGTTTCGCCGACGATCGACGAGCAGGCTTGAAATCGGCTGCAAGGCCCCCCATCTACAAGTCAAGCGTTTAAGTGCTACCACAGTTGGCCATAACCGCTGCGGTAAAAAAAATCAAAGTTTCGGGAGAGTGAAATGGGCAAAATTATCGGTATCGACCTGGGGACTACCAACTCCTGCGTCTCCATTCTTGAAAACGGCAAGGCCAAAGTGATCGAAAACGCCGAGGGTGCACGCACCACGCCGTCGATCATTGCCTACGCCAACGATGGCGAAATCCTGGTTGGCCAGTCGGCCAAGCGCCAGGCGGTGACCAATCCGCATAACACCCTGTACGCGGTGAAGCGTCTGATCGGTCGCAAGTTCGACGAAGAAGTCGTTCAGAAAGACATCAAGATGGTCCCTTACAAAATCGCCAAGGCTGACAACGGCGACGCTTGGGTTGAAGTGAACGGCCAGAAAATGGCGCCGCCACAGATCTCGGCTGAAATCCTGAAGAAGATGAAGAAAACCGCCGAAGACTACCTCGGCGAGACTGTGACTGAAGCGGTCATCACCGTTCCGGCCTACTTCAACGACAGCCAGCGCCAGGCCACCAAGGACGCCGGTCGTATCGCCGGTCTGGACGTCAAGCGCATCATCAACGAACCGACCGCGGCCGCTCTGGCCTACGGTATGGACAAGGCCAAGGGCGACCACACCGTCATCGTTTATGACCTGGGTGGCGGTACCTTCGACGTGTCGGTGATCGAAATCGCCGAAGTCGATGGCGAGCACCAGTTCGAAGTGTTGGCCACCAACGGTGACACCTTCCTCGGCGGTGAAGACTTTGACATTCGTCTGATCGACTACCTCGTCGACGAGTTCAAGAAAGAAAGCGGCATGAACCTCAAAGGTGACCCGCTGGCCATGCAGCGCCTGAAAGAAGCTGCTGAAAAAGCCAAGATCGAGCTGTCCTCGGCTCAGTCGACCGACGTCAACCTGCCGTACATCACCGCAGATGCCACCGGTCCCAAGCACTTGAACGTGAAAATCTCCCGCGCCAAGCTGGAAGCGCTGGTGGAAGACCTGGTTCAGCGCACCATCGAACCTTGCCGCATCGCGCTGAAAGACGCCGGTATCGACGTCGCCAAGATCAACGACGTGATCCTGGTCGGTGGTCAGACCCGGATGCCGCTGGTGCAGAAGCTGGTCACCGATTTCTTCGGTAAAGAAGCCCGTAAAGACGTCAACCCGGACGAAGCTGTTGCCATGGGTGCTGCTATTCAGGGCGCTGTTCTGGCCGGTGACGTGAAAGACGTTCTGCTGCTCGACGTCAGCCCGCTGACCCTGGGTATCGAAACCATGGGTGGCGTGATGACCGCGCTGATCGAGAAAAACACCACGATTCCTACCAAGAAATCGCAAGTGTTCTCGACTGCCGACGACAACCAGGGCGCCGTGACCATCCACGTCCTGCAGGGTGAGCGTAAGCAAGCCACGCAGAACAAGTCCCTGGGCAAGTTCGACCTGGCCGAGATTCCACCAGCGCCACGTGGCGTGCCACAGATCGAAGTGACTTTCGACATCGACGCCAACGGCATCCTGCACGTCGGCGCGAAGGACAAGGCCACCGGCAAAGAGCAGAAGATCACCATCAAGGCCAACTCCGGCCTGTCGGATGAAGAAATCCAGCAGATGATTCGTGATGCCGAGCTCAATGCCGAAGAAGACCGCAAGTTCGAAGAGCTGGCCAGTGCCCGCAACCAGGGTGATGCCCTGGTGCATTCGACGCGCAAGATGGTTGCTGACGCCGGTGACAAGGTGACCGCCGAAGAGAAAACCGCGATCGAAGCGGCCGTGGTTGCCCTGGAAGCCGCTGTCAAAGGCGACGACAAGGCCGCTATCGAAGCCAAGGTCGAGGAGCTGTCCAAGGTCTCCGCGCCTGTGGCCCAGAAGATGTACGCCGAACAGGGCGCCAAGCCTGAAGCCGGTGCACAACCTGCCCAGGAAGAAGCGCACCACAAGGATGACGTCGTCGACGCTGAGTTCGAAGAAGTCAAAGAACACAAGTAACCACTTGTAGGTCAACCGGTTGACTGCCCTTGAGCGGTGACTGGTAGGATGTCGCCGCGCGGGAGCTTGCTCCCGCGTTGGCGTGTCTGGAATAGACGAATTTTTACAGCATGCGACAGCGTTCGGGTGCTGGTGGTAGGGGCGGGACTGTTCCAGTCGGTTGTCCCGAACATCCTCAAGAGTGCAAAGAATCATGGCAAAGCGTGACTATTACGAGGTTTTGGGGGTCGAGCGTGGCTCCAGCGAAGCGGACCTGAAAAAAGCGTACCGCCGCCTCGCGATGAAACATCACCCGGACCGTAATCCGGATGACAAGGCGTCGGAAGAGCTGTTCAAGGAGGCCAACGAGGCCTACGAAGTACTGTCCGATTCCAGCAAGCGTGCAGCCTACGACCAGTACGGCCATGCGGGCGTCGACCCGAGCATGGGTGGCGGCGGTGCCGGTTTCGGCGGGCAGAATTTCTCCGATATCTTCGGCGATGTATTCAGCGATTTCTTTGGTGGCGGTCGCGGCGGTTCCCGTGGTGGCGCACAGCGCGGCAGTGATCTGCGCTACACCCTGGAACTGAATCTGGAAGAAGCGGTGCGCGGTACCACCGTCAATATCCGCGTTCCGACGCTGGTCAACTGCAAGCCGTGCGACGGTTCCGGGGCCAAGAAAGGTTCCGCGCCGATCACTTGCCCGACCTGTGGCGGTATCGGCCAGGTGCGCATGCAGCAAGGCTTCTTCTCGGTGCAGCAAACCTGCCCGCGTTGCCATGGCCAGGGCAAGATCATTTCCGATCCGTGCGATTCCTGCCATGGTCAGGGTCGCGTGGAAGAGTACAAGACCCTGTCGGTGAAAGTGCCGTCGGGCGTCGATACCGGTGACCGTATTCGCCTGTCCGGCGAAGGCGAGGCGGGTACCCAGGGTGGTCCGACCGGCGATCTGTATGTCGTGATCAATGTCCGCGAACACGATATTTTCCAGCGCGACGGCAAGCATCTGTTCTGCGAGGTGCCGATCAGCTTCGTCGATGCGGCCCTGGGTGGCGAGCTGGAAGTGCCGACCCTGGACGGTCGCGTCAAGTTGAAGATTCCGGAAGGGACCCAGACCGGCAAGCAGTTCCGTCTGCGCGGCAAGGGCGTTGCGCCCGTGCGTGGCGGCGGTGCGGGTGACCTGATGTGCCGTGTGGCCGTCGAGACCCCGGTGAACCTGAGCCGTCGCCAGCGTGAGTTGCTCGAAGAGTTCCGCTCCTCCCTGGATGGTGACAGCTCTCATTCGCCCAAGGCCAGCGGTTGGTTCGAAGGCATGAAGCGTTTCTTCGGCGACCTGTAAGGAGCGAGGCATGCGACGTATAGCTGTGATGGGCGCCGCCGGGCGCATGGGCAAGATCCTGATCGAAGCGGTGCAGCAACGCGCTCCGCTCACCGCTCTGACGGCGGCGATCGTCCGTCCCGGCAGTTCGCTGGTCGGTGCGGATGCCGGCGAGTTGGCTTCGTTGGGGCGTATCGGCGTGCCGTTGTCCGAGGGGTTGGATGCGCTGGCGGATGGGTTCGATGTGTTGATCGACTTCACGCTGCCGGAAGTGATGCTGAAAAACCTGGCGTTCTGTCGCCAGGCGGGCAAGGCCATGGTGATCGGTACCACCGGCCTGAGCGCCGAGCAGAAGCAGTTGCTGGTGGAGGCGGGCAAGGATATTCCCATCGTCTTCGCCGCCAATTTCAGTGTCGGGGTCAATCTGTCGCTGAAGTTGCTCGCGCTGACCGCTCGGGTGATGGGCGATGAAGCGGATATCGAGATTATCGAGACGCATCATCGGCACAAGGTCGATTCGCCTTCGGGAACGGCCATGCGCATGGGCGAGGTGATTGCCGATACCCTGGGGCGTGATCTGCGGAAGGTCGCGGTCTATGGTCGCGAAGGTCATGTCGGTGCGCGGGCACATGACACCATCGGTTTTGCCACGGTGCGCGGCGGTGATGTGGTCGGTGATCACACCGTGCTGTTCGCTGCCGAGGGCGAGCGCCTGGAGATCACCCACAAGGCTTCGAGTCGCATGACCTTCGCCAAGGGTGCGGTGCGTGCGGCATTGTGGCTGGATGGCAAGACGCCAGGCCTGTACGATATGCAGGATGTGCTCGAACTGCACTGATTGATGTCCCGGAAGCAGGGTTGGCAAGGTCTGCCCGCCCTGTTTCGCACCGCAAAGCGACGCCCTGTCGCATTCCCTGGCCTTTTCGGCTCATTAGCGGTGGATTAAAAAAGCCTTTTTCTGTAAGCTACAGCTTTAGTGTGTCCACTAAAAGCGCGCAGAATAATTCAGTGAACGAGCGGGGTGACGTGTCCATACGTCATTCCGCTTTTTTACAACCTGCGATCGCCCTTTCAGGCTTTATTTACGGGAGGTCTTCTTGACTAAGCCAGCCATACTCGCCCTTGCTGATGGCAGCATTTTTCGCGGCGAAGCCATTGGAGCCGACGGTCAGACCGTTGGTGAGGTGGTGTTCAACACCGCCATGACCGGCTATCAGGAAATCCTTACCGATCCTTCCTATGCCCAGCAAATCGTTACCCTGACCTACCCGCACATCGGCAACACCGGCACCACGCCGGAAGATGCCGAGTCCGATCGTGTCTGGTCCGCCGGCCTGGTCATTCGCGACCTGCCGCTGGTAGCGAGCAACTGGCGTAACACCATGTCGCTGTCCGATTACCTGAAGGCCAACAACGTGGTGGCCATCGCCGGTATCGACACCCGTCGCCTGACCCGCATCCTGCGGGAAAAAGGCTCGCAGAACGGCTGCATCATGGCCGGCGACAATATTTCCGAAGCCGCGGCAATTGCCGCAGCGCAAGGTTTCCCTGGCCTGAAGGGCATGGACCTGGCGAAAGTCGTCAGCACCACCGAGCAGTACGAGTGGCGCTCGACGGTCTGGGACTTGAAGACCGACAGCCACGCGACCATCGAAGCCTCCGAGCTGCCTTACCATGTCGTGGCCTACGACTACGGGATCAAGCACAACATCCTGCGCATGCTGGTCGAGCGCGGCTGCCGCGTGACGGTCGTGCCGGCGCAAACCCCGGCCAGCGATGTTCTGGCCCTGCAGCCGGACGGCGTGTTCCTGTCCAACGGCCCGGGCGATCCCGAGCCATGCGACTACGCTATCCAGGCGATCAAGGACGTGCTGGAAACCGAGATCCCGGTGTTCGGTATCTGCCTGGGTCACCAGCTGCTGGCCCTGGCCTCCGGCGCCAAGACCCTGAAAATGGGTCACGGCCATCACGGTGCCAACCACCCGGTCCAGGACCTGGACACCGGCGTTGTCATGATCACCAGCCAGAACCACGGTTTTGCCGTGGATGAAGCGACCCTGCCGGCCAATGTCCGGGCGATCCACAAGTCGCTGTTCGACGGTTCCCTGCAAGGCATCGAGCGCACCGACAAGAGCGCGTTCAGCTTCCAGGGCCACCCTGAAGCCAGCCCGGGCCCGAACGACGTTGCGCCGCTGTTCGATCGCTTCATCAATGAGATGGCCAAGCGCCGTTGATCGCCTGAATACCCGGGGCGGCCCCGCAACGCGGCGGCCCCCCGGGTCTCTTCTAGGATTGTTCAACGGCTTGCCGACTGACCTGCGGATTTGAGTGACAAACCCATGCCAAAACGTACAGACATAAAAAGCATCCTGATTCTCGGTGCCGGCCCGATCGTGATCGGCCAGGCCTGTGAATTCGACTACTCCGGCGCCCAGGCCTGCAAGGCCCTGCGCGAAGAGGGTTACCGCGTCATCCTGGTGAACTCGAACCCGGCCACCATCATGACCGACCCGGCCATGGCCGACGCCACCTACATCGAACCGATCAAGTGGCAGACCGTGGCCAAGATCATCGAGAAGGAGCGTCCGGACGCCCTGCTGCCGACCATGGGTGGCCAGACCGCCCTGAACTGCGCCCTGGACCTGGAGCGCGAAGGCGTGCTCGAGAAGTTCGGCGTGGAAATGATCGGTGCCAACGCCGACACCATCGACAAGGCCGAAGACCGTTCGCGCTTCGACAAGGCGATGAAATCCATCGGCCTGGACTGCCCGCGTTCCGGTATCGCCCACAGCATGGAAGAGGCCAATGCGGTCCTCGAGAAGCTTGGCTTCCCGTGCATCATCCGTCCGTCCTTCACCATGGGCGGCACCGGTGGCGGTATCGCCTACAACCGTGAAGAGTTCGAAGAAATCTGCGCCCGTGGCCTGGACCTGTCGCCGACCAAGGAACTGCTGATCGACGAGTCGCTGATCGGCTGGAAAGAGTACGAGATGGAGGTGGTCCGCGATAAAAAGGACAACTGCATCATCGTCTGCTCCATCGAGAACTTCGACCCGATGGGCGTGCACACCGGTGACTCGATCACCGTTGCGCCGGCACAGACCCTGACCGACAAGGAATACCAGATCCTGCGTAACGCCTCCCTGGCGGTACTGCGCGAGATCGGCGTGGAAACCGGTGGTTCCAACGTTCAGTTCGGCATCTGCCCGAACACCGGCCGCATGGTCGTGATCGAAATGAACCCGCGGGTATCGCGTTCCTCGGCCCTGGCTTCGAAAGCCACCGGCTTCCCGATCGCCAAGGTCGCGGCCAAGCTGGCCGTGGGTTACACCCTGGACGAACTGTCGAACGACATCACCGGCGGCAAGACTCCGGCGTCCTTCGAACCGTCCATCGACTACGTCGTGACCAAGCTGCCGCGCTTCGCCTTCGAGAAGTTCCCGAAAGCCGACGCCCGCCTGACCACCCAGATGAAGTCGGTCGGTGAAGTCATGGCCATCGGCCGGACCTTCCAGGAATCCCTGCAGAAAGCCCTGCGCGGCCTGGAAGTGGGTGTTTGCGGCCTGGACGAGAAGCTCGACCTGAGCAACCCGGAAAGCATGAACGTGCTCAAGCGCGAGCTGACCGTGCCGGGCGCCGAGCGTATCTGGTACGTGGCCGATGCCTTCCGCGCTGGCATGACCGTCGAAGAAATCTTCGGCATGAACATGATCGATCCGTGGTTCCTGGTGCAGATCGAAGATCTGATCAAGGACGAAGAGAAGGTCAAGACCCTGGGTCTGTCGGCCATCGACCGCGACCTGATGTTCCGCCTCAAGCGCAAGGGCTTCTCCGACATGCGTCTGGCCAAGCTGCTGGGCGTGACCGAGAAAAACCTGCGGACCCACCGTCACAAGCTGGAAGTGTTCCCGGTCTACAAGCGCGTCGACACCTGCGCGGCCGAGTTCGCCACCGACACCGCCTACCTCTACTCGACGTATGAAGAAGAGTGCGAGGCCGCGCCATCGGGTCGCGACAAGATCATGATCCTCGGCGGCGGTCCGAACCGTATCGGCCAGGGCATCGAGTTCGACTACTGCTGTGTACACGCGGCCCTGGCGCTGCGCGAAGACGGGTACGAGACCATCATGGTCAACTGCAACCCGGAAACCGTGTCCACCGACTACGACACCTCCGATCGCCTGTACTTCGAGCCGGTGACCCTGGAAGACGTGCTGGAAATCGTCCGTGTCGAGAAGCCGAAAGGTGTGATCGTCCAGTACGGCGGCCAGACCCCGTTGAAACTGGCGCGTGCCCTGGAAGCGGCCGGCGTGCCGATCATCGGCACGAGCCCTGACGCCATCGACCGTGCCGAAGACCGTGAGCGCTTCCAGCAGATGGTCGAGCGCCTGAACCTGCGTCAGCCGCCAAACGCCACCGTGCGCAGCGAAGACGAAGCGATTCGTGCCGCCAGCAAGATCGGTTACCCGCTGGTGGTGCGTCCGTCCTACGTACTGGGCGGCCGGGCGATGGAAATCGTCTACGAAGAAGAAGAGCTCAAGCGTTACCTGCGTGATGCGGTGAAAGTCTCCAACGACAGCCCGGTGTTGCTGGACCACTTCCTCAACTGCGCCATCGAAATGGACGTGGATGCGGTCTGCGACGGCACCGACGTGGTGATCGGCGCGATCATGCAGCACATCGAACAGGCCGGCGTTCACTCCGGTGACTCCGCGTGCTCGCTGCCGCCGTACTCGCTGCCGGCGCACATCCAGGACGAGATGCGCGACCAGGTCAAGAAAATGGCCCTGGAATTGGGCGTTGTCGGCCTGATGAACGTGCAGTTGGCCTTGCAAGGCGAAGATATCTACGTCATCGAAGTCAACCCGCGCGCCTCGCGGACCGTGCCGTTCGTCTCCAAGTGCATCGGTGTCTCCCTGGCCATGATCGCCGCCCGCGTGATGGCCGGTAAGACCCTGAAGGAGCTGAACTTCACCAAGGAAATCATTCCGAACTTCTACAGCGTGAAAGAGGCGGTGTTCCCCTTCGCCAAATTCCCTGGCGTGGACCCGATCCTGGGCCCTGAGATGAAGTCCACCGGTGAAGTGATGGGCGTTGGCGACACCTTCGGCGAAGCCTTCGCCAAGGCCCAGATGGGTGCCAGCGAAGTGCTGCCGACCGGCGGTACCGCCTTTATCAGCGTGCGTGATGACGACAAGCCACTGGTTGCAGGCGTGGCCCGTGATCTGATCAACTTGGGCTTCGAAGTGGTGGCCACTGCCGGCACGGCCAAGCTGATCGAAGCGGCCGGGCTGAAAGTGCGCCGGGTCAACAAGGTGACGGAAGGTCGTCCGCACGTCGTCGACATGATCAAGAATGACGAAGTCACCCTGATCATCAACACGACCGAAGGCCGTCAGTCGATCGCTGACTCGTACTCCATTCGTCGTAACGCGCTGCAGCACAAGATCTACTGCACCACTACCATTGCTGCTGGCGAAGCCATCTGCGAAGCGCTCAAGTTCGGTCCGGAGAAGACCGTGCGTCGCTTGCAGGATCTACACGCAGGATTGAAGGCATGATCAAATACCCCATGACCGTCCAGGGCGCGAAAGCCCTGGAAGAAGAGCATGCTCACCTGACCAAGGTCGTCCGTCCGAAGCTGAGCCAGGACATCGGTACGGCCCGCGAGCTGGGTGACTTGAAGGAAAACGCCGAATACCACGCTGCTCGCGAGCAGCAGGGTATGGTCGAGGCGCGGATCCGTGACATCGAAGGTCGCATGCAGAACGCGGTGATCATCGACGTCACGACCATCCCGCACACCGGCAAGGTGATTTTTGGCACCACCGTGGAAATCGCCAACGTCGAAACCGACGAAAGCGTGGTTTACCATATCGTGGGTGAAGACGAAGCCGACTTCAAACTCGGCAAGATCTCCGTCGGCTCACCGCTGGCCCGCGCCTTGATTGCCAAGGAAGAGGGTGACGTGGTGGCTGTCAAAACGCCGAGTGGCGTTATCGAGTACGAGATTGTTGAAGTCCGCCACATCTGAACGCCGGCGCCCGCTACGTGCGGGCGCCATGCTCTGGCAGCTGACCCAGATGCTCTGGGTCGGCGGCCTGTGGCTGCTGCACATCGGCTTGTTGCCGGTGTTGACGAAAATCGGCCTGGCACCGCTGCTGATCGACGAGATCAATAGCCTGCTGGGCTCTTTATTGATAGGGTTTGCCACGGTGTGTGTGATCGTGCAGACCTTGGTGTTGCTCCAGGCCGAAGGCCGGGCAAGCCTCTGGCGCGATACGCGCGGGCAATTGCTGCTGATGTCGCTGTATGCGTGCGGGATGTATTTCGCGGTGCGTACCTGGCTGCCGGATGCATTGCGCTGGCAGTTGTTCAGTTACCTGGTGCTCGGCCTTTGCGGCCTGGTGCTGGTGCTGCAACCGGTGCCGGGCGAGAGTGGCAGGGTACGCACGGCGTACCCTTGACCCGTCTACGTCACTTGAAGCGATGGACGTTGGACAACTGCTTGTTGACGCTGAAGTTCTTGCGATACAGCAGCGCCATCTTGCCGATGACTTGCACCAGATCCGCCTTGCCGGCCTTGCACAGTTGCGCAATGGCCTCCAGGCGCGATTCGCGGTCGAGGATATTGAGCTTGATCTTGATCAGCTCATGATCGCCCAATGCGCGTTCAAGCTCGGCTAACACACCTTCGGTCAAACCGTTGTCAGCCACAGTCAATACTGGTTTCAGATGGTGGCCGATGGATTTGTACTGTTTCTTCTGCTCTTGAGTGAGCGGCATAATCTGACCCCTGCGTCTGATCTTGTAAAAAGCGGCGGCCAGTTTACCCGAGCGCGTCCGGGACCGCCCAGTTAATCGCGATTCGACTATTTTTTCGAGGTGGCCCGTGGCCCGTTCCAAGACTAGCCTTAACTGGCTGAAAGAACATTTCAACGATCCATACGTCAAAATGGCGCAAAAAGACGGCTACCGCTCCCGGGCCAGCTACAAATTGCTGGAGATCCAGGAGAAGGACCGGATCATTCGCCCGGGCATGACCGTGATCGACCTCGGCGCGGCGCCGGGTGGCTGGTCCCAGGTGACCAGTCGTCTGATTGGTGGCAAGGGTCGTCTGATCGCGTCCGACATCCTGGACATGGACAGCATCCCCGATGTGACCTTCATCAAGGGCGACTTCACCGAGGACTCCGTCCTGGCTGAAATCCTCGCGGCAGTGGGAAATTCCGAGGTGGACCTTGTGATTTCCGATATGGCCCCCAATATGAGTGGTACACCCGAAGTGGATATGCCGCGTTCGATGTTCCTTTGTGAACTGGCTCTCGATCTCGCCGGACGCGTCCTACGCCCCGGTGGTGATTTTTTGATCAAGGTTTTCCAGGGCGAAGGCTTCGACGAGTACCACAAGAACTTCCGCAAACTGTTTGAAAAGGTCCAGACGCGCAAGCCGTCGTCTTCCCGTGATCGGTCCCGCGAGCAGTATCTGCTGGGTCGTGGCTTCCGCGGACGGATCGAGTAAGACGAGGTTCTTGGCCGGGGCGATAGGTTTTTCGTATTTCGCCCCGTGAGAATAAGCGCATATTGTGTAGTGATTGTTTCACAAAGGGTTACAGACGGCGCCTGCAGGATCTGTAGGTAATGTAGTAAGTTATGCCGGTGAATATCATGCGAAGCGCGCGCCAGTAGCGGATCCCGCTTCATGAGGGTAGTTAATTGAACGATATGGCAAAGAATCTGATCCTGTGGTTGATCATCGCGGCTGTCCTGGTGACGGTGATGAACAACTTCTCCAGTCCTAACGAGCCGCAGACCCTCAACTACTCCGACTTCATCCAGCAGGTCAAGGATGGCAAAGTCGAGCGCGTTGCCGTGGACGGCTACGTGATCACCGGCAAGCGCAACGATGGCGACAGCTTCAAGACCATCCGTCCGGCCATCCAGGACAATGGCCTGATCGGCGACCTGGTGGACAACCACGTCGTGGTCGAAGGCAAGCAGCCTGAGCAGCAGAGCATCTGGACCCAATTGCTGGTCGCCAGCTTCCCGATCCTGGTGATCATCGCGGTGTTCATGTTCTTCATGCGCCAGATGCAGGGCGGTGCGGGCGGCAAGGGCGGGCCGATGAGTTTCGGCAAGAGCAAGGCGCGCCTGCTTTCCGAAGACCAGGTGAAAACCACCCTGGCCGACGTCGCCGGTTGCGACGAAGCCAAGGAAGAAGTCGGCGAGCTGGTGGAGTTCCTCCGCGATCCGGGCAAGTTCCAGCGCCTGGGCGGCCGGATTCCTCGCGGCGTGCTGATGGTCGGTCCTCCGGGTACCGGTAAAACCTTGCTGGCCAAGGCGATTGCCGGCGAAGCCAAGGTGCCGTTCTTCACTATTTCCGGTTCCGATTTCGTCGAGATGTTCGTCGGTGTCGGTGCCAGCCGTGTCCGTGACATGTTCGAGCAGGCGAAGAAACACGCGCCTTGCATCATCTTCATCGATGAAATCGATGCGGTCGGTCGTCACCGTGGTGCCGGCATGGGCGGTGGTCATGACGAGCGCGAACAGACCCTCAACCAGTTGCTGGTGGAGATGGACGGTTTCGAGATGAACGACGGCATCATCGTGATTGCCGCCACCAACCGTCCTGACGTACTCGACCCGGCGCTGCTGCGTCCTGGTCGCTTCGACCGTCAGGTGGTCGTTGGTCTGCCGGATATCCGCGGTCGCGAACAGATTCTCAAAGTGCATATGCGCAAGGTGCCCATGGGCGACGACGTCGCGCCAGGGGTGATTGCACGCGGTACGCCGGGCTTCTCCGGTGCCGACCTGGCCAACCTGGTGAACGAGGCTTCCCTGTTCGCCGCGCGTGCCGGCAAGCGCATCGTCGAGATGAAAGAGTTCGAACTGGCGAAAGACAAGATCATGATGGGCGCCGAGCGCAAATCCATGGTCATGTCCGAGAAGGAAAAACAGAACACCGCGTATCACGAGGCCGGTCATGCCATTGTCGGTCGTGTGGTGCCCGAGCATGATCCGGTCTACAAGGTCTCTATCATCCCGCGCGGTCGTGCGCTGGGTGTGACCATGTTCCTGCCGGAAGAAGATCGCTACAGCCTGTCCAAGCGTGCGCTGATCAGCCAGATCTGCTCGCTGTATGGCGGCCGTATCGCTGAAGAGATGACCCTGGGCTTCGACGGTGTCACCACCGGCGCCTCCAACGACATCATGCGTGCCAGCCAGATTGCCCGGAACATGGTCACCAAGTGGGGCCTGTCCGAGAAACTGGGTCCGCTGATGTACGCCGAGGAAGACCAGGAAGTATTCCTGGGTCGTGGCGGTGGCGGTCAGAATGCCAGCTTCTCCGGCGAAACGGCCAAGCTGATCGATTCGGAAGTGCGCAGCATCATTGACCAGTGCTACGGCACGGCCAAGCAGATCCTGACGGATAACCGCGACAAGCTCGACGCCATGGCGGACGCGCTGATGAAGTACGAAACCATCGATGCCGAGCAGATCGACGACATCATGGCTGGTCGCCCGCCGCGTGAACCACGCGATTGGGAAGGCGGTTCGGGCACCTCGGGTACTCCGCCGGTGGTCCAGAACGAACGACCAGAAACGCCGATCGGCGGCCCCGCGGCTGATCATTAAGGTTTGAAATGACTTCTGTTCAGTCCTCGACCCGGTTGCCTTGCGGCAACCGGGTTCTTGATTTGGCCCGGACGCATGTCATGGGCATCCTCAACGTCACCCCTGATTCCTTTTCCGATGGCGGTCGTTTCAACCACCTCGATGCCGCCTTGCGCCACGCGCAGGCCATGGTCGAGGCGGGGGCGACGCTGATCGATATCGGTGGCGAGTCGACCCGTCCCGGTGCGCCCGTGGTTTCTCCTCTGGAGGAGCTGGAGCGTGTCGCGCCGGTGGTCGAGCGTATCCATCGGGAACTGGATGTGATCATCTCGGTCGATACGTCCACGCCGCAGGTCATGCTGGAGAGCGCTCGCTTGGGCGCGGGCCTGATCAATGACGTGCGCTCGTTGCGGCGTGACGGTGCCCTGCAGGCTGCTGCGTCTACCGGCTTGCCGGTCTGTCTGATGCATATGCTCGGCGAGCCGGGCAATATGCAGGACAATCCCCACTACGACGACGTCACGCGCGAGGTGGTGGATTTTCTCGCCGAGCACATGGCGGTATGCGCGGCAGCCGGTATCGCCGCCGAGCGCATTGTGCTCGACCCGGGGTTTGGCTTTGCCAAGACCCTGGCGCACAACCTGAGCCTGTTCAAGCATATGGAAGCCTTGCATGCCCTGGGGCGGCCGCTATTGGTCGGCGTCTCGCGCAAGAGCATGATAGGACAGGCCCTCGGTCGCCCGGTCGGTGAACGCCTGTACGGCGGCCTGGCCCTGGCGGCATTGGCGATAAGCAAGGGCGCACGGATTCTTCGTGTGCACGATGTCGCCGAAACGGTCGACGTGGTGCGCATGATTGCTGCCGTCGACGCTGCACAATAAGAACGATGGAGTTCTGATGAAGAAAAAATACTTCGGCACCGACGGTATTCGTGGGCGCGTAGGGCAGTACCCGATCACCCCGGACTTCATGCTCAAGCTCGGTTGGGCCGCCGGCATGGCGTTCCGCAAGCTGGGTGCCTGCAAGGTGCTGGTTGGCAAGGACACGCGGATCTCCGGCTATATGTTCGAGTCCGCCCTGGAAGCCGGTCTTTCCGCTGCCGGCGCCGATGTGATGCTGCTGGGGCCGATGCCGACGCCGGCCATCGCCTACCTGACCCGGACCTTTCATGCCGAGGCGGGGATCGTGATCAGCGCGTCGCACAACCCCCATGACGACAACGGCATCAAGTTTTTCTCTGGCGCGGGCACCAAGCTGCCGGATGATGTCGAACTGATGATCGAGGAATTGCTCGATGCGCCGATGACCGTGGTCGAGTCGGAAAAGCTCGGCAAGGTCTCGCGGATCAATGACGCGGCTGGTCGCTATATCGAATTCTGCAAGAGCAGTGTGCCGTCGGGGACCAATCTCGCGGGCCTGAAGATTGTTATCGACTGTGCCCACGGCGCCACCTACAAGGTCGCGCCGAGTGTGTTTCGCGAACTGGGCGCGCAGGTCGTCGCCCTGTCGGCGGCGCCCAACGGTCTGAACATCAACGACAACTGCGGTTCGACCCATATGAAGTCGCTGCAGGCGGCGGTGCTGGCCGAGCAGGCGGACCTGGGCATCGCCTTCGACGGCGACGGCGATCGGGTGTTGATGGTCGATCACACCGGTGCCGTGGTGGATGGTGACGAACTGGTGTTCATCATTGCCCGGGATATGGCCGAGCGCGGCAAGCTGAACGGCGGTGTGGTCGGTACCTTGATGAGCAACCTGGGGCTCGAGCTGGCCTTCAAGGAGCTGGATATCCCGTTCGTGCGCGCCAATGTCGGCGACCGTTATGTGATTGCCGAGTTGCTGGAGCGCAACTGGCTGGTGGGGGGTGAAAACTCCGGGCATATTCTCTGCCTGAATCACACCACTACCGGTGATGCGATCATCGCCGCGTTGCAAACCCTGATGGCCCTGCGCCGCCGTGGCGAAGGTCTGGCCCAGGCGCGCCAGGCGCTGCGCAAGTGCCCGCAGGTGCTGGTCAATGTGCGTTTTGCCGGCGGCGTCGACCCGGTCAAACACCCGAAGGTGATGCAGGCTTGCGAGCGTGTCACCGAGGCCATGAACGGTCGCGGCCGGGTGCTGTTGCGCAAGTCCGGTACCGAGCCGCTGGTGCGGGTAATGGTCGAAGGCGAGGACGAAGCGATGGTCCGTGGTCACGCCGATGCACTGGCAAAACTGGTGACTGAAGTTTGCGCCTGATTTCGGCTTGCCAGTGAGGATGTGGTTGGGTAACATCTGCGCCCACTTTGACCTGCGAGGTACAGCATGCGTCGCCCAATGGTAGCTGGTAACTGGAAGATGCACGGTACCCGCGCCAGCGTCGTCGAGCTGATCAACGGCCTGCGTGACCTGGCCTTGCCGAGCGGTGTCGATGTGGCGGTATTCCCGTCTTGCCTGCATATCAGCCAAGTGGTTGAAGGCTTGGAAGGCAAATCGATTCTGGTGGGTGCGCAGAACTCGGCGGTGGAGCCCCAGCAGGGCGCCTTGACCGGTGAAGTTGCACCGAGTCAGTTGCTCGATGCAGGGTGTTCCCTGGTGCTGGTAGGGCATTCCGAACGTCGCCTGATCATGGGTGAGTTGGATGCGGTCCTCATCCGCAAGTTTGCGGCAGCGCAGGCCTGTGGTTTGATTCCGGTGCTCTGTGTAGGGGAAACCCTGGAGCAGCGTGAGGCCGGCAAGACGCTGGAAGTGGTTTCGCGTCAGCTGGACAGTATTATCGAGGAGCTGGGTGTCGGCGCTTTTGCCAAGGCTGTCATCGCTTACGAACCGGTCTGGGCCATTGGCACCGGGCTGACAGCTTCGCCGCAACAGGCGCAGGATGTGCACGCCGCCATTCGCGCGCAGTTGGCGGCAAAGAATTCTGAGGTCGCACAAGGTGTGCGGCTTCTATACGGCGGCAGCGTGAAGGCGGCCAATGCGGTCGAACTGTTCGGCATGCCGGATATCGATGGGGGGCTCATTGGTGGGGCTTCCCTGAATGCAGATGAGTTCGGTGCGATCTGTCGCGCCGCGGGAAACTGAAAAAATGCTGGAAACAGTCGTAGTCGTTCTTCATCTGTTGGGTGCCCTGGGCGTTGTCGCTCTGGTATTGCTGCAACAGGGTAAAGGTGCGGACGCTGGTGCGTCTTTCGGGGCAGGTGCTTCAAATACTGTGTTCGGAAGCCAAGGTTCCTCTACCTTTCTTAGTAAGTTTACTGCTATACTTGCCGCAGGTTTCTTCATAACCAGCTTGGGGTTAGGTTACTTTGCTAAAGAGAAAGCTCATGAGCTGACTCAAGTAGGTTTGCCAAACCCAGCGGTGTTGGAAGTGCCAAAGCAGAAACCGGCATCTGATGATGTACCGGTGCTCCAGGAACCAAAGTCGGCCTCACCGACTGATGTACCCAAGGCTCCAGAGCAGAAGTAAAATGGGTTTCATGCTGTAAACGTTGTATTGCCGAGGTGGTGGAATTGGTAGACACGCAACCTTGAGGTGGTTGTGCCCATAGGGTGTAGGGGTTCGAGTCCCCTTCTCGGTACCAATTATCAGGAGAGCCCGCTGTTGCGGGCTTTCTTGTAGGTGGAAGGTTACATTGACCCTGCAAGGGATCGGTCGTATACTTCCGCCCCAGCTTTGTCGCGGGGTGGAGCAGTCTGGTAGCTCGTCGGGCTCATAACCCGAAGGTCGTCGGTTCAAATCCGGCCCCCGCAACCAGTTTTAGCGGAGCCCCTTTTCAGGGGCTTTTTGTTGGCTGGGTACTTCATGACGCCGCTGTTCGACGGCGTTTCAGGGATGGGCGATTCGCCCATTTTTTGTTTATTTCTATTGCATGCACAGAGATGCACGAGGGGGTTCAGGTGTCGAGCAAGCTAGAACAGTTGCAGGCCTTGTTGGCCCCGGTGGTCGTGGCCCTTGGCTATGAATGCTGGGGTATTGAGTATTCGGCTCAAGGTCGCCATTCCGTGTTGCGCGTTTATATCGATAAAGAAGGCGGTGTGCTGGTGGACGACTGTGCCATCGTCAGCCGCCAGATCAGTGGTGTCCTGGACGTCGAAGACCCCATCACCAATGAATACACCCTTGAGGTTTCCTCTCCTGGCATGGAACGCCCGCTGTTCACCCTTGAACAGTTTGCCTCGCATGCCGGCGAACAAGTGAAGATAAAGTTGCGCTCGCCGTTCGAAGGTCGACGTAATTTTCAGGGCCTTCTGCGCGGAGTGGAAGAGCAGGACATCGTGGTGCAGGTGGAAGACCATGAGTTCCTGTTGCCGATCGATTTGATCGACAAGGCCAACATTATTCCCAGTTTTGACTGAGACGCGGATCCCGCGGATCCAATGGCTTGCGAAAGGCGAGGCGTACGATGAGCAAAGAAGTATTGCTGGTTGTTGAGTCGGTATCCAACGAAAAGGGTGTACCGGCAAGCGTGATTTTTGAGGCGCTGGAGATTGCTCTGGCGACCGCTACCAAGAAGCGCTTTGAAGACGAAGTTGACCTGCGTGTGGAAATCAACCGCCACACCGGTGCCTATGAGACTTTCCGTCGCTGGACAGTCGTCGAGGAAGCCGATCTTGATGATCCGGCGATCGAGACCTGGCCGAGCAAAGTCGCAGAAACCCACCCAGGCGCCAAGGTTGGCGACGTCGTCGAAGACAAGATCGAGTCCATCGAATTCGGTCGCATCGCCGCTCAGACCGCCAAGCAAGTCATTGTGCAGAAGGTTCGCGAAGCCGAGCGTGCACAGGTCGTCGACGCCTATCGCGAGCGCCTGGGGGAAATCATCTCCGGCACCGTGAAGAAAGTCACCCGTGACAACGTCATCGTTGACCTGGGTAACAACGCCGAAGCGCTGCTGGCCCGCGAAGACATCATTTCCCGCGAGACTTTCCGCGTCGGCGTGCGCGTGCGCGCCCTGCTCAAGGAAATCCGCACCGAGAACCGCGGCCCTCAGTTGATCCTGTCGCGTACCGCGCCGGAAATGCTGATCGAGCTGTTCCGTATCGAAGTGCCGGAAATCGCCGAAGGCCTGATCGAAGTGATGGCCGCGTCCCGTGACCCGGGTTCGCGCGCCAAGATCGCGGTCCGCTCCAAGGACAAACGCATCGACCCGCAAGGCGCGTGCATTGGTATGCGCGGTTCGCGCGTCCAGGCCGTCTCCGGCGAGTTGGGCGGCGAGCGCGTGGACATCGTCCTGTGGGATGACAACCCGGCGCAGTTCGTGATCAACGCCATGTCGCCGGCGGAAGTCGCGGCAATTATCGTTGACGAGGATGCCCACGCGATGGACATCGCCGTCGGCGCAGACAATCTCGCTCAGGCCATCGGTCGCGGTGGTCAGAACGTGCGTCTGGCCAGCCAGTTGACCGGCTGGACCCTGAATGTGATGACCGAATCGGACATCCAGGCTAAGCAGCAAGCAGAGACCGGTGACATTCTGCGCAACTTCATCGACGAGCTGGAAGTCGACGAAGATCTGGCGCAGGTACTGGTTGATGAAGGCTTTACCAGCCTGGAAGAGATTGCCTACGTACCGTTGGAAGAAATGCTCAACATCGATGGCTTTGACGAAGACACCGTCAACGAGCTTCGCGCTCGGGCCAAGGATCGTTTGTTGACTAAAGCCATCGCTACTGAGGAAAAGCTGGCAGACGCCCATCCGGCCGAAGACCTGCTCTCGCTTGAGGGTATGGACAAGGATTTGGCGATGGAACTGGCGGTGCGCGGCGTAATTACCCGCGAAGACCTGGCCGAGCAGTCTATTGACGACCTGCTCGACATCGACGGCATTGACGATGATCGTGCCGGCAAGTTGATCATGGCCGCCCGAGCCCATTGGTTCGAGTAATTAGGCGCGGCCTGAGGAGAGAAGTGCATGACGCAAGTCACGGTGAAACAACTGGCCGATGAGGTCAAAACACCGGTAGAGCGCCTGTTGCAGCAGATGCGTGAGGCAGGTCTGCCACACACCGCCGCCGAGGAACATGTGACCGACAGTGAGAAGCAATCGCTGCTGACTCACCTGAAAAGCAGCCACAAGGCTAAAGTGGAAGAGCCGCGCAAGATTACCTTGCAGCGCAAGACCACCAGCACCCTGCGTGTTGCCGGTAGCAAAAGCATCAGCGTTGAAGTACGCAAGAAGAAAGTCTTCGTACAACGCAGCCCGGAAGAAATCGAAGCCGAGCGCAAGCGCGAGCTGGAAGAACGTCGTGCCGTAGAGAATGCGGCTCGTCAAAAGGCTGAAGAAGAAGCCAAGCGTCGCGCCGAAGAAGAAGCGCGCCGCCAGCCTGCTGCTGCTCCGGGTAACGCTGCGGTGGTCGAAGCCGTTGCCCAGGCACCTGTTGTCGCTGCCGAGCCTGTCCGTGAAGTCGCGGCGGCCGCTCCTGCACCAGCCGTCGAGCGCAAGCGCGAAGAACCGCGTCGCCCGGACAAGCCACGTGCCGACGATAGCAATCGTCGTAGCGGCAGTGGCGATGGCGAACGCAAGAACGCCCCGCACCGTGCTTCGGTCAAGGAAAAGGCGCCGGCGCCACGCGTGGCTCCGCGCACTACCGACGAAGAAAGCGACGGTTTCCGTCGTGGCGGTCGCGGCAAGGCCAAGCTGAAGAAACGCAACGCCCACGGTTTCCAGAGCCCAACCGGCCCTATCGTGCGTGAAGTGAAGATCGGCGAGACCATCACTGTTGGCGATCTCGCCCAGCAGATGTCGGTCAAGGCTGCTGAAATCATCAAGTTCATGTTCAAGCTGGGTACCCCGGCCACCATCAACCAGGTACTGGACCAGGAAACTGCCCAGCTGGTTGCTGAAGAACTGGGCCACAAAGTGACCCTGGTCAGCGACACCGCCCTGGAAGATTCCCTGGCCGAGTCCCTGAAGTTCGAAGGTGAAGCGTTCTCCCGTGCACCGGTCGTGACCGTCATGGGCCACGTTGACCACGGTAAGACCTCGCTGCTCGACTACATCCGTCGTGCCAAGGTAGCGGCCGGCGAAGCCGGTGGTATCACCCAGCACATCGGTGCGTACCACGTTGAAACCGATCGCGGCATGGTCACCTTCCTCGACACCCCGGGCCACGCCGCGTTTACCGCGATGCGTGCCCGTGGTGCCAAGGCCACTGACATCGTGATCCTGGTGGTTGCAGCGGACGACGGCGTAATGCCGCAGACCATTGAAGCCGTCCAGCACGCCAAGGCTGCCGGTGTTCCACTGGTGGTTGCCGTGAACAAGATCGACAAGCCGGGCGCCGATCTCGATCGCATCCGTAGCGAACTGTCGGTTCATGGCGTGACCTCGGAAGAGTGGGGCGGCGACACCCCGTTCGTATCGGTTTCGGCGAAAGTCGGTACCGGCGTGGACGAGTTGCTCGAAGCGGTCCTGCTGCAAGCCGAAGTTCTGGAACTGAAAGCGACTCCGTCGGCTCCTGGCCGCGGCGTCGTGGTGGAATCGCGTCTCGACAAAGGTCGTGGCCCGGTGGCTACCGTTCTGGTTCAAGACGGTACCCTGCGCCAAGGCGACATGGTCCTGGTCGGTTCGAACTATGGCCGTGTACGGGCCATGCTCGACGAGAACGGCAAGCCGATCAAGGAAGCCGGTCCTTCCATCCCGGTCGAGATCCTCGGCCTGGACGGTACCCCGGACGCTGGCGACGAGATGAGCGTGGTTGCCGACGAGAAGAAAGCCCGTGAAGTGGCTCTGTTCCGTCAAGGCAAGTTCCGCGAAGTCAAACTGGCCCGTGCACACGCCGGCAAGCTTGAGAACATCTTCGAGAACATGGGCCAGGAAGAGAAGAAGACGCTTAACATCGTCCTCAAATCCGACGTCCGTGGTTCGCTGGAAGCGTTGAACGGCGCCTTGAACGGCCTGGGTAACGACGAAGTGCAAGTGCGTGTTGTCGGTGGCGGTGTCGGCGGTATCACCGAGTCCGACGCCAACCTGGCACTGGCCTCCAACGCTGTACTGTTCGGCTTCAACGTGCGTGCCGATGCTGGCGCACGGAAGATCGTCGAGCAGGAAGGTCTGGATATGCGTTACTACAACGTGATCTACGACATCATCGAAGACGTCAAGAAAGCCCTCACCGGTATGCTGGGCAGCGATGTTCGCGAGAACATCCTGGGTACCGCTGAAGTGCGTGACGTGTTCCGCTCGCCGAAGTTTGGCGCGATCGCCGGTTGCATGGTGATCGAGGGTGTTGTTCACCGTAACCGTCCAATCCGTGTACTGCGTGAAGACATCGTTATCTTCGAAGGCGAGCTGGAATCCCTGCGCCGCTTCAAGGATGACGCTTCCGAAGTGCGTGCCGGCATGGAATGCGGTATCGGCGTGAAGAGCTACAACGACGTCAAGGTCGGTGACAAGATCGAAGTCTACGAGAAGGTCCAGGTTGCTCGCAGCCTCTGACTCGCGCACTTCAAGGGCCACGCCGAGCCGTCGCATTGAAATGCGCGGCACGGTGTCAGGACTCTAAACGCAACGCCCGGTCCGGCTTCTGCCAGGCCGGGCGTTTGCCGCTTTCAGACCCGCGGGTTTCACCGCAGGGCAGCTACAGGTAACAAGACATGGCAAAAGAATACAGCCGTACCCAACGTATCGGCGACCAGATGCAGCGTGAGCTCGCGCAACTGATCCGTCGTGAAGTCAAAGACCCGCGCGTCGGCCTGGTCACCATTACCGCCGTCGACGTCAGCCGTGACGTCGGCCACGCGAAGATCTTCATCACCGTGATGGGCCAGGACAACCCGGAAGACATCGCCCAGAGCATCAAGGTGCTCAACGCGGCGGCGGGCTTCCTGCGCATGCAACTGGCTCGCGAGATGAAGCTGCGCAGCGTGCCGCAGTTGCACTTCCACTACGACGAAAGCGTCGTGCGTGGTGCCCACCTGTCGGCGCTGATCGAGCGCGCCGTGGCCGAAGACAATCAACATGTCGACGGCGCGGCTCCAGAAGACACCCTTCCAGAAGACGGTCGGGAGTAATCGGTGGCTCAGGTCAAGCGTATCCGTCGTAATGTCAGCGGCATCATTCTGCTGGACAAGCCGTTGGGGTTCACTTCCAACGCTGCCTTGCAGAAGGTCCGCTGGTTGCTCAACGCCGAGAAGGCCGGCCATACCGGCAGCCTCGATCCGTTGGCCACCGGCGTGCTGCCGTTGTGCTTCGGCGAAGCCACCAAGTTCTCGCAGTACCTGCTCGATTCCGACAAGGGTTACGAAACCCTCGCGCAACTGGGCAAGACCACCACCACCGCGGACGCCGAAGGCGAGGTTTTGCAGACGCGCCCGGTGACCGTTGGTCGTGCCGATATCGAAGCGGTGTTGCCGGAATTTCGCGGTCAAATCAGTCAGATACCGCCGATGTACTCGGCGCTGAAACGTGACGGACAGCCGTTGTACAAGCTCGCCCGTGCCGGTGAAGTAGTGGAGCGCGAACCGCGTTCTGTTACTATTGCGCGCTTGGAATTGCTCGCCTGCGAAGGCGATACTGCGCGGCTGGCGGTGGACTGCAGCAAGGGCACCTATATTCGTACCCTGGTGGAGGATATCGGTGAGAAGCTCGGTTGTGGCGCGTACGTGGCAGAATTGCGACGGACCCAGGCCGGCCCTTTCACCCTGGCCCAGACCGTCACGCTGGAAGAGCTCGAGGCGGTGCATGCCGAAGGCGGCAACGAGGCGGTTGATCGCTTCCTCATGCCTTCGGACAGCGGTCTGCTAGACTGGCCGCTGCTGCACTTTTCCGAGCACAGTGCGTTCTATTGGCTCAACGGCCAACCGGTACGTGCCCCGGACGCGCCGAAGTTCGGCATGGTGCGGGTACAGGATCATAACGGTCGCTTTATCGGTATCGGTGAAGTGAGCGAAGACGGGCGCATCGCGCCGCGTCGGCTGATTCGGTCAGAATGACCGGAAACCAGCCTGTGTCAAAGCAGGCTGGAGAGGGTGGCTGTCAACAGGCACGGTCACTACTCATTTATAGATACAGGGATTTGTCCCTGGCCTGTTGAAACTGTTTTTTTGAAACAGTTTCTTGATAAAAGGATTGCCTCATGGCTCTCAGCGTTGAAGAAAAAGCTCAAATCGTTACCGACTACCAGCAAGCCGTTGGTGATACTGGTTCGCCAGAAGTGCAAGTTGCACTGCTGACCGCCAACATCAACAAACTGCAAGGTCACTTCAAGGCCAACGGTAAAGACCACCACTCCCGTCGTGGTCTGATCCGCATGGTTAACCAGCGTCGTAAGCTGCTGGACTACCTGAAAGGCAAGGACGTGAGCCGTTACAGCGCTCTGATCGGTCGCCTGGGTCTGCGTCGCTAATCAGCGATTGCGCTATGAGGTTGGTTGTTTGCTGTGCGTCAGCGGGTTTCCCGCCGGCGCATGGCAAGCTTCCAGCCTCAAGTTTTATCTGAGCACCTGCTTTACCCGAAGACAGCACCCGGACAATGACAGTCGGGCCGATTCCCGGCGTTGCCCAAGAATTTCGCAAGAAGACAAGTTCCCCAAGAGCCACAAAAGAAGGTAGGACACCGTGAACCCGGTCATCAAAAAATTCCAGTTCGGTCAGTCGACCGTCACCCTCGAGACAGGCCGTATCGCCCGTCAGGCTTCCGGCGCAGTATTGGTCACCGTTGACGACGACGTCAGCGTATTGGTGACCGTTGTCGGTGCCAAGCAAGCGGATCCAAGCAAAGGCTTCTTCCCGCTGTCCGTGCACTACCAGGAAAAAACCTACGCCGCCGGCAAGATCCCTGGTGGCTTCTTCAAGCGTGAAGGCCGTCCTTCCGAAAAAGAAACCCTGACTTCGCGCCTGATCGACCGTCCGATCCGCCCGCTGTTCCCTGAAGGTTTCATGAACGAAGTGCAGGTTGTCTGCACCGTCGTTTCCACCAGCAAGAAGACCGATCCGGACATCGCTGCGATGATCGGTACCTCGGCAGCCCTGGCCATCTCCGGTATTCCTTTCGATGGCCCGATCGGCGCCGCGCGCGTGGCTTTCCATGAAAGCACCGGCTACCTGCTGAACCCGACTTACGAGCAGCAGAAAGCTTCGAGCCTGGACATGGTCGTTGCCGGTACCTCGGAAGCGGTACTGATGGTTGAATCGGAAGCCAAAGAGCTGACCGAAGACCAGATGCTGGGCGCCGTGCTGTTCGCCCATGACGAATTCCAAGTGGTTATCCAGGCTGTCAAGGAACTGGCCGCCGAAGCTGCCAAACCAACCTGGACCTGGGCTGCCGCTCCAGAAGCCACTGCCCTGCTGGGCGCGATCCGTGCCGAGTTCGGCGACGCGATCTCCCAGGCCTACACCATCACCGTCAAGGCCGACCGTTACGCGCGTCTGGGCGAGCTGAAAGACCAGGTGGTTGCCAAACTGTCCGGTGAAGAAGGCCAGCCTTCCTCCAGCGAAGTGAAAGCCGCTTTCGGCGAAATCGAATACCGCACCGTTCGCGAAAACATCGTCAACGGCAAGCCACGTATCGACGGCCGCGACACCAAGACCGTACGTCCGCTGAACATCGAAGTCGGTGTTCTGCCCAAGACCCACGGTTCGGCCCTGTTCACCCGTGGTGAAACCCAGGCGCTGGTTGTTGCAACATTGGGTACTGCCCGTGATGCACAGCTGCTGGACACCCTGGAAGGCGAGAAAAAAGACCCCTTCATGCTGCACTACAACTTCCCGCCGTTCTCGGTCGGTGAGTGTGGTCGCATGGGCGGTGCGGGTCGTCGTGAAATCGGTCACGGTCGTCTGGCCCGTCGTTCGGTCCAGGCCATGCTGCCGGATGCTTCTGAGTTCCCGTACACCATCCGCGTGGTTTCGGAAATCACCGAGTCCAACGGTTCGAGCTCCATGGCTTCGGTCTGTGGCGCTTCCCTGGCCCTGATGGATGCCGGTGTGCCGATGAAGGCGCCGGTTGCCGGTATCGCCATGGGCCTGGTCAAAGAAGGCGAGAAGTTCGCCATCCTGACCGACATCCTGGGTGACGAAGACCACCTCGGCGACATGGACTTCAAGGTAGCCGGTACCGCCAAAGGCGTCACCGCGCTGCAGATGGACATCAAGATCAAGGGCATCACCGAAGAGATCATGGAGATCGCCCTGGGCCAAGCCCTGGAAGCGCGCCTGAACATCCTCGGCCAGATGAACCAGATCATTGGTCAGTCCCGCACCGAGCTGTCGGAAAATGCTCCGACCATGATCGCGATGAAAATCGACACCGACAAAATCCGTGATGTCATCGGTAAAGGCGGCGCGACCATTCGTGCGATCTGTGAAGAGACCAAGGCTTCGATCGACATCGAAGACGACGGTTCGATCAAGATCTTCGGCGAAACCAAGGAAGCGGCTGAAGCGGCTCGTCAGCGCGTCCTGGGCATCACCGCGGAAGCTGAAATCGGCAAGATCTACGTCGGCAAGGTTGAGCGCATCGTCGACTTCGGCGCATTCGTCAACATCCTGCCAGGCAAGGACGGTCTGGTTCACATCTCGATGCTGAGCGACGCTCGCGTAGAGAAAGTGACCGATATCCTGAAAGAAGGCCAGGAAGTGGAAGTGCTGGTACTGGACGTGGACAACCGCGGCCGTATCAAGCTGTCCATCAAGGACGTTGCAGCAGCCAAGGCGTCGGGCGTTTAATCGCGCTTTGACTTCTCGCTGAAAAAGGCACCCTTCGGGGTGCTTTTTTATGGGCGCTGGAAAAGCCCGATATTTCAGTGGGGGGCTCGCCGAGCAAACCCGCAACTTGCATGCAGTTTGGCGGCCGGTCATGCAATCTGCACGATTCCGATTTTTATAGTTTATTTTAACTTATTGATTTTTATGGTTTTATTTTGTTTTCGTGGGTTGGCACAGCGCCTGCAACCTAACAGATAACCCTGCCGCCAGGATCCAGGCGCAGACTTTTCCAGAAGAACAGGAGTTATTTGTATGAAGAAGTTCGCTATCGCTGCCGCCACTGCCACCGCTCTGACCCTGACCTTGGCCAATGCCGCATTTGCCGCTCAACCGACTTCTCAGGCTCCAATGGTTGTCGCGGCTGGTGAAGTTACCAAGGCCAAGGAAGAGACTTCCGACACCTGGATCACCACCAAGGTCAAAGCTGACCTGGTCACCGAAAAAGGCATCCCGGGTACCGACATCAAGGTTGAAACCAACAAAGGTGTGGTTTCCCTGTCGTCCATGACCCCAGTGACCTCCGCACAGAAAGACACCGCGGTGAGCATCACCAAGAAAATCAAAGGGGTCAAAGACGTTTCGGCCGCTGGCTTGAAAACCGAGTAACGCACAAGGATCTCGCTTGAACCCGCTTTAGGGTGAAGCAAGTGGTGTTGCAGTACGCTTGCCGAGTCTTGATGTTCAGGCGATGGGTCACAGGGAGTGACCAGCTACAGGCCCCGACGCAGTGTGTCGGGGCCTGTTTTATTATGGGTTGTCAGTTACCGCGCTTGCTGTCGATACGCTCCAGGCGTCCGCCGACAAAGCGCAGGTACTGGACCATGCCACCGCTCTGCGGATAGACCCACTCTTCGATCTGCACCTCGGTGCGCCGGTCGAAGCTGCGCTGATAGCCCACCAGGTCCTGGGAGCGCGGCTCGCCGCATTTGTCGAGCACCTCTGACTTCCTGTCCCCCACGCTGATCAACTGGCTGCCGCAACGCAGGGTGTCGGCCTGGGCCTGGCCGGCGAGCAACGCCAGCGCCAGGCTGAACATCACGGGCTTGAGCATGCTTACTCGCTATCCAGATGCAACGGGGTCACGACACTGCCATCTTTCTGCGCATCGCCGAGGTTGGCGTCGATAAGGTACACGCGGTCATCGGCCAGTTGGCCCTTGTCCACCAGGAAGTCCTTGATGCTGCTGGCGCGGTCCTGGCCGAGCTTGCGCAGCAGCGGCTCATTGCCGCTCCAGGCTGTGATCACCCCGGCCTTCAGTTTGGCGCTGCGCTCGTCGTTACCCAGCTTGGCCCACTCGGCAGGTGGTTGCTGCTTGAGCAGGGTGCGGTAGATGCCTTCGAGCATCGGCGCTTTCTCTCCTTCCGGCACCTGGAGCATCGAGGCCTGGGCCGGCACCTTGTCACCGCGACGCTGGAGCATCTTGTAGTAGGTGGCCTGGTATTCGCGATCCAGGCGCTGCTGGGCGATCAACGCGCCGTCACTGCTCTGGGCCGCGGTGCCTTCGATTTCCAGGCGCAGGTTGGGACGCTCCTTCAGGGCCGCCGCCAGCTTGGTCAGGGACGACTGGGCATCGCTGCTCAGCTCGCTGGAGCCGGGAGCAAAGGACACGTTGCTGAGGTCCTGGGCGTCGCCCCCGGAGATCAGCCCGCCAATGAACTTGAAGGGCGCGGTGGCGGCCCGCACGATCAGGTTGCGCAGGGTCTGCCAGATGATCGGCATCACGCTGAACTGCGGGTTGTTGAGGTCGCCGCTCACCGGCAGTTCGATGGAGATGTTGCCGTCGGAGTCCTTGAGCAGGGCAATCGCCAGCTTGATCGGCAGGTCCACGGCATCCGGGCTGTCGACCTTCTCACCCAGTTGCAGTTGTTCGACCACCAGTTTGTTTTCGGCTTTCAGCTGGCCCTTGGTGATCAGGTAGTGCACGTCAAGATTGAGCCGGCCCTTGCGGATGCGGTAGCCGGCGAACTTGCCGGAGTAGGGGGTCAGCGTGGTCAGCTCGACGCGCTTGAAGCTGGTGGCGATATCCAGGCTGGCCATCGGGTCGAACGGGTTCAGCGCGCCCTTGATGGTGACCGGCGCATAACGATCGACCTTGCCGTTGATATCGACGCCGGCCGGTTTCGGCTGGCGGCTGTCGATGGTGCCGATCTGGCCGTTGAGCTGCTGGATCGCCGTGGCGAAGTGCGGGGTCAGGCTGAAGTCGGCAAAGTTGGCCGAGCCGTCATTGATGGCAATACCGCCAATGTGGATACCCAGCGGCTTGCTGCTGGATGCCGTGGGTTGCGCCTTGGCTTTTTCCGCCGACTTGCTCGCCGGCGGTTGCGGGATCAGCAGGTCATCGATGTTGGTGGTGCGATCGTCGTTGATCATGAAGCGGGCATAGGGTTGCAGCAGGTTGACCTTGTCGATCGACAAGCTGTCACCGTGCTGATAGCTCAGGCCATCGATCGTCAGCTTCTGCCACTTCACGAAGTCGCGGCTCTTGAGGGTGTCGAGGGTGTGCAACTGGTCGACCTGGGCCTTGCCGGTCACGCTGAAGGCCAGCGGGTCGACGCTTTTCAGATTGACCGCGAGATCGCTGCCGAGCATGCCGCTGCGCACTTCCAGGCGCATGAACGGCTCGACATAGGCCTGGGCCACCCGCAGGTCGATGTCCTGGGTATTGACCTTGAGCTTGGCGCTGATCGGGCTCAGGTTGACTTCGCCGCTGGCGAGAATCTTGCCCTGCTTGCCCAGCCCGGTGTCGAGCTTGAGGGTGAAGGGTGACTGGTTGAGGCTGTCGAAGTTTTCCAGGTCCAGGTTCAGCGGACCGAGCTCCAGGGCCACCTGGGTTTTCGGCGCGCGGTCGGCCAGGTGCACGCGGTAGTCGCGCAGTTGCACATCCTTGAGCAGGACCTGCCAGGGCTTGCTCGGCGCCGGCGGTTCGGTCTTGGCCGTGTCGGAGGCCGCCGGTGCTTCCTTGGGCGCCGGTTTGGCCGGCTGTGAGGCGAAGAGTTTCTGCCAGTCGAGTTGCCCGTCCTTCTCGCGGGCGGCCCAGGTTTCGAGCTTGTTGCTGCGGATCTTGCCGACCACGACCTGCTGCTTGGACAGGTCGACGCTGGTTTCGCTGACGTCCAGGCGCTCCAGGCGTACCAGCGGGCGCCCATCCGGCGCCTTCATGGCGAAGGGCGCGACGCTGACGGCGGTGTTGCTCAGCAGCAGCTCGGTGTCTTTGGCGAGGCTGAACTTGTAGTCGGTGCTGAGGTTGATGACACCGTCCTCGAGTACCAGTGGCAGGGCATCGCGCACATAGGGCCACCAGCCTTTCATATGGCTGTCGCTGATCTTCAGCGAGCCCTCGGAAGCCACTGGCACCAGGCTGAAGTTGCCTTTCCAGTCGATCCGTCCGCTATCGCCACCGATGGCCACCAGGGTCATGGCGGCGTTGTCTTCAGGCAGGGTGCTGAGGTTCTTCAGCGCCAGGTCCATCGGGGTGTAGGTGAACTCGATCGGCTCGCTGGGGCGCAGGTCCTGGAAATGCAGGCGCCCGCCGGCCAGTTCGATCTGGTCGATGCGCACCGGGAAGGGCTTGCTGTTGGGGTCGGCCGGGGTCGGTTCGCTCGGTGGCAGCTTGAACAACTGGGCGAGGTTCAGGGTGCCGTCCTTGCTGAACGTCACCTCGGTGTTGGGCTTGTCCAGCTGGATGTCGACCAGGTGCAGGGCGTGGGTCCAGAGACTGTCGATCTGCAGGTTGACGTAGAGACGCTCGAACGCGACCTGTTCCTTGCCCGGTTCACCGATATTCAGTCCCCACAGGGTCAGCTCGAGACTGAAAGGATTGAACTCCAGGCGCTGCAGGCTGGCGGGCACCGTGGCGTAGTGCGCCAGTTGCTGGTTGGCGATACGCAGGCCAACACCGGGGATGATCAGGAACCCGAGCACGGTGTACAGCGCGAGGCCGGTCAACAAGGCGCCGAGGGCGCGTTTCAATCCTTTGGGCATGTGAGGCGTCGTCTCTCTTGGTGGAGGTGCCTTGGAGTATGGCATGCGTTTGCGGTTCCGAAGCAAGCCCCTTGTTGCGGCGTAAAAGCGGGTATTTGCGAGTGGTTCCTACAGGTGCAAAACCAGGGTCTTCAATGGCGGTTGCAGGTCGCGGGAAGGGAAGTCGGCGGCAGGGGCCAGCACTTGCCATTCACGCACCGGACGCCCGGCTTTTTCCGCGCAACGCAGGACCTGTTCGCGCCAGTCTTCCAGGCTGACTTTCGCCAGGTTGTTGCAGCAGATCAGCACGCCGTTGTCGGCGGTCGCCAGCAGGGCCGGCTTGAGCAGGCTCTGGTAGTCGCGCAGCAGGTCGACGGTGCCGAAGGCGCTCTTGGCCCAGGCGGGCGGGTCGAGCAGCACCAGGTCGTACTGGCGCTGTTCCAGGCGCTGGTAGCTGGGCAGTTTCTGCCCGCGCCGCTGGCTGATGGGCAGGCCGGCGAGCTGGCGGATGGCGGGGAAGTAGTCGGACTGGATGAAGTCCATCGACGGCAGGTGCGGGTTGAGCAGGCCGTTCTCCCGGCCGACCGCCAGGTTGCCCTCGGCGAAGTCCAGGTTGCAGACCTCCCGGGCACCGCCGGCGGCGGCGCTGAGGCCGACGCCGCAGGTGTAGGCGAAGAGGTTCAGCACGCTCTTGCCGGCGCTGTGCTGGCGGACCCAGGCGCGGGCGTTGCGCAGGTCGAGGAACAGCAGCGGGTCCTGGCCGGGGTGACGGCCACGGACGCGGTAGTTCAGGCCGCCCTCATGACCGACCAGGTCGGCGAGGGCGGCTTCGTCGGCGCGATAGACCGGGTCTTCACGATCGATCCGCGAGTTGCCCCGGGAGCGGTCGTTGTAGACCAGCAGGGTGTCCAGTTCCAGATGCTGGTTGATGGCCACGTGCAGGGCGAGCAGGTCTTCGCGTTCCAGGGTCTGGTGGAAGGTCTGCACCATCAACTGCGGGCCGTAGCGGTCGATGGTCAGGCCGCCGGCACCTTCCTGGCTGCCGTGGAACAGGCGATAGCAATCGGTGCCTTGGCCGTGCAGCTCGGCGAGCAGTGCCTGGCGATGATCGAGGGCGGCGCGCAGCGCCTGGTTCAAGGAAGACATGCTCGGCGCCTTGGGGTCGGATTTGGCGCGGGAGTTTACCAGCCTTCAGGGGATCAGGCCCATGCGGCGTTTGGCGCGCTGGGCGGAACCGTTGCGCATGGCCCAGCGCAACAACGGCGCGCTGCGCTTGACGCCGGCCCGGATGACCTGGCGTTGCAGCGGGTTTTGCGACTGGCCGAGCATCTCGCCGGCCCAGTCCGGCAGCAGGTCGATACCGGCCTGCATCATCAGGCTGCCGAACGGTTGGGCCAGGCGACTCGGGGCGGGGGCGGCCAGCAGCAGGCGCAACACTTCGCGGCTGCGGGCATCGCAGAGCAGTTGCGGGCGCATGCGTTGCAGGTAGTCGGCGATGGCCTGGCGTGAGCGGGGTACATCCTGTGCGCCCAGGCGTTCGGCGATCACGGCGATTTCATCGTAGTAGCGGTCCTGGTCCGCCGGCGACAGCTGCGGGTTGCGGTAGCGCAGATGGGCCTTGAGAAAGCTGCTGACCTCGGCCACATGCACCCAGGTCAACAGCTCCGGGTCGCTGGCGGCGTAAGGCCGGCCATCCGGCGCGGTGCCGACCACCTGCAGGTGGATGGTGCGGACCTTGTCGATCAACCACTCGGCGTCCTTGCGCGAGCCGAAGGTGGTCCCGGCAATGAACTGGCTGGTGCGCCGCAAGCGCCCGAGCATGTCCTGGCGAAAGTTCGAATGGTCCCAGACCCCGGCCAGGGCCAGCGGGTGCAGGGCTTGCAGCATCAGCGCGCTGATGCCGCCGATCAGCATGCTGCTGAAGTCGCCATGCACCTGCCAGCTCACCGAGTCCGGGCCGAAGAGGCCGGGGTCGCCCTTGGGGTTTTCCAGGTCGAGCATGCCCAGGGACAGGCCGGTCAGGCTCATAAGCTGGGTTTCGATGCGGCGGCGAAGGAATTCCATGCTGGCTCGGTCAATAGGGCGGCGAACAACGTCCACCGCCCGGGGTTCAGGGATTGAGGCGCTGCTCGATCAGGCCGTCGACCACGCTCGGGTCGGCCAGGGTCGAGGTGTCGCCGAGGCTGTCCAGCTCGTTGCTGGCGATCTTGCGCAGGATACGCCGCATGATCTTGCCCGAGCGGGTTTTCGGCAAGGCCGGGGCCCACTGGATCAGGTCCGGCTTGGCAAAGCTGCCGATTTCCTTGCCGACCAGGGCCAACAGCGCTTTTTTCAGCGTGTCGTCGGCCTCGACGCCTTTCATCGGGGTGACGAAGGCATACAGGCCCTGGCCCTTGAGGTCGTGGGGATAACCGACCACGGCGGCTTCGGCGACGCTGTCATGCAGCACCAGGGCGCTTTCCACTTCGGCGGTGCCGATACGGTGGCCGGAGACGTTGATCACATCATCGATACGACCGGTGATCCAGTAGTCGCCGTCCTCGTCGCGGCGGGCGCCGTCGCCCGTGAAGTAGTAACCGGGATAGGGCTTGAAATAGGTTTCGAGCATACGCTGCGGGTCGCCATAGACGCTGCGGATCTGCCCTGGCCAACTGCTTTTCAGGGCGAATACGCCGCTGCCGGCGCCACTGATTTCCTGACCTTGCTCATCCAGCAGGACCGGCAGCACGCCGAACATCGGCTGGGTCGCGCAGCCGGGCTTGATCCGGCTGTTGGCGATCAGCGGGGTGAGCATGATGCCGCCGGTCTCGGTCTGCCACCAGGTGTCGACGATGGGGCAGCGTTGCTCGCCGACGGCATTGAAATACCACTCCCAGGCTTCCGGGTTGATCGGCTCGCCGACACTGCCGAGCAGGCGCAGGCTGGCCCGCGAGGTGTTTTCCAGCGGTGCCGGGCCTTCGCGCATCAGGGCGCGCAGGGCGGTGGGCGCGGTGTAGAAGATATTCACCTGGTGCTTGTCGATGACCTGCCAGAAACGCGAGGAGTCCGGATAGTTCGGCACGCCTTCGTAGATCAGGCTGGTCGCGCCGTTGGCCAGCGGGCCGTAGACGATATAACTGTGGCCGGTGACCCAGCCGACATCGGCGGTGCACCAGAATACTTCGCCGGGGCGATAGTCGAACACGTACTGGAAGGTCATGGCGACCTGCAGCAGGTAGCCGCCGGTGCTGTGCAATACCCCTTTGGGTTTGCCGGTGCTGCCGGAGGTGTAGAGGATGAACAGCGGGTCTTCGGCGTCCATCGGCTCGCAGGGGCAGTCGGCGCTGATACCGTGCAGGGCTTCGTGGTACCAGAGGTCGCGCTCCGCGACCCAGTTCACCTCGGCCTGGGTGCGTTCCACCACCAGCACGGTGCTGACATTCGGGCAACTGAGCAGCGCCTGGTCGACATTCTGCTTGAGGGGTATGTATTTGCCGCCACGCACGCCTTCATCGGCGGTGATCACCGTGCGGCAGTCGGCATCGAGGATGCGGTCGCGCAGGGCGTCGGGGGAGAAACCGCCGAAGACCACCGAGTGAATGGCGCCGAGGCGCGCGCAGGCGAGCATGGCGTAGGCGGCTTCGGGAATCATCGGCATGTAGATGCACACCCGGTCGCCTTTGTTCACGCCACGGGCCTTGAGCACATTGGCCAGGCGGCAGACGTTGTGGTGCAGTTTGCGGTAGGTGATCTGCGCCGATTCGCTGGGGTTGTCGCCTTCCCAGACCAGGGCGATCTGGTCGCCACGGCTGTCGAGATGGCGGTCGATGCAGTTGTAGCTGACATTCAATTGCGCGCCGGCGAACCAGCTGGCCTGGCCGGTATGCAGGTCCCAGTGCTGGACGCTGTCCCAGGGGCTGGACCAGTCGAGAAAACGTTTGGCCTGTTCGGCCCAGAAGGTATCGGGTTGCTCGATGGACTGGCGGTAGAGGCGCCGGTAGTCGTCCTGGCTCAATTGCGCGGCCTGACGCACGGCGTCGGCCTTGGGGAAGGTGCGAAGATCGAACATGGCGTTTCCTTGTTCTTGTCTACGACAAGTCTCAAGGGTGCGCTCTGTTGTGGCGGGGTTCAAGCGGATAAAAGGTCGAACCTGCACCGACTGGCCTCCCGGGCCAAGACGCCCGGGAGGCCACTGTCTTAACACGGTCCTTGTAGGAGCAGGGCTTGCCCGCGAAGGGGCCTTCGAAGCCGCCAAAAGCTTCGCGGGCAAGCCCTGCTCCTACAGGTTCGGTGGTGTCCCGGGTAGATGGGCCTGCCCGGGAGGCTGCTATCAACCGCGATGACGACCGCGGAAGTAGTTGATCAGGCCCTGGGTCGAAGCATCTTCGGCCGAAGACTCTTCGCTGCCGGTCAGACGGTTGTAGACGCCCTTGCCCAGCTCCTTGCCCAGCTCAACGCCCCATTGGTCGAAGGCGTTGATGCCCCAGATCACGCTCTGCACGAAGACCTTGTGTTCGTACATCGCCACCAGGGCGCCGAGACGACGCGGGCTGATACGCTCGACCACCAGGGTGTTGCTCGGACGGTTGCCCGGGATCACCTTGTGCGGTGCCAGTTTCTGCACCTCGGCTTCGCTCAGGCCCTTGTCACGCAGCTCGCGTTCCGCTTCGTCGCGGGTCTTGCCGAGCATCAGCGCCTGGCTCTGGGACAGGCAGTTGGCGTACAGCCACTGATGGTGGTCGGCAACCGGGTTGAAGCTGACGATCGGCACGATAAAGTCGGCCGGGATCAACTGGGTGCCCTGGTGCAGCAACTGGTGGTATGCATGCTGGCCGTTGCAGCCGACGCCGCCCCAGATCACCGGGCCGGTATCGGTGGACACCGGCGTGCCGTCCTGGCGCACGCTCTTGCCGTTGGATTCCATGTCCAGCTGCTGCAGGTGCTTGGTGATGTTGCGCAGGTAGTGGTCGTACGGCAGGATCGCATGGCTCTGCGCACCCCAGAAGTTGCCGTACCAGACACCCAGCAGGGCCAGCAGCACCGGCATGTTCTGTTCGAACGGCGCGGTCTGGAAATGCTGGTCCATGGTGTAGGCACCGGACAGCAGCTCCTTGAAGTTCGACATGCCGATGGCCAGGGCGATCGGCAAGCCGATGGCCGACCACAGCGAGTAACGCCCGCCGACCCAGTCCCACATCGGGAAGATGTTCTCTTCACGGATGCCGAAGGCCACGGCCGCGGCGTTGTTGCTCGAGACCGCGATGAAGTGCTTGTACAGCTCCGCTTCGGAGCCGCCCTGGGCCAGGTACCAGTCACGGGCGGCACGGGCGTTCTTCAGGGTTTCAAGGGTGGTGAAGGTTTTCGACGAGACGATGAACAGGGTGGTCTCGGCGCGGATCTTCGCCGACAGCTCATGGAACTCACTGCCATCGATATTCGCCAGGTAATGGCAGCGCACACCTTTATGGGCGTAGGACAGCAACGCCTCGGACACCAGCTCCGGCCCCAGGAACGAACCACCGATACCGATGTTCACCACGTCGGTGATCGGTTTTTCGCTGTAGCCGCGCCACAGGCCGTCGTGGATTTTTCCGACCAGCTCGGTCATCTGGTTCAGCACTTTGTGCACGTCGGGCATCACGTTGACGCCGTTGACCGAGAGCTTGTCGCCCACCGGGCGGCGCAGGGCGGTGTGCAGGGCCGGGCGACCTTCGGAGGCGTTGACCAGTTCGCCGGCAAACAGCGACTTGATCGCGCCTTGCAGGTCGACTTCATTGGCCAGGCCCACCAGCAGGTTGCGGGTTTCCTGGGTGATCAGGTTCTTCGAATAGTCGAGAAACAACCCGCAGCTGCTGAGGGTGAACTGATTGAAGCGCTGCGGATCGGCATTGAAAGCTTCGCGCATGCTGAAATCGTGCATGTTGTCGCGGTGTTGGTTCAGCGCCTGCCAGGCGGGCAGGCTGGTCACGTCGTGAGGAGTGCGGTAGTACGCCATCGCTGCGGGTTTCCTTTTACGAGAGCTGCCTTTTGGACATTTGGCTTTTTGGACACCAGAAACGCCGGAACGTCCTGCTTTTGTCTCTGGCAGTGTCCGGCAACCTGCATCAGCACGGTTGAATGAGGCAGGGGCGATTACAGTACCGCTCGCGCCTGCATCTGTCTTGGCTTTGTCTGACCTTTACTCGGTACTTTTTCGCACTCTCGGGGACGAAAGGCGTTTTCGCGTGTACGTTTGGATGGCGATCAGGCGACCTGCACCGGAATCGAGTGGCTGGTGTGGCTCAGTTCGTTGCCCGGGGCCATGTACAGCATGCGCGGTTTGAAATCCACCAGTTCGGCTTCGCTGTAATGGGCGTAGGCGCAGATGATCACCCGGTCGCCGACGCCGGCCTTGTGGGCGGCGGCACCGTTGACCGAGATGATCCGCGAGCCTTCCTCGCCGCGAATGGCGTAGGTGGTGAAACGCTCGCCGTTGTCGACGTTGTAGATCTGGATCTGTTCGTATTCACGGATCCCGGCCAGGTCCAGCCACTCGCCGTCGATGGCGCAGGAACCTTCGTAATCGAGCACCGCGTGGGTGACTTCGGCGCGATGCAGTTTGGCTTTGAGCATGATGGCGTGCATGGGGTGTTTCCTCGGTCGGATCCTCGTGCGGCGCCACGCATGTGTGCTGCGTGGCGCCGGGCGGCGGCAGTTTGCCCGAAGCCATGGGGCCGGGCAATCGGGCGGTCAGGCCGGGCTGTCGAGGTTCAGGTGCAGGTTGTCGATCAGGCGTGTGGTGCCGAGGAAGGCGGCGACCAGGATCACCAGGTCACGGTCCTCGGGCGTCGCCGGGCGCAGGTTCAGGGCGTGGCGGATTTCCAGGTAGTCGGGCCGGAAGCCGGCGCTTTCGATCTGCCGGGTCTGTTCGGCCAGTAGCTTGGGGTAGTCGCGTTCGCCCTGTTCGATGGCTTCGGCGATCTGCTTCAGGCTGCGATACAGCGCGGGTGCCTTGGCCCGCTGTTCTTCGTCGAGAAAGCCGTTACGCGAGGACAGCGCCAGGCCGTCGGCGGCGCGCACGGTCGGTTCGCCGATGATCTGGATCGGCATGTTCAGGTCATGCACCAACTGCCGAATCACCGCCAGTTGCTGGAAGTCCTTCTGGCCGAACACCGCCAGGTCCGGCTGGACCATGTTGAACAGCTTGCTGACCACGGTCGCCACGCCTTCGAAATGCCCGGGACGGCTGGCGCCGCACAGGCCTTCGGAGAGTTGCGGGACGCTGACGCGAGTCTGGCCGCCCATGCCGCCGGGGTACATTTCCTCGACGCTGGGGGCGAACAGCAGATGGCAACCGGCCTGGAGCAGTTTTTCCTGGTCGGCGGCGAGGGTCCGTGGGTACTTGTCCAGGTCTTCGTTGGCGCCGAATTGCAGCGGGTTGACGAAAATGCTCGCCACCACGAAGTCCGCCCGTTGCGCCGCCTTGGTCACCAGGGCCGCGTGGCCGCTGTGCAGGTTGCCCATGGTCGGTACGAAACCGATGCGCTTGCCTTCGCCGCGGGCGCGCGCCACGGCGGCGCGCAGTTCGAGAACGGTCTTGACTGTGTTCATGCACTGAATCCGTGTTCGATCCCAGGGAAAGTGACGGCCTTGACCTCACTGACGTAGGCACTCAGGGCGCCATGCAGGCTGTCCTGGCCGGCCATGAAGTTCTTCACGAACTTGGGCACGCGACCGCTGATGGACAGGCCGAGCATGTCGTGTAGGACCAGGACCTGGCCGTCGGTGGCGCTGCCGGCACCGATGCCGATCACCGGGACCTTCACCGCCTGGGTGATTTCCGCGGCCAGTTCGCTCGGCACGCATTCAAGCAGGATCATGGCCGCGCCGGCCTGTTCCAGGGCGATGGCGTCGGCGCGCATCTGCCGGGCCTGGGCTTCGCCGCGGCCCTGGACCTTGTAGCCGCCGAAGATGTTCACCGACTGTGGGGTCAGGCCCATGTGCACGCACACCGGGACGCCGCGTTCGGCCAACTGGCGGATGGATTCGGCGAGCCAGGCGGCGCCTTCGACCTTGACCATATGCGCACCGGCCTGCATCAACAGGCCGCTGTTGTGAAAGGTCTGCTCGAGGGTGGCGTAGGCCATGAACGGCAGGTCGGCAATGATGAAGGCCCCCTGGTTGCCGCGTTTGACACTGGCCGTGTGATAGCAGATATCGGCGACGGTAACGGGCAGCGTGCTGTCATGCCCTTGGGTAACCATGCCCAGCGAATCGCCGATCAGCAGCACTTCGACACCGGCCGCGCAGCTGGCGTGGGCGAAGGTGGCGTCGTAGCAGGTCAGCATGGTGATTTTTTCACCCTTTTGCTTGAGGCCTTGCAGGGTGGTCAGGGTAATGTCTGGCATGAAAAAGTCCTCATTAGGCGCCGTGCAAATGACTGCGAGTAACGCGCGTGATTCGTCGTGTATACAGGCGCACGTTCTGATGTCGTGCTTGCAAAGCCTGGATTGCGCCCTTCAAACGCCGCAGGGGCGGCAACGGGACGCCTATAGTCGTGAGGAGAACTGGGGAAGTCAATCGTGTGTGTTACCGCAATGTTACGCCGGGAGTGTTACCGGCGTAACTGATGCGATTCAGCAAGGAAACCAGGAGAGCGCTGGTTCTGCGGTTCTGTAGGGGCAGGGCTTGTCGGGGCGCCGCATCGCCGCGAAGCTTTTAGCGATCTTGCGGGCCCCTTCGCGGGCAAGCCCTGCTCCTACAGGTCGGGCGTGCCTGTGGATAAGCGTTCCAGGCCGACGAACGGGCAATCCGCCAGCAGCGCCTTGAGGCTGCGGCCATCGGCCAGCTGCAAATCTGCCGGAGCCAGTTCCGCCAGGGGGTAGAGCACGAACGCCCGGGCCTGCATATGGTAATGCGGGACTTTCAGGCGCGGCTCGTCGATCAGCCGCTCACCGAACAGCAGGATATCCAGGTCAAGGGTACGCGGCCCCCAGCGCTCATGCCGTTCACGGCCCTGGTCGATTTCGATGGCTTGCAGCGCATCCAGCAGCGCCAGGGGCGTCAGGTCGCTGTCGAGGGCGACGACGGCATTGGTGTAGCGCGGCTGACCGGGCAGCAGCGAATCGCTCTGGTAGAACGCGGAAACGCCCGCCAGCACGGTGTCGGGCAGTTGCCCCAGGGCCTGGACGGCGTTGCGCAATTGCTCCGCCGGGTCCGCCAGGTTGCTGCCCAGCCCGATATACACGTGTTCCATCGACTTACTCGTCCGTACCGGCGGCACGCTTGCGCTTGCCGGCGGTGCTGCGTCGACGTTTGCGCGGACCGCTGCCGGTACCGTCGTCCTTGCTGCCCAGGTCACGGATCATGTCGCGTCGACCGGCGTCATTGGCATCCTGGTAGTCCGTCCACCATTCGCCCAGGCCATCGGTCTCTTCGCCAGCGGTTTCGCGCAGCAGCAGGAAGTCGTAGCCGGCGCGGAAGCGCGGGTTGTCCAGCAACAGGTCGGCACGTTTGCCGCTGCGCCGTGGCAGGCGTTCCTGCATATCCCAGATCTCGCGGATCGGCAGGGTGAAGCGCTTCGGAATCGCAATGCGCTGGCACTGTTCGCTGATCAGCTCGTGGGCGGCTTCCTGCATCGCCGGAATCGGCGGCATGCCCTTCGCCTGCAGACGCAGCACACGGCCCGGCAAGGCCGGCCAGAGCAGCGCGGCAAACAGGAACGCCGGGGTCACCGGCTTGTTCTGCTGGATGCGCAGGTCGGTGTTGATCAAGGCTTCGCTGATCAGCGTGTGGGTGTAGGTCGGGTTGTGTTCCAGGGCCTCGAAACTGGCCGGGAACAGCGGTTCGAACAACTTGAGGTCGACCAGCATTTCGAAGGTGTCGGCGGCATATCCCGAGAGGAACAGCTTGAGCACTTCTTCGAACAGGCGCGCCGACGGGATCTCGCGGAGCATCGGTGCCAGCTTGCGAATCGGCGCGACGGTGTGCTTCTCGATACCGAAGTCCAGCTTGGCGGCGAAACGCACGGCCCGCAGCATCCGTACCGGGTCTTCCTGGTAGCGCTGGGTCGGGTCGCCGATCAGGCGGATCAGGCGATTGCGGATATCGTGCACGCCGTTGGCGTAGTCGAGGATGCGTTCGCTGACCGGATCGTAATACAGGGCGTTGATGGTGAAGTCGCGGCGCTGGGCGTCGTCTTCGAGGGTGCCGTAGACATTGTCGCGCAGAATCCGCCCGCTTTCGTTACGCGAGGACTGATTGCTGTCCTCGTCTTCGTCTTGCGGGTGGTTGGCGCGAAAGGTCGCGACTTCGATGATTTCCCGACCGAAGTGGATATGCACCAGCTTGAAGCGACGCCCGATGATCCGGGCGTTGCGGAATTCGGCGCGGATCTGTTCCGGCGTGGCGCTGGTGGCGACGTCGAAATCCTTGGGCGTGATGTTGAGCAGCATGTCGCGCACGCAACCGCCGACCAGATAGGCCTGGTAACCGGCGTTCTGCAGGCGTTCGACGATGTTGACCGCATACCGGCTGAACTGGGCCTTTTGCAACGAGTGCTGGCCACTGTTGAGCACTTCAGGGGTGCTGCGTTTATGTTGCGTTCGACGCGAGGGAGAACGTAATGACTGGAACAGCTTCTTCAGCATGGGAGGCACTGTTTGAAGGAATATTCGGCCACCTCAAAGAATGACCGCACGATGGGCGAGGATTCTAGCATTTAGTCGAGGGATGGTGTAGGAAGCCGCCGCAGTATCGGCCAGGGACCGTGATAGAGGGCCTGCCGTGGGCGTTGTGAAGGCTGCCAATCAATCGGGGGCGGTGGGGCTGAGCAGGGCGGGCGGGTCTGTATCGCGGAAACTACAAGGGGAGCCGAAGCTCCCCCAGAAGTAGTTGCGTGCTCTATTTTTATTATGGTTTCGGGCTTCTTGTTTTTGTTGATCGCCCTGTGCCACTAGGCTTCAAGCCAGTGGGCTCTCCCAATCGGGAGCCAAGAGCAAACGGATTGCTTTGATCGCTGCAGTGTAATGATCCAGAGGATCCAACCAGTTCAGGCGCTGCTTTGAGGGCAGTTTTTGTTGTTCTCGGCCTGGTCGCGGGGCAAGCCCCAATTACAGTACTTCTCCAAAAGAATCAGTTAGCTACGCCTCTCGCCGTGTTGTTTTTATTGTGCGTGAGTCGATACGTCTTGTTTTTATTGTCTGGTGCAGTGCTTGTTATTGTTCTTGTACCAAAGCTATAGCAGGTGCCGTGCCAACTTTTTCGAAACCCCGTAAACATTGGGTTTTCCCGAGAAAATGGTTTTTTTCAGGCGAAAAAAAACCGGATCTTCGTTACCGATAGACCCGGCTTTTGTTACGTGAAAATCCCGGGGTAACAGTTTTTTCACAAGGTGCGGTGTTACCCGTGGAGGCGCCCCCGGCTCAGCTCTCGCTGGCCACCCCGGTCTTGCGCCGTGGAATGCCCAGGCGCTGGCGCCGTTCCCACAGGCACTTGCGGCTGACCCCGAGTTTGCGTGCCAGCTCGGTCTCGGTCATATGGTCCTGGTGCTCGAGGACGAAGTGCTGGAAGTAGTCTTCCAGTGACAGGTCCTCGGTCGGCTCATGGCTGGCGTTACTGGCGCTGGCCTGTTGCGGTACCAGGCCGATGAATTCTTCCTCTTCCAGATCCCCGAGCTCGATGTCGATGCCCAGCAGGTCGGCGGAAATTTCCGGGCTTTCGCACAGGATCACCGCGCGCTCGACCGCATTCTCCAGTTCACGGACGTTACCCGGCCAGGAGTAATGGCGAATGGCTTGCTCGGCGTCGGGAGCGAAGCGCAGGTCGGTACGACCCACCCGTGCGCTCTGGCGGGCGAGGAAAGCATTGGCGATCTCGTTGACGTCGGCGCCGCGCTCGCGCAAGGCCGGCAGCTTCAGGGCGATCACGTGCAGGCGATAGTAAAGGTCTTCGCGGAACTGGCCGATCTTGGCCAGGCTCTTGAGGTCGCGGTGGGTCGCGGCGATCAGGCGCACATCGACCTTCTGCGACTGCACCGAGCCGACCCGGCGGATCTCGCCTTCCTGCAATACCCGCAGCAGGCGTGCCTGGGCTTCGAGGGGCAGCTCGCCGATTTCGTCGAGGAACAGCGTGCCGCCGTCCGCCGCTTCCACCAGGCCGGCGCGACCGGCGCTGGCCCCGGTGAAGGCGCCTTTTTCGTGGCCGAACAGTTCGGATTCGATCAGGCTTTCGGGAATCGCCGCGCAGTTGACCGAGATCATCGGCGCCTTGGCGCGCTTGGACAGGTTGTGCAGGGCGCGGGCCACCAGCTCCTTGCCGGTACCCGACTCGCCCTGGACCAGGACGTTGGAGTCGGTGGGCGCGACTTTGCGGATCTTGCTGTAGAGGTCCTGCATCGGCGGACAGGAGCCGATGATGCCGATTTCGCCATTGGTGTTGTTGGCACCGGCTTTTTCCGCCGCGCCATTGCCCTTGCCGGCGACTTTCTCGGCCGGCGCGCCTTGGTTGCCCTGGCGATCACGGAGGATGCGGGCCACGGCCTGGAGCATCTCGTCGTGGTCGAACGGCTTGGCGATGTAGTCCACCGCGCCCATCTTCATCGAGTCCACGGCCGAGCGCAGGCTGGCGTAGCTGGTCATGATCAGCACGGGGGTGCCCTGGCCGAGCTTGATCAGCTCGGTGCCGGGAGCGCCGGGCAGGCGCAGGTCGCTGACGATCAGGTCGAACGAGGGGATACTGAAACGTTCCTGGGCTTCCTGCACCGAACCGGCTTCGCTGACCTGGTACTGATTACGTTCCAGCAGGCGACGCAGGGCGGAGCGGATAATGGTTTCGTCTTCGACGATCAGAATGTGCGGCATTGATTCGGTTCTCTCGACGGTCTCAGTTCACAGCGGACGTCGCTTCGACATGACGCGGCAGGGTGACCCGGATACGGGTGCCACGTTGGCTTTGGATGTCAGCCGGGCTGTCGATGGTGATTTGTCCATAATGCTCTTCAACGATGGAATAGACCAGAGCAAGGCCCAGACCGGTGCCCTCGCCTGGATCCTTGGTGGTGAAGAAGGGTTCGAACAATCGGTCCATGATGTTCTTCGGGATACCCGTGCCTTCGTCCTCGACGATCAGGTCGACGGTGTGTTCGAAAGCTTCGCTCTTGACCCGCACCGCCCCACCCGCGGGTGAGGCGTCTCGGGCATTGGAGAGCAGGTTGATGAGCACCTGGGCCAGGCGTTGGGAATCGCCGTCGACCCAGTGCTCGGGATCGCACAGGTTGAAGAACTGTACTTCGAAGTTGCGCCGGTTCAAGGCCAGCAGACCAATGGCATCCTGGGCGACCTCGGCCAGACAGACGGCTTCGTCGTTGTGCTGGTGACTGCCGGCGTGGGCGAAGCTCATCAGCGACTGGACGATGCGCGAGACGCGTTTGGTCTGTTCGAGGATCTGCCCGCTGATTTCGGTCAGTTCGCTGTCGTCCTCGCGCTCTTCGCGCAGGTTCTGCGCCAGGCAGGCGATGCCGGTGATCGGGTTGCCGATCTCGTGGGCCACGCCGGCCGCCAGCCGACCGATGCTCGCCAGCCGCTCGGAGTGCACCAGCTTGTCTTCGAGCATCTGGGTTTCGGTGAGGTCCTCGACCAGCAGCACCAGGCCGCTGTTGCCCGGCGCCAGTGGCTCGTCGATGGCGGCCTTGTGCAGGTTCAGCCAGCGGGTCTGGCCGTCGAGGGCCAGGTGCTGCTTGTGCAGGTGTTCGTCGGGCAGGTTGATAAAACCCTGCAGCAAATCCTTCCACGGCTCGCCGAGGGTGCTCAGGCGTGAGCCAACCACGCGTTGCGCGGCGACCCCGGTGAGCTCTTCCATGGCCTTGTTCCACATCAGGATCTCCTGGTCCTTGGCCAGCGAACAGACGCCCATCGGCAGTTCCTGCAGGGTCTGGCGGTGGTAGCGGCGCAGGGCGTCGAGTTCGGCGGCAAGGCCGGTGAGACGCGAGTGGTAGTCTTCCAGGCGGCTTTCGATGAAGTGGATGTCTTCGGTGACATAGCTTTCGCCACCGGCCTTGTAGGGCAGGAAGGTCTCCACCATGTCCTGGGCCACGCTCGGGCCCATCAGCCCGGAGAGGTTGGCTTCAATGCGGTCACGCAGGCGGCGCAGGGCGTAGGGGCGGCGCTCGTCGAAGGGCAGGTAGAGATCGCGCAGGGCCTGTTCGACCTCTTTCTGCGCGGCCTTGGCCCCCAGCGGCTTGGCCAGCTGGGTGGCGAATTCCTGCGGAGAGGCGGCGTGCAGCTCGCGGCGTTGCGGGCGCCGCACGTTGTCCACCGCGCAGGCTTCGGCGGCGCTGGCCTCTTCGGGGCTGGCGCTGGTGAACAGCGAGATCAGGGTGAACATCAGCACGTTGGCCGCCAGGGAGGCGATGGCCGCCATATGCCAGCTGGTGTCATCGAGCACATAGATCATGTTCAGCAGCGGCACATAGAAGCCCTGCAGATTGCCGACCAACGGCAGCAGCATGGTCACCAGCCAGACCAGGATCCCCGCCAGCAGGCCGGCAATGAAACCACGCCGGTTGGCGGTCGGCCAGTACAGCACCGAGAGCACGCCGGGGAGGAATTGCAGGGTCGCGACGAAGGCGACGATGCCGAGGTTGGCGAGGTCCTGCTCGGCGCCCAGCAGCAGGTAGAAACCATAGCCGGCCATGATGATGGCAACGATCAGGGCACGGCGCGTCCACTTCAGCCAGCGATAGATATTGCCTTCGGCCGGCGGCTGGTAGAGCGGCAGCACCAGGTGGTTCAGGGCCATGCCCGAGAGTGCCAGGGTGGTGACGATAATCAGCCCGCTGGCGGCCGAGAGTCCGCCGACGTAGGCCAGCAGGGCCAGGGCCTCGTTGTTGGCGGCAATGCCGATGCCGAGGGTGAAGTATTCCGGGTTGGTGGTGGCGCCGAGCTTGAGTCCGGCCCAGAGAATCAGCGGCACCGCCAGGCTCATCAGCAGCAGGAACAGTGGCAGGCCCCAGCTGGCGCTGACCAGGGAGCGCGGGTTGAGGTTCTCGGTGAAGGTCATGTGATACATGTGCGGCATCACAATGGCCGAGGCGAAGAACACCAGCAGCAGGGTGCGCCACGGACCTTCCTGCAACGGCGTGTGCAACGCGGCCAGGGCGGTCTGGTTCTGCAGCAGCCAGAGTTCGAGCTGCTGCGGGCCGTCGAACACTCCGTACAAGGCGTAGAGGCCAACCCCGCCGATGGCGATCAGCTTGATCACCGACTCGAAGGCAATGGCGAACACCAGGCCTTCGTGTTTTTCCCGGGTGGCGATATGCCGCGAGCCGAAGAAGATGGTGAACAGGCTGATCAGCGCGCAGAAGCTCAGGGCTACCCGGTGCTGCACCGGTTCGCGGGTGAGGATGCCGATGGAGTCGGCCACCGCCTGGATCTGCAACGCCAGCAGCGGCAGTACGCCGATCAGCATGAATACCGTGGTCAGGGCGCCGGCCCAGGTACTGCGGAAGCGGAAGGCGAACAGGTCGGCCAGGGACGAGAGCTGGTAGGTGCGGGTGATCTTCAGGATCGGGTAGAGCAGCACCGGCGCCAGCAGGAAGGCGCCGGAAACCCCGAGGTAACTGGAGAGAAAGCCGTAGCCGTACTGGTAGGCCAGGCCCACCGTGCCATAAAACGCCCAGGCACTGGCGTAGACGCCCAGGGACAGGGTGTAGGTCAGCGGGTGGCGGATGATCGAGCGTGGGATCACCCCGCGTTCACTGATCCAGGCCACGCCGAACAACGCCAGCAGGTACGCGGCGCTGATCAGCAGCATCTGGGTCAGGCTAAAGCTCATCGGCATCTTTTTGGCTCTGCAGGATGAAGGTCACGACGATCAGGATCAGCCAGAGCAGATAAGGGCGATACCAGGCGCCGGTGGCGTCGATCCACCAGTCCATGATGGCCGGCGAGAACAGGTAGATCCCGACCACCAGCAGCAGGACCAAGCGATAGATGTACATCCCGGCCTCTCTTTATTGTGTGCGTGCCCGAAAACGTGCGGCGATGGTAACGGATGGGCGCCAACCTGCAAGGGGCGTCAGTGCAATTGCGCTTCGGCGAGGGTGGCTGTCCTGGGAATCAGTGTGGCATCCCAATGGCCGATACCCCAGTCCAGCACCTCCCGCGGCGTGCCCTGTTCCAGTGCGGCGGGCGGGTGTTGCCCCAGTGTACGCAGGGCGCGCATCAGCAAGGGGGTCGCCTGGTCGGCTGCCAGCGGCGGCGAGCGGTAGGACTTGCCGAGTTTGTGGCCGTCCGGCTGGATGATCAGCGGCACGTGCAGGTAACGCGGCTGCGGCAGCCCGAGCAGCTCCTGCAGGTAGAGCTGGCGTGGCGTGGAGTCCAGCAGGTCGGCGCCGCGGACGATATCGGTCACCCCTTGCCAGGCGTCGTCCAGCACCACCGCCAGTTGGTAGGCGTAGAGCCCGTCGCGGCGGCGGATTACAAAATCGCCGGCCTCACGGCCCAGATGCTGCTGGAACGAACCTTGTACCCGGTCTTCAAAGCGATAGCTCAGCTCCGGCACACGCAGGCGAATGGCGGCATTCTCGATGCCGTGGCCGAGGTTGCGGCACAAGCCGGGGTAGATCCCGTGGTAGGGCTCCAGCTCCTTGCGCGAACAGGTGCAGGCGTAGGCCAGGCCCTGGCTGAACAGGCGCTCGAGGACCTGGGCATAGGCGTCGTGACGTTCGCTCTGGCGGACCAGCTCGCCGTCCCATTCGAAGCCGTAGCGTTGCAGGGTATCGAGGATCGAGGCCTGGGCGCCGGGTTCTTCGCGCGGCGGGTCGAGGTCTTCCATGCGCAGCAGCCAGCGTCCGCCGACCGAGCGGGCGTCGAGGTACGAGGCCAGGGCGGCGACCAGTGAACCGAAATGCAGGTGGCCGCTGGGCGTGGGGGCGAAGCGTCCGATATAGGCGGGGGTGGCAGTCATGGTTCGGATATTACTGGAGAATCCGTAGGCGATAAGCCGCGTCGGCGACACAAATGAAAACGGAGCGTTCGCACGCTCCGTTTGCTCAGGTTTCGGCAGGGACTACTTGCCGACCTGTTTTTCCTTGATTTCCGCCAGGGTCTTGCAGTCGACGCACATGTCGGCGGTCGGTCGGGCTTCCAGCCGGCGGATGCCGATCTCGACGCCACAGGACTCGCACCAGCCATACTCTTCGTCTTCGATGAGCTGCAGGGTCTTGTCGATTTTCTTGATCAGCTTGCGCTCGCGGTCGCGGGCACGCAGTTCGAGGCTGAACTCTTCTTCCTGGCTGGCACGGTCCGCCGGGTCAGGGAAGTTCGCCGCTTCGTCCTTCATGTGATCAACGGTACGGTCGACTTCATGCATCAATTCCTGCTTCCATTTCTGCAGGATCTTGGTGAAGTGCTTGCGCATGGGCTCGCCCATGTACTCCTCGCCCTTGCTTTCAACATAGGGTTCGAAGCCGCCGATCTTTGGCTCAGTGCTTTGCTGCTTTGCTTGGGTGGGCATGAATGGACCGCCTCTACTCTTCTAATCCATTGCGCAGGATTTCAACATCACCGACACCTGCCGGCCCTGCGGCTGCAAGCGGGCGAACTTACCAGATCGAATCGGGGTGCGCTACTCCCGGTTGTCGAGGCTGGACTTGTCGAGTCGAACGTCGTGACTGAACGTCCCCCTCCTACAAGAAGCGGGCCAATATATGCCGGATGAAAGGCGTCAGCTTCATGAAGCAATGGTTAATTGTTTATTTTAGTCAATCTTCCGGGGAACGTAGGATGCTTTAAACATTCCAGGGTGATCGAGGTTGGGTAGAATCGGTCTATCGCCCATTCCCCGTCAAATCAAGGAAGGCCCATGACTCAGCACTACAGCGCGCGCAGCCGCGCAATCGAACCCTTTCATGTGATGGCGCTGCTGGCGCGCGCCAATGAGTTGCAGGCCGCCGGGCATGATGTGATCCACCTCGAGATCGGTGAGCCGGACTTCACCACCGCCGCGCCGATCATTCGCGCCGGCCAGGCCGCGCTGGAGACGGGTAAGACCCGTTATACGGCGGCACGTGGGCTGCCGCAATTGCGTGAGGCGATAGCAGGCTTTTATCAGCAGCGTTACGGGCTGGATATCGATCCGCAGCGTATTTTGATCACTCCGGGTGGTTCCGGTGCGCTGCTGTTGGCCACCAGTTTGCTGGTGGACCCCGGTAAACACTGGCTGCTTGCCGATCCGGGCTACCCGTGCAACCGGCATTTCCTGCGCCTGGTCGAGGGCGCGGCGCAACTGGTGCCGGTCGGGCCTGAGGTGCGTTATCAGCTCACCGCCGACCTGGTGGCGCGGCATTGGGACCAGGACAGTGTCGGCGCCTTGGTGGCATCGCCGGCCAACCCCACCGGGACCCTGCTGACGCGGGACGAACTGGGGGCGCTGTCGGCGGCGGTCAAGGAGCGTCATGGCCATCTGGTGGTGGACGAGATCTATCACGGCCTGACCTACGGCTGCGATGCGGCCAGCGTGCTGGAAGTCGATGACAGCGCCTTTGTGCTCAACAGCTTTTCCAAATATTTCGGCATGACCGGCTGGCGGCTGGGCTGGCTGGTGGCGCCGCCGGAAGCGGTGGCGGACCTGGAAAAACTCGCGCAGAACCTCTACATCAGTGCGCCGAGCATGGCCCAGCATGCGGCGCTGGCCTGTTTCGAACCGGCGACCCTGAGCATTCTCGAAGAGCGCCGGGCCGAGTTCGGGCGCCGTCGCGACTTCCTCTTGCCGGCGTTGCGCGAGCTGGGTTTCGGGATCGCCGTGGAGCCCCAGGGCGCTTTCTACTTGTACGCCGATATCAGCGCGTTCGGCGGTGATGCCTTCGCGTTCTGCCGACATTTCCTCGAAACCGAACATGTGGCCTTTACCCCGGGGCTGGACTTCGGTCGTCACCTGGCCAGCCATCATGTGCGGTTTGCCTACACCCAGAGCCTGCCGCGCCTTGAGCAGGCGGTGGAGCGGATTGCCCGGGGTCTGCGGAGCTGGCAAGGCTGATGCGTTTTTCTCCTGCCCTCGAAGAAGGTCGTCTGATCCAGCGCTACAAACGTTTCCTGGCGGACATCGAAACCGCCTCCGGCGAGTTGCTGACCATTCACTGTCCCAATACCGGCTCGATGCTCAATTGCATGGTGCCGGGCGGGCAGGTCTGGTTCAGTCGCTCCAATGACCCCAAGCGCAAGTTGCCCGGCACCTGGGAGATCGGTGAAACCCCCCAGGGGCGATTGGCCTGCGTGAATACCGCGCGGGCCAATCCTTTGGTCGAGGAAGCGCTGCGCGCCGGGGTCATCAGCGAACTGAACGGTTTTACCGTTTTGAAGCGTGAAGTGGCCTACGGTCAGGAGAACAGCCGGATCGACTTTCGTCTCGACTATCCGACGGGGCCTGCGTTTGTCGAAGTCAAAAGCGTCACCCTCGGCTTCGACGGTACGGCGGTGGCGGCCTTTCCGGATGCGGTGACCCAGCGCGGCGCCAAGCATCTGCGCGAGCTGGCCACCCTGGCACGCGAAGGTGTGCGGGCGGTGCAGCTGTATTGCGTGAACCTGACCGGCATCGAGGCGGTGCGGCCGGCCGAGGAAATTGATCCGGGTTATGCCGCGGCCCTGCGTGAAGCGGTGGCGGCCGGGGTCGAGGTGCTGGCCTATGGGGTGAGCCTGACGCCGGAGGAGATCCGCGTCGATCGCCGGTTGCCGGTGCGGCTCTAGCGGCTCACGGCGTCAGCCAGATGCCCTGCGCGTCTTCCGTGCAAGGGATCGCCAGCAGTGACTGCCCGGCGCAAGGTCCGGCCACGCACTCACCGCTTTCAATCAGGAACAGCGCGCCGTGGGTTGCGCACTGGATCAGGCTGGCGCTGGGGTCGAGAAACTGGTCGGGTCGCCACTCCAGGGGGATGCCGCGGTGCGGGCAGCGATTCTGGTAGACATAGACCCGGCCCTCGCGGCGCACGGCCAACAGCGGCCGCCCGTCCACATCAAAACCACGACTGCTGTTGTCGGCCAGGGTGTTCGAGTCGCAGAGAAATTTCATGTTGATCCTTTAGGGAGCCTCGCACCTGTTTGTCCTCGTCGCCGGGCTGGCGCTCAGCCATGCCGTCCTGGCGACCGAACTGCCGCTACGCTGGGTCAGCGCCGGCGGGGCGTTGTCGGAATGGGTCAGTGTCCTGGGGGCGGAGTCTAAATTGGTCGGGGTCGATACCACCAGCCAGCCCCCTGAATCCCTGAAAGCCTTGCCGAGTATCGGCTACCAGTAGTGGGTAGGACGCATCTTGTTCTGATGTGGGTCGAGTCCCGGTCTTTGGTTGACACATGCCTTGGCGCGGACGAGTCCTTTATCCTGCTGCCCATAGCGTATTTCGCCTCATCCGGCAGCCAGGACCGCCGAGGAGGCGCCTCGGACGCTTGTCAGGTTTATGCAACGATCCGGATTGGGAGTGAAGATGAAGCAGATGAATGAGGCCGATCAACAACTGGCACGCCAGGCCATTGGCCTGCTCGACTTGACCTCGCTGAGTGGCGATGACGATGACGAGCGCATCCTTTCGCTTTGCCAGCGGGCGCAGACGCCATTCGGTCCGGTGGCGGCGGTGTGCGTGTTTCCACGTTTTGTCGCCCTGGCGCGACGGGCTCTCGATGCGCAGGGCGGGCAGGCGATCCGGGTCGCCACGGTGGTCAACTTCCCCCATGGCGGACCGAATGTCGCCTCGGTGGTCGCTGAAACCCTGGAGGCGATCGCCGCCGGCGCCAATGAGGTGGACCTGGTCTATCCCTATCGCTCGTTGTTGATGGGCGATGCGCAGACCGGCCTGAGCATGGTCGCCGCCTGTCGTGATGCCTGCCAGGGGCGGGCCAAACTCAAGGTGATCCTGGAGACCGGTGAGTTGCGCGACCCGCAGATGATCCGCCAGGCCAGCCAGGACGCGATTGCCGCCGGCGCCGACTTTCTCAAGACCAGTACCGGCAAAGTCCTGGTCAATGCGACCGAACAGGCCGTGCGCATCATGCTTGAAGCCATTGCCGAGCGGGGCGGGCTGGTGGGGCTGAAGGCTTCCGGCGGTATCCGCACCTTCGATGATGCGCGGACCTATATCGAACTGGCGCGCGCGCGTTTCGGCGCTGCCTGGGTCAACGCCGATCACGTACGGCTCGGGGCTTCCGGCTTGCTGGATGAGTTGCTGGCGCGACTGGAATCTCCGGTCGCGCCGGAGGTCGGGGAGGCCTGACGCACCTGGGGGGCCGGGATCTCTGCCGGCTGGCTTTCGGACAGGCAAAAAAAGACCCGGCAAAAAGCCGGGTCAATAACCGTGATTAGCCTGATGAGGAGATAATCTGAGAGTCCGAACCAGGGCCTTCCAGAAAATCCAACCGATCTCGCGATCAGTTGTGATAATCATAACGATTCTCATTTCTAAGTCAATGTCTTTTTCTCGACCGTTCGTCCAGGGTGCGACGCCGGATGAGTGATCGAGTGTCGCGGTGGTTCAGCGCGCCGTGCCGATGGCGCTCAGGCGCGTGACTTCCTTGTTCAGCAAATCGATGCGTCGGGCCATGCTTTCGATCAAGCTGTGGGCGATGCGCGGGTTGCTCTGGGTCAGGCTGAGGAATTGCTCCTTGGGGATCAGCATGACCGTGCACGGCTGGCTGGCGATCACGCTGGCGCTGCGTTTCTCGCCGGTGAACACCGCCATGGCGCCGAAAATCTCGTCCTTGGGCACATCGCCGACCTTGTGCCCGTCGACAAAGGCCTCGGCGTGTCCGTCGGTAATGATGAAGACATGGTCGGCATCGTCACCTTGGCGGATCATCACTTCACCACTGGCCACCTGCTGGAAGCCGTTGCTGCTGCGAAATTCCGGCTGTTTCAGGCGGGTGACGGCGTCGGAGAGCAGGGCGGTCTGGCCGATCAGGTAACGCAGCAGCGCTTCGGCGCGGCTTTCGTCGGCGTAGATATGGGTGAAGAGGTCGGTGCGCCGGTAGGGAATCAGACGCAGCGGGTTGTCGCTGCTCAGCACGCAGCGCGGCCAGTCGATGCCCTGGCGCAATCCGACCAGGTCGCCTTCATGCAAATAGAATAATGCACGCTCGTCGACCCGGGCATGCAGCAGGCCGCTGTCGATCAGGAACACCTGATCGGCGGGCAGCAAGGCACCGAGGTCAGCGATTTGCTCAAGCTCCAGGGGGGCCGCGCAGGGGGGCAAACCTTTGAGCAGCTGTGCCGGAATCGTCTGCAGACGATTGATCAGTTCTTCGGCGTAGGCCGGTTGCTCCCCGAGTAGATACATGCCAAACCTGCGAAATCAGTTTTTATGACGCGACGATATCGCGTCCAACTGTTTATTCAAGGCTTCTTTGCGTTCTTGAGGGATATCGTTCCAATGAATGTCCATCAAGGCGCCTTCGATCGCATACAACAGCACTTTCGATGCCCGGAATCCGCGGGTTCGTACCGCGCGGTAGGCATCCACCGCTCCCAGTCGACGCAAATCCGATGCGCTATGGATACCCACCGCGTGCAGCCATTGCGCCGACGTCTTGCCAAGGTTCTTCAGGTGTTGCAGTTCATCGTTCATCAAGCCTCCTTGCGACGGCCGAACGCTGCGTGGACGAGAGTAGGCAAGCCTGAAAAGGAGTGTAGGCGGTCAGTAGGAAAAACGTGGTTCTTTGCTCGGCGTTGGTGCAAATGCTTCTAAGCCGCGGCTTTCTCCAGCGCTGGCCGGCAGCACAGGGATGGCGCGCAAAGGGAAAAATCGTACAGCAGGAGCCTTGTCGAGGCCGTGAGCAGGCACCAGACGGCAGGCGCTGCCGCCATCCTCGAGCCCCTCCGCGAGGGCTAGGCGCTGTAGCGCAGACGCGTACCGAACTGCATCGACATGAGAATCTCGGCCGGGGTCAGTTCCACGGGGAAGTAAGCGCCGGAAATCTGCGCATGGGCCACGCTGGCACCGACCAGGATGGATTTCTGCAGATCTACGCCACGCAGATCGGCGGAGCGGAAGTAGGCATCGGTGAAGTCGATCCCCTCGGCATTCAGTTCGCGCAGGTCCAGGCCACGGAAGTCACCGCCGCGCATGTCGATCGGACCGTCCTTGGGGCGGGCCTTGTTGAAGCCGGCAATGTCATCCTTGTGCAGCAGGGCAAACAAAGGTGAGTCGAGCAGCTTGGGATGGCTCATGAGACGTCTCCTGTTGGAATTATGACGCCAGTATAATGCCACTATGTTTCAGCCGTGAAGCACTTGCGGCCCCACGGCTGAAATAGTTTTTACAGACCCGGCAGACGCTGGCGAATCTGCTCGACCAGGGCGTCCAGGCTCCCGCTTTCATGGGTTTCGACACGCTTGGTGCGCAGTACTTCATCGGCGCTCAGGGCCTCGCGGCTGGCTTGCTGGGCGGCGATCACTTCCAGTGTAGCGTCGGATGGGTCGACGGCATCGGCCTGGCGCCGGGCCAGCCAGCTTTCGATCACGGCCTGTGGGGCGTTGCAATCGAGGATCAGGCACGGTACGCCGGTGGCTTCGGCAACCTGGGCGGCGGCGTTGCGTTGCTCGCGCTTGAGATAGGTGGCGTCGATCACCACCGGGAAGCCGGCGCGCAGGACGGTGTCGGCGATTTCATGCAGGCGCTGGTAGGTGCTCACGCTGGCGTCGCGGCTATAGATGCCGTCGCCGACGTTGTTTTCGACTTGCTGGTCGCCGAACAGGCGTTTGCGTTCGACATCCGAGCGCAGGCGTACGGCGCCCAGGGCTTCCACCAGGCGCAGGGCGACGTGGCTCTTGCCGACGGCGGAGACACCACTGGTGATGGCCAGGAAGCTCGACGGAATGGTGCTGTAGCTTTCCGCCAGATTGGCGTAGTTGCGGTACTGGCGCATGCTGCTGGCGCGTTGCACCGGATCTTCGGCCGGCATGCTGAACAGCGCGACCTTGGCGCGCACCAGGGCACGATAGGCCTTGTAGAAGTTCAGCAGGGCCAGGCCCTGGTAGTCACCGGTCAGTTCCAGGTACTGGCTGATAAAGCGTCGGGCCAGGCTCTTGAGGCCACGGTCTTCGAGGTCCATCGCGAGGAAGCCGGTGTCGGCGTAGACGTCGGTGAAGCGGAAGGGTTCGTTGAACTCGATGCAGTCGAAGATCACCACCTTGCCGTCGATGACGGTGGCGTTGCCCAGGTGGATGTCGCCGTGGCATTCACGAATGAAACCTTCGGCCTTGCGCTGGGCCAGCAGCGGCTTGAGGCGCTCGAAACTGGTTTCGGCCCAGGCTTGCAGGGCGTCGAGTTGCAGCAGGTCGGCCTTTTCGCTGAGGAAGGGGCGGATCTGTTCGAAGTTCTGCCGGACCGGGTCCATGACCGCTTCTGGAGTGCCCTGGTAGTGATCTTTCGGCACTTCGGGGGCGCTCTGGTGGAACGCGGCGATCTGTTGGGCCATTTCGTCGATGTGCACGGTGGTCAGTTCACCGTTGGCCTGCAGTGTGCTCAGCAACTGGCTCTGCGGGAACTGGCGCATTTTCAGCACATATTCGATGGCCGGACCGCTGCCGCCCAGGACGGGGGCCTCGACGCTGCCGGTGATCGGCAGGACTTCCAGGTACAGGTCGTGGGTCAGGCGCTGGTTCAGGCGCAGCTCTTCCGCGCAGAAATGTGCGCGAGCGCTCAGTGCGGTGAAGTCGAGGAAGCCGAAGTTGACCGGTTTCTTGATCTTGTAGGCATAGGGCCCGGTGAGCAGGACCCAGGAAATGTGGGTTTCGATAACCTGGAAGCCTTCCACCGGATGCGGGTAGAGGGCCGGGTTTTGCAGGGCGGTAATCAGGGACTGGCTCACTGGCGATCCTTCAAGGGGACGGTAAATTCAAAGCGGTCATTATGGCTGCTGCGGGCTCAGGTGCAAACCGCCGGACGTACATGTTGATCATCAATAAAGTGCGTATAATCCGCCGCCATGACTCGTACCCGATCCCCCCGTTCCCGCGCCAAATCCAAACCTCCCGCCGGCCGCCTGCGCCCCTGGCTTGGCTGGGCGATCAAGCTCAGCCTGGTGGGCCTCGTCGTGCTGGCCGGTTTTGCCGTCTACCTCGATGCCATCGTGCAGGAGAAGTTCTCCGGCAAGCGCTGGACCATCCCGGCCAAGGTCTATGCCCGGCCGCTGGAGCTGTTCGCCGGCCAGAAACTGAGCAAGGAAGACTTCCTTACCGAACTCGATGCCCTCGGTTATCGTCGTGAACCCGTGGCCAATGGCCCGGGGGCGGCGGCGGTCAACGGCAATACCGTGGACCTGAACACCCGTGGCTTCCAGTTCTATGAAGGCATGGAGTCGGCCCAGCCGGTGCGGGTGCGCTTCTCCGGCGACTATGTGGCCGAGCTGTCCTCGCTCAACGGCGCGAAGCTCTCGGTGGTGCGCCTTGAGCCGCTGCTGATCGGCGGCCTGTACCCGAAGAACCTCGAAGACCGCATCCTGATCAAGATCGACCAGGTGCCGCCGTACCTGCTCGACACCCTGGTGGCGGTCGAGGATCGGGATTTCTATCATCACTTCGGCGTCTCGCCCAAGTCGATTGCCCGGGCCATCTGGGTCAATACCTCGGCCGGACAGATGCGCCAGGGCGGCAGTACCCTGACCCAGCAGTTGGTCAAGAACTTCTTCCTGACCAACGAACGCAGCCTGAGCCGCAAGCTCACCGAGGCCATGATGGCCATGCTGCTGGAGCTGCATTACGACAAGAAAGAGATTCTCGAGGCCTACCTCAACGAGGTCTTTATCGGCCAGGACGGCCAGCGCGCGGTGCACGGCTTCGGCCTGGCCAGCCAGTTCTTCTTCAGCCAGCCCCTGGCGGAGCTGAAGTTGCATCAGGTGGCGTTGCTGGTGGGCATGGTCAAGGGGCCGTCTTATTACAACCCGCGACGTTACCCGGATCGCGCGCTGGAACGGCGTAACCTGGTGCTCGACCTGCTGGAGCAGCAGGGCGTGGCCAGCGCCGAGCAAGTCGCGGCGGCGAAGAAAATGCCGCTGGGGGTGACTGCCCGTGGCAGCCTGGCGGACAGTTCGTTCCCCGGCTTCCTCGACCTGGTCAAGCGGCAACTGCGCGAAGACTACCGCGACGAAGACTTGACCGAGGAAGGCCTGCGCATCTTCACCAGCTTCGACCCGATCCTGCAGATGAAGGCCGAGGCTTCGGTCAACGACACCTTCAAACGCCTGGCCGGGCGCAAGGGCAGTGACGATATCGAGGCGGCCATGGTGGTGACCAACCCGGAAACCGGTGAGGTCCAGGCCATGATCGGCAGTCGCCAGGCCAGTTTTGCCGGGTTCAACCGGGCGCTGGATGCGGTGCGGCCGGTGGGTTCTCTGATCAAGCCGGCGGTGTATCTGACGGCGCTGGAGAAACCCAGCCAGTACACGCTGACCAGTTGGCTGTCGGACGAAGCCTTCTCGGTGAAAGGCGCCGACGGTCAGATCTGGAAGCCGCAGAACTTTGACCGCCGTTCCCACGGCACGATTTTCCTCTATCAGGGCCTGGCGCATTCCTACAACCTGTCGACCGCTCGACTGGGCCTGGAGGTTGGCGTGCCGAATGTCCTCAAGACCCTCGGACGCCTTGGTGTTACCCGTGAGTTCCCGGCCTTTCCGTCGATGTTGCTGGGTGCCGCGAGCATGACGCCGATGGATATCGCGACCATGTACCAGACCCTGGCCAACGGCGGCTTCAATACGCCGATGCGGGGGATTCGCAGTGTCCTGACGGCCGAGGGCCAGCCGCTCAAGCGTTATCCGTTCCAGATCCAGCAGCGTTTCGATGCGGGCTCGATCTATCTGATCCAGGCGGCGATGCAGCGGGTGATGCGCGAGGGTACCGGGAGCGGGGTCTACAACGTCCTGCCCAAGACCCTGACCCTGGCCGGCAAGACCGGTACCAGTAACGACTCGCGGGACAGCTGGTTCGCCGGTTTCGGCCAGGACCTGCTGGCGGTGGTCTGGCTCGGTCGCGATGACAACGGCAAGACACCGTTCACAGGTGCCAGTGGCGCCTTGCAGGTCTGGACCAGTTTCATGCGCAAGGCCGATCCGCTGCCATTGGATATGCCGCAGCCGGATAACGTGGTCCAGGCCTGGGTCGATCCGCATACCGGGCAAGGCTCCGATGCCAATTGCCCGGGCGCGGTGCAGATGCCGTATATTCGCGGCAGTGAACCGGTACCCGGTGCGTCGTGTGGTGGCGTGGCCCCTGCGCCGGCCACCGAAGTGATGGATTGGGTCAAGGGCTGGTTGAATTGAGCGAAGAGGGTTTGACGTGAACAAGTGGTGGATTCCAGCTTTTGCCGCACTGACCGTGCTGGGTGGTTGTTCCAGCGTGCCACGGGGTTCGATCCCGGTGGTCGATTCGGGGACCGCGGTCTCCAACAACGAGCGGATCTCGTCCACTGGCGGTTTCCGCAAGACCATCACCAAGGGGCCGGTGCCAAGCCAGACCCAGGCGGTGCCGCAGGATTCCGGCGTGGTGGTGATGATTCCGGGTGGTGGGGCGACAACCTCGGCACCGATCAGTACCGAGCCGTTCACCCCGGGGCCGATTACCCCAGGACCTTCGAACAACGCGCCGATCCAGGCCGTGCCGGGTGACTCGGGTGCCTATAACCAGGGCGCGTACAGCCCGCCGGTCAATCAGGGTGCTTACAACATGCCGAGCCCGGTGGCGCCGAGCGGTATTCCGTCGAACAACAGCGGTGGTTTGTCCGCTGACGAGCAACTGGACGGTCCGGTGCTGGCGTTGTTGACCACCGCCCAGCAGCAGCAATCCAGTGGCGACCTCAATGGTGCCTCGTCCAGCCTTGAGCGCGCCCAGCGCGTGGCGCCGCGTGAACCGCAAGTACTTTATCGCCTGGCCCAGGTGCGCATGGCCCAGGGTGATGCGCCGCAAGCCGAGCAACTGGCCCGTCGCGGCCTGAGCTTCGCCAACGGCCGTCCGGATCTGCAAGCCAACCTCTGGGGTATCATTGCCCAGGCGCGGAGCAAGCAGGGTGATGCCGCGGGTGCCGCCCAGGCACAGCAGAAGGCCAGGGCTGGTTACTGATGGATGCACGTTTTCCGTTGATTGCCGAGCAACTCCTGCTGATCGAGCGGGAGTTGCGGGCCCAGGGCTGCTGGGATGAGGAGCCGCCCAGCGTCGAGGCCCTGGCCAGTGTCGAACCCTTCAGTGTCGATACCCTGGAGTTCGAGCAGTGGCTGCAATGGATTTTCCTGCCGAGGATGAAGCTGATCCTCGAGGCGGATCTGCCGCTGCCCAATGCGTCCGGGATTCTGGCCATGGCCGAAATGGTCTATGCCCAGCGGCCGGGGCAGGGGCGCGGTTTGCAGCGGTTGCTGGCGCAGTTTGACCAGCTGATTGCCGAGACCCGCTGACCTGTAGGAGCTGGCTTGCCGGCGATGAGGCCCTTGAGGCCTGCATCGATCTTCCGGCAGTCATCGCTGGCAAGCCAGCTCCCACAGTTACGAGCAGTTTTCCTCGATGCTCTTGCGCGTCTCTATCAAGCGTGTCTGGCGTTCTTCATCGGTCAGGCGGCGCACTTCGCCATTGACCTCTTCACGCACTCGCGCATTGTTTTCCAGCTGGGCCAGGTTGGTCCGCGCTTTCTCGCAATAGGCTTTGCGCACCAATTCCTGATCGGCAATCTGCTTCTTGACCTTGGCGTCGATGGCTTTCTGGTCGCCCAGCGGCGTGCTCGCCGGTACGGCGGGGCTGGGTGGCGGCGCGGGGACATTGCCGATTGCCGGGGTCACCACGGTGGCCGTTTGCCCGGCCGGCGGCTGTGCATCGAAATGCGTCTGGCCCTGGGCATCGACCCATTTGTAGATCGGCCCGGCCTGGCACAGCGGGCTCAAGGCGAGTAGCAGGCCCGCCATCAGAATGCTTCTACGCATCAGGTTTCCTTGTCAGACAATGCGATAAGCAACGTAGCACATTCCCTCGTGAAAGGTTTTCTTCTGCGTTGTCATGTGCTTAGTTCGAAGAAAGCTCACAAGATAACTTGACTTGGACGGGACGAATCAGAACAATCCAAAGTCCGCTGTAGAGGGACTGCCAGAAGCAGGCCCACTCGGCAGATCATGAGGCGCACATCCGCGCCGACCTGTTACACCCGCAACGCGTTACCTCGCGCTGGGTGGGAAACCCCCGCAACATTTGGGGCACTCCCAATACTTGCTCAGTCAGTGCTGACGTAGTCGGCGACCACCGTCGCTCATGCTCTGCTGAGAAGTAAACCTATTAAGACCCGTCCTCCAGTGTGCGTGGACGGTATTCTGGCGTTTTAGAGGTGAACAACGTGGAGCTTTTATCTGGCGGTGAGATGCTCGTCCGCTTTTTGCGTGACGAAGGCGTCAAGTACATCTACGGGTACCCGGGTGGTGCTCTCCTTCATGTCTACGATGCCCTGTTCAAGGAGCCGGATGTCACCCACATCCTGGTTCGTCATGAGCAGGCCGCGACCCATATGGCCGACGGCTACGCCCGTGCCACCGGTAAAGCCGGCGTGGTCCTGGTGACATCCGGTCCTGGCGCAACCAATGCCATCACCGGTATCGCCACGGCGTACATGGACTCCATTCCGATGGTGATCATCTCCGGTCAGGTGCCAAGCACCCTGGTCGGCACCGATGCGTTCCAGGAAACCGACATGATCGGTATCTCCCGGCCGATCGTGAAGCACAGCTTCATGATCAAGCACGCTTCGGAAATCCCGGAAGTCATGAAGAAGGCGTTCTACCTGGCGCAATCCGGTCGTCCTGGTCCTGTCGTTGTCGATATCCCGAAAGACATGACCAACCCGGCCGAGAAATTCGAATACGTCTTCCCGAAAAAAGCCAAGCTGCGTTCCTACAGCCCGGCGGTACGTGGCCACTCCGGCCAGATCCGCAAGGCGGCGGAAATGCTCCTGGCGGCCAAGCGTCCGGTGCTCTATGCGGGCGGCGGCGTGATCCTCGGGGGTGGCTCCGCGCCGCTGACCGAGCTGGCGAAAATGCTCAACCTGCCCGTCACCAATACCCTGATGGGCCTGGGTGCCTACCCTGGCACCGACCGGCAGTTCGTCGGCATGCTCGGCATGCACGGCAGCTACACCGCCAACCTGACCATGCACCACGCCGATGTGATCCTGGCCGTGGGCGCGCGTTTCGACGACCGGGTGATCAACGGCCCGTCGAAGTTCTGCCCGAACGCCAAGATCATCCATATCGACATCGACCCGGCATCGATCTCCAAGACCATCAAGGCAGACGTGCCTATCGTTGGGCCGGTGGAGAGCGTGCTGACCGAAATGGTCGCGACCCTCAAGGAAATCGGCGAGACTCCGAACAAGGAGTCGGTGGCCAGCTGGTGGAAGCAGATCGACGAATGGCGCGGCGACCGCGGCCTGTTCCCTTATGACAAGGGCGACGGCAGCATCATCAAGCCACAGACCGTGATCGAGACCCTGTGCGAAGTGACCAAGGGCGATGCCTTTGTGACCTCCGACGTGGGCCAGCACCAGATGTTCGCGGCGCAGTACTACAAGTTCAACAAGCCCAACCGCTGGATCAACTCTGGCGGCCTGGGCACCATGGGCTTCGGTTTCCCCGCGGCCATGGGTGTGAAGCTGAGTTTCCCTGACTCCGACGTCGCGTGCGTCACGGGTGAGGGCAGCATCCAGATGAACATCCAGGAGCTGTCGACCTGCCTGCAATACGGCCTGCCGGTGAAGATCGTCAGCCTGAACAACGGTGTGCTCGGCATGGTCCGCCAGTGGCAGGACATGAGCTACGGCAGCCGTCACTCGCACTCGTACATGGAATCGCTGCCTGACTTCGTCAAGCTGGTCGAAGCCTACGGTCACGTCGGTATCCGTATCACGGATCTGAAAGACTTGAAGCCGAAGATGGAAGAAGCGTTCGCCATGAAGGATCGCCTGGTATTCCTCGATATCCAGGTCGACACCAGCGAGCACGTCTACCCGATGCAGATCAAAGACGGCTCCATGCGCGATATGTGGCTGAGCAAGACGGAGCGTACCTAATATGCGGCACATCATTTCCCTGCTTCTGGAAAACGAACCTGGCGCTCTGTCCCGTGTGGTTGGCCTGTTTTCGCAACGCAACTACAACATCGAAAGCCTGACCGTGGCCCCGACCGAAGACCCGACCCTGTCGCGTCTGACGTTGACTACTGTCGGGCATGACGAAGTCATCGAACAGATCACCAAGAACCTGAACAAGCTGATCGAAGTGGTCAAGCTGGTGGACCTCTCGGAAAGTGCTCATATCGAGCGCGAACTGATGCTGGTCAAGGTCAAGGCCACTGGCGCCCAGCGCGCCGAGATCAAGCGCACCACCGATATTTACCGGGGTCAGATCGTTGATGTCAGCGCCAGCGTCTATACCGTTCAACTGACCGGTACCAGCGACAAGCTCGACAGCTTCATTCAGTCCATCGGCACCGCCTCGATTCTGGAGACCGTCCGTAGTGGCGTCACCGGTATTGCGCGCGGCGACAAAGTACTCAGCATCTAAACCAACTTGCAAACGGCCTGAACGGCCTGGATATAAAGGGGAATTTCATGAAGGTTTACTACGATAAAGATTGCGACCTGTCGATCATCCAGGGCAAGAAAGTCGCCATCATCGGCTACGGCTCCCAGGGTCACGCACAAGCTTGCAACCTGAAAGACTCCGGCGTTGACGTAACTGTCGGCCTGCGCAAAGGCTCGGCCACTGTTGCCAAGGCTGAAGCCCATGGCCTGAAAGTGACCGACGTTGCCAGCGCTGTTGCCGCTGCCGACCTGGTCATGATCCTGACCCCGGACGAGTTCCAGTCCGCGCTGTACAAGAACGAAATCGAGCCGAACATCAAGAAAGGCGCCACCCTGGCCTTCTCCCACGGCTTCGCGATCCACTACAACCAGGTCGTGCCACGCGCCGACCTCGACGTGATCATGATCGCGCCGAAGGCTCCAGGCCACACCGTGCGTTCCGAGTTCGTCAAAGGCGGCGGTATCCCTGACCTGATCGCGATCTACCAGGACGCCTCGGGCAACGCCAAGAACGTTGCGCTGTCCTACGCCGCCGGCGTTGGCGGTGGTCGTACCGGTATCATCGAAACCACCTTCAAGGACGAGACCGAAACCGACCTGTTCGGCGAACAAGCCGTTCTGTGCGGCGGTACCGTCGAGCTGGTCAAAGCCGGTTTCGAAACCCTGGTTGAAGCGGGCTACGCGCCGGAAATGGCCTACTTCGAATGCCTGCACGAACTGAAGCTGATCGTTGACCTCATGTACGAAGGCGGTATCGCCAACATGAACTACTCGATCTCCAACAACGCCGAATACGGCGAGTACGTGACCGGCCCTGAAGTCATCAACGCCGAATCCCGCCAGGCCATGCGTAACGCTCTGAAGCGCATCCAGGACGGTGAATACGCGAAGATGTTCATCAGCGAAGGTGCCACCGGCTACCCATCGATGACCGCCAAGCGTCGTAACAACGCTGCTCACGGCATCGAGATCATCGGCGAGCAACTGCGCTCGATGATGCCGTGGATCGGCGCGAACAAGATCGTCGACAAAGCCAAGAACTGAGTCGACGCTCAACCGGCTGCCTGGCCCCTCGGGGCTGAGCGCCGGTACAGGCTGTACACAAACGCCCCGACTTGTCGGGGCGTTTTGTTTTGTCACATAAAGCTTTCATGTCAGATGTTGAACATTCCAGGCAAAGGACGTAATTTACTTACATGTAAGATTTTTCGGAGGACAGATGCCCCGTAAAAAAACAGCGGATGACAAGCCCCTCACGGGCGAGAAAGCGTCATCACCGGCCAAGACCAAGACTACCGCCGACTACGTTCGCGATATGCGCACGCGGCTGCGCGATGCCGGGCTGGTGAAGCGGGAATTCTGGATTCTTCCCGAGAATGCGACGGCCCTGCGGGGTATCGAAAAGGCGTTACGCCAGCCCTTCCTGGGTGAACGGATCAAACTGGAGGCTTTCATGACTGAGAACATCAACTGGACGATCAACTCGCTGCACAAGGCGCTGTCGGAGCTGGAGGTCGTCTCCAGTGGCGAGATTGTGCTGACCCTCGCCGAAAACGCCGAGCAGAGCATCAAGCTGAGCATGACCGAATTTGGCGACCTGCCGCTCTACCTGGCGGTGTCCGGTGACCAGATCCTGGTGGACGCGACCCTGGTCGAAGTGAGCCGGGTCAAGGATCCAGCGGTCTTCAACGGCCTGGTGCTGCGCAGTCGCGACCTGTTCCCGTTGTCCTCCGTGGGCATCGAGCGGGTCGGCGACGGTACCGAGGTCTACTGCATGTTCGGCGCGTTGAGCGCGGCTTCCACCATCACCGTGATCGTCCAGGAAATCTTCACCCTGGCCGAGAACGTGATCCGTGCGGTGGAAGCGTTCGAAGACCACATCCACGTTTAATGAAGTCCCCAAGGAGTTTTCGATGAGTATCTGGAAGAAAGTCATAACGGCCATTCGTGGTGGTGTTTCCGAGGTGGGTGAGACCATTGTCGACGCCAACGCCATTCGTATCCTCGAGCAGGAACAGCGCGACGCCGAAAATGCCGTGGCCAAGGCCAAGAACGGCCTGGTGGATATCAAGGCCCGCTACAAACTGTCGCAACAGCGCCTCGACGGCCTGAACAACGACATCGCCAACTGGGAAGGCAAGGCCATGGCCGCGCTGGACAAGGGCGTGGAAAGCCTGGCCGGCGAGTGCGCCAACAAGGTGGCCGAGATCGAGGCCCTGCGCGACCAGGAGAAAATCCTGGCCGATCAGTTCGGCGCCCAGGTCGAGATGCTGCATGCCCAGGTGATCAAGGCGGAAAACCAGATCAAGGGGTTGAAGCAGCAGGTCGAAATGGCCAAGGCCCGCGAGACGGTCCAGCAGGCCCGTGTTGCTACCGCCGCGGCCACCGGCGGGGCGAATGGCAAGCTGGAAACGGCGGTCGGGTCGCTGGCGCGTATCAAGCAACGCCAGGATGAGCGCGACGCCAAGCTGGATGCGGCGCAGGAATTGGCCGACGAGTCCAGCGGCGGTGATCTGGAGCGTCGTCTGCAGGACGCCGGTATCGGCGCCAAGTCGGGCAGCGGCAGTGATGTGCTGGCGCGTCTGAAGGCCCGGCAGAATCCAGGCTCGGGTCAGTAAGCTCGGGTCTTGGGGCAAGCGCGTCAGCGTTTTGCCCTTTTTGCCGTCTGGAAAACAGCCCGGTGCGTTGTTGCGACAGAAAGGAGAGACACGATGAGTTGGATCAAGCGCGTCATGGGCTTAGAGGCGCCGAAGTCTGCCGCGGGGGCTACCTCGGTAGCGCCGGGCAACCCCCTGGGGCTGGCCTCGGGGCGGATGCTCTGCCTGGATCGCTCCTTGAAGCTGATGCTTGAAGGGCAGTCCCATGTGGTGGTGCCCGATGACGAGAAAGTCTGGGCGGTGGGCGATATCGACCTCGGGCAGTCGATGCGCTTGCAGCGGTTTTACCTCGATAACGAGGATTATTTCCTGCAAGTGGTCATGGACGGCCCCGCGGCCGAGGACATTCAGGACCTTATCCTGTTCGGCTACCACGACGTCACCACGATCAACAGCAAGGAACAGTTGCTGCAACTGACCGGCCCGAATGCGAAGATCGGCATGCCGCTCTACGAACTCGAAGGCGAGGAGTATGGGCGGCAATGGGGCGGTGAGGACGGGCAGACCGAACTCACACCCATGCAGGAGTTCGTCAAGAGCCCGGACGGTGCCTACTCGATCAAGCACCTGAGCATGCTCTATTCCCGCGAGATCGGCCTGCTCAACCGTCGGGAGTTCCTGCTCTTTTCGGTCGAGGAAGACGAGGAGGGGGTGATCACCCTGTCCACTGCTGTTGGCGTGACGCTGCAAATCACCGATATCGAAGTTCTCTGACAAGGAAATCATCATGCTCGAAGCGCTGCGCCTGTCGCTCAACGCCACCGCGGTATTCGGCTTCATCATCTATATGGCGGTGGCGGCTGTTCTGTTCGTGTTGTTCCAGTTCATCTACACCCGGATCACTCCCCACAAGGAGTTCGCCCTGATCCGTGAGGGCAATACCGCCGCGGCGGTGGCCCTGGGTGGTTCGTTGGTGGGTTTTGCCCTGCCGGCCAGCAATATCATCGCCAACAGCATCAGTGTCGTCGACGTCGTTGTCTGGGTGTTGATCGCGGCCGTGGTGCAGTTGCTGGCGTTTGTCGTGACCAGCCTGGTGCTCAAGGGGCTGTCCGGGCGTATTGTGCGCGGCGAGATGGCGGCGGCGATCTATTCGGCCTCGGTAGCCATCAGTGTTGGCTTGCTTAACTCGGCCTGCATGACGCCGTCGACCTGAGCCCAGGGCAAGGATAAGGATGATTCGATGAGAACCCGTAGCTCCGTAAAACTGGTGCTGGCCGGCACCTTTCCGCTGGCGCTTTCCGCCTGCGGTGCATCCCAGGACACCGTTGCCTTCAACGCCAAGAGCAACTTCAAGTCGGTCGAGGAGTGCGTGGCGGCGAAAGTCCCGGTGGAGGTCTGCTCCGACGCCTTCATGCAGGCGCTGGCCGATCACCGGCGTATCGCGCCGACCTATGACGACCAGGCCTCCTGCGACAGCGACTTCGTTCCCGGCTATTGCCAGATCACCCCGGACGGCAAGTACATGCCGAAGATGGGCGGCTTTGAACTGGCGATGTCCGGTGATGTGCCGCGCAAGGACCTTGAACAGGCCCAGCAACAAGCGGCCGTGCAGTCGGGCGGTGGTGGCAATGGCGGCCTGCTGACCGGCTTGTTGCTTGGCAATCTGCTCAGCAACAGCGGTGGCGGCGGGCGCTACTATTCCCAGCCGATCTACGACAGTCGCGACAATCGCGGTAGCTATGGCAGTTCGACGCTGTCGCAGCAGATCGAGCAGGGCAAGTCGTTCAGTCGTTCGACCCAGGCCCGCAGCAGTTCCACCAACACCTACACGCCGGCCACCCTCGGCAAAAGCCTGGGCAGCGGTTCCGGCTCGGTGTCCTCGACGGTCTCGCGTGGCGGCTTCGGCAGCCAGGCGACCGCACGCAGTGGTTGGGGCGGCAAGAGCAGCAGCATTTTCAGTTCCGGCGGTTGAGGGGAGCGGCCAGGGTGAAAAAGATTGGTATCGCAGAGCGTCCGCACTGGCGCGAAAGTGTCGAGCGCGAAGGGTTCGGTTTCCACACCATCGGTGGCGAGCGCTATTGGGATGAGCGCGGTTATTACCTGTTCACCGAAGAGCAGATCACCCGCGACCTGGAAGCGCCGACCAAGGCACTGCATGACCTGTGCCTGGATGTGGTCGAGCGCGTCGTCGGCAGTGAAGAACTGCTGACGGGCCTGGCCATTCCGCCGGCGTTTTTCGATCTGGTCCGCGATTCCTGGAAGCAGGGGCATCCGCATCTGTACGGCCGCTTCGACCTGGCGTATGACGGCAGCGGTCCGGCCAAGTGCCTGGAAGCCAATTACGACACCCCCACCAGTCTGCTCGAAGCCGGTTCCGTGCAGTTGCTCTGGCTTGAGGAACAGATCGCCCGGGGCGTGCTGCCGGCGCAGGCGAATCAGTTCAACACCATCGCCGAAGATCTGGTCAGGGCCTTCGCGGCCTTTCCGGCCGGTGGGGCTTTCTACTTCTCGGCGATGTCGGGCTCGGAGGAGGATCGCGGGACCACGGATTTTCTGCGCAAGATGGCCGCGCATGCGGGGATCGAGGCACGGCATATCGATATCGAGGACATCGGCCTCACCGCCCAGGGTCGCTTTGTCGATCTGGACGGCCGTTGGATCGAGCGGCTGTTCAAGCTGCATGCCTGGGAACATATCTTCCACGAGGTGTTCGGCCAGGCGGTGCCCGGTTGCGACACGCAATTTATCGAACCCGCCTGGAAAGCCATTGTCAGTAACAAAGGCATTTTGCCGCTGCTGTGGAAGTTTCATGAAGGGCATCCCAACCTGTTGCCCGCTTATGTCGACCAGAACCCGCAGCGGCCCGTGCCCAAGGGCTGGGTGCGCAAACCGTTCTTTTCCCGTGAGGGCGCGAACATCGAGATCCGTACCGGCGACGATCAGGTGGTGGCCGAGGATGGGCCCTACACGGATGCGCCCTATATCCTGCAGGCGTTTTCCCCTTTGCCGAAGTTCGGCGACAGCTACACCGTGATCGGTTCATGGGTGGTGGGGGATGTGGCCGCCGGGATCGGCATTCGTGAGGACGACAGCCTGATTACCAAGGACAGCAGTCGATTCCTGCCTCACGTTGTCCTGGGCTGATCGACCTGTCTGGCCCGGGTTTTCCCGCAGGCCAGGGCGCTTCTGGTATAAAGCGGGATCTTTTTGCGCTCCCATCGTAGTCGCCGAGTGCTGTTGAAACCCTTCATTTAGCTGCAAGGTAATATCATGACTGAACGTCCCGAAGAGCCTGGTCAGGGCTCCGAAGCCGAAAGCCTGCTACCCATCGACGAACATGTCGAAGAGGGGCATGACGCCGACGGCCAGAAAGTCCGCCATCGCGGTATCTATCTGTTGCCGAACCTGTTCACCACCGCGAACCTGTTCGCCGGTTTCTACGCCATCATCAGCGCGATGAGTGCGCAGAGCGCCGCGAGTGCCGGGGACCCGGCGGGGGCGAGCAAGTATTTCGCGTTTTCCGCCATCGCGATCTTTGTCGCCATGGTCCTCGACGGCCTGGACGGTCGCGTGGCGCGCATGACCAATACCCAGAGCGCCTTCGGCGCCGAGTATGACTCGTTGTCCGATATGGTCGCCTTCGGCGTTGCCCCGGCACTCCTGGCATTCGGCTGGGCGCTGGGGGATATGGGCAAGGTCGGCTGGATGGTTGCCTTTATCTATGTAGCTGGCGCGGCATTGCGTCTGGCGCGCTTCAATACCCAGGTCGGCACCGCCGACAAGCGCTACTTTATCGGCCTGGCCAGTCCGGCGGCGGCCGGCGTGGTGGCGGGGACGGTGTGGGCGTTCAGCGACTACGGGATCCAGGGTTCGAAGATGTCGTTCCTGGTGGCCTTGCTGGTGGCGGCGGCCGGGATGCTGATGGTCAGCAACATCAAGTACAACAGTTTCAAGGAGCTGGACCTCAAGGGGCGCGTGCCGTTTGTCGCGATTCTCGCCGTGGTGCTGGTGTTCGCCGTGGTGTTCAGCGATCCGCCACGCATCCTGCTGCTGATCTTCCTCGCCTATGCGGCCTCGGGTCCTATCCAGTACCTGTTGCATCTTCGTCGGCACAAAGCCGGCGAGTGATGTAATTTCCCGCAGACTCCGTAGTCTATTGGTGCATCAGTCCTCCAATGCTACGGAGTTGCCATGTTTATCAAGCTTCCCAAGCGATCCGATTGCAAAGAATCGGACGTCACGCCTGAATCCCTCTATCTTTCCCGTCGTACCTTGCTGGGCGCTTCCGTCGCCGCACTGGCGATCGGCAGTCTGCCGCGTTGGGCCAGTGCCGCCGAGGCGGCGCGTTATGCCGATGTGGACGCGGGGAATGCGCCGTCCTGGTTTGCCGGGAAACTGCCTGAGACTAAATGGGGCGCGGTGACGGTCAAGGGGGAGGCGATTACCCCCTACAAGGATGCGACCCACTACAACAACTTCTATGAGTTCGGCACCGACAAGGGCGATCCGGCGCAGAACGCCGGCTCCCTGAAGACCGAACCCTGGTCGGTGGTGGTGGACGGTGAAGTCGGCAAGCCGGGGCGTTATGCCCTGGAGGACTTTATGAAGCCTTACCAGTTGGAGGAGCGCATCTATCGCCTGCGTTGTGTCGAGGCCTGGTCCATGGTGATTCCCTGGATCGGCTTTCCGATTTCGGCGCTGCTCAAGCAGGTCGAGCCGACCTCCAAGGCCAAATACATTCGCTTCGAAACCCTGCAGGATCCCAAGAGCATGCCGGGCCAGCGTTCCGGTTTCGCCCTGATCGACTGGCCTTATGTGGAGGGCTTGCGGCTGGACGAGGCGATGAACCCTTTGGCTATTCTGGCAGTGGGTATGTATGGGCGGGAACTGCCGAATCAGAATGGTGCGCCGTTGCGTCTGGTGGTGCCGTGGAAGTACGGGTTCAAGAGCGTGAAATCCATTGTGCGCATCAGCCTGGTGGAAGAGCAGCCCAAGACCACCTGGCAAAGCATTGCCTCGGATGAGTATGGCTTTTATGCCAATGTGAACCCTACCGTCGACCACCCGCGTTGGACCCAGGCCCGGGAGCGGCGTTTGCCCAGCGGGCTGTTCAGTCCCAATGTGCGTGAGACGCAGATGTTCAATGGCTACTCGGATGAAGTCGCCTCTCTCTATACCGGCCTGGATCTGCGGAAGAACTACTGATGCGATATCCGTTCTGGCGTGTGGGTGTCTTTATTGCGGCGGCGATCTGGCCGTTGCTCTGGTTGTATCAGGCCTGGAGCCTGGCCTTGGGTCCGGATCCGGGAAAGGTCATGGTGGATCGGTTGGGCTTGGGCACCTTGATTCTGTTGTTGGTGACCTTGAGCATGACGCCGTTGCAGAAACTCAGTGGCTGGCCGGGCTGGATCGCGGTGCGCCGGCAATTGGGTTTGTGGTGCTTTGCCTATGTGGTGCTGCATCTGGTGGCTTATCTGGTGTTTGTGCTCGGGTTGGACTGGTCGCAACTGGCGGTCGAGTTGCGCAAGCGGCCCTACATCATTGTCGGTGCGCTGGGTTTCCTCTGTTTGCTGGCGCTTGCCGTGACGTCGAACCGTTACAGCCAGCGTCGCCTGGGGAAGGGCTGGAAGAAGTTGCACCGCTTGGTCTATGTGATTCTCGGGTTGGGGTTGCTGCATATGTTGTGGATCGTGCGGGCTGACCTGAAGGAGTGGACGGTATATGCCTCTATAGGGGCGCTGCTATTGGTATTGCGCATCCCGGTAGTGATGCGTCGAATTCCCCGTCTTGTGGCAAGAAAGCCGCTCTCCACAACAACTCGGTCCTTGTAGGGACCGGCTTGCTGGCGATGAGGTCTTGTGTCGCCTATGCGGGCCTCTTCGCGGGCAAGCTCCGCTCCCACGGGATCGAGTCACACCGCGAACTATCGGTCAGGCCTGGAGACTGTGGGAGCGGAGCTTGCCCGCGAAGGCGTCAGTACAGACACCGCAAAACCCGGGACGCGCACTGTTTTTGACCTTTGTGACAGAAAAGTGAAAATAAGC
>NZ_JACAQA010000015.1 GCF_013385425.1 Pseudomonas gingeri | reverse complement strand
CGGGGTTAGTAGACCACTACACCCAAGACCAACCCTCACGAACATAAGAGTCCACAATCGGGAAAAAAGCGGGCCGATGAAAATGCAAGTACTTCGACGCAAGGCTGCTGTTCTCACGATTGTTCGCCGTCGCCAGGGCACCACAAAGCTCGAGATGAATCGCGACAGCTTCCGGTAAGCGCTCAAGGGTGAGACGCTCATCCACCTCGATAGCATCTAGCATCACCGAACACTTTGATGCGGCAATTGCTTCGGCGGCCGCGATGATGACCTCCAGCGCCTGCCGCTCATCCTTGACGTGGCCCTTGGTTTTTCTGCGTTCCACAGAGGCAGAGTAGGTACGCCCAATTAGCATCAGCTTACCGATAATCTGCGACCTTTCGACGTTGCTGGGCTGCGCCGCTACAGCTTCATATAGCATCGAATTTAGCACGTCGAAGGGAGGGCACCCGTGCTCATTGCCAAGCCAATCGAGCTTTGGAGGAAACAGAGCTAGAGGGTTGAGCTTTTTCTTTTTCATTGTGCACTTATCCGTAGTTTAATCTCATCACGCGCCTCATCAATTGTACGGCAAGCACCGGATAACTGAATTGCCTTTGGTTTTGTAGACATATCTGGATGACCACTATCGCCGAAGGAGCTCTAAGGCTGGGCGCCCGCCCTCTGGCCGACTTCTGCCGGTCGTGATCGGCAGCTGCGCCCGGACGCTTGTGCGAGATCTGCATCTCCGTTAACTGCGGACTACGGGAACGGAGCTGTTCGTATGAGGCATAATCTCGTCCTGGCGCGCTTATGATTTGGCCTTGGCCAATTCGGCAGGATCACCGCGCTAATGGTGTCGACTAAGGAATGGCCTCAGTGTCATCGGGGCCAGTCTGTAAGCTGAGCCCTGCCAGTGGTACTTCCGGTGACCAAACTGCTGCACACTTGATGTCTGAATTTTCGTTGTTCGCTTCATCTGCTGAATTTTTCGCATTCCATTGAGCGATTTGCTCAAACCAGATTTTTTCGTCGCTCGATACGGCGAAAACAGTGCGAGCTGACTCGCCACTTGCAACAAGAGGTCCGACTTCAACACCGCCGAAAAATGTCATCTCCCAAATGATTTTCTTCGGGTTAGTTCGTTGATACGCCCCGTGGTATCGAAAGACATCCTTGCCCAAGGTGACCTTCACCTGTTCTCCATGTGCAGGCCCCGCCATTTGACCTCTAAAGTACTTGGCGCCTTCGCTGGTCATACGTCTCGCGTCGGTAAGCGAATCGGGCGCGAGCAGGATCTGCCAATGGTGCCAAGCAAGTCCCTGGGCAATGAGGCTAGCCAGTTTCAGCAACATGGTCACATCGAATGGGGTGATCGTCCCTGAATGCCATGTACGAGCTGCATCCAGCACAAAAAATGACCGCTGCGCCTCAGCAATGCTCTTGGCCAGCTTCTGATTCTTAGCCAGCCGCGGCCCTACCTGATCGGAAATGGCAATAGCTGCGCCATCATGCCTGCCCCCCAACGGTAATACCGCAAGAACGTAATGTTCTAGGGCTGCCTTAGCGTTGTTGCATGGCACACAAGCTGGCACTTGGGGCAGGTTGTGGCGATCGTCCTTAGGGAAAAATTCACGCGCAATGACGTGGTCACCAGTGGTCGACGAACCGGGCTTTCCACAGTAAACGCAGGTCTTGTTGAGGTATTTCTTACTGCCCATCTGTACTTTCCACTCCCCAAGAAAAGTGTAAATCGGTTCAGGCTTGCGACTCGGTGCAAGCTGTTACCCTTAAGGTAAACGAGGATCGGGCGCAAGAACGGCGCTTATGGAAACACCTTTTTCGGCGGTTTGATCCATGTACAGATCAAGAGCGGGGCAAATATTCAGGGCCTGCCTTAGGATCTTATTCGGTTGGCTGCTTTGGCCGATTGTAGTCACCTGCCCCAAGTCTCCTTTGCTAAATCGTACAAACACCCTGGCGGGCCTTTTATTGTAAGCCCTCCCCCGCGGCTACGCTTTCGATTCCTCGATTGGAGTCGAAACGATGTCCACTGAATATTCACTACCTGATGTCCTCGAACGGCTGTACCAAAACCAGCTCGCCTTAGAAGCGGCCGTGATGGAGTAGACCTTGAGGGTTGAGCGCCAAGGTGCGACTGATACTGGCGACAATGTCCGCGGCGCGCTTCATACGATCGGTGAGAACGCCGGACACATCAAGCAGGGCTTGACCAAGCTGAGGGCCCACACTGATCAAGTTGCCCCCGACGTCCCGCCTGCAACAACCTTTTTGGACTTTGTGTGCATGCAGTCGGGGCCAGCACGCGCTGTTCGGCGCGAAGGATGGCCACGTACGACACAGTTTGTCAGATACAAATCCCAAACTATGTGCTCGCGGGCAAAATGGCATAATATGCCAATGGTCGAAAGAATCTGTTTGCCCAGATCTGGAGTTCATTATGGCGACGCGAAACGTTGTGCTCACCCCTCACCAGGAACAGGTTATCCAGGACCTGGTTCAGTCCGGCCGTTATCAGAATGCCAGCGAAGTGATGCGAGAAGGTTTGCGTCTATTGGAACAACGCGTCGCCGAAGACACCGCCAAAATTGAGGCCCTGCGTCAGGCGACCTCGATCGGCATCATGGACCTTGAGCACGGTCGCTTTACTCAGTTGAACGAAGGGGATCTGGAGCACTACCTCGAAGGCTTGAGCCAGGAGGCGACCCTCCCCGCGAGAGAGAAACACTGAGCATGCCGCAGTATCGGATTTCCAACGCGGCGCGCGCCGACATTGTCGACATCCTCCGGCTCTCCCAGACGCAGTTCGGCGATCAAGCACGCCAGCGCTACCAGGCGCTGATCCTCGCGGCGCTGCAAGCGATTGCCGGCGCGCCTTATCGGGTTGGCAGCCACGACCGCGATGAGCTTGCACCGGGCCTTCGCAGTTATCACCTCATCTATTCACGCCAACAGGCCAAACACCCCCATGGGACGGTCAAAAGTCCGCGCCATATCGTGTTCTATCGTGTGGCAGACGGCGACGTGATCGAGGTCATCCGACTCCTTCATGACTCCATGGAAGTGCAGTTGCATTTGCCTAATGACTGATCACCGACCTGGCCCAACGGCTTAACTGACCATGAACAGCGAAGGTAAGGCGCCCGCCTCTACATCGCAACCTGAGCGCCCTCGCTGCCAGCCGACTCGGCGGCCAATTGAAGCGGGAGGTTCTGGGTCCGACCGGACTATCGAGACCCACGACCAGAAACACGATGCTCAACTTTGCGTCCACTTTCAATGCTGAACAACCGCTTCTTAGGCGTTTTCCGTGACCAGGCGCCTAGCATTACGCTCCAGCTGCCGATGGACACGCGGATCGATGCCCCGAGCGACCAGTGCCCTCGCAACATCACGCAGAGCGCGAGCATCTCGTAAGCTAATTTCAGGATAGGTACCGAGAGAAATACGCGGTTGCTTATCTGCCCAGGAAAAGCGGAAGTGCCAGCACTTGGCGCCTTTCGTATTCACGAAAAGAGCGAGGCCGTTGTAGTCAGGGAGGGTGTAGTCCTTGGCACGGGGTTTGGCGTGCCGGACTGCAGTATCGGTGAGGGCCATCGTACAATCTCCGTCTCGTTTGAATAGAGGAGATTTGTACGGTTTCCAGAAAGGCGAGTCCCACGAAAAAATGATCTACCAAGCTCCGGATTAATGTACTAAACGATGTACTAAAAAAACGTGGATGGTAGTGCTTTCGAGTAGAACTTACTGGAACGAAAAAAGAGGCCGAAGCCTCTTTTTTCAGTTTCTGCAGACTTCAATAGAAGCCTGTAGAACAATATTTGGAGCGGGAAACGAGACTCGAACTCGCGACCCCGACCTTGGCAAGGTCGTGCTCTACCAACTGAGCTATTCCCGCGTCTTGGTGATGCGCATTCTATAGAATCTACGCACCCCGTCAACCCCTTGATTCAAAATAGTTTTATTTCTTTTCAGGATTTTCCGAATTGAACTTCAAATGCGGCCACGCCGCCCGCAGATACTGCAGCATCGACCACAGGGTCAGCACCGCCGCCGCCATCAGCAAGGTATAGCCCACCAGCACCCAGAAGCTGAAGTCCGAAGGGTTGGCCAGCAGGATCACCAACGCCAGCATCTGCGCCGCGGTTTTCCACTTGCCCATGTTGGAAACGGCGACCTGCGCCCGCTCCCCGATTTCGGCCATCCACTCGCGCAGGGCCGAGACCACGATCTCACGACCGATGATCACCGCCGCCGGCAAGGTCAACCACAGGTTGCCATGCTCCTGCACCAGCAATACCAGCGCCACGGCCACCATCAGCTTGTCCGCCACCGGGTCGAGAAACGCGCCGAACGGCGTGCTCTGCTCCAGGCGACGGGCCAGGTAGCCGTCCAGCCAATCCGTCGCCGCCGCAAAGGCAAACACCGAACTGGCCGCCGTGTAACTCCACTGGTAAGGCAGGTAAAACAGCAAAATGAAAATCGGAATGAGTACGACGCGTAGAACGGTGATCAGATTAGGGATATTCATCGGCACAACTGGCTACGAGGTTGAAAGGCATTCTACTCGCTGTGCAGGCTTGCATAAATCGACTCAGCGAGCTTTTTACTGATCCCGGGTGCTTTGGCGATCTCGTCGATGCTGGCACGGGACAGCTCCTGCAATCCACCAAAATGTTTCAATAGTTCACGGCGACGCTTCGGCCCCACCCCCGCCACCCCTTCCAGAGTTGAGGTTCGACGGGTCTTGCCGCGTCGCGCCCGGTGCCCGGTAATAGCAAAACGGTGGGCTTCGTCGCGGATCTGCTGGATCAAATGCAGGGCCGGCGAATCACCTTTCAAGGTAAATTCATGGGCCGCGTCGTTAAGGTACAAGGTCTCGAAACCGGCCTTGCGCGTCGCCCCCTTGGCCACGCCGAGCAGGATCAGGTCCGGCACCGACAGCTCATCGAGCACATCGCGCGCCATGGACAACTGGCCCTTGCCGCCGTCCACCAGGAGGATGTCCGGCAACTTGCCCTCGCCATCCTTGATCTTGCTGAAACGCCGGGTCAGGGCCTGGTGCATCGCCGCGTAGTCGTCGCCGGCAGTGACGCCTTCGATATTGTAACGGCGATAATCGGACTTGATCGGGCCTTCCGGGCCGAATACCACGCAGGACGCGACCGTCGCTTCACCACTGGAGTGACTGATGTCGTAACACTCCAGGCGCTGCGGTGGCTCGTCGAGGTTCAGCACTTCGGCCAGGGCCTCGAAGCGTGCGGCCATATGCTGACGATCCGCCAGGCGCGCACCCAGGGCCTGTTCGGCATTGGTCACCGCCAGTTGCTGCCAGCGCGCCCGTGTACCGCGCACCCGATGACTGATGGCCAATTCTCGGCCGCGCAGCCCATCAATCGCGGCGATCAGGGTCGGGAAGTCTTCGTGGACCACGTTGACGATCAGTTCACTCGGCAGGTCGCGCTCGGGACTGCCGATAAAGTACTGGCCAAGAAACGCCATCAGCACTTCGGACACATCTTCCTCGATACCAACCTGCGGGAAGAAGTTCTTGCTGCCCAGCACTCGCCCGCCGCGCACGCTGATCAGGTGCACACAAGCCCCGCCCGGGTTGATGAAGGCCGCGACCACGTCGACATCGCCGGTGCCCCCTTCCATGCTCTGCTGATCCTGGACCCGGCGCAGCAGCGAGATCTGGTCCCGCAGCTCCGCCGCCCGCTCGAAATCGAGGGTGCTGGCCGCCTGTTCCATGCCGGCGTTCAATTCGTCGGTCAGGGCGTTGCTGCGCCCTTCGAGGAACATCACCGAGTGGCGTACATCCTCGGCATACACCTGGGGCTCCACCAACCCGACACACGGCGCCTTGCAGCGCTTGATCTGGTATTGCAGGCAGGGCCGGGTGCGGTTCTTGTAGTAGCTGTCCTCGCACTGGCGGACCAGAAAGGTCTTTTGCAGCAGGCTCAGGCTCTCACGAATCGCCCCAGCGCTCGGGTAAGGCCCGAAATACTTGCCCTTGGCTTTCTTGGCCCCACGATGAATGCTCAGCCGCGGGTAGTCGCCGTCCGAGAGAAACACATAGGGATAGGATTTATCGTCGCGCAGCAGGATGTTGTAGGGCGGCCGCCACTCCTTGATCAGCGTCTGTTCCAGCAGCAGTGCCTCGGTTTCATTGGCGGTGATGGTGGTTTCCACCTGGGCGATACGCCCCACCAATGCCGCCGTCTTCGGCGCCAGGCCGGTCTTGCGGAAGTAACTGGCCAGACGCTTCTTCAGGTTCTTGGCTTTGCCCACATAAAGCAGGCGCGCGTCGCCGTCGAACATGCGGTAGACACCGGGGCGGCCACTGCAGGTCGACAGGAAGGCACTGGAATCGAACAGGTCAGTCATTGTCAGCCGGCATCGACCATGCCGTGGCGAACCGCCAGAAGCGTCAACTCGACATCACTGCTGACCGACAGCTTCTCGAAAATCCGATAGCGGTAGGTATTCACGGTTTTCGGCGACAGGCACAGTTTGTCGGAGATGATCTGGACTTTCTGGCAGCCGACGATCATCAACGCAATCTGGATTTCACGCTCGGACAAGGCGTCGAACGGCGAGTCACTGGCCGGCTGGAAGGACTTGAGCGCCAACTGCTGGGCAATCTGCGGGCTGATGTAGCGTTGCCCGGAAAACACCAGGCGAATCGCCTGGACCATTTCCGCCAGGCCCGCGCCCTTGGTCAGGTAACCGGCCGCTCCGGCCTGCAACAAGCGGGTCGGGAACGGATCTTCTTCGCAGACGGTCACCGCCACCACTTTGATGTCCGGATGACTGCGCAGCAATTTGCGCGTGGCCTCCAGGCCGCCGATGCCAGGCATCTTGACGTCCATCAGGACGACATCGGGTTTGAGCTCCCGCGTCTTGAGCAACGCCTCCTCTCCCGATTCCGCCTGTCCCACGACCTGCAGACCGTCGATATCCGCCAACATCCGCGTAATGCCTGTACGCACAAGATCATGGTCATCGACTACTAGCACCCTAATCAAGCAGACACCTCACGAATTTGGTCTTATCAGGTTATTGACCACCTTAGCAAAAAACCACAGGCCTGACCTAGTTACAAGCGTCACATAAGAGTATCAACGCGCTATAAGCGCTTGCCGGACGGCAAGCGCGTTTCGTCAGGAATGAAATGACTCAGGAGTCACTGGAGCCTGCACGGCCGTTTGGCCCATAAGGCCCGGCGGTTTCAGCCAAGGTAGTGGTCAGTCGATGGATCGCGTCCTGATCTTCCTTTTGCAGCACTCGATAGTTGCCCAATACTTTTTCTTCTACCTGGCTGAGATTGTCCAGTTGCATCGGTGTCGGTTGCCCGGTCAGTACGTAAAGCACATCGACGCCCCGTGCGGCCACACGGGACAAATAGTCAGCCTTCGGTGCGCGGTCACCGCTTTCATATTTGCCCTGTGCGTTGGCCTCAACGCCTCCGATTTCACCAAAAGCCTTCTGCGACAGACCCAGCCGCTCTCTCTCTTGCCGCAATCGCGAACCAATTCCACTCATTTGGATGTAAGATCCCATTTTAAACACCCTTAGGGGTGATATACTCAACAAGCATTAAACACATTTGAACGGTTTTGAACTATGCCCGGTATCCGCACCGCTGCACAAGCCAAGGCTTGGCTGGAACACCAAGGAAAATCGGTTCAGGAGTTTGCGCGCGAGCATGGCGTCGACCCGGCAACCACCTATCAAGTGCTCGCTGGGCGAAAAAAGGGACGGCGTGGGGAAGCCCATAAGGTCGCGGTCCTATTGGGCATGAAGGATGGAATCATCCCATCCGACACCGACAAGTCGAGTGAGTAATTCCCGACTTCTTAAGCCCAGTATGCGCCTCGTGTGGCGATATATAGGACAATTCTCAAACTATCGTCAGTAATTACCAGACGTCGGTCTTGAAGCAGTGAGACTCATGCGCAAAAAGCACTCGTCCTCACCGACTACAGCCAGGCCCTGACGCAGATACAGCCGCTGCGCGGGGTTGCTCTTGAACACGGTCAGGCGTAACTCACGACGCCCCTCTCTGAAGGCGATTTCCCGTGCCTGCCGGATCAGCCAACCGCCCAGGCCCTGGCCTCGGCCCGCCTCGATCAGCTGTAACTCACGGATGTACAACGCTCGGGCATCGCGACTGAAGCTGACAAAACCCAGCACCTGCTCGCCATCACACAACAGCTCGTTCTGGCGCCCGGCCCAGGCCTGGTCAAAGGCTTCGTCCAACCAAAGCAGATTGTACTCACAGTAGTAAGCCATCATGTTCTGGCGCGTGAGCTCCCGGGCGAATGCCAGGTCCGCGCCCAAGGCCGGGCGAAAACGCCAGTGCCCGCTCACAAGCCCGTCACCGACACCACCTCCCCGGACCATTGGCCGGCGACACGTCGTCCGATCACCAACACATCCCCTTCCCCCTCTGTCACCACCACCCGCTGCCCGCCAGCCGCCCAGAGCGCGCTCCGCCCCGCCGACTGCCAGCCGCCCGTCATACCGCCATGGTTGGCCATCAACACCGCCATGCCGTGGTCCCGGGCATAGCCCTGCAACAAGGCCGTATCGGGTCCATAACCGTTCTCAGTGATCAATACACTGGCGGCGTAAAGGTTAGCCTCAGATTGCGCGGCCTGTAGCGGATGACTAGCGTGGGAAAAGTCAGCACAAACCGCAAGAGCAATACGCTCATCGACGATTGTCAACAGCTCACCGCCGCTTCCAGGGATAAATGCGACTTCTTCACCATCGTGTAGATGTTGCTTGCTGTAGACCTGCAAGGAACCGTCGGCACCGAATGTCAGTGCCCCGATCAGCACCGGGCCGCCGGCGAACAGGCGTATCGGCATGCCTACTACGGTCACCAGCTTCAGCTCTCGGGCCAGCTCGCGCAACGGTGCCAGTACCGGGTCGTCCGGGGTAATCGCCAACTCGGCCGCGAGGCGGCGTTCATAGCCGGTCAACGACAATTCGGGGAACAGCAGAAACGCCACGCCACGCTCCGCGGCCTGGCGCATGAACACCAGGTGTCGAGCGATATTGGCCTGCAGATCTCCGGCAATCGAAACGGCTTGGGCGGCGGCAAGGGTAAACACGCTCATGATTCAGTCCTGACAATCAGATCGGAAATATCCGTCGAGTGTGTCATAAAGACCTGTCACATTTAAGCGATAGAGCCTGCTCTCGGGTTCCCATAGAATTTTCTGATTGAACAGGGCGATACCGCTCTAGTAAGCTCGGCGACATTCACACGGAGTTGCACCATGCACCTGACTCAATCCGCCCATCGCCACACCGCCAGCGCCTCGCGCTCGGTTACGGCTGCCCGGATGAGCACGGTCGGCACCCGCGCAAGCTTTTATTTTGGGTATTGGTTTAGCCACTGGCGCGCCTGATACCCAACCGGCGCCCACTGAATACAGGGGTCGCCTACCAGAGAATTCTCAACCCCCGGTCGGCCTCCCGACCGGGGGTTTTGTTTTTCCAGGCTCCACATTTTGCAACCGACTTTTTAAATCAAGGAATACCGACATGAACAACTCCACCTATTACCGCTACGACATCACCGGCGCCTGGCGATTTAGCAGCCTCCGCTCGGGACAGCACGCCGCCTCCGAACGGTCACGCACAGGTGGCACGCACACACTCACAGCCAGTCCGGCTGATTGTCGAACACCCCAGTAGGGCCGCGCGCGGGAAGCACCCGCCGCCAGCCCAGGAAGCCCGAACATGAATTCTTCTCTCTGCGCCCTGCCGTCCTCCGTCCTGCCATCGGCCAACGAGCCGTTGACCCAACGCCTGCCCAGCGCGTTGCAACTCAAGCAGCACCTGCCCCTCAATGCCAGCCTCGGCGAACAGGTCGAGCGCCACCGCCGCGCCGTGCGCGCCATCCTCAACGGTGAAGACCCACGCCTGCTGGTGATCGTCGGCCCCTGCTCGATCCATGATCCGCAATCGGCCCTGGAATACGCCGGCCGACTGGCCGACCTGGCAAGCGAGGTCAGCGACCAGATGCTCCTGGTGATGCGCGCCTACATCGAGAAACCCCGGACCACGGTGGGCTGGAAAGGCCTGGCCTACGACCCGCACCTGGATGGCAGCGATGACATGGCCGGCGGCCTGGCGCTGTCCCGTGAACTGATGCGCGAGATACTGCGCCTGGGCCTGCCGATTGCCACCGAACTGCTGCAACCTATGGCCGCCGGTTATGTCGATGACCTGCTGAGCTGGGTCGCCATTGGCGCGCGGACCACGGAGTCGCAGATCCATCGGGAAATGGCCAGCGGCCTGGCGATGCCGGTGGGGTTCAAGAATGGCACCGACGGCAGTGTCGGGATCGCGGCGGATGCGATGCGTTCGGCGGCCCATGCCCATCGGCATTTCGGCGTCGACAGCCAGGGCCACCCGGCGATCATCCAGACGGCGGGCAACCCGGACACGCACTTGGTGCTGCGTGGCGGCCATCGCGGGCCGAACTACGACGCCCATAGTGTGGCGCAGGTACGGGCCGGCCTGGCCAAGCAGTCGATTGCGCCGCGGATCATGGTCGATTGCAGCCACGCCAACAGCGGCAAGGACCCACTGCGCCAGCCGGCGGTGTTCGCCGATGTACTGGAGCAGCGTTTGCGGGGCGATCGTTCGCTGGTCGGGATGATGATTGAGAGTCATTTGTTCGAAGGCTGCCAGGCACTGAGCCCGAACCTGCGCTATGGCGTTTCGATCACCGATGGCTGTCTGGGTTGGGAGGCGACCGAGGAATTGCTGCGCGGAGCGGCCGAACAGTTGCGTGAGCAGCAGGTGGCGGAGGTTGTCGGCGCCTGAAACCTTGTGGCGAGCAGGCCTGCCCGCTCGCCACAGGTCCGACACACCGCGCCGCCGGGAACTTTTGCCAGGAAAATCCGGCCTGATTCCGGTAATCTCGACACTTTCTAGAAAGGAGCATCACCCCATGGCCAAAGCCACTGCCCGTCACATCCTGGTTGCCAGCGAAGCCAAGTGCAACGAACTCAAGGCCCAGATCGAAGGCGGCGCCGATTTCGCCGAGATCGCCAAAGCGAACTCCACCTGCCCGTCCAGCCGCGACGGCGGCAACCTGGGCTCGTTCGGCCCGGGCCAGATGGTCAAGGAGTTCGACACCGTGGTCTTCAGCGCCCCGGTCAATACCGTGCAAGGCCCGGTGAAAACCCAGTTCGGTTACCACCTGCTGGAAGTGACCAGTCGTCAGGACTGATCCTGCCCGCTTCTGTGGCGAGGGGCTTGCCCCCTCGCCATGGTGCATGTTCCTGCTGATACTCCGAACCGGCTTCTAAGGCTGAAGATGCGACTGGCCCTATCCCTGCTACTCACCGCCCTGACCCTGCTTCCCGGCTTGTCCGCCAACGCCGCCCCGCCACAGCACGCGCTGACCGTCTACGGCGAACCGGCCAAATACCCCGCCGGCTTCAGCCATTTCAACTACGCCAACCCCCGCGCGCCCAAGGGCGGCAGCCTGCGCCGCTCGGCCATCGAGATCGGCCAGTACGACCATATCCTGCCCTATGTCGACAAAGGCACCGGCGTCACCCAGATCGACGGCTGGATCTACTCGCCATTGGCCGTGCGTTCCCTCGACGAGCCCTACACCGTCTATGGCCTGGTGGCGGAAAAAATGCAGCGCAGCGATGACGGCCTGTCCCTGCGCTTCTACCTGAACCCCAAGGCCCGTTTCGCCGACGGCACGCCGATCACCGCCGAAGACGTGCGCTACACCTACAACCTGCTGATGACCCAGGGCAGCCTCAGCTACCGCATGCAGTTCGAAGCGGTGAAAGACGTCGAGGTCGAGTCACCGACCCAGGTCCGCTTCGACTTCAAGAACAACGACAACCGCTCGCTGCCACTGGATATCGCCAGCCTGCCGGTGCTGCCGGAACACTGGTGGAAAACCCGCGACTTCGCCGACGGCGGCGGCTACGAAGCCCCCCTGGGCAGCGGCCCCTACAAGGTGAGCAAGATCGACTCCGGGCGCAGCATCACCTTCGAGCGCAACCCCGACTGGTGGGGCAAGGACCTGCCGGTCAGCCGCGGCCTCTACAACTTCGACCGTTTCTCCCTCGAATACTTCGGCGACACCGATGTCGCCCGCCAGGTCCTGCGCGGCGGCGCCTATGACTACAATCGCGAGTTTTCCGCCACCGGCTATTCCATCGGCTACGACAGCCCGGCCCTCACCGACGGCCGCCTGCAAAAGGCCCACCTGGCCCAGGAAGCGCCGCAATCCGCGCAGGGCTATCTGTTCAACCTGCAAAAGCCGATGTTCCAGGACCGCCGTGTGCGCGAAGCCCTGGCCATGCTCTGGGACTTCGAGTGGAGCAACCGGCAGATGATGCGCAACATGTACATCCGCCAGCAGAGCTTCTTCTCCAACACCGCCCTGGCCGCGCGGCAGTTGCCCGACAAGGCGGAACTGGCGATCCTCGAACCGCTGCGCGGACAGATTCCCGACGAAGTCTTCACCCAGGTCTTCGAAGCGCCGAAAACCGACGCCAGCGGCAATCTGCGGGACAAACAGCTAAAGGCCCTGGCCCTGTTGGAACAGGCCGGCTGGAAACCCGACGGCGACCGCCTGGTCAACGCCCAGGGCGAACCGCTGACCTTCACCTTTCTCAACGCACAGAACGGTATCGAGCGATTGCTGTTGCCATATAAACGCAACCTGGCGCAGATCGGCATCCGCATGGATATCCGCCGCATCGACGCCTCGCAGTACGTCAACCGCCTCAAGGCCCGCGACTACGACATGATCGTCAGCGGCTACCCGGTCACCACCTCGCCGGGCATCGAGCTGTACAACTACTTCGGCTCCGCGGCGGCCAACGACCCCGGCTCGAGCAACTTCATGGCCCTGAAGAACCCGGCCGTGGACACCTTGATCAACGGCCTGATCAAAGCCGATACCCAGGCGCAGATGCTCAGCTACGCCCATGCCCTGGACCGGGTGCTGCAATGGAACTACTACTGGATTCCCAACTATTACCCGCCGGGCACCTCGACGGTCTGGTGGAACCGTTTCGGTTACCCCAAGGAGCAGGCCAGCAATGACCCCGCCGTGGAAACCTGGTGGGAAGTCAGCACGACCCCGCTGACCAACGAACAGATGACCGCCGAGCTGATCAAGCGCGGCAGTTCCGGAGGACAGCACTGATGCTGGCGTACACCCTGCGGCGCTTGCTGCTGATCATTCCGACGCTGATGATGATCCTGCTGGTCAACTTCGTCATCGTCCAGGCCGCGCCCGGCGGCCCGGTGGAACAGGCCATCGCCCGCTTGCAGGGCATCGGCGGCGCGGGTGCCGGCGCCCTCGGCGGTGGTGGCGATGCGGTGCAAAGCGCCTCGCGGGCCAGCCGTGGCCTGGACCCCAAGCTGATCGCCGATATCGAGCGCCAGTACGGTTTCGACAAACCGGCCCCCGAGCGCTTCTGGCTGATGCTCAAGCACTACGCCAGCCTGGACTTCGGCAAGAGCTTCTTTCGAGGTGCCCAGGTCACCGACCTGATCCTGGAAAAAATGCCGGTGACCATTCCCCTGGGGCTCTGGGCCACGCTGATCACCTACCTGGTGTCGATTCCCCTGGGCATCCGCAAGGCGACCCGCCACGGCAGCCGCTTCGATGTCTGGAGCAGCACCGCCATCGTCATCGGCTACGCCATGCCGGCGTTCCTCTTCGCCATGCTGTTGATCGTCGCCTTCGCCGGCGGCACCTCGCTGAACTGGTTCCCGGTGCGTGGACTGGTATCGGAAAACTTCGACCAGCTGTCGACCCTGGGCAAGATCGCCGACTACTTCTGGCACCTGGTGCTGCCGGTCACTTCGCTGGTGATCGGCGGCTTCGCCACCCTGACCATACTGACCAAGAACTCCTTTCTCAATGAGATCACCCGCCAGTACGTGGTCACGGCCCGGGCCAAGGGCCTGAGCGAACGCCGGGTGCTCTACGGCCATGTGTTCCGCAACGCGATGTTGCTGGTGGTCTCGGGTATTCCCCAGGCCTTTATCAGCGTGTTCTTCGCCGGCTCCTTGCTGATCGAGGTGATTTTCTCCCTCGACGGCCTCGGCCGCATGAGCTACGAAGCGGCGGTGTCGCGGGACTATCCGGTGGTGTTCGGTTCGCTGTTCATCTTCACCCTGTTCGGCCTGCTGATAAAACTGGTCGGCGACCTCTGCTACACCCTGGTCGACCCGCGTATCGATTTTGCCGCGAGGAATGCCTGATGCTCAGACTCTCGCCCGTGAGCCGGCGTCGGCTCGACCGCTTCAAGGCCAATCGCCGGGGCTGGTGGTCGCTGTGGCTGTTCGCCGCGCTGTTCGTCCTGAGCCTGGGGGGCGAGCTGATCGCCAACGACAAGCCGCTGGTGCTCAACTACCAGGGCTCGCTGTATTTCCCGGTGTTCAAGCGCTACACCGAACAGGAATTCGGCGGCCAACTGCCCTTCCAGGCCGACTATCGCAGCGACTACGTACGCCAGCTGATCACCAAGGATGGCGGCTGGATGCTGTTCCCGCCGATCCCCTTCAGTGCCGACACGCCCAACTATGACCTCAACAAACCGGCCCCCAGCCCACCCACCACGGTGAACTGGCTGGGCACCGACGACCAGGCCCGGGACGTGCTCGCGCGGGTGATCTTCGGTGCCCGAGTGTCGATTCTCTTCGCCCTTGCCCTGACCGCCGTCAGCGCCCTGATCGGTATTGCCGCCGGTGCCCTGCAGGGCTACTACGGCGGCTGGATCGACTTGCTCGGCCAGCGCCTGCTGGAAGTCTGGTCGGGCCTGCCGGTGCTGTACCTGCTGATCATCCTGTCCGGCTTCGTCGAACCGAATTTCTGGTGGTTGCTCGGCATCATGGCGCTGTTTTCCTGGCTGGCCCTGGTGGACGTGGTACGTGCCGAATTCCTCCGTGGGCGCAACCTGGAATACGTCAAGGCCGCCCGAGCCCTGGGTCTGACCGACCGCAAGATCATCCTGCGGCATATCCTGCCCAATGCCATGAACGCCACCCTGAGCTACCTGCCGTTTATCCTCACCGGGGCGATTTCGACCCTGACGGCCCTGGACTTCCTCGGCTTCGGCATGCCCGCCGGCAGCGCCTCCCTGGGCGAATTGATCGGCCAGGGCAAACAGAACCTGCAAGCACCCTGGCTCGGTTTCACCGCCTTCTTCACCCTGGCGCTGATCCTCTCGCTGCTGGTGTTTATCGGCGAGGCGCTACGCGATGCCTTCGACCCCCGCTCATGAACCAGGCGCCCGCGATGACCGACAACCTGATTGAAATCCGCCAGCTCAACGTCGCCTTCAACGGCCAGCCGGCGGTGCGCAACCTGTGCCTGGATATCCGTGCCGGCGAATGCCTGGCCCTGGTGGGCGAGTCCGGCTCGGGCAAATCGGTCACCGCGCACTCGATCCTGCAACTGCTCCCGCGCAGCGGCTGCCAGGCCGACGGCAGCGTGCGTTATCGCGGCCAGGAACTGCTGGGGGCCGATGACGGCACCTTGCGCAGCATCCGTGGCGACCGCATCGCGATGATCTTCCAGGAACCGATGACCTCCCTCAACCCGCTGCACAGCGTGGAAAAGCAGATCGGCGAAACCCTGCTGCTGCACAAGGGCATGGGCGGCAAGGCGGCCCAGGCACGGATTCTCGAACTGCTGGAACTGGTGGGCATCCAGAAACCCCGGGAACGCCTCAAGGCCTACCCCCATCAACTCTCCGGCGGGCAACGCCAGCGGGTGATGATCGCCATGGCCCTGGCCTGCGAGCCGGAGCTGCTGATCGCCGACGAACCGACCACCGCCCTCGACGTGACGGTGCAGCGCAAGATCCTGCTGCTGCTCAAATCCCTGCAACAGCGCCTGGGCATGTCGCTGCTGCTGATCAGCCACGACCTCAACCTGGTGCGCAGCATCGCCCAGCGGGTCTGCGTGATGAAGGCCGGGGAAATTGTCGAACAGGCGGACTGCGAAACCCTGTTCAACCACCCCGCGCATCCCTACAGCCGCGTGCTGCTGGACGCCGAGCCGGCGGGCCAGCCACTGCCGCTGGACGACAACGAGGTGGTGTTGCAGGCCGAGGGCATGCGCGTGCGCTTCCAGGTCGGCGGCGGACTGTTCCGACGCAAGGAATACCTGCAGGCGGTGGACGGCATCAGTCTCAGTGTGCAGCGCGGCAAGACCCTGGGCATTGTCGGCGAGTCCGGCTCCGGCAAGTCGACCCTCGGCCAGGCGATCCTGCGTCTGCTGGATTCCAAGGGCAGCATCCGTTTCCAGGGCACGGCCCTCGACGGCCTGAACCAGAAGCAACTGCGGCCCTGGCGCAAACAGATGCAGGTGGTCTTCCAGGATCCGTTCGGCAGCCTCAGCCCACGCATGTCGGTGGCGCAGATCATCAGCGAGGGCCTGGAGGTGCACTGCGCCAACACCCCCGCTGAATGCGACGCCCTGGTGATCCGGGCACTGGAGGAAGTCGGTCTCGACCCGCAAAGCCGCCACCGCTATCCCCATGAGTTTTCCGGCGGCCAGCGCCAGCGCATCGCCATTGCCCGCGCCCTGGTGCTCAAGCCGGCGCTGATCCTGCTGGACGAACCGACTTCGGCGCTGGACCGCACGGTGCAGAAACAGGTGGTCGCCCTGCTCCGCGATCTCCAGGAAAAACACGGCCTGACCTACCTGTTTATCAGCCATGACCTGTCGGTGGTGCGCGCCCTGGCCCACGACCTGATCGTGATCAAGGACGGCCAGGTGGTCGAACACGGCGCCACCTGCGCGGTGTTCGATGAGCCGCAGCATCCCTATACTCGAGAACTGCTCGCCGCTACCCTGCTGACCCCGACCTGATCGATCGCCGCCCGCCGGCAATGGACGAACCTGCCATGACCGACACCGAAAGCCTCAAGGACTACCAGCAGGTTCGCCTGCTGGCGATTCGTTCGCTGTTCGAAATCATCGAGCAATCCAGCGAAGGCACGGTGATCGTCGACCGCGATGCCAATATCGTCTGGATGAACGAGCGTTATGCCCGGCGTTTCGGCCTGGCCAATGCCAGCGAAGCCATCGGCCGCGCTTGCGAAAGCGTGATCCCGAGCAGCCTGCTGCGCGAGGTGGTGCGCACCGGCCAGCCGATCCTGCTGGATCTGCAGGACACCCCCAAGGAGCCTCTGGTGGTCATGCGCCTGCCGATCCACGATGCCGCCGGGACGGTGATCGGCGCCATCGGCTTCGCCCTGTTCGACGAGCTGCATAGCCTGTCGCCCGTGCTCAAGCGCTACCAGGGCATGCAGGCCGAGTTGGCGTCAACACGCTCGCTGCTGCGCTCGCGGCAGACCAAATACAACTTTGCCCATTTTATCGGCACCAGCGCCGCGAGCCTGGAGGTCAAGCGCCGGGCCCGGCGTGGCGCCAGCAGCGACTCACCGGTCCTGCTGCTGGGGGAAACCGGCACCGGCAAGGAACTGCTCGCCCAGGCCATCCACAGTGCTTCGCCACGGGCGCACAAGGCCTTTGTCAGCATCAACAGTGCGGCGATTCCGGAGACCTTGCTGGAGGCCGAGTTCTTTGGCACCGCGCCAGGGGCCTTTACCGGCGCGGATCGCAAGGGCCGTCCCGGCAAGCTGCAGATCGCCCAGGGCGGCACGCTGTTTCTCGATGAGATCGGCGATATGCCGTTGCCCCTGCAAAGCAAGTTGTTGCGGGTGTTGCAGGAGAAGGAGTTCGAGCCGGTGGGTTCCAACGAGGTGCTGCGCAGCGATGTGCGGGTGATCGCCGCTACCTCCACTGACCTTGAGGCGGCGATCCAGCGCGGTGAATTTCGCGCGGATTTGTATTACCGGCTCAATGTCCTGCCGATTCAGGTGCCGCCTTTGCGTGAGCGTCTGGAAGATCTGCCGGCGTTGAGCGAGGCGATTCTCGAAGAGCTGCGCAGCCATCATGAGCTGGCGGCCGAGGCCCTGGAGTTGCTGGGCCGGCACGCCTGGCCGGGGAATGTCCGCGAGTTGCGCAATGTGCTGGAGCGGGCGGCGCTGTTGAGTGACGCACAGGTGTTGAGTGCGGCGGATATTCGTGGGGCGATTGGTACGTTCAAACCGTTGCAGCGGCCGCCGGAGCGGACCATGGAGCCGCTGGGCAACGAGACGTTCAGCGCGGCCCGGGAGCGTTTTGATCGGCAATTGATCGAGGCGACGTTGGCGCAGTGTGCCGGAAAGGTAGAAGACGCCGCGAGCAGGCTGGGCCTGGGAAGATCGACCCTGTACAAGAAAATGCTTGCCTTGGGTCTCTCGCATTCTCAATAGCGAGACACAATTCCCAATATGGAGATACTCTCCTGTGGGAGCGGAGCTTGCCCGCGAAGAACGATAACGCGCTCCCCCTGAAAGACCGCGCCGCCTGCATTCGCGGGCAAGCTCCGCTCCCACAGGAAATCAGCGACCCTGATAACGGGGAACACTCTCACGATCGATTCGAGAGGCAGATCGTCTCACTTCAGAGACAAGCCCATGAGACATCATTACAAAAAAACAATAAATCCCTTTTATTTCAATAACTTAAATAAATGGCACAGAACTCGCAAACCCCACAGGAGATTCAGACCTAACCTACAAAAATAACAATTTGGAGACACACCATGAGTGTGATCATCGCCCTCGCGGCGCTGGCATTACTGATGCTGGCCGCCTACCGTGGCTACAGCGTCATCCTGTTTGCCCCCATCGCCGCCCTCGGCGCCGTCCTGCTCACCGACCCTTCCGCCGTCGCCCCCGCCTTTACCGGGGTGTTCATGGAAAAGATGGTCGGTTTCGTCAAACTCTACTTCCCGGTCTTCCTGCTCGGCGCAGTATTCGGCAAGCTGATCGAGCTGTCCGGTTTCTCGCGCTCCATCGTCGCCGCCGCCATCCGCCTGTTCGGCACCCGCCAGGCGATGCTGGTGATCGTGCTGGTCTGCGCCCTGCTCACCTACGGCGGCGTCTCGCTGTTCGTGGTGGTGTTCGCGGTCTACCCCTTCGCCGCCGAGATGTTCCGCCAGAGCAATATCCCCAAGCGCCTGATGCCGGCGACCATTGCCCTCGGCGCGTTCTCCTTCACCATGGATGCCCTGCCCGGCACGCCACAGATCCAGAACATCATTCCCAGCACCTTTTTCAATACCACTGCCTGGGCCGCACCCTGGCTGGGGCTGATCGGCACGATCTTCGTGTTCTGCGCCGGCATGCTGTTCCTCCAACGCCAGCGCAACAAGGCCCAGCGCGCCGGCGAAGGCTACGGCACCGAACTGCGCAACGAGCCGGAAACCGCCGAGGACATCCGCCTGCCCAACCCCTGGATCGCCCTCTCGCCACTGTTGCTGGTGGGCATCATGAACCTGCTGTTCACCCAGTGGATTCCGCTCTGGTACGGCAAGACCCACACCCTCAGCCTGGCGGGCATGGCCACGCCGGTACAGACCGATATCGCCAAGATCACCGCTATCTGGGCGGTGCAGGCCGCTCTGTTGGTGGGCATCATCATGGTCCTGATCTTCGGCTTCCGGACCATTCGCGGCAAGCTCGCCGAAGGCAGTAAAAGCGCGGTGGGCGGTGCCCTGCTGGCGGCGATGAACACCGCCTCGGAATACGGTTTCGGCGCGGTCATCGCCTCGCTGCCGGGTTTCCTGGTGCTGGCCGACTGGCTCAAGAGCATTCCCAATCCGCTGGTCAACGAAGCCATTACCGTCACCCTGCTGGCCGGGATCACCGGCTCGGCTTCCGGCGGCATGAGCATCGCCCTGGCGGCGATGTCCGACAGTTTTATCAGCGCCGCCCATGCCGCGAATATCCCGCTGGAAGTCCTGCACCGGGTCGCGGCCATGGCCAGCGGCGGCATGGACACCCTGCCCCATAACGGCGCGGTGATCACCCTGCTGGCCGTCACCGGGCTGACCCACCGGGAAGCCTATAAAGATATTTTCTGCATTACCCTGATCAAGACCGTGGCGGTCTTCGTGGTGATCGCCACCTTCTATGCCACCGGCATCGTGTGAGGAATCGACTATGAGTCTCAAAGGTAAAACCGCCCTGGTCACCGGCTCCACCAGCGGCATCGGCCTGGGCATCGCCCTGGGCCTGGCCCGGGCCGGGGCTGACGTGGTGCTCAACGGCTTCGGTGATGCCGGTGCGGTCATCGCCGAGGTCCAGCAGTTTGGTGGCCGGGTCGGCCATCACCCGGCCGATGTCAGCGACCCGGCGCAGATCGCCGAGATGTTCGCCTACGCCGAGCGCGAGTTCGGCGGGGTGGATATCCTGGTCAACAATGCCGGCATCCAGCATGTCGCCACCGTGGAAGAGTTCCCGGTGGAGCGCTGGGATGCGATTATCGCCATCAACCTGTCGTCGGTGTTCCACAGTACACGCCTGGCGCTACCGGGGATGCGCGCCAAGGGCTGGGGGCGGATCGTCAATATCGCCTCGGTGCATGGGCAGGTCGGTTCCGTGGGCAAGGCCGCCTATGTCGCGGCCAAGCACGGGGTGATCGGCCTGACCAAGGTGGTGGGCCTGGAAACCGCCACCAGCAATGTCACCTGCAATGCCATCTGCCCGGGCTGGGTGCTCACCCCGCTGGTGCAGAAACAGATCGACGACCGTGCCGCCGGCGGGGTCGATCCGCAACAGGCGCAACACGATCTGCTGGCGGAGAAACAGCCATCGCTGGAGTTTGTCACCCCGGCGCACCTGGGCGAGCTGGTGCTGTTCCTGTGCAGCGAGGCCGGTAGCCAGGTGCGCGGCGCGGCGTGGAATATCGATGGCGGCTGGTTGGCACAATAGTTGATTGCCTGACACCCGCTCTCGAAAACACCACCACACCTGTAGGAGCAGGGCTTGCCCGCGAAGCTTTTGGCGTTCTCGCGGCCCCCTTCGCGAGCAAGCTCAGCTCCCACAATGATCGTGCGCTGCCAAAGATCGGTTAGAAAAAAACAAGGTAAAGACCATGGCCGAAGTCCTCTGGCGCCCCGGCGCCGAGCGTGTCAGCAAGACCCGGATCGAAGCGTTCCGGCGCTTCGTCAATCATCGCCACGACCTGCAACTGGACGACTACCCCGCCCTGCACCGCTTCAGCATTGAGCGCCGGGAGGACTTCTGGCAGGCCATCGTCGACTTCTTCGACGTCGAATTCCATAGCCCGGCCAGCGCGGTACTGCACGAAGGCCCGCAGATGCCCAGCGCCCAGTGGTTCCCCGGGGCCACCCTGAACTTCGCCGAACACCTGCTGCGCCGCCGCGACGAGCACCTGGCGGTGGTCGCCGTCAGCGAAGACGGACGCCGGGAGACCCTGACCCACGGCGAACTCGCCGCCCAGGTCGCGGGTTTGCAAAAAAGCCTGCGGGCCGCCGGTGTCGGCTTCGGCGACCGGGTCGCCGCCTGCATGCCCAACACCTGGCAAACCCTGGTGGGCATGCTCGCCACCACCAGCCTCGGGGCGATCTGGTCCTGCTCCTCGCCGGACTTCGGCACCCAGGGCGTGATCGACCGCTTCGGCCAGATCGAACCCAAGGTGCTGATCACCTGCGCCGGCTATCGTTATGCCGGCAAGCTGATCGACCAGACCGCCAAGCTCAACGAAATCCTCGAACGCCTGCCCGGCTTGCAGCAACTGGTGATCGTCCCTTACGCCCGTCCCGAAGCGCGCGCCGAAGACTTCCGCACCCAGGCCAACGTGTCGCTATGGAACAACTTCTACCAGGCCGGCGGCGATCCCGAATTCACGCCCGTGCCGTTTGCTCATCCGCTCTACATCCTCTATTCCAGCGGCACCACCGGGGTGCCCAAGTGCATCGTTCACAGCACCGGCGGGGTTTTGCTGCAACACCTCAAGGAGCACGGCCTGCATGTCGACCTGGGCCGTGACGACTGCCTGTTCTACTACACCACCTGTGGCTGGATGATGTGGAACTGGCTGGTCTCGGGCCTCGCGGTCGGCGCCACCCTGGTGCTCTACGACGGCTCGCCGTTCCACCCCGGCCCGCAACGCCTGCTGGACCTGATCGACAGCGAAGGCATCAGTGCCTTCGGCACCAGCCCCAAATACCTCGCCGCCCTGGAGGACGCCGGGCTCGTACCACGCCAGAGCCATCGGCTGGACAGTTTGAAAACCCTGCTGTGCACCGGCTCACCGTTGTCGCTGCGCAGCTACGACTACGTCTATCGCCAGATCAAGGAGGAGCTCTGCCTGTCCTCCATGTCCGGCGGAACCGATATCGTTTCCTGCTTCGTCAGCGGAAACCCGACACTGCCCGTGGTGCGTGGCCGGATGCAGAGCAAGAGCCTGGGCATGGCGGTGGAGGTCTGGGACGACAACGGCCAGCCGGTGCTCGATGCCAAAGGCGAGCTGGTCTGCACCCGGCACTTTCCGGCCATACCGGTGGGTTTGTGGAACGACCCCCTGGGCGAGAAGCTCAAGGCCTCCTATTTCAGCCAGTTTCCCGGAGTCTGGGCCCAGGGCGACTATGCCGAAGAATTCGCCGACGGCGGGATGGTGATCCATGGTCGCTCCGACGCCGTGCTCAACCCCGGCGGCGTGCGCATCGGCACGGCGGAAATCTATCGGCAGGTGGAAAAGGTTGAACCGGTGCTGGAGAGCATCGCCATCGGCCAGCAATGGCAGAGCGATGTGCGGGTGGTGCTGTTCGTCCGTCTGCGCGAGGGCGTCGAACTGGACGAGGCCCTGGAGCAACAGATCCGCCAGGTGATCCGCGCCAACACCACGCCACGACATGTGCCGGCGAAGATCCTCGCGGTCACGGACATTCCGCGCACCCTCAGCGGCAAGATCGTGGAACTGGCGGTGCGTAACGTAGTGCACGGGTTGGCGGTGAAAAACACCGACGCCCTGGCCAATCCCGAGGCGCTGGAGCAGTTCAGGGACAGGCCGCAGTTGCGTGACTGATGCCTCCTGTAGGAGCGAGCTTGCTCGCGATGGTCGTCAACGATAACGCTGAGCACCTGATACCCCACAGTGCCTGGGCTACCATCGCGAGCAAGCTCGCTCCTACAGAAAAGCTCACAGTGTTTGCAGCGAGATATTACCGATCGTCGGTGCCGACCCGGGGTTGGGATCGCCCACCGGCACCAGCGTGACCGCGGGCGCATCGGTGAGGGTACCGACCTTGAGCAGTTTCTGCATCTGTTCGCTGACCAGGAAGGCCACGTCTTTGGACCCTGCATGATGACCACCATGCATCGCCTGGTTACCCACTCCGAACATGCTGATGGAGCCCACCCGGTACTCAGGGTCCGGCGCGGCACCTGCCGGCAGTCCCAGATACACGTCATAGCTGTTGCCCGGCTCGCTGGCGGCCGCAATCGCCTCGAACGACAAGGCATATTCACGGATCGCCGGCTGGGCCTTCAACTGCAAGGCAAAGCTGCGGGCCGCCGGTTGCGCGGCGTTGGTGCTGGTACTGAGCGAGTGGGTCACCAGGGCCACCGTCGTCGCCTTGCCACCCAGACTTATAGCATTGGCTGTGGCGGACGGCGTGGCGGCCACCAGGCTTTGCGCCTGCAACTGGAATTTCTTCTGCGTCGTGGCGAACTGCAGGCTTGCCTTGGGCCGCTGCGGATACTCCGAATAGACGTAAGGGTACGGGCAGGTCGTCGTATCGAGCACCTGGCTGACCTTGGTGGTCACGGCCTTGCCCGCCTTGTCGGCAAACACCCAGGACTCACCGAGGAACTTGCTGTCACTCGGGTTTTTCCCGCCGCTTCGGTTCCAGCCGGCCCAGATGCGGTCGATATTGGCGTGGTGAACCCAGAAGATCGGGTCGTAGGCCGCCCATGGCACCGCGCCCATCCCCAAGCTGTTGCCCACGTCACCGTGAAGACTGCCGTGTGGGTTGTTGTCGATGTTGTTGCAGAAACCGAATTTTCCACTGTAGTCCGACCACTTCATGCAGGACAGATCGAGCGGCGAACCATTATTCACCACCGGCTTGCCGGCATTCGAATTGGGATTGCGGTCCGGGCGATAGAGCGAACCGAACACCGGGTCATCCTTGAGCAGGAACTGCTTGGGCATCACGCTGTAATTGTTGCCCGCAGCACTGTACGGCCCGGTATAGTCCCAGAACGGAAGGGTAAATTTCGGTTCCCCCGAGACTTCACGAATGATCTGCTCGAAATACAGGACATACATCCGGTGCCAGGGCAGGAAAGCGTCGTTGTTGCCGCTGGAGTGGGGCTCGCAGGTCCACCACATGGACTGGGCCAAGGCTTTCTGAGGGCTGCTGCCACTGCCGAAGACCTCGGTGATGGTCTGTGCTTTCGGATACTTGGAGGGCATCGCGTGGGTGTACCACTGAAACGTCCAGGACAGCGGATCAGTAGTCGGCTTGGCCATCATCTTCTTCACGGCGGCGGCGTAGACCCTCAACATCTTGTCCCCTTCCGGGGAGAGCACGTTATACCGCACCAGAGCCTGGGTTGAACCCGCCCAGGCTTTTTGCATCAAGCCCAGCGGCAACATTGCCATCCCACCGCCCAACGCACCCGCTTGCAGCAATTTCCTTCGACTGATAGTCATACTTCACTCCTTGACAGTACTAATTGACTTCCCAAATCAACAGCAAGGTCAGATTAGCAGCGAGTGAATATTCCTCAATGAAAGTTGGAACTTTTACATCAGTGCGGAGTCTCGACGATCGACACTGCCTCGATCCTTGGCTTGCGGCCTTGTTCCTCAATGGCCACGGGGATCAGTGTCAGGGTGGGCAGCGCCGCCAACCGTCCGGCTTTGCGCAGACGCTCAAGGGCTTCGTCGAGCAGGAAAGCCACCTCTTTGGGGCGCTGGTTATCGAAGTGGTCGGGGGCCCCATAGAAGCTCACATCGCCGAGATACCCCGGGTCCGAGTCATCGGGTTGCACGTTCGGCGGCAGATTCAGGTAAAGCCGGTAACCGGCCGCCGGTGCTTCGAGCGCCCAGATCCCGGACAACGCCAACGCCAATGGCCGCGCCCCTTTCCAGGCAAGCAAACCGCCCTTCTGCGCGCCGCCACTGGAACGCAACGCCACCTCGGTTCGCACCGCCCCCAACTCGACAGGCTGTTGCGCGCGATAGAGCACGTTTTCCGCCCAGCTGTTGGAAGACAGCAACAACAGCATTGCAGCCAGCGCTTTGAGTCGCCACATGATTCGTTCTCCGCCACCCATCCCTCTTCACTATGGCACTGCCACAGCGTCAGCAGGACATTGCAGCCCAACGGTCAGCCCCGGTAACGCAACACCACTGCCCTGAAACTGCCGAACAACGAATGGCCGGCCACCAGGATCCGCCCATCGTCCTGCACCGCCAGGCTGGTGACAGTGTCCAGGCTGTGGCCCAGGCTCGTGCGCACCCAGCCGCGCCCACCGGCGAAGTCCCGGTCCAGTTGGCCGTCGGCCAGGTAACGCGCCAGTACAAAGTCCGAGCCAAAGCCCATCAGCGTCGAGCCCGCCACCAGAATCGATCCGTCGGCCTGGACCACGAGGTCGGCCCAAAGACTGCCCGGGGTATCGAGCTCAAGCATCGCCGCATCCGTATCATTAAAACCGAAGTCCATGCCGCCGTGGGCGCTGAACCCCTGCAAGGCACCGCGCATGGGATTGAAACGGTTACCAACACAGAGCAGTCGCCCTTCATTGCCAACCGCCAGGTTTGTTACCAGGGAGCTGGCCCCGGCAAAGCCGAACGAGAGAAACCCCAGGTCGCCGAAGTCATGATCGAGACGACCGTCGACCTCGTAGCGCACCATCAGTCCCAACTGGGGAAAGCCCACCGAGCCACCCACCAGGATCTTGCCGTCGGCCTGGACCCGGACGCAGCTCAGCCAGGAGTTCATCAACAAATGCCGCACCACGACAAACCCCCGCCCGTTGAACGCCGGGTCCAGGGTGCCGTCGGGCTGAAGACGGATCAATAATCCGACATAATCGGCGAAGGTGTAGGTGTGGTTGGCGATCAGCAGGATCTTGCCGTCCTCCTGCACCACGCCCGCGCAGGCCTCGACGCCCGGCAGCCCGGGTGGTAACCAGCCGTCCCGCGGGCCCTCGGCGAGGCCGCCGGGCAAGCGCAGCACCTTCACGCCCTGGTCGCCGAAGGTCGGATCCAGGCATCCATCGGCGTCAAACCGCGCCACGCCCGGCAAGGTATGCTCGTCGCCCAGGTAGTGCAGGCCGAACAGCAGGATGCGTCCATCGGCGAGCAACTGCACGCTACTGGCCATGGCCTCGATACCGGCTTGGAAGCTACCGCAGACAAAACCGCCGTCACCGAAGGAAGCGTCCGGCGCTCCATCCTCATGCAGGCGGGCCAGACCAAAACGGCAACCGTCGGCAAAACCCACTTTGAGTGCCACCAGGACCTTGCCATCGGCACAGGCCACTACGTCATTGGCCAGGCTCGACAGACAACCGGGGAACTGCAACCTGACCGTACCCGACTGCCCAAACGTCGAATCCGCTTCGCCCGCCGGGCCAAGTCGATAGCCTCGCAGTTCCTCCAGTATCATGAGCGGGTCCTCCCTGGGAGTGGCGCCCTTCCATACCGTGCCGGCAGGTGGGGCTGCCGGCTATTCAATCGTTCATCGCCGCGCCCCACAACTGTCAGAAATGACAGTTCTACCGTTTTTCCGAGCCAGAACACTGACTTTGCAGCCCTTTTTCATTTCCCCGGGCATCCGAAACACTTTCAGGTCAAGAACAGGCTAGGCAGCAGCCTGTTGCACGCGGCGCGCCGACAAGGTCACGGCACGTACCGAAGCCCCCGCGTCCAACCCCAGCGCCCTGGCGGTCCGGGCCTCGACCACCAGGGTTCCGGCAGCAACCCGAGCGGGCGCAGCCGCAATCCGGCACTCGGCGAACTGGCGATTGTGGATCAGGTAAGGCTCGGCCTGCTCGCCGGGCGTGCCAATGCTCAGTACCAGCACCTGGCTGTCGCGCACGGCGCGAATCTCATCGGTGGCACACTCGATCAACGGCCCGCCGTCGAAGATGTCGACGTAGTCCTTGAAACCGAACCCTTCGGCCTTGAGCATGCCCAGCGCCGGCTCGGTATTGGGATGAACCCGACCAATCACCGCCTGCGCGGCTTTGGGTAGCAGGCAGGTGGGCAGCGGGAACTTGGGCATCAGCTCGGCGATAAAGGTCTTGTTGCCCTGGCCGGTAAGAAAGTCGGCATCGGCAAAATCCATCTTGAAAAAGTGTCGCCCCAGGCCTTCCCAGAATGGCGAGATGCCCTGCTCGTCTGAGTAACCGCGCATCTCGGCGATCACCTTGTCGCCGAAGCATTCGCGGAATTCGGCGAGGAACAAGAAGCGCGCCTTGGACAACAGCCGGCCGTTCAGGCCCTCGCGATGCTTGGCGCCGAGAAACAACGAGCACAGTTCGGAATGACCGGTCATGTCGTTGCCCAGGAACAGGGTCGGCAGATGCTGGTTGATCGACAGGTTTTTCGACGCGGCAACCAACAGGCCGACCCGGTAGTTGTACCAGGGTTCGCGCAGGCCGACCGCGCCGGCCAGGGCGCAGATACCCACGACTTCGCCTTCGGCGGCCTCAAGGACGAACAGGTAGTCGGCATCGCCCCGCTCGGCAACGCCGGCGAAGGTTTTCTGCGCCCACTCCAGCCGATGTTGCAGGCGCTGCGGGTCGGCGGGCAAGGTGGTCAGGCCGGCGCCGGCGCTTTGCGCCAGGGACAACAGGGCCGGAAGGTCGGACAGGCGAGCGGGGCGAACAATCATCGGGCGCACTCCACGGTGACAGGATGTCGGGGCAGGAATACTTCGGCCAGCATGCAGCGGGCACTGCCGCCGCCAATGCGTTCTATGGTGTCGATCTTGACCGGCAAGGGCGTGGCATGGCGTTCGACTTGTCGTCGCTGCCCGGCATCGAGCGCCGCCCAGGCCGTGCGCGACATCACCAGCAGCGGTTCGCCCCGGCGGCTGTGCACTTCCAGCATATTGCCGGCGAAGGACTCCAACTGGCTCCAGTCCAGGGTCAGGACTTCCTTACCGCTGGACTCCAGGCGCTGACGCAGGCCATCGCGTTCGGCCCGATCGCTGACGGCCTGCAGGCACGCCACGGCCAGGTGCCGGCCGACGCTCATCATCACATTGGTGTGGTAGATCGGCACCCCGGCCCGGTCCACGGCATTGAACCCGTAGAGCTCATAGCCCAGGTGATCGAGCACCGGCTGCAACGCCGCGGCATGGGTGCGGGTGGAGTATCCGGCGTAACAGATCCGCTGCTCACGATCGAAGACCATGCTGCCTGTGCCTTCGAGAAACAGGCCCTGGGCCTCCAGGCCGGAAAAGTCCACGCAGTGCAGCACCTGATGCTGCTCACGCAGCCAGTCGAGCACCCCCTTGTTGCGCTCCAGGCGGCGGTTATGCCCTTGCATCGGATAGATCACCAGGGTGCCGTCGGGATGACTGCTCCAGCAGTTGTTGGGAAAGATCGAATCCGGGGTATGCGGCAAGGCGCGGTCGTGGTGCACCAGGACCTCGACATCGTGTGCGCGCAAGACCGCGACATACTGGTCGAATTCCTCAAGGGCCTGCTGCTGAACGTTTTCGTCGAGCAGGGCCTGCTGCTGGAAACGGTTGTTGGCGGCGGTATCGGGATTGAAGGCGAAGCTCGCCGGACGAACCATCAAGACGGTGTGGGTGGTTTGCATGGGCACGAATTCAATGAGGGGTTGAGGTGCTCATTGTCTGTTCGAGACGGGGAAAAACCCGGTTGATAAGGCAGTGGCGAAGGCTGGAAACGGCTGAAAGATTTGCGTGGTGCAGCAGAATCGGCGAGCGGATGAAACACCTCACAAGAGTGACATTCAGCGCCGCTCTTTAGGGCCTCTTCGCGGGCAAGCTCCGCTCCCACAGGATCTCGGTTGTATGCCGACTTTGAGCATGACACCGACATTGTGGGAGCGGAGCTTGTCGGAACGCCGCACCGCCGCGAAGAACGATAACGCGGTCCCCCGCCAGACACCATTGGCTATTCCATCGAGATCTTGACCATGGCCAGTTCAGGGTGACTGACCAGCTTGTCGATATGCAGCTCCGGGTCTTCCAGCCAGGTTTCCGTCAGGACCCGGTAATGCTCCATGTCGCGGCAACGCATGCGCAGGCTGTAGTCGAACGCGCCGCTGATCAAGCGACACTCCAGCACCTGGGGGCAGGCCCTGGTCTTGGCCTCGAAGGCCTTCTGCGCCGCCCGCCCGCTCTGGTTCGACAACGCCACCAGCACCAGCAGCGACAACCCCGCCGAGAGTTTTTTCTCGTCGATAATCGCCCCATAGCCGCGAATCACACCCAGCTGTTCCAGCTTGCGCACCCGTTCCAGGCAAGGCCGGGGGGTCAGGTGCACACGCTCGGAGAGCTTCTGGTAGGTGATACGCCCATCGTGGCGCAGCACCTCGATAATTGCCTGGTCGATACGATCCAGAACGATCGACAGGTCACGAACATCCGCCATAAATGGCTTGCCTCACTTCAAACGGCCAGAAAGAAACTGTTGTAGACGCTCGCTTTGCGGATTGTCGAGCATCCGGGCATCGCCCTGCTCTTCGACCCGACCTTGATGGAGGAACAGCACCTGGCTGGAGACCTGCCGGGCAAAGCCCATCTCGTGCGTTACCATGAGCATTGTACGACCTTCCTCGGCCAACGCCTGAATCACTTTCAAGACCTCGCCCACCAACTCCGGATCCAGCGCCGAGGTCGGCTCGTCGAACAGCAGGATCTGCGGCTCCATGGCCAGGGCCCGGGCAATCGCCACCCGTTGCTGCTGGCCACCGGAGAGAAACGCCGGATGCTGCCCGGCCACCCGCTGGGGCAAGCCGACCTTGTCGAGATAGGCCCGGGCCCGCTCCTCGGCGTCCTTGCGAGTCACGCCCAAGACCCGGCACGGTGCCAGGACAATGTTCTCCAGCACCGTCAGGTGGCTCCACAGGTTGAAATGCTGGAACACCATGGCCAGGCGGGTGCGCAGGCGCTGCAACTGCGCCGGGCTGCTGACCTTCATCCCGCCCGGCGCCGGATGGGTGGCGATCAACTCGCCGTCCAGCTCGATGCGACCTTCGTCGGCACGTTCGAGAAAGTTGATGCAGCGCAGCATTGTACTTTTGCCCGAGCCGCTGGCGCCGATCATGCTCACCACATCGCCGGAGCGGGCCTGGAGCGATACGCCCTTGAGGACTTCGTTATCGCCGAAGCGCTTGTAGAGGTTTTCGATATTCAATTGGTACATGAAAGCTCCCGGGCCAAGCCCTGGAAAAATGGGAGAAACACGCCCCTGTAGGAGCTGGCTTGCCGGCGATGAGGCCAGTGAGTCCAGCGTTGAATTCGAGGACGCCATCGCCGGCAAGCCAGCTCCTACAGGTTGTACGGTGTTTGCAAGATGGATTGGCTCAGTGCGCCGGACCGAGGAAGCCCAACCAGCGCCGTTCCGCCAGCCGGAACACACCCACCAGCCCGAAGGACAAGCCCAGATAAAGCAGCCCGGCAATGCCGAAGGCCTGGAAGGTCATGAAGGTGGCGGAGTTGGCGTCCCGGGCGACCTTGAGGATGTCCGGGATGGTCGCGGTGAACGCCACCGAAGTCGCATGCAACATCAGGATCACTTCATTGCCGTAGTACGGCAGCGCCCGGCGCAACGCCGACGGCAGGATCAAGCGCACGGCCAGGCGCCAGCCGCTCAGGCCATAGGCGTGGGCCGCCTCGATTTCACCGTAGGGAATGCTGCGAATCGCCCCGGCGAAAATCTCCACGGTGTAGGCACAGGTGTTGAGCACGAACGCCAGCAAGGTGCAGTTCATCGCATCGCGGAAAAAAGCTTCCAGCAAGGGTTGTTCACGAACCACCGCCATGCCGTAGACCCCGCTGTAGCAGATCAACAGCTGGATATAGAGCGGCGTGCCGCGAAAAACATAGGTGAAAGCCTGCACCGGCCAGCGCAACAACGGGTTGCGCGACACCCGCAGCAACGCCAACGGCAACGACAGCACAAAACCGATGGCGATGCTCGCGCACAACAACCACAGGGTCATGGCCAGGCCCGTCAGGCCCTCACCGTCAGTGAACAGGAAAGGTTGCCAGTATTCCCGGAACAACTCGATCATCGCGCCGACTCCCGCACACCGAGGTTGAAACGCCGCTCCAGACAACGCAGCACGTAGTTCGAAGCGCTGGTGATCAGCAGGTAGAGCAGCGCTGCCAGCACCAGGAAATACATCATGTTGAAGGTACTTTTACCCGCGTCCTGGGCGACCTTGACCAGATCGGCGAGGCCGATGATCGACACCAGCGCCGTGGCCTTGAGCAAAACCAGCCAGTTATTGCCCAGGCTCGGCAAGGCGAAACGCATCATCTGCGGGAAGACCACGCAGCGAAACCGCTGCCAGGCGCTCAGCCCATAAGCCGTCGCGGCCTCGGTCTGGCCCTGGGGAACGCTCAGGATCGCGCCACGAAAGGTCTCTGTGAAATAGGCGCCGTAGATAAAGCCCAGGGTCACGACACCCGCCACGAAGGGATCGATTTCCAGATAGGGCCAGCCCATGGCCTCGGTCAGATGGCTGAGCCAACCCTGCAGGCTGTAGAAAATCAGCAGCATCAGCACCAGGTCCGGAACACCGCGGACCAGGGTGGTATAGAGGGTCGCCGGCAGATTGAGCAGCCGCAGCGGCGACAACCTGGCCGTGGCACCGAGCAAGCCCAGGATCATGCTCACCAGCAGCGACAGCGCCGAGAGCTGGGCGGTGACCCACACCCCATGCAGCAGCAGCGGGCCATAGCCTTGCAGGCTGGAAGCATCCAGGCCGAAGAATTCGAGAAAGGTCGTCACATCGATCACCCGTCTTCCAGCGCCACGACCCGCCGCCGCACGGCCAGCAGCCGTACGGGGGTCATGGTCGCCGGGATCAGTTGTTGTAGAGGTCCAGGTCGCCGAAGTATTTCTTCTGCAGTTGGGCGTAGATGCCCTTCTCGTGCAGCGCCTTGATCGCGCCGTTGAGCATACCCTTGAGCTCGTCATTGCCTTGGCGCACACCGATGGCAATGTCCGTCGGAATCATCGGATCACTGATCCCCACGCTGTTCTGGAAGGCCGCGCCCTGGGGCGACTTGAGGAAGCTCATCTCGGCTTGCAGCTTGTCCTGGATCGAGCCGTCGAGACGGCCGTAGACCAGGTCGGCATAGACCTGATCCTGATTCTGGTAGGCGCGGATCTTCACCCCGCCCGGCGCCAGACGCGCCTTGGCGTAGGCTTCCTGGATGGTGCCCTGCATATAGCCGATGGTCTTGCCCTTCAGGGATTCGGCGGTCGGTTGCAGCCCCGAGTCCTTGCGGGTGACGATGGCCGTCGGGCCGGCGTAGAGCTTGTCGGTGAAGTCGATCTGCTTCTTGCGTGGTTCGGTGACGGTCATCGACGACTCGATGGCGTCGAACTTGCCGGCCTTGAGTGCCGGAATCAGGCCGTCGAAATCATTGCTGACCCAGACGCACTTGAGTTTCAGCTCGGTGCAGATGGCATTGCCCAGATCGATACCGAAGCCCTGCACGCCACCTTCGGCGGTGCTCGATTCAAAGGGTGGGTAAGACGGATTGGTGCCAAAGCGCAGCTCTTTCCATTCCTTGGCGCTTGCGCCGCCACAGCAAAGCGCCAACGCCAGCACAGGTAAGGTCAGCCATGTATGAGTCATCTTCAGAGTCCCGGATTATTTGGAGTTATTGCGGGCCGGCACGGGCCGACACACTTTTGGACAGGGGCAGAGAATGGTCGCGGCCGATGCCGCGTGATCGTTCTTGTTGTTATTGAATAAGCCCGGATCCGCAAGGATCGGGGCTTGTCCTCTTGCGGCCGTTCGGGGAACGTCACCGCAAGGAGGCCAGAATGCCAACTCGAGGCATCGGGCGGGTGTCGTAAGGTGGCGCCGAAACAGCCGGAAAAAGCCCGTGACGGGGCGGTCACAGCCGATCCTGTTGCGACGCGCTGTCCGAAGGCGGCGTTATTCGCTTTGAGGCCCAGGCACGACTAAGGTCTAGAGACGGCGTATACGCGCAGACTCGACCCAGGCAAAAACGCAGATTCGACCTGCGAATATTCGGGTTGTACACGGCAAATTTGCACTGCTACGATCGGGTATCGTTCGCCCGCCGAACACATCAAAAAAGACAATAAAAGCAGGGAGTTAGCAATGACTGCTCGGGTTTCATCCTCCGCCACCCCGGACCTCGACACCACCGGCGCCGATGTCCTGGCCGACGTGCGCAACCATATCGGTCACCTGACCCTCAACCGCCCCGCCGGCCTCAACGCCCTGACCCTGGACATGATCCGCGCCCTGCAGCAGCAGCTCGACGCCTGGGCCCACGACCCCGAGGTGAACGCGGTGGTCTTGCGCGGTGCCGGTGAGCGGGCCTTTTGTGCCGGCGGCGATATCCGTTCGCTGTATGACAGCTACCAGAGCGGTGGGCGCCTGCACGAAGATTTCTTCGTCGAGGAATACGCCCTGGACCTGGCGCTCCACCACTACCGCAAACCGGTGCTGGCGCTGATGGACGGCTTTGTCCTCGGTGGCGGCATGGGCCTGGTACAAGGCGCCGACCTGCGGGTGGTCACCGAGCGCAGTCGCCTGGCCATGCCGGAAGTCGCCATCGGCTATTTCCCGGATGTCGGCGGCAGTCATTTCCTGCCGCGTATTCCCGGCGAACTGGGCATCTACCTGGGGGTCGCCGGCGTACAGATCCGCGCCGCCGACGCCCTCTACTGCGACCTGGCCGACTGGTACCTGACCAGCGACAAACTGGCCCAACTGGACGAACGCCTCGACCGCTTGCAGTGGCACGAAACACCGCTCAAGGACCTCCAGGGCCTGCTGGCCAAACTCGCCGTGCAAACCCTGCCCGATGCGCCGCTCGACGCGTTGCGCCCGGCCATCGACCACTTCTTCGCCCTGCCGGATGTCCCGAGCATGGTTGAGCAACTGCGCGAAGTGACCGTCGCCGACAGCCATGAATGGGCTCGGGAAACCGCCGACCTGCTGGAGAGCCGCTCGCCCCTGGCCATGGCCGTCACCCTGGAAATGCTCCGCCGTGGCCGCCACCTGAGCCTGGAGGACTGTTTCGCCCTGGAACTGCACCTGGATCGCCAGTGGTTCGACCGTGGCGACCTGATGGAAGGCGTGCGCGCCCTGCTGATCGACAAGGACAAGTCCCCGCGCTGGAACCCACCGACCTTGCGCGAACTGGACGCCGAACAGGTCGCCAGCTTTTTCCATGGCCTCGACACGAGCGGGAACTGAAGCATGCACGATATCGAACTGAGCGAAGAACAAGTGATGATCCGCGACATGGCCCGGGACTTCGCCCGCGGCGAGATCGCGCCCCATGCCCAGGCCTGGGAAAAGGCCGGCTGGATCGACGACGGCCTGGTCGCCAAGATGGGCGAGTTGGGCCTGCTGGGCATGGTGGTGCCCGAGGAATGGGGCGGCACCTATGTCGACTACGTGGCCTACGCCCTGGCCGTGGAAGAAATTTCCGCCGGTGACGGTGCCACCGGCGCCCTGATGAGCATTCACAACTCGGTCGGCTGCGGACCGGTCCTCAACTACGGCAGCCAGGCCCAGAAAGAAACCTGGCTGGAACGCCTCGCCACCGGCCAGGCCATCGGCTGCTTCTGCCTCACCGAACCCCAGGCCGGCTCCGAGGCCCACAACCTGCGGACCCGTGCCGAACTGAAGGACGGCGAGTGGGTGATCAATGGCGCCAAGCAGTTTGTCAGCAACGGCAAGCGCGCCGAGCTGGCGATTGTATTTGCCGTCACTGATCCTGAGTTGGGCAAGAAAGGCCTCTCGGCATTCCTGGTGCCCACCGATACGCCGGGTTTTATCGTTGATCGTACCGAACACAAAATGGGCATTCGCGCCTCCGACACATGCGCGGTGACCCTCAATCAATGCCGCGTGCCTGAAGCCAACCTGCTGGGCGAACGCGGCAAGGGCCTGGCCATTGCCCTGTCGAACCTGGAAGGCGGTCGTATCGGTATCGCCGCCCAGGCGCTGGGCATTGCCCGGGCCGCATTCGAAGCGGCGCTGGCCTATGCCCGGGAACGGGTGCAGTTCGACAAGCCGATTATCGAGCACCAGAGCATCGCCAACCTGCTGGCCGACATGCACACCCGGATCAATGCCTCACGCCTGCTGATCCTGCACGCGGCGCGCCTGCGCAGTGCCGGGCGGCCGTGTTTGTCGGAGGCTTCACAGGCCAAGCTGTTTGCCTCGGAAATGGCCGAGAAGGTCTGCTCCTCGGCCATGCAGATTCATGGTGGCTATGGCTACCTGGAAGATTATCCGGTGGAGCGCTATTACCGGGATGCGCGGATCACCCAGATCTATGAAGGATCGAGCGAGATTCAGCGGATGCTGATCGCGCGGGAACTGAAGCACTACCTGGTGTAACTGCAGAGCACGGCCTTATGGCGAGCGGGCAAGCCCGCTCGCCACACTCACCCACCCTACCCAATCATCCTGCGACTCAACTGTCCTTGAACTGCGCCTCACGCTTGGCGATAAACGCCGCCATGCCTTCCTTCTGATCCTGGGTGGCGAACGCCGCGTGGAATACCCGGCGCTCGAAACGCACACCTTCCGACAGGCTGACCTCGAAGGCGCGGTTGACGCTTTCCTTGACCATCATGCTGATCGGCACCGATTTGCTGGCAATCAGCGCCGCGACCTTCAGCGCTTCCTCAAGCAGCTCATCGGTCGGCACGATCCGCGCCACGATCCCGCAACGCTCGGCTTCCACCGCATCGATAAAGCGCCCGGTCAGACACATTTCCATGGCCTTGGCCTTGCCCACCGCGCGGGTCAGGCGCTGGGTGCCGCCCATGCCCGGCAGCACGCCGAGGTTGATTTCCGGCTGGCCGAACTTGGCGTTGTCAGCGGCCAGGATAAAGTCACACATCAGGGCCAGCTCGCAACCGCCGCCCAAGGCAAAACCGGACACCGCGGCGATAATCGGCTTGCGCCGGTTGGCCACCCGGTCGCTGTCGCTGAACAGGTCGTCGAGGTAGATCCGCGGGTAGGTCAGCTCGGCCATTTCCTTGATATCGGCCCCGGCCGCAAAGGCTTTTCTCGAGCCGGTCAAGACGATGCAACCGATGTTCGGATCGGCTTCCAGGGCGTCCAGCGCCTGGTTCAGTTCGCTGACGATCTGCGCGTTCAGGGCGTTGAGCGCCTGGGGGCGGCTCAGGGTAATCAGGCCGACACGGTCCTTGATGTCCAGCAGAATGGTTTCATAACTCATCGATAGATTCCTTGATCACAGGTTGCGCGAAATGACCATGCGCTGAATGTCACTGGTGCCTTCGTAAATCTGGCAGACCCGCACGTCGCGGTAGATCCGCTCCAACGGGAAGTCGCTCAAATAGCCATAGCCACCCAGGGTTTGCAAGGCTTGGGAGCAGACCTTCTCGGCCATTTCCGACGCGAACAGCTTGGCCATGGAGGCCTCCACCAGCGCCGGCTTGCCGCTGTCACGCAGGGCGGCGGCGTAATGCACCATCTGCCGGGCCACGGCGATCTGGGTGGCCATGTCCGCCAGGCGGAACGCCACGGCCTGGTGCTCGATCAGTGCCTTGCCGAAGCTTTCCCGCTCGCGGGCATAGTCGCGGGCGGCCTCGAAGGCAGCCCGGGCCATGCCCACCGATTGCGCGGCGATACCGACCCGGCCACCTTCCAGGTTGGCCAGGGCGATGCGGTAACCCTCGCCCTCCTCGCCCAAGCGGTTGGCCACGGGCACCTTCACGTCTTCGAAGAGAATCTGGCAGGTGTCGGAGGCATGCTGGCCGAGCTTGTCCTCGACCCGGGCGACGATATAGCCCGGCGAGTCGGTGGGCACGATAAAGGCACTGATACCGCGCTTGCCCGCGGCCGGATCGGTCACGGCGAAGACGATCACCACCCCGGCGTTCTGCCCGGAGGTGATGAACTGCTTGCAGCCGTTGAGCACGTAGTGGTCGCCCTCAAGCCTGGCGCGAGTCTTCAGGCCGCTGGCATCGGAGCCTGCTTGCGGCTCGGTCAGGGCGAAGGCGCCGAGCATGGCACCGCTGGCCAGTGGTGGCAGGAAACGGGCTTTCTGTTCCTCGGTACCGAACTTGAGGATCGGCACGCAGCCGACCGAATTGTGCACACTCATGATGGTCGAGCAGGCACCGTCGCCAGCGGCGATTTCTTCCAGGGCCATGGCATAGGCCAGGTAGCCGGTGTCGCAGCCGCCCCACTGCTCCGGGACCAGCATGCCGAAAAAACCCAACCCGGCCATTTCGCCGATGGCCTCCTTCGGAAAGCGGTGCTCGCGGTCCCATTCGGCGGCGAAGGGTTTCAGGCGTTCCTGGGAAAAATCCCGAGCCGCTTCGGCGATCTGTTGTTGTTCATCGGTGGGTAGCATGGGAACTCCTAGTACAGGCACTCGACGGCCATGGCCGTGGCTTCACCGCCGCCGATGCAAATGGCCGCGACCCCGCGCTTCAGGCCGTTCTGGCGCAGGGCCGAGAGCAGGCTCACCAGAATCCGCGCGCCGGACGCACCGATCGGATGGCCCAGGGCACAGGCGCCGCCGTGGACGTTGACCTTGTCGTGGTGCAGTTCCAGCTTTTGCATGGTCACCAGGGTGACCACGGCGAAGGCTTCGTTGATTTCAAAGCGATCGACCTGATCCAGGGACCAGCCGGTTTTTTTCATCAGTTTCTGGATCGCACCCACCGGCGCCACCGGGAACAGGCCCGGGGTATCAGCGAACGCCGCATGCCCGCGAATCACAGCCAAGGGCGTGAGTCCACGTTTCTGCGCTTCGGACTGACGCATCAGCACCAACGCCGCCGCGCCGTCGGAAATCGAACTGGAGTTCGCCGCCGTGACCGTACCGCCCGGACGGAACGCCGGCTTCAGGCTGGCGATCTTGTCCAGCTTGGCCTTGGGCGGCTGTTCGTCGTCGCTGATCAGCCGCTGCTCCTTGCCCACGGTAACCGTCAGCGGCACGATTTCCGCGCGGAAACGGCCCTCGCTGATCGCGGCTTGCGCACGGGTCAGTGAGGCCACGGCAAAGGCGTCCTGGGTTTCACGGCTGAAACCGTGGGTCTCGGCGCAGTCCTCGGCGAAGGTGCCCATCAGGCGCCCCTTGTCGTAGGCATCTTCCAGGCCGTCGAGGAACATATGGTCGAGCACCTGGCCGTGGCCCATGCGGTAGCCGCTACGGGCACGGTCCAGCAGGTATGGCGCGTTGGACATGCTTTCCATGCCGCCGGCCACCACCACCTCGGCGCTGCCGGCCACCAGCATGTCGTGGGCGAGGATGGTCGCCTCCATGCCGGAACCGCACATCTTGTTCAGGGTGGTGCAGCGGGTCGACTTGTCCAGCCCGGCGCCGAGGGCCGCCTGGCGAGCCGGGGCCTGGCCGAGACCGGCGGACAGCACGCAGCCGAACAGCACGTGCTCGACTTCGTCCGGCGCCAGTTCCGCGCGCTCGACGGCGGCACGGATCGCGGCGGCGCCCAGTTGCGGCGCGCTGAGGCTTTTCAGGTCGCCCTGGAAGCCGCCCATGGGGGTGCGTACGGCACTGACGATAACAATGGGATCGTTGCTGGTCATGATCGTTTCTCCTATTTCGCGGCCATGCGCAAGGCGCCGTCGAGACGGATCACCTCGCCATTGAGCATGCTGTTTTCAATGATATGCCGTACCAGTGCGGCGTACTCGCCGGGCTTGCCCAGGCGCGGCGGGAACGGCACGCCGGCCGCGAGCGAAGCGCGGACTTCCGGGGTCATGCCGGCCATCATCGGGGTTTCGAAAATGCCTGGGGCGATGGTCATGACGCGGATGCCGAAACGTGCCAGTTCACGGGCCGCCGGCAGGGTCAGGCTGACAATGGCGCCCTTGGACGCGGCGTAGGCGGCCTGACCGATCTGGCCGTCATAGGCGGCGGCGGAGGCAGTATTGATGATCACCCCGCGCTCGCCGTCGGCATTCGCCTCGGTTTCGGCAATGGCCGCGGCAGCCAGGCGCAGCAGGTTGAAGCTGCCGATCAGGTTGACATTGATCACCTGGCTGAAGCTTTCCAGCAGGTGCGGGCCGTTCTTGCCGAGGATCTTCTCGCCGCGCACGATACCGGCGCAGTTGACCAGGCCATGCAAGCCGCCAAAGGCTTCGACCGCAGCCTGTACCGCCGCCTGGGCCTGGGCTTCCTGGGTGATGTCCGCGACCACGCTACGGGCTTGCGCACCGAGCTTTTTTGCCTGGGCGGCGACGGCCTCGGCATTGAGGTCCACCAGCATCACCCTGGCGCCGGCGGCCACCAGCATTTCAGCGGTGGCCGCACCGAGGCCGGAAGCCCCGCCGCTGACCATGAAAGCCTTGTCTTGAATGTCCATTGCAGTGTCCTTCGTTAAAACCGTCAATAATTCTGATGAACCTGTATTCAGGTCGCAGCCTGAGCCTTGGCGATTTCCTGATTGCGCAAGATAAAACGCTGCAACTTGCCGCTCGGGGTCTTGGGCAGTTCGTCGACGAATTCGATTTCCCGTGGATAGGCATGGGCCGCCAGGCGCTTGCGCACATGCAGGCGCAACTCCTCGGCCAGCTGCGGCTCGGCACGGTAGCGCGCACTGAGCACGACAAAGGCCTTCACCACCTCGGTGCGCTCCGGGCAAGGCTTGCCGACCACCGCCGCCTCCACCACCGCCGGGTGCTCCACCAGGGCGCTTTCGACATCGAACGGGCCGACCCGATAGCCCGAAGTGGTAATCACATCATCGCTACGCCCTACAAAGCTGATGCTGCCGTCCGGATTCAGTTCCACGGTGTCACCGCTGAGGTAGTACTGGCCAACGAAAGCCTTGGTCTCGAACCCCTGGTAGCCGTTGAACCAGAACATCGGCGATTGGGAACGATCCAGCGCGAGAATCCCCGGCTGCCCGACATCCAACTCGCGCTGCTGCTCATCCAGCACCACGATGCGATGCCCGGGCGAGGCGAACCCCGCCGAGCCGATATGCACCGGATGCTCAAGGCCGTGGTGATTGCACAGCACCATGCCCATTTCGGTCTGGCCGTAATGGTCGAGAATGGTCACCCCCAGGTTATCGGCGAACCAGCGGATCACCTCCGGGTTCAGCGGCTCGCCGGCGCTGCTGACCACCCGCAGGCGGCCCTTGACCTTGCTGGCGAACGCTTCGCCGGCGGCAATCAGCAACCGGTAGGCGGTAGGTGATCCGGTGAGGTTGGTGATGCCGTATTTCTCGATGATCCGGCAGGTGCTTTCCACCGTGAACGGGCCATCGTAGAAGGTGATCGGGTGACCCATGCCCAGCGGCCCGGTGATGCCGAAATACAGGCCATAAGCCCAGCCCGGATCGGCGACATTCCAGAACGCATCTTCAGGGCGCAGGTCAACTGCATCGCGGGTGTAGTTCTGGAACGCGATGATCGCCTTGAGCGGCACCTCCAGGGGTTTCGCCGGGCCGGTGGTGCCCGAGGTGAACATCAGCAGAAATGGGTCTTCACCGGTGAGCAGCACCGGTTCGCAGTAAGCCGGGTAGTTGTCCAGTTCGGCCCAGAAGCTGAAATCACCACGCACGATGCCCTGCCCCTTGGGGCCGCCGACCGTGACAATGGCCGGGCAGTCGGCGACTTCACTGAGTTTGTCGCGGTTAACGACGTCGGTGACTACCAGCTTGGCCCCGGAGCCGCCCAGGCGGTGTTCGATGGACTTGGGGCCAAAAGCGGTAAACAGCGGCTGGTAGACGGCGCCGATGCGCCAGGTGGCGAACAGCGTGATCAAGAGTTCGACATTGCGCGGCAACAGCGCGGCGACCTTGTCGCCACGGCGCACGCCCTGGGTGAGCAGGAAGTTGGCGAAACGCGCGGCCTTGTCCTGTAATTCACTGAACGTGTAGATCGCACTGCTGCCGTCGCGGCCTTCCCAGAACAGCGCGATGCGCCCCGGCAAGGCATACCGGTCGCAGCATTCGACACAGGCGTTGAGCGCCGTCAATGTCCCTTTCAGGCCCGCTTGGGCCGCTTGCTGATAATCGAAGTCCGCAGTGGCAGTCTGATAGTCGCGCATGTCCAGAATCTCTCGGTCTTGTTATTGGAAGGAACCGTAGAAAAATCCTGGAAATAGTCGCGCTGTCAGGGACTTGGGACAATGGTCAAAGCTTTCAACCTGATTGACTGGTTTGGCCAATAAGCGGCCTAGTGCACCTCGTTGAGGATCAGGCTGCGGTAATGCCCCGGGTTGGACCCGGACCATTTGCGAAAGGCCTTGTAGAACGAACTGGCGTCGGCGAAGCCCAGCCGGGTGGCGATCTCGGCGAAGCTGATCGACGGCTCCGCCAGCCAGGCAATCGCCCACTCCTTGCGCACGCTGTCCTTGAGGCCCTGGTAGGTCTGCCCTTCTTCCGCCAGCCGCCGGCGCAGGGTCGAGGCCGACATGCACAATTGCACGGCCAGCCCTTCGGTTTCCGGCCAGTCTTCAGCCGGCTGTTGGCGCAGGTCCTGCTTGATCCGGCTGGCCAGGCTCTGGGCATCGCGGTATTTGACCAGGATATTGGCCGGCGCCAGCGCCAGGAAGCGTTGCAGTTCCTCGGCACTGCGCTTGATCGGCAGGTCCAGGCAGTCGGCGGAAAAGATCATCCGGGTGCGCGGCCGGTCAAAACGCAGGTTCTCGGAAAACATCACCCGATAGTCCTCGCAGTAATCCGGCTCGGCGCAGCGCAGCTCGATGGCCAGGATCGGGATACGCCGCCCGGCCAGCCAGCAGGCCACGCCGTGGACGATCATCCAGTAGGCGAAATAGGTAAACGGCCGTCGCCCCTCGCCTTCCGGCTCCAGCAGGACAATTTCCGCCAGGCTTTGCTGGCGCACCAGTTGAGCCGGCAGACGCTCAAGCATCAACGACAGGAAATCCAGCACCGAGTCCAGCCCGGCCGTCACCGTCGGCTGCGCCATGCCGGCGCGGCACAGGTAGGCGAAACTGCCGGCGCGCAGCTTGCGCGGGTCCATGCCGAAGAATTCATCATCGTTGCGCCGCGCCAACAGGCGCCACAAACGCGCATAGTCACTGGCTGGCACCCGGGCATCAGGCTGTTCCAGCAGCGTCGAGTCGATCCCGACCTTGTCCAGCACCTGCACGGTGTCCGCACCGGGGGCGCAACTCTGCAACAGTGCCTCGTGCACCAGATGGATGGAGATCGTGTCTTTTTCCGACATTGGCCGTCACTCAAGCCCTGTGCTGATCCGTGTGCCGCTATCTTAACAGTGCCGCGACCCAACACACTTCATGAACAAGCGCACCACGCTTTACGCCTTGCCCCCTGCGCTGTGGGTCTTAGGATGTACACAACAATCATAAGGAGTCACTCCATGTTCGCCGGATTCCAGAAAGACCAGCGCCACGTCAACGGTGTGGACATTGCCTACCGCATCGGCGGCAGCGGACCGGGCCTGCTCCTGCTGCACGGCCACCCGCAGACGCATGTCATCTGGCACAAGATCGCAGGCGACTTGGCCAAGCACTTCACCGTGGTCGCCGCCGACCTGCGCGGCTATGGCGACAGCGCCCGGCCAGCAGCCGACGAACAGCACCTCAACTACTCCAAGCGCGAGATGGGTCGCGACGGCGTGGCCCTGATGGACTCCCTGGGTTTCAGCGAGTTCTCGGTCCTCGCCCACGACCGCGGCGCCCGCGTTGCCCATCGCCTGGCCCTCGACCATCCCCAGGTGGTGCAACGCATGGTGTTGCTGGATATCGCCCCGACCCTGTCGATGTACACCCAGACCGACGAAGCCTTTGCCCGCGCCTACTGGCATTGGTTCTTCCTGATCCGTCCGGCACCGCTGCCGGAAACCCTGATCGAAGCCAACCCGGAACAATACCTGCGCAGCGTGATGGGCAGCCGCAGTGCCGGCCTCAAGCCCTTTACCGGCGAAGCCTTCAGCGAATACCTGCGCTGCATCAGCCTGCCCGGTAGCGCCCGGGGCATCTGCGAAGACTACCGCGCCAGCGCCACCGTCGACCTGGAACACGACCGCGCCGACCTCGAGGCCGGACGCCAGTTGAATATGCCGCTGCTGGCGCTCTGGGGCGCCGAAGGCACTGTCGGCCGTTGCTTCAATCCGCTGCACGAATGGCAGCAGGTGGCTACCGATGTACGCGGCAAGGCCCTGCCCGGCGGGCACTACCTGGCCGAAGAAATCCCGGAACAGCTGCTCGGCGAAGTCCTGACCTTCCTGCGCTGAACAGCCTGACGCAAAGGACCTGATCCACCCCTTCCCCCTGGGCCGCCGCCAACGACCCAGGACGGGATCGGCTTGCCCAAAAACTGTGACGAGATAATAACAATGACAATCCGCAAACTGCTGGGAACCCTGTATATCCAGGTGGTCATCGCCATCGTGCTGGGGGTGCTGATCGGCAACCACTGGCCGCAGACCGGCATCGACCTCAAGCCCCTGGGCGACGGTTTCATCAAACTGATCAAGATGATCATCGGCCCGATCATCTTCTGCACCGTGGTCTCCGGTATCACCAGCATGCACGACGTGAAACAGGTCGGGCGGGTTGGCGGCAAGGCCCTGCTGTATTTCGAAATCGTCTCCACCTTCGCCCTGGCGATCGGCCTGGTGGCGGCCCATGCCCTGCATCCCGGCTCGGGTTTCAACGTCGACGTGAAAACCCTCGACACCTCGGCCATCGCCAACTTTGTCGGCCAGGCCCAGCATGGCGAAGGCATCACCGGCTTCCTGCTGCATGTGATCCCCACCACCTTCTTCGACGCCTTCTCCCAGGGCGAGATCCTGCCGGTGCTGTTCGTCTCGATCCTGTTCGGCCTGGCGCTGGTGATGGTCGGTGAAAAGGCCCGTCCGCTGGTCGGCGTGATCCACCAGGCCAGCGAGGTGTTCTTCCGTATTGTCGGTATGATTGCCCGGGTGGCACCGATCGGCGCGTTCGGCGCGATGGCCTTCACCATCGGCAAATACGGCCTGGGCTCGCTGCTGCCGCTGATGAAGCTGGTCGGCACCTTCTACCTGACCGCCTTCATCTTCATTACCTGCGTACTGGGCAGCATCGCCCGTTATGCCGGTTTCAGCATCTTCCGCCTGCTGGGCTACATCAAGTCGGAACTGCTGATCGTGCTCGGCACCAGTTCGTCGGAGTCGGCCCTGCCGCAGCTGATCCAGAAGCTGGAAAGCCTGGGTTGCTCCAAGGGCGTGGTGGGTATCGTGGTGCCCACCGGCTACACCTTCAACCTCGACGGCACCAATATCTACATGACCCTGGCGGTCATGTTCCTGGCCCAGGCGACCAATATCGACCTGACCCTGGAGCAGCAACTGACCCTGCTGGCGGTGACGATGCTCACCTCCAAGGGCGCCGGTGCGGTGGTCGGTGCGGGGTTTGTCGCCCTGGCCGCGAGCCTGGCGGTGGTGCCGACCGTACCGGTGGCGGCGATGGTGCTGATCCTCGGGGTGGACCGCTTTATGGCCGAGTGTCGCTCCCTGACCAATATCATCGGCAACGCCGTCGCCTCGCTGGTGGTGGCCGCCTGGGAAGGCGAACTGGACCGCAGCAAGATGGCACCGATTGCCCTCAGGCGCGGGCGCAAGGCATTGGCCGAGGCCGATACCACGGCGCTCAAATAATCCACGCAACGCCGCGGATCCTTGTAGGAGCTGGGCTTGCCCGCGAAGCTTTTGGCGATCCTGATGGCCTCTTCGCTGGCAAGCCATGCTCCTACAGAAGGCCCGCAGCCTTCGAGCTCGCGACGATCCTCGGCCCTGCCCATCCAATGCTATTCTGGCGGCTCCTGCCGCCAGCGTTCGTTGCTTTTCCCATGAGCCAAAAGAAAGACACCGTGCCCCTGCCCGAAGACCTGCGCGTATTCCTCACCGTTATCCGCAAGGCCGGCTTTGCCGCCGCCGCCGATGAACTGGGACTGTCGCCCGCCTACGTCAGCAAACGTATCCAGATCCTCGAAACCACCCTCGCCACCCGCCTGCTGCACCGCACCAGCCGACGTATCGCCCTGACCGAGGACGGCGAGCGAGTGCAACGCTGGGCCGTGCGTATTCTCGAAGATTTCCAGCAACTCAACGACGAACTCTCCGAAGCCCACGACAGCCCCAGCGGCCGCCTGCACCTGTGCAGCAGCTTCGGTTTCGGGCGCAATCATGTGGCTCCGGCGCTGTCGCTTCTGGCAGAGCGTTACCCGGACCTGGAGATCCGCCTGGACCTGTTCGACCGCGTGGTGGACATCGTCAGCGAAGGTTTCGACCTGGAAATCCGCGTGGGCGACGATATTCCCGGCCAGCATATCGGCCGGCGCCTGGTGAGCAATCGCCGGGTACTCTGCGCGGCACCGGCCTACCTGGAACGGCGTGGCACACCGCAGCAGTTGAGCGACCTGGAGCAACACGATTGCCTGGTGCTCAAGGAGCGTGACAACGCCTTCGGTATCTGGAATCTGGAGCGCGACGGCAGCCAGGACAGCGTGCGGGTGCGCGGCCCGTTGTCGTCCAACAGCGGTGAGATTGTCTTGCAATGGGCATTGGATGGACGCGGCATCCTGCTGCGCTCGCTGTGGGACGTCAAACCGCTGCTGGAACAGGGGCGACTGGTGCGGGTGCTGCACGACTACACCCAGAGCGCGAATGTCTGGGCGGTGTACCCGACGCGGCTGGCGTATTCGGGGAAATTGCGGGTGTGTGTGGAGTTCTTGCAGGAGCATTTTCGACAGCTGTCGATCTAGCTGCCGTCGGGACTCACCACATGACTCTCATGTGATGAGTCCCCTGAATCGGTGAACCGGCCCCGGCTCAGCTCAACCAGGGATTGGCCTGCAAATGCGCCCGCTCGAACGCCCTGATCTCCTCACTGCGCTGCAAGGTGCTGCCAATGGCATCCAACCCCAGCATCAATGCCGTCTTGCGCAACGTATCGATCTGGAACTCGATCACACTGCCATCCTGCAAACGGATCTGCTGACTCTCAAGGTCAATGGTGATCTCGGCACTCTGCGGCTGGCTCACCACCTGCCCCAGGCGCTGCGCCGTCGCCTCGTCCAGGGTGATCAACAGCACCCCGTTGCGCTGGCAGTTATCGTAGAAAATCCCGGCGAAACTGCTGCCGATCAATGCCCGGATCCCCACTTGCTTCAAACCCCACACCGCATGTTCACGGCTGGAACCGCAACCGAAGTTCGGCCCCACCACCATGAAGCTGGCACCTTTCCAGGCCGGCTGATTCAGCACGAACTCAGGATTGGGTTCACCCGACGGCAACACCCGCAGGTCGAAGAACAAACCACGGTCCAACCCGTTGCGATCGATCCCCTTGAGAAACTGCTTGGGCATGATCACATCGGTGTCGATATTGGCCGCCAGCATCGGCGCGGCCTTGCCGGTGACTTGGGAAAACGGCTGCATGCTCATGGCCTTGGCTCCAGATGGCGAATATCGGTCAGGTGTCCGGCAATGGCTGCCGCGGCCACCATCGCAGGGCTCATCAAATGCGTACGAGCCCCGGCACCCTGGCGCCCTTCGAAATTGCGGTTGGTGCTGGAGGCGCAGCGGTCGCCCGGCTCCAGCACGTCATCGTTCATCGCCAGGCACATCGAGCAACCCGATTGCCGCCACTCGAAGCCGGCGTCGATAAACACCGCCGCCAAACCTTCGGCCTCGGCCTGATCACGCACCTGGGTCGAGCCCGGCACGATCATCGCCCGCACATGCTTGGCCACGTGTTGACCACGCACCACACGGGCCGCGTCACGCAGGTCCTCGATCCGCGCATTGGTGCAGGAACCGATAAACGCATGGCTGATCACGATCTCGTTCAGCGGCATGCCGGCTTCCAACCCCATGTAATTCAGGGCGCGGCGCATGTCCTGGCGCAGGATCAGGTCGCTGATGTCTTGCGGGTCCGGCACGTTCGCCCCGATGGGCGCGGCCTGGTCCGGGCTGGTGCCCCAGGTGACCATGGGTTCCAGTGCGCTGGCATCCAGTTCGACTTCACGGTCGAACTGCGCGCCGGCATCCGTGTGCAGCTCCCGCCAACGGGTCACGGCCTGCTCCCACAGTGCGCCCTTGGGTGCCCGGGGTTTGTCCTTGAGGTAGGCGAAGACTTTCTCGTCGGGTGCCATAAAGGCCCCACGCGCGCCCGCCTCCACCGCCATATTGCAGATGGTCATGCGCGCCTCGACGCTCAGGGCATCAATGGTCGAGCCGCGGAACTCGATGGCATAACCGGTGGCCCCGGAAGCGCCGATCTTGCCGATCAGCGCCATGATCACGTCCTTGGATGTCAGGCCCGGCGCCAGTTCGCCGCTGACCGTTACTCGCATCGTTTTCAGGCGCTTATAGACCAGCGTCTGCGACGCCAGCAGATGTTCGATCTCCGAGGTGCCAATACCGAAGCCGAACGCCCCCAGGGCCCCATAGGTGGTGGTGTGGCTGTCACCGGCGGCGACCACCATGCCCGGCAGGATAAACCCCTGCTCCGGAGCGATCACATGCTCGATACCCTGGCGTTTGTCGAGCACATCGAACAGTTCGATACCGAAGTCGGCGCAGTTTTCGGCCAGGTACGACACCTGGCGGGCACCGCCGGCGTCCGGCATGGCGGCGACGCGCTTGGGCGCGGTGGGGTTGACATGGTCGACCACGGCCAGCGCGGTTTCCGCGCGCCAGACACCGCGCCTGGCTTCCCGCAGGCCGCTGAAGGCTTGCGGGCTGGTGTATTCGTTGATGACCTGACGATCGATATACAGCAGGACATGGCCCTGGTCATCGAGGCGACACACCGTATGGGAATCGATGTGCTTGTCGTAGAGGGTTCTTGTTTGAGTCATGGGGGCGCTCGCAGAAATGAAAGTACGCGAGGCTGTCGGATCACGGGCAGGCCGACAGGCGTCACCGTCATCATAGGCGGCGGGAACGGACCATCAATGGCGGGAGGGTGATGGCTGGGAACATGGATCGTGTTTGATCGGCGCTTGCGTTGCGCAAGCGCCTGGCCGACGAAGACGGCCATCAATACCGCAAGGGTTTCAGACTTTCGTATTGATCGACATGCTGGCGCCGGAACTGGCGAACTGCTGCAGGTTCAGCAGCACGTTAATCGCCTTCTTGTATTCCGGGATCATATGGTTGGAGAACTGGTCATTGGAGCTGCCGCTTTGCAGCGTGCTGATCTGGCTGGCGAAATAGTCCAGCGCGTTGAATTTCTCGCCCGACTTGCCTTTCGCCCCGGCGCTGGACAGCAGGCCGGCGGTGGTGGCGCTGATCAGGCCATTCTCCTGGAGGATACTGCTGTACTTGGCCAACTGATCCGGAGTGACCGATTTCGGGTCGAAGCCCTGGAACTGCGACTGCAGCTTGTCCTTCTGCATCTTCGTGGTGTCGAGGGCGGTCGGGTCCCTCGGGATGTTGTTGAGCACCTGCTTGTTCTTGATTTCCTGCAGGTTGGCGTTCTTCGCATCGGAGGCCTTGCGCTCAAAGACCCGGGTGCTGAGCGCCGTGGCCCAGGCGACTACTGATCCGCCGCTCATGCCCGACCTCCGGCCATACGGGCGCGGGTGGTGTCACCGTGCTGCTGAGGTCCTTTCAAGGCGAGCATATGCAGTGTCCTGTCAAAGAGAGAGAAAAGAGATGATTCCAGTCATGTAACATGAATGTACAAATATACAATCTTTGTTACAGATCGCCCATCGAAAAGATGTATTGGAATTGTGGGGAGGCCTGAGACCGTCAACGGACGCCTGGACCTCGGCAGGCGCCCGTGGAAACAGGAAGCGCTGATTACGTCCGATTAATGGAAACGCCACCATCGACCATCAAACACGATCCCGTGGTGAAACTCGATGCTGCAGAGGCGAGGTAGAGCGCTGATCGCGCAATCTCCTCTGGCAGTGCCAGGCGCTTTAGCGCATGTAGTCCTTCGACGAAGGCACGGGCTTGCGGGGTATTGGTAGCGGCGCGCCCCATAGGAGTATCCGTGCCTCCCGGTAGAAGGGCATTGGCTCGGATGCCATGCAATCCATACTCGACAGCGATTACTTGCATCAGGCCGATCAGCCCGGCCTTGCTGGCCGCATAGGCTCCCATTCCCGGGAAGCCGGCGGTGTGGCCAACGAAGGTCGATGTAAATATGATGGAACCGCCGCCGCGCTTTAGCATCGCTGGGATCTGATATTTCGCCCCCAGAAACGCACTGGTCAGGTTTGTATCGAGAATGGCATTCCAGACATCAGCTGAAATGTCGGGAACCGATGCACTCTCCCCTGTCGAACCGGCGTTGTTGAAGGCAATATCGAGCCCGCCAAAACGACCGACGGCGATCGCCACCAATGTTTGCGCGAGTTTCTCGTCTTTGATGTTTCCTGCGACGGCAATCGCTTCGCCTCCGCCATTTTCAATCTCGGCGACAAGTGAGTCCAACTCGACTTGACGGCGCGCCGTTACGACGACTTTCGCGCCCTCCTTCGCGAATAACTTTGCCGTCTCGTAGCCAATGCCTGAACTCGCACCCGTTACAATTGCCACTTTTCCTGATAACTGTTTCATTTTCCAAGCCTTGCATCAATTCCATTTCGGAACCTCAGCCTAGTGACGCAGCGCTCTGCGACCTATCCGTTTCTTGCTGTCACATTCAGCGATCTCTTTCATCTTGTCGCCCTCCCGATAAGGATCAAAATGTTAAAAAGGGGGCAGTTCGAGCCTTTCAGCGCACCGTTGTGCACGACCAAGCCAGGCTTGAATCGTGCCCCCTTATTTACCGCTGGCCTCAGTCCGTGCCGTACTTCGGCGAGCGCGGCCCATACAACAAACCTGCCGGATGCCCGGCGGACAACAGCCGCTGGCTGGTGATCCCGGCAATGGGATGGCTGACGTCGTTGGCACTGTTGATGATCTGCTTGACCGCTGCGGTGATCAACGCACCGACCAGACCGCCGCCACTGTTGTTATTCCCCTCCTCGCTGGAAGCCGTGGCGCTACCGGTCCAGAGCGCGGTCCCGGTCTTGAGGTCCACCAGCCTGGCACTGGCCGTCACGATGGTCGCGCTGCTGATCACCCGGTACTGCGTACCGTACTGGGTCACCGTGATGTACAAGGCCGCATCCGCGCCGAAAATTTCCTTCAGCTTTGCCGGCGAAGTGTTGTGGATGTCGGTTGGCGTGTTCAGGCCGTTCTGCTGGAAAGTTTCATCCACCAGCGCCACCGGCATGACGTAATAACCGGCTTCCGCCAGCGGGAATGTCACCTGGGACAACAGGCTGTAGGTGGCCTTGATATCCGGAGATTCGTTCAGGGGTGGTAATACCAGGATCGTCCTTGGGCGAGCCTGCTTGTAGGCCGAATAATCCACCGTCTTGGGGGCTGCGCAACCACCCAGCAGACTCACCAGCAGCAGAGCGGCCAGAGCACTCAGAAAACGCGAATTCATTGCTTGATCCCCTTCTTGGCGTTGCTCAACAGAAAGTCCATGTAAGCCGTCGATTCAGGGAACAATGCTTTCTCGGTCTGGAACTGCTGCACCATCTGGTCGTCCTTACCAAGGCTGCCGTAGAGCATGCCCAGGTGGGCGTGATAACCCGGCGGCGCGGCTCGATTGGTGGCCTTGATCTTCTGCAAGTCGGCTTCCAGGGCCTCGACTTGCGCCTCCTTGGCCTCACCGTTGAAGTACTGGTAAACCTGAGGCTGATAGCCTTCCCACTGATACAGCGTCTTGACCTGCGGAGCGCAGCCCGCCAACAAGGCGCCGCCTGCTGCTATTGCCGCGATGTAACCTAGCAAACCGAACTTTTTACCCATGACGCGTGAAGCTCCCTGTTTTTGTTGTAGAGGTACTTATGGCCGGCCCGGTTTCCAGGTGCCGCTGTCGATCGCCTGAACCATCTTGTTCACGGCTTCGCGCATGGCCAGGTCCAGGACCTTGCCATTGAGGGTCGAGTCGTAGCTGGCAGTCCCGCCGAAACCGATGACTTCGCGGTTGGACAGCGCGTACTCACCCGCGCCCTGGCTGGAATACACCACTTCCGAGGTGACGATATTGACGATATTCAGAGCGACCTTGGCGTAGGCCACCTGGGTCTTGCCGCGCCCGAGAATGCCGAACAACTGGCGATCGCCGGTTTCCTTGCGGCCGAACTCGGTGACGTCGCCGGTGACCACAAAATCCGCGCCCTTGAGTTTCTGCGACTGGGACTTGATGTTCGCTTCCTGCTGGATCTCCGCCAGGTTGTCGCGGTCCAGCACGCTGAAGCGGTTGGTCTGCTGCAAATGGGTGATCAGGATGGTCTTGGCCTGGCCGCCGAGACGGTCGACACCATCGGAAAAGATCCCGCGCATATAGCTGGAACGGTTATCGAACTTGCCGACAGCGATGGGGGTACGCACACCGGCGTAGGCCTGGTTGGCGGTTTCCACTTGCTGCACCGGCAAGGCTCGGGAACTCTCGGTGGCACAACCACCGATGGAGGTCAGCGTGATCGCTGCCATCCCGAAAATGGCGACCTGTGAGATTTTTTTCATGCAGCACACTCCTGGGGAAAATCGGATCTGGGGATATTGGGAAACAGGCGGACAAAAATTTCAGGCGAACAGCAAGGCAACGGCCTTCACCGTGGGCGAAGCCGGACCTGTGATCATCAAGGGGTTATCGCCGGAGGCTGCTGAAAGCGCTCCAGGGTTTTGAACGGGGGGATTGCGAAGAAACGAAGAGACTCGGGTAACGGCACGGCATGGCCGCGGGGGACCTCATCCCGAGGGTGGAAACACACATGTTCATTCCTTGAAACATTTGATATCAAATTAGTGGCCGCATCATAAAGTGGCGGCTATGAGGCGTCAAGAAACCGGAAAACCGAACCCGGATCAAGCGCATAAGCCGAGTAAGGCCATTTCCGACAAGTGCCGACGATATCTTCCACAAGCGTTTTTATGCTGCGCGCAATTGCGATCAAGGCGCACAGGAAAGACAACTCCCTTTCCCTTGAGTGAAATTTCCTAGAAAATCCAACTCGCTTGCGCCTGCCTATTCCGCTGGCTAGTCTCCTCCTTGTCACTGCTCATCAGTGATCGGGTTTAGTCGCCCGCGAAACTACGGCGCACAGCGCCATCCTTGAGACGGGCGCTTTTTTATCGCCTGCACTTTATGGTGGTCGTGCGCAGGGCACCTTAGGGTGCGCCGGTTCCCTAGTTTCCGGTCGACTAACCTGCGCGCGGCCGCCACCCCATCGTTTAGTCGCGATCAGCGGCGGCTCCAATCAAACTAGGGAGTTATGCGATATGTTCAAGATCACACCCAACCCGCCCGCCTTATCCAGTGCCGAGGCTATCGATCCGCAGGCGGCCGATCGGGCTTTTGCTCATTACAACCTGATGCCTGGGACAAAGGCGAAATCCGCCCGTGCGACATCGATGCAAGACTTGTTGCCTGAAGCGCAAAGCCATGAAGACGCCTTGGTCAACGCGTACTCCATACTGCAATCCGCTGCGGCCACGGCCTATGAGAACGCTGACAACCAGACCGGCGCCAATCGCAAGGTGGCGATGGGTGTGGTGCACTTGATTGAACTGGCGCAATTGTGGGTGGATTCGGTGCTGGATAAGCGTATGGCTAACGTCAGTGGGTGACGTTGTGTAGAAGGCTGGACGGGGAGTCAGGCTCCCCGTTTTGTGCTTCTTTTTGACATTTACTCATCGTAGACCAAGACCAGCCCTTCTTAATTCTTCTGATTTAATTCAGGTGTTTGGCCGTCAAGTAAGTGCCATTAAAATTTATCCCACTTTCCCACTTTCCCCAAAGGTCTAGTCGTTGAATTGGTAACAACATCCTGATCATAGACGTCAGAACGGGCAAAGCCCAGCCGTCCCTCTTGCAAGACATTACCCCTTCAGATGTACGTCGGTCCTCAAGGGGTGAGATCAGGACGAATGGGCATCCGGAGAACGTTCGGAAGCACCATTCAATTCCGTTTTTTTTGCATAAAAAAATGCAAATAAAAACGCATATCAATACGACACGCCACCTCCTGTCAATATATTTTCAATCACAACTTTATCAGCACACCGAAAAACAACCTCTAACTCATGACTCTCGTCATCAACCCACCCAAGAACCGAATCTCTTAGAATTTCTAAATACACTTTTAGATCATCCTCAGGCAGCTGCGGAAGAGATTCATGCACAAGGACAATCTTATGAAACTTAATCCACTCCAAATCTCTCAAACAGTCATACAGCGCATCCCAATTAAACCCAAAATACCCTGGAAACCAAAGCAGATAATACAACGATCTTAACAGTTCACCTGTCAAGCCAATGCGAGGGTCGATCCGAACATAAAAAACCTCAGCAGCATCATATGAGGGTGCGTTTTCCGTAAAGTTGAATGGTGTCATTTTTATCAACCTCAATTTTTAATCGGAATAAATGTTTTGTAGTGATCTGCAGTGTAATACATTTCACCGCTTCCCCCTACAATCACTCGCTGAGGCCCTGGCCCTGAGACGCCTGGGGTTGGGTGCACATATTCCGTATAGTAACCTATCGGTTTTGGCGGTAGATCTCCAGCCCGATTCTGAAATATGGAACCATCATTTCGGTGAGGGAACGTGCCACCTGAGCTTATTCGATCCAAGGTCGGACCAAGGTCAACAGTCCCCTGAAAAACCTGCCCTGTCTTCTGATCAACAACTTTTACGCTATCAATAAAGCGAACTGCTTCTTTTGTACCAGATACACTCGGGGGCCTCATTCCGCCAAGCGTTGCACCAAGAAGGACTGCGCCCAACGCATTCTTAAAGCGAGAACCATCACCCTCTGAAAGAGTAGACAGCTCGGCCGCGATGGTATTCTGTGCCGCGAGATTATTTCCGGTTATAAGATACCCGATTATAAGCGCCTGATCACCTTTCCCCTGCCTAGCCAAGTCATGGGCATACGCTAGAAGCGCTGGATCATCAGCCGCTAACTGCGCGGATAAACGCTCACAAAAACCTGGATTTTTCTGACATAGATCGGGTAACTCTTTATTCCTAGCCTCATCCAGCTCGGCATAACGCTCACGGACCTTGTTTTTTCCCTCATCAGTTGTTTGCTCATCGACCTCACGGATCATTTGCTCAGCTTCGTGATGGAGCAACCAGTTGTATTGCGTAGCGTTTTTCGCAATCCAAGCGCCCTTATCCAGCGAGCTAGCATCTGCATCCTTCTGCGTGGCGGCTGCCAGGACACCTACAATCTGCGAACTCATGGTCAACAGGTTTTTATCGCCGTTGACCAGACTATTCAGGTGCGAAACCAACGCCTCATTGGCACCGGCCGCCAAGGCTCCTGTCGCAAAATCTCCGCCAGTTGCCTGTGACAGCAACCCACCCACCATCGCGTGGATGACAACTTTCTGTGGTGTACCATCGGCAATCGCCCCTTTGGTGTAATCACCCACAGCATTGAAGCTGGCAGCCGCCAAGGTATTGAACAACGCGCCCTGCAGCGCATCGCCCATGTCTCCGCCCTGCCCCAGGGCTTTACTCAACAGTGTTGAGGTGCTGGATTGCAGAGTCTGGTTCGCAGCAAATTGCCCAACACCCGTCCACGTATTGAGAGGAGGACCAATAATTTTCCCTGTTATCGGATCAGTCTTGGTCCCCGTCCAACCATCGAAGTACTTCGCGGTCAGCCCAGCCGTCAGCCCCGAGATGACATATCCCTTGAGGGCATCGGATGAGGTGACATCCTTGAATACCGCGCCCAGGTTTCCGCCATTGTTGATAAAACTGGTGGCCGCGTTTGTTGCAGCACCGGTGGCTATAGCGCCCGCGGCTGCGGAGAGAGCTCCCGCAGTACTTGCGCTGATCGTCCCTGCGCTGACCGCCGCCGAGGTCGCGGTGCCCATCGCCCCCATTGCGGCAGGCCCGACAACAGCCGCCATGACAATAGCAATGATCAACTGCGAAGCCGGCCCAAGTCCCGAATTGCTGTATTGGTAGGAGTCGTGAATTTCCTTCACCAGGTGCCAATCCACGTCACCGCGCTTCTCGGCGTCCTTGAGCCAGGCCATTTGCGGATCAGCCTTCACCATCGCATCGATGGTCTGGCTGACTGACTGCTGGTTAACCTGCTTGAGGTCGATCTTCAGCCCTTCGACAGCCTTGATAGTGATGTTGCCAGCGGCCACCATCTGGGTCTGACGCAAGGTTTCATCGGTCTTGCCGCTGCCTTTGGAAGAAACCCAGAAAGCATTGTTATTGGTCTTCTCGTGACTCTCCTGATGAAGATCCTTCTGCCCTTCGAAGGTAATAGCCCCACCGCTCTCGATGGCCAGATCCTTACCACTTTCAAGCTTGGCCACCTGATAGTGTTGGGAGTCGCCACTTTTGAGCGTCAGATCGCCCCCCGTCTTGATCTCGCTCCCGACATTGGTCACCTGGGTGACCTCATCGTGCTGGGTTTTCTTGCGGCCCCAACTACCCTTTTTCTTCATGTCATACAGCGAGTAGTCGCTGTTTTGCGCGGACAGCAGATCCAGCTTGTCACCCGCCACCAGATAGGCCTCATTACCCGCAGAGACCTTGCTTGCGATCAGCCCCAGATCCTTACCCGCACTGAGATTGACACCCCCCCCAGCCTGGACAGTCGTTGCTACCTGAGCGACATGGTCACGCTGAGTGGTTTCCTTTCTGCTTTTGGATAAGTAATGACTCTCATCCGCCGCCGAGGTCAGCGTCAGGTTCTCGGTCGCTGCCATGGAGATATCGCGCTTGGCATCGATCTGACCGGCGACAACCGTGAGATCCCGTCCAGCCGTCATTTGCAGGTCACGCCCCGCATTGACTGTCGACGCCGTCTGGGTAACGGAACTATCGTTCGCCCCCCGGCCATAGTTCGTGGACGTGTGACTCTCAGTCGCCGCGATATTGATATCGCGCCCAGCACTGATCGAAGTATCAGCACCGCTCCGCAGCACACTGCCGCTGTTGCTGACGTCACGCCCAGCCTTCACGGTAAGATTGTTCGCCGCTTCGATACGCGCGGCGTTGTCGAGCAATTCGCGGTGTGTGCTGACAAAACCCGCAGCCTGGTTGATACCGGTGACATCGCGCTGGTTGAGCACATCGCCGGTGACGGCCGTCACACCCACATCGCGCCCGGCAATGATCCCGCCCGATTTGTTGACAATGTTGTTACTCGCCAAGGCATCCAGACGATTGCTCGCCTCAACCAAGCCGGTGTTAAGCAAATCCTTGCCCGCCACCGCTGACAGGTTGTTGCTGGCACGCAAGGTCCCGCTGTTTTCCAGGTTCGCTCCGGCGATCAGGGTGACATCCGCGCCTTGAATCAAAGCGCCATTTGGCGCCAGGCGATTGGTGGCCTGGGCCAGGTAGAGCACCGGCACCAATACTTCTTCACCGTTGACGACCTGCGTTTCCATCCAGACGATGTCGTGGGTCAGGGCCGCGACCTGCTGCGCAGTCAAGCTCACGCCAACCGACAGATTGAGCTGCTGCTTACTGCTGATGGCGTTGTCCATCAGGTACTTGAACAGCTTCTCATCCGAGGTCTGGCCGTCGATAAAGCGTTGCCCGGTACGCGCAACCACTGCCTGCTGAATCAGCTTCTGCTCATAGAAACCATCGCCCAGGCGCTTGGCGCTTTCATCGGGCTTGTAGCCCAAACCAGCCAACAGGTAGTCCGAGCTCATAAACTGCTTGAGGTCGGTCAACACCGGGTTGGTTTCGATCAGGTACTTCTGCGGACTGGTCTTGCCCGAGGTATCCGGCAAGCCCTGGACACGTGCCAGGCTCTGGCCACCGCTGGCGGCAACCGCGCCATCAGCACTGGATAGCGGGACGCTACGTGCTTGAACATCCGTTGTACCTGCCTGACGCTGGGCGATACCGATGGAGGTGCCCACGACGCTCCAGCCCGGCACTACGGCGCCTTGCTGAGCGGAACCACTCTGCCCGCTCAAGCGGAATAGACCGTTCTGCCCGGTGGGCAAGCTGAAGCCCGGCAGTGCGAGCGGGTTCACCTGCTGCTGGGCAAGGTCCGGAGGTAGTTGAGCATTGAGTCGGACCGCAACGGGCGCACCTGTGCCCGCCACCTGGGTACCCTGGACCTTATTGGCCCCCGCACTGAACCCGTAGTCCTGGTGAATAACGCTATTGTTCAGATCCTGGGTTGCGCTGATCGAGACATTGCCAGCCGCCTGGATAACGGCACTGCGGCCCGAGCCGGCGCCATCCTTGGCGACTTCGACGTCGCTGAGCAAAACCAGGGATTGCAGTCGATCAGGCAACGGCGCCAGGTTGTTACGGTCATACTGCGAAGTTGGGATCTGCTGGTATGCATAACTGAAATCAACGCCGGTCACTACTTGGCCGGTGACAGAATCCTTGAACCGGACTTCCTCAATGGTGTCACCGTCGCGCCCACCTTCACGATGGCGATAGTTCTCCGGGATCGCGATACTCAGGCCACCGGAGCCATTGATGTAGTAGATGTTCGGAAAGTCGGGATTGTTTCTTTGGTTGTAAGCAATCACCTCACCGAAGAATGGCACGGTGAACCCACGCCAGAGCTCTATTTCCTGATAGCTACGGGTTCGTTCGATGGTACCGCCAACCGCACCGACGTTTTTCAGGTTGTCAGCCTGGATGGAAATATTGCCGCCGGCACTGATGGTGCTTTTGCTATTGAGAAAGTTGCCACCGCGAAAAACAAAGTCGCTGCCCGCCGAAAGCGACGCGGAGGCACTGGTGTCGTTGTCCTGCCCTTCGTAAACCTCACGAACGACGGTGCTGAAAATATAGTCGTGCCCCCAGCATTTGGTGCAGTTGTAGGCGATGGCACCCGAGACCAACGTGCGCCCCATACTGAAACTCTCAGTGCGGTTCTCGAAGTTGGCGGCATTGATGCTGAACTTGCCGGTGCTTTCCATCGCCCCGGAGATATTGATGACCTCGGTCGCCTGCGCCGCACCGCCATAGCCGTCGATACTGACCGCGCCAAAGCTGTAGAGCTGGGCCGAATGGTTGGTGAAACTGTTGACCTGCAACGCCGTGTCGCCGCCGCTGAAGATCAGGCCGCCCTGGTTCAACAGGGTGGGCGTGCTCAGCAACAGGTTGCCGTTGCTGCCCAAGGTTCCGTAATTATTGATTGAGCCGGCATTGACGCTCATGCCGCCAGCCGATGTGATGCGGCCGTAGTTATTCAACTGACCGCCGACATTGATCGTGGTATCGCCACCACCGGCAACACTGGCGGTGTTGCCCAGGCTCACCTGCGCAGCACTCAGCCCCAAAGTACTCAGGCTGGTGTAGCGTCCGTTACCGCTGTAGTTGCCACTCAGGGTCAAACTGGCCGCGCCATCGCTGGCAATCAACCCATCATTGTTCCAGTTGACGCCAGTGCCGGTGAAGCTGTCTGTGGCAAGCAGTTGCCCGCTGCCGGTCTGGGTCAGGTTCTTGACATTGACCGTCAGCCGCCCGACCTGGATCACACTGCTGTTGGTCCAGTCATCAGCCGTCAAGGTCAGGCCACCACGGGTCACCAAGCTACCGCCGGCCCTGATGAGATTGACCGTGGCGGTGTCGAAGATGCCGGTACCGGTGTGCAGCACGCTGCCACCCTGGTTCATGAAACTGCCGACGCCCAGGGTCAGATCGCTGTTGGCGGTTTCCAGCTTGCCGTTGCTGTTGTCAAACAACCCGCCGATCTGGAATTCGGTCTTGCCGCTGCCGCCCAGTGCACGTAGCTGGCCGGTCTGGTTATCCAGGCTGGCGGCAGTGATCGAAAGAGTGCTGTCGCTCTCGATAATGCCCAAACGGTTGTTCAGGGCGCCCGCGAGCTTCATATTGATCTGGTGACCGGAGATCTGGCCGTCGTTATCACCACTGTTATCGAAGTTGTTGCCCGAGACCTGGACCAGCCCATTGGCATGGATCGCGCCATTACGGTTGTCGAAGTCCCCTGCCCCGGTATCGACCAGCGCATCACCCGTTAGCGCGGCGATGCGGCCACCGTAGTTATCGAGTCCGCCCCAGGCTTGCAGGTCCAGGCGCTGGGCCTGAATCAGGCCGCCCTGGCGGTTGTTGTGCAGGTCGTAGCCGTTTTTCAGTACACCAACGACTCGGGTTGTCAGTGCACCACTGATGCTCGACAGCAGACCACCACGGCTGTCGAGGTTGGCCGCCTTGATGAACAGATCACCGTCCTGGGCAATCACCTTGCCGCTCTGGTTGTCGATATCGCCACTGACATCAAGGCTGAGCGCGCCCTTGCCTTGCAACGAGCCCTTGCCGTTGCCAAGGCTGGTAGCGCTCAGTTGCAGGTCGCCGTTACGGCTGGCGATCAAACCGCCATTGCCGTTCTGTACAGAACCCGTCGAGGTGATCAGCAATGTGTCGTTGGCACTGACAAGGCCGCCATTGCTGCTATCCAAGCCACCGGTGAGCAAGGTCAACAGACCTTGGCTGGAGAGCTCACCTCCCTGGTTATTGATCTGCGTGCTGCGTTGCACCACCAACGGGCCGACGCCGGAGAGCTTTCCTTTGGTGTTGGTCAATGCACCGAGCAGATCGAGGGTGACCGCGGCACCGCTACTCAGGGTGCCGTTGCTGTTGTCGAGGTCGGTACCGGTGAAAGTCAGCGCCTGTTTCGCCTGAACCGTGCCGCCGTTGCTCAGGGCCATGGCGTTCAGCGTCAGCAGCGTGCCGGCGTCGATCAGGCCACCTTGGCCGTTATTCAACAGGCCGGTGACCGTCAGGCTCTGAGCGCCCGCACTGGAAAGCGTACCGGCGCTGTTATCAAGACTACCCGCCTTGATGGTCAAGGCTTGCTGACTGGCCAGTGCGCCTGCGTTGCTGTTGAGCAGCGCACCGCTGAGCGTCACATCAACGTTACCGCTACGGCTGGAAACCGTGCCGCTGTTGCGGTTATCGAGCGAGCCCGCGTTGAGCGTCACGCCCTGCCAGCCCGATAGCAGGCCGCCGCTCTGGTTGATCAGGCTATCGGCCGTCAGGGCCAACTGGTTGTTGCTGATCAGCTTGCCGGAATTGCTGTTATCCAGCGTGCGCGCCGTCAAGTTCAGGCTTTGCGCACTGGTAACCTCGCCACTTTGGTTATTCAGGTCGCGCAGACGATTGATGCTCAACTGACCATCAGTGGTGACATGGCCGGTGGCGTTGTTCAGATCACCCGTTGCCGCACCGAAATCGAGGGCAATGGCGCTGCCCAGCAGACTACCGCCCTGGTTGTTGAGGCTGGCGCTGTTAATGGTCAGGCCATTGGTGGCGCTGATCAGGCCCAGACTCTGGTTGATCAGTTGACCGTCGATAGTCAGCTCCAGCCCGGCACGGCTGCTCAGGGTGCCGGTGGTGTTATCCAGGCTGCCCGCCCGCACATCAACGGCTGCGGCGGCGATCATGCCCTTGATATTGCTCAGGGCCTGGTCGATACGCAGGGTCAGGGCCTGGTTGCTCAACAACTTGCCGCTGTCGTTGTTCAGGCTAGCGGCGGCGAGGGTAAAGGCCTGGGCGCTGGAGATTTCGCCGCCCTGGTTGTTCACGCCCTTGAGGTTGTTCAACACCAGCAGCGGCGCGTTGATCAGGCCGCCCTGGTTGTTCAGTTGACCGTGATTGAGGTCCAGGGTCAGCGACGCATCGCCTTTCAGCGAACCGCCTTGCTGGTCCAGACCGGTGACGCTGGCGGTCAGGTCCTTGGCGCCGATACGGCCACCGTCCTGGTTGGTCAATTGGGCGGTGGTCAGATCAAGGCGATTGCCACTGCTGAGGAAACCGCTGTGGCTATTGTCGAAGGCACCCGTAGTGATCGACACCGGGCCCTGGCCGCTGATCGTGCCGCTCTGACGGTTGTCGAGACTGGCGCTGTGCAGGTCGATACCGCCGTCAGTCACCAGTCGACCACCCTGGTTGATCAATGCACCATCGCTGGTGAGGCTCAATTGGCCGGCACTGGAGAAACTGCCGCCCGAGTTATCCAGGCTGGCAGCGTGAGCCGTCAGGGTGCCTTCGCTGCTGATCAGGCCGGAGAGCTGATTGGTCAGGGCACCGTCGAGGGTGATCACCAGACCCGACTGCGCGCTCACTTTACCGCCGCTGTTATCCAGGCTGCTGCCGGTCAGCGTGGTGCTGCCCTGGCTGACCAACTGGCCCAGGCTCTGGTTGATCACTTGCGCGACCTTGAGGCCCAGCGCTGTGTCGGAAAGGACCTTGCCGCCTTCGCTGTTGTTCAGGTACTGACCGTTGAGGTTGACCGCCTGCACGCTGGAGATTTCCCCCGCGCGGTTGTCGATATTGCCGACGTTCAGGGTCAGCCGTTTTTTCGCCGAGATCAGCGCCGCATTGCGGTTGTCCAGGGTGCTGCCGGTCAGGGTCAGGTTGCCGTCGGTGACCAGCGCGCCATCCTGCTGGTTGAAGGTGGTGACGTTGGCGGTCAGGTCGCCCTGGCTGGAGATTCGGCCCTTGGCGTTGTCCACGGTGTCGGCGGTCAGGTTCAACGGGCCATCGGTGATAACCGAGCCGCCGGTGTTATCCAGATGGGTAGCGGTCAGGCCGAGGCTTTGCTGCGCGGTGATGCGCCCCTTCTGGGTGTTGTCGAGGGACTGGCCCTTGAAGGTGAAGCTATTGTTCGAACCCAGGCGACCGTTCTGGTTGTTCACCGCGCCCGTGGCGGTAATGTCCAGAACGTTATTGGCCATGACCAGGCCGGTGAGGTTGTCCAGGGAACCCAGGATCAACGTGGTGTTGCCTTGGCTGGAGACTTCACCCGCGTTGTTGTTCAGATGACCGAGGTTGGCGATCAAGGCATTCTGGCCTTTGATCAGGCCGCCCTGGGCGTTGAGCACGGTGTCAGCCGTCAGATTCAGACGATCAGCGCCAAGGACTCGACCTTTGCTCTGGTTGTCGAGGGTGCCAGCGCTGACGGTGGTTTGCCGTTGACCGCTCAGGGTGCCGCCCTGGTTACTCAGGGTTTGCGTGGCCGTGACACTCAAGTCACGGCTGGCGATGATGCTCTGGCCGTTGTTGGTCACGTTCTGCGCAGTGATGCTGACGTCAGCGAGCGCATTACGGGTTTTGTCGGCATTGACCCCGGCTTCAATAATGCCGTTGTTGGTCAGTTGCCCCCCGCTGTTCAGCGTGATGCGGTCCTTGGCCACCAGATTGTTCTGGCTGGTCAGATCGCCCTGGGTTTTAACATCCAGGGTCGTACCGGCGTACATCGGCCCTTTGGCTTCAAGACTGGCAGCGTTGACATTGATCGCCCCGATCGCCCCCGTCTCGACCATGCTCAGATGACCATTGGCATCGAGCTGGATATCGCCCCCGCTGGCGACCATCTTGCCGTCGAGCTTGACCCCCACACCGGCTTCGGTACCGACCAGCCGGATAGCCCCCGCGTACATACCGCCCAACGCCGAGGAGTCGATGGCCAGTTGCGGTGCATCCGCCGGATTGGCCGCACGCGCCGTCGCCTTGAGCGTCTTGGCATCCACATCGTTGGCACCGGCAATAATTGCCAGCTTCTTCGCATTGATCTCGGCATTGAGCTTGGCCGAGCGGGTGATGATTTCGAACTGGTCGATATTGCTGGCGTTGAGGCCGGCGCCGTCGATGGACACGCTGCCCCGATCAACCTGATACCCCGTGAGCTGGCCGTTGGTAATCACCGGCTTGCCCGTGGTCAAGGTCGCCTGCGGGGTATTGATAAAGCCGCAACCGTTGCAACTGATGCCATAGGGGTTGGCCACGATCACATGAGCCGACTGCCCCGCCACTTCGGTATAACCGCGCAACTGGCTCGGGCTGGCGCCATTCACCTCGTTGAGAATGATATTGGCCGCCGTGCCGTTGAGGTTCTGGTTACCCAGAATAATCCCGCCCAGTTGCGTCGACTGGGTCCGCGCGGTGGCGTTGTTGAGAATGACCCCGTTGGTCCCGACGCTGTAATCGGTGAACTGGTTATGCGACAGCCCCTGGGCATTCGGCGCGGCAATATTGACGATGGGTACGCCATTGCCCGCCTGCCCGAGCATCGTACCCGGCGCATTGACCACAATCCCGTCCGCCTGAACCAGCAACGGCTGCCAGAACATCGCGTTCGCCAGAATGAACGCCAGCCCGCGCTTGGGCAGTCCCCAAAAGTGCTCACGGTTTTTCAGGGCAGCAGAAGGCTGGCCCACGAGGAAGGCAAACTGACGAACATCCATGTCGGGATCTCGATGCAACGAAGGCAATGAATTGAGTTAAAAAAGCACGGCACCTCACGCCCGAGCGAACCGCTCATTGAGCAGCACCAGGTCAGGGCATGGATCGATACGGGGCTTGAGCAGGCGCTCGCAAATGCGAGTCAGCACCTTGCAGGTCGATGGTCTTGATGGAGAAACGGCGCCGTGCCTGCCTCCATATCGCAAATCCTTTTGGATGGCCTTGTGCCATCAACGGGCGCGATCATAGGGTGGCCATTTAATGGCGTCAATGAAATGTACCAATTTATTTCAATGTAGATACATAGCTTCTGAAGGGGGAATGTCCCCCTCCATCCGTTACGCCGGAATTTTTAGCGCCTTCTTGTACGATCGTACCTAAAGCTCGCTCAACCCAAGCCGATAACCGAACGAAGCCCTGACTCGATCAGGTGACCGAATAATAAAAGCCGCTTTGCAAGGACAGGTCCTATGCCTATGTTCCGCACGATCCAAGCCCGCTACACGCTGTTTCTGGTCCTGTTCGTCCTGCTGCTGTTCGTCCTGACCGTGGTCGGCATCAGCCAGTTGGTCGCGCCCACGTTGCGCAAGACCGAGGAACAGGTCGTACTCAACCGCGTGGCCGAAGTGGCCGAGCAGATCAAGAACGAGTTGAACAAGGTCCAGGCCCAACAGCGCAGCATCACCCAGACCATTCCCCTGCTCGACAGCGACACCATCGACAAGGTCCTGCCTGGCCTGGTGGATCAGTACGGTGAACTGAAGGTCTTCGGCGGCGGCATCTGGCCCCTGCCCGGCCAGCGCACGCCGGGGCGGAACAAGCACAGCACCTTCTGGCACCGCGATGCCAACGGCCAGTTGAAGGTCAATACCTTCTGGAACAGCGCCGAAGCGCCCAACTATTACGAGCAGCCCTGGTACAAGGGCGGCATGGCCACCCCGCGCGGCCAATGCGCCTGGGCAGCCGCCTACAAGGATGACGCCAGCCAGGAGCCACGCACCAACTGCGCCATGGCCATCCAGCGCGACGGCGTGCCCTACGGCGTCTCCACCATCGACGTGACCCTGGGCTTTTTCAACGACCTGGTGGCGCGCAAGGAAAAAGACATCGGCGGTGAAATGCTGATCGTCGAAGCCGACGGCAAGATCATCAGCAACAGCACCCATATCAACAGCCCGGTGGTGCTCAAGAACATCAGCGACCTGGCCGGCAGCTCGGCCTTCGCCGCGCAGGTCAAGAGCGCCCTGCAGAACCGTGACGCCGCGTCCCACCGCGTGGAATTCAACAACGACGGCGTGACCAGCACCTTCTTCATGCGCCCCATCGAAGGCACCCCCTGGTTCCTCGCCACCGCCCTGCCGACCCAGTTGATCACCGCCCAGCGCGATGACGTGCTCAATACCCTGGCCCTGCTGCAGATCCCGATGATCGTGCTGCTGGTACTGTTGCAGGTGTATGCCATCCGCCAGTTGATCAACCGGATGCGCGCGCTCAAGACCAATATCGACGCATTGTCCGCCGGCGATGCCGACCTGACCCGACGCATCACCATCCGCGCCGAGGATGAGCTGGGGGCCATCGGTCACTCGGTGAACCGCTTTATCGTCTACCTGCAGAACATGATCGGCGAAGTCACCCAGGCCACCGGCGACATGGCCTCCAGCCTGGACAAGCTGCAACAGACCTCGGCCCATACCAACCAGATCCTCACCCGTCACGCCTCGGAAACCGAGCAGACGGTCACCGCCATCACCGAGATGAGCGCCACCGCCGACACCGTGGCCGAGAATGCCGCCGAAACCGCGGCCTTCACCCAGCGCGCCAACGAACACGCCGACCGTTCGCGGGTGGTGGTAGGCGAGGCTTCCAGCAGCGTGGTCGCGCTGATCGACGAAGTGTCCAGCGCCACCCACAAGGTCGAGAGCATGCAGCAGGACGCCCAGCGCATCACCGAGATTCTCGGGGTGATCGGCGCCATTGCCGGGCAGACCAACCTGCTCGCCCTGAACGCCGCCATCGAAGCCGCCCGCGCCGGCGAGCAGGGTCGCGGCTTCGCGGTGGTGGCCGACGAGGTTCGCGCCCTTGCCGCCCGGACCCAGGCCAGCACCTCGGAAATCAACGAGATGCTGACCCGCCTGACCCAGGGCGTCAGTTCGTCGGTAGCGGCCATGGAAAATACCCAGGCCAGCTGTCAGTCCGCGGCCGACGCCACGGCGCGGGTCAACGCCGGGCTCGATGAAATGGCCGGCTCCGTCAGCCATATCAACAGCCTCAGCACCCAGATCGCCACGGCCGCCGAACAGCAGAGTTCGGTGACCGAAGAGATCAACCGCAGCATGGTGCAGATCCGTCATATGGTCGAAGAACTGGTCCAGAGCGGCCATGCCACCGATGACAACACCCGCAGCCTGCTGGACGCCAACAACCGTGTCAGCGCGTTGATGGGCCGCTTCAAGGTCAAGTAAACCCCTGCCGGTCGTGCCTGCCTCTGGGGGGGCACGACCGCCGGTCTTGTACCGACTTTGTACATCACGAAATATTTTGTATCACCTATGCTCATCATTGTTTCCGCCCTTTAACAAGGAACGCAGTCGGAGCAGAGCCATGGGACAACCTTCTTTCCAGCCTTATGCCAAGACGCTCAGCAACGAAATCCATATAGAAGCCGAGATCGAGACGGTCTACGCCTACGTGACCCAGCCCGATCACTGGCATGAATGGCACCCCACCTCCGTCAGCGCCGATAACAGCATCCATGGCCCCTTGCCCAAGGATCATCGCTTCACCGAAATCATCGACCTGCTGGGTTTACGGATCGAGATGAACTATCGGGTGGTCATCGCCGATGCTCCGGTTGAGTTCAAGATGGCTTTCACCTCCCCGGTGGTCGATGGCTGCATTTATTACAGCCTGCACCGTGACGGTTATGGCACGCAGTTCACCCGTACCCTGCAATACATCACCGAACTGAACCTGAGCGGTTTACATGCGCGCATGGTCGAGCTCTCGACCCGGGCGATGGGCAACCTCAAACACTTGCTGGAAACCCCGCGACGCTCCACCGCCTGACACCTCACAACCCTGTGCACAGCGATTTTGTGGGAGCTGGCTTGCCAGCGATGAGGCCCTCAAGTCTTGCGTTGCATCCACCGACGCCATCGCCGGCAAGCCGGGCTCCTACAGGTTCTGCGGTGGTTTTCGGTAAATACGTTAATCCAGGGTTAATCGCCGATCACCAGCATCGGTCCGATTCTTATGGAGATCCGATATGTCGAATGCCCGCGCGCTCATGCTTGGCGGCCTGTTCCTGGCCGCGTCCCTGCCTGTCCTGTCCCATGCCGCCGAAGGCCCGGCCTATGGCCCGGAACTACAAGGTTTCGAATACCCTTACCCGGTTGAGCATTTCGCCTTCCAATCCCAGGGCAAGTCCCTGCAGATGGGCTACATGGATGTCCCGCCCAGCGGCAAAGCCAATGGCCAGAACATTGTGCTGATGCACGGCAAGAACTTCTGCGGGGCCACCTGGGACTCGTCGATCAAGGCCCTGAGCGCCGCCGGCTACCGGGTGATCGCCCCGGACCAGATCGGTTTCTGCACCTCCAGCAAACCTGACAACTACCAGTACAGCTTCCAGCAGCTGGCCAATAACACCCATGCCCTGCTGGAAAAACTCGGTATCGAGAAAACCCTGATCCTGGGTCACTCCACCGGCGGCATGCTCGCTACTCGCTATGCCCTGCTCTACCCGCAGCAGGTCGAACGCCTGGCGCTGGTCAACCCCATCGGCCTGGAAGACTGGAAAGCCCTGGGCGTACCCTATCGCAGCGTCGACCAATGGAACGAGCGCGAACTGAAGCTCAACGCCGAGGGCATCCGCAATTACGAACGCAACACCTACTACGCCGGGCACTGGAAACCCGAGTTCGACCGCTGGGTCGATATGCTCGCCGGCCTGAACAAAGGCCCCGGTCACGTCGCGGTCGCCTGGAACTCGGCGCTGATCTACGACATGATCTTCACCCAGCCGGTCTACTACGAGTTCAAGGACCTGAAGATGCCCACCCTGTTGCTGATCGGCACCGCCGACACCACGGCCATCGGCAGCGATATCGCGCCGCCCGAGGTCAAGGCCAAAATCGGTCACTACGACGTACTCGGCAAACAGGTGGCGAAACTGATCCCGCGCTCGACCCTGGTGGAATTCCCGGGCCTGGGTCACGCCCCGCAGATGGAAGAACCGGCGCGTTTCCACAAGGCCCTGCTCGAGTGGCTGGCCAGCCAACAATAATGAGGAAAGAGTGAATGACCCTACAGATCGCGGTAATCGATGACTGGCAAGGCGTGGCCGCCGAGGCGGTGGACTGGAGTGCCTTGAATGCCGTGGGCCAGGTCAGCTTTCTCCACGACTACCCGGCCGATACCGCGACCATGGCCGAGCGCCTGGGCGGTTTCGAGGTGATCTGCGTGATGCGCGAACGCAGCCCGTTCAACGAGGCCCTGCTGCGCCAACTGCCGCGCCTGAAGCTGCTGGTGACCGGCGGCATGCGCAACGCCGCCCTCGATATCAAGGCCGCCAACACCCTGGGCATCCAGGTCTGTGGCACCGACAGCTACAAGCAGGCCGCGCCGGAGCTGACCTGGGCGCTGATCATGGCCGCCAACCGCAACCTGCTCAAGGAGGCCAACTCCTTGCGCGCCGGGCACTGGCAGCAAGGCCTGGGCGGCGACCTGTATGGCAAGACCCTGGGCATTCTCGGCCTGGGCAGCATCGGCCAGCGCATTGCCGGCTACGGCAAGGCCTTCGGCATGCGGGTCATCGCCTGGAGCGAGAATCTCACCGCCGAACGCGCCGCCGAATCCGGCGTGGAGTACGTCAGCAAAGCTGAACTGTTCAAGCAGGCCGACCTGCTCTCCGTGCACCTGGTGCTGAGCGAGCGTTCCCGTGGCCTGGTGGACGCCGAGGCCCTGGGCTGGATGAAACCGTCGGCCTACCTGATCAACACCGCGCGCGGGCCGATCGTCGACGAACAGGCGCTGATCGCCGCCCTTGAACAAGGCCGGCTGGCCGGGGCCGCCCTGGACGTCTTCGAACAGGAACCTTTGCCCGCCAACCATCCGTTCCGCACCCTGGACAATGTCCTGGCTACGCCCCATGTCGGCTATGTCAGCCAGAACAACTACCGGCTGTTCTACAGCCAGATGATCGAGGACATCCAGGACTGGGCCGCCGGACAGCCAATCCGCCTGCTGAGTTAAACGCGCGACGGCCTGGGTGGCGCAGTTGCTGCCCAGTCACCAGCGCACCATTCTAGAGCACCCGAACTTCGACCCCGCGCCAGTAGCGTGCAGCCGTTCCGGGGCAGCCCTCGCGGATCGCCTGTGACATAGATCAAATGCACCGCACTTTCCCAACATTCGTCTAAACAACGCCCTCCACGGCGGCAACATCTCTCCTACACTGACTTTCGGGCTTGCTGACCGCTCAGTCATTTTGATGAAAAAAAGTCGAAACTTCTGAAACCGCGGTCGGTCAGGTTAAAGGTAGGGCGTCTGTTCCGGGTGTTTGGCGGGCAGGCGCTTCCCCACTCTTTCTTGCCTCCGTGCGACGTGCCTGCTTCGCCCAGTCGCCCGGAACCGGTGTGTCCGACCAAAGGAAGCGGTTTGGGCACGCTGTATGAAAGAAAGGAAGAACCAGATCAAATAAGACGGGAGAGACACATGATCAGCGCTGCGTTGGAAACTCAGGGAGAGCATTTGAATCAGGCCAGCGAAGCGGTCCCCGTGTCAGCCCCCTTGGCGGGAGGAAAGCCTGTGTTGACGGCCCCCGCTGTCAATCCCAACAAGAAAAAGGTGCTGTTCGTCACCTCCGAGTTCGCCGACCTGGTCAAGACCGGCGGCCTGGGCGACGTGTCCGCCGCCCTGCCGCGGGCCATGCATCACCTGCACGATGTGCGGGTACTGATCCCCGGTTATCCGCAGGTGATGAACAGCGATAACCCGATTCATATCATCGGCGAACTGGGGGGCCATGCCGCACTGCCGCCGTGCAAGATCGGCCGCATGGACCTGCCCGACGGCCTGGTGATCTACGTGCTGATCTGCCCCGAGCTGTTTGAGCGGGAAGGCACGCCCTATGGCGCCAATAACGGGCGCGACTGGCCGGACAACCATATCCGCTTCGCCCGCCTGGGCCTGGCCGCCGCCGATATCGCCGCCAACCTGGCACAGATCCACTGGACCCCGGACCTGGTCCATGCCCACGACTGGCCCGCCGGCCTGGCCCCGGCCTATATGCACTGGCGCGGCCAGCGTACCCCGACCCTGTTCACCATTCACAACCTTGCTTATCAGGGCGTGGTCAGCCTTGCCTGCTGCCCGGAACTGGGGATCCCACCCCATGCCCTGCAACAGGAAGGCATGGAGTTCTACGGCAAGCTGTCGTTCCTCAAGGCCGGCATGGCCTACTCCAGCCATATCACCACGGTGAGCGCCACCTACGCCCAGGAAATCACCACGCCGCAATTCGGCTGTGGCCTGGACGGTTTCCTGGCCAGCAAGACCCACCAGGGCCTGCTCAGCGGCATTCCCAACGGCATCGACGAAAGCTGGGATGCCGCCACCGACAGCCATCTGGTCCACCCCTTCAGTCCGGGCGACTGGGAAGGCAAGGCGGTCAACGCCGCCCATGTGCGCAATCTGTTCGGCCTCGATCCCTCGACCGGGCCACTGTTTGCCGTGGTCTCGCGGCTGGTCTACCAGAAGGGCCTGGACCTGACCGAAGCGGTCAGCGAAATGATCGTCGCCGAAGGCGGCCAGATCGCAATCATCGGCCGTGGCGAACCGGAAGAGGAACAGGCCATGCGCCAACTGGCCCTGCGTTTTCCAGGCCGGATCGGGGTGCGCATCGGCTTCAACGAAACCGATGCCCGACGCATGTTCGCCGGCAGCGATTTCCTGCTGATGCCCTCGCGTTATGAACCCTGTGGCCTGAGCCAGATGTACGCCCAGCGCTTCGGCTCGCTGCCGGTGGCGCGTAACACCGGCGGGCTGGCCGACACCATCGAGAACGGTGTCACCGGCTTCCTGTTCGACGAGTCCACCGTGGAAAGCTATGCCCAGGCGCTGCGCCGGGCGTTCAAGGTGTTCGCCTATCGGCCATTGCTCAACGCCATGCGCTGCCGGGCCATGGCCGCGCCGTTCAACTGGTGCAAGGCGGTGGAACCCTACGCCGAGCTGTACCAGAACCTGGTGACCAAGTCCCGGAGCAGGTCGGGCCAGCACTGAGGAGGTCTTCATAGATGCCGTTACGGACTCTGGAAACCTGGCCTCATGGCGCGACCCTGCTGGACGCCGAGCACACCCGCTTCGCGCTGTGGGCACCGGACGCTTACTACGTCAGCGTCGAACTGGACGATGGCCGCTCACTGGCCATGCTACCGCAGCACGACGGCTGGTTTGTCCTCGAGGCCCGCTGCCCGGCCGGCAGCCAATACCACTTCCATATCGACGGCGAGCGGCGGGTGCCCGACCCGGCCTCGCGGTGCCAGGTCGGCGATGTGCACGGGCCGAGCCAGGTGGTCGATTCCCTGGCCTACCACTGGCAGCACAAGGACTGGCAGGGGCGGCCCTGGCACGAGGCGGTGATCTACGAGCTGCACGTCGGCGTCCTCGGCGGCTATCGCCAGGTCGAAAACCAACTGGCACGCCTGGCCGAACTGGGGGTGACCGCCATTGAACTGATGCCCCTGGGTCAGTTCCCCGGCGAGCGCAACTGGGGCTACGACGGCGTGCTGCCCTATGCGCCGCATGCCGCCTATGGTTCGCCCGAAGACCTCAAGCACCTGATCGACACGGCCCATGGGCACGGCCTGATGGTGCTGCTGGACGTGGTCTACAACCACTTCGGACCGGACGGCAATTACCTCGGCCAATACGCCAAGGACTTCTTTCGCGACGACCAGCAGACCCCCTGGGGCGCGGCGATCGATTTTCGCCGCCGCGAAGTCCGCGATTTTTTTATCGACAACGCCTTGATGTGGCTGCTGGAGTATCGTTTCGACGGCTTGCGCCTGGATGCCGTACACGCCATCAACGACAGCACCCTGCTCCACGAACTGGCACAGGCGGTTCGCCGCCAGGTGGACCCGACACGACACGTGTGGCTGACCCTGGAAAACGAACGCAACCAGGCCAGCCTGCTGGAAGAGTCCTTTGACGCCCAGTGGAACGACGACGGCCATAACGCCCTGCACGTCCTGCTGACCGGCGAGACCGACGCCTATTACGCCGACTATGCCCGGGAAACCACCACCAAGCTGGCCCGCTGCCTGAGCCAGGGCTTCGTCTTCCAGGGCCATCCCGACCGCCACGGCCATAGTCGTGGCGAACCCAGCGCACACCTGCCACCCAGTGCCTTCGTGCTGTTCCTGCAGAACCACGACCAGATCGGCAACCGGGCCCTGGGCGAACGGCTCAACCAGCTCTGCCCGGCCCCGGCCCTGCGGGCGGCCACGGTGCTGCTGCTGTTGTCGCCGATGATCCCGTTGCTGTTCATGGGCGAGGAAACCGCTGCCCGTGAACCCTTCCTGTTTTTCACCGATCACCACGGTGAACTGGCCGACGCGGTGCGCGAAGGCCGGCGCGCGGAGTTCGCCGATTTCCCGGCCTTTGCCGACCCCGCGCGCCGGGCGCATATTCCCGACCCGAACGCCGCCGTCAGCTTCAACGACTCGCGCCCCGACCTGAACGACGCCAGCGACGACTTCAACCGCCAGGCCACCGTGCGCCTCTACCGCCAGCTACTGGAACTGCGCCACCGTGAAATCATCCCCCGGCTCCCCGGTGCCCAGGCCCTGGGCAGCGATGTCCTGGCCGACGGCGCCCTCAGCGCGCGCTGGCGGATGGGTGACGGCAGCCTGCTGCGCATCGACCTCAACCTCAGTGCCGAGTCCGTCGGCCATCACCCACCCAGCCAAGCCCGTTTAGTGTTCGAAAGCACCGCCGGCGCCAGTCGCCAATTGGATGAAGGTCATCTGGCCCCCTACTGCGCGCTGGTTACCCTGACCCCCGGGGACGTCCTGCAGTCACCCACCGGAGAGCACCCATGAACGACGCGCAACTGGAAATACTCGCCAGCCGGGCCGGCCTGGCCGTCGATTGGATCGACGCCAATGGCCGACCACAGAAAGTCCGGCCCGAGGTCTTGCGCAAGGTCCTGGCTGGGCTTGGCCATCCCGCCGACACGGAACAGGCCATCGAGAACAGCCTGCTGGAACTGCAACTCGTCCAGCAACACAAATACCTGCCGCCGCTGCTGACCGTGGACGTCGGCAAGAGCCTGGACCTGGCCCACTATTTCGCCGCCGACACCGCTTGCGAAGTACATCTGGAAAACGGCACGGTCCTGCACTTGCACCTGGACCAGGACGCGGTGCTGCCGGGCAAGATCCCGGTGGGCTACCAGACGGTGCATATCGCCGGCCAGCACTTCACCCTCGCCGTGGCCCCGGCCCAATGCCACAGCGTGGCGGCGGCCACCGATAGCGCGACACCTCGCGCCTGGGGCCTGACGGTCCAGCTGTATGCCCTGCAACGCGTCGGCGACGGCGGTTTCGGCGACACCCTGGCCCTGGAGAGCCTGGTCCGCGCCGCCGGCGAACGCGGCGCCGACGCCCTGGCAATCAGCCCGATGCACGCCATGTTCAGCTGCGACCCGCAACGCTACAGCCCCTATTCGCCGTCCAGCCGGCTGTTTCTCAACAGCCTTTATGCGGCGCCGGAAGCGATTCTTGGCGAACAGGCCCTGCGCCAGGCCATCGACACCACGGGACTGGCCGATGAACTGCGGCAACTGGAAGCGCTGCCGCTGATCGACTGGCCCCGTGCTGCCCGCGCCAAGCAACGCCTGTTACGCGCGCTATACGACGACTTTCGCCTCGGCCCCCACCCGCTCGCCACGGACTTCGCGCACTTTCGCCAGGTCGGCGGCGAGGCCCTGGAAAATCACTGTCGCTTCGAAGCCCTGCAAGCGGCCTGCACCGCCCGCGGCGAAAGCACCGACTGGCGACACTGGCCCACGGCCTGGCACCATCCCGACAACCCGGCCCTCGCCACCTTCGCCGAGGAGCAGGCCGAGGAGATCGGCTTCTACGCCTTCAGCCAATGGCTGATCGCTCGCAACCTTGAGCGCGCGCAAAACGCCGCCCGGGACAGCGGCATGGGCATCGGCCTGATCGCCGACCTTGCCGTCGGTGCCGACGGCGGTGGCAGCCAGGCCTGGAGCCGGCAGGACGAACTACTCGCCGAACTCACCGTCGGCGCACCGCCGGATATCCTCAACCGCGCCGGGCAAAGCTGGGGCATCTCGGCTTTCGCCCCGGAGGGCTTGAAGCGCCATGGTTTCCGTGCCTTTATCGAAATGCTGCGGGCCAACTTCGCCCATGCCGGCGGCCTGCGCATCGACCATGTGATGGGCCTGCAACGGCTCTGGGTGATCCCCCTCGGTTCACCACCGAGCGACGGTGCCTACCTGTATTACCCGGTGGACGACCTGCTGCGCCTGCTGACCCTGGAGTCCGCGCGCCACCAGGCGGTGGTGCTTGGCGAAGACCTCGGCACGGTGCCCGAGGGCCTGCGGGAAAAACTCGGTGCCCGGGCAATCCTCGGCATGCGCGTGCTGCTGTTCGAGCAGGACTACGACCATCGTTTCCGCCCCATACTCGACTGGCCGGACGACGCCCTGGCCATCACCAGCACCCACGACCTGCCGACCCTCAACGGCTGGTGGCATGCCCGGGATATCGACTGGAATATCCAGCTCGGGCTGATCGATGATGCCACCGCCGATCACTGGCGCGAAACCCGCGCACGCGAACGCGAGGGGTTGCGTCGCGCCTTGAGCAACGACCCACAGAATTTCCGCGACGAATCCCACGAGACCGACCAGGTCCTCGACGCCAGCGTGCGTTTCCTCGGTCATACCCGCGCGCCCCTGGTGCTGCTGCCGCTGGAGGACGCCCTGGGTGTCGAGGAACAGGCCAACCTGCCCGGCACCCTCGACAGCCACCCCAACTGGCGTCGGCGCCTGCCGGGCGACAGCGGCCAGTTGCTCGATGATGTGGATGCTGCCCGACGTCTCGAACTGCTGGCCTGCGCCCGTCTCCAGGCCGCCGAGCGTGATCGATGAAGCCAGCCTTGCGTGCAACGGTACGTCTGCAGTTTCACAAAGGCTTCAGCCTGGATGCCGCCGTAGCGCTGGTGCCCTACTTCGCCCGACTGGGCATCAGCCATGTCTATGCCTCGCCGCTGCTCACCGCGCGCGACGGCTCCCTGCACGGCTACGACGTGGTCGACCCGACCCGGGTCAACCTACAGTTGGGTGGCGAAGCAGCGTTGCGGCGCCTGGTACACGCCCTGCGCCAGCACGATATGGGCCTGATCCTCGATATCGTCTCCAACCATATGGCCGTCGGTGGCGCGGACAATCCCTGGTGGCTGGACCTGCTGGAATGGGGCCGGCTGAGCCCCTACAGCGAGTTCTTCGATATCCAGTGGCACTCGCCCGATCCGTTGCTCGAAGGGCAATTGCTCATGCCGTTCCTCGGCAGCGACTACGGCGTGGCCTTGCAGGAAGGCAGCATCCCCCTGTGCTTCGATGCCGAGCATGGCGGTTTTCATATCGAGCATTACCAGCATCGCTTTCCCATCTGTCCCCGGGACTACGCGCAGATACTGGCCAACCTGCCCGAACTGGAAACCCTGGCCGGGCACTTCAAGGCCCTGAACAACCTGCCCGACGCCTATGCCCAGGCGCAGCTCCTGCGCGCCGAACTGGCGCAACGCCGCGACCTGCATGACGCCATCGAGCAGAACCTCGCCCGCTATGATTCACGCCAACCCGAAGGTTTCCAGCGCCTGCACCGGCTGCTGGAGCGCCAGCACTATCGCCTCGCCAGTTGGCGCACCGCCGCCGACGATATCAATTGGCGGCGCTTCTTCGATGTCAACGAACTGGGCGGCCTGCGGGTCGAGCGCCCGGCGGTGTTCGAGGCCACCCACCAGAAAATCTTCCAGCTGATCGAGGACGGCCTGGTGGACGGCCTGCGCATCGACCATATCGACGGGCTCGCCGATCCGCGCGGTTATTGCCGCAAGCTGCGCCGACGGGTCGACCGTCTGGTCCCCGGGGAACACCTGCCGATCTATGTGGAGAAAATCCTCGGCCAGGGCGAAAGCCTGCACCGCGACTGGCAGGTGGACGGCACCACCGGTTACGAATTCATGGACCAGTTGTCGCTGCTGCAACACGATAGCCGTGGCGAACAACGCTTGCCCGAACTCTGGAGTCGCCTCAGCGAACGCCCCGGCGAGTTTGCCGAGGAGGCCAAGCTGGCCCGTCAGCAGATCCTCGCAGGCTCTCTGGCCGGGGATTTCGAAAGCGTGGCCCAGGCCCTGCTGCAAGTGGCCCGGGACGACCTGATGAGCCGCGACCTGACCCTCGGCGCGATTCGCCGGGCCTTGCAGGCACTGATCGTGCACTACCCGGTGTACCGCACCTATATCAATGCCCAGGGTCGCCCGGCCGAGGACGAGGTGTTTTTCCAGCAAGCCCTGGCCGGGGCCCGCACCACCCTCGGCGAGGCCGACTGGCCGGTGCTCGACTACCTGCAACAGTGGCTCGGCGGACAACCCTGGCGCCAGCGCCCACCGGGCCGTCAGCGCAAATTGCTCAAGCATGCCTGCGTACGCTTCCAGCAACTGACCTCGCCGACGGCGGCCAAGGCCGTGGAAGACACTGCGTTCTATCGCTCGGCGGTGCTGCTCTCGCGCAACGACGTGGGTTTCTCCACCGAACGCTTCAGCGCGCCCGTGGAAGACTTTCACACGGCCAACCGAACGCGCCTGAAACACTTCCCGGACAACCTGTTGACCAGCGCCACCCATGACCACAAGCGCGGTGAAGACAGCCGCGCGCGCCTGGCGGTGCTCAGTGAAGTCGGCCCGTGGTACGTTGAACAGGTGCAAGGCTATCGCAAGTTGGCCCAAGTGCTGCGTAGCGATCCCCAGGCCCCGTCGGCGGCGGACGAGCTGATCCTCTATCAGGCATTGCTGGGCAGTTGGCCGCTGACGCTGTCGAGCGACAATTCGGCCGGACTGCGGGATTACGCCGAACGTCTCTGGCAATGGCAGAACAAGGCGCTGCGCGAAGCCAAGCTGCACAGCAGCTGGAGCGCACCGAACGAAGCCTACGAGCAGGCCTGCCGCGACTTTCTCGAAGCGCTGCTGACCCGCCCCGTCGGCCTGCCACTGCGCCGGGCCCTGGTCGCCACGCTGGAAAAAATCGCACCAGCCGGCGCGCTCAACAGTCTGGCCCAGTGTTTGCTGCGCATGACCGTACCGGGTGTGCCGGACCTGTACCAGGGCAACGAGTTCTGGGACTTCAGCCTGGTGGACCCGGACAATCGCCGGCCGGTGGATTTCACCGCCCGGCAACAGGCGCTGCAACACTCGACATCGCCCAAGGCGCTGTTGACGGACTGGCGCAGCGGGCGGCTCAAACAGGCCTTGATCGCCCGTACGCTGGCGGTTCGGGCCGAACACGGGAGGGTCTTCAGTCGCGGCGATTACCAGCCGTTGGACGTGCTCGGCGAGCAGGCCGAATACGTAGTGGCCTTTATGCGCAGTACACCGACGCAGCGGGCCATTGTGATCGTACCCAGGCTGGCGGCCGGACTGCTGGCCAGCGATCAACTGCCGTGGGTACCGGCACCGGTTTGGGGCGATACGCGGGTCAAACTGCCGTTCGCCGCACCGGGCGGCAAATTAAAGGGACTTTTCTCGATGTGCGCAGTCACACCCCATAACGAGCTGATGGTTGGTGCGGCACTCGGAGATTTCCCGGTCAATCTCTTTACCCAAAATTGAGTTCAGGAGCATGGCGATGAGTACCGACGAAAAACGTATCCGTGAGTTTGCTTATCAGATCTGGGAATCGGAGGGCCGCCCCGAGGGTGAGGAGGCCCGGCATTGGGAGATGGCGCGCAAGCTGGCGGAAGCCGAGGCACTGGCGCCGAAAAAGCCGACAGCGGCCAAACCCGCCGCCAAGCCCAAGGTCGCCAGCAAGCCGGCGGCGGCCCCGAAAGCAGCGCCCAAGCCCGCGACCGCCACCAGCAAACCGACCGCCGAAAAGAAACCACGAGCACCACGCAAGCCGTCAGCCAGTTGAGCCATGCACGGTATTGAAGACAGCACACCCCTGTAGGAGCAGGGCTTGCCCGCGAAGGCGTCCGGATGCTCGACGCAAGACTCAAGGGCCTCTTCGCGGGCAAGCCCTGCTCCTACAGGTACGTGGTGTTTGCTGGATCGTATTGCCAGCATGACCCTTCGGTTCGTACACCGCCCCACCGAACACACCCGCAGGAGCGCCCATGACCAAGCCGAAAAAGCCCGACCCCACGCCCGAAGCCCAACCCTCGCGAATTCGCGAGGGCCTGCCCTTCCCGCTGGGCGCCACCTGGGATGGCCTGGGGGTCAACTTCGCACTGTTTTCCGCCAACGCCACCAAGGTCGAACTGTGTCTGTTCGACGACAGTGGTGAAGTCGAACTGGAACGCATCGAACTGCCCGAGTACACCGACGAAATCTTCCACGGCTACCTGCCCGACGCCCATCCCGGACTGATCTACGGCTACCGGGTGTACGGTCCCTACGACCCGCAGAACGGCCATCGCTTCAACCCCAACAAACTGCTGATCGACCCTTATGCCAAGCAGTTGGTCGGCCAGTTGAAATGGTCCGAGGCACTGTTCGGCTATACCATCGGCCACCCCGACGCCGACCTCAGCTTCGACGAACGCGACAGCGCGCCCTTCGTGCCCAAGAGCAAGGTCATCGATCCGGCACACACCTGGGGCCACGACCAGCGGGTCAATGTGCCCTGGGAACGCACCCTGCTCTATGAAACCCATGTGCGCGGCATCAGCATGCGCCACCCGGCGGTGCCAGAGGCGGTGCGCGGCACCTTCGCCGGGCTGATGGTCGACGAAGTGCTGGAGCATATCCGCAAGCTCGGGGTGTCCTCGGTGGAACTGCTGCCGATCCACGCCTTCGTCAACGACCAGCACCTGCTGCAAAAAGGCATGACCAACTACTGGGGCTACAACAGCATCGCCTTCTTCGCCCCCGACCCGCGCTACCTGGCCAGCGGCAAGATCGCCGAATTCAAGGAAATGGTCGCGCATCTGCACGAAGCCGGCCTGGAAGTGATCCTCGACGTGGTCTACAACCACACCGCCGAAGGCAACGAGCAAGGCCCGACCCTGTCCATGCGCGGCATCGACAATGCCTCCTACTACCGCCTGATGCCCGACGACAAGCGCTTCTACATCAACGACTCGGGCACCGGCAACACCCTGGACCTGAGCCATCCCTGCGTGTTGCAGATGGTCACCGACTCGCTGCGCTACTGGGCCACGGAAATGCACGTGGACGGTTTCCGCTTCGACCTGGCAACCATCCTCGGGCGTTATCACGATGGTTTCAACGAACGCCACAGTTTCCTCGTCGCCTGTCGCCAGGACCCGGTGCTGAGCCAGCTCAAGCTTATTGCCGAACCCTGGGACTGCGGCCCCGGCGGCTATCAGGTCGGCGGCTTCCCGCCGGGCTGGGCCGAGTGGAACGACCGTTTCCGCGACACCGTGCGCGCATTCTGGAAAGGCGACGACGGCCAGCTCGCCGACTTCGCCAAACGCATGACTGCCTCCGGCGACCTGTTCGACCAGCGCGGTCGACGCCCCTACACCTCGATCAACTTCGTCACCGCCCATGACGGCTTCACCTTGCACGACCTGGTGTCGTACAACGACAAGCACAACGAAGCCAACGACGAAAACAACCAGGACGGCACCAGCAACAACCTGTCCTGGAACCACGGCGTCGAAGGGCCCACCGATGATCCGGCGATCAATGCCTTGCGCCTGCGGCAGATGCGCAACTTCTTCGCCACCCTGCTGCTGGCCCAGGGCACGCCGATGATCGTCGCCGGCGACGAGTTCGCCCGCACCCAGCACGGCAACAACAACGCCTATTGCCAGGACAGCGAAATCGGCTGGGTCAACTGGACCCTGGACGACGACGGCAAGTCGCTGCTCAAGTTCGTCAAGCGCCTGGTCAAGCTGCGCCTGGCCTATCCCATCCTGCGCCGCGGACGCTTCCTGGTCGGCGACTACAACGAACAATTGGGGATCAAGGACGTCACCTGGCTGACACCGGACGGCCAGGAAATGACCACCGACCACTGGCACGACGGCAACAGCCGCAGCCTGGGCATGTTGCTCGACGGCCGCGCCCAGGTGTCCGGGATTTCCCGTACCGGTGCCGATGCAACCTTGCTGATTGCCGTCAATGCCCACCACGACGGCGTCAATTTCCGCCTGCCGGAAGTGCCGCAAGGTCTGGACTGGACGTGCGTAATCGACACCAACGACCCGCAGGTCAAGGGTCAGGAGCGTTTCGCCTTCAACAGCGAATACACCCTCACCGGACGCTCGCTGGTGATGTTTGAATTACAACGTGACGAAGAAAACTGACGTTTTTTCAGCAATAAAAGTCGCATTCCGGTCTGTATGGGCGATACTCACCCACGCATTACCGGGTCGCCAGGCGACACCGAACGCATCAGGGCTGATGGAGGATGCGTGCAAGTCCACACAAGGAAGTGACAAATATCATGAGAATCCAAGCTGCACGCAACGAAGTTGCACCGCTGATCTGGAACTCGCGGCAGTTGGCCCGTGTCCCGACCATTGGCCTGCACCGCCTGATCCGGCCCGGCGCCCGGGTGGTCGTGATCGCCCCTCATCCCGGTGACGAAGTGCATTGTTGCGGCGGCCTGCTGCAACTGCTCGCCACCCTCGAACATCCGCTGCTGTTGATCTCGATTACCGACGGCAGCGCCCTCTACCCTGGCTCCACCCTGTGGCCTTCGAGCCGCCTGAGCGTGGTCTGTCCCCAGGAAAGTGCCGAAGCCCTGCGCCGCCTGGGCCTGGAACTGCACCGGCTGAAATGGATTCGCGGCGGCTTTCGCCATGGCGCACTGGAGCAACAGGAACAGCCGCTGAGTCAATTCCTGCGGCGCTACCTGCGCTCGGGCGATGTGGTGCTGACCACCTGGCGTGAAGACGGTATTGCCGATCATGACAGCGTTGGCCGGGCCGCCGCCCAGGCCTGCGCCGCCAGCGGTGCCACACTGTTGGAGATACCCGTGCATGCCTGGTTCCGGCCCTTGCGCGACGAAGGCCTGCTCCCCTGGCATCGGGCGCGCAAGATTCGCCTCGACACCTGGGGCATCGCCCGCAAGCTGCATGCCGCGCACGCCTACCACAGCCACCTGCAAGGCGATCCGGAACTGGGGCTGCCACCGGTCCTGGTACCGGCCCTGCTCGAACGGGCACGGCAACCGTTCGAGATAGTGTTTATCTGAGAAACACGGGAAAAGCGCCTCTTCCGGGGCTTGCTCAGATCCAGCCTGAATAGACTAAATAGCCGATTGATCAATGACTTGAAAAACCTGATCAAACCAATCTATTTATTCGCTATTTTCTTGACGTCGACCTGCACCTCTCCTTAGCTACAAGTGACTACCCCCGGTTTTAAAACCCAAGGGGCAAGCCTTCGGCCCCCCGCCAAAGCGGGTCGCCGAGGGTTTGCCTCGATGATTTCGGCCGTCCCTCGTTCGGGGGCAGGAGAGACGCTAATGCAGGTATTTATGCGACAGCAAGGAACACCCGATGAAAACGTTCATGGCCCACCCCAACCTGAGGATGACGGTTTATACGGTTTCGACCGCCCTTTTGCTGTGCTCCGCCCTGGAGCTGCAAGCGGCGCCTTTCGAAGAGGACTTCCAACCTTCATACCAGGGCGACACACCCTTGCCCTTGCCACTGGGCCAATTACCCATACTGAGCAACAGCGGCCCATTACCGGGTTGGCGGTTCGCCGGCATCGTCCCGAACATCGGTAATCCCGATCCGACGGTTCACTTCCTCGACCGTACCCTGGGCCAGGGTGAGATCGGTAACCTCGATCCACTGTTTTCCGGCGCTTTTGGCGACCTGCTGATTGTTCCCGGCCTCTACAGCAATCACAGCGGTGGCCAGACACTGACGGCCGGGGTCTTTACCGGGAGCAGCGGCCCACTGGATCGGGTTGACGCTTTTGTCACGGCACCTCGTGATCCGCGCATGGATGGCCTGAGCCCCCAAGGGAACAATCTCGGGGCCTTCTGGAGCCTGACCGGACAACAGGGCTGGCACGTCAACCTGACGGCCATGAACAATCAGACCACGGTTTATACCCGCTCCGACCAGGGCACCTTGCAAGGCCAGGCATCGCGGCAAATGACGTTTTCGCTGGAGGGAGGGTTCCCGATCGGACTGGGCCAGCACTGGATCATCGAACCCCAGGCCCAGGTGGTCAACCAGCAAGGTAGCGTGGACATGCTCGGACAGGCGACTACCTCCGACCCTTCGCTCTGGAGCGGTCGGATCGGCGCCCGTCTCAATGGCAGCTATGAAGTGAACGGCCTGCCGCTGGAACCCTACCTGCGCACCAACTTCTGGCATACGTTCGGCAGCGGCAGCCCGGTGAGCCTGGAGCCGGTCGACAAGATCGCCATGAGTCGCAACAGCTCCACCGTGGAACTGGGACTGGGCCTGGTGGCCAAGGTGTCGCCGACGGTCAGCCTGTATGTCAGCGCGGACTACAGCGGCACCTCCGATGACACCGGTTTGAACGGCATCATCGGCAACGTCGGGGTGCGAATGCGCTGGTAGGCGCTAGCCCTCCGGCCGCAACATCAGCACCGCCAGTGGCGGCAGGTTCAGCACCAGCGACACGGCCTGGCCATGGCTGGCGTGGTCTTCGGTGAAGGCCCCGCCGCCATTGCCATAGTTGGAGCCGGCATACATCGCCGCATCGCTGTTGATCACTTCCTTCCACTGCCCGGCAAAGGGCACGCCGACCCGATAGGCCTCACGCGGCACCGGGGTGAAGTTGGCGACCACCAGCAACGGCCGCCCTTCCCGACTCCAGCGCAGCCAGGCATAGACGCTGTTGGTCGCATCGTCGCCGATCAACCACTGGAAGCCCTGGGGCACATCGTCCTGGTCATACAGCGCCGGTTCCTCGCGGTACAAGCGGTTCAGGTCGCTCACCAGCTTCTGCACCCCGAGGTGCTCGGAATACTGCAGCAGATACCAGTCCAGCTGCTGATCGTGATTCCACTCGCGCCACTGACCGAACTCGCACCCCATGAACAGCAGCTTCTTGCCCGGATGCCCCCACATGAAACTCAGGTAGGCCCGCAGGTTGGCGAACTTCTGCCAGCGATCGCCGGGCATCTTGTCGATCAGCGAATGCTTGCCGTGCACCACCTCGTCATGGGAAATCGGCAGGATAAAACGCTCGGACCAGGCATACACCAGGCCGAAGCTCAGTTCGTTGTGATGGTGGGCGCGGTACACCGGGTCCTGCTGGATGTAGTGCAGCGAATCGTGCATCCAGCCCATGTTCCATTTGTAAGCGAACCCGAGCCCGCCCTGCTGGGTGCCCTGGCTCACCCCCGGCCAGGCCGTGGACTCCTCGGCGATCACCAGGGCACCGGGGGCTTCCAGGGCCACCACATCGTTGAGATGACGCACGAAATCGATGGCCTCGAGGTTTTCCCGGCCACCGTAACGGTTCGGCACCCACTCGCCGGCCTTGCGCGAATAGTCGCGATAGAGCATTGACGCCACCGCATCCACCCGCAGGCCGTCGACATGGAAATGCTTGAGCCAGTGCAACGCCGAAGCCAGCATAAAGCCGTGGACCTCGGTGCGCCCGAGGTTGTAGATCAGGGTGTCCCAGTCCTGGTGAAAACCTTCCAACGGGTTGCCGTACTCATACAAGGCGGTGCCGTCGAACTGCGCCAGGCCATGGGTATCGGTAGGAAAATGCGCCGGTACCCAGTCGAGGATCACGCCGATTTCAGCCCGATGGCAGGCGTCGACAAAGGCGGCGAAGTCATCCGGGCTGCCATACCGCGCACTCGGCGCGAACTGCGACAGCGGCTGATAACCCCAGGAGCCGCCGAACGGATGCTCCATGATCGGCATCAGTTCGATATGGGTGAAACCCAACTGCCGGACATAGGGAATCAGCCGCTCGGCCAGCTCGCCCCAGCTGTACTGGCGGGACACTTCGCCGACTTCGTCGATCTCGCACTGCCAGGAACCGGCATGCAGCTCATAGATCGACAGCGGCGCGTCATGCCGATGCCGGGCGCCGCGCGATTCCATCCAGGCCTGGTCCTGCCAGTCGATGCGCAGGGGCGAAGCGACGCGCGAAGCCGTGTCCGGTGGCAACTGGGTGGCCAGGGCCATGGGATCGGCCTTGAGCGGCAGGATCGCGTCCTTGCCGAGAATCTCGTACTTGTAGGCCTCGCCCGGATGCAGACGCGGCACAAAGATTTCCCAGACGCCGCTGGGGTGGCGCAGGCGCATCGGATGCCGACGCCCATCCCAGATATTGAAGTCGCCGACCACCGAAACCCGCCGGGCATTCGGCGCCCAGACCGCGAAACGCACGCCGTCGACGCCGTCGACCTGGGTCACCTGGGCGCCGAGACAGCTGCTCAGGTCACGGTGGTTGCCTTCGGCGAACAGGTAGAGGTCCATCTCCCCGAGCAACGGTCCGAAGCTGTAGGGGTCCTCGCAGATCTGCTCCCCCGCTGCCCACTGGATGCGCAACAGATAGGGCTGGCGCTGGGCGAAGTGACCGACAAACAAGCCCGGCACCTCGGTGCTGTCGAGACTGCCCAGGACCTCCTCGCTGTCGCGGGCCAAGGCCTGGACGCCCAGGGCACCGGGCAGGAAGGCGCGGATATACTGCCCTCCGACATCGTCGTCATGGGGGCCGAGGATGGCAAACGGGTCCTGGTGTTCGGCCCGTACCAGGGCCTCGATATCCTTCTTCGCGGGCAATGCACGGTTCACCGGTTTACCTTGTTCCTTGCTCAAACTCATCACTGCTCTCCACCGGACAAGGTTTTCACTTCACTCAACAACCCGCTCAAACCATGCAACGGCACGCTGAGCCAGGCAGGGCGGTTTTCCGCCTCATAGACAATTTCATACGCGGCCTTCTCCAGGCTGAACAGGGTCAGGGCCGCTTCTTCGCCGGCCGGATCCTGCCATGCCTGAACAAGATTAGCCGTCGCCCGCCGATATGCCTGGATAAAGGCCTTGCGGGCGTCTATCAGATAACGCTGGGTGACGCGTCGACTGGCCGGCCCGACAGCCCCCGACGATTCAAGGACCGTGGCGCTGTTGTAGGCCATGGCCGCAGCGTAGTCGAACGAACGCAACACACCACTGACATCTTTGTAAGGGCTGTGTTTGCCGCGACGCTCCTGCAACGAACGGGCCGGCTCCCCTTCGAAGTCGATCAGGTAGGCATCGCCCTGTACCACCAGCACCTGGCCCAGATGCAGGTCGCCATGGACCCGCAGGCGCAGACCGCCCACCACCTGGCCGGCCAATTTCTGAATATAGTCAAGAACGGCTTTTTTCTGCTCCAGCAGACGGCCCACCAGCGCCCGCTCATTCTCCGGCAACGCGTGCTGGTGCTGCTTGAGCAAACGCAAGGCATGCTCCATCTGACTGCAGATCGTCTTGCTCCAATGCTGCGCATCCTTGGCCGTACTCGCCTGGGCACTGAAGGCCGGGTCGACGGTGGGCGCCGCGAGCACCAGGTGCATCTCGCCCAGGCGCTGGCCGAGCAAGCCGGCGAAATCCGCCAGTTCACCGAGGGCGTTGAAATGTTGCTCATGGTCCGAAACGGCGTCGGCCAATTCATCGCGGATCGCCCGCTCCAGATTATTCTGGGTCCAGCTCCAGGCATCGCCCTGGTTGTTGAGCATCCCTTGGGCAATCATCAGCAGGCTGTCTTCGCCCTTGGCATCACGACGCACCACCGACCCCAGCAACGGCGAAATATGCTGGAAACCGGCAGCGGTAAGGTAGGCGCTCATTTCCAGTTCCGGGTGCACACCGGCACTGACCTTGCGGATCAGCTTGAGCATGATCCGCTCGGCCACCACCACCGAACTGTTGGACTGCTCGGACGACAGGTAACGCACCGCCATGTCGGCGGACAGCTCCAGGGCCTTGAGTTCGGGTTCGGCCTGGAAGTGCAGCTCGCCATCGCTGCCGACCAATACCGTGTCGCCGCGCATGCCTTCGATGACCGCGCGGATAAAAGGCTCAAGATTGAATGCATCAGTGATCAGGCCCACTTGCCGCCCCCGGCGGACCCGGGCCATGGCCAACTGTTGCGGTAATGCGGCACTGGTCTGGTCCTCGGCCAGAAACCCGAACGGCAACTGGTAACGACTGCTCTGGCCATCCGCCGTGACTTCGACTTCAGCGAGCAGCACGGGGTGCTGCGGGTCACCGAAACGCACGCCATAGACCAGGCGCACCTGTTCGAGCGCCGTATCCTTGCCGGCGAACCAGCGCCGCTTGGGCAGCCATTCCGGCAGGATCGTCTGCTCCAGGGCCTTGCGCGAAGGGCTTTCCAGCAGTTCTTCCATGCGGTGTTTCAGCACCAGGGTGGTGAAGTCCGGCAGGCTCTGCACCGGCTCCACGTGCCAGCTGGGCATTTGCGTTTCCGTGGCGAGCAGGAACCAGTAGAAACCATAGGGTGGCAGGGTCAGCAGGAAATTGAGCTGGCCGATGGGCGGGAACGCATTGCCGCCGAGCATCTCCACCGGCACCCGGCCGGCGAACGCGGACAGCTCCAGCTCTGCCGCCTGGGCGGTGCGGGACACGTTGGCGACACAGAGAATGATCTCGTTCTTGCCGTCGGGCCCGGTGTATTCGCGGGTATAGGCGAGGATGCGGCGGTTGTTCGGCGAGAGCATTTTCAGGCTGCCGCGGCCAAAGGCTTTCTGCTGCTTGCGCACCGCCAGCAGGCGGCGGGTCCAGTTCAGCAGCGAATGGGGGTCGCCGGCCTGGGTCTCGACGTTCACCGACTGATAACCGTAGAGCGGGTCCATGATCGGCGGCAGCACCAGGCTGGCCGGGTCGGCGCGGGAGAAGCCGCCGTTGCGGTCGATGGACCATTGCATCGGCGTGCGCACGCCATCGCGGTCGCCCAGGTAGATATTGTCGCCCATGCCGATTTCATCGCCGTAGTACAGGGTCGGCGTGCCCGGCATCGACAGCAGCAGGCTGTTGAGCAGTTCGATGCGGCGGCGGTCGCGCTCCATCAGCGGTGCCAGGCGTCGACGGATACCGAGGTTGATCCGCGCCCGGCGGTCGGCGGCGTAGTAGTTCCAGAGGTAGTCGCGCTCACGGTCGGTGACCATTTCCAGGGTCAGCTCATCGTGGTTGCGCAAGAAGATCGCCCACTGGCAATTGGCGGGGATTTCCGGGGTCTGGCGCAGGATATCGGTGATCGGGAAGCGATCCTCCTGGGCCAATGCCATGTACATGCGCGGCATCAGCGGAAAGTGGAAGGCCATATGGCATTCGTCGCCGTCGTCGCCTCTTTTGTCACCGAAGTACAGCTGGGTGTCTTCCGGCCACTGGTTGGCTTCGGCCAGCAGCATGCGATCGGGATAATGCGCATCGATTTCGGCACGGATCTTCTTGAGCACCTGGTGGGTCTCGGGCAGGTTCTCGTTGTGGGTGCCGTCACGCTCGATCAGGTAGGGAATGGCGTCCAGGCGCAGGCCGTCGATGCCCAGGTCGAGCCAGTAGCGCATCACTGCCAGCACCGCTTGCAACACCGGCGGATGGTCGAAGTTCAGGTCCGGCTGGTGGGAATAGAAGCGGTGCCAGAAGTACTGGCCGGCCACCGGGTCCCAGGTCCAGTTGGACTTCTCGGTGTCGAGGAAGATGATCCGGGTGTCGGTGTATTTGTCGTCGGTGTCGGACCAGACGTAGAAGTTGCGGGCGCTGGAACCGGGCTTGGCCAGGCGCGCGCGCTGGAACCAGGGGTGCTGGTCGGAGGTGTGGTTGATCACCAGTTCGGCGATGACCCGCAGGCCGCGCTTGTGGGCTTCGGCGATAAAGCGCTTGGCATCGGCCATAGTCCCGTAGTCGCTGTGCACGCCACGGTATTCGGCGATGTCGTAGCCATCGTCGCGGCGTGGCGAGGGGTAGAACGGCAGCAGCCAGATGGTGTTCACGCCGAGGTCGGCGATGTAGTCGAGCTTGGCGATCAGGCCGGGAAAGTCGCCGATGCCATCGTTGTTCGAGTCGAAGAAGGATTTGACGTGTACCTGGTAGATCACCGCGTCCTTGTACCAGAGCGGGTCGTCGATAAAGCTGGCTGGGCGGCTTTTTTTCGCCATGGGTCACTCCTTGGAATTCATTGTGGCGAGGGGACACAGCGTCAGATCCTGGTGATCCGCCAGATCCCGAACGGCTGGTGCCACGGCTCGATACGCATCCACTGGGTCTTGCCGTACCAGGTCCAGGTGTGGCCGTTCATCAGGTCTTCGCCACGGGTGGCGGCATCATCCGCCAGGCCGAATTCCCACAAGGGCAATTCGAAGTGCGCTTCCTGGGCGTTATGGGGATCAAGGCTGACCGCCACCAGGATGAAACTTTCCAGGTCCGCCGTGCGCTTGCCGAAATACAGGATGTTGTCGTTCCAGGCGTTGTAGACCTGCAACCCCAGGTGCGTCTGCAAGGCCGGGTGCTGGCGACGGATACGATTGAGCTGGGCGATCTCGGCGATGATGTTGCCCGGAGCGCTGAAGTCCCGTGGACGGATCTCGTATTTCTCCGAATCCAGGTACTCCTCCCTGCCCGGCAAGGCCGCCGACTCGCACAGCTCGAATCCCGAGTACATGCCCCAGAGCCCCGAGCCCATGGTGGCCAGCGCTGCGCGGATAAGGAATCCCGCACGCCCGGAATGGTGGAGAAAGGCCGGGTTGATATCCGGCGTGTTGACGAAGAAATTCGGCCGGAAGCAATCACGCCAGGGCGACTGGTTCAGCTCGGTGAAATAGGTGGTCAGTTCAGCCTTGGTGTTGCGCCAGGTGAAATAGGTGTAGCTCTGGGAATAGCCGATCTTGCCCAGGCGCGCCATCATTGCCGGCGTGGTGAACGCCTCGGCGAGAAAGATCACCTCGGGATGGACGCCGCGCACATCGGCGATCAACCACTGCCAGAACGGCAGCGGCTTGGTGTGGGGGTTGTCGACACGAAAGATCTTCACCCCCTCCGCGACCCAGCCCAGGACGATATCCCGCAGCTCGACCCAGAGGCTGGGAATCGCCTCGGCGGCATAAAAATCGACGTTGACGATGTCCTGGTATTTTTTCGGTGGGTTCTCCGCGTACTTGATGCTGCCGTCCGGCCGCCAGTTGAACCAGCCCGGATGCTCCTGCAACCAGGGATGGTCCTGGGAGCACTGGATGGCGAAATCCAGGGCGATTTCCAGGCCGTGCTCGGCCGCGGCACTGACCAACCGGCGAAAATCCTCGCGACTGCCCAGTTGTGAATGAATCGCCTCGTGCCCACCCTCCTCGCTGCCAATGGCATAAGGGCTGCCCGGATCGTCGGGGCCGGCAACCAGGGCATTGTTCGGGCCCTTGCGGTAGCTGCGACCGATAGGATGGATCGGCGGGAAATACAGCACGTCGAAGCCCATGTCACGAATCATCGGCAGGCGACTGTGCACATCATTGAAGGTGCCGTGACGGGACGCCCGGTCGGTGACCGAACGGGGAAACAGTTCGTACCAGCTGGCGAACTGCGCCAGGCTGCGCTCCACCTCCAGCGGATAGTCGTAGCTGCGGCTGAGGTAGGCATGGTGATCGGCCTTGCGCATCAACCGCGCCGTGGTGGCCTTGAGAAAGCGCTCGACCTGGCCATCGTTCGACAGATGCAGCAATTCCTCATGCAAGGCCGTCAGGCCCATGGCCACCTCTTCATGACTGCGTTCGATGGCGTGCAGCACTTGCGCCCGCCCTTCCTGCAATTCGAGATCGATGGGCACACCGGCGACGAATTTCTTCTCCAGTTCGTAGCAGAAGCTGGCGAACTGATCGATCCAGGCCTCGATCCGATAGACATAGCGCCCCTGGTCGCCGACCCGCAAGCGGCCCTGCCAGGCATTGTTGCCTTTATCGGTCATCGCGGTGCGTTGCCAGTCGGCGTCGCCCAGGTTTTTCCAGGCCAACAGCACGGCCAGCTTGTCGTGGCCGTCGGCAAACACCTTGGCGCTCACCACCAGTTCCTGCCCCGCCACCGCCTTGACCGCGAACTGCCCGCCATCGACGGTAGGCACCACGTCTTCGATGGCGATGCGCGGCAGCAGCAAGGCCTGGGACAAGGGCAGGACTTCGGTGCCCTCCTCGTCCAACGGTTTATCAGCTGACATCGAGCATCACTCCTTACGCCCCATGGACGCTCTACTCTGCGTAATCTGCATGGCAACCGGCTTCATCCTGAAACAAGGTCACTTCAGTTCGGAGCCTACTGCCGGAATAAAAGTTCAGACCGATTTATCGGGAAACTCCACTCGTCATAAAGCGGGAGTCAAAAGCACTCGGGCAGGGTCCACCGTTATACGGAGTGCCCTGACACATAACAGGGCGCCTATCTGAAGCACGCATAAAGGAGGCCAGCTTCATGAATATTCCGATTCCGGCAGAAACGCCCGATCCCAATATCGACAAACCGACCCTGCCACCAACGGAGCCACAGCCGATCCCCGAGCAGGAACCGCCGGGCAGCACGCCGCCGCCCAGGATCGATCCACCGACGACCATGCCCCCGGTGATCGCCTGAAGCGGCGCGCCTGAAGCATAGACGGGAATGTCGCCCCAACCGCGCCGTCCCCTGAACATAAGGAGAGCACCATGCCCGTGCATATCGAATCCTCGAACCAGACCTGTGCCCTGGAGCAAGGCGATGTCCGCCTCCACGGGCCGGTCAGCGCCGTGCGCATCAGTACCGACGACGATAAAAGCATGTCCCGCGCCGAACTGGACGGTCGGTTCATCTGGATTACCGAAGCGCAAGCCGACGCCCTGACCGTCGCCGGTGCCTTCGACGGCCGCCATCATGTGAAGGCCAGTGACGGTGATTCGGTGATTTGATTGACCTGTGTCAGCACCGGCGCCCGGCATTTACGCCCGGCGCCACAGGGCACGATGGCAGGGAGCGGCACGGGGTAGGACAAGCTGTCGCAGGCCCTCACCCACGCCTATCTGATCCGCTTTTTATTCAAATACCTGAGTCTGTTATGCAAACAGTTCGCTCGGCATAGTGCCCAGGCCTGATGGAGGCTGACGAGCGAAAGACCATGAGCGAGAGAATCCCCGTCCAGAGTGTTGAAACCTTTGAGCCTTTGCGTCCAAAGATGAAGGCCAAATCTACCGACCAACTGATCCATACCCGCAGCTTCAGCGGACTGTTTCGTAACCTGCGCCTGGGTGGCGCGGGTTTTCTGTTCCTGCTGTTTTTCGGCACCGTGTGGCTGAACTGGGGCGGCCGCCAGGCGGTGCTCTGGGACCTCGCCGAAAGCCGCTTCCATATCTTCGGTGCGACCTTCTGGCCCCAGGACTTTATCCTGCTCTCGGCCCTGCTGATCATCTGCGCCTTCGGCCTGTTCGCCATCACCGTGTTCGCCGGGCGGGTCTGGTGCGGTTATACCTGCCCGCAAAGCTCCTGGACCTGGCTGTTCATGTGGTGCGAGAAAGTCACCGAGGGCGAGCGCAACCAGCGCATCAAACTGCAAGCCGCGCCCTGGGGCCCGAACAAACTGGCCCGGCGCGCGGCCAAACACACGCTGTGGCTGGGTATCAGCCTGCTGACCGGGCTGACCTTTGTCGGTTACTTCACGCCGATCCGGCCACTGGCCCAGGAACTGATGACCCTGCAGATCGGTGGCGTCAGCCTGTTCTGGGTGCTGTTCTTCACCGCCGCCACCTACATCAACGCCGGCTGGCTGCGGGAAGCGGTGTGCATGCATATGTGCCCCTATGCGCGGTTCCAGAGCGTGATGTTCGACAAGGACACCCTGACCATCTCCTACGACCCCGCCCGAGGTGAAAACCGGGGGCCGCGCAAACGTGATGTGGCGCCGGCCAGTGTCGGCCTGGGGGACTGCATCGACTGCCAGATGTGCGTGCAGGTCTGCCCCACCGGCATCGATATCCGCGACGGCTTGCAGATGGAATGCATCGGCTGTGCGGCGTGCATCGACGCCTGTGATTCGATCATGGACAAGATGGGCTACGCCCGTGGCCTGGTGAGCTACACCTCCGAGCATCAGTTGCAGGGTGGCAAGACCCATCTGCTGCGCCCACGGCTGATCGGCTACAGCGCCGTGCTGCTGATCATGATCGGTGCGCTGGCCCTGGCTCTGGTGGAACGGCCCATGGTCTCGCTGGACGTAAGCAAGGACCGTGGGCTGTTCCGGGAAAACAGCCAGGGGCAGATCGAGAATATCTACAGCCTCAAGGTCATCAACAAGACCCAGCAGCCCCAGCGCTATCGCCTGGAGCTACTGGACAGCGAGGGCTTCCAGTTGCAGGGCAAGACCGAACTGAACCTGGCGGCGGGCGAAATCGCCGACCTGCCGGTGTCGGTGGCGATGCTCGGCGACAGGCCGAAAAGCAGCTCGCAGGAGCTGAGTTTCAAGGTGGTCGACAGCGACGAGCCCGAGGTCTACAGCGTGGCGAAGAGCCGCTTTGTCGCCCCGCTGAACCGTTGATGCCTTAGAATCCCGAACGCCGATGCCGATCAACCCGAACGCCAGAGTTGCCATGAAACGCTACGAAAAATTCGCCGACGACATCGCTGAACTGATCCGCACCGGCGTCCTCGGCCCCGGCCAGCGCGTGCCGTCGGTGCGTTATGCCAGCCAGACCTACGGGGTCAGCCCGTCCACCGTGTTCCAGGCCTACTACCTGCTAGAACGCCGCGGCCTGATCCGTGCCCGACCGCGCTCCGGCTACTTCGTCAACGCCCACACGCCGAGCTCGTTCTCGGAGCCGGCGATCAGCAGCCAGGTCAGCGAGTCCACCGAGGTCGATGTCAGCGAACTGGTGTTCTCGGTGCTGGACTCCATCAAGGACCCCGCCACCGTGCCCTTCGGCTCGGCCTTCCCGAGCCCGACGCTGTTTCCCCTGCAACGCCTGTCCCGTTCCCTGGCCAGCTCCAGCCGCGAGATGGACCCGCGCATGGTGGTCACCGACCTGTCGCCGGGCAACCCGCAACTGCGCCGGCAGATCGCCCTGCGTTATATGGTCGGCGGGCTGATGCTGCCCATGGAGGAACTGCTGATCACCAACGGTGCCCTGGAAGCGTTGAACCTGTGCCTGCAAGCCGTCACCGAGCCCGGCGACCTGGTGGCCATCGAGGCTCCGGCCTTCTATGCCTGCCTGCAGGTGCTGGAACGGCTCAAGCTCAAGGCGGTGGAGATCCCGGTGCATCCGCGCGACGGCATCGACCTCGGGGTGCTGGCCCAGACCCTGGAGCGCCATCCGATCAAGGCCTGCTGGTGCATGACCAGTTTCCAGAACCCCTTGGGCGCGACGCTGCCCGAGACGAAGAAGCAGGAGTTGGTGGAACTGCTGCGTCTGCATCAGGTGCCGCTGATCGAGGACGATGTCTACGCCGAGCTCTATTACGGCCAGCAGGCGCCAAAACCGGCCAAGGCCTTCGACACCGAAGGCCTGGTGATGCACTGCGGCTCCTTTTCCAAGAGCCTGGCGCCGGGTTATCGCATCGGCTGGGTGGCGGCGGGACGTTATGCGCAGAAGGTCGAACGGCTCAAGCTGATGACCTCGCTGTGCGCCTCGATGCCGGCCCAGGCGGCCCTGGCCGACTATCTGCAAAACGGCGGCTACGACCGGCACCTGCGCAAACTGCGTTATGCCCTGGAGGAACAGCAGAGCGCCATGCTGGCGGCGATTGCCCGCTATTTCCCGGCGCAGACCCGGGTCAGCCAGCCGAGCGGCGGTTACTTCCTGTGGCTGGAACTGCCGGAACAGATGGATTCGCTGAAACTGTTCCAGATCGCCCTGGCCCAGGGCATCAGCATCGCCCCGGGGCCGATCTTTTCGCCGACCCGGCGCTTTCGCAACTGCATCCGCCTGAATTACGGCAGCCCGTGGAGCGAGGTGTCGGAGCAGGCGATGGAGACCCTGGGACGGATTGTGCGGTCGTTGCTGGAGCAGTGAGCCGTATTATTGCGCCAAGGGCCAGTGCATCAGATACGCCGCGCCGGTCACCCGAATCATTGGATGCGGCACGATCTGACATTCGCCAACGATCGTAAAACCATGACGCTGATAGAAACGGCAGGCACCTGTATTCATTGCATAGTCGATCAGGCTCAGGCCCTTGAGCTCAAGCGCCCGGCAGCGCTGGCGGGCATATTCAAGAAAGCGCGCGCCCAGGCCCTGGTTACGCCAGCCCTCGTGCAAGGCCAGGCTGGAGATGTAGAGGGTGTCGGGAATCTCCAGATCGGCATACGGCGCCAGCACCGGATCGCTGCTCGGCGTTGCCTGCGGATCTTCAAACATCGGATAGCTGTGCAACATGCCGATAACCTGGCCATTCGCATCGGCCATCCAGCAGTTCTCATAGGAAAAATCCACACCCTCGCGGGCATAACGCCGCTCGCCGACATCCAGCAAGGACTCATCGCCTTCAGCCAACTGGCTCCAGATATAGTCGCAGGCCCCTTCCGAGGAAATCTGGAACAGGCGGGCAATCTCGCGGGCGTCCGAGCGTAGCGCAGGACGAAAGATAACGGTCATTCGGGGGTCCCTGTAACGGGCCAGGTAAAGCCCTGGCAGCAGCGTTACAGTGTGCGGTGTCTACTCGACGGGGCGTTGTGCCCGAGCGACATGCCTGGCGCAAAAACCGACTTAGCGTCCACCTGCCAGATCGATAAAGGTCCCGGTGGCATAGGAGGCCTTGTCCGAGAGCAGCCAGATAATCGCTTCGGCTACTTCTTCGGCGCGACCGCCACGGCCCATGGGAATGGCCGATTCCAGCTTGCTGACCCGGTCGGCATCGCCGCTCAGGGCGTGGAACTCGGTATAGATATAACCAGGACGCACGCCATTGACGCGAATGCCCTCGCCCGCCAGCTCCTTGGACAACCCCAGGGTGAAGGTGTCTACCGCGCCCTTGGAGGCGGCGTAATCCACGTATTCGTTGGGCGAGCCTAGACGCGCCGCCGCCGAGGATACATTGACGATATTGCCGCCCTGGCCACCATGGCGTGGCGACATGCGCCGCACCGCATGCTTGGCGCAGAGGATCGGCCCGAGGGTGTTGACCTTCAGGGTCTGCAGGATACGGAATTCGGACATTTCATCGACCCGAGACTTGTGCCCGACGGTCCCGGCATTATTGACCAGGGCGGTGACCGGCCCCAACTCGGCGTCCACCCGGTTGAACAGGCGGATCACCTCGTCCTCGGTACTGACATCGGCGCGCACGGCAATGGCCACGGCACCCAGCCCGCGCACCTGTTCCAGCACCCGCAGGGCCGACTCCTCGTCCGCCAGGTAGTTGATACAGATGCGATACCCCTGTTGCGCGGCGAGCAGCGCGGTGGCGGCGCCGATACCACGACTGCCGCCGGTGATGACGATGACTTTGTCCATGAACCCGTTCCCTCGTTCAACCTGTAACTTGCCGCAAAAGCATACCTGTCGACGGCCTTATTTGTGTAGTCGCCAAAGGTCGCAAGCGCGGTACTAAACGCTTACATAGACCCAGGCATCCAGACCGGAGGCCAGACGGACCAAGACGCGTTTGTAGTCGGAGACTTCATAGGCATCCGCCGCCGCCAGCTCTTCGGTGCTGATCTGGAACACCATGCCGCTCACGCTGTCCTCGGGGCTGCCGGGACGGACGATGGGATGGTGGGTCTTGCCGCTGGTGGCGAGGACCTGGGGGTCGGTGATCTCGACCCAGGATTGAGCATAGCCGAGCATGCGGTCGGCGCTGCCCGCCAGTTCGCGCCCGAAATTGGACAGTTGCACAGCCTTGTCCTGCAAGGTGCCGTAGGAAAACAGCAGTACCGGTGTTGCCGTAAAATCGGTCATGAAGGCCTCGTCTGTCAAAGAGGTGAGACAGTCTAAACGCTCCGCGCCCGGATGCCGAGTCGGTCAGCCCAACTCCCGCAAATACGCCCAGGGATAGATGCCCTGCTGGTGCCCGTCATCGAACACCAGCTGGACACCATAGCCCTGACCGAGCTTACTGGTCAGTTGGTATTATCAGGTGTTGATACCGTAGTTTCAGTTGGAACTGCGCATTGAGCCGAGCAAGATACTCAGCAGTCTTGGAGTCGAGTTCTGGCTCGGCAACAATAATCAGCTCATCCGCCTCGAAACCGTGTTCGGAATCTACATAGGCATATTCGAGCAACTGCCCAAGGGCCTCACGCACCGCGCCCAATGCTGTGTGGCTTACCTTGATTTCATAGATAAGGCAGCCGGCCCCCGGCCGAGTGACCAGCATATCTGCGTATCCACCCGAACCTGTAGGGCGCTCACACCAGACCTGTTCCTTGGGGTATATCTGGCACAACTGCTTGTACAGCGCCTCCTGGAGATCGTTGTGCCGCAGACGTATTTTGCGAACACTGGCCGGTAATTCTGCGTATGCACTTGAGGGTCTCGGTTTGTAATCTGGCGCAGCCCCCTCAGGCTCCCCCACTTGTCTATACCCCCTTATCTGATCGAGCACGAACCAGGGAAACATGTTGCGTTGCAAGTCATCATTGAAGCACCACAGGCTGTCCAGATGCTGGCTCAACCAACGCGCTTTGAACGCCCAGTTCTCACTGTCCAGCGTTGCTAATCCAGTGTGGACACGAAACCATTCCAGCGCCTTGTCCAGAACTGTCGCGTCTACCGTTGTCGGATAAAACTCAGGATGCAGCGTGGCAAATGCACGAGCGATCAACAGGCGTGGAATGGCCTTGAGTTCACCCGTTTGCCTCCATTTGGTAAAACGTTCGACGATGGCGTCAAAACATTCGGGACTTGCGTCTTCGGCTATCGTTTCAATCACTGCAAGCAGCTTGTCTTTCAGCGCATCAATGAGCGCGAATGAAGGCATTCCTGAGCCGGCGTTACTGACATTGTTGTCCTTGGTCTTCCAGACAAGATCAAAAATATCTTCTGTCTGCCCGCGGGCAATAGCCTCGCGAACCAAGTCTACAGTCTGCTGGTAACGCGGTTTCCATGACAGGTAAAAATCCAGGTCCGGCGCATTGAATCCCTCGAACATTCGCCGCGCGACATCATCCGCCACCGGCGGCGACCCATCCTCGATATCCACTGAGGAGATATCAAGAAAACCTAAGGCCTGGCCCGCTAAACGGGAACGAGCCGCGAACACTGCGGCCTCAGAAAAGAACTCAGGGAACCGATCAAGCACGGTTTCAAAACTCAACTCTTGCGAACCGGCCTTCTCCAATGCGGCGAAACCACTGGATGGTCGACGTAGTGCAAGCGCCTCAACAGCTGGCAGCGGACCGAGTTTGGCGAACAGACCTCTGATCCTGTTGGCAGGAGATGACCGCCCTTTAAGCCGAGTCATCTCTTCTTCGTAGGCATAAAGCGCGAAGGCGATAGCTTGCTCGACGGGGCTGACAAAACCTTCCTCTGCAGCTTTGAGCTCCTTTGCCCGACTCAATGCCTGAGTCTCAATCAAAGTATTGCCTCGCCACTGGGCATTGCCCGCCAAGACCAAAGCATCCTTTGAGGTTTTCAAGCGTGCGACACGCTGGTCCATTGATGGATCTTCCCTTAAGAGCAACTGAAGCGGCAGATTGCCATCTTATCCAAAGCAGCGTCTATGGTTAGACGAACAAGTTATTTACGAAGTGACATTAGGTACTTATAGGCTATAAGAACCGGACCACCGGCCCCGCCCTTCTCACTGCTGTCTTTGCGAGGTGTCCATGGTCGCCCTGGTTCCCGGCATTACCCGTTCCCGCTTATTGCTTTCAGCACTGGCCATTGCCTTGTCCCTGGCCGCCGCCACCGTCGACGCCAACGAAACCCTGCGCATCGGCTACCAGAAATCCTCGACCCTGATCACCTTGCTCAAGAGCCAGGGCACCCTGGAGAAAGCCCTGGCCAAGGAGCATATCGACGTCAGCTGGCACGAGTTCCCCAGCGGCCTGCCCCTGCTCGAATCGTTGAACGTGGGCAATGTCGATATCAGTGCCGACGTCGCCGATACGGTGCCGGTGTTTGCCCAGGCGGCCAAGGCCCGACTGACCTACTTCGCCCAGGAGGCGGCATCCCCCGAAGCCCAGGCGATCGTGGTCAAGAGCGACTCGCCGATCAAGACCCTGGCCGATCTCAAGGGCAAGAAAATCGCGGTGACCAAGGCCGCCGGCAGCCATTACCTGCTGATCGCGGCACTGACCAAGGCCGGGTTGAAGTTCAGCGATATCACGCCCGCCTACCTGACTCCCGCCGACGGACGCGCCGCGTTCGAAAACGCCAAGGTCGATGCCTGGGTCGCCTGGGAACCCTTCCTCAGCGGCGTCCAACGACAACTGCCGACCCGCACCCTGGCCGACGGCCAGGGCCTGGCAAACTACAAACGTTATTACCTGGCGAGCACGCCCTACGCCCAGTCCCATCCGCAAGTCCTGAAGCAGGTGTTTGCCGAACTGCAAAAGTCCGGGGCCTGGATCAAGACCCATCCCAAAGACGCCGCCGAGATCCTCGGCCCGCTGTGGGGCAACCTGGATGCGCCAACGGTCGAGGCCGCCAACCGCCATCGCAGCTATGACGTGCAGGCGGTCACGGCCGACCAGTTGAGCGAACAGCAGCAGATCGCCGATGCGTTCCTCGCGGCCGGTCTGCTACCGCAGAAGATCAACACCCGGGACGTCGGTATCTGGCAACCCTGATCAGGCGAACACACGACCTCGCACCAGGACAGCAGACTGATTACGACACTCAATCGAGTGATCGGGGGACAGGAATGCGTTGCTGCGGATCATAGAAAAACTGCTCCTCGGCAATACGCTCGCCCTCCCAACGCTGGTGGGCGATTTCCTCCATGCGGGTCACGCTGCCGTCGGCCCATTCGAAGCGGAAAATCCAGCGAATGGCTACATGATCGCCATTGAGAAAGGCCGGGCGTACGCAAGTCGAGCTCATGGAGCGCACCCTGGACATCATCGCCCGCTCCTTGGCGACATGAAAGTCACGCCCGACTCGCGGCGGCTCCTGGTTCTCTTGCAGGGAAGCATCGGCGGTGTAGAAGGCTTCGACCGCTTCGGCGTGGGCATTGGCCTCGACCTGGGCGATAAAGCGTTCGAGGGTTTCAAGGCTCGGCATGGTCAGCTCCTGGCTGGGGTGATCGGCATTCATCACCCCAGCGAGGCTAAGGTCGGCGAGCGGCGATGGAAAGGTCCATTCCGACCGATCTGTGCGGTACCAATCGGCTAACGCCGCCAGACCACACAGCCCAGTGCACTCAGGGCTATCGCCAGGCCGGCCAGGGAATACACCCAACTGGCCGAGGCCACCGGCAACAGCACCCCTGCCAGCAACGGTCCGACACCGGCACCGATATCACGCCACACCGCATTCGACGCCAGGGCCTGGACCCGTCCGCCCCCCGGATTGCGCTCGGCCACCAGGGTCACCACCAGCGGCAGTTGCAACGCCCGCAGAATCAGCACGGCGCCGGCACCAAGGATCAGCCAGTGGCTGCCGAAAGCGGCCAGGGCCAGGCCGCTGAGGATCGAGAACAGCAGCAACATGCGCACCACGCCATAACTGTCGGCCAGGCGACCGCCCACAGGACTGAGGAACATTTCCGAGGCATAACGCAAGGCCATCAATAGCCCGGCAATGATCACCGCATTGCCACCCAATACCGCGGAGGCCTGCAAAGACAAACCGAAGATAAACAGCCCATCCAGCGCCACGCCCTCGACAAAGGACCATATCGCCACGCTGTCCGGCCGCTTGAAGCGCCGCCCGGAAGGTGCTGCCAGTTCATGCCCCACCGTCGGCAGCCCACGCGCCACCCACAGCCCGATCAGCGATGCGCCGGATAGCAGCAGGAAAATCAGCCGAGGCCCGAAGTGCAGGCTCAACCAGCCACCCACGGCCAGCGCGAGCATCGGGCCGATGGCGATCACTCCCCGCGAACGCCCCGCCCGGCGCGCGGCACCGCTGGGTTCCAGGGTCGCCAGCACCTGGGTGGACAGGTTCATCGCGGCAAAGGCCAGGCCCCAGACCAGGCGCAGCAGCAATAACCAGCCGAAGCCGGAAATCAGCGAGTTACCCACGGCACAGAACGCACTGCCCCCGGCCGCCAGCATCAGGGTCGAGCGGTCGCCGTGGCGGGCGTAATAACGCAGCACATAGCTGTAACCGAAGATCCGCACCAGTCGGTTGGCCGCCAGCAACACCCCGGCCTGGGCCAGGGTCACGCCAAAGGCCTGGGTGTTCATCGGCAGCAACAGGTAAAGCAGTACGTCGCTGGGCAGGCACAGGGCCAGGACGGTGGCGGAACGGCGGGAGGCGGAATCGGTCGGGTGAGCAGCCACGGCAGGCATCTGGGACGGGTCTCCGCAGGGGGAAGAAGCCCACCAGCATGCCGGGTTGAAACAATCGCTGACAATATTTTTGTGCAATCTGTTTGCGGTGTTGCTGGAGCAACAGCGCTTCAACAGAGTGTTCACAAGACAACACCCATCCGTACTGCCCCTCCCAACGGTCTGAACGCTCGACTGCAGGAGCTAGCTTGCTGGCGATAGCGACTGATCAGACGCCGCAAGCCTCGCTAGCCCCATCGCCGGCAAGCCAGCGCCTGCAGGTCCGCATTCCAGGCAACTGGCACAGAGCCTGCATTATTCCTTTTAAGCAGCTCATCGGAGTCATGACTGCTTATTCCGAAATAAGCACCGCAGTCCCTCTCCCTGGAGCACCCGATGAAATCCCTCAATCCGATCACCCAGGTCGCCCGCCTGCTGGCCGCCGCCGCGGCGCTGGCGCTGGGCCTGCAACCCCTGGCCCAGGCCACCGAAACCGTCCCGGCCGAAGTCCACCTGGACTATGCCTATTACTCCCCCGTCAGCCTGGTGCTCAAGCATTTCGGCTGGCTGGAAAAAGCCCTGCCCCAGACCAAGGTCACCTGGGTCTTCAGCCAGGGCAGCAACCGTTCCCTGGAATACCTGAACAGCGGCGGCGTCGACTTTGCCTCCTCGGCCAGTCTGGCGGCGGTGCTCAGCCGCGCCAACGGCAGTCCGATCAAATCGGTCTATGTCTACAGCCGCGCCGAATGGACCGCGCTGCTGGTGCGCAAGGACTCGCCCTACAAGACCCTCGCCGACCTCAAGGGCAAGAAGATCGCCGCCACCAAGGGCACCGATCCGTATCTCTTTACCTTGCGCAGCCTGCAACAGGCCGGCTTGAGCAAAGACGACGTGGAACTGGTCCACCTGCAACACCCGGACGGTCGCACCGCCCTGGAAAAAGGTGATGTCGACGCCTGGGCCGGGCTCGACCCGCACATGGCCGCCAGCCAGATCCAGGCCGGCTCCCGCCTGCTCTATCGCAATCCTGCCTTCAACAGCTACGGCGTGATCAGCGTCACCGAGACCTACGCCAAGGAACATCCGAAAGCCATTGAAACGGTGTTAGCCGCCTATGAAAAAGCCCGTGACTGGGCACTGCACAATCCCCAGGAACTGGCCCAATTGCTGGCAACCGAGTCCGGCCTGCCGCTGGACGTCGCCCAGTTGCAACTGTCACGTACCGACCTGAGCAATGCCCGCCTCGGCCCGCCGGACCTGGCGTCGTCAAAAGCGGCAGCGCCGATCCTGGTGTCCGAGGAACTGGTGCGCCGTGGCGTCAACGTCGATCAAGTGATCGACCAGTTGATCGACACCCGTTTCAACAATGCCGCTGTCGCCCAGCAGTGAATCGCCTCGCCCAGGGTCCGCGTCAGGAGTGCCCATGACCAGCAAGAGCAAATCCCTCCCCGCACTCCTCCCGATATCCGCGCGCGGCCCCCTGCGCGCGCGCCGCTGGAAACGCAATCTCAAGGGCCTGGCCGTGCCGGTGGCGATTATTGTCGTGCTGGAAGTGGTGGTACGGGTCGGCTGGATACCGTCCTACCAGATGCCAGCGCCTAGCGAAATCGTCCTGACCCTGCGGGACCTGGCCGAAGGCGCCTTGTGGAAACATATCAGCGCCAGCCTGCTGCGGGTATTGCTCGGCTTTGCCATCGGCACCAGCCTGGCCCTGGTGTTTGCCGCCTGGGTCGGCTTGAGCCGGGAAGCCGAAGCCTACCTGGAGCCCACCTTCGCCGGCTTGCGCTCGATCCCGAGCCTGGCCTGGGTGCCGCTGCTGTTGTTGTGGCTGGGCATCGACGAAACCTCGAAAATCGTGCTGATTGCCATCGGTGCGTTTTTCCCGGTGTACCTCAATGGCGTGGCGGCCATTCGCGACATCGACCGCAAGCTGGTGGAAGTCGGGCAAATGCTCGGATTCAGTCGTTATCGCCTGGTCCGTCGCATCCTCCTGCCCGCCGCCCTGCCCGGCCTGTTCACCGGTCTGCGCAGCGGCATGAGCCTGGCCTGGATGTTTCTGGTGGCGGCCGAGCTGATCGCCGCGACCAAGGGCCTGGGCTATCTGCTCAGTGATGGTCGGGAAACCTCACGGCCGGATATCGTGCTGGCGGCCATCATCGTCCTGGCGGTGCTGGGCAAATTGAGCGACGGCGTACTGGCGGGCCTGGAAAGACGCTTCCTGGCCTGGCGCGATACCTTCACAGGCGAAGACGCGGAGCGACGGACATGAGCGAGACCTTGTTGCACATTCATGTGGAACGCAAGACGTTCGCCCGGCACAGGGTGCTGGAACACCTGAGCCTTGAGCTGGCGGCCGGGGAAACCGTGAGCCTGCTGGGCCCCAGCGGCTGCGGCAAAAGCACCTTGTTGCGGATCGTCGCCGGGCTGGAGAAGGACTTTCAAGGCACGCTGCAACAACACACCGCGGAGATCGCCTTCGTGTTCCAGGAACCCCGGCTGATGCCCTGGCTGACGGTGGAACAGAACATCGGTTTCAGCGAAGACGACCACTACGACCGGGCCTGGGTCGCGCAACTGATCGAGGAAGTCGGGCTCGGCGGTTTCGCCCAGGCGCTGCCCAAGGCCCTCTCCGGCGGCATGGCCCAGCGCGTGGCGATTGCCCGGGGATTGTATTCCAAACCACGGATCCTGCTGCTCGACGAACCCTTCAGCGCGGTGGATGCCTTCACCCGGATGAAACTGCAGGATCTGTTGTTGCAACTGGCCGACCGCCACGCCATCGCCCTGTTGCTGGTGACCCACGATATCGACGAGGCGCTGTACCTGAGTGACCGGGTATTGGTCATGGGCAACCGTCCCGGCTCGATTCGTCAGGAACTGTCGGTGAAGCTGGCCCACCCCCGTGATCGACGGACGCCATTGCTGGCAGAGCTCAGGGCCCGTGCCCTGACCGAGCTGCAGCAGGCCCATGTGATCTAGCCCAATGGGCTATCAATGATAGGGCCTCGGGTGCCAGAGAACGGCAAGTTACTGCCCTTACTGTCCGGCCTTAATATCCAACGGATATAAACTTCGCTCTTTTTAAACCTGTCACTTTTGACAGTAGACGGCCAACCTCTATCGGCACTAACTTGCTCAGGGTCGGATAACCGACCCTACTCCTGATTATGCCTATAAAAGGACATTGCCATGGAACCCTCCATTCTCTATCTTCCCAAAAAAGGACATTCCCCCCAGCACGCTGGCAGATTCGTCTGGCGCATTGATAACGGGCCAGAGACTTACGCAGAAAGAACGAGTTTCGGCTTGGGCGAGTTCCCCCCTGGTTCGGGTCAGAGGTACTGGGTGCTTTCCGGCTCGACGGGAACACCCGAGCAAGAAAACTACTTCTACTTCCAAATCATCATCGACTACCAACGAGGCCCTTTCGAGAATATAACGCTCAAGTTGGGTGATCATAAGTTGCTATCGATGGGCCATACCTATTCGATTCCTGCGCCGGAAGGTTTTTATGGTGTCCAGACGGTTGCAGCCGACGCCGGAGAAACGACACTGTCTCTCGATCTGGAAACAGGGACGATCGACGGTCGATTTGAAAGTGTCTATCGAGCGTTGCGCCTGGCTCCAAAAGGGCACTTCAGGATGACAAGAGATAATCTGCAAGTATGAACGAGCACATCAGCAAGCACCGTTGATCAAGAGCTCCCCGGCCAAAAAAAGCGGGCTCGACTTACTCCCGGAGCGGAGTGCCCGCCCTTTCGTTTCGCTCATTTGTATCGACCTACTTACAATCACCCTACCCCCCACGGGCTAAACAAGCGCCTCCTCTGGCACTTTCCGACAAATCGACGGAAGATCGACTTCACCGATCCAGTCCCGTCGTCCAAACCTTTTGGCGGATCAACCGTCAATAAAGCCCCGAAAGCGGGCGCTTCTTGGTATCGTGTGCGCCGATTTAAATAGCCACCTATACATTTTCTCTCTTAGCAGCTCCGTTCATATTCAATTTTCTTTGCACAACACAGGTTCCTCATGACCGATCCCATTCATATCAAGGATCACGAGAACGAAAAGCGCCTGGTCAACAAGCGCTTGCTGGCCTGCGGCATCCTGGTCCTGGGGCTGGCCGGCAGCCTGGTCGCCCGCCTGTATTTCCTCCAGGTGACCGAGTTTTCCTATAACTCCACCGTCTCGGAAAACAACCGCGTCCACGTCCTGCCGATCCCGCCGGAACGCGGGTTCATCCTCGATCGCAACGGCCAGGTGCTTGCCGACAACCAGCCCAGCTTCAACATGACCCTGACCCGCGAACGCGCCGGTGATGTCGGCCAAGTGCTGGACACGGTGATGAACGTGCTCAACCTGCCGGAAGAAGACCGGTCGATGTTCACCAAGGTCCTCAAGCAGTCGCGCCATCCGTTCGAGCCGGTGACCCTGCTCTATGAACTGACCGAACAGCAGATCGCCCTGCTGGCGGTAAACGAGTTCAAGCTGCCGGGCATCGAGGTCGAGCCGCAGTTTGTCCGTCATTACCCGTTGGGCGATCACTTCGCCCATTCGGTGGGTTACGTCGGGCGGATCAACGAAAAGGAAAGCAAGCAGCTGGACCCGGTGGAATACCGGGGCACCCAGTCCATCGGCAAGACCGGCATCGAGCGGTTCTACGAAAACGAACTGCACGGCCATGTCGGCTACGAGGAAGTCGAGACCAACGCCCAGGGCCGGGTGATGCGGGTGCTCAAGCACACCGATCCGATTCCCGGCAAGAACATCGTCCTGAGCCTCGATATCAATCTGCAGGAAGCCGCCGAGAAGGCCCTCGGAGACCGTCGTGGCGCAGTGGTCGCCATCGATCCGAAGACCGGCGAAGTGCTGGCGATGGTCAGTAAGCCGAGCTTCGATCCGAACCTGTTCGTCACCGGAATCCGCGCCAAGGACTATTCGGCCCTGCGCGATTCCCTCGACCGTCCGCTGTTCAACCGCGCCCTGCGCGGGCTCTACGCGCCGGGCTCGACCATCAAGCCGGAAGTGGCCATCGCCGGCCTGGACAGCGGGGTTATCTCCCCCAGCACCCGGGTGTTCGACCCCGGTTACTTCCAGTTGCCCAATGTCGAGCACAAATACCGCAACTGGAACCACAGCGGCGACGGCTGGGTCGACCTGAACGCGGCGATCATGCGTTCCAACGACACCTACTTCTATGACCTGGCGAGCAAGCTGGGCATCGACCGCCTGCACGATTACCTGAACAAGTTCGGCGTCGGCCAGAAGGTCTCCCTGGACATGTTCGAGGAATCGCCGGGGCTGATGCCGTCACGCGAGTGGAAACGCACGACCCGGCGCCAGGCCTGGTTCCCCGGAGAGACGGTGATCCTCGGCATCGGCCAGGGTTATATGCAGGTCACGCCGCTGCAACTGGCCCAGGCCACGACCCTGATCGCCAACAAGGGCGTGTGGAATCGTCCGCACCTGGCCCGGAGCATCGGCCAGGTGGCGCCGGTGGACCAGAATCCGATTCCCAATATCGTGCTGCATGACCCCCGGCAGTGGGAACAGGTCAACTACGCCATGCAGTTGGTGATGCACGATCCGCGCGGTATCGCCCGGGCGGCAGCGGTGGGTGCGCAGTATCGCATTGCCGGCAAGAGCGGCACGGCGCAGGTGGTGGCGATCAAGCAGGGGGAGCGTTATGACCGCTTGAAGACCTCGGAGCGTAATCGCGACAACGCCTTGTTCGTCGGTTTTGCCCCGGCGGAAGACCCGCAGATCGTGATTTCGGTGATGATCGAGAACGGCGAGGCCGGTGGCCGGGTCGCCGGGCCCGTGGTGCGGGAGATTCTTGATGCCTGGCTGCTGGACAAGGATGGGAAGCTCAAGCCGGAGTATGCGCGGCCGCTCAAGCCCCATGAGGATCCGAAGGTTTAGTTGAGTCTGCTGGCCTCTTCGCGGGCAAGCTCCGCTCCCACACTGTTCGAGTCGAACTCAAATAATGCGTACGACACAGAACCTGTGGGAGCGGAGCTTGTCGGGACGCCGCACCGCCGCGAAGAGGCCTTCAAGAACACCCTCACTCATCAGGCCGCAGCCCCCCGCCGATAAAACGCCAACACCCCGCCCAAGGTCATCAACAAACCACCCGTCACCCGGTTGAACGCCCGCAGATGTCCGCCCTGCAAGCGACTCAACAAGCGCGCCCCGCACAACGCGTAAAACAACATGATGCTGACATTGAGCAAGGTCAGCACCATGGCCAGCAGCGCATATTGCGGCAACTGCGGCTGTGTACTGTCGATAAATTGCGGCAGGAACGCCGACATGAACAGCAGCGCCTTGGGATTGGTCAGCGCCACCACGAAACAGCGCATGAACAAGCCGACGGAGCGCTTCGAACCCTGCTCAACCGGCAGTTCGGCCAGGGTCCCGGTCGAACGAAACATCTTCCAGCCCAGCCAGACCAGATACGCCGCCCCCAGCCACTTCACAGCCTGGAACAACGTCTCGCTGGCCTGCAGCAAAATCCCCAGGCCACAGGCCACCGCCGTCACCAGCAGCGCATCGGCCAACACCGCCCCGCCCATGCCCCAGGCCGCCGCCCGCACACCGTGGTTGGAACCGTTGTGCAAAGCCAGCAGCACCGTCGGGCCGGGCATGGCGATGATCGCCGCCGAGCTGATCAGGAACAGGAGCAACGTTGCCAGCGTCATGAAGGTCGCCTTGAAAATGAAAAATAAGCGTCATTCTGCGGCCAGCCCCGCCGCGCTTCAACCGCCGATACGCCAGCCCGTCGTTTGCGCTGGACGCGACTAAGCTGTTTCGTGATAAAACAGGCTCAAGCACTGAAGCGTTTCAGCGTCCTTTCCATCAGACAGGGTGATCGCCCCATGACCGACCAGAAGCTGCTCGACTCACTGTTTCCCGCCGCCGCGGACATCCCGGAAAAGTACCGATTCGAAGGCCAGCTGGAGCAACGCGAATACCTGGTCAATGGCACCTTGCGCACGTGGGACGGCCCGCTGGCCCAGGTGCGTAGCCCGGTGTACCTCGCCACCGCCCACGGTGATGAGCAGGTGATCCTCGGCAGCACGCCGCTGCTCGATGCCGAGACCGCCCTCACCGCCCTCGACGCCGCGGTTCACGCCTATGACCGCGGCCAGGGCGAATGGCCGACAATGCGCGTGGCCGAGCGCATCCAGCATGTCGAAACCTTTCTGCGGCGCATGCGCGTCCAGCGCGAAGCAGTGGTCAAGCTGCTGATGTGGGAGATCGGCAAGAACCTCAAGGATTCCGAGAAGGAATTCGACCGCACCTGCGACTACATCGTCGACACCATCAATGCGCTGAAAGAACTCGACCGCCGTTCCAGCCGCTTCGAGCTGGAGCAGGACACCCTCGGCCAGATCCGCCGCGTGCCCATGGGCGTGGCCCTGTGCATGGGCCCCTACAACTACCCGCTGAACGAAACCTTCACCACCCTGATCCCGGCACTGATCATGGGCAACACCGTGGTATTCAAGCCGGCCAAGCTCGGCGTGCTGCTGATTCGCCCGCTGCTGGAGGCCTTCCGCGACAGCTTCCCGGCCGGGGTGATCAACGTGATCTATGGCAGCGGCCGGGAAACCGTCAGTGCGCTGATGGCCAGCGGCAAGATCGATATCTTCGCCTTTATCGGCACCAACAAGGCCGCCAGCGACCTGAAGAAACTCCATCCCAAGCCCCACCGCCTGCGCGCGGCCCTGGGCCTGGATGCGAAAAACCCGGCCATCGTGCTGCCCGAGGTCGACCTGGACAACGCGGTCAACGAATGCGTCACCGGCTCATTGTCGTTCAACGGCCAACGCTGCACCGCGCTGAAGATCCTGTTCGTGCACGAGGACGTGATCGAAGGTTTTATCGAGAAATTCAACCGCAAGGTGCAAAGCCTGGTGCCGGGCATGCCCTGGGACAATGGCGTGGCGCTGACGCCCCTGCCGGAAGCCGGCAAGATCGACTACCTCAAGGCCCTGGTGGCCGATGCCCAGGACAAGGGCGCCAGGGTGATCAACCCCAATGGCGGCCAGACCCGCGCCTCGTTCTTCTACCCGGCGGTGTTGTACCCGGTGAATGCCGGAATGCGCGTGTACCAGGAAGAACAGTTCGGCCCGGTGGTGCCCATCGTGCCCTACCGGGATCTGGAAACCGTGATCGACTATGTGCTGGAGTCGGATTTCGGCCAGCAGTTGAGCATTTTCGGCACCGATCCCGCCCAGGTCGGCCGGCTGGTGGACACCTTCGCCAACCAGGTCGGACGGATCAATATCAATGCCCAGTGCCAGCGCGGCCCGGACACCTACCCGTTCAACGGACGCAAGAACTCGGCCGAAGGTACGCTCTCGGTGCACGATGCCTTGCGGGTGTTTTCGATCCGCACCCTGGTGGCCACCAAGTTCCAGGACAGCAACAAGGCGCTGATCAGCGATATCATCCATAACCGCGAGTCGACCTTCCTGACCACCGATTACATCTTCTGACGCCACCCGGGCGGCGCGGCCTGGAAACCGCCCCCCCCTGTAGGAGCCGGCTTGCCGGCGATCCAGGCGACGCGCTCTGATAGCAAACCGCGTCGCTTCTATCGCCAGCAAGCCAGCTCCTACAGGGGCGCAATGGCACGGGATTTTCATGCCTGGGCTAGGGCTGCCGAGCGCTCTGATCTATCATTGCTCCTCAGGCTGCCCGCGCCCGCCATTATTTTCATAAGAAATCCATGCCACGCATCGACCTCCGCCGATTGATCCTGTTGCTGTCGCTTTCCGCCGTCACCCTGACGGCCGGCAATCTTTTCTTCGCCAGCTACCAGACCCAGCGCAACTTCCTGATGGAACAGACCCTGGAAGCCAATCGGATCTATGCCCTGAAGCTGGCCAACACCACCAACAACTTCCTCAAGTCGACCCAGCAGCAACTGGCCTTCAGCAGCGAACTGCTCCCCGCGATCTGGGACCAGCCGGACCAACTGTGGCAGGAAGCGCACCGATTGCGCCGCCAGACCGGCAGCTTCAACTCGGTGATCGTCATCCGCGCGGACGGCAAGATCATCGCCTCCTCGCCCACCTCGATGAACCTGACCGGCACCTTTTCCGCAAGCGAAGGCTTTCGCCAGGCCAGCCTGGCGCGCCAACCCTATATTTCCAGCCCCTATGTCGGGGCCAACAATCACCTGATGATCCAGATCTCGCATCCGATCTTCGACGGTGATGGCAACTACCTCGGCTACCTGGGCGCCGGTATCTACCTCAACGAACCGAACATCCTCCACTCACTGCTGGGCGAACAATACTACCGTGACGGCTCCTACCTCTATGTGGTCGACCCCCAGGGCCAGTTGATCTATCACCAGGACCCGGCGCGGGTCGGCGACGTGATCAAGGGCAACCCGGCCATCGACGCGGTGATCGCCGGCGAAACCGGCAGCCTGAGGTTGAAAAACTCCAAGGGCGTCGACATGCTCACCGGCTATGCCCCGGTGCCGCGGATCGGCTGGGGCGTGATCAGCCAGCGGCCTACCGCCATCACTCTGGAAGGCCTGCAGCGGTTGATGCTGGAAGTCGCCGGTTACGCCGTGCCGCTGTTGCTCCTGTCGTTGCTGGGTATCTGGTGGATTTCGACACTGATCAGCAAACCGCTCTGGCAACTGGCCAATACCACGCAGTATTGGGGTTCATCTACCGCCGCCCAGTCGGTGAGCAAGGTGCGGGCCTGGTACTACGAAGCCGCCCAGCTGAAGAACACCATGCAGAAAGCGTTGATGTCACTGCACCAGCAGTTGGGCAAGCTCAACCAGGAAAGCGTCACCGACCCTCTGACCAGCCTGACCAACCGCCGTGGCCTGCAATTGATCCTCGACGACTGGGAAAGCCGCCGCCAGCCGTTCTCGCTGATCGCCCTGGATATCGACCACTTCAAGCAGGTCAACGACAGCTACGGGCACAGCGCCGGCGACCTGGTGCTGCAACACCTGGCCCAGCAGATCCGCCGCCACTCCCGGGAAAGCGACGTGCTCTGCCGCCAGGGTGGCGAGGAGTTCCTTATGCTGCTGCCCTCCACGCCACTGGCCCAGGCGGCCCTGGTGGCCGAGCGTTTGCGGGCGACGATGGCCTATACCGAAAGCCCGAACGGCATCCCGGTGACCATCTCCCTGGGCGTGGCCGGCTGGCCCCAGGGCGGGCAGACCGTGAGCCAGGTGCTCCAGGCGGCGGACCAGGCCCTCTATCGGGCCAAGGATAGCGGGCGCAACCGAGTGGTGCGCAGCGATGACGAGATCCCACCGGATATGCCGAACAGTTAGACTGACGCCCCCTGGCGACACGCATCGGACCGCCGTCCCAGGCCACGAACACCCGACGCTTTCGGGGATTTCTTTCGAGTTTGACCACCAGCATGACCTTCAACTTCGACACGCTGATCGACCGCCGCGACACTGGCAGCACCAAGTGGAGCCGCTACCCGGCCGACGTCCTGCCCATGTGGGTGGCCGATATGGACCTGCCAGTGGCGGACGCGATCACCGCAGCCCTGCACAAACGCCTGGAACACCCGCAACTGGGTTACAGCGTGGCCCAGGACGCCCTGCGCCTGGCCATCGTCGCCGACCTCCGGGCCAAGTACGCCTGGTACGTGGAGCCCCAGGAGCTGATTTTCCTCCCAGGGGTCGAACCGGGTTTCAACATGGCGCTGCGCGCGTTTGTGCAACCGGGCCAGAACGTCGTGGTGCAGACGCCCAACTACCGCCCGCTGCGCCTGGCGCCGGGTCACTGGAACCTGCCGAAAGTCGAGCTGGCGTTCGAGCGCGATGTCCAGGGTGACTATGTCACGCCCTTCGGTGCCCTGCGTACCGCCTTGCAAGGCGGCGGCGCGCTGCTGCTGAGCAACCCGCACAACCCGCTGGGCAAGGTCTTCCCCCGGGAAGAACTGCAACAGGTGGCGGATATCTGCCTGGAACAGGGCGCGCTGATTATCAGCGACGAGATCCATGCCGACCTCTGCTTCGATGGCCGTCGTCATGTACCGATCGCCTCCCTGAGCCCGGAGATCGCCAGGCGCACCATCACCCTGATGTCGGCGAGCAAGGCCTATAACATCGCCGGGCTGAAGACTGCTTACGCCATTGTCCAGGATCCGGCGGTACGCGAGCGCTTCAACGCGGCACGCGGGGGGATGGTCGACAGCGTCAATGCCCTGGGGCTGGAAGCCACCTGCACGGCCTACACCGAGTGCGGGCCGTGGCTCGCTGGCCTGGTGCAATACCTGCAGGCCAACCGCGACTACCTGCAACACGCGGTGGAAACCCGGTTGCCGGGTGTGGTCCTGCACCCGGCTCAAGGGACTTACCTGGCCTGGCTCGATTGCAGCGCGTTGGGGCTTGCGGACCCGTACCGGTTTTTCCTCGAAGAGGCCAAGGTGGGGTTGAGCGCGGGGATCGAGTTTGGCGACGACGCGCAGCAGTTCGTGCGCTTGAACTTCGGTTGCCCGAGGGCCTTGCTGGAGGAAGGCATCAGCCGGATGGAGCAGAGTTTGCGTCGGCGCTGAAAGCGCGATGCCGGCCAACTACGGAAATGGGCTCTTGAAGACACCACACAACCTGTAGGAGCCGGCTTGCTGGCGATGCGATCCGATGGTCGACATCGCCGTCGCCTGGAATACCGCCATCGCCAGCAAGCCGGCTCCTACAGGGACCGTGTTCAGACCTGGCTGAACGGGGTCAGGCGTGCTTTTTCAAACGCGGCTTGGCCGCCTTGGGAAAATACGGTGGCTTGACCAGCAGCGTGGGCGCGGGCCTCACGGACTTGACCTCAGCCGCCTCGACCGGCACCTCCCCACCAAACTCCGCCACATAGGCCGTCTGGCCGCAACGCAGCCGATTGTTGATCGGAAACTCATCCCCGTTGTCGTAAATGTACGCATCCTTCATAGCCATCTCCTCATCAACATAATGGATCCCCACCGGCAAATCCCCGGCGGCTTCAAAAATATTGAGCGTAGTCGACCGGCAGCGACACGCAGCCCCTGGCGCAAGGTTCCGACGAATGACCACCCGGTCACGAAACTTTCATTTTCCTGGCCGGGCCTTTCACGCCGATTTCACTTCTGCCCCTCTAGGATGGATTCACTCCTCGTTTCAACTTGATTCAGCTCGCCTTCGTTGCGGGCTTTTTTTTGCCCGCGCAACCGGTCGAACCACAGGTAGACCACCGGCGTGGTGTAGAGCGTCAGCAGTTGCGACACCGCCAACCCGCCGACAATGGCGATCCCCAGGGGCTGACGCAATTCCGAACCCGCGCCATGCCCGAAGGCCAGGGGCACGGCACCGAGCAACGCCGCCAGCGACGTCATCAGGATCGGCCGCAGGCGCAGCAGGCAGGCTTCATGCACCGCCTCTCGCGGCGCCATGCCACCACGCTCGGCCTCCAGGGTGAAGTCGACGATCATGATCGCGTTCTTCTTGACGATGCCGATCAGCAGAATGATCCCGATCATGCCCAGCACCGACAGGTCCTGCCCGCAGATGATCAACGCCAACAAGGCGCCGAAGCCGGCCGAGGGCAAGGTGGAAATGATCGTCAGCGGATGGATGGCGTTTTCATAGAGCACCCCGAGGACGATATAGACCGTCAGGATCGCCGCCAGGATCAGCCAGGGTTGCGACTTGAGCGAATCCTTGAACGCCTGGGCGGTGCCCTGGAAACTCCCCGACACCGTGTCCGGCAGGCCCACCGCCAGCGAAGCCTTCTCGATGGCGTTGACCGCATCGCTCAAGGCCTGCCCCGGGGCCAGGTCGAACGACAGGGTAATGGCCGGGAACACACCCTGGTGGTTGATGATGATCGGCGCCAGCTCGTTGCGGATACTCGCCAGCATATCCAGCGGCACCATCTCTCCGGAGGTGGAACGCACATACAGGTGCTTGAGAGTGTCGATGGACATCTGCCAGCGCGGATCGAGTTCGAGAATGACGTGGTTCTGGTCCAGTTGGGTGAACATGGTAGCGATCTGCCGTTGGCCGAAGGCGTCATAGAGCACGTCGTCGATCGCCTGCACATTGACCCCCAACCGCGCCGCCGAGGGCCGGTCGATCACCAGGGTCGCCTGGGGGGCGGCGCGCTGTTGGTCGGAGGTGACGTTGCGTAGTTGCGGCAACTGTTTGAGACGGTCCAGCAGCAACCCGCTCCAATGGTCCAGCTCCTGGCTGTCCGGGTCCTGCAAGGTGTACTGGTACTGGGTCTTGCTGGCCCGGCCGCCGATCTGGATATCCTGGTTGGCCTGCAGGAACAGCTTGATGCCCTGGACCTTGTCGAGGGCCGGCTGCAAGCGCGCGATCACCTGCTGGGCGCTGGCCGTGCGCTGGTCGAACGGCTTGAGGTTGACCATCACCCGGCCCTGGCTGACCGTCGGGTTGGGGCCGATCCAGTAATAGGCCTTGGCCACCGCCGGGTCGGCGCTGACGATATCGGCCAGCAGCGCAACGCGCTGGCGCATGGCCTCCGGCGAGATATCCGAGGCGGCTTCGGCGACGCCCTGGATCAGGCCGGTGTCCTGCTGCGGGAAAAAGCCCTTGGGGATATACAGGTAGAGCATGGCCGTGGCGACGAAGGTGGCGACCGCCACGGCCAGGGTCAGGCGCTGGTGATCGAGCACCCACTCCAGGCTGCGTCGGTAGCCCTCGTGAATCCGGTTGTAGACCGCCTCGCAGGCATCGCCGAAACGGCTCGGGCGCGACTCGTGTTCCGGCTTGAGCAACCAGGCGCAGAGCATCGGTGTCACGGTCAGGGAGACCACGCCGGACATCAGGATCGCCACGCTGACCGTCACCGCGAACTCACGCATCAGCCGCCCGACGATGCCGCCCATCAACAGGATCGGCAGGAACACCGCGATCAGCGACACGGTCATCGAGACAATGGTGAAACCCACCTCGCGCAAACCGTCCACCGCCGCCTGGATCCGCGACTTGCCCATTTCCAGGTGGCGGACGATGTTTTCCATGACCACGATGGCGTCGTCCACCACGAAGCCGACGGCAATCGCCAGGCCCATGATCGACAGGTTGTCCAGGCTGTAGCCCAGCAGGTACATCACGGCAAAGGTCGCCACCAGCGACAGCGGGATGGTCAGGGTCGGGATCAGGGTCGCCGTGGCCTTGCGCAGGAACACGAAGATCACCACGACCACCAGGGCGATGGACAGCAGCAAGGTGAACTGCACGTCGTTGACCGAGGCATTGATGGTCTGGGTGCGGTCGCCGACCACCTGGACCTGCACATCCCGGGGCAAGGACGCGGTCAGGGCCGGCAGGCTGGCCTTGATATTGGCGATGGTCGACAGCACGTTGAAGCCCGGCTGCTTGTGGATGTCGACGATCACCGTCGGCTGGCCGTCGATACCGGCGGCCTGCTGGGTGTCCTCGGCACCATCGATGACCCGGCCCAGGTCGCCGAGCTTGATCGGCACCCCGGCCTTGTAGGCCACCACCAGTTCGCGATAACCCTTGGGGTCGAGCAGTTGGTCGGTGGCATCGAGGGTCACCGAGCGATACTGGCCGTTGAGGTTGCCCTTGGGTTGATCGAGGGTGCTGAGACCGACGATGCTGCGCACTTCCTCCAGGGTCAGGCCACGGGCCGCCAGGGCATCCGGGTCGATCTGGATGCGCACCGCCGGCTTCTGCTCGCCATGGAAATCCACCAGGCCGACGCCGGGCATCTGCGACAGGCGCTGGGCCAGGTAGTTGTCGGCGTAGCGATCCAGCTCCGGCAAGGTCCGCGTCGGCGAGGTCAGGGCCAGGGACAGCACGGTGAACTCCGCCGGGTTGACCTTGTTGAAGGTCGGCGTGCTGGTCATGGTTTTCGGCAAGGTCGCGCTGGCGGTGTTGATCGCCGTCTGCACGTCCTGGGCCGCGCCGTCGATATTACGCGACAGGTCGAACTGCAGGACGATCTGGGTCTTGCCCGAGGAACTCGAGGAGGTCATCGAGGTGACCTGGGGCACGGCGGCGAAGGCCCGTTCCAGCGGCGTCGCCACCGAGGTCGCCATGGTTTCGGCGCTGGCCCCGGAGAGCTTGGCGGTGACCTGGATGGTGGGAAAGTCCACCGTCGGCAACGGCGCCACCGGCAGTTGAAAATAGGCAAAAGTGCCCAGCAGCATCACCCCCAGGGCCAGCAGGCACAGGCCCGTGCGGCGCTGGATCAGACCGGCGAGCAGGTTCATGGCTTGCCTCCGGCGCTGCCGCTCAACGCCACCTCAGGTGCCGCCGGGTCCGTATCCAGGCTGACCGGCTTGACCTTGAGCCCGGGGGCGATCCGCGACTGGCCCTGGACCACCACCACTTCACCCGGCGCCAGGCCGTCCTTGATCCACTGCTGGCCGTCGACCACCGTCGCCGCCGTCACCTGCCGTGGCTCGACCCGCTGGTCGGCATTGACCACATAGACGAAGTCGCCCTTCTGCCCTTGCTGCACCGCATTGGCCGGCACCACGGTGACGGCCTTCTGGGTATTCACCAGCAGACGCGCGCCCACCAGTTGGCCGGGCCAGAGTTGCTGGCCGGCATTGTGAAATTGCGCCTTGAGCTGGATCTGCCCGCTGGCGGCGATCACCTGGCTGTCGATAAAGCTCAGGGAGCCGCTCGCCAGTTGCTGATGGCCGTCGCGGCTCATGGCGAGCACCTGCAAGGGGGCCACGGCGTTTTCCTTGAGGATCCGCGCCAGGTCGTCCTGGGACACCGCGAAGGCCACCGAGATCGGGTCCATCTGCGTCAGGGTCACCAGGCCCGTGGCATCGGTGCCGTGGACAATCGAACCGACGTCCAGCAGGCGTTGCCCGGTCCGGCCGGTGAACGGCGCGTCGATCCGGGTGAAAGCCAGTTGCAGGCGGGCATTCTCCAGGGCCGCCTGGTCGGCCTGGACCGTGGCCTGCTGGGCCGCCAACTGGGCCCGATAGGTATCGACATCCTGGGTCGGGCCGGCCTTGGCCGCTGCCAGCTTGCTGGCCCGGTCGAGATTGACCTTGAGGTTGGCCAACTGCGCCTGGTCCTTGCTGACCAGCGCCTGGGCCTGGGCCACCTGCGCCTGGTAGACCCGTGGATCGATCTGCGCCAACTGACTGCCGGCGTTGACCATCTGGCCTTCGGTAAACAGGACTTTCTGCAGCTCGCCGTCGACCCGCACCCGCACATTGACGGTGTTGAGGGGCTGGACGTTGCCGATGGCGTCGATCCAGATCGGCAGATCCTTTTGCCCCGCCGCCTGCATCACCACCGGGATAGCGCTATCAACAGGAGCTGTCGGTGCCGCCTGGACGCGGTCGATCCATTGGGTCTTGATCAACAGCGAAGCGCCGAGCATGGCGACGACCAGCAGGCCGAGGCGCAGACGACGAGGTTGGGATGGCGCCTGGGGTGAGTGCTTCATGGCTGAACGACCTGAAAGGGAGAAGAAGGAGTGGCGGCGGCCAGGGTCGGCGCGCTGAAATCGCCGCCGATGGCACGAAACAGGCCGACGGCGGCCTGCAGATGCTGGAGGCGCACCTGGAGCAGGCTGTCTTCGGCCTGGTACTGGGTGCGCTCGACCACCAGCAGCGTCTGGAAATCGGTGGAGCCGAGGCGGTAACGAACCTGGGCCAGGCGCGCGGCTTCGCGGGCGGAGCCGACGGCGGCCTGGTTCAGGCTGTAGGCCTGGTCCAGTTGCCGCGCTGCGCTGAGCTGGGTTTCCACATCACGCAGGGCTTCGATGATCGAGGCGCGATAGCTGGCGGTCAGTTCCTGCACATGGGCCTGGTCGGCGTGCAGTTGTCCGGTCAGTTGGCCGCCGCTGAACACCGGCTGGGTCAGGTTGCCGACGATGCTCCAGATATGCCCGCCGGCCAGGGTGTCGATACCACCGAGCAGGTCCAGGGAAAGGTTGGGCAGGAACGCTGCCCGGGCCACGCCGACGTCGTAGTTGGCTGAAACCAGGCGCGCTTCTGCGGCCTGGATATCCGGGCGTTGGCGCACCAGGCCGACGGGCAGGCCGACCTTGGGTTGTGGCACCTGGAGGGCGTCGAGCCCGGTTTGCTGGACCTCGAAGCCTTCAGGCGGCACGCCCACCAGTGTCGCCAGTTGATACTTGGCCGCGTCGAGCTGCTGTTGCAACAGCGGCACGGCGGCCTGGAAGGTTTGCTGGGCATTGCGCTGCTGTTCGACTTCCAGGCTCGACACCGCGCCCTGGCTGGCCTGCACCTGCACCAGATCGAGGACTTGGCTGGCGTCGGCGGCGATGGACTGGGCCAGGCGCACGCGGTCCTGCAGCGAGAGGACCTGGAAGTAGGTGTCGGCGATGCTCGCGCCGAGGGTCATGCGCAGGGTCTGGGCATCGAATTGGCTGGCATTGGCCAGGGCCTGGGAGGAATCGGCGGTGGCCCGTTGCTTGCCCCAGAAGTCCACCTCGTAGGTGGCTTCGGCGAAGACGCTGGATTTTTTCGTGCTGCCGTAATTGTTCTGGCGCTGGTAGTTGCCGCCCAGGGACAGGTTGGGGTATTGCCCGGCACCGGCCACCTGGGCAATGGCCCGGGCCTGGTCGACCCGGCTCACGGCAGCCTTGAGGCTGTAGTTGTCGTTCAGGCCACGGGCAATCAGGCCATCGAGCTCGGCACTGTGGAACTCACGCCACCAAGGGCCGCCTGCCGCATCGACTGAAGCGGCGGACGGGTCCTTGGCCGACCACTGCGGGGCCAGGGGCAAGGCCGGCTGCTGGTAGCCCGGCACCAGCGAGCAGCCACTCAACAGCGTCAGGCCGACCAAGGCCAGGGCGCGGAACAGTCGGCTTGGGGCCTGAGGTGGATGAAAAACCTCGAATCTCGGCGTGAGACGCATCTACGGAATATCTCCAGAACCTGTGTGGCAGAGCCATCGATCAGATTCCGAAGCTATCAGGCAGAGGCCCGCGTCCCGTTCCTCCAAAGCTAAATTTTAGTTTAGGTAAATATCATGTGAACGCGGTTCCTTGTAGGAGCCAGCTTGCTGGCGATGGACGTCAACGATAACGCGGGGCATCTGATACCCAGCGGAGCCTGGACGACCATCGCGAGCAAGCTCGCTCCTACAGAGGAGGCGTTGACCGCAGTGGCGCATCAAGGGGGTCTTCGTCGTCCTGTAGCAACCGGTACCCAACCCCCGGCACGGTCTGGATCAACGAATGGCTGAAGCCGGCATCCAGTTTGCGGCGCAACCGATAGATGTGTTTGTCGATCACGTTGTCGATGGGGTCGAAGTCATAGTCCCAGGCACTCTCCAGCAGCATGCTGCGGGTCACCACTTCATCGCAGTGGCGCATCAGCTTTTCCAGGATCAGCGACTCGCGCTGCTGCAGGACAATGACCTGCCCTTCACGGGTCGCGGTGCGGGCGGCACAATCCAGTTGCAGGCGGCCGACCCGCAAGGTCCGCGACAATCCCACCACCGGATCACGGCCACGCTGCAAGGTTTCGAGCCGGGCAAGCACCTCGACAAAGGCATAGGGCTTGGCCAGGTAATCATCACACCCGGCGCGCAAGCCTTCGACCCGCTGGGCGGTGGAATCCAGGGCGCTGAGCATCAGCACCGGCGTGCGCAAGCCCTGGCGCCGCAGTTCCTGGACCAACGCAAGACCGTCCAGCCCCGGCAGTTTGCGGTCGACGATCAAGGCGTCGTAGATCCCTTCCAGGGCCATGTCCAGGCCACTGCGGCCATCGTCGACGGTATCGGTGACGTGCCCGCTTTCATTGAGACCACGCACCAGGTAGCTGGCTGCCTTGGCGTCATCCTCGATGACCAGGATTCTCAAGACCGGCTCCGCGCTGGTTCAGCTAAACTTTTTTTCATATTGACGCGACCTTTCAGATAAACCCGGTTTGGCACACTATGCCGGTCGACCAGCCAAGCACGATTCACTGGCCAGCCAGACTCCTCCGGGGTCCATGCAAGACTACCACCCTCTCTCATTCTGCGAAGTGCCCATGACCCATGTTCTGGTCGTCGAGGACGACCCCGCCACTGCCCGGGAGATCGAAGCCGCCCTGCAAGACCACGGCTTCGATGTCACCCACGTCGATAACGGTCGGGAAGGCCTGGTGCGCGCCATCAGCGACAGCTACGACGTTATCGTTCTCGACCGCATGCTCCCCGGTGCCCTCGATGGCCTGGGCATGCTCACCGCCTTGCGCGCTTCGGGTATCGCCACGCCGGTGCTGATCCTCAGCGCCCTCAGCGCGCTCGACGAACGGGTGCGTGGCCTGCGGGCCGGCGGTGACGACTACCTGACCAAGCCCTTCGAGTTCATCGAGCTGACCGCCCGCCTCGATGCCTTGAGCCGCCGCCGGGTCGCTCCCAGCGAGGAACGGGTCAACCGCCTGCGGGTCGGCAACCTGGAGCTGGATCTGCTCAAGCGCAGTGTCAAGCGCGGCGAACGGATGGTCGAGCTGTTGCCCCGGGAATACGCCCTGCTCGAATACCTGGTGCAACACGCCGAACAGGTGGTGACACGGACCATGCTGTTCGAGGCCGTGTGGAACTACGCCTATGACGAACGCACCAATGTCATTGAAGTGCATATGGGCCGTTTGCGCCGCAAGGTCGATGGCGACGGCGAGGAACCGATGATCCATACCATTCGCGGGGCAGGCTATGTTCTACGCTCACCTGCGTGAAATCCCCCGCACCATCAGTTTCCGCACGGCGCTGATGTCCCTGGCGCTGTTCAGTTGCTCGTTCCTCGCGCTGTTCGGTTATATCTATTGGCAAACCGCCGGCTACCTGATGGCCGAGGTCGATACCGCCCTTTATCGGCAGATCGACAACCGTAGCGCGCAGCCCGAAGACCTGCGCCTGGCGGAAATCCGCAAGCACTCCGAACAGGATATCGACGGTCGCCTGCCCCACGGCCTCTATGATGCCCAAGGCCAGCTGATTGCCGGACCGGTCATTGAAATGCCGGCCTTCAAGGGCTACGACAAACCCGCCGAATTCAACTGGAAGCAGCCGCAAAAAAAGAGCCGGCCGATCCGCTTCGTCATGCATCGCCTGGACAATGGCCAGACCCTGATGGTGGCCCAGGATATCCATGACCTCAGCGAGTTCGACGAGTTGCTGGTCAACGCGATGGTCTCCGGCGGCTCGCTGCTGCTGCTGGTGGGCCTGCTCGGGGCGGTCGGGCTGGGCTACGCGGCGCGCCGACGGCTGGATGTGCTGACCCGTTCCATCGAACGCATCGTCAAGGGCCACCTCAACGAGCGCCTGCCGACCCGTGGCAACCGTGACGATATCGACCGTATCGCCACTGTAGTGAATCAGATGCTTGACGAGCTGGAGCGCCTGATGAGCGAGGTCAAGGGGGTCTGCGACGATATCGCCCACGACTTGCGCACGCCCCTCACCCGCTTGCTCGCGGGCCTGGAACGGGCCCAGCGCCGGCACCTGCGCGAGGAGGAATACCAGGCGGCCATCGACAACGCCATCGAGGATGCCCAGGGTTTGCTGTCGACCTTCCGCGCGCTGTTGCGGATTTCCGAGATCGAAGCCAGCGCCCGGCGCAGCAGCTTTGCCGAGATCGACCTGAACCGTATCGCCGCCGATGCGGCCGAGTTTTTCGAGCCCTTGGCCGAAGAGCGTGGTATCGAACTGACCTTGAATTGCGCGCCCGCGCCCTGCCTGATTTTCGGCGATGCGCAGTTGCTGTTCGATGCAACCTGCAACCTGCTGGACAACGCCATCAAGTTTTCGCCTGACCACAGCCAGGTACAGGTGACGGTGATGGACGCTCCGGACAGACGCGGCCTGTGCGTGATGGATAATGGCCCGGGAATTCCCGAAGCCGAGCGCGAGGCGGTGTTCCGGCGGCTGTACCGTTCCGAATCCAGTCGGCATACGGCGGGCAACGGGCTGGGGTTGAGCATGGTGGCGGCGGTGGCGCGGCTGCATGATATGCGCCTTGAGGTGCGGGATGCCCAGCCGGGTTGCCGAATCGAGTTGATGGTCAGCGCCTGATTACGGGAGGCGTTGCAGCAATTGCTCGAACGCGGCCAGCACCTGCTGCGGCTTCTCCAACATCACCTGGTGCCCGCATGCCTCCAGCACCTGGAACTGTGCATCCGGCAACTGCCGCGCCAGCGCCTCACCACCGCTGGCCGGGGTCAGGCCGTCGCTGTCGCCGGCCAGGACCTGGACCGGCAACCTCAGTTGCGCCACCCGCTCGGCCTCGGGCCACTGCACACCCTGCACCAGCCCCTTGAACACATACAGCCGATTACGCTCGGTCAACTTCTCCTCATGCGCCAGCAAGCGCGGGTCGACGGACGGATGCCAGGCCCGCTCGCGAAATCCCTTGGCCAACACCGGCCGGATCAGCTCCAGTATCCAGGCCGGCAACGCCAGCAAGCCGCCGCGACTCAAGGGCCGATGCAGTTGCGTGCCGAGCAGCAAGGCGCCACTGACCGAATTCACCTGCAACAACGCGCTGAGGGTCAACCCGGTGCCAAAGGAGTGGGCCACGATCAGGTTGCGCTCACCTCCGAAACGCCGCAGCAGCTCCACGACATCCGCCACCAATTCCTTCCAGGCATAGGCCGCCGCCCGCCGCGGCTTGTCGCTCTCGCCATGACCCAGCAGATCCCAGGCCACCAGGCTGTAGCCCTGCTCGCCGAGGGCTTGCCATTGCTCACGCCACTGATCCTTGTTGCCCCCCGCGCCATGGCAGAAAAACACCACGGTCGCGGCTTTCTCCGTTCCCGGACGATGGGCCACGCTGAGGCGTCGCCCGGGACGGACTTCCAGCCGTTCACCCCGCACCACGGGCAGATGACTAAAGGATCGAAACTCGGTCATGGGTGTGACAGTCCTGTGCAAGAGAAAAAGGGTGCACTCACAGTGCCTCGGCCATCGCCGGTTCGGTGGAAGTATCGGGCAGCGCCAACGCGGCGGCCCCGAGCAAGGTCCGGGTGTAAGGATGTTGCGGTTCGGCAAACAAGCGGGCCGTATCGCCCTGCTCGACAATCCGTCCGCCCTGCATCACCGCGATGCGGTCGCACAGACGGGCCGCGACCCGCAGGTCATGGGTAATAAACACCAGGCTCAGGCGGAACTGCCGTTGCAGGGCCTCCAGCAGTTCAAGAATCTGGACCTGGACCAGGGCATCCAGGGCCGAGACGCACTCGTCGGCAATCAGGATCTTCGGCCGTACGGCCAGGGCTCGGGCTATACCGATGCGTTGCCGCTGACCGCCGGAAAACTCATGGGGAAAACGCTCGAACGCTACGGCGGGCAAACCGACCTGCTCCAGCAACTCGCGGGCCCGCCGGGCCGACTCCGCCCGGGAAACGCCCTGGGCCAAGGGGCCGGTCATAACGATCTGCCCCACTGTCTGGCGTGGGTTGAGCGAGGCAAAGGGGTCCTGGAAAATCATCTGGATCTCACCGCGCATCGGCCGCAGCCGGCCCTGGGACAGGTTCGCCACCTCATGCCCCTGCCACTCCAGGCTGCCGGCGTCCGGTTGCAGCAGGCGTACCAGGCAGCGACCCAGGGTCGACTTGCCGGAACCCGACTCGCCGACGATGCCCAGGGTCTCGCCTTCACGCAGGTGCAGGTCGAGCCCGGCCAAGGCCTGGGTCTGGCGGCGACTCCACCAACCGCCACGACCGACGAAGTGCTTTTCCAACTGTCGCGCGCCAAGGACCTCGGGCGCCTCGGCCAATAACGGGCGCGGCGCCAGCGGCTGCGCCGTGACCGCCGCCAATAGACGCTGGGTATACGCTTCGCGGGGCGCCTCGAGCACCTGTCGGGCCGACCCCTGCTCGATCACATGGCCGCGCTCCAGCACCAGCACGCGGTCGGCAATCGCCCGCACCACGGCAAAATCGTGGGTGATAAACACTATCGCCATGCCCTTGTCACGCTGGATACGACGCAACAGGTCGAGGATCTGCGCCTGGGTGGTCACATCCAGCGCCGAGGTCGGTTCGTCGGCGATCAGCAGGTCCGGATCGAAGACCAGGGCCATGGCGATCACCACCCGCTGGCGCTGACCGCCGGACAGCTCGAAGGGATAGGCCCGCCGTAGCCGGATCGGATCAGGCAGGCCGACATAACCGAGCAGGTCGAGCACCCGCCGCTCGCGCACCCGGGCCGAGCGCTCGCCATGGGCACGCAGGGTTTCATCGATCTGTCGGCCGATGCTCAACAAGGGATTAAGCGCACTCATCGGCTCCTGGAACACCATACTGAGGGTCCGGCCGCGCAACTGACGCATCCCCTCCTCGTCACGGCCGGCCAGGTCCTCGCCGCGAAAACGCAAGGTTCCGCTCTCGACACGCAAGGGGGCTGGCAGCAGGCGCAACAACGCCTTGGCCAGCATGGATTTTCCGGAACCCGACTCCCCCACCAGGCACAGGCACTCCCCCGCCACCAGCGACAACGACAGGTCATACAGCGCATGGCTGCGATCGGCGCCCGCGGGCAAGGCGATACGCAGTCGCTCGATGCTCAACAACGGTGTGCGGTCCTGGCTCATGGGTTGACTCCCTGCCGACGGGTCGGCTCAAAGGCCACCCGCAGTCCTTCGCCCACGCGATTGACCGCCAGCACGCAGAGCAGGATTGCCAGGCCCGGCAGCAAGCTCATCCACCAGGCTTCGCGCAGCAGCCCGCGCGAGGCATTGATCATGTAGCCCCAACTCATGGCATCGGGATCGCCGAGGCCGAGAAACGCCAACGCGGCCTCGGTGAGAATCGCCGTCGCCATCACGAAGGTCAGGGTCACCAGCAAAGGCGCCAGGGCATTGGGCAGGATCTGCCGGGTGATGATCGCCAGCGGCGACTGCCCCAAAACCTGGGCCGCCTGGACAAACTCGCGCTGGCGCAGGCTGAGGAATTCGCCACGTACCAGGCGCGCTACTCCTGGCCAGGCCACCAGGGTGATCGCCAGCACAATGGAGCCCAGCGAGGGTTCCAGTACCGCCACCAGGATCACCGCCAGCACCAGTTGCGGAATGATCTGGAAGAACTCCGCGATACGCATCAGCACACCATCGAGCCAACCACCGAAATAGCCGGCGACCGCGCCCACCAGGGCGCCCACCAGCAAGGTCGCCAGGCTCGAAAGGACGGCCACCGCCAGGGACACCCGGGCGCCGTACAACAAGCCGCTGCCGAGATCGCGCCCAAGCATATCGCTGCCCAGCCAATGGGCCGGGTCCTGGAACGGTGCCAACAGCGGCGTGGTGTTCATCTCCCAGGGCGTACTGTCGGTCAGCCAGGGCGCGGCCAGCGCCAGCAGGCTCAGCAACAGCAGGAAACCGGCGCCGATCAGCGCCGAAGGTTGTGCGAGAAAACGTCGAATCACTGAAACCTCATTCATCAGGACTGACCCTGGGCGCCGATACGCGGGTCCAGCAGCCGGCAGGCCAGATCGGTCAACAGGTTGAAACCGACCACCAGCGTCGAGATCACCAGGAAGCCGCCCATCAACACGCCGTAGTCACGTTGCGCCAGGGCGTCGTACATCAGCCGACCGATGCCCGGCCAGGAATAGACCACCTCCACCAGCAAGGCGCCGCTGGCCAGTTGTCCCAGTTGCAGGCCGGCAAAGGTCACCACCGGCAGCAGCGCATTACGCAGGACATGGGCCCAGAGAATGCGCCGTGGGGTCAGGCCCTTGGCCCGGGCGGTGTAGACATATTCCTGGCCCAGCGCTTCAAGGGTCGCGGCGCGGGTCAGATGGATATACAGGGCCAGGAACAGAAAACTCAGGGACAGGCACGGCAGCAGCAGATGGCGCAGCCGATCCGCCAGCCAGGCCCAGCCGTGGAAGTCCGCGGCCACGGTCTCCAGGCCAAAGGCCGGCAACCAGTCAAGGTGTACGGAAAACAACAGGATCAGCAGCATCGCCAGCCAGAAGGTCGGCACGGCGTAGAGCAGCAAAGCGCCTTGGGAAATCAGCCCGTCCAACCAGGGCCGGCGCTCCCGGCTACGGGCCGCGAGCACGCCGAGGGCGATCCCCGCCAGGGACGAGAGCAGGAACGCCGAGCCCATCAGCGCCAGGGTGGCGGGCAGGCGCTCGGCGATCAGCGACCAGACCGAGGTCTGGTTGCGGTAGGAATACCCCAGGTCCAGGTGCGCGACCTGCCCCAGGTAGATCAACAGTTGCCGGGCCAGCGGCTGGTCCAGGCCCATGTCATGCCGCAGGTTGTCGATATAGTGCACATCGTCGACGCCGGCCTCGCCGGCCATCAGCAAGGCCGGATCGCCAGGGGTCAGGCGGATCAGCAGGAAGCTCAGCACCAGCACCCCGAGGATCATCAGCAGCGCCCGACTCAAGCGGGCGCCGAGGAAGCGCAACAGGTTCATGGCGCCGGGCCGTCGAGGTAGACGCTTTCATCGTCCTCGTTGAGGCTGGTGGCGGTTTGCAGCAGGTTCTTGACCTGGCTGTGGAACAGCGTCGGGTAGCGCATTTCGAAGATCGGCGCGATGGGCAGGTCGATGTTCAGCTGGTTTTCCAGGCGGCTGTAGACCTGGCGGCGCTGCTCGCCTTCCGGGGTGTCGGCGACCTGATTCCACAAGGCATCGGCCTGCGGGCTGTTGTAACCGCTGACATTGGCAAACGGTGAGGTCTTGAGGATGTAGTCCGAGCGATAGAGGTAGGCGGTGGTCAGGTAGGGGTCGCCGATCTGGAAGATGAAGTTGTAGGTCAGGTCGAAGTCCCAGTCGCTGACCCGCTGGAACCAGGTGGCGGCATCCGAGGTGACTACCTGGACCTTGAAGCCCAGGGGTTGCAGGGCCTGCTTGGTGTATTCGGCCAGGCGCTCCCAGGCGCCGCCCTTCTCACCGTTGAGCAGGCGGATACGCACCGCGCCGACATCCACGCCGGACTCGGCGATCAGCGCCTTGGCCTTCTTCAGGTCATAGCTGTACTGCGGCAGGTTCGGGTCGTGATACGGCGTGGTGGAAACAAACGGCCCCTGGGCGACCTTGCCGGAACCGAAGAAAATATTGTCGACGATAAACTGCCGGTTCAGCGCATAGAGGATCGCCTGGCGCACCTTGGGATTGTTCAGCGGTGGCTTGCGGGTGTTGATCTGCAGAAAGGTCAGGCCGGCATACAGCTCCCAGCCTTTCTCCGAAGACTGCACGCCGGGCAAGGCGGTCAGGCGCTTGAGATCGGAGTAGTCGGCGTCGCCGCTGCGCAGTGCCTGGATATCCCCGCGTTCGAACGCCGCGGCCCGGGACGAGGCATCGGGAATCACGTGGAAGACGATGCCGTCGAGGTGCGGCAGGTCTTTTTTCCAGTAGTCCTTGTTCTTGCCCAGCTTGATATAGGCGCCGCGTTTCCATTCTTCGAAGACAAACGGCCCGGTGCCCACGGGCTTGAGGTTGTAGGGGTTGTTGCGAAAATCCGAGCCCTCGTAGAGGTGCCGGGGCACCACGGGGCGCAGGCCGCTGCCCAGGGAAGAGAGCAAGGGGGCAAAGGGTTTCTTCAGGTGGAAGACCACCTGCAACGGCCCCGTGGCCTCGATGGAGGTCACATAGTCGGTAAAGATCCCGCCCAGACGTTTGTCCACCTCCGGGTAGAAGGTCTGGAAGCTGAACACCACGTCGGCCGAGGTGAAGGGCTGGCCGTCATGCCAATGCACGCCGTCCTGCAGGTCGAAGGTGTAGGTCAGGCCGTCGGGGGCAATCGTCCAGCTTTTTGCCAGCACCGGCTTGGGCTGGAGCGCGGTGTCGTAGGTGAGCAGACTCTGGAGGATCTTGCCGCTGACGTACTGGGTCGAGACGTGGCTGACCACCCCATGCATCAACGACGGCGGCTCCGGCTGGGCCACCAGGTTCAGTACGCCGCCCTCCCGGGGCTCGGCCTGGACGCTGCCGGCCAGGATCAACGCACCAGCCGCAAGGCCGAGCAACACCCGGCGCAGGGGCCGGGTGCGAGACGAATGGGTCGGGGTGAGATCAGGCATGGCGGGCTCCGCAGAAAAGATTCATCAGGCAGGCAACCACGGACAGGCGCCCGGCCCTTTGAAGCGGTTTAGCAAGGCCTGTGCCAGGGCCTGGAAGGGGGGTCTTTTGCGGGCTTTTAGCGGTTTTCGAGGGCACTGGCGCTGATGAAAAAACCACAGCCACTGGCCCGACTGTGGAAAAAGCAGCAGCCGTCACGATCCTGTAGGAGCCGTCTTGCTGGTGATGGCGTCCGTATGATCGGTGCAAGGTTCGAGGGCCTCTTCGCGGGCAAGCCCTGCTCCTACAGTCTGATCTCGTACACAAAATCGGTGAACGACTACGTACTGTAGGAGCAGGGCTTGCCTGCGAAGACGTCAGTCCTGACGATGCATGACTTGAGGGATAGGCCTCCTGTGCAGGACTGGCACAAGCCTTGCGAGACCCGCTGCCTTCGAACCACCGAGTCTCAAGAGCATGTCACTGGATTACCTGGGCAACCCCCTCGACACCGAGCACACCGCGACCCGCGAAGGCATCGACGCGTTCATCGGCGGTTTTCTCGGCTACCACCCTCGCGCCGAGTCGATCCTCGCCACCGCCGACGCCGATCCGCAGTCACGCCTGGCCAATGCCTTCGCCGGCATCCTGCTGATGTTCAGCGAATCCCCCGAAGGCCCGGTCCTGGCCGAACGCTACCGGCAGCGGGCAAGCGCCACCCCCGCCGGACATGCCCGGGCCGACCTATACCTGGCCCTGCTGCGCGCCTGGATCGCCGACGACCTGGGGCAAGTGCTCGGCCTCGGCGAACAACTGCTGGAACGCTTTCCCCGGGACCTGTTCGCCGCCAAGCTCACCCAATACGTGGAGTTCAATCGCGGCAACTGGCCGGCGTTGTTGCGCATCGCCCTCAAGGCCCGCGACGCGGCGCCGGATATCGCCCATAGCCACGGCCTGCTGGCCTTCGCCTATGAACAATGCCACCTGCTGGACGACGCCGAAGCCGCCGCCCGCCAGGCCCTTGCCCTGCAAGCCGACGAGCCCTGGGCCCAACACGCCCTGGCCCATGTGCTGCTGACCCGGGGCCGGATCGAGGAAGGCATCGACTTCATGGAAAACGTGAAGGACCATTGGCAGGGCCTCAACTCCTTCATGTACACCCACAACTGGTGGCATCTGGCGCTGTTCTACCTGGCCCGCGGCCATGAGCAACGCGCCCTGGAGATTTATGACCGACATGTCTGGGGCATCCTGCCGGAGTACTCCCAGGATCAGGTCGGCGCGGTATCGCTGCTGACCCGCCTGGAGCTGACCGGCATCGATATCGGTGAACGCTGGCAGGCGCTGGCACCCTATCTGCAGAAACGCACGGAGGATACGGTGCAACCCTTCCTCAGCGTGCAGTATCTGTACGGCCTGGCCAGAGCCGGAAAACCTGAAGCCGATCATCTGCTTGAGTCACTGCTGGCCCACGCCTCCAGGGCGCCGGCGTTCAGCCGCACGACCTGGGCCGAGGTGACGGTGCCATTGGCGCAAGGCTTGCTGGCCCAGGCCCGGGGTGATTGGGAACTGGCTATGCAGCGGCTGAGTGGTGTGCTGCCACGGCTCAACGATATCGGCGGCAGTCACGCACAGCGGGATCTGTTCGCGCAAATCGAACTCGACGCCCGCCTGCGCGGCGGGGACTGGCGGGCGGCACAGCAGACGTTGGAACTGCGCCGTGGCTACGACCCGCTGGATGTCCCGACCAACCGCCATCTGGAACAGGTTTACACCGAACTCGGGCTGCCTGTGCAAGCCAGCCAGGCCCGAGAGCGAATCAAGCAGGTAATGGCAACACAAGTAATTCCTGGCTGAACGCGATCCACTGTGGGAGCTGGCTTGCCAGCTCCCACAAGGTTCGTGACATGCTCAAGATCCCAGACCTACAGGCCATTCGGCGCCTCGCGCCGGGCTTCGAAAACACCCCGGGCAATCGCCCGCGCCACGCAATCGGCGGCGGCGCTGCCGAGGCAGCCGATCTGCACCTGGCGACGCGGCCCGTCCACCAGCTCGACCGCGCCGGAAGCCATGGCAAACACCGTGTCGCCATCAAACGGCAGATGCGCCGGGCGCACCGCGCGGGCAATGCCGTCCTGGGCCATGATCGCCACGCGCTTGCACTCGGCGGTGGTCAACCGGGCATTGCAGGCCACCGCCACCAAGGTGGTATTGGCCCCGGCCTGCAACCGCCCCATGGAATCCAGCCGGGACAGTTCCGGCATCGGATCGCTGGCGTCCATCGGTGCCCCCGGACGCACACCACCAAACTCCCCGGCGATCTCCCAGGGCCAGGCCCAGAACGTCTCGCCATCCGGCATATAGACGGAGCCGATCGGATTGGCGACCACCAGCGCCGCCACCACCCAACCATCACCCAGCACCAGCGATGCCGAACCCAGTCCGCCCTTGAGCACCCCGGCCATAGCCCCCCGCCCCGCTCCCACCGAGCCCTGGGCAAAGTCTTGCGAGGCGTTTTGCAGCGCCTCGAAACCCAGCCGGCGATAAGGCGGCTCCAATCCCCAGTCCTTGTCCCCGCCGTTGGCCAGATCGTGCAGCACCGCCGCAGGAACAATGGGAATCGCTGGCGCACCAGGCTTGAGATGCAAACCCACTGCCTGCTGCGACAACGCCGCCGCCACCGCATCCGCCGCCCCCAGGCCGAACACCGAGCCGCCGGCAAACACCAGCGCATGCAGTTGCCCGACCATGTTTTCCGGCTCCAGGGCCGCCGACTCGCGACCGCCCGGACCACCGCCGCGAATATCGATGCTCGCCGTCCAGGCGCCGTCGGTACGAATCACCGTCACACCAGTGTCGACATGCTCATCGGTGGCATGCCCGACAGACACGCCCGGCACATCGGTGAGCAGATTGCGGGAACCCGGTTGTGGCATAAAAAACTTCCTGACAAGTGGTTGGCTTCCATAGTGGAGCGTGATCGCAACGGTCCAGCAAAGCCTGTGCCACCACTCCCGCACCCGACTTCATTAGCGCCCCCTCCCGTACCACTGTTGCTAACCCACCAGCACCCCCGGGCGACTGCTGGAAAACCAACAACCCACACCCCCGAACCTCCGGCCACGGGCGCGCTGTAGAAAAACCAACAGCCTGAATCGCCGCTGCTAGAAAAACACCAGCCATTGCCCGACAAACGAGCTAACTACTTGTTTAAAAAGGCTTTTAAAGAATGGCACAGGCTTTGCTCTACAGCCCTGACCAGAGCTTGAGACCGCAGGCCGCCCCCCCCGGCCCGGCAACAAGCCGCCACTGACCTCACTGGCGACGCCCCACACACCCGTCGCCTCACCCGCCACGATCGCCCCCCACCAGGGCGCAGAGCGGGGACCACACTGGAGCGATTCACATCATGAGTTCAACACGTGCCGCCAACCGGCGCCCCACCCGCAACACCTTCACCCACAGCCTGCTGTTCCTGGCCGTGTGCGAGGCACTGAGCTACAGCAGCCTGACCCTGGCCGCCGACACCACCAGCGATAACCCCCTGGACACCGTGGTGGTCATCGGCAACCGTGGCCAGGCCCGCACCCTGGCCGACAGCCCGGCGCCGGTGGACGTGATTTCCTCCAAGCAGTTGCTCGCCACCGGCCAGGGCGATCTCACCGCCGCCCTGAACAAGGTGCTGCCCTCGCTGAACCAGCCGACCTCCTCCGGCTTCGGCTCGACCTCGGTGGTGCGCCCCATCAGCCTGCGCGGCCTCAACGGCGACCAGGTGCTGGTGCTGGTCAACGGCAAGCGCCGCCACAACAGCGCACTGCTGAACAACGGCACCTACCTCAACTCCGGCTCGCAACCGGTGGACCTGGACATGATCCCCACCGCCCTGGTGGACCATGTCGAAGTGCTGCGCGACGGCGCCTCCGCGCAATACGGCTCGGACGCCATCGGCGGCGTGATCAATATCGTGCTCAAGCAGACCGACCATGGCGGCAGCCTCAGCACCCGCTACGGCCAGAACTTTGAAAACGGCGACGGCGCCACCACCCGGCAAACCGGCGACCTGGGGCTGTCACTGCCCAACGACGGCTTTATCAACCTGGCCCTGGACGTGAAGAAACAGAACACCTCCGACCGCTCCGACGACGCGCCCTACACCGACAGCGCCGGCAACACCAGCGAGCGCCATACCTACTACGGCACCGGCCTGCCCCAGGCGCGCAACTTCAGCTTCGGCTACAACGCCGAACTGCCGGTGGACGATGCCCTGACCCTCTATTCGTTCTCCACCTACACCCGGCGCAACTCGGAAAAACCCCTGGCCTTCCACCAGCCGGCGAGCTTCGACGGGATCGCCACGCCGTTCCCGGAGGGCATCGAAGACACCCTGCGGTTTATCGAAAACGACTTCCAGGTGGCCTTCGGCGGCAAGGGCAAGGCCGCCGGCTGGGACTACGACCTGTCCAGCACCTACGGCCAGGATCATGCCGAGGCCACCCTGCGCCACACCTATAACCTGAGCTTCGGCCCGGACTCGCCGACCTCGGTGGACACCGGGGCCAAGACCTTCAGCCAATGGACCAACAACCTCGACCTGACCCGCGCCTTCGACCTCGGCCTGGCCAAGCCGACGCAGATTTCCTGGGGCCTGGAACAACGCTTCGAGAGCTACAAGATCGGCAAGGGCGACTATGACTCCTATGCCCTCGGCGACTTCAGCACCGGTGCCAGCGGCGCGCCGATTGCGCCGGGAACCATTTCCGGTGCCGGCACCACCCCGGCCGACGCCGCGGAGAAAAGCCGCACCAGCGTGGCCGGCTATGGCGAGATCGGCCAGGACCTGACCGACAAGTGGCACGTCGACCTCGCCGGGCGCTACGAGCACTACAACGACGGTTCGGGCACCACCACCAACGGCAAGTTCTCCACCCGTTACCAGTTGACCCCGATCCTCGCCGTGCGCGGCACCTTCAGCACCGGCTTCCGCGCGCCGTCGCTGTCGCAGCAGATCTACAGCTCGACCTCGCAGACCAGCGTCAACGGCAACCTGTTCGACTACCGCAATGTCGCGGTGGATTCGACGGTGGCCAAAGCCCTCGGCGCCACCACCCTGAAACCGGAGAAGTCGACCAACATCGGCTTCGGCCTGACCCTGCAACCGATCGACAACGCCAGCGTCACCCTGGATGCCTACCAGATCAAGATCAAGGACCGCATCGCCCAGACCGGCTACCTGGGCGGCACCCCGCAGATCGAGGCGATCCTCGCGGCGGCCGGGCTGCCGACCAACCAGGCGGTGACCTACTTCACCAACGCCCTCGACACCACCACCCGCGGCGTCGACCTGGTCGGCGACTACCGGCAGGACATCGGTGCCTACGGCAACCTGCGCTACACCCTGGGCTTCAACTGGAACACCACCGCAATCGACGCCATCCACGCCTCCGACGCCGCCCAGCAGGCCTTGGGCCCGGACGGCGGTTACGACCGCCAGCGCCAGGGCAACCTCAAGCACGGCCTGCCGGATTCCAAGCTGTTGCTGGGCACCGTCTGGAGCATCGACAAGTTCGAGATCGGCCTGAACCTGACCCGCTATGGCGAGTACACCCAGTACGGCACCGCGGCGATCTACGACCGCAGTTTCTCGGCGGCCTGGATCACCGACCTGAACGTCGACTACCACCTGACCAAGAGCTTGACCCTCAATGCCGGGGCCAACAACGTCTTCAACCTGTACCCGGAACGCACCAACCTGCCCAGTGCCTCGGGGGCCTACCCCTACGGCAACTTCTCGCCCTACGGCACCACGGGCGGCTACTGGTACACCGGCCTGACCTACAACTTCTGACCGTCCTGGCGGCACGCGCGGCCCGATGGCCCGGCGCCGCCACCTTGTTTACCGGGAGCCTGCAATGACCCGTCGTACCGATCAACTCAAGCTCGGCGCCTTTCTCGCCAACAGCGGCCATCATCTCGCCGCCTGGCGTCATCCCCTGGGCCAGGCCGATGCCAGCCTGGATTTCGAGCACTTCAAGGCGATTGCCGAAACCGCCGAACGCGGCAAGTTCGACGCGCTGTTCGTCGCCGATGTGGTTGCGCTCTGGGGTCATCATCACGATGCCCTGAGCCGCTGCGCCCGGGCCGAACACTTCGAACCGCTGACCCTGATGTCCGCCCTCGCGGCCGTCACCCGCCATATCGGCCTGATCGCCACCGCGACCACCAGCTACAACGAGCCCTACCATATCGCCCGCAAGTTCGCCTCCCTCGACCACCTGTCCAAGGGCCGCGCGGCCTGGAACCTGGTGACTTCGGTGGTCTCCGACGAGGCCTGGAATTTCGGCCGGGAAAGCCATATCGACCACGGCGACCGCTATCAGCGCGCCGAGGAATTCCACGATGTGGTCAAGGGCCTGTGGGACAGTTGGGACGATGACGCGTTCGTCCGCGATGCAGGAACGCGGGCTGTTCCGCCGCGAATACGAAGGCCGCACCCTGCGGGAAAACCTCGGGCTGCCGCGTCCGGCCAACCGGTTCAGCCGATCATGGGCGGCGAGCGCCCCATCGAGGGTAGGATGAGTGAATTCGGGCGGCGGGTCTGCGCCCCTTTGACGGAGCCCGTGCATGGCCCTTGAGTTCAGCTGGCAGTTGCCCTTGTGCGACACCGACGGTACCACCTCCTGGGCGCGCCATCCCGCGCAGTGGATTCAACTGGCCCAGGCCGTGGAATACGCCGGCCTTGATGGGCTCTGGGTGCCCGGTGGCGCGCAGTGCGCCGACAGCCTCGGCGTGGCGGCGACCTTGTGCGCCCACACCCGTCGGGTCCACCTGACGGTCAGCGTACCGCCCGAAGTCATGTTGCCGGCGGCCCTCGCCGCCACCGTACAAAGCCTGCAATCGATCAGCGCCAATCGCGTGCGCCTGCACCTGCCCGACGGCGAACAAGGCAGCCTGCGCCAGGTGTTCGGTGAATGGCTCAACCGTGACCAGCGCCATGAACGTATCGGCGAGTACCTGGACATCCTCACGCAGCTGCTGGCCCCCGCCGGCAGCGAGTTCCACTACAACGGACGCTACTTCCAGCTGGAGAGCGCCGGCGTCGCGCGGCGCCAGCTCCCGGCCCCCCCGATCATCCTCGACGACTCTCAGGACAGCGCGCTGATCGCCGGCCACGCCCGAACCTGCCTGCTGCGCAGCCGGGCGCCGAACCCACTGCAACAGGAGATCCAGCGCTTGCGCGCCGATGCCCCGGGCCTTGGCTTCGTCTGCTCCTTCGGCCTGCTGTTCAGGGACACCGAGGAGGAAGCCTGGGAAGCGGCGGCGGCCCACCTGGAAACCCTGGGGATCAAGCCCCCGGACAGCGCCCCGTCGTTGCTCCGGCTCACCCGCGAGCACCAGCCGGTGCGGCACTTCGAGCTGCACCCCAATCTCTGGCAACCACGTGCCGATCAGCCGGTGTTTATCGTCGGCACGCCGCATCAGGTCGCTACCCGGCTACAGGAGCTGCACGGCCTGGGCATCGAACAGATCATCCTGGTCGGTCAGCCGGCAGTGCATGAAGTCCTGCGCTTCGGCGAACAGATCCTGCCGTTGCTTACCGCCCAAGGCCTGCGCAAGGAGCGCACCCAGCATGCCGAATGATCCACGCCAGAACATCAAGATCGACTGGTTCCTGCCCACCAACGGCGACGGTCGCCACCTGACCAGCAGCGGCCTGCCCAAAGTCGGGTTGTTCCAGCAGGGCGAACGAGCGCCGACCCTCGACTACCTGCGCCAGATCGTCCGCGCCGCCGAATACGGCGGCTTCGACGCGATCATGGTGCCCACCGCCAGCGGCTTCGAAGATCCCTGGCTGATCACTGCGGTGCTGGCCCAGGAAGTGCGGCGGCTGAAATTCCTGCTGACCTTGCGCCCGGGCCTGGAGCTGCCCGCCTACACCGCCCATCGCGCCGCGACCCTGCAGTTGCTCAGCGATAACCGCCTGGCTCTGCATGTGGTCAGCGGCTCCAGCCGTTTCGAGCAGCGTTCGCTGGGGGATTTTCTGGAGCACGATGAACGTTATGCGCGGACCGCCGAGTTTCTCGAAGTGTTCCAGGCAGTCTGGGCGGGCAACGGCCAGCCCCATCACGGACGCTACTACCGCAGCGTCAACGCCTCGCCGATTGCCCCTGCGGCGCCCGCCCCGGCGATCTATTTCGGCGGCGCGTCCGAGGCCGCGGAACGGGTCGGCGCGGCCCATGCACAGACCCACCTGATGTGGTGCGAGCCGCCCTTGCTGATTGCCGAGCGTATCCGCCGGATGCGCGAACTGGCGGCGGCCCAGGGGCGGACCTTGCGCTTTGGTTTGCGCCTGCATATTTTCGCCGCGCCCACCGACGATGCGGCCTGGGCCCATGTCGAACGGTTGCTGGCGGAGATTCCCAAGGACGCCATCGACCGCGCCCAAGTACAGATGGCCGCGTATGAGTCCGTCGGGCAGACGCGCCAGACGCGCTTGGCCGAAGGTCGCGGGCGCGGCGCCCGGGAGCTGGAGGTGTCGGCCAATCTGTGGGCTGGTGTGGGTCTGGTGCGTGGCGGTGCCGGAACGGCCCTGGTGGGGAGCTATGAACAGGTGGCGGAACGGATCGAGGAGTATCACCAGTTGGGCGTCGACAGTTTTATCCTGTCGGGCTTTCCGCATCTGGAAGAGGTGATTCATCTGGGGGCTGAGTTGTTGCCGCTATTGCGGCGTATCTCAAGCAGGAGCGTCGAGCAGCGCACGGTCCTGTAGGCGCCCTGATTGGATCTTCGGTCGTATGCAAACTCTCGGTTCGACACCGTCCTGTAGGAGCCGGGCTTGCCAGCGAAGAGGGCCTTGAAATCGCCACAAGCTTCGCGGGCAAGCCCGGCTCCTACAGGTTTGTGGTGTTTTCAAAAAGGGGATCAGGGCTTGGCGCGGCCCTTGAGCATGCCGTGATTGACCAGCAAGGTGCGCATGGCATTACGGGTAATGCCCAGCAGTTCGGCGGTGCGCAGCTGGTTGAAGCCGCAAAAGGCAAACGCCTCGCGCACCAGCAGGTCCTCGATATCATGCAACAGGGTTTCCCCCGGCACTTCGAACAGGCGCAGCAACTGCTCGCGAATCACTTCCTGGGGGACCCGCGACACGCCTGTACTGCTCGCCACATGCCGACCACTCAAACCTGCGGAAAACTTCAGGTGTTCAGGCCGGATCGGCTTGTCGCCGGCCACCAGCAAGGCCAGGTGCACGACGTTTTCCAGCTCGCGGATATTCCCCGGCCAGGGATACTCGAGCAGCGCCTGGGTGGCCGCCTCGGAGAGCATCGGCTCGGCAATCTTCAGCCGTTGGCTGTAGAGTTTTCGAAAATGTTCAACCAGCGGCAGGATATCCAGCGGGCGCTCGCGCAAGGGCAGGACCTGCACCTGGGCCACGTTGATCCGATAAAACAGGTCGAGACGGAAATTACCCGCCTCCACCGCCTGCTCCAGGTCGATATTGGTCGCCGTCACCAGGCGGATATTGATCTTGATCGGCTTGCGCGAACCGACGCGCACGATCTCCTGCTCCTGCAGGGCACGCAGCAGCTTGACCTGCAACGGCAATGGCAGATCGCCGATCTCGTCGAGAAACAAGGTGCCGCCATCGGCCTCTTCAAACCAGCCGACCCGACGCCCCACCGCACCGGAAAACGCCCCGGCTTCATGGCCGAAGAATTCGCTTTCGGCGAGGGTTTCGCTGATGGCGCCGCAGTTCACCGCGACAAAAGCCCCGGTCCGCCCGCTGGAGGAATGGATATAGCGCGCCACCAGTTCCTTGCCGGTGCCGGTTTCGCCATTGATCAGCACCGGTGCGTCACTGGGACCGACGCGCTGCAGATAGTCGAGCAACTGCCGCGAGCGCGGATCGGCGAAGACCAGCGCCTTGGCCCGTATCGACAGGGAATCCTTGTCGCCCCGGGGCAAGGTCAGGATCGGACTGGGCAGCCCTTCAAGCGTGCTCATGAAAATGCACCGCGACGTCAGAGCTTGGCGATCGAGACTTCGGTGGATTTGACGAAGGCGATTACTTCACTGCCTACCGCCAATTCGAGGTCGCGTACCGAACGCGTGGTGATCACCGAGGTGACAATCCCCGACGCGGTCTGCACGTCGATCTCGGACAGCACCTCGCCAATGAGGATTTCCTTGATGACGCCGCGGAACTGGTTACGAACGTTGATCGCTTTGATCGTCATGGGGCTGTTTCCTTTTCGTGGTGGGCGGTGCACCTGGGCTTCAGGTGCTGGAGGCTAAAATGCGCCAGCCCTGCAACTTATAAAAGGAATTAATAATAATGATTTTATTCGATTAAGATATAAGAAAGGGAAAGCTGGCAGGTTTCATTGAGTCGTCACCCCAGAGGTGTAAAATCGATATCCCAGCGCGGCGGCCCATTAAAGTCCCCTGCGCCCCTGCGGAGAGCGCATGAAGAAGGTTATCGCGTTGGTATCGGGCTTGCCCCTGATGCTGGCGCTGAGTGGTTTTACCACCCGGCAACACCCAGGCGACCAGGTCACGCTGGACGACTACACACGCCACAAGATCGAGTTCATCGAAACCCGGATCCTCAAGCACGCCGGCCATGAGCAGGGCGAACGGATCAAGAATATCTCCGCCAACTTCCTCGGCACGCCTTATGTGGCGCATATGCTGGTCGGCTCCGCGACCGCGCCGGAACAACTGGTGATCGACTTCCGCGGCCTGGATTGCTTCACCTATCTGGATTACGTCGAGGCCCTGCGCAAATCCGACAGCCTGCCGCGCTTCGTCGAAAACCTGGTGCGCACCCGTTACGCCGAGGGCAAGGTCAGCTACACCGAGCGCAGGCACTTCTTCACCGACTGGGCCCACACCCAGCCCCTCAATGCCCGGGATGTGACGACCCAGGCGAGCCCCAGGGCGACCACCGTCACCAAGATCCTCAATGCGCAAGGGGACGGCAGCGGCGGCACGCTGATCCCGTCGGTGGGCACGGTCAAGCGCGCCATCACCTACATCCCCAGCGAGTGGATCGACGACGCCGTGGTCAGCCGCCTGAAAACCGGTGACTACATCGGCATCTACACCCCGGCCGAAGGGCTCGACGTCACCCACACCGGCATCTTCATCATGACCGACAAAGGCCCGGTGCTGCGCAATGCCTCCGCCCGCGAAGCCAACCACAAGGTGGTGGATTCGCCGTTCATGGATTACGTCAAGAAAACCCCGGGCATCGTGGTCCTCAGAGCGATCTGACCACCTCAGCCCGACGACGTCAGGCCACTGGCGCAGATAAAATCGATGAACGCGCGCAACTTGGGTGTCAGGTAGCGACTCGACGGCCAGACCACCTGCATCTGTAGCGTACGCAGGATCCGTCCCGGCAGTATCGACTCCAGCTCTCCGGCCGCCAGGGCCTCGCGCACGGCGAACTCGGGCACGCAGGCAATGCCCAGGCCCTGCCGGGCGCTATGGATCAGCATGTCCAGGTTGTTGCAGACCATGGTCTCCGGCACCTTCAGCTCGGCCCCCGCGACCAGTCCCTCCAACGGCCACTTCTCCAGCTTGCCGGTGGAGGGCATCCGATAATGCAGGCACTGGTGCTCCAGCAGTTGCTCCACCGCCTGCGGGTAGCCCCTGGCGGCGAAATACCCCGGTGCGCCGACCAGATGAAACGCGAAACTGCCCAGCTTCCGCGCCATTAACCGCGAATCGTGCAGTTGCCCGGTACGCACCACGGCGTCAAAGCTCTCCTCGACCACGTCCACCAGGCGATCGGTGAAGTCCAGCTCCAGGCGGATTTCCGGGTACTCGCGCATGAACGACGACAACTGCATAAACAGCACATTGCCCTGCAACGGCAGGCTGATGCGCAACTTGCCCCGTGGCGCATCGCTGGAGCTGGACAGTTCCTGCTCGGCCGCCTCCAGTTCGTTGAGCACCCGCCGGCAGCGCTCCAGAAACAGCGCGCCTTCAGCGGTCAAGTTGAGGCTGCGGGTATTGCGATGGAACAACCGCGCACTGAGCTTGTGTTCCAGGCGGGCAATGCTTTTGCCCACGGCCGAGGCGGACACCCCGAGCAAGCGGCCGGCGGCGACAAAGCTGCGACTTTCGGCGACCTGCACGAACACGGTGATGCCATTGAGCTTATCCATCACTCATTCCCTTGATTAAGGACAAAAAGGTCCGTGTAGCCCGGAATTGTAACTTCTTTTTCCCTGATCGGCCCCGCCCTACCATCGATTCATCAGCTTGACCCATCCACCATCCGGGGCCCGATATGACCGTCAACGAACCGCTACGCTCACTGCAATCCCTTCGTCCTGTCGAGACAACCCGCCTGGCGTCGCGCATCGACGCCGTGCTCGAACAGACCCTGCATGACCGGCGCCTGGTCGGTGCCGTAGTCCTGGTCGCCCATCGCGGACAACTGGTCTATCAGCGCGCGGCCGGCCTGGCCGACCGTGAGGCCAGGCTGCCAATGCACCTGGACGCCCTGTTTCGCCTGTCCTCGGTCTCCAAGCCGATCACCTCGGTGGCGGCCCTGGCGTTGATCGCCCAGGGCCGTATCAACCTGGACGACAACATCACCCACTGGCTGCCGCACTTCAAGCCGACCCTGGCCGACGGCACCCCGGCGTTGATCACCGTACGCCAATTGCTGACCCACACCGCCGGTTTCACCTACGGTTTCCTGGAGAGCGATCAAGGCGGCCCTTATCTCGAGGCCGGCGTCTCCGACGGCATGGACCGTACCGAACTCTCGCTGGAAGAAAACCTGCATCGCCTGGGCCAGGCCCCGCTGCTCTACAAACCGGGGAGTCAGTGGGGCTACTCGATTGCCACCGATGTGCTGGGCGGGGTAATCGCCGCCGCCCACGGCACCTCGCTGGCCGAGGCGGTGGAGCAGTTGGTCGCCCGCCCGCTGGGCTGGCGCGATAGCGGGTTCCGGGTGACCGACGTCGACCGCCTGAGCCCGGCCTATCTCAATGACCAGCCACAGCCACGGCGCATGCAGGGGCTGGAAGTGGTCCCGGTGTTTGAAGGCACCGCCGGCATCCGGCTGGACCCGGACCGCGCCCTGGACACCCAGGCCTATGACTCCGGCGGTTCGGGCATGGTCGGCAGCGCCGGGGAGTTTCTCCAGCTTCTGGAAACCCTGCGCAAAGGCGGCGCGCCGCTGCTGCCCAAGCACCTGGTGGCGGAAATGGGCAGCAGCCAGACCGGCGACCTGGAACTGGCCAACTGGCCGGGACGCGGCTTCGGCCTCGGCTTCACGGTACTCAAGGATCCGGCCGCCGCGCAGACCGTCGAATCCGTCGGCACCTGGCGCCTGGGCGGTGCCTACGGACACTCCTGGTTCGTCGACCCGGCCCAGGAGTTGACGGTGGTGGCGTTTACCAACACCGCCTTCGAAGGCATGTTCGGGCAATTCACCGTCGACCTCTGCAACGCGGTCTACGGCCTATAACAACGGGCCGGGGCTGGTGCCACGAGCAGTACCCCGCGCATCAAAACCTGGAATCACTCTGATGAAAATCCTCCACCCGATCTACTTCCTCGCCCTGGGCCTGTTCGGCGTCTACACCCTTGAGTTCGGCGTGGTCGGTATCCTGCCGATGATCATCGAACGTTTTACCATCAGCGCTTCCCAAGCAGGCCTGCTGGTGGGACTGTTCGCCTTGATCATCGCGGTGTTCGGCCCGGTCATGGTGTTGCTGCTCTCGCGCTTCAACCGCAAACACATGCTCAGTCTGGCGCTGTTCGTGTTCGCCGGTACCAGCGTGCTATCAGCCTACGCCCCGAACGTCGAATCGCTGATGCTGCTGCGTATCATCCCGGCGTTGTTCCACCCCGTGTACTTCTCGCTGGCATTCGTCGCCGCCACCGCGCTGTACCCGCCCGAGGAGTCGACACGGGCCGCGGCCAAAGCGTTTGTCGGCACCAGCATGGGCATGGTTTTGGGAGTGCCGCTGACCACCCTGATCGCCGCGCAGTTTTCCTATGAGACTTCGTTCCTGTTTTGCGCGGCAGTCAACTGCATCGCCGGCCTGGGGATCATTGCGCAATTGCCGGATGCCCCGGGCAAGGCGAACGCGTCCTACAAGGAACAACTGGCGATCCTGCGCAAGTTCCCGCTGTGGCTGAATATCACCGCCTCGACCCTGATCTTTGCCGCGATGTTTTCCGTGTACAGCTACTCGGCCGAGTACCTGGCCAAGGAAGCGGGCATGAGCGCACAGTGGATCAGTATCCTGCTGGTGGTATTCGGCATCGGTGGAGTCGCCGGCAACTTGTATGCCGGCAAGCTGATCGGCCAGAACATGGTGCGTACCACCCTGCTCCATCCGATCCTGCTGGCCGGCGCCTATGGCCTGCTGTACCTGTTCGCCAGTCCATCCCTGCCGGCCATGCTGCTGATCGTGCTGATCTGGGGCGCAACCCATACCAGCGGGCTGATCGTCACGCAGATCTGGCTCACGTCCGAGGCACCGGAGGCACCTGAGTTCGCCACCGGTCTCTACATTTCCTTCATCAATCTGGGCGTGAGTCTCGGTTCCACGACCGGCGGCTGGTTCCTGGCTCGCCTGGGCTTGCGGGGAACCCTGTACAGCGGTTGCCTGTTTGCCGGGCTGGCCGTGCTGATCATCGCGATAAAAGTGCTGTTCTTCAGCGGTGCTGCCAAAAGGGGGGCGCATCCGTCGCAGCAGACTGAGTGACGCATCGCTGCGTGGCCATTGACTGATGGGACTTTCGGACAGCGAGCCACCCACCGGGAGGTGGGCTGGCCTGTTACAGGGCATTGATGGAACTCGGACCAAGGGGGAATCGGTCTGCTTGGGGCGCCTAGATCTGGAAATGCTTGACCAGGGTATTGAGTTCGGTGGCCAGGTGGGCCAGGGACTGCGACGCGGCGGTGGTCTGGTTCGAACCTTCGGAAGACTGGATCGATAACTCGCGGATATTCAGCAGGTTGCGATCCACCGAGCGGGCGACATGGGCCTGTTCGTCGGCGGCGGTGGTGATAACCAGGTTGCGGTTATTGATCTCGTCATTCGCCTCGACGATTTCCGCCAGCGCGGTCTTGGCCGCTTCGGCGAGCTCCAGGGTCTGCCGGGTCATGTTGCTGCTGTTGTGCATGCCACTCACGGCAGTGGCGGTACCGGTCTGGATGCTGCCGATCATCTCTTCGATTTCCCGGGTCGACTGCGCGGTCCGATGGGCCAGGGCCCGTACTTCATCCGCCACCACCGCAAAGCCACGACCGGCCTCACCGGCGCGCGCCGCTTCAATGGCGGCATTGAGCGCCAGCAGGTTGGTCTGCTCGGCGATGGTACGAATCACATCGAGGACCTTGCCGATGCCTTGGGCCTGCGCCGCCAGTCCGCCGATCTGCTCGGAGCTGACCTCGACGCCACGGGTCAGCGCGACAATCGCCGTCACCGCCTCGACCATCCGCTGCTGCCCCTTCAGTGCAATGGTCCGGGACTCCTGGGACAGGTCCGAGGTGGACGAGGCGTTCCTGGCCACCTCTTCAATGGCGCTGGTCATCTCGGTCACCGCGGTGGCGGCCTGTTCGATTTCCCCATGCTGCTGTTGCAGGTCACGACTGCCCTCGGCCGTCACCGCGTTCAACTCTTCGGCCGCCGAGGCCAGTTGGGTCGACGAATGGGTGATCTGCTTGAGGGTGGTGAGCAGGCTGCCCTGCATCACCGCCAGGGCCGCGAGCAAGCGACTGGCTTCGTCGTTGCCGGCCGGATTGATCGGTTGCGTCAGGTCACCCTTGGCGATGGTTTCCGCAACCTGCACCGCCTCGATGATCGGGACGGTAATGCTGCGGGTGAGCAGCCAGGCCACCAGCACGGTGCCGATACCCACCAGCAGAATCACCAGGCCGATGCCCGCCACCGCGCTGTCATAGGTGCTGGCCGACTGTTTGCCGGCCAGCTCCGCGCCCTGGTTGGCATGCTCGATCAGGTCATCGAGGTTCTTGGTCATCTGTTCATAGGATTCACGGATGGTCGAGAGGTAGGTGTTGGCACCGGCCTTGTCCCCCAGCCGCGACAGCCTGAGCAATTCGAGGTGATTCTTGGCATAGGCTTCCAGGCTGCGGTTGAAGGCGTCCAGCCGCCCTTTGTCGTCGCCGCTGGTCAGCAAGCCCGCGTAGATCGACATCTGCTCATGCACGCTTTGCAAGCGCCCGGCCGATTTGTCCTCGTAGACTTTCATGTCCGCGGCACTGGAAGACAGGATGTGGGCCATGGAGCCCAGGCGGTAACGGTCCAGCGACGCATTCGCCGAGGCCAGCACCCGCACCCGCTGCAGCCAGTTGTTCTGGATATCGGCGGCCTGGGCCTGCACGTCGCGAATCTGCTTCAACGCGAACAGCCCCAGGAACACACTGAGCAAGGCGATTGCGGCAAAACCGATAAACGCTCGGGGTGCAATCCGGATATTTCTCAACAACATGGGCGGGATCTCGCATTGAACGGGGACGGAAGACAGCAGGCCGCGGCAGGATAGCAGGCGATCCCGGCCATAAGGTTATCGGCTTGGTTGCGATTTTCTGTAGGTAGGCCTACCAACGGGCACAAAGTAGGAAAAAAACCACAGAATTGATAAGATCGCTCCTTTTCGGTGGCCAGTCATTCCTGCGAGCCGTCGCCCTCTCCAAACCCGAACCGGATCCATTGCATGACAACCAGCCCGCTACAGGCCGCAGAAAAAATTCTCCTGGTGGCTCCCCACCGCCTGGGCGATACCCTGTTCGCAACACCCGGTATCCGCGCGCTGCGCCTTGCAAAACTGCATGCCCGAATAGACGTTGTCACGTTATCAGCCCTGTCCCATGAGCTGCTGTCGCAAAATACCTGCATCGATACACTCTACCGTGCGGAAGAACAGCCTATCGAGCAACTGGCCGCCGGATACGATGTCATCTTGCCCCTGCAAAATATCAACCACGTCGTCGAATACCTGGGAGACATTCCGCGCGTCCTGATGCCCCCGCGTTATGCCGGTGCGTTTCATTATTCGGAAAACTTCTATCGATTCCTGATTCAGCAGATGCCGAACGTGGCGCAATTTCCATTGGGCCCCTATGAGCTCAATACGAATGCCCAGGACGAGTCGCTGGCCGATTTACTGTTGAGCCCCATTCCAGCCGCCCCACAGCCGTTTATCCTGGCCTTGCACATGGGCTGCCATCAGATTTCGAAAAAAGGTCAGCGGATCCTGTACAAGCTGTTTCCTTTCCTGATGACAAAAGATACTCGCAGCTGGTCCTTCAAGCGCTTTGATCAACTGATCCAACGCCTGATAAAAGAGCACCCTGCTGTGCATATCGTACTTACCGGCTCCCCCAGCGAAGCCTTCGCGTCCGACGCGCTGACCGCCAACCCGAACATCCTGAATCTCATCGGCAAAACCAATGTCGGCCAACTCGCGGCGGTGCTCAAGCGCTGTGACTTGCTCCTGACCGGAGATACCGGCCCGATGCATGTGGCCTGTGCAATGGAACGACCGATGGTCCTGCTCTGCGGAAAAACCGATCCGGCGCACACCGGGCCTTATCCCGCAAACACCCATCACAGCATTATTCAAAAAGACGGGATGGACAATATTTCGGTGGACGAGGTCTATCAGGCTGTTGTGCGCTATTTACCGGAGACACCGACGCAACAGGATTCAGCGCCCATCACCTCGGCAGTGGCCTGAGGTTCTGATCGATAACGCAACAAGGGCCTGAAAAGGCCCTTGTCGTTTATATCTCGCTCAGCGCTTGAGTTTGCGCTTGTTGCGATACTGGTCGATGACCACCGCCACCACGATGATCAGTCCCTTGATGATGTCCTGGATATAAGCGTCGACGCCGACAAAGGTGAAGCCGCTGGCCATGACCCCGAGGATCAGCGCGCCAATCACCGTGCCGGTAATGCGCCCCACCCCGCCCGCCAGGCTGGTACCGCCGATCACCGCCGCCGCAATCGCGTCCAGTTCGTAGGACATGCCCATGCCCGCCTGCCCGGTGGCGGCCCGTGCCGAAGCGACCACCCCGGCCAGTCCCGACAAGAGCCCGGCGATGCTGTAGACAATCACCAGATGGCGCTTGACGTTGATCCCGGAAGTACGCGCCGCCTGCATGTTGCCGCCGATGGCGTAGGTGTACTTGCCGTACTTGGTGTAGCGCAGGGCGATATGGAAGATCAGCGCCACCACCAGGAAAATGATCACCGGCATCGCGCCGTGGCCGATGGCCGTATAGGAATCCGAGAGCATGCTCACCGGCTGGCCTTCGGTGTAGTAACGCGCCAGGCCACGGGCCGAGACCATCATGCCGAGGGTGGCAATAAAGGGCGGAATCCCGGTCAAGGCAATGATGCTGCCGTTGATCGCCCCCGCCAGCAGCCCTACCCCGAGTCCGACAATGACCGGGATCCACACCGGCAGGTCGGTCAGCGACGGAAACACCGCCCGGGCGAAGTCCGAGGTCTGCGCCAGGCTCGCGGCGATCATCGCCGAGAGTGCCAGCACCGAGCCCGACGACAGGTCGATGCCGGTGGTGATAATGACCTGGGTGACCCCGATCGCCAGCAGGCCGATGATCGACACCTGCAGGATCATCAGCACCAGCCGCTGGGAGTTCATCAGGAAACTCTGGTCGCGGACGATCCAGCCGAACAGTTCGAAGACCAGGCCGATGCCGATCAGTACCAGGAAGATGCTCAGTTCGGTGGGAAGGCGCCGGCGACTCTTGACCGGCACCGTTGCAGGCTTGTTTTCCAGTATCACGTTCATAACCACTCACCCTTCTATCGCGTTACCGGCGCGGAGCACCGCCGCCGGCCTCTGTTCGTTGAACAACTAGTGAACCGCGGTCATCCCGGAGGCCAGTTGCATGACCCGCTCCTGGGTCGCCTCGCCACGGTCGAGGGTGCCCATCAGCTCGCCCTCGTGCATGACCATCACCCGGTCGCTCATGCCGAGCACTTCCGGCAGTTCCGAGGAAATCATGATCACCGCCATGCCTTCGCTGGCGAGGTAGGCGATCAGCCGGTAGATCTCGGCCTTGGCGCCGACATCGATGCCCCGGGTCGGCTCGTCGAGAATCAGGATCCGCGGGTTGGTCATCAGCCAACGGGCGAGCAAGGCCTTTTGCTGGTTACCTCCAGACAAGGTGTCGATGCACTGCTCCAGCGACGGGGTTTTCACCCGCAGCTTCTTGCACATCTCCTCGCACAGGGCGCGCAAGGCTTTCTGCTGGATAAAGCCGTTGCCGCCGACGTAATGCGGCAGCACGGCCATTTCCATGTTTTCCATGACCGAGAGGCACGGGAACAGGCCACTGAGCTTGCGGTCCTCGGTGAGCAGGGCAAAACCCTTCTCGATCGCCAGGTGCGGGTCGCTGATCCGGACCGGCAGGCCGTCGAGGCGGATTTCCCCGCCATCGCTGGGGGTGATGCCGAACAACGCTTCGGCGACATTGGTCCTGCCCGAGCCCATCAACCCGGCGATGCCGAGGATCTCACCGGCATGCAGGTCGAACGACACCCCTTTGAAGATGCCATCCAGACGCAGGTCGCGCACCGACAGCAGCAGATCGCCGATCGGCTTTTCGCGCACCGGGAACAACTGGCTCAGTTCACGCCCGACCATCATCGAGATCAGGCTGTCGCCGTCCATGCTGTCGGCCCGCTGCAGGCCGATATAGGCACCGTCGCGGAATACCGCCACTTCATCGGCGATGGCGAACACTTCGTTCATTTTGTGGGTGATGTAGATGATGCCCTTACCCTGGGACTTGAGGTCGGCAATGATCGAGAACAGGTGGGCGACTTCCTTGTCGGTGATGGCCGAGGTCGGTTCATCCATGATCAGGATGTCGGAGTCGTAGGACACCGCCTTGGCGATCTCGACCATCTGCCGTTCGGCGATGCTCAGGTTGCCGACATGTTCTTCCGGGTCGAGGTTGATGCGCAGCCGTTCCAGCAGTTTCGCCGTGCAACGGTGCATTTCCCGGTGGTCGATCATATGGAAGCCGTTGAGCTGCTCGCGGCCGATCCAGATGTTCTCGGCGACGCTCATGTGCGGCATCAGGTTGAGTTCCTGGTGGATCATCGCGATCCCGGACTGCAAGGCCGCCAGCGGCGTTTCGAAGACCACCGGCTTGCCGCGCAGGCGCAGCTCACCGGCGTCCGGCTGGTAGATGCCGGCGATGATTTTCATCAGGGTGGATTTGCCGGCACCGTTCTCGCCCATCAGGGCCAGCACCGACCCCGGGCGGACCCGCAGTTGTACATCGGACAGCGCCACTACCCCGGGAAAACCCTTGCTGACGTTGACAATCTCCAGCAGGTACGGCTCATCGACAGGTAGGGCGGTTGGCTGGATACCCACCAGCGGGTTGCTCGAAGCAGTCGCTGAAGCGAACATGATCAGGTACTCCATCAGCAAGGCGGGCAGTGCGACCTTGCTTGTTTATTGTTGTTATTGAACGGACTGACTATTTGAACTGAGCAACGTTTTGCGGAGTGATCAGGCGATACGGCACCCACACCGCCTGTTCGACCGGCTCATGCTTGGCCATCTTCACCGCGGCGTCGAGGGAACCGACCGCCTGGCCCTTGGCATCCTGGAACACCGAGACCGTCATATCGCCTTTTGTCACCGCACGCAGGCCATCGGGGGTACCGTCGACACCGGCAATCAGCACACTACCCTTTTTCACCCCGGCCTGCTCCAGCGCCATGGACGCGCCGATGGCCATCTCGTCGTTGTTGGCGACCACGGCATCGAATTTGCGGCCCTGGGTCAGCCAGTCGTTGACCAGGGTCATGCCTTTGTCCCGCGACCAGGTACCGGTCTGCTCCTGCTCGATCTTGATGTTCGGGTACTTGGCCAGGACGTCCTTGACGCCCTTGGTACGGTTGGTGGTGGAGTTGTTGGCGAGGTCACCGAGGAGGATCACGATGTCGCCCTTGCCGTTCATTTTCTCGGCGAGGTACTGCATCTGCATCTGCCCGGCTTCGAGGTCGTTGGAAGCGACGGTGGTCACGCCCTTGGGCAGGTTCAGATCATCCGGCCGGCGGTTGACGTAGACCAGGGGAATCCCCGCCTTGACCGCCGCGTCAGTGATTTTCTTGGTGGCGGCAGTGTCCACCGGGTTGACGATGATGGCGTCGACCTTCTGGCTGACGAAGCTTTCCACCTGGCTCAGTTGCTTGACCACATCGCCACGGGCGTCTTCGAACTGCAGTTTCACACCGTCGGGCATGGACTTGGCTTTCTGGTCCATGGATTCACGCAGGTAGGTCAGCCAAGTGTCATCGAACTGCGACATGCTCACGCCGATCTTCATGTCGGCGAAGGCGGCACCGCTGGCGAGCATCAGGGACAGGGCAAGGGAAGTGAAACGGATCTTGGTTTTCATGAAAAGTCTTTCTCCACATTCTTGTTGGTTTTATGGATCAAACGTGACTCTTTCAGTGACCGGCAAGCGAACGATCGTCAGCAGTCGACAACCTGAAATTGACTTTATTGGAAAATAATTTCCATATCAATCTGTTTTAGAAATTTATTTTCTTTTTCATCTTTGGGCCTTACTGGCAAAGCTCGCGGGTGACGCGTTCGAGCATCATCCGGTTCGATTCGTCCGGGCGATCCTCCCAGGCGAACACCGATACCGTGGCGATGCCATCGAACTTGATCTCGCGCAGGGTGCCGAAAAACGCCTCCCAGTCGACCTCGCCCTGGCCGATATCCAGGTGCTGGTGCACGGTGGCCGTGACCCCCGGTGGATTGACGATATAACGCAGGCTCGACGAGGCCTTGTGGTTGTAGGTGTCGGCGATGATCAGGTGACTGAGCTTGGAGCCGGCGTACTTGAGCATCGAGGCGATGTCACCTTTGCCGTCGTCATAGAAAAAGGTGTGCGGAGCGGCATAGAGGTAGTTGATCCAGTCGCGGTCGAGGCCACGAATGATGTCGACCGACTCGTTGTTGCGCTCGCAGAAGTCATAGGGGTGCGCCTGGATATCCAGCTTGATGCCTTCGCGTTCGAACTCCGGCATCAACTCGTCCATCGAGCGCATGAACTGGTTTTCACAGACCAGCGGGTTGTCCGACTGTCCGGTGAACTCCGTATTGACCAGCTCGCAGTCCATGTCCACGGCGATCTGGATCGCCCGCTTCCAGTTGCGCACCGCCGCCACCCGCAGGCCTTCGTCGGCGGCGGCCCAGTGATACATCGGCAGCAGCGACGAGAGTTGCACCCCGGTGTCGCTCAGGGCTTTGCGAAACGCCTTGATGCGCGCCCGGTCAACCCGTGGCGCCTTGTAGAACGGCAGGAAATCTTCCCGGGGCGACAGCTCGATATGTTGGTAACCGAGCTCGGCGACCTTGTCGACCATCTTGCCCAGGGGCAAGTTGCGGTACATATAGGGGTCGAGGGCAATACGCATGATGGGTTCTCCTTGCGTTCCCACCCGCGGGGTGGGAACGCTCAATGGCAAGGCCTTAGCCGTAGAAGTGTGGGCGCTCCGGCAGCCCGATGCGGACAATCGCCCCGCTGCCCTGGGCTTCGATGCAGGCATCCGCCGCCACCGCCGCCGCCAGGCCATCCCACGCCGACGGGCCGCCGACCTGGCCGGCGCGCACGCCGTCGATAAACGCCTGCAACTCGACGTCATAGGCGGCAATAAAGCGGTCTTTCCAATCCATCAGGATTGCATTGGACAGCTTGGCGCCGCTGCGCAGTTGCACTTGCGAGGGCTCCGGCAACCTGGCAATGCCGGTTTCGCCGACCACTTCGCACTGGATGTCATAACCGTACTGGCAGTTGACGAAGACCTCGACGTCGATCCGCGTGCCCCGGGCGGTTTCCAGCAGGACGATCTGCGGGTCCTTCAGGTGGGCATGAGCCTTGCTGGTCTTGCGCGGGAACACCACCTGCACCGACACGTAGTCATCGGCCAGCAGCCAGCGCAGCACGTCCAGCTCATGGATCAGGGTGTCGGTGATGGCCATGTCGGTCTTGTAGTTCTCACCCACGGTCGGGTTGCGATGGGCGCAATGCAGCATCAACGGCTCGCCGATCTGACCGCTGTCGATCACCGCCTTGAGGGCCCGGTAACCTTCATCGTAGGGACGCATGAAGCCGACCTGCACCAGGCGCTTGCCATGGGCCACTTCGGCGGCGACGATCTTGCGACAGCCTTCGGCGGTGACCGCCAGCGGCTTCTCGCAGAACACCGGCTTGCCGGCCGCAATCGCCGCCAGCACGAACTCCTCGTGGCTCGGGCCCCAGGACGTGACCAGGATCGCTTCGACTTCCGGCGCCTTGATCAGCGCATGACCGTCCGGGTAGACCTCGGCGGTCAGTTGCAGGTCGGCGACCACCTTGGCCGCCTGTTGCAGGTTGATGTCGGTGACCGCCACCACCTGGCTGTTGAGCAGGGTCTTGCTGCAACGACGAATGTGATCCTGACCTATGGCACCGGTGCCGATGACACCTAGCTTTAAAGACATGGGAAAACTCCTGTTGGCGTATTTGTTGTTCGGTGCAAGGGCTCAGTACTGACGCGCCTTGGCCAGTTGCTCGTTAAGGTTTTTGGCCACGGCATCGGTGCGCGCGCTGGTGGAGACTTGCGCCACGCCGACCCGCCACCAGGACAGGTATTTGTGAATCATGGTCTTGGGCAGGACCTTGATATCGATCAGCGTCGACACCGTCTGCAACCGCGCATCGGCCAGGGCCGCCTGCAACTGCTCGACCGTGTTGACCTTGTAGGTCTTGCAACCGTAGGCCGCCGCGCTCATGGCGAAGTCCACCGGGACAAAGTCGCCGTCGAGCTTGCCGGTGGCCGGATCGCGGAAACGGAACTCGGTGCCGAAGCTGTCCATGCCGTGTTCCATCTGCAGGTTGTTGATGCAGCCGAAGGTCATGTTGTCGAGCAGGATCACGTTGATCTTGCGCCGCTCCTGGATCGAGGTGACCAGCTCCGAATGCAGCATCATGTAGGAGCCGTCGCCGACCAGGGCATAGACCTCCCGCGCCGGTTCCGCGAGTTTCACCCCGAGGGCGGCATTGACCTCGTAGCCCATGCAGGAATAGCCGTACTCGACGTGATAGGTGTTCACGCCCTTGCTGCGCCAGCTGCGTTGCAGGTCGCCGGGCAAGCTGCCGGCCGCCGCGACGATCACCGCGTCATCGGCCAGGGTTTCGTTCAACACGCCGAGCACCCGGCTCTGGGTCAGGCAGGAACCGGTCAGCTCGATAAATTCGCGCAGCACCGCCGGGTCCATGTGGTCGTTGATTTCCGGGACGAAATCCTTGGCCTGGTACTCGACCTGATAGACCCGGTCGACCTCCTCGTCCAACCGGGCCTTGGCCTGGCGTGTTTGCTCGCCCCAGCTGGCGCGGTAATCACCCAGCGCCTCGCCCAACGCCTGCAACGCTGAGCGGGCATCGGCCAGCACCTGCACGCCATCGAGTTTCAGGGCGTCACAGGGGCTGATATTGAGGTTGAGGAACTGCACCTCGGGATGCTGGAACAGCCACTTCGACGCGGTGGTGAAATCCGAGTAGCGGGTACCGATGCCGATGATCAGGTCGGCTTCCTTGGCCAGCAGGTTGGCCGCCAGGCAGCCGGTTTCACCGATGCCGCCGACGTTCAGCGGATGGCTGGAGACCACCGCGCTCTTGCCGGCCTGGGTCTCGGCGAAAGGAATGTCGAAGCGTTCGGCAAAGGCCTGCAACGCCGCATTCGCCCCGGAATACCGAACCCCGCCACCACAGATGATCAGCGGTTTGCGCTTGCCCTTGAGCAGCGCCACGGCGTCGCCGAGCATGGCCTCGGTGGCCGGACGGCGGTCGATGCGGTGCACGCGCTTTTGCAGGAAATAATCGGGGTAGTCATAGGCTTCGGCCTGGACGTCCTGGGGCAAGGCCAGGGTTACCGCGCCGGTTTCCGCAGGATCAGTGAGTACCCGCATGGCGTGGATCGCCGCGCTCATCAACTGTTCCGGACGATTGATGCGGTCCCAGTATTTGCTGACGGCCTTGAAAGCATCATTGGTGCTGATGCTCAGGTCATGGAACTGCTCGATCTGTTGCAGCACCGGGTCCGGCTGGCGACTGGCGTAGACATCGCCGGGCAGCAGCAGCAGGGGAATACGGTTGGCGGTCGCCGTCGCGGCGGCGGTGAGCATATTCGCCGCGCCGGGGCCGACCGACGAGGTGCAGGCGTAGATTTTCCGCCGCAGGTGCTGCTTGGCAAAGCCGATGGCCGCATGGGCCATGCCCTGCTCGTTGCGGCCCTGGTGGACCACCAGGTCGCCGCTGTCCTGCTCCAGTGCCTGGCCAAGGCCGAGCACATTGCCGTGGCCGAAGATGGTGAAGACCCCGACGACAAACTTGCTTTGCACCCCATCGACCTCGACGTACTGGTTGTCGAGGAACTTCACCAGCGCCTGGGCCATGGTCAGTCGGGTCGTGGTCATGCTTGCACCGCCAATGCCTGTTGAAGATGGACCATGCTCGCGCCCAGGGCCTGCTGGATATCCGCCCGCCCATGCACGCTTTCGGCAAAGGGTTCGAACGACAGGTAGCCGTTGTAACCGCTGCTGCGCAAGGCTTCGATCTGCGCCGCGTTGCCGAGGATATCGGCCTCGCCCACCAGCACCCGATGGCCGTCACGGATGGTCGCCAGCGGCGCTTGCGCGTCCTCGACCCCGGAGATATGCACCAGGCCGGTCAGCTCGGGGAAGTATTCCTGTTCGCCGGCCAGGTGATGATGAAAGGTGTCATGCACCAGGCGGAACACATCCAGCCCGCCAATCGCCTTGATCGCCTCCACCGCCGTGCGCTTGCGCCGCAATGCGCACTCTTCGAAACCCAGGGGCTCGATAAAACCGAGAATCCCGTACTCACGCAGAATCGGCGCCAGTTCGCTCAAGGCCGTACGCAACCCGGCGTTGCGTTGTGCTTCCGAGCGTGGATCGTCGCGATCATTGAACGGGCACATCACCAGGCCCTCGGCCCCGCAATCACGGGCATAGGCCGCCAGCGCCAGGGTCTGCGCACGGCGCTCGGCATTCCAGACATCAAAGGGGTACAGGGCGTTGATCGACAGCACCTTGATGCCGTGGGCCGCGCACAACTCGCGGACCCGCACGGCCGGTGTGCCATCTTCGATCTCGACACCCATGAGATCGTTGCGGATCTCGATGGCATCGGCCTTCAGGGCCACCGCCAGTTCAATGAATTGCGGCAGTGACAAACGTGGGGCAACCATACGGTTCAGGGCGAAACGCAGGGGCTGGTTCATTATTCTTGTTCTCCGCGGACAAAGATGAAGATCGCCTACTTGGCGGTGGGCATGCTGAATTCAGGGCCTTTGGCAATGCTGTCCGGCCAGCGCTGCATCACGCTCTTGTACCGGCTGTAGAAACGCAGGCCTTCATCGCCGTAGGCATGGTGGTCGCCGAACAACGAGCGCTTCCAGCCACCGAACGAGTGCCAGGCCATGGGCACGGGGATCGGTACGTTGATGCCGACCATGCCGACCTTGATGCTGCGGGCAAAGGAGCGGGCAATCCCGCCGTCGCTGGTGAAACAGGACACGCCATTGCCGAACTCGTGGGCATTGATCAACGCCACGGCGCTGGCAAAATCCGGAACCCGCACGATCCCCAGCACCGGGCCGAAGATTTCCTGCTGGTAGATGCTCATTTCGGTGGTGACGTTGTCGAACAGCGTGGCGCCGACGAAGAAGCCGTTTTCCGCACCCGGCACCTTGAAGCCGCGACCGTCGACAATCAGCCGCGCGCCCTGGGCCACGCCCTCGCCGATAAAGCCTTCGACCTTGGCCTTGTGTTCGGCGGTCACCAGCGGCCCCATGTCGCTGTCGCCCTGCATGCCGTTGCCGATCTTCAGTTGATCGATACGCGGCAGCAGTCGGGCAATCAGCTCATCGCCGACCTCGCCCACCGCCACGGCAATCGAGATCGCCATGCAGCGCTCGCCGGCCGAACCGTAGGCGGCGCCGATCAAGGCATCGGCGGCCTGGTCGAGGTCGGCGTCGGGCATCACGATCATATGGTTCTTCGCCCCGCCCAGGGCCTGGACCCGCTTGCCCCGCGCCGTGGCCTGCTGGTGGATGTACTCGGCAATCGGCGTCGAGCCGACAAAGGAAATGGCCTCGATATCCGGGTGCTGGAGCAAGGCGTCGACCGCCAGCTTGTCGCCCTGCACCACATTGAATACGCCGTCCGGCAGGCCGGCTTCGGTCAACAGACGGGCCATCAACAGACTGGCCGACGGGTCGCGCTCGGAGGGTTTGAGGATAAAGCAGTTACCGGTGACCAGTGCCAGCGGGATCATCCACAACGGCACCATCACCGGAAAGTTGAACGGCGTGACCCCGGCGCAAACGCCCAGGGGCTGGCGCAGGTTCCAGTTGTCGATGCCACCGCCGATATTGTCGCTGAAATCGGTTTTCAGCAGGTTCGGCGCGCCGCAGGCGTATTCGACGATCTCGATACCCCGGGTGACTTCACCCTTGGCGTCGGAAAACACCTTGCCATGTTCCCGGCAGATGATTTCGGCGAGTTCATCGTGGTGTTTATCCAGCAGTTCCTTGAACTTGAACATCACCCGCGAGCGGCGCAGGGATGACTGCTCGGACCAGGCCGGGAAAGCCTTCAAGGCACTGGCGACGGCGTCATCGATGGTCTGCTGGCTGGCCAGCCCGACCCGCGCCTGCACGCTGCCGGTGGCCGGATTGAAGACATTGCTGAAACGCTCGCTACCGCTGTCGCGCACCTGGCCGTTGATGTAATGGCCTAAAACCGGAGCCTCACTCATTATTTTTATTCTCCATCCGAAAGTTGAAATGCCGCCGGACCTACAGGTCCAGCAACCAGCTGTGCCGTGGGTCGTTATGGAACTGCCAGACGCGCTTGGGGCCGGCCATCACATTCAGGTAATACGACTCGTAGCCGTAGGGCACGCTGACCGGGTGATACCCCTTGGGCACCACCACCAGGTCGCTGTTTTCCACGGCCATGGCCTGGTCGATGGAACGGTCATCGGTGTAGACACGCTGAAAGACGAAGCCCTGGGGCGGATTGACCTGGTGGTAATAGGTCTCTTCGAGAAAGCTCTGGTGCGGCAGGTCGTCGGTGTCGTGCTTGTGCGGCGGGTAGCTCGACGAGTGCCCGGACGGCGTGCGCACTTCCACCACCAGCAGCGAGTGCGCAGGCTCGGTGTCCGGCAGGATGTCGCAGACATAACGGGTGTTGGCGCCTTTGCCGCGCACGCTGCGCTTCATGCTTTGCGGGGTGATCAGCCGTGGGCCATGACCCGCCGCTGTTGAGCCGGGCGCGGCACAGACGGCAATCTGCACATCGCTCAAGGCCACCACCTGGGCCTGGCTGCCGGGCGGCAGGTAGACCGCATAGGGGGACTTATCTTCGAACACCGACTGGCGATCGCCGATATTGTCCCAGTCAAAGGCGCCCTGCCCCGGCGCTTCGCCCTTGATGCTGACCCGACCGCCGAGCAGCACCAGGCACAGCTCCTTATCACCGGCGCTGACTGGCAGGTTTTCCCCCAGGCTCAGGCGATAGGCGGCGAAGCCGACATACTCCAGGGTACCGGCCGGCAACTCGACCAGGGTCCGGCCCTTGGCGTGGCTCTTGACCAGCAGGCTCATTGTCCGGTCCTCCGGTCGAGCAAGCCACGCAAGGTGTCGAAGCCTTTCTTGGCGTAGATATAACTCGGCGCGACAGCCGGATCCTGTTCGGCCTCGACCACCAGCCAACCGTGATAATCGGCGGCCAGCAACACATCCAGCAGCGCGGCAAAGTCGATATCGCCATCGCCGGGCACAGTGAAGGTGCCGTTGACGATGCAGTCCGGGAAACTCCAGAGGTTGTTGCGCGCCAGTTGCACCACCGGTTTGCGCACGTCCTTGAAATGCACGTGGCAGATCCGCCCGATATGTCTGCGCAACACCTCCAGCGGCTCGCCTCCGCCCATGTAGCAATGGCCCGAATCGAACAGCAGGCCGACTTCGTTGCCGGTCAGCGCCATCAACTTGTCGATGTCAGCGGGCGATTCGACGTAGGCGCCCATGTGGTGGTGATAGGCCAGGCGCACACCCCGGGACAGGGTGAAGCGCGCAAGCTCAGTCAGTTTGTCAGCGTATTCCTGCCAGGCCTGTTCGCTGTGAAAACGCGGGCGTTCCACCAGCGCAATGCGCTGGCCTTGAATGGAGTCGGCGACTTCGCCGTAGACCAGCACCTTGGCGCCGTTCTGGGCGAGCAACTCGACATGACTGGCGATGGCGTCGATTTCCTCGGCCGCCGAACGCCGGGCCAGGCGGCTGGAATACCAGCCGGAGACCAGTGCCAGGTCGTACGGCCGCAGTACATCGCCGACGCCCTTGGCGTCCTTGGGAAATTTGCCGTTGAGCTCGAACCCTTCGTAGCCGATGTCCTTGCCTTCGCTCAGGGCGGTGCTCAGCGGTGTCTCGCCGCCGAGGGAAGGCAGGTCGTCGTTACTCCAGGAGATCGGGTTGATGCCAATTCGGATAGCGGGCATGGCTGCACCTTTTATTGTTTTCTATATACCGTTGAAAATCGCACCCGTTGTCGTCAAAGCCTGGTGCCTACAAACCTTTACGCGCCGAACGCCAAGCGTCGATCAGACCGACAAACGTCGCCTGCACCTGCTGGATCAAGGCTTCATCATCGATTTCACCGGCCATCCAGGCCCGGCTGGGCTCCTGGAAAATCGTCCGGCCGACGGCAAAGCCGCGGCAAGTCCGGCTCCGGCTGGCCTGCTGGAAACCTTGCGCCAGGGTCGCGGCCGGCGCGTTCAGGCCCAGCAGGACCACGCCTCGGCAATAGGGATCGCGCTCCTGGATCAGGGCATCGAGTTGTTCCCATTCGGCGGCGCTTTGCGCTTCGATCTTCCACCAGGCCGGGTAGATATCCAGGTTGTACAGGCGCTTGAGGGCGCGATACAGCACATCGGGGTAGGTCGATGGATGATCCTTGGGCGGGATGATCTCCAGCAGCAACTCATGGCCACTGACCTGCGACGCCTGGTACAGCGCCTTGATCTGCGCTTCCTGCTCCAGACGCAGCATCGGCTCGTCATCCGGATGGAATTGCACCAGGCACTTGATGATCTGCTCCTGGGGCCAGGCAATCAGGTTGCTGCCGATGGAGCGGCCCTGCTCGAAGGCCAGCGGCCGGGAACCCTGGACTTCCACCGGACGCGCAACCCACCAGCCACGACCGGTGGCGGCGTTCAACGAGTCCTGGCCAAAGCGCTGATCGGCCAGCAGACCGACGTCCGCCTCGATCCCCTGTTGACGCAGCTCGGCCTCGACCCGCTCCACGGCCTTGATAAACAGCAGCTTGAGCTCACCGATGCTATTGAGGTCACGGCCACCCTTATGGGCCAGTTCCACCAATTGCCCGCGATGGTCAAAGGCAAAGATAAACAGTTGCCGCCAGGCTTTGCGCGGCACACTGACCTGATGCAGGCGTTGCAGGGTCATGTCCTGGTCGGGCCGGGTGATCGGCACCGGGCTGTTGAACAGGTAATCGAGTTCGGCGCGGGTCGGCATCGCCGGGGCGCAGGCATGCCGTGACACCACCAGACCGCCACAGGCATTGGCCAGTTGGCAGCAGCGTTCATCGCTGGCCTCCTCCAGCCAACCGCAGAGGAAGCCCGACATAAAGGCATCGCCGGCGCCCAGCACGTTGAGCACCTCGACCCGTACGCCCGGATAAATGGCACCGTCTTCGAGCCGCGCCGGAATCGGCCCGTGAATCACCGTGCAGCCTTGCGCGCCGAGCTTGACCACCAGGGTCGCGGCGGTCAGCCCGCGCACGGTGCGCAGTGCGGTGAGCAAGTCCTGGCTGCCACCGGCGATCAGGAACTCCTCTTCCGTGCCCACGATCAGGTCGAAGCGTGGAAGGATGGCCTGCACATGTTGGCTGACCTGCTGGTCGGCGACAAAACGGGTTTCGCCGTCGGCCTTGCCGGTCAGCCCCCAGAGCACCGGGCGGTAATCGATATCGAGCACGCGCCGGACGTTGTGTTTTTCCGCGTAGTCCAGGGCCTGGATACTGGCCTTGTAGACCCCGGCGGTGGAGAAGTGAGTGCCGGTGATCAGCAAGGCCTTGCTGGAGGCAACGAAGTCCTCGCGGATGTCTTCGGCGCGCAGGGCCATGTCGGCGCAGTTCTCGCGGTAGAACACCAGCGGGAAGGTTTCGCGGTCCTTGAGACCGAGCAGCACCATGGCGGTCAGACGTTCCGGGTCGACCTTGATACCGCGGGTGTCGCAACCTTCACGGGTCAGGGATTCGACCAGGAAGCGCCCCATATGGTCGTCCCCCACCCGACTCAACATCGCCGACTTCACCCCCAGGCGGGCGGTGCCGAAAGCGATGTTGGCGGAGGACCCGCCGAGGTATTTGGCAAAGCTCGAGACATCCTCCAGTCGCGCCCCGACTTGCTGCGCATAGAGGTCGACGCCAAGGCGCCCGAGGCAGATCAGATCCAATTGACGCCCACTGGCAAAACGAGTCTGGCCCATGCTGGCTCCTGTTATTTTTATCAGCCTGCGTTCGCCGCGATGAAGGCACGAACACTTTTGGTGTGAGGCCAGACTAGAACGTCTCAGGGCGATATTCAATATATTTTCTATTATTTTTTATATGGAATATATTTTCCATTACACTCGAATGGGACGGAGCCTACAAGGTGGATCGTTTCAGCATCGCTCTACCTGACTCCGCACTCAAGATTTTATTGGCGTCGCCCCTGTAGACTAGGCGCAGCTACCCAGCCACAAGCACACACCAGAAGGATTTTCTATGTCCCGCACCGATCAGCCGGCCATGACCGACAGCGCACCCGAGGGCGATATCGCCAGCCCTCCGATCAATGCCGAACGCCTGCTGCAGCTGATCACCGAGGAATACGAAAGCCTGCCACGCCAGCTCAAGCGCATCGCCACCTATATGAGCCAGCAGAGCGACCGGATCATGGTCGACCGCATCAGCGATATCGCCCAGGAATGCGAAGTGCATCCCTCGGCCATCGTGCGTTTTTCCCAGCGTTTCGGTTTCAGCGGTTTCAGTGAAATGCAGGCGTTGTTTCGCCAGGCCTATACCCACAAGACCACACCGGCACAGAACTACCAGCAGCGCATTCGCAGCCTGATCGACAACAAGTCGCAGAAAGCCAGCGCCGCCGACCTGGCGCGCGAATGCATCAATGCCACGCTGTCGGGTATCGAACGGCTGGGCCTGGAACTGGACGACCAGGCATTCGACGCCGCCGTGGACCTGGTGGTGAATGCCGATAACATCTATGTGGTGGGGGTACGTCGCTCATTCGCGGTGGCCGATTACCTGGTCTACAACCTGCAGCACACCAACAAGCGTATTCACCTGGTTTCGGGTCTGGGCGGCAGTTATCGTGAACAGATGCGCAGCGTGCGCGCCAACGACCTGGTGATTGCCATCAGCTTCTCGCCGTACGCCAAGGAAACCCAGCAGTGCCTGCGGATCGCGCAATTGCACCAGGCGAAGACCCTGACCATTACCGACAGCAACCTGTCGCCGCTGGTCAAGCGCGCCAGCACGGCGCTGCTGGTCAATGAGGGCAGCTCGTTCGCCTTCCGTTCCTTGAGCGCGAGCCTGTGCCTGTGCCAGGCGCTGTTTATCGCCGTGGCCTATCGACTGGAATTGAAGGTGGACGGGATTCACGAGCAGGTCGGCTTCGACGACTAGCCCGGCAGCGACCAGGTTGCCTAGTCGTCCAGCTGCAGGTTCTCGGTCATCAACGCCACCATCTCCATCGGGCTGCGGCTGTTGATCACGTTGTAGATCAACTCGCGCTTGCCACGGGGCAGTTTCTTTACACAGCTCTTGGCCGATGCCCGCACGGCTTCATCCGTACCATGGATACGGGCCGCCAGCAGGAGGATGAGGACAGCGTCGGTGAGGGTCATCGAAACGCACTCGAGAAATCAGGACAGCAGTGTATCGGCTGCGCCTGGGTTTTCTCCACTGCGTTTGCGCGCTCTTCACTCGATTGTAGCCTCAGAACCGCAATCTGCTATTTTCCACTCTTTCAAACCTGTCCCGCAGCCTGTGGAGCCTTCAATGACAATCCTTTCGCCATCGGCCGAGCGCAAGCCTGACCCGCAAGCGGTCTATAGCCCCATCACCAGCAGCGCGATATTCATCGTCGCCACCTTGGCCCCCGGTAGCGAGGCGGCCGAGAAGGTGCGCGGCTGGTGCGAAGATGTCGCAGCCCTGACGCGGTCCGTCGGCAAGCGTGTGCCCGCCGGCAATCTGTCCTGTGTCTGCGGTTTTGGCTCCAGCGCCTGGGACCGTTTGTTCGGCGGCCCACGCCCGGCCTCGCTGCACGCCTTTCGCGAGATGGGCGTCGAGGGCCGGCGAGCGGTGGCGACACCCGGCGATATCCTGCTGCATATCCGCGCCGATCAGATGGACCTGTGTTTCGAGTTGGCGACACAATTGCTCACCCGTCTTGGTGATGCGATCACGGTGGTCGATGAAGTCCAGGGCTTTCGTTATTTCGATATGCGCAGCATGGTCGGCTTTGTCGACGGCACGGAAAACCCGGCCGGTCACGAGGCGGTCGACTTCACCATGGTCGGCGATGAAGACCCGGCGTTTACCAACGGCAGTTATGTGCTGGTGCAAAAGTACCTGCACAATATGACGGCGTGGAACGGACTGACCGTCGAGGCGCAGGAACGTATTATCGGCCGCACCAAACTGTCCGATATCGAACTCGACGAGTCGGTCAAGCCGAGCTGCTCCCACAGTTCACTGACCACCCTCGACGAAGGCGGCCAGGAAGTGAAGATCCTGCGCGACAATATGCCCTTCGGCCGGCCCGGCGCGGGCGAATTCGGCACCTATTTCATCGGCTACGCACGCTCCCCCGCCCCCGTGGAGCAGATGCTCGAGAACATGTTCGTCGGCAGGCCCGCGGGCAACTATGATCGCCTGCTGGATTTCAGCACTGCGGTCACCGGCTGCCTGTTCTTCGTGCCTTCCGCTGATCTGCTGGAGGAGCTGGCTGAGCGCAAGCCGTAGGCCATCCCCACAGCGTTCTATAAGCAAGCGCCATCATCCGCCTCCGACTGAAAAATTCTCTGCTATGGTTTGAAAAGCGTTACAACAATCACGACGCAAGGCATCTCAAGCCAAGCAGTTCACGGAGAGATCATGAAAGGAAAACTACGCGCTTCCCCCAAGAAACTACTATCCCTCGCAGCCTTGATGGTTTTTTCCATAAGTGCTGAAGCACACGACGTGGGTTTCGGTATTGGGGTCAGTTATATATTCGGTGAGGGGCCGGCTGTTGGAATCAAGGCATTTTCGGATAATCAAGAGAACAGGGGGGTAGGAGCCGTGGGTGTGGATTACGTATTCTCCAATCACTCCATTCGACCTAATATCGGCGTGGCCTACCAGGGCGACGGCTACTTTGGCGATGCGAATATCGGCTATTCGTTCAGCGAACAGAAAATCGACTTCGGCACAGGCTTAGGCTGGTCCAATGCCGATGATCACCATAAAAAATCGGTGCCACCGCCACCCGCTCCGGCGCCCCTGACTTAAACCGTCGATTTTATTCCGTTAAAACACCCGCTGCTGGCATTCGACCAGCGGCGCACTTACCTTCTACACTCTTCGGAGCTTGACGTGTCGGGGCTGCGCGCATGCCTCAACAAGCACCAGCAGACATGATTCAGCGAGACTGAAGACACCCGATTACCGTGTTTCCAGCGAGTCCGCAAAAATCAGCTCTACCGTTATCCCATTCGGGTCCTCAACGAACACTTGATGCTCCAACAGCTCGGGTACCACGCGTTCGCTGAAGTGCAAACCCAGGCTGAGCAGACGCTGCCGATGCCCCTGCAAATCACTGCAGCGGAACGCGACGTGATCAAGCGCACCCGAGCCCGCTGCAACGGCGCGGGTTCCAAGATAGGCGTCAAGCTCCGCGCCACAGCTTTCCAGGTTGGCGATATGCAACAGTGGGCGGCCCGCCGAGTAGAGCCAACTGCCCGGGAATGGGAATGCAGGACGCCAGCCCTCCTCGAGCCCAATGGCATCGCGAAAGAACGCCACCGTTTCCTCGACCTTGGCGGTACGCAGCGTGAAGTGATCGAGATGTTGAATCGTCATGCTCGGCACCCTCTTGATCGTTTGATAGCGACTTCGTTCATGGATGTTCTCATCACTGCGCCCTTCATAACGCCCCCAGTTGCTTCATCAACGTCAGGTTGTCTTCGATATGCCAGTTCGCGGCGATCTTGCCGTTTTCAATCTGGTAGATATCGGTGGCAATGAAGTCCACGGTTTGACCGCGGCCTTTGGTCTCGCCAAAGGTGCCGGTGAAGTGTCCGCGAAAATGCAGGTGAGCCACCACCCGGTCGCCGGCGATGATCATTTGCTCGACCTCGCAACGGAGGTCAGGCACCGCGCCACGAAACGCCCGGGAGGCCAGCAAGGGCCCCTCCGGCCCCTGCTTGCGGCCGGCAGGCGGGGTCTTGTCGATAAAACTGCTCGCCAGCGCTTCACGGGCGAAGGTTTCGTCGCCGCTATTCCAGAACGTGTCATAACGGCGGGCGGCGGTTTCCATGATCTTCAGTTGCGCAGGCGCAAGACTCTTGTCTACGACCAGGACGCCGGGCTTCACCAACTCCACGGGCGCGGCAGATACGGCACCCGACAGTGCCAGGGCGAAGAACACGGCCGCGACGCGGAAACGAAACAGGTTGGAACGTTGTTGCATGATCAGGATTCCTTGATAAAGGGTAAACACGCGAGACCGTGACGATTCAGTCCCTCACGCGCTCGCCAACGGGAGGCGTTTTTTTGTGCCTGTATCAGGCAATAGCGTCGTTGTACGCCGGCCACGCGGGATAGTCCGAGTAACCGCGCTCGTCACCGCCGAACAGCGTGTCGCCGGCAAACTCGGCCAGGGGGAGATTTTCCAGCAGGCGTCTTGGCAGGTCAGGGTTGGCAACAAAAGGACGGCCAAAGGCGACCAGATCGGCGTACCCCTTGTCGATGACCCAATTGGCCCGTTTCAGATCGTACTTGCCGGCAACGATGATGGGCCGTTGGAAACGCGCCCGGATATCGGCCCGGAACGCTTCGGTGAACTGCGGCGCGTCTTCCCAATCGGCTTCGACCAGATGCAGGTAGGCAATGCCCAGCGTTTGCAGGAACGCAGTGGCCTCAAGGATCGTCGGCAGAATATCGGGGCAGTCCATACCGCGTGCGGTCAGGAAGGGAGCCAGGCGAATGGCTGTGCGTTCAGCCCCCACTTCCTCTGCAACGGCACTGACCACTTCCTTGAGGAAACGCAGCCTGTTCTCCCGCGAGCCGCCGTATTCATCGGTTCGGGTATTGGCGGTAGTGCGCAGAAACTGGTCGACGAGGTAGCCGTTCGCACCGTGAATCTCGACACCGTCGAAGCCCGCGTCCATGGCGTTGCGCGCGGCGATGCGGAAGTCGTTGACGATGCCGTGGATTTCTTCTTTGGCCAACGCACGCGGTGTCGGGCAATCCACCATCTCGCCCAGACCAGTCGCAGGATTCACCTTCCAGATCTTGGCTTCGAAGGGAACCGCCGAAGGCGCCACCGGCAACTCGCCGTTGTGGAAATCGGGATGGGATATCCGGCCGACATGCCAAAGCTGCAGAAAGATGCGCCCACCCGCGGCATGTACGGCATCGGTGATCAAGCGCCATCCGGCCACCTGCTCCTGGCTATGAATCCCCGGAGTAAAGGAGTAGCCCTTGCCTTGCGGCGAGATCTGCGCCGCCTCCGAGACGATCAGGGCCGCCGACGCCCGCTGTGCATAGTAACGGGCGTTCAGCGCATTGGGGATGTCACCCGGCTGGGTGCTGCGGGCGCGTGTCATCGGCGCCATCACGACGCGGTGAAGGACGGATTGTTCGCCTACAAGTGTCGGTGTGAACAGGGCTGAGTCAGCAGTCATGGCAAGGCTCCAAACAAGGGATGGGATGAACAGAGGTTTTCTGATCCGGTGTGTGAAGTGTTGCCTCTTGCCTTTAGGATTAGAATACGGCTATTGGTAGATAGATTATTGAACAAGGGTTGATAGTATGTTGGACGACCTCAACGAGCTGCGTACCTTCCAACGGATCCTGGTCTGCGGCAGCCTGTCAGCGGCGGCGCGTGATCTGGGTGTAGGGCTGGCGGTGGTCAGCAAACGGCTCATGGCACTGGAACGACGAGCAGGACAACGGCTGATCAACCGGACCACACGAACACTGTCGGCGACCAATGAGGGCTTGGCCCTGATGGTTCACGTTGATCGGATACTCGAGGAATTGGAGGCGGCGGAGTCCCGCATGACGATGGGCGGTGAAGAGCCGTTCGGCATGCTCCGGGTCAGTTCACCCATTTCTTTCGGGCGTATTCACCTGGTGCCCTTGGTCGCCGAGCTGGTCGAGCGCCATCCCAAGCTGGATATCGAACTCAGGCTCGACGACCGCCTGATCGATCTGACGTACGAACGGATCGATGTCGCGGTGCGTATCGGCCAACCTCGGGATAGCACTGCGATCCTGCGCAAGCTGGCTGAGAATCGGCGGATTCTGGTGGCTGCGCCCGCCTATCTCGAACGTCATGGGGAGCCTGAGCGTATTCGGGATCTGGAGCGTCATGGGTGTCTGCGCTACGACGACCCGTCCCTGCCCTGGCGCCTGGAAGGTCCGGGAAACGAAGTGATTGAGCTGCAGCCGCGCTCACGGCTGCACGCCAACAGCGGGGATGCCGTGCGCGACTGGGCGATTGATGGCCACGGGATCATGCTCAAATCCAGTGTCGATGTGGCAGACGACCTGGCGGCAGGTCGCCTGGTGCATATCCTGCGTGACTGGCACAGCGCTTCTGCGCCGATCTACGCCCTGCTGCCTTCCCGGCGCTTTACGCCGAGCAAGACGAAGGTGTTCCTTGATGCGCTTGGTGCTCGGCTTGCCGCTCTCTGAGGCCAGCAAACCCGTAGGGGTGTTGCCGATCTCAAAGGCTTTAATCAGCCAGCAAACGCTTCAGCCCTTGAGGGGAATATTGCGCATCGTCACCAGTGCGGTGGCACATAGTGTTTCCGTGCCTTGTTTGACGGCAAACAAGTCGGCAGCGGCAATCGTCGTATTGTTCGAGGCGTTGATGACACGCCCCCTGGCCAGCAGCTTTTCACCGTCTGCCGGAGCGATCAGCTTGACCGTGAAGTCTGTCGTCATATTGATCCAGCCCGGCGGCAACAGGGTGCCAGCGGCCGAGCCACCGGCAAAATCGGCCAGCGCACCGATGATGCCGCCTTGAAAGAATCCGTTGTGCTGGGTGAGTTCCTTGCGGGTGGGCTGCTCGATTTCGCAATAGCCCGGCTTCAGGTAGTTGTAGTGAAATCCCAGCAGTTTGGCCGCAGGCATACTGAGCACGGCGCCTTGGACATGTTTGTCAAAATCTGGATTGGTGGCGTGGAAATCTTCCATGTGTCTGGATCCTTTCCTGAATAGCGATTAGTTTGCTTCAGCACTCAGAAGCGAGAACAGCTTACACAGCGAACGCTCAAGGCTTTCATGGGCAGTGAAGACTGCGTATCCACTATCATGCGGATAATAATTTCTACCTTGGACAACAGTCAGCACCTTCATACGAGCTGTTACATATAGCGCTTCTTGATGAGCAAAACCAAGGGATCCAGAGCGAAAATAGGGGGTTTGAATGTCACCCTATAACTGCTCCCACAAAGTGCCGAGTAGACACTTCAACCGCCGACTATCGCGACCGGGCGGGGTATCAAAGCAGCGATGACTCGGCCCACAAGCTAATTCCAACTGTATCAACTTTTGGCATTTCGGACCTTGTCACGCCTCTTTGAATCAAAACACCTTAATTGATTAGCATAAAAAACGCCCCCCCATAGAACGAGAGATATAAAGAAAAACACTTTCCTACAAAAAAGGTAATTTCCGGCATTGCCTGCTGCTTTAGCATCTTGACTTAACGCCGCTATTTCTCCTAAAAACGCACCTTTGATTATGATTGTGTCCATATTACCGATTAGTTTGCTTTCCTTTAAAAATGCAAGAAACATCAAACACTACAAACCTTAAAACCACAGAGAACAGATAAACTGGCATCATGCCCGAGAAACAAAAATATACTGATACTAAGCATGCCGTTAGTATTCCGTTGCTAGCTATCGTAAAAACTTGCCAGTGGAATATGCTATTCAGAAAGCACAATACAATAAATACTACGATAGCGTTTACGCCAATATATATGTTTAAATGCAGCATTATCCACGCTTTTTTTGCCTCCCATTGCTTTCGCTTCATTAGCAATGCATGGGTTTCAATACAACTTAGCCCGGCAAATCTTTTATTTTTTATTATATATATAATTGAGGCGAGGTTATATGTGGCGGCACCGAGAAAAGATAATCCGCTAAGGTTTGTTAAAAAGATTTCGTCAAACGGTCCTACCAAGATGGGGGCGATCTTTATTCCAATGAAGCTAAGCCCATTAATTAGGGGAGTAAGGAACTCGTTCATAACTCCATTTAATCGATGAAAATAAAATCCTGAAAACGCATAAAATACTATAAGTACAGGAAAAACCACATATATTGGAGTGGCGTCAAACCACTGTTCACGAAGTTCTCCTGCGGATGAGCCAGGCACAATTTGCGTCATAGCGGGTTTGCCAAAAATTTTTTTAGCCGCGTACGAATTTTCATGCTGAAATTTCCTTCTTGGTCGATAATGATTCCGGCTTGCAAAGCAGTTATTGCAAGAAAAAGGCAACACATCAGAGACTTCCTTTGGGGTTTAACAAAAAAATAAAAGCACTTTTCTTGCGAAATCTCGGCACAGCCCCAATCCAACTTAACATTTCATCACCCGTCTAGAAAAAATAAGAAAAGCGCTTATGGGAAACCCAAATATCGAATTTACCTTTCTCTCAACGCCTCACGCTGATACTTCAACAACGGCGTCAACAAATATTCAATAATCCGTCGTTGCTCGGTCTTGATCTCCACCGAACTCGACATCCCCGGTTCCAGGTGCTGTGAACTTCCCCCAAAAAATATCGAAAGCTGTTTTTTTCGCCATGACCAAACTCCCTATTTTTTTACAATAAATTCAAAAATTTTCCGAAAATCAAAAAAAACAAGCTGCCCAACAATCGACCACATCGCCACACAGAAACTTGACGGCAAAATCAATGCCAAGCAGACGATCAACGTAAATAGCATGTCATACCTTGAAGGCAAAAATTCGAACCAGCCAAACATACAATTCAAAAAAATAAATGTGGTAAAAGCTGCAATTCCACCTACAATAAAATACACACCAAGATGCAATAACACCCACCCTTTTTTGACACCAACCCCTTGCATAATCATTATATTTTTATGCGCATCTTCGCAACTGGCAGCCGCTATTTTCTTAACCTTAACCATATACAAAGCAGATGCAATGTTATACAAAGCGCTAAAGAGCACACACAACCCCATCAAATTACGATAGTAAATAGGGTCAAGCTCCCCACTCATAGGCGAGGTTCGAATATTCAGAAAAGCCCACCCCAGACTATCAATTATCGGACTTATAAAAACATCCACAACAGCTCTATAATACGGAGAAAAATTACCCAACAATGCATAAACAGTAATCGTAGCTGAACTAATCAGCACAAAGGGCCCGGTTCGAAACCAAGGAATAGGCTTTATCGGACGCCCCGCTTCGGGGGCTGGAGTAATAGGCAAATCCATTATCTTGGTTCCTTTTTAATAAAGTACTGCCATAAAATATGGCCGCAGCGGGCTCAACCGGCCAACGCAATGCACACTGCTTTTTCTCAATTAGCGCTCCCCCAATGCCTCACGCTGACACTTCAACAACGGTGTCAACAAATACTCAATAATCCCTCTCTGCTCGGTCTTGATCTCCACCGAACTCGACATACCCGATTCCAACGAAACATCCTTGCCATCCGCCACAATAACATGCGCACCGAACTGAATCCGAGCCGGATAAATCAATCCCAACTTGTCATCCTTCACCGCATCCTGCGAAATCGACATGACACAGCGCTCCTGCGCCGATCTACGCTCTGCTGCCTTCCAGATGCTTTACGCCGAGCAAGACGAAGGTGTTTCTTGATACGCTCGATGCTCGGCTTGCCGCTCTCTGAGGCTGGCAAACCCGTGCCCCTTCAGTATTTTCTGCTAACAATAAATCGTTGATAAGTGCAACCGACAGACCACCCTAAGGCAAATGGGATTATCGCTGTCGTGCCCCAAGCCAATAATCGCAGGGGTAAAAAACGACTCATTTGATTCATCAGAGGATAGGGGAAATCCCCAATAAACGGAAGAAAAAACGGGATCATAAAGACGATGAGAAAAAACAAAAACCCAATAATGTATCCTAGCGGCTTATTAAGCTTGATTTTCTCATAGCTTTCCTTAGTAAAAAGGAAAAATGTAGACATTGCTCCAGCGGCAAAAAACAGGGGAACCAAACACCAAAAGCTTGCATAAAAAACGCCCCAATAAGGTGTATAGGGAGGGGTGTGATTTTTTAGACCCTGAAGCACTGGAACAACAACAGCTACCGCATCCACAAACGTTCTGGCATTGGCGGACTCCGCCCATTCATGTGGAAAAAAATATGTCATATATATCCCGTGACATAACACCAGTCCAAACGTAAACCACAGGTAACTGGACTGTTTTTTCAAGAGCGAAAATTTCATATTGCAGCCCCCTCATTCAGTTTCAGAAAAAATGGAGGGTAAATTTATTTTCACAGCACATAGCTCCGAAAACAAATCTATCCTCTCGCGGTTTAGCAAACTGACTAGCGTTATAACGTCGGATACAGGCTCCTCAAATCCAGACTGCCCAAACTCGATGCCAGTTGAATGCGTGCATTCTGCCACCCAGCCAAAGCGCTGATCTGTTGCTGCTCGGCGTTGGCCAGTGCCGTCTGGGTCGTGATGACCTCGAGGATGCCAGTCACGCCCTTGGCGTAGCGCGCCTGCGCCGCATCAAAGGCCTGGTCGGCACTGTCGAGAATTTCCTGGCTGGTCCGCACGTTCTGCGTGCCGACTTTCAACGTCTGATAGTCCGACCAGACGCTGGAGGCCACTTGCAACTCGGCATCGTTCAGACTGGCCTCCTTGCCTTCAACTTGCGCCTGCGCACCGCGGACCTGATAGGTCCGGGTAAAGCCCTCGAAAAGCGGGACGCTGACTTGAATCGCCACGGAGCGGTCCCGGACTGTCTCACCCAGAAACTGCTGGCCAACCCCGGAGCTCTGCGGTTGATTGTCGTAGCTGTATTTGCCGACAAAGCTGATGGTGGGCCGCCCTTGCGCACTGATCATGTCCTCGTTCGCCTGCGCCGCCGCCAGTTCCGCGCGGGCAGCAATCAACGAGGGATGCCGCTGCTGCGCCGTTTGCAACAACTCCTCGACCGACTGCTCAAACCTCGTGTCAGGTGGTGCCACGTCATCCTCGCCCAACAGATGCAAAGGCATATTGGGACGTCGCCCCATATCGATAGCCACCTGCCCCAACGCGGTCTTCCAATCCCCTTCCGCTTTGTTGCGGTTGAAGGTGGCCTGGAAATAAGACGTCTGGGCCTGTAGCTGATCACTGACCGCCGCCACACCATGGCGAACCCGGAGCGTGGCCGCGTCCAATACCTGTTTCGCATCAGCTTCGATATGTTGTGTGGCTTGCCGGTTTTTCTGGGCAACGAAGGCCGCATAGTAATCTTTGACCGTACTGGCAAAGACCGTCTGCAAGGCACTGTCCTGCCCGGCCAAGGCGGAAGCCAGCTTGCTCTGGGCATAGTCGACGCTCGCCGAGCGGGCGCCGAAGTCGTAGAGCACCCAATTCAAGGTCAGCGCGGCGTTCTGGTAGCGACTGTCGGACTGGACGACAAAGGGATCGGCCGAGGTGCCATGACTGGTCGAACTGTCTTTCGCCTCTTGCAATGTGCCGTTCAAGGTGGGCAGGTAGGCCGCCTTGGCGACACCGACCTGGGCGGTTTGGACCTTGACGTTGGCCCAGGCCTCCCGGGTTTTCGGATTGTGGCACAAGGCGCTGGAGACGATGTCCAGCAAGGCCAGGTCCACCTGCGAATTATCCACGCAGCCGCCGACTGCCGGCGACGAATCGAACATGTGGTTGGCCGCAGTGGCAGGGACGCTACCAAATTGACGCAGTGGATCTGCGGGACCGAACCCTGCCGCACACACCGAGCCCGTACCGATAAGAAAAGTGACGCCTAACCTCAAATTGAACGACAGGGCTTTACGAATTTTCAGCATGCTTTCCGAACCCATCACGCTCACAGAATCGTCACGCCATGCGTGTTGAGTTCGGCATTGCTCCAAAAGCCGGTCGTTGAATATCGAGCGAAAATATCCGGTGGGATGCAGAGTTTGCGGGCCTGGAACTCGACATTCTTGCGTACGGCATGCAAGCCGGGCATGCCGAGGTGGGCGTCATAATCCGGCTCGTCATACACCACGTTTTGCAAATCGTGCTCAAACAAGGGCTCGCCCAACTCGGCATAGAGCCGACTCAGGGTACGCTGCGGCTCTTTGACCAAGTGATCGTAGGGTACCAGGATCAAGCGCTTCGCCTGCTCGCCAAACCAGGCCTCACGCAGATTGCTCCAGGCCAATCCAATCAGGCCGCTGTCCGAATTCATCAGGATTTCCGCCCGGGCATAGACCGAACTACCCGGCTGAAATTTGAACATGCGTGATAACTGCAAGGGGTTCTTGGCGAGCATTCGTTCGACGCTGTCGATAATCCAACCGACGTCGCGGACACAACAGATAATGCGTGACTGGGGATACATCGCCCCCCATAACGCTGCCCGCCCCGTCCAGGTACGGTTGGTATCGAAGACAACCGGGTTGTCGGACAACGTGCCGATTTTATCGGCGTAGTAAGACTCGACAACAGCGCGCAGGATCGTTGCACGCTTGCTGTCATCAAAAAAACCACCGAATTCGCCACCGCACATTTTCCCGTGCACGGAGCCGACCAATACGGCAACCGGGCTGGTCATCGCCGCCGAAAAGCGCGGGTTCTGGCTCAACAGTGCCGACAGCAGTGTCGACCCCGAACGCGGTAAACCTGATATCGCATGAAACTGAGTAGCCAAGGAATCTCCTTAGGCACTTACGGCCTGCAAGTGTCACAAGCCGCAATCACCGTGTGCTGACAGGCGATACTCCTGGCTGCTACTCGCAGCCAGGAGCTTTTATCGCTTTGATGGAAATGACGTGGGTCGCGCAATCAGGCCGCGTGTGCGGATGCGCTCAAGGTCACGTTGTTGTTCGCCAAGGTGGGCGGCAGCAACGTGGTATCGGCAACCCCGGCATCCGCATTGAACGTGGACATGGCCTGGATCAACTGGCTCACACCGCTGCTACCGACTGGTGAGGTGCCTGCTCCGGCGCCATAGAGCGAACCGATACCGACCAGGTCCGTGCTGTCCAACGTCCGGTTGCTGGCCGTGAGCTGGTAGTTCATCACCGAGTTCTTATCGGCGTTGTCTGCCAAGCCCAGCGCATGACCAATCTCATGCTGCAACACCTGAGAAAGTGTGGCATCGGTGCCGACGTAGGTCTGTTGCCCATCGGCTCCTGTCGTCAGCGCGTTCTGGGTCGGGTCCTCTACCCGGACGATGGCATCGGGGGCTATCTGGCCGTCATTGGCCTGATAGCTGGTGTAACCGATAATCCCGGTGGTGGCCGTGTTGAAATCACCAAAGCCGACGCGAATATCGGACTGCGCGGAATCGGACACCTCTTCGAAGGTCACGCCTGGCATGCTCGCCGCCCAGGTATTGAATGCGCCCTGCACGACCGATTCGTCGGTGCTGTCCATATAACCACTGAACGGTGCGGCCTGAGTGCCCTGGCTGTCCGCAAGGCTCCAGGTGATGACCTTCTGATCGAACTTGGCGCCATCCAGTACGGCCGATCCGTTGCCGGCTGTCGGTATAGAGATCGCCGTGTCGACGGCTTGCTGCAAGGCTTTTTCCGCTGCCACGGCTGCGGCCTGATTGCCTTGATTCAAGTCGTACTGGGCAATGAAACCAATGTTGTTGCCTGCCGTGGGCAATGTCACGGATTTACTAACCGCGAAACCGTAGCCGCCATAGCCGTAGCCATAACCGCCGGGATCAGGATTGGGATTGGGATCACCACCGCCCTCATCGCCACCACCAGAAATGTCCCCGCCGCCGTTGACATCGTAGGCATCCCCATTAGTGATGCCTTCTCCATTCAACGTATCACCGCTACCGTCAGCGGTTACCCCGGAATCAACTCCCAAATTGAAGGCATCGTTGCTGCCTGTTGCATCAACCTGAGTGTTAGCTGACGTATCAATCGTATCGCCCGAGCCACTTACCGAGTAAGTACCGCCAAGAAGCCCGAGGTAATCACCTGTCCCAACGAGGGTAACGCTATCATTGCCACCCGATAGGTTAAGGCTCGCGCCGGAGCCGACGGTGACGCTGTCATTCGTAGCCGAGAAGCTGACACTTCCGTTCACATTAATGCTGTCACCACTACCGACGACGCTATCTTTAGAGTTGCCTGCACTCATATCGATAACGTCGCCAGCCGCATCGACGATATCGGTACTTCCCACCAGCGTCGTAACACCCGCGGACTGGCCCGCCGCCAGATTGCCGCCCACATTGACGGTATCGCCAGAACCAACGACAACATCGTTCGCATTGGTTTCAACTGTCATGCCGGTGCCGTTGGTGGTCAGGGTTTCGCTGCCACCGAGGTACAGCAGATCGTTTGTGCCCTGGACCGTGTCGTTACCCACCACCGACACCGTGCGCCCTGTCGCATCAATGAGATCGTTACTTCCCACCATCGTTGTATCGCCAGCGGACTGGCCCGCCGCCAAATTGCCGCCTATATTGACGGTATCGCCAGAACCAACGATGACATCGCTCGCATTGGTTTCAACCGTCATGCCGGTGCCACTGGTGGTCAGGGTTTCGCTACCACCAAGGTACAGCAGATCGTTTGTGCCCTGGACCGTGTCATTACCCACCACCGACACCGTGCGGCCTGTCGCGTCGATGAGATCATTACTTCCCACCATTGTTGTATCGCCAGCGGATTGGCCCGCCGCCAAATTGCCACCTACATTGACCGTATCGCCAGAGCCAACGACAACATCGTTCGCATTGGTTTCAACCGTCATGCCGGTGCCGCTGGTGGTCAGGGTTTCGTTGCCACCGAGATACAGCAGATCGTTCGTGCCCTGGACTGTGTCGTTACCTACCACCGACACCGTATTGCCAGTACCACCGTTGACCTGATCGTTGCTGCCTATGAGTGTGGTAATGGTGTTATTTCCAAGCGAAACAGCGTCGCCGTTCGCGTAAATCACTTCACCCTGATCGCTGTTCGCGACGCTTACTGTGCCACCAGCGCCCATTGTGACAGTGTCGTTATTGCTCACACCGGCTAGGGCCAGTGCAGTATTGGTCCCATCCGTGATGGTATCGCTTGAACCGGTGAGGGTCGCCTCACTGCCTGCTCCGACTACGAAAGTACTGCTGCTGAGGCTTGCCGTGGTTGAGCCACTCTCAACATCCAGATAGCTGCCAGTTCCCAGCGTGACATTTTCGCCAGCCCCCTGGGTCGTGACGGTGTCGTCGATCCCACCTGTAAGGTTGTCGTCACTACCTGTGAACGAGATAGTGTCATCTCCTCCCGCATTGATAATGTCGTTGCTACCGGCGATGGTGACTTGGCTGCCGGCGGCGATGGTGATCGTGGCGCCACTGATATCAACGGTGACCCCCGTTCCCGCCACATCAATCGTATCGCTGGGGGAGTTACTCGTAGTGCTGAAAGTGTCATTGTTGCCGGTGGCATTCACAGTAAGCCCGGTGCCAGTCAGATTGATCGTGTCACCTGATGCGTTGACCGTATCGCCACTGTTTTCAATAGTGACCGTCGCGCCGCTGCCGCTGATCGTATCGCTACCACCGCTGAGCGTGACCTCACTGCCGGTGGCCGCAGTGACCGAGCCGCTACTGAGTGTGGCGGTGGCGGAGCCGCTTGCCACATCCAGGGTACTGCCAGTTCCCAGCGTGACACTTTCTCCACTGCCCTGAGTGGTGACCGTGTCGTCAATCCCCCCTGTGACCTTGTCATTGTTGCCGTTGGCATCTACCGACAGCCCTGTACCACCCAGATTGATCGTGTCTCCTGATGCGCTGACCGTATCGCCACTGTTTTCAATAGTGACCGTTGCGCCGCTGCCGCTGATGGTATCGGTGCTACCGCTGAGCGTGACCTCACTGCCGGTGGCAGCAGTGATCGCACCACTACTGAGTGTGGCGGTAGCGGAGCCGCTTGCCACATCCAAGGTGCTGCCAGTTCCCAGCGTGATATTTTCTCCGCTGCCCTGGGTGGTGACCGTGTCGTCAATCCCCCCTGTGACCCTGTCATTGTTGCCGTTGGCATCCACCGACAGCCCTGCACCACCCAGATTGATCGTGTCGCCTGATGCGCTGACCGTATCGCCACTGTTTTCAATAGTGACCGTTGCGCCGCTGCCGCTGATGGTATCGGTGCTGCCGCTGAGCGTGACCTCACTGCCGGTGGCAGCAGTGATCGCACCACTACTGAGTGTGGCGGTAGCGGAGCCGCTTGCTACATCCAGAGAGCTGCCAGTGCCCAGCGTGATATTTTCTCCACTGCCCTGGGTGGTAATCGTGTCACCGGCTCCGCCTGTAACGCTGTCGTTGTTGCCGGTGGTATCCAGCGACAACCCTGTACCACCCAGGTTGATCGTGTCACCCGATGCGCTGACCGTATCACCACTGTTTTCAATAGTGACCGTCGCGCCGCTGCCGCTGATGGTATCGGTGCTGCCGCTGAGTGTGACTTGACTGCCAGCAGCGGCGGTGACTGTGTCGCCACTGAGCGTAGCGGTGGCGGAACCACTTGCTACATCCAGGGAGCTGCCACTCCCCAGCGTGATATTTTCTCCACTGCCCAGGGTGGTGATCGTGTCACCGGCTCCGCCTGTAACGCTGTCGTTGTTGCCGGTGGTATCCAGCGACAACCCTGTACCACCCAGGTTGATCGTGTCACCCGATGCGCTGACCGTATCACCACTGTTTTCAATAGTGACCGTCGCGCCGCTGCCGCTGATGGTATCGGTGCTGCCGCTGAGTGTGACTTGGCTGCCAGCAGCGGCGGTGATTACGTCGCCACTAAGCGTAGCGGTGGCGGAGCCACTTGCTACATCCAGAGAACTGCCAGTCCCCAGCGTGATATTTTCTCCGCTGCCTTGGGTGGTGACCGTGTCACCGCTCCCGCCTGTGAGGCTGTCGTTGTTGCCGGAGTCAGTTACGGTCAGTCCTGTACCACCCAAATTGATCGTGTCGCCTGATGCGCTGACCGTATCGCCACTGCTTTCAATAGTGATCGTCGCACCGCTGCCGCTGATGGTATCGGTGCTGCCGCTGAGCGTGATTTGGCTGCCGACGAAAGCACTGACGTCACCCTCGCTGAGCGCGGCAGTAGCAGAGCCGCTTGCCACATCCAAGGTGCTGCCACTCCCAAGCGTAATATTTTCCCCACTGCCCTGAGTGGTGACCGTGTCATCGATACCACCTATGACGCTATCGTTGTTGCCGGTGACAATCATGGACAGCCCTGTGCCATTCAGATCAACGATGTCACCTAATGCGACGACCGTATCGCCACTATCCGCAATATTGACCGTCGAGCCATTGCCCATGATGGTGTCGCTGCCACCGATGAGCGTGATTTGGCTGCCAGCGATAGCACTGACTCTATCGCTGTCACCGCTGAGCGTGACTTGACTATCGGCGGAAGCATAGACCTCACCCCCGCTGAGCGTGGCTATGGCAGAGCCGCCCTCCAAAGACAGAGAACTACTAGTCCCCAGCGTGAAGTTTTCGTCGCTGCCATAGCTGACAACATCGTCTTGGGTCCCACCAGTGAAGTTGTCATTGTTGCCGACGGCAAGCACGAACAGTCCTGTGCCATTCAGATTGATGGTATCACCTGAAGCGTTGATCTCATCGCCACTATCCGCAATATTGACCGTAGCGCCGCTGCCGCTGATCGCATCGTGGTCACCGTTGAGCGTGACTTCACTGCCGACGGCAGCATCAACCACACCATTGATGAGCGTGACAGTGGCGAAGCCGCTCTCCAAATCCAGAGAGCTGTAATTCCCCAACGTAATATTCTCTCCGCTACCCTGGATGGTGACCCTATCCTCGATCCCGCCTGTAAGATTGTCGTTGTTGCCCGTGGCAGTTACAGCAAGTCCTACGCCATTCAGATTGATTGTGTCATCTGATGCGCTGATCGTATCGTCACCATGCTCACTCTCAATATTGACCGTCGCGCCGCTGCCGCTGATAAGATCATAGCCGCCGCTGAGCGTGACTTCACTGTCGGCGGCAGTAGTAATCGCACCGCCGCTGAGCGTGGCGGTGGCGGAGCCGCTTGCTACATCCAGCGTGCTGCCAGCCCCCAACGTGATATTTTCGTCGGTCCCCTGACTAGTAACGGCGTCGTCGATCCCGCCCGTAAGGCTGTTGTTACTGCCAGTGAACGAGATATTGTCATTTCCCACGGCATTGATAATGTCGCTGTCGCCGCTGGCATCCACCGTAAGCCCTGCAACATTCAGATTGATCGTGTCATCTGCTGCGCTGACCGTATCGCCACTACTCTCAAGATTGACCGTCGCACCGCTGCCACTGATCGTATCGCTACCGCCGCTGAGAGTGAGTTGACTGCCGACAGCCGCAGTGACTGTACCGCTACTAAGCGTGGCGCTGGCGGAACCGCTTGCCACATCCAGAGAACTACCAGTTCCCAACGTGATACTTTCTCCGCTGCCCTGCGTGGTGACAGTGTCACCGGTCCCGCCGATGACGTTGTCGTTGTTACCGGAGTCAGTTACGGTCAGTCCTGCACCACCCAGATTGATCGTGTCGCCCGATGCGCTGACCGTATCGCCACTGTTTTCAACAGTGACCGTGGCGCCGCTGCCGCTAATGGTATCGCTGCTGCCACTAAGCGTGACTTGACTGCCAACATCGGCAGTAACCGCGCCGCTACTGAGCGTGGCGAAGGCAGAGCCGCTTGCCACATCCAGGGTACTACCAGTGCCCAGCGTGATATTTTCCCCGCTGCCCTGGCTGGTGACCGTGTCGCCGATCCCGCCAGTGACGCTGTCGTTGTTGCCGGTGGCATTCACCGACAGTCCTGTACCAATCAGATCGATCGTGTCGCCTGATGCGCTGACCGTATCGCCACTGCTTTCAACAGTGACCGTCGCACCGCTGCCGCTGATAATATCGCCGCCGCCACTGAGCGTGACCTGACTGCCGCTATCAGCTGTGACAGTACCGCTGCTCAGTGTGGCGATGGCGGAGCCACTTGCTACATCCAGCGAGCTATCAGTGCCTAACGTGATATTTTCTCCGCCGCCCTGGGTGGTGACAGTGTCGCCGACCCCACCTGTAACGCTGTTGTCACTGCCGGTAAGCAAGAGATTGTTATCTCCCGCAGCGTTGATAAGGTTGTTGTCACCAGTGGCATTTACTGTGAGCCCTGCGCCACTCAGATTAATCGTGTCGCTCGACGCCGAAAAATTATCACCCGCTCCGCTCACGTTGACACTGTCACTTACACCGACAATGTTCACGCCCGTGTCATTCTCACCCAGATTGACAGTGCCATTCGCAAGGTTCAACACCTCACCCTGATCTCCATTCGCGATGCTGACCGCACCATTGGCCCCCAGGGTGACGCTGTCGTTATTACTGGTATCCGTCACAATCAACGCGGAGTCGTTACCGGCCACAACCATGTTGCCCGATCCAGCGAGCGTGGCGACCACGTCATTTCCTGCGGCGAGCTGATTGTCATCGCCGGTCAGGGTCATGCTTGCGCCGTCGGACAAGGTTACGATGCCATCGGTAGCATCAACACTATTGTTCGTTCCAGCTACGCTAAGCTTTGCCCCGTCCCCAATGGCTGTTGCTGTATTGTCGTTACCGTCGATACTGGCGACATTGCCTGCGTGAAAAGTGAATAGATTACCGTCGCCATCAACCGCAACAGTGCTGCCAGCACTCACACTATTATTATCACCTAGAACAGTCAAAAGCGTGCCATTCCGGGTAGTGATGGTAGCATCATCGAGTTCTGCGGTGGCAATGCCGCCAACAAAACTTACATTATCTCCCGTGGAGCCGGATGTTTGTGTGATAATATCGGCCACCGCGAAACTTGCATCACTATCAACAAGAGTAGTATTGCTCGACAAGATAAACTGATTATCTTGCTGCAAGTGCAAAGTACCGTCAGGCAGCTGAGAGCTAAGAGTTGCACCAGCATCTAGAGTAACAATATTTCCCGTGCCAACGATATTTTCCTGAGCCCCCGCTGCCAGTGTGATAGTAGCATCATTTAAATCAACCGTCCTGGCGGACCCGGTCAATAAGGCACTGGTCTCCTCCCCAGTTGCACTGGTGCTAATAACGACTTGTCCCTGAGCTACTCCATTACCGTAAGTTGTATCAGTCTCCGCGCTGCTGCCGTCGACAGCACGCTGATCCGATTCAACTATATTTTGCTGTCCCGCGGCGGTATATGTGGTTGATGTTGCATCAGCACTTCCATCTTGCCCCTCGTGAATGACACCACTCTCTTCAATCAGTCCATTTCCACCGGTCACCTCTTGCGTAATAGCCCCCGTGACTGGGTCTATTGACTGCGAAAGGGTTGTTCCATCAAGACCTTTTGTGATAGTTCCTACGACTTCCCCAGCAGCGTTACTGATATAGGTATTAACCGTCCCGTCCGCATTATTCAACGTTTCTGTCGTTGCTCCATCCCCGGCAATGACAACTGTGACCTTAGAGCCGTCACTCAGTGTATCCGTATTTGTCTGCCCGCCTTGAGCAGCGATTGAAGGGTCGACATCACCATTCTGGTTGAGGCCATAAATACTGTAACCGCCTGCATTGTATCCATTTTGATCATAACCCGCAGCATCGTATACAGGAGTACTGGCCTGGGTTACACCAAATGCCTCTTGCATTTGTGTGGCGGACATTCCGCTCAGCTGGCTGAGTTGCATCTGTCCCAGAACAGTCCCTGATAAGCCATTTGCCAAAGCAACACTGGAATGCGCATCCAAACCATTGGACAGCCCGTCTGCAATAAATGCAGCACCAAGTGCAGTACCTGCGCCAGGTATATCTTGTATCGCCGCGCCTAAACCTATCATTCCTCCGGTCGCCCACATGGATGGCCCAACCGCCAAAGAAACGTCGGTTGTTCCCACCAGATCGCTACCGCCAGACAAATTGACCAAGTCACCCTGTGCCGAAAAATTGTAGCTCGTATATTTACTACTGTCGCCACCAGTCGATAGCCCTGCAATCCCAGGAGCATCAAAGGATACGTTAGTAATTTTGACATCAGAGGAAAGTAACGGGGAACCATCAGGATCGGTGGCCACACTTAACATCGCTGCTTGTGCTTGAGATTCTGCCCCACCCAAGGAGTGACCCGTTGTGTAGACCGCACTGACATCCATCCCAGACAAACTCAGTTGAGCTTGTGCCGCAGCCAACGCCGCTACGGCGTAATCATTCGCTACCTGTTGCGCTCCATTTGCCGTATCCAACGCAATACTGGTATCGGAAAGAATATTTTGTACGTTACCGATGGTGCCGCGATCGGCAATGATGACCTCACCGGTTTGACTATTGACATAGGTTTGGCCAGAAAACCCATATAAATTCATGCCTCTCCAGAGAGCTGTGCCTGGGGGGGCTGCGTTGACAAGTTCCCATTGGCTACCCATAACGGGAGCGTCGGCACCGCCGTAAGTGGCTACAGCAGCTGTCGCAAGATCGTTCAGTGTGGCGCCGGTATCCTGAGTCGTAACGATGTCGTCGACTCCGCCTGTAAAATCATTATCACTACCAATGAACGAGACAGTGTCATTCCCCAAAGCATTAACAATATTGTTACTACCGTCGATGGTCACTTGGCTCCCGGCAGCGATGGTAATAGTCGCACCACTGATATCAAGCGTGATACCGGTACCCGCCATATCAATCGTATCGCCGTGAGAATTACTCGTACTAATAAAAGTATCATTGTTGCCGGTGGCATTCACCGTAAGTCCAGTGCCAGCCAGATTGATCGTGTCATCTGATGCGCTGACCGTATTGCCACTATCCGCAATATTGACTGTCGCGCCGTTGCCACTGATCAGATTGCTGCTGCCGCTGAGGGTGACTTGACTACCGGCGGCGGCAGTGACCGTGCCGTCACTGAGCGTGGCGGTGGCTGAGCCGCTTGTTACATTCAGGGTGCTGCCGGTTCCCAGCGTAATATCTTCATTGGTGCCTTGGGTCGTGACTGTGTTGTCGACGCCGCCAGAAACCTTGATGATGCTGCCATCAAGCGCAACGCGATCTTCCATGCCCATTGAGACATAGCTGTTGGTGGCGTGAACGACTATGTCGTCGTCTGCACTGGCGAGGATGACTTCGCCATTTTTCATCATGGTCACAACGTCCCAGCTCGATCCGCTTGCCAGATTGACTGAGGCGTTAGTATCGGCCGTGACGTCATTGTGGGAGCCGCTGATGGTGGCTGAGCTACCTGCAGAAAGATTTATTGAAGCGCCATTCAAATCAGCTTGTGCGCCAAGACCAGAGACGCTGTCGACAACAGAACCATTGGTTTGTGTATCTATATTTTGAGTATTTTCTACCGGACCCGTGCTGTCTAAGTTCGACTCTACCTCTACATCACCACCACCATTTTTCGGGGTATCAGTAATCGTATCCGTCAGGTTGCCAGCACCATTTGTTACAGACTCTTGAAAATTACCCGAGGCATCGGTTGATGTTGTTGTTCTCGATTGTAACTCTGCCTGACCACCTGTTGGCGCATAGACGTCCGTTTGTGTATCTACACCTGCGCCGGACGCAGATGTAGACATTTTTGTATAGCCGCCATCGTCATTGCTATCAGGGTCAGTCACCGTCTCCTGATACTCATTGGAAACACCGGGTGGTGAATAGGTCAGGTGCCCGACCTGGAGTCCATTCGAGTATGTAAGCTCGCTCCAAACGCTGCCGTCTGGGTCAGTACGCTGGGATACATCCGGCGAAGTTGAACTGTCAGTTAGTGTATTTAGTAAGTCTCGTGTTGCATTTGGCACAAGACTCCCAGCGATCCCTCCTCCCATAACCAACAAACCATAAGCTACCAAGCCAGGAGGTCCTCCGGCTAAAAGAGGAGCAGCATATTCTGCGGCCAATGCTCCCCCCGCCAGTCCATACTCCGTATTGACGGTCCAGTCCAACATCGTTTTCTGAGCCGCCGAGCCATCCCCGCTTTCGGCTTGCTGCAGGGCAGCAGTAAAGGCTCCATAATAAGAAGCCCCTACCGCCACCGCGCTTAAACCCATCTCCGCAAGAGAGGTGAGCGTAATGCCTTCAGCCTTGATAACACTGCTGAGTTCCAACGCCCCCTCTTGGAGGTTGGTTAAATTTTGTCCAGTGAGCGAACCATTATCCGACGGTGAAACAAAAGGATCTGCAGTTGAGCTACCTCCGGGATCCGGGATACTCACGCTACCTGATAGCAGCTCAGACACTGTAGAGAGCGTTGATCCTGCTGGCGCAGAATCAATCGTATTAATTCTAACATCTGAAAATATAGATCCTGTGTCAACACCGATTATTTTACCCTGAGCATCCGTAGCAATTTGAAGATTGTTAACCAATCCCAGAGACGCGCTATTTACAAGATCTGCCGCAGCAGATGGCGAAAGACCTGCCAAATCTGCGGCAGGGATACCATTTACAGACTTATTATTGGCTATCGCCGTTGGAAGCTCAGTATCAAACCAAACACTATCTTGCCCGGCCGTTGGAGTAATACTGATAATATTGTTGGCGTCGGCTGCAAACGCACCTGATGTATTGCTCCACAAACCACCTATTACACGCGTGCCATCAGTTAGCGTGCCACCGTCTATAAGAATTTGCGCATCAAGCTCATTATAACCCGCTGCTTGTGCCGCGGATTTGAATGCATTCTGAACAGCAACTGCCCCTGCGGGCTCTGTTGGACCGTTATAATGTCCCCATTGCTCGCTGAAGCAATGGCATCAGCAACACTACTTGAATACGTGTCACCAAGCTTCCCACTGTAAAACAAAGAGGTAGCATTTGGCGATGCACCAGGCACCGAGATTGAGGTATCAGCAAGTAACTGAGTCAAGCCTGATATACCTTGATACTCCGGGTAAATTGACTGATACTTTAAATAATTTAACGCAATAGACAAAGAAAAACCAGCCATTCAGTTCACCGCAGCATAAGAGTTAAATAAGAAAACCAATCAGCGAATAGATACCTGCACATTCGCGATACCGCTGCGGTGTTTTGAAAGAGCCTCTAGTGCATCTTTAAAAGCACGTTCAATCAGAGCACGCTCTGGCTCAAGCAACGCTGGAAGACTGATACTTATAACATCCCAAAAAACATCGCATAATTTTCCTTCCGTATCTGGAGTTACCTTTAGACTCTCAATTACTTCGGCTCTAACATTCCCATCCCCCTTCCAGCACGCCCCAAAAATTTGATTGGGCCATTCGGGCATACGCCCTTTAATACGCCAAATAAAAACATCAAGTTCGCGATCTATTACCCAGGCATCTGGATGAGCCTTCCACGAATTTTGATATTCAGGGTACGTTTCCCAGCGAACAGCATTCGCTACATCCGCGCCAATACTTTCATAAACAAATGACATCTCGCCGCTCCTTCACACACAAAGTTAGTCCATCATAAAAAGCTAGAAACACGGCTTACTCTAGTTACTATGGCAAGCCTGTCATGCCTCCCCCTTTAGTAAATTTTGGGCACTCCATCAACCGCTTCCAGATAGAGGTTCAAAAAATCAATTCGTCTCTCAGTCTCCTCTATAGCGCAGTCGTCGGCAAAAGTTGTCACCCACCTGCTGCTACCTCCCTGCAGCCCACCTACATAACCACAATTTTCATCTCGGTAGACTCTCCACGCACGCTGCGCTCTTTCAAGCTGCCCTTTGGTTTCCCGAGTGTCCCATTTACTCGAGCGTGGCAACTTTTCCAACGCTTCTTGATAACCCGCATCAAGCTCCTTCTCCAAGGCTTCCAGCTTCTCTTTTTTGCATTGCGTGCTACTTAAAGAACCATTTGGCATCGTGCACGGACTATTATCTGCAAACGCGCTCATGCAACCGCCCAGGCCAAGCAAAACAAACACCAACACTTTCTTACAAATAGTAGAAACAACCATATCTACGCACCTTACCCTTTAAATTTGCGCACTCCAACCACAACAAAACCCCATTCAATTCGACCACATAGACATTTCATTTAAATATTTGAATTGGCTCATGACACACCTTTTAAATTTTTGATCAGTCACTGAAGACTGAAAATCTGAACCGAATGAACGTTGCCAATAGCCAATTGCTTACCGTTTGGATTGACCGCAATGCCTCTATCGCCACCGTCAAACTGAGCAACCTGTTTTCCGGTGCGCGCATCAATAATTGAATTCACAACCGGTTTTCGCCCATCAAACCAAGCTCCAGCCTTTACAAATAAATATTCTCCGTTCGGGCTGAACGCCAATCCCCCCACGCCTGGTGAAACCTTGTCACTCACAATGTCATCCATGGAATAGTAGGTCAGGACATCCATCGTCTCGCCACTAATTATTCGACCTATTCCGAGTGCAATCTGGTTAGCCGCAAAAGTGCCGACTGATAAATCCACGTCAACAGCTTGCTTCCATGGATAGTACCCTGGCCGATTATCGGCTACTGCGGGATACCAAACAGCCTTTGTTGGCGATTTCCCCGAAGGGTCAAGTAATCTCAACCCCACATCGAACGGGGCGAGCAATCTTCCATCCATAGTCTTGTTAACAGTTTTTTTGGTGCCATTGACACCCACCATGATTTTGTCTTCGGCAGTCCATGCTGCCCGTTGAACCGCAAGCCCATCAACATAGAGCTTTTGCAGAGTCCAATTTTTCGTGTCGTAGATGTAAATGTAAGAGGGCTCACCAATCGCCCCGACAATGGTCAGCATCTTGCTGCCATCCTTATTCAACCGGGACGCGCGTCCAATAGCTGGATTGTCTGGTAAGGAATCCCCCGTCATGGGATCCCACTGTCGCTTTGCACCGAACGAAATAATTTTACCGTCACGGCTCCACAGCAGGTCGTGATCAGACATATCGCCATAATCATACGGACAATGAATGTGTGATTGTTTCTTATCATGCTGCATATCCCAGACGACAATATCTGTCGACGAAAAATCCAGGTTATACACTATTGCCAGATAACGTCCTTCAGGACTGAAGGTCAGTTTTTTTACGATTGGCTTGCTTAGAAAATCGCTAAAATCAATGGTTTTTTGCAATTTGGGCAACGGCACCGCGAGATTAACCTTCATCGCTGCGCTCTCACCAGACGCAGCGTCTACTTGGTTAGTCATAACGATTACGCCCAAAACAGTCAGCGCAATTAATGTTGAATATAATTTCACTGAAACCCACCTTGAATTTTCGCATCTTGATTCAGTGCAGCTTCGGCCGAAGAACGCACCACCTCTTATAGACTCACCGCTCCCGCAACGCCTCACTCTGATACTTCAACAACGGCGTCAACAAATACTCAATAATCCGCCGCTGCTCGGTCTTGATCTCCACCGAACTCGACATGCCCGGCTCCAACTGCACATCCTTGCCATCCGCCACAATCACATGCGCACCGAGCTGGATCCTTGCCGGATAAACCAACCCCAACTTGTCATCCTTCACCGCATCCTGTGAAATCGACATGACCTTGCCCGGGATCGTGCCGTAGTGGGTATACGGAAAGGCATCCAGCTTGATTTCAGCCTCCTGTCCCGGGCGAACAAAGCCGATATCCCGGTTGAGAATCTGCGCTTCAATTTCCAACCCCGCATCGTCCGGCACAATCACCAACAAGGCCTGAGCCGGAGTGACCACACCACCAATCGTATGCACAGCCAACTCCTGCACAGTGCCACCCACCGGCGCCGTCAAGTGGGTTTGCCACTGCCGTTGCTGAAACTTGGTTTCATCCCCCTGATCCTGGGCCAACTGCTGCTGCGCCTGATTGAGCGCATCGAGTTGTTCACGGCGAAATTGCGCAATGGCGGTATCGATATCGTCACGTTGCTCCTGAATCGTGGCCTGCAATTCCTTGGCGTAACTCTGCTGCCCGGCCAGTTCCTGCTCTTGCTGAATCCGCGCCTGCTCCTTTTCCAGATAGGCATGGCGCGGCACATAACTTTGCTGGAGCAAGGTCTGGTAGTCCTCCTCTTCGGCGCGAGTCATCGGCAAGGTTTGCTGCAGGCTGCTGATTTTGTGCTGGGTGGTTTGCAGTTCCTGGACACGCTTCTGCAACTCCGAACGCAAGCTGGTGACTTTGCTGCGGTGCTCGTAGAAGGCGCTTTCAGCGAAACGTTGGGTATCCCGCTGCCGATCCTCCGTGGCGTCCGCAACCGCCTTGACCGTTGGTGCCCGGTTAGCAGTTTGCGCATCCAGCAGGGCCTGGGCACGGTTGATCGTCAGCATTGCGTCGACCCGCGCCGTCCTCGACTTGCCGACATCGGCCGTCACCTCGGTCGGGTCCAGCTCGATCAAGGCCTGGCCTTGCGTCACATGCTGGCCGTTGTCCACCAGGATCGCCTTGACGATGCCCACCTCCAGCGGCTGGATGGTTTTGCTTTTACCGTTGGGGACGACCTTGCCCTCCGCCACCGCGACCACGTCAAGTTTGCCGATGGTCGACCAGACCAGGGCAATCGCGAACAGCAGCATCAACGCCCACATCAAGCCACGTCCCACTCGGGACACAGGGGTTTCCAGCACTTCCAGCGCCGCTGGCAAAAATTCGACCTCGTCGCGCTGCCGTTGCAACGGATTACCCCGGGCTTTTTCAGCGTCGAGTGCGGCGCGGGCAATGTCGCGGTAATGCCGCAGTCGGGGGAACCAGCGATCAAGCAGCGACATGTAGATGCCCCGTCTGATGGCGCCACAGAGAGGCATAACGCCCGTCTTGCTGCAGCAGTTCGTCGTGGCTGCCTTCTTCGACGATGGTGCCCTTCTCGACCGTGATAATCCGCTGGGCGATTCTGACCGCGGACAAGCGGTGGGCAATGATGAACACCGTACGGTCCTTGCAGATCTTGTGCATGTTGCCGTGGATGATGGATTCCGACTCCGCATCCAACGCCGAAGTGGCCTCGTCGAAAATCAGGATTTTCGGATTGGTCACCAGGGCCCGGGCAATGGCTATGCGTTGCCGCTGACCACCTGACAAGCCATTGCCGCGCTCCCCCAACTCCGTGTCGTAACCCTGTGGCAGCTCCAGGATAAATTCATGGGCACCGGCCAGTTCCGCGGCTTCGACCACCTGATCAAAGTGCATGCCGGGTGAAGCAAAGGCGATGTTGTCGCGCACCGTGCCTTTGAACAGCATGTTCTCTTGCAGGACCACGTCGATTTGGCGGCGCAGTGAAGCGGGATCGAGTACCGACAAATCCATGCCGTCGATCAGCACCCGTCCGCGCTCGGGCGAATAGAGGCGCTGGATCAGTTTGGTCAGGGTGCTTTTGCCGGATCCGGAAGGGCCGACGATGCCGATAACGCTACCCGCTTCAGCCGTCAACGACAGCCCGCGCAGAATCTCGGGACCGTCGGCGCGGTAGCGGAACACCACCCGGTCGAACACCACCTCACCCTTGACCGGCGGCATCGAAGCTTGCCCGGCAGAGACGCCGGACTCGGCCCGGTTATCGAGGATGTCACCCAGGCGGTCCATCGACAGCCGCACCTGCTGAAAGTCTTGCCACAATTGCGCCAGACGCAGGACCGGGCCGCTGACGCGCCCGGACAGCATATTGAAGGCAATCAACTCGCCGACCGAGAGGTCGCCACCAATCACCAACCGGGCGCCAAACCACAGCAAGGCCGCGGTGGTGAGCTTGCTGATCAGGGAAGCCACCTGATTGGCCGAACTGGAAAGATTGGAGGCCTTGAAGGCGCTGGAAACATAGGCCGCCAACTGCTCTTCCCAGCGCCGCTGCATCAAGGGCTCGACCGCCATCGACTTGATGGTTTCGATACCGGTCACGGACTCCACCAGGAACGACTGGTTTTCCGAGCTACGGCGGAATTTTTCATCGAGCCGGGCTTTGAGCACCGGCGTGACGAGGACCGACAAGACGATATAGCAAGGCAGCGAGATGAAGACGATCAAGGTCAACAAGGGCGAATAGGTCAACATCACCGCGAAGAACACCAGGGTGAAGAACATATCCATGGCCACGGTCAATGCGTTGCCGGTGAGGAAGTTGCGGATATTCTCCAGCTCACGGACCCGCGCCACACTGTCACCCACTCGCCGTGCCTGGAAATACGCCAGCGGCAACCCCAGCAGGTGATTGAACAGCCGCGCGCCCAGTTCGACATCGACCCGGTTGGTGGTGTGACTGAACACATAGGTGCGCAGCCCACCCAGCAAGGCCTCGAACACCGAAATGGTAATCAGGCCGAACGCCAGCACGTCCAAGGTCGACATTGATTTGTGCACCAGCACCTTATCAATCACGACCTGCATGAATAAGGGCGAGACCAGGCCAAACAATTGCAGGAAGAACGAACCGGCCAGCACTTCCATAAATTGCTTGCGGTATTTGACAATCGAAGGAATAAACCACGACATATCAAACTTGCCACCGCCCTGGGCGAGAACGGCACGTGAAGTCACCAGGATTAAACGACCGGACCAGACCGGTTCAAATTCAGCCAAGGTGATTTGAAAAGTACGCTGTTGTACTTCGTCATGTAGCAAGACGTTGTCGTTCGCGCACTTGGCCAGGACCAGAAAACGTCCATCGCGAAGTTCGACGATAGCGGGGAGCGGTGTCTGGGCGAGGCGGTTGACCTGGCTCGTGGTAGAGCGGGCCTTGAGCGTGACCTGCCGCGCCAGACGTACCAGCGTCAGGGCATCGATAGGCCGGGACAGTCCTGACAGGTGCCTGAGGCGTTCCGCGCTGACAGCGACACCTGAAAGTTGGGCGATGACGACGAGTGAGGCGATGCCACTGTCTTCACTTCCTGTGGACTCTAGCGCTTCAGGCGAAACGCTGCTCCCTGCGTTACGATCAGACATGTCAACTCAATGGCATTAACGAAAGATGGAAGTAGACCGTGCAATAACAGGCACGTCAAACCAACCTAGAGCAGGCCAATACATTAAAAAGCGCTATAGCTAAAAATCGGTTTCACCAAAAACCCAACTTGACATCAACTAAAGTCAGACATCAAAAAGCCATCAGAGGCTAGCACCTCTCATTGCCAAGAAGAAGCATTGTTTTCGCCCAGAAAACTTCGCGAGCGGTGAAAAATTTCAGATTTCATATTTGTATCAAAAACAAAACATAAAAATACCAATCGACACATTGAGTGCGCTCTGCAGACTAAAAAACCATACGATTCAGCTGCTGTAGGTATCATCTCGATTAAGTCGACTGGTAACAGCCATCATACAATTGACTCAGGCACCTGTGCCCTGCATGCCAATAAAGCGCTCCCGTAAACAAGAAACGCCCCTTGCTTTCTCCCCTCCAGGTTCGGCAACTTCAAACCCGTTCAGCATTGGTTCAGCATCGCCGGCAACATCGCTTGCGTCCCGCTCAGCCATCCCGCAAAAAACGGTATTGCTGTCCTCGGAAAGTCAGTAATAACAGCTCGGTTCCCTCCGAACTGAGTAAGCCGGTATGCTGCCCAATACATTTTTCAAAGGAATTGAATCCTCATGACCGCACTGGATAACGCTTTTCACAGCCTGCATCAGAATGGACTGCTGGTCCTGGCCAACGTGGCCGATGCGGGCGGTGCGCGCATCGTCGAACGCCTCGGCGGCAAGGCCGTGGCTACCAGCAGCGCCGCCATGGCCTGGTCCCATGGCTACCAGGATGGCAACCAGTTGCCTCTCGACCTGCTGAGCACCACCGTCAAGTCCATGGCACGGGTGCTCGGCGTCCCGCTCACGGTGGATATCGAAGCCGGCTACTCGGATGACCTGGAGCAGGTCGGCCGGGTGATCAACGCCGTGATCGCCGCCGGGGCGGTAGGGATCAATATCGAAGACGGCCTCGGCTCGCCAGAGTTGCTGGTGCGCAAGATCGATGTGGCGAGAAAGGTAGCGAACCAGGCGGGTATCAAGCTGTTCATCAACGTACGCACCGACGTCTACCTGAAAAACCTGTTCCCCGCCGAACAGCGTCTTGAAGAGCTGCTCAAACGCGCCGCACTCTATGCCGGCGCCGGAGCTGATGGGCTGTTTGCCGCGGGCGTGGTCGACTCGAACGAAATTGCCGCGATCTGCCGGGCCACCCCACTGCCGGTCAACCTGCTGTCCCGGGACGGGCTGGCCTCCCCCGATGAGTTGCAGCGCCTGGGCGTCAGACGCCTCAGCGCGGGCTCGAGCATCGCCGAGTTCCTGCATGGCGCCATGGGCACATTGGTCCGCAGCTTCCTGGACAACGGCCAGCTCGATACCCACGCCTTGAAAGCCCATACCTACGGCGAACTGAACGCCTTGATGGCGGCGAAAACCGAGTAATCCCTGCTCCTGGACGGGGTCAAGTGCCCCGTCTGATACCTATGTCCCCATCCCACCCCTGAACTCCCCCGGCGTCGTTCCACTCCAGCGTGAAAACGCCCGGACGAACGCCGGCGGCTCACTGTAGAAGAGCTTGAAGCTGATGGTTTTAATGGAGTCTTCGGAGTGACGCAGCAGGTAGATCGCCCGTTCGAAGCGTATCTTGTCCACCAACTCCGAGTACTGCACCCCCTCCTCCCCCAGGTGCCGCCGCAAACTCCGTTCCGAGCAGTTGAGCTTCTTGGCCATGGCGGCCGCGTTCGGATAGAAATCGATGCACGCCAGAAGGCTGTCCACCCGGCTTTGCCAGGACAACGCTGCACGTTCGGCCTGGGCTTCGCGGCACAGCTTTAGATACAGGTGATAAGCGTGCGGGTTTCGTCGTGCATTGCGCGGGTGGCCCCGTTCATTGTCGTAGGTGACATAGGTGTAGTCATGACCGAAGCTCACGGGGCAATCGAACTCGACCGGATAGCGTTCGGCGTCTTCGGGCTCGGGATAACCGAATGCCACTGCCCGCACATAACCCTCTGCATCCGCACCGAAAATGTCACGTAACAGCTGGCGCGTGCCGAGAATGTCGCGGTCGATAAGAAACCGGTACAACGCGGGCAATCCGCCGACCTGACGGTATCGGACGACCGATTGACCTACCGCGAGACTGCCGATCAGTTCGGGCACGATCCAGGGATTGGACAGCGGATGGAAACGCCTCGACAGATAACCGGCATGGCCCAGGTCGATCGCGTTGGCCAACAGTCCGCCCAGCACACCCACGCTATTCACGTTGGTCAGCCGACCGAGGTCGAGCCCGGCCGCGGTGCCTCGATAAAGACGCTGGATATTTTCGTAGACCGTCTGTTCCTGACGGCTGTTGGGAACCGATTCCGGTAGCGCAAAACTGTCGACATCCAGACCACTCCCCGCCAGCACCTCATGCAGCGAATACCCCCAAGCCTCCATCTGTGCGATGCAGAAGCACAGCGGTGCCTGGCTGGCGCGGGGAAACAGGGAAAGGCTCATGGCAGCTCACGCTTCGCAGAAAGGGCTATTTAATGCCTTTTTGGCCGTGATTATCAATCATCTGACACGTTCGAACATCGCCTCAAAGGGGTCGGTATTGGCTTAATGCCCCTGGAGAAAAACAATAGTGAGGCAGCGTTAATGAGCAAATCGGTCTTCATCACCGGTGCATCTTCAGGCTTGGGGCGCCAGTTGGCAGGCGAATTCGCCAAACGTGGCTATGACCTGGCGTTGGCTGCCCGTCAACTCGACGTCCTGCAAATCATCAAGTCCGAACTGGAGGAGCACCATGGCGTGCGGGTGCGGGTCTATCCGCTGGATGTCAGCGATACCGAACAGGTACGCGGCACCCTGAATACCGCCTGCGCCGAACTGGGCCAGCTCGATATCGTCGTGGCCAACGCCGGGTTGGGCAGCGACGGGCGCATAGGGCGCATCGATTTCGCCAATTCCCGTCAGATGTTCGAGGTCAACGTTATCGGTGCCTGCGCAACCATCGACGCCGCCATCACCCTGTTCAAGAACCAGGGGCATGGGCAGATTGTTGCGATGAGCTCGGTCGCCAGCTGGCGCGGCCTGCCCGGCAGCGGCGCCTACAGCGCCAGCAAGGCCGCCGTCAGCGTCTACATGGAAGCCCTGCGCTCCGAATCGCTGGGCAAGAACCTGACCGTGACCGTTATCTATCCGGGCTTTATCGATACACCGATGAACAACAAGCTCAAGCACCGGCCCTTCCTGCTGTCGCTGGAGGACGGCGGCAAACGGATCGCCGATGCCATTGTGCAACGTCGCAAGCGTGCGGTGATTCCCGGCTATCCCTGGCGGCTGCTGCGCCCCCTGCTGAAACTGCTGCCGACCGCGCTGATCGGCAAACTCTTCTGAGCACACGACCATGACCGCCACCATCTGCCAGATCGCGCTGAGCGTGCGCGACACCACCGCGTCCCTGCATTTCTACCAGAAACTGTTCGGCCTCAAGCATGTCTTCGGCACCCTGTCCTTTCGCGGCAAGCAGGCCGAGCGGATACAAGGCCTGGCCGGCGTGGCATCGCGGGTCAGTTGGCTGATCGACGACCGCGCGTTCTTCCAGTTGGAACTGTTCGAATTCGAGTCGCCGGTCGCGGCCCCCCTCGCCCCCGAGGACGACGAGCGCGTCGGTTATCGGCGAATCCTTGCGCGGGTCGACTCGCTGGAGCGTTTCGAGGCGCTCGCCCAATCCCTAGGCCTGCCCCTGGAGACCCGCCCGGCTGCCAATCGTCGTTTCATCCGGGATCCGGACGGCATTCTCATCGAGCTGATCGAAGACCGCTCACTGCAAGGGTCGCCCTACCCGTGCAAGCTGACAGGCCTGGGCCTGGTTGTCGCCGATTGCGCACGCAGCGTGGCGGCCTTTGTCGGCGGGTTGGGTTTCCAGCGTAGCGACGACAAGGTCGAGCCGGATAACGATACCGTCGCCCAAGCCGGCCTGATCAAAGGCGACATGTGGCTCGAGCTCCGCCAAGCGGCGGCCCCCAAGCCCTGGCCGCCCCGTTACCGACTGAGCGATATCGGCATCATGAACCTGGCCGTCGGCTTCGACAGCCAGGAGGCGTTCAACGCACTGTTCGAACGGGCGCTCGTGGCCGGCTTCGCGCCCAACTACAAACCGCTGGGCCAGGCGGGTCTGGTGCAGTGCGTCTACGTCAACGACCCGCAGGGGTTTTCCGTGGAGATGCTCTACTGCTCGCCGCAACTGTACCCCCTGGTGGGCTTCAGCAAGCCAGACTTGAAGGCCCGGTTGTTCAACCGCCAACGCGAGAAGCTGGCCTACAAAGCGCTGGGCACCCGCCGAGACAGTTTCTTCTCGCGACAGATCAGGACCGAAATCGAGATCGATGCCGCACCCAGTGCGGTGTGGAACTGCCTCGTCGACTTCGAGCGCTACGGGCAGTGGAACCCCATGCTGGAGATCCAGCGGATCGATCACCGTCCGGGCGGCCAGATGCACTTCGCGGTCAAGCTGGGCAAGGAGCGCAAGGCGTCCTTCCAGGCCCGCATCAGCAGCGACGAAGCGCCACGCCGTTTCGCCTGGCGTGGCGGAAACCCGTTCACGGTGGCCGGCGAACATTTCTTCCAGTTGGTGGAGAACGCCGATGGCTCGACCCGTTTCATCCATGGCGAGCGTTTTTCCGGCCTCTTGCTGCCGGCACTCTGGCAGCGCCTGAGCCAGTCGAAACGACTCTATCAACGTATGAACGAAGCGCTGAAACAACGTGTCGACAGCGCCCATCAGGAGGCAACAGATGAAAGACTTGAACGGTAAGGTCAGCGTGATCACCGGCGCTGGCGCAGGCCTGGGTCGTGAACTGGCAATGGCCTGTGCACGCCGGCGGATGAAGCTGGTACTGGCCGATGTTGAAGCCGGTAACCTGGAGGCCACCCGCACCTTGATCCAGCAGAAGCTTCCCGACACCGACATCGCCACCCTGCCAGTAGACGTCTCCAAATTCGAGCAAGTCGCCGCGCTGGCGCAACTGGCCATGCAGCGTTTCGGTGGCGTCCATCTACTGTTCAACAACGCCGGCGTGGGCGTCACTGCCCCTCTCTGGGAAAACACCGTCTCCGATTGGCAATGGGTCACCCAGGTCAATCTTTATGGTGTCGCCTGGGGCGTGAAAGCCTTCACGCCGATCATGCTCGAGCAGGGCGAGGGACACATCGTCAATATCGCTTCGGCGGCCGGCTGGATGTACTCGGCCGGCAGCGGCATTTACAACGCCACCAAAGCAGCGGTGGTGGCGCTTTCGGAGAGCCTGGCCAATGACCTGAAAATGGCCAACAGCGTGATCGGTGTCAGCGTGCTCTCGCCTGCTTTTTTCCCCACCGGCATCATCGACGCCGAGCGCAATCGCCCGGTGGAGTTCGCCGACGCTGCCGTCGACAGCGAGATGAAGCGCCAGTACGAGGAGCGGGTGCGACGAGCCGTGGAAGCCGGCAGGATTTCCGCCCGGGAAATCGCCGAAATCACCCTGAAGGGCGTGGAGGAAAACCGCTTCTACCTCTTTCCCCATGCCTGGGTGCCAGGTGTGATAGCCCTGCGCAGCCAACAAGCGCAGGCGGGCATGACCGCGTTCGACCCCCATGGTGGATCGGCCTGAACGCCGGCCCCGGACGACAGGCCATGAAGTTCGTCTTCAAAGGGCATAGCCATTCAGAGGGGTTATCCGTTGCACGTCACGCTCCTACCATGAAGCGTCCCTTATCAAACGATGACGCTTGAGGGCTAAAAGGAGCGATGAACAAACAATGTCAGGCCAAACCGCACTTATCTCGGACTTGCCGCTACCGCGCCGTAATACTCGTTATGGTATTGCCTTCGGCTCGATAGCGGCGGTTATCTGGGGCACCTTCCTGGCGGCTTCACGCCATGGAATAGGAGCTGGACTGCATGCCAGCGACCTCGCGTTCATTCGCTTCGCCGTCGCCGGTGCCCTCCTGCTGCCCTGGGTGCTGACGCATTCACCGCGCACACTGGCCGGTATCGGCTGGCGCCGAGGAGTGCTCTTGTCGCTGCTGGCTGGCCCCCTGTTCATCCTGATTGGCGCGAGCGGCTACCGGTTCGCGCCCCTGGCCCATGGCGCGGTGATCCAGCTCGGCGTATTGACGCTCATGAGCATCAGCCTTGCCGCCCTGCTGCTGGGCGAGCGACTGAAAACATCACGGCTCATCGGGCTCGGTGTACTCATCGCCGGGCTGATAACCATTGCCGGCCCGAGTCTTCTGGACGGTCAATCGCAGGCCTGGATCGGCGATCTGCTGTTTGCCACGGCCGGATCGATGTTCGCTGTTTTCACGATCCTGATGCGCCGCTGGAAACTCAATGCCTTCGCTGCCACGGCGGTGGTGTCGGTGCTCAGTGCCGTCGTCTACTCCCCTCTCTATATGGCCTGGGTCGGCACTCAACGCCTGTCGGCAACACCGATTGCCCTGCTCATTGAGCAAGGCGTTGTCCAGGGCCTGCTATCGGGCATCGTCGCGCTCTTCGCGTTCGCCCGGACCGTGCATTACCTCGGTGCCGGTCGAGCCGCACTCTTTCCCGCACTGGCCCCCGCCGTCGCGATACTGCTCGGCGTGCCGCTGGTCGGCGAGCTGCCCACGACGGGCCAGTGGTACGGCCTGGCCATCTGCACCAGCGGCCTGCTGATCGCCTTGCGCGGTGGTCCCCCCCGCACTCGCTGAACCAGCGCTCTACCCCTCCTGACTTATCTGAAAACCAAGGAACCCCCATGACTCAATCAATGATTGCGGGCCGCGACACGCCCCCTGTTCCCTACACATTCGACGGACTGTTGATCAACGGAAAATGGTGCACGGGCAATGCCGGCAGCGTACTTGAAGTCAACAACCCCTATTCCCATGAGCGCCTTGCCGAGATCCACGAGGCCAATCTGGGCGACGTCGACCGCGCTTACCAGGCGGCCCGAGCGGCGCAGGTGCAGTGGCAACAGAGCTTGCCGGGAGAACGCGCAGCCGTGTTGCGCAAGGCTGTCGAGGTCCTTGATGCGCGCCATGGAGAAGTGGTCGACTGGCTGATTCGCGAATCCGGCAGTACCCGCATGAAGGCTGAAATGGAGTGGGGAGCCGCCCGCGCCATTATTCTTGATGCCTCCACGCTCCCGAGCCAGGCCCAGGGCCGGATCATCGCCGGCGACATCCCCGGTAAAGAGAACCGTATCTATCGCAACCCGGTGGGCGTAGTCGCGGTCATCAGTCCGTGGAACTGGCCGCTGCACCTGACCTGTCGCACACTCGCCCCGGCGCTGGCCCTGGGCAATGCCGTGGTGGTCAAGCCGGCCAGTGAAACGCCGATCACCGGCGGCCTGCTGATCGCCCGGATCCTTGAGGAAGCCGGCCTGCCTGCCGGTGTACTCAATGTGTTGGTCGGCGATCCGGCGGTAATCGGCGATGGCTTTGTCCAACATCCCGTGCCCCGGGTCGTCTCGTTTACCGGTTCTCTGGCCGTGGGGCGGCGTATCGCCGGCCAGATCGCCAACAGCCCGCGGCTCAAGAAAATGATGCTGGAACTCGGCGGCAATGCACCGCTGGTAGTGCTCGAAGACGCCGATCTCGAGTTGGCGGTACATGCCGCGGTCGTCAGCAAGTTCCTGCACCAGGGACAGATCTGTGTCATTGCCAACCGGATCCTGGTCCATGAAAAGCTCCATGACGCATTCGTCGAACAGTATGTCGAGCGGGTCCGTGAGTTGAAAGTCGGCAACCCCAATGACCCGGATACCGTGATCGGCCCCTTGATCAGCCAGAAACAACTGCACCACGTGCAACGTTCGATCGCGGCGGCCAATGCCGAAGGGGCCCGACAACGGCTGGGAGGTGCGGCGCAAGGCCTGGTGGTGCCGCCACACGTGTTTGACCGGATCACCCCGCAAATGGGGCTTGGGCGCAGCGAACTGTTTGGTCCCGTCGCACCGGTCCTGTCTTTTGCCAGCGACGCCCAGGCGCTGCACATGGCCAACGACACCGAGTTCGGGCTTTCCAGCGCGGTCTTCGCGCGCGATGTATCAAGGGCCGAGCGCTTTGCCGCCGGCCTGCAAACCGGCATGACGCATATCAACGACATCACCGCCGTTGACCTGCCCAACATGCCGTTCGGCGGGGAAAAGAACTCCGGCCTGGGCCGCTTCGGCAGCGAAGGCCTGATTCATGAGCTGACGACTGAACATTGGATGTCGGTGCAGCATACGCCTCGCCAATATCCGTTCTGATCACACAACCCCTGTTCGGAGTGTTCCCGCCCATGAAGCTGACCGGGCGGGAACAGCCGATCCGACTCAGGTATCTGCCAACTGACGGTTATCGACAGGCAACCGCCGCAGACGCTTGCCTGTCGCGGCAAACAGCGCATTGACCAGTGCCGGCGCAATCATCACCGTGGACACCTCACCGATCCCCCCGGGGCTTTCCTCACTGTCGAGCAGATGGGTCTCGATGGCGGGCGTCTCATTCATCCGCAAGACCCGATAGCTGTCGAAATTGCCCTGTTCGACCCGCCCGTCCTTGAAGGTGATGTTGCCGAACAACGCGGCACTCAGACCAAACACCGCCCCGCCCTGCATCTGCGCCACGACACTGTCGGGAACAATGGCGCGACCGCAATCCACCACGCAGGTCAGCTTGTGTACCCGGACCTGCCCGGCAGGATCGACACTCACTTGCGCCACCTGGGCGGCATAGGTGCCGAAGCAGAAGGTCAGCGCGACACCACGCCCCTGTCCCGGCTCCGGGGGCGTTCCCCAGCCGGACTTTAGCGCGACAGTCTCCAGGACCTTGCGCGCCCGCGGATGCTTGCCCAGCAGCGCCAGGCGATAGGCCAGCGGATCCTGCCCGGCGCTGGCCGCCAGCTCATCGATGAAACCTTCGACCATGAACACGTTCTGTGTATGCCCGACTCCCCGCCAGAAACCGGTGGTAATCCCCTCGGGCGGCTCGTGCCGGATATAGCTGACGCCGATATTGGGGAAATCGTAGGGACCGCTCGGGTCGCGGATGGCATCGCCATCGATACCGTTGGTAAAACGCGCCGGCAACCAGCGGGCGAGGATCGACGATCCGGTCACCTTGTGGGTCCAGGCCGTTGGCAGTCCCCGGGCATCCAGCCCGGCACTCAGGTGATTGAAATGATAGGGCCGCAAGGTACTGTGGCGGGTGTCCTCCTCCCGCGACCAGATGACCTTGAGCGGGAACGCGACCTGTTTGGCGAAAGCCACCGCCTGGGCAACGAAATCCACGTCCAGGCGGCGGCCAAAGCCGCCCCCCAACAAATGGTTGTGCACCTGGACCTGAGTCTCGGCCAGTCCGGTCAATTGCGCGGCAACCGCTTGCGCGCGCGCCGGCACCTGGGTCCCCAGCCACAGGTCGCAACCCTGGGCACGAACATGCACAGTGCAGTTCATCGGCTCCATGCAGGCATGGGCCAGAAAGGGCACCTGATAGACCACTTCGAATTTTTTCTCGGCCTGCGCCAGCGCCTGCTCGACATTCCCCACGTTACGCACCGGCGTGCCGGCCGCTTGGGCAGCCTGCTCGATCGCCTGCAACATGTCAGCCGTGGAGAATTGTACATTGACGCCTTCGTTCCATTGGATCTCGAGCAAGCCCAGCGCCTTGCGCGCCGCGCCCATATGCTCGGCCACCACCGCCACGGCATTGTCGATATGCAGTACCTGCAGCACGCCCTTGACCGCCAGCGCGGCACGCGCATCGACACTGGCGAGACGGCCACCGATCACCGGGCAAGCCATCACGGCGGCCACCCTGACCCCTTCCGGACGGGCGTCGATGCCATACAATGCCGTGCCATTGACCTTGGCCGGCGAGTCGGTGCGCTGGTGGGTGAGTCCGATCAGCTGGAAATGCTCCGGGGTCTTCAACTCGACCTTTTCCGGTACCGGCAACGTCGCTGCCCTTTCCACCAACTCACCGTAGGCGAGGGAGCGCTGGCTGGCCTCATGCAGGACAACCCCCTCGCGGGCCATGCAACTGCTGGGGGCAACTCCCCATTGCAGGGCGGCGGCCTGGATCAATAGCGTGCGCGCACTGGCGCCGGCCTGGCGCAACGGTTCCCAGGTACTGCGGATCGATGTCGAGCCACCGGTGACCTGGAAACCCAGCAGCGGATTCACATAGCGCCGGTTATCCGCCGGAGCATGCTCGATCACCACTTGATCGAGCCGCACCGCCAGTTCTTCGGCAATCAAAACCGGGATCGAGGTGTAGGTCCCCTGCCCCATCTCGACCTGGGCGATGGTGAACGTCACCTTGCCCCGCCGATCGACCCGGATAAACGCATTGGGCTCGAACAGCGTGGCGCCGTCGGCCTGGCTTACATTGATCGCCCCAGGCAACGCGAGGCTCAGCAACAGCCCGCCGCCACTGGCCGCACCGACCTTCAGGAAACCGCGCCGGGACCACGCTCCGGTGCCCGGTGTATCGCGCTGGGTGCTCATGCGCCCACCTTGACGAAGGTCGCCCCGGCCGCCTGCCTGATCGCCGCGTGAATACGCACATAGGTGCCGCAGCGACAGATATTCCCGGACATGGCGTTATCAATATCACTGTCACTGGGGTTGGGATTGCTCGCCAAGAGCGCCGTCGCCGACATGATCTGCCCGGACTGGCAGTAACCGCATTGCACCACCTCAAGTGCCTGCCAGGCGGCCTGGATCTTCTGCCCCGCGGCGGTCTCGCCGATCGCCTCGATGGTGGTGATTTCGGCCTGGGCCAGGGCACTCACCGGCATCACGCACGAGCGAATCGCCACGCCGTTCATATGCACAGTGCAGGCACCACACAACGCCATGCCGCAACCGAACTTGGTGCCGGTCATGCCAAGCACATCCCGCAGGACCCAGAGCAACGGCGTATCGTCATCGACATCGAGCCTGTGCACGGTTCCATTTATCTTCAACGTCTGGGCCATATCCACCTCTTGCCGGCCATGGGGTAGCGGCTTGACTGGCTCCGCCACTGAATAAAATGCTACCGGTCATCCTAGGGGCAACTCGCGCCGCGGAGAATTTACCTGACCTTCAGAGGCTTTGAAGCCCAGCTAACAAGGGGGGGACGGCTAAAGAATCCGTAGTGACGTCGATGTCCCCAATGGCGGAGCATTGGAAAAATGCCCTCCCGAGGGATCACGCAGGAAGTCGATAAGCGCCCTGAGCTTGCGGGTCACCCGCCGGCGATCGGGGTAATACAGGCTAAAGCCGGGGAGCTCCGGCCCCCAATCCTCGAACAGGCTGACCAACTCGCCACGCTCGATAAACCGATCGATGTAGCCGCTGATCATGTAACCGATACCGTTGCCATCCAGCGCGCTTTGCACCAGGGCCGCCGAATCATTGACGATCAGCCGGCCGCGCACGGGCAGTTGCAGGACTTCCTCGCCCTTGGCCAGATCCCAGCGCTCGACCACGCCCCCGGAGGAACGAAAGCAGATGCAGTTGTGGTCGAGCAGATCGCTGGGATGCTCGGGCGTACCGTGCCGTGCCAGATAGGCGGGAGAGGCGATAACGCGCATGCGCACGCTGGGCCCGACTTTGATCGCCACCATGTCGCGTTCGACAAAATCGCCGAAACGAATACCCGCATCAAAGCCCAGCCGGACAATGTCGACAAAGGCATTCTCCATGCTGATTTCCAGGTCGATTCGCGGATACGCCTCCAGAAAGGCGGACAGCCTGGGCTGCAGGATCGACATGTACGCCGAGCGAGGCACATTCAAACGCAGCAGCCCGGAGGGCGAGCCCGTCGTATCGCCCAGCTCCAGTGCCGCCGAGGTCAACATATTCACCGCCGGCTTTACCTTCTCCAGAAAGCCGACGCCGGCCTCGGTCAGGCTCACACTGCGGGTCGTACGGTTGAACAAGGCGGCCCCCAGGCGCCGCTCCAGATTGCGGATGACCTGGCTGACCGCCGAAGGCGATACCCCCAACCTGACCGCTGCCGCGGAAAAACTGGAATGCTCGGCGACACAGACAAAGGTCACGAGCCCGTCGAGTTGGTCCTGGCGCATGATCGTCCTCCGCAAAAAGTCATTTTTTATACCACAGGCATTATGAAGATTGACTTCAAAGCCTGAGTCAAGAGCACCGGCTTGTTCGCCCCGTCGCAAGCCCGAACAATCCTCCAACCCACCGGAGGAATCACCATGTCTACCGAACACCTGGCTCACCCCGCACAGAAAACCTGGCTGATCACCGGCGTCAGCTCCGGCTTTGGCAAGGCCCTGGCCACGACCCTGCTGTCCGCCGGCCAGCGCGTCGTCGGCACGTTGCGCAACGAGCAATCGCGCCAAGACTTCGAGCAACTGAAACCGGGTTACTCGTTTGGATGCCTGCTGGATGTCACCGACAACGCCGGGATCCCAGGCGCGATCGCCGAGATCGAAAGCCGCATTGGCGCCATCGATGTACTGGTCAATAACGCCGGCTACGGTCATGAAGGATTGATCGAAGAATCATCGCTGGAAGACTTTCGCCAGCAATTCGAGGTCAACGTGTTCGGCGCGGTGGCCATGATCAAGGCCGTGCTGCCGTTCATGCGTGAGCGCCGCCGTGGTCATATCCTGAACATCACCTCCATGGGCGGGCTGACCACCTTCCCCGGCCTCGGGGCCTATCACGGCAGCAAATTCGCCCTGGAAGGCATTTCCGAAACCCTGGGCAAAGAGGTCAGGCCTTTCGGCATCGCGGTCACCGCCATTGAACCGGGCGCCTTTCGCACCGATTGGGCCGGTCGGTCCATGGTCAGGGCCGAACGCAGCATCGGCGACTACGACGCGAGCTTTGACGGCCAACGCAAGGCACGCCTGGAGCGCAGCGGCCAGCAAGCCGGCGATCCGCTCAAGGCGGCCCTGGCAATCATGCAGGTCGTGGCCTCGCCAATGCCGCCCACCCACTTGTTGCTGGGGCGCGATGCGGTGCAATTGGTGAAGGAAAAACTCACGATGCTGCAAGCTGAAATACAGCAATGGGAAACGCTTTCGCAGAGTACCGACTACAGCTGATTTACGACGCCAGCTCCGAGCTGATGCTGTCAATCAATGCCCGGACACGGCGCGGCAAGACGTTAACCGGCGGATACACGATCTGCAGCGCCGTTTTCCCGGGCGAATAGTCGGGGAGCACCTCCACCAGTCGCCCGGCGGCGATATCGGCCTGGACATCCCAGATGGACTTGTTGCAGATGCCGTGCCCGTCCAGGCACCACTGCCTGATCTGCCCACCGTTGTTCGCCACCCGGCGCCCCCGGACCACAACACGGTAGGCCTCGTCCACCACCCGGAACGTCCAGACCCGATCGATGTTGCTGCCAAAACGCATGACCAGGCAATCGTGCCGCGAGAGATCGTCCGGATGCCCGGGGATGCCATGGCGTTCAAGGTAACAAGGCGCGGCACAGACAACCCGGCGGTTCTCGCCAATCGGCTTGGAGCGTAACGTACTGTCGGCGAGGATCCCGTAGCGGATGGCGAAGTCGATCCCCTGGCTGACCAGGTCGACAAAGCCATCGGTGAGATTGAGATCGACGGTCACGGCGGGATGCTCGGCCAGGAAACGGTCAAGAATCGGCACTATCCGCGCTTGCCCGAGATCGACCGGGGCACTGAGACGGATCAGCCCCGAGATCTTCTGCGTCCCCAGCCGGATACTGCTTTCCAGCTCATCGGCTTCCGCCAGCAGACGACGGGCACCCTCGGCCAGCAAGCGGCCCTCGTCGGTCAGGCTGATCGAACGGGTGGTGCGAGTCAGCAGGCTCGCGCCGTAATAGCCCTCCAGCAGCGCCAGGCGCTCGGACATCGACGCCGGGGACAACCCCAACTCCCGCCCGGCGGCGGACAGGCCGCCCTTCTCGACGATCATCAGGAACAGCGCCAGGTTATCCAGGGTCATTATTCGGAATCTCCGAAATATAATTTCGAATCCTAAGCAATTATCAAATGAATCCGCAATGTCTATCTTCGCCACATCAACCGACTGATCCACTGATTTTTGCGCAAGGAGAACTCCCATGACACTGACCTCAAGAATGCCGATCCAGATCTGGATCCTGACCCTTTCCGCCTTTGCCATCGGCACCGCCGAATTTCTGATCGCCGGCATCCTGCCCCAGGTCGCCGACAGCCTGAAGATCAGCACCGGCCAAGCCGGTAACCTGATTACCGCCTATGCCCTCGCCATCGTGATCGGCGGCCCCCTTCTGACGTTGTGGCTGGCGCGCTTCGAAAAACGCAACGTACTGATTGCCCTGATGGGACTGTTCGTCGCCGGCAACCTGATTGCCGCCTTCAGCAGCGACTACACCACACTGCTGATCAGCCGCGTGGTCGCCGGTCTCACCCAGGGTCCGTTCTACGGCATCGGCGCGGTGGTGGCGACACGCATGGTGGCCGATAACATGGCCGGACGGGCGGTCGGCCAGATGTTTGGTGGCCTGACACTCGCCAATGTACTGGGCGTCCCGGCCGGCGCCTGGATCGGCAATACCTTCGACTGGCATAGCACCTTTCTCGTCGTGGCGGTGATGGGGGTCGTCGCCCTGCTGATGATCGCCGTCACCATTGCCCGCAGCCCCGAAAACAAACCGGCTTCGATGCTGGCCCAGCTTTCGGTGTTCCGTGACCGCAATCTCCTGGCCAGCCTGGCCTTCACCACCCTCGGCTGGGTCGGTTTCATGACGCTGTACGGGTATATCGCTCCGGTTGCCGAACAGGTTGCCGGGTTCGACCGCAGTGCGATCACCTGGGTATTGGTTGTGGTGGGCGCAGGCCTGGTGGCCGGCAACAGCATCGGTGGCCGTACCGCGGATGCCAACCTGCGTCGCTCGCTGAGTGTCTGGCCGCTGGCCATGATCGCCGCGCTGATCCTGGTCGGCTTCCTCGCCCCCTACAAATGGCTGTTCCTGGGAGCGGCCTTCTTTTATGGCGTGACCACGTTTGCCAATCTGCCCTCCATGCAAATGCGCGTCATGAAGTACGGCGCCAAGGCTCCTGAACTGGCGGCGACCGCAAACATCTCAGCCTTCAACATCGCCAACGCCCTGGGTGGACTCATCGGTGGCGCAGTGATCGACAGCCACCTCGGTGCCTCCGCGATCCCGTTCGCCGCAGCCATTGTCCCGGTGTTCGGCCTGCTCTTGATCTTGTCGCAGGAAGCCCGGCTGTCACTACAACCGAAGGTGGCCAGGGCGGGCTTGGCGCTGGGGGACTGAGGTCTTTGTCTGCATCGGTACGTCGAACAACAAAATAACCAAAATCTCATAATGTGGAATATTTTATAAATCCCTATTTACAGAATTTTTGAATGAGCATAAATTGGACTCCATGGCCCATCTGCCGAAACACGGGCCGCAAAAACAAAAAAAAGAGTCCATGCCATGCAAACCGTGCCTGCAACAGAAAACGTCCTGAGCGACGTGATCGACCAACGCCCCATGGGGCGTCTACAGTTCGAGTTGATCGGCCTGTGCGTGATCCTGGCCGCTATCGACGGCTTCGACACCCAAGTCATGGGTTTCCTGGTCGGCCCGATGGCTGAATCCCTGGGTTTGCCGGCGGCCAGCTTCGGCCCGGTGTTCGCCAGTACCCTGCTCGGGCTGATGATCGGCGCGTTGAGCCTGGCGCCCCTGGCCGATCGCATCGGTCGCAAGAAAGTCCTGCTCGGCTGCGTCGCCACCTTCAGCCTGTTTTCACTCTGCACCGCCTTGAGCCACAACTACGAACAACTGCTGCTGGCCCGCTTTCTCACCGGCCTGGGGCTGGGCGGCGCGGTTCCCAACCTGATTGCCCTGGTCTGCGAGTACACCCCCAGACGCCATGCCCGCAGCGCGGTCACCCTGGTATTTTGCGGCATGCCATTGGGGGCCATGGTGGCGGGCCTGGTTGCAGAGCAAGTGTTGCCGGCCCTGGGTTGGCGCGCGGTGTTCATCTGCGGTGCGGTACTGCCGTTGATCTTTGCCGACCTGTTGTGGCGCAGCCTGCCGGAGTCCATCGAATTTCTCTCGCGAACAGCGGCCAACCGCGAGCAGGTGCTGAGGATCGTTTCACGGCTGATGCCGAACCTGAAAACCCTGCCGGACTCGCTGTTCAACCGCCCCCTGGCGAACCTCCCACGCATTTCCCCGCGCCGCCTGTTCGAGCACGGCATGTGGCGCCGCACGCTGCTGCTGTGGCTGCCCTATGCCATGAACCTGCTGATCCTGTACTCGATCATGAGCTGGGTGCCGACGGTGTTGAGCAGCGCCCGGCTACCCGCCCATACCGGCGTCGAGGCGATCGTATTGTTCAGCCTGGGTGGCGTCGTCGGCTCGCTGGTACAGGGCCGGTTGATGGATGTCCTGGGCGCCCATCGGGTGTTGATCGCACAGTTCCTGGCCTATCAGTTGCTGGTTCTGCTGCTGGTGATGCTGCCGCTCGCGGCGACAAGCTTCCTGACCCTGTTGTTATTGATGGGCCTGCTGATTCAAGGCGCCCAAGCCGGGCTGAACGCCCTGGCCGCCGAACTCTATCCCCAGGAAATCCGCTCCACTGGCATTGGCTGGGCGCTGGGCATCGGTCGGATTGGCTCGATCCTCGGGCCCTTGCTCGGCGGCCTGATGGTCGGCCTTGGCTGGCAGGTCCAGCACGTGTTCATGGCGGCCCTGATTCCCAGCCTGATTGCCCTGGGTGCGCTGCTGGCGATTCATTTCAGCCAGCGCCGCGACCACGCTTCCCATCCTACCCCGACTTATTGATCCTTCCAGGAGACACACAATGAAAATTGCCAGCTTCCTCAACCAGGGCATCCCGAGCTACGGCATCGTCGACGGCGATCAGTTGCTCGACCTGCAACCGTTGAAAGCCGAACTGGGCTATGACCTGAAAGCCGCGATCACCCATGGCCTGTTCAGCAGCCTGACCCCGGAGCACCTCGCCGCGCTGCCACGCCTGGCACTCGGCGAAGTCACCTTCCTGCCCGTGATCCCCAACCCCGGCAAGGTCCTGTGCATCGGCATCAACTACGCTACCCATGTCCGCGAAACCGGCCGAGACATGCCGACCTACCCGATGATCTTCACCCGCTTCGCCGATAGCCAGGCCGCCCACCTGCAAGCCATCCTGCGCCCCAAGGCCTCGCACAAGCTGGACTTCGAAGGTGAGCTGGCCATCGTCATCGGCAAGAAAGCGCGCCATGTCAAAGCCGAGAATGCCCTCGACCACGTGGCCGGCTATGCCTGCTACAACGATGGCAGCGTGCGCGACTGGCAAAAGCATACGATCCAGTTCGTGCCCGGCAAGAACTTTCCGCAGACCGGTGGCTTCGGCCCCTGGCTGGTGACCGCCGATGAAATCCCCGATCCGCAGGCGCTGGAACTGACCACCCGGCTCAACGGCGAAGTCATGCAGCACACCTCCACCAGCGACATGATTTTCGACGTGCGCAAACTGATCGAGTACTGCAGCACCTTCACCGAACTGGCGCCCGGCGATGTGATTGTCAGCGGTACCACCGGTGGCGTCGGTGCGTTCCGTGAACCGCCCGTGTGGATGAAGCCGGGCGACGTGGTCGAAGTGGAAATCTCCGGCCTGGGCACTCTGCGCAACACCATCGCGGACGAGATCTGAATCATGACTGACGCAAACAAACCCGCTACCTCCCAGGCGGTGTCCAATGCCGCGGACAGCGCTGCCGACGCCAAGGGCTCGAGCCTGGAGCGCATGCTCAAGGTCCTCGACCTGTTTACCGAACGCCAGCCGGTATGGACCGTCGACGACCTGGGTCATGCCATGGGCTTCACCCGCTCGACGATCTACCGCTATGTGCGTGAACTGGCCGAAGTGGATCTATTGTTCCAGGTCGAAGCCGGCCGTTATGCGCTCGGCGCCCGGATCATTACCTGGGACCGGCAACTGCGGGTCAGCGACCCGCTGGTACGCGCGGCCAACCAACTGGCGAGCGAATTCCCACAGTGGGGCCCCTCACAGGTCTGGCTGACCTGCCGCTTGTTCAAGGACCAGGTGGTCTGCGTACACCAGAGCGGTACCATCGCCAGTGAGGTCAGCTATACCCGTGGCACACCACGTCCGCTGTTCCTCGGCGCGACGTCCAAGGCCATTCTCGCCAACCTGGGTTCACGCCAGCACAACCGCCTGTACCTGGAAAAACACGAAGAAATCCGGCTCAGCTGCCTGGGGCAGAACTGGGAAGAGTTTCGCCGCGCGATGCAGCGCCTGCGCAAGAAAGGCTATGTCGTCTCGCGAGCCGAAGTCGACAGCGGCATCTGCGGGGTCGCGGCACCGATCTTCGACAGCGACGGCAAGGTCATCGGCAGCATCAGTTGCGTGCGTCCGGACAGCGAATGCGATGCCGAGCGCGATGACGAGTACGGGCAGCAAGTCGTGCAATTGGCACAGCGGCTTTCGCAACTCATGCAGGCGTTTTCCGGGCGTCCCCGGCCGCTGGACTGAACAACCTCGGTATCGAACATGACCACTTCCAACATCATCAAGACCGGCGTGCTGATCAGCGGCGCCGGTCCCACGGGCCTGACCTTGGCCAATTATCTGGGTCAGGCCGGCGTGGACACGTTCATCATCGATCGCAAGCAGAGCACGGTTGGCGAACCGCGGGCGGTCTCGATCGATGATGAATCCCTGCGCACCATGCAAGCCGTGGGCATGGATCAAGCCGTGCTCAAGGATGTGGTGCCCGGCTATGGCGTGCACTACTACACCCGCCCGGGCGGCCGCTGCTTCGGCAAGGTCGAACCGACCTCGACCCTGTATGGCTTTCCCAAGCGCAACGCATTCCGCCAACCGCTGTTCGAAGCGACCTTGCATGAAGGCATGCGCCGCTTCGAAAACCTGCGGGTCGGCTTCGCCCATGAGTTGCTGAATGTCGAGCAGGACGCCCACGGGGTGACCGCCAGCGTGCGTAACGCCGCCGGCGAAATCCTCACTGTCCACGCCCGCTACCTGGTGGCCTGTGACGGCGGCCGCAGCCCGGTGCGCAAACAGCTGGGTATCGACCTGGTGGGTTCAAGTTTCCAGTCACGCTGGCTGGTGGTGGACACCGAGCAGGATGACGATCCGTTCTGGCAATGCCGGATGTACTGCGACGCCCGACGTCCGACAGTGGATGTGCCCGGGCCCCATCGTACCCGGCGCTTCGAGTTCATGCTCAAGGCCGATGAAAGCGACGAGCAGATGCTCGGCGAAGAACAGCTCAAGGCGCTGCTCAAACCGTTTCGCGGCGACAAGCCGACCTCGATTGTGCGCAAGACCGTTTACACCTTCCACGCCCGGGTGGCCGAACGTTGGCGCGAAGGCCGGATCTTCCTCGCCGGCGATGCCGCGCACCTGACCCCGCCCTATGCCGGGCAAGGCATGAACAGCGGTGTTCGCGATGCCCACAACCTGGGCTGGAAGTTGGCCGGGGTGTTCAAGGGACAGCTCGGCAGCGATGCGCTGGACAGCTATGAAACCGAGCGCCGCGATCACGCCTGGGCCCTGATCAAACTGGCCCTGGGCCTCGGGGTGGTCATGGCGCCGTCCAGTGTCTGGCGGGCCAACCTGATCAGTGGCGCGTTCCGCGTCATCGGCCTGCTGCCGCCGCTGCGCGACTACTTCCTGCAGATGCGTTTCAAGCCCAAGCCGCGCTTCACCCAGGGCCTGGTGATCGGCAGCGGTAGCAGCGGGCAGTTGAGTTGCGGGCAGATGTTCCCGCAACCCAAGGTCGAGGATGCGGCGGGCAACGGCGTGTTGCTGGATAAAGTCCTCGGCACCGGCTTTGCCCTGCTGCAATACGCCAGCCTGGCCGACAGCCGATTGGGCGCGTTGCAACAGCCCTTGTGGGATCGCCTGGAAGCCCGGCGCATCCTGATCCTGCCCAAGGGCAGCCCGATCGATCCGGCGCGCACGGACGTATGGGTCGACAGCGACGGTGCCCTGGCCACGCTGCTCGGTGAACCCTGCGGCCAACTGCTGCTGTTGCGACCCGACCGCTATGTCGCGGCGATCTTCCCACTCGCCGAGGAGCAGGCCATCGCCGAGGGTTTCACCGCCCTGCTGGGCGTTCGGCCGCCCCCGGCCAGTGCCGCAAGCGATCCGCTCCCGCTCGACGAACCGTTACTGCGAAATTCACGCTAAGGAGACCGTCATGCATACCTTGCAGACCCAGACCCCTGCGCACCTGTTGTACCTGCACCTCTCCAGCAAGGAGCCGCAGCGCCAGGTCGACTTTTATCAACGCATGCTTGATCTACAGGGCTATCGGCAGGCCGATGGCACCTGGGTGCTGACCGGGCCGCAACGCGCCGTGCTGATCAGCCCGGCCGACAGCAACGGTTTTCTCGCCGCCGCCTATGGCGTCGCCGACCAGGCCAGCCTCAGCCAGCTGCGGGTGAACCTGCAGGCCCGCGACTGCCAGATCGAAAACGCCCGCTCGCCCCTGCTGGAAGACAATGCCTTCAGCATTCGTGATCCCCAGGGCCGGCAATTACTGTTCGGCGTCGGCCGCGATATCCCCGATGCCAGTCACCCCGGCATGCCGGGCCGCCTGCAGCATGTGGTGTTCCAGACCACCGAGCTGGAAGCGGTATTGGACTTTTACATCAACAAGGTCGGCTTCACCGTGTCCGACGATGTAGTCGATGAGGCCAACGGCGCGCTGATGACCCGCTTTATGCGCTCGGACAACGAACACCATTCCCTGGCGTTCTTCCGTGGTTCAAGAAACGAACTGGATCACCACTGCTACGAAACCAACGAATGGAACGACATTCGCGACTGGGGTGATCGCTTCGCCGCCGAACACATCAGCATCTTCTTCGGCCCCGGCCGCCACGGCCCCGGCAACAACCTGTTCTTCATGGTGGTGGATGCGGACCGCAACCGCCTGGAGATTTCCTGCGAACTGGAGATCACCGGTCCGCAACGCCAGGCCGGGGTCTGGCCGCACTGCGAATACTCGCTCAACTCCTGGGGCAAAGCCTGGATCAGGAGCTGAGGCGCAACACTCTCGATCAATACGACAAAAACAACCGACAGGTGATCTATGAGCGCTTCATTCACTCAGCAACTGCAAGGTGGCTGGACTCGTTTCATGCATGGCGAATTCGAGTGCACGGTCATTACCGACGGCCCCCTGCATATGGGCGCGCCGCATCCGACCTTTATCGGGGCAGATCCGAAGGAGATCGACCAACTGCTGGAAGACAACTTCCTGCCCAAGGACCGGATGTCGCTGAACCAGAACATCCTGATCGTCAACACCGGCAGCCAACTGGTGCTGTTCGATACCGGTGCCGGGGTCAACGCCGAATTCGGCGTCAAGACCTTCGGGGCGCAAACCGGCCAGGCCCTGATCAACCTCCGTGCGGCGGGCATTGATCCAGCGGACATCGATATCGTCGCCCTCACCCATGCCCACCCCGATCATTGCTGGGGCCTGGTGGACGATGACGATCAATTGCTCTACCCCAATGCGCGGATAGCCATCGACCCACGGGAGCTGGACTACTGGACCGACCTGAGCATCCTCTCGACGCCCAAGGGCGAAGCGATGAACCCGCACATGCGCGACCATTTCCTCGGCGCGCACAAGAACCTCACCCCCTATGTCGAACAAGAACGCATCATCCTGATCGGTGATGGTTTCGAACTGCTGCCCGGTATCACCGCGGTCAGCACCCCCGGCCACAGCCCGGGCCACACCCTGTACATGATCGAAAGCCAGGACCGGACGCTGGTGCTCTGGGGCGACCTGTGTCACCACCAGGTGCTGCTGTTGCAGCGTCCGGAGTGGGGTTTCCTGTTCGACTTCGACAATGCGGCCGCCGCCCACACCCGCGTGCGGGTCCTCGAAGAAGTCGCGCGCAAGCGCTACGCCGTCCTGTCCTATCACTTCCCGTTTCCCGGGCATGGCCATCTGGTCGCCCGCGATGGCGGCTACCGCTGGTTGCCGATCGAATTGCAACTGTACTGAGTCGAGGAGTCCCCATGTCCCTGCCAACCGATTCGACAGCCCGCTGCCACTGCGGCCTGATCGATGTTCATGCCCATTGCCTGTCGCCCACCTACAAGGCCGCGCTGACCGACGCCGGCCTGCTGACCCTGGACGGCGGTTATCCGGTGCCGGAATGGTCGCCGGAAAAAGCACTCGCGGTGATGGACGCCGGCAATATCGACACCATGATCCTGTCGGTGTCTTCGCCCAGCGTCGGCTTTCTCAAGGAAAAGCACGAGCGCGTGGCCCTGGCCCGTGCGATCAACGAAGACACCGCCGCCGTGATCGGGCAACACCCCGGCCGTTTCGGCGGCTTCGCCACCTTGCCGCTGCCCCACGTCGCGGAGTCCCTGGCAGAAATCGCCTACGCCTTCGACACCTTGAAATTCGACGGGGTGGTGATCGAAACCAACGCCGACGGCAAGTACCTGGGCAGCGAGGACCTGGCGCCGATTTTCGATGAGCTGAACCGCCGCCAGGCCACGGTGTTCCTGCACCCGACCTCGCCGCAATGCTTCGATGCGGTCGGCCTGGGCCGTCCGGCGCCGTTGTTCGAGTTCCCGGTGGACACCGCCCGCACGGTGATCGACCTGGTGTTTTCCAACACTTTCAAACGCTGCCCGGAGCTGAACCTGATCCTGCCCCACGCCGGTGGCGTATTACCGTCGATTGCCCGGCGCATCGCGCTGCTCTCCGGCATGCCGGCGATGAAGCCGACGCCCAAGCCGGGAACCGAAGTGATCGAGGAACTGCAACGGCTGTACTACGACGTGGCGATGTCGGCCAACCAGCCGACCTTCGATGGCCTGCGCACGCTGGCACCGCTGTCGCAGATCCTGTTCGGCACGGACTTTCCGTTCCAGCCGGCCGCCAACGTCCAGGCCAACGTAAACCACTTCCGCGCCCTCGAAGGCTTGAGCGCCGACGAGCACGAAGCCATTGCCCGGGGCAATGCGCTGCGCCTGTTCCCGCGCTTGCAACGCCGCTGAGAACGCCAATGAGCGCCCCGCGCTCACCCCTCAAGAGAGCGAAGATCATGAGTAGCAGTCATTACAACGGCTTTGCCGGTCAATTCATCGACGGCCGGCAACTCCCCGGCGGCAGCGCCCACCGGTTGCTGGACAGCAACCCGTACAACGGCGAAGTGCTCGCCGAACTGCAACTGGCCGACCTCGCGGACCTCGAGCACGCCTGCCAGGTGGCTCAAGCCGCGCAACTGGACTGGGCGCGGGCACTGCCAGCCGAGCGTAGCGCCGTGTTCCACCGGGCCGTGCAGATCATGCAGGCACGCCGCGAGGAAATAGTCAGCTGGCTGATCCGCGAAAGCGGCAGTACGCGCACCAAGGCCAACATGGAGTGGGCCGCCGTACACGACGGCATGCTCGAAGCCGCGACCTTCCCCAACCGCGTGCTGGGACGGATCCTGCCGATCGATATCGCCGACAAGGAAAGCCGCGTCTACCGCAAGCCGCTCGGGGTGATCGGGGTCATCAGTCCCTGGAACTGGCCCATGCACCTGTCGCACCGCTCGATCGCCCCGGCGCTGGCCCTCGGCAACGCCGTGGTGGTGAAGCCGTCGCAGGAAACCCCGATCACCGGTGGTCTGCTGTTGGCGCGCATCTATGAAGAAGCCGGGCTGCCGGCCGGGCTGTTGAACGTGGTGGTCGGCCAGAACAGCGAGATCGGCGATGCCTTCGTCCAGCACCCGACATTGCGCTTCATCTCCTTTACCGGCTCGAACAACGTCGGGCGCCATATCAATGCGCAGATCGCCGCCGCCAGTACCCTCAAGCATGTCGCACTGGAACTGGGCGGCAACGCGCCGCTGGTGGTCCTCGACGATGCCGACCTGGAGCATGCGGTGCATGCCGCGGTTGTCGGGCGTTTCCTGCACCAGGGCCAGATCTGCATGAGCACCAACCGGATCATCGTCGATCACTCGCTCTACGGCGATTTTGTCGCGCTGTTCGTCGAACGGGTCGCACGCTTGAAGTTTGGCGATCCGGACGCCACCGACACGGTGATCGGCCCACTGATCAATCGACGTCAACTGGACGGCGCCCTGGGGCACATCGCCCGGGCCCGGGCCGATGGCCTGCCGCAACTGCTGGGCGGCGAGCCGCAGGGGCTGGTGTTGCCGCCCCATGTGTTCGGCCCGGTCGACAATCACTCGGCACTGGCCCAGGCCGAGCTGTTCAGCCCGATTGCGCAGCTCATCCGCGCCGACAGCGAAGCCCATGCCTTGAGCATGGCCAACGACACCGAATATGGCTTGAGCAGCGCGGTCTTTACTCGCGACGAAGGCCGCGGCCTGCGCTTTGCCCAGCAGCTTCAGGCCGGGATGGCGCATATCAATGACATCCCGGCCAACGACAGCCCCAACAGCATGTTCGGCGGGGTGAAAAACAGCGGGCTGGGACGCTTCAACGGTGACTGGATCATCGACGCCTTCACCACCGACCACTGGATCAGCGTGCAACACGCACCACGTCCCTATCCGTTCTGAGCCGAGGAGTGCCTGCTCATGCAACAACCACAGTCAAACCCGCACCGTGCCAAAGCGGCGGTGATCCGGGAAAAAGGCGGTCGCTTCCTGATGGAAGAGATTCAACTGCAAGCCCCCCGCGCCGATGAGGTGCTGGTGCGGGTGGTCGCCTGCGGGGTGTGCCATACCGACCTGATCGTGCGTGACCAGTATTTTCCCTGCCCCCTGCCAATGGTCCTCGGTCACGAAGGCTCGGGGGTGATCGAGGCGCTCGGAGCCGATGTGAAGGACTTCAGCGTCGGCGACCACGTGGTGATGAGCTACCTCTCCTGCGGCCACTGCGAACCTTGCAGTACCGGCGAGGCGACCTATTGCACCCATACCTTCGCGTTGAACTTCGGTGGCAGCCGACTCGACGGCAGCGGCTCGACCCGGGATAGCCACGGGCATGCAATCCACGACCACTTCTTTGGGCAGTCATCGTTTGCCACCTACTCGATTGCCAACCGCCGCAACCTGGTCAAGGTCGACAAGAGCCTGCCGCTGGAGTTGCTGGGGCCCTTGGGGTGTGGCGTGCAAACCGGTGCCGGCGCGGTGCTCAATGTGCTGCAACCGAAGGCCGGTACCTCCTTTGCGGTCTTCGGTGCCGGTGCCGTTGGCTTGAGCGCGTTGATGGCGGCTCGCATTGCCGGGGCGACCACGCTGATTGCCGTGGATATCACCCCCGGCCGGCTGGAACTGGCCCGATCGCTGGGGGCCACCCATGTGGTCAATAGCCTGGAGGTCGACCCCGTGGAAGAGGTTCGCCGCATCACCGCCGGCGGTGCCCATTGCACCCTGGAAACCAGCGGGCGCCCCGCGGTATTGCGCCAGGCCATCGATGCACTACGGGCGCGCGGCACCTGTGCCATTGTCGGCGCGCCACCGGCCGGCACCGAAGCCAGTTTCGACGTCAACGAGGTGATGACCCAGGGCCGGACCATTCGCGGGGTCATCGAGGGCGAAAGCATTCCCTCGGTGTTCATTCCGCGCCTGCTCGAGTTGTACCGCCAGGGTCGATTCCCCTTCGACAAGCTGGTGCGCTTCTACGACTTCGATGACATCAACCAGGCCGTTGCCGACGCCCAGAGTGGCCTGACCGTCAAACCGATTTTGCGTATGGGTTGAACCCCGCGCAGACAACACCCTGCCCGCCGGCTCCCGGCAGACGCCTGATGCGGGCGGGCAGCGGATTCGCCTACCTATAAAAACAAGAGAAAGGCAATGCATACCATCAAGATCTCACGGCTTGGTGCGGTTCTGGCCGCCTGCGTAACGCTCACCGCCCATGCCGCGCCATCCGAAGACCGCGGCGAAGGCGCCCTGTTTACCTCACTTTTCGGTGACAGCCTGGAAAAGGAAACCGGGATCATCGTTTCGGGGCTTTCGGAAACCACCTACTCCAGGAACAATCGCTCCACCGCGAACGAGCGCCAGGGCGGAATGAGCAACTTCCCGGTGATCGGCGCCGGCGACGAAGGCCTGGAGTTCGGCTCGTTGCACTTGTTCGTCGACAAACCGCTGGACTCGAACATGATCCCTCGGGTCACCCCGCTGCCCGGTCCGACACCCGACAAGTTCTCGTTCGGATTTACCTTCGAAGGCAACTACGGGCGCAACGCGCAGTTCGCCCGGACCTTCGGCTGGGACATGCATTGGGCGGCGAACGCCCCAGGCGACAATGACGCGGCCAAGGCCCAACGCGACAAGCAACGGTTTCTGGCGGTGCCCAACCTGGCCGCTACCGCCTACCTGCCGATCGGCACCGGCCTGACCGTCATGGCCGGGATCTTCGGCCCGGGTATCGGCTACGAAATCCCACCGGATATCCGTGAGGCGCGCAATGCCTTCGCGACCAAGACCTACGCCCTGGTCTCGGAGCCGGGGACCTTTTCCGGCGTGCTGATGGGCACCCGCCTGATGAGCAACGATAGCGGCGTGCTGGGGGTCGAGCTGGGCGTGGTGCAAGGCTGGAACAACTTGCGTGACAACAACGACAGCAAAACCCTGACCGGTGCCGTGCGCTGGCGTACTCCGGACATGAAAACCTGGGTCGACTATGAGTTCGTCGTCGGTAACGAGGAGAACTCCAGCACCGACGATGTCCAGGCTCCGATCGAGCGGCTGATCTCACCCAACGGCCAACTCAAGCAGCAGCATTCGTTGAACGGTTGGCATGGGTTCGACGAACACTGGTCGATGGGCGCCGAGGTGCTCTACGGCCATCAGGCCGGCGACGGCAAGCCGAGCACCATCGATATCGTCAACGGCCCGGGTTTCGACGGGGCCCGGTGGTGGGGGGCGAACGCGGTGCTGACGTATCGCTATCGCAAGGACCTGGCGTTCTCGGTGCGTGGCGAGCATTTCAGCGACCCGGACGGCTTCGCCCTGTTCCCGGTCAGCAGCGCCCGTGGCGACTTCAACGCCGTCACCGCCGGCTTTCGTTATGACCTCAACCGCTACCTCTCGCTACGCCCGGAACTGCGTTACGACTGGTTCGACGGCAACAGCCAGGACCACCCCTTTGGCAACGGCCGCGACCGAGATCAACTGACCGCCAGCATGGACGCGTTGTTCTACTTCTAAACCGCTGTTCCCTAGCCGCACCTGGCCCCGGGAACCCCCGGGCCATGGGCACACCTCATCCTCAAATCTGGAAACCCGAACCATGAATGACAACAAGACTGCATGGGACTCGCGTTACGAATGGAAAGCCGTCCTGCTCCTGGCTTTCGGTTTCGGCCTGGTCGGACTGGACCGTTTCATCATCCTGCCGCTGTTCCCCGCGATCATGAAGGACCTGGCCCTGGACTATCAGGACCTGGGCAATATTTCGGCGGTACTGGCCATGGCCTGGGCGCTGTCCTCCATCCTGATCGGGCGCATCTCGGACACCTTCGGCCGACGCAAGGTGCTGATCCCCTCGCTGATCGTCTTTTCACTCCTGGCCGGCGTGTCGGGCTTGGCAACGGGCATCGCCTCGCTGCTGATGATCCGGGCAATCATGGGGATCGCCGAAGGGGCGTTTACCACCACCTCGATCGCCACCAATGCCGAAGTCTCCCATCCGCTGCGCCGGGGTCGAAACATGGGTATCCAGTTGAGCTTCTTTCCCCTGCTCGGCCTGGGGCTGGCGCCGATCATCGCGACCCAGTTGCTCGCCGTGGTGCCGTCCTGGCGCTGGGTCTTCGCGCTGGTGGCGCTGCCGGGCTTCGTGCTGGCCTGGTTGATCTACCGCCACCTGAAGGAAACCCGGCCCCAGGTTGCCAAGGCGGCGACAGTCGCCGCTGAGCCGGTCGAGAAGCACAGCTGGCTGACCGTCCTGCGCCATCGCAACATGCCGCTGAACATCATCGCCATGTGCTGCGCGTTGACCTGCCTGTTTGTCGTCAGTGTGATGACGGCCAATTACCTGACCGATTACCTGCACCTGAGCATCGCGCAGATGGGCTTCGTCATGTCGGCCATCGGCTTCGGTGGCTTCGCCGGGGACATGATCGTGCCCACTCTGTCGGATCGACTTGGACGCAAACCCGTACTGCTGCTGTCATTCGTGGCCACCGCGCTGTTCTTGTGGCTGCTGATCAACACCGGCGCCGAACCGCTGAAACTGTTCGGCCTCCTGTTCATGACGACCTTCTTCAACTTCAGCATGATTTGCGTGATCAACGGGCCGCTGACCAGCGAGTCGGTATCGCCGGCTCAGATCGCCACCGCGACCGGACTGGTGGTCGGTGCCGCGGAATTGTTCGGCGGGGCTGTCGCGCCGGCACTGGCGGGTTTTATCGCGCAGCATTACGGCATTGAGAAAACCCTGTTACTGGCTCTGGGCAGCCTGGGGATCGGCCTGGTGGTCAGCCTGTTCTTGAAGGAAACCCTGCCGGGCAAGCGCAAAGCCATAGCCGCCCAGGCATTCCCGGCCCCCGGGCTGGTCGACAGTAAACCCGACTGAAGCCAGGGTGATGGACTTCAAGGCAGCGACCACGGCGCAAGCGGATTGAACGCATTGACAAGGAAGTCGACCATAACCCGGACCTTCGCCGGCGGCGTTCGGTCGGACGAACGCACCAGGTGAATCCCGCCCATGTCGGCCGACGGCGCGTCCAGGGCGACAGGCTCCAGCTCACCCCGGCGGATGGCGTCCGTGACGATGAACTCCGGTTCGTAAAGCACCCCCAGCCCGGCGACGGCGGCGGCGACCAGGGCGTCGCCGTTGTTGGTGCGCAGGCTGCCCTTGATCGCCACACGCTTGTCAGCCTCCTTGCCGAAGCGCCATTCGTCAGGACGCGACAGGTTCGACAAGGTAAAGCTCAGGCAATTATACGTATGCAAATCGGCCCAGCGCCCGGGACGTCCATGTCGGTTCCAGTAATCGGGAGCGGCACAGACGACCATGGCGCTGTCGGCCAGCTTGCGCGACACCAGACGACTGTCCTTCAAGGCCCCCACCCGGATCGTCAGGTCCCAGCCCTCTTCCATCAGGTCCACCACGCGATCATTGAGCCCCAGGTCAACCGTGACGCCCGGGTGCTGGCGGTTGAACTCCGGCAACAACGGCGCGACGAAGCGCACCCCGAAAGACAACGGCACATTGAGCCGCAGCAACCCGCTCGCCTCCACACGCTGCGAGGCGATCATGGCTTCTACATCTTCAAGGTCAGGCAGGATCCGGCTGCACGCCTCCAGATATTGCTGACCCGCTTCCGTCAGGGTGAGTTTGCGCGTACTGCGATGGAACAGCCGCACGCCCAGGCGCAGTTCCAGCGCATCCACATGCTTGGTCGCCATCGCTGGCGATACGCCCATCTGTCGGGCGCCGGCCGACAGGCTGCCGAGATGGGCGGCATGGGAAAAAATCTGCATGCCGGTAATCCGATCAAGCATTTCAATTCCTCACTCCGATTAAAAACTGAATCGCCAGATCGGCACATTATCACCCTACCAGTGAATAGATAAAGTGTGGAGCAATAACCTCATCATGCTGGAGACAGGAATCGGTCATGAAGCCCACAACACGTCAAAACGCGGCAGACACTAAAAAACTATCCCGGCGCCAGTTACTCGTGACGGCCTCCATCGGTGGTCTGGGCGCGGCACTTGCCAGCCCCCTCTCCAAAGCCCTGGCGGCGGCCACAGGGCAATCGGCGTGGAATCGAGCCGAGGCCATGGACGAGGTTATCTTCAACGCCGTGAGCCGTGGCCAGATTGTCGGAGCAACGGTCATTGCCGCGAAAGACGGCGAAGTCGTCTACCGGCGCGCGGCCGGTTTCGCCGACCGGGAAACCCGGCGCCCGATGAAAGAAGACGAAGTCTGTCGTTTGGCCTCGATGACCAAGCCCATCGTCTGCGTGACGGCTCTGGCCCTTATCGACCAGGGCAAACTCACCCTGGATGATCCGCTGACCCGCTGGCTCCCCGACTTTCGGCCGAAGCTCGCGGACGGACGCGAACCGGTCATCACCGTGCGCCATTTGCTGACCCATACGGCGGGCCTGTCCTATGGTTTTCTTGAAACGCCGGACGGGGCCTACCATCGGCTCGGCGTTTCCGACGGGCTGGATGCATCCGGCCTGACCCTCGAAGAGAATCTTCGACGCATCGCCTCGGCGCCCTTGCTTTTCGAGCCGGGAACCGGCTGGCACTACTCGGTTGCCATCGATGTGCTCGGCGCAGTCATCGAGCAGGTGACCGGCATGACCTTACCCGAAGCGGTAGGCAAGATCGTTACCACCCCCTTGGGTGCTTCCAGCCTCAAATTCGTGGCCTCCCCCGGCACCGTGCTGGCCACCCCCTACGGTGATGCATCGCCTCGGCCCAAGCGCATGAGCGACCCATTTTCGCTTCGGTTCGGCCCCGGTGCGATTGCCTATGCACCCGCCCGGGCCTTCGACAGTGACGCCTTTCCTTCGGGCGGCGTCGGCATGGTCGGTACCGCCAGGGATTATCTGCGCTTCGTCGAAGCGATCCGTACCGGCGGCGCGGGGATCATCCGCCCGGACACGATGGCGGTCATGACGCGCAATGCCATTGGCGATCTGCCGGTCGCGGCGGCCGGTCCGGGGTTTGGCTGGGGCCTCGGTGTGGCCGTGCTGAAAGATCCGCTGGCGGCGAAATTGCCCCTGCGGGCCGGCAGTTGGAACTGGGCCGGCGTCTACGGCACGAACTTCTGGGTCGACCCCGTGCAGCGCCTGAGTGTCGTCACCTTGACCAATACCGCGGTCGCCGGCATGAGCGGGGACTTCCCCAGCGCACTGCGTCATGCCGCCTACTCGGCCTGACTCGCCGCCACGGCTCGCACGGTCAATGCCGTGGCCTTCGAATCCATCACCTGATCGACATCAAGGACACCCAATGAAGGCTTATCAAATCCTCGCCGGTAGCGGCATTGTCGGGCTCGAACCCGTCGAGCGTAGCGCCCGCACGCCCGACGCTCACGAAATCAAAGTGCGAATCGAGGCGACCTCACTCAATCACCGCGACCTCAGTTTCGCCCGGGGTCAGTTCTATAACCCGCCGAGCGAGCCGATCATCCCGCTGGTGGATGGTTGCGGGGAAATCATCGCAATGGGCGAGTCGGTCACTCGCTTCAAGGTCGGTGATCGCGTCATCACCAGTTATTACCCACGCTGGATTGACGGTGCACTGTCACTGGACAAGACCGCTGTTTCGTTCGGTGCTCAATTCGACGGCACCCTCGCCGAGGAAATCGTCGCCAGCGAGACGTTTTTTGCGCGAGCCCCCGCCAGCCTGAGCGCGGCGCAGGCTGCGACCTTGTCCTGCGCGGGCGTGACCGCCTGGAACGCATTGTTTGTTGCCGGAGCCGCCAAGCCGGGCGCAAGCGTGCTGATCCTCGGCACCGGCGGTGTATCGCTGTGGGCGCTGCAACTGGCCAAGGCCGCGGGTCTATTCACCCTCGTGACCTCGTCTTCGGACGAAAAACTCGAACGGGTCAAAGCCCTCGGTGCCGACGCCACGATCAACTATCGCACAACACCGCAATGGCAGGACGAAGTCCTGCGGCTGACCGCCGGCAGCGGCGTCGACCTGGTGGTCGAAGTCGGTGGCGAAGACACCTTGGCCCGCTCGCTCAAAGCCGCCGGTCCTGGCGCAACCGTCGTCGTCATTGGTCGAGTCAGTGGTGGCGGTGGTGTATCGATCGAACCCGGCATGCTGATCGGCGGCGCCAAACGGCTGGTGGGGGTCACGGCGGGCAGCCGAGCCATGCTCGAAGACCTGGTGCGCTTCGTCGACATCAACCGGATCGTGCCGACCATCGACAAGGTCTTCCCGTTCGATGAAGCCGTTGCCGCCTACGAATACCTGCAATCAGGCCAGCACTTCGGAAAGGTCGCGATCAAGGTTCGATGATCGGTTGGCGATTTATATCGGCGATAATTTAACTAAATCCTACAATGTCAGATTTTTGTTGAATTAAAACACCAATATCAGCACTCTCTACCTCTTTACCCTTGCAAAGGTTTTCACATGGAACAGCTAGCAAAGCACTGGATCAATGGCGAGTGGATGGACAGCGGGCAACTGCGCGACAGCCTCAACCCGGCCACTGGAGAAGCCTTCGCCACGTTCTATGACGGTGGCCTGGCCGAAGCGAAAAAGGCCGTGGCGGCCGCCAGGCAGGTCTTTCTCGAAAGCGACTGGAAAGTCGACGCGATGCTGCGTTCCACCGCCCTCAGTCACTTGGCCGATGTCTACGAGCGTCGTTCGCAAGAGGTGATCGACTGCCTGACCACCGAGAACGGCAAGCTGAAAACCGAGGCCGGTTTCGAAGCCATGCAGATCGTCCGCGCCCTGCGTTTTGCCGCCGGCCTGGCGCTGCACACCTTTGGTCGAGTGGCCGAACCGCGCCCAGGTACCCAATCCATGGTGCTGCGCCAGGCAGTGGGCGTGGCAGGCCTGATCGTGCCGTGGAACTCTCCGGCGTTTCTGCTGATCCGCGCCCTCGCCCCCGCCCTGGCCGCCGGGTGTACCGCCGTGGTCAAGCTGCCGGCCCAAGCGGCGCAGACCGCCTGGCTGTCCGCGCAGATACTGGCCAGCGTTCCAGAGATTCCCCGGGGCGCGGTCAATATTTTTGTCGAGAGCGGCGCGCAAGGCGCGAAGTTTCTGGTGGATTCCCCTGACGTTCCGGTGATCAGCTTCACCGGCAGCACCTCGACCGGGCGCCAGATCGCCATTGCCGGCGCCGCGCAGTTCAAGCGCATCGGCCTGGAACTGGGCGGCAAGACCCCACACCTGGTGTTTGACGATGCTGACCTTGAAGCCGCCGTGCCCGCCATCGTTGCGTCCTCGACGGTGTTTGCCGGTCAGTTCTGTGTGACCGGCAGCCGAATCTTGGTGCAGCGCGGCATCGCGGAAAAACTGAAAGAGCGGCTCGCGGGAAAACTGGCGGCCGTGCAACCGGGGCCGGCCGCGGACCCTTCCAGCCAGATGGGCCCCTTGATCGACCGCCAGGCGGCCGAACGGGTGGATCAGATGGTCAAGGTCGCGCTCGACGACGGCGCCACAGCCATCGTTCGTGGTGGCTTGATCAGCGAAGGCCTGCTGGCCGGTGGCGCGTTCTACCGTCCGACACTGCTGGAAGTGCCGGCTGCTGGAATGGCGATTTCCCGGGACGAGGTGTTTGGCCCGGTGCAGACGCTGCAAGTGTTCGACACCGAAGCTGAAGCCATCGCCATGGCCAACGACAGCGAATACGGGCTGAGCGCCTGCATCTGGAGCCGCGACGTCAACCAGCCGATTCGCGTGGCACGTCAGCTCGATGCCGGTCACATCTGCATCAACGATTGGGCCGGCATGCAAGTCGAGTTCGAAGAAGGCGGTTTCAAGAACAGCGGACAAGGCCGCCTCGGTGGCCTGGCTAGCCTGGATGACTTCATGGAGTACAAACAGATTCTGCAGGTTTTCGGCCAACGCTAAACAGGCCAGATAATGGGCGGCGCCCACATGGAACGCCGTCCGCACAGCAAACGCCGAACCGCCGGACGCCCGACTAAGTCGAAGCCTGGCGGTTCGGCGTTTGCCTGCCGACCACTTCTTTTAGATCAAGCCCCTGGTCCTGCAACACGACCTGCGCCGTATTGCGTCCCGGCAAACCGCTGATTGAGCCGCCGGGAGCCGTGCAGGCACCTGTTTGATAAAGCCCGAGGATGCCCATGCGACAAGGGGCGAAGTTCCCGCCGCGATTGTCGAAATGATGCGCGCTGCCGCGCCACATCGAAGGGTTCATCCGTTCAATATCCAAAGGACTCAGCAGGTATTGGGCGAGCAACTTATCCTTGGTCAGGTTCGTCGTGTAACCCATGTAGCGGGTCAAAACGGTATCGGCGATTTGGTCCTTGATCCTATCCCAGTGCTCCGGCCCGGCCTTGAGGTTGTAGGGCATGCAGCCTTCGATTTTCAACAACCCCTGCCCGGCCGGCACCCGCGTCTTGTCGAAAACGGATGGATGACACACCTGAAGCGGGTAGTCGGCAATGTTCAGCTCGCCATGGGCGTCGTCCGGGCTGAGGGTGAAGATGCTCGCGGGGTCTTCCATCAACGACGCCTCAACGCTGGCAATGGTTCCTCCTGAGGCCAGCGCATATTCAGGCTGCTGCGAAAAAGCAAAATGAAACTGGAACATGGCCATTTCCGGTTGCATGAGATCGACGCCATCGAGCACCGGGCTACCAAACAGTTCACGCGGAGCCATATCGATCAGGTGCTTGACATGGATGCTGGAAACCACCCCCTTGCTAGCCCGGTATTGCGTGCCATCGGCGCACTCGACGCCTTTGCATGCAGCGTTTTCTATCACCAGTTGGACAATCGGTTTGCCAGTGAGAATGACCCCGTCGTGCGCCTCGATAAAACGCCCAAGCGCCACGCTCAACATCCCGGAGCCGCCTCTGGGAATGGGCCGCCCCTTGAGGTGATCGAGCATCGAGAACGCCTGCTTGCCGGTGCCGTAATCACTGCCGTTCGGCCCGAAAAACCGCCCGCCCGACAGCGCCGCCGCACGCATCTGAGGACTTTCCCATACCGCCTTGGCGGCGGTGAAGCCGCTCATCTCGCCGAGTCGACGCAGGTAGATCCCGTCACGCGAACTGGCCGCCGCTTCGGCAGTAATTGCGGACAGACCGGCACGGGCCGTGGCTGCACGCCTGAAGGTCTGGGCATCCTTTTTTGATACCTGCTCAATGGTAGCGGCCGTACGCTCTACATCATTGCGGAACACCGTGAAGGACGCGCCATCCAGGAACGGATAGTGCAACACGACATCCGGGTACAGGAGTTCGTAGCCGTATTGCGCCAGGTCCAGTTCATGGTCACGGATCAGGGGATTGTTGAGAATAACGCCGTGGACGCTGGAACACAGGTCTTCCTTGAAACCGGGCAGCAGCGGCTCGGTGGTCTTGCAGCCACCGCCGATCACCGAATCGCCTTCGAGGACCAATACCCGGTAGCCCGCCTTGGCCAGATAAGCGGCGCAGACCAGGCCGTTATGGCCGGCACCGGCAATCACATAGTCGAACTGCCCGGAGGGTAGTGGCGTTCGCTTTACCGCTGCCTGCGGGGTATCGCTGGCGTTGACCAGGGCGGGATCCGCAAGACCGGCGAACGCCGCCGGAATGGCCACTGCGGCCTTGAGGAAGTCTCGACGATCGATCGGCGGCATTTTCTACTCCAGGGGTCGCGATTTTGCAGTGACACTAGCGCCAATCCCCAGGAGGGATTAGGGGTCGGGTATGAAATTCACTTCCTATCGATAGCCAGGAATACAGCATGTTCAAGGCGGGCAATCCGGCCGACAAACCAGGCCGCCCTCTAGGCAATGCCCAGTTTTTTCAAGCGCGACGCCAGGGTCGTCGGCTTGATCCCCAGCAGCTCGGCGGCTCCGTCCTTGCCGAACAACTTGCCGCTGCAGGCCGCCATCGCCGCGCGCAGATTGTCGCGCTCCAGCGCCCGTAGTTCCTGCTCGGTCATGATCCGCGAATTGAGCTCGGCCAGCGGCGCCTTGCCGGGCACCACGGCATTGGGCAGATCGATATTCAGCTCCGCTCCGGGTGCCGTGATCAGCGCACGCTCGATCACATTCTGCAGTTCACGGATATTGCCCGGCCAGTCGTAGGCCTGCAGGCGGGCCATGTCGCCCTTGTTCAGACGGTGCCCGGGCATGTTCAAGCGCGCCCCGATCAGTTGGAGGAAGTGCGAGGCCAGCAAGGGAATATCGGAGCGCCGCTCGCGCAAGCTCGGCGAATGGACGGGAAACACATTCAGGCGGAAAAACAAGTCTTCGCGAAAACGCCGGGCTTGCACTTCAGCCCGCAAATCGCGATTGGTGGCGGCAATGATGCGCACATCCACGCTGCGGGTACGCTCCTCCCCTACCCGTTCGAACTGCCCCTCCTGCAGCACGCGCAACAGCTTGCTCTGCAGCTCCAGGGGAATTTCGCCAATCTCGTCGAGAAACAAGGTACCCCCATCGGCCAGCTCGAAGCGCCCGATCCGGTCGCGCACCGCCCCGGTGAAGGCCCCGCGCAGATGACCAAAAAATTCGCTCTCGAACAACTCCGCCGGAATGGCCGCGCAATTGACCCGGATCAGCGGCTGGTCACGGCGCTTGCTGGCCTGGTGAATGGCCCGGGCAATCAGCTCCTTGCCGGTGCCGGACTCACCATGGATCAGCACGTTGGCGTCGGTGGGGCCGACCACATCGATCTGTCGGACGATCTTCAGGATCGGCTCGCTCTGGCCGACGATATCGCGGTAGTTGTGCTCGATATGGATTTCTTCCTGCAGGTAGGCGTTCTGCTCTTCGAGGCGCTGCTTGAGGGCCTGCAATTCGGCCAGGGCGTTCTGCAGTTGCAGCTCCGTGGTGCGCCGCTCGGTGATATCGCGAAACACCACCACCGCCCCGACAATCCGACTGTCGCTGATCACCGGCGTGCTGGTGAACTCGACGGCAAAGGAACTGCCATCCCGACGCCAGAACACCTCCTGGCGCCCCTCATGCACCAGGCCGTCATGCACCGCCTTGTAGATCGGACACTCTTCGACCGGATAGTGGCTGCCATCGGCGTGGGAATGGTGGTGGATGCGATGGATGTTCTTGCCGATCATCTCCTCGGGAGCCCAACCCAGCATGCGCGCGCCGGCCGGGTTGACGAAGGTGGCCAGCCCTTCGCTGTCGATGCTGTAGATGCCATCCCCCACCGAACTGAGCAGTAACTGCTTGTCACGCTCGGTTTCCTGGAACAGGTTCATGATGTTGCGCCACTCGAGGAGGCCGCCACGCATGGTGCGTTCGGTTTCGGCCTGGTCGCGATGGTAGCGCTGCCGGCTTTGCTCATGCAGCACCAGGATCAGCTGCGGTTGGCCTTTGACCAGGAGTTGCGTGGCGGATATTTCGAGCTCGATGCGTTCTCCGCTCTTGCAGTTGCAACTGAGCCCGTCGGTCCAACCACGGCCCTTGTCCATCACCGCCTGGGTAAAGACGATCAGGTCCGCCAGTTGATGACCGAACAGCTTGCTGACCGGCAGTTCCAGCAACTCCTGGCGGGGGTAACCCAGCAACTGGCAGGTGGCGATGTTCAAATCGCCGAAACGGTCGCCATAGGGATTGAGCAAGGCGATGGCTTCGGCGCAATGCTCGAACACCATATGGCGGGAGGAATAGGCCAGGTCGGCCCAGCCGTTGAGGAAGTCAGTGTCGCTCATGCCTACGAAATCCCGTAACCGTCTGATGTCGAAGAAGCCTATTTATACGGAAATTCGTAACCTCCCGATAGGATCAGATTGATCTGAAAAAAGCCCATCAGAGGCGGGAATCGAACCCGTATCAAGCGACACCCGATAGTTGAGAAAAATGGAATGATGTTGTCCGTTTCAACCTCATTATTTTTTTGAAAATACGGTTCACCATGGCGCCCGCTCGCCCACCCTCCTCCGGAAACACGACATGCCCATTCGATCGCCAGCCAAACCGCAATGACGCTCACCCCACACCCAGGCACGGCGGCGATACGTCGGTGCCTGCTGATTGCAACCCTTGGACTGCTCACAGCGATAACGCTTGTAGCATGCAGTGCAACACGACGCCCCGATGCCACACAGGAGATGACCATGAAACCCTCCATTACGTATCTGCATCTGCTGCGGCACACGCCGTTTTTCACGGCGCTGTCGACTGAGCAATTGCAGTGGGTGATCGATCATTCGCAGGAATGGGAAACCGAGGACGCAACGGTCGTCGCCAAGAGCGATCGGACTGGCACCTCGGCCACGGACTACTGGATCCTGCTCGACGGCGAATGGCGAGTGGACTACCACGGCCGTTGGTTTCCCAGCGGACACGCCGATCCTGGCAAGTGGTTCAATATCCGCGAAGCCCAGGGGGCGAACTGCGCATTGATCACCACCGAACGCAGTTACGTGATGCGTATCACCGAGGCCGACATGAACACGATGCTGGAGAAAGGCTTTGCCTTCGGCCCGCACCTTTATAGTGGTCGCGCCTACTATGGCCCGCTATTTCATCCGAACGCCCAAGCGTTGCAGCCGTCGGCCCCTTAAGGAACCGAGTCACTCGCCCCGCGATACGAACTCTCGTCGAACCCACTACGAAAAATCGTATTACTACGTAATTACGTAGCCGATCCATGGCTCAAAATCCTTTCGAAATCGTCCTGAAATTAAAAAATATCTATATCTTTCAAACAGATAAAAACAGCCTTCAGGCGCCCTAAAAAACTGGCACGTCCTTCGCTCTAGGCCTTGCAACGATCCGCCACTCCCGGCCATCGATAACAGCAACCCTAACGGAGACGACAACATGCCAAACGTGGACATTGCCCATTACCAGGACGGCGATTTTCTCGTCAACTACGAAGAGAAAGTCTTCGAAGACGTCAAAGCCGAACCGGGCGCCAAGGCCCTGATGACCTTCCACACCATCGCCTTCGAAGGGTCCATCGGCCTGGTCAACCTGCTGCAAGCCAAACGCCTGCTGCGCAAAGGCTTCGAAACCAAGATCCTGCTCTACGGACCTGGCGTGCAACTGGGCGTACAGCGCGGCTTTCCGACCCTCGGCGCCGAAGCCTTCCCCGGCCATCTGGCCGTGAACAACCAGATCAAGGCCTTCATGGCCGAAGGCGGTGAGGTCTACGCCTGTCGCTTCGCCCTGCAAGCCCTTTACGGCCAGACCGAAAAAGCCCTGATCGAAGGCATCCGCCCCATCAACCCGCTGGACGTGATGGATCTGCGCCTGCTGATGCGGCGTGACGGCGCCATGATCATCGATACCTGGACCGCGTAAGGCAGCCCCCGGACTCGTAAAAGGAACCGGGTTTGCGTGCGATGGCGCGTTCGAACGCCATCGCCACGTCCAACGCCATTCAACAGCCGATCCCCCGACAGGAATCTCTGACATGCCCACTATCCGCGCCGCCGCCGTCCAGTTCAGCCCCGTGCTGTATTCCCGTGAAGCCACGGTGGCGAAGCTCTGCAGCACGCTCCTGGACCTGGGCCGCGAGGGCGTTCAGTTCGCGGTGTTCCCGGAAACCGTGGTGCCTTACTACCCCTATTTCTCCTTTGTCCAACCGCCCTTCGCGATGGGCAGGGAACATCTGCAACTGCTGGAGCAATCGGTCAGCGTGCCGTCCGATGTGACCCGACAACTGGGCGAGGCCTGCCGGGAAGCCGGGATCGTCGCCTGCATCGGCGTCAACGAGCGTGACGGCGGCACGCTCTACAACGCCCAGCTGCTGTTCGATGCCGACGGCACGCTGATTCAACACCGCCGCAAAATCACCCCCACCTACCACGAGCGCATGGTCTGGGGCCAAGGCGATGGCGCCGGCCTGCGCGCCACCGACAGTGCCGTCGGGCGCATCGGTGCGCTGGCCTGCTGGGAGCATTACAACCCGTTGGCACGCTATGCGTTGATGGCCGACGGCGAGCAAATCCACGCGGCGATGTTCCCCGGTTCCCTGGTCGGACAGATCTTCGCCGAGCAGATTGAAGTCACCATCCGCCACCATGCCCTGGAATCCGGCTGTTTCGTGGTCAATGCCACGGCGTGGCTGGACCCCGAACAACAGGCCCGGATCATGGCCGACACCGGCTGTGCCCTGGAGCCGATTTCCGGTGGCTGCTTCACCGCCATTGTCTCGCCGGAAGGCAAGCTGCTGGGTGAGCCATTGCGCAGTGGTGAAGGCGTGGTGATTGCCGACCTCGACTTCAACCTGATCAATAAACGCAAGCGGATGATGGACTCGGTCGGGCATTACAGCCGCCCGGAATTGCTCAGCCTACTGATTGATCGGCGCCCGACCGCACACCTGCATGAGCGGCGCGAAAGCTTCGAGGGGCAGGCCCATGAATAACCTGATCGCGTCCTCTGCCCGCAGTGACCTGCTGGCCGAACTGCAATGCCACGGCGTGCGCTGGCAAGGCGCCGACGGCCTGTCGCGCAAAGGTGGCGCCGGGCCTTCGGACCATAAGGCGCTGAGCCTGGGCGAACACACCGCCATGGTGCCGATGCTCAACCGCGCCTCCCTGGACTCGCCCTACTCCGCCATTCCCGATGCGGTCGGGAGCCAGGCGTTGATCTTTCGCGAAGGCCTGCAGGTGGGCCAGGTGCAATTGCCCGGGGTGCCGAACTTTTATGCCCTGAGCACCGCGGACGGCACGCCCTACTGGAAAGTCGCCACCCTGCACAGCAAGGACGTGCTGGCGACCACGATCCTGCAGCACTGCATCCGCATGAACGACGCCGCCACTTCATGCCAGTTCTGCGCCATCGGCCAGTCTCTCGCCGCGGGCAAGACCATTGCCCGCAAGCGCCCGACACAGCTGGCTGAAGTCGCCAAGGCCGCCGTCGAACTGGATGGCGTCAAGCACATGGTCATGACCACCGGTACCCCACAGACCTCCGACCGGGGCGCGGCCATCCTCTGCGAGTCGGCGGCGGCCGTGACCGCCGTCGTCGACCTGCCGATTCAGGCCCAGTGTGAGCCGCCGGACGACGATGTCTGGTTCCAGCGCCTCAAGGACAGCGGCGTGGTCTCGCTGGGCATGCACCTGGAGGCAGTCAGCGACGCCGTGCGCCAACGCATCATGCCGGGCAAGGCCGAGGTGCCGCTGGCACGTTACTTCAGCGCGTTCGAGGCCGCCGTCCAGGTCTTTGGCCGCGGCCAGGTCAGCACCTACATCCTCGCCGGCCTGGGCGATAGCGAAGACGCCATCGCGCAGATGAGCGAACGCCTGGCCAGTCTCGGGGTGTACCCCTTCGTCGTGCCGTTCGTGCCCATCGATGGCACGCCCCTGGCCCATCACCCCAAGCCCGACAGCGCCTTCATGCAACGGCTCTATCCGCGCATCGGCGCCAGCCTGCGCAAGCACGGCCTGCACTCGGATCAGATCAACGCCGGCTGCGCCAAATGCGGCGCCTGCTCGGCACTGAAACACCACGAGTAACCGGAGTAGCCGCCATGGCCGAACATGCCTTTGCCTTGATCGACAGCACCTTCAGTGACTTTCTCGCCGACGACCTGCTGGTCAAGCCCGCCGCCGAAGCCTGGGAGCGCCAGGACTATTACGCGTTGCGCCGAGCCGTATTCAGCACCGAGCAACAACTGCTGGCCCAGGACAAGGACGAAAAGGACTTCCAGGCCATCCCCATCGTTGCCGTGGCCCATCACTGCGGCATGCCCGAGCAGGTGGTCGGCGCCGTTCGTATCTATGAGAGCGCCCCCGGCGTCTGGTATGGCGGGCGCCTGTGTGTCGAGCAGGCCTACCGGCGTCACGGCATGATCGGCAAGGCGCTGGTCAACGAAGCCGTATCGCGGGCCATCGACCTCGGCTGCCAGACCTTCCTGGCCACCGTGCAGCACGCCAACGAAAGCTACTTCCACAGCCTGCACTGGCGGACCCTGCAACCCATGGATTTGCTCGGCCAGCCGCACTGTCTGATGCAGGCACGGCTGGAGTGCTATCCCTTCATGCCACGGCAAGTCGCGCTGTTGCCCCGCAAGGTCCGCCAGCATGGCTAATCCGACACTCGCCGAAACGCCCCTGCAAGACCTGCTGGCAACTCTGCGCGACACCCCGGCGATGCGTGCCAAGCAAGCCATCCAGCACCCGGCGCGGGCACTGCCGAGCACGGCGGCCAGCCGCGACGATCTCTACGCCTTGCCAGGCGACGACACCGCGGCGATTCGCTGCGGCGACCAGTACCAACTGCTCGCCATCGAGGGCATGATCCCGGCCTTTGTCGAACAGGCGCCCTGGTTCGCCGGCTGGTCGGCGGTCATGGCCAATGTCAGCGACATCACTGCCATGGGCGGTCGCGCCAACGCCGTGGTCAACGCCTATTGGCACCATGACAGCCTGGCCGCCGACAGCGTGCTGGCCGGTATCCGTGATGCCTGTCAGGCCTACGGCCTGATCCTCGCCGGCGGCCACACCAGCCAGGCCGCGGGCAACCCGGCGGCACTGGCGGTGGCGATCAGCGGCTGGGCCCGCAGTCTGTTGTCGACCCTGCACGTCGCACCAGGCCAGATCATCGCCATGGCCGTGGACCTTGACGGCCAGTGGCACGGTCAAGCGCCCTACTGGAAAGCCTTCGAAAACGTGCCCGCCGAGCACCTGCGGGAAAAACTCGAAGTCATCCCGCGCCTGGCCGAAGCCGGTCTCCTGCTGGCCGCCAAGGACATCAGCAACGCCGGGATTCTCGGCACCTTGCTGATGCTGCTGGAGCCTCGCCACTGCGGTGCGCAAATCGACCTCGGCGCCCTGCCCATGCCCGCCGGTGCGCCCCTGGAACGTTGGCTGCAAGCCTTCCCCAGCTACGGTTTCCTGCTCACCCTGGCGCGCAAGGACCTGGCCACCGTCGAGGCCGCCTTTGCCTTCGAAGGCATTCACTGCGCCGCCATCGGCACGGTCGATGACAGCGCCCGACTGCGGGTCAGCCAGGGCAAGGAACAGCATGAGTTCTGGGACCTGGCCAGCCAGCCTTTCACCGGATTCAGCTACCCCGAATTCCAACATTCAGCCGTCTCAAAGGAACACTGACATGCCCGCCGTCAACATTCGCCTGCGCTGGCCCGATGGCCAGGAAAGCAACGCCTACTCCCCCTCGACCATCATCTACGAGCACCTCGAAGCAGGCCGTTCCTACGTCATGGGCGAGTTTCTGCACCGGGCGGAAACCGGCCTGAACGCGGCTTCGGAACGGGTCAGACTGGTCAAGGGGTTCTATTGCAGTTCGGCCATGGACAGCCTGGGCGGCCTGCGCTTGAGGGCCCGGGCCTTTGCCGATCCGGACGCGCAAGTGCAAGTACTGGACATCAGCAACCAGGGCGCTGGCAAGGTTCACTACTCAGGCTTTGGCGATCTCTGACCGCTCCGCTCATCCCTCAGGAGGATTTCAACATGACACACTACAAAACCATCGTCGTCGGCGGCGGCCAGGCCGGACTTTGCGCCAGCTATTACCTGCAGGAACGGGACATCGACCATCTGGTCCTGGAAAAACACAGCCTGACGCACACCTGGCGCAACCAGCGCTGGGATGCCTTTTGCCTGGTGACGCCGAACTGGCAGTGCGCCCTGCCCGGCCATCCTTATGCGGGTGACGATCCCCATGGCTTCATGAAAAAAGCCCAGATCATCGACTACCTCGACGGTTTTATCGCCAAGGTCAAGGCTCCGGTCAAGGAAGGGGTGGCGGTGCTGCGCATGAGCGCACGCGCCGAGGGTGGCTACCTGCTCAACACCTCGGTGGGGGACTTCACGGCCGACCAGGTGATTGTGGCCAGCGGCGGCTACCACACGCCAATCATCCCGCGACTGGCCGAACGCCTGCCTGCCGCGATCAGCCAGATTCACTCCGAGCAGTACCGCAGCCCCCAGGCCTTGCCCGAAGGCGCGGTGCTGGTGGTCGGTTCCGGGCAATCCGGGGCGCAGATCGCCGAGGACCTGCACCTGGCCGGGCGCAAGGTGTTCCTGGCGGTCGGCGAAGCGCCGCGTTGCGCCCGCTTCTATCGCGGCCAGGATGTGGTCGACTGGCTGGCGCAGATGGGCTACTACGATATCGGCGTCGACACCCACCCACTGCGCGAGGGCGTACGCGATAACACCAACCATTACGTCACCGGGCGTGACGGCGGGCGCGATATCGACTTGCGACGCTTCGCCAGCGAAGGCATGGAACTGTTCGGCCGGCTGGACCGCCTGGACGGCAGCACACTGAAATTCGCCGGCGACCTGGAAGCCAACCTGGATGCCGCCGACGCGGTGTACAACCGCATCAACCGCAGTATCGACAAATACATTGCCGATAACGCCATCGATGCACCGCCCGGCACGCCTTACATCCCGCTCTGGGCCCCCCAGGCCGAAAGACGCGAACTGGACCTGGCGGACAGCGGCATCACCAGCATCATCTGGTGTATCGGCTTCCAACCGGACTTCAGTTGGGTCGATGTACCGGTGTTCAACGGCCGCAGCTATCCCGGCCACCGCCGTGGGGTTACCGCGCAACCGGGTTTGTATTTCCTCGGCCTGCCCTGGCTGCACACCTGGGGCTCCGGCAGGTTCTCGGGTATTGCCCGGGACGCGCAATACCTGGTGGAGCACCTGGCGGCGCGACAAGGCTGATGGATCGGCCCACCCCTTTCTTTACAGTCTGAAATCCTCGACCAGCCCCTGGAGGCCGACGGCCAGCCGGGAAAGCTCGCCACTGACAATGGACGTCTGGTGCGAGCCGGTCGCCGTTTGCGCCGACAGGTCACGAATGCTGACCAGGCTTCGATCCACTTCCCGGGCGACCTGCGCCTGCTCCTCGGCCGCCGTCGAGATCAGCAGGTTGCGCTCGTTGATCTGCTGGATCGACTCGGTGATCTCGCTCAAGGCCTGGCCCGCGGCCTCGGCCAGGCGCAAGGTTTTTTCCGCCTGCACGGTGGTCTGGTCCATGGACGCCACGGCATTGCTGGTCCCGGACTGGATGTCGCCGATCATCGTCTCGATTTCCTCGGTAGAGACCTGGGTACGATGGGCCAGCGCCCGCACCTCGTCCGCCACCACCGCAAAACCGCGCCCGGCCTCGCCAGCGCGGGCGGCCTCGATCGCCGCGTTCAGGGCCAGCAGATTGGTCTGCTCGGCGATGGCGCGGATCACATCCATCACCTTGCTGATATCCACGGCCATCACCGACAGCCTTTTCACATCACTGGACGTGGATTGCACGCTCGACACCATCAGGCCAATGGCGCCGAGGGTGTCATCAACGCGACTGCGACCGCTCGAAGCCGTCACGCTTGAGGTGGTCGCCGCAGCCGAGGCCTGCGCCGCGTTGCTGGCCACTTCATCGACCGCGGCGCTCATCTCGGTGACCGCCGTGGCGGCCATGGCGATTTCATTGTCCTGGCGAACCATCCCCCTGGCGGCCTCCTCCGTCACCGCCTGCAGCTGCTCGGCGGTCGCGGCCAACTGGGTCGACGACCCGCCAATCCGGGTGATGGTCTCGCGGAGGTTGGCCTGCATGGTGGTCAGCGCCAGCAACAGTTGCGCCAGTTCATCCGAGCCTTTCACCACAATGGGCTGGCTGAGATCGTTACGGGCAATACGCCGGGCGATCTCCAGGGACTGGTTCAGAGGCGCCATGACACTACGGGTGTACAGCCAGGCCAACAGCAGCGTGGCAATCAATGACACCAGGATCAGCGCACTGACCATGATCCGTGTTTGCCGATAGACAGCGTTTGCCGCCTCGCCGGCATCCCTGGCCTTGAGTTGACCCTGCTCGATCAGGGCCCGGATACCGGAGGACACCTTGTCGATCCTGGGGCGCACCTGCGCCTGGGTAAAGCGATTGGCACCGATCAAATCGTTGGCCGTCATAAAGGCCAGGTACTGGTCTTCGATGACATTGAAGGCCCGTATGCTGGCTTCCAACTCGTCGAACAACGCTCGATCCTTCGACGTCACAATCAGCGCTGACAGGCGCTTCATCTTCTCCCCGGTACTAACACGTAGCACCGCTATCTCCTCCAGGCTATGGGCATTGACTTCTTCGGTTTCGAGCGGGTTACGCAAGTGGGCATTGTCAGTGCGGACCAGGACAACATTTTTATCGAGTTCTCCCAGGACCTGGACAGTCGGCAGGACACTGCCCTCGACGAGGCCTTCAGCATCATTCAGTGCAGAGGCCTGTCTCAAGGCGAATAAGCCCATGCCAATGATCAACAGGCAAAAAAGTCCAAAACAAACAACCGAACGCGGCGCGAGATTCAGCTTTCTGAGAAGCATATATCACTCCAGGCAAATAAATTGGGCACGAGCGCCGGCCCTCGCGGACGAACAACCTGAACCTGTTGCTCGCCCGCGGAGGACTGTCTGGCTCAACCGCGATGACGTCGGCGGAAGTAGTCGACCAGGCCCTGGGTCGAGCCATCGTCGGCGGGAGAAATATCGAACCCGGTCAGGCGGGTGTAGACGTTCGTGCCCAAGTCCTTGCCCAACTCCACGCCCCACTGATCGAAAGAGTTGATGCCCCACACCACGCCTTGCACAAAAACCTTGTGCTCATACAACGCGATCAACGCGCCAAGACGTCGGGGATCCAGAGTCTCCATCACCAGGGTGTTACTGGGACGGTTGCCCGGGATCACCTTGTGCGGTGCCAGGCGCTGCACATTGGCTTTCGACAGGCCCTTGGCGCGCAACTCGACCTCGACCTCCTTCAGGCTCTTGCCGCACATCAGCGCCTGGCTCTGCGACAGGCAGTTGGCGTACAGCCAGTGATGATGGTCGGCGACCGGCTTGTGACTGACCACCGGAACGATAAAGTCCGCAGGGATCAACGCCGTGCCTTGATGCAGCAATTGGTGATAGGCATGCTGGCCATTGCAGCCGACACCGCCCCAGATCACCGGCCCGGTAGCGCAGGACAGCGGCGAGCCATCCTGGCGCACGCTCTTGCCACTGGACTCCATATCCATCTGCTGCAGGTGTTTGACAAAGTTGCGCAGGTAATGGTCGTAGGGCAGGAAGGCATGGGCCTGGGCCTCCCAGAAATTGCGATACCAAATGCCCAGTATCGCCAGCAGCACCGGCATATTGCTTTCGAACGGCTGATGGAGGAAGTGCAGGTCCATGGCATGGGCACCGGAGAGCAACTCCTTGAAATTCGTCATGCCGATGGCCAGGGCAATCGGCAAACCGATCGCCGACCATAACGAATAACGGCCACCGACCCAGTCCCACATGGGGAAGATGTTCTTCTCACGGATGCCGAAATCGAGCGCCGCCTGGCGGTTGCTGGTGACGGCAATAAAGTGCCGGTAGAGCTTATGCTCGTTACCGCCGCTGCTCAGGAACCAGGCACGCGCAGCCTGGGCGTTCTTCAAGGTCTCCAGGGTGGCGAAGGACTTGCTGGAGACGATGAACAGCGTGGTTTCGGCATCCAGCCGCGCCGTCAGTTCATGGAACTCGCTGCCGTCGATATTCGCCAGGTAATGGCAGCGCACCCCGGACTGCTGGCTGTAGGGCAAGAGCGCCTCGGACACCAGCTCCGGCCCCAGGAAAGAGCCGCCGATGCCGATATTGACCACATCGCTGATCGCCTTGTCGCTGTAGCCACGCCATAACCGGCTGTGAATGCGGCCGACAATATCGGTCATTTTTGCCAGGGTGTCGTGGACATCGCGCATCAGGTTATGTCCGTCGACCATCACCCGATCCCCCACCGGTCGGCGCAAGGCGGTATGCAGTGCCGGGCGGCGCTCCGACGCGTTGACCGGCTCACCGTCGAACATCGCCTGGACAGCTTGCGCCACCCCGGCCTCCCGCGCCAGGCGGACCAACAACCCGCGGGTTTCCCGGGTGATCAGGTTTTTCGAGTAATCCAGGAACAGCCCACAAGCGGAAACGGAAAACTCGTTGAAACGCCCGGCGTCAGCCTGGAACGCCTCGCGCATGTTGAAGTGCTGCATGGTCAGCCGATGCGCCTCAAGCGCCTGCCAGGAGGCCAGGCCGGTCGCATCGAGGGGGTGCAGATAGTGTTTGGCCGGGTAGTGTCCGTCAGGCGCCAGTTGCGGCGCCTGTACGGTCATTCCCCCACCCGCGGCTTGACCAGCAGGGCTTGCGCTGTTTCAAGCAGGTTGTGCAGGGTAATGCCGAAGTGTTCGAACAAGGCTGGCGCAGGCGCCGACTCGCCGTAGGTGGTCATGCCGATCACACGACCTTCCAGGCCCACGTACTTGTACCAGTAGTCGGCATGGGCGGCTTCGATGGCAATGCGCGCGCCGATCTGCAGCGGCAACACCGCCTGCTTGTAGCTCGCATCCTGGGCATCGAAAATGCTGGTGCACGGCATCGACACCACACGAGCCTTGCGGCCCTGCTCGGTCAGCTTGTCGAACGCCTGCACCGCCAGGCCCACTTCCGAACCGGTCGCGATCAGGATCAGCTCAGGCTCGCCCGCGCAATCCTTCAACACATAACCACCGCGGCTGATGTTGTCGATCTGCA
>NZ_JACAQA010000014.1 GCF_013385425.1 Pseudomonas gingeri | reverse complement strand
TGCTAGGTTTTCACACAGTCTGCTAGTGCCCGGTTTTTTGTTGCCTGCTATTAAGCAATTGACCTTCGATAGCGTATTTCTATGGGTGACAATTACTTAATGAATTTGTCCCCGTCATATTGATGGTCAATACTCCCTCTCAGCCGATTAGCCGGCAGCACCAAGACCGAGAGAGGAAGGACAAGCATGAGCCAGAACAAAACGCTGACCACCGCCAGCGGTGCGCCCGTTGCGGACAACCAGAATTCCCGTTCCGCCGGCCCCCGTGGCCCGCTGCTGCTCGACGACTTTCACCTGATCGAGAAGCTCGCCCACTTCAACCGTGAAAACATCCCTGAGCGCCGTGTACACGCCAAGGGCTCGGGTGCCTACGGGACCTTCACCGTTTCCAAGGACATCACCCAGTACACCAGCGCCAAGCTGTTCGAGTCCGTGGGCAAGCAGACCCCGACCTTCCTGCGCTTCTCCACCGTGGGTGGCGAACGCGGTTCGGCTGACACCGAGCGCGATCCACGGGGTTTCGCCCTGAAGTTCTACACCGAGGAAGGCAACTGGGACATCGTCGGCAACAACACGCCGGTGTTCTTTATCCGCGATCCGCTGAAATTTCCCGACTTTATCCACACCCAGAAACGCTTGCCGCAAAGCAACCTGAAAAGCGCGCAGATGATGTGGGACTTCTGGTCGCACTCGCCCGAGGCGTTGCACCAGGTCACCATCCTGTTCTCGGACCGCGGGATCCCGGACGGCTACCGTCATATGCACGGCTTCGGCAGCCACACCTACAGCCTGATCAACGCCAAGGGCGAGCGTCACTGGGTGAAATGGCACTACAAGACCAAGCAGGGCATCAAGAACCTGGCACCGGCCGAGGCGGCACGCCTGGCGGGTACCGATCCTGACTACGCCCAGCGTGATCTGTTCGGCGCCATCGAACGCGGCGATTTCCCGAAATGGAGCGTGTGCATCCAGATCATGACCGAGGCTCAGGCCGCGGCGCATCACGAGAACCCCTTCGACGTGACCAAGACCTGGTCGCAGAAAGAGTTCCCGTTGATCGAAGTCGGCGAGCTGGAGCTCAACCGCAATCCGCTGAACTACTTCGCTGAAGTCGAGCAGGCCGCTTTCGCTCCGAGCAATATGGTGCCGGGTGTTGGCCTGTCGCCGGACCGCATGCTGCAAGGGCGTGTCTTCGCCTATGCGGATGCCCACCGCTACCGTGTCGGCACCAATCACCAGCAACTGCCGGTGAACGCCCCACGCAGCCCGGTCAACAGCTACCAGCGTGACGGCTCCATGGCCTTTGGCAGCAACGGTGGCGCCGCGCCGAACTACGAGCCCAACAGCTACGTCGACGCGCCCAAACAGGCTCCTCGCTACGCTGAGCCGGCCTTGGCCCTCAGTGGTGCGGCGGATCGTTACGATCACCGCGAAGATACCGACTACTACAGCCATGCCGGTGCCTTGTTCCGGCTGATGAGCGCCGAGCAGAAAGCGCTGCTGATCAGCAATATAGCCGGTGCGATGTCGGGTGTTTCCAGCGATGTGGTCGAGCGTCAGTTGCAGCACTTCTTCAAGGCTGATCCGGCTTACGGCGAAGGCATCGCCAAGGCCTTGGGCGTAGTGCTGAACTAAGTCTAAACGAGAAGCAGAACCGCCCTCACTCAGGGCGGTTTTTGCGTTTTTTAGGCTGCTTTTCTCGGAAAATCTTCACTTTGTTTGCGTTTTTCCAGTGACCTTGCAGTCAGCTTGGTTCAAAATACAGCCTTTCAAGCAGGGAGATGTAGGGCTATGCAAGGTAACCAGGTCGTAGTCGATTACCTCAACACGTTGCTGACCGGTGAGCTGGCGGCACGTGATCAGTATTTCATCCATTCGCGGATGTACGAGGACTGGGGCTTCAGCAAGCTCTACGAGCGCATCAATCACGAAATGGAAGAAGAGGCACAACACGCCGATGCGCTGATGCGCCGGATCCTGATGCTGGAAGGCACGCCACGCATGCGCCCGGACGACCTGGACATCGGTACCACGGTGCCTGACATGTTCGCCGCCGACCTGCGCCTGGAGTACAAGGTGCGTGCCGCGCTGTGCAAGGGCATCGAGCTCTGTGAAGTGCACAAGGATTACGTCACCCGCGAGATCCTGCGCCAGCAGTTGGCCGATACCGAGGAAGATCACACCTACTGGCTGGAGAAGCAGTTGGGGCTGATCAAGTCCATCGGGTTGCAGAATTACCTGCAATCGCAGTTCTGAGACAGCGATTTCAGCGACCACAAAAAAGCCCCTGTCATCATTCAATGACAGGGGCTTTTTCATTCCGCCGGTTTACGCCCGATCGCGCAGCAACAGCGGCTTCAGGTAATGCCCGGTGTGAGACTGCGACATCTCCGCCACTTGCTCCGGCGTGCCAACGGCAATGATCTGCCCGCCCTTGGAGCCGCCTTCAGGCCCAAGATCCACCAACCAGTCGGCGGTCTTGATCACATCCAGGTTGTGCTCGATCACCACCACGGTATTGCCGTGGTCGCGCAGGCGGTGCAGCACGTCCAGCAGTTGCTGGATATCCGCGAAGTGCAGGCCGGTGGTCGGCTCGTCGAGGATATACAGGGTCTTGCCGGTATCGCGCTTGGACAGTTCGCGGGACAGCTTGACCCGCTGCGCCTCGCCGCCGGACAGGGTGGTTGCCGACTGCCCCAGCTTGATATACGACAGGCCCACATCCATCAGCGTCTGCAGCTTGCGCGCCAGGGCCGGCACCGCGTCGAAGAACTCCCGCGCCTCCTCGATGGTCATCTCCAGCACCTCGTGGATGCTCTTGCCCTTGTACTTGATCTCGAGGGTTTCGCGGTTGTAGCGCTTGCTCTTGCACACGTCGCACGGCACATAGATGTCCGGCAGGAAGTGCATTTCCACCTTGATCAGGCCATCGCCCTGGCAGGCTTCGCAGCGCCCTCCCTTGACGTTGAACGAGAAACGCCCCGGACCGTAACCCCGTGAACGGGACTCCGGTACGCCAGCGAACAGCTCGCGGATCGGCGTGAACAGGCCGGTGTAGGTGGCCGGGTTCGAACGCGGGGTACGACCGATGGGGCTCTGGTCGATATCCACCACCTTGTCCAGGTGTTGCAGGCCGTTGATGCTGTCGTGGGCCGCGGCTTCCAGCGTCGTCGCGCCGTTCAGCGCGGTAGAACTCAGGGGGAACAGGGTGTTGTTGATCAGCGTCGACTTGCCGGAACCGGACACGCCGGTCACGCAGGTCAGCAGACCCAACGGGATCTCCAGGTCGACGTTGCGCAAGTTGTTGCCACGGGCGCCCTTGAGCGTCAACACCTGCTTCTTGTTACGCGGTGTGCGCTTGGCTGGTACTTCGATCTTCACCCGGCCGGACAAATACTTGCCGGTCAACGAGTCAGGGTGGGCCATGACCTCGGCCGGTGTGCCTTCGGCGACGATATGGCCGCCATGCACGCCTGCACCCGGGCCGATGTCGACCACATAATCGGCCAGGCGAATCGCGTCTTCATCGTGCTCGACCACGATCACTGTGTTGCCGATGTCGCGCAGGTGCTTCAGGGTGCCGAGCAGGCGGTCGTTGTCCCGCTGGTGCAAACCGATGGACGGTTCATCGAGGATGTACAACACCCCCACGAGGCCGGCGCCAATCTGGCTGGCCAGGCGAATGCGCTGCGCTTCGCCACCGGACAGGGTGTCGGCGCTACGATCCAGGGACAGATAATCCAGGCCGACGTTGACCAGGAACTGCAGGCGCTCACGGATTTCCTTGAGAATCTTGTCGGCGATTTCCCCACGGCGACCGGTCAGCTTCAGCACGCCGAAGTATTCGCAGGCATCGCCGATCGGCAAGTTGGTCACCGCCGGCAGGGTCTTCTCGCCCACCCACACGTGCCGCGCCTCGCGACGCAGGCGGGTACCACGACAATCCGGGCACGGTTGGGTGCTGAGGAACTTGGCCAGCTCTTCACGCACGGTGGCCGATTCGGTTTCGCGGTAACGACGCTCCAGGTTCGGCACGATGCCTTCGAACGGGTGGGAACGCTTGACGATATCGCCGCGGTCGTTGAGGTACTTGAAGTCGACGTTCTGGCTGCCGCTGCCTTGCAGGAGCAACTTCTGTTGGTCCGCCGGCAACGTGTTGAACGGCACTTCCAGACTGAAGCCATAGTGGGATGCGAGCGACCCAAGCATCTGGAAGTAATAGACGTTGCGCCGGTCCCAGCCGCGTATTGCCCCTTCGGCCAGGGTCAGCTCACCATTGACCAGGCGCTTGATATCAAAGAACTGCTTGACCCCCAGGCCGTCACAGGTCGGACAGGCGCCAGCCGGGTTGTTGAAGGAGAACAGCTTGGGTTCCAGCTCGCTGATGGCATGACCGCAGATCGGGCAGGCGAAGCGCGCGGAGAAGATCATCTCCTCGCCGGGTTCGTCGTCCATCGGTGCTACCAGGGCGATGCCGTCCGCCAGCTTCAGCGCGGTCTCGAAGGACTCGGCCAGGCGTTGTTGCAAATCGCCACGAACCTTGAAGCGGTCGACCACCACATCGATGGAGTGCTTCTTCTGCTTGTCGAGCTTGGGCACTTCGTCCAGCTCGCAGAGCCGGCCGTTGACCCGCGCGCGGACAAAACCTTGCGCCCGCAGCTCTTCGAACACCGACAGGTGCTCGCCCTTGCGCTCGCGAATCACCGGCGCCAGCAGCATCAGCTTGGAGCCTTCGGGCTGGGCCAGCACCAGGTCGACCATCTGGCTGACGGTCTGGGCTTCCAGCGGGATATCGTGGTCCGGGCAGCGTGGGGTGCCTACGCGGGCATACAGCAGACGCAGGTAGTCGTAGATCTCGGTGATGGTACCGACCGTCGAACGCGGGTTATGCGACGTCGACTTCTGCTCGATGGAGATCGCCGGCGACAGGCCTTCGATGGTGTCGACGTCGGGTTTTTCCATCATCGAGAGGAATTGCCGGGCATAGGCCGACAACGATTCCACGTAACGGCGTTGCCCTTCGGCGTATAAGGTGTCGAAGGCCAGGGACGACTTGCCGGACCCGGACAAGCCGGTGATCACGATCAGCTTGTCCCGGGGCAGGGTCAGGTCGATGTTCTTCAGGTTGTGGGTTCGAGCCCCACGAATCAGGATCTTGTCCAAGATGGCCTCGCACGGCGGGCGGTAAACGCAAGAGTATAAGGCTAAATACTGGATGGATGCACACTATCGGCCGACAGTATTTCAGTCTTGCATGACAGCTCGCGACAAAGCGTCGCCATGTATCCCCTCTATCGATGGGACTGGTAGAATCGCCGCCGGTTCACACGAGGTTTTTCCATGCACGATCCCCACAGCGAACGCATGAGTGGCAGCGAGACCCGCGCGGCAAGCGGTCTGGCCCTGGTGTTCGCTTTCCGTATGCTTGGCATGTTCATGGTGTTGCCGGTTCTGGCTACTTACGGGATGGATCTCGCGGGGGCGACACCGGCCCTGATCGGCCTGGCCATCGGCGCCTATGGCCTGACCCAGGCGGTATTCCAGATTCCCTTCGGGATCATTTCCGACCGCATCGGCCGACGCCCGGTGATCTACCTCGGGCTGGTGGTCTTCGCCCTGGGCAGCTTGCTGGCGGCCAACGCCGATTCGATCTGGGGCGTGATCGCCGGCCGGATCCTGCAAGGCGCCGGGGCGATTTCCGCGGCGGTCATGGCGCTGCTCTCGGACCTGACCCGCGAGCAGCACCGGACCAAGGCCATGGCGATGATCGGCATGACCATTGGTCTGTCGTTCGCCGTGGCGATGGTGGTCGGCCCCTTGCTGACCCGCGCCTTCGGTCTGTCCGGCCTGTTCCTGGCCACTGGCGGCATGGCGCTGCTGGGGATCCTGATCATCGCCTTCATGGTCCCGCACTCAACGGGGCCGTTGCAGCACCGTGAGTCCGGCGTGGCCCGTAAGGCGTTGTTGCCGACCCTCAAGCATCCTGACCTGCTGCGCCTGGACCTGGGGATCTTCGTCCTGCACGCGATGCTGATGTCCAGCTTTGTCGCCTTGCCCCTGGCCCTGGTGGAAAAAGCCGGGTTGCCCAAGGAGCAGCACTGGTGGGTGTACCTGACCGCGCTGCTGATTTCCTTCTTCGCCATGATCCCGTTCATCATCTATGGCGAGAAAAAACGCAAAATGAAACGAGTTTTACTCGGCGCCGTGACGACCTTGATGCTCACTGAGCTATTCTTCTGGGAGTTCGGCGACAGTTTGCGGGCGCTGGTGATTGGTACCGTGGTGTTCTTCACCGCGTTCAATCTGCTGGAAGCTTCCTTGCCGTCGTTGATCAGCAAGGTTTCACCGGCGGGCGGCAAGGGCACGGCGATGGGGGTGTATTCCACCAGCCAGTTCCTCGGCTCCGCGCTCGGCGGGATCATGGGCGGCTGGATGTTCCAGCATGGCGGTTTGTCGGCGGTTTTCCTTGGATGCGCCGGTCTGGCTGCACTCTGGCTGGCCTTTGCTGTTACCATGCGCGAACCACCCTATGTGACGAGCCTGCGCGTGCCGTTATCGCCTGAAGCGATCCGCGAAGCCGGTCTGGTCGAGCGCCTCAAGGCGATCGTAGGGGTAACCGATGCAGTCATGGTGGCCGAAGAGGCTGCCATTTACATCAAATTGGACACCGAATTGTTGGATCGCACGACCCTTGAGCGCCTGGTCAATGAACCGGCGCCCCAAGCGTGCGAAGCCTAGGAGAACGTTATGGCCCGTGGGGTTAACAAAGTCATATTGGTCGGCACGTGCGGCCAGGATCCTGAGGTTCGCTTCCTGCCTAACGGCAACGCCGTGACCAACCTGAGTCTGGCGACCAGCGAACAGTGGACCGACAAGCAGACTGGTCAGAAGGTCGAGAAGACCGAGTGGCACCGTGTGTCGATGTTCGGCAAGGTCGCCGAGATTGCCGGCGAGTACCTGCGTAAAGGTTCGCAGGTCTACATCGAAGGCAAGCTGCAGACCCGCGAGTGGGAAAAAGACGGCATCAAGCGCTACACCACTGAAATCATCGTCGACATGCAGGGCACCATGCAGCTGCTGGGTGGCCGTCCACAACAGGGCGACCAACAAGGCGGCGGCTACGACCAGTCCGCGCCACGCCAACAGGCTCCGCGTCCGCAGCAGTCGCGCCCACAGCAGTCGGCCCCGCAGCAATCGCGCCCGGCACCACAGCAGGCCGCACCGCAGCCGGCTCCGGATTTCGACAGCTTTGATGACGATATTCCGTTCTGACGAACACCAGAGACTTTCTTGTAAAGTGTCTCTTTGAAGCCCTCGCCCTGCGGGGGCTTCTCGTTAGTAAGACCCGCAAGTGCCGGGGATTGATCAAATGGTTAGCTGTTGCTAATCTACCAACGAGGGCTCAATAAGAGCATTGCTGTTCGGTGTCACGGTGTCTATTGACCGACAGTGCGGATTGCAGGACGTCACCATCCTGCGGTAGCGGCAACCAGGCAACAACGGTTGGCTTGCGACCCAGTCTCTTGAGACTAGCTAAGTAAGCGCTGCGACTACCAGCTCTCCTAGACTTTTCTAAAAGGCGCCCGACGGGCTAATGCCATTCAGTTAAGGCAGAATACCGTCCCTGTGTGAGTCGGGTTGCCGACGATGGCGTCCGCAAGGTCGCCACCGGAACAGAAGCACGATTCTCAGAAAGGCAAAAGCCCGGTTGTTAACCGGGCTTTGCAGGTCCCTCTAGGGGGATAAAACTTAAGTGCCTCAAGGGCTACGTGAAAAATTCTATGGCTGGTTGACGCGCATGTCAATTTTCTTTGAGCAATGCCCCAGCGTTTACAGCTTTTATTACGGCTTTCTGAATGAGAGTCACCACCTCCCGCGATAGCACTTGCTCCAGGTGCCCACGCATAGCCCTGGGCTTGAAGAGGCGTAGTTTGCTGACCTGTTCAATGAGGTCGGCTTTTGCCCACCTGGTTTGTTGCTTAAAGTAAGGCAGCTCGTCTATCAGCTCGCTCCCCAGCTCGACATGCAAACCACGGCTGAGCTTCCCCATGTCCTTTGTTGTCGACAGCGGCACGACTATGCAGGCATTAGGGTCAATCCGCGCATTTAGCACGACAACCAAACGGTTCTTGATCATTTCTGGCTTCAAGCGATAGTCGTAGCTCTTGAAAACCATGCCACCGTCTTCATCGTACTGGTAGTCCCCATAGTTGCACTCCAGAATCTGCCCTATCTTGGGTTCAAATCTAATAGCCATCAACTGTCCTTAACATGGGGCACCGCCAGGTCGACATGATGCTCCAGCTCCACGCTGTCTGAGCGAAGCTGGATCTCCAACTGGGTGCCGTTCGGCGTTGCGCAACCTGTGATGCTCGGGGCGATACATTTCTGGTACGTAGCCAAAACTTTGATGCCCAGTCTCAGGGGGCAGAATGAAGTCGTCTTGATGAAGATCCTTTGAATAGACCGACGATGCGACTGGGGCGTGGGGTTTTGACACGTAGCGCTCCCTTGCGGTGGCTTTATGGTGCCAAGGCTCTGGGCAGCCCTTGTGGAGGTGCCCACTAGGTATGCGACACGTGGCGAAAGCTCTAGTCAAAAGCCCGTGGCTATTAATGTCACGGGCTTTTTTATTGCCAGTTATTACCCGCTTACACCGACGCCCCGCGCAACATTCCCTGCGTCAAATCATCGATGACCGCCTTGCCCATCTCACCCAGGTAATGCGATGCCCAGGCGTAGCGTTCGCCATCGCTTTCCAGGGCGGCATCGAGGGAGAGTGCTTTGGCGCAGTAGAGCAGGAGGGACGCGTGCTCCATGGCTTCCAGAATGGGAACGCCAGGGTTTACGCGAAATAGTTCGCGACCTTGGGAGCCGCACTGGGAGAAGGTGATGACGCCGAGGGTTTTGTTTGGTGGGGGATTGGTCATTGGGCACCTCCGGCGTGGGCCTGGGTGCTGGTTGTTTGAAGGTAAGTCTTTGCTTGAGTGAAACCGTCCATGCGCTAACTCCTATACCTGGGGAAATAGCCGCCACGTTCGTTTCCAAGCGAGTGGGTGGCAGCTGTACGCAGGTTGGAAAACCGGGGGTATAGGTCCCGGCAGGACCGAAGTCCTCCCACGCACAGCCGCCATTGCACGACATTGCAGACAAAGAAACAGCGCCTGCCATCGTGGTTGGGGCGCTGGTGCGCCTATACCCTCAATTCGGGTTTCCAAGCCCGGCCGCTGAATTGGCAGCGACAGGGAAAAGGTAGCGCGCACGATGAGGAGCTGCAATGTGACTGGCGGGGGGGTATTTAAGTCGAAAAGTTTCAACTGGCATAGAGGGTTGTTCAGTGATCTTCTACTCACCCACTTCCCGCGAAGCCTTCCCCAAGGTTTCCCACAACTCGCGCATGGTCGGGTTCTGATTGGCCAGCGAACAATAGGCGCGGATCTCCAGACCGGTGTTCCATTCGTTGCCACCGGCTTTCACCAACTGCCCGCTGTCCACGGCTGGCGCAGCGGCGCTCTGCGGTAGCCAGGCCACTCCATACCCTTCGATGGCCATCTGCATCAGCAGCATGGTCATGTCGGCCTCGTAGCAACGGGTCAGTTCGCAAGGCGTGGCCGCGTTCTTGAGGATCAGGTCGGCCACGCGTCCGAGGAAGGTCGTGGCGGTGTAGGCCAGGTAGGGGACCGGTTTTCCAGCCTTTCCGGGCAGTCGATACAGAGGTTTACCACTACGGTCCGGTGCACAGAACGGCAGGAAGGCGTCCCGGCCCAGGGGCAGGCTGGCGAACTTGTCAGCGTCGATCAGGATCGGCGCCTGGGGGTGGTGGTAAACGATCATCAGGTCGCAATTGCCTTCCGCCAGGGCAATCACCGCGTCGTGGATATTCGCCGCGACCACCCGCACGTTGAACGGCTCGTGGTGCTTTTGAAATTGCGCCAGCCATTTGGGCAGGAAGGTGATCGACAGGCTGTGGCCTGCCGTGATCTGAATCGAACGCCCAGGCATTTTTTCGTCCTGGCGCAAGGTTGAGCGCAATTCCAGCAGCGCCGCCAGCGCCTCGCGGCCTTGTTCGCAGAACAGTTGGCCGGCTTGAGTCAGTTGTACCGGGTAGGTGCCGCGGTCGACCAGCTGCGCGCCGACCCAGTCTTCCAGCGAGCGGATACGCCGGGACAGCGCCGACTGGGTGACGCAGCGAACTTCGGCGGCCCGGGAAAAATTCTTGTGTTGCTCGATCGCGAGCAGATCGTCCAGCCACTTGATTTGCATGCTGCCCACCTTGGTCGCGGTGATCACGAGTCTACGTCAGTGCCTGTCGGGCTTCTCCGGATTTTTCATAACTATTCCAAAAGCGCATCGGGTGATGGCGATTACTCATCATCTGCTGGGCGGGCTCACCCTAGAATCGGGCCATGGACACGGAACCTGTAGGAACGGCCGGTCGACGCTCGATTGCCCGCGAAGGCGTTCTTGAGGCCGCCAAAAGCTTCGCGGGCAAGCCCTGCTCCTACAGGACCGAGGTGTTTGTGAGTTATGCATTTGGGCGCGGCGCCGCAGAGCGGCCGGGCCGACGATTCTTTTCCTGCCAAGCAAAAAAACCGACAACAGACTTGAGGGAAACACCATGAGCAAAAACAGATTACCCCGTCATATCGCCATCGGCATCGCCGCCGGTGTCCTGGTCGGCTGGCTGTGCCATCACTTCGCGGCGGACGCCAAGTCGGCCAAGGACATCGCCGCCTACTTCTCGATGGTCACCGATATCTTCCTGCGAATGATCAAGATGATTATCGCGCCCCTGGTGTTCGCCACCCTGGTGGGCGGTATCGCCAGCCTTGGCAGTTCGCGTTCGGTGGGCCGTATCGGCACCCGCGCCATGGCCTGGTTTATCAGCGCGTCGCTGATCTCCCTGCTGATCGGCATGCTGCTGGTCAACCTGTTCCAGCCCGGCGCCGGGATGAACCTGCACGTCGATCACGCTGCCGTTGCGGCCCAGGTGGTGAACACCGGCGACTTCAGCCTCAAGGTGTTTGTCAGCCATGTGTTCCCGCGCAGCATTGCCGAAGCCATGGCCAACAACGAGATTCTGCAGATCGTGGTGTTCTCGCTGTTTTTCGGTTTCGCCCTGGCGGGGCTCAAGCAGGCCGGTTTCACCCGGATCACCAGCCTGGTAGATGAACTGGCCAAGGTGATGTTCAAGATCACCGACTACGTGATGGCCTTTGCGCCTATCGGCGTGTTCGCCGCGATTGCCAGTGCGATCACCACCGAGGGGCTCGGCCTGCTGCTGGACTACGGCAAGCTGATCGCCGAGTTTTACCTGGGGATCGCGCTTCTGTGGGCGGTGCTGTTCGGTGCCGGTTACCTGTTTCTCGGACGTTCGGTGTTCACCCTCGGCAAGCTGATCAAGGAGCCCATCCTGTTGGCGTTTTCCACCGCCAGCAGTGAGTCCGCCTACCCGAAAACCATGGAGGCCCTGGAGAAGTTCGGCGCACCGAAGCGTGTCTCCAGCTTCGTTCTGCCCCTGGGTTATTCGTTCAACCTCGACGGCTCGATGATGTATCAATCCTTTGCCATCCTGTTTATCGCCCAGGCCTACAACATCGAGCTGAGTTTCACCCAGCAGTTGCTGATTCTGCTGACGCTGATGGTCACCAGCAAAGGCATGGCCGGTGTCGCCCGGGCTTCGGTCGTGGTGGTGGCCGCGACCCTGCCGATGTTCAACCTGCCTGAAGCCGGCTTGTTGCTGATCATCGGTATCGACCAGTTCCTCGACATGGCGCGAACCGCGACCAATGTGGTCGGCAACAGTATCGCGACCGCAGTGGTTGCCCGCGCCGAACAGGAATATGAGTCCGAGGAGCAGCAGGACGAGTTGCCCGTCGCCCATTCCGTCGCGTTGACGCGTACCCCAGCGACCACGGTTTGAGAACCTCGACCATGAACACCCAAGGCAAAAAATCCGAAATGCCGCCAGTCGCCCGCAAGCTGGGCATCGTCGGCGGCCTAGGCTCACTGGCCGGCGGCGATCTGTTCTTCAAGCTGGTCAAATCCAGGGCGGTGCTAGCGGATCAGGGGCGCTATCACTTCCTTTTCGAACAGCATCCGTTCAAGGATGTGCTGCTGCCCCTGGACCGCGAGGCGAGCATGACCGCGCGCAAGTTCTATGTGTTCCAGGTCTGCCAGTCATTCGAGGCGGGTGGGATCGACGCGGTGGTGCTGCCGTGTTTCGCCAGCCAGACGTTCCGTGAGGAGATCCAGCAGGAGCTGGGGATTCCGGTTCTCGACCTGATGGCGGCCCTGGCCGAACATATTCGCCGGATCGCCGAGCCGGGCACGCGACTGGGGATTCTGGCCTCGGACTATGTGCGTCACTCCGGTTTGTTCGAGCGCTATCTGGGCGGGGATTTCCAGCTGGTCTATCCCCCCGAATCGGACCAACGCGCCCTGATGGACGCCATGTATGGTCTCAACGGAATCAAGGACGGCTATCTGCAAGGTGTTCCGCTGGAAGGTGTGTACCAAGCTTGCCTGTCGCTACAGGAACTGGGCGCGAATCTGATCGTTCCGGGGTTGACCGAGCTTTCGCTGGTTTGCGCCGATTTGCAGCGGCGCGGCCTGAGGGTGCTCGACATCAACGAGATCTATGCCGCCGCCGTGACCACCGCCGACGATGAGCCAACCCATGCACCGTTTAAACTGGGAATCGTCGGCGGTGTCGGTCCGGCGGCCACCGTGGACTTTATGGCCAAGGTGGTCCGTCACACCCCGGCGGGACGCGACCAGGACCATATCAAAATGGTGGTGGAGCAGAATCCGCAGATTCCGGACCGCACGGCCAACCTGCTGTTCGATGAGGCCGACCCGACCCTGGCGCTCTATGCCACCTGCAAGCGCCTGGAAAGTGCCGGCGCGCAGGCCATCGCGATTCCGTGCAACACCGCCCATGCCTTCGTCGAGCGGCTCCAGCCTTATTTGCGGGTGCCGATCATCAATATGCTCAGTGAAACCGTCGAGGCGATTGCCCGCCAGCACGGCAGTGGCAAGCATATCGGCCTGCTCGCCACCTCGGGCACGGTGCAAAGCCAGGTCTACCACCAGGCCGCCCGCCATGCCGGCTTGCCCTTGCTGATTCCCGGCTTCGATTATCAGGAGTTGGTGATGAGCGCGATTTATGGCGAGCGTGGCATCAAGGCCGGGTTCACCGATGGCCTGTGCAAGGAGCAGTTGCTGCTGGCGGTCGAGCACCTGTGTGAGCTGGGCGCCGAGGTGATTATCCTCGGCTGCACGGAGTTGCCCCTGGTGCTCAGCCATTGCGACGACTTCCAAGTGCGCGGTCACCGTGTGGCGCTGGTGGACCCGACTTCCGTTCTGGCGCTGCGCTGTGTCAGCCTGGCGACCTCGAGCCGATCTGCACGGATAACCTATCGCGGCTGAAATGCTATCGCCGGCAAGCCGCCTCCTACAATGGGTCGCGTTGGGTGTTATCTGCAGGCCTCAGGCGCTCCAGCGCTCCCGATACTCCAGCAGAAAATCGACAAACGCCTTCAACCGCAACGGCACATGTCGACCATGGGGGTAGAGCAGGGTGAACGGCCGCGAGCGCCCAGCGAAGGGTTGGAGCACTTCCACCAGCGAGCCGTCGGCCAGTTCCTTTTCGACAATGAAACGATAGGTCTGGAACAACCCGGCACCGTTCTTCGCCAGTGTCACTCCGCCCAATACATCATCGGAGCAGCAGTAGCTGCTCTCGGCCAGCAGCTCCCGCTCCTTGCCCTCGGCATCCTTGAACAACCAGGCAATCCGCCGACCGCTGCTGGGCAGTTCGAACTGGATGCACTCGTGCTGTGGCAGGTCTTCCAGGGTTTGCGGTGTACCAGTTCGTTGCAGGTATTCAGGCGTGGCGATCACCACCAGCGCGGCGTCTTCCAGGTGCCGGGCGATCAGCCCCGAGTCGGGCAGCACCCGAACGCGGATCGCCAGGTCGTAGCCTTCTTCGACGAAGTCGATATTGCGGTTGCTGATATGCACCTCGACCTTCACCGCCGGATGGCGCTCACGAAAGGCCGGTAGCAACGGCAGGATACGGTGATGGGCGTAAGGCGTCGGGATGCTGATGCGCAAGGTGCCGGCCGGTTCCTGTTGCTTGCCCATGACTTCCCGTTGCGCTTCGGTCAGTTGGGTCAGGGCCTGCTTGCATTGTTCGAAGTAGCCGCGGCCGCCCTCGGTCAGGCGTACGCTGCGGGTGGTGCGGGTGAACAGGCGCACGCCGAGGCGTTCTTCCATGCGCGAGACCGAGCGACTCACCGCCGCCGGCGTGACCCCGGCCACCTGGGCGGCGGCGGTGAAACTGCCGGCCTCGGCCGCCAGGCAAAACAGCTCGATGCTGCCGAGCATGAGGTCGTCGAACTGTCGTTGCATGATTGATTACACTGGGGGATCAAATGAGGTACGGGCATCCGTATTTATCAAATGAGTGTGGGGCAATAAAGTGAGTTCCACCAGCGCGTCGCCAAACCTTCTTTCAACCACTGGAGCACAGCATGCCTTTTGTCAGCGTTCGTATTACCCGTGAGGGCGTGACCCGCGAGCAGAAAGCCCAGGTCATCGCCGAAATCACCGAGACCCTGCAACGGGTGCTCGGTAAACCGCCGGAGGTGACCCATATCGTGATCGAGGAGGTGGATACCGATAACTGGGGGCATGCCGGCTTGAGCGTCACGGAGCACCGCAAGTCCAAGGAATAAAATCGGGTCCAATAGGGGGGCGAACCGATTCGCGTCTGCCGAGCATCAGGACGCGGTTAACCACGGTCTGTAGGAGCAGGGCTTGTCGGGACGCCGCATCGCCGCGAAGCTTTTGGCGATCTTGAAGGCCTCTTCGCTGGCAAGCCAGGCTCCTACAAGGGAGCGTGTTTCCAAGGTGAGTCTTGTGGTATGGGGCTGGCCTCAGTGGCCGGCTACCACCCGCGCCGAACCTTCTGCAGGCTCGGCATACACCGGCCCCAGTCGATCCAGCCGACCGCTCCAGGCTGTCAGTGCCAGGGCCACCAGCACCACCAATCCGCCAATCCAGGTTGTATGGATCAGACCCAGGTTGGCGACGATCAGGCCACCGATCCAGGCCCCGCCGGCAATTCCGAGGTTGAAGGCGGCGATATTCAGGCCCGAAGCTACATCCACCGCATGAGGCGTGTGATGTTCGGCCTGGCGCACTACATAGATCTGCAGGCCCGGCACATTGCCGAAGGCCACCGCGCCCCAGGCCAGCACGGTCAGCAGGACCAACCACGGATTGCCGGCGGTGAAGGTCAGCACGAACAGCACGACCGCCAGCAGCAGGAAGATCAGCTTCAGCGCGCCAATGGGACCACGCTTGTCCGCCAGTTTCCCGCCCCAGATATTACCCACCGCCACCGAGACACCGTAGACCAGCAGTACCAGGCTGACGGTGCCGGGCTGAAAGCCGGAGATGTCCTGAAGGATCGGCGCCAGAAAGGTAAAGGCGATAAAGGTGCCGCCATAACCGGCGGCGGTCATCGCATACACCAGCAGCAGACGCGGTTGCTTCAACACTTGCAGTTGTTGCAGCAGTGAGGCCGGCTTGTTGTGTGTGATGTTCTTCGGCACATAGATCAGGCTGCCGATAAAGGCGATCAAACCCAGGGCGGACACGGCGAGAAAGGTTTCGCGCCAGCCGAAATGCTGGCCGATAAAAGTCCCCAGGGGTACGCCGGTGACCAGGGCCACGGTCAGGCCGGTGAACATGATGGCGATCGCACTGGCGGCCTTTTCCTTCGGCACCAGGCTGGTGGCGATGGTCGAACCGATGGAGAAAAACACCCCGTGGGCCAGGCCGGTGACGATGCGCGCGAGGATCAGCGACTCGTAGCTCGGCGCTTGCCAGGCCAGCAGGTTGCCGAGGGTGAACAGCACCATCAGCGACAACAGCAGGAGTTTGCGCGGGACCTTGCCGGTGAGGGCGGTCAGCACCGGGGCGCCGATGGCGACACCCAGGGCATAGAGGCTGACCAGCAGGCCGGCGGAAGGCAGGTCGACACCGAGGTCGGCGCCGATGGTGGGTAACAGGCCAACGATGACGAACTCGGTCGTCCCGATGGCAAAGGCGCTGAGGGTCAGCGCCAGCAAGGCAATGGGCATGGCTGCAACTCCGGTAGGTTTGATCAGGAGCGCAGTGTCGGGGTTTCACTTGTGCGGAAAAAGACAGGTAATGGCATAACATATTTGACCTGATGGCAAATATCAGCGAGATATCGAGCACGCCACAGGTCTGTAGAAGCAGGGCTTGTGGGGACGCCACATCGCCGCGAAGCCTTTGGCGCCCTTGAGGGCCCTTTCGCGGGCAAGCCCTGCTCCTACAAGTTGGTGTTTGCCGGGAAATATTGAACTCCAAAATCACCGTAGAGGCGAACAGCCGAACTTTGCCACCCCATTGGCACTCAGTTTCTTACAGAGATGGCCGATGAGGTGTCCGGTTTTGTCCCGACTCAATACGACGCTACTGCTAACCCTGTTGCTCTTGTGTGCCTGCGCTGGGGCCGGGGCCGCCACGGCGCTGCCGCTGCCTGCCAGCGCACCCGCCAGCACGCCCGCCAAACCCGAGGTGCTGGTGCAGGGCGGACTGCTCGGCACCCTCAGCTCCAGCATCGACGACGCGCAGAACCAGCTTGACCTCAATGGTCACCTGCTCGACGCCTGGCGCCTGCGGGCAGATCGCGCGGCCGACGAGATGGGGCAACTGGTCAGCCAGACCCGCGAGCGTTCGCCCTGGGGCGTGGCCGGCGACTTCCTGTCGTTATCGGTCGCCTGGCTCGCCAGCTTCGCGGCCCTGGCCACGGCGGGACGTTTCGCCGCCCGCCGCATCAACCGGCACCGCTGGTTGCAGCCCCGTGAGCGCAGTCAGTCCGTGCTCGGTTATGCCTTGCCTTACCTGTTGCCGGCGTTGCTCTCCCTGCCATTCACCCTCTATGTCGGTCACTTCCTGCCGGCCTCGGCGGGACGGGCGCTGGCGTTGTGCCTGACCTACGCCACCAGCAGCGGCATTTTCACCAGTGCGGCCCTGCTTTGCCTGACGGTGCTGTTCAACTTCGGCCACAAGCGTCAGGCCGTGCGGATCATTCGCGTCGACAGCCCGCGCCAGTTGTTCGCGATCGGTTTCCTGGCCGCCTTGAGCGATGCCCTGACCAGCCCGCAGATCGCCCTGCAACTGGGCAGCAATATCACCAGCAGCGTTGCGGTGTTCACGGCCCTGTTCGCCTCCATCCTGTTCGGCGTGCTGGTCTTCAGGTTGCGGCGACCGGTGGCGCACCTGATCCGCAATCGCCCGCTGAGCCAACGCCTGAAGCAACCGGCGCTGCAGGAGTCGCTGCGGATCTTTTCCGGGCTCTGGTACTGGCCGATCCTGTTGATGGTGCTGGTCTCGACGGTCAACCTGATCGGTGCCGGCGAAGACAGCCAGAAAGCCTTGCGCTGCGCCTTGCTGACCACCGTGCTGCTGATTGCCACGGTGTTTCTCAGCACCGTGTTCCAACACCTGTTCAAGGCTCGTGGGATGGCGTCGATCCAGCGCAGCAGCGTGTACAAGGAGCGCTTGCTCAGCGTGCTGCATGCCGTGTTGCGTATCGCCCTGGCGGTGGGCTTTATCGAACTGCTGGGGCGGATCTGGGGTTTTTCGTTGTATGAATTCGCCGAGCAGAACAGCGTGGGCCGGGCCATCAGCGATTCCCTCAGCCGTATCGGCCTGATCCTGCTGGCGACCTGGTTGCTCTGGGTGGTGCTCGACACCGCGATCCAGGAATCCCTCAAGCCGCCGATCAACCGCCGCGCTTCGCGCCAGCCGAGCATGCGGGCAAAAACCATCCTGCCGCTGCTGCGCAATGCGTTGAAAGTGATCCTGCTGGTGATCGGTGCGATCACCACCCTGGCCAACCTGGGGATCAATGTCGCGCCCCTGTTGGCCGGTGCGGGGGTGGTGGGGCTGGCCATCGGTTTCGGTTCCCAGCAGTTGGTCCAGGATGTGATCACCGGGCTGTTCATCATCATCGAGGACACCCTGTCCATCGGCGACTGGGTGGTGCTCGATTCCGGTCATGCCGGTACGGTGGAGGGCCTGACCATTCGCACCTTGCGTCTGCGTGACGGCAAGGGGTTCGTGCACTCGGTGCCGTTCGGCCAGATCAAGGCGGTGACCAATCAATCTCGGCAATTCGCCTTTGCGTTTTTCTCGGTGCAGTTCACCTATGACACCGATGTCGACAAGGCCACCGAGTTGATTCGCGAGGCCGGGCGCTCGATCAGCGAGGACGCCCTGCTCAAGTTCAACCTGCAAGGTTCGCTGGAGGTGTTCGGGATCGATCGCATGGACCTCAACGGCGTGGTGCTGACGGCGCAGTTCCGCACGATCTCGGGCGGCCAGTACAGCGTGAACCGGGCGTTCAACGAGCGGCTGAAGAAGCTGGTGGACCAGAGCCCGTGGGTGCATTTCGCGCAGACTTATCCACAGCCGGTGATGCTGGCGCCGAGGGGGCCGACGGTAGAGCAAGAGCCCGCGCCCCCAGGGGCCGTGTAGGCGTTTTCAGAGACGGTACTGGGTCAGTTTTTTTCGGACTTCGGCGGCGGCCACCTGATCCAGTTCCAGCCAATATGACTGCTGCCCGGCGATCTCTGCCGCCGCCGGAACACCGTCGCGATACACCAGGCGATTCCCCGCCAGCGCCGGCACCTTGGCGCCCGGCAGCAAGGTCCCCGCCAGATTCAACGGATCGGCGCCGCACACCGTGATCAGGCTACCGTCCGCCGGGCGCCGACGCACTTCGCGCAACAACGGAATCGCCTCTGGCAAGGCAAACTGCTCACCTGCCAGACCGCTGATAAAACGCCCACCACGAATCTCGCCGCGGGCTTCCAATCGATGAAAGGTACGCAGCAATTCCCGCCAACTCGGTAACCAGTCCGCCTCACGCTCCAGCAAGCGCCAGAACACCACGCCGTAACGCCGCAGCAAGGTCATGGCGATATGTTCCAGGGTTTCGGTTGGCACTGAACCACCCGTCGGCACGACTACTGCGGAGCGCCGCAGCAAGGCCCAGCGTCCGGCATCGTCCATCCCGCCGACAAACGCCCCACGCCCACGCCGAGCACTGCGGGCCTGGCGTTTACTGGCCGGAGTGATCAGCGCCCGTAAGCCGGCAAAGCTGTCGGCATTTACCCAACCGGCGCCGACCAACTCCTGCAAGGCGGTTTCCAGCTCGGTGGGCAGCAGATGCGCCTCGTGCAGCAACTCATCGAAAAACAGCGCGCCCTGTTGCGTCAGCGCGGCATGAACCTTTTGCGTGCGCGGCGACAACTCTTCCACCGCCGTCTGTTCCGTCAGGCTGCTCCACAGCGCGACCTGGCCCCGGGGCAGCAACACCACCGGCGTACTGCGCGAGGCTGCGCTGGCGCTTTTGCCACGGGCACTGAGGCGGGCCCAGACCAGCTTGCCCGAGCGACACAACTCATCGAGCCAGGTCGGTGAATACTCCTTGAGCCGCGCGGCCAGCACATCGCTGTCCCAGGCCCCGGCGGCAACCGGGTAGCCTTCGAACTGGCTGACGATCATCGCCAGGGCCGCGCTGCCCTGGCCCTGGCAGGCGGGGGAAAGGTGTTGCCAGTCGAACAGGAAACGCATGAAGTCCTGCACCGCCACTGGCTCGATTTCCCGGCGCAGGCGCTTGACCGTGTAACGGTGGATGCGCGCCAGCAGGTGACGTTCGCACCACTGTTCCCGAGGTGCCCCCGGACTGAACTGACCGCGCAGCACATAACCTTCGCTTTCCAGCTTCGCCAGGGCCTGGGTCAGTGTGGCGCTGGAGAGCGCCAGGGGCTCGGCGATCTCGGGCAGCGTCAGCGGGGAAAAACCGCTGAGGCGGGCGCGGACCACTTCGACGGCAGCCTCATCGGCCTCCCACGGCTGATCGAAACCCACTGGCGGTTGCAAGGGCGGGTGCCGCAACGCCTGTGGATAAAGTGCTTGCAGGCAGGTCAGGCGTTCCAGGGCGGTCCACAGTGCGTGGGATTTATCGACTTGCAAACGTGTGGCGCGACCTTGTACCGCGAGCACCGCCAGCCAGGCTGACCACGAGGGATTGGCCTGGGCTTCGGCGTCGGTGATCGCGGCCAGGCTCATCAACGCCTCATGCATTTCATCCTCGCCGTTCGGTGCGGGCCAGGCTTCCTCGGCCACGGCCCGGATGGCTTCGGCATCCAAGGCGCCGAGGTCGTCGGTGCTGGTGGGATCGCTCCAGCGACGGTTCAGCACCGCCTGGGTGCGACGCTCTTCCAGCGGTGCATCGTCGAGAAAGGTGTACGGCCGGGCGCTGAGAATTTCCGCCGCCAGGGGCGAGGGCGCCGGCAGGTCGCGGGCGATCAGCCGCACGTCGCTGGCCTCCATGCGCCGCAACAGGGCCAGCCAGCCTTCGCAGTCCATGGCCTCGTGCAGGCAGTCGTCGAGGGTCTGTTCCACCAGCGGGTGGTCGGGAATCTCGCGCTCGCCGGCAAGGTTTTCCAGGCAGGCGATCTGGTCCGGGAAGACGCAGGCGGTCAGGTCTTCGCTTTTCATCCGCTGGATCTGCGGCGCCACCTTGCGTCCGCCGACAAAACGCGGCAGCGCCAGCGCGACCCCGGCATTCCAGCGCCAGCGCACGCCAAATAAAGGGGCGTCGAGCACGGCCTGGATCAAGATGTGTTCGGCCGTGCGGCTGTTGAGGTAACGCCAGACCTCGTCCAGGGCAAAGCTGTGGCTGGTGGACAGCGACAGCACGATGGCGTCTTCGCTGGCGGCAGCCTGCAATTCGAAGTTGAAGGTGCGGCAGAAACGCTTGCGCAAGGCCAGGCCCCAGGCGCGGTTGATCCGGCTGCCGAACGGTGTGTGGATCACCAACTGGGTGCCGCCGGACTCGTCGAAGAAACGCTCCATGATCAGGGTGTCCTGCGAGGGCAGGGCACCGAGGCTTTGCCGGGCGCGGGCCAGGTACTCGACGATCTGTTCGGCGCTGGCCGGGTCCAGGCCGAGGGTCTGGCGCAGCCAGTCGAGGCTCGGCTGCAAGTCTCCCGGTGTGGCGCCCAGCAATTTATCCAGATGGGCCTGCAGGCGCGCCACGGCGAAGGACAGCTCTGCACTGCGCCCCGGTGCCTCGCCGAGCCAGAACGGAATGCTCGGCGGCTGGCCGTGGGCATCCTCGACCCGCACCTTGCCGGTCTCGACCCGCAGGATGCGATAGGAACTGTTGCCCAGCTGGAACACATCGCCGGCGATGCTTTCCACCGCGAAGTCCTCATGCACCGTGCCGATATTCAGGGCCTGGGGTTCGAGCAGCACGCTGTAGTCGGCGTTGTCCGGGATGGTCCCGCCGCTGGTGAGGGCGGTCAGTTGGCTGCCACGGCGGCCGCGCAGGCTCTGGTTCAGGGCATCGCGGTGAATATAGGCGCTGCGCAGACCCTGTCGACTGTTGAACCCTTCGGCGAGCATCCGCAGCAGCGCCTGATAGTGGGCCTCGTCCAGCTCGGCATAGGGCGCGGCGCGGCGGATCAGTTCCAGCAGCGGCTGTTCCTGCCATTCCTGGCAACTGACCTCGGCGACGATCTGCTGGGCCAGCACGTCCAGCGGCGCGCGGGGAATCAGCAAGGTGTCCAGTTCGCCCCGGCGCACGCAGTCGAGCAGGGCGGCGCACTCGATCAGTTCGTCCCGCGAAGTGGCGAACAGCCGACCTTTGGGCGTGCCGCCGACCTGGTGGCCGGAGCGTCCGACCCGTTGCAGAAAGGCCGCGATGGAGCGTGGCGAGCCGATCTGGCAGACCAGTTCCACCTCGCCGATATCGATCCCCAGTTCCAGCGAGGCGGTGGCGATCAGCACCTGCAGTTCGCCGCGCTTGAGCCGTTGTTCGGCATCCAGGCGCTGTTCCTTGGCCAGGCTGCCATGGTGGGCGGCCACCGCCTCCTTGCCCAGGCGCTCGCTCAAGTGCCGGGCCAGGCGTTCGGCCAGGCGTCGGGTATTGACGAAAATCAGCGTGGTGCGGTGCTGCCGGGCCAGTTCGGCCAGGCGTTCGTAGACCAGCTCCCAGACATCGTTGGCCATCACCGCCGTCAGCGGTACGGGAGGCACCTCGATGCCCAAGTCGCGGGGGCGGGCGTGGCCGATATCGATGATTTCGCAGGTGCGGCTGCTGCCCACCAGAAAGCGCGACACCGCATCGATGGGCTTTTGAGTGGCGGACAGGCCGATACGCAGCAACGACTCGCCACACAATGCCTGCAAACGCTCCAGGCTCAGGGCCAGGTGGCTGCCGCGCTTGCTGGCAGCGATGGCGTGGATCTCGTCGACGATCACCGTGCGAACGGTGCCGAGCATGCGTCGGCCGGAATCGGAACCGAGCAGCACATAAAGCGATTCCGGCGTGGTCACCAGGATATGCGGCGCGGTCTTGCGCAGGCGCGTACGTTCGTTCTGCGGGGTGTCGCCGGTGCGCACCGCGGTGGTGATTGAGAGCGGCGGCAGGCCCAGCAGTTCGAGTTGTGCGGTGATGCCCGCCAGCGGATCTTGCAGGTTGATGCGGATATCGTTGGACAGTGCCTTGAGCGGCGAGACATAGACGATCAGGGTTTCGTCCGGCAGTTCGCCGCCCTGGGCCAGACCCTGCTGAACCAGGTCGTCGATTACCGCGAGAAAGGCCGTCAGGGTCTTGCCGGAGCCGGTGGGCGCGGCGACCAGTGTCGAGCGGCGCTGGCGGATCAACGGCCAGGCACGGGCCTGGGCGCCGGTCACGTCCGGGAAGGTGTTGCGAAACCAGGCGCTGACGGCCGGGTGGAAACCTGCCAGGGCGTCATGGGCCGATTCGGGAAGATTCATGGGTTTATTTATGCGGTCGTACGGGCCAAGTTGCAAGCCGATGGGTGCTCTCTGGCACTTTATCCGTGACGGTTGCGCGCAAAACCCGCAAAATGCAAGGATTCTGGCTATTGCCAGCGGTCGGCCACAAGCTGGCCGCCAATCACCATCGTTCTGAACAGACCTGGGCCTGCTGACTCTATGCGAATGCGCCTTATGTTACTGGGCGGCGGAAATGCCCTTGGGCAGGCGCTGATTCGCCTCGGTGCGGAGGAAGACATCGGTTTCCTCGCCCCCCGTCCGCCACAAGATGGCTGGGATGCCGCGAGCCTCACGCAACTGCTCGACGACACCCGTCCGGATGCGTTGATCAACCTCGCCTTCTACTTCGACTGGTTCCAGGCGGAGACGGTCGGCGAGGCGCGCCTGGCCGACCAGGAGCGTGCGGTCGAGCGGCTGGCCGAACTTTGCCAGCACCACAACATCATCCTGCTGCAACCTTCCAGTTATCGGGTGTTCGACGGCTCGCGGGCCACCGCCTACAGCGAAAAAGACGAACCCGTGCCCCTGGGGCTGCGTGGCCAGGCGTTGTGGCGGATCGAGCAGAGCGTGCGCGCCACCTGCCCGCAACATGTGTTGCTGCGCTTCGGCTGGTTGCTCGACGACAGTACCGAGGGCACCCTCGGACGTTTCCTGGCCCGGGCCGAGAAACCCGACGAACTGCTGATGGCCGATGACCGACGTGGCAACCCGACGCCCGTGGACGACGCGGCCCGGGTGATCATCTCGGTGCTCAAGCAACTCGATTGTGCCGCGCCGCTGTGGGGCACCTACCACTACGCCGGCCACGAGGCGACCACGCCGCTGGCCCTGGGGCAGGCGATTCTCACCGAAGCCCGGCAGTTGCACCCGCTGGCGATCGAGGCGCCTACCGCCCAGGCTCATGCCGCGCGTCCAGATGCGGCGGAAGAGCCGCAGCACGCGGTGCTGGCCTGCAAGAAAATCCTCCATACCTTCGGCATCAAGCCGCGCGCCTGGCGTGCGGGGTTGCCGGCGCTACTCGACAGGTTCTATCGTCATGGCTGATGCCCCCATTCTTATCACCGGCGGCGCCGGCTTCATCGGCTCGAACCTGGCCGAAGCACTGCTGGAGCAAGGTTACTCGCTGCGTATCCTCGATGACCTATCCACCGGCAAACGCGGCAACCTGGCCCTGGACAATCCGCGAGTCGAACTGATTGAGGGCGATGTGGCCGATGCCGCCTTGGTGACACAAGTCATGCGTGGCTGTCAGGCCGTGGTGCACCTGGCGGCGGTGGCTTCGGTGCAGGCTTCGGTGGAGGACCCGGTGCGGACCCACCAGAGCAATTTCATCGGCACGCTGAATGTTTGCGAGGCCATGCGCCAGACGGGCGTCAAGCGGGTGTTGTTCGCCTCCAGCGCGGCGGTCTACGGCAATAACGGCGAGGGCGAGTCGATCATCGAGGACACCGCCAAGTCGCCGCTGACACCCTATGCCTCGGACAAGCTGGCCAGCGAGCAGTACCTGGACTTCTACCGCCGCCAGCATGGCCTGGAGCCGGTGATCTTCCGTTTCTTCAACGTCTTCGGGCCGCGCCAGGATCCGTCCTCGCCGTATTCCGGGGTGATCAGTATTTTCTGCGAGCGGGCGTTGAAGGGGTTGCCGATCACCATCTTCGGCGATGGCGAGCAGACCCGGGACTTTATCTACGTTGGCGATCTGGTGCAGATCCTGCTGCAGGCGCTTGAGGCGCCGCAGGTGCAGGAAGGCGCGATCAACGTCGGCCTGAACCGGGCTACGACGCTCAAGCAGGTGCTGATGGCGCTGGGCGAGGTGGTCGGCGCACTGCCGCCGGTGACCTACGAGCCGGCGCGTTCTGGCGATATTCGCCATTCGCGGGCGAATAACCAGCGGATGCTGGAGCGTTTCGTCCTGGCCGAGCCGACGCCCATGAGTGTCGGCCTGGCGCGTTTGCTGGGGCGTTGAGATCGATCATCTGAAATGAGAAAGGCGCCTGATCCCGGCGCCTTTTTCATGGGGTGATGGAAAGCGGGTTCTGCCTAGAACTTGTAGCCGATACCGACCATGTAGACCCACGGATCGACTTTCACATCCACCTTGGTCTGGCCGACGCCCAGGGCGGTCGGGCCGTCGACGGTGGCCTTGGTGTCGATGTCCACGTACCAGACCGAGGCGTTGAGCAGCATGCGGTCAGTGAGCATGTAGTCGAAGCCCAGTTGCCCGGCCAGGCCTACCGAGTTCTGCAGCTTCAGGTTGCTGAAGCCTTCGTCCTTGCGCTGGCTGGTCAGGTCTTCACCGAAGAACATGGTGTAGTTGATGCCGATACCACCATAAGGCTGGAACTTCGAGGCGGCATCCAGTGGGTAGTACTGCAGCGACAGGGTCGGTGGCAGTTGCTTGATATCCCCCAGTTGGCCGTCCAGCGCCGGGCCGAGGCCCTTGACCGACACTTCGTGGTGGAACGGCGTGGCGGCCAGCAATTCCAGGCCGATATGGTCGGTGAACATGTAGGCAAAGGCCAGGCCCAACTGGGTATCGCTGTCCACCGTGGCTTTGGTGCCGGAGATTCGCGTGCCGTCGAGTTTCAGATCGCCGCTGCTGTCGTTGGGCGAAACGGTGGCGGTACCGGCACGGACGATGAAATCACCGGCCTGGTGGGCGTGGGCAAGGGGCGCGGCGAGGGCGAGCGCAACGAGAGAGGCGCTGAGCAGGGACTTGTGCATGGGGGGCTCCAAAGGACGTTTTGAATTCACTGTGTCCAATGGTAATGAGCGCCCCGGGCCGGTCGTTGACTCAGCTCAATGAAAGGCCAATGGCGGGGGCGAGTCGGGAACTTTTGTGGGGGGGCTGCCGGCCTCTTCGCGGGCAAGCCCTGCTCCTACAGTTTCATGTCGGTCACAAAACCTTGAGCAGATCCTAATCCTGTAGGAGCAGGGCTTGCCCGCGAAGAGGTCCGACCAGGCACCGCTGGGCGACCAGCCTTACTCCGGTAATTCGTACACGTAGATCTTCTGCGCCTCCATGCTGTACCCCGCATCCGCCAGGTCGCTGGTGCTCTGCTTGACCTGCATGTCACCTTCAATCCAGTACGGCTGGTACAACTCGTCGACCTTGACCCCCAACTCACTGGTCACATGCACGATCTGGTTCGACGGCGGTGGCGGCACATGGATGCAGGCGCCGAAGTACGGTACCAGCAGAAACTCCGTGGTCCGCCCTTCCTCGCTCACTTCCAACGGTACGATATACCCCGGCAGGCGCACATGCTGGCCGTCCAGCGCCTTGACCACCGGCGCATCGGGCAGCGACTGCTTGGCCGCCGGTGCCGCCTCGATGTTCATGCTGCCGATTTTCGACAGGTCATGCAGCGGCGTCATCTGCGGGATTTCCGGCGGCGCATCGGGCGGAATCATGTCCTGCCAGGCCAGTTCCTTGGGCTTGTCATCGGCCCACAACGGCGTGGCCGTCACCACGGACAGCGCCAGCAGCACAGCGGCCAGGACTTTATTCTTCATCGCAACACTCATAAACGGATGGACAGGCCATCGGCCAGGGATTGTCGATAGGCGCGCCACGCCGGCACGCTGCCCATCAACAGGGCGGCGACGAGGATACCGCCGAGCAGCGTCCATTCATATTCGCTTGGCCAGGACAGCGGCAGGTACAACCCGTAATTCGACTGCACATACCCCTGGGCCAGGGCGATGCACAGGTACAACAGGCCGAGCCCGGCCACTACCCCGGACAAGGCCAGGGCAAAGGCTTCCAGTATCAGCAGACTGGCGATATGCCAAGGCCGTGCGCCCACCGAGCGCAGGATCGCCATCTCCCGGCGCCGCTCGTTGAGGCTGGTGAGGATCGCCGTGAGCATGCCGATCAAACCGGTCAGGACCACGAACAGTGAGACCACGAACAGCGCCTTTTCCGCCGTGCCCATCAAGCTCCACAGCTCCTGCAAGGCCACGCCCGGGAGGATCGCCAGCATCGGCTCGCCCCGGAATTCGTTGATCTCCCGTTGCAGGGCGAAGGTCGACACCTTGTTGTTCAGGCCGAGCATGAAGGCGGTGATGGCTTGCGGCGTCAGGTCCATATTGCGGGCCTGGTCGGCGCTGATGCGTCCGGCACCATGGGCCGGTACGCCGTCGTGCCAATCGATGTGGATCGCCTCCATGCCGCCGAGGCTGATATGCAGCGTGCGGTCCACCGGCGTGCCGGTGCGTTTGAGGATGCCGACCACGGTGAAGGGCTTGTCGTCATGCTTGACCAGGCTGATGGCGGCCACGCCATGGGCCAGCACCAGCTTGTCGCCAAGCTTGTAGTGCAGGGCGTCGGCCACTTCGGCGCCGAGCACCACCTCGAACGGATCGGTGGCGAACGGGCGGCCTTCGGCCAGTTGCAGGTTCTGCTGGTGGCCGTACTGGTAATGCTCGAAATAGGCCTCGCTGGTGCCCAGTACGCGGTAGCCGCGGTGGGAGTCGCCGAGGGACATCGGGATCGCCCACTTCACTTTCGGGTTATTGGCGAAGTGCTCGAAGCTGTCCCAACGGATGTTGTTGGTGGCGTTGCCGATGCGAAACACCGAGTACAGCAGCAGGTTCACCGAACCCGAGCGGGCGCCGACAATCAGGTCGGTGCCACTGATGGTGCTGGCGAAGCTGGCGCGGGCTTCGGTGCGCACGCGCTCCACGGCCAGCAGCAGGCAGACCGACAGGGCGATGGCGAAGGCCGTGAGCAGGGCGGTGAAGCGGCGGTTGGCCAGGCTGGCCAGGGCCAGACGAAACAGATACATCTCAGACCTCCGCGGGCGTGGCCGCGCGATTCAATTCGGACAGCGACAGGTGACGATCGAACAGCGGCGCCAGGCTCTGGTCATGGCTGACGAACAGCAGGCTGGAACCGGCTTCGCGGCATTCGGCGAACAGCAGTCGGATAAAGGCTTCGCGGGCATCGTAGTCCAGCGCTGAAGTCGGTTCGTCGGCGATCACCAGTTCGGGTTGGCCGATCAGCGCGCGGGCGGCGGCGACCCGTTGCTGCTGGCCGATGGACAGCGAGTCGGCGCGCCGTTCCAGCAGGGCCGGATCGCTCAGGCCGAGGTGGGCGAGCAGGGTCGCGGCGGCCTGGTCGGCACTGCCGTGGCGCTGGATTGCGCGGCGGGCGCGCAATTTGGAAAAGTGGCAAGGCAGCTCGACGTTCTCGCGTACCGAGAGGAACGGCAACAGGTTGAACTGCTGGAAAATATAACCGGTGTGATCGACGCGAAAACGGTCGCGGGCACCGGCGCCCAGTTCGGTGAGTTCCTGGCCGAGCAGGCGGATGCTGCCGCGGCTGGGTTTCTGCACGCCGCCGAGCAGGCCGAGCAAGGTGGTCTTGCCGCTGCCGCTGGGGCCTTTGAGGAACAGCGTTTCGCCCGGTTCCAGGCGGAACGCCGGGATGTCCAGCAACTGCGGATGACCGGGCCAGTTGAAGCCCAGGTCGGACAGTTCGATAAGTGCTTGGGTCATAAAGGCCGATTCACAGGTGGTGTGCCCGTTGTGGAGTGGGTGCCTATCTGTGTGGGAGCGGAGCTTGCCCGCGAAAGAGACGACGCGGTGTTCCAGACACACTGCGTTGTACTCTTCGCGGGCAAGCTCCGCTCCCACATGAACATAAGCCCATTTCAACAAGGATTGAGGTCGATCAGAACTTCAGGGTGGCAGCCTCAGGCGTGACGTCAACCCCTTGTTGACCACTGCCGGAAATCAACTGCACCTGGATCTTGTGGGTAGCCGGGAACGTCTTGAACACCTGGCCCAGGTCCAGGGTCTTCAGCGCGGCCGGGGTGGTGCAGGTGAACTGGTAGTGGGCGTGGATCTCGCTGTGATCGTGATGATGCTCGGCCACGGCGGGTTGGGTGCCGGCGGCGGCCTCCGGAGCGTGATCGTCGTCATCATCGTCATCGGCCTCTTCAGGCGCCGGATCGCCGAACAGCGGGCTTTCCAGTTCCTGGTTGGCCACTACGCAACCGGCGCCTTTCGGCAGGTTGAACAGCTCCAGCGGCTTGTCCAGCAGCGCGCGTACGGCGGCGACCTTGGCCTTGTCGGCGTCGCTGGTGGCCGGGTGTTCGAAGCCCACCAGGTTCATCGCCGGGCTTTGCAGTTCGAGTTCCAGGGTCTGGCCGTCCAGCGCGGCGTTCAGCCGGCCAACGCCGTGCTCGTGGGCGCCGAGGCTGCCATGTTCGTGGGCTTCATGGGCCTGGGCGGCAACCAGCGGGAGCAGGGCAAAAGGCAGGGCGAGCAGCAGGTGGCGCATGGCGTTTCTCCAGGAACGGCAATAAGGGTGTTTTGTTATGTGATCTTATAACAATTTATGGCTTGTTCGGCCACTGACTTGGCGTCTCGGGTGGCGCGTGGGAGCATGGGTGCCTGCAATCGCGAGGTGAGCATCATGGTGCGAATTCGAGGCACCATTGGCCAATGGCCGGTGGATTTGACGTTGGAGCTGGATGAGAGCGACTGGGCGCGCTTGGGGGCGCAGTTGCAGGTGACGGTGCCGGCCGAGGCGGGCGCTACGGTAGCGGCAAGGCCGGTGAGCCAGGACGACGCGCTGTGGCAGACGGCCAGGGACCTGGTGCGCCAGGCCGGGCAGATCGACGGGCCGCAGTTGCTCGGGCAGTTGGAAGCGTTGGCGGGGAGCACGGCGGCGGCCAAGCGCCTGTTGGTGCGCTTGCGTCATTGCAGCGAGGTCAAGGTGCTGAGCGGAACGGATTCGCCGCTTTACAGCTGGGCTGAGGTCTGAGGGCGGAACAGTCTTTGAGTGTGGGAGCGGAGCTTGCCCGCGAAGCTGTTGACGGCCTCAAGGGCCTCTTCACAGACAAAGCCAGCTCCCCACAAGGTCAGTACAACGCAGCAAACAGCCGGCGACGGTAGGTGGTCACCAACGGATGGTCGTTGCCCAGCAGGTCGAACACCTGCAACAAGGTCTTGTGCGGCAGGCCTTCGCTGTAGCCGCGATTACGGGTAAACAGCTTGAGCAAACCCTCCAGTGCCGCTTCGTACTGCTGGCGCGACAGTTGTTGTACCGCCAACTGATAAGCCGCTTCGTCATCCTGTGGGTTTTGCGCCAGGCGCGCTTTCAAGTCAGCGACCTCCGGCAGGTCAGCCGCCTGACGCAAGAACGTCAACTGCGCCTTGGCCCCGGCCAGCGCGGCCTTGTGCTCGTCGCTCTTCACTGCGTCCAGCACTGCCTGGGCTTCACCCAACTCACCGCGCTCGGCCAGGCAACGGCCATAAAGGATCAGCGCCTTGGCGTTGCTGTTGTCTTCACCCAGCAGTTCCTTGAGCACAGCTTCGGCATCGCCGATCCGACCGTCGGCAAACAGCGCCTCGGCCTGTTCAAGAGGATCGGCCTCCGCCGGCGGTGGCATCTGCACATGGGGTTCAAGCAGTTTGCGCACCGCCGATTCCGGCTGGGCACCCGCAAAACCGTCCACCGGCTGGCCGTCCTTGAACAGCACCACGGTGGGCAGGCTGCGAATGCCGAAGCGGGCGACGATGTCCTGCTCGGCATCGCAATCAACCTTGGCCAGCAGCAGTTCGCCCTGATAGCTCTCGGCAATCTGTTGCAGCATCGGCATCAGGGCCTTGCAGGGGGCGCACCACTCGGCCCAGAAGTCCACCAGCACCGGCTTGTGGAACGAGTTCTCGATTACCGACTGGTCGAAGTCAGCGGTGGTGGCGTCGAAAATGTAGGGGGAGGGCTGAGTCATCGGAATCTCGGAAAACGGGGAATGGAGCCACTATAAAGCCTGGGCCCGATGGCCGGAAGCAGGCTGACGCTGAGCATGGTAAAGGCTGACATGGCGAAACTCTTCCGGCTCCGCCAGGTCCGGCAGGGTGAAGGCTTCGAGCATTTCCAGGCGGCGATACAGCGGATGACGGAAATCCCGTACCCGTGAATCGGCCACCAAGGCCTCCTGGCCGCGACTGAGAAACTGATCGAGCAACGGCAGGTTTTCCCGGTCATAGAGCACATCCGCCACCAGGATCAGGTCGAAGCGATCGCTCTCGGCAAAGAAGTCCTCGCTGTAGCTCAGCTCCACGCCGTTGAGCGTGGCATTCGCCCGGCAGGCCGCGAGGGCCAGCGGGTCGAGGTCGCAAGCCACCACTTCGATTGCCCCGGCCCGGGCTGCGGCAATTGCCGCCACGCCGGAGCCGGCGCCGAAATCCAGCACCCGCTTGCCCGCCACCCAGTGGGGGTTTTCAGCCAGGTAGCGGGCCATGGCCAGGCCGCTCGCCCAGCAGAAGCTCCAGTAGGGCGGCTCATGGAGGATTCGCCGGGTTTCCTCGGGGGTAAAAGCGCGATCCATGTTGTGCGCGTCGATCAGCCACAACTGCAATGCGGTCCCTGGCAACTCACAGGCCACCAATTGCGCATCGCCCAGCAACTCGCTCAAGGAGTGTTGCAGGCTTGGCGGTGCACTCATGGCGCGGTAAAAAATTGCAACTGGCCCAGGGCCTGGGTGGTCGGTTCGGTGATACTTCGCGATGGCAGATGCAGGATCAATTGCCCGGACAGGCTGGCCCGCCCGCGCAATTCCACGCGGCTGCCCACCGGGAACACTTCCGGGTTGAAGCGCAGGCGAAACGGCAGGATCTGGCCGGTGCCGTTGATCTTGCTGCTGGCCAGCAATTGCTGCGGACGACCGCGTTCGTCGATCACCAACAGCGCCAGTTCCACCTCCGCGCCCTTGGGCACGCCCTGCAAGGTGCCGCTCAATTCACGCTGAAAAGCGGGCAAGGGCCCGAGCTCTTCATAGGGACTGACCGGTTTGCTCGCCTGCTGTTGGGCCGGTGCCACCGGAGCAGGCTTGGGCGGCGGGCTGCCGCAAGCGGCCAGGAGGCCGGCGAGACTGAGCAAAACAAGCGGTCGTACTGACATGAACGGCTCCAACGCAAGACGAAATCCGGTGCATCTCTATGGATAAAAGGTAGTCGGGCGACTGTATACCGCAAACCCTATGGCTTGTCTTGCCACGGGGATGCGCTACCATGGCCCTCCCATTTTTTGTTGCCTGCCACCATGCACTGTCCCTTCTGCGGTGCCAACGACACCAAAGTCATCGACTCGCGTCTGGTCGCCGAGGGCGAGCAGGTGCGCCGCCGGCGCGAATGCCTGGCCTGCGGTGAACGTTTTACCACCTTCGAGACCGCCGAACTGGTCCTGCCACGCCTGATCAAACAGGACGGCAGCCGCCAACCCTTCGACGAAGAAAAACTCCGCGCGGGCATGCAGCGCGCGCTGGAAAAGCGCCCGGTCAGTGTCGAACGCCTGGAGGCCGCACTGGTGCACATCAAGCACAAGCTGCGGGCCACCGGCGAGCGCGAGGTCAAGTCGCTGGTCGTCGGTGAACTGGTGATGACCGAGTTGCAGAAACTCGATGAAGTCGCCTATATCCGTTTCGCTTCGGTCTATCGCCGCTTCCAGGACCTCAACGAGTTCCGCGAAGAGATCGACCGCCTTGCCCGCGAGCCCGCCAAAGAATGAGCCTTTCCACCGAGCAGGCCGTCCTCGACGCCCACTACATGGCCCGTGCCCTGGAGCTGGCCCGCAAGGGCCGCTACTCGACGCACCCGAACCCACGGGTCGGCTGTGTGATCGTGCAGGCGGGCGTGGTGGTCGGCGAAGGCTGGCACGTGCGCGCCGGCGAACCCCATGCCGAGGTGCATGCCTTGCGCGAGGCGGGCGAAAACGCTCGCGGGGCCACGGCCTACGTGACCCTGGAGCCGTGCAGCCACTTCGGCCGTACACCGCCGTGTGCCGATGCGCTGGTCAAGGCCGGCGTGGGGCGGGTGGTCGCGGCCATGCAGGACCCCAATCCGGAAGTTGCCGGTCGCGGCCTCAAGCGCCTGGCCGATGCCGGCATCGCCGTACACAGCGGTGTGCTGGAAGGTGAAGCGCGGGCGCTGAACCAGGGTTTTCTCAAGCGCATGGAACACGGCGTGCCGTTTGTGCGGGTCAAGTTGGCGATGAGCCTGGACGGTCGCACCGCCATGGCCAGCGGCGAAAGCCAGTGGATCACCGGCCCCGAGGCGCGTTCCGCCGTGCAGCGCCTGCGGGCCCAGGCCAGCGTGGTGCTGACCGGCGCCGACAGCGTGCTGGCGGACAATGCGCGGATGACCGTACGCCCCGCCGAGCTGGGCCTCGATCCCGAACTGACCGCCCTGGCCGAACGCCGTCCACCCCTGCGGGTGTTGATCGACGGTCGCCTGCGGGTGCCGCTGGATGCCCCGTTCTTCACGGCAGGTCCTGCCTTGGTGGTGACCTGCGTTCCGGGCGCCGCCGAACGCTATCAAGCCCTGGGCCATGAATTGCTGGAAGTCCCCGGCGCCGAAGGTCATGTCGACCTGCGCCGGTTGCTGACGGAACTGGCCGCCCGTGGCATCAACGAAGTGCTGGTGGAAGCCGGCCCACGTCTGGCGGGCGCCTTTGCCCGGCAAGGCCTGGTGGACGAATACCAATTGTTTGTCGCTGGTCAGTTTCTCGGCTCCACGGCGCGCCCATTGTTGGACTGGCCGCTGGAGCGGATGCACCAGGCGCCGCGGCTGAAAATCACCGAAATGCGCGCTATCGGTAGTGACTGGCGAGTCACCGCAATACCTGATCCCGCACCCGGCGTATAATTTTTGGCTTGCGCCACGCGCGGGCCTGTTCTCGAGGAGGACTTCATGTTTACCGGCATTATCGAATCCATCGGCAGTATCCGTGCCCTGAACCCCAAGGGCGGCGACGTCCGCGTCTACGTGGAAACCGGCAAGCTGGACCTGGCCGACGTCAAGCTCGGCGACAGCATCGCGGTCAACGGCGTCTGCCTGACCGCCGTCGAGCTGCCGGGCGACGGCTTCTGGGCCGACGTCAGCCGTGAAACCCTGGACTGCACCGCCTTCAACCAATTGAAGGCCGGCAGCCGGGTCAACCTGGAAAAAGCCCTGACCCCGACCACCCGCCTGGGTGGGCACCTGGTCAGCGGCCATGTCGACGGTGTCGGCGAAGTCGTCGCCCGTGAAGAAAACGCCCGGGCCATCCAGTTCCGTATCCGTGCGCCGAAAGACCTGGCCAAGTACATCGCCCACAAGGGCTCGATCACCGTCGACGGCACCAGCCTGACGGTCAACGCCGTGAACGGCGCCGAGTTCGAACTGACCATCGTCCCACACACCCTGGCTGAAACCATCATGGCCGACTACCGTCCTGGTCGTCAGGTCAACCTCGAAGTCGACCTGCTGGCCCGTTACCTGGAGCGCCTGCTGCTGGGCGACAAGGCCGCGGAACCGTCGAGCGGCGGTATTACCGAAAGTTTCCTGGCCGCCAACGGCTACCTCAAATCCTGACACTCAAATTTTGAAAGAAGGAGGGTGCCGCGTGGCGCTCAACACGATTGAAGAACTGGTCGAAGACATTCGCCAGGGCAAGATGGTCATTCTCATGGATGACGAAGACCGCGAGAACGAAGGCGACCTGATCATGGCCGCCGAATGCTGCAAGGCCGAACACATCAACTTCATGGCCAAGCACGCCCGTGGCCTGATCTGCATGCCGATGAGCCGCGAGCGTTGCGAACTGCTCAAGCTGCCGCTGATGGCGCCGCGCAACGGTTCCGGTTTCGGCACCAAGTTCACCGTGTCGATCGAAGCCAGCGAAGGGGTGACCACCGGCATCTCCGCCGCCGACCGCGCCCGCACCGTGCAAGCGGCCGCGGCCAAGGACGCCAAGGCTGAAGACATCGTCAGCCCCGGCCATATCTTCCCGCTGATGGCCCAGCCCGGCGGCACCCTGGCCCGCGCCGGCCACACCGAAGCCGCCTGCGACCTGGCGCGCATGGCCGGTTTCGAGCCAAGTGGCGTGATCTGCGAAGTGATGAACGACGACGGCACCATGTCCCGTCGCGCCGAACTGGAAACCTTCGCCGCCGAACACAACATCAAGATCGGCACCATTGCCGACCTGATCCACTACCGGATGATCCACGAACGTACCGTTCAGCGGATTGCCGAGCAGCCGCTGGACAGCGAACTGGGGCATTTCAACCTGGTGACCTATCGTGATTCGGTGGAAGGCGACGTGCACATGGCCCTGACCCTGGGCAGCTTCTGCGCCGAAGAGCCGACCCTGGTGCGGGTGCACAACATGGACCCGCTGCGCGACCTGCTGATGGTCAAGCAACCCGGGCGCTGGAGCCTGCGCGCGGCCATGGCCGCGGTGGCCGAGGCCGGCAGCGGTGTGGTGCTGTTGCTCGGTCATCCGCTGGATGGCGACGTCCTGCTGGCGCATATCCGTGAGACCGCCGAGCAGGTGCCGGCGAAAAAACCGACCACCTACAGCATCGTCGGTGCCGGTTCGCAGATCCTGCGGGACCTGGGCGTGCGGAAAATGCGCTTGATGAGTGCGCCGATGAAGTTTAATGCGATATCCGGTTTCGACCTGGAAGTAGTAGAATACGTGCCCTCCGAATAAAGACTGGCTGCTCGCGGCCCTTGATTCGCGGTTCAAATATCCCTGAGGGGCGCGTACTAGGCGCGCCCCGGCTCTTTAAGAGAATTGTCGAATGACCCTGAAGACCATCGAAGGTACCTTCATCGCCCCCAAAGGCCGTTACGCCCTGGTGGTCGGCCGCTTCAACAGCTTCGTTGTCGAAAGCCTGGTGAGCGGCGCCGTTGACGCCCTGGTTCGCCACGGTGTCAGCGAAAGCGACATCACTATCATCCGCGCACCGGGTGCCTTCGAAATCCCACTGGTTGCGCAGAAAGTCGCCCAGAAAGGCGACTTCTCGGCGATCATCGCCCTCGGCGCGGTCATTCGTGGCGGTACTCCGCACTTCGAATACGTGGCCGGCGAATGCACCAAGGGCCTGGCCCAGGTCTCCATGGAATTCGGCGTGCCAGTGGCCTTCGGCGTGCTGACCGTTGACTCCATCGAACAAGCCATCGAACGTTCCGGCACCAAAGCCGGCAACAAAGGCGCCGAAGCCGCCCTTTCCGCCCTGGAAATGGTCAGCTTGCTGGCGCAATTGGAGGCTGTGTGATTAGCGACGAAAGCGATCGTTTCAACCCGCGCGATCCGAAGCCTGAAGGCGCCGGCAAGCCTTCCAAAAGCGTCAAGCGTCGCGAAGCCCGTCAGCTCGCGACCCAGGCCCTGTACCAGTGGCACATGGCCAAGCAGTCGCTGAACGAGATCGAAGCGCAGTTCCGGGTCGACAACGATTTCAGCGACGTCGATGGCGCCTACTTCCGTGAAATCCTCCACGGCGTTCCGCAGTTCAAGAGCGAGATCGACACCGTTCTCAAGCCGTGCCTGGATATCGAGATCGAAGAACTGGATCCGGTTGAGCTGGCGGTATTGCGCCTGTCTACCTGGGAACTGCTCAAGCGCGTCGACGTGCCCTACCGCGTGGTGATCAACGAAGGGATCGAACTGGCCAAGGTCTACGGTTCCACCGACGGTCACAAGTTCGTCAACGGCGTGCTCGACAAACTGGCGCCGCGCCTGCGTGAAGCTGAAGTGAAGGCGTTCAAGCGCTGATCCGCGCTTGACCTGTGCATGGGCGAGTTCGAGCTGATCCGCAATTTCTTCGCCGCCGCGCCCTGTGCGCAGGCCGGCGAGGGTGTTGCCCTGGGCATCGGCGACGACTGCGCCCTGCTGAGCGTCCCCGCCGGGGAGCAACTGGCGATTTCCACCGACACCCTGGTGGCCGGTGTGCATTTCGCCGATCCCTGCGACCCTTTCCTGCTCGGCCAGCGCGCGCTGGCTGTTGCCGCCAGTGACCTGGCCGCCATGGGCGCCACGCCCCTGGCCTTTACCCTTGCCCTGACCTTACCGCACAACGATGCCGGTTGGCTGCAAGGCTTTGCCCGTGGTTTGAACCTGATGGCGCAACACTGCGACTTGCGCCTGGTGGGCGGCGACACCACCCGTGGGCCGCTGTGCCTGACGCTGACGGTATTCGGCCGTGTGCCGACGGGCCAGGCGCTGACCCGCAGCGGTGCACAGGTCGGCGACCTGCTGTGTGTCGGCGGCGAGCTGGGCAATGCGGCGGGCGCCTTGCCGCTGGTACTGGGGCAGCGTACGGCGGAGCCGGCGATTGCCGAGCCGCTGTTGGATCACTACTGGTCGCCCAAGCCGCAACTGGCGTTGGGTCAGTTTTTGCGCAACAGGGCGACCTCGGCGCTGGATATCTCCGACGGTCTATTGGCCGATTGCGGACATATCGCGGCAGCATCCTCCGTCAGATTGCAGGTGGAGCGCGAGGCCTTGCCGTTGTCTTCGGCGCTGCTGGCCTTTCTCGGCCTGGACGGCGCCCGCGAGGCGGCCCTCAGCGGTGGCGATGACTACGTATTGGCCTTCACCCTGCCAGCCGCCGAGTTGCCCGGGTTGCTGGCCGCGCAGCCATCGGTCCGGGTGATCGGGCAGGTGCTGGCCGGGCAGGGCGTGGTCCTGGTGGATGCCGTCGGCCACGACATCACGCCGGCACGCCGGGGCTACCAACATTTTCCGGAGACACCGTGACAGATCATCCCAAGCAGGTCCCGGCCGAGTTCGTGCCGCCGTCGGTGTGGCGCAATCCCTGGCATTTCCTCGCTTTCGGCTTCGGTTCCGGGACCTTGCCCAAGGCGCCGGGCACCTGGGGCTCGCTGGTTGCGCTACCCTTTATACCGTTATGGCAGATGTTGCCCGACTGGGGCTACTGGCTGATGCTTGGCGTCACCATGCTGTTCGGCTTCTGGCTGTGCGGGAAGGTCGCCAACGATCTGCGGGTACACGACCACGAAGGCATCGTCTGGGACGAGATGGTCGGGATGTGGATCACCCTCTGGCTGGTGCCGGACGGTTGGTACTGGTTGCTGGCGGGTTTTGCGCTGTTCCGCTTTTTCGACATCCTCAAGCCCTGGCCGATCCGCTGGATCGACCGGCATGTCCATGGCGGTGTCGGCATCATGCTCGACGACGTCCTGGCCGGGGTTTTTGCCTGGTTGGCCATGCAAGGGCTGGTGCACCTCTTTAGCTGAGGATTCAGGCATGTCTGGCTGTCGGTTGTGGGTCGTGCTGCTCTGTCTGTGGGCGGGTGGCGTTGTAGGCAATGTCGTTCAGGCTCGTGAGGAAACCTCTCTGCCCGGTGTGATCCACCTTGCCAGTGAGGAGTGGGTCGATTACACCGGCGCCGACGGACGTGGCATGGCCTGGGATATCATGCGCGAGATCTTCGAGCCCAAGGGCGTCAAGGTGCTGATCAGTACCGAGCCCTACGTTCGGGCCATCGGACTGGTGCAGCGGGGGGAGGCGGACGCCTGGGTCGCGGCTTATCGGCGCGAGGTGAAGGGCGCTCTTTATCCGCGCTGGCATTTCGACGTCGATCATCTCTATGCCCTGGGGCTGGCGAGCAACCCGCAGCCGAGCCTGGAAACCCTGGGTGTTTATCGTCTGGCCTGGATGCGCGGCTACAAATACCAGGATTACCTGCCCAACGTCCGCCATTACAACGAAATCGTGCGGCGTGACGGTGTCTTGTCGATGCTGGCCCACAGTCGTGCCGACTATTACATCGATGCGTTGTCCGAGGTGAACGAGGTACTGGGACATGCCGCGCACCCTGAAATGTTCCGGAGCAGCCATTTGCTCGACCTGCCGCTGTACCTGGGGTTTGCCGACAATGCGCGGGGGCGTGCACTGATGGCCCTGTATGATCAGCGTATGGAAGAACTGGTCAAAAGTGGCGAGTTACGGGCCATTTTCAAGCACTGGACGCAACCTTATCCGTTTGACACCCTGCCGGCGCCGGTGCCGACGAATCAAACTTATTGATAGTTATCATGGACAATTCAGCCTAAGCGTCTGTAGGAACCTACTGTTACAATGCGACCTCTGCGAATTTCCAGTCCTCATACTGATCAGGAGCACACGGTGCCCGTCGTTTTCGTCGCTGCTTCCAAACTGCCAACCCCCTTTGCGACCTTCACCATGAATGGCTTTCTCGAAGAAGCCACCGGTCGTGAACACGTCGTGCTGACCCTCGGGGATGTGGCGGATGGCGCACCGGTTCTTGGCCGTGTGCATTCCGAATGCCTGACCGGCGATGCCTTGTTCAGCCAGCGCTGCGATTGCGGGTCCCAGCTGGAGGCGGCCCTGCGGGCCATTGCCCTCGAAGGTCGTGGCGTCTTGCTCTACCTGCGCCAGGAAGGACGCGGCATCGGCCTGATGAACAAGATCCGTGCCTATGAGTTGCAGGACGGTGGCGCCGACACGGTCGAGGCCAACGAGCGCCTGGGCTTTGCCGCCGACCAGCGTGACTATTCCATCTGTCGGCCGATGCTCGAACACCTGGGCATCAAGTCCCTGCGCCTGATGACCAACAATCCGCGCAAGGTCAAGGCCTTGACCGAGATGGGCATCACCGTGGCCGAGCGCGTGCCGCTGCAGACCGGACAGAACCCGCACAACAAACTCTACCTGGCGACCAAGGCCGGCAAGCTTGGCCATATGATGGGCAACGAGCACCAGAGCGAGGCCGACCCGGCGTGACCCGTGGTCAGGTGAAGCGTCGGCTGTCGGTGGGCTGGTGGAAACAGCTGGTGCTGAGTGTGTTGCCGCTGTTTGTCGCCAACTGGCTTTTTGGTCAGGCCGATCCCTTGCTGCCAGTGCTGGCGATGCCGTTTTTCATTGCCGGCGTTGCGTCGATGTTTGTCAGCTTGCGGTTTTTCGGGGCTTACAAGCGCTCGTTGATCGCGACGCAGGCGGCGCTGGATAGCCCGCAAGAGCCCGCGGCCTGGATCGAGCTGGCCAGCGTGCGGCGCAAAGCCCTGGTGGTGGCCGCCTTGCCGACCTGGATCGGCACCCTGGCGGTGTTCGTCGGGCTGGAAGCAGTCCCATTGATGTTGCTGGTGTTATCCAGCGTGGTGCTGTTCTACCTCTATCGCATTCCGCGCCAACTCGGCTGATGCTTCGCTGGCGGGTGGCTGCTCTCGAGCCATTGGCAGGCACACATCAGCCGCTCTTCTGCCAATACTCCTACTTGATACTCAGAGGCGTCCGTCAATACGCTTTGAGAAGGTTTCCCTAAAATTCTTCTGCTCAAGCCTTGAGCTCTGTTTGCATGCAGACAGTCATTGAGTTTGATCAGGAGGGAAAGCATGCGTCTGATATTGGCGGGAGTGGCTGCGATATTGACACTCAGTGGTTGTTTAGGCGGTATCTCGACGTTGCTCGACTTCGGCGATCATCCGGTTACGAGCAAGGCAGCCCAAGGTAGTACCGTCAGCAAACAAGACATGCTGGCAATACAAAACCCCTCGCAGATCACGGCTATTCGGGGTGGAACCGCGCAATGCCTTGACTACGACCTGCAAAATGAAAGTGGCAAGCGCCAACCGCTCTATGTCGGCTTCACGTCAACGGGCTTCGTCAATGCCTATGGTTTTTCCACTTGCGGGGACGCCATTCGCGCGGGCTATCTCAACTCGGACGGCCCGATGAAGCGCAATAACTGACGTTGGTTTGAGACCTGTACCCAGCGAGGCAGGCTCTCGCTGGGTATGAGTCAAAGATTCAAAAGCTGCATGCGTTCGCTGACCGATGCGTCGATCCCCGCCACATCCAACCCGCACTCCGCCAGCATCTGCGCCGGCTTCGCATGCTCGACGTACGCATCCGGCAGACCCAGGTGCAGGATCGGCTTGAGCAGGTTGTCACGCGCCAGGAACTCGCTGACCGCCGCGCCGGCACCGCCCATGATGGCGTTTTCCTCGATGGTCACCAGTAGCTCATGGCTGCCGGCCATCTCGCGTACCAGGGCTTCATCCAGGGGTTTGACGAAACGCATGTCGACCACGGTCGCGTCGAGCTTCTCGGCGACGATCAGGGCTTCGGTCAACTGCACGCCAAACACCAGCAAGGCCACTTTGCTGCCCCGACGGCGAACCACACCCTTGCCGATCTCGATCGGTTCCAGGTCTTTCTCGATGGTCGCATTCGGCCCAGTACCACGCGGGTAACGCACTGCCGCCGGACCGTTGTAAAGATGTCCGGTGCTCAGCATCTTGCGCAGTTCGTTCTCGTCACTCGGCGTCATCACCAGCATGCCGGGGATACAGCGCAGGTACGACAGGTCGAAACTGCCGGCGTGGGTCGGGCCGTCTTCGCCCACCAACCCGGCGCGGTCGATGGCGAACAGCACGTCGAGGTTCTGCACCGCGACGTCATGCACCAACTGGTCGTAACCGCGTTGCAGGAAGGTCGAGTAGATCGCCACCACCGGCTTGGCGCCTTCGCAGGCCATGCCGGCGGCGAAAGTTACCGCATGCTGCTCGGCAATCGCCACGTCGAAGTAGCGCAGCGGGAAACGCTCGCTGAAGGCCACGAGGTCCGAGCCTTCCTTCATCGCCGGGGTAATGCCCACCAGGCGCGGGTCGGCGGCGGCCATGTCGCACAGCCATTCGCCAAACACGCCGGAGTATTTCGGTCCGCTGGCCTTCTTCGGCGCGGCGGCCGGGGCGTCCAGGGGTTCGAGCTTGGTGATCGCGTGGTAACCGATCGGGTCGACTTCCGCCGGGGCGAAACCCTTGCCCTTCTTGGTCACCACATGCAGGAACTGCGGGCCCTTGAGGTCACGCATATTGCGCAGGGTGGCGATCAGGGTCGGCAGGTCATGGCCGTCGATCGGGCCGATATAGTTCCAGCCCAGCTCTTCGAACAGGGTGCCGGGGACCAGCATGCCCTTGGCGTATTCTTCGGTACGACGGGCGATTTCCCAGGCACCGGGCAGGCGCGACAGCACTTTCTTGCTGCCTTCTCGCATGCTCGCGTAGGTGCGGCTGGAGAGAATCTTCGCCAGGTAGTTCGACAGACCACCGACATTGCGCGAAATCGACATGTCGTTGTCGTTGAGGATCACCAGCATATTGGCGTCGACTTCCGGCGCGTGGTTCAGCGCCTCGAAGGCCATGCCGGCGGTCAGCGCGCCATCACCGATCACGGCGATGGCCTTGCGATCACTGTTCTGCAGGCGAGCGGCGATGGCCATGCCCAGGGCGGCGCTGATGGAGGTGCTGGAGTGACCGACGCCAAAGGTGTCGTACTCGCTCTCCGAGCGGCGCGGAAAGGCGGCCAGGCCGCCTTTCTGACGCAGGGTGTGCATGCGCTCGCGCCGACCGGTGAGGATCTTGTGCGGATACGCCTGATGACCCACGTCCCACACCAGTCGGTCGTCCGGGGTGTCGAAGACATAGTGCAACGCGATGGTCAGTTCGATCACGCCGAGGCCGGCACCGAAGTGCCCGCCGGTCTGGCCGACCGAATAGAGCAATTCCAGGCGCAGTTCATCGGCCAGGGTTTCCAGCTCGGCTTCACCTAACCGGCGCAGGCCGGCCGGCGTGTCGGCACGGTCCAGCAGGGGCGTGGTCGGGCGCTTGCGGGGAATCTCATGGAACGTCGTGGGCATCAGGCGAATCGTTATAGGTATAGAAGAGGCGGCAGTTTACCTGATGCATCGCACGCTGCCCACGCGGAGCGTCGAAGTTGGCCGATATGCGGCCTTGGGCGCGGCGTTTGGCTCAGCTGCGACGTTCGACGATATAACGGGCCAGCTCTCTCAACGGCTCGGCGCACGCGTCAAACGGTCGCAGGGCGTGCAGCGCCTGGTCGCGCAGTTCCAGGGCATAGGCCTTGGCCGCGTCCAGGCCCAGCAGGGCCGGGTAGGTCGGCTTGTCGCGGGCGATATCGGCACCCTGGCGCTTGCCGAGGGTGGCGGTATCGCTTTCCACGTCGAGAATATCGTCCTGCACCTGGAAAGCCAGGCCGATGGCCTGGGCGTAGGTCTGCAGCGAGCGCAATTCGTCTTTTTGCGCCAGGCCGCTGGCCAGGGCGCCGAGCTTGACGCTGGCTTCGATCAGCGCGCCGGTCTTGTGCCGGTGCATGGTTTCCAGGGCTTTCTGGTCGAGCTTGAGACCCACCGCACCGAGGTCGATGGCCTGGCCTCCGACCATGCCGGCCGGGCCGGCGGCCTGGGCCAGGGCGGTGACCATGCTCAGGCGGATCTCGCTGCTCAGGTCGCTCAGGCCCGGGTCGAGCAGGGCGCTGAAGGCCAGGCTTTGCAGACCGTCGCCGGCGAGGATCGCGCAGGCTTCGTCGAAGGCCTTGTGGGTAGTCGGCTGGCCGCGACGCAGGTCGTCGTCGTCCATGGCCGGCAAATCGTCGTGGACCAGCGAGTAGGCGTGGATCAGCTCCACCGCGCAGGCCGCGCCGTTGGCCTGTTCCGGCTTGCCGCCGAGGGCTTCGCAGGCGGCGTAGGCCAGTAGCGGGCGGACGCGTTTGCCGCCATTCATCACGCTGTAGCGCATGGCTTCATAGAGACGGGCGAGTTCGGGACTGGGGGCGCTGAACAGGGTATCGAGTGCGGCGTTGACCCGGGCCTGGCTGCTGGCCTGATAAGCTTTGATCATTCTGCTTGTTCCGCGTCGAAGGGCTCTTCGGCCAGCTCGCCGTCGCGCTCGAGGAGGATCTGCACCTTCTGCTCGGCCTGGGCCAGGGCGCCCTGGCAGTCACGGGTCAGGCGGATGCCTTGTTCGAAGGCGGTCAGCGAGTCTTCCAACGACAATTCGCCGTTCTCCAGGCGTTCGACCAGGGTTTGCAGGTCGGCAAGGGATTGCTCGAAGTCCAGGGAAGCTTTTTTGCGGGCCATGGCGGCGATCTCGGTAGGCGTTGAACGGGCGCGACACTAGCAGACGGCGGGTTTAGGGGCAAATGCGAGGGGTTGGCAATCATGGGTCAAGTGTTGACCCGTGCTGGATGATTATCCTGATTTTCGATGAGGGGTATCCCGGTTTGTCCTGCTAGTCGGCACAAAGTTGTCTCTTTTATAGTAGTTCATCGATCAAGGATGAATGATCGATACGGACCTCCCTCTCGTCGCCTCCGATGTTCTCCTGCGCTTCTACCCATAAGGCTGTGATCCATGGCGTCTTCTTCCGCTCGTATTCCCGGTTCCGGCGTACTGCTGCTGATCATCCTGGCCTGCCAGTTGATGATCGTGCTCGACGTTACTGTGCTCTATACCGCTTTGCCGCATATTCAGAAGGCCCTGGACCTGTCGCTTCCCGACCTGACCTGGGTGCAGAACGCCTACACCCTGGCTTTTGGCGGCATGATGCTGCTCGGCGCCCGGGCCGGCGATCTGTTGGGCCGGCGCCGGGTGTTCCTGGTGGCGGTGACGGTGTTCACCCTGGCCTCGTTGCTGGGCGGCCTGGCCCAGTCGGCCCATGAACTGTTGATCGCCCGGGGCGTGCAGGGGATTGCCGCGGCATTTCTCGCGCCCTCGACCCTGGCGCTGATGATGACCTACTTCCCGCCGGGGCCTCAGCGTCTGCGGGCCATCAGCTTCTACACCGCCGTGTCCGGTGGTGGCGGTGCGCTGGGGCTGGTGCTTGGCGGGGTGCTGACTGACCTGCTGTCCTGGCGTTGGGTGATGTTTATCAACCTGCCGGTGGGCATTGCGCTGCTGGCCCTGGCTTGGCGCTATCTGAAGGAAACCGAACGGCATACCGGTCACTTCGATCTGGCGGGGGCGTTGACCGTTACCTTTGGCATGAGCGCGCTGGTCTACTGTTTCGTCCGGGCCGGAGCCCAGGGCTGGGATGATGCGCTGACCCTCGGCGCGCTGGCCTGCGCCCTGGTGCTGCTGAGCCTGTTTGTCTGGATTGAACGGCGCGCCGAACAACCGATCATGCCGCTGCATCTGTTCGCCAGTGCCGAGCGCTCCGGCGCCTATGTCAGCCGCATGCTGCTGGTTGGCGGGATGGTCGGGACCTACTTCTTCCTGATCCAGTATGTGCAGGAAGTGCTGGGCTACACCGCGCTCAAGGCCGGTGAGGCGTTTCTGGCGCTGACCCTGACCCAGTTCGCCATGTCGGTGTATGGCGTGAAATGGCTGGCGCGGCACATGAGTCCGGCGGTGATGCTGTTCTGCGGGCTGGCGACGGCGCTGGTGGGGATGGCATTGCTGACCGGGCTGGGCTCGGACGTGGCCTATTTTCCACATCTGATGCTGCCGTTGATCATCCTCGGGATCGGTTGCGGCGCGGCGTTCGTGCCGCTGACCAGCGCCGGGATCGCCGGGGTGGAGCCGCAGAATGCCGGGGCCGCGTCGGGCTTGGTCAATGTCGCGCATCAGGTCGGTGGTTCGCTGGGTACGGCGGTGATCGTGGCGATTGTCGGCATGGCGGCGCGCTTGTCGCCTGCTCCGGCGGGGCTGGATGCTGACGCCCAGGCGCGGTTTGCCTTGAGCCATGCGCTGTCCGTGGGCGCCACCAGTTCGGCGACGTTTTTTGGGTTGGCGCTGCTGGTGGTGTTTTTCACCTCGCGCCATGCCCGTCGGCGGGAGCGCCTTCAGGCGGCTGACGCGGCGTCCTGAAGTCGTTCGGCGCCTGAGTCCACTTGCCTGAGTGGTGGCCTTTTGCCTTGTTTTTCGGCTCTTTTCGGCTCCAGAACGACGATCCAGGTTCATTTGATGAGCCACCTCACAAATACCGCTTTGTCTCCATTGTCTAACAACCTTCGAATCGCTAACCTCTGCGGCTTCCCCTACCTGTCATCGACAGGTCTTCTCTGACCGATACCGTGTCGGGGGTGCGCTGTGGATTCCGCGCAGGGTTTTATAAAGCATGGCAAGGAGGCTGTTGATGCGCCGGTTTTTTCCCATCCTGATTGCCCTCTGGGCCACGACCGCCTGGGCCGAGCCCTCGGCCGAGCTTCAGGAGCCGACCGGCGGCTGGCGTTACGCAGGTCTCCTCGACCGCAAAGATGCGCCGCAAGTGGCCTATCCCACTCCGCCCATCGACCGTGGCATCCAGCGCAGCCGCACACCCATCGAAGGCCGGATCAATCCGCCCTCCGGCCCGCGTGAGCCCCATATCCTGTCGGTCAACGGCAACCCCCTGAATCTCTACACCGACGACGCCGGCCGCTTCGTGCGCCCCTATGCCTTCGGTGCCGGCTCAAACAGCGTCGAAGTCCGCAGCTCCACGGGCAAATCCCTCAAGCGCGTGCAGTTCTACGAAGCCAACAAGCAGATCACCCCGGCGCGTATCCGCGTGGTCCTCGGCTGGGACGACCCCAAGGCCGAACTCGACCTCCATATCATCACCCCCGACGGCCAGCACGCCTTCTACGCGCATCCCGCGTTGACCAACGGCGGCGGCCTCGACCCGGACGGCGTCGACGGCCCGGGCCCGGAAATGTTCACCATGACCGCGCCGCTGCACGGCACCTACCTGATTTATGTGAACTACTGGGGCAACTACAGCGCCAGCGACGGCTATAACTTTACCGAGCGCGCCAATCAGAACGAGGTCATCACCTCGCAGATCAACCTGGTGCTCAACGAAAACACCGTCGATGAAAAGCGCGAGAGCTTCACCGTGCCCCTGCGAGCCATCGGCGACCTGCTGCTGGTCAAGACCTTCAACTATTGAACATCCCGCTCCACGGATGAATGGGCTTTGCGAACATGAGCGATAACACAGCTTCCCCGGACGCCGCTGTACCGGCTGCCCCTCAACCTGCCGGCTCGCGCCGTTGGCTGGGCCTTGTGCTCGGGCTTTGCGTGGCCGGTACGGTGGCGGGCGGCCTGGGCTGGTTTTTCCACCACAAGCCGGCCGCCCCGGCGCCGGAACTGGCCCTGGAAAAGCTCGGCGTCAGTCGCCCGGACGCGCTGCTGGAAACCGCGTCGCTGAGCCAGTTGCCCAAGGACCTGCTCAGCGTGCCGTTCCTGCGCGACACCCTGACCGAGGATTTCGTTTTCTACTACGAAACCCACGGCGACCGTCTGGGCCTGATCGGCAGTCTGCGGCGGATCATCTACGAGCATGACCTCAAGCTGCAGGACAACCTGATCGAGCAACTCTTCGACCAGCCGGCGGATATCGCCCTGTGGCGCGGTGCCGATGGTCGGCTCAAGGACTTCCTGCTGGTGATGGACCGCGGCGGCCTGGCCAAACTGCTTGAGCCCCTGGCCCATGTCGCCCTGGACGACACCCAACTGACCAAGGTCGGCGAAGTGAAAGTCGGCGGCGACAGCGTGCCGCTCTATCGCCTGGCCTACAACGCCAGCAAAGCCCTGTTGTTCGCCTCCCGTGGCGACAAACTGGTGGTGCTGTCCAACCCGGACAGGCTCTATGAGCAAACCAGCGACGACAGCGAAGTGGCGCCGGGCGAGGTTTCGACTCAGGCCCTGGCGGCGCTGCTCAACGGCGACAAACTGTTCCCCGAGGCCTTCGGTCTCAAGCCCCGCGAAACGGTCGTGAAGCAGCGTATCTCGATTGCTTCCAGCGTCCTGGCCATGGGTTACCAGCGCTTTATCCCCAACTTCGCCGGCCTGCGCCTGGATATGGACGACAAGGGCTGGCACAGCTTTCTCGCCCTGGATGAGCAGGACAAAGCCGCCGACTTCGACTTCAAGCCGATCTGGCAAGCCATGCCGGTAGGCGCCAGCGCCTGCGTCGCCCTGCCACTGGCCGCCGAGCAGCAACAGCCGCTGCTGGTCAAGCTCGGCGCCGATGACGCCACCGCGAAGAAACTCACCGAACATATGAGCGGCGCCGCCGGTCTCTGCTGGTACGCCGACTCGCGTCTGTACACGCCGTTGCTGGTGGCCAACCTGACCAAGGACAACGACAGCCTCGACGCCGACCTGGGCAAACTCTTCGGCTCCATGGTCGGGAGCAAGGAAAGCGCCGTCGACGGCGGCCTGTTCCCTATCGCTGAGCAACAGAAAGACGGCGTTCATGAGTGGAAGCGCCAGGTCAGTTCGAGCTTCGGCCAGTACGCCGCCAAGGAAGCCGAGAACCCCGACGCCATCACCGGCAAGGGTTTCTTCCGCGTAAGCCTGGCGCGACACGGTTCGACCTTGCTGTTCTCCCTGGACGACAAGCTGGTGGACAAGGCCCTCGGCACCCTCGACAAGCACTTCCCGCCGCTGGCCGACGTGCTGCCCAAGGATGTGCTGATGCCGGTCTACCTCGGCCCGGATTCCCTGGCGCAACTGATGCAACAGGAAACCCTCGACAGCCTGCCCCAGGACATGGAGCCCGTGTTCCGCAACGCCGCCCAGACCCACCTGATTCCCAAGCTGCAAAAGCTCGCCGGTTTCGGTAAGTATGCCCTGACCCTGCCGGAAGGCAGTGAGCCGGATGGCCACTGGCAGTGGTTGCCTTTGCAATGGCGTGCAATGTGATTCCTCTGTTCAAGAGGTTGGGCTTGCTGGCGGTACTACTGAACACCGCGTTCAGTGCGCCCGCGTTCGCCCTCGAAACACCGCCCCTGGATGTCGAGCAGTCCCAGGTGTTCCGCGCCTGGTTCGTGCGCATCGCCCAGGAGCAACTGACCCAGGGCCCGAGCCCGCGCTGGTACCAGCAGGACTGCGCCGGCCTGGTGCGCTTCGCCGCCAACGAAGCGCTGAAAACCCATGACGACAAATGGTTGCGGGCCAATGGCCTGTCCAACCGCTACCTGCCGCCCGAACTGGTCCTGAGCGAGGGCCAGCGCAACCTGGCCCAGCAATGGCAGCAGGGCGGCGGCAAGGTCGGGCCCTACGTCAATGCGATCAAGCTGATCCAGTTCAACAGCCAACTGGTCAGCCGCGACCTCAACCAGGCGCGGCCCGGTGACCTGCTGTTCTTCGACCAGGGCGACGACCAGCACCTGATGATCTGGATGGGCCGCAACATCGCCTATCACACCGGCACCACCACCCCCACCGATAACGGCATGCGCTCCGCCAGCGTGCAGCAACTCATGACATGGAAGGACACCCGATGGATACCCGATGCAACGAACCCCAACTTCATCGGCGTCTACCGGCTGAACTTCCTCTCTCGATGAACGGGTCTCCCATGAAGCGTCTGTTTTCCCGAATGGTTTTCGCCCTGGCCGTGCTGCTGCCGGTTGTCGCCGGCGCCGCCGATGACTCGGTGCCGCCGAGCAACTACACGCCGGTGGCCGGTGAGAGTTTCTTCCTGCTGGCCGACAGCAGCTTCGCCAGCGACGAGCAGGCCCTGGTCCGTCTCGAAGCGCCGGGCCGCGACTACCGGCGTTTCCGCATGGAGCCCTACGGCGGCGCGGATATCCGCGTGTACCGCATCGACCAACCGCTGGAGTTCCTCAAGCGCCAGAAGAACCTGCACCGGGTGGTCAGCGACGGCCAGTTCAAGGGCGAAGGGCTGTCCAACACCCTGGCTTACCTGTGGGATAACTGGTACCGCAAATCCCGTCGCGTGATGCAGCGGGCGTTCTCCTACGAGTCGCGCAAGCAAGTGACCGAGGAAGTGCCGGAACTGAAAATGGGCCAGGCCATCGCCGCGCCGACGCCGTATGACAACCATCCGCAATACGCGCCGCTGCCCGGCCTGCCACTGGTCAGCCAGTTCCGCTACCCGCTGTGGGACGCCAAGCCGATCCAGCCGCCGAAGGGCGTCGACCTGGCCGGTTCCTCCAGCCAGTTCATCAGCGTCGCACCCGGCAACGTCTATATCCCGCTGGGTAAACTCAAGCCGGGCCTGTACCTGGTGGAAGCGCTGATCGGCAAATACCGTGCGACCACCGTGGTGTTCGTCTCCAACACCGTGGCCGTGAGCAAGATCGCTGGCGACGAGTTGCTGGTGTGGGCCGCGCGCAAGCATGAAGGCAGCTCGGTGCCCAAGGTCAAAGTGCTATGGACCGACGGCCTGGGCGTGATGAGCAGTGGCGAGACCGATGCTGATGGCCTGCTGCGCCTCAAGCACGTCAGCCCGGAACGCTCGTTCATGATCGGCGAGGACGACGAGGGCGGTGTGTTCGTCTCCGAGAACTTCTACTACGACAGCGAAATCTACGACACCAAGCTCTACGCCTTCACCGACCGGCCGCTGTACCGGCCGGGGGATTGGGTATCGATGAAGATCGTCGGTCGCGAATTCAAGAACGCCCGCGACTCTGTCAACCCGACCACCGCCCCGGTGCGCGTCAGCGTGCTGGATGCGACCGGCACCACCTTGCAGACGTTGGACCTGAACCTGGACGCCAAGTCCGGTACCCAAGGCCGCTTCCAACTGCCGGACAACGCCGTGGCCGGCGGTTACGAGTTGCGTTTCAACTACCGCGACCAGACCTACAGCAGCGCCTTCCGCGTCGCCGAGTACATCAAGCCGCACTTTGAAATCTCCATGGACCTGGCCAAGCAGGACTTCCGCACTGGCGAGCCGATCAAGGGCAAATTGCTGCTGCTCTACCCGGACGGCAAGCCAGTGGCCGATGCCCGTGTGCAACTGAGCCTGCGTGCCCAGCAACTGTCCATGGTCGACAACGAGCTGCAATACCTCGGGCAATTCCCGGTGGAACTGACCAGCGCCGAGCTGACCACCGACGACAAGGGCCAGGCCGTGCTTGACCTGCCGGCGGCGGAAAAACCGAGCCGCTACATGCTCACCGTGTTCGCCAGCGATGGCGCGGCGTATCGGGTCAAGACCACCAAGGAAATCCTCATCGAGCGTGGCGCGGCCCGCTATCGCCTGTCGGCGCCACAGCGTTTCAGCGCGACCGGCGAGAAGGTTGCGTTCGGCTATGTCAGCGAATCCACCGTCGCCCAGCCCAACGCCGGCACGCCGAGCACCTATAGCTGGGTCCGTCTGGAAGACCAGTCCACCGGTGGCGGCAAACTGGCTGCCAATGACAAAGGCTTCAGCGTTACCTTCGACCGTCCTGGCACCTACAACCTGTCGCTCAAGGACGACCACGAACGCATCCTCGGCGCCACCGGCCATTCGGTGACCGGCGATGGCGTGAAAGCCGTGCCCGGCACTGTGGAAATCCTTCTCGACAAACCCGAGTACCAGACCGGCGACGAAGCCCTGGCGCTGATCACCTTCCCGGAGCCCGTCACCGACGCGCTGCTGTCTCTGGAACGCGACAAGGTCGAGGCCACCGCGTTGCTGTCCAAGGGCGGCGACTGGTTGCGCCTGGAAAAAATCAGCGACACCCAATACCGTGCGCGGATTCCGGTGAAGGACAACTACGCCCCCAACCTGACCTTCTCGGTGCTCTACACCAAGGGCGGCGAATACAGCTTCCAGAACGCGGGCCTCAAGGTCACCACGCCGCAGATCGATGTGGCCATCGCCACTGACAAGGACAGCTACCAGCCGGGCGACACTGTCTCGGTGGACCTGACCACCCAGTTCGCCGGCAAGCCGATTCCGGCGCACCTGACCGTCAGCGTGGTGGATGAAATGATCTACGCGCTGCAACCGGAAGTGGCGCCGAGCATCGACCAGTTCTTCTATCACCCACGGCGCAACAACGTGCGCACCAGCGCCAGCCTGTCGTTTATCAGCTACGACGTGGCATTGCCGGGCAGCCCAGGCGCGCCGGGCAAGGCCAACCGTAGCGAGCGTGGTGTGAAAGTGCTGGAGCGGCCGCGTCGTGAAGACGTCGACACCGCCGCCTGGCAGCCGGAGCTGGTGACCGACGCCAACGGCAAGGTGCGCTTCACCTTCCGCATGCCGGATTCCCTGACCCGCTGGCGCATCACCGCCCGGGCCATCGCCGATGCCGGGCAAGTGGGGCAGAAGAACCAGTTCATCCGTTCCGACAAACCGCTGTACCTGAAATGGAGCGGCCCGACCCACTTCCGCAGCGGCGACCAGCCGAAGCTTGGCCTGTTCGCTTTCAGCCAGGCCGACAAACCGGTCAAGACCGAACTGGTGATTCGCTACGCCGGCCAGGAACAGCGCCTGCCGTTGTCCTTGAACAAAGGCATCAACTACATCCCGCTGCCGGCGACCCCGCTGAGCAGTGGCGACTGGAGCGCCGAGCTGCAACAGGACGGCAAACCCCAGGACGCCCTGGCGGTGCGCTTGAGTGCAGTGGGTGACGGCTGGCAAGTGACACAAAGCCAGAGCCTCAGCGTAGCCAGCGGCGACACCCCGCTGAGCCTGCCGGCAGATGCCAGCGATATTCGCCTGCGCCTCGACGACAGCCCGCAAGCGCTGTTCCGTGCCAACCTCGACGATCTGCTCAGCTACCCCTACGGCGGCGTTGAACAGACCGCCAGCCAACTGCTGCCGTTGAGCATCGCCTACCCGGCGCTGTCGGCCAACGCCCAGGTCCGCGATCGTCTGCGTCTGATCATGCAGAACAGCCGCCTGCGCCTGGTCTCGATGGCCGGGCCGGATGCCTGGTTTACCTGGTGGGGTGAAGATGTCACACCGGATGCTTTCCTGACCGGTTACGCCTATTACGCCGACTGGCATGCCAGCAAGGCGCTGGGCATCAGCCTGCCGCCGGATCACTGGCAGCGGGTGCTGGATGTATACGGCAAACAGGCTTCGGTCACGCCGTTGCTGCAACGGGCGCTGGTGCTGTCGTTCGCCAAGGACATGCAGTTGCCGGTGAACACCCTGCTGAGCGGCCTGATGGACGAACTGGCGAAAGCCGGCGAGGGCGCCGACGCCAACCTGATGGACGATGGCCAGGACAGCCTGATCATGAGCGCACCGGATTCGGCCCTGGGCCTGGCCAGTGCGCGGGTGCTGACCGCCGCCTTGGCCCGCCAGAGCAAAGTCGCCTTGCCGGACGCGTTCAGCAAGCAACTGCCCGCGGCGGAACAGCGCCTCGGTGCCAGCTCGCAACCGTTCGCCAGCGCCTTGAACCTGTCGATCAAACCGTTCAACGCCGATCTGGCCCAGGACCTGTTGCAGCGCCTGTTGCCGCAGCAATCGACCCTGGAACGCGCCCTGGCTCTGACCTGGCTGCAACGCAGCGTCGAGCAGACTCCGAAAACGCTCACCCTGACCCCGGGCGAAGGTTGGCAAGCGCGGCAGGGCGGGACCGGTGAAAACTACTGGCAATGGCAGGGCGCGGGTATCCCGAGCGTGCTGACCGTGAGCGGTGCACAGGAGCGTCCATTGCGGGCCAAACTGAGCTACCTCAGCCAGCAGAAAGTCCCGGACGATCTGCCGGTGCAGATCAAGCGCCGCCTGCTGGAACTGGTGCCGGGCGACGACGCCTACACCTTCAGCCTCAAGGCCGTGGGCGACAAACCGTTGTCCAGTGACAGTCTCTATCTGGACGAAGTGATCCTCACCACCAAGAGCCCCAAACCGCTGCGCTACGGCATGCTGGAAGTGCCGTTGCCGCCAGGTGCGGACGTTGAGCGCACCACCTGGGGTGTCAACCTCGCTGGGTTGGCCGGTGCCGAAGCCACGCCGTTGGAGAAGGCGCACTTCGAACCTGGGCAGATGGCCTATGGCGTGCCGGTCAACAGCCTCAATGGTGAAGTACGTCTGCGCCACCTGATCCGCTTCTCGCAGAAGGGCCAGTTCAAGCTGCCGCCAGCGCGTTTCAGCCAGATCTATGCGCCAGAGCATCAGGCCCAGGAACAGAAGCCGGCCCTTGGGCAGATCACGGTCGAATGACATGACCCGCCCACTGGCCTGGCTACTGTTGTGCATCGTTCCTCTGCTGGCGACGGCAGAGGAAGCGCCCTTGCGCCTGGCCTGGAAAACCGCCGACGGTTATGAGCTGGTGCAGTTGAACACCACCCAGGTGCTCAACCGCGAGCCGTTGCCGGCGGATCTGCAAACGCCGCTGGGAAGCCTGTGGAAACTCTTCGTCTACGCCTGGCTGGTGGACACCAACCAGCAGGAGCCGGCCTACGATTGCCATGGTCAGGATCACGAGGAAGTCTATTGCTGCACCCCGGGCGGCAGCATTGCCCGGGATGCTGCGTTGGTCCGCTCCTGTGGTTTGTACTTTGATCCCAAGCGTTTGAAGATCGATGACGGCCAATGGCGCGGCTACTGGCAGGCACGTCAGGCGCCTAGTTGGCTACTGAGTTTCAACCAACTGCAACCGCAAACCCGAGTGCCCGTGGTGCAACTGCTGGAAGCGTTACGCACGCTGCCGGCTCAGGGGACTGCGCGCAAACTGCTGCTGGACGTGGTGCTCAATGCTGCTGACGGCCAGGCGGTGGGGCTGCTGGGCGGGCGTGTGCGGGTCAAGACCTGGAGCTGGCTCGGCGATCAGGATTCGCAGTCACGGCAGGGCGGTTTTGCTGGTTGGCTGGAAGACGGCACGCCGCTTTGGGTGGGTGGTCGTGGCACCAGCCAGATGGTGCTGCGGCACTACTCGGATGTGCTAGGCAGCTTCCTGCCATCGCCGTCGGCGGAAGATGCGGGGCGTTGCGTGCAGGTCGATTTGTTCTCTCGCTATCCACTCAAGGGTGTCACCCGCGCCGACGGCCAAGCCGCTCCCAATGGAGCTTTGCAAGGTCACTATCGGGTCGATTTTGCCAACGGCAACCAGTTGGAGATCGAAAGCGCGGGCGAACTCTTCCTGTTGCAGAACGCCGGTCAACCGCAACTTGTGGCCCGGCTGGATCGCGAGGAATACGTCGCCCGCGTCCTGCAACGCGAAGCCAAGACCGAACCCGTCGAAGCCGCCAAGGCCCTGGCCGTGGCGATTCGCACCTACCTGTTGCAGAACGCTGGCCGTAGCGGCGACTGCCTGAGCATTGACGACAGCAGCGGCCGTCAGCGTGTTGCTCCACGTCCTGCCACTGCCGAAGCTCGGGGTATCGCGGCCTGGACCAGTGATCTGGTGTTGGCGGGCAGTCCGGTGACCTACCACTCCGACCAATCCGGCCCGGACAAGCTGTCCTGGCAACAGGCGGTGGAACAGGCCAACGGCGGCGAGCGTTACGACCAGATTCTCCAGCACGCTTACCCGCGCGCGAGCCTGAGCCGTTGGGACAACCCGGTGGCTTCGTGCGAGCCCTTGCCGGCAGCGCAGGAATGGTTGCTCAAACAGCGTCGCGTGTGGCGTCAGCGCCTGGATCAGGAAGTCGGCTATAACGAATTGAGCCAGTTTGCGGTCTGCCGGGTGTCTTACGGCCGGCCTTATGTCGACCGCGAACGCCAGCGCATCTATGTGCGCGGCGTACTGACCCAACAGGACCGCCTCGACCTGACCCATGAATACCTGCACCTGGCGTTCGAAGCTCATCCGAATGGCCAGGACGAAGATTACGTCGAAGGGCTTGCCCGTCACCTGTTACTGGAATAGGCCATGAAATTGCGCATCTCCACCGTAGTCCTGTTCCTCAGCGCCCTGGTTGTGCTGAACGCGGTCCATGCTGACAGCGGCATCCAGCTCGACACCCCCAAGGGCGGCTGGCACGCCGGCTCCCCGGATGGCGAACACTTCCGCCAGACCGTCAACTACCCGGCCTCGTCGGTCAACACCCCGGCGGGCCAGGCGGATACGGCGCGGATCATGGGCCAGATCAAGGGCGCGCCGAAGAGCGCCAGGGTGCCGGGGAACCTGATCATCAACGGCGTGAGCATGCCGTTGAAGATCGATGAGTCGGGGAATTTTGATCGGCCGTTTTCGTTTCCCACTGGGAGCAACAGCGTTGAAGTACGTAGCCCGGATGGGCAGCAGCGCAAGCGCGTGCAGTTTCTGAATGTGGGCGGTGGTGCTACGCCGGCCAAGTTGCGGATTCTGTTGTCGTGGGATACGGACGGCACCGACCTGGACCTGCATGTGGTGACGCCGGATGGCGCGCATATCTGGTATGGAGACCGGGTCGCTCCCAATGGCGCGGCGTTGGATGTGGATGTGACCACGGGTTACGGCCCGGAGATTTTCTCCATGCCCGCACCGATCAAAGGCCAGTACCTGATCTATGTGAACTACTTCGGTGGCGGTTATCGCAGTGACGATGACGAGAGCGGCGGGCAGGAAAATGCCGTGCAGCCTCTGACCACGGCGAAGGTCACGGTGATTACAGAAGAGGGGACGGTGAACGAGAAGATGGAGTCGTTCATTGTGCCGATGCGGGCTCCGGGGGAGCTGACGTTGGCTAGGCGGTTTAGTTATCCCTGAGAATGCCCCGGTCCTGGCCTAACGTGTCGCTGTTTTGCGGTTTTGACGACACGTGATGAGGATATGTCGCTGACGGCGACATGAGGGAGGAACGTGTCGCTGAAATCGAGTTTTAGCGACACGTCGGAAATTTCGCTCTTATCTGGTCCCAAATGCTGATGCTCGACGAGGATGTTGGGCGACAGACAGTCTCTGTGTGATGGTTAACGATGCGCGGCTAAGGTAAAGAGGGGCAAGTCAGCATACGCCGCTGGGCCGGCTCCTCCCATAATCGGTAAAGTCCCGACCCAGGTCGATCTATTGGAAGCCGCGCCTACCATGCCTAATAAACTGCCCATTAATCTCGATGACCTGTTGCGCCAACGCACGGTTGAAGGCGAGCGCATCGAGTACAAAACGGGCTGGAATCCTGACGCTATCCTGCGCACGCTCTGCGCTTTCGCCAATGACTTTGAAAACCTGGGTGGCGGCTATGTGGTCATTGGGCAGGATTGTGATACAGACGGTCAGCCGCTGTTTCCTCCTATGGGCCTGGCCGATAATCAACTGGATAAAATCCAGCAGGAATTACTGGCGGCCTGCCAGTTGATTCAACCCGCGTACTTTCCGGTGCTCAGTGTGGAACGGGTCGAAGGTCGTAATCTGATCGTTTTATGGGCACCCGGCGGACAGAACCGGCCTTACAAGGCACCAGCCTCTGTGACCGCCAAGCAGAAAGTCTGGCATTACTACATCCGCCGCTTTAGTAGCACGGTGGAGGCCAAGGGCGAGGTCGAGCAGGAACTATTGAGCCTCACTGCTAAGGTGCCGTTTGATGATCGCTTTCATCAGAGAGCGCGTGTCACCGAACTGTCGAAGCCGTTGATGCAGGAGTTCTTGCAGGAAGTGGGCAGTGCGTTGGCAGATGAAGCTGCGAGCTTGTCTGTCGAGGCGCTGGGGCGGCAGATGAATGTGGTCGGCGGTCCAGTGGAGTCGCCTTGGCCGAAGAACATTGGTTTGCTGTTTTTCAATGAGTCGCCCGAGCGCTTTTTCCCAGGTACTCAGATTGATGTGCTGTGGTTTCCTGATGGGCCGGGCGGGGATCGCTTCGACGAGAAAATCTTCAAAGGCCCATTGGCCAGTATGATCCGCGACGCGCTGGGCTTTATTCAGCGTAATTACTTGCAAGAGACGGTGATCAAGCACCCGGATCGTGCCGAGGCCACGCGGTTCTGGAACTTCCCTTTCGCAGCGGTTGAAGAAGCCCTGGTCAATGCGGTGTATCACCGATCTTATGAAGAGCGGGAACCGATTGAGGTTCGTATCAGCCGCGACGAATTAGTCATTTTGAGCTTTCCGGGACCTGATCGCTCCATCCGCCTGGAAGACTTTCAGGCCGGTCGGGTGGTGAGCCGCCGCTATCGTAATCGACGCATTGGCGAGTTTCTTAAGGAACTAGACCTGACTGAAGGTCGTTCGACGGGCATTCCGAAAATACTCAAGGTGATGGCTGTCAATGGTTCGCCTGCGCCATTGTTTGAAACCGATGACGAGCGGCTTTCCTATGTTGTGCGGCTGCCAGCGCACCCGCGTGCTCAGGTGCCAGACAGTGCGGCCGTGGAAGTCAACGCGGAAGTCAACGCGGAAGTCAACGCGGAAGTCGCTGCCTTGCTCAAGGTGGTGAAGGGAGAAATGAGTCGACAGCAATTACAGCGCGCCATGGGCTTGAAGCATGCAGAGTACTTTCGCAAAGCCTACGTTCTACCTGCGCTCGCTGCCGGCTATATGGAAATGACGTTGCCTGACCAACCGAAGAGTCGGTTGCAACGTTATCGGTTGACTGACGAAGGCCAACGCTGGTTGGCGGTTGAGCTGAAAAAATAGACGTGTTCCGTTGGGGCTGAAGAGTGTGTGATTTTTTGAATGGTGATGATTCCCCGATAGAGTTTCGAGATCGGGAGCATATTTCCCTTTTTCTATCGGGTTCATTGGAGGGTGGCAGCATTGACGATGCGGCTGAAGCCTTCGGTGTCGTGATTCGCGCTTATGGTGTGGACAAGATGGCCCGTGAGTCGAGACTGTCCGTGGAGCATCTTGCTCGTTCATTTGGCGACAGGGGCGATCCTGATTTGAGCACTGTGCTGGCGGTGATGAAGGTACTGGACATACTCCTGACCACTCGAGTGAAGGACGAGCGGGAGGACGACTGATTTTTTGATACGTGCCTGCGTCAGTCACCACCAAGTGGCTAGGTGGTTTGCCGCCCCAAGGCGTCCAGGTACAGTGTGTCAGCCCCGATCTGAATATCCAGTTCCGTCCATTCAACGGTCCAGCCATCGTTGCCAATGGCAGCACCAGCGAATGCCTTGGAATCGTGCAATGGCTTCAAGCCCGGGTAGTGCTTGATATCGTCGTTCAGATCCAGGTCGAAAACCTGCCCGTTCACAAAGGTCAGCTTCAGCGTGAAATCCGGGTGTGCCTGCACAGCCTGCAGGCGAGGGCGTTTCATGGATGTCATTTTTCCACTCAGCTAACAGCTCTGTCCGGTTATGCACTCACCGCTATCATTCACTTGTGGATAAGGTCGCCTGACAGAGGCCTTGGATTCAGTGCAGGTTACTGGCGGCCAATCGTTTCAAAGCAATTTCAAGCGATTGATCGTCGAACAGCTTGTCTTTACGAGCGGCCGCATTTGCTCCACCTTCCCAATCTTGTAAAGCCTTGCGCACCGCAGGAATAGTCGGCTCCACGTTTTCGCGATACAACAACCAGTCCACCGTGGCCAACAGTTCCATACCAAATGGCGATTCGAAACCATCAATCAGCTGTGTGGTGCTTTCCAAGACGTTTGTGAACTCTTTGGCTTCAGTCTTCAGGTAGGCCTGCAAAAAGGACTTTCGTTCCTGATCGAACCAGATCACATCGTTGATGCCCGCATCACTGATGCGTTTATCGCAGTGCAGGTAGCTACCGTCGAGGTTGTCGAGCAGGTGATCCAGGCGGTTGGCATAAGGTCCATATTTGTGGGCGACGAACTGCAGATTTAAAGGATTCTCCGTGCCTGGGAGTTTTTCGATGGCGCGCTCGAGAAACCAAGCCAGCTTTTGGATTTCAAGCAGGCTACATTCCATCCCTAGAACCCAGTAGCGACGAACCAGCTCGGCGATGAGGGCTCGTGCCGGTGTCAATTTTTTCATTGCATCGGTGCCGCACATGATGCCAAGACGTCCTTTGATCAGTAGGTGATGGTGGGTTAGCGTTTCGGCTTGATAGCGCCCCATTTTGCATGAGTACTCATCGTCTTCATCAACTGCGGTCGCCCATCAGGCCCCGAGTAGTCGGGGCCTGATGGGCGACCGCGGAAGTCACCGCGGAAGTCGTCCACCGCTCAGCGCGTTTAACCCGGCGACCTTCGAACATGCTGACGCTGTGCCGCAATCAAGTGATGCTGCAATCTCCTCAAAAATCCCGCCTCGAAAGCATTGCGCCGATCCCCTTCCGGATGGTTGATACGCGCCTGCGTCAGTTGCCACCACAACGGCTGGGTGTTTTGTCGCTCCAGCCAGCGCTCCGCGCAACGGGTTCCACTGGCGATTTCCTGAGCAAACTGATCATCCCAGGGTGTAAGTGGCACAGAAGGGGAATCGGTTGAGGCATTGACGCGAACCATGGCCGGTGAATCGGATAGCGGCGGAGGATGCCGCCGCTGCAAGGCCAGATCGTAGAGCGCGAGGGCATCCTCGATCAGTTTGTCAGCCAAGTCCTTTTGTTGTTGATCCTCAAAGGCTAGCGAGCGGGCACCGTCCAGGCAGAGCCGGGCGGCATGACGTAGCCGATCGACCGCTTCGTCGTGGCTCAGGGTGGCGAGTTTGATCAGAGCGGGGATGGGCAAGCGGGAGAGTAATGAGCGATCAATCATGGAGGTGTTCTCCGTGATCGAGCCATGTTGACGCCAGACAGTGTGGGCGGTGCCCGTGCGTAAAAGGAGGGTAGGTCATTTTCCTTATGGTCCCTGGTTGGATTAAGGAACCGCCATCCGCCGTTCTGACACGGTTAGGGTGGCGGACCGCACGAGGGTCAGAAACCGGCAACCAAGGAAACCGGCCAGGCCGAAGCCTGCCTCGCGCGGTCCACCATAGATGCAGCAGCCAGACGCCAAAAAGCGCCGACTACGGGTAGCTATGGCGCGTGCCGCGCCCTGGTTGTTCGAGTTCTGACACTCGGTCACGGGAACGCCCGTGACTCAACCAGCCTAATCGAAGGGGGGAGAGCTGTTTAAGCTCCAATGGGACTTAAATTTCGTGCGAAGTATCCGATAGAGACGGGGAAATGTCTTGCGGTTCGTGTTGCGCGCGTTTGGTCGGGGGCTAGGCTCTGGCACCATGGAAGTCACCATTGAAGTCACTGCCAGTGCCGATTGAAAACTGACTCAGTGCGATTGGCCGGCTGAAAATTTAGCCAACGTAATTTCGAAAGCTCGCCCTGAAATCCAAAGGCTTCAGGTACAACTGATCCGACAGATCCCCGCGCAGAATGAAGAGCTTGGGCGCGTTGCGCAGCTCAAACACCCGGTAGAGAAAGAACTGTTGATCCATCTCTTTTGAGAACTGCAACTCGTTGTGGCTGATGATGAAGGGCGCCGCTATTCCATTGTTGGTGGTTTTGACTTCGATGTACCGATGGTCCACTGGTGTATCGAACGACAGAATGTCGAATCCAGCGCCGTCGCCTCGGGTGTCCGATATCCATTCCAGTTGCTGAATCAGATCGGGGTAGCCAGCCTCCTGCAACCGCTGGTGCTCGTAGCCGATGACCCATTCCTCTCCGCTGCGGCCCAGTTGCCGGTTGGCTTCGTCACGTGCCGCGAAATTGAGCTTACGGGGTATGCGGATGCGCGATGCGGCTTCGGATGCCTGAAGTAAAGCTTCCTTCTTGGGCGCATCCACCAGCACGGTGCCGGTGTAGGTCTTTTCCCCGGGCGCCTTCACTTCCTCCAGTGCATCAACAACTTTGTGCATGACGCTGCGGTTGTCTGTGACATAGGCCTGAACCGCTTGACGCAGCAAAAGCTGGCTGTTGCCTCGGGGCTTGTAGCCCTGAATAAATGGCAATTCCAGACCGGCCAAAATGGCGCTGATGTTCGAATGCTTGAGCTCCACCGAACCTTTGCTTCGTCCGTTGAGGCGGGTGCGCAATGCGCTGTTGTGTTCGGTTTTGTTGTAGGGGCGCTGTTCAGCTTCAAGCCTCAGCATCTCAAAGTAATCGGCTACGGTCGCATCGATTTCGTCCTGGGACCAGTCCTTGTCATCGCCAATGTAAAAC
>NZ_JACAQA010000013.1:103496-122571 GCF_013385425.1 Pseudomonas gingeri | reverse complement strand
GACCTCCCTGGCCGTGGCCAAGCTGTTGAAAGCCGTTGTCGACAAGGAACAGCCACAACTGGTGATCCTCGGCAAACAAGCCATCGACAGCGACAACAACCAGACCGGCCAGATGCTGGCAGCCCTGAGCGGTTACGCCCAAGGCACCTTCGCTTCGAAAGTCGAAGTGTCGGGCGACAAGGTTGCCGTGACCCGCGAAATCGACGGCGGCCTGCAGACCGTGTCGTTGAGCCTGCCGGCCATCGTCACCACCGACCTGCGTTTGAACGAGCCGCGTTATGCGTCCCTGCCGAACATCATGAAAGCCAAGAAGAAGCCGCTTGAAGTGCTGACTCCGGATGCTTTGGGCGTTTCCACCGCCTCCACCAACAAGACCCTGAAAGTCGAAGCGCCGGCTGCTCGCAGCGCCGGTATCAAGGTCAAGTCGGTGGCTGAACTGGTCGAGAAACTGAAAAACGAAGCGAAGGTAATCTGACTATGACTATCTTGGTAATCGCCGAACACGACAACAAGGTCGTGGCCCCGGCCACCCTGAACACCGTGGCGGCTGCCGCGAAAATCGGTGGCGATATTCACGTGCTGGTTGCAGGCCAGGGCGTTGGCGGCGTGGCTGAAGCTGCCGCGAAAATCGCTGGCGTGTCGAAAGTGCTGGTGGCCGACAACGCCGCCTACGCCCATCAACTGCCGGAAAACGTTGCTCCGCTGGTTGTCGAGTTGGGCAAGGGCTACAGCCACATCCTGGCTGCTGCCACTTCCAACGGCAAAAACATCCTGCCACGGGTTGCCGCGCAGTTGGACGTCGACCAGATCTCCGAGATCATCTCGGTGGAAAGCGCTGACACCTTCAAGCGTCCGATCTATGCCGGTAACGCCATTGCCACCGTGCAATCGAACGCCGCCGTCAAGGTCATCACCGTGCGTGCCACCGGTTTCGACCCGGTTGCCGCTGAAGGTGGCGCTGCTGCGGTTGAAGCGGTTGCCGCTGCTCACGATGCAGGCAAATCGTCGTTCGTTGGCGAAGAGCTGGCCAAGTCCGATCGTCCTGAACTGACCGCTGCCAAGATCGTCGTTTCCGGCGGCCGTGGCATGCAGAACGGTGACAACTTCAAGCACCTGTACGCCCTGGCCGACAAGCTCGGTGCCGCGGTGGGTGCTTCCCGTGCCGCGGTCGACGCCGGTTTCGTACCGAACGACATGCAGGTCGGCCAGACCGGCAAGATCGTCGCGCCACAGCTGTACATCGCCGTCGGTATCTCCGGCGCGATCCAGCATTTGGCCGGTATGAAGGACTCCAAGGTAATCGTCGCGATCAACAAGGACGAAGACGCTCCGATCTTCCAGGTGGCCGATTACGGCTTGGTGGCGGATCTGTTCGAAGCCGTTCCCGAGTTCGAGAAGCTGGTCTGATCCGGCGGCTTGGCTTATAAAAGAACCCGGCCGTCTGGCCGGGTTTTTTTTTGCGAAATGATTGGCTGAACGCCTTCTGCAGGATTGGAGATTGAGGTCATGGACAGGCTTCGCGCCGTTGCGCTGTCACTGCTGCTGGGCTTGGGCTTGCCCGTATTGTCCCCACAAGCCCTGGCGCTGGGCAAATGCGAGCGCCTGATCGTCACCGGCAGCCCGGACTCGCCGCCATACCTGTGGCGCGACCCGCAGGACCCGGTGCACCTGATCGGCGCCAGTGCCGATCTGCTGCGCCAGGTGGCGGGGGAGTTGGGGCTCAAGGTCGAAGTGCTTTACGGCGGCAAACGTGCCCAGGCCCAGGAAGAGGTGCGCAGTGGGCGTATGGATCTGCTGGTGGATGCGCCCATCGCCCTCGATGAGCTGGATTCGCTGGACTACATCCACCCGGCGCTGGTGCGCAACGACTTCCTGGTCTGGACCCGCAAGGATTCGCCGCTGCTCTACAGCAGCGCCGAGGACTTGCGCGGGCACACCGGGGCTATCTCGGAAAAGGCCCGGCTGACCCAGCCGTTCAGCACTTTCAGCAAGGAGCGCCTGACCCTCCAACGTACGCCGGCCTTGACCCCGGCTTTCCATAAGCTGCTGCTGGGCGAGGTCGACTACGTGCTGGCCGGGCGTTATGCCGGCATGGTCACGACCCAGGCCCTGGGCATGGCCAACGACCTCAAGGCCTATCCGCAACCGGTCGACCAGCCCGGTCTGTTTCTCGCCGTTTCCCACAACTCGGCCTGCAATGATCCCTGGTTGCGCGGACAGTTGGCGAAAAAGATGACAGAATTGCCCGCCTCCGGCCTGACCGAAGCCGCGCTGCAGCGCAATCTGGAGCGTTGGAAGGCGCAGTTGCAACCGGTCAGCGCCCCAAAACCCTAGGGATTTTTTTGTGAGTATTCGACCTCTATTTGCGGCCCTGGCCGTGCTGGCGCTGGTGGGCTGTGCCACCGACCCGGCGCCGAACGAGCAGATGCGCCTGACCGAGCGCGCCATCGCGCAGGCCCATGCCGTCGGGGCCAACGCCAACGATGTCCCTGAGCTGAAAATGGCCGAGGACAAGTTCCGCCGGGCCAAGGCCAATATGCTCGAGGATGCTTTCCGTGGTGCCCGGCGCAAGTCTGAACAGGCCGAGCTGGATGCACGCCTGGCCGAAGCCAAGGTCCTGACCGAGAAGAGCCAGGAGCAGGTCACGCTGCTCAACACCCGCATCACGCGTCTGCACAAGCAACTGGAGGCGGCTCAATGATCTATTCGAGCGCAAGGGTGGGCGGCCTGTTGTTGCTGGCCTGTGTCGGTTTGTACGGTTGCGCCGGCCAGAACGACAGCGAGGCGGCCTTGCAGGCGGCGTCGGCGAGTTTCCAGAAGGTCAAGGAAGACGCCAATGTGCTGCGTTACGCGCCCAAGGACGTGATCCGCGCCGGTGAATCCCTGTCCCGGGCCGAGCGCCTGTCCGGCTATCTGGGCAGCGCCGGTGACGTCGAGCACTACGCCTACCTGAGTGAGCGCTACGCCGACATTGCCCGAGAACACACCGAAACCGCGTTGAACCAGGAGCGGGCGGCCAAGCTGGAACTGGAGCGTCAGCGCCTGCAACTGGCGTTGCGCGAAAGCAAATTGCTCAGCGTGCAGCAGCAGGGCAAGTGGGTAGAAGAGCAGATCGCCAGCCTGACCAGTAACCAGAAGGATCGCGGCCTGGTGATGACCCTCGGCGATGTGCTGTTCGACACCGGTGAGGCGGAACTGAAGAACTCGGCCAACCGCACGGTGCTCAAACTGGTGCAGTTTCTCCAGCTCAACCCGCGGCGCGTTGTGCGTATCGAGGGTTATACCGACAGCACCGGCGATGCCGACGGCAACCTGAAACTGTCCCGCGAGCGCGCGCAGTCGGTGGCCGATATGCTGGTGGACCTGGGGATCGACGAGAAGCGCATCCAGGTTGAAGGTTATGGCGACCAGTACCCGGTGGATGTGAACGCCACCGAGCGTGGACGGGCGCAGAATCGTCGGGTCGAGATTGTCTTTTCCGATGAGAAAGGCCAGCTGGGCGCGGCGCGCTGACGGCGGGACGCTTCCCCCGAAAACCCGGCGTCCACAAAAACGCCGGGTTTTTTATTGTGCGCCAGGCATGGCGCGTTGCGCGCAAGCGCAACCCGCTTGGCTGTGGTGGCCTCGCTGGTGGCTTGGAGGCGAACGTCCTCTACACACCCGGCAAGGGGAAGTGTTAGCCAGAGGCAAGGGGCATTGGCTACTCAACCCTTGCATTCCTATTGCTCCGAGATGGCGTCTGAAGCAAGTCAGCCAGTTTCACGGCCGTCTTCGCCTCGTCGAGTGGCGTGTACACGATGAGTTTCATGTCTGGCTGATCGGAAACGACCAGGCTGGTGTATTCAAACGTCATGCGACCGCCCACCGGGTGCTTGATGCGCTTGTGTCCGGTAAAGGGCCGCTGCACGTCGTGCCTGGGCCACCAGTCTCGGAACTCGCGGCTGGCTTTCATCAGCGTGGCAATCAACCGCTCGAACTCGGGATCGCCGGCATAACGGGCACTGTCGGCACGGAACATGGCCAGCGCCGCCGGTGCGAGTTTGTCCCAATCGACCAGCAAACGACGGTGCGCCCCGTTGGCAAAGACGAGATGCATGATGTTGCGCTCGTCGCCTTGAAGCTTGCCATAGTCGCCAAACAGTACCTCGGCCGCACGGTTCCAGGCGAGCACGTCCCAGCGACGGCCCAATACATAGGCAGGTTGCCCCGTCAGGCTATCGAGCATCCGTCGCAACGGCTCCTCGACCCGTTCGGGACCTGTCAAGGCGGCCTCCGGCGGCGGCCGGTTGTTCAGGACGAAAAGATGCCTCCGTTCGGCGGGATCGAGCTTGAGCGCGTCGGCAAGTGCCGATAGCACTTCAACCGAGGGATGCACATCACGTCCCTGTTCGAGCCACGTATACCAAGTGGTTCCTACGCCCGCGAGCAATGCAACCTCTTCGCGCCGCAGCCCTGGTGTTCGCCGGCGGAATCCTTCAGCCAGCCCGACGTTGGCAGGCGTCAGCTTTTCGCGGCGGGAACGCAGGAAGGCTCCGAACTCGCGGCGACGAATTTCAGAGGTGGTCGGAAGATCGCTCATCTCCTCAGCATAGCAGTATCGATACCATGATAGGTCGGGAACTGTTTGTGGTATCGGGATCGGGGAACAATGCCAGCAACGCTATTAAGTTCAATAGAGGTTGGCAGCATGGAGCTAAAAGAAAAGACGATATTGATTACAGGATCTACCGATGGCGTCGGGCGTCGGGTTGCCCAACGACTCGCAAAGTCAGGTGCGACCGTATTGATCCATGGCCGCGACCGATTGCGGGCCGAGGGTCTGCTGACAGAGATCCGCAATTTAGGCGGCAGCGGAACTTTCTATCCGGCCGATTTTTCTTCGCGATCACAGGTGCGTGCACTGGCGGAAGCCATTCAACGTGACCATGGCCGTCTTGACGTACTTATCAACAATGCTGGAATCGGCGTTGGCGGTCCCGGTTCGTCGCGGGAGGTAAGTCGGGATGGCTACGAGTTGCGTTTTGCCGTGAACTATCTTTCCGGCTTCTTGCTAACGCGCCTTCTACTGCCGCTTTTGCAAAAGAGCCAACCCGCCAGAATCGTCAATGTTGCATCGGTGGGCCAGCAGTCCATCGATTTCGCCGACATCATGCTGACGAATGGCTACAGCGGTGCGCGAGCCTACTGCCAGAGCAAGCTCGCGCAGATCATGTTCACCTTCGATCTTGCCCGTGAACTGGACGGATCTGGGGTCGCGGCAAACAGCCTGCATCCGGCGACCTACATGGATACCGCCATGGTGCGAAAAGACGGTATCGCACCGATCAGCACCGTTGACGAAGGGGCCAATGCAATCCTCCATCTTGCTGTTGCCGGCGAGACGGAAGGAGTGAGCGGTCTGTATTTCGCTGGACTTCAGCCACGACGGGCCAACCCACAAGCCTATGACGCTGCCGCGCGTGAGCGCCTGCGGTCGATCAGTCTCGAACTTGTCGGCTTGCCGAAAGCCCATCCCGGCACATCAAGCGGCGCATAACGACTTCAGTCGCGCAACCGGTCTGACCCACCGTCGTCACGCATTTCATCTCTCAACCATTAGAAAAGGAAAAATCATGTCAATTCAACAACACACAGTCATCATCGGAGGATCGACCGGTATTGGTTTTGCGACCGCTCGCCAGCTTCTTGCCCTGGGCCACAAAGTCACGATCACAGGCCGTACCGAACAGCGATTGCAAGTGGCGAAGACTGAATTGGGCGGTGATCTTACCGTCCTCGTTCTTGATGCCGCTGACACGGGCAGCCTAGCCGATGCCTTCGCGGGCATCGGCGCATTCGATCACCTCGTACTGTCGCTTGGTAGCGGCAAAGGGGCCGGACCATTCGCATCTGTCAGCCTCGACGAAGTGCGGCAAGGTTTCGAGGAAAAGGTTTTCCCTCACTTTGCCACGGCACAGGCTGCGCTCCCCTCGTTGCGCAAGGACGGCAGTATCACCTTCATCTCGGCGGTGACCGCTCAGTCCGCCATGCCTGGGACAGCCGGGATCGGCGCAGCTAACGCAGCGGTTGCCGCACTGGTCCCTATCCTCGCCGCGGAGTTGCGTCCTCTGCGGGTCAATGGAGTTTCTCCTGGTGTGATCGACACGCCCTGGTGGGATTTCCTGACGGACGAGCAGAAGGCTCCCGTTTTTGCCGACTATGCCGCCAAGACGCCCGTCGGGCGCGTGGGGCAACCGCAAGACGTTGGGCAGGCCATCGCTTTCCTCATCTCCAATAGTTTCATCAGCGGGGACATCATCACTTGTGATGGTGGGTTGCGCTTGGGCAGCTAACGCATGCGGCCCGGACGCTAGCGTCGCGCTTCATCACGCTAGCACAGGGGCTGGCATTTCAGGTGCAGAGCAGGGGTCAGCAGTTCGCGCGGCGTACCCGGGGCAGTACGCCGCAATCGTAAGCGGTAATCAGATTTACCAGGACGAGCACCCGCGTTGGCAGAACACGTTCAATGGCTTGCAGACCGCAATGCAGATGCCCGTACAGTTTTACTTCTCTTGTCACTGTATTGTCGACTATTGTAGAAACTGTGCCAGTACACTTTTGAACTGTTCCGGTATCGTTGCTTCCAAGAATAAAAATGCCGTTGAAACCGAGTGCCGCTTCATGACCAACCTATTGCTCTACCAACGTATTGCGCAGCAGCTCGCCGAGGATATCCGGCGGGGCGTCTATCAGCCGGGTGAGCGGGTGCCGTCGGTGCGCAAGATGAGCTCGCAGCTCAATGTCAGCCACGCCACGGTGCTGCAGGCCTATGCCAACCTGGAAGACCAGGGGCTGATCCGCGCGCGTCCGCAATCGGGCTACTACGTCCACCAGACCCCGGCCCTGACCGCGCCCACGCCGGACATCGCCCGGGTCGAGCGACCAGGGCTGGTCACCCGCAGCAGCATCATTCAGCAGGTGCTGGTCGAGTCCCGTCGTGAAGGGGTGTTTCCCTTCGGTGCGGCGGTGCCGTCGGTGGATTACCTGCCGGTGCGCGCCCTGCACCAGCAATTGGCCAAGGTCACGCGCTTCCACAGTCCGCGGGCCTTCAGCTACATGTTCAGCCCCGGTTTCGAACCCTTGCGCCGACAGGTGGCGATTCGCATGCGCGATGCCGGGGTGGTGATCGACCCTTCGGAAGTGGTGATCACCCACGGTTGTGTGGACGCCCTGCAAATGTCGTTGCGGGTGCTGACCCGGCCGGGCGACCTGATCGCCGCCGAATCGCCGACCTATTACGGTCTGCTGCAACTGGCCGATCTGCTGGGCCTGAAAGTCATCGAGATTCCCAGCGACCCGTCCACCGGCATGAGCCTGGAGGCTCTGCAACTGGCGGCCAACCAATGGTCGATCAAGGCCCTGGTCTTGACCACTCGCCTGAGCAATCCGCTGGGTGGAACCATGCCGGAAGAGCGGCAGAAGCAACTGCTGCGCCTGGCCTCGGACTTCGATATCCAGATCGTCGAAGACGATATCTATGGCGAGCTGATGTTCGAAGTCGGCCGGACCAAGGCCCTCAAGGCCTATGACCGACTGGACCGGGTGATCTACTGCTCGAGCTTTTCCAAGACCCTGTCCCCCGGCGTGCGCATCGGCTGGATGATCGCCGGCAAGTTCCAGCAGGAAATCCAGCGCTTGCAGACCTTCAGTACCCACTCGGCGTGCAGCGTGACGCAGATGGCGGTGGCGGCCTACCTGGAGAACGGCGGCTATGATCGACACCTGCGTTATATCCGCCAGGAGTACCGGAAGAACCTGAGTGCCTTTCAATTGGCGGTTCAGCAGTTCTTCCCGGAAGGGACGCAGATGACCCGGCCCACCGGCGGCTTCATTCTGTGGGTCAGCCTGCCCGGACGGGTCAACACCCAGGAGTTGCATGTGCGGGCGCTGCAGCAGGGCATCAGTATCGCCCCGGGGTTGATCTTCAGTAACACCGAGCAATTCAACCACTGTATCCGGCTCAATTGCGGGATCCCCTGGAACCGCGAGGCCGAACGGGCATTGATGACCCTCGGCATGCTGGCCAGCCAGCTGTGCCAGGAGACCGCGGCGGGGCTTTTGTAACGGGATGGCTACAGGAATGGACGGCCCCGGATGATCGCCTGCTTGTCAGGAGGCGTTCAACAGGCGAGCATATGCGCCCTCTGTCGTCCACGTCGTAGAGCCTATGAAAGCGACTTTTTCCATTCGTTTGCTGTTGATGATCCTGCTGACAGGCATGGGCGCCGGGGGGGCTGTGACGGCGCAGGCCCAGGCCAGCAGCGTGCCCGCGACGACGGAGAAGCCGCTCGGGACCCCGGCCAGCAGCGTCAAGCTGGTGAAGAAAAAGCCGCTGCCGAGTAAACGGGCAACAACCCGGAAGGCGCCGCCGGGCAAGGCCAAGCGACGTGCACCGATTGCCGCCAAGGCCGTGCCGGCCAGTGACGCGCTGAACACCAAGCTGCCACCGGCCCAGCTGGATCTGAGTCTGCCCCAGGAGATGGTCAAGCGTCTTGAACCGCTGGGCGCAGTGCCGTTGTCGAAAAGTCGGCCGTTGTTACCGCAGCTATTCGAAAAAACGCCTGAACAGACACCTTTCCAGCTCAACGGGCGCTTGCTCAAGAATGAGATGGACCTGCAGCTGCGTAACGAAAACCGCAAGGAAGTCGACGGTGCGGCCCTGGATTTTGAATTCAAACAGTAAAACGGCCGCTCCCTGCACAACGCTTCGTCGGTGACTGCCCGGTCATGGGGCTTATCGGTGAAAAACAATTATGCGACCAATTTTAAACAGCCGTTTTAGCGGTTACTCTGTCTTCCACACACCGTTTCCCTTGTCAGGAGCTTGTCGTCATGAAGTGCCGTGAGGGCTGTGGCGCTTGTTGCATCGCCCCTTCCATCAGTACACCGATTCCGGGTATGCCCAACGGCAAGCCGGCGGGAGAACGTTGCGTGCAACTCTCGGTCGAAGGTCTGTGCGGCCTGTTTGGCAAGCCTGAACGGCCCTCTGTGTGCGGGGCTTTCCAGGCCGATCCCGAGGTATGCGGTAGCAGCAGTGAAGAGGCTATCCGCTTGATCGGCTGGTGGGAGCAAATGACAGCGGCTTAAGGTGTGTTCAATGACCGGAACTTCAACAATAAGGAATAAAACAATGAGTTCGCTGCATCGAATGGCTGTGGTTTGTGGTTTGACTGTCTTGTTGAGCGGTACTGCCTACGCGGAAAACTGGGAAACGGCCAAGGATCAGGACGGCATCAAGGTTTCCCTGAGTGAAGTGGCCAACTCCCAGTACAAGGCCTACCGTGGCGTGACCCTGATCAAGGCACCCGTGGCGAAGATCCAGGCGCTGCAGGAAGACGTGGTCGGCGCCTGTGCCTGGATTCACGAGTGCAAGTCGCAGAAGCTGCTGAAGAAGGACGGTGACCTGAGCTGGACCTACACCCAGTTCAAGGCACCGTTCCCGGTCACCGATCGTGACTCGATCTTGCAGATCACCACCACCAAGGGCGCTGACGGCAGCCTGACCCGCGCGCTCAAGGAAGTGCCGACCTACCTGCCGGAAGAGAAAGGTTATGTCCGTGTCGCCCAGGTCGAAGGCTTCTGGAAGCTGGTGCCCAAGGACGGCGGCATGACCGAAGTGACTTACCAGGTGCATACCGAGCCGGGCGGCAGCGTGCCATCGTGGCTGGCCAACAAGTTTGTGGTCGATGCGCCGTTCAATACCCTCAAGGCCCTGAAGGAACGCGCGGAGAAGTGAGGGGCTGAAACCTTGTCGAAACGTTCACTGACATTGTCGGAACGTTCGAGCCTGGCTTGCCGGCGAAGCTTTTAGCGGTCTTGAGGGCCTCTTCGCGGGCAAGCCCTGCTCCTACAAGGTTATGCAGTGTTTTCCAGGGCTTGTGCGGCTCAAAGCAGGTTGAACGATCTCCCGTGCCCCACAGTCCAGATGTTATAAGCCCATCCATGGGCTTTACCGAGGAGGCACCGATGAGCAAGTGGGCAGTTACCTTCGTCGACGATCATGGCGTGCAGGACACCGAACAGTTCGAATGCGCCAGCCAACCGGACCTGGAACAGGCCGCGCGATTGATTCGCGCCAAGCTGTTGCCGGTTCCTGCCACACTGGACCTCAATGACCTGGAAGGCCGTGCCCCGGACCCGACAGTCAAAAGCCTGAAGGATCAGAACAGCATCGAGATCCTCAGTATCACGCCTTTACCCTGACCGCGTTTTTTCCTCTGCATTCCCTCTGGCAGAGGCGATGTCATCGCGCTACTCTGCAAGGGAGATCAGCGAATGATTCGCTATAGGTCTGGTCTTGTCAGCTACATGCTTGTTTCCCGTTTGTCGTATCGCCAGCGCCGTTCGGTGCCTGGTTCGGGAGTACGGAAAGTCTATCCAACGCTTGCTGAGGAGGACGTTTCATGAGCACAGCCTATCAAGAAGACATCAGCAGCAACGTGCTGCGCCGCATGAAAGAAGGCGGTTTTGATTTCGCACGCATCCATCCCATCGAGTTCTATGCCGTTTTCCCGGACGAGGAGCGGGCGCGCAGGGCGGCAGGCAAGTTTCGCGGTGAATCCTTGAATGCCCAGGTCAGTGTCCGCGACGACGGCGCCTGGTACTTGGAACTGAGCAAGGTGATGTACGCCACCTATGGCGGTATCGGTGACTTCGAGCAGAACTTCGGGGCGGTGGTCGAGCCCCTGGGCGGTACGATCGAAGGGTGGGGCGTCAAGCACCCGGTGCGGGCACTCAATTGAGTGCACTTCTTCTTTCAACCAGCAACGGCTGACCCAAGGGTTGGCCGTTTTTGTTTATCACGCACAAAAAAGGACCGCCCGCGCAGGCGGACAAACTCTGACTATGCTGGTGGATAGGCAAAGCCTGCTTCGCAATGAGGCGCTGCTGATTACATTGGGGCGTTTACTGCACAGTGATGGTGCGGCGCAAGTTGGATGATTATCCAACCTGTTGATATTAAAGCGTTTATGCCGATGGCACGGGCCTTGCGAAGGCTCTTGTGACCGGGTGACAAGGAGCACGGCATGATCCGCACCTATTTTGACGAGATGTACGATGCCGGCGGACAGGTCCGCCCGCATTACCGGGAATTTGCTCGTTGGCTGGCCGACACTCCCGAGGAGTTGTTGGCACAACGGCGACGTGAGGCCGATCTGCTGTTTCATCGCGCCGGGATTACTTTCACCCTCTATGGAGACGAGCAAGGCACTGAACGGCTGATTCCGTTCGACACCATTCCCCGCAGCATTCCCGCCAGTGAATGGCGTGTCGTGGAACGCGGCTGCATCCAGCGGGTCAAGGCGCTGAACATGTTTCTCGCCGACCTCTACCACGAACAACGAATCATCAAGGCCGGGATCATCCCCGCCGAACAGGTCCTGGCCAACGAGCAGTACCAGCTGGCCATGCAGGGCCTGAACCTGCACCGCGATATCTACTCGCATATTTCCGGGGTCGACCTGGTCCGTGATGGCGACGGCAGCTACTACGTTCTCGAAGACAACCTGCGCACTCCCAGCGGCGTGAGCTACATGCTCGAAGACCGCAAGATGATGATGCGCCTGTTCCCCGAGCTGTTCGCCGCCCAACGCATCGCGCCCATCGACCATTACCCCAACCTGTTGCTCGACACACTGAAAAGCTCCAGTCCCCTGGACAACCCGAGCGTGGTGGTACTGACGCCCGGGCGCTTCAACAGTGCGTTCTTCGAGCACGCGTTCCTGGCCCGGGAAATGGGCGTGGAACTGGTGGAGGGGGCCGACCTGTTCGTGCGTGACGACAAGGTCTTCATGCGTACCACCGACGGCCCGAAACAGGTGGATGTGATTTATCGCCGCCTCGACGACGCCTTCCTCGATCCGCTGGCCTTCAACCCCGATTCGATGCTCGGTGTGCCCGGCCTGCTGTCGTCCTACCGGTCCGGCAATGTGGTGCTGGCCAATGCCATCGGCACCGGGGTAGCGGACGACAAGTCGGTATACCCATTCGTCACCGATATGATCCGTTTCTACCTGGACGAAGAGCCGATTCTGAAGAACGTGCCGACCTGGCAATGTCGCAAGCCCGAGGAACTCTCCCACGTGCTGGCGCATCTACCTGAATTGGTGGTCAAGGAAACCCAGGGCTCGGGCGGCTACGGCATGCTGGTGGGGCCGGCGGCGAGCGCCGCGGAAATCGAGAATTTCCGTGCCCGGCTCAAGGCCAAGCCCCATGCCTATATCGCCCAGCCGACGTTGTCCTTGTCGACCTGCCCGACCTTTGTCGAGAGCGGCATTGCCCCGCGCCATATCGATCTGCGTCCATTTGTCCTCTCCGGTCGCGAGACCCGCGTGGTGCCGGGCGGGCTGACCCGCGTCGCACTGCGCGAAGGCTCCCTGGTGGTGAACTCGTCCCAGGGCGGCGGCACCAAGGACACTTGGGTGGTCGAGGATTAAGGAAGCCTGACATGCTAAGTAGAACTGCCTCGGATTTGTATTGGATGTCGCGTTATCTGGAGCGCGTGGAAAACCTCGCGCGGATGCTCGACGTGAGTTATTCGTTGTCGTTGATGCCGCAGGACGGTCGGGGTGACGGCCTGCACGAAATGGCCATGCCGTTGCTGATCACCGGCACCCTGGACGACTATCTGGAGCGCCATGGCGAGCTGCATGCCGACCGGCTGCTGCACTTCTTCGCCCTGGACGCGGCCAACCCGGCGAGCATCTTCAGCTGCCTGCGGGCGGCACGGGCCAGTGCCCATGCGGTACGTGGGCGGATTACCGCGGACATGTGGGAAAACATCAACGCCACCTGGCTGGAGATTCGCGGCATTGCCGACCAGGGCCTGGGGCGTTATGGCATGAGTCGTTTCTGCGAGTGGATCAAGGAACGTTCCCACCTGTTCCGTGGGGCGTCCTACGGCACCATCATGCGTAACGATGCCTTCCGTTTCATTCGCCTGGGTACCTTTATCGAACGGGCCGACAACACCCTGCGCCTGCTGGATGCCCGCTATGACATGGCCGGCGACCAGGCTGACGCGGTCAGCGACGGCACGGCCCACGCCTATTACCAGTGGAGTGCGTTGCTGCGGGCCTTGTCGTCGTTCGAGGCCTACACTGAGATCTACCGTGACGCCCCGGGCGCGCGGCAGGTCGCCGAACTGCTGTTGTTGCGTGCCGATGTGCCGCGCTCATTGCGCGCCTGCACCGAAGAAATCGACCAGATCCTCGCCAGCCTGCCGGGCATCAACGGCCGGCCGGCCCAGCGCCTGGCCGCCGAGATGGACGCGCGACTGCGCTACACCGGTATCGATGAAATCCTCGATGAAGGCCTGCACACCTGGCTGATCGAGTTCATTCCCCTGGTTGCCGAACTGGGCAACGCCATCCACAGTTCCTACCTGGAGGCTGCATGAGACTTTCCATTAGCCACGAGACCACCTATCACTACGAGGATCAGGTTCGGGCGAGCATCCAGTATTTGCGTCTGACCCCCCACGACAGCGAGCGCCAGCACGTGCTCAGCTGGCAACTGACCCTGCCGCGTCCGGTGCGGGCGCAGCTCGATCCGTTCGGCAATATCCTCCACGTGCTGACCCTCGACGAGCCCCATGAAGCCATTATCATCGGCGCCCGGGGCCAGGTGGATATCGACGAGCAGCGCGAGGCCGAACACGAGAGCCAGTCGGCCTTGCCGTTCTTGCGCATGACCCGCCTGACCGAGCCTGACGATGCCCTGCGCGGCTTCGCCGACAAGCAATGCCGCAAGCGGCGTGATCGCAGCGCGCTGATCGACCTGATGCAGGCGCTGAACCAGCACATGACCTACACGCCGGGTGCCACTGAAGTCGACACCAGTGCCGCCCAGGCCTTTGCCCGGCGCGCCGGGGTGTGCCAGGACCATACCCACGCGTTCCTGGCGTGCGCACGCAGCCTGGGGATTCCGGCGCGGTATGTGTCGGGGTATCTGTACAGCGAGAACAGCGAGCACCTGGCCAGTCACGCCTGGGCCGAAGCCTGGCTGGACGACGCCTGGTACAGCTTCGATGTGACCAATCAGTTGTCCCGGCCCGAGCGCCATCTGAAACTGGCGGTGGGCCTGGACTACCTTGATGCCTGTCCGGTCCGTGGCATGCGCCGGGGCGGCGGCTGTGAGCAGATGCACGCCAAGGTGCTGGTGTCACCGACGCCGGTGTTGCCGGTCCTGTCGGTGCAGCAGCAATAACGTCTTAGAGCGGCTGTTTGCGCTTGGCCATATGTTTCAGGTACGCCACCAGTTGGTCCAGTTCGCCGTCCGGCAGCACCGCCGGGGCGAACGCGGGCATCTTCGCCTGCGGCCAGTGCCGCAGGCTCTGCGGGTCGCGGATATAGCGCTTGAGGTAGCCCGCGGCGAAATATTCGGTGGGGTTGTAGGGCACGTTCAGGTCCGGTCCGACCTGTGCGTCTCCGGCACCGTTGAGTCGATGGCAGGCCATGCAGTTTTTCTGGAACAGGGCAAAGCCCTTGTTCACCGGATCATTGGCCGCCAGCTTCGGGTCCGGACGCAGGGCCGGGAAACGTTCGGCCACCGGGGCCAGGCGTTGGATACTGGCCATCTGGTAGGGCCATTGCTCGGGACTGATATGGCCGGCCTGCGGGTCTGTCCAGACCAGGTAAAACGGCCCGGCACTCGGTTTGCCGTCAGCCAGTGGCGGCCATGGCTGAGCCGGATCCTCCACCGCCAGCCAGGCTTGGGCGCCTTGGCGGTTCAACAGTGGGGCGGCGCCCATCTCGGCGGCAAAACCATCCAGCGCCACCGCCTGTAGATGATCGTCGGCCTTGATGCCTTGCAGCAATGTTGCCATTGGCACGGCGCGATAGGTCATATCGCGCTTGTAGGAGACATCATCCTTGACGGTGATGGTCTGGGCCTGGCCCAGCAGTTCCTCGGTTTGCCAGGTCCGGCTGCCGGTGCCTTGGGGCAGTTCCAGTTGCGCGGCGTAAAGGGCAGGGCAGAACAGCAGGGAGGTGAGCAGTATCAGCGGTTTCATTCGGCAGGAGGACCTGATGGTGCGGCCTCGTCGGCCGTGTTGTCGTCGTTTTCGAAGACCCAGCTCGGGGTGTCTTCGACATGGTCGAAGATCGCGTCGCGCAATTCTTCGTAATTACCGCCGTTGACGATGCCGAGGTAGCCATGCTTGATCAGCGTGTCTTCGGCATCGAGGGCGTGCTGGTTGGTGTCGCTATAGATGACCACCGTGGCGCTGGGATCGAACACCACCTGGCGCAATTGGTAGGCCAGGCCCTCGGCATTGTTACCGGTGCCGTCCTCCAGGGTCAGGTCGACTTGCAGCGAGTTGTGCACATTGCCGGCGGCGAAATCGGCGTTATTACGCAGATCGAGAATCAGCGCACCGTCGCGGATTTCGTCCACCGCGCGATTCACATCGATAATGCCGGCCTGGGCGGAAAAGCTGATGAGCAGCGCGGTAATGATGATCCAGTAGCGCATGAGTCACCCTCCATCGAGTCATGGCTCAAGATTGGCACACAAAACCGCACTTCGGTAGTGAACCCGTAAGGGTCGGTGCGGGGTTGCCGGGAAACACGCCACAGAGCGTCTAGCCGATCACTTTGGTGAGGTTCGGCAGGATCAATAGTAAGGTGGTGGCGATGACGATGAGACCGGCTTGACGGATTTTCGAATGTTTGAACATGGCGGACTGCCTTTTGTTGTTATTCCTGACGACGACTACTGACAACAATGCTAAAGCTGACGTAGACGATGCCTCGGCAAAACCCGACGGCCATCGCTACAGGCTTAACCTTAGAGCCCGCGTCACACTTGGCTTAGAACCATTTCGTATCATTAGATCAGGAAGTCTTTTTAAAAAGGCATGAGGCATATCGCCAGCCGGCTAGCGGGCCTTTTGCTAGACACGTGCAAGGGTGAAAAGCGACTGTCCCTTAGCAGACTACCGTTCGTCCGAGTGTGAGGGGCACGGCCGTTCGGCCTCCCTTTCGTCGGTTTGCCGGCAAGCTGAACCGGAGCTTGCGAGCGCGCGTTCTGTGCTTGCCTTGAAAGCAGGTTTCAAGGCAGGCTCGGGTTTCATTCTTTATCTTTTTGTGTCAGGTATTTTTATGTCGTTACGCATCTGCATTCTGGAAACCGATGTCCTGCGCCCGGAACTGGTCGATCAATATCAGGGCTACGGGCAGATGTTCGAGCGCCTGTTCTCCCGGCAACCGATCGCGGCCGAGTTCAGCATTTACAATGTGATGCAGGGCAACTACCCGAGTGACGAGCTGAGTTTCGACGCGTACCTGGTGACCGGCAGCAAGGCCGATTCCTTCGGCAGCGATCCGTGGATCCAGACCCTCAAGGTTTACCTGCTCAACCGCTACGAGCGTGGTGACAAGCTGCTGGGCATCTGCTTCGGTCATCAATTGCTGGCGCTGCTGCTGGGCGGCAAGACCGAGCGGGCGACCCAGGGCTGGGGCGTGGGCATCCATCAATACAAGATGGCCGCCAAGGCGCCGTGGATGAGCCCGGTGCGCGAAGAGCTGACCTTGTTGATCAGCCACCAGGACCAGGTCACCGCACTGCCGGAAAATGCCACGGTGATTGCCTCCAGCGATTTCTGCCCGTTTGCCGCGTACCACATCAACGACCAGGTGCTGTGCTTCCAGGGGCATCCGGAATTTATCCACGACTACTCCCGGGCGCTGCTGGAGATCCGCCAGGAGTTTCTTGGCCAGCAGATCTACTCCAACGGCGTGGCGAGCCTGGTGCACGAGCACCATGGCACCACTGTTGCGGAATGGATGATGCGTTTTGTGGCGCATAAGCCAGAGGCGGCATCGGCCTGAACTGGTGAGGGTGTCGATGGGGGCCTTCAGGGGCCTGGGCGGCCCCATCACCGGCGTTGAGTTATAGCCAGCCGGATCTCTTGAAGCTGGCCCATAACGTCACGCAGCCTACCGAGATGAACCCCAGGACGGCAAAGTAGCCGTAATGCCAACTCAGCTCCGGCATATTCTGGAAGTTCATCCCGTAGATCCCGGCCACTGCCGTCGGAAACGCCAGGATCGCCGCCCAGGCGGCGAACTTGCGCTGCACCACGCTCTGGCGCGCCGCCTCCAGTAGCACGCCGATCTCGATGGTCTGGCTGGCGATATCGCGCAGCGTCGCCAGGTCTTCCATCTGGCGGGTGACATGGATCTGCACGTCACGGAAATACGGGCGCATGTTCTTGTCGATGAACGGGAAGTCCAGGCGCGACACCTCCTCGCTGATCTCCACCATCGGCGCGACGTAGCGGCGCAGGCGCAGCACGTCCCGGCGCAGATGATGGATGCGCTGGATATCGCCTTCGTTCAGGGCGCTGCCGAGCACATTCTTTTCCAGCTCGTCGATCTCGGCGTGGATGGCTTCGCTGACGGGCTGATAGCTCTCGGTCACGAAGTCGAGCAGGGCATACAGCACAAAGTCCTCGCCGTGCTCCAGCAGCAGCGGCCGTGCTTCGCAGCGTTGCCGGACGTGGGCGTAGGATTTGGAGTGGCCGTTGCGGCAAGTGATGATGTAGCCGTTGCCGGCAAAGATATGGGTTTCGATGAACTCCAGCTTGCCTTCATGGCGCACCGGCGAATAGGTGACGATAAACAGTGCATCGCCGAAGCTTTCAAGCTTGGGCCGGCTGTGTTTTTCCAGGGCGTCTTCAATGGCCAGTTCGTGGAGATTGAACTGCTTTTGCAGGTTGGCCAGTTCCTGGGCGTTGGGCTCTTCGAGGCCGATCCAGACAAAGTGGTCGGGCTTGGCCGCCCAGGCACTGCCTTCATCGAGTGTGATATCCCGGACTTTCCTGCCGGCACTGTAAACCGCCGAGGCAACGACTCTACCCATAGTGCTGATCACTTCTTCTTTTTTGAGGGAGGGGCGGGGTGCAGCTTATCCCGCCGTGCCTGATCAGAGTCAGCAAACGCGTGGGAGTTCGGGGAAAAGTTGTCGATCCATGGCTTCGATGCAGGTGCGCATCTGCTCCCGGCATTCGGCGATCAGCATGGGCATATCGTCCAGCGTCAGCCCGGCGGTGGGAATCGCCGGCAGCGAGCGGATCAGGATCTTGCCGCTGCGCCAGCGGTTCAGGCGCATGTGCTTGATATAGCTGCTGACACACACCGGCACGATTGGCACACCGGCGGCAATGGCCATCTGGAACGCGCCTTTCTTGAACGGCAGCAGTTCTTCGCCCAGGTTGCGCGTGCCTTCCGGGAAGACCCAGATCGAGGTGTCCTTGTGCTGCAAGGTTTCGGTGGTGGTCAGCATGGAACGCCGGGCTTTGTGGGCGTTGCCGCGGTCGATCAGTACATTGCCGGCCAGCCAGAACAGCTGGCCGAACAGGGGGACCCACTTCAGGCTTTTCTTGCCGATGCACACGGTGCGGCGGGGGACCACATTGCCGAAGACGAACAGGTCATAGTTGGATTGATGGTTGGCGACGATCACACAGCTTTGCGGCTGGTTCAGCAATGCACCGACCTCGGCTTTCACCCGCAGGCGCAGGATGCACATCGCAGGCAACGCATAGAGGCGGGCACACAGCCGGCTGTTGTCCGGATTGAAGGGGCGACATAGCCCGAGCAACACACCGAGCACCCCGGCCAACACAAAATGCAGTCCCATCAACAACATACGCAGCAAAAACAACATCTACAGGTTCCGCCCGGACAAAAGGTGGCGCAGTGTACGGATGTGCACTGTTTTCGGCAATTGCCGTCTGTAGCCGGGAGATGGCGATGTTTTAGCGCATGTTTCCGCTTGCTGGCGACAGGTGCGGGCTAGAGCGGTTGCGAGGTTGTGCCTTGCAAAACGGGGAGTCGCTCCAGAGATACCTCGCCCGAACACACATGCTGGATACGACCACAATCCTGTAGGAGCAGGGCTTGCCCGCGAAGCTTTTGGCGGCCTTGAAGGCCTCTTCGCTGGCAAGCCAGGCTCCTACAGTTGGTCGTCATACACAAACTCTGCATACACCAAAAATCTGTAGGAGCAGAGCTTGCTCGCGAAGCTTTTG
>NZ_JACAQA010000013.1:0-103455 GCF_013385425.1 Pseudomonas gingeri | reverse complement strand
CGCGAAGCTTTTGACGGCCTTGAGCGTGCCTGTGCGCTGAAGGCCTACACCCGAGGCTTAGCCCATATGTTCCTGATCGAGAATGATCGCGTTATCCAGGGTGTCCAGCAGCGCCTTGCGCACTTTCAGCTTGGTGTTCTTGTGGGCGGTCATATTGATCTTCTTCAGCGCCTGGGCGGCGGCGAGTGCGGTGTCCTTCAGCGCATCGGCGGCTACCACCTTGTCGAGGAAGCCGGCATCCACGGCATCCTGCGGGTTGAACATCTCGCCATTGATCACCGAGCGGTGGAATGCCGAACGACGCAGGCGATCGCGGGCCAGTTCGATCCCGGCGTGGTGCATGGTCATGCCGATCTGCACTTCATTCAGGCCGATGCTGAACGGCCCTTCGACGCCGATGCGATAGTCGGCCGAGAGCAACAGGAAAGCACCCTTGGCCACCGCGTGCCCCGGGCAGGCGACGATCACCGGGAAAGGGTGGGACAGCAGGCGGCGGGCGAGGGTGGAACCGGCGGTCACCAGGCTGACGGCTTCCCTGGGACCGGCGGTCATCACTTTCAGGTCGTAGCCGCCGGACAGGATACCGGGCTGGCCGGTGATGATCACGATAGCGCGGTCGGCGGTGGCCTGGTCCAGGGCGGCGTTGAACGCGGCAATCACGTCCGGGGAAATGGCATTGACCTTGCCATTGCTCAAGGTCAGGGTCGCGATACCGTCGTCGAGGTGGTAAGAGATCAATTCACTCATGACGCAATTCCTTATATAGAAGTGGGGCAGACGTTACCCAGCCGTTGGGGTCAGGTAAAGCGCCGTGACTGACTGGTGAGTCAGGCTTTTCCGCCCGTGGGCCGGGTGGACGGCTTGCGGCGGGCCTGCTGTGGAGAGGATAGAGCGCTACGCGCCGGGCCGGAGATTGGCGGTTTTGCCCTGCTCCGCGGGCCGAGGGGCTGGGGGAGTGCGACTGATCGACTTAACCGCATGAAAATTCTGAAAAAAACCTTTGCCATCGGAAAAGCTTTCGACTACATTAGCGCGCCTCGACAGACTGAATAGGTTTGACGAGATACGGTGAAGTGTCCGAGTGGCTTAAGGAGCACGCCTGGAAAGTGTGTATACAGGAAACTGTATCGAGAGTTCGAATCTCTCCTTCACCGCCACATTCTGCAAACACAAACCCCTGATTTTCCTAGAGAAAGTCGGGGGTTTGTGGTTTTTGGCGTCTGAAAAAGGGCGTTATATCGCGGGAAGCTGCGCCAGCCGTTGAGCGCTGGCACGGACCTCAATCATGAAGGCTTGAGCTGCTTGTGGGTTGTCCGAGCCGCGATATAGGCGGCTGCGTCATCCAGATTCTTGATTGCGGTTTTCAGCCACTCAACGCGCGTCGGCACCCCACTTCCTGAAGGTGGCTTCCACTTCCTCATCCGTGGCGAAGTCGCTCATATCAGCTTCTTCTACAGCACGCTGAATCTCGGCGATTTGCCACGTTTTACGAGCTAGGTAGTCGCGTAGGGCGTCGATGGCAATGGCAGATTTACTACGACCAGTCGCTTTTGCCTGGTTGGCGAGGGTGTCAGCCATCTTGTCGGGGAGGTGCGCTAGCAGTCCGTCGCGAATAATGTCCAAGCCTGTCTGAGACCTGGCTGATGAGAGTACGGCCGCGTGCATACGAGGCTTTGGCTTGTGCATTGGGCTTGTCTTCACGCATGTGCTGAACAAAACGCGTAGCGTCGTTATCACTCAGCTCAACGCAGCCGAAGATGTCGCTTTTGATTGCCATTGGCATTTCCTTGCAGCAGTCACCGCTGTTTTGTCATTTTTTTTGCATCGTAATGACGATGTCGACTGACTGTTTGTCGATCACGCCCGCCTTATGCAATGCAGTCAAGTCATCACGCCAGAGAGGATTGTTTTTGAAGTAAGCCGCATCATCGTTTCTCTTCGGTGATGCGGCTTATTACCAGTTTCAACTAGAGCGGCATTCTTTCCGTCGGCTGTATTAGCCCTGGCATATCTCGCCACCTGACCCACGCCTCGTTCTGCCAATGCAGCAGACTGACCGCATGACCTGCCCAGTGTAGCGAACTAAGGCTAGGACCTTGATTGGGGATGCTTGTCTGGATATTTCTCAATGCAGGAATGACTTCATGTGTCAGCCATTGCCGCAGACTCTGGTTTTCCGGGATGTGATGGTGAACCATCAAGGCGTAGACGCCCGACTCACTGACCATCAGGGTTTCCTGGATTTTTCCATGGTAGTTCAGCCAGAGCATGCGGCGCTGATCGCTGTCGAGCTTGCGAGCCAGACGCTCGTCCAGTGGACGGCCCATCAGGCGACCAAGGTCAGTCAGGCTGAACCAGGCTTGTGATTCCAGCATCAGGGCATGGATAAAACGATTATGACGAGGGAAGCGCGTGGTTTCGAAGTGTTCGTTCATGTTGAGGTGTCCGAGTAGTTATTAACTGGAGCCGCCTCGTATTCACAGGACGCCAATCCTGTATCGCTGAATGTACAGTGATGAATGAACCCTAACGCCGAACGGATAGCTGGGAAAGGGGAAATAGCGCTGGATTTTGTAAGAAAAGGCGTTGTTTTAATTGGCGGACGGATCAACAAGTGCAGGTCCACTCATGGACGAGCCTGTAAAATTCTCACCACGCACTCTCCGCTGGTCAGCAGCGATGCCAGGGATGTGCCATGCCATATGCTGGACGAGGGGAGTTGCAGGAGCGCAATGGCCTGTAGCCAACCGGCGGACTCGCTGACTGACTCCGGGATCCCTGATTCGCGTGAAACCTTTTCGGTGATAGTGGCCTAGCGCTATCATCCGGCTCCGGTTCTGAGTATCCTGAGCAAAAGTCCTTATCCCAGCGGGGCTTGCCTTGATCTCGATCTATCCAAGAGTGGTTTCCGAGAACCTCGAATAACTCGCCTCAGCCATTCCATCCGTATGGATATGTTGAGGAAAGTAACGGCTGCTCTTATTGCCATCAAACAGCTGTGGATAACATCGAGAAAAAACCAATAAAAACGTTCCTTCGAAGCCATATCGCGCCTGTACCTGCCATGGAAAGATCACCGGTGGTCCCCGGGGACAGCTCCCTGTTGCCCCGAAAACCAAAAACCGCATGCATTGTGGAGGATTGAATGAACAAATGGTTCGGCAATATCAGCGTCAACCTCAAGCTGGCCCTGGGCTTCGGCCTGGTACTGGCACTGACCACTGTCCTTGCCCTGACCAGCTGGACCAGCCTGGACAAGTTGATCTGGCGCAGTGATCGGATGGGCGATATCACCTTGTTAAATACCTTGCTGAACAAGGTGCGCGTGGCTCGCCTGCAGTACATGCTGAGCAATGGCGATGAAGCAGCGTCCCAGAACGTGCAGTCCGCCCTGGACGCATTCAGCACCCAGGATCAAAAACTGACCCAGACGTTCAAGAACCCGGATTTTGTGAAACTGCTTGGAGAACAGGCGGTCATTATCGGCAAATTCCAGCAGTCGCTGAATAAAATGCATGACGCCTATCGCGCCCGCAACAGTGCCCGACAAACCTTCAGCGATAACGGCGCGGCGGCCTTGAAGCTGATCGATGCGGTCAGTAGTAGCGTGCTGCAAATGCCTCCAGGCGACGCAGAGCGTATCGAACGCTTCCAGGCCGTCGCCCAGACCAGGGAGCAGTTCCTGCTCAGCCGTTTCGAAGTACGCGGTTACATTGCCGGGGCTAACGCGGATACCGAGCAGAAGGCCATCAACCAATTAAATGGAGCCATTGGCAGCCTGAAACAGCTTGGCGAACATTTCGGCTCGCCCCTGCCGGATGCATTGCGCCAGCTGGAAACCGCCCTGGGCAATTACCGAACCGCCTTTCTGGGCTACAAAACGGCCAATGATGTCGTTACCCAGACGGGCAAGGAACTGGCCGACCAAGTGGTGGAGATATCGGCTCGCAGCGAGGCCCTCTACCAGGGGCAGGTGGACAGCCGCGATAGCGAGGTCAGCCAGACGCGCATGATGCAATTGGGCAGCACCCTGTTGAGCTTGCTGTTCGGCATCCTGGCCGCGGTCATCATCACCCGCCAGATTACCCGACCGATCCGCGAAACCCTCGGCGTCGTCGAGCGCATTGCCGGTGGCGACCTCACTCACAACCAGGTGGTCACTCGCCGTGATGAACTGGGCACGCTGCAACAAGGCATCCAGCTCATGGGCGAGACCCTGCGCAACCTGATCAGCGGTATTCGCGATGGTGTCACGCAGATCGCCAGTGCCGCCGAGGAACTGTCGGCCGTGGCCGAGCAGACCAACCTGTTGGCGCTCAATGCCGCCATCGAAGCCGCCCGTGCCGGTGAGGCCGGTCGTGGTTTTGCCGTGGTCGCCGACGAAGTTCGCAGCCTGGCCCAGCGCACCCAGAAGTCTACCGAGGAAATCGAAGGCCTGGTCGCCGGCTTGCAGAGCGGTACCCAGCAGGTGGCCAACGTCATGAGCAACAGCCGTAGCCTGACCGATAACAGCGTTGCGCTGACGCGCAAGGCCGGTGTCTCACTGGGAAATATCACCCGCACAGTGTCTGACATCCAGTCGATGAACCAGCAGATCGCCGCCGCCGCCGAGCAACAAAGCACCGTGGCCGATGAGATCAGCCGTAGCATCATCAACGTCCGCGACATTTCCGAGCAGACCGCCGCCGCCAGCGACGAAACCGCCGCCTCCAGCGTCGAGCTGGCCCGCTTGGGCAACCAGTTGCAGATGATGGTCAGCCATTTCAAGGTTTGACGGAGCAAGGTGGAGTGGGGGACCGGTTTATCCCGCCAGCCAACCCACGCCTCGCTCAGCCCATGCCGCCGACTGACTGAATGACCCGCCCGTGTAGTGAACCGCGGCGGGTTCCGGTCCTGCCTCGAGGTTATCCATTCGCTAGGGCCTCGCCAGTGCGCGGGAATCGCAAACGTTTCAGCCACCGAGGCTCTGAACCAGGTTATCGAGCATTTCAATGGTCGCAGTGTCCTGTATCGGTTGCGCGACTACAGGCACTTCACGCTGGCGCATCAGGCGGTATTCGCTGGGCGTACAGTTGGCGAACTGCTTGAAGGCGCGGGCGAAGTAGGACGGATCCTTGAAGCCGGCTTCATAGCCGATGCTGGTAATGGGCATCTGGCTGTTGTCGAGCAGTTCCTTGGCGAAGTTCATGCGCTTGTTCAAGATGTAATCCGTGAAGCCGAGCCCGTAGGCTTCCTTGAACAGGCGGCTGAAGCGAAAGGCGGTCATGCCGCAGCGCTGGGCCAGTTCCTTCTGGTCGATACTGTCCCGGAAATGCTGGTCGATATACAGCAGTACATTGCTGAGCGCCTGGTGTTTCTGGTGGCCCGGGGTCATCCGGATACTGCCCGGCAGGGTCGGGGAATGGTCGATCTGCGGTGTCTTGCGCTGGTCTTTGACATGACGACGCAGCTTGTGGAGCTGGGCTACAGCCGCCAGGTAGCGATTCCTCTCGGAGACTGAAAGGGGCAACACCAGGTATTCCCAGACACAGGAACGCATGGCCCATACAGCCAGCTCTTCGGAGTGCTGCACGGTGAACATGGTGATGGGGATGGTGGGGGCGCTGCGTTTGGTCTCCAGCAACATCCTCAGGCCCGGTGTGTCCGGGCGATCGAAATGGATGCAGATCATGTCGGCCTGCATCTGGCTGGAGAACACCGACTCTTTCGCCAGTTTGCAGTCGCAGGCGTGCTCAAACTGCGTGATGAGCTCGCTTGTGGAGTGATCGTGGGTCCGATCGAACCACAGTAGTGATGGTTTCCTGGTCACGTTAGACGTCATGTGCTGGGCTCTGAGGTGCGTGCCGCCATCCACTGAGTAGTATTGTCAATTTGATATCATTTTTCAGACTAAATCCTGCTAAGGAGATCTTATTTTAGTTCTATACGATCCATATCTTGCCTGGTGGTCAGGACCGGGCAGTTGTTTATTGGCCTGTTGGCGTTGCACCCAGGATTAGCCGTTCGTCTCTTGTGAATGAAGGGCGTGCTATTGGCGAGTCACGCCTCGTTTCAACCTTTGCTTTTCCTTCCCCAGGGGCCAATAACCCGCTTGTTGGCCATGTCCGCAAAAAAGTCCTAGCGATACGCAAAATCCTCCTAACCCTCTTGGTGTTGCCCTGACTAAGGTAGCCACAAGCAGTGCAAAAAGAGCTGCTTTCCCCGGAAGAGCAACTATCGAAATGAGGTGTACAAAATGACTCTGCAAACAATCAAAACTTCGGTAATGAAGTTCGCCAAAGATGAAAACGGCCTGACCATCGTCGAATACGCGGTGGCCGGTGGGTTAATCACAGTGGCTGTCGCAGCCATATTCGTGAAGTTGGGGGGCGCGGTGAATACCCAAATCACGGCGCTGTGCGCAGCGGTCAAAGGTGCGGCCTGCTGATAGGCAATTGCCGTTGGGTGACACGGCGATGCCCATGGAACAGGCAGCTGTTTTTTATCCTTGCTGATGAGGCTGCCGGGCAACTTTCTCAATGGACTTCGCTCGACCTCTACCAACGTATGTTCTAAGCGGTTTTACCGCTGGAGTGGGAGAGAAACATGATGCTGCAAACAATAGGAACTTCGCTACGCAAGTTCGCCAAAGATGAAGATGGCCTGACCATTGTGGAATATGCGGTGGCGGGTGGATTGATTACGGTCGCTGTGGCTGTCGCCTTCACACTACTGGGCGGCAGTGTCAGTGCCAAGATCACGGCACTGTGCCAAATCGTCAATAACAACGTTGCGTGCTGACGATTAATCCCTTGCAGGGAGAAGCCCCATGTCCACGGAAATGCTGGTTTCGACTGTTTTGCTGATAGGACTGTTGGGCGTGGCGGTGGTGAGCGATCTGCTGCACCACCGTATTCCCAATACCTTGGTCCTGTTGGGACTTGCCTTGGGATTGGTCGGTCAGATGTATGCAGGAGGTGTAAGCGGATTGGGCGGCAGCCTGTTAGGCATCTTGATCTGTTTTGCGCTGTTCCTGCCCATGTACGCGCTCGGTGGCATGGCTGCCGGTGATGTCAAATTGATGGCTGTGGTTGGCGGTTTTTTACCCTTCCATTACGCGATATGGGCCGCGCTATTCAGCCTGATCGCCGGTGGCGTGTGCGGTTTGCTGATAGTGCTGGTTCGCGGTCAATTGTTTAAGACCCTGGGGCGCTATTGGCTGATTCTGAGGGCGCAGGCCTACCTGGCGCCGACTTCAGATGAAGTGGCCGGCAAGCCGTTCCCTTATTCGATTGCCATTTTGCTCGGTACGTTAAACACCGTCCATTGGCAACTCTTTGCCAATGGGTTGGGAGGTTAGTCATGCACGTCGTCGAGAGTGATGCCTGCCACAGTGAGCGAGAAGCGGTGCAGCGACTGGCCCCCCAGCCGTGCTCTATCAGCGAGACGGGCCTGACGGATAGTTTTCTCGGCGAGTTGGTGTGCAAGCACTTGTACGACGCCGGCGTGCTGGACATGTCGCGGCTGGTAGAACGCCTGGCGCTGACCGGTGCGGTCATGGAAGAGGTCCTGACGTTTTTACGCAAGGATGGGCGGGTCGAGGTGCTGGGTCAGTTCGGCGCACAAACGGGCGGGCAATCGCTGCGTTATGGCTTGACTGAACGCGGTCGTGGTGCTGCCCGCGATGCCCTGTCGCGTAGCGGCTATATCGGTGCGGCACCGTTCCCGGTGAGTACCTACCGCTCCCTGCTCAAGGTGCAGACCATTCACCACGGACATATCAATGCTCACGATATGCACACGGCGCTGAGCGGTATGGTGCTCTCCGAGGGGATGCTTGATCAACTGGGCGTGGCGCTGAACTCCGGGCGCGCGATCATGATTTATGGTCCGGCGGGTACCGGCAAGACCTATGTCAGCAGTCGCTTGATTCGCCTGTTTGACGAGGCCATCTGGGTGCCCCAGGCCATCGTGATCAATGAGTCGGTGATCGAGATTTATGACCCTCAGGTGCATCAGCGCCTGGATGATCACGGTCAACAGAACAATCTGATGCTCAACGAAGGGATCGACCGTCGCCTGCTTTGCTGCAAACGCCCGATCGTCATCACCGGCGGTGAGTTGAGCATGGAACAGCTGGACGTGCGTTATGACCCCTTCACCCGTCAGTACCAGGCCGCCTTGCAGCTCAAGGCCAGCAATGGCCTGTTCATCATCGATGACATGGGCCGCCAGCGCATGGCTCCCGCCGAACTGTTGAATCGCTGGATCGTCCCGATGGAGGAAAAGCGCGACTTCCTCAACCTCGGCGGCGGCCGGCATTGCGAGCTGCCGTTCGATCTGATTCTGGTGTTCTCAACCAACCTCAATCCCCTGGAGTTGGCCGACGAGGCCTTCTTGCGGCGGATTGGCTACAAGCTGCAATTCGGTTACCTGAAGCCCGATGAGTACGAACGGATCTGGCAACAGGAGTCCGAGCGCCTGGGCATTCGCTATGACCCGACGCTGGTGCGCTATGCCCTGCAGAAACTTTACGCCGTTGAAGGCATGCCCCTGGTGCCTTGCCATCCCCGTGATCTCCTGAGCATGGCGCTCGATCGTCAGCGTTACCAGGGCGGTTCCGGGCCACTGTCGCCGCAGGAACTGGAATGGGCCTGGCGCAACTACTTCGTCCAGCTCGACTTTCTTTGAGTAGGAGATACCGATATGAGCTCTCGTACCGCAACCCTGATTGGTGTTTCCCTGGTCATGGGCCTGGGCGCCGCCTGGATGGCCAACTCCTGGCTGAGCGCACGGCTCAATGCCAGCCCGGATGATCACCTGCGCAGCGTGGTGGTCGCCACGGTCGAGATTCCTTTCGGGCAGATGGTCGAGGCCCAGCAGGTCACGACCGTCCGCATGCCTATGGATACGATCCCGGACGATGCCTTCGATTCCAGCGACAAAGCCGTGGGCAAGATCGCCACGTTCGACATTCTGCGCGGGGACATCGTACGCGGTGCACGCTTGAGCGAACACCTGGGGGGCAGCACCTTGGCCTCGCTGATTGCACCCGACAAACGTGCCATTTCGGTACGGGTGGACGATGTGGTCGGCGTCGGCGGGTTCCTGTTGCCTGGTAACCGGGTCGATGTGCTGGCCACCAAACACGCCGATGGCAACGGCAACAATGCCGTATCCAGAACCATCCTCGAGAACTTGAGGGTGTTGGCGGTGGATCAGACCGCGGGCACCGATAAGACACAGCCGGTGGTGGTGCGTGCAGTGACACTGGAAATGACCGCCGCCGAGGCGGAGGCCCTGGTCACGGCGCAGACCGAAGGCAAGTTGCAACTGGCCCTGCGCAATCCGCTGAACAGCGAGAAAAAGCCCGCGACCGTCGCGCCTGTTGTGCAGGCCGTGGCAATGGCCAGCGAAACGGCGCCAAGGCGCGTGGTGCACCGTAGCGGCGGTGGCGGTGGGGCTATAACCGTTATTCGTGGCACCGAAGCCCATGTAGTCAATGTGCACTGACAGGACGCAATAGGTGCCTGGACAGCCAGGCGATGTTATCGGCAGGTGAGGGATTTATGATGTGTCCTCGAATTCAACAGCCGTTTTCGGTAACGCCAAGGCGCCAGCGGGGATCGGTGACCGTACTGATGGTGATCGCGTTGGCGGCGATCGGCATCATGGCTGCATTGGCGCTGGACGGCGGCCACCTGCTGCTGAACAAGACCCGCCTGCAAAATGCGGTGGACGCCGCGGCCCTGAGTGGCGCCAAAACCCTGAGCCAGGTCACCGGGGGTATCGGGATCGCCAGCACCACGCGCACTGCCGCGCTGAATACGCTGACGTTGAATGCCAATGCCACCGGCAACAGCGAACTGGCCACGGCCATCGGTGGCAGCGCCGGCACCTTCGCGGTGGTCGAACTGGCCAACAGCGTCTACGGGCCGTTCTCCTATCCGGGGCCGGCGAATGCCACTTATGTTCGGGTAACGGTAGCGAACTATCACCTGAACGGTTTTTTCTGGAAATTCGCCCAGTTATTCGGCGCTGGCGGTCTGGGCAGCAAGGCGGTGGCGGCGATGGCCACCGCTGGACCCAGCCCCACCAGCCCCTGTGATCTCGCACCACTGATGGTCTGTGGTGACCCAAACCAATACAACCCGAGCGCCGGGGTGTTCTGGGGTTATCACTTCGGTGATTTGCAGGATTTGAAAACGGGCTCTGGCTCTTCGTCCGCGATTGGCCCAGGCAACTTTCAACTGCTCGATTTCGGTTCGGGTGGCAGTACGGTCAGGGATGATCTGGCCGGAGGCGGCCTGGTGTGTCGCAGCGTTGGGCAAAATGTCACGACCGCACCAGGCAACAAAGTTGGCCCTACGTCCCAAGGATTGAACACCCGCTTCGGTCAGTACTCCGGAGGAGGGATCAGTGCCGCGCAGTATCCGCCAGACCTGATCGTCAGCTACAGCACGCCCGCGATCACCTGGAACAGCTCCAGTACACCTCCACGGGCGGAGTACAAGGGCCAGCCTGTCACGTCGAGTAATGGCAATCTCTCCGCTGGTGGTACGGCGCTCCTGGGCTACAACGACTGGCTGGCGAGTTCCGCCGGGTGTGTTGCCGGTTCAGGCACGGGGTGCCAGAGCGGTGGAGTCTTCGAACGACGGATGCTGAAAGTCGTGATTGGCAACTGCACCGGGCAAAACAACGGTGCCACCTCGATTCCCGTCCTGGGTTTTGGCTGTTATTTCGTGGTCCAGCCGGCCGCCAGCGGCGGAAGTACTTCGGAGATCTTCGGCCAGTTCGTCCAGGAGTGCGAAGGCGATAACGTGCCGGGTCCCAATCCTTCGGGTGATTCCGGCCCGCAGATCATTCAGCTCTACAAAACCTATATCAATGGCAGCAGCACTCCGAGCAACGACTCGTAGGGGGCGTCATGGGACCTCACACGTTTAAACAACCAAGGGGCCAACAAGGAGTGGCCTTGGTGGAATTCACTCTGGTCTTGCCGTTGCTGTTGCTGCTGTTACTGGCCCTCGGTGAGTTCGGCCGAATGCTGTTTCAGTACAACACCCTGTTACAGGCCAGCCGCGATGCCGGCCGTTACGTGGCCAGCCAGGCCTGGAACTCGACGCTCGGTACTGTTGCCTTGAGCAGCACGCTGCTGACCCAGACGAAAAACGTGGCGGTCTATGGTGTGCCTGCCAGCACCGGGACAGCGGTGGTGTCGGGGTTGACGAGCGCAAATGTGGCGGTCTCCGTGCTGGGCACCGACCATGTGCAGGTCACCATTACCTATACCTTCTGCCCGGTGATCGGCGCAGGCAATTGTACCGGCTCGATCAGAGGGCTGTTTCCCACGCCGATTGCGCTGAGTATTCCGCTGGTCGCCACGACTGTCATGAGGGTCCTGTGATGAATCGCAGACAGATGCGCGGGGTGTATGTGGTGGAGTTCGCCTTCATCGGCTTGCTGGTGTTCATTCTGTTGTTTGGCGTGCTGGAAATGGGCCGCCTGTACTTCACCGTGAATGCCCTTGATGAATCCGTACGGCGCGGCGCGCGCCTGGCGGCGGTGTGCAATATCAGCGATCCGATCGTCTTGCAGCGGGCGATCTTCAACGCTGCGGGCAACACAGGTTCGAGCCCGCTGATCAGCAATCTGAACACCGGCAACCTGACGCTGACCTATCTGGACAGCAACGGTGCCGTGGTGGCCAACCCCACCGACACCACCAGTTCCACGGGCTTCCGTGCCATCCGTTATGTCCAGCTGAGCCTGCAGGGCTACGTGTTCAATTTATTCATTCCCGGGTTTGGCGTACCTATTACCTTGCCCACCTTCAGGGCGACCTTGCCACGCGAAGCCCTTGGACATCATTCCGAATCAGGGGAGGTCACTCCATGCTGAATACAAAGGAAACTCCGTTAACCCTCGCGACCGGCAAACCCGGGCTGCGATTGCTGATCAGCAGCCGTGATGCCACGGCGTTGCGTGATCTGCAAAGCGTTTGCCAGCGCGTAGCGAGCCTGGAAGTGAGCACTCGCCTGGTGAGCAATGGGCATGTCGACCCGCTCTATGGTCTGGAGCGGATGCCCGATCTGTTGTTGGTACGCGTCAGCCACCTGTGGCGCGAGGAACTGGCGGCACTGCTCCAGCGTCCGGCCCATGAGCGTCCGCCGCTGTTGGTGTGCGGCTCGCTGAGTGATCAGGAGGGTATGCGCCTGGCAATGCAGGCCGGCGCTCGTGATGTCTTGCCGGAGCCGATTGCCGAGACGGAATTGGTGGCCGCCTTGAATCGTCTGGTCGTGGAGGTCCGGGTCAGCAGTGGGGTCGAAGGCAAACTGATCGCCGTGATGAGCGCCAAGGGCGGCTCCGGCGCTACCTTGCTGGCTTGCAATCTGGCCCATCAGCTCAGCGTCAAGGGCGGCAATACCCTGTTGCTGGATATGGATCTGCAATTTGGCAGCGTGACGCATTACCTGGATGTGGCGCAGTCGCATAGCCATCTGGAGGTATTGCAGCAGGTCGAGGAGATGGACGGGGTCGCATTGCGCGGATTTTGCAGCCACTTCAGCCCGACCTTGCATGTGCTTGGTGGCCGGGCCGGCGAGCTGTACCTGCCGCAGGATGCCCAGTCCGAACAACTCGATACCTTGTTGCAGTTGGCCCGCTCAAGCTATGACTGGGTGGTGGTCGACCTGCCGCGACAGATCGACCACCTGACCAGCTCCGTGCTGGAGCAGGCGGATCGGGTCTATGTCGTGGTGCAACAGAGCGTCAGCCATCTTCGTGATGCCAGCTCCCTGTTGCGGATTCTTCGCGAAGACCTCGGCGTGCGCGGCGATCAATTGCAGGTGGTGGTCAATCGCTATGACAAAGCGGCAGCGATCAGTCTCAAGGATATCGGCGAGGCGCTGCGTTGCGCGAATCTGCTGCATTTGCCCAACGACTTCAATCTGGTCAGCCAGAGCCAGAACTCAGGTGTGCCGTTGGGGCTACAAGCGCCGCGGGCTGCAATCACCGTCGCCATGCGCGAGATGACCGAGCAGTTGGCCGGTAACCGGATGACCGGGGACAAAAGCGTGTTCAAACGCGTCTTCAACCGTTTTTTCAGGGGATAACCCATGATCAGCGACTTTCGTAACCGCTTGCGCAAACAGTCCGGCAAACCCGCCGTATCGTTGCTGGGTCAGCAGGGCGATGACCTGCCGGATCCTGCCGAGGAGTTGATGGCGTGGGAGCGTGCAGCGCCGGACATTCTTTATGAGACCAAGAGCCAGGTCACTCCGGTGGAGGCCGAGTGGCGGGAAAAGATCTATCAGCAATTGCTTAAAGTCATGGACCTGTCCTTGCTCGACTCGCTTGAGCAGGCCGAAGCGACCCGGCAGATTCGTGATATTTGCCAGCGTCTGCTGGATGAGCATTCAGCACCGGTCAGTTCGGTCAGCCGCCAGTTGATCATCAAGCAGATTACCGACGAGGTGCTCGGTCTTGGCCCGTTGGAACCGTTGCTGGCGGATCAAAGCGTGTCCGATATCCTGGTCAACGGCCATGCCTCGGTCTATGTCGAGCGCTTCGGCAAGTTGCAGCGGACCGATGTGCGCTTTCGCGACGATCAGCATTTGCTGAACATCATCGACCGTATCGTTTCCAGCCTGGGGCGGCGTATCGACGAGTCTTCGCCTTTGGTGGATGCGCGGCTCAAGGATGGTTCGCGGGTCAACGCGATTATCCCGCCATTGGCCATCGACGGCCCGAGCATGTCGATTCGCCGCTTTGCCGTGGACCTGCTCAACACCGACAGCCTGATCCAGGTCGGGACCTTGACCCCGGGCATTGCTTTGCTGCTCAAGGCGATTGTGCGTGGACGTTTGAACGTCTTGATCTCCGGTGGTACCGGCAGCGGCAAGACCACCATGCTCAATGTGCTGTCCAGTTTTATTCCGCAAAACGAGCGGATCGTCACCATTGAAGACTCGGCCGAGTTGCAACTGCAGCAGCCGCATGTAGTGCGTCTGGAAACCCGTCCTTCGAATATCGAGGGGCGTGGCGAGGTGAGCCAGCGCGAATTGGTGCGCAACAGTCTGCGGATGCGCCCGGACCGCATTGTGATCGGCGAAGTGCGTGGCGCCGAGGCGCTGGACATGCTGACGGCGATGAACACCGGCCACGACGGCTCGTTGACCACGATCCACGCCAATACCGCGCGCGATGCATTGGGGCGAATCGAGAACATGGTGTCGATGACCGGGGCGACTTTCCCGATCAAGGCCATGCGTCAGCAGATTGCATCGGCCATCGATGTGGTGATCCAGCTGGAGCGTCAGGAGGATGGCAAACGGCGCCTGGTCAGCGTGCAGGAGGTCAACGGCATGGAAGGCGAGATCATCACCATGACCGAAATTTTTTCCTTTGCCCGCAGTGGCATGGGCGAACAGGGCGAAGTGCTCGGCGAGTATCGGCCCAGCGGCATGATTCCGGCCTTTCGCGACGTGCTGGCCAAGCGTGGCATCGAGTTGCCGCTCGCCCTGTTCAGGCCTGAATGGATGGAGGGACGGCAGTCATGAACGCTATCTCGGGTGAATTCATTCTGATCTTTCTCGGCATGGTGTTTATTGCCGTCTTTCTCCTGGCCCAGGGCGTGACGGTGCCGGTGTTCGGGGAGGCGGGCAAGATGCGCAAGCGCATTCGCGGTCGCCTGCACGTGCTGGAGAAAGCCAACAACCTGCCGAATATGCAGACCGTGCTGCGGCAGAAATACCTGACCCGCTTGTCGCCACTGGAGGCCATGCTTGAGCAACTGCCGCTCATGGCCAATCTGACACAGTTGATTGAGCAGTCCGGACATGACTATCGGGCCTATCGGCTGCTATTGCTCGGGATCGCCTTGGGAGGCGGGGGCGCGGCGCTGGTCTTGCTGCTGGCCTCACCCTGGTGGATGGCGCTGGCGGTTGCCGTGGTGCTGGCCTGGCTGCCGCTGCTGAAAATCTTCCGCGACCGTAACAAACGCTTTGCGGCGTTCGAAGAAGGCTTGCCGGATGCGCTGGATGCCATGTGCCGGGCGCTGCGCGCCGGTCATCCATTCAACGAAACCCTGCGTTTGGTTGCCGAAGAACACAAGGGGCCGGTGGCTCATGAGTTTGGCCTGACCTTCGCCGATATCAACTATGGCAATGATGTACGCCGGGCCATGCTCGGTCTGCTGGAACGTATGCCGAGCATGACGGTGATGATGCTGGTGACGTCGATCCTCATTCATCGCGAGACCGGCGGCAATCTGACCGAGGTGCTGGAGCGTTTGAGTCGGCTGATCCGCGGGCGCTTCCGCTTTCAGCGCAAGGTCAAGACCTTGTCGGCTGAAGGACGTATGTCGGCCTGGGTGCTGGTGTCCATTCCTTTTGTACTGGCAACGGCGATCCTGGTCACGACCCCCAGCTACCTGCCGGTACTGAGCAATGACCCCCTCGGCCATAAGCTGATCATCGGGGCATTCTGCGCAATGCTGGTCGGGATTCTCTGGATCCGCAAAATCATCCGGATCCAGGTTTAAGTGGTTTTCGCTACGCGGAGGTGCGGGTCATGGACTATCTACTCGGGTTGTTCAGTCGGGTGACGAGTAATGAGGCGCTGGCACGCCTGTTGTTCGTCAGTGCGATCGGTATGAGTGCGGTGTTGGCGGTGGTTACCCTGATGTTATTGTTCCTGGGGCTTCAGGATCCAATGCGGCGGCGTCTTGCACTGATCAAGCGCGGGCATTTCGGCAGCACGGTGGGAGCCGATGCCCCCGGTAATCTGCAACTGTTGCTGGAAAGGGTCGGTCAGCGCTTTGGTTCAACCGAAGCCGCCCAGGCGTCGGCAACCCAGTTGCTGTTGATACACGCGGGATACCGTTCGTCTTCGGCGGCGCAGATGTACTGGGCGGTGCGCTTGCTGCTGCCGCTGGTATTGGTCGGTCTTGCGCTGCTGGTGTTACCACTGATTCCCAGGCTTTCCCTGGCCCCGGGCCTGTTGCTGTTGATCCTGGTAGCGGGCATCGGCTGGTTGCTGCCTGGACTGTATGTCAGCAAGCGCAAGCAGCTGCGACAAGGCAGGCTGCGCGCGGCCTTTCCGGATGCGCTGGATCTGATGGTGGTCTGCGTGGAGTCGGGTCTGGCCTTGCCGACGACCATCGAACGGGTGGCTGAAGAGATGTCGGTCAGTCAGGTCGAACTGGCCGAGGAGCTGGCCCTGGTCAATGCGCAAATCCGTGCCGGCATCAGCAGTACCGAGGCGCTGAAGCAACTGGCCGTGCGTACCGGGCTGGAAGATGTGCAAGGCTTGGTCAGTCTCTTGGGGCAGAGCATCCGCTTCGGCACCAGCGTGGCCGATACCCTGCGTATCTACGCCGATGAGTTCCGCGATCGGCGTACGCAGGCCGCCGAAGAAATGGGCGCGAAAATCGGTACCAAGCTGATCTTCCCGCTGATTTTCTGTCTATGGCCGAGTTTCTTCCTGATCGCGATCGGCCCGGCCATGATCGGGGTGCTCAACGCTTTCGGGATGCCGTGAGGTCAGCGCGACTCAGTCACGGAGGTGACTCATTTGCTGCTCATATTTCCCGATGCCTTTTGATCAAAATGCTCGGGAATCGGATAGGTGAAGCTATTGAGCCAGCGCTGCATGGCCAGATCACGTTCGGTGGCCGAAACGCTTTGCAGTCGCGGCGAGGCCACCACACCGCGAATCTGTAGTTGCATCCACTGTTCAGTGCCTTGTTGCGGTGCTGAAGAGGGGCCGGGCTCAATCGCCCAGGCGGTCGTGGACAGGCAAGCCATGCAGACTATCAACAGCCTCTTGGTATTCATCTCGATTCCTCGTTTTTCCTACTTGATCGCATTGGTTGAGGCATCGACTACCTCGGCCGTGCGACTGCCCTCGGAAACCAGCGCTTTCTTGCCTGGGGTCTTGAGTCTTGCTGCGCGAGTTTGAGCGTCGGTGACCTGCTTGGGGCTCAGGTTGGCGCGGTTCGCCAGTTCGGCAGCCTGCTTCCAGTTATCCTGATAGATCAGCAGTGTCACCATATTCAGTGCCGCCAGTGAATCGGACTGCTTGAGCTCCATGGCGGTCAGAAACTCGAAACGTGCTTCATTGATCCGTTGCTGATTGAGGTAGACCACCCCCAGGTCATTGCGGATTTTTTCGTCGGTGGGCGCCATCTTCTTCGCCCGCTCAAGGTGCTCCATGGCGGCCGCGTTATCGTTCCTGGCCGCGGCCAACTGGCCCAGGCCATGCTCGCCTTCAGCGGCCAGACAAGTGCCGAGCAGGCCCTGATACAACGGTTCGGCGTCGTTACGCCCAAGCAGGCGCAGTATTCGTGCCTTGCGCAGGCGCACCTGAACCAGGTTGTCAGGCAGTCCTTCCAGGTTCGCCAGGCTGGCATACAACCGGCCATCGTTGGTCATGTCGTCGGCCAGGTTCAGGCTCAACTGCTGATCCGAGCTGGGACTGGCGCAGCTACTTGGTCTTGAAGACAGGCCATTGCTGGCACAACCTGCGAGCATCACTGTCGCCGCTATGGCTACGAGCGCTTTCATAGAGCCTCCTCCGGCTACAACAGGGTGAACGCTTGGCCAATGGCAACCAATCTGGCCGGGGAGAAACGCTCAAGATCATTGGCGTGACGAGTGATGGCACGCCAGCTCGGGTTCAGTTTCGGGCTCATTGCGAGAGTCCCATGCGATTGTCGAAGTCGCCGCTATCGAGGAAGTACATACGGTAGAAGTTCGGGTCGTAGTTGCGCAGTTGCTCGCCGGGCAACGATGGGAGTTGCGCGTTGGCGGCCAGTGGCTGGACCAGGTGCGGGGTGACGATCATCAACAGTTCGCGCTCTTCACGGTTAATGGTGTTATTGCGGAAGAATGCGCCGAGAATCGGAATATCGCCCAACCCGGGAAACTTGTTCACCTGGGAGCTGTTGTTGGTGCTGATCAGGCCGCTGATGACGAAACTTTCGCCGTCGGCCAGGGAAATGCTGGTGTCGGTACGTCGCACGGTCAGCGCCGGGACCACGGTACCGGCGATCTGCACGGCGTTGGTGAAGTCCAGCTCGCTCACCTCGGGGGCCACTTTCAGGGCAATGCGATTTTTTCCGATGATGGTCGGGGTCAGGGTCAGGCGGACACCGAACTCCTTGTACTCGATGGAGATGTTGTTGCTGCTTGAGCTGGGCACCGGAATCGGTACTTCGCCACCGGCAAGAAAACTCGCACTCTGGCCGCTGAGGGCCACCAGGCTTGGCCGTGCCAGGGTGTAGGCAAAGCCACTGCCTTCCAGGGCATTGATCATCCCCAGCACATTGCCGCCGCCAAAGCCGATATTGAAAGTGCCGTTATTCAGCGGGATGTTTGGCGCCAGGCTACCAATGCGGCCCGGGGTCACAGTGACCCCGGGCACAGTGCCCGGCGAGCCGAACAGAAAGTTGCCGCTTTTGCCGAAGATCGACGTGCTGGCCTCTTTCAATTTGGTACGACTGACTTCGACGAAGCGAATGTCGGTTTGCACCTGGCTCGGCAGCAGCGGGTCTTCGGAAGGCATCGTCGACAGGCTGGTCAGTGCCGAAGTGGCCTTGCCCTTGACGAACACCATGCTTTGGCGAGGTGTCGGCGAACAGCTGGTCCAGACCATCAGGCTGGTGGTTCCCGGAGTGACGCCGGTGAGGATAAAGGCACTACCGCCGCTGGTTTGCACGTCGGCAATTTTCGGGTCGCCCACTGCCAGTTGGGTAATCGCGACCGGCATGCGCAGTTCATCCTGAAGTCCCTGGCCGACCTCGAACACGCTGGGCAAACTGGCCAATTGCGAGCAGTTGCCTGCGGCGGCGTGAGCTGCGTCCATGCCAAGGACCAGCAGCAACAGGCCATGAGTCATTGTTTTCAGAGCGGGCAGGGTACGATCGTGCATAACTTCATCCTCGCCGAACAGGCCGTCTGTGGGTTGAACCAGGGTGCCCCAGGCCAGCCCAACCACCAATGGATTGCGCAATATCCTTGATACCGCGCACGACCAGACGTCAGACGCTGGTCTGACTGCTCCGTTATCTGATCGCTGAACACTACGTGGGTAATTCAAGCCGGTATGGCTTGTTCTTTGTTTGACGGTAGTTCAATCAAGGCAAAGCGCCATAAAAGAAAGCGTTGAATGTAAATATGCGTGCGACAGCGCAATCTGATTACCGGAGGAATGTTCGACGATGGCTCGTCGATTGGCCATCACTCATCTCCAGCCGCACAAACCCGCGCCCGGCCGCCACGCTTCGCCTCATAAAGCTGCACATCCGCCGCCGCCAACAGTGCCTCCGGACTGCCACCGAGTGCAGGCAGCAGCGTCGCCACACCCGAGGAGGTGGTGACCACCCGATCAACCTCCGAGCCGAGATGCTCGATATCCAGCGCCCGGATACGCTCCTGCATGGCCTCGGCTATCCTGGCCGCGTCTTCAAGCTTCGTTTTCGGCAAAATGCAGGCAAACTCCTCGCCGCCATACCTCGCCACCTTGTCATGGGGACGCCGGAGCGACTCGCAAAGCGTCTTGGCGACCAACTTCAGGCAGCTGTCCCCACTCTGATGGCCATAGCGGTCGTTGTAACGCTTGAAGTAGTCGATATCCAGCAAGATAAGGGAGATGGGCACCTTGTCGCGCAAGCACTGGCGCCAGTTGGTGAGCAAGTCGTCGTCGAACTTGCGTCGATTGCCCACTCCGGTCAAACCATCCAGAAAGGCACTCGCACGCAACAAGTCGCCCTGCAACTTCAAGGTCAGGTGCGTTTGGACCCGGGCCCGCACGATGACCGAATTGATGGGTTTTATGATGAAGTCGACCGCTCCGAGCCCCAGCGCAATCACTTCATCCGCGGCCTGGTTCTGCGCGGTGATGAAGATGACCGGTATCGTGCTTGTCAACGGATCGGCCTTGAGTCGGCGGCACACCTCGTGGCCATCGATATCCTCCATCACCACGTCGAGCAGAATCAGGTCGGGCAACTCGGCCCGGCATATCTTCAGCGCCTGCTCGCCATTGGCCGCCATGAAGATGTCGCACTGTGCGGAAAACAGTTCGTACAACACCCGGATATTAGTGGGCTGATCGTCAGCAATCAGAATCTTGGGACGTCGGTTTGTATGAAGCAGCCAATCTTCGAGAATTCGCTCCATGGTCAGGCTTGCTCCAGCATTTCATAGGCACTCAGTGCGGCGGCCGTAAAGTCCAATGCCCTGACCTGTTTGATAAACGGATTGAATCGGGCCAGTCGTTCCGCCGGCGTTTGGGCAAGAAGTGCTTCCGCCGCCGCAATGGCTTGCAGGTTCGAAGCATTCAGCAGCGTGAGTATTTCGTTTAAATGCAGCCGCCATTCAGTCAAAGGCAACGCCTCTCCAGCCGGCTCAACCGGACCCGCGGGCTCGGCGAACGCTATGGTCAATTGCTCAAGGCTGGCCTGCATCAATTGCCGCAGTTCAGCACTGCAGCCATTGACCAGAGGATCGTCGGCTGCCGATGCCGCACCAGCGTTCAGCGCCTGCTCAAGCTGGCCGGCTCTTCTTGAAAGCGCGAGGGCACCCATGGTGCCGGCGCTGCCCTTGATGGCATGCAATACACTGGCGGCGCCCACCCGGTTTTTTTGCGCTATCTGCTCGTCCAGGTTCTGGAGTTGCTTTTCCGTCTCGGCACCAAAGATCTTCAGGACACTGCGTATCAGGTTCAGGTTTCCATCCAGCCGCTTGACGATCGAAGCATGGTCTTCAATAAGTTCGTCTTGTTCCATGACCGGATCATTTGCGACAGGGCGCGCGACTGGCGCCGGGGGCTCTTTTCCCTCCAGTTGTGCCCGCAGCACCGAAACCAGATGCTCGATATCGATCGGTTTGCCGACATGCCCGTTCATCCCCGCCTGCAAACAGGCCTGCCGATCGGAAGAGGACGCATTGGCGGTAATCGCAATGATGGGCAGCGTGGTAAAGCGGGGGTTGGCGCGAATTCTCCGGGTCGCTTCGTAGCCATCGATGTCAGGCATCTGCACATCCATCAGCACGGCATCGAAGGACGTGTTCCCCGTTATCACGCAGTTGACCCCCTCAAAACCGCCTTCGGCCAATTGCACGGAGGCGCCCTCCGATTTCAGCAGCTCCTCGATGACCTGACGGTTCAAGGCGTTGTCTTCCACCACCAGGAAGTTGAGACCCGCAAGACGCCTTGAAGGTTTGTGCTCAAGCGCTGGAGTCTCAGTCGGTGTGTCGATGCCTTGCAACGCCCGCAAAATGACCTCGGTCAGCTGTCGGGGCGTCACGGGCTTGGTAATGAACCCGGCAAAAGGGGCATCGCCGCGATCATGGCTCTCGGCGAGGACTTCGCGCCCATAGGCGGTGATCATGACGACCACGGGCGGCGGTAGCCGTCCTTTCAGTTCGCGAATCAACTTGGCCGCGCTCATGCCATTCAAATCCGGCATCCGCCAATCCATCAGGACCACGTCATAACGCTCTCCCTCATGGAGGGCCTTGCTTATCTTGTTCACGGCCTCGACACCCGAGGAGACGAGGTCGGCCTGCCATTCCAGGGCGGCCACCGTGCGCATCAGCAACTCGGCGGCAATCGGGTTGTCGTCGACCACCAGCACCCGCATTGAATGGTTGGCGGGGAGGGTCCTTGTCGTTGCGCCTGCGTCCACCTTCAGCCAGACATCGAACCAGAACCGGCTGCCCACATCAGGGCGGCTTTCCACCAGCAGATCGCCCCCCATCAGTTTGACCAGGCGCTTGCAGATGACCAGGCCGAGACCCGAGCCGCCGAAGCGGCGTGAGGTCGAGGCTTCGGCCTGATTGAAACCTTCAAAGATATGTTCTATCTGTTCGGGGCTCATGCCGATGCCGCTGTCCGTTACGGCAATTCGGACCTGGACCTTGGAGGCCGTGCGCTCCAGGAGCTCAAGACTGACGATGACCTGTCCTTTCAAGGTGAATTTGAGGGCATTGCCGGCGAGATTGATCAAGACCTGCTGCAAGCGCAGGCTGTCGCCGATCAGGCCACTGGGGAGGGCCGGATCGATATCGAACAACACTTCGATATCCTTCTGGCCCTGGTTGCCGGCCAATACGACACCCAGGTCCTGCATCAAGGGTTCGAAGTCGAATGGATGCGGATCCAGCTGGAGCTTGCCCGCCTCGATCTTCGAATAATCGAGAATGTCATTGAGCAGCCCAAGCAGCGACTGGGCGGCTGTCTGGGCCTTGCTCACATAGTCGCGCTGACGCAGGTTCAGCGGCGTGAACTGCACCAGATGCAACATCCCCAATACGGCGTTCATGGGCGTGCGGATTTCATGGCTCATGTTCGCCAGGAAGGATGATTTGGCTGCGCTCGCCGCATCGGCCTGCTCCTTGGCATGGCGCAGGCTCACTTCCATTTCATGTTGGGCCGTCACGTCATGATTGATCCCGGTCATGAGGGTCGGTGTACCGCTGGCATCACGTTCGACCCGGACGCGGGTTTCCAGGTAGCGCACTCGCCCGTCGGGCAGGACGATCCGGAACGATGGCAGGCGCTGTTCGCGATCATCGATCACCGCGTTGAGTGCGGCGATGACTATCTCCAGGTCATCCGGGTGAAAACGCGAGCGCCAATGTTCGAAGTTCAGGCCATTCTCGACCAGCGCCTGTGAGTAGCCATAGATCTCGAACATACGATCATTCCAATGCAGCGTACCGTCGCACAGGTTCCATGACCAAATGCCGAGCTCGGCGATATCGGCGGCCAACAGGAGGTGGTCACGGGTGGCGGCAAGATCGCTGCGGTGTTTCTTCTGTTCGGTGATATCGGTCATGACACAGACGAAGCAGCGTTCGTCGGTGCCTTTCATTGAACTGGTGGAGGCGTAGAGTGGAAAGGTCGACCCGTCCTTGCGCAAGCCGGACAATTCCACGCTGCTACCGGTTTCAGTGAAGCTCTGCTGTGAGAATTCTGCGGTATAAGCGTTGTACGCCGCGAGGTGAGATTCCGGGACAAGCGTCCTGATATTGCGCCCGAGTATTTCCTCTGTGTCGTAGCCGAACGCCCGTTGGCCGGCTGGGTTGAGTGATCGTACCTTGCCTGCGCCATCGACCGTGATAATCGGGTTGGCGGCTGTCTCCAGGATCGCCCGGGTGGTTTCCAGGCTCGCGGCCAGCTCTTTTTCGGTTTTGCTTTGCAGGTTTACCTGGCGAATCAGGCGCAGGCCGAAAATGATCAGCACGCAGACCAGCAACCCCACTCCCGCGGCATGCCACAGCGTATCCGACCACCAGGCGGCGAGGTTTTCATCCTTCGAGAGGGCCGCGGCGACGAACAGCGGATAGTCATTCAGGCTGCGATAGCTATTCAGGCGGACCACGCCGTCCTGAGCCGAGGCAATGGAAAAGGTACCGCCTTGCGGTTGTAGTTTGTGCTCCTGGAAAAGCCGGGTAGTGGTCACGTCTGCGCCGATCAGGCGTTCTTCGAATGGACGCCGGACGGCCATGACGCCTGAGTCAAATTCCAGGGCAACGGCTCCTTCCTGCCCGATCTCGAGGCGATTATAAAACTGCGAGAAAAAATCAAGATCGATCGTGGCGGCGGCGATACCGGCAAAGCTGCCGTCTGGATTGTCAATGCGTCGCGACACCGGAATCGTCCACTTTCCCGTAGAGCGGCTGCGCAGCGGAGGCCATATCCGCACGCCCTGATCAGGGTGATTTTGATGAAAGATGAAATACTCACGATCAGAGTTGTTGTAGCTGCGCAAAGGCCCGGGTAACGAACTGACCAGCAACTCGCCATTGCGGTCGAACAGATAGAGGCCATCGAGTTGCGAGAGTTCGCTGAGTCGCGAGACAAAGAGCTGGTGCAAGCGCTCCAGTGCCGGTGCGGTGGTGCCGTCGCGTTGGACACGCTCGACAACTCCGCTCAGTACCAGGTCGGCTTCCTTGAACGTGTCGTCGGCATGTTGAGCCATCGCGCGGGAAAGGTTCGCGGTGGCGGTTGTCACTTCGCCCAGTTGTACCGAGCGAGCAGTAAAGCTGCGCCAGATATCGGAGCCAACGAGCACTGTGCACATGATGACAATGAGCAGCGTCATTCGGGATGTGAGCGAAAACCGGTATGCCACGTTTGCCTTCCCGAGAAGTAGTGGAACAACTATTGATCAAGCAGTCTGGATTAAACCTGATGGTGCGGCAACTTGTCCTTGGGAAGAAATGATGCCCATCCGAACGACGTTGTTCCAAGCCTAGACAGGCCGTTACTGAATGTATCGTCGTGCGGCAAAAGAATTCCGAACGCGGCGGCCGAAAAAAGCCGACCGGGTCTGTGGTTTTATATTTTTTATATAAAATTCAATGTATTACGTTTTTTATGGGGTTTTTGATACGCGCGGATGCAGGTTGGCTGTAAAGTTGCATATTCATGTATATACAAGAGCATGCGGCAGCCATGACCGGACCTGAAATGGATGTTGCGCTTAACCATAAGCAGGATCCGAGAGCTGACTGTGATGAAAACCAAGGTATTCCCGGGATGGTACGTCGTGTTCGCGGCGCATGTGTTGCTGGCCCTTATCTTTGGCGGTGCCTACTCCTTCGGGGCGTTCCTCTCACAGATCCAGTCCAACTTCGAGGTGGGACGTTTTTCCGTGGCCTCGGTGTTTTCGCTGACGGCCCTGATCTATTACTCGGTCGGGGTCTTCTCCGGTTCTCTGGCCGATCGCATCTCGGCCCGGGTCGTGATCGGCCTTGGCATCGTCTTGCTGGCGCTGGGTTTTTTCCTCAGCAGCCTGGCCTCCGACTCTTTGCAGTGGTTCCTGGTGTGCTTCTGTGTGCTGGTCGGATTGGGTGTCGGTCTGGTGTATGTGCCGACGGTGACGGCGGTGCAGCGCTGGTTTGTGAAGAACCGCAGCCAGGCTTCGGGTATTGCGCTGGCGGGCACCGGGGTCGGGACCTTTGTCGGCCCCTCGGTCGCCGGATTGCTGATGCAGTATTTCTCCTGGGAGTCGACCCTGCAGATCTTTGCCGGGGCCATTCTTGTGGTCGGTCTGTTGGTGGCTTCGCTGGTCAGGAGTCATCCACAGGAGCTGGGTCTTTTTCCGGATGGTCTCGTGCCTTCTTCCTCAAGCCCCCAGCATCATGTGGCCGCCAACGGCATGGGCTTGGCCGAAGCCGCGGGAACGGCGCGATTCTGGTGGTATTTCGGGGCGATTTTCTTTGGATCGGTCGGTCTGTTTCTTGCGCTGGTGCACATCAATCCCTACGCGCGCCAGTTTGGTATTTCCGCTACCCAAGCCAATTTGCTGATCGGCCTTATCGGCGTCGGCAACGTCGCCGGCCGCTTGTTCCTGGGCAGCCTCGGTGACCGGATGGGCGCACGGCGCTTGCTGATGCTGCTGACCTTCGCGCTGGTGTTGCTCAATCTGCTGTGGCTCGGTGCCCATACCTTCACCACGCTGGCGCTGTTCGCCGTGTGTTTCGGCGTGGCCAATGGGGGCTGCATTTCCCTCTACCCGGCGGTGGCGGCCAACTGGTTCGGCACGGCGAACCTGGGCGCCATTCTGGGTGCCCTGTACATGTCCGTCGGGGTCGCTGCCCTGATCGGCGGGAGTGTCGCGGGGCTGCTGTTTGACCTTTATCAGAGCTACGTGGCTTCGATTCTGCTGGGAGCGCTTTGTGCGCTGCTGTCGGTGCTGTTTATCCTGATTGCCAGTCGCCCGTTGTCTCAGCTCGCTGTTCCGGCCCCCTCGGCATAAACCCGCCCAAGAAACCCGAGCATTGCCGCATTCACGGCCTCGGCTTTCTCACTCTGTATCCAGTGCCCGCAATCCTCGATCAGCTGCTGTTCGAGTTGCGGCACCAGCCCCGGCATGCGTTTGATGGTGTGGGCTTCCAGCACACCCACCGGGTCGCGATCGCCGATCAGGAACAATGTCGGCTGCCGGACCTGCAAACCTGCCAGAAACTCCGTGCGCTGCCAGTTGCGTTCGAAGTTGCGATACCAGTTCAGCGCGCCACGAAAGCCCTGGCCGGCAAAGGTCTGCCGGTAGATTTCGTAATCCGCGGGCGCACACCAATCGGGTAACTCCGTGGCTACTGCCACGCCGTCAAACAAACGTGCATCGACCGCCTTGGTTTGCAGGAAGACTTCGGTGTCGCCCATAAACGCCCGCAAGCTCCGGTCGATATCCGCATCGAGTTCTTGTTCGGCGATCCCGGGTTCCTGGAAATAGAGGATGTAGTTGAAGCGATCGGCATAGTGCTCGCGCATCAGTTCGGTCGCCGGGCGCTTGGGGCGTCCGCCAAAAGGCACCGACAAGGTGACCAGCGCCTTGACCCGCTGCGGCTCCAGTAACGCCAGGTGCCAGGCCACCGGCGCGCCCCAGTCGTGGCCGACGATGCAGGCTTGCGTGTGCCCGAAGGCATCCATGGCGGCCTGGATATCGGCGCAGAGTGTCAGCAGGTCGTACGCGTTCACATCGGCGGGGGCACTGCTGCGCCCGTAGCCGCGCATCTCCGGGACAAACACCCGATAACCCGCCTGCACCAGCGCCGGCACCTGGTTACGCCAGGAATGCCAGCATTCCGGGAAGCCGTGGAGAAGCCACACCGGCCGGCCGTCAAGCGGCCCCGCCACATGCACGCTCAGTTCGATCCCATTGACCGACAAGATCTGTTGTTCGAATTCGTTCATCCGCCGCTCTCCCTGACCCAGGTAAAAGACCCTAGCAGAACGGCGGCGCGCTGCTAATCATCATTCATTGACCGAATCATGACTAAAACACGCCATTCAATTCAGGCTTGAGAGCAGCGCGCGGGCGGCGTACAGCACTCCGAATATCGCCATCATCAGCAGCAGGGTGCCGGAAGCGAAGGTGATCTTGGCCTTGTGCCTGACCGCAAAAGCCTGGCGGGCGAGCAGGATATAGAAGGTCATGGCCGCCAGGTCGATCACCGCCCAGAGCACCGCGAGCAACGCCACGCTATGGCCGAAGGACGGCGTGACCTGGATGAATTGGGGGAAGAAGGAGACGAAAAAGATGATCTCCTTGGGATTGGAAATACCCACCAGGAAGCCATTGACGAAACCGGTGCGGCGCTCGCTCCTGGTGGCTTGCACACCGTCGTCGACAGCTGTCGAGAGGGCTTCCTGAAGGCTCTTTACCCCCAGGTAACCGATAAACAGACAGCCGCTCAGGCTGACGACATTGATCCATTGCAGGTTGAGCGAAAGGCCGCCGCTCAGGATCAGCGCCGCCAGCAGCGCCAGTACCAGCGACGCCCCATTGGTGCCGAGCATCGTCAGCAGCGCCCGGCCACTGCCGGCCCCCAGGCTGGTGTTGACTAGCAGCGCGACCACCGGGCCGGGTGTCACGATCAGCAGGGAAATGCTCAGCAGGTAAAGCAGTAGCAACGAGAGGTTCATGGAGGAGCGCCTGCGCGGGAGAATCGAGTCCGGCAAGCCTGAGGGAGTGCCGCGGGTTTGAAAAATGGATAAATCTGTGCCTCACTATGATTATTAATCATAGTGAGGCGAGCCCATGGCCGAACGTATCCCACCGCTCTATGCCCTGCGTGCTTTCGAGGTGGCGGCCCGGTCCTCTTCGTTTACCCGCGCCGCCGAGGAACTGTCGCTGACCCAGAGCGCCATCAGTCGACATATTCGCAATCTGGAGGCGCTGTTCGGCTGTCATCTGTTCGAGCGCAATGGCCCGAAGCTGCAATTGACCGAAGCCGGGCAACGCCTGGCCCATGGCTTGAAAACCGGGTTCAAGGTGATCGAGGAGGCCTGTCTGCCTTTTCGCGCCAATGCCGAGCAGCTACGGCTGAAGGCGCCGTCGAGCCTGACCATGCGCTGGCTGTTGCAGTCGCTGGAAAACCTCAAGCAGGTGAACCCTGACTTGCCGGTGCAACTGTCCAGCGTGTGGATGGATATCGACACCGTCGACCTCCACACCGAACCCTATGACTGTGCAATTCTGCTCGGCGACGGGCGTTTTGGTGCCCAGGTCGAGTGCTGCAAGCTCTTCGACGAGTGGCTGATTCCGATCTGTTCGAGTCAGCTTCTGGGGGCCGGACCCTGGAGTCTCGACACCCTGGAGCAGCACGAACTGATCCACTCGTCCACGGACCGGCGCGACTGGCGGCGCTGGTTGGCGGGTATGGGCTGGGAAGGGCGGGCGAGGGTGGAGCGTGGCAAGCTGTTCAGTACCCTGGACCAGGGGATCTCGGCCGCCATGCGCGGGCACGGCGTTTCGATCGGTGACCTGTACCTGATCCTCGAGGATGTCCGTGGCGGTTTGCTCGGGCTGCCGTTCAAGACCGCCGTCGGCTCGGGCGAGGCTTACTACCTGGTCTGGCTGAAAAGCAGCCTGCGCAAGGAACGCATTCTGGCCTTTCGCGATTTCCTGTTGGGCGACGTGCCCGAAATGGATCTGCCGGGCATCGAGTTTCGTTGATCGGGATCAGGTGATGCTCAGGGCAGGACGATATAGTCATTACCCTGCACAATGCCGCGATTCGGCGCCTGCACCAGCTCGATATAACGCCCGCCGACCAGGTCGATGGGCAGGCAGTCGTCGATATCCAGCAGGGCATCGGTGTGCGCCTGCTCCCAGCCTGCCAGCATCTGCCGCATGCCCAGGCGCTTGGCCTCGGCCTTGTCGCGGGCCACCACCAGCAGGTAATGATGCGCTTCGCCGAAGGCCCGGGCTTCGTAGCCGCCCAGGTTGATAAAGTACAGGCGCGGCGAGCCGGGGGCGGGCGCCAGGTTGCTCAGTTCGACCTTCCAACCGTCGACGCCGTCGACCTGCATCCAGGCATCGATATGCAGGCCGGCGGGGCTGCCGAACCACGCCTGGCGCAGTTGCGGATAGGTGGCCTCCAGGTTGTCGGCCAGTACAAAGGCCACATCGTGCACTTCTATTTTCGCCCGGGGATGTTTTCCGCCGAGCATGACCACCCAAAGCATGCCTGTTCCTTTCTGTCAGCCGCCGAGCGCAGATGAAAAATGTTTCATAATTCGCTTGCCAAGCAGCGTCTATAGTAATCGCGCTCGTTCAAAAGCTTCCCTTGCCCGCCCTCCCGCGGGCTTTTTTTTGCCTGTGAATTGAGCGGGTCATGGGGGGGCGCAAGTCTGCAGGATACCTGCTGTGCCGATCACCGTTCGTCAGTCCCGCGGTTTTTTTCTAAACCTTGCCCGCCCGATTATTTCCAACCCTTCAGCCCACCTGTTTTTTTTAAAGTGCTGGAGAACGCCCATGAGCCGGAAGACCCCCCTGTTACGTCTCACCTCTCTTGTCCTGCTGCTGGGTGCGAGCCTCGCCGGGCCGGTCAATGCCGGTACCCCCGCGCAGTTCATCGATACGGCCTCGGCGTCCGGGATCGCCGAGATCGAGACCAGCCGCCTGGCGATCCAGAAAACCACGTCCACGGACATCAACAGCTTTGCCGTGGAAATGATCAAGGACCACACCGACGCCAACCGCGACCTGAAGGCCATCGCCGCCCATCACGACCTGCCCATGGCCCCGGAGGCGGAAATCCTCGACCGGGCGCGCAAGCTGATGTTGCAGGTGCAGGAAGGTGAATCCTTCGATATCGCCTATGTGGCCAACCAGATCAAGGCCCATGAGGACGCGATCCAGCTGTTCAAGGATGAAGCTGAACATTCCGCGTCCCCGGAGTTGAAGGCCTTCGCCATACAAACCCTGCCCAAGTTGCAGATGCATCTGGACATGGCGAGGAAGTTGGAAATGAGCCATCACAAGGGCAATTGAGCGAGTGCCCTGGGCGCTGTCGGAATGATGGAGTCGGTGTAAGAGATGGCGTACGTAAGGAAAAGTGATCGGTGCTGACGACTAAGTGGCGTCACATAGCTACGATGTCTGCCAGGGCCTCTATCGAAGGCCGGCGCCAGAAGCGCGAGGCTCCTGGTGCCGACAAGAACCCACGGATTGCCTTGCGCGGTTGCTTTTCCATCACTCTATAGGGACGTATTGATGTGATTTCCATTCTTGAACTGCGCAACATCATTGAACTCGGCTTTTTACCCCTTCGTTGCCAATGCACGGTGAGCCATGACAGCTCGCTGACGGTGAAGGTCTTCGACCCGGATTCGGGGAGGGTGGATTTGCTGGTGACGGGGATTTCCACGGTCCGCTTGACCAGTGCCAGGGCCATTTCCAACCTCGTGGGCGAATTGCGTTCCGAACTGGTGGCCAATCAACAGGCGTTCTTCATTGGAGGGGGACAACTGGCGAGGCAAATACCCGCCAAGCTCTAGGCGCCTGTCAGAAGGGCCGGCTCAAGGACTTGAACCGGCCCTTCTCACTCCAGGTCATTTCTGTGGGGAACCGCTGCCGAGACCTGGAAGGTTGTTTTCGGTGCCGCCGGAACTGCGGGAGCCACCGGGCTTGCTGCGGGCTTTCGAGCGGATCGGTCGGGCCGCGCGAGGGGGGACGGATTCATGGTGAGTCTCCTTGTCGATTAAAGAGTCCTTACCTGATATCGGTCCCCAGCCGCCGGCTCGAGTGCCGTTGGCGCGACGAACGGCTCAGTCCTCGCTGATCTCGTTGAACGAGCAATACTCGTCCCAATCCATGCCCAGGGCCTCGGCCACTTCGCGGTGGACTTCCAGGCGCATGGCCTTGAGCTCCTCAGGCGTTTCAGCCACCAGTTGCAAGGTCAGTTCCCAGGGTTCGAGCCCCTGGTTTTCGGCTTCGTCCTCGAAGGCCCACTGGAACTGTTGCTGCTGTTCCTTCGGGCTCAGGTCGCGGGTTTCTTCGCGCAGGTGCGGGTGGGCGTCGAGGAACCTGGCAAGGGCGGCCTCGGTTCGGGATTCTTTGGCAATCATGCTGGCGTCTCTGTCGGATGGCCGGGCGGCAAGCCGTCGGCGGGCCCGTGGGCCTGGAAAATACTGCGGCCATGCTAGCGGCTTCACTCTCGGATGGAAAGAATCGCCCGGCTCTGCGACGCTAGCAGGCTTTCAACCCTGTATACGGCGGATGCGATGACCGCAGCACTCTCTACCCCGGGCCCGGTAAAGGCCGTGATTTTCGATATGGACGGTTTGCTGCTCGACACCGAGGGCATCTATTCCGAAGTGACGCAGCTTATCGTCGGTCGCTACGGCCGGACCTTCGGCTGGGATCACAAGCAGCACATCATCGGTCGTGGTGCCGGAGACCTGGCCCGTTACGTGGTCGAGGCGATGGAGTTGCCGATCAGCCCCCAGGAGTTCCTGGAGGTGCGCGAGCCGCTGATGCGCGAGCGTTTCCCCAAGGCCGGTTCCATGTCCGGCGCCGAGGCGCTGGTGCGGCATCTGTCGGCCCACGGGATTCCGATTGCGGTGGGCACCAGTTCTTCGCGGGGCTCGTTCGAGTTGAAGACCACCCTGCACCGGGAATGGTTTGCGCTGTTCGATACCATTGTCACCGCCGACGACCCCGAAGTCGGCGAAGCCAAGCCGGCGCCGGATATTTTCCTGCTGGCGGCCAAGCGCCTGGGAGTGGCGGCCGAGGACTGCCTGGTGTTCGAGGACTCGCCGTTTGGCGTGACGGCGGCCAAGGCGGCGGGCATGTATGCGGTGGCGGTGCCCGATCCGGCGATGGCGGCGGAGAAATACCACCATGCGGATCGGATCGTGCAGTCGCTCAAGCATTTCCCGCTGGCGCCGGTCGGGCTACCGACGATTGACTGGGACCTTGTCTGACGGCGTGGTCTTTCAGGCAGCGGACACCGACAGTCCGCTGCGGCGCTGCATCACCACCCAGATGCCCAGCGCCAGGGCGGAAATCAAGCCGCCGGCGGTGACGATGCCGTTCCAGCCATAGGGCCCGTACAACTGCGCCCCGAGCAGCGAGCCCAGCGCGCCGCCGATGAAATAGCAGGTGATATAACCGGCATTCAGACGATTGCGCGCTTGGGGGCGGATCTTGAACACGGCGTTCTGGTTGCTGACGTGAATCAGCTGCACGGCAAAGTCCAGCACCAGCACGCCGATCAGCAGCGCCGCCAGTGAATGTCCGGCAAAGCCCAGCGGCAGCCATGACAACAGCAACGCCAGCAGGCCCAGGGTGGTGGCGAACTCGCCCTTGCCCCGATCGGCCATGCGCCCGCCGAGGTTCGCCGCCATGGCACCGACGGCACCGGCCAGGCCGAACAGGCCGATCACCCCATCCGAATAGCCATAGGGCGGGCTCGCCAGCAGGAAGGCCAGGGGCGTCCAGAACAACGCGAACAGGCAGAAGGTCAGCAGGCCCATGACGGCGCGCAGCCGCAGCACCGGCTCCTCGACGAACAGGCGAAACACAGAGCCGAGCAAGGCCGGGTAACTCAGCCCTGCATGCTGGTGGTTTTCCGGCAGGGCACGCAGCAGGGCGAAGGCACAGATAAACATCAGGCCGGCCGCCAGCAGGTAGATGCTGCGCCAGTCGCCAAGGTCGGACAGCAGGCCCGCCGCCGTGCGCGCCAGGAGAATGCCAAGCAACAGGCCGCTCATCAGCGTGCCGACCACCCGCCCGCGTTGTTCCGGTGCGGTCAGGCTGGCGGCCATCGGCACCAGCACCTGGGCCACCACCGAGAACAGGCCGGCCAGCGCGGTGCCGAACAGCAGCCAGGGCAGGCTTGGCGAGAACGCGCTGATCAGCAGTCCGAGGGCACTGAGCAGGGTCATGATGAAAATCAGCCGGCGTTGTTCGAACAGGTCCCCCAGCGGCACCAGCAGCAACAGTCCGGCGCCGTAACTCAGTTGCGCGGTGATGACGATGGTGCCGGCGGTACCGGTGCTCAGGCCCAGGTGCTGGGCGATGGTGTGCAGCAGCGGCTGGGCGTAGTAGTTACTGGCAACCGCGAGGCCGGTGGCAATCGACATCAGCAGGATCAGGGCAGAACTCAAAGGTTTGTGTATAGCGTTGGTGTCGGACATTGACTGTCTCGTTGTGTGAATTCGATGCACGAATTATCTGGAATGTCTTAGCATGACACCAATGCATTGTTTTCATTCTATCCATCTTGAAACGAGATACAGCCGATGAACCTCAAGCAGATCGAGTACGCCCTGGCGGTGGCGGATGAGGGCAGCTTCACCCGTGCGGCCGAGCGCTGCCATGTGGTGCAGTCGGCCCTCAGTCATCAGATCGCCCGTCTGGAAGAGGATCTGGGCGCGGCGCTGTTCGAGCGCAGTTCGCGCAAGGTGCGCCTGACCGCGGCCGGCGAGGCCTTTGTCCGCAGCGCCCGGCCGGCGCTGGAGGCGACCCGACGGATTGTCGCCGAAGTGGCGGCGGCTTCCGGGGAGGTGCGCGGCAGCCTGTCCATCGGCAAGATCTCGTCCCTGACCGAAGTCGACCTGGTGGGCTTGCTCGCGCGTTTCCACGGACTTTATCCACAGGTGGACATTCACCTGAATATGAGCAAGAGCGAGTCGCTGATGCTCGATGTGCGCGAACGGCGGCTGGACCTGGCGTTTGTCGGTTTATGGCCGGGGGAAAAGATCGAGGGCCTGGCGCAGCGGCTGCTGGCGGAGGAGGAGTTGGTGGCGGTGCTGCCGCTGGGGCATCCGCTGACCCGCTTCAAGCGTCTGCCGTTGGCGGAGTTGGAGAACCAGCCGCTGGTGGATTTCCAGGCCGGCACGGCGGGGCGCCGGCAGACCGATGAGGCCTTTGCCGCGGCGGGCTTGCGCCATCGGGTGCAGTTCGAGGCGGGCAATGTGATGCTGGTGGGGGAGTTCGTACGCCGGGGGTTGGCGTTGGGCCTGGTGCCGAAGAAAATCGCCGAGGGCTTCGAAGGGGTGGTGACGCTGCCGGTGTCCGACGCGCCGTCGCGGTACCTGTACGCGGTGTGGTCGCATACGCCGACGCCTGCGGCCGCAGCATTTCTGCTGTTGCTGGAGCAGGCGTTGGCACTGCAACCGCGTGTTACGCGCTGAACCCGCCATCGATGGTCAGGCTGGCCCCGGTGATGTAGCCGGCTTCCGGCCCTGCCAGATAGGCGACGAAGCTGGCGATCTCCTCGACCCGGCCATAACGGCCACCGGCCATGAGGCTGATCAGGCTGCCGGCAAAATCGCTGTCGGCCGGGTTCATATCGGTGTCCACCGGGCCGGGCTGCACATTGTTGACGGTGATGCCCCGTGGCCCGAGATCCCGCGCCAGGCCCTTGGTCAGGCCCACCAGCGCGGACTTGCTCATGGCGTACGCGGCGCCGCCGGCGAACGGCATGCGTTCGGCGTTGGTGCTGCCGATATTGATCACCCGACCGCCTTCGCCCATATGCCGGGCGGCTTCCTGGGTGGCAATAAAGACACTGCGCACGTTGACTGCCAGGGTCCGGTCGAAATCTTCCAGCTTGAACTCGTCAAGTGGTCCCATGGCCAGCACGCCGGCATTGTTGACCAGGATGTCGATTCGGCCAAAGGCTTCGACGGTGCTGCTGACCGCATGACGAATGGCGACGGCATCGGCGCTGTCGGCCTTGATCGCCAGGGCCTTGCCGCCGTCGGCGATCACGCTGTCCTGCAATTCCCTGGCCTTGGCGTCGGAACTGACGTAGGTGAAGGCTACTGTTGCGCCCTGGGCCGCCAGGCGCTTGACGATGGCGGCACCGATGCCGCGCGAGCCACCTTGGATCAAAGCTACTTTGCCAGTCAGATTGTGTTCGGTCATGTCGTTCTCCAAAGTTCAAGGCCGTGGAAGGGTGGGGAGGTGGCCTTGTTGTTGGAGCCGAGTATCGACCTCGGATTGCTGACTGTGTAGACGGTAATTGCTACAGTCTGTGTAAACCAAAAGTTTATAGTGGTGAGCATGGAAACCTTCAGCAGTATCGAATGTTTTGTCCGCAGCGCCGAAGTCGGCAGCTTTGCCGAGGCGGCGCGGCGCCTGAGCCTGACCCCGGCGGCGGTCGGTAAAAGTGTCGCCAAGCTGGAGGCGCGGCTGGGGGTACGGCTGTTCCAGCGCAGCACCCGCAGCCTGAGCCTGACCGAGGCCGGCCAGGTGTTCCTCGGTGAGGTCAGCGCCAGCCTGCACACCATCCAGAATGCCGTCGCCAACCTGGCCAGTGCCGAAGGCCGTCCGGCCGGCACCCTCAAGGTCAGCGTCGGCACGGTGTTCGGGCGTCTTTATGTGGTGCCGCTGCTCGGCGAGTTCCTGCGGCGTTTTCCGGATATCCGCCCGGACTGGCATTTTGATAACCGCCAGGTGGACCTGATCGGCCAGGGTTTCGACGCGGCCATCGGTGGCGGTTTCGAACTGCCCCAGGGGGTGGTGGCGCGCAAGCTGACGGTGGCCCATCGGGTGCTGGTGGCGTCGGCGGATTACCTGGCACGCCAGCCTGGGGTCAGCACCCCCGAGGATCTGCGCCGCTGCGACGGCATCCTGATCCGTTCGCCGCAGACTGGCCGCGTGCGTTCCTGGCAATTGACCGCGCGCAACGGCGAACATCAGCCGCTGAACCTGAGCCCGCGCATGACCATGAGCGATTCGGAAGCCGCCTGCGCCGTGGCGGCCCAGGGCCTGGGCGTGGCGCTGGTGAGCATGCCGTTCGCGGTGCCCTGGTTGCAGGCCGGGACCTTGCAGCGGGTGCTGCCCGACTGGTACGTCGACGACGGCCATATCTCGATCTACTACGCCGAACACAAGCTGCTCCCGGGCAAGACCCGGGCCTTTGTCGACTTCATCCGCGAGCAGTTCGCCGAGCAGCAGTTGGCCAGCCGCTTCGATGCCCTGTTTGACAAGGAGTCCCCTGTCGCCGGATAGTCTGGACGCCTGCCCAAGCACTGCTTTTCTCTCATCGATCCAATAATAAATAAATCGGAATCGGAGCTTCGGATGTCTGTACCCAGCGAGACGGCTACTCAAACGATTTCCTACAGCGATCTGGTGGCATTGCTTGCCCAGGTCTTTCAGCGCCATGGCACCTCGGCGGAAGTCGCCCGGGTCCTGGCCGAGAACTGCGCCAGCGCCGAGCGCGATGGCGCCCACAGTCACGGTATCTTCCGGATTCCCGGGTATGTCTCCACCCTCGCCAGCGGCTGGGTGGATGGCAAGGCCATTCCCCGGGTCGAAGATGTCGCCTCCGGCTTTGTCCGGGTCGATGCCGCCAACGGTTTCGCCCAGCCGGCCCTGGCCGCCGCCCGCGGGTTGTTGCTGGAGAAGGCCCGCAGTGCCGGGATCGCCGTGCTGGCGATCCGCAATTCCCATCACTTCGCCGCGCTTTGGCCGGATGTCGAGCCCTTTGCCTACGAGGGGCTGGTGGCCCTGAGCGTGGTCAACAGCATGACCTGCGTGGTGCCCCATGGCGCCGAGCGCCCGCTGTTCGGGACCAACCCGATCGCCTTCGCCGCGCCGCGGGCCGGTGGCGATCCGATCGTCTTTGACCTCGCCACCAGCGCCATGGCCCATGGCGATGTGCAGATTGCCGCCCGCGAGGGCCGCAGCCTGCCGCCCGGCATGGGCGTGGACCGCGACGGTCAGCCGACCTGCGACCCCAAGGCGATCCTCGACGGCGGCGCGCTGCTGCCGTTCGGTGGCCACAAGGGGTCGGCGTTGTCGATGATGGTCGAACTGCTGGCGGCGGCCCTGACCGGCGGCAATTTTTCCTTCGAGTTCGACTGGTCGAAACATCCCGGCGCCAAGACTCCCTGGACCGGGCAGTTGATCATTGTCATCGACCCGGCCAAATCGGCAGGGCAGGACTTCGCCGAGCGCGCCCGGACGCTGGTCAGCCAGATGCAGGGTGTCGGCCTGCAACGCCTGCCGGGTGACCGACGGCACCAGCAGCGGGCCGAGTCGCTACGCGACGGGATCGTCCTGGCCGAGGGCGATCTGCAACAGTTGCGTGAGCTGGCCGAGCAGTAAGCGTTGCGCCTGGGATGGGAACACTCCAGGTACGGGGTGGACCCCCGTCTAGTACTGAGGATGGTACTCGGGCGGTCTGCCCAGGTGAGCGAGCAACAATGCCAGTGAGTCGGCGTTGTTCAGCATGACATCCATTCTTTTGTTCTCGTCCGAGAAGAACACTCTGCGGGCCTCATCCAGGTTTTGCGTCCCGGTGAGTTGCAACACCCGCTGGAAAGGTTTGCCCACCACGTCGTACCAGTGCAGGTCGTAATCGTCGCGCTCCCTGAATAATTCGTTGGAGGGAGTGCGGTTGGAGAACGCATGCTGCTGGATGTGTTCCAGGTCGTCATGACGAAGCCTTCCCAGCAGCGATCGGGTATCCAGCAGATCGACGAAGGGCCGGCTCGACTCCAGATAGGCGAGGTCGATCGTGTCGAGCACCAGATGGCTGGTTTCATGCAACAGGACCGTGGCCATGTTGTGACCCAGCATGTCGAAGGCCCTGGAGCGCAGGGGCAGGTAGGGTTCGAAGCCGGGATCGAAGAAACGCTCGGTGAAATAGATTCTCCTGGTCGCGTCCTTGGGCAAGGTGAATGCCTGGATACCGTGCTCCGGGTGCAGGGCCGAGCCCACGATATAGCGTGACGAGGTCTCGGGGTTGAGCGATGGCTTGAGCAGTTCCCCGAGCAGCATGTCCGCGCGGAATTTGATTTTCTGGATCGTGCTTTCACTCACTGAAGCGATATCGAAGAATTTTTCCACGAACTGACGGCGTTTCCGATCCAGGGGCGCCTCGGAAAAAAGCCTGTCCATGTTTTTTTGGGTATCTGCCAGATAGGCCACTGCTTGTTCATGGGCATGGCGGATCATACGTGCCCGGTTGGGATAGAGCCGGCGAATGCTGTCAATCCCGATCGCCTGCACGCGCATTTCCTCGCGGATCGCTCTTCGGTTCAGGCAAGAGTCGAATAGTTTCATTGCGACAGCCCTTCCAGACAGTGTTCTTGCAGGTTGAATGACCACTGTTTGTACGGGTTCTGTTGCAACCAGGGGCCCCGAGCCTGTTCCTTGACGATGCGCCAGCGCCGATTGTCTTCCTGGACCTGAAAGACTTTTCCGCCGACCGCCGCGAAGGTCTTGCCGGTCGCGGTATCCCGATACAGGCCGGTGGCCAGATCCGGGGTCATGTCCGCCAAGGCAACCTCATGGGCTTCATGGCCGAGGATCGCGGCCTTTTGTCCGGGCGTCAGGCGGGCGTCGCCCCAGGCCGGGTCGGCAAAGGGCGATTCGATGAGCGCTTCGGTTTCTGTTGGCATGGGGCCGGTCAGGCTCGATCGGCTCCAGCCGCGGCGTGCCACTGCCAGTTGCGCCAGGCCGATGACGAACTCCTCGATCGCCTCGCCCCAGCGGCCCTGCCAGGCCTTTTGCGTCGCATCCTTGAGCTGCGGGAGGGTTTGCCAGATAAGCAGTGGCAAGCGCAACCGCCCGAGCATGAACATCGCGCCCTGGTAAAGCCCCGCCTTGAGCCAGGACAGGACATTGCTCCAGGCCGAGTGCTGGTCTTGTACGTTCTGCCTGCCGAGCATGTTCTTGAGTAGCGCGGTGGTGTCCTGATAGAGCCGCTGGAAGAAATTGCCGCGCAGCGGATTGTCGCTGATCCCCAGGGGCCTAAGCTGTGCGCCGAACACCTGTTGCGCGTAATGGGCGCGCCGCTCATGGGCCAGTCTTTCAAGGACTCGCTGTTGCAGGCTGTCCGAGTCCTTGAGGTCGGCCAGCAAGGCGGCTTCATCGGTGTATTCCTGGAAAATCGGCAGCGGCCCCTGTGGGCTGAGCAGAATTCGCGGGCCGCGTTCGGCGGATTTGGGACCGATCAGATAGAAACCGGGCACGGGGTCGGCTTTCGCCTGGGCGCCGCTGATCAATTCCAGCGGGCGAACGTCGATGCTCTGTCCGTTCAGGGGTTTCCTGGCAAGACCGTCCGGCATCGCCAGCAGGTGCTTGATGTAGCCGTGGGCGGTGGCGGACAGGCTGTTGCCGATGACCTGGGTGAAGGCGTGCAGCAGGCTTTGCCAGAAAAAGTGTTTTTGAAAAGCGCGCTGGCGTTGTGCGCTGCCACTTTCGCTGGCCGACAGATAGGAGTCGAGCAGGTTTGCATAGTGGCTGCCCACGGCGGCCTCTTTCACCAGGCTCTTGAGGCGGTCGCTGGTCAGGCCCTCGGGCAGCCAGCCCGTCGGAGTGCTGGCGACGATCGAGCTTTGGTCGATGTGGTCGAAGTGCCGCAGGGCGAAGTCGGTCAGCGATTCACGGATGATCTCGGTCGCATTGCGTAGCGTCAGCGAGACGTTGATCTTGTCGGGGTCGAGGCGGGCCGCCGGAAAGTCCCGGGACAGCAGGCTCATGACCTTGGTCCTGGCATTGTCGCGGATATCGGGAATGTCCTGGTGGTAGTCCCCCGTCGTCGCGGCATCCTGGCGATAGCGGTCGAGCAGGCTCGCCAGGGCGAACTGCCGGCTGTCGCTGGCGTCCGCCAACCAGGTTGGCAGCGCCAGGTGCAGGGTGGCGTTCTGCGCGGCCTGGATGGCCTTCTCAAGAGTCGGAACCGTCGAGCGGGCATCAAGGCAGGACTGCAGGTGCTGGTGAAAGTGCTCGCCCGAGTAAGGGGATGCCACGGCATGCGCGAGATCGCCCATCGCCTTGTCCACCAGCGAGTTTTGTCGATTGCCGCGGAAACCGTTGTGAATGAGTTCAAAGCCCAGGGCCGGATAAGCCCGGTGATTGGTGTGGTGGTTCTGGGGCAGGGGCAAATGGGCCGGTTGTTCGCTGCGGGCGATATTCTCCAGCAGGGACAGACGTTCCACGGGGTCATGCAGGCGCCGTTGCAGTTCGACTTCGGCGGCGTGAAAGGAGTGAAAGGTTTCTGCCCCCTGAACCGGGGTCCATAGCTGCACCGCCCCGGAATGCTCGTTGTCCAGGCCGCCGCGTTCGGTCAGCAGGTAGCAGTTGCGCAGTTTGATCGGCGCGGCCGCCCCGTCAGTCTTGAGCGTCAGCTCGAAGGCATCCGGAATGAAGCCGCGCAAGCCCGGACGCTGGTCCCTTCGATGGCTGTCGAGCAGGTTGTCGAGCACCTCCAGGTCGGTTTCTCTCAAGGTATTCTGCAGCGCCTTGAACTGCGCTTCGCGGCGCAACCCACTGGTGACGGCCTCGCTCAAGCGTTCGGACAGCTCGCTGTACACCGAGCGCTGCTGGCGCAGATAGTGCCCGAGAAAATCCGGCAGGACCTTCTCGACGATCGTGTTGAGCCGCGTGATGTCCAGGTCTGAAACCCGTGCCCAGTGACCCTCGCTATCCTTGCTGAACAGTCCGCCGTGGGCGGTCTTTACTAGCGCGCCGGAGTGCTGGGTCAGACGTTCGAGAAAGTGTTCCACCAGGCTTTGTGAGCTACTCGGCAGCAGCGTCGTATCGCCGAGGGCCGGAAGGGCGGACGTATACTGATTGATGTGGAGATTGCCGGGTGACAGGTTACCTCGATGGACGAGGTTCAGTTCCCTGGACAGCTCGCTTTGGATGAAGTCCTTGAGGGACGGACGCTTGTTCAGGGCTTCGGCGATGCTCTCCTTGAGTTCGCTCAGGGTTTTCAGCTGGTATCTGACGGTGTCCAGCACGGGCGTCAATACCCGTCGCGAGCCCGGTGTGACGAACCTCTCGCTGGGAGAGAGATCCAGGCGATGGCTCCATCGACCCAGGGGGGCGAGCGCAACCAATCGCGGGTCGATCAAGGCGCGGACATCCAGTGCCCGTTCAAACGCCGCGGCGAGGGCCAGCGCGCCGTTGCTGCTGCGATAGCGTGCGAGCACATACGCCACGTTATCCAGTTGTTTGGCGACGACGCTATTGAACAGCGCCTCGAAGACCTCCGGGTTGCCCACTGTCAGTGCGATATCGAGGGGCTGCGAATCCTTCAGGTCGGCGCGTTCGCGCAGTGACAGGCCATGACGCAGGTCATTGCCGTGGTCCGGGTCTTGAAGCAGGGGCTTGACCGAGGCCAGCAGTGAACTCTCGCTTTCGAAGGCCAACAGTCGACCGGCGGCATAACAGAAAAAAGCCGGGTGTTGCTGGCGGTCGCTGCGTACGACAAAGGCATTGGCCAATGCGCCGGTGAGCCGGCTGGTTTTCACGCTCAGGGTGTAGGGCGTCAGTTCGTGCAGTCTTGAAGCCTCCAGGGGGTAGAACCCGCACAGCGGGTAGTAGTCCTCGGGACTGAGGATATTCCAGTCCTGTTCCTGCTGGAGCAGCTCGGCCCGAAAGCGCGTACCCATGGCATCGATAAACAGTTCCTGGCGTGGTTGCCCGTTGTCGAGGGGCTCTTTCCAGAAGTCTCGCAGTGTGCTTTCCAGATGGCTGTACAACTGGCCGGAGAGACTCGCCAGTGCTGCTTCCCAAACGACGGTATCCGTCGCCGAGGAGGAGTAGCCGGGGGCGACGAATTCGCGGCTTTGCCCTTCGGGCCAGACACCCCGGTTGTAGTGTTCCAGCAAGGTTTCGCTGAGCTGTCGTGTGGAGAGCTGTTGGAGGGGGAGCGTCGCCGTGCCGTCGCCGGAGAGGGGGGTGGCGTAGCTGATCACCCTCAGGGCCGTCAGGTTGACGTGGGGGAAGTGCCGGCCCAGATGGTTCTCGAACAGTCGGTTGAGCAGGGACTTGAGTGTCGGCAACCTGAGCAATTCGTCATGCAGATTCTTCAGGCTGTAGTCGAGGCAGGTTTCGATGGACTGGCGTCGATCGACCAGTACGACACCCCGGATCGGTTCCGAGACCAGGATGGGCGGCGGCTCGAAGCGAATGGCCGCCTTGATCCTGAGTGCGACGAAGCGTAGCAGTTCGTCGCGCTGCGGGGGCAGGCCCAGGCGTTCGAGCAGTTTTTTCAGCGCCAGCTCGCGATGATCGAAGGGCTCCAGGCCGAACCCCGGGGTACAGAGGAACACCCGCTGCCCCCGAGGGCCGCTGACCAGAAAGGCTCCGGCCAGCTCGGTCGCCGGAGAGCCTTGGGCGACGATGAAGAGTTTATCGACGGACATCGGGGTATCGAGTGCCTGGCGGGCATCCTGGCTGGCCAGGAACAGGTTGCGCAACCAGTTGCGCTCAGTGGTTCCGATCCGCAGGGATATTTCCAGCGCGCTGGGGGTATCACGCAGTTCCATGGCCTGGGACAAATAATAGACAGGGGGATGGTCGGACATAGGCTGTGCCTTCGTTCGTGTTGACGAGGGGCGAGGCCCGCCGGGGCGGGGCATCGCGCTTGAAGGACATCAACGCTACAGGGGGCGGCCCGACAGGCTGCATTAGATAGTGCTGGTGGGGGTGGGCGCTTGCCCAGGCTGGGGTGCCCCTGTGAAAATCGGATAGAACTCCGTGGGGCGCCCCAGGTAGCTGATAAGCAGCGCCAGGGAGTCCGCGTTGGCCAGGATGACATCGATTCTCCGGGCTTCGTCGTCCTGGAATTTTCGCCGGGCGTCTTGCAGATGGCGGCTGCGGGTCAGTTCCAGAACCCGCTTGTACGGGTCATCTTCGATATCGTGCCATGTGCCGGTGACCCGGTCTTCAACCCTGAACAAGTGCTCGCTGGGTGTGCGTGCGGAGAGTGCCTTTTCCTGCAACTCCTTCAATTCCTGGAGTCGTTCACGCGCCTCGCTTGTGCTGTTGTCGAGCAGGTCGTGGAAGGGGCGGAAGGAATCCAGGTAGGCGATGTCCACGGTATTGAGGACGATATGGCTGAACTCATGAAGGAAGATGGTCGCCATGTTGTGCAACACGCTGTTGAAGGTCCTGGGTCGGATGGGCTCATAGACCTTCAATTCGGGCTCGAAGAACAGCTCATTCAAATAGATTTTACGGGTGCGGTCGCAGGTCACCACGAAGGCCGGGCACCTGCGCTCAGGTATCCGGGCGGCACCGACTACATAGAGGTCCGAGAGATCGGGGGAGCGTTCCGGGGACAGCAGCTCCAGAAGCAGCTTGTCGAGCATTCTGATGATTCTGTTGTTCAGGCCCCGGCTGATGCTCTTGAGGCCGAAGAGTTCCTGGAGGTAAAGCTGTCGCTGGCTGTCGAGTCGAGTGCCGGATGCCAGCGATTTCAAGCGTTGCCTGGCGTTACTCAGGTAGGTGACGGCCAATGCATGGGCCTGTTTGATTTGTCGGGCCTTGTCCGGATAAAGGTGTTTGATCGATTTCATGCCCGCCGCCAGTACCTTGACTTCACGGTTCACGGTCTGCCGGGTGGTGATACGGTCCAGCAGGCGATTACCATCCCCGCCTCCCAGCAAGCGCCCCTTGAGGTCCATCTCCCACTGGCCTTGGGTGTCTTTTCGCAGCCACGGTCCGGGTTCCTGGTCGGTCACGATCCGCCAGCGCCGGTCCTCGGACCGCACCTGGAACACCCGTCCGCGTACGGCTGCGTAACGGCGATTTGTGCTTGGGTCGGTATAGATGCCCAGGGCGGCGTCATGCTCCAGATCGCTCAAGGCAATATCCCGGGCTTCGTAGCCGAGCAGGCGGTTTTGCTGTTCCCGGGTCAGGTGCATGTCTCCCCAGGCAGGCCAGTGTGGAAACGCTGACTCGACCGGGGTTTCTGGCGGGGCGGGTGTCTGCGCGGGTTTCGGCCATTCGACGAGAGCGCTGGCAGTCGGGGCTTTACGGGACAATGCCAGTTGCGCCAGGGCGCCAGTGAATTCTTCCATCGCCAATGCCCAGCGACCTTGCCAGGCATTGTCCATGGCGTCCTTGAAGCGCGGCAGGGTTTGCCAGATCACCCAGGGCATGCGCAAGCGGCCGAGCATGAGGCGGGTGTCCTGGTGCAACTGATTCCCGAGCAGGTGAACCACCGTGCTCCAGGCCGACTGCTGCCCCTGGGTACCTTGTAGTCCCAATTGCTCTTTCAACAGGGCGGTTATGTCGTTGTATAACTGGTTGAGGAAATGACCCTTGATGATGTTCCAGGTAGCGCTGACGGTCTGGGTACTGAAAACCTGTTCGCTGTAGAGCGGGCGCACGCTACTGGAAAGCCTGCCGAGCACGAGTTGTCGCAAGGGGCCGGGACGACCCAGTTCGCTTATGAGCAGCGATTCGTTGCCGTACTCGCGAAAGACCGGTTGTTCGCCATACGGGCTGAAGAGCAGCAGGGGCCCCTGGGTATCGGAGCGTCCGATCAGATACAGGCCCAGGGCCCGGTCCGCGCTCGCCCGGGCCTGGCGCAGCAGTTCCAGTGGGCGTACGACGATATCGCTGCCGGCGAGGGGGAGTCGGGCCACGCCGTCGGGCATGCCCAGCAGATGCGTGATAAAGCCGTGGGCCTGGGCGCAAATCGATCGTTGCAGGTACTGGCGCAGGGCATGTTCGAGGCTTTGCCAGATCAGGTGCGGGGTGAACAGGGCTCGGCGCTCGGGCACCCGGTTCTCGCCGTGGGACAGATGGGACTCCAGCAGCGCCGCGTAATGCGTGCCGATCTGCGCTTCCTTGATCAGGGCATTGAGGCGCGCAACCGTCAAATCATCCGGAAGTTTGTGGGCGTCTATCAGTGTCGCCGAAGCCCCGTCGATTTCGTCGAAATGGCGCAGGGCGTAGTCCGTCAGGGTCTGCGTGCTGCTGCGTACCGAGAGGTGCACGTCATCCGGACTCAAGCCTGATGTCGGAAAGTCGCGAATCAGCAGGCTGCCGATCTTTGTCCGGGCGAAGTGCCGGATGTCGGGGATGTCGTGATGGTAATCGAGAGGGGCATCGATGTGTTGTCGGTGCTGGTCCAATAATTCGGCCAGGGCCAGTTGCTCGTCGGCTCGGGCACTCGCCAGCCAGGCGGGCAGCGCGCTATGGAAGCGGGCGTGCCGTGTCGCTGCGAGGGCTTTTTCCAGGGGCGCCAGCAAGGCGTGTCGTAGCAGGCAGGATTGCACGTGGCCTTGCAGTCCGGCGGCCGGCAGTTGCGCTGAGGCCGCCACGGCGATGTCTCCCAGAGCCTTCTCGACCAGGGAGTGGATTCGGTCGTTCAGGAAGTTGTTGCGGGTACGTTCGAAGCCGATGCTGATGCCATTGAGCTGATGATCCGCCGAGAGCGGCGCGGGGGGCGGGGTGGCTATCAGGTTTTCCAACAGGGACAGACGTTGCTCCGGGGCGTGCAAGCGTCGGTTGAGCTCGGCTTCGGCCCTGTGCAATGAGTCGAATGCTTCGAGTCCACCGGCCGGTGTCCAGAACAGTGCTCTTCCGGAATTGAGCGGATCCAGCCCGCCACGCTCGGTGATCAGGAAACAGTTGAACAGCGTGTGGGGCGGCAGCGACTGCCCGGTGGTTTTCAGCGTGAGACCGAAAGCATCCGGGATAAACCCCCGCAAGCCTTTGCGCCGTGCGCTGTCCGGGCTGTCGAGGACCGTTTCAAGCAGTTCCCGGGCGCTGTCATCCAGTGTTCCAGTCAGCACCCGTTGCCGTGCTTCGTGGCGCAGCCCCTGCTCCAGGGCCTTGCCGATCAGGGGGCTGAGTTGTGAATAGATCGCTCGATGCTGGTGCAGGAAACGTGGCAGGAAATCCACCAGCGCGGCGTCGACGAACTCGTTGGCGGTGGCCATGTCCAGGTTGGCAATCCTTGACCAATAACCGTCCTCGCCGCGACTGAACAGGCCGCTGTCGATACGCTCTGTCAGTGGCAGGACCAGGCCGACCGAGCGCTCCAGCAGATGTTTGGCCAGGCTGATCGAGGTGCTCGGCTGGAGTGCCTGCTGCTGGTCGGAGGCGCTCTCGTACTGGTTGAGGTAAATGTTCGTCGCGTCCAGGTCTGTCCGCTTTGCGTTGAGCAACTCATCGTGCAGCGAGCTTTGCGCAAAAGTCAGGAGATCCGGACGTTTGGCCAGTTCGTTGGCGAGACGGAATTTCAAGGTGTTGAGCGTGTGCCACTGTTCACTGGCGCTGGCCGGCGTCGTGATCGGGGGCTGGGTCGACGGCTGGGCATGGGCGTCCGCTGACAGATCGAGGCGGATGCTCCAGCGCTCACGGGTATTGATCGACAACAGTTTGCTGTTGATCATCGCGCGTATGTCCAGGGCTGCCTCGAAGGCCGCGGGGAGATTCAGTTGCCCGTTGCTCCTGTTGTAGCGAGCCAGGACGTATTCGATGTTTTCCCGTTGTTTGGCGATGATCGATTCCAACCCGTTTTCGAAGAGCGGCTGCGCGAGGGGGTCCAGTTCCGTGGTCAACGTGGGGTATTGCTGTAGATCGGTGAACTCCGTCAGCGAAAGGGTTTCCAAGAGTTCGCCACTGCGTTGGCTGCCGCGCAGCTCATGCAGGAGCCAGTTGTCCAGGGCATTCTGGCCGTTGAGTTCGACAAGCCGGCCGAAGGCATAGACAAACAGCGAGCCTGGGCTGACGGCCCCGTCGCTGACCAGGAACGCATTGGCGAGTGCGGCCTGGGAAGGCTTGGTGGTTCTGTAGCCGAGGCTCTTGATCTGGGTCCGTGGCAATCGGGCCGGCCTGTGGGGATAGAGCCCGGCCAGCCAGTACTGCGTTCGGGAACCGATGCTGTCCCATTGCAATTGTTTGATCAGTTCGGTTCGCCAGCAGGTGCCCATGACCTCGGCAAAAAAAGATCGGCGTGAGTAGCCGTTGTCCATCTTCTCGTTCCAGTAGCTTTCCAGCTCGTTTTGCAAGCGGATCCTCAGGCTGCCGGAGATTTTCGCGAGGGCCCCTTCCCAGGCCTCGACATCCGCCGGCACCGCGTTGTAGCCGGGGGCGACGAAGGCGCGGCGCTGGTCGGCGGGCCAGGCCCCGGCGCGATAGTGCGCCAGCAGCGCATCGCTCAGCGAGTGAGTCGCGGCGGGCGGGTGTTTCGGTTTGCTGTCGTCATCGTTGTCGTTTCGGCCATCGCTCACATAGCTGATCATCCTGACGGTCGCCAGGTTGACGTTGGCAAAGCATCGATCCAGTTCATCGCCGAGCATTTTGTCGAGCAGCGCGGCGAGGCTGGGCAGCTTGAGCAATTCCTCGCCCAAGGCCTCCAGGTTGAGCCTCTCATGGAGATCGATCGAGCGACGCCGGTCGAGGAACACCGCGCCTTTGATGGGTTCTGTCTTGACTTGCAGATCAGCGCCGAACTGGATTCGGCTCTTGATATCGAGGAACACGAAGCGCAGCAGTTCGTCGCGCCGGGTCTTGTCGCTCAGGCGCTCGAGCACGCTGTCGAGGGCGGCGGCTTGTGTGTCGAAATGCTCCAGGCCGAAGCCCGGCGTATACAGATACGCGCAGTCCCGGGTGCCGGGCCTCATCAGGAAGGCCCCCACCAGCTCCACCAGTGTCACACCGTAGGCGCTGAGCAGGATTTTTTCGACAGTCATTGGATCTTCGAGCGCCTGGCGGGCGTCCTGGTTGGGAAGCAGGATGTTCTTCAACCAGAGTCGGTCGGCCTGGGTGATGTTGCGCGCGCTTTCCCGCTCATTGGGTGCGTCGCGTGCTTCCAGGGCTTCGGAGAACTCGTAGGGATATGAATCGAGGGTCATGGCGTTTGCCTTCGTACGTACTGACGAATCGCGGGGCGCTGGCAGGCCAGGCTTCGCGGAGAATGGCAAAAACGCTATCGGGTGGCGGGCAGATGAGGTGGTAGATAGTGCTTCGGGGGCCGCGTCCCTTGCCGGGCGGCAAGGGCGCGTTCAAACAGCGACCGATCAGTGACGACGGCCCAGCAGCAGGCCGACCACCAGGCCGAAGCCGGCGGAAATCGCCACGGTCTGCCATGGGTGCCCGCCGATGTAGGTTTCGGTCGCCTCGACCACCGGCTTGGTGCTGTCACGCACATGGCTCACGGAGTCCAGCGCCTGCTTGAGCTTGTGGCTGATCTGGGTACGCAGGTTCTCGCCTTCCTCGCCCACCAGCGAGGCGCTTTCCTTCAGCAGTTTTTCCGAGTCCTGGATCAGCGCTTGCAGCTCGCTGAAGGCCTGGTCCTTGATCTGGTCTTCGGCGGCTTGTACGGTGGATTTGCGGGCCATGATGATCTTCCTTTCAAGAGAATGATGGGACTCACCCTATGAGTCGATTGTGCCGGTGAAAGTTGCAAATTTTTCAGCCGTGGCCCTGGGGCGAAACAAAATCCACGGCAGGATATTTCCATCGACGGTGTAAGATATGCCTCTATTTACACCGCAGGATTTTCCAATGAGCTTCAATCTGGCTAACAAGTCCCTGGCTGAGCGTGCCGCCCTCGAGGACGAAAAGTCCCGGCTGTTCGATCTCTGGCAGAGCAACCTGGGCAAGGCCAAGGGCGAGGCCGCGCGCCTGTTCGGCGAGCGCGCCAAGCGCAAGGGCAAGTGGGCGGAGTGGGTACGTTCGGAACTCGACACCCTGTCGCCGCCGGAATACACCAGCATGGTCCGCAGTGAGGTCAATCGCCTGATGGCGGCGGCCAAGTAAACGCAGGCCTCACTCCACTCGGATGATGCTGTAGCGCTGGGTCACACCGCCGACCTTGATCGTCACCTCGTCGCCGTCCTGCTTGCCCAGCAGGGCGCCGCCCAAGGGCGAGCGCGGGCTGATCACGGTGATCAACTGACCGGCTTCCTCGACCTTGAGACCGGCGGCATCGGGTGCCAGGAACAGCCATTGTTCGCTGCCGTTCTCGGCCTCGAGTGCCAGCAGGGTGCCGAGCTGGATACCGGTTTGCGGGTCATACGGGCGCGGGATCAATTCCCGGCAGCGCTTGAGGGCCTGGCGGATTTCCTCCATGCGCCGGGCTTGTCCGGTGGCCAGGTATGAGGCTTCCAGGCCCAGGGTGTCGTACTTGTTCTCGGCGACGTTTTCTTCGTGGGTCGCGGTTTCGTAGGCGGTTTGTGCCGCGCGCTGCAAGACGTCGAGGTCGATGTCCAGCAGTTCGAGAAGCCGTTGATGCACGGCGTGCTTGTCCATCACGGTGATGTCGCTCAATTGCAGAACTGCAGCACGTTGGCGCGGCTCTTGTCAGTGGGCGCGGTCTGGTCCTGTTGCAGCCAGAACTGGCACTTGGGGTTGGACAGGTTGCGGTAGCTGCTGCGGGCCTGTTCCAGGCGCTGCTGTTCTTCATTCTTGGATAGGTTCTGCTTGTACTGCTCGAACATCTGCGTCGAATCGCCGCCGCTTTGTGGCGCCGGGGTGCTGCTGACAGCGGGAGCCGGGTTGCTCAGTTGGCGGGCGGCCTCGGCCAGCGGTGCCAGGGGCTGCGGGACAAAGATCCGTGCCACCACCCAGGCCGTCAGGGCCAGGGCCATGACGCCCAGCCAGATGCCCAGGGCGATACTGGCGGTCAATTGCAGTGGGTTGAGGGTGACATAAATGGGGCGGCGCGCTTGTCGGCGGTAAGGCATGGTGACCTCCTGGCAGGGCGATTCGGAGCAAAGGATCATTGTCGCATATGAAGATTAATCGACATCGGCTCTTCTGCGCGCACAGATTTATGCGGACAATCGGCGCTTTTGCCAAATGGAGCCCGGAATGAAGGCCACCTGGGATATTTTCTGCACGGTTGTGGATAACTTCGGCGATATCGGGGTGACTTGGCGCCTGGCCCGGCAGTTGGCTGCCGAACACGACTGTGCCGTGCGGCTGTGGGTCGATGATCTGCGAGCCTTCGAGCATCTGTGCCCGGCGATCGATGTCGGGCTCGAGCGGCAGTCGCAGCGTGGGGTCGAGGTCTGCCGTTGGTCGGCGCCCTGGTTGCCCGTGCCGGCGGCCGATGTGGTGATCGGCGCCTTTGCCTGCGCCTTGCCCCATGAATACATGGAAGCCATGGCGGCACGGGACAGGGCGCCGTTATGGCTCAATCTCGACTATCTGAGCGCCGAGGACTGGATCGTCGGCTGCCACGGACTGCCGTCGGTCAAGTTCAAGCAGGTGCAGAAATTCTTCTTCTTCCCGGGCTTCCAGGCCGGAACGGGTGGCCTGCTGCGGGAAGCCGGTTTGCTGGAGCAGCGTCGGGCTTTTGTCCAGGATCCGCGGGCACGTGGCGATTTCCTCCGAGGACTCGGCGTCGAACCGACAGACGGTGCGCGGCTTATCTCGCTGTTCGCCTATGAAAACGCGAGCCTGGCCAGTTGGCTCGATGCCCTGGCGGCCGATGTCCGGCCGACGCAGTTGCTGGTGCCGGTGGGGCGTATCCTGGCCGATGTCCAGCGTTGGCTGGGGACCGAGGGCCTGGCGGTGGGGGCCCGGGAAGTCCGTGGCCAACTGACGGTGCAGGTGTTGCCGTTCGTCCCCCAGGAGGATTACGACCGCCTGCTGTGGAGCTGCGATTTCAACGCGGTGCGCGGCGAAGACTCGTTCGTGCGGGCGCAATGGGCGGGGCGGCCGTTGCTCTGGCACATCTATCGCCAGGAGGATGACGTTCACCTGGACAAGCTGGAGGCCTTTCTCGGGTTGTACACCCAGGGCTTGTCAGCACCGGCCAAAGCGGCGTTCGAGGGCTGGTGGCGGGCCTGGAATACACCGGGCGACATGGCGTTGGCCTGGAAAACGCTGCTGGAAAACGAGCGGGAGCTGGCCGAACACGCCGAGCGCTGGTGTCTGGAACAGGCTTCGCGGCCCGATCTTGCCACGGCGCTGGTGAAGCTTTACCTAAATTGGATATGATACGCGGCCTAGATTTATGTACATCCCATCCAAATTCGGATATTCGCAATGAAAACTGGTAAAGAACTGAAACCCGGGACCGTGATCCGTCTCGAAAACGATCCTTGGCTGGTTCAGAAAGCTGAATTCACCAAATCCGGTCGTAACAGCGCAATCATGAAGACCAAGCTGAAGAACCTGCTGACCGGTTACAAGACCGAGATCGTCTACAGCGCCGATGACAAACTGGACGACGTGATCCTCGACCGCAAAGAAGCGACCCTGTCCTTCATCAGCGGCGACTCCTACACGTTCATGGACACCTCCGACTACACCATGTACGAGCTGAACGCCGAAGACATCGAGGCTGTTCTGCCATTCGTGGAAGAAGGCATGACCGACGTCTGCGAAGCCGTGTTCTTCGAAGACCGCCTGGTTTCCGTAGAACTGCCGACCACCATCGTGCGCCAGGTCGACTACACCGAAGGTTCGGCTCGCGGTGACACTTCCGGCAAGGTGATGAAGCCTGCCAAACTGAAGAACGGTACCGAACTGTCGGTAGCTGACTTCATCGAAATCGGCGACATGATCGAGATCGATACCCGTGAAGGCGGTTCCTACAAAGGCCGTGCTAAATAAGCACTGCTTTTCGCCGCACGAACAAAAAAGCCCGGACATGCGCCGGGCTTTTTTGTGTCTACTTGTTTCTAGGGTGGGGCTTATTTCAGGTGTTCCTTCAGTTCCTGCGAAGCCTGCAGCATGGCCGAACGTACTTCCGGCACCTGGCTGACCACATTGAGCAAGCCGAAGTCGTGGATCATGCCGTTGTAACGCACGCTGGTCACTGGCACGCCGGCCTCATCCAGCTTGCGTCCGTAGGCCTCGCCTTCGTCACGCAGCACATCGGCGCCGGCGGTCTGGATCAGCGCGGGCGGCAGGCCCTTGAGCTGGTCCGTGGTCGCGCGCAGCGGTGAGGCATAGATCTCGCCGCGTTGCTTGGCATCGGTGGTGTAGTTGTCCCAGAACCATTTCATCATGTTCTTGCTGAGGAAGTGCCCCTCGGCGTACTGGTTGTAGGACGCGGTCTCGAAATTGGCATCGGTCACCGGCCACAGCAGCAGCTGGAACTTGATCGCCGGGGTGCCCTTGTCCTTGGCCATCAGGCTGACCACCGCCGCCATATTGCCGCCGACGCTGTTGCCGGCCACGGCCAGGCGCTTGCCGTCGACATTGATCTCCTTGCCGTGTTCCGCCACCCATTTCGTCGCGGCGTAGGCCTGGTTGATCGCCACCGGGTAGTGGGCTTCCGGGGAGGGCGTGTAGTTGACGAACACCGCCGCCGCACCCGAGCCGACCACCAGGTCACGGACCAGCCGCTCGTGGGTCGGGAAATCCCCCAGGACCCAGCCGCCACCGTGGAAGAACATGAACACCGGCAGCGTGCCCTTGACCCCGGCCGGGCGGACGATGGTCAGCTCCAGCGGCTTGCCGTCGACCTGGATGGTCTTCTGGCTGACATCGGCGCGGGGCAGGTTCAGCTTGACCCCCGACTGTGCCCCGGACAGCACGGCGCGTGCTTCCGTCGGCGTCATCTGTTCCATCGGCTTGCCGCCGCCGCTGTTCAAGGCATTGAGAAACGCCTGGGTGTTGTGCTCGACATCACCGGCGAAAGCGCCCTGGACGGACAGCGCGAGCAGGGTACCGGTCAGGACTTTGCTGAAAGTGTTCATGTTCGGATCCTTGAGTGGCGAAGTGGTTAGACGGTGACGTGCAGGCGGACGTCGACGTTGCCACGGGTGGCGTTGGAGTACGGGCAGACCTGGTGGGCGGCATCGACCAGGCTCTGGGCTTCGGCTTGTTCCAGGCCGGGCAGGCTGATGTGCAGGTCGATGTCCAGGCCGAAACCACCGGGGATCTGGCCGATGCCGACATGGGCGGTGATCGCGGCATCGGCCGGGATCTGGCGCTTGCTCTGGCTGGCGACGAATTTCAGGGCGCCGATGAAGCAGGCCGAGTAACCGGCGGCGAACAGTTGTTCCGGGTTGGTCGCCGCGCCGCCGGCACCGCCGAGTTCTTTCGGGGTGGCGAGCTTGACGTCGAGGATCTGGTCGCTGGAAACAGCACGGCCGTCACGGCCACCGGTGGAGGTTGCGATTGCGGTATAGAGCGTTTGCATGATGAGCCTCGTCGTTTCAGGGGTGTGTGTTGTGCGCTAATTGTTTGCGCGTTAACTAAGTGCGAGATAAATGTATATCGCAAATATCTTGCGCGCAAGATAAATTTTCAAAAAAGACAGGGTTCGATTTTTTGGGGCTGGATCAGGGAGGGAGACTAACGGTAACCGCGAGGGGTTTCGGCGAGCCGGATCGCTCCTGTGGCTAGGAGCGATCCGGCTTTTTTGTAGGAGTCGGCTTGCCGGCGATCAGCGCGAAGCGCTGAAAAGAGGCGGGGTCAGAGGCTGTCTTGCAGATGCCCACGCAGGGCCACCAACTCGGCCTGAAGGGCGCGCAGGCGTTCCAGGGAATCGCCGCTGGCGGCGAGAATGCACTGCGGGATACCCCGGGCCTGCTCGCGCAAGGCCCGGCCCTGTTCGGTCAACTCGACGATCACCACGCGCTCGTCCTCCTTGCTCCGGGTCCGGCTCAACAGCCCCTCGCTTTCGAGGCGCTTGAGCAGGGGGGTCAGGGAGCCCGGGTCGGTCAGCAGGCGCGTGCTGATCTCGCCCACGGTCAGGCCGTCCTTTTCCCAGAGCACCATCATTGCCAGGTATTGCGGGTAGGTCAGGTTGAGGGCCTGGAGCAGGGGTTTGTAGACCTTGGTCATCAACAACGAGGTGGAGTGCAGGGCAAAGCACACCTGGTTGTCGAGGAGCAGGTCGTCACAGTTGTCGCGGTTGCTGGTCATCACTAAAGCCTTGTGCGTTACGTTCGATGAATCTAGCGGTCGAATCTTTAATGCGCCAGAGAATTTTCCCAGCCTAGTGTCGTCCCAGGCCGCTTTGCAGGGCCAGGTCCCAAGGTGGTACGGGGCTGAAGCGGCCCTTGAGGAACTCCAGCAGCAAGCGGCTGCGGGAGTTGGCCGGTTGTTCCAGGCGCAGGGCATAGACCCCGGAGCTCTCTGGCGCCGGCAGGCCGTTTTCGCAGAACAGCGGCAGCAGTTCGCCGCGCAGCAGGTATTCGCTGACCAGCCAGGTCGGCAAATGGGCGATGCCCAGACCGGCCAGGGCTCCGGACAGCAGCGCCTCGGCGTTGTTCGAGGTCATGCGCACACGCGCCGGGCGGTGCAGTTGCATCTGTCCGTCCTGCACAAAGCGCCAGGCCATGAACGGGGCCAGGGCATCCCAGTCCAGGCCGTCATGTTCGCTCAACGCGCCCGGATGAGTCGGCGTGCCGCGATTTTTCAGGTAGGCGGGGCTGGCACAGGCGATCCGTACGATGCTCGCCAAGGGCGTCGCCACCAGCCGGGTATCGACCATTTGCCCGGCGCGCAGCACCAGGTCGACCTTGCCCAGGTTGGAGCCCTGCATATCGACGAAACTATCGATCAGGTGCAACTGCACATCCAGGCCCGGGTAACCGGTAAGGAAGTCGGCGATGGCCGGTGCCAGGTGGCGGCGACCGAAAGCCGCGGGCGCATCGACCCGGATCAGCCCCTCGGGGGCGTTGCTCAGGGACACGGCCTCGGCCCGGGCCAGGCGCAGTTCGGCAACGATCCGCCGGGCCCGTTCGGCGAACGCCAGGCCGGCGGGCGTGGCCCGGACCGCATGGGTGCTGCGGATAAACAGGCGGCTGCCGACCGAACTTTCCAGGCTGTCGATCCGTCGCGCCACGGCGGATGGGGTCAGCGGATGGAGGCGGGAGGCGGCGGAAAAACTGCCGGTTTCCAGGACATCGAGAAACAGGCCGAGCTGATCGGTCAGTGCCGTGGGATTCATAAATGGTTGCTTGTGCGAAGTTGGCATAGCCATTGTGCGTTGCTGTGCGTTTCCGCGCTAGAGCGGACTGCGTAGCATGAAGGCCATTGAGTGGGGAGACGGCTGTGATCGAATTGATTGAGTACTTGCTGCTGGGCGTCGTGATGGGCGGAGTGGGTGGGGTGTTCGGCATTGGCGGCGGGATGATCGCGATTCCAGTGCTGGGTATCCTGTTCGGCCTCGACCAGCAGTTGGCCCAGGGCACGGCACTGGTGATGGTGGTACCCAACGTGGTGCTGGCCTTGCATCGTTATAACCAGCGCAATCGCATCCAACTGCGCCACGCGCTGCCGCTGGTACTGATGAGTTTCTGTTTTGCCTGGTTCGGCGCCCTGTGGGCGGTGGGCCTGGATCCGCGCAGTATGCGCCTGGGTTTTGTCGGCTTTCTGCTGGCACTGGCGCTGTTCTACCTGGTGCGCCTGTTCATGGCTCAGTCCCCGGTGTCGGCGCAGATGCGTCACCCTTGGCCCTGGCTCGGTGTCTTGGGCGCGGCATCCGGCACCATGGGCGGGTTGTTCGGGGTCGGCGGGGCGGTGGTGGCGACGCCGGTTCTGACCAGCGTCTTTGGTACTTCGCAGGTGGTGGCCCAGGGCCTGTCGTTGGCCTTGGCATTGCCGAGCACCAGCGTCACCCTGGTGACTTACGCGGTGCATAACGAGGTGGACTGGCGCATGGGCATCCCCATGGCCATCGGCGGCCTGATGAGCATCAGTTGGGGCGTGAAAGTGGCCTACGCCTTGCCCGAGAAAGTCTTACGCGGCCTGTTTTGCGCTTACCTGGTGCTCGGCGCGCTGCTGCTCAGCTTCAAAGTTTGAAACCTTCGACGATGTGCTCGGCCAGGCATTCGGTGATCGGTGACGGCTTGTTCAGGTTGCGCACCAGCATGATGTTGAGCAGGGGCAACTGGGGCAAGTCTTCGGCTTCGCCCAGAATCCGCCAGTCCTGGGGAATCAGGCTTTCCAACTGGGCGGTCATGGCCAGGCCGGCGTTGACCACCGCCATGATCGTCGACAGGCTCGGGCAGTTGTAGGCCAGGCGATAGTCGCGGCCACGGGCGTCCAGTGCATTGCAGGCCCATTGGGTGCAGAAGCAATCGATACCGTCCATGGCCAGTGGCAAGGGCGTTTGTTCGTGATTGGCGGAACATTGGGCTTCGGCCCAGACCAGTCGTTCCTGGCGCAGCAACTGGCCGAGTTCATTGCCCGGTTTGCGGGTGACGATGGTCAGGTCCAGGTCGTGGCGTTGCAGCAACTGCGTGGAGGATTCGCAGTTCACTTCGATCTTGACCAGAGGATAGAACTGCGCGAAATGCGAGAGGATGCCTGGCAGGAAACGCATCACGTAGTCATCCGGTACGCCGATCCGCACCATGCCGACCATATGCGGCTCGCGCAGGGTGTTGAACACTTCGCTGTGCAGTTTCAGGATGCGCCGGGCATACCCGAGCAGCACCTGGCCTTCGGCTGTCAGTCGCACCTGGCGTCCGTCGCGCTCGAACAACTGGCGCTTGAGCACATCCTCTTCCAGGCGTTTCATCTGCATGCTGACGGCTGATTGTGTGCGGTTGACCAACTCGCCGGCCTTGGTAAAGCCGCCTTGATCGGCAATCGCGACAAAGGTGCGCAGAACGTCGGTGTCGATGCTCGGGTAGCTGGACAATTCATCAATCTCCGAGATGTATTGCATAAGAAACATTCGTTGGATTGATCTTAGCGCCAGGTACAGACTTTAGTCATCCCCAACTGGAGGGTAGGATGATGAAAGGTCAAAAAGGTTATCTGTTGATCGATGGTGGCGCGCATTCGGTGCTGTCGCTGCGGGCCTTGTGGCGGCGGGTTGTCCGTTGGCATGAGGTGTCGCGCGAGCGTCAGGTACTGGCGGCATTGAATGACGACGCGCTCAAGGACATGGGCCTCAGTCGCGCCGATGTCGAGCAGGAAACCCATCGGCATTTCTGGAATGATCCGCTGGGCAAGGGCCGTTGATAGCGCTACACAAGCAGGGGGCGACTGCGGTAGTTTGCGGGTTCACAAGGAGGCGTGCATGCCCGCAGACCTGTCGTTTTCATTGAAACAAGCCCGCCGCCTGGCGCTCGCGGCCCAGGGTTTCCAGGGGCGTAGAGCCTCGACATCGATCAAGCCGATGCAGGTCAATCGGCTGATCGAGCGCCTGGGTGTGGTGCAGATCGATTCGGTCAACGCCTTGGTGCGTTCGCACTATCTGCCGTTGTTCTCGCGATTGGGCAACTACTCCTCCGACTTGCTCGACCAGGCCGCCTGGAGCCAGGGGCGACGGCGCACCTTGTTCGAATACTGGGGGCACGAAGCGTCGTTGCTGCCGATGTCGCTGTATCCGCTGATGCGCTGGCGCATGCAGCGGGCGTCCCGTGGCGAGGGGATCTATCAGCAGATGGCGCGTTTCGGCCGCGATGAGCAGGCGACCATTCGCCGGGTACTGGCTTTGGTCGAGGAACGCGGCGCGTTGGGCGCGGGCAGCCTGTCGAGTCGTGAGGAAAAAGCCGGACCCTGGTGGGATTGGAGTGCCGAGAAGCATGCGTTGGAATGGTTGTTCGCCGCCGGTGAAGTGACGGTGGCCGGGCGCCGGGGCTTTGAACGGCTCTACGATCTGCCGGAGCGGGTGATTCCGTCGGCGGTGCTTGGACAGCCGCTGATTGACGAAGCCGAGGCCCAGCGCGGCTTGTTACGCCAGGCCGCGGCGGCTCTTGGGGTGGCGACGGAAAAGGATCTGCGTGACTACTTTCGCCTGGACCCGGGCGATAGCCGTGCACGCCTGGCGGAGTTGGTCGAGGCCGGTGAATTGCAGGTGGGTGAGGTGCAGGGCTGGCGCCAGCCGGTGTACTGCTTGCCGGATATCAAGGTCCCACGCCGAGTCGAGGCCAGTGCTCTGTTGTCGCCGTTCGACTCGTTGATCTGGGAACGCAGCCGTACCGAGCGGTTGTTCGATTTCCGTTATCGGCTGGAGATCTACACGCCGCAGCACAAGCGGGTGTATGGCTATTACGTGTTGCCGTTTTTGCACAACGAACGGATTGCCGCGCGGGTCGACCTGCGTGCGGAACGGGCGCTCGGGCGGTTGGCCGTGCATGCGGTGCATGAGGAAGAGCAGGGGCTGGATGAGGCGGGGATGGCGGCGCTGGCCGTCAACTTGCGGCAGTTGGCCGATTGGCTGGGGTTGGCGGATATTCAGCTCAATTGTCAGCGGGTCAGTGCGCAGCGGTTGCGTGGGTTGCTGTGAACGCTGGATATGGCGGTGCCTGTGAGGCCGCCTTCGCGGGCAAGCCCTGCTCCTACAGTCTGGTGTCGTACGCAAAATATGTATCCGACGCCGGACTGTAGGAGCTGGGCTTGTCGGATCGCCCCACCGCCGCGAAGAGGCCCTTCCAGACAATAAAAAACCTACTGACTCAACGCCGCACCTGCTTCAAGGTCTCGGCAATCAAAAACGCCAGTTCCAGCGACTGATCGGCGTTCATCCGCGGATCGCAATGGGTGTGATAACGATCCGACAACCCATCCTCGGTAATAGGGCGCGCGCCACCGATGCACTCGGTGACGTTCTGCCCGGTCATCTCGATATGAATCCCGCCCGCGTAGCTGCCTTCGGCCTGGTGCACCTGGAAGAACTGCTTCACCTCGCTGAGGATCTGCGCGAAATCCCGGGTCTTGTAGCCGCTGCTGGCCTTGATGGTGTTGCCGTGCATCGGGTCGGAGCTCCACAGCACCTTCTTGCCTTCGCTTTCCACGGCGCGGATCAGTTGCGGCAAGTGATCGCCGACCTTGTTCGCCCCCATGCGCACGATCAGGTTCAGGCGACCGGGATCATTGTCCGGGTTGAGGATATCGATCAGGCGGATCAGGTCGTCGGTGTTCATGCTCGGGCCGACCTTGACCCCGATCGGGTTGTTCACCCCGCGCAGGAACTCGACGTGGGCACCATCGAGCTGACGGGTACGGTCGCCGATCCAGAGCATATGGGCCGAGCAATCGTAATAATCGTTGGTCAGGCTGTCGCGGCGCACGAAGGCTTCTTCGTAATTCAGCAGCAGTGCCTCGTGGGCGGTGAAAAAGCTGGTTTCGCGCAATTGCGGCGAGCTGTCCATGCCGCAGGCACGCATGAACGCCAGGGTTTCATCGATACGGTCGGCCAGTTGGCTGTACTTCTCGGCCAGGGCCGAGTTGGCGATGAAGTCCAGGTTCCACTTGTGCACCTGGTGCAGGTCGGCAAAGCCGCCCTGGGCGAAGGCCCGCAGCAGGTTCAGGGTCGCCGTGGCCTGATGGTAGGACTGCAACAGGCGGTCCGGGTCCGGCACGCGGCTTTTTTCATCGAAGCCGATGCCGTTGACGATATCGCCACGGTAGGCCGGCAGGGTCACGCCGTTGATGGTTTCGTCGTTGGCCGAACGGGGTTTGGCGAACTGGCCGGCCATGCGCCCGACCTTGACCACCGGGCAGCCGGCGGCAAAGGTCATGACAATGGCCATTTGCAGCAGCACCTTGAAGGTATCGCGAATCTTCGCCGCCGAGAACTCGGCGAAGCTCTCGGCGCAATCGCCGCCCTGGAGCAGGAAGGCGCGGCCCTGGGTGACTTCGGCGAACTGACGGCGCAGTTCACGGGCTTCCCCGGCGAACACCAGTGGTGGATAACTGGCCAGGCTTTGCTCGACTCGCAGCAGGTGCGCGGCGTCCGGATACTGGGGTTGTTGCTGGATCGGCAGGGCGCGCCAGCTGTCGGGGCTCCAGGGTTGGCTCATCATGAACTCGAGGTTTGACGGTGGGAGGCCCATGTTAGCAGTAATTAGTACGTGACCTGCTCTGTCGGCTTGGCTGACAATTGCGCTTTTCCCGCTTGCAAGGATATGAAATGGCTGAGGAGCGCGTGGAGCGTCTGCTCGCCGAAGTGCACGATGCCTTCGGCATGATTCGAGTCCTTGAAGTGGACGATTACCGCTTTCTCGAATTTGGCGATGCCATTGAGCAGAGCTGCGTGTTCACCGCCGATCCCAGTTGGCTGGAATACGACTACACCCGGGCCATGCTGATCGGTGCCTTGTGCCACGAAGAGCCGGAAAGCGCCCTGTTCCTGGGGCTGGGGGCCGGGACCTTGACCCAGGCGTGCCTGCGGTTCCTGCCGCTGGAGGATGTCGAGGCCATCGAGCTGCGCCCGGACGTGCCGCGCCTGGCCATCGAGTACCTGGGTCTGGATGACGATCCGCGCCTGTATATCCGCGTCGGTGATGCGCTGGAACTGCTGGAGAGCGCGGAGTCGGCCGACCTGATTTTTGTCGACCTGTATACCGATGTCGGTCCCGGTGTCGGCCATCTGGCCTGGAGCTTTCTGGAAAACTGCCAGAAGAAACTCAATCCTGGCGGCTGGCTGGTGATCAACCAATGGGCCACCGATGACGGCAAACCCTTGGGTGCTGCGTTGTTGCGCGGGCTGTATCACCGACACTACTGGGAGCTGCCGGTGAAGGAGGGCAATGTCATCCTGATCGTGCCGGCGGACCTCGACCAGGAGCTGGACCTGCGCGGATTGCAGAGCCGGGCCGATGAACTGGCGCCGCGCCTGGGTTATTCGTTGCAGACCTTGATCGGTGAGATTCGGCCGGCGACCTAGGTGAAGGGCGGGTGTGCGGATCGCGAGCAAGCTTGCGTTGGCCGCGCACTGCCACCATCGGCGATGGCGGAAGCTTCTTCTTGCCAGCTTCCGCCAGGGTCAGGGTTGTGTTTGGTCCAGGTAGGCTGATCGCTCCCGACTCATTTTTGTGATGCAGTTGTTGGTGAGCGTTTCATGGGCAGGAGAGGACGGGTCTGCTAAAAAGGATTCAAGCTCACAGTTCGCATCACGTAACGTTATCCAGGCGCGCTGGGAGTTTCTGAGTTTTGAAAGGTAACGCTCTCCCATTTCGGGATCAGGGGCGTATTGCTCTTTGATTCGAATGATCAGTTTTTTATAGATTTCGTTAAGTGTTTTGTCCGTGCTTTCTTTTTTTGATTTTGCACAAGTGTCAATCTGTGTGCTGGCGATGATGTTTTCGCAATCAAGAGCGTAGGCGCCACCTGCGATCGACCACAAAGTAGCAGGGAGTAAAAAAATCAGGGCTTTTTTAGTAATGTTCATTGCTGGTACTTTCTCAAATAGTTCGCTCGCTGCCGGCCCGGCTCGTATTGGCTGATTGCGGGTGTGTTTTCTATATAACTTATCAGTTCGGAAAAGTTGTTTTTCATCCCGGCTTTCATCGGGTTGGGACCAGCGGTAAAACCTTGGTAAACGAAGTCGACAAGAATATCCCTGATGATGGGGTGAAGCGATTCCCACGGCTGCCGTCCGGCCAGGTTCTCTGTCCATTTATTGTAGTTGGCTATCGCTCTATCGATGTAAAACGGGTAAATCAAGTCAAAGAGGGCCTGCTCTTGTTGATGTGTGATATCTCCTATCGATGCTCGGTAATTATTGACGAATTGAGCTGCCTGGCTGCCCTTTAGGCCAGCCGCCTCGGCGAGTCTGGATCATATGAAAGTGCCACGCCTTGCCCTCCAAACTGATCCCGTGCAGCCCTGCCAATTCCGCCCACCATGACAGTTTCTTTATCCGTGCTTTTGAAATCTGCCATTGTTCTGGCCTCACGCGTCCCGTGTGGTCCCAGAGCGCGTCCAGTTCATCCCACTTTTGCGGGTTCCAGAACCACTCGCTTTTATAGTGGGTAATCAGCCTGCCTATCGCCTGCGCGTGCCAAGGTTTGTCCCGTGCGGCACGGATCTCTTCGTGTCCCAGGTGCTCGTTTTCGCCGATATTCAGGAGTGTGTGCAGCCGTGACCTGATTGGCCCTTTGCCTGCTCTGCTCGCCAACGCCTGGTAATGACGACGTTGCTCTAGGGTCAGATCTGCCAGCGATGAAAGGTGATGAGCAAGGTTGTCGGCATTTCGACTGGTCTCGGTGATGCATTCATAACCCTCCCATTCCCACGGACTATGACGAGTCGTCAGCAGGTCTTGCTCCAGCACCCAGCCGCTGACTGTCTCGCCGGACTCGTTCGGCAAATGATCGTCCAGGCGCCACCAGCGACGGGTGTAGCTGATGGTGGTTCCGGGAACTGTTTCGGTAATGCTCAATTTCGATTCGGGCGGCAACGACTCCAGCAGCCCGACCGGCAGAATCACCGGCGCACCGATCACCGCTCCGGGCTCATTGATGCTCGGCGGGTTATCGGTATTGATGTCTTCACGGTGGGGGACCACCCGGCTGCTGCCTTTGTAGAGTTTCAACAAGGTGCGCTGGTCGGCGGGAAGACAGGCGGCGTACTCACGACTTCGAGCGATAAAGTCGGGCACGTCCTCGCAGCTGAAAACTTCCAGGTGCAGCAGGTTTCTGGCGATGTCCTCGCTGAGCTCCTGATATTTGCCGACATGGCCGATCAGATCTCCCGCCTTGATCCTGATCGGTTCATTCAGCACGACAACGCGATCTTTCGCCTCGGGTTCGCGGTTGGCCTCCAGTGCATCCAGCCAGACAAAACCCGGTAGATGTCCGTTCTCATCGATCGCCAGAGGTGGTACACACTTGCCGCTGACGATCTTCAGCAGCTTGCGGAATTTGCCCACTGCACCCACGTTGCTGATCTTGAGTGAGGTGCCAATCGGCAGTAGCCCCAGGGGGTTGGCGTTGGCATTGGCCGTTGCTCGAACGTTCACACCGGTCATTTGCTCGACAGGCGCATCCTTGGCAGCATTACCGATCAGGTACCGATCCGTTCCCAATGCGGTCATTTCTGGCTTGAACACCCAGCCAGTGGACGGCGCCAACCCCTCGATTTCAGGGCTGACGCTGACAACCTCCAGCCATTTATCCGCCGCAGACGCAGCCTTGGTCATGACGGTTGTGCCCCGCGGTAGGACAGCGAGGATTACTCCATGGTCTGGATGATCTTTCGGGGCGGCCCGGATTCTCAACCCGAGTGTCTTGTCCTGCGCACTGTCCTTGACCCGATAAACGCCTCCGCCCCAGAAAGTGGGACGGCGCAACCCCGAGCTGGTCAGGTAGCCCGCCCAATCCAGCAGGTGCATGTACAGGCTGTAAACAGTCAATGTGGGCGCAGGAGGTGCATAGGAGATTCCTGTCAACGGTGGTGGCTGCAACCGATGTCTGACCAGCACAAAACCGCTGGAAAACACCGCCGAGCGCCCCTCGAAACTCGAAGCCGGATAGCGTTCATCAATGCGATAGGCGATCACCTCGCCATCGGCTAAACAAGAGATCTCGCGCTTATCCGAGATCAGGCCCGTGGCTTCATCGAAATGAATGCCTCCGTGCCAAAGCCCTCGCCGTCCCAATGGGTAGTAACCGCCTTCGGCCTTTGCCAAGGCCTTGACGTCACGGTGAGGATCATAAGGGGCCTGATTTCCGTCCTTTAAGGGAAATGACCAGTTTTCAGTCCTGAATATCTCTGTCATCGCGGCACACTCGTCGGCGAACTCCTGTCCGGGTTAAGGGGGGGGCTCAGTCGGAGAAACCTGTATCGAGCGCCAGTTCTTTCTGGCGTTGTTCCGGCACTCCGTCGACGACGGCTGTTTCAAGGCGCAACGGCGGCGCCTGTTCCACCGCTCCCGGCAGCAATGGCCCCTTGATCCGCGGCCCCGAGCCTATACCCGCGTCCTCGTTCGCCTCGGGTCCGTTCAAGGTGATGCCGTTGGCGTCGAGCTTGATGAAGTGCGCGCCGACCTTGAGGGTGAGTTGCTCTCCCGCGTCGATCACCACCTTGTCCCCGGCCCGCAGGTGGATCTCCTGCCCGGCCTCGATGAAGTAACCCAGCCCGGCCTTTACCTGTTGGCTACCAGCGACCAGCAGGCTGTCATCGCCTTTTACCTCGACGCGGCGGTCCAGGTGAACGGTGTGGTGTTCCTCGGCCTTGAGCTCGCAGTAGCTGTTGGCTTCCACGCACTCATGCCGTTCATGGCCGACCGTGACCGAGAGATTGCGCTCGATGTGTTGTTGCCAATCGCGCTGGGCATGCAGGTAGATCTGCTCTTCGCCCTTGCGGTCTTCGATACGCAGCTCATTACTGCCACCACCGCCAGGACTGCTGCGGCTCTTGAACACGCTGCGGGTCTTGTGCGCCGGCAACGGGTAGGTCGGCGGATGGCGCTGATTGGGCAGGCAGCCGGTGATCAGCGGTTGGTCGGGGTCACCTTCGAGAAAGGTCACCAGCACTTCCATGCCGACGCGGGGCAAGGTCACGGCGCCATGACCGGGCCCGGCCCAGCTGGAGGCTACCCGTAGCCAGCAACTGCTTTGGGCATCGGTTTCGTCCGAGCGGTCCCAGTGGAACTTCACCTTCACCCGGCCATATTCGTCGCAGTGGATTTCTTCGCCGGGCGGGCCGGTGACGATGGCGCTCTGGGTATTGAGCCGACGGGATTTGCGCGCTTGCAGCGGTGGACGGAAGAACACCTCCCAGGGGGTGGCGAGAAAGGTATTACGGTAGCCCTGGCGGAAATCACTGTCGGTACGGCTTTGGTTCGCTGCCAACTCCTCCAGCACCTGCGGCTGCTTGCCTTCGTGGGTCAGTTGGGTCAGTAGCCAGAGGGTGTTCCAGTCTGGCTGTGGATGTTCGGCCAGGAGCAGGAAGTGCCCACTGGCCAGTTGGGGTTCATTGCTCTTGCCCGACGCCCGTCGGCTGTCGCTTCGATGGCTTTCCAACTGGCGACGATTGAGCTGCCGGCCGTGTTCGTCGCGGTGGTAGCGACCGGGATAACGGTAATCTTCAAGGTCCGGCTGCGGCAGGGAGTGGAGCACGCAGGCGCTGTTTTCCAGCCGGGCACCGGGTTGTTTGAAATTGTAGTCGCGCAAGGTTGCCCGGGTGCTGCGGGTTTCCAGGTGCAGGTCGAAGGACTGGATGCAGGGCCGTTGCGCGACCATCCTGCTGTCCGGTCGGTATGGCACGCTGTCGGGCAGTTGACGGAAATAGGTCTGGTCGTCGCCAAAGGCCAGGTGATGGCCCTGCGCACTGTGCTGGAAGTGATAGTGCAGGCCGTCCTCTTCACACAGCCGCTGGATGAAGTCCAGGTCGGACTCGTTGTATTGCACGCAGTATTCGCGAGCGGGGAAGGGATTGGCGAGATTGAAGCTGAAGGCATTGCTGAGGATGCCATGGTCCTTGAGCACTTGGGCGATGATCTGCGGCACGCTCCGGTTCTGGAAAATTCGCTGGTTGAAGCGATGGGCCAGATAGGCCAGTTGCGGCACCAGCGTGAGCTGATAGTGCGTCCAGCGCTGGCCGCTATCGCCCTGGCCGATGCCGTGGATCTGGCCGTGAATGCCCGCGCCGTCGTTGTTGAAGGCGAGAAAACCCTGCCGATGCAGCAGCTCGTCGAGGTTGAGGTCCGGCTGCCGGCTGACCAACTCCAGTTCGAAGCGGTAGGGTTGGCTGATAGCTTCCGTACCCTTGAACGCCAGGACTTCCAATCCCTGTTCGAAGTCCGGAAGAGTGAAGGTAAAGCGAGGTGCCGAGGTGAACATCCGTTGTGCCTCCTGCAAGGGGAATGCACGAAGTGTGGACCCGTCGGTGGTGGTGTTGAACGCAGGAAAACAAAATCAGAATGGGGCTACAGCGCCCTATGTTTGAGGGCTGTAGGGCAGTGTAGGGGGAAGGGAATGAGCCTCGCAGGAAGTTGGATCAGCAGCAGATAAAAACAGGCTCGCGCTCAACACATCTATGCCATCTTTATGTATATAGGAATTTATACATGAGAGAGAAAAATGACATTCAATCATTTCAAATTGTTTCGTGGAAAATGTTTCTGAATGATGGCGAGTCCTACAAGAGAGTCGCAGTCTAGAGCTGTTGCTTTCAACGGTGCACTATACATGTTGTGTGAACTGTCTTACGTGTCGGCTTTTTCAGGGTGAGTTAAACTATCCCTGTCCCGTGTTCAAGAATTGACAAAATTGATGGTGTCTATCTAGATTGGAATTGTCCAGCACTCGCTCGGACAAAATAAAAACCAATAGTGGAGATATACACATGAACGCGAAAAGTGCGAAAGGGTTTTTCAAAAAAAACCAACAGGCGACTAGCCGAGTCAAGGAGTTCGGCACGAGAGCCTGTTGGTAAGGTGGGCTAAAAATATTGCGGCTAAAAATAATTAGCCGCAATATCAATAATAAAATTAAGAGTCGGAAGGTATGATGATGAATATCCTCACCGCAGACTTGCTTCCTTTTAATATGCAGTACCCAATTTATAATTTTTTCTTTCCTGCTTCCGGTGTTGTCGTTGAAGATCATGTAGATGTTGAAAAAATCCTGTCCGTCGCAAATGGAAACGCTAGAAAAAGGGCGTTGTATGTGCATATCCCATTTTGTGACACGATTTGTTCATTCTGTCCATTCACTCGTGGCCGCGTTAGCGATGTGAACATCATTGAATTGTATGTTCAGGCACTGATTAATGAGATAGAAATAAAGAGCGAGTCCTTACATCTTTTCAGTGTCCCCATCAATGCAGTTTTCTTTGGCGGTGGTACCCCCTCCATAATGTCAGCTGAGCAAATCACTCGGATCGGTGACGTCCTGCATCGAAATTTTGACTTGACAAAGGTCAAGGAGTTTTCATTTGAAATAGAGGTTAAAAGCCTCACCCCAGAAAAAGCCAAAGCCATGCAAAGAATGGGAGTGACCCACCCAAGATTCGGCCTGCAAACGTTCTCAAAAAAATGGCGTGATCTCTTTACACTCACCGCCACGCTTGACCAAATTAAACGTAGTGTTGATATTTTGTCTGAGCATTTTTCTACCGTGTCATTCGATATTCTATATGGTATGTCTGGGCATACTGAAGAAGAACTGCTTTCGGATTTGACGCAGGCGTGTGATACCGGAGTCAGTAATATTGATGTCTATCCCATCGACAATATTATGACCCAGCCATCACTGCACAAGGCATTAAGTGTGCTGAATCATTCCCCTACGTCAGCGACCAGAAAATTCACGATGAACATGTTGGTAGACGGCTATATGCGCTCAAGGGGCTATATGCCTCACAATGGGCATGGGTATCGTAAGGTCGGCAAGGGGAACATTAATCAGGATGTGGTCTACACCGGCTACCGATTTGAGTATCACGAACATGTGTATGGTTACCAAGACCATGACCTGATTGGATTTGGTGCAGGCGCTATAAGCAGTCTGCAGGGCGCCAAGTTAATCAATACCAACCTGAGAAGTAAGTACATATCTCAGCTTGCAAGGCCGAATAACATTAAGGATACATTTCAGGTGTGCAAACACGGTAGTGAGTTGGATGCACTGCGGCCGCTGGCGTTAAGGCTGCCATATTTTGGATCGGTCGATAAAGACAGGCTTTCCTTTCAGTCAATGATGCCGGAAATCAAAGATAAGGTCGTTTCGCTTGAGCAGGCGGGGCTTGTTACTGAAACTGAAACGCAGTATGTGCTCACCAAGACCGGTTGGTATAATTACGTAAATGTAATGTATTACCTGTTGCCTGCTATTGAACAGCAAGCCATGGATGGTTTTATCGCCGAACAGCTGGATGGCTCAATACGCGATATTTCCGAGGGTGAAATATTTTTCAGGTCGGCTTAGCGTGTCCTATCAAGCTAAACCTTTCCCAATGTGAAATGATTTAGAGAGGGGATGTTTAACATGAGTACACTTCATGCGACATTTCTGGGGACTCACATATTTGGCGAACTGACAGGGCTGGATTTTGACCGGTTGAACGATTTGCCTTTTCTGGAAAAATCGTTGATTGACTCAATATCGGCGGGTGGTGCCACTGTCTGCGGTCATCTCTCCAAGCAGTTTTCCCCCTGTGGCGTTACCACATTGGTTTTGTTGTCGGAGTCTCATGCGTCTATCCATACCTATCCTGAGTGTGGTGGTCTTTTTTTCGATATTTTCACCTGTGGTAACTGCAAGCCCGATTTGATTCTTGAGGCGTTTGTCAGTCGGTTGAGTCCCGGGTCTGTTCGCAGGTCTATCATTTTTCGAGGTGGTGAGAAATATTCTGAATAAAGCCGTCGGTCTCAGTCAATATTAAGTTCGGTGATGAAAACCGAGGTGTAGGGATGCATGGCGTAATTTTTAATAAAAAAATATTTCCGCTTTCTTGTTCGAGTTTGATATCGAAGACTGGTGACTTCGCCTATGAGGTTGCATTCGCTCTTATAGCAATTGAGTTACTTTCTTTTGAGTTTTTCTATCTTGGAATTATCTATTTTTTCAGGTTTATACCGTATCTTTTGTTTGGTCCCGTGGGGGGCTGGTTGGCAGATGCTTTTCCTCAGAAATACAATATGCTGGGCAGTGATTTTTTGCGGTTTGTTATCGCAGCTATTCTGTATTTTATTTATATAAGTGGAGGGCTGAACATATATATACTGGTCATAAGCTCAATGGCCATGACCATCGCTAGAAGCTTGTTTCAGCCTAGCTTCCGTGCGTATCTACCCTATGTTCTTGAAGAAAGAGATTTGCCGGCGGGAAATAGCCTTCTCCAATTGATCGAGGACGTAGCCTCGATACTCGGGCCATTAATCTGTTCCCTGATAATCGCTTCAAGCGAAAAAAGCAATGTGATTTGCTTTTATGCCGTGAGTTATCTGCTGTCAATAATTTTTTTATTGTGTTTGCAGGTGAGTCGTCCGGGCAAGCACAGCAGTCATTTTTCATGTTCAGTCGTTTTTTTGGAGGCGCGAAATACGCTTGTTGATATATGCACGCGAAATCAAAACCTTTTCATGGTCGTGGCGGGTACATCAGTATGTGTCTTGTTTGTCGCGTCGTTGCTAAGATTTGTATTGCCAGCATCTATTATAAGCATCTATGGCGATGAGGCATTGGTGGGCTATATTTTTTCGCTGATGTCATTTGGTACCGTACTGGGGAGCTTGTGTTATACGTGGCTCGTGCGGTGCACGACGCCGATACAATTGATGAAAGCCTGGATGGTATATGGGTTTCTATTTTTGATGGTCTCAATTGTTATAAAGTTTCATCTTGCCAGTGTGTTTGTGGTTGTGTTTTTTCTTGGTTTTTCTGGTGCGATAGTCGATATATCGATCATTACCAATATTCAGACGCTTTCAGTCAAGGGGGAGTTAGGTAAAAACTATGGGATCTATTCGACCATTGCCAATACCTGCGAAGCCGTCTCGGGGCTTTTTTCAGGTGTGTTTTCATTGCTGGTCGGAGGGGCATCATTTTCCATAATTTCCTTGTTGATCACTTTGGCCGCCAGAGCAGTGATTTTTAAAATAAAAAGGGTAGAGCATGAAAAAGAAAAATGAGTTTGAAACCATCGAAAGCCCCAGAATATCAGAGGTTCTGTTACCGCCTTTTTTTAGCGCGCTGACTCGATATGTTTCAAGGGGGAATATTACATTTGCTTGCCCAGGTCATCAAGGAATCGATTTTTTTTCTAAACATCCGGCAGGGCAAGAATTTATTGAGTTTTTCGGAGAAAACCTATTTCGATCCGATGTGCCACATGCCGATCCTGTGCTTGGGGAGTTGCTGAGCCATGGAGGGCCTCCCGGAGACGCTGAAGTACATGCGGCGAGTGTCTTTAATGCAGACAGAACTTATTTTGTTCTTAATGGAACATCAGCCTCGAATAAAGTCGTCGCGAACGCTCTGCTCACCCCGGGAGACTGTGTTTTATTCGATCGCAATAATCACAAGTCTTGCTATCACGGGGCATTGATTCAAGCAGGGGCGACACCGGTCTACCTAGAGGCCGCTCGAAATGCGTTCGGGCTTATAGGCGGCATACCCGAACATTGTTTTGATGAGCGTTATCTGCGAAATAGACTTAAAGCGGTTGCTCCTGAACGAGCGGAGTGGCGTCGCCCGTTTCGATTGGCTATTCTTCAGTCTGGTACATGGGATGGTACTGTTTATGATGCACGAGAGGTGGTTAATAAAATAGGCCATTTGTGTGACTATATACTGTTTGATTCAGCATGGCTGGGGTATGAGCAGTTCATATCCGTCATACGTGACTGTTCCCCTCTTTTGTTGAGCCTGGACGAGGAAAGTCCCGGCATTATCGTGACGCAATCAGTTCATAAGCAATTGGCCGGTTTTTCCCAGGCCTCTCAAATCCACAAAAAAGATGATCATATTCAGGCACAGGTTCGATACTGTCACCATGATCGTTTTAACAACGCTTTTATGTTGCATGCGTCAACGAGTCCTTTTTATCCGCTGTTCGCATCTCTTGATGTCAATGCGAAGATCCATTCGCAAGGAAGTGGTCAACGGTTATGGACGGAGTGTGTTCGCCTCGGGATTGAGGCGCGTAAAGCCATTTTTTCTGCTTGCGAAATGATAACCCCATTTGTACCACCTTGTATTGAAGGTATACCTTGGCAAGATTACGGCACCGATACGATTTTGAACGATGCGCGTTTTTTTGAATTTTCTCCCAGTGAGCAATGGCATCACTTTGTCGGGTATGGAAGGGGGCAATACTCCATTGATCCCTGTAAACTGCTGCTGACGACTCCAGGCATCAACTTGAGCAGCGGGGAATATGAAGACTTTGGCGTACCTGCCACGATACTTGCGCACTACCTGCGAGATAAAGGTGTTGTTCCAGAGAAAAGTGATCTCAATTCTATCGTTTTTTTGCTTACGCCCGCAGTGGGGGATGCCAAAATTTGCACGCTGGTCTCCAGGTTGCGCGAGTTTGAATTTCACATAAAGTCCAACTCACTGCTCATTGATGTTGTTCCTTCGGTTTGTCAAGAGGAACTGACACGCTATCAAGACTACAGAGTCGCTGATCTTTGTCAGGAAATGCACCTTCTGTATGCTCGTTTTAATTTCAAGAAATTGCTGCGTGATATGTTTAGTGAGGCCCATTTTCCACGTGTTGTCCTGTCGCCCTATGAAGCGAATCTCCAACTGGTTCGTGGTCATGTTGAGCTTATTCCTTTAGCCACTGCGAAGGGCAGGGTTGCCGCAGAGGGGGTGGTTCCTTATCCTCCAGGAATTATGTGTATTGCGCCCGGCGAGCAATGGGGTGACGCTGTGCTGGACTATGTAATAGCGATTGAGACGTTTATGAATGCCTTTCCGTATTTTTCACCTGATATACAAGGTGTGCATAGACAGGTTGAAAGCGACGGTAAGCAGTGCTTGTATGGGTATGTTGTCAAGTCCTGATGTACAGCTGCCATGAAAGGACAGCTCGTGAAACTTTCATTCAACATGTAGATGGATTTTACTCTGGCGCGTTGTGAATGATTTTCTGAATTAATAATCCTCCCCACGCTCGGTAATATCCTTCTCCACAGGGGGCGCATTGGGATCCTGGCCAGCCGGAAATTTCCCCTTGAGGTTCCAGGCAAAGGCAATGATCTCGGCGATGGTCCGGTACAACTCCTCCGGAATACTGTCGCCCAACTCCATCCGGGCCAGCAGTTTCACCAGCTCGGCATTCTCGTAGATCGGTACTTCATAGTCGCGGGCCAGCTTCAGGATGGCTTCGGCCAGCTCCTCGTCGCCCTTGGCGGTGAGGGTCGGGGCTTGTTGGCCGTCGTACTTGAGGGCAATGGCCTGGCGTGGGGTGTTGGGATTCTTCATGCGGTTTCGTCAACCCAGCGTTGGTCCAGTCGGGTTTGCTTGCCCTGGGGGGGCGTGCCCTGATGGCAATCGAGGTCGCTGACATTCAGGCCCGAGGCCCGCAGGCGTTCACGCAACTCGCCCAGTTGGCTGGCGATCAGGCTGGCGGTGTAGGGACGTTCGGCCCATAACTGGCTGGACAGGCTGCCCCGCACCAACTGTGCCTGGACTTGCAGCGGCCCCAGCGGTTCCAGGTCAAAGGCCAGCTCCACTCGCCACAGTTGTTCCTTCTGCTCGCGCTTTTCGCGTTTTTCCTGCTCGGGTGGCGGCTCCTTTTCCTCATGCTGGATCTTGATCTGCAAAGGCACGATGTCCTGCAGGTTGCGCATGGGGATTTCCAGCTGCCAGGTGGTCTGCAGATTGCCCTCGGGGGTGCGCCCGGTCTGTTCCAGGCTGGAAAGCTGATGGCTTTGCAGGCGCGAAACGGCGGCCGCGGCCAGGCGCAGGAGGCCTTCCAGGTCGCCATCGTCGGTGAGGCTTTGCAGCAGGCGCGAGGGCAGCGGAAAACTGATCGGCTGGGTCGGCTCGCCGACCTGGCCGAGGGTACCCAGGGCGCTGCGGACAAAGCCCGGGAGCGTGCGGGCGAGCAGCGCGCCGGCGGCTCCGGGGTCGAAGTTCGGGCTGCCGGGCAACTGCGGCATGATCTGGGCGATCAGGCGCAGCAGGTTGCTCTTGAGGTCGGGGGTCAGCGCCGGATTCTGCCCTTGCAACAGATTGGCTTCGAGAAACAGCCCGCTATTTTGCAGGGCCTGGGCGAGCCCTTTGGGGTTGCTCAACTGATTGACGTCAGGCAGGTCCGCCAGCAGGGTGTTGATGGCCGTGCGCAGGTCTTCGGGCAGCTCGGCGTTTTGGGACAGGTTCTGCAGCGTACTGACCAGGCTGTCGAGCGAGCCTTGCCGACCTTGCTGGGTGACCAACTGCTGGGCCACCGCCAATTGGTCCTGGCGGGCGGCCAACGGCACCAGGCTCAGGCTTTGCGCGTCCTGCACCAGGGCGCTCAGCAGGCTGCCGATACGCAGCGGCTGCGGGCTGTCGAGGGTCAGGGTGGTGCCGCTCAGGACCGTGTTGAGCAGGGTCACCAGCGAGCGATAGACCGCCGGTTGTCCGGGTGTCTGTGGCAGTAGCTGGGCGGTCATGACCTTGCCTTGCAGCAAGGTGCCGACCGGCAGTTGCGTGGTATCCAGACGGGTCAGGGCGGCGATGCTGGCACTCAGGGCCTGTTGCACGGTGATCGCCAGGTTGCCGGGCGTCGGTTGGGTCACGGCGACACTGGTGCCTTGTGGCAGCGGCAGGTTGCTGTTGACCTGCACGGTGGTCTGGCGACCGCTGTCGGTGGTGACCTTGAGCAGCATCTGGAAGGTCTGGTCGGTTTGCTTGAGCGAGAGGACTTCGGCCTCGGCACTCTGCCCGGGGGCGATCAGGCCTTCCAGCGGCGGCGTCAGCTGCAGCAGTTCGCTGGCCAGTTGCATCGGACGGCTGTTGGCCGGGATCAACTGGGGCAGGGGGAGGATGTTGATTTCGCCTGTCATCGGGTCGCAGCCTGTCGAAATAGCCCTCTTTGGAGTAGGGCATCGCATGTATAATGCCGCCCATCTCCGAAAGTGTGTCCAAAATAGCGCAAAAATTGACACAGCTCTGTAGGTCGAGCTGCAAAAGCATTTATTCTGCTTCACTTTAACGGCTGCGCCCGTGCCGACTTGAACTGTAAAAAGGCCTCGATTATTTGACCAGCCCTCTTCTAGAAGCCTTGGCGCTCGCCTGTGAACGGGACGGGCGGATGCTCTTCGAGCACCTCGAGTTGCAGCTGCGCCCCGGCGACCTCTTGCAGATCAGCGGCCCCAACGGCAGTGGCAAGACCAGCCTGTTGCGCCTGCTGGCCGGTCTGATGCAGCCGACCGCCGGGGTAGTACAGCTTGACGGGCAGCCGCTGAGTGCCCGGCGCAGCGAGCTGGCCCGCACCTTGTTGTGGATCGGTCACGCCGCCGGTATCAAGGACCTGCTGACCGCCGAAGAGAACCTCAGTTGGCTCTGTGCCCTGCATCAGCCGGCCGGGCGCGACGCGATCTGGCAGGCCCTGGCGGCGGTCGGGCTGCGGGGTTTCGAGGACGTCTCCTGCCATACCCTGTCCGCCGGCCAGCAGCGCCGTGTGGCCCTGGCCCGGTTGTACCTGGACAGCCCGCCGCTGTGGATTCTCGATGAACCCTTCACCGCCCTGGACAAGCAGGGGGTCGCCCAACTCGAAGAACACCTGGCCGGCCATTGCGAACGCGGTGGCATGGTCGTGCTGACCACCCATCACACGCTGACCCGGGTGCCGGCCGGTTACCGTGATCTTGACCTGGGACGGTGGGCCGCATGAGTGTCTTCGGTCTGTTGTTCGCCCGTGAAGCGCGGCTGCTGTTTCGCCGTCCGGCGGAACTGGCCAATCCCCTGGTGTTCTTCGCCATTGTGATTGCGCTGTTCCCGTTGGCGGTCGGTCCCGAGACAAATATGTTGCAAACCTTGTCTCCGGGACTGGTCTGGGTGGCGGCCCTGTTGTCGGTCCTGCTCTCGCTGGACGGGCTGTTTCGCAGTGATTTCGAGGACGGATCCCTGGAACAGTGGGTCCTTTCGTCGCACCCCCTGGCCCTTCTGGTTTTGGCCAAGGTACTGGCACACTGGGTTTTTTCCGGCCTGGCCCTGGTCCTGCTCGCGCCTTTGCTGGCGCTGATGCTCGGATTACCAACGGCTTGCTTGCCGGTGCTGCTGTTATCGCTACTCTTGGGTACGCCGGTACTGAGTCTGCTCGGTGCGGTGGGGGCGGCCCTGACGGTGGGATTGAAGCGCGGTGGTCTATTGTTGGCCCTGCTGATCCTGCCGCTGTATATCCCGGTCCTGATTCTTGGCAGCGGGGCCTTGCAGGCTGCGTTGCAGGGCATGCCGGCCACCGGTTACCTGCTCTGGCTGGGCAGCCTGGCTGCCCTGGCGGTGACCCTGACACCTTTTGCAATAGCGGCTGGCCTGAAGATCAGCGTCGGCGAATAATGAGGTCTGGTCCGTTGATGACCAGCGAAGACCCTGGATGTACCGTGATGAACTGGACTTGGTTTCATAAGCTGGGCTCGCCCAAATGGTTCTATGGCATCAGTGGGCGCCTGCTGCCCTGGCTGAGCGTGGCCGCCGTGCTGCTGATCGGCACCGGCGTGGTCTGGGGCCTGGCCTTCGCGCCGCCGGACTACCAGCAGGGCAACAGCTTTCGCATCATCTACATCCACGTGCCGGCAGCCATGCTGGCCCAGTCCTGCTATGTGATGCTGGCGGTCTGCGGTGTGGTGGGGCTAGTGTGGAAGATGAAGCTGGCCGACGTCGCGTTGCAATGCGCCGCGCCTATCGGTGCCTGGATGACCGCCGTGGCCCTGATTACCGGGGCCATCTGGGGCAAGCCGACCTGGGGCGCGTGGTGGGTCTGGGATGCGCGGCTGACGTCGATGCTGATTCTGTTGTTCCTCTATTTCGGCCTGATCGCCCTGGGCAACGCCATCACCAATCGCGACAGCGCCGCCAAGGCCTGCGCGGTGCTGGCGATTGTCGGGGTGATCAATATCCCGATCATCAAATACTCGGTGGAGTGGTGGAGCACCCTGCACCAGGGCTCGACCTTCAGCCTGACCGAAAAACCCGCCATGCCTGCTGAAATGTGGCTGCCGCTGTTGCTGACGGTGCTGGGGTTCTACTGTTTCTTCGGCGCCGTGGTGCTGCTGCGCATGCGCCTTGAAGTACTCAAGCGCGAGGCCCGGGCCAGTTGGGTCAAGGCTGAAGTCCTGAACGAGCTGGGGGTGGCTCGATGAGTTTTGCCACCTTCGGCGATTTTCTCGCCATGGGCCATCACGGCCTGTATGTCTGGTCGGCCTACGGTATCTGCCTGGCTGTACTGGCCTTGAACGTCGCGGCGCCGATCCTGGCTCGGCGGCGTTACCTGCAACAAGAGGCGCGTCGTCTGCGCCGGGAGAATGCCAAGTGAACCCGCTGCGCAAAAAGCGCCTGATCATTATCCTCGCCATCCTGGTCGGCGTCGGCGCCGCCGTGGGCCTGGCCTTGAGTGCACTGCAGGAAAATATCAACCTGTTCTACACTCCGACCCAGATCGCCAATGGCGACGCCCCCCATGGCACGCGGATTCGCGCCGGCGGCATGGTGGAGAAGGGCTCGCTGCAACGTTCCGGCGATTCGCTGGACGTGAAGTTCGTGGTCACCGATTTCAACAAGTCCGTCACCATTACCTATCGCGGCATCCTTCCGGACCTGTTCCGCGAAGGGCAGGGCATTGTTGCCCTCGGCAAGCTGAACGCCGATGGCGTGGTGGTGGCCGATGAAGTGCTGGCCAAGCACGATGAGAAATACATGCCTCCGGAAGTCACCAAGGCGTTGAAAGACAGCGGTCAATCCGCCCCGACACAAGCCAAGGAGGGTTGATCGATGATTCCTGAGTTGGGCCATCTGGCCATGATCCTCGCGCTGTGCTTCGCCCTGGTGCAGGCCACCGTCCCGCTGTTCGGCGCCTGGCGCGGTGATCGCCTGTGGATGAGCCTGGCGCGGCCGGCGGCCTGGGGGCAGTTCTCCTTCCTGGTGTTCGCCTTCGGGGTACTGACCTACGCCTTCATGACCGACGACTTCTCCGTCAGTTATGTCGCCAACAACTCCAACAGCGCCTTGCCCTGGTACTTCAAGTTCAGCGCGGTATGGGGCGCCCATGAAGGTTCACTGCTGCTCTGGGCCCTGATCCTCGGTGGCTGGACCTTTGCCGTGTCGGTCTTCTCCCGGCAGTTACCCCAGGTGATGCTGGCCCGGGTATTGGCGGTGATGGGCATGATCAGCACCGGCTTCCTGCTGTTCCTGATCCTGACGTCCAACCCGTTCTCACGGATCCTGCCGCAGATTCCGGCGGACGGTCGCGACCTCAACCCGTTGCTGCAGGACGTCGGCCTGATCGTCCATCCACCGATGCTCTATATGGGCTATGTCGGTTTCTCGGTGGCCTTCGCCTTTGCCATCGCCGCCTTGCTTGGCGGGCGTCTTGATGCCGCCTGGGCGCGCTGGTCGCGGCCTTGGACCATCGTCGCCTGGGCGTTCCTGGGGGTGGGTATCACCCTCGGTTCCTGGTGGGCTTACTATGAACTCGGCTGGGGTGGCTGGTGGTTCTGGGATCCGGTGGAAAACGCTTCGTTCATGCCCTGGTTGGTGGGCACGGCGCTGATCCACTCCCTGGCGGTCACGGAAAAGCGCGGGGTGTTCAAGAGCTGGACCGTGCTCCTGGCGATTGCGGCGTTTTCCCTGAGCTTGCTGGGGACCTTCCTGGTGCGTTCCGGCGTGCTGACTTCGGTACACGCCTTCGCCTCCGACCCGGCACGAGGTGTGTTTATCCTGATCTTCCTGCTGTTCGTGGTCGGCGGTTCGCTGACCCTGTTCGCCCTGCGCGCGCCGGTGGTGAAAAGCCATGTGGGCTTCAACCTGTGGTCGCGGGAAACCCTGCTGCTGGGCAACAACCTGGTGCTGGTGGTGGCGGCCTCGATGATCCTGCTGGGCACCTTGTATCCGTTGGTGCTCGATGCCCTCAGTGGCGCCAAGCTGTCGGTCGGCCCGCCGTACTTCAATGCCTTGTTCATTCCGTTGATGGCCTTGCTGATGGTGGTGATGGCGATCGGCGTGCTGGTGCGCTGGAAAGACACCCCGGTGAAATGGCTGGTGGGCATGCTGACCCCGGTGCTGTTGGGCAGCGTTGCCCTGGCGGTGGTGGCCGGGCTGGTCTACGGCGATTTCAACTGGGCGGTGCTGGCGACCTTCCTGCTGGCGGCCTGGGTGCTGCTGGCCGGGGTACGCGACATCCTCGACAAGACACGCAACAAAGGCCTGATCAAGGGCTTGCCGAGCCTGACCCGCAGCTATTGGGGCATGCAGTTGGCGCACCTGGGCATCGCGGTCTGCGCCCTGGGTGTGGTGCTGTCGAGCCAGGAAAGCGCCGAGCGTGACCTGCGCATGGCGCCGGGCGAGTCCATGGAACTGGGCGGCTATCACTTCATCTTCGAAGGCGCCAAGCATGTCGAAGGGCCGAACTTCACCTCGGACAGAGGCACGATCCGGGTGATTGAAAACGGCAAGGAAGTGGCGCTGCTGCACCCGGAGAAACGCCTGTACACCGTGCAGCAATCGATGATGACCGAAGCCGGGATCGACGCCGGTTTCACCCGTGACCTCTATGTCGCCCTCGGCGAACCACTGGAAAACGGCGCCTGGGCGGTACGGGTACACGTCAAGCCGTTCGTGCGCTGGATCTGGTTCGGCGGCCTGCTGACCGGTTTGGGCGGTGCACTGGCGGCCCTGGACCGGCGTTATCGGGTCAAGGTGAAAAGCCGCGTGCGTGAAGCGCTGGGCATGAGTGGAGCGACTGCATGAAGCGTTGGTTGATGGTATTGCCGCTGGCGGCGTTCCTGGTGATGGCGGTGTTCCTCTATCGCGGCTTGTACCTCGATCCGTCCGAGCTGCCGTCGGCGATGATCGGCAAGCCGTTCCCAGCGTTCGCGTTGCCCGACGTGCAGGGTGACAAGAAGCTGACCGTGGCCGACCTGCAAGGCAAGCCGGCGCTGGTGAATGTCTGGGGGACCTGGTGCATTTCCTGCCGGGTCGAGCATCCGGTGCTGAACAAACTGGCCCAGCAGGGCGTGCTGATCTACGGCATCAACTACAAGGATGACAATGCCGAGGCGCTGAAGTGGCTGAAGGAATTCCATAACCCCTACCAGCTGAATATCCGCGACGAGCAGGGCACCCTGGGCCTGGACCTGGGGGTGTACGGCGCGCCGGAGACCTTCTTTATCGACGGCAAGGGCGTGATTCGCTACAAGCACGTCGGGGTGATCGACGAGACGGTCTGGCGTGAACAACTGGCGACGGTGTATCAGTCGCTGGTGGACGAGGGCCGGCCATGAAGCGCTGGTTAGCCGCGGTCCTCCTGGGCCTGAGTCTGGTTGGCGTGGCCCATGCCGCCATCGACACCTATGAGTTTGCCAACGACGCCGAGCGTGAACGTTTTCGCGACCTGACCAAGGAACTGCGCTGCCCCAAGTGCCAGAACCAGGACATCGCCGATTCCAACGCGCCGATTGCCGCCGACCTGCGCCGGGAGATTTTCCGCATGCTCGGCGAGGGCAAGGACAATCAGCAGATCATCGACTTCATGGTCGACCGTTATGGCGACTTTGTGCGCTATAAGCCGGCCCTGAGCGGCAAGACCGCCTTGCTCTGGTTCGGCCCGGCCGGCCTGCTGCTGGGGGGCTTTGTCGTGATCGCGGTGATCGTCCGCCGTCGTCGTGCCGAGGGCGCTGCCGCCCCGGACGCGCTTTCCGCCGAGGAGCGCCAGCGCCTCGACCACCTGCTGGATAAGAAAACCGAATGATTGATTTCTGGCTCGCTACAGGTCTGTTGTTACTGATTGCCCTGAGTTTTCTGTTGATTCCGATTTTGCGTGAACGCCGCGTGCAGCGCGAGGAAGACCGCACCGCGTTGAACGTCGCCCTCTACCAGGAGCGTGTCGCCGAGTTGCAGGCGCAGCAGGTTGAAGGCGTGCTCAGCGCCGAACAGATGGACAGCGGTCGGGCGGAAGCCGCGCGTGAGTTGCTGGCCGATACCGAAGGTGTGGCACCGGCCCGTGTCTCGCGACTGGGCAAGCCATTGCCGTTGCTGGCGGCGCTGCTGGTACCGGTGCTGGGGTTGGCGCTGTACCTGCATTTCGGCGCCAGCGACAAGGTCGAACTGACCCGCGAATTCGCCCAGGCACCGCAGTCCGTGGAAGAGATGACCCGGCGTCTGGAACGGGCGGTGGCGGCCCAGCCGGATTCGGCCGAGGGCCTGTATTTCCTCGGGCGTGCCTATATGGCCCAGGACCGTGCGGCCGATGCGGCGAAGGTCTTCGAACGTACGGTCAAGGTGGCTGGGCGCCAGCCGGAGTTGCTCGGGCAGTGGGCCCAGGCGCAATACTTCGCCGATGGCAAGCAGTGGTCGCCGCAGGTCCAGGCGCTGACCGACGAAGCCCTCAAGATCGATCCGAAGGAAGTTACCAGCCTGGGTCTGCTGGGGATCGCGGCGTTTGAAGGGCAGCGTTACCAGGAGGCCATCGACTATTGGAAACGCCTGCTGGCGCAATTGCCGCCGGACGACAATTCCCGTGCCGCGTTGCAGGGCGGTATCGACCGTGCCAGTGAGAAGTTGGTGGCGAGCGGTGGCAAGGTCGCGGTCGTCGAGCGGCCTGTGGTCAAGGGCGCGCTGTTGAAAGTGCGGGTCGATCTGGCGGCGGAGTTGAAAGCCAAGGTCCGGCCGGGCGACAGCGTCTTTATCTTCGCTCGTGCCACCCAGGGCCCGCCTGCGCCGCTGGCGGCCAAGCGCCTGACGGTCGCCGACCTGCCGGCCACCGTCGAGTTGGGTGATGCGGACGCGATGATGCCGCAATTGAAACTGTCGAACTTTCCTGAAGTCCAACTGGTTGCACGGGTATCCCGCGCCGGCCAACCGACGGCGGGCGAGTGGATCGGGCGCAGCCAGCCGTTGGCCAGCAGCACCGCCGCGCAACAGAACCTGACCATCGACAGCCCGGATAAATAGAGAATTCGCCATGACCGCCATCGCTCGCCTCACCCTGTTAACGCTGGTCCTGGGGTTGAGCGCTTGTGCGGTCCATCGCCCGCCGCCGGAGGGGCCGACAATCCCGCCTTCCGGTCCGACGACCCAACCTTATCCATCGGGTACGCCGAGTAAACCTATCTCACCGGGCAAACCACGTCCGAGCTTCTCGCCGACGTTTGCTCCGCCACCGGGCGGTAACAGCCATTGGGATGGGCAGATGGGCGTCTATGTCCTCGACAACCAGACCAACACCTTCTATCGCCAGCGCACCTACTACCGTTGGAACAATGGCTGGAGCCGCTCCATCAGCCCCAACGGGCCATGGGAAGACACCGATATCCATGGCGTGCCGCCGGGGCTGGGCAAGCAGTTCGGTCAGTGAGTGAGAACGGCGATCTTTAGAGATCGCCGTTTTTTTTGAGGTTATTTCAGATTTCGTCAATTGGCGTATCGATCAGCCGATGCCTGAAGTGCTGTGATCAAAGCATGGGACGGTAGGCCAGCAGTGCCTTTACCGTTTGAACCAGGCCTTGTCGGAAAAGAATATCGAGATAGTCGTCAACACAAAGGGGCGGCGTCTTGAGCTGATGGCGTTGACGCTGGGCGGCGCAAATCACGGCAGCCAGGACATGGCGGTCATCGGCGTCAGGTAACGAGAGCCCTTGGATCAAAGCCTCGTACCCCGTGACTTCACCATCGGGGATTGCACGATCCATCAGCATGGAGGTGCGGTCCAGTTGTTCAAGCGTAAGGTCCGGGCGATTTACCGCAAAGGCGATATTTTCATCCCCCGAATCCCGTTATCAGCGCTATAACAGTCCTGTTGAATTGAGAACTGTTTATCTCCCCACCCAAGGAACCTGACGTCCCATGAATTCGATTTTCGGCAAATTGGCCCGCCGCAGTGCGTTGGCCTCGGCGATGAGTCTGGCGGTATTGATGTCTGTTGGTCTTGCCCAGGCCGCTGATGCCCCGGCCCAGCGGGTGGCGGTGCGCGGTGAAATCACGGCGCTCGACGGCGATGCGCTCAAGGTGCATACCATCGCTAATGAGGATGTCACGGTCGGCCTGACCAAGGACACCCAGGTTCGCGGTGTGACCCTCGCGACTCTCTCGGATATCAAGCCCGGCAGCTACATCGGCACGGCGGCGATGCCTGGCCCGGATGGCACGCTGACGGCGATGGAAGTTCATGTATTCCCACCGGAGATGGCTGGTACCGGAGACGGTCACCGTCCTTTCGATCTGGCCCAGGGCAGCACCATGACCAATGGCCGGGTGGGTGAGCTGAAGGTCGCCAATGGGCGGACCCTGACCCTGAGCTACAAAGGCGGGGAGAAGAAGATCGTGGTGCCGGAGGGCGTGCCTGTGGTCAACCTGGTGCCAGGCGATCGCAGCCTGCTCAAGCCGGGGGTGAAGGTGGTGCTGTTTGCCCAGCAGGGCGCGGATGGCAAGCTGACGGCGGCGGGGATTTCAGCGGGTAAGGATGGGGTCAAGCCGCCGATGTAAGGACGGCGTTATCTTGAAAACACCCTTGATGCTGTAGGAGCCGGCTTGCTGGCGATGGCGGCCAATCAGGCGATGCAAGGCTCACTGGCCTCATCGCCAGCAAGCCGGCTCCTACAGGTTTCGCGGTGTTTTCAATGCCGGGTGGTATCAGTTACTTGCCGTTATAGATCTGATCGAACACACCACCATCATTGAAGTGGGTTTTCTGCACCGTGCGCCAGTCGCCGAAGGTCTTCTCCACCGAGAGGAAGTCGACTTTCGGGAAGCGGTCGGTGAACTTGGCCAGCACCTGCGGATCACGCGGGCGCAGGTAGTTGTTGGCGGCGATTTCCTGGCCTTCCGGCGACCACAGGTACTTCAGGTATTCTTCGGCCGCCGCGCGGCTGCCCTTCTTGTCGACCACCTTGTCCACCACGCTCACCGGCGGCTCGGCCTCGGCGGACACGCTTGGGTAGACCACTTCGAATTGATCGCGACCGAACTCGCGGGCAATCATTTCCGCTTCGTTCTCGAAGGTCACCAGCACATCGCCGATCTGGTTGGTCATAAAGGTGGTGGTCGCCGCGCGGCCGCCGGTATCCAGCACCGGAGCCTGCTTGAACAGCTTGCCGACAAACTCCTTGGCCTTGTTCTCGTCACCGCCGTTCTTCAGCACATAACCCCAGGCCGACAGGTAGGTGTAGCGGCCGTTACCCGAGGTCTTGGGGTTCGGGACGATCACCTGGACACCGTCCTTGAGCAGGTCCGGCCAGTCTTTCAGGGCCTTGGGGTTGCCCTTGCGCACGATAAACACGGTGGCGGAGGTGAACGGCGCACTGTTGTTCGGCAGGCGGGTGACCCAGTTGTCCGGCACCAGCTTGCCGTTGTCCACCAGGGCATTGATGTCGGTGGCCATGTTCATGGTGATCACGTCCGCCGGCAGGCCGTCGATAACCGAACGCGCCTGTTTGCTGGAGCCGCCGAAGGACATCTGCAAGGTGATGTTTTCATTGTGCTCGGCCTGCCAGTGTTTCTGGAATGCCGCGTTGTAGTCCTTGTAGAAGTCACGCATCACGTCGTAGGAAACGTTCAGCAAGGTCGGTGCGGCCTGAGCCAGGCTGCCAAAGGCCAGGCCAGCGGCCAGAAGTGAAGCGCCAAAGAGTTTTTTCACTGCGCAGTCCTTGTTTCAGCTGAGAGAGGGGCAATTTGCCAGCAACTATAACGGCGCTGACATAGTCACTTAAAGATTAAAAAATGCTTTGCTTATTCTATTTTCTTGTATAGAGAATTCCCACAGCGAGAGCAGAAAGAGGCTTCCGGCTCGTGGCTGTTTTTTCCGCAAACCGGGCAGTCGTGCTTGTGGGAATCGCCGCGCATGGCGCTGGCCAGTTCGGCGGTGAAGATCCCGGTGGGCACGGCGATGATCGAGTAACCGGTGATCATCACCAGGGAGGAAATCACCTGGCCCAACACGGTCTTGGGCACGATATCGCCATAACCCACGGTGGTGAGGGTAACGATAGCCCAGTAGATGCCCTTGGGAATGCTGGTAAAGCCATGCTCCGGGCCTTCGACCACGTACATCAGGGTGCCGAACACGATCACCAGGGTGCAGACGCTGAGCAGGAACACCAGGATCTTCTGCTTGCTGCCGCGCAGGGCGTCGAGCAGGTAGTGCGCCTGTTTCAGGTACGGGCCGAGCTTGAGGACCCGGAAGATCCGCAGCATGCGGATGATACGGATGATCAGCAGGTACTGGGCGTCGCTGTAGTAGAGGGCGAGGATCCCCGGCACGATGGCCAGCAGGTCCACCAGCCCGTAGAAGCTGAAGGCGTAGCGCAGCGGCCGTGGCGAGCAGTACAGGCGCAGCAGGTACTCGACGGCGAAGATGAAGGTGAAGCCCCATTCTATGTAGGCCAGGGGGGCGGCGAAGGTCTGGTGAAAACTCTCGATGCTGTCGAGGATCACGATCACCAGGCTGGCGAGGATGATCAGCAGCAGGGTCTTGTCGAAACGCCTGCCGGCGACGGTGTCGGATTGGAAAACCATGACGTAGAGCCGCTGGCGCCAGTCGTTGTTGCTATTCATGAGGTGTTGCCCAAGCTTATGGATGTGGGAAGCGTGGGGGATTGCCGATCAATGCGCAAGCCGGCGGTCTTGGCAGTTGTCGTCGCTGGCCTGGCGTAGCACGCGGGCTCCGGCCCGGATTAGCCAGCAGGCGAGGATAAAGGGGGCGGTCAGCGTGGCCAGGCCGAGGGCGGCAAAGCCCGGTGTCAGCACGCTCGCCAGGAGCATGCCGATCAGCGCGGGCCAGGGGGCGCGCTGTTGCTGGCTCAGGGCGAGCGCGACCAGCGCCGGGTTGTAGCCGGCGAGGCCGAGCTGGGTGGGTGACGCAGGATCATGCAGGAGGGCGAAGGCCAGCCCGACGGTGCTGCCGAGGACCGCCCAGACGGCTGCGCGGCGATTGGCGATCAGCAGTCCAATGAAGATCGACAAGGCCGCCAGGGGCTGGTCGAGGAACATGATCTGGCCCAGGCCCATGAAGGCGGCGTTGGCGTAGGCGAAGGTGTCTGCGAGGGGGAGTGGCGAGCTGCTTGTCGGGTCATGGGTTGTGAACGCCAGCAGCAACCAGCTCAGGCCGACAAAGGGCGCGGTGTAGGCGGGCAGGCTTTGAACGTCGCCGGTGTGTTTGAGCCATTGCCGGACCAGGATCGCGCTCAGGCCGGAGGCGGCGATGATCAGTGGCGGGATCAGTATCGACCGGGGAAACTGCAGGCTGATCAGTAGGCCCAGCAGTACGCCGTTATAGCTGTAGAGACCGGCCTGGCGCTCGGCCTTGGGGTAGCTGCGACGCTGGGCGGTGAGCAGGCCGGCAAGGCCGCCGAGTAACGCGCCGCCAACCAGGCTCGGTGCCGCCAGAAGTATTGCCAGCAGGCAGCACAGGCCGCAGAGCGGATGGCGCTGGAGGAAGATCTGGCTGAAGCCGTTGAGCAGGGCGGTTGCCCAGTCGGGGCAGTGGGGTGTGCTGGGGATCTTCGGCATGGTGGGGTGTCAGGGGGATTCTTTGGGGGCGCAAGACCGCTTTCGCGAGCAAGCTCTGCTCCTACAGGATCTGTGCTCGACGCTACATTGTGGGAGCCAGCTTGCTGGCGATGGCGGCTGATCAGGCGATGCAAGGCTCATGGGCCTCATCGCCGGCAAGCCGGCTCCTACAGTTGACCGCGTTGAGCCGGGAGGGGCCTAGCGCTCGCGAATCGAGAAGTTCGCCATATGCTCCAGTCCCTTGATCAGTGCCGAATGGTCCCACTGGCTGCCGCCGATCGCCGCGCAAGTGTTGAATACCTGCTGGGCATTGGCGGTATTGGGCAGGTTGATATTCAGCTCGCGGGCACCGGCCAGGGCCAGGTTCAGGTCCTTCTGGTGCAGGCTGATGCGGAAGCCCGGGTCGAAGGTGCCCTTGATCATGCGTTCGCCATGTACTTCGAGGATTTTCGACGAGGCAAAGCCGCCCATCAGCGCTTCACGTACCTTGGCCGGGTCGGCGCCGTTTTTCGCGGCGAACAACAGTGCCTCGGCCACCGCCTGGATATTCAGGGCGACAATGATCTGGTTCGCCACCTTGGCGGTCTGACCGTCGCCGTTGCCGCCCACCAGGGTGATGTTCTTGCCGATGTTCTGGAACAGCGGCAGGGCGCGAGCGAAGGCCTGGGCGTCGCCGCCGACCATGATGCTCAGGGTCGCGGCCTTGGCGCCGACTTCACCGCCGGACACCGGGGCGTCGAGGTACTGCGCGCCTTTCTCGTTGATCCTGGCCGCGAACGCCTTGGTCGCGGTGGGCGAGATCGAGCTCATGTCGATGACGATCTTGCCCGGACCGACGCCGGCGGCAATCCCGTCGGCACGGAACAGCACGTCCTCGACCTGCGGGGTATCCGGCACCATGACGATGATGAACTCGGCTTCCTGGGCGACTTCCTTCGGGCTCGCCAGGGCCACCGCGCCGGCGCTGATCAGGTCGACCGGCGCGGCGTCGTGCTGGTTGGACAGGAACAGGCTGTGACCTGCCTTTTGCAGATTGGCGGCCATGGGATGCCCCATGATGCCGGTGCCGATAAAACCGATTTTAGCCATGACAACGTCCTCTTTTTCTTATGTCGCGTTATGGGTTTTCAACCAGCCCAGCCCGGCTTCGGTGCTGGTCAGCGGTTTGTATTCGCAACCGACCCAGCCCTGATAACCGATGCGGTCCAGGTGCTCGAACAGGAATCGATAGTTGATCTCTCCGGTCCCCGGCTCATGCCGCCCGGGGTTGTCGGCCAACTGCACATGGTTGATCTCGGCCAGGTGGTCGGACAGGCTCCGCGCCAGGTCACCTTCCATGATCTGCATGTGGTAGATGTCGTATTGCAGGAACAGGTTGGCGCTGCCCACCTGATGGCGGATCGACAGGGCCTGGGCCGTGGTGTTCAGGTAGAAACCGGGGATGTCGCGGGTGTTGATGGCTTCCATCACCAGACGGATGCCGACGGCTTCAAGCTTGCCGGCGGCGTACTTGAGGTTGTCGACGAAGGTCTTTTCCAGCACGGCGTCGTCGACACCCTGGGGGCGGATGCCGGCCAGGCAGTTGATCTGGGTATTGCCCAGCACTTGCGCATAGGCGATGGCCAGGTCGACCCCGGCACGGAACTCCTCGACCCGGTCCGGGTGGCAGGCAATCCCGCGTTCGCCCTTGGCCCAGTCGCCGGCCGGCAGGTTGAACAGCACCTGGGTCAGGCCGTGGGCATCCAGTTGCGCCTTGATCTCGGCGGAGCTGAAGTCGTAGGGGAACAGGTATTCCACACCGCTGAAACCAGCCTCGGCGGCGGCCTTGAAACGGGCCAGGAAATCCTCTTCGGTGAACAGCATGGACAGGTTGGCGGCAAAGCGTGGCATGGGAATCTCCTGGCGAATCGATACAAAGCGTTTGGACGGGCTGCAGGCGCAGCGATAGCGGCAGTGAAGGTGATATCGACTGCGCTGGCAAGCCCGTCCCTACGCGGGTGTGGGATCAGTCGAGCAAGGCAATCGCCGTCGGCGCATCGTTGCCGACCAGCGCCAGGTCTTCGAACTCGTTGATGGCGTTGATCTCGGTGCCCATGGAAATATTGGTCACCCGCTCCAGGATGATCTCGACAATCACCGGCACCCTGAACTCCTCGATCATCGCCTGGGCCTGACGCAGCGCACCCTGGATCTGATCCGGCTCGAACACCCGCAAGGCCTTGCAACCCAGGCCCTCGGCGACGGCGACGTGGTCCACGCCATAACCGTTGAGCTCCGGTGCGTTGAGGTTGTCGAAAGACAATTGCACGCAGTAGTCCATGTCGAAGCCGCGCTGGGCCTGGCGAATCAGTCCCAGGTAGGAGTTGTTCACCACCACGTGGATATACGGCAGCTTGAACTGCGCGCCCACCGCCAGTTCCTCGATCATGAACTGGAAGTCATAGTCGCCGGACAGTGCCACGACCTTGCGCGATGGGTCGGCCTTGACCACCCCCAGCGCGGCCGGAATGGTCCAGCCCAGGGGCCCGGCCTGGCCGCAGTTGATCCAGTGCCGTGGTTTGTAGACATGGAGGAACTGCGCGCCGGCAATCTGCGACAGACCGATGGTGCTGACGTAGCAGGTGTCCTTGCCGAACACCTGGTTCATCTCTTCATAGACGCGCTGGGGTTTGACCGGCACGTTGTCGAAGTGGGTCTTGCGCTGCAGGCTGGCCTTGCGCTGCTGGCAATCGGCAAGCCAGGCACTGCGGTCCTTCAGCTTGCCGGCGGCCTGCCATTCACGGGCCACTTCGATAAATACCGTCAGGGCCGCGGCAGCGTCGGACACGATGCCCAGGTCCGGGGTGAATACGCGGCCGATCTGGGTCGGCTCGATGTCCACGTGAATGAAGGTGCGTCCTTCGGTGTAGACCTCCACGGAACCGGTGTGACGGTTGGCCCAGCGGTTGCCGATACCCAGCACCACATCGGACTTGAGCAGCGTGGCGTTGCCGTAGCGGTGGGAGGTTTGCAGCCCGACCATGCCGACCATCAGCGGGTGATCGTCAGGGATCGTGCCCCAGCCCATCAGGGTCGGGATCACCGGAATGCCGGTCAGTTCGGCGAACTCCACCAGCAGTTCGCTGGCATCGGCATTGATGATGCCGCCACCGGCCACCAGCAGCGGGCGTTCGGCCTGGTCGAGCAGGGCCAGGGCCTTCTCGACCTGAATCCGTGTGGCGCCTGGCTTGGCCAGGGGCAGTGGTTGGTAGGCGTCGATATCAAATTCGATTTGCGCCATCTGCACATCGAACGGCAGGTCGATCAGCACCGGGCCGGGGCGGCCGGAGCGCATTTCATAAAAGGCTTTCTGGAAGGCGTAGGGCACCTGGCCGGGTTCGAGCACGGTGGTCGCCCACTTGGTCACCGGCTTGACGATGCTGGTGATGTCCACGGCCTGGAAGTCTTCCTTGTGCAAGCGTGCCCGCGGTGCCTGGCCGGTGATGCAGAGGATCGGGATCGAGTCGGCGCTGGCGCTGTACAGGCCGGTGACCATATCGGTGCCGGCCGGGCCCGAGGTGCCGATGCACACGCCGATATTGCCGGCCTTGGTGCGGGTGTAACCCTCGGCCATGTGCGAGGCGCCTTCGACGTGGCGAGCAAGGACGTGATCGATACCGCCGAGCTTTTGCAGCGCGCTGTACAGCGGGTTGATCGCGGCACCGGGAATGCCGAAGGCAGTGTCCACGCCTTCGCGGCGCATCACCAGGACGGCGGCTTCGATTGCTCTCATTTTGCTCATTATTTTGTGCCTCTTGCGTTTTGTAATTGTATACAAGTTGCTGTGTGGCGAGTGTATTCACGCAGGGCGGCGCTGGTCAATGCCTTTTATAAAATGATTGGTGGATTCGTTCTGGGGCCGTTTCTCAAGGGTTTGATGAGTGTTTCTATATTTTTGTATACAAAAATATTTAACATTGTGTTCTATTTGTTTGGCCGAACTGCTTCTGAAAAGGAGCAGCGACGGCTCTCTCCTCACTCGATAAGGACGGCACCATGAGCGCTTTAACCTTGAACGTCGCAGTCAGTCTGGCCAGCGAGGCGATTGCCGCCGGCCGGGTCATTTCGGCAGCACCGCTGACCATTGCGGTGCTGGATGGCGGTGGTCACCTGGTGACACTGCAACGCGAGGATGGGGCGAGCCTGTTGCGTCCGCAGATCGCCATCGGCAAGGCCTGGGGCGCGATCGCCCTGGGCAAGGGCTCGCGCTTGCTGGCGTTGGATGCGCAGCAGCGACCGGCGTTTGTGGCGGCATTGAACAGCCTGGGGCAGGGCAGCGTGGTGCCGGCGCCGGGCGGGGTGTTGATTCGCGATCAGGAGGGGAAGGTGATCGGGGCCATCGGGATCAGCGGGGATACTTCGGATATCGATGAGCAGTGTGCGATCAGTGCAATCGAGGCGTTGGAGCTGGTGGCGGATGCCGGGGTGTCTGTCTGACTATCGATCCGGCTCGCAGCCCTTGAGCACCAACCGCACGATGGTCTGCGCCGCCGCTTCATAGTCGACGTCTTCCAGCTTGGCCTTGCCGGTGATCGAGGAGATCTGCCAGTCGAAATCGGCATAGGTCTGGGTCGCGGCCCAGATGCTGAACATCAGGTGATGGGGATCGAGCGGGGCGATCAGGCCGCGGTCGATCCAGGTCTGGATGCAGGCGATATTGTGTCGGGCCTGGGCATTGAGCTGCTCCACCTGCTCGGGGCTCAGGTGCGGCGCGCCGTGCATGATTTCGCTGGCGAAGACCTTGGAGGCGAACGGCAGGTCGCGGGAGATACGGATCTTCGAACGGATATAACCGGCCAGTACCTCGGCGGGCACGCCCGCGGGGTTGAAGGGGGTCGAGGCCTGGAGGATCGGCTCGATGATGCTTTCCAGCACCTCGCGGTAGAGGTTGTCCTTGGATTTGAAGTAGTAGTAGACGTTGGGCTTGGGTAGGCCGGCCTTGGCCGCGATATCGCTGGTCTTGGTGGCGGCGAAGCCCTTGTCGGCGAACTCTTCGCTGGCGGCGCGCAGGATCAGTTCACGGTTGCGTTCGCGGATGGTGCTCATAAACCAGGTTTTTCCTTGCCGGCCCGGGCGGTTGGGCATGGTAGCACCGGGTTTGCGCAAGGCTCAAGAATGCCCCTCCCACACGTCTGAATGAGCAAAGTCGGTCAGGCCCTTGAGCCCTGCGCTGTCCTCTCGGCCGCCATCGCCGGCAAGCCGGCTCCTACAGGGGGGGCGCACGCCGAGAGTCTGTGGCGATACGCACAATTGTAGGAGCCGGCTTGCCGGCGATGGCGGTCGACCAGGCGCCGCAGAACCCACGACAGCATCAGAAATGATACTTGATCAACAGGCTCGCGGTGTCCTGGTTGGTCCTGAAGTCGCTGTTGCTCTGGAGGCCGTACTTGTTCTTCCAGTAGTCGTACTCAAACCCCACGTACAACTGCTTTTCGCCCCAATGCAGGGCCTTGCCCAGGTCGTACTTGATCTGCGGGTTGAAGTGCAGGTTGGCGTGGTAGGTCCCTTGGGCATTGCGGTCGTTGTCCACCACCCAGTCCATATAGCCGTCGATCAGCACGTTGGAATGGCCCACTGGGATGGTGTAGGACCAGACCGGGGTGATCTGCCAGATATTGCTGCCCGGACGGTTGCTGTCGGTATGGCGCTGGTAGAAGTTCAACTGGAAGTAGTCGAAGCCGGGTACGTCCAGGTCGAAGCCGGGGCCGAACAGGTAGGCGTTGGTGTCGCCTTCGCCGAACTCGTAGGTCATGGCCAGCAGCACATCCTTGACCGGGCCGAAGGCGAACGAACGGTCGAAGATCTTGCCCATGGACAGGCGCGGGGTGAACTCGCCGTAGTAGGTGTTCGGGCCGAGGCGGGTATCGGCCTTGCCGTTATAGAAGATCCGGTCGAGGAAGAAGAAGTTGTCGCCGTACTTCCAGGCGTCGGCGTGTTCGAAGGTGACGGTCTGCTGGATCTGCGGATTGACGGTGAAATTCTTGCCGTACAGGTAGGTCAGGCTGTTGTTCTGCCATTGCAGCAGGTCGCCCGCGCAGGCGGATCCTGCGCTCAGCAAGGTGGCGGACAATATCAGGCTCGTAGAGGTGCGCTTCATTGGGTTGCTCCCTAAGGTCAGTGGTTCAAGGCTTCCGTCGTTCAGCGCTCTGGGTTCGGCGCTTTTTTTCTGTCGGCCATCGCCGGTTCAGCGGCCTGCCTGCTTCTGGCAAGGGCCGGTTCAAGGCAAAAAAACAGTCAAAGACCCTGCGTTCGGCTGTCCGTGGGACAGTCGAGTGGTGCGGGCTTCCATAGGCCTTGGGGTTGTCCCGCGCCGGGATAGAGAGGCGCTTGGGTCAGGTGTCGGTGGCGATGGCTTGTTCGAGCGGATTCCAGCGGGCGCGCAGCATACTGATTCGCGCCCGAGGGCTCAAGCGCCCGTGCCAGAGCGCTCGCGTCCGCCGGCAAAGGTATCAGTGGGGGTGAACATGCCCGCTGAGTGCCGCCCGTTCGGCGCCCCCCAGCACGTTGAACAGCAGGTTCAGGGACACGGCGCTCAAGGTCGCCATGGCGATACCACTGTGGGTGATCGGACCCATCCACAGCGGCAGGTGGGCGAAGAACTCCGGTCGCACCACGGGGATCAGGCCCATGCCGATGCTTACCGCCACCAGCAACTGGTTGCGCCGATCGGAGATGTCCGCTTCCTGGAGGATCTTGATCCCGGTGGCCGCGACCATGCCGAACATGGCGATGGCCGCGCCGCCCAGTACCGCCGGTGGAATCGAGGCGACCAGGAACGCGGCCTTGGGCAGCAGGCTGAGGACGATCAGGAAGAGCCCGGCGACGATGGTCACCGAACGGCAGCGCACACCGGTCATCTGCACCAGGCCGATGTTCTGGGCGAAGGAGGAGTGGGTGAAGGTGTTGAAGAAACCGGCGAGGAACGAGGCGCCGGCGTCGCACAGCAAGCCGCGCCGGAGCATGCGTGGGGTGACGTCCTGGCCGGTGATCTTGCCCAGGGCGAGGAACATCCCGGTGGACTCGACGAAGATGATCACCACCACCAGGCACATGGACAGGATCGGTGCCAGGTGAAACTGCGGCAGGCCGAAATGCAGCGGGGTGACCACTTTCAGCCAGGGCGCCTGGGCCAGGCCGCTGAGGTCGACCATGCCGATGACGCCGGACAGCACATAGCCCAGGAGCATGCCGATCAGCACCGAGATATTCACCCAGAAGCCGCGCATGAAGCGGTTGATCAGCAGGATGGTGGCCAGCACCAGCGCGGCCACCGTGAGGTAGATCGGCGAGCCGAATTGTGTCGCGGCACTGCCGCCGCCAGCCCAGTTGACCGCCACCGGAAACAGCGAGAGGCCGATGGCGGTGATCACGGTGCCGGTGACCAGGGGCGGGAAGAAACGCACGACCTTGGACATGAACGGGGCGATCAGCAGGCCGAAAAAACCGGCGGCGATGGTGGCGCCGAAGATCCCGGTCATGCCGATACCGGGCATGCCGGCCATGGCCACCATGCTGCCGACGGCGGCGAAACTGGCACCCATCATCACCGGCATGCGGATGCCCATGGGGCCGATGCCGAGGGATTGCACCACGGTGGCGATACCGGCCACCAGCAGGTCGGCGTTGATCAGAAAAGCGATTTCCTCACGACCCAGGCCGGCGGCCTGTCCGATGATCAGCGGTACGGCGACGGCGCCGCCATACATCAGCAGAACGTGTTGCAGGCCCACCAGGATCAGCTGCAACAGAGGCAGGCGCTGGATAGCGGGTGCGGCGGGGATGCGCGGTTCGGATAACTCGGACATGCAACACCTCGGATTTTTTTATTCTTGTGGTTTTAGCGCTGTGTGGTTGCGGACAGCGTTTTTTGTAGCCGGGGTAACGCAACCGCTTCACGGTTGATCTCGAACCTGTAGGCGCAGGGCTTGCCCGCGAAGAGGCTTTCAAGATCGCTAAAAGCTTCGCGGGCAAGCCACGCTCCTACAGGTAACGCGGTGTCTCCAAATCAGCTGGCTAACAGCGACATTCAGTTGGTGCGTGCCCCCTGGTTGATCCAGGCCGCGATCAGGTCACGTTCCTGCTGGGTCATTTGGGTGATGTTGCCCAACGGCATGATCTGGGTGGTGATGGCCTGGGCCTGGATACGTGGAGCCAATTGCTGGATCTGTTGCGCGGTATCGAAGATCACCCCGGCCGGCGCCGAACTGAACAGCGGGCTGGTGGGTTGGGCCGAATGGCACACCGCGCAGCGCTCCTGGATCACACGGTGAACCTTGTCGAAGCTGACGTCGGCGGCACTCGCTGTGGTCGTTGGCGCAGGAACCGAATCCGGAGCTGCGGCGGCGGCTGGTGCGGCGGTAACGGCTGGCGTCTCTGGTACCGCTGGCGTGGCTTGGGCCGGCTTGCCGCCCAACGCGGTTTCCGGCAACGGCTGGTACTCGATCTTCGCCGGGGCCTTGGCCACTTGCGGTGCGCTCGGGACCGGCGACGGGCCGGTGACATAGGCCAGGCAGATCATCCCGAGGGCCGCGACCGGCAAGGTCCAGGCAAATTTGTGACTGTTGTGCCGAGTGTTGAAATAGTGCCGCACCATCACCGCCAGCACCGCGATCCCGGCCAGGATCAGCCAGTTGTACGGGCTGCCATAGGTGCTCGGGAAGTGGTTGCTGATCATGATGAACAGCACCGGCAGGGTGAAGTAGTTGTTGTGCCGCGAACGCAGCAGGCCCTTGGCCGGCAGGCTCGGGTCCGGCGTGCGGTTCTCGGCGATGGCCGCCACCAGCGCGCGCTGGGCCGGCATGATGATGCGGAACACGTTGCCGACCATGATGGTGCCGATGATCGCGCCGACATGCAGGTAGGCGCCGCGACCGCTGAATACTTTGCTGAACCCGTAGGCGGCGGCAATCAGCAGCACGAACAGGATAAAGCCGAGCAGGGCCGGGCGCTTGCCCAGGGCCGAGTCACAGAGAAAGTCGTAGACGAACCAGCCGGCGATCAGTGCGCCGATACCGATGGCCACGCCCTCGGGGCCGCTCAGGCCGCTGCCGGGGGCCACGAGGTAGAGCACCGGGTTGGAGTAGAACACCACGCAGAGCAGCGCGATCCCCGACATCCAGGTGAAATAGGCTTCCCATTTGAACCAGTGCAGGTTGTCCGGCATGGTCGGCGGGGCCAGCTTGTATTTTTCCAGGTGGTAGATACCGCCGCCGTGGATCGCCCACAGATCGCCGGCCAGGCCGTCCCTGGGATTGACCCGGTTGAGGTTGTTCTCCAGCCAGACGAAGTAGAACGATGCACCGATCCAGGCCACGCCCGTGATCATGTGAATCCAGCGCACGCTCAGGTTCAGCCATTCCATCAGATGTGCTTGCACAGTCTTTACCTCTCGCCTGTCACTCTTTTTCGGGAGTGATCAGACCTTCTCTTATTGGTGGGGGGCGAGGATCAGGTACTCATCCTCTTTGAAGAAATGCTCATCGCAGTTGTTGCCGGAGCCACTGCGATCAACCACCAGGAAGTCATCCCGCTTTTCGATCGTCAGCACCGGGTGGTGCCAGACGCCGCGATGGTAATTGATGCCCTGCCTGCCATTGCTGACAAAGGCGCGGACCAAGCCTGATACCGGTGCATCGCCAAGGGGCGCGACCACGATCAGAAAGGGGTTGCCGAGCAGCGGGATAAAAGCCTGGCTGCCCAGCGGATGGCGCTCGAGCATGCGCACGGTCAAGGGCATGCCCAGCGCGTCGGCGCGGAAGATGCTGATGATCGCCTGGTCGTCCGGCTTGGCGGTTTGCACCGTCGCCAGGCGATGGAAGCGCTGGGTCGAACCGTTGTTGATCATGAAGTGGTCGCTGCCGTCGGTTTCGATCACGTCACCGAAGGGGGCGAAGGCTTCTTTGCTCAGCGGTTCAATCGTCAGTGTGCGCATGCGGTTCTTCTGTTCTCGAATTCTGTGTATCGGTGGTTCCCGCGCGAGGCGCGAGAACCACCCATGGGGTTACTTCGCGACTTTGCCCAGCACCCGCAGGCGACTTACGCCACCGTCCGGGAACACGTTCAGGCGGATATGGGTGATAGGTCCCAGCGCCTTGATCTGTTCGGCGAAGCTGTGTTCCTGGTGCATTTCCAGCTTCTGGCTCGGCAGCAGTTCACGCCAGAACAGGCTCTGGGTCTCGATCTGGCTGTCGGTGCCGCCCTTGACGAAGGCGCCCTGGATCGAGCAGCTGTCCGGGTAGTTGCCCTTGAAGTGCAGGGTGTCGACGATGATCTGTTCGATCTCGCCCGGATGACCCAAAGCCACGATCACCCAGTCATTGCCCGGGGTACGCCGGCGCGCGGTTTCCCAGCCGTCGCCCATGTTGACGCCACGGCCCGGGTTGAGGATGTTGCTCATGCGGCCGAAATGCTCGTCGGAGCAGGCCAGGGCGCGGCCGCCGTTGAGGGCGGAAGCCAGGTCGACCTGTTCGTTGTCGCCCACCGCCGACCAGTCACGGAATGGAATACCGTAGACCCGCAGGCGCGCCACGCCGCCGTCCGGATAGATGTTGAAACGCAGGTGGCTGAAGGCCTGGTCGTTGCTGATCTCGTGGTAGTGGTGGCTGTTGCCTTGCAGCTCGACGGCGGACAGCACTTCGACCCACTGGGTGTTTTCGTCCGGCTCGCCGCTGCTCAGGAAGCAGGCTTCCAGGGAGGCCGACGGCGGATAGTTGCCGGTGAAGAAGGAGGTATCGATGTCCACGCCCTTGATCGAGCCGGCGACGCCGAGGCGGATCACCGCGCTGTCGTAGCCTTCGAAACGCTTGCGGCGCGACTCCCAGCCGTCCATCCACTTGCCGTTGTCATCGAACACGCCTTCTTTCCAGACGGCCGGGGTCGGCTGGAACAGGCGGTTGGCGTCGGCGAACCAGTCGTCGGTGACCGAGAGGATCTTGGTGCCCAGTCGGGCGTCGGCCAGGTTGACGAACTTCTCGAAAGGTACGGCGTAAGCTTTCATGCTTTTTGTCTGCCTTTTAATAAGTGGCTGGGGAGGCTTGCCGGGTTCAGGTACGGCTCGCTAAAGGGTCAGTAGGCGGAACAGGGCGATCTTGTTGATCTCGGCCAGCGCGCACTGGAACTCGGTGTCCACCGGGTTGTGGATGCGCACTTCGAACGCGGCGAGGATCTGATGCCGGTTGCTGCCTTTTACCGCCATGATGAAGGGAAACTTGAACTTGGCTTTATAGGTGTCGTTCAGCTCGGTGAAGCGTTGGAATTCTTCGTTCGAGCATTGGTGAATACCGGCGCCGGCCTGTTCGTTGGTGCTGGCTTCGGTGAGTTGGCCCTGGACGGCGGCTTTGCCGGCCAGGTCCGGGTGGGCGTTGATCAGGGCCAGCTGGCTGGCGTGATCGGCGCTCAAGAGGATGTCGCTCATGCGCTGGTGCAGGGTCTCGACCTCGTCGAGGTCGGCGTCCTGGCCCAGGTCGAAAGCCTTTTCGGCGACCCAGGGCGAATGTTCGTAGATATCGGCGAAGGTCTGGATAAAGGCTTCGCGGCTCAAGGTCGAGGGCTTGAGGGTCTTGAAGGCCGTCATTTCGCGACTCCCTGGAACGGGTGGGTGGCGTGCCAGTGGCGAGCGATATCGACCCGGCGACTGAACCAGACCCGGTCATGGCCTTTGACATATTCGATGAAGCGCTGGAGGGCGGCCAGGCGTGCCGGGCGGCCGATCAAGCGGCAGTGCAAGCCGATGGAGAGCATTTTCGGCGCCTCTTCGCCTTCAGCGTAGAGCACGTCGAAGGCGTCCTTGAGGTACTGGTAGAAATCGTCGCCCTTGTTGAAGCCCTGCACCTGGGTGAAGCGCATGTCGTTGGTATCGAGGGTGTAGGGAATCACCAGGTGCGGCTTGCCGGTGGGGCTGTTGGGCTCCCAGTAGGGCAGGTCGTCGTCGTAGGTGTCCGAGTCATAGAGGAAGCCGCCTTCCTCCATCACCAGCTTGCGGGTGTTCGGCCCGGTGCGTCCGGTGTACCAGCCCAATGGGCGTTCGCCGCTGATTTCGGTGAGGATGCGGATGGCTTCGAGCAGGTGCTCGCGCTCCTGGGCTTCGTCCATGTACTGGTAGTCGATCCAGCGGTAACCGTGGCTGCAGATCTCGTGACCGGCCGCGACCATGGCGCGGATCACGTCCGGGTGGCGCTGGGCGGCCATGGCCACGGCGAACACGGTCAGGGGAATATCGAAACGCTTGAACAGCTTGAGAATCCGCCACACGCCGGCACGGCTGCCATACTCGTAGAGCGACTCCATGCTCATGTTGCGCGCGCCCTGCAGAGGCTGCGCCGCGACCATCTCCGAGAGGAAGGACTCGGATTCCGGGTCGCCATGGAGGATGTTCCGTTCGCCGCCTTCTTCGTAGTTGAGCACGAAGGACAAGGCGATGCGGGCATTGCCCGGCCAGTGGGGGTGAGGCGGGTTGCTGCCGTAACCGATCAGGTCGCGTGGGTAGTCGGCGCTCACTGCAGTCTTCCTTCTTGTTCGTGGTGACGGTTGCGTGGTGCCCCGTCAAAACCGGGTGGCGTCACGGCGATGGGATGATTGTATACAACTTTATAATCATTTTGTAAGCCCGTATTTTTGCATTTCTTTCCGTTTGATGACCGCAGGTTTCACCTCGGGGAACACTGCAAGAAACCTGCCTGATCGGTCAGCTAGTGGTTCTGAGGTCTTCTGCGGGCAAGTGATTGCGCTCTATTCGTGGCTGGCTGGGCCGAGCCGGGGTTGTCAGAAAAAAGCTTGAATTTATTGTGTACAATTTTTTGTAAAAGTGTCTTAATTATTTCCGGGCCGCCCCTCTGGGGCATGGCCTCTCCTTTATCCACTGACTCCGGGAGGCGCGAGGCCTGATCTGCCTGAAGGGCAGGGCGGCCCGCAGAAGCAATGGGACGTTTGACTACGCATGTTTTGGATGCCGCGCATGGCTGCCCCGGCAGTTCGATCAAGGTCGAGCTGTATCGGGTCGAAGGCGCACAGTTGGAGCTGGTCGCCAGCGCCCTGACCAACAGCGACGGGCGCTGCGATGCACCGTTGCTGCAAGGGACCGACTACCGCTCCGGGGTCTATCAGTTGCAGTTCCATGCCGGTGACTACTATCGGGCTCGTGGCGTGGCGCTGCCGGAGCCGGCGTTCCTCGACGTGGTGGTGCTGCGTTTCGGGATCAGTGCCGAGCAGGAGCACTACCACGTGCCGTTGCTGATTTCGCCCTACAGCTATTCGACCTACCGAGGCAGCTAGATTCCCCAAGCATCTGCGCCAAAGCTTCCTTGGTTATTTGCCCGCGTTCACTGCGGGCTTTTTTATGTCTGGCGATTGGGTTGGCAGAGGTTGTGATGGTGAATGTGAGGGCCTCTTCGCGGGCAAGCTCCGCTCCCACAGTTTTGTGTCTGTACACAATACCGAGGTTGACTCGGACATTGTGGGAGCGGAGCTTGCCCGCGAAGAGGCCAGTACTGGCACTGCATATCTAACGGCTCAACAAAGATATCGCCCCCGCCCCACCGAACAACCCGGCGCTGATCCGGTTGAACCAGCTCTGCCCTTTACCGCTTCGCAGATAACTCGCCGCGCCATGGGCGCCAAGGCCATAGGCCAGCTTGCACAGCAGGTCCAGCACGGTCCAGGTGGCGATCATCACCAGCAACTGGCCGAGAAACGCTTGGTCGGCCTTGAGAAACTGCGGTAGGAAGGCCGCGAAGAACAGGATGTCCTTCGGGTTGCTGGCACCGAGCACAAAGGCGCGCCCAAACAGGGCACGAAAGCGTGGGGCCGGCGCGGTTTCGGGCACATTCGCCGCCCGTGCCGGCTGTCGCGATTGCTGCCAGCTCTGCCAGGCGAGATAGAACAGGTACAGCGCGCCGACAATCTTCAGGGCGCTGAACAACTGCTCCGAGGCCAGCAGCAACGCACCCAGGCCCAGGGCCGAAGCGCTCAACAAGCAGATCGAGGCGCTGACACCGCCGAGAAAGGCCGGGTATGAACGACGCAATCCATAATTCAGGCTGTTGCTGATCATCAGCAGCGACAGCGGCCCGGGGATCAGGATCACCACCAGGGCGGCACTGCTGAACAACAACCAGGTTTCCAGACTCATCAGGTTTCTCCCTTCGTACAAAAGCCCCACCGAAGTGAGGCTGGTTACTACCGCATGGGCTCTCTTACAGGAAGATGAACTTGGCGATAAAAATGGCGCACAGCACCCACAGGCTGACGGAAATATCCTTGAACTTGCCGGTCCCGGCCTTCAGTGCCACATAGGTGATAAAACCCAGGGCGATGCCGTCGGCGACCGAAAAAGTCAGCGGCATCATGATCGCGGTCACAATCGCCGGAATACTGTCCGTCGCGTCGTCCCACTCGATATGCGCCATGCCACTCATCATCAGTATCGCTACATAAATCAGCGCGCCGGCGGTCGCGTACGCAGGGATCATGCCAGCCAGCGGGGCAAAGAACATGGCCGCCACAAACAGGATACCTACAGTAACAGCGGTCAGACCAGTCCGACCACCAGCGGCAACACCCGCGGCACTTTCCACGTAGCTGGTAACGGGTGGCACACCGACCACGGCACCGAATACGCTGGAGACGCTGTCGGCTTTCATTGCCCGGGACAGGTTCTCGATACGGCCGTCGGGGTTGACCAGGCCGGCGCGCTGGGCGACGCCCATCAGGGTGCCGGCGGTGTCGAACATGTGCACGAAGAGAAAGGCCAGGACCACGCTGATCATGCTGACGTTGAATACGCCCTTCAGGTCCATGGCCATCCAGGTCGGGGCCAGGCTCGGTGGGGTGGAGAAGATGCCGTGGTATTCCACCAGGCCCAGGCCCCAGCCGGCGAGGGTCACGGTGATGATGCTGATGAGGATGGCGCCGAAGACCCGGTGGTAGCTGAGGATTGCGATCATCAGGAAACAGATGGCGGCCAGCAATGGGCCGGGTTCATGCAGGGCGCCGAGCCTGATCAGGGTGGCGGGGCTGGCAACGATGATCCCGGCGGTTTTCAGGCCGATCACCCCGAGAAACAGCCCGACCCCGGCACCCATCGCATGGCGCAGGCTGACGGGAATGCTGTTGAGCAGCCATTCGCGGATCCTCGACAGGGTCAGGGCCATGAACAGCACGCCGGAGATGAAGACCGCACCGAGGGCGGTTTCCCAGTGGTAGCCCATGGTGCCGACCACGGTGTAGGTGAAGAACGCGTTCAGGCCCATGCCCGGTGCGAGGCCCACCGGCCAGTTGGCGTAGAGGCCCATCAGCAGGCAGCCGAGGGCGGCGGCGATGCAGGTGGCGACAAAGGCGGCGCCATGGTCGATGCCGGCGTCGGCCATGATGTTCGGGTTGACGAAGATGATGTAGGCCATGGTGATGAAGGTGGTCACCCCGGCGATCAGTTCGGTTTTCACCGTGGTGCCATGCAACCTGAGCTTGAACAGGCGTTCCAGCAGGCCGGAACTTGACGGTGGCGACAGGTCCAGCAGGGGGGCTTCGGATTTGCGGCTTTCCACAGCGAGTACTCCTCAAGAGTTTTATTGTTATTTCCAGAGCCGGGCGCAGGGGCGGGCAACGGCTCTTTGAGGCAGCACGGGTTTGTTGACTGTAAAGTCAGGAACTCGCACGAAGCGAATTATGCTTTTGTATACAAATAAAGCAAATAATGTTTTTGGATTCGTGTGCGATACGTCGGAAGGTAGGATCTTGTTGGCGGGAGTAGTCGCGAAACCTGTAGGGGCCGGCTTGCTGGCGATTGCAATCTGGCAGTCGACATCTGTATCGCCTGTTAAACCGCTATCGCCAGCAAGCCGGCGCTTACAAGGGGGCGTATCAGGAAGGGCGGTTTTCTCCCAGCGCGAGGTTCACCGCCAGCCAGCCCTCCACCGCGGCCTCACCAGCCTGGGCGAAAGCCTTCTGCAACAACTTGACCTGCTCACGGCGCAACGACTCTTCCAGGCTCGCCCCGTCCGCCGTCAGGCGCAGCAGGCGCTTGCGCTTGTCGGCCTCGGACGCAACGCTGCGCACCAGGTCCATCTCGGTCAACTGGCGCAACGGCATGTTCAGCGCCTGCTTGCTGACGCCGAGCAAGGTCAGCAACTCCTTGACGCTCACGTCCGGATAACGGGCGATAAAAAACACAATGCGCTGGTGCACCCGGCTCAAGCCACGACGCTCGAGCATTTCGTCGGCCTTGGCGGTGAACGCCTGGTAGCCGAAAAAGAAGGCCTGCATGGCGTCTTGCTGCGCGTTTGAATTTTTAAGGTCAAGCATATTGACGTATCGGCTCGTGGCGGCGTAATTTCGGTCAAGCAGTTTGACGTACTTTCCGCTTACTTAGCTACCGGTGACCTGCCATGGCCTTCTCCGAGCGCGTGACCCGTCTGAAAAGCTCTCTGATTCGCGAAATCCTCGCCGCCGCTCAACGCCCGGAAGTGATGTCCTTTGCCGGCGGACTGCCATCCGAAGCCATGTTGCCGACGCTGGACTGGGAGGGCCTGCCGGTCGCCTTCGGCCAATACGGCATGAGTGAGGGCGAACCGGCGCTGCGCGAGGTGCTGGCCGCCGAGGCGCGGGCGCTGGGGATCGACTGCCAGGCCAGCCAGGTGCTGGTGGTCAGCGGTTCCCAGCAGACCCTGGACCTGGTGGCCAAGCTGCATATCGACAAGGGCACCGAGATCCTCCTCGAAGGGCCGACCTACCTCGCCGCCTTGCAGATCTTCCAGCTGTTCGGCGCCGATTGCCTGACGATCCCCCAGGAACAGGACGGCCCCGACCTGCTCCAACTGCGTGCGCGCCTGGAAAACCACCAGCCGGCCTTCGTCTATCTGATTCCGACGTTCCAGAACCCGTCCGCCGTGCGCTACAGCGAAGCCAAGCGCGAGGCCGTCGCCGCCTTGCTCGACGAATTCGGCGTAACCCTGATCGAAGACGAACCCTATCGCGAGCTGACCTATGACGGCGGCAGCGCCCGGCCGATTGTCAGCCGTTTGAAGCGCAGCAGCTGGATCTATACCGGCACGGTGTCCAAGACCCTGGCCCCCGGGTTGCGGGTCGGTTACCTGATTGCCAGCCCGGACCTGTTCCCCCATCTGCTCAAGCTCAAGCAGTCGGCGGACCTGCACACCAACCGCGTCGGCCAGTGGCAGGTGTTGCAGTGGATCGGTACGGAAAAATATCGCCAGCACCTGGTGCAACTCCGGGACTTTTACCGGGTCCGACGGGATGCCTTTCAACAGGCATTGGAGCGCCACTTCGCTGACCTGGCCGATTGGCAGGTGCCGCAGGGCGGTTTGTTCTTCTGGCTGACCCTCAAACAGCCGCTGGATACCCGCACCTTGCTCGCCGACGCGTTGAGTCGGGATGTCGCATTCATGCCCGGCGAACCTTTTTTTGCCGAACCGGAGCGTAATCCGGGTAATCTTCGTCTCAATTTCAGTCACATCGCACCGGAGCGCCTGGACGAAGGTCTCAAGCGCCTGGCTGCTGTCATCCGTCACGCACAGGCTGCACAAGCGGCTTAAGGGGAGGGCCATGTACAAGGTTTATGGCGATTACCAGTCGGGCAATTGCTACAAGATCAAGCTGATGCTGCACCTGCTGGGGCAGGAATATCGCTGGCACCCGGTGGACATCCTCAAGGGTGACACCGAGACCCCGGAATTCCTGGCGAAGAACCCCAACGGCAAGGTGCCGGTGCTGGAGCTGGAAGACGGCACCTGCCTGTGGGAGTCCAATGCGATTCTCAACTTCCTGGCCGATGGCAGCGAATTCCTGCCCACCGAGCCGCGTCTGCGTACCCAGGTGCTGCAATGGCAGTTCTTCGAGCAGTACAGCCACGAACCCTATATCGCGGTAGCGCGGTTTATCGAGTTCTACCTGGGCTTGCCGGAAGAGCGTCGCGAGGAATACCTCAAGCTGCAGAAACGCGGGCACAAGGCGTTGAAAGTGATGGAAAAGCAGCTTCAGCAAACCCCGTACCTGGTGGGCGAGCACTATTCGATTGCTGATATCGCGCTGTATGCCTATACCCATGTGGCCCATCAGGGCGGCTTCGACCTGAGCGAATACCCGGGTATCCAGGCCTGGTTGCTGCGGGTGGCCAGCCATCCGAAGCATGTCGGCATGCTGGATTGATCGGCAAATCCGGAAACACTTAAACCGGCCCCAGGGCCGGTTTATTTTTGCCCGCGCAAGCACTTTTGTCGCCGTCGAGGTCCTATCGAGAACTGTGTTTATTACCTACTGAACGGGGTGCCGTCCATGAAATATCCACGCGTAGGGTTTTTGACTGCCAGCCTGCTGGGCCTGGCCATGGATGCACAGGCAGCCGACAACTGCGATGCCAACCAGGCGTCGATGAATGAATGTGCGGGCAAGGCGTTCAAGCAGGCCGACAATGACCTGAACACCTACTACAAGACCCAGATGGATTACCTGAAGAACCCGGCCAACAAGGCCGCGCTCCAGGATGCCCAGCGCAAGTGGCTGGCTTTCCGCGACGCCGATTGCCTGTATCAGAATGGCAAACCGGCGGACGGTGGTTCGATCTGGCCGCTGCTGGATCTGCAGTGCAAGACCGAGTTGACCAGGCAGCGGGCGGCGCAGTTGAAGGCTTATACCGAGTGTCGTGATGAAACCAACGGCTGCCGCAACTGACGGCGACTGTACTCAGGCCGCGGCAAAACGCTTGTCCAGGTACTCGATGATCACCTTGGACTCGTACATCCAGGTGGTCTGGCCGTTTTCTTCGATACGCAGGCACGGCACCTTGATCTTGCCGCCTTGCTCGAGCAGGGTCTGGCGATCCTGTTCGTTGTTCTTCGCATCACGCAGCGCCACCGGCACGTTGAGGCGGCGCAGGGTACGACGGGTCTTCACGCAGAACGGGCAGGCGTGGAACTGATACAGGGTCAGGTCCCTGGCCGCGGCATCGACCTTGGCCTGGTCTGGCGCGGAGCGCTTTTGCTTGCTGGGGCGGGTGAGGAAATCGATGAAGATGATGAGTTGGCCCAGGCCGACTCGAAGTGCTTTGACGAACACGGGATAGCCTCGCGGGCGGTGGAGAAGGGGCGCAGCTTACCTGATTTTCTCCAGGCGAAAAAAAACCGGCGATGAGTCAGACTGTGTGAAAACGCA
>NZ_JACAQA010000012.1:26546-126228 GCF_013385425.1 Pseudomonas gingeri | reverse complement strand
GTCAAGACAGTTGCTCCTACAGTTCCGTGTCGTATATGAGGCTTATGTACGCCACAAAATTGTAGGAGCAGAGCTTGCTCGCGAAGGGGCCCTCAAGACCGCCAAAAGCTTCGCGGCGAAGGCTTGGCGCCCGTCAGCGACTCTGGCGCTGTTGCAGCAGCAGATTGTTGAAACCGCTGCCGGCCAGTTGTTTCTGTGCCTTGGTCAGTTGTTCGCGATTGCTGAACGGTCCGACCAATACCCGGTACCAGGTCTCGTCCTTCACCGTCCCGGACTCCACCGCCACGGCCTGCCCGAGCAGGATGATCTGCGCCCGGACCTTGTCCGCATCGGCTTCCTTGCGGAACGAGCCGGCCTGCAGGAAGAACTGTGTCACCGCTGCCGGCTTGGCTACGGCCACGGGCGGCGGCGGTGGGGGGGTAATCCCGGACAGCGCGGCCTGGGCCCGCGCGGTGTCGATCTTCGCCGCCTCGGCCGGGGTCACCGGGGTGGTCGGCGTCGGCACGGTCTGCGGCGTCGGCAGGGTTTTCTCCGGCACGGCTTCCGGTGGCACGATGACTTCCGATTCCGGCAGCAAGGTGTAGAAGTCGTACTTGGGCTTGACCGGCTGGGTCGGGCTCGGTGGGGTCTTGTTGGCTTCGGCGATCTTGCTCGCCTTCAGCTGTTCCTGCTTGACCCGCTTGATGTCATCGCCCTTGCCCGGCTCCAGCTTCATCAGGAACACGATAAACGCGCCCACGCCGAGGCCGATCGCCAGCCACAACCAGCCCGGGATCGGCTTTTTCGCAGGAGCTTGGTAACGGCTGGCGCCACGTTTGGGTGCTGGGGTTTTCTTGGCAGCCAACTTACATACGCTCCAGGGTTTCCAGACCCAGCAACTCCAGGCCTTGCTTGAGGGTGCGACCGGTCAGCGCGGCGAGGCGCAGGCGGCTCTGTTTCTGTTCGGCGGTATCGGCGGACAGGATCGGGCAGTTCTCGTAGAAGCTGGAGAACAGCCCGGCGACATCGTACAGGTAGGTGCACAGCACGTGCGGCGTGCCTTTCTCGGCAACGCTGCCGAGCACTTCGCCGAACTGCGCCAGTTTGGCGGCCAGTTCGTGCTCGTGGGGCGCTTCAAGGACGATCTGCCCTTCGACCTGGCTGAAATCCGTGCCCAGTTTGCGGAATACACCGGCCACGCGGGTGTAGGCGTACAGCAGGTACGGCGCGGTGTTGCCTTCGAAGTTGAGCATCAGCTCGAAGTTGAAGCTGTAGTCGCTGGTGCGGTGCTTGGACAGGTCGGCGTACTTGACCGCGCCGATGCCCACCACGCGGGCGATAGTGCGCAGTTCGTCTTCGGCCAGCTCCGGGTTCTTTTCCTTGACCAGCAGATAGGCGCGGTCCATGGCCTCGGTCAGCAGGTCGATCAGCTTCACGGTGCCGCCGTCGCGGGTCTTGAACGGGCGGCCGTCGGCGCCGTTCATGGTGCCGAAGCCCATGTGCTCCATGTCCATCGGGTGGCCGACGAAGCCGGCCTTGCGTGCCACCGCGAACACCTGCTGGAAGTGCAGGGCCTGGCGCTGGTCGACGAAATACAGCGCGCGATCGGCTTTCAGCACATTGCTGCGGTAGCGCACGGCGGCCAGGTCGGTGGTGGCATACAGATAGCCACCATCGGCCTTGACGATGATCACTGGCAGCGGTTCGCCTTCGGCGTTCTTGAACTCGTCGAGGAACACGCACTGGGCGCCGTTGCTCTCGACCAGCATGCCCTTGGCCCTGAGGTCGTTGACCACGTTGATCAGGTCGTCGTTGTAGGCGCTTTCGCCCATCACGTCGGCCATGGTCAGTTTGACGTTCAGCAGTTCGTAGATCTTCTGGCAGTGGGACAGCGAGATGTCCTTGAAGCGGGTCCACAGCGCCAGGCAGTCCGGGTCGCCGGCTTGCAATTTGACCACCAGGCCGCGGGCGCGGTCGGCGAACTCCGGGGATTCGTCGAAGCGTTTCTTGGCCGCGCGGTAGAAGTTTTCCAGGTCCGAGAGTTCGTCGCTGGTAATCGGGTTTTCCTGCAGGTAGGCCATCAGCATGCCGAACTGGGTGCCCCAGTCGCCGACGTGGTTCTGGCGGATCACGGTGTCACCGAGGAACTCGAGGACGCGCGCCACGCCGTCGCCGATGATGGTCGAACGCAGGTGGCCGACGTGCATTTCCTTGGCCAGGTTGGGGGCCGAGAGGTCGACCACTACCCGTTGCGCCGGGCCTGCCTTGTGCACGCCGATGCTGGCGTCGGCCAGGGCGGCGTCGAGGCGCGCGGCCAGGGCCTGGGTGTTCTGGAAGAAGTTGATAAAGCCGGGGCCGGCGATCTCGGCCTTGCTCACGCTGTCGGCGACGGGCAGGGCGGCGATGATTTTTTCCGCCAGGTCGCGGGGTTTGAGACCGGCCGGCTTGGCCAGCATCATCGCGATATTGCTGGCGAAGTCGCCGTGGGTCTTGTCCCGGGTGTTTTCCACCTGGATCGCCGGCGTCAGCCCTTCAGGCAACACACCTTCGGTGACGAGTTGGGTGATGGCTTGTTGGATCAGCTGGCGAATGGTGTCTTTCATGGTCTTCTCTTTCGACCGCATGCGCGGCGGCGCTTCGATGCGCAGGTGGAAAAACTGGGCATTATCCGTTGCCGGGACGAGCTTGCCAACCGGTTACGGACTTGTGGCGTCTGGGCGGGCCTATTCGCGGGCAAGCTCCGCTCCCACAGGTTCTCGGTTGTACGCAAGGTTGCGGTATGGCTCGGACATTATGGGACTGATGCCACAAGTCCCGAGTCGTTTACAGTATTTGCATACAACTCGGACCTGTGGGAGCGGAGCTTGCCCGCGAAGGGGCCGGTCCGATCAATACAAATCCACCGGATCGACATCCAACGACCAGCGCACCTGCCGCCCGCTGGGCATTTGCTCCAACACCAGCAACCAACTGCTCAACAATCGGTGCAGCGAGGCCCGGCCATTGGCCTGCAACAACAACTGCGCCCGATAACGTCCGGCCCGGCGCTCCATGGGCGCCGGCACCGGCCCCAGCAGTTCGATGCCGCCCAGGTTCATCTCGGCCAGCAAACGCTCGGCCTCGCTGCAGGCTTCATCGAGAAAGCTCTCGGCCTGCCCCGGCTTATGGGCTTCGGCCCGCAGCAGGGCCAGGTGTGCGAACGGCGGCAAGCCAGCCGCCCGACGCTCGCTCAAAGCCTGTTCGGCAAAGGCGAAATAACCCTGCTCGGTCAGCTGAATCAACAGTGGATGGTCCGCCAGGTGCGTCTGGATAATCACTTTGCCCGGCTCTTCCGCCCGCCCGGCCCGGCCCGCCACCTGGACGATCAACTGGGCCATGCGCTCGCTGGCGCGGAAGTCGCCGGAGAACAGGCCGCCGTCGGCATCGAGGATCGACACCAGGGTCACCCGGGGAAAGTGATGGCCTTTTGCAAGCATCTGCGTGCCCACCAGGATGCACGGCTGGCCTTTCTGGATAGTAGCGAACAGCTGGTTCATCGCGTCCTTGCGCGAGGTACTGTCGCGGTCGACCCGCAGCACCGGGTAATCGGGAAACAGGATGCCCAGGCGCTCCTCGGCGCGCTCGGTCCCGGCACCCACCGGACGCAGGTCGACCTTGCCGCACTGCGGGCAATTGCGCGGCACCCATTCGACATAACCACAGTGATGGCAGCGCAGTTCGCCGGAGCGCTGGTGCACGGTCATGCGTGCATCGCAGCGCGAGCATTCGGACATCCAGCCGCAGTCGTGGCACAGCAGTGTCGGCGCAAAGCCGCGGCGATTGAGGAACACCAACACCTGCTGGCCGGCGGCGAGGGTCTGGCCGATGGCCTGCTGCATCGGTCCGGAAATGCCGCTGTCCAGGGGGCGACTTTTCACGTCCAGGCGCAGGAAGCGCGGTTGCTTGGCCCCGCCCGCGCGTTCGTTCAGGCGCAACAGGCCATAACGCCCGGTGTAGGCGTTGTGCAGGCTTTCCAGGGATGGCGTGGCCGAACCCAGCACAATCGGAATGTTTTCCTGGCGCGCGCGTACCAGCGCCAGGTCGCGGGCGTGATAGCGCAGGCCTTCCTGCTGTTTATAGGAACCGTCGTGCTCTTCGTCGATGATGATCAGCCCGGGGTTTTTCATCGGGGTGAACAGCGCCGAGCGCGTGCCGATAATGATGTCGGCTTCGCCGTCGCGGGCGGCGAGCCAGGCGTCCAGGCGCTCGCGGTCGTTCACCGCCGAGTGCAGCAGGGCGATGCGGGCGTTGAAGCGTTGCTCGAAACGCGCCAGGGTCTGCGGCCCCAGGTTGATTTCCGGGATCAGCACCAGCGCCTGCTTGCCGGCTTCCAGGGTCTCGCGGATCAGTTGCAGATAGACTTCGGTCTTGCCGCTGCCGGTGACCCCGGCCAACAGGAAGGCATGAAAACTGTCGAACCCGGCGCGGATCGCTTCGCAGGCGGCGCGTTGCTCGCTGTTGAGCGGCAGCTCCGGTTGCGCCAGCCAGTGTTCGTGACGCTCGCTCGGCGCATGGCGACGAACCTCCACCTGCACCAGGTCCTTGGCCAGCAGCAGGTCGAGGCTGTCCTTGCTCAGCATCAGCTTGCTCAGCAGTTGATGGGCCACGCCGTGGGGATGCTGCGCCAGGGTCGCCAGGGCTTCGCGCTGGCGCGGGGCGCGGGCGATGCGCGGATCGTCGAGGCGGGCGCCGGGGACCATCGACCAGAAGCGGTCCTGGCGCGCTTCGGCCGGCTCGCCCTGGCGCAGCAGCACCGGCAGCGCCCAGCTCAGGGTGTCGCCGAGGCTGTGCTGATAATACTGGGCGGTCCACAGGCACAGCTTGAACAGCGCCGGCGGCAGCGGCGTGCTGGCGTCGAGCAGGGCCGTGGCGCGCCTGAGCTTTTCCGCCGGGACTTCACTGTGCTCGGCGATTTCCACCAGGATACCGATCATCTCCCGGCGGCCGAACGGCACCCGCAGGCGCATGCCGGGCTGCAACGCGCTACGCGGCACACCCTCCGGCGCCCGGTAATCGAACAGGCGGCGCAGTGGCGAGGGCAGGGCAAGGCGCAGGATGGCGTCGGGCACGCGGTTCTCTCTGGGAGGGGTTCGTGGAGGGCGCGAGCCTAGCAGACGGCTCGGGCAGTGTCTTCCCGACGGAGGGCGCGCTGGCCACTTGCGCCGGGCAAAAGGTCTGGTATGATCGCCGGCTAAATTACGTGCGGTGTTCAACAATCGTGTTGAGCGGCGGCACGCCAGCCTGAGGAAGTCCCCATGAAAGCCGATATCCATCCAGCATACGTAGACATCGACGTTACCTGCAGCTGCGGTAACAAGTTCGTGACCCGTTCGACCCATGGCAAAGCTCTGCCAATCGACGTGTGCAACGAATGCCACCCGTTCTACACCGGTAAGCAGAAGACCCTGGACACTGGCGGCCGCGTACAGAAGTTCGCCGACCGTTTCGGCATGTTCGGCGCTGTCAAAAAGGCCTGAGGCTGATCGCTCCGGGAAAAACCGCTGGTTTTTCCCGGTCGATAAAAAAGGCGTCCCCCGTGGACGCCTTTTTTGTGGGCGCTGTTTGTATCGGCGGCCGCCGCATAAAAAATTGTAGACATTTTTCTGCTTGATTGTGAACAGTTTATCCCTTGTGTTTCCTGGCTCTTGGGCCAAAGTCGTAGGGACAGGCGCTTGACACCTGTGACTGGTCAGTCTTGTGAGGACTTGGCGACACGCGTATCCTCGGCGGTCCGTCTGTCCCACAGTAAAAAGCGGAATGCCCACATGTCAGATTTGAAAACTGCCGCTCTCGAATATCATGCCAATCCTCGTCCGGGGAAGCTGAGCGTCGAGCTCACCAAAGCCACCGCCACCGCCCGTGACCTGTCGCTGGCCTACAGCCCTGGCGTCGCCGAACCAGTACGCGAAATCGCCCGCGATCCTGAGCTGGCCTACAAGTACACTGGCAAGGGCAACCTGGTTGCAGTCATTTCCGATGGCACCGCGATTCTCGGCCTGGGTAACCTCGGCCCATTGGCCTCCAAGCCAGTGATGGAAGGCAAGGGCGTGCTGTTCAAGCGTTTCGCCGGTATCGACGTGTTCGACATCGAAGTCGATTCGGAAAGCCCGCAAGCCTTCATCGACACCGTCAAGCGTATCTCCATCACCTTCGGTGGCATCAACCTGGAAGACATCAAGGCCCCTGAGTGCTTTGAGATCGAACGTGCTCTGATCGAGCAGTGCGATATTCCGGTGTTCCACGATGACCAGCACGGCACCGCGATCGTCACCGCGGCCGGCATGATCAATGCCCTGGAAATCGCCGGCAAGACCCTGCCGGAAGCCAAGATCGTCTGCCTGGGCGCCGGCGCTGCCGCCATCTCCTGCATGAAATTGCTGGTGAGCATGGGCGCCAGGATCGAAAACATCTTCATGGTTGACCGTACTGGCGTGATCCACGCTGGCCGTGACGACCTGAACCAGTACAAGGCGGTGTTCGCCCACGCCACTGAGAAGCGCACCCTGGCTGACGCCCTGAAAGGCGCTGACGTGTTCGTCGGTCTGTCCGGCCCGAACCTGCTGGACGCTGAAGGCCTGCTGTCGATGGCGGCCAACCCGATCGTGTTCGCTTGCTCGAACCCGGATCCGGAAATCTCGCCAGAGCTGGCTCACGCCACTCGCAACGACGTGATCATGGCCACCGGTCGTTCCGACTACCCGAACCAGGTCAACAACGTCCTCGGCTTCCCGTTCATCTTCCGTGGTGCCCTGGACGTTCGCGCCAAGCGTATCAACGAAGAGATGAAAGTGGCTGCCGCCAACGCCCTGCGCGAACTGGCCAAGCTGCCGGTGCCTCAGGAAGTGTGCGACGCCTACGGCGGTATCAAGCTGGAATTCGGTCGTGAGTACATCATTCCGAAACCAATGGATGCCCGCCTGATCACCCTGATCTCCGATGCCGTGGCCAAGGCCGCGATCGAGACCGGTGTGGCAACCCTGCCGTATCCGAAGAACTACCCGCTGAAAAGCGTGGATGACGTGTTCAACGGCTAAGCTGTTGTAGCGTCAAACAAAAAGCCCCGGCTCGAATGAGTCGGGGCTTTTTTGTGGCTGCCGTTTGAGCGGTGTGGGTCAGCCAGGCTGAACGCGGTCCTTTGTAGGAGCCTGGCTTGCCAGCGAAGAGACCCTTGAGCCTTGCACCGTTCATGCGGACGCCATCGCTGGCAAGTCAGGCTCCTGCAAGGGCGGCACTGTGGCCGCTCTCTCGGATCAGAACAGATCGATCGGCGCCGCCTCGTCCGCCGGCAGCGGGCTGCCCGGGGCGCTACCGCCATTGCCGATCTCGTTGACCGACGGCGGTGTGTCTTCGCTCTTGAACAGCTCGAAGTAGGCATTCGGCGTGCCCGGGGTTGCCGCGCGACCGCTGATCGGATCCACCCGCAGGCTGAGGATGCCTTCCGGCTCCGCCTGGGTGTGCAACGGCTTGCCCTTCAGTGCGGCGCCCATGTAGTCCATCCAGATCGGCAGCGCCACGGTGCCGCCGAACTCGCGACGGCCCAGGCTTTCGGGCTGGTCGAAACCGGTCCAGACGGTGGTGATGTAGTCGGCGTTGTAACCGGTGAACCAGGCGTCCTTGGAGTCGTTGGTGGTACCGGTCTTGCCCGCCAGGTCGCCACGGCCCAGGGCCAGGGCACGACGCCCGGTACCGAGCTTGATCACGTCCTCGAGCATGCTGTTGAGGATAAAGGTAGTCCGTCCGTCGACGATCCGCTCGGCCACCGCTGGGGCTTGGGCTGCCGGTGCTGGGGCTTCACTGGTGCTGTTGACGGTGAACGACGGTTGGCTTGGTGCCGCGATGCCGCTGCTGGCCGCCGCGCCGGTCGGCACGCTTGGTGGATTGGCGACGAACAGGGTGTCGCCGTTGCGGCTTTCGATCTTGTCGATCAGGTAGGGGGTGATCTTGTAGCCGCCGTTGGCAAAGGTGCTCCAGCCGGTGGCAATTTCCATTGGCGTCAGGGTTGCGGTACCCAGGGCCAGGGACAGGTTGCGCGGCAGGTCCTGCTTGTTGAAGCCGAATCTGGCGATGTAGTCGATGGTCTTGTCGACGCCCAGGCTTTGCAGCAGGCGGATCGAGACCAGGTTACGCGACTTGTACAGTGCCTCGCGCAAGCGGATCGGGCCGAGGAAGGTGTTGGTGTCGTTTTTCGGCCGCCAGACCTTGTCCAGGTATTCGTCGACGAACACGATCGGCGCATCGTTCACCAGGCTGGCCGGGGTGTAGCCGTTATCCAGCGCGGAGCTGTAGATGAACGGTTTGAAGCTCGAACCCGGTTGGCGCTTGGCCTGGGTGGCGCGGTTGTAGTTGCTCTGTTCGAAGGCGAAGCCGCCGACCAGTGCACGGATCGCGCCGTTTTGCGGGTCAAGCGAGACCAGGGCACCCTGGGCCACCGGTACCTGGCTGAACTTCAGGCTGTTGTCGGCCTGGCGCTGGACGCGGATCAGGTCGCCGACCTGGGCTACGTCGGACGGTTGCTTGGGGGCGGCACCGAGGCTGTTGGTGTTGAGGTACGGACGGGCCCACTTCATGCTGTCCCAGTTGACGATTTCCGGGCCGTTGCGGGTCAGCACGTGCAGGCTGGCCTTGTCCACCTGGGTGACGATGGCTGGGTCCAGACCGCTGATGGTGCGCTGCTTGCCCAGCTCGGCGATCCAGGCGTCACGGGTCTTGCCCGGCAGCCGCGATTCCGGTCCACGGTAGCCGTGGCGCTGGTCGTAGGCGATCAGGCCTTCTTCAATCGAGTGGTTGGCCAGCTCCTGCAGGTTGCTCGGCACGGTGGTGGTGACGCGGAAACCTTCGGTGTAGGCTTCGCTGCCATAGCGACCGACCATTTCCGCACGGGCCATTTCGGCGATGTACGGCGCGTTCACTTCCGGCGTCGGTACGTGATAGCTGGCGTTGATCGGCTCGACGATGGCGGCCTGGTAGGCGGCCTCGTCGATCTTGCCCAACTTGTACATGCGGCCGAGGATCCAGTCGCGGCGCTCTTTGGCGCGCACCGGGTTGGCCAGCGGGTTGAACCGCGACGGCGCCTTCGGCAGGCCGGCGATCATGGCCATCTGGGCCAGGGTGATGTCACGGATCGACTTGCCGTAATAAACCTGAGACGCCGCTTCGATACCGTAGGCGCGGTTGCCCAGGTAGATCTTGTTCACGTACAGCTCGAGGATCTCGTCCTTGGTCAGCTGGCGCTCGATTTGCAAGGCGAGAAGAATTTCGTTGGTCTTGCGCGAGAAGCTACGCTCGCTGGACAGGAAGAAGTTCTTCGCCACCTGCATGGTGATGGTGCTGCCGCCGGACTGGATATGCCCGCTCTTGACCAATTGGGTCGCGGCGCGCATCAGGCTGCTGGGGTCTACGCCATAGTGGTTGGCGAAGTTGTCGTCTTCGGCGCTCAGCAGGGCGTTGATGAAATTGGGCGGAATATCTGCGAATTTAAGGGGCGAACGGCGCATCTCGCCGAATTCGGCGATCAGCTTGCCATCGCTGGTGTAGACCCTGAGCGGAATCTGCAATTGTATGCTGCGCAAAGTCTCGACGGACGGCAGGCCCGGACTAAGATAAAGAAAAGCGCCGCTCAGGACGAGCAGCAGCCCGCAGAACACGGCGACGAAAGACCACCCGAAAAACTTCAGCAGACGAATCAAGGCTTGTGGATTTCCAGATAAAAGAATGGGTTAGGCGTCAGGCTAAATTCGCAGCAAGCGCTGGTTCGGCGATTCGGAAAAAAACGCTGGGCATTATAAGCATTTTTGGGCGTGAGCGTCATTTGCGCTTATGTCAAGACTGCTATTAAATGCCCATCATCATAAAGGGTCCGTAAGTCGCGGATAGTAATAGGGAATCGGTAGTGCTTGGACTCTTTGGCAAAAAAGCGCATTCGCTCCTGGGGATCGACATCAGTTCCACCTCGGTAAAGCTCCTCGAATTGAGCCGCTCAGGCAATCGATATCGGGTCGAGTCCTACGCCGTGGAACCGTTGCCAGCCAATGCCGTGGTCGAAAAGAACATCGCCGAGCTCGAAGGCGTCGGGCAGGCCCTTGCACGGGTGCTGCTCAAGGCCAAGACCCATGTGCGCGGCGTGGCCGTGGCCGTGGCCGGTTCCGCGGTGATCACCAAGACCATCGAGATGGATGCCGGGCTTTCCGATGACGAAATGGAAAACCAGCTGAAGATCGAGGCCGACCAGTACATTCCCTATCCCCTGGAAGAAGTGGCCATCGACTTCGAGATCCAGGGTTATTCGGCGCGCAATCCCGAGCGTGTCGAAGTCCTGCTTGCCGCCTGTCGGAAAGAAAACGTCGAGGTCCGCGAGGCAGCCCTCGCCCTGGCCGGGCTCGAAGCCCAGGTGGTCGATGTCGAGGCCTACGCCCTGGAACGCTCCTTCGGCCTGCTCGCCGCGCAACTGGCCAGCGACCACGAGAAGCTGACGGTGGCGGTGGTGGACATCGGCGCGACCATGACCACCCTCAGCGTCCTGCATAACGGCCGCATCATCTATACCCGCGAACAATTGTTCGGCGGTCGCCAGCTCACCGAGGAAATCCAGCGCCGCTACGGCCTGTCCAACGAGGAGGCGGGGCTGGCGAAGAAACAGGGCGGCCTGCCCGACGACTACGTCGCCGAGGTGTTGCAGCCCTTCAAGGATGCGGTGGTCCAGCAGGTGTCGCGTTCCCTGCAGTTCTTCTTTGCCTCCGGACAGTACAACGATGTCGACTACATCCTGCTCGCCGGCGGCACCGCGTCGATTGCCGGGCTCGATCACCTGATCCAGCAGCGGCTCGGTACGCCGACCCTGGTGGCCAACCCCTTCGCCGACATGGCCTTGAGCAGCAAGGTCAATGCCGGGGCCCTGGCCAGTGATGCGCCGGCCCTGATGATCGCTTGCGGTCTGGCCTTGAGGAGTTTCGACTGATGGCGCGGATCAACCTTCTGCCCTGGCGCGAGCAACTGCGTGAAGAGCGCCGCAAACGTTTCCTCACCGCCCTGGTCGGCGTATTGGTGGCGGCGGTCGGCGTGGTGTTGCTGACCGACCAGTACTTCAGCGGTGCCGTCGACCGCCAGGTCGCGCGCAATGCCTACATGAACAAGGAAATCGCCCAGCTCGACGGCCGGATCAAGCAGATCAGCGAGCTCAAGGCACGTCGCCAGCAACTGATCGAGCGCATGAAGATCATCCAGGACCTGCAGGGCAACCGCTCCATCAGCGGGCGGATCTTCGATCAACTGGTGCGGACTCTGCCGGACGGCGTGTATTTCACAGAAGTGAAGATGACTGACAAGACCATCGCGATCACCGGCGCGGCCGAGTCCAACAACCGGGTGTCGGACCTGATGCGTAACCTCGAGGCCTCCGATTGGCTGACCGCGCCGACGCTGACCGAGGTCAAGGCGACCACCGCCGGCGCGGTGGACCAGGCCAACACTTTCCAGCTGAGCGTGCGCCAGACCCAGCCGAAATCAGAGGGGGCGGTTAAATGAATGTCTCCCTCTGGTTGGAAAACCTGCGCAAGGTCGATCTCGGCGACCTCGATATGCAGAACATCGGCTCCTGGCCGGCGGTGGTCAAGGTCGCTAGCGGCATACTGACCGCGATCCTGGTGCTGGCCCTGGGCTACAACTTCTACATCAAGGACCTCACCGATCAACTGGACCAGCAGCGTTTGACGGAAGTGACCCTCAAGGAGCAGTTCGCCACCAAGGCCCACCTGGCGGCGAACCTTGAAGCCTATACGCGGCAGATGGAGGATATGGAAACCTCCTTCGGCACCCTGCTCAAGCAGTTGCCGAGCGACACCGAGGTGCCGGGGCTGCTGGAGGACATCACGCGCACGGGGCTGGGCAGCGGGCTGGAGTTCGAGGAGATCAAGCTCCTGCCGGAAGTCACCCAGCAGTTCTATATCGAGCTGCCGATCCAGATTACCGTGACCGGCGCCTATCACGACCTGGCCACCTTCGTCAGCGGCGTGGCGGCCCTGCCACGGATCGTGACCCTGCATGATTTCGAGATCAAGCCGGTCGTAGCCTCACCGGCCGGCGGCAGCAAATTGCGCATGAGCATCCTGGCCAAGACCTATCGCTACAACGACAAGGGGCTGCAGAAATGAGCCGCTTGCATGGGATCTGCCTGGCCCTGTTGACGCTGATGCTGGCCGGTTGCGGCAACAGCAACGACTTCAGCGACCTCGATGCGTACATGAAGGAAGTGCGCGCGCGGCCGGCGGGCAATATCGAGCCGACGCCGAAATTTCGCGCCTTCGAGATGTTCACCTACAGTGCCGCTGCGCTACGCAGCCCGTTCCAGCCGCCGATGAAGATCGATCTGGTCAATCGCCAGAAAGGTTCCCACGAGGTCAAGCCTGATCCGAATCGGACCAAGCAATTCCTCGAAGGCTTCAACATCGAGCAGTTCGAAATGGTCGGTACCCTCTCCAACGCCAGTGGCACCTTTGCCCTGGTGCGTGGGGCCGGCGGTGTCCATCGATTGAAAGTGGGCGACTACCTGGGCCGCAATGATGGCCGTATCGTGGCTATCACTGATTCCCAGGTCGAGGTGATCGAGATCGTTCCGGACGGCGAAGGCGCCTGGCTGGAACGACCGCGCTCCATCCCTTTGAAAGAGCACTCATAGTGGAATTCGATATGAACAGGATTATTTCATCCCTCGGCATTTCGCTATGGATAGCGCTGGTGTCGCCGATGGTGTTGGCGGCCAACCTGCAAAGCCTGGATGTGGCGGCGCTGCCCGGAGATCGGGTCGAACTGAAGCTGGGCTTCGACAGCCCGCCTGCCGCGCCCCACGGCTACACCACCGACCAGCCGGCGCGTATCGCCCTGGACCTGACCGGTGTCACCAGCCAATTGGTCAAGAAGACCCGCGACCTGGGCGTGGGCAACGCGCGCAGCGTGACCGTGGTCGAGGCCAAGGATCGCACGCGGCTGATCATCAACCTGACCAAGCTGGCGCCTTACAGCACGCGTATCGAAGGCAGTAACCTGTTCGTGGTGGTAGGCCAGGGCGGCGGTTCGAGTGCTCCGGTCCAGGCCGGCGCGTCAAGGCCCGCCGCGGCGGTATCGGTGCCACCGCGAGCGGTGCCCAGGCCCTATGTGGCGGCAGGCCGGGCGATCCGCAATGTCGACTTCCAGCGCGGCGAGCAGGGTGAAGGCAATGTGGTCATCGAACTGTCCGATCCGACCATCAGCCCGGATATCCAGGAGCGTGGCGGCAAGATCAGCGTGGATTTCGCCAAGACCCAGTTGCCCGATCCCCTGCGGGTGCGCCTGGATGTGAAGGATTTCGCCACCCCGGTGCAGTTCGTCAACGCCAGCGTGGTCGCCGACAAGGCGAGCATTTCCATCGAGCCCAGCGGCGCCTTCGATTACTCGACCTACCAGACCGACAACAAGCTGACCATCAGCGTGCGCCCGCTCACCGTCGACGACCTGCAACGACGTAATGCCGAGCGTTTTGTCTACAGCGGCGAAAAGCTCTCGCTGAACTTCCAGGACATCGACGTGCGTTCGGTGCTGCAACTGATCGCCGACTTCACCAACCTCAACCTGGTGGCCAGTGACACGGTGCAGGGCGGCATCACCCTGCGCCTGCAGAATGTGCCCTGGGACCAGGCGCTGGACCTGGTGCTGAAAACCAAGGGACTGGACAAACGCAAGATCGGCAATGTGCTGCTGGTGGCCCCGGCGGACGAGATTGCCGCCCGCGAGCGCCAGGAGCTGGAGTCGCAGAAGCAGATCGCCGAACTGGCGCCCTTGCGCCGCGAGCTGTTGCAGGTCAACTACGCGAAAGCGGCGGATATCGCCAAATTGTTCCAGTCGGTGACCAGTGCCGAGTCCAAGGCCGACGAGCGCGGCTCGATCACCGTGGATGATCGCACCAACAACATCATCGCCTACCAGACCCAGGACCGCCTCGACGAACTGCGGCGCATCGTCGCCCAACTGGACATCCCGGTGCGCCAGGTGATGATCGAGGCGCGGATCGTCGAAGCCAACGTCGGTTACGACAAACAGCTCGGCGCCCGTTGGGGTGGCAAGATCAGCGGCGGCAACTGGAACACCTCGGGCGGCTCGCCGACTCTTTCCAAGCTGACCGGCCAGAGCGCCAGCACCCCGTTCGTCGACCTTGGCGCCACCACCGCCACTTCCGGGATCGGCATCGGTTTCGTGACCAACAACACGACCCTGGACCTGGAACTCAGTGCCATGGAAAAAACCGGTAACGGCGAAGTGGTGTCCCAGCCCAAGGTGGTCACTTCCGACAAGGAAACCGCGAAGATCCTCAAGGGTACGGAGATTCCGTACCAGGAATCCAGCTCCAGCGGCGCGACCTCGGTGGCCTTCAAGGAGGCCTCGCTGTCCCTGGAAGTGACCCCGCAGATCACCCCGGACAACCGGATCATCATGGAAGTGAAGGTGACCAAGGATGAACCGGACTACCAGAACGTGCTGAACAACGTGCCGCCGATCAAGAAAAACCAGGTCAACGCCAAGGTCCTGGTCAATGACGGCGAGACCGTGGTGATCGGTGGCGTGTTCTCCAATACCCAGAGCAAAACCGAAGAGAAGGTGCCATTTCTCGGCGATGTGCCGTATGTTGGCCGCCTCTTCCGTCGAGACATCGTTTCGGAAGCAAAATCCGAGCTGCTGGTATTCCTGACTCCGCGTATCATGAATAACCAGGCGATTGCTGTGAGTCGTTGATTCTGTGCGAAATTTGATTCTTGTAGGGCCTATGGGGGCTGGAAAGAGCACCATAGGCCGATTGCTGGCCAAAGAGCTGCGCCTGCCTTTCAAAGATTCCGACAAGGAAATTGAACTGCGTACCGGTGCGAATATTCCGTGGATCTTCGACAAGGAAGGCGAACCCGGCTTTCGCGACCGCGAGCAGGCGATGATTGCCGAGCTGTGCGCGGCCGACGGCGTGGTCCTGGCCACCGGCGGCGGCGCGGTCATGCGCGGCGAAAACCGCCAGGCCTTGCACGCCGGCGGTCGGGTGGTCTACCTGCACGCTTCGGTGGAGCAGCAGGTCGGGCGCACGGCCCGTGACCGCAACCGGCCGTTGCTGCGCACCGCCGACCCGGCCAAGACCCTGCGCGACCTGTTGGCGATCCGTGATCCGCTGTACCGGGAAATCGCCGACCTGGTGGTGGAAACCGATGAGCGGCCGCCACGCATGGTGGTATTGGACATCCTTGAACGCTTGCAGCAGCTGCCTCCCCGTTAAAGCGCGGGAGGAAATGCGCTATCCTCGACCACCGACATGCTCGGTGTCGGTCATGGCTTGAAGCCATCGGGCCGCGTCGATACCAGACGCCGCCGACAATCGTTAATCCTGAGACTGGACGCACGCGTCCATCTTCACTGTGGGGACACATGCAGACACTTAAGGTCGATCTTGGCGAGCGTAGCTACCCGATTCACATTGGCGAAGGGCTGCTGGACCAGCCTGGGCTGCTGACGCCGCACATTGCCGGTCGGCAGGTTGCGATCATCTCCAATGAAACCGTCGCTCCGCTCTACCTCGAGCGTCTGACCCGCAGTCTGTCAGCCTATTCCGTGGTTTCGGTGGTGTTGCCCGATGGCGAGGCCTTCAAGACCTGGGAAACCCTGCAACTGATCTTCGACGGCCTGCTGACCGCCCGTCATGACCGCCGCACCACCGTGATCGCCCTCGGCGGCGGGGTGATCGGCGACATGGCCGGCTTTGCCGCGGCCTGCTACCAGCGCGGCGTGGATTTCATCCAGGTGCCGACCACCCTGTTGTCCCAGGTCGACTCGTCGGTGGGCGGCAAGACCGGGATCAACCATCCGCTGGGCAAGAACATGGTCGGTGCCTTCTATCAGCCCAATGTGGTGCTGATCGACACCACCACCCTCAACACCCTGCCGCCGCGCGAGCTGTCGGCGGGCCTGGCGGAAGTGATCAAGTACGGCCTGATCTGCGACGAGCCGTTCCTGACCTGGCTGGAAGAGCACGTCGACCAGTTGCGCGCCCTTGACCAGAGTGCCCTGACCGTCGCCATCGAGCGCTCCTGCGCGGCCAAGGCCGCGGTGGTCGGTGCCGATGAGCGCGAGTCCGGCGTACGCGCCACCCTCAATCTCGGGCACACCTTCGGCCATGCCATCGAAACCCACATGGGCTATGGTGTCTGGCTGCACGGTGAAGCCGTGGCGGCGGGTACCGTGATGGCGCTGGAAATGTCCATGCGGCTGGGCTGGATCAGTGCCCAGGAGCGTGATCGCGGTATTCGCCTGTTCCAGCGTGCCGGCTTGCCGGTGATTCCGCCGGAAGAAATGACCGAAGCCGATTTTCTCGAACACATGGCAATTGACAAGAAAGTGATCGACGGTCGCCTGCGCCTGGTGTTGTTGCGCCGAATGGGCGAAGCCGTGGTAACCGACGATTATCCGAAAGAAGTTCTACAGGCCACGCTGGGGGCGGACTACCGCACTCTGGCTCAGCTTAAAGGTTGATAGGATTCCGATGACCAGTTTGCATGCCGACGAGGCTTTCCTCGGCCATTACCAGTTAAGTCACGACCCTTTCGCTCCCCGGGTGCCTGGCTTCAAATTCTTCCCCGCCCAGCGCAAGCCGGTGCTCGGGCAATTGCACCACCTGGCCCGCTACAGCCAGTTGCTGCTGGTGGTCACCGGCCCCCAGGGCAGCGGCAAGACCCTGCTGCGCCAGGCGCTGGTGGCGAGTACCAACAAACAGTCGGTACAAAGCGTGGTGGTCTCTGCGCGCGGTGCCGGCGACGCAGGCGGTGTGCTGCGCCAGATCGCCCAGGCGCTGAATGTCGCCCAGGCCGAGATCCAGGAGATCCTCAAGCAGGTGGTGCAACTGGCGCTGACCGGCCAGGAAGTCTACCTGCTGGTGGACGATGCCGAGTCGCTCGACGACTCCGCTGTCGAGGCCCTGCTGGCCCTGGCGGCCGGCGCGCCGGAAGGTCGCCCGCATGTCTTCCTGTTCGGTGAATCGTCGCTGATCGCGGCGCTGGAGCAGCACGGCGCGGAGGAAGAACGCTTCCACGTGATCGAATTGCAGCCCTACACCGAAGAAGAAACACGTGAATACCTGGCCCAGCGTCTTGATGGCGCGGGTCAGGGAATCGAACTTTTTTCCGCTGAGCAGATCACTGAGATTCACGAAAGCGCCGAAGGTTGGCCTGGCAACATCAACCAGGTCGCCCGTGACGCCATGATCGAAGCGATGATCGCCAGCCGCTCCGCGGTGAAGCGTCCAAGTATGGGGTTCAAGATGCCTAAGAAGCAGGTATTGGCGTTGTCCGCCGTGGTGGTGGTTGCCGTCGCGGCGGCCTGGATGATTCCGGGGCGCAACAAGGCGCCGGCCACCGCCGGCACAACCGCCAGCGAGCAGGCGCAGCTGCCATTGGGGCAGGCGCCGAAACCGAACGCCTCGGGTAATCCGACGGTGGAATTCGCCGGCAATTCGCAGCCGATGCCGCTACCGTTGGTCGGCCAGTCGCAGCCGGTGATGCGCGGTCCGCTGGCTGAAGCGGCGGGTGGCAGTATTGAAGGCGATGATGGCATCGCGCCTCCGGTTGACGGTGGTCCGGCCAAGCCGCCGACCGTCACCACCACCTCGCCGCCTGTCGGCGTGCCAGCAGGCCCGACACCGACTCCGGTAGCCAAACCAGTGCCGGCCCAGGCAGCGGCCGCCAAACCGGCCCAGACCCCGGTTCCGGTGCCCAAGCCGGTCGCCAAGGCGCCGGAGAAGGCCGTTGAGAAGCCAGCCGTGGTAGCCAAGGCTGCCGCGACCGGCCACAGCTGGTACACCGGCCAGGCGCCGGGCAACTATGTGGTGCAGATCCTCGGTACCAGTTCCGAGACCACCGCGCAGAATTTCGTCAAAGAACAGGGCGGCGAGTACCGTTATTTCAAGAAAGTGCTTAACGGCAAGCCGCTTTACGTGATCACCTACGGCAGCTTCGGCAGCCGCGATGCGGCCGTCAGCGCCATCAAGGCCTTGCCAGCGAAGGTTCAGGCTGGTAAACCTTGGCCTCGTACTGTCGCCAGCGTCCAACAGGACCTGGCCACAACTCGCTGAAGAATCGGCGGCCTTATCCAGGCCGCCTTCCCGGCACCTCAAAATTTCCGCAAGGGCATGCTGCTTCCAAAGCCGCGTGCCTTGTGGTGTCTGCGTCACAGTGGGTTTGAGTCGTCACGGTCAAAATTCAAAAATGTTTTGACTAGCACGAGATATCGCTTTAAACCTTTCATAAATGCGACATGAATTTTCGACATTTCGTCGCTAAATTTGTGAGCGTGAATGTCGGTGTGTACAATGACCTCCCTTTTGCCCCTGCAAAGCCGGCGTACGTTCGGCGTGGATGGTAAGCGGTTGAATTGAAAAGAAATTTGCCTCGATAAAGAGGCAGCCTGGTGAGAAAGTGTCTATGAAAGCAGGTCTGTACCAACCAGATGAATTCAAGGATAACTGTGGTTTCGGCCTGATTGCCCATATGCAGGGCGAACCCAGTCATCACCTGTTGCAGACGGCCATTGAGGCCCTGACCTGCATGACCCACCGCGGTGGGATCAACGCCGACGGCAAGACCGGTGACGGTTGCGGCCTTCTGATCCAGAAGCCGGACCAGTTCCTGCGCACTGTCGCCAAAGCGACATTCGGTAGCGATTTGCCCAAGCAATATGCGGTGGGCATGGTGTTCTTCAACCAGGACCCGGTCAAAGCCGAAGCCGCCCGCGAACACATGAATCGCGAAATCCTCGCGGCCGGCCTGCAACTGGTGGGCTGGCGCAAGGTGCCGATCGATACCAGCGTCCTCGGCCGCCTGGCCCTGGAGCGTCTACCGCAGATCGAACAGGTGTTCATCGGCGGCGAGGGCCTGAGTGACCAGGCCTTCGCCATCAAGCTGTTCAGTGCCCGTCGTCGCTCGTCGGTGGCCAATGCCGCCGACACCGATCACTACATCTGCAGCTTTTCCCACAAGACCATCATCTACAAAGGCCTGATGATGCCGGCGGACCTCACCGCCTTCTATCCGGACCTCAGCGACCCGAGCCTGAAAACCGCGATCTGCGTGTTCCACCAGCGCTTTTCCACCAACACCCTGCCGAAATGGCCGTTGGCGCAACCGTTCCGCTTCCTGGCGCACAACGGCGAGATCAACACCATCACCGGCAACCGCAACTGGGCCCAGGCCCGGCGCACCAAGTTCGCCAACGACCTGATCCCCGATCTCGACGAGTTGGGCCCGCTGGTCAACCGTGTCGGTTCCGACTCCTCGAGCATGGACAACATGCTCGAGTTGATGGTGACCGGCGGTATCGACCTGTTCCGTGGCGTGCGGATGCTGATTCCGCCTGCGTGGCAGAACGTCGACACCATGGACGCCGACCTGCGCGCGTTCTATGAATTCAACTCCATGCACATGGAGCCGTGGGACGGCCCGGCGGGCGTGGTGATGACCGAAGGTCGTCACGCGGTCTGCCTGCTCGACCGCAACGGCCTGCGTCCGGCCCGTTGGGTGACCACCAAGAACGGCTATATCACCCTGGCGTCGGAAATCGGCGTGTGGAACTACCAGCCGGAAGACGTGATAGCCAAGGGCCGTGTCGGTCCTGGGCAGATCTTTGCCGTGGACACCGAAACCGGCCAGATCCTCGACACCGATGCCATCGACAACCGCCTGAAGTCGCGCCACCCGTACAAGCAGTGGCTGCGTAAACACGCCCTGCGTATCCAGGCGACCATGGAAGACAACGACCATGGTTCGGCGTTCTACAACGTCGAGCAGCTCAAGCAGTACATGAAGATGTACCAGGTCACGTTCGAAGAGCGCGACCAGGTGCTGCGTCCGTTGGGCGAACAGGGCTACGAAGCGGTTGGCTCCATGGGCGACGACACGCCGATGGCGGTGCTGTCCCAGCGCGTGCGCACGCCGTACGACTATTTCCGCCAGCAGTTCGCCCAGGTGACCAACCCGCCGATCGACCCGCTGCGTGAAGCCATCGTCATGTCGCTGGAGATCTGCCTCGGTGCCGAGCGCAACATCTTCGAAGAGTCGCCGGAACACGCCTCGCGGGTGATCCTCAGCTCGCCGGTGATCTCCCCGGCCAAGTGGCGCTCGCTGATGAACCTCGAGCGTCCGGGTTTCGCTCGCCAGGTCATCGACCTGAACTACGACGAGAGCGTCGGGCTGGAAGCGGCGGTGCGCAACATCGCCGACCAGGCTGAAGAAGCCGTGCGCGCCGGGCGGACCCAGATCGTCCTCAGCGACCGCCATATCGCCCCGGGCAAGTTGCCGGTGCACGCGTCCCTGGCGACCGGTGCCGTGCACCACCGCCTGACCGAGAAAGGCCTGCGCTGCGACAGCAACATCCTTGTGGAAACCGCCACCGCGCGCGACCCGCACCACTTTGCCGTGCTGATCGGCTTCGGTGCGTCGGCGGTCTATCCGTTCCTGGCCTATGAAGTGCTGGGCGACCTGATCCGTACCGGCGAAGTGCTGGGCGATCTCTACGAAGTGTTCAAGAACTACCGCAAGGGCATCACCAAGGGCCTGCTGAAGATCCTCTCGAAAATGGGGATTTCCACCATCGCGTCCTACCGAGGTGCGCAACTGTTCGAAGCCATCGGCCTGGCCGAGGAAGTGGTCAACCTGAGCTTCCGTGGTGTGCCGAGCCGGATCAAGGGCGCGCGTTTCGTCGACCTCGAAGCCGAACAGAAACTGCTGGCCGGCGAAGCCTGGAGCGCGCGCAAGCCGATCCAGCAAGGCGGCCTGCTGAAGTTCGTCTACGGTGGCGAATACCATGCCTACAACCCGGACGTGGTCAGCACCCTGCAAGCCGCCGTGCAGCAGGGCGACTATGCCAAGTTCAAGGAATACACCGCGCTGGTGGACAACCGTCCGGTGTCGATGATCCGCGACCTGTTCCAGGTGAAAACCCTGGAGACGCCGCTGGCAATCAGCGAAATCGAACCGCTGGAGTCGATCCTCAAGCGCTTCGACTCGGCGGGGATTTCCCTCGGCGCCCTGTCGCCGGAAGCCCACGAAGCCCTGGCCGAAGCCATGAACCGCCTCGGTGCGCGTTCCAACTCCGGCGAAGGGGGTGAAGACCCGGCACGTTACGGCACCATCAAGAGCTCGAAGATCAAGCAGGTGGCCACCGGCCGTTTCGGTGTAACCCCGGAATACCTGGTCAACGCCGAAGTGCTGCAGATCAAGGTGGCCCAGGGCGCCAAGCCCGGCGAAGGCGGGCAACTGCCCGGCGGCAAGGTCAACGGCCTGATCGCCAAGCTGCGTTATGCGGTACCCGGCGTGACCCTGATCTCGCCTCCGCCGCACCACGACATCTACTCCATCGAGGACTTGTCGCAGCTGATCTTCGACCTGAAACAGGTCAACCCCAAGGCGCTGGTCTCGGTGAAGCTGGTGGCGGAAGCCGGTGTCGGCACCATCGCCGCCGGTGTGGCGAAAGCCTATGCCGACCTGATCACCATTTCCGGTTATGACGGCGGCACCGGTGCCTCACCGCTGACCTCGATCAAATACGCCGGTGCTCCGTGGGAACTCGGCCTGGCCGAAACCCACCAGACCCTGCGTGGCAACGACCTGCGCGGCAAGATCCGGGTGCAGACCGACGGCGGCCTGAAAACCGGCCTCGACGTGATCAAGGCGGCCATCCTTGGCGCCGAAAGCTTCGGCTTCGGCACCGCGCCGATGATCGCCCTGGGCTGCAAATACCTGCGCATCTGCCACCTGAACAACTGCGCCACCGGCGTTGCGACCCAGAACGAGAAGCTGCGCAAGGACCACTACATCGGTACCGTCGACATGGTGGTGAACTTCTTCACCTACGTCGCCGAAGAAACCCGTGAGTGGCTGGCCAAGCTCGGCGTACGTACCCTTGAGGAACTGATCGGGCGTACCGATCTGCTGGAAATCCTCAAAGGCGAAACCGCCAAGCAGAACCACCTGGACCTGACGCCGCTGCTGGGCAGCGATCACATCCCGGCGGACAAGCCGCAGTTCTGCCAGGTCGAGCGCAACCCGCCCTTCGACAAGGGCCTGCTGGCCGAGAAGATGGTCGAGATGGCCCTGCCGGCGATCAACGACTTGAGCGGCGCGGACTTCTCCCTGGATATCTGCAACTGCGACCGTTCCATCGGCGCGCGGATCTCCGGTGAAGTCGCCCGTCGTCACGGCAATCAGGGCATGGCCAAGGCGCCGATCACCTTCCGCTTCAAAGGGACGGCGGGTCAGAGCTTCGGTGTGTGGAACGCCGGTGGCCTGCACATGTACCTCGAAGGTGACGCCAACGACTACGTGGGCAAGGGCATGACCGGCGGCAAGCTGGTGATCGTTCCGCCTAAAGGCAGCATCTACAAGACTCAAGACAGTGCCATCATCGGCAACACCTGCCTGTACGGCGCAACCGGCGGCAAGCTGTTTGCGGCGGGTACGGCGGGTGAGCGTTTCGCGGTGCGTAACTCCGGTGCCCACACCGTGGTCGAAGGCACGGGCGACCACTGCTGCGAATACATGACCGGTGGTTTTGTCGCGGTTCTGGGCAAGACGGGCTACAACTTCGGTTCGGGCATGACCGGCGGTTTCGCCTACGTGCTCGACCAGGACAACACCTTCGTCGACAAGGTCAACCACGAGTTGGTCGAGATCCAGCGGATCAGCGGCGAAGCGATGGAATCCTATCGCAACCACTTGCAGCATGTGCTGGACGAATACGTCGAGGAAACCAACAGCGAATGGGGTCGCAACCTCGCTGAAAACCTTGATGATTACCTGCGTCGTTTCTGGCTGGTCAAGCCCAAGGCTGCCAACCTGAAATCGTTGCTTTCCAGCATCCGTGCGAACCCGCAGTGATATGCGCCTGAAGAGTTTGATGAGGTTTTTGTAATGGCTGAACGTCTGAGTAACGACTTCCAGTTCATCGATGTCGGGCGCAAGGATCCGAAGAAGAAACTGTTGCGTCAGCGCAAGAAAGAGTTCGTGGAGATCTACGAACCCTTCAAACCCCAGCAGTCGGCCGACCAGGCCCACCGCTGCCTGGGTTGCGGTAACCCGTATTGCGAATGGAAGTGCCCGGTGCACAACTTCATTCCCAACTGGCTGAAGCTGGTGGCCGAGGGCAATATCCTCGCCGCCGCCGAGCTGTCCCACCAGACCAACACCCTGCCGGAAGTCTGCGGCCGGGTGTGCCCGCAGGATCGTCTGTGCGAGGGTGCCTGCACCCTCAACGACGGTTTTGGCGCGGTGACCATCGGTTCGGTGGAGAAGTACATCACCGACACCGCGTTCGCCATGGGCTGGCGTCCGGACATGTCCAAGGTCAAGCCGACCGGCAAGCGGGTCGCAATCATCGGTGCAGGGCCTGCGGGCCTGGGCTGTGCCGATGTGCTGGTGCGCGGCGGGGTGACCCCGGTGGTGTTCGACAAGAACCCGGAAATCGGCGGTCTGCTGACCTTCGGCATCCCCGAGTTCAAGCTGGAAAAGACCGTGCTGAGCAATCGTCGCGAAGTCTTCAGCGGCATGGGCATCGAGTTCCGCCTCAATACCGAGGTGGGCAAGGATGTGACCATGGAGCAACTGCTCGCCGAATACGATGCCGTGTTCATGGGCATGGGCACCTACACCTACATGAAGGGCGGCTTTGCCGGTGAGGATCTGCCGGGTGTTTACGACGCCCTTGATTTCCTCATCGCCAACGTCAATCGCAACCTGGGCTTTGAAAAGTCGCCGGAAGATTTCGTCGACATGAAGGGCAAGAAGGTCGTGGTACTGGGTGGTGGCGATACGGCGATGGACTGCAACCGCACCTCGATCCGCCAGGGCGCCAAGTCGGTGACCTGTGCCTATCGTCGTGATGAAGCGAACATGCCCGGCTCGCGCAAAGAGGTGAAGAACGCCAAGGAAGAAGGCGTGAAATTCCTCTACAACCGCCAGCCGATCGCGATTGTCGGTGAAGACAAGGTCGAAGGCGTGAAGGTGGTCGAGACCCGTCTCGGCGAACCGGACGCCCGTGGCCGTCGCAGCCCCGAGCCTATCCCGGGTTCCGAGGAGATCATCCCGGCCGACGCCGTGGTCATCGCCTTCGGTTTCCGTCCGAGCCCGGCGCCGTGGTTCGAGCAGTTCAGCATCGAGACCGACAGCCAGGGCCGCGTGGTGGCTCCGGAACAGGCCCAGTTCAAGCACCAGACCAGCAATCCGAAGATTTTTGCCGGTGGCGATATGGTGCGTGGTTCCGACCTGGTGGTGACGGCGATCTTCGAAGGGCGCAATGCCGCCGAAGGGATCCTCGACTACCTCGGTCTCTGATCTGTACCTGACCCTCTGTAGGAGCGAGCTTGCTCGCGATGGACGTCAACGATGACGCGGGGCACCTGATGCCCCGCGGCGCCTGAGCCACCATCGCGAGCAAGCTCGCTCCTACAGGGGCGCGCATCGCCTGATGCCCGCGACAAATTGACCCGATAGACAAAAGGCACGGCTCTTGCCGTGCCTTTTGCGTCGCGCTCTGAGAAAATGCCCGCACTTTTTCTCCGGATGCCGACATGACTGCCCTGAAGAACGACCGTTTCCTGCGTGCCCTGCTCAAGCAACCCGTGGACGTCACCCCTGTGTGGATGATGCGCCAGGCCGGTCGCTACCTGCCGGAATACCGCGCCAGCCGCGCCAAGGCCGGCGACTTCATGAGCCTGTGCATGAACCCGTCGTTCGCCTGCGAAGTCACGATGCAGCCCCTGGACCGTTATCCGGGCCTGGACGCCGCGATCCTCTTCTCCGACATCCTGACCATTCCCGACGCCATGGGCCAGGGCCTGTACTTCGAAACCGGTGAAGGCCCGCGCTTCAGAAAAGTCGTCGGCACCCTGGCCGATATCGAGGCCCTGCCGATCCCCGATCCGCAGAAGGACCTGGGTTATGTCATGGACGCGGTCAGCACCATTCGCCGCGAACTCAATGGCCGCGTGCCGCTGATCGGTTTCTCCGGCAGCCCCTGGACCCTGGCCACCTACATGGTCGAAGGCGGTTCGTCGAAAGACTTCCGCAAGACCAAGGCCATGCTCTACGACAACCCCCAGGCCATGCACCTGCTGCTGGACAAGCTGGCGCAGTCGGTCACCTCCTACCTCAACGGCCAGATCCTCGCCGGGGCCCAGACCGTGCAGATTTTCGACACCTGGGGCGGCAACCTCTCGGCAGCGGCCTACCAGGAGTTCTCCCTGGCCTATATGCGCAAGATCGTCAGCGGTCTGATCCGCGAGCACGAAGGGCGCAAGGTGCCGGTGATCCTGTTCACCAAGAACGGCGGCCTGTGGCTGGAAAGCATCGCCGAGGCCGGGGCCGATGCCCTGGGCCTGGACTGGACCTGCGATTTGGGCGAAGCCCGTCGTCGCGTCGGTCACCAGGTCGCCCTGCAGGGCAACATGGACCCGACCGTGCTCTACGCCAAGCCCGAGGCCATCCGTACCGAAGTGGCGCGTATTCTCGCCAGCTACGGTGAAGGTTCCGGCCATGTGTTCAACCTCGGCCACGGCATCACGCCGGAAGTCGACCCGGAACATGCCGGTGCGTTTATCAACGCGGTGCACGAGTTCTCCGCGCAATACCATCGCTGATCCTCCCCGCGTTTTCTCAATGACCCCGCCTCGGCGGGGTTTTTGCGTTTAGTCCTTCGCGTTTTTGCTTTTCCTGATGCTACCGGTTCATTCGGCGTCATATATTCGGATCGCCATCCGGACATCTGGTCGGATTGTCAAAATGCCATACCGTCTTCTTCCATGAGATGTCGGAGTATTCTTTTTCTGAACGTTAATACGGAGACATTTGTTCTATGTCTTCAAGGTTTGTCGCGTCTAGTTACAGAATCTTAGGCAAAATCGAGGCGCTCGTGTGAATAAGTGAAGTGCAGAGCTGTCGCGCGTCTTCATGGGACCTTTCCTACATATAAAAAAATGTAAGTTCGTACAATGCGTACTCCGACATTCAATGTGTGGAGCGGCACTCAAGGCTCCAGATTTCTGATAGTCAATATTTTTGAACGTAATCGTTTATACGGCGCTGGCGTTTGTCCGGCGGACGAGGATGTTTTTGTAAGAATGGTTTTTGTAAGAGGCCCAAGAAGTGACGCCGGTGGGGCGTGGAACTTTCGCGGTTGATCTTTGCAGTCAGGACGGCGGCTCGGATTGATTGAACACCGATGGAAGTAGAAAGGGAGTCGTTCATCTTGGAGGGATGTCCGGCAACCCGATAAACAGGATAAGTCTGGAGTTGAATCGCATGAAAAGAAAGATGTCGGCACTTGGCAAGGCGTCGGGGTGTGTCTCTTCCCTGGCGGTGATCGCGGCCCTGGTCGCCTCACAGCATGTCGCCGCGCACGGTTATCTGAATGATCCGCCGTCCCGGGCGTTTGCCTGCCAGAAGGGCTTGAACAATGACTGCGGTCAAGCGCAGTACGAGCCGCAAAGCGTCGGTGAAACCACCAAGGGTTTCCCCAATGGCGGGGTGGCTGACGGCAAGATCGCCAGTGGTGGGATCGCGTTGTTCTCGCCCTTGGATATCCAGTCGGCGAGCCGCTGGTACAAGACCGAAATCACGGACCGTACGATCAACTTTGACTGGTACTACAGGGCCACTCACCCGGCGACCAAGTATGAGTACTTCATCACCAGGAACGGTTGGAACGCCAACCAGGCCCTGACACGCGCTTCGTTCGACCTGACTCCGTTCTGCTCCGTGGATGCGGGCGGGCGGTTGCCCACCGATCAGCCTCAGGGCAGTGACGGGCCAGCTCGCGAGAAGCACCCGTGCGAGATTCCCGCCGACAAGAGCGGGTATCACGTGATCCTCGGCATGTGGACCGTGGCCGACACCGGCGGCGCGTTCCACAACGTGGTCGACGTGAATATCGTGGCCGAGGAACAGGCCCCGGATGGTTGGAAAACCGTCGGTAATATAACACCGACCCAGGCCCTGTTGGCCGGCGACAAGGTCAAGGCCCGCGCCATGACCGGTGAGGGCGAAAGTGCCGAGTACAGCACTGAAATCACCATCGCCGACAGCGAGGAGGGCAAGCCGGAGAATTGGTCGTTCAAGCTGGCCGAGCAAATCAACCGGAGCCAGACGCTGGTCCGTGCCGGTGTCCGTGGCGAAGACGGTGCCATTGAACCGATCAAGGGCGTTAACCAGCTGTTCGCCAAGGCTGAAAGCGGTGTGAATCGTTATGAGCTCGATGTGCTGATGCAGGAAGACGCTGATGCGAGCATGCGGATTTCCGCTATCGGCACCAATTTTGAGCTCAAGGAAGGACGCTTGGCGATGCCTTTCCCGGTGCTAACCAACCGTAAAATGGATATCAAGGCCGAGCTCTTCGATGCCGCCAACAATCCAGTTCCAGTGGGCACCCTGACACAACTCGTGGAGGCCGGCAGCACCTGGCTGAACATGGACGTGCATAGCGAGCCGGGTATCCACCAGCTCAAGTTGATCGGCGTGACCGTCGATGGCCGTACCACTCGTCAGGATCTGGCATCCGTGGAGCTCGGCGGTGAGGGTGGCAGCCAGGATTACGACTTCAAATATCCGCAAGGTATTGCAAGTTATCAGCCCGGGACCAAGGTCTTGTCCAGGGACGGTAACGTCTACGAATGCAAGCCGCTCCCCGTAGGTGACTGGTGCAAGATCGACAGCCATCACTATGTACCCGGTGTCGGATCAAGCTGGACGGATGCCTGGATCGCTAAATAACCCCTGGCGTTCAGCGCCGGGCTGCTGGGCAGCCCGGCGTATTCGGTTTATGGGCGATATTGTTACCGGGTTTTGGGTGAGCGAAATTGTTTTACTCTAGAACGCAAATTTTTCTTCACTGGTTGTCAGCCGTCGTTATTTTATGGGCGCTGATCAGTGGCTTTTATATGGCCTTTTTGAGTACTTCGCCGGCGCTTAAAGCGGTCGTAGGTTCTTTTAATGTGTCTCTCACGGCGCTGTTTATTCCGTTTTTTATTATCAGGGTTTTTCTTTCTTTTTTTTCGAGAGGACAGACTGACCGAACACTTGCGCAGTGGACGGCTTTTTGGGTTCATAAAGTTATTTATCTGGTGACCGCCATCGTATTGGCAACCGGAGTCATGATGATGGACCGGGCCATCAATCTATTTGATCTTTTCTTGATACCCGCACCGGTTGAAAGTGTCGGGCTCATCGCTGTTTTCAAAAAAATCCACGATATTTCCTGCGTTGTTCTGGCGGTCTTGGTGGTTTTGCATATTGGCGCGGTTATCCGCCATGAAGTTTCCGGTCATCGAATACTCAGGCGGATGCTGTGGTGAGTGCGCGAACCTTCAAGGACCGAATGGGTGTCCTGAGCCTGGCGCTATGTGCGTTGCCGCTGGGTTATGCCGCGCTGTCGTTGTGGGGCGAGCGGGTCTTCCGTCAGACATTGCCGACGTTACCCACCGAGCAGGCCAACAACCGAGCCGCGCCTGCCGAACGTGCGCCGCTCAATCATGCCGCCGTTGCCACGGTGATGGGGCTGGCCGCCCAGGGGGCCTTGGCCCGCAGTGCCGAGCCGTTGAAGTTGCGGGCCAGCTTTGTTTCCAGCGCGGGTGACTCCCGTGCGCTGCTGGCGGGGGCCGAGGGCCAGCGGATCTACCGGGTGGGGGAAAGCCTGCCGGGCGGCAGCGTCCTGCGGCGGATCGAGAGCGGCCGGGTGGTGCTCTGGCGCAATGGTCGCGAGGAGCTGTTGGCCCTGGATCCGCCGGGCCGTACCACCTTGCAGGTGCTCAAGGGGCCCGTTCCTGACGCCGTCGCCCCGACTTCTTCCCTTTATCTGCGACCGACGGCCACGCCGCGTCAGAGTGAGTAAATGAACAGATCCTTCGAATCCGGGCGGCACGGCCTGAAGCTCTTGAGCCTGATCGTCAGCCTGCTGTTGGCGTCGGGTCTGCGGGCCGATGAGCCGCAATGGCAACTGGCGATGAACGATGCCGAGTTGCGCGACGTGGTGCGGGAAATGTCCTCGATTCTCGGCACCACGGTGGTCCTTGACCCCCGGGTGCAGGGGCGGATCACCGTCCTCTCCGAGCAGGCCCTGGACCGTGAAGGGGTACGCCGGTTGTTCTATTCGGTGCTCGACGCGCATAACTTCACGGTGATCGACGAAGGCGACCGCATTCTTATTGCCCCCGTGGCCGATGCCCGCACCCGCGCCAGCAGTGCCGACAGTGCCAGCGCCCAAGGCGGCCAGTTCGTCACCGAGGTGGTGGCGCTGGGCAGCAGCGTCGCGGCGGATATCGCCGGGCTGGTGCGGCCACTGGTCTCGGTCAACGGTTATGTCGGCCCGTCGGCGTCGGCCAATGCCCTGGTCATCACCGATAGCGCGGCCAACGTCCGGCGTATCGCGAAGATCGTCCGGCAGTTGGACCTCGGGCAGAAGAATGCCCATGAGGTCATCCAGTTGCGTCACGGGCTGGCGAATGAGCTGGCGCGGATGATGGAGCAATCCCTGGGGCGGCAAGGCGCTGAGTCGGGGAGCCAGGTCATCGCCGATTCGCGCAACAACCGTTTGGTGATCATCGGCACCCAGGACGTACGCAAGCGTCTGGCTGACCTGGCCCGCTCCCTCGATACCCCGTCGGCGGCCGTTACCGACAATGCACGGGTGATCCGTCTGCGTCACAGCGATGCCAAGCAGCTGGCCGAGGTGCTCGAGGCCATGGGCCAGGGACTTGCTCAGGAAGCCGGCGCTGCCGCCAGCCGGGACGCGGCTGCCGCCAAGGCCCTGGTCAAGGCCGATGAAAGCCAGAACGCCCTGGTGCTGATCGCCGAGCCGAGCCAGATCCGCACCCTGGAAAACATTGTCCGGCAACTCGACCAGCCGCGCTCGCAGGTGTTGATCCATGCGGCGATTGTCGAGATATCCGGGGATATCCACGATGCCCTGGGTGTGCAGTGGGGCGGCAAGGCCGGTAGTGCCCAGGGTGGAGTCACCTTTGCCGGAGCCGGCATTACCTTGCCGAAACTCAGTGGCAACGATGCCACGTTGCCCGACGGTGCGGTGTTGCGCGTCGGTAATGACCGTTTCGGCATGCTGGTGTCCGCCCTGGCGAGCAACACCCACAACAACGTGCTGTCCACCCCCAGCCTGCTGACCCTGGACAACCAGGAGGCGGAGATCCTGGTGGGTCAGAACGTGCCGTTCCAGAGCGGTTCCTACCAGACCGGTACGGATACCGAGCGGCCCTTCAACACGGTCACGCGCCATGATATCGGGATCAAGCTGAAGGTCCGCCCGCATATCAACGAAGGGTCGACCCTGCGTCTGCAGGTCGAACAGGAAAACTCGGAACTCGCCCCGAATACGGTGGTTCCCGGTGACCTGATCACCAACAAACGCACCCTGAAAAGCACCATCCTCGCCGATGACGGCGAGATCATCGTGATCGGCGGGCTGATCAAGGACAGCGTCCGTGTCCAGGAAAGCGGTGTGCCGCTGCTGCGGGATATCCCCTACCTGGGGGCGTTGTTTCGCTGGAACAGCGAAAAGCATGAAAAAACCAACCTGATGGTATTCCTGCGGCCGACCATCGTCCGCTCCAAAGAGGATATCTCCGAAGTCAGCGAGCAGCGCTACAACAGCTTGCGCCAGCTCAGTCAACCCGCCGATGGGAAGAGCAACTCACTGCTGTTGCCGCGCGAGGCCCGGGAACTGTTCGATGGTTCTGACAGCGAGCCGGCGATAGACCTGCGACGGCAGAAGGTCGGGGCACCATGAAGCCGCGCCTGCCGTTCGGCTTTGCCCGCCGCTACGGGGTCTTGCTGGAACCGCAAGGCGCGGGCGCGTGCCTGTCGATTCGTGCCGACACACCGTTGACCGCCGTGTCCGAAGCCCGCCGCCTGATCGCCGGCGTACTGCCGTTGCAAGTGCTCGACGAGCCGGTATTCGCCGCCCGCCTTGCAGCGGCCTACAGCGATGGCCATAGCGCCGCGCAGCAGGTGGCCCAGGGCCTGGACGATGAACTCGACCTGATGAGCCTGGCCGAGCAACTGCCGCAGACCGCCGACCTGCTGGAGCAGGAAGGCGACGCGCCGATCATCCGCCTGATCAACGCGCTGCTCGGCGAAGCGGTGCGCGAGAAAGCCTCGGATGTACACCTGGAGACCTTCGAGCACAGCCTGTCGGTGCGCATGCGCATCGACGGGCAACTGCGTGAAGTGCTCAAGCCAAGGCGCGAGCTGGCCAACCTGCTGGTGTCGCGGATCAAGGTCATGGCCCGGCTGGATATCGCCGAGAAGCGCGTGCCCCAGGACGGACGGATTGCCCTGCGGCTGGCCGGGCACGAAGTCGATGTGCGGGTTTCCACTTTGCCCTCGGCCCATGGCGAACGGGTGGTCCTGCGCCTGCTGGACAAACAGGCCGGACGTCTCGACCTGCAACGCCTGGGCATGCCGCCGCAGACCCTGGAGCGCTTCCGGCATATTCTCGGCAAACCCCACGGCATCTTTCTGGTCACCGGCCCCACCGGCTCGGGCAAGACCACCAGCCTCTACGCGGCGCTGAGCAGCCTCAACGACCAGACCCGCAATATCCTCACCGTCGAAGACCCCATCGAGTATCACCTGCCGGGCATCGGCCAGACGCCAGTCAATCCCAAGGTCGAGATGACCTTTGCCCGTGGCTTGCGGGCGATCCTGCGCCAGGACCCGGATGTGGTCATGGTCGGTGAGATCCGCGACCGCGAAACCGCCGAGATCGCCGTGCAGGCTTCGCTGACCGGGCACCTGGTGCTGTCGACCCTGCACACCAACAGCGCGGTGGGCGCGGTCACGCGGTTGCTGGACATGGGCGTGGATGCCTATCTGCTGGCCTCGTCCCTGGTCGGGGTGTTGGCCCAGCGCCTGGTCCGTACCCTGTGCCGCGAGTGCCGGAGCGCCTATGCGGCGGATGCGGCCGCCTGCCGGCGCCTGGGTGTCGACTCGAACCATCCGCCGAGGCTGTTCCGGGCCACGGGCTGCGAGCACTGCCAGCAAGGCTATCGCGGTCGTATCGGGCTTTACGAACTGATCGGCATCACCCCGGCCCTGGCGGTACTTATCCACAACGGCGCCAGTGAGCCCGAGCTGGTCCGTGAAGCCCGGACGGCCTCGCGCAGCCTGTTCCAGGATGGCCAGCGGCTGGTTCTCGAAGGCAGCACCAGTCTCGATGAACTGCTGCGCGTGACCCAGGAGGACTGAGGATGCCGACGTTCGATTACCAGGCCCAGGATGCCAACGGTCGGCGCTGTCGCGGTCAGCAGGAAGCCGACAGCCCGCGCCATGCCCGCCAGTTGCTGCGTGAGCGCGGACTGTTGCCCACGCAGCTGAAAAGCGCGCGCGGCCAGACGGGTGCGGGCAACGGCGCCCAGCGTTCGGCCGGCTTGAAAGCCAGTGAACTGGCCTTGCTGACGTTGCAACTCTCGACCCTGATCCAGGCCGGCCTGCCGCTGGAAGAGGCGTTGCGGGCGGTGGCGGCGCAGAGCGAAAAACGTCGGGTCAGCAACCTGCTGGCGGCGCTGCGTAGCCGGGTCATGGAGGGTTATGACCTGGCCTCGGCGCTTGCCGGCTTTCCCAAGGCGTTCCCGGACATGTTCCGCGCGAGCATCGCCGCCGGCGAACGCTCCGGACACCTGGGCCCGGTGCTCGAACAACTGGCCGAGTACACCGAGGCCCGCCAGCAGGCCCGGCAGAAGATCCAGATGGCGCTGGTCTATCCGATGATCCTGCTGTTTGCCTCTCTGGCCATCGTCGCTGGATTGCTCGGCTATGTGGTACCGGATGTGGTGAAGGTTTTTATCAACAATGGCCAGGCCCTGCCCCTGCTGACCCAGGGCCTGATTGCCCTGAGCAGCGGCCTGCAGCGTTACGGCTGGCTGCTGCTGATCGGGCTGGTGGCGTTGGCCTTGCTGGTGCGCTGGGCGCTGGCGCGTCCCGCCGTGCGCTGGCGCTGGCATGCCTGGTTGTTGCGGGCGCCGCTGATCGGCGGAGTCCTCAAGGCGATGGAGGCGTCCCGTTTCGCCAGCACCCTGGCGCTGCTCGGCAAGAGCGCCGTGCCCCTGGTGGATGCCCTGGAAATCGCCGCGGCGGTGATCGGCAACCTGCCGATTCGCGTGCGCATGGGCGAGGTCGCGCGCTCGGTGCGCGAGGGCGGCACCCTGACCCGTGGCCTGGAGCGCAGCGGCGATATCCCGCCGCTGATGCTGCACATGATCGCCAGCGGCGAGCGCGCGGGCGAGCTCGACCGCATGCTCGCCCGCGCCGCCGAACAGCAGGAGAAAACCCTCGCGGCGCGGATCGCCCTGGTGGTGAGCCTGTTCGAGCCGGCGATGCTGGTGCTGATGGGCGTCATCGTGCTGTTGATCGTCATGGCGATTCTGTTGCCGATTCTTAGCCTCAACCAACTGGTGAACTGATCTTATGAAAACCTCTGGAATACAGCGACAAGGTGGTTTCACCCTGATCGAAATCATGGTCGTGGTGGTGATTATCGGTGTCCTCGGCGCGATGGTGCTGCCGCAGTTCATGAGCCGTCCGGACCAGGCCAAGGTCACCGCGGCCCGGGCCGATATCAAGGCCATCGGCACCGCGCTGGAAATGTACCGCCTCGACAATTTCCAGTACCCCTCGACCCAACAGGGCCTCGAGGCGCTGGTCAAACGGCCGCTGGGCGTGCCTGAACCGCGGAACTGGAACCCCCAGGGCTACTTGAAAAGCCTGCCGGTGGATCCCTGGGGCACGCCTTACCAATACCTGAGCCCGGGCACCCGGACCAAGGGTTATGACCTGTATTCCTTTGGCTCCGACGGCGTGTCCGGCGGCGAAGAGTTTGCCGCCGATATCGGCAACTGGAGCGATTGATCCATGCCCACACGTTCCCGTGGTTTCACCCTGCTGGAGTTGCTGGTGTCCATGGTGGTGATCGGCGTGCTGGCCGGCATGATCGCCGTGAGCATGAACCCCAGCCCGGTGCGTCAGGCCCGCCAGGAGGCCGGTGCCCTGGTGCACCTGCTGCAACAGTTGCGTGAGTACGCGGTGGTCAACAGCCAGGAATATGGCTTGCGGATCGGTGCCGAGGGTTATCAGGTGATGGTCTTCGAACGGCCCGACTGGCGCCCGGCGGGGGCGGCCTATCGCTTGCCCGACGGCCTGTATTTTCGCCTGGAGTTGGAAGGCCGCCCGCTGAAACTGGGCGACCGGGTGAACCAGCCGCAATTGCTGGTGCTGAGCAGCGACGAAATGAGTGCCTTCACCCTGCATTACGAGTCCGCGCAGCGGCGCTGGTTGAGTGTGTCCGGTGACGGCCTCGGTGATCCGGCCATCGATGAAAGCTGAGTCGGGGTTTACCTTGCTGGAGGTGATGATCGCCCTGGCGATCTTTGCCGTGCTGGCGGCCAGCGTGCTGTCCGCCAGCCAGTTCGTGGTGCAGCAGAGCGGCACCTTGCAGGAGCGTTTGTTCGCCACCTGGCTGGCGGACAATCAGTTGAATGAACTGCGCCTGCAGGCGCCCCCGGCCAAGGGACGACAACAGCAAAGCCTGCGCTTCGACCAGCGCGAATGGCGCCTGGAGCAGATTGTCACGCCGACCTCGGACCCGCGCTTGCTCAAGGTCGAGATTATCGTGCGGCTGGGCAATGGCGGGCCGCCGTTGCACCACGCCAATGCCTGGCTGCGGGCCCGGAATGAATAGACAGGCCGGCTTTACCCTGGTCGAACTGGTGATTGCCCTGGCGATTTTCAGCCTGATCGGCCTGGCCAGTTATCGCCTGTACGAAGGCGTGCTGCTGACCCAGGCCCGGGTCAATGAGCACGAGCAGGGCTTGCGCAGCCTGCAGCGGGCGATGGCGGTGCTGGAGCGCGATGTCATGCAGGCGACTATCCCCAAAGAAGGCGTGGCCGTGACACTGGGCGGGGGACAGTTGAACCTGCAGCGCGGCAATGCGCGCAACCCGCTGGATGAGCCCCGCAGCGAGCGCCAGGAGATTGCCTATCGCCTGGAGGAGGGCACCTTGTGGCGTTATCGCCGTAGCCTTGATCTGCCCGAGACTCACAAGCTGCCGGTGCTCAAGGAGGTGCGTGCCTTGCAGTGGCGGCTGTATGTGGACAAGGCCGGTTGGCGCGCTGAGGGGGCGTCGACGCCGGGCCGTTCCCCGGTGCATCCGCGAGCGTTGGAAATCACCCTGTCCGTTGGTCGCTTCGAACAGATCCGTCGCGTCATCCTGTTGCCGGAGGGCTCATGAACCGCACCGGCCAGCGTGGCGTGGCGCTGATCAGTGTGCTGCTGATCATGACCCTGGCCCTGTTCGTGGTCGGTGGCCTCTTGCGCAGTCATACGCGGGCCCTGCAGAGCAGCGCGCAGCATATTCATCAGGTGCAACTGCGTCAGTGGGCGATTGCCGCGGAGAGTTGGGCGCGGGAGTTGTTGCAGGAGCCTGATCGGCTTGAGGAGAAGACCATCCATCTGGCCCAGCCCTGGGCGAGCCCATCGCTGCCGTCCGAGCTGCCGGGTGTCGAGGTGCGGATCGAGATCGAAGACCTGGCCGGGCGGTTCAACCTGACCCGCCTGCTCCTGCCCGGCAAGGCCGATGAAATCAGCCTGGAGCGTTGGGCCAGGTTGCTGTTGGCGCTGGAGATCCCGGCATTCGACCTGGCGTCGCTACGGGGTACCGAGGTCAGCGACACCAGCCAGTTGCGCCTGTTGCCCGGCGTCGACCAGGATCTTTTGCAGCGCCTGCAACCCTTCGTCGCGTTGCTGCCGCCCGAGGCCACGCTGAACATCAATACCGCCTCGGCCACGCTGCTGGCGACGCTGGAAGGCATGACGGCGGCCAGTGCCCGGGACGCTGTCGCCCAGCGCCCGGCGCAAGGTTATGCCGATGCCCATGAATTTACCCGTGCGCCGGGGCTGGATGGGTTGGGTATTGCCAGTCATGGCCTGGGTGTCGACAGCCGCTGGTTCCGGGTCACGGTCGAGGTCGGCGCGGGCGCGGCGCGACTGCGGCTGGTCAGCGATCTGGAGCGGCCTCGCGACAGCCTTCGCCTGCGTGTCCTGCAACGCCGCTTCCTGGCCCCGACTCAAGGTGAAACCCCGTTATGAGCAATTGGCTTTATCTCACGGCCGAAGGCCTGGCTGGCTGTGACGCCAGCTGGCCGGTTGGCTATTGGCAGGCGGGCGGCGAGTACCGCGTGGTCACCCTGGCGGAGGCGGCGACGTTTCTGTCGGGGCAGTCGGTGCGGGTGATCCTGCCCATGGAAATCTGTAGCGGCTTGCGTAGCGAGCCCTGGCCCGGTCGACGCAAGCCCACGGTTCAGGCGTTGGCCTACGCCGTCGAGGACCGCTTGGCCGAGGAGCTGGATGGATTGCACCTTGCGGTCGGTGCGGCGGACAAGGATTCACGCTACCCGCTGCTGGCGATCAACAAGGAGCGCTTCAAGGCGATCCTGGCGTTGTTGCGGGATTCGGGGCTGCAAGTGGAAAGCGTCAAGGTGGATGCCGACTTGCTGCCGGATGATCAGGCCTATGGCGTCTGGTGGGCTGGACGCTGGTTGGTGGGTGGGGCTATCGAGGCCCGACTTGCACTGTCGCCTGAGGATCTGGAGGTACTGAGACCACGATTGCCGGATGGGTTGTGCTGGATGGGCGCTGATCGGCAGGTCGATATCGCGGCGTTGCTGGTGGCCGGTCATTCGCGCGGGCTGGACTTGCTGCAAGGTGAGTTTCGTCAGGTGCGGGCGCGTTGGCCATTGGGCACGCTGGTGCTGTCGGCGTTGGCGCTGTTCGCTGTGTCCTGGGGTTTTACCCTGGCCCGTGCCCATTATCTGGAAAGCGCTGCGGGGCAGTTGTACGAGCAGAGTGTGCAGCGCTTCCAGCGTTTTTATCCCGAGCAAACCCGGATTGTCGATCTGGCGGCCCAGCTCAAGGCCTTGCAGGGTCAGACCGATCAGCCCGGCAGCCAGATGGGCCGTCTGGTGCAACTGATCGAACAGGTGATCGGGGGCAGCAGCGTTGAGGTTCAGCGTATCGAATACCGGGCCGGCTCGGGCTGGACGTTGTTGCTGACGGCCGGCAGCTTCACCGATCTTGAGCGCTTGCGCGAGCGCGGCCAGGGCAGCGGTTTACCGATCAGGCTGGGCAGCGCCAGCAAGGACCGTGAGCGAGTGCAGGCGGTGCTGATGTTGGAGGAGAAGAACGGATGATCAGGTCATTGGCGGTACCGGCGGCGCTGATGCAACGGTGGCAGGGCCTCGGCCTTCGGGATCGACGGATGCTGATTGGATTGGGGGTTTTCCTGGCGGTGGTGAGTTTGTTCAGTGGGGGCTGGCAACCGGCGCAACAGCGTCTGGAAAGGGGTGAGCGCCTGTACCAGCAACGTCTGTTATTGGCCGCTGAAGTTCAGCGTGCCCAGCCGACGGCTCAGCGCTCGAATCCATCGCGGTCCCTGTCGAACCGGCTAAGTGAAACGGTGGCGGCGGCAGGGCTGGAGTTGCAGCAACTGGACCAGGATGGCCAGTCACTGCGGGTCACCCTCAGTGGCAATGCACTGGCCTTGCTGCAGTGGCTGGACCAGACCGAGCAATCGGGCGCGGTGTTGCAGTCGTTGAGCCTGGAAAAGCGCGACAAGCTGCTGGTGGCGCAGGTTGCGTGGCGTGCTGATTAGGCTGTTGCATTACCCGGCAACGCCTGCAACCGTGCCAGCTTCAACGCCACCAGCAAGGCCACCACCAGCAGTGCACCGATAAACAGGCCGATGCCGTTCCAGCCGCCGTAGTGCCAGAACACCCCGCCCAGGGTCCCGGCCACGCTGGAGCCGACGTAGTAGCAGAACAGATAGAGCGACGAGGCTTGTCCCTTGGCCTTCAGCGCCCGACGGCCGATCCAGCTACTGGCCACCGAGTGCGCGCCGAAGAAACCGAAGGTGAACAGCAGGATGCCGAATACCACCACCGGCAGTGGGGTGACCAGGGTCAGGACGATGCCCACCAGCATCATCAGGATCATGCCCCAGAGCACCTTGCGCCGGCCGAGCTTGTCGGCCAGGGCGCCGATCTTCGCGGAGCTGTAGATGCCCGACAGGTAGACGATGGACAGCAAGCCGACGAATGCCTGGCTCATGCCGTAGGGTTCGGCCAGCAGACGGTAGCCGATGTAGTTGAACAGGGTGACGAAGCTGCCCATCAGCAGGAAGCCTTCGAGGAACAGCCACGGCAGGCCGGCGTCGCGAAAGTGCACGGTGAAGCCGTCGATCAGGCTGCGGGTATTGAATTGGCTGGCGCGGAAGTTGCGCGACGGCGGCAGGATCTTCCAGAACACCGTCGCCGCGATCAGCGCCAGGACACCGATCACCAGCATCGCCATATGCCAGCTGACAAAGTCGATCAGTACGCCGGTGATCAGGCGCCCGCTCATCCCGCCGATGGCGTTGCCGCCGATATACAAGCCCATTGCCAGGCCGATGTGACTGGGATGGATTTCCTCGCTCAGGTAAGTCATGCCCACCGCCGCCAGGCCGCTGAGGGAAAGCCCCACCAGGGCCCGCATCACCAGCACGCCCTGCCAGTTGGGCATCAACGCGCCGAGGATGGTGAACAGCGCCGCGCCGAACAACGCCACCACCATCACCGGCTTGCGCCCGAGGCTGTCGGAGATCGGTCCGGTGATCAGCAGGCCGATGGCGAGCAGGGCGGTGGCCACCGAGAGGATCAGGCTGCTCTGGGCGGCATTGATCCCGTATTCCTTGGACAGCACCGGCATCATCGGCTGTACGCAGTACAACAGGGCAAAGGTCGCGAAGCCGCCGGAGAACAGCGCCAGCACCGTGCGCATAAACGCCGGGGTGCCTTTTTCGATATAGGTGTCGTTGAGTTGGGCGACCACATCGTCCAGCGCAGTAGGGGGAATCTCGTGGGCGAGGGGAGCAACAGCAGTTTTCACGGGGGACCTCGGGGGGAGCAGCCGGTCAGGCAATGGAAAAAGCATATAGCTGGCTAACTATTCTTTCCAATATATTGTTCGACCTGTTTGATAGGTTTTACGACTTGATGAGGTGTTCATGGAATTGCGGCATTTGCGCTACTTCATCGCGGTGGCCGAAGAACTGCATTTTGGCCGCGCCGCCGAGGTGCTGGGGATTTCCCAGCCGCCGTTGAGCCAGCAGATCCAGGCACTGGAGCAGGAGCTGGGGGCGCGGCTGTTCGACCGGACCAATCGTCGGGTCGAGTTGAGTGAGGCGGGTCGCCTGTTTCTGCAAGAGGCGCGGTTGGTGCTGGCGCAGGTGGACAAGGCGGCGGATGTGGCGCGGCGGGCGCAGTTGGGGGAATTGGGGGAACTGAAGATCGGGTTTACCTCATCGGCGCCGTTCAACTCGACAATTCCCCAGGCAATCTTTGCCTTTCGCCAGGCATTTCCGGCGGTGCATTTGAACCTGCGGGAGATGAGCAGCAAGACGGTGGCCGATGGTTTGATGGACGAGTCCATCGAGGTGGGCTTGATGCGGCCCTTGGCGTTGCCGGAGGCCTTGAGTGTCGTGGAGTTGATGCATGAGCCGCTGGTGGCGGTGCTCAGTGCCAAGCATCCCTTGGCCGGCGGCAGCGAGGGCGGGATGTATTTGTCCGAGCTGGCGCTGGAGCCCTTTGTGTTTTTCCCGCGCAGTTATGGCAGTGGTTTGTATGCGCAGTTGCTGACCTTGGCGCGACAGGCAGGATTCAGCCCGCACTTTGCCCAGGAGGCGGGGGAGGCGATGACCATTATCGGCTTGGTGGCGGCGGGGTTGGGGGTGTCGGTGTTGCCGGCGTCTTATCAGAGGATTCGGATTGATGGCGTGGTCTATCGACCGTTGCTTGATCCGGATGCGGTGTCGGCGGTGTGGCTGGTCCAGCGCAAGGACCAGAAGTCACCGATGGCCAAGGCGTTTATCGAGTTGCTGACGCGTCGAGCGGTGCCGCAGGCTTAAGGGGGTCTGAAGCCGAGCGCGGTCCTGTGGCGAGCGGGCAAGCCCGCTCGCCACAGGGGTGTAACCGTCTAGTGCAGCGGCAGATTATCCAATGACTGATCCAGCTCGGCTTTCGCCATTTCCACCAGATGCATGGCCGAGAACGCCAGCGCCCGCTTGGAGCCGCTGAGACCATCGCCGGATTCGTAGGCGGTGGCCGCTGCGCAGGTCAGCAACTCGGAGACGTGAACCAGGGATTCTTCCAGGCTTCGACCGGATTTGGTGTTAGGCAGCCGGATAGCTCCCGGCGATGCAGATGTTGGGCTGGGCAGATAGTGATCAAGAGCACGCTGGATGGCGGCCTGATCCTTGAACCGGTCGGCAGAAGGGAAAGCGTTGGGATCCTGGACAGGTGGGGCGGGAGTTGTTTTGCTCATGGTTGAGTCCCTATATCAATAATTGGAACTGCAACCCATCGCTTGCACGCAGAAGGGTGGCAGCTGTGCGCAGGTGTGCAAGACCGAGGATATAGGACTCGGCAGACCCGAAGGTCTCCCACGCACAGCCACCATTGATCGACTTTACGGACGAATTGAGACACGTCGCGAGAAGAGGAGATAGGGCAGGCGCTGAAGCGCTATATCAGTCGGACTTGCACGTCCAGTCATCGAAATTGCGATGACAGGGCAAGACTAGTCGGGAGATATAGCAGCCGCAAGAGGTTGGGATTTTCTAGGAAATGTCCTGCAAGGGAAAGAGAATTGTCTTCCAAATCTCAGCTAACAAAAGGGTGGCGGCTGTACGCGAGCCTGCAAGACCGGAACGTCAGGCATACCGGGTGACCCGAAGGTCACCCGCGTACAGCCACCATATCGTCTGCAAACTTAAGTCAAAAAGCGGGACAAGACATCCGGCGTCGGACATCTATCTCCTGAACAACGCGAATCCCGGAGCCGCATCGCTGGGCGCGGGCACGCAGGGCTGGCGGCTCCAGGCCTGCCAGTCGTCCACACTTTCCAGGCCCGGGGCCCAGGCGCGCCATTGGGCGATGTTGAAATTGATCACTGAATGTCTTCCCGCCCCTGCGGGCTTCCTTGAACGCTATGGTTGATCCCTGAACCCCTACCAACCCTGGCGTGGCGCGATGGCCAAGTGGCGCGCATTATCCCGGTGCACAAGGCCTGTAGCAAATTTTTGGTCACATTTTGCACGATTAAATTTGCAGTTATGCGAAGGGAGAGCTAGCAACTGGCTATTATTCGTATTTTTTCGGATACGTATGTCAGATCTTTCCCGGCTTAAAGGGAAAATACCCTGGATTGGTGAAGTTATTGCGGCGTGAGAGGTAGTCCTCGTCCTGCCAAGGTGGCGCGGCAGCGGTCAAGCCCTCTACACTCGGTGATTCATTGATACACGGAGGTCTTGTCATGCGGCGTGTGGTGTTCAATCAGAAAGGCGGGGTCGGCAAGTCGAGCATTGCCTGCAACTTGGCGGCGGTCAGCGCCAGCGAGGGCTATCGGACCCTGTTGGTGGACCTCGATGCCCAGGCCAACTCCACGCAATACCTCACCGGGCTCACCGGCGAGGATATTCCCATGGGTATCGCGGACTTCTTCAAGCAGATCCTCTCGTCCGGGCCGTTCTCGAAGAAAAACCAGGTGGATATCTATGAGACGCCTTTCGACAACCTGCATGTGATCACCGCCACGGCCGAGCTGGCGGATCTGCAGCCCAAGCTCGAGGCGAAACACAAGATCAACAAGCTGCGCAAACTGCTGGACGAGTTGTCGGAAGATTACGACCGCATTTACCTGGATACGCCGCCGGCGTTGAACTTTTATGCGGTATCTGCGCTGATTGCCGCCGATCGCGTGTTGATTCCCTTCGATTGCGACAGCTTCTCCCGTCAGGCGCTGTATGGCCTGCTGGCCGAGATCGAAGAGTTGAAGGAAGACCACAACGAAGATCTGCAAGTGGAAGGGATCGTGGTCAACCAGTTCCAGGCCCGGGCGAGCCTGCCGCAGCAGATGCTCGACAGCCTGATCGCCGAGGGCTTGCCGGTGTTGCCGGTGTACCTCGCCAGTTCGGTGAAGATGCGCGAGTCCCATGAAGCCAACCGGCCGCTGATCCACTTCGATCCGCGACACAAGCTGACCCAGCAGTTCGTCGAGTTGCACACGCTGCTGGAGAAAAACGCTTAACGCCCCTTTGCGTTTTGCGCCTGCCGGCTGTGCGAGCCTCAGATACCTTGGCTGCGCAGCCAGGCCATCAACTGCGGCAGGGGAAAGGCGCCGCTCTGGCGCGCTACTTCCTGGCCATTTCTGAACAGGATCAGGCTGGGAATCGAACGAATCCCCAACTGTGCCGAGAGTTGCGGGTTGGCCTCGCTGTCGAGCTTGGCCAGGCGACATTTGCCGGCCAGTTGGGCGGCCGCCTGTTCGAACACCGGGGCAAAGGATTTGCACGGCCCGCACCAGTCCGCCCACACGTCCACCAGCAACGGCAGGTCGCCCTTGATCTGGCTGGCGTAGTCGCCCTGTTTCAATTCGAACGGTTTGTCCAGCAAGACCGCGGCTTTGCAGCGTCCGCATTTCGGCTGGTCGCCCAGTCGTTCGGCAGGGATGCGGTTGAGGCCGTTGCAATGGGGGCAGGGGATCAAGAGGGTGGCGGACATGGAAGGGTTCCCGGGTAGTGGCCAATGAACTTGAACTGGAGTCTGGGGCGCGCTTTATCAAGGGGGCCAAGGGTGTGTTGCATGTCCTCACATATTCAAACGACGCGTTTTACCTTCAGGATCTAGCCTCAGGGAATGAGCCGTCGGTCAGATTTTGACAATAGCAAATTGCGATAACCTGGCTTGACGGATAATCTTCATAGCAAGATGCGATAAGGATATTGCATGCGTGTGATTACCGAGAAGCGGATTCGGGAAGCCAAGGCAAGATGGCCTGACACTGCCAGTGCGTTGGATGCCTGGTGCCGAAGGATCAAGGGGAGCAGTCCTGAAAACTTTTCGGCGCTCAAGGCGTTGTTCCCCGCGACAGACAAGGTGGGTCGCTTGCATGTGTTTGATATTGGCGGGAACACACTGCGCCTGATTGCGGGTGTGCATTACGGTGCCCAGCAGCTATAGATCAAGCATGTGCTGGATCATCGCGAATATGACAAGGGTAAATGGAAGGAGACGTGTTGATGAATGCTGTCATCAAGCAGGCTTCCGAGCACTGGCCGTTCGTGGAGCCACTGCTGCGCAAACCAAAAAACGAGGCCGATTACGATGCCCTGGTGGGCATTCTCGACGAGTTGCTGGGCGTCATTGGCGAAGACGAATCGAACCCGCTCATGAGTCTGGTGAACATCATCAGTGATTACATAGAGGCCTATGACAAGGAGCACTGGCCGATGCCGGTGGCCAGTGGGGCCGATGTACTGCGGGAGATGATGCGTGAACATGGCTTGAACCAGAGCGACCTGCCCGGGGTCGGGCCGCAATCGGTGGTTTCCGAGATACTCAGCGGCAAGCGTCAGCTCAACCTGCGCCAGATCCGCTGGTTGGCTGAGCGTTTTGGGGTGCGGGAGCAGACCTTTATCTGAGCCGGCTCACGACGAACAACTGATCTCCAGATGCTTGCCCCACTCCGGTGGCCGCTCGGCGTAGCGCTCCATGCCCGCTTGTTCCTCGAACGGCTTGCTCAGTACTTCGTGAAGTTGCCGTACCTCTGAGTAGTCACCATTTTCCGCCGCATCGATGGCCTTCTGCGCCAGGTAGTTGCGCAGGATATACAGCGGGTTGGCCGCGTGCATCCGAGCCTTGCGCCGGGATTCATCCTGGTCCGGCTCGCGGGCGACCCGGGCCTTGTAGCGGTCGGCCCAGGCGTCGAAACCCTTGAGATCGATAAAGTCATCCCGCAGTCGCGCCGTGGCCAGGGCGGCAGACTCATCCCCCAGGCGGCGGAAGAACAAGGTGTAGTCGACCCCGCCGGCCTGCATCAGTTGCAGCAGGTTTTCCACCAGCTTCAGGTCGTCGTCTTCGGCGCTGGTCAGGCCGAGGCGGCGGCGCATCAGGTCCAGGTAGTGGGCCTGGTACAGCGGCAGGAACAAGCCCAACGCCTCGCGCAACGCTTCGACACTGATGAAGGGCGTCAGGGCCTGGGCCAGGGCACTGAGGTTCCACTGGCCGATGGGCACCTGGTTGCTGAACGAGTAGCGGCCCTGGTCATCGGAGTGGTTGCAGATGAAGTGCGCATCGAAATCATCGAGAAAGGCGAACGGACCGAAATCGAAGGTGATACCCAGGATCGACATATTGTCGGTGTTCATCACGCCGTGGCAGAAACCGTAGGCCTGCCACTTGGAGATCAGCTCGGCATTACGCTCGACGATCTCGCGGAACATCGCCAGGTACGGCTCTGGCTGTTCCAGGCATTCGGGAAAATGCATGGCCAGCACGTGCTCGCCGAGTTGCTTCTGCTGCTCCGGCTGCTTGGTGTAGTAGAAATATTCGAAATGACCGAAGCGCACATGGCTGGGCGCCATGCGCAGGACCATGGCGCCGCGTTCCTGTTTCTCGCGCCAGACCGGTGTGTCGGAGCCGATCACGCACAGCGCGCGGCTGCTGGGAATACCCAGGGCATGCAGGGCCTCGGAAGCGAGGAACTCGCGGATCGACGAGCGCAGCACCGCGCGGCCGTCGCCCATGCGCGAATACGGCGTTTGCCCGGCGCCCTTGAGGTGCAGGTCCCAATGCTCGCCCGCGGTGTTGTAGACCTCGCCCAGCAACAGCCCGCGACCGTCACCCAGGCGCGGGTTGTAGGAGCCGAACTGATGCCCCGAATAGACCATGGCCCGCGGCTCGGCTTCGGCCCAGAGCTTGTGCCCGCCGAACAGCTCGGCGAACACCGGTTCCTCGGCAATGGCCGGGTCCAGGTCGAGCAGGGCCATGGCCGCCGGACTCACCGCCACCAGACGCGGATTGTCGAGGGGCTCGGGCAGGATATGGGTGGAAAACGCATCGCCCAGGCGGGCGAAGCGGTTATCGAAGGTCAGTTCGTCGAGGGCTTTCAAACGGCCGGCTCCAGCAGAATGTCCGAGTATTCTGCTGGGATTAGCCGGCAGACGCCAGCGGCCTCATGCAAACGGCATGAGCGCCGCGCTTGTCGAGTTTCAGTCAAGCTTGTCCGGCGGCGGCAACTGCTCCGGCTCGGCCGGCGTCTTTGAGACGGGCCCAGGCGCTTCGCCTTCCACCGGTACCAGCTTGTATTCCTGGCCCTGCAGGTTCTTGAGGTAGACCTCCATCTGCCGGAACGAGATGTTGATGTGCTCTTTCTTGAACTCGCGGTTGATAAAGCGGTTGACCTCGTCGACCACCGGGTTACGGTCGCCCAGGTCACGCACGTGCATGCGCAGTTCGTGGTCCAGGGTACTTTCGCCGAAGTTCAGGAAGTACACGTGGGGCTCGGGTTCCTTCAATACTCGGGGGTTATCGCGGGCGGCCTTGAGCAGCAGTTCCTTGACCCGGTCCAGGTCCGAACCGTAGTCGACGCCGAGCTTGAGGGTCACGCGGGTGACGGTGTCGGTCAGCGACCAGTTGATCAGTTGCCCGGTGATAAAGGTCTTGTTCGGGACAATGATGTCCTTGCGGTCGAAGTCGGTGATGGTGGTGGCGCGGATACGGATCTTGCTGACCGTGCCCGACAGGGTGCCGATGGTGATGGTGTCGCCGATCCGCACCGGGCGTTCGAACAGGATCATGATGCCGGAGATGAAGTTGGCGAAGATTTCCTGCATGCCGAAACCCAGGCCTACCGACAGCGCCGCCACCAGCCACTGCAACTTGTCCCAGCTCACGCCGAGGGTCGAGAGGGTGGAGACAAAGCCGATGCCGGCGATCACGTAGGACAGCAGGGTGGTGGTGGCGTAGGCGCTGCCCTGGGCCAGTTCGAGCTTGGACAGCACCAGCACTTCCAGCAGGCCCGGCAGGTTGCGCGCCAGGGCGAAGGTGATGCCGATGATCGCCAGGGCCCCGATGACGTTGCCGATGCTGATGGGCACCATGCTCATGGTCGCGCCGGTGCCGCTGGTGTATTCGTAGAGGGTGATGTTGTCCAGGTAGGAGAACACGCTGATCAGGTCCGCCCAGACCCAGTACAGCGCCGCCACGAAACCGCCGAGCAGGGCCAGGCGGATCAGGCGCATGGATTGTTCGTTGACCTGTTCGATGTCCAGGGTCGGCTCTTCGATCAGCGGTTCGCCATCGCCGGCCTCCTTGGCCGCCTGGCGTTTGCTCAGGGCGCGCTGGTAGGCCAGGCGCCGGGCCGCGACCCCGAGGCCGCGAGCGAAGGTCGCTTCGATCACCAGCCAGAGCATCAGCAGGTACAGGGTCTCGATCAGTCGGTCGCTGAGTTTCAGGGCGGTGTAGTAGTAGCCGAAGCACACGGCGATAAACAGCGCGATGGGCATGGCGGTGAAGATCACGCCGACCAGTTTGCGGAACAACGAGGCACTGCCGCGGTTTGGAGTGCCCAGCAGCAGGCGACTGAGCAGCCAGGCCATCAGGCCGTAACAGGTCAGGACCACGGCGATGCCCAGCACGTCACCGGCCAGCGAGGCCGGTTGCAGCTCGGCGACGGAGACGATGGCCACCAGGGCCAGGACCACGAAACCGAGTCGGCGCACCCAGCCCTGGAGAAATTCGACCTGGGGTTTTTCCCAGCGGAAATGCAGTTCGGCCACGCCACCCGGCGCCAGAATCCGGTAGGCGGTGTAGAACACCAGCCAGGCCAGGGCGATTTGCAGCAGCGCGGCGCCGAGGCTGGCGTTCTGGCCGCGGGCGTCGATCTGCAGGGCATAGCCGCACAGGGCCAGCCCGAGGGCGACCGGCATCGCCAGGGCGACGTTGACCAGGATCGCCAGCGGTGTGTGCCACTGGCTGTCGCGTTTGAAGTGGCCGATATCCTTGTGCACCTTGCTCAGGCGCGCATACAGCGACTTGCGCCGCCACAGCAGGGCACCGATCAACAGCAGCAGGGGCAGGAACAGCAGTGGATGCTGGGCCAGGCCGTCGGTCAGCTCACTGAAACTGGAGGCCCAGGGCAGGGTGGTGACCTGCTTTTGCAGGCGTGCCGGCACGCTTTCGATCCAGTCCAGGTCCAGGGGCTTGTTGCTCGGGATCCAGAACATCTGCTCGTCCAGGGTCGCGCGCAGGCTCTGGGCGGTGCTGAGCAGTTGTTTCTGGTTCAGTTGCAGGGTGATGGATTCGTTGAGCAGGGCGCTCAGTTCGCGGTTCAGGCGCTCGAGCAAGTCGCTACGGGTCACCGCCAGGTCCAGCAGGGTCTTGCGCAGTTGCGCATTGACCTGGTCCGGCGGCTGGGTCGCCAGCAGGTTGTCGACATAGGTGGCCGGGCTGCTGATCAGTTCGCGCTGCTGGTTGACTTCGAACTGATAGAGGCGGATATCGGCGATTTCATCGGCCAGGTTCTTGTCCACTTGCAGTCGTGGCAGGGCCTGTTTCTGCTTGTAGAGAATCTTCGACAGCAACAGGCTGCCCTTGAGCACGCTGATCTGTTCGTCCAGGGCCTGGTCGCTCTGGGTCACGCTGTCGAGCTGCTGTTTGGTCTGCAGGTTCTGCTGGGTCAGTTCGTTGAGACGGTCGGTGCTTTTGAGCAGGTAGTCGGAGAGCTTGAGGTTGGTGGCGCTTTCGGTGGCCAGTACGCTGCTGTCGCCGGCCTTTTGCGCTTCGATGGATTGCTGGGTGACGGTCTGCTGGGACTGGGCCAGGCGCTTCTGGTTGATCAGCGACTGCATGTCCTGGATTTCCTGCTCCAGGCGCGCGGTTTTTTCCATCAGCAGGTCGTGCTGGCTGTTGCCCAGGTCCTGCAATTGGCTGTTGCCGGCCAGTTCCTGGCGGCGCAACAGGATCAGCGCGTTGATCGAGCCCAGCTCGGCGGTCAGCTGGTTGCGCTGGTCGCTGTTGAGGGGCTTGCCGTTGTCCTTGCCCTGCTTGAGGGTGTTGTTGATCTGCTGGATGCGTGTCTGGCTGGTGCTGATTTCCGACTGCGCGCGCTCGGGGCGGGTCTGGGCGGTGATGATCAGGCTGTTGGCATCGGCCAGGGCTTTTTGCAGATCGCCCTGTTGGGTGGTGCGCTCGGTCAGCAGCTGTTCCAGCTGCGACACCGACTGGTTGGCATAACGCTGGGCCACCGGGATCACCTTGGTGACTTTCAGGCGCGCCAGTTCACGCTGGTTTTCGACGGTCTGGCGCGGCGCGTCGGCGACTTGCTGCTTGGTCGCGGCCAGGCGCTTTTCATAGTCGTCCTGATTCGACAGCCAGGTCAGCGTCTGCTGCAGCACCGCTTGCAGGGCCTTTTGATCGGCGTCGGCGAGCTTGCGGTCGGCGATCCTCTCCAGGCTTTGCTGGACCGATGCACTGGTGGGCGGTTCGGCTGCTTGCAACGCGCCGACGGAAAGACTCAGGCCCAGCAGGGCCATGGCAAGAAAAGTGCGCAAGGAAGACATAAGTACCGGTCGAGCAGCGTGAAGAAAGTGGGCAGTTTAGAGGAAGAGACCCGGACCCGGGCGACTTCCTTCGGGGAATCTGACGCCGACTTTGCCGATCTTGTTCCCGTCCATGACCGCGACAGTCCACAGGGTGTTGTTCCACTCCACCTGGTCGCCGACGATGGGCGCGCCGCCGACCTTGTGGGCGATGAAGCTGCCCAGGGGGGTATTCGGGTCGACGCCTTCGAGTTTCAGGCCATAGAGGGCCGAGACCGCGCCCAGCTGGGCGTCGCCTTCGAGCACGAAGTCGCCGAAGAAGCGCAGGTCGAGGCCGCGCTGCGGCGCCTGGCTGAACAGCTTGCCGAGGGCCGGGAGGTTGTGTTCATGGCCGATCACGCAGAGCAGGTCATCGACTTCCAGGGTGGTACTACCCGACGGATGGAGCAGTTGCTGGCCACGGAACAGTGCGGCGATACGCGTACCCTCGGGCATTTTCAACTCGCGCAGGGCGGCACCGATGCACCATTTTTCAGCGCCCAGGCGATAGACGAACAGCTCCCACTCGCTGGTGACATGCACTTCCAGGGCGGCCCGGGAGATCGGCGCCGGTTCCGGCGGCACCGTGACCTTCAGCAGCTTGGCTACCCACGGCAGGCTGGTGCCTTGCACCAGCAGCGACACCAGCACGATAAAGAACGCCAGGTTGAAGTAGAGCTGTGCGTGGGGCAGGCCGGCCATCAGCGGGAACACCGCAAGAATGATCGGGACCGCGCCGCGCAGGCCGACCCAGGAAATAAACGCCTTTTCCCGGCCATGGAAGGCCTTGAACGGCAGCAGGCCGACCAGCACCGACAGCGGCCGGGCGAACAGGATCATCCACAGGGCCAGGCCCAGGGCCGGCAGGGCGATGGGCAGCAGGTCGTGGGGCGTGACCAGCAGGCCCAGCACCAGGAACATGCCGATCTGCGCCAGCCAGGCCATGCCGTCGAGCATATGCAGAATGCCGTGGCGGCTGCGCACCGGGCGGTTGCCGATCACCAGGCCGCACAGGTACACGGCGAGGAAGCCGCTGCCGTGCAGGGCGTTGGTCAGGGCGAAGACCACCAGGCCGCCGCTGATCACCAGGATCGGGTAGAGGCCGTTGGCCAGGTTGATGCGGTTGACCAGTTGCAGCATCAGCCAGCCACCACCGAGGCCGATGATGCCGCCGATGCCGAATTCGCGAATCAGGTGGCCGAGCAGGCTCCAGTGCAGGCCGGTCTGGCCGCTGGCGAGCATGTCGATCAGGGTCACGGTAAGGAACACCGCCATCGGGTCGTTACTGCCCGACTCGATTTCCAGGCTGGCGGTGACCCGTTCGTTCAGGCCCTTGCCGCCCAGCAGTGAGAACACCGCGGCGGCGTCCGTGGAGCCGACGATGGCGCCGATCAGCAGGCCCTGGATGATATTCAGGTTGAACAGCCAGGCGGCGGCCATGCCGGTCAGCCCGGTGGTGATCAGCACCCCGACCGTGGCCAGCGACAACGCCGGCCAGAGCGCCACGCGGAAACTCGCGACCCGCGTGCGCAGGCCGCCGTCGAGCAGGATCACGGCGAGGGCGAGGTTACCGACCAGGTAGGCGGTGGGGTAGTTGTCGAAGATGATGCCGCCGCCGTCGACGCCGGCGGTCATGCCCACGGCGAGGATGATCACCAGGATCGGGATGCCGAGGCGCGAGGACAGCGAGCTCACCAGGATGCTTGCGCCTACCAGCAACGCGCCGATCAAGAACAGGCTGTTGATGGTCGTCGCATTCAAAGGCAGTACTCCAGGAAAGCTTGCAAAGGCTGGGCGCAGACTGACCATGCAGTCTGCGTGCCAGCGATTCTAACCTGTTGAAATGTACCGCTGTCAAAAGCTTTAGAACCAGGCGTCCTGCATCGACAGGCAGGTATCGTCCCGCGCTTCGAGAATGGCCAGCTCATGATGGCAGCCCGGGACTTCCCAGGTGAGGAAGTAGCGCGCGGCTTGCAGCTTGCCTTTGTAGAAGGGCAGGTCCGCCGGATTGCCCCTGGCCAGGCCTTCCTCGGCGCGCACCGCCTGTTCCAGCCAGCGCCAGCCAATCACCGTGTGGCCGAACGCCTTGAGGTACAGCGCCGAGTTGGCGAGGCTGCTGTTGACCTTGCCCTGGGCCAGGTCGGTCAGCAGGCCGAGGGTCACGCTTTGCAGGCGTGCGACCAGATCCTCCAGCGGCTGGCGCAGGGTATCCAGGGAGGAATAGGCGGCGGCGCGCTTGGCGGTGTCGGCGATCAGTCGGATCAGCTGCTTCAAGCCGGCCCCGCCGTTCTGCGCCAGCTTGCGCCCCAGCAGGTCGAGGGACTGGATGCCGTGGGTGCCTTCGTGAATCGGGTTCAGCCGGTTGTCGCGGTAGTACTGTTCCACCGGGTATTCGCGGGTGTAGCCGTGGCCGCCGAGAATCTGGATCGCCAGTTCATTGGCCTTGAGGCAGAACTCCGAGGGCCAGGATTTGACGATGGGAGTCAGCAGGTCGAGCAGTTCATGGGCCTGGCGGCGCTCTATCTCGGAGGTCAGTGTGGTGGTGTCATCGAACAGCCGCGCGGCGTACAGGCCGAGATCGAAGGCGCCTTCGACGTAGGCCTTCTGGGTCAGCAACATGCGCTTGACGTCGGCGTGCTGGACGATCGAAACCGGCGCGGTGCTCGGGTCCTTGCTGTCGGGCAGGCGGCCCTGGGGGCGTTCCCGGGCGTACTCCAGGGAATACAGGTAACCGGCATAGCCGAGCATCACCGCGCCCATGCCGACGCCGATCCGCGCTTCGTTCATCATCTGGAACATGTAGCTCAGGCCCTGGTGCGGCTTGCCCACCAGATAGCCGACACAGTTGCCGTTATCGCCGAAGTTCAGCGCCGTGGAGGTGGTGCCGCGCCAGCCCATCTTGTGGAACAGCCCGGCCAGCAGCACATCGTTGCGCGGGCCGAGGCTGCCGTCGTCGTTGACCAGGAACTTGGGCACGATAAACAGCGAGATGCCCTTCACTCCGGGCGGGGCGTCCGGCAGTTTTGCCAGGACCATGTGCACGATATTTTCCGATAGCGGGTGGTCGCCGCCGGAAATAAAGATCTTGTTGCCCTTGAGCCGGTAGCTGCCGTCGGCGGCCGGTTCGGCGCGGGTGCGGATATCCGACAGCGAAGAGCCTGCGTGGGGCTCGGTCAGGGCCATGGTGCCAAAGAAGCGGCCGTCGATCATCGGTTGCAGGAAGCGGCGCTTTTGTTCGTCGCTGCCGAAGCTCTCGATCAGGTTCGCTGCACCCATGGTCAGGAACGGGTAGGAGGTCGAGGCGGCGTTGGCCGACTGGAAGTGGGCGAAACAGGCCTGGGACAGCAGGGTCGGCAGTTGCATGCCGCCATCTTCGAAACTGCGCGCTGCGTTGAGAAAGCCGGCCTCGAGGAAGGCGTCGACGGCCGGTTTCACTTCCGGGATCAGGATCGCTTCGCCGTTTTCGTAGCGTGGTTCGTTTTCGTCGTTCTTGCGGTTGTGCGGGGCGAAGAACTTTTCGGCGATTGTGCGGGCGGTGCCGATGGCGGCGTCGAAGGTTTCCCGGGAGTGTTCGGCGAATCGCTCGCGCTGGGTCAGGCCCTCGGCATCGAGGACTTCGTACAGCTCGAAAGCCAGATTGCGGGAACTGAGCAGCATCTCGGACATGGCGGCCTACCTGTGGGGGAGTGCGCCGAGTCTAGGCGGCTGAATAAGCGGTGCCTAGCAAGATTGATGTGGGTGATGGAGGGGCAGAATTCAGGGAGGTGTGTTGTCTGGGCCGGCCTATTCGCGGGCAAGCCCTGCTCCTACAGTTTTTTGTCACCCTCTGATTTTGTGTACGACACAGGACTGTAGGAGCAGGGCTTGCCCGCGAAAGCGATTTTCCACTGGGTGAAGTCGTCAGGCCTGGCGCCCATTGCGGAGCCAGACCTTCCGCCCGCCTTAACCGATGGTCATCAGGCTGGCGTTACCGCCCGCCGCCGCGGTGTTGACGCTCAACGCCCGCTCGATCACCAGGCGCTCCAGTGCAATGCCGGTTTCGCCCTGGGACAAACCGTGCACACCAACAATCGCGCCGCTACGTTGGGCAATCTGCTGGCAGACCCCGCGCAACTGGTCGGAGTGACCGTGATGCAGCACCGCGTCGAACAACACCTCGTCCTTGGTCCAGTCGGCCACACGCTGGATGCGCGCCTGCACTTCTTTCGGCAAGCGCCCGTAGAGCGCCTTGGCCGATTCGCATTCCGGCCAGACCGCCGAGCCGCCCACGGCCAATACCGCTGCCAGTTGCGTCAGCAGGTCGCCTTCGATGTCCGCCAGGCACAGCACATGCTCGCGGGGCAGGATGGCGTAGCTGTTGCGCTCGCCGGTCGGGCCGTTGAGCACTCGGGTAATCCCGCTTTGCGACTGCGCCGCAAAGGCCGCGCACAGCGCATCGAGGTCCGCCAGCTTCTGGCTCTCGGCCCAGGCCTTCAGGGCGTGGAGCGGCTTGAGCAAAGCTTCGCGCAGACGCAGGTCCGGTGCGGCCAGGGCATCGCCCCGAGCAAAGGACTGTTCGATGGCATCCGTCGGCCGAGTCGACAGCAGGCGATACAGGTACAGCGGCCCACCGGCTTTCGGGCCGGTGCCCGACAAGCCTTCGCCACCGAATGGTTGCACGCCGACCACGGCGCCGACGATATTGCGGTTCACATAGACGTTACCGGCGTGGACATTGTCGATCACCTTGGCAATGGTCTCGTCGATACGGGTGTGCACGCCGAGGGTCAGGCCGTAGCCGGAGGCATTGATCTGGGCGATCAACTGGTCGATGTCCTTGCGCTTGTAGCGCACTACGTGCAGCACCGGGCCAAAGATCTCCCGCTGCAGTTCGTCGAGGCTTTCCAGTTCGATCAGGGTCGGCATCACGAAGGTGCCGCGCTTGCATTCCTCGCCTTCGGCGATGGCCACCTGGTAGACCGTGCGGCCTTTGTCGCGCATGGCCTGGATATGTTTCTCGATACCGGCCTTGGCTTCGGCGTCGATCACCGGGCCGATATCCACCGACAGGCGTTCCGGGTTGCCCAGGCGGCATTCGGCCATGGCGCCCTTGAGCATTTCGATCACGCGGTCGGCGGAATCTTCCTGCAGGCACAGTACACGCAGGGCTGAGCAACGTTGGCCGGCGCTGTCGAAGGCCGAGGACACGACGTCGATCACCACCTGTTCGGTCAGCGCCGAGGAGTCGACGATCATCGCGTTCTGCCCGCCGGTTTCGGCGATCAGCGGAATCGGTCGGCCCTGGGTATCCAGGCGACCGGCGACATTGCGTTGCAGCAGGCGCGCCACTTCGGTGGAACCGGTGAACATCACCCCCTTGACCCGCTCATCGCCCACCAGCCGTGCGCCGACGGTTTCACCGCGGCCTGGCAGCAGTTGCACCACGCCTTCGGGAATCCCGGCTTCGAGCAGCAGGCGCACGGCCTGGGCGGCGATCAGCGGGGTCTGTTCGGCGGGCTTGGCGAGTACCGGGTTACCGGCCGCCAATGCTGCAGCCACCTGGCCGCTGAAGATCGCCAGCGGGAAGTTCCACGGGCTGATGCAGATCACCGGGCCCAGCGGGCGGTGGGCGTCGTTGCTGAAATCGTTGCGCGCCTGCACCGCGTAGTAACGCAGGAAGTCCACGGCTTCACGGACTTCGGCGATGGCGTTGGCGAAGGTCTTGCCGGCTTCGCGGACCAGCAGGCCCATCAGCGGCTGGATCTCGCCTTCCATCAGGTCGGCGGCGCGTTCCAGGATGGCCGCCCGTTCGGTGGGCGGGGTAGCCTGCCAGATCGGCGCGGCGTTCAGGGCGCACTGCACTGCGTTGTCGGCGTCTTCGGCCGTGGCTTCCTGGACATAACCCACCAGGTCGCGATGGTCCGACGGGTTGAGCACTGGCACCGGGGTTTCGCTGCTGGCGACACAGCCCAGCAGCGGCACGGCTTTCCAGTCATTGTGGGCGCTGGCCAGCAGGGCACAGGAAAGCGATGCCAGGCGATGCTCGTTGGCCATGTCGATGCCGGCGGAGTTGGCCCGGTCACGACCGTAAAGGTCACGCGGCAGCGGAATACGCGGGTGTGGCAGGCCGAAGCCGCCTTCCAGGGTCGCCATCTGCTCGATGCTGGCCACCGGATCGGCCACCAGTTCCTGGATCGAGATGGACTGGTCGGCGATACGGTTGACGAAGGAGGTGTTGGCGCCGTTTTCCAGCAGGCGACGGACCAGGTAGGCCAGCAGGGTTTCATGGGTGCCGACCGGCGCATACACCCGGCACGGACGGTTCAGCTTGCCTTCGGAAACCTTGCCTACTACCTGTTCGTACAGTGGTTCGCCCATGCCGTGGAGGCACTGGAATTCGTACTGGCCCGGGTAATAGTTCTGCCCGGCGATATGGTAGATGGCCGACAGGGTGTGGGCGTTGTGGGTGGCGAACTGCGGGTAGATGACTTCCGGTACCGACAGCAGCTTGCGTGCGCAGGCGATGTAGGAAACGTCGGTGTAGACCTTGCGGGTGTAGACCGGATAGCCCTCCAGGCCTTCGACCTGGGCGCGCTTGATCTCGCTGTCCCAGTACGCGCCCTTGACCAGGCGGATCATCAGGCGATGGCGGCTGCGACGGGCCAGGTCGATGACGTAGTCGATCACATAGGGGCAGCGTTTCTGGTAGGCCTGGATCACGAAGCCGATGCCGTTCCAGCCGCTCAGCTGCGGTTCGAAGCACAGGCGTTCGAGCAGGTCGAGGGACAGTTCGAGGCGGTCGGCCTCTTCGGCGTCGATATTCAGGCCGATATCGTATTGCTTGGCCAGCAGGGTCAGTGCCAGCAGGCGCGGGTACAGCTCGTCCATCACCCGTTCGTACTGGGCGCGACTGTAGCGCGGGTGCAGGGCCGACAGCTTGATCGAGATGCCCGGGCCCTCGTAGATGCCGCGACCGTGGGAAGCCTTGCCGATGGAGTGGATGGCCTGCTCGTAGGACGCCAGGTATTTCTGCGCGTCGTGCTCGGTCAGGGCCGCTTCGCCGAGCATGTCGTAGGAATAGCGGAAGCCCTTGGCTTCGAAGCGGCTGGCGTTGGCCAGGGCTTCGGCGATGGTTTCGCCGGTGACGAACTGTTCGCCCATCAGGCGCATGGCCATGTCGACGCCCTTGCGGATCATCGGTTCGCCGCTCTTGCCGATGATGCGGCTCAGGGACGAGGTCAGGCCGGTTTCGTTATGGGTGGCGACCAGCTTGCCGGTCAGCAGCAGGCCCCAGGTGGCGGCATTGACGAACAGCGACGGGCTGTTGCCCAGGTGCGGTTGCCAGTTGCCGGTGCTGATCTTGTCGCGGATCAGCGCGTCGCGGGTACCTTTGTCCGGGATACGCAGCAGGGCTTCGGCCAGGCACATCAGCGCCACGCCTTCCTGGGACGACAGGGAGAACTCCTGCAACAGGCCCTGAACAATCCCGGCACGGCCGCCGGCGCTCTTCTGGTTACGCAGTTTTTCGGCAATCGAGGCGGCCAGCTTGTGGGTGGCCTCGGCCATGGCTGCCGGCAGGCGTGCCTGCTCCAGCAGCATCGGCACCACTTCCGGTTCCGGGCGACGGTAGGCGGCGGTGATGGCGGCGCGCAGTACCGATTGCGGGAGGATGCTTTCGGCGAATTCGAGGAAGCACTGATGGGCGTGGTCGCTCGGAACGTCACCGCTGTCATCGGCGTCGCCACGGGACGAACCGTTGATTTCACCCGGGGTTGCACCGCTCTCGAGCTTTTCCAGGTAATTGAAAATGGCTTGCTTGATCAGCCAATGGGGGGTGCGGTCAATCGAGTGGGCCGCGGCCTTCAGGCGCTCACGGGTCGGGTCGTCGAGTTTGACCCCAAGGGTGGTCGTAGCCATTTTCTTATCCTCATGGTTACCACGATGGCGTGGCATCAGCTGGCAGAAAGAGTAGCGCTGGCTCGATCGAGGTGCAACCGGGTGCAACCCTTTTTTTGCAGGAAAAAACGGCGGCAGATCAGGAATTATTTTCCCACTTGTACCTGGCGCCTTCAGTCCGGGGTTTTCCGGGCGACAGGGGCATTTCTCGCACTGAAAAAGGGCGGGAAATCGTCGGAAAATACGCAAAATTCAATAGGTGCAACTTATTCGGGCGAAATGGGTTGCACCTTATTCGGTTTGTTGAATAGCATTCGCCGCCGCAGTGCAACCTCCTACGTGCGGTAGGTCGTGGCTGGCGATTTTCCTGAGGAAATATCGCTCATAAATGCCTGCTGCGTTTAATCGTCTGACAAACATCATGCTTTGCGTCGGTCGGACCGTCGCTCAATAAAAACAATGCCAGGGATTTTTCAATGAGTGTAAGCAACCCCACCCTGATCACGTTCGTGATCTATATCGCCGCCATGGTGCTGATCGGCCTGATGGCTTATCGCTCGACCAATAACCTCTCCGATTACATTCTCGGCGGCCGCAGCCTTGGCAGCGTTGTCACCGCGCTGTCGGCCGGCGCTTCCGATATGAGCGGCTGGTTGCTGATGGGTTTGCCCGGTGCGATCTACCTGTCGGGGCTGTCGGAAAGCTGGATCGCCATCGGCCTGATCGTCGGGGCCTACCTGAACTGGCTGTTCGTCGCCGGGCGCCTGCGGGTACAGACCGAGCACAATGGCGATGCGCTGACCCTGCCGGACTATTTCTCCAGTCGTTTCGAGGATCACAGCGGCCTGCTGCGGATCATTGCCGCGCTGGTGATCCTGGTGTTCTTCACCATCTACTGTGCGTCGGGCATCGTTGCCGGGGCGCGGTTGTTCGAAAGTACTTTCGGCATGTCCTATGAAACGGCCTTGTGGGCCGGCGCGGCGGCGACCATTGCCTACACCTTTATCGGTGGTTTCCTGGCGGTCAGCTGGACCGATACCGTGCAAGCCACGCTGATGATCTTCGCGCTGATCCTGACGCCGATCATCGTGCTGCTGGCCACCGGTGGCGTCGACACCACCTTCCTGGCCATTGAAACCAAGGATCCGGCCAACTTCGACATGCTCAAGGGCACCACCTTCGTCGGCATTCTCTCGCTGATGGGCTGGGGCCTGGGCTACTTCGGCCAGCCGCATATCCTGGCGCGCTTCATGGCGGCGGATTCGGTCAAGTCGATTGCCAAGGCCCGGCGCATTTCCATGACCTGGATGATCCTCTGCCTGGGCGGCACCGTGGCGGTGGGCTTCTTCGGCATCGCCTACTTCTCGGCGCATCCCGAGGTGGCCGGCCCCGTGGGTGAGAACCATGAGCGGGTGTTTATCGAGCTGGCGAAGATTCTGTTCAATCCGTGGGTTGCGGGTGTGCTGCTGTCGGCGATCCTGGCGGCGGTGATGAGCACTTTGAGCTGCCAGTTACTGGTGTGCTCCAGCGCCCTGACCGAGGATTTCTACAAGACCTTCCTGCGTAAGTCGGCTTCCCAGCGCGAGCTGGTCTGGGTCGGTCGCGCCATGGTGTTGTTGGTGGCGCTGGTGGCCATCGCCCTCGCGGCCAATCCGGAAAACCGCGTGCTGGGCCTGGTGAGCTACGCCTGGGCCGGTTTTGGTGCGGCGTTCGGTCCGGTGGTGCTGATCTCGGTGATCTGGAAGGACATGACCCGCAATGGCGCATTGGCCGGGATTCTGGTGGGGGCAATCACGGTGATCGTCTGGAAGCACTTCAACCTGCTGGGGCTGTACGAAATTATTCCAGGCTTTATCTTCGCCAGTCTGGCGATCTATATCGTCAGCCGGATGGGTGCGCCCTCGGCGCTGATGCTACGGCGCTTCGACGCGGCAGAGAAGCAATTCCGCCTGGAGCACTGATCGAAGGGGGGGGGGCTGAAGCCCTGAACGCTTAGCGGCCCGCCTCCCTGGAGGCGGGCCGTTTTGCTTTAAGCGCGTAGCGCTTGTTGCAGGTCTTCGAGGATATCCTCGATCGCCTCGATGCCAACGGACAGGCGGATCATTTCCGGTTTCACGCCGGCCTTGGCCTGCTCTTGCTCGTTCATTTGCCGGTGGGTGGTGGAGGCCGGGTGGCAGGCCAGGGACTTGGCGTCGCCGATATTCACCAGGCGCTTGAAGATCTGCAGTGCATCGTAGAAACGCACACCGGCTGCATAGCCGCCCTTGAGGCCGAACGAGAGGATCGCCGAAGGCTTGCCCTGCATGTACTTGAGCGCCAGCTCATGGTGCGGATGGTCCGGCAGGCCGGCGTAACTGACCCAGGCCACTTGCTCGTGGGCCTTGAGGAACTGCGCCACCTTGAGCGCGTTCTCGGTATGCCGCTCCATGCGCAAGGCCAGGGTTTCCAGGCCTTGCAGTAGCAGGAAGGCGTTCATCGGCGCCAGGGCCGCGCCGGTATTGCGCAACGGCACGGTGCGGGCGCGGGCGATAAAGGCCGCCGGGCCGAATTTTTCCGTGTAGACCACGCCGTGATAGGCGGCCTCCGGGGTGTTCAGGCCGGGGAATTTTTCCGGGTAGTCGGCCCAGGGGAAAGTGCCGGCATCGACAATCACCCCGCCCAGGGAGTTGCCGTGGCCACCGACGTACTTGGTCACCGAGTGCACGACGATATCGGCACCAAACTCGATCGGCTTGCACAGGATCGGCGTCGCCACGGTGTTATCGACCATCAGTGGTACGCCGCGGGCATGGGCAACCTCGGCGAAGCGCTGGAGATCGACGATATTGCCCGCCGGATTACCGATACTTTCGCAATAGACCAGCTTGGTGTTCTCGTCGATCAGTTCGGCGATGGCTTCGGGTGAGTCGTCGCGGGCGAAGCGCACATCGACACCGAAGCTTGGCAGCAGGTGGGCGAAGAGGGTGTAGGTGCCGCCGTAGAGTTGTGGCGTGGAGACGATATTGTCGCCGGCACGGGTCAGGGTCTGGATCGCGTAGTGGATCGCGGCGCTGCCGGCGGACACCGCCAACCCGGCGATCCCGCCTTCGAGGGCGGCGAGGCGCTGTTCCAGCACATCGTTGGTGGGGTTCATGATCCGGGTGTAGATATTGCCCGGGACATCCAGGTTGAACAGGTCGGCGCCGTGCTGGGCGTTATCGAATTCGAAGGCGACGTTCTGGTAGATGGGCACGGCCACGGCCTTGGTGGTCGGGTCCGACTTGAAACCGTGATGGAGCGCAATCGTTGCGTCTTTCATAAAATCTCGACTCAGTGGAATTCCATTAATGAGCACTGCCAGGCAGGTGCGGTCGCTTAATGGTCTCGTGTGTCTGAGTCGCCAATGACCTTGGGTGCTGCGCCCGTGGTCGGACCGCAAACCGGCGCGCCAGTGTCCGATACTGGCGCGCAATCGGCAAGTGGCCGGATTAAGCCAGCTCGTTGTCCGCCTGATTGACGAAGATCAGCACTCCGAGAATAGCCATGTAGAACTTGAAGGCCGGCTCCTGGCCATTCCAGGTCTGCGATTGCCACATCAGGAACCATTCGCCGCCGACCACCATGAAACCGAAGAACCAGACCAGGAAACCGACGGTTGCGCCGCCGATGACCCACTGCTTCGCCTGGGCGAAGCTGGCGGCGTCGCGTTTGCGCGCTTGCCAGAGTGACCAGGCTCCACGGGCCAGCAGCACCGCGGTCAGGCCTTCGCCGAAGATGATCAGCCAATAGGCGGCGTGCCAGAGCGCGGGGGTGGTGATTGCGCGGTACATCGCGGCATTGTCCGGGAAGGTGGTGTCCATGCTCAGTACATGGCGGACAAAGGCGAAGTTGGAACCGTAGTCGGTGATATTGTTGAACGTGACCATAAAGGCGAAGGCCGCGAGGGCCAGGGTGAGGACAATCTTGGCGTAGCGGGTGGTCATTGCTCGGATCCTTCTTTCCGATAGGCGGGAAAACGACCTTATCACTGCCCGGCCCCGGGAATATGTCAGACACTTCCGATGCCGCCGATACGCTGCGACCTGACGTACGCCCGGGCACAAGGTAAACTTCGCCTCCTTCGCAGGAGTCGCCATGAACTACCGTCACGCCTTCCACGCCGGCAATCACGCCGACGTCTTGAAACACCTGATCCTGACTCGTTTGATCGCCCTGATGGCGCGCAAGGAGCAGCCGTTCGCCTATATCGACAGTCACGCCGGCATTGGCCTGTACGACCTCAAGGGCGACCAGGCCAGCCGCACCGGCGAATACCTGGAGGGGATCGCCCGCTTGTGGGGCGAGCAGGCGTTGCCGGCGGTGACCGCCGACTACATGCGTGTGCTGCACGAGATGAACCCGGATGGCGAATTGCGCTACTACCCGGGCTCGCCGGAGCTGGCGCGACGCCTGACCCGTGAGCGCGAGCGGATCCTGCTCAACGAGAAGCACCCGGAAGACGGCAAGCTGCTCAAGGACAATATGAAGGGCGACCGGCGCGTGGCGGTGCACCTGGGCGAAGGCTGGCATGTGGCGCGGGCCTTGCTGCCGGTAGCAGAGAAGCGTGCGGTGCTGCTGATCGATCCGCCGTTCGAACAGCTGGATGAGATGCAGCGCTGTGCGGCATCGCTCAAGGAAGCCATCGGGCGTATGCGCCAGACGGTGGCGGCGATCTGGTATCCGATCAAGGATCAGCGCGCCCTGAAGCGCTTCTATCAGGATCTGGCCGGTAGCGGTGCGCCGAAATTGCTGCGGGTGGAATTGTTGGTGCATCCGCTGGATACGCCGGCGAGCCTGAACGGTTCGGGCCTGGCGATTGCCAATCCGCCGTGGGGGCTGGAAGAGGAGCTGCGGGAGTTGTTGCCGTGGCTGGCGCAGAAGCTGGGGCAGACCCAGGGTGATTGGCGGATGGATTGGTTGATTGCCGAGTAAGTCGGGGGCCTTGGGTTTTCCCCCGATGCTCTGAACACATCGCGCAACTGTAGGGGCAGGGCTTGCCCGCGAAGCTTTTGGCGCTCTTGAGGGCCTCTTCGCTGGCAAGCCAGGCTCCTACAGGTCTGTGGTGTCCGCAAAACCTGTGTCCGACGCCGGGTGCTGAATCAGATCGGGCAGGTCACGCCCGTGCCGCGAATCCCGCAATAGCCTTCGGGGTTCTTCGCCAGGTACTGCTGGTGATAGGCCTCGGCATAGAAGAAGGTCGGCGCTTCGTCGATTTCCGTGGTGATCGTGCCATGCCCGGCCTTGCTCAGTTCGGCCTGGTACAGCTGCTTGCTCTTCAGTGCCGCTTCCAACTGATCCGGCTTGGTGGCGTAGATCACCGAGCGGTACTGGCTGCCGATGTCGTTGCCCTGGCGCATGCCCTGGGTCGGATCGTGCAGTTCCCAGAACAGCGCGAGCAGTTGCTCGTAGCTGACGATTTCCGGTTCATACACCACCAGAACCACTTCGCTATGGCCGGTCAGGCCCGAGCAGACTTCTTCGTAGGTCGGGTTCGGCGTGAAACCGCCGGCGTAACCCACCGAGGTGCTGTACACCCCTTCACGTTGCCAGAAGCGTCGTTCCGCGCCCCAGAAGCAACCCAGGCCGAAAATCGCGAATTCCACGTTGCCGGGGAAGGGCCCCAGCAGCGGGTTGCCGTTAACGAAATGGTTTTCCGGCACGCTCATCGGGGTTTCGCGGCCAGGCAGAGCTTGTTCTTTGGTTGGGAGCACGTTTTTGTTCACCAGTATTTCCGAGCGCAAGACCATGTCACAGTCCTCTCAGTCAGGTTGGGATAAGCGATACAGTAGGATAGACCGACAGTGTGCCCGAGTGTTACAGCGCTGTCAGGCCAAAGGGCCGCGCGGGTAACGTTTGAGCTGCTGGATCAGGTCGAGACCGGGGATCGGCCGGTCGAACAGGTAGCCCTGGCCGACGTCGCAACGGTGGCGCCGCAGGAAGGTCAGTTGCTCGTAAGTCTCGATCCCTTCGGCCACCACCTTGATCTTCAGGTTGTGGGCCATGGCGATCACCGCGGAGGTGATTTCCATATCGTCCTGGTTGTCCGGGATTTCATGGATGAAGCTGCGATCGATCTTGATGATGTCGATCGGGAATTTCTTCAGGTAGCTCAGGGACGAATAGCCGGTGCCGAAGTCGTCCATGGCCAGGGTCAGGCCAAGCCTTTTCAACTGGTCGAGTTGCTGGTGGGTGTCTTCGGTGGCTTCCAGCAGCAGGCCTTCGGTCAGCTCAAGCTCCAGCAGGGCCGGCGCCAGCTGTTCTTCCTTGAGGATGCTGGCGATGGAGGCCACCAGGTCCGGGTCGGAGAACTGCTTGGGCGACAGGTTGATCGCCACCTGCAGCTTGCCCAGCCCGGAGGCGGTCAGTTGCTTGCTCATGCGGCAGGCCTGGCGCGCGACCCATTTGCCGATCGGGATGATCAGGCCGGTTTCTTCGGCGACGCTGATGAACTGGTCCGGGCGGATCATGCCGCGTTCCGGGTGGTTCCAGCGCAACAGCGCCTCCATGCCCAGCAGGCGGCCGCTGCGCAGGCAGAGCTTGGGCTGGTAGAACACGTCCAGCTCGTTCTGGGTCAGGGCCCGGCGCAGGTTGTTCTCGACGAACAGCTTGTAGCTGGCCTCGGCGTTCAGCGCCTCGGTAAAGACCTGGACCTGGTGCTTGCCGTTGGCCTTGGCCTTGTGCAGGGCCAGGCCGGCGTTGCGCATCAGGGTCTGCGGGTCGCGGCCATGCAGCGGCGCGCTGGCCAGGCCCACGGAGCCGGTGACGCTGATCAGCTGGTTGTCGACGAACATCGGCTTGTCGAGGGTGGTCAGCAGCTGGCTGGCGATCTGTTGCCCGGTTTCCAGGTCGGTATCGTCCAGTAGCACCGCGAATTCGTTACTGGCAAAGCGCGCCAGGCTGCCGCTCGGGCTCAGGCTGTTGCGCAGGCGTCGGGCCAGGCTGATCAGCAGTTTGTCGCCGGTCTGGTGGCCGAGGCTGTCGTTGATCCGCTTGAAGTTGTCGATGTCCACCAGCAGCAGGCTGATGGGCGAGTCGCTGTCGCGGGCGAAACGCTCGTCGAGGTTGCGGATGAACGCCGGGCGGTTGCCCAGGTTGGTCAGGTTGTCGGTGTAGGCCAGGCGTTCGATGCGCTGTTGCGCCAGCTTGCTCTGGGTGATGTCTTCGTAGATGCCGATGTAGTGGGTCAGTTCGCGGTTGTCACCGTAGACCTTGGAGATCGACAGCTGGCCCCAGTAGGGCTCCAGGTTCTTGCGTCGGCTCTTGAACTCGCCTTGCCAGCTATTGCTCTTGGCCAGGCTCGAGGGCGCGTCGAACAGCAGCTCGCTGAGGTTCTCCAGGGCCGGCAGCTCGGAGAGCTTCTGGCCGTGGACTTCCTCGGTGCTGTACTGGGTGATGGCGGTGAAGCTGGGGTTGACGTATTCCACCACGCCTTCGCTGCTGACCAGCAGGAAGGCGTTGGCGCTCTGTTCCACGGCGCGCTGGAACAGGTGCAGGGCGCTGGTGGCGGCCCGTCGGTTGTGGTTGTTGATGACCTGGGCGAACTGGTCTGCCAGCTCACCGGCAAAGGCGATCTCATCGGACTGCCAGGCGCGGCTCTTGCCGGTCTGTTCCAGGCACAGCACGCCGACCACCTGGCCATCGATGCGGATACTGGCATCGAGCATGGCATTGGTGTCCCGTGGGCGCAGGCTTTCGGCCATTTCCCGGGTACGCGGGTCGCGGTTGGCATTGTGGGCGTCGATGGCACGGCTGGTGTGCAGGGCTTCGAGGTAGTCGGGAAAACCACTGACGTCGATGATGTCCGGCAGCACGTATTGCTGGCGATCACGGTGATAGGAGCAGATCGGTACCAGGCGGTTGCCTTCGAGGTTCCAGATACTTGCGCAGTCGATCTCGTAGATGTCGCAGGCGCAGCGGGTGATCAGTTCGGCGGCTTCGAGCAGGGACTTGCCGGCGCTGTAGCGCTGGCGCGCCAGGCGCAGGATCAGGTCCTGCTGGGCGCGTACCCGGTCGAGGTGGAGCAATTGTTCCTGCTGGGCGCGCTGGTTCAGTTCCAGGGCAATCTGCAGGCGGCTGTTCTGGGTTTCCAGGTCGGCGGCCGGCAAGCTCGGCTCCTGGCCGAGCAGGCCCTCGACCACCAGCAGGTAGCCGCGCAGCAGGTGACGGTTGTGTTGTTTGTAGGCTTCACCGACTTCCAGCAGGCTCAGTGGCCCCTGGGTGGTGTGCAGGGTGTAGCGAATCAGGTAATGCGGGCTGTCGACCAGTTGCTGCTGGATGGTGTCGTGCAGCCGGTAACGGGCTTCCGGTTCCATCAGGCTGGCATAGGGCGAGCCGACCAGGGCGCAGAGTTCAATGGCCGGTTGGCCGAACTGGCGCTCGCAATTGGGATCGAGAAACAGCAGTGCCCAGCTTGCTTCATTCAGCCGTTCGAAACGCAGCATGCCGAGCCGCGAGGGCACCGGCAATTGCGTTACTACCTCGGCCGCCAATCTATTGGCGACATCCGGTTGGCTTTTCATTGAGAGCTCGCTTCAAGAGTACGGGTCACGCTGGGTACAAACCGTTTTTCTGGCGTGTTGGGCAAGGTTGCATTAAGCAGGTCAGGCTGACAAGCACAACAGTGGCTCCGTGCCTTCAATGTATCGGCCGAGGAGGGGATTTCTTCAATTGACGGGCGTCGCCACCCGTCTATTTCAAGGGGCGCACGGTGTTTGCTGAATCGTTTATGGCATTGCCCGGAAAACAGGCAAAAAAAGCCCCGCCAATTGGCGGGGTTGAGGTACGAGCGTGGCGCTCGGAAATCGGTACGCGGGCCCGGTCTCCTCAAGGGAAGAGACCGGGTTCGCGGTTACAGCAGGATAGTGCGGATATCCGCCAGCAGGTCGCTCAGGCGCTTGGTGAAGCGCGCGGCGGCTGCACCGTTGATCACCCGGTGATCGTAGGACAGCGACAGTGGCAGCATCAGCTTGGGCTGGAAGGCCTTGCCGTCCCAGACCGGCTGGATGGTGGCCTTGGAGACACCGAGGATCGCCACTTCCGGCGCGTTGACGATCGGCGTGAAGCCGGTGCCGCCAATGTGCCCGAGGCTGGAAATGGTGAAGCAGGCGCCCTGCATGTCGTCGGCGGAGAGCTTCTTGGTCCGGGCTTTTTCAGCCAGGGAAGCCGCTTCGGCGGCGAGTTGCAGCAGGTTCTTCTGGTCGACGTTCTTGATCACCGGAACCAGCAGGCCATCCGGCGTGTCGACGGCGAAGCCGATGTTGACGTACTTCTTGCGGATGATCGCCTTGCCGCTTGGGGCCAGCGAACTGTTGAAGTCCGGCAGTTCCTTGAGCAGGTGAGCGCAGGTCTTGAGCAGCAGCGGCAGGATGGTCAGCTTGACGCCAGCCTTCTCGGCCACGGCTTTCTGGGCCACGCGGAATGCTTCCAGCTCGGTGATATCCGCCGAGTCGAATTGGGTCACGTGCGGCACGTTCAGCCAGCTGCGGTGCAGGTTGGCGGCGCCAGCCTGCATCAGGCGGGTCATCGGCACTTCTTCGATTTCGCCGAAGCGGCTGAAGTCTACGACCGGGATCGGCGGGATACCGGCACCGCCGGTGGCGCCAGCAGGTGCGGCGGCCGGTGCTTCCTTGGCTTTCTGCATCATCGCCTTGACGTAGGCCTGCACGTCTTCCTTGAGGATGCGACCGTGGGGGCCGCTGGCGCTGACCGCGTTCAGCTCGACGCCGAATTCACGGGCCAGTTGGCGTACCGCCGGGCCGGCGTGAACCTTGGCACCCGGGTTGGCCGGAGCGGCTACCGGGGCAGCGGCTGGAGCCGGCGCAGCAGCAGGTGCGGCTTCAGCCTTGGCCGGTGCGGCAGGTGCAACTGCTGGAGCAGGAGCGGCTGGCGCGGCAACGCCCTTGACCTTCAGCTTGAGGATCAGGTCGCCGGTACCGACTTCGTCGTCGAGCTTGATGGAAATGCTTTCCACCACGCCGGCGGCCGGCGATGGGATTTCCATGCTGGCTTTGTCGGATTCGAGGGTGATCAGCGATTGATCGACCTCGACGGTGTCGCCGGCCTTGACCGAGACTTCGATGATCTTGGCCTTGCCCGCCGAGCCGATATCCGGCACGTGGATGTCCTGCACGCTGTCGGCAACCGGAGCGGCCGGTGCAGCCGCTGGCGCCGGAGCGGCAGCAGGTGCGGCGGCGGCTTGGGCCGGTGCTGGGGCAGCGGCCGACGCCGCGCCCGCGACTTTCAGGACCAGGATCAGGTCGCCGGTACCGACTTCATCGTTGAGCTTGACGCTGATGCTTTCCACGACACCGGCGACCGGCGATGGGATTTCCATGCTGGCCTTGTCGGATTCGAGGGTGATCAGCGATTGATCGGCTTCGATGCTGTCACCGACCTTGACCGAGATCTCGATGATCTGGGCCTTGCCCGACGAACCGATGTCCGGCACGTGCACTGGCTGGGCCGAGGCGGCGGCAGGTGCGGCGCTCGGAGCGGCAACTGGTGCGGCGGCCGCAACCGGCGCGGCCGCCTGGGCAACAGGTGCCGGTGCAGCCGCAGGCGCCGCAGCAGCGGCACCTTCGACTTCCAGTTCCAGCAGCTCGTCGCCTTCTTTCAGGCGGTCGCCCAGCTTCACTTTCAGGCTCTTGATGATGCCGGCTTTCGGCGCGGGCACTTCCATGCTCGCCTTGTCCGATTCCAGCGTCAGGATGCTCTGGTCGGCTTCGATGCGGTCGCCGACCTTCACAAACAGTTCGATTACTTCACCTTCACCGCTGCCGATGTCAGGTACGCGAATGAGTTCGCTCACAGGGTGTCTCCTCAGCAGTCCAGTGGGTTGCGTTTTTCCGGGTTGATCCCGAACTTGACGATGGCGTCAGCCACCACCTTGGGTTCGATCTCACCACGGTCAGCCAAGGCTTCCAGGGCTGCCAACACCACGAAATGACGGTCGACTTCGAAGAAGTGACGCAGCTTCTTGCGGCTGTCACTGCGGCCGAAACCGTCGGTACCCAGGACTTTGAATTCCTTGGATGGGACCCACTGACGAATCTGTTCGGCAAACAACTTCATGTAGTCGGTAGAGGCGATCACCGGACCTTTGCGGCCGTTGAGGCATTCTTCGACGTAGCTCAGCTTTGGCTTCTGGCCCGGGTGCAGGCGGTTGCTGCGCTCCACGGCCAGGCCGTCGCGACGCAGTTCGTTGAAGCTGGTGACGCTCCACACGTCGGCGCCGATGTTGAATTGCTCACGCAGGATCTTCGCCGCTTCACGCACTTCGCGCAGGATGGTGCCGGAGCCCATCAGTTGCACGTGGTGGGCCGCTTCCTTGGTGTCTTCCTCGAGCAGGTACATGCCCTTGATGATGCCCTCTTCAACACCGGCCGGCATGGCGGGTTGCTGGTAGGACTCGTTCATCACGGTGATGTAGTAGAAAACGTCCTGCTGCTCTTCGGTCATCTTCTTCATGCCGTCCTGGATGATCACCGCCAGCTCGTAGCCGTAGGTTGGATCGAAGGTACGGCAGTTCGGGATGGTGCCCGCGAGGATGTGGCTGTGACCGTCTTCGTGCTGCAGGCCTTCGCCGTTCAGCGTGGTTCTGCCTGCGGTACCGCCGATCAGGAAACCACGGGTGCGGCTGTCGCCGGCGGCCCAGGCCAGGTCGCCGATGCGCTGGAAGCCGAACATCGAGTAGAAGATGTAGAACGGCAGCATCGGCTGGTTGTGGCTGGAGTACGAAGTACCGGCGGCGATGAAGGAGCTCATGGCGCCTGCTTCGTTGATGCCTTCTTCGAGAATCTGGCCCTTCTTGTCTTCCTTGTAGAACATCACCTGGTCTTTATCGACTGGCTCGTAGAGCTGGCCGACGGAGGAGTAGATGCCCAGTTGGCGGAACATGCCTTCCATGCCGAAGGTACGGGCTTCGTCCGGGATGATCGGGACGATGCGCGAACCGATTTCCTTGTCCTTGACCAGCTGCGCGAGGATCCGCACGAAGGCCATGGTGGTGGAGATTTCACGGTCGCCCGAGCCGTCCAGGATAGCCTTGAGGGTATCGAGTGGCGGCGTCGGGATGTTGAAGCTTTGCGCGCGGCGCTGTGGCACGAAACCGCCCAGTGCGGTACGGCGCTCGCTGAGGTAGCGGGCTTCGGCGCTGTTGGGTTCCGGCTTGAAGAACGGCAGGTTTTCCAGCTGGTCGTCTTTGACCGGAATGTCGAAACGATCGCGGAACAGCTTCAGGCTTTCGACATCGACCTTCTTGGTGTTGTGCGCGGTGTTCTTCGCTTCGCCGGCACCGGTGCCATAACCCTTGATGGTCTTGGCCAGGATGACGGTCGGTTGTTCCTTGTGGTTGACCGCTTCGTGGTACGCCGCGTAGACCTTGTACGGGTCGTGGCCGCCACGGTTGAGTTTCCAGATCTCGTCGTCGGACAGGTCGGCAACCATCGCCTTGAGTTCCGGCGAGTTGAAGAAGTGTTCACGCACGAACGCGCCGTCTTTGGCCTTGTAGTTCTGGTACTCGCCGTCGATGACTTCGTCCATCCGGCGTTGCAGGATGCCGTCGACGTCCTTGGCCAGCAGTGGGTCCCAGAAACGGCCCCAGATGACTTTGGTGACGTTCCACTGGGCGCCACGGAACACGCCTTCGAGTTCCTGGATGATCTTGCCGTTGCCGCGAACCGGGCCGTCGAGGCGCTGCAGGTTGCAGTTGATGACGAAGATCAGGTTGTCCAGCTTCTCGCGGCCGGCCAGGGAGATGGCACCCAGGGATTCCGGCTCGTCGCACTCGCCGTCGCCCAGGAAGCACCAGACCTTCTGCTTGCCTTCAGGGATGAAACCGCGAGCTTCCAGGTACTTCATGAAGCGTGCCTGGTAGATCGCCTGGATCGGACCCAGACCCATGGATACGGTCGGGAACTGCCAGAAGTCCGGCATCAGCCAAGGGTGCGGGTAGGACGAGAGGCCCTGACCGTCGACTTCCTGGCGGAAGTTGTTCATCTGTTCTTCGGTGATGCGGCCTTCCATGAACGCACGGGCGTAGACGCCTGGCGAGGTGTGGCCCTGGAAGTAGATCAGGTCGCCGCCGTGTTCGTCGGTCGGGGCCTGGAAGAAGTAGTTGAAACCGATGTCATACAGGGTGGCGCTGGAGGCGAAGCTGGAGATGTGACCGCCCAGGTCAGAATCTTTCAAGTTCGTGCGCATTACCATGGCCATCGCGTTCCAGCGCACCAGCGAGCGAATGCGGCGTTCCATGAACAGGTCGCCAGGCATGCGTGCTTCGTGGGTGACGGGAATCGTGTTGCGGTAAGGCGTGGTGATGGCGTAGGGCAGTTGCGAGCCGCTGCGGGTCGCGAGTTCGCCCATACGGGTCATCAGGTAGTGAGCACGGTCTTCGCCTTCTTTGTCGAGAACCGATTCCAGGGCGTCCAGCCATTCCTGGGTTTCGACGGGATCGAGGTCTTGCATGGCTTGCTCCAGGGCGGAAAGGCTTCCAGAATCGGTTGCCTGAGTTTGCGACTGGCCTTGTGGGCAGACGACATAAATTCTTGGATGTCCGGAGGTTGTACCGGAGTCCTGTAGTTTTACTACAAATCGTCGACCATTTCAGCCTTTCGAATGTATAGACGAGTAGTAAAACTACAGATCGACGAGTAAAAACTTCCTGCTATGTTGTGAGCGTAATCGATATTGTTGGTTGGAAAATAATCAAGGTGACCACCTTTTTGAGGCTGGCTGCCAAAAAATAACCATTATCAGCTATTTCTAACTTTTGTTCGACAGTCCTTTCCAGAGCGTGTTTCTCGCTATCACAGACTGCGGCTGATTGTTCGATCACCAAGGATAGACCATGAGCCTTCCAATGTTGGCCGACCTGCCGGCCATTCTCCTGCCTGCCGCCAGTCGTGCCGAGCAGTCGTTTCGTGCTGCCGTCGCCGCCCTGGAGGATGATCACGGGCTGAGCGAATGGACCGCGCCACGCTGGGCGCAGTTCGCCCGGGTCGGCGCGGCCAGCGACTTCTTTATTGAACAATCGCTGCGTGACCCTTTGATGTTGCTGGAGCTGGCGCAGTTCGGCGACCTGGATCGCGGCTTCGCGCCGGGGGAGATGTGCGGGCAGATCGCCGCGGCGTTGCAGCAGGTCGAAACCGAGGACGAACTGGGCCGCGCCCTGCGCCGGCAGCGCACGCGCCAGCAGGTGCGGATCATCTGGCGCGACCTGACTCGCCAGGCGGACCTGGTGCAGACCTGTCGCGACCTTTCCGACCTGGCCGACGCCTGCATCGACCAGGGGTATCACTGGTTGTATCCACGGCATTGCCAGCAGTTCGGCACACCCACCGGGCGGCGCAGTGGCGAGCCGCAGCAGATGGTCATCCTCGGCATGGGCAAGCTCGGTGCCGTGGAGTTGAACCTGTCTTCCGACATCGACCTGATCTTTGCCTACCCGGAAGGCGGCGAGACGGTCGGGACCAAGCGCCCGCTGGACAACCAGGAGTTTTTCATCCGCCTGGGCCAGCGACTGATCAAGGCACTCGACCCTATCACCGTCGACGGCTTCGTGTTCCGCGTCGACATGCGCCTGCGCCCCTATGGCTCGGCCGGCGCGCTGGTGTTGAGCTTCAACGCGCTGGAACAGTATTACCAGGACCAGGGGCGCGACTGGGAGCGCTACGCGATGATCAAGGCGCGGGTGGTGGCCGGCGACCAGGTGGCCGGCGCGCAGTTGCTGGATATGCTGCGGCCCTTCGTCTATCGGCGCTATCTGGACTTCTCGGCCATCGAAGCGTTGCGCACCATGAAGCAGTTGATCCAGCAGGAAGTCCGGCGCAAGGGTATGGCCGAGAATATCAAGCTGGGTTCCGGCGGCATTCGCGAGGTCGAGTTCATTGCCCAGGCCTTCCAGCTGATTCATGGCGGGCGTGACCTGAGTCTGCAGCAGCGCCCGTTGTTGAAGGTACTGGGGACCCTGGAAGGCCAGGGTTACCTGCCGCCGGCGGTGATCGGCGAGTTGCGCAGCGGCTATGAATTCCTGCGCTACACCGAACATGCGATCCAGGCGATTGCCGACCGCCAGACCCAGATGCTGCCCGATGGCGAGAAGGATCGCGCGCGTATTGCTTTCATGATGGGCTTCGACAGTTGGGAGGCGTTTCATGAGCGGTTGATGTACTGGCGCGGGCGGGTCGACTGGCATTTCCGCCAGGTGATCGCCGACCCGGACGAAGAAGATGGCGCCGATTGTGAAGTGATGGTCGGCGGCGAATGGCTGCCGCTGTGGGAAGAGTCCCAGGATGAAGAGGCGGCCTGCCGGCAGTTGCAGGAAGGCGGTTTCAAGGATGCCGCCAAGGCCCTGAAGCAACTGACGGCGCTGCGCACCAGCCCGCAGTTGCGCGCCATGCAGCGGCTCGGTCGGGAGCGGCTCGATGCCTTTATCCCGCGCTTGCTGGCCCAGGCGGTGGAGCATGCCGATCCGGACCTGGTGCTGGAGCGGGTGCTGCCCCTGGTGGAAGCCGTGGCCCGGCGTTCGGCTTACCTGGTGCTGCTCACGGAAAACCCCGGTGCCTTGCGCCGCTTGCTGACCTTGTGTGCCGCGAGCCCCTGGATTGCCGAACAGATCACCCGCTTCCCGATGCTGCTTGACGAGTTGCTCAACGAAGGCCGGCTATTCAAGCCGCCCCTGGCGCCGGAGCTGGCCGCGGAGCTGCGTGAGCGCCTGACGCGGATTCCGGAAGACGACCTCGAGCAGCAGATGGAAGCCTTGCGCCACTTCAAGCTGGCGCATCGTCTGCGGGTCGCGGCCTCGGAAATCTCCGGCAGCCTGCCGTTGATGAAGGTCAGCGACTACCTCACCTGGCTCGCCGAAGCGATCCTCGAACAGGTGCTGGCCCTGGCCTGGCGCCAGACCGTCGGCCGCCATGGTTCGCCACGACGTGTCGATGGCAGCCTGTGCGACCCGGGCTTTATTATTGTCGGCTACGGCAAGGTCGGTGGTATCGAGCTGGGCCATGGTTCGGACCTGGACCTGGTGTTTATCCACGACGGCGACCCGAATGCCGAGACCGATGGCGCCAAGCCTATCGATACCGCGCAGTTTTTCACCCGCCTGGGCCAGCGGATCATTCACCTGCTGACCACCCAGACCAACTCCGGCCAGCTCTATGAAGTGGACATGCGCCTGCGTCCGTCCGGGGCTTCGGGGCTGCTGGTCAGTTCCCTGGGCGCTTTCGAGCGTTACCAGCAGAACGAAGCCTGGACCTGGGAGCACCAGGCGCTGATCCGCGCCCGGGTGCTGGTAGGTTGCAACGAGGTCGGCACGGCGTTCGAGAAGGTACGCGCGGCGGTGCTGGGGCGTGAGCGGGATTTGCCGACCTTGCGTCAGGAAGTCAGCGAGATGCGCGCCAAGATGCGCGACAACCTGGGGAGCAAGGCCACCGCGGCGGGCACGGCGGCCAATGCCTTCGAGGCCACGGCGCCCTTCGATATCAAGCAGGATGCCGGTGGTATCGTCGATATTGAATTTATGGTGCAATACGCGACATTGGCTTGGTCGAAAGCGCACCCGGCGTTACTCCGCTATACCGACAATATCCGCATTCTCGAAGGGTTGGAGCAGGCGGGCCTGATCCCCGCCACGGACGCCCACCTGCTGCGCGAGGCCTACAAGGCCTATCGCTCCGCCGCCCACCGCCAGGCGTTGCAGAAGGAGGCGGGGGTGATCACCGGCGATCAGTTCGCGGTCGAACGCCGCGATGTCATGCGGATATGGACCGAGCTGGGGCTAAGCTGATTGATATTTTAGAGGCGGGGAGGCATAAGCCTCCCCGCATCGTTTGTGGAAGCCTATGAATATTCTGATCGTTGGGCCCAGCTGGGTCGGTGACATGGTGATGGCTCAGACACTGTTCCAGTGCCTGAAGCAGCGTCATCCGCAGTGCGAGATCGATGTGCTGGCCCCGGAGTGGAGCCGCCCGATCCTCGAGCGCATGCCCGAGGTGCGGGCCGCCTTGAGCTTTCCGCTCGGCCACGGCGCGCTGGAGCTGGCCACGCGGCGGCGCATCGGCAAGTCCCTGGCCGGCCGGTACGACCAGGCGATCCTGTTGCCCAACTCGCTGAAGTCGGCGCTGGTGCCGTTTTTTGCCGGCGTGCCGAAGCGCACAGGCTGGCGTGGCGAGTTTCGCTATGGCCTGCTCAACGATGTCCGCAAGCTGGATAAGGAACGTTATCCGCTGATGATCGAGCGATTCATGGCCCTGGCCTATGAGCCGGGTGAAAGCCTGCCGACGCCTTATCCACGGCCGAGCTTGCAGATCGACCCGGCCAGCCGCGAGGCCGCGCTGGCCAAGTTCGAGCTGAGCCTGGATCGCCCGGTACTGGCGCTGTGCCCGGGGGCCGAGTTCGGCGAATCCAAGCGCTGGCCGTCGGAGCATTACGCGAAAGTCGCCGAGGCGCGGATTCGTGAAGGTTGGCAGGTCTGGCTGTTCGGTTCGAAGAACGATCATGGGGTCGGCGAAGACATTCGTCAGCGCCTGATTCCCGGGCTGCGCGAGGAGGCGGTCAATCTCAGTGGCGCCACATCCCTGGCCGAGGCCATCGACCTGATGTCTTGCGCCGATGCGGTGGTTTCCAACGATTCGGGGTTGATGCACGTCGCTGCAGCGTTGAACCGCCCGCTGGTGGCGATCTACGGCTCGACTTCGCCGGGTTTCACCCCGCCGTTGGCCGACCAGGTGGAAATTGTCCGCCTGGGCCTGGAGTGCAGTCCCTGCTTCGACCGGACCTGCCGCTTCGGCCATTACAACTGCCTGCGTCAGCTTGAGCCGACCCCGGTGAACGAAGCCTTGCAGCGTTTGCACGGCACTGCGGTCGAGGTCCATTAATTGCGCGTATTGCTGGTCAAGACCTCTTCCCTGGGCGATATCATTCATGCCTTGCCGGCCCTTACCGATGCCGCGCGGGCGATTCCCGGCATCCGTTTCGACTGGGTGGTCGAGGAAGGCTTCGCCGAACTACCGAGCTGGCACCCCGCGGTGGACAAGGTGATTCCGGTGGCGATCCGCCGCTGGCGCAAGAATATCTGGCAGACCCTCAAGAGTGGCGAGTGGCGGCGGTTCAAGGAGAGCCTGCGGGCCAAGCCGTACGATCTGGTGATCGATGCCCAGGGCCTGGTGAAAAGCGCGTTGCTGACCCGTTATGCCAAGGCCCCGGTGGCCGGTCCGGACAAACAGTCGGCCCGCGAACCCCTGGCCAGTCGTTTTTATTCGCGGCGCCTGGCGGTGTCGCGCAATCAGCATGCGGTTGATCGCATGCGCCAGTTGTTTGCCTTGGCGCTGGGTTATGACCTGCCCAGGGGGATGGGCGACTACGGCCTGGATGCCGACAAGCTGGTCGAGTTGCCGCGCAAGCCTTTCGTGGTGTTCCTGCACGGCACCACCTGGGACACCAAGCACTGGCCGGAAGCCTATTGGCGCGAGCTGGCCGTGCGCCTCGGTCAGTTGGGTGTACCGGTGAAACTGCCCTGGGGCAATGCCGAGGAAAAGGCCCGGGCCGAGCGGATTGCGCGCAACCTGAAGCATGTCGTGGTGCTGCCCAGGCTGAACCTGGCCGGGGTTGCGAAGGTACTGGCCGCCGCCACTGCCTGCGTGGCGGTGGATACCGGCCTCGGTCACCTGGCCGCCGCGCTGGATGTGCCGACGCTGTCGCTGTTCGGTCCGACCAGCTCGATCCTGACCGGTGCCTACGGCCGGTCGCAGATTCATCTGGCGAGCAACTTCCCCTGCGCGCCTTGTCTTCAAAAGAAATGCACCTACGTTCCGACAGCGGAGGACCAGCAGCGCTTCGATCTGAAGCGCGAGTTGCCTCTGTGCTTCACCCGTTTGAATCCCGAACGGGTGGCAAGCCGATTGAGCGCGCTGTTAATGGCTGAGGAGCGGCACTGATGCAATTGGCTTTTGTCCTGTACAAGTACTTTCCGTTTGGCGGATTGCAGCGTGACTTCATGCGCATTGCCCTGGAATGCCAGCAGCGCGGGCACCAGATCCGCGTCTACAGCCTGTTCTGGGAGGGCGATATCCCGCCCGGCTTCGAAGTGGTGATGGTGCCGGTCAAGGCGTTGTTCAATCATCGGCGTTACGCCAGGTTCAGTGCCTGGGTAAAGGCCGACCTGGCCAAGCGGCCGGTGGCACGGCTGATCGGCTTCAACAAGATGCCTGATCTGGACGTCTACTATGCCGCCGACGGTTGCTTCGAAGACAAGGCGCAGAACCAGCGTCATTCGCTCTATCGACTCTGGGGCCGCTATCAGCATTTCGCCGAGTATGAGCGGGCGGTGTTCGCCAGGGAGGCGAAGACTGAAATCCTGATGATCTCCGAAGTCCAGCAGCCGTTGTTCGTCAAACACTACGACACCCCGCCGGAGCGTTTCCACCTGCTGTCGCCGGGCATTTCCCTGGACCGTCGGGCGCCGGCGAATGCCGCCGAAATCCGCGCCGAGTTCCGCCGCGAGTTCAAGCTGGCGGACGATGAGCTGCTGCTGGTGCAGATCGGTTCCGGGTTCAAGACCAAGGGGCTCGATCGCAGCCTCAAGGCCCTGGCCGCGTTGCCGCCGGCCCTGAAAGAACGCACCCGGCTGTTTGTCATTGGCCAGGACGACCCCAAGACCTTCCAGGCGCAGAGTGCCGCGCTGGGATTGGGCGAGCGTGTGCAATTCCTCATGGGGCGCAGCGATATCCCGCGCTTCCTGTTGGGAGCCGATCTGCTGATCCATCCGGCCTACAACGAAAATACCGGTACGGTGCTGCTTGAGGCCCTGGTGGCCGGGTTGCCGGTGCTGGTGACCGCGGTCTGCGGTTATGCCCGCTACATCGCCGAGGCCGACTGCGGCCTGGTGCTGGACGAACCGTTCGAGCAGTCCCAGCTCAATCAGTCTCTGGAACGTATGTTGTCCGATCAGGCCGCGCGCCAGGCGTGGAGCCAGCATGGCCTGAGCTACGCCGAGACCGCTGACCTCTACAGCATGCCGCAGCGCGCGGCGGACGTGATCCTGGGGGAACTACCGCAATGAAGCTGATCCTGGCCGAACCGTTCAAGCGCTTGTGGGCTGGACGCGATGCGTTCGCCGAGGTCGAGCGCCTGGAGGGTGTGGTTTACCGTGAGCTGGAAGCGCGACGGACCTTGCGTACGGAAGTCGACGGCCGTGGTTATTTCGTCAAGATCCACCGTGGCATCGGCTGGCGCGAGATCTTCAAGAACCTGTTGACCGCCAAGTTGCCGGTCCTCGGCGCGGGGCAGGAGTGGCGGGCGATCCAGCGCCTGCAGGAAGTCGCGGTGCCGACCATGACCGCCGTGGCTTATGGCGAGCGTGGCAGCAATCCGGCGGACCAGCATTCGTTTATCGTCACGGAGGAACTGGCGCCGACCATCAGTCTCGAAGACTTCAGCATGGACTGGCCCAAGCAGCCGCCGGAGCCACGGCTCAAGCGCGCGCTGATCGCCGAAGTGGCGCGCATGACCGGCATGATGCATCGCGCCGGGGTCAATCATCGCGACTGCTATATCTGCCATTTCCTGCTGCATACCGACAAACCGGTGACGGCCGAGGACCTCAAGCTTTCGGTCATCGACCTGCACCGTGCCCAGACCCGCGCGGCGATCCCCGCGCGCTGGCGCAACAAGGACCTGGCGGCGCTGTATTTCTCGGTGCTGGATATCGGCCTGAGCCGGCGCGACCTGCTGCGTTTCCTGAAAGGCTATTTCCGCCAGCCGCTGCGCCAGATCCTGCGCGATGAAGCCGCGTTGCTGGCCTTGCTCGAGCGCAAGGCGGAAAAACTTTACCAGCGCAAACTGCGCTACGGCGGCGCGCTCTGATGTCGCTGCGCTTGCGTCGTTTGGCGAAGGATGGGGTTGATGCGTTTATCTGAATTGAAAGCGGCCGGACGGGCTCCGGCTTTGCCCCTGGACCTGGAGTTGGCGGATGCCGCCGGCCGTGCGCAGCTGCAGTTGCTGAGTCTGTTGCGTGTGTTGCCCGGTCAGCGTTATGTCGGCGCCGGGGTTTGGCGTGGACGTCCGGTGCTGGCCAAATTACTGGTGGGCAACAAGGCGCCACGGCACTTCCAGCGTGAATTGCAGGGTGTTCGGCTGTTGGCCGAGCAGGGCCTGACCACGCCGCTGTTGTTGGTCGACGGTTTGAAAGAGGGCGAGGGCGGTTGGTTGCTGTTCGAGTTTCTCGAAGGTGCCGAGAGCCTGGGCGAGGCCTGGAGCAAGGTTGAATCGCTGCCGTTGTTGGCCGACGAACAGCAACAGGTACTGGCCGAGGCGCTGGGCGTCATTGCGCAGATGCACGGCAAGGGCCTGTGGCAGGAAGATCTGCACCTGGACAATCTGCTGCGCCATGACGGCAAGCTGTATCTGATCGACGGTGCCGGAATACGTGCCGAACAGCCGGGCCAGCCGTTGTCACGGCAGAAGGTTCTGGAGAACCTCGGGGTGTTTTTCGCCCAGTTGCCCAAGGCGTTCGAGCCGTTTATCGAAGAGCTGCTGGTGCATTACCTGCTGAGCAATGGCGAACATGCGCTACCGCTGGAGGCGTTGCTCAAACAGGTGGACAAGGTCCGTGGCTGGCGCCTGAAGGACTTCCTCGGCAAGGTCGCCCGGGACTGTTCGCTGTTCAGTGTTCGGAGCGGGGCCTTTGGCCTGCGGGCCATTCGTCGCGAAGAAGAAGCAGCGCTGGCGCCGGTGCTGGAGCAAGCCGATGCACTGCTCGCCCAAGGGCCCTTGTACAAGAACGGCGGAACAGCCACGGTCGGGCGAGTCGATGTCGGTGGCCGCCCGTTGGTGCTCAAGCGCTACAACATCAAGGGGGTCGGTCATTGGCTCAAACGTTTCTGGCGGCCGAGCCGGGCCTGGCACTCCTGGCGCGAGGGCAATCGCCTGGCGTTCCTCGGGATCGCCACGCCCAGGCCGCTCGCGGTGCTGGAGCGGCGGTTCTTCTGGCTGCGCAGCCGCGCCTATCTGCTCACGGAACACCTTTCCGGGCCTGATGTGATCGAGCGTTTTGCGCCGTACGTGGAGTCGGGCGGAGTGCCGCCGGCCGAGCTCACGGCGCTGGAGCAACTGTTTGCCGAGTTGATCCGCGAGCGTATCAGCCACGGTGATTTCAAGGGGCATAACCTGTTCTGGCAGGATGACCGTTGGACCCTGATCGACCTGGACTCGATGCGCCAACATACCTCGGCCCATAGCTTCGCCAAGGCTTATGCCCGTGATCGGGCGCGCTTTATGCGCAACTGGCCGCCGAGCAGCACTTTGTATCAATTGATTGATCAGCGTTTGCCCCGCCTCCAGGGCTGATGCGTCTGCGGCGGGCGAAGCGGGTAGATGAAACCAGAGTGATCGTCTGCCTGCTCTCAGCTCCCGCATTGATAATCCTTGCTATAATCCCGCCCTTTAGTTGCTTGCCACTCCTTTGGCGGCACACATTTTTTCGGGCGCCTTGTCGCCTGCATATGGACTTTGAGAGGCTAGACCCCTGTGGCATTGACGATTCTCGGCCTGTCCGGCGCCCTTAGTCATGATCCCTCCGCAGCGCTGTACATCGACGGCAAGCTGATTGCAGCGGCCGAAGAAGAACGCTTCGTACGCGACAAGCATGCAAAGAACCGCATGCCCTACGAATCGGCGAAGTTCTGCCTGGAGCAGGCGGGTATCAAACCGTCCGACGTTGATGTGGTGGCGATTCCGTTCGCTCCCATCAGCCTGTTCGGCAAGGCTCGCTGGCACTACGCCAAGCGTTACTGGTACGCCCCGGATCGTGCCCTTGACGCGATCCTGATGGGCAACCGCCGCTACAAGCGCTATCGCAACAAGATCGTCTGGTGCCTGGAGCAACTGGGCTTCGATCCGAAGAAAGTCAAGATCGAGCCGGTCGAGCACCATCTGGCCCACGCCTCCAGCGCCTACCACTGTTCCGGTTTCAAAGAGAAAACCGCGATCCTCGGTATCGACGGCAAGGGCGAGTACGCCACGACCTTCTTCGGCTACGGCGAAAACGGCAAGATCCACAAGATCAAGGAGTTCTTCGATCCGGACTCCCTGGGCGGCCTGTACGGCGCGATCACCGAGTTCCTCGGCTTTGAAATGCTCGACGGCGAATTCAAGGTGATGGGCATGGCCCCTTATGGCGATGCCAGCCAGTATGATTTCTCGCGCCTGGCCTCCTTCGAAAACGGCGAGCTAGTGATCAACACCGACTACGCCAACGTCGTCGGCCTGCGTCGCTACAAGGAAAAGGGCAAGGGCTTCTACTTCTCGCCGAAACTGATCGAATGGTTGGGCCCCAAGCGCGAAGGCGATATTGCCGACGAGCCCTACATTCACTACGCGGCCAGCATGCAAGCGCTGTTCGAGAAGATCTCGCTGCAGATGATCGACTACTACCTGGGTGATGTTCTCAAGGAAACCGGCAAGCTGGCCTTCGCCGGCGGTTGCGCGCTGAACGTCAAGCTGAACCAGAAGATCATCGCCCGCGACGACGTCAAGGAGCTGTTCGTGCAACCGGCTTCTGGCGACGCCGGTACGGCGGTGGGCGCTGCGGCCTATGTGTCCCATGCCCGCGGTGTGCCGGTGGAGAAGATGGAGCACGTCTATCTCGGCCCGTCCTACAGCAACGAAGATGTGATCGCCGCCTGCGCGCGTCACGAGAACGCGCCGAAGTGGCGCAAGCTCGAGAACATGCCGGAGCAGATCGCCAAGATCATGGTCGATGGCAATCCGGTGGCCTGGTTCCAGGGCCGCATGGAGTTCGGTCCGCGGGCCCTGGGGGGGCGTTCGATCATCGGTTGCCCGAGCATCGCCGGCGTGGCGGATCGGATCAACCACCAGATCAAGTTTCGCGAGCGCTGGAGGCCTTTCTGCCCGTCGATGCTCGACACCGTGGCCCCACAGATGATCAAGATCGATCATCCGGCGCCGTTCATGACCTTCACTTTCGAAGTGGCTGAAGAGTGGAAGACCCGTGTGCCGGAAGTCGTCCATGAAGACGGTACTTCTCGGGCCCAGGTGCTCAAGCGCGAATACAACCCGCGCTACTACGACATGATGAAGGCGCTGGAGGTACTCACCGGTAATGGTGTCTCCCTGAACACCTCGCTGAACCGTCGTGGCGAACCGATGATCTGCTCGCCGACCGATGCCCTGAACATGTTCTTCGGCTCGGACCTGCAGTACTTGATCATGGAAGACATCCTGGTGATCAAGGAAGGAGCGGAGGCTTATGACTTGCTTGGTTGAGCGCCGTGTCCTGCAGTTCTGCCATAGTTATAGTAGTCCGTTTCTTGACTGTGCCCGTCAGTACGCCAGTCTGTTCAGTGGTACCGGCTACCGGGTAACCACGGTGTTCCTGACGGGGGCCGCTAACGCTGATGTCGCGGCCAGTTGTGCGTCGGATGAAGTGCTGTTCATGGAGTACAGCTCCAAGGCTGTTGGCGGTCTGAAGCTGGGAGCCATTCGTGATTTGCGCAAGATCATCGCGGCGCGGAATTTCAGCTTCTGTATAGCTCATCGCTCCAAACCCATCTTTATCAGCATCTTGGGCTCCTCGTTACCGATCATTGGTGTGCATCATGCCTTCGGTGACTACCAGCGTGGTAGTCGCCGGCTGTTCGCCAATTTGTTCCGTAAACGCCTGAGTCTGCTTGCTGTTTCCGATGCAGTGCGTGATGAGATTCGTCAGAGTTTGCCGGGTTGGCCTGAAGAGCGTATCAACACGCTCTATAACCGCGTTGATATCGATGCCCTTCAAGCCAGCCAGCTGCCATCGGCTCAGGCGCGTGACGCGCTGGGATTGTCACGCGAGGCTTGGATCGTTGGGAATGTCGGGCGACTTCATCCCGATAAGGATCAGGCTACATTGATCCGCGGATTTGCGATTGCCTTGCCGGGGCTGCCTCGGAATAGCCAATTAGCCATTCTCGGCAACGGTCGGTTGGAGCCGGAGCTCAAGGCGCTCGCACAGGAACTAGGGATTGCCGAGCAAGTTTTGTTTCTGGGAAACGTCCCTGAGGCCCGGCGCTACTTCAAGGCCTTCGATGTATTTGCGTTGAGTTCCAATTACGAGCCCTTTGGGATGGTCTTGCTCGAGGCCATGGCGGCGGGAGTGCCGCTTCTTGCTGCCGATTGTGGCGGCGCCAAGGAAGTCGTCGAGGGTGTCGGTATTTTATTTCCGTTGGCGGATGCCGAGCATCTGGCGCAGGGGCTCAAGCGCCTCGCTGCGCTCGATGATGAACAACGTCTGGCCTTTGCCGGACTCATGCTGGCGCGCTTGCGTGAGCGTTTTTCGGATCAAGCGGTGCGTGAGGCCTTCTGGCGCTTGCCGCAGGTTGCCGATCTGACTGTTGAGGCTTGATTTGACGGGCTTCCAGTGGAGAGATGTATGAGTAAGCGCTTCAAGATTCTGCAATTGCAGCCAGACTACAATGTCAAAAGAAATGATTTCTCCGATTTGGCCGAACAGATAGTCCTGGCTCTACCGAAGGACCGCTATGAGGTCACGTCGGCTTTTTTGCGCGGTCGCCCTGGGCCTGGCGAACCCGTCAGTCGCGCTGAGCATTCGGTTTACTTCGAGTTTTCCAGCAGTGCCCTCAAAGGCTTTATGCGTTTGTGCGTGATGTGGCGTTTGTATCAGTTCTGTCGTAAAGGACAGTTCGATGCGGTGGTCTGCAATCGTTTCAAGCCGGTAAACATGCTGTTGCAGCTCAATCGCTGGTTGAAAATTCCCCTGTGCATTGGCATCTCCCATGGCTTCGGTGAATATGATCGATTTTACCGGCGTCGCCAGGTCAAGGTGCTGGCTGACAAGCACTGGCGTTTTGTCGGGGTTTCACCGGCGGTGAAAGCTTATCTGTTGGGTTGCCAATCCGGCTTTACCGATAAAAACACTTATGCGATCAGTAATGCGATCGATATCGAACAGGCTGAAAGCTTGCAGCACTCGCGCGAGCGCTCGCGTGAGCTGTTGGGGCTGTCGCCTTCGGTTCGCTTGATTGGTGCGCTGGGGCGCCTGGTTCCGGTCAAAGGGCACACTTATCTGCTTCAGGCCTTTGCCGGGCTCAAGGACAAGTATCCCGACGCTCAGTTGGCAATTATCGGGGCCGGACGGGAGGAGGCTAACTTGAAGGCCGAAATTGAGCGTTTGGGATTGGAGGGGCGCGCCTATCTGCTGGGTTTTCGTGAAAACGCACTTCAGTATGTCAGGGCATTCGATATCTGGGCCATGCCTTCTCTTAGCGAAGGTATGAGCCTTGCACTGATGGAGGGTATCAGTGGGCATTTACCTGTCATTGCCTCCGATATCCCGGCGATGTCGTCTGTGGTTCAAGCGGCGGGCGGTTTGCTGGTGAAACCGGCTGATGTGCCATCCTTGACGAGTGCGTTGGACAGCTACCTTGGGCTCTCGGATGAGGCGCTACAAGCCAAGGGCGAGCAGGCCTACCGCTACTTGCACGAGCACCATGACATTGAGGTCTATCGCCAGGAGTATCTGAATCTGATTGAAACGGGTTTGGTTCAAGCGGGTAGGGCGCATCCATGAAAGACGGATTGCCATTGGTGTCGGTCGTTATCGCGTCCTATAACCACGGTCCTTACATTGAGCAGAGCATTCTCAGTGTCCTGAACCAGACTTACCCGAATATTGAATTGCTGGTGGTCGACGATGGTTCCAACGATGACAGTGTCGAGCGCATCCGGCGTCTGCAAGTCGAGCATGGCTTCGATTTTCAGGTTCAGGAGAATCAGGGGTTGCCCCGCACGCTCAATGGTGCGATTGCCCGGTCCAAGGGTAGTTTGATTGCTCCGTTCGGGTCTGACGATATTATGTTGCCCGAGCGCATAGCAATCCAGGTCGCCCATATGGACGGTAAGCCTGAGGTAGGGATCTGTGCTGGCAATATGGAACTGATCGATAGCGATGGCAATCCTTTCCCCGAGAAGCGCCCGCGCCGGGATGTGCCATTCCGGCGCTTGGATTTCGATGACATGTTTCTTGATCGCAAACCCTATCCGCCTGCGCCTACCTTGCTGATTCGACGTGAGGCCCTTGAGAAGGTAGGTGGCTTCGACCCGGCGATCCGTCTGGAGGACCTGCTGATCGAGTTGAAGATTACGCACGCTGGTTACTTTATCGATGCGCTAGGGGTGTCGATGGCCCGTTATCGTAAACACGCCAGTAACTCATCCAAGAATCATCGATTCATGATTGAGGCTATTCTCAAGACCTATGCCCTGTTCAGTGATCACTCTGCCTACGACGAAGTGCGTTACAAATTCCTGAATTCGATGTTTGTCAAAACAGCCAATCGAGATCGAGTACTGGCCCGGGAGTTGCTCAAACAATTGCCCTTCAAATATTTCGACCGCAAGACCTTGCGTGGTTTGGGGCGCTTGTTTTTCTCGCCGCGGAAGAAGGGGTGAGCGAGGTTCATCTGGTGGTCTCCGCGGTGTTGCGGCCGACAGAGTATTCTGGACGGTGACGGGACCCCATTGCTCCAGAGGGCGTTTAGGTGTCCCGTGTGCTTGTATTGGTTTGGGTTGTCGTTTATCAAAGTTGCTTTGAAGCAATCGCTTGGTTGCCGCGATTGTTTGCGATATTCAGGGCGGCGATCAGGGCCAAAGGAATCCAGAGTAGAAACCAGTGTTCACGAGGTCGGGTGAGAATGTTGCCGCCTTCGGTCAGGCCTGCACCTATGCCATAGACCAGTAAGGTCGATGCGAGGACGTACAGTGGTTGAATACGCTGTTTGTAACCACTGAGCAGGCCTCGGACCAGTATGAAGGTCCAGGGAATCAAACCGATGATGCCCGCGTAGTAGAGGACCCCAAGGGAGAAATTATGGGGCTCATAGAGCAGGTATCCTATGCCGACGTCGATGCGCAGTTCCGAATCGTATCCATGGCCGATCCACGGATGATTGGCGATCATCTCCAGGGCTGCCATCCAGATTTGAGGCCTATAGGAGCCGCCGCGCTCACCCAGCAGGTCGGGAAACACCAGCAGTATTGCCGCCGTGCCCAGCAGCATGCTGGCGATCAATGTCAGTGCGCGTCGGTTGCGGGTGATAATGGACAGCCAGCAGATGGACATTGCCAGGGCAAGTAGGGGGGTGCGTGAACCCGTCGCCAGGACTGCGCCAAGCATGATTACCATGGCCGGTACGCTGAACCAGAGGGTTGAGAGGCGCTCGGTGGTAATACACATGCACAGCCAGTAGATGCAGAAAAAACCGAACAGGTGAGAGCTTAATAGCGGGTTAGTGAAGGCACCTCCTCCGATCATGCGTTCACCGGGCACATAGTTTTTTATAAACGGCACCAGGTAGCTGATCGTAGCGATCAGGGCGACGAGCGCGGCACAAAACATCAGAGGTTTGAGCACTGCATTGCGGTGCTGCAGCAGCATGGCGCAGCCGGCGAAGAGCATGAGTGGTTGTAATGGGATTTTCATCATCCCGAAGTCTGTCCTCTCCGAAGGGCCCCACAGCAGGCTTAGGGACACCCAGATACAGAACGCGAGAAACCCGATAATAATCGGCTCACCCAGCAGTGTCTTGATTTCCCCCGGGCGCAGGCAGAGCATCAGCAGCGAGGGAACACCGAACAGCCCGAGGTAAAACGAAGTCAGCGCATTGCGGCTCTCGAGAAAGAACATCCCTGAAAGCAAGATCAGCAATCCCAGCGGCAGAATCCATTGGCAGAGGAAGTCGAAGATGCGGTTTGAGGCAGTGGTGAGGCTATTGGGTTGCATGCAGGCAAGTCATTCCACAAGAGTGATCATTCCCCATCATAAATGGGCGGCATTTCAATGTCATTGGTCGAGGCCCGGGATTGTTGGTTATGTCGTGTGCAGGTACGACCGGGAAGCTGTGCTAAAGTCAGCCTCCTTTTTCATAATCGCCGCGTGATATGACCGAATCCAGTCTCAGCGCAAGCCCCTCGAGCTTGAAAGTATACTTCCGCCTACTCGGCTACGTACGGCCTTATATCGGCCTGTTTGCCCTGAGTATCGTGGGTTTCCTGATATTCGCTTCGACCCAGCCGATGCTCGGCTATATTCTGAAATATTTCGTCGACGGCCTGTCCGATCCGCAAGCCGCGCTGTTCCCGACGGTGCCTTACCTGCGCGACTTGCGCTTGCTGCAGGCCGTGCCGTTGCTGTTGGTACTGATTGCCGCCTGGCAAGGGTTGGGGTCGTACCTGGGTAACTTTTTCCTGGCCAGGGTGACCCTGGGCCTGGTTCACGATTTGCGGGTAGAGCTGTTCAACAACCTGCTGACGTTGCCCAATCGTTATTTCGACACCCACAACTCCGGGCACCTGATTTCGCGCATTACCTTCAACGTGACCATGGTCACCGGGGCGGTGACCGACGCGATCAAGGTGGTGATCCGCGAAGGCATGACCGTGGTCTTCCTGTTCCTCTCGCTGCTGTGGATGAACTGGCGCCTGACCCTGGTGATGGTTGCCATCCTGCCGTTGATCGCGGTGATGGTCAGCACCTCCAGCAAGAAGTTCCGCAAGCAGAGCAAGAAGATCCAGGTCGCCATGGGGGATGTGACCCATGTTGCCTCGGAAACCATCCAGGGCTATCGCGTGGTCCGCAGCTTTGGCGGTGAAACCTATGAGCAGAAGCGCTTCCTCAAGGCCAGCCTGAGCAACACCGACCGGCAGTTGCGTATGACCCGCACCGGTGCGATCTATACGCCGATGTTGCAAATGGTGATCTATAGCGCCATGGCGGTGCTGTTGTTCCTGGTGCTTTACCTGCGCGGCGATGCCTCGGCCGGCGACATGATCGCCTACATCACCCTGGCCGGTTTGCTGCCCAAGCCGATTCGCCAGTTGTCCGAAGTCAGCTCCACGGTCCAGAAGGGTGTGGCCGGTGCTGAAAGTATCTTCGAACAGCTTGATGTAACCCCGGAAGTGGACACCGGTACCGTGGAGCGCGAGTCGGTCAGTGGTCATCTGGAAGTGCGCAACCTGAGCTTTACCTACCCGGGAACCGAGCGTCAGGTCCTGGATAATGTCAGCTTCAGTGTCGCGCCTGGACAGATGGTGGCCCTGGTCGGACGCTCCGGCAGCGGCAAGTCGACCCTGGCGGCTCTGATCCCGCGCTTCTATCACCATGACAGCGGGGAGATTCTTCTCGATGGCGTGGAGATCGAGGACTATCGACTGCTGAACCTGCGTCGACACATTGCCCAGGTCACCCAGCATGTCACCCTGTTCAGCGACACCGTGGCGAACAATATCGCCTACGGCGATCTGGCCGGCGCGCCCCGGGCCGATATCGAGGCCGCGGCGGCGGACGCCTATGCCAAGGACTTTGTCGAGCAACTGCCGCAGGGCTTTGACACCCTCGTGGGTGAGAACGGTGTGCTGCTTTCCGGTGGTCAGCGCCAGCGTCTGGCAATCGCCCGGGCGCTGCTCAAGAACGCCCCGCTATTGATCCTCGATGAAGCGACCTCGGCCCTCGACACCGAGTCGGAGCGGCATATCCAGGCAGCCCTGGATCATGCCATGCAAGGGCGCACCACCCTGGTGATCGCCCACCGCCTGTCGACGATCGAGAAGGCCGATCTGATCCTGGTCATGGATCAGGGCCGTATCGTCGAGCGCGGTACCCATGCCGAGCTGCTCGCCCAAAAGGGTTACTACTCCCGTCTCAATGCCATGGGCATGGACGAACCGGCGCACGTCGGGCTCGTCTGATCCGTTGACAGGGCGCGCGATGCGGATCGTTGCGCCCTGTTTTTGTCTAGGCAAGCCTTCGCCAACCCTGTGTTAATATCGCGCCCCTGTTCATTTTTTATGTGGGTTGCTCCATGAAGTTGTCCATGCCGCGATTCGATCAAGCCCCTGTCTTGGTGGTCGGCGATGTCATGCTCGACCGTTACTGGCATGGTGGTACCTCACGGATTTCTCCTGAGGCGCCGGTGCCGGTGGTCAAGGTAGAGCACATCGAGGATCGCCCCGGTGGTGCCGCCAACGTTGCCCTGAACATCGCCGCTCTGGGGGCCCCGGCGTCGCTGGTGGGTGTCACCGGTGACGACGAGGCCGCCGACAGCCTGGCCAACAGCCTCAAGGGCGCCGGGGTCCGGGCTCTGTTCCAGCGCATTGCGCACCAGCCGACCATCGTCAAGCTGCGGGTCATGAGCCGCCACCAGCAGTTGCTGCGAATCGATTTTGAAGAACCCTTCGCCACCGATGCCCTGGCCCTCGGGGCTGAAGTCGACGGCTTGCTCGAAGGTATCAAGGTGCTGGTGCTGTCCGACTATGGCAAAGGCGCCTTGAAGAATCATCAGGTCCTGATCCAGGCCGCCCGGGCGCGGGGTATTCCCGTGCTGGCCGACCCCAAGGGCAAGGACTTTTCGATCTACCGTGGCGCGAGCCTGATCACGCCGAACCTCAGCGAGTTCGAAACCATCGTCGGCGGTTGTGCCGATGAGCATGAACTGGTGGCCAAGGGTGCCCAGTTGATGCAGGACCTGGACCTCGGTGCCTTGCTGGTGACCCGTGGCGAGCATGGCATGACCCTGCTGCGCCCCGATCATCCGGCGCTGCACCTGCCGGCCCGGGCCCGTGAAGTGTTCGATGTGACCGGTGCCGGCGATACGGTGATCTCGACCCTGGCTGCGGCCATTGCCGCGGGCGAAGAACTGCCTCACGCGGTGGCCTTGGCCAACCTCGCCGCCGGCATCGTGGTCGGCAAGCTGGGTACAGCGGCCATCAGTGCACCTGAGCTGCGCCGGGCGATCCAGCGCGAGGAAGGTTCCGAGCGCGGTGTGCTGGGCCTGGAGCAATTGCTGCTGGCGGTCGACGATGCGCGGGCGCACAACGAGACGATCGTGTTCACCAACGGCTGCTTCGATATCCTCCATGCCGGTCACGTGACCTACCTGGAGCAGGCGCGGGCCCAGGGCAATCGCCTGATCGTCGCGGTCAATGACGATGCCTCGGTAAGCCGCCTCAAGGGCCCTGGCCGTCCGATCAACAGCGTTGATCGGCGCATGGCCGTGCTGGCCGGCCTGGGTGCCGTGGACTGGGTTATCAGTTTCCCCGAGGGCACCCCGGAGAACCTGCTGGCCCAGGTCAAGCCGGATGTGCTGGTCAAGGGTGGCGACTACGGGATCGACCAGGTGGTCGGTGCTTCCATCGTGACGGCCTATGGCGGTACGGTGAAAGTGCTTGGGCTGGTGGAAAACAGCTCGACCACGGCGATTGTCGAGAAGATCCGCAGCAACTGACTAAGCGCCGGGCCCATGTGTGGAGCCGGCTTGCCGGCGATGAGGTCCTTGACCTTGTGGTGACTATACGGTCGCCATCGCCGGCAAGCCGGCTTGTATGGTAGGACTTGAAGGGAGGAGGAGGGACAAAGCCGGATTCTGACTGTTCGCGCAGTACAGACCGTGGGAGATTTCACCCCTCCTCCTTTCACCCAAGCGCCGATAAAGAATGCTTCAGGCTAGACCGACGATAGGAACAAGCCTGCGCCTCTGGGTGACCCCTTCAAGTACCCAAACCTTATCCCGGAGGATGCTTAATGGCAATGCTGGTTCCCGTCTCAAAACCGATAGTGGGCGTAGATGTCGCCAAGAATGAGCTGGTGATCTACCAGGCTGAACGCGATCTGCTGGAGACCATTGCCAACACCAAGGCGGCCATCAAGAAGTGGCTAAAGGCGTTGCCTGGAACTGTCACCATCGCCATTGAAGCCACGAACATCTATCACGTGCTTTTTGCCGATTTGGCCTATGAAGCCGGGTGTGACATTTACATGATCGGTGGCTATGAACTGAGCCACTATCGAAAAGGCGTGAATGTACGCGCCAAGACCGATGCCCTCGATGCCCGCCTATTAGCTCGGTACCTGAAAAATGAGGCCGAGGAGTTACATCCATGGACGCCGCCGTCCCCTCTTTATCGCCAGTTGTTGAGCCTGTTCCGTCGGCGTGCTGCATTGGTCCAGGCCCGTACCAGCCTGGTTCAAAGCTGGGCCAATGAGCCGCTTCTGAAAACCTCATTCGCCGCTCAGGTCCGCTCGATGCAAAGACTCGAAGCGCTCGTCGAAAAAATGATCAAGGACCTGCTGGAAAAAGCTGGCTTGATGGGTCAACTGAAACGCTGCATGAAGGTTGAAGGTATTGGTTTTTTAACGGCTGCCCGGTTGCTGGCTACTTTTCAGCGTGGTGAGTTCAGGGGATGCGATGCATTTATCGCCTTTCTTGGGATGGACCTGAGGGTGTCCAAATCGGGGCAAAAGGACGGACGTCGCAGCCTGACCAAACGAGGTGACTCAGAGGCTCGTCGACTGCTGCATAACGCCGCCATGTCTGCCAGCCGTACAGCGACCTGGAAACCGCTCTACGAAGAGCTAAGGGCCCGTGGCTTCAGCACGACTCAGGCGTTGGTCATCCTTGCCCGTAAATTGGCGCGGGTGGTGTTCGCCCTGTTAAAAAACCAGAGCGAGTACCAATCTAAAGTTGCTTAAGGGCTTCCCCGCAACCATAGAATCTCCCACAGGGATGGCGTACATTCCTCCCTGTCAGCGCCCGGTTTTCACCGGCACGATCTTGCGCAAGATCTGCCGGGCCTTGCCGGTCAGGCGCCTGATCTTCGAGTCCTTTTCAGGCTCCGCCATCCCCTGCTGCCGGACCCAGTCCTTCCAGCGAATCCGCTCCTCGCGCACCACCCAGCCTTCCTGTCGGGCAAAGCTTTCCGCCAGGTACAGGCCACGGGTACTGGCCGGGTGCAATTGATCCTTTTTCAGGGTGTACAGCTCGGCACACGGCCGTCCGTCCTTGAGTGGCATCAGGTACAGATCGGGACGACTGCGGTCCAGGCGCGCCACCAACTGATCGTTCTCCAATCGTTCGTCGACATGGAACAGGCTCAGGGATTTGGCGTCGCGGGGGACCTCGAGCCGCAGGTCATAGATCAACTGCAGTGAAGCGGTGGGCAGGTGCACGTAGGTCTGCGGTCGTTCCATCAACTGCAGCGCGCCGCAGCGTACCGGCCTTGCCGCGCCGGACAAGGGCGTCAGGCGAAAGGGCAGGGCTTCGCGATAATGCAGCGCCGCGGAGTAGGGCGCCGGCAGCCAGGTGTCGTTGAAGCGCCCGGTCAGCCAGCCTTCCGGGGTTTCCAGCAGGCACTCTTCGGCGATTTCGGCAATCGCGGTGAGCAGCGGAATGGCCAGTTCATGGGCCGGCACATAACCTGAAATCAGCTTGAGCACCACGTCGCCGCGATCCTGGCGGCGCTGGCGGACCAACACCCAGTAGTCGCGGTTGTGCCAGTGCAGGGTCAGTCGCACCGAGACGCCGAGGTTGGCCAGTTCCAGGGTGAAACGCTCGGGGTCGTCCACCGCGACCGGTTTGCGTTTGTGCAGGGTTTGCGCAAAGTTCAACGGCATCCCGACGCTCTGGTAGCTCAAGCCTTCGGGGGTCGCCTCGACGAGTAATGGCAGGGTCTTGAAGTCGCTGGGGTTCTTGCGTATCAGCGTCCGCGGCATCTCGGCTCCTTCTTGCGTCGGGGTCGGCCGCCTGGGCGGCATCAGTTTTGGCGAATGACCCGGGCCACCGTCGCCACATTATGGGCAAGGTGCAGCGGGTTGATGGTACCGACAATAGCACTGGCAACGCCGGGCTGTGCAAATAGCAGTTCGAAGCTGGCCCGCACCGGGTCGATACCGGGGTCCAGGCAGATGTGGCCGCTGGCCAGGGCCTTTTTCACCAGGATCGCCTTGCCATGGTCAGCAGCATAGTCAATGACCGGCTTCTCGCCCTGTTCGTTCAGATTGTAGGTGATCATCGCGCAATCACCTTGTTCCAGAGCCTTCAGGCCGCCTTCGACGGTTTTGCCGGAAAAACCGAAAGCACGGATCTTGCCTTCGCCCTTCAAGGCCGCGAGGGTCTGGTAGACCTCGCTGTGTTCGAGGATCGCCAGGTCGTTGCCGTCGGAGTGCACCAGCACCAGGTCGATAAAGTCGGTTTCCAGGCGTTGCAGGCTGCGCTCCACGGAGAATCGGGTATGGACGGCACTGAAGTCATGGCTCGACTGGCCGGCTTCGAACTCTTCGCCGACCTTGCTGACGATCACCCACTCCTGGCGCTGTCCGCGCAGCAGAGGGCCCAGGCGTTCTTCGCTGCGACCGTAGGCCGGCGCGGTGTCGATCAGGTTGATGCCCAGATCGCGGGTCAGATGCAGCAGTTGGCGGGCTTGCTGGTCGTCGGGAATCTGGAAACCGTTGGGGTATTTGACTCCCTGGTCGCGGCCGAGCTTGACGGTGCCCAGGCCCAGGGGGGACACCTGCAGGCCGGTACTACCGAGGGCTCGATGCAGGTCGTGCAGGGTCGGCAGGCTCATGGCAGCAGTTGCTCCCAAGGGGTTTGCGCCATCGTCGGCTTCGGCAGGTCGGGCAAGGTGGCTGCCGGGCCCGGACGGATACCGTCGCGTTCCAGGCTCTTGAGCACTCGGTCGGCGAAGTCCGGCGCCAGGGCCAGCTTGGTCGGCCAGCCCACCAGCAGGCGATCCTGTTCGGCGAGGAAGGCGTTGTCCGGACGGGTCAGGCCCGATTGCAGCGGTTCGGCGCGCTCGACCCGCAAGGTGGCCCATTGCGCCTGGCTCAGGTCGACCCAGGGCAGCAGGTTGCCGAGTTCCTTCTGGGCGCTGGCGATCTGCGCGGCGGGCTCGCGGGCGACGCCTTCGGCCTCGGCGATATCGCCGCCGAGGTACCAGACCCACTGGCCATCGGCCGCCGGATGGGTGGTCACGGTAATCCGTGGCTTGGGTCCGCCGCCCAGACAATGGGCGTACAACGGCTTCAGGCTTGGGCCTTTGACCAGCACCATGTGCAAGGGGCGTGTCTGCATGGCCGGCTGGCTCAGGCCGAGGGCCTTGAGCAGCGCGGCGTTGCCCGCCCCGGCGCTGAGCACAATGCGTTGGGCATGGATATCGCGGCCATCGACCCGCAGGCCCACCAGTTGCTCGTTGTCCAGCAGGGGTTCGATATCGTGGCCGGCCAGCAGGCCGTCACCGGCCAGTTCGGCCAGGCGGGTGATCAGGCTCGGCACATCGATCACCAGTTCGGCCAGGCGATAGACCTTGCCCTTGAAGCGCGGGTTTTGCAGGGCGGGCGGCAGTTGTTCGCCCTTGACCTGGTCGACCCGACCGCGCACGGCCTTGCTGGCGAAGAAGCTGGTGAGATTGCCGGCCAGGGTGCCGGGAGACCACAGATAGTGGGCTTCGGAGAGCAGGCGCACGCCCGACAGGTCGAGCTCGCCGTTGCCGGCCAGGGCCTCGCGCCAGCGCCGCGGCATGTCGGCGATGGCTTCCGAGGCGCCGCTCAGGGCACCGTGCAGGGCGTATTTGGCACCGCCGTGGATGATGCCCTGGGATTTGAGGCTCTGTCCGCCGCCGAGGCTGGCGCGTTCCACCAGTACCGTCGAAAACCCCTGGCGGCGCAGGCGCGCGTTGAGCCAGAGACCGGCAACGCCGGCGCCGACAATCAGGACATCGGTGGAGAGAGCGGATGGCATGCGGCGACCTCGGTGTTCAAGACAAGGCTCGCAGTATACAGGTGGCGAGCGGGCTAGTGCCCGGCGGTCTTCGAGAACAGCTGGATCACCACCACACCGAGGACGATCAGGCCCATGCCGAGCATCGCCGGGATATCCAGCTTCTGCCCGTAGAGAAACAGCGCCGCGACGCTGACCATGACAATGCCCATCCCGGCCCAGACCGCGTAGGCCACGCCCACCGGCACCGTGCGCACCACCAGGGTCAGCATCCAGAAGGCGATGGCGTAACCGACGATGATCAGCAACAAGGGGATCGGCGTGCTCAGGCCCTTGACCGCTTTCATGGAGACGGTGGCGATGACTTCGGCGCAGATGGCGATGGCCAGGTAGTAGTAAGCGTGCATGGGACAATCTCTCGTATTTGGGCCTGCTGATAAGGTTGGCATTCTAGAGACTCACCAGATGGGGTAAAGTCATTACCTATCTGAAAAAAAGATGGGTTGCCCATGAGTATTCAGTGGAACCTGGAGCAGATGCGCCTGTTCGTCGGCGTTGCCGAGCAGCGTTCGTTTTCCGCCGTGGCCCGCCAGCAACACAAGGCGCAGTCGGCGGTCAGCAATGCGATCGCCCTGTTGGAGACCGATCTGGGGGTGACGCTGTTCGAGCGTAGCAGCGGCCGCCAGCCGAAGTTGACCGAGGCCGGGGCCGCGTTGCTGGAGGAGGCGCGGGAAGTGCTACGCCAGTGCGATCGTCTCAATGGTAGGGCGCTGGCCTTGATGCGTGGCGAGGAAGCCTGTTTGCGCCTGGCCCAGGACGAGGCCATGCCCTATCAGCCGGTGCTCGACAGTCTGGAAGCGCTGTCGGAGCATTACCCCAGCGTCGAGGTGCAACTGGCCAGCGGTGCCCAGGGTGATGTCGCGCGCAAACTGGTGGAGCGACGGGCGGACCTGGGCCTGCTGTTCCACCACGACCAGATGCCGCAAACCCTGGAGCGACGGGCGTTGGGCAGTGTCGAAATGGTCACGGTGTGCGCGGTCAATCACCCTTTGGCGGCTTCGCTGCGGGTCAACCGCCAGCAACTGGCCCGGCATCGGCAATTGCTCATTTCCCCGCAACAGAGCGGTTACCCCGGCGACGAACAGCTCAGTCCGCAGGTCTGGCGGGCGGACTCCTTCTACGTGATGGCTGAGCTGTTGATGCGCGGCCTGGGCTGGGCCTGGCTGCCACGGCACGTGGTGCAATACCCGGCGTACCAGAACCAGATGGTCGAGCTGAGCAGCGAATGGACGCCGCCGGCGCTGGTGGTTGAACTGGTCTGGCGCCGCGATGAGCCCCTGGGACCGGCGGCGCGCTGGCTGGCTGAACGCTTTGCCGAGCACTTGCAGGCGATCGGCTGAAAAAGTCGATAAACTCCGTCGCCATGAATAGAACTCTCTACAGCTTTTTGTTTCACCTGGGGCTGCCGCTGGTGGCGTTGCGTCTATGGCTGCGGGCGCGCAGGGCGCCGGCTTATGCCCGGCGGGTCGGCGAGCGCTTTGCCCGTGGCCTGCCGACATTGCGCCCGGACGGGATCTGGGTGCACGCCGTGTCGGTTGGCGAGAGTATTGCCGCCGCGCCGATGATTCGCGCCTTGCTGGCGAAGTATCCGCAGCTGCCGATCACGGTCACCTGCATGACGCCCACCGGTTCCGAGCGGATCAAGGCGCTGTTCGCCGACGAGCCGCGCATTCAGCATTGCTACCTGCCTTACGACTTGCCGTGGGCGGCGGCGCGTTTTCTCGAGGCGGCGCGGCCAAAGCTGGCGGTGATCATGGAGACCGAGCTGTGGCCCAACCATATCCATCAGTGCGCCAGGCGCGGGATTCCGGTGGCGCTGGCCAATGCGCGACTGTCGGCGCGTTCGGCCAAGGGTTATGGGCGATTCGCCCGCCTGACCCGGCCGATGCTGGAGGAAATGAGCCTGATCGCGGTGCAGACCGAAGCCGAAGCCGAGCGTTTCCGGCAACTGGGCGCCCGGCCTGAATGCGTCGAGGTGACCGGCTCGATCAAGTTCGATTTGAGCATCGACCCGCAACTGCTGGTGCGCGCCGCTGAACTGCGTGGGCAATGGCAGGCACAGGAACGGCCGGTGTGGATCGCCGCGAGCACCCATGAAGGTGAGGACGCGGTGGTGCTGGCGGCCCATCGGCAATTGTTGGGCAACTATCCGAACGCCTTGCTGATCCTGGTGCCGCGTCACCCGGAGCGCTTCGACAGCGTGTTCGCCTTGTGCCAGGAGCAGGGTTTTTCGACGGTACGGCGTTCCAGCGGCGAGCCTGTCAGTGCGCAAACCTCGGTGTTGCTCGGTGACACCATGGGCGAGCTGCTGTTTCTCTACGCCTTGGCTGACAGCGCGTTCGTCGGCGGCAGCCTGGTGCCCAACGGCGGGCATAACCTGCTGGAGCCGGCGGCGCTGTGCAAGCCGGTGTTGAGCGGGCCGCACCTGTTCAACTTCCTCGAGATCGCTGCGTTGATGCGTGAAGCGGGGGCGTTGCAGGAAGTGGAGGATGCCGAAGGCCTGGCGGTGGCGGTGCAGCGCCTGTTCGAGTTGCCGCGTGATGCGCAGAAGATGGGTGAGGCGGGGCTGAAGGTGATGCGGGCCAACCAGGGCGCGTTGCAGCGTTTGCTGGATGGGTTGGGGCGTTTGTTGTCGCGCTAGAACCTCAATCAAGGATGAACACGATTTTGTGGCCGCAATACGTCCTGTAGGAGCAGGGCTTGCCCGCGAAGAGGGCCTCACTGGCGCCAAAAGCTTCGCGGGCAAGCCCTGCTCCTACAGGTTTCGTGGTGTTCTCAAGGTCCCGATCAATACTTTGGATTGCCCTTGAGATTGGCCGCGGCTGCCTTCGCCAGATCCGGTGGCAGGAAGTCCTTGTCCGGGTTGTAGTCGGCCTTCAGGTAGCGCTGCAGGTCGCTCAGGTCGCCCGGGTTCAAGGTGCCCGCCGCCTGCTTCAGGCGCAGGTTGTCGAGAATGTAGTCATAGCGGGTGTTGTTGTAGTCGCGCACCGAGGTGTACAGCTGACGCTGGGCATCCAGCACATCGACGATATTGCGCGTCCCCACCTGATAACCGATTTCGGTCGCTTCCAGCGCACTCTGGTTGGAGATGATCGACTGCTTGCGCGCCTGCACCTGTTCCACATCGGTGTTCACCGCACGATGCAGGTTGCGGGTGTTTTCCACCACCTGGCGACGCAGGGCTTCACGCTGCTGCTCGGTCTGGCTCAGGCGCGAAGTGGATTCACGCACTTGCGAGCTGGTCAGGCCGCCACTGTAGAGCGGCACACTCAATTGCAGGCCGATCGTGGTCTGCTTCACTGGGCCGGCATAACTCTGACCCAACGCATTGGGGTTGCCCAGGCCGAAACCGTCGTTGTCGCCGGCCTCGTACTTGGCCACCGCGTCAAGGGTCGGGGCATGGCCGGCCTTGCGCTGCTTGAGGGTTTCCTCGGCGGCGCTGACGGCGTAGTTGCTCGCCAACAGGTTGAGGTTCTGCCGGGCCGCGGTGTCGACCCAGGCCTTGGCGTCATTCGGGGTCGGCGCCAGCACCGGCAAGGTGTGGACGATGCCCTGGATCGAGTTGTACTGACGGTTGGTCAGGGTGATCAGGGCTTCGAAGGCATCCTCCACCGAGCGCTGGGCAGCGATCCGGTTGGCCCGCGAGGTGTCGTAGCTGGCCTGGGATTGCAGCACGTCGGTCTTGTCCGACAGGCCGACGTCGAAGCGCTCGTTGGACTGGTCGAGCTGGCGCTTGAACGCCGCTTCCTCGGCTTTGGTCGAGGCCAGGGTGTCCTGGGCGCGCAGTACCGCGAAATAGCTTTCGGCGCTTTGCAGGATCAGGTTCTGCTCGGTCGCCGAGAGTTGCAGGGCGGCCTGTTCGTTGACGTCCTTGGCGGCCTGGTACTGGAACCAGCGGTCGGCCCGGAACAGCGGCTGGGACAGGGTCGCCTGGTAGGTCGTGGCGCTGCGGTTGAGGTTCATCGACGGCTGGTCGATGGAGGTCTGGACATTGTTCGTACTGGCGCCGGCCGACAGGTTCGGCAGCAGGCCGGCCCGGGCCTGGGGCACGACTTCCTTTTGCGCGTCATAGTTGGCGCGGGCGGCGGCCAGGTCGGCGTTGTTGCCCACGGCTTCCTGGTACACGCTGACCAGATCGGTCTTGGCCGTCAGGGGCGTTTCAGCTGCCCAGACCAGTCCGTTGGTCGCACAAGACACGGCCAGGGCCAGTGAAAGTTTGCGCAGCATGAGGCAGTTCCTAGAGTAAATATTACGGTGGTAATGCGATGGCCGAGGCTACTGCCCGGCCTGTCCAGCGTCAAGAAGTAGCGAGTGTAGTGCCGGGGCGGGTCGGCAACAATCCTGTATATCTGCCATTTATCCAGACGAATAAGGGGGCGATGGCATTATGTCGCAGTCTTCTCTACACTCGGCTTGTTCTTGTCGGGGTGCCTTGCTATGAGGCTGAGATCGGATAATTCCGGATCCCGTTGAACCTGATCAGGTTAGCGCCTGCGTAGGGAACAAGATTTCTCGTCCCCCGGCGAGTCCTCTTGTGCTCCGTCCGGGATGTTGTTCGACAATCGAACAGCCTTCACGAGCACCGAGCACAGCACCAGCCCTGGTGCGTCCGTGCCTTCAGGTTCGTCCCGACAATCCCCCTGGATACCGTCTGGAGAGCCGTGATGAGTACAAAATTGAAAGATGCCGCCAACCTCAGCGATTCAGCCAAGGTCGATGAGCAATCGGTACAGCCTTTTACCCGTTCGCAGAAAATCTACGTGCAGGGCTCGCGCCCGGATATCCGTGTGCCGATGCGCGAAATCAGCCTGGATATCACGCCGACCGACTTCGGCGGCGAGGTCAACGCCCCGGTGCTGGTCTACGACACCTCCGGTCCCTACACCGATCCGAACGTGATCATCGACGTGCGCAAGGGCCTGGGCGATGTGCGCTCGGCCTGGATCGACAGCCGTGGCGACACCGAACGCCTGACCGGGCTGAGTTCGAACTTCGGTCAGCAGCGCCTCGCTGACCCGGAGCTGACCAAGCTGCGTTTCGCCCATGTGCACAACCCGCGTCGGGCCAAGGCCGGCGCCAACGTCAGCCAGATGCACTACGCGCGCCAGGGCATCATCACCGCCGAGATGGAATACGTCGCCATCCGCGAGAATCTCAAGCTGGAGGAGGCTCGCGCCGCCGGCCTGCTCAAGCAACAGCATCCTGGCCACAGTTTCGGTGCGAGCATCCCGAAACAGATCACCGCCGAATTCGTCCGCGAGGAAATCGCCCGCGGTCGCGCGATCATCCCGGCCAACATCAACCACGTGGAGTTGGAGCCGATGATCATCGGCCGCAACTTCCTGGTGAAGATCAACGGCAATATCGGCAACAGCGCCCTGGGTTCTTCCATCGAGGAAGAAGTGGCCAAGCTGACCTGGGGCATCCGCTGGGGCTCGGACACGGTCATGGACCTGTCCACCGGCAAGCACATCCATGAAACCCGCGAGTGGATCATCCGCAACTCGCCGGTGCCGATCGGTACCGTGCCGATCTACCAGGCCCTGGAGAAGGTCAATGGCGTGGCCGAGGACCTGACCTGGGAGCTGTTCCGCGACACCCTGATCGAACAGGCCGAGCAGGGCGTCGACTACTTCACCATCCACGCCGGCGTACTGCTGCGCTACGTGCCGATGACCGCCAAGCGCGTCACCGGGATCGTTTCCCGTGGCGGTTCGATCATGGCCAAGTGGTGCCTGGCGCATCATAAAGAGAACTTCCTCTACACCCATTTCGACGAAATCTGCGAAATCATGAAGGCCTACGACGTCAGCTTCTCGCTGGGCGACGGCCTGCGTCCGGGTTCGATTGCCGACGCCAACGACGAAGCGCAGTTCGGCGAGCTGGAGACCTTGGGCGAGTTGACCAAGATCGCCTGGAAGCACGACGTGCAGTGCATGATCGAAGGCCCGGGGCATGTGCCGATGCAGTTGATCAAGGAGAACATGGACAAGCAGCTGGAGTGCTGCGACGAGGCGCCGTTCTACACCCTTGGCCCGCTGACCACTGACATTGCGCCGGGCTACGACCACATCACCTCCGGTATCGGTGCGGCGATGATCGGCTGGTTCGGTTGCGCCATGCTCTGCTACGTCACGCCCAAGGAGCACCTGGGCCTGCCGAACAAGGATGACGTGAAGACCGGGATCATCACCTACAAGATCGCCGCCCATGCCGCCGACCTTGCCAAGGGTCACCCGGGCGCGCAGATCCGCGACAACGCCTTGAGCAAGGCGCGCTTCGAGTTCCGTTGGGAAGACCAGTTCAACCTGGGCCTGGACCCGGATACCGCACGGGCCTACCACGACGAGACCCTGCCGAAGGATTCGGCCAAGGTCGCGCATTTCTGCTCGATGTGCGGGCCGAAGTTCTGCTCGATGAAGATTACCCAGGAAGTCCGTGAATACGCGGCCAACCAGCGGATCGAAGCGGTTGATGTGGAGGCGGCGCAGGGCATGGCGGAGCAGGCGGAGCGCTTCAAGCGCGAAGGTAGCCAGTTGTACCAGAAGGTCTGATGCGGTCTGAGGTAACCGGGCGCTTGTAAGGGCCTCTTCGCGGGCAA
>NZ_JACAQA010000012.1:0-26504 GCF_013385425.1 Pseudomonas gingeri | reverse complement strand
CGGGCAAGGACGCTCTCACGATAAAAACACCTATCTCCTTCCCTTGGGCCAACACTCTTGAACACTCCCAGCACCTACTCCCCCGATCTCGCGGTCCCCGCCGACAAGCGTGTGTTCGGCGCGCGCGATCTGTTCTCCCTGTGGTTTTCCCTCGGCATCGGCCTGATGGTCCTGCAAACCGGTGCCTTGCTGGCACCGGGCCTGGGCCTGTCCGGTTCGTTGCTGGCGATCCTCCTCGGCACCGTGGTCGGTGTCCTGCTGCTGGCCGCCGTCGGCGTGATCGGCAGCGACACCGGCCTTGCCTCCATGGCCGCGCTGAAACTCAGCCTCGGCCAGTACGGCGCCAGCCTGCCGGCGCTGCTCAACCTGCTGCAACTGGTGGGTTGGGGCGCGTTCGAAATCATCGTCATGCGCGATGCGGCGAGCCTGTTGGGCGCCCGGGCGTTCAGCGAGGGCAGCCTGTTGGCCAACCCGCTGCTCTGGACCCTGGTGTTCGGCGCGCTGGCGACCCTGCTGGCGGTCAGCGGTCCACTGACCTTCGTGCGCAAGATCCTGCGCAAGTGGGGCATCTGGCTGCTGCTGGCGGCCTGCCTGTGGCTGACCTGGAACCTCTTCGCCAAGGCCGACCTGGCGGCGCTGTGGGCGCAGGGCGGTGATGGCTCGATGCCGTTTGCCGTGGGCTTCGATATCGCCATTGCCATGCCGCTGTCCTGGTTGCCGCTGATCGCCGACTACTCGCGTTTCGGCAAGCGCGCGAAAAGCGTGTTCGGCGGCACGGCGCTGGGCTTTCTGATCGGCAACTTCTGGCTGATGAGCCTGGGCGTGGCCTACACCCTGGCGTTCGCTCCCAGCGGTGAAACCAATGCCTTGCTGCTGGCCCTGGCCGGTGCCGGGTTGGGGATTCCGCTGTTGTTGATCCTGCTCGACGAGTCGGAAAACGCCTTTGCCGATATCCACTCGGCGGCGGTCTCCAGCGGCATCCTGCTGCGCTGGAAGGTCGAGCACCTGGCCCTGACCATCGGTGTGCTTTGCACCCTCATCGCCTGCTTCGCACCCTTGGCGCAATACCAGAACTTCCTGTTGCTGATCGGCTCGGTGTTCGCGCCGCTGTTCGGCGTGGTGCTGGTGGATCACTTCATCCTGCGTGGACGCAGTGCCGCGGGCGCCTCGTCGCTGTTGCGCTGGCCGGCACTGCTGGCCTGGTTGGGCGGTGTGTCGACCTACCACCTGCTGGCCAATTTCCATCCGGAGCTGGGCGCAACCCTGCCGTCACTGGTGGTGGCAGGGTTGCTGCAAGGGCTGCTCGGTCGTGCATTCAACGTCGGGCGGGGAACAGCTCGGGCTTGAGCACGCCGTTGAGGCGCTGGTAGGGAATGCTCATTTCGATCAGGCCCATGGCGTAGGGGGCGATGGTCGTCACGTTGTACTTGAGGATCACGCCGTCGCTGGCCAGGGTGACGTTCGGGGTTTGCCGGAAGGGCCAGGACGCAATGAAGTCCTGGTCCAGCCGGTTGTTGATCTGCCAGTTGTTATGGGCGACCTTGGCCAGCTTCCAGAATGTCTCTTCCTGGCCGGGCAGCAGCATGTCCTGCAAGCTCAGGGCCTTGTGATCCTGGCGCGACCAGGTGAGGAAGCCGCGCCCCGGCATGCCGTGCTCGGCACCATCGTCCAGGTAGCTGGCGAGTTCGACGATCACCAAGCCGTCATGCTGCTCACGTACCTTGGCCTCCAAGTAGCTGCTGTGGCCGCTTTCGGCGGTGGCGAGGAATTGTTCCCGATAGAGCTTGAGCGAAGTCGGCAGCGGCGTCTCGGGCGAGGTCCGGCCCATCTGCAGCAACGCCCGCTCCACCGCTGCGTCCAGTTGCGGCTCATCGGGGAAATGCACGGTATTGATATTCACCAGCGGGCAGTCCGGATTGCTGCAGCCCGGCTTGACCTGTTCGGAAGCGTCGCTCTTGACGCTCAGCGGGGTCTTCAGGCTTGGCTGGAACAGGCTCTGGCAAGCGCCCAGGGTCAGGGCGATGAGCGTCAGCGCGGCGATTTTAAAAAACGACATGGGTGTCCTTCGTCAGCGAAAGAAAGGTCAAGTGATCGTGCTTCGACTGTCAGCGGCGTACTCGGTTCGCCACTACGCTAATTAGAGTAGGTTTCAGGGGCGCCCGTCTATCCCGGCGAGGGGAAAGGGCTGCATCATGGCACTTCGGCGCGTTAGGATGGCGCGAAGTCGAGGGAAAGCCTCGCCGCTATCACAATGGGGAACATGATGACGGACAGCACCAGGACCAGCCCGACCACAGTCGAGGTCATCCTCCGGGAGAACTGCTTCAAGGGCTTCTATCGGCTCGATCGCCTGCACCTGCGCCATGAACTGTTTGACGGCGGCATGGGCAATACGATCAATCGCGAAGTCTTTGTCCGGCACGATGCCGTGTGTGTCCTGCCCTACGATGCCCGACGCGATGAAGTGCTGCTGCTGGAGCAGTTCCGGGTCGGCGCCATGGGCAAGGCGGAGAATCCCTGGATGATCGAGCTGGTCGCCGGTCTGATCGACAAGGACGAACAACCGGAAGAGGTTGCCCACCGCGAGGCACAGGAGGAAGCTGACCTGAACCTGACGGCCCTGTGGCCGATCTCCCGGTACTTTCCGTCGCCGGGGGGCAGCAACGAATTGGTGCATCTGTACCTGGGGCGTTGCGACACCCAAGGGGCTGGCGGCCTGTACGGGTTGCCGGAAGAAAATGAAGATATCCGTGCCACGGTCTGGGCGTTCGAAGACGCTCTGCAAGCCGTGCGCGATGGGCGAATTGCCAACGCGGCGTCGATCATTGCCTTGCAATGGCTGGCGTTGAACCGCGCTGAAGTGAGGGGGCTATGGTCGTAAGTCTGTTGCGCGAACGTTATCGGGTTGACCTGGTGGGGCTGCAAGCGGCCTGCGAGGCCAACTATGCGCGCCTCATGCGGTTGCTGCCGCAGATGCGCGAGCAGCAGCGCGCGCGGCGCATTGCCATGACCCAGGGCGAGCAGATGCTCGGCGTGCTGGCGCTGGAGGTGTTGCAGGACAATCCCTACACCACCACCTTGCTGGTGCGCCAGGAACACAGCCTGCCGTGGTTGCCGGTGCCGCAGTTGCAGGTACAGGTCTACCACGACGCGCGCATGGCCGAGGTGATCAGTGCCGAACATGCCCGGCGTTTTCGCAGTATCTATCCGTATCCGAACTCGGCCATGCACCAGCCGGACGAAAAAGCCCAGCTCAATGTGTTTCTCGGGGAGTGGCTGAGTCATTGCCTGGCCTGCGGCCATGAGTTCGAGGCGATTCGCTAGGTTGTATCCGGTTAAATGTGAAGTGTGTCCGTTTCACCCATTTCCTCTTTGCCGATTCCCCGACCATAATTGCCTGCGGCGCGCTTTCCGAGCGAAGCGTGCAGAACGACCCCTCAGCATTTTGCAGGAGAGCCTCTTGCCGAGCGAATCCATTCAGTCGACCCCCGCGGACGCCGTGTTGCTCGTGCAACTGTCCGACAGCCATCTGTTTGCCGAGGCGGACGGCACGTTGCTGGGCATGAATACCCGGGACAGCCTGCAACGGGTGATCGATTGCGTGCTGGCGGAGCAGCCCGCTGTCGACCTGCTGCTGGCCACGGGTGACCTGTCCCAGGACGGTACGGTGGCGTCCTATCGGCAGTTCCGTGAGTTGAGCGAGGCGATCGACGCACCGGCGCGCTGGCTGCCCGGCAATCACGACGAGTTGCGGGAAATGGCCGAGGCCGCTCACCACAGCGATCTGCTCGAGCCGGTGGTGGATATCGGCAACTGGCGGATTACCCTGCTGGATTCCGCCGTACCGGGCTCGGTCCCCGGCTATCTGCAGGACGAACAGCTGCAGTTGCTCGCGCAAGCCCTGAGCGAAGCGCCGCAGCGCCATCACCTGGTGTGTTTCCACCATCATCCGATTTCCATCGATTGTGCCTGGATGGAGCCCATCGGCTTGCGCAATCCGGAGGCACTGTTCGCCGTGCTCGACCGCTTTCCCCAGGTTCGCGCGCTGCTCTGGGGGCATATCCACCAGGAACTGGACCGCGAGCGCAACGGCGTACGCCTGCTGGCGTCGCCTTCTACCTGCGTGCAGTTCGCGCCGGGTAGCGAGGATTTCAAGGTCGACGACAAGTCACCGGGCTATCGCTGGCTGCGCCTGCATTCGGACGGACGGCTGGAGACGGCGATTTCCCGGGTCCGCGGCTTCGATTTCGAGGTCGACTACGGCGGCACCGGCTACTGATCACTTCTTCTTAATGGGTAGGAAACGTCTCAGGGCGAGTCAGCGCGCCGGAGTCAGGCTAAACTGCGCGTCTTTGCCTGTGCGGTGCCCGGCTCCTGTGTGCGGGAGCCTGCCAATGGAGAACGCTCACATGTCCGGTTCGATCCTGTATATCCACGGTTTCAACAGCTCTCCGCTGTCGAAGAAGGCCACTCAGTTGATCCAACTGATGGAGCGCCTGGGCCTGGAAGCGCAGCTGCGGGTGCCGGCCCTGCATCATCATCCCCGCCAGGCGATACCGCAGCTGGAAGCGGCGATTGCCGAACTCGGTCGTCCACTGCTGGTCGGCAGCTCGCTCGGCGGCTACTATGCGACGTGCCTGGCCGAGCGCCATGGGCTGAAGGCGTTGCTGGTCAACCCGGCGGTGGCGCCGCACCGGATGTTCGACGGCTTCCTCGGCCCCCAGCAGAACCTCTACAGTGGCGAAACCTGGGACCTGACCCTTGATCACGTGACGGCCCTGGCCGAGCTGGAAGTCCCAGCGCCCCAGGACCCGCAACGTTTCCAGGTCTGGCTGCAGACCGCCGACGAAACCCTGGACTATCGCGCCGCCCAGCAGTATTACCGGGCCTGTGCCTTGCGTATCCAGGCCGGCGGCGATCATAGTTTCCAGGGCTTTGCCGAACAATTGCCGGCCTTGCTCAGCTTTGCCGGCATCGGTGCCGATACATACCAGGCGATCGATTTCTCGCAGCTCTGATGCCCTGAGGCGCGGAGCCCGAGAATGACCCCTATTCATAGACGACTGACGACGAGACCCCATGGCCACTCCCAGCGCTAGCTCTTATAACGCAGACGCCATCGAAGTCCTCTCGGGCCTCGACCCGGTGCGCAAACGCCCGGGCATGTACACCGACACCAGTCGGCCGAACCACCTTGCCCAGGAAGTCATCGACAACAGTGTCGACGAAGCCTTGGCCGGGCATGCGAAATCGGTACAGGTGATCCTGCACGCCGACCACTCCCTGGAAGTCTCCGACGACGGTCGCGGCATGCCGGTGGACATTCATCCGGAAGAGGGTGTGTCGGGCGTCGAGCTGATCCTCACCAAGCTCCACGCCGGCGGCAAGTTCTCCAACAAGAACTACCAGTTCTCCGGCGGCCTGCACGGCGTGGGGATTTCCGTGGTCAACGCCTTGTCGACCCAGGTGCGGGTCCGGGTCAAGCGCGACGGCAACGAATACCAGATGACCTTCGCCGATGGCTACAAGGCCACCGAGCTGGAAGTGGTCGGCACCGTCGGCAAGCGCAACACCGGCACCAGCGTGTACTTTGCGCCGGACCCGAAGTATTTCGATTCGCCGAAATTTTCCGTCAGCCGCCTCAAGCACGTGCTCAAGGCCAAGGCGGTACTGTGCCCGGGGCTGCTGGTCAGCTTCGAGGACAAGGCTACCGGCGAGAAGGTCGAATGGCATTACGAAGATGGCCTGCGTTCCTATCTGGTGGATGCGGTCAGTGAATTCGAGCGCCTGCCGGACGAACCTTTCTGCGGCAGCCTCGCCGGTAACAAGGAAGCGGTGGACTGGGCCTTGCTGTGGTTGCCGGAAGGCGGCGACAGCGTCCAGGAAAGCTACGTCAACCTGATCCCCACCGCCCAGGGCGGCACCCACGTCAACGGTTTGCGCCAGGGCTTGCTCGATGCCATGCGCGAGTTCTGCGAATTCCGCAGCCTGCTGCCGCGCGGCGTGAAGCTGGCGCCGGAAGACGTCTGGGAACGGATTGCCTTTGTCCTGTCGATGAAGATGCAGGAGCCGCAGTTCTCCGGCCAGACCAAGGAGCGGCTGTCGTCCCGCGAAGCCGCCGCCTTCGTTTCCGGGGTGGTCAAGGACGCCTTCAGCCTGTGGCTCAACGCCAACCCCGAGCTGGGCATGCAACTGGCGGAACTGGCGATCAACAACGCCGGCCGGCGCCTGAAGGCGAGCAAGAAGGTCGAGCGCAAACGCGTTACCCAAGGGCCGGCGCTGCCGGGCAAGCTGGCCGACTGTGCCGGGCAGGACCCGATGCGTGCCGAGCTGTTCCTGGTGGAAGGTGATTCCGCCGGCGGTTCGGCCAAGCAGGCGCGGGACAAGGAGTTCCAGGCGATCCTGCCGTTGCGCGGGAAGATCCTCAATACCTGGGAAGTCGACGGCAGCGAAGTGCTCGCCAGCCAGGAAGTGCACAACATCGCCGTGGCCATCGGTGTCGATCCGGGTGCGGCGGACATCAGCCAGCTGCGCTACGGCAAGATCTGCATCCTCGCCGACGCCGACTCCGACGGCCTGCACATCGCGACCCTGCTCTGCGCCCTGTTCGTCCAGCATTTCCGCCCGTTGGTGGATGCCGGACACGTCTATGTGGCGATGCCGCCGCTGTACCGTATCGACCTGGGCAAGGAAATCTACTACGCCCTCGACGAAGGCGAGCGTGACGGTATTCTCGATCGCCTGGTGGCGGAGAAGAAGCGCGGCAAACCCCAGGTCACCCGATTCAAGGGCCTGGGTGAGATGAACCCGCCGCAACTGCGGGAAACCACCATGGATCCGAATACCCGGCGCCTGGTGCAGTTGACCCTGGACGATTTCGAAGCCACTTCGGAAATGATGGATATGCTTTTGGCGAAGAAACGTGCCGGCGACCGCAAGACCTGGCTGGAATCCAAGGGCGACCTGGCCGAGGTCCTGACCTGATGCGCGGCTGTCCCGGCGGCGAACCACGGCTGCCGGGCCCGCGCCTGTTGAACACCCCCGAATTCACCAGCGCGGCGCTATCACCGCCGCGCCAGACAACGAACTGATGAGGCCCGCATGAGCGACTCCCTTGATCTCAGCCTGGATGGCGTAGAACGCCGGTCATTGGCTGACTTCACCGAACAGGCCTACCTCAACTACTCCATGTACGTGATCATGGACCGTGCGCTGCCCCATATCGGCGACGGCCTGAAGCCGGTACAGCGGCGTATTGTCTACGCCATGAGTGAGCTGGGGCTGGATGCCGACGCCAAGCACAAGAAGTCCGCGCGTACCGTCGGTGACGTGCTCGGCAAGTTCCACCCCCACGGCGACTCGGCCTGCTACGAAGCCATGGTGCTGATGGCCCAGCCGTTCAGCTACCGCTATACCCTGGTGGACGGCCAGGGTAACTGGGGTGCGCCGGACGATCCGAAGTCCTTCGCGGCCATGCGCTACACCGAATCGCGCTTGTCGCGTTACTCCGAAGTGCTGCTCAGCGAACTGGGCCAGGGCACCGCGGACTGGGTGCCGAACTTCGACGGCACCCTCGATGAACCGGCGGTGTTGCCGGCGCGTTTGCCGAATATCCTGCTCAACGGCACCACCGGTATCGCCGTGGGCATGGCCACCGACGTGCCGCCGCACAACCTGCGGGAAGTGGCCAATGCCTGTGTGCACCTGCTCGATGAGCCCAGCGCCAGCGTCGAGGACCTGTGCAAGTTCATCCCTGGCCCGGATTACCCGACCGAAGCGGAAATCATCACCCCGCAAGCCGACCTGCTGAAAATCTACGAAACCGGGCGTGGCTCGGTGCGCATGCGCGCGGTCTATCGCATCGAAGACGGCGATATTGTCGTGCATGCCCTGCCGCACCAGGTCTCCGGGGCCAAGGTGCTGGAACAGATCGCCGCGCAGATGCAGGCCAAGAAGCTGCCGATGGTCGCCGACCTGCGGGATGAATCCGACCACGAGCACCCGTGCCGTATCGTGATCATCCCGCGCTCGAACCGTATCGACCTCGACGAACTGATGCAGCATCTGTTCGCCACCACTGATCTTGAGTCCAGCTACCGGGTCAACATCAACATCATCGGCCTCGACGGCAAGCCGCAGTTGAAGAACCTGCGCGCCTTGCTGGTGGAGTGGTTGTCGTTCCGCGTCAACACCGTGCGCCGGCGCCTGAAGTTCCGCCTGGACAAGGTCGAGAAGCGCCTGCACCTGTTGGACGGCTTGCTGATCGCCTACCTCAACCTGGATGAAGTGATTCATATCATCCGCACCGCGGAGCACCCGCGGGCCGAGTTGATCGCGCGTTTCGACCTCAGCGAGATCCAGGCCGACTACATCCTCGACACCCGCTTGCGTCAGTTGGCGCGCCTGGAAGAGATGAAGTTGCGCAACGAGCAGGATGAGCTGCTCAAGGAACAGGCCAAGCTGCAAGCGCTGCTGGCCAGCGAAGCCAAGTTGAAGAAGCTGGTCCGCACCGAACTGGTGGCTGATGCGCAAACCTATGGCGACGACCGTCGCTCGCCGATTGTTGCCCGTAGCGAAGCCAAGGCCCTGTCGGAAAACGAACTGATGCCGACCGAGCCGGTAACGGTCGTTTTGTCGGAAAAAGGTTGGGTTCGCTGTGCAAAAGGCCATGATATTGATGCCACGGGCCTGTCCTACAAGGCCGGTGATGGCTTCAAGACCTCGGCGGCGGGGCGCTCCAACCAGTTCGCGGTGTTTATCGACTCCACCGGGCGCAGCTACTCGGTGGCGGCCCATACCTTGCCTTCGGCCCGTGGCCAGGGCGAGCCGCTGACCGGTCGTCTGACGCCGCCGCCGGGCGCCAGCTTCGAGTGCGTGTTGCTGCCTGAAGACGAGGCCTTGTATGTCATCGCTTCCGACGCCGGGTATGGTTTCGTGGTCAAGGGTGAAGACCTGCAGGCCAAGAACAAGGCGGGCAAGACCCTGCTGAGTCTGCCCAACGGCTCCAAGGTGATGCCACCCAAGTCGGTGGCCGACCGTGAGCAGAACTGGCTGGCGGCGGTGACCACCGAGGGCCGGCTGCTGATCTTCAAGGTCAGCGACCTGCCGCAACTGGGCAAGGGCAAGGGCAACAAGATCATCGGCATTCCCGGTGAGCGCGTGGCCAGCCGCGAGGAATACGTCACTGACCTGGCGGTGATTCCGGACGGTGCGACCCTGGTGTTGCAGGCGGGCAAGCGTACCTTGTCGCTCAAGGCCGATGACCTGGAACACTACAAGGGCGAGCGTGGCCGGCGTGGCAACAAGCTGCCACGGGGCTTCCAGCGGGTTGACGCCTTATTGGTAGAAGGTATCAGTTAAAGCGGTTTAGAGCGTTCGTTCAGCGTTTTAGCAGGAGGATCGCTACCGCGGCACTGGAGTCACGGCGCATATTCACGGATGATATGCGCCACTTGCGGCACCCGCGTGGCGGCGTGCCCGAACGAATTTTTGGATCAGACTGTGGCAGGGCCTTATGGCGGCCACCTGGATGGGATGATGACTGTTCTGCGCCTTCCTTTTATTCTGCTGCTGACGGGCCTGCTCGGCCTGGCCGGCTGCAGCGTGCACCAGCCGGTGTCCTTGTATCAGCTGGACAGCGGCACGCCGGGCCAGCCTCAGCAGAGCTCGGGGATGTCGGTGGTGCTCGGGCCGATTTCCCTGGCTGATTACCTGCAACGTGAAACCCTGCTGCAGCGCCAACCTGATGGCAGCCTGACCGCGGCGACCGACGGTCGCTGGGCCGGCAGCCTGTCGTCCGATATCAATCAGTTGCTGGTTCGCCAGCTGGCCTGGCGCCTGGACAGCCAGCGCGTGGTCCTGGCCCCGGCGATTGCCGGGAGCACCCCGGATGTGCAGGTGTTGTTGTCGATTACCCGACTGGATTCCGGCACCCATCAACCGGCGATTCTCGACGCGCAGTGGCGTTTGCTCGACCGTCGTGGGCAGGTACGGGATAACCGCATCGTCCACTTGGAACAGCAGCACACCGGCACCTCGGCGGCACAGGTCCAGGCCCAGGGCGAGCTGTTGCAGCGCCTGGCCGAGCAACTGAGCGTGGCGCTCAAGCCATTGGCCAATCAAGCGCCGCTGGTTGAAAACCGCAAGGCGGCGGCTCCGGCACCGGCCAAACAGGCCGGGCCGGAGAAGCCGAAGATCCCGATGGCTTCGCCGATTCGTACGGATATGGAAGTGTTTCGCTTCTGATTCGACACTTGGTCAGGGCCTCCGCGCCTGGCTGTCAGTGCCAGCCGCCCTCGCTACCAGTAGTCCGGTTTGATGATGGCGGGTTTCTTTGGTAGCGGGACTTTTGGCGGTAGCTGACAAGCCGCTAATTCAGTATCGCTTATAGATCGGCGTATCCAGTGCGAATGGAGTTTGAGTGATCCGGGGGCTTCCCGGGCCAACTCACCATTCTCGCTCCTGTGGGGCACGATCACTCCCAGCGTGAGCTGTGCAAAATCTGTTCTGATGGCGGCTAACGCTGGCGCGAGATCGGTATCCCCTGACACTAGAACGATTTGTCCGATTTGTAGCGGCTCTGCTTGGCAGGCCGCTCGATACATGCCCAGTGCCAGGTTCACATCCGTCTCTTTTTCCTCAAGCTGCCAGATAGCCACTTGGTCAGAGCGTGACGCTTTTTGTCCTTTGACGAATCTGGGGGCGAACCCTCTGGCAAGGCGATGATTACCGAGTACGACCGTGACCCCTTTTGTTTGCAGTGCTCGGATATAGCGGCTTTGAGCGTCATTGGATGCCTGGCCACGGGTTGCCAGTCGAGCAATGACAGGAGAGGTATAGTAATGAACCGACGCCGTTTCACAGGCCGGGTTCTGAGCCTGCAGAATGTGGGAGAGGATGGCCGGCAGGTCCAGCCACTTATAGGGCGAGCCGTGAAGAGCTCCGTAGTAGAGGTTGTACCCGTCTACGAAAAAAGCGGTACGCACAAATTCAGATCCTTGAAAACGAAAAAACCGGCTATTGGGCCGGTTTTTTCACCTGAGGCTGAGGCTGAACTTAATCGGCCCGCCAGAGGTTGAGTCGTGCGCTCAGACTACTCATTTTTGAGCAGTGGAGCAACAGCGCTTGAATCCAGGAGTGATTCAAGTTTTTTCACTGCGTCTTGGCCCGCGTCTCGTGCATTCGCGCCAGTTGCCGTTCCAGCATCGACGGATACGGCTCCATCAAGCGTTCCACGCAGCAGGCACCCTCGGGGCTGGCAATCGGCCGAATACGCGCACGCTGGCGAATCAGCGGGTCATCGCTGATGCGTCGTTCCACCAGCAGCAGGTTGCGGCTGTGTTGCGACAGCGCCAGGGCGTCCTGGGCGGTTTCCGTCAGCAGCAGGTCGATCTGGCTCAGGCCGAACAACTCATCGCCCAACGTAAGACCCAGCTGCAGTTGCAAGGTAATGCCACTGTCGGCTACCTCGATCTGCAACTGATGGCCCAGGGCCCGGAGCAGCTCGCCACAGCAGATGGCGTTGGTCAGGTAGTCATCACCGCTGTCTTCGGTGTGGAAGAGCATCAGGGTGCTGCCGTCGTTCAGCGTGTGCAGATCGCTCTCATACAACGAGGCGGCCTGGTCCAGGCAGTCGCGGTAACGGTCCAGCAGTTCCGTCAGACGCGCGCGTGGCAGGCGCCGCAACTGGTCCTGGGCACCCAGCTGTACCGCCAGCACCGCGCTGTGCTGTGGCTGGCTCGGTGCTACCGGCTGTGGTTTCACTGCCGCGCCACCCGCGGGCCGTGGGCTTTCCCGCAGGTCGGCGAACGGGTCTTCGTCGTCGTCCAGTTCGTCTTCCACGTTGCTGACAATATGCCGCGGAGCCGGCTTGGGTGTCGGCGCCGCCGCGGTCTCGTCGAAGCTCGGGTCGCGCAGGTTGCGGACCTGGAACGCCGGCTCGACGTCCTCTTCTTCCTCGACGTAGTCATTCTCGTCGTAGTCGATTTCCGGCTCCGGCTCGGGCTCCGGTTTGACCGGGGCGAAGCGCGAATGCAACTGGCGCGCGAGATCGCCGATTTCATCCTGGCGCTGGGTCGCCGGGGTGTGTTCGTCCATGTCCCGCAGCCAGACCCGCAATTGCAGCAGCGGCGTGGAGATATGCCGGCCGAGGCGCAGGCTCAAGGCCAGGGCCAGGGCCAGCAGGATCGCACTGAGAATGCCCATGCTTTGCAGGCTGATGGTCATCGGCTGTTGGAATTGCGCCATGTCCAGGCTGATGCGCAGATGCCCGGCGGTCACGTCCTGGAAGGTGATCTTGGTCTGGTACAGCCCTTCGGCTTCACCCAGCAGGCCGTTTTTCGGACGCTGGCCGGCTTCGGCGAGGATGCGGTTATCCACGCTGTAGATGGCCGCGTGGGCCACCAGCGGGTTCTTCGTCAGGTTGTTCAGCAGCACGTTGAGGCTGAGGATGTCGTTGGAGACCAGCAGTTCCGTGGCAGAGGTGGCCGTCTGGGTGGTCAGGCTCTGGCCGAGGGCATCGGCCTGCTGGTGCATGGCTTCCTTGAACTGCAATCCCATCACGCAGGCGTAGATGACCAGCGCCAGCGCGACGAGGATCACGTTGTGGCTGGCGATGCGCAAGGCGAGCGGTACACGGCGGTGACGCAAGGCCCGGAAGATCAGCAGGAAGAAGTTATCGGTTTTGACTGGCGTGGGCCGGTTCACTGAGCGCGGCTCTTTTGTCCGTGAAGTTGACGCGCAGTATAGCGAGAGGCCCTAGACCGGCAAAGCGCTGGCTGTGCCCGATGGTCAGTGAAAGTGGGTAGAATGCGTTTTTTTTAACGAGCGGGGGTGCGCTTTGCGCGAAATCGTCCTGATCAGCATCACCGGAGAGGACCGTCCGGGTCTGACCGCAGCCATTACTGGCGTGCTGGCACAAGGTGCTGTGAACATTCTCGATATCCGCCAGGCGGCTATCCACGGCAGTCTGGCGTTCGGCATCCTGGTCGAGTTTGCGGACGCCGCGCGGGCCGCGTCGATACACCTGGACATTGAGGCCAGCCTGCCCGGGCGCGCGCAGCAGGTGCGTTTCAGTCGGTTTTCCGAGGCTGAGCATCAGGACTGGTTGGCGACATCGGGCGGCAAGCGCCATGTCGCGACCCTGATGAGCCGCCAGGTCACCGCCGAGCAGTTGCAGCGGGTGATTGCGATCACGGCGCGCCACGGTCTGGAAGTCGAGCGGATCGACCGTTTGTCGGCGCACACGCCGTCCGCCGCACCGTCGGCCCTGAGCAAGAGCTGCTTCGAAGTCTCTCTGAACGGCGAACTGACCGATCCGCAAGCCTTGCGCCGCGAGTTCCTGAACGCGGCCCAGGAGCTGAATGCCGATATCGCCCTCCAGGAAGACTCGCTGTTCCGTCGCCACCGTCGCCTGGCGGTGTTCGACATGGACTCGACCCTGATCGAGGCCGAAGTGATCGACGAACTGGCCAAGGCGGCCGGCGTGGGCGAACTGGTCTCGGCCATCACCGAGCGGGCCATGGCCGGCGAGCTGGATTTTCGCGCCAGCTTCAAGGAGCGCCTGGCGCTGCTCAAGGGCCTCGACGTCAGTGTGCTGGACGCCATCGGCGCCTCGCTGCGCCTGACCGAAGGCGCCGAAGTACTGTTCGCCGAGTTGAAGCGCCTGGGCTACAAGACCGCAATCCTGTCGGGCGGCTTCACCTATTTCGCCAAGCAATTGCAGGCGAAGCTGGGTATCGATTATGTCTTCGCCAACGAACTGGAAGTGGTGGACGGTAAATGCACGGGCGTGGCCATCGAGCCGATTGTCGATGCCCAGCGCAAGGCCGATTTGCTGCGTGAGCTGGCCGAGAAGGAAGGCCTGAGCCTGGAGCAGACCATCGCGGTCGGTGACGGCGCCAATGACCTGCCGATGCTGGCGATTGCCGGATTGGGCGTGGCGTTCCGCGCCAAGCCGCTGGTCAGGCATTCGGCCAAACAGGCGATCTCGACCCTGGGCTTGGATGGGGTGTTGTATCTGCTGGGTGTGCGGGATCGCTGAAGCCGGCTACAGGATTTTCCACAGCGAGCCGAAGTCGTCTTCGGCAACGCCCAGGCCACCGGCACTCGGATCGGTCTTGGGTGTCACCGGCTGTTCGAGCAGGCGGTACTCGAACTGATTGAAGCTGCCGGTGCTGGCCAGACGCTTGTTCAGCCCGGCCCGGCGTTCTTCACCGTTGCTGTTGATGATCACCTTGTGTCCTTCCTGGAACGGCAGGCGTGGCGCCAGCAGCGTGGCCGGTACGCCGATGGCGCTGATTTCCGGCAACAGCAGGGCCCGCAGGTACTGACTGTGGCCTTCGCCGCCGCGCAACAGTTGCAGGCCGCAAGGCTGGGCATGGGGCGCCACCAGCTCGATGCCCATCTGCGTGCCGCCGCTGCGCACCTGGCGGATCCAGCGCACCACGGCGACACTCCAGCCCTGGCTTGAGGGGTCCTGGACCCCGACCATTTCCCCTGCCTGCAATTGCGCGGGCACTTCCTTGGGCCAGGCCAGGCAGTAGCCGCCGGGGCTGTGGTTGATGATCTGCAGGCCATGGGTCGGGAAATCTTCGGCGCTATTGAAAGCGGCCTGGCTGCTGTCGGCATCACTGACGTGATACTGGATTTCCTCGTAAGGCAGCAGGGTGTCGGCGCTGCCGGCGCGCTGGGCGTCGAAGGCGTGGTTCCAGGCATCCTTTTCCGCGCTGTTGGACAACTGCACGGTGAATTGCGCGGCCTTGCTGGCCGTCGGGATCTTGAGGATATCGCTGAAGGAGCGCTGGCCGCCGAGGTAAAAGTGCAGCGCGCTCATGCCGACACACAGGGTCACGGTGCCCTGGCCCGGGGTGCGCTGGAAGGTTCGTTCGGCGGCTTCGCCCCAGGCGGCGCTGAGGTGTTGCAGTACGTCGAGGCTCAAACCGCTGGGGACTTGCAGGCGCGACTGGCCGCGCAGGTCGGCGGGCAGCGCGAGGTAGTCCTTGATGGCTTCGACCAGGGGCAGCGTGTCGATGCCGATCAGGTTCGGCAGTTGCTCGACCGCGAACAGCGACGTGTAGCGTGGCGGCGCGTCGCTTCCGGGTGCCACGGCGAACAGGCTTGAAGCCAGCTCGGCGCCTTGCAGCTTGACCTGTGCACTCCAGGGTTCAAGGACCTCGGCCAGTCGGGCAATGTTGTTCTGGCGCATCTGGTTGCTGCGCGCGCACCCCAGCAGCAGGGCGACAATATAGGTGTTCTCGACGCTCAGGGGCAGCGGCTGGCTGGCCTGCTCGTCGAACACCGGGGTGTTCTGCACCTGATGGGCAAGGGCCACCTGATAGAGCTGGTGCACCTCGAACCAGAGGCTTTCCGGTACCGGACAATAGAGCTGGCTGGCGCGCACCAGCGGGCCGTTGAGGCAATGCAGCGCCCGTTGCAGGGCGGTGGTCAGCAGGGTGCGGTCCTTGCCACCCTTTGAGGCCACGCGCATGGCGATCTGCTTGTAGCCGATGGCCAGGTGGTTTTGCAGGGCCTGGCAGAGATTGGCGACTTTTCTCGGGCGTTCGTCGAGGACGATGGACTGGTTGAGAAAGTGTCGTTCCAGGTGCTTGCAGACGTAGTACACCTCGGGGCGCAGCAGTTCCAGCAGCTGCAGGCGGTTTTCGCTGGGGGTGAGCAACAGGTTGAGTTCGCCCAGGCCCTGATACAGCAGGCGAGCGGTTTCCCCGAGATTGGCTTTCGGCAGGCCGGCGATCCAGCGCTTGAGGTCGCGCGGTGTCGCATCGCAGAAAGACAGGCTCAACTGCGTAGGCGTCGGTGCGCGCAACAACAGATGGGGACTCGGATTGCTCATGTAGCGGTCCAGCTCCGGCAGCGAAACAACCCGGGCCCACTACAGGCCAGGATGACAAAAAAACGATAGCAAAATAATGCCACACCTCTAGCAGGGCCGCGGGACATTTGCAGCCTTACCGGTCCAATCCGACTGTGACCCGTTGTCCCTGCCCTGGTCTTTCGGGCTTGCGAAGGCAGCTCGCAAGCCGTAAAGATCCAGTGTACATCAGGCCTGGACGGGAGCGCCGAGGCCTTGGCCCATGCGCACGGGCGAGCCCGCGACCAGCCCTTCAGTCCATTGTACCTGCTGTGGCCCGAACAGCACGATGGCGGTGGAGCCCAGTTTGAAACGGCCCAGTTCGGCGCCTTTTTCCAGATGAATGGGCTGGCGCGCGGCTTCGTCGTAGCGCACGGTTTTCAGTTCGCGCTTGGGCGGTGTGACCAACCCGGCCCAGACGGTTTCGATCGAGGCGACGATCATCGCACCGACCAGGACCACGGCCATCGGCCCGCGCTCGGTATCGAACAGGCAGACCACACGTTCATTACGGGCGAACAGCTCCGGGACGTTTTCCGCCGTGGTCTGGTTGACCGAGAAAATCCGGCCCGGCACGTAGACCATTTCCCGCAGAGTGCCGGCCAGGGGCATATGCACCCGGTGGTAGTCCTTCGGTGACAGATAGATGGTGGCGAAGTCGCCGCCCATGAACGGTGCGGCGGCGACCGCGTCGCCACCGAGCAGTTCCAGCACGCTGTAGCTGTGGCCCTTGGCCTGGAACACCCGGCCGTGTTCGATCGGACCGAGCTGGCTGACCGCACCGTCCGCCGGGCAGAGAATCGCCCCCGGGGTTTCATCCAGCGGCCGCGCGCCGTCTTTCAAGGCGCGGGTGAAGAAAGCATTGAAGTGCTCGTAGGCGGTCAGGTCTTCGACCAGCGCCTGGGACATATCCACCTGGTAGCGCTTGGCGAACCAGGCGGTAAAGGCGTTCTTGAACCAGCGCACGCGGCATTCGGCGATGCAGCCGGCCAGGCGCGACAGCAGGTGATGGGGCAGCAGGTACTGGCTGAGGATGAACAAACGCTTTTTCATCAAGAATCCTTGGAAATTTCAAATCTCTACGGGGGTGTCGGGGTGGTTGCCCCATTCGCCCCAGGAGCCGGCATAACCTTTGACGCGCGGGTAACCGAGCGACTTGGCGACCAGATAGGTAAAGCCAGAGCGATGGTGGGTCTGGCAGTGGGTGATCACTTCCTTGTCCGGGGTGATGCCCAGGTCGGTGAGGATCTGCGGCATGTCGCGGCGGATGCGCAACTGGCGCTCCTTGTCCATGCCGGCGGTCCATTCGAAGTTCACCGCGCCGGGGATGTGCCCACCCTTGGCCGCGAGGACTTTCTCGCCGCTGTATTCCAGCGGGCCGCGGGCGTCCCAGATGGCCAGGTCGGCGGCACCGAGGCGGCTTTGCAGGTAGTCGCGGGTGGCGGTGGGTTCGTCGTGCAGGGTCAGGGTGACGGGGCCGCCGACGCTCGCGGGGATGTCGCCGTCGACGGGCAGGCCTTCGCCCAACCAGGCGTGCAGGCCGCCATCCAGATAGTGGTAACGGCTGTGACCGATCACGTCCAGCAGCCAGATAAAGCGTCCGGCCCAGCCGCCGCCTTCGTCGTCATAGACCACGTAGACCGCGTTCGGGTTATGCCCCAGTTCGCCGAACAGCGCTTCGAGCAGTGCCTGCGGCGGCATCAGGCCGGGGGCCGGTGGCTGGCCCAGTTGGGTGCGCTTGGGATCGACGAAGCGGGCCCCGGGAATATGCCCGCTGGCATAACGGGCGCTGCTGGTCAGGTCCACCAGGATCAGCTCGGGGGCGCCGAGGCGGGGCAGCAGGTCGCCGGGCTCGATCACCAACGGCAAGCCAGAGAAGTCAGGCATGTGAGGTCTCCAGGGCGCAAAAAAGGGAAGATTGTAACGCAGCGTCAGGCGCCACGGTTGGTAAAGGCGTGCAGCGCCTTCTCGATGCACTGTGCGGTTTTGCCGAAGGCCTGCACGGTCATTTCCGAGAAGGGCCCGCCGCCCTGGTCGGCCACCACCAGCATGATCACCCGGCCATTGTTGCTCAGGGAGCGCAGCAGCAGGTGTTCGCCGGGAAACTGTGCCCGCAGGTTGCCGGGCAGCAGGGCGGAGAACTGGGCGTTGTTGGCCGGGGTCAGGCGAATCTGCGCCGGCTGGCTCAGCAGTCGTTGCAGGACCGGGCTCGAGCTGACCTGCAGCACCAGGCTGGCCGACTCTTTCGCCAACCCGGCGATCTGGTGCGCCCGCAGGGTGCTCTGGGTCCGGTCGGCCATCAGGATCATCACCCGGCGCATACCGCAGGTGCTCAGGGCGTCGCGGGCGATGCCGGTCAGGTGCATGGCATTGGTGAACCGGCTGGGTTCGGCGAGCAGTTCGGCGCAGTGTTTGCGCCAGAGGGCCAGGGCTTCGGGTGAAGGATCCACTGCCGGTAGCAGGCCGCTGTGGACGCGGCGCATGCTGCCGCGCCAGATCAGGGCTTCGGCCGGGTGCCAGAGATCCGGCATGCTGTGCTGGTTGGCGCTTTGTGCCGCCTGCTGGTGCAGTTGCTGCTGCAACTCATCCATGGGCTGTTGCAGGTACAGGCTGGTCAGGTATTGCCAGCGCAGATGGTGCGGACTGTCCCAGGCCTGTTGCGCCGAGAGGGCCAGGCCGTTGGCCAGCAGCACCGTGTTGGATGGCTGGTTGAGCCAGCGGCGTAGCTCCGGATCGGCGTCGAGCTGCTGTTGCTGGTGCAGGCGGTGCTCGCTGTCACGGGCGATGTGCAGCGCCCTGGCCAGGGTACGCAATTCGGTTTTCAGCAGATGATAGCCCTGGGTCACCCAGTTCGGCAGGCGCCAGATATCGGCCATTGCCTGGCACAGGTCGAGCAGGCGTACGCCGAACAGTTCCTGTTCGACGGCCGCGGCCGATTCATTCTTGTGAATCACCCGCAGCTCCCAGTCTTCGAGCAGGTTGGGATGTGTCAGGGCCAATGGCCAGAGGGGCGAGAGAAACAACAGGCTGCCCCAATGGATGTCCTGCCAGAGCCGCGCCAGGCGCGCGGCGAACAGGCCGTTGGCCTGTTGGCTGGCGTGCTGGCTGATCAGTTGGAGCTGACGCAGGGCGATGGGAATCTCTTCCGGTGCCTTGGCCGGCAGGCGCGCCAGCAGTTCCTCGGTGCGTTTCAAGCCCAGGCGATTGATCGCCACCTCAAGGTTCTCCGCAGGCTCGGTCATGCTGCCATGGGTGTGCTGGTTGGCCTCGCAGATCACACTCAGCGCCAGGGCCGGGCTGTCCTGCATAAGCTCGGCGATATCGCGCAATGAGCTGCGATTGTCGCGAATGGCGCGGCAGACCCGGTCGTGACTGTCCTGGGGGACGGGCAAACGCACGGCTTGCAGCAGCTTGACCCAGCCCTGCAGTGTGTTGGGTTTTTGTGTGGAGACAGTCGTTTCGTTAGCCATATTCGAGCGCGATCATCATCACTGTTAACGGGCCCGTAATGGGCTGGGTAGGCGCCGCGCAATCGACCGTGCAAGCTGGCACATGGCCGGTTTTCTGGCTTTTCGCCTGAACTGGCTATAGTCTGGCGCAGATTCGCCGATAAGGAGAAGAAGAGATTTATTAACTTCCGAATATGACCTTGAACCCGACTCAGTAAGTGCTCTCTACCTATGGCTAAAATTATCGGCATCATCGTCGTATTCGCGAGCGTGCTCGGCGGGTACGTGCTTTCCCACGGCAAGATTGCCGCGCTGATCCAACCCTTCGAGGTGATGATCATCGGCGGTGCGGCCTTCGGTGCGTTCCTGCAGGCCAACCCGGGCTACATGACGATGCACGTGGTCAAGAAATCCTTGAGCATGTTCAGTTCGCGGTTTACCCACACCTTCTACCTCGAGGTCCTGGGGCTGATCTACGAGATCCTCAACAAGAGCCGTCGCGAAGGCATGATGGCGATTGAAGGTGATATCGAAGACGCTGCCGCCAGCCCGATCTTCGCCAAGTATCCGGCGGTGCTCAAAGACGAGCGCATGACCGCGTACATCTGCGACTACTTGCGGATCATGTCTTCCGGCAACATGGCGCCCCATGAACTCGAAGGGCTGTTCGACATGGAGCTGTTCTCCATGAAGGAAGAACTCGAGCATCCGGCCCATGCCGTGACCGGCGTCGCCGATGCCATGCCCGGCTTCGGTATCGTCGCGGCGGTACTGGGGATCGTGGTGACCATGGCCTCCCTCGGTGAGGGCGACCAGAAGTCCATCGGCCTGCACGTAGGCGCGGCACTGGTGGGTACCTTCTTCGGTATTCTCGCCGCCTACGGTTTCTTCGGTCCATTGGCGACTTCCCTGACCCACGATGCCAAGGAAGAGCTGAACATCTACGAAGCGATCAAGGCTTCCCTGGTGGCCTCGGCTTCCGGCATGCCACCGTCGCTGGCGGTGGAGTTCGGGCGCAAGGTCCTGTATCCGAAGCACCGTCCCAGCTTCGCCGAGCTGGAACAAGCGGTTCGCGGTCGCTGAGTCATGGAAAACAATCAGCCGATCATAATCAAGCGCGTCAAGCGCTTTGCCGGTGGGCATCACGGCGGCGCCTGGAAAATCGCCTTCGCCGACTTCGCGACGGCGATGATGGCGTTCTTCCTGGTGCTGTGGCTGCTGTCCACCGCGACCCCGGAACAGAAGATCGCCATCGCCGGCTATTTCAAGGACCCGATCGGCTTCTCCGAGAGCGGTACGCCCTACATCATCGACCTGGGCGGTTCGCCGGTGCTGGCACCGGACAAGACCCTCAACCCGGAAGTCAAATCCCAGCCGCAACCGGACAAGGTCACGGTCGACACCGATCAGGTCGAGAGCATGGCCGAGCAGGTGGAGAAAGAGCGCCTGGAATTGCTGATGCAGGAGCTGCATAAAAAGGTTGATGAGAGCCCTGAACTGCAGAAGTTCAAGGACCAGATCAAGTTCGAGATCACTCCGGATGGCTTGCGTATCCAGATCATGGACGCGGAAAACCGGCCGATGTTCGACTCCGGCAGCGCGCGCCTGAAGCCTTACTTCGAAGACATCCTGCTGGCCATGGCCGACACCATCAAGGCGGTGCCGAACAAGATCAGCGTCAGCGGTCACACCGATGCCAAACCCTACGCCGGCACCGGCGACTTCGGTAACTGGGAGTTGTCGGCCAACCGTGCCAACGCGGCCCGGCGTGCCCTGGTGGCCGGCAGTTATCCGGACACGCAAGTGGCGCGGGTGGTGGGTTACGGTTCGTCGACGCTGTTCGACAAGGCCAATCCATTCAATCCGGTCAACCGCCGTATCGATATCGTGGTCTTGACCAAGAAGGCGCAGAAGGCCATTGAAGGCGAGCAGGGCTCGGATGAGGCCCCGACGGCCCCGACCCCGACCGAGGGCCAGGGCGCACCGGGTGAAGTGCCCGCCGATCCGAACGCGTTGCCGGCGGACAAGCAACCGCTGCCGGCTCATGAGCTGCGGCAACGCTTGAACATCTTCGAGGACGGTGTGCTGAAGATGGATGAGCCGGGCAAGCCCAAGACAGGCTCATAAGTCAGACAACAAGGCCGCGATGATCGCGGCCTTGTTGTTTCGGTCAACTCAATAGCTGTCTTGCGGCAGGCTGGCGATGATCGAGCGGTAGCTGTTCATCCGCTGCTGCTGCACACGGCCGTCTTCCAGGGCCTTGAGCAGGGCGCAGCCGGGTTCGCGATCATGTTTGCAATCGCGGAAGCGGCAGGTGCCGATCAGGTCGTTGAACTCGATAAAACCCGCCTCGACATCGGCGCGGCTTACGTGACCCAGGCCGAACTCGCGAATCCCCGGGGAGTCGATCAGCTCACCGCCGCCGGGGAAGTGGAACAACCGCGCGGTGGTGGTGGTATGGGTGCCCTGGCCGGACAGCTCGGAGAGCGGGCCGACACGGGTGTCCACTTCGGGCAGCAGGCTGTTGACCAGCGAGGACTTGCCGACCCCGGACTGGCCGACAAACACACTGATGCGCCCGTCCAGTTGTTGCTGGAGCTGCTCCATGCCGTTGCCGTGATGGGCCGACACTTCGAGCAATGGATAACCCAGTTGCCGATAGACCGCCAGCAACGCATTCAGCGCCGGGGCATTCTGCTCGTCGATCAGGTCGAACTTGTTCAGCAGCAGCAGCGGTCGGATACCGGCATGCTCGGCCGCCACCAGGTAGCGGTCGATCAGGTTGGCATGGGGCTCGGGCAGCGGCGCGAAGACAATCACGATCATGTCGACGTTGGCCGCCACCGGCTTGAGCTGGCCACGGCTGTCCGGGCGCTTCAGTTCGGTGGTGCGCGGCAGTTGCGCGACGATCACGCCGATGCCCTGGTTGCCGGCACGCCAGACCACCTGGTCGCCGGTGACCAGCGCCGGCAGGTTGGCCCGCAGGTGGCAGCGGAACACCTGGCCCTTGAGCTCGCCTTCCAGCGCCTCGACTTCGACCTGCACGCCGAAGTGCGCGATCACCAGGCCCGTCTGCTCGGCCCCCAGGTCGCCGCCTTCCAGTGCCTCGACGGCCTGGGATTCGCGTTTGGCGGCGCGTGAGGCGCGTTCGCCCTGGATCTTTTCGATGCGCCAGTTCTGGCGGCGGTTGAGCTGGCGTTTGGCCATGGGTGTTCCGTGTCGTTGAATCGGCGGGGAGGGTCAAGCGGTCGCGAGTTTAGCACGCCCGGCAAGCGCGGCCTGCGCTAAACTGTGCGGCTACGCCGAGGAGCCAACCCATGCAAAACCCACAGAACCTGATCTGGATCGACCTGGAGATGACCGGCCTGAACCCGGACACCGACGTCATCATCGAAATGGCGACTATCGTCACCGACAGCGACCTCAACACCCTGGCCGAAGGTCCGGTGATCGCGATCCATCACAGCGATGCGATCCTGGCCGGCATGGACGAGTGGAACACCCGTCAGCATGGCGGTTCGGGCCTGACCCAGCGCGTGCGTGACAGCCGTATCGACATGGCCGAAGCCGAGGCGCAGACCATCGCCTTCCTGGAGCAGTGGGTGCCCAAGGGCAAGTCGCCGATCTGCGGTAACAGCATCTGCCAGGATCGACGCTTTCTCGCGCGTCATATGAAGGCCCTGGAAAACTATTTCCACTACCGCAACCTGGACGTGTCCACCCTCAAGGAATTGGCCGCACGCTGGGCGCCGGAAGTGCGTGACAGCTTCCAGAAGGGCAGCACGCACCTGGCACTGGACGATATTCGCGAGTCGATCGCCGAGCTGCAGCACTACCGCAAGCACTTCATCAAGTTCTGAGTCACACCGATGATTAGCGCGCTGCGCCCTTTTGGGGCGCGGCGCAAATCAGTAGACTGCCGGCCTTCACCTGCCCGGATCGCCATCATGTTGCTGATGCTCTACCTCGTCGCCATTACCGCTGAAGCCATGACCGGTGCCCTGTCGGCCGGACGTCGTGGCATGGACTGGTTCGGCGTGGTGCTGATCGCCTGTGTCACCGCCCTCGGCGGCGGTTCGGTGCGCGACGTGTTGCTGGGGCATTACCCGCTGACCTGGGTCAAGCACCCTGAGTATCTGGTACTGACCTCGGTCGCGGCCTTGGTGACGGTGTTTATCGCGCCGTTGATGCGTCACTTGCGTTCACTGTTCCTGGTGCTCGATGCCCTGGGCCTGGTGGCCTTTACCCTGATCGGCTGCATGACCGCCCTGGAAATGGGGCAAGGCATGATGGTGGCTTCGGTCAGTGGGGTGATCACCGGGGTGTTTGGTGGAGTACTGCGAGATATTTTCTGCAACGATATTCCCCTGGTCTTCCGCCGTGAACTCTATGCCAGCGTCTCGTTCGCCGCCGCCTGGTGTTTCCTGGGTTGTACCTATTGGCAGTTGCCCAGCGAACAGGCGATTCTGATCACACTGTCCGGTGGTTTTCTGCTGCGCTTATTGGCCATTCGCTTTCACTGGGAAATGCCGAAGTTTGTTTATAACGATCAGGCCTGATAGTGGACCTATATATCTATTGTTTGATCTCTTATTGTTGATCTGTTTCGCAGGCATCGGATCAATAAATTCCGTTTTTATTTAGAAAAGGACTGCGCGTAGCCTTGTGACTCATCAGGAGTAATAAGGATATTGCGATGCTTGAGTCTTTTCCACCTGGCAGCCTCCCTTCGCGCCCCCTTGCGCAGGGCGGAAAGCTACTGTTCGACCCGGACCTGAATCACTATGAGATTTCGGGTGGTGTCTTGAACAAAGACAGCCTGATCTATCTGGAAACGGTTCGGCGCACGTTGAAGAAGTATGATGTTTCTTTACCGGGTCTTTACCTGCAGGATAGGGAAGTCTATGCGGCCCTGGGCGAAAAGGCCTATCTCCTGGGGCGGATTTATACGCAAGGAGTGAATGAGCAGCGCATTATTTATCCTTGCTTTAGAGATCGTTTTGTATTCGATTTCATGCAGGAAATATCGACCTTTTCTCTCTGGAAAGAAATGACTGAGGAGTCAAGGGCGGAGTATGCAGATCTCAAGTCGAAATTGATAAAGGCGCCCGCCGCCGAAGAGCAGCGGATCAACTTTGTGCTGACCCAGGATTTCACGACCCAGGCCAGTCTGGAGGGTGGGGATTTCAGGGGAAAAAAAGAAGAGCTGGGGTTTCTGAATGGACTGCTTTCTCTTTATCAGGTGGGCGTCGCACAGGCGAGGATGAGGGCATTGCGAGGGGTGGTCCTGACGGATGCCGGGGTGTCGACTACGAAAAACAGTCGACGCAAGCGAGCCGTCGGGCATTCGTTGAATCTCCTGGTGGGTGATGATGTTGCCGATATCAGGCTCTATCAGGTTATCGCTTCGCAAAGTGTTACCGACCGTGCGTCCATGCAGTTGCTTTCCACCTACTACAGGCGATGGAAAGGGCGTATCAAGACACGGAAAAACTTTATTGACTTTTTGTCAGCCATCAATCTTCGCTCAATTCCCCTTGGTTACCTTAGCGGGCTTCACCAATTAACGGCATTGAGAGAGCATAACCTGGCCCAAACGCTTCTTTCTCTACCTAACGTAAACTCTGCTGAATGGCGGCGGGTGTTGCTCAGTGTCCACGAGGAGTTTACGACGCTTAGAGGAAGAATCCTGGCCGGTATACTCAGTCCTGGCGCTCGTCCGTATTTAACCTGGGACGCGGCTTATACCCTGAGCAATAGCCGTCTGCTGATAGGCTATGCTTCTTCCACCACGGGGGGCCTGCCTTTTGATGGGGTTCTCAACATTATAGGGCATGGCATCGATATAGAGAGCCGTGTGCTCGGGGATGCAGAAAAGGTCGCGGGTTGGCTATACAGCAATTTACTCGCGACCTATGCCGAGGCCGGGTTTAAAAAATTAAAGGTTGTCAACTTTCAGTCTTGCCATATTTCTCAAAGTCTGGCCACCCACATCACGCTTCTTCTTCTGGAGAAGGCGCTGCCTCATTTTGAAACGGACAAGATTCCCAATGTGCTTGTCGTCAGCAGTCCCACCGCGCCTCTTGTATTAACCGCCGAGCCACCCCTCGGACATCTGTCGAGTCGCTGGCAAGCGCAATATCTGGTTTTTCCGGGTCACGTTCTCAAGGCGTTCAGGTATCTCATCAATACCTACCCCACTATTCAGTTGGCGGTCAAAGAACATTTTGAATGGCCGGGTCATGATCCCGATTTGAGTAATCCTTCATTCATTGAGTACTTGAGGAGTACCAATGTTCTCAAGGTGAGTCGGATATCTCCCATCGCCGGTTCTGAGCTGGAAAACGTATCGCTCAGGTATTTGAGGGGGGTTGTAACGGAGTATTTTAATGTTCGGCAGCGCGGTGTTGATGAATATACCCGGCTCATCAGCGAACATTTTCCCGAAAACGTTGACGCAATTCGCTCATTGGTCACGGTCGCCTCTATAGCGGAGGGATCACAGTTATTGCCCGTCGGTGAAGTCAAGACAATCAGAAAAGTAGTGTTTTTTCTGGCGAGTTTGAAGCTGGCCAGGGCGCGACGTGATTTCGTGGGCGGCTATAATCTGTATACAAGCACGAAATTAAAATTTCTGATCGACCCTTATGATCCTGTCGGTCCGTTAAAAATAAGGAGTTTTACGGATGTGATTTTCAGGCTGTGTGGTAGCCCGGTACCTAGCAGCGAGACGAATTACCAGCTTGCTTACAGGAAGATGTTTTTACTCGATAAGCAGGATTACTTCGAGATGACCAACATCAATATCGATGCGGCCGCTCGTGAGTTTTTCAAGAATATACCCTATGTCAATTTCACTCCGGCGGTGTTCCATTCTTTTCAAGAGGCGAGTCCGCAGTCGAATACTATCGTGGTGGACGCGGCCCTGCGACAGGGCCTTGTGGGTAGCGAACAGTTTGGCGTGTCGACGCGAGACCTGAGAGCGCTGCTCGAATCAGGTGAGGAAAACAGAATTCTTCCCGCCATCGATCAGCTGGAAAACAGCCTGAAACGCAAGAAGGCACTGGTGCAGGACTCGACGTCCTTGAGAAGCTTACAAGAAACCCAGGAAAACCTCGGTCGTGCCAAGACCGCCATCGAGAAAAAGCAGCTGTCTCCCGCCGTCCTGAAGACCAGCGCCCGCGTGG
>NZ_JACAQA010000011.1 GCF_013385425.1 Pseudomonas gingeri | reverse complement strand
GCTTATTTTCACTTTTCTGTCATAAGCGTGGAAAACGGTATAGAAACCCCAGGTTTTGCGGTGTTCGAACTGGCCTCTTCGCGGCGGTGCGGCGATCCGACAAGCCCTGCTCCTACAGGTTTGCGTCGTATACAAAATTGGGGAACGGCAGAAAACTGTAGGAGCAGGGCTTGCCCGCGAAGAGGCCCATATAGACGACGCCTGTACGGACCTTGTTTACAGACTCGGGAACGCGAACTGCGACGCCTCATGGCTGGCACGTTGCGGCCAGCGCTGGGTGATCGCCTTGCGCCGGGTGTAGAAACGCACGCCATCCGGCCCATAGGCATGCAGGTCGCCAAACAACGAACGCTTCCAACCACCAAAGCTGTGATAAGCCACCGGCACCGGCAACGGCACATTGACCCCGACCATGCCCACTTCAATCTCGTCACAGAACAAACGCGCCGCTTCACCATCACGGGTAAAGATGCAGGTGCCATTACCGTATTCGTGATCGTTGATCAACTGCATGGCCGCTTCCAGGCTGTTCACCCGGACAATACACAGCACCGGCCCGAAGATCTCTTCCTTATAGATGCGCATCTCAGGCGTCACGCGATCGAACAGACAACCACCGAGGAAGAAGCCCTCCTCATGATCCTTGACGCTCAAGCCACGACCGTCGACCACCAACTGCGCGCCCGACGCCACGCCATCGGCAATATAGCCACTGACCTTGTCGCGGTGCTGACCGGTGACCAATGGCCCCATATCCAGACCACACGAAGTACCCGCACCGATCTTCAGCGCCTTGATCTGTGGCACCAGCTTGGCCACCAGCGCGTCCGCCACCTGGTCGCCCACGCAAACAGCCACGGAGATCGCCATGCAACGCTCACCGCAGGAACCATAGGCCGCGCCCATCAAGGCACTGACCGCGTTGTCCAGATCGGCATCCGGCATCAATACCGCATGATTCTTCGCCCCGCCCAGGGCCTGGACACGTTTGCCGCGCTTGGTGCCTTCGGCATAGATGTACTCGGCAATCGGAGTCGAGCCGACAAAGCTCAGGGCCTTGACCTCAGGCGCCTCGATCAACGCGTCCACCGCGGTCTTGTCACCATGCACCACGTTCAGCACACCCTTGGGCAAACCGGCTTCCTGCAACAGCTGGGCGATCAGCAAGGTCGAGCTCGGATCACGCTCGGACGGCTTGAGGATAAAGCAGTTACCGCAAACGATCGCCAGCGGATACATCCACAGGGGCACCATCGCCGGGAAGTTGAATGGCGTGATCCCCGCCACCACGCCCAGCGGCTGGAAATCGGACCAGGCGTCGATGTTCGGACCGACGTTACGGCTGTATTCACCCTTCAGTACTTCCGGCGCGGCGCAGGCGTACTCGACGTTCTCGATACCACGCTTCAATTCACCGGCGGCGTCTTCCAGGGTCTTGCCGTGTTCTTCGCTGATCAGTTGGGCGATACGCGCCTCGTTCTGCTCCAGCAGTTGCTTGAAGCGGAACATCACCTGGGCACGCTTGGCCGGTGGTGTATTGCGCCAGGCCGGAAAAGCCGCCTTGGCCGAATCGATGGCCTGCTGAATGGTCTCGCGATCCGCCAACGGCACCTGATGGATAACCTGGCCGGTGGACGGGTTGTATACGGCGGCCGTGCGACCGGAATCGCTGACCAGTTGGCCGTCGATCAAATGTTGAATTGCACTCATTGCGGGGCTCCAGAACATGGACGTACAGAAGCGAGTCGCCTCGCTCCTGTCAGGAAATAGTGTTGGTCTTCTATATAGAAGGATCAGTCCAGCTTGTTCAGCACTTCGCCGACCGCATCGAACAGACGATCCAGGTCCTGCGGCTTGCTGTTGAACGTTGGGCCGAACTGCAGGGTGTCGCCACCGAAGCGCACGTAGAAACCGGCCTTCCACAAGGCCATGCCAGCTTCGAACGGACGCACGATGGCGTCGCCGTCACGGCCAGCGATCTGGATCGCCCCGGCCAGACCGTAGTTACGAATGTCGATCACGTTCTTGCTGCCTTTCAAACCGTGCAAGGCATTTTCAAAGTGCGGCGCGACTTCGGCCACGCTCTGTACCAGGTTTTCCTTTTGCAGCAGGTCGAGTGCCGCCAGGCCTGCGGCGCACGCCACCGGGTGTGCCGAGTAGGTGTAGCCGTGGGGGAATTCCACGGCGTACTCGGGGGTCGGCTGATTCATGAAGGTCTGGTAGATCTCGCTGCTGGCAATCACCGCCCCCATAGGAATGGCGCCGTTGGTGACTTGCTTGGCAATGCACATCAGGTCCGGGGTCACGCCGAAGCTGTCGGCGCCGAACATCGCGCCGGTACGCCCGAAGCCGGTGATCACTTCGTCGAACACCAGCAGGATATTGTGCTGGTCGCAGATTTCCCGCAGGCGCTTGAGGTAGCCCTGTGGCGGTACCAGCACACCGGCGGAACCGGCCATGGGCTCGACGAACACCGCCGCGATATTGGACGCATCATGCAGTTCGATCAGCTTGAGCAGCTCATCGGCCAGGGCGATACCGCCCTGCTCCGGCATGCCACGGGAGAAGGCATTGCTCGCCAGCAGGGTGTGGGGCAGATGGTCGACATCCATCATCGCCTGGCCAAACAGTTTACGGTTGCCGTTGACACCGCCCAGGCTGGTACCGGCGATGTTCACCCCGTGGTAACCACGGGCCCGACCGATCATCTTGGTCTTGGTCGCCTGGCCTTTCAGACGCCAGTAGGCCCGCACCATCTTCACCGCGGTATCGGCGCACTCGGAACCGGAGTCGGTGAAGAACACATGGTTCAGGTTGCCCGGCGTCAGCGCGGTGATTTTCTCCGCCAGTTGGAACGACAGCGGGTGACCGTATTGAAAGCCCGGCGAGTAATCGAGGGTCCCCAGTTGCTTGGCCACCGCTTCCTGGATTTCCTTGCGGGTGTGCCCGGCGCCGCAGGTCCACAGGCCGGACAGCGAGTCGTAGACCCGGCGGCCCTTGTCATCGATCAGCCAGCTGCCTTCGGCGGCAACGATCAGGCGCGGATCGCGCTGGAAGTTGCGATTGGCCGTGTAGGGCATCCAGTGGGCATCGAGTTTGAGCTGGCTGGCCAGGGAGCCGGGGGCGTGTTCAGGCATGTTCATGGGCGAAACCTCACAGGGCAATATGCGGCGCAGGAGTTGAAAGCGTTCTTGCAGCTAAATTGCCATGGCGATAAAGTCGGTGAAATGCAACTTTTCTAATGTTCAGTCAGCAGGCTACTAAACAATATGACCCAGCCATGAGCAGCCGCCGCCCCGATCCCCTGGCGCAAGTCAGCGACTTTGATATCCGCTTGCTGCGTATCTTTCGCAGCGTGGTGGAGTGCGGCGGTTTTTCCGCCGCGGAAAGCGTGCTCGGTATCGGCCGCTCGGCCATCAGCCAGCAGATGAGCGATCTGGAGCAACGTCTCGGGCTACGCCTGTGCCAACGTGGACGGGCCGGCTTCTCACTGACCGAGGAAGGTCGCGAGGTCTATCACTCGGCGTTGCAGCTATTGGGCGCACTGGAAAGTTTTCGCACCGAAGTCAACGGCCTGCACCAGCACCTGCGTGGAGAGCTGACCATCGGCCTGACCGACAACCTGGTCACCCTGCCCCATATGCGCATCACCCATGCACTGGCCCAATTGAAGGAACGCGGGCCGGATGTGCAGATCCAGATTCGCATGATCGCCCCCAACGAAGTGGAACAAGGCGTGCTCGACGGCCGCCTGCATGTCGGGGTGGTGCCCCAAGCCAGCGCCTTGTCGGGCCTGGAGTATCAACCGCTGTACAGCGAACGTTCGCTGCTCTACTGCGCGGTGGGGCATCCGCTGTTCTATGTGGACGACAAGCAACTGGACGATGAACGGCTCAATGCCCAGGACGCCATCGCTCCGACCTTCCGTCTGCCGGCCGAAATCCAGGCGCATTACCAGGCGCTCAATTGCACCGCGAGTGCTTCGGACCGCGAAGGCATGGCGTTCCTGATCCTGACCGGGCGCTATATCGGCTACCTGCCTGATCACTATGCCAATCTCTGGGTCCAGCAAGGTCGGTTGCGCGCGCTCAAGGCCGGCAGCCGTTTCTATGACCTGAGCCTGGCTTCGGTGACACGTAAAGGGCGGCGCCCACACCTGGTGCTGGAAAGTTTCCTGGAAAGCCTGGCGGCAACCCGCTGAAGATATCCACAGGCTTGCGCAATCTTGAACTGGCTTGCGGGCCTCTTCGCCAACAAGCCGGCGCCAGCAAAATATCGTGCCCAAGCCACTGCCGCGAATAGTTGCCCCGAAAGCGACAGAATCGGCCCGGATCCAGGCTTTATATGATGACAGGACTTGTCTCAACCCCCTGGGTACGCTATCTGTGCACGGGTTGCACCCACAGACCCGTTCGGAACTGCCTATGACCGTTGAAGCCCCTGCCCACGCCGGAAAGCCCGCCAGCCGAATTCGCCAGAAAAACCAGGAAGCGATAATCAAGGCCGCCGAAGACGAGTTCGCCCGCCATGGCTTCAAAGGCACCAGCATGAACACCATCGCCCAGAACGCCGGACTGCCCAAGGCCAACCTGCACTATTACTTCACCCACAAGCTGGGCCTGTATATCGCGGTATTGAGCAATATCCTCGAACAGTGGGACGACACCTTCAACCACCTCAGTGTCGATGACGATCCGGCGCAGGCGCTGGCCCGCTACATCCGCGCCAAGATGGAGTTTTCCCGGCGCCAGCCACAGGCCTCGCGGATCTTCGCCATGGAAATCATCAGCGGCGGCGAATGCCTGACCGAGCACTTCAACCAGGACTACCGCGCCTGGTTCCAGGGCCGGGCGAATGTGTTCCAGGCCTGGATCGATGCGGGCAAGATGGACCCGGTCGATCCGGTGCACCTGATCTTCCTGCTCTGGGGCAGCACCCAGCATTACGCCGACTTCGCCACCCAGATCTGTCGCGTCACCGGCCGCCCGCGGCTGACCAAGCAGGATATGGAAGACGCCGGCAACAATCTGATCCGCATTATCCTCAAGGGCTGCGGCCTGACGCCGCCGCTCTGATCCTCTTGAACTGAAGCCGAATCCCGTATGCCTTTTACCCTTGCCGGCCTTTGCGAATACCGCGAGGAAATTCGCAAAAGCCGCTTTATCACCCTCGCCGCCCCGATCACCAGCGTCGCCGAAGCCCAGGCCTTTATCGAGCAACACAGCGACCTGGATGCCACCCACAACTGCTGGGCCTGGAAGCTCGCCGACCAGTACCGCAGCAGTGACGACGGCGAACCCGGCGGTACCGCGGGCCGGCCGATCCTGGCGGCCATCGAGGCCCAGGACTGCGACCAGGTCGCGGTACTGGTCATTCGCTGGTACGGCGGCATCCAACTGGGCACCGGCGGCCTGGCCCGTGCCTATGGCGGCGGCGCCAACAAGTGCCTGCAAAATGCCGAACGACTGCCGCTGATCAGCCGGGTCGCGCTGAGCTGCGCCTGCGGCTTCAGCGAACTGGCGCTGGTCAAGCTACGGGTGGCCGAGCTGGGTGGCCTGATCCTCGAAGAGCAGTTCACCGCCAACGGCGTGGAACTCCAGTTGGCGGTGGGCGCAGCGCAGATCGATACCCTGCAACGGCAGTTGGCCGATCTCAGCCGCGGCCGCATTCTCCTGCAGCGAGAGGCGTAACCGGCCTCTGTTCACAGCCCCGCCGGTTGCCCACAGTCACTGTGCACCCGACTGTGGATAACCTGAGCACATCCCGCTGTAACCCTTCTGCAACGTGGCTTTGCGGCCGCTGATCAGTTTTTGTCCAATCACCCGCCAACGGCGCAAAATCGTCCAGTAAACAGCGAGTTACCCGGGTTTATCGCGTTTTGAAAATAGCCCAATGGCCTTTATACCCATGCTGCAAGCTTGCGCACAGATACTGTGGAGCAACCTGTGGATAAGCCGTGCAAGGGTGGCCGGGTAGCCGATCCAGCCACGCCTGCGCGAAATTGATCGTTTTTTGATCAGCCCGCACTGACCAATATGGCTTCATCGGACGCTCCGCGCACCGGCAACAACTGCGCGATCCCCCAGGCCAGCTCAAAGAACAGGAACACGGCAATGATCATGCTCGCCCCCTGGCTCAGGGCGTAGGCCTGCCAGGTCGCGAACAGCATCCGGCCCGCCGCGTCATAGCGGCCGAATGTCTGTTGCGGATCGCGAATACGCAATACCGCCCAGACGCAGACGATCGAGCCCAACAAGTTCGCCATCAGCTGGTGCACAGGCGCAAACGGCGGAAAGCTTCCCGGCAGGTTCAGCGCGGCGGCCAGCGCCAGCAGGGCAGCATGCAAGGCAAGAAAACTCCAGGGGGTGACAAAGGCCGCCGTCACGATCAAGTCATACCAACCGCTGGCCCGGACCAGTCGACGGTACTGCGCAGTGCTCCACATAAGGCATCTCCATAGCGATTCAAGGAACACAGAGGCTAAAGCCTGGAGTATGCTCCAAGGTCAAGCCTTTCCAGAGAACAGACAGCATGCGTATCGGTGAACTGGCCCGGGCCTGTACCGTCAGTTGCGACACCCTGCGTTTCTACGAGCAGCGCGGCTTGATCGTGGCCCAACGTAGCGCCAACGGTTATCGCGACTATCCTCCCGAGATGGTGCAACTGGTGCAGTACATCAAGACCGCCCAGCGCCTGGGTTTCAGCCTGGGGGAAATCGGCAGCAGCGTCGCCGGCGTGTGGCATGCGCCGGATGCCGACAGTGCCGTCACGCAACTGCTGCAAGACAAGCTCACGCTGATCGAAGCACGCATCGCCGACCTGGGTGAGTTGCGTTTGGAACTGCAGCATCGCCTGCAGCAAAGTTGTCCTCTGAGAACCGGACTTTCATCTGACAAGGAGTTTGCTCATGAGCAGTAAGAATGCATTGATCATCGGTGCTTCCCGAGGCCTTGGACTCGGGCTGGCCAGACAACTGCTGGCCGACGGCTGGGACGTGACCGCCACCGTGCGCGATGTCCACAAGGCCGATGCCCTGAAGGCCGTCGGACCGCTCCGTATCGAAGCCCTGGACATGGACGATCACGCGGCGGTGGCCGCGCTGGCGCAACGTCTGGAAGGCCAGGTCTTCGACCTGCTGTTCGTCAATGCCGGCGTCAAGGGGCCTGAAGATCAACGACCGGGCAATGCCTCGCTGAGCGAGATCGGCCAGTTGTTCATGACCAATGCCGTCGCCCCCGTGGCCCTGGCCCAGCGCTTCGTCGGGCAGATCCGCCCGGGCAATGGCGTAATCGCCTTCATGAGTTCGGGCCTGGGCAGCGTGACCACCCCTGATGCGCCGAACCTGGCCTTCTACAAGGCGAGCAAGGCCGCGCTGAATTCCATGGCCAGCACCTTCCTCAGCGAAATCGAAGCGCCGACCTTCACCGTCCTGTCGATGCACCCGGGCTGGGTGAAAACCGACATGGGCGGCGAAGACGCGGATATCGACGTGGCCACCAGCGTTCGCGGCCTGATCGATCAGGTCAATGCCTATTCCGGCCGGGGCGGGCATCACTTCATCAACTACAAGGGCGAGACCATTCCCTGGTAAGCAACAACCCCTGCTGGAGCTCCGACGGGCTGCTCCTGCAGCGGATTTAGCCAGTGTTTCGACAGACATCTGTAGAATGTCCACCCACTGCACCTGATGAGAAAAAAGACCATGTACGACTGGCTCAATGCCCTGCCCAAGGCGGAACTGCACCTGCACCTGGAAGGCTCGCTGGAGCCGGAGCTGCTGTTTGCCCTGGCCGAACGCAACAAGATCGCCCTGCCGTGGAACGATGTGGACACCTTGCGCAAGGCCTATGCCTTCAACAACCTGCAGGAGTTCCTCGACCTCTACTACCAGGGCGCCGACGTGCTGCGCACCTCCCAGGACTTCTACGACCTGACCTGGGCCTACCTGTTGCGCTGCAAGGCGCAGAACGTGATCCACACCGAACCCTTCTTCGATCCGCAGACCCACACCGACCGGGGCATCCCCTTCGAAGTGGTGCTCAATGGCATTGCCGCGGCCCTCAAGGACGGCGAACAGCAACTGGGCATCAGCAGCGGCCTGATCCTCAGCTTCCTGCGTCATCTCAGTGAAGACGAAGCGCAGAAGACCCTGGACCAGGCGCTACCGTTTCGCGATGCGTTTGTCGCGGTCGGCCTCGACAGTTCGGAAATGGGCCACCCGCCGAGCAAGTTCCAGCGGGTCTTCGATCGCGCCCGTGGCGAAGGTTTCCTGACCGTCGCCCATGCCGGCGAGGAAGGTCCGCCGGAGTACATCTGGGAAGCCCTCGATCTGCTGAAGATCCAGCGTATCGACCATGGCGTACGGGCCATCGAGGACGAGCGGCTGATGCAGCGGATCATCGATGAGCAGATCCCGCTGACTGTCTGCCCGTTGTCGAACACCAAGCTCTGCGTGTTCGACCACATGTCGCAGCACAACATCCTCGACATGCTTGAACGCGGCGTGAAGGTCACGGTGAACTCCGATGACCCTGCCTACTTCGGCGGTTATGTGACCGAGAACTTCCATGCCCTGTACACCGACCTGGGCATGACCAAGGAACAGGCCCAACGCCTGGCGCAGAACAGCCTGGATGCGCGGTTGGTCAAGCCTTGATAAACCCGGCCTGAACAACAGCACCGGACTGTAGGAGCCGGCTTGCTGGCGATGAGGCCCGCAAGACTTGCATCGATTAGTCGGCCGCCATCGCCAGCAAGCCGGCTCCTACAGGGGTTGTGTTGAGCGCAATTGCGAGTCAACGCGAGACGGTGTCTATACCTGCGCCGCCTCGCTCAACTCCTCCAGCGCCTTGCCCTTGGTTTCCATGCCGAAGCGCCAGACCAGCGCCGCCGCAATCGCGAAGCACAGCGCCCCCAGGGCAAACACCCCACCCTGCCCCGTCACCGGGAACACCAACCCGGTCACCAGCGGCCCGAGCAACGAGCCAATCCGTCCCACCGCCGAAGCAAAACCGGAACCCGTGGCCCGCGCCGACGTCGGGTACAACTCCGGCGTGTAGGTGTACAACACCGCCCACATGCCGAACAGGAAGAACTGCATCAACAACCCCGAGCCCACCAGCAAGCCGACATTGCCGCCGAACACCGCGCTCTGCCCGTAGAAAAACGCCATGACCCCGCCACCGAGCAAGGTCACGATACACACCGGCTTGCGCCCCCAGCGCTCCACCAGCCAGGCCGCCATCAGGAACCCCGGAATCCCGCCCAGGGAAATCAGCACCGTGTAATACACCGACTGCGTTACCGCGAACCCCGACTGCTGCAGCAAGGCGCTGAGCCAGGAGGTCAGGCCGTAGAAACCGAGCAAGGCAAAGAACCAGACGCTCCAGATCATCATCGTGCGCTGGCGGTACAGCGGCGACCACAATTGTTGAAAGGCCGAAAAGAAGCTCGGCGCGCGGTCCACACCACGGGGCAGCCGCACCGGAATCGGCAGCGAGGTGCGCTTGAGCGAGGCCTGCACCCGCGCCTCGATATCCCCCAGCACCTTGTCCGCCGCCCCATGATGCCCGGCCTGTTCCAGCCAACGTGGCGACTCGGGGATAAAAAAGCGGATCGCCAGGACAAACACCGCCGGTATCGCCAACACCAGGAAGATGTCCCGCCAGCCCACCAGCGGCAGGAGGAAATACGACAACACCCCCGCCGCGACAAAACCGAGGGGCCAGAAGCCGTCCATCAGCGCGATATAACGCCCGCGGCGCTTGGCCGGAATCAGTTCCGAAAGCATCGACTGGGCAATCGGAAACTCCATGCCCATGCCGAACCCCAGCAGGATGCGAAACAGCGTCAAGGTCTCGACGGTCTGCGCGGTGGAGCACAGGTAACTGGCCACGCCCCAGAGCACGATGCTCCACTGGAAGACCGGTTTGCGCCCGAAACGATCGGCGAGCATCCCCGACAACGAAGCCCCGACCACCATGCCGAAGAAACTCGAACTGGCCAGCAGACCGGCCTGGGCGCTACTGAGGGCGAATTCGGCTTTGATCGAGCCGAGCAGGAAAGTCATCATCGCCAGGTCCATGGAGTCGAAGAAAAACGCCAGGGCGATGATGATGAAAATCAGCCGGTGATAACCGCTGATGGGCAAGCGTTCCAGTCGTTCCGCCGCGCTGTAGCCTTGAGCTTCCATGGGATATCCCTCGATTCGAATCTTCGATCGAGTGTGCGGTATCGTCAGGAGGGCTTGTTTCTGGATACGACCTGTTTGCAGTCTTGAGCGACGCCCGCCGCATCCGTGCGGCAGGCTACCGGGGCTCAGCCGGCCAATTCGAGCTCGATTTCACCGGCCAGCTTGTCGATCTGCCGCTGCCCGAGCGCGGACACCTGCAAGGCCCGGGAGTCTTCCCGCAAGGCCAGCCAACCGGATTGCAGGAACAGTTGCAGCAGCCCGGCGCCCAGCGCGCCACCCAGATGCGGGCGACGTTGCAGGTCGTGGCAGACACAGGCGATCTCACGCTGCCCATGGGCCAACGCCTGGATGTACAGGCCGCGCTCGGCCAGGCGCGCCGCGCCCTTGCTGGTGACCCGCAGCCGCAGTTCCTGCTGTTCGACCCAGCCCGCCCCCAGCAGGCGCTGGTAAAGCTCGCAGGCCAGTTCACCGCCCAGGTGATCGTGGCACACCCGGGCATGCCGCAAGGCGTCGGCATCGGGGGCCATGGCCTTGACCGCATGGGCCATCGCCAGCGGTGCACTGGCCAATGAAGCACTGGCCAGGGCCTGCACCGCCGTGCCGACTTCCGGGGCGGCGAGGCGGAAGAAGCGCTTGCGCCCGCGCTCCTCGATACGGACCAGGCCGCCTGAACTCAGGCGCGCCAGATGAGCGCTGGCCGAGGACAGCGACAGGCCCGTGCACAGGGCCAACTCATCGGCAGCCCGGGCGCTGCCATCCAACAACGCCCACATCATTGCACTGCGCTTGGGGTCTGCAAGCAACGTGGCAATCTGACTGACGCAAGGTGCATATTCCATGTCTTCACTCCCTGTTGAAACATTGATCGAACGCACACGGGGCATACTGAGGAGTAATCCCGCCCAAGCCAAGACGCGAAAATGCCAAAAAAGGGGCGATTTTTTCGTCGTTCGGCAATCAACGGTGGCGAATGAAACAAAATTCTTCATTCGCCGAAAGGATATTGGATCCAATGTCTTCAGCCTAAACCACAATGTGCGCGGAGCCGACCTTTATTCCTGAACGGGTTGTAACAGAACCTCTTCGGGATCCGCGTGTCTCATGACCGGGAAACCGGCGCCAGTCGCCCCAGCTGCGCGCACCGCCGGCTCAACATCTCGCGCAGCAGATTCACCGGCTTACTCAATTGAGCGCGATGGGCGCACAACAAATTCAGCGGAGCACGCTCACAGCGCAACTCCGGCAACAGCACCTGCAAGCGTCCCGCGAGGACATCGGCCGACACATCCAGCCAGGATTTGTAGGCGATACCGACCCCGGCCACGGCCCAGCGCCGCACCACATCGGCATCGTCGCTGAAGCGATCGCCACTGACGGTCAGGCCGACGTCGCGCTTGCCGTCGTGAAAACTCCAATGGTCATGCACCCGACTGCTCAACATGTAGAGCAGGCAGTTGTGCTGCGCCAGTTGCGCCAAGGTGCGAGGTTCGCCGTGCCGCGCCAGATAGCTGGGTGCCGCGCACAGCACCCGGCGGTTGTCCGGGGCCACGGGCAGCGCCACCAGGCTGGAGTCCTCCGGCTCGCCATAACGCAAGGCAATGTCCACCGGCTGGCGGAACAGATCGGCGATACGGTCGCCCAGCAGCAGGCGCACGGTCAGTTGCGGGTGCTCGCGCTGGAACTCGTCCAGCCAGGGCAGCAGCAGGTTGCGCCCGAAGTCCGAGGGCGCCGACAACTGCAAGACGCCGCTGACCTGGTCCTGGCCGCGAGCCAGCAGACGGCGGCCCTCATCGAGTTGGCTCAACGCCCCCCGGGCATATTCAAGGAAGCCCTCGCCTTCGGCAGTCAGCCTCAGGCTGCGGGTTGAGCGTGCCAGCAGGCGCGCGCCCAGTTGCTGCTCGATCCGCTTCAAGGCCGCACTGGCCACCGCCGCCGACATATCCATGACCCGCGCCGCCGCCGACAGGCTGCCCAGGTCGGCAGCACGGACAAACAACTGCAAGTCATCGAAACGCAACATGGTGGCCTCGGCATTATCAAAAAAATATTGAAAGAGACTGCTGTTTTAGCCGGTTTTATCTTCAAGTGAAATAGCCAATCATGACCCCATCGAAATCACTGCCCTCTGGAGTTTTCCCATGAAAGCCATTGCCTTCTACGCGTCCCTGCCCGTCAACGACCCGTTGTCCTTGCAAGACATCGAACTGCCCGCCCCGGTCGCCGGTCCCCGTGACCTGCTGGTGGAGGTCAAGGCGATCTCCGTCAATCCGGTGGACACCAAGGTCCGTCAATTCATGCCGCCTGAAAACGGCGAAGCCAAGGTGCTCGGTTGGGATGTGGCCGGTGTGGTCAAGGCGGTGGGCAACGACGTCAGCCTGTTCAAGGTCGGCGACCCGGTCTTCTATGCCGGCTCCCTGACCCGTCCCGGCGGCAACAGCGAGCTGCACGTAGTGGACGAGCGCATTGTCGGGCACAAGCCGAAAAGCCTGGGTTTTGCCGAAGCCGCCGCCTTGCCGCTGACCGCCATCACCGCCTGGGAGCTGCTGTTCGAGCGCCTGCAGATCGCCGAGAACAAAGCCGATCAGGGCCAGAGCCTGCTGATCGTCGGCGCGGCCGGGGGTGTCGGTTCGATCCTGACCCAGCTCGCCAGCCAGTTGACCGGCCTGAAAGTCATCGGCACCGCTTCACGGGCCGAAACCAAGGATTGGGTCACGGCGTTGGGCGCCGACCTGGTGATCGATCACAGCCTGCCGCTGAGCGAAGAACTCAAGGCCCATGGCCAGGTGCACGTGACCCACGTCGCCAGCCTGACCCAGACCGACAGCCACCTCGACCAGCTGGTCGAAGCCCTCAAGCCCCAGGGCAAGCTGGCGCTGATCGACGACCCGAAAAGCCTCGATATCAGCAAGCTCAAGCGCAAGAGCCTGTCGTTGCACTGGGAGTTCATGTACACCCGTTCGATGTTCGAGACAGACGACATGATCGAACAGCACAACCTGCTCAACCGCGTCGCCGAACTGATCGATGCCGGTGTGTTGAAAACCACGGTGGGCGAGCACTTCGGCCAGATCAATGCCGCCAACCTGCGCCGTGCCCATGGGGTTCTGGAAAGCGGCAAGGCCAAGGGCAAGATCGTGCTGGAAGGGTTCTGAGCAACCACCAGTCAGATGATTGAGCCTGGTCATCTAAAAGCAGGAAATCAGCGCTACACTCGTACCCTCACTGCTGTTTTGGTTTTATCGCAGTCATTTTCAAGCAACAGAGAATGAGCCGTTACCAACAGGAGGAAGTGCGCAATGAATATACTGCTTAAAGAACTGACCAGGCCCCACGGCAATCAATGGCAGGTCCGCCTGGACCAGCACGTGGTGACCTTCCGTAGCGAAGCTGAAGCCCGTGCCTTTGTCGCCACTCTGCAAAGCAGGCTGCTGGCCCCCCACGCTTTCCCCGAACACAGGCAACGCGCCGTCGGTTAATCCCGCGTCGGGAACCTAGCCCTGGATGACTCGTGCGTTGTGTACGCGGCGAGTCGACATGGCCAGCGTGACCACCAGCACACCGCACAAGCTGATGACCAGGGCCATCGGCACGGCGCTGCCATCGTGCAACACGCCGACCAATGAGGCGGCGGCGGCCGCCACGCCGAACTGCAGGCAACCCAGGGTTGCCGATGCGCTGCCGGCGCGCGCGCCCTGGCCGTTCATGGCACAGGCCGAAGCATTGGGCAAAATACAGCCCAGGCTGGAAATACAGATGAACAGCGGCACCAGCAACGGCCACAGCTGTTGCGGGTGCAGGCTGCTGATCGCCAGCAGCGTCAGGCCGGCCACCAGGTAGACCCACACCGCGCGGACCAGCAGAAAGGCCGGGCCACGCTTGGCCAGCAGGCGCGCATTGACCTGCGCGGTCAGGATGAAGCCCGCGGCGTTGGTGCCGAACAACCAGCCGTAGTGCTCGGCCGGTACGCCATAAAGCTTGATGAACACGAACGGCGAACCGGCGATATAGGCAAACATCCCGGCAATCGCGATGCCGCCGGTCAGGGCGTGGCCGAGGAACAGGCGGTCGCCCAGCAAGCGGCCGTATTGGCGCAGCGCCCCCGACAACGGCGGACGTGGCTGATTGGCCGGCAGGCTCTCGGGCAGGCCGAGAATCACAGCGATGGCCGCCAGGGCACTGAAGATCGTCAGGGCGACAAAAATCGAATGCCAGCCATAGAGGTTGACCAGCACGCCGCCGAGCATCGGCGCCAGGATCGGTGCCAGTCCCACCACCAGCATCAGCTGTGAGAAGACCTTGGCCGACCCCACCGCGTCGCATTTGTCGCTGACCACCGCCCGGGAAATCACCATCCCGGCGCAGCCGCCCAGGGCCTGGACGAAACGCGCGGCAATCAACCAGTCCAGGCTCGGGGCAAAGGAACAGGCCAGGGACGCGACGGTGAACAGCGCCACCCCCACCAGCAATGGCACCCGCCGACCGAAACGATCGGCTACTGGCCCGTAGGCCAACTGGCCGATGGAAAGGCCGAGGAAATACACCGCCAGGGTCAGCTGGATATGTTTTTCATCGGTCCCGAAGGCAGTAGCCATGGCCGGAAAGCCCGGCAGGTAGAAGTCGATGGCCAGGGGCGCGAAGGCGCTCAGGGCGCCAAGAATCAGGATGGTTCGCAGGTTCATCAGGTGTCCAGAGAGGATCGACGCGGGCGCCTAGTCTAGCGGCGCGAGGAGGCCTTGAACAATCTGATAGGTCGCTAACTATTAAAAAAACCGAATCCGCGTCAACCGGCCAGCTTCGCCTCATAACCTTCTTCGCTGATGGCGCTGAGCACTTCCTCCGCCGACAGCCGGCTGCTGACACCGACTTCCTTCGTCGCCAGGTCGACCCGCACCTCGGCCGCCGGATCGCGGGCCTGGACCGCCTGGGTAATGGCCCGTACACAGTGACCGCAGGACATACCCTGGACATTGAAGACTTGCATGACACAGCTCCTTTCATGGGGGAATATGGGCAGTCTCAAGCTTGCCACCGTGGCAAGGTCAAGTTCCTGACGACACTGCCGGGCTGGCATTTAACGCAAGCCTGCGCCAAGCTTCGGCATCGACGATCAAACCGTAGGAGATTCAGCCATGCGCTGGTCAGCATTCAGCCTGTTCGGCCTTCTCAGCATTTTCGGTGCGAGCCCTTTCGCCAGTGCGGCCGGAGAGAACTATGCCGTCCTGATCATTTCGCGCGAGCGCCTGGAAGTCTCCACTTCCTGCGAGATCGGCATCTATCTGCAGGATCAACTGTCCGGCCGTCTCTTCCAGGAGCAGTCCAGCTCCTTCAACCTGCCGCCAGGCAATGTCTCGATCCGCTTGAAATTCCTGCCCGGACAGACCCCAGGCTGCGAAGCCGGCATGCTGACCACCCCCGAGCAGGTGATCAAACTCAACGGCGGCGATGTGCGCAAGTTCTCCATCGTCGGCGGCCCGGAAGGCCTGCGCCTGAAACAGGCACCGCTGGGTTATCAATAAGGGCTTGACCTTGCCAAGGGGGCAAGGTTGATCCTTGGGGCAACTTCTCCAGGAGTATTGCCCATGCTCGCCTCCACCCTCTTCGACCTGCCGATCGCCGGCATGACCTGCGCCAGTTGCGCCGGCCGTGTCGAACGCGCCCTGAGCAAGGTCGCCGGCGCCAGTGCCGTCAGCGTCAACCTCGCCACCGAACAGGCCCGCGTCCAGGCCCCCGCCGATAGCCTGCCGGCGCTGCTGCGCGCCGTCGAGCAGGCCGGTTACAGCGTGCCCACCCACAGCCTGGAACTGGAGATCGGCGGTATGACCTGCGCTTCCTGCGCCGGCCGGGTCGAGCGGGCCTTGAGCAAGGTGTCCGGCGTGCAGAACGTGAGTGTCAACCTGGCCAGCGAACGGGCCCATCTGGATCTGCTGGGCCAAGTCGACTCCAGCGTGCTGATCGCCGCGGTCACCGGCGCCGGCTACCGCGCCAGCCTGCGGCAAAGCGAGGCCGCCGTCGCCCAGGACCAGCAACGACGCCTGCACCGCGAACGCCTGTCCCTGCTGCTGGCGATCGCCCTGGCCCTGCCGCTGGTGGTGCCGATGCTGGCCCAACCGCTGGGTTACCACTGGATGCTTCCGGCCTGGCTGCAATGGGCCCTGGCCACGCCGGTACAGTTCATCTTCGGCGCGCGCTTCTATGTCGCCGCCTGGAAAGCCGTCAAGGCCGGGGCCGGCAATATGGACCTGCTGGTCGCCCTCGGCACCAGCGCCGGTTATGGCCTGAGCCTGTATCAGTGGGCCAACGCCGCGCCCGGCAGCATGCCCCATCTGTACTTCGAAGCCTCGGCGGTGGTGATCGCCCTGGTGCTGCTCGGCAAATACCTGGAAAGCCGCGCCAAGCGCCAGACCGCCAGCGCCATCCGCGCCCTGGAAGCCTTGCGTCCGGAGCGGGCGATCCAGGTGATCGACGGCCGCGAGCAGGACGTGGCCATCAGTGCCCTGCGTCTCGATGACCTGGTACTGGTCAAACCCGGCGAACGCTTTCCGGTGGACGGCGAAGTGGTCGAGGGCCGCAGCCACGCCGATGAAGCCCTGATCAGCGGCGAAAGCCTGCCGGTGCCCAAGCAGCCCGGCGACCCGGTCACTGGCGGGGCCATCAACGGCGAAGGGCGGTTGCTGGTGAAAACCCGGGCGCTGGGTGCCGAGACCGTACTGGCGCGGATCATCCGCCTGGTGGAAGACGCCCAGGCCGGCAAGGCGCCGATCCAGAAACTGGTGGACAAGGTCAGCCAGGTGTTTGTCCCGACCGTTCTGTTGCTGGCCCTGGCGACGCTGATCGGCTGGTGGCTGCACGGCGCGCCGCTGGAGACCGCGCTGATCAATGCGGTGGCGGTGCTGGTGATTGCCTGCCCCTGCGCCCTGGGCCTGGCGACTCCGACGGCGATCATGGCCGGCACCGGCGTGGCCGCGCGCCATGGCATTCTGATCAAGGACGCCGAGGCCCTGGAGCGCGCCCATGAAGTCAGCGCCGTGGTCTTCGACAAGACCGGCACCCTGACTTCCGGCGCACCGCGCATCGCCCACCTGATCACCACGGCCGGTGACGACGACAACGCGTTGCAACTGGCCGGCGCCCTCCAGCGCGGCAGCGAGCATCCCCTGGCCAAGGCGGTGCTGGACGCTTGCGCGGAACGCGGCCTGGTCCTGGCGGATGTCAGTGACAGCCGGGCGCTGAGTGGACGCGGTATCGCCGGGCGCCTCGGCGAACGCGCCCTGGCCCTGGGCAATCAGCGCCTGCTGGATGAAAGCGGCCTGAACGCAGGCGCATTGGCCGAGTCCGCGAGCGCCTGGGAAGCCGAAGGTCGGACCTTGTCCTGGTTGATCGAACAAAGCCCGCAACCACGGGTGCTTGGCCTGTTCGCCTTCGGTGACACCCTCAAGCACGGCGCCCTGCAAGCCATCGCACAGCTCAAGGCCCGGCAGATCAGCTGCCACCTGCTGACCGGCGACAACCGTGGCAGCGCCAGGGTGGTCGCCGAGGCCCTGGGTATCGACGATGTTCACGCCCAGGTGCTGCCGGCGGACAAGGCCGCCATCGTCGCCGAGTTGAAGCGCAACGGTGTGGTGGCAATGGTCGGCGACGGCATCAACGACGCCCCGGCACTGGCCGCCGCCGATATCGGCATTGCCATGGGTGGCGGCACCGATGTCGCCATGCACGCGGCGGGCATCACCCTGATGCGCGGCGATCCGCGACTGGTGCCGGCTGCGCTGGAGATCAGCCGCAAGACCTATGGGAAAATCCGCCAGAATCTGTTCTGGGCCTTCGTCTATAACCTGATCGGCATTCCCCTGGCCGCCTTCGGCCTGCTCAATCCGGTACTGGCCGGTGCGGCCATGGCCTTGTCCAGTGTCAGCGTGGTAAGCAATGCCTTGCTGCTCAAGACCTGGAAACCCAAAGACCTCGACTGAAGGAGTTGTCATGAATATCGGCCAAGCAGCCCGCCAGAGCGGCCTGAGCGCGAAGATGATCCGTTATTACGAGTCCATCGGCCTGCTCAAGGCCGCCAGCCGCACGGACAGCGGCTACCGTGTGTACAGTGCGCAGGACTTGCACACCCTGGCCTTTATCAAACGTTCCCGGGACCTGGGTTTCTCCCTGGAGGAAGTCGGCAAGCTGCTGACCCTCTGGCAGGACCGCCAGCGCGCCAGTGCCGACGTCAAGGCCCTGGCCCGCCAGCATATCGAGGAATTGAGCCGCAAGATCGAAGAACTGGCCAGCCTGCGCGACACCTTGCAGGACCTGGTGGAGCACTGCCACGGCGACCAGCGGCCCGATTGCCCGATCCTCAAGGACCTGGCATCGGGCGGTTGCTGCCATTAAAAAATCCGGCCGAGGCCGGATTCTTCATTCAAGCGATCACTGCTGCATCCACGGCGGAGGCGGCTCTTCAGCCTTGCTCGGCGGTTTGTCATCCGCCGCGCGGATTGCCTGCCGGCGCTCCTCCTCGAAACGTGCCGCTTCGATCTCGCGCATCACGCTGCCGACATCCGCCAGTTCTTCCGGATCGTCGAACTCACCCGTCAGAATGCTGCCCGGATGCAAGGTGCCGGCTTCGAACAACGCCCACATTTCCTTGGCATAACGGGTGTCCCGCAGCTCCGGAGCGAAACGCCCGAAGTACGAGGCCATGTTGCCGACGTCCCGCTCCAGCATGCTGAAGGCGTGGTTGTTGCCCGCCGCATCCACCGCCTGGGGCAGGTCGATGATCACCGGGCCCTGTGGCGTCAACAGCACGTTGAACTCCGACAGGTCACCGTGCACCAGACCGGTACACAACATCAGGACGATCTGGGAAATCAGGAACGCGTGATACTCGCGCGCCTGATCCGGCTCCAGCACCACATCGTTGAGGCGCGGTGCGGCATCGCCGTACTCGTCCGCCACCAACTCCATCAGCAGCACGCCTTCCAGGAAGTCGAACGGCTTGGGCACCCGTACGCCAGCGCTGGCCAGACGGAACAACGCCGCCACTTCCGCGTTCTGCCAAGCGTCCTCGGTCTCCTTGCGACCGAACTTGGAGCCCTTGGCCATGGCGCGGGCCTGCCGGCTGTTACGCACCTTGCGGCCTTCCTGATACTCGGCCGCCTGACGAAAACTTCGTTTATTCGCCTCCTTGTAGACCTTGGCGCAACGTAGCTCGTTGCCACAGCGCACCACATAAACCGCTGCCTCTTTGCCACTCATGAGTGGGCGCAGCACCTCGTCGACCAGACCGTCCTCGATCAGGGGTTCAATGCGTTTTGGAGTCTTCATCAGCTTTTATTGTGGGTCCTTTATTGCCAAACACGCGAATGTCACTCGTTATACGGCAATCCTCTCACAGCGGGGAGAGGATGCCGACCTCGAATACTCTCCAATGCACTCAATGTGCCAGATTATTCCGACGAACCGGACAGATGAAAGCCGCGACTCCAAAGAATAGCTGACGATTATCAAGCTATTGTTCACGCAGCACCTTGCCTTTTCTGACCGAGGCCGACAGCCTGATGCTCAGAAAAAATCAGAATATTCGCCCTGTACCTCAACTTTTTTCCGCGCCGGCCGAAGCGCTCTAGGACAAAGGCGTTTTTGTCGGACAATCATTACGCCGCCAGCGAAACGGATTTTCGGCACCACTTTCACAGCTGCCCTATACCGACCACACGTGATCAGCACGTCTGGGGTCTACAAGAAAAATCTGGAGCGCGGATGAACATCAAGCAAAAGTTGACCTGGGCGTTTGCAATCGTCGCCTGTTTGCCGGTGGTGCTGGTTGCCACCCTGGTGGTACTGAACCTGCGCAGTGAAGCCCGCAGCAACTTTGTCGATGGCAGTGGCCGGGAGATCCGCCAGGTCAGCAACGCCATGCAGCTGTTTTTTGACGGCGTCAGCCAGAACGTCGAATACCTGACAACCCAGCCGCTGATAAAAAATTCCGATGGTGTGCTCAAGAGCTACATGAGCGCCGATGCAGCGCAAACGCCTCTCAACGAGCAGGACAAACAGATCTACGACCTGCTTGAGGGCATGAGACTGGCCCATCCGGCCTATTCCTATGTGTCCTACGGCGTTGGCAACGGCGGCTACGTCTCCACCCCAGCCGACCCGAAACTGGCCAGCTACGACCCACGTGTCCGTCCCTGGTACAAGACCGCGATCGCCAATCCCGGCAAGACCCTGCGGACCTCCGCCTACTACTGGGCTGCCGACGACGCCGTGATGATCGGTACCGTGCGCACCGTGGACAACAAGCTGGGCTCCCAGGGTGGTGTCATCGGTGTCGACGTGACCCTCAAGCAGCTCACCGAGATCGTCAAGCAGATCAAGCTCGGTGAAAGCGGCTACCTGATGCTGATGGAGAACAGTGGCAACCTGCTGGTGGACCCCAAGCAGCCTGAGCACAACTTCAAGGCCCTGGGCAGTCTCGGCAGCGGTTATGCGGACCTGGCCAAGGCCGGCAAGGGCCTGGTGGAAGTCGATATCAACGGCGAACACTACATGGCCAATGTCTGGCCGTCCGAGCAGTTGGGTTGGACCTTTATCGGTCTGATCAAACAAAGCGAAGTGATGGCCTCGGCCAACCAGTTGACCTGGCTGGTGGCAATCATCGCCGCCGTGCTCGCGGTGATCTTCGCCATTGTCGGCGCCAGCTTCGCCAGCCTTATCGTGCGGCCGATCCGCAGCGTGGCCAGCGGCCTGGAAGGCATCGCCCAGGGTGAAGGCGACCTGACCCAGAACCTGCAGATCCGTGGCAGCGACGAAACCGCGCAACTGGCGAACTGGTTCAACCAGTTCCTTGGTGCGATCCGCAGCCTGATCCAGCACATCGGTCAGTCGGCGAACAAGATTCTCGATTCGTCGCGTAATTCCACCCGGGTCTCCGGGGACATGGCCGACGCCGCCGGGCGCCAGCGCGAAGCGGTGGATATGGTGTCGACCGCCTTCCACGAGATGGTCGCCACCGCCAACGAAGTCGCCCGCTCCTGCAGCCAGGCCGCCGAATCGGCCGACAGCGGCCAGCGCCAGGCCCGCGAAGGCCAGCAACAGATCGATGCGGCGGTGAGCAGCGTCGACCAGTTGAGCCATGAAATTTCCCAGTCGGCCCAGTCGATGCAGCAATTGGAGACCGACAGCAACAATATCCAGTCGATTCTCGGCACCATCCGCTCGATCGCCGAGCAGACCAACCTGCTGGCACTCAACGCCGCCATCGAAGCGGCCCGGGCCGGTGAGCAAGGCCGTGGTTTTGCGGTGGTCGCCGACGAAGTGCGGGCCCTGGCCAAGCGCACCGCCGACTCCACGGCGGAGATCGACGGCCTGCTGGGCAATCTGGCCAAGCGCACCAGTCAGGTCGCCCAACAGATGCACGCCAGCCTTGAGGTATCGCAGGAATCGGTGAACCGTATCGGCCTGGCACGCACCAGTTTCGGGCAGATCCGCGAGTCGGTGGACGTGATCCGCGACATGAACACCCAGATCGCCACGGCGGCGGAAGAACAGCACCACGTGGCCGAAGACATCAACCGGCATATCAGCCAGATCCATGGCGATGCGCAGTTGGTGGCGGAACTGGCGAACTCAGCGCGGCTCGATTCCCAGGGTCTGGCGGGGCTGTCCAGTGAGCTGGATGCGTTGGTCAAGCGCTTCCGGACCTGATCAGATCTTGAGCACGCCGCATAACCTGTAGGAGCCTGGCTTGCCAGCGAAGAGGCCCTTGAGGCCGCCAAAAGCTTCGCGGGCAAGCCCTGCTCCTACAGGTGGGTGGTGTTCTTGAGTCTGTTGCGGTACTCAGTGGCGGAACAGTTCTCCCGGCGTATAACCGAACAAGCCCTTGAACGCGGCGATAAACGCCGACGTCGAGTCATAACCACAGGACAGCGCGGCCCGGGTCACGCTGTCCCCCGCCTCCAACGTCCCCAGCGACGAGAGCAATCGGGCACGCTGGCGCCAGCCCCGAAAACTCAAGCCGGTCTCACGCTGAAACAACCGCATCAAGGTTTTTTCCGACATGCCCAGGCGCTCGGCCCACTGCCCCAGGGTCACCCCCAGCTCCGGGTTTTCAATCAACTCGTTGCACAAGTCGAGCAAGCGCGAATGACGCGGCAGCGGTAGCGAAAACCCCACCTCCGGCAGCCCCGCCAACTGATCCAGCAACACCTGCACCAAACGCCCCTCGCTGCCGCCCTGCTCGGGATAATCGGCCGGCAACAGGCAGAAACTCTTGATCAGCTCCCGGGCCAGCGGCGTGACCTCCAGCACCCGGCAACGCGACGGTGCCCACTGGCAATCCTCGCGGCGCACATACAGGCTGCGCATTTCCGCGCGCATCGAGGTCACCACCTCATGCTCCAGCCCCGCCGGAATCCAGACACCCCATTGCGGCGGCGCAAAGAAGCTGCCCTCGGCGGTATGCACCCCCAGCACCCCGCTGATGGCATAGGAAAACTGCACCCAGTCATGCCGGTGACGTGGCGTCCACGACCCGGCACTCAGGCTCTCGGCCCGGGCATACAACGGGCGCGGCAGGGACGCCAGCTGCGGAATCTGTCGTTGGGGACCACGTTGTCCGTTAGTCGGCATGAATAGACCTTGTATCGCAAGACAGCTTTCAGGCTGCGACCTTAGGCCAAGCCATCGTTTCTGACAATGCCGCGGGCCATCAGCGCCCGACAGCGGTTCGCTTCTAGCACCAAAGCAACACGGCGCAACGAATAAACCCTATTCTGTGCGAGATACAGCCTATAAACATGAAAGTTTTTTCCCACAAACAAAGCGACTGCTCATGCCCGTGAACTGGCAATACCTGACCGCCGCGCCGAGCTTGCCCGCGCTGTACCTGCGCGCCGCGACACGACGCATCATCGCGGGCCAACACTTGCCTGACCAGGGGCTACGCAGTTGGGTGACCGTCGATGAACGGCGCCTGGCCGCTTATCGCCGGGTCTGCGGCTTTGCCGAGGGCAGCCCGATGCCGGCGACCTATCCCCATGTGCTGGCCTTGCCCCTGCAACTGCAGTTGCTGACGGCCAAGGAGTTTCCCTTTCCGCTGCCGGGCCTGGTTCACCTGAACAACCGTATCCGCCTGCTGCGGCCCCTGGGCGGCATGGGCAATCTGCGGATCGGTGTGCAGGTGCGTAACCTGCAGCCTCATGTCCAGGGCGCGACCTTCGATCTGCTCACCGAGATCGACGATGCCCTCGGGCCGCTTTGGGAGGCCGAAAGCCGGCTGCTCTGCCGGGGCGTCACCCTGGACGCCAAGCCACCACGGAAAACCAAGGCCCCGGTCCCGCCCTTGACCGAGCTGACGCACTGGCAGGTTCCGGTGGATATCGGTCGGCGCTACGCCAGGGTTTCCGGCGACTACAACCCGATCCACCTGACGGCCCTGAGCGCCCGCCTGTTCGGTTTCCCCCGGCCCATTGCCCATGGCCTGTGGAACAAGGCCCGGATCCTCGCGGCCCTGCGCGAGCACCTGCCGAGCGCCAATATCGAGATCGAGGTGGCGTTCAGAAGACCGGTACGCCTGCCCGGCGAAGTCGGCCTGTGGGTCAGTGCACCGGGCTCGAACGGCGCGTTCAAATTGTCCGGTGCCAAGGGACTGGAACATCTGAGCGGTCGTTGGCGACCTATCACCTGACAGACCGCTCTCATCGGAACGTCGCATCCCCTACCCTCGTTTTTTTCTTCGTATCTCTATTCTTCCTGATCTGCCCCCCTTACTGACCGACGGACATCTGAAGATACAACCCCCTGCTTGAGGGGCGGTTGCGCTTTGCCCGCCCTGACGTCTATGATCGGATCGTCGTTGCCAATTCAACGACTAGACCTTGGCCGGTCGATGAGAAAAGGCGCACAGGCGCCCACCATCCGAATTGCAGGCGCCTTTTTTGTGCCCGCACATTCGTGTAATGGCGGCTGTGCGTGGGACACCTTCGGGTGTGCCGGGTCCTTTTCCCCGGTCGGCCAACCCGCGTACAGCTGCCACCCGTCTTCGCTTGGCCGCGAAAGGTGTCAGCGCCACCGAGAAGGAATTTCAGATGGGCTACCTACCGCTAACTCCGACCTGCACTAACCGTCATATTCTCTTCATCAACACCCACGCTTCGATCGTGGATTTGCATGCCTATGGCAGCGAGCGCATGCGCGCCGGCAAGGACATGATCGATAGTCTGTCCTGCATGTCCCTCAGAAAAATCGACGACGAAGACTTGAGCCATTTCATTCAGGGCGCTGCCTTGCTGCTGCGTGATGGATATGACATTTGGAAAGTGGTCGAGACGAGGACAATGGAGGCTGTGCGCAATGGTAGATTGACCTCTATCGCTCCAGGTGGAGACTCTAATACCGGAGTAGAGACCGTTGTCTAAATGACTGTAAAGTCAATTCAGCACGGTAACCTGAGTCATGTTGCCGTGCTGAAACTGTTGAGTTGTAGGTAGAGCTATGTGAGAAGTCAGGCCCATCCACTGCATCTGAAAATGAGATCGGTGATCAGGAATTCGGCTCTCCCAAAGATGCCCTGCAACGTGGCCAACAGCTGTTAAATCTTTACGTTCTCACGAATATTCCAGCCGTACTTGATAGCGCCGCCGTCCTTGCCGCCATCGGCTTTTTGCGGCTGATAGCTGACCTCGACCTTGGCGAAATTCAGCGATACATCCTCATGCAAGGTGTCTGCGCCCTGGTCGCCGCCGGTAGAGTAGGACGCCACCATGACTTCCTTCAGTGTGATCACCAGATATTCAACCGGGTTGGTGCCACCGGCCTTGCGTACGGTGAGCGTCGCCTCGGGATAGTGCTTTCCGCTGGAGCAGGCCGCCATCAGGTTGGGCGACGATTTATCCATGGACTTGCCGAAAGACAGATTGTTGATACTGACCTTACCCGAGCCGCCGCCGCTACCGGTGTGCATGGAGCCGGACTGGTTCATGCCCCATTGAATCGATTTTATGTCGATCTCATCCCGATGTTGCTGGTCTTTGGATTCACCTTTGATATCACCCAGCTTTAAAAACATATCGGTTGCCATACCCACTCCCTGTCATTGATTCACGCCGGATTGGCGCCGGAAGGCACTTTCTTCGTAAGCGCGTGCCTTGAGCAAGGTGTTGAGTAGTGAAAGGGAAATGACCTGCTTTATTAACTCGCAAGTCCTACATTTTCGGATGATTGAGCTGCTTATGCTCCCTGATCGTGATAACAGGTCAGGGAGGGGCCGGGATGATTTCCGAATTTTTAAAAAGCGGTGTGCCCAACGCGCACAACAATGCTCGTCAACGTGTGGAGAGCAAAGTCGATTTGCCACGACTGTTCCGAGCCATTGATATGGATCCGACGATTGCCGGTGCTGGCGTGGTGTACATCGAAAGTGACTTCACGGTGGTGACGCTGCGGGAGTTCCGGGTGATTTGCAGCATCGTGCCGAAGAAGGTCGTATTGCGTGAGGCGCCCAGGCATATAGCACCGTTGGAGTTTGTCCGGTCGCTGGAGACGCAGCCACGGGAGTCGCGACTGGTGATGGAGGTGATCAATACCTCTTTGTCGTGTGCCGGCGCCATTCTTGGATGGACTGCGGCGTTTAGTGGGACCGTCGCAGTTCCGTTTACCGCGGGCGCGAGTCTGGCAGTTGCCAGTATTGGTGCGACAGCCGCCACTGCCAGTACTGTGCAATGCGTGGTGGGTGTTGCGAGGACCTATTACGAACTCAACGACCCTGCTGCTAACGATGCCATGGATAATGAGGAATGGTATCGCTACGCAATGCCAGTATTGGATGCCGCCTCCTTGCTGGGAGCAGGTGCTTCTACCCTGACAACACTGAGGTTGTTGCAGGCCAGAAAGGCGTCGACCGGCAGAAGTTGGTACGAGTTGTCAAAAGGTCTGACTCGCCAACAGAGAAGCGCACTGACTAAAGAACTGCTCAGTCTGAAAGACCCTCGTTTGAGTAATAAGCTGTTGAAGCTTCGCCAGCGTTCAGGGGCGTTGGTCAAACGCTATACAGCGACCGAGATCAATCACGCCACAGTGACTCAAATTCGTGACGCCTTGGGCGCAACCATGGGTTTTACAAGCAGTGCCTTGTCCGGAAATATACGAACGCTCGCGCTTGGCTTGTATGAGGGCCTTGAATGATGGACCACCAAGACTCATTGAGTGCGTTTTTGGCTCGTTATTTTCCAACGTTTATCTGTGCTTTTTTTCTCGCTTGCTTTTCGCTTGGCGGCGCCATTTCATTGGTGTCCAGTAGTTACTTTCGCGGTGACCCCGAGCGGGCTCGCTATGCTTTTCTGGCCGCACTGGTTCTGGGATTGCTTTTGGCGTTTAGCCACTTTGCCATGATCAGAGGGCGCAAGTGGGGCATTTCTATCATCGTGGGATTCTATCTGCTTGGCTTTCTTGCAGTCCTTTCTACCTTCGGCTACAGGCCGCATTTGGGCGCCTATGTGAGCGCTTTGCTGTTGCCGTTACTGGGACTTTTGCTAGTCAACAGCAAGCGCCACCGCGAAATGCGCGGTGTGCTCGTCACGATCCGTCAGCAACGAGAAGAACTTCATCGGCTCCACAAACGTCGTGGAAGGCGCCGCTGATCGCGGCTAAGCAGCGCTCGCCTGGCCGACCTGACGAATATTTCATCGGCTCCTGGTGTTATCCCTACAGCAAGGCCCTTGCTTCCCGTTCTTATCCACCGGAAGCTAGACGCCTTGAAGGAGAACACCCGCATGAACCTCGACGAACTGACCCAACGCCTGCACGGCATCCGCGATCGCAACGACTGGAAAACTTTCCACAGCCCGAAAAACCTGGCCATGGCCGCCAGCGTGGAGATGGCCGAACTGGTGGAGATTTTCCAATGGCTCAGCGAGGATCAATCGCGCCAGTTGCCACCGGAAAAGCTCGCCCATGCCGGACAGGAAGTCGGCGATATCGTCCTCTACCTGCTCCTGCTGTGCAGCGAACTGGGGTTGGACATGAACGAAGTGGTCCGCGCCAAGCTGGCCGACAGCGAACGGCGCTTCGCCCAATGAGCGACCGTCATTTCGACCAGTTGGCGACCCGTTTCGCCGAAAAAATCTACGGCGGGGCCAAGGGCGCGATCCGCCTCGCCGTGCTCCAGGCCGACCTGACCGAGAGCCTGCCGCAGCGCCCGTTGCGGGTGCTGGATATCGGCGCGGGCCTGGGCCATATGTCATTGTGGCTGGCCGAACGCGGTCATCAGGTGACCCTCGCCGAACCCGCCGAACCGATGCTCGAGGGCGCACGCCTGCGCTTTGCCGAGGCCGGACAAAACGCGACCTTTATCCAGGCACCGTGGCAGGAACTGCTCGGCCAGCTCACCGAACCCTATGACCTGGTGCTCTGCCACGCCGTGCTTGAATGGCTGGCCGAACCCCATGCAATCCTGCCGGTGCTGCACCAGCTGTGCAAGCCCGATGGCTGGCTGTCCCTGGCCTTCTACAACCGCGATGCACTGATCTATCGCAACTTGCTCAAGGGCCATTTCCGCAAGATGCGCAAGAACGACATGGCCGGCGAAAAGCAGAGCCTGACCCCGCAACAACCCCTTGATCCACGGGAATTGGCGGCGCAACTTGAAGGTCTGTGGCGGATCGAAACCCAGAGCGGCGTGCGGGTTTTCCACGACTACATGCCGGTTGAATTCCAGGCCCGCGCCACCCTGGCGGACCTGCTGGAAATGGAACTGGCCCACCGTCGCCATCCCGGTTTTGCCGGACTGGGACGTTACCTGCACTGGATCTGCCGTCCGGTCTGAATACGGAGGATGCAATGAGTCGCCGTTTTTGTCTGCTAGCGCTGTGCCTGGGGATGGCTGCCTGCCAGAGCAACAACCCCTACACCAGCAGTTCCATGCCCCTGCCGCCGGCCCCGGCGCAGGTCGCCCATGGCCCGGACCTGAGCGCCTACCCGGCGCCACCACGCGACTATGGACGCTACCGAACCTGGGCCTGGAGCAATGACCGGCTGCCCGCCGGCACCACCTGGGCCGATCCGGCGCAGTTGGCCGAAGTGGTCGGCAATGCCCTCGAACAGCAGGGCTTGCGGCCACGCCGCGATACGGCACCGCCGGACCTGCGGGTCAGCGCCGACCTGCATGTGGAGAAACGCCTGCGCCAGGTCCAGGAAGACTACGGTTATGCCGGCGGCCCTTATGGCTACCGCTATGGCATGTACCCCAGCGCCCCGATCGTGCGCACCTACGAGGTGCAAGTGCTCGTGGTGCGTATCAGCCTGTTCGACGCCGGCACCGGCCAACCGGTCTGGAGCGCCAGCGCCGAAACCGGCACCCAGGGCAATCAGCTCGAACGCGCGGATGCCTTGCGCGAGGCCGTGAGCAAAGCCCTGGCCAGCTATCCACCCAGCTAGACCCCCTCCGGAGAAAAATCATGTTCCGCCGTCTCGCTTTAGTGGTTTTTGCCGTGCTGCTCAGCGCCTGCGAAACCACCCGGGTCAACCATGACTTCGACGCCAGTCGCGACTTCGCCGGCTACCGCAGCTGGAGCTGGAAAGAACCCGCGTTGCAGTACCGACCCGACGATCCGCGAATCAAGAGCGACCTCACCGAACAGCGGATTCGCCAGGCGGTCGGCGAGCAGTTGGACCAGCGCGGCTTGCGCCCGGTCATGGCCGGCGGCAAGGCCGATGTGAAGGTCCAGGCGTACCTGATCGTCGACAACCGCCAGCAGCAGGTGAGCACCAGCTACGGCGGCGGTTGGGGTGGCCCTTGGCAAGGCGGTTTCTGGGGCGGCCCGGGCTACACCGAAACCCGTAGCGTCGACTATCAGGTCGCGACGATCCAGATCGACCTGCTCGATGGCAAGGACGGCAAGCTGGTCTGGCGTGGAAGCGCCGAACAGATGGTCAACAACGGTTCGACACCCGCCGAGCGCAGCGCGGCGATCAACCAGGCGGTGGCCAAGTTGATGAGCGCGTATCCGCCGAAATAGTCGTTCGCCGCAACATTCCCGCCCCTGTAGCGCGTCGACCGACGGCGCCTGCAGGGGCCCTATCGAATCGCCTAACCTTGGCTACACTGGCAGACAACACTGGAAAGTAAGCGCTCGGCCAGCGGCCGGCAAGGGAGTGCTCGATGTCTTTCCCCGGTCGCGTCGTCGGTTTTCGTGGCCCGTCCGGGCAACGCGGGGCGATTGGCCTGATGGCGGCCCTTACCCTCGGCCTGGCCCTGCTCCTGATGGTGGTGGTGGTCGATACCGGCCGGCTCTACCTCGAACAACGCAAATTGCAACGGATCGCCGACGGTTCGGCGCTGGAAGCGGTGAGCCGCGCGGGGACCTGCCTGCCCGGCCTGAGCGCCGCCAGCTACGCGACCCAAAGCGCCAGCCGCAACGCCTTCACGGTCGGCACCGGCAACACCTTGACCACGACCTGCGGCACCCTGGTGACCGGGGCCAATAACCTGCGCACCTTTGCCGTGGATGCCACGCAATCCTCGGCCATCAAGGTAGTCGCCACCCATGCCGTGCCCACCAGCATCGCTGCCGGGATCTACTCCCTGGTGTCGCCCGGCACCTTCAATCCGAATACCCAATTGACTGCAACGGCGGTGGCCGCGACGCCCTTGCCGCCCACCGCGCAATTGAGCATCCGCAGCACCGTCGCCAATGTGAACCTGCTCAACGGGGTCATGGGGCCCTTGCTCGGCGGTTCGATCAATATCACCGCGGCCGGCTGGAACGGCCTGCTCAGCACCAACATCAGCCTGCTCGGCTACCTGCAGCAACTGGCCATCGACCTTAACGTGACAGCCGGTAACTACACCCAATTGCTCGCCACCAATGCCACCGTCACGCAGTTGATCCAGACCGCTATCACCGTCTCCCAGGCCAATGGCGCGAGCGCCGACGTGCTGACCGCGCTGGGTAACCTGAAAGTCGCCGCGCAAACGGCCGGAAGCATCAAACTGGGGAGTTTTCTCAACCTGTCGACGCTCACGCCGACCTCGGTACTGAATGCCAATCTGCAGCTGTTCCAACTGCTCCAGGCGATTGTCGAGGTGGCCAATAACCAGAACGGCCTGGCGGTGAATCTGCCCGTCAGCCTGCTGGGCTTGGGAGTGGGGGCGACGGTGCAGACCAAGGTGATTCAAGCACCGCAGTTCTCCGCGATCGGCAACCCGGCCCTCGCCGCGCTCAACCCGACAGGCCCCAATGGCATCTATGTGCGCACGGCACAGATCCGCACACTGGTGACCCTTGATCTGTCATTGGTGACCAATTTATTGAGTGTAGTGACAGGGCTGCTTTCAGCCGGTACCGGACTGCTGGGACTGACTCTGCATGTACTTCCCAATCCAACCCTGGACATCAGCCTTGAAGCCGGTGGCGGCAGCAGCTATGTCACGGGCTACACCTGCGCCAGCGACACCAATAAAAGCCTGTCCATCAGCGCCACCACCGATACCGCCTACCTGCGGGTGGGCAATATCAATTCGGACTGGGCGACCAACACCACACCGCTGACCGTAACACCCTTCACGTTGGTATCCATCGGCACGGCAACGGCACCTTTTTCCGCCGGCGGCGCATCCCTGATGATCAGCAGCCCGGCGCTGCAAACAACCGGCACCAATACCTTTATCAATCCACCCGATGTCAATGTGACGCCAACGCCCGCCTATCCGCCCTACACCCTGTCGATGTCCAATCCCATCGCCAGCCTGGCTCAATCCGTCAATGGCATACAGCTGACGACCTATCCACCGACTTACACCGCCCCAACGCTCCTGACAGCGGTTTTCACGCTCCTCACGACGACCCTCAACGGCGTGATCAGCACTCTGGCCTCAACCCTGAGCGGCCTGCTCAGCCCCCTGCTGGACAGCCTGATCAACACGCTATTGGCGGGGCTGGGGATCACTGTCGGACAGATTTCCGTCGACGGCCACCTCACCTGCGGCCAGACCGGCAAGGCCTACCTGGTGATCTGAAGCGATCGGCAGTTCCACACAGAACCGCGCCCCGGCCTCGCCATTGCGTACGCTGAGGCGCCCGCCCATGTTCTCGACAATCCCGTAGCTCACCGACAAGCCCAACCCGGTGCCGACGCCTATCGGCTTGGTGGTGAAGAAGGGTTCGAAGATCCGCTCCAGCAACCGCGGATCGATGCCGCCGCCGTTATCCTCGACAAACAAACGCACCGCCCGCTCATCACGTTCGGCGGTCAGCGCAATCCAGGGCTCGAAATCGCGGTTCTTCTCACGCTTGCTCAACAAGGCATCCCGGGCATTGACCATCAGGTTGATCAGCACCTGCTCCAACTGGTCGACAAAACCCCGCACCTGCACCTCGAACCCGATGGGCGCCACCCGCAGCTCCACGCCCTTGCCCTTCATTCCCTCGCTGAGCAACGACAAGGTGCCTTCCACCGCCTGCGCCGGATTGAACGGCGCCTGCTCGATTTCCGAACGGCGGCCGAACACCCGCATATGATCGACCACCCGCGCCGCCCTCTGGACCTGGGCGTCGATGCGATTGAGCTTGTCCTGCAAATAGTCGACCTGCACATCGCCATTGCCCAGGCGCTTGAGCACATTGACGATGGCCATGCGCATGACGTTCAGCGGCTGGTTGATCTCATGGGCCAGGCCGGTAGCCATTTCCCCCAGGGTGGCCATCTTCGCGCTCTGGGTCAGTTGCTGCTGGGAACGCCGCACCTCGGTGTTATCACGTCCCACCGCCTGCACCTCGACCAGTCGGCCTTGCGCGTCAAACACCCCGCGATCCGACCAGACCCACCAGGCATGCTCGCGTCCGGGCAATTGCAGGCTGATTTCCGCCGTACTCACCGGGAACTCCGGAGTCAGCAAGGACAGACGCTGGACAAACGCCGCGCGCTGCTCGGGCGACAGCCATTTGCCCAGGTTGGCCCCCGGCAATTGCTCGGGCGAACACTCCAGATAGACCGCGAGCGGCTTGTTGCCGAAGGTCAGGGTCAGGTCCGGGCGGTAACGACAGATCATCGCCGGCGAATCTTCCACCAGGATGCGATAGCGCTCCTCGCTCTTCTCGATCTGCTCGGCGGCCAGGGTCGCTTCCGTGATGTCCAGCCACAGCCCCACCGCTTCCACCGGCAAGCCGAGGTCATCACGCAACAGCCGGGCCTCATCCAGCATCCAGTGATAGACACCGCCCTTGTCCCGGAGCCGATAACGGCAACTGACGTTGCTTTCACGCAGCAACTGGCGGGTACGCTCGAAATAACGGTCGCGATCCTCGGGATGAATCCACTGCGCCAGGCTGCCATCGGCACAGTCGGCCAGGGTCCAGCCCAGCAGCGGCAACAGGCTGTCGCTGAAGAACACCGGCTGCAAGGCACCCTCGACATAACGCTGTACATAGATCACCGCCGGCGAGCTGGCAATCAGGTTGTCCAGCCGAGCATGGGCGGCGGCGGCGGCCTGCTCCTGATTCTTGACGTCACTGATGTCGAGCATGAAACCAATGATCCGCAAGCTGTCACCAACACCCAGCACCTGACCCTGCAGGCGATACCACTGAGGGGCCTGCTGCGGGTCCTCGGCATGCCGGCGGACACAGAGCAGCAGCGCCTTGCCCTGCTGCAAGTCGTACATGCGGCTGGACAGTTCCTGGCGGTCGGCGGCGTGGAACAACCCCAGCCAACCTTCCAGCGACACCACCCCGTGCAACGCTTCAAGCCCCAACTCCTGCACCAGTTGCGGGGCCAGTTGCAGTTCGTCGAGGGACGGCGTCCACTCCCACCAGCCGGTGCCCAACAAACCTTGCAGCACCTCCAGGCGCTCCAGTTGATGGTGATGAACCTGCTGGCGCAAGCGCGCCAGCAACGGCGCCGCCAGGGCCGCTGCCAGTTGCAGCCAGTCACGGTCGTCCAACTGCGTTGCGCGCTGACGGGCCGGGTAAAAACCGGCGAGCAACCACGCCGCCACCCCATGGTCATCACAAAAAGGAATAAGCAAGCCATCGGCGTTGCCCATCACCCCTTGCAGACGCAGATGCTCACTGAGGCCTTGTTGCGCGTTGAAGTACAGCGGCACCATGCCGCTGAGGCTGTCCAGGCCACTGCCCAGGGCCTGGCCGGTCTGCCACAGGGCCGGAGCGTCATGGGCCCGATACTGACTGTGCACCGTCCACTGCTGTTGATGTTCGTCAAGCAGCGCCAGGGCAACACAGGGAATCCGCCAGCGCTGGGACAGGCCCTGCAACTGCTCGTTCAGCACCTGGGGCAGACGTGCCAGGCTGCACAGGCGCAATTGTTCGCTCATCTGCCCGGCGACCTGCTGCAGCTGCTCACGCAACGATGAGCGCAGGTTGTGCTCAAGCAGGTCGCCGATGTCCAGGGCCTGCAACCACCAGCCGGGATTGCCGGGCTGGACCCAGGCGCGGGTATGCAGGACTTGCCCGGCCGGTCCACTGAAGTCCAGGTCGAGGCTCTGGCCGAGCCAATCCGCCGGCACGCCTTCGACAGACAAGCGACTGGAGAGCAGCAACAGGTTACGCAACTCACAGCCTGCCGCCTGCGGCGCCAGGTCATGACGCAAGGGACCGTCGACGCTCAAGACCCGGCCCTCGTCATCGAGCCGCAGCAGCAAGCCGAAGGCCGGGGCGGGCAAGTGGCGCATGGGCTCGGGCGGCGACTCACTGCCGCGCCCCAGCAAGCGCCCGAACAGCTTGTCCCCTGCGCTCAAAATTGCAGACTCGAGATGACCGTCAGGTTCGCGGGAAGGCTGGGCACCGTGCCGATGCCAGGTAACACCAGAAACGGCAGGACATTACGCAGTTGGGATGTCGGGTACGTGATGGTGACCGTCAGGATACCGCCCGAGTAGAGCGCCGTAATATTGTTGGCGGCGGTGAAGTTGAAGCTGCTGGGAATCCAGGTCAACCGGTTGGCGGCCGCCTGGACGGCGGTGGTCTGGACCAGAGCGGTATAGCCACTTCCGGCCGCCACCGGGTCGACCGCCACGCTACTGCGCAAGGCCTCGGCCGTCGCTTCATGGAACGACTGCACCATCAGCAGCGGCAGGCAGTAGCTGACCATGCCATAGAACACCGCGAAAAAAATCAGGAACACGAGGGCGAACTCGATGGCGGCGGCGCCTTTTTGCTTTCGGGGGAGGCTGGGGCTCATGGCAAGGTCTACCCTGACAACTGCACGTTGCTATCAGCATAGAATCATTCGCCGGGAAGAGACGTTTTTTAGCCCATGCACAGCCTTGTCCTAGCGGCCTGGTTCGCACTCTGTGCCACCCAGGACCTGCGCCACCGGCAAATCGCCAACGGCCTGACCCTCGGCAGCGCGGTGCTTGCCCTGATCTATCTGCTCTGGACCGGCAGCACCTGGCTGGGAGCGCCTGCCGCCCAGGGCGGCATCGCCTTGCTCCTGGCCCTGCTGCTGACCTTGCCCGGCTACGCCACCCGACGCATGGGTGCCGCAGACGTCAAGCTGTTGTCGGCGCTGGCACTGGCCAGCGAGCCGTCGACCCTGCTCGGCACCTTTATCGGCGCCGGCGCCGCGATGCTGCTCTGGCACTGGCTGGCCCCCCGAGTGTGGCCATTACTGGGGCAAGGAACGCAGGCAAGCCTGCACCACCTGGCCCCGGAAACCTTGGGCAAACGCCCTTTCGCGCCATTCCTGCTGATTGGCCTGCTTGGCATGTCGATCAACTCCCTTTAGTAGTAGCACTATGTACAGAGTGGCAAAGTGCGTCTACTTTTGAGGAACAAGCCCTGCGAAACTGCGCGCGTGGGCAAGGAGCTCGTAGTCATTGGCTGGTAGAGCATGGAGTCGCGCGTGAACAAGCTTGTCTCACAAGTAAAAGTACTGGTGGTGGATGACCAACCACCGATCGTCGAAGAAATCTGCGAGTTTCTCGAAAGCAACGGCTACCGTTGCGTCCCTTGCCTGTCCAGTCGGCAGGCGCTTGAAGGTTTCAGCGAAGACAGCGAGATCGGCCTGGTGCTCTGCGACCTGCAGATGCCGGAGCTGGACGGCATCGAACTGGTGCGCCGGCTGCAACAGATCGCCGGGAAACATCGGGCTTTCGAGGCCATCATGCTCACCGGACGGGCCGACAAGCAGGACGTGATCAAGGCGTTGCGCGCCGGTATCGCCGACTACTACCAGAAGCCCGTGGATCTGCACGAACTGCTCGAGGGCATCCATCGCCAGGACAAGGCACTCGCCGAGCGCAAACGCACCGACAGCCTCGGGCATCTGAACCAGAAGCTGCAGTTCCTCGCCGAATCCATCGACGACCTGTACCAGGACCTGAACAGAATCCGGAGCGGTTCGCCTGCCGACAGCAGCGAGGAAGCCGATCCCGACTCGGTACAGATCCTGCCCGAAATCGTCAGCCAGCTATCGCCGCGCCAACTGGACGTCGCGCGGCTGGTGGGCAAGGGCCAGACCAACTACCAGATCGCCTGTGAGCTGGGCATTACCGAAAACACGGTGAAACTCTATGTGTCCCAGGTGCTGCGCCTGACCCATATGCACAACCGCACCCAACTGGCACTGGCCTTGTCGCCCGCCAGGGTCGGCCACAGAGGGATCACCGAGCACTGATCCCGCCAGGCATCCGCTTGCCAGCGATAACGATGTTGTATTCACCGCCGCCATCGCCACCAAGCCCTGCTGCTTGCATCCTGTCCGCTTAATTGCTCTTCAACGACCCGCCGGCATCCTGCTTGAAAAATTCCGGAATCGGATGTTTGTAGCTGTCCAGCCAGCGTTGCAGGCTTTGCTCGCGTTCGCTCGGCGTGGCGACCTGGGGCGTCGAGCTCTGCTGCTTTCCCGCCACCTGTAGCTGCAACCAGTTTTCCGTCTCCTTCTGATAGGGCGAAGACGGTCTCTGCTCTACCGCCTGGACCGCCAACGACAGTAGCAGGCACCCCACGCCACAGAGTTTGTATGGTTTCATCCCGACCTCCTTGATGTCGATTCAACGCACGCTTGCCGCAGCGGCAGGCGCCTCTTCCCTTGCCGCCACCCGGTCACTGGCGGGCCGGCTACCCGCTCCGCCGCCGCTCTTGAGCTGCTGCGCCCGGGCCTGGGCCTCGCTGAACTGCCCGGGGCTCAGGTTCATCCGGGTGACCAGCTCAGCGGCCTGGCTCCAGTTGTCCTGATAAAGCAACAAGCTCACCAGGTTCACCGACGCCAAGGGATCGGACTGCTTGAGTTCGATGGCGGTAAGAAACTCGAAACGGGCATCCTCCAGTCGCAATTGGTTGAGATAGACCACCCCCAGGTCGTTGCGGATCTTCTCGTCGGTCGGCGCCAGGCGCGCCGCCCGCTGCAAATGCGCCATGGCCTGACCGTTGTCGTTGCGCGCCGCCGCCAGTTGCCCGAGGCCATGCTCACCTTCGGCCGCGAGGCAAGTCCCGAGCAGGCTGCGATACAGCGGCTCGGCTTCGCTACGGCCCAACTGCCGATAGACCCGGGCCTTGCGCAAGCGCACGGCGTCGAGGCTTTCCGGCAGGTTCTGCAGGTTGGCCAGGCTGGCGTGCAGCTTGCCCTCATTGGCCATGTCATCGGCCAGGTTCAGGGACAACTCCTGGTCGGCGTCCGGTTTGGCGCAACTGCCCCCGGTCCCCATCAGTGCGGTCCAGGGCGCACGACCATCCCCGGCACAACCGGCCAGCGTCAGAAACGCCACCGCGGCAATCAATACCTTCATCCAACCACTCCCTAGGATGCGCCAAACGCCTTGGCCAGGGCGGTAAAACCCGGCCCCGCCAGGACAATCAACAATGCTGGAAACAGAAACACCATCATCACCACGGACATCTTTGCCGACAGTTTGGAGATGTACTCCTGCTGACGGGTCAAGCGCCGGTCATCGAGCAATTGCTTGAGGGCCAGCAACGACTTCATCGCCCCACCGCCCTGGTGGATCAACTGATGGAGGATCACGCAGATATCGTCGAACTCGTCCACCTCCAACAGGCCGGCCACCTTGTTCAACTCCTCTCCCAACTCCAGCCCCGAATCGACCCGCGCCAGTACCAGGCGCAGCTCCCCGGTCACCACCGGCAGCAGCTCCCGGCCCTCCTGGGAGAGCACCCGCAAGGCCTGTTCCACCGCCATGCCCGACTCGAACAGGATGCGCAGCAACGGAATGAAGGTCGATATCTCCTGGACCACCTGCTTCTGCCGACGCCGAGCCAGCACCACCAACAGTCGCTTGGGAAACAGATAGCCACCGGCCAGGGCCAGGAAAGGCGCGATCCAGGGCGAGGTGGTGTCAGGGAAGAGCACCCCTTCCAGCAGTGACACTATTCCCAGCGCCAGCACCGGAGTGGCGATCTGGCTGGCGGCAAACAACGAACGCTGGCTGGCCTTGCGCCAACCCACACGATTGAGCAGCACCAGGGTTTCGTTATCCATGCTGATCAAGTGCTGGCCGAAACGGGATTCGCCCAAACGACGCAGCAGGTTGCCGAAACGGTTGTCGCGACTCATATGACCTTGCAGACGCCGGGTCACGGCACGCTTGCACCGACGTCGCTGCATCCATTGGCCAGCCGCCAGGGTCAAGGCGGCGAAGAGCAGCAGGGCACTGGCCAGGATCGTCATCTCACACGCTCCGCAACATGCGCCAAAGCGCCAGGCAACCGAACACCTGTAACCCGAAGGCCATCAGCAGCATATGCTGGCCACTGTTGTCCTCCCACATGTGCATCAGGTAGCCCGGGTTGGAGACCAGGAAGAAGCCCGCCATGCCCACTGGCAGCAACGCCAGCACCACGGCGGTCATGCGGGTTTCCCCGGTCATCGCCCGCAGTTGCCGGTCACCCTGCTCGCGTTCGCGAATCAGCTTGATCAGGTTTTCCAGCAACTCGCTGGCGTTGCCGCCATACCGGTGGTTGACCTTCAAGCCCAGGGCCAGGAAACGGAACTCGTCGCGCTCATAGAATTGGGCAAAGTCGTGCACGGCGTCCGACAGGCTGACCCCCAGCTCGACATTGCGTCGTACCCGCCCCATGGCCTCGCGCAGCGGATCGGTTGAGGCCTCGACACCGCCCATAAGCGCATCGGCCAGGGTTCGCCCCGACTTGAGACTGCGCACGGCGTGATCAAGCGCCGAAGGCAGTTGCTCGACCATCCGCCGCAAACGACGCCGATAGCGCCAGGCCAGATACAGACGCAAGGCCAGGGGCGGCAGTACCAGCATCAGCAACAGCCCCATGCCAGCGGCCTGCACAGCGCCGAGCACCACCAGCAGCGCCCAGATCCCCAGCCACAAGCCTTGCCGCTCGCCGGGGCGATTCAGGCCGGCGCGCACAAACAGCCGATCCAGGTGGTTCTTCGTGGTGTGGGTCGTCGGCGCCAGGACCGGCTGCCCTTGGCCCAGGCGGCTCAGTACCCGTTCATGACCGGTCTTGCGCAGGCTGATGTAGAACAAACGCATCGACAGCCCCAGCAATACCAGGCTGATCAACCAGAGCAACAGGGGAATTAACATCGGCGCCCCTCCTCAACCGAAGGACAAGGGCGAGTCACGGCGCAGCTTCTCACCGCCCGGGTTCACCGCCTCGCGCAGGAAACCAAAGCCGTTGCGCCGATCCAGGCGAAACAGGGTATTGGTGACATAGATGTCCTCGCGCACATCCAGCACCTCCACCACTTCGCTGACACAACGACGGCCGTCGGGCAGGCGGGTCAACTGGATCACTACATCGAGTGCCGCGCAGATCATCTGGCGCAGGGTCTTTTCGCCGATCTGCCGTCCCGTCAGACCCACCAGGGTTTCCAGGCGCAGCAAGGCATCCTGGGCGTTGTTCGCATGCACGGTGCTCATTGAGCCGTCGTGGCCGGTGTTCATCGCCGTCAGCACGTCGAGCACCTCCACACCACGAATCTCACCGAGGATGATCCGGTCGGGACGCATCCGCAGGGCGTTGCGGATCAGGTCGCTGGACTTCACTTCGCCATGCCCCTCGGCATTCGGCGGTCGGGTTTCCAGGCGCACGACATGGGGGTGATTGAGTTGCAGCTCGGCCACATCCTCGATGGTGACCAGTCGCTCATGGGGGTTGATCAACTGGCTGAGGATATTCAGCAGGGTGGTCTTGCCGGTGCCGGTACCACCGCTGATCAGGATATTGCAGCGCTTGCCCACGGCCAGCTGGAGAAACTCGAAAATCGACTGGTCGATGGTCTGCATCGCCATCAGGTCGCTGCTCTTGAGCATGTCCTTGCGAAATTTCCGTACCGACAGGCACGGACCGTCGAGGGCGATCGGCGGAATAATGGCATTGACCCGGCTGCCATCGGGCATCCGCGCATCGACCATCGGCGAGGACTCGTCCAGGCGCCGACCCAGGGGCGCGAGAATCCGCTGGATAACCCGCTCCACGTGATGATCGTCGATAAACCGCAGGTCGCTCTGGTACAGGACACCGTCGCGTTCGATAAACACCCGGTGCGGGCCGTTGACCAGGATCTCGGTCACCGAACTGTCGCGCAGCAGGACCTCCAGCGGCCCGAAACCGGTAAGCTCGTCGACGATCTCCTCCGCCAGCCGTTCCATCTCATACCGCGACACTGCCAGGTGCAGCCGCGAGACATACTCGCCGACCTTGTCGATGACAAACTGTGCCAGGGCCTGGCGCGAGCCTTCCAGCAGGTTTTTCCCCGACTCCTCGATGGCATCGATGATGTAGCGGTGCAGCACCAGTTTCAGGCCGTCATGATCGCTATTGCCAGTCCCGCCGCGGGACTGCCCGCCGAACAGTTTCTCCGCCATTACTTATGCCCCCAGAGGCGATTGAACCAGCCTTCGGAGGTCTTGGTCAGGCCCTGGGAACGTTTCGCCAGGCGTTCGCCGAGGGCTTTCAGGCCCTGGGTCAGGGCTTCCCGGGGCGACAGCTCGAACAGCGTCTGGCCCTGGTTCTTCGCATTCAGGCGAACGTCCGGGTTGTAGGGCAGCACGGCAATCACTTCCAGGCCGAACGTCTTGCTCAGGGTTTCCGAGTCGGGCGAAACACCGCGCAGGTAGCGGTCGACCAGCAATCGGGCGTGATCGAGCTTCATGCCTTTTTCCCGCCAGAGATTGAGCACCGCGAGGCTGCGCCGGCAATCGAGCACATTCTGATCGGTATACCAGAGCAACTTGTCGCAGTGGCTGACAAAGGTCCGCAAGGCCTCACTGTCGGGCTGCCCCACCAGGTTGACGACGATATACTGGAAATGTTGGCGCAGGGCACTGAGCAGCATGTACAACTCCGCCGCACTGGTGCGTTTGAGGGGTTCGTCGGTGCTGGAGTAGGCGAGGATGCGCAGGCCCCCTTCAGCACTGGTAAAGGCGCTGTCCATCAGGGTCGCGTCGAGGCGGCGCAGATGGCGCAGGGCATCGCCGAAATGGAACGAACTTTCCAGGCCCAGTAGCGCCAGGCTGTCGCCCCGGGGCAGGCCCAGGTCCAGCAACAGGGTCTGCTGGCCGCTCTTCTGCACCACCAGCGCCAGATGGCTGGCGAGCAAGGCGCCCTCGGCATTGCCCTGGGCGCCATACAACACGGTGAAACCACCCAGTTCCGCACTTGGGGTCACCGCCGGCAGGCGTTTACTCAGACGCCGCACCAGGCCGGCCACTTCGCTGGAGCGCGAACCGTAGGCAACAAAATCCCGCGCACCGGCGCGCATCGCATTGAGTACCAACTGGTTATCCATGCCGTCGCCGAGGGCGACGATCGCCAGCATCGGCTTGGCTTCCAGTACCCCTTCGATCAAGGCGCTCTGGGCCACCAGGCTTTCCCGGTCCAGGCCGACAAAGATCAGGCTGGCAAAGGTGACATCCACCAGCGAGAGCAACTCGTCGAGGCTGCCGCCGGCGCTGACCACCTGCCCCAGGGGCGCCAGCGCGCCCTGCAGCCACTCCAGATCAGTGCTGTTGCGGGTGATTGCCAGAAAGGTCTGGCTCAGGCTCTGGCTCATTTTGATAACCCGCTGCGGCGATCGTAGTTGCCGTTATCGAGGAAGAACAGGCGGAACCAGTTCGGATCGTATTCGCGCAATTTTTCCCCCGGCAGGCTGGGCAACCGGGCATCCGCCGCCAGGGGCTGGACCAGGTGCGGCGTGACGATCATCAACAGCTCCTGCTCCTCGCGCTTCATGCTCGAGTTGCGAAAAAACGCCCCCAGCACTGGAATGTCGCCCAGGCCCGGCAGCTTGTTGATCTGCGAACTGTTGCTGGTGCTGATCAGGCCGCTGATGACAAAACTCTCGCCATCGGCCAGGGAAATGCTGGTGTCGGTGCGGCGGATCGTCAATGCGGGTACCGGCGTACCGGAAATGGTCACGGCGTTGCTGTAGTCCAGCGCACTGACCTCGGGCGCCACTTTCAGGGCGATACGGTTGCGAGCGATCACCGTCGGGGTCAGGGTCAGGCGAATACCGAACTCCTTGTACTCGATCGAGACAGTGTTGCTGCCAGAACTCGGCACCGGAATCGGGATCTCGCCGCCGGCGAGGAAACTCGCGCTCTGCCCGCTCAAGGCCACCAGGCTCGGACGCGCCAGGGTGTAGGCGAAGCCGCTGCCTTCCAGGGCATTGATCAAGGCCTTGACTCGCCCGCCGCCGAAACCGATGTTGAAGCTGGTGTTGTCCGGTGACAGTCCACCGGAGACCGCGCCGGTGCTGGCATTGGTCAGTACCGTGCCCGGGGAGCCGAACAGGTAGTTGCCACCCTGACCAAAAATCGCTGTCCCCGCCTCCTTGAGCTTGGTCCGATTGACTTCGACAAAACGAATATCGGTCTGCACCTGGATCGGCAGGGACGGGTCCATCGAGGGCGACAAGGATGTCGCGGTCAAGCTCGCCGTGGCCTTGCCCTGGACGAACACCATGCTCTGGCGCGGCTCGCTGGCGCAGGCGGTCCAGACCATCAGGCTGGTGGCGCCGGGGGCCATGCCGGTGAGCAGGAACGCATTGTTGCCGTTGGGGTGCACATCGGCGATTTTCGCATCGCCCACCGCCAGGCGGGTGATCGCGACTGGCGAGCGCAGTTCCTGTTGCAGGCCTTCACCGACTTCCAGCACCGCGGGCAACGGGCCCAGGCCGGCACAACCGCTCGACGCCGCCAGGGCGACATTCCAGCCCAAGCTCCCCACTAGCAGGGCCCCGATCATGGGTTTGAATCTCGGCACACATCGGCTCATCCGCGACTTCCTTGCTGACAGATCAGGGCGTTTGTTGGCTGACTTGATTACCGCGGATCACTTCGACGCCCCGGCTTTTCGCCGCACCGGGAGCCGCCGTTGCCTGGGCCCTGGGCACACCAGCCAGGGCCAACTGGTTGAACTGGAACAGGCTGTGATTGGTGCTTTCGACGCTGGCGGCGGCGCTCTCTCCGGCCCAGTAGCGCGGCAGCAGATGCTCGTCGGCGCTACGCACCGCCAGGCGCAACGTACCGACCTGGGTGGCAAGCATCAGGCGGCTGAGCAGCACTTGCGGCACGGCCAGCACCACCGTACGGGCGTTGCCGGGGCTCGGGGAGTGGTGCAGGCGTTCGTCGGCAGCGGACGACGGCGTGGCCGGCAAACCATCGTTGGTCAGCCCGAGTTGGTCGCCGACACTGAGCAGGCGCATCGCCGGTATCACCACCTGGGCCGACTGCTGCGGGTTGCCGGCGTCCTGGCGCAGGAACAGCAGCACATCGACGTAATCCCCCGGGGTCAACTGACCGCCGACGCCGATGACCTCATCCACCGCCACCGCCAGGGCGCGCTCATCGGGACGGATCATCCGCGCCAGGGGGCCGCCGGCCTCGAAACTCTCGTCGCTGAGCCAGGTGCCGGCCTTCAAGGGCCGCCAGGGTATGCGGTCCATGGCTTGTTGCAGCGAGCTCAGACTGCCGGCCGGCGCGGTACGCAGCCGCTCGACGGTGAGATCGGCCGCCGTCAGGGGCACAAAAGGGGGAACATCGTGGGCCAACACCACCACCGGCTGGCGCAGCGCGTCCTCGGCCCCCCCCGCGTTTTTTTCCACAGGCGCGACTACCGCTGCATCGGCAGGCGCCACGGGGACCGGCTGACGACTCAGCCTCAACCCCCAGTAACCGACCACAATGGCTGCGACCAAAAACAGGGCGGCCAACCCTATGGTAACGCGACTGTTCACGACGGCTCTCCCTTTCCTGCCAGACCCGAGGCCATGACCCATTCGCAATCAGGCAGCGATGAACATCAACTATTTCGCTATTGGACGGTAGCGCAGCTAGGACAAAACGCCATTACCGAGCGCCAAATATCCCCTCGTTCGGATGGATAAATTCTGAGCGTTCAACGCCAGGCCAAAAACTAATTCTTTGTGATTAATCCGTTCTTACAGTTGTAGAGGGCGGTTTTGTTGACAATGCTTTGAAGGTAGGCAAATCACGCCGCACGACCGCTGCACAGCGCTTTTCGGGCGCAAGGAGAAGCCAGATGTTGCTGAATATCGTCCTCAGGCTGTTCATAAAAGCCCAGTTGTTTGCCGAAGACAAAGAAGCCGCCTCGGGTATCGAATACGCGATTGTCGCGGCCATGGTGGCGGCGGTGATCGGGATTTTCATGGACCCTATCAGCACCAAGGTGAAGTCGATCTTCACCGCAATTCAAACCGGTATAGGGACTTGACGAACTTCCCCCTCCAGAGTCTCTAATAGGGAGCTAGAGTTTCAAGACGACTCAACGACAGGTATGGTCCCATGAACGCCTCTTCCCCCCCACGGCAACAGCTCCTTCTAGTGGACGACGAAGAGGACGCCCTGCTCGAACTGGCCGAATTGCTGGAGGGCGAAGGCTTTTGCTGCTTCACCGCCACCTCCGTCAAGCTGGCGCTCTCGCACCTGACCCATCATCCGGATATCGCCCTGGTGATCACCGACCTGCGCATGCCGGAAGAAAGCGGCATGTCGCTGATCAAACGTCTGCGTGAACACACCTCGCGCCAGCACCTGCCCGTCATCGTCACGTCCGGCCACGCCGACATGGACGATGTCAGCGATATGCTCAGGCTCCAGGTGCTGGACCTGTTCCGTAAGCCCATCTATCACGTGCGCTTGCTGGAAACCCTCAACAACCTGTTTCCACAGCCCAGGATGCATCTGGTCAACCCCTCTTGATGCACCGTCTGGACAACCTCAGGCGGGGCCTGTAAAACCTGCTCCCTGCGAGTGCGGCGCATCAGTCGGCATATTCATCAGGGGTAGCTATGCAGGTAGAAAGTTTTTTTGAATGGCTGGGCCAGGCGCTAGGCTCGGTGATTCGTTTTATCATTGATGGCCTCAGCGGCTTCTTCCACGCGTTGACCCATGCCGGCGGCAACTTTATCGACGGCTTCGCCCGCTCCCTGGGCATGAGCCCCTCGTTCTTCAGCATCCTGATCCTGATCCTCGGCCTGATGCTGCTCTACTCGGCGGTCCGCGCCTTTATGCGGGCCTCGATCATCCTCGGCATCATCTGGCTGGTGCTCGGGCTCTGGCTGTTGAGCTGGGTGGTCCACTAATCGCTACAATGCCCGCTCTTTCAAGGAGCCCGCATGTCCCCCCTGATCGCTGACTGGCGAGACCGCCCGACCCACCGCCGGGTCTGGGCACTCGCCGCACCCATGATCCTGTCGAATATTTCCGTGCCCCTGGTGGCGCTGGTCGACAGCAGCGTGATCGGCCACCTGCCCCACGCCCACCAGCTCGGTGCGGTGGCGGTCGGCGCCAGCCTGTATATCTTTCTCGCCTGGGCCATGGGCTTCCTGCGTATGGGCTCCACCGGTTTTGCCGCCCAGGCCGCCGGACGAGGAGACGGCGCGGCCTTGCGCCAGGTGCTCGTCCAAGGTTTGCTGCTGAGCCTGGTGCTGGCGCTGTTCCTGGGGGCGATCGCCGTGCCGTTCAGCCAACTGGCGCTGACCTTCATGCAACCCTCGCCCGAATTGCACGAATTGACCCTGGACTTCTTCCACATCCGGCTCTTCGGGCTGCCGGCGGCGCTGGCCAGCTATGCCCTGGTCGGCTGGTTCCTCGGCACCCAGAACGCCCGCGCACCACTGGCCATTTTGCTGACCACCAACCTGGTGAATATTGCCCTGAACCTGTGGTTCGTCCTCGGGCTGGACTGGGGCGTGGTCGGTTCGGCCCGGGCCTCGGTGATCGCCGAATGGACCGGCGCCCTGCTCGGCCTGAGCCTGACCGGCAAGGCCCTGCGCGCCTACCCCGGGCAGATCGCCTGGGCGGCACTGCGGCGCTGGCAGAGCTGGCGCCCGTTGCTGACGGTGAACCGCGATATCTTCATTCGCAGCATGGCGCTGCAATCGGTGTTTTTCTTGATCACCGTCCAGGGCGCACGCCTGGGCGATGCCACCGTCGCGGCCAACGCACTGCTGCTCAACGGCTTGCTGCTCACCGCCCACGCCCTGGACGGCCTCGCCCACGCCGTGGAGGCGCTCTGTGGTCATGCCATCGGTGCCCGTGATCGCGATACCCTGCGGCGTTCCCTGGTGGTCGCGGCCGGTTGGTCGCTGCTGGCGAGCCTGGGCTTCGCATTGCTGTTCCTGCTCGGCGGGCACCTGTTCGTCAGCCTGCAGACCGATATCCCCAGCGTGCGCGAGATTGCCTTCGGCTACCTGCCTTACCTGGCGCTGTTGCCACTGATCGCGGTCTGGAGCTACCTGCTCGACGGCCTGTTCATTGGTGCCACCCGCGCCCGGGAGATGCGCGACAGCATGCTGCTCAGCGTGCTCCTCAGTCTGCCCTGTGCCTGGTTCCTGAGCCGCTTTGGCAATCACGGCCTGTGGATAAGTTTCCTGCTGTTCATGGCCCTGCGCAGCCTGACCCTGGGGCTCTACGCCGTGAAACTGCGGCGCAACGACGGCTGGTTCGGCCAGGCCGCGCACTGAGCCACACCCTAGGCTCAATCAGGGCTACTGCTCCAGACCTGGCGCAGGTTTTCCAGGCGCTCGCCGGGAGAGTCTCCCGCCAGGCCGGCCGGAACGGACGCCGCCGGATACTCCGCACGCAGATGTAGCCAGCCATCGAGCAGGCCGTACTCGCGAAAGCCCTGGGCGATGCCCTCCTGCATGTGACACCAGGTCCGGTCGTATTCATGTCCGCTACAGCGGCTCCACTGGTAGGCGTGGCGCTCCAGCAGGCAGGTCTGCAGGCGGCGCTGCTGGTGGCTGCTCAGGACCGGTGGCGCACCGAGATCGGCCACCTCGAGCCCGGGGTTGAACAGTTGCTGCCAGCCGACGCCGCCAATGGCCCGGTCCGCCCAGGTCCCACCATACCAGTACAGACAGCGGATGGGGCCGAGCCAGCCGCTCAGTTCGCGCGGGTCCGATGAGTCGAAGAAATAGCTGGCGGTCTGCGGGTTGTAGTAGCTGAGCAAGCCCCGATGCTGTTCGTCGAAACCCACCACCAGTATCTGTCGCAGGTGGGTCAGCAACGCCTGCACCGGCGCCCGGGTGTGCAGGAACAAACCGGGCCAGAGACTCGGGTTGGCCTGGCTGAGGCGGCTCAACGGGCAACCTTCGGCCAGTTGCAGCAGGCGCGGGGCGACTTCGCCCTGGCCCTGAAACGGCGAGCCCTCAAACAGGTTGTAAGCCAGATAGTGCGCGTAACCTTCCTTCAGCGCCTCGAGCACCTCCGGCGCACCGGGCACATCCAGCAGCAACCACTGGCTGCAATCGTCCGTCGCCTTCATGGCAGGCCCCTTCGCGGGAGTGCGCCCCGACAGACGCAATCCCGCACCGCGCAGTGACGCTCGCCGCCGCCCATGGGTTGCCCACACAACAGCACCAGCGGATAACCGGCGTGCAGAGATTCGAGAATCGGGTCCCGGTGCAGACGTTGCGCGCCAGCGGGCAGCGGCCTCGGCAACTGGACATCGCCACGCATGACAATTCGCGGCGCTTGCGCATCGCCGTCCTGAAAACGCACCCACACCGCCGTCCCCACGGTCAGCTCTTCGCACTCATATTGCAGAGAGCGAGCCAACGGCAGCCAGCAAGGCACCGCTGGCGCAGCGCAGCCCTGGGAAAAGGCGTCGATGCACACCGCCACCCGTCCTGCTTGGTCGCGAAAGGTCCCCTGCTCGTCGGCGTCGACCACCTGAGCCCGGAACAGCCCCGATAACACCGGGCTGGGCCAGCGCCGCCAGGAACGAAACGCCACCTCCCAGGAAGTCGCCGCAAAGGCATTGCCATAACGCAGCCGAGGCCCGCCGTCCGCGGCCCCACCGGGCAGGCTGTCGCCACGGTGGCGAAGCCGGGTGACCAGCCACAACCGGTTCCACGCCGCGCAAGGGTGGCCGGAAACGGGCAGATACGCGCCACTGGCCAGACCGGGCAGATCGCTTTCGCCCTCCGCCACCTGGGCCCCACGGCCGCCACGCCGACGACTGCCATCGGCCAGCGTGACGAAAAAATCCAGCACGCCCGGACCCGTCTCATGGGCGAAGCGCGCCCGCGGGGTACGCCGAAACGCCCCCTGGTGATCGGCAAAGACCAGCAAGTGCAGGTCCCGGCTGTGCTGGAAATGATAGTGGATGCCCTCTTCCGCGCAGAGCCGCTGCACAAATGCCAGGTTCGACTCTTCGTACTGCACGCAATAGGCACGCCGGGCATAGTGGCCCTTGAGCGAGAAACGCACGACATCGTCGCCCAGGCCATGCTCCTCAAGCACCCGGGCGATGATCGCCGGAACCGAGCAGTGCTGGAACAGACGCCGGCTCACACGCTGCGCCAGGCAACCCAGGCGCGGCCCCAGGGACAGGCGACAATGGCCCCGCGGCAACCCCCGGAGCGTCAGGTTGACGCCCTGTATCTGCCCGTGAAACCCGGCGTTTTCAGTCCCCAGCGCCAGGTAGCAACTGCGGTACATCAACCCGGCCAGGTCCAGTTCGCCTTCCTCGTCGAGAACATCCAGCTCGAAGGCAAACAGTTCGTCGATCGCCTCCACGCCGCTAAAGGCCGTGACAATCAGGGGATGGGACAAGCCCGCTACATCCAGCCGAAAAAACGGCTCGCTGACTGGATCGAACATTGGCTTTCCTCATACGTGGCACCGACCTGGGATTCTCGCCGAGAGACAAGGCCGAGTAGAGGGCTGAAGTAGTGTTAGAGAAAAGACCTACGCAAAACACGGAACAGAGGAAGCCATCATCTTGACTTCAGCGCATAAAAAACCCACCGCGAAGGGTGGGTTTTTCATAAAAGGACATTGCCTACAAGATCACAGGAAAAAACCAATCTCAAACAAGGCAATTTCCTGGGAACTATTGGCGTCGCCTTATGAGGACAGGTACGAAGAGCGGGTCAACCCCAGACGCAGGGCATCCAGGTACTGGGTACGCTCCTTGACACTGATGTTCGCGCTGGCGACTTTGTCGCGGTAGTGCGTCATCAGTTCTTCCGGCGACAAGTGCACATAACGCAGCATGTCCTCGATGGTGTCATGGGTTTCGATACCGGCGTGGTAGACGCTGCCATCCGGGTTCTGGTAGATGTTCACCGAGTCGGTGTCACCGAACAGGTTGTGCATGTCACCAAGAATTTCCTGATAGGCGCCCACCAGGAAGATCCCCAGCAGGTAGTCCTCGCCCTCGTTCAGGGCGTGCACCGGCAGGCTGGTTTCGATGCTCTGCTCGTCGACGTATTGCTTGATCTTGCCGTCGGAGTCGCAGGTCAGGTCTTGCAGCACGGCGCGGCGCAGCGGTTCTTCGTCGAGACGGTGCAGCGGCAGGATCGGCAGGACCTGGCCGATGGCCCAGGTGTCCGGCAGGCTCTGGAACACCGAGAAGTTGCAGATGTACTTGTCGGCCAGCTTGTCGTTGAGTTCGTCGAGCACCTGGCGGTGCGAACGCTGGCGGGCCTTCAACGAGTTGTGCAGACGCCGGCACACAGCGAAATAGCATTGCTCGGCCAGGGCTTTCTCGGCCAGGGTCAGCTTGCCGTCGGCGTATTGAGTCGCCACGTCGCTCATGTAGTGGGTGGCGCGCCAGTAGGTTTCGGTGACCATCTCGATATCGGTCGGCCCCAGCAGTTCCACCAGCCACTGCACGGTTTCCGGCAGGTTCTCGGGGTTGTCGATGTGTGGCACGTCGTCGTTGTGTTTCTCGACGTCGGTCACCTGCACCACCAGCATGGCGTGGTGGGCGGTCAGCGAACGGCCGCTTTCGGAGAAGATGTTCGGATGCGGCAGGTTCTGCGCATCGCAGAATTCCTTGAGCATGCCGACCACGACACCGGCGTAGTCATCCATGTCGTAGTTGATCGAGCTGGCGTTGCGCGAGTGGGTACCGTCGTAGTCCACCCCCAGGCCACCGCCGACGTCGATATGGTCCACCGGCAGGCCGAGGTTGCGCAGTTCGCCGTAGTAGCGGATCGCTTCCTTGAAACCGTACTGGTAGTCCGCCAGGTTGGCGATCTGCGACCCCATATGGAAGTGCAGCAGGCGAATGCCCTGGTCCAGGCCCGCGTCGCGGAAGCGCTCGACCACCGACAGCAACTGCGCCGCCGAGAGACCGAACTTGGACTTCTCGCCGCCGGTATCGGCCCACTTGCTCGAGGCCAGGGATGACAGGCGCACCCGCAGGCCGATCCGTGGCTTGACCTTGAGGGCCGCGGCCTCTTCGATCACCAGTTCAACCTCGGACTCTTTCTCGATCACGATAAAGACCGTGTGACCGAGCTTCTGGCCCATCAGCGCCAGGCGGATGAACTCACGGTCCTTGTAGCCGTTGCAGACGATGGTGCCGCCCTTCGGCGCCAGGGCCAGCACCGCCAGCAGCTCCGGCTTGGAGCCGGCTTCCAGGCCGATGGAGACGTTCTGGGTGGCGATGATGTTCTCGATCACCGCTTCCTGCTGGTTGACCTTGATCGGGTACAGCGCGGTGTACTTGCTCTGGTATTCCAGGCGCTCGATGTTGGCGTCAAAGGCCCCGGTCAGTTGACGGACGCGGTCCTGCAGGATATCCGGGAAGCGCACCAGCAACGGCAAGGACAAACCGCTCTTGCGCAGTTCGTCGACCTGCTCGAAGAGGTCGATGGGCGAACTGCTCGGGCCGTTCGGACGAACCTCGACGCGACCGGCGTCATTGATCGCGAAATACCCGGCCCCCCAATGGCGAATCCCATAAACACTGCGGCTGTCCGCAACTGTCCATTGGCTGCCATCGTCTTTGCGTGTGCGTCGTACGGACATCGAAGTCCCCTATAAAGAAGTCAAATAGCGCCACCTGGGTCCAGGCTGCGCGCAGTCTAAAGAATGAAAATGACGATTCGCCTGCATACAAGGGGGTAAGACCCTGGATCCAGCACCGAGTTTAGAAACTGTTCGGGAACAGGCTCTGTGAAAACCATGGGGACGACAGCCCGGCTTCGTTTATCCGGGCCGGCGGGTCAACTTCACGGTGGTTTTCACAGAGGCTGCTAACCGCCGGACTTCTTCGCCTTGAAACCGTGTTTTTCCAGCTCGGCCAGCAGCAACTCGACGTGATCGCCCTGGATCTCGATCACCCCGTCCTTCAAGGCGCCACCGGTTCCACAGCGTTTTTTCAACGCGGTCGCCAGGTCCTTGAGGGCGTCTTCGGCCAAGGGCACGCCGGTGACGGTGGTCACCGTCTTGCCGCCACGGCCCTTGCTTTCGCGACGCACGCGGGCAATACCGTCACCGGCGGGGAGCACATTTTGTTTGCAGATACAGGACGCCACCGGCTGGCTACAGTCCGGGCAATGTCGACCTGCGTCGGTGGAAAACACCAGGCCACCGAGGGCGGCGAAGGATGCGGCTTTTTTGGCCACCGGCAATCCTCTTGGGAGGACTAAAGACTGGTCACACCCCCGGGAGGGGCCTGCGACCGCGAAGCCCCACTCAGGCAGGGGCAGCGCAACTGCGGCGGGCAACGCCGCCGCAGCTTTGAAAGTCGCGCAGTGTAACGGCAAAAAGCCCCCGGCCCAATAGCCAAACAGCGCCAATTGATGAAGCTTTTGCGACGTCGCTACGGTGTTATTGCAGATAACGCTTCAAGGCTGCCAGGGAGTCCGGGCAATAGGGCTTTTCAAGGGTTTCGCGCAGGGCCTGGTCCACCGGGACAAAACGCGCCTCGAGGACCTCTTCCGGCTGCAGCCGCAGCGGCCCGTCCCAGACCGCGCTGAACACCGCGCACCAGAGGCGGTTACCCGGCTGGTCGAAGAAAAAGTGCTCGTGTTCGGTCAGCGGCACGCCACTGACCCCCAGCTCCTCTTCCAGCTCACGGGCGGCGGACTCGGCGTAACTTTCGTCGGCCTGGACCATGCCGCCGGCGGCCACATCCCAGTAACCCGGGTAGATGGCCTTGCTCAAGGTACGCCGGTGCACACACAGCTCACCGGCGGAGTTGAACAGCAGGATATAGGTGCCGCGCCCGATCAGGCCGCGCTCGCGCAACTCGATTCGGGCCAGGGCGCCGAGCAATTGGTCATCGGCGTCGACCCAGGCGATCTGCTCGGCATCGGAGGCGGCGCGATGCAGGGCCTCCTTCGAAGCGTTATCCATGGTTCAACCCTGGTTCAGCAGTTGACGCAAATCGATCACCGCCGCGTTGGCCCGGGAAATATAGTTGGCCATCACCAGCGAGTGGTTCGCCAGAATGCCAAAGCCGCTGCCATTGAGGATCATCGGGCTCCAGACCGGCTGCTGGGAGGCCTCCAGTTCACGAATGATCTGACGCACGCTGACCGTGGCGTTCTTCTTCGCCAACACGTCGGCGAAGTCGACTTCGATGGCCCGCAGCAGGTGCGACAGCGCCCAGGCCTGGCCACGGGCCTCATAGAACACGTCGTCGATCTGCAACCACGGGGTTTCGACGATTTCCTCGTCGACCTGCGGCACCTGCCCCGGGACCACGCTTTCGGTTTTCAGCGCGGTGTTGAGCTTGACCCGTCCGACACTGGCCGACAGGCGCTGGGACAACGAACCGAGGCGGGTAGCCACATCACCGAGCCAGTTGTTCAGGTTGTCGGCGCGGGCATAGAACAGCGCGTTGCTCTGGTTCGGATCGGACAAACGGGCCTGATAGCGGCTCAGGGAGTTGATCCCTTCCTGATATTCCGATTCGCTGGACGGCAGCATCCAGCTCTTGTTGTCGAAGTTGAAACGCGGCTCGGCCTTCGCCAGGTCGGCATCTTCAGCCGATTGCGACTGGGAGCGGGCGAAGTCCTTGCGCAGGGCGCGGGTCAGGTCGCGAACCTGGACCAGCACGCCGTATTCCCAGTGGGGAATATTGTCCAGCCAGATACCCGGCGGAAAGCGGTCGTTGGACAGGTAGCCACCGGGCTTGTGGAGCAAGGTGCCGGCCACGGTCTTGAGGGTTTCCACCGTGGTGTAGCCCACCACCATCTTGCGGCCTTCCTTCTCGGCGGCCATCTGTGCGTTCTGCTGCACCGGAAACAGCGCCGGCTCCTGGCTCCAGTACCAACCGATCAAGATCGTGGTCAGCAGGTACAAGCCCAGCAGGGTCGCCAGTGCTCGACTGAACAGCATCCCGCGAAAATAACCGCGGGTCGCCGACTTGGGTTCGGCGGCGCGCTCCGGCGCGCTGTCTTGGCGTTTTTTCCAGTCCAGCATGGCTCTATCCTTTTCCTGAATTCATCGGTTCGACCACAACCCTGCTCCATCGTGCCTTTCCTGTCATTGCGCAAGGTCAAGGGCACGGCAGCGTTGCCATCCGTGCGAGCACTATAAATCAAGCCCCGGCAGGACGCCTCCTCGATACGACCTCTCCGGTCTTGTTGTGGGATCCGAAACAGCGAAACCCATGGGTCACCAAATGAATCAGCTTAATTGACAGATGACACCGCCATTGACGAAAAGAGCTGCTAGCATAGAGCCATCAGTCGACCCCAGCCGTTCCCCTCACTAAGTAGTCAGGACATGACCGAGCCAGAAGACCCCAGCCGCGAGCGCCTCAAGCAGCACTTTGCCCAGCGGGTCATCCACCAGGCCCGGCAAATCCTTGAGATCTGGCAACGCCTGCAACGCAGCGAATGGTCGAGCATCGACATGTCCGAACTGAGCGAAGCCAACCTGCGCCTGCTGCGCTTCGCCGAACGCTTCGAACAACCCGAACATACCCAGTTGGCCCGCCATATCAGCGAATCCCTGGTCGCCGTCGAGGCCAACCGCGGACGTCTGAGCAGCGGCCTGATCAGCGAACTCAATCGTCTGATGCAGCGCCTGTCGCGCACCGGCCTGCGCCATGGCGACCAGCTCGAACAGACCTTCCTGCCGCCACTGCGCAAACCGGTCTACGTGATGCTGCAGGACCACGACCGCGGCGAGCGCCTGGCCAAGCAGCTGGAATTCTTCGGTCTCAGCGCCCAGTCGCTGGACAGTGTCGCGGCGTTCCGTTCGTCGATGGCCGAGCGCCTGCCTTCGGCCATTGTCATGGACGTCGACTTCAGCGGCGCCGGCATGGGCCTGCACCTGGCCGCCGAAGCGCAGCTGGGTCTGGAGCAGAAACTGCCGTTGCTGTTCTTCAGCCTCCACGAAACCGACACCCCGACCCGCCTGGCCGCCGTGCGCGCCGGCGGCCAGGAGTTCCTCACCGGAACCCTGGAAGCCTCCAGCCTGCTGGAGAAAATCGAGGTCCTCACCTGCGTCGCCCAATACGACCCGTACAAGGTGTTGATCATCGACGACTCGCGGGCCCAGGCGCTGCACACCGAACGCCTGCTCAACAGCGCCGGGATCGTCACCCGCACGCTGATCGATCCGATCCAGGCCATGGCCGAACTGGCGGACTTCCAGCCCGACCTGATCATCCTCGACATGTACATGCCGGCCTGCACCGGCACGGAACTGGCCAAGGTGATCCGCCACAACGACCGTTATGTCAGCGTACCGATCATCTACCTGTCGGCCGAGGACGACTTGGACAAGCAGCTCGACGCCATGAGCGAGGGCGGCGACGACTTCCTGACCAAGCCGATCAAGCCGCGCCACCTGATCACCACCGTGCGCAACCGCGCCGCCCGCGCCCGCAACCTCAAGGCGCGGATGGTCCGCGACAGCCTGACCGGCCTGTACAACCACACCCATATCCTGCAACTGCTCGAAGACTGCAGCTTCCGCGCCCGCCGCGAATGCAAGCCGCTGAGCTTCGCAATGCTCGATATCGACCACTTCAAGCGGGTCAACGACAGCCACGGCCACCCCATGGGCGACCGGGTGATCAAGAGCCTGGCGCTGTTTCTCAAACAACGCCTGCGCAAGACCGACTTTATCGGCCGTTATGGCGGCGAAGAGTTCGCCATCGTCATGCCCGATACCGATATCGAGTCGGCCTATAAAGTGCTGGATGAAATTCGCCAGCGCTTCGCCGAAATCCACTACCCGGCGCAACCGCAGGATCTGTGGTGCACCTTCAGCGCCGGGGTGGTGGAACTGCAGGCCGACTCCGACAGCCTGATGATGGCCGGCCAGGCCGACGAAGCGCTCTACCGCGCCAAACATGCCGGCCGCAATCGCGTGCAAGCGGCAAGGCAAAGTGCCAGCTTTTCATCGGACGCCACCGATTCAGTCATGACCCTGTAACAAAACAGCAATAACTTCAGGTACTTACCACTTTTTGTCGTGGATAGAATCCTGAATGCGCCTGAAACTGCTGACCAACCTCAACACCCTGCTGCTCGTCGCCGTCTGCCTGGCGCTCGGAGCCACGCTCTGGTGGTCGCAACAGGCGCTGGAACGTCCCTACCAACTGATGGAGCGTTACCTCAGCCTGTCGCAACAGTTCCAGAACCAGGCGGCGCGCAATATCGAAGATTACCTGGGCAGCGGCGACGCCTTGCGCCTGAGCAGCGCGGGCCAGGCCATCGAGCAGCTGGGAAAGCAGCTCGATGCCCTGCCACCGGACCTGAGCGCGACCCTGCGCCCGAGCCTGGCCGCCCTGAACGACTTCAGCAAGACCGACCTGCTCGCCGCCGGCAAGCTGGCCGGCGACCCCCAGGCCCTGCTGCTCCAGGCCGAACGCGAGCTGGGCGGCAACCTCGATCAACTGAGCCAATACGCCACCCAGGCCAAGACGCCAGAAGCCGCCGCCTACCTGCCCCTGTTGCTGACCGCTTCATCGCACCTGGCCAAATTGAGCCTGGCGCGGGACAAGCTGGTCAGCAGCGGACGCAGCGAACTGGCCGCCGATGTCGAACGCGAACTGGCGAGCATCCGCGGCCAGGCCGAGCAGCTCGAAGCCCTGCCCTTGCTCGGCGTGACCGCCAGCAGTGAGTCCAGCACCGACGATTTCAGCGCCATGATGGGCCTGGAAAACACCGAAAAGGCCGTGGTCCAGGACACCGGCGTCGACCTCAAGCGCGAACTGCACAGCCTGCTGACCCGTTACCCGGCGGAATTGAACCGCACCCGCGAGCAGATCCAGAAACGCTCGGACCTGGCGGCGGCGACCCACCTCAAGATCAGCGCCGTACAGCAGGCGATTGCCGGGCTGGAGCCGGAAGTCCGCGCCCAGCATGGCAAGATCCAGGGCGACGTGCGGATGATGCAGGGCCTGATGATCGGTCTGATCCTGCTGATCGCCCTGTTGATCGACACCCTGCAACGCAAGCTGTCGCGGGTATTGACCAACCTCGCGCCGGCGCTCTCGACCTGGGCCGAAGGCGATTTCAGCCGGGATATCCAGTTGGGCAAGACCAACCGCGAACTGCACGATATCGAAGCCTCGTTGAACCGCCTGCGCGCCTACCTGGTGGATCTGGTGGGCACTATCCGGCAGAACGCCGAGGAAGTCGCCGGCAGCAGTCGCGCCCTCGCCGACCTCAGCGGCGGCCTGCACAGCGGCGCCGAGCGCCAGGCCGGCGATACCGCGCAGATCCGCGACGCCCTGGGCGAACTGGAAGCCACCATCCAGCAAGTCGCCGGCGACGCCAGCCAGGCCGCCGATGCCAGCCGCAGCGCCGGCAGTGCGGTCGAACATGGGCAAAAAGTCATCGGCCTGAGCCTCACCGGTTTGCACGCACTGGTGGGGGAAGTCCAGGGCAATGCGCAGATGATCGAGAAACTCGCCGAGGAGTCGGCGACCATCGGCGGCGTGCTCACGGTGATTCGCTCGATTGCCGACCAGACCAACCTGCTGGCCCTCAACGCCGCCATCGAAGCCGCTCGCGCAGGGGAAATGGGCCGTGGTTTCGCCGTGGTCGCCGAAGAGGTGCGCAGCCTGGCGCAACGCACGGCCGGGGCCACGGGCGAGATCCAGACCCTGATCGCCGGCCTGCAGAACGCCGCGCGGCAATCGGTGGAAGGCATGCGTGCGCAGGTCGAACATGCCGAGGCCACGGCCGGCCAGGCCCAGGCGGCGGACGGCGCACTGGACAAGATCGTCGGCGCGATCCAGACCATCGCCGAGACCGCGGTGCGCATCGCCGATGTCACCGCCCAGCAAAGCGGCGCCGTCAGCGAAATCCGCGATCACAGCGAACGTATTCACCAGTTGGGCGGCGACAACCTGCTGCGCATCGGCGAAGGCCGCAGCCAGGGCGAACACCTGCTGGTGCTGGGCGGACAGCTGCGTACCGCCGTGCAGGCCTTCCGCGTCTGACCGGGCGCCACACACCGCGCCTCCCCCCTGTGCCCTCACCCGCGACAGCGGCAAAATCGCCACTGCGGGGGGCATCGGCGAAACCGCTGCGGCGAACTTCGTCGAACCTGTTGCCGCGACGAATGACCAGATCCGACAAATCAGTCATAAACTTCGCGCGAACATCGGACATCGTGCTGGCTATTGCAGGTAACTGGACAGTCGCCAAAGCTTTCCGGCATAGTCGGCCCGCACCGACAACTGCACGTGAATAACAAGGAACAACCGATGGCGACCCTACTGGTTCTGCACGGACCCAACCTGAACCTGCTCGGCACCCGCGAGCCGGGTGTCTACGGCGCGGTGACACTGGCCGAGATCAACCAGGACCTGGAGCGCCGGGCCCGCGAGGCCGGGCACCATCTGCTGTACCTGCAAAGCAACGCCGAGTACGAACTGATCGACCGGATCCACGCGGCCCGTGGCGAAGGCGTGGACTTCATACTGATCAATCCGGCGGCTTTTACACACACAAGTGTCGCATTACGTGACGCGTTGCTGGCGGTGAGCATCCCATTCATCGAAGTGCATTTGTCGAACGTGCACAAACGCGAACCTTTCCGCCATCACTCCTACTTTTCAGATGTTGCTGTGGGAGTGATCTGCGGCCTTGGCGCCAGCGGTTACCGACTGGCCCTGGAGGCCGCCCTGGAACAGCTTGAATCACAGGCTAAACACCCCTGACCGACCCTTGGGAGTTGACGATTAATGGATATCCGTAAAGTTAAGAAACTGATCGAATTGCTGGAAGAATCCGGTATCGACGAGCTCGAGATCAAGGAAGGCGAAGAGTCCGTACGCATCAGCCGCCACAGCAAGACCCCGGCGCAGCAGTACTACGCTCCGGCACCGATGCCAGCACCGGTCGCCGCCGCTCCGGCTGCCGCCCCAGTGGCAGCGGCCCCGGTCGCTGCAGCCGCCCCGGCGCTGAACGGCACCGTAGCCCGTTCGCCGATGGTCGGTACCTTCTATCGCAAATCCTCGCCGGCCGCCCCGTCGTTTGTCGAAGTCGGCCAGAGCGTGAAGAAAGGCGACACCCTGTGCATCGTCGAAGCCATGAAGATGATGAACCACATCGAAGCTGAAACCAGCGGTGTGATCGAGTCCATCCTCGTCGAAGACGGCCAGCCGGTTGAGTACGACCAACCGCTGTTCACCATCGTTTGAAGCGCGGAGAGCCAACGATGTCGAATCCTGCGAAGTTGGAAAAAGTCCTGATCGCCAACCGCGGTGAAATTGCACTGCGGATCCTGCGCGCGTGCAAGGAGCTGGGGATCAAGACCGTCGCCGTCTACTCCAAGGCCGACAAGGAGCTGATGCACCTGGGCCTGGCGGACGAATCCGTGTGCATCGGCCCGGCGCCTGCCGCCCAGTCCTACCTGCACATCCCGGCCATCATCGCGGCCGCGGAAGTCACCGGTGCCACGGCGATCCACCCGGGCTACGGCTTCCTCGCGGAAAACGCCGACTTCGCCGAACAGGTCGAGAAATCCGGTTTCGCCTTCATCGGCCCGCAAGCCGACACCATTCGCCTGATGGGTGACAAGGTTTCGGCCAAGCACGCCATGATCAAGGCCGGCGTCCCCACCGTTCCCGGTTCCGACGGCCCGCTGCCGGAAGACGAGGAAGAAGCCCTGCGCATCGGCCGTGAAGTCGGCTACCCGGTGATCATCAAGGCCGCCGGTGGCGGTGGTGGTCGCGGCATGCGCGTGGTGCACAAGGAAGAAGACCTGATCTCCTCGGCCAAACTGACCCGCACCGAAGCCGGTGCAGCGTTCGGCAACCCGATGGTGTACCTGGAAAAATTCCTCACCAACCCGCGTCACGTGGAAGTCCAGGTACTGTCCGACGGCCAGGGCCACGCCATTCACCTGGGTGACCGCGACTGCTCGCTGCAGCGTCGCCACCAGAAGGTACTGGAAGAAGCACCGGCCCCGGGCATCGATGAGAAATCCCGCCAGGAAGTCTTCGCCCGCTGCGTCAAGGCGTGCATCGACATCAACTACCGTGGCGCCGGCACCTTCGAGTTCCTCTACGAGAACGGCAGCTTCTACTTCATCGAGATGAACACTCGCGTGCAGGTGGAGCACCCGGTATCGGAAATGGTCACGGGCATCGACATCGTCAAGGAGATGCTCAGCATCGCCGCCGGTAACCCGTTGTCCTACACCCAGGACGACGTGGTGATCCGCGGTCACGCCCTGGAGTGCCGGATCAACGCCGAGGACCCGAAGAAGTTCATTCCGAGCCCGGGCACCGTCAAGCACTTCCACGCACCGGGCGGCAACGGCGTTCGCGTCGACTCGCACCTGTACAGTGGTTATGCGGTACCGCCGAACTATGACTCGTTGATCGGCAAGCTGATCACCTATGGCAAGGACCGTGACGAAGCCCTGGCGCGCATGCGCAACGCCCTGGACGAAATCGTGGTGGACGGGATCAAGACCAATATCCCGCTGCACCGCGACCTGGTTCGCGACGAAGGCTTCTGCAAGGGTGGTGTGAACATTCACTACCTGGAACACAAGCTCGCCAACCAGTGAGTGCGTGATCCCATCGACAAGGCCGCTTGATTGCGGCCTTGTTGTTTCTGGCATAAGCCACCGTGCCAGGCGACCTTGAGGGCCTCTTCGCGGGCAAGCCACGCTCCTACAGGGCTACGTCGTTCACGATCTTTTCGTACAACATAAACCTGTAGGAGCAGGGCTTGCCCGCGAAGCTCTTGACGATTTCGAGGGCCCCTTCGCGGGCAAGCCACGCTCCTACAGGGGATTGCGCCAGACTCAGGTTCGCTTTTTTGAATACCGCCCAAGGCGCTGCTCAAGTAGACTTGCGCGTTTCTCGCAGCCCCCGCGGTTGCACACTCCATTTTTGCAAAGGTGCCCCGCCATGCCTTGGCTGCAAGTACGCCTGGCCATCAGCCCGGAACAAGCCGAAACCTACGAAGACGCCTTCCTCGAAGTCGGCGCCGTTTCGGTCACCTTCATGGATGCCGAAGATCAACCGATCTTCGAACCGGAACTCAACACCACCCCGCTGTGGTCACACACCCACCTGCTGGCGCTGTTCGAAGGCGGCACCGAGGCGGCCAGCGTGCTCGCGCACCTGGAACTGCTGACCGGCGCACCACTGCCCGAGTACCACAGCGAAGTGATCGAGGACCAGGACTGGGAACGCAGCTGGATGGACAACTTCGAGCCGATGCGCTTCGGCCGCCGCCTGTGGATCGTCCCGAGCTGGCACGCCGCGCCGGAACCGGAAGCGGTCAACCTGCTGCTCGACCCGGGCCTGGCCTTCGGCACCGGCACCCACCCGACCACCGCACTGTGCCTGGAATGGCTCGACGGCCAGGACCTCAAGGACTGCAACGTCCTGGACTTCGGCTGCGGCTCGGGGATCCTGGCGATTGCCGCCCTGCTGCTGGGCGCCAAGGAAGCGGTCGGTACCGATATCGACGTCCAGGCCCTGGAAGCCTCCCGCGATAACGCCGGGCGCAACCATATCGACGAGGCGCTGTTCCCGCTGTACCTGCCGCAAGACCTGCCCCAGGTCCCGGCCGACGTGCTGGTGGCCAATATCCTCGCCGGCCCGCTGGTGTCCCTGGCACCGCAACTGTCCACCCTGGTCAAGCCCGGCGGTCGCCTGGCGCTCTCGGGGATCCTCGCCGAACAGGGCGCGCAAGTCGCTGCTGCTTATGCCCAGGACTTCGATCTCGACCCGATTGCCGATCGCGATGGCTGGGTGCGCATCAGTGGTCGTCGGCGCTAGAATGGGCGCCTGCATGAACCGGATCGCCGCATGACCGACAGCTTCGTCACCCAGTGCCCGCATTGCCAGACCAGTTTCCGCGTCAGCCACGCTCAATTGAGCGTGGCCCGTGGTGTGGTTCGTTGCGGCTCCTGCCTGCAGGTGTTCAACGCTGCGCGACAACTGCTCGAACAACGCGCAGCCCGGGAAGCGGCGAGCGCCGCCGGTGTTGCCGCGCCAGCGCCGAAGCCGGTGCCGGCGCCAGTACCACCCGCACCGCCGCCACCGCCTCCAGAACCGCCGCAACAGCCACGGGCCATCAGCCAGCGACAATGGTCGGCCGAAGAGCTGGACCTGGACAACCTCGACCTGGACGAGGAACTGGCGCGCCTGGAACAGCGGGAAATCCAGCCGACCAAGGCGTTCGGCCAGGACCGCGGCGGCAAGGGCGAGTCCCTCAGCGCCCGCCGCGACGGCCCGGACACGGAAGAAGAGCAATGGCCCGACAGCCTGTTCAGCGAACCGCCGGGCAAGCCTGTCGGAGCCACTTCGGCCGACGAGGGCGAAACGGCCCCGGCCAAGGCGCCGGAAAAGAAGCCAGAACAACCCAAGTCAGCGCGCACCGAGCCTTCGCTGTCCTTCGATCTCGCCGATCTGGACGACGAACCACCAGTCCCGCGCCTGCAGCTTGAGCACGATGAGCTGGAAGACGACACCTTCCATGCCCCACCGGCCCCTGAACCGGCCGACGATGCGCCCGCCGAAGAAGAACACAGGAAACCCAAGGCCAAGCGCGAGCGCAACGAGCCCGGCCTGCACGACGACGTGCTGCTGGACCTGGTCGACGACCCGATCCAGCTCGACTGGCAACGCCGCCGCTCGCCCTGGGGCCGGCGCCTGCTCTGGCTGCTGCTGGTGCTGCTGGCCGCCGGCGCCCTGGTCGGCCAATACGTCGGTTATCACTTCGACGAACTGGCGCGCCAGGACCAGTACCGCCCCTGGTTCCAGCAACTGTGCCCGGAAATCGGCTGCAAGGTGCCGTCAAAAGTCGATATCGCCCGAATCAAGAGCAGCAACCTGGTGGTCCGTAGCCACCCGGACTTCGCCGGCGCCCTGGTGGTGGATGCGATCATCTACAACCGCGCGCCGTTCTCCCAGCCCTTTCCGCTGCTGGAGCTGCGCTTCGCCGATCTCAACGGCCATCTGATCGCCAGCCGCCGCTTCAAACCCGCCGAGTACCTGAGCGGCGACCTGGCCGGCCAGGGTGAAATGCCACCACAGACACCGATCCATATCGCCCTGGACATCCTCGACCCGGGTGCCAAGGCCGTGAACTACAGCTTGAGCTTCCACTCGCCCGAGTAACCCGGCACTCATTGCCCGGCGGGGCGGCAGTTTTCTGGCGGCAACCAAACCGCCAGCGATAAGCGAATAACTGTTCAGATTTTATCCAATTTTGCCTTTATCCAGTCATCGAGAGCGGGTATCATGCCAACCCTTTTTCGAACTCTCATGATCCGGCCCCACACCAGGGAAGTCCTATGTCGGCGGTACGCATCGGCCCATATACATTGCAGAACGGCTTGATTCTCGCCCCCATGGCGGGCGTCACCGACCAGCCCTTTCGTCAGTTGTGCCGACGCCTGGGCGCGGGTCTTGTAGTCTCGGAAATGGTCACCAGCGACATGAGCTTGTGGAACAGCCGCAAATCGCGTCTGCGCATGATCCACGAAGGCGATCCCGAGCCCCGCTCGGTACAGATCGCCGGTGGCGACGCACAGATGCTGGCGGAGGCGGCCCGGGCCAATGTCGAGCTGGGGGCACAGATTATCGATATCAACATGGGCTGCCCGGCCAAGAAGGTCTGCAACAAGGCCGCCGGCTCCGCGTTACTGAAAGACGAAGCACTGGTGAGCGAGATCCTCCACGCCGTGGTCGCGGCGGTGGACGTCCCGGTCACCCTGAAGATCCGCACCGGTTGGGACCGGGCGAACAAGAACGGCCTGACGGTGGCAAAAATTGCCGAACAGGCGGGAATCACGGCACTGGCGGTGCACGGGCGAACCCGTGCCGACCTGTATACCGGTGAAGCCGAGTACGACACCATTGCCGCGATCAAGCAGGCGGTGTCGATCCCGGTCTTCGCCAACGGCGACATCGATTCGGCCGAGAAAGCCCGGCACGTGCTGCACGCGACCGGTGCCGATGGCCTGTTGATCGGCCGGGCCGCCCAGGGGCGGCCATGGATTTTTCGTGAAATCGAGCATTTTCTGCGTACCGGCGAAACCCTCCCGGCACCGGAGCTGTTCGAGGTGGAACGTATTCTGCTAGAGCATCTGGCCGCGTTGCATGCCTTCTATGGGGAGGTGATGGGTGTACGTATCGCCCGCAAGCACGTCGGCTGGTATCTCGCAACCTTGCCGGGCGCCAAGGAGTTTCGCGCCCACTTCAATCGTGTGGAAGAAACGGAAGCACAGTGCGCCAACGTTCGTCAGTTTTTCGCCGAGCGTTACAAGAGCCTGGTAACAGGGGAAGGGAGAGGGGTGGCCGCATGACGATGATGACCGAGACTTTAGTGAGTGGAACAACGCCCGTGAGCGACAACGTCAATTTGAAACAGCACCTCAACACGCCGAGCGAAGAAGGCCAGACCCTTCGCGGGAGTGTCGAGAAGGCGCTGCACAATTATTTCGCCCACCTTGAGGGCGCGGCCGTCACGGACGTGTACAACCTGGTGCTCTCGGAAGTCGAAGCGCCCTTGCTCGAAAGCGTGATGAACTACGTCAAGGGCAACCAGACCAAGGCCAGCGAGCTGCTCGGGCTGAACCGCGGCACCCTGCGCAAGAAACTCAAACAGTACGATTTGCTGTAAGCATTCAATCAAACCAGAAAGGCGCCCGCGTAGAACCGGTCGCCTTTTTTGCTGACTCCTTTGCTTTTGATGGAAATTGAGATGACCGACCAGACCACCCGCCTGCCGATCCGCCGTGCCTTGATCAGTGTTTCCGACAAGACCGGGATCCTCGAATTCGCCAAGGAACTGGAAGCCCTGGGCGTGGAGATCCTCTCCACCGGCGGGACCTTCAAGCTGCTGCGGGACAACGGCGTAGCCGCAGTGGAAGTCGCGGATTACACCGGTTTCGCGGAAATGATGGACGGCCGGGTGAAAACCCTGCACCCGAAAATCCACGGCGGTATCCTCGGTCGTCGCGGCATCGACGACGCCATCATGAACGAGCACGGCATCAAGCCGATCGACCTGGTGGCCGTCAACCTCTACCCGTTCGAAGCCACCATCAACAAACCTGGCTGTGACCTGCCGACCGCCATCGAAAACATCGATATCGGCGGCCCGACCATGGTCCGCTCGGCGGCCAAGAACCACAAGGACGTGGCCATCGTGGTCAACGCCAGCGACTACTCCCAGGTCCTGGAAAGCCTCAAGGCCGGTGGACTGACCTACGCCCAGCGTTTCGACCTGATGCTCAAGGCGTTCGAACACACCGCCGCCTACGACGGCATGATCGCCAACTACATGGGCACCGTGAACCAGGCCGCCGAGACCCTGAGCACAGAAGGCCGCAGCGAATTCCCGCGGACCTTCAACAGCCAGTTCATCAAGGCCCAGGAAATGCGCTACGGCGAGAACCCGCACCAGAGCGCGGCGTTCTACGTGGAAGCCAAGCCCGCCGAAGTCGGCATCGCCACCGCCACCCAGCTGCAAGGCAAGGAACTCTCCTACAACAACGTGGCCGATACCGATGCCGCGCTGGAGTGCGTGAAGAGCTTCGTCAAGCCGGCCTGCGTTATCGTCAAGCACGCCAACCCGTGCGGCGTGGCGGTCAGCCCGGACGCCGAAGGCGGTATTCGCCAGGCCTACGAACTGGCCTACGCCACCGACACTGAATCGGCCTTCGGCGGCATCATCGCCTTCAACCGCGAACTGGATGCCGAAACCGCCAAGGCCATCGTCGAGCGTCAGTTCGTCGAAGTGATCATCGCCCCCTCCGTGAGCGAAGAAGCCCGCGCCATTGTGGCCGCCAAGGTCAATGTGCGCCTGCTGGTCTGCGGCCAATGGGACGCCAACCGCGCCCCGGCCTGGGACTACAAGCGCGTCAACGGTGGCCTGCTGGTGCAGAGCCGCGATATCGGCATGATCGGCAGCGACGACCTGAAAGTCGTGACCCAGCGCGCACCGACCGAGCAAGAGATCCACGACCTGATCTTCGCCTGGAAAGTCGCCAAGTACGTCAAGTCCAACGCTATCGTCTACGCCAAGAACCGCCAGACCATCGGTGTCGGCGCCGGCCAGATGAGCCGCGTCAACTCCGCTCGTATTGCTGCAATCAAGGCCGAGCATGCTGGCCTGCAGGTACAGGGCTCGGTCATGGCTTCGGACGCGTTCTTCCCGTTCCGCGACGGTCTCGACAATGCGGCCAAGGCCGGTGTCACCGCGGTGATCCAGCCGGGCGGCTCGATGCGTGACAATGAAGTGATTGCTGCCGCTGATGAAGCCGGTATCGCGATGGTGTTCACCGGCATGCGCCACTTCCGTCACTAAAGACAAGTGTGTAAACGCCGCTCACCTGTAGGAGCAGGGCTTGCCCGCGAAGCCTTTGGCGACCTCAAGGTCCCCTTCGCGAGCAAGCTCTGCTCCTACAGAACGGCGGCGTCGCAGTTCTCCCAGAATTCAGCGTCATCGAGGTTTTTGAAATGAATGTTTTGATCATCGGCAGCGGTGGCCGTGAACACGCCCTGGCCTGGAAAGTGGCGCAGGACCCGCGTGTCGAGAAAGTCTTCGTTGCCCCGGGCAACGCCGGCACCGCCATCGAGGCCAAGTGCGAGAACGTCGCCATCGACGTCCTGGCCCTTGAGCAGTTGGCGGACTTTGCCGAGAAAAACGTTTCCCTGACCATCGTCGGTCCGGAAGTGCCGCTGGTGGCCGGCGTGGTCGACCTGTTCCGTGCCCGTGGCCTGGACTGCTTCGGCCCGACCGCCGGTGCCGCCCAGCTCGAAGGTTCCAAGGCTTTCACCAAGGACTTCCTGGCGCGCCACAAGATCCCTACCGCCGACTACCAGAACTTCACCGAGATCGAGCCGGCCCTGGCCTATCTGCGTGAAAAAGGCGCACCGATCGTGATCAAGGCCGACGGCCTGGCCGCCGGCAAAGGCGTGATCGTCGCCATGACCCTGGGTGAAGCCGAAGATGCCGTACGCGACATGCTCGCCGGCAATGCTTTCGGTGAAGCCGGTTCGCGGGTGGTCATCGAGGAGTTCCTCGACGGCGAAGAAGCCAGCTTCATTGTCATGGTCGACGGCAAGAACGTCCTGCCCATGGCCACCAGCCAGGACCACAAGCGCGTCGGCGACGGCGACAGCGGCCCGAACACCGGCGGCATGGGCGCTTACTCGCCGGCGCCAGTGGTCACCGCCGAAGTGCATCAGCGGGTCATGGACCAGGTGATCTGGCCCACCGTGCGCGGCATGGCGGCCGAAGGCAACGTCTACACTGGCTTCCTGTATGCAGGGCTGATGATCGACCAGGCCGGCAACCCGAAAGTCATCGAGTTCAACTGCCGCTTCGGCGACCCGGAAACCCAACCGGTGATGCTGCGCCTGCAATCGAGCCTGATCCTGCTGATCGAAGCCGCACTGGCCCAGGCCCTGGACAAGATCGAAGCACAATGGGACCCGCGTCCGAGCCTGGGCATCGTCCTCGCGGCCGGCGGTTACCCTGGCGATTACGCCAAGGGCGCAGTGATCAACGGCCTGGATGCGGCCGCAGGCCTGGAAGGCAAAGTCTTTCACGCCGGTACCGCACTGAAGGACGGCCAGGTAGTAACCTCCGGCGGTCGGGTGCTCTGCGCCACCGCCCTGGGCAACAGCGTTGACGCCGCACAGCAGCAAGCTTACAAGCTCGCAGCTAAGATTGATTGGGACGGCTGCTTCTACCGTAGCGACATCGGCTATCGTGCAATTGCACGCGAACGCGCAGACTCAAAGGAATAAACTATCCGAAGGGATAGGCAAGGGCCGTCAGCCCTTGCCGAACTATTCCAGCCCTGCGCATAGTTATCACCGGGCATCAACCTACGAAGGGATTTCGCCGTGCGCTGGCTCAGGATCGCCATAGGTTTCACTGTCAGCTTGCTGACCCTGCTCTGCCTTGCTCCGGCCCAGGCCTCGCAAGGCATTGGCTGGGCGTCATTGCTTGACGACCAGGCCGACCTGCAATTGAGCGATATCCGCTCTTCACGCTTCACCAACCAATTCAGTCCGGTCGAGCTCGAACGCTTGACTGCCGCCCAGCCCGAGGGTGCCTTGTGGCTGCGCTTTCGCCTGCAACCGGGCAGTCATGAACAAGTCCTGCGGGTCTTCGCCCCCGACCTGGCGCGCCTCGACCTCTATACCCTCGACGGCGACAACCTGATCGCCCAGGTGCGCACCGGCAACGACCTGCCCCAGGCCGAACGCCCGCTGCCCAGCAGTGACTTCATGCTGCCACTGGTGCAAAGCACCCGGCCGCTGGATATCTATCTCCGGCTGGTCTCCAAGCACGAGCTTCGCCCGCACATCACCCTGGAGCCGGCTATCGCGGTCGCCGCCGACCAGAACCAATCACTGCTCTATGGCCTGCTGTTCGGCTGCCTGACGATGCTGATCCTGCACAACCTGATCCGCTTCGCCTATACCCGTTCGCGCAGCAGCCTGTGGCTGGCGGCCTGCGAAGGCTTCCTGCTGCTCAGCGCGCTGTTCCTGCTGAACCTGATCGGTCCCTGGATGCCTGACTGGCATGGCGCGCAGACCCCCGCCTCCTATGTGGCGCTGCTGCTGACCGCGCCCTGCGGACTGATGTTCACCTACTCGTTCTTTTCCCAGCTGGGCCCGCACCCACTGAACAAGCTGCTGCTGGGCGATATCCTGGTCATCAGCCTCGGCGGCCTGTTGCTGTTGTTCGTCGACACCCTGCCCCTGAACATCATGACCTACGGCCTGGTGGGCCTGGCGAGCCTGAGCATCCTGCTGGTGTCCGCCTATCACTGGCAGAAGGGCTACCGTCCGGCGCGGCTGTTCGTGGTGGCCATGGTGATCTTCAACATCGGCACGCTGGTGATCCTGCCCGCGCTGCTGGGGCTGACCCTGGTGGCACCGCAAGGCCTGATCATCGCGCTGCTGGTGTTTATCTGCATCAGCGGCCTGCTGATGAGCGTGGCCCTGGGCGAACGCCGTCGCAGCATCACCGAAGACCAGTTCAGCCTCAGCCGCGACCTGGCCGCGAGCAACGCGGAAATCGCCGCCAAGGCCGAGTTCCTGGCGAAGATCAGCCACGAGATCCGTACGCCGATGAACGGCGTGCTGGGCATGACCGAACTGCTCCTCGGCACGCCGTTGTCGGTCAAGCAGCGCGACTATGTGCAGACCATCCACAGCGCCGGCAACGAGCTGCTGACCCTGATCAACGAGATCCTCGACATCTCCAAGCTGGAGTCCGGGCAGATCGAACTGGATGATGTGCAGTTCGACCTCAATGCCCTGATCGATGACTGCCTGAGTATTTTCCGGGCCCGGGCCGAGCAGCAGAATGTCGAGCTGATCAGCTTTATCCAACCGCAAGTGCCGCGGGTGATCAGCGGTGACCCGACGCGCCTGCGCCAGACCCTGCTCAGCCTGCTGGAACACGCCCTGAAGAAAACCGACGAAGGCGAGATCCTGATTGTCGTCGCCCTCGACGAACGCAGCGGCCAGCCGCGCCTGCGCATCGCGGTCCAGGACAGCGGCGTACCGATGGGCGACGAAGAACGCGATGCCCTGCTCCACGCCGAACTGCAGAGCAAGAACTTCCTCGCCGCCACCCGCCTGGGGGGCAACCTCGGATTGGTGATCGCCCGCCAGCTGGTGCAACTGATGCAAGGCGAATTCGGCATCAAGAGCGGCACCCACCAGGGCAGCACCCTGTGGCTGACCCTGCCGCTGGACCCGCTGCACCTGGAGAACCCGACCTCCGACCTCGACGGTCCGCTGCGCGGTGCGCGGGTCCTGGTGGTCGACGACAACGACACCTGCCGCAAGGTGCTGGTGCAGCAATGCAGCGCCTGGGGCCTGAATGTCAGTGCCGTGCCGTCGGGCAAGGAAGCCCTGGCACTGCTGCGGACCAAGGCCCACCTGCGCGACTACTTCGACGCGGTGCTGCTGGACCAGAACATGCCCGGCATGACCGGCATGCAGCTGGCGGCGAAGATCAAGGAAGACCCGAGCCTGAACCACGACATCCTGCTGATCATGCTCACCGGCATCAGCAACGCGCCGAGCAAGATCATCGCGCGCAATGCCGGGGTCAAGCGCATCCTCGCCAAACCGGTGGCCGGCTACACCCTCAAGACCACCCTGGCCGACGAGCTGGCCCAACGCGACAAAGGGCCAGGACACGGGCACGGGCCGGCACCGACGCCAACAGCAAGTCCCGAGCCGGTGGAACCGATCACCGTACCGAGCGACTTCCGTATCCTGGTGGCCGAGGACAACAGCATTTCCACCAAAGTGATCCGCGGCATGCTCGGCAAGCTCAACCTCAAGCCCGACACCGCGAGCAACGGCGAAGAGGCCCTGCGGGCGATGAAAGCCCAGCGCTATGACCTGGTGCTGATGGACTGCGAGATGCCGATCCTCGACGGTTTTTCCGCCACCCAGCAGCTACGTGCCTGGGAAGTCGGCAACCAGCGGGTACGCACTCCGGTGGTGGCGCTGACCGCGCACATTCTCACCGAACACAAGGAACGCGCGCGCCAGGCCGGGATGGACGGGCACATGGCCAAGCCGGTGGAACTGTCGCAGTTGCGTGAGCTGGTGGAGCACTGGGTGGCCGAACGTGCGCAGCAGCAGGCCCAGGTTCCGACGCCCTGACATCGGGACAGAAAACCGCCCCGTGAGAATCCGCCCGGCCCGTTCCCGGACAAAGCCGACAGCGTACGCAACCCCTGATAGACTGCCGTCGCCCTCCTCCGTTGCGAGCCCACACCATGCTCCACGTGTTATTCAGCGTTTACCTGAAGATGCTGGTGCTCTACAGCCCGTTCTTCGTCCTGTCCTGCTTTATCAGCCTGACCCGTGGTTATTCCAGCAGGGAGCGGCGACGCCTGGCCTGGAAGGTCGCGTTGGCGACGCTGGTGTCCAGCGTGCTGCTGTATCTGTTCGGAAGGGTGATCTTCAGCGTGTTCGGCATCACCGTGGATGCCTTCCGCATCGGCGCGGGCAGCGTGCTGTTTATTTCGGCGCTGGGCATGGCCCAGGGTAAATCGGCGGTGCAGACCGATAACCTGCAGCAGGACGTGACTATCGTCCCGCTGACCATCCCGCTGACCGTCGGCCCCGGCACCATCGGTGCCCTGCTGGTCATGGGGGTCAGCCAGCCGCACTGGGACGACAAGCTCTCGGCCATCGTCAGCATTGCGCTGGCGAGCCTGACCGTCGGCGTGGTGCTGTACCTGTCCCACCGGATCGAACGCATCCTCGGCGACCAGGGCCTGCAGATCGTCAGCCGCCTGATGGGGCTGTTCGTCTGCGCCCTGGCGGCGCAGATCATCTTTACCGGGGTGCGTGGGTATCTGGTGCCTTGAAGTCAGCGCTCGGTGCGGTTGCTCTTGAGCCCCTGGAGCAATCCCTCGCTTTCCAGAGCAGCGACGACGCTTTGCTCCTCGACGGCGTAGACCCCTCGTGCCGCGCGCCACACCAGCTTCTTCTCCTGCAACGCCACAAGCGCCTGTTGTACACCGGTGATTTCGGCTTTCGCCACATCAGGAGCAATGCCGGCCGCCAGCAGTGCAACATCGTAAAGCGCCATGGTCTGGCTCTCGAAGGGGGCGTAATCCGACCCTGCAGCCGCCATCACCCGTAACACCGCGGATTGAATCGGTGTGAGGCTATGCACCGCTCGCATCAATTCCTGATTCATACCCTGTGCCTGAATGAGCACTTCCTCGGCAAAGCGCGCCGGCCCGTCCTCATCGCTCAGATCGAACTCGTACTGTAAAACCCCTGCCGCCGCCGCGAGGACCTCGGGACGGCTCGAGGCCTGCCTGAACAATTCAAGAACCGACTTGGGCTCCAGAGCGAAGGGCAAAGCCACATTGGCACAGAACCACTCAATGTAATCAGCGCCCAATGGTGGGAACTTGATCAGGGGCGCGCCGAAGAATGCCTGGTCCTTGCTGTTGCGCAGCATCGCCAGCTTGTCACTGTTGGATCCGGTACAAACCACCCGTAAACCAAAGTGCCGGCTACTGTTGAGCTCGTCGCGGGCGGCCTTGAGGGCAAACATCGTCGCCACGCCCGCCTCGGTGGTGATCGCGTGCTGGGCTTCATCGATGATCAGCACAATCATCTTCCGAGTTTCATCCGAGAGTGCCGCCAGCGCGGCACTCAAGGAAATATCCTTGCCCAGGCCGATACGATCAAGGTCGAACGACAACCCGCCGACCTTGAGCCTGTCCATTCCGACCCCCTTGGCCAGGCGCTGGATAACCCCTTCATTTTTTGCCAGCTCGCCGCGAATGGCGCTCAGGATGACGGTGCCCGGATCGGCCGACATGTTTTCCCAGAGGTCGGCGTATACCACCAGGGTCCCTGCCGCCTCCAGCGCCGGGCGCAAGTCTTCACGCATGAAGGTGGACTTGCCGGTTCGACGTGGCGCGGCAAAAAACAGACCGGAGCTGGCGGCGCTGCCAACAGCCGTGCTGAGGATATTTTTGGTGTATGCCTGGGCCTGACCCGCGCGGTGGAAAAACGGCTGATGGGAGGACATGACAGGCTCCTTTATAGTCAATTATAGATGATTATAGTCAATTATAGATGATTATAGAAAAGCCGTTTTACAGCCAATTACATACGATTATAGAGAATTATAGACGCCGTCCTTTTTGAGCCCGAAGCCCCTCAAGACCGTGGCTTTTCACCGTACCAGCGCGGGGTGTAGACCCATTCGCCACCCTCGGCACGGGGAAAGACACAGGTGGTGGACGAACCGATGATGACCATGGTGCGCATATCCACCTGGTCCGGCGTCAACTCACCCAGGGTGGTCACCCGCAAGGTCTGTCCCGGCCGACCGATATCCCGTCCCAGTACCACCGGCGTCTGTGCCGTGCGGTGTCCGGCGACTATCTCCAGGGCCCGGCCCAACTGCCAGGGCCGCGAGCGCGAGATCGGGTTGTAGAAGGCCAGGGCCAGGTCGGCCCGGGCCGCCAGGTCGAGGCGCGTCTCGATGATGCTCCAGGGCTTGAGGTTGTCCGAGAGCGACATCACACAGAAATCATGCCCCAGCGGCGCACCAGCCTGGGCCGCCGTCGCCAGCGAGGCGGAAACCCCCGGCAGGATTTCCAGATCGACGCTGTGCCAGCGCGGGTCAGTGGACTCATGCAGGGCTTCGAGCACCGCCGCCGCCATGGCGAATACGCCTGGATCACCGGATGACACCACCACCACCGAACGCCCCTCGGCCGCCAGTTCAAAGGCGTGTCGGGCACGCTGCATCTCTTCGCGGTTATCGGTGCAATGCAACACCTGATCCGCACGGAACGGACCGGCCATGCGCACGTAGGTTTCATAACCCAGCACGTCGTTGGCCTTGGCCAATTCGGCCTTCACCGCCGGCACCATCAGTTCGGCGGCACCGGGACCGAGGCCGATCACCGCCAGCCGCCCGCGAGGACGACCGATGCGCTCCGGCTCCAGTGGCTGGCTGGCGACCGCGATCGCCAGGCCCTCGCCAACGGAGATCGGCGGCAGCAACTGCGGTATCGCCTGTTGCGCCATTTCAGCGACAGAACCGGTCGAGGCGACAAACCGCAACGGCACGCCCAGCTCGACAGCCGCTTCTCGCAACGCGGGATTGGCCATCTCGCTGTCCGCCGCCAACAGGCAGGCCAGCGACTGGCGGGCGATGTTTGCGCCGTGCAAGGCATCGCGCACTGCTCTGGCCAGTTCCGGTACACGGGCCGTCACCGCCACCAGCACGCTACGCGGATAAATCAGCAACTCATTGGCCGCCGGCGCACGCTCGGCGCTGCCGACATGAATCGACAGGCGCGCCTGATGGTCTTCCGGCAAATGCGCCTGCGCCAACCAGGGTGCCGCGCCTTCGATGCGCACGCTTTCACCGGCCAGCAGGTCCGAGACAAAACGCTTGCCCAGTTCCAGGTCGCCCAGGGCATAACCGCTCGGCGGGTTCAGCAGGCAGGTGCCGAAACGCAGCTCGCCGCTGGTGGTGATGGCCGCGGCCACACCGAGGCTGGCGGCCATTTCCCGGGCCATGACATTCACCCCGCCCAGTCCGCCCAGCAGCGGCACCACGGCGCTGCCGTCCTCGGCCACGGCCAGCACCGGCGGTTCGGCACCTTTCTCCAAGAGCACCGGGGCCAGCGTGCGGATCACGATACCGGCGGCGCACAGGGCAATGATCGGGGTGTCCTGCTGATAGAGCTGGCGCAGGGTCGCGCCAAACTCCTGATACAGCCGATCCGCGCCATCGACCCGCTCCGCCAGTCCGTAGACCAGCGCATCCGGATAAATCTGTTGCAGCCGTCGGGCCGTCGCCAGGCTGCCATTGCCGAGGATGACAATGGCCGGTTGCGCGCGGCTCATCCCTGCCACCGTTCGCCGGGCACGATAATCAGCGAGAAGTACGGCGAGGACATCGGCTCGACCTTATCGAGCGGGACGATTTTCTGGTTGGCCATGGTCGCGCGTTCCACATAGAGCGCCCGGTCGGCCAGGCCCAACTCTTCCAGCACCTGGCGAACCTTGGGGAAGTTGCGCCCCAGTTTCATGATCACCGCCGCATCGGCGTCGGCCAGGCGGCGCTTGAGTTCGTCATGGGGCAGCACACCGGACAATACCGACAGGCTCTGGTTGCGGTACACCAGCGGCACGCCGAGCACCGAGGCGCCGCCGAGCATCGAGCACACACCGGGAATCACTTCGGTCTCATAACGCTCGGCCAGGCGGTCGTGCAGGTACATGTAGGAACCGTAGAAGAACGGATCGCCTTCGCAGATCACCGCCACATCGCGGCCGGCCTCCAGGTGCGCGGCCACTTCCAGGCTGGCTTCGTCGTAGAAGTCGCTGATCACCTGCTCATAGGACAGGGGCGCGGGCAGTGCCTCGGTGGTCACCGGGTAGACCAGCGGCAGGAGGCCCTGGGCCTCCTGCAGGTGCGCCTCGATAATACCGAACGCGTTGCCTTTCTTGCCCTTGGCGACGAAGTACGCCACCACCGGCGACTCGCGCAGCAGGCGCAGGGCCTTGACCGTAATCAGTTCCGGGTCACCGGGGCCCACGCCGAGGCCGATCAGACGTCCAGGCTGCTGCATCATTCAATCTCCGTAGCGAGGGCATTCACGGCGGCGGCGGCCATGGCGCTGCCACCGAGCCGACCCTGCATGATCACGAACGGCACGCCGCGGCTGTCGGCCGCGAGCATCGCCTTGGATTCGGCGGCGCCGACAAAACCCACCGGGAAACCGAGGATCAACGCCGGTTTCGGCGCGCCGGCATCGAGCATTTCCAACAGGTAGAACAGCGCCGTCGGTGCATTGCCGATCACCACCACACTGCCTTCCAGATGGGGCCGCCACAACTCCAGTGCCGCCGCCGAACGGGTATTGCCCAGCTCCTGGGCCAACTCGGGCACGCGCTCGTCACGCAGGGTGCAGATCACCGGGTTGTTGGCCGGCAGGCGCGCACGGGTCACGCCCTCGCTGACCATCCGCGCATCGCAGAGAATCGCCGCGCCGGCCGCCAGGGCCTCGCGCCCGGCCTTGCCGGCACCTGGGGAAAACTGCAGGCCGTCGATGGCATCGACCATGCCGCAGGCGTGGATCACCCGCACCGCGAGCTTTTCCAGATCCGCGGGAATCCGTGCCAGGTTGGCTTCCGCGCGAATGATCGCGAAGGAGTTGCGATAGATCTCCTGACCGTCGCGGATGTAATCAATCATCGGTGTTGCTCCGTGAGCGGGCTGCCAGCAGGGCGCCCGCCGCATCAATAGTAAGGTGGCGGGCGTGCAGCCGGCCGAAGCCCGGGTGCGCGACATCGCGGAAATAGAGGTCGTAATGGCCGGGCGCAACCGCCAGCAAGGTGGCGGGCGCGACATGGGCCGCCGCGCAGGATCGCGTGCAGCCGGAAAGGTGCACGCCCTGGGGCTGGTCTTGCAGGTGCAGCGCCAGGCGGCGGGCGTCGGCCTTGGTGTCGGCCAGGCCCTTGCCGCAACCGGCCGAGCCGGTGCAGGCGATCAGTTGCGCCAGGGCGTCGGCGGCGTCGCATAACAGGCCGAGGTGTTGCAGCCGGGTGGTAACGGTGAGCGCATCTTCGGCCCGGATATTGGGCAGCAACAGGCTCTGCCAGGGTGTCAGGCGCAGGCTGGCATCGCCGAACTCACTGGCCAGTCGGGCCACGCCGTCGAGCATCGCAGCGTCGAGTCGGCCCAGGGGCGTCGCAGCCCCCACGTACACACGCCCCGGCTGGCGCTGTGGATAAGTGCCGATATGCAGCAGACCGGGAGAGGCTGGTCGGTGCCAGGACGGGACTGCCGCCGGTTCGAAGCCAAGGCGCAGGGTCAACCGAGCAAGAAACTCAGCGGGCACGACTTCAGCCAGCAGATGGCGCATGCGTGTCTGTTCGGGACGGGCCAGGTCGAGGAACAGCTCCAGCACCGCCACCACCAGCGAATGCCCTTCGGCCAGGGGCACGGCGGCCAGGGGCAGGTCATCGGCCGGACAGCCGGCCAGGCCGAATGCCAGGTATGGCTGATCGTCCAGCAGCAACGCCGACAGCCACAGGTCATGGGAATGCTCCAGCATCGCCAGGGCTTCGCCGCCATCCAGTTGCAGCGCGAACTTGGCCGACAGCTCATGAAAGCGTGAATGAGTCTGCAAGCTCGCCAGGATCTGCTCGGCCAGGGGCCGGGTATCGATCAATAACTGACGGTCGATACCCGCGCCCGGACTGAGCATCAGGTTGCGTACATCATCGCCCGCTGGCGTGGTCGGTCCGAGGCCTGCGGCCAGCAATTCGTCGATCAACGCTGCCTGTTGCTCGCCGATACCGCGAATCTGCAGGTTGGCCCGGTTGGTCGCCTCGATCACGCCACCGGCATAACGTGCGGCCGCCCGGGCCACGGCCTGGGCCTGGGCGCTGCCGATCACCCCGCCGGCCAGCTTGATCCGGCAGATACCGCCGTCCAGCGCCGGGACGATGCGCAGCAACCCCGGACAGGCCGAGGGGCGAATAGCAGTGGCGGGCGGGCGTGGGTTCAAGGGGCAACCGGCAGTAAAGGAAAGGTATAGGCTGTTATCGAAGAGCATTTCGCCCTCGAAGGCACGGTATTATGCCTGCTTTGTCCGATGGCATGAAAAGCCTGCCCGTCGGAACCGCTGTGTTTTGAGGATTTTAGATGGTGCCTTGGCTGACAATCGTGGGAATCGGTGAAGACGGCTTCAGTGGCCTGGGTCAGCAGGCCCAGGCAGCTCTGTCGGCAGCTTCGCGGGTATTCGGCGGCCAGCGGCAGCTTGACCTGCTGCCGGACTCCGTCCGCGCCGAGCGTCTGAACTGGCCGAGCCCGTTTTCCCTGGAGCCCGTGCTGGCCCTGCGCGGTGAGCCGACCTGCGTGCTGGCCAGTGGCGACCCGATGCTGTTCGGCGTCGGTGCCAGTCTGGCGCGGCGAGTGACCACCGAGGAAATGCAGGTGCTGTCCGCGCCGTCCTCCTGTTCACTGGCCGCTGCCCGACTGGGTTGGGCCTTGCAGGATGTGGTGACGCTCTCGGTGGTCGCCCGTCCGCTGGCGGCTCTGAATGCCCATCTGCACAGCGGTGTGCGTCTGCTGGTGCTGAGCAATGACGGCCTGAGTCCCGCCGCGATTGCCGCGCAGTTGCGCGAACGGGGTTTCGGTCCGAGCCGGATCAGCGTTCTGGAACACCTCGGAGGCCCCGTGGAACGGCGGATCGACGGACTGGCCGATGACTGGAGCGACCCGCCGGTGGCTGACCTGAACCTGGTGGCCATCGAATGCCTGGCCGCTCCAGGCACGCCACGTCTGTCGCGTATCGGCGGGCTGCCGGACAGCGCCTTCGAGCATGATGGACAACTGACCAAACGCGATGTCCGCGCCATCACCCTGGCCCGCCTTGCCCCGGTGCCCGGTGAACTGTTGTGGGATGTCGGCGCGGGCAGCGGCTCCATCGGTATCGAATGGATGCGCGCCCACCCCAGTTGCCGGGCCATCGCCATCGAGGCCGATACCGGGCGCCAACACTTGATCGAGCGCAACCGGGACAGCCTCGGTGTGCCGGGCCTGCAATTGATTCGCGGCAGTGCGCCCAAGGCCCTGGAAGGACTGGAGCCGCCGGATGCGATCTTTATCGGTGGCGGCGTTACCCGTCCCGGTGTGCTGGACAGTTGCTGGGCGCAGCTCAAGCCGGGAGGCCGACTGGTAGCGAATGCCGTGACCCTGCAAAGTGAAATGCTGCTGATGAACTGGCGCCAGGTCCATGGCGGCGAACTGACCCGCATTCACATCGCCCAGGCCCAGCCGCTGGGGGATTTCGACACCTGGCGCCAGGCCTTGCCGATCACCTTGCTCGACGTGGTCAAGCCTTGAACCCCTCAGACACTGTAGGAGCGAGCTTGCTCGCGATGGGCGTCAACGATAACGCGGGGAGCCTGATACCCAGCGGTGCCTGGACTACCATCGCGAGCAAGCTCGCTCCTACAAAGAGCAATCGTCATGCGCGATGAAACCGCCGAACAGTCCGCCCCTCTGCGCAGCGGCCTGACCACCGGCAGCTGCGCCACCGCCACCGCCCTGGCGGCGGCACGCCTGCTGCTCAGCGGCATCAGCTGCGATGCGGTGCAGATCACCCTGCCCAAGGGCAAGCGTGTGGATATGCGCCTGGAGTTCTGTCGCCGCCATGACGACGGCGCCGAGGCCGGCACTATCAAGGATGCCGGCGACGACCCGGATGTCACCCATGGCGCCCTGCTCTACTCGCAAGTGCGGCTGATCGCCGAACCCGGCGTACGTTTTCATGCCGGAAAAGGCGTCGGCACCGTCACCCGCCCCGGCCTGGTCCTGGCCGTCGGCGAACCGGCTATCAATCCGGTGCCGCGCCGAATGATCACTGACCACCTGCTACAACTGGCCGCTGAACTGGACTACACCGGCGGCTTCTCGGTCACCGTCAATGTCCGCGACGGCGAGACCCTGGCGCTGAAAACCATGAACCCGCGCCTGGGGATTCTCGGCGGGCTGTCGATCCTCGGCACCAGCGGTATCGTCCGGCCGTTTTCCTGCGCGGCCTATATCGCCTCGATCCACCAGGGCATCGATGTCGCCAAGACCAACGGTTACCTGCATATCGCCGCCTGCACCGGCAACGCCAGCGAAGACACCATGCGCCGCGTCTACAACCTGCCGGAAATCGCCCTGATCGAAATGGGCGACTTCGTCGGCGCCGTGCTCAAGCATCTGCGCAAGGTCCCGGTGGACAAACTGAGCCTGTGCGGCGGCTTCGGCAAGATCAGCAAGCTGGCGGCCGGGCATATGGACCTGCACAGCCGGCATTCGAGCATCGACCTGCCGCAACTGGCCGAATGGGCGGCCGAGGTCGGCGCCGACCAGGCCTTGCAGGACGCGATTGTCCAGGCCAATACCAGCCAGCAGGCACTGGCCATGGCCAGCGCGGCGGGTATCGCCCTGGGTGATGCGGTCTGCCGGCGCGCCCGCGACTTCGCCCGCAGCGTGGTCCCCAGGCAAGTGCAAGTGGAAGTCTTCGCCATCGACCGCCAGGGCGGTGTCGTCGGTCATGCCGGAGTGCAGTTATGAAACGCCTGTTGCTGCTTGGCGGCGTCACCGAGGCGCTGGCGATTGCCCGGACCTTGGGCCCCGAGCATATCTACAGCCTGGCGGGAGTCGGGCGGGTACCGACGGACTTGCAGTGCCAGGTCCGGGTCGGCGGTTATGGCGGCGCCGAGGGTCTGGCGCAATTTATTCAGGAAGAAGGCATCGACCTGCTACTGGATGCCACCCATCCCTACGCCGCGCAAATCAGCAGCAACGCCGCCACGGCCGCGCGCTTGAGCGGTATTCCCTGCTGGGCGCTACGGCGTCCGGCCTGGGTTGCGGAGCCTGGCGACGACTGGCGCGAAGTGGCCGACTGGGCCGCACTGGTCGAATCCCTCAAGCCCTTCCAGCGCCCACTGTTCACCCTCGGCCGCGAGCCGCTGCAACATCTGGAAGAAATTCCCTCCGGGCAATTCTGGACCTTGCGTGCCCTCGACGAGTACCCCGGCAATGCCCGCTGCGAAGTGATCGGCGCACGCGGCCCGTTCCTGCTGGAAGACGAGCGCGCCCTGTTCGAACGCCGCGCCATCGACGTGCTGATCAGCAAGAACAGCGGCAGCAGCGCAACCGAACCCAAGTTGCAGGTGGCCCGGGAACTCGGAATTCCGGTGCTGATTCTCCAGCGACCGGCATTGCCGCCGGTGGAGCGGGAGTTCCAGACGCTTGGTGAAACACTCGCGGCGTTGGCAAGCACTGCTCAATAGATCACGATCATCAGCTTGCAAATATAGTAACCTTTAGGTTACCTTGAGAGCACAATGATCGAGGTCGAAGAATATATTCGGGACAACCAGGCCAACCCATTCGAAAAGTGGTTCGCGTCATTGGATGTGCAGGCCGCCACGAAGGTATCCACTGCAATCCTTCGTATGCAGATGGGCAATACCTCCAATATCAAGTGGTTCGACGGCCTGGGTGAATACCGTATCGATTGGGGCCCGGGCTACCGGATCTATCTGCTACAGGAAGGCAAAAAGCTGATCATCCTGTTTGGCGGTGGTCACAAATCCAGCCAGACAAACGACATCAAGCAAGCCAAGGCGCTCATTGCCGAATACCAGCACCGTAAAAAAGCCGCATCGAAAACGAGGTAACACTGAATGGCCCTTACTCGTAGCTTCAAACAGACCATCGCCGAGCGGGCGCAGCGCGACCCGGCGTTCGCCCAGGCACTGCTGGATGAAGCCGCCACCCTGTTTCTCAATGGCGAACCCGAGATTGCACGGGTGATCCTGCGTGATCTGGTCAACGCTACCGTCGGCTTCGAGGGCCTGGCCAAGGAAACCGACAAGCCGAGCAAAAGCCTGCACCGCATGCTTTCGGCCAAGGGGAATCCGAGCATGGACAACCTGGCCGCTATCTTCAGTGTGATTCGCGCCACCCTGGGCGTGAAGATTGAGGTCCATGCCGTTCCGACCCTGTGACGGCATCCTGCTACGCTTGTGCACAAGGATCACCGACAAAGCCTACACAAGCTTGCGACCTTTCACCGCAGCTCGCGCTTTTACTTATGAAGGACGTTCAGGCTAAATAACCCATCTGTTTGAAAACACTCACGGAAATCCTTTCCATGCCCCGACAACGGCTAGCCATTGCCTGGATCGCCTGCTTTGCAGTGCTGTTCAATCTGCTCGCCATGCCGATGTCCGGAGCCATGGCGCAAGCCTCGCAAGACTCGATCGCGGAACAACTGTTGTGGGGCAGTTTCTGCTCGGCCAGTGGCACCCGCCTGGTGGCCATCGACCTCGGCAAGCTGGAACAGCAAACCCCGCAGAACGACGAGCATTCCAATATGCAGCACTGCTGGTGCTGTGCGGGCTTCGCCTCGTTGCTGGCGTTGCCCGGCCATGTTCCACAGTTGCCGGTGGCCCAGGACGAAACCCAGCCGGCACGCCCCGTCACCCAGATCGACCTCCCCACCCCGCGCCAGCAGTGGCCTTCGCTCAATCCCAGGGCTTCTCCGCTAGCCTGATTCACACCCACAGTCTGTGTGCGTCATGAATCGTTATGGAGAACCACCATGTTCAAGAATGCCCTGTTGCTGGCCGCCCTGCTGCTGCCCGCCTGCTTTGCCCATGCCCATGAATTCAAGGTCGGTGACCTGAGCATCACCCATCCCTGGTCCCAGGAACTGCCGCCCAACGCCCCGACGGTAGCGGCCTATTTCGTGATCCACAACCCGGGCACCACGGCCGACCGCCTGACCGGCGTCGACAGTCCCATCGCCGGCAAGGCCGAACTGCATGAACATGTGATGCAGCTCGACCTGATGAAAATGCAGCAAGTCGCCAGTGTCGAAGTACCCGCCGGCGGTGAAGTGAAGTTCGCCCCCATGGCCTTTCATGTGATGTTGCTGGACCTCAAGGACCGTAGCCTCTTGCAGGATGGCAAGCACTTTGCGCTGACGTTGCACTTTGAAAAAGCCGGCGACGTGACCGTCGAGGTATCGGTACAGAAACAGCCGCCTGCCGGGACCAATGAGATGAGCCACATGGATCACGCGCCCGTTCAATAATCGACGACGCCCGTGAACGCCATGCACGCCGCACGCCTCAGGTCACCCCGCTCCCGCGCCCAAGTACGCGGCAGTTGGCTAAGCCTGTTCGCCATGCTGATGATCTTTATCGGACCGCTGATTTCCCAGGCGATGCCGATGGATCACCGCATGCCCATGTCGATGGGCATGGACATGTCGATGGAGATGCCCGGGCAGGCAGGCGAGGCCATGGCGCCCAGCGCCGACGAGCACCACGCCCCCAGCGCCGAGCACCATGCGCTATGGGAAAAATGCGGCTATTGCACCCTGCTGTTCAGTTGCCCGGCCCTGCCGCAGAACCTGAGCTTCGCCGCCCTTGACGGCCCCAGGCCGACGGCCGCCGTCGCTACCCAGACCCGCCTGGGCCATGCCCGGCAAACCACCTTTCCCGGTGCTCGCACCCGCGCCCCGCCCGCGTTCCATTAAGCAGCGACCCACTACCCTCTCACCCGGCCCGCCTGAACTGTAACCCGCAGTTCCAAAGCGGCTGCCGTGTTGTATTCGCTTGAATGATGGAACGCTTATGTCCACTGCAAACACTCGCCTGCGCGCTGCCCGGGCGTCTTCCCCGTTCGCCCTGAACGAGGCCCGCGCCCGCCTGCGCCAGGGCACCGCGCTGATGTGCGGCGCCCTGCTCGCCCCTGCCGTCTTCGCCGCCGACGCGCCAGAGGAATCCGCCCGGGAAATCGCCCCGACAGTCATTACCGCCATCGCCCCCAGCTCGCCGCTGACGGTGATCACCGACCCCAAGGACCCGCGCCAGCCGGTCCCCGCCAGTGACGGCGGCGACTACCTCAAGACCATCCCCGGCTTTGCCCTGATACGCAACGGCGGCACCAACGGCGACCCGGTGCTGCGCGGCATGTTCGGCTCGCGGCTGAATATCCTCACCAATGGCGGCCAGATGCTCGGCGCCTGCCCGGGGCGGATGGACGCACCGACCTCCTACATTTCCCCGGAAACCTACGACAAGCTGACGGTGATCAAGGGACCGCAAACCGTGCTCTGGGGCCCCGGCGCCTCGGCCGGGACCATCCTCTTCGACCGTGAGCCGGAGCACTTCGGCGAACTCGGCACGCGGGTCAACGCCAGCGTGCTGGCCGGCTCCAACGGGCGTTTCGACAAAGTGGTCGATGCCGCCGCTGGCGGTCCGTCGGGCTATGTCCGGGCGATCGGCAACCAGGCCCGTGCGGGCGACTACAAGGACGGCAATGGCGACCGCGTGCCCTCGCGCTACGACAAGTGGAACGGCGACGTCGCCCTGGGCTGGACGCCGGATGCCGACACCCTGCTGGAACTGACCGCCGGCAAGGGCGACGGTGAAGCCCGCTACGCCGGGCGCGGCATGGACGGTTCGCAGTTCAAGCGCGAAAGCCTCGGCCTGCGTTTTGAAAGGTCGAACCTCGGCGAAGTGCTCGACAAGCTCGAGGCCCAGGTCTACTACAACTACGCCGACCATGTGATGGACAACTACAGCCTGCGCCAACCCTCCGGCACCGGGATGATGGCCGGCCCCATGGCCTCCAATGTCGACCGCCGCACCCTCGGCGCGCGACTCAAGGCCACCTGGCGCTGGGCCGACTGGCAACTGATCGGCGGCCTTGATGGGCAAACCGACGAACACCGCCAGCGCAGCAGCATGGGCATCGACACTTACGAGAGCCTGCCACGCAACCGGGATGCCGAGTTCCACAACTACGGCGTCTTCGGCGAACTGACCTGGTACGCCGCCGAGCGTGACCGCCTGATCAGCGGCGCGCGGCTGGACCGCGCCTCGGCCAAGGACTTTCGCCAGCGCATCGGTTCCGGGATGAGCGCCCAGCCCAATCCGACCGCCGGCCAGACCCGTGCAGACAGTCTGCCCAGTGGCTTCATGCGCTACGAGCATGACCTGGCCGACAGCCCGACCACGCTGTACGCCGGCCTCGGTCACGCCGAACGTTTCCCGGACTACTGGGAACTGTTCTCCCCCAACCAGGGCCCGAGTGGTTCGCTCAACGCCTTCGATGCCATCAAGCCGGAGAAGACCACCCAGCTGGATGTCGGCCTGCAGTACAAGACCGAGGACCTGGAGGCCTGGGCCTCGGGCTATGTCGGCCAGGTGCGCGACTTTATCCTGTTCAACTACCAGCCGGGAATGATGGGCACGACCTCCCAGGCGCGCAATATCGACGCGCGGATAATGGGCGGCGAGCTCGGCGCGGCCTATCGGCTGACGACCAACTGGAAAGCCGATGCCAGCCTGGCCTATGCCTGGGGCAAGAACACCAGCGACGGCAAGGCACTGCCGCAGATGCCGCCCCTGGACACCCGCCTGGGCCTCACCTATAGCCGCGACAACTGGAGTGCCGGAGGTCTATGGCGAGTGGTTGCGCGACAGAACCGCATCGATCTGAACGAGGGCAATGTGGTCGGCAAGGACTTTTCCAAAAGCGCCGGCTTCGGCGTGTTCTCCCTCAACGGCGCCTATCGGATCAACAGCCACGTGAAGATCAGCAGCGGCGTCGACAACCTGTTCAACAAGGCATACGCCGAGCACCTGAACCTGGCGGGCAACGCCGGGTTCGGCTACCCGGCCAATGACCCGCAAGCCATCAACGAACCGGGGCGCACGTTCTGGACCAAGGTGGATATGAGTTTCTAACCGTAACTTTGGCGAGCGGCGTCCTGACAAGCCCGCTCGCCGCACTGTCACCGTCTATCCAATGACTGATACCTTGCGGAGCGCTCCTGATGAGCCAACCTAAAATCTCCTTCTACAACCTGGCCTGGCGCTGGCATTTCTATGCCGGGCTGTTCGTTGCGCCGTTCATGGTCCTGCTGGCCCTGACCGGGATCATCTACCTGTTCAAACCGCAACTCGACCCGCTGTTGTACAGCGACCTGATGACGGTCCAGGCCGGTCATCACCGCCTCAACGCCGACGATCAGATGCGCCGCATCGAGATGGCTTATCCACAGGTGCTGATCAAACAGTACCTGCCGCCGATCAACGCCGAACGCAGCGCTCAGTTCGTGCTGATTCGCGACGGTCGCGAGCTCAACGTGTTCCTCGACCCCTATCGCGGCAACATACTCGGCGAGCAGGATGCCAAGCTCAATCTGCAAGCCGTCGCCCGCGCCCTGCACGGCGAACTGATGATCGGCACCCTCGGCGATCGCCTGGTGGAACTGGCCGCCGGCTGGGGCGTGATGCTGGTGGTGTCCGGCCTCTATCTCTGGTGGCCACGGGGCCGTTCCAGTGCCGGCGTGCTCTGGCCACGCCTGAGCCAGCGCGGACGCATCGTCTGGCGCGACCTGCACGCCGTCACTGGGTTCTGGGGCGCCGGGCTGCTGCTGTTCATGCTGCTCAGCGGCATGACCTGGACCGGGGTCTGGGGCAAGCAGTACGCCGAGGTCTGGAACAGATTTCCCGATGCCATGTGGAACAACATGCCCAAGTCCGACCTCAAGGCCCGCAGCCTCAACGACGCGACCCGCCAGACCGTGCCCTGGGCCCTGGAAAACACGCCGATGCCGATGTCCGGCGACCATGCCGAACACATGAACCACGGCGCCACCTCAAGCGGCCCGGCAGCACCGGGCATCAGCCTGCAACAGGTGGTGGACATCGCCGCCACGCGCCAGGTCGAACCCGGCTACAGCATCACCCTGCCGACCACCGCCGAAGGCGTGTTCACCATCGCCGTGTTCGCCGACGACCCGCGCAACGATGCCACCCTGCATGTCGACCAGTACAACGGCAGGGTCCTGGCCGATGTGCGCTGGCAGCACTACGGCAATGTCGCCCGGGCCACGGAAATGGGCGTGATGCTCCATGAAGGCAAGCTGTTCGGGACGATCAACCAGCTGGTCATGTTGCTGGTGTGCCTGATGATCCTGCTCAGTGCCGTCAGCGGCGTGGTGATGTGGTGGAAGCGTCGTCCGCAAGGTGGCCTCGGTGTACCGCCGCTGCGCCACGACCTGCCACGCTGGAAAACCGCCCTGGTGATCATGTTCGCCCTGGCGATCCTGTTTCCCCTGGTCGGGGTCTCGCTGATCGTCGTCTGGCTGCTGGATTGGGCGCTGCTGTCGCGTCTCAAGGGCCAACCTGAATCGGCCTCATCTTCAACCTGAACAGGTTGAGAGGCGCATTCCAGAGGAGTCTGTAGACTTTTGACGAGAATATGTTGCAATTGCATATTGTTATAGTATAACAATATGCAACATCCCTACTCGCAGTCCCTGGCTGCGGGTATCGCCTCTGAAGATAAGCGACTCCCTGTCCCGATGAACAAGTACCTCTTGCCCGGCCTCTGCCTGCTGGCGTTGAACCACGCCCAGGCCGACGGCACCCTGACCCTGCCCACCGGCACCATTACCGCACCCGCCGTCGACGACGAGCGCATCGACCTGAAGACCCCGACCACCGCCGGCTCACGTCTGGGCCTGACGGCACTGGAAACCCCCGCAAGCACCGACAGCCTGAGCGGTGAACAGATTCGCCAGCGCGGCGATATGAGTGTGCAGGATGCCGCATCGCGCAGCGCCGGGATCAGCCGTACCGGCAACCCGGGGGATGGCGGCACTTCGTTGCAGGCGCGGGGCTTTACCGGGCAGAACTCGGTGATGCAGTTGTATGACGGCACCCGGATGTACGCTGGTGCCGGCACCGTGACCTTCCCGGTGGACACCTGGTCGGTGGAGCGCGTCGATGTGCTGCGTGGGCCGGCATCGGTACTGTATGGCGAAGGGGCCACCGGCGCGGTGATCAACACCCTTCCGAAAAAGCCGTTCGAAGGCGAGATCGAAAACCATGTGCGCCTGGGCTATGGCTCCTACGGCAGTCAGCAAGAAGCCCTGGACAGCGGCGGTTCGCTGACGGATACCCTCAGCTATCGCCTCAATCTCAATCGCCTGAGCAGCAACGGCTGGGTCGACCGTGGCGAATCGAGCAGCAACTTCTTCAGCGGCGCCTTGCGCTGGCAGGCCAACGATGACCTGGTGTTCACCCTCTCCAGCGACTACGGCGACCAGGAGCCCACCGATTATTTCGGCGTGCCGCTGATCAACGGCCACTACCAGGAAAACCTGCGCTTCAAGAACTACAACGTCGGCGACGACAAGCTGCACTACAACGACCAGTGGACGCGCCTGCGCACCGACTGGCAGATCTCCGATACCGTCAGTTCCAGCAACGAGCTGTATTACCTCAAGGCCCAGCGTCGCTGGCAGAACGCCGAAAACTACAATTTCGACCCCGCCAGCCAGCAGTTGCTGCGGCAGAGTTTCCTGAGCATCGGGCACAACGAGGAACAGGTAGGCGACCGCCAGACCTTCACCTTCAAGCACAGTCTGTTCGGCCTCGACAGCCAGACCCTGACGGGCGTGGACGTCAACCGCATCCGTTTCAAGGACACCAGCAACTCGCCGTACAACGATGTGTTGCCCGATGGCCAGCCCATCGACATCAGCAATCCGCCCCCCGGGGTCTTTGAAAGCGCCGACCCATACCGTGACCAGTACAAGAGCACGACACGCCAGTTCTCGATTTTCGCGGAAAACCGCACCCAGCTGAATGAGCAGTGGTCGTTGGTAACCGGGGTGCGTCGCGATTATGTGCATCTGGAGCGTGACAACCTGGTCAATGGCAGCCAAACCGAAAAATCCCTGACCGGTAACAACTGGAAGGTCGGTCTGGTCTATGCCCTGACGCCAGACACGTCCTTGTACGGTCAGTACTCCACCAGCACTGATGGCCTCAATGGCCTGATCTCACTGAGCCCGGGCAACCAGCAATTCGGCCTGTCCACAGCCAAGCAGAGCGAACTGGGTCTCAAGCAGATATTCTGGGACCAGCGCGGCGAATGGACCCTGGCGGCCTACCACATCGTTAAAAAGAAGCTGCTCACCGTCGACCCGACCAACTCACAGAACCAACTGCAAGTGGGGCAACAATCGTCCGACGGACTGGAAGCCAGTCTCGACCTGAAGTTGGCCCACGACTGGCAGTTGCAGGCCAATGCGTCGATTGTCCGGGCTCAATACGATGATTTCGACCAAAACGTCGGTAACGCCGTCGTCTCCTACGCGGGCAACCGCCCTACGGATGTCCCGCGTCGCACCGCCAACCTCTGGCTGAGCAAGGCGATCACCGATGACGTGCGCGCCGGGGCGGGCGTACGTTATGTGGATGCGCGTTACGCCGACCTGGCCAATACCGTCGAGCTGCCGAGCTATACCGTGGTGGACGCCAATGTCTCGTGGAAAGCCTTGCGCAATACAACGCTGGGTCTGCAATTGAACAACTTGTTCGATCGCCAATACGCCCTGAGCCAATACAATGACGGCCAGCAATGGATCATGGGGCAGCCGCGGTCGGTCTTTGTGACGGCGGACTACACCTTTTAAAGACAGAACCGAGTGCAACAACAATGAGTAACGAATGACCTCGCTGACCCTCACCGACCTCGCCTGGGTACCTCCCGGCCATGACCGCTGCCAACACCAGTTCCAACTGCGTGATGCCAACCTGCGGGTGGCGGCCGGTGAGTTCGTCGGCCTGATCGGTCCCAACGGCAGCGGCAAGACCAGCCTGCTGCGTTGCGCCTACCGCTTCAGCCAACCGGGACACGGCGAGGTCCTGCTCGCACACCAGAACGTCTGGAAACAATCGCCACGCTGGTGCGCCCAGCGCATCGCCGTGGTGCTCCAGGAATTCCCCGATGCCTTTGGCCTGACCGTTGCCGAAGTGGTCGCCATGGGCCGCACCCCACACAAGAAACTCTTCGACGGCGACACCGAGGCCGACCGCCGACTGATTCGTCAATCCATTGAATCAGTAGGTATGCAGGGCTTCGAAGAGCACGCCTTCGCCACCCTCTCCGGTGGTGAAAAACAACGCGTGATCCTCGCCCGCGCCCTGGCCCAGCAACCGCAACTGCTGATCCTCGACGAACCGACCAACCACCTCGACCCGCGCTTCCAGTTGGAACTGTTGCGCCTGGTCAGGCAACTGAAGATCGGCACCCTGGCGAGCATCCACGACCTCAACCTCGCCGCGGCCTTCTGCGACCGGCTGTATGTGCTCCAGCACGGGCGCATCGTCGCCAGCGGCACACCCGCCGAGGTCCTGACCGTCGAGCTGCTGCGGGAAGTCTTCGGCGTCGAAGCGCTGATCGATACCCACCCACTCTCCGGCTACCCGCGAATCACCTGGATAACCCAACCATGAAGCTACGGCACCTGGCGCTCTGCCTCGGTTCACTGTTCACGTCCATGGCCGCCCTGGCCGAATCGACGCACTACCCGCTGACGGTCCAGAGCTGCAACCGCGAGGTGACCTTCAAGGAGGCGCCGAAACACGCGGTCAGCCATGACATCAACATGACCCAGATGATGCTCGCCCTCGGCCTCAAGCCACGCATGGTCGGCTATAGCGGGATCAGCGGCTGGAAATCAGTCACCCCGGAAATGGCGAAAACCCTCGACGGCCTGCCCGAACTGGCGGCCAAGTACCCGTCGGTGGAAACCCTGCTCAATGCCAACGTCGATTTCTTCTTCGCCGGCTGGGATTACGGCATGACGGTCGGCGGCGCCCTCACCCCGGCGACACTGACGCCCCTGGGCATCAACGTCTACGAGCTGACCGAGTCCTGTGCCTTCGTGATGAAACGCGCGGGTGCCAGCCTCGACGACACCTACAACGACCTGCGCAACCTGGGCAAGATCTTCGACGTGCAGGACCGCGCCAATGCCCTGATCGGCGAGATGCGGGCGCGGGTGGCCACGGTGCAGAAAACCCTGCCGGCCGACCGTCCACGAGTGTTCCTCTATGACAGCGGCGAAGACCGCGCCATGACCTCCGGCCGCCTGGCCATGCCCCAGGCGCTGATCGAAGCCGCTGGCGGGCGCAACGTCCTCGACGACGTCGATGCCAGCTGGACCCGGGTCAACTGGGAAAGCGTGGTGGAGAAAAATCCCCAGGTGATCGTGATCGTCGACTACAGCGAAGTCACCGCCGAGCAGAAGCAGCACTTCCTGGAAACCAACCCGGCGCTGCAGTCGGTGGACGCTATCCGCAACAAGCGCTTCGTGGTCATCCCTTATGTCGAGGCGACGCCGGGCATCGATAACGTCAAGGCCATCGAAACCCTCGCCAAGGCCTTCCACCCGCAATGATGAATCGCCGCTATGGCTCGTTGCTGGCCGCCCTCGGCGCCTTGTTGCTGCTGTCCTGCGTCCTCTCGCTGGGCTTCGGCCCGGCGCGGGTGCCGGTGGATGTCGTGTGGCGGATTCTCTCCTATAAGGCGCTGGGCCTGGGCGAGGTGAACTGGAGCGCCGGGCAGGAGCATATCGTCTGGCTGATCCGCGTACCGCGCATGCTCCTCGGCGTGCTGGTGGGCGCCGGGCTGGCGTTGATCGGCGCGGTCTTGCAGGCGGTCACGCGCAATCCCCTGGCCGACCCGCACCTGCTCGGGGTGACCTCCGGGGCGACTCTCGGCGCGGTGATCGTGGTCCTGCATGTGGGCGAGATCGTCGGCCTGCTGACCTTGCCCATCGCCGCCTTTATCGGTGCCCTGGCCAGTATGCTGGCGGTGCTCGCCATCGCCAGTCGCAACGGTCGGCTGGAGAGCGACCGGCTGCTGCTGTGCGGGGTCGCGGTGTCCTTCGTGATGATGGCGCTGGCCAACCTGCTGCTGTTTCTCGGCGATCATCGGGCCAGCTCCGCGGTGCTGTTCTGGATGCTTGGCGGCCTCGGCCTGGCGCGTTGGGAGCTGCTGCCGATCCCGGCGGCGAGCGTGCTCCTGGGGTTGGTGCTGCTGGTGAGCATGGCCCGGCCGTTGAATGCCCTGATGGCCGGCGAGCAGACTGCCGTGACCCTCGGCCTGAGTGCGCGCAATGTGCGCCTGAAGGTATTCCTGATCGCCTCGCTGATGACCGGCGTGCTGGTTTCCATCAGCGGCTCCATCGGTTTTGTCGGCCTGATGGTGCCGCATATCGCCCGCTACCTGGTGGGCGCGGAACACCGGCGCCTGCTACCGGTGTCGGCTCTGCTGGGGAGCCTGTTCCTGGTCTGGGTCGATGTCGCGGCGCGGACCCTGATCGCCCCGGAAGATCTGCCGATCGGGGTGGCCACGGCGGCCATTGGCGGGTTGTTTTTTATCGGGCTGATGCGGCGCCGGTGAGGGCCTCTTCGCGAGCAAGCTCTGCTCCTGCAGGTTCTGCGTCGTTCACAAATATAGTTGCTCGACACTGACACTGTAGGAGCAGAACTTGTCGGGGCCCCGGACCGTCGCGAAGACGGTATCAGCACCAATCTGGCACTCCCCGCGCACCGCAACGCCGATGTCGCCCCCGCTTGGTGCGACTGTTCAGACCAGTACCGCTCAAACACGACTGTTTAGTGCCTTTCCCCGACTGGGCACAGCCTTTGCAAAAGCCCCTTCAGTGTCTGCATCTGCCAACCAAAAAAACTTTGAACATCTGGAGATCGCACCAATGAAGCGTCGTAGCTTGATCAAGGCTTTCACACTGACGGCATCCATTGCCGCCATGGGCATGACCTGGACCGTCCAGGCCGCCGAGACCATCAAGGTCGGCATCCTGCATTCGCTGTCCGGCACCATGGCCATCTCCGAAACCTCGCTCAAAGACATGGCGCTGATGACCATCGACGAGATCAACGCCAAGGGCGGGGTCAACGGCAAGATGCTCGAACCAGTGGTGGTCGACCCGGCGTCCAACTGGCCGCTGTTCGCCGAAAAAAGCCGGCAGTTGCTGACCCAGGACAAGGTCGCCGTGGTGTTCGGCTGCTGGACCTCGGTGTCGCGCAAATCGGTATTGCCAGTGTTCGAGGAACTCAACGGCCTGCTGTTCTACCCGGTGCAGTATGAAGGCGAGGAAATGTCGCCGAACGTCTTCTACACCGGCGCCGCGCCGAACCAGCAGGCGATCCCGGCGGTGGAATACCTGATGAGCGAAGACGGCGGCGCGGCCAAGCGCTTCTTCCTGCTCGGCACCGACTATGTCTACCCGCGCACCACCAACAAGATCCTGCGTTCGTTCCTGCATTCCAAAGGCGTCGCGGACAAGGATATCGAAGAGGTCTACACCCCGTTCGGCCACGCCGACTACCAGACCATCGTCGCCAACATCAAGAAGTTCTCCGCCGGCGGCAAGACGGCCGTCATCTCCACCGTCAATGGCGACTCCAACGTGCCGTTCTATAAGGAACTGGCCAACCAGGGCCTGAAAGCCACCGACGTACCGGTGGTGGCCTTCTCCGTGGGCGAGGAAGAACTGCGCGGCATCGACACCAAACCACTGGTGGGCAACCTGGCGGCGTGGAACTACTTCGAGTCGGTGGATAACCCGGTGAACAAGAAATTCGTCGCCGACTGGAAAGCCTACACCAAGAAGAAAAACCTCCCGGGCGCCGACAAGGCCGTGACCAACGACCCGATGGAAGCCACCTATGTCGGCATCCACATGTGGGCCCAGGCGGCGGAAAAAGCCAAGTCCACCGATGTCGACAAGGTCCGTGCAGCCCTGGCCGGCCAGACCTTCGCCGCACCGTCGGGCTACACCCTGACCATGGACCCGACCAACCATCACCTGCACAAGCCGGTGATGATCGGCGAGATCCAGGCCGACGGTCAGTTCAACGTGGTCTGGCAGACCAAGGGCCCGATCCGTGCCCAGCCGTGGAGCCCGTTTATCCCGGGCAACGACAAGAAGCCGGATTATGCGGTGAAGAGCAACTGAGTAATCGCTGACGGTCGGCCCGGCAGGTATTCGCGGGCCGCCCCAATCCCCTTGTAGGAGCCGGCTTGCCGGCGATGGCGGCCGGACGGTCGATACAAGACTTGCGGGCCTCATCGCCGGCAAGCCGGCTCCTACAAGGTCTTATGCAAGGCCATTGCTATGCCCACTGCCCTATACCGCTTTCTCCTCGCCCTGGCACTGCTGTTGCCGATGGCCGCCCACGCCGGGGACGCCGAAGACTTCGTCGCCGCCGACTCCAGCCAACAGGCCGCCCTGCTGGAAACCTGGGCCGCGCACCCGGAACCGGCACGCATCGAGCTGATCGACGCCCTGCAAAGCGGCCAGTTGACCCTCAATGGCGAAACCAAGACCCTGCACCTGAACAACCGCCTGCGCGGCCTTATCGACACCGCCGTCGCCGCCCAGCAACTGCTCGCCGCCGATGCCAAGGTGCGCCTGGCCGCCGCCCAGCAACTGCAAAAAAGCGCCAAGCCGGCGCAACTGAAATTCCTCGACCAACAACTGGCCGGCGAAACCAACACCGATGTCCACGCCGCCCTGAGCCTGGCCCTGGCCAATCTGCAATTGGTCGACAACGACCCGGCCGTCCGCCTCGCCGCCGTGCGCCTGCTCGGCGAGAGCGGCGACCCGCTGGCCCGCACCCGCCTCGAAGGCCTGCTGCAACCCGGGGTCGAAGCCGACGCCGGCGTGCACACCGCCGCCGAAACCAGCCTGGCGCAAGTCAAACGCAAGCTGATGATCGGCGAATGGCTCGGCCAGGCCTTCAGCGGCCTGTCCCTCGGTTCGATCCTGCTGCTGGCGGCCCTCGGCCTGGCGATCACCTTCGGCCTGCTCGGGGTGATCAATATGGCCCACGGCGAAATGCTGATGCTCGGCGCCTACGCCACCTATGTCGTGCAGTTGCTGTTCCAGCGTTTCCTGCCCCAGGCCATCGAGTTCTACCCGCTGGTGGCCCTGCCGGTGGCGTTCTTCGTCACCGCCGGGATCGGCATGGCCCTGGAACGCACGATCATCCGCCATCTCTACGGGCGCCCACTGGAAACCCTGCTTGCCACCTGGGGTATCAGCCTGATGCTGATCCAGTTGGTCCGCCTGGTATTCGGTGCGCAGAACGTCGAGGTGGCCAACCCGGCCTGGCTTTCCGGCGGCATCCAGGTGCTGCCCAATCTGGTCCTGCCCTACAACCGCCTGGTGATCATCGCCTTCGCGCTGTTCGTGGTGGTCCTCACCTGGCTGCTGTTGAACAAGACCCGCCTGGGCCTGAACGTCCGCGCCGTCACCCAGAACCGCAATATGGCCGCCTGCTGCGGCGTGCCCACCGGACGGGTGGACATGCTCGCCTTCGGCCTCGGCTCCGGGATCGCCGGTTTGGGCGGCGTCGCCCTGAGCCAGATCGGCAACGTCGGCCCGGACCTGGGCCAGAGCTACATCATCGACTCCTTCCTGGTGGTGGTGCTTGGCGGGGTCGGCCAGTTGGCCGGCAGCGTCATGGCCGCCTTCGGCCTGGGCATCGCCAACAAGATCCTCGAACCGCAGATCGGTGCGGTGCTGGGCAAGATCCTGATCCTCGCGCTGATCATTCTGTTTATCCAGAAACGCCCGCAAGGACTCTTCGCACTGAAAGGACGGGTGATCGACTGATGAACCAGCCCCTGATGCTCACCGCGAGCCAAAAAGCCGGGCCCGGCCTGACGATTGCCGTCGGTGCGATCGTGCTGGCGCTGCTGCTGGCCTTGCCGCTGCTGTCGCTGCTGCCGCCGGAGAACCTGTTCCACGTCTCGGCCTACACCCTGACCCTGGTGGGCAAGATTCTCTGCTACGCCATCGTCGCCCTGGCCCTGGACCTGGTCTGGGGTTATGCCGGCCTGCTGTCCCTCGGCCACGGCCTGTTCTTCGCCCTCGGCGGCTATGCCATGGGCATGTACCTGATGCGCCAGGCGTCCGGCGACGAGCTGCCGGCGTTCATGACCTTCCTGTCCTGGACCGAACTACCCTGGTACTGGACCGGCACCAGCCACTTTCTCTGGGCCCTGTGCCTGGTGGTGCTGGCGCCGGGGCTGCTGGCGCTGGTGTTCGGCTTCTTCGCCTTCCGCTCGCGGATCAAGGGCGTGTACTTCTCGATCATGACCCAGGCCCTGACCTTCGCCGGGATGCTGCTGTTCTTCCGCAACGAAACCGGCTTCGGCGGCAACAACGGCTTTACCAACTTCCGCAGCATCCTCGGTTTCGGCATCACCGAACCGGGCACCCGCGCGGTGCTGTTCTTCGCCACCGTGGTCTTGCTGGTGACCAGCCTCTACAGCGGCTGGCGCCTGGCCAGGAGCAAGTTCGGGCGGGTGCTGACGGCGCTGCGCGATGCGGAAAACCGGCTGATGTTCTGCGGCTACGATCCCCGTGGCTTCAAGCTCTTCGTCTGGGTCTTGAGCGCCGTGTTGTGCGGCCTGGCCGGGGCGCTGTATGTGCCGCAGGTGGGGATCATCAACCCCAGCGAAATGTCGCCGACCAACTCCATCGAGGCCGCCGTGTGGGTGGCCCTGGGCGGGCGCGGCAGCCTGATCGGCCCGCTGCTCGGCGCGGGCATGGTCAACGGCATGAAGAGCTGGTTCACCGTGGCCTTCCCTGAGTACTGGCTGTTCTTCCTCGGCGCACTGTTTATCGTCGTGACCCTGTACCTGCCCAAGGGCGTGATCGGGCTGCTGAAGAAAAGGGGCGAACAATGAGAGTCACCGCGACCGCCGAATTCATGCTCGAACCGATCCTCGAACCCAACAAGGATGCCGGCAGCAGCCGTGACGCCCTGGGTCTCGGCCAGGCCAAGGGCGACGGCCTGGACACCCGCCACGGCACCATCCTGACCCTGGAAGACATCAGCGTCAGCTTCGACGGTTTCAAGGCCCTGAACAACCTGAACCTGTATATCGGCGTCGGCGAACTGCGCTGCATCATCGGCCCCAATGGCGCGGGCAAGACCACCCTGATGGACGTGATCACCGGCAAGACCCGCCCCAGCCATGGCAAGGCCTGGTTCGGCGAAACCCTCGACCTGTCGGCGATGAGCGAAGTGCAGATCGCCCAGGCCGGGATCGGCCGCAAGTTCCAGAAGCCGACGGTGTTCGAGGCGTTGACGGTGTTCGAGAACCTGGAGCTGGCGCAGAAGACCGACAAATCGGTATGGGCCAGCCTGCGGGCGCGTTTGAGCGGTGAGCAGAAGGACGGGATTGCCCAGGTCCTGGAAACCATTCGCCTGACCGGCTCGGTCAATCGCCCGGCCGGTTTGTTGTCCCATGGCCAGAAGCAGTTCCTGGAGATCGGCATGTTGCTGGTGCAGGACCCGCAACTGTTGCTGCTCGACGAACCGGTGGCGGGCATGACCGATGCCGAGACCGAGTTCACCGCCGAGCTGTTCAAGAGCCTGGCCGGCAAGCATTCGCTGATGGTGGTGGAGCACGACATGGGTTTTGTCGGCGCGATTGCCGACCATGTCACCGTGCTGCACCAGGGCAGCGTGCTGGCCGAAGGTTCGCTGGAGCAGGTGCAGGAAAACGAACGAGTGATAGAGGTCTACCTCGGTCGCTGAAGGCACCCCACATATCAGGAACACAACCATGCTCCAAGTCGACAAACTGCACCAGTACTACGGCGGCAGCCACATCCTGCGGGGCCTGTCCTTTGACGTGAAAGTCGGCGAAGTCACCTGCCTGCTGGGCCGCAACGGGGTGGGCAAGACTACCCTGCTCAAATGCCTGATGGGCCTGCTGCCGGCCAAGGAAGGGGCCGTGCAATGGGAAGGCAAACCGATCACGAATTTCAAGCCGCACCAACGGGTCCACGCCGGTATCGCCTACGTGCCCCAGGGCCGGGAAATCTTCGGCCGCCTGAGCGTGGAAGAAAACCTGTTGATGGGCCTGTCGCGTTTTCCAGGCGCCGAAGCCAAGGAAGTACCCGCGTTCATTTACGAACTATTCCCGGTCCTGCTGCAAATGAAGCAACGCCGTGGCGGCGACCTTTCCGGCGGCCAGCAGCAACAGCTGGCCATCGGTCGGGCACTGGCCAGCCGCCCGCGCCTGCTGATCCTCGACGAACCCACCGAAGGCATCCAGCCCTCGGTGATCAAGGAGATCGGCGCGGTGATCAAGAAACTCGCCGCCCGCGGCGATATGGCGATCCTGCTGGTGGAGCAGTTCTACGATTTCGCCGCCGAGTTGGCCGATCAGTACCTGGTGATGTCCCGGGGCGAGATTGTCCAGCAAGGTCGCGGAGAAAATATGGAAGCCGAAGGTGTGCGCGGACTGGTTACGATCTAACCTGTAGCGTCACGACGATAATTAGAAACCATGAATTCAACTGTCACTCACGCCCTGTTCACTCCCAGCTGGCACGCCGAGCTCGAACTCGGCTACGCCCGCTTCGGCGATTGCACGCGCCCGGTCACCCGGCGCCATCTGGGCCCGTTGCGGGTGCAGAAACACCTGTATGCCGAAGGTCCGCAAGTCTGCCAGCACATTATCGTCCACCCGCCCGGGGGGATTGCCGGCGGTGACCGGCTGGCCATCAGCGCCCGCGTCGAAACCGATGCCTGGGCGCAACTGACCAGCCCCGGCGCCGCGAAGTGGTATCGCGCCAACGGGCCGGCCTACCAGACCCTGGACCTGAAGGTCGCCGCCGGCGCGACCCTGGAATGGCTGCCCCAGGAAACCATCGTCTTCAGCGCGGCTCAGGCCGAGTTGAGCACCCGCATTGACCTTGAAGGCGACGCCCGCTTGCTCTACTGGGATATGGTCGCCCTCGGGCGCCCCGCCAGCGGTGAACGCTTTGATCGCGGGCATTTCCAGTCACAGCTGGATATCCGCCGCGACGGCCAACTGCTCTGGCACGAACGCCAACGCATCCAGGGCGACGACGGCCTGCTCGACTCGCCCATCGGCCTCGACGGCCAACCGGTCTTCGCCACCCTGCTGGTGACCGGCGAGATCGACAGCGAGCTGCTCGAACGCTGCCGTTCAGTGCCGACCCGGGTGCGCGGCGACCTCACCCAACTGCCCGGCCTGCTGGTGGCCCGCTGCCTGGCCGGCGAGGCCCTGCATGCCCGTGCCTGGCTGATCGAGCTGTGGCGGCTGTTGCGCCCGGCCCTGCTGGGGCGCGAGGCCGTGCCGCCGAGGATCTGGAACACATGAATATGCCAACCTTCTTTTACTGCCTGCCAACGGACTCCGAACCATGGACCTGACCCCCCGCGAAAAAGACAAACTGCTGATTTTTACCGCTGGTCTGGTGGCCGAACGGCGCCTGGCCCGTGGGGTGAAACTCAACTATCCGGAAGCCATGGCCTATATCTCGGCGGCTCTGCTGGAAGGTGCCCGCGATGGCCGGACCGTGGCCGAGCTGATGCACTTCGGCACCACCCTGCTCAACCGCGAACAAGTGATGGAAGGCATCCCGGAAATGATCCCGGAGATCCAGGTCGAGGCCACCTTCCCCGATGGCACCAAGCTGGTCACCGTCCACCAACCCATCGCCTGAGGCCGAGCATGTCCTACGTAATCCGCGATGCCGTCCACGCCGACCTGCCGGCGATCCGCGACATCTACAACGACGCGGTGCTCAACACCACGGCGATCTGGAACGAACAACCGGTGGACCTTGGCAATCGCCAGGCCTGGTTCAGCACCCGGCAAGGCCAGGCTTACCCGATCCTGGTGATCGTCGACAGTGCTGACACCGTGCTCGGCTATGCCTCCTTCGGCGACTGGCGGCCCTTCGAGGGCTTCCGCCACACCGTCGAACACTCGGTCTATGTGCGCAGCGACCAGCGCGGCAATGGCCTCGGCCCGCAACTGATGGCGGTGCTGATCGAGCGCGCCCGTGACTGCGGCAAACATGTGATGGTCGCCGCCATCGAAAGTGGTAACGCCGCTTCCATTCGCCTGCATGAACGCCAGGGTTTCACCATCACCGGGCAGATGCCCCAGGTGGGGGTGAAGTTCGGCCGCTGGCTGGACCTGACCTTTATGCAACTGACTCTGAATCCGGGTGCCCTGCCGCCCGCCGTCAACCAGGAGTAACCGCCATGAACGCCGCCCAACTGCGTCGTGTGAATAACGAAAGCTTTGCGCACTACCGCCAGGGTTTGATCGATTTGCTGCTGGACGCCGTTCGGCACGGCGCCAGTGTGGGTTTCATGGCCGATCTCGATGCCGGCCAGGCCCGCGACTACTTCGATACGGTGCAAACCGCGCTGCAGGACGGCAGCCTGCTGCTCTGGGTGGTGGTGCGTGACGAACAGGTGCTGGCCAGCGTGCAACTGAGCCTGTGCCAGAAGGCCAACGGCCTGAACCGCGCCGAAATCCAGAAGCTGCTGGTGTACAGCGAGGCCCGCCATCGCGGTCTCGGCCAGCAACTGATCCAGGCTCTGGAGCAGACGGCAAAACAGCACAAGCGTGGCCTGCTGCACCTCGACACCGAGGCCGGCTCCGAAGCCGAAGCCTTCTACAGCGCCCTGGGCTACACCCGGGTCGGCGAACTGCCGAACTACTGCGCGACACCGGATGGTCGCTACAAGGCCACCGCCATTTATTTCAAGACCCTGGGACAACCCGAATGATTCCTGGTGAATATCAGATCCAGCCCGGCGACATCGAACTCAATGTCGGTCGCCGCACCCTCAGCCTGAATGTGGCGAACAGCGGTGACCGACCGATTCAGGTCGGTTCGCACTATCACTTTTTCGAGACCAACGACGCCTTGAGCTTCGATCGCGCCGCCAGCCGTGGCATGCGCCTGAATATCCCCGCCGGCACCGCCGTGCGCTTCGAACCGGGGCAGAGCCGGGACGTTGAATTGGTGGAGTTGGCCGGGTTGCGGCGGGTGTTCGGGTTTGCCGGGCGGGTGATGGGCGACCTGGATTGATGGGTTGCCAGTACTGACGCCTTCGCGGGCAAGCTCCGCTCCCACAGGTTTTGTGTCGTACCCGAGTCCAGGGTTCAACACGGACAGTGTGGGAGCGGAGCTTGCCCGCGAAGAGAGCATCACGGTCTCTTTCCATTGCACCAAGGAATCAGCATGAAGATTTCCAGACAAGCCTACGCCGACATGTTCGGCCCCACCGTCGGCGACAAGGTGCGCCTGGCCGACACCGAACTGTGGATCGAAGTGGAAAAGGACTTCACCACCTACGGTGAAGAAGTGAAATTCGGCGGCGGCAAGGTGATCCGCGATGGTATGGGCCAAGGCCAGCTGTTGGCCGCCGAAGTCGTCGACACCCTGATCACCAATGCCCTGATCATCGACCACTGGGGCATCGTCAAGGCCGACGTCGGCCTCAAGGACGGGCGCATCGCCGCCATCGGCAAGGCCGGCAATCCGGACATCCAGCCCGACGTGACCATCGCCATCGGCGCCAGCACCGAAGTCATCGCTGGCGAAGGCATGATCCTCACCGCCGGCGGCATCGACACCCATATCCACTTCATCTGCCCGCAGCAGATCGAAGAAGCGCTGATGAGCGGCGTCACCACCATGATCGGCGGCGGCACGGGGCCGGCCACCGGCACCAACGCCACCACCTGCACCTCCGGGCCCTGGCACCTGGCGCGCATGCTCCAGGCCGCCGATGCCTTCCCGATGAACATCGGCTTCACCGGCAAGGGCAACGCCAGCCTGCCACAGCCGCTGATCGAGCAGGTCGAGGCCGGCGCCATCGGCCTCAAGCTCCACGAAGACTGGGGCACCACGCCGGCGGCCATCGACAACTGCCTGAGCGTGGCCGACCAGTACGACGTGCAGGTGGCGATCCACACCGACACCCTCAACGAATCCGGTTTTGTCGAAACCACCCTCGGCGCGTTCAAGGGCCGTACCATCCACACCTATCACACCGAAGGCGCGGGCGGCGGCCATGCGCCGGACATCATCAAGGCCTGCGGTTTCCCCAATGTGCTGCCCAGCTCGACCAATCCGACCCGGCCGTTCACTCGCAACACCATCGACGAACATCTGGACATGCTGATGGTCTGCCATCACCTCGACCCGAGCATCGCCGAGGACGTGGCCTTTGCCGAGAGCCGCATCCGCCGGGAAACCATCGCCGCCGAAGACATCCTCCACGACCTCGGCGCGTTCTCGATGATCAGCTCCGACAGCCAGGCCATGGGCCGCGTCGGTGAAGTCATCACCCGCACCTGGCAGACCGCCGACAAGATGAAGAAACAACGCGGCCCGCTGCCGGGCGACGGTGACGGCAACAGCAACTTCCGGGTCAAGCGCTACATCGCCAAATACACCATCAACCCGGCGATCACCCACGGCATCAGCCATGAAGTGGGCTCGATCGAAGTGGGCAAATGGGCCGACCTGGTGCTCTGGCGCCCGGCGTTCTTCGGTGTGAAACCGACGCTGATCCTCAAGGGCGGGGCGATTGCCGCCAGCCTGATGGGCGACGCCAATGCCTCGATCCCGACGCCGCAGCCGGTGCACTACCGGCCGATGTTCGCCAGCTACGGCGGCTCATTGCACGCCACCAGCCTGACCTTTATCAGCCAGGCGGCGCAGGCCGCGGGGATTCCCCAGAGCCTGGGCTTGAAGAAAAAGATTGCGGTGGTCAAAGGCTGCCGCGATGTGCAGAAAACCGACCTGATCCACAACGACTACCTGCCGCAGATCGACGTCGACCCGCAGACCTACCAGGTCAAGGCCGATGGCGTACTGCTATGGTGCGAACCGGCGGACGTGCTGCCGATGGCGCAGCGCTACTTCCTCTTCTGAGCCCAGGCCAGCCATGGATGGCTTGGCCGTCAGGGTTGGATGGCGGCAAAGAAGGTTTTCGACGTATCGACCAGCCCCAACTGCTGCAGGCAGTCATTGATCCCATCCATCATCCCGAGGTCACCCGGATGGGGCTTGCCGTCCAGCACACGATGCAAGGCACACAGGAACAATAATTTGCCGACGGCATTGTCGTTGGCCATATCCTTTTTCCCGTCGGCAATGCTCAGTGCCGCCTGGTTGATCTGGCTTTCGGTGTTGCTCAACAGATCTGCTTTGTTCATGACAGTCGCTCCTTTGAAGAGGTACTGCTTTGAGTGAATACAACACGAATTCACACTAAGCCTGCCGGGAGGTAGCGTCTACTGTCAGAAATGACAGGTATAGATGAGTCAGGCCACCTGAAACCCACCCCTCAAAAGGGACTGAAAAGCGCTAAGCTAGCCCTCATAAAGAGCGATCCTCCCTTCGAGGCAACAAGCATGCACCTATCAACCTTTATCGTGCAGCAGGTCGACAGCATCGTCGATGAGTGGGAACAGTTCGCCAAGACCCTGACCCCGGCGGCGGACACCATGGGCCGGGTCGCCTTGCGTGACCACGCCAAATCGATCCTGCTGGCCGCCGCCCGGGATATGGAAACCAGCCAGAGCACCAGCCAACAGACCGCTAAGTCCAAGGGCGACAGCCTGGACAGCAGCCCCGGCCTGGACATCGCGGCGGCCAGCCACGGCGAACTGCGCCACACCGCTGGTTTCGACCTGATGCAGATGACCTCGGAGTTCCGTCACCTGCGCGCCTGCGTGATTCGCCGCTGGGTCAATAGCCTGGTGTCGCCGGAGCTGACACATTTCCAGGAGATGATTCGCTTCAACGAAGCCATCGACGAAGCCCTGACCGAATCCACCGCCGCCTACGCCGAGCAGGTCAACCGTTCACGGGATATTTTCCTCGCCATCCTCGGCCATGACCTGCGAGCGCCCTTGCAGGCCGTGACCATGTCCACCGAAATGCTGGTGCGCAAGACCCGCCTCGATACCGACGGCCTGGTCTATGTCGCCAATATCAAAAGTGGCACCCGTCATATGAGCAGCATGATCAGCGACTTGCTGGAGTTTGTCCGCAGCCGCCTGGGCAGCAGCCTGCCCATCGACCCGGCACCGATGGACCTGAGCAGTGCGGCGAAAGCCGCCATCAATGAAGCCTGGGCCGGGCAGCCGGATTGCCTGCCGTTGCTGAAGGTGGAAGGTGATGTCCATGGGGTCTGGGATCGCGGGCGCATCGAGCAACTGCTGCAAAACCTGATCGGCAATGCCTTGCAGCACGGTGCCAACCATCGGCCACTGACCCTGAGCCTGGACGGCGGCACGGACAGGGTTCGCCTGACCATGCACAACTTCGGCACGCCGATCCCCCAGGAAGCCCTGGCGACGATCTTCGATCCGTTGGTGCGCGGCGCTGATGAAGAGATCGGCCAGCCGGGTACCGCCACCAGCCTGGGGTTGGGGCTGTATATCGCCAAGGAAGTGGTGACGGCCCATCAGGGTACGATAGAGGTCAGCTCCAGCGCCGAAGACGGCACACGTTTTACCGTGGTCCTGCCCAGAATCTCTCGGGCCTAGGGCCCAGGCCTGTATTCACTCGTGCACAAAGCGCCCCAGGCGCTGGCGCAGCATCTGGTTCTCCGCCCGCAGCAGCTGCACTTCCGCCAGCAGGTCCAGCGCCAGGGCGACGCCTTCCCACTCCAGCTCAAGATCCCGATGCAGCTTCACCGCGCGGCGGGCAATACCCGGCGCTTCATCGCCAAAACGCCAGGCCTCGGGCGAGCGCCCCTGAGGTTCAAGAATGCCGTGTTCGACGATTTCGATCACGTAGGCAACCGGCAATTGGGTCACCTCACAAAAAGCCTGCATATCCAGTTGAACGTTCAAGGGGCTGCTCATGATTAGCTACTCCATTGCTCTCTCGGGTCGAAGGCGGCCTTTTTCGCCAGTTCCTGCCACAACGCCTTGACGGCATCGTCGTTCTGCCGTGGCATCACCGCCTTGAGCTGCACGAACAGATAACCGCGCTGCCCGGCCTTGTTCAGCAGGCCGTGGCCCTTGGCCCGCATGCGCTGGCCGTTCTGGCTGCCCGCCGGGACCTTGAGGTTGATCTTGCCGGTCAGGGTCGGCACCGCGATCTCCGCCCCCAGCGCCAATTCCCAGGGCGCCAGCGGCAGGGTGATGATCAGGTTCTCTCCTTCGACATCGAATTTGGGGTGAGGTGCAAAACGAATCGTCAGGTACAGGTCGCCATTTGCCCCACCGCCGACACCCGGCGCGCCCTGGCCCTTGAGGCGGATACGCTCGCCGTCGGTGACACCGGCCGGAATCTTCACGTTCAGGCTTTTGCTGGTGTTGCTGACATGCTGCCCGGCGGCATTGTGCTGCGGAATCTGGAAGCTGACCTTCTTCGACTCGTTCGAGAGGCTTTCCTCCAGGAAGATCGGTAGTTCCAGTTCCACGTCCTGCCCTCGCCGGCCGGCGCTGCGGCCTGGTTGTCCACCGCCAAAACCATTGCCGCGCGAGCCGAAGATCGAACTGAAGAAGTCCGAGAAGTCGCCTGTGTCCGCGCCGCCACCACCGAAACCGCCACGGCCCTGCCAACCCGGCGGGCCCTGAAACGGCTGGCCGTGCTGGCCGTATTTGCGCAAGTCGTCGTATTCGGCGCGCTTGTCGGCGCTTTTCAGCGCTTCATAGGCTTCCGACGCGTCCTTGAACTTCGCTTCGGCGTCCTTTTCCTTGCTGACATCCGGGTGATACTTGCGCGCCAGCTTGCGGTACGCGGCCTTGATGGTCTTGTCGTCCGCCGTCGGCTCCACACCCAGGATCTTGTAATAGTCTTTGAAGTCCATCTAAGGATCACCATCCGTTATCGATATCGCGCCGCTCGGCAAGACACAGCATGCGCGCATCGGCGCGACAAAGATTGACCGATCTCAAGGCTGTGACTCAGGGGCGCTGCAGAAGTTTATCGGCCGTTGCCGGAATTTCTTGTCATCGATGGCAACAGGCAGAACCAATGAGTGCAAGTTTGGGGACGATTGCCCACCTTTCAAGTCCAATCCGTTACAAGAAGCGCTATTTAACGGATCGCCGGCCTTCGAATCCGTGCGCGACTGGCATACACTGCGCGGCCGTTTTGCAACCGGAACCCGAACACCATGAACAACGCCTCTCCAGCCCGTGCCTGCGGTATCGACTTCGGCACCTCCAACTCCACCGTCGGCTGGATACGCCCCGGCCTGGAAACGCTGATCGCGCTGGAAGACGACAAGATCACCCTGCCGTCGGTGCTCTTCTTCAATTTCGAGGAGCGCCGTCCGGTCTATGGCCGGCTGGCCCTGCACGAGTACCTGGAAGGCTACGAAGGCCGGCTGATGCGCTCGCTCAAGAGCCTGCTGGGCTCCAAGCTGATCAAGCACGACACCAGCGTGCTCGGCACGGCGATGCCGTTCAAGGACCTGCTGGGGCTGTTTATCGGCCAGTTGAAGCAACGCGCTGAAACCACCGCCGGACGTGAGTTCGAGCAGGTGGTGCTGGGCCGCCCGGTGTTCTTCGTCGACGAAGACCCGGCCGCCGACCAGGAAGCCGAAGACACCCTGGCGGAAGTAGCGAAGAAGCTCGGTTTCAAGGAAGTGTCCTTCCAGTACGAACCGATCGCCGCCGCCTTCGACTACGAGTCGACCCTGGACCGTGAGGAGCTGGTGCTGATCGTCGACATCGGCGGCGGTACCTCGGACTTCTCCCTGGTGCGCCTGTCGCCGGAGCGCCGGGGCCTGGACAACCGTCACGACGATATCCTCGCCACCGGCGGCGTGCACATCGGCGGGACCGACTTCGACAAGCAGCTGAGTTTGCAAGGCGTGATGCCGCTGTTCGGCTACGGTAGCCGGATGAAAAGCGGCGCCTATATGCCCACCAGCCATCACATGAACCTGGCGACCTGGCACACCATCAACTCGGTGTACTCGCAGAAAACCCAGCTGGCCCTGGGCAGCATGCGCTACGACATCGAGGACACCGGCGGCATCGATCGCCTGTTCAAGCTGATCGAACAGCGTGCCGGCCACTGGCTGGCGATGGAAATCGAAGAAACCAAGATCGAGCTGACCCATGCCCCACTGCGCCATGTGCCGCTGGATCGCATCGAGCCGGGCTTGAGCGTGGAGTTGAGCCGGGCCCTGTTCGAGTCGGCCATCGACAACCTGCTGGAGCGCATCCGCACCAGCGTCACCCAGTTGCTCGGCGATGCCGGGGTGGGTGTCGCGCAGGTCGACACGGTGTTCTTCACCGGCGGCTCCAGCGCCATTCCGGCACTGCGCCAGAGCGTCTCGGCGATGCTGCCCAATGCCCGCCATGTGGAAGGCAATATCTTCGGCAGCATTGGTAGCGGTCTGGCGATCGAAGCGAAGAAGCGCTACGGCTGAAACAGCGAGGACTGTGGTGCAACGCGGTCCTTCGGCGCCCGTCCACGGCGCCATCGCCGGCAAGCCTGACGGGATGACGCCAGTCGCGTCAGACCAGCTCCGCCAGCTTCAGCTCGCTCTTGATGTACGCATAATAGATCGGCCCCGCCACCACGCCCGGCAGGCCGAATGCGGCCTCGAACACCAGCATCGCCATGAGCAACTCCCAGGACTTGGCACTGATCTGCCCGCCGACGATCCGCGCGTTGAGGAAGTATTCCAGCTTGTGGATAAACATCAGGTAACCCAACGCCGCCGCCGCGACCCAGATCGACAGCGACAGGCCGACGATGGTGATCAGGGTGTTGGACATCAGGTTGCCGATCACCGGCAACAGCCCGAGCAGGAAGGTCAGCACGATCAGGGTCTTGGTCAGCGGCAGCTTGATCCCGCACAGCGGCAGGATCACCGCCAGGAAGATCGCGGTGAACGCGGTGTTCAGCGCCGAGATCTTGATCTGCGCGAAGACGATATTGCGGAACGCCTGCACCAGCAGCCGCAGGCGGTCGAACAGCGCCGCCGCCAGGGGCTTGCGCAGGGTGATGTCGGAGGCATGCTGCAAGGCCACGATCGCTCCCAGCACCATGCCGATCAGCAGGGTCACGAACATATGCGCCGCGTCCTTGCCCACCAGCTGCAACTCGCTCAGGTGCTTGGTCAGCCACTCGCCGATAGCGACCTGGAACTCCGCCGCACTGGCCGGCAGGTAGGCGTCGATAAACGGCGGCAACTGCCCGCGCGCCTTGTCCACCACCACCATGAATTTGCCGAGGGATGCGCCGGGGTTTTCCGCTTCGTGCAGCAGAAAACTGATGGCCCCGGCAAAGATCAGGCTCAGCACACTGACGATCAAGGTGCCCAGCAACGCCACCGCCAGCCAGCGCGCACGCCGTCCGGCAATCAGGTGCTCAAGCTTGGGCGTGAGCATATTGACCAGCTCGAAGACCAACAAACCGGCCAACAGACTGGGCAACAGCCGCAACGGCAATGCCAGCAACAACCCACCGAAAACAAGGATCAAACTGGCCAGGACTACGTAACGCTGGGAAAACGCTGACATACAGCCTCAAAAAGAACGGCGCTAAAAGACAGGCAGTCTGCCAGCCTTCTCTTGGGAGGACCAGCGGCAGGCGCCAGAAGGACGGTGGCCTGGCATCTTAATGAAGAGTTGTGACAGGCAGGCGACGCAGCATCATGAAATTTCGCGGCAGCAGGGCTTGCCCGGATCACGAGCAAGCCCTGCTCCGGTAGAGCGTCAAAACTACTTCTTCTTCAGGCAATTGCTGATGTAGGTCTTGTACGCATCGCCCTTGAGCCCCTGGGGCCGGTTGGCGTTGCAGTCCTTCATTTTCTGCTGCTGTGGGGTCAGCACCTTGGCCGGTGCCGCCGTGGTCGCCGCCTTACTCGCGGGCATGGCCGGTGTGGCGGCAGGGGTGACCGCGGGAGTGGCGGCAGGCGCGGCTTTCAGGCAATTACTCATAAAGGCCTTGCGCGCGTCACCCGCAAGATTCTGGGTCTTGGCGTCCGCGTTGCAAGTGCTCATCTTGCTTTGCTGAGCCGTCGCCGCAAACCCCTGCGAGCAAAGTAACAAGCCGATCAACAACAATGGGATACGGAGCATCTTCATGGAGTGTTCTCCTTGTTACCGTACCGAAGGGCACGGCATGCTTTCAGTGTAGACAAACGCTGTTACACATCCAGCGAGGCCAGGCTAGGCCATGCGCGCCTGACGCCGGTATTGCTCCGGTGAACAACCGGCCTGGCGCTGAAACATGGCGATAAACGCCGAGGCCGTGCTGTAACCCAGGTCGAAGGCGATCTCCTGCACGCCGCGACTGGTTTCCAAGGCCTGCAGCGCGCCGATAAAGCGCAGGCGCTGGCGCCATTCACCAAAGCCGATCCCCAACTCGCGGACAAACAGGCGGGCCAGGGTTCGCTCACTGACGTGCAACTGCTCGGCCCACTGCACAAGCGGGCGGTTGTCCGCCGGGTCCTGCTGCAAGCCCTCCAGCACCTTGAGCAAGGCCGGGTCATCGGAATACGGCAGGTAACAGTGCTGCACCCTGGCCTGGTGCAACTGGTCCACCAACACCTGCGCCAGGCGCACATCCGCCGGGGTGTCGGGGATTTTCACATCGCGCCGGGCGAAGTCATTGAGGATCGACTTGAGAATATCGCTGATGGCCAGGGTGCTCGCCTCGGCGGGCAGATCGCGGCAATGCTCCTCGGCCAGGTACACCGAACGGTAGACAATCGCCTGGGCGTTATGGGAGCTGTGCACGGTGTTCGGCGGTATCCACAAGGCATAGCGCGACGGCGACATGAAGCGCCGGCCGGCCACTTCGTAGTGGATGACGCCGTGGGACACATAGTCGAGCGAACCCCAGGGATGACAATGGGCTGCCGCATGGCGATCGGGGCCGAATTCGGCATAGCGGAAGTACACCGAGGCCGGCAAAGAGGGAAAATCGGGGATGTCGATGTAGTGCTTGCCCATGCTGTCCGGATTCCAACGCAAATTGACCGGATCGAAGTATAGGCTTTCATCCAGACACGAGGATAATCCCTCCTCATTGACGATTCTGGTTGTAACCCTTATGCAATACGCGTTTCCCCTGCTGGCAATCTTTATCTGGGCCGGCAACACCGTGGTCAACAAGATGGCGGTCGGCGCAATCTTCCCGGCGGAGATCGGCTTCTACCGCTGGTTGCTGGCGGGCCTGCTGTTCACTCCGTTCATGTTTCGCCAGGTGCAGGCCCACTGGAGCCAGATCCGCCCGAACCTGGGCCGGATCTTCGTGCTAGGAGTACTCGGCATGGCGGTCTACCAGAGCCTGGCGTACTTCGCCGCGACCCTGACCTCGGCCACCAACATGGGCATCATCCTGTCGTTGATGCCCTTGATGTCCTTGACCCTGGCGATCCTCAGCCTCGGCCAGCGCCTGACCGCCGGAGCCTTGGCCGGAGCGGTGCTGTCGTTTGCCGGGGTGCTGGTGGTGGTGTCGACCGGCAGCCTGACGGCGCTGCTGAGCCACGGTGTGAATCTGGGTGACGCAATGATGCTGATCGCCACCCTGGCCTATGCGGTCTACAGCACCCTGCTGAAAAAATGGCAACTGCGCCTGCCACCTCTGGTGTTGCTGTACCTGCAGGTGCTGGTGGCGGTGGTGGTGCTGTTCCCGCTGTTCTGGCTGTCGCCGAAGGTCGGGCCGAACCTGCACAACGCCGGGCTGGTGCTGTATGCCTGCCTGCTGGCGTCGATGCTGGCGCCGCTGGCGTGGATGCGCTCGGTGGCCACCCTCGGGCCGAGCCGGACCACGCTGTTCTTCAACCTGCTGCCACTGATCACCGCGCTGATTGCCGCCGCGGTGCTGCACGAAAAATTGGCGTGGTATCACCTGCTGGGCGGGGCACTGACCCTCGGCGGGGTGATCCTCTCGGAACGCTGGACCACCGCGTTGCGTCGCGCCTGAACGGGCTGCGGCACTCGCCGTGCCTACTGTTCCTCGGCCGTTATCTGTAGATCCGGATCCAGGCTTTGCAAGGTAATGCCCTTGGCCACCGCGCCGAAGACCCGGTGCAGCAACGGGTTGCGATGCCGGCAATAGCAGTCCAGCGCGACCAGTTGATGACCGAGTTCGCGCTTGACTCGGTAGCCGGTCTGGCCGCTGTCCAGGCGCGTGGCCCCGACACTGTAGGACCACTTCACCGCCTGCTCCCAGAGCTGGAAATACAAGTGCGCCTGTTTGCCCACCTGGTAGTCGATGCCGATGAACTTGTTGATGGCCTTGTCACCGAGCAGAAAGCAGAGCATGAACGCCACCATCTTGCCGGTCTTTTCATCGCTCAACAGGATGAAATGCGACTCTGGCTTGAGGGCGATCTGGCGAAAGAACTCGAAGGTGAGCTTTTCGAATTTGGTCTTGCCCTTCTCGTAGGTTTGCAGAAAGAGGCTGTACAGCTCTTGCAGCGTTGCTTCATCCGGTTGCTGCACGACCTGGACCGTCAGGGCTCCTGGCACCAGACCGTGTTTGAGCTTCTTTTTCAGCAGATAACGGTGACGGCTCTTGAGGGTCTTGAGATAGCCCTCGAAACCACCCGGGGCCAGTTCGACCGCCGTGCCCGGAAAACTCACCATGGGAAACAGCCCGCGGGTTGCGCACAGCCCTTCAAACGCCGCTTTCTGCGCTTCGCCAAAATCCTTCCAGACAGTCATCGCCGCGTTCTTGGCTTTCGCCCGCAGGCTCAGCGCGTCTTGCAGCGGCCCGAGGATATCCGCCAGCGAATACCCCGGCAGCAAACCGATGGTGCCCTCGTCGGAACAGGGTGAACCGACGAACAGGGTGCGCTGGTAACGCAGTGCCGGGATCACCCGGAGCATCTTGGCAATCACCGGCGGAACGACCAATTCCATGGGCACGTTCATGATGAACGTGGGCGCCAAGCCGATCGGCTGCCCATCTTTCTCCAGAATGGCATAGGCAAATTCGAACTGGTCTTCAAGCCCGCCCTCTTCCAGGGCTTCATACCACCAACGACCTTCGACGCCGCTAAAACAGCTTTCCCACAGTGTGGCGGGAACAGACGCAGCGTGGCTGGCCCATTGAACTTGAAGCATTAAAACATCCTCTCAGTCGACTCCCTCCTGAGAGGGCCCATCCTTATACCCCCATGCAGGTGCATCGAGAAAGGATGGAAGCCAATTATTTCAGCCGCTATAGCGCGGTTCGCCACGTTGCCAAAGGCCGTGCCCGGGCAACGCTCACGCGACTTGCGGCACTCAGTCGGCAATCACCACAATCGACACCCGGCGGTTCTCGGTACGTCCCTCTGCCGTGTCATTGCTGGCCACCGGCACGCGACTGCCGAGACCGCGCACCTGAATGTTCTGGTGTTGCATACCGGTCTGCTCCAGCACCGTCGCCACACTGTTGGCCCGACGCACAGAGAGCTGTTCGTTATAGGCGTCCTTGCCCGACGCATCGGTATGCCCGTCCACCCGCACCCGCTGGATACCCACGCCCAACAGGGCCTTGGCGATGCGCTCGACAATGTCGTGGCTTTCCTTGTTCAGCACTTCCAGGTCACTGCCGAACAGCACCTTGCCCGACAGGCCGAAAGCCCAGCCCTCGTCCGTCAGTTCGAAACCCTGTTGCTTGAGCACGGCGATCTGCGCCGCGCTCAGGCCTTTGGGCGGCGCGGTCTGGCAGCCGGCCAGCGCCAGCAGCGCGGTAAACAGGGCCAGGGTGAAAAAACGCAGGGTCCGACGGGTCAATGTGTACAAGGGTTCAACTCCTGGTCTGAACAATGGCGGCGGAGTGCTCCGACCCCGCCGTGTGCTGCCCGCCTCGGGCGAGGCGCTTGGCATGGTACATGGCCGCATCGGCGGCGTTGAGCAAGGTGCCCGGGGTGGCGCCATGATCGGGATAAACCGCGATGCCGATGCTCAGCGAGGTCAGCACCTGGGCTTCGCCGGGCACCGGGATGGGGGCGTCCATGCTGGCAATGATCTTGTCGGCAATGCGCTGGGCGTCTTCGATTTTGTGCACCGGAGTGAGCAGGACAGCGAACTCGTCGCCGCCCAGGCGCGCCACCAGGTCCTCTTCGCGCAACTGCGCCCGCACCCGCGTGGCCACGGCGACCAGCACCGCATCGCCCGCCGCATGACCGAAGTTGTCGTTGATCTGCTTGAAACGATCACTGTCGAGAAACAGCACGCCGACCCGCTCGCCCTGCTTGGCGGCATTGCGCAGCGCGCGCATCAACCGGCCTTCGAAGAAGGCCCGATTCGGCAGGCCGGTCAGGCTGTCGTGACTGGCCTGGTGGGCCAGGGATTCGTTTTCACTTCGCAGGTGGGTCTGCCAGGACTCCAATTCGTCGAGCAGGGCATTGAAGTCGGAGCCCAGGTTGTCCAGCTCGGCAATCTGCGCCGGCGGCACACGTCGGTCGAAGGCACGCTCGACGCGCGCGGCGTGGGCCACGTCGGCGAGGCTGCGCAACGGACCGATAATACCGCGCAACAAGCGCCGGGCCAGGTACAGCCCGAGCCACGCCGCCAGGGCACTGCACACGACGATACCGAGCAGACCGCTGATCAGGAAACGCAACAGGCTACCGCCATGGCCGGTCAGGCGAATGCTGCCGACCTCGCGATCCTGATGGACAATCGGCAGGCGGATCGGTTGTTCCAGCAGGGCCCGCGCCAATTGCATTTCCACTTCAGAGAGCAGGCCGGTTTCCGGCCGCTGCCAGCGCGCCAGCAATTGACCGCGGGCATCGAAGACTTCGGCATCGGCCACCTCCTCCGTCTCGGCGATCAGGGCCAGGGCCTCGGTAGCCGCACTGCTGTCGTTGAACACCACCGCCGCTTCCACGGTGTAACTGATGGAACGGGCGATCAGCTGCAGATTGTGGTCGGCGTAGACCCGCAGGGCCAGCACACCGAGAAAGGTCAACGAAACACTCACCAGGCCAACGGCGGCCATGGCCGCCAGCAGATGCCCACGCCCGAGCACCGAACGCAGGCTGGGGCGCGTGCCGGACCTGAGCCAGCCGATCATGGCTGGGGACTCCGGCGCCGCGAGAGTTGCAACACGCTGGGGTGAATACGCACGCCACTGCGGGCGACCGAGTCGAGGTTGACCTCGAACGACACCTGGCTATCGGCGACCCGCAGGCAGAACAGGCTGCCCACGGTGCACTGATCGCCGCCTTCGCTGATGCTCAGCACCGCGTGGCCGTTCAGGGCACTGAAGAGTTGGCTGCGTTCTTCGCTGCTCAGCTTGCCGATATACACGGCATCACAGGCACTGCCGAGGGTCGGGCTGCTCGCCAGCAGGCGCTGGACCAATACCGGTCGCCCGGACGCCTGGGTGGTGCCCTTGACCAGATCGTCGGTGTACTCGGTGGGGCCGACAATACACAGGCGCAGTTGCGCAGGCTCCACCGGCCAGCGCGCATAACTGAGAATCCCCAGCACCACCTGGGTGACCGCCTGGGCACGCTGATCGGCCGCGGCGCTGGGCACGGCGTCCTGGGCAAAGCTGATGTGCGTCGACAAACAGAGAAGGGCAGACAGGCAGAACTGTCTCCAACCCCAAAACCGCCCTGTCGTCGAGACAGCCACGCCCATGAAGGAATTCTCTTAAAGCAACGTAGGAATAGTGCCGCAACGATAGCACACCCCTTGGATCGTCAGAATGGGTCTGCAGCACTAGATAGCCAACTATTGGTTTATAAATCTCTGAAGTATGGATTTGAGCTTTCCTATTCTTCTGCGTGCCATGGGCTGCCTAAGATCGACACCACGCTCCTGCAGGGGAGAAGGCTCTCCCCTGATCTGATGTCAGACCGGCTCCGCAGAGAACTGGCTAGACGAACGCCCTCTGTTACTGCCGTAACCGCTCGTCCCGGCCCCACACCGTGACGCGCATCGAACCGCTCAAGGCTTCGTTGAGGCGCACCGATGAAACTGGAGATTTTCCGTACCCTTTGGGGTTATACCGCGAGCAAGGCCCAGGCCCTTGAAGAACTGCTGGCCGCCGGCTTCGACGGCCTGGAGGCGCGGCTGCCGCTGGACGCCGCTGAACGCCGCGAGTTCGCCGCCTTTCTGCGGGCCAACCACCTGGGCTATATCAGCACCGTTTTCACCGCCTACGACGTGCTCCCCCAACAGGCCGCCGCGCCCGCCGAACACCTGCAGGACCTGGACCGCAAACTGGCCTGGGCCGCCGAGCTGCAACCGCGTTTCGTCAATGTGCTGGCCGGCAACGACCGCTGGCCCCTGGCGCAACAGGTGGAGTTTTTCGGCCAGGCCATGGCCCTGGCGAAACGTCACGGTCAGTTCTGCACCTTTGAAACCCATCGCTCGCGCTCGCTGTTCAATCCCTGGGTCACCCTGGAACTGATCCGGCAACTGCCCGACCTGCGCTTCACCAGCGACATCAGCCACTGGATCGTCACCTGCGAACGCCTGCTGGACGATCCCGCCGATGACCTCAGCGCCTTTGTCGAGCGCGTCCACCATATCCAGGCGCGGGTCGGCTACGACCAGGGCCCGCAGGTACCGCACCCCGGCGCCCCGGAATACGCCCGCGAACTGGCCTTCCACCAGGCCCACTGGGAAAGCATCTGGCGGGCCCAGCAGGCACGCGGCTACACGGTCACCACCTTGACCCCCGAGTTCGGCGCCGACGGCTACCTGCATCACCTGCCCTTCACCAATGTGCCGGTCGCCGACCTGTGGTCGCTGAACGTCTGGATGGCCCGGACCGAACGCGAACATTTCCAGCGTTTCAGCCAATCAACCCAACCCTGAGGTGCTTGCGTCATGCCCGAGAACACACCCAACAGCCCGGCCCAGGCCAACTTCAAGAGCATTCCGCAGGTAAACATCGCCGGGCTGTTCAGCGTCGAGCTCGAACACCGGCTGGCGGTGGCCGAGCAACTGGGGGCCGCCGCCAGCGAAGTGGGCTTCCTCTACATCACCGGGCACGGGATCGATCCGCAGTTGATCGACAACCTGCGCCAGGCGGCCAAGGACTATTTCGCCCAGCCGTTCGAAACCAAGATGCGGCATTACATCGGCACCTCGGAATCCCACAAGGGCTTTGTCCCGGAAGGCGAAGAGGTGTACGCCAAGGGCAAACCGGACCACAAGGAAGCCTTCGACATCGGCTTCGAAGTACCGGCGGACGATCCGCTGGTACTGGCCGGCACACCGCTGCTGGGACCGAATGACTGGCCGACCCTGCCCGGTTTCAAGGACGCGGTGCAGGCTTATTACGCGGCGGTCTTCGCCCTCGGTCGCAAGCTGTTCCGCGGTTTTGCCCTGGCCCTGGGCCTGGAAGAGAACACCTTCGATGCGCTGGTCACCCGGCCGCCATCGAAGCTGCGACTGATCCACTACCCCTTCGACGGTGCCGCCCAGGATGCCCCTGGCATCGGCGCCCACACCGACTACGAGTGCTTCACCATTCTGCTGGCGGATAAACCGGGCCTGGAAGTGATGAACGACCAGGGCCAGTGGATCGATGCGCCGCCCCTGCCGGGAGCCTTCGTGGTGAATATCGGCGACATGCTCGAAGTAATGAGCGCCGGGGCCTTTGTCGCCACCGCGCACCGGGTGCGCACGGTGAGCGAGGAGCGTTATTCCTTCCCGCTGTTCTATGCCTGCGACTTCCACACCCTGATCCAGCCGCTGCCGGGTTTCGCCCAGGCCGGCCAGGACTATGAGCAGATCGCCATTGGCGAGCACATGTACAGCCAGGCCTTGCAGACCTACCAGTACCTGCGCAAGCGCGTGGAAAACGGCGAGATCGCCCTGCCGGAAAAAGCTCGCAAGCCGTCGAGTTTCGGCCATTTGAAAAACCAGGCGCAGCCGTCCTGACCCAGCCCTCACACCCCCAGCCTTCACATCGGAGCCACCCAACATGTATAAGAAAACAACCAGCCTGACCCTGATCGCCGCCGGCCTGCTGTGCAGCAGCGCCGCCTTCGCCTCGACGGCCACCCCCGGCCAATTGAAGGTCGGGATGGAAATCACCTACCCGCCCTTCGAGTCCTATGACGCCGACAAGAACGTGGTCGGTTCCGATCCCGAGTTGTCCCAGGCCCTGGCCAAGCACCTGGACGCCAAGGCGCAGTTCGTCGACACCAAGTTCCCGAGCCTGATCCTCGGTCTCAATGCCGGGCACTACGACGCAATCATTTCCGGCATGTACATCACCCCCGAGCGCCAGACCCAGGCCATGACCATTGCCTATGCCAAGACCGGCGCGGCGATCATGGTGCCCAGCTCCAGCACTCTGAAACCGGGCACGCCGGAGGACCTCTGCGGGCTGAAGATCGGCCTTGAACAGGGCACCACCTGGGTCGCGCAGTTCCAGAAGCTGTCGACCGATTACTGTGTACCCAAGGGCAAGGGCGCGATCACGGTGAACGAGTATCCCTCGGCACCGGAAGTGACCCAGGCGCTGCTGTCCAACAACGTTCAGGCGCAAGTGGAAATTGCCGGTGCGGCCAAGCTGATCGCCGAGAAGACCAAGGGCCGGGTGGTGGTGACCAGCGAACACCTGATCTATGCGCAGACCCTCGGGATCTTTGTGAAGAAGGGCAATGACGCGACGTACCAGGCGCTGCTCAAGGCATTCGAGGAGACGAAGAAGAGCGGCGAATACGCGGCCATACTGAGCAAGTACAGCCTGGAAGCGGCGGAGTAAGGTCCACTACAGGGCTTGAGTCCTGTGGGGTTTTTAATGTGGGAGCGGTGCTTGCCCGCGAAGAACGATGACGCGGTATGCCTGGACGACCGCAGCGACTTCTTCGCGGGCAAGCTCCGCTCCCACAGGAGCGTCGTTCTTCGTCGGAACGCCGCCCGGACCAAGCACCGCGCCCACAAGGATGTCATCGCTCAGTAATCGCTCCATTGCAACACCGAGGTATCTATGCAATTCGATTGGCCCTATTTCTTTTCGCTGTTCTCGATGCCGGCCTTCTGGCAAGCCTGCGTCACAGTGGTCGAGCTCAGCGCCCTGGCCTGGTTTATCGGCATGCTGCTGGGCTTCTTCCTGGCCTCGGCCAAGCTCTCCACTGCGGCCTGGTTACGCCTCCCGGCGGCGGCCTATATCTGGTTCTTTCGCAGCATTCCGCTGCTGGTGCTGGTGGTGTTCGTCTACAACCTGCCACAACTGTTCCCGAGCACCGGCGGCGTACTCTCAGACCCATTCTATTCCGGGTTGCTCGCGCTGGTGGTCACAGAAGCCGCTTACATGGCCGAGATCCATCGCGGCGGGCTGATCTCGGTCGCCAGGGGCCAGAAGGAAGCCGGCCGCGCCCTGGGCATCGGCGTGCTCGGGTTGCAACGGCTGATTGTGATTCCCCAGGCGTTTCGTATCTCGCTGCCAACCCTGATCAACGAATACATCACGGTGGTGAAACTGACCTCGCTGGTCTCGGTGATCTCCCTCACCGAGCTGCTCACCGTCGGTCAGCGCCTCTATGCGCAGAACTTCCTGGTGATGGAAACCCTTGGCGCGGTGGCGGTGTACTACGTGTTGATCGTGAGCCTGTTCGGTTGGCTCCTGCAACGCCTGGAGCGGCATCTCGACCTGGGTCAGCGCAAGCCGCAGACCCTCGATGAGACCGCCATCGCCGGACTCAGGGCCGCGCAGCCGACGCTGACCCCGCCACCTCGCACGCCGTCGGTCAGCGGTGCTCCGCTGGCGCTGGACCTGCAGAATATCCACAAGTGCTATGGCAGCCACGAAGTGCTCAAGGGCATTGATCTGGCGGTCGGCAGTGGCCAGGTGATTTCCATTATCGGCCCGTCCGGCTCGGGCAAGACCTCGCTGATCCGCACCGTCAATGGCCTGGAAAGTATCGACCAGGGCAAGATCGTGCTCTTCGGCGAGGGCTTTATCAGCGCCGCCAATCCCCCGAACAACCCGCAGATTCGTCGGGGTGTGCGGCGCATCGGCATGGTGTTCCAGAACTTCAACCTGTTTCCCCATCGCTGCATTCTCGACAACATCACCCTGGCGTCACGCTACCACGGCGTGGCCCGCGAACTGAGCGAACAGCGGGCACTCGCCTTGCTCGACAAGGTCGGCCTGCTGGCCCATGCCCGCAAGTACCCGCACCAGTTGTCCGGCGGTCAGCAGCAGCGGGTGGCGATTGCCCGGGCGCTGGCGATGGAACCGCAGATCATGCTGTTCGACGAGCCGACTTCGGCACTGGACCCGGAGCTGGTCGGGGAAGTGCTGAAGGTGATTCGCGAGTTGGCGGATGAAGGGATGACAATGTTGATCGTCACCCATGAGATGGATTTCGCCATGTCGATTTCCGATCGGGTGGTGTTTATGGAGAACGGGGTGGTGCAGTTGGACGCCAGCCCGCAGGCGATTCGCGAGGAGGCGGCGGGTGAGCGGGTGCGGCGGTTCATGGGGATTGAAGCCGCTACCACAGCGAGCGTGGCGCAGGCCAGCTGAAGCGAACGCCGTCCCTGTAGGAGCTGGCTTGCCAGCGATGGCGGCCGGATAGTCGAGGCAAGACTTTCGGGCCTCATCGCTGGCAAGCCAGCTCCTACAAGGTTCGTGGCGCTCTCAAAGTCCCGTTTCAGCGCCCAACTCCAGCATCAATCCACTGAGCCGCTTGACCTTGCGCCCCACCGCCTCTTCGAACACCTCGCCACGGGGTTCGATCAAACTGAACCAATCCTTGGCCCGGGTGATACCGGTGTAGATCAATTCCTTGGTCAACACCGGGTTCAACACCTGCGGCAGGATCAAGGCGGTATGGGCGAACTCCGAGCCCTGGGACTTGTGCACCGTCATGGCGTACACCGTCTCCACATCGTTCAACCGGCTGGGCAGGACAAAACGCACCCCGCCCTGCCCGTCATTACGCGGGAAGGCCACCCTCAACACCGGCTGGCCGGCTTCGGGTCCGTCGCGCTCCGGCAGTTTCAAGGCAATGCCGATATCGCCGTTCATCAAACCCAGGCCGTAATCGTTGCGGGTCATCAGCACCGGGCGCCCTTCGTACCAATGCTGGTCGCTGTCGATCAGCCGATGGGCAAACAACGCCGAGGTAATCCGCTGGTTCAACCCTTCGACGCCCCAGGGCCCCTTGCGCACGGCACAGAGCAACTGGAACTCGTCGAAAGCCTGGAGCACCGTGCGCGCCCAATCGGTCCAGCGCGCATCCGCCAGATCGGTGCCGGCATCCGGACGCCGACTACGCAGTACCCCCAGGTAGTGCCGGTAACCTTTCGGGCCGGTGCCCTGGCCGTCCAGCACCAAACGCTCGAACTGCCTGTCCTGCTCGCCCTTGAGCGACAGTGCAAACAGGTCCGCGTGACTGCCGGCCGCCAGCAGCGCCCGCGCCTCGTCCGCCGACTGGCGATTGACCAGGCGGGCCAGTTGGCCGATACCGCTGCCTTCGCCGAAGCGCCGGGAGTGCCGCAACATCACCACCTGCTGGGCCAGTGGATGGCTGTCGTCCAGGTCTTCCTGCAAACCGCTGCCGCTCAAGTCCTCGCCGCTGACCGCTTGCAGCCAGCCACGGGTCCCCGCGCCGTACCAACCCTCCTCGGCATCCCGACACAGATCCCCCAGTACCGCACCGGCTTCCACCGAGGCCAACTGGTCCTTGTCGCCCAGCAGCACCAGCCGGGCATGATCCGGCAAGGCATCGAGCAGATTGGCCATCATTTCCAGGTCGATCATCGACGCCTCGTCCACCACCAGTACATCCAGCGGCAGGCGGTTGCCCGCATTGTGGCGGAAGTGCCGGGTGCCCGGCCGGCTACCCAGCAGACGGTGCACGGTGGTGACGTCGCTGGGGATCTTGCCGCGCACGCCATCGTCGATCTCCAGCGAGCGCACCTGGGCACTGATGGATTCGGTCAGCCGCGCGGCGGCCTTGCCGGTGGGTGCCGCCAGGCGGATGCGCAGGGGTTTTCCCGCCGCCACCGCCGGCGCCTGGAGCAAGGCCAGCAGGCGCACCACGGTGGTGGTCTTGCCCGTGCCGGGGCCACCGGTAACGATGCTGAATGCTCCCCGGGTAGCCAGGGCACAAGCGAGTTTCTGCCAATCGATAAGCGCACCGGGCTGCGCCGCGCCGAACAGTGCGGTCAGGCGTTGCGCCAGGTCATCCGGGGTCTCTTCCTGTTCCGCCAGGCGCCGGCGCAGGGCCTCATCGATACGCCGTTCGTAAGACCAGTAGCGACGCAGGTACAGGCGTCGCCCGCTGAGTACCAGTGGACGCTGGGCCGCCTCGATGCCCGCATCGTCCGCCAGCGCCACCAGCGAACTTGTTTGCAGTGCCCGACACCAGTGCTCGCCATCCAGGGCCACCAGCAACTGCGACGGCAGCAGCAATGCCCCACTCTGAACATCACCTTCCGGCGGCAAGGACAGGGCGAAGTCCGGCTCCTGCAAGGTGGCGAACAGATCGAGGCAGACATGCCCATGGCCCAACTGGTGGCTGGTCAGCGCTGCCGCCAGCAGCACCAGCGGATCGGCCTCGGGATCGAGTTCATGGAGAAAGGCCACGAAGGCCTTGTCCAGCGCCCGCAACCAACCCCGTTCGACCCAGCGCTCCAACAGCAACAACAAGTCCGCCGCGCGGCTCAGGGGCGTCAGTTCAGCCAGGCTGTCGTCGCTCAGCGCCGTCGGCAGGATTTCCGAAAAAGAACGTTTCATAACAGACTCCCCTGCTCCCAGACGGGCTCGCCGCGAGGCACCGGTTTACCCTGGAACAGCAGGTCCAGGTGCTCGATCAGCTCCCGCGGCGGGCGGGTGAAAAACACCCCCTGGCTCGGCGCCCGGGTACCCCGCAGGAACAGGTACAAGGCCCCGCCCATATGCAGGTCGTAGTCGTAATCCGGCAGCCGCACCTTGAGCTGGCGATGCAGGGCCAGCAGGTAGAGCACGTATTGCAGGTCGTAGCGGTTGTCGAGGATCGACAGGTTCATGGCCTGCTCGGTATAGGCCGCGTCATCGGCGCCCAGCCAGTTGGATTTATAGTCGGCCACGTAGTAGCGCCCCTGGTGCTCGAACGTCAGGTCGATAAAGCCCTTGAACATGCCATTGAGCAGGACCGGCTCGGCCTTGGCCCGGGCGACGCCGCCATGGGTATGGCGGCGCACCAGCTCGTCGACCTTGAGCACATCCACCGTGTGGCTGGCGAACCAGAACTCCATCTCCACCCGGTAGGCCTTCAGGTCCTGGAAGACCACCGGCGGTTGATCGTTGCCCAGGCGCAAAGGGGTTTGCAGCAGATCGGCGAGCCAATCGCTCAGGGCTGTGATCCAGCCTTTCCAGCCCCGCAGATTGCAGCGTGGCGCAACGGCCTTTTCGATCAATGTGCGATCGGCATCAAAGCCTTCGTCACCGGCCCATTCGAGCAGGCCGTGGAGAAAGGTGCCGGGGTTCGGGCCACGGGGGAAACGGTGAATATCGCTACCGCTCGGCACCAGGTCGCGGGGTGCGGCCGGATCGAGACGTTCGTCGTCGAAGAGTTTTTGCGCCTGGGGGCTTTCCGGTGCTTCGTCGGTGTCAGCACTCTGCGCCTCACCGATGCGCAAGGCGCTGTAGGAGGCGATCCACCAGTACTCGGAGGCATTGCGCTTGGGCAGGCGCGGGGCGAGCAAGAGGGCTTCATTGCGCGGCGGCTGGAAGGCTTCGACGGTGGCCGCCGGCAGCGATTCGCAAGCCAGCGCCGGGCAACCTTCCCGCAGGTCCAGCAACCAGCGTTCAAGGCCCGTGGACTCGCCCAACACAGCGCCGCCACCGAGCAGATAACCGAGGGCCGAGAGGTGCAGCACCGAGGCATTGTGGTTGCCACGCTTGAGGTCGGCCACTCCCAGCCAGCAAGCATGCCGGGCCCGGGTCAGGGCCACGTACAACAGGCGCAAGTCTTCAGCCAGGCGCTCGTCGTCGGCCTGGGCGATCAACTCGGCGGTAGGCTTCAGGCTGACCTGGGCCCTGCGCTCGGCATCGTGGTAATGCAACGGCAGGCGACTGCCGTCCACCGGTTTGACCGAGCAGATAAACGGCAGGAACACCAAGGGGTATTCCAGGCCCTTGGACTTGTGGATGGTCACCACCTTGACCAGTTGCTCGTCGCTTTCCAGGCGCAGGATCTGTTCTTCACCGGCCTGGCCGGAAGACGCCAGGTGCTCGCCGAGATGACGGATCAGCGCCTGTTCGCCGTCCAGCTCGGCGGCCGCCTGTTGCAGCAGTTCGGACAGGTGCAGCAAGTTGGTCAGCACCCGTTCGCCATCGCTGCGGGTCATCAGCGCCTGGGGCAGGTGGAAGTCATGGATCAGCCGACGGAGCATCGGCAACACGCCTTGTTTGCGCCAGATCTCGCGGTAGCGGCGGAACTGCATGACCCGCTCCTCCCACGCCAGCTCGTCCTGGTTGAGGCGCTCCAGTTCAGCCAGCGACAGGTTCAAGGTGATGCAGGCCAGGGCCGCCCGCAGCGGACGTTCGACATCCGGCTCGGCGCAAGCCTTGAGCCAGGCCAGCAGGTCATGGGCCTCCTGGGCGGCGAACACCGAATCCTTGTCCGAGAGGTAAACGCTGCGTACACCGCGACTGGCCAGCTCGCCACGGACCGCCTGGGCCTCCTTGCCGTCACGCACCAGGATCGCGATATCGGAGGGCAGCACGCCCTTGAGGACGCCGTCGCGGACGAAACCGCTACGCTGCTGTTGACCACCGTTGAGCAACTCGACAATGCGCGTGGCACAGGCCGCGGCCAACTGCTGGCGATACAACGCGCCGGACACCGGCTGCTCGGTTGCCAACTGCCAGAGATTGAGCGCCGCCACGGGCTGGCCGTCAATCTGCAAGACCTCCTTGCGCCCCTGGGCAGCCACCGGCAGAAACGGTACCGGGTTCTCATCGCCTTCGCGAAACAGGAATGCACCACGTCCTTGCTCGCGCTGCTCGGCACGCTCGAAGACATGGTTGACCGCCGTGACCATCGCCTGGCTGGAACGGAAGTTGGTACCCAGGGTATGCAGGCGACCGTGGGTGGCCTGGCGCGCTCGCAGGTAGGTGTAGATATCGGCACCACGGAAGGCGTAGATCGCCTGCTTCGGGTCGCCGATCAGGAACAGGCCGCACTCGGGACTGTTGTCCTCGATGCGGTAGATACTCTCGAAGATCCGGTACTGCACCGGGTCGGTGTCCTGGAATTCGTCGATCAGGGCCACCGGGAATTGCTCACGGATCAAGCTCGCCAGGCGCTCGCCACCGTCGGCCTGGAGCGCCGCATCGAGACGCAGGAGCATATCGTCGAAGCCCATCTCGGCGCGCCGGCGCTTCTCTTCCTCGAAGCGCGCACCGGCCCAGCGGGCGGCGTGTTCGAGCACGGCGGCGTCCGGGGTGGGCAAGGCATCGAGGCTGGTTTTCAAGCCGGCCATGGCGTCGAGGCCCGGGTGGCTCGGCGGCTCACCCTTCCAGGCTTCGGCCAGGCCCGCGGCGGTCAGACGGCTGAAGCCGGTGCCGATATCCAGTTGCTCCTGGGTCTCGTCCTCGGCCCAGGCGCTGAGCTTCTCGAACCAGGGCTCGAAGTAGCGCGCCTGCATCTTGCGACCGTCGACGGTCTTGTTCGCCACGCCTTGCAGGCAGATATCCCGCAGTTCAGCGGCCCATTGTCGCCAGGGCGCCTTGAGTTGCACCAGGGCCTGGCGACGTTCCTGAATACAGGCCTCGATCAGCTCGGCCGGCTCTTGCAGGTTGTCGTTGCGTCGCTCGCTGCCGAACAGGGCCCGCACCCGGGGCAACAGTGTCGCCGGGCCGCCCCAATTGGCCCGGACCCAGTTCAACGCATCGCCGTGCATCTTGTAGCAGAACAGCCGCCAGTAATCGCGCAGCACTTCGCCCAGCAGTTCGCTGTGGTCGGTTTCCAGGGTCTGGGTAAACAGGCTGCCGCTGTCGAAGGCGTGTTCGCGCAGCATGCGCTGGCACCAGCCGTGGATCGTCGATACCGCCGCTTCGTCCATCCATTGGGCGGCGATATCCAGGCGATTGGCACAGGCCGGCCAGTGTTCGACCGGGTATTCGTCACGCAGTTGGGCGATCAATGCATCGGTGGCCGGGATCTCGTCGCGGAAGAACCGTGCGGCTTCCGCCAGGCGGGTGCGGATGCGGTCGCGCAGTTCCTGGGTGGCGGCATCGGTAAAGGTCACCACGAGGATTTGCGGCGGCAGCAATTCGCGGCCGAACCCCGAGTCCTCGCCGCCATGGCCGAGGACCAGGCGCAGGTAGAGCGCGGAGATGGTGAAGGTCTTGCCGGTGCCGGCACTGGCTTCGATCAGTTGGCTGCCGCGCAGCGGAAAGGCCAGCGCCAGGGGGGTCTTGTTGTCGGTCATGAGCGCGCCTCCTCGGCAGCGAGGGAACGCCACGGCGCTTCGAACAGCGGCCGATAGAGTGCATCGCACCAACCTTCGAATTCCTCGCTGGCAATCAGCGCGTTGTAGTCGGCGAACTGGCGGGCCAGGGCCGCGCTTTCCCGACGCTCGCCTTCGCTGTTCACACCGTCGCCGTCATAGGCCTTGCGCGCCGCGTCCTGCGCCTTGAGCGGGTCCGGCTGGGAGAGCCAGGCAAAGGCGGTCTTCACCGCGACCGGCAGCGGACGGCGCATGCCGGACTGCCAGGCCAGCAGCAGGTTGCCGAGGATCTCGGCGGCACGCGGCGCTTCGAACGGCGGCAGCAGCAGGGTGTCGTCGCTGGCCACCAGGGCCGTGGTCATCGACAGTCCGCAGGCACAGGCCACCAGGTGCTCGACCCAGGGCTTGGTCAGACGGTGCCATTTGCGCGTCTTGATCGAGCCGATGCTGTTGGGGATGGTGGTCACGGCGAGCAGGCCGCCGTCACTGCGTTGATGCAAACCGCTCAGCCAGCCTTCCACCCGGGTGGCGCTGGTGTCAAAGGCGACGGGCACGGCACTGGTCAGTGGGGTCGGCCAGAGGCTGAGCAGTTGTTGATAACGTTGCAGCAAATCCGGCAGCGGTTCGATCAGTTCGTGTTGCAGCAATTCGCCGAAACCGGCCATGGGCAGCAGGCCGCTGGCTTGTAACCGCCGGGCCTGGTGCTGCAGGGCCTCGTCCGGGTTGTCCGCCTGGAGCAGCGCCGCTTGCAGCAGGCTGTCGCTGAGGCTGTAGCGTTGCAGGGCATCGAGCACGAACGGTTCCTCGTCGGCCAAGGGTGCCTGGGCCGCTTCGAAGAAGACTTTCAGGCGCTGGCTGAAAAAGTGCCGGACGGGATTGCGCAGGAAATCCTGGAGCTGGGCCAGGGTCAGTGGCTCGTCCTGTTGGTAGGCGTCGAGTTCGGCACTGATTTCGTTCGGGCCCTGGGTCTCGTGCAATTGCTGCCATTCGCGGGCATAGCTGAACAATTCGGCATGGCTGTCGTGGAAATAACGGGCGCTGAAGGGTTGCAGCGGATGTGCCTGGGTCAGGGCTTGCAGCAGTTGCTCACCGTCGCCGTCCGGCAATCGCCAGCCCGCGGCGAGATGGTCGCGTAGCTGGCCGATCAGGACCGAGGCCGGACGCTCGCTGTTGTCGCGGATGCTGTGACCGACCCAGCTGATATAGAGCTGATGCCGGGCCGAGAGCAGGGCTTCGAGCAACAGGTAGCGATCGTCTTCCCGTCGCGAGCGATCACCGGGGCGGTAGTCGCTGCCCATCAGGTCGAAGTCCAGGGGTGGCTGCGCACGGGGGTAGTCGCCGTCGTTCATGCCCAGCAGGCAGACCAGCTTGAACGGGATCGCACGCATCGGCATCAGGGTACAGAAGTTCACCGCGCCGGCGAGGAAGCGCTGGGACAGCCGGCCCTGGTCGAGGCCGGCCAGCCAGGCTTCGCGGACCACGGTCAGCGGCAGGATTTCTTGCAGGTTGACGGCTTCGCAGGTTTCCAGCCAGTCGGCGCGCAGCTGTTCGAGCTGGATCAGCAGATAGTCGTCGTGTTCGGTGCTGGCGAGGAAAAACAACTGGATCAGTGCATGCAGGCGCTCGCCCCATTGCTGGGGAAGTGCCGGCTCGGAGAGTTCCTGATGGGCGATTTCCAGGGCGTCGAGCAGGGCCACCAATGGGCCGATCAAGGCGGCGTCAAGGCCGCCGATTTCGTCGTAGGGTTCGATACCTTCGCAGGCTTCGCCACTGCCGACTGCATAGCCCAACAGCATGCGGCGCAAGCCGAACTGCCAGCTGTTCTGTTCCAGAGCATCGGGCAGGCCGAGGCCGGCGCGTTGTTCGGCGTTCATGCCCCAGCGCACGCCGGCGCCTTCAATCCAGCGATGCAGGGTCGGCAGGTCACGTTCCTGCACATTGAAGCGCGCGCGCAAGGCCGGGACATCCAGCAGGTCGAGGATCTCGCTGACCGGGAAACGACTATCGGGCAGCTTGAGCAGATGTTCGACGGCAATCAGCAACGGGTCGCGACCACGCTGGCCCTGGTCGGCCAGGGTGAAGGGGATAAAACGTGGATCGTTGCGTTCGAGCTGGCCGAACACCGCGCGGATATGCGGCGCATAGCTGTCGATATCCGGGACCATGACAATGATGTCACGCGGTCGCAGGTCCGGCTCGGCACTGAAGCGTTCGAGCAGTTGGTCGTGGAGGATCTCCACTTCACGCTGGGCGCTGTGGGCGATATGGAAACGGATCGACGGGTCGTGCTCGAGGTCGATCGCCGGCCAGTGCTCGCGGGTTTCGTTGAGCGGGCGCAGCTCGAGGATATCGTCCTGCAATTGATTGAGCAGGGTTGTCGGCGTGCTGTCGCTGAACAGGTCGATACGACCATCGCGGAAAGCCGCGCGGTAGCTGGCGGGATCGTCGTAGCTGTCCAGCAGGTTGATATAGTCGCGGCCCTGCTTGCCCCACGCGGCCAGCAGCGGGTGCGCGTGCTGGTGCAGGGTTTGCGGGTCGAGGGCCAGGGGCATCCCGGCTTTGCGGGTCTGGCGTTTGTATTGGTTACGCAGCAGGTCCTTGTCGGCGACGATATCGGACCAGTGATGGCGACAGGGGTTGTGCACGCAGAGCAGCACCTGGCTGAAACGGGCCAGTCCGGCGAGGGCTTCGAGGGCCTGGGCGGGCAGCGAGGAGATACCGAATACGATGACTCGCGGCGGCAGGCCTGGTGGTGCGCTTTGCAGCTGGTTGATCCGTTCGATAAAGCGCTGGTGCACGCCGGCGCGGCTTTGGGCCATCCCCGACTCACCGACGTCCAGCAGCAATGCGCGCCAGAGCTCGGCTTGCCAGCAATTGGCGGGCGGCAGCGGTTTGATCTCGCCGCGACCGCTGCGCAGTTGATGGCGGCCGGCAGCCCAGTCTTCCAGCCAGTCAGCGCGGTAGACCTGGTATTGGTCGAACAGGTCGGCGAGGCGCTCGGCCAGCTGGTAGCGCTTGCGCAGGTCGGTGTCGTGGGTGAGGAAGCGTTGCAGCGGCTCGAAGTGCGGCTGGTCGATCAGTTCCGGCAGCAGGCGCATCAGGCGCCAGGTCAGCGGGCCCTTGTCGAGCAGGGATTTGGCCGGGATCTCGTCGCGCCCCAGGACCCTGCGGTAGAGCTGCCACATAAAGCTGCCGGGCAGTTGCACGTCGATGGCGGCGGCGATGCCGCAGCCGCCCTGGTCGTCGCCTTCCGGGTCTTCGGCCAGGGCGAGTTTCAGCCACTGGGCGATGCCGTTGCTCTGCACCAGGGCGATTTCGTTCTCCAGGGGCGCCAGGGGATAACGTCGCATCACGTTGATCACCAGGCTGCGCAGTTCCTCGGGGCTGTTGCTCTGCACCACCATGAAGGCGGGGTTGAGTGAGGTGGCGTCCGGCATGCCGACTTCCTTGGAGAATTCAAAACGAAAGCAGGACTTTAACACCTCCGGCGCAGGCGATCCCTCTTGAGCCTTGCAGCGCCTATTCGGCCGTCTTCGCGGGCAAGCCCAGCTCCTACAGTCCTGTGCCGTACACAAGATCGGTGAACGACGACGTACTGTAGGAGCCGGGCTTGCCCGCGAAGAGGCCCTCGAGTCTTGCGACATTTTCGCGCCCGAAAAACAAAACCCCAACTGCTT
>NZ_JACAQA010000010.1 GCF_013385425.1 Pseudomonas gingeri | reverse complement strand
AGCAGTTGGGGTTTTGTTTTTGTGCCGCCGAAATCTCGCAAGACTCGCGGGCCTCATCGCCGGCAAGCCGGGAGCATACGAGAATGCAGACCGTTTCCTGACAAATTGACAAGGTTATTTTTGAGCCGGAACACTAGAATAGCCCCCGTCTTTTACAGAACCTGAGCCCATTTATGCCGGATCCGGTTGACCCTTCAAAGGTGTCGGAACTTCCCCTGGACACGCTGGTGGCCTGTCACGAGTGCGACCTGCTGATGCGCAAGCCCCAGCTCGGCCTTGGCGAAAAAGCCCAGTGCCCACGCTGCGGCTACGAGCTCTACGCCCATCGGCACAATGTCGTCGAGCGTAGCCTGGCCCTGGTGCTCGCCGCACTGCTGTTGTACATCCCGGCGAACTTTTTACCCATCATGCAGCTCAATCTTCTGGGCCGGACTTCCGACGATACGGTCTGGAGCGGCGTACTGGGCCTGTACCATACCGGCATGTCCGGCATCGCCGTGGTGGTGTTCCTGTGCAGCATGGGTATCCCTTTGCTCAAGCTGCTCTGCCAGTTGGCCGTGCTGTTGAGCATTCGCTGGGATATCGGGCGCAGCTATGGCTTGTTGCTGTACCGCATTTACCACCACCTGCGCGATTGGGGCATGCTTGAGGTCTATCTCATGGGCGTGCTGGTGGCGATTGTCAAACTCGCCGACCTGGCGGAGCTGAGCCTCGGATTGGGCCTGGCCTGCTTTGTCGGTTTGCTGTTGGTCCAAGTAATGCTGGAGGTGGTCATGTCGCCCCACCAGATCTGGCAGGCGTTATCGGGAGAAGACGAACATGCGGGCGATTGATGCAGGCATCCTGTTCTGTACGGAATGCCACGAGTTGAACCGCCAGGAAGAGGGCAGTGACGAGCAGGTCTGTACCCGCTGCGGTGCGGCTGTGCACCCACGGCGCCCCAACAGCCTGATGCGTACCTGGGCCTTGTTGCTGACCTCGGCGATTCTCTATATTCCGGCCAATATGTTGCCGATCATGACCGTCAGTTCCCTGGGCAAGGGCGATCCCAGTACCATCATGTCCGGTGTCATCACCCTGGTGCAGCACGGTATGTTTCCCATTGCCGCCGTGGTTTTTGTCGCCAGTATTCTGGTACCGACGTTCAAGCTGGTGGGCATCGCCCTGCTCTTGTTCTCGGTGCAGCGCCACCAGCCGCTGTCGGCCCGGCAGCGGATCATCATGTACCGCTTTATCGAGTTCATTGGCCGCTGGTCAATGTTGGATATCTTTGTGATCGCCATTCTGGTGGCGGTCGTGAACTTTGGAAGAATTGCCAGCGTCGAAGCCAATCTCGGCGCGATAGCCTTTGCCAGTGTGGTGATCTTGACGATGCTTGCCGCAGTAACCTTCGATCCCCGACTCATCTGGGACAACACGGAGTCGGACGACGACCATGAGTGATTTGCCAAAAGCCAAAACCCGTCCGGCCTCGAACTGGTCGGCCGTCTGGGTCCTGCCGCTGATTGCCCTGATCATCGGCGGCTGGCTCGGCTGGCGTGCCTACAGCCAGAGCGGCATCGAAATCCAGGTGCGCTTCGAAAGCGGCGAGGGCATCCAGGCCAACAAGACCGAGATCGTCTACAAGGGCATGCCCATCGGCAAGGTCAAGGGCCTGAGCCTGGATGTCGAAGGCTCCACCAAGGGGGTCGTCGCCACCATCGAGATGAACAAGGATGTCGAGTCGTCCCTGCGCACCAATACCCGCTTCTGGCTGGTCAAGCCAAGCGTGACCCTGGCGGGGATCACCGGCCTGGATACCCTGGTGTCCGGCAACTACATCGCGGTCAGCCCCGGGGATGGCGAACCGGAGCGCAGGTTCAAGGCGTTGAACCAGGAGCCGCCGCTGTCGGACCTCAAGCCGGGCCTGCATATCACCATCAAGGCCGACCGCCTGGGTTCCCTGAACCGTGGCAGCCCGGTGTTCTACAAGCAGATCCAGGTCGGCCAGATCAAGAGTTATGCACTCTCGGCGGACCAGAACATGGTCGAGCTCAAGGTCTTTATCGAGCCGACCTACGCCAACCTGGTGCGCAAACACACGCGTTTCTGGAACGCCAGCGGCATCAGCATCGACGCCAATTTGTCCGGGGTGAAGGTGCGCAGCGAGTCCCTGGCGAGCATCGTCGCCGGCGGTATCGCCTTCGCCACGCCGGAGAATCGCAAGGACAGCCCGCCCACCGACCCGAGCCTGCCGTTCCGCCTTTATGAGGATTTCGACGCTGCCCAGGCCGGGATCCGCGTCAAGGTGAAACTCAGCGACTTCGAGGGGTTGCAGGCCGGGCGTACGCCGGTGATGTACAAAGGTATCCAGGTCGGCAGCCTGAAAACCCTGAAGATCGACCCCGACCTGACCAGCGCCAACGCCGAGTTGACCCTCGATCCGCTGGCCGAGGATTACCTGGTGGACGGTACCCAGTTCTGGGTGGTCAAGCCGTCGATTTCCCTGGCCGGTATCACCGGGATCGAGGCCCTGGTCAAAGGCAACTACATCGCCATTCGCCCCGGCGACAAAGGCGGTCACCCGCAGCGTGAGTTCGAGGCCCGGGCCAAGGCGCCGCCACTGGATCTGCGCTCCCCGGGGCTGCACATGGTGCTCTTTACCGACAACCTGGGTTCCCTGGATGTCGGCAGCCCGGTGCTCTACCGCCAGGTGAAAGTCGGTTCGGTACAGAGCTACCAGTTCTCCCGCACGCGCAAGCAAGTGATTATCGGCGTCCATATCGAGAAGGAATATGAAAACCTGGTCAACGCTTCGAGCCGTTTCTGGAACGCCAGTGGCATCACCCTCAGCGGTGGCCTGACCGGTGGCATCCAGGTGAAGAGTGAGTCCCTGCAAAGCCTGATGGCCGGTGGTATCGCCTTCGAGACCCCACTGGACAAAGCCCCGTTGCAAAAACGCATTCCGCGCTTCCGCCTGTTCCCCAACCATGACGAGGCGCAGCAGCAAGGCACCCTGATCACCATTCGGGTCGATCGCGCCGACGGCCTGCGCAGTGGCACGCCGATCCGCTTCAAAGGCCTGGATGTGGGCAAGATCGAAAGTGTCGACCTGAGCGATGACCTGCAATCGGTGTTGCTGTCGGCGCGGATTACCGAAGTGCCGGAGCGTATCGCTCGGGTTGGCAGCCAGTTCTGGGTGGTGAAACCGGAGTTGGGCCTGATCAAGACCGCCAACCTGGAAACCCTGGTTACCGGGCAGTACCTCGAGGTGCAGCCGGCAACGAAGAAACTCGGGGTGCAGAAGGATTTTGTCGCGCTCAAGGAGCCGCCGGATGCGGCGGTGCCGCAAGCCGGCTTGAGCCTGACCTTGAGCGCCGCGCGACGTGGTTCGCTGAAGGAAGGCGTACCGGTGACCTACCGCGAGGTTACGGTGGGCAAGGTGACCGGGTATGAGCTGGGAGCCACCGCCGACCGGGTGTTGATCCATATCCTGATCGAGCCCCGTTATGCATCGCTGGTGCACACCGGCAGCCGGTTCTGGAACACCAGCGGGTTTGGTGTCGACTTCGGCTTGTTCAAAGGCGCGACGGTGCGGACCGAGTCGCTGGAGACGCTGATCCAGGGCGGGATTGCCTTTGCCACGCCGGATGGCGAGCGCATGGGCGCGGCGGCGCGGCCGTTGCAGACCTTCCCGCTGTTCGACAAGTTCGAGGATGAGTGGCTGACCTGGGCACCGAAGATCAGCCTCGGTAAATAGCATCGCCTTTGTAGGGCTTGCTGGCTATGACGGCTGGTCAGGCGATGCAAGGCTCACTGGCCTCATCGCCAGCAAGCTGGCTCCTACAGGGGGCGACAGTATTTCTCCCGCCAAAATGAAAAGGCCGCGATCGATGATCGCGGCCTTTTGCTTTCCAGCTTCTGGAGTCAGACCTCGTCCAGCTCCGGTTCCGCCGCTTCGCTCGGCACCGTTGCCCGGACCTCATCGTGCCGGCGGATGTACTTCCAGTCCGCTTCGTCGATATAGATCCCGTTCGGCCCGCTGCCGCCTTCCAGGTCGATGGCCACATGCGCCGACACCTGCGGCTTCACGCTCGCCAGGATCGGCACGAAGCCCAGTTGCAGGCTGGTCTCCAGCAACGCCGCCTGGTTGCGTTCGTCGATGTCCGCGGCCTCGTCGAGGTAGTACGGCAGACGCACGCGCCCGGCCTGGTCGCGGTCCATCAGGTGCAGCAACAGGTACATGTTGGTCAGCGCCTTGATGGTCATGGTCGTCCCGTTGGACGCCGCGCCGTCGATATCGGTGTGGATCACCGGCTGTCCGTTGACCTTGGTGATCTCGAACGCCAGCTCGAACAGGTCCTTCAAGCCCAGCTGGTTGTGGTTTGCCGCCACCAGCCGCGCCAGGTATTCCTTGGCCTCTTCGTTCTTGTTGTCCTGGTCGGCACTCTGGCTCAGGTCGAACACCGACAGGGTTTCGCCTTCCTCGTACTGGCCGGCACTGTGGATGATCTGGTCGATATGCTTGAGCGCGTCCTTGTTCGGCGCCAGCACGATACGAAAGCTCTGCAGGTTGGAGACCTGGCGCTTGTTGATCTCGCGGTTGAACAGCGCCAGCTGGTGTTCCAGGCTGTCGTAGTCGCTGCGGATATTACGCAGGGTCCGGGCGATATCGGTCACCGCCGCACGGCGGGCCTTGCCCAGGGTCAGGGCTTCGTCGGTGCGGTGGTCATAGGCGTTGATCAGCAGTTGCAGGCGACGCTCGATGTCGTCCTCGCTGTCGAACTTGGCCACGCCCTTGAGGCGCACCTGGGCGTACAGCGCATCGATCTGCCCGTCGGCCCGCTGCAAGCCCTGCCAGCTGTCCTGGTAGTCGTTGAGCAGCGGCAGCAGGTTGTCCATGGAGTCGTCGATCGGATCCATGAACGGCGTGCCGAACGGCAGGTCGGCCGGCAGCAGCTGGCGACGGCGCAGGGCGTCGTCGAGGGTGCGCTGCTTGGCTTCCATATCGCCGATCTGCCGGCCCACCAATTGCAGCTTGGCCGACAGTTGCTGGACGCGTTCGGTGAAGGCATCGCTGGAGCGCTTCAGTTCATCCTGCGCGGCTTCCAGTTGGGCCAACTGTTCCAGCTTGTCGCCTTCCTCGGCGCTCAGGGTCTGGGCGCGACGGAAGTCTTCCAGGGCTTTCTGCGCGTCCAGCACCTGCTGGTACAGCGCTTCGGTCTGGGTCTTGCTCGCGGCCCGGTCGGCGGCGACGGCCTGCTGGGTTTTCAGTTGCTTGAGCTCTTTCTCCAGGCGCTCTTTCTGGTCACGCAATGCAGCACGATCGGCCAGAGCTTGCAGCGCCGGCGGCTCGATATGGGACAGGTCGATGGACAGGCCCGGCACTTCGAAACGCTCGCCCTTGAAGCCGTCGAGGATCAGTTCCATGGACTTGACCCACTCGCCTTCCTCGTCCAGGGCAATGCCGTGCTCGCCCAGGGGCAGGCTGAACAGGGCGCTATTGAACAGGCGCATCAGGCGCTCGACATCCTGTTGCGAGAACTCTTCGCGCAGCCGGGCATAGCTGTTGTTGTCGGCGTGATCGAGTTGCTGTTTCACCGACTTCAGGCGTTTTTCCAGGTCGCGCAGGCGCTCTTCCAGGTCCTCGGCGCTGAACTGCCGGGACTGGGCCAGGGCGCCGGCCAGTTCGTCGTGGGCATCCTTGGCCGCCAGCAGTTGCTGCTCCAGCACCTTCACATCGTTGACCAGGGCGAAGCGATTCTTGAGTACCGACAGTTCACCGAGCCAGCGTTGCAGGTCGCTGATTTCCCGCTCCAGGCGCATCAGCTCCTGGGTGCTGCTGCGCTGGTCGTTCTGCAGGGCGTCCTGTTCATTGCGGTAATGCTCGGACTGGATCAGCAGTTCTTCCTTGCGCGCACCGGCATAGTCCGACCAGGTGCCGAGCAACGAGTCCAGCAGCGGCGAAATACGGTGCAGCTTGCCGCGCAGTACATCGCGCTGGCGGACCCCCGAGGCCAGCGCCTCGACCAGGGGGCCGGCGGCAACCATGGCGTTGTAGTCCTGCTCCATGCGCCGCACATCGCGGAAGGCTTCCTCGCAGGCGGCGATATAGTCGACGCTGCCGGAACGCAGGCTGTGCTCGAAGGCATCGAGGAACAGCTGCTTGAGCTTGGCGGCGGTGATCTCGCGCATATGCAGCAGGTTGATGAACAAGGCGCGGAAGGTCTTCAGGCTCTGTTCGCTGGTGGAGCGCAGCGGGATCAGCGTCAGGTCCAGCGGAATCGAAGTATGACCGCCGACCAGCAGCCGACGCAGTTCATCGGGCTTGAGCTCGTAGGCTTTCAGGCCGTTGCGCTCAAGGTTGTTGAACAGTTCCTTCTGGCGCAGGCAGGTGTCGTCCTTCTGGTAATGCGCCAGGTCCAGGCGTCCGGCATAGGCGAAGAACTGGTGGCCGAAACCGCCGCCCGGGCCGCGTCCGACCACACCGATCACGTGGGGACCGTGGGGCAGGGCGACTTCGACGAGGATGTAGCTGGTGTCGGTGGCGAAGTAGAAGCGCCGCGACTGTTCCAGGCTGTACTTGCCGAAGCTCATGTCCGACATGCGCGCCAGGATCGGGAACTGCAAGGCGTTGATCGAGGCCGATTTACCCAGGTTGTTCGCGCCGTACACCGACAGCGGATGTTCCAGGGGAAACAGGCCGAGGCTGTAGCCGGCGGTGTTCAGCAGGGCGAAGCGGCGAATACCGTAGCGTTCCTGGCTCATGCGTCCATCTCCTGTTGCTCGGCGGCAATGGCCCGGGCCAGCGCGTCTTCTTCACTTTCTTCGGTGGGCTCGACGAATTCGCTGAGGTCCAGCGGGTCATCGGTTTCCAGCAATTTTTCGTCGCTGTCGTCATCCACCAGCACCGGCGTCGGCAACGGCAGCACGCTGTGCAGGCTGGCGGCCATGTCGCGGTCCTGCTGGACCGACAGGCAGACGTCGAGGAAGCGGTGCATCGGTGGCAGGAAGCGGAACAGGCCGGGTTCTTCGAGGGCGAAGCCGAGCTGGGTCATGCGGCGCATGATCTTCTCTTCCAGCTCTTCCTGGGTGGTGACTTCGGCCTGGACGAACAGGTCGCGGTATTTCTCCAGCAGCGACGGCAGTTCGTCACGACCGAGGCTGCCGCCATCGAGCACGGCCACCGGGTCGCGGCCCTGGTCGGCGAGGTGTTCCACCAGGATGAAGGTGAACAGCGCCAGGCGCTGGGCGGTCTTGTTCACCTGGGCGGCGGCATTGTCCGGGACGAAGTAGTAGAAACCGCGGGTGTCGCAGACCAGCTCGAAGCCCAGGGCCTTGAACAGGGTGCGGTACTGGTCCTGGCAGTTGGACAGTTGGGCGTACAGCTCCGGGTCGCGGCGGCTGATGTGGTAACCCTTGAACAGCTCGCGAAAGATCGGCGCCAGCTGGGACAGTTCGGAAAGATCAAGATGCATGGGGTGTGCTCGCGGAATTTTCGCCGGCTTCTTCGACACGCGAGAGCAGGGCGAAGGAGCGCAGGCTGACCTGGTGCTCCTGGGTGTGGTAGTCGCGGCGTTCGAGGCGCTCGCGCTGGAAACGTTTTTCCCGCGACAGGCGCGAGAACCAGTAGAGCAATTCGTCGGTGGCGCCGTCCGGCTCCTGCTCCAGCAGCCAGCTCATCAGGTCCGGCATCGGCAGGGCGTCGCTGCAGCGTTCGAGCATTTCCTTGACCGTGCGCGGCGCCCGTGGCGACTCGCCGCCCTTGGACGACTTGTGCGCCTTGGGGAAACGCGACGGCTTGGCTTCGAAGCGGGCCAGGGCGTAGACATAGGCCTCGACCTGGCCGGAGCTGCCGAGAAAGGTGCTTTGCGGGCGGGTGAACATCGGCATCGCCGCTTGCGGCACGGCGTCCAGCCCTTTGCGGCGGATCACCGACAGGGCCAGGGCCGCGCCACGGGTCACGGCGTTGTGCCGGCGGGCTTCTTCACGCAGCGGCAGCAGCAGTTCGCGGGCATGGCGCAGGGTCAACTGGGCGCTGGTCTGCATTTCCAGGATCCGCGCATGGGTGCGCAGCAGCATGTCGTCGTCCACCAGGTGGCCAAGACGTTGCTGTTCGCTGAGCATGCGCAACAGCACGTTCTCGACCTTGCGCACGCCCTGTTCGAAGGCGCCGTCGGCGTTCACCAGCTGGATCATCGGCTCGACGTATTCGTCCCAGGTCGCCAGGACCTCGGCGTAACGCTGGCGCAGCGGGATCTGCCGGTCGCTGGTCTTGGCCCGTTCGGCAACGGCCACCAGGGCCTGTTCGTCGTTGGCGAGCTTTTTCAGTACATCGCGCACACGCATGTCGAGCAGGCGCAGCTGGCGGGCCAGGTCGTTGCCGTCGCGGATATCGAAGGCGTCCTGGATGTAACCGGCCAGGCGCTCGAGGTGGCGCAGGTAGGCTTCGATCTCCAGGCACAGGCCCAGGCGGTGTTCGCGGCGCAGGTAGGCGAGGAAGTCGTGGATCTGGGCATTGAGCTCGAAACGGTTCGGGCTTTTCGCCACGGGCACCAGGATATCGAGGCGAATCCACACGTCCAGCAGGCTGGTGATGTCCTGGGGCGTGCTGTCCAGCTGCTGGGCAGCCAGTTGCTGGCGCAGTTCACCGAGGCTCAGGGTGCCTTGGTCGAAGTGTTCGCACAGAGGCTCCAGAAGGGCCCAGTGCTCGGCGAGGGCGCGCAAGACGCGCTTGGGTTCGATCATGGGAGAGGCCGGCTGGTTGGCAAATTAAAAGGAGCGATTGTACTGCATCAAGCACCTGATTGACCCGCAGGTGATCGGAGGCTTGGCGTTCTTGCGATCAACTGCGGGCGATCTTCGCCGAAGGGCGGTAGAATCCCTGCTTCAACTTATCCACAGATGGCCGACCTTTGCTTATCGAGTCCCGCCGCCGCGCTTATCTGACCGCCATGCAGGTGGTCCACTGGCTGCCCCGCACCGAACTGCCGTTCGCCGCGCCGTCGCGGCCGGAGTTGTTTGTCGAGCCGGAGCCGTTGGTCGAGGTCCAGGCTCCCGTGCCTGAGGCGAGCAAGGCCGCTGAACCGGTGGCCAGGTCCGTCGAGCGGCCGAAGATCGAAGTGCCACGGCCCTCGCCGATCCAGCGCGCCGAAAGCAAGCCGGCGGTCGTTGTTGAAGAGGCGCCGGCCCCGGTCAAGGCGGTTCAGGTCCCACCGCCGCGTTTCGCCCTGCAATTGTTGCGCGCCGGGCGTTGCCTGGTGCTGGTGGAGTTACCCACAGGCGAGGCGTTCCAGAGTCGCGACCCGGCCTACCTGTTGCTCAAGGACATGCTGCGCGCCGCCGGGCTGCCGGACAGCCCGCAGATTGTCGGCGAGCCGGTGCGCTGGCCGCTGCTGGTACGCGGCAACCTCGACCAGGGCCCGGATGCGGCGCGGGACTTTGTCCAGGGCTTTGTCCAGGCCCGTCGGGAAGAGGGCGAGTGCGCCTGCCTGTGGCTGATCGGCCTGCCGGCGGTGCGTTTTGCCGGTGAAGCCAATGCCGAATCGTATAACCGTGAACTGCAGGTCGAAGGCCTGGGATCGGCCTGGGCGTTGCCCGGTCTGGAATTATTGATGGATGAGCCACAGCGCAAGGCTGATGTCTGGCAAGCCATGCGTCGGCTGATGGCGCGATGGAAAAGTAACGATGAGTGATGCGGTAAGTTTTCGCCCGATGACCGAGGCGGACCTGGATGCGGTCCTGAAGATCGAATACGCGGCGTTCAGCCATCCCTGGACCCGCGGGATTTTCCTCGATGGCCTGGGCAAGTACCAGATCTGGTTGATGTTCGAAGGCAGCCAGCAGGTCGGGCATGGCGTGGTGCAGATCATTCTCGATGAGGCGCACCTGCTCAATATCACGGTCAAGCCGGAGAGCCAGGGCCGTGGCCTGGGTTTGCGCCTGCTCGAACACCTGATGTCGCGGGCCCATGCGGCCGAGGCCCGGGAATGTTTCCTTGAAGTGCGCGACAGCAATCGGGCGGCCTTCCGCCTGTATGAGCGTTACGGTTTCAATGAGGTCGGACGCCGTCGCGATTACTACCCTGCGGTGGGTGGACGCGAAGACGCGGTGGTGATGGCGTGTACGTTGGTTGACTGAAGATTTTCCACGTGACCCCGAGCCAGGGGCGGGTGTCATAACTTCGGACTATCTTGAGGCGGCAGAGCATGAACGAACTACAGGATCTGATTGATAACAACGAGCGCTGGGCTGCTGCGATCAAGGAAGAAGACCCGGAGTTTTTCGCCAAGCTCGCGCGCCAGCAGACCCCGGAATTCCTCTGGATCGGCTGCTCCGATGCGCGGGTTCCGGCCAACGAGATCGTCGGCATGCTGCCGGGCGACCTGTTCGTGCACCGTAACGTGGCCAACGTGGTACTGCACACCGACCTCAATTGCCTGTCGGTGATCCAGTACGCGGTGGATGTGCTCAAGGTCAAGCATATCCTGGTTACCGGCCACTACGGTTGCGGCGGTGTGCGGGCTTCGATGCAGGATCGCCAGTTGGGCCTGATCGATGGCTGGCTGCGGTCGATTCGCGACCTGTATTACGAGAACCGCGAAGTGCTGGCGCAGTTGCCGACCGAGGAAGAGCGGGTCGACCGCTTGTGCGAGTTGAACGTGATCCAGCAGGTGGCCAACGTCGGGCATACCACCATTGTGCAGAATGCCTGGCACCGTGGGCAGAGCCTGTCGATCCATGGCTGCATCTACGGGATCAAGGATGGGCGCTGGAAGAGTCTGAACGCCACCATCAGCGGCATCGAGCAGTTGCCGCCGCAGTACCGGTTGCGGCCGGTGGATGCGCTCTGAAGTCCTGCTGATACCGCGAGCTTTGTAGGCGGAGGTTCTTAAGGCTTGCGTCGTTTGAGCTGACGTCTTCGCGGGCAAGCCCTGCTCCTACAGTTTTGTGTCGTATGCAAAATCGGTGTACGACGACGGACTGTAGGAGCAGGGCTTGCCCGCGAATAGGCCCTTGAACCTTACGCGGTCAGATGACCGGCATCGCCGTCACTGGTGCCGGCGCCGGTTTCTTCAGCTCGTTGAGCTGCGTCTTGATCGCCGTGGTCGAGCATTGCTTCTCGGCATCGGCTGGCGACAGCTTGCGTATCGACTCATAGAACAGCACGCAGGTTTTCTGGGTGTTGGTCACCTGCCAGTTATCAGTACAGCTTTTCAGCTGCGCCGCCGGATCGCTGCCCGGTTTCTGGCCCATGCCGGCCTGCCAGCAGGCGGCACTCAAGTCCTGCCCCATGACCTTCAAGCCCGCCGCATCGGCCTTCGCCTGATCGCCGCCATAGCTGGCCGGGTCCGCTGCGTACCAGATATAGCTCGGGTGATTGGAGCCCAGCACCGGTACTATCGTCCCCGCTGCCGGGCGGATGAGACCCAGCTGTAGCACACCGACGTCCGCGCCATATTGCTGCTTGATCCAGTTACGCACCGGTGCACCGAAGGCCACCATCGGCAACGCCGTGCCCTTGGACGTGACACTGACTTCCTTGACCATGGTGGTCTGGTAGTCGGTGAAGTAGCTGTAGACGGTTTCCAGGGTACTGCCGGCGTTGGACGGCGCGGCAATCGGGGCGATGTCGATGATGGTCTGGTAACCCGGTGTCTGCTCCTTGGGAATACCGTTGTCGGTCAGGAGCTCGGCCCAGCGGTCGGTGGTGGCCGACTCCAGGTAGTCCTGGGCCTGGGTCAACGAGTAATCCGGCGGGAAGTGCAGCAGTTCGACACTCTTGCGGTTGTCCAGGGCCAGGCCCAGCGGCAGGAACAGGTACCAGTTGTAGGCCCATTTACCGTCGGCATTCAGTTTCGAGGCGCCTTTGTAGGCCAGTTCACCAGCATTGAGCAGTTGCTCCAGCGGTTTGTCATAACCGTTCGGCACGCCGCTGAAGTGGGCATAGAGTTGGCCGGCGTCGGCTTTCACCGTCACCTTGGCGTTGGTGTAGCCGTCGCGCTGCACGCTCTGGTTCAGGTAGTGCTCGGCGGTCTGTTCCAGGGTCCAGTTGCGAAAGCAGATGACGTTGCAGTTGTTGGGATAGGCGAAAAGCTGGGTGACGCGTTCCCGGCTACCCAGTTTCATTTCGACATCGGCGTGGGCAAGGGTGCTCAGGGTGAGTGCGGCTAAGGTACTCGTCAATACAGCGAGTTTTGACATGCTCAGATCCTTTTCAGCGTTGACCATTGGGTGAGGTGACTGCTCATACTGCTGCAGGTGGTATTTTCCCGTTATGGGGAAACTGTGATTTTTCTTGTACTTGATATCCCTGACCAAGCGTAGGCGTTCCCCCGGACTTCATCGCCTTCTGTCCGCGGTCAGTGGATAGCCAGGGACCACCAGCAAACATGTGATCGTGATGCACAACATCAGCAGGAAGAATCCCAGTTGCAGGGGGCTCCAGTGGGTGAAGTGCAGGATGGCCCGCCAGGGGTGTCGCCAGATCGATTCGGGGCGCTCGCCGCCCTGGCGCTTGCTGTCGAAGAGGCCGATTGCGCCGATGCCGATGAATGTCGCCATGCCCAGTCCGCCGGACCAGGCCAGAAACAGCAGCGCGATTATTGCCTGCGGCACGCCGTGGCGAATGACCAGCCAATATCGGTTCGGGTTGATGCGTTTGGGCAGCAGGTATTCGCTCAGCCATAAATCGATCGTCAGCAGTTGCCTGGAGATGGCTTGCCAGACATTCATCGCATAGGTGCCGACAATCACCGGGACCAGACCCGTCAGCAGCGAAACAAGCAAATGGGTCCCTAGCTCGCCTTTGGCTTGCCAGGTTTGCCATGCGGGAATCGTCGACAGTATCAGCGCCAACGAGCAGCCGGCCCATAGCCATCTCCAACTGGAGGGGGGGACGGCGCGGGGTAGGAACTTGCGCCAGAAAAAAACGTCGGGATTGGGCAGGCGCTCGATAAGTTCCGGGTACCTGTGGGTGAGTTGGTCTGCAAGGTCCTGGCAGGCCTGCCAATGGCTATGGGTAAAGCCCTTGAATTCCAGGCCCAGTTGCCAGAGAGACAGGGGCGTCAGCAGCACAAAGGCTGCTTTTTGCACCGGCTCCCCCTCGAAATGGTTCAAGGCTCTGGTTTGCAGTTCCCCATAGAAGGCTTCGCGCTCGCAGCGTCTGTTCAGCGATTGCCAGATCCACAGCGGTTCAGGGGTTACGCCTGCCTGATCGTCCCAGCCGAACGCCTGGCAGACCCGGTCGAATAACGGCACGCTCCATTGGGTTTCGTTGAGCAGTTGCAGCACAATCCTTTGCCATTCCTGGCTCCGGTCGAACACCTTGATCCAGGGCTGTTGCAGGTAGTTTTTCAACTGCTGTAGGAACGGGCGTTCCTGCCCTGCTTCCATTAGATCCTGCAGGGTCTGTCGATACTCCTGCAGCAATCCACTGGACAAGGCTTCAGCTTGCCAGGGTGTCATGCGCACGGTTTGCCAGGGCGTCAACCATTCCAACTGCTGAACGGCCCAAGCGGCAATTGAACGACGCAGCCCCGGTTGTTCGAAGCACAGGTTCAACAGCGCCTGTTGAAACGCGTCGGCGCATTGCTGTTGTCGTGCCTGCTGCCAACGCTCCGGCAAGTTCTGTTCGGTGAGGTCGGCCAGGAGGGACGGGATCGGATCATCGCGGACCGGCGCAGCGGGGCGCGTGTTCAGCGCTTGAATATCCGCGGGCCAGGACCATTCATACGTTTGGGCGTGTTCCATCGCGTCGGCTGTCAGGACGGTCACGGGCAGGGAAGGCGCCTCTTCTGGCGAGTCATCGTCCCGCCAGCGGGCAATCTCGAGCGCATGCTCATAGGCTTCGCGCAAGCGTTGGAAGCCTTCGGCGTCTTCATCCGGGCGATTGCTTTTCAGCAGTCGCGCGTAGCTGCGCTTGATGCTGCGTTCATCGGCGTCTTCCGGCAGTTGCAAGAGCGTCCAGCAATTCATGTCGCGACTCCTGTCAGTGCCAGATACCGTTGTCCAGTTTATCCAGCTGTTCGATCAGTTCCTGACGGATCTCGCGAATGCGTCGTTCGTCCTGTCCCTCGAGCACTTGCTGGAACTGCCCGGCCCATTGGCCGATACGTTCGCGCAACTCGCCCAGGCTTTCCTGGTAAAGACGTTCCAGGCGTGCGCTCAGCACCGTGTTCACCTGCTGATCGCGTGGGTGCACCTTGAGCAAGGTCAGGGCCTGCAAGCGCTGTTGGATCTCTTCCGGTGACAGCACCCCGGGGTTGTTCTCTATGATCAGCGAGTGCTGTTCGCCGGTCAGCGGAATATTGACCTGGGCTTCGAGCAAGCCGTTGTTGTCGTAGGTGAAGCGCACATCCAGCGAGACCTCGCCGGCCTTGCGCTTGGGCACCGGCATTTCCAGTTGTCCCAGAAAGACGTTGTCGCGTACCAGGCGGCTTTCTCCCTGGTAGATTTTCAGCAGCACCACGGCCTGGTTGTCTTGCAGGGTATACACGGTCTTGACCCGGCTGACCGGCACGATGCTGTTGCGCTCGATAATGGGCAGGTAGTGTCCGCTGTCGATCTGTTGGCCGAACTGATGGGAGGTTTCGATCCCAAGGGTGTAGGAGCAGACATCGGTCAGCACCACTTCTTCCAGTGCGGCGGAGCGCGCTTTCAGTGCGGCTTGAATGGCGGCACCGTGGGCCACGACTTCGTCCGGGTTGAGGCTGATGGAGGGGAAGCGTCCGAAAAGGCCGGCGGCCAGCTTGCGCACCAGCGGCATGCGTGTGGTGCCCCCCACCAGCAGGATTTCGTCCAGGTCGTTGACCCGAATCCGTGCATCGCGCAGGGCCCGTTCGATCGGGCCGCGCAGACGTTCCAGCAGCGGAGCGTAGAGTTCGGCCAATTGCTGTTGGGTAACGGTCCGGCTCCACTGCCGGCCGTCGACACGCAGGCTGAACTCGGCGCTGGCATCCTGGCCCAGCGCCTTGCGCACACGTTCGGCTTCGCGCCGCAGTACCTGGCTGACGCTGGCCGGGGCCGGGAAGTCCGCGGCCCCGCGTTGACTGTCGACAAAGTATTCGAGCAATACGCTATCGAAATCCTCACCGCCGAGGAAGTTGTCACCCGCGCTGGCGCGGACTTCCATGACACCATCGAAGAGCTCAAGGATCGACACGTCGAACGTGCCGCCGCCGAGGTCGAAGACCAGGAACGAGGTTTCCTTGTCGCGTTGGTGCAGGCCATAGGCGAGAGCGGCGGCGGTGGGTTCGTTGATCAGTTTTTCGACTTTCAGTCCCGCCAACTCACCGGCGATCCGGGTGGCTTTGCGCTGGGCATCGCTGAAGTAGGCCGGGACGCTGATCACGGCTTCGTGCACGGTTTCACCGTAGGCACGTTCGACGTCTTCCTTGAGGCTCTTGAGCACCAGGGCGGAGAGTTCCTCCGGACGGAAAAGGCGATCGCCCAGGCGTACTTCCTGGGCGCTGCCCATATGGCGCTTGAACAGTGACGTGGTGGTCTGTGAGTGGGTGTGCAGCCGTTCTTTCGCCGCCTGGCCGACCAGTACCCGACCTTCATCGTCCAGGCCGACCACGCTGGGGGTCAGGAACTGGCCGAGGGCATTGGGTACCAACTCGCTGGTTTCCCCACGCCAGACGGCAACGAGGCTGTTGGTGGTCCCCAGGTCAATCCCTACGATCATTACGACGAACTCCCTTTTCGCTCGGCAAAATTCTGAAACAGAATACTAGCGGGCAAGGATATTACCGGAGTACGGAGGGGGTAAAGCGGATAGTGGCTCTGGGCTATTATTTGGTCGGCGCCGATACATGAGCGAACCTGCAGAAGCCGGCTTCTACGGGGGGCGAGAAGAGGAGCCAGCTACTGGCTCCTCCGCGTGCCTGTCTCAGACGGTAAATCGTAGCGCGTTGGTCAGATCGCCCATCGGCTTCTGGCCGCGGGCGACCATTGCGTCATCACGCTGCTTGAGACCGTCGAGCTTCTCCAGCTGGAACACCCGGGTGATCAAGCGCAGGATCGAGGCGGTGTCATACACCGTGTGATCCACCGTGCCCTTGCGGGCGAAAGGCGAGACCACCAGGGCCGGAACCCGTGTGCCCGGCCCCCAGCGATCGCCTTGCGGTGGCGCCACGTGGTCCCACCAGCCGCCGTTTTCATCGACGGTGACGATCACCACCATGTTTTTCCATTGCGGGCTTTCTTGCAGTACTTTCAGGATACGGTCGATATGCCGGTCGCCGGACGCCACGTCGGCGTAACCGGCGTGCATGTTCAGGTTGCCCTGGGGCTTGTAGAAGGTCACCGCTGGCAACTTGCCGGCCTGGGCATCGGCGAGGAATTTGTTGCTGCTCGGATCCTCACCCAGTCCGCCATCGCGCAGGCGCTTGGCGCGCTCGCCAGGGTTTTCCGGACCCTGCTGCTTGAAGTAGTTGAACGGCTGGTGGTGGTACTGGAAATTCGGGATCTTCGGAATGCCGGCCGAGTCCTTGAACTGGTCCAGGGTGACCTGCCAGGCACCGGCGTACCAGGCCCAGTCGACGTTCTTCTTCGATAGCTTGTCGCCGATGTGTTCGTGGCCCTGGGGCACCAGTACCGTGGGCAAGCCCGGCTTGGCATAGTCCGGATGATCGGGGTCGCGGATCCAGGTCGGCCAGTAAGGCGGGGCCATGGTGTTCACCGCGTAGCCGTCTGGAGTCAACGCACTGGGGCCGAACTGCGGCGCGCCGGTCATGGCGCTGGCCGGGGATTTCTCCAGGGGTTTGAGGCGCGTGCCGAGCGGGTCGTCACTCTGCAGCGTGGCGATCTGCGGCTTGGCCACCGAGTTGGCGGCGTCCGGGTAGAAGGGCACGGTCGCGCTGATCAGGTATTGGTGGTTGAGGAAAGAACCACCGAAGGCACCCTGGAAGAAGTTGTCGCAGAGCACGAATTCCTTCGCCACGTCCCACAGGCGCAACGAGTAACGGTTCTGGGCGTAGTGACCCATGGTCAGGCCGCCGGAGTCGGCCCAGGCGACGAACTGGTCGTTCTTGCCGCCGTTGATCTGCATCTGGTTCTGGTAGAACACGTGCCACAGGTCGCGGGTGACCAGGCTCAGGGGCAGGTCCTCGCCGTTCGGGCCCTTGAGGGCGTACGGAGCGTTGGGCAGGTTCTGCTGGAACTGGGTTTCCGCGGGGTAGGTCACGCCGTCGACGCTTTGCGGGCCGATCTGCAGCACACCGCCCCAGGCCGGCGGCAGGGTCTGCAGCAGGCTGCCATCACGGTCGCGTTGCTGGTAGTCCGCCGCCGCAAGGGCTGACAAGGGTTTCTCGAGGCCGGGAAAGTCGGCGAACAGGTTATTGAAGCTGCGGTTCTCGGCGTAGATCACCACCACGGTTTTCACCTGGTCGTGCAGCGCCTTGTCCAGCTCGGCGCCCGACAGCTCGCGGGTGTCCGGCTTGCCGGGTTCGCTCGGGGAACCGCAGGCGGTCAGCGTCGNNACCACCGAGAAAGCGGCGACGACTGGTGTCGGTGGGGTTATCGTTTTCGGGCGCTTGCGACTGGTCGAGGTCTTTCTCGTCACTCATCCTGGGTTCCTGCTGGCTGGGTTTGACGTATCAAAATATTTCGCATCGAAACTTAGCAATGCAATATGACGGAACAGCGACAGATCCATTCTGCCGCCGGGCAGTATGCCAATTGTCGAGGGGGATGGGGCAGGGATTGCGTGACGGAATTTTGCCGGGGGCCTTACAGGGCCCCGGACTGAATCGCCGCGACCATCGCCGCGACTTTGTTGGTGGTGCCGGTCTTGGTGATCGCGTTGGCGATATGGAAGTTCACCGTGCGCACGTTGAGCTCAAGCAACCGGGCGATTTCCGGTGCTGTCTTGCCTTCGCCCGACCACTTCAATACCTCGACTTCCCGAGGAGACAGCAGATACGTGGGCGTGCTGGACAGGTCGCGGATGGCTGCTGAATGCAGGACATTGCACAGCCACAGAATATGCCCGGCTTTTTGGTAGAACTCGCGGCGATCGATTTCGCCCTTGGGGCGGGCGACGCACAGAATGCTCTGAGGGCCCTGAACATGCTGTACCGTCTGTGACCAGCCATGACGCATGCCAAACGATTGCTTTTGGGTCCAGAACGCTGGGTCCTTGGCAAAAATTTCCGGCGACCAGAGCACTGGCATATGGGAATGCCGGGCACGGGTCAGCACCGGGTCGATCACGTAGAGGTTGTGGTCCTGATAGTACTGGTTCCACTCCTCGGGATAGTTGTTCTTTATCCAGGGGGAGGCACCGGGGTTCAGTCTGATATAGCGGTAATAGGGGTAGCCTAGTTGCCTGACCAGACCGGGCAAGAGCTCGAACAATTCCTGCTCTTCTTGCGCCGAACCCAGAAGCCGCAATTGCTCTTCTTTCCATTGGTCCATGATTCATCCACCTTGAAGCACGACGGGTGGGGCGGGGCACGCTCGGAAAAAACGTGATGGTACGATCGTGCCGGTTTGTCCGGACAGCGTAATACATGACGCGGATCACTGACTCGTGGAATTTGCGTTCTTGCGTACTTATTCAGCATCAATTCAGCATTGTTGCAATTAGCGTCGTCGTTTTTGAAATTGTCACTTACTTGTTACTTTACTTGGGGGCGGCGAGCCACAAGAGCGCGGATAACAGCGCTCTTGCAGCGGCTTGTAGTTTGTAGCAACCGCTATGGCATGACGGGTGCGTTGTAGGCCAGGGTGGTCCCCAGCGCCCACAGCAGGAACAGCACCAACGGTGCGTGCACCAGGAGTTGCACGAAGGAGAAGCCGATCAGGTCCCGCGCCTTCAATCCCAGCACGCCCAGCAGCGGCAGCATGTAGAAGGGGTTGATCAGGTTCGGCAGCGCCTCGGCCGCGTTGTAGATCTGGACTGCCCAGCCCAGGTGGTATTTCAGGTCATTGGCCACCTGCATCACATAGGGCGCCTCGATGATCCATTTGCCGCCACCGGAGGGAATAAAGAAGCCGAGCACCGCCGAGTACACCCCCATCAGCAACGCGTAGGTATCGTGCGAAGCGATCTGGGTAAAGAAGGTCGAGATGTGGTGGGCCAGGGTCAGCGCGTCGCCGCCCTTGACCGTGGTCATCAGCGCCGCGATGGAACCGTACAGCGGGAACTGGATCAGCACGCCGGTAGTGGTCGGCACGGCACGGGCCACGGCGTCGAGAAAACTGCGCGGGCGCCAATGCAGCAGCGCACCGGCCATCAGGAACAGGAAGTTGTAGGTGTTCAGCCCGGAAATGGCGCTGATCGCCGGTTTGGTCGAGAACTCATGGAACAGCCAGCCGGCGGCCAGCAAGGCCAGCAGAATGATCAGCAGCGGGCTGTATTCCAGCCATTCGCCGGGGCGCGAGCGCTGGCTCAGCGGTGGCAGGTTGAAGCTCGGATCGACGCCGCAGGCCTTGGCGTCCCGGGCCGAGTCGGGGCCCGGTGCGGTGGCGTAGGCGATCACCAGCGAGACCACGATCAGCGCCAGCAAGAGTACGCCGGACTGCCAGAGAAAGATGGTCTGGGTGAACGGAATCATCCCGGTGATCGACAGGATCGACGGTGGCAGGCTGGCCGGGTTGGCCTGCAACTGGGCGGCGGACGACGACAGCCCCAGGGCCCAGACGGCGCCCAGGCCCAGGTAGGCGGCGGCACCGGCGGCGCGGTAGTCCATGCGCAGATCGGTGCGGCGCGCGAGGGCGCGGACCAGCAAGCCGCCGAAGACCAGGGACAGCCCCCAGTTCAGCAGCGAGGCGACCATGGAAATCAGGGCGACCCAGGCCACCGCCGAACGGCCGTTCTTCGGGATCCGGGCCAGGCGGTCGATCAGCTTCACCGCCGGTGGCGAACTGGCGACCACATAACCGCCGATCACCACGAAGGCCATCTGCATGGTGAAGGGGATCAGGCTCCAGAAGCCGTCGCCGAAGGCCATCGCGGCTTCGCTCGGCTTCGCGCCGATGGCCAGGGTGGCCAGGGCGACGACGATCACCGCCAGTGCGGCAAACACCCAGGAGTCGGGAAACCAGCGTTCGGCCCAGTTCGAGCAGAGCAGGGCAAAGCGGGCGTAGCGGCTGGTTTCTATAGCAGCGGCCATGGAGAGGTCCTCTTGTTCTTGGTCTTATTAGGGAGCTACAGGCGAAGCTCCGGGAGCGCAATCTGTAAGCAGGTGCCCACGATAAATCAATCCGGGAAGATTTTCTGACTCTCTTTGGTAGCAGAGTGATATTGCCCCCTGACGGGTATCCGCGATGTCGTCCCAATGCCCTTGGCAAACTCAGGTATCCTCCGATTTTTGCAGCGGCCGGCAAACCGGCCGATGCGGTACCTGAATACGTTGCCAGGATGTTTTCATGACTGCCGATCACATTCCGCACGCCCGTCGTTTTGCCCGGTCCGATTACAAGACCCTGGGCCTGGCGGCGTTGGGCGGTGCGCTGGAAATCTACGATTTCATTATTTTCATGTTCTTCGCGCTGACCCTCAGCGAGTTGTTCTTCCCCCCGCAAATGCCCGAATGGTTGCGCTTGCTGCAAAGCTTCGGAATTTTCGTCACCGGTTATCTGGCTCGCCCGCTGGGCGGCATCCTGATGGCGCACTTCGCCGACCGCCTGGGGCGCAAGCGGGTCTTCAGCCTGAGCATCCTGATGATGGCCCTGCCGTGCCTGCTGATCGGGATCATGCCGACCTATGCCCAGATCGGTTACTGGGCGCCGCTGCTGCTGTTATTGCTGCGGGTGTTGCAAGGCGCGGCGGTGGGCGGCGAGGTGCCGAGTGCCTGGGTCTTTGTTGCCGAGCACGCGCCAGCCGGGCACCGCGGTTATGCCCTGGGGGTTTTGCAGGCCGGGTTGACCTTCGGTTATCTGCTGGGCGCCTTGACCGCGACCGCCCTGGCACGGATCTACAGCCCCGGCGAAATCCTCGATTTCGCCTGGCGCTTTCCGTTCCTGCTGGGTGGGGTGTTCGGCGTGATCGGTGTCTGGCTGCGTCGCTGGCTCAGCGAAACCCCGGTGTTCATGGCCTTGCAGGCGCGTCGTGAAGAAGGCGAGGAGGTGCCGTTGCAGGCGGTCCTGCGCACTCACCGTCGGGCGATCCTGCCGGCGATGCTGCTGACCTGTGTCCTGACCTCGGCGGTGGTGGTGCTGGTGGTGGTCACGCCGACCGTGATGCAGAAAGTTTTCGGTATGAGCGCCAGCCATACATTCGCCCTCAGCAGCCTGGGGATCGTGTTCCTGAACATCGGCTGTGTCCTGGCCGGCCGGCTGGTGGACCGGATCGGTGCCTGGCGCGCGGTGCTGTTCTACAGCGCCTTGCTGCCGTTGGGCATCGCGCTGCTCTATAGCTGCCTGATCCATGGCGCTGAATGGATTGGCCTGGCCTATGCCCTGGCGGGCCTGGCCTGTGGTGTTGTAGGGGCGGTGCCTTCAGTGATGGTGGGATTGTTCCCGGCGCGCATCCGGGTCTCCGGTATTTCCTTTACCTACAATATCGCCTACGCACTCTGGGCCAGCACCACGCCGCTGTTGCTGATCGGCCTGATGCCCTGGAGTCCTTGGGTCTGCGTCGGTTATTGCGCGGTGATGGGCGGCGTCGGTGTGCTGATCGCGTTGTACTTCGGGCCGCGTGCCTCTGCGACGGCCGAGGCTTCGAGCGTTCGCGGCTGTTGAGCCGCGTCCGTCCCTGGCGGCTTTGCGCAGTCAGCGCGTCTCGGTCACCTTCTTGAGGAAGCGTGGCTGATCGGGATTGCGTCCACGCAACTCGGCCAGTCTGGCGGCCATCAGGTAAAACCCCTGGATCATGGTGAATGGCTCCAGCAACGGGTGGGCCGTCGGCACGCTGACCAGGTTGGCGCCGGGCGTTCCTCGTGGCGCCACCAGCAAGACCCGGGCGCCGCGCTGGCGCATGTCCTCGGCGAACGCCAGGGTGCCGGCCTGCTCGGGCCCGGACGGGGCGAAGAGCAGGACCGGATAACCGGCCTCGATGATTTCCATCGGTCCGTGGCGGACCTCGGCACTGGAAAAGGCTTCGGCCTGGATCCCCGAGGTTTCCTTGAGTTTCAGCGCTGCTTCCTGGGCGATGGGCAGCGCCGGGCCGCGTCCGATCACTACCATCTTGTCGACCGGGCGCAAAACCTCAAGGGCCAGCGACCAGTCCTCGTCGACCGCCCGCGCCAGGGCGGCGGGCAAGCCTTGCAGGGCGACGCCGAGGCCATTGTCCTGCCCCAGCCTGGCGCTCAGCGCCGCCACGGTCTGCACCCCGGCCATCAACATGGCGACATAGCTTTTGGTTGCGGCCACGCTCTGTTCCAGCCCGGCCGGAAGCAGCACCTCGGCATCGCTGGCGGCGGCCAATGGCGACTCGGCGGTGTTGACGAACGCCGCCACGCGGGCCCCCAGTTGTTTCAGGTAGTTCACGCTGGCGATCAGGTCCGGGCTCTTGCCCGATTGGGACAGGGCGGCCACCCAGCAGTGTTTCAGGCGCAGTGGCGGCTGTTGCAGGCTCACCAGTGACAGTGGAATCGACAGCCAGGGAATCCCCACCTGACTCATCATGGCATAGCCGAAGTAAGCGGCCGCATGATCGGAGCTGCCACGGGCGACGCTGATGATCAGCTCCGGCGGCGCGGCGGCCAGTTGTTCGCCGAGGGCGACGATGGCACGGTCGTCGTCGAGCATGCGTTGCATGACGGCGGGTATCGACAGGGTTTCCTGGAGCATCAGTGACATAACGTAAATACCTGGATGTCCGTCAGCCCCGTGGGCTGTCGGGTACGCAAAGAAGATCGCCGGGAATGAAGCTCAGGCCGGCGGCGTCCATGGCCATGCTCAAGGCGCCCCACAGCGGCGCGTCATGGGTAAAGTGGGCGGCGACAATCTCCGGAGGGAAGGGCACCACCTGGCCGATCAGTTGTTTCAGTGCCGGTGCCAGGGTCGAGGCCTGGTGAAACAGCCCGCCGCCGATGGCGATGCGCTCGACATCGAGGGCCACGGCGAGATTGCTGACCTGCACCGCCATGCCGGCGATACGCCGTTCCAGCACCTGGCGAACCGTCAGGTCACGGCTGGCAAACAGGTCCAGGGCGCGGTGGCCCGGCCCGAGCATTTCCGTGGCCAGGCGGGTCAGCGCGGCGCCCGAGAAAAACTCTTCCAGTGGCGCGGCACCTTGTGCGTGGGTCCGCCACAGCTCGGGGTACATCGGGTCGAGAAAGGGCTCCAGCATGTAGCCGATTTCCATGGCCGCGCCGTTCTGCCCGCGAATCAAACGGCCATTGGCGATGGCCGCCGCCGCCAGGCCGGTGCCCAGGTTGAGGTAGATGGCGTTGTCGATGCCCGCCAGCGCTCCCCAGCGGGCCTCGGCCAGCGCGCCGGCCTTGACGTCGTTGTCGAGCATCACGGCTTGGGTGTCCAGGCCTTCGCCCAGCAACGACGGCAGGTCGAGTTCTTCGAACCCCGGCGTGTTCGGTGCCATCAACAGGCTGCGACCACGCACGACCCCGGGGAACACCGCGGCCACGCTGGCCACCCGTGAGGTACCAAAGTCGCCGACACAGGCGCGTGCCGCCGCGAGGATGCGCTCGAAGGCCGGTACGCCACGGGCGCCGTCGGCATGGGTGGTCAGCCTGCGGGTGCTCAGGTGCTGGCTGACCGGGTCGTAGCAGGCGATCTGGGTCTTGGTGCCGCCGACGTCGATCGCCAGCAGCACACCTTGGGTGGACGCCGTGGCGTCCGGGTTATTCAACGGCTCGTGCATCGTGGGTATCGCTTGTCTTGTTGAAGGGCCAGAGTTGTTGCACCCGCGCCCAGAACAGGTAGGCCACGCAACCGACCGCGACCCACACCAGCGACCACTGGATCGGGTAGGCGCCAGGCGCGTTGTGGTTGGACGCCAGGTAAATGTAGACCCAGCCGAGCAGGGCGATCACCGCCGGCACCGGGTACAGCCACATGGTGTAGGGACGGCTCAGGTGCGGCTTGGTCTTGCGCAGCACGAACAGTGAAATGATCTGCGCCACCGACTGCACCAGGATCATCACCGTGGTCAGCAACTGGATCAGGGTAGTGAGGTCGGTCAGGCGTCCGATCATGAAACCGCCGGAGGTCAGCACGCCCATGCTCAGGATGCCGTAGACCGGGAAGTCGTGCTTGGGGTGGGTGACGCTGAAGGCGTTGAAGAACACCTTGTCCTTCGCCGCTTCGAACGGTACCCGCGAACCACCGAGCAGGCCGGCGAACACCGAGGCCACGGCGGTGATCAGGATCAGCACGGTGACCACGGCCGCGGCGGTATCGCCCCAGGTTTCACTGAGCAGCACCGAGGCTACGGAGTTGTAGGCCGCCGACTTCTGGTCGAGCATGCGGTGCCAGTCCACCACCCCGAGCACGCCGACCTGCATCAACAGGTAGATCACCAGCATGCCGAGCACCGACCAGACGATCGACTTGGGGATCACCCGGCCCGGTTGTTCGACTTCCCCGGCCAGGTAGGCCGAGGTGTTGTAGCCCAGGTAGTCGTAGATGCCGATGGTCAGGCCACCGGCCATGCCGAGCCAGAAACTGCTGTCGCCGAGGTTGAAGGCGCCCTCGGGAAAGCTGAAGGCCAGTTCCGGATGGAAGTGCGAAAAGGCCGCGGCGATCAGCGCCGCGATACTCGCCAGCATGATCACCCAGAGCACGATGCTCAGGCGGGCGATGGATTCGATCTTGCGCCAGAGCAGCACGATGATCAGCCAGATCAGCACCAGGCCGATGAGGTTGCCGGTGGTCTGGCTCATGTCCGGCCAGAACCAGGTCAGGTACTGCACGAAGCCGATGATCCCGGTGGACATGATCAGCGGGATAAACAGCATTGCGGTCCACACGAACAGGAACGGCAACAGCTTGCCGGTGCGTTTGCCGAAGGCTTCGCGCAGGTAGACGTAGGTACCACCGGCGCCGGGCAGCGAAGCGCCGAGCTCGGCCCAGACCAGGCCGTCGCACAGGGCCAGCAGCGCGCCGAGGATCCAGCCCAGGTAAGCCTGCGGGCCGCCCATGATGACGATCATGGTGGGAATGGTGATGAACGGGCCGACGCCGCACATCTGGCTCATGTTGATGGCCGTGGCGGGAAACAGACTGATCTTGCGTTTGCTGCCGGACGAGCTCTGCCCGGGGGGATTGGAGATGCTCATGCTGTGACGTCCTCTTGCGCGAGTAACCGAAGGTGGCGGCAGGTAGCGAAGGTGCTGCGTGCCGGCGACGCCTTGCAGCGACTCGGTATCGTTATTGTTATGGGTTGCGGGCGCCTGGGACAGCGGCGACCTGACGAATAGAAAAGCACGTCACGAGTATTAATTCAACTTGATTTAATTAATTGGCAGCGCCGATCATTCGCCGATGAAAAGTCTCCAGAACACCCGCACGGTGACCACCGGCACCAACGCTGAACACGCTCGCCTGCACAACCGCCGGGTGATCCTCGAAGCCATTCGCCTGGGCGGACGCCTGACCCGTGCCGACCTGACGCGACTGACCTCGCTGACGGCGCAGACGGTGTCGAATATCGTCGCCGAGTTGCAAGAGGAGGGGATGCTGCTGGTGCACGCGGCCGAGAAGATCGGTCGTGGCCAGCCGCCGGTGCCGTTGTCGATCAATCCGGAGGGTGGCTTTTCCCTCGGCTTTCACGTGGCGCAGCACTCGATCATCGGCGTGATGCTCGACCTGTTGGGCAACACCTGCGCCCAAGTCACCCTGACGGTGAACTACCCCAGCTTCGAAGAGGCTTTGCCGCTGATTCTCGAGACGGTAACGGCGTTTCGCGGGCAACTGCCCCACGGACGCTTCCTCGGCGTCGGCGTGGCTCTGCCGGGACCGTTCAGTGTCGAGGGCATGACCGCGGTGGGGCCGACCGCGATGTCCGGTTGGGACGAGCCTGATATTGCCCTGCGCCTGCAACAGGCCGTCGGCCTGCCGGTGCTGCTGGAAAACGATGCCACGGCGGCGACCATGGGCGAGCGCCTGCACGGCATTGCCAGCGACCTGCAGCACTTCGTCCACCTGTTTATCGGCAGCGGCCTGGGGGCCGGCTTGTACCTGGGTAACCGCTTGTATTCCGGGCACTGGCACAACGCCGGGGAAATCGGCCACATGACTGTGGTGCCCGGCGGCAAGGTCTGTCATTGCGGCAACCACGGTTGCCTGGAGCGCTACATCTCCATTGCTGCCTTGCTCGAGCACCTGGGCCAGCGTGCCGACCAGGACATCAGCACCTGGGACATGAGCGAGCCGCGCTTTGCCGCTGGTGTCCAGGCCTGGCTCGACGAGGCGGTGCCGGCCTTGCGCCAGGCGATCAATATCCTCGAGTCGCTGCTCGATCCGCAGACCATCCTGATCAGTGGTTTCCTGCCGCCCGCGATCATGAATCGGCTGGTGGAGGGGCTGGAACCGTTGAGCCGTTCCATCAGCAGTCGTCGCGACCGCGAGTACCCACGTCTGCAACTCGGTACCGCCGGGCACGACGCGGTGGCGCTGGGGGCGGCGGCCTTGATGATCCTGGCGGAAATCAGTCCGGACTATGAGGCATTGCTCAAGCCGGAATAAGGGCGCGGGCAGGGGCAACAAACGGCCCCCGGCCACGCAGCGGGAATGTTTCAGGCCTGGCGCCAGCTCACCGCGTCGATGCCGAATTTCTCGGCCATGGGTTTGCTGGTTTTCTTCACCCGTTCGCGACCGAACTTGCCGATGCGGCCCACGCCGGCATCACAACTGGCCCAGTGCCAGGCCTCGGCATTGTCCATGTGCTCCAAGCGAATCACGAAAGACTTGGGCGTGCCATTAAGGGTGTAGTCGATAACGAAAAGCTTTGCCGTGCTCATAAACCTGGGAATCCTCCTGGGGATACGTCCTTGTCGTTCTAAAGTGATCCCGGGGGGCGGAAAAAATTCAGTCGAATTGTTCGCTGGCCGCTCGCTGGAAATAACCCGGAATCCGCCTTCAGAAAAAACTGCCCTAGCCGATGCCAATGACTGATTACCCGCGCTTTCATTTGCCCATCGGTGCCACCCATGTTTAACAAAGGCTTGAAGCAGGAGCTCTCGGCTCTTCGCGAAGAACTCTCCAGCGTCCAGCAAGTCAAGGATAGCCTGGAGCAGGAAATGCTTGTGCTGACCCTGGACCCCGACGGTCGCATCGAATCGGCCAACCAGAATTTCATCCAGGAAATGCTCTACCCGAGCACGTCGCTGGTGGGGCGCAGCCTGGATGAGTTCGTGCCGGACTATCTCAAGCATTCTGACTTTCAGCAGCGTTTCAAGAATGCCTTGACCCGGGGCGAGCATTTCAGCGGTGCGGTGCGCTTGCTGCGCGGCAATGGCCAGGAAGCCTGGCTGCGTTCGATCCTGCAGCCGATTCGTGATTCCCTGGGACGTATCCGCAGTTTTTCGATTTACTCCAACGATCTGACCCGCACCATCGAATCGTCACGCGAGCACGAAAACCTGATCGGTGCGCTGTTGCGTTCCACCGCGGTGATCGAGTTCAACCTGGCCGGTGAAGTGCTCACCGCCAACGACCGCTTCCTCAATGCCATGGGCTACAGCCTGCCGCAGATCCAGGGCAAGCATCACCGTGTCTTCTGCGAGCCGGCTGAATCCAGCAGCGCCGAATACCAGGCGTTCTGGAAGCGCCTGAATGCCGGTGAGTTCGTCGCCGGTCGCTTCAAGCGGGTCGACAGCCATGGTCGCGAGGTCTGGCTGGAGGCGTCCTATAACCCGGTCCTCGATGCCAACGAAAAGCTCTACAAAGTGGTCAAGTTCGCCACCGTGATCACCGCCCAGGTGAACCAGGAGAAGGCGGTGGCCGAGGCGGCGAACATTGCCTACAGCACTTCGTTGCAGACCGACAGCACCGCCCAGCGCGGAACCACCGTGGTGACCCAGGCGGTGGAGGTGATGCGTGATCTGGCCGCGCACATGCAAACCGCCAGCGACGGCATCGAAGCCTTGAATGCGCAGTCCCAGGTGATCGGCACCATCGTCAAGACCATCAGCGGCATTGCCGAGCAGACCAACCTGCTGGCGCTCAACGCGGCCATCGAGGCGGCGCGCGCGGGTGAGCAGGGTCGTGGGTTTGCGGTGGTGGCCGACGAAGTGCGGCAGTTGGCCTCGCGTACCAGCCAGGCTACGGACGAGATCGTCGGTGTGGTCCGGCAGAACCAGGACATGGCGCGGGACGCGGTGTCGCTGATGAACAGCGGCAAGACCCAGGCCGAGGAAGGTCTTGCGCTGGCGGCAGAGGCTGGCACGGTGATCGTCGAGATCCAGGACGGCGCGCAGAAGGTGGTCAATGCGGTCGGGCAGTTCGCCAACCAGTTGTCTAGTTGAGCGCCACTACCATATCCACCTCGACCGAGGCGTTTTTCGGCAGTTGGTACACCCCGACCGAGGTACGTGTATGCACTCCGGCCTCGCCGAATACCGAATACAGTACCTCGGACGCCCCGTCGGCGACTTCACTCTGTTGAGTGAAGTCCGCCGCGCTCTGCACGTACACATTGATGCGCAGGACTTTCCTGATCCGTCCGAGGTCGCCGTCGAGCAGCTGGCGCAAAATCGCCAGGGCCCGCATGGTGCTGATCTGCGCCCCGTGCCGCGCCCGCTCCAGTGTGGTTTCGGCGCCCACTCGGCCCGTCACCATCACGGTATTATCGACGCGCGGAATCTGCCCGCTGACATAGACTTCAAGATCGTTCCGCACCGCCGGTACGTAGTTGCCGCCGATCTTCATTTCACCCTCGAAGCTGTAGCCGAGTTCCCGGGCGATGGCATCAAATGAGGCGTTTCTGGTGTCTGACATGGTCCAGCTCCTGATAAGTGATGTTCAGTGCATATGGGCTAAGCGCGATTCTGCCTACGCAAGGCTTTGCTATGGCGTGCGTGCAGCGTTGGGGAAAATAGCGAAAAGTGTAATGTCGTCGGTTACACTTCGATAATGTCAAAAAAACATCATGCCGTTTTGACCTTCGCCCGAATCTACAACAGCGTGTTGACCCGATTGCTGGTGTTGGCGCTGTGCATTGTCGTGTCTGGCGCTATCGTGCGCTATTACGTATTGACCCACTTCCTGCGCGAGGACCTGAGCGCCGTCGTGGAAGGCCAGCAACTGGCGTTGGCGACTTATGTCGCGCACGATGTCGACAGCAAGATTGTTCGGCGCAGGCTCTTGATCGAGCGCCTTGCGGCCAGCATGCCCCTCGACTTGTTGGCGCATCCTGAACAACTGCGCGGCTGGCTGAAGGACCGATCTCCCTACCAGGCCCTGATCTCGACCGATCTCTTTATCGTCGACGCCCGTGGCAAGCGGGTGGCGGGCGACCCCAATCAAGAAGCTTCGCCCGATAGCGATTATGCGGATCGTGATTATGTTCAGGCCGGGTTGGCCGGTAAGCCCTTTATCGGCCGGCCGATCGAGGGCCGGTCGAAGGCGGAACCGATGCTGCCGATCTCCGCGCCGATCATGAATGCAGAGGGCGAGGTACGGGGCGTCATCGTTGGCATGATGTCGCTCGCCGCCCCCGGGTTTCTTGATTCCTTGCTGCAGAGCCGCGGGGGAACGACAACGGGCGAGTTCCAGCTGGTTTTTCCGGAAAGTCGCCTGCAGATCGAATCTTCCACGCAGGGGATCGGTTTCAAGCCGGTATCGCGGCCGGGCCTCGATGCCCTGATGGACCAGGCCATGGCGGGGTTTCGCGGTACCGGGATCACGCTCAACGCCGAGGGCAAGGAAGAGCTCCGCGCCATGGTCTCCGTACCCAGCACGGGTTGGTTCATTGTGGCCAGCCTGCCTGGCCACGAGGCCTTTTCAACCGTTGAGCGAACCCAGCGTTTCCTGATCAGGGGGGCCATCGCCTCGATTTTTCTGTTCGGCATTATCTGTTCCATCGTGCTGTATTTTTTCTTTCGTCCGTTGTTCCATGCCGCTGCCCAGGCGGACTGCATGACCCGAGACGAACTGCCCCATGCGCCCCTGCCGGTGGTGCGTAACGATGAAGTCGGTCACTTGATCTCGGCGTTCAATCGCCTGTTGCTCAAGCTCAACGAGAAGCAGGCGGAGCTCGAGAAGATCGCCCATCACGACACCCTGACAGGCTTGCCCAACCGCCATCACCTCTCTGGCCGCTTGCGTCAGGTGTTGGCCCAGGCCCAGCGCAAAGGCACGCAGGTCGGCTTGTTGTTCATGGACCTTGATGGCTTCAAACGAATCAATGACACCCTCGGGCACGAGGCCGGTGACGAGGTCTTGCGTCAGGTGGCGAAGCGCTTTGGCGCGGTGGTGCGGCTGAGCGATACCCTGGCGCGCATCGGCGGTGATGAGTTCGTGATCCTGCTGAGCGAACTCGGGACCGATGCCGAAGACACCGTGAGTACCGTGGCCACCAAATGCATCGCGGCGCTGAGTACGCCCTTTCTGATTGCCGGCACGGTTTGCCAGGTGGGGGTCTCGATCGGTATCGCCCTGGGCAACGGCGAGAGTTCCGCCGATGCGTTGCTGCTGGCCGCTGATCGGGTCATGTACCAGGCCAAGAAAACCGGGCGCGGTCGTTATATGACACAGAAGCTCTGAGGGCGCCGTCGCTTCAGTCGCAAGCGTAGCGAGCGCAACAAAGGTAAACTCCGTGCTTTGCCAAAGGAGCTCCCATGAGTCACTACCAGCCCGGCATCCTTGCCAAGCCTGTGCCCTTGCAGGCACGCCACCTGTTTTTCGCCCTTGAATCCGCCGAAGCATTGCCGGCCGCACTCGACAATCTCACCCGGCTGGTGGACGTAAAGCATACCGTGGTCGGTTTTGGCGAGTCGTTGGTGCAGGCGCTGGGTGGCCATGTCCAAGGGTTGCGGGCCTTTCCCGTTATCACCGGCGTAGGTGTGGATAATCCGTCGACCCAGCATGCCCTGTGGTGCTGGTTACAGGGTGAAGATCGTGGCGATTTGCTGCTGCGCAGTCGTGCGCTGGAGCAGGCGCTGGCGCCGGCCCTGAAGTTGGTGCAGATGACCGAGGCCTTCCGCCACAAGAGCGGCCACGACCTGACCGGTTATGAAGACGGCACCGAGAACCCGGTGGACGAGGCCGCGGTGGCGGCGGGGATCGCCGCGGACGGTGGCAGCTTTGCCGCGATCCAGCAGTGGCAGCATGACCTGGATGGTTTCGCCGCGCTGCCCGCTCATGAGCAGGACAACATCATGGGGCGGCGCAAGAGCGACAATGAGGAGCTGGACGACGCACCGGAGTCCGCCCACGTCAAACGTACCGCCCAGGAGAGCTTTGCCCCGGAGGCCTTCGTGGTGCGCCGCTCGATGCCCTGGTCGAACGAGCAGGGTGCGGGCCTGATGTTCCTGGCATTCGGCCATTCTTTCGAAGCCTTCGAGGCGCAACTGCGGCGTATGAGCGGCCTGGACGATGGCATCGTCGACGGCTTGTATCGCTTCAGCCGGCCGATTACCGGCGGCTATTACTGGTGCCCGCCGTTGCGCGAAGGGCGCCTGGACCTGAGTGTGCTGAACGCCGCTTGAGCCGCTGCCCTGCCTGACCCACGCCCGATGCCAGTCATCGGGCGTTTTCCCCCGTATTTCTGGAAACCGGTTGTCCTATCCGGCCTCCGCCATGGCTTGAAATTGATCTAAGCGGGCCGTCGGTCGGCACTAGACTTTAAAGTGCAGTCGTTGCGAGAAGTGAAGTTAACCCCCGCTCATCCGCGCCGCTTGCTCGCCATCCAGAGACCCGCACCCGACTGTCGAACGAAATCGGGCGACAGCCCCGCATGAAGGATGAGACTCGGGCTCCATCGGAGCCAGGGAGTGTTCATCATGATCTCCATTCGTGTTCTTTTAGGCTGTGCCTTGTCCGGGCTTGTGCTGTTGGGCGTGTCCTCGACCGCTTGGGCGGTGGGTGGCAGTGAACCGATCAACCAGGACGCGGTACAGCTATCGCCGCAGACTCAGAACGGCGTGTCTTACCTGGTGGGCGGGGTCGGCGAGGATGAGACCCAGGCATTGCTGCATACCCGTGGTTACAACCTGCATATTGTTTCGACCGTCGGACCCAAGGGCGAGTACCTGCCCGATGTGGACATTACGATCCAAAAGGCTGGCGGAGAGTCGGTGTTGTCGCTGACTCAGGTCGGACCGATGGTCTACGTCAAGTTGCCCGAGGGCAAATATGAGGTTGTCAGCCGCCGTAATGGTCACGAGGACCGGCAGAGCGTTGTCCTCAATGGTATGGCTGGCCAGACGGTGAATGTGCATTGGCGAAACGAATGATGCGAGTTCTGTAGGAACCGGCTTGCTGGCGATGGCAGCGGTGCGTAGTGCATCGTAATTGCCAGTGACAACCGCGTTGCATCTTGCACCGCAATCGCCAGCAAGCCGGCTCCTAGAGTGCTGTAGTGTTCAAAAAAAGCGTAAATCAGGGGATGCCAAACCAGCGCCTTGCGAATAGTCTGCGCACAAAGGGAATCTCCCTGAAACACAGATTTGGACACGAGGTCGGAAGATGGGCAAGTTGCGAGTCGGGATTATTTTCGGTGGGTTGGGGGCGGAGCATGAGGTGTCGCTGCAATCGGCGCGCAATGTGGTCGATGCACTGGACCGCGAGCGTTTCGAGCCGATCCTGATCGGTATCGACAAGCAGGGCCGCTGGCACCTCAACGACAGCTCCAACTACCTGATCAACGCCGAAAACCCGGCGCTTATCGCCTTGAACCAATCCAATCGCGAACTGGCCGTGGTACCCGGCAAGTCCAGCCAGCAGTTGGTGGACACCAGCAGCCAGGCGCTGCTGGAGCAGGTCGATGTGATTTTCCCCATCGTCCACGGCACCCTCGGTGAAGACGGTTGCCTGCAAGGCTTGCTGCGCATGACCGACCTGCCCTTTGTCGGCTCCGACGTGCTCGGCTCGGCGGTGTGCATGGACAAGGACGTGAGCAAGCGCCTGTTGCGCGATGCCGGGCTGGCGGTGACCCCCTTTATCACCGTGAACCGGGCCACCGCCGCGCGGCTCGGCTTCGAGGCCGCACAGGCGAAGCTGGGCCTGCCACTGTTCATCAAACCGGCGAACCAGGGCTCGTCGGTGGGCGTGAGCAAGGTGGAGACCGCCGAGGAGTATCAGGCCGCCTTGGCCCTGGCGCTGAGCTTTGACGAAAAGGTCTTGATCGAATCGGCGGTCAGCGGGCGGGAGATCGAATGCGCGATCCTCGGCAACGACCAACCGATTGCCAGCGGTTGCGGCGAGATCGTCGTGCGCAGCGGCTTCTACTCCTACGACAGTAAATACATTGATGAGCAGGCCGCCGAAGTGGTGGTGCCGGCGGCGATCAGCGAAGAGGACAGCGAGCGCATTCGCGCACAGGCCATCGAGGCGTTCCAGGTGCTGGGCTGCGCCGGGTTGGCGCGGGTCGATGTGTTTCTTACCACTGGCGGCGAAGTGCTGATCAACGAGGTCAACTCGTTGCCCGGCTTTACCCGCATCAGCATGTACCCCAAGCTCTGGCAGGCGGCGGGGATGAGCTATAGCGAGCTGGTAAGCCGCTTGATCGAACTGGCGCTGGAGCGGCATGCGGCGCGCAGGAGTCTGAAGAACAGCCGTTAAAAGGCCCGTGGAAGAGCCCAGGTTTCAGGCTCCGGATCTGGACGGGTCGAGATGGTCCAGGTCCGGCCGATGCCAGGGGTCAATGTGCGTCATCAGGTTCAGGACCCGATGGCGCAGCATGACATTTTCACGCGCGGCCACGGCAATCGCATGCCCTTCTTCAACGGAAATAGAAGCCTCGACTTCGATATGTGCATCGACCGCGAGCATGTCGCCCATCTTGCGTGTGCGTACATCGTGCACACCCTTGATGCCGGGGGTTTCCAGGAGCGTAGTGCGGATGGACGCCACCTCTTCTTCATCGGCGGCGCTGTCCATCAGGTCGTTCAAGGCGTTCCAGCCGAACGACCAGCCCATCCTGGCAATCATGCCGCCGACCACCAGTGCGGCAATCGGATCAAGAATCGGATAGCCCGCCAGATTGCCGACAATCCCGACACCGACCACCAGCGACGAGGCCGCATCCGAGCGTGCATGCCAGGCATTGGCAATCAACAGGCTAGACTTCACCTTCTTCGCCACGGCGAGCATGTAGCGAAACAGCAGTTCCTTGGTCACCAGCGCGGCGCCCGCCACCCATAGCGCGGTGATGTGTACTTTCTGGATGGATTCCGGGGTTTGCAGCTTGAGCACGGCCGAACCGATCATGCCGATGCCCACGGCCAGCAGCAGGAGCCCGAGGATCATCGAGGCGGCGGTTTCAAAGCGCAGGTGCCCATAGGGATGGCCTTCGTCGGCGTCCTGCTTGCTTTTATGGCCGGCGAACAACACCACAAAGTCGGCAATCAAATCCGACAGGGAATGAATACCGTCGGCGATCAGGCCTTGGGATTTCGACAGGATACCGACGATGATCTGAATGCAGGACAACGCCAGGTTGACCCCGACACTGACCCAGGTACAACGGGACGCCGCTGCCGCACGTTCGGCAGGACTGTAGCGTTCGTCCTCGTGTTCGTCGGAGAACTGTTCATCGTTCATTAGAAACTTCTTCCCTTATTTGCAAATGACTCTCAGCCCGCGGCGCACCAGGCTAGTCGACTAACCAGGTGTGGGTTCTGAGGTCATTGGCAATCATTGGCGTTCGCCTTGAAACAGACGAGTTCAAGGGATAAAGCATACTCAAAAGTTGAAGGGGATACACAGGCTATTTAAATAATCAGGGCGATTGAAAATTTGTTTCGTCTGCATATTGCTTATGTTCTTAAATGCGAATCTTAATGTTTAATCGTGTCGTGTTCGAAGGCACTTGTATTGACGCCAATAGTGGCGGGATATTGATTGCTGGCGAGTAGAAAATAGCAGGGGAAGCGTGGCTTCCCCTGGCGATGTATGGAATCAGTTGGTGGCGACCCGATCGGTTTCACCGGTGGTCACCAAGGCTTTGAGCGAGGCATCGAATTGCTTCAGGGCATTGACCTGCAAATCGCGTTGCTGGTTGATTTGCGCGGCAATCTCCGGCGCGGCCTTGCCATGGACCCAGACCGAAGGCAGTTCCTTGCCACCGAAGCCTTCGGCCTTGCCGATGTACTGCAGGTTCGAGTCGTAGAACGTGGCGACGAAACGCGCTTCGAACTGGCTGTTGCGCTTGGTCACCAGACGGCTGTAGGTGTCGAGCATCACCACCACGTCAGGACGGGCCTTTACCAGCGCGTCGAGGTTGTCGTAGACGGTCACCGAGCTGAACTGTTTCTGCAGCGAGCCCATGAGCCAGTCGATGGCCAGCTTCGGATCTGAGCTGTTGACGAAGGCGTCGCTGATGCGTGGGTCCAGTGCCGCATTCTTCGCACCGCTCAGCGCAACGCTATGGTAGCGCTCAAGGTACTGGAGGGTGCTGACGGTGTTTTCACTGTAAAGCACCCCCACCGATTGGGCGTGCTTGAGGCTGGCGGCACTGTCGGCCACCGGCAGGAAATGGCAGGATTGATCGTCCGCCGCGTAGGCTGGGACGGTAGCGACGAAGCCGCCGGTCAATACGGCGACAAGAGCCAGCAAGGTAGAAATTCTCATCGCGCGTTTTCCTTCTGAAGTCGGTTCGGCATGACGCTATCCTCCTCCTTTGACAGAAAAACTGAACTTGCATTCCTTGATGGTTACTATCAACTGAACGAATGATAGGCGGCCTTGCCTTGTAGTGTAGCCGTCAATGGGGCGTCGTATTGAGCGCGCCACCCCAATATTTAAAATGTCATCTCATTCCGTTGGCGCGTACTGCATCTCGCCGTTGCCGAACGACCAGTCCTCGCGTTTTACATCGATCAGGTTGATCCACACGTCCTCTTTACGCAGCCCGGTCCGGGTATGAATCCCCTCGGCGATCGCCCTGTAGAACGCCTTCTTGACCGCAACCGTTCGTCCGGCATTCCAGGTCACCTGGATAAACACGATGTTCGGTGTATAGGTAATACCGAGATAACCGTCAGCGGGATAGACCAACTCATCCCTGGCATGGCGGTTGATGATCTGAAACTTGTCGTGTTCAGGCACATTGGCGGTATGGACCATGGCCAGGTAAACCACATCGCTGATGGTGGCAATGGTTTCAGGAGCGGTGTCGGCGGCCACATCGATTCTGACTAAAGGCATGGGTTAATCCTTTTGCGTAGGTTGGCGGTACGGCCAGGCGTTCAACGGCACGTGTCACGAAGCTAGGCCGGAGCGGTGGATTCATCAAGCACTTCGTCCGTCGGTCTGCCCGGCAAAAGCCTGTTGTGTTGTACGATGACTGACGATATCGTCGGTAGCGAAAACCGTCCCCCGTGCCCATAACAACAAGGAAATACCCCATGACAAGAATCAAGCTGCTTATTGGTTTCCTGTGCCTCTTCAGTGGCTACGTAGCCGCAGCCCCTTCGACGGGAGAGAAGGAGGTTGCCGCCGCAGTGGATCACCTGACCCAGGCCATGTTGACCAGGGATATCCCTGAGTTGAAAGCCCTGACCTCCGAGAACCTGACCTACGGGCATTCCAGCGGGAAGGTGCAGGGCAAGAAGGACTTTATCGGCGATATCGAAACAGGGAAAAGCGCGTTCAAGACGCTGGAGATGCAGAACCAGACCATCACCCTGTCAGGTGACGTGGCGTTCGTCCGCCATCACTTTTCGGGACAGGCGATCAAGGGCAGCGAGTTGATTCCCACTGAGATCGAGAACTTCCAGGTCTGGCAGAAGCAGCATGGCAAATGGTTGCTGGTTGGCCGGCAGGCTTTTCATCTCTAATGCCTGGAGTCTACAAGTTCACCCTTGAATGAGCACTGATCGCCGCCAATCGGGCTTCAATTACCGCAGCCTCTTCCCGCAAGGCTTCCTCAAACAGGCTGACCAGCCTGGAAGCCGGGCGGTGCAAAGGTTTGATCAGGCTGACGGTAAAGGGGATCGAAACGGTGAAGGGGCGGATCTCCAGGCCTTGCCCGACGAAGTCCAAGGCTGTCAGCGGGTTGACGATGGCCAGGCCGACACGCTCGCGAACCATGGCGCAGACCGAAGCGGCACTGTGGGTCTCCAGCACCCTGTGTCGCTCGACCTGGGCTTGTCGGAAAATTTCGTCTATCTGTTGCCGGTAGCTATCGAGGCTGGACAAGCTGATAAAGGGTTTCAAGGCAAAGTCTTCAGGTGCCAGAACCGATTTTTCCAAAAGCGGATGGCCAGTCGGTAAGACGCAGACTTCATCCACCGTCATCAAGGGGGACAGCTCTGTCCCCGGCGGCGCATTCGCCACTTCGGTCAGCCCCAGGTCGTAGCGCTGCGCCGACAGCCACTCCTCCAGCAACGGTGATTCCTGCTGCGTGATGCTCATGCTCGCTTTGGGGAACTGCGTAACGAAACGCTGGCACGCCTTGGGCAGCAAGGATTGCGAGAACACCGGCAGGCAGGCAATCGATAGCTGGCCCTGCTCGAACTCGCGCAATGACGCCGCTGTATTGAGAATCCGCCCCAAACCGAAGTAGGCCCGTTGCACCTCCTCGAACAGCGAGAGGGCCTGTGCCGTCGGTCGCAGGCGGCCGCGCACGCGATCAAACAGTTTGAGTTGAGTCAGTTGCTCAAAACGCGCCAGTTCGCGACTGACCGTCGGTTGGGAGGTATGCAACATGGCCGCGGCCTCCGTCACGCTGCCGCTGGTCATCACGGCCCTGAACACTTCTATATGGCGCAACGTGACTGACATGGATCTGCTCACCGATTTCGAAAGCCATATCATAAATGAATGATCTTTCTGAATATTGATATTTTATGATTGAGTCTTGTTTCGTCATCATGCCGCCGACTGCGCGATAGCCCCTTGCTGCGCGCGCATTGCTTGCCTGAGACCTGCTGATATGAAAACCCTCGCTGACAACTTGCTGTTGCAACTGGCCGAGCAACATGGCACTCCTTTGTGGGTGTATGACGGTCGCTTGATTCAAGAGCGCATCCGGCAGCTTTGCGCATTTGACACAGTGCGTTTTGCCCAGAAAGCCTGTTCCAACCTCCATATTTTGCGTTTGATGCGCGAGGCCGGGGCGAGGGTGGATGCGGTTTCTCTCGGCGAGATCGAGCGGGCGTTGCAGGCCGGATTCAGTACCGATTCTGTGGCGGGAGCGGCAGGTATCGTGTTTACGGCCGATGTGTTTGATCGGGCCACTTTGCAGCGAGTAGTGGAGACGCAGGTCGAGGTCAATATCGGCTCCATTGACATGCTGCATCAACTGGGGCCGCTTTCCTCCGGCCACCGCGTATGGCTGCGGATCAACCCGGGCTTCGGTCACGGGCACAGCCGCAAGACCAATACCGGCGGCGAAAACAGTAAACATGGGATCTGGCACACCCAGTTGGACGAAGCCCTGAGGCTGGTTCGGGACTACGGCCTGCATCTGGTGGGCCTACATATGCACATCGGCTCCGGGGTGGATTACCAGCATCTGCAGCAAGTGTGCAGCACCATGGCGGAATTGGTCGTGGGCCTGGATCAGGATATCGAGGCCATTTCAGCCGGTGGCGGATTGTCAGTACCCTACCGGGCGGGCGAACAGCCTGTGGATGTCGATCATTACTTTGCCCAATGGGACCACGCCCGCAAGCAGATTGAACGCCATCTGGGCCACCCGGTTCGCCTGGAAATCGAGCCGGGGCGCTTCCTGGTGGCAGAGGCCGGTGTGCTGGTATCGGAAGTGCGTGCCACCAAGCCAATGGGCGGTAACCATTTCACGCTGGTCGATGCCGGCTTCAATGACCTGATGCGTCCCTCGCTGTACGGCAGTTATCACGAGATATCGTTGCTGACCCGGCGCGATCAGCCATTGCCTATGCGGGCGACGGTTGTGGCGGGACCTCTTTGCGAGTCCGGCGACGTCTTCACCCAGTCTGAAGGTGGGATCGTCGAGTCTCGCCTGTTGCCCAGTGCCGAGGTCGGCGATTATCTGGTTTTCCATACCGCTGGCGCTTACGGCGCCTCCATGTCTTCCAACTACAACAGCCGTACCCAGGCGGCGGAGGTGTTGGTGACGGGTAGCGAGCATCGTCTGATCAGGAAGCGCCAGACGCTGAGTGCGCTGTTGCTGCTTGAAGAAGACGACTGACAAGGCGGAGCGCGGGAGTTGGCCCCACTCGCCCGCCGACACTGCGGGTGAGTGGGATTGCCGACCTGGGGAGGTGCTCGCCTGGTCCGCCACTAGGCGTCCGACGAAGCGAACACACGCAGTCGATGACCGTCCGGATCAAGGGCGACAAAGGTATAGCCGAAATCCATCTCTACCGGTGTCTGGAGAATGCTCAGCCCCTTGGCGAGCCACGCTTGATAGGTTGACTCAACCAGCGATTTTTCCGCGACGGAGAACGCTACTTCTCCGGCAACCCCGATGTCGGCGACCCGTGGTTCCACCGTGTGCTTCGACCAAAGACCCAACATGACCCCGGAGCCCAAGGCGAACATCGCAAACGTGGCCGAAGCCTCTATCGCCGCGCTACCGAACAAATCGGCGTAGACGCGGGCGCTGGCTTCTGGGCTGTCGACATACAAGATGAAAAAATTGGGCTTGATCATTGAAGGGCTCCTGGCCTGGGATGGAAGTGGTGCTATCAGCACAGTGCTGACTGGCGCTTTCTATCCTACGCAGGCCCCTACCCATTTTTGTCAGCAGTCATCGCCTATTGGGGCCTGATTCCTTCCTGTAGACGCCAAGCCTTAAGCAGTGCCTGGCGTCGGCGCGGATATCGCTCCTGGGCCACCTTGAATTCGGTTATCCGGTCACTGCGGAAATGCCGAAAGCCCTCACGCAGTTCGCACCAGGCCACCAGTACGCGGGCTTCATCAAAATAACCCAGAGCAAACGGCCAGATGATTCGGCAGGACTGTTCGCCTTTCAAGTCCTGGTAGACGATGTCCACTTTCAGTTCTGCCCTGATCGCCTGGCGAATCAGCGGCTGCACAATGTCTACCGGCAACGGCGAGGTGCTGGGCCCGATGAGTAGCGCAGAGGCGTCCAGTTCGTCCCTCAGGCCTGATGGAAGGACCGCCGAAATTTTATCCAGGGCATTACGTGCTGCCCGGCCCAAGCGTTCATCTGCACGCTCGACTACCCAGCGCGAACCCAGGACGAGGGCCTCTATCTCCTCCTCTGAAAACATCAGTGGCGGAAGTAGAAAGCCGGGGTGCAGCACAAACCCCAGTCCGGCTACCCCCTCGATGTTTGCGCCTTGTTCCTTCAAGGTCCCGATGTCCCTGTAGAGGCTGCGCAAGGTGATGCCAAGCTCCTGGGCCAGCACTGCACCGGCCACCGGAAAGCGGTGGCACCGTAAAATCTGGATCAAGGCCAGGAGACGTTGGGAGCGAGACATTGAGGTGAGTTCAAAAAAGGTGATGCTTGAGAGAATTTCATATCAGAGAAGGCACTACAACCACCCTAGGGGGTGACCCATGCGCAGCTCGAACTCAAGGCCCAGTCCGGCGGCGCGTTCGCCCGGGCCTGACCGTCGAACGAGGCGATTCGTCTGGCAAGCCGGTCGACGAAACCATCCAGCTCGACATCCGGTAACGCACGATTGAGCCAGCCATAGCGTTCCGCCGTCAGCGCATCGAAGTCGTCGCCGCCGAGTATGGTTTTATATACATATAAACGTGTCAAAAGTTGAGACGGGGAGGGCGGAAGCCATTCATTTGCGGGCTTATTTTCGTATTCATGAAACTGCCCAAAGCAGGTGTTTAATTCGGTTTCGATGTCAAGTGACGAACGGGGTACAAACTTTACCTAGTCTTTACTTTGGCGCGTTGCGAATTCATCAAAAAGAACTGTCTGAAAGGTATGCCCGGGGATATTATTAAATCCGGTTCGGTGCAAATGCAGAGGACTTATCATGATTAGTCGACTCTCAAAAATGAAAGTAGCTGTCTTGCTTGTTGGCGTACTCGCCATTGCAGGGCAGGCTGATGCCCGGGGTGGGTACGGTTACGGCCACTATGGCTACGGCCACGGTTACGGCTGGGGTTGGGGCGGTCCGGCCCTGTTGGGTGCGGTGGTCGGCGGGCTCGTAGTGGGCTCGGTTGTCGCCAACTCCCAACCGGTTTACGTTCAACAGCCGGTTTACGTCCAGCCGCAGCCTGTGTATATCCAGCAACCGCCGCCCGTCTACTACCAGGCACCGCCTCCGGGCTACTACTACGCGCCACAACCGGTTCCGGCGCCGCGTTAAGTGCTCGTTGGTCACCGTGATGTTCTGAGTGATGCAGGTCCCACCTGAAAACGGGACCTGTTTGTTTGCGCGACAAAAAGGCAGGACCCGGCTGACACCCTTGCGCCGTCGAGGCGTGGTCAAAATGGCGGGTGCGAGGGTGCAGGCATACTGCTATCGCCGTGCTGCATTTAATATGTCGCGCTGTTTTTATATCGTGTATCGTTTTATATACATAAAAAATAGCCGGAAGTTGGTGTTGGATCGGTGAGTTCAATCCATTTATGAGGGGGTTTCTGTATTTTTGGAACTGCCGGGCGGCGGGGGGGAAGTTAAAGGTAACAAATGAGATACAAAATTTACCAAGTATTTACTTTGGCGCGTGACGTATTCCCCAGGAAAAACGGTCTGATCAGTATTCCCGGAGCATTTATTAAAATAGCCGGTTTGATGCAGAAAAGAGGATTTATCATGATGACTCCGCTCTCAAGAGCAAAAATAGCCGTCGTGCTCCTGGGCGTGCTCGCCGTCGCGGGGCAGGCTGAGGCCCGTGGTGGGTATGGTTTGGGGGCGGCCTTACTGGGTGGTGTGGTCGGCGCCGCGGTAGTGGGGACGGTCGTCGCCAACTCCCAGCCACCGGTTTACGTTCAACAGCCGGTCTACGTCCAGCCGCCGCCGGTGTACGTCCAGCCGCCGCAGCCGGTTTACTACCAGGCACCGCCACCCCCTCCGCCGCCGGGCTACTACTACCAGCCACAACCGGTTCCGATGCAACAATAGGGGCTTGTGGCTCATGGCCACTGGCGTGATGACTCGGATTGCGCTGTATAACGACAAACCCCGCCGAAGCGGGGTTTGTTGTTTTGACGGGCTTGAGCAGCGCTTAGGCGGTGACGCTGATGGTCTCGCCGATGCTCTGCCCGCTGCCGCTTACAGACGGTTTGGCCGAAGCGGTTGTGCTTTCGCTGTCGCTGCTGGTGCTGCTTTGTGCGGCGTGGCGGTGATGGTGCTTATGGGTTGCCGCGGTGCTGCTGGCGGTGGTGCTGGTGGTCGCGGATTGCGTAGCGGCCTGGTTCGCAGCGGTTGTCGCGGCCTGGGTGGTGGCGGTGGTGGGGGTTGAAATCGAAGCTGAGATTGCACCGATAGACATCGTGACCTCCGGAATATTGGGAAAGCCTGCGTGAGTCGGAACGAGAGGCGCAGGTAGTCATTTGTAGTCTCTGAATTATTTGACCATTCAGAGGGGCCGGCTGCGGGAAAGTCCCGAAGCTGATCAGAGGTTAACACCACTACTTTGTCGGCTTTATCAGCGTAATGTCGGGTCTGTGTGGGGGTTTTTGTACACTGTTTAACTTGCTTTTGATCCTGCGTGCAGGTGCAAGAGAACATGAGTGAGTAGGCGGCCCGACATCGTGTGTCAGTGAGCGTTTAAGTTTCCTGAACGAGAAGTATGGCCCTTGTTATAACGGTCGTTATTTTCACGTAAGCCCTCCCTCCATGTGGCAATGACGATCTCTACCAGCCCCAGTTGGATGAACTGCTGTAGGGTCGATCCCGCCGAAGGTTCGGCTATCGGCGAAAACGTTCTTCAGGGAACACTGGCGTCATTGGCGCTCACCTTCAACCACAGGCTCAGCTCCGTCTTGAGGAGCTCGCCGTAGTTGTTCCTGAGCAGTACGTTGCGCAGATCTATCGGGTAGATGGGCGCGTCGCCATAGATGATTGTCTTGATTCCCTTGCCGTCGTAGCCTTGGCGGCGGGCCTGTTCGACCATGTCTGTGAACATGGCGGGAGCCACGAACAACGTGATATTGCCGAACCTGCTCGCCAGTTCGAACAGCTCGTCGGCCTTGAAGTCGCGGGACTCCGGGACGACATGGCGAGCGCCCCGACGCACATGGATCAGGCTGTAGAGTCCGGCGCAGTGAGACATTGTCGCGGCATACACCATGGCGTCGATCGGATCGACATCGGGCGTACAGTCTTGCGACATGGCCGTCATGTCACCGTGGCTCAGCATCACCCCCTGGGAGTGATCAGTGGGGCTGCAGGTGTAGAATAACCAGGCCACGTCATCGGCCTGACGCGGACAAGGCGTGTCCGGTGGCGAAGTGATTGATGTGAGTGCTCCCATGTCCTCTCGATCCAGCTCTCGACACTCCTGGGGCAGGGCTCCGGGCGCGAACACCTGGCCGCCATCGGTGAAAATCAGCCGAGACTGCGAGTTGCGCACGATCCAGCCGACTTCGACTGGGTGCAGCTTGCAGTTGATCGGCACCGCCACGGCACCGGCCCACCAGATGGCGTAGAGCAGTTCGAGGTATTCGCAACAGTTCTTCATGGACAGCGCGACACGGTCGCCGGGGGCAATGCCGTGCTCGTCGATCAGATACGCAGCTCGGTGCCGGACCAGAGCGACAAAGTCGCCATAGTTGGCGACTTGCTGCCGGCCCTCGAACAAGGCGGGATGCTTCGGGTAGCGAAGGCCGGCTTGGTCCAGCCAGTTGGCGATATTCATGCTCAGCACCTGTATGTCTGAAGGACCGAGGCAAAGTTGGCGAGCGCTATTGCGAGCACTTTGGGATGACTGTCCAGGCTGAGGTAGCCGTATCGGGTGTAATCGATCACCTCCCTTGCGCGGGTGGCAATCTCGATGCGTCGGTTCTCGAAAACTCTGCAAGACACGCCCATCAGGCTTTTTTCATAAGTGCCGTCGAAATGTGGACGGCTTATTTCAGCCATTCTCGACGCATTTCGTGCTTTCAGTTGTGAGGCTTTATTATCCTGGCGGTTGTTGAATTCAGCTGTTTTGTTCACGGCGAGCTCATCCATTGAGTGGGCGTTTTCAAAAGAACAGTGGTTGAAAGCGACGCTAGCGGGCTCATAACTTGATTTATTTAAAGTATTTGAGTGCTTATAGATAGTGATAAATTCGCCATTATTTATTGGCTTGTTGGTGTTTGTTAGAGAGTGGTCAATATCCATGACGTGATATTTTTTACCGTTTTTACCGAAAAACTAAGATCCAGACCGTTGTTTTTTTCACCGTACAACTAATCAGATGGTCATCTGTATGGTGGTTTTTTTTGAAATCTGTACCAAATTCTTTATTCGGTTCCTTCAAACTACACAGATAGGACGGTTGCCTCGCTAGACAGGCGCTTCGTGAACAGATAAACACAGTAACGCTTCACCACGCCGAACACCGCCACGATCCGTGTCAGCGCGGTGTCGGTGCTGGTTTTCTGTGCGGGGAATTCGATAATCTAAATAATCAGGAAACAGGCGGCCAACTCATTTAAATAGATAAATCAATTAGACAAATAGGCCGCTGGCGCATGCTTTGCGCGATCTGCCTTGGGCTTAGCCACGCCATATCCTTGCGGCGACGTTGGGCGCTGGTAAGGAATACGTTTTTCAGGGACAAGGTCAAAGCCCCAGAGCATTGCGAGCGCCCGGGGCTTTTTGTGGGGCTAATAGCAAGGGCTTTTGGATGGTAAAAAGGAGAGGGCATTTAGCCAGGTGCCCCCATTGCACTGCTCTTGTCAGCCCGGCACGGCTATTTCTTCAATCACCGAGTCTACCTGCCGCTGTGCCAGCTCGATCAGATGCACGATACCCATCGCCACCTTGCGGTTGGCACCTGTGAGGTTGTCGGCATTTTCATAGGCGGTGGCGGCAGCGGAGTCGAGGATCGAGCTGGCGTTGATCAGGGCGTCTTCGCGGCTTTGGGAGGTGACTGGGTGTTTGTGCGGTGCTATCGAGCTGGGAGGCCTTGGTGCGTGGCCTTCTGGCTGTATGTAGTGAGCCAGGGCGCGGTCGACAGCTTGTGGGTCGATGGTTTCCATGCCGGATGAGGCGGGTGGATTGGGCGTTACCTTGAACATGATGAATCTCCAATCAAATCGGTTGGAGCTGACACCATCGCTGCTAAACGATTTTGGGGTGGCAGCTGTACGCAGGTTAGCAGACCGGTCGATTGGAGAACCCGGCGCACCCGAAGGTGCCCTGCGCACAGCCACCATAAAAGGCAGGCAATAAAAAGCGCCTGACTAAAGGGGGCGCTGTGCGCCAATCGAATCCGAGCTGCTAAACCCGATCACTGCATTTGGCAGTGACGACTCAAGGCTAGCCACCGAAATCGGCAGGCGCAACAGGGCGGAAGTTTCTAGGAAATTTCAGACGATGGAAAGGGAGGCGTCTTGCTGGCCTTTGAAGAGCGCTGGAGGAGAGCGCTTTCTTACAGCCAGCGTGCCTCGAAAGACATAGGTTGTGTGTCCGGCCATCGCTGGCCGTTCTGATCGGCTGGAAAGCGTGCAGTTCATAAACTGGCGACCGCCCTCATCATGGTGGACTCCATCTGAGCGTATCGCGAGCCCTGGCGTCTCGTGGTTCGAACTCCTCAAGCCGCACTGCCTTCCTCGAAAACCACTTACTGTGCGTGAGTACGTTCTCAGGTGGATGGTCGGCTGCATGTTGCGTAACCGCAACTGAGCGACTAATCTGGCTGTGCGCCAATGACGTATAGGCGTAAAAATGATATTCATTGAGTCTCCCATTTTTACGGAAGACCTCACGGCTCTTCTGAGTGATGAAAGCTACAGCGAATTTCAAGAATATCTGGCTGAGAACCCATCGACGGGTGATCTGATACAGGGCACCAACGGTCTGAGAAAGGTTCGTTGGGCCGCGAATGGCAAAGGCAAGAGTGGCGGGGTCAGAGTGATCTATTACCACATTTCTGAGGCCTACCAGATCAGGCTGATCCTGATCTACCGCAAGGGAATCAAGGATGATCTTTCTCCGGCGGAAAAGAAGATCTTGAGTGATTTGAACAAAGGGTGGAGCTGATGGAAAAAAATCTATTCAACCGCCTGGTCGAAAGCATGACCCAGATGGATGAAATTGATCGTGGCGAGCGCTCACCTTCCCGCGAATTTCACGTCGATTCTATGAAGGTCAAAATGATCAGGCAGGCTACTGGGCTTTCTCAAGCACGTTTCGCGAAAGCGATTGATGTGCCGGTGGGGACGCTTCAGAACTGGGAGCAGGGGCGACGTGAGCCGGAAGGGCCGGCAAGGGCGTTGTTGCGAGCCTTGTATAATGATCCTGGGCATGTACTGGCGGCGTTGGAGTATCACTGAGGCACAAACAAACATTTCAAAGTGTGGACACCCCAGTTGCAGAGTCGCTTGGGCCTTGTAGGAGGCAACCTGCTCTGGGTGTCTCTCATGATCATTGGCGTCTCGCCATGGCCGTGCTGGGACAGCCACGCTTGAGTGCGCGCGCGATCTATCTCCGGGCGCCCGGCTCCAGCAATGTCTTCACAGAGCAACACCTTGCTGCCGGGAGGTGGGATCGGAACCAATGCGTCCCAGGTCACGCTACGATCTGGCCGCCAAGGTGAAACAAAGGCCTGCCTAACGGAGGCCATTACCAGCCTGCACACAAAAAATCTGACACTCTCGGGAAGACCGATCACCAGCGCCGCCACTTTTCTCCAGACATAAAAAAACGGCCTACCTTTCGGTAAGTCGTTTTTAGTACTTGGTTATCACTGAAATAGCCCGCGACGTCTGTTTCACGCACTATCCCCCTCCCCATACTGCTGCTTCTGGAGCCCACCAAGGAAGCCAATATGGAACAGTATCGAATGCGGTCGCTCATGATCGTACTTGTACATCTCGCGGCATTCGTCCTCGTCAGCCTGGGTTTGCTGAGCCTGACGATGATGATGGCCTTGACTGGGCGCTTATTCTTCTAGCTCAACCAGTTGAAATGTCTGCGCTCAAAGTACTGATCAGCGCTTGCGCCTGGGCGTCGCGCTGCGCGGTGTAGAGCACGATTTCGCGAGAGGGCAGGGGCGGCAGGTCGATCCGCTGTGCCGCGTCGACGCAGCCGTTTGGAGCCATGCGCCCGACCATCGCGCCTATTCCGATGCCGGCGGCGACGGCTGCGCCGATGGCCAGAATCCCGCTGCCGACAAAGACCTCTTCCCAAGGGCGATTCTGTGTTTGTAGCACCGCCATCACCATGCTCCGCATGCCACAGGGCGCCGGTTGTATCGCCAGGGGTAAAGGTGCTCCGGGCGGCAGTTCGAAGTCGCGTGCAGCCATCCAGCTAAATCGTGCCGCGCCAATCACCTCACCGTCCTGGCGTCGGTTGTCGTGCCTCAGGATCAAGGCCACATCCAGCTTGCCCTGCTCGTAGTTCTCCAGCATGTCCCGGGAAGTGCCCAGGCTGAAGGCGACGATAACCTCCGGGTCGGTGTTCGCCATACGTCGCAGCCATAGGGTGAGATCGGCCCCGACAATGTGATGGCTGACGCCGACCCGCAGGGTGCGTTTCTGCTTGCCGAAGCAGTTCAGCGCTTGCTGGTAGTTATCCAGCAAATGCCGTGCGCTGGCCAAGAAAGTCTGCCCATGGGCAGATAGCGTTACCCGCCGCGGCGTGCGTTCCAGCAGCTTGCGCCCCAGGGTTTCTTCCAGCCGCTTTATCTTCAGGCTGATGGCTGCCTGGGTGCCGCCTATAACATCCGCGGCGCGGGTGAAGCTCTTGAGCTCCGCGACCAGGACAAACGCCTGGATAGCGTCGATGTCGGGCATTTTCATGGTTGAGCTGGAGGTCCTGTCTCGAAGGTAATGAAGTTACCATGGCCAGTGACACCTGTACCGAAGCCGGCTTTCGCTACCGTATGATTTACCTTGAGTCGGCGCTTATCCAGTCGGTCTTGGGCGGCAAATCCCTGCCCTTTATCCCGGGCGGGCTTTCCAGAGACGCACGGCTTTTTCAGGCCGCCGAGACCTGCCTTTTTGAGGTCGGGAGCGGCTTGCCCGGCCTGGCACTTTTCTCCAGGCATAAAAAAACGGCCTACCTTTCGGTAAGCCGTTTTTAGTACTTGGTGGCTACACAGGGACTTGAACCCCGGACCCCAGCATTATGAATGCTATGCTCTAACCAACTGAGCTATGTAGCCAAGTGGCGCGCATTATTCGCCGGTAACGCAATTGTGTCAAGCAAATATCTGAAAATTTTCTCTGCGCTATCAACCGGTTAAGGCCCGACGGTGAAAACCGCGGGCCAACGCCGTCTCAACTCAGGCGGAAACGCCCGGTATTGTCGCTCAGAGCCTTGCTGCCTTCGCTCAGGCTGTCCGCCGCGCGGTTAACGGCGCGAGCCCCTTCCAGCAGCCGTACGGCCGCCTGGTCGATTTGCTGGATATTGCCGCTGACCTCATCCGCCGTGCTCGCCTGTTCGTCCACCGCCGTGGCGATCTGCGCCAGGGTGTCGGTGACGGTCTGCACCGCGCCGGCGATTTCCACCAGGCGCTGACCCAGTCCGGTCACCGATTGGGCGTCGGTCTCGGCCTGGATACAGGCCGCTTCCATCAAGGTCACCGCCTGGCTGACCGTGGAGCGCAGGCTGTCGACGGTGCTGGCGATCTGCGCGGTGGACGATTGCGTGCGCTGGGACAGGCTGCGCACCTCATCCGCCACCACCGCAAAGCCCCGCCCTTGCTCGCCGGCCCGCGCCGCTTCGATAGCGGCGTTCAGGGCCAGCAGGTTGGTCTGTTCGGCCACCCCACGAATGGTGTCGACCACCAGCTGGATCTGCTGGCCCTGCTCGCTGACCCGGCCCAATGCGGCTGCCGTTTCGTTGAGGCGTTGATTCAACTGCTGGATGCTGGCGGTGGTGCGTTGGCTGTCGCGACTACTTTCCGAGGCAATGCGCTGGGTGTTCTGGGCACTGCCGGAAGCCTGTTCGCAACTCTGCGCCACGCCCTGGGAGGTGGCCGCCAGTTGGGTGGCCGCCGCGGCGATCTGGCTGATCTGCGCCTGTTGCGTCTCGACCTCGCTGAGGGCACCGCTGGAGTGGGTGTTGAGGGTGCGCACGGCCGCGCTCAGTTGCAGGGTTTCATGGTCGACCCCCTGCAGGCTGGTACGCAGTTGCACCACGGCGACGTTCAACGCGGTGCTGATGGCCGCGAGTTCGTCACGCCCCTCCACCGGCACTTGCAAGCAGAGGTTGCCGTCGCGCAGGGATTCGGCCAGCAGGGTGATACCGCTGGCGCTACGGCGGATCGAGGCTTGCAGGCAGACGAACAGGTACAGCGCCGCCAGCAGCAGGCAACCGAAGATCGCCGCCAACAGGCTGAACTGGCGGATGGCCGCGCCGTGGTAATAGTCCAGGCGACTATCGAGGGAGGTGAGGCTGTCCTGACGCAAGCTGGCGAGCTCACCCAGCATTTTGTCCAGGGCCTGTTCGAAGCCATCGGGCTTGAGGGTGATGCTGCCGCCGAACATGCCGTCGTCGAGCACCTTGAGGCCCTCGTCCAGGTGCGTCAGGCTGGCATGGTAACGCTCGGCCCAGCTTTTCAGCTCCGCCGGCAGACGGCTTTCCAGCAGGTTGCCGGTCTTGGTCAACTGGTCCCGGGCATCGCCGATACGACTACGCAGGTCCTTCAATTGCAGGCGGCTTTGCAGGCTGAACTGGCCCGAGACCACAGAGGCCTGGCCGACACTGGCCAGCCGGCCGACCCGTTCGATCAGGTCCGGCGCATGCTGGGTGGCGATTTGCGTGAGCAGGTAGGTTTCCATCCAGGGGGCGAGGATCAGGCGACTGTCCATGGCGATTTGTTCGCGCAGCGCTTGCAGTGCACTCAAGGCGCTGGTGAAACGATCGTAGCCGTCCGGCCACCAGCCGACCTTGCTCAGGCTGGCGGAGTCGAGGCCGCTCAGGGCGGCTTGGAGGATCTGGTAGCGCTTCAGGGTGTCGGCATCGGCACCTTCGCTTTGCAGGGTTTTGCCCAGTGCCTCGACGGCCTGGTCGATCTCCGGTTGGGCCTTGTCCAGTGTTGCCATGGCCGCCAGGGTGGCGGGTGTCGGCTGCCGGTTGGTTTCCGTGGCGCGCCAACGAGCGGCACGATCACGCTGGGCCTCCAGCAGGTTGTCCAGTGAATCGAGGGAGAGCAGTTGATGGACGCCGGCGCGCTCTTCAGTGATCAGTGCCAGCTTGCTGCGATAATCCTGGCCGATCAGGTACAGGCTGCCCATCAGTGGGACGATGAACAACAGGAACAGTACCTGAAACTTGCGGGCGAACCCGAAGTGGCCCAGCAGTCGAATCCCCGGTGATAAAAAAGCGTGCATGGTCGACTACTCCTCAGGGCGCCGCGCACGATTTTGGTGCGATCGTAACGGGTGCCGTCATTAGATACTTCGGAAGTCCGGCTGTGAGGCGGTGTAGGTTAGCCGTTGTAGCGAAACTTCCCATTCTCGGCTCCCTTTGTAAGGGGGCGTGCTGTAAGCACTCAGAGCACGCAAGATTCAGACCAATGGCGTTACGCTATCAGCCATTTCATCGGGAAAAAACCGATTGTTAGCTCTGCAAGTATCTGGCGTGAGTGCACCGAAAAATGGCACATTGCTGCACCTGCAACTGTGCATCCATCCGTGTTACGGAATCACTTCATGGCCCTTACTCAAACCTCCGAAGGCCCGACCCTGGCGTCGGCGTCACCGCAAACCAGTCCATTGGTGATGCGCATTATAGGCGCCGTGGCGCTGGCACACCTGATCAACGATCTGATCCAGTCGGTCTTGCCGTCGATCTATCCGATGCTCAAGGCCAACTATGGCCTGACCTTTACCCAGGTCGGGCTGATTACCCTGACCTTCCAGGTGACGGCTTCCTTGTTGCAGCCCTGGGTCGGCTTTTATACCGACCGTCATCCCAAGCCCTTGCTGTTGCCGATGGGGATGATCAGCACGCTGATCGGGATTCTGATGCTGTCCCAGGTTGGCAGTTTCCCGCTGATCCTGTTGGCCTCGGCCTTGATCGGTGTCGGCTCCTCGACTTTTCATCCGGAAGCTTCACGGGTTGCCCGCCTGGCCTCGGGTGGGCGTTATGGGCTGGCGCAGTCGAGTTTCCAGGTCGGCGGTAACGCCGGTTCTGCCTTTGGCCCGTTGCTGGCGGCGGCGATCATCATTCCGTTCGGCCAGGGCCATGTCGCCTGGTTCGGCCTGTTCGCGCTGTTTGCCCTGGGCGTGCTCTACGGGATCAGTCGCTGGTACCGCGCGCACCTGAATCTTTTCAAGCTCAAGCAGGGCCAGAAGGCCACTCACGGGTTGTCGAAGCATCGAGTGATCGGGGCGCTGGTGGTGCTCGGCTTGCTGGTGTTCTCCAAGTATTTCTACATGGCCAGCTTCACCAGCTACTTCACCTTTTACCTGATCGAGAAATTCCAGCTGTCGGTGGCCAGCTCGCAACTGCACCTGTTCCTGTTTCTCGGCGCGGTGGCGGCGGGGACCTTTGCCGGCGGGCCGATTGGCGACAAGATCGGGCGCAAGGCGGTGATCTGGTTCTCGATCCTGGGCGTGGCGCCGTTCACCTTGATGCTGCCCTATGTGGGCCTGTTCTGGACCACGGTGCTGAGTGTGGTGATCGGCTTTATCCTGGCGTCGGCCTTCTCGGCCATCGTGGTGTTTGCCCAGGAACTGGTGCCGGGCAATGTCGGGATGATCGCCGGGGTGTTCTTCGGTTTGATGTTCGGCTTTGGCGGGATCGGCGCGGCGTTGCTGGGGCATCTGGCGGATATTCATGGCATCGAGTACGTGTACACGATGTGCTCGTTCCTGCCGTTGTTCGGGGTGTTGGCGGTGTTGTTGCCGAAGACCAGAAAAGTTTGAGCCTGAAGGGCCGGATCGCTCGAAAAGGGGCGGCCGGTCTTGGTCAAACGGTAGGTCTTCGCTAACGATTGGTACAATGTTTTATATTTTTGTATACGAAAAATCGGCGGATATTGTATCTGGTCATCTGATCCAGGTTGGGTGGCAAATCGCTATTTGCCCGTGTAGTCTGGCCATTCGCACCCCACTTGCGCGGATGGTGATTGTCGTAATGAAAATAAAAAACAAGCTTGTCCTTGCCTTTGTATTGGTCGCCTTTATCCCGGTGAGCCTTGTGGCAGTGATATCGGTGCTGAATATACGGGCTCAGGCCGTCGATCAGTTTATCGACGGCAGCACCCGTGAAATACGCCAGATCGACGGCAATATCCGGCAGTTTTTCGATGGATCTCAGCAGAATGTCGATCAAATGGCCGTTGATCCTGTATACACATCGGTCGCCAGCCTGAAACACTATGAAACCGCGGATGCCGCCAGCCATCCTCTGCCAGCGGCCGCTCGCCGGGTGATCGATGCGTTCGCCCGTTATGGCGCGACCCACCCGGCCGCCGCCATCCTGTCCATCGGCCTGGAAGATGGCAGCTACGCCAAATGGCCGGACGACCCGCAGCTATCGAACTACGACCCGCGTTCGCGCCCCTGGTACAAGGCCGCCATGGCCAGCCCCGGCAAAACGGTGCGAACCCCCGCTTACTACTATGACAAGGACGCGGTGGCGCTGGTCGGCACTGCCCGGGCAATGCTCGATGACGCCGGCAAAGCCAAGGGTGTGTTTGTCGTCAGCGTTTCGCTGAAAAACCTCACCGAGCTGGTCAAAAGCATCAAGCTCGGCGAAAGCGGCTACGTGATGCTGATCGAAGACGGCACCGTGCTGGTCGACCCCCGTGACGCCGCGCACAGCTTCAAGCAGCTCAAGGATCTGGGCGAGCCCTACGCCAAACTGGCCGCCACCGCGCAAGGTTCCACCGAGGTGGAAATCAATGGGGTCAGGTACATGGCCAATGTCTGGACATCCCCCGGCCTGGGTTGGCGTTATGTCGGTTTGATCGAGTACAACGAAGTCATGGGCGCGGCTACGCGCATGACCTATGTGACGGCGGTGATCGTGGTCGTGCTGGTGTTGCTCTTTGCGCTGCTCGCGGCGGCGTTCGCCAGGGTCATCGTCAAGCCCATCGGCCAGGTCAGCACGGGGTTGCAGTCGATTGCCGAGGGCGAGGGCGATCTGCGCCGTGATCTCGAGGTGCAGGGCAAGGACGAAACCGCGGAGCTGGCCGGCTGGTTCAACAAGTTTCTCGCCGCGATACGCCAGTTGATCCAGCGTATCGGCGCCGCCTCGACCAATTTGCAGGACGCCTCGCGGGTCAACAGCGAAGTGGCCGACAACATGAACCAGGCGGCCGGTCGCCAGCGTGAAGCGGTGGAGTTGGTGTCCACGGCTTTCAACGAAATGGTCGCCACCGCCAACGAAGTGGCCCGTTCATGCAGCACGGCCGCCGACTCCGCCGAGAGCGGACACCAGCGTGTGGCCGAGGGCAAACAGCAGATCGAATTGACCACCCAGAACGTCGGCCGCCTGGGCCGGCGCTTGACCGAGTCTTCCCAGGCCATGGTTGAGCTGGAGGAGGGCAGCCGCAACATCAACCAGATTCTCGGCACCATCCGCGCCATCGCCGAGCAGACCAATCTGCTGGCGCTGAACGCGGCGATCGAGGCGGCCAGGGCAGGTGACCAGGGGCGGGGTTTTGCCGTGGTCGCGGATGAGGTCAGGGCCCTGGCCAAGCGCACGTCCGACTCCACCGGGGAAATCGACCAGTTGCTCGGTACGCTCGGCAGCAAGACCCAAGAAGTGTCGCAGAAGATGGAAAGCTGCCTGGACCTGTCGCGCGCCAGTGTGTCCTCGATCGAGAGTGCCCGTGACAGCTTTGAAGGCATCCAGCAGTCGGTGAATGAAATCCGCGATCAGAACCTGCAGATATCGGCAGCGGCGGAAGAGCAGCACAGCGTGGCCGAGGAGATCAATCGGCATATCCAGCAGATCTACGACGAGGCGCGATTGGTCGAAAGCCTGGCCAGTTCCGCACAGGAAGACTCGGGCCGGCTTTCGCACCTCTCGAATGAATTGAACGGCTTGGTGGGGCGCTTCAAATCATAGAGGCAATGTGCCATTTTTGGGCTGGCCGATCCCCTGGCGATTCACTACACTTCAGGCTCTACTTAGCTGTCGGCTATCAGGTAGTCAACCTACATAGGGACCGGGAATCATAACCGGAACCTGAGGTGACAGGTTTGATGTCAGGGACTTCCCCGGAAAACCAGCACAAGAGTTATGCGCGTCCCGAGTTCTGGCAGCTTTCCATGCGTTGCTGCCAGTTGGCTGGTGCTGTGGACGTCGCTTTTCTCTTCATTTTTCTCATGCTGGGTTCACCCATCCTGGCCTGGGTCAACGTGATCAGCGTGGCCATGTATGTCTACGCCTATCGCGCGTTCAGCCAACGGCGCAATCGGCTGGCGATCCTGCTGATCCGCGCTGAAGTGCTGGTGCACGCAGGGTTGGGAACGGTACTGATTGGCTGGGAAAGCGGCTTCCATTATTTCCTGCTGATGTTCATTCCGCCCCTGTTCGTGACCATGCGTGCCCGTAGCGCCTGGATCCTCGCGGCTTGCCTGTGGGCCTACTATGTGGGGCTGGATGCGCTCATGTGGTACATCCAGCCCCTGCAACCCATTTCCTCCAATGCCCTGTTGGGTGTGCACATTTTCAACCTGACCGTGGTGTTCTGCATGTTCAGCTACCTGGCGCTGTTCTATGTGGTCACGGTGACCCGTGCCCACAGGAGCCTGGCGCGGATGGCAACGACAGACTCCTTAACCGGCCTGTTCAACCGCCGGCACATGATTGCGCTGACCGAGAAGGAACTGGCGCGGCACCATCGATGCCCCGGCAACCTGACCTTGATGTTGATGGATATCGACCACTTCAAGCACGTCAATGATCAGTACGGTCACGATATCGGCGACCGGGTGCTTGATGCGGTGAGCCTGGTACTCAAGCACTCAATGCGCGAACAGGATTTTATCGGGCGCTGGGGTGGCGAAGAGTTTCTGGCGGTATTGCCGGAAACCGATCTTGATCAGGCGGCTGTAAGCGCGGAGCGCATACGCAAGGCGATCCAGGCGTTGGTGATTGACAGTGACGGTCATAAAGTCAGCGTGACCCTGTCCATCGGCATTACCCAATATCGGGCCCAGGAGGCGCTGAGCAACGCTATTGCGCGGGCCGATCGCGCGCTCTACGAGGGTAAGTCAGCTGGGCGCAACAGGGTGGAAGTGGCGCTGGCTTGATTGCGCTGTAGGTGCACTCGGCAACTGGTCGATCTCACTTGCACGCATGCTTAACCCTGCAAAGGGCGACCGGCACTGATCCAGTTCTCGGTCTGCTTCATCGTCAGCCGGTAGCGCCACTCTTGAACAACTCCTCGGTGGCGAGCAAGGAGTAACGGTTGCCCTCCAGGCGCGAGTTATAGCTCGTTACGGCTCATTACGGCTCAATAAAGCTCATTACAGCTCAGTCAGTCCTGGGATTCTCAATACTTTCCTTGCTTCGGTCAGCACGTCGCAATACTCGAACATGCCTCACCCGTCGTGCTGTACAAAGCACTTCCCGAAGGTTTCTTGCTATCCTGACCATCCTCTTTCATGGACGAATACCGAGAGAAGCCATGGCTAACTCCACCCCGTCACGCCTCGGGAAGATATTGCAGGGTCTGCTCTTTGCCCTGATCGGTATCGTCTTGTTGGGCATTGCCGTCAATCTCACCCTTGATCGACGCGAATTCCTCGCCCACGCACAAACCGCCGATGGCATCGTCAGCCACTTGAATGCCGGTGGTTCACATCCTGAAATTGCCTTCACCGCCAGCGGTGGTGAAAAGATCTCCTACCCCCAGGGCGGGTTTATTTTCGGCTACCAGAAGGATCAGAGGGTGCGGGTGTATTACCTGCCCGAGCAGCCGGCCAGTAGCGCCGTTATCGATGACCCGGCCGCACTGTGGGGCACTCCCGGGGTACTGGCTGGTATCGGTCTGGTGTTCATCATTGCCGGCCTGACAAGGGGTGTCCGTCAGCGCGGTCGTGGTGCGGTTCATTCACTTAAAGGACTTTGAACGTATGAGCTACAACATCCCGATCCCGATCCCGGTCAATGAAAGTCGCTGGCAGTATCAGACCGCCAGTGGCGGCGGTCTGAGCGTGGCCCTGTTGGCCGGCAGTGGCGGTTCGATCATCCTGCGTTCGCCCCAGGGCAAGGACGTCAGCTACCGCTACGGTGGCGTCGGGGTGGGTGTCGGATTTGGCGCGCGCCTGCCGCGTATCGGCAAGATCAATATCCAGCTCAAGGGCAAGAGCGTGGGGGCAGCCGGCGCGGCGGAGGCTTTTCCCAGTACCGGCAAGGTGTTTGTCAGCGACGCCTTGCTCAGTCGTGACCTGACCGATGACGATATCACCGGGCCCTGCCTGTATACCGAGGTGGCAGCGGGTCTGGTGGTCGGCGGTTCGGCCACGGCCCTGTTGTTCGGGCTTGATCCCAAGCTGCTGGCGTTGGCGGCGGCGGTGAGTTCCAACCCGGCGACCTCGCTCATTGCCTCTGCCACGGTCAACCGGCAGTTGCTGCAGTCGGCCAAGGGCGCGGTAGTCATGGCCGGCATGAACGCTGGCGTGCAGGCCGGTGGTAGCGCCGCGATCTACATGGGCTATCTGTTCTAGTCGCGCATAGCGGGTCGATATCACGCCCACAAAAAAGCCGCGTATCAACGCGGCTTCTTCGATTCCAGCAACGCTTACACGTTAAAACGGAAGTGCATCACATCGCCGTCTTTAACGATGTATTCCTTGCCTTCCAGACGCCATTTACCGGCTTCCTTGGTCCCGGCTTCGCCCTTGTACTGGATGAAGTCGTTGTAGGCGATCACTTCGGCGCGGATAAAGCCTTTCTCGAAGTCGGTGTGGATCACACCAGCGGCCTGTGGCGCGGTCGCACCGACACGCACGGTCCAGGCGCGGACTTCTTCGACACCGGCAGTGAAGTAGGTCTGCAGGTGAAGCATTTCGTAACCGGCACGGATCACGCGGTTCAGGCCTGGCTCTTCAAGGCCCAGGGCCTCGAGGAACATATCCTTCTCCTCGCCGTCTTCCAGCTCGGCGATTTCCGCTTCGATCTTGTTGCACACCGGCACCACGACCGCGCCTTCTTCCTCGGCAATGGCCCGGACCACATCCAGCAACGGGTTGTTCTCGAAGCCGTCTTCAGCAACGTTGGCGATGTACATCACCGGCTTGGTGGTCAGCAGGTGGAAACCACGGATCACCGCTTTCTCGTCGTCGCTCATGCTCTTCATCAGGCTGCGCGCCGGCTTGCCTTCGGTGAAGTGGGCGATCAACTGCTCCAGCAGGCCCTTTTGCACCACGGCGTCCTTGTCACCGCCCTTGGCGTTGCGCGTGACTTTCTGCAGTTGCTTCTCGCAGCTGTCGAGGTCGGCGAAGATCAGTTCCAGGTCGATGATCTCGATGTCGCGCTTGGGGTCGACGCTGTTGGAGACGTGAATCACGTTCTCGTCTTCGAAGCAGCGGACCACGTGGGCAATGGCATCGGTCTCGCGGATGTTGGCGAGGAACTTGTTGCCCAGGCCTTCACCCTTCGAGGCGCCGGCCACCAGGCCGGCGATGTCGACGAATTCCATGGTGGTCGGCAGGATGCGCTTGGGCTTGACGATCTCGGCCAGGGCCTGCAGGCGCGGGTCGGGCATCGGCACGATGCCGCTGTTCGGCTCGATGGTGCAGAAGGGGAAGTTCTCCGCCGCGATACCGGATTTGGTCAGGGCGTTGAACAGGGTGGATTTGCCGACGTTGGGCAGGCCGACGATGCCGCAGTTGAATCCCATGGTGTTTCCCCTCGGGTAAGAGTCAGGCCTTCTGGCTGTGCAGGTTTTTCATCGCGCGGTTCCATTCCCCGGCGAGGATATCCGGCAGCACGCCGAGGGCAAAATCGATGCTGGCATCGAGTTTTTCCTGTTCGGCGCGTGGCGCACGACCCAGGACAAAATTTGAAACCATACTGGCAACGCCCGGGTGGCCAATGCCAAGCCGCAGGCGGTGAAAGGTATTCTGGTTGCCGAGCTGCGCGATGATGTCGCGCAGGCCGTTGTGCCCGCCGTGTCCGCCGCCCTGTTTGAGCTTGGCGACGCCGGGAGGCAAGTCCAGTTCGTCGTGGGCCACCAGGATTTCTTCAGGCGTGATACGGAAGAATCCAGCCAATGCCGAGACGGCCTGGCCGCTACGGTTCATGTAGGTGGTGGGGATCAACAGACGAACATCCTGACCCTGGTGACTGAAGCGCCCGGTCAGGCCGAAATATTTGCGATCGGCCACCAGGTTGACACCTTGGGCGTGGGCGATGCGCTCAACAAAAAGGGCCCCCGCGTTATGCCGGGTCTGTTCGTATTCGGTGCCTGGATTTCCCAGGCCAACGATCAGTTTGATGGCAGTCACGACAGGGGCCCTTCCTAGGAGTTGTGGATAACATCGCGGCTATTGAGCCTAGCGGCGAACGTGGACGAAACATGCTCATTTACATGATGCAAACTTCGCGATCCCGCCCGCTTTACTCGCTACTTGCCAGCTCGCGATGTTTCCATGACTCCGACGTTGCGGAGTAAAAAATTACTCGGCAGCGGCTTCTGGTGCAACACGTGGCGCGTGAACGTTGGCAACAGCCAGGTCGTTACCGTGGGCCAGTGCAACGAACTCAACGCCTTTCGGAGCTTTGAGGTCCGACAGGTGAATGATCGAACCGACTTCGGCATCAGCCAGGTCGACTTCGATGAACTCAGGCAGATCTTTCGGCAGGCAGGTTACTTCGACTTCGGCCACAACGTGGGAAATCTCGCCGCCTTTCTTGACTGCTGCTGCTTCGTTGATGAAGTGCACAGGAACGTGAGCGGACAGTTTCTGACCGGCGACAACGCGGACGAAGTCAGCGTGCAGCACGTGGCCTTTGGCCGGGTGACGTTGCAGTGCCTTGATGATGACGTTCTGCTTGGCGCCGCCGATGTTCAGCTCGATGATGTGGCTGTAAGCCGCTTCGTTTTCGAGCAGTTTGGCAACTTCTTTGGCCAGCATGCTGATGGACTCAGGGGCTTTTTCGCCACCGTAGACTACAGCTGGAACCAGGCTTGCGAGACGACGCAGGCGGCGGCTCGCACCTTTCCCCAGGTCGGAACGCACTTCAGCATTCAGGGTAAATTCGTTCATGTTGACTCTCCAAATTAACCACATCCACCCTAGCGTTTGCGACCAGCGCTAAAGGCGGTATGGGCAAAAAAGCCCCGCCCCAACAGGTGTTGGGGCGGGGCGCTTTTCGTCAACGAGACATCCGAAAGGGCTGGGCCCTTAGCGGAACATCGCGCTGATCGATTCTTCGTTGCTGATGCGGCGAACCGCTTCGGCGACTACCGGTGCGATATCCAGTTGACGGATACGCGCACAGGCTTGTGCTGCGGCGGACAGCGGGATGGTGTTGGTCACCACCAGCTCGTCCAGCACGGAATTTTCAATGTTCTCGATCGCGCGACCCGACAGCACAGGGTGTGTGCAGTAGGCAAAGACCTTGGCAGCGCCATGTTCCTTGAGGGCCTTCGCCGCGTGGCACAGGGTGCCGGCGGTGTCGACCATGTCATCGACGAGAATACAGGTGCGGCCTTCGACGTCACCGATGATGTGCATCACTTCGGAGTGGTTGGCCTTCTCACGACGTTTGTCGATGATGCCCAGATCCACGCCCAGCGACTTGGCAACGGCCCGTGCACGCACGACGCCACCAATGTCCGGAGACACGATCATCAGATTTTCGAAACGTTGGTCTTCGATGTCATCCACCAGAACGGGGGAGCCGTAGATGTTATCTACCGGAATATCGAAGAAGCCCTGGATCTGGTCTGCGTGCAGGTCAACCGTGAGAACACGGTCGATGCCGACGACGGTGAGCATGTCAGCAACGACTTTCGCGCTGATAGCCACACGCGCGGAACGCGGACGGCGATCCTGACGGGCATAACCAAAGTAAGGGATCACCGCAGTGATTCGAGTGGCTGAGGAACGGCGGAAGGCATCAGCCATCACGACGAGTTCCATCAGGTTATCGTTGGTCGGAGCACACGTCGGCTGAATAATGAAGACGTCTTTACCGCGGACGTTTTCATTGATCTCGGCAGTAATTTCGCCGTCGGAGAATTTACCGACAGAGATGTCACCGAGAGGGATATGCAGCTGACGTACAACACGCCGAGCCAGATCGGGGTTAGCGTTCCCCGTAAAGACCATCATCTTGGACACGCGCAGTACCTGAAGGCTGAGGGTAACCTGGATGAGTATAGGAAAATGGCAGGGGCGGCTGGATTCGAACCAACGCATGGCAGGATCAAAACCTGCTGCCTTACCGCTTGGCGACGCCCCTGTATCTGTTGCAACGAGTACCCAGTACTCGATTCCTAGAGCAGACTCTGCAGCTTGCGATGCAACATCGAAACATTGCTTCCCTTTGCCACAAACCCTGTTTGGGTCTCTGTAAGAAGGGCCGAGACTTTATCAGCTTCAGCTTTGTTTGGGAAGGCCCCAAACACACAACTTCCAGTTCCGGTTAACTTTGCTTCGGTAAATTTACCTAACAAATTCAAAGCGTTACGTACCTCTGGATAACGCCTTGCGACAACCGGCAAGCAGTCATTACGACTGTTTCCCTTGGGAACGGGGCGCACTTTAATGGGCGCGGAGTCACGTGTCAACAGCGGATCGGAAAAAATTTCTGCTGTACTTACAGAGACTTGCGGAACGAGCACGACATACCAGGGTTCTTCGGGGTCTACCGGGGTGAGTTTTTCCCCCACGCCTTCGGCGAAAGCCGCGTGGCCACGGACGAAAACCGGCACGTCGGCGCCCAGTGTCAGGCCCAGCGCGGCCAGGCGATCTTCGTCCCAGCCCAGTTGCCAGAGGTGATTGAGGCCGAGCAAAGTCGTCGCGGCATTCGAGCTGCCGCCGCCGATGCCGCCGCCCATGGGCAGGATTTTTTCGATCCAGATATCCACGCCCAGGGGGCTGCCCGATTGTTCCTGGAGTTTTTTCGCGGCGCGCACGATCAGGTTGCTGTCGTGGGGCACGCCTTCGAATTCGGTGTGCAGCTGGATCACGCCGTCGTCACGCGCGGCGAAGCTCAGTTCGTCGCCGTAGTCGAGAAACTGAAACAACGTCTGCAACTCGTGATAACCGTCCGCGCGGCGACCAAGGATATGCAGCATCAGGTTGAGCTTGGCCGGCGACGGCAGCGTCAGGCGGGCGGCGCTCATGTCACTGGCCCAGCTGGCGCGGCTGCCAGTCCTTGATCACCAGGGTCACGTCGAGGTCGCGGCCGTGCAGCTTGATGCGCTCGGGCAACCAGTAGCCGTTCTGCTCGCTGTAGCTCAGGTACTCGACCTGCCAGCCATCCTGTTCGAGGGAGGCCAGGCGGCTGTCGTTGTCCAGGCTCAGGCGGCTCTTGCTGTCCGGCGCGGGCAGGCCACGGACCCACCAGACCAGATGGGACACCGGCAGCTCCCAGCCCAATTGCTCCTGGAGCAGGGCCTCGGGGCTGGTGGCGGCATAGCGGCCCTGGTTGGCGACCTCCAGGCTCACCTGGCCGGGACGCCCGGTCAGGCGGGCAGCGCCGCGCCCCAACGGGCCGGACAGGCGAATGTCGTAGTAATCCTGGCGTTGCAGCCAGAACAGGGTGCCGCTACCGGAATCCTTCGGTGCGCGGATACCGACCTTGCCATTGATCTGCCAGCCGTCGAGGCTGCTCAATTGCTGTTTGTGCTTGGCCCAGAGGGCCGGGTCGCCGTGCCCTTCAACGGACTCACGGGCACCGAAGCCCGCGCAACCGGCGAGCAGGGCGATCAGGCTGAAAACAACGAGGTGGCGCAAAAACATAAGCTTAAAGAGTCTCGGAACCGGTCAGGCGCTTGATGGTGCTGCGCAGAAGTGGGCTGTCGGGCTGATCCTTGAGGAACTTGCCCCAGATTTGCTTGGCTTCGCGTTGCTTGCCGTTGGCCCAGAGGACTTCGCCCAGGTGTGCGGCGACTTCCTGGTCGGGGAACCGCTCCAGGGCTTGGCGCAGCAGGCGTTCGGCTTCGTCGAGGTTGCCCAGGCGGAAGTTCACCCAGCCAAGGCTGTCGAGCACGGCCGGATCTTCCGGATTCAGCTGGTGGGCCTTCTCGATCAGTTCCTTGGCTTCGGCATAGCGGGTGGTGCGGTCCGACAGGGTATAGCCGAGGGCGTTCAACGCCATGGCATTGTCCGGTTCGCGCTTGAGGATAGCGCGCAGGTCTTTCTCCATCTGCGCCAGGTCGTCACGCTTTTCCGCCTGCATGGCGCGGGTGTAAAGCAGGTTCAGGTCGTCGGGGTACTGCAACAGGGCTTGCTGCAGAACGCTCCAGGCACGATCGCCCTGATGGTTGGCGGAGAGGATCTCGGCCTCGATCAGGTAAAGCTGGATCGCGTAGTCCGGCTGCTCGTCGCGGGCCGTCTTGAGTTTGCTCGATGCCTCGGCGCCGCGCCCGGTGGTGACCAGGATATCGGTCTGGCGCAGTTGTGCCGGCAGGTAGTCGTTGCCCGGCCCGACCTGGGCGTATTCATCCAGGGCGGTCTGCAGGTCGTTGTGCTCTTCGGCGATGCGGCCCAGGTTCAGGTGCGCCGAGTCGACATGGCTGTCGCGGGCGATCAGTTCGTCCAGGTAACCCTTGGCTTCATCCCAGGCCTTGGCCTCGAGGCAGACGAGCGCCAGGGAGAAACGCAGTTCGTCATCTTCCGGGTATTGCTGCACCAGGCTGGAGAACTGGGTCTTGGCGTCGGCCATGCGGTCCTGTTCCACCAGCATGCGCGCGTAAGTCAGGCGCAGGCGCTTGTCGTCCGGGTACTGCTTGATGCTTTTTTCCAGGATCGGCAAGGCTTCCTTGCCGCGGTTGAGCGCTTGCAGCAAGCGTGCGCGCAGCAGGATCGGGGCGATTTCGCCGTCTTCCGGCGGGTTTTTCTCCAGCAGCGCCAAGGCGGCCTGGGTGTCGCCGTCCTGTTGCAGCAACAGGGCCTTGCCGAAAATCAGCTGGCTGTTCTTTGGGTGCTTGACCAGCAGACGGTCGAAACTTTTCTTCAGGCCGTTGCGGGTGTCCTGGTCGGTGTCGGCGGCCGACAGGGCGAGAAAGTCGAAATGGGTGTCGCCCTTGCCTTGCAGGACCTTCTCCATATAGACCATGGAGTCGTCATAACGCCCGCTGCGGGCCAGCTGGATGGCGGCCGCGCGTTGTGCCTCGAGATCATTCGGGGCGTTTTTCGCCCAGATCAGCGAGGTGTCGAGGGCCGCCTGGTCGGCGCCCAGGTACTCGGCAATCCGGAAAGCGCGCTCGGAAACCCCCGGATCCTGGGTGTTGATCGCCTGGGTCACGTAGTTATCCAGCGCGATATCGAAACGATTTCGCTGTCCGGCCAGCTCCGCGCTCAACAGGCTGAACACCGTATCTTCGGTGAACGAGCTGTAGACCTTGGGCTTTTCCGGGGCCGGAGTGGTGTCTTCAGCCGGCGGCGTACGCCCCGGCGACACGGGTGCCAAGGCCTGGCAGCCGCTGAGGAAGACAAAAGCGAGGAGCAACGCGGAGGATCTATTCATATAGGAGAAGGACGACTTACCTGCGGGTCGGGGCATCATGACACAAGCGGCGGGCAGAACCATACCCGAGACGCTCACCAGACACTTATAGCAACGTTACATTAGGACAATAGTCGGCAATGGTTGTTCTGAATCATTCGAAGGTGGACAATTGTCGGCTTCTCGACATCATCAGCGACCCTGAATGGCCTTCCTCGCACTCGGCATCAACCACAAGACGGCGTCCGTAGACGTACGCGAGCGCGTGGCTTTTACCCCCGAGCAATTGGTGGAGGCCCTGCAGCAGCTGTGTCGCCTCACCGACAGCCGTGAAGCCGCGATCCTCTCGACCTGCAACCGCAGTGAACTGTATATCGAGCAGGAGCACATTACGTCGGACACGGTCCTGCGCTGGCTGGCCGATTATCACCACCTGAGCCTCGAAGACCTGCGGGCCTGCGCCTATGTGCACGAAGACGATGCTGCCGTTCGTCATATGATGCGCGTGGCCTCGGGCCTGGATTCGCTGGTATTGGGCGAACCGCAGATTCTCGGCCAGATGAAGTCGGCCTATGCCGTGGCGCGGGAGGCGGGCACCATCGGGCCGTTGCTCGGGCGCCTGTTCCAGGCCACCTTCAGCGCCGCCAAGCAGGTGCGCACCGACACCGCCATCGGCGAGAACCCGGTGTCGGTGGCGTTTGCCGCCGTCAGCCTGGCGAAACAGATTTTCAGTGATCTGCAGCGCAGCAGTGCGTTGCTGATCGGCGCCGGCGAAACCATCACCCTGGTCGCCCGCCACCTGCACGAGCAGGGCGTCAAGCGTATCGTGGTGGCCAACCGGACCCTGGAGCGGGCCAAGATCCTCGCCGAAGAGTTCGGTGCCCACGCGGTGTTGCTGTCCGACATCCCCCAGGAACTGGTGCACAGCGACATCGTCATCAGTTCCACCGCCAGCCAGTTGCCGATCCTCGGCAAGGGCGCGGTGGAAAGTGCCTTGAAGCTGCGCAAGCACAAGCCGATCTTCATGGTGGATATCGCCGTACCCCGGGATATCGAACCGGAAGTCGGCGAGTTGGACGACGTTTACCTCTATAGCGTCGACGATCTCCACGAAGTGGTCGCCGAAAACCTCAAGAGCCGCCAGGGCGCCGCCCAAGCCGCCGAAGAACTGGTGAGCAGCGGCGTCGACGACTTCATGGCGCGCCTGCGCGAGCTGGCCGCGGTGGATGTGTTGCGCGCCTACCGCCAGCAGAGCGAACGCCTGCGCGACGAAGAACTGCAAAAGGCCCAGCGCCTGCTGGCCAACGGCGGCAGCGCCGAAGAGGTGCTGATGCAACTGGCCCGTGGCCTGACCAACAAGTTGATGCATGCGCCCAGCGTGCAACTGAAAAAGTTGTCCGCCGAAGGCCGCCTCGATGCGCTGGCCATGGCCCAGGAACTCTTTGCCCTCGGTGAGGGCTCATCGGATAGCTTTTCGGATAAGAAACCGCAATGAAAGCGTCACTGCTCAATAAGCTGGACATCCTCCAGGACCGTTTCGAGGAACTGACCGCCTTGCTCGGCGATGGCGAAGTCATTTCCGATCAGAACAAGTTCCGCGCCTATTCCAAGGAGTACGCCGAAGTCGAGCCGATTGTCACGGCCTACAAGCAGGTGTTGAAGGTCCAGTCCGACCTCGAAGGCGCCCAGGCGCTGCTCAAGGACAACGACCCGGACATGCGCGAAATGGCCGTCGAGGAAGTCCGCGAGGCCAAGGAACAGCTGGTTGAACTGGAAGGCAGCCTGCAACGCATGTTGCTGCCCAAGGATCCCAACGACGGTCGCAACGTGTTTCTCGAAATCCGCGCCGGCACCGGCGGCGACGAGGCGGCGATCTTCTCCGGCGATCTGTTCCGCATGTACTCGCGGTATGCCGAGCGGCGTGGTTGGCGGGTGGAAATCCTCTCGGAAAACGAGGGTGAGCACGGCGGCTATAAAGAAGTCATTGCCCGGGTCGAAGGCGACAATGTCTACGGCAAGCTGAAATTCGAATCCGGTGCCCACCGCGTCCAGCGCGTACCGGCCACCGAATCCCAGGGCCGCATCCACACCTCGGCCTGCACGGTCGCGGTATTGCCCGAGCCCGACGAACAGGAAGCCATCGAGATCAACCCGGCGGACCTGCGCGTCGACACCTACCGCTCCTCCGGCGCCGGTGGCCAGCACGTCAACAAGACCGACTCGGCGATCCGCATCACCCACTTGCCTTCGGGGATCGTGGTCGAATGCCAGGAAGAGCGTTCCCAGCACAAGAACCGCGCGCGCGCCATGTCCTGGCTGTCGGCCAAGCTCAACGACCAGCAGACCAGCGCCGCGGCCAATGCCATCGCCAGTGAGCGCAAGCTGCTGGTAGGCTCAGGCGATCGCTCCGAACGTATCCGTACCTACAACTTTCCACAGGGCCGGGTCACCGACCACCGTGTCAACCTGACCCTGTACTCCCTGGATGAAGTCCTGGCCGGGGGGGTGGAAGCCGTTATCGAACCGCTGTTGGCCGAATACCAGGCCGATCAACTGGCCGCCTTGGGTGATTGAATGACCATTATTGCCAGTCTGCTACGCGCCGCCGACCTGCCTGACTCGCCGACCGCGCGCCTGGACGCCGAACTGCTGTTGGCGGCGGCCCTGGGCAAATCCCGCAGTTACCTGCACACCTGGCCGGAAAAAATCGTCAGCAGCGAAGCCGCGCTGGCCTTTTCCGACTTCCTGGAGCGCCGTCGCGGTGGCGAGCCGGTGGCCTATATCCTCGGCCAGCAGGGCTTCTGGAAGCTGGACCTGGAAGTGGCGCCGCATACCCTGATTCCGCGCCCGGACACCGAACTGCTGGTGGAAGCCGCCCTTGAGCTGTTGCCGGCAACTCCGGCCCGGGTGCTCGATCTCGGCACCGGCAGCGGCGCGATTGCATTGGCCCTGGCCAATGAACGTCCGGCCTGGCAGGTGACGGCGGTGGACCGCGTGCCGGAAGCGGTGGCCCTGGCCGAACGCAATCGCCAGCGCCTGGGGCTGAACAATGCCACGGTGCTGAGCAGCCATTGGTTCAGCGCCCTGGATGGCCAGCGTTTTCAACTGATTATCAGCAACCCGCCGTACATCGCTTCGAGCGACCCGCACCTGGCCCAGGGCGATGTGCGTTTCGAGCCGGCCAGCGCCCTGGTGGCCGGTGCCGATGGCCTGGACGACCTGCGCCTGATCATCGCCCAGGCGCCCGCGCACCTGGAGGCCAACGGCTGGTTGATGCTCGAACATGGTTACGATCAGGCTGAAGCCGTGCGTGAGTTGCTCTCGGCGCAAGGTTTCAGCGACGTCCACAGCCGCACTGACCTGGGCGGCCATCAACGCATCAGTCTGGGGCGCCTATCGTGCTGAGTGACCAGGAGCTGTTGCGCTATAGCCGGCAGATCCTGTTGCAACAGGTCGATATCGACGGCCAGTTGCGTCTGAAAAACAGCCGGGTGCTGATCGTCGGTCTTGGCGGTCTTGGCGCCCCGGTGGCGCTTTACCTGGCGGCCGCCGGGGTCGGCGAACTGCATCTGGCGGACTTCGACACGGTCGAGCTGACCAACCTGCAACGCCAGATCATCCATGACACCGCCAGCATCGGTACGACCAAGGTCGATTCGGCGCTGCGCCGGTTGGCGGCGATCAATCCTGAAGTGACCCTGGTCGCCCATCGCCACGCCCTTGACGCGGATTCCCTCGGTGTCGCAGTGGCGGCGGTGGACCTGGTGCTCGACTGCTGCGACAACTTCGCCACCCGCGAGGCGGTCAACGCTGCCTGTGTCGCCGCCGGCAAGCCGCTGGTGAGCGGCGCGGCGATTCGCCTTGAGGGGCAACTCTCGGTGTTCGATCCGCGGCGTCCGGAAAGCCCCTGCTACCACTGCTTGTACGGGCACGGCAGCGAAGCCGAACTGACCTGCAGTGAAGCCGGCGTCATCGGCCCGCTGGTCGGCCTGGTCGGCAGCCTGCAAGCCCTGGAAGCCTTGAAATTGCTCGCCGGTTTCGGCGAGCCGCTGGTCGGCCGCCTGCTGCTGATCGATGCCCTGGGCACGAAATTCCGTGAACTGCGGGTCAAGCGCGATCCGCAATGCAGCGTCTGTGGGGGTGGCCATGCGTGACGCACCGGTTGCGGTGTTCGACTCTGGCATCGGCGGCCTGTCGGTGCTCAATGAAATCCAGGTCCTGTTGCCCAACGAGTCGCTGCTCTATGTCGCCGACTGCGGCCATATCCCCTACGGCGAAAAAAGCCCGGAATATATTCGCCAGCGCTGCGCGGTGATCTCCGGCTTCCTTCGCGAGCAGGGCGCCAAGGCCCTGGTGATTGCCTGCAATACCGCCACGGTGGCGGCGGCCGCCGATTTGCGCCAGCGTTACCCGGATTGGCCGCTGGTGGCCATGGAACCGGCGGTCAAACCCGCGGCGGCGGCCACTCGCAGTGGTGTGGTCGGCGTGCTGGCAACCACCGGGACCTTGCAAAGCGCCAAGTTCGCCGCCTTGCTCGACCGCTTTGCCAACGATGTACGGGTGATCACCCAGCCTTGTCCCGGCCTGGTGGAAATGATCGAAGACGGCGATTTGCACAGCGAGGCCTTGCGCCAGTTGCTGCGCAGCTATGTCGACCCTTTGCTGGCGGCGGGCTGCGACACCATCATCCTCGGCTGCACCCACTATCCCTTCCTCAAGCCGCTGCTGCTGGAGATGATTCCGGCGTCCATCAGCCTGATCGACACCGGCGCCGCCGTGGCCCGGCAACTTCAGCGCCTGTTGGAAGCGCGCGACCTGCTGTCCCCGGGACCTGCGCGCGACGCGCAATTCTGGACCAGCGCCGATCCGGATCACTTCAGGAAAATTCTGCCGCTGCTCTGGCAGAAGTCCGGGGTTGTGCAAAGCTTCACAGGGTAAACGTCGGCGTAGAGCGGCGAATCCCTGGTGAACCCAGGCTTAACGCCAAGCTTTCATTGCGAGGAGCTTGTTGGTCGCACCTGAAATGCGTTGGAAATAGGATATTTCTCATGAAGAAATTGTTCTGCTTGGCTGCGCTTGCGGTCGCCCTGGGGTATGGCACCATGGCACAGGCGGCCGGTGTCGAGTTCTCCGTTGGCCAGACGAGCGATTCGACCCGGTCCTATCGCCTGGGCCTGCAATCGGACTGGGACAAAGGCTGGCTGCAAAGCGACGCAGGCCGCCTGACCGGCTACTGGAGCGGTGCCTACACCTACTGGAAAGGCGACAAGAGTCCCGGCAATCACAGCCTGTCGTTCTCCCCCGTATTCGTCTACGAATTTTCCGGGGCATCGATCAAACCCTATATCGAGGCGGGGATAGGTGTCGCCCTGTTTGCCCACACCGAAGTGGAAGGCAACAAGCTGGGCTCGGCCTTCCTCTTCGAGGACCGCTTGGGCTTCGGCCTGCGCTTCGCCGGCGGGCATGAAGTGGGGATCCGCGCGACCCATTATTCCAATGCCGGTATCCGCACGCCGAACGAGGGCATCGAAAGCTACGCCTTGCACTACACGATGCCGTTGTAACGGCCGTTCGTTCGGCGTCAGCCTCCTTCGCTCTGGCGTTTGAGGCGGGCCAGCGCGGCAAACACATCATCGTCATCGATGGGGTAGCGGTCGATCTGGATCATCGTCCAGTCGCCGTTGTCCCCGAGTTTTTCCAGCGCCTCGTCCGTTCCGGTATAGCCCCAGAGGGCACTGTGACTACTGGCGCGACAGCTGCGCGGGAAGTGTTCCTGTAGCTCCTGGCGCGTCGCGTCTGCGGCGGCCAATCTTTGCACACGGGCCTTGAGCCCGCTGACGCCACTGAACTCGCTCAATGCCGGGGTTGATGTCGGCACCCACAACAACAGCGTGCCCTGCTGGGGATCACCGAGTACCAGGATGTCATCGGAGGGATAGCCGTTGATGCTCAAACGGTGCACCTGGACTTGGCGTGGGCCCGGAGCCGGGTGCTCGCGTTCGTGCCGGGGCAGCAGTTGCAACATCATTGGGTAGGCGGTGTCCGAGTAGCCGCCTTGCAGGCGCGCGCGCTGCACCTCCAGCCGGTATTGCGCCCGCAGATAATCGCCATAGCACTGTTCGTTGCCGAACAAGCCGTCGGCGGGGTGGGCACTCCAGAATCCTGCCGAACGCCCGCCGAACCTCTGATACTCGGTGTTCAGATAGGTCGTCAGTTCGGCCAGTGTCGCGGCGGCCTCCAGGACTTTCTCGCGCTGCGGGCTGGGGGCGATCACCAGCATGTCGGGCGACACCGGGATCTGGTACAGCTCGTCGCCGTGATCCTCCCCGTCCACGGGAATGGCCGCGAAGCTGCCATCGGTGGGCCGATAATAAATCCCCCGACCCGGACACTCGGGCACCGACAGGTCTTCGATAGGCACTGGCGCGCCCAGTTGCTGGCGGCCTTGCAGTGCTTGCAGGCGTTGCACCAGCGTATCGATATTCTCGTGGTCCCGGGCACTCAGTGTCGCCAGCGTGCAGCGCCCGCCGGCAAGATCCAGCCGGAATGCCTCATCAAGCTTGTTGACCGCGTACAGGACCTCCTTGTCCTGAACCTGCACCACGACGCCACCCACCGTCAGCCGGCCGGGCTCAAGCCGGATGTCGTCAGGGCGGCTCAGGTGATCGGTGTGCAGCACCCAGGTGGAGGGCCGTGACGTGGCACAGCTGGACAGATTGATCGTCGCGCCGTCACTCAGGTAGAGGTCATATTGGCTACCCTGGCCTTCGATGTCGTAGCGCAGGTACCGACCGCCTTCCGCCAGATCGTCCATGACCAACGGCGGCGCGACCTGTCCCAGGCTGACCCGGATACGCGTGGCGTGGTAGCGGGGCTCGAGCTTTTCCACGACCTTCTGGAAGGCCGCGACCCATTCGGTTTCGATGAATTTGCCTTGGGTCTTTTGCTCGAGCGCCTTGAACAGCTGCAGTTCCGCGTCATTGCGCTGGGTGGCGCCCACTAGCCAGCCGTATTGCGGCAGATAGGTGTGCTCGGGCGTACCCGGCAGATGCAGGGTACGGAGGCTTTCCGAAACGGGTAACGGCCTCTGCCCGGGAAGCTCCAAGACCTGGCCGACATCGATCGCCTGCTGTTCGTCCAGGATCACCCGTGGATCGCCCGAATGCGAATTGTCGACGGCGTAGATCTTCGGGCTGCCCAGGTAGACCTGGCCGTTGCGCTGATCCAGATGGGTCACCACCACGGGACCGGCCATCCGCAGCGCATGGCTTTCAGGATCCTCGATATAGCCGCTGCGATAGGCCTGGATCTCCCGGATGAATTGCTCACCCGTGGCCAGGACCTTATGGGCCTTGGCAAAGAACACCGACACCAGGCTGCTGGCACCCAGGCCCAGGCCGGCCAAGGGTATCGACAGTGGCCCGAGAAATTCGGCGCCCTCGGCAAACCCGGCCAGTACCGTGCCCAGCGCGAGGGTGTCGAGCCCGACGTTGGTGCCGTAGGTGGCTTTTTCCTCGGCGCTCTCGGCATGGGCCAGCAGATAGCTGTCCACCCCCAGGCTCGCGAGGAGCAGCAAGGCATTGCCGGCGGCCAACAGTCCACCCAGGGTCAGTGTCTTGCCGCCCAGACTGATAACTCGGCCGGCCTTGTCCAGCAGGCTGATGCTTTCTGTACCCAGGTGCCCGGCCTCCTTCAGGCCGAGGTAAATCGCCTGGGCGAGTATTTTTCCATCGCAGGCTACGCCGGCCACCACCTGGGCCAGTTGCGTGTAGAACTGCACCTGGACCGCGCTGGCCAGTTCCGTCGACAAGACATGGCGCCTGCCGCTATTGAGCAGCAACAGGGCGAAGCCGGTATTCAGGCTGTTCAGGCCATCGAGTTGCGCCAGGCCATGGACCACCTCGTGATGGGTGACGCCAGGGCGCGGCAGCATCTGACCGTCCTGGAACTCGAAGTCGTGGTGGAGCGTATCGACGGTGTCGCGGATACGTGCCGAGAGCCTGGCCAGTGCGCTGTCTTTCTCCAGTTCCAGGTGCTGGCGTGGTGCACCAGCCGGGCCGATCAGCTCCAGCGTGTCGCCAGCGGCTCTGGATTCGATGGCGTTCAGGTCGGGGACCCGGCCGGACACTGCCGAGTCGGCTCCGAGCCTTTGCCATTCCTGTTGTGCGGCCTGGCCCAGCTCGGCGAACGCGTTGCGTTGCATCCGCGATTGCTCGCTTATGGCGGGATAGGGCCTGCGTACATCGCCGCCCAGACCGGGAGTGTCCATGATCTGCCACGAGCCGTCGGTACGGCGTTGCACCTCATAGGTCGAGCGCCTGAAACCTTCGGTGGCATGGATGATCCGGAACCTGTCGCGGAAGGCCCGGACTTCGTAGCGCAGGCCCTCGTAGAGGATGTACGTCCTGCCGTCCGGCGTGAGATACAGGCCTCGCGCATCCGGTCCGGTCGGATCCAGCGCCGATCGGCTGCGCATCTCATATCCCCTCAGCCAGGCCGGCTGCGACTGCGTCGAAGGTCCGGCTTCTCCTGTGTTCGGAAGAGCTGCGTTCAGAACTCTGTTCAGTTGGGCCAGGCTGCTGAGCGTGTGGAACGGGTTGGCCAGTGCATATCGAATCCTGGCATTGTCATGGGTGTTGCTGGTCAGTTGGGTCCACATCTTGTCGACGACCCGGCCCGACTTCTTCCTGAGCAAGGTAAACAACTCGGGTGTATCGAGCAGAAGCTGGAGCCTGGCATTGGCGAGATAGGCCGATCGGAAGCAATGTCGGCTCCATGCAGTAGCATTGGTCTTGAAGGGCAAAAGCAGCGGCGCGATTTCCTGGAAGCCCATTTGCCGGGCCACCGCCAGCAGTTCCTGCTGATGTCCGAGGAGCCGGCTCAACACGTCGTCGGTCAACGACTTTATCCCGTCGGCGTTCTCCAGCAGGTTGATACGGATGATGCCGGCATCCGCGCAGCGGGCGATCAATCGTAGCCTGTCCGTTGAGATTTGCGGATCGTGGAGCAAATGGGCGATTTGATTGGTGTTGAGCCCCTCTTCCAGGGGCGGGGTCAGGTTCGCTGAACTGAAAATGATATCGACCCGCTCAAGCAGCGCCGGGACACGACCGAGCACGGCCCTGATCAGGTCACGTCGTGCGCTGATCTGATTGCCCAAGTGCTGGGCGGCATACAGGCGTAGCTGGGTGGCCGTCACCCCATACTCCAGCAGAATATGCCGGACGCTGTCATTGAAAATGAAGGTGTGGTGAGTCAGGAAGTCGATGTCTGCCGCTTGTGAGGGGCCGTTCAACAGTGTTTCCAGCAACCGCCTGCGCCTCGGCTCGTCGACCCACAAGGACAGTTCCGGACGAGGGTCGCTGTCAATGTAGCGATCAACGATCTGACGTATTTCGGCGGGTAGCGGGCGCAGGTCATGGCGCTCGCGAACGGAGTTGAACGCATCATCGACGGCGGCGCGGATCCTTTGTGAGCGGGCCGGCAAAGTCGTCTCCAGGTAGCGGATGGCCGGCTGAAAGAGACCGTATGGATTGGCGGCCCCCTTGAGGATGGCGGTCAACTCTCGATAGCTGCTATCGCCCAGCCAGATATTCAGTTCCAGGCAATGCTCCAGTGCCTGGGCATAGAGAGGCAAATGCTCGGCGGTCACGAAGGGCGCGATATCCGGATTGTGTTCGATATGATCGGCGGCGGCATTGCGCAGTCTCTCGACCGTGAATGTGTCGGGCTCATGGTCCTGGTTCAGTGACAGGGCCACGGCATGAAAGAAGCTGTCCTCTCCGGCGGGGACGTCCACCGGGTTGCCGTCGAGCCAGACGCGATAATGATTCGGACTGTATCGGTACAGCACCACATCATGGAGGGCACCGAACAACTCCGGGTTCACCCGGTATCCATAGGTGTCTTCGCGCAGTCCCTGCCGGTAGCGTACTGACCAGCCAAATCCCGGATCGCGGGCGTCGATAATCACCAGGTTGCTGTCTTGCGGCCACTCCGCCAGGCTGGGCATGAGGGGCGCAATGATGTCCATGACCTGTGAGTTCCAGGACCCCAGGCGAATCAGGCCGGCCAGGGTTGAAAGTCGCGCTGATACGGCAGGAGGCAATCGCCCGCCGAGGGATGGCCCCGTCGGCGCACCGCCTCGCAACCTCAGCCGCACGGTGCCGAGGGTTTGGCGTGGCTGGGGCATCGCTTGCAGGACCGGGCCGGCAGTCAGCAAGGTCTTGCCGTCGGCACCCGTCCGGCTGACCGGGGTCGCAATGTCCGTGCTCGCAGGTGGCAGGGTGTCGGTACTGGTTGTGCCCTGGCGATCTGTTGCCCGGCTGCCCGGCTGCACTGCAATGTCTGTTTGTCCGGTCGCCCTTATTCGTGGCAGCCAAGCCTTTGCGGGCAGGAAGGTGCTGATCAAGCCGGCGTTCTTCTGAGCGACGACATTGCCAAACGCCCACTGATCGATGAGTGCTTGCCGGTTACTCGCGGTCCCGTCGGGGAGACGGTGGCGGGCCTGCTCGATCAGCGCGTCACGCTGTATTTCGTAGAGGCACTGATGCACGTTGCCCGGCATCGGGATCAGTTGGACGTGAGCGGCGTTTGCCGGGGGCGGCGACTGCAGGGTTGGCGTACTGGATTTTCTCAGTCGCGCGGCAACGTAGTCCCGCCATGGCGGTTCCTGGAAATACCGGTCCAGGTCACCGCGTTGGCTCAGTACCTTGAGGTCGTTGTCATCGGCTGAATCCGGGGTATGCAGCACCACACTCGGGTCGTCCGGGTCCGCGCTGGTGATCGCGAGTACGCCGCCGCCAATGATATGGAGCGTGCTCTGGGCATTCTTGTGATGTACCCACAAACCCAGCGCATTGGCGCTGATGACGTGTGTACCGATCGTGGGGCGAGTGGCCGGGGTCGGATAGTCGAGCACCACCTGGACCCACTGTCGCTGGCGCCTAGCGATTCGGCCGCGGAGCGTGGCGTCCAGGAGCGCCAGTTGCAGGCACGCGGCATTGGCGTATTGCCAGGTATCGCGTATCGCCTGCGCCCGCTGCGCGGTGGCCGAGGCCGAGGCCGACGGCTGCTCGCTCAGGGCCTGGACGATGGCCTCCAGTGCCGCTTGATCCGGGATGATCGGCCCGTCGTAGCTGTCGTTGGGCGAGGTTGGCGGCAGTACATTGATCAAGGCCAGGGCCAGCGCCAGGCGGCCGGCCTGCACTCGGCCGGCGGCGGTGCTGTAGCGTTGCCAGTCTTGCCTGTCGGCCGCCTTGAAGACTTGCCGCCAGATGCTGTATTGCAAGGCTTGCGCACGTCGATTCACTCGCGTGCCGATATCCAGGACGTCACGTAGGTCCGCGGCGGCTTCGAGGCGTTCCAGCATGGCCTGCGACGCGTCCGCCGGGGAGGCGGCAAACACATCGTTCACCTGCCGTTGCTGGGCATTGCGCAGTGACCGGACCTGCCAGGCGAACAGGTTTTCGTGCTTGTCATCGCTGGCGCTGAAACGGTCAGCGATTTTTTGCCCGGTTCGCACCAGCAGTGTCGTGTGCAGGATCCTGAGGGAGGCAAAGGTTTCGAGGCCATATTCCAGGGTGTAGAGCACGACCGGCCCGAGATCACTGTGGATCTCGACCGCTTTCTTGCCCTTGAACTGCTTCGGGTCGGGATCGCTGCCCTGCAGCACCGCACCGTCTCGGCTGGTGATTACGAATGCGCCAGGCCATGGGGTCGGGGCCGAGGTATTTTCTTCCAGGAAGGCGATGCAGTAGACCCCGGGTCGATAGACGACGGGCAGGACAGGCAGTGCACTTTCCCGTTGTTCCCGTGTGGGCAGGTCCAGTACCTGGTCGATCAGTTGCCGGTCATCGGCGTCCAGCGTCCCATCGACGCCGCGCAGTTGCGCCTCGGTCCGCAGTTGCGTCTCCAGGGTCAGTGCGAGCCATTGATCGGCGGGCAAACCGTCGGTGGCGCTATTGGGTTGTGTCCAGAACCGTTGCAACTGCGCCAGATAAGCCTGCTGGAGTTGGCGTATCTGCTCGGTCTTGTCAGTCGTCGGATTCACTTCGGGCATGGCCGGGCGCGGCAGCTCATCGAGCAGGGCGGCCACTTGCGCATTGGCGCTATTGAGCGACAGCAGCAACTGCGACTGGAGCTGCGCGGTGTCGATCGGCGCCGGAGGGCTATCGGCGGCGCCGGGGGGCGAAATACGGGGAGGGTCGAGGGTTTTCATGAGCCAGTGATCTCAGGGTCCGGGGGCAACATTGAGTTGCCCGCTGCTTGTGACGTGTGGTCCCAAGTGTGGATTGAGCGGGTTCACTGGATATATGAGACGTGTCTTTGACTCAGGGATGAAATCGCCCTGATTCGGTCCTTCGATTCAGCGATAGGCCGTGGTGATTCCTTGGCGTTCCTCCATGCACTCCTCCGAGCCGGTTTCGAACTCCCGGCAGATCAACGGGCGTTTCGCGTAGATGGTGCAGCGCATGGTGTCGCGATCCAGCGCCGCGCACCAGCCGTCGTCCAGGCGCAACATCACTTCGCCGCCCCAATCGTCGATATCGATATAGCGCTCGGGCACACCGGTATCGGTGATCAGCAGCACCTCCAGCCGGCAGCAGCAGGCCGCGCAGGAAGAGCAACTGATTGCCGGTGTGGTGAGGTCGGTCAGGGGGATAGTGGTCATGGGCGCCAGTGTATGCCAGTGCCACGGTGCTGTATGCCCGGGGAGCGGGTCTCGCGATAGCCGGGCATGCAAGGCGCCAGGCCAGGCGCGGTCCTATCGGGCTACCGCCTTCAGACGAGTTTCCCCTGTGTACTGGCTGCAAAGCCGTGCCGGTTTGCGTTTGTACCGGCACTTTTCTGCTCCCGAAGGGAATCCATCATGAACACTGAAGCCACGCCTGCTGCAAATGCGACATCACCTTTGGTCGGCTCACAAGAAGAACAACAGATAACGCAACTGGACCTTCTGGATCAGTCGGACCAGAGAGTGGCTGCGCTGCTGGCCAGCCAGCCGACTTTCGACACTGTGCTCGGCCATTATTTGATTGCGCAGATCCGCTTGAGATTTACCGAAGAAGACTTTCCCGGCCTCCACCAACGGGTGCTTGATCCGGATGCCTTGTACATCAACACATTTTCCGTGGGCGCGGACGGCACGCGAAAACAGATGGCCTCCCAAACATTCATGGCGGCGATGAAGCAGGGGCTGATCACCGATACGGCGGCGACCTATTCTTCCGGTGCCGTGGTGTTGTCCGATCACCCGGAGGCGATCGAGGAGGCGGACAGCCTTTTGGGTTGTCCGGCGAGTGCGGAAATACTGCGTACGCTGGCGACCGCGCTCTATATTGCCGAACCCGGCAGCAACCGAGCATTGCACGAGCAATTGACCGGGGATTACCGGCAATGGAGGACTTGCCGTTGGGGCGAGGCGCTTGATAATCCGCAAGGGCTTACGGCAGAAGCCTTCCTCACCCATGAGTTTCAATGGCAATACCAATACGCGCTGCAACTCTATAAAACCGATCGCCCCCCGCAGAGCCAGCTCACCTCCACGGAACGCACTCAGCAACAGCGGGACGATAACCTCCTGGATGACCTGGCGGCCCACCCTTCCCGAGAAGCGCGCAATCGCCTGGGCACAAGCCCCGTTGCCCAGGCCCATGCTGTCAGGTTGATGGCGGGTGACGGAAAGGTACGCAAATGGCCCGCTGCCATGGTCTTGAAGCTGCCGGGGCAGACGCGTCTTTTTCTTTACTCCCGGGAGGGCGGCTTCCAGAGATTCTCTTCGCCGGAGGTATTGAAAGAAGAGGTTCAACTCCACCATGCCGGGACCGCCTGGACGATCCAGGGGATCGACGATGAACCCCTCGAGCAGGTTTTTGAACAGGCCGCCCGCGACCTGTTCGATCAGCAGTACGCCACTCTGGTCAATGTGCTGCATGAGGCCAGTCGCGCAACCTTGACGATAGAGTCGCTCGCCAAAAAACTCGAAGACGCTTCGTCGATGCCCATGGCGGGCGTCGAAGGCCTGGTGGCCGCGCATAACCGGGATGTGCTCGAATCCATGCGTCCGGCTTTTTATAAAACCGCCACGCGAGCACGGCAGAAGCAGTATCGGGCGCTGGAGAAAAAGATCGTTGCCGCGCAACGGGTATTGAGCGAGTTGACCCGGGATATCCCGACGCTGAATCAGTTTGCCCGACAGCAGGCCAGGGAGTACCTGCACAAAAGCTACCCGGGACTGGATCCCGACCCGGACCAGATGGTGATTCGTTTCGATGTGCCCGAAGTCAAGTGGCACCATTGGATGACCGTGATCGACCGCGCGATATTCGGTGATCAGTCCCACGCCATGTCGTTGACTGAACTGGTGATCAATAACTTGCCGGCCTGGAAGGCTGAGGCCAGCAAGGACATCGTGGTGCTGATGCCGACGAAGCTGCGCGACAGCAAGGGCGATGAACTGGTCAATCCGGCCAATGGTTATCACATCGTCCTGGGCCCCGATTACATCGAGACCTTGGTGAAAACCTGCGATGTCGATAAAAACTATCGGGCGCTGCTCCACAAGACCTTGCAGGACGACACGCCAACCAGTCGCGCCATTGCCAGCGCCACGCAAGCGCTGACCCTCCTCACGCTGAAATTGAAAAGCCTGGAGGCGGCCCTGAAGGACAATGGCGAGGTGTTCAGGGCGCAGGTGTGTACCGAGGTCAATGGCATCACGCTCACGGAGAAACAGGTTCCACGCTGGCTGGAGACAGTCCTGTTGTCACCCGAGCCGGCCTCGCGCCTGCAGGTCAATGGCCGGGATGTGCAGGTGTGTCGTCTGTTCCTGGGTAACAGCTTCATGGCGCGTCCACCTGCCGGCTACTGGGTACCTGACCCCGCCAGTATCGATGGCGTGCTGGTGTTTTCCGATCACCTCCAAGGGGGACAAACCGTGGGAACGGTGGGGGTTTATTTTCCGGACAGCCCGGATGGCAACGATATTTGCGAGTTTGCCGATTTGAAGACGGGTGTCCGGGAACTGCTGAACAGCGAAGAGTGGCAAGGTTACTTCACCCAGCGCATCGCCACCGCGAACAAAAGCGAGATCAAGCATTTGCTGGGACTGACGGGCTCGGGAGCGCTGGTGAGCTGCCTGCCATTGCGCGGGCATTTCATCAGGGAACTGGCGCAGGCGGGCGTGCGCTTTCAGATCCGGCATGCCGATCATCGCGCCAGGAGCAACGCGGAGGTCGAGCTCCGGACCCGTCTCAACCTGGTGCTGACCGCGGCTGAAGTACTTCCCACCGTGAGCACGCTCGGGGCGGTGGGCTTGCGGGCCGCCAGGGGAACCTTGATCACCTTCAATACGCTAAGGGCCACGGGGCTTTTACCGCAAGACAAGGGCGTCTTCGCCCTGGTGTATCGCGCCACCGAGGGTGGCCGAAAGGTGCTGGCCACCGCGCCCAGGGCCATGGCAACGGCGCGGGTACCGAAGAGGCCGTTCTTCAATGCGCCCCAGCGTCAGCCCGAGGGGCGCTTGGGCTATGAGTTGGGCGGTAAACGGCCCGCCGCTTCTCCCCTGACCCCCCAACCCGGCCCGTCACGACCAAGGCTGGAAACGCCGACCCCGAACGTGCCTGTCGTGCAAACCACCGCCGGGCGCATTTCCGACGCCATACGCAGGCCCGGAAACTGGAACACCCCTATCATGGATCTGGTCCCCTCGCTGATGACCGAGCTTGCGGACTGGCCACGGCACAGGGCTTTGCTGATTCTCGACGAGATCAGTGCGGGACAGGGCTGGTCGGTGCGCTATAGCCCGGGACGTCACCAGGTGACGCACCCCACGGTTCGCCACCCCGAGCGAACCGTGAGTGATGTCGTATTGCGCAGGATCGAAAGCAATCACTACCAGATGTGGAGAAACCGGCGCTGGGAGGACGTTCCCGCCGATGGCAATTGTTTCTTCAATGCGCTGGCCGGTGCCCTGGCGGGTAGGGGGCACTCAGGGCACTCAGGGCAGAACCTGCGGGCCAGGGTTGCGGATCATATCGATCAACACCCGCAAGTGGCTGACTATGTGGTCTCGCGACGCACCCCCGTGCAGCAGGCATTGTTTGACGTGGCCTACCCGCTGGAGGGCATTCTGGGCAACCATGCGTTCGCGGTGCTGACCCGGATCGTCAATGGACAATCCTACGAGTCACAGCTGGCATCGGCCATGGCGAATAACCCGGAGCTTATCGACGACTGGCCAGACAGCGCACGCCAACTGATAACGCTGCGCGCCGAAAACAACGGTGTCTTGCCGGTCGATCTCCTGTCGAGGATCGAGGAGCACCTGGCGGTGCTCGGTCTTTTCAGGCCAGCTATCCGTTATCTGAACAACATTGCGAATTGGCCAAACGACCGGCAGAACCGGCAACTGCTATGGACGACCCGCACGGGAGAGGCGCACCTGCCTGCTGAATTACTACAGATCATCGCGGCTTATCTGCCGTTCAGAAATCCCGTGCAGGGGTTGTTCCAGCGTGATCGTGATATCCGGGCGTTTCTGAACCATACCCTGCTTCCCGGGCCGCAACTGAGCCAAGGGCTGGACAGGCTGCTGCAACGGTTCGCCCGTCGTTATATCTGGCCGAGCAATGAGGTCATGTACATCCTGCTGGAGTACGGCCTGACGGTTCAGGAACTGACTGATCATTATCGGGCAATCGGCTTCGATGATGCCGGCAATCGCCTTGAACCGGATCCGGCCGAAATCGACAGGTTTCTGGATGACTACCTGGCTTTTTTCGAGAGGAACCCCGAGCGTAACAACAGGGACGATCTGTTCGTTGACCGGGAGGCGCTGCTGAGCAACTGGAGGGCCTACGATGAAGGGCAAAGGAGCGTTGCCTCGCTGAGAGTGGCGCTGGGGCGCTTTGCCGATTTATCGGCGAGGGCGGATATTGTCCTGCGCTCGGACGTCTTCAGCTTTCATCTGGGCTGGAGTGTCGGGCTGGAAGAGTTGGCGTACTTGATACGGGACCCGCGCCTGTCAAATGCCCGGTTAAGGATTATCTCCGATTACCTGGAAACCCGTGCGGGCGAGATGCAGGAACACGAGATCGTCGATACGGAGTGGATGCGCCCGTTCGACGATCACAATCTGCGCAATATCGTCGAGCGCGCCCTCAACCGGCGTCGGCATCCTGGCGACCGGGCCTTTGCCGACACACTGCTTGAGTTTGTCGCGTATATGAGTGAACAGACACTCAACGACTCGTTCGCCATGTCTTATGTCACGGCCGCGTTCACACCCGCCTCAGGCAGGTTGTCCAACAGTCGGGTGGCCTTGTTGCTGGACATCCCCGATCTGTTCACGACCTTGTCCCGGCATCCTCGAACGGTGGCGCAGCCACTGTGGGGCCTGCTGATCTCCCCTGAATACAGCGACGAGACTATGCGTCTGGCCCTGGGCACTTCAACCGCCGACGCGCTACGCGATCTCAGGCATTTTTCCATGCGACTGAAGATAGCTTCCTGGGTACCCGAGGTGGACTAGTTTCACCCATTGAACCCTCCGAGCAAGTGGCGCCGCTGGTTTGGCTGGCGGATAGCGGTATGGAACATTTCCACGATACGCGGATACCGCATGGGCCTGGTGTGTCAGGCGTCTACTGGCCCTGTACCGGTGTTCGGTGCCGGGCATGGCGCTTGAACCCGGACCTGTCGGATCTGCTTGAAGGGAATAGTCTGTATGAATGACACAGTCACACTGCCAGGCCTGTCGCTTGAGCACGAGATCGAGGCGGCCAAGGCGCTTTTTGCCCAGCCGCCGACTTTGCGGGAAGTGGCCTTGTCGGCCATCCAGGGGTATTTTTTCAGCCGCTGGAATCCGCAGCGCAATGCCTCGCATCTGTATGTCGGCAAACTCCAATGGCTTGAGCGCAACGGAAAAAGGTTCTCGGGCGGCTATCAATATCGCGCCGTGATCGACCTGGTGCTCGAGCATTTCATGACCGGCGTGGCGCCGGTCTTTACCGCCGAGCATGTGCTGGAGATCAAGCTCGACAGTTTGCCCGGTGACCGGCTTGTGGTGGATGCGCCGGCCATCCAGGCTGTGCTCGGGTCCTGGGGCGATATCCTGCTGAAACTCTATCAGCAGGCCTTGGTCGACTATTGGAACGCCGAGGATGAGGACGGCTACAGCCGCTTTTATCGGCTTGGCAGGATACTGGGGCGGATCCTGTCCGCCGATCGTGAACAGCATCGTGCCTTTATGTCGATCAATCTGGAACGGCCCGAGGAGCAATTTTCTCTCTATGGCGTACAGGCGGTGAGCAAGGACACCTGGGGCGGCGCTTATCCGGAAGCCTTGCCCGTGCTGGTGGCCCGCCGCAAGGAACGGGGGATCGAGCAGAACCCGCTGGTGCTCAGTCTGGCCAAAGGCCTTTTCAGGGCCAGCACCACGGATCTCGGAGAACTGGTGCCCTTGTTCATGAGTGCCCGGGCCAATGGTCGCAATATCGAGTACCGCGAACATCTGCTCTGGCAGAAGGGCGACCCGGATATGCAGCTGGAGCAAGCGCTCGCCAGCCTCGCCGAAAGCCTGCTGGAAAACCAGCTCCAGGCGATTTCGCTGATCGGGCCCGATAGCGAGTGGACGCTCGAGGACTACCAGCGCCGGCTCGACGCGATCACCCGTCCCGATAACTGGTTTTTCACGCCGGTGCGGGCAGAGCCCCATACGGTGGTCGAGTTGCCCGAAGCGCTGGCGGCGCTCAGTGACGGCTTGCCACATTGGTTGCTGGGGGCGCCGAGCGAAGACCTCGGGGTCTACCGCGCCCTGTTGGAAAAACTCGCCGATGTGCAGCGCGCGTCGGGCGGCAAGGCCTATCTTGATGACGTGGGTGATCTGCCGGGCTTCGCCGCCAAGGCGCTGCTCAAGCAGATGGGCGAGGATCATCCGCAAACCGCCGATATCGCCAACCCCGACGATATTCGCCTGGAACTCGACAAGGTCATCGCGGTGGCCGTTGCCGGGGGCGCGGGTGGGGCGCTGGGGACGGTGGTCAAGGTGCGGATGAGCCTGACGGAGTTTGCCCTGGAGAATCTCGGCGGTTTTCGGCATGCGAAGATGAAGATCGGCATCCGCCACTGTGGCGTGGAAATGCCGGTGCCCGAATGGCTGACCCCGGACTACGTCAAGGGGCTGGTCACTGCCGTGGACATCGGCAAAACCTACCTGGATGCACTGCGGGCCAAGCTTATCGACGACGCCGACGAGGCCCGGCGCCGGGAACAACTGTTCAGCGAGCAACTGCGAGTGCAATTGCCCATGGCGGCGCTGGAGCTGAAGATTCGCGGCGAAGCGAACTTCGACGAAGCGGGATACCGCTCTGTCGAAGCGGTCGTGCAGGCCGACGCGGCGAAGCGCCAGGTCAATGGCCAGGAGATCGTCCTGCGTCCCCTGGCCTTCAAGGCCGAAGCCGATGCGGCCGCGGATGTGGTGGCGTCCATGTTCATTATCGGCCCGAGGGACACTCGCCACGGCCCGTTCATTCTCTATCGGCCCCTGCTCGCCAAGGCCGACCCACAGGCGTCGGTCTTCCAGCAGTTCCAGTCGGCGCCGGGCAAGGCCTTTTGTCCCCACGACAATGACGCCCGCCCCACGCCTCCCGTCGAACCCCTCCTGCAATACCCGACGTTGGCGGCCCTGTTCGAGGCGCTCAAGCAACCCGGTGCGGTGCAGGACAGCATCCTGACCTGGCTGAGCGATGAGGCCCGACGCACCTATGCCAATGGTGGCTTTGTCGAGCCTCATCTGCGGCGCTCGTTCGAGGACGACTTTGCCGCGCTATTGCCGGTGGCGCCGGCCACCCTCGATGACGCGGTGGTCCAGGGCGACTACCTGCATCACCTGTTCGGCTCGCTGGCCAGGACCCTGATCGCCCTGGCGGACCGGCAATCGGTGTCCAATGCCGAGTTGCGCTGGAATACCTTGAAGGAAGGCGGCTGGCAACTGTTCAACGTGGCGCTGATGTTTATCCGCGGCCCGGCGGCGGTGGCCGGCTGGATTTTCGCCGTGGTCGCCAGTGTCGATGCCGACTTTCGACGCCTGCAGGAAAAGGACCCCGGGACCAAGGCCAGTGCCTGGGCCGATGTACTGGTGAATATTGCCTTTATTCTCGGGCATCGCTTGACCCGCCAGCAGGCGCACACCGAGACACCGCCGCGGATCCCGATAGAGGAGGGCCAGCGCTCGCCGATCCGGGCAACGATCAGCGAGGGGCCGGACCGGCCGCTGCCGATGAAACTGGATAACCCGGTGGCGCCCGGCACGGTTTCCTCGCGTCCGAGTGTCAGTTCGTTCACCTTGAAGATTTACCCGTATCCCTGGCCCGAGCCCGAGACCCTGGGGGAAGTCATCGCCTCCGGCGATTTGCAGGGACTGATCCGATTGAAAGAGTCGAGCCGGCTGGCAGCCTACTTCGGTGGCTGGCTGTTTGCGGTAAAGGTGGATACCGAGGGCAATGTCCGGGTGGTCTCGCCGGACGCTCGTAGTGAAGGGTTCTATCTGAAAAACGATGGCGCGGGAAGCTGGACGCCGGACTTGAAGCTACGCCTGCGCGGCGGCTCGGGGCGTTCGGGAAATGTCGGGAAAAGAAGAGCCGCCCTGCTGGAGGAAAAACGCCGGGAGCAGGAACAGAGGGACCAGGTCAGTTCGCGCTTCATGGACGAGTGGAATGAGGGGGTTCAGGCGCAGGGGACGCGGGCAGAAGCGCTACTACCCGAGGCGCAAGCCTTGAGGACGATGGAAGGCAATCCCGAGCGTTATACCAACCAGCAGTGGTTCGCTCGAATGGACCGCCTCGGCGACCGGGTAAAAGCCTTTCTCGACGGTTACGAGCAACAGATCAACAAGCTGCGGATGAACGAGACGGTATTCCTGCGGGGCTACAAGGGGACACTCTTTGCCTGCTTGCATCGGTTCGTCGTGGGGATGCAGTTTGCCCTGGACTCGATAAGGATCGTCGAACGTCGTTGCCTGCTGATCATTGAGCGCTTGCCCTATCAGGACGCCGCGGGCCGGGTATCGCTGGAAAGGCAGCAGATAGAGCAACGAGAAAACCGTGCCGCAGACCTGTATATCGACTGGGCGGAGCGGGAGAAACAGGCGTTTTCCGAACTGGGCCGTCATCGCAACCGGGATTTGACGGAATACCAGGGCATCCGCGAGGTCAGGGGGCAAGGGAGTGATGTGGCTGGATTGAAAGCCATCAGAACCTGTCGGCTCGGGCTGTATTGCTTCCGGGAGCTGGATCCGCAGCAGCTTGATAGCGATATCTGGATGAAGTTCGAGGATCTGCGCAGTGCCTTGGCCTCCCAGTCCATTCTCGATGAGCGAGCCGCTTCGCCGCTGTCCGCCGAGGCGGACATGGCGGTGCTCAACACCTGCGTGAGCCAATATAACGAAGTGCTGGCCATGGTCGAGTACAAGGCCGGCTTCTTGCCGCAAGGTAGCCGTCTGGTCTGGGGCGATCTGTTTGTCCGGCGCCTGGTCGAGTTGCAGCAGGAGGCCGAGCGCAGCCTGGTCGAGCGCATCGAGGCGCAGGCTCCGGAGCAAGACGAACCTGAGGTGCCGTCGCGGCAACCCGGCAAGACCCGGAAAGTCATCCGTACCCGCCGCAAGAAAAACTACCTCGGTTATGTTCGGGACACGCGCCAGGATGGCCATGAGGTCGTCGAGTTGATGGATCCCCAGACCGGTCAACCGATCGATTCCTTTGTTGAAGAAGAGGACGGCTACTGGCAGCCGTTGCCCAAGCCGGCGGCGGCCCCCTTGCCCAGGCCCCTGCCGCAGCCGGGCCTCAAGCGCCTGGTGCAGATGGCCGAGAGCCAGATCCGCCAGGCTGGCCGGGAGGTCGAGATGGCCAAGGGGCAGATCCCGGTCGCCAAGGACCCGGTCTATCTGCAGGATGTGCTCGAAGTCCGGGCGCGGGAGTTGGAGGCGCTGGCCGGGCAAATCGACCGGTCGCTGGCTGAGTCAAACAGTTCGGTGAGCCAAAGCGAAATCTCCGCCGCCAAGGTTCAGGCCTCGGAACTGCGTCTCCAGGCCGGGACGCTCAGGCATGAGGGATTGCTGGCGCGAATCGCAGTGACCAAGTCGAGTGCGCCGGACACCGAGCGGCTGCTGTTTCTCAAGGAACACAACGAGGTCGAGATCTTTCGCAACGGGCCGCGCACAAGACTCGGGAAAGATGACTTTCTCCAGGAGTATGTGGTGCGCGACAAGGCGGGCGGCAAGAATATCTGGGTGGCGCATTTCCACTATCCCGAAAAAACCACCCCGGAGGAGTTGTTCGTGATGCGCGGCGCCCTGGGCAAGGACGGCAAGCCACAAGCCCATGGAGCCCATCTGAAGCGCTGGGACGAGCGTTTTCTCGGGGTCAAGGCCCAGGCCCGGGCCGAGCAGGAGCGCTTTGAACGTATCCGCCAAGGTCAACCCGGGCGGGCCCTGGAGGTGTTCCGGATCTGGCGCAGCGAGATCAGCCTGAACATGGCGCGCCAGCTGTTTTTCAATGCCGCGGAACGCGAAGCCGTGGTGCGTGAGCAACTGCGTCAGCTTTAGCTGATCCGGGCCACGACCAACCAGCCGCCTTAACTATCGAAGCGCCCGAGCAGCGGCTGCGTTCGGGCGGTCGGCCTGGCCAGCAGCAACTGCGCGGTGCCGATGCTGCGTTCGAGGAAACCGCCCTCGCAGTAGCACAGGTAGAACTCCCACAAACGCAGGAAATAATCGTCGTAGCCCAGTTCGCTCAGGCGCCCGTGGGCACGGCGGAAGTTCTCGTGCCACAGGCGCAGGGTGCGCGCGTAGTGCAGGCCGAAGTCTTCCATGTGCAGCAGGTTCATGTCGGTTTCGTGGCTGACCACCTCGAGCATCTTCTGCACGCTGGGCAGGGCGCCACCGGGGAAAATATAACGCTGGATAAAGTCGACCGTGCTCCTGGCCTGCTCATAACGTTGTTCGCGGATGGTGATGGCTTGCAGCAGCATCAGCCCATCGCTCTTGAGCAGGTGCGCGCATTGCTTGAAGTAGTTGTCGAGGAACTGATGACCGACGGCTTCGATCATTTCGATGGACACCAGTTTGTCGTACTGGCCGCTGAGGTCGCGATAGTCTTCGAGCAGCAGGGTGATCTGTTCTTGCAGGCCCAGGCTGTCGATGCGTTGCCGGGTGTAGGCGAACTGTTCCCGGGACAGTGTGGTGGTGGTGACCTTGCAACCATGGTGCTGCGCGGCATAAATCGCCATGCTGCCCCAGCCGGTGCCGATCTCCAGCAAATGGTCACTCGATTGCAGGTCGAGCTTCTGGCAGATGCGCTCCAGCTTGTTCAACTGGGCCTGTTCGAGGCTGTCGTCGGGACTGAGGAACTGCGCGGCGGAATACATCATGGTCGGATCGAGAAACTCTTCGAACAGCTCGTTGCCGAGGTCGTAATGCGCTTCGATATTTTTCCGCGAGCCCTTGCGGGTGTTGCGATTGAGCCAGTGCAGGATCTGGATGAACGGCCGTCCGAGGCGGGCCAGGCCACTCTCCATGGCATCGAGCACGTCCAGGTTGCTGACAAATACCCGCACCACCGCGGTCAGGTCCGGGCTGCTCCAGTAGCCATGGATAAAGGCCTCTCCGGCACCGATGGAACCGTTGCCGGCGACCATGCCCCAGACCGCCGGGTCCTGGATATGGATCTCGCCCAGCAGGCTGGCGCCGGCCTGGCCGAACAGTTGTCGCTCGCCGTCTTCGACCACCAGCAACTGGCCATGGCGCAGCTGGTTCAATTGGCGTAGCACACCCCGGCGCAAGACGGCGCTGGAGAGGCTGTTGGCGCTGAACCGATTGGCCCGGGTCACCAGGCTAGAACTTTTCATGGCGTTGCTCATGGTGTCGCTCCTCGGTTTGCGTGGCGGCCAGGCTGAAGGTGCCGTCGGCGGCCTGGTGGGAGAAGATCGGTGTGCGTTTGAGAAACAGGCGCAGGGCTTGCCAGTAGATCGCCAGGCAGGTCTTGGCGGTCATCCAGGGGAAGCGCCGCAGGTAGCGGTGCAGACTGGCGCGATCAAGGACTTCGCGGTGCAGGCTGAGGGTGGCGTCGAAGACCTTGAGGTCGCCCTGCCAGTCGGCCATGTGCACGCCGAGTCGTTCGGCGGGCGGGCTGAAGCTCATGCGGTATTCCAGCTCCCGGGGCAGGAACGGCGAGACGTGGAAGGCCTTGGCCACACTGACGTGCTGGTGGCCGTCGCCCTCGGCGGGCAGCACGTAGTGGTAGTGCTCGCCCCAGGGTGTGTTGGTGACTTCGCAGAGAATCGCCAGCAGCTTGCCGTCGAGGTCATGGCAGTAGAAGAAACTCACCGGGTTGAACGCCAGGCCCCAGCTGCGGGCCTGGGTCAGCAGGCGGATCGGGCCTTGTGGGGGTTGCCCGAGGGCCTCACCGACTTGCAGGCGAACCGCATCGATCAGGCGCATGCCCTGGCGCGTGAAGCTGCGCAGGTAGTCGGTTTCGCGAAAGGCAAAGGGCGCCAGGCGCTGGCTGCCGGCCAGGGGCGACAGCCCGAGCACCGTATCCTGTTCGTCGAGATCCAGGTACAGCAGGCCGATCCGGTAGCGGAATGCATGGGCCTGCGGTGAAAAGCGTCGGTGGCTGATCCAGCCGCTGTACAGGGCGCTGTTCACAGGGACTCACCAAAGGCGGCGCAGACCCGCAGGGCGCTGGTCACGCCGTCTTCGTGGAAGCCGTTGGCCCAGTAGGCGCCGCAATAGTAGGTATGTTGATCGCCATACAATTCTTCCCACCGATTCTGCGCGGCGACAGCGTTCAGGCTGTACTGGGGATGGGCATAGGTGTAGCGGGCGAGGATCTTCAGCGGATTGATCTCTGCACGCTGGTTGAGGCTGACACAGAAGGTGATGTCGCTCTCGATGCCCTGCAGGATGTTCATGTTGTAGGTGACGGCGGCCAGGCGCTGGCCTTCACCGCCCAGGCGATAGTTCCAGCTGGCCCAGGCCAGCGGGCGATCCGGCAGCAGACGGGTATCGGTATGCAGCACCACCTCGTTGTCCGCGTAGGGCAAGGCGCCGAGGATCTGCCGTTCGGCCTCGCTCGGTTCGGCGAGCAGGCGCAGCGCCTGGTCACTGTGACAAGCGAAGATCACCTTGTCGAAGCGCTCGCGGCCGGTGCTGCTGTGGATCGTTACGCCTTGTTCATCGCGCTCGACCCGGCTCACCGGGCAGTTGAGGCGGATATGCTGGCGAAATCCGGCGACCAACGGCTCGATGTACTGGCGCGAACCGCCTTCGATCACCCGCCATTGCGGGCGGTTGCTCACCGACAGCAGTCCGTGGTTCTTGAAGAAACGCACGAACAGCTGCAGCGGGAAACCGAGCATGTCGGCCAGGGACATCGACCAGATCGCCGCGCCCATGGGCACGATGTAGTGCTGGATAAAGCGCTGGCCATAGCCGCCGTTGTTCAGGTAGTCGCCGAGGGTGGTGTCGCTGGCGATGCGCTGCTGTTCGAGGTCTTCCAGTGCCTGGCGGTTAAAGCGCAGGATATCGCGCAGCATGCCCCAGAACCCTGGCGACCAGAGGTTGCGCCGTTGGGCGAAGAGGCTGTCGAGGTTGTTGCCGTTGTATTCCAGGTTGGCGGCCGGGTCGCGCACCGAAAAACTCATTTCGGTGGCTTTGTAGCTCACCCCCAGGCTGCCCAGCAGGCGGATGAAGTTCGGGTAGGTCCAGTCGTTGAAGACGATGAAACCGGTGTCCACGGCATACTCTCGGCCGTTGACCGTCACATCCACGGTATGGGTGTGGCCGCCGATCCAGTCGGCGGCTTCGAACAGGGTGATTTCGTGCTGGCGGCTTAATAGATAGCCGCAGGTCAGCCCCGAGATACCGCTACCGATCAGGGCAATCTTCATGGCTTGCCCTGATCGGTAGCGGAGTTGCGGGCCATGTGTTTGCCGATGGCCAGTTGCAGCCGTCTGGGCAGGCACGAGAGGGGCCAGAGCGCGGCCATGAACAGTGCCGGAAAGGCAATCTCCAGGGGACGCTGCTTGAGCTTTTCGCAGATGTAGGCGGCGGCTTTTTCGGCTGACCAACTGAGTGGCATGGGGAAGTCGTTTTTCCGGGTCAGCGGGGTGTCGACGAATCCGGGACTGACCACGGTGACGGTGATGCCTTCATGGGCCAGGTCGATGCGCAGGGATTCGAACAGGTAACGCATGCCGGCTTTTGACGCGCCATAGGCTTCGGCCCGGGGCAGCGGCAGGAAGGTGACCGAACTGGCGATGCCCACCAGATGCGGCTGGATGCCGGCGCGCAGCAGCGGCAAGGCGGCTTCGATGCAGTAACTGCTGGCCAGCAGGTTGGTGCGTACCACCCGCTCGATGATCGAAGCATCGAAGGCCTGGGCATCGACATATTCACAGGTGCCGGCATTGAGGATCACCGTGTCCAGGGCTCCCCAGGCCTGGGTGATGCGCTCGCCGATTTCGCGGACCTGCTGACTGTCGGTCAGGTCTCCGGGCACCAGCAGGACCTGGTCGGGATAACGCTTATCCAGGGCTTGCAGCGGTTCGAGGCTGCGGGCGCTGACGGCCAGGTGTACGCCGGCCTTGAGCAGGACTTCGGCGATGGCCGCGCCGATACCGCTGCTGGCGCCCGTCAGCCAGATACGTCGTGGAGCTGTAATGCTCATCCCAATCTCCTTTTCAACCAGGCCGTTGCGTGGCCCAGTAGCGGCACATGGTCATATAACAAGGCCCCGGCATCGAAGTAATCGCGATGCCGATAGACCTTGTCGAACCACAACAGATGCGAACACCCATCGACGTGAACAGGCCTTCCTCTGGCCAGTCTCGGATGACGATAGCTCATGTGCCAGCGCAGATAACCTTCGCCTTCACCGACGTGATCGAGGCCGTGGATGTTGTATTGCAGCTCGCTGATCGAGGCGTACATCCGCGCAAAATAGTGCTGCAGGTCCACGAGGCCCGTGATTTCGTGCAGCGGGTCGGTGAATAGCACCTCGTCGCTGTAGAGTTCGCCGAGGCGTGACAGGTTGTCCTTGTCGAGCAGGACGAATTGCTGGGCGAAATGGTGCAGGAACTCACTCATGGGCACCTCCGGCCTCCAGCCGTTGTGGCAGGTTCCTGAAGGCGGCGAGGGCACGCTCGCGACTGCGGCCCAGATCGACCATGGGCTGTGGATAACTTGCCAGGCCGAACAGGCCGCCGAGTGCCGCCGGGTTATGCACGGCCTTTTTGTCCAGGCCGGCCAGTTCCGGTAGCCAGTGCTTGATAAACAGCCCTTCGCGATCGAATTTTTCCGATTGGCTCAGCGGGTTGAAAATCCGGAAGTAGGGCGCCGCGTCGGTGCCGGTGGACGCGCTCCATTGCCAGCCGCCGTTGTTGGCCGCCAGGTCGCCGTCAATCAGGTGACGCATGAAAAAACGTTCGCCTTCGCGCCAGTCGATCAGCAGGTTCTTGGTCAGGAACATCGCCACCACCATCCGCAGGCGGTTGTGCATCCAGCCGGTTTCGAGCAGTTGGCGCATGGCCGCGTCGATGATCGGCAGGCCAGTGCGGGCTTCTTGCCAGGCCGCCAGTTCCTCCGGCACCTGACGCCAGGCCAGGGCTTCGGTTTCCACGCGGAAGGCGCGCTGCTTCGAGACCCGTGGATAGCCCACCAGAATGTGTTTGTAGAACTCACGCCAGAGCAGTTCGTTGATCCAGGTGACGGCGCCGATACTGCCGCTGTCGAACTCGCCCTGGTTGCCTTGCAGCGCCGCGTGCAGGCACTGGCGGGGCGAGATCACACCGGCGGCGAGGTAGGCGGAGAGTTGGCTGGTGCCGGGTTTGGCCGGGAAATCCCGTTCGCTCTGGTAATAGTCGATCTGCTGCTCGGCGAAGGTGCTCAGGCGCCGCCGGGCTTCGTCCTCGCCGGCAGGCCAGAGGTGGCGCAGGGCCTGGCTGGGGCGCGCGAACCCGTCGACTTCGCCAGGCACCGGATCGGCCTTGAACACCAACTCTGCCTGGGCTTTGGGTATTGCGACCAGGCGCGGCAAGGCGCCGTGCAGACGGCTGTAGCAGACCTTGCGGAACTGGCTGAAGACCTGGAAGTAGGTGCCGGTGCGGGTCAATACGCTGCCGGGCTTGAAGAACAGTTGATCCAGGTGGCTATGGAAGCTCACACCTTGTGCTTCAAGGGTGTGCGCCACGGCTTGATCACGGCGGCTTTCGTGAACGCCATATTCTTCGTTGACGTGCACGGCAGCGATCTTCAGCGTCTGGCACAGGGTGCCCAGCACCTCGGGCACCTGCTCCCAGGTCTGGGCATGACGAATCAGCAGCGGGATATTCAGCGCGGCCAGGGCCTTGCTCAGTACCTGCAGGTTACGCAGCCAGAAATCCACCTTGCACGGGGCATCGTCGTGCAATTGCCATTGCCCGGGCGTCACCAGGTAAACAGCGACCGTCGGCCCTTGCCCGGCGGCTGCGGCGAGGGCGGTGTTGTCATGCCGGCGCAGATCGGTGCGCAGCCAGAGCAGTTGCATAGTCATTCCTTGATTCGTGGGCGAGGGCGCTAGATCAGGCCGAGTCGGGTCAGGCTCTGGTAAGCGGACAACGGGTCTTCGGCCAGGGTCATCTCAGCGCTCTCCCGGGTACTTACGGATAACTCGGCGAAATGGATGCATACCGTTGGTCCGGCAATCAGGATCGGGCAGTTGATACCCACCAGCAGCCTGGGTAGCGCCGCCAGGTTCATGGCCTTGCTCGAATACAGCAGCACGGCGCGACTCTTCAGGTGTTCGCTGGCCAGGGCCAATTCGTTGGCCGGCAAGGGCCAGTCGAAGACTTCCACCGGGCAGTCGGCGCTGCTCACCAGCCAGGCGGTCAGCCACAGGTGTGGCTCCATGGGCAGGTCCGAATGGTTGACCAGCAAGACCGGTGCGCCCTTGAGTTGCCTATTGTTGTGATAGATCCGCGCGCCCAGCTTGCTGCGCAGCCAGGTGTAGAAGAACGCCCGCTCCATCTGCCCGCCGAACTGGCCTTGCCAGCGTTGCTCGAGTTCCGCCAGCAGGGGCATCAGTAGCTGTTCGCACAAGGTGCGCGGCGGGTACAGCGACATGGCCTGGTTGAAACGGTCATCGACCTGACGTTCGGCCAACTGGCTGATGGCCCGCGCCAGGTCCTGGCGCAAGGCCTGCCAATCGTTGGTGGCAGGCTCGGCGAGGGTCGGGCCGGCATCGAGCAGTTGCTTGATCTGGCTGACCGCGACACCGCGATTGAGCCAGGTGACGATGGCCTGGATACGTTGTACGTGCTCGGCGGAAAACAACCGATGGCCCTTGGGGGTGCGGTGCGGCACCACCAGGCCATAGCGGCGTTCCCAGGCCCGCAGGGTCACGGCGTTGACGCCGGTCTGCCGGGCCACTTCGCGAATGGGCAACCAGCCCTGTTCCAGTGCGCTGGCGTAATCGACGGGCGCTTCAAGGGAGTCGGTCATATCAGATGGCATTTCGCAGGCTGAGGTTTTCCGGATGCGGTTGCAGGTACACCTGGCGGGCGATATAGGGATCGGGGTGCTGGCGGAAATGGTGTTTGAGCAGGGTCAACGGCACCACCAAGGGCACGATACCCTGGTGGTATTGGCCGATGACCTGCAGCACTTCCTGTTTGTCTTCGGCGCTGATGGATTGCTTCAGGTAGCCGGTGAGGTGTTGCAGGACATTGGTGTGGGTGCGGCGGGTTGCGCATTTTTTCAGGGCGGCCATCAACTGGCTGAAATAGCGTGGCCCGATGGTTTCGGCATCCGTGTTGCTCATGCTGCCCAGCAGTTTGCCGAGTACCTTGTACTGCAATGGGTTGTGAGCCATCAGCAGGTATTTGTAGCAGGCGTGGAAGTCCGTCAGGCTGCGTCGCGTGAGGCCGGCCTGGCGCAGGTCCTGCCAGGCCGCGTAGGCGAAGACCCGGGTCAGGAAGTTTTCCCGCAGCACCGCATCGTTCAGCCGGCCGTCCTCTTCCACTGGCAAGTCGGGATGTTGCGCGCAAAACGCCTGGGCGTAGATGCCGCGTCCGTCTTCGGCGGGCCGCCCACCCTCCTGGTAGACCTTGACCCGCTCCAGTCCGCAGGACGGCGACTTCTGCATGAAGATGTAGCCGCTGATATCCGTGAGTTCGACGGCCATCTGATTGCCATAGTCGGCCAATGCCCGGGTCACATCCGTCTCGGCGTGCACGCTGCCCACGGCCCGTGGTTGCTGCGGGTCACCCACCAGGCGAATCGGCTCGCGGGGGATGCCCAGGCCGATGGCCGCTTCCGGGCACAGCGGGATGAAATCGAAATATTCGCTGAGGGTGCGGCTGCACAGTCGCGATTCCTTGTGCCCACCGTTGTAGCGCACCTCAATGCCCATCAAGCAGGCGCTGACAGCGATTTTGGGTTTGCGCGGCAACTCGGTGGTGGCGGGCATGGAGAACCTCGAGAGAAATACTTGTACAGGCAAGCATGCTTGTACAACTAAAGCTCATCATAGGTTCTGTGTTGTACAAGTCAAATTATTTGTACAGGTTTTTCTGGGGCGTTTACTGCCAGCCCATTCGCCAGGTCTCGGCATCTTGCAGATGGGTCCAACTGATGCGCTGGTTGCGTTGGCTCATCACCGCTTGCAGCTCGACTTCGAGCACGGTGCCTTGCTCATCGCAAAACAGTTCGGTGACCAGGAAATGTTTTTCCCGATTCAGAGGGCGGGCTGCCGTCCATTTCGACAGCAGCAGCTTGCGCGGGTTGATGCGGTTCAACCCAGGTGTTCCATCAGTCGCCGGGCGGCTTCCTGGCCGCTGAGCCAGGCGCCTTCGACACGTCCCGACAGGCACCAGTCGCCACACACGTACAGGCCCAGGTCGGCATCGGCCAGCGCCCCCCATTCCCGTGCGCCGGCCGGGCGAGCGTAGAGCCAGCGGTGGGCGAGGGTGAAGACCGGGGCCGGCATGCTGGCGTGGAGCAACTCGGCAAAGGCGCCGTGCAACTGCTCGATCACGGCCTCCTTGGACAGGTCCAGATGCTGCTTGCTCCAGGTGCTGGTGGCGTGCAGGACCCAGGTGTCGAGCTGGCTGTCGCGCGCCGGCTTGCTGCGGTTGCGGGCCAGCCAGTCGAGGGGGCTGTCCTGTACGAAGCAGCCTTCCATCGGTGTGTCCAGCGGCGTGTCAAAGGCCAGGGCGATGGCCCAGGTCGGCTCCATCTGCACGCCGGCGGCGGCCCCGGCGAGTTTCGGCGCGGCCGCCAGCAGGGCGGTGGCCTGGGGCGCGGGCGTGGCGATGATGACCTGGCTGAACGGGCCGTGAGTGTAGCCTTCGGCATCCTGCAGGTGCCAATGCTGTTCACCGCGGAATACCTCGGTGATCCGGCAACTGAAATGCGCCTGGAGACGGCCGAGCAAACCGCGGGTAATGGCGCTCATGCGCGGCGTGCCGACCCAGCGGGTCTGTTCGTCCGGCGACAGGCTCAGTTGGCCGTTCTGGAAGTTGTAGAGCTGCGGATCCCATTCGGCGACCCAGCCTTCACCCTGCCAGCGCTGGACTTCCTTGACGAAGCGGCGATCGCGGGCGGTGAAGTACTGCGCGCCCAGGTCCAGCGCACCGGCATCGCTGCGTTTGCTGGACATGCGCCCGCCGCTGCCGCGACTCTTGTCGAAGATTTCGATGGAATACCCGGCATCGTGCAACGCCCGGGCAGCCGAAAGTCCGGCGATGCCGGCACCGATTATTGCGATAGGTACAGTCATGGGTGGGCCTCGTTACCTGTAAGCACAGACTACGCCGTCAGCAAAACCTGTACAATCTTGTTTTTTGGTATAACTTGCGACCTGCCTGTCGGTTCACACTGTCCTATTGTTAAAACATATTTCGGTCGAGAGAAAAGAGCCCTGCTTTAAAAATAGACTAACGCTTTCGACAAAACGTTACGCGAGGACGCACTCATGCACATATTGCTGACCGGCGGTACTGGTTTGATCGGGCGCCAACTGTGCGCGTACTGGTCGACGCAGGGACATCGGCTGACGGTGTGGAGCCGTCGCCCCGAGCAGGTGGCGCGTTTATGCGGTGCCCAGGTGCGCGGTGTGCGGCATCTCGAGGAACTGTCCGGTGAGCCGCTGGATGCGGTGATCAACCTGGCCGGCGCGCCGATTGCCGACCGACTCTGGACCCACAAGCGCAAGGCCCTGCTCTGGAGCAGCCGGATCCAGCTGACTGAAACCCTGCTGGCCTGGCTGGAGGGGCGTGAGCAGCGTCCAGCAGTCCTGATTTCCGGCTCGGCGGTGGGCTGGTACGGCGATGGCGGCGAGCGTGAGCTGACCGAGGATTCGCCGCCGGTGAGCGAGGATTTCGCCAGTCGCCTGTCGATTGCCTGGGAGGAAACCGCGCAACGCGCCGAGGCCCTGGGGATTCGTGTGGTGCTGGTGCGCACCGGCCTGGTACTGGCGGCCGAGGGCGGCTTTTTGTCGCGCCTGCTGCTGCCGTTCAAACTGGGGCTGGGCGGGCCGATCGGCAACGGTCGGCAGTGGATGCCGTGGATACATGTGCGCGATCAAATCGCCGCGATTGATTTTCTTCTGCATCGCAGTGATGCCCGTGGTCCCTATAATGCCTGCGCGCCACAGCCGGTGCGCAACAAGATATTCGCCAAGGCGTTGGGCAAGGTCCTGCATCGCCCGGCGCTGGTGCCGTTGCCGGCCTTTGTCCTGCGCCTTGGCCTGGGTGAGCTGGCGTTACTGTTGCTCGGCGGCCAGCGCGTGACGCCGGCCCGGTTGCTGGCGGCCGGATTTGTTTTTCAGTTTAACGATCTGCCCGCGGCCCTCGACGATCTCTCGAGCCGCCTCTGAAATAGGACGTTGCATGACCGATCACGCCTTGCTTCTGGTCAACCTGGGTTCTCCGGCTTCCACTTCGGTGGCGGACGTGCGCAGCTACCTCAATCAATTCCTGATGGATCCCTACGTGATCGACCTGCCCTGGCCGATCCGCCGCTTGCTGGTGTCGCTGATCCTGATCAAGCGCCCGGAGCAGTCGGCCCATGCCTACGCCTCGATCTGGTGGGAGGAGGGTTCGCCGCTGGTGGTGCTCAGTCGTCGTTTGCAGCAGCAGATGACCACCCAGTGGACCCAGGGCCCGGTGGAGCTGGCGATGCGTTACGGCCAGCCGTCGGTCGAGACGGTGCTGACCCGCCTGGCCAAGCAAGGCATCCGCAAGGTGACCTTGGCGCCGCTGTATCCGCAGTTCGCCGACAGCACCGTGACGACGGTGATCGAGGAGGCCCGGCGAGTGGTGCGCGAGCGCAAGCTCGATGTGCAGTTCTCCATCCTGCAACCCTTCTACGATCAGCCGGAATATCTGGAGGCCCTGGTGGCCAGTGTCAGGCCGCATCTGGCCCAGGGTTTCGATCACTTGTTGCTGAGTTTCCACGGTTTGCCGGAGCGGCATCTGACCAAGCTCGATCCCACCGGCAGTCATTGTTTCAAGGACGCCGATTGCTGCAGGAACGCCTCGCCGGCGGTACTTGCCACTTGCTACCGCGCCCAGTGCCTGCGCACGGCGTCGGCGTTTGCCGAGCGCATGGGCTTGGCGGACGGGCAATGGTCGGTATCATTCCAGTCGCGGTTGGGTCGGGCGAAGTGGATCGAGCCCTACACCGAAGCGCGGTTGGATGAGTTGGCCAAGGCCGGGGTGAAGAAGCTGCTGGTGATGTGCCCGGCGTTTGTCGCCGATTGCATCGAGACGCTGGAGGAGATCGGTGATCGCGGGCGCGAGCAGTTTGTCGCGGCGGGGGGCGGGGAGTTGGTGCTGGTGCCGTGTCTGAACGACGAATCGCAATGGGCGGCGGCGTTGAATACCCTGTGCGAGCGGGCGCCGTTGGCTCTTTAAACGCAAATCTCGAAAACGCCGCAGAACCTTGTAGGAGCAGGGCTTGTCGGATCGCCGCACCGCCGCGAAGGGGCCCTTGAAGCCGCCAAAAGCTTCGCGGGCAAGCCCTGCTCCTACAGTTCTGTGTTGAATAGCCGATTTGCATACAACACAGAACTGTAAGAGCGAGGGGAGCCTTACAACAACGGCTCATCCGCCTTCTTGTTTTTCCAACCGTCATTACCCGGCAACAGCAGGTTCAGCGCAATCGCCACCACGGCGCACAGCGCAATGCCCTTGAGGCCGAAGTCATCCGGCCCGGTACCCGTTCCCACCAGCACGCCACCAATACCGAACACCAGCGTCACCGAAACAATCACCAGGTTGCGCGCCTCGCCCAGATCGATCTTGTGACGGATCAGGGTATTCATCCCCACCGCGGCAATCGAACCGAACAGCAGACACAGAATCCCGCCCATCACCGGCACCGGAATGCTCTGCAACAAGGCGCCGAACTTGCCGATAAACGCCAGGCTGATAGCAAAGATTGCCGCCCAGGTCATGATTTTCGGGTTGTAGTTCTTGGTCAGCATCACCGCGCCGGTCACTTCGGCATAGGTGGTGTTGGGCGGACCGCCAAACAGGCCGGCCGCCGTGGTGGCGATACCGTCACCCAGCAAAGTGCGATGCAGGCCCGGCTTCTTCAGATAATCGCGACCGGTCACGCTGCCCACTGCGATCACTCCGCCGATATGCTCGATGGCCGGCGCCAGCGCCACCGGGACAATAAACAGGATCGCCTGCCAGTTGAATTCCGGTGCCGTGAAGTGCGGCAGGGCGAACCAGGGCGCGGCGGCGATCTTCGCCGTGTCGACCACGCCGAAATAGAACGACATGGCAAACCCCACGAAGACCCCGGAGATGATCGGCACCAGGCGGAAAATGCCCTTGCCGAACACGGCCACGATCAGGGTGGTCAGCAGCGCCGGCATCGAGATCAGCATGGCGGTCTGGTAGTGGATCAGCTCGGAACCGTCACCGGCCTTGCCCATCGCCATGTTCGCGGCAATCGGCGCCATGGCCAGGCCGATGGAGATGATCACCGGACCGATTACCACCGGCGGCAGCAGCCGGTCGATAAAGCCGGTGCCCTTGATCTTCACCGCCAGGCCCAGGAAGGTGTAGACGAAGCCGGCCGCCATCACCCCACCCATGGTCGCCGCCAGGCCGAACTGGCCCTTGGCGAGGATGATCGGGGTGATAAAGGCAAAGCTCGAAGCGAGGAACACCGGCACCTGACGCCCGGTGACCACCTGGAACAAGAGAGTCCCCAGGCCCGCCGTGAACAGCGCGACGTTCGGGTCGAGACCGGTAATCAGCGGCATCAACACCAGGGCGCCAAAGGCCACGAACAGCATTTGCGCGCCCGACAGCACCGTGCGCCAGAGCGGGTCGTTGAACTCATCCTGCATATCAGCCGTCCTTCTGTTTGGTGCCGAAGATCTTGTCGCCGGCATCGCCCAGGCCCGGAATGATGTAGCCGTGTTCGTTGAGTTTTTCGTCGATGGAAGCGGTGTAGATGGTCACGTCCGGGTGGGCTTTCTCGACCGCGGCGATGCCTTCCGGCGCCGCCACCAGGACCATCGCGCGGATGTCCTTGCAGCCGGCTTTCTTCAGCAGGTCGATGGTCGCGACCATCGAGCCGCCGGTGGCGAGCATCGGGTCGATGATCATCGCCAGGCGTTCGTCGATTTCCGGGACCAGCTTTTCCAGGTAGGTGTGGGCTTCGAGGGTTTCCTCGTTGCGGGCCACGCCGACGGCGCTGACCTTGGCGCCCGGGATCAGGCTGAGCACGCCTTCGAGCATGCCGATACCGGCGCGCAGGATCGGCACCACGGTAATCTTCTTGCCGGCGATCTTCTCGACCTGGACGGTGCCGCACCAGCCTTCGATATCGTAGGTTTCCAGGGGCAGGTCCTTGGTTGCCTCGTAGGTCAGCAACGCTCCGACTTCCTGAGCGAGCTCACGGAAGTTCTTCGTGCTAATGTCAGCGCGGCGCATCAGGCCGAGCTTGTGGCGGATCAGCGGGTGGCGGATCTCACGGATGGGCATGGGAATAGGCTCCGGCGGCGGGCAAAAAACGGCTTAGATTAATCTATCCGCAGGTGATGTCCTATAGATCAGCCGTACGTTAGTCCAGAAACCCTTGATCTGGTCGCGCGGGGTGCGTACCTTTGCCCGCTTTTCTTACATAAGCCCCCTTTTGGAGAGCGCCATGTCCGCTGATCTCGAGCATATCCGTCAAGTCATGCGCGAAGCCGACTGCCTGTACAGCAACGCCGAAGTCGAAGCGGCCATCGCCCGTGTCGGCGCGCAGATCAACGCCGAACTGGCCGAGAGCAACCCGGTGGTGTTCTGCGTGATGAACGGCGGCCTGATCTTCTGCGGCAAGCTGATGACCCACCTGGACTTCCCGCTGGAGGCCTCGTACCTGCACGCGACCCGCTACCGCAATGAAACCAGCGGCGGCGAGCTGTTCTGGAAGGCCAAGCCGGAAGTCTCGTTCATCGACCGCGATGTGCTGATCATCGACGACATCCTCGACGAAGGGCACACCCTGGGCGCGATCATCGATTTCTGCAAACACGCCGGCGCACGTCGGGTGCACACCGCCGTACTGATCGACAAGGACCACGACCGCAAGGCCCGTCCGGACCTGAAAGCGGACTACGTCGGCCTGCCGTGCATCGACCGCTACATCTTCGGCTACGGCATGGACTACAAGGGCTACTGGCGCAACGCCGCCGGCATCTACGCCGTCAAGGGGATGTAAGGGATGGGCACGCCCAGCTTTCTCGATGCAACCTTGTTCGCCGAACTGGCCGGGAAAGCCGCGGCGAGTCCCCGTGGCCGGGTTCATCACAATTTTCACCAGATGGACGAACCCTGCCATCGCCTGGCGGTCGGGCTACAGCCCAATACCTATATAGCCCCCCATCGGCACCTGAGTGCCGACAAGGCGGAAACCTTGCTGGTGCTCAAGGGCAGCCTGGGTTTGCTGGTATTCGATGAGGCGGGACAACTGCTGGCCAAGCGCGTGTTGCAGGCGGGCGGTGAATGCCCGGGTGTCGACCTGCCGGCCGGGGTCTTCCATGGCCTGGTGATCCTCGAAGCCGACAGCGTGATGTTCGAATGCAAGGCCGGCCCTTATCGGCCGGTGGGCGAAGGCGAGCTGGCCGACTGGGCGCCGCGTGAAGGGGATGCCGAGGTGGCCGTGTACCAGGCCTGGATGCGCGCGCAGTTCGATTGAACGAGGCCCCATGGACGGGTGTAAGGGTAACTTTGCCCTATCATTAGCTGTCTGACGACAGGCAACGGGTTCCCAGGGCATGCTGGCCATCTTTCTCGGTATCTTGACCATCACCGCGCCGGTTTTCGCCATGTTGTTCCTGGGCGTGTTGCTCAAGCGCGTGGGCTGGATCAACGACAGCTTTATCCACACGGCTTCGGCGCTGGTGTTCAACGTCTGCATGCCGGCGCTGCTGTTTCTCGGCATCCTCCATGCCGACCTGCATGCGGCGTTGCAACCCAAGGTGCTGGCGTACTTCTCCGTCGCGACCCTGCTGGGTTTTGCCGGGGCCTGGTGCTGGGCGATCTGGCGTTGCCCCGAGATTGATCGCGGGATCTATACCCAGGGTGCCTTTCGCGGCAATAACGGGGTGATCGGCCTGGCCCTGGCGGCGAGCATGTACGGCGCCTACGGGATTTCCCTCGGGGCGATTCTCGCGGCCCTGGTGATCCTGTTCTACAACACCCTGTCGACCATTGTCCTGGCGGTCTACAGCCCGGTGATCAAGTCCGATCCCTGGAGCATCTTCAAGAGTGTGTTGAGCAATCCGCTGATCATCAGCGTGATCGCGGCGGCGCCTTTTGCCTATTTCAAGATCGGCTTGCCCGGCTGGCTGGAAACCTCGGGTAATTACCTGGCGCAGATGACTTTGCCGCTGGCGCTGATCTGTATTGGCGGGACCTTGTCCCTGGCGGCATTGCGCAAGAGTGGCGACCTGGCGTTGAGTGCGAGCCTGGTGAAAATGGTCGGCATGCCCCTGCTGTCGACGCTGGGGGCCTGGCTCTGCGGCTTTCGTGGGGCGGAATTGGGGATTCTGTTCCTGTACTTCGGCAGCCCGACGGCCGCGGCCAGTTTTGTCATGGCCCGGGCGGCCAACGGCAATCACGAGCTGGCGGCGGCGATTATCGTGATCACCACCCTGATGGCGGCGATCACCACCAATATCGGGATTTTTGTGTTGCAGTGGGGCGGCTGGATCTGAGGTTTGGTGCCTGCAAGGGAGGCTGTAACCCTTGAGTCTTGTATCGCTTGAGCTGATGTCTTCGCGGGCAAGCCCTGCTCCTACAGTTCTGAGTCGTACACAAAACCGGTGATCGACACAAAATTGTAGGAGCAGGGCTTGCCCGCGAAGAGGCCCGTGAGCCATGCACTGCCAATACGGACGCCGCCAGTAACAGGTTGTCAGTCTGCCTTCTGGTAGGCGTCGATCACTTCCTGGGCCGCGCGGAACGCGTCGATAGCCGCCGGCACCCCGGCATACACCGCGCAATGCAGCAGCGCCTCACGAATCTCTTCCACCGTGCAACCATTGTTCAAGGCGCCGCGTACGTGGCCCTTGAGTTCCTGCGGGCACTTGAGCGCGGTCAGCGCGGCGAGGGTGATCAGGCTGCGGGTCTTCAACGGCAACCCTTCGCGGTTCCAGACACTGCCCCAGGCATGTTCGTTGACGAAGTCCTGCAACGGCTGGCTGAATTCGGTGGCATTGCCCAGGGCACGGTCGACGAACGCATCACCCATGACCTGACGACGCATCTCGACACCGGGTTTCTTCTGATCGGTCATTGCAGCAGCTCCTATGAGTGTTGGCGACGCCAGGCCCTGAACGTACTGAAGAGCAGGAACGCACAGAGCGCCGGCAGGATGAAAAACAGCATCAGGCGCTCCAGCTTGTCCGCCATCGGCATGCCGGTGGTGAACCACACCACATGCAGGCCGTAGGCCAGGTACAAACCGAGAAACAGCAGGCCCTCGGCGCGGGTGATGCGGTAGCCGGAGTAGAACACCGGCCAGCACAGCATGGCCACCCCGAGCATCACCGGCAGGTCGAAGGCCAGGGCATTGGGTGACACCGACAGCGGCGTGGGGGCGAGCAGCGCGGTAAGGCCGAGCACCCCCAGCAGGTTGAACAGGTTGCCGCCGATTACATTGCCCACGGCGATATCCCGTTGCCCGCGAACCGCGGCGATGAGCGAGGTAGCCAGTTGCGGCAGGGAGGTGCCGACCGCCACCACGGTCAGGCCGATGATGCGTTCGGACAGGCCCAGTTCGGTGGCCACGTCTATGGCGGCGTCCAGCAACAGGTGTCCGGCCGCCACCAGCAGCGCCAGGCCCAGGCCCATCCACGCCAGGCTGCTCAGCCAGGGTGTGGATTTATGCGAGGTGGTCGGCGGTGCGGCCTGGTGATGGCGGGACTGGCGCAGCAGCAGGCCGAGGTACAGCGCGAAGGCGCCCAGCATCACCAGGCCGTCGAGACGCCCCAGCTCCTCGTTGAATGCGAGGCCGAACACCAGCAGGCTGGCGAGGATCATCAGTGGGATGTCCAGGCGGATCAGTTGGCGTGAGACCCGCAGTGGGATGATCAACGCAGAGAAGCCCAGGGTGACCAGGGTATTGAAGATATTGCCGCCGATCACGCTGCCCACCGCGATATCGGCATTCTCTGCCGCGGCCGCCTGTACGCTGACCGCCAGTTGCGGCGCGCTGCTGCCGAAGGCGACGACGGTCAGGCCGATCAGCAACGGGCGCACGCCCAGGCTTGCGGCCAGGCGCACGGCTGCGCGCACCAGCAGTTCGGCGCCGAGGATCAGCAACAGCAGGCCACCGCCCAGTTGAATCAGGCTTAGCCAGGGAAGGGTGGTCAATCCGAAAATGGCGGGGGCTCCAGCGGGTCAGTCGTCGAGGCTTTGGATGCGTACGCGGGCGGTGCCGCCTTGCAGCATACCCAATTGGGCGGCCGCTTCGCGCGAAAGATCGATCAGGCGTCCACGGGTATGGGGGCCGCGATCGTTGATGCGCACTATGACCGATTTGTCGTTGGCCAGGTTGGTGACTTTCACCCGGGTGCCGAAGGGCAGCTGGCGGTGGGCGGCGGTCAGGCCGTGCTGGTTGAAGGGTTCGCCGCTGGCGGTGCGTTTGCCCTGGTGCTGGGCGCCGTAATACGAAGCCATGCCGGTTTCGTCATAGCCGCGGGGATTGATGTCGTGGCTGGCGCAGCCGGCCAGCAGGCTGAGGAGGGCAAGGGCGGCTAGCAGACGCTTCATCGGATGTCCTCTAACGGTTGGCCTGCGAGGTTTTTTGCGATCTTGAGGGCCTCTTCGCTGGCAAGCCAGGCTCCTACAGTTCATCGTCGAACACAAATTTTGTGTACGGCGAGATTTTGTAGGAGCAGGCTTGCCCGCGAAGCTTTTAGCGCTCTTGAGAGCCTAGCCGCTGTCAGCCTTCGAGCTTGCTTTTCAGCAGTTCGTTGACTTGCTGCGGGTTGGCCTTGCCCTTGGAGGCTTTCATCGCCTGGCCGACAAAGAAGCCGAACATCTTGCCGCGCTTGGCTTCATCCGCCGCCCGATACTGTTCGACCTGCTCGGCGTTGGCCGCCAGCACTTCGTCCAGCACCTTCTCGATGGCGCCGCTGTCCGTGACCTGCTTCAGTCCGCGGGCCTCGATCACCTCGTCCGCGCTGCCTTCACCATTGGCCATGGCTTCGAAGACCATCTTGGCGATCTTGCCGGAGATGGTGTTGTCGCTGATCCGCAGCAGCATGCCGCCCAACTGCTCGGCCGTGACCGGCGCCTGGTCGATGTCCACGCCCAGCTTGTTCAGCAGGCTGCCCAGCTCGACCATGACCCAGTTGGCCGCCAGCTTGGCGTCGCCGCCGATGCTCACGACTTTTTCGAAGTAGTCCGCCTGCTCGCGGCTCGAAGCCAGCACGCTGGCGTCATAAACCGACAGGCCGAACTGGGCCTGGAAGCGCTCGCGCTTCTGCGGTGGCAGCTCCGGCAACTGTGTGCGGACTTCATCGAGGAACGTGTCCTCGATCACCACCGGCAACAGGTCCGGATCGGGGAAGTAACGGTAGTCGTTGGCTTCCTCCTTGCTGCGCATGGCGCGGGTCTCGTCCTTGTTCGGGTCGTACAGGCGGGTCTGCTGGATCACCCGGCCGCCGTCCTCGATCAGTTCGATCTGGCGCTGCACTTCGGTGTTGATCGCCTTCTCGATAAAACGGAACGAGTTGACGTTCTTGATCTCGCAGCGGGTGCCGAACTCGACCTGGCCTTTTGGCCGGACCGAAACGTTGCAGTCGCAACGTAGCGAGCCTTCGGCCATGTTGCCGTCACAGATGCCCAGGTAGCGCACCAGTGCATGGATCGCCTTGACGTAAGCCACGGCTTCCTTGGCGTTGCGCATATCCGGTTCGGAAACGATTTCCAGCAGCGGCGTGCCGGCACGGTTCAGGTCGATGCCGGTGGCACCGCTGAAATCCTCGTGCAGGCTCTTGCCGGCATCTTCTTCCAGGTGCGCACGGGTAATCCCGACGCGCTTGACCGTGCCGTCTTCCAGGGTGATATCCAGGTGGCCCTTGCCGACGATCGGCAGTTCCATCTGGCTGATCTGGTAGCCCTTGGGCAGGTCCGGGTAGAAGTAGTTCTTGCGCGCGAACACGTTGTGCTGGCCGATCTCGGCGTCGATTGCCAGACCGAATTTCACCGCCATGCGCACCGCTTCCTGGTTCAGCACCGGCAGGACGCCGGGCATGCCCAGGTCAACCAGGCTCGCCTGGGTGTTCGGCTCGGAACCGAAGGTGGTGGCACTACCGGAGAAAATCTTCGATTGGGTGGCGAGCTGGGTATGAATCTCCAGCCCGATCACGACTTCCCATTGCATGTGTTTCTCCTCAGAAGCCTTCAGGTGTGCGGGTGTGCCAGTCAGTGTTGAGCTGATACTGGTGCGCAACGTTGAGCAGACGGCCTTCCTGGAAATACGGCGCCAGCAGTTGCACGCCCACCGGCAGGCCGTCGACGAAACCGGCCGGCATGGACAGGCCCGGCAGGCCCGCGAGGTTGGCGGTGATGGTATAGACGTCTTCCAGGTACGCGGCGACCGGGTCGCTGTTCTTCGCGCCGATCTTCCACGCCGGGTTCGGCGTGGTCGGGCCGAGGATGATGTCGACCTCGTTGAAGGCGGCCATGAAGTCGTTCTTGATCAGGCGACGGATCTTCTGCGCCTGCAGGTAGTAGGCGTCGTAGTAGCCGGCCGACAGCGCGTAGGCGCCGACCAGGATGCGGCGCTGGACTTCCGCGCCGAAGCCTTCGCCTCGGGAACGCTTGTACAGGTCGGTGAGGTCTTTCGGGTCTTCGCAGCGATAGCCGAAACGCACGCCATCGAAGCGCGACAGGTTCGACGAGGCTTCCGCCGGGGCGATCACGTAGTACGCCGGAATCGCGTGCTGCATGTTCGGCAGGCTGATTTCCTTGACGATCGCGCCCAGTTTCTCAAGCTCCTTGATGCTCGCCTGGATCAGTTCGGCAATACGCGGGTCGAGGCCGGCGCTGAAGTATTCCTTCGGCACGCCGATGCGCAGGCCCTGGATCGAGGTGCCCAGGCTGGCGGAGTAATCCGGAACCGGCTCGTCGATGCTGGTGGAGTCCTGCGGGTCGAAGCCGGCCATGCCTTGCAGCAGCAGGGCGCAGTCTTCGGCGGTGCGCGCCAACGGGCCGCCCTGGTCGAGGCTGGAGGCGTAGGCGATCATGCCCCAGCGCGAGACACGACCGTAGGTCGGTTTCAGCCCGGTGAGGTTGGTCAGCGCCGCCGGCTGGCGGATCGAGCCGCCGGTGTCGGTGCCGGTGGCCGCCGGCAGCAGGCGCGCGGCAACCGCGGCCGCCGAACCGCCGGACGAACCGCCCGGTACATGCTCCAGGTTCCACGGGTTTTTCGCCGGGCCGTAGTAGCTCGATTCGTTGCCCGAGCCCATGGCGAATTCGTCCATGTTGGTCTTGCCCAGGGTCACGGTGCCGGCGGCGGCCAGCTTGGCGACCACGGTGGCGTCGTAGGGCGCCTTGAAGTTGTCGAGCATCTTCGAGCCGCAGCTGGTGCGGATGCCCTGGGTGCAGAACAGGTCCTTGTGGGCGATCGGCGCGCCGAGCAGGGCACCGTTCTCGCCGGCGGCACGGCGCACGTCGGCGGCCTTGGCCTGGCTCAGGGCCAGGTCCTCGGTGAGGCTGATGAAGCTGTTGAGCTGCGGGTCGAGCTGGGCGATACGCGCCAGCAGGGTCCGGGTCAGCTCTTCGGAGGAGAATTTCTTGTCGGCGAGGCCACGGGCGATCTCGGCCAGGGTCATCTGATGCATTGCAGGCTCTTTCCCTTTAGTCGATGACTTTCGGAACCAGGTACAGGCCGTTTTCGACCGCTGGCGCGATGGACTGATAAGCCTCGCGGTGATTTCGCTCGGTCACGACGTCGGCGCGCAGGCGCTGATTCGCTTCCAGAGGGTGGGCAAGGGGTTCGATGCCGCTGGTATCGACGGCCTGCATCAGGTCGACCAGACCCAGAATGCTGTTCAGGGCCTCGGTGGTGCGTGGAAGATCGGCTTCGACCAGGCCCAAGCGGGCCAGGTGAGCGATTTTTTCCACGTCGGAGCGTTCAAGCGCCATGGGGATCTCCAGTGGAAAACCGGACGAAAGGGGTCCGTTCGGTTAGGCAATACACAATAAAGAGTGTCAATAAGTGCGGGCGCGACTTACGATTGTCGGAACACTACCGCATTTCTACGGTCACATGGCCGCGATTGTATGGGATGGTGCTCGGAAAAACGCCTAATTTAACATATTGGCGCCTTGCCCAAAATCCCCGTCGTTGTTAGAGTTTGCCGCACTTTTTTACCCACGCGTTGCCCAGGGTCCCTTTCCAATGTTCAAGAAACTGCGTGGCATGTTTTCCAGCGATCTCTCCATCGACCTGGGCACAGCCAACACCCTTATCTACGTGCGCGAGCGCGGTATCGTCCTGAATGAGCCATCGGTTGTTGCGATTCGCACCCATGGCAACCAGAAGAGCGTCGTCGCCGTCGGCACCGAGGCCAAGCGCATGCTCGGCCGTACGCCGGGCAATATCGCGGCCATTCGTCCGATGAAAGACGGCGTGATCGCCGACTTCAGCGTCTGCGAGAAGATGCTGCAGTACTTCATCAACAAGGTGCATGAAAACAGCTTCCTGCAGCCCAGCCCTCGGGTGCTGATCTGCGTACCGTGCAAATCGACCCAGGTCGAGCGCCGTGCCATCCGTGAATCGGCCCTTGGTGCCGGTGCCCGTGAAGTGTTCCTGATCGAAGAGCCGATGGCTGCTGCTATCGGTGCCGGTCTGCCGGTGGAAGAAGCCCGCGGTTCGATGGTCGTGGATATTGGTGGTGGTACCACTGAAATCGCGCTGATCTCCCTGAACGGCGTGGTCTATGCCGAATCCGTACGGGTTGGCGGCGACCGCTTCGACGAAGCGATCATCACCTACGTGCGCCGCAACTACGGCAGCCTGATCGGTGAATCCACCGCCGAGCGCATCAAGCAGGAAATCGGCACCGCCTACCCGGGCGGCGAAGTGCGTGAAGTCGACGTACGCGGCCGTAACCTGGCCGAAGGCGTGCCACGTGCCTTCACCCTGAACTCCAATGAAGTCCTGGAAGCCTTGCAGGAATCCCTGGCGACCATCGTCCAGGCGGTGAAAAGCGCCCTGGAGCAGTCGCCTCCGGAACTGGCTTCGGACATCGCCGAGCGTGGTCTGGTGCTGACCGGTGGTGGCGCATTGCTGCGTGACCTCGACAAGCTGCTGGCCCAGGAAACCGGTCTGCCGGTGATCGTCGCCGAAGATCCGCTGACCTGCGTGGCCCGTGGCGGCGGTCGTGCCCTGGAAATGATGGATAAGCACACCATGGATCTGCTTTCCAGCGAGTAAGTTCGCCGGGAAGCTCTATGCTGTTCCGCTCGCAGGCAGCACTTTGCATAGGCAGTGCTGCCTGTTGCGTTTATCTTCTGTCAACTTCATCCAGGCCGGTGTGATGCCGTATGAATAAAATGACTCATTGCCTGGGAGGAGCGGCTCATTAAACCGCTTTTTGCCAAAGGCCCCTCATTGGGCGTGCGCTTGCTGGTGCTGGTCGTGCTATCGGTCGCGCTGATGGTGGTCGATGCCCGTTTCACGCTGCTCAAGCCGGTGCGTAGCCAGATGTCGCTGGTGTTGATGCAGTCGTACTGGATCACCGACCTGCCGCAACGCTTGTGGCAAGGCGTGGCCAGTCAGTTCGGCAGTCGTACCGAGCTGGTCGCCGAAAACGAAAAACTCCAGACCGAAAACCTGCTGTTGCAAGGGCGCCTGCAAAAACTCGCGGCCTTGACCGAGCAGAACGTACGCCTGCGCGAATTGCTCAACTCCTCGGCACTGGTCAACGAGAAGGTCGAAGTGGCCGAGTTGATCGGCATGGACCCGAACCCGTTTACCCATCGCATCATCATCAACAAGGGTGAACGTGATGGCGTGGTCCTCGGCCAACCGGTGCTCGATGCCCGTGGCCTGATGGGCCAGGTGGTCGAGTTGATGCCCTACACCTCGCGCGTGCTGCTGCTCACCGATACCACCCACAGCATTCCGGTGCAGGTCAACCGCAACGGCCTGCGGGCGATTGCCAGCGGGACCGGCAACCCCGAGCGCCTGGAATTGCGCCATGTCGCCGACACCGCCGATATCAAGGAAGGCGACCTGCTGGTCAGTTCCGGCCTGGGCCAGCGCTTCCCGGCGGGTTACCCGGTGGCGACGGTCAAGGAAGTGATTCACGACTCGGGCCAGCCTTTCGCTATTGTCCGCGCCGTGCCGACCGCCGCGTTGAACCGCAGCCGTTACCTGTTGCTGGTGTTCAGCGACGGCCGTACCCCGGAAGAGCGTGCCAACGAAGCGGCGCAGGCCCAGGAAGCTGATCGCCAGGGCGGTGACGGCGCGCCCGTGGTACCGGCCACCGTGCCCAAGCCAGGGACCGCACCGGCCAAGCCGAACGCACCCGTCGCACCTGCCGCTGCACCGGCAGCCACGGCGAAGCCGGCGGCCCATGCCGTCAAGCCAACCCCTGCCAAACCTGCTGCCAGCAAACCGCCGGCGGCGACACGGGCTGCGCCCCGGACGGAGGAATAATGGCTGGTACCTTTTCCCGCAATGGCTGGATCGTCTGGCTGACCTTCGCCATCGGCCTGCTGCTCAGCGTCTCGCCGCTGCCGCAGTTCATGGAGATCCTGCGTCCGCTGTGGCTGGCGCTGTTGCTGGCGTTCTGGGCGTTGTACCTGCCGCACAAGATCGGCATGGTCACCGCGTTCCTGCTGGGCCTGGCCGAAGATGTGCTCTACGGCACCCTGCTGGGGCAGAACGCGTTGATCCTGACCCTCATCACTTTCCTCGTGCTGTCGCTGCAACAACGCCTGCGGATGTTCCCGATGTGGCAACAGAGCCTGGTGATCCTGGTGATCTTCGGCCTGGCGCAGCTGGTGCAACTCTGGCTCAGCGCCTTGACCGGCAACCGCCAACCGACCCTGGCGCTGGTGCTGCCGGCCCTGGTCAGTGCCTTGCTCTGGCCCTGGGTCAGCTTCGGCCTGCGTGGGCTACGCCGCCGCTACAAAATCAACTGACGGGATCTCGCCTGCTATGGGTGGGCGAGTTGCTTATTCTACTGATATAGCTCCTCTAAGCTGACATAGCTCCTACAAAGAGCCCCGACACGGAGATGTCTCCATGACCTCGCTCTACCTGGCTTCCGGCTCACCGCGTCGGCGTGAACTGCTGACACAGATCGGCGTGCCGTTCAGCGTCATCAGTGCCGAGATCGACGAAACCCCACTGCCCGACGAAAGCCCGCTGGCCTATGTCGAGCGCCTGGCGCGGGGCAAGGCCGCGGCCGGCCGTGCACGGCTGGGCGCCAGTCAGGCGGCGGCCGGGACCTGTGTGCTGGGGGCCGACACCGCCGTGGTGCTGGACGGTCGGATTCTCGGCAAACCCGTGGATGAAGCCGATGCGCTGGCCATGTTGCTGGCCCTGTCCGACCGCGAACACGAAGTGCTGACCGCTATTGCCGTGCTCGACGGTGAGCGCTGCGAGTCGCGGGTGGTGCGCAGCCTGGTGAAATTTCGTGCAATACACCCGGAAGAAGCTCATCTCTACTGGTCCGGCGGGGAACCCCGGGACAAGGCGGGCGCCTATGCTATTCAAGGCCTGGCGGCGGTTTTCGTGGTGGGCTTGAATGGCAGTTATTCCGCCGTCGTCGGCCTGCCCCTGTGCGAAACCGCAGAACTGCTTGGCCATTTCGGCATACCCTGTTGGCAAAACCTTGTCGTGCGCTGATTGCCGCACGCCCGCGATACGGCAACTTTATTGTGAATACGCCTGAACGAGACCCAGCCATGAGTGAAGAGATCCTGATCAACATCACGCCGATGGAATCGCGCGTGGCGGTGGTAGAGAACGGCGTGTTGCAAGAGGTTCATGTCGAGCGTACGCAGAAACGCGGGATCGTCGGCAATATCTACAAGGGCAAGGTGGTGCGGGTGTTGCCGGGCATGCAGGCGGCATTCGTCGATATCGGCCTGGACCGCGCGGCGTTTATCCACGCCTCGGAAATCTCCATGCGCGAAGGGCCGGCGGTGGAGAGCATCAGCGCCCTGGTGCATGAAGGGCAGAGCCTGGTGGTGCAAGTCACCAAGGACCCCATCGGCACCAAGGGGGCGCGCCTGACCACACAACTGTCGATTCCCTCGCGTTACCTGGTGTACATGCCACGTACGGCCCACGTCGGCATTTCCCTGAAGATCGAGGACGAAGCCGAGCGCGAGCGCCTCAAGCAGGTGGTCAGCGACTGCGTGGCCCGTGAAGGCATCACCGAAGCCGGCGGCTTTATCCTGCGCACGGCGGCCGAGGGCGCCGGGGCCGACGAGATCATGATGGACATCCGCTACCTGCGGCGCCTCTGGGACCAGATCGGCGCGCAGATCAAGACCATCGGCGCCCCCAGCGTGATCTACGAAGACCTCGGCCTGGCCCTGCGTACCCTGCGCGACCTGGTCAGCCCGAAGATCGAGAAAATTCGTATCGACTCGCGGGAAACCTTCCAGAAGACCACGCAGTTCGTCGCCGAACTGATGCCGGAAATCGCCGACCGCCTGGAGCATTACCCCGGCGAGCGGCCGATCTTCGACCTCTATGGTGTCGAGGACGAGATCCAGAAGGCCCTGGAACGCAAGGTCCCGCTCAAGTCCGGCGGCTACCTGGTGGTCGACCCGGCCGAAGCCATGAGCACCATCGACGTCAATACCGGGGCCTTTGTCGGCCATCGCAACCTCGAAGAAACCATCTTCAAGACCAACCTCGAAGCGGCCACCGCGATTGCCCGGCAACTGCGTCTGCGCAACCTCGGCGGGATCATCATCATCGACTTCATCGACATGGAAGACGAGGAGCACCAGCGCCAGGTCCTGCGGACTCTGGAAAAGCAGCTGGAGCGCGATCACGCCAAGACCAATATCATCGGCATCACCGAGCTGGGCCTGGTGCAGATGACCCGCAAGCGCACCCGCGAAAGCCTCGAACAGGTGCTCTGTGAGCCCTGCAGCAGCTGCCAGGGGCGCGGCAAGCTGAAGACCCCGGAAACGGTTTGCTACGAGATTTTCCGTGAAATTTTGCGTGAAGCCCGCGCCTACCAGGCTGAAGGTTATAGAGTGTTGGCCAACCAGAAGGTGGTCGATCGCTTGCTGGACGAGGAGTCCGGCAATGTCGCGGAGCTGGAAGGCTTTATCGGCCGCACCATTCGTTTCCAGGTCGAGACCATGTATTCCCAGGAACAATATGACGTGGTGCTGCTCTGATTTCCCGTACTGAGAACCTGCAAGCCCGGCCCGGTGTCGACCTGTTCATTGAACCATGCCTCAAGGGGGCACTGACATGGAGCGTCTGACACGCTTTGTTGCCGGCTTGACCCGTTGGACCATGGGCCTCTGTGCGTTGTTGCTGGTGCTGGTGGCGTTGTATGCCAGCCTGGGCCGGCAACTGGTGCCGCTGGTGGCCGAGTATCGCGCCGAGATCGAAAGCAAGGCCCAGGCCGCCGTAGGTTTGCCGCTGTCCATCGGCAGCCTGGAAGGGCGCTGGCATGGCCTGGCCCCGGTGCTGTTGGCCCATGACGTGAAAGTCGGCGAGGGCGCTTCGGCGCTGTTGCTGGACAAGGTCCAGGTGGTGCCCGATCTCTGGGCCAGCCTGCGGGCCCGCGAAGTGCGGATCGCCCATCTGGAACTGGGCGGCCTGCAACTGAGCCTGAAAGAAGACCAGGACGGCCACTGGGCCCTCCAGGGCTTGCCGGTACAGGACGATCAGCCGCTGGACCCCGCACAGCTGCTGACCCGCATGCAGATGGTCAAGCAGCTGTCGGTGCTCGACAGCCAGGTGACCTTGCAGCCGTTCGGCGAGTCGCCGCTGACCCTGACTTATGTCGGTCTCAACCTGGAAAGCGGTATTTCCCGCCAGCGCCTCGACCTGCGTTTGAATTTGCCTGACGGCCAGCCCCTGGCCCTGAACCTGAAGACCCGCCTGCGCGCCAGCGACTGGCGCAACGGCACCGCGCAAGCCTACCTGAGCCTGCCGCAAAGCGACTGGGCGCGCTGGCTGCCGGCGCGCCTGACCGGGCAAATGAAAATCACCGAACTCAAGGCCGGTGGCGAATTCTGGTTGAACTGGGCCAATGGCGCGGTGCAGAACGCCGTGGTCCGCCTCAATGCCCCGCAATTCCAGGGCGCCTATGCCCAGCGCAAGGCGGTCAGCATCGACAACCTGGCCCTCAACGCCTATGTCCAGCACACCGGGCAGGGTTTTGACGTGCAGCTCAATTCCCTGGCCATGAACCTGGGGAAGACGCGCTGGGAAAGCCATCTGCAGTTGCAGCAACTCGCGGCCACCGACAAGGATCCGGAACGTTGGCACCTGCAGGCCGACCGCCTTGACCTGACACCCATCACCCCCTTGCTCGACGCCCTCGCACCCTTGCCTGAAGGCCTGGCCACGGCCATCGATCACCTGAAGGTCATCGGTACCCTGCGCAACGTGCTGCTGGATTACCGGCCCCAGGAAACCGGCGATCAAAAGCTGAGTTTCGCCGCGAACCTGGAGCGGGTCGGCTTTGACGCCTACCATGGCGCCCCGGCGGCGCGTAATGTCAGCGGCAGCATCAGCGGCGACCTCGGCCAGGGCGAACTGCGCATGGACAGCAAGGATTTCTCCCTGCACCTGTACCCGATCTTCAACAACCCCTGGCAGTACCTGCAAGCCAATGCCCGCCTGACCTGGCGCCTGGACCAGGAAGGTTTCACCCTGATCGCGCCCTACATCAAGGTGCTCGGGGAAGAAGGCAAGATCGCCGCCGACTTCCTGATTCGCCTGCACTTCGCCCAGGGCACCGAAGACTATATGGACCTGCGGGTCGGCCTGGTGGATGGCGAGGGTCGTTTCACGCCCAAGTACCTGCCGGCGGTGTTGAGCCCGGCGCTGGACGAATGGCTGCGCAGCTCGATCCTGCATGGCGCGGTGGAGCAGGGCTTCTTCCAGTACCAGGGGTCGCTGAACCACGATGCCTCGGCGGCGGCGCGCAATATCAGCCTGTTTTTCAAGGTCCATGATGCCGAACTGACGTTCCAGCCGGGCTGGCCCCATGTCAGCAAGGTCAAGGGCGATGTCTTTATCGAGGACAGCGGGGTGCGGATCAAGGCCAGTGAAGGCCAGTTGCTCAACACCCAGGTCAGCGACATCATGGTCAATATTCCCCATGTGCCCAGCGGCCAGCACAGCCGCATGTTCCTCGACGGCAACTTTGCCGGCGGCCTGGGCGACGGCCTGAAGATTCTCCAGGAGGCGCCGATCGGCACCGCCGCGACCTTTGCCGGCTGGCAGGCCACGGGTGATCTGTCGGGCAAGGTGAGCCTCGATGTGCCGCTGGTCAAGGCCGAGGAACCGAAGATCCTGGTGGACTTCAAGACCGACAAGGCCACGCTCAAGCTGCCTGATCCGGTCCTCGAACTGAGCCAGCTCAAGGGCGACTTCCGCTTCGACAGCGCCAAGGGCCTCAGCGCCGGCAACATCAGTGCCCAGGCATTCGAGCGACCGATCACCGCGCAGATTTTCGCCGATGGCAAGCCGGGCAGCCTCAATACCCGGGTGGTGGCCAAGGGGCAGGTGGCGATCAAGAAACTCACCGATTGGCTGAATGTCAGCCAGCCGTTGCCGATTTCCGGCGACCTGCCTTACCAGTTGCAACTGACCCTGGACGGTCCCGACAGCCAGTTGATGATCAACTCCAACCTCAAGGGCGTTGCCGTCGACCTGCCGGCGCCGTTCGGCATGCCCGCCGGCCTGGGCCGCGACAGCGTGTTCCGCATGACCCTGCAAGGCGCCGAGCGGCGTTACTGGTTCGATTACGGCACCCTGGCCAATTTCACCTTTGCCGCGCCGAGCGGCAAGTTCGGCGATGGCCGTGGTGAGTTGTTCCTTGGCGAAGGCGATGCACAACTGCCGGCGACCCAGGGCTTGCGGATCCGTGGGGTGTTGTCGGAGCTGGACCTGGCGCCGTGGAAAGCCGTTGCTGACCGTTATGCCGGCCAGGATCCGGGCGGCAGTGCCAAGCAATTGCTCAGCAGCGCGGATTTCAAGGTCGGCACGCTCAGCGCTTTCGGTAGCCAGTTCGACCAGGTGAGTTTGCTGATGGCTCGCAGTGCCAATGCCTGGGGCCTGCAGATCGACAGTCGGCAGGCCAAGGGCAGCGTGACCTTGCCGGATGCCAAGGGTGTGCCGATTGGCGTCAAGCTGGCCTATGTGCGTTTGCCGGCACCGGACCCGAGCGTGGTCGCCGATGAGAATGCCCCGGACCCGTTGGCGTCGGTCGACCCCCGGCAGATTCCAGCGGTGGACGTGAGCATCGAGCAACTGTTCCAGGGCAACGACCTGCTCGGTGCCTGGTCGCTCAAGGCGCGCCCGACCCCCAAGGGGATCAAGCTCAATGACCTCGATCTCGGCCTCAAGGGCCTGCAACTGCGGGGCTCCGGTGGCTGGGAAGGCCTACCCGGCGCCAGCGGCAGCTGGTTCAACGGGCGCCTGGAAGGCAAGAACCTGGCGGACGTGCTCAAGGCCTGGAGCTTTGCCCCGACCGTCACCAGTGAGGATTTCCAGCTCGACGTTGACGGTCGCTGGCCCGGTTCGCCGGCCTGGGTCGGTCTCAAGCGCTTCTCGGGCAGTCTTGATGCGACCCTGAACAAGGGGCAGTTCGTCGAGGCTGACGGCGGTGCCCAGGCGCTACGGGTGTTCGGCCTGCTGAACTTCAACTCCATCGGCCGCCGCCTGCGTCTGGACTTTTCCGACTTGCTGGGCAAAGGCCTGAGCTACGATCGGGTCAAGGGCCTGCTGGTGGCCAGCGATGGCGTCTATGTGACGCGCAAGCCGATCACCCTGACCGGGCCTTCGAGCAACCTGGAACTCAACGGCACCCTCGATATGGTCGCCGACCGGGTCGATGCCAAGCTGCTGGTGACCTTGCCGGTGACCAACAACCTGCCGATTGCCGCGTTGATCGTCGGTGCGCCGGCCATCGGCGGCGCACTGTTCCTGATCGACAAGCTGATCGGCGACCGCGTGGCGCGCTTCGCCAGCGTCAAATACAGCGTCACCGGCCCCTGGAAAGAACCGAAGATCACCTTCGACAAGCCGTTTGACAAGTCGAAGTAAGGCCCGGCGCGACCCTGTTGCGCCGACATTTTTCGTACTGGGCGTGCAGCTGCATGGAGTAGCATGACGCTATGTCTTTGAAGGAGTGCGCCATGACCTTTTCCGTCATCCAGATGGTCAGCCAGAGCGATGTGCTGGCCAACCTGGCCCAGGCCCGCGCGTTGCTGGAGCGGGCGGCCGATGGAGGGGCGCGGCTGGCCGTACTGCCGGAAAACTTCGCCGCCATGGGCCGTCGCGACGTCGCCGAAATCGGCCGCGCCGAGGCCATGGGTGAAGGACCTGTCCTGCCCTGGTTGAAACAGGCCGCCCGCGACCTCAAGTTATGGATAGTGGCGGGCACCTTGCCGTTACCGCCCGTTGACCAACCGCATGCCAAGGCCAATGCCTGCTCGCTGTTGATCGATGAGCAGGGCGAGACGGTGGCACGTTACGACAAGCTGCATTTGTTCGATGTGGACGTGGCGGACACGCGCGGACGTTATCGCGAATCCGATGACTATGCTTATGGCAGCCAGGTGGTGGTGGCCGATACCCCGGTAGGTCGGCTGGGCCTGAGCGTGTGTTACGACCTGCGCTTTCCCGAGCTCTACAGTGAATTGCGCAAGGCCGGTGCCGAATTGATCACCGCGCCCTCGGCCTTTACCGCCGTGACCGGTGCCGCGCACTGGGAGGTGCTGATTCGCGCCCGGGCCATCGAGACCCAGTGCTACCTGCTGGCGGCGGCCCAGGGTGGGGGGCATCCGGGGCCGCGGGAAACCTTCGGGCATGCGGCGATTGTCGACCCATGGGGGCGCATAGTCGCCGAACAGGATCAAGGCGAAGCGGTATTGCTGGCCGAACGCGACAGTAATGAACAAGCGTCCATCCGGGCGCGGATGCCGGTGGCGAGCCATCGGCGCTTTTTCTCGCAGGGCGCGCAGCGACCTGCATCGGAATGACGAAATAAGGCGCAAAACCATGAGCGAGTTGTTGTCCTCAGTCAGCGAACACCTGTTGGCGCCGGGTGGCGTGACCATCGAAAGTCTGCAAGCGGTTCTGGGCGACCTGGCCGGGCCGGGCATCGACGCCGCCGACCTGTATTTCCAGGGGCAGATCTCCGAGTCCTGGGCCCTGGAAGACGGCATCGTCAAGGAAGGCAGTTTCAACCTTGACCAGGGTGTCGGCGTACGCGCCCAGTCCGGTGAAAAAACCGGTTTTGCCTACAGCAACGCCATTACCCTCGAAGCCCTGGGCTCGGCGGCGCGTGCCGCCCGTTCGATTTCCCGGGCCGGGCAGCATGGCAAAGTCCAGGTGTTCAGCAGCCAGGAAGTCACGCAGTTGTATGCGCCGGACAACCCGCTGGATGTGATGAGCCGTGCCGAGAAGGTCGAGTTGCTCAAGCGTGTCGATGTCGCCACTCGCGCCCTTGATCCGCGTATCCAGCAGGTTTCGGTGAGCATGGCCGGGGTCTGGGAGCGGATTCTCGTGGCCTCCACCGACGGCGGCCTGGCGGCGGATGTGCGGCCGCTGGTGCGCTTCAATGTCAGTGTGATCGTCGAGCAGAACGGCCGGCGTGAACGCGGCGGCCATGGCGGTGGCGGGCGTACCGACTATCGTTATTTCCTCACGGAAGACCGGGCCATGGGTTATGCCCGCGAGGCCCTGCGCCAGGCGCTGGTCAACCTTGAAGCGATTCCCGCGCCGGCCGGCACCTTGCCGGTGGTGCTCGGTTCCGGCTGGTCCGGGGTGCTGCTGCACGAAGCGGTCGGCCACGGCCTGGAAGGCGACTTCAACCGCAAGGGCAGCTCGGCCTACAGCGGGCGGATGGGCGAGATGGTTGCCTCGAAACTCTGCACCATCGTCGATGACGGCACCCTGGCTGGTCGTCGTGGTTCCCTGAGCGTCGACGACGAAGGCACACCGACCGAGTGCACCACGCTGATCGAAAACGGCGTGCTCAAAGGTTATATGCAGGACAAGCTCAATGCCCGGCTGATGGGTGTGGCGCGCACCGGCAACGGTCGTCGCGAATCCTATGCGCATCTGCCGATGCCGCGCATGACCAACACCTACATGCTCGGTGGCGAAAGCGATCCGGCGGAAATCATCGCCTCGGTGAAACGCGGGATCTACTGCGCCAACCTCGGCGGCGGCCAGGTCGATATCACCAGCGGCAAGTTCGTGTTCTCCACCAGCGAGGCCTACCTGATCGAAGACGGCAAGATCACCGCACCGGTCAAGGGCGCGACCCTGATCGGCAACGGCCCGGAAGCCATGAGTCGGGTGTCGATGGTCGGTAACGACCTGGCGCTGGACAGCGGCGTGGGCACGTGCGGCAAGGATGGGCAGTCGGTACCGGTGGGGGTCGGTCAGCCAACCTTGAAAATCGATGCGATCACCGTGGGTGGCACGGGGTCGTAGGAAGAGGTGGAGCGTCGGGTGAGCGCCAAGGCGACTCACCCGGGGCGAAGATCAACGCAGGCCGCGTTGAGCGTCGTCCAGCTCACGGATGTACTTGAAGATTTTACGGCTGGAGGCCGGCGCCTTGTTCTGCGCAAGCTCGTGTTGAGCCTGGCGGATCAGGGAACGCAGTTGCTGGCGATCAGCGTCCGGGTAGTCGGCGACGAACTTTTCCAGCACATCGTCGGCGCCTGCGATCAAGCGATCACGCCAGCGTTCGAGATTGTGGAAACGTTCGTTGTATTGCCGGGTGGAGGCGTCGAGTTGATCGAGCAGAACCAGAATGGCGTCAGTGTCCTGATCGCGCATCAGCCTGCCGATGAACTGGATATGCCGTTTACGCGCGATATTCGCGGTGTGCTTCGGCGCTTCGGCCAGGGCACGGCGCAAGCCGTCGGTCAGTGGCAGTTTTGCCACCAAGTCGGGCTTGAGTGTTGTCAGGCGCTCGCCGAGATCAACCAGAGCATGCAGCTCGCGTTTGACCTGGGTTTTGCTTTTCTCCCCATCGAGGGAGTCGTCGTAAGAATCAACCATGGTGGCAGTCCGCAAAGAAACGCCGCCATGATAACCAGTCGGGGGCCGCTTGTCCGGCCCGGTCGCTCGAAGACCTTGAGCGAAAGCTGCATTTAATTACAGAAAGCTGAGTGGAGAAAGCCATGAGTTCAGCCAAAAGCGTCGGCCCGCAGGCGTTGCCGGTCCTGCAGGAGCAGGTCGAGCAGATTCTCGCCGAAGCCAAACGCCAGGGCGCCAGTGCCTGTGAAGTGGCGGTATCCCTGGAGCAGGGGCTGTCGACTTCGGTGCGCCAGCGGGAAGTGGAAACCGTCGAGTTCAACCGCGACCAGGGCTTCGGCATCACCTTGTACGTGGGGCAGCGCAAGGGCTCGGCCAGCACCTCGGCCAGTGGTCCTGAAGCGATTCGCGAAACCGTGGCGGCGGCCCTGGCCATCGCCAAGCACACCTCGGAAGACGAGCACTCGGGCCTGGCTGATGCGGCCCTGATGGCCAAGGAGCTCAAGGATTTCGATCTGTTCCATGCCTGGGACATCACCCCTGAGCAGGCCATCGAGCGCGCATTGATCTGCGAGGCGGCGGCGTTTGACGCCGACAGCCGGATCAAGAATGCCGACGGCACTACCCTGAGCACCTCCCAGGGCTGCCGGGTGTATGGCAACAGCCACGGGTTTATCGGCGGTTCGGCTTCTACCCGGCACAGCCTCAGTTGCGTGATGATCGCCGAAGGCGACGGTCAGATGCAGCGGGACTACTGGTATGACGTCAATCGCCAGGGCGAATTGCTCGCGGATGCCTCGAGCATTGGCCGCAAGGCCGCGCAACGGGCGGCCAGCCGGCTGGGCGCGCGTCCGGTGCCGACCTGCGAAGTGCCGGTGCTGTTCTCGGCGGAGTTGGCCGGTGGTCTGTTCGGCAATTTCCTCTCGGCGATCTCCGGCGGTAACCTGTACCGCAAGTCCTCTTTCCTCGAAGGGGCGATGGGCCAGCGCCTGTTCCCTGAGTGGCTGACCCTCGACGAGCGTCCGCACCTGATGCAGGCCATGGGCAGTTCGGCGTTTGACGGTGATGGCCTGGCGACCTATGCCAAGCCGTTCGTCGAAAATGGCACCCTGGTCTCCTATGTGCTGGGTACCTACTCGGGGCGCAAGCTGGGTCTGCCGAGCACGGCCAACGCCGGTGGCGTGCACAACCTGTTCGTCACCCATGGGGTCGAGGACCAGGACGCGCTGATCCGGCGCATGGGCCGCGGCCTGCTGGTGACCGAGTTGATGGGCCATGGGCTGAACATGGTCACCGGCGATTACTCGCGTGGGGCGGCGGGCTTCTGGGTCGAGAATGGCGAGATCCAGTTCCCGGTCCAGGAAGTGACCATTGCCGGCAATATGCGTGACATGTTCAAGCAGATCGTGGCGGTTGGCAGTGATCTTGAGCTGCGCAGCCATATCCGTACCGGTTCGGTGTTGATCGAGCGGATGATGGTCGCCGGTAGCTGATTCGGCGTATCGGTTGTAAAAAAAGGGTGTCATCCAATGGATGACACCCTTTTTTTGGCCTCACGGGGACCTTTGGTTGTACTGGACCCGTGGCGAGCGGGCTTGCCCTGATGCCGTTCAGTTAAGGCCAAACACGGTCCCTGCGGGAGTCGGCTTGCCGGCGATGGCGTCTGAATAGGCGCTGCAGGATCCGAATGTCTTATCGGGCTTTATTCGCCTTCGTCGAAATAGTTGTTGATCAGCTTGACCAGCGCCGCCATGGCCGCGTCTTCCTGTTCGCCTTCGGTCTTCAGGTGAATCTTGGTGCCCTTGCCAGCGGCCAGCATCATCATGGCCATGATGCTCTTGCCGTCGACCATGCTTTCCGGTGTACGCCCGGCGCGGATCTGGCAGGGGAACTGGCCGGCCACGCCGACGAATTTCGCCGAAGCACGGGCGTGCAGACCCAGTTTGTTGATGATTTCAATTTCCAGAGCGGGCATCGCGGTGGTGGTCCTTTCAGCTAAGGTCGCGGTGGCGGACCTGGACGTTCTTCAGGGATTGTTGCAGGGCCTTGCCCAAGCGTTCGGTGAGGTAGACGGAGCGGTGATGCCCGCCCGTGCAGCCGATGGCAATAGTGACATAAGCCCGGTTGCTGGCGGCAAAACGCGGCAACCATTTAAGCAAATAACTGGAAATATCCTGGTACATCTCCTCGACGTCGGCTTGTGCGGCCAGGTATTCGACCACCGGTTGGTCGAGCCCGGACTGCTCGCGCAGTTCCGGTTTCCAGTAGGGATTGGGCAGGCAGCGTACGTCGAACACCAGGTCGGCATCCACCGGCATCCCGCGCTTGAAACCGAACGACTCGACCAGGAAGGCGGTACCCGGTTCCGGCTGGTTCAGCAGGCGCAGCTTGATGGTGTCGCGCAGTTGATAGAGGTTCAGGTTGGTGGTGTTGACCTTGAGGTCGGCCAGGTCCGAGATCGGCCCCAGCAGGTTGCTTTCGTCGCGGATGGCCTCGGCCAGTGAGCGATTGGCATTGCTCAGCGGGTGGCGTCGACGGGTTTCGGAAAAACGCTTGAGCAGGGTTTCCTCGTCGGCGTCCAGGTACAGCACATCGCACTGGATATGCCGGCTGCGCACTTCATCGAGCAGTTCCGGGAAGCGTGACAGGTGGCTGGGCAGGTTGCGTGCGTCGATGGAAACGGCGACCAGCGGTTGCGCCAGCTCGGTATGGATCAGCGCACGTTCGGCCAGCTCTGGCAGCAGGCCGGCCGGCAGGTTGTCGATGCAGTAGTAACCGTTGTCCTCGAGGACATCGAGGGCGGTACTTTTACCCGAGCCGGAGCGGCCGCTGACGATGATCAAGCGCATGGTCAGTGACCGCTCTGCTCGTCCAGGACTACCTGGTACAGGGCCTGGTTGGAGGTTGCCGCACGCAGTTTGTCGCGTACGTCCTTGCGGTCGAGCATGCTGGCAATCTGCCGAAGCAGTTCCAGGTGGGCATCGGTGGCGGCTTCCGGGACCAGCAGGACGAACAGCAGGTCAACCGGCGCGCCGTCGATGGCGTCGAAATCGATAGGGGCGTCCAGGTGCATCAGGGCGCTGATGGGCGCCACGCAACCCTTCAGGCGGCAGTGCGGGATGGCAATGCCATTGCCGAAACCGGTCGAGCCGAGTTTCTCCCGGGCGATCAGGCTGTCGAAGACATCCTGCATGGCCAGGTAAGGAACTTCGTGGCTGATCAGGTTGGCAATTTGCTCGAGGGCTTTCTTTTTACTGCCGCCCGGCACGTTCACCAAAGAACGGCCGGGGGTCAGGATGCTTTCAAGTCGGATCATGGATGGGTATCAGCGACCTGTACCTTGGAGCAGGTGCAGGTTCTTTTCCTTATGCTTTTTCAGTTGTCGGTCCAACTTGTCGGTGAGCAGGTCGATCGCCGCATACATGTCGTCATGCTCGGCGTTGGCGACCACTTCACCGCCGTGGATATGCAAGGTGGCTTCGATTTTCTGCTTCAGTTTTTCGACGGCCATGGTCACCTGTACGTTGGTGATCTTGTCGAAATGACGCTCCAGTCGGTCGAGTTTCTCGCCGATGTAAGCACGCAGGGGTTCGGTCACTTCCAGCTGGTGTCCACTGATATTGACTTGCATACAGCTTCTCCTTCGTTGCCAGTGCATAAAGCGGTAGGCGATTGCCCACCACTGGAACGCTGTAACGGGGCCCGTCCACTACATCAGTCGCTTCCGTTCGCTAGAGGGGGCTATCCCCAGGGACTCACGGTATTTGGCGACAGTACGACGGGCCACCTGAATGCCTTGTGCCTCCAGTAAACCAGCGATCTTGCTGTCACTCAACGGCTTTTTCTGATTTTCCGCTGCAACCAGTTTCTTGATGATCGCGCGGATCGCCGTGGACGAGCATTCGCCGCCTTCGGAGGTGCTGACGTGGCTGGAGAAAAAGTATTTCAGTTCATAGATACCGCGGGGGGTATGCATGAATTTTTGCGTGGTCACCCGGGAAATCGTCGACTCGTGCATGCCCACCGCTTCGGCGATGTCATGCAGGACCAGCGGCTTCATCGCCTCGTCACCGTATTCCAGGAAGCCGCGCTGGTGCTCGACGATCTGGGTGGCGACCTTCATCAGGGTTTCGTTGCGGCTCTGCAGACTCTTGATGAACCAGCGGGCTTCCTGCAACTGGTTGCGCATGAAGGTGTTGTCGGCACTGGTGTCGGCGCGGCGGACAAAACCGGCATACTGCGGATTGACCCGCAGGCGCGGCACCGACTCCTGGTTCAGTTCCACCAGCCAGCGCTCGTTGTCCTTGCGCACGATCACGTCGGGGACGACGTATTCGGCTTCGCTGGACTCGATTTGCGAGCCCGGGCGCGGATTGAGGCTCTGGACCAGCTCGATGACCTGGCGCAGCTCGTCTTCCTTGAGCTTCATGCGCCGCATCAGTTGGCTGTAGTCGCGGCTGCCGAGCAGGTCGATGTAGTCGCTGACCAGGCGCTGGGCTTCGGCCAGCCAGGGCGTGCGTGCTGGCAGCTGACGCAATTGCAGCAGCAGGCATTCGCCGAGGTTGCGCGCGCCGATGCCGGCCGGTTCGAATTGCTGGATGCGATGCAGTACCGCTTCGATCTCGTCCAGCTCGATATCCAGCTCCGGGTCGAAGGCGTCGAGGATTTCCTCGAGGGTTTCGTCCAGGTAGCCCTGATTGTTGATGCAGTCGATCAGGGTCACGGCGATCAGCCGATCGGTGTCGGACATCGGCGCCAGGTTCAGTTGCCAGAGCAGATGGCTCTGCAGGCTCTCGCCGGCCGAGGTACGGGTGGTGAAGTCCCACTCGTCGTCATCGTTGCTTGGCAGGCTGCTGGCGCTGGTCTGGTAGACATCTTCCCAGGCGGTGTCGACGGGCAGTTCGTTGGGAATGCGCTCGTTCCAGTCGCCTTCCTCGAGGTTGTCCACCGTCGGGGCGGTTTCCTGCTGGAAGGAGGGTTCCTGGATTTCAGTGTTGGGTTTGTGCTCGGCGTTGTCGGCCAACGGGTCGGTATTGTCGAAGTCGTCGCCTTCTTCCTGGCGTTCGAGCATCGGATTGGACTCCAGGGCCTCCTGGATTTCCTGCTGAAGGTCCAGGGTCGACAATTGGAGCAGGCGGATGGCCTGTTGCAGCTGCGGTGTCATCGTCAGCTGCTGGCCCATTCTCAGGACTAGCGATGGTTTCATGGCAGGGGCTTAACACCTTATTCGCCGGCGCGCATGCGCCATCCACTCTACAGGGCGCCGGGGCGCCAAACATAAGCAAATTATATGCCTGAAACCCGAGCCTTTGCCTAGAGCGCTGTAACAATAAAAATCTTGTGGTTTTTATTGAACAGGGAGCGCTCTGGCGGTTGATCCGTTACCTCGATGTTTACAGGCGGAACTCATGGCCCAGGTAGACTTCCTTGACCAGTTCGTTGGCCAGGATAGTGGCCGAATCGCCTTCGGCGATCAGCTGTCCATCATTGACGATATAGGCCGTTTCGCAGATGTCCAGGGTCTCGCGGACGTTGTGGTCGGTGATCAGTACGCCGATGCCCTTGGCCTTGAGGTGATGGATGATCTGTTTGATATCGCCAACGGAAATCGGGTCGACCCCGGCGAAGGGTTCGTCGAGCAGGATGAATTTCGGCGCGGTGGCCAGGGCGCGGGCGATTTCCACCCGGCGTCGTTCACCACCGGACAGGCTCATGCCGAGGTTGTCGCGAATGTGGCTGATGTGGAATTCCTGCAACAGGCTTTCCAGCTCCTTGCGGCGGCTGTTCTTGTCGAGCTCCTTGCGGGTCTCGAGGATCGCCATGATGTTGTCCGCCACCGACAGCTTGCGGAAAATCGACGCTTCCTGGGGCAGATAGCCGATCCCGGCGCGCGCGCGGCCGTGCATCGGCTGGTGGCTGACATCCTGGTCGTCGATCAGCACGCGACCCTGGTCGGCCTGGACCAGGCCGACGATCATGTAGAAGCAGGTGGTCTTGCCGGCACCGTTGGGGCCGAGCAAGCCGACGATCTGCCCGCTGTCGATCGACAGGCTGACATCACGCACCACCTGGCGACTTTTGTAGGCCTTGGCCAGATGCTGGGCTTTCAGGGTTGCCATTACTGCGCCTTCTGCTGTTCGGTTTTCTGCTTCGGCTGGATGACCATGTCGATGCGTGGGCGCGGGGCGGTGATCGTGCTGCCGTTGGCGCGGCCGGCCTGGGCGATCTGCTTCACCGTGTCGTAGACGATTTTCTCGCCTTCGGTGGTGTTGCCGTCGTTGATCACCTTGGCCTTGTCGATCAGGATGATGCGGTTCTGTTGGGCGTGGTACTGGATGGTCACGCCATAGCCCTGCACCGGCTTCGGATCGCCGACTTTCTGCAGTTGCTCGAAGTAGGCCAGGTTACCCACGGAGGTCACCACGTCGATGGCGCCGTCCTTGGTCCGGGTCAGCGTCACGGTGTTGCCCTTGACGATCATCGAGCCTTGGGTAATGACCACGTCACCTTTGTAGGTGGCGATGCCTTGCTTGTCGTCCAGCTGAGCGTCGTCGGCCTGGATGCGAATGGGCTGCTGGCTGTCGGTCGGCAGAGCCCAGGCGCTCACGCTTCCCAGTGCCGCACCGAGGCCAAGCAAAATAGGGAGGGTTTTAACGAGACTCATACTGTCCTCTTACATTGGACAGCAGGTGTATCCGGCTGTCGTTCAAATACGCTTTCATTCCCTTGCCAGTGGTCACGCCGTCGGCGCCGTCGATTCTAACGGCTTGCTCGGTCTGCGCATATTGCTTCTGTGGGAATACTGTCATGCGACTGCTGGTAATGATGACTTCCCGCTGTAGTTCGTCGGTCCGCGCCACCCGTACGGAGTCGATCAGTTCGATCTCGGTGCCGTCTGGATTGACCTCGGCGTGCTCGCTCTGGACATGCCAGGGATAGACCGTGCCACGGTAGATGTGCATGTCGGGCTTGGTCACCAGGGTCACGTCGGACGCCTTGAGGTGTTCGACCTTGTCGCCGGTCAGGTCGTACTGTACCCGACCGTCGGGCATGTACTGAATGCTGTGGGCATTAATAGCGTAGTAGTCGATCTGGGTTTCATCGACCTGCGCCACCGGGCGCTCGAGGAAGCGTTCCGGGCTGATGTTCCAGTAGCCAACGGCCGCGAAAATGGCGGCGATGACTGCGAACAGCAGAATATTGCGAATTTTCTTGCTCAGCATAAATAGCTCTACAGGTAGGCGGCGTGAGCCGCTTCAAGACTGCCCTGGGCTTGCAGGATCAGTTCGCAGAATTCGCGGGCGGCGCCGTCGCCGCCCCGGGCCCGGGTGATGCCGTGGGCGTGTTCGCGGACAAAGCTGGCGGCGTTGGCCACGGCCATGCCCAGGCCGACGCGGCGGATCACCGGCAGGTCCGGCAGGTCGTCACCCAGGTAGGCGACCTGTTCATAGCTGAGATTGAGCTGGGCCAGCAGGGTGTCGAGCACCACCAGCTTGTCCTCGCGGCCCTGGTAGACGTGGGGAATGCCGAGGTTCCGCGCCCGTCGTTCGACCAGTGCGGTCTTGCGACCGCTGATAATAGCGGTTTGCACGCCGGCGGCCATCAGCATCTTGATGCCCTGGCCGTCGAGGGTGCTGAACGACTTGAATTCGCTGCCGTCCTCGAGGAAGTACAGGCGACCGTCGGTCAGTACGCCATCGACGTCGAAGACCGCCAGCTTGATGGCCTGGCCGCGTTGCAACAGATCGTCGTTCATTTACATCACTCCCGCGCGCAGCAGATCGTGCATGTTCAGGGCGCCCACCGGGCGGTCGTCGCTGTCGACCACCACCAGCGCGCTGATCTTGTGGTCTTCCATGATTTTCAGGGCTTCGGCGGCGAGCATGTCGGCCCGGGCGGTCTTGCCGTGAGGGGTCATGACGTCTTCGATCAGGGCCGTATGGATGTCGATGGTGCGGTCCAGGGTCCGGCGCAGGTCACCGTCGGTGAAGATCCCGGCGAGGCGCCCGTCGGCTTCGGCGATCACGGTCATGCCAAGGCCTTTGCGAGTCATTTCCATCAGTGCATTTTTTAACAGGGTGCCGCGCAGGACCTGCGGCAGCTCATCGCCGGCGTGCATGACATTTTCCACTTTCAGCAGCAAACGCCGCCCCAGGGCGCCGCCCGGGTGGGAAAAGGCGAAGTCCTCGGCGGTGAAGCCGCGGGCCTCGAGCAGGGCCACCGCCAGGGCGTCGCCCATCACCAGGGCCGCGGTGGTGGAGGAGGTCGGCGCCAGGTTCAGCGGGCAGGCCTCGTGCTCGACATGCACGTTGAGGTTGACTTCGGCGGCCTTGGCCAACGGCGAGTCGGGGTTGCCGGTCAGGCTGATCAACTGGATGCCCAGGCGTTTGATCAAGGGCAGCAGGGTGACGATTTCCGCGGTCGAGCCGGAGTTGGACAGGGCCAGGATGATGTCATCGCGGGTGATCATGCCCATGTCGCCGTGGCTGGCTTCGGCGGGGTGAACGAAAAACGCCGTGGTGCCGGTGCTGGCCAGGGTCGCGGCGATCTTGTTGCCGATGTGCCCGGACTTGCCCATGCCGACCACGACCACACGGCCCTTGCTGGCCAGAATCATTTCGCAAGCGCGTACGAAATCTGCGTCGATATGGGCGAGCAAGCCTTCTACGGCTTCGCGTTCGAGGCGGATGGTGCGTTGTGCTGATTGAATCAGGTCGCTGGATTGGCTCATGTCAGAAATCGGTTAGCCTGATGAAAAGGCGCGATTATAGCGGTAATGCCTTCTCCACTCCCACTAGATCATTACGTTTTGCGTGGTGCCTGTAGGACTTTGCCTCGGGTTTTTATCTCGCAAGCCGTCAAGCCCGGCTTTATTTATCCTGAACAAGGGTGGCTTCGGCCTTGGGCGGGTCGTATCAGCGGTGATATAGTTCGCGGCTAGTTCGGCCCGCTCAGGAAGTATGTGCCTCTTCTCAAGAGAGGCCTGGTGTCCGAGTCCGAGGCTGCATCGCAAGGAGTTTAGATGAGCGCCGATAACGCCTACGCGGTCGAGCTGAAGGGTGTGACCTTCAAGCGCGGTGCGCGCAGCATCTTCAATAATGTCGACATTCGTATCCCGCGAGGCAAGGTCACCGGCATCATGGGACCTTCCGGGTGCGGCAAGACCACCCTGTTGCGGCTGATGGGCGCGCAACTGCGCCCCAGCGGCGGCGAAGTCTGGGTCAATGGTCAGAATCTTCCCACCCTGTCGCGCGGCGATCTGTTCGACGCGCGCAAGCATATGGGCGTGCTGTTCCAGAGCGGTGCGCTGTTCACCGACCTGGATGTTTTCGAGAACGTCGCCTTTCCGCTGCGGGTCCACACCGAACTGCCGGAAGAAATGATTCGTGACATTGTTCTGCTGAAATTGCAGGCAGTGGGACTGCGCGGGGCGGTCGACCTGATGCCCGACGAGCTGTCCGGTGGTATGAAACGGCGTGTGGCCCTGGCCCGGGCGATAGCCCTGGACCCGCAGATCCTCATGTACGACGAACCGTTCGTCGGCCAGGACCCGATCGCCATGGGCGTCCTCGTGCGCCTGATCCGACTGCTCAATGACGCCCTGGGCATCACCAGCATCGTGGTTTCCCACGATCTGGCCGAAACCGCGAGCATCGCCGACTACCTGTATGTGGTCGGTGACGGCCAGGTGCTCGGGCAAGGCACCCCGGAAGAACTGATGAACGCCGATAACCCGCGTATCCGCCAGTTCATGAAGGGCGATCCCGACGGTCCCGTGCCGTTCCACTTTCCGGCGACGGACTACCGCGCCGACCTGTTGGGGAAGCGCTGACAATGCGCAAGAAATCACTTATCGAGAGAGTGCGTCTGTTCGGCCGTTCGGGCCTGGACGTGCTCGCCGTGCTCGGCCGTTCGACGTTGTTCCTGTTCCATGTGCTGTTCGGCCGCGGCGGCATTGGCGGCGGTTTCGGGCTGTTGATCAAGCAATTGCATTCCGTGGGCGTGATGAGCCTGGTGATCATCGTCGTCTCCGGCGTGTTCATCGGCATGGTCCTGGCCTTGCAGGGCTTCAACATTCTTTCCAGCTACGGTTCCGAGCAGGCGGTGGGGCAGATGGTCGCCCTGACGCTGCTGCGTGAACTCGGGCCGGTGGTCACCGCGCTGCTGTTCGCCGGACGGGCCGGTTCGGCGCTGACCGCCGAAATCGGCAACATGAAATCCACCGAGCAACTGTCCAGCCTGGAAATGATCGGTGTCGATCCGCTCAAGTACATTATTGCGCCGCGGCTCTGGGCCGGCTTTATCTCCCTGCCGCTGCTGGCGATGATCTTCAGTGTGGTCGGGATCTGGGGCGGTTCCTGGGTGGCGGTGGACTGGCTGGGGGTCTACGACGGCTCCTACTGGGCCAACATGCAGAACAGCGTGACGTTCAACAGTGATGTGCTGAACGGGATTATCAAAAGTATCGTATTCGCCTTCGTGGTGACCTGGATTGCCGTCTTTCAAGGCTACGACTGCGAACCCACTTCCGAGGGGATCAGCCGTGCCACAACCAAGACCGTGGTCTATGCCTCCTTGGCCGTGCTTGGCCTTGACTTTATTCTGACCGCCTTGATGTTTGGAGATTTCTGATGCAAAACCGCACCCTGGAAATCGGTGTCGGCCTTTTTCTGCTGGCTGGCATCCTGGCTTTGCTGCTGCTTGCGTTGCGGGTCAGTGGACTGTCCCCTACGACAAACACTGAAACGTATAAATTATATGCGTACTTCGACAATATCGCCGGTTTGACTGTCAGAGCCAAGGTCACCATGGCCGGTGTGACTATCGGCAAGGTGACGGCGATCGATCTGGACCATGACAGTTTCACCGGCCGGGTGACCATGCAAGTTGAAAAACGCGTGAACAACCTGCCGACTGATTCCACTGCGTCTATCCTCACGGCGGGCTTGCTCGGCGAGAAGTACATCGGTCTCAGCGTGGGCGGGGAAAGTGCCGTGCTCAAGGATGGTGGGACCATCCACGACACCCAGTCGTCGCTGGTACTGGAAGATCTGATCGGTAAATTCCTGCTCAATACCGTGAACAAAGACGCCAAATGAGGAGTTTTTCCATGATCTCGATGTTGCGACGTAGTCTGTTGGTGCTGCTGGCGACCTTGCCTCTTATGGGCAACGCCATGGCGGACACGTCGGCCCATGACCTGGTCAAGAGCACCACTGACCGGATGCTGGCCGACCTGACCGCGAACAAGGCCCAGTACAAGCAGAACCCCCAGGCCTTCTACGATGCGCTTAACAGCATCGTCGGCCCGGTGGTGGACGCCGAAGGTATTTCCAAAAGCATCATGACGGTCAAGTACTCGCGCAAGGCCACGCCCGAGCAGATGAAAACCTTCGAGGAGAACTTCAAGAAGGGTCTGTTCCAGTTCTACGGCAACGCCTTGCTGGAGTACAACAACCAGGGCATCACCGTCGACGCGCCGAAGGATGAGTCGGGCGATCGCACCAGCGTCGGCATGACCGTCAAAGGCAACAATGGCGCCGTCTATCCGGTTTCCTACACCCTTGAGAAAATCAATGGCGAGTGGAAACTGCGCAACGTGATCATCAACGGCATCAATATCGGCAAGCTGTTCCGCGATCAGTTCGCCGACGCGATGCAGCGCAACGGCAACAACCTGGACCAGACCATCAACAACTGGGCCGGCGAAGTGGAGAAGGCCAAGGCCGAGTCCGAGAAAAACCCACAGAAGGCGGCGCAGAGTGAGTGAAGCCAGCGTTCGCGCCGGTGAGGCCGGTGAAGTGCTGCTGGCCGGTGTGATCGACTACAGCACCGGCCCGGCCTTGCGCAAGGACGGGCAGGCGCTGATCAAGGCCAGCACCGCGCCGGCCCTGGTGGTCGACTGTTCCGCGGTGGAGAAATCCAGCAGTGTCGGCCTGGCCTTGCTGCTGGCATTCATGCGTGACGCCGCCGAGGGTGGCAAATCCCTGAATATTCGCGCCATGCCGCAAGACATGCGTGAAATCGCCGAGGTTTCCGAGTTGACGGAGATCCTCGGCGTTCATTGACAGTGCCATGAATAAAGAAGCCCCCCGTCAGAGTCCTGCAATGCGGGGTTCGCAGGCGCGGGGCTTTTTTGTATGATGGCCGACCCGCGCGCGTTGGGCGCCGATTGAGGTTGAGCATGCAGGCCATAGAAGTGAAGAGCTTCCTTGAGGGAAAGCTGCCGGGAAGCCGTGTTGAAGTTGAAGGCGAAGGCTGCAACTTCCAGCTGAATGTGATTAGCGACGAACTGGTGGCCCTGAGCCCGGTGAAGCGTCAGCAGAGCATCTATGCCCATTTGAACCCGTGGATCGCCGATGGCAGCATCCATGCGGTCACTATGAAATTTTTCAGCCGCGCGGCCTGGGCCGAGCGCACCTGAGCCTGAATTGGCGTCGAGACCCTTATGGACAAACTGATTATTACTGGCGGCGTTCGTCTTGATGGCGAAATCCGCATTTCCGGGGCGAAGAACTCCGCCCTGCCGATCCTGGCCGCCACGTTGTTGTGCGATGGCCCGGTGACCGTGGCCAACCTGCCGCACCTGCACGACATCACCACCATGATCGAGCTGTTCGGGCGCATGGGCATCGAGCCGGTGATCGACGAGAAGCTCAGCGTGGAAATCGATCCGCGCACCATCAAGACCCTGATCGCGCCTTACGAGCTGGTGAAAACCATGCGCGCCTCGATCCTGGTGCTGGGCCCGATGGTCGCCCGTTTCGGTGAAGCCGAAGTCGCCCTGCCTGGCGGTTGCGCCATCGGCTCGCGTCCGGTGGACCTGCACATTCGTGGCCTGGAAGCCATGGGTGCGGTGATCGACGTCGAAGGCGGCTACATCAAGGCCAAGGCGCCGGAAGGCGGCCTGCGCGGGGCAAACTTCTTCTTCGATACCGTCTCCGTGACCGGTACCGAGAACATCATGATGGCCGCTTCCCTGGCCCGTGGCCGCAGCGTGCTGCAGAACGCCGCGCGCGAGCCGGAAGTGGTCGACCTGGCGAACTTCCTCAACGCCATGGGCGCCAAGGTCAGCGGTGCCGGTACCGACACCATCACCATTGACGGTGTGGAGCGCCTGCATTCGGCCACCTACAAGGTGATGCCGGACCGTATCGAAACCGGTACCTACCTGGTGGCCGCGGCTGCCACTGGTGGCCGGGTCAAGGTCAAGGACACCGATCCGACCATTCTCGAAGCCGTGCTCGAGAAGCTGAAGGAGTCCGGTGCTGAAATCACCACCGGTGAAGACTGGATCGAGCTGAACATGCATGGCAAGCGTCCGAAGGCCGTCAACGTGCGCACCGCGCCGTATCCGGCATTCCCGACCGACATGCAGGCCCAGTTCATTTCGCTCAACGCCATTGCCGAAGGCACCGGCGCGGTGATCGAGACGATTTTCGAAAACCGTTTCATGCACGTGTACGAGCTGCATCGCATGGGCGCCAAGATCCAGGTCGAAGGCAACACCGCCATCGTGACCGGTACCGAACGCCTGAAAGGCGCGCCGGTCATGGCCACCGACCTGCGGGCTTCGGCCAGCCTGGTGATTTCGGCCCTGACCGCTGAAGGCGACACGCTGATCGACCGCATCTACCACATCGACCGTGGTTATGAGTGCATCGAAGAGAAGTTGCAGATGCTCGGTGCCAAGATCCGCCGCGTTCCGGGCTAGTGTTGTCCCCCTTTGCCGGTGCGAGCCTGCTCGCGCCGACAAGGGAGAATGAGCCTTACTGATACAGGTTGAAGGACTTAGTTTCCCCATGCTGACCATTGCACTGTCCAAGGGCCGCATTCTCGACGACACCCTGCCGTTGCTTGCAGAAGCGGGCATTGTGCCGACCGAGAATCCGGACAAGAGCCGCAAGCTGATCATTCCCACGACCCAGGCCGATGTACGCCTGCTGATCGTCCGGGCCACCGACGTGCCGACCTATGTCGAGCATGGCGCGGCCGACCTCGGTGTGGCCGGTAAAGATGTGCTGATGGAATACGGCGGCCAGGGTCTGTATGAACCCCTGGACCTGCAGATCGCCCAATGCCGGCTGATGACCGCCGGTGCTATCGGTGCCGTCGAGCCCAAGGGCCGCCTGCGGGTGGCGACCAAGTTCGTCAACGTCGCCAAGCGCTACTATGCCGAACAGGGGCGTCAGGTCGATATCATCAAGCTCTACGGCTCGATGGAGCTGGCACCGCTGATCGGCCTGGCCGACAAGATCATCGACGTTGTCGACACCGGCAATACCCTGCGGGCCAACGGTCTGGAACCCCAGGAGCTGATCGCGACCATCAGTTCGCGCCTGGTGGTGAACAAGGCCTCGATGAAAATGCAGCACGCCCGCATCCAGTCCCTGATCGATACCCTGCGCAAGGCAGTGGAATCGCGACATCGCAGCTGATTCAATTGCGCGGCCTTGAGCCGCGCCCATCTATCCGTGTCATAGCCAGAATTCTCAGGTGCCCACGCGGATGGCTTGGTAGTCTTGCGGCGCCTGAGATCTGCTGTTCCCAAGCATTCGCCAATTATTGAGGCCCACGCTATGACCACGTCCAACGCAATTCGCCGACTCAACGCTGCCGATCCCGACTTCGCTCATCATCTGGATCATCTGCTGAGCTGGGAAAGTGTGTCCGACGACTCGGTCAACCAGCGGGTGCTCGATATCATCAAGGCCGTGCGCGAGCGCGGCGATGCGGCGCTGGTGGAGTTCACCCAGCGTTTCGACGGCCTGGAAGTCGCTTCCATGGCTGATCTGATCCTGCCCCGTGAGCGCCTCGAACTGGCCCTGACGCGGATCACCGCGCCGCAACGCGAAGCCTTGGAAAAGGCCGCCGAGCGCGTGCGCAGCTACCACGAAAAACAGAAGCAGGACTCCTGGAGCTACACCGAGGCCGACGGCACGGTGCTGGGCCAGAAGGTCACGCCGCTGGATCGTGCCGGCTTGTACGTGCCGGGTGGCAAGGCGTCCTATCCGTCTTCGGTGCTGATGAACGCGATTCCGGCCAAGGTGGCGGGGGTTGCCGAAGTGGTGATGGTGGTGCCGACGCCCCGTGGCGAAATCAACGAGCTGGTGCTGGCGGCGGCGTGCATCGCCGGGGTCGACCGGGTGTTCACCATCGGCGGCGCCCAGGCGGTGGCGGCTTTGGCCTATGGCACCGAGAGCGTGCCCAAGGTCGACAAGGTGGTCGGCCCCGGCAATATCTATGTGGCCACGGCCAAGCGCCACGTGTTCGGCCAGGTCGGTATCGACATGATCGCCGGCCCGTCGGAGATCCTTGTGGTCTGCGACGGCCAGACCGACCCGGACTGGATCGCCATGGACCTGTTTTCCCAGGCCGAGCATGACGAAGATGCCCAGGCCATCCTGGTCAGCCCGGACGCCGCGTTCCTCGACCAGGTCGCCGCGAGCATCGCCAAGCTGCTGCCGACCATGGAGCGTGCGGCGATTATCGAGACCTCGATCAACGGCCGTGGCGCCTTGATCCAGGTGCGAGATATGCAGCAGGCGATTGATGTGGCCAACCGCATCGCCCCGGAGCACCTTGAGCTGTCGGTCGCCGACCCGCAGGCCTGGCTGCCGCAGATCCGTCACGCCGGGGCGATCTTCATGGGTCGTCACACCTCCGAGGCCCTGGGCGACTACTGCGCCGGTCCCAACCATGTGTTGCCGACTTCCGGCACCGCACGCTTCTCGTCACCGCTGGGGGTGTATGACTTCCAGAAACGTTCGTCGATCATTTTCTGCTCGGAGCAGGGCGCGTCCGAGCTGGGCAAGACCGCTTCGGTGCTGGCCCGTGGAGAGTCGTTGAGCGCCCACGCCCGTAGTGCGGAATATCGGATTGTCGCTGATAAGGAACAGGGGAAACCAGCATGAGCAAGTTCTGGAGCAAATTCGTCAAGGACCTGGTGCCCTATGTGCCGGGTGAGCAACCGAAGCTGACCAAGCTGGTCAAGCTCAACACCAATGAGAACCCCTACGGTCCTTCGCCCAAGGCCCTGGCCGCGATGCAGGCGGAAGTGAACGACAATCTGCGTCTGTACCCGGACCCCAACGGCGACCTGCTCAAGCACGCCGTGGCCGAGTACTACGGCGTGAACACCAACCAGGTGTTTCTCGGCAACGGCTCCGACGAGGTCCTGGCCCACATCTTCTACGGTCTGTTCCAGCAGGATCGACCCTTGCTGTTCCCGGATATCAGCTACAGCTTCTACCCGGTGTACTGCGGCCTGTACGGAATCACCTTCGACGCCTTGCCGCTGGACGAACAGTTCCAGATTCGCGTGGCGGACTACGCGCGGCCCAACGGCGGGATCATTTTCCCCAACCCGAACGCGCCGACCGGTTGCCTGCTGGCACTGGACGCGGTGGAGCAGATACTCAAGGCCAGCCCGGATTCGGTGGTGGTGGTCGACGAGGCCTATATCGACTTCGGCGGCGAAACGGCCATCGGCCTGGTGGACCGTTATCCGAACCTGCTGGTGACCCAGACCCTGTCCAAGTCGCGTTCCCTGGCGGGATTGCGGGTCGGCCTGGCGGTCGGGCACCCGGACCTGATCGAGGCCCTGGAGCGGATCAAGAACAGCTTCAACTCCTACCCGCTGGACCGCATGGCGATTGCCGGTGCGGCGGCGGCGTTCGAGGACAAGGCGTACTTCGAAGAGACCTGCCGCAAGGTGATCGACAGTCGCGAGTGGCTGGTGGCGCAGTTGCAGGCCAAGGGTTTCGAGGTGCTGCCGTCGGCGGCGAACTTCATCTTCGCCCGTCACCCGCAACACGATGCGGCGGCGCTGGCGGCCAAGGTCCGGGAGCAGGGCGTGATCGTGCGGCACTTCAAGCAGGAGCGCATTGCCCAGTTCCTGCGGATCACCATCGGTTTGCCGGCTCAGAACCAGGCGCTGATCGACGCCTTGGGCGTACTCTAGGCCGTCTTCGCGGACAAGCTCCGCTCCCATAGACTCCGAGTCGTACGCGAGATTCGGAGTCAATTTGATTTCTGTGGGAGTGGCGCTTGGTCCGGTCAGCGTTCCGACGAAGCTTTTGCCTTATTCCTCTTCCTGCGGTGGCGTCTGCTGCGGTGGCCGCAGGCCGATTTCCGCCATCAGCTTGAGCTCCTTGCCGTTGCGCAGCACCTGGATGGCCACCTTGTCGGTCGGCTTGATCCGCGCCACCTGATTCATCGAACGACGACCGTCCGTGGCCGGCTCGCCGTCGATGCTGAGAATCACATCCCCCAGTTGCAAACCGGCTTTCTGCGCCGGACCGTCACGGAACACGCCCGCCACCACGATGCCCGGACGCCCGCTGAGGCCGAACGACTCCGCCAGGTCCTGGGTCAGGGGCTGCACCTCGATCCCCAGCCAGCCGCGAATCACCTGGCCGTGCTCGATGATCGCCTTCATCACTTCCACCGCCAGATTGATCGGAATCGCAAAGCCGATGCCCTGGGAACCGCCGGACTTGGAGAAGATCGCCGTATTGATGCCGGTCAGGTTACCGCTGGCATCCACCAGCGCGCCGCCGGAGTTGCCCGGATTGATCGCCGCGTCGGTCTGGATGAAGTCTTCATAGTTGTTCAGGCCCAGCTGGTTGCGGCCGGTGGCGCTGATAATGCCCATGGTGGTGGTCTGGCCGACCCCGAACGGGTTGCCGATGGCCAGGGCGATATCGCCGATGCGGATCTGGTCGGAACGGCCGATGGTGATCGACGGCAGGTTCGGCAGATCGATCTTGAGCACCGCCAGGTCGGTTTCCGGGTCGCTGCCGACCACCTTGGCCAGGGTTTCGCGGCCGTCCTTGAGGGCCACCACTATCTGGTCGGCCCCGGCGGTCACGTGGTTGTTGGTCAGCAGGTAGCCGGTGGAACTCATGATCACCGCTGAACCCAGGCTCGACTCCATGCGCTTCTGCTTGGGCAGGTTGTCGCCGAAGAAGCGCCGGAACTGTGGGTCCTCGAACAGCGGATGAGTGTTCTTGTTGACCATCTTGGTGGTGTACAGGTTGGCCACCGCCGGAGCGGCCAGGTCCACCGCGTCGGCATAGGAGTACGGACCCTGCTGGTGGAGGGTGGTCTGCGGCGCCTGTTGCAGGTTCACATCGAGGTTGGGCAGGCCGACCCATTGCGGGTAGCGCTGGATGATCAGCAAAGCGACCAGCACACCGGCCAGCAGCGGCCAGCCAAAGAAACGCAGAGCCTTGAGCATTGAGCAAAGTCCTGGAAGGTTGCAGGCCATGTCGGACGGCCCATAATGTGGCGCATTATACGAGGCCGCGGGCGCCTCTGAATGGGATATTCAGGAGTTTTTATGGCGGTTTCATTGAATACGCTGGTCGAGGAAGCGGATCGCTTTCTGAACAGCGCGCGGATTGCCGACTATTGCCCCAATGGCTTGCAGGTCGAGGGCCGGCCACAGGTGATGCGCATCGTCAGCGGCGTCACCGCCAGCCAGGCGCTGCTGGATGCGGCCGTCGAAGCCCAGGCCGACCTGATTCTGGTGCACCACGGTTATTTCTGGAAGGGCGAGGACCCTTGTGTCACCGGGATGAAGCAGCGCCGGTTGAAGACCCTGCTCAAGCACGACATCAGCCTGCTGGCCTATCACCTGCCGTTGGACCTGCATCCGGAGGTCGGTAACAACGTGCAGCTTGCAAAGCAGCTGGATATTACCGTGGAAGGCCCGCTGGACCCGGACAACCCGAAGATTGTCGGACTGGTGGGCTCCCTGACCGAGCCGATGACCGCCCGTGACTTCGCGCGCAAGGTCCAGGAAGTGCTGGGGCGCGAGCCGTTGCTGATCGAGGGCGACGACATGATCCGCCGGGTCGGCTGGTGCACCGGCGGCGGCCAGGGCTATATCGACCAGGCGGTGTTGGCCGGTGTCGACCTGTACCTGAGTGGCGAGGCCTCCGAGCAGACTTTCCATAGCGCGCGGGAGAATGGCATCAGCTTTATCGCCGCCGGTCATCACGCTACCGAGCGTTATGGCGTGCAGGCGCTGGGCGAGTACCTGGCGCGGCGTTTCGCGGTGGAGCATCTGTTTATCGATTGTCCGAACCCGATCTGAGCGGTCAAACGCCCCGGTATATTCTTATACCGTTTCGATCTAGTCGGCCCCCTCAATAGAATAGGGTGCTGTGCTAGCATGCCTCGCTCGAACACGGCCCGCTGGCCGTCCATAAGAACGCTTTTCGTGAGTAGCCATGGTCGACAAACTGACGCATCTGAAACAGCTGGAGGCGGAAAGCATCCATATCATCCGCGAGGTGGCCGCCGAGTTCGATAATCCGGTGATGCTGTACTCCATCGGTAAAGACTCCGCCGTGATGCTGCACCTGGCGCGCAAGGCGTTTTTCCCGGGCAAGCTGCCGTTTCCGGTGATGCATGTCGACACCCGCTGGAAATTCCAGGAGATGTACAGCTTCCGCGACAAGATGGTTGCCGAGCTGGGCCTGGACCTGATCACCCATGTGAACCCGGACGGCGTGGCGCAGGGCATCAACCCCTTCACCCACGGCAGCGCCAAGCACACCGACATCATGAAGACCGAGGGCCTCAAGCAGGCCCTGGACAAGTACGGTTTCGATGCGGCTTTCGGCGGCGCCCGGCGTGACGAAGAGAAGTCGCGGGCCAAGGAACGCGTCTACTCCTTCCGCGACAGCAAGCACCGCTGGGACCCGAAGAACCAGCGTCCGGAGTTGTGGAACGTCTACAACGGCAAGGTCAACAAAGGCGAGTCGATCCGCGTCTTCCCATTGTCGAACTGGACCGAGCTGGACATCTGGCAGTACATCTACCTCGAAGGCATCCCGATCGTGCCGCTGTATTTCGCCGCCGAGCGCGACGTCATCGAGAAGAACGGCACCCTGATCATGATCGACGACGAGCGGATCCTCGAGCACCTGTCCGACGAGGACAAGGCGCGCATCGTCAAGAAGAAGGTGCGTTTCCGTACCCTTGGCTGCTACCCGTTGACGGGCGCGGTGGAGTCCGAGGCTGAAACCCTCACGGACATCATTCAGGAAATGCTCCTGACGCGTACTTCCGAGCGCCAGGGCCGGGTCATCGACCACGATGGTGCCGGTTCGATGGAAGACAAGAAACGTCAGGGCTATTTCTAAACAGGGTCTAAGCATGTCGCATCAATCTGATTTGATCAGCGAGGACATCCTCGCCTACCTGGGCCAGCACGAGCGTAAAGAACTGCTGCGTTTCCTGACCTGCGGTAACGTCGACGACGGCAAGAGCACCCTGATCGGGCGCCTGCTGCACGACTCCAAGATGATCTACGAAGACCATCTGGAAGCCATCACCCGCGATTCGAAGAAAGTCGGCACCACCGGTGACGACATCGACCTGGCCTTGCTGGTCGACGGCCTGCAGGCCGAGCGCGAGCAGGGCATCACCATCGATGTCGCCTACCGCTATTTCTCCACCGCCAAGCGCAAATTCATCATCGCCGACACCCCCGGCCATGAGCAGTACACCCGCAACATGGCCACCGGTGCCTCCACCTGTGACCTGGCGATCATCCTGGTGGACGCCCGCTACGGCGTGCAGACCCAGACCCGTCGCCACAGCTTTATCGCCTCGTTGCTGGGGATCAAGCATATCGTCGTCGCCATCAACAAGATGGACCTCAAGGACTTCGACCAGGGCGTGTTCGAGTCGATCAAGGCCGACTACCTGAAGTTCGCCGAGGGCTTGAAGCTGAAGCCGACCAGCATGCACTTCGTGCCGATGTCGGCCTTGAAGGGCGACAACGTGGTGAACAAGAGCGAGCGTTCGCCCTGGTACACCGGCCAGTCGCTGATGGAAATCCTCGAAACCGTGGAAGTGGCGGGCGACCGTAACTTCACCGACCTGCGTTTCCCGGTGCAGTACGTCAACCGGCCGAACCTGAACTTCCGTGGCTTCGCCGGTACCCTGGCGAGCGGCATCGTGAAGAAGGGCGATGACGTGGTGGTGCTGCCTTCGGGCAAGAGCAGCCGGGTGAAGTCCATCGTCACCTTCGAAGGCGAGCTGGAAAGCGCCGGTCCCGGCCAGGCCGTGACCCTGACCATGGAAGACGAGATCGACATCTCCCGTGGCGACCTGCTGGTGCATGCCGACAATGTGCCGCCGGTGACCGACAGCTTCGAGGCCATGCTGGTCTGGATGGCTGAAGAACCGATGCTGCCGGGCAAGAAATACGACATCAAGCGCGCTACCAGCTACGTTCCGGGTTCGATTGCCAGCATCGTCAACAAGGTCGATGTGAACACTCTGGAAGAAGGCCCGGCCAGCGCCTTGCAGTTGAACGAGATCGGCAAGGTCAAGATCGCCCTGGACGCGCCGATTGCCCTGGACGGTTACGACAGCAACCGCACTACCGGTTCGTTCATCATTATTGACCGCTTGACCAATGGCACCGTGGGCGCCGGCATGATCGTCGCCCAGCCGCTGGCCCATGGCAGCGCCACCCATCACGGCAAGCTGGCCCATGTGGCCACCGAGGAACGTGCCCAGCGTTTCGGCCAGCAACCGGCGACGGTGCTGTTCACCGGTTTGTCGGGCGCGGGCAAGAGCACCCTGGCTTACGCCGTGGAGCGCAAGCTGTTCGACCTGGGTCGTGCGGTATTTGTGCTGGACGGCCAGAACCTGCGTCATGACCTGAACAAGGGCTTGCCGCAGGACCGTGCCGGGCGTACCGAGAACTGGCGGCGTGCCGCGCATGTGGCGCGTCAGTTCAACGAGGCGGGTTTGCTGACATTGGCCGCGTTCGTCGCACCGGATGCCGAGGGCCGTGAACAGGCCAAGGCGCTGATCGGTAGCGAACGTGTGTTGACGGTCTATGTCCAGGCTTCGCCGCAGGCGTGCCAGGAACGTGATCCCCAGGGCCTGTACGCGGCCGGTGGCGATAACATTCCGGGCGAGTCGTTCCCCTACGATGTGCCGCTGGATGCCGATCTGGTGGTGGATACGCAAGCACTGTCGTTGGAAGACAGCGTGAAGCAAGTCCTGGAGCTGTTGCGCCAGCGCGGCGCGATCTAAGGATCAGCAGCTGTTAAAAAGCCCGCAGTCGAGTGATCGGCTGCGGGCTTTTTTGTGTCTTGGAGATCGTCTTCGCGGCGCCTCAAGACTTGGCGGGATACTCGCGATGCATCTGCGCCAACAACGCGTCCTTCTCTTCCCACAACTGGTTGATCCAGCCCTGGAACGCCAGGCGGTATTCTCCGTCCTGGTCGTAGTTCCTGCCGACAAACTGCCGCGGAACCTTCAGTTCTTCAAAGTGCACCACCACATCCCGCACGTTGCCACACAGCAGATCCCAATACCCCGGCTTGCCGCCCGGATAGTGGATGGTCACGTTGACGATGGACTCCAGTTGCTCGCCCATGGCATCCAGCACAAAGGCGATACCGCCGGCCTTGGGTTTCAACAGATAACGGAACGGTGACTGCTGCTGCGCATGCTTGCCCTTGGTAAAGCGCGTGCCTTCAGCAAAATTGAAGATACCCACAGGGTTGTCGCGAAACTTCGCGCAGGTCTTGCGGGTGGTTTCCAGGTCCTTGCCTTTCTTTTCCGGGTGCTTCTCCAGGTACGCCTTGGAGTAGCGCTTCATAAACGGAAAACCCAGAGCCCACCAGGCCAGGCCGATCACCGGGACCCAGATCAGCTCCTGCTTGAGAAAGAACTTCAGTGGCTGGATCTTCCGGTTGAGCACGTACTGCAAGACCATGATGTCGACCCAGCTCTGGTGGTTGCTGGTGACCAGGTAGGAATGCTGGTAGTCCAGGCCCTCCAGGCCGCTGAGGTGCCAGCGGGTGCGGCGGACCAGTTGCATCCAGGCCTTGTTGTTGCTGACCCAGGCCTCATGGGTATGGTTCATCAGCCAGTGGGTGACACGCTGGGTCAGGGCAAAGGGCAGCACCTTGAGCAGCGCCACGCAGAACAGGAATGAACACAGCAGCAAGGTATTCAACGTCAACAGCAGCGAGGCGATCACGCCCCGCAGCGGGGCCGGGAGAAAGTCTAGCATTCAGATATCCACAGGTCGGTTGGCGGCTTGGATCGCGGTGAGGGCGATGGTGTAGACGATGTCGTCCACCTGGGCGCCGCGCGGCAGGTCGTTGACCGGCTTGCGCAGGCCTTGCAGCATCGGCCCCAGGCTGACGCAGTCGGCGCTGCGCTGCACCGCCTTGTGGGTGGTGTTGCCGGTGTTCAGGTCGGGGAACACGAACACCGTGGCGCGTCCCGCCACCTGGCTGTTGGGCGCCAGTTGCCGGGCCACGGCTTCGTTGGCGGCGGCGTCGTACTGCAACGGACCGTCGATCAGCAACGTGCTCTGGGACTCATGGGCCAGCAGGGTGGCTTCGCGGACTTTCTCCACTTCCTCGCCACTGGCCGATTCGCCGCTGGAGTAGCTGATCATCGCCACCCGTGGCGTGATCCCGAAGGCCTGGGCCGAGTCGGCGCTTTGCAGGGCGATTTCCGCCAGCTCCGCCGCTGACGGATGGGGGTTCATCACGCAGTCGCCATAGACCAGCACCTGGTCCGGGAACAGCATGAAGAACACCGATGACACCAGGGTGCAACCCGGCGCGGTCTTGATCAGTTGCAGGGCCGGGCGAATGGTGTTGGCGGTGGAGTGGATCACCCCGGAAACCAGTCCGTCGACCTCGTCCAGCGCCAGCATCATGGTGCCGATCACCACGGTGTCTTCCAGTTGCTGCTCGGCCATCGGCGTGTTCAGGCTCTTGCTCTTGCGCAGGGCCACCATGGGCTCGGCGTAGCGCCCGCGAATCAGGTCCGGGTCGAGAATCTCCAGCCCCGGCGGCAGTTCGAAACCATGGGCCCGGGCCACCGCCTCGACTTCCGCCGGCTTGGCCAGCAACACGCAGCGGGCGATGCCCCGGGCCTGGCAGATGGCCGCCGCCTGCACGGTCAACGGTTCGCTGCCTTCGGGCAGGACGATGCGTTTGTTGGCTTCCTGGGCACGCTGGATCAACTGGTAGCGAAACACCGCCGGGGTCAGGCGCATTTCCCGTGGGGTGCCGCAGCGCTGGTGCAGCCAGTGGGCGTCGAGGTGCCCGGCGACGAAATCGGTGATGATCTCCGCGCGCTCGCGGTCATCGATGGGGATTTCCTTGTTCAGGCCATTGAGCTGGTTGGCGGTGTCGTAGGAGCCGGTGCTCACCGACAATACCGGCAGGCCCGCGGCCATCGCGCCACGACAGAGTTCCATGATGCGCGGATCGGGCAGGGTGTCGCTGGTCAGCAACAGGCCGGCCAGGGGCACGCCGTTCATCGAGGCAATGCTCACTGCGAGGATGATGTCGTCGCGGTCGCCCGGGGTCACCACCAGCACGCCGGGCTTGAGCAGGTCGATGGTATTGCGCACCGTACGGGCGCAGATGATGATCTTGTTCATGCGCCGCTGCTCGTAGTCACCGGCGTTGAGCACCTGGGCGCCGAGCAGTTCGGCGACATCGCGGGTGCGCGGCGCATTCAGGTCCGGCTGGAACGGAATGCAGCCCAGCAGGCGGAAATCGCCACTGCGCAGCAACGGCGAATGCTCCTTCAGACGGGCGGAGAAGTCGGCCATGCTCTCGTCGGTGCGGACCTTGTTGAGGATCACCCCGAGCACTTTCGGGTCCTTGGGACCACCGAACAGTTGCGCCTGCAATTCGACCCGCCCGGAGAGTTCGCTGAGCACTTCGTTTTCCGCCGCCGAGACCAGGATCACCTCGGCATCCAGGCTCTTGGCCAGGTGCTGGTTGACCCGGGCCGCATAGCTGGCGCTACGGGTCGGAACCATGCCTTCGACCACCAGCACGTCCTTGCCGACGGCGGCCTGTTGGTAGAGGGTGATGATTTCTTCCAGCAGCTCATCGAGCTGGCCGTCGCCGAGCATCCGCTCGACATGGGCCAGACCCAGGGGCTGGGGCGGTTTCAGGCCATGGGTGCGGGCCACCAGTTCGGTGGAGCGCTCCGGGCCCAGGTCGCCGGGATGGGGCTGGGCGATGGGTTTGAAAAAGCCGACTTTCAACCCGGCGCGTTCCAGCGTACGGACCAGCCCGAGGCTGATCGAGGTCAGACCCACACCAAAATCGGTGGGCGCGATAAAAAAAGTTTGCATGCGTATTCTCTTGAGGAAGCGCAAGTGCGACGGCCTATGTCTGGTCGTCTGCGAAGTTCAGTCGCCAAGGTTATCGTTAACCGAGCCTCGAGCGCACCAACCACATTCAAAGCCCTGAGCGATTTTTTCCGCGCGCCGCACGGGATCGAGTACCCAGGCGCGCGACTGCCAGGGCGGTTGATGGCGCAGGTGCTGGGTATGGCCGCAGGACAGCTCGGCCACCCAGTGCCCGTCCTCGTCCTGATGAAAGCCGATAATGGTTACAGGCATGGTCTTGGCCCGTCTGTCCGGGTTCAGTTCGCTTTCGGACGAATCCTTGTTTAGACTTGTCCGCTCTTTATTCCTATGCAAAAGGTCTCGCTCATATGACGATCGCTGCCAACAAGGCTGTCTCCATCGACTATACCCTTACCAACGATGCTGGTGAGGTCATCGACAGCTCTGCCGGCGGCGCCCCGCTGGTGTACCTGCACGGTGCCGGCAATATTATCCCAGGTCTGGAAAAGGCCCTGGAAGGCAAGAACGTCGGCGACGAGCTGAAGGTGTCCGTCGAGCCGGAAGATGCCTACGGTGAATACTCCGCTGAACTGGTCAGCACCCTGAGCCGCAGCATGTTCGAAGGTGTCGACGAGCTGGAAGTCGGCATGCAGTTCCACGCTTCCGCTCCGGACGGCCAGATGCAGATCGTCACCATTCGCGACCTGGACGGCGACGATGTCACCGTTGACGGCAACCACCCTCTGGCTGGCCAGCGCCTGACTTTCCAGGTCAAGATCATCGAAATCCGTGATGCCAGCCAGGAAGAAGTCGCCCATGGTCACGTCCATGGCGAAGGCGGCCATCACCACTGATTTCTGCTGCTAAGCTCTGGTAGTTGGAAGGCGCCCACGGGCGCCTTTTTTAGTCAGCCGCGGTTTTTAACTGGAAACCGGTCAGGCTGTCAGGCAACAATGTTCGCGTATAAGTCCGGGAAAAACGGGAGTTCGTCATGAGTGCTTTTCACGATCTGACACTAAAAGCGCTGGATGGTCAGGAACTGCCGCTGGCGCCTTTCAAAGGGCATGTAGTGCTGGTGGTCAACGTGGCTTCCAAGTGCGGCTTGACACCCCAATATGCCGCCCTTGAGCACCTCTATCAGCAATACAAGGCCCAGGGTTTCAGTGTTTTGGGCCTGCCGTGCAACCAGTTTGCCGGGCAGGAGCCGGGCTCCGAGGAGGAGATCCAGGCGTTCTGCGACCTGAACTATGGCGTGAGCTTTCCGTTGAGCAGCAAGCTGGAGGTCAACGGTCATGACCGTCACCAGCTGTACCGTCTGCTGGCGGGCGAGGGTGCGGAGTTTCCTGGGGATATCACCTGGAATTTCGAGAAGTTCCTGATGGGCAAGGATGGCCGAGTATTGGCGCGTTTCTCGCCGCGCACCGCTCCGGATGATCCGGCGGTGATCCATGCGATCGAAAAGGCCCTGGCCTGATTCATTGCCCGTGTTCCGTTCGGGCCGTATCCGCAGGAGCATGTCGACCGGCTGCTCCTGCAACGACTTCTAAAGCTTAATCACTCAGATCAATAGTGCTGGGCGGCGCGTTCATGGCGGAATATTATCCTGATCATAAATTCCCCTTGCGCCGTGGAGTGCTCCCATGCCCGTTAAAGCCCTGTTCCGACCTTTCCATCTTGGCGCGCTGGAGTTGCCGACCCGTGTGGTCATGGCGCCGATGACCCGTTCGTTTTCCCCGGGTGGCGTGCCCAACTCGAAAGTCATCGAGTACTACCGCAAGCGCGCGGCGGCCGGTGTCGGCCTGATCGTCACCGAAGGCACCACGGTCGGTCACCAGGCGTCCAACGGTTACCCGAACGTGCCGCATTTCTACGGCGAAGCGGCCCTGGCCGGCTGGAAAAAAGTCGTCGATGCGGTGCACGCCGAAGGAGGCAAGATCGTTCCGCAGCTCTGGCATGTGGGTAATGTACGGCGCCTGGGCACTGAACCGGATGCCAGCGTGCCGGGCTATGGCCCGAGCGAGAAGCTCAAGGACGGTCAGGTCGTGGTGCACGGCATGACGAAACAGGACATCGACGAGGTGATCGCGGCCTTCGCCCAGGCGGCTCGTGATGCCCAAAGCATCGGCATGGACGGTGTCGAGATCCATGGTGCCCACGGTTACCTGATCGACCAGTTCTTCTGGGAAGGCACCAATCTGCGCACCGACGAATACGGTGGCAGCCTGGCCAACCGTTCGCGTTTTGCCATCGAGCTGATCCAGGCCGTGCGCGCGGCGGTGGGGCCTGGCTTCCCGATCATCTTCCGCTTTTCCCAATGGAAGCAGCAGGACTACAGCGCCCGCCTGGTGCAGACGCCGGAGGCCCTGGGCGAGTTCCTCAAGCCGTTGTCTGACGCCGGGGTGGATATTTTCCACTGTTCCACGCGGCGTTTCTGGGAGCCGGAGTTCGACGGTTCCGAGCTGAACCTGGCGGGCTGGACTCGCAAGCTGACCGGCAAGCCGACCATCACCGTGGGCAGCGTCGGCCTGGACGGCGAGTTCCTGCAGTTCATGGTCAACACCGACAAGGTCGCCCAGCCGGCAAGCCTGGAGAAGCTGCTGGAGCGCCTGGGCAACGATGAGTTCGACCTGGTTGCCGTGGGCCGCGCGCTGCTGGTGGACCCGGATTGGGCGGTGAAAGTGCGCGACGGCCGCGAGCAGGACATCCTGCCGTTCAGCCGAGAGGCGTTGATGAGCCTGGCGTAAGCCCGGTTACAGGTTGCGCGGTGTTTTCAGGATGCCATTGGTCACAACGGCATCCACCGGCAGGGCCGGAGCGCGTCGCTCCACGAGCGGCGCGTCACAGGCCCCACGCAACTGCTTCTCGAACTGCTCGACTATCGCTCCCCAACCTTGCCGGCTGGCATGCTGGCGGGCATTGAGGCGGACATTGCGCAAGGTCTCCCGACCTTCCAGCAACCAGCAGGCGGCATCGCAAAATGCGTCCTCGTCGCCGGGCATGGCCAGCACGCCGTTGTAACCATGGCGGATATGCTGGGCCGCCGCGGCCTCATCGTAAGCCACCACCCCCAACCCGGATGCCAGCGCCTCGAGCACCACATTGCCGAAGGTTTCGGTCAGGCTCGGGAACAGGAACATATCCGCCGACGCATAGTGACAGGCCAGGGCCTCGCCCCGCTGTGTGCCGCAGAACAACGCCTCGGGCATTTCCTTTTCCAGCACGCCACGTTGCGGACCATCGCCGACCACCATCAGCTTCATCCGCCGCTGTGGATAAGTTTCCCGCAGACGCTCGTAGGTGCGTTTGAGCAAGCCGAGGTTCTTCTCGGTCGCCAGTCGCCCGACATACAGCAAGGCGATATCGTCGTCCGCCAGCCCCCAGCTGTCGCGCAGGGCGCTCAAGCGCTTGGCCGGATGGAACAACTGGCTGTCGACGCCGCGGGAGAGCAGTTCCAGGCGCTCGAAATGCCGCCGCTCCAGCTCCATGCGTTGGCTGACGCTGGGCACCAGGGTCAGCTTGGAGCGATTGTGGAACCAGCGCAGATAGTGGGTCAGTACCCGCGTCAGCAAGCCCATGCCGTATTGATGGGAATACTGCTGGAAGTTGGTGTGGAAACCGCTGACCACCGAAATCCCCAAACGCCTGGCCGCACGCAGGGCCGACAAGCCGAGCGGACCTTCGGTGGCGATATACAGCACATCCGGGCGCTGGTTCTTCCAGCGTCGCAGCAACTTGTGCATCGACGACTGCCCCCATTGCAGGCCGGGGTAACCGGGCAGCGGCCAGCCACGGCAGAGCAGCAGTTCGGTATCGCTGGGGCGGGACTGGTCGCAGCTCTGGCGCGGGCGCACCAGCTCGATCTGGTGTCCGCGGGCGCGCAGTCCGTCGCACAAGCGGCCAAGGGTATTGGCCACCCCATTGATTTCCGGTGGGAAGGTTTCGGTGATCAGGGTGATATGCAGAGCTGTCGTCATGTTTACAGTGTCGCCCCGGGCGGTTGCGACACTGTGGCTGTTTGATGATGGATTTGTGACGAGGCCGCGTTGCGGGCGCCTCAGCGCTTCTCGCCGGCCACGGCCTCTTCACCGCGCTCACGAACCCAGAACAAGGTCGCCCCGGCCACCGCCGCCGGCATCATCAGCAGGTTGACCACCGGCACCAGCAGCACCAGGTAGACGATCCCGCCAAAACTCATGCACTGCCAGCGTTTCTGCCGCAGCCAGGCGAGCATGCCGTTCCAGCTCAGCTTGTGGTTGTCCGCCGGGTAGTCGATGTACTGCGAAATGGGCACGCATCGTCCGAAAGCCACGTCGTTCACAGCCCTTTCCCAAGGGAGTGAGTGGGAAATGTATCAGTGATATGGAGGTCTTGAAAAGCTGTCGTCATAGGGCTTTGATAGACCCTGCTGGATCACTGTTCGGAGCTTTTGGTAATGAATGAATTGCGTGTGACTGGTAAGATTCGTGGATACTCTGACCCCCTCTGATCGAAGCCTTCGCATGGCTAAGGTGAGGTCAAAGGGCACCAAGCCGGAAATGGCGGTACGTCGGTTACTTTTTTCGATGGGGTATCGCTATCGACTTCACGACCGTAGCCTTCCAGGCAGCCCGGACATCATCTTCAAGAGCAAGAAGAAAGTCATTTTCGTTCATGGATGCTTTTGGCATCGACACGAGGGCTGTCGGCTTGCAAGATTGCCCAAATCGCGGCCGGACTTCTGGATTCCAAAATTGGAAGGCAACAGAGAACGCGATGCACGCACGCTGCTTCAGCTAAAGTCACAGGGGTGGGACGCTTTTGTGATTTGGGAATGTGAGCTTAAAGATTTGAATTTATTAGAGAAAAGGCTGAATGGCTTTCTTGAACGGGGGAACACGCAATGAAATCCGTTGAGCTATTCGCGGGGGCTGGTGGCCTTGCCATGGGGTGTGAAATAGCGGGGTTTTCACATCTGGCGGTCGTCGAGTGGGATAAATGGGCGTGTGATACCGTTCGCGAAAACAAGAAGCGTGGTTACCCTCTGGTGCAGCACTGGAATCTGCACGAAGGTGATGTGCGTGGTTTCGACTGGAGCAGCATTCCGGAAGGTATTGAGCTGCTCGCTGGTGGTCCACCATGCCAACCATTCTCCATCGGTGGCAAGCATGGGGCGTACGATGATCGTCGTGATATGTTTCCCGCGACCGTTGAAATTATCCGGACGTTGAAACCAAAAGCGTTCATCGTGGAGAACGTCAAGGGGCTGACGCGGGCTGCATTTGCAAATTACTACCAGTACATTTTGCTTCAGCTTGAGTTCCCAGAGCTGCCACGTCGAAAAGACGAAGGGTGGCATGATCATTTGATGCGCCTGCAAGCAGAGCGAACGTCCGGTAAGCGCAAAGGCAAAGGGCATACCTACAACGTGGTTCCAACCCTCGTGAACGCCGCAGATTATGGTGTGCCACAGAAGCGGGAACGGGTCTTCATTGTTGGTTTTAGGGACGACCTCGGCGTTGAATGGTCCTTTCCAGAGGAAACCCATAGCTACGATGCCTTGCTGCACTCGCAATGGGTTACCGGCGAGTACTGGGCTCGGCATGGTCTCAAAATGCCAGAAGTCCCAGCCAAGCTTTGGTCACGTGTTTGTAAGCTGAGAAGCGGTCTTCTTCCCATGGATAAATTGCCATGGAGAACGGTGCGTGACGCTATTGCTGATCTTCCTGATCCAGAGACCAAGGCCGCGTTGAAAGTACCTAACCATACGTTCCAAGGCGGCGCTCGTTCATACCCTGGTCACACCGGTAGCCCATTGGATTTACCAGCCAAAACCCTGAAAGCCGGGGATCATGGTGTCCCAGGCGGGGAGAACATGCTGGTCAAGGAAAATGGCGACGTTCGTTATTTCACGATTCGCGAAAGCGCTCGCATTCAAACCTTCCCCGATGGTTTCCGATTCCATGGAAGTTGGTCCGAAACGATGCGGCAGCTTGGTAACGCGGTGCCCGTCCTACTCGCGCAGCAGGTGGCTTCGAGTGTCGCGGAAAAATTGGCAATCGCTGAGATCATCCGCATTCAGAAAACCGTCAAGAAGGTGGTAAACGTCGCATGACGGGCAATGTCATTCCATTCAATCCGCTGGACAAGAAAAATCTAGGTGCAAGCGTTGCCGAAGCGTTGCTGTCGAAGGAAGTTCATCCGCTCGACGCGATACCGGCTTTCGATGGGGCAGGGGTGTATGCGATTTACTACACCGGTGACTTTCCTGCATATGCGCGCTTAGCGTCGTTGAATCAAAGTGGACAGTTCATGTTGCCGATTTATGTAGGCAAAGCTGTTCCTGCTGGTGCTCGAATGGGGGGCGATTTAGGTTCCTCTCCGGGAAAGGTTCTTCAAAAGCGGTTAAAGGAACACGCTGACAGCATTCGGTCTGCCGAGAACCTGAATATCGAAGATTTCCACTGCCGTTTTTTGGTCGTGGACGACATTTGGATTCCGTTGGGGGAGTCGCTGATTATTGCTCGATTTACCCCTGTCTGGAATTCTCTGATTGATGGTTTCGGTAACCACAATCCAGGTAAGGGGCGGCATGCTGGCATGCGCCCTCGCTGGGACGTATTGCATCCAGGCCGATCATGGGCATTGAGTTTGGCCGAAAGGCCCGAGAAGGCGAAGGACATCGCTGAAGACGCGGCAACCTACCTTCGCGAGCGAACCCCAAGCCTTTCTACTCAATTCATCAAAGCGGAAGGTGAATAGCAGCTTCTACATGCAGCTAATGCCTCCGCCCTCGCTCAATTGCTAAGTCACCTATTTTAAGATCAGTACAATCTGCCATGTATTCATGGCGGATTGCCTTGTGGTGGCCTATAGACATCTACCGCGTAATGGAATACGGTGAAGAAAACGGCTTATCATAAGCTAGCTTGAGCGAAGGGATCATGACTCAATGCGGATAAATGAAAGTAGTGAGAAATTTGAGTTATACATACTTTCGCTATGGTTTTTATTTCTGCTGATTATAATTGTCACAATTGATATTCCGTTTTGTTATGGTGACGATTGTAAGTTCATAGGCTTTTTATCTCTACTTGAACGAAATGTGGTTTCTGTTATTGCGTTCGCGTTTTTACTTTTTGGTACAGTGTACTACTTTCGGTTCGACTACCGTATCGCTGGAAGTAAAAGCATTGCGGCAAGAGTGGTTAAGATCGAAGATGTGAATTATGAACATCTTACGTTTCTAACAACCTATATTATTCCATTAATTTGTTTTAATTTGACAAACGTAAGGTACTTGCTCGCCCTGGGTGTTTTGTTGTTTGTCATTGGCGTTATATACGTCAAAACTGATAAGTTTTACGCCAATCCGACTTTGGCGGTCCTCGGTTTTAGGGTGTATAAAATAAGTTTGCAGACGCGCGTGCGGTTGTTGGAAGGCATAGTAGTTATTTCAAAAGAGCGCTTGGCCGAAGGGGACCAAATAAGTCGCTTAGGCCTGGATGATAAAGTCTACTTCGTAAGGAAAGCGTAATGACTATAGATGAGTTGAAAGCGCAGATATCGGCGGTTATCGCCGATAAATGTGGGGCTGAAATCTATTTTCTTTTAGATTCCGACAATGGCATGCAGATAAAAAAAGCGGATATTGATGAGGTTCCGCAGGCTGAATTAACTAATATGTTTGTTGAGGCGATAACGAACAGAATTCTTCTGAATGATGACCTTTCCCTAATCGAGCTTTCGAGCGCCGATGATCGTAGGGAAACGGTTTATCACTATGACCTACCTGATGTCCCTGATGAGCTACAACACCTGAGAAGCATCATTGCGGCTGATAACTTTGACGAGTTTTCTTTCGCCGAAGATAGGCTTAATAATCTTGAGGGGATATTGATTTTGCTCGGTAATGTAGAGCATCAGATGGCGTTGTATAAATATCAATATCCTGTTGCGTTGCTGCGTAAAGATACAGGCTTCAACTTGATGCGTGCTAGGGGTAGCAATAGATTCAAAAAGCTCGATGAAGATGTATTGAAGATCAATGCGAAGTTTGAATTTTTTAAAATAGGTGGTCAATATTATATTCTTGATTTGAAAGCGTTGGAAAGGTTTTTTGGGTTTCATGATGCCATCAAAAATATAGCTACTCAAGGTATTGAAAATATCAGGAAGGCAGACTTGGTTGAAAACGTACAGGTGTTTTCTGATAGGTTGGATGATATTTCGTTTTCGAGAAAGCTGGTAAGGGCTGCAAGCTCTTCGCCTGTTCTAAATTTGATACCGAATGCAGACGTTATTAGTTTTGCGAGTACGCACCCAGCATTGCGTGGGAGATTCAAGTTTACAGCTGATGGCGAACGATTCAGTTTGCGTACGAAAAAATCTCAGGGTTTATTTTTAAAGCTATTGAATGATGACTTTCTTCAATCTGAGCTTACAAAGCGATATTATGATAGTTTGGCAAAAGACGCGATTGAAGCGGGCGTGGCAGATGCCGTTGCCGAGGCGATATGACTTTCCAATATTTTGACCCTGCTGGTTAGTAGGGTCAATTCACAGTGCGCTTTTTTTAGTTCTTGCTAGTTAGGATAAGGGCCGATCAACGTTCCCCCCGTCGGCGACGTTCCTTTCGCTATGAACCTGTAGATTATGGCAACGCCATCGACAGGCTAACTATTTGTTCTAATGCCACTTTACAGTGGCGATGCCGATATGTAATCTGAGATAACTTCCTCAATCATCCGATTATCCGTATCTGTAATCATAAGAAATCCCCCATAGATCAAGTTTGCGGATTTTTTGTTTCTGCATTGTACGGAGGTATGGTACTAAAATTTTCACCCTCAAAACTCTTGGGGCAAAAAATATGATCGACGTTTTTTTGATTTGACCACACCCCAAAAGTGGGCCCCATTTAGCCCCTTTAGCCCTTTCTGAGGACACGTAGTCAGTCCCCCCTGTCATCCCTTCGGGTAGCCCTGTCCAAGCTGATTCATCAGTATGAAGCGATACGGACATACCTATACACGTCTGGGCCCGTCATGATCTGTCCTTGATTAGATTTTTGATGGGCATTTGCACAGGTTTACCCACCCGTTTGCATTTGACCTGATCAGCCAATTTCATCGGATTTGATCAGTTCGTTTCGTGGCCATGACCGGCAGAGAACGACCCGAACAGGCCGATGGAAAAGCTCAAGAACTGGGTGTGATTCAAAAGTACGCACCCGGCGAACGGTTTTATCCTACCCAAACACATAGACGCTTCGCTAGCAAACCGATAGCCTCATTGCCTTTACCAGCATCGAAAAGGGATTGGTATGGCCAAGCTCATCAAACTAACGGATACATCCTGGCAACAACCATTCCGCGACCGTAAAAAGGAACACATTCTTTGGGGCTCTCACATCGAGGTTCGTGAAAACTGCAATTTCGCAGACGGCACACGCCGCCTCCTACAAATTTCGTTCGAGCCACGATTCGAGCTGGATATTGTCGATCACTTTCAGATCACCAGCGGGCGCGAGATCAAGTTCCCAAAGGCGCTCGTGGATATGATCAGCCCCATCGTGCTGGAAAATCCCGAGTCCAGCTTCATAGTTACCGTGCTCGATGCCGTTGAACAGGAAGATGGCGAAGTCGGCAGTACAAAAGACTTGGCCAACCTGATTACCGCTCGCGCAACGACAATCATGGCACGCGTCGGTCAGCAGAAGTTTAGGAAGCAATTGATGGGGTTTTGGGATGATGCTTGCGCACTCACCGGAGTGAAGGAACCTAAACTGCTGGTCGCATCGCACATTGTCCCTTGGAGCCAGTCAGAAGCAGATGCCAAGCTCGATCCATTTAACGGTCTGCTACTGGCTCCACATTATGATCGGCTGTTTGACCAAGGCCTGATCTCATTCAAAGACGATGGCTCAATTCTGCTGTCCAGCATAGCCCAAAAGCTGCCTCCAGAGTTTGGCCTGTCGGAATCCATGAAGCTACGCAAGCTCAATCCGAAGCATTTACCCTATCTTGCTGCCCATAGAGAAACGTTCGGCTTCGCGTAGCTCTACACCACCCAATATCAAAGCTGCTGGGAGTGCTGTACGCAACGACATGGACTGAACCGCACCTGATTTAATAGACGTTCATGACAGGCTGCAACTGGCCGTTCTCTGTCGGTCATTTCTTCGGCGTGCATTGGTCACCAGTATGCAAACGGTTACCAATACCAATGTGGTCGACTGGGTGATCAGCGGCACGCAATTACGCACGATAGAAATTTGGGGCGTCTGGATTTCCTTCTTTCCATAAAACGGAACCAGGTACATGTACCCACTAGTAGATACCGGTGATTGTATGGAACCACCGTAAATCTGTACCCCCGGTGTAGGGGGGGGCGGCTAGACGGCATTCCAGTGGCATTTCACAGTCGTGATACCAATCCCTAATTCTGATACAACCTGAGTCTGTATTGTTGCGCACATCAAACCTTGTTCCAATGACGCTTGACCGTAGCAATTCCGATTTCCAATTCGGACGCTACTTGTACCTGTGTCATGTCCATGGCCTTGAGACGCTGTACAGACGCGGTGGTGTCGTTTGCTGCTGGACGACCTAACTTCTTACCTTCTGCTTTGGCGCGTCTCAAACCGGCCTGTGTGCGTTCAATCAGCAGGTCCCTTTCAAATTCGGCGACAGCCCCCAGGACCTGCATGGTCATCTTGCCCGCTGCTGATGTCAGGTCTACACCACCTAGGGCGAGACAATGAACACGAATGCCGGTAGCTGCCAAATGTTCGACAGTCTGACGTACATCCATGGCGTTTCGGCCAAGACGGTCCAGCTTGGTCACGATCAGTACGTCTCCACCCTCCATGCGTTCCAACAGCTTCTGGAAGCCTGATCGTTCCTTGGCGGCAATGCTACCTGAGATGGTTTCCTCAACTACCCGGCTGGCCTGTACATCAAAGCCCGCTGTCTTCACTTCTTGCACTTGATTCTCAGTGAACTGGGTTGATGTGCTGACACGGCAGTACAGGAAGGTGCGGGACATGTCGGTGATTCCTTGGGATCGTTTAACGTGGTATCAGCTTATCATGGTATCACCAATTCAATGATACTATTTTCATGATCCTGTATACCGCCTGTCTGGATGGTATCGTTTAACGGTCGTTTAATGATGCTCTACTTGCATAGACGCGGGGACACTTTCGTTTTTGCATTGTGCGTAGGTGTTGTACTGAAATTCCGCAGCCCGGAAACAAGCTATGCGACAGGCCGTCAATTAAGGACATCCAAGCGATAGAAGCTGAACCACCACCCACCACCCACCACCCACCACGCAGCCGTAGCCGTAGCCAGTAGCCACCATTCACCCCACCCTACCCAACCGGTTATCCTTCGCCCCCAGCAATGACAAGGAACACTAGGAACTATCAGCAAGGCTTTTGGGATTTGTCCTACAGCCAACGCTTGAGCCTCCCGGTAAGGTCGATGCTGCCCAGCCGGAGGCTGGAATTCCTCAAGGACGAAAGGAAACTGAATGTCTGGCTATGTACCAAAACCAGCCCGCCCCAACGAGACTCAAAACTACAGCGGTGTCGAGCCTGTAGATATCCACGCTCAGCGTTGGGCTGAATACAAAGACCTCCCATCGAAGGAAGGTGCCAAGTCCAACATAGTGGGTTGTGTGTTTTCAAAGAGCTGTGAGCTTCCTGACGGCGAGATCAATCACAAAAACCCGGCTGGGTTTGTCCCCGTTGAGAAGATAGGCAACTACGGCGAGCTTGCAATTCTTGGCGGTCGTGGAACGGATGCACAGGGAAACATCCCTCTCCAGAAAATCAGTGGTGAAGCGTTACCAGATGCACTAGGGACGCTGCTATTAGGTGGAACGGCTGCGGCTACTGCCGGGGCGTCTTGTGGCGGTCTCTGCACTGCCGGAACTGCTGTTGCCACTGGGACGACTGCAACGGGGGCGAGCGGCGGTGCTGGCGTAGTCACTGCCGGCGTTGCTGCTGGTGCGTTGGCTGGATTTGTTGCATTGCTGTGGCCATCGAGCTTGGGTGACAGCAGCCTGTACACAGACGACCAACTCAAGTCGCTCAAGGAAGGCCGTACACGTGTTCGGTTGCATGTCGAGCAACAAGCCGACGGCACTTTGAAAGGATACGGGTACAACACCCAGAAGCGCCGCGATTGGGAAATGATTCCAATCGTGCAGTTCAAGGCCCAAGGTTCCCAGCAGGTGGCCGACTTCGGAGATGGCGTAACCCTGATCTGGACACCAGCGGTTGACCCGTCCAGCATCACAGGGATTCCTCCACTAGAAGGCGCACCACAGGCTCCCCATATTTGGATTTATCCGCCGACCGAACAGGCGGATAACATCATCGTCAACCCGATCTACCCGTCTGAGTACAAGGACTTCATTCTTGTGTTCCCGGCTGATTCCGGGTTGAAGCCGCTGTACATTGTGATGAGTGTTCGAAAGACACCAGGCACCGCCAGCGGCCAGGGCGAAGATGTGACGGGCATCTGGCTTATCGGGGCGAGTTCGGGAGTGGGAGTCCCGATCCCAACAGAAGTGGCGGATACACTAAGGGGGCGTGATTTCAACAGCTTCGATAAGTTCAGGTCGGCACTCTGGAAAGCTGTCGCAGGGTCGGCGGTTGCTGATCAGTTCATCCCTCAAAGCATCAGCCGAATGCGTACAGGCAGGGCTCCACGGGTGCGAAAAGTCGATAGGGCTGGAGGTAGACTGTCTTATGAGCTACACCACCTCGACAAAGTGTCAGAGGGTGGTGGCGTGTACGACGTTGATAACCTCCGAGTAAACACTCCAAGAAACCACATTGATCTTCATCGGAACGAATAGGCCAGCCATGACAGACACACTCCTGAAAAACAACATCTCAGAATACACTGAATCCGAGTTCGTTGAACTACTAGAAGAACTCGCCAAGGAAGACGAGGAAGCCGATACAGATGATCGTGCCGACTTGCTTCTGTTGCACTTCGAGAAAATCAGCGAGCATCCAGCCGGATCAGACCTGATCTACTACCCGGAAGACGGTGCAGATAACTCCCCTGAAGGCGTTACACAGATAGTGAAGGAATGGCGCAAGGCTCAGGGCTTGCCCGGCTTCAAGGTGCAGGAATGAATTCGAAAAAAATTATTTTGGATTACACCGAACAAGAGTTCTTTGATAGCTAGCGGCGTAGCAATTCGATTGCGTTGGCGATACCTTCGGCGTTGATATCGAGTGTTTGCAGCGCCGACAAGACATTGGCTTGAACGTTTTGGCTGCCACGTTCGAGGACCCAACGAGAAATCTCTTCTATCGCGGCACCCAGCGCGTTCTGATTGAGTGCAATCAGCTCGAGGGCGTCTGCAATGGTAGCGTCACGGTCTGGCATTGGATGTCGTCCTTGATGTGGGATGAATATCTATTCTCCAAGTAAAGAAGCCCCCACATCACGGTGCTTCATCATCTTGGGCCAGCAAGGACCCGAGCTCACTGGTGGTTTGTCACTTTATCCTTTGAATCCCATCCATGAAATCCTTGATCAGCTCCACAAGGTCGCATCCAAGCACCTCACATAGGTCGTGAATCTGGATGATATCCAATCGGCGGGTGCCTCGCTCCACGTCGCTCATGAAGGACTGCGGACGTCCCAGTGCGTTTGAGCATTCCACCTGTGTCAGACCGGCCTTGATCCGTCGGTCTTTCAGCAAGGTCAGAAACACCTCGTATTCGGGTCGGTAAATGGCCTTGGGCATACGGCTATCCATTGAAAATAGCCCTACACGCTATATCCGCTTTTCAGATATCTGATTTTCAGATAAATTTGGAAGCACATGGCAATCGGCCATGCATAACCCTGAAACGGATCAAAATGAAACGGCACATCGGGATGCTTCTATCGTCATTGAGCCTACAACCGGCCCATCTGACGGGCGTAAGGACAAAGGTGCCCAGCCAATTGGTGTTCTGCGGACTGGCCTTTGTTGCGATCAATGCATGGGCCGATGTCGACAAAGAGAGCTTTGAGAAAACGGTTCATGATGATGTGACCTATCAAAAACAGCTTTTACATCCTAGAAGCAACTCGGCGAATGTAGGCGGCCTTCAGGTTGTTGCAAATGGTTGTGTAGCACGTCGGAAGATCGGAACTCTGAATCCCGTCTTAGAACCTCAATCGTGGGCTGGTTCAAAGTTTCTGATTCTCAACGCTAGTTTCAAGAACATTTCGACTACCAGCAGGTATCCATCGCCGGGGAGTGTAATGATTCATAAGGGTGGGAAAACTTACAGATTTGATAAGTTTGAAATGATTAGTGGGGATGGTTTTGGTGTTGCAGTCGAACCTATCAATCCATTAGTCACCTATAGTACTAAGCTGATCTATCGGATTCCCGCCGATTTGACGGGGAAAATTGTCTGGCACCCGGACGAACGTACGGATGATGTGACAGTTTCATGTGGGTCGATCTAGTTGTTCAATTTGTAGGGGGATATTATGAATAAAATCGAGTTGATGGTTGTTGTAATTCTTACGGGGTTTGCACGGTTTGCGCTTGCAGGAACCAAGGCCCATCAAGAGCCCGGTATCTTGTTCTGGATACTTGCCAGTATTGTCGCACCGGTGGTGATTTATACAGGAAATAAGTGGAGGTTGTGGCTGCTTGGGTTTCGATTCGGCATGGCCAGTAAGTCGACTTTTCTCGGCTCGATCAAATGGACAGTTGCATCATTGATTGTGACCGTTACGTCGATATTGATACTTGGTTTATTTGGCTAGGTTTGAAAGCCGGATAACACAGTAGTACGAAGCCCCGTTTTAGGGGCTTTTTCATATGTGTCGCTTTTGTTGTGCCATCTTGGACTCCTTTGATTTAATAGAACATGAGATAGAATGGTGTGGTTTTCATGTATACAGAAAATACATGAGGTCGGTACTGTACGATTTGATGGGGATATAGTGATATTATGCAGTGAGAAGCACCTAGAACAGGTGTGTCATCTTGGTGATGTACTAGATGTATTACTAGGGTTTGGTTTTCCAACAGAACCAAGGTAGATGTTTAGAAAACCGAAATTATGGAAAACAGTTGTTTAAAAAATATTTCTGCTTCCGACGAGCGTGAGTGTGATCAAACTGCATCTGGGGTTTTTGTACTTCTGGTATTCGTTAGATACATCCGAAAAAGCGCCGCAGGCGACTGGAACGGATGTTCTTCTCGGAGGGGTATACCGTTAAAAGCGTATCAATGAACTGGTAGGATTCTGCGAAGTTGATATGGGTATGCACGAGCTTGCGAGTGCACCCGCAGGGCTGGATAGACCCATATGAACCGATTGCTATTTTAAGGTTTGATAGAATTCAAACGTTTCTAGTGTTTTTTAGATGTGTTCGAAGATCCAAACCATTGTCTGAGAACTGATGACTCTAGTAGTCTTGAAGTCTAGACGTATTGTTCTGTTCAAATATTGAGGTTTGGCGCTTCGCGACGTCATGCCTGCGGCATTCCGTTTGTCTTTGTTGTTGGAATACCTGTTCTGGTTCTAGAATGAGCTTGAACGATTTTAGCTGTGATTTGTAAACGGATGCCTTATAGGTTTTTAAGGGAACTGTTTACTTTTTAGAGTAGTCAGGTTCGGGTTTACAACCATTCCTCAAGGGTGTTGAATGATTTTGAATTAAATGTTTCAGTAATAGCCTGGCGAAGGAGTTTCGCATAATTGGAGATGGTCATTTTGTTCAGCCCAGTTATCTTTGCTACATCAACCTGTTTCATGCCTGCTTTAAGCAGTTCAAGAGCTAAATCTTTTTTAGGGTGAGGGGTAGGCCCGGGTTTTTTCTTCACTTTGTAAGTTTTGGCCAAGCTCTCGTCGATAATTGCATTCGGAAGATATGTTTTTTGCAAAAACTGTGCGGTTGCGGTGTCTTGGACATATAGATTGATAGGGTTGTCAATTTCTTTGTTTCTCAGTGAGGTGCGAAATACATTCTGTAAGGTCATTTCCAGTTTGTGTGTGAATTTCCAAGCCTTTTCCAGTTCCTCAATCGATCTATTGTATTTTTTAGCAATGAATTCAAGAGACCTGCGGGCAATCGGTGTCGGGTTGCCATGGAATATCGTGAATGCGTTATGTATATGGCTCAAGTGATTAAGGCCACGGCTATCAATTTTGCATTGTTTGAGTTTGTTGCCATGCGCTTGTTGTCCCCAACTGTACGAAAACATCAGGCACTCTTGTTTCTCACCTAAATGACTGTCTATCAATTTCGTAATGGAATACAAGGTTTTGTGACCTTCATCGGATGTAGCATCCACTGAGTCCAAGACCCCACGGGAACAGTAGTTGTCGTCAGATAGCATAGGGTAGATAGTTACATCTTTGCAGCTTTTGACATTGTTTGGTGCGAAGTACGATTTTTCATAAGTAAAACCGTTCGCCCGTGCAAACCAATCAAATAATGATCCATCAAGGGTAGCTGAAAGTAGATGTACTTCTCGCACAGCATGGAGTCGTTCAAAGAATCCATATTCTTCGACAACGCGAATGATCGTTTTTTGATCATCCTGGGTGGGGTAATTTTTTTCGTTTTTATTTTTATTTATATCAACAAAAACAGGGGTGTCATCCAAAATCGCTTCATAAATAATATGCGTGGGTTTCGCCAGGGTGCTGTCGATTCTATTGTTGTTTGTTCCGTTGGCTTTGTTGAAGGTTTTTACTTCGGTTTTAATAAGTTCTTGCATGCCGGTTTTGGCCTTCATTTGACCATCAATGTTTTCGACAAGCTCCAGTCGCTTTAGTTGTGTGTTATCGAATGTGACATGTCTAAGATTAATTGGCATTGGTAGTTCGTCAATGATAATGGTCCAGCTTCCTAAATGTGTTGTTGAACACTTTTGGAAGCTTGCATGTTGGCAGATAATAAGATATTTGTTTTCTTTAGGGTTCAGCATTTTATTCAACATGGCTTCTGCAGAGACCCCGTTTCGTGAATCAATTTTGATTGGTTGAATGTATTTGCTGACTTTGTTGATATCATCAAAAACCTGATCGGCAAGTGCAAATGTAGGTGCAACATAAAGGACTTTCTTTCCAAGGTTTAGCATCCCTGGGATTTCTGCAAGGGCTGCTTTTGTTTTGCCTGTCCCGGGCATTGCGATTGCTATATTAATAATTTTGTTGGTCATTACGGTATATGCCTTTTTTAGGATGAGTTGGCCCTGGCTGATAGCGATGATTGTTTATCGTTTTTCAGTTGGAGGGCGTTGGAGATGGGGCCATAATACGACGATTTTAGTTGATTCTAAACAGAATCAATGAGTTATTTTTTTTGTGGGGGTATGAGTAGTAGTGAAAGAGCTTTTGTTTATGTTGCCTAGTAACTTGGTCGAATCGTTATGGGCGCTGTTTTGTTGGTGGTGTACTGTGGTGTTAATTATTTGTTTTTGATTTGATGTAATTGTCTGGGGTGCCTTCTCGGTGGAAACAGCTTTGAGATGCCCCCCCTTTTTTATTTTCCGGGGATTAGTCCGGCGTCCCTCGCAATACTCGGAATCTTCTGGATTTCCTCTGCCATCCGGGACAAAGGGTTCACTCCATAGCGATCACCTTCATTCGTGCATGCGTGACCGGTGATCCAATCGCTGACTTCTTTGGGTATCCCGTGCTCCCTGGCAAGCGTTTTGAAGCTGTGTCGAAAGCCGTGAAGCGGATTGCAGTCTGGTCTGTATACCCCGCAGCGTTGGCTGATCGGACGCCATGTTTTGGATACGATCCCCGCAAAACCGTCAGATACCTTGATCAGTTGTGGAAAAACCCTTGAGTCAGGTTCTCGGCCTAGCACCAGTGTCAGTAAGCCCAGGACGATCAAATCGTCATGAATTGGGATTTCCCTGCGGCTACTGTCGGTTTTGACTGATTTATCTGGACGGTCATCGATGATTCTGATGAACCATTGGCTGCTTTCGTGTTGGTGGAAATCACCGACATACAGTTGAGCTATTTCCTCCCTGCGCGCACCTGTATACGCCGCAATCAATGGTAGCCAGAACACGGCATTCCCTGGACGGCCTTGTGCATACCTCAGTCGCTGAAATTCAGGGTGGCCAAACAGAGTGATCAGCTCATTCCAGGTGTAACCCCTGTTGTCGTTTAGGCGGCGTTTGGGTTTGCTCGGGCCTAGACGCTTGTGAATGCGAGAGACGAGGACGGGGTTCGATTCGAGCAAGCCGGAATCCACCGCGAAAGCCAGAACCGATGACAGCCTCGCCAGCAACAATCGCGTGGTTGAGGTCGCAAGTGGTCTTTCATCTGCGTCTTTAGGTTGGATGAGATCGGCCGCAAACGTATGGATGTCAGAAGGTTGAATCGCCGTAATGGGTTGGTCTCCCATCTTCGTGATGAACCGATTGACGGCACGGCCATAATCGACTGTATGACGCTGTAGAACGTATTCAGACCTGCCAGACATCGATACGGACTGGATGTAGCGGCCTAACACCTGTGACAGCTTTACAAGGGGTTCTGGGGACGTGGATAGCGCTAGTCTAGGTAAGGTCGGCGGGGGTGTCTCTGGTTGGAACCATTCGATGCTAAGCCCATTGCGGGCATCACTGAATACGCGTTCGGATTCAGTAAAAGCGATGGCGAACGCGGCCTTGGCTTGGTGGTGATTTCGTGTCTTCAGCGAGCGACGAATTTCAGTTTTGCCGATCACTTGTCGGAGGTCGTCCGGCACCCTACGTCGAAGGTAATAGATACCCGAATCAGGGTGCCGGAACGGTTGGGCTATCAGTGCCATGTGTACCAGCCTTGTGTATCAGTGGGCTGGGAAAGGGCAGTTCAAGCGTGATTAGCGAACGGTCTCTAAAGGGTTTGCGGGCGCCTCAGCGCCGTTCGCCGGCCAGGGCCTCGTCACCCCGCTCACGGACCCAGAACAAGGTCGCCCCGGCCACCGCCGCCGGCATCATCAGCAGGTTGACCACCGGTACCAGCAGCACCAGGTAGACGATCCCGCCAAAACTCATGCACTGCCAGCGTTTCTGCCGCAGCCAGGCGAGCATGCCCTGCCAGCTCAGCTTGTGGTTGTCCGCCGGGTAGTCGATGTACTGGATCGCCATCATCCACACCCCGAACAGCAACCACAGCGGTGCGGCGATGATATTCACCACCGGGATGAACGACAGCACCAACAGCGCGATGGCCCGCGGCAGGAAGTAACCCAGCTTGCGCATTTCCCGCGCCAGGGTGCGGGGAATCATCGCCAGCAGTTCGGCCCAGCTGAAGGCCGGGAAATTGTCGGTGCCGCGCACCACCACTTCGACTTTCTCGGCGAGAAAACCATTGAAGGGCGCGGCGATCACGTTGGCAATCATGGTGAAGGTGAAAAACACCATCAGCACCACCAGCGCCACGAACAGCGGCCAGAGGATGTAGTTGAGGAAACTCAGCCAGCCGGGCAGGGTCGGCATCAGCGTATCGACCCAGAGACTGAAATAGTGGCCGGCCAGGTAGATCAAGCCGACGAACAGCACCAGGTTGATCGCCAGCGGCAGCAGGACGAACAGGCGCAGGCCCGGGCTCAGGACCAGCTTCAGGCCCTCGCGCAGATATTGCGGGCCGGACAGGACGGGTGCGGGCATAACGTGCTCCGAGATGGGGGAAACGCGCCGACCTTACCGGCTTTGCAGGGCCGGTGAAAGGTTCGACATTTGCAGTAACAAGGCGTCTTGAAGAACACCGTTCAGGATAGAGACCTGCTATGAGCTGGATTGTTATTGCGTATTTCCTTAATCTTCGCCTCCTCGATACGCTGCACCTCATTATTTTTCAGGACTGTGTGCTACAAGCCTTCCCCAAGTGCTTTCGCAGTCCTTTTTTATTCCAGCCGGTCCGCCGGCGTTCCGCACCGGTAGCTGACGGGCGGTCGATAGGAGTGAGTCATGTCTGAAGTACGCCATTCGCGAGTGATTATTCTCGGTTCCGGCCCTGCCGGTTACAGCGCCGCGGTCTATGCCGCGCGCGCCAACCTCAAGCCGCTGCTGATCACCGGCATGCAGGCCGGCGGCCAATTGACCACCACCACCGAAGTCGACAACTGGCCCGGCGACGTGCATGGCCTGACCGGCCCGGCGCTGATGGACCGCATGAAAGAGCACGCCGAGCGTTTCGAAACCGAAATCGTCTTCGACCACATCAATGCGGTGGACCTGGCGAAAAAGCCCTACACCCTGGTGGGCGACAGCGGCACCTTCACCTGTGACGCCCTGATCATCGCCACCGGCGCCAGCGCTCGTTACCTTGGCCTGCCGTCGGAAGAGACGTTCATGGGCAAGGGCGTTTCCGCTTGCGCCACCTGCGACGGTTTCTTCTATCGCAACAAGGAAGTCGCCGTGGTCGGTGGTGGTAACACCGCCGTGGAAGAGGCGCTGTACCTGGCCAATATCGCCAGCAAGGTGACCCTGGTGCACCGTCGCGAGACCTTCCGTGCCGAGAAGATCCTGATCGACAAACTGCATGCCCGCGTCGCCGAGGGCAAGATTGTCCTCAAGCTCAATGCCACCCTGGACGAAGTCCTGGGCGACAACATGGGCGTCACCGGTGCCCGTCTGAAGAACAACGACGGCAGCTTCGACGAGCTGAAAGTCGACGGCGTGTTCATCGCCATCGGCCACACCCCGAACACCTCGCTGTTCGAAGGCCAGTTGGCGTTGAAAGACGGCTACCTGGTGGTGCAGGGCGGCCGTGAAGGCAATGCCACCGCCACCAGCGTGGAAGGTGTGTTTGCCGCCGGTGACGTGGCCGACCACGTTTACCGTCAAGCCATCACCTCGGCCGGCGCCGGCTGCATGGCGGCCCTGGACGCCGAGCGCTACCTCGATGACCTGCAGAACGCTTCGTTCTGATTGCATCGTTATGAAAAAAACCGGCCCCGGCCGGTTTTTTTCTGCCCGCGGATTTCAGGTAAGCCTGGCCAGGCACGCCTCGAGGATATCCAGCCCTTCCTCCAGCACTGCCGCCTCGGTGGTCAAGGGGGCCAGGAGGCGAATGATGTGCCGCGACTTGCCGCTGGGCATCAGCAGCAAACCGGCCTCGCGGGCCAGGGCCAGCAATTGCGTCAACTGTGCCGACGCAGGGCTGCCGTCGGGGTTGATCAGCTCGATGCCGCGCATGGCGCCAACCCCGGTCAGGCGCCCCAGGTAGGGTGAAAGCTGCTTGGCGCGCCAGGCCTGGTGACGCCCGATAATCGCCTCTTCCTGTTGCGCGCCCCAGGCCTGCAAGTTCGCATCAGTCATTTCATCCAGGGTTGCCAGGGCCGCGGCGCAGGCAATCGGGTTGCCCGAATAGGTGCCGCCCAGCCCGCCTTTGGGCAAGGTGTCGAGCAGCGCTTTGCGGCCGACCACCGCCCCCAGCGGCACACCGCCGGCAATACTCTTGCCCAGCAGGATCAGGTCCGGCTCAATGCCCAGTCGCGAGAATGCAAAACGCTGGCCGGTGCGGCCGAAACCGGACTGGATTTCATCGATGATCAGCAGGATCTTTTTCTCATCGCAGAAACGCCGCAGGGCCTGGGCGAACTCCACGTCCAACGCCAGGAAGCCTGCTTCGCCCTGCACCGGTTCGAGGATAAAACAGGCGACGTCCTCGACATCGATTTCGACGCTGAACAGCCGCTCCATGGCCTTCAGCGCCTCGGCGCAGGTCACGCCATTGTCCTGGCTGGGGAAGGGCAGGTGATACACCGGCCCGGGCAGTACCCCGACTTTCTGTTTGTAGGGGGCCACCTTGCCGTTGAGATTGAGGGTGGCGAGGGTGCGGCCGTGGAAGGCGCCGTCAAAGGCGATCACGGCGGTGCGACCGGTGGCGCCACGGACGATCTTCAAGGCGTTTTCCGCCGCCTCCGCGCCGCTGTTGGTGAGCATGCCGCTGACCGGGTAGGTCACGGGAATAAACGCCGTCAGGCGATCCATCAGTTCGAGGTAGGGCGCATGGGGCGCGGCGTTGAAGGCGTAGTGGGTCAGCCGGGTGGCTTGTTCGCGAATGGCCTCGACGATACGCGGGTGGCAATGGCCGAGGTTGAGTACGCCGATGCCACCGACAAAATCGATATAGTGTTTGCCGTGGGTGTCCCAGACCTCGGCGTTCTTGCCGTGGCTGAGGCTGATCGGGTGAACGATGGAAATCGACTGGCTGATGGTTTCGCTGCTCATGGAGACCTGACTCGAAAGAAGGAAGACTTCTTTTTATCTAAGCCGTGAGCAGCGGTCCCCGGCAAACGAAATAAAGTCGCCGGGTCAATCTTAAAAGTTGCGATGTGCCGGCCGGGCGCTTGAATCAGCGCCGGGTCAGCGGCGCCTGGGTGAACTTCACGCCGGCCAGGCCGTGGGCAATCAACGCGCGGATATTGCCGTGGTCGCTGCCTTCAGGGGTGGCCAGGACCGAACGGTAATGCTCGCCGAAGGCCAGCAAGGTTTCCTGGTCGCTCAAGCCTTCCAGCAGCGCCAGGCCCAGGGTCTTGCACGAGCCTTCGTTCTGCCCGGCGGCGTTTTCCACGCCGCCGTTGTTGAAGGCTTGTGGCTGATAGTCGTAACCGGCGGCCACGAAAGCCAGGGTGTCGGCAAAAACATGTTCGCCGCTGTTGAGGCTGGCGCGCAGGGTGTTCAAATCACTCATGGGGTTTTCCTTTGGCGAACGCCGCCTGTTGTTCGGCGCTGGCTTCTTGCTGGTATTGGGCCTTCCACTCGGCATAGGGCATGCCGTAGATGACTTCACGGGCATCGTCGAGGCTGACCTCGACCCCGCGTTCGTCGGCTTCGGCCTTGTACCACTTGGACAGGCAGTTGCGGCAGAACCCGGCGAGGTTCATCAGGTCGATGTTCTGCACATCCTTGCGGCTGTCCAGGTGGGCGACCAGCCGGCGAAAGGCGGCGGCTTCGAGTTCGAGGCGTTCTTGCTCGGTCATGATGGGCTCTGTGCGGGTGAAGTAGGGCGCGATGATAAGAGCCTGGCGCGGCGAACGCCAGACGGCTCAGTGGCTCAACGGCTCGCTGCGAGCGTAATCGACACCGACTCGGCAAAGCGCAACGCATGGGGCTTGTCGACTTCGACCTCGGCATAGAGCACGGCTTCGTTGCTCATCACCAGGTCCAGCAGTTCCTGGGTCAGGCGTTCGAGCAGGGCAAAGCGATTGCCCTCCACATGCTGGATGATCGCCTTGGTGATGGTGCGGTAGTTCAGGGCGTGATCGATGTCGTTGTCGCGCACCGCTTCCTGGGCCGCATAGAGGATGGTCAGGTTGATCCGCACATCCTGCTTGTTGAGGATCTCGTCCTCGTTGATGCCGATAAAGGTACGCAGGCACAGGTCCTTGACCCGAATGCGTGCCATGCCGGGTTGAAGTTGTGGCATTGCTACTTGCTCCGTCCAATCAGTTGCAGGAACTCCATGCGGGTGGTGCTCGAGTCGCGCAGGGCGCCGAGCATCACCGAGGTGTTCATGGTCGAATTCTGTTTTTCCACGCCGCGCATCATCATGCACATGTGCTGGGCTTCGATCACTACCGCCACGCCGGCGGCCTGGGTCACCTGCTCGATGGCGTCGGCGATTTGCCGGGTGAGGTTTTCCTGGATCTGCAGGCGGCGGGCGAACATGTCGACGATCCGGGCGATCTTCGACAGCCCCAGAACCTTGCCGGTGGGCATGTAGGCGACATGGGCCTTGCCGATAAAGGGTAGCAGGTGGTGTTCGCACAGCGAGTACAACTCGATGTCCTTGACGATGATCATCTCGTCATTGTCGGAAGCGAACAACGCGCCGTTGACCACCTCGTCGAGGCTCTGCTCATAGCCATGACACAGGTACTGCATGGCCTTGGCGGCCCGTTTCGGGGTGTCCAGCAGGCCCTCGCGGTCGGGGTTTTCGCCCAGCCCCAGAAGGATCTCGCGGTAATGCTCGGGCAGTGTGGCACTCATGGAAAGGATTCCTCGCGGGGCGGCTTATTTAAGGTGCCGGCCGCCGTTGACGGTCAAGGTTGTGCCGGTGACATAGGGGTTGTCCAGCAGGTAGCGCAGGCTCTGGTAGACCACCCCGGCTCCGGGCTCGATACCCAGGGCCGATTTGGCCAGGGTCCTGGCGCGGTACGCCGCGTCGTCGTCGGGGTTGAACATCAGCAGCGCCGGCGCGATGCCGTTGACCTTGATCCGTGGCGCGTAGCGGGCCGCGAAGGACAGGGTCAGGCTGTCCAGGCCGGCCTTGCTGGCGCAGTAGGCCATGTGCTGGCTGCTGCCCTTGCGGGTGACATCGTCGCTGATGTGCACGATATCGGCCATTGGCGAGCGTTCCAGCAGTTCGGCGCAGTGCAGGTTGATCAGATAGGGCGCGAGCATGTGCAGGCTGAACATCTGGGTAAAGGCCGCGGTTTCGTTACCGGGAGTTTCCGCCAGCCAGGCCGAGGCATTGTGGACGATCGCCCGCAGGCAGTCGGTGTGCTGCTTCAGCGTTTCGATAAAGGCCAGGATCCCGGCTTCGCTGGAGAAATCAGCGAACAGCGCGGTGGCGCCGAGGTCGCGCAGGGCCTGGACGCCTGGGCGCTCGCTGCGATAGCTGAAGATCACCGGGTAGCCGTCGGCCAGCAGTCGCTCTGCGCAATGCAGGCCGACACGCTGGCCGGCGCCAGTAATCAGGATGGGGGCACAAGACGATGGCATCGAAGGCTCGTGGCAGCGGTGGAGAGGCGTCGGTTGACGTTGAAGTCAAAGCTATACCAGCCACACCGCTTGTACAACTGCCAAGCCGGATACTGCGTACCGTCAATGCCGGGCAGTGGCCGTGTCGCCGGGCAGCGCCTTGGCCTGGGTACTGTGCAACCAGCCCGCGAGGAGGTGGGTCGACAGCGGAATGAAGAAGTAGACCATCAGCGGGGTCAGCACCAGGGTGCTGACCAGTACCCGTGGCAGCAGATTCAGCTCGGCGAGCAACGGCCCGAGGCCAAAGTTGAACAGTAGCGACACGGGAAAGAACGCCAGCCAGATCGCCACCGCCTGCTTCCAGCGCGGTGGACGTTGGCCGACGACGCCGAACCAGCCGTCGATGCCACTGACCCGGCGCTCCTGTGGCCCGGCGAACAGGTCGCTGCCGCGCGCCAGCCAGGCCTTGCGTGAAGCGGAGTGCTCCCAGGCGCCCAGGGTCGTGGCATCGCTGAAGCGGAAAATCATCTGGAATTCGTTGTCCCCGGGCGGCGGGGCGAGCACGCCGGAGCCCAGGTAACCGGGGAAGTCGGTGGCGAGCAGTTCGCCTTCGTGCAACCAGGCGAGCAGGTCCTGGTAGCGGCCATCGGCAACGCGACGGGCCACCATCATGGTGACGGGTGAGGTAGACATCATGTATCTCCGTAAGACAAGCATGCCGCCCGGATAGGGCTGATGCGCAACGCAGCGCCGGGGTGGTGGGCTGCGTGTTTGGACAGGCAAGAATTATTCCCTATTCCCGGGAAATGCACCAAGCCAGTAAGTCGCATTGCGTATGATTTGCAGGGTGTTGGATCCAGTGGGCTAGAATATCGGTTAAATCCTACCCATAAATGTGTGACAGATGCCCGTCATGACCGAACTTGAACCTGCCGCGCCGCTGTTGCGGGCGCTGAAACAGGAAGAGTTGTTTCCCATTCGCGAAGTTTCGCGCCTGACCGGCGTCAATCCGGTCACCCTGCGGGCTTGGGAGCGGCGCTACGGTTTGATTCAGCCGACCCGCACCGAAAGTGGGCATCGGCTCTATGCCATGAGCGATATCGAGACGGTCCGCACCATCATGGGCTGGATCGAGCGCGGCGTGGCGGTGAGCAAGGTCGGCAAGATCCTGGCGAAGACCGCTGCCCAGGCAGCGCCCATTCACACCCCTTCCGGCATTGCGGTGCAATCGATTGCCCAGACGGAATGGGACGATTGGCAGACGCAATTGCGCGCGGCGGTCAGCGCTTTCGACGAACCGGCCCTCGAACGTCTCTACGGACAGGTGTTTTCCAGCTACCCGCTGACCGTGGTGTTCCAGAATATCCTCCTGCCCCTGTGGCAGCGCCTGCAGTTGCAGAGCGGTGAATTCGGCCAGACCAGCGAGTGGCTGTTTCTCGATACCTTCCTGCGCGCGCGGGTCCTGCAGCGCCTGCACGTGGTTCGCGGGCTGCCCTCCCAACGCATCGTGCTCGCCGCTTTACCGGATCAATGTCGTGAGCTCGAATTGTTGGTGGCCGGCCTGTTGCTGGGTGACGGCGACCGCTGCGTCAGTGTCCTGGCGGTTGGCCAGCCCTTCGATGAACTGACCCTGGTCTGTGAAAAGGTCCGGCCCGAGGCGCTGGTGCTGTATTCCAACCGTTCGCCGACGACGGATCTGCCACGCCGCCTCAACCGCCTGGCGCTGTCGGTGGACTGTGCGGTGATGTTGGCCGGGGATGTCTCGGAACTGTTACAGGAGCGCCTGGAAGGCTCAAGCATCGGTTGCCTGGGCAATGACGGCCGGCTGATGCGCCGGCGCCTGCAACAACTGTTGGCGGGTCGCCTCGACACCTGATCGCCGCTCAGGCGTCTCCTGCACCGGCCGGCCGCGCTGATCGGTCATGGCTGGTTTGTGCCTGCCGCCTTGAGCGCCGCCAGTTGCGCCTGGACCTCGGCCAGTTGCGCTTCCAGCTGGGCCACCCGCTGCTGCGCCTTGACCTGCACCGTCACGTCTTTTTGCACGCCGACGAAGTAGGTCAGTTGGTCGCTTTCGTTGAACACCGGGGACAGCGACAGCTCGTTCCAGAAATGGCTGCCGTCCTTGCGGTAGTTACGCAGGATCTGCCGGCACGGCTTGCGGGTGTGCAGGGCTTCGCGGATCAGTTCCAGCGCCGGCTGGTCGCGGTCGCCCGACTGCAGGAAGCGACAGTCCTGATAGAGAATTTCTTCGTTGGTGTAACCGGTCAGGCGTTCGAACGCCGGATTGGCATAGATCAGGATATGGTCTTCGCCTTCCTGTTCGGACACCACGATGCCGTCGTTCGACGCGTCAATCACCATTTGCAGCAGTTTGGGATTTATCATTGTTCAACGCCCGCGCAATCCATCGACATGTCCGGCAAAGTTTAAGACATCGTCCTGAATAATCCATCCCATTTGCGAGCGGCGAGGGGCGGGTTTTGTGAGAAAGTCTCTCATCTGCTGGTATCCTGGGTTTTTTATCAAGCATCAGGATCAGATTGATGAAAGTCGCCATCCTTTCCGGCTCGGTCTACGGCACTGCCGAAGAAGTTGCCCGCCACGCTGAAAAAATCCTTCGCGAGGCCGGTTTCGAGGCCTGGCACAACCCGCGGGCGACCCTCGCCGATGTTCAGGCCTTTGCCCCGCAGGCCTTCCTGGCCGTGACCGCCACCACCGGCATGGGGGAGTTGCCGGACAATCTCCAACCTTTGTACAACGCCATCCGCGACCAGCTACCGGCGGCGTGGCGCGGCTTGCCGGGCGGAGTGATCGGCCTCGGTGATTCCAGCTACGGCGACACCTTCTGCGGCGGCGGCGAGCAAATGCGCGAGCTGTTTGCCGAGCTGGGCGTGCGCGAGGTGAAGGACATGCTGCGCCTGGATGCCAGCGAAAGCGTCACCCCGGAAACCGACGCCGAGCCCTGGCTGGCCGAATTTATCAGCGCGTTGCGCTGAGGCTGGGTCGCTCGCGCGCCAGCGCCAGCCAGGCCTGGGCGGCCTTGGACAGGTAGGCGCCGCGCCGCCAGACAAAGGCGATGTCCCAGCGCAGGTCGGTGGGTGAGCTCAAGGTCAGGCGCACCACCCCGGGCCGTATCAGCGAACGCGCGACCACGCTGGGCAACAACGCCACGCCTTGCCCGGCGGCCACCAGTGCGGCGAGAAAGTCCGCCTGGCCGCTGCGCCCGCTCTCCTTGGGGGTGAACCCGGCTTGCCGGCAGGCCTCCATCAACCGGTGGTTGAGTACGAAGCTGCGCTGGTACAGCAGAAACGGCGTATCGGCCAATTGTTCCAGGCGGATGGAGCCTTCCTCGGCCAGCGGATGATCGGTCGCCAGCAACACATCCAGGGGCTCATCGCAAAACGGCTGGTAGTCGAGTGCCGGATCGCTCGGCTTGAGGCCCGCCCCCAGTTCCAGCTCGCCGCTCAGCACCGCCGGCTCGATCGTCAGGCTACCGCCTTCAAGCAGGTGAATGCTGATATTGGGGTAGCGCCGTCGGTACTCGGCGAAGAGGCTGGCGAACAGGGCCTCGCCGCCCAGTTGCGGCAAACCCAGGCGCAGTTCACCGCGGGCCAGGTGGCTCAGGTCATCCAGTTCGCTGAGCAACTCGTTGCGCAGGCGCAACATGGCTTCGGCCCGTTGCATGACCACGCCGCCCGCCGCCGTCAGCAGGACCCGCGAGCCGTGGCGGTCGAGCAACGGCGTACCGAGGTCGTGCTCGAGCTGGGCGACCTGCTTGCTCACCGCCGACTGGCTGATGTGCAGGGTTTTCGCCGCCTGGGTGAAACCGCCTTGGCGGACCACCTCGATAAAGCTGCGCAGTTGCTTGAATTCCATGGCCTGATTCCAAAGTGGAATGGCTGCCAGTCTAACAATTCGCTTTTGGGATGACAGTGACAACTTTAAAATCGGCTTCCTGAGAGGACTGAATCCGATGAACCGTCTGTTGCTGAAAAAATCCTGCCGCTTGCTCGCCGAACTGGCCGTGTTGCTGGGGCTCTATCAGCTGGGCACGCTGTTCGCCGTCTGGAGCCACTGGCCGATTCCCGGCGGGGTGATCGGCCTGGCGCTGCTGTTGCTGGCCTTCGCCACCGGCCGGGTCAAGCCCGCCACCCTGCAACTGGGGGCCGGGCTGCTGATGGCGGAGATGTTGCTGTTCTTTATCCCGGCGGTGATGAGCCTGCTGGACTACGGCGCCATGGTCCGTCAGGACGGCTGGCGGATCCTGCTGGTGATCGGCGTCAGTACCCTGGCGGTGATGCTGGCGACGGCCTTTACCGTCGAGTTTGTCTGCCGCTGGAGCACCCGCCGTGAAGCTTGAATGGATGTCGCTGTTCTGGCTGGGCCTGACCCTGGCGGCCTATGTGTTCAGCCGCTGGGTGTACGGGCGCACGGGTCGCTATCTGCTGTCGCCGCTGATCCTGGTGCCGTTCGTGCTGCTGGCGGTGGCGCTGCCGCTGCACACGGCGTACGCCGAATATTCGCGCGATACCCACTGGCTGATGCTGATCCTCGGGCCGGTCACCGTGGCCTTCGCGGTGCCGATCTGGCAGCAGCGGCAGATGTTGATGCGCCATGGCCCGGCGTTGCTGCTGGGGATGCTCGCCGGGAGCGCGGCGTCCATCGGCACTTCCTACGGATTGGCCAGGGCGCTGTCGCTGGATAACAGCCTGGCCCTGTCGCTGGTGCCGCGCTCGATCACCACGCCCTTTGCCATGCCGCTGGCGCAGGACCTCGGCGGCGTGCCGGAACTGACTGCGGTGTTCGTGATGGTCACCGGGGTGTTCGGGGCATTGCTCGGCGGGCTGCTGCTCAAGTGGTTGCCGTTGCGCAGCAGTCTGGCCCGCGGTGCGTTGTTCGGTGTGGGGGCCCACGGTGCCGGGGTCAGTCGCGCCCGTGAAGTCGGTGGCGAAGAGGGCTCGGTGGCGGGCCTGGTGATGGTGTTGACCGGTTTGCTGAACCTGTTTGCCGCACCGCTGTTGGCGGCAGTGATCTGATGGCTCGCTGACCCGCTGAGTCATCAAGCTGGCTGGCAATGCGACTCCGTCGGGGTAACCGGCTGTTCTAGACTGGTCGGTACTAGAATAAAAACCGCAAACCCCGAGGTCAGTGCCGTGAACGCAGCCCCTGTTACCGCCGCACCCGATGTGAAGAGCCAGGTCAGCGCCGCCGAATGGCAGACCCGCGTGGACCTGGCGGCCTGTTATCGCCTGGTGGCGATGCACGGCTGGGACGACCTGATCTTCACCCATATCTCGGCCAAGGTGCCGGGTACCGAGGATTTCCTGATCAACCCTTATGGGCTGATGTTCCACGAGATCACCGCGTCGAGCCTGGTCAAGATCGACCAGGCCGGCAACAAGCTGTTGGACAGCCCCTACGAGATCAACCCGGCCGGCTACACCATCCACAGCGCTATCCATGAGGTGCGGCACGATGTGACCTGCGTGCTGCACACCCACACCGCCGCCGGTGTCGCGGTTTCGGCACAGCAGCAGGGCGTGTTGCCCATCAGCCAGCAATCGCTGTTCGTGCTGTCGAGCCTGGCCTATCACGCCTACGAAGGGGTGGCCCTCAACCATGAGGAGAAAGCGCGGTTGCAGGCCGATCTCGGCGAAAACAACTTTCTGATGCTGCACAACCACGGCCTGCTCACCTGTGGCTCGACCATCGCCGACACCTTCCTGATGATGTTCACCTTCCAGCGCGCCTGCGATATCCAGGTGCTGGCGCAAAATGGCGCCGCGCCGCTGATCGTCATCGAGCCGCAGATACTCGCCGGAGCCAAGGCCATGGTCGCCGCGGTCACCCGTAGCGCCCAGGGCATGGGTGGGGCGCTGGCCTGGCCGGCGCTGCTGCGCAAGCTGGACAAAGAGGACTCCGGGTTCCGGCTCTGAGGCCGCTGCTCGGCGTGCGTCAACAGGGACAGTCGCGGCCAGGGCCGGACTATCCCTCTGCCTTATCGCGTACCATTCAGCCCTGGCCGACTTTATTGTGACCAAAGGCCGGGTGTCAGACACTCGGCGTCTATTTCCATCGGCCCTGGCTGGAGTCCTGTATGAGTGAGTCTGTGCGCTTCGAAGATAAAGTGGTGATCGTCACTGGCGCTGGCGGCGGCCTGGGACGTGCCCATGCACTGCTGTTCGCCCGCCATGGGGCCAAAGTGGTGGTCAACGACCTCGGCGGCTCGGCCCACGGCGAAGGCGCCAATGCCTCGGCGGCGGACAAGGTGGTGGCGGAGATTCGCGAGGCCGGCGGTACCGCAGTGGCCAACCATGACTCGGTCACCGATGGCGACAAGATCGTGCAGAACGCCCTGGATGCCTTTGGTCGTATCGATGTGGTGGTGAACAACGCCGGCATCCTGCGGGACAAGACCTTCCTGAAAATGGAGGATGCCGACTGGGACCTGGTTTACCGGGTGCATGTCGAAGGTGCCTACAAAGTTACCCACGCTGCCTGGCCGCATATGCGTGAGCAAAACTATGGCCGGGTGATCTTCACCGCATCGACTTCCGGTATCTACGGCAATTTCGGCCAGTCCAACTATGGCATGGCCAAGCTTGGCCTGTATGGCCTGACCCGGACCCTGGCCATCGAGGGGCGCAAGAACAATATCCTGGTCAACGCCATTGCCCCGACGGGTGGCACGCGCATGACCGAAGGCCTTATTCCGCCGCAGGTCTTCGAGCTGCTCAAGCCGGAGCTGATCAGTCCGCTGGTGGTATTCCTCGGCAGTGAGCAGTGCGATGAAACATCCGGCCTGTTCGAAGTCGGTGGCGGCTGGATCGGCAAGACCCGCTGGGAGCGCAGCCTGGGTGCCGGCTTCGATCCGCACAATGGTTTTTCCGTGGAAGACGTGGCGGCCAGCTGGAAGCAGATCTGCGATTTCGACGGTGCCGTGCACCCGAAGGACACGCCTGAAGCCCTGCGGGAAATGATGGCGAATCTGCAGAAATACATGGCCTGAAAACAGGGCTGCCTGACACAACGCAGCATCTGTAGGAGCTGGCCTGCCGGCGATAGCGGCCGCGAGGGCGATACAAGGCTCAAAGTCCTCATCGCCGGCAAGCCGGCTCCTACAGGGGGGGTAATAACCGGACAGGGCCAAGCCCTGCACCGGTTTTGCCTCAGTTGGCCTGTATTGCCCCCGGGAAGTACTTCTCCACCAGTGCCGCGAGGATGGCCGCGGTCTCGGCATCCAGCACCCCATCGTAATTCTCCGCTCGGAAATGCAACTGGAAGGCCCTGACCAGTTGGTTGAATCCCGTTTGCGTGTCGGCTCCCGTCACGTCATACCCGTACTTCTTGAACCGCTCCAAGGTTGTTTTCTGAGGGGGCAGGCCCGCGCGCAGATAGTGCTGCAGGTAGCGGTCGCGGGTGCTTTCGTCAAACCAGGCGCCGATGCCCGACAGGTACAGATCGTGCCAGGGAAAGGCGGCTCCCGGATCACTCTTGCGGCTCCAGGCGATATCCGAATGTCCGACCACCTGGGTGGGCGTGATCTCGGGATAACGGGCGAGGATATTCAGCGACAACCGCTTGAGCGCCTCGATCTGCCGGGGCTCATAGGGCGGAAAATGAAACTGCCCCCCGCTGTCTGAAGCCAGGTTGACGATCTCGATGCCGATCGAAGTGTCGTTGAGCTGCGTTCTGCCGGCCCAGGCACTGGCACCGGCATGCCAGGCGCGCTTGTCTTCGTCGACCAGATTGAAGATTTCCTGCTCCTTGAAACCGGCCTGGAGATAGCTCGGGTCGGTGACATCGGGCACCAGGTAATGGCTGCTGACCTGGGCGCCGGTGAGGGCCTTGACCGAGCTGGCGAAGTCGATGGCGGTGTAATGCAGCACCAGAAAGCGAACCCTGTCGTTGAAACCCCGGGTGCTGCGATAGGTGTTGTAATTGATCGATTTCATAAGCGACTCCTTCCCTATCCCGTGATGTTGTTGAGTGGAACAGGGTGAGTCGTGGTGTTGAGCCGGGATAGCGGTCGGGGTCTTTCCAGGTTGTAAGAAGGGTCCCTGGTTGCTTTTGAAGTTTCAGCGGTCCTGAAAGCCTGTCGTGACCTTGAATGACGCGGGCATAAAAAAAGCCACTGCAAACGCAGTGGCCAAGGGAAGACGTTCGATCAAGGAGTAAATCAACGTCAGTAAAGAGTAGATGACGATCATAATAAGGCGTTCGGTTTCGTTGAAACAGCCTGCTTTGCGACAATCACTGTTACCGTTGGAGTAACAGTCGTCTGCGCAAGTCACTACACCCGGAGCCGTCCCGGCTGCCCTCCATCCATATGCGCTATGACGCGTTATCCACAGGTTCGATGGCGCGCTGCAAAGCGCGCCGCAGGCACTCGTTCATCCTTTCGAGGTACAGCACGAATACCTCCTTGGTGCGCTTATCGCTCCCGTTGGTGGTGAGTAGGGTGAAGCCTTCTGTCACACACCGGGGAAGACGCATGACAAAAACAACAATGCGCGCCATCTTCACGCCGCAGGCTCTGGCCATCGCGGTTGCCATGGGCGTCAGTGCGCAGGCGCAGGCGGTTTCGTTCAATATCGGGGAAATCGAAGGCAAATTCGACTCATCCCTGTCGGCCGGCGTGAGCTGGGGCCTGCGCGATGCCGACAAGAGCCTTGTGGGGGTGCCCAACGGCGGTACCGGCCAGGCCTCCACCGGTGATGACGGACGCTTGAACTACAAGAAGGGCGAAGCCTTCTCGAAGATCATCAAGGGCATTCATGACCTGGAATTGAAGTACGGTGACACCGGCGTCTTCGTCCGGGGCAAGTACTGGTACGATTTCGCGACCGCCGACGAAAGCCAGGACTTCAAGGACATCAGCGATCACCATCGCGATGAGGCGGCTCGTTCTTCGGGCGCGCAGATCCTCGACGCCTTCATCTATCACAATTACTCCATCGCCGACCTGCCGGGCACTGTGCGCCTGGGCAAGCAGGTGGTCAGTTGGGGTGAAAGTACCTTTATCGGTAACTCGATCAACAGCATCAACCCCATCGACGTCTCGGCCTTCCGCCGGCCGGGTGCCGAGATCAAGGAAGGCCTGATCCCGGTCAATATGTTCTTCGCTTCCCAGAGCCTGACCGACCAACTGACGGTCGAAGGGTTCTACCAGTTGAACTGGGAAAACACCGTCGTCGACAACTGCGGCACCTTCTTCGGCAACGATGTGGTGCAACACGGTTGCAACAACAACTACACAGTGGGTAGTCCGTTGAGTGCAGGGTTCCAGCCGTTGGCGTCAGCGTTCGGGCAGGGTTTCCAAGTCACTCAGGAAGGTATTGTTGTACAGCGGGGAGACGATCGGGACGCCCGTGACGGCGGTCAATATGGTTTGGCCTTGCGCTGGCTGGGTGCTGATACCGAGTACGGCCTGTATTTCATGAACTACCACAGCCGTACGCCTACAGTCGGGACCACCAACGCGGGTCAAGGCACCGTCAATGCCATTGATGCGATGAAGGCGTTTCTCCCACTGGCGCTCCAGGGCTCCATGGCTTCAAGCGTAATGCTGGGGCAAGGAAAGTATTACCTTGAGTATCCCGAAGACATTCGTCTCTACGGCGCCAGTTTCTCCACCACTTTGCCTACCGGTACCGCATGGAGTGGCGAAATCAGCTATCGCCCCAACGCACCGGTGCAACTGAATACCACTGACTTGACACTTGCTCTGATCAATCCATCCATTGCAGGTTCTTCACCACTCCAAGCCGCTGCCGGCGCCGACAACCCCGGCTATCGCCGCAAGGAAATCACCCAGATACAAAGCACCCTGACGCAGTTCTTCGACCAGGTCCTGGGCGCCGAGCGCCTGACATTGGTAGGCGAGGCGGGGATGACCTACGTTGGCGGCCTGGAGACCAAGGACAAGGTCCGTTACGGACGTGACTCGGTCTACGGTGCCTACGGCTTCCAGGGTGATACCAGCGGTTTCGTCACCGCCACCTCCTGGGGCTACCGTGCCCGGGCGATCCTCGACTACAGCAACGTGTTCGCCGGGATCAACCTCAAGCCGAACCTGTCCTGGTCCCATGACGTCAAGGGTTACGGCCCCAACGGCATCTTCAACCAGGGCGCCAAGGCGGTCAGCATCGGTGTGGACGCCGACTACCGCAACACCTACACCGCGAGCCTCAGCTTCACCGACTTTTTCGGTGGCAACTACAACACCCTGATTGACCGTGACTTCGTGGCGCTCAGCGTCGGCGCGAACTTCTGATCCAGGCTTGAGAAGGACAACTTTATGCGCAAGATGATTTTGCAATGTGGCGCCCTGGCCCTGAGCCTGCTGGCCGCCAACGTCATGGCGGCGGTTTCCCCGGAGGAAGCGGCCAAGCTCGGCACCAGCCTGACCGCCATCGGCGCGGAAAAGGCCGGCAATGCCGACGGCTCGATCCCGGCCTACACCGGCGGTATCCCGAAAAACGCCGGTGCGGTGGACAGTAAAGGTTTCCTGGCCGACCCATTCGCCAATGAAAAACCCTTGTTCATCATCACCGCGGCCACCGCCGAGCAGTACAAGGCCAAGCTTTCCGAAGGCCAGCTCGCTATGTTCAAGCGCTATCCGCAGACCTACAAGATCCCGGTCTATCCGACCCACCGCACGGTGGTCCTGCCGGACGCGGTTCTCGAGGCGGCCAAGCGCAGCGCCTTGAACGTCACGACGATCAATGACGGCAACGGCCTGGCGAACTTCACCGGCAACCGCTACTACGCCTTCCCGATTCCGAAGACCGGCGTGGAAGTGCTGTGGAACCACATCACCCGCTACCACGGTGGCAACCTGCGTCGCACCATCACCCAGGCCACGCCGCAGACCGACGGTTCCTTCACCCCGATCACCTTCGAGGAAGAAGCCGCCGTGCCGTCGGAGATCCCTGACCTCGGGCCGGACAAGGGCGCCAACGTGCTGACCTTCTTCAAGCAGGAAGTCACCGCGCCGGCGCGCCTGGCAGGCAACGTGCTGCTGGTGCACGAAACCCTCGACCAGGTGAAGGAACCGCGTCTGGCCTGGATCTACAACGCCGGCCAGCGCCGTGTACGTCGCGCCCCGCAAGTCGCCTATGACGGTCCGGGTACCGCCGCCGACGGCCTGCGTACTTCGGACAACTTCGACATGTTCTCCGGCGCGCCGGACCGTTACGATTGGAAACTGATCGGCAAGAAGGAGATGTACATCCCCTACAACAGCTACAAGCTCGACTCACCGACCCTCAAGTACACCGACATCATCAAGGCCGGTCATATCAACCAGGACCTGACCCGCTACGAGCTGCACCGGGTCTGGGAAATCGAGGGCACGGTCAAGCCGAGCGAGCGGCATATCTATGCCAAGCGCCATATGTACCTCGACGAAGACAGCTGGCAGGTCGCGCTGGTGGATCACTACGACGGTCGCGGCCAACTGTGGCGGGTGGCCGAAGGTCATGCGCAGTTCTACTACGACCACCAGGTGCCGGCTTATACCGTTGAAACCCTGTATGACCTGATTGCCGGGCGTTACATCGCCCTAGGCATGAAGAACGAAGAGAAGCACAGCTTCCAGTTCGGCTTTGTCGGCAAGGCGGCGGACTACACGCCGGCGGCGTTGCGGGCGAGCGGGGTTCGCTAAGCCTCACAGGCGCAAAGTACCCGGGGGTCATCGCCGCAGTGCGTTGACCCCTTTTTTTGTTTGGACCTGCTGTCAGAGCGTGGCGTTACCAGCTCAGCCCGAACCCTTTGGGCTGGGCGACCACGCCGGTATAGGTTTGGCTATCGTAGCGCTTCCAGGTATTGACCGGCAGCTTGCCTGCGGGGCGGCGATTGCCGATCAGGACCTCTGCCAGTGACGTCATCGAACGTCCTCGCCAGACGCCGTTTTCATAGCCGTAAAAGGAATAGCTCGCCACGGCGGCGTCGACGAACTCGGCATAGTTGACCACATCGTAAGGCGCCCGCAATGACAGATGAACGCGGGTCTTGCCCTGGCTGGCGGCGTAACGCAGGTAGCTCAGGTAAACGTCATCCTTGTCGGTCACTGGCTTCTTGTTGGCCACACCATTGCTTTCCACTTGCGTGTAACGGGTCGACAGGGTACCCAGGAGGAACACATCGCACTGGTCGATGTTCTGCCTGATCTCGGCCTCGACCAGTGCGCTCTCCTTGGCAGCCACGACGTGTGAGTAACCCTTTTCCGTCATGACCGCTGCAATGCCTTTGGCTTGCTCGCTCCAAGGCGTCAGGATGAAATAGCGTCGAGTCTTGTCCTTCAGTGGCAGGGTTGCCTGTTGATTGACCAGTAGGGTGATGGAGCCGTCAGCGATGGTTTTTTCCGCGGGCTGCGCGGCGGTGTGCGGCTGGACCCTCTTGCGTGGCCGATGACAGATCAGGGCATAACGTTGCTTCAGACGCAAAATACGCTCGACGGAGGCATCGATTTCGGCCTCGCAAAGCTCACCGCTTCTTACCTTGCCGGCAATGGCCCGGATCAGTGGTGCCAGACGATAGGCCTGGTCGGGTGCGGAAATACTGACAGGCATCAGCGCGATATCGACCCCAGCCTTGAATACGCCTGCCAGTGCCTCTTCCCGACTGAAGTGCTCGACAATGGCGCCCATATCCAGTGCGTCGGTGATAGTGACGCCGCGGAACTCCAACTCGCCGCGCAGCAGGTTATGCTGGATCTGTCTGGACAGGGTGGCCGGTACGATGATCTCCTCACCTTTGCGGGTACGGATCAGGCTGCTGTCGAGCGCGGGGTACTGGATATGCGCGGTCATCACCATATCGGGCGCGGCCTGCGAATCAATCGCCTGTTTGTAAGGCGCCAGGTCAATTGCGAAGGCCTGCTCACGGGGGCGATCAACGCGAGGCAGGGACGTGTGCGAGTCCACGCTGGTGCTGCCGTGTCCCGGAAAGTGCTTGTAGGTGGTGATCAGGCCCTCTTGACGCATGCCCGCGACCATTCGTTGCGCCAGATCCGCGACGGTGGCGGCATCGTCACTGAAGGCGCGCACGTTGATCACCGGGTTGGCTGGATGGGCGTTGACGTCGACCACCGGGGCAAAGTTGGTGTTGATGTGCAGTGATTTCATGTCCTGCGCCATCTGCTTGCCTTGTTCGTAGGCCAACTGTCGGTCTGCGCCTCCCTCAATGGCGGCGCTGAGAGCCATATTTCCGGAAAACGAAGCATATTCGCCGCGTGGCAGACGGAAAACGTTGCCGCCTTCATTGTCCGTGGCGATGAAAAGCCTCAGCCCCGTGGATGTCTCCAGCGAGGCATACCATGACGTCAGGCGTGCGATCTGATCCCTGTCCTTGAGGTTGTTGGCAAACAGAATCACCCCGCCAATATGATGGTCCATTATCAGAGTCTTGATCGTGTCATCGGGCTGGGTCATGTCCAGGGTGGCTTTGCCCGCCGGGTCCCAATAGCGGAAATCCAACATGATTTTCTGGCCGATTTTCTCCTCGATTGTCATGCTTTCGAGTGTTTGCCTGATACCCATCTCTATGTTCCTTCATGTCTGAATCCATTGAGATCAAGCTAATACCCCACGGACTTTTACCGAAGTCCTCCTGTTCGTATTTTTGTGTAAGGTCGATCCGGGGTGGTCAGCAAGGCGACCGGCCCGCAGGTTCTTTTATGGGCTCCAATCACTGCCCTGAATACTCATTCGACAAAGCCATCCATGGGGGATAGGGTGGCCGGATAAAATCAAGAAAGGCCGCCGCAATGACCGCCATGACCCCGCGTCTGGACCGTCCCGGGTTCCTGCCTCGTTTATCCTCCCGCCATTTGCCACGTTCGCGGCTAAGCACACCCTTGATCGAGTCCCAGGCACGGGTCCGCCTGCTCTGCGCGCCCGCCGGCAGCGGCAAGAGCGCCTTGCTCGCCGAATGCCTGCTGCAAGCCCCGCCCAGCTGTGGCGTGTGCTGGCTACCCTTGTCCGGTGCGAATCTCACCCCCGACGCCTTCTGCGCGGCCCTGGCCCAGGCACTTGGGCTGGACGAGTGCCTGGACGAATCGAGTCTGTTGGCGCGACTGGCGCGCTGGACCACCCCTACCTGGGTTTTTCTCGACGACTATTGCCGTTTGCCTAACCCTGCACTGGATCAACTGCTCGATCGCTTGCTGGCGCTCAGCAGTCCGGTCCTCAACTGGTGGCTGGGCGTGCGGCGGCGGCCTCACTGCAACTGGCCACGGCTGTTGCTCGAAGGTGAACTCTACGAGGTCGAAGGCCCGAGCCTGGCGTTCGAACGCGGCGAAATCGAACAGTTGGTCAGTCACCCGTCGATCACCCTGACCCCGCAATGCCTCGACCGGATGGAGCAGTACACCGCCGGTTGGTGCGCCGGGGTGCGGGTCGCGATGCTGGAAGCGCCGGCCTGGATCGCCAATGTCCCCGACGCCGGATCGCGACGTTCGGCGACCTTGCTCGACTACCTGCAACACGAACTGTTCGATGCCCTGGCACCGGAGCTGGCCGAAGCCTGGCGCGTGCTGGTGCATCTGCCGCGCTTCAATGCCGACCTTTGCGAACACCTGTTCGGTGCGGGGGAGGGCGCCCAGTGGATGCGTACCCTGCAGGAACTGGGGTGTTTTATCGAACCCTGGGAAGACTCCTCGGAATGGCTGCGGGTGTTCGCGCCGCTGGCCCTGCTGCTGCGCGATGAACCCTGGCCGGCCGGGCGTTCCTGGCATCGCCGCGCCTGCCAGTGGTTCAGTGCCCGCGGCGACTGGCAGGCGGCGGTGGAACAGGCCCTGGCCGCCGAAGAGTTCGAGGTGGCGGCCAGCCTGTTGCACAACTTCACCTTCGATTACCTGTTCCAGGAACAGAACGTGGCGCTGTTGTTGCGCCTGCACGAGCAGCAGCCGGATGACCTGATGTTCGGCACGCCGCATCTGGTGGGCTTGATCACCACGGCGTTGTTGTTCGCCGGACGCTTCGACGAGGCGGCCCACAGCATCGAGCAGATGGCCCGTTTCTCCCCGCAATCGTCGGCGGCGGCACAGCGGCAACTGGTGGCGCGCTGGCAGGCCCAGCAGGGCTGGTTGCTGCACTTGCAGGGGCAGGCGCAACGGGCACGCGGACATTTTCTCGAAGCCTTGCAGGACCTGCCGCCGGTCGCCTGGCCGGCGCGGTTGTTCTGCCTGTCGGGGCTGACCCAGCAAGCGCTGCTCGATGGTGAGTTGGAACAGGCTCATGCCTTGAGCCGCGAAGCCCTGTGCCTGGCGCGGGCGCAAGGCTCGCTGTTGTTCGAGGCGCTGCTGGAACTGGACCATGCGCAGTTGCTGGAGCAGCGCGGCGCCCTGCATCGCAGCGAGAGCCTGCTGGACAATATGCATGCCCTGTTGTCGGCCAAGCGTTACCTGGCGGGCCCGTTGCTGGGGCGGATCGCCTTGCGCCAGGGACGGATTGCCCTGCGCCAGGGCCGTGATCAACAAGCCGCCGAGCATTTCCAGGCAGGCCTGGATGAATGCCTGCGCAGCCAGGATAAACAGGCCTTGTACGGTTTTCTCGGGCTGGCCTTGCTGGATGCCAACCACGGCAACTACGCCCAGGCGTTTGTGCGCCTGCGGGATGCCGAACGCTTGATGCAGCAACGGCATATTCCGGATGTGGTGTATCGCGCGGTGCTGCTGATGGTCAGCTGCCATTTCTGGTTGCAGCAGGGGCGACCGGAGCTGGCGGAAGAGGCGCTGACCCGGGTACTGCGTCACTACAGCGGCGCGGACGGGGTGCAGGCGCCACCGGCGACGCTGGAGTTGATCCCGCGTCTTGAATACCTGTTGGTGTTGGCACAGGTCTATCTGCACAAGGCCCAGGCGCCGTTGGAGGCGTTGGCGCTATTGCTTGAACAGGCCCAGCGACGGGGCATGCAGGGCATGGAAACCGAACTGCGCCTGGCGCTGGCGGAAGTGGCTTTTCTGCAAGGGCGAGCGGCGCTGGCCAAGAGTCACCTGGAGGAGGGGCTGGCGCTGGTCAGCCGCTGTAATCTGCAACAGGCCTTGCGCGAGTTGCGCTTGCGCCAGCCGGGCATGCTGGCGAGCCTGGGGTTTGAAGAGGCGCTGATCGCCACGGGTGACAATCCCTTGAGCCAGCGTGAGCTGGAGGTGCTCAAGCTGATTGCCCTGGGCAGCTCCAATCTGCAGATCGCCGATCAGCTGTTTATTTCACTGCACACGGTGAAAACCCATGCGCGGCGGATTCACAGCAAGCTGGGGGTGGAGCGTCGGACCCAGGCAGTGGCCAAGGCCAAGGCCCTGGGCTTGATGGGGTAGCGGCTGGGTACTCAGGTCTTCTGATAACCCATCCGCCAACTGACCGCCTCGCTCGCCGCCAGCAACCGCTTGGCCGCCGGGCCGTCTTCATCGGCGTGGAACAGTGACGTCGGCCCCACCACCGTCAGCACCGCCACCACCTGGCCTAGCGCATTGAACACCGGCGCCGACAAGGCATCGACTCCCGGCATCAGCAAACCATGGACGAAATGCAGCCCGCGCCGGCGGATCTGTTCACAGGTCGCGGTATATACGCTGACATCGGCCATCGGGTGAGGGTGGCCGGCCTTGAGTTCCGCTTCCCGCAACTCGACCGTTTCCCGATCCGGCAGGAACGCGTTGAACACCAGCCCCGTGGACGAACTGAGCAGCGGCAGCACCGAACCCAACTGCGTCACCACCGTCACCGCGCGCACGGCCGGTTCGATATGCACCACGGTCGCCCCGTGGTTGCCCCAGACCGCGAGGAAGCAGCTTTCATTCAGGTCGTCGCGCAGCTCCGCCAGTGGCATCGCCGCCACATGCAGCACCTCCATGCTGTTCAGCGCCGCCAGGCCGACCCGCAACGCCTCGCGACCCAGGCCATAGTGGTTGGTTGCCCGGTTCTGTTCGGCGAAGCCGCTGGCGATCAAGGCCTGCAGATAACGGTGGACCTTGCTTGCCGGCATCTGCACATGCTCGGCCAGGCGTGAGAGCGAGGTGCTGGGTGACAGTTCGGCCAGTGCCTTGAGGATATCGGTACCGACCTCCGCCGAGCGGACTTTCTGTTTACCGTTGCTGTCGCTGGTAGTACGCGGCTTTTCCATGGAGGCGATGTAATCCCGGGACGAATGGGCGTCTTTATAGCTTGACGGGCACTGTCAATCAAATTACGTTCTGCATAATCAAGTTACGTTATGCATAATTTCGTTTCCATAAAAATAAACCGACCCGTGCCGCGCTCCCTTTGAATCCGGAGGCAGCCCCAGGTCCACTCCCTCCAGGAGGCTCCATGAACCCCGATTCCACGGTGCTGGCCTATCAGTCCGGCTTCGGTAACGAATTCAGCAGCGAGGCCTTGCCCGGCGCGCTGCCGGTCGGCCAGAACTCCCCACAGAAAGCGCCCTACGGTCTGTATACCGAACTGTTCTCCGGCACGGCCTTTACCATGGCCCGTAGCGAAGCGCGACGTACCTGGATGTATCGCATCCAGCCGTCGGCCCGGCACCCGGCGTTCGTCAAGCTGGAGCGGCAACTGGCCGGTGGCCCGCTGGGTTCGGTCACCCCCAACCGCCTGCGCTGGAACCCGCTGGAGATCCCGGGTGAGCCCACGGATTTCCTCGACGGCCTGGTGAGCATGGCGGCCAACTCGGCGGCGGAGAAACCGGCCGGTATCAGCATCTACAGCTATCGCGCCAACCGCTCCATGGAACGGGTGTTCTTCAACGCCGACGGCGAATGGCTGCTGGTCCCGGAACAGGGCCGGCTGCGGCTCGTCACCGAACTCGGTGTACTGGAGATCGAACCGCTGGAAATCGCCGTCCTGCCCCGTGGCCTGAAATTCCGCGTCGAACTGCTCGACCCGCAAGCCCGTGGTTACCTCGCCGAAAACCATGGCGCGCCGCTACGCCTGCCGGACCTCGGGCCGATCGGCAGCAACGGCCTGGCCAACCCGCGGGACTTCCTCACGCCGGTCGCCCATTACGAAGACCTGCGGCAACCGACCACCCTGGTGCAGAAGTTCCTCGGTGAGCTCTGGGGCTGCGAGCTCGATCATTCGCCCCTCAACGTGGTCGCCTGGCACGGCAACAACGTGCCGTACAAATACGACCTGCGCCGGTTCAACACCATCGGCACGGTCAGCTTCGATCACCCGGACCCGTCGATCTTCACCGTGCTGACTTCGCCCACCAGCGTGCCGGGCATGGCCAACCTCGACTTCGTGATCTTCCCGCCGCGCTGGATGGTGGCCGAGAACACCTTCCGTCCGCCGTGGTTCCATCGCAACCTGATGAACGAATTCATGGGCCTGATCCAGGGCGCCTACGACGCCAAGGCCGAAGGCTTCCTGCCCGGCGGCGCGTCGCTGCACAGTTGCATGAGCGCCCACGGCCCGGACGGTGAAACCTGCACCCGGGCGATTGCCGCCGAACTGGCGCCAAGCAAGATCGACAACACCATGGCCTTCATGTTCGAGACCAGCCAGGTATTGCGTGCGAGCCGCTTTGCCCTTGATTGCCCGCAGCTGCAAAGCAACTACGATACTTGCTGGGCCACCTTGCCCGTCACTTTCAACCCGAATCGGAGATAACCCATGAGTCAGCCAACCATCCTTCGCAGCTGGGTTGCCTCTGCCAACGGCCATACCGATTTCCCGTTGCAGAACCTGCCGCTGGGGGTGTTCAGTTACCAGGGTTCTACCCCGCGCAGTGGCGTGGCGATCGGCGAGCAGATCTTCGATCTGGAAGCAGCCCTGGAGCTCGGCTTGTTTGACGGTCTGGCCAAGGCCGCTGTCGAAGCGACCCGTGGCGGTCAGTTGAATGCCTTTTTCGAACTCGGCACCGCGGCTCGTGTGGCCTTGCGTGCCCGCCTGCTGGAACTGCTCGGCGAAGGCAGCAGCCTGCGTGGCAAGATCGAAGCCCAGGGCGCGAAGCTGCTGCACCTGGCTGCCGATTGCCAGTTGCACCTGCCGGCCAGGATCGGCGACTACACCGATTTTTATGTGGGCATCGAGCATGCACAGAATGTCGGCAAGCTGTTCCGCCCCGACAACCCGCTGCTGCCCAACTACAAGTACGTGCCCATCGGTTACCACGGCCGCGCTTCGACCGTGCGCCCGTCCGGCGCCGAGGTCCGCCGGCCCAAGGGCCAGACCTTGCCCGCTGGGCAGACTGAGCCGACTTTCGGTCCCTGCGCACGACTGGACTACGAACTGGAGCTGGGCATCTGGATCGGCCAGGGCAATGCCATGGGGGAGTCGATTGCCATCGGTGATGCCGCCGAGCATATCGCCGGTTTCTGCCTGCTCAATGACTGGTCGGCACGGGATATCCAGGCCTGGGAATACCAGCCGCTGGGGCCGTTCCTGTCCAAGAGCTTTATCACCAGCGTCTCGCCCTGGGTGGTGACGGCCGAGGCATTGGCGCCGTTCCGCCAGGCCCAGCCGGCGCGTCCGCAAGGCGATCCGCAGCCGTTGCCGTACCTGTTCGACGCCCGCGATCAGCAGGGCGGCGCCTTTGATATCGAACTGGAAGTGTTGCTGCTGACCGAGGCGATGCGCGAGCAGAACCTGCCGGCCCAGCGCCTGACTCTGAGCAACACCCGGCACATGTACTGGACCGTGGCGCAGCTGGTGGCGCACCACAGCGTCAACGGCTGCCAGTTGCAGGCCGGCGACCTGTTCGGCTCGGGCACCTTGTCCGGTCCTGAAGCGGGGCAGTTCGGCAGCCTGCTGGAGATCACCGAAGGCGGCAAGAAAGCGGTGGAGCTGGCCTCGGGTGAGGTGCGCAAGTTCCTTGAAGACGGCGACGAAATCATCCTGCGGGCGCGGTGCAACCGTGAAGGTTTTGCTTCCATCGGCTTCGGCGAATGCCGCGGCAAGATTGTCTCGGCGCGTTGAGAGGAGAGGACCATGGAGCTTTACACGTATTACCGTTCCACCTCGTCCTACCGCGTGCGGATCGCCCTGGCCCTCAAGGGCCTGGATTACCACGCGCTGCCGATCAACCTGATCGCCCCGGGCGGTGGTGAGCAGCGCCAGGCGGCGTACCTGGCGGTCAACCCCCAGGGTCGGGTGCCGGCCTTGCGCACCGATGCCGGGGATGTGCTGACGCAGTCGCCGGCGATCATCGAGTTTCTCGAGGAACGTTATCCACAGCCGCCGCTGCTGGCCTCGGACCTGCTGACCCGTGCCCGCGCGCGGGCGGTGGCGGCGGTGATCGGTTGCGATATTCATCCGTTGCACAACTCCGGCACCACCAACCTGCTGCGCCAGTGGGGGCATGACGATGCCCAGGTGCAGGAGTGGATCGGTCATTGGGTCAGCCAGGGGCTGACGGCGGTGGAGCAGTTGATTGGCGAGGTCGGTTATTGCTTTGGCAAGGAGCCGGGGCTGGCGGATGTGTACCTGATTCCGCAGCTGTATGCGGCACAGCGTTTCAAGGTATCGCTGGACGCCTATCCGCGTATTCGCCGGGTGGCGGCGCTGGCGGAACAGCATCCGGCGTTTATCCAGGCGCATCCGGCGAATCAGCCGGATACTCCGGCCTGAAGATCGCGAGTCACGAATCAAATGGCCACAGTCGCGCAGTATGCACCAGCGCTAGTATCCAGACGGTTCCGCTGTTGATTTCATACACCAGACGATAATTTTCGTGTGGTATCAGCTCACGGGTGCCGGGTACTGTCCCCGGCCGCCCCATCTCGGGGTGAGTGGCCAGTCTGTTTGCCGCAGCACTGAACAGTTCATCCAACCGTGCAGCCCCATAGGGGGTCTCGGTTGCGATGTAATCCCATATTTCCACACGGTCTTGTTGCGCTTCTGGCGTCCAGATAACGCTCACGCCAGCTTGGCCGCACTCGCGCGGCGCGCCGCAAATTCGGCCTCAACCTCTTCATTCGAGCGACCCCGACCCGCCTCCATCGAGGCCCGTCCCGCCTCGACCTTACGATGCAGGAAGGCTTCATATTCCTGGGATTCGTGCTGACGTTGAATAAAATCGCGCATCAGTTCGCGCAGCACTTGGGACGCAGGCCTATGGACAGCCTGAGCACAGGCCATGAATTCGGCGCGTAGTTCGGGTTCCAGTTTCATCGTGAAAACGGCTTCTTTCGACATGGACAGGCATCTCATCACAAAGTACTGACGTAGTGTATATATCTTCATTACACGATACGACAGAAGCGGACAAAGTGATGGCTAGCGCATACCGGTCTTTTCGATGGCGCCTCACAACCGCCTAATGCACCACCGCATTCGGTGGTAATTGCCCCAGCCGTTCCGTCAGCCGTAGCCGTTGGAGCGGGTCTTCGCTGAGCAGCAGCGCCCGTTCCAGGTCATGGCGTTCGGCCCGTGGGCAATCGAGGCGCTGGTACAGGCTGGCGCGGGCCAGGTAGTCGCCAGCATTGGCCTGGCCCAGTTCCAGGACCCGCTCGGCATCCACCAGGGCCCCGAGGAAGTCGTCGTTGGCCTGGTGCAATTGCCGCAGATTGCGCGACAGGCGCTGGAGCATCTGCACCGGCGTGGCGTTATGCATGTGCTCGGCCTTCAGCACCGTGCTCGGGCCGTACTGGCGGACCAGCAGTTCGCGGCAGTCGTTGGGGTAAAGGCGCCGGCCGCCACACGGGTCGAGCAAATGGTCGGCCCCCGGCACCCGCAGCAGGAAATGCCCGGGAAAATTCACCCCCACCAGCGGGATCTCCAACTGCCGGGCCAGTTCCAGGGCGATCAACGCCAGCGCCAGCGGTTGCCCGCGCCTGCGCTGCAGGACCTTGTCGAGCAGTGCCGCGTGAGGTCGCAGCGGGGTGAACTCGTCCTGCTGGAACCCCAGTTCGTTCAGCCGCCGCAACAGCGGCTGGCCCAACTCGCTGACCGGCAGCATCGGCAGGCCGGCGCTGACCCGTTGTTGCAAGTCGCGGAAATCGCGCAATACGGATTCAGGCAGGACCTGCGGGTCATGTTCGGCTGCTATCCACACGGCTGCTTCAAACACGGCGGGCGGTGTACGTTGCAGGCAGGCGAAAAAGGCTTGGCGGGGGTTCATCGAGATCTCCGGCAGAGTCTCTGTTTTAGCCCCGTGATGGGCTTTCGTCCAGTCCGCTTGCAGCGCTCGAGGGTTATGTCGCAAAAACTGCAAACGCCTGGGTCTTATTCCTGCTTGCTTCTGCAAGCTTTCCCACGAAGCCTATACTCGCTACAGGCAGTATCCAGGGGGCCTCTCGATGTTCGCTCTCATGCAAAGCACTCGTCTTGAGTCGCTGCACCTCAGTGTCGATCCGGTAACCGGGTTGAAGGCGGTGATTGCCATCCATAACCGTCGCCTCGGGCCGGCGCTGGGTGGCTGTCGTTACCTGGCCTATCCCGACGATGAAAGTGCCATGGTCGATGCCATTCGCCTGGCCCAAGGCATGAGCTACAAGGCCGCGCTCGCCGGGTTGCCGGTGGGCGGTGGGAAAGCGGTGATCATTCGTCCGCCCCATGTGGAAAGCCGCGCCGCCTTGTTCGAAGCCTTCGGCCGTTGTATCGAGCAGCTCAACGGGCGCTATATCACCGCCATCGACAGTGGGACCTCCACCGCCGACATGGACTGCATTGCCCAATACACCCAGCACGTCACCAGCACCACCAGCGCTGGCGACCCGTCGCCGCACGCGGCCATGGGCGTGTTTGCCGGGATTCGCACCACCGCCATGGCGCGGCTGGGCAGCGACAACCTGGAAGGTTTGCGAGTGGCGGTGCAAGGGTTGGGCAACGTCGGTTATGCCCTGGCCGAGCAGTTGCACGCGGCGGGGGCGGAATTGCTGGTCAGCGATACCGACCCGGGCAAGGTGCAACTGGCCATGGAGCAACTGGGGGCCCATCCGATTGCCTGTGAAGCCTTGCTCAGTACCCCATGCGATATTCTCGCCCCTTGCAGCGTGGGCAATGTGCTCACCAGCCAGAGCGTGGCGCAGCTGCGTTGCGCGGCGGTGGCGGGTTCGGCCAGCACCCAGCTGACCCATATCAGCGTTGCCGATCAGTTGGAAAAACGCGGGATTCTTTATGCCCCCGACTACGTGATCAGCGCTGGCGGATTGATCTATGTCACCCTCAGGCACCGGGGCGAGGAACTGTCGACCATCACCGCCCACTTGTCCCGTATCGGCACGCGCCTGACCGAAGTCTTCGCCCATGCCCAGGCGGAAAAGCGCTCGCCGGCGCGGGTGGCCGACGAACTGGCGGAGCGCCTGCTTTACCGTTGAACGAACCGGTTCCTGCCGTCTGGCGCTGTCTTATTCGACAGGGGCAGGGGGCGAGAGCAATTCGCTCAGCGCATCCGGCTGGCTCTTGAACGCCCGGGCGAACACATCGCGGTTTTTCGCCATGTAGATGCCGGCTTCTTCCACCTGCTGCTCGCTCAGCGAGGGCACGGCTTTTTGCAGGACTTCGGCCAGCAGCTCGGCCAATTCGAGCATTTTGTCATGACGGTCAGCTTCGGCTTTATCCATGAACAAACGCTCCAGATCTCGGCTGCTGCGGTATACCACTTCGACGGCCATTCACCACCTCACATGCCTTCACGATAGTTGTGTTTTGCAATTACTGTATCTATATACAGCTAAAAGCATAAGCGAATCCCCAGGGTTTGGGTAGTGGCTTTTTAATGTAGACCGGTTTCACGGTTTGTCAGATGCACAACCGAGTCTGCATCGGGGGCCTTGGGTGATCTTTGGGGCCTCTTCGCGGGCAAGCCCTGCTCCTACAGTACTGCGTTGAGTACAAATTTTGCGTACGACGCCGTACTGTAGGAGCAGGGTTTGTCGGGACGCCGCATCGCCGCGAAGGTGTCGGTGGGCGCACCGCCGCAACGTGCCCCGGCAGGCATTATCATCATCTCATCGCTTTCCCTGGCCTTTTTTCTGCATGCAGGGAAAACAGTCATCTTCCACCCGCATCATTCGATCAAGCCGAACCAAGGAACCTGTACCGTGAAAATCAATTGGGCCGAGAACCTGCGACAAAACGTGCATCAGGTGGCCGAATCCCTGGGCAACCTGCTGGTTGAGTCGTTTCATTACCTGGCGCTGTTCGCCATCGGCGGAGTGACTGCCTGGGCGGCGGTGATGGAGTTTCTGGTGATGATCGAAGAGGGTCATCTGAAGATCGACGACATCCTGCTGCTGTTCATCTACCTCGAACTGGGGGCGATGGTGGGGATCTACTTCAAGACCAACCATATGCCGGTGCGCTTCCTGATCTACGTGGCGATCACCGCGCTGACCCGGCTGCTGATCTCCAACGTGTCGCACCACAATCCACCGGACATGGGCGTGGTTTACCTTTCCGGTGCGATCCTGTTGCTGGCGCTGGCGATCCTGGTGGTGCGCTATGCCTCGTCGCAGTTTCCGTCGGTGAAGATCGAGCACCCGCAACGCAAGACCGGCGAGGGCTCCAGCGAGCATCCGGAAGTGGAGAAGGGCGAGCTTTGAACCCCCTGCAGGAGCAAGCAAGCTCGCTCCTGCAGGAAAAGGAAGCCTATCGGTGGATCAGTTGATCCAGGCCCCGGCACGCAAATGCCAGCCATCGTTATGCCGTTCCCAGTGCGGGTGTACATAGCGATAACCCTGGCGCACCGGTTCCCAATGACCGTGCATCGCTACATAGCGTCGCCCGTCCCAATGCCAGTAACCCCGTGCCCAGATAAATCCAGGGCGATAGGCCGGCTCCACTTCGATCACTTCCTGCGGTGGTGGCTGCGGAGCCACCACTTCCACGTATTGCGGCGCGGGCCGTTCGACCACCACCTGGCGATCGTGAACCACGCGTTCCTGTACGCAACCGGAAGCCGCCACGACTACCGCTGCAAGTGCTGCGTAACGTAAAAACATGTTGCCTCCTCGGGATGGTCCGCCCACGGCACGCGCCTGGCGAACGGATCGTTGCCGTGTTTTCTCACCGGCTACGCTTGTTGTAACAGTATGTATCTGTCCGGATCCTGAACCCGACACAGTCTTTTTGCGGCAAAAGCCGCTTGTCACAGACCTCTGGCAGGATAGAACTGAATGCGCATTTGTCAGCATTGGTACAGCCAGTTCGACAGACACTGGGGATGAAAGGATTACTGCCGTTCTCACCTTTGGAAGCCTCTTGATATGCCAGTACCGGGTGCTGTTCTACGTTGTCTGGGGTTGTCGGTGTGTCTGGCGGCGGGCCTTCCCGTCATCGCCGTGGCGGCACCTGTCGTGCCGTTGAGTCCCGCTGATTCGGCCTGGCTGCGGCGCGATGGTTACGACCTGGACGCGGCGAACGTCGCGCGCTTTCGGGCCATGGGCCGTAGCGGCTTGCTCGAGGCGCAACTGAGCGACCGTATTCGTGACCCGTTGCCGCCGGGTATCGACGCACAATTGCGCGCGTTCCCGATCCTTGCGCAACCGCTGCAGGCCACCTTGCTCGCCTTCAAGCAGGGCCAGGAGCAACTGCAGTCGATGCCGGACGGCGATGCCAAGGCCGATGCCAAGAAGGCCCAGCAGCAACAGCTCAATGACGCCGCCGACCAGGCCCGGCAAATCACCCTGCTACGGGCGGTCTATGGCAGCAACCAGCTCAAGGAGCAGATGGTCGGCTTCTGGCTCAATCACTTCAGCGTATTTGCCGGCAAGGGCGCGGTACGCCTGATGGCGGCGGACTACGAAGAACAGGTGATTCGCCCGCATGCCCTGGGCAAGTTCAGGGATCTGGTCCTGGCGACCCTGAAGAGTCCGGCCATGCTGGAGTTTCTCGACAATGCCCAGAACGCCAATGGCAAGGTCAACGAAAACTACGCCCGCGAACTGATGGAACTGCACACCCTGGGGGTCGGTTCCGGCTACACCCAGCAGGATGTCCAGCAACTGGCGCTGATCCTTACCGGTGCCGGGGTGCGGCCGCTGGATGGCCGGGTGCAGAAGTTCGGGCCCCGGGTGGCGCCGTTGGTGGTGAATGACGGGATGTTCCAGTTCAATCCCAAGCGCCATGACTTTTCCGACAAGGTGCTGCTGGGCGAATCGATCCAGGGCAGCGGTTTCGGTGAAATCACCCAGGCGGTGAACCTGATCACCCGGCAGAAAGCCTGTGCGCAATTCATCTCGCGCAAACTGGCGCAATACTTTGTCGCCGACCAGCCACCGCAGTCCCTGGTGGACCGCATGAGCGTGACCTTCCAGCGCAGTGATGGCGATATCGCCCAGGTGTTGCGCACGCTCTTCGAGTCGCCGGAACTGCTGCAAAGCGCCGGGAAAAAATTCAAGGACCCGACCCAGTTCGTGGTCTCGGCGGTACGCCTGGCTTACGACGGCAAGCCCATCGCCAATCCACGGCCGATGCTCAACTGGCTCAATCAGTTGGGCGAACCGGTATTCGGCCGGCAGACCCCGGACGGCTGGCCGTTGGACGCCGCTGGTTGGGCCAGCTCGGGGCAGATGTCGAAGCGTTTCGAAATCGCCCGGTCCATCGGCTCGGGCTACAACAAGTTGTTTACCCCTGAAGGAAGTGACAAGGCCGAGGGCGGTTTCCCCATGATCACCACGCCGTTGTATTACGAGGCCATCGGCCCGCATCTGTCGGCCGCCACCACAGCCGCGCTGAATCAGGCCACCTCGCCCCAGGAATGGAACACCTTCCTGTTGTCTTCACCGGACTTCAACAACCGTTAACGTCGTGCTCTTCAAGGAAGGTGCAGTGATGAATCGTCGAGACTTTCTGGTCGCTTCAGCGGTCGCCGCCGCGACCCTGCCGACCTTGTCGTTCTCCGGCAAGTTGTTCGCCGCTCCCGCGTCGGCACCGCGTTTTCTGATGGTGTTCCTGCGTGGCGGCTACGACTGCAACAACCTGCTGGTGCCCTATGCCAGCGATTTCTACTACGAGTCGCGGCCGACCCTGGCGATTGCCCGGCCCGACCCGCACAACCCCAACAGCGCCATTGCTCTCGACGGCCATTGGGGGCTAAACCCGGTGTTGCACGATTCGCTCTATCCGCTCTGGCAACGCAAGCAGCTCGCCTTCGTGCCCTTTGCCGGCACCGACGACCTGTCGCGCAGCCATTTCGAAACCCAGGACAATATCGAGGCCGGGCTGGCCGGCGACCAGCATGGGCACTATGGCTCGGGCTTTCTCGCCCGTTTGGCCGGGGCCATGCCCGGCAGTGCGCCGATTGCCTTTACCGACGCCTTGCCCCTGAGTTTCCAGGGCGGTCGGGATATTCCCAATCTGTCGTTGCGTGGGGTTTCAAAACCGGTGTTCGACGAGCGCCAGTCCTCGATCCTCGCCTCGATGTACAAAGGTACGACGCTGGCCGCACCGGTAACCGACGGCCTGCAACTGCGCCAGCAAGTGTCGAAGGACCTGCAGGATGAAATGACCAAGGCCGGGCGTGGTGCGCAGACGGCGCAGAACTTCGCCGCGGAAACCCGACGTATCGCCACCCTGATGCGCGATCAGTATCGACTGGGTTTCGTCGATGTCGGCGGCTGGGATACCCACGTCAACCAGGGCGGCGCCCAGGGTCAGCTGTCCAACAACCTGGCGAACCTGGGGCAGGGCCTTGCGGCCTTTGCCGACGCCATGGGCGATCAGTGGAAGGACACCACCGTGGTGGTGGTCTCGGAGTTTGGCCGCACCTTTCGCGAGAACGGCAATCGCGGCACCGATCATGGCCATGGCACGGTCTACTGGGTGCTGGGCGGCAGCGTGCACGGTGGGCGCATCGTCGGCGAGCAAGTGGCAGTGGCGCCGGGCAGCCTGTTGCAGAACCGCGACTATCCAGTGCTGAACAACTACCGCGATTTGCTGGGCGGCCTGTTGGGCCGCACTTGGGGTTTGTCCACTGCGCAACTTCAGAGCGTTTTTCCCGGCGCGCGCCCCAATGGGTTGCAGTTGGTGTAGCGGCTGCTTAACGAACCGGCAGCGTCACTACCCGTCCGGTCGGTGTGACCGGGCGCCCGACACGATGGCCGGCACCGCTCCAGACCGGTGCCGGGAGCGTTCCCAGCTTGAGGCTGTCGCTGTCGGTCATGGCCGTGAGGATATCCATCGCGCTGTGCCCCTGCTCGATGGCGATGCCGAACTGAACGCTCTGGATCAGGCGTTTCAGTCGTCTGGGATCATTGCGTTGCTCGGCGCTGATCATCCGTTTGGCCACCACGCCATCGGCGTTGGACAGGGTCAGCATGACGTCGCCGTCCAGTCCCTGGAGGCTGAGGTTGACTCGGTATTCGGGCTGGAAAGCCTCGTTGATCAACTGAAAGGGGTTATCCATGTGTGTCACCACTCTGATCGAAACCTGCATTCATTGACTGCGCGCCGGGCGGGTTGGTTCGTCGCTTCCGGACCGGCGGCAGATCGGTGCCCTGACCTCATGTCGGGGCACAACTACACCATTTGAATTTGCAAGGCTTGTGCCGGGTAAACGACCGTTCAGTAGAAACGTCGCGGGTCGGCGTCGATCAGGCTGGCCAGCTTGGTCAGGGCGAAACGCAGTTCGTCGCGGCTGGTGGGTGACATCAGCACGATCCGCACGCTGCGGGTATGCCCAAGGCGCTCGGCCTGGAACTGTGTGCCGCTGAGCACCAGCACGCCGTTGGCCCGCGCCAGCAGGGTGAACTCATCGCCGCTCCAGGGCTCGGGCAAGGTCAGCCACAGATGATAACTGTGGGGCTGGGTGGTGATCTGCAAGCCGTGGAAGACTTCGGCGGCGATGGCCTGGCGCGCGGCCGCCTCGGCGCGCTGGACCGCGACCAACCGAGTGTCCAGCCCTTCGCTGAGCATCATGCTGGCCAGTTGAGCAGTCAGCGGCGAGGGCATCCAGATACTGCTGCGCACCATCGACGTCAGGCGCGACAGCAGTTTCGGCGGGCTGTACAGGTAGCCGATGCGCAGGGCCGGCATCACCGATTTCGACAGGCTGGTGAGGTACACCGAACGCTCCGGGGCGTAGCTGGACAGCGGTCTGATCGACGGATCGTTGGCGAGGAAACCGTAGATATCGTCGTCGATAATGATGAAATCGAACTCTTCGGCAATCGCCGCGATCTGCGCCCGGCGCGCCGCCGACATGATCGCCGTGGTCGGGTTCTGGCAGGTGGCGACACAGATCAGCAGCGCCGGTTTTTCCCGTAGGCAACGCTCGCGCAGGGCCTCGGGAATGATCCCTTCCGCGTCCATTTCCACACCGCCTAGCCGGCGCTCCAGGCCATGGGCCAGGGAGATGATGCCGGGGTAGCAGAGCGCTTCGCAGAGCACCAGGTCGCCGCTGTTGCTCAGGGCACTCATGGCGACCATCAGCCCATGTTGCGCACCGGCGGTGATCACCACCTGTTGCCATTGCGCATCCGGCACCGACTGGCGCAACCACTGCGCGCCGGCCTCGCGGTGGGCAGGGTGGCCGCCGTCGGGGGCATAGTCCAGGGCGCGGGCGAAATCCGAGTCGTTGGCCATGTTCACCAGGGCATCGCGCAGCTCGTGTTCGAGGGGCTCGCCGTGGGGCTTGATGATCGACAGGTCGAGCAGGTCGGTCGGCCCCGGCGCCAGCAATGCCGGCGCCTGTTGGCGGGTCGGCATCGGTGCGCCCTGTTCCAGCACATAGGTGCCGCGTCCGACTTCGCCCTGCACCAGCTTGCGCCGCTGCGCCTCGCTGTAGGCGCGGCTGATGGTACCGGGCGTGACCTCCAGCGCCTGGGCCAGTTCACGCAGGGTCGGCAGGCGGCTGCCGGTTTTCAGCGTACCGCTGGCGATATCCCGCGCCAGCGCGTCGGCGATGGACAGGTACACCGGTTGGTTGAAGTCGCTGAGCCGAGGAACCCACATGCTTGATGGCTACCGATCCTGAAAAGTGCGGGCAAGCTTATCACAGGGTGTATGAATCAAAATTGATTCTATTGAATCGAATCAATTTATGCGGTTATATGCGCATCAATCGACTCAATGACTTCCACCTCCAGGTACCGACGCTTATGAGCAGCCTCAGACAGGACTTTTCGTTATCCGCGGTGATCGCCGGTTTTATCGCCGTGGTCATTTCCTACGCCGGCCCGCTGATCATCGTGTTCCAGGCGGCGTCCCAGGCCCATCTGTCCGGCGACCAGGTGTCGTCGTGGATCTGGGCGATTTCCATCGGCAGCGGCGTCACCGGCCTGCTGTTGAGCTGGCGCCTGCGGATCCCGGTGATCACCGCCTGGTCGACCCCCGGTGCGGCGCTGCTGGTATCGATGCTGCCGACGGTGTCATTCGCCGAAGCGATCGGCGCCTATGTGGTGGCGTCGGTGATCATCCTCGTGGTCGGGCTGTCGGGAGCCTTCGACAAGTTGATGAGCCGCCTGCCCAAGGCGATTGCCGCGGCGATGCTGGCGGGGATCCTGTTTCGCTTCGGTGCCGAGCTGTTCACCTCGATCCGCCTGCAACCGGCGCTGGTGTTGTCGATGATCGCTGTCTACCTGGTGTGCAAGCGCTTTTCGCCGCGCTACGCGATTCTCTCGGTGTTGATCGTCGGCTGTGGTTTCGCCGCGCTGATGGGCGAGTTGAACCAGGGGGCGATCACCGTGGCGGTGGCCCATCCGATCTTCACCGCGCCCGAGTGGAGCTGGCACGCGATCATCAATATCGGCCTGCCGCTGGCCCTGGTGACCCTGACCGGCCAGCACGTGCCGGGCATGGCCGTGTTGCGCACCGCCGGTTATACCCAGCCGGCCCGGCCGATGATTTCGCTGACGGCGGTGGGCGCGGTGTTGCTGGCACCGTTCGGTGCCCATGGCCTCAATCTGGCGGCGATCACGGCGGCCATCTGCACTGGTCGCGAGGCCCACGAAAACCGCGACAAGCGTTATATCGCCGGCATCGCCTGCGGGGTTTTCTACATCCTGATGGGCACCTTTGGCGCGACCCTGGCCTCGGTGTTCGGCGCCTTGCCCAAGGAGTTGATCGCGTCCCTGGCCGGGCTGGCGCTGTTCGGCGCGATCAGTGCCGGGCTCACGGGGGCCATGGCCGAGGAGAAACAGCGGGAAGCGGCGCTGATCACCTTTCTGGTGACCGCTTCAGGCATGAGTTACCTGGGGTTGGCGGCGGCGTTCTGGGGATTGATCTTCGGCCTGGTGGCGCATTTCGTGCTGAGCTACACCCGTGAACGCAAGGTGGTGCCAGGGTTGCGCGAGGCTTGATGTGTTCGAGTGCCGGACAAGGATGTCCGCTGTTTCAAGGCGTTTTGGCCGAGCTTGTAGTGGGGCTTTTTCAGGAAGGTTGTTGCAGGAAATGACAGGAAAGCGACTCGACCCAACTCCCGACATTAACAGCGCTTTACCGGCTTGTCCGGCTATTTCGTCGGATAATTATTTATCTTTTCAAAGGGGTTGAATTGTTTTTCCAACTGCCCAACTCTGTCATTAAGAGGTCATGTTCAGCACGCCTTCAGGCGCTGCCGACGAGTCTCTTACTAGCTAGCTGAAATAAGGGAATAACTATGCAAATCCAAGTCAATAGTGATAACCATATTCAAAGCAGCATTCGACTGGAGGAGTGGGTCCGGACGAGCGTAGAGACCGCGCTCGAACGTTATGAAGAAGACCTGACACGGGTCGAAGTTCACCTGGCGGACGAGAACGGCGACAAGCCGGGTCCCCACGATATGCGCTGCCAGATGGAAGCGCGGCCAAAAGGCCATCAACCGATTTCGGTCACCCATAAAGCCGATACGCTGGAACAGGCGATCGATGGCGCGGCCACCAAACTGGAACATGCACTGGAGCATCTGTTCGGCAAACTGCAAGCCAAACGCGCGACCGCCATCAAGGGCGAGCGCCGTGACCTGGGAGACGCACTGCTGGAAGAGGAGTTCGAAGAGAAAGAACGTGTACGGCTGGCCGCTAACGGCTGATCTTCAACACTGACCATAACGGGCCCGCATTTGCAGGCCCGTTTTCGTTCTGGGCTACAACGCTCAACCCAGCGGCTCGTCGACCTGACGTGCGGCCCTGGCCTGCAGCCAGTTGGCAATCAGCGCGGCATTGATAAACAGCGCAATGCCCAGCAGGATCACCACGATCGAGGCCAGCTTATAGGGCCCGATGCTTTCGTCGAACATCAGCCACGAAGTGGTGACACCGGAAATCGGCACCATCAGCGACAACGGCGCGACCATGGACGATGGGTATTTCTTCATCAGGTTGTTCCACACCCGGTAGCCGAACAGCGTGGTGACATAGGCCTGGAACAGCACCGAAAAGATCGCCGCAGGTGTCAGGTTCGTGCCCAGTTGATAAAACGGTGCACTGCCCTTGGCCAGCCAGGTCATGAGAAACAGCGGCGGTGCCGCGAACAGGCTGGACCAGACGATAAAGGCGACCATATCGCCGGGGCGGGTCTGCTTGACGATCAGGTTGCAGGCGCTCCAGCTCAGGGCTGCCAGCAGCACCAGCACGGTGCCGGTGAGCACCGCCTGGCCTTCGGTGAAGTGAATGATCGACAGCAGGCCGAGGCTGGCGAGGATCACCCCGGCGATCTGCGGCCCGGCGATCTTTTCCTTGAGCAGCCAGGCGCTGAGGAAGATCGTGAAGAAGGCGCTGAATTGCAGGATCAGCGAGGCCAGGCCTGGGGTCAGTCCCAGGTGCATGGCGTAGTTCACCACCCACCAGAGCCCGACGCCGAACAGCAGGCCGTAACCGGCGATGGCGGTGAGACTGACGCCCGCCGGTCGTTTCATGAAGAACACCAGGGGCAAGGCGCAGCAGGTGAAGCGCAGGGCGGTGAGCAGAAACGGGTCCAACTGCTCAAGGCCCAGTTCGATCACCGAGAAGTTGCTGCCCCAGATAATCGTGACCAATAGCCCGAGGGCCAGGTCCAGCGGTTGAAATTTCATGGGGATTCGAGGTCCTGTTGGCGAAGGCGGGGAGGGCGTCCTTGCCGCCGCAATGGCGACGACAAGGACGTGGACGAGGTTCAGGCGGCGATCTCCGGATCGACGCCGTCATAGACGAAGGCATCGAATTTTTCCGGACGCCATACGTCATCCCGGGTGTAGTAGTTCAGGACCACGGTGATCTTCTTTTCCGTCACCGTCGGTTCGCAGTCATGGAGGATTTCCCGGCCCTTCATGACCAGCACCGAACCGGCCTTGGCGTGGATATGCCGGTGTTCGATCCAGGGTTCCGGCTTGCTCGGATGGGCCCGGGGAATCTGCATGCGCAGCGGGGCTTCGCGGTTGCTGGTGAGGAACAACAGCACGGTGATCGCGTTGGTGTCGTAGTGCTCGCCCAAGGTCCCGCCGCCTTCGGGGTAGACCTTGATATTGATGTCCGAGCGGCTGTGGGGCGAGACAATCGCAGCCTGGCTGGTGACCAGGCTGATCAGCGGCAGCAACGAGTGATAGATCGCCGTCAGTTCCGGCAAGTGATCGCGCACATCCTGGCCCAGGAAGATGTAGTGCAGGTATTGCCCGCCGGCATCGGACACCTCGCGGGTGCCCAGTCCCTGATGGTTGACCAGCTTGACCCGACCTTGTTCGATGGTGCGCTCGACCCGTTCTTTCAAGGTGTCGCACAACTCGGGGGGGACGATGTCGTCAAGGACCGTGACGTAGTCGTAATGATATTCGGCAATATGTTTGTTGAGATTGAACGGCGTGTTGTTCATGGAAGCTCCCTGCTCGGTTAGCGGACGGCATTCCCCTCGACTGCCTGGCTGAAGAGGCCGTGTGTTGGACGATCAAGTAAGACCGGCCCGGGGACTCCTCCACGTATGAGAACCCGAGACGGGTCGGCGGCCCGTGCTGGGACGGCAACCGTCGACCGCCCGAAATTAGCCCAGCATTCGGCCCATCCTCCAGTTTTTTTCAGCATGACTATCCGTTCGGATAGCCACCGGTAAATGTCCTTGTGCCACCACGGCTCGTCGGATGTTTTTGCGTATGAGAATTTTTATCATTAATATTGGCGTCCTTTCCGCTGGCCTACTGCTGCTCGGCGGCTGACTGTTGCTGGGAGTGTCGTGATGAACCTGGCCCTGCGCCCCCCCGAGAACCCGGATGCCGAGAGGACCGAGTTGCACGCCGGTCGCGCGCACTTCCTGCAAGTGTTCCTGTCCCAGCGTTCGCAGATGGAGGCGCTGGTCAGTCGCCGGGTCGGTTGTCGGGCGACGGCGGCGGACCTGGTCCAGGACCTGTTCCTGCGTTTCTGGCGTCGGCCCCTGGTGCAGGTGGAGGAGCTGAGCACCTACCTGCTGCGCTGCGCCGGCAACATTGCCATCGACCATTTGCGTAGCGAGGGTGTTCGCGTGCGGGTCAATGAAGGCTGGCTGCCCGAGCAGCAGGATAACCAGGGCTGCGAGCCCGAGGCGGCCCTGGAGGCCGGTAACGATCTGCGTCATGTCGAGGCGGCGCTGCGCAGCCTGCCGGAGCGCACCCGGCAGATTTTCCTGCTCAACCGGATCCATGGTCGCAAGTACACCGAGATCGCCAAGGTCATGGGCCTCTCGCAAAGTGCCGTGGAAAAACACATGATGCGTGCCCTTGAGGCTTGCAAGGCCAGTCTGCGAGAGCCTTCGGCCGGGCATCGAGCGCCATCCGCCACACGTCTGCCAGGGAAAGCATCGTGATCCATTCTTCCAGCATTGCCGTGACACCCAACCAGGAACAGGCCGCCCTGGCCTGGCTCAGCCTGTTGCACAATCAACCGAGCCGGGGTGACCAGGCGCGCTTCAGTCTCTGGCTGCAAGCCGATCCGGCCCATGTCGAGGCCTATGCCCAGGCCCAGGTGCTCTGGGAACTGAGCGAAGTGCCGGCGAGTACCTTGGCCAAAGAGGAGGCCGTGGTCTTGCAAGCCTTGCTCGCGGCCATGGACCGGCCCAAGCCGGCAACGCGCTGGCGCTGGTCGGCGGGCCTGGCCATGGCCGCCTGCCTGCTGCTGACGGTGTCCATGGGCCTGGGTTTCGAGCCCGGTCGTTGGCTCGACGACCTCGGCGCCGACTATGTGTCGGTGCCGGGGCAGGTGCGCACGGTGACCCTGGCCGACCGTTCCGAAGTCACCCTGGACACCGACAGTGCGATCTCCGTGGATTTCAGCGCGGGCGAACGGCATGTCCGGCTGCGTCGGGGCTCGGCGTTTTTCCAGGTGACCCATACCGGCGAGCCCTTTGTGGTGGATGCGCAGGGGGGCGAGGCGCGGGTGCTCGGCACGCAGTTCGAAGTGCGCTTGCAACCGGGTGGTGCGCGGGTGACGGTGTTGTCCGGGCGGGTCGGGGTTCGCGCGAGTGCGGGCGCGCCGCAACAGATTCTCGGCGCCAACCAGCAGGTGGCCTATGTCGATGGTTCGGCGCAACCGTTGCATCCGGTGAACAGCGACCAGTTGCTGGCTTGGCGCCAGGGTTGGCTGAACTATTCGAAAGCCAGCGTCGCCGAGGTGGTCCAGGACCTGGGCCGGTATTACCCGGGACGGATCCTGGTATTCAACGACAGCCTGGCGGCACGGCGGATCAGCGGCAGTTTTCCGAACAAGGATCCGCGGGCGGTGCTCGATTCGTTGCAAGGCGTGCTGGGCTTTGAACAGCACAGTCTGCTGGGTCGGGTCATCGTCTTGCGCTGACCTGGGAAAATATTTTCAAAATAAAGGTGAGGTAAACGCGAAGCCCATCCGTGTAGTGGTTGAAAGTGCGATTCATTCGCATTAATGATTTCTCTACGTATGGGTCAGGCACACATGAAGTCCAGGGCAAAATCGGTGGCAGGCAGTTCGGTCAAGCGGTGGTTCGGCGCGTCGGCGCTGGCGGTATCGGGGTTGGCCTTGCTGCCCCCGGGCGTGGTCCTGGCAGCCGAGTTCGCGGCGCAGCACAGCGCGCAGTTCACCTTCGCCATTGCCGCCAAACCGCTGCCCCAGGCCCTGAACGACTTCAGTCGGGTGACCGGCCTGAGCGTGGTCTACACCGACGAAGCCGCCTACGGTCACCAGGCCCCGGCGATCAACGGGCAGATGAGCGCCGAGCAGGCCATGCAACAGCTGCTGAGCAACTCCGGTTTCACCTTCCGCCGCACCGACGACCACACCCTGGCCCTCGAACCCTTGCCGACCCAGGGCGCCCTGAACCTCGGCGCCACCACCATCAACGGCACCCCGCAGGCGTCCTCCACCAGCTACCAGCCGCCACAGGTCACCTCGGTGGCCCGGTCCAGCGCCTCGCTGCAGGAAATCCCGCAGACCATCAACGTGGTCTCGGCCCAGGTCCTGCGTGACCAGACCCCGCGCAACCTTGATGACGCGCTGAACAACATCAGCGGCATCACCCAGGCCAACACCCTCGGCAGCACCCAGGACGCGGTGATGATTCGCGGCTTCGGCGACAACCGTAACGGTTCGATCATGCAGGACGGCATGCCGCTGGTGCAGGGCCGCGCGCTGAACGCCACCACCGATCGGGTCGAAGTGCTCAAGGGCCCGGCCTCCCTGCTCTACGGCATCCAGGACCCGGGCGGTGTGGTCAACCTGGTCAGCAAGAAACCCCAGTTGGAGCAGTACAACGCCGTGACCCTGCGCGGCTCGACCTACGGTTCGGGCAAGAACGGCAGCGGCGGCAGCCTCGACAGCACCGGCGCCCTCGGCGATTCCGGGTTGGCCTACCGCATGGTCCTCGACCGTGAAGACGAAGATTACTGGCGCGACTTCGGTGCCCACCGCGAGACCCTGATCGCCCCGTCCCTGGCCTGGTTCGGCGAGACCACCAAGCTGCTGCTGTCCTACGAGCACCGCGAGTTCCTGACCCCGTTCGACCGTGGCACGGCCATCGACCCGCGGACCAACCACCCCTTGGCCATCCCCAAGGATCGCCGGTTGGATGAGCCGTTCAACAACATGGAAGGCCGTTCCGACCTGGTCCATTTCGAAGCCGACCACGACCTGAACGACAGCTGGAAAGCGCACCTCGGCTACAGCTGGAACCGCGAAACCTACGATGCCAGCCAGGTCCGGGTGGTTTCGGTCAACCCGGCCAACGGCACCCTGGTGCGCAGCATGGACGGCACCAAAGGCGCTCTGACCACCGACCGCTTCACCACCGCCAGCCTCGAAGGCAAGGTCGATGTGGCCGGCATGCAGCATGACCTGGTGTTCGGCATGGACGACGAGTACCGCAAGATCTACCGCTCCGACCTGATCCGCCAGAGCCCGCTGAACACCTTCAGCTACCTGGACCCGATCTACGGACGCGAAGTCCCGGGCTCCACCGTCAGCCCCAAGGACAGCGACCAGACCGACCTGTTGCGCAGCGACTCGCTGTTCGCCCAGGACTCGATCCACCTCAACGACCAGTGGATCCTGGTCGCCGGCGGTCGCTACCAGATGTATGACCAGTTCGCGGGCAAGGGCCGGCCGTTCCAGGTCAACACCAACGGCAATGGCGAGAAGTTCGTGCCGCGCGCCGGCCTGGTGTATCGCTACACCGACGAGCTGTCGTTCTATGGCAGCTACACCGAATCTTTCAAGCCCAACTCCACCATCGCCCCGTTGGCGGTGACCAGCAATACCCGCCTGGTGCTGGACGGCTCCCTTGAACCGGAACAATCCAAGGCCTGGGAAATCGGCACCAAGCTGGATATTCCAGGGCGCATCACCGCCACGGCGGCGATCTACGATATCCACAAGCGCAACGTGCTGGTGTCCGTCGCCGACGGCCTGACCACCCAGTACAGCATTGCCGGTCAGGTCCGTTCGCGCGGGTTGGAACTGGATGCCAGCGGTCAGTTGAGCGATCGCTGGAGCCTGATCGGCAGCTACGCCTACACCGATGCCCAGGTCACCCAGGACGCCAATTACCAGGGCAACCGCCTGCAGAACGTGGCGAAGAATGCTGGGTCGCTGTCGGCGGTCTACGACTTCGGTTCGATCATGGGCGGTGGCGACAAGCTGCGGGCCGGCGCCGGCGCGCGTTATATCGGTCATCGCACCGGGGATGCGGCCAACACCTTCGACCTGCCGGGTTACACCGTGGCCGATGCCTTCGCCACCTACGACACCCAGCTCGAAGGGCAGAAGGTCAAGTTCCAGCTCAACGTGAAGAACCTGTTCAACAAGGTCTACTACACCTCGGCGGTCAGCCAGCTGTTCGTGTCCATGGGTGATGCGCGCCAGGTGTCTGTCTCCAGCACCCTGGAGTTTTGATGAAACGAATCAGTGCAGTCCTGCTGGCCCTGACCCTGAGTGGTGCCGCCCTGGCGGCTGCACCCGAGGACGGGCGCCTGTACCAGCGTGAGCATCAGGTGACCTTGCCCGGCTCCGGCGACAGCTGGGGGTTCGCTGCCCTCGATCCAACCCGGCCCTACCTGTTCCTGGCCCGGCGGGAAAACGGCCTGAGCGTGTTCGACGTGGCCAGACAGCGCCTGGTGAAAACCCTCGAGCATTCGGCAGGGGCCAACGCCGTGGTGTTCGTGCCCGAACGCAATCGCGTGTTCGTGCTCAATACCGACGGCAGCCTCGGCGTGGTGGAGCTGTCGAGCCTCAAGCTGCTCAAACGCATTCCCGTGGCCCAGAGCAATCTCAACAGCGCGGTGTATGAGCCGCGCAGCGGCCAGGTGATCGTCGTCAGCGGACGGCGGGCGGATCGTTCGACACTGTTTGTCTTCGACCCCAAGCAGGAAAAGATCACCGCCGCCCATGAACTGGACGTGAAGAAAATCGATCCGCTGCTGGTCAAGGGCGACGGCAGTTTCTTCCTGCCGATGCGCGACGAAGGCAAGGTGGCGCGGTTTTCCGCCAGCACCTTCGAAGTGCTCGACAGCTGGAGCTTCGAGGGTTGCCCCAAACCCAGCGCCCTGGCCGAGGATCAGCCAGGGCAGCGATTGTTCGTCGCCTGTCGCGGCGAGCAACCCCGGCTGATCGTGGCCGACCTGGAGAGCGGCGCGGTCAAGGCCAGCCTGCCGATCACCCGGGACGTCAACGCCCTGGCCTGGGATGCCCGACAACATCGGCTGATCATCCCCAGCGGGGTGGACGCCAACCTGACGCTGGTGGAACAGACGGACCTCGATCACTACCGTACGCTGGGTAGCGTCAGCACCTTGCCGATGGCCTACAACATGGCGTTCGACCCGCTGAGCGGCAAGGTCTACCTGCCCGCCATGGACTTCACCCTGCCGGCGACCGCCAAGGGCGAAGCCAAGGCCGATCCACTGTTTCACGCCAACAGCTTTTCCGTCACCACCCTGGCGCCCTGAACCACAAACCCTGTCCCCGGAAAGCGAATCGCCACGCATGGATTCCGGGGACGGTGTTCCCGCATAATTCCCCCGTTGACTCGCTAAGTACCTTGTTCTTACGTGCCTCCTGAGTGATGAGTCGCGGGTAGCGGCTATTGTGTGTTTATTGGTTGAGTTCGAGGCGGAAGATGAATTCGGTACAGGGTTTCATGGGCAAGGGCGTCGCGTTGGCGTTATGCGTACTGTTGGCGGCCTGTTCGAGCAAGGCGCCGAAGGCTCCCGAGCCGGCCCGGACGGTGGTCCTGCAAGCAGCGCAGTTACCATTGCCGTTGCCACGCTCGGCTTTTTGCGCCGGGCTCGACAGTGTCCTGCGCGCCCCGGCGCTGCAAGGCGCGATGACCTCGCTGGTGATACGCGAGGCGAACACCGGCAAACTGGTGTGTGAATACAATCCGCAATTCCGCCTGATTCCGGCTTCCAGCCTGAAGTTGGTGACCACGGCGGCGGCGATGGAAATCCTCGGTGCCGATTATCGGTTTTCCACCACCCTGTTGAGCACCGGTGTGCAGCAGGGCAACGTGCTGAACGGCGACCTGTACCTGCGCGGCACGGGCGACCCGAGCATGCGCCAGGAAGACTACCAGGCCCTGGCGGCCGGGCTGGCGCGTAAAGGCATCACGCGGGTTCGCGGACGGCTGATCCTCGATGACACCGCCTTCGACCACGAACGGCTGGGGGTCGATTGGTCCGCCGATGACGAGCAACAGTATTTTGCGGCGCAGATTTCCGCGCTGAGCGTGTCGCCGAACGCGGACCTCGATGTCGGTTCGATCCTGGTGAATGTGCGTGCCGGTGGCGCCGCGCGCCAGCCGGTTCGGGTCAGCTTCACCCCGGCCAACCACTACATGAACGTGCTCAACCGGGCCACGACGGGCCGTGGCGGTCCGCTGGTGGTCAGTCGCGGCCATGGTGGCAACCTGTTGCGCATTGACGGCGCGTTGCCCAAGGGCGCGGAGCGCATTGCCCAGGTCAGCGTCTGGGAGCCGACCGGGCTGGTGGCCGATCTGTTCCGCAGCGCCCTGCTCCAGCAGGGGATCGCGGTGGAAGGCGGCAGCTTGCTGGGTGTTGCCACGCCGGCTGCGGCGCAGCCGCTGGTCGAGCACCAGTCGCCGGTCCTCGCGGAGCTGATGTCGCCGCTGCTCAAGTTGTCGAACAACAATATGGCGGAGATCCTGCTCAAGTCCATGGGCCGCAAGACCGCCCATGAGGGCACGGCGGCGGCAGGTGTGGCGGCGGTCAACGGATTCCTGCAGGGGCACGGGGTGGCGTCGGCGCAGTTGCTGCAGTTCGATGGTTCCGGTTTGTCACGGCGTAACCAGGTGTCGGCGCAGACCCTCAGCGATTTGCTGCTGGTGGCGCGCAGTCGCCCCTGGTTCCAGGCCTGGTATGCGGCGTTGCCGGTTGCCGGTAATTCCGAGCGGATGATCGGCGGCACCCTGCGCAAACGCCTGCATGGTACGGCGGCGGCGAACAACCTGCATGCCAAGACCGGTAGCATGGGCGGTGTGTCGTCGCTGGCCGGTTATGTCACCAGCCGTGATGGGCGGCTGCTGGTGTTCGCCATGCTGAGCAACAACTACCTGGTCGGTGGGCGGCAGGTCAAGGCGGTGGAGGACCAGGTGGTGACGGCGTTGGCCAACAAGGTTGACTGAAAAAACGGCATCTTGAAAACACCGCATAACCTGTAGGAGCAGGGCTTGCCCGCGAAGAGGCCCCTGAGATCGCCAAAAGCTTCGCGGGCAAGCCACGCTCCTACCGGAATGGGGTTGCCACAGGGACGGTGTTCGGCTTTAGTGCGCGAAGGCTTGCCGGTACTCGCCGGGCGTTGCGCCCAGCACCTGGCGAAACCGATTGGCGAAATGACTGGCACTGGCAAACCCGCACGCCAGGGCAATCTCCCCAAGTGGTTGCCCGCTACCGCGCAACAGCAGCCGCGCCCGCTCCAGGCGCCGCGCCAGTACATATTGATGGGGCGGCAAGCCGAAGCTGGTACGAAACATCCGCGCAAAGTGGTATTCCGACAGCGCGCACAACCCGGCCAACTCACCCAGGCTCAACGGCTGGTCCAAGCGGCTGTCGATGCACTCCACCAACAGCCGTCGCTGATGCGCCGCCAAACCGCCTTTCAATCGCAAGCCCTGGCGCATCCCCACCTGATTGAGCAACGTATGGCCGAGCAACTCATGGGCCAGGCTGCTGCTGAGCAGGCGCTCTCCCGGTTCATCCCAGTCCAGGCTGATCAGTTGGCGAAAGCGCAGGGCCTGCTGCGGGTCATCCAGAAAAGTATGTTCCTGCAACTGCAGCTCACGGGGCTCACGGTCCAACAGCGTCACACAACCGAGCGCAAACTGTTCCGGGCTGAAATACAGGTGAGCCAGGCGAATACTGCCGTTGATCACCCAACCGGACTGATGTTCGGCGGGCAGGATACACAGCTTGTCCGGGCCGCCCTTGGTGTCCGGGCGGTCACGGCGAAAGGTCCCGGTACCGCCGGCAATGTAGCAGGACAGGGTGTGATGACCGGGCGCCTCGTAGTCCTGGGCGTCGTGGTGGTTGCTCCACAACGCCGCGGCCAAACCGTCACCGAGCTCCGCGCTGTGCTCCAGGCGCGAATGGGGCGAGCGGTTCAGGGCTTGAAAGACTTGTAGGGTATCCAGTGCGGGCATGGTCTGTTCTCCAACGCCTTGCATCCTACTCCGTCGCGTAATGCCCTGGCAGTCGCGGGCCGATAAAAGCGCAAGTTTTTGCAAGCGCGGGAGCGGCTTGTCCGCAGACACTGAAGCCTGTCTTCTGGAGTCTGCCGCATGAACCTGTTTCTCTACCTGCTGACCGTATTGATCTGGGGCACCACCTGGATCGCCCTGAAACTGCAACTGGGGGTGGTGGCGATTCCGGTTTCCATCGTCTATCGCTTCGGCCTGGCGGCGCTGGTGCTGTTCGTCCTGCTGCTGCTCAGTCGCCGCCTGCAACCGATGAACCGCCGCGGTCACCTGATCTGCCTGGCCCAGGGCCTGTGCCTGTTCTGCCTGAACTTCATGTGTTTCCTCACCGCCAGCCAGTGGGTGCCCAGCGGCCTGGTGGCGGTGGTGTTTTCCACCGCGACCTTGTGGAATGCCCTCAATGCCCGGGTGTTCTTCAAGCAGAAGATTGCCCGCAATGTGCTGATGGGCGGCGCTCTTGGCCTGCTCGGACTCGGTTTGCTGTTCTGGCCGGAACTCTCCGGGCACACTGCCGGCCCGCACACCCTGCTGGGCCTGGGGTTGGCCTTGCTCGGCACGCTGTTTTTCTCGGCCGGCAACCTGTTGTCCAGCCTGCAGCAGAAGGCCGGGCTCAAGCCGCTGACCACCAACGCCTGGGGCATGCTCTACGGCGCGACGATGCTGGCGGTCTACTGCCTGGTCCAGGGCATCCCGTTCGCGATGGAATGGAACATCCGCTATATCGGCTCCTTGCTGTACCTGGTGATTCCGGGCTCGGTGATCGGCTTCACCGCCTACCTGACCCTGGTCGGGCGCATGGGGCCGGAGCGCGCGGCCTACTGCACGGTGCTGTTTCCGCTGGTGGCGCTGAATGTCTCGGCCTATGCCGAGGGGTATCACTGGAGCGCGCCGGCCCTGCTCGGGCTGGTGGCGGTGATGGCGGGCAACGTGCTGGTGTTCCGCAAGCCAAGGGCCGTGCCGCGGCCGACGTCGGCCAGGATGGCCTGACGGACAGCAGATTTATGTAGATCAGCCGCCGCTCCATGGCCCGATAACCTGACGCTTTCCACGGCGTATCAGGAAGGACAGGCCATGAACCGATCAGTTGAACCAGGCACCGCTGTCGACCCGGGGGATGAGCCTCCGCCTCCCGCCGAGGTCGACGATCCCTTGTTGGCGGGGTTCATGCAGCGCGACGGCGACCTGCTGCACAGCGAGGAAAGCTGGGCGCGACAGCAGGTCGTCGAGCAACTGGCGATTTCGTTCAAGGCGGCCATGGGGCCGCTGCATGAAGCCGAACAGCGCACCTGGCTGGGCTGCTATCGCCGGTTGATGGAGGCCCGGGCGACCCTCGACGAGGAGAGCCACAAGGTGGTCGACACCTTCGAAAAGGCCGGTCTGGCCAAGCTGCGCGAACGCCTGCGGGAAGCCTCGGGCCTGGACCTCGACCCGCAGACCACCTATCTGCACACCGTGATCGATTCGGCGGCGGCTGTCCGGCAACCCGTGGCTGAAGGCCCGCCGGTGCAGGTGGAGTCGTTCGAGCGGCGCATCGGCACGGTCACGGTCTCGACCATGACCTTGTGGCAGGCCGCCTGCCTGAATTTCGCCTTCTCCGATTCCAGCTACGCCAACCTCAAGCGGCGCTGGATTTCCTTCGACAAAAAAGTCGATATCTCCGATCGACGCTGGCTGCTGGCGACGGAGGTGTTTGTCCGGATCGTCCGCGAGCTCAATCTGGGCGCCGTGCTCAAGCCCCATGTGGCGCGAGCCATGGCCGTGGAAGGGCGGTTGTATCAGTCGATACTGGCGTTTGCTCATGCGCAGATTCACTTTGCGCTGTACGACGCGGCCCGCCAGCCGACTCTCACCGGCCTGAGCTACGGCGCCTTCGTCGCCTTGCGGGACGAACTGGCGACGGCGCGTCCCCGACTCAAGGGCGCCTATGTCGCGCTGCGCCTGACCGGCGGCCTGCAGGCGCGCCTGGACCGGGTGCTGGAGTCCGTCGAAAGCGCGTTGCTGCATCTGTTCGAGGTCGAGCACGAGCCCCTGCAACTGATCTACCTGCCCCTGCAAGTCTTCGAGGTGTCGGGCCAGTCGGGTCTTTACAGCTATTGCGTCGACCGTCCCGGGGGAGCCTTGCGTTACCACGATTCAAGAGCGGCGTTCGAGCAGGACTTCAAGGCGCAACTGGAAAAAGACAGCAGCAGCGGGCAATTGGGCTGGTTGATCTCGTCGCTGGCGTTCAAGCAGCAGCATCAGTTCTGGCAGTGGCTCAAGGATCACCCCAAGCCCAGGCGCCTCACCTGGATGTCGACCTTCGAGGACCTCTACAAGTGGATCTGGTCGGGGGGCGGGGTTGAGGACCTGGCTTTCGCGTATGGCGATACGCTTGCCGATTTCAGCCCCGGCCAGGCCTTGGCCGAGTTCTATGCCTGGCGTTTTCGCTTGAATACCGAAGCGATCGCGGTCTCCAAGACCGAACACGATCTGCAAGCCGTCAAGGAGGGCTTCCTTGAAGTCATGCACCTGCTGCTCAATGTCCTGATGCTGCCGGTGCCGGGCGGTTTCGGGATCCTGGGGAGGATACTCGCGGTGACCATGTTCGCCCAGTTGGGCGTGGAATTGGCCGATGGCATCCTGGCGACTTTCCAGGGGCGTCCCAAGGCGCTGGGGCAAGCGCTGGCCAGCGTCGGCATGGCGATCCTGACCGGGGCGGCGCTCGGTTATGCCGGACAGGTCCTGGAGCGGCGGCTGCAGGCCTTGTCCCTGGAGGTCGGACGTTGGCGCAAGGTGACGGCGGCCCAGGGCCCGCCCCGGCTGTGGAAGGTCGACCTGAGCGGCTATGGGGTTTCCGTGCGAGGGCTGCGGGAACGCTTTGCCGCCGATGAGCGCGGGCTTTTCGAGGAGGGCGGGGTACTGTTCGGCGAGGTGCGCGAGCCCGGCGGACCGATTCAGGTCAGGTTGGAATACGATGCCGTGCTCAAGCGTTATGTGGCGGTTGCGCCCGACCCGTCGGGATTTCGTCCGGCCATGCGCTATGACCGGAAAGAGCGATGCTGGAAGCCGGACCTGGATGACAGCCATACCCTGAGCGATGCCCGTTGGCTGGAACGGATGATGGTCCAGGGGAATGCCGAAGAGGCCGAGACGCTGTTGACCATCAGCGGTGTTCGCCGTGAGGCGCTGGAAGAGGTCTGGGCGGGCGGGCTGCCCCCGGCGTCGCTGGTCGAGGCCGAGCGCCGCCGACAGATCGACGCGGGCCTCGATGCCTTGATCGGCAGCCGTGATGCGCGGCTGAGCTTGCCGGCGGATGCCGAGCGTGTGCTGTTCTGCCTGCTGCCGCGCTTGTCCGATTGGCCCGAAACCACCGGGTTGTTTATCCATGGGCCCGGGGGCGAGTTGCTGGCGGTCCATGGCCGGCAGGCGCGGCCGGCCGACTTCGAGCACCGGGTGGCGATCCGGCGCCTGGAAGAGGGCGGGTATATCGAGCAGCCGGCCGATCCACTGCTGCTTTCCGACGGTCTCGCCCATGAAGAGGGGGTACAGGCACTGATCCTCGGCCTGTTGCCCGACGGTTGCCCGCTCAAGGGCGACTTCCAGCCCTTTGTCCGTCGCCAGTGGAACAAGGCGATACGCCAGCAGGTCAACGCCCTGGCCCGGCTTGAACGCCAGGCGTTGTTCGAGATGCTTGGCGCCCACGACGGCATGGACCGCTCCGCCTCGCTGGCACCCGCCCGCCATTACCTGTCGCTGGTCGCGCCGTCCCTGCCGTCGCTGGTGCTCAAGCTCCACGCCTTGTACCCCGCGCTGTCGCTGGCGCGCATCGCCGAATATCTACGGCGTATGCCCTTGGAGCCGCTTCAGCGCCAACGGCTGCTGGAGCACGGCGAATTATCCGGCACCCATGCCCGGGCATTGGCCGATGCGCAAGCCATGACCCGCCTGGGTCGTGCGCTGGACGGAATCCATCAGGCTCGCTCGTTCCACCGCGATACCGATCAATGGTTGCAACTGGCCGGTGAGTTGCTGGTCCGGGAACAACTGGGAACGGCCCTGTGTCCACGGGTCAGCACCAGCCCGACCCACGACAGCTTCTATCTCGCCCTGGCGGCGCTGTTCAAACCCCATGAGCTGAGCCAGTTGGGTGTCACTTCGGCGACCGATGTGAAGGCCCTGCAAACCCTGCTCGCCAATGTCCTGGAGCGCCGGCGGGCGGCTGACGGGCGTATCTTGCTGCCGATCGAGCATTACCGGGAGGCGGTCGCCCTGCCGTCGACCCTGATCCCCGACGCCGCCGGTCTCTATCGCCAGGGCGACAACACCTACCTGTCGCTTGAGGGCGGCCTTTATCGCATTGAAAACACGGGGTTGCCCGAGGATTGGCGAATCAACCCCGCCGATCTGCCGGGGGCCTATACACCGCGCCTGGAACATAACGACGCCAGTGCCTGGTGGCACGAGTTCGAAGACCCGCTGGAGTGGGAGGGGCCGACGGCGTTTCGTCGCCTGGGTGGGCAGGCGGCATCGTTTTCCGAGACGGTCGCGCGGCAGATACTGGCGGTGAGCGATACCTCCGACAGCCTGTTGCGCCAGACGATTTTCTGCAATCAACGACCTCCGGCCTTCCTGCTGTCGGTCATGCAGCGCTTCAGGGATTACCTGGATATCGAGCGGAATATCGCCTCGCTGACCTGGCGCTCGGCGGAACTGCCGGCGTTGTTCAAAACGGCGCTCAATGGTCTCGGCTCCGCGGATGATCTGTGGCTGGCCCTCGATCCGGGCTTGTCGGGAAACCAGTTGGTCGGCTACCTGCTGCGTCGCCTGGCGAGTGATCCGCGACGGGTCAGGCAGGCGCTGGCCGATGGTCTGTCCGGCCAGCGCGGCCAAGCGGCGAAGCCTTTGCCGAGACTGCTGGAACAGGTTTTTGCCGACCTGCCTGGCGGGGTGGCCGAGGAGATACTGGAGCACAGCGAATCATGGCAACGTCAGCTGATCACCGACTCGCGACGTATACCGCTGGCGTTGGCCGAAGAGGCCCACTGGTGGTGCGAGGAAGCTCTCCTGGGCCGGGCCCTCATGGGTTTGAGCCCCGACGGCTTGAGCAATGCCCATAGCGATCAGGTCTTGTTGGTGGTACTCAAGGCCCTGCCGGGTTGGCCGGAGCAGGCGCGGATCGAAATCCGCGAGACGGGCGTCGACGGTCCGCTGCTGGAGAGCAGCGGCAGCGCCGATATCGACAAGCGACGCGTAGTGGTCAAGCGGCCCGACGGTTATGAGTCGTTTATCGTCGAGGGCGAGCAGGTTTCCCGACAGGGCACGGCGCAAAGCGACCTGCTGCTGGCCTTGTCCCGCGTGGTCCAGGATCTGCCCGCCCGCTTGCCCTGGGGAGGCGCGCAAGGACCGGAGGCGCTGTTGAAAAACCTGATCAGCCAGCAGGCGATTCGCCAGCGCGCCGAACTGCGCCAACGGCTCGGCTTGCGTCCCGCTCCGCCCTGGGCCTCACTGCCGCGCCGTCTGGTGCGCCAGCGCAGCGGTCAGATTGGCCTCGCGCTGAGCGGGCGCGGCCGAAGCCTGCCAGGGGTGGAGCTGTTTGGCCGGTTGAAAAAACTCTATCGCGGTGCCACCAATCAGGAGTTGTTCGACCTGCTGCGCGCGGCAGGTAGCACCAGCGCGGAGCAACGGCGGGCGGTCGAGGCGTTGGAGCGCGACTACATCACGTTGAAAAACGAGCTGGTGACCTGGGTCGATGCCCCGCGCGGCGCGGACGGAATGGCATGGGACGTGAACTTCAGGATGCGCATGGCCATGGCGTCGCGGATCAGGCGTTGCTGGCGCTGGGAAAGCCGCAATCTGCTGGGCGGCCTGTTGCTGCTCGAAGGCTTTGCGGTCGAGCAGATGCCCAGGCTCAGTGTGTCGTTCAGGCACGTTACCCAACTGCTGGTGCGCGACATGAACCTTGAGATCAGCTATGTGAATGCGTTCCTGAGCGCGTTTCCTGCCTTGAAGCACCTGCGCCTGTATGGCGCCGGCCTCAAGCGTCTGCCCCCTGAGATTGGCCAGATGAAGGCGCTGGAAGAACTCGACCTGGAGGAAAACCAGATTGTCCTGACCGAGCCTGCGGCCTTGCAACTGGTCGGGCTGAAAAGCTTGAAAATACTGAACTTGCGCGGGAATCCACTGAAGCTGCTCCCCGATTTCGGTGCCCTGTCCGACTTGCAGTCACTGAACCTGAGCCGGACCGGCATGGATTCATGGCCCTCGGGTACGGTCTTTCTCAAGAGCCTGGCCTACATGAACCTGGCCCATAACCGGATCCGCCAGGTACCCGATACCCTGCTCTCGGCTCCGCGGCTGCTCAAGCGTGGCGTGCATCTGGAGGGTAATCCGCTGGAGCAGGACGCGCTGGCCAAACTATCGGTCGATGCCCGCAAACAAAAGGGCGAGGGCATTACCTTCGGGCTGGCCATCGCCGAGCTTTCAGGGCCTGTCGGTATCGAAGCCTGGGGCTCGGCCGTGGAGCGTAGCGATGAGCAGAACTGGATCTGGCAACGGCTCAGGGATGATCCGGACGCCGATGCATTCTTCGACTTCCTGGAGCAATTGAGCGCCTTGGCGACCTTCTATGATCCGCAGTTTTCCGCTGTGCGCAGAGATCTGACTCAACGTGTCTGGCGGGTGCTCGAGGCGATAGCCGAAAGCGCGGATTTTTGCGAACAGCTGTTTATCCGGCAACTGGTGTTGACGGCCGAGGGGACGGGCAGGTTGCGGGTGTTCAACGAACTGGAGTTCGCGGTGCTCTGCCGCCAGGCCTTGAACGAGGTCGACAAGGCCACGGCCCAGGCCCGGCTGCTGCGCTTGCTCAAAGGCAAGTTCCGCTTGCAGGTGCTCTGGAACAAGGTCGCCGATCTGGGTGTTTACCGGGCTTATTGGGAGCTGTTGGCCGAGCGGCTGGAATTGCCCGACCTGTTCAACGGACGTTTCTACAAGGAGCAGGTGATGTTGAGCGATGCTCAGCTCGAGGTCATGGTCCAGCATGTCCGGCGGATGGAAACGGCGGCGGAGCCGGCGGGCCTGCATCGTTACCTGAAGTCGGACATTGCCTGGCGCAGGTTTCTGGAGCGGGCCTACCGGGAGGATTTCCAATCGTTGCCCGAGCCGGAGCGTAACGCGCGGATCGACACGCTGACGATCAGTGCCCTGAGTGACACGACCCCTGTCGTATTTAGTTAGAACCGTTGCCCGGGGAGGGAGGGCTAGGCTGGGCTTTTCCAGCAATGAAAAGAGCAACCATGGACGCTTCCCACCCCCTTCCCGACCCCGCTGTCGAGCTTGAGACCCAATCGCTTATCGAGGAGCAGCAACGTTTTGTGCACTCGCGCAAGAGTTGGCGATTCGCGGACATCGGCAATCATCTGTTGTCCGTTTCCGCCGCGGCGATGGGGCCCCTGAACGAGGTCGAGCGGCTGACCTATGCCAGCGCGTTTCGCTACCTCAGCAAAATGACCGAGGCTGTCGAAGCCGAGAATCGCAAGCTCGGCAGCACCTTCGAGCAGGACGGGCTCAAGCGTTTGCGTGAAGCCTTGCGCGAAAGCACCGGGCGCGACCTGGACCCCCGCAAGATCTATATCCACACCCTGCACATGGAATTCAAGGAGAGCGGTTGGGTACCCGGCCAACGCAACAAGCGGGCCTACGACTCCAACGCACCGTTGGCCCATGTCTACAGTTTGTCGCTCTGGCAGGCGGCCTGCCTCAACTTCGGCTTCGGCGATCTGTTCAGCTCCAACCAGGTGCGTGCCAGCTGGATCAACGAGCGGCCCGGCCCCGGCTATCGATGGGGCTTCCCGCCCCATGAAATCAACAAGGTCAGCATGATGCCGATCCACGACTTCGTGAGCATCGCCCGCGACCTGGATTTCGGGCGCGATCTCAAGGCGCGCGTGGACAAGGCGCTGGGCGAGGGGGGCGTGCTGGGCCAGCACCTGGAGCAGATGGCCTGGGCCGAGATCCTGTTCCATCCCTACGAGGCCTATCGCAATGGCGCCGCCACCGGGGTCACCAACGCGCCCTTCACTGTCCTGCGCCATGCTTTATGGAGCGCGCCGGACAGCGTGACGGTGAATGCCGTATCGATCCGGCTCCCGGACAACGAAGTCGTGGCCATTCTGAAAAAGGTCAACCTCTCCTATCAACTGGGCAAGGCGCTTTTTGGCGAGAGCGACGTGATCTCCAGTTTTCTCGAACTGCCGTTGTTCACCTTCGAAATCGAGCGGTTCGACGGTGTTTTCAGTTACTACCCGAACCGCCTGGGCGGGGCGTTGCGTTATCACTGCGACAGGTCAACGTTCGAGACCGAGTTCAAGCAGCAGCTCAAGGACGACAATGGGCAAAAGCGCCTCAACTGGTTCCTGGCGCCATTGAGCATCAAGCAGCAGGCCGTGGTGCGCGATATCGTCACCGAGCATCCACGCCCGGAAGGGCTGAACGCCGTGACCGGCGGGCTCTACGATGCCTTCCATTGGGCTTTTCCGGCGCCGCTGCTCGAAACACTCCAGTGGAAGTACCTGGAACTGACGAGCACGCCCGCGAAGGCGTTGCGAGACTATTACCGACAACGTGACCAGCAGAACCTTAACGAACTGGCGGTCGAACGCTCGGTTCAGGATTGGCGCGCATTTATCGAAGGTGCCAGTGCGGTGCTGGATGAAGTGCTCGGCCTGTTGCTGTTGCCGGTGCCGGGCGGGCTGCGCGGCATGGGGCGGGTGGTGCAGATCGCCCTGTTCGGGAGCCTGGGCTACAACTTTATCCAGGGCCTGACGGAAGCGGCGAAAGGGCGTCCGGAGCAACTGGCCCAGTCGGTCATCGATATCGGCAATCTGTTGATCAGCGCGGGCCTTCATCGCAACGCGGTGAAGTGGTCGATACGCCGTCACCGGGAACTGCAGGGTTGTCTGGGCGCCGTGCACCGGGTCCAGGTGGCGGGCAAGCATACCCTCTGGGCTTCCCGGCTGGACCGTTATGTCAGCGTGAAAATCGGTCTGCTGCATGGCGAAGCGGTGCGGGCCTCCGGGGTGATCGAGCGGGGCGGCAAGCCATACGGCGAGTTTCTGGTCGAGGGCGAACGGCGGGCATTCGAGCTGGCCCACGACCCCGTCTCCGGGCAATACACCCTGGTGCATCCGGACCCCGACGTATTCCGCCCGGCGGTGAATTTCGATCCGGACCTGCAGCGTTGGCAGCTGGCACTGGACAACCCCGAGCCGCCGACCCTTAGCCAACTGGGCGAGCGACTGCTGCCCGGCGGGCCCTTGACCGGCCAGGAGCTGACCCGCTTGAGCCGGATCAGCGGGAGCCGCTCGCACACCCTGCAGCGGGTCTGGGCGGGCGAGCCGGCGCCGGCCGCGCTGGTCGACACCATCAAGCGGCATAACACCGACCGCGCCCTGCAGGCCTTGAGCGCACCGTTGGTGTCGCGGCTGCCGTTGCCGGAGGAAGGTGATCGGGCACTGTTCTCGGCGCTGACGCAATTGCCGGACTGGCCGGACGAGCTGGCCCTGAGTATTCATGACCAGGAGGGCACGCTGCTGGAGGCCTACGGGAAAAAAGACACCCTGGCCGAACATGACCTGCATGTTTCGATACGCCGTCTGGCGGATGGCGGGTATGTGGATCACGCTGCGCCGGAGGCCATCGCCGATCACGATCTGGGGCCGGTGGGGTTGATTCTTGGGTTGTTGCCGAGCGATGCGGTGATAAGCCGGCCCGTTGCGCCCAACCAGGCGTTTTCGAGCAGGGCCGTTATCCTCAGGCGGCGGGTGGTTGATCTTGTCATTCGTGAAAGAGTCCACTTGTTCGAAGCCCTGAGCCGTTATCCGGGGCGGCTGAAGTCCGAGCGGTCGGAGTTGGCGCCGGGTCTGCGCAGGTTTCTTCCGGTGGCGAGCACGCCGCGACCGGCGTTGCTCGAACAGACCTTGACCTTGCATCCGGACCTGTCCCCCGCGCGGGTTGCCGAGTGGTGGCGCAGCCAGCCATTGTCGAGCGCCGAACGGGCCGGGTTCATGACCTCGGGCCTGTTGCCCGAAGGCCCTCGCCATGGGCTCGCGCAAGCAGCCAGAAGCCTGAGCCTGGAGCGGGCGCTCGATGGCATCTATCACCGCCGGGCCTGGAATGCGTCGACGGATGCCTGGGCCCGTGAAGGCATGGCGGCGCTGCTCGGGCAAAAACTCGGGATGACCCTGGAGATTACCGAGGTCCGGCCTGGGCAACCCGTGGCGTCGGTGGCCGCCGACCCGGCGGGCAAGCAGGTGTTGCTGCGCCATCACGGGCAGGGACGTTATGCGGTATTCGATACGCTCAGCCAGGATGAGCGCCCGGTCCCGGCGGGCGATGACAACTTCTACAAGGCGTTCAACCGCGCGTTGAACCGTGATGATCAGATCCGCCTGGGGATCAACGATGCGACCGCGGACAATGCCGGGCGATTGCGCCGCGACGCGGGGGACGCCCTGACGGACCGGCGCACCGAGGACGGTGATATACGGCCCTGGAACGATTCGGCGCAGGCCTATCGGCAACCCGTCGACCTGCCTGCCGAGCTGGAACCCGATTCGCTGGGGCTGTATCGCTGGCAGGACAAGACCTGGCTGCCCCTGGATGACGGGGTGTTCGAGGTCGACCGGCATCCGCTGTTCGACGACTGGGGCATCGAGCATCCGCGCTTGCCCGGAGCTTACCGGCTTGAGCTGGAGCACAACGGCGCCGGTGCCTGGTGGCATGAGCAGGAGCAGCCGCTGGAATGGGAAGGGCTGAAGCTGTTTCGGCGGCTGGGTGAGCGGGCGGCGGCGCAATCCGATGAGCTGGCGCGACAACTGATGGCGATCTGTGATGTCAGCGAGAACCAGTTGCGCAAGGTGCATGTGACCCGTTTGCGGGCACCGGGCCTGCTGATGGATACGCTGCAGCGGGTGGACAGTCATGTGCGGGTCGGTGACAGCCTCGATCGACTGGGTAGCACCGGCCAGCTCGACAAGGTGCTGAGCCGGGCGCTCGAACAGTTGAACGATCAGGAGCGCCTCGCACTCTTCGGTGACAGCGAACGGGATGAAGCGAGCCGTGTGCAGGCGCTGGGTGAAAAAAACCGCGAGGATACCCAGGCACTCAAGAGCCTGCTGGGCAATGCGCTTGAGCGGGCCCGGGCGCCTGACAGCGATCCGTCGACCGCGCTGATTCGTCGGCTTTTCCCCAGCCTGCCGGAGCCGCTGGCCCGGGAGATCGTCGAGCAGGCCGATGACCCGCAGATCCGCGAGATGGAAACCGGCAAGCTGCCCCTGGCGCTGGGGCAAGAGGCGCGTTGGTGGATTCAGGATGTCCGGCTCGCTCGGGCGCTGGAAGGGTTTCAGGTCGACAGCTTGATCAATGGCGACAACGACCGGCTGGCCTTGCATCTGCTCGAACATCTGCCGGGATGGCCGGCCGACCTGCGTATCGAGATCCGCGAGACCTCGGCCTCGGGGACGCTGCTCGACAGCCTGGGCAGTGCCGATGCGTCCCAGCGGGCAGTGATCGTCAAGTCCGCCGAAGGCTACGCGCCTGCCGCCGGTCAGGGTCGTGGCCTGCGTCCGGTGAGTCGCAACCTGATTCCCTCGATAGTGGCCGCGTTGCCGGAGCCCGCGCGCAGGGCGCTGGTCCCCAGCGGGTTTGCCAGCCAGTTGCGGCGAGACCTGGCCGGTGCGGCGGTCGCTGACCGTGGGCGGGCGAAGCGCTTGTTGGGCATGCGCCCCGAGATCCCCGGTTTCGTGCCGCCCCGGCGTCTGGCCGACGGCCGGGTCGGCTATGAACTGAGTGGTGGTGAAGGGCGGCACAATCGGCAATTGAAGCGTTTCAGAGGCCTGTATTCGGGCTATTCCTATGCCGAAGCATCTCGACAGTTGGCGTTGCTGGGGGAGGATTTCGCCAGTCGTGACGGGGTGATCCGTCAACGGGTTCGGGAGCTGGACGCACTCCGAGGCGATCTCAAGCGCTGGCGCCAGACGAGGTATAACGCTGAATCACGGGCGCATTTGTATCAGTTCGCCAAACGCATCAAGCAGTGTTGGCGCCGGGAAACCTTGCGCGCCCCCGCGCAAAACAGTGGAGAAGCCGGTTACCTACTGAACCTGGACCGCCTGGAGGTCAGTCGCTTTCCGTTGTTTCCCCGAGTGGCCGATTTTTCCCACGTCACGCGCTTGTCGATGCGCAGCATGAAAATCGAGGCGCCGGTGTTTCTCGACCAGTTCCTGCGTCAGTTCGTGTCGTTGCAGGAACTGGATCTGTCCCACAATCGGCTGTCCGATTTTCCTGTATTGGAAGGCTCGATGCGCGAGTTGCGCCGGCTCAAGCTGGCGCATAACCGCATTGCCTTTCCCCGGGGCGGTCATCGGCGCCTGGCCGGCATGAGCGAACTGGTCCAGCTGGACCTGAGTGACAATCCGCTGGGGTATCCACCCGATCTCGACGAGCTGCATTTGCTGAGAAAGCTGGATCTGCACAATACCCGGATAGAAACCTTGCCTGAGGGGATCGAGCAGCTGCGCCAACTGGTCTTTGCCGACTTGAGCAACAACCGCATTCGGGATATTTCGGGACGGGTCTTCACCGGGTTCGCGGCCGCCAGGGCCGAGAATGCTGAACCGGTAGCGGTGACGCTGACCAACAACCCGCTTTCAGGCAATACGCGGCGGCGCCTTCAATACTTCAAACTGAGTCATCCCTCTAGCCGTTTCGGTTTTGATGTGCCGGAAGTGGAGGGGCTCGATCTGTGGCTGGGGGGGCATTCGGAAGGCCTCGACGAGGCGCTTACGCAGGCCTGGCGGAGCTTGTCCGACGCCTCGGGGGAGGAGTTCCTGGTTTTTTTCAGGGAATTGGCCAAGCTTCCCGAGTTGTATCTGGAGAGCAAGGATGCGATTCGCGACGACCTGGTCAGGCATATGGAGTACCTCCTCTCTTTGGGCGCACAGGACCGGGAGTTGCGCACCCGGTTATTCGATATCGTTCACTACGGTGGGCTGGGGGACTCGACGGCCTTTGAGATTTTCCGGCAGATGGAGTTGGAGGCGTTTTATGCGTTCGCGCGCCGTCAGACCGAGGTGAGTGAGACGGAGCTGGGGGTCTTTGTTCTGGCCCGGGGAGAGTTCCGCTTTTTCACCTTGCACAATGAGGTGTACAGACAGAACGTCCAGTATCCGGAGGAGCGTTTTCGGGGGTACGTCTCCGAGCTCGGCGATCTGCACCTGCCGCCGCTGTTTCTTGACGACGTGGCGCCGAGGGCCGTTGATCCAAGGGCGGTCGAGTCCATGCGCCTGCTCGTCCTGCACGTCGAAACCGAACAAGGGCTGGATAATATATTGATGGGCAACCGTCACTGGCAGACGTTCCTGAAGAACAGCCATATCAGCGAGCACGACCGGCTCTTTGGCGAGTTCTTCGACTATGAACCGTTGGAAGGCGAGACCACGCAGGACTACAAGAACCGTGGCGAAGCGTTGCAGCGTGAGTACCTGAAGCGGCGTGAAAACTGGCTGCGAATCCTCACGCGCCAGGCCTTGCCCAGGCTTTTCCGGGTAGACCTCGACGCCCGGCAGGATTAGCCGGGCCCGGTGTTCGCTCAGCCTTTCCAGACCTGGGGATTGACCAGGTCGCGCGGGCGCTCGCCCAACAAGGCGCTGCGCAGGTTGGCCAGCGCCCGATTGGCCATGGCTTCGCGGGTTTCGTGGGTGGCGGAGCCGATATGCGGCAGGGTCACGGCGTTCTTCAGTTGGAACAACGGCGACTCGGCCAGGGGTTCCTTCTCGTAGACGTCCAGGCCGGCGCCGCGAAGGGTGCCGTTTTGCAGGGCCTGGATCAGTGCCGGTTCGTCCACCACCGGACCCCGGGAAATGTTCACCAGGATCGCGTCCGACTTCATCAGGCCCAGTTCGCGATGGCTGATCAGGTGACGGGTCTTGTCGCTCAGGGGCACCACCAGCACCACGAAGTCGGACTCGGCCAGCAGCGCGTCGAGGCTGCGGAACTGGGCGCCGAGTTGCTGTTCGAGTTCCGGCTTGCGGCTGTTGCCGCTGTAGAGGATCGGCATATTGAAACCGAGGTGACCACGGCGGGCCACGGCGGCGCCGATATTGCCCATGCCGACGATGCCCAGGGTCTTGCCGTGCACATCACCGCCGAACAGGGCCGGGCCGACACTGGCTTGCCATTGCCCGGCCTTGGTCCAGGCGTCCAGCTCGGCGACCCGGCGGGCGCTGCTCATCAGCAGGGCGAAGCCCAGGTCGGCGGTGCTTTCGGTGAGCACGTCGGGGGTGTTGGTGAGCATGATCCCGCGTTCGTTGAAGTAGGCCACGTCATAGTTGTCGTAGCCGACCGAGACGCTGGAGACCACTTCGAGCTTGGCGGCGTTTTCCAACTGGGCGCGCCCGAGCTTGCGGCCGACGCCGATCAGGCCGTGGGCATGGGGCAGGGCTTCGTCGAACTGAGCGTTGAGATCACCGAGCTTGGGATCGGGGACAATCACTTCGAAGTCTTGGCGCAGGTGCTCGACCATGGCGGGGGTGACGCGGCTGAAGGCGAGTACGGTCTTTTTCATCGCAGGGCTCATCGAACGGCGGGAATGCCAAGCACGCTATCATTTTTCGTCGGATTTGTGCGGTGGATTCTGACTTTGTAGGAGCGAGCTTGCTCGCGATGGTGGTCCAGACACCGCGGGGTATCAGATGCCCCGCGTTATCGTTGACGCCCATCGCGAGCAAGCTCGCTCCTACAACAACATTCAGTTGGCGATACGCACGTTTTTCAACTCATACGCCGCCAACTCGGCCTGATGGCCCGCGAGGATTTCCGGCAATGTACTGCGCAAGTGCTCGACCCAGGTCTTGATCTTGGCATCCAGGTACTGGCGCGACGGATAGATCGCATACACATTCAGCTCCTGGGACCGATAGCTGGGCATCATCCGCACCAGGCTTCCATTGCGCAGCCCCTCGATCGCCGCATACACCGGCAACACCCCAACCCCCATGCCGCTGGTGATCGCCGCCTTCATCGCATCGGCGGAGTTGACCAGAAACGGCGAGGTCGCAATGTTCACCACTTCCTGACCATCCGGACCATCGAAGGCCCAGCGGTCCAGGGCGATCACCGGACTCACCAGGCGCAAACAGGCATGGTTGAGCAGGTCGCTGGGCCGCTGCGCGCAGCCGTTGGCTTTGACATAGGCCGGCGAGGCACAGACGATGCTGTAGGTGATCCCCAGGCGCTGCGAGACAAACCCCGAATCCGGCAACTCGCTGGCCAGCACGATGGACACGTCATACCCCTCGTCGAGCAGGTCCGGCACGCGGTTGGCCAGGGTCAGGTCGAAGGTCACGTCCGGATGGGTCTTGCGATAACGGGCAATCGCATCGATCACGAAATGCTGGCCGACCCCGGTCATCGAGTGCACTTTCAACTGCCCGGCCGGGCGCGCATGGGCGTCACTGGCCTCGGCCTCGGCTTCCTCGACATAGGCCAGGATCTGCGCGCAACGCAGCAGATAACGCTTGCCGGCCTCGGTCAGGGCGATACGCCGGGTGGTACGGTTGAGCAGGCGGGTTTGCAGGTGGGCCTCAAGAGCCGAGACCGCGCGCGAGACGTTGGCCGTCGTGGTGTCCAGTTGCACGGCGGCGGCGGTGAAACTGCCGGCTTCGGCCACGCAACTGAAGGCGCGCATATTTTGCAAAGTGTCCATGGAAGGCTCTCTGGGGTGACGGTAAATTGTGACACGAAGTAACAGGGTGATGGGCATACGACCAAGGGATTATCGCGCTAACGGTAACAAAGCTTCACAGAAAGGCCATCTTATCGTCTGACAGGCTGCCCTCTAGAATTGCCCCGACCTGTGTGCACCCTCCAATCTCAAGAACACCCCCATAACTGTAGGAGCAGGGCTTGCCCGCGAAGCTTTTGGCGGCCTCAAGTGCCCCTTCGCGGGCAAGCCCTGCTCCTACAGGACGGCGTTGTGACCAATCCCGTGCTCACAGAAAACCGCTTTTCTCCCCACCCCAGGAATTTGCAGCAGTGCCGCGTCGCATCAGCAGAGAGCTGAAGACTCTCAGTGTTTGGGCTTTATCCTTGGCTATCAGCGGCTGCATCGGCACCGGAGGTATTGCTCCACAGGGTCAGGCCCTGGCCGCCAATACCCTGCTGACCGACCAGGCGATCCAGGGCGCCGAGCGCGACGCGCACTGGCCGGCCGCGCAGTGGTGGAAAGCCTATGGCGACCGCCAACTCGACCAGTGGATCGACCGCGCCGTGCAGGGCAGTCCGAGCCTGGCCATGGCCGCCGCCCGCGTGCGCCAGGCCCGGGCCATGGCCGGGTTGGCCGAGTCCGCCGAGTCGCTGCAGATCAAGGGCGACGCCGCGCTCAAACGGCATAACTGGGCCAACGATCAGTTCTACGGCCCCGGCGAGTTGGCGAGCACCACCACCTGGGACAACAATGCCGGGCTGGGCCTGAGCTATTCCCTGGACCTTTGGGGTCGCGAAAGCAACGCCAGCGAACGGGCCGTGGACCTCGCCCATATGAGCGTCGCCGAAGCACGCCAGGCCCGGCTCGAATTGCAGAACAGCATCGTCCACGCCTATATCCAGCTGTCATTGCACTACGCCGAGCGCGATATCGTCGAAGCCACCCTCAAGCAGCAGATGCAGATTCTCGACCTGGCGCAAAAACGCCTGAACGGCGGCATCGGCACCCATTTCGAAGTCAGCCAGGCCGAGACACCGCTGCCGGAAACCCATCGCCAGCTCGATGCGCTGGACGAAGAGATCGCCCTGAGCCGCAACCAGCTGGCCGCCCTGGCTGGCGTCGGTCCAGGGGAGGGTGCGCAGCTGCAACGCCCGTCGCTGTCCCTGCACACCGCGTTGAAACTGCCCTCGGCACTGCCCGCGCAATTGCTCGGCCAGCGCCCGGACGTGGTCGCCAGTCGCTGGCAAGTGGCGGCCCAGGCCCGTGGCATCGATGTCGCCCACGCCGGCTTCTATCCCAACATCGACCTGGTCGGCAACCTCGGCTACATGGCCACCGGCGGCGGCCCGCTGGCGTTTCTCACCGGCAAGAAATTCAACTATGGCGTCGGCCCGGCGGTGTCCCTGCCGATCTTCGACGGCGGCCGCCTGCGCGCCGAACTGGGCGAAGCGGCGGCGGGTTATGACCTCGCCGTGGCGAAATACAACCAGACCCTGGTCAACGCCCTCAAGGGCATTTCCGACCAGTTGATCCGCCGCGAGTCCCTGGACAAGCAGCAGGTGTTCGCCGCCCAGTCCGTGGCCTCGGCGCAGAAAACCTACGACATCGCCATGGTCGCCTACCAACGCGGCCTGACCGACTACCTCAATGTGCTCAACGCCCAGACCCTGCTGTTCCACCAGCAGCAGGTCGAACAGCAGGTCCAGGCGGCGCGCCTGAGTGCCCATGCCGAACTGGTCACCGAACTGGGTGGCGGATTGGGCGCGGGCAACGACGTACCGGCCGAGAACCGCACCGTGGCGAACAAACCTCCGGCCGTGCTGGCCGCCTTCGATCATTGAGAACCGCGTCATGACTCCCTTGCCCGCCCCGGTGCGCTGGCTGTACTCCCTGGAATGGCGTCGCGGCTTCTTTGACTGGGCCCGTAGCGACGGCGTGACCTGGATCTATATCTTCAAGGTCCTGGCCGCCGCCTTCCTCACTCTGTGGCTGGCGATGCGCCTGGAACTGCCGCAGCCGCGCACCGCGATGATCACCGTGTTTATCGTGATGCAGCCGCAGAGCGGCCATGTGTTTGCCAAGAGTTTCTACCGCTTCCTCGGCACCCTGGCCGGGTCGGCGGTGATGGTCGCGCTGATCGCCCTGTTCGCCCAGTACACCGAACTGTTTATCGGCGCGCTGGCGATCTGGGTCGGGCTTTGCTCGGCCGGCGCGCAACGCAACCGCAACTTCCGCGCCTACGGTTTTGTCCTGGCTGGCTACACCGCCGCGATGGTCGGCCTGCCGGCCCTGGCCCATCCGGAAGGGGCCTTTATGGCGGCGGTATGGCGGGTACTGGAAATCTCCCTGGGGATTGTCTGCTCGACCTTCGTCAGCGCCGCGATCCTGCCGCAGACCTCCAGTGCGGCCATGCGCAATGCGCTCTATCAACGCTTCGGCGTGTTTGCCGGATTTGTCAGCGCCGGCTTGCGCGGTCCCCATGCCAGCGCGGCGTTTGAAAGCGCCAATATCGGTTTTATCGCCCAGGCGGTGGGGCTTGAGGGCCTGCGCAGTGTCACGGTGTTCGAAGACCCGCACATGCGTCGACGCAATGGCCGGCTCAATCGCCTGAACAGCGAATTCATGACCCTGACCACCCGTTTCAACGCCCTGCACCAGTTGCTCGAACGCCTGCGCAGCCGGGATCGGACGCAGGTGCTGGCGGCCATCGAACCGGGTTTTCCGGGACTGGGCGAACTGCTCGACGATTTTGCCGGACGCGCCCTGACCGACGCCGATGCCCAGCGCCTGGCGAGCCGCCTGGCCGATTACAAACTGGGGTTGCCGGAGCAGGTACGCAGCCTGCGGGCGAGTTTCCTGCAAAGCGAACCGAGCGAAGCCGACCTGCTGGATTTCCACACCGCGTATGAACTGCTTTATCGCTTCGTCGAGGAACTGCACAGCTACGCCCTGACCCATGCCTCCCTGGCCGATCACCACCACGAACGCGAACAGTGGGACGAGCCTTATGTACCGAAAACCAACTGGCTGGCGGCCTCGGCCTCGGGGATTCGCGCTGCCTTCGTGCTGATCGTGCTCGGCAGCTACTGGGTGGCAACCGCCTGGCCGAGCGGGGCGACCATGACCCTGGTCGCCGCGGCCACGGTCGGCCTGGCGGCGGCCACGCCGAACCCCAAGCGCATGGCGTTCCAGATGGCCTGTGGCACCTTGCTCGGGGCGTTGATCGGTTTTGTCGAGATGTTCTTCGTCTTCCCCTACATCGACGGCTTCGCGCTGCTGTGCCTGACGCTTGCGCCGGTGATCGTGCTCGGCGCCTTCCTGGCCTCGCGCCCGGCGTACGCGGGTGTCGGCCTGGGCCTGCTGATCTTTTTCAGCATCGGTTCGGTGCCGGACAACCTGACGATCTACAACCCCTATGCCTTTATCAACGACTACATCGGCATGGTCATTGGCATGCTGGTGTGCGCGGCGGCGGGGGCGATCATCCTGCCGCCCAACAGCCGCTGGCTATGGCGGCGGCTGGAGCAGGACCTGCGCGAACAGGTGGTGTTCGCCATCAGCGGCAAGCTCAAGGGCCTCGGGTCGACCTTTGAAAGCGGCACCCGCGACCTGCTGCACCAGGCCTATGGCCTGGCCGTCCGGCAGCCGAAAGTGCAGAGCCAACTGTTGCGCTGGATGTTCGTGGTGCTGGAAGTCGGCCACGCCATTATCGAGCTGCGCAAGGAACAGGCGATCCTGCCGGTGCACCCGGCCTATGCCGAATCGCAGCCGTGGCGCCAGTCGATCCGGGTCATGGGGCGGGCGCTGATGCGCCTGTTTATCCAGCCCAACGCGAGCAACCTGGAGCGCGCCCTGGTGGCGGTGGACCACGCTATCAGCCGGGTCCAGTCCACCGACGAACCCTTTGCCCGGCACTTCGACACCTCGGCGCTGCGCCGGGTGCAGAGCTACCTGCACTTTATCCGCACCTCGTTGCTGGACCCGCAATCCCCGTTGGCCGACCTGAGACTCTCTCATGCCCCGTGAAATCGCTTTCCACGGCGTCTATATGCCGACCATGACCCTGATGTTCCTGATCGCGGCCGGGCTTGGTTGGGCGCTGGACCGTTTTATCGCCAGCCATGACCTGTACCGTTTTTTCTGGCATCCGGCGCTGTTGCGCCTGAGCCTGTTCTGCTGCTTGTTCGGCGCCTTGGCGCTCACTGTCTACCGTTGAGAACGACCTGATGAAAAAGCTTTTCAGCCTGATCGCCACCTTGCTGGTCCTGGCCCTGGCGATCTGGATCGGCCGGGTCCTGTGGGTCCAGTACATGGAAACCCCCTGGACCCGCGATGGCCGGGTACGCGCGGATATCATCAACGTCGCGGCGGACGTCACCGGTGAAGTGGTGGAGGTGCCGGTGCGGGATAACCAGGTGGTGAAAAAGGGCGACTTGCTGATGCGCATCGACCCCGAGCACTACCGGATTGCGGTCAAGCAGGCGCAGTCGCTGGTGGACTCGCGCAAGGCCACCTGGGAGATGCGCAAGCTCAACGCTCATCGCCGCGCCGACCTGGACAACCTGGTGATCTCCAAGGAAAGCCGCGACGACGCCAGCAACACCGCCGACGCGGCCCTGGCCGACTATCAGCAGGCCCAGGCGCAGCTGGAGGCGGCGCAGTTGAACCTGGCGCGCACCGAAGTGCGGGCGGCGGTGGACGGTTACGTCACCAACCTCAATGTGCACCGTGGCGACTATGCGCGGATCGGCGAGGCGAAGATGGCGGTGGTCGATATGAACTCGTTCTGGGTGTATGGCTTCTTCGAAGAGACCAAGTTGCCGCATCTCCAGGTGGGTGATCCGGCGGATATGCAACTGATGAGCGGCCAGGTACTCAAGGGGCATGTGGAGAGTATCTCGCGGGGGATCTATGACCGTGACAACCCTGAGAGCCGCGAGCTGATCGCGGATGTGAACCCGACGTTCAACTGGGTGCGCCTGGCCCAGCGGGTGCCGGTGCGGATTCATATCGACCAGGTGCCGGACGGGGTGCTGTTGGCGGCGGGGATTACCTGCACGGTGATCGTCAAGCCGGCGGGAGCCTGAAGATCTCTAAAAGCTTCGCGGGCAAGCACCGCTCCCACAGGTTCTCAGTCGTATGCAGTATTCAGGTACGACTTAAAACTGTGGGAGCGGTGCTTGCCCGCGAAGAGGTCCTCCAGAGCGCTAAAAGCTTTGGGGTTAACCTCGAACAGCAAGACAACTCGCTTTCCCTTGAGTGAAATTTCCTAGAAAATCCTGGGCGCTTGTTTGTGCCTGATTGCGCGACTAGGCTTGATTTCGTCACTGCCAATTCAGTGACCGGGTTTAGCAGCTCGTCGTGTAACTAGGCGCACAGCGCCACCTTCAGCAAGGCGCTTTTTTTCGGCCCTGCTTTTATGGTGGTCGTGCGCAGGGCGCCTCACGGCGCGCCGGGTTCCTAGTGCACCGGTCTGCTAACCTGCGTACGGCTGCCACCCCCTCGTTTAGCAGCGATGGTGGCGGCTCCCAAACATGCACTTGGAGTACTTGTACTATGTTCAAGATCACGCCCAATCCTCCGCTATCAACCAGCGCCGAAATCATCGACCCCCAAGCTGCCGATCGTGCTTTCGCACACTATGACCTGGGGCCGCATCAGCGTCCGAAATCCTCCTGCGCTTACCCAATGCCGCCATCCAAAAGCCGCGAAGATGCGCTCGTCAACGCCTATGCCGTCCTGCAATCGGCAGCGGCCACGGCCTATGAGCACGCCGACAACCAGAGCGGTTCCAACCGACAGGTGGCGATGGGGGTGGTGCACTTGATCGAGTTGGCTCAGCGGTGGGTGGATTTGGTGTTGGATGAGCAGGCTGGCGCCGTCACGAACTGACCGCGATCAGTCAGGCCTGAAACACACATTTTGTAGGAGCCGGCTTGCTGGCGATGGCGTCCGCACAACCGACGCAAGGCTCGCCGGCCTCTTCGCGGGCAAGCCCGGCTCCTACAGTAAGCTGCCGCTCACCAATCTTGTGTACGACACAACCCTGTAGGAGCAGGCGGTTCGGCGTCCCGACTTGCCCGCGAAGCTCTTGGCGATCTTAGGGGCTCCACAAACACCCGCTTCTCGCACCATCACGATCAGGCGCCGGTGATCTGGTTGACACCGGTGATTTTGCCGTTCCAGATCATTTCGTAATGAGCGGTTTGAATGATCGATAAGACCGGGCGTGGGGTCATCAGCGCCCAGCAGTGGTTGCCCGGATGGCGCACGGATCGGTAGCGCAGGCCGGGGCACCGGTCACTCTTGACCGCCTTCCCCAATGCGTGGGAATGGGTGTAGTCATCCGGATCATAAATGGGGTCTGCCAGAGGGATGGACATGGCATCTTTCATCGCCGCGTCAGTGAACTGACAAGAAAGCCCCCGGAAAACAAAACGTTCGTAGTTGAGGCCCTGCACCTTCGACCAGTAATGGTTCTGGTGATGCCGCACCTCGGCCAGTGCCGTTTCCATCGTATCGGCCAGATACAGCACGCCAAAACTGCCATCGCTGAACCGCGACCCCGCCGGATTGACGTGAGTGAAGGGCGCCGTCGCGTAGGCGCATCCGGGAATGCCGAAGGGGATCTCGCCACGTGGGATCAGTTCCAGCCGACCCAGCTCATTCTGCAGCCTTGGATTGGTGAGGGCCTGAATCTGGTAAAGCACCTCGAACTCATCCGCGTCCGCCACGTCATCGAACAAGGCAATCGGTGGGAACTTGGAATTGACCAATCGGTAAGCTTGCAAGTGCTCACCGGGCAACGTCGGCAAATCGCCTGTTTTCACCATTGCGCGCCCCGCAGGGCGTCAATCCGCCGAAACGTTTCGTACAGCGAGATCATGTCGCCCTGCGCCATGATGTCCAGCGGGGCACGTCCGTTGAAAAACTCGTTATCGTTCGCCATCGCCGGAAAACCATAGGCGTTCTCGGGATTATCGAAAATGCCGCGCAAGGCCGCGTGGATGTTCAAAACGAAGCTGATTCGTTGCATCTGGTCGGCATCCAGTCCAACGGACCACTCGGGATCACGCTGTTTGGCACGGGTGTAGGTGCTGCGGGAAATACGCAAGATACGACAGGCCTGGTCACTCGAGGCCTGCCATTTTTCGAGTACGCCCACGGCGGCTCTCAGACCTGTCACGCCATGCGCTTTGGTCAGTCCTGGAGCAGGTGAGGTGACTGTCATGATCATATCCTTGAAGTATAATCTGTAGACTCAATAATATTAAAATTGAGTCTGTAGATTTTAATCCTACTCTTCCAAGGCTGACAGTGCCACAGGCTGCCTTATGACTGCCCCAAAAAAACATGTACTGATTTCTCAGGCCTGAGTGAAGGTCTCATGCAGATGCCGCCACAGCACCGGCCCATCCGACTGTTTCTCAAACACCGCCGTCGATAGCCGGTCTGTACGCGTGCCCGTGTCATCGGCCTGCCATTCGCGATAACGAACGATGGCGCCGGCTTCGTGCAACGCAAACACTTCAAGCTCGCCCAGGGTGATGGCGCAACCCGGTCGACGTCCGCCCGCACCGGCAAACAGCTCGCCCAATCCCGACTTGTCCAATTGCCTGCCCGTCGGCGTGACCATTGAAAAGGCTTCCGAGAACCGCGCCAGCAGCGGCGCCAACGCGTCGTTCTCCAGGGCTCCGGCAAACCATTGCTCGATGACTTTATGGGCTTCGATCACTTCATTGAGGTACAGCGCTTTATCGCTCATGCAGGTTCTCCTTGTTTGGGGGTTAACAGTGCCAGCACCGCTGGCGTATCGAGACGAAAGACGGCGAACAGCGGCACCAGGGTCAACGCCGCGGCAATCAGAAAACAGCCGTGAAACCCGAACGGCGTGCTACCCAACTGATCCAGCAGTCCCATCAGCAGCGCCGCGCCGAGGCAGAAGCTCAGTTGCCGATTGATATTCCACACCGAGCTGGCGTGGCCCATGCGCGGTAACTCGACATCGAGAAACGCGCAGTTGTGCGCGGTACTGCTGCACAGGCTGCCGCCGAGGCCCATCAGCGCATAGGCGATGATCGGCAGCGGTCCGTGGGGATCAATGATCAATACCAACAACAGGATGCCCAGTGCCTGGGCGAACAGGCCCGCCAGCAACAAGGGCTTGGGGCCGAGTCGGTTGAAATGGCGCTTGCCGAACACAATCGCCACCCCCGAGGCCAGTGCCCAGGGCAGCATCAGGGCGCCCGTCTGCGCCGCGCTCGCCCCCAGGCCACGCAGATAGAGAATTGCCACCAACTGGGTGCCGATAAACACCCCGGGGACGAACAGGTACACCAGCATCGCCAGGCGCAACAGCGGAATACGTGCCACCTGGGCTGCACTCCACAGGCCGCGATGGCTGAACCCTGGCCGCTGGGCCGGGCGCACGTCCGGCTTGAACCACAACCCGGTCAGCAGCAGAGGCAGCAGTGCCAGCGGGATATTGGCGTAGAAGATCCAGCGCCACGACGCATGGTCGACAATCAGCCCGCCCAGCGCCGGGGACAAGGCCGGGATCAACAGGGCCACCAGCATCATCCGCGAGGTCAGACCGGCGCGTTCGTTCACCGGGTAGTTGCGGTAGGCCATGGCCTGTCCGACCGGGATCAGCAAACCGCCGCCCAGGCCCTGCACCAACCGCCAACCGATCAGCGCCTCGATGGAGCCGGCCTGGGCCACGCACCAGGAGGCCACGGCGAACAGCACCAGCGAGGCCGCGATCAAGCGTCGCTCGCCGACCAGCGCCGCCAGCCAGACACTCAGGGGAATGATCGCCGTCAGCCCGAGCATATAGGCGTTCCCGACCCAGGCCAGTTGCGTCACCGTGGCCCGCAGCTCATGGCCGATTTCCGGGTAGGCGACATTGGCGACAAACATGTTCACCAGGTCCAGGGAAAACCCCAGCAGATACACCAGGGCGATTTTCGAGCGATAGCTCATGACGGTCTCCATCGGATAAGGCGACAGGTTAGGTCGCCGGCAAGGCTTGGGAAACCGCGCATTGACTGCTAGTTTGTCAAAAATATTTTGACAATGGAGACCTTGACCCATGGTCAGCCTGGATCGTTTCGAGACCTTCAAGACCGTGGTAGAGGCCGGTTCGCTGACCGCCGCCGCCGAACGCCTGGGGCAGACCCGGGCCGTGGTCAGCTTTACCCTCAAGCGCCTGGAGGCCGAACTGGGGGTGACCCTGTTGACCCGCAACACCCGGCGCCTGGCCCTGACCGAGGCCGGCGAGCGCTTTTACGGGCGCTGTCTGAGCATGCTGGAACAGGCCCGGCTGGCGATCGACGAGGCGCGTTCGGAACATACGCAACTGCGCGGCACGCTGCGGATCACCACCACGGTCGAATATGCCCTGGCCAAGGTGGTTCCGGCGCTGGAGCTGTTCCGGCGGATTCACCCGGAGTTGAAGGTGCATCTGTCGACCTCCTCGACCCACGCCGACCTGATCTCGGAACGTTTCGACGTGGCGATCCGGCTCGGCCAGGTCTCCGATTCCAATCACCGTGCGACGCAGCTCAGCACCTTCAAGATCTTTGCCGTGGCCTCGCCGGAGTTTGTTGCCGGGCTACCCGGCGGCGAGTTGCACACCTTCGAGGACTTGCAACAGGTGCAGAGCCTGGTGCATCGGCGCCTGGGCGATCTGGGCCTGACCCATGTGCAGAGCGGCGAGCCGTTTTTCTTCCGGCCGGCGGCCGAGCAGTCACGGATCGTCGCGGACAATTCCTCGGTGCTGCGCGGTTTTGCCCTGGCGGGGCAGGGCGTGGCGATTTTGCCGGATTGGCTGGTGCGCGAAGATCTGGAAGCGGGGCGGCTGTGTCGCCTGTTGAATGACTTCCGCTTTGTCGAACAGGGAATTTACGCGCTGTATCCGGACACCCGGCATCTACCGTTGAAGGTGCGGGTGTTTATCGACTTCATGAAAGACCACGCCTGAGCACAAGGCTGGCTGTGGGAGCGGAGCTTGCCCGCGAATGCAGGCACCGCGGTTTTTCAGGTACACCGCGTTATCGTTCTTCGCGGGCAAGCTCCGCTCCCACACAAGCGCTCTCTGCCAGGCTTGAGTGAGCGTGACCGGTTGTTACAGCCGTACGCTCAAACCAAAGCGCTTCATCAACACCTTTTCCAGCAACCCCTTGGGCAGCAACCAGGCCATCAACGGCAATGCCCGGCTGCCATTACCCAGGCGCAACAGGCGCGGCGGCCGGGCCTGTTGCACGGCCTTGAGCAAGTCGGCGGCCACGCTGGCCGCCGGGGTCGGATTGTTCTGCGAGGCATTGGCCCGTGCGCGAATACCCTCGCGCAGCGGCCACCAGGGCGATTGCTCGCCAATCAACTGTTCAGCCTCATGCCCGGCATTCTTGGCAAAGCGGGTATCGATGGCCCCGGGCTGCACTTCCATCACCCGGATCCCGAACGGCGCCAACTCCATGCGCAAGGCATCGCTCAAGGCATGCACCGCCGCCTTCGAGGCGCAATAAGCCCCGGCGAACGGCGTCACCAGCACCCCGGACACGCTGCCGATATTCACCACCAGCCCTCGGCCGCGGCGCAACACCGGGAGCATCGCCCGGGTCACCCCGACAATGGAGAACACATTGGTTTCGAATTGCCGACGCATCGCTTCAACCCCGCCATCGAGCAGCGGTCCCATGGCGCCGTAACCGGCATTGTTGATCAGCACATCAAGGCCGCCGCACTCGGTGTTGAGCCGTTCGCCGAGTCGCCGCAGGGCATTGCCATCATTGACGTCCAACTGCACGGCGGTGAACCCGGCTGCCGCGAGCGCCGCGACATCATCGGCCCGACGCGCCGAAGCCCAGACCTGGTAACCCGCGTGCTTGAACACATCCGCCAACGCGCGGCCGATGCCGCTGGAACATCCGGTAATCAGGGCAACGGGCATGGCACTTCCTTAGTGGGCTTGTCGAGAGTCGAAGATCTCCGAGAATACCCCGTTCGGGACAAAAATGAGCGAATCGAGGCCCTTCTTTACCTCGTCCTTTTGCGTGCCATACATGTGCGTCTGGGCGCCATGGCCATCGAGGAAAAACAAGGCCGGAACGAACTCAATCTTGATCTCCGGCTGGAACAGTTTGAAGATCGGATAACTGATCTGATAGAACGCCACCCGATCCCGGTAAGGCCCTGATGCCAGGGCTTCGAGCAAGGGCTTGAGCTTCTCGCACGGCGGACAGTGACGTTTATAGACCAGCACCACGGCGGGTCGGGGCCGGATCAATGGCACCTCCAGGCTGCCCAGCTCTGCCCTGAACGCTTGTCGAGTTTTTATCTCGATGACCGTGTTCGTCCCTTTCATGCTCGATACCCTGCCGCCCTGTTTCGGTGTTGGGAGTATTCAACGTCAAATGTGATCCAATGTAACCTGTCAGAAATGACGGGTGTCAAAGTGCCATCATTGCTAGGCGAGTCGGCTGAAAGAGTGTTACAGCAGGTGTACTTCCATAAATTCAAGGGGTTGCGGGCAGGAATCGGAGGACTACGTTGTAATGGATGGGTCGTTTTATGCTCGATCTTGGTCGTTAATAGTGAGTCATGGGGTCACGTTATCGCCTGGGGCCGGCCGGCATATGCCCTGTTTGATGCTTTCTTATTTCGTTAATCACTAAAAAACTGTCATTTCTGACAGTAGATGAGGCCCCCGGATTGCGCCCACATTAGCTCCCAGCAGATCTGCCTGGAGCCCGGCGATGGACCCACAAGAGAACTTCAGCATCACGCCGCCGTCGCTGCCCAAGGGCGGCGGCGCGATTCAAAGCATCGGCAAGGGTTGGGGCGAGGTAGGCTCCACCGGCAAGGCCTCCTTTGACCTGCCGTTGCCGATCTCGCCCGGACGCGGTTTCGCCCCGGCCCTGACCCTCGGTTATGGCAGCAGCGTCGGTAACAGCCTGTTCGGCATCGGCTGGGTATTGTCGTTGGGTTGCGTGGCACGGCGTACCAGCAAGGGCGTTCCGGATTACACCGATGACGATGTCATGCTCGGCCCCGACGGCACCGTGTGGATGGCCGAGCGTGATGCCGACGGGAAGATCATTCGCAGGCCCGTGAATAGCTATCGAGGCCTGGAGCTGGGCATCGACTATCAGGTGGCGCGTTACTTCCCCCGTATCGAAGGGGCGTTCGAACGGATCGAACATTGGCGTTCGGCGGACGACTACCCGGGGTTCTGGTTGATTCACGGGGCCGACGGCAGCCTGCACCTGTACGGCTACAACAGCTCGTCACGCAGTACCGACCTGGAAGATCACCTGCGCGTCGGCGAATGGCTGCTGGAAGAAAGCCTCAATGCCCTTGGTGAACATATCCTCTATGAGTACGCTGGCGAAGACCATGCCGGGATGCCTGACGATACGCCGCGCGACTTTCGCGCCCAGTGTTATCTGAGCCGGGTGCGTTATGGCAATGCCGAGGCGAACGCGCACCTCTACCACTGGGTGCCGGGACAGTTGGAGCAGGTGCAGTGGCACTTCGATCTGATTTTTGACTACGGCGAGCGCGACACCGGGGTGGAGGACATTCCCGCCTACGAGCCGACGGGCGTGTGGCCGGTGCGCAGCGATCCTTTCGCAACCTACGGCTATGGCTTCCTGCTGGGTAACCTGCGCCTGTGCCGACAGGTGCTGATGTTCCACCAGTTCCCTGAACTGGGCAGCGAACCGCTGCTGGTGCAGCGCTTGCTGCTTGAATATCGGACCACTGAACTGGGCTACAACCTGCTGTCCGCCGCGCACCAGCAAGGTTATGACGAGCAGGGGCAAATCCAGTCGCGCCCGCCCGTTGAGTTCAGCTACTCGGCGTTTGAACCCGAGGACAGTGAGTATCAAGAATTCGATGCCATGCCCGGCCTGAACGACGGTCAGCAGTATCAACTGGTCGACCTGTATGGAGAGGGCCTGCCGGGTGTGCTCTATCGCAGCGACAAGGCCTGGTACTACCGTGAGCCGCTACGGGCGCAGCCGGCGGAAACGGCCGATGAGGTGGTCTACGATTCGTGGCGGCGACTGGACGCCATCCCGGTGATGGACAGCCGCAAACCGGTGCGCCAGTCGCTGATGGACCTCACCGGCGACGGCCGCCTGGACTGGGTGATGGCGCAACCCGGCGTCAGTGGTTTTTTCACCCTCAACCCGGATCGCAGTTGGTCCAGGTTCGTCACCTTTGACGCCTTTCCCGTGGAGTTCTTCCACCCGCAGAGCCAACTGGCCGACCTGATGGGCGCCGGCCTGTCCGACCTGGCCTTGATCGGTCCGCGCAGCGTGCGGCTGTATGCCAACCGCCGGCGCGAAGGTTTTGCCTCGGGCAAGGATGTGGCGCACTTCATCGAAACCGCGCCCGATGATCGTCTCCCCGTGCTGAGTCCGGCGCCGACTGAACTGGTGGCGTTCAGCGATGTATTGGGCAGCGGCCAGCAGCATCTGGTGCGCATTCGCCATAACGAAATCGTCTGCTGGCCCAACCGCGGCCACGGTCGTTTCGACCCGGGCTTTCGCCTGGGCACCTTGCCCTATACCTACGAGTCCTTCGACGCTTCGCGGGTGTTGCTGGCCGATCTTGACGGCTCCGGCGCGGCGGACCTGATCTACCTCACCAGCGACCATGCCGAGATCTTCATGAACCGCACCGGCATGGGGTTTGAGGGCACGCCACTGATCCAGCCCTGGCCGCCGGGCGTGCGTTATGACCGGCTGTGCCAGGTCAGCACCGCCGACCTGCAAGGGCTCGGTTGTTCCAGCCTGGTAATCACCATCCCCCATATGAAACCCCAGCATTGGCGTGTCGATTTTGTCCAGGCCAAGCCGTATCTGCTGCACAGCACCAACAACAATATGGGCGCGGTGGGGGAGGTGATCTACCGCAGTTCGGCCCAGGAATGGCTGGATGAAAAACAGGCGTTGCTGGCGGCGAATCTGGAGCCTGTCAGCTATGTGCCGTTTCCGATGCCGGTGGCCGTCGAGCAGATCCAGCTCGATGAAATCACCGGCAATCGGCTGACCCAGCGCTTTGAATACTGCCAGGGCTTCTACGATGGCCAGGAGCGCGAGTTCCGCGGCTTTGGCCTGGTGCTGCAAACCGACAGCGACGTCACCGGCGACGAACAGCAACTGGCCGGTTTTACCGCGCCGGTGCTGCGCAAGAGCTGGTTCCATACCGGGCGCCTGCCCGACCTGCCGGGCCTGGACTATGACCGCTCGGACAGCGCGGCTCGGCCCCTGGGTACGGCCTTGTTGCTGGCGCCGAAAGTCGATTCGACCGACGACATCATCAGCGACGCCGATGATCTGACCTGGCACGACATGGCCTACGCCCTGGCCGGCATGCCGCTGCGGGTCGAGGTATTCGGTCTCGACGCCGACGACCTGTTGCAGGACCGGCCCTACTCGGTGCAGCAATCGCGTTATGCCGTGCGTCTGTTGCAACGGCGCAACGAATTCCAGCCGTACTGCAGAATGCAGCCGCTGGAACTGGAGTCGATTGCTTATACCTACGAGCGTCAACCTGACGACCCTCTGTGTCAGCACCATATCAGCCTGGCCTGGGATCCTTATGGCGGGCTGATCCATGAGGTGACGGTCGACTATGCCCGGCGCAAGAGCGTCAGCGACGATCCACCGTTCAGCGAAGTCCATGAGCAAACCTGGTGGCGCGCCGCCCACGACGACGCCCAGCGCTTTTACTACCTGAACGAAAGCCGCGCCCAATTTATTCACCTGGATGATCCGGAAGGCTGTCGTCTGGGCTTGCCCTACCTGTCCCGTGGCAACGCGCTGGTGCTGCCGAAGGCGGTGCTGGGGCCGGAGGATATTTCCCATGAGTCGATGCTCGACCGTCTCAATGCGCCGCCAGCGGGTGACTACCAGCGGGTGCTGACGCAGTTTTCCGTGCAGCGTTATCAACAGGCCGGCCAGACCCTGCCGGCGGGGCAGGCCAGTTTCGAGGCGCTGGTCGACTTCCTGGAGTCCGCCGAGCTGGATGAGGCGGCGCTGCAGGCGTATGCGTCTGTGCTCAGTCCCGCGGAGCTGGAGGACAAACTGCCCGGGCTCGGTTATCGGCCCATTGAGGCCATGTTGCCGACGGAACCGGACAGGGTGTTGTGGTCGACCCGCAAGGGCTTTATGACCTACGCTGAATTGGACGGCTTCTATCGGCTGATCAGTGCCCGGCCCACCGAAAGCCAGGGGCCGACGGACATCGAGTTCGATGCCTATTACTGCCTGCCGATCAGTGTCACCACGGCCGATGAGTGTGTCACCCGCGTGGACGCCGCCGATTACCGGTTCCTGTTGCCCCGTCGCATCGTCGATCCGAACCAGAATATCCAGGAGGCCTGCTATGACGGTTTTGGCGAGCTGTCGGCCAGCAGTTTCCATGGCACCGAGGCGGGCGTTGCGCTCGGTTTCGATCCGATAGACGAGTACCAGCCTGTGGCCCGCCTACCCGCCGAAGCCATCGCCGATCCGGACGCGGCGTTGCAGGGGGCGGCCAGTGCCAGCTTTCGTGATGCGTTCAGTTGGATGCGGCAGCGTGAGCCGGTCCATGCGGCGGTCCTGCAAGCCGACCGTTACCCGGCACCTGCGGACAATCCCGGGCGAAAAATCCGTATCGCCGTCCAGTGCTGGGACGGCTTCGGCCGCGCCTTGCAGACCAAGCAGAAAGTCGAACCGGGGGACGCCTACCAGATCGCGGCCGACGGCACTCTGGTGCTGGACGGCGACCAGCCCGTCAGCGCCCCGGCCGCCGAGCGCTGGCGGGTCAGCGAACGGGTCGAATACAACAACAAGGGCCTGGCGGTACGGGTCTACCGACCTTACTTCGCCGATGGCTACCGCTATATCAAGGACGAGTCCTTTCGCGTCTTCGGGCATTGCGACCAGCAATTCTACGATCCGCTCGGGCGCCCGACCCTGACCCTCACCGCCATGGGCTACAAGCGCCGCCAGCGGTACCTGGGGTGGTACGGGATCGCCGAGGACGAAAACGATACCTGGGGGGAGGTGGAGGAAGAGTCCCCAACGCTTCCGGTGGTCGCTACCTTGACCGTGAGCGCTGGTCAAAGAGCTGCCAATGGTGTGGATGCCCATACGGCAACTGTCACCGTCAAGGATGCCAATAACCGTCCGGTCGAGGGCGTTACGGTGGTGTTTCCCGCTATCCCGGACGCCTCCCGCAATCCTCCCTACGGCGATACCAATGCGCAGGGGCTGGTCGAAACCCACATCACCTCGACCGTGCCTGGCACCAAGAGGGTCAGCGCCACGCGGACTGATGGCATGGTGGAGGGCGTTCCGAAGACCGTCGAATTCGGTTCGTTTCAACTGGTGTTGGAGATGGACACTGACCATGGGCTCGTCAGCGATACGGAAAAAAACAACTGGATCATGGCGACGGTACGTCTGAGCGATGGCTCCCCGGCTCCGCGGGGCACCCGGGTAACGTTTGACCCGGTCGATGACGTTGTTTTTAGCGCGAGCTATTGTGTGACCGCGGGCGATACCGGCCGATGCCCTGTGATGCTGGGCAGTACCGTGGCGAAGACGCACACCATCACTGCCAGGCTCGCGGGGGAACTTTCAGAAGCGCAGGTCGACGCGACATTCCTTCACGGGGCGTACGATCCAGCCGCTTCCACCCTGGAACCTATCGAGGGTGACAAGAGGGCCGATGGGGTGGACGCGCACCTGGCAACCGTGACGTTGCGTGATACCTACGGCAACCCTTACACCGCGACTACAGCATCTTCCTATGTCCTGTTCCCGGCGGTCGCCGGCGTCACCATTGACCCTACCGCGCCAGACCGCTGCGAGTTTGTGCCGGGTAGCGCCACCACCAGTGCCCGTATCACGTCGCAACTCGCGGGCACCTATTCCATTACGGCGACCTTTGGCAATGGCGCTGGCATAGGACAACCGCAGACGGCGAGGTTTATTGGTATCGCCGGGGATGAAAGCCGTTCGACCTTCAGTGTCAGCGAGGGGAGCCAGCCGGCCGATGGCTTGACCGCGCATACCGTCACGGCCTTGATCCTAGATTCCGCCGATAACCCCTTTGCGGGCGCTACCGTGTATTTCGGAACGACGGGCGCGACGTTGCTAGAGACAACCTGTGTCACCGGGCCGGATGGGACCTGTTCGGTGGATCTGGTCGCGACCACGCCAGGTACGAAAGAAGTGAGGGCCAATCTCAATCGCAGGGTGGGTGGGACGCTGATTTACCTGAGTAACAATCCTCAGTCTGCGCAGTTTTCTTGAGCCGAACCTTGGAAGAATCCTCAATGGGTAAGGACGCCTCTAACAGTTGAAAAGTTCTCAACCGGAGACGGGCAATGAACGACAAACCCAGTTCACTGTTGCAGTTGTTGAACAAGAACGCGCGCAGTCGCAGCCAGCTACTGGAGCATTACGACTCGGTATTGGAGATCGCCAAGGGTTCGCTCGAGCAACTGATGAGCACCGACAGAACCTTGCACATCACCGAAGCGCGGGCCTTGCATGAGCAAGCCAGGGCCATCAGCGCCGTTACGCTGCGGCAGTTTCGCGAGCAGCGGCTGACCACGGCGATACACCGTGCCTTCGAGCCCGGTTCCGGCATCCGCGGGCTGGTGGATGCCCCGACCTACAACGATCTGTTCCGGCCGGACTGGGCCAATCATTGCCCGACGGATGCGATTGAAGCCACGACCTCGCCCATCGCCTACCTGGCCGATCTCTACCGTGAAGTACAGAAGATCGAGCAGAGCGGCAGGCCGGGGGACGGGCAGGGCAACCGTATTCTGTTGGCCGATCGACGTCCGGACCTGGCGGACCTGTGGCTGGATCACAGTGCCCTCGAGCGTGTCGAACCGACCTTGGTGCTGGTCAACGAAATACTGGAAACCTCGGCGTACCGCTATCTGGAGAGCTTCGGCGACGAACGTTCGCTGGACGATGTGCTGCTGGATGTTCGTTACCCCACGACCTTGCCGTATGAGCGCTATCAGCAACAGATCAATTACATCTTGCAGCGCAAGGAGCGCCTGCCCGGCGACGTTATCCGCTGCACCGACCGGGCCTATCCGTATTTCAAGGAACCCGGCGTGCATTCGCTGCTGTCGGATATTGCCCTGGTGCAAGACACCGGCTTCGGCCCGGTACAGCAGGGGATTTTGCTGGAGGCGCCCTATTTTCCGGAGTTCGACCCCAATCAAGAACCCGAGCAAACCTTTGCCTTGGCCCGTATCAACCCGAGAACCCATCGGCTCGACACCTCCGGCACCGATCCCGAGAGCTTCTTCAGGGCCAACTTTGGCGAGGGCGATGTTTTCAGGTTGCTCGATACCCAAACCTTCTGCCTGCACACCGGGCTGAAGACCGATGAACTCGAATCGCTGTTGTCCGTGGGGGCTTATGCGCCCTATTCGTCGGCCAATTTCATTGCGTCAGACGACGTGCCGGTGGATGGCGCGGTGTTCGGTTCGGTGTACGTCAACGCGGGTCTCAGTCCGGCCATGGCCATTGAAACGACTAGCGACGATGAGAGTGCTCCCCAACACCAGATCGTCAATTGGTCCCATGATCGTTTTGATCGGCTCAATCGCATGATCCGTCTGGCGAGCTGGCTCAAGCTGCCGTTCGACCAGGTTGATCGCCTGCTGGTGGCCTCGATTGGCGCCGAAGGGAAAACGTCGGATTATCGGATCACTACCGATACCCTGCGCGCCCTTGGCCTGTTCCAGAGTCTGCGTACGCGCTACAAGGTCAGCGCGGACGACTTTGCCGCCTTGCTCCGGGGGCTGGGCGTGCACGCCCGGGGCAAGCAGTCGACGCAGTTTGACCTGGTGTTCAACAGCCAGGCGCTGTTTCCCGGCCCGCTGATCCTGGATGGGGAGGTATTCGACATCACTCCCGGCAATGAGGCCGAGCGCCAGAAAATCGATCATTTGTGCGCCGCTTTGGGCATGACCTTCGAGATGTACCGTTTTACCGCCAAGGTCATCGAACAGGCCTACGCCGGTGAGCCTTTGCGCTGGAACACAGCGGTGGTGTCGGCGTTCTACCGGTTGGTCCGGCTGCCCCATTATCTGGGGCTGACCACCATTGAGGCCCTGGCGTTGCTCGAACTGCTGGATAACGGCGGCAGCCAATTGGTCGCGAAACTGGCCGGGCCGACTCATATCGCCTCCTACCAGACATCTGGTAACACCGACACCTTGAGCGTGATCCACGCCCTGGTCGAAGCCAGTGCCTGGTTGGCCGAGCACAAGTGGACGGTCGGCCAGGTCTGTCGGATCGTGCTGCCGGCCCTGACCAAACCGGTGGCCAGCGAGGCCGAGCTCAACCTGCTCAAGCAGATGCACTCGCGCCTGGCGGCGGCACTGATCAGTGACAGCAGCTTTGCCGAAGTCGGTGCGCCGCAAAGCCGCGTGGTCGTGAATATCGATGAGCGAGGCCAAGAGGTGTTCTCCTCGGTCGCCATCGATTGGTTCGAGGAACTGAAAGAGTTTATCGAGGCGGGAGAAACCATTCGGGCGGCCAGGGGCCTGGTCAAATACCTGGAAGGGGAAACCGAAGAGAACTATGAAGCGGCCTTGAGCGGCACTGTGGCGGAGGTGTTGGAACGATTCGATCTGCCGATCGAAGGCCAGCACGCCCAGATCTGCAATATGATCATGCGTGCTCGCGGCGCCCAGGAAGCCTTGCTGATGGAAGGACTGGCCGGCTATCTGGACTGTTCCGTCGATCTGGTCAAGGTGCTGCTGTTCTGGGCCGAGGGCAATCGCTATCAGCTGTTGATAGAGGTGCTGCGGGTTTATGGGCAAACGGGTAACAGCAGTGCCCCCTTGCAGTTGGCCATTGGCGACGAAGTCCTGCTGGTGCTTGACAGCCTGGTCAAGCGAGCCGCCGTCACCACGCACCTGGACCTGAGCCCGGCATTTGTCGATCAGTGTGTGCAACAGCCGCAGTGGTTCGGCCTCGGCGATGTTGGGTTGTCGCTGCAGACCCTGTACTTTTTCACCCAATATGCTGCAACGGTACGCCTGAGCGCACAACCGGAAGAGCGGTTGCTGGACTATCTGCAACTGATCAACACCCTGTGGGACAAGGCGTTGGAAGGTGACAAACGGCTGATCCGCGACAGCGCGGCGAACAGGTTGGCCGGTTTTCTCGACTGGGGCGTGCGCCAGGTGCTGGTGGTGGCCTCGCATCTGAACCCGGAGGAGGGGGTGATCTTTACCCTCGCCGAGCTGGATCTGCTGGTGCGCACCTGTCGCTTGGCGCGGCATACCGATCTGGATGCCGAGGCGCTGTTGGCGCTGGGCCGACTGACGCCGATCAGTGATGTGGCAGACTTTCGTTATGCCGCGGAGTTGGCCTTGGCCAGCCTCACCGAACCTGTGCCGGGAACACCGGCGGGTGAGGTCGGACAGAGTCACAGCAGCGTGATCACGGTGACGCCGGACTATCTGGTGGCCAACAAATCGGGCGAGAGCGCGACCTACTTCATCACCCTGCGCGACTTCATGGATGAGCCGTTCGAAGACGTCACCATCAACTGGAGTACCAACCAACTCGGGGAATTGGAGCAGACCTCGACCGTCACCGACCAGTACGGCGAAAGCAGCGTCACGCTGGCGAGCGGCAACACCATGGGCATTGCTCGTGTGGTGGCCGAGTATGGACTGGGCGACAAGGTGCTTGCGCCGGCGGTGACCATTGGTTGTGATGAAGCCTCGTTGCACTTTTCAGCGCCGACTTATGATCCTTCGCAAGCGTTGTCCAACAAACTCGAAGCGATCAATTTCAGCATCACCCTGGTGGATGCTTTTACCAACCTGGGTATTGATCGTCTGGTCGAGTGGGGAACGACCTTGGGCGAGTTCCAGCGCTACCAGACGATGACCAACCATGAGGGCATCAGCTATTCGAGTCTGCGCAGCGGACCACTGGGCGAAGCAACGGTGATCGCACGATACGAAAACGGCAGTCAGTGGACGTTTCCAATCGTGGAATTTACCAGCACGCCGTATTTTCAATATGTTCGGTTTGCCAATACTGTCATTGAGGGTGTTGAGGTAGAACTTTCTTGTCGGCTGGTCGAGCTTAATGGTGATCCGGTGTCTTCCGGAACGGAGGTCACTTGGACAGCCGATGTGGAGGGTCTGTTGGAAGTGACCAGTCGGACCGACAGTAATGGTATTGCACTTTCTCGCTTTCGATCCGATGTCGCAGGCTTGGTAATCGTGACAGTGAGTGCTGAGAATGACGTTCAGGATAAGTCTACGGCTCAGACAGTGATTTATCCTCAGGCCGTTATTGTGAAACATGAATCTTCCGACACACATTATATTCTGGGTAGGCCTGATCCCGTCGTGTTTTCTGTTTGGCTGGAAGTGGATAGAGAGGCCGCTATAAAAACACCGGTTGATTGGGCGATCAATGGCGAAGTTAAGGCGACGATCCTTACGGATAAGGAAGGTCTGTCGAAATTTAGTTCGAAATTTATATCCTCGGGGCAGGGGGTGGCTGAATATATAGTTTCGGCGACTGTTGCCGGTACGACGGAGCATGTTGAGTTTTCTGTGTTTGTATTACCTTATTTTGTGTTTGAAGTGAGTTTGTCCGGCAAAGATATCTATCCTCGTGCTCCGGAGTTTTTGGCCAGGTTTGCGCGTTATAAACTTAATGTGAAAACGGTTGATGGCACCGGTGTGGCGCTGGAAGGGATTCCATTTGCGCTGAAAAATGTGGGCACTAGCTTGTCGATCATCCGGGTGGAGATTGAAGATATCGATAAGGTCGTTGAGTCAACGCGCGAAGGGGTTGACTTTGACATATTTCTCCCAGGGAGCTCTGGTCAGTATTTGTACGCGGGCCTCTTGTCGTTGTCACTTGACGTTGGCGGGAAAAAGATATGGGCGAGGGATTATAGAGTGGGCATGATTTATTGGCTGAACCATGCCTTGATTCGTGATGGTTATATAAAGGCTTCGTTCTCTCTACGGACTAATGGTGTAATAACTGCCCCCGTCAAGGGATGGGATCTCGAAGGTGTTTATATAACCGGAGAAGTGCCTGAGGCACCCTGGAGAGGTACTGCTGAGCTGGTCTATGAATCTTCGAAATGGATGGTTAATTTTTTAATCGCACAGAGCGAAGGTCAACCCATCGCGACTCAGCGCCTGTTCACAAGCGAATATATTGTTTCGAATGGCGACGCCATATACGCAGCTTCAGATACCAATATTTCGTCTTGATTGTTTTGCTGTCGTGATCTAGTGGAGGTGTTTGATATGAATTCTGGAATTATCCCCGAACTCGAAGAACAACGCCGCGACGCCCTGGTCGCCTATTACCTGGGCCAGATCGTACCGTCATCGAACACGGCGGCGCCCTTGCGCCTGACCACCCCCGAGGACCTCTACGAATACCTGCTGATCGACAATCAGGTCAGTGCCCAGGTGGAAACCAGCCGCGTCGCCCAGGGCATCGCCAGCCTCCAGCAATATATCCACGCGATCTACAACGGCATGGAGCCCGGTTACCCCTATGGGTTCAGTGCCGAAGAGCTGCGCTTGTGGCGCGAGAGCATGAGCGAGTACAGCGTCTGGGCCGGCTACCAGATGATCGAGGATTACCCGGAAAACTACATCGACCCGACCCTGCGCCTGGGCAAGACCAGCCAGTTCAAGAACCTGGAGAACGACCTGGGGCAAAGCCGCCTGACCGAGGACAGCGTGCAGACTGCGCTGAAAAACTACCTCAGCCAGTTTGAGTTGGTGAGTAACCTGAAGGTGGTCTCGGGATATATCGATGGCACGGACTTCAGGCACGCCCATTATTATTTTGTCGGTCGGCAAAACGTCGAGCCTTTTGCGCACTATTGGCGCAAGGCGGCGATTGACCTGAATGATTCCAGCACCCATGTCTCGCCTGCGGCCTGGAGTGAATGGAAAGCCATTGATGTGGCCTTCGATTCGAAGGTGGCGCATGTTCGGGTGGTGACGATCATGGGCCGTCTGCATGTGGTCTGGGTGGAGCCCGGCCCGGCGGAGGTCGACGCGGATGGCCAGAAGACCGGCCGCTATTCGTATTTTATAAAGATGGCCTATAAACAAATCAATGACCAGTGGGCGCCCTCCACGACGCTGTTTAGCGGGTATACCGATAAAGAGCGCTTCGAAGATGAACTGGCCAGCAATGGAGATTTTGTTCGCGGCTTTGTCTTTACCGTGACCATGGATATCCGAAAATCTGGTCAGACGAACCTGGTTATTTGCTTCACGGCCTGGGCCCCTTCGGGGGCAAACGAAGTGATAGAGACTACGACTGAAGAGGTGGTCCTGGTGATGGATCGCTTTTTCAAAGTCGTTAATTTGTCGAGCACCACGGGAGAGGGGCGGGAGTTGATGACCGTGGCGAAGGCGATGTTTGGCCGCAACGCCGAGTGCTTGCAGTTCCCCTATGCGGAAATCGATGATGGCGGTGTCAATATAAAGTGGCGGTTGAAAGAAATTGTTTATCAACCCGACTCGCCGTGGTCCACGCCACACCCACCCAATGCATTGAACCAGCGCTTGGAGTTTAGCGCGGCTTTGTTCATGGACCCTGGGCCGGGAGCGGTCGGGTTGTTCCTGCTCCAGGGGCATTGTTCGGCTATCGAACTGGAGAGGGATACGCTTGAAATTTTCATGGGCAATAGTTCAGCCCAGGTGGCGATCGGCAATAATATGAAAGCCACGGCGTTAATCACCACCCGTGATCGCAGGTTATACGGGGAGGTGAGAGTAGATGCGGGGTTTTCCACGTTGCCGCTGCCGGCTGGAGAATGGCTTCACGAAGGCGTAGTGGTCGGTAGTTTTCAGCCGGGGACCTATAAAAAGTACATCGAACCGTCGGGGTATTTCTATTATTTTGCGCAAGTGGAGCTTGACCTTGACATAGCCACTCTTCCGTCTTATGGACCGGGTGAGATAAAAAGAGCAGACATGTTCAAGGTTGAGTTGTCGGGAGGGCTGGAACTCGGATTGGGGAGTGCGAGTAATATTTGTGTGGAAAAGCAGCGGCCGGTCACCAAGGATTTCAAGATCTGGACCTATTGGTATGAGGAAGACGGTAGCAGAGTGGGAACGCCCATATGGACAGGCAAGCTTACGCTGAATGGTAACGCATCGACTCCAGCGATCCCCCGGATAGTCACGGCGGCCAGTCTGGAAGAACTTTACTATTTTCAGTTTGGTCATCAGGTCGGCGAGCACACCTACAACCAATATGACGTTCACCTGGTTCCCGAGCTCAGCCGTGCGGCCCCCCGCGTGGTCTCCAATCAAGGGGCTCAGTTCCTCGATCTTGAAGCATTGGCATTGCCTTCATTGCGTTATGTAAGGCTCAACAATCTGTTTGCCAAGGAACTGATCGCCAAGGCGGCATTCTCTGTGGCAGCGGCCTTGAGCTGGGAGACCCAGCACACGGAGGAACCCCCCGTTCCCGGTACTTCGCAAGCGGTTCCCCTGGATTTCAACGGTGCCAACGGGCGTTACTTCTGGGAATTGTTTTTCCATGCCCCGCACCTAGTCGCACGGCGCTTGCACAGTGAGTTCGATTACCTGGGCGCGGAAACCTGGTATCACGCCATTTTCAATCCACTGGCGCGTATTCAGCCGCTCTCTCCCGCGCCTTCCGTGGACTATCCCTATTGGTGTGTCAGGCCCCTGGCCCAGCCGGATAGTCCCGCCGAGCAGTTTTTCAGCCTGGGTGGCCTACGCGATCCGGACGCGATTGCCTATAGCGTGCCCTCGCACTATCGCAAGGCGATCTTTACCGACTACGTGAAAAACCTGATTGCTCGTGGCGACATGCTCTACCGGCAATTGACCCGCGATGCCCTCAACGAAGCCAAGCTCCTGTATGTTCGCGCCTTGTCCTTGCTTGGCCCCTTGTCCAAGGGCCGCAGCATCAGCCGCTGGGAGCCTATGCCGCTGGTGGATGCGGCGGCCTATGAAAGCGCTTTGTTCAGCGCCTTCGAATCATCGATCCAGACGCTGTTCGCCGAGGATATTCCCCAGCATATCCAGGGCGACCCCTGGTTGCGCCTGATCGACGCGCCCTGGTTCCGCTTGCCGGTGAATACGCAACTGCTCGACTTATGGGACAACCTCGACTTACGCTTGGGCAACCTGCGCAATAACCTCACCCTGGACGGCAAACCCTTGCTGCTGGCGCTTTACGAGGCGCCGGCCAATCCGTTCGACCTGTTGCGCGCGCAGTTGGCCGGCGAGGGCGGCGGCACCCGGCGGCTGGGGTCCCTGGCGATCATCCCGCCTTACCGTTTCCGCGCCATGCTGCCCCGTGTGCAGAACGCCGTTGACACCTTGATCCGCTTTGGCGAACAGGTACGCACCTATATGGAACTGCGTGACCGCAGCCAGCAGGAAGAGCTGCTGCAATCCCATGTGCAGGAACTCTCTGATTTTGGCGTGACCTTGCAGGAGCAGGCCATTGAACAGGCCCGCAGCAGCAGGGATGCCCTGGCGGCCAGCAAGGCGATGGTGCTTTCCCGTCACGCTTACTACGAGCGGTTGCGTAAAGAAGACGTTTCCGACGATGAAAAATTGGCCATGTATGAACGTGTGGTTGGGGGGGGCATTACAGCGGGCTTGGCTGGGGCAACGACTGCCGCGCAGGTAATGGATGCAATCACGGTGAATGTTGTCGGTGTATCTGGTGGCGTACGCAAGCCTGCCGCGCTTGCCTTCGCGGCAATAACGGCTGTCGATGTTGCTGCACAAGGTTTGGTAGTCCATGCCGATTTTCTAACTCAGAAAGAGCAGTATCGCCGCCGACGCGAAGAATGGGATTTCATGATCGAGCAGGCCACGGCTGAAATCGCAGTGATCAATGAGCAGATAAAGGCTCAGAAAATCGTTATCACTTCCGCTGAAACCGGTTTGTTGCAAGCCAAAAAAGCCCGCGAACAGGCAGAAGCCTACTATGACTTCCTCAAGCACCGTTCCACCGGCCCGGGGCTGTACCAGTGGTTGCTCAGCCAGATGTCGACGCTGTATTTCCAGGCCTATGACGCCGTGTTGTCGATGTGCCTGGCCACCGAGGCTGGTTGGCAATATGAGCTTGGCGATCATGACACGCGTTTTATTCCCCATGATGCTTGGGCCGACAACCGTCAGGGCCTGAATGCTGGCGAAGCCTTGAAGCTGGGTTTGTTGCGCATGGAGTCGGCGTTTCTCAACCGCCATGAGCGCCGCCTGGAACTGACCAAGACCATCTCCTTGAGAGCCTTGCTCAAGGATTACGACCCCAATGCCGCGCTTGATAACGCTACGCTTGGGGTCACCGGCTGGGATGCGGTGCTGGACCAGCTCAGAGAGTATGGCGAGATCCCGTTCCAGCTGAACAGCTCGCTGTTCGACAAGGACTATCCCGGCCATTACCTGCGTCAGTTGGTGGGCGTGAGCCTGTCGTTCCCGGTGGTGCTGGGTCCGTATCAGGACATTCATGCCACCCTGGTGCAAACGCGCAGCAGTACCTTGTTGAAACCCTCATTGGGTGGCGTGGCAAGTCTCTATAGCGATGCCAGTGAATTGGCTGCGGGCAGCGATATCGAACTCGATCGGCGGTACATCGTCTTCAATCCGCGGATAAGCCAGCAGGTCGGGCTGTCCAGCGGCCTGGATGATTATGGTCTGTTCACCCTGAACTTCGATGATGAGCGCTACTTGCCGTTCGAGGGAACGGGCGCCGTGTCGAGCTGGACGCTGAGTTTCCCTCGGTATCCCTCGGAGCATCAACAGGCGATCTTCGATTCGTTGACTGACATTATCTTGCAGGTACGTTATCTGGCGGTGGACGGCGGCAAGGTGCTGGCTACCCAGGTCGAGCCGTTGGTGGCCTATGTGGAGCAACAAGAGTCTGTGCGAGCCTTGCTTTCAACACCACTGTTACAGCAGCAGGGTGAGTTATGAACAGCGGAATTATCCATGAACTCGAAGAACAACGCCGTGACGCCCTGGTCGCCTATTACCTGGGCCAGATCGTGCCGTCATCGAACACGGCGGCGCCCTTGCGCCTGACCACCCCCGAGGACCTCTACGAATACCTGCTGATCGACAACCAGGTCGGTGCCCAGGTGGAAACCAGCCGTGTCGCCCAGGGCATTGCCAGCCTCCAGCAGTATATCCACGCCATCTACAACGGCATGGAGCCCGGTTACCCCTATGGGTTCAGCGCCGAGGAACTGCGTCTGTGGCGCGAGAGCATGAGTCAGTACAGCATCTGGGCCGGTTACCAGATGATCGAGGATTACCCGGAAAACTACATCGACCCGACCCTGCGCCTGGGCAAGACCAGCCAGTTCAAGACCTTGGAAAATGATCTGGGGCAAAGCCGTTTGACCGAGGACAGCGTGCAGGTGGCGCTGAAAAACTACCTCAGTCAGTTTGAGTTGGTGAGTAACCTGAAGATGGTCTCGGGTTATATCGACGGCACGGACTTCAGGCACGCGAATTATTATTTTGTCGGTCGGCAAAACGTCGAACCTTTTGCGCCCTATTGGCGCAAGGCGGCGATTGACCTGAGTGATTCAAGTACCCACGTTTCGCCCTCGGCCTGGAGTGAATGGAAAACCATCGATGTTGCTTTTGAAGCTGGCGTCACCCAGGTTCGCCCCGTGGTGATTCGCGAGCGATTGCACGTGGTCTGGGTCGAAGCCGGCCAGCCGCAGATCAACGATGACGGCCATAGAACCGGAAAATACTTTTATTCGGCCAAGATGGCTTATAAGCAACTCAATGATCAATGGTCGCCGGCGACGATACTTTATACAGGGCTCACCTCGGTGAACACCTTGACAGATAAGTTGGCGGCGGAGGTCTATATCCGGAGTGGTGCGTTTTCGGTGGCCATGGATGTTCGTATTGCCTCGAGCCCTCGGTTAGTCGTAGCCTTTAAACTGGGCGCGAATGCGGATCTGCGAGTGTACGATGAGTCATTCAATCAGATTATATTGAGTGTGGCAGAACAGAATGAGTTGTCTCTCGTGGCGAGTTCGATGTTCGGCAACGACCCAATGCGCTTGCAGTTTCCTTATGTGGGCATCGATAGCGGCTCGGCGAATATTGACTGGATCATCGGTTCGGTGATGTGGGATCGTGAAAGCTCCTATAATTACTATCCCTCTCCGGGAGAATATCCGGATGCCTTGAATTCCTATCTGGAGTTCAGTGCAACCTTGCACATGAGTAAGAACGCTCAGCAGGAGCTGATTGGAGGAAAACTTGAGGTTCAAGGCGCGTGTTCAAGTGTCCGTATGGAACGGGTGGATATCAAGCTTTCCCTTCAGGATCGACACGTTTGGGAATACTCGAGTCCGGTTGGTTTATGCCGGGTTGAGGTTCTTTGGGGAGTTTATTATGAGGGAGGGCAGACCTGGGCACTGTGCGAGATGATTAATCATGTGCTCTATTTTGAGGAAAAAATAAATCACAGTCATGTATTTAGTCATGATGGAACAGCGCTTGTTACGATAGATCAAAATACGCCGTGCACCCCAGAAGGCGCGGATTGGAACAGCTCTTTTCATAATGGGCGTGTCAGGCGGATGCGCTACAAAATTCCATTGGGCCTGGAACTGGATACGCTCCTGCCTCTCACACTTGAAGACGTTCAGGAAGGGGCTTCATTTAAGGTGGTATCGACAGTCGCTCTCAAATGGGGTGGTTCGGTCGGAGGGACTTTTAACTTTATAAATAAATCAAATATATTCTCTGAGACTTTTGCCCCGCTGACGCGTGATTTTGGAGTTTGGTACGCTTATGAGAGTGACGGTGCTTATATGGAGGAGCGGTTGGGCTCAGCGGCGCTTACGTTAAACGGTGCAGCTAAAACTCCCTTGTTCACAAAAAGTTGGACTGGCGCAACCAACACTTCTTATGCCTTTCCTTTTGGTGTGGCGAAATCTACCGATCCTGGAATAGGTTGGAATAGATTTCTGGTGAGTCTCAGTCCCATGCTCCGTGACGCCCCTAAAGTGATGACCACCGCGGCGGGCGCGCAGTTTCTTGATCTGCAGGCATTGGCGCTGGACGACCTGCGTTATGTTCGGCTAAACAGCTTGTTCGCCGCCGAGTTGGTCACCAAGGCGGCATTCTCCGTGGAAGCGGCCTTGAGCTGGGAGAGTCAGCACACGGAGGAACCCCCCGTTCCCGGTTCTTCGCAAGCGGTTCCCGTGGATTTCAACGGTGCCAACGGTCGTTACTTCTGGGAGTTGTTTTTCCATGCCCCGCACCTGGTCGCACAGCGCTTGCACAGCGAGTTCGATTACCTGGGCGCGGAAACCTGGTATCACCACATGTTCAACCCCTTGGCGCGGATCCAGCCGCTCGATCCTCCGCCTGCGGTGGACTATCCGTATTGGTGTGTCAGGCCCCTAGCCCAGCCCGACCGTCCCGCCGAGCAGTTTTTTGGCCTGGGTGGCCTGCGCGATCCGGATGCGATTGCCTACAGCGTGCCTTCGCACTACCGCAAGGCGATCTTTACCGACTATGTGAAAAACCTGATTGCCCGAGGCGACATGCTTTACCGGCAACTGAACCGCGATGCCCTCAACGAAGCCAAGCTCCTGTATGTACGTGCCTTGTCCTTGCTCGGCCCCTTGTCCAAGGGCCGCAGCATCAGCCGCTGGGAGCCCATGCCGCTGGTGGACGCGGCGGCCTATGACAGCGCGTTGTTCAGCGCCTTCGAATCGTCGATCCAGACGCTGTTCGCCGAGGATATTCCCCAGCATATCCAGGGCGACCCCTGGTTGCGCTTGATCGACGCGCCCTGGTTCCGCTTGCCGGTGAACACGCAATTGCTCGACCTGTGGGACAACCTCGATTTGCGCCTGGGCAACCTGCGCAACAACCTCACTCTGGACGGCAAACCCTTGCTGCTGGCGCTTTACGAGGCGCCGGCCAATCCGTTCGACCTGTTGCGCGCGCAATTGGCCGGCGAAGGCGGCGGCGCCCGGCGGCTGGGGTCCCTGGCGATTATCCCGCCTTACCGTTTCCGCGCCATGTTGCCCCGTGTGCAGGGCGCCGTTGACACCTTGATCCGCTTTGGCGAGCAGGTACGCGGTTATATGGAGCTGCGTGACCGCACCCAGCAGGAAGAGCTGCTGCAGGCCCATGTGCAGGAACTCTCCGAGTTTGCTGTGACCTTGCAGGATCAGGCCATTGAGCAGGCCCGCAGCAGCAGGGATGCCCTGACGGCCAGCAAGGCGATGGTGGCTGCCCGTCAAGATTATTACGAGCGGTTGCGTAGAGAAGACGTTTCCGGCGATGAAAAATTGGCCATGTATGAACGTGTGGTTGGGGGGGGCATTACAGCGGGCTTGGCTGGGGCAACGACTGCCGCGCAGGTAATGGATGCAGTCACGGTGAATCTCGTCGGGACGTCTGGTGGCGTACGCAAGCCTGCCGCGCTTGCCTTCGCGGCAATAACGGCTGTCGATGCTGCTGCAAAAGGTTTGGTAGTCCATGCCGATTTTCTAACTCAGAAAGATCAGTATCGCCGCCGACGCGAAGAATGGGACTTCATGATCGAGCAGGCCAAGGCTGAAATCGCAGTGATCGATAAACAGATAGACGCTCAGCGCATCGTTATCGCTTCCGCCAACACCGGTTTGCGGCAAGCCGAAAAAGCCCGCGAACAGGCCCAGATCTACTACGACTTCCTCAAACACCGTGCTGCCGGCCCGGGGCTGTACCAGTGGTTGCTCAGCCAGATGTCGACGCTGTATTTCCAGGCTTATGACGCCGTGTTGTCGATGTGCTTGGCCACCGAATCGGGTTGGCAATATGAGCTGGGCGATCATGACACGCGTTTTATTCCCCATGACGCCTGGGCCGACAACCGTCAGGGTCTGAACGCCGGCGAAGCCTTGAAACTGGGCTTGCTGCGCATGGAATCGGCGTTTCTCAACCGCCATGAACGCCGCCTGGAACTGACCAAGACGATCTCCCTGAAGGCCTTGCTCAAGGATTACGACCCCAATGCCGGCCGCCATGGCGCTACACCCATGGCGACCGGTTGGGATGCCGTGCTGGATCAGCTCAGGGATCATGGCGAGATCCCGTTCAAGCTGAACAGCTCGCTGTTCGACAAGGATTATCCCGGCCATTACCTGCGTCAGCTGGTGGGCGTGAGCCTGTCGTTCCCGGTAGTGCTGGGGCGGTATCAGGATATCCATGCCACCCTGGTGCAAACGCGCAGCAGCACCTTGTTGAAACCTTCATTGGGCGGTGTGGCGAGTCTCTATAGCCAGGCCGGGGAACTGGCCGCCGACAGCGATATCGAACTCGATCCAAGGCACATTGTGTTCAACCCAAGGATCAGCCAGCAAATCGGCTTGTCCAGCGGCCTGGATGATTATGGCCTGTTCACCCTGAACTTCGACGATGAGCGCTACCTGCCGTTCGAGGGAACGGGCGCGGTGTCGAGCTGGATACTGAGCTTCCCCCGGCATGCCTCGGCGCATCAGCAAGAAGTCTTCGATTCGTTGACCGACATTATCCTGCAGGTGCGTTACCTGGCGGTGGACGGCGGCAAGGTGCTGGCTACCCAGGTCGAGCCGTTGGTGCAGTTTGTCGAAGCCCAGGATGAGGTCGGCCGTCCTGCGACCACGGCCTTGACCGTGAGCACGGGCACAAAACTCGCCAATGGCGTGGATGCCTATACGGTCACCGTCACCGCCAAGGATGCCGAGGGCCGTCCGCTCAAGGATGTTCTGGTGATGTTTCCCGAAATCGCGAACGCCTCGCTCCAGCATGTAGCCGGTACGACCGATGCGCAGGGGCAATGCGAAACCACCATCACCTCGACGATGCCCGGTCCCAAGACGGTGCGCGCCACGCTGTTTGGTGGTACGGCGGTGGCCGGCAGTCCGAAGATCGTCGAGTTCGTCGCGGATGTTTCGGCTCAACTGTCGTTGGAGATGCTCCCTGACAATAAGGTCGTCAGCGATACGGAACAAAATAACAGGGTGTATGCGAAGGTGCGTATGAGCGATGGCTCCCCGGCTCCGGAGGGTACCCTGGTAACGTTTGACGCGGTCGATGACGTTGTTTTTAACCCGACCACTTGCCGGACCGCGGGCAATACCGGCAAGTGCACTGTGTCGGTGGGCAGTACCGTGGCGAAGACGCACACGATCACTGCCAGGCTCGAGGGGGACGCTTCAGTGGCGCAGGTCGACACGACATTCCTTCCCAAGTGGTATAGCCCTGCCGCCTGCACCCTGGAACCGATCGAGGGAACCCGATTGGCCGATGGTGTGGATGTGCACCGTGCGACAGTGACTTTTCGTGATGTCTACGGTAACCCCACTCCGGGGATGGCGTCGACCGTCTACATACGGTCCCCCGAGGTGCCCGGCCTCACCATTGACCCTCTTGAATGTCATTTTGAACAGGGGAGTGCAACCACCAGCACGAATATCACCTCAACGCTTGAGGGCACCTATTCCATTACGGCGACCTTCGAGGATGGTGCCCCTATAGGGCAGCCACAGCTTGCAAGGTTTGTCGATAATCAGGGGTGACCAGAGCGACTCTGATCACGTGTAGGCATCAAACAAGGAGCGTAGGTTATGTCGGTTCTGGCGCAGGGTATGCACACTCATACACCGACACTGGCGGTGGTTGATCCCCGTGGATTGGCGGTGCGGGTGGTTGCTTATTGCCGTTCCGTCGAGACGGCGGAGCCTGAAGAGCGGATCAACCGCAGTGCCTATGACGCGATGGGGCGGTTGATCGAGCAATGGGATCCCAGGCTTTGGGCGCTCAGTACGGAGGATGATGCAACGCCTGCCAATCTCACCAATGCTTATTCACTGTCCGGGAAGGTGTTGGGGTCGATCAGCGTCGATGCGGGCAAGCGGGTCAGCTTGTTCGGTGATGGCGATCAGCTTGTTCAAACCTGGGATAGCCGGGGCAGCGAGCGGTGGGTCGAGTATGACGATCTGCTGCGACCGCTGGCCATTTTCGAGCTGGGCGAAGGTGAAGCCGCGCGATGCACCGAACGTTATGGATACGCTGATGCCGGTGCCGATTTCGCCGCTCACAACCAATGTGGGCAGTTGATCCGACATGATGATCCGGCGGGCTCGTTGACGGTGGATGACTACGCCTTGACGGGCGGAGTGCTTGAGCAGACCCAGCGCTTTCTGAGTGCGCTGGAATTACCGGATTGGCCGCCAGGGCTGCCTGCGCGGGATGCGCTGCTGGAACCCGTGGCGCAAGCGGCAACCAGCGCGACGCGCTTCAATCCGCTGGGCGATGTGCTGGAACAGATTGATGCCAAGGGCAATCGGCAGCTGTTCGACTACACCGTTGATGGCCAGTTATTGGCGAGCCATCTGCAACTGAGTGGGCAGGCCACACCCCAAACCCTGGTCAGCGCCATTGCCTACAGCGCCTACGTTCAGGTTGAGCAGGAAGCCGCGGGCAACGGTGTGGTCAGTACGCTGACCTATCGCCCTGAAGACGGTCGTCTGACTCGGCTTCAGGCTCGACATGGAAGTGAAACGCTGCAAGATCTGCGTTACGACTACGACCCGGTGGGTAATGTGCTGAGCATTGAAGACGCTGCCTTGCCGATCAGGTACTTCGCCAACCAGCGAGTAGAGCCGATCAAGTGCTATGACTACGACAGTCTCTACCAACTGATCGAAGCGACCGGTTGGGAGGCGGGCGCCGCCAGTCGAGGGCCGGAGTTCAATCGCTTCGACGATCCGGGTGCCGTTGCCAACTACCATCAAACTTACCGCTATGACTCCGGTGGCAATTTGCTGGAGTTGGTTCATGTCGGCCCGCAAAACCACAGCCGCAAGCTGACAGCGGCGCGCTACAGCAATCGTTGCCTGCCTGAGCAGAATGACCGGCCTCCCACCGAAGAGGAGATCGCTGCCGCTTTTGATGGCAACGGCAATCTGCTGGAACTGCAACCGGGACAGGCAATGAGTTGGGATGTGCGTAATCAGTTGCGCGAGGTACGACCGGTTGAGCGTGAGAGCTCTGACGATGATCTTGAATTGTATCTGTACGGTGGCGATGGGATGCGGCGGCGTAAGGTCCGCTCCACCCAGACCAACGCCCGCTCGCTGATATCGGAAGTCCGCTACTTGCCGGGCTTGGAAATCCGCACTCGCGAAGGCACTGGCGAAGTGTTGCAGGTGATCTGCGTACAGGCCGGACGCAGCGCCATGCAGGTGCTGCACTGGGAGACCACGCCGCCTTCTGGAATCACTAACGATCAATATCGCTACAACCTGACTGACCATTTGGGTTCCAGCAGCCTGGAACTGGACAGTGAGGGCGAGGTGATCAGTCAGGAGACCTATCACCCCTACGGCAGTACGGCCTGGTTTGCCGGGCGAAGTGAAGTGGAGGCCAGTTATAAGACTGTGCGCTATTCAGGCAAGGAGCGAGACGTGACGGGGCTTTATTACTATGGATTCAGATATTACGCACCTTGGTTATGCGGGTGGATAAACCCTGACCCAGGTAGGGCTGTCAATGGGTTGAACTTTTATCGAATGCTGAACAGTAATCCTATCGCAAATATTGATCCTGATGGGATGGCCCCTCAGCGGGCCCGGGGGCTTTGGAAATTTGCAATTGAGAGCGTTATTCAGGCGCGTGATACGCGAGATATAGTTACGCTTGCTCCCGGTATCATTGGTGTCGTGATGATGGGAGGTGCGGAAGTGTTTGAGCGAATAGGTATTTCCCTTACGCGCGATTTTGTAGGTGCACGCTCACTTTTTTACTTGTCCATAGACTCAAGATATGAAAGCAAGATCGTAGGAGGGGATGGGCCTATTCCATTAAAATCAAGCACGGCCGATAGCTTGAACGCTGCGATTGGGAGTCCGCACTCAGAGTTTACGGCTTACATTAATTCAGGATTCTATAATGCGGGTCGGCGAGCCGACGCCAATGCACCTGCTTGGGCGTCGATCGGGCCTATTTCAGTGGGTGGGGAGCTCAAAAGGTCAGTGGCTTTGCCGGACCAATATAAAGATGATTATGTGCAGCTGACAATGGATGATGCTTCATTTATTTATACAGGACCTTTATTGGCGGAAGGTGGGTCGGTGGCATTTACTTCAGATAAATTGGATGATCCAAAATTTCAATTCTCTGAAGAAAAAAATATACCAGGATACTTGGTGCACGCAAACAGACCCAATAACAGATCGGCTATTAGTTTGCCTGCTGAATCGGGAGGCAAGGATGCTCGTACTCGGCTTGTGATTGGTCTGGGTGTTGGACGAGGCGATAATTCTCCGGGGTTCACTCTCGCGGAGTGGGCCGAAGTAACAAATAGACTCGACCGTTTGAATGCCACGCCCGGACGCTCGATAAATTTGGATGGTGGTGACTCAAGTGCGCTTGGTGTCCTCAGTCCGAAAGTCGCGTTAATGGATGCTCAGGCGCGAGGGAACCCCCAAAGGAAAGTTGGGAGCTTCATTGCTTTTTCAATGAGAAAGCAATAGGGCCTGTGGGATGGAAACATAGGATAAGTCGATTAGGATCTACATGTGCTTGTAGCGGATTTAGACAGTAAATTGGAAGTAAAATCGGCGTTACTGGGACGAATTGATTTTGCGAGTTAGCTTCGAAGTGAGGGCAAGGCTATGAATCCGCTGCCCCCCGCACGGTTGTGCGGGGGAGCTGTTTCACACCATCAGGTGGTTACTGCTTGTTGGTCATCGAGCAGCCCATCCATTTCCTGTTGCGCCATATCGATCAAGTGCACGGTCCCCAAGGCGAGTTTGCGCTGCGAGCCCTGGAGATTGTCCGCCGATTCGTAGGCGGTCGCCGAGGCGCTTTGGAGTATTTCATAAATATGGAGCAGGGTTTCTTCGGTGTTACGTGATTGCCGTTTCCGGGGGCTGATACGAGTCGCGGGTAATTCGTAGTGAGCGAAGGCACGCTCGGCAGCGAGCCGGAATGCTGGGGAACTGAGGTCTTCCGCGACAGGCGGATTGGGGGTGATCTTGAACATGGTGATACTCCGTTAACCGTTATGGGGAGCAACCACGCTTCGCTTGCACGCGAAGTAGGGTGGCAGCTGTACGCAGGTGTGCAAGACCGGTGGTTATCGGAGCAAAATCCCGGCAGATCCGAAGATCTCCCACGCACAGCCACCATAACGCGGCATCTCAGAGACAAGTCTCTGAGATTTTGGTCAGGTGTCATTGCTCGTTCACCAGTCCGGACTTGCACGTCCGTATCACCGAATTTACGGTGATGGATGCAGACTAGTCATCGAAATGGGCAGAAGCAACGGGTTGGGATTTTCTAGGAAATTTCAGTCAAGTGAAAGGGAATAGTCTTCGTGGGGGGGCCTATCCAGAACAGGTGATAGGCTGGGACCCGCGCAGCGAGGTATAACCGGTAGCGCGTGAAGATACCCAAGCCAGCACTGCCCATGCGATTTGACGGCAGATATCAATCACATTGGCCCCTTGATCCTGTTTATTCGCATCGCCGGACGCCAGGCAGGGTGTGGCCCAAACTGACAAGCAGAGACCGGATAATTGGGAGAACGACCATGAAGCCATCCATTGCTCTCCAGGCCCACCGCGACGATATCCGCCGTGTGGTCGCGGCACATCGTGCCAGTAATGCGTGCGTATTTGGTTCAGTCGCCCATGGTGATGATACTGACGACAGCGACCTTGATCTCCTGGTCGATCCGACACCGGAAACAACGCTGTTCGACATTGGTGCCATCCGCCATGAGCTGCGTCGGCTGCTGGGCGTGTCGGTCGATGTGCTGACACCCAAAGCGTTGCCGGACAAATTCCGCGACACCGTACTGGCCGAAGCTGTGCCGGTATGAGTTGTGATATGCGCATGGACGCCCGTTACGAAGCTTTGTCCGATGCTGTCGCAGGTAGAGCAAGCATACCCATCGCCAAACGTGTTCACGTCGCAGCCTCCAAGCGGCGAGGAATGCTATCCCATGCGGCGTTCGACGTGGAGGTTTCGAAGGCTCTGGATGCTGAGATAGTAGCGATGTTTGAGGGGCGCGCGAGCACGGTTTGACTGCCGGCCTACAGGTTATGTGGTGTTTTCAATACTATTTATCGGCCCTGTCATTTCTGACAGTAGCCGGTAGCGTGGATCAGGTGATTACTAGACCCGGTATCCCAGGCAAAACCTGAGTTATGTCGGTTTGATCAGTAGCATCCATACTCAGATGCACCGGGAACCGCACTGAGGAGATCCGTGTCGTGAAGATTCGCGTTCTGTCCGATCTGCATCTTGAGTACGACGAACCGCTTTCCATCCCCTACGTGGAAGCCGATCTGGTCGTGCTGGCCGGTGATATCCACAACCATGCGAAAGGCTTGCGTTGGGCGGCGGAAAACTTCGGTTCACAGGTGCCGGTTATTTATGTGCCGGGCAACCACGAGTATTACGGTGGTGAATTCGCTGCCCTTGAAAGCGCGATGCAAGCCGCCGCGCGCCGCTTGCCCAATGTGCATTTCCTGAACAACACAACCTTCATTGAGCGAAATGGCCAATGGCGGGTGCTCGGTACCACGTTGTGGACAGACTTCTCGTTGTTCGGCGCTGGCGATGCGGCGCTGCGCGAGTCCATTGCAGAGGCCGAGCGGGTCATACTCGACTACCAGGGCGTGATTCAGGTCTTGTCGCCCGAGCTCGAAGCCTCGCCACGTTCGTTTACTCCCCGCGACTCGCTGGCACTCCACAAGCAAGCGCGGGCATGGCTGGAAGGTGAGCTGGCAAAGCCCTTCGATGGCCAGACGATTGTGGTCACGCACCATGCGCCGCTCAGGCCAAGCCTGGCGGAAAAGTTCGCGACGGATCGAGCTTCGGCGGGTTATGTGAGCGATCTGCCTGCTCTCGTGCGCGCGCCGGTTGCGCTGTGGATCCATGGTCACACCCATACTGCATTCGATTATTTCGCAGAGGGAACACGTGTGATCTGTAATCCGCGTGGATATAGCGATCAACGTTCGAGGGCGCCTGAAAACCCGTTGTTCAGATGGGACAAGGTCGTCGAGATCTGAGCAACCCAGTACGAAAGATTGAGCATCTACCATTTGTCGGTACTGTCATTTCTGACAGTAGTCGGCGGCGTGGATCAGGTAGTTACTGGATTGACGCATCCTACGATGAGCCTGGGTCATGTCGATATTAACGGGTGGTATTCACACTCATACGCCGACGCTGTCTGTGATTGATCCGCGTGGGCTGGCGGTGCGGGTGGTTGCTTATTGCCGTTCCGTCGAGACGGAGGAGCCAGAAGAGCGGATCAACCGCAGTGCCTATGACGCGATGGGGCGGTTGGTCGAGCAATGGGATCCCAGGCTTTGGGCGCTCAGTGTGGAAGACGCCGCAACGCCTGCCAATCTCACCAATGCTTATTCACTGTCCGGGAAGGTGTTGGGGTCGATCAGCGTCGATGCGGGCAAGCGGGTCAGCTTGTTTGGCGATGGGGATCAGCTTGTTCAAACCTGGGATAGCCGGGGCAGTGAGCGGTGGGTCGAGTACGACGATCTGCTACGACCGCTGGCCATTTTCGAACAGGGCGAAGGTGAAGCAGCGCGATGTACCGAACGTTATGGATACGCTGATGCCAGCGCCGATTTCGCCGCTCACAATCAATGTGGGCAGTTGATCCGACATGATGATCCGGCGGGCACGTTGACGGTAGATGACTACGCGTTGACGGGCGGAGTGCTTGAGCAGACCCAGCGCTTTCTGAGTGCGCTGGAATCACCGGATTGGCCGCCAGGGCTGCCTGCGCGGGATGCGCTGCTGGAACCCGTGGCGCAAGCGGCAACCAGCGCGACGCGCTTCAACCCGCTGGGCGATGTGCTGGAGCAGACAGATGCCAAGGGTAATCGGCAATTGTTCGACTACACCTTCGACGGTCAATTGTTGGCTAGTCACCTGCAACTCAGCGCTCAGGCAACCCCGCAAACCCTGGTCAGCGCCATTGCCTACAGCGCCTACGTTCAGGTTGTACAGGAAACCGCCGGCAACGGTGTGGTCAGTACGCTGACCTATCGCCCTGAAGATGGCCGCTTGATCCGGCTTCAGGCTCGACATGGAACTGAAGCGGCGCTGCAAGACCTGCATTATGAATACGACCCGGTGGGCAATGTGTTGAGCATTGAAGACGGTGCCTTGCCGATTCGTTATTTCGCCAACCAGCGGGTTGAACCGATCAAGCGCTATGACTACGACAGTCTCTACCAACTGATCGAAGCGACCGGTTGGGAAGCGGGCGCCGCCAGTCGAGGACCGGGTTTCAATCGCTTCGACGATCCAGGTGCCGTCGCCAACTACCATCAAACTTACCGCTATGACGCCGGTGGCAATTTGCTGGAGTTGGTCCATGTCGGCCCGCAAAGCCACAGCCGTAAGTTGACGGCGGCGCGCTACAGCAATCGCTGCCTGCCTGAGCAGAACGGCCGGCCTCCCACTGAAGAGGAGATCGCTGCGGCTTTTGACGGCAATGGCAATCTGTTGGAGCTGCAACCGGGACAGACGATGAGTTGGGATCTACGCGATCAGTTGCGCGAAGTGCAACCGGTTGAGCGTGAAAGTGCTGACGATGATCGCGAGCTGTACCTGTACGGCGGTGATGGCATGCGGCAACGCAAGGTCCGCTCCACCCAGACCAGAGCCCGTTCGCTGATATCCGAAGTCCGCTACTTGTCGGGCCTGGAAATCCGCACCCGTGAAGGCACTGGGGAAGTGTTGCAGGTGATCTGCGTGCAGGCCGGACGCAGCGCCATGCAGGTACTGCACTGGGAAACCGCTCCTCCGTCCGGCATCGCCAACGATCAATATCGCTACAACCTCACCGACCATCTGGGCTCCAGCAGCCTGGAACTGGACAGCCAGGCCGAGGTGATCAGCCAGGAAAGCTATCACCCCTACGGCAGTACGGCCTGGTTTGCCGGACGAAGTGAAGTGGAGGCGAGTTACAAGACCGTGCGCTATTCGGGCAAGGAGCGGGATGCAACGGGGCTTTACTACTATGGATTCAGGTATTACGCACCTTGGTTGCAACGGTGGATTAATCCTGACCCGATGAGGGAGGTGGACGGATTGAATATGTTTTCCATGTGTGCCGGTAATCCAATCGTCTATCGGGACTTTTCAGTGTAGTGGTCAACTAATTCCGG
>NZ_JACAQA010000001.1 GCF_013385425.1 Pseudomonas gingeri | reverse complement strand
TGGGGTTTATGGGGCGCTTACACTCTTTCCCTATCGCCTGCATCGTTGAAAGTGGACTCGATCCTATGCGTGGCTGTGCAACGCATAGGATCGACTGCCTGGCAACTTCAGTTGAAAGTTACGAAATCCTGTTGCCATGGAGTTGCATGCCGATGTCACCTTCATCGCACGGCGGTACGTCATCGACTTAGTAATGCTCTTCAATATAGGCGTATGCCTTCTCAAACAGGGCTTTGTCTTTGCTTAGGCCAAACTGCGCCAGGGTCAGCATCAGTGCTTTCTGGATTTCGCGTGGGCCACTGTTGGAGTTTTGCCAGCCCTCAAAGCGAGTAGCATTGACAATTTTGTCGATCTGCTCGACCACATCACCAATCAGCTTCGGCGTGGTTTCCGGGCGGGTTTCCAGGAAGAGTTTGGTCAGCGCCTGCTTGTTGTCTGCCTCCGTTACCACCGGGTCACCGGTTTCACGCTCGGCCTGCACCGTATCTTTGGCGGCATCCAGTAGGCCCTTGAGCCAATCGATGGCCTTGATTACGCCGGCTTCATATTCTCGGCGCAGTTTCTCCAGGCGCTCGCCCAGCTCGACGAATACAGCCTCGCCATGGCCGCGCAGACGTCCCATCAGGTCTATTTCCAGCCGGCGGGCACGTTTCTCCTGCTCTTTCTCGGTCAGGGTGAAGATCGCGTGTTCATCCATGATCAGCTCATCGATGTCATCGCGTATGCGACTGATATCGGTGTGCTCGTGAATCATCTTGATGGTCTCGGGCCCTAACGCGACCCAGACCAGCGCGCCCGTTTGACCAACCGGGCGTACTGACTCATAGATTTGCGCCAGCCATTTGTAATCCTGGCGGTAGGGCGTCAGGAAAGGGTCGGGATTGATGGCAGACCAGAGTTTGGCAAGCACACCAAAGGCTGCGGCAAACTCATCGCGGCTTTTATTGTCCGGCAAACATTCCTGTGCGGCCAGTATGCCGTCGAAGCCTGTCAGGGTGCGGTCTACGTTCGGGAAGAAGGCCAGACACAGCTTCAACTGCTCTGGCAGCAACTCCTTGAATTTCTCGATGCCTTCGACAATCCCGTCGATCTCTTCCGGGTTATAGGCCAGCGCCGTGCGAAGGTTTTCGAATACGCCCAGATAGTCGATGATCAGGCCCATACGCTTGGCCACTCCGTCCGCTTCATACAGACGATTGGTGCGGCACATGGCCTGCAGCAAAGTGTGGTCGCGCAGCGGTTTATCCAGGTACATACAATAGCAAATGGGCGCATCGAAACCGGTAAGCAGCTTGGCGGTCACGATCAGCAGCTGCAGGGGTTGTTTCGGGTCTTTATAGGCTTCCAGCAGGTTTTTCTGCGCCTGCTCGTCATCATCGAATTTCTGCCAGCGCTCAAAGTCGGTTTGCTTGATCGGTAGATCGAGCTCTTCCTTCCACTTGTTCCAGTCTTTGTTGAGCTTGCCGTTCTCATCCTTCACCGGAGCCTGATCGATGTTCATGACCACCTCCACTGCGCCGAAACCAAGCTTGTTTCCCAGTAGGTAATACATCTGAACGCAGGCATCGCGGTCATAGACCACCACCATGGCCTTCATTTTTTTCGGCTGCACATGGCTGGTGAAGTGTTCGGCAATGTCGGCGCTGATGGCCTCCATGCGTTTCGGTGCCTTGAGCATAACGGCCAGCTTACCGGCGCGTTTGGACAGGACTGCTTTTTCGTCCTCGTCCAGGTTGTTGTTTTTGACCAGTTGCTCGAACTCTTCGTTGATCGCCTCACGGTCGACCCGCAATTCGGCCAAACGGGGCTCGAACTTAACCGGGTTAGTGGCACCGTCGCGGATCGACTGTTTGTAGCTGTAGCGGTTCATATAGCGGCCGGGGTCTTCATTGGCGCCGAACAGCTTGAAAGTGTTGCGTTCGATGCCGGAGATCGGAGTACCGGTCAGGCCGTAGAAGTGAGCATTGGGCAGCGCCCAGCGCATCTTCTCGCCCAAGCCGCCTTCCTGGGTGCGGTGGGCTTCATCCACCAACACGATGATATTGTCGCGATTGTTCAGGCCAGCCAGGTTGCGCTCATCGATCTCAACATCTTTGAACTTGAAAATGGTGGTGATAAGGATACCGCGGCTGTCTTGTTCGATATGCTCACCGAGCTTTTTACAGCTCTGCACCTTGATCAGGTTTTTCACATCGGCGCCGCCGAAAGTCTCGCTAATCTGGCTGTCCAGGTCACGGCGGTCGACCACGATCAGCACGGTGGGATTTTTCAGGTCGTTGTCGGCACGCAGCATCTTGGCCGCGTAGAGCATCAGCAGAGATTTACCTGAACCCTGGAAGTGCCAGATCAGGCCTTTTTTCGGGTAACCCTGTTTGACCCGCTCGACAATCTGTTTGGCCGTCTCGAACTGCGGGTAACGCGGCAGCAATTTGATACGCTTGGGCGGCGTGTCTTTACCGGTTTTATGCGTAGAGAACAGCGCGAATGAGGCCAGCAGTTGCAGCAGGGTTTGCGGGTTCAGTAGCCCTTCGGCGCTCGCCAGCACGGAGGCCAGAGTAGCAGGAATATCCTCGCGCTGATCAGTATGGTGCCAGGGGCCCCAATCCTTGACCCGAGCATTGATCGCTCCGAAGGCAAAGGTTTTGCCCTCACTAGCGAAGCACAGCAGGTTGGGCACGAAGAAAGACTGCACATGTTGCCAATAGTGCTTCTTACCGCCCATAAAGTCAGCGGCACCGTCTTGCCAACTGACACTAGGGCGAGTGGCACTTTTCACTTCACCTACCACCAGCGGAATGCCGTTTACATACAGCACGATATCGAAGAACACCTCGCCAGCCGCCACATAGTGCACCTGCTGGGCCACCACGAAGTTGTTGTTGTCGAGGTTGTCGAAGTCGATCAGATTGATCGTGACGTGTTCACCATTCTCGCCAAAGGCCAAGGTTTTTTCAGCCAGCAGCCACGTCTGGAAATTTTCGTTGGCCCGGACCAGGCCACTGTGCGGTGCCTCCAATATTACGCCGCGCAACTTGTGGATCACCTCATCGGCATAATCCGGCTGTTGGCCGATAGCCGGGTTTAACGAACATAACCCGTCTTTTAACCATTCATCGACAAAGATATCCTGCGCCTTCTTTGGCAGGTTCTCGCCGTGGCAGTAAGTCCACTTTACCCCGCTTAATTTTTTTAAACGGTCGACAATTCCATTTTCGGTGACGGTTTGTTCGTTAAACATACTCACCCCAACAATTTGTTGATCAGTAGTTTTCGCATATTTTTAGCCTGATCAATTTTTTTATCCAAAGATGCTATATGAAGATCAATCTCACTCAGCAGCATTGCTTTCTTGTCGATAGACTCCAGGTTTTTCGGGAGACTAACTATTATTCCAGAGGTTTTTTTACTGCCGATATGCTTAATTTTTGTACCGGCAGCAATGGACCTGAAATGGCCAGACCTATGCATGTAAACCATCAACCAGTAGAGTGAACTGCTTGATATTTTTTTTTCGTCAGCTCTGAGACGAAGCAAAGTATTCTGAAAGGCCACCGGCCCTTCAATTTGGTTACGCCAGAACAAAGAGTCTCCAACATCACTTTCCTCCCCCCCCTCTACCAGAAGAGTATCGCCATGAACAAGAGAATAAACGGCCAACTCTTCTAAACTAAAATCCATCTCCTTAACATCATCATCTCGAAATATCCCTTTTTTTATATTAGCTGGACGTAGATATCTAATAGGATTTAGACCCGCTTCGTATTTTGGAGATCTTTGCCGACCTCCTTTGACCTCACAAAGATCACTAAGCCTGTAATCTATCCATCCTTCCTTCTTCGTAAATGCTTCATAAATGAGTGCCATTTGGAGCTCCTGACAAGAAACCTTGGCAGCTTCGGCAGCATAAACGTTTTGATCTGAAAGTTTGAAAATATTTAATAAATTTTTCTGTTTTTTTGTATTCGGAACAGTAAAGGTGTACTTCTCCAAGTCGGACCAGTTGACATATGGATTTGTAGAGCCCTTAGAGTTCAGCACTGAATGATTGGTAAAGCCCTCGCTCAGCATTAAGTACGGAAGTAACTCCCCACAAAACAGATCTGCATTCTTTGCCTCTACAACAAAGGTGGTATTAGCTGTTATGCCATCAAAGTCTGCAACTGCAACTTTCTTTAAATATGTCCTGCGAGAGCCATACAGAATATCGCCTCGTTCAAAAATCCTATGGAAAGCTGGACCAACATAAGCTTCAGAAAAAACACCAAAACACTTGACCCGCAAGTCCTCCGACGCTATGTGCCCCCCTTCTACATACTTTTCAAATGGATTATTTTCTCTATCAACGTTTTTTTTACGCTGCCTAGCGACATCACCAAACCGTACCTTTATGCACTCAACAGATGCCTGTTTACTTTTCATCTCTTACCCACCTCATAGCCAAACTCTTTGAGGCTCTTGAACAATTTATTAACCTGCTTATTTATCTGTAAACGGCTGATTTTCCAAGCCTCAATTGCATGTTCAACATCATGCACTTCCCCGTCATTGATACTCTGTACATATAGCGGAATCGATAGATTGTGCTGATTCTCGCGAATTGTCTCGATATCCACTAACGCGCTAATGGCAGGCTGCTTGCTAGGGGTAAAGTAAACTCCGGCCAGCACAGCCAGGTCATCATCCGAAAGCCAGCTATGGGCCCGCTCGCGGGTGACATGTTTGATACCATTGATGAACAGGATCTTGTCTTTGCGCTCAACGGGCTTGTTGCAGTTAAGCACCACCACACAGGATTCCATCGACGAGTTATAGAACAGATTAGGACCCAGGCCGATCACTGCTTCGATAATGTCCGACTCGATCACCTGCTTACGGATGGCCTGTTCCGAGTCACGGAACAGCACACCGTGGGGCCAGAGCATGGCGGCGCGGCCGGTGTCGGGCTTCAGGCTTTTGATGATATGGGTGTAAAAGCCGTAGTCGGCGCAACCCTGCGGTGGCACGCCGTATAGGTTGCGGCCATAGGGGTCGGCGGTGAACTTGTCACGGTTCCATTTTTTGATGGAGTACGGCGGGTTAGCGAAGATCACGTCGAACTGCTTGAGCTGGTCACCCTCGATAAATTTTGGCTCGGCCAGGGTGTCGCCGCGCAACACCTCGAACTCTTCGATCTCGTGCAGGAACATGTTCATACGGGCGATGGCAGAGGTGAGCATGTTCACTTCCTGGCCATAGAGTTTGACGCTGCGCCATTCCTGACCTTCGTCCCGCAGGTCCATCACCGCATTAAGCAGCATACCGCCGGTGCCGCAGGTGGGGTCATAGGCGGTTTCACCGGGTTTGAGACCCATGATGCGGGTCATCAGGTGCACCACGGTGCGATTGGTGTAGAACTCGGCGGCGGTGTGGCCAGAGTCGTCGGCGAACTTCTTGATCAGGTATTCATACGCTTCGCCCAGGTCGTCCTGGGCCACCGACTTGATGCCCAGAGGGATCTTGCTGAAGTGCTGAATCAAGTCGGCCAGCAGGTGGTCGGGTAGACGCTCTTTGTTGGTCCACTGGGCATCGCCGAATACGCCGTGCAGGCGTTCATTGTGGGTCTCGATCAGACGCAGGGCATTCTGGATGGCTTCGCCGATGTTCTTGCTGGTATGGCGTACCTTTTCCCAGCGCGCCTCCAGGGGAATATGGAAGCGGTGAAACATGGGCATGACGGCATAGTCGGCATCGCCCTCGTTGACTTCCATTGCCTCGACATACTCTTCCAGGTAAACGTCGGACAGGCGTTTATAGAATAGTAGCGGGAAGATGTACTGCTTGTAGTCGGAGGCGTCGATCTGCCCGCGCAGAAACTCGGCCGCTCCCCAAAGGAGGTCTTCGAGTTTCTTTTTGCCAAGTTGGGAGGCTTGGTTTTTCTGGTACTCAATCATTCTTACGAGTCTTGTCTGATAGCTGATGAGCAAGCTGGCTCAGGTCGGAGAGGCGTTTGTCTGCGCTGGCGGCATCTTCATGTTGGCGCTGCTGGTGAAACTGCTCGTACTGCGCCCCGGCGTGTTGCTTGATGAACTGCGAGGTGTTGCTGTCGGCGCTATCCGTGCTCATAGCTCAAACCCTTCCTTGATCAGCAGTTCTTCCAGCTCCTGCTCGGCCTGCTCCAATGCGGCCAGTTTCTGCTGAAAGTCTTTCAGCGCCTCTTCGACGGTGATGGTTTCTTCTTCCAGTGGCTTTTGCACATAGCGGGCAATGTTCAGGTTGAAGTCGTTTTCGGCAATTTCACCTAGCGGCACCCAGCGCGCTACGCCTTCCAATGCTATCGCAGAGGGGCCTTGCTGATACTGCTCTAGGTAGATCTGGTAAATCTGATCCGCCTGGGCATTGCTCAAGGTGTTTTGCGCGCGGCCTTTGGTGAAAATCTCCTCGGCATTGATGATAAGTACATGGTCACGATGCTCATAAGGGCGCTGCTTGCGCAGCAACAGGATGCAAGCCGGGATAGCGGTACCGTAAAACAGGTTGGGCGCTACGCCGATAATGGCTTCGATGTGGTTTTCTTGGAGCAGGCTGGTGCGGATTCGGCCCTCTGCCGCACTGCGGAACAGCACGCCATGGGGCAGCACAACCGCCATTCGCCCATCGGCATTGAGGGAGGCGAACATGTGCTGTACCCAGGCAAAGTCACCGTTGGTTTTCGGGGCCAGGCCGTGACTGTTGCGGCTGTAGGCGTCCGCCGCCCATTGTTCATGACCCCACTCACTGAGGCTGAACGGTGGATTGGCGATCACACAATCAAAGGTTTCGAGCCGGTCGTAGATCAGAAACTTGGGCTCACGCAGGGTATCTCCACGAACAATCTCAAAGTCTTCCTGGCCGTGGAGAAACAGGTTCATGCGGGCAATGGCTTCAGTGGTCAAGTTCTTTTCCTGACCTTTGAGCTTCAGCAGCCGGGGATCACCCGCGTTTTCTCGAACGTGGTGAATGGTCTCCAGCAACATGCCCCCCGTACCGCAAGCCGGGTCATAAACGCTTTCACCCGCTTTGGGGTCAAGAATATTGACCATCAGCCGAACAATGGTGCGCGGGGTGTAGAACTCACCGGCTTTTTTGTTGGCTTTGTCGGCAAAACGCTTGATCAGGTATTCGTAGGCGCGCCCCATATCGTCGTTACGAACGCTGGCAACCCCGAGATCGACTTTGTTGAAGTGGTTGAGCAGCGTGGCTAGCAGCTCATCCGGCAAGCGCTCTTTATTGGTCCAACTGGCATCGCCGAAGATGCCGTGTAACTGGGTGTTGGCTTGCTCTATGCCCAGAAAAGCATCCTTAAGTGCCTTGCCTATATCGTGGGACTTGGCGAACACGTCATCCCAGTGGCTGCCAACAGGAACCTGGATGCGATGGAAGATTTTCTCGCGCGCCAGCTCCGCGCTCCCGACCTTGGCCAGCACCTCTTCAAACTCTTCGTCATATACATCACAGATCCGTTTGAAGAATAGGATCGGGAATATGTAGGTTTTGTAGTCGGAGGCGTCGATGGGGCCGGTGATGATGTGTGCGGCATGCCATAGGTGCGCTTCAAGGTCTTTTAATTTAATCAGGGTCATTTTTACTCGAAAAAATCTTGAGCAGCTGTTCGGGTAGCCCGCTCCGCTGGCAGGCTAAAGATGGGGCAAGTGTACTGGATATCATTGAATCGAAGGTCCGCATGTCGAAACTACGGAGACCTTAGCGCTGTGAGGGTGGAAGCGCTTCAGCTTAGGTGTTCAAGACAATTGGCAGAGATATCGCTGAGAATCTCAACAACCTGCGGAAACCTCTGGTATTCCAAAAGGTATTCCACACGAATCTCAAAAAGAAAATTACCTATCAAAATCAACAATTTAACAATCCTGCTCAAATTACCCCGGCCCGCCAAACGAAGCAAAACGAAGCCCGCCTTGTACGGGCTTTGTTGCATCTGGGCTCCTGACTTTTCGGGCCAACCCTGCCGCCACTAGCCCCACCTGTAGGAGCCAGCTTGCTGGCGATATCGACGCCAAGGCGCTTGGCGAGTACTTCCAAAGACGCTTTCGACAAAGCCCAGAACAGACAGGTTTGGAAACCACCCGCATCCTGGAAAATCTTGGGCTCGCCAATGGCGGCATACCCAATTTGGCCGGTTTGCTGCTCTTCGGCCAGGCGCCACAACGTCTGTGCCCGGCGTTCGATATCAAGGCCGTGGCGTTTCCGGGCACGGTGCTGCATGACCGCCACTATCTAGACAGCGAAGATATCGACGGCAATCTGCAGGAGCAGTACCGACGCAGCCTTTCCTTCATAAAGCGCAACCTACGCCACGTGCAGCGCCAGCAGGGCTTCAATACCCTCGGCCAACTGGAAGTGCCGGAGGAGGTGTTCGAAGAACTGCTGGTCAATGCCCTGATCCACTGCGACTACTTTGTCAGCGCCTCCATCCGGATCATGATCTTCGCCGATCGCATCGAACTGATCAGCCCCGGGCACCTGCCTGACGTGCTCGATACCGAGAAAATTCGATTCGGCCTGTCCAACCGTCGTAACCCGACGCTTACCTCCCATGCTGTGCACATTCTCCCCTATCGCGGTTTGGGCACAGGCATCCCGCGCGCTATCGATGCTTGGCCGATGATCCGGCTGGAGGACGACCGGCAGAGTAATCAGTTCAAGGTGGTGATTCAGCGCGCCGTTGAAAAAGGGCCTCTTTCGGGCCCAAGTGGGGACCAAGTAGGGACTAAGTCGGGACCAAGTAGGGACTGAGTCCGCTGTCGAAGGAAAACAGGCCGAAACTCGCCTGCCTTTGCAGCAAGAGCAGGTAACGCTGCTGTGCAGGATGACAGGCGATCACACTGCACCAGAGCTGATGACCTTCGTCGGGCGCAGCAACCGCAGCAAGTTCCGCGAACAGGTTTTGGCCCCACTGCTGGCGCTTGGTGTGGTCGAGATGACCATTCCAGACAAGCCCAACAGCAGCAAGCAACGCTATCGCCTGACCGCAGCCGGCCGAGCACTAAAGGCTGAACAACGCTCCTCAGACGACTGAGCCCGGACAACCACGCCTTTGCGCCAGCACAATGCGGCGTTTTGCACATTTTCGCCCCAGGTACAGGGAGACAACTGCGCGCGCCGCGTGGAGCGCTAGTCATCCAGCGCTGGTTGCTTGATCAATGGGATCTGTCGCTACTCCCCTGGCTCTTGAGATGGCGGCTCGGGTTAAAGCTATCCTTCGTGGTAACTCTGGACCATTCGCTCGCGCATAACGATGCCGTTGTGTTTTGTCGGTAGATATTTATAACTACCGACGTAATGCAACATCCCTGGCGAGTCGGCCTGGGCTACCTGCTGTACGGCGATCAACAGGCCTTCCGCACGCTCGTACCGTTCAACCGCTGGGCCCGGAACACCACCGCCAACCGCCCGAAGGCCCTTCACAACGGCTACCTGCTCGACGGCAAGCCCCTGGCCGACGAAGGCAGCGACGACCCTGCCATGGCCGCCACCGGCGGCGATACGGCAGTCATTCCCAACGCCGCGAGCAATTGCACGCGTGGCAACGGCGTGTGATCGACCAGCAGGGCCCTCAATACACTGGCATCGGCTTCAAGCGGCATGCCCAGTGTCCTGCGCACCGACTTGGGCAGGGCCGCCCGCAAGGCCGTGACCATGTCCACTGCCTCACCCAATGATTGGCCCAGGCCGTTGTAGACCCGATAGCGCCCATCCGCCCGTACCAGCACCCGCTGCAACTCGGCCTGCTCAAGCCCGATGCTGTCCAGCAAGGCCCCCGCGGGGCTGGCCTGGCGCACCTCGATGCGCATGCAGCCGGGCCAGCAAGGCAAGGTTTCCAGGGTGTGCAGCACCAGCACATCGCTGTCCTCTCCGGCCGCCGACGCCAGGTAGAGCCCCTCGTACGCGCGGTTCAAGCGCAACTGCTGGCGATACCACAGCGCATCCCGGAGCATCCGCGGGGGTGCCACCTGCGCCGTGGACAACTGACGAAGCTCGTCCTCGTCAGCCCGGGCGATCAGCTCTCGTACCATGGAGGTCGGCAGATCGGCAAAGAACCTTCTGACCTGCCGCACCCGGGGATCGCCCGACTGCTGCCGAAACTGATAACAGATGTCGAACACTTCGTTCCTGCGCCGGGCAAGGGCTTCGCCGGCTTTGCGCCTCAACGCCAACAGGCGGTCTGCGGCCGAGGCGTAGTCGTCCCCCAGCCACTCCCTGATCTGCTCGTCGTCCAGATGATTCAGCACACTGATCCACAGATCGCCGGCCATCAATTGAGCCTCGCTCACCGAGATTCGCGGCAAGTCCTCGGCGCTGTCTTGCGGGTACTCGACCCGGTTGGCGGCTCCCGCTTCGAACAACTGCAATACCCGTGAAGTGGGCCAGATCAGTTGCAGTCCCACTTGTTGCAGATAGCGTTGCACATCGGCGTCTTTTGCCGGCGTCTCGTCTTCGGGATGCTCGATGAAGCGCCTGATCTCCCTGTCCAGCCGGAAGCGCTCCACGGTATCGAGCAAAAATGCCCGGGGCCACCGACGGTCCCCGGGCATCAGCAGCGGCCATGGCCAGGTTGACGATGGTCACCCGCCGTGTCCCGGCGGATCAGCCCGTGAGGACGGCCAGCAGGTCCTCGTTCTGCGGAAAAGGTGGCTGGAAAAGGCGGCGCCCATCTAAGTGTCCCTAATGCACCCACATCACCGCATAGCCCAAGGTCATCAGCCCCCAGGCCACGAGCGGATGAAACAGCACTTGCCACACTCGCGCACGCGGGTCGAAGCCCACGCCGTGCACATACCCGGCGGCCACGCCCCACATGACCAGCATCAGCAGGTTGTGGTTGTAGTGACCTTGGGCGTTGAGGATGGTGATGGGGTGGATCAGTAGAATCAGGCTCAATGGAACGGCCAGCAGTAGGGACAAGACCCTGCTGCTGGCTCGTCGCAACCGCGGTGTGGCTTCAGCGGTCACCCGCGGACTCCTTATCCAGCGTGTCGGTGGCTTCGAGCCACATGACGTTGATGATGCCGAAGCTACAGGCCAATAAGACGCCGAGGATCCAGGCAAAATACCACATAGTGTGCGCTCCTCAGTAAAGGCCGTGGGGGTTGGCGTCGATGTGCTTGGTGGTCACTTTGCCCCACATTTTGGCGTAGCACCAAAGGGTGTAGCAGAGGATCAGTGGCACGAAAATCGTTGCGGCAACCAGCATGATATTGAGTGTCATACGGCTGGAAACCGCATCCCATACGGTCAGGCTGGAGGCCGGGTCGATACTCGACGGCATGACAAAGGGGAACAGGGAAAAACCAGCGGTGCAGAGGGTGCCAACGATGGCCAGGCTGCTGCCCAGGAACGCGCAGCGACTGTGACCGCCGCTGGCCGAAAGCAGGGCCAACAACGCCCCGACTATTCCCACTACCGGTGCGATGACGGTCAGCGGGTATTTCCCGTAGTTCGCCATCCAGCCCAGGTTGCTCGCGGCGACGGTCTTGCTCAACGGATTCAGGGCCATGCCGGGCTCAAAGGCGGAGGTGATGGTTTGCCCTTCGATGCTGCCCAGCAAGAGCCAGAGACCGGCACCGATGAAGGCCAGCAGATAAACCGCCGCGAACAGTTGAGCAGCGCGGCGTGAACGCCGGGCAATATCTCCCTCCGTACGCATCATCAACCACGTGCCGCCGTGCAGGCAGAGCATGCTCAAGCTGACGACGCCGGCGAGCAGTCCGAATGGGCTGAGCAGCTGCCAGAAACTACCGTGGTAGCTGGAGCGCAGCGTGTCATCAAACTGGAAGGGCACGCCCAGGAGCAGGTTACCGAACGCCACGCCGAATACCAGCGAAGGCACCACACCGCCAACAAACAGGCCCCAGTCCCAGCTTTGCCGCCAGCGGGTGTTGCTCAGTTTGCTCCGATAATCGAAGCCTACCGGGCGAACAAACAAGGCAAACAGCACCAGCAGCAGGGCCCAGTAGAAGCCCGAAAACGCAGCGGCATAGACCAATGGCCAAGCGGCGAACAAGGCACCGCCGGCGGTAATCAGCCAAACCTGATTGCCATCCCAATGCGGCGCGATGGTGTTGATCACCACCCGTCGTTCGTTATCGTTGCGGCCGACGAAGGGCATCAGCGCGGCGGCGCCGAGGTCGAAACCATCGGTCAGGGCGAAGCCGATCAGCAAGACGCCAACCAGTACCCACCAGATCAGTTTGAGGCTTTCATAGTCGAACATCATTGTGCTCCTCAGACCAGGGCCGGCTGTGTGGCGTGGGCGAGTGATGCCTCGCGTTCCAGGTGATAACGACCGGTATGCAGGCTGCTCGGACCCAGTCGGGCGAACTTGATCATCAGGTACATCTCGATCACCAGCAGCACGCTGTAAAACGCGACCAGCGCCAGCAGAGAACCCCAGACATCACCGGTCGAAATGCTTGAAGCGGACAGATGGGTCGGGAGTATTTCGCCGACAGACCAGGGCTGACGACCATGCTCCGCGACAAACCAGCCGGTTTGCGTGGCGACCCACGGCAGCGGCAGGCTGAACAGCGCCCACTTGAGCAACCAGGGTTTGCTCATTTCATTCTTGCGGGTAGACGCCCAGAACGCACAGACGAACAAGGCCAGCATCAGGAAGCCGCTGAGTACCATCAGGCGAAAGGTCCAGAAAATCGAAGATACGCCGGGGATGGAGTCCAGCGCAGCCTGTTTGACTTGTTGGTCGCTGGCATCGACCACTTTGTCCGTGTATTTCTTGAGCAGTAAACCGTAGCCCAGATCTTTTTTCACGGCGTTGAAGGCCGAGACTGTCTGTTCGCTTTTATCCCCTGCGCGCAGCTGCCGAAGCAGGTCATAGGCAACCATGCCATTGCGGATCCGTACCTGATGCTGGGCAACCAGGTCCTTGATGCCTGTCACCTGTGTGTCTAGCGATCGCGTGGCAATAATCCCCATGACATAAGGAATCTTCACCGCGTAATCGGTACGTTGTTCGGCCTGATTCGGCAGCCCGAACAGCGTAAAGGCTGCAGGTGCGGCCTCGGTATCCCACTCGGCCTCGATCGCCGCGAGCTTGGTTTTTTGAACATCGCCGATTTCATACCCAGACTCGTCGCCCAGAATGATGACCGAAAGAATCGATGCCATGCCGAAGGCCGACGCGATGGCAAAGGAGCGCCGCGCGAACCCGATATCGCGGCCCTTGAGCAGGTACCAGCTAGAAATGGCCAGGACAAAAATCGCGCCGGTAACGTAGCCGGACGCAACGGTGTGGACGAACTTGACCTGTGCCACGGGGTTGAACAGCAAGGCGCTGAAACTGGTCAGTTCCATCCGCATAGTGGTGAAGTTGAACTCTGCCCCGATTGGATTTTGCATCCAGCCGTTGGCGATCAAGATCCACAATGCCGACATGTTCGAGCCGATCGCGACCAGCCAGGTGACCCCCAGATGCTGGACTTTGCTCAGGCGATCCCAGCCAAAAAAGAACAGGCCGATAAAGGTCGATTCCAGGAAGAACGCCATCAAGCCTTCAATCGCCAACGGAGCACCGAAAATGTCGCCGACGTAATGGCTGTAGTACGCCCAATTGGTGCCGAACTGAAACTCCATGGTCAGGCCGGTGGTGACACCCAGGGCGAAGTTGATGCCGAACAGCTTGCCCCAGAACCGGGTCATGTCCTTGTAGACCTGCTTGCCGGTCATCACATAGACCGACTCCATGATGGCCAGGAGGAAGGTCAAACCCAAGGTCAGAGGGACGAACAGAAAGTGATACAGCGCCGTCATAGCGAATTGCAGTCGAGATAAGTCGACGACTGATTCCGAGATCATTGGGGGGGCTTCTCCGGAGGTGTAGGAGGGGGGCCAAGCACGTGCTGGCCTACTTTGACGCCGTCATCCATGACCTCGACCGGAGCGCTGAACCAGATGCTTCGGATCCCCAACAACAAGATGAGCTTGATAAGCAATATCAGGCCAATTTCCTTCATTAATGGTTTTTTTAGAAAATCGAAGGGGCCTGGCATGATGGGCACTCGCAGGGATGGCGGAATTGTCCCGACGGCGAAGACGGCTAACCTTGACTCAGATCAATATTCTCGGCCTCGATGGGAGCGACGAAACGTCACACTCGAACAGCGGCAGTGCTCACTCATGCCAAGCGCGAGGACTTCTGCATCAGTGGAAGGCAATGATCTGCCATGGCGCTATCCGAGGGTTTCCCGCAAAATACGCCCTCCCGGATTTTGAGTGACCTCATCATGCATCGAGTCGGATTCTTCGTTTGCCATGGCCATGATGCTCTTGATCTTGCCGGCCCCCTTTCGGCGTTCAATCAGGTGGTCACCGCCGCCGGCCATACCCCCTATGATCTCCAGGTCATCTCGCAGGCGGGAGGGTCAGTGCCTGGCAATACTGGCCTTCCGATCGAGACCCAGCCGGCAGGCAGGCGCAGGTTTGACACCATCCTGTTCATTGGTGGCGATATCGAGCCGATGCGGACAGCGGAAAACATCGCCGCCGCCAAGAAACTGGGGGCCAAGGCCTCGCGGGTCGGAAGCGTGTGTACCGGGGCATTTCTGCTGGCGGAAACCGGCCTGCTGGACGGACGCCGGGCCACGACGCACTGGCTGTACGCCGCTCAATTGCAGTCGCGCTTCCCTGGCATCAAGGTCGGGGGGAACAGTATTTATATAGCGGACGGACATATCTGGACATCCGCGGGCATCGCCGCCGGCATCGACCTGGCGCTTGCCATGATCGAACAGGATATGGGCGCGGAAGTGGCGCGTGCCACCGCCAGGCTGCTGGTCGTGCCCTATCGTCGACCGGGAGGCCAGTCGCAATTCTCCGCCATGTCACAAATGGAGCCGGAGTCGGATCGCATCCGCATTGCGCTGAATTTTGCCAGGGAACATCTGGCTGAAGCGCTACCTGTCGAGCGGCTCGCCGATGCGGCCAGATTGAGCCTGCGACAATTCGGACGGGCCTTTCGCCGGGAAACCGGTGAAACGCCGGCCAAGGCGGTCGAGCGCTTGCGCGTTGAAGCGGCGTGCCTGCGCCTGCGCGATGGCAGCGAACCGATCGAACAGATTGCCCTGGCGGTGGGCTTCACCGATCCGGAACGGATGCGCAGGGCCTTCGTCAAACTGCACGGACATCCGCCGCAATCGGTCCGTCGCGAGAGCCGATTGAGCGGTGAGCGCGGATAGATCGACGCCCCATCCGCGCGCGTAGCCTAGTCAGTGGCCACCAGGACCACTGTTGTCAGAACCGGGCGCTCAACGCGCGTCAGGTTTCAGGGGGCCGTAATCACTCCACATGTCGCGGTGCAGCTTCCAGACGCCACCCTGCTTCAGGAAGACCAGGATCTGTTTACCGCGAAACTTGAGCGCGCCACTGTGATCACGGACATCGGCCTCCGAAACTTCGGTAACCGCCTGATCGTCACCGTAGAACTCGTAATTGCTGAAAGATACGCTGCCAGGCTGGGATCCGGCATAGCCCTTGGCGAAGTATTCGGTGATCGCGCGGGCGCCGATAACTCGGTCGCCCCCGGGCGGCAAGAGGGCGCCATCCTCCGTATAGAGGCGACCTATCGCCTCATAGTCACCTCGCGCGAAGGCCTGCGCCCATCGGGCGTTCTCGGCCTTGATGGCCGCTTCGGGCGGACGCTGTGGTTCACCGGCAGTGGCCGGCAGGATAAAGGCGAAAAAGGAGAAGCCGACTGCAAGGGCAGCCGCGCAAAGACGGATCTGTCGCATCTGATGATTTCCGATATTGGCTTGAATGGAAGAGGGCCGCACCCGGCTGGGCAGATGCAGCCAATATTGCTTGCCAGCGTTTCAGCGAACGCCGGGTATTCGTGCGAGCCCCTTGGATGCACCGGGCAGTTCTTTGTCGACCATCGCGATGACTTCTGGCCGAGCGTCCCTGGGATGACCGGAATGGAACGGCGGAGCGGGGTCATATTCGATCGCCAGTTGCGTGAATTCGGCGGCCTGTTGACCACGCAACTTCGCGGCAACACGAAGCGCGAAGTCGATGCCCGCCGTCACGCCGCCGCCGCTCATGAATCGGCCGTTGTCGTCCTCGACGAAGCGATCAGGAACAGCAATGGCTCCGTATTCAGTCAGCTTGTTGACGAAGGCCCAATGGCAGGCACTGCGCTTGCCCTTGAGAATGCCCGTCGCGGCGAGCACGAGCGATCCATTGCAGACCGACGTAATATGCTTGGCGCTTTCAGCCAGGCGCAGGATCTGTGCCTGGTACTCCGGCCGCATCGGTGCCGACAAATCAGAGCCGCCTGGGACCAGGAGCAGATCGGTCCTCTCAATGTCGGCCAGTCGTTCAGTGTTGCCATACACGACCCCGAATTCGAGGGTCACATTGCCGCCATTGAGGCTCGCATAACGAACCTTGGTATTGGGTAGCCGGTGAAAAATCTCGCTGGGGCCGGCGAAATCGAGCAGCGTGCCGCCGTCGTAATTCACGATCAGAATATTCAGCGGTTCGTTCGGGGCCAGCTCTCCCCCGCTGCCGGCCTGCGCAAGAGCGGGAGCGGCACGGCCAAGCAGGGCTCCGCCGCCCAGGAGGGAGCCGAGGGTGACGATGCCGCCGAACTTGAGCACATCGCGGCGGGAACTCCCCGTGCTGAGCGGGCGCTCACCGGTGGCGTTGTTTTCGCTATGGTCGATCACGATAACTTCTCCTTTAAAGTTGCGAGGCTCCGCCATCGACCACCAGTTCGGTGCCGACCACATAGGAGGATTCGTCGCTGGCGAGATAGAGCGCCGCGTACGCAATGTCCTCGGCCTTGCCCATGTGGCCCACCGGAACAGCCTGGGCGAACTCGGCCTTACGCTCGCGAACCCACTCATCGGACATCCCCCACTTGCTGATCAGGGGCGTGTCCATCGCACCGGGCGCAATCGCGTTGAAGCGGATTTTCCGGTCGAGAAATTCGTAGGACCAACTGCGCGCCAGTGATCGCACGGCCGCCTTCGCCGCGGCGGTCAGGGAGATGCCATGCTTGCCGGTCTGCGCGACGAACGAGGTGTTGAGAATGACCGAAGCGCCCTCCCGCAAGTCAGGCAGCACCGCCTGAAGCGTGACCACCACGCCCTTGACGTTGATGTCCATGATCTCCTCATAGAGATCGTCGTCGATGTCGTTGAGTGCCGACGGGAACGCTCGACCGGCGTTGGCAAACAGGACATCCAGGCCGCCGAACCGCTCTTTCACCTCGGCGGCAATCGCCCGCATATCCTTGAGCGAACGCACATCGCCCTGGAGCACCAGCGCGGTCTCGCCCAACTCGGCCTGCACACGCTCAAATACGGCAATATCGCGACCGGTCACCGCGACCCGCGCGCCTTCCGCAATGAAGAGCCTGGCGGTGGCGAGACCGATGCCACTGGTACCGCCGGTGATCAAAACCGATTTGTTCTTGAGCCTCATCTTCTGTCCCCTTCTCTGCCTCGTGATTGGCCAAGCCGAAAGGTCATGGCGTCATCACGGTTATGCGCATGTCTGCGCTCGATTTCCCGGGCAAATTATGGAAACAGGCTCTTGATGGCGTAAAGGTCATATAACCCTCAAAAAACGCCACATAAGGGGTATGCAATGAGTGTGGATCGGTTATCAGATCAAGTTCAAATGGGTGTTACAGTGGAGTGTAATTTCGAAAGACACTCCAATTTTCACTCCATATAAAAATCAATATTAACCATTAAATTCAAACGGTTAAGGAAGACATGCCTCAAGAAAGGCTCGACCTGTTACGACTTCCAAAACCCATCCGAGATCCTGTCAGCGACCTGGTCAGGGCGCTCAATGCCGCCAGCACCGTCACGGACCTGGAGGCTGAAAGGGCCATTCAGATTACGTTTATCGGCGGTTTGGAAAGTGCCAAGCGCTTGCGGCCAGCCGATATCGAAGCGCTCTACATCATTTTTGACGATGCCGTGGAGGCGAAGCTGAAGCAGTTGCCATGAGTTTCAGTCCACGGCTAACAGCGCAGACGAGGCTCTTGCTGGACACACTCAACTAAAAAACCCATCACCGCCTTGACCGACGGCGAGCGGCGCAGATCCGGGAGACCGCATGCCAGCAACCCCTGGCAACGGCAGCCCTCCCCATATGCCAGATGCGCAATTTGCCAGGGCTATCGCGGCGTCATTTTAAGCTCGCGGTTACGCCTGAGGTCCTTGGGTGCGATGACCTCCCCCAGCACCGAAAAAATACCTACTCCCCCCGCAAGCGCCATGGCCCCTTTGGTTGTCAGTGCCAGCTCCAAAAGGCCGGGGCTGAAAGCCGATGTTGCCAGGACAACAAATGGAACAAGGGTCGCACCGTTGAGGAACGCCACGACACATTCGTCTTTCCTGATGCTCAGGTGCTGCATGAAATAGCCGAGCGCTACAGCAGTGAACCCAATGATGACGGTCCACGCATCAATGGTCAGCTCTGTAATGAACGCAGGGAGCACTGTCAGATAATCGCGAGGGATTTGATTGCAACGAGCGTTGATCCGGCACCGATTACGGCAAAGCCGAGGGACGCAAAAAGGGAAGAGGTATCGACACCCAGGATCCCGGCAACAGCCATCCCCACGAGAGCGCCGGAGCAAAGCAAACGAAGTGTTCTGAAGTTGATGGACATATTTCTTCTCCTTGAGCGATCAAAGCCGAGTCATGAGATCGAAAAGCAAAGGCAACAATAAAATCCTAGCGAGCCCCCCAACCAACGATCAACAACAGGGTCGTTAGAAATAATTTCAGGCACCCACGGAGCTCACCGCTGAAGCCTCAACGCAACCTCAACGGATCCACCAACCCCACCGCAATCACCATCCCCACCAGATCCGGGAGGTTCTGCGCCTCCATGCGTTTCATGACCCTGGAGCGATACAGGTCGATGGTCTTCACACTGACCCCCAGCTGCTCGGCGATTTCCCGGTTGGCGTAGCCCTGCACCAGCGGCAACAGCACATCACGCTCTCGCGGGGTCAAACTATCCAGCCGAGCCTGGACCCGCGCCTGCCCCTCGCTCAGGCTCTGGCTGTCATCGGCCCGGCTCAAGGCCTGCTGCACGCTGTCGAGCAGCAACTGTTCGTTATAGGGCTTTTCGATAAAGTCGTGGGCACCGGCCTTGAACGCCCGCACCACGATCGGCACATCGGCATGGCCACTGACAAAGATCACCGGCAAGCGGATATCCCGCGCCCTCATCTCTTCCTGCACATTCAAGCCGCCCATGCCCGGCATGCGCACATCCAGCAGCACGCAGGCATTGAGGCGGGCATCGCAGGCCTCGAGAAAGTCCCGTCCACTGGTGAAGGGCAGCGCCTTGAGGCCGACCGACTCCAGCAGCCAGACCGTCGAGTCGAGCATGCCCTGGTCATCGTCAACCACATAGACCAGCTGCTGAGCCACACTCACCATTGCGTTACTCCTGTTGTTGTTCTTTTCGGCCGGCACCTTATTGCGCCGGCAAACGGCAGCGCATCCGCAGGCCGCTGGCCATGGGCTGCGCCTGCAACTCACCACCAAAACCTTCGAGGATGCTGCGACTCATCGACAGCCCGAGGCCCAGGCCGTTGGCCTTGCTGGTGTAGAACGGGGTGAAGATCTGTTCCAACTGCGCCGGGGAAACACCGGGGCCCTGGTCGCTGACACTCACCTCCACGCCACCATCAGCACCGCGCTCGGCCGCCAGGATAATCCGCGACGCCTGCCGCGGGTGCACCTCGCGGTTGGCATCGATGGCGTTGCGCAACAGGTTGAGCAAGACCTGCTCCAGCAGCACCCGGTCGGCATAAACCGGCGGCAGATTATCCGGCAGGCGCTCCTCGATCGTCACCTGGCAGGCACTGGCTTCCCAGGCACACAAGCGCACCGTGTCGCGAGCCACTTCGCTGATATCCAGGGCCTGCATGCGCCGCCGCCCTTTGCGCAGGAACGCGCGCAGCCGCTTGATCACCTCGGAGGCGTGATTGGCGTGTACGGCGATACGCTCCAAGCCCTGGGCCACCCGCTCGACCGCCTGCGGATTGCTATCCAGGGCCTGCAAATAACGCTGGCTGGCACTGGCGTAATTGACCACCGCCGCCAATGGCTGATTCATCTCGTGGGCGATGCCCGAGGCCAGCTCGCCCAGGGTCACCAGCCTTGCGGTGTGGGCCAGTTCGTCCTGATGGTGACGCTGCTGGGCCTCGCGCAATTCGCGCTCGGTCTGGTCGTGAGCGACCAAGGAGTAGAAACGTTCGCCGCTGGCCGAGCGATGCGCCAGCAGCATCAGGGATACCGGCACCGAGGTAGCGCCATCGAGGGCTTGCAAGCGGGCCTCGATGCTCCAGCGACCATCCCGTTCGGCACGACTCCACCCCTCGCGCTGCAGAGCCGCCAAGACATCGGCGGCCAGAAATTCGCCCAGGCTCGGCATCGCCGACTGCTCGCCGAGCTTGAGGGTGCACCGGGCCGCCGGGTTGAGATAAGTGACATCGCCACTGGGCTCGATGAACAACACCGGGTCAGGGTTGGCTTCCACCACCTCCGCCAGCCGGTGCTTGTTTTCCTCGGCCTGGACCCGGGCGGTGATGTCCCGGGACACACTGACCACTTCCACCACCGACCCGGTATAGGTTTCGCGGATGGCGCGGCAGGCGGTCTCGAACCACCGGTAATGACCGTCGCGATGACGGATGCGATAGGTCATGGTGTGATAACCATCCTGCTCCAGGGCATCACGGGTGCGGTGCATCAGGCCGGCCAGGCCCTGGGGATGGAACAGGCTGTGGGCCGGGCGGCCGCGCAACGCTTCGGGCCAATAACCGAGCAAGGTCCAGGACGCCGGGGAGGCATCGAGAAAACAGCCATCGGGGGTATGCCGGGAAATCAGGTCGGTGGTGTTTTCCGTGATCAGGCGATAGAGACGCCTGGCCGTGGCCGACTCGCGCTCGGCAAGGACCTGTGCGGTGGCTTCGCGACAACGCGCCAGCACACGGTTCTCCCGCGGCTCGGGAATAAAGGTCCAGATCAGGATCCGCTGCTCGAATTGCGCCTCGACCCCTTCGATGGCCCGTTGCTGTTCCAGGCAGGCCCGCACCAGCGGCAGATGATTGACCGGCAACAGGCTCATGGCATCGGCCAATGGTTGTTGTTCGAGCAACGCCAGCAGCGCCCCGTTGAGCGCCAACGGTCGTGCCCCGGCATCGAGCAGCAGGCTCGGCTGCGGATCATGTTCCAGTAAAGGCGAGCCCTGCACCAGGCCAATGGAGGCGGACATCATCGCGGCCCCCGCCTGAAGAAAGGCCGGGCCGGCAGCGACTTCACGGGCAGTGCAGAGGTCATGATTTGAGCCTTGAAATTTTTATAGTAGATATACTATACAACTCAGGTAGTACTTCCATACCTATCCGCAAACATTATATAAAACACCCCGGATAAGTCATCGAGGGGTCGGTAAAGACCGAACGCCTCGGACATAGAGCTAATAATCAGCCACCGGGTACCCGAACCATGTCCATCTACGAGCAAGGCCTCGCGCCAACTGCCGTCAATCATATTGCCCTGTCTCCGCTCAGCTTTATCGAGCGTACTGCCAAGGTCTACCCCGACTACCCCGCCGTGATCCACGGCTCGATCCGCCGCACCTGGGCCCAGACCTACGCACGCTGCCGGCGCCTGGCCTCGGCACTGGCCGGACGCGGCATCGGCCGTAATGACACAGTGGCGGTGATGCTGCCGAACATACCGGCCATGCTCGAAGCCCACTTCGGCGTGCCGATGATCGGCGCGGTACTCAACGCCCTCAACGTGCGCCTGGATGCCGAAGCCATTGCCTTCATGCTGGCCCATGGCGAAGCCAAGGTACTGATCGCCGATCGCGAGTTCCATGACGTGGTGCAGGCCGCCATCGGCATGCTCGACCACCCGCCACTGGTGATCGATGTCGATGACCCGGAATACGGCGAAGGCCAGGCCGTCAGCGACCTGGACTATGAAGCGCTGCTGGCCGAAGGGGATCCGGCCTACGACTGGCAGTGGCCGCAGGACGAATGGCAGGCCATCGCCTTGAACTACACCTCCGGCACCACCGGCAATCCCAAGGGCGTGGTCTATCACCATCGCGGCGCCTATCTCAGCTCCCTCGGCAACCAGATGATCTGGAGCATGGGCAACCACCCGGTGTACCTCTGGACCTTGCCGATGTTCCACTGCAACGGCTGGTGCTATCCCTGGGTGGTCACCGCGATGGCCGGGGTGCATGTGTTCCTGCGCCGGGTCGATCCGCAGAAGATCCTCAACCTGATCCGTGAACACCAGATCACCCACCTGAGCGGCGCGCCGATCGTGCTCAACGCCCTGGTGAACATGCCCGAATCGGCCAAGGCCGCGATCGATCACCCGGTCAACGCCCTGGTCGCCGGCGCCGCACCACCGGCCAAGGTGATTGGCGCCGTGGAAGCCATGGGTATCAAGGTCACCCACGTCTACGGCCTGACCGAGGTCTATGGCCCGGTGACCATCTGCGCCTGGCATGAGGCCTGGGATGAACTGCCGCTGGAAGAACGCGCGCAGGTCAAGGCGCGTCAGGGCGTGCGCTACCAGACCCTGGAAGGGCTGATGGTGGCCGATCCGAAAACCCTGGAGCCGGTCCCCTCCGACGGCCAGACCATCGGCGAGATCTTCATGCGCGGCAACACGGTGATGAAGGGTTACCTGAAGAACCCCAGCGCCACGGCCGAAGCCTTCGAAGGCGGCTGGTTCCACACCGGCGACCTGGCGGTGACCCATCCGGATGGTTACGTGGAGATCCGCGACCGGCTCAAGGACATCATCATTTCCGGCGGCGAGAACATCTCCACCATCGAACTCGAAGGCGTGCTCTATCGCCACCCGGCGGTGCTGGAAGCCGCGGTGGTGGCCCGTCCGGATGAAAAATGGGGGGAGACGCCATGCGCCTTCATCACCCTCAAGGCCCATCACCCGGACGTGCGTGAAGCCGAGATCATCAGCTTCTGTCGCGAGCATCTGGCCGGTTTCAAAGTTCCGCGGACCGTGATCTTCACCCAGTTGCCCAAGACTTCGACCGGCAAGATCCAGAAGTTCGTCCTGCGCGATATGGCGAAAAACCTCTAGCCTTTCCCTATCCTCCCCGGCCGTTGTCGACGTCCGGGGTAATACGCATCGCCCATGGCGCGGCCGCGGCCGTGTCTCCATCCCCTGTTTGCAGGATGTTTAACGCCATGCCCGAGTTCAACGCCCCCCTGCGCGACATGCGCTTCGTATTACATGAAGTTTTCAACGCCAGCCAACTCTGGGCCCGCCTGCCGGCCCTGGCCGAGACTGTCGATGCGGAGACCGCCGACGCGATTCTTGAAGAGGCGGCCAAGGTCACCGGCAATCTGATCGCCCCCCTCAACCGTAGCGGCGACGAAGAAGGCGCCCAATGGCACGGCGGCCAGGTCAGCACCCCGAAAGGCTTCAAGGACGCCTATGCCACCTATCTCGAAGGCGGTTGGGTCGGCCTCAGCGGCAACCCGCAGTTCGGCGGCATGGGCATGCCGAAGATGCTCGCCGTGCAATTCGAAGAAATGCTCTACGGCGCCAACTCCAGTTTCGCCCTGTATTCGGCGCTGACTTCCGGCGCCTGCCTGGCCATCGACGCCCATGCCAGCGAGGCGCTGAAAGAGCGCTTCCTGCCGCTGATGTACGAGGGCCGCTGGGCCGGCTCCATGTGCCTGACCGAAGCCCATGCCGGCACTGACCTGGGCCTGATCCGCACTCGCGCCGAACCCCAGGCCGACGGCAGCTATCGCATCAGCGGCAGCAAGATCTTTATCACCGGCGGTGAACAGGACCTGACCGAGAACATCATCCACCTGGTGCTGGCCAAGCTGCCGGATGCACCGCCAGGCGCCAAAGGCATCTCGTTGTTCCTGGTGCCGAAAATCCTCGTCGAGGCCGAAGGCAGCCTGGGCGCCGCCAACGCCGTCAGCTGCGGCTCGATCGAGCACAAGATGGGCATCAAGGCTTCCGCCACCTGCGTGATGAACTTCGACGGTGCCAGCGGCTGGCTGATCGGCGAAGCCAACAAGGGCCTGGCGGCCATGTTCACCATGATGAACTACGAGCGCTTGTCCATCGGCATCCAGGGTATCGGTTGCGCCGAAGCGTCCTACCAGAACGCCCGGAGCTATGCCCGCGAACGCATTCAAAGCCGCGCCCCGGGCGGGGCAGTGGCCAAGGACCAGATCGCCGACCCGATCATCGTCCACCCCGACGTGCGGCGCATGCTGCTCAGCATGAAGGCCATGACCGAAGGCGGCCGCGCGTTCGCCAGCTATGTCGGCCAGCAACTGGACCTGGCCAAATTCTCCGACCAGCCTGATGAGCGGCACAACGCCGAGGCCCTGGTCGCCCTGCTGACCCCGGTGGCCAAGGCGTTCTTCACCGACACCGGCCTGGACAGTTGCCTCCACGGCCAACAAATTTTCGGCGGTCACGGCTATATCCGCGAATGGGGCCAGGAACAGTTGGTGCGGGACGTGCGCATCGCGCAGATCTACGAAGGCACCAACGGTATCCAGGCCCTCGACCTGCTGGGCCGCAAGGTGCTGGGAAACGCGGGTGTCGCCCTGCGCCTGTTCACCGCCGAGATCCGCCACTACGCCGCGCAGCCCGGCGTAACCTACGCCGACGATCTGCTGGACGCGGTGCAACGCCTGGAAAGCCTCAGCGACTGGTTGCAGGAGCAGGCCGTGGACGACCCCAACACCATCGGCAGTGCCTGCGTCGAATACCTGCACCTGTTGGGTTATGTCGCCTACGCCTATCTCTGGGCGCGCATGGACCGGGTCGCGCAGGACAAGCACAGCGAGGAACCTGGATTTTACGGAGCGAAACGGGCAACCGCGCGGTTCTATTTCAGCCGGTTGCTGCCGCGCATCCTGAGTCTGGAACAGAGCATCCGCGCGGGCAGCGCTTCATTGTTCGGACTGGAGGCCGAGCAGTTCTGAGGCGACGCGGCGGCGAGTGAGACCCGTCATCACCTTGCCGCCGGCTTTGTTCCAACGGGCGAACTGCTGATCCGCACCCGCCATGTCTTCGGCGTTGACCAGGTCGAAACGCCGATAAAAAATTCATAAATTTTTACTCGCCATTTTCTCTCACATTTGGTTACATTCGCCGAAATAACCACGGAGAACTCCTATGGACCCCAGCTCTAGTAGGCCGGTCACACTGACTGGAATGGTGCCGCCTGGCAGGTAGGACTGACCCTGGTTGATCTCCCCCCGCTCGAACGCCCCGCGCTTTACGCAGTTCCCTTCCGTGTGACCTCCAAGCAACCCGGACCGACCTCGGTCAGCGGTTGAACAACCCAATTTATTGCGTTTCCCGTAACGCCAGGAATGCCTGTCATTTCGTCTCCAACAAAGCCCACGGATTGTGGCCAGGAGAAGGAAGACCCGTGCTCGCCTGTCCGATGGGAATCGAAAGCGGCTGCCAATGCCACGCTTTGGAGGAACTCACCATGTCCAACTTGAATGCCCAATCCGCTGTCCTCGACAGCGCCCATATCGGCGATATCCGCGGAGCCTTCGGCACCATCCGCCATGACGATGTCGCCCCACGCAACGGCTGGATGCATCGCCTCAAAACCCTGATGGCCATCCTCGGCCCAGGCCTGATCGTCATGGTCGGCGACAACGACGCCGGCGCCTTCAGCACCTACGGCCAGGCCGGCCAGAACTACGGCACGCTGTTGCTGTGGACCCTGGCCCTGCTGATCCCGGTGCTCTACGTCAACCAGGAGATGGTCCTGCGCCTCGGTGTGGTGACCGGTGTCGGCCATGCCCGCCTGATCCTCGACCGCTTCGGCAAGTTCTGGGGCGCGTTCAGTGCCATCGACCTGTTTATCCTCAACGCCCTGACCATCGTCACCGAGTTCATCGGCATCAGCCTGGGGATGGATTTCCTCGGGGTGCCCAAGGTGGCCGGCGTGTGCCTGGCAGCGGTGTTCATCATGCTGGCGGCGTGCACGGGCAACTTCCGGCGCTTCGAACGGTTCGCCCTGGTCCTGGTCTTCGGCAGCCTGCTGCTGGTGCCGATCTTCCTGATGATCCACCCGCCCATGACCCAGGTGGCCCATGACTTCTTCACCCCGCAACTGCCGGCTGACGGCAAGCTGTCGGAAGTGTTGCTGCTGATCATCGGGATCGTCGGCACCACCGTGGCGCCCTGGCAGTTGTTCTTCCAGCAAAGCTATGTGATCGACAAGCGCATCACCCCACGCTTCATCAAGTACGAACGCGCCGACCTGTGGCTGGGCATCGCCCTGGTGGTGATCGGCGCGGTGGCGATGATTGCCTTCACCGCGCAGGTCTTCGTCGGTAACCCGGAGTTCGGCAACTTCACCGATGCCGGCGCCATCGCCGCCGGTATCGCCAAGTACCACGGGCGCCTGCCGGGCGTGCTGTTCGCGGTCGCCCTGATCGACGCCAGTATCATCGGGGCCATGGCCGTGTCGCTGTCGACCGCTTACGCCCTGGGTGATGTCCTGAGCCTGAAGCACTCGCTGCACCGCAAACCCGGCGATGCCAAGGGCTTCTATCTGATGTACTGCGGCCTGATCGCCGTCGCCGCCGCCCTGGTGCTGATCCCCGGCGTCCCGCTGGGCCTGCTGACCAACGCGGTACAGACCCTGGCCGGCGTGCTGCTGCCCAGCGCCACGGTGTTCCTGCTGCTACTGTGTAATGACAAGGAAGTGCTCGGCCCCTGGGTGAACAAGCGCTTCACCAATGTGGTGACCGCGATTATCGTCGCCATACTGGTGCTGTTGTCCGTGGTCCTGACCTCGGCCGTGGCCTTCCCGGACATGTCCGGTGAAACCATCACCGATATACTGATTGGTGGCGGTGTCGTGGGCCTGGTCATCGCCATTGCTGTCAACGTGCTGCACGCCCGTAAAGCCGTGGACGAAGCCAGCCTGACCGACAAAACGACCACCTTCACCCAGGAAATGATGAACTCCTGGCGCATGCCGCCACTGGGCCAGCTCAAGCCCATGATCCTGTCACAACGCAATCGGATCTGGATGGGCGTACTGCGCGGCTATCTGGTCGTCGCCATGGGCATGGTGATTTTCAAGGTGGTTCAGTTGGCGATGGCCTGAAGGTTTCATACCGGGCACATGGACCGATGAACCTGATCGAACGGAGTCTTGCCCCGAGCAAGGCCCCGTTCGGTCTGCGGGTTGATGGAGATCAGCAGAAGGTCCTGGAATAAGACCGATAATGAAAAATTCTTCAGGCCGGATCGTTCCTGTCGGCTCGATTCCCGAACCGTCATTCAATGATGTCATAATGACGCGTGACCAGTCGGTCACCGGGTAAACGCCAATAAAATTGCCGATGAAGTGCCTATGAACAACGCCAGAACACAATCAGGTTTTACCCTGATCGAAATGATGATCACAGTCGCTATTGTCGCGATCCTCGCCGCCATCGCCCTTCCGGCCTATAACAGCTACATCACCAAGAGCAACCTCAAGTCAGCCGAGGCGGATCTGGTCGCATTGAGCCTCAACCTGGAAAACTATTACCAGAAACAATTGGTGTACCCGGCTTCGAGCGCCAGCGGTGTCACCCAAATCCAATGCGTGCTGCTCGGCGGCCCATTGACCTGCACCAGCCCGACGTCTGGCTGGCTACCCAGCCAGACCAGCAATTTCAGCTATTCCTTCAGTTCCACCGCCACGACCTACACCGTGACCGCCACGGGTACCGGCGCCACTGTCAGTGGCTGCGTCCTGACCCTGGACCAGAGTAATAACCGCAACATCTCCTCCTGTAGCCCGTATAATAGCTGGCTGTAATGAACAGCCGTGGCTTCACCCTGATCGAGTTGATGATCACGATTACCCTGTTCGCGCTTTTGCTGGTAGTGGGGGTGCCCTTGACTCAGTCGTGGACCAACAGTGCTTATCAGCGCGATGCCGCCGGCCTCTTGAAACAAGGGCTCAGCCGCGCCAAGTCGATTGCCCTGCGCAACCAGGGCGCCGTGCAGGACACCGCCCCCGCCGCCGTGCTGTGCGTCTCTGGCCAGAGTCTCAAGTTATTGAGCCTCACGCCCGGGCAGACCATCGACTGTACCGTGACCACACAGATCCTCTGGAGTACCCCGCTTCCGACGGCCGCCGTTCTCCAGGTCGCAAACGTCAACCTGGCCTGCGTCGCCTTCAGCAACCGCGGTTTCGCGGTCAGCAGCGGCTCATGCACCACCGGTACCATTCAAGTCACGGCAGGCAGCGAGATTGCAGTCAATGTCCCGCTCATATAGATCGGCTGCGAAGCCACAACGCGGCGATATCCTGATCGAGGCACTGGTCGGCATCCTGCTGATGGCAATCATCGGCCTGGGGATCACCTATGTCGCGTCGAGGGCGGCGGTGAGCCAGCGCGACATGAAACTGGAAAATATCGTGGTCAGCCAGATGCGCAGCCTGCTGGAGCAGAATGGCGCGCTGTTGTGCACGACCAACGCCGCCCTGCTCGTCGTGTCCCTCCCCACCCAGACCACGACCCAGCAGATCACGGCGACCTGCACTGCAGCCCCGGCGGTCACCGTCAGCACCAGCGGCAGCACCAGCATCCTCACCGGCGGAGCACCACAAAGCTCGGTGGTGCTGACCACCCGCTCTCAGGACACCAGTATTTTTGGCGGCATCATTCGCGTCGGAGACGAGCCATGATCCGTGCGCAGCGTGGCTTCACGATGATCAGCCTGATGGTCGGCACGGTCATTTCCCTGCTCAGTATCCTGGCCATGCTCTCGCTGTATAAAAACCTGGTCTATAGCACCGTGACATCGCTCCAGAGCGCCAGCCAGGATGGCCAGGTCGCCTCGGGCCTGCTGACAGCCCAGCGTGAACTGATGAATGGTGGGTTCTGGAGCGGCAGCGCCACCGCGCGCGCCACCTCCGATATCGACAACAATTTCGTGCTGCTGTCCGGCGCCACCCTGACCAATGGCACCCTGACCGGCACCGCCACCGCCCAGGCCAATTTCCCGACCCTGACCAGCGCCGCGCCGAACGGCACCACCGGCAACGCGATTGTCTGGTCCTATCAGACCAGCTCAGCGGCCGTAGCCAGTTGTGCCGGGCTGCTGGTCAGCAACGGCGCCCTGATCAGCATCAATAGCGGGGCCACTTGTACCCAGGCCTCGGCGCAATGGGGCAGCGCGACCTGGACCAGCACCACACTGATCGCCGCCGGCCAGGGCACCACGCCGTTCTCGGTCGGCTTCGCCACCTGCTGGCCTTACGGCCGTAACACCGACACCACCAATACCGCCTATCGCCTGCAAATCACCCTGAGCGCCAACAACAGCACACTGGACCCCAATAGCACCAACCCACAGCCCGCCTACGTCCAAAGCAAGGCGACGGCGTGCCTGATCAATTTCGAAAAACCCTCTTCCTGACCGAGCCCCCGATGCCAGCCCGATCGTTTTCCCAATCGCCGCGCGCCGCTCAACGCGGCATGGCCGCAACGCTGATGATCCTGTTCGTCGGCATGGCCCTGACCGTGACCGCCCTGGGGATGATGTACGGCATACGCGGCGCCCAGCAGCAACAACTGGCGGCACACGCCACCTCGCCGGCGGAATCCCGGGTCTGGAGTGGAGTGGAATGGGTGCGCCTGTACTTGCAGGCACAATTGCTGCTGGACAGCACCCTGGCCAATGTGACCCCAGGCCCCGTGACCATCAGCGCCAGCGGGCTCACTGCGCAGATCATTTCCAAGGTCGCCAGCGGTGGCAGCACGCTGGTCACCGCCACCATCACCGCCACCAACACCCTGGCGACCAACACCGTGCAAGTGGTCTACGTGCTGACGCCGGCCAGTGCCGCGAGCTCGCCTCCCAGCGGCAACCTGCCGCCGGCACTGCAGTTCAATGGCAACTTCAACTACACCGGCGGCAGCCTGTCGATCACCAACGGCAGCACCCTGGCAAACATCGCCGTGACCGGTGTGCTGACCATTTCCAACGGTTCGACGGCCTATGTTTCCGGCTGCGCCAAGGGTGGCATCAACCTCAGTGGTGGCGGCATCGCGAACAACGCGAGCCTCAGCACAGAGGGCACTTTTTCCATGAGTTCCAGCAGCCCGCCGGTCAACCTGACCGTGGCCGCCAAAACCATCAACATCACCCAGTCCGGCGGCAGCTACGCGGCGATCAGCGCCGGGGCTTTCACGGCCAACGTGGTGTCGGCCGGATCGACGATCGGCACCGCCCTGGTTGGCGGTATAAAAAACGCCGACAACTCCATCACCGCCGCCAACACCGGGACCGCCCTGATCACCCTCACCGACGGCACGGTCTATACCCTGGATCTGACCAAGGTCACTCAATCCGGCGGGGTCATCACCACCACGGCCGGCGCGCTGTTGATTTCCGGGACCAGCACCCTGCCCACCAGCATCTCGCTGACCTACAACGCGGTGTACGGCGGCGGCGTCAATTTCCTCACCGGCACCGTCGGCAGCCTCTGGGGCAACACCCTCGCTTTGACCGGCTACAGTGCCACCTACAACCTGCTCAAGGCCAACAACAACGTCTCGATCCTCACCGCGACGGTGGGCCAGTTCCAGGGCGGCGGCAATTTGAGTGTGACGCAAAACAACACGCCATCGTTCACCACCGCCAGCCAGATCACGGGCACGCTGCTCAACCAGAATGGCACGGCCTACACCGGTGCCCCGCTGGCGAACCTGACGCAGAACGTCGCCACCGCCTCGCCCGGCCTGCCCGGTGTGCCGTACTGCAACATCACCGCCACCACGATCGATGTCACCCCCCTGCAAAGCCAAGCCAACTACGTGTTCTACTTTTCCGGGAACACGCCGATGCTGAAGATCCAGAACGTCAATACCGCCGCAGGCACGGCGGTGTCGACGGGGCCCTACAACCTGGCGACCACCGATATGCGCACCCTGCTGGGCGCCAACTTCCTGACCTGCAACTATGGCAACAACAGTTGCGGCAATAGCGCGACCCCCACCAACGGCTGGACCTTCACCGGCATCAAGACCCTGCCACCGGGTGTGCTCTGGTTCCAGGGCAACGTCACCCTCGACGGCGTACAGAGCCTGAGCCGACTCACCAACACCGTGCTCACCACCGGCAGCGTCACCCTGACCAGCAACAGCTCGGTGCCCTTGTATTCGCCGAACTTCTCCGGCTACTCGAACCTGTGCACCGGCTCGTTCTACCCGACCAACCTGTGCAACAAGACGGCGGGTACCCTCGCCACCTGGACCGACTCGTCCAACGTTGTCCATAGCGGCCTGCCCATCGGCAACATCGCCATTGAAGCCAACAGCGGACTGAGCACCAGCGGCTGGACCCTGTACGGCAACGTCATCCTCGGCGGCCTGGTCAGCACCTCGGGGGCCACCACCAATATCAAAGGCGCGCTGTCCACCGGTAACAATGGCACCAGCCCAACCACTATTTCCCAGGGCGGCATCGCCATCGACGTGTCGAGCGTCACCGCCGACCAGACCGTCACCACCCAACCCACCACGGGAAGCGGAGGCGGGGCGGTCCAGGCCTCGACGAAAGTGCGCTGGATCCGGGCGTTTTGAGTACGCCTTTATGACGACGTATTGAGTGCATAGAACTCATGCAGCTTGGCCTGTAGCAACTGTTTGTCCGGCAAGCGGGTCTGGTATTCGGCAATCAAGGCTGGCGACAGGCTGCGGTTAAGCGCGTACTCGACCACCTCATCGTCCTTGCTGGCACAGAGCAATACACCGATAGCTGGGTTCTCGTGGGGTTTTCGTTCATTGCGATCCAGCGCTTCCAGATAGAAGTCCAGCTTACCCAGATACTCAGGCTCGAAACGGCCGACCTTGAGCTCAATGGCCACCAGGCAGTTGAGCCCACGGTGAAAGAACAACAGATCCAGGGCGAAGTCACGCCCACCGACTTGCAGCGGGTATTCGGAGCCGATAAAGCAGAAGTCGCGGCCCAACTCGATGAGGAAATCTTTAAGGCGCGCCAGCAATCCCTGATGCAGATCGACCTCGGCATGGCTGCCGGAGAGGCCGAGAAACTCAACCATATAGGCATCACGAAATACCTCCAGCGCATCGGGGTGAGATTGTCTCAGCACTGCCGAAGCTTTTGCCGGTTGGGTCACGTTACGCTCGAACAACGCCGCCTTGAATTGGCGCTCCAACTCACGTTTCGACCACTTCTCCTGAACCGCCATACGCAGATAAAACTCTCGTTCTTCCGGGTATTTGCTCTGGCTGAAGATGATCAGATTATGTGACCAGGATAATTGTCGCGCCAGCGGCGCGACTTTTTCTTCTACACGATAAATCTCATAGAACTGGCGCATGCGGAACAAATTCGATCGAGTAAATCCGCGTAGCCCAGGTTGCGTCCGAGCCAGATGCTCGGCCAACTGGCTGACCACTGCATCGCCCCACTCGGCCTGTTCCAGCTTATGGCTGATATAAGCACCCACCTGCCAATACAACTCGATCAGCTGGGTATTCACCGCTTGCACGGCTTGCTGCCTTGCACTGTTAATCAGTGCAAGCACTTCGTCGAAGCGGTCATCTGCCCGAGCATCGGACACGCGGGTCGCCACTTTTTCTGGTCGGTTCAAGTACACACTCCCATGCGACGCATGCAGGCAGGTAGATCGAGATATTTACCTGCCAGACTGATTGCCTGTCACGGGCAATATGTAAACTTGATATTTCCATCCATGAGCTAGCGGCTCATCAGCCTTCCCGCTCCTGGCCCCGCCAGCTCAACGATTGTTCCCGCCGCCACGCCCGGACTATAGTGCCGAGCAAGTCCAAGGCAGGAGCCTACACAGTGCACTCACGTTTTCCATCACGTCGTTTCTCCCTTTGCGCCCTGACCATCAGCCTCGCGCTCACCGTCTGCAACGCACCGTTTGCCTCCGCCGACACCACCCTGCCCGACGCGCCGGAAATCGGCACGGGCTATCGCACCGGCATGCTCACGCAACACGCGACCCGGCACATGGCCGCGGCAGCCAACCCCCTGGCGGCCGAAGCCGGGCGCGAGATCCTGCGCCAGGGCGGCTCCGCCGTGGATGCGGCGATAGCCATGCAAGCCGTACTGACCCTGGTGGAACCGCAAGCCACCGGCATCGGCGGCGGTGCCTTCATCATGGTCTGGGACGGCAAAAAGGTGCATGCCTACGACGGACGTGAAACCGCACCGGCAGGCGCCACCGAGAAACTCTTCCTCAACCCTGACGGCACACCGATGGCCTTCACCCAGGCACAGATCGGCGGACGTTCGGTCGGTACACCCGGGGTGATGCGCGCCCTCGAACTGGCCCATCGCACCCAGGGCCGCCTGCCCTGGGCGAAGCTCTTCGCGCCGGCCATCCGCCTGGCCGAACAGGGCTTCCCGATTTCGCCACGCCTGCACAAGCAGATCGTCGCCAGTCCCTTCCTGCCCCACTCGCCCGCCATGGCCGCCTACTTCCTCAACGCCGACGGCAGCCCGAAAGCCGTCGGCACGACGCTGAAGAATCCGAAGCTGGCCGCCGTGCTCAAACGCATCGCCAACGAAGGCACCGACGCACTCTACAAGGGTGCCATCGCCGAGGAGATCGTCGCGGCGGTCAATGGCAGCGCCAACCCCGGAACGCTCTCGCTGGCCGACCTGCAAGGCTATCAAGCCAAGGAGCGCGCACCGGTGTGCTCCGACTACAAACAATGGCAGCTCTGCGGCATGCCGCCACCGTCCTCCGGCGGCATCGCCATCGCGCAGATCTTCGGCACCTTGCAGGCCCTGGAAGCGCAGGACAAACGCCAGGCCCTGGCCGCACTCGGCCCGCTGAAAAGCTCAAGTCCCGCCGGTCTCGAACCGAGCCCGCAGGCCGTGCACCTGATCGCCGAAGCCGATCGCCTGGCCTACGCCGACCGTGGCCTGTATGTCGCCGACAGCGATTTCATCCCGGTCCCGGTTGCCGGCTTGATCGACCCCGGCTACCTCGCCAGCCGCGCGCGCCTGATCGGCGAACGCAGCCTGGGCAAGGCCGAGCCCGGGGTACCGGCCGGCATCCAGGTGGCCCTGGCGCCGGACCGCTCGCCGATGCGCATTTCCACCTCGCAGATCGTCGCCGTGGACGACCAGGGCGGCGCCGTGTCGATGACCACCACGGTGGAAAGCTCGTTCGGCTCGCACCTGATGGTCGAGGGTTTTATCCTCAACAACCAGTTGACCGACTTTTCCTTCGTGCCCAGCGAAGACGGCAAGCCGGTGGCCAACCGTGTCGAAGCGGGCAAGCGTCCACGCTCGTCGATGGCGCCGACCCTGGTGTTCGACCGCAAGAGCGGCGAGTTCCTCGGCACCGTCGGCTCGCCCGGCGGCTCACAGATCATCGAGTACGTTTCCAAGACCCTGGCCGGCCTGCTGGACTGGAAACTCGACCCACAGTCGGCCATCAACCTGCCCAACTTCGGCAGCCGCAACGGCCCCACCGAACTGGAGCAGGGCCTGTTCTCGCCGCAATTGGTGAAGGCACTGCAGGACAAGGGCCACGTCGTCAGCGAGATGGACATGACCAGCGGCACCCAGGCGATCATGCGCGTGCGTGATGCCAAGGGTCTGTCGTCATGGGCCGGTGGCGCCGACCCTCGCCGCGAAGGTGAAGCCTTGGGTGACTGAAACATTCAGACATACCCTGAGGCGACCGCTCTTCACAATATGTTGAGAAATCGCCCCGTATACTTTTTCAATCAACAGATTGCCTTGCGGCCCGCTTCCTCTCTATTCGGTATCACTATGCGAATGACACGCCCCTTCCTGATCCTGCTCTTGATGAGCGGCCTACTGTTCTTTTTCGGACTGGGTAACCATGAGCTGCAAGGCTCCACCGAATCCCGGGTAGCCGGGATCGCGATGGAAATGCACCTGACCCGGGATTGGGTCACCCCGCACCTGCTGGGCGAGCCCTTCCTGGAAAAACCACCGTTGAGCCTCTGGCTCGATGCCGGCGCCATCCAGTTGTTTGGCGGCACGCCTCTGGCCGTGCGCCTGGCCTCGGCCTTCGCCGGCCTGTTCACGGTGCTCGCGCTGTTTGCATTCCTGCGCAAGATCGGGCGTCCGAGCGTGCTGGCCTGGACCGCCGCCGCCATGCTCGCCACCATGGCCAGCTACCTGGGCAACGCACGCCAGGTCGGCGAAGACGCACTACTCAGCCTCGGGGTGACCCTGGCCCTGCTGGCCTTCTTCCGCGCCACCGAGCAACGCACACAAGGCAAGCCGACCCTGGCGGCGTGGTGTGTCTTCGCCCTGGGCATCGTGATCTCGACCCTGAGCAAGGGCGTACTGGGCCTCGCCCTGCCGGGTATCGTGATTTTCGTCTACCTGGTGAGCCAAAGCCTGATCGACAGACGCTTCAGCTTCGGCGACTGGCTGCGCCCGGCGCTGTTCACCGCGCTAGGGCTGATTCCCCTGCTGATCTGGCTGGTGCTGCTCTACCAGCGCGGCGGCATGCAAGCCGTCGGTGAAGTGCTGTGGGCCAACAGTGTCGGCCGCTTCAGCGGATCCTTCACCGCCGCCGGGCACTACGAGCCGTTCTACTACTACCTGGCCAAGCTGCCGGAATCCTTCCTGCCCTGGAACCTGCTGGTGTACCTGGGCCTGTGGAACCTGCGCAAGCGCCTGGTAGCCAATCGTCACCTGTTGTTCGCGACCGTCTGGATCCTGGCCCAGTTCACCCTGCTGACCCTGGCTTCCAGCAAGCGCATGGTCTACCTGATGTCCATGGCCCCAGCCGCCGCCATCATCGCCGCCGAATACTCGCTGGTGATTCTCGAATGGCTGCGTCGGCGCTCGGCCACCTCCCCCTTCAGCGCCAAGCTGGTGAAACATCATCGTCCGCTGGCGATGGGGCTGATGGCACTGGTGGTCGTCGGCTACCTGGTAGTGGCGTCGCTGGAGTCGCGCTCCGACCTCAAGAACTCCTTCAAACCGCTGACCGACCAGGTCATCGAACTGCAGGCTCACGGCAAACAGGTCGCCCTGTTCCAACCGGAGGAGCGACTGGCCTCCACCGTGTTCTATACCCAGCGCCAGCAGCAAGTGCTGATGACCGAAGCCGAGTTGACAGCCTTTCTCACAGCCTCGCCGAACAACGTGGTCATCGTCGACCAGGGGCTGAACGTGCCGACGCCGCCAGCGCCGATCAAGGTCCTGAGCACCATCACCATCGGCGGCAAGCGTCTGTATAATTTCTACGGCCAATAAATTGCCTTGCATGATCGAGCAGTAAAGAACCGGCGCCTTCGGAGCGCCGGTTTTTTTTGCCTGAAATCGACTTCACGAACAGGCAAACGACAAACAAAGCTATCCTCGTCCTCACAACGCAGAAACATGCTGTATGACAAAATATCGTTCAGCTATTTGTGTTACCGCCGATAAAAGCTCTACCAACAAATTCAGCTGGCTCCAAAAACAACACCTTCCAGCCACCCGATAGCATGCAACACAACGTTCCTGGAGGAATTCGATGAATAGCTGGTTTGGCAATATCAGCGTCAACCTGAAACTTGGCCTGGGTTTCGGCTTGGTACTGCTTCTGACCACCATCCTGGCCCTGACCGGCTGGAACAGCCTGGGTGGGCTGATCGACCGCAGCAACTGGATGAGCGACATCACCCAGCTCAACGCCTCGCTGACCAAACTGCGCGTGGCGCGCCTGCAATACATGCTGACCAACGGCGACGAAACCGCCGCCCAGAACGTCCAGGTCAACCTGCAAGCGTTCATCGATCAACAGCAGAAGCTGATCGGCAGTTTCAAGAGCCCGGAAAACCTCAAGCTGCTCAAGGAGCAGGCGGACCTCATCACGCAATACCAGCAATCGCTGAACAAGATGCGCGATGCCTATCGCACCGGTAACGGCGCCCGCCAGACCATGGGCGACAACGCCGATACCGTCAGCAAGCTGATCACCGCCATCAACGATCAGGTGCTGCGCATGCAACCTGGCGAGGAAGGCCGCTTCGAACGCTTCCAGGCCATCACCCGGGCCAAGGAACAGTTCCAGCTCACCCGCTATGAAGTGCGCGGTTACGCCGCCAACAGCAACCCGGACACCGAGCAGAAAGCCTTCAATCAACTGAGCGAAGCGATCGCCGGGCTCAAGGACCTGGAGCAAGCCTTCAGCAGCGCCGAACAAGGCTCCGTGACCCAGCTCGAGACGGCCCTGGGCAACTACCGCACCGCGTTGCAGGCCTACAAGTCCGCCAACGCCGCCGCCGTGCAGGCCCGCAAGGAAATGACCGACCAGGGCACCGACATCGTCACGCGCAGCGAAGCGCTGTATCAGATCCAGCTGGACCGGCGTGACAGCGAAAGCGCCCAGGCCCGTACCTTCCAACTGGGCAGTACGCTGCTGGCGTTGCTGGTGGGGATTCTCGCCGCCGTGGTCATCACCCGACAGATCACCCGCCCGATTCGCGAGACCCTCGGCGTGGTCGAACGCATTGCCGCCGGCGACCTGACCCACAACCTGGTGGTGACCCGCCGTGACGAGTTGGGCGTGTTGCAACAAGGCATCCAGCGCATGGGCAGCACCCTGCGTGACCTGATCAGCGGTATCCGCGATGGCGTCACCCAGATCGCCAGCGCCGCCGAGGAACTCTCGGCGGTCACCGAACAGACCAGCGCCGGGGTCAACAGCCAGAAGATCGAAACCGACCAGGTCGCCACTGCCATGCACGAAATGACCGCCACCGTTCAGGAGGTCGCGCGCAATGCCGAACAGGCCTCCCAGGCCGCCGCGGCCGCGGACGGTGAAGCCCGTGAAGGAGACAAGGTGGTCGGCGAAGCCATTGCCCAGATCGAACGCCTGGCCACCGAAGTGGTGCGTTCGACCGAAGCCATGAGCGTGCTGCAGAAGGAAAGCGACAAGATCGGTGCCGTCATGGACGTGATCAAGGCCGTGGCCGAACAGACCAACCTGCTGGCACTCAATGCCGCCATCGAGGCAGCACGGGCAGGTGAAGCCGGACGCGGTTTTGCCGTGGTCGCCGACGAGGTACGTGGCCTGGCCCAGCGCACCCAGAAGTCCACCGAGGAGATCGAAGGCCTGGTGGCCGCCTTGCAGAACGGCACCCAGCAAGTGGCCAATGTGATGAACAACAGCCGCACCCTGACCGACAGCAGCGTGGCCCTGACCCGCAAGGCCGGCACCTCACTGGAAAACATCACCCGCACGGTGTCGAACATCCAGTCGATGAACCAGCAGATCGCCGCGGCAGCCGAGCAGCAGAGTGCGGTGGCCGAAGAGATCAGCCGCAGTATCGTCAATGTCCGTGACGTGTCCGAACAGACCGCCGCCGCCAGCGACGAAACCGCGGCGTCCAGCGTCGAACTGGCCCGGTTGGGTAGTCAGTTGCAGGCGATGGTCAGCCACTTCCGAGTCTGATAACCCCAGTCTCGCCAAGCCCACGGAAGGGAATCCGTGGCGCCAATCAGGTCGAAGAAAACAGCACTGCCTTCCATCTCGCGCATCCACGAAGCTTTGGCCGGCTTCATGGGCCTCTTCGCGGCGGTCCGGCGTCCCGGCAAGCTCCGCGCCCACAGATGACCGCCTTCAGCCCGGCTGGACGTCGTCAGGCGCAAATCGCGTTGGTAAACACCAGCCGATTGCCGAACGGATCACGTAGCGTCATGTCCAGGCTGCCCCAGGGCATGGCCTGAATCTCTGGCGGTACATCGCCGCCGGCCCTGTCCAGCAACTGCGCCCTGAACGCTTCCAGCTCGTCGGTTTCAATACGCAGCGCCGCTCCCGGCGTGGCGTCGCCCTTGTGCTCACTCAGGTGCAGCACGCAGTCACCCCGGGATACTTGCAGGTACAACGGAAACCCGGGCTCGAAACGGTGCTGCCAATCGACGCAGAATCCGAGGAAGTCGATGTAGAACGCCAACGCCCTGCCCTCGTCATCGATATGCAGGACGGGAGTGGTTTTACCGAAACTCATGACGGGTCTTCCTGGCTACCTGGATCAAAGCGCTTCGGCCTCGAAAGCAGATTCTTTAATAGCCAGGTGCCATCATCATAAAAAGCGCGAAGTGGCTCGCAAAAACCACGTCTTAAAGCCTCCGGGACGCACAGGCAAGCGCACAGATCAGAGCACCTGGCCGGGCTGATCGCCCCCAGGTCCGGGAACGATCAACCCGCTGCTGCGTTACACCATCTCGTTGAGAATCCACTCGATCACCGACGTACGCTTGGGTGCCCAGCCCAGCAGTTCCCGGGCTTTCTTGCCGCGTACCCGGCTGTTGGAACCCAGGCCATAGTTGGCCATTTCATAACCCCACTCGGCCTCGGCGTCAGCCAGCGGCCAGTCCTGCGGCTCGCCCAGGTTCAGGGCCCGGGCCATGGCGGTGGTCATCTCGATAAACGCGGCCTCACCGCTTTCCACGAAGTAGAAGGCGCCCGCCGGGGTCTTGGTCAGTGCCAACAGATACAGCGCCACCACATCATCGATATGCACGTTGGACCAGATGTTCCGGCCCGTGCCGACATGGCGCACCACGCCACTCTTGCGCGCCTGCTTGAGCAGTCGCGGCAACTGCACGCTGTCGCGGTTCACGCCCCGGCTGTGGCCGTAGATCAGCGTGTTGCAGAGCACCGCCGAGCGCACGCCGAAGGCGGCCGCGCCCAGGACCAGGTTGTCGATGGCCACGCGCGCGGCCTTGTCGACAGTCGGTTCGGGCAGTTGGTCTTCATAGTAAATGTGGTCGCTGGCCAGGCCGCCGGAGGCATCACCGACAATGCTCGAACCGCTGGTGTGCAGGAACACCTTGTCGGAGCCGCGCAGGGCGCCGAGCAAGGCTTCCACCGCCCCCCGATGGTCGCTGCTGGCGGCGTTGATCACCGCGTCGGCCTGGCGTGCCTGTTCAGCGAGCAATAGGCTGTCATCCAGGGTACCGATGACAGGGGTGATGCCCAGGCGCCGCATTTCTTCAGCCTGCTCGGCGCTGCGCACAAGGCCCGTGACCTGATGACCGGCCTTGACCAGGCCAGTGGCGATGGAGCCGCCGATAAAGCCGGCGGCGCCGGTAATGAAAACGTTCATGGAGAAACTCCGTGCGTGGGTCAGTGATGGACCCAGTATCGAAGACTTATCCGTGCCGAATAAGCCTATGCGACCCAATTCACTCTTGCGCAGGCGTCACGAATGATCTGAAAGCATCAGATCCGCCCCCCCCATGCCGACACCTACACGGCATACCCCGCCAGCTTGTCCTGGATGAAATCGAGGAAGCACTGAATCCGTAACGCCAGCTGCGAGTTTCGGTAGTACACCGCGTGAATCGGCTGGCGATAGCCGCTGTTGGCCTCGGGCAGAATCACCCGCAGGCGCCCGGCCTGGATGTCCTGATGGGTCATGAAATGCGACAGGCAGACAATGCCCTGCCCTTCCAGGGCCAACTGGCGCAACGTCTCGCCGCTGGACGCGCTGATGCCAGGCTGGATCTGCCAGCGATCACCCTGGGCATGCCGCAAAGGCCAGTGGTTCAGGCTTTCGGTCTGGGTAAACCCGAGCAATGTATGCCCGGACAACTCGCTGACGCTGGCTGGCAGCCCATGCTTTTCCAGATACGCGGGGCTGGCGAGGATATTCAGCGGGCTGCTGCCCAGGGAACGCGCGTGCAGGGTCGAATCCGCCAGGTTGCCGATACGAATGGCGATATCGGTACTTTGCTCCAGCAGGTCGATGATCAGGTCGTTGCTGTTGAGCTCCAACTGGATATCCGGATACAGGCGGCGAAACTCCGCGATATAGGGCACCACCGCATGCAACATGAAGGGCGAAGCGGCATTGATCCGCAGGCGCCCGGCCGGCCTGCGCTGACGCAAGGACAGGCGCTCCTCCAGCTCATCCATCTGCTCCAGGATCTGCTTGGCTCGCTCGAAGAAAAACTTGCCCTCCTCGGTCAGGTCCATGCGCCGCGTGGTGCGGTTGATCAAGGTGGTCTCCAACTTGGCCTCGAGCCGCGACAGGCTCCGGCTGACCGCCGATGGCGTCTGGCCAACCTGTTCGGCTGCGGCGGAAATCGAGCCGCACTCGATGACACACACAAAGATCTGCAATTCATCGGATCTGGCTTTCACCTGTGTTCCTCATGGAAAACTCGCTCGACAATCGCCCTATTCAGCGGCTGCGTTATTTTGTCTGAAATGTATTAATCCAAACACAATTATTACATTGCCAGTGCCGCTCTCCAGATAAACTTCCCTGAACTAACTTCGACACTTAAATGCCTATTGATACCAATATCCCGACACAAACCAGCCTATTCCCCGCCACTCTCTTCTTCAAGAAGGACTGTTTTGCCCCCAGGGATAATTCATTACTTCAGAAACCCCAATCATCAATTATTCTCAGCCACACAAGAATTACACTACAAAAATTGGGATGGCCCCATCAACTCAGAGAAAAGTCCTACTCATTACACCGACAACAGGGCCGGATTGCCGCCCTGCTGGAATTGAGCGCAGCCATCACCTGTCCATCAGTGCCCTGGTATTCGGCGTGCCGGTGTTTTCGACGGAGGATCTGAGCCCCGGCAAGTACACGGCACTGGCCGAGATGGGGGCAGATGCATGCCCTGCCGCCAGCCGAAGAACTGACGGTGCAATGGTTTACTTCACGACTTGGCAAAACCCGGCCATCGGCGTCGTTAAGCGCCGCAAAGGTGGAGCTGGCCGTCTATCGGGACCGGGTCGCGAAGATCATCGCCCAAGGCAAGACCTCGACTCTCAGCGCCCTCAACCGCTTCTGGCAAAACCTGCCTACCTTGCTTGAACATGACGATAACCAGCCCTCGGCACCGACAGAAATTCCAGCACCTACGCTCGACTTTCTGAATATCGAACTCAATGCACGACAGCGACAGATCTTCCTGCTGACCGAACAACTAGCGCTCAGCGAAGCGAAGGTCACGAGACTGCAAGCATCCAACAGCTTCAGAGTCACAGCGCCGCTGCGCTCACTGAGGCGTAGTTTCAGAAAATTGAGAGAGCGATAAATGCAATCCATCCTGAAGCTGTCGGCGCTCAAACACGGCACACTCAAGACCGATCCGTATGCATGGGCCGAGATCAGCAACCTGTATTCGGCACAAGACGCCGCGGCTCTGGCCGCGACCTATCCCCACGATCACTTCAAGCCATCAACCGCCGATCAGCAGATGCCCACCCAGCAGGCCCAGCCCGACAAAAAATACTCGTTTGAACAGCGCGGCGCTGACACGTTGGCGCAACCACTGCCCGAACAGCATGCCGAGGATCGCGGGGAGCAACACCAGCAATGAGGCCCCCAGGGCCCCCTCTCCCAGCGCCCCACGCCAGAACAGACCGAGGGCCAGCGCCAGGGTCGAGACAGTGAACGACAGGCCCAGCGCCTGCACCAGCTCATCCTTGTTCAAGCCCAGCGCTTGCAGGTAAGGCACGGCGGGAATCACGAACACACCGGTGGCCGAGGTGATGATGCCCGTGACCAGCCCACAGGCCGGACCCAACCAGCGTTCCGTCCGCGCCCCCACCCGTAGCGTCGGCAGAAACAGGCCACTCAAGGCATACAACAGCAAGGCGGCGCCCAATCCCCGCACCATCCCATGGCCACCCTCCACCCCACCCAGCCACCACGTGCCGGCGCCGGTGCCGAGGAAGATCGCCAGCAACATCGGCCAGAGCCGTTTGAGCAGGGTCGACAGGTGCCCACCCGCCGCCAGTTGCCAGACATTGGTCAGGGTCGCGGGAAGGATCAACAGCGCCGCAGCCTGCGTCGGGGCCATAGCCAGGCCAAGCAGGCCCATGGCAACCGTCGGCAGCCCGAGGCCGATCACCCCCTTGACCATGCCCGCCAGCAGAAAGGTGCCCAGCACCAGCAGGGAAAGGGCCAGGCCCAGGCTTTGGTAAAACTCGAGGAATGTATTCATGCCGACAGACTGGACCCGGGCGGCGAGTTTGAAAATCTGTCATGCATTGAGCTAGCCTCTTGCAAAGAGAGAGGCTGAGCATGCACTTCGACCTGATCGACCTTAGGCTGTACCTGAATATCCTCGACGCCGGCAATATCACCGCCGGGGCGGCGCGCAGCCACCTGTCGCTGCCGGCCGCCAGTGCACGGATACGGGCTCTGGAAACCTCCCTTGGTACGCCGTTCTTCCAGCGTGGCCGCCGTGGCGTCACCCCCACACCCGCCGGCAAGGCATTGGCCCAGCATGCCCGGCTGATGCTGCAACAGGCCGAACGCCTGCGCCAGGACCTCGCCGAATACGCCCACGGCGTGAAAGGCCAGGTCCGCCTGCTGGGCAACAGCGCCGCGATCAGCGAATACCTGCCGGAACGGCTCGCGGACTTTCTGCGCAACCACCCGCATATCGACCTCGACCTGCAGGAGTTGCCCAGCCTGCGAATTGTCCACGCCATCAGCCAGGGCGCGGCGGAGATCGGCATCGTCTCCGACGCGGTGGATACCCGGGACTTGCAGACCCGACCCTTTTGCGATGATCCGCTGGTGGTGGCGATTCCCCTCGGCCACGCCTTGGCGGAACAATCGCACCTGCGCTTCAGCGATACCTTGCGCCACGAACAGGTCGGTCTGCCCGCCGGCAGCGCCCTCGCCGCCTACCTGGAAGAACAGGCCTTGCACCTGGGAATGCGCCTGCAACTGCGGGTACGGGCCGACGGCTTTGACGGGGTGTTGCGCATGGTCGCGCGCGGTGCGGGTCCCGGCATCGTGCCCCAGGCAACCCTGGATCGTTGGCCGGGTGCGACGGCCTTTGTCAGCCGCCCGTTGCCCGAGCCCTGGGCCCGACGCAAGCTGCTGCTGTGCGCCCGCTCGTTCGAACACCTGCCGGGTTATGCCCGCGCCTTGCTCGATGCGTTATGCGCTCATGGGCAGGTCGATGTCGAACCTGGACAACTGCCCGGTGCCGACGACCGCTAGGGTGCAGGCTTCCTCAAGAACCTGCGCCCGGAGCCCAGCATGTCCAATCCACCGATCACCGTTCTGCGCGACACCCACCCGTTGCCGGTCCTCGATGCCTGCAAATGGGAAAAACTGGCGGGCGACCCGCACACCGTCAACCTCAACGCCTACACCAGCGAAGACGGCAGCAAGATCATGGGCACCTGGATCTGCACCCCGGGCAAATGGCGGGTTGAGTACCTGAAGTGGGAGTACTGCCACTTCCAGGAAGGTTACTGCATCATCACCCCGGACGGCCTGGCGCCGATCCACCTGCGCGCCGGCGATATCTTCGTGATCGAGCCCGGGATGAAAGGCACCTGGGAAGTCGTGGAAACCGTGCGCAAGTATTTCGTCTTCGCCTGATTCTGCCAGCCGGAACAGGCCGCGGGTGAAACGACGGATAACCCTGCCCGTCGTTTCACCCAGCCCCTCTAGACTGTTTCGCCGAGCGCTGAAACAGCCGCCGCCCTACGATTGGCCAGCACATAAACGATCGCCCCGCTGCCGGCACCGATCAGCCATCCCCAGTCACCGACATTGAAAATCAAGCCGAATGCGCCCAGCAGCGCCAGGCCGATCGACAGGCTTCCCGAAACGATCAGCGCGAACAGGGCCTTGCTGTTCCAGCCGCTCTCGAAATACAGCGAACCCTCGGGCGACAGCGTGTACAAATCCTCCAGCTTGATGACCTGGCGTTTCACCCGATAGTAGTCGGCGACCATGATGCCGAACATCGGCCCCAGCACGGCACCGAAGATACTGACGAATATCGTGATCGCCTGGGGACTCGAGACAAACAGCCATGGGCAGACCAGCACCGACAGGATCGAAGTGATCAAGCCGCCCAGCTTGAAGTTGATTTTCTGCGGCGCCAGATTGGCGATGTCATAGGCCGGCGAGACAAAGTTCGCCACGATATTGATGCCCATGGTGGCGACGATAAAGGTGAGCGCGCCGATGATCGACACCAGGGGGTTATTGATTTTCTCGACAATCAGCACCGGGTCCATGATCGCCTCGCCGAAGACCTTCATCGAACCGCCCGTGACAATCACCGTGATGATCGCAAAAACGATGAAGTTCACCGGCAGGCCCCAGAAGTTGCCCTTTTTCATCACCGCTTCGCTCTTGGCGAAACGGGAAAAGTCGCCGAAGTTCAGCAGCAGCGCGGCGAAGTAGGCGACGATCAGCATCGCGGCACTGGCCATCAGGCCGATCGACTCCAGGCCCGTGAAGTGCTTGTCGGAGAACTGCATCGAGAAGCTGTCCAGGCCGGTCTTGGAGATCATCCAGCCGGCCAGCGCGAACATCACCACGTAGACCACCGGGCCGCAGAAATCGATAAATTTGCGGATCGTTTCCATCCCGGCCAGGAAGATCACCAGCTGGAAAAACCACATGAAGGCGAAGCTGATCCAGCCCAGCGTGGACAGCCCCAGCAGGCTGTTATGGGTGAACTCCGCCGCCGAGGGCAGCATCGCGATCACCAGCACCTGCACCGCCTTGGAGGCGAAATAGGTCTGTACCCCATACCAGACGATACCGACGATTCCCCGCACGACCGCGGCGAGATTGGCGCCGCGGACGCCGAAAGACATGCGCGCGACCACCGGAAACGGAATGCCGTACTTTTGCGACGGCCTGCCGATCAGGTTCATCAGGAAGTAGACGATGGTGATCCCGACGATCATCGAGAGCAGCACCTGCCAGCCCGTCAGCCCGAGAAAGAACAGGCTCGCGGCAAAGGTATAACCGCCGACCGAGTGAACGTCGGACATCCACATCGAGAACAGGCTGAATGTCCCCCAGGTTCGCCCCTCCGGCGCCGTGGGCGCCAGGTCCTGGTTGTAGAGCTGGGCGTGCGCGCCGGTGATGACGACCACCGGGACCTGATTTGCATCGATAGACATCGGGGTGACTCCCATGATTTTTCGCATTCTGATTGGCGTTATTTTGAATACAGATGCATGCAAGATTGGCCACAACCGCAAGCCTGATAAACACACATCAGCAAAATACGCGCCAGAAAAACCATGAGTCGTCTGATGGACGCTCGTAGATCGGGTCTTGAAGGGGCTGTACTGCTTGGAGACTTTTCGATTGGTGCGACTGAAGGCTCTAAAATGGATACATCCAATGAATAAAATTGTTCATTGAAGTGTTCGATCAGCGTAGACGCTTATTTTGCGGGCAAGAACTTTTCGATCCCTTTTGAGGTTCGAAATCCTGCCGAGGCGTATTTGGACGATACGGGTGTCGCCGTTTGATAGCGCCCAGGCGCGAGTCCGGTGCAACCGTTGCGCCAATCTGGTGCCTGCAGGAGCCTGCTTCCGGCACCGGGCCACTCCCCCGACCGGAAAGCTATCAGCCTGATTAGTTAATTCAATCATCACATTCTGTGGGCGGTAACATTACTATGCCAGTATCGCGACATTCGGAAAGAACCCACCCCGCTTCCAGCCCCCTTCCCTCATCGACCCTATCCAGGAGCCGTTCGTCATGCTGTTGAGGAACCTCAAGATCCCTGTGCGCTCCGCCCTGAGCTTCGCTGCCATCACCTTGCTGCTGGTCATCCTCGGCTTGTTCTCCCTGTCGAACATGAAGTCGATTCGTGGTCTGGCCGCGCAACTGGAAGAGCACTCCATGTCGGGCGTTATCGCCGCCGACCGGGTCAATGCCACGGGCCTGAAGCTGCTGCTGGAAAGCCGTCGACTGATCGCCCAGACCAACGCCCCCAGCCATGACGCTACCGTGCAGAACATCCGCACCCTGCGCGCCGATCTGCTCACTCAACTGCAGAGTTACAGCGCCTACATCAGTAGCGACCAGGAACGCCAACTGTTCAAGGTGGTCAGCGACGGTATCCAGCGCCTGACGCGCTTGGCCGACAGCTGCATCGACTTCAGCCAGAAAGGCCAGTACGCCGAAGCCGCCGCCCTGCTCGACGAGCAGATCCCCCTGAACAAACAGATGCAGCAAGCGATCGACCAGTTGGTGCAGTTGAATATCGACGGCGCCAGGCAGTCCGGTCGGGACTCCGACCAGACCTACCACAACAGCTTCAACGTCATAGTCGCGCTGATCATCGTCGCCGCCCTCGCCACTCTGGCCCTGGCGTTTTTCTTCACCCGCAGCATCGTCGAACCGCTGAAATACGCGCTGACGATCAACGACACCATTGCCCGTGGCGACCTGCGCAGCGAGATCGTGATCGAGGGCCAGGATGAGTTCTCGACCTTGCTGAAATCGGCCAGGACCATGCAGGACAACCTGCGCGAAACCATCCGCCTGATCGGCGATTCGTCCACGCAACTGGCGTCGGCCGCCGAACAGATGAGCAGCGTGACCGGCGAATCCAGTCGCGGCCTGCAACGCCAGAACCAGGAAATCGAACAGGCCGCCACGGCGGTGAACCAGATGACCGTCGCCGTCGACGCCGTGGCCCGCAATGCCGCTACGGCCTCGGACGCGGCGCGCTCATCCGGCCAGTCGAGCAATGTCGGCTCGGACCGGGTGATGCACACTGTCGCCGCCATCGAAAAACTCAGCGCCACCGTGCAAAGCACCAGCGGTGACGTCCAGCAACTGGCGGCGCAGTCCCAGGACATCAGCCAGGTTCTGGAAGTGATCCGCACCATCGCCGAGCAGACCAACCTGCTGGCCCTCAACGCCGCCATCGAGGCCGCCCGGGCCGGCGAGCAGGGCCGTGGCTTTGCGGTGGTGGCCGACGAGGTGCGCGCGCTGGCCGGGCGCACCCAACAGTCGACCGGGGAAATCTCGCAGATCATCGAGCGCATTCGCCAGGGCACCGAGCAGGTCACCGGCGCCATGCAGGACAGTTGCCAGGAAGCCCAGGACACCCTGCGCATCGCCCACGAAGCGGGCGCCGCGCTGACGGAAATCTCCACGGCGATCAACCAGATCAACGAGATGAACCTGCGCATCGCCGCCGGCTCCGAGGAGCAGGCTGAAGTGGCACGCACCGTGGACCGCAACCTGACGAGCATTCGCGATCTGTCCGTGCACAGCGCCACCGGCGCCCAGCAGACCTCGGTGGCGAGTACCGAACTGTCGCGACTGGCGGCGGATATGCATCGCTTGGTGGCGCGCTTCAGTCTCTGAGGTTGACGCTTAGAACAGCCCCAACTGCCCGCCGATCAGGGTGCTGAAATCGTCCTGGACAAAGGGCAGGATCGCATCCGCCACCGGCTGTAGCTGCCGGGTGATGTAGTGGTCGTAGTCGATCGGCGCGCGGCGTATCTCCAGCGGCTCGGGGCCGGCCAGGGTGATCACGTAGCTGATCCAGCCACCGTTCTGGTACTGCCGGGGCCGGCCTTGGGCATCGTTGTACTCATCGGCCAGGCGTGCCGCCCGCACATGGGGCGGCACATTGCGCTGGTAGTCGCCCAACTGGCGACGTAGGCGCTTGCGATAGACCAGCCGGTCGTCCAGTTCGCCCGCCAGAGTCCGGCGCACGTAGTCACGTACATAATCCTGATACGGCATCCGGTCGAAGATCCGCCGGTACAGCTCCTGCTGGAAATCCTGGGCCAGGGGCGACCAGTCGCTGCGTACGGTTTCCAGGCCCTTGTAGATCATCTCCTGGGTACCGTCGGCACGGGTTACCAACCCGGCATAACGTTTCTTGCTGCCCTCCTCGGCACCGCGAATGGTCGGCATCAGGAAGCGGCTGAAGTGGGTTTCGAATTGCAGCTCCAGAGCGCTGTCCAGCCCGAGCTCCTGTTGCAGGTGTTCGCGCCACCATTGGTTGACCTGGGCCACCAGGTTGCGGCCGATCCGTGCGGCGTCCTCCTCGCTGTGGGCTCGCTTGAGCCAGACGAAGGTAGAGTCGGTGTCGCCATAGATCACCGCGTAGCCCTGGGCTTCGATCAACTCTCGGGTCCGTCGCATGATCTCGTGGCCACGCAAGGTGATGGACGACGCCAGGCGCGTATCGAAGAAGCGGCAGCCGCTGGAACCGAGTACGCCGTAGAAAGCGTTCATGATGATTTTCAGCGCCTGGGACAGCGGCGCATTGTGTTCGCGCTTGGCCGTCTCCCGGCCCTGCCAGACGCTCTCGACAATGGCCGGCAGACAATGCCGCGTACGGGAGAAACGCGCCCCGCGAAAGCCGGGAATCGAGTCACTGTCGTCGGGATGGCGCAAACCTTCCACCAGCCCCACCGGGTCGATCAGGAAGGTGCGGATGATCGACGGATAGAGGCTTTTGTAATCGAGCACCAACACCGATTCGTACAGGCCGGGCCGCGAGTCCATGACAAAACCGCCGGGGCTGGCTTCGGGAGTGCGCTCCCCCAGGTTCGGCGCGACAAAGCCCTGGCGATGCATCAACGGCAGGTAGAGGTGGGTGAACGCCGCCACGGAGCCGCCGCTGCGGTCTGTGGGCAAACCGGTGACCGTGGCGCGCTCCAGCAGGAAGGTCAGCAACTGGGTCTTGTCGAAGATCCGCGTCACCAGCTCGCAGTCCTTGAGGTTGTAGCGCGCCAGGGCGGGCTTGTCCTCGGCGAACATGCGGTCGATCTCGTCCATGCGCTGGTACGGGTTGTCGATGGACTTGCCCTCGCCCAGCAGGTGTTGCGCGACATATTCGAGGCTGAAGGAAGGAAAGCTCCACGTGGCCGAGCGCAGGGCCTCGATGCCGTCGATGATCAAGCGGCCGGCGGCGGCCGCGAAGTAGTGGGTGTTGCGCGCGCCGTTGTCGCGCCAGCCCATGACGTCGCCGCCACGTCCCAGGCGCAGCGGCACCTTCAGGCGTTCAGCGTGCTCGTGCAGGACCCGCAGGTCGAACTGCACCAGGTTCCAGCCGATGATCGCGTCCGGGTCATGGAGGGCCAGCCAGTCGTTCAGGGCTTCGAGCAAGCCGGCGCGGGTGTCGCGGTAGTCGAACTTGAAATCGACCTGGGTGGCATCGCCGTTGGCCGGTCCCAACATGTACACCTGACGCTCGCCGCAGCCTTCCAGGGCGATGGAATACAGTTCGCCCTGCATGGTGGTTTCAATATCCAGGGATACCAGCTTCAGGCGCGGGCGATAGCCTGGCGCCGGTTTCATCTGGGTATCGAGCAGCGGGCCGTCAACGTTGGCGGTGCCGCCGAACTGGACCGGCGCGGTGATAAAGCGCTCCATCAGGAAGCGCTCGGGCGGGCGGATATCGGCTTCATAGACATCGACGCCGCCCTTGCGCAGCAGCTTCTCGATATTCATCAGTTGCCGATGTTGCTGGCAATACAGGCCGAGGATGGGGCGATGATGGAAGTCGAGCAGTTCCAGGGGACGCAACTCGACTCCACGCTCACCACGCAGCAAGGCTTCGGCACGTTGGCGATGGGCGACGGGAATGAAAGCGACGGAGGGTTGCGGCGGTAGCCGGACATGCCGGGGACCGTTGTCGGTGGCCAGCCAGAACTCGACCTGCGTGCCCGTGGGGGTGTCGCGCCAATGCCGGGTCAGGACAAAACCCTGCTGTAGATCCACCACCCGCACCTCGAAAGCATTTTCAGGGAGATGATTCTACGCGTCATGGACGGACAGGTGTGCGGATCCGGCCCTGCCCAAGCCCTCAAGAACACTGAAGACCTGTAGGAGCGTGGCTTGCCCGCGAAGCTTTTAGCGGTCTCACGGGCCTCTTCGCGGGCAAGCCACGCTCCTACAGTTTTGTGTCGTACGCTTAGGCGCGTTCGGCGAGAAACCGTAGCCCCACTTAAGGTTTGCGATAAGCGTTGACGATCGCCGAGAAATCCAACCCCCCTTCCCCACGCAAACTCATCGCCTGGTAAAGCTGCTGCGCCACCGCGCCCAGCACCACTGGCTGATGCGCCTGACGCGCCGCCTCCGTCGCCAGCCCCAGATCCTTCAACATCAACTCGGCCCCGAAACCACCGGTATACCCCCGCGATGCCGGCGCCGTATCGACGATCCCCGGCCAGGGGTTATAGGTCTCCGAACTCCAGCAACGTCCGGTGGAACTGTTGATCACCCCGGCCAGCACCTGAGTGTCGATCCCCAATGCCGCGCCCAGGGCCATGGCTTCGCTGACCCCGACCATGGAAATGCCCAGCAGCAGGTTGTTGCAGATCTTGGCGATCTGCCCGGTGCCCACTTCGCCGCAATGGACGATATTGCGGCCCATCTGCGCCAGCACCGGCTGCAGGGTGGTGAACAGCTCCTGGGAAGCCCCGACCATAAAGGTCAGGGTCCCGGCCGCCGCACCGCCGGTCCCGCCGGACACCGGCGCATCGCCCATCGCCACGCCCTGCCTGGCCGCCGCCGCCGCGACATCCTTGGCGGTCTGCGGATCGATGGTGCTGCAATCCACCGCCGGCACGCCCCGACCGATACCAGCCAGCACACCGTCCTCGCCCAACCAGACGCTACGCACATGGGCAGCGGCCGGCAGCATGGTGATCACCAATTCGCTGCCCTGAGCGGCAACTTTCGGCGATTCGCTGATGGTCCCGCCAAGGGCTGCCAACTCTTCCAATACGGTCTTGTTCAAGTCGAACAGATTCAGGCTGTGCCCGGCCTTGATCAGGTTGCGCGCCATTGGCGCGCCCATATTGCCCAAGCCGATAAATGCAATCTTCATGGCAGATTCCTCGCTCAGCGCAGATTGATGGTGGTGTTCACACCATGGTTGACACTGTCATCGTCGAACCAGCGACTGGTGACCGTCTTGGTCTGAGTGTAGAACTGCACCACCTGCTTGCCGTACGGACCGAGGTCACCGAGCTTGGAACCGCGCGAACCGGTGAAGCTGAAGAAGGGTACCGGCACCGGAATCGGGATATTGATGCCGACCTGGCCGACGTCGATTTCGCTCTGGAACTTGCGCGCCGAGGCGCCGCTCTGGGTAAACAGGCCAGTGCCATTGCCGAACGGGTTGGCGTTGACCAGGGCAATCGCCTCGTCAAGGGTGTCGACTTCCAGCACCACCAGCACCGGGCCGAAGATTTCCTGGGTGTAGATCTGCATATCGGTGGTCACCCCGGAGAACAGGGTCGGGCCGACAAAGTTACCCTGCTCGAAGCCCGGCACCTGGATATCGCGACCGTCCAGCTCCAGCTTGGCGCCTTCCTTGATACCGCTTTCGATCAGGCTCAGCACACGCGCTTTCGCGCGCTTGGAAATCAGCGGACCGACATCGGTGCCCGCCTCGCTGCCGGCATTGACCTTGAGTTTCAGCGCCAGGGCCTTGAGGTCCGGCAACCATTGTTTCGCCGCGCCCACCAGCACCACCACCGAAGTCGCCATGCAGCGCTGGCCAGCCGCGCCGAAACCGGCACCGACCAGGGCATTGAGGGTTTGTTCACGGTTGGCATCGGGCAGCACCACCGCATGGTTCTTCGCGCCCATCATCGACTGCACGCGCTTGCCGTGGCGGCCGGCGAGGTCGTAGACATGGGTGCCGACGGCCGTCGAACCGACGAAGGAAACAGCCTTGATGTCCTTGTGGGTGCACAGCGCATCCACCACTTCCTTGCCGCCATGCACCACGTTGAGCACGCCTGGCGGTACACCGGCTTCCAACGCCAGCTCCACCAGCAGCAGCGTCGACAGCGGGTCCTGCTCGGACGGCTTGAGGACGAAGGTGTTACCGCAGGCAATCGCCATCGGGAACATCCACAGCGGAATCATCGCCGGGAAGTTGAAGGGGGTGATCCCGGCACAGACACCGATGGGCTGGCGCAGGGTGTAGGTATCGACACCACCGGCGACGTTCTCGGCGAACTCGCCCATCTGCAGGGTGCCGATGGAGCAGGCGTGTTCCACCACTTCCAGGCCACGGAAGATATCGCCTTCGGCGTCGGCAATGGTCTTGCCCTGCTCGGCGCTGAGGACCACGGCGATGCGCTTGGAGTGTTCGCGGATCAGCGCTTGCAGCTTGAGCATGATGCGCATGCGCGCGCCGATGGGGGTCAGCTTCCAGGTCTGGAAGGCGCGGTGCGCGGCGTCGATGGCGGCGTTGACTTCAGCGGCGGTGGCGAACGGGACTTTGGCCAGGACTTCCTGGGTCGCCGGATTGACGATGTCGTGCCATTCACTGGTCTGGGATTCGACCCACTCGCCATTGATCAGCAGCTTGGCGGTCTTGAGGGTGGTGTCGGGCTTGAGAGAAACGTTCATTGAAGTCTCCTGAATTATTGTGGGGCCGAATCCGAGGCGGGCGAGGCAGCGCCCGAGCATGGTGACTGGACTGTTTTTGGAGTATAGATGTGCGTTCTTCTAATAAGAATGCACATAAAAACCGGACCAACATGCAAAAAAACATCACGTCTTTGGGTTCATTGAACTGGGACGACCTGAAGTTTTTCCTCGAGGTCGCCCGTACCCGCAAGGCCAGCAGCGCGGCCAAGCGCCTGGCGGTGGACTACACCACGGTGTCGCGCCGCATCAGCTCACTGGAGGGTGCGCTAGGCACCTTGCTCTTCGAAAAATCCCGGACCAACGGTTTTGTGCTGACCGCCGAGGGCCAGCGTTTGCTGGGCTATGCGGAGTCCATCGAAAGCACCTTGCACATGGCTTGCGAGCAGGTCTCGGGGTCTGGCGTGGCGCTGTCGGGGCATGTGCGGATGGGCTGCACGGAAGGGTTCGGCAGCTTTTTCATCACCCCGCAGTTGAGCCATTTCGTCGATGCGTACCCGGCGATTTCCGTCGATATACTGCCATTGCCGCACTTCATCAGTTTGTCCAAGCGCGAGGCGGATATCGTCATTGCGCTGGAACGGCCGGAGCATGGGCCGTATGTGTGCTGCAAGTTGTGTGATTACCGCTTGCAGCTGTATGCGACCCAGGAATATCTGGACCAGCATCCGCCGATCCGTCGTGCCAGTGATTTGGGGCGGCATCGATTTGTCAGCTATGTGGATGATCTGGCGTTCAGCAATGAGCTGCTGTACCTGGCCAATGCCCTGCCGAATGCCACGGCCAACTTGCGCAGCACCAGCGTGATTGCGCAGTTCGTCGCGGCGCAGCAGGGCCGGGCGCTGGCAATCCTGCCGTGTTTCCTCGCGGCCCAGGACCCGAGGCTGCTGCCGGTGCTGGCGGATGAAGTGAATATCACCCGGCAGTTCTGGATGTACTGCCGGGAGGATCTGCGCAAGTTGAAGCGCATTACCTTGTTGTGGGATTACATTCGGGATGTGACGGAGCGCAATCAGGCGCTGTTGATGGGAGAAACGCGGAGCATGGTTTTCCACGATTGAGGCTGGGCGTGATCTCTTGTGGGAGCTGGCTTGCCGGCGATGGCGTCATTGCGGGCGACTCAAGCCTCCAGGGCCCCATCGCAGGCAAGCGCAATTCGGCACTGCGGAAGAAGTCTTCACTCAGCTCGGGGATTTCGCTGGTGTCGATATCCTGGTCGTTCAGCTTGGCCAGGTGCTCCCAGTCAGTTTTCGATGTTTTCGACATAGTATCTGGCCTCCTGTTTGGAAGATTTTCGGGCACACCAGATGCTCGGCAAGACCGGGCGCGGTCCCTTGTAGGAGCAGGGCTTGCCCGCGAAGGGGCCCTCAAGATCGCTAAAAGCTTCGCGGGCAAGCCACGCTCCTACAGGTTTGTGTGGTGTTTTCAGATCCGCGTTTTTCGGATCAGGCCTGCAAGGCGCTTGGCTGACGATCCGTGAATCGACCCTGCATTGCATCCAACGCGTCGCAGCCATCCTGCAACAACAGATAGGTTGCTGAGGCGAAGTGCTGGAGATCGCGATCACAGGTATTGCCGATGCTCATGCAGGTCAGGCTGTGGCTCAGGTCGCGAGCCGCCTTGAGGCGCTGTATGGCAAATTCGTAGAGATTACGCACCGGGACGTCGAGTTTGAGATAGAGCACCGGGGCGTCAGTGAGGTTGCTTTGTAACGGGCGGAAATTGGTCATGTTGTCACTCCGTAATAGTCATAGAGTCACCAACATCTGCGGCTAAACAAACGAGGGTGGCAGCTGCACGCGGGTTAGCCGACCGAGACTATTACGAAACTCGGCACACCCGGAGGTGTCCCACGCACAGCCGCCATGGCAAAAAAACAGGCAGCAAAAAGCGCCGACATCATAAGGCGCTTCTGCGTTTCGTAACAGTTTCGATCGGCTAAGACCGGTCACCGATTCGTCGATGACCACCGAACTATAGTCCAGCGCCCCGCCGAATAGCTGCCGCTTTTACACCCTGAAATACGTGCCAGTACCGCTGCCAGCGATGGCATTTTCACTCTCTGCGACAGGGCATTCAGCGTTGAACACCTCGCTTCAGACACCCGCCAACTTCAACCGCCGCGCATGCTCGACAAACAACCGGATCGGCTCCGCGCCCTTGCCCACCAACCCGAACGACTGGTTGACGATATCAAGGTGATCCAGCGGATAGTCATCGCCGATCACCGTTCCCAAATGCGAGCTGTTACGGCCGACCATGCCATCGCACTGCCCGGCCTCACGCACGAAGGTTTTGGCGAACAGCCGGCAACTGCGGTTGGTGCCATCGAACAGATTGCGCCCGCGATCCGTGATCCCGGGCTGCAAGATGCCGGACCAGGAGTAGTAACGCACTCCATTCACCAATTCATCGCCCTGCCCGCCCCAGCTCTGCGGCAACCCTTGCGGGTATTGCAGATTGAACAGCGCAACCCCTTCGCTGGTCAGCGACTGGTGTGACGCCGGCAGGTCCATCGGCAGCCTCAGCCCGTAATGGCCCGTGTCCAGCCATCCCATCACCCGCGCCACCATACAAAGCGCCAGGCTGAGCAGACGAGCCGGCAGCCCCTCACGGGGATAGTGCTTGTCAAAATAGTCCGCCAGCTCCGAGCCATGATTGGGACCGGCGACCGAGGTCACCGAGGCCACCCACTCCGGCCGTTTCGCCGCCGCATAACGGGCCGTCAGCGCGCCCTGGCTATGGCCGATCAGATTGACCTTGTCGGCCCCGGTGTCGCGGCGGATCCGCTCGATCCGCGCCAGCAATTGCTCACCGCGCACCTCGCTGGAATGCAGCGGCGAGACCGCCACCGGAAATACCCGCGCGCCACCACGACGCAACGCCGGCACAATCCCGTACCAGTAGGGAAAAAATACCAGGCGGACAAAGCCGAGCATGCCCGGCACCAGCACCAGCGGATAACGTGTGGCAAGTTCTTGCGGCATCCCGTGAGCATCCCTGAAGGTCAAAAGCCAAAGCCCGGCAGCACTGCGAAGGTCAAAGCATCGGCATTGAAGATGACAAATGCATTGTGGCGAGCCGGCCAGCCGGTATCACGCCACGCTTTCAGCCCTTCACCGTCTTCGGCGCCTTGCCCGCACGCATCTGTTCCAGCAACGGCGCGCACTGATTCGGTACATCGCCGCTGGGCGCCACCAACGCCAGCAGCCCCGCCGCCGGCCCGGCGATCAAGCCCAGGGCGACCATGCCCGCGCCGCGCAACATCAACGGCACCGCCTGCACACCGGCATCGGGCTTGATGAATTTGCCCCGCACATACAAGGGCGAGCGCAAGGACAACAAGCGCAAGCCCTTGGACTCAGGCGTGACCTTCAAGTCCAACTGCTCGTTGGCAAAGTTGGCCGTGCCATCGATATAGATGATTGCGTTCTCGGTATCGAAGACAAACAGCCGGGTGGTCGCCAGGCCGCTCTTGATCCCCAGGTCCGCCGCCGCGCAATTGATCTTCACTTCCTTGTCGCCAAAGATTTTCCCGACCACGTAGTTACCCACGTTGAGCCCGGCAATCTCCATCAACCCACGGCTGATGGCGCCATCGTTGACCAGCATCTTCAGGTCGCCATTGGAGGTGCCGAGCAACTTCGCCACCGAGTTGCCGGTGCCGGCGATATCCGCATCGCCATTGAGTTCACCGAAGCTGGTCTGCATCGGCTCGAAGGTGGGGAACAGTTGCTTGAGCTTGAAGTTGCGCGCCGTCAGCTTGGCCCGGCCCTGCATCGGCGTGGTGCGGCCGTTGAGGCGGATCTGTGCGTCGAGCTTGCCACCGGCCACGCCGAAACGCAGCGGCTCAAGGCTCAGCTCGCCGTCGGTGAGCACCAGGTGGGTATAGAGGTCGGTAAACGGTAATTCGCTGCTATGGACGATGCGCTTGCCGGTGAATTCCACGTCGGCATCCATGTCGCGCCAGCGCTCGGTGCGGAACTCTTCCACCGGCAGCACCCTGTCCGCCGGCTGTTTGCTTTCACCGCCACGGGCCTTCTGCTTGGCGTTGGAGTCGGCGCCGATCAACGGCGCCAGGTCGGTCATCAGCAGTTGATTGGAGACCAGGGTGCCACTGAGTTTGGGCCGCGGCTGGCTCGCCAGATAAGTGAGGTCGCCGTGGATATCGCTGGTGCCGATCTTGCCGTTGAATTTCTCGTAGGTGAACGCGGCCCCGGCGGGATCCCGTAGTTTGGCGATCAGATGACCGTCGGTCTCATACGCTGGCGAATCCGGCAGGGTGACGCCGGTCAGCGGGTAGAGGTTGCCCAGGCTGGTGCCCGACAGCGTCAGGCGCAGGTCGAGGGCGCCGAGATTGCGTGGGTCGGTCAGGGTCCCGGCGACGGCGATCCGGGTGTCAGCGATCTTCACGTCGGCCTGGACCGGGAACGGTTTGGCCGCGTCCTGCAAGGCCAGCAAGCCGCCGATCTTGCCGCTGCCGGCGAGGTTCTGGCCGTGGTAATGGCCTTTGGCGTTCAGCGCAAAGGCATAGTCCTGGGGGGCAGCGCCTTTCTCCAGAGCCTTTTTCGCGGCCTTGTCACCGACGATATCGCCGAACGGAATCGACTTGCCCAACGGATCGATCACCAGATCCAAGTGAGCATTCAGGCTCTGGTCGTCGAGGGTGACATGACCCTTGTCAAAGCCGATGGCACCGATATCCACCACCCAGCTGGACGGTTCGGCGTTCGGGTCCGAGGGATCGAACTGGAAGCTCCAACTGGCGCGACCATCGGCCAGGCGTTCGAGGCTGGCATTGGGCTCGGTCAGGTCGATACGTGGGATCACCACCTGCCGCACCAGCAGCGGCAACGGCGAGAGACGCAGTTCGACACGCTTGAGGGTGACCATCTGCGGGCTCTTCGACCAGTCGGGATTGCCCAGGGTCAGGTCCTCGGCGATCAGATGCGGCCAAGGCACCCAGGCCCGCCAGCCGCCCTCGTCGGCTTCACGCTGCCAGCGCAGGGACAAATCACCATTGATAGCAAAGGGCCGATGGAGGATGGCCGAGACCTTGGCATTGATCGGCGGTTTGACCCGGTTCCAATCGAACAAGGCGATGACGGCGACCAGCACGGCCAGCAGTAGGACAAGGCTGGCGCCGGTCCAGGCAAGAATCTTTCGAGTGCGCGTCATTGCACGGGGCTCCTAGAACGACTGAGCGTCCAAAAATCGACGCATTATGCCTGTACGACCCACAAACGCCCGACAAGGTTTAACGCCAAAAACCATTAATCGACCCGGGCTGGGAATCAACGGTCCTGACCCATCCGCCAGCTTTTCGTTCACTGCATGCCCCCATGTGGCGCGGCAGTGGGTCGAAAATACCCATTGCGGAGCAAAGGTAACGCGCTGTAAGCCTTGATCTAGAGGGGTTTGGGTAGAACCATCAATTCCGTTGATTATTAACATTGTGCTTATGAACTTTTATATCGATTTTGCAAGAGTAGCATTGGCTTCGTACCCACTTTATCGCCCTCCTACGGAGCACCCGATCATGAAACGCCAATTACTGCTTAGCCTCACACTTGCCGTCCTGACTGCCAATGCCTACGCGCTGCCAGCCCGTGAACAGGCTGCTCCACAGGCTCAGGCCAGCCATGCAACCGTTAGCCAAGTGCTGAACACCCTGGCCGAAGACGGTAGCTCCCGTACTCCACAAGCCCAACACGAAAGAGAAAACGGCTTGGCCGAAAACGGTTCCAGCAAAACCGCAATCGGTGAGAACGACAAATTCGCTGAAAACGGTAGCGACCATACTCCACAAGCCCAGCACGAAAGAGAAAACGGCTTGGCCGAGAATGGCTCCAGCAAAACCGCCATTGGTGAGAACGACAAGTTCGCTGAAAACGGCAGCGCCCATACACCACAAGCCCAACACGAAAGAGAAAACGGCCTGGCCGAGAACGGCTCCAGCAAGACCTCCATTGGTGAGAACGACAAATTCGCCGAAGGTGGCCGTGCTCGCCTGGAAGAGAAAGGTTTGGTCCAAGACGGCGGTGACCGTGTGATCGAACGCAACAGCAGCCTGAGTTAAGGCCTTGCTGGCCTGGAACAAAGCCCGGTCTCCTGGACCGGGCTTTGATATTTCAGGGCCCTGAATATTCGAAATCCCGCGATTGCCCCCTTCTCTTGGTTCGACGCCGGCAAAGCTGATTTGCTAGAGTGCGCCGCTCTCTTCATCCAGAAAATACCCTTGCGATGCTGCCCCGCGCCGAACAGAAACAACAGACTCGACACGCGCTCATGGACGCTGCCCGGCACCTGATGGAATCCGGCCGTGGCTTCGGCAGCCTGAGCCTGCGGGAAGTGGCGAAGACCGCCGGCATCGTGCCCACCGGTTTCTACCGGCATTTCGACGATATGGACCAGCTCGGCCTGGCCCTGGTCCGCGAAGTCGGCCAGACCTTCCGCGAAACCATCCGGCTGGTGCGTCACAACGAGTTCGTCATGGGCGGCATTATCGATGCGTCGGTGCGGATTTTTCTCGATGTGGTGGCGGCCAATCGCTCGCAGTTCCTGTTTCTCGCCCGTGAGCAATACGGTGGCTCGCAGCCGGTGCGCCAGGCCATCGGGGCGTTGCGGGAAAATATCAGCACGGACCTGGCGACCGACCTGGGCCTGATGCCCAAGCTCGACCACCTGGACCCCGCCGGGTTGGCGGTCATGGCCGACCTGATCGTCAAGAGTGTGTTCGCCACCCTGCCGGATATCATCGACCCACCGTCCGATCCCTTGCCGGAACATCTGACGCCCCAAGCCAAGATCACCCAGCAACTGCGCTTCATCTTTATCGGATTGAAGCATTGGCAGGGTCTGGGCAGTACCGAGTAACCGGAACGGGTGCCCTGCACCCGGATCGCCGGCAAGCCCCTACAGTTCGATACGACAAGATCTTGGCGTTGAAACGCAGACCTGTGGGAGCCGGTGTGCCGGCGATGAGGCCCGCCAGGCACCACAAAAGCGCACTTACATCACTTGCGCACCATCTTGAAACATTCTGAAACATGACTACGCTCCCTTTTCAGGCATCCAGCGCTTTCTGACGGGACTTTCCTACGCGGCGAACGATTGGCAAGCCCCTTGCTCTAGCTCAACCATCGCTCATTGCCGGAAGCCTCCTGATGTTGGTGATTCATCGCAGAATCGAAGCGCAATCCACCTGGGCCGCCGAGCTGCACCTGAACTTCGAAGCCCGCAGCAAAAGTCGCCTGCGCTGTTTCAGTGCCGAGGGTGAGGACGTAGGACTGTTCCTTGAACGTGGCCAGCCACCGCTGTACGACGGTGAATACCTGGAAGCCGAGGACGGCCGCATCGTGCGGGTCTGCGCACGCCCCGAACAACTGCTGCACGTCACCTGCCGCAATGCCTTCGAACTGACCCGTGCCGCCTATCACCTGGGCAACCGCCATGTCACCCTGCAAGTCGGCGACGGCTGGCTCCGGCTACTCGACGACTACGTGCTCAAGGCCATGCTCGAACAGCTCGGCGCCCATACCGAAACCCTCGAAGCCCCATTCCAGCCGGAACACGGTGCCTACGGCGGCGGCCATCACCACTCCCGCCACGGCGACGAAGACTTCAACTACCCGCCGCGCCTGCACCAGTTCGGTGTGCGCCCATGAACCCGGCCTGGGCGCTGTTGCGCCTGGCCAGCCCGCAATTGCCCATCGGCGGCTACAGCTATTCCCAAGGCCTGGAAATGGCCGTGGAACAGGCCCGGGTCAAGGACGCAGATGGCGCCCGGCGCTGGATCGCCGATCAATTACTGCTCAATCTGGCCCGCTTCGAAGCGCCGCTGCTGCTCGCCCATTGCCAGGCGGCGGCGGACGAAAACTGGGGCGAGTTGCAACAGCTCTGCGAAGAACACCGCGCCAGCCGCGAAACCCGCGAGCTGTATCAGGAAAGCCGGCAGATGGGTTATTCCCTGCAGCAGTTGCTCAGCGGCCTGCCGGAACTGGATGACACCGCCCGAACCTTCCTCGCACAGCAAAGCGAACCGCATCTGGCCCTGGGCTGGGCGCTGGCCGCCCGTGCCTGGCAGATCAGTCCCCAGGACGCCTTGGCCGCCTGGCTCTGGAGCTGGCTGGAAAACCAGCTGGCCGTGCTGATGAAAACCCTGCCCCTGGGCCAGCAAGCCGCCCAGCGCCTGACCAGCGAGTTGCTGCCCCTGCTGCAACAGGCCCAGCAAGCCGCCACGGCCCAGGACCTTCAATCCATCGGCAGCGCCGCCTTCGGCCTGTCCCTGGCGTGCATGGCCCATGAGCGCCAGTACAGCCGCCTGTTTCGTTCCTAGGAGAACATGATGAACGCACAACCTCTGCGTGTCGGTATCGGCGGCCCGGTGGGCTCCGGCAAGACCGCCCTGACCCTGGCCCTGTGCCTGGCCCTGCGCGACCGCTACAACCTGGCGGTGGTGACCAACGATATCTATACCCGCGAAGACGCCGACTTCCTGGTGCGCAACGAGGCCCTGGCCCCGGAGCGGATCATCGGCGTGGAAACCGGTGGCTGCCCGCACACCGCGATTCGCGAGGATGCCTCGATCAACCTCGAAGCCGTCGACCAGTTGAACCGTCGCTTTCCGGGGTTGGACCTGATCCTGGTGGAATCCGGCGGCGACAACCTCTCGGCGACCTTCAGCCCGGAACTCTCCGACCTGACGATCTACGTGATCGACGTCTCGGCCGGCGACAAGCTGCCGCGCAAGGGCGGGCCGGGGATCTGCAAGTCCGACCTGCTGGTGATCAACAAGATCGACCTGGCACCGCTGGTGGGCGCGTCCCTGGAGATGATGGACAGCGACACGCGGCGCATGCGCGGTGACAAGCCGTTTGTCTTCAGCAACCAGAAAACCGGACATGGCCTGGACGCCATCGTCGCCTTTATCGAACGCCAGGGCCTGCTGACAGCAGCCTGATGCCTGGCCAACCGCTACTTCAACAATACGGAGCCCAACCATGACCTTGAAAAAAATCCTCGGTACCCTCGCCCTGCTGCTTATGCCAGCCATCGCCTTTGCCCATCCCGGCCACGGCGACAGCGGCTGGATGGCGGGTGTCAGCCATCCGGTCAGCGGCATCGATCATTTGCTGGCGATGGTGGCCGTCGGTTTGTGGGCGGCGCAGCAAAAAGGCAGCGCGCGCTGGGCGTTGCCCTGCACCTTTGTCGGAACCATGCTGCTCGGCGGGGTACTGGGTTTCGAAGGGCTGGCGCTGCCGGCACTGGAAAGCGGGATTGCCGCGTCGGTATTGGCCCTGGGCCTGGCGGTGGCGCTGGCGGTACGGCCACCGTTGAGCCTGGCGCTGGCGGCGACGGCGCTGTTTGCCTTGTTCCATGGTGTGGCCCACGGTCTTGAACTGCCAGAGATGTCGAGCCCGTGGACCTATGCGGCCGGTTTTGTGGTCGCGACCGCGACTTTGCATGCACTGGGTTATGCCGTGGTGCGGGTGTTGCCGCAAGCCGCGGCACCGTTGGTGCGGGTGGCCGGTGCTGCTGCGGCGGCGACCGGGGTCTGGTTGCTCGCGGGCTGATTCTTGTAGCGCCAGGGCGGGCCTCTTCGCGGGCAAGCCCAGCTCCTACAGTTTTGCGGCGAGCCTCAATGAGGTGATCGACATAAACCCTGTAGGAGCAGGGCTTGCCCGCGAAGAGGCCCGCATGATCAGCAAAAATGTCTCAGGCAGACCCCATTGCGCTATTCCTACGTTCTGCTCACCACAACCACAGCATCGTCCGCTACCGCCTGTTAACATGTCGCGCAACCGCCCTTGCCCTGACGACGCCAGCCGATGCCCGATGTTTCCAGCTCCGCCTCCACGCCTGAATTGAGTGCACTGTTCAACACCGTGCAAGACCACTTCCGCCAGGTCATCGTGCCGCTGTGGCAAGGCCCCGGCTGGAACGCCGAGATGGCGCTGCCCTACGAGGCGCTCGACGCCGACCATCGGCCGTTGCCCGCGCAACGCTATCGCGCCATGGCCTGCGCCCGTCAGTTGTATCTGTTTTCCAGCCTGATCGGCGACGCCGCTTTCCCGGCCGCCGCTGAACGCGCCAGCGCGCTGTTCCGTTCGTTGCAACGGCATTTCCACGATGCCGAGTACGGCGGCTGGTTCTACAGCGTCGACCCCCACGGCAAGCCGCTGGACACCCGCAAGGATCTCTACACCCACGCCTTTATTCTCTTCGCCTGCGCCCATTACTGGGCCAAGGTCCGCGAGCCGCTGGTGGAGTCGGTGCTCAACGCCGCCCTGGAAGTGATCGCCGTGCGTTTCGCCAATGGCGACGGCCTGTATGAAGCGAGTTTGGAGCGTGACTGGTCGCCCCTGGGCAGCGGGCCGTTGCAGAACCCGTTGATGCACCTGGCCGAAGCTTTTCTGGCGACCCTGTCGGTACGTGAAGACGCCCCCACCCAGGGCGCACTGCTGGCCCTGGCCGCCGGCATGCAGCAACGCTTTATCGACCGCCACCACGGCGTGATGCTGGAGAAACCGCTGGGGGCTGTGGATAACTGGTTCGAACCGGGCCATCAGTTCGAATGGCTGTTCCTGCTGGAGTCATCGCCCTTGCTGCGCGGCACCGCGCTGCATGGCTCGCTGGAGCGGGCGTTCGCCTTTGCCGAGCAATCGGGGGTCGATCCGCACAGCGGCGCGGTCAGCGGCATGCTGGGCATCGACGGCAGCCTGCGCGACGGCACCCAACGGATCTGGGCCCAGGCTGAATACCTGCGGACGCTGACGTTGCGTGTGGATAACTCGGCGCGCCTACAGCACCAGTTGGCGGCCTTGCAGCAGCACTTCCTGCACCCGGGCGGCTGGCACGAGTGCCTGGACGCCAAGGGCGAGGTCAGCCGGAAGGATATGCCGTCGACCACCCCTTATCACCTGGCGACCTGCCTGAGTGGCCTGGCCGAGTATTTCGGCTGAGCCAAGCACAAGCAGGCACTTGAAGACATTGCGGGAGCGGTGCTTGTCGGATCGCCGCACCGCCGCGAAGCTTTTAGCGGCCTCAAGGGCCTCTTCGCGAGCAAGCTCTGCTCCCACAGGGGACAGTGCCTGGCCTTGGCTGCAAGGCATCAGGCCAAACCTGCTCGCCACAATAAGCGAACGTTCTCAGCCCTTGTTGCGCTCGATGGCAAACCCGCTCCAGGTCTGGCTCACCGGCATCAGCTCGAGGCTGTTGATATTGACGTGGGCCGGGGTGTTGAGCACCCAGAAGATCGTATCGGCGATGTCCTGCGGCTGGATCGGCTCGGCACCGGCATAGGTCGCGTCGTAACGCGCCTGGTCACCGGCAAAACGCACCAGCGAGAACTCGCTCTCGCACAGCCCCGGCTCGATATTGGTCACCCGCACACCCGTGCCCTGCAAATCGCAGCGCAGGTTCAGGGAGAACTGTTTGACGAACGCCTTGCTCGCGCCATAGACATGGCTGCCCGGGTACGGGTAGTTGCCGGCAATCGACCCCAGGTTGATGATCCCCGCCCCACGGCCATAGGCGATCAGGTGCGGCAGCAGCAGACGGGTGCTGTACATCAAGCCCTTGATGTTGGTATCGACCATGGTGTCCCAGTCGTCCAGGTCGCACTTGGGCGCCGGATCGACCCCCAGGGCCAGGCCCGCGTTATTGATCAGACCGCGCAGTTTGGCGAAGCTCGGCGGCAGGTTGGCAATGGCTTCTTCCATGGCCTTGCGGTCGCGCACATCCAGCACCAGGCCATGCACTTCGGTCTGTTTCGACAGCTCGGCGCACAAGGCATTCAAGCGCTCCTCACGACGGCCGGTGAGCACCAGCTTCCAGCCGGCCTCGGCAAAACGACGGGCACAGGCCTCGCCAAAACCGGAAGTCGCGCCCGTGATAAACAACGTGGATGTCATGGAGTTCTCCTTGCTCGGCCCGCGGGCCGCCAGATATGAATACGGTCGTTGCGCAGCATGCCTCAACGTCGGCCAGCGGCGAAATGGAATCTTGAAAACAACACAACTGTACAAAAAATGATCAATCGCAGCAAAGCCAGGCAAACCGGGGCCTGGCGCCTGCTGTACGCACCTTATCCACAGCCCCGTCCACAGTATCCGGGGGCAACTCGAAAACCCGCCGATCCGCTGTACACAAGGCCTCCAGCGGTATTTCAAAAGTTTTTCCCTTGACCCCGGAACAGCCGTTGTGTAGCCACCGGCGAAAAATCCCCTGGGGACGATTTCACGCCAGTGGCTCCAGGCCAGTAATTACGCCACCCGGGGGCATGTTTCCAGAGTTTGCCCACAGAGTTATCCACAGGCTGTGCAGGCGGCTTGTCGGGCGCAAGGCGTGACAATATACCTGTTGACAAAACGCCCCGGCGCTTTGCAAAACACCACCGATCAAAAAACAACCAACGCGCTGCAAGCCACGGTTTCAAAGGCTCTCAGCCAGCTACTCCCACGTTACCCACAGCCACCTCCACAGCAAACGGGGACAAGTCAAATTGATGACAAAACAATCATTTGCAGCGGTTTCATGTCGCACTTTGGCAGGTTGCGCAGATTGTTTTCCACAATTTCGGATCCAGGCTGTGGACAGACAAAAAAACGCCCCGGATCCGAAGATCACGGGGCGTTTCAGGGTCGCACAAACCTGTAGGACTCTAATGTCCGCCCAGGTAGGCGTTGCGCACTTCCTCGTTGACCAGCAGCTCCTTGCCGGTGCCACTGAGGCGAATCTCGCCGTTGACCATCACATAGGCCCGGTCCGACAAGCGCAGGGCGTGGTTGGCGTTCTGCTCCACCAGGAAGATGGTCATGCCCGAGGCCGCCAGCTCGCGCAAGGTGGCGAAGATCTGCTTCACCACGATCGGCGCCAGGCCCAGGCTCGGCTCGTCCAGCAATAGCAGCTTGGGCCGGCTCATCAGCGCCCGGGCAATCGCCAGCATCTGCTGCTCGCCGCCGGACATGGTCATGGCCCGCTGGTTGCGCCGCTCCTTGAGCCGCGGAAACAACTCGAACATGCGCTGCATGTCCTCGTCGACGAACTTGTCGCCAATGGGGATGGTGCCCATCTGCAGGTTCTCTTCCACGGTCATGTCCGGGAACACCCGGCGGCCTTCCGGCGACTGGGCGATACCGTTGGAGGCGATGTAGTGGGACGACTTGTGGGTAATGTCGACGCCCCGGTAGATGATCTCCCCGGCGGCAGCCCGCGGCTGGCCGAAGATCGACATCAGCAGCGTCGACTTGCCCGCGCCGTTGGAGCCGATCAGGCTGACGGTTTCGCCTTCGTTGATATGCAACGAGACCTTCTTCAGGGCCTGGATCGGCCCGTAGAACACTTCCAGGTTCTTCAGTTCGAGGATAGGTTGACTCATACCAGTTCCTCTTCATCGGCGCCCAGGTAGGCGGCAATCACTTTCGGATCGTTGCGGATGGCTTCCGGCCCCCCCTCGGCAATCACGTTGCCGTGGTCCAGTACCACGATGTGGTCGGAAATACTCATGACCATGCCCATGTCGTGTTCGATCAGCACCACGGTCAGGTCGTGCTCGTCGCGCAGCAGCCGGATCATCGAGCTCAGCGCTTCGGTTTCCTGGGGGTTGAGGCCCGCCGCCGGTTCGTCGAGGCAAATGATCCGCGGCCGCGTGCACATGGCCCGGGCAATTTCCAGGCGGCGTTGCTGGCCGTAGGACAACTCGCCGGCCAGGCGGTTGGCACAGTCCACCAGGTCGACCACTTCCAGCCAGTAGAACGCGGTGTCCAGGGCGTCGCTTTCAGCCTTGCGGTAGCCCTTGGTATTGAGGATGCCGGAGAGCATGTTGCGATTGACCCACATGTGCTGGGCCACCAGCAGGTTCTCCAGCACCGACATTTCCTTGAACAGGCGAATGTTCTGGAAGGTCCGGGCCAGGCCCGCGCGGTTCACCAGGTGGGTGCCGCCGAACATCTTGTAGTAGAGCCGGCTGAAGAAGGTTTTCGGCGAAGCGAAATCCCCCAGGCGAAAGGATTCACCCAGCAGCTGGATCACGTTGGTGCGCTTGTCGCGCACATTCAGTTCGATCTTGCCGCCAGTGGCCTTGTAGAAGCCGGTCAGGCAGTTGAACACCGTGGTCTTGCCCGCGCCGTTGGGGCCGATCAGGGCGAAGATCGAGTTGCGTTTGACTTGCAGGCTGACGTCGCTGAGGGCCTTGATCCCCCCGAAGTGCATCATCAGCTTTTCGACTTTCAGAACGATGTCATTACTCATTGGCCAGTCCCTCCCACCAGGACGCCCTTGCGTGGGGTCACCCCGGTGCGGCTGATGCGGATCAGGCCACGTGGCCGCCAGATCATCATCAACACCATCAATACGCCGAACAGCAATACACGGTACTCGGCGAAACTACGCAGCAGCTCCGGCGCCACGGTCAGTACAAACGCCGCGATCACCACACCGATGGTCGACCCCATGCCGCCCAACACCACGATGGCGAGGATCAGCGCGGACTCGAAGAAGGTGAAGGAAGTCGGGTTGACGAAACCCTGGTAGGTGGCGAAGAACACCCCCGCCAGACCGGCGGTGGAAGCCCCCAGGGTGAACGCCGAGAGTTTCACCAGCACGTGGTTCAAGCCCATGGCGCGGCAGGCGATCTCGTCTTCACGCAAGGCTTCCCAGGCGCGGCCCACCGGCATGCGGGTCAGGCGATGCTTGATGTAGAGCACGGCCAGTACCACCAGGAACAGCACGGTGTAGATGAAATAGAACTTCACGTCCGGGTTGTAGGCGATGCCGAAGAACTCATGGAAGGGAATCCCGCCCTCCTTCGCGCGCTTGCCGAACTCCAGGCCGAAGAAGGTCGGCAGCGGCGCCGGCATCCCGTTCGGACCGCCGGTCAGCGACAGCCAGTTGTTGAGGATCAGGCGGATGATCTCGCCGAAACCCAGGGTCACGATGGCCAGGTAGTCACCGTGCAGGCGCAGGACCGGGAAGCCGAGGATGCACCCCGCCAGCGCGGCGGTGATGGCGGCCAGCGGCAGGACGGTCCAGAACCCCAGCCCGAGGTATTGATAACCCAGCGCCAGGCCATAGGCACCGATGGCATAGAACGCCACGTAGCCCAGGTCGAGCAAGCCGGCGAGGCCCACCACGATATTAAGGCCAAGACCGAGCAGGACGTAGATCAGGCCGAGGATCACCACCCCCAGCAGATAGGAGTTGGCGAACACCGGAAAGATCACCGCAATGGCGATCATGATCGGGATGATCCAGCGCAGGCGCGACTTGTAGTCCGGCGCCAGCACATGCACACCGGAACCGGTGCTCTCGAAGCCTTCGAGAATCCGCAGGCCCTTGGGTGTCTGCAGGAACAGGCTGAGGGCAAAACGGCCGAGCATCACAATCGCCACCAGCCAGGCGACGCGGGTCGGTTGCAGGTTGAAGCTGTAGCCCTCCAGGACGACCCCGACGATGGGGCCGAAGACAATCAGTGCGACCAGGCCGGCGAGAATGGCGTCAACCAGGCTTTTCTTGATATCGAGCGATTTTTGAGTGGTTGAGGACATTGCTTACACCTTCGACACAAGAGGACGGCCCAACAGGCCTTGCGGCCGAAAGACCAGTACCAGGACCAGCAGCGAGAAGCTGAAGACGTCCTTGTAATCCGAGTTGACCAGGCCGGAGAACAGCGATTCGGAGATGCCGAGGATGATCCCGCCGAGCATGGCGCCCGGTAGCGAGCCGATGCCGCCGAGCACCGCGGCGGTAAACGCCTTGATGCCGATCACGAAGCCGGCGTAGAAGTCGAAAGTGCCGTAGTTCATGGTGATCAGCACACCCGCGAGGGCCGCCATGGCCGCGCCGATGATGAACACATAGGAAATCACCCGGTCGGTGTTGATCCCGAGAATCGAAGCCATCTTGCGGTCTTGCTGGGTCGCGCGACACATGCGGCCCAACTTGGTGTACTTGATGACATAGGTCAAAAGGCCCATGCCGAGGAACGCGGCCACCAGGATAAAGACCTTGGTGTAGGTGAGCTGGACAAAGCCGGTGCCGACATCGACGCGCCAGGCGCCGGTGAGCAACGTCGGTACGCCCTGTTGCTTGGCGCCCTGGGCGATCTGCGCGTAGTTCTGCAGGATCAGCGAAATCCCGATGGCGCTGATCAGCGGTGCCAGTCGGGTGGAGTTGCGCAGGGGTTTGTAGGCGATACGCTCGATGACCCAGCCATACACCCCGGTGACGATGATGGTGAAGACCAGCGTGCCGAGCATCAGGAGCGGGAAGGATTCAATACCGAAGTAAGCCAGCAGAGCCAGACTGATTGCCGCGAGGTAAGCGGAAATCATGTAAACCTCGCCGTGGGCGAAGTTGATCATGCCGATGATGCCATAGACCATTGTGTAGCCGATGGCGATCAGGCCATAGACCGACCCGAGGGTCAGGCCATTGACCAGTTGCTGCAGGAAAATACCATCCATAACGCAATCTCACGCATTTGAGAGACTGCACAGAAGCGCACCGCGACGGCCGGGGTTCAACCACCGTCGCAGCACAGCCATGTGCAGCTCTACGAGAAAAGACAGGTACTGCACGGACACGCGTGGCGACTGGCTGGCGCACGGGGCGCCAGCCGGGTCAGGCCTTCATGTCACTTCTGTTTTTCCAGCTGATGGTATTTGCCGCTCGCGTCCCACTGGTAAACCACGTAGTCGGAGATTTTCAGGTCGCCCTTGGCGTCCCAGGTCTTCTCGCCCATCACGGTCTTGACCGGGTGTGCTTTCAGCCACTTGGCCGCCTCTTCGCCCTTGTTGGACTTGGCGCCGTTGAAAGCCGCGGCCAGGGTCTGTACCGAGGCGTAGGCATAGAGGGTGTAACCTTCCGGCTCGTAGCCCGACTTGCGGAACTGGTCAACGACCGCCTTGCTGTCCGGCAGCAGACGTGGGTCGGCGCCGAAGGTCATGAGTACACCGTCGACGTATTGCGGACCACCGGCAGTGGTCACCAGTTCGTCGGTGACGATACCGTCGTCAGACATGAACTTGACGTCTTTCAAGCCTTCAGTGCGCAGTTGCTTGACCAGCGGACCGGCTTCCGGGTGCAGGCCGCCGAAGTAGACGACGTCGGCACCGGCGGCACGGATCTTGGTCACCAGGGCGCTGAAGTCCTTCTCGCCACGGGTCAGGCCTTCGTAGATAACCGGAGTCACACCGCGCTTGATCAACTGGGCCTTGGTGGCATCCGCCAGGCCTTGGCCATAGGTGTCCTTGTCGTGGATGACCGCGACTTTCTTGCCCTTGAGCACGTCGACGATGTAGTTGCCGGCCACGATGCCCTGCTGGTCGTCACGACCACACATACGGAACATCGCACCCAGACCGCGCTCGGTCACCTGAGGGTTGGTAGAGCCCGGGGTGATCGCGATGATGCCCGCTTCGTCGTAGATCTCCGAAGCCGGGATGGTGGAAGAGGAACAGAAGTGCCCGACGACGCCGGCGACTTTCTGGTTGCTCAGGTCCTTGGCGACCGTTACCGCCTGTTTTGGCTCGCAAGCATCATCGCCCTTGACCAGGACGATTTTTTCGCCGTTGACGCCACCGGCCGCGTTGATCGCATCCGCCGCCGCTTGCGCACCTTTCATGTACTGCTCGCCGAAAGAAGCGTTGGCACCGGTCATCGGACCCGCCACGCCGATCTTGACATCAGCCTGAGCAAACGCAGAAACACCCAACGCAGCAGCCACTGCGAGGGCTACAAAGCCTTTCTTGTAAAACGTCTGGGACATGAGGTGGTGCTCCAAGGTTTTTTAGTTGGCACTGCGACTTCAATGAATGCTCAGAGCAAGGGGCGTGCCATAGGTTTTTTGTTCTGCAAAAAGTCGCTGTCTTATTGTTTTATGGACTGTTTCGGGCCCTTTTTAACTGGGCGTGCAACCGTCTAAACCGCGGAAGGTGGAACCTTTCAAGAAAAAAGGTGCAACCCAGCGGTGCCACTATTGCAACCATGGCGCCGAAGGGCGTGCAACCACCCTGTAACAACGTGCGTCACCGAAGTGCACACTCGCGGTGCGCGACTGCTACATCGCGCACCATTACAGGCTAGCCGTCTCGAACAAAAGCGCCGTCCGATTCGGCATTTTTTGTTGTTTCAAATGACAATCCGCAGGCACTGGCCCGCGTGATACAGCGAAAAGCCAGCCTCGTAGAGACCACTGCGAAGGCCCACCGCCGGTATCGGCCGCATGGGCGCAAAGGGAATCGGCAGGGCCTGAGGATTTCCGTTACACAGGTAATCGGCGAACGCCTTGCCGACCACCGTCCCCGTGGTCACCCCACGCCCGTTGTAGCCGGTGACTGCCACTAAACCGGGCGCCGGTTCGAACAGGCGCATCAGATGGTCGGGGGTAAAGGCGATACAACCGGTCCAGGTGCATTCCCAGTCGACCTTTTTCAGGTAGGGGAAATAGTGCTGTTGCACGCGGTCGGCCCAGGCCCGCAGGAACCACGCCGGTTTCTGGTTGCCGTTGCCCAGGCTGCCCAGCAACAGGCGACCGTCGGCATCGCGGCGAATGCTGCTGAGCACCTGGCGGGTATCCCAGGAGCCCTGCCCGCCCGGCAGAATCTGCCGAGCGGCTTCTTCGGTCAATGGGCTGGAAGCGACCTGGTAGTAGTAGCCCGGAAAGAAGTTGCGCCGCAGTTCGGTCCATTCGCCTTCGGTGTAGGCATTGGAGGCCATCACCACCTGTTCGGCGCTGACCGCGCCCTCGGCGGTCTGCACCGACCAGCGCTGGCCCTGGCGTTCCAGGCGGGTGACCGGGGAATGGTCGAACAACTGCGCCCCCAGCCGCGACGCGGCCTTGGCCAGGCCCGAGGTATAGGCCATGGGATTGAGGGTGCCGGCGCGCCGGTCGAGCAAGGCGGCGCCGATTTTCTGGGTGCCGGTGGCGATTTCGCAATCCTTGCCGGTCAGCAGCTCCACCGGTGCGCCACGACGTTTCCACTGCGCTTCACGGCTGCGCAGATCGGCCTCGCCCTTGGCGTTGTGGGCCATGTGCAAGGTGCCTTCGCGGCGCAGTTGGCAATCGATGCCATGCTTGTCCACCAGGCTGAAGACCAGGGCCGGCGCCGCCCCCAACATGCGGTTGAGCTGGCTGCCCACCGCTTCGCCGAAACCGGCCTCGATCTCGTCCGGGGGAATCCACATCCCGGCATTGACCAGCCCCACATTGCGTCCGGAACCGCCGTGGCCGGTACGATGGGCTTCCAGCACGCAGACGCTCTTGCCTTGTTCACGCAGGTGAATCGCGGCCGAGAGCCCGGTGATACCGGCGCCGATCACGCAGACATCGACCTTCAACTCGCCCTTGAAGGACGGTGCTTCAGGCCGCTGCGGCGTCAGTGTTTCCCATAGACATTCTTCACGTAACGGCATTGCCAGACTCCGAAAATGAAACCCGTCAGTCGAAGGTAATGCCCTGGGCCAGCGGCAATTCCAGCGAGTAGTTCACGGTATTGGTCTGGCGGCGCATGTAACCGCGCCAGGCGTCCGAACCCGACTCGCGACCACCACCGGTTTCCTTCTCGCCGCCAAAGGCGCCGCCGATCTCCGCACCGCTCGGGCCGATGTTGACGTTGGCAATGCCGCAGTCGCTGCCCACCGCCGACATGAACTGCTCAGCCTCGCGCACATCGGTGGTGAAGATGCACGAAGACAGGCCTTGTGGCACCGCATTGTTCAAACGCAGGGCTTCGGCGAACTCCGTGTAACCGATCACGTAGAGAATCGGGGCAAAGGTTTCGTGGCAGACCACTTCGCTCTGCTCCGGCATCTCGACGATGGCCGGCGACACGTAATAGGCATTCGGGAATGTGTCCTGCAACTGGCGCTCGCCGCCGAACACCCGGCCGCCTTCGCTCAGGGCCTGCTCCAGGGCGTCCTGCATGTTCTCGAAGCTTTGCTTGTCGATCAGCGGGCCGACCAGGTTGCCTTCCAGCGGATGACCGATACGGACCTTGGAATAGGCCGCTTTCAAACGGGTGACGATTTCCGCCTTGACCGATTCATGGGCAATCAGACGCCGCAAGCTGGTGCAGCGCTGGCCGGCGGTGCCGACGGCGCTGAACAGAATCGCCCGTACGGCCATGTCCAGGTCGGCGCTTGGGCCGAGGATCATGGCGTTGTTACCGCCCAGTTCGAGAATGCTGCGGGCAAAGCGCGCGGCCACTTTCGGCGCCACTTCACGGCCCATGCGGGTGCTGCCGGTAGCGCTGATCAGCGCCACACGCGGGTCATCGACCAGGGCGGCACCGGCGTCGCGACCACCGATGATCACCTGGCTCAGGTACTCGGGCGCATCGCTGAAGTTCTTCAGTACACGCTCGAACAGGGCCTGGCAGGCCAGCGCGGTCAGCGGGGTCTTTTCCGAAGGTTTCCAGATCACCGAGTTGCCGCACACCAGCGCCAGGGTGGTGTTCCAGGCCCAGACCGCGACCGGGAAGTTGAAGGCGCTGATCACGCCGACCACACCCAGGGGATGCCAGGACTCACGCATATGGTGGCCCGGACGCTCGGAGGCGATGGTCAAGCCGTACAGCTGGCGCGACAGGCCCACGGCGAAGTCGCAGATATCGATCATTTCCTGCACTTCACCCAGGCCTTCCTGGGTGATCTTGCCGGCTTCCCAGGAAACCAGCTCACCGAGGTCGGCCTTGAATTCGCGCAGCACTTCACCGAACTGGCGCACCAGCTCGCCACGGCGCGGCGCCGGCACCTTGCGCCAGGCGTCGAAGGCGTGCTCGGCACGGCTGACCTGCTGCTCGACCTCAGCCGCGCCCTCCCAGTTCACGCCGGCGATGCGGCTGCCGTCGATGGGCGAATGCACGGGCTGTTTGCCCTGTTGATACAGCGCCGGGTCCACACCAAGACGATCAAGCAATGCGGCAACCATGGGGGTCACTCCTGTAGGCGAAAAACGGAACGCTTGCGTCGAAAACAACACGACGATTCAGACCTTCAGTTGTAGCGGCCTTCAGCTTTGCCAACAAACGACGATTAGGCGAGATATCATTCCATTTATTCATGCAGCGCAAGACAGAAGAAAAAGGCCCGTCCATGCTGAATAAAAGATACCTGCCTTCGATCACGGCCCTGCAATGTTTCGAAGCCGTCACCCGCCACCTGAGCTTCACCCGCGCGGCGGAAGAGCTGAACCTGACCCAGAGTGCCGTGAGCAAACAGGTCGCGCAGCTGGAAGAACTGTTGCAGCACCTGCTGTTTCGCCGGGTACGGCGACGCCTGCAACTGACGCCGGCCGGGGATCTGTACCTGGTGGAAGTCCGAAAAATCCTGACACAGGTGGAGATGTCGACCCACTACCTGCGTTCCTACGGCGGTGAAACCGAAGTCCTGCGGGTATCCACGCCCTCGACCTTCGGCGCCCGCTGGCTGGTGCCGCGGCTCAAGGGCTGGCGCCTGCGTCACCCGCATATCCACCTGGACCTGTGCAACGAACAGGAAGCCGACGACCTGCTGCAGGGCCGCAGCGACCTGGCGTTCTATTTCGGCCAGGGTTCGCGGCCGGGCACCGAGTGCGTGAAGCTGTTCGGTGAAGAGCTGGTGGCGGTGTGCGCGCCGGGCTGCCTGCCGGAGAAGCCCTTCAGCGATCCGACGCAGTTGAGCGAGCTGGTCCTGCTGCAGAACGCCTCGCGGCCCCAGGCCTGGCACGACTGGTTCGACAGCCAGGGGTATCACACCGAACACAGTTACCACGGGCCGCGTTTCGAGACCTTCTATATGTGTATCCGGGCGGCCCAGGTCGGCTGCGGCGTAGCCTTGCTGCCCAGGTTCCTGGTGGAGGAGGAACTGATGGAGGGCAAGCTGGTGCTCGCCTGGCCCCATGCGATGCCCAACCACGACGCCTATTACCTGGCCTACCCGGAGCATTCGGCGGAGGTGCCGAAGGTGCGGGATTTTGTCAGTTGGATGCTGGAGCAGATCGACAGTTCCGTGCAACCTTGAGGGTATTGCGCTGCCCTCTCGGGCCTCTTCGCGGGCAAGCTCCGCTCCCACAGTCTCGAGTCGTACCTGAGTTCTGCGCACGACCGGGAACCTGTGGGAGCGGAGCTTGCCCGCGAAGAGGCCGGCACCCGCAACAAAAATCGCTGGTAAAACCGCCAACGGATATGCGCCACTAGCGGTCTTCATTCAAGAACTGCCAGGACGCCGCTGTAACGCGCGACCGGCATGGAGATACCCGTTATGAGCGATAAGGCCTTTGGCGATCGCATTGTGCAGAACCTGCTGGACACCGACTTCTACAAGCTGACCATGATGCAGGCGGTGCTGCACAACTACCCCAACGTCGAAGTCGAATGGGATTTCCGCTGCCGCAACAGTGAAGACCTGCGCCCGTACCTGGCGGAAATCCGCTACCAGGTCGAACGCCTCGCCGAACTGAGCCTGAGTGCCGACCAGCTGGGTTTCCTGGAACGCATCAGCTTCCTCAAGCCGGACTTCCTGCGCTTCCTCGGCCTGTTCCGCTTCAACCTGCGCTATATCCACACCGGGATCGAGAACGGCGAGCTGTTTATCCGCCTGCGCGGCCCGTGGCTGCATGTGATCCTGTTCGAAGTGCCGCTGCTGGCCATCGTCAGCGAAGTGCGCAACCGCTACCGCTACCAGGAAACCCTGCTGAGCCAGGCCCGCGAACAGCTGTACCGCAAGTTCGACTGGCTGAACGCCAATGCCTCCCCCGATGAACTGGCGGAACTGCAGGTCGCCGACTTCGGCACCCGCCGGCGCTTCTCCTACCGGGTCCAGGAAGAAGTGGTCAGCGTGCTCAAGCACGACTTCCCCGGACGCTTCGTCGGCACCAGCAACGTGCACCTGGCGCGCGAATTCGACATGAAGCCCCTGGGCACCATGGCCCACGAGTGGATCATGGCCCACCAGCAACTCGGTCCACGGCTGATCGACAGCCAGATCGCCGCGCTCGACTGCTGGGTCCGCGAGTACCGCGGCCTGCTCGGCATCGCCCTGACCGACTGCATCACCACCGATGCCTTCCTCACGGACTTCGACCTGTACTTCGCCAAGCTCTTCGACGGTTTGCGCCACGATTCCGGCGACCCGGTGATCTGGGCCGAAAAATGCATCAATCGTTATCACCAGCTGGGTATCGACCCGATGAGCAAGACCCTGGTGTTTTCCGACAGCCTCAGTCTGCCCAAGGCCCTGGGGATATTTCGCGCGCTGCGCGGTCGGATCAATGTCAGCTTCGGCATCGGCACCAACCTCACCTGCGACATCGAAGGGGTGGAACCGATGAGCATCGTGCTTAAAATGACTGCCTGCAATGGCCAACCCGTGGCGAAGATCTCCGACGAGCCGGGCAAGGCCCAGTGCAAGGACCCGAATTTCGTGGCCTACCTGCGCCATGTGTTCCAGGTCCCCGGCTAGAAACTCGTCCAGTGGTACCGATCAACCTGTTCCAGACCCCATCCCGCAAGGAGTGAATCATGCAAGCCGTACAGCGCCAGATTGCTGAACAGCTCAAGGTCCAGCCACCGTTCGCCGACCAGGCCGCCCTCGAAGCCGAAGTCGCGCGACGGGTCACCTTTATCCAGGATTGCCTGCTGAACTCCGGGCTCAAGACCCTGGTGCTGGGTATCAGCGGCGGTGTCGACTCATTGACCGCCGGCCTGCTGGCCCAACGCGCCATGCGTGAACTGCGCGAACGTACCGGCAACCTGGATTACCGCTTCATTGCGGTGCGCCTGCCGTACGAAACCCAGTTCGACGAACACGAAGCCCAGGCCTCGGTGGACTTTATCGCCCCCGACGAACGCCACACGGTGAATATCGGCCCGGCGGTCAAATCCCTGGCCGGCGAAGTCGCCGCCTTCGAAGGCAAGGCCGCGGTGTCGCGGGACTTCGTCCTTGGCAATACCAAGGCGCGCATGCGCATGGTCGCGCAGTACACCATCGCCGGCGCCGCCCATGGCCTGGTGATCGGCACCGACCACGCGGCGGAAGCGGTGATGGGTTTCTTCACCAAGTTCGGTGACGGCGCCTGCGACCTGGCGCCGTTGAGCGGCCTGGTGAAAAACCAGGTCCGGGCCATCGCCCGGCACTTCGGCGCGCCGGAGTTCCTGGTGGAGAAAATCCCCACCGCCGACCTCGAGGACCTGGCACCGGGCAAACCCGACGAAGCCTCCCACGGCGTGACCTATGCCGAGATCGACGCCTTTCTGCACGGCGAGCCGGTGCGCCAGGAAGCCTTCGACATCATCTGCCGGACCTACGAAAAGACCCATCACAAACGCGAGATGCCATTTGCGCCGTGATTTATTCGGCGGGAATGTCGTAGGAATCGTCTATTTTTCCGCCTAGCACTTGAGGCAACATCGGTCACTGGGCAGTCTTCGCCGCATCTTGTTGTTGGCAGGGCCCCACCCGATGTTGCTCAATCGCAAATACCCCAAGTTGCACGCGCAACCCGTGTTCCGGCACCCGTGGTTTTTTCCGCTGCTCGGCGCGCTCGGGGTGGTCTGCTGGGTCGCCACCGCCGCCAGTACGCCGGACAAGCAGGCGGCCGGCCAGCCCAGCGCCGCGCATTTTCTGCTGATCGCCCAGATGCCGGCGCAAATCGCCTTGCGCGCCAACGCGCACTACATCCCGCAAGCCAACCAGACCGGCTGCCCCTATCAACCACCGGTGCTGCATTTCAATACCGCCCTCGCCGACATGCCCCGCAGCTCCGACTTCAAGGTGCCCCTGGGCTACGAATTGCCGGACTGCAAACTGTATCTGAGTGAAGTGGACTTCGAGACCGAGGCGTTCTACGGACCTGACAACCTGAACCGCAGCATTACCCATGGCGGCTCGATTGCCGTGCGCGACAACCTGCGACCGGGGGTGTCGGGGTTTCCAAGCTCGGGGGAGAAACAGTATGAGGGCTTGTGCGATTGGGAGATTACCGACCCCGACGCCCTCTTCGGGCCGGGCCAGGTCCTCACCTGCCATGCGCTGGACGATCAGGGGCGGGTGATCGGCGGCAATCGCAAACCCTCCAGGCTCGGCGGAACCCTGAGCCTGGAGGACCTGCAAGGCAAACGTATTCGCCTGAATCTCAAGATGAAGGATCAACCCTGACCGCTGGAGCCAGGGTTGCGGCACCGGTTACTTGACCGCGAGCTTGCCTTTCATGATCGAGTTGTGGCCCGGGAACGAGCAGAAGAACTCGTAGTCCTCACCGGCGGTCAGTTTCGACACGTCGAAGGTGACCGAGTCCTTTTCACCGGCACCGATCAGCTTGGTGTGGGCGATGACGCGGGTGTCTCCGTCCTTCAGGTAGTTCTTGTCGATCCCGGCGCCCATGCCTTCAGACGCGATCGCGGCCATGTCGGAGGCCTTGCTCAGTACCCAGTTATGGCCCATGACGTTCTTCGGCAGGCTGCCGGAATGGCTCAGGTTCACGGTAAAGGTCTTGCAACTCTTGTCGATGTTGATTTCCTTGACGGTGTAGGACATCTGATCGGTGGAGTCGACATCGACCTTGCATTCGGCGGCAAGCAACTGGCCACTGGCGAGGGCCAGCAGGGATACCGCAACAACTTTGGCGAACATGGTGAATCTCCAAGGCAGGGTATGAAAATCAAGGGCTCAAATGGGGAGAATAACCAAAATATGGCTCAGTTCTCCTGATCTGTATCAACAGATTGTATACAATCCTAAGCTATCGCTTCGATGGATACAATCAACCAGCCAGACGAACTGGCGCCCTCTAACATTAGGACGTTCTCAGCCAACGGAGCGTCTACCATGTCAATTAACAGCCTGTTGCAAAGCTTGCTCGCCGCTTATGCCTGCGGGGCCAGCGGTACCTTTGAAAGGCCGTCGCGCGAGGTTTAATCCTTGGAGAGTCGCCTGCCAGCCTTTACTCTGGGGTCAGCCTGTCGCGAAAAACCATTGTTTCGTGTGCTGCGCCACGAACACAGGCAGAATACGCGCCGCTCAACCTCACCTTCGACCCCAGAGGATCGCCCATGGCCAAACCCAATTACTCCTTTGCCAAACGTCAGCGCGACCTGGCCAAAGAGCAGAAGAAAGAGGAAAAGCTGCAACGCAAGAAAACCACCGCCGAAGAAGAGGCCGCGGCCTTGTTGAACCCGGAAGCGGAAGGCGAAGCAACCGAGGCACAGGATCCGACCCCGAACGCCTGATTGCACCGAGCTCTGCTCCTACAGATTCAGGGCGTACGCAAAACCCGCGCTCGACGCCAACCTGTAGGAGCCGGGCTTGCCCGCGAAAAGGCCCTCAAAACCGCCAAAAGCTTCGCGAGCAAGCTCTGCCCCCACAGGTTCCGTAGCGTTTTCGAAGTCATATCCGGCTTAGCGGACCGACCGCCCCACATCCCCCATCGGCATCACCGTCACCTGGACTTCCGGGTCATGGTTGCCGCCCCCCAGAATCACCCCGCGCAACGGCGACACATCGGAGAAATCCCGGCCCCAGGCCAGGGTGATGTGCTCCAGGGCCGGCTGCACATTGTTGGTCGGATCGAAATCCACCCAGCCCGACACCGGACAGAACACCGACACCCAGGCATGGGAGGCATCGGCACCGATCAGCCGCGGCTGACCGGGCGGTGGCTGGGTCAGCAGGTAGCCGCTGACATAACGCGCCGCCAGGCCCCGCGAGCGCAGGCAGGCGAGCATCAGGTGGGCGAAGTCCTGGCAGACCCCGCGCCGCCGCTCCAGCACCTCCACCAGCGGCGTGGCGACCTGGGTCGCCTCGGCATCGAAGGTGAACTCGCTGAAAATCTTCTCCATCAACGCCTGGACACCCACCAGCAAAGGACGCCCGAGCGGGAAACAGCTCTCGGAAAACTCGACGAAGCTTTTCTTCAGATGCACGTAGGGCGATTCGAAACGATAACGGCAGGCTTCGAGAGTTTCCGGATTCAATACCTGGCCGCTGTAGGTCAGGGCGTTGCGCGTGTCATCCCAGGCGGCGGACAAATTGAAGTCTACCGCCGGCCGCGCCAGCACCTCGACATTCAGCCAGGCATTGACCAGCAACTCGTCATGGGGCCGCTCGAACGCCAGCCGGGTCAAGGGATTGCCGAACACATCGAGCTCATCCCGGCGGCTGGTGGGCTCGGGGCTGATCTTCAACATCTGCTCGCTGCACACTTGCCAGTCACAAGCCCGCGGCCACAGGTGGGCGAGTTGCTGGGCCAGGGACACCGGGCTGTCGTAGTGATAGTGGGTATCGTGGAAAATCTGGTAGAGGGCACTCATCACACGGACACCGTCTGCTGGCTGACATCGTCGACATGGGCAAAATGCCGCAAGGCCAGGCGATCGGAGACCTGGCCGCTGGCATCGGCGACTTCCTGCAACAGCTCGGCCAGGCCGTCGAGCACATCGCGCACGCCGGTCTCGCCGAACAAGGCGCCTTCCAGGTTGCCGAGATCGAAACGCCCCAGGCGCTCGACCAACTGGTTCAGCCCCAACTCCCGTGGGACGCCGAAGTCATCGTTCAAACGGCGCAAGGTGCGGCTCACCAGTTTCAGCTGGAACAGCACCGCATGGGGGTTCTGCTCATCCAGCAGCAAAAGGTCGAGCACCGGGATCAGTTGCGGCACCGCCAGATAGCGCGAGCGATAGGTGATGCTGCTGTTGCCCAACTCCAGCAACCACTCCAGCCCGGCCTGATCGAACACCGCGATGCCGCGCAGGAAGGCCGCCAGGCTGCTGCTGAGAAACTGCAGGCGCTCGATGCGCCGACCGATCATCAGGAAACGCCAGCCCTCGTCGCGGGTCATATCGTCCAGGGCAAAACCGGACAAGGCCGCCAGGGACATGACCAGGCGGTTGAGGAAGTCCAGCAGCTCGCCGAAGTTCGGGTCTTCGCTTTCCAGGCTCAGGGCTTCGCGCTGCAACTCCACCAGCGCCTGCCAGTTTTCCCGCGACAGCTTGCCGCGCACCTGGGACGCCGCCCACTGCAAGCGCTGCAAGTTGGAGCGCAGGCTGAACGGCCAGTCGTCGCCGAGCAGGGCCGCCAGCAGGCGCTCGGGCAATTCGCCCTCGTCCGGCAGCAGCATCAGGCTTTCGCCAAGCTCCACCGCCGCCTGCAGGGCCTGGGGATCATCGCCGTCGACATAACGCGCCAGCATGATCCGCAACAACCGCGCGCTGTCATCACAACGCTCGCAGTAGCGGCCGAACCAGAACAGGTTTTCCACCACCCGCGACGGCAGATAGGGATCGCGTCGCACCAGGTCACGGACCCCGAGGGAACGCTGGGTGCGCCATTGCTCACCGCTGGGCGTGCGTTCGCTGAGCACCCAGGTGTCCTTGCTCGCACCGCCGCGCTGCATCGACACCACCTCGGCGTCAGCGTCGGCAGCCACCCGCGTCAGGCCACCGGGCAACACCCGATAACCCTCGGCGCTGGCAACAGCGTACACGCGCATGCCGATGGCCCTCGGTTGCAAGGCACCCTCCTCGGCTTGCCAGATCGGCGCCTGGGACAACTGCGCCAACTCCTGGGCGACATAGGCGTAAGGCCGTGCGCGTATGCGCTCGGCCAGGGCCTGGCGCTGCTCGTCATCGAGGTCGCGGCCGAACACCGGGACAAAACTCTGGGACGGGAACGCCGGCTTGATCAACAGCTCAGGCAGTTTTTCCAGGGCCTGGGCCAGCACCGGCGGCTCACCGCACCACCAGGTGGCAATGGACGGCAGGATCAGTTCTTCACCGAACAGGTGCTGGTTGATTTTCGGCAGGAAGCCCAGCAGACCGGGGGACTCCAGCACGCCGCTGCCCAGGGCATTGGCCACCAGCACCCGGCCCTGGCGCACCGCCTCCAGCAGGCCGGGCACGCCGAGGGCCGAGTCGGTGCGCAGCTCCAGCGGATCGCAGAAGTCGTCGTCGAGCCGGCGCATGATCGCGTGCACCCGCTGCAAGCCGCTCAAAGTCTTGAGGTAGACCGTGGCGTCGCGCACCGTCAGGTCGCCGCCTTCCACCAGCGGATAGCCCAGTTGGCGCGCCAGGTAGAGGTGTTCGAAATAGCTTTCGTTGAAACGTCCCGGGGTCAGCAACACTACCAGCGGCGCCTCGGCATCGCTCGGCGCCTGGCGTACCAGGGTTTCCTGCAGGGTGCGGAAGAACCCGGCCAGGTGATGTACCCGCAAGTCGCGGTAAAGATCGGGAAAGGCCCGCGACACGATGGTGCGGTTTTCCAGGGCATAACCGGCCCCGGAGGGCGCCTGGGTCCGATCCGCCGTGACCCACCAGCGACCGTCGGGCGTGCGCGCCAGGTCCACGGCGAACATGTGCAGGAAGGTCCCCGCCGGTGGCTGGATGCCCTGGCACGGCCAGAGGAAATTGTTGTGGCCGAAGACCAGCTCGGCGGGCAGCAGGCCGTCGCGAATCAGGGTTTGCGGGCCATAGAGATCGGCCAGCACCGCGTTCAACAGTCGCGCGCGCTGGGCAATGCCCGCCGCCACCCGCTGCCATTCGTCAGCGGGGATGATATGCGGCAACAGATCGAGCTCCCAGGGCCGGTCGGCGCCCTTGGGGTCGGCATAGACGTTGTAGGTCACGCCGTTTTCCTGGATCTGCCGGGCCAACAAGGCCTGGCGCTGAGCCAGTTGTACGGGCGTGCTGCGTTGCAGCTGGTCGATCAGCGGCCGCCAATGCGCACGCACGGCGCCGCCGTCGTCCAGCAGTTCGTGATAGGTCCCCGGTGTCAGCGGGTAGCGGTCAAGCAGGTCGGGCATGGAAAGCTCGGCAGACGGCAAGGGCAATCAAGGTTAACGCAGACAGATGGCGCACGGATACGCGAAAACTCCGTGCGCCCTGTCAGATTTATGTGTGTCGCAAGTCCAATGTCATCGGCAGTTCGTCGTTGATCTTCAACGTCGGAACCGGCAGCGTGCCAGGACTGTGGCCGAGGCGGAAGAACCGCGCCATGCGCCGGCTTTCCGCTTCGTTGGCGTTCACCGGCAAGGTCTCATAGTTGCGCCCGCCCGGGTGGGCGACATGGTACTGGCAACCGCCCAGGGAGCGATGCATCCAGGTGTCGAGCAGGTCGAACACCAACGGCGCATGGACCGGGATGGTCGGTTGCAGGCAGTTGGCCGGTTGCCAGGCGCGATAACGCACGCCGGCGACAAATTCGCCGACCCGCCCGGTGGGTTGCAGCGGGACCGCCACGCCGTTGCAGGTCAGCAGATAGCGTTGCGGCGCCAGGCCGCTCAACTTGACCTGCAGGCGCTCCAGGGACGAATCCACATAACGCACCGTGCCGCCGACCGCGCCCTCCTCACCCAGCACATGCCAGGGTTCGAGGGCCTGGCGCACTTCCAGCTCGATGCCGTTGACCGCGTAATCGCCGACTTTCGGGAAACGGAACTCCAGGTGTGCGGCGAACCACTCGGCGCGCAGGGGATAACCGGCGGCGTTGAGATCGACAATCACATCGGCGAAGTCCTGTTCGATAAAGTGCGGCAACAGGAAGCGGTCGTGCAGTTCGGTGCCCCAGCGCGCCAGCTTGGGCGGTGCATAGGGCTCGCGCCAGAACCGCGCCACCAGCGCCCGCAGCAGCAGTTGCTGGGTCAGGCTCATGCGCGCGTGGGGCGGCATTTCAAAGGCGCGCAGTTCCAGCAGGCCCAGGCGGCCCGTCGCACCATCCGGCGAATAGAGCTTGTCGATGCAGAACTCGGCACGGTGGGTGTTGCCGGTCACGTCGATCAGCAGGTTGCGCAACAGCCGATCCACCAACCAGGGCGGGCATTCCTCACCCGGTTGCGGCATCTGGGCGAAGGCGATTTCCAGTTCGTACAGCGAGTCGTTGCGCGCTTCGTCCACCCGTGGTGCCTGGGAGGTCGGGCCGATAAACAGTCCGGAGAACAGGTAGGACAGCGACGGGTGATTGTGCCAATAGCTGATCAGGCTGCGCAGCAGGTCGGGACGGCGCAGGAACGGCGAGTCCGCCGGCGTGGCGCCACCAAGGACAAAGTGGTTGCCGCCGCCGGTGCCGGTATGGCGCCCGTCGATCATGAATTTCTCGGTGGTCAGGCGGGTCTGGCGCGCCTCCTCATAGAGGAACTCGGTGCGCTCGACCAACTCGTCCCAGGTGGCGGACGGCTGTACGTTGACCTCGATCACGCCCGGGTCCGGGGTGATCCGGAAGTTTGCCAGACGCGCATCGTGGGGTGGCTCGTAGCCTTCCAGCAACACCGGGCAATGCAGCTCCTCGGCGGTGGCCTCAATGGCGCTGACCAACTCCAGATAGTCTTCGACCCGCTCCAGCGGTGGCATGAACAGGTACAGGCGCCCGCCCCGGGCTTCGGCGCACAAGGCGGTGCGGGTCAGCCAGGCGGCGGACTCGTCGATCTTCGGCACCCGCTCTTCGCTGACCACGGGCTCGCCGTGGACCTTGAGGGCGGCGGTGTCCGGCAACTCGGGCAGATCCTGGTTCGGATCGGTCGGGTGCACGAAGGGATATTCCGCCGCCGTCACCCAAGGCTGGGACGCCAGCGGCAGGCGATAACCCAGCGGCGAATCCCCCGGCACCAGCCGGCAATGGCTGTCCCGCAGGTACCAGCGCCCGCTCTGCCAATGGTCATTGGCGGCGGTACGGGCCAGCGGCAGCACCTGGCCGATGACCTTGTCCAGGCCCTGGGAGAACACCTTGCGCAGCCGCGCGCGCTCCAGCTCGTCATCCAGTCGTGGGTCCGTGGCCGTGACGTTGATCGGCAACTGCCCCTCGCGCCACAGGTAGTAGAAATTGTCCTCGTAGGCCGGAAAGACGAAGCGGCTCGGCAGTTTCAGACGCTCGGCAACACTCGCCAGGAAACGCCCGGCCATTTCGCCGTCGGCACCGTAATCTTCCTGCTCATCGGCAATCAGCGCGTCGTTATGCCAGATCGGCACGCCATCGCGGCGCCAGTAGCTGTTGAGCGACCAGCGCGGCAGCTGTTCGCCCGGATACCACTTGCCCTGGCCGAAATGCACCAGGCCATGCGGGGCATACCGCTTGCGCATGCGCTGGAACAGTTCGGCGGACAGCCGGCGTTTGTCCGGGCCCAGGGCGGCGGTGTTCCATTCGGCGCCGTCGGGATCGTCGATGGAGACGAAGGTCGGCTCGCCGCCCATGGTCAGGCGCACATCACCTTCGAGCAGATCGGCATCAATTTGTCGGCCCAGGGCCTGGATCGCCAGCCATTGCTCCTCGGTGTAGGGCTTGGTGACGCGCGGCGCCTCCCAGATCCGCTCCACCGACATTTCATGGCTGAACTCGCACTCGCAAGGTTCCACCAGGCCACTGATTGGCGCCGCTGACGACGGATCGGGACTACAGGCCAACGGAATATGCCCTTCCCCGGCGAACAGCCCGGAAGTGGCGTCCAGGCCGATCCAGCCGGCACCCGGCAGATAGACTTCGCACCAGGCGTGCAGGTCGGTGAAGTCGACCTCGGTGCCGGATGGGCCGTCGAGGGCTTTCACATCGGCGGTGAGCTGGATCAGGTAGCCGGAGACAAAACGCGCCGCCAGCCCCAGGTGACGCAGCAGTTGCACCAGCAACCAGGCCGAGTCGCGGCAGGAGCCTGAGGCGTTGACGAGGGTCTGCTCGGGCGTCTGCACGCCCGGCTCCATGCGGATCAGGTAGCCGATGTCTTCGCTCAGGCGCTGGTTGAGGGCCACGAGGAAGTCCACGCTGGGCAACGGCGTGCGGTCGATGCCGTCCAGGTAGGCCTGGAACTTGGGCGTCAGCGGCAGCTTTTCCAGATAGGGCGACAGCTCGTGCTTTTCATCGGCGGCGTAGGTGAACGGGATTTTTTCGGCATAGGGCTCGAGGAAAAAGTCGAACGGATTGAACACCGCCATCTCGGCGACCAGGTCGACCTCGATACGCAGTTCCGTGGTTTTTTCCGGGAACACCAGCCGCGCCAGGTAGTTGCCCTGGGGGTCCTGTTGCCAGTTGATGAAATGCTGCTCGGGCTGGACCTTCAGCGCATAGGACAAAATCCGCGTGCGACTGTGGGCCGCCGGACGCAGGCGAACGATCTGCGGACCGAGCTCGATGGCGCGTTCATAGCGGTAATGCGTGACATGGTGCAATGCGACATGGATCGACACGGCGTGCCTCCTGCGAGCCTGGGCTTATACCTGTGCGCGCAAGACTTATGCCACTTGGCCAAGTCCTGCGCTTTCGGCGTGAGTCGTGCTCGCTCAGCTAAGCACAGCACCAGAATGGCGCCAGCTTGAGGGCGTAGTGCAGAGAGTCGCACAGAAACGGGGCGAATGGTCGAACGACGTTCTCAGCGTGGTTTGCGCCGGGCCTTCAGGGCATTTTTCAGGGCTTCGCGTTGGTGGCGAATATCGACGAGCTTGCTGCGCATTTCGCGGTGGCGCTTGCTGTTGAGCAAGAGCAGTCCCAGCAGCGGAAACAGCACAGCCAGTGCATAGATGACTTTATGCGGACGATCCTCGAGGGTCGGCAATACGCTCAACAGGCACACCACCAGCACCACGACCAATCCCCACACCCACTGCGGCCTGCCGCGCACCACCATGAAATTGCAGTGCACCACGACCAGGGTTATCGCCACGCCACCCAGGAAGGACCAGGTCGCTTGTTCACCCAGTGAGGTGCCAGGGAAATAAAAATCCGTCATCAAGGGAATAGCGCAGGCCAGCGAGGCCAACGCCGCGAAAATACCGCCGATGAAGGTCGGGAAATAGCGCGCCAGGAAACGTGGCAGATCCACCAGGAACATCAGGCTCTACGCCGAGCCAGAGCACGTCGCAGCGTCTCCCGCTGCTGGCGGATATCCACCAGTTTGCGACGCATGTCCCGCTGGCCCTGGCTGTTGAGAAACAGCAACCCCAGCAAGGGGAACAACAACGCCAGCCCGTAGAGACCCCGATGGGGGTCATACGTGATCATCGGCAGCACGAACAACAGGCAGGCCACGAACACGCCAACCAGCAACCACACCCATTGTGGCCGGCCCCACAGGACCATGAGGTTGCCATGGACGATCAGCAGCGTCAGTACAGCTCCCATCAGGAGGATGTGCATCCCACTGTCGGCCAGGGGCAGGTGCTCGAAGTAGGTCACGAAGGCCAGGACGACACACAACCCCAGCGAAAAATAAGCCGCAAGGATCCCGGCGATAAACCCGAGAAAGTGTTCGCGGAAAAAGCCACGCAGTGTCAGCTCCTCGCTCACTCGTCGAACTCCTCGTAGAGTCCCACGGCGATGGTTTTGACATTGCCGGACAAGGCGCTTCCGGTCAGGCCGATGGCCGCACCGAGGGAGTCCTTGATCTGGGTGACCGTGCCATGCTTGAGCTGCGTGGTGGTATAGCGTTTGGGCAACTCACCTGCCAGTTGCCTGAGCTTGAGCATCTTCGACGTCATCCGCGGGTCGTTGATGCTGAGCAATTCCTTGGTCAGCTTGGACCGCTCTTGCCGGTTCAGGCCACGCAGCACCTCGCGCAGGGTTTTCCCGGTGGTGGCCCTGGCGATCCGCACCAGCTTGATGGTGGTGAGGGCGGAAGCGCCGACGCCTACTAGTGAGGCCACATCCAGCCCGATAGACGCATTCTGATACCAGGCTTCGCTGTCCAGCCAGTCATTCACTTCGGGCTTGGCGATTTCCAGTCCCGTGCGGATAACACCGTTGACGCACTGCAAGCTGCTGGCACCGGCAGCGGTATAGGCGATGGCGACCACTACCCCGCTGGCGCCAGCGGTAAAGGGCACCAGAACGCTGCCACTGGCGATCACCACCCAACTGATCACCGCCCCGGCGCACGACAGCGTGGTGTTCACCGCCTCCATCGCCAGACGCGATTCACGCGGATTGCTTTGTACCTGCTGGGCAAACTGCACCGGCGCGATGTACTTCTGCGCCTCGCGCAGGATGATGCGCTTGGGCTGGATACTGCAGATCGGCTGGAATTCGCGCAGGGTGACGACGTTGAAGTCGGCGTCGATATAGACCACGCCGGCCCCGACGATGCCAGGGTCGGCATCAATCGCCGCAAAGAGCTTCGACAGATTGATCTGGCTTTCGATGCGTTGGCGGGCGAGGAATTGCGAGGGGCTGGAATCCATGCCGATGCCAGGGAGCGGGTTGCTCATGCAGTGTTCATCCTTGAATCGAGCGCTGGGAAATTCGCCGCACCTTAGCAAACGGAACAGGTCTCCGATAGAAACCAAAACGCCAGCACCAAGCTAACGCCCGGCTTTCAACGAGGACTTCGAAACTCGCGACGCTCTCCTGAGGGCTCGCAGGTTGACGTAGAGAAATCCGCTGACAAGGTCGAGGCATATTCCATATGGGCGCGATGATATTCTTACGGCCTTCACGATAAAGGTGGGCAACGATGGTCGGCTCGGGAACCTCGATTATGACGCGGCCAATCAAGGCACTCCTCACAGGAAGGATTCGATTGGCATGAGTGAACACCAACAGCGGGAATGGAAGGCCACGTAGCGAGACGATTATCTGAAGTGGATATGCGGTTTCGCCAATGCCGAGGGCGGAGAGCGCGTGGAGCGATATCTGTTCCCTTTGCAGGCCTTGCGTGAAGCTCTGCTCAACGCGGTGATCCACAAAGATTACGCCAGCGGCATCCCAATCCAGATAAGCGTCTATGAACATCAAATCGTGATCTGGAACCCAGGCCAATTGCCGGATCGCTGGACGCAGGAGCAACTGCTGGCGAAACATCCGTCCCATCCATTCAATCCACTTCTGGCGTCAGCATTTTTCCGCGCTGGCTATGTGGAGTCCTGGGGACGGGGGATCGAAAAGATCCTCAGTGAGTGTCGCAAACACGGTATTCCGCCACCTCTATTCGATGACGGTTTGTCTGGACTGATGCTCACTTTCCGAGCCGATCCGGTACAACTGGCAGCGAACCGAGTAGATGCTGCGCTGACCACCCAAGAAACTACCCAAGAAACTACCCAAGAAGTTCGTCCGGGGACGGTGCGAGAGAAAATTGTAGAGCTATTGCGCCAGCAACCTGCCGCTACCCGCTACGAACTGGCAAGGCAGCTCGGACTGAGCTCTGATGGGGTCAAATATCATCTGAACAAGCTTCGGGTATCCGGGACTATCCGACATGTAGGCCCAACTAAAAGCGGATACTGGGAAGTGCTCAAATAATCAATACCGGCAAAGCTAACGTGGAACACAGGCTCCTGTGACCTGATGCTGTCGAAAAAACCACGTTGAACACACAGCAAAACGCCAGCGCGATGCTGGCGTTTTGTATTTCACTTAGCGTTTGAAGCTAGCGCCTCAGCGCGGCACCACCGGCTTGCGGGTCGGCTTCTTGCCTTTGCCCTTGGCTGCGTCGGAACGCTCCTTGGCGGCTTGCTGGTTGCGGGCAAACGCGGCGGCCTTGGCCTGTTCGCGTTTGTCCCAGGCATTGCCGCCATCGCTGCCACGGGGCGGCAGGCCGGTGTGCTGGGTGAGGATCTTGGTGGTCGTGTCCTTCGCCACCTTGTGGCTGCCGGCCGGTGTCGAGTTCTTCCGGCGCGCGCTCTGGTAGCTGTCGGTCGCCGGCTGGTGCAGCGGAATCAACTGGTCCTTGCCCGGCCCGATCAGGTCGCCACGCCCCATGCGCTGCAAGGCCTCGCGCAGCATCGGCCAGCCCTTCGGATCGTGATAGCGCAGGAACGCCTTGTGCAACCGGCGCTGCTCCTCGCTCTTGACAATGGTCACCGCGTCGCTCTTGTAGGTGACCTTGCGCAACGGGTTCTTGCCCGAGTGGTACATGGCCGTGGCGGTGGCCATCGGCGACGGATAGAACGCCTGCACCTGGTCGGCCCGGAAGCCGTTGCCCTTGAGCCACAGCGCCAGGTTCATCATGTCTTCGTCGGTGGTGCCCGGGTGCGCGGCAATGAAGTACGGAATCAGGTACTGCTCTTTCCCGGCTTCCTTGGAGTACTTCTCGAACATGCGCTTGAACTTGTCATAGCTGCCGATGCCCGGCTTCATCATCTGGTTGAGCGGACCTTCCTCGGTATGCTCCGGGGCGATCTTCAGGTAACCGCCGACGTGGTGGGTCACCAGTTCCTTGACATACTCCGGCGACTCGACCGCAAGGTCGTAGCGCAGGCCGGAAGCGATCAGGATCTTCTTCACACCTGGCAACGCGCGAGCGCTGCGATACAACTGGATCAACGACGAGTGGTCGGTATTCAGGTTCGGGCAGATGCCAGGGAACACGCACGACGGCTTGCGGCACGCGGATTCGATTTCCGGGCTCTTGCAGGCAATGCGGTACATGTTCGCGGTCGGACCGCCGAGGTCGGAAATCACCCCGGTAAAACCCGGCACCTTGTCGCGGATCTCTTCGATCTCGCGAATGATCGACTCTTCGGAACGGTTCTGGATGATCCGCCCTTCGTGCTCGGTAATGGAGCAGAAGGTACAGCCGCCGAAGCAGCCACGCATGATATTTACCGAGAACCGGATCATGTCGTAGGCCGGGATCTTCTCCTTGCCATACGCCGGGTGCGGGACACGCTGATAAGGCATGCCGAACACGTAGTCCATTTCTTCCGTGGTCATCGGAATGGGCGGCGGGTTGAACCAGACGTCCACATCGCCATGCTTCTGCACCAGCGCACGGGCGTTGCCCGGGTTGGTTTCCAGGTGCAGCACGCGGTTGGCGTGGGCATAGAGCACCGCATCGCCACGGACCTTTTCCACCGACGGCAGGCGGATCACGGTCTTGTCGCGGGTCATGCGCGGGCTGGCCAGGATCTGCACGACCTTGGCTTCCTGCGGGTCTTCAACCGGGCCCTTTTCCTGCTCGATGGCGCAGGCCTGGGTGTCCTGGGTGTTGACGTACGGGTTGATGATCTTGTCGACCTTGCCCGGCCGGTCGATGCGCGTGGAATCGACTTCGTACCAGCCCGCCGGCGTGTCGCGACGGATGAACGCGGTGCCGCGCACATCGGTGATGTCTTCGATCTTGTGGCCGTAGGACAGGCGCTGGGCGACTTCGACAATCGCCCGCTCGGCGTTGCCGTAGAGCAGGATATCGGCGCTGGCGTCGATCAGGATCGAGTTGCGCACGCGGTCCTGCCAGTAGTCGTAGTGGGCGATCCGGCGCAGCGAAGCCTCGATGCCGCCGAGGACGATCGGCACATGCTTGTAGGCTTCCTTGCAGCGCTGACTGTAGACCAGGCTGGCGCGATCCGGGCGTTTACCGGCCAGGCCGCCTGGCGTGTAGGCGTCGTCGGAGCGGATTTTCTTGTCGGCGGTGTAGCGGTTGATCATCGAGTCCATGTTGCCGGCCGCGACCCCGAAGAACAGGTTCGGCTCGCCGAGCTTCATGAAGTCGTCCTTGGACTGCCAGTTCGGCTGGGCAATGATCCCGACGCGGAAGCCCTGGGACTCCAGCAGCCGGCCGATGATCGCCATGCCGAAGGACGGATGGTCAACGTAGGCGTCACCGGTGACGATGATGATGTCGCAGGAGTCCCAGCCAAGCTGATCCATCTCTTCCCGGCTCATGGGCAGGAAGGGCGCGGGCCCGAAACATTCGGCCCAGTACTTGGGATAGTCAAATAACGGCTTGGCTGCTTGCATGGCGATGACCGGTGTCGAGATGAAAATTCGCGGGCGCGGAATATAGCACAAATTTTGATCAAGTCCGACGATAACCGTCGGGTTTTACCCGCGCCCATCCGCCGGGCGCAGGCCGACAACTATCTAGTGCAGCCATACATCCGCCTTGTCGTTAGCTGGTGCCTCAAAAACCCGGCAAGGCTACCGTCATGATTCCATCCCCCCCCCCGCTCCCGAACCAAGCGTCGCATTTCGACGTGATCAGAGATCATTTGCCACCCTGGCTGCTCCTGGCTTCCCGCGAACAACGCGACGCCCTGCGCCAGAGCCTGATAGCCAGCAGCAATTCCCGGCATGAAGTCCGGCAGATGATGGCCAAACTGCAATCGCCCGCACAATTCCTCAAACCATTGCTGGAACACGCCATCACCGTCAATTTCCAACTCACCCTGGATGTCGAACAGGCGACTTTTGTTCACGAGCATAAAAACGACTATTTCTTCGGATTGATATCGGTCCAGGGCACGACCACCGAGCAAACGCTTCTGTCAGCGGCCCTGCACAATTTCGACGAATCGCTGACCAGCGCCGACGCCTTCGGTGCCGGCTCGGGGATTTACCTGACACCAGGGGCCCGAGACGGCAAAACCCCGATCAAACCCGAGGAGTTCGCCCTGGTCTGTCGCAACCTGGACTTCGGCAGCCTGTATCAGATTCACCTGCGCTCCATTCTTGCGGTGCCCACCCAACCCGACGGCACTGTCGACGGCACCACCCAGGATGTCCTGATCAAAAGTTACAAGGACGCCTTCGCCGTAGCGATACACCTGGCCGTCATCCAGCAAGAGATCTCGACAGCCTGCCAGCGGGCACTGCTCGACGTACTGCACGATCGTTATGTTGTCCGCTATGGCACCCAACCCTGCTCGCAGCTCGAGTTCCTCGGCATGGACGTCAGCGAGGTGCTGGTGATCGGCCTGGACGCCGAAGACGGGACAAGTCCGTGCATCGTCTACATACCCCAGGACCCGATCCGCCCCCTGGCACGCTACGGCTCAATCAAGGATTTTGAAGACGAACTGAACCGCAGGCTGCTGTCGCCCGGCTACCGACAGTTCTTTTCACGATTCCTCCCGCTCAGCCATCAGGGAAAGCTGCTCGACCAGATGATCGGACGGGCCCTGCGGCAAAAATGGGCGCCGAAGACCGGTCCCATTCCGTGGGCCGAGCCTGTGTTTCTGGCGCTGCACCCCATCAAAGGCAACGTGTTCAAAAGCCTGCGCGACCAGCGCGTGCGACAGATCGAGCGACATGGGCGGGAGGTTGTGGTCCCCACCGCGGATATCGATACCCAAGCCCGTCAAGAACTGCGGGCGGCCTACGCAAAGGCCGGCCTCAGTGCCTTGCTCCTCGCGGCCTCGTTCATCCCCGTGATAGGCGACGTCCTGCTGATCTTCACGGGGGCACAACTGATCAAGGAGGCCTATCAAGGATTCGACGCCTGGAGGCGCGACGAAAAGGTGGAAGCACTCAACTACCTGATGGACGTCGCCGAACAGGTCGCGTTCATGGGCGCCAGCGCGGGCGCCGTCAAGGCCGGGCGTTTCGTCAACTCGCTGCTGCCGGTCAAGCTGTCGTCCAACCGCTTTGCCTTGTGGAAAGCGGACCTGAGCCCCTATCGCCAATCCCTTGAACTCCCTGAAACGCTGCTCCCCGATGAACAGGGCCTGTATCACCATCAAGGCAAGCACTATCTATCGCTGGATGAACAACTCTATGAGGTCGGCACTGTCGCGCCCCCGTCCGGATGGTCCATTCGACACCCCGATGACCCCTGGGCGTATTCACCGCCCTTGTTGCAAAACGGCAGCGGGGCCTGGCGTACCCTGCATGAAAAACCCCAAGACTGGAGCGACCTGAAGCGACTCAGACGATTGGGGCCGGTCGCAGCAGGCACCCCGCCCGAAGACCTGGCGCCGATCCTGCACGCCAGCGCAAGCGATTCGAACCTGTTGCTTGAACTTCATCGCGAGAACCAGGCGCCGCCGGCGCAATTGATCGATACCGTGAAACGCTTCCAGCTCGACCGGCAAATCCAGCATCAGCGATTGCAGGGAAGCCCCCCGAACAACGACAGCCCGGCCCTTTCCTTTACTGCCGAGCAACATACACCGGAACAATTCGAGGACCTTTATCAACAGAGCGAACAGGTCGAAGGACCGTTGCCCGAGCAGATCCGACAGGACTTTCCGAACCTGCCCAAAAGCTATGTGCAAGCCCTGGAAAAATCCATCAACCCAGTCGAAGCCCGACAAATCCTGAACCAGAAAAGCCTGCTGTCCTATCTGAAAGACGAAGCCGAGCTCTCCATGCAGAACGTGGATACCGCCCGACTTCATGAAGGCCTTTATCTGCACACGACATTCAACCCGGCCTCGGACCAACTGGCGTTCCAGACCCTTGAAGCCCTACCGGGTTGGTCAGGCGACGTTCGCCTGGAGCTGTATTCGGGCACACTGGCCGACCCGCCGATCGCCAGTGTCGGGAACGACTCCGCAGCGACCGTCAGGCGCCTGCTCCGTGAAGACTCGCGTTATCGAGTCTACGATGCCGACGGCAAGCAGATCCTGGCACCGAGCGACCTCTACTCGGCCATCGGGCACGCCCTACCCGAAACCGAACTCGACAACCTGGGCTTCAGCGGCGCGAATCGAACCCGCCCCCTCAAGCAATCGCTGATTCAAAAAATCACTCAGTTGGGGGCTTCGCCGACGAGCGTACGGCGGATTCCGGCCTCCCCGATCTCACCGCCTTACCGACCCGGCCGCCCACTGGATACTCACTTCGCGCAGAAAACGCCACCGAGCGACCTGACGGCGCTGGGCGACGACCTGTATCGGGGAGCCTTCTCCCGACACTACATCGAGGAAGGCGAGCGCTATTACCAGGTCGAGCCTTCAGCTCTTGGCTGGAAACTGATCGACGCCCGCAACCCTTTTCGCTTCTATCGCCCGGTGCTGCGGCGCAGGGACGGGCACTGGGAAATCAACACCGCCATCGGCTTGAAAGGCGGTGCCCCGGGGCCGGGGCACAGCAAAATCCAGTTGAGCGAAACGAGCATGGTGTCGGCACTTGAGTACGTCAAACCAGAGCCCTTCACCCGCGAAGACCTGCTGCGCATGAAAGCCATCAAGTCCTATCAGCGTCAGCCCAACCGGATGGGTGAGTATGACCGCGTGAACAATGGCCGCTATCCCTTGCGGGACCTGTCGGGTAATCCGCTGCGCATCAGAAAAATCCAGCACATGAGCGAAATCACCGACTCGGGAGTGCGTTACCAGGCCAAGGATATCCTGCCGTACTTGAAATGGGAGAATCATGAAGCGGTTGCCCAGCTCTACGAGGAGAAGCTGCTGCTGCGGCAGTTCACTGCGGAAGATGCCAAGTTTCCCCAGGAAAGCAGCATGATCGGCCAAGCCATGGTGGTGGCCAGAAAGCCGTTGAGCGCCGGGGAGGCCATCGGCGTGTATGGCGGTAACTTCATCCCGTTTCACGTCAGCAATGCCCGCCGGGATCCGTTCGTGATCGATGTGCTGCCCGGCCCCCTTCCCGACAAGCCGACATGGGACCGGCTGGTGCTGACAGGAGACAACATCATTTCGCGCATCAATTCCATTTTCGAATACGAGGGCCGCCTCCCGGTCCGGCAAGCCGGCAGCGGCTACAACGTCGAAGGGGCAACCTTCCCCGTCGATGTGGAGATCGCCGAGGGACGTCTGGAACCCTTCGTCCTGAGCGGTTTTTTTACCACCCGGGACGTTCCCGCCGATGAAGAGCTGCGCTGGAATTACGGTTATAGCGAAGCGGGGACACGCATCACCTTCGCCGCGCCCGAGACGAGCCTGGAAACCCCAAGCCCCAGCCAGCCACCGTCAAGCCAGGAATGAGCCGCGCCATGCCCACGACGTCGGAAGAAAACGATCCCGAGGCGCTGCCCCACGCCACCTTCATCAGGTCCCGCCTGCCGGCCTGGCTGAAAAACGCCACCGCCGAACAATACGCCAGACTGCGTTCGGCCATGCAGGAAAACAATGCGTCCAGGCTCCTTGTCAGGAACATACTGAGCCCACTCAAAAGCCTGGAGATCTTTGCCGAGCCCATTCTGGAACTCGGCATAAGCCCCCTCTCCCGCGATCTCACCGACATGCAGGTCGCCACCCTGGCCAAACGCTGGAAAAAGGACAGCTTTCTGGGTATCCCCATCTACGACGCCAGTCCCGAACACTCGTTGCTGGAAGCCGCGCTTTACAACTTCGAGGAATGGGAAACCCACGACAACGCTTTCGGCAGCGGATCGGCCATCTACCCCTCGGGAAAAGCAGCAGGCCTGAAAAGCAGCCTCACTCCCAAGACGTTTGCCCGGTTCTGTCGCCATCTCGACCTCGGGTTGAAATACCACCATCACCTCAAGCAGATACTGGACCTGGACCGCCCAGCCGACGAGATCATCCTCTTCGATAACAAGCGCGAGCATTTTGTGCACCATGAGTGGAGCCGATTCAACGTTTCGTTATGGATGGCTTTCATGAAAAACGACATCTCCGACGCGTGTGCGGCCCGCTTGAAATACTTTCTGCTGCCCATCAGAAAAAGAACCGGGAAGCTTCCGCGCTATCAACAAGTCAAATGGCTCGGCCACACGTTACCCGGAGTCATTCATTTCGCTTCCGATCCGGACGACAACACCGGCCCCTGCGCCATCTACTGTCCTGGACACCCCGAGTCCGCGCTCAAGGAATATCCGTCCCTTGTCGAGTTTCAAGAGGATTACCTGGAACACATGCGCTCGGCGGATTTCCGGCAATGGATCAGCCGACTCATGCCGATTGACTATCAGGGCAGCCTGTTGACGGCAAAGATCAGCAAAGCCGCCAGTGGACGCTCGCCTGCCCAGTTGAGGCGTCTCATCAGTCTTTCAAGGATTGAAGGCGAGCTGTTCGAAGAGATTCATTGGCAGCGACTGCAACGCCTTGAAAGCGACGTCGGCAGACTGGCGCCCCCCAGCGCACAGGCCAATGCCACAACACGCGAACAATTGCTGGATGAATACCACACGGCGCGCCTGGACCTGCTGTTCGGCCTGAAGGACTTCATTCCCCGATTCCGCCAGACCCTGCTGACACCGCCAGGCAGCCAGCTCGCAGCCACTGTCTATCAGGACCTCTTTATCTGGAGCCCCAGGGAAGTGAACGCCGGATTGATCCATTTGCTGAATGTGGCCGAGACGGTGACAAACAGCCGGACAGCCACCGTGGTAGACGGGCTGCCCGAGTTGATCCGTGTCCGTTTTCAGGGCCGCACGCGCCTTTGGAAGCCCGACCTGACACCTTATCAATCAGCGATCAAGCCATCCGATGAGCATTGGCAGGCAAACTCACTGGGCTTGTACCCATGGGCGCAGGCTACCGTCCTGAAACTGGACCAGCAGTATTACAAGGTCGAGCACAATGAAGACACCGACCGCTGGCATATCGTGCTGATCGGTTATCCGGACGTGTACTCGCCCCCCCTGCGGCACAACGGCGTCGGAGCCTGGCGGACGATCCACGAGAAAGTCCTGACCTGGTCGAAACAGCAGTTGATCGCACGCCTGGGGCCACGCGCCGCCAGACTGTCCGAATCGCTTGCGAACGCTGCCCTGGCGTTCAGCGGCACACACCTTTACACGCTGCGACAGATTCATCACTACAGCCGTCGGACACCACCCCTGCTGCTCGATAGCCTCAAGCGCCTGTGGATCCTCCAGGAAATCGAGCACTTCGATCTCGAGCGGGCCAAGGGCAACGTGGTCTCGGAATTGTCTCCCAGGATCCAGTTATATCTGCTGACCAGACTGCCCGGATGGCCCAGGGACAAAATGCTGGAGATCTTGCGCAGTGGTTCGCAGGTGACTGTCCAGTATGGCGCGGGTATGAGAATGGCTGGAACGCTGCTCAACGTGGTGCTCGAGGCGCTCGACCAGGAAGATATCGACTCGTTGCTGGAGAACACTATTGCGCCTCTTGAGCAACTGAACCAATTGGCGCTGAAGCTGGTGGCCCAGGCGAAACTGAAAAGCCTGGCCCTGCTCGAACACCTGTATATCGAGACAGAACAACCCGACACAGCACCGCAACGACAAATACGCCAAGTGCACGCCGAACTCCCCAAAAGTCATCTGGCCGATGTTATTTTCTCATTGGACATACAGGCACAAGGCGCGCCCGAAACAGAGCCGACGCTAAAAAGGGAGATTGAGCGAGCCCTGGAGCAGGTTCGCATCTCACGGGTGTTCGAAGGCCTTTATCCGGGCTGGCCACACACTCAGCAAAGTGATCGACTGGCTTTCTCACTGCTGGAAACCCTGGAAACCTGGCCGCAGGATATTCGTCTTGAACTGTGGGACCCAGACATCGACACCGCCCTGGAGGCCATCGGTGAGCACGACAGCCTGACCTACAGGCGCCTGAAGAAAACGGGCGCTTTCTACCAACTTCAAGACCAGCAGGGCAGTACGCTATCCGGTCTGCAGGACCTGTACACAAGCGTCTGGCTGGCGATGCCGAAACTGACGCAGCAAGCCCTGAACAGCACACTCGATATAAGCCTGGACGAAAAGCGCGCGGCGATGGACCTGAAACAGGCCGTCTTCAGGAACGCCTCGACATTACGCAGCCAGACGCCGGCCCTGCGCGTCCCGAACCATGCACCAGGGCAGCCAGAGCCAAACACCAGCACGCGGGTCCCGGAGAGCTTCGCCGTGCGCGGAACAACAGTGTCGGGCCTGGAGCTGCGCAACGGCGGCATTTACTGGAATCTCCACACCAAGCCCCTGGCCGCCCATGCTCACTTGCACTACATCCGCAACGGTGACCGCTACTATCCGGTCAGGCAGGCCCCCGAGGGCTGGCGACTGTTGAACGCCAAGACGCCCTACAGCTTTTATCAACCGTTACTGCAACGCAAGACTGACGGTGAGTGGGTCTTGCCTCAAGGCACTGAGCCCCCCGACCTCACACCGGGAGGCAGCCTGTCGGTCCAGAAACACGGCGCTACGCCGTCCAGCCCGGGCGATGACAAGACCTTCACGGAAGCTGAACGACAGCGCATGCGCAGCCGAAAATCCTACCGAACCCATTTGAACTCCCCCCTCACCTACGACCGCGTCGACAACGGTCGCTATCCCTTGCGTGACCTGGACGGGTACCCCATGACCATTCTCGCCATTCACTACTCCAAGGCTGAAGGGAGCCGCCAGTCAAAGGCTCGCGCTCAACAAATCGTTCCTTATCTGCAATGGCAAGGCTATGAAAAGGTCGCACAACTCTACGAAGACAAGCTGGAAATAGCCCGATTCGAACACGACGACCTGCGCTCTGCGCAAGAAGAGCATCTGGTCGGGAGGTTTCTGGTTTCCGCCAGGCATTACCTGCGCAGAGGTGAAATACTGGGGGTTTATGGCGGCATGCTGATTCCGCTGATCGTCAGCCACCATCGCCGGGACCCTTTCGCGACCGCGGTCCGGCAGGACTCCACGCATGACCTGATCCGCTTTCGCGACGACCGACCAGAACCGGCCGCCCCCTGCCTGTCCGGCGATAACATCCTGTCGAGAATCAATACGCGCTACGAATACCGCAACGGGGTTCCCATTCGACAAGCCGCGACAGGCTACAACGTGGAGTCGGTCGCATTTGCGGTTGACGTCAAGGGCCGTGACGGGCGCATCGAAAAAAATCGCTACTTCATCACGGCCCTGTTCGCCAGCCAAGCCATCTTCGAGTTCGACGAATTACGCCTGAATCACGGTTACACCTGGGAACAGATTCGTACGCTGGAGATTTTACCGCGCAGCCATTAGCGCCAAAGGGACAACGCCCCCAAGTCCGGTCCTCGGCGTAACGCCCTTACTCGTCGTCGTCGAAGTTGTAGCTACCCGGCGCCAGATTCTCGAAGCGCGTGTACTTGCCGATAAAGGCCAGGCGGATAAAACCGATCGGGCCGTTACGCTGCTTGCCGATGATGATTTCGGCGATGCCCTTGTGTTCGGTCTCGGGGTGATAGACCTCATCGCGGTACACGAACATGATTACGTCGGCGTCCTGCTCGATCGCTCCGGATTCCCGCAGGTCGGAGTTCACCGGGCGCTTGTTCGGCCGCTGCTCCAGGGAACGGTTGAGCTGGGACAGGGCCACCACCGGGCAGTTGAATTCCTTGGCCAGGGCCTTGAGGGACCGGGAGATCTCGGAAATCTCGTTGGTCCGGTTGTCGCCGCTGGAACCGGGGATCTGCATCAACTGCAGGTAGTCGATCATGATCAGGGCGATATCGCCGTGTTCACGCACCAGGCGACGGGTCCGCGCACGCATTTCCGACGGGCTGATACCGGCCGTATCGTCGATAAACAGCTTGCGGTCGTTGAGCAGGTTGACCGCCGAGGTCAGCCGTGGCCAGTCGTCGTCTTCCAGGCGACCGGCACGGACCTTGGTCTGGTCAATCCGGCCGAGGGAGGACAGCATACGCATGATCAGCGATTCGCCTGGCATCTCCAGGGAGTACACCAGCACCGCCTTGTCGCTGCGCAGTACCGCGTTCTCCACCAGGTTCATGGCGAAGGTGGTCTTGCCCATGGACGGACGACCGGCGACGATGATCAGGTCGGACGGTTGCAGGCCGCTGGTCTTCTCGTCGAGGTCGGTGTAGCCGGTGGACAGGCCGGTGATGGCGTTGTCGGTGTTGAACAGCGTATCGATCCGGTCGATGGCCTTGGTCAACAGGTCGTTGACGCTGACCGGACCGCCGGTCTTGGGCCGCGCTTCGGCGATCTGGAAAATCTGCCGTTCGGCCTCGTCGAGAATCTCCGCCGCGGTCCGACCTTGCGGGTTGAACGCGGTGTCGGCGATTTCGGTGCTGATGCCGATCAACTGGCGCAGGGTCGCCCGCTCGCGAACGATCGCGGCGTAGGCCTTGATGTTGGCCACCGACGGAATGTTTTTCGCCAGTTCCGTCAGGTAACCCAGGCCGCCGACCTGGGAGGTCTGCCCTTCCTTGTCCAACTGCTCGGCCAGGGTCACCACGTCGATCGGCATGTTCTGATCGGCCAGCTTGGCGATGGCGCGGAAGATCAGGCGGTGGTCATGTCGATAGAAGTCGCCGTCCGAGACTTGATCGAGCACGCGCTCCCAGGCGTTGTTGTCCAGCATCAGACCACCGAGCACGGCCTGTTCGGCCTCGATGGAATGGGGCGGCACTTTCAGCGCGGCGGTTTGCAGGTCGTATTGCTCGGGAGCGGAGATATCGTTCATGGCCACTTGGAATCAGGGGGTTTGCAAAAGGACGTTACCAAAAAACAAAAGGCACGACCTGAATGAACAGAGTCGTGCCCGATGTTAACCGCCTGGCGCGCAAGTCGCCAGACGATTGGGTACTGCTTAAGCAGCCACCACGACAACGCGTACGGTTGCTTCGACTTCGGCGTGCAGGTGCACGGCCACGTCGAATTCACCCACGTTGCGGATGGTGCCGTTCGGCAGACGAACTTCGCTTTTTGCCACTTCAACGCCGGAGGCGGTCAGGGCATCAGCGATGTCGTGGGTGCCGATCGAACCGAACAGCTTGCCTTCGTCACCGGCGGTGGCAGTGATGGTCACTTCCAGCTCAGCCAGTTGGGCGGCACGCGATTCAGCCGAAGCTTTCTTGTCTGCTGCGGCTTTTTCCAGCTCGGCACGACGCTCTTCGAACGCAGCCAGGTTGGCAGCGGTCGCAGCGGTGGCTTTGCCGAATGGCAGCAGGTAGTTACGACCGTAACCGGCCTTAACGTTTACCTTATCGCCCAGGTTGCCCAGGTTGGCGATTTTTTCCAGAAGGATCAGTTGCATGTGGAAATCCTCTTAACTTTTAACCTTCACCGTTCGCGGAACCGTTATCGGCCTCTTTCGACGCCAGGCGTCCGCGAAAATCAATCAGGCTGTCGACAATGGCCAATACCATGAGCAACGGACCGAGCAAGTGCATGAATGGCACGAGCGTGACGTACATCCCCACCAGCCAGAAACTGGCCAGTTTCTTCTTCGCCACCAGCCCGTGAATCAGGGACAGGCCGGCGAAGACCAGGGGAACACTGCACAGCGGCAACAGAATCAATGCATGCAGGCCGATAAACGGCGCGACAAACATGATGGCCAGCAGCGACAGCGCCACCTTCTTGGGGATCCGGATTTCGCGAAACTCGCGTCCGAAACCACCGGGGTTGTACAACAACGCTTGCCAATAGCGCCCAAGAATCAGGCACATCACACTAAAGACCTGCAGCGAGATCGCCGTCGAGGTGATCAAGAGGGGCACGGCCAGTGACGCGAGGAACGCTCGCTGATCTACCGACAACTTCTGGTAGACCTCACCGAGGGCCAGCGGCACGACTTGTTCAAACGTCTGCGCCAACCCTTCGATGAAGGGACTGAAAATCGTCCCCAGACTCACCGCACATACCAACCCTACTGCCATGCTGACCAGCAGCACGCGGTTCCAGGAGTAGCCGGCGCGTAAAACCAGCGCCAGGCTGCAAGACCCGAGCAGCACCAGAAGGGCCGTGGGGTCTTTCTGGATGTTGAAGTGCCAGAACAGCAGCACCGACAACACACCCAGACCAATGACGCCAAGGGCGTCCGAACCGCGCCGCAGGAGCACAAGGCACCCGGCGGCGGCACTCAACCAGAACAACAGCGGCAATGCCGCAGATCCGGCCACGACGAGCATGGCCTGCATACGTCCGCGCATGATGAAACCAGCTAAGGCGCGCATGCATTCAATCCTTTACTGCGTGTCGACTGCCCGGTCTCAGCGGCCGTGGCTGTCGGTGTAGGCCAGCAGGGCCAGGAAGCGGGCGCGCTTGATAGCGGTGGCCAGCTGACGCTGATAACGAGCTTTGGTACCGGTGATACGGCTTGGAACGATTTTGCCGGTTTCGGATACGTAGGCTTTCAGGGTGTTGAGATCTTTGTAATCGATCTCTTTCACGTCTTCAGCGGTGAAGCGGCAGAATTTACGACGACGGAAGAAACGTGCCATGTAATTGGCTCCTCAAAAGGTCCGTGGATTACTCGTCAGCGTTATCGCTGGCGTCGCTGTCATCACCCTCAACGCCATCGGCGTCGGAGTGCTCAGGACGGTCGCGACGCTCACGGCGCTCACTGCGGTTTTCTTCAGCCTTGAGCATCTCGGACTGGCCGGTAACGGCTTCGTCGCGACGGATGACCAGGTTACGGATCACAGCATCGTTGTAGCGGAAGTTGTCTTCCAGCTCGGCCAGGGCCTTGCCAGTGCATTCAACGTTCAGCATCACGTAGTGAGCCTTGTGAACATTGTTGATTGCATAGGCCAGTTGACGACGGCCCCAATCTTCCAGACGGTGGATTTTGCCGCCGTCTTCTTCGATCAGCTTGGTGTAACGCTCTACCATGCCGCCGACTTGTTCGCTTTGATCCGGGTGGACCAAAAAGATGATTTCGTAATGACGCATGAATGCTCCTTACGGGTTGTAGCCTGCCGCTCAAAAACGGTCAGACAAGGAGTGAATGACACTTGTGTGTCTTGCCTGGAGTAGGCACGGATGCGCCAGCCATCACGGCAAGGGGCGCAATTGTAGAGAAGGGGGGCGAGGGGCGCAAGACAATTGGTGATTATTTGAACAACCCATCGCAACAAGCACCGCCGCCTTGACCCTTGAATCACAACCGAGGTGAATGCGATCACTGTGGGAGCCGGCTTGCTGGCGATGCAGACGCCGCGGTGCTTCAGGAAGACCGCGTAATCGTTCATCGCCAGCAAGCCGGCTCCTGCAAGGGAGGTGCGGATCAGGCCTTTTTGGTGGCGGCCTTGACGCTGCGCTGGCGCAGCGCTTCGAACAGACACACGCCGGTGGCCACGGAGACGTTGAGGCTGCTGACGCTACCGGCCATCGGCAGGCGCACCAGGTAGTCGCAATGCTCGCGGGTCAGGCGACGCATGCCCTTGCCTTCGGCGCCCATGATCAGGATGGTCGGGCCGGTCAGGTCCTGCTGGTACAACTCCTGCTCTGCCTCGCCCGCCGTGCCGACAACCCACAGGCCGCGCTGCTGGAGTTTTTCCAGGGTCCGCGCCAGGTTGGTCACCGCCACCAGCGGAATCACTTCCGCCGCGCCACAAGCCACCTTGCGCACCGCCGGCGTCAGGGTCGCCGACTTGTCCTTGGGCACCACCACCGCCAACGCACCCGCCGCATCGGCGGTGCGCAGGCAAGCACCCAGGTTGTGCGGGTCGGTCACGCCGTCGAGCACCAGGATCAACGGTGCGCCTTCAGTGCGATCGAGCAGTTCGTCGAGCATTGCCTCACCCCAGACCTGGCTCGGACTCACGTCCGCCACCACGCCCTGGTGCACGCCTTCGACCCAGGCATCCATCTCGCGGCGTTCGGCCTGGCCGACCGACACGCGGTTTTCCGCGGCCAGCCCCAGCAACACCTGGACCCGCGGATCACTGCGGCCTTCGGCCAACCAGATCTGCTTGACGCGTTTCGGGTGATGACGCAACAACGCCTCTACGGCATGGACGCCGTAGATTTTTTCCAACTGACTCATGACTTGCCCTTGGGTTTACGCGCCCCGCCGCTTTTCGCGGGACCAGCGCCCGCTTTTGGCGGGCCTTTACGATGCTTGCTCGGTTTTTCCGACGACGTCCCGCGCGCGGGCTTTCCCTCGGTCTTGCCTTTACCGCCGTTCTTGGCTTCGGCCAACAACGCCTGCTTCAGTTCGCGACTGCGGCGCACTTCGGCGTTTTTCGCCGCTGCATCGCTGGGGCGATAAGCCTCGTCCGACTTCTTCGCCACCGCGCCACGACGCCCGGCCTTGGCCGGCTCCGGCGCTTTCGCGACAGGCGCGGGGGCAGGTGCGGTGGCTTCAGTGCCACGTTTCTTGCGACCGATCGGCGCGCTGAGGGTTTTCTCGGCCATTTCGAAGTCGATCTTGCGCTCGTCGAGATCGACGCGCATGACCTTCACTTCCACCGTGTCGCCGAGGCGGAAGCTGCGACCGGTGCGCTCGCCCGCCAGGCGGTGATGAACCGGATCGAAATGGTAGTAATCGCCCGGCAAGGCGGTGACATGCACCAGGCCTTCGACGTAGATATCGGTCAGCTCGACGAACAGGCCGAAACCGGTCACGGCAGTGACCACACCCGGGAACGACTCGCCCACGCGATCCTTCATGAACTCGCACTTGAGCCAGTTCACCACGTCACGGGTGGCTTCGTCGGCACGCCGCTCGCTCATCGAGCACTGTTCGCCCAACTGCTCCAGCGCCGCCTCGTCGTACGGATAGATCCGCGCCTTCGGAATGGTCATCGCGCCGGCACGACGCACGTGCGGGGTGTCCTGCTTGGAGTGGATGACACTGCGGATCGCGCGGTGCGTCAGCAGGTCCGGGTAACGACGGATCGGCGAAGTGAAGTGGGTGTAGGCCTCGTAATTCAGGCCGAAGTGGCCCTGGTTATCAGCGCTGTACACCGCCTGGCTCAACGAGCGCAGCATCACGGTCTGGATCAGGTGGAAATCCGGGCGGCTCTGGATACTGGCCAGCAACGCCTGGTAATCCTTCGGCGACGGACCGTCCTTGCCCTTGTGCAGGGACAGGCCCAGCTCACCGAGGAAGGCACGGAGTTTTTCCAGGCGTTCCGGCGGCGGACCGTCATGCACCCGGTACAAGGCCGGAATCTCGTGCTTCTTGAGGAACTCGGCGGTGGCCACGTTGGCCGCCAGCATGCATTCTTCGATCAGCTTGTGGGCATCGTTGCGGGTGGTCGGACGGATTTCCGCGATCTTGCGCTCGGAACCGAAGATGATCCGCGTTTCCTGGGTTTCGAAGTCGATGGCGCCACGGGTATGACGGGCCGCCAGCAACACCTTGTACAGGGCGTAGAGCTGCTTGAGGTCCGGAACCACTTCCGAATACTCGCCACGCAGCTTCTTCGCCTCGGTGGTCTTCGGCTGTTCCAGGATCGCGCTGACCTTGTTGTAGGTCAGGCGGGCATGGGAGTGGATCACCGCTTCGTAGAACACGTAGTCGGTCATCTGCCCGCTTTTGTTGATGGTCATCTCGCAGACCATCGCCAAACGGTCGACATGCGGGTTCAGCGAGCACAGGCCGTTGGACAGCTGCTCCGGCAGCATCGGCACCACGCGCTCGGGGAAGTACACCGAGTTGCCACGAACCTGGGCTTCAGTGTCCAGCGCAGAACCGATCTTCACATAGCTGGAAACGTCGGCAATCGCCACGTACAACTTCCAGCCGCCGGAGAACAGGCGCAGCTTGCCGGGCTTGGCTTCGCAGTAGACCGCATCGTCGAAGTCGCGGGCATCTTCGCCGTCGATGGTGACGAACGGCAGATGGCGCAGGTCGACGCGCTTCTCTTTGTCCTTGTCCTCGACTTCCGGCTTGAGCTTCGCCGCTTCCTTGAGCACGGCCTCGGGCCAGACGTGGGGAATGTCGTAGGTGCGCAGCGCGACATCGATCTCCATGCCGGGCGCCATGTAGTTGCCCACCACTTCGATCACATCGCCCTGGGGCTGGAAGCGCGGCGTCGGCCAGTGGGTGATCTTCACCTCGACGAACTGACCGACACGGGCGTCGGCGTTGCGGCCCGGGGTCACCAGCACTTCCTGCTGGATCTTCGGATTGTCCGCGACCACGAAGCCGATACCGCCCTCTTCGAAGTAACGCCCGACGATGCTCTCGTGAGCACGGGACACCACTTCGACGATCACGCCTTCACGGCGTCCGCGCCGATCCAGGCCGGACACCCGCGCCAGGGCACGGTCGCCATCGAACACCAGACGCATTTGCGCCGGGCTCATGAACAGGTCGTCACTGCCGTCGTCCGGGATCAGAAAACCGAAACCGTCGCGGTGGCCGGCGATGCGGCCGAGGATCAGGTCGAGCTTGTCCACCGGCGCGTAAGTGCCGCGGCGGGTGTAAATCAGTTGCGCATCGCGCTCCATGGCACGAAGGCGGCGGCGCAGAGCCTCGATCTGATCTTCAGTGGTCAGACCAAACTCATCCACCAGCTCCTCGCGACTGGCCGGCGATCCACGCTCGGACAGGTGCGCCAGGATAAGCTCGCGGCTAGGAATGGGGTTTTCGTATTTTTCCGCTTCACGAGCGGCCTCGGGATCGAGGGACTGCCAATCGGCCATTAGATAAATTTCACCTTGTCTATATGCGGGTTAGTTTGGCATACGCGTATTGAAACGGGAAATTTCAGGCACACAGGCGGCCTTAAAACCCATTTGTCCGCGTGAAAAATGCCGGCTGATGCACATTGAAGCGTTTTTTTTGGTTTTTTTCATGACAGGGGTTTACAGTTAAAAGGCGCCTCCGTATAGTGCGCGCCATCGACGACGGAGACGTTGACGATACTGCCCAGATGGTGAAATTGGTAGACACGCCAGCTTCAGGTGCTGGTGACCGCAAGGTCGTGGAAGTTCGAGTCTTCTTCTGGGCACCAATTCAAGTTTCAGAGTAACACTCTGGAATCTCACGAAAACCCGCGAAAGCGGGTTTTTGCGTTTCTGCCTCCTGCAAATCTTCCGACCCCAGCACCCGCCCCTGGCGGATACCGAGCCGCACCCGAGATTTAATTAAAAGCAAAAACAGGGGTTTACAGATCAAAAGGCTCTCCGTATAGTGCGACCCATCAACGGCGCGCAACGCTGCTGATGCTGCCCAGATGGTGAAATTGGTAGACACGCCAGCTTCAGGTGCTGGTGACCGCAAGGTCGTGGAAGTTCGAGTCTTCTTCTGGGCACCAATTCAAGTTTCAGAGTATCACTCTGAAATCTCACAAAAACCCGCGAAAGCGGGTTTTTGCGTTTCTGGGGTTCAATCATTTCAACTCACTCTTACCCCTACTCTCAGCGGCATTGATGGCGCGGCTAAGGCCAGGAGCATGCCTGAAAGTACTTTGGCGCTCTTGAGGCCCTCTTCGCGGGCAAGCTCCGCTCCCACAGTGTCCGCGCCTGGCCGTAGATTGGCGGCGCGGCACAAATCCCGTGGGAGCGGAGCTTGCCCGCGAAGAGGCCAGCACTGACACCCCGCATCAGGCCCGGAACTGCCCCAGGCTCGCCTTGAGCTGCCCCGCCAGGCTGTCGAGCACCTTGCCGCTGGCCGTGGTCTCCACCACCGCCTGCGCCGCGCGCTCGGCCTGGGCATGGATCACCTCGACCCGCCCACGCACCGCATGCGCGCCTTCGGCCTGATGGGCCGCCGCCTTGGTCGCCAGGCCAATCGCCGCATGCACCTGCTCCACCGAAGACTGCACGCTCTGCTGCAACTTCACACTGCTGCGCAACACCGCCAAACCTTCACTGGCCTGACGCCCCGCCTGCCCAATAGCCGCCACCGCCTCCCGCGCGCCCTGCTGCAAAGCACCGATATGCGCCTGGATATCGCCGGTGGAGCTTTGCGTCTTGCTCGCCAACGCTCGCACCTCATCCGCCACCACGGCAAACCCGCGACCGGTTTCACCCGCCCGCGCCGCCTCGATGGCCGCGTTCAGGGCCAAAAGATTGGTCTGCTCGGCAATCCCGTGAATCACCGTCAGCACCACTTCAATCTGCTCACTCTGCTGCGCCAGCCGCTCGATTACCTTGGAACCGGTATCCACCTGTCCAGCCAGGGCCTCGATCAGATTGCCGACCTGATTCGAAGTCCGGGTGTTTTCATCGGTCGCCTGGCGAATATCCACCACCTGCTTCAACGCCGCCTGCATCGCATGGCTTTCGGTCTGCGCGTCATCGGCCATCTTCGACAATTCGCGCAAGCTCTGCGCCACTTCGTCACGCTGCAAATTCGCGGCGGCATCGGCACCGGCGTTGCGCAAAGTCATCTGGCCGATTTCCACTCCGGTACGCTGGGCCACATCACCCGCTTCCCGCACGATAGGCTGCAGCTTTTCGACAAAACGGTTCACCGCCGAAGCCATATCACCGATTTCATCATTGCTGTTGAGCTGGACGCGCTTGGTCAGATCACCCTCCCCGGCTGCCAGGTCATTCAAAGCTGCAATCAGCAGATGCAGCTTGTTGACCACCCGCCGCCCGAGCACCACCGCCAGTAACAGCAGCACGCCGAGACCGACCAGGGCCAGACCCATGCCGATCCGCCAACGCAGGGTCTGCGCCGCATCCTGCACGGTTGCCGTGGTATTGGCCTGCATTTGCGAAGCGGTGGCCTGAGCCGATTGCAAGCGCGCCTGCATGGCCTTGGAACTGTCCGCCGACGCCCCTTGCAGGCTATCGCCCACCAGCTTGTCGCTGCTGGCGATCAAGGTCGTGAAACGCTGGTCCAGCGCCTTCAGTTCGGTCTCGACCGAGGCTGTGGAAACCCCCATCCGCACCTTGCCGATCTCCACACCGTTAGGGCTGATCGACGCTTCGACGTAGTAGACCGATGGATCGTTCTTCGCCGCACTGAGCACCTTGTCCAGCGCCCGCTCACCCTCACCCTTGGCCAAAAGAGCCTGGTTGATCGGGTTTTCACGGTTCAGGTAGCGGGTCAGGTGTTCGCCAGCCGCATCGTCATAGACCACGAACAGAACATTCGGATTGCGCTGGGCGCGACGGGCGAATTCGGAAAGGGTCGGTACATCGTTATCCCACATGGCTCGCGGGGCCACGGAAGCCAATAGCTGCGCCATGTCGTTGGCCGAATCCTGCAGATCCTTCTCCAACGCCGTACGCAACTGGGCCTGCTCATCCTTCAGTCGCGAGGACAAGCCGCTGTTCAGACGCTGGCGCGTATTGACCGAAAGGCTGTCGAGACTCGACGTCACCTCTTTGCCCGCCTGCTCCAGCTCCCCGGACAGCTTCTGGCTGTCGATACCCAGGCGAGCGCCCAGATCAGCCTCCAGCGCAGTGACCGTGCTTCGGGTCAGAGCGACCGCCACCAGCACCTGCACCAAAAGAGCGATACCCAGGGTAACGAACACAGGCCGCAATAGACGGCTTTGTAACAGTGAGAGAACGGCCGACACTGGAGATTCCTCGACTTTGGCGCCATTAATTTGATAGCACCCTTTTTAGAGGATAATCCCAGCAAGGCCCGTGCCGAACAACAGGCAGAAACGACAAAGACCCCCAAAAGGGGGTCTTTGTGATCTACATCAACGGCTTATCAGGCGAACGGGTGACGCAGAACGATGGTTTCGTTGCGATCCGGACCTGTCGAAATAATGTCGATCGGGGCACCGACCAATTCTTCGACGCGCTTGATGTAAGCACGAGCGGCCGCCGGCAGCTCTTCCAGGGTCTTGGCCCCCAGGGTCGACTCGGTCCAGCCCGGCATTTCTTCGTACACCGGCTCCAGGCCGATATAGCTGTCGGCATCGGTCGGCGCGTCGATGACCGCACCGTTTTCGTTCTTGTAACCCACGCAGATATTGATGGTTTCAAGACCGTCGAGCACGTCCAGCTTGGTCAGGCACAGGCCCGAGATGCTGTTGACGTCGATGGCGCGACGCAGGATCACGGCATCGAACCAGCCGCAACGGCGGGCACGACCGGTGGTTGCACCGAATTCGTGGCCACGCTTGGCCAGGAAGGCACCGACGTCATCGAACAGCTCAGTCGGGAACGGACCCGAACCGACACGAGTGGTGTAGGCCTTGGTGATGCCCAGGATGTAATCCAGGTACATCGGACCCACGCCCGAACCGGTGGCGATGCCGCCGGCGGTGGTGTTGGAGCTGGTGACGTACGGGTAGGTACCGTGGTCGATGTCCAGCAACGAACCCTGGGCACCTTCGAACATGATGTCCTTGCCGGCACGACGCAGGTTGTGCAGCTCGGCGGTGACGTCAAGCATCATCGGCTTGAGCATCTCGGCGTATTCCATGCACTCATCGAGCGTCTTCTGGAAGTCGATGGCCGGCTCTTTGTAGTAATTGACCAGCACGAAGTTGTGGTAGTCGAGCAACTCGCCCAGCTTCGCGGCAAAACGCTCGCGGTGGAACAGGTCGCCGATACGCAGGCCGCGACGCGCGACCTTGTCTTCGTACGCCGGGCCGATACCACGACCGGTGGTACCGATCTTCAGCTCGCCACGGGCTTTTTCGCGCGCCTGGTCCAGGGCGACGTGATAGGACAGGATCAGCGGGCAGGACGGGCTGATACGCAGGCGCTCGCGCACTGGTACGCCTTTCTCTTCCAGCTTGGTGATTTCCCGCAGCAGGGCGTCCGGTGCAACCACCACGCCGTTGCCGATCAGGCACTGAACGCCTTCACGCAGTACACCCGACGGGATCAGGTGCAGGACGGTTTTCTCACCGTCGATCACCAGGGTGTGGCCAGCGTTGTGGCCACCTTGATAGCGCACCACGGCGGCAGCATGTTCGGTCAGCAGATCAACGATCTTGCCTTTGCCCTCATCACCCCACTGGGTGCCCAGGACTACGACATTCTTACCCATAACACTTGTCCTCATTCGCGCAAACTTGGTGCCGGCAGCCGCCGGCGGGAAAACTCAAGAAGCCAGCGGCAATACTTGCCAAAGCCCGTTCTGCTGAATCAATTGCCGGTCGCAGTCCGCTTCGCGGGCGGCGGCCGATGGTTGTCCGGGCAAGGCCTGGACCACACGCTGACCCTCGCCGCGCAACTGGCAGACCAACTGCCAGAGTGCCGCATCCGTGCTGTCAGGCATCCAGATACCGCCAGACGGTAGCTCGATTTCGGCACGCCCCAGGGTCACCAGGGTTTTCAAATCGGTGGAAAAGCCTGTCGCCGGACGTGCACGGCCGAAGTCCGCGCCGATATCGTCGTAGCGACCGCCCTGGGCGATGGCCTGGCCGACACCCGGAACGAACACCGCGAACACCACACCGGTGTGGTAGTGGTAACCGCGCAACTCGCCCAGGTCGAAATACAACGGCAATTGCGGGAAGCGCGTGGACAGCCGCTCGGCAATCGCCAGCAGGTCATCCAGCGCCGCAGCGACCTGCGCCGGGGCACCCGCCAGGCGCTCACGGGCCGCCACCAGCACTTCGCGGCCGCCACACAGATCCACCAGCGCCCGCAGCATCGCGGCCAGATCGGCCGGCAAACCTTCGGTCAGTTGGATCACTTCATCGATCGCCTTGCGTTGCAGGGCATCGAACAACTGTTGTTCCACTTCACCGGACAAACCGGCGGCGCGAGCCAGGCCACGGTAGATACCGACGTGACCGAGGTCCATGTGCACATCCGGCACATCGGCCAGTTGCAGCATCGCCAGCATCAGGCTGATGACTTCGACGTCGCTGCTCGGGCTGGCATCGCCGTACAACTCGGCGCCCAACTGGATCGGGCTGCGCGAGGACGACAGGGCCCGCGGCTGTGCATGCAGCACACTGCCGGCGTAGCACAGGCGGCTCGGGCCTTCGCGACGCAGGGTGTGGGCGTCGATACGCGCCACCTGCGGCGTGATGTCCGCGCGAAACCCCATCTGCCGACCCGACTGCGGGTCGATCACCTTGAAGGTGCGCAGGTCCAGGTCCTGGCCGGCGCCGGTCAACAAGGATTCCAGATACTCGATATGCGGGGTGACAACGAACTCATAGCCCCAGCTCTGGAACAGGTCCAACACCTGACGCCGCGCCACTTCGATGCGCGCCGCTTCAGGCGGCAGTACTTCTTCGATGCCATCTGGCAGAAGCCAGCGATCTACCGTTGCCATTAACGCCTTTCCCCTATGATCTGGGCAGCAAGCCCACAGGCGAGCCTTGAGTGAAGCAGAAAATGGTTAACACGCGCGCAAGAACGACGCGACGAACAGCCTGAAATCGGCTTCGCCTACCACTTTCCTCGAAAAACCTGTCGGGTCGATCAACCCGCCGTCCGCCAATCAAACATACAGACGCAAAAAAGCCGGGAATTTCCCGGCTGCCGCATCATACACCCGTTTTCCGAAAGGATCACCCCGCCCGGCATTTTAGCTGCCGGGCGGAGGGGGGACACGATACGTCTTGGATCAGGGCTTGGCTTTTTCCAGATAACGGAAAAAGTCGCTGCTCGGGTCCAGCACCAGCACGTCGCTCTTGTCCGCAAAGCTTTCACGGTAGGCGCGCAGGCTACGGTAGAACGCGTAGAACTCCTGGTCCTGGCCGTAGGCCTTGGAATAGATTGCGGCGGCCTGGGCATCACCATCACCGCGGGCTTCTTCCGACTGGCGATAGGCTTCGGCCAACAATACACGGCGCTGGCGATCGGCGTCGGCACGAATGCCTTCGGCCAGTTCGTTACCCTTGGCGCGGTGCTCACGAGCCTCGCGCTCACGCTCGGTGCTCATGCGTTCGAAGACGCTGCGGTTGACTTCCTTCGGCAGGTCGATGGCCTTGACCCGGACGTCGACCACTTCGATACCCAACTCCTTGGCGGCCATGGCGTTCAGCGAGGCGGTGATGTCAGCCATCAGCGCATCACGTTCACCGGAGACCACTTCGTGCAGGGTGCGTTTACCGAACTGGTCACGCAGGCCCGACTCCAGACGCCGGGACAGACGCTCGTCGGCGATCTGCTTCAGACCGGAAGTCGCGGTATAGAAACGCTCGGCGTCCTTGACCCGCCACTTGGCGTAGGCATCGACCATCACGGCTTTCTTTTCCAGGGTCAGGAAGCGCTGCGTCGGAGCATCCAGGGTCATCAGGCGGGCGTCGAACTTGCGCACCTGGTTGACGTAGGGCAGCTTCACATGCAGGCCTGGCTGGACATCGGCCTCGACCACACGGCCGAATTGCAGCAGGACGGCCCGCTCGGTCTGCAACACAATGTAGAAGCAGTTCCAGGCAGCCACTGCCACGATGACCCCGAGGACCAGGGCGATCAGTGATTTATTGCTCATCAGCGGCTCTCCCGGGTGCGAGTGGGTTGCGGCTCGGTGATGTGCGGCGTGACATCAGTGTTGCCACTGGCCATCGACCCCACCACCTTGGCCGGCGTACCGGCGCCGGAACCGCTCTGGATCATCTTGTCCAGCGGCAGGTAAAGCAGGTTGCTCTGGCCATTCTTGTTCCCGGTCACGAGTACCTTGCTGGTGTTGCTGAAGACTTCCTGCAGGGTGTCCAGGTACAGGCGTTCACGGGTGACTTCCGGCGCCTTGCGGTACTCGGCCACCAGCTTGGTGAAGCGGTCGGCCTCACCCTTGGCGCGGGACACCACTTCGTCGCGATAGCCGTTGGCATCCTCGAGGATACGCTGGGCCTGGCCACGGGCTTCCGGGACCACGCCGTTGGCGTAACCTTCGGCCTGGTTGCGCGAACGCTGTTCGTCCTCACGGGCACGGATCACGTCGTCGAAGGCTTCCTGGACTTCACGGGGCGCGGCGGCGCTCTGGACGTTCACCTGGGTCACGGTGATACCGGTACGGTAGGTGTCGAGGAAGCGTTGCAGACGCTCCTTGATCTCGCCGGCCATCTGCACGCGCCCTTCGGTCAGCACCTGGTCCATCGCGGTGGAACCCACCACGTGGCGCAGGGCACTGTCGGTGGCCTGTTGCAGACTGATTTCCGGCTGGTCGACGTTCAACACGAAGTCCTGCAGGTTGCTGATCTTGTACTGCACGGTCAGCGGCACTTCGACGATGTTCTCGTCTTCGGTCAGCATCTGGCCCTGCTTGGTGTACGCCCGCTCACGGGTGACGTTCTCCAGGAACTTCTTGTCGATCGGCGGGAAATAGATGTTCAGGCCCGGCCCTACGGTTTCGTAGTACTTGCCGAAGCGCAGCACGACAGCCTGCTCCTGCTCATCGACGACATAGACCGCGCTGTACAGCCACATGGCCGCGAGCACGACGAGGCCAATGCCCAGCAGGCCGAAACCGCCGCCCTTGCCACCGCCCGAACCGCCATCGTCACCGCGTTTCTTACCGCCACCGAACAACCCGTTCAGGCTCTCCTGCAGCTTGCGGAAGGCTTCGTCGAGATCCGGCGGCCCCTTGCGGTCGCCGTTGTTACGGCGCTTGCCACCCCAAGGATCCTGATTGTTCGAGTTGCCACCCGGCTCATTCCAAGCCATAGCGCTCTCCATCTGATAAAGCAAAGACGCGCCCGCGGCGCGCCGACCAATGCTACAGAATGCCTGTCAACGCGGCACAACCGCTTTCCCAGGCTTTTATTGCAAAGTGTGTTGTTCGATGAATTCCGGCGCCTTCATCCCTTCGCGCGAGACCACTCGATTGAGCTCGGCCCTGGGCAAACGGACGGACAGCAGACAACTGCCTTCTTCGTCGTGTTCTTCCTTCTGCACCGCGCCCATCTCGAAGAACTGTGCACGCAGTCGAGCAAAACGCTGCGGCAAGCGCAAGGTGCCGACGAACAAATCGTTGCCCAGCAACTCGGCAATCGCCTGTTCGAGCAGCTCCAGCCCCTGCCCGTCCCGGGCGCTGAGCCAGACCCGCTGTGGCTTGCCGTCTTCATCGCGCTGGATCTGCGGCTCGACGCCCTCGAGCAGATCAAGCTTGTTGTAGACCTCGAGGATCGGCAAGTCCTGGGCCCCGATCTCGCCGAGTACCACCATGACCTGCTCGATCTGCAGCATCCGGTCCGGTTCCGCGGCGTCGATCACGTGCAGCAACAGGTCGGAGTTGCTCGACTCTTCGAGCGTAGCCCGGAAAGCCTCGACCAGCTTGTGCGGCAGGTGACGGATAAACCCCACGGTGTCGGCCAGCACGATCGGCCCGAGGTCGTCGAGTTCGAGACGGCGCAGGGTCGGGTCGAGGGTGGCGAACAGCTGGTCCGCCGCATACACGTCGGATTCGGTGACCGCATTGAACAGCGTCGACTTGCCGGCGTTGGTATAGCCCACCAGCGACACCGTCGGGATATCGGCCCGCTTGCGCCCGCGGCGAGACTGCTCGCGCTGGCTGCGGACCTTTTCCAGGCGCCCCTTGATCTGCCGCAGGCGTACCCGCAGCAAGCGCCGGTCGGTTTCCAGCTGGGTTTCACCCGGACCGCGCAGGCCGATACCGCCTTTCTGCCGCTCAAGGTGAGTCCAGCCGCGGACCAACCGCGTGCTCATGTGCTCAAGCTGGGCCAGTTCGACCTGGAGCTTGCCTTCATGGGTGCGGGCGCGCTGGGCGAAAATATCGAGAATCAGGCCCGTGCGATCCAGCACGCGACACTCGAAGACACGTTCGAGGTTACGTTCCTGGCTGGGCGTGAGGATGTGATTGAAAATCACGATATCGACCTGCTCGGCCTTGACCAGGTCGCGAAGCTCCTCGACCTTGCCAGTGCCAATCAGATACTTGGCGGTTGGCCGATGACGCGGCACGTTGAAGAACGCGACGGTCTCGGCACCTGCCGATACTGCCAACTCCTGAAACTCCTGCGGATCTTCGCGCGCCTCAGGGTCCTGACCTTCCAAGTGAACGAGAATGGTCCGTTCACCACCACCGTGGCGCTCAAAGAACAAAGGAGACTCCTATCAGGCGTTACCTGGCTCAGCGTCACCCTGTTCGGTTTCGGTTGCGCTAGGCAGACGAATTGGACGAACCGGCACCACTGTCGAGATGGCGTGCTTGTAGACCATCTGGCTGACGGTGTTCTTCAGCAGGATCACGAACTGGTCGAAGGATTCGATCGTGCCTTGCAGTTTGATACCGTTGACCAGATAGATGGAAACCCCGACCTTCTCTTTACGCAAGGTATTCAAGTAAGGGTCTTGTAGCGAATGCCCTTTTGACATGTGCCGCACTCCTTTAAGGATCAATAATAAAAAATGGGTAAATGGATGGCTTGTACCGCCTTTCCCCCAAGGATAGACGGCAATTGCAAGGACTCAGCCCAATATGGAGATCGTCCCAAGGTATTTCAAGGCGCGTGGCAGATTGTCGCAGTCCAGGCTGTCGAGCCAGTGCAGATCCGTCCAGCTGCGCAACCAGGTGAACTGGCGCTTTGCCAACTGGCGCGTGGCAATTATGCCGCGCTCCTGCATTTCGGCTGACGTCAGCTTGCCCTCCAGATGCTCCCAGACTTGCCTGTAGCCCACAGCACGTATGGACGGCAACCCGACATGCAGGTCACTTCTCCTACGCAGAGCTACGACCTCGTCTACGAACCCCTGTTCCAGCATTTGTGTGAATCTTTGTGCAATTCGGTCGTGCAGAACCTGGCGATTCGCCGGGGCGATAGCCAGGTTGGCAACAGTATAGGGCAATTGCGGCCGTCCCGAAGCGGCTGCGTCAGTACTTTGCGCAGATTGTCGCTGGCGGTGGGCGGTCATGCTCGATCCGCTGACCCGATAGACTTCCAGCGCCCGACTCAGGCGCTGGGGGTCATTGGGGTGGATGCGCGCCGCCGAGACCGGGTCGATGACCGCCAACTGGTCGTGCAGGGCCTGCCAGCCCAAACGTGCGGCTTCTTCCTCGATTTCGGCACGGATCTGCGGATCGGCCGCCGGCATCTCCGCCAGGCCCTCCAGCAACGCCTTGTAATAGAGCATGGTGCCGCCCACCAGCAGCGGAATCTTGCCGCGCGCGGTGATCTCGGCCATCGCCGCCAGGGCGTCGCTGCGAAACTCCGCCGCCGAATAACTCTGTGCCGGGTCGAGAATATCGATCAGACGGTGGGGAAACTCCGCCAGCAGTGCTTTCGAGGGCTTGGCCGTGCCGATATCCATGTCCCGGTAGACCAGGGCCGAATCGACGCTGATCAGCTCGCACGGCAGCACCTTGGTCAGCTCGATGGCCAGGTCGGTCTTGCCCGCCGCCGTCGGGCCCATCAGGAAAATGGCCGGCGGTAGTGCCTTGGAAGCCATCATCAGCGACCGCGCAAGAACAGTTTGTCCAGATCATCCAGCCCGAGCTGGGTCCAGGTGGGCCGGCCGTGGTTGCACTGGCCGCTGCGCTCGGTGTTTTCCATATCCCGCAGCAAACCGTTCATTTCCGCCAGGGCCAGGCGCCGGTTGGCGCGAATCGCGCCGTGGCAGGCCATGGTTCCGAGCAATTCGTTCAGGTGCGCCTGGATCCGGTCGCTGGTGCCGTATTCCATCAGGTCGGCCAGTACGTCCTGGACCAGGCGATTGGCCTCGGCCTGCTTGAGCAGGGCCGGGATCTGCCGGATCGCCAGGGTTTCCGGGCCCAGGCGCTGCAATTCGAAGCCCAGGCGCTGGAACCAGCCTACATGTTCTTCGGCGCAATCGGCTTCGCGCTGGCTGACCGCCAGGGATTCGGGCACCAGCAACGGCTGGCCGCTCAGGCCTTCGCTGGCCATGGCGATCTTCAGGCGTTCGTACATGATCCGCTCATGGGCGGCGTGCATATCCACCAGCACCAGGCCCTGGGCGTTTTCGCTGAGGATATAGATGCCCTTGAGCTGCGCCAGCGCATAACCCAGGGGCGGCACATCGCCCTGGCTGTCGGGCAGGGTCGGCGATGCCAGCGCATCCGGCAGCGGCGCGAAAAACTCGCGATAGACGCCCTGGGCCTCGGCGGCGGGCGGCATCTGGGTCGATTGCGGGCGGTACTGATACTGATAACCGGCCCCCGAGCCCGATCCGGCCGCCGGCGCAAAGGCGGACGCAGGCTGCGACTGGGGTTGCTCCAGCAGATTGGCCGCCAGGCGCATTTCACCCTGGGGACCGAACTCGCCGGCCTCGATCCCTGTCGGCCGGACCATGCCGGCCACCGCGGCAGGCGCGGCCAGGTGATCTTCCGGGCGCACGTCGCCCAGGGCGCGGTGCAGGGTGCCGTAGAGGAAATCGTGGACCATGCGCCCGTCACGGAACCGCACTTCGTGTTTGGTCGGGTGCACGTTGACGTCGACCACCGCCGGATCGACCTCGAAAAACAGCACGAAGGTCGGGTGCCGGCCATTGAACAGCACGTCGCGATAGGCCTGGCGCACCGCATGGGCCACCAGCTTGTCGCGCACCGCGCGGCCATTCACATAGAAATACTGCAAGTCCGCCTGGCTGCGGGAGAAGGTCGGCAAGCCGACCCAGCCCCACAGGTGCAGGCCGTTGCGTTCCACTTCGATGGGCAGGGCCTGTTCGAGGAACCCTGCACCGCAGACCGCCGCCACGCGCCGGGCACGGGCCGCATCGTCATGGGCCTCGTGCAGGCTGAGAATGCTTTTGCCGTTATGGCGCAGGTGAAAGGCCACGTCGAAACGGGCCAGGGCCAGGCGCTTGATCACTTCCTGCAGGTGATCGAACTCGGTCTTCTCGGCCTTGAGGAACTTGCGCCGCGCCGGGGTGTTGAAAAACAGGTCGCGGACTTCCACCGAGGTGCCCACCGGATGGGCCGCCGGCTGCACCCGGGCGTCCATGTCGCGACCTTCGGTTTCCACCTGCCAGGCCTGGTCGGCGTCACGGGTGCGGGAAGTCAGGGTCAGCCGGGCGACGGAACTGATGGAGGCCAGGGCCTCGCCACGGAAACCGAGGCTCATCACCCGTTCCAGGTCTTCCAGGTCGCGAATCTTGCTGGTGGCGTGGCGCGCAAGGGCCAACGGCAGGTCGTCGGCGGAGATGCCGCTGCCATCGTCGCGCACCCGCAGCAGCTTGACCCCGGCCTGTTCGACATCCACATCGATGCGCCTGGCGCCGGAATCCAGGCTGTTTTCCAACAGTTCCTTGATCACCGAGGCCGGGCGCTCGACCACCTCACCGGCGGCAATCTGGTTCGCCAGTCGCGGGCTGAGCAGTTCGATACGAGAACTGCTGTTCAAGGCCTCACTCATTGTTTGGCCGCCAGTTCCGCACCCGGAATCGTCAGGTTCTGCCCGACCTTCAGCTCGTCGCTGGTCAGGTTGTTGGCACTGCGCAAGGTCGACGCCGAGACCTGGTAGCGCACGGCGAGCATGGCCAGGGTCTCGCCCGGGGCCACGCGATGGTCACGCGGGCCCTCGGCGATCTTGCCGGAATCCCGCAGCCAGGCGATATAGGTGCCCGGTGGCGGGTTCTGCTGGAAGAACTGGCGGATACCGGCACTGATGGAGCGCGCCAGGGCCTGCTGGTGATTCGAAGAGGCCAGCTTGGACGCCTCGTTGGAGTTGGAGATAAACCCGGTCTCCACCAGGATCGACGGGATATCCGGCGACTTCAGTACCATGAACCCGGCTTGCTCGACGCGCTGCTTGTGCAGCGGCGTAACCCGGCCGATGTTGCTCAGGACCTTCTGTCCGACGTTCAGGCTGGAGGTCAGCGAAGCGGTCATCGACAGGTCGAGCAACACGCCGGCGAGCATCTTGTCCTTGTCGTCGAGGCTGACGTTACCGGCCCCACCGATCAGGTCGGAGCGGTTTTCACTGTCCGCCAGCCAACGGGCAGTCTCGGAAGTAGCGCCGCGATCGGACAAAGCGAACACCGAGGCACCGAAGGCCGCGGCCGAAGGGGCGGCGTCCGCGTGAATCGAGACGAACAGATCGGCGCCTTTCTTGCGGGCGATCTCGGTACGGCCGCGCAGCGGGATAAAGTAGTCGCCGGTACGGGTCAGCTCGGCGCGGTAGCCCTTCATACCGCCAACCTGGCGTTGCAGTTCGCGGGCGATGGCCAGCACCACGTCTTTCTCGTGCTGGCCACGGGAGCCGGAGGCACCCGGGTCTTCGCCACCGTGGCCGGCGTCGATCACCACGATGATGTCACGCTTGCCCGCCGGCGCCGGTGGCAGCTTGATCGCCGGTTCCGTTGGCGTCACCGGGACCGCTGGCACGGTTGCCACCGTCGGGGCCGGTGCCGCGGGTGGCGCGGCATCGGCGGGGTTGTCGAACAGGTCGACCACCAGGCGGTTGCCATACTGCGCGTTCGGCGCCAGGACGAAGCTCTTCGGGGTGACCGCCTTTTTCAGGTCAACCACCACCCGCAGGTCGGTCGGTGTGCGCTGGGCCGCCCGTACGCTGTTGATCGGGGTGTTGGCGGTCGGCACATTCAACGGGCCACTCAGGGTCGCGCCATTGATATCGATCACCAGCCGATCCGGAGAAGTCAGGGTGAACACACTGTGCTGGACCGGGCCGGAGAGGTCGAACACCAGACGCGTGTTGTCCGGGGCCCGCCACAGGCGAACACTCTTGACCTGTGTCGCCGCAACGGCGTCAACGGCCAGTGCCGCCAGCAACAATCCCACGACAGCAACCAACGCGCGAATGCGCATACCAAACCCCATCATTTATTTGATTTCCAATGCCAGTTCGGCACACCAGGAGTCGCCTCGGGCGCCCTGGGACAACAGATACAGCGAACGACCGCCATTATGCGGGCTAATGGTAATGGTCAGGTCGGGCTTTGGCAAAAAGCCCTCGCCCCGCTGTGGCCACTCCACCAGGCACAGGGCCGCGCCGTCGAAATAATCACGAATCCCCATGTATTCCAACTCTTCCGGGTCGACCAGGCGATACAGATCGAAATGGAAGGCACGGATATCAGCGATTTCGTACGGTTCAACCAGGGTAAAGGTCGGACTTTTCACCGCGCCGGCATGGCCGAGGCCGCGAATGATGCCCCGGGACAAGGTGGTCTTGCCGGCGCCGAGGTCGCCTTCGAGGAAAATCACCCCGATGCCACGGGTGACTTCGGCGATTTTCCGGCCGAAGGCGACCATGGCCTCTTCATCCGGCAGTTGAAGGGTTAGTTCAGACACGGTGATTGCTCCTCCAGCAACTGTCGAATGACCGGGATCAGATCGCTGGCCGCCAGTCCTCGGCCGTTTTTACCCGACTGCTCGCCGGCACTGGCGTGCAGCCATACCGCCAGGCAAGTGGCGTCGTAAGCCGGCAAGCCCTGGGCGCGCAGGGCGCCGAGCAAACCGGAGAGGACATCGCCCAACCCGGCGGTGGCCATGGCCGGATGGCCGCGTTCGCAGATCGACAAGCGCCCGTCCGGCGCGGCAATCAGGCTGCCCGCCCCCTTGAGCACGCAGACCGCCTGGTACTGCCGGGCCAGCCGGAGGGCGGCGGCGGGACGATCCGCCTGTACAGCGGCCGTGGAAATCCCCAGCAAGCGTGCCGCTTCGCCTGGATGAGGGGTGATCACGCTGTCCGCCGGCAAGGTAAAGCTGCCCGTGGCCAGCAGGTTCAGGGCGTCGGCATCCCAGACTTGCGGCAACCCGGCATTGGCCGCCAGTGACAACAGGCTGCGGCTCCACGCGGATTGACCGAGCCCCGGGCCGACCACCAGCACGCCAGCCTGGGCCAGCACCGTCATCAGTTGATTGGCCGACTCGATGCCCCGCGCCATCACCTCCGGCAGCCGAGCCAGGGAGGCCGCCACATGTTCCGGACGTGTCGCCAGGGACACCAGCCCGGCACCACCGCGCAAGGCCATTTCAGCCGCGAGCAGAATGGCGCCGCCAAAACCCCGGTCGCCGCCGATCAACAGCACATGGCCGAACTGCCCTTTGTGGGCGTCCAGTTCACGTGCGGGAAGGCTCGGCAGGGTGGCGAGGGTCAATGACTGAATATCGGAAAAAGGCGGTTTGGTCTGCGGCATGCGTCGTCGAGCTCTGATGTCTGGCAGAATTATACGCACCAAAGCCTAGGTTTCTCCTGTCTCATGCCTGTAAATAGCGTCGACCTCCCCGCCCTCGCCCAATCCATCAAGGAATGGGGCCGTGAACTGGGCTTTCAGCAAGTCGGCATCGCCGGTCTGGAGCTGGGCGAGCATGAGCGGCACCTGCAACGCTGGCTCGATGCCGGCTATCACGGCGACATGGATTACATGGGCGCCCACGGCAGCAAACGCTCACACCCCGACGAGCTGGTGCCCGGCACGTTGCGAGTGGTGTCGTTGCGCATGGACTACCTCCCGGGCGACACGCAGATGGCCCAGCGCCTGGGCCAACCGGAAAAAGCCTATGTCTCGCGCTATGCCCTGGGCCGTGACTATCACAAATTGATCCGCAAGCGCCTGCAACAGCTCGCCGAGCGTATCCAGCAGGTTATCGGACCCTTTGGCTACCGCGCCTTCGTCGACAGCGCCCCGGTGCTGGAAAAGGCCATTGCCGAACAGGCCGGGCTCGGCTGGATCGGCAAGAACACCCTGGTGCTCAATCGCAAGGCCGGCAGCTACTTCTTTCTCGGTGAACTGTTTGTCGACCTGCCTCTACCAGTGGATGCTCCCCATGCCACAGAACATTGCGGGCGCTGCACGGCATGCATGGATATCTGTCCGACGGCGGCGTTTGTCGGGCCCTATGTGCTGGACGCACGGCGCTGTATCTCGTACCTGACCATCGAGCTGAAAACCGCGATCCCGGAAGAGTTGCGGCCGCTGATCGGCAACCGGGTGTTTGGCTGTGACGATTGCCAGATCGTCTGCCCATGGAACCGTTTCGCCCGCGCGTCCGATGAAGGCGACTTCAAGCCCCGACACAGCCTGGACAATGCCGGGCTGGCCGAGCTGTTCCTGTGGGACGAAGAGACCTTTCTGAAAAACACCGAGGGCTCGCCACTGCGCCGGGCGGGGTATGAGCGCTGGTTGCGCAACCTGGCGGTCGGGCTGGGGAATGCGCCCTCGACGATCCCCGTGCTTGAAGCCCTCAATACCCGCCGGGACTACCCGTCGGAACTGGTCCAGGAGCATGTGCAGTGGGCGCTGCGCCAACATGCCGAGCGCAGTGCCCTGGGTCCAGTCCCGCTCTGACCTGGAGATTCAAACAGAAACCGCAAAACCGCTGACCGACGCCTGTATCTCAATCTCGCAACGACGAACCTCCCGCCTCAACAGCAGCAGCGAACGTCCCGTCGAGTTTCTCAGCGTGATCCGTGAGCCCTCCCCCACCACCGCCATCACCGGGTGGGTTTCTCCGCTCTTGAAGCGGATATAGGCCGGCAGTTGGACGGTCCGCACCACCTGCTCCAGCGCGCAGGCACTGTGGTCAGCGGCACTCACCAGATCAAGGTTGAATGCACTCTTGTCCTTGAATTTGGCGACTTCCAGCGAAGAGCGGGACAAGTCCAACTCCGCTATGGTCTCGCGGGCATCGTCCTGGCCGGACAGGTCCAGGCTCACTTGAGGCAACCGCTGGAACTCCCCGTCGGGCACGATCAACTCCGTTTGGCTGCCAAAGTTCGAGTCAAAGTCTTTTGAGGTCAGTACGCTCTTTTTGAACTGCAGGGTGTAGGCGGTCTCGGGGTGCAGCCTGACCTGGTATTTGTTGAGGGCCTGCTCCTGCGGTGACTCTCCCGCTGCCCAGCCGAACGGATTGGCCTCCAGCAGCAGATGAGGTGTGGCACCGAACAGCAGGATCGTCGGTGTCGGACCGAAATCCAGTACCTCCAGCCGTGTGCTCGGCGTGGAAGGCATCGTCACCATCAGCTTGCGCTCTCGCCCCCGGCGAGCCTCCTGGCGGCGCAGGTACCAGCCCTTATGGACCTGTTCGGTCTTTTCCTTGTCCTTGGCATCCGCCCAGAACGTCAAGTCATCCGAGGTCAGCCCCGACGGCGACAACGTATAGCCCCTGGGCTGCTGGCGAACGCTGGTGTCCTGGCTGACCGCACCAATATCCTTGAGCGGGTTGGTCTGATCGTGATCGTCCGCGTCATTGATCATCGGCGTCAGAAGAAGATCGATGCCCTCTTCCCGCAAGCCGGTGAACAATCGATCCGCCGCCTGACGCATCTGCTGCTGGGTCAGGATCCCCGGCAGCGTTGAGGCGCCGAACAGGTTGCTGAAGAACAACCCCACTTTTTCGTCCCAGCGATAGTTCTCCAACTGGGAAAGACTGACGATGGCATTCAAGAGGATATTCACAACGGCCAGGGCCATGCCCACAAGGATCAGAGCGACTCCTACCCCGGGCACACCCAGCAAGATAAATCCCGCCAGGCTCACCCCAAACGAGGCGCCATCGATCACCG